>NZ_OZ252224.1:4517500-5507550 GCF_965249265.1 Pelagibius sp. | reverse complement strand
GACCGCCCTGCAGCAGAACCGCTGCGTCGCCTTCGTCTACGACGACAGCTTCATCGTCTCGCGCCTGGGCGATGCCGACTGGGAAGGCTGGAAGATGCCGCTGCCGACCATCGACGACGCCCCCTGGGGTCTGGCGGTGAAGAAGGGTGAGGATGCCTTCGCCGCGCTGATGGCGGGCATGATCGTCGAGTGGCACACCTCCGGCCGCATCCTGGAGCTGGAGAGCAAGTACGGCCTGGAGCAAACGCCTTTCGCCAAGAAGATGCATACCCTGTTCCGCGGCGTGAATCCGTCGATCGAGCGGTAACAAAAAAGAAGCCCCCTCACCCTCCCTCTCCCACAAGGGGAGAGGGTGTCTTTTTGGTTCCCCCTCTCCCCCAATCAAATGACCTGGGTGGGAGAGGGTCGGGGTGAGGGGGCCTTCGTTCCAAACGCCAAATGCGCTAGGGTGACGCCAGACAAAAAGTAACAGGGGGACGGCGGCTCAGTGGAGGCAGTCTACAACTGGTTCCGGGTCTTCTATCAGGACACCGGGATCAACCTCACCTTCATCTACGATTCCTACGACCGCAACCGGCTGATCGATGGTTTCTTCATGACCATCTGGCTGTCGCTGATCTGCCTTGCGCTCTCTCTGGTGATCGGTGTGGTCGGCGCCTGGGTCCAGGGCGCGCGCTCGGTGATCCTGCGCCGCATCGTCGCCGCCTATATCGAGTTCTTCCGCAACACCCCGCCGCTGGTGCAGCTCTACTTCTTCTACTTCGCCATCGGCTCGATCCTGCCGACCACTGAAAACCGCTTCGGCCTGCAGGAGCCGATTCTTGGCAGCTTCGCCTGGGCGGTGATCTCGCTATCGTTCTTCGCCGGCGCCTTCAACGTGGAGATCTTCCGCTCCGGCGTCGAGGCGGTGCCGGAGTCGACCAAGGAGGCGGCGGAGGCGCTTGGCTACAACCGTCTGCAGATCTACCTCTACATCGTTCTGCCGCTGGCCTTCCGCGTCTGCCTGCCGGCGCTGAACAACAACCTCGTGAACCTGGTCAAGACCACGACGCTTGCTTATGCGATTGCGGTGCCGGAGATGCTCTACATGGCCAACCAGATCTGGTCGGACTCGGTGAACGTGCCGGAAATGATGACCTTCCTGCTCATCGCCTACGTCTTCCTGGTCGGGGTGCTGGTCTGGTTCATGCACAGGTGGGAGCGGGCGATGCGCCTGCCCGGATTCGGATAATGGGTATGTTCGGTAAGAAGCCTGTTCTCGATGGCGGTACCGATCTGCCGGTGCTGCTGCCCGCCGCCCAGCGCCTTGCCGCCACGGCGGAGAAGGAGCGCGCCGCCGGCTTTCCCCTGCCCCGCCTGCGCGCCCGCCACGGGCTCTGGCTGGTCGCGATCCTGCTGCTCTCCGCCGGCATCGCCGAGGCGCAAAGTGGGACACCCGAAAAGCAGAGCGCCTTTGCCGCGCTCATCAATTGGGTACCGGTGATGCTGGAGGGCTTCGTCTTCAACATCGCCATCTCCTTCCTCGCCATGGCCATCGGCACCGGGACGGGCGCGGTGTTGGGCCTCATGCAGATTTCCCTGCTGCCGCCGGTGCGCGGCGGTTCCTGGTTCGTCACCCAGTTCTTCCGCAACGCGCCCTGGCTGGTGCTGCTGTTCTTCTGCATGTTCCTGCTGCCCTTCGAGTTCGACCTGGGCATCGTCGTCATTCCCTTCCCCGACTGGGTGAAGGCGACCATCGGCCTGGCCCTGCCGGTGATGGCCAACGTCTCGGAGATCGTGCGCGGCGCCGTCAAGTCGCTGCCCTCGGGCCAGTGGGAAGCCGCCGAGTCCCTCGCCTTCACCCGGCGCCAGACGCTTTGGGAGATCATCTTGCCGCAGTGCGTGAAGCGCATGCTGCCGCCCTGGATGAACCTCTACGCCATCCTCACCATGGCCACCGTGCTGGCCTCCATCGTCGGCGTGTCGGAGATGATGACCCAGACCGGCCGCGCGCTTGCCGCCGAGAACCGGCCGGAGCTGCTGATCCCCTTCTACAGCTTCGTGCTGATCTGCTTCTTTGCCTACTGCTACCCCATCGCCGTCGCCACCCGCCGCCTGGAACGGCGCTATCAGGTGAAGCTGTGATGGAGAGCGCCCCCTCACCCTCCCACTTCGCGGGCCCCTCCCTCTCCCGCGAGGGGAGAGGGTTCCTCAAGTTGTACCGGCCCACATTTAGTTCCCCCTCTCCCTTGATGGGAGAGGGTCGGGGTGAGGGTGACTCCCGGTATAGACAGATGAGTCCCCGATCAACGAAGCCCCCCTCACCCTCCCGCTTACGCGGGCCCCTCCCTCTCCCACGAGGGGAGAGGGTTACCTACGCCGCTCCGAATCCGAAAGACCGCTCATGAACGCCACTGCTCCCTGGACCCCGGACCAGCCGATCGTCGCCTGCCGCGACGTGCACAAATCCTTCGGCGAGCTGGAGGTGCTGAAAGGCATTTCCATGGACCTGATGAAGGGCGACGTGGTCTGCATCATCGGGCCCTCGGGCTCCGGCAAGTCGACCTTCATCCGCTGCATCAACGCGCTGACACCGATGGACAGCGGCTCCATCAAGGTCGAGGGGCAGGAGGTGAATGACCCCAAGCTGGACAAGCTGGCGCTGCGCCGCAAGGCCGGCATGGTGTTCCAGCAGTACAACCTCTTCCCCCACAAAACGGCGCTGGAAAACGTGATGATGGCACCGATCAAGGTGCTGAAGGAAGACAGGGCCGAGGTCGAGGAACGCGCCCTGGCGCTGATCAAGAAGGTGCGCCTGGAGGGCAAGGAAGGCTCCTACCCCGGCGAGCTTTCCGGCGGCCAGCAGCAGCGCGTCGCCATCGCCCGCTCGCTCGCCATGCGGCCCGACGTGATGCTGTTCGACGAGGTGACCGCGGCGCTGGACCCGGAGACGGTGAAAGAGGTGCTGGTCACCATCCGCCAGCTCGCCGAGGAAGGCATGACCTGCATCCTGGTGACCCACGAAATGGGCTTCGCCCGGGAAGTCGCCGGCCACATCTATTTCACCGACCGCGGCGTCATCGTCGAACACGGCCCCCCGGCAACCTTCTTCACCGAAGCCAAGGACCCGCGCACGCGGGAGTTTCTGAGCCAGATTCTGTAGGTACCAAACGCCCCCTCACCCTCCTCAAGCAATCCAGGTTTTTTTGGGGGATCTGGATGGCTGGGTTTGGAGACGTGCGTGTTGCGGGTCGGTCGGAATGGATGATGGACCAGTTGGTGTCGAGCGGCAGTTGCGTATTGCGCAAGGTTGGTGGTGACCGGGCTGGTGAGATGGCGTGCCACCGGTTTTTGTCTTCGCCGCATTCCAGCGTTGCGGCGATCCTGTCCGGCCTTGCGGCCCGGACGGCGGCGGTGTGCGCGGGTCGGCATGTGATCTGCATCCAGGATACGAGCGAGATCAACTTCAAGAACCGCGCGGCCAACCGCCGGGGTTTTGGATGCGGGGCGGATGGCACGAGCCCGGCCTTTTTCCTGCACCCGCTGCTTGCGGTGGACGCCGAGGACGAGGCGGTGCTTGGCCTTGTGGGGGCCGAGATCTGGACCCGGCCGCCGGTCAAGGCGGGCGATCGTCGGCGGCGTGCGCCTTCGGACAAGGAGAGCGGTCGCTGGCTGTCCGGGGCGCGCTGCGCCGGCGAGGGTTTGGCCGGCGCCGCCAGCGTAACCGTGGTGGCCGACCGGGAAAGCGACGTCTACACGCTGTTTGCCGGCAAGCCCGAGGGCGTGGAGCTTGTGGTGCGGGCGCGCCACGACCGTGGCTTGGCGGACGGGGAGAACGAAGCAGACGGGGCGGATGGCCGCCGCCTGTTCGAGGCACTGGCGGCGGAACCTGCGCAAGGCCGGTCTGTCGTGAAGGTCGGCCCGCGTGGGCCGGGCGACAAGGGCCGCGAGGCCACGGTGGAACTGCGGGCACGCCGTGTGCGGATCGTCCGCCCCTCGAGGCTGAAGAAGGCGCATGCCGCAGAGATGGTCGAGATGACCGTCGTCGAAGCGCGCGAGCCCGATCCGCCGGCGGGCAAGGCGGCGCTGCACTGGCGTCTGCTGTCGTCGGCGGACATCGCGCCGCAGCGTGCGGTTCAGCTCTACCGCCTGCGCTGGCGCATCGAGCAGCTGTTCCGAACCTGCAAGAGCGACGGCCTGCGCTTCGACGAAACCCAGATGCACGATGCCGGGCGGCTGATGAAGTTCGCCGCCATGGCGCTCGGCGCGGCGGCCCGCATCATGCAACTGGTCGATGCCCGCGACGGCTCGCGCCGACCGGCGACGGACGCCCTCGACGCCGGCTTTCTGCCCGCATTCCAGGCGATCTCCAAGACGCTCGAAGGCAACACCGAGCGCCAGAAAAATCCGCATCCAGCCGACAGCCTCGCGTTCCTCGCCTGGGTCTGCGCCCGCCTCGGCGGATGGAACTGCTACTACAAACCGCCCGGACCAAAGACCATGAAAACCGGTTGGCAAACCCTCGCAGCACAACTCACCGGATTCGCACTCGCAACAAACATCGAAAATGTGTGAATCCCATAGCCCACAAGGGGAGAGGGCCGGGGTGAGGGGGGAACCCCGCGTCAGCGGGACCGGAAGAGTTCGTGAAAGACCCTAGCGCCAGTCGCCGGCCCGGGCGCCGAGCAGGGCCTCGGCCAGCTTGGCGTCGCGGCCGTAGACGTCCTTGCGGAAATGCACGGAGCCGTCCTTGTTGACCCAGGAAGTCAGATAGCTGATGTGCACCGGCAGGGGCTCTTTCAGAGTAACGATGCGCCGCTCCCCGGACTCGATGGTCTCGTTGATGCGCTGCAGCGGCCAGTCCCCGGTCTGGGTCAGAACCGCCTCGGCCAGACCCGGCGGATCGGAAACCCGGATGCAGCCGTGGCTGAAGGTGCGCTCGTCCTTGCCGAAGAGCGCTTTCGCCGGTGTGTCGTGAAGATAGATGTTGAAGCGGTTCGGGAACATGAACTTCACCCGGCCCAGGGCGTTGCCGTCGCCGGAGCCCTGGCGCAGCTTGTAGGGGAAGTTGTTGCGGTTCACCGCCGCCCAGTCGACGATCAGCGGATCGACCACCCGGGCGCCGCTGCTCCAGTCGCTGAACAGGGTGAAGTTGTGCTCCGCCAGATAGCTGGCGTTCTGCTTGATCTTGGGCAGCAGTTCCTTGCGCGCGATGCTCGGCGGCACGTTCCAATAGGGGTTCATCACCAGATAGGTCATCTGGTGGCTGAAGACCGGGGTCGAGTGATAGGGCCGGCCGACCACCACCGGCATGTCGAGCAGCGTCTTTTCGCCCTCCACCAGCTTCAGAAGCTGATCGGCGAGATTGACGAAGATATGGCGCTGGCCGAGATCATCGGGCATCCAGCGCCGGCGCTCCAGGTTCAGCACCATCTGCTCGATGCGGGTTTCGATGGGCACGTTGAGGGCCGCCAGGGTCTTCCTGCCGACCGCGCCGTCCTGGGTCAGGCCGTGGCGGTACTGCATCCACTTCACACCCTCGACCAGTTTGTCGTCGTAGAAGTATGGATCGCCGCCGCTTTCACTCAGATCCTGGTCCGGCTTCAGGTCGCCCCAGAGACGCAGGCGTTCGCGCAGCAGGCCGACCCGCGGATCGGTCATGCCCGGCTTCAGGGTCGGCCCCTGGGGCAGCGGCTGCCAGCCGCCCTGGGTCGCCAGCGCGCGGTATTCGGCCAACGCGACCTTCTGGCGGTCGTAACGCACGGTGTCGGGCCGGTAGCTCTCCACAAAAGCCCGCAGGTCTTCCGCTTCGGCAGCGGCGGCCAGCACCGCCTCCTTGCGCACCTCCTCCCGGAACACGAAAAGCGCCGGGTCGGCAATATGCGGCGTGGTGCGGCCCTGGCCGAGATCGGCGGCATAGCGCACCAGCCCCTGGGTCAGACGCACCTCAAGCTCAGCCAGTGACCCCGGTTCCCTCGCCTCCAGCAGGGCAACGATCTGCTCGGCCCCATAGTCGCGCGGATCCAAAGCGTCGAGATCGGCTGCCAGCAGCAGATCGGTCAGTTGCCGGGCGCGCGGCGAGGCCCCGGCCTCGTCCACCCAGACCGGCTGCAGACCGCGCGCCTGGTAAAAGCGCTCCAGAACCGTCAGCGACTCGATTTCGTCATCGGTGGCCGCGGTTCCGACGCCGGCGCGCAACTGGGCGCCGAGCGCGTCTTCCAGCGCCGCCGCAGCGGCGGGCAGCGGCGCCAGGGCGAGGCTCGCCCAAAGCAGGCAAACCGACAGGCAGCTTGCACGGATCGTGATTCCGCAGACGATCATATCCCCGGTTTTCATTCCTGGGTCCCCTCTTCCTCTCGCCCCGCGGCCGGCCCTTGTTGTTCTCAGCCGGGTTGTTCTCAACCGGGGGCGCTCTGCTCTCTCAAGATCCATAGGATCACAGCAGGCGGCGGGTTTCCAGCCCACCCGATGCAACCACCGGGCCCGGAAGGGCTGCAAAAAAGGGGTGCCCTCACCCGAAGGCCTCTCCAGCCGCCTCTCGCCCTCACTCTCGACCCCCCTCTCGACGGGGCCGGGCAAAACCTCTATGCCGGACGCATGCGGATTCTTATCCTGACCCTGGGGTCGCGCGGCGACGTGCAGCCTTATGTGGCGCTGGGCGCCGCGCTGCGGGCCCGCGGCCACAACGTGATCGTGAGTACGGGGCAGGGCTTCGAGGCGATGATCGAGGCCCAAGGCCTGACCGCCGCGCCGCTTTCCGACAACGTGCGGGAAATGATCCAGACGCCGGAGATCCAAGCGGCGCTGCGGACCTTCTCCGGCAAGATCCGGGCCTGGCGCGCCTCCAAGGGCCTGTTCCGCCGCCAGCTCGACGAGATGTGGGCCGTCGCGCAGGAGGTACGGCCCGATATCATTCTCTACCATCACCCCAAGGGGCTGGCGGCTCAGCATATCGCCGAGGCGTTGCAGATCATCGCCGTACCGACGGCCCTGATCCCCGCTTATATCCCCACCGGCGCCTTCCCCAGCCCGGGCCTGCCGTTCGGCGACCTCGGGCGCTTCGGCAACCGGATGAGTCACAAGGCGGTCGTCGGCCTGATGCATCGCCTGCTGTCAGGGCAGGTCGGCCGCTGGCGCAGCGAACGGCTTGGCCTCGCGGAGAAGGGACCGCGAGACCTTTTCGGCGGCTACCACCCGGCGGGAAAGGCCGTGCCCCGGCTGCACGGCTTCAGCCGCCACCTGGTGCCCGCGGCGGAAGACTGGGGCAGCCGGGAGAAGGTTACGGGATACTGGTTCTCAGAGCCCGCCACCGGCTGGCAGCCGCCGCCGGCGCTATCGCGCTTTCTCGAAGCCGGACCGCCGCCGGTCTATGTCGGCTTCGGCAGCATGCCGGGAAAGGACGCGGGGCCGTTGACCCAAAACGTGATCGACGCGCTGCGGGCGGTCGGAAAGCGCGGGGTCTTGGCGACCGGCTGGGGCGGCCTGACGGATTCAAGCAGCAATGAGCACGTTTGTTTTTTGGAATCCGCGCCGCACGACTGGCTGTTTCCACGCTGTGCGGCGGTGGTTCATCACGGCGGCGCCGGCACCACCCACGAGGGCCTGCGCTGGGGGCGCCCCTCGGTCATCTGTCCGGTGTTCGGCGATCAGCCCTTCTGGGGCCAGCGGGTGGCGGCAACCGGTGCCGGCCCGCCGCCTCTGCCGCAGAAGCGCCTGACGGCAGCGACCCTGTCCGAGGCGCTGAAAGCCACCGAAGCGCCGGAGATGCGCAGGCGCGCCGCCGAAACCGGCGAAGCCCTGCGCGCGGAACCCGGTGCCGCGGGCGCGGCAGCAGAAGTCGATGCGATGATCGAAAGCTGGGCCGACTAAAAGCTGGGCTGCCTAAAGCTCCCGCACGTCGGCGAGGCGGCCTGCGATGGCCGCCGCCGCGGCCATGCCCGGGCTCATCAGGTGGGTGCGCCCGCCGCGGCCCTGGCGGCCCTCGAAGTTGCGGTTGGAGGTGGAGGCGCAGCGCTCGCCCGGCTGCAGGCGGTCGGCGTTCATCGCCAGACACATGGAGCAGCCCGGCTCCCGCCAATCAAAGCCCGCCTCGGTGAAGATGCGGTCGAGCCCCTCTTCCTCGGCCTGGTTCTTCACCAGACCCGATCCCGGCACGATCATCGCGTGGACGCCCTCGGCGACCTTGCGGCCCTCGGCGACCTTGGCGGCCTCGCGCAGATCCTCGATGCGACCGTTGGTGCAGGAGCCGATGAAGACCTTGTCGATGGCGACTTCGCTGAGCGGCGTGCCCGCCTTCAGGCCCATGTAATCCAGCGAGCGTTCCATCGCCTGGCGCTTGGCGTCGTCGCGGGCCTCTTCCGGGCTCGGCACCCGGCCGGTGATCGGCGCGACGTCTTCCGGGCTGGTGCCCCAGGTGATCTGCGGATCGATGTCGCCGGTCGCGAGCGTCACCTCCTTGTCGTAGCGCGCGCCCTCGTCGGAGGGCAGGCTGCGCCAGTAGGCGACGGCCTGTTCCCAGGCCCCGGCCTTGGGCGCCATGGGGCGGCCCATGACATAGTCGTAGGTCTTCTCGTCCGGCGCGATCAGCCCGGCGCGGGCGCCGCCCTCGATGGACATGTTGCAGACCGTCATGCGGCCTTCCATGGAGAGGTCGCGGATCGCCTGGCCGGCGTATTCGATGACATGGCCGGTGCCGCCGGCGGTGCCGATCTTGCCGATGATGGCGAGGATCAGGTCCTTGGCGGTAATGCCCACCGGCAGCGCCCCGTCGACGGCGATGCGCATGTTCTTCGCCGGCTGCTGGATCAGGGTCTGGGTCGCCAGAACGTGTTCGACCTCGGAGGTGCCGATACCGAAAGCCAGCGCCCCGAAGGCGCCGTGGGTCGCGGTGTGGCTGTCGCCGCAGACGATGGTCATACCGGGCTGGGTGAAGCCCTGTTCCGGTCCGATGATGTGGACGATGCCCTGGCGGACATCGTTCATCTGAAAGATCGGCACGCCGAAGTCGGCGCAGTTCTTCTCCAGGGTTTCGACCTGGATGCGGCTTTCCTCTTCCTCGATCCCCTTGGAGCGGTCGGTGGTCGGCACGTTGTGATCCGGCACCGCCAGCGTCGCCTCGGGATGGCGCACCTTGCGCCCGGCCATGCGCAGGCCTTCGAAGGCCTGTGGCGAGGTCACCTCGTGCACCAGATGACGGTCGATATAGATGAGGCAGGTGCCGTCGTCCTGACGGTTCACCAGATGGCTGTCCCAGATCTTGTCAAACAGGGTGCGCGGTGCGGACATCGTGTGATCGTTCCTTGAAGAGGCCTTGTTCTTCAACGCCCCCTCTTCTCGTCCCGGCCCTGGGACGAAGGGGCCTGAAATAGAAAAGGGCCCGCCGGCGCTTCCGAGAAGCGGCCTGACGGGCCCTCTTGATGCCTGGACGGCAGAGAGACCCTCGGCTGCTAGCCTTCGGCCTTCTCGGCTTTCTTGGACTTGCTGCGCTCGGCCTTGGCCTTGGCAGCTTCCTGCTTGGCCGCGGCTTCCAGCTTGCCGCTGTGACCGGTGGTCTGCTCGCGGATGCGCGCGGCCTTACCGGTGCGGCCCCTGAGGTAATAGAGCTTGGCGCGGCGGACGTCGCCGCGGCGCACCACCTCGATCGACTCGATGCGCGGGCTGTAGAGCGGGAAGACACGCTCGACGCCTTCGCCGTAGGACAGCTTGCGCACGGTGAAGGCCGAGTTGATCCCGCGGTTACGCCGCGCAATGCAGACGCCCTCGAAGGCCTGAACGCGCTCGCGGCTGCCTTCACGGACCTTCACATTGACCCGCAGGGTGTCGCCCGGGGCGAAAGCCGGCGGCTCTTTATCGGCGGTCAGCTTGCCGATCTGTTCTTGATCGATCTGTTCGATGACGTTCATGGCTCTCAATCCTCAAACCAACGCGGGTGACCGGCCAACAAGCAGGCCAGGCCCTAATTCTTCGTGTAGCGCGCCCAAAGATCCGGGCGGCGCCGCTTCGTAATCTCTTCCGCCTGCGCCTTGCGCCAGAGGCGGATTTTCTCGTGGTGGCCGGAGGTCAGGACTTCCGGCACCTTGCGCCCCTGCCACTCGGCCGGCCGCGTAAAGAGGGGATATTCCAGCAACCCCTCAAACTCGTTCTCGCCGAACGATTCCTCGCCCGGGCTGTCCTCGTTGCCCATCACCTCGGGCAGCAGACGGACGATCGCATCCATCAACACCAGGGCCGCGGTCTCGCCGCCGGAGAGGACATAGTCACCCAGCGAGACCTCGAGGACGTCATGGGCCTCCAGGACCCTTTCGTCGACCCCCTCGTAGCGGCCGCAGAGCAGGGTCACACCCGGCCCCGCCGCCAATTCCCGCACCAGGCTCTGCGTCAGCAGACGCCCCCGGGGCGAGAGATAGAGGACCGGCGCTCTGCGGCCTGGTGCCTCTTCGCCGGAGGTTTCCGCTCCGGCCCAATTTTCCTGCGCGGCGTGGAGGGCCGCGTCGACCACATCCGGCCGCATCACCATGCCCGCACCGCCCCCGAAAGGGGTGTCGTCCACGCTGCGGTGTTTATCGCGCGCGAAATCCCGGATGTCCAGGATATCGAGCGCCCAAAGGCCCCGATCCAGAGCCTTTCCCGCCAGACTTTGCCCCAACGGCCCCGGAAACATCTCCGGAAAGAGCGTCAGGACCAGCGACCGCCATGCCGCCATGGGACCTCCCGCCCGGATTTCCCGCCATCAGGCGGATTTAATTTCCTGGGCCCCGGAGGGCCCGCTTGGCGCCAAAGGCGGCGCTTTATGGCCCTGCAGGGGCCGTTTGTCCAGCCCAAAGGGCTCTTTTACGGCGTTTTTGGCGGGCTCTCCGGGTTAACCCCCGGCAGCCTGCTCAGGCGCCGTTTTCCGGCTCCGCCGCGTCCTCGGACGCCATCACGTCCGCGGGCGGCTGAACCACCAGGCGGCCGCCGGCCAGATCGACCTCCGGCACCGCCGCCCTGGTGAAGGGCAGCATCTGGCTGCGCCCCTCGGCATCGACGATCTCCAACAGATCGCCGGCGCCGTAGTTGTCCACCGCCTGGACCCGCCCCAGCGCCCGGCCCGTCGTGTCCTCCACCCTGAGGCCGACCAGATCGACGTGGTAGAAGACCTCTTCCTCCTCCAGGGCCGGCAGGGCCCCGCGCTCCACATAAAGCCGTGTCCCATGCAGGGCCTGGGCCTGATCGCGGTCGCTGACGCCGGCCAGCCGCACCAGGACCACCCCCTTGGCCCGCCCGGCGACTTCCAGCGTCCAGCGCCGCTTGCCGCCTTCATCGCTCACCGCCCCATAGGCGGCGACATCTTCGGGCACCTCGGTGAAGGCCTTCACCTTCACCAGACCGCGCACGCCGTGGGCGCCGACCATGACACCCAGGCAGATGCGTTCTGCAGCCTTTGTATCCCTATCCATAACGGACGGCATCCATAGCCCGCAGCCGGAAGGCTCTTACTCGGCCTTGGCTTCTTCGGCGACTTCCTCAGCAGGCGCTTCCTCGGCGGGCGCCTCTTCAGCCGGGGCGGCCGCTTCGGCAGCCGCAGCCTCTTCAGCCGCCTTCTTGGCGTCCTCGGCCTCCTGCAGACGCTCCTGCGCCTTCTGCCCGGGCAGGTTCTTCTTGGTCTGCCGGGGAATGCGGCGCGACGGCGCCAGATCGGCGGCGGCCAGGAAACGGCTCACCCGATCACTCGGCGTGGCACCGACCGACAGCCAGTGCTTGGCGCGCTCGGTGTTCAGCACGATGCGCTCCGGATGGTCCTTGGCGACCATCGGGTTGTAGGAGCCGATGCGCTCGATGAAGCGGCCATCGCGCGGGCTGCGGGAGTCGGCGACGACGATGCGGTAGTAGGGGCGCTTCTTAGCGCCGCCGCGGGACAAACGGATCTTCAGGGACATTTCAAATACTCGCTTTCTAGAAAGTCAGTCTGTTCTGTTCGAATTTCATCAGGGTTTTCGAATGATCTGGGCGTGCGGGTCATCCAAAGGGATTGCCGCCGCCACCGCCGGGCATCAGCCCCGGCAGGCCGCCGCGCATCATTCCCTTCTTGCCCATCTTCTGAACCCGCTTCATCACGCGGGTCGCGTCCTTGTGCTGCTTCAGCAGCTTGTTCACTTCCTGCACCGTGGTGCCGGAGCCCTTGGCGATGCGCTGCTTACGCGAAGCCTTGATCAGCTCCGGCTTCTGGCGCTCGCCCGGGGTCATGGAAGACAGCACCGCCAACTGGCGCTTCACCATGCCGTCGTCCAGCTTGGCCTTTTTAAGCTGCTGCATCTGGCTGCCGGACATCCCCGGCAGCATGCCCATCAGGCTGGAGAGGCCGCCCATCTTCTGCATCTGCTGAAGCTGCTTGGCAAAGTCGTCGAGGTCGAAGGTACCTTTCTGCAGTTTCTTGGCGAGCTTTTCCGCCTCATCCTGCTCGATGGTCTCCGCCGCTTTTTCGACCAGCGAGACCACGTCGCCCATGCCGAGAATGCGTGACGCCACGCGGTCAGGATGGAAATCCTCCAGATCGTCCAGCTTTTCGCCGACGCCGATCAGCTTGATCGGGCAGCCGGTGACCGCGCGCATGGAAAGCGCCGCACCGCCGCGGGCATCGCCGTCGACCCTGGTCAGCACGATGCCGGTCAGATCGACCCGCTCCTTGAAGGCGGTGGCCACCGTCACCGCGTCCTGGCCGGTCATCGCGTCGGCAACCAGCAGGCTCTCGTGGGGCTTGGCGGCATCGCGCACCGCCGCCACCTCGGTCATCAGTTCCTCGTCGATGGCCAGACGCCCGGCGGTATCCAGCATGACCACGTCATAGCCTTCCAGTGCCCCGGACTGCATGGCCCGCTTGGCGATCGCCACCGGCGGCTCGCCGGGCACGATGCGCAGGGTCGCCACCCCGGCCTGCTCGCCCAGTACCTTCAACTGCTCCTGCGCGGCCGGGCGGCGCACGTCGAGGGAGGCCATCAGGACCTTCTTCTTCTCGCGGTCCTGCAGGCGGCGCGCGATCTTGGCGCAGCTCGTCGTCTTGCCGGAGCCCTGCAGCCCGACCAGCATGATGCCGACCGGCGCGGTGGCGCGCAGGTCGATGCCGACCCCGGTGGCGCCCAGGGTTTCGACCAGGTGATCGTGGACCACCTTGACAACCATCTGGCCCGGCGTGACGGAACGCAGGACCTCTTGCCCGATGGCCTTTTCGCGGACCCCGTCGATGAAGTCCTTCACCACCGGCAGGGCGACGTCGGCCTCCAGCAGGGCGACCCGCACCTCGCGCAGGGCGGCGTTCACGTCGGCTTCGCTGAGCGCGCCGCGGCGCGTCAGCTTGTCGAAGACGCCTGAAAGCCGTTCCTGAAGGCTATCGAACATAAGTGTCTGTCGGTCCTAATTCACCAGGGATCACTGGTCGTGATCCCTGTATTGCGTTCAAGCGCCACGCGGGCTGCGCTCCCACTTGGTCGCTAGTCCTAAATCTCAGGCCCCTCGGGGCCCAGAGATCTTCGTCCGTCAAACCGCGACAACCCAACGGATTTCGCGCCAGTGCGCGAAAACTCGCGGACTGGCGGGGCTGCCCACCATCGGGTGGGCGAAAGCCGGTCAAGTCACCTTGGCCTGAATGGCGCGGAACTTAGGGGGCCGGGACCCCCAGGTCAAGCCCGGCGAGAAGCAGGTTCAACACCGGCTTTTCCCAACTTCAAAACGAAAACGGCCGCCCTTCCTGGGCGGCCGGATCGAAAAGCTTTCCGGTACTCTGAAGCTTCAGCCTTTTGAGATCAGTCGGCTGCCGCGATGTTCACGGCCTTGGGGCCGCGGGCATCGGGCTGAACCTCAAAAGTCACCTTCTGGCCTTCGACCAGCGGGCCCATGCCCGAACGCTCAACGGCGGAGATGTGAACGAACACATCCTTGGAGCCGTCTTCAGGAGCGATAAAGCCGAAGCCTTTGGTGGTATTGAAAAATTTCACGGTTCCCGTGATCATGGTCTGGGTCTTCCTTCGCACTGCAAACGTCGTACGCCCCGGCAAAACACTGTCCGGGCCGCGTTAAGGCACAACATAGGTCATGGAAACTCAGGCACGGACGCTCTTTTTTCCAGAGATCCGACCCCAATCGATCCGATCCATGGCTATACAACCGATCCTGCGGCTTCTGACCTTACGTCCGTCACCACCACTACACCTATGCGCTGGCGCGTCGGAAAGCAAGATGATTCACACCTGATTTTGTCGCTAATCCAATCGGATAAGCTGACATCTTGATGACTTCAAGTCAGCGAAGACGGCCCGCCGCACGACCCTCGGCCAGGGCCAGGCGCAGATCGCGCAGCATCGCCTCGACTTCGCCGGTCAGCGCCAGGGTTGCGTTGGCCCTCGCCTGTTCCTGGGCCGATTGCCCCACCGCGCGGCTGTTGCCGGCGGTCGTGATCCGCCGCACCGGCTGTTCCGCCACCGCCGAGGCCAAGCCATAGGTATAGCCGTTGCGGACATCGACAAGCACAGCCTGGGCCGAGCCTTTGGCCGCGACATCTTCGGTCGGCAGGAAAAAACCGATCAGCGCCAGCTTGGTGACGGCCAGGGGATTGCTGGTTTCCTCGGATGTACCGAAGGTTTCGTATATCAGCACTGCGTCGAGATGCTGGCGCGCGGCGCCGAGACGGATTTCCCGAACCACCTGGGCCAGGGACTTGCGGTATCTGCTGAAGGGATCGCGATGAACAGGCGCCGCTGCGGAAACGGGGGTCGCCAGCGCGGCGATCAGCGGCGAGACCGGAACGAAGTCGCCGTAGCCCGGCCCCAGACGCCCGGCCAGGGCTTTCCAGGCTTCAGCCTCTGCCGCCGGCACGGGGGCAAGGCCGTCCCCACCAATCCTGGCGAGCCCGATGCGGGCAGGAAAGCGCAGTTGCGGCTCCACCTTGGCCGCCGCGGCGATCTCCGCGTCGGTCGCCGCTGACTGCCCGGCATCGCCACCCGTCGTTTTGTAGGCGGCCAGATAGTCCGAGCCCGAGGTGGCCTGAACGTGATGGCCGCAAGCGGCCAGCAAAACAACGAGGCCAAGCGCGAGGCCGGCCTTGAGGCAAGGTAGGTTTTGCATGATCTCCCCCTGAAGACGCTGCGCGCGGCAGGCTGCCTGCGCGTTCTGGAAGAGCTTGAAAGGCAAAGCGCCCGGAAAGAGGGCGCAGTTGTGGCAAATTTTGGGCGGCGATATGCGCAGATAAGCTAAAGCGGGGACCGATCCATTTCGGCCCCCGCTATCAAGAAAAATTTGTGAAGTGTGTCAGTTACAGGGGCAGGTGCCGCTGCAGGAGGTCTGGTTGTCGATGTCGTGGCAGCCGGTGTCTTCGCCGGTGATTGTGTCCCAGAACTGCACCCAGGCATGGTCTTTGATGACCACCGGCTTGCTCTGGATCCGGTTGCTCGCCTGCGGACCTGTGGGGCGGGGCGGCACGATCGGCTTTTTCTGCACCTGCATCTTCATGGTCGGGCTCTTCGACACGTCGGCCTCAGCAGCACCGTGGAAGGTCATCGACATTGTCAGTGCGACAAGAGCGGAGGCGGCAAGTCCAAAAAGAGTCTTGGTTTTCTGAATGCGCATGAAATCCATTCCTTACAAAAATTTGGTTCGGGTAATTGGGTTGGGGGTTGTCCATAAAACTGGTCCCCAGACCACTGCGATGCCGAGAGATCAAAAAGGCGACTGCGGCGGGCAACGCGGCGGCTGCGGGCGGTGGAATACAAAGAACGGGCGCAGGCGTGAACCCGAGAACACGCAGGTATGTTCTGCAGCTTTGCATGAAAGCGCTTAACGCCGTCGTCGGTGCAGGAAATCCGCCGTTTTCCCGGCCGGACCTTCCCGCCTGTCTCTGAAGGAGTAGCCCATCCTGGACTTACTGGCCCCGGCGGTCCTATAACCCGCCACATGACCGCACGCCCCTTCATCAAGATGCACGGCCTGGGCAACGACTTCGTCGTCGTTGACGCCCGGGACGAGCCGTTTTTGCTGACCGACGACCTGGCCCGGGCCATCGCCGACCGGCGCAGGGGTGTGGGCTGCGACCAGTTGCTGATCATCGAGCCGCCGTCCAACGGCAGTGCCGATGTCTTCATGCGCATCCGCAACCACGACGGCGGCGAGGTCGGGGCCTGCGGCAACGGCACCCGCTGCGTCGCCGCCCTGGTGATGGAAGAGACCGGGCAGGACCGCCTGACCATCGAAACCCAGCGGGGCCTGCTGCAGGCCAGCGCGGCCGGCCGCAACCGCGTCCAGGTGGACATGGGCGAAGCGCTGACCGGCTGGCGCGACATCCCTTTGAGCGAGGAACGCGATACCCTGCACCTGGGTCTCGCTTCCGGGCCCCTCAACGACCCCGTCGGCGTCAACATGGGCAACCCCCATGCGGTCTTTTTCGTTGAGACGGTAGAAAGCCTGCCGCTGGACCGGCTCGGCCCGGCCCTGGAACACGACCCGCTGTTTCCCGAGCGCGCCAACATCGGCGCCGCCGAGGTGATCGGTCCGAATCAGTTGCGGCTGAGAGTCTGGGAGCGCGGGGTCGGCCTCACCCAGGCCTGCGGCAGCGGCGCCTGTGCCGCGGCCGTCGCCGCCGCCCGCCGCGGCATCACGGGACGCAAGGTCGAGGTGGTGCTGGACGGCGGCGCCCTGGAGCTGGAATGGCGAGAGGACGGCCATGTGCTGATGACCGGGCCAGTGGCCACGGCCTTCACCGGGGAGCTGGCGCTGTGAGCAGCGATCAGAAGCCCGGAAACAACGCACCGCGCATCCTCACCTTCGGCTGCCGCCTCAACGCCTATGAATCTGAGGTCATGCGCGGGCATGCCGAGGCGGCGGGGCTCGACAACAGCGTCATCGTCAACACCTGCGCCGTCACCGGCGAGGCCGAGCGCCAGGCGCGCCAGGCGATCCGCAAGGCCCGGCGCGAGAACCCGGAGGCGCAGATCATCGTCACCGGCTGCGCCGCGCAGATCGACCCCCAGGGCTTCGCCGCCATGGCGGAGGTCGACCGGGTCATCGGCAACGAGGAAAAGCTGCGCGCCGAAAGTTTTCTGCCGGACAATACGGCGCCGCTGCTGGTGAACGACATCATGAGCGTGACCGAGACCGCGCCGCAGATGATCGACGGTTTCGCCGAGCGCACCCGCGCCTTCGTTCAGGTGCAGCAGGGCTGCGACCACCGCTGCACCTTCTGCATCATTCCCTTTGGCCGCGGCAACAGCCGCTCGGTGCCCCTGGGAGAGGTGGTGCGCCAGGTGCGCAATCTGGTCGCGGGCGGCGTCGCGGAGATCGTGCTTACCGGCGTCGACGTCACCTCCTACGGCGGCGACCTGCCGGGGCAGCCCAGCCTCGGCCAGATGGTCCGCCGCCTGCTGGCCCAGGTGCCGAACCTGCAGCGCCTGCGCCTTTCCTCTCTCGATGCCATCGAGCTGGACCCGGACCTGCGCCGCCTCATCGCCGAGGAGCCGCGGCTGATGCCGCATCTGCATCTCTCGCTCCAGGCCGGCGACGACATGATCCTGAAGCGCATGAAGCGCCGACATTCGCGCAGCGAGGCCGTCGATCTGTGCCGCGAGCTGCGGGAACTGCGCCCCGGCATCGTCTTCGGCGCCGACCTCATCGCCGGCTTCCCGACCGAGAGCGAGGCGATGTTCGAGAATTCGCTGAAGCTCATCGAAGACTGCGGCCTCACCTATCTACACGTCTTTCCCTATTCGGCGCGCAAGGGCACACCGGCGGCAAAGATGCCGCAGGTTCCTCTCGCCCTACGTAAGGAACGCGCCGCCCGCCTGCGCAGCGCCGGGACCGCCGCCCTCGACCGCTTCCTTGACGGCCAGGTCGGCAAGCCCGCATCCGTGCTGATCGAAAAGCAGGAAGCCGACGGACGCTTTCTCGGCCGCAGCGAGACCTTCGCGCCGGTGCTGCTCGAAGCCGGCGAGATCGGTGCGGTAACGCAGGTCCGCATCTCCGGGCGCGACGGCGGGCGGCTGACCGCCGCGCCTCTGCAACAGCAACTCTCCCCCGCAGCGTGAGCGACACGGATGAGTGACGTGGCAGAGAAAAAAGGCGGCTGGTTCTCCCGCCTGAAGGCCGGGCTGACCCGTTCCTCCAGCAAGCTGGGCGACGGCATCGCCGGCATCTTCAACAAGCGCAAGCTGGATGACGCCGCGCTGGAGGAACTGGAAGAACTGCTGATTACCGCCGACCTTGGCGTGACCACGGCCGCAAAGCTGACCACGGAACTGGCCAAGACGCGCTTCGACAAAGAGGTCGATCCCCAGGAGGTGCGCGAAGCCCTGGCGGCCGACGTCGCGCAAATCCTGGAACCTGTGGCGCAGCCTCTCACCCTCGACCCGTCCAACAAACCCAACGTGGTGCTGGTCGTCGGCGTCAACGGCTCCGGCAAGACCACCACCATCGGCAAGCTGGCGACCCACTACCGCGCCCAGGGGCTTTCGGTGCGCCTCGCCGCCGGCGATACCTTCCGCGCCGCCGCCATCGAGCAGTTGAAGATCTGGGGCGAGCGGTCCGGCTGTGCCGTCGTCGCCGGCAAACAAGGCGCCGATTCAGCGGGCCTCGCCTTCGAGGCAGTGGAGCAGGCCAAGGCCGCGGGTGACGACGTATTGCTCATCGACACCGCCGGGCGCCTGCACAACAGAACCGAACTGATGGCCGAGCTGCAGAAGGTCGCCCGGGTCATCAAGAAGGTCGAACCCGCCGCACCTCATCACGTGATCCTGGTGCTCGACGCCACCACCGGCCAGAACGCCCTGACCCAGGTCGGCACCTTCAAGGACCTGGTGGACCTCACCGGCCTGGTGGTCACCAAGCTGGACGGCTCGGCCCGCGGCGGCGTGCTGGTGGCGCTCGCCGAGAAGTACGGCCTGCCGGTCCACGCCATCGGCGTCGGCGAAGGGGCCGAAGACTTCCGCCCCTTCGCCGCCAAAGACTTCGCCCGCGCGCTGGTCGGGCTGGATCGGGCGAGCTAGGCGAGCCCTAGCGAGCGGTAGCCGTCTTGCGCTGCAACCCCAAGGGCAGCTTCACGGCGTGGGCGCCGTCCCCAAGCAGGGCCTGCACCACGGCGGCGGCGATCAGAAAGACCGGATACTCCCAGCCGCCGCCCTCGGCGGTGAACAGCCAGCCGTTGCCGGCATGGACCCAGGTCGCGCCCAGCAGCACCGGCAGCAGGGCGACGGCGACAAGGCGGGTCTGGATGCCCAGGATCAGGGCGACGCCGCCGACAATCTCCGCGATGACGGTGAGATAGGCCACGACGCCGGGCAGGCCGAGAGATTCGAAGAAGCCGACGGTGCCGGGCATCGTGAAGACGAAGACCTTCAGATAGAGGCTGTGGGCCAGGAACATGATGCCCAGGGCGACCCGGAGGATCAGGGCGGCATAGGGGGCTGTCTTGTTGTCGATCATGAATCTGCTCCTTATCGGGCGTCGTTGGCGGTTTCGGCCGCCCGGCGGGCCGCCTTGTTCTGGAGGGGGATCTATGATTTGCTTCAATGCAAGTCGATAGGCGAAAACTGCAAACTGACATTGCATGAACGCAAAATCCGATCTCTCCGGCGACCTGCGCACCCTGCTGGCCATTGCCCGCGAGGGCAGCCTGGCGGGGGCGGCCCGGCGCCTGCGGGTCAATCACTCGACCGTCTTCCGGCGGCTCGGCGCCATCGAGGCGCGTCTGGAAACCCGCCTCTTCGACCGGCAGGGGGGCAGCTATGTCACCACCGCTGCCGGCGAGGATCTGCTGCGCACGGCCGAGCGGGTCGAAGCGGAAATGGAGGCGCTGGAGCGCCGCCTCAGCGGGCGGGACCTGCGGCTGACCGGCAGCCTGCGCCTGACCGCGCCGGACGACATCGCCGAGAAACTGCTGATGCCGCTGCTGGCCGCATTCCGGCAGGCCTATCCCGACATCACCGTCGAGTTGGTCATCGACAACCGCATGCTGAGCCTCACCAAGCGCGAGGCGGACATCGCCCTGCGCCCGACCCGCGAACCGCCGGAGAGTCTTTTCGGGCGGCGGGTCGCCACCCTGACCTCGACCATCTACGCCGCCGGCGCCCTTTCACAGCCGGCGCCGGGGGAGCTGGCGCAGCGGCCCTGGATCGCTTGGGACGACGGCGCGGGACCGCCGGCCATTGCCCACTGGCTCGCCGGCAACATCGACACAGATGCGATCGGCTTTCGCTCAAACTCCCTGCTGAACCAGGCCTCCGCCGTGCGCGCCGGGCTCGGCTTGGCGATCCTGCCGAGTTTTCTGGGTGACAGCGATCCCGGTCTGACACGAGTCTGTGCGCCACCCGCGGCGTTGGACACCGGCCTCTGGCTGCTCACCCATCCCGACCTGCGGCGTACGGCACGAATTCGCGCCCTGGTCGATATGCTCTATGACCATCTGCGCGATGCCGAAGCACGGTTAAACGGCGGCAGCGGCCGTTAAGGCTTCTGTCATGCCCTTGAAACAATAAACACATATAGACTTGAAGCGAGCCGTCGCGAAGCGGCCGGTGGTGGCCAGGCAGCGTAGCCGGGTTCGCATACAAAGATTTGTTAACGACCCAGGGTTTAGCGTCGCCCGACAGCAATTGGGTTTAGCGGGACAGTCCTTATGACGGGCGCCAAGGCCGCGGCAGCAGACGGTCATCATTCCAACAAAGAGACACCCTGCGCCCACATCCTGGCCGAGGAAGCGCCTGCAATCCGGCCGCAGACAAGCTGCGCCGAGGTGCACGCCATGCTGCGCCGGAACGAGGCTTTGTCGGCCCTGGCCGTGGTCAGCGCCGAGCAGCCGGTTGGACTGGTCAGCCGGCTGGAGTTTCTCGCCAAGATGGCCCGGCCCTACTGGCCGGAACTCTTCGACCGCAAACCGATCTCCAAGCTCATGGATCCCGCGCCGCTGATTGTCGAGTGGGATCACGACATCGAGGCGGTGAGCGACCTTCTGCTGTCGCAGAAACCCAAGGCGATGATCGACGGCTTCATCGTCACGCGCGACGGCAAATACAGCGGCATCGCCAAGGCGACCGCCCTGATGCGCATGACCGTCACCCTGGCCGGGGAGCGCTTCAACCGCCTCAGCGACGCGCTGCATCAGGTCACCGAAGCCAACAGCGCCAAGACCAAGTTCCTGGCCAATGTCAGCCATGAGCTGCGCACGCCGCTGAACGCCATCATCGGCTTCTCCGAGCTTTTGAGCCGAAGACTCTACGGCCCCCTGACCGCACAGCAGAGCGAGCATGTCGGCTATATCCATCATAGCGGCCAGTTGCTGCTGTCTCTTGTCGAAGACCTGCTGAACCTTTCGGTCTCCGAAGCCGGGCAGATGGAGCTGTATGAAGAGCCGCTCGACCTGCAGGAACTCCTGGCAAGCTGTGCCAAGCTGGTCGGACCGCGCGCCGCGAGCGCTTCAGTACACCTGGAGTTCGACGAGAACGGAGCGGAGGAGTGGATCACCGGCGACGCGGTGAAGCTGAAACAGATCGTGCTCAACCTGCTGACCAACGCGATTAAGTTCACCGGGCCCGGCGGGCGGGTGCGCCTGCAGAAGACGCTGTCGCCGGCGGGCAACCTGCGGATTGAGGTCGCCGACAACGGCATCGGCATCCGGGAACAGGATATCGACAAGATCCTGCAGCCCTTCTGCCAGGCCCACGACAAACGCGCGCATCCCAACCAGGGGGCCGGACTCGGCCTGCCCCTTACCAAGGCTCTGGTCGAGCTGCATGGCGGCCAGCTCTTCCTCCACAGCCGCTTGAATTTCGGCACCGAGGCGGAGGTTCGCCTGCCGGCCACACGGCGTCGCGGGAAACCTGAAGGGGCCGTGCCGGAAACCGATGTGGAACCCTTGACCGGCACCTGAACATCGGCTTGTCACCCGCTGCCTATTGACCCGCCGCGGCCTATCCCACATTTAAACGGCTTCTCAGCAGCTTTCCGCCCATCAGCCGCCGCCACAGGAGCCAGGCCTTGTCGCTAGAGTCCGAGCCAGCGAACCCCGATTCCCTTTCCCGCCTGCAAAGGACGCTGGAGTCCGCGGCGGTACAGCGCGGCATCACCGGTCTGATCCTGATCAACGCCGTGATCCTGGGCCTTGAGACCTCCGCCTCCGTGATGGCGGAGGTCGGCAGCTTCCTGCTGCTCGCCGACCGGACCATCGTCGGCATCTTCGTCGTGGAGATCCTGCTGAAGCTCTGGGCCTATCGCCTGCGCTTTTTCAAGGACCCCTGGAACCTCTTCGACTTCGCCGTGATCGCGGTCAGCCTGGCGCCGGCCTCGGCGGCCTTCTCCGTACTGCGCGCTCTCCGGGTGCTCCGGGTACTGCGCCTGATCTCGGTCATCCCCTCGATGCGCAAGGTGGTGCAGGCCTTACTGCAGGCAATCCCGGGCATGGGCTCGGTCGCCGCCTTGCTGGGGCTGCTCTATTATGTCTTCGCAGTCATGGCGACGAAGCTCTTCGGCCAGGCTTTCCCGGAGTGGTTCGGCACCATCGGCGCCTCGGCCTATTCCCTGTTCCAGATCATGACCCTGGAAAGCTGGTCGATGGGCATCGTGCGGCCGGTCATGGATGTCTTCCCCTTTGCCTGGGCCTTCTTCGTCCCCTTCATCCTGGTGACCAGTTTCGCGGTGCTGAATCTCTTCATCGCCATCATCGTCAACGCCATGCAGAGCCAGCACGATGAAGAGCGCGACCAGGCCTTCGACAAGATCACCCAGCAATCCCACGGCGACGCCCTGCGGCTGGAGGATGATCTGAAGGCGGTACATCAGGAGGTTCGCGAAATTCGCAGGCTGATGGAAAAGCAGAATGGCTGAGCGCGGCCTTATTGCCGGACCTGCACGGCGTTACGACGGCGGGCAGGGCCGATAGAGTGACAGGGCATAGGCCACGGCGCCGTCGCCCTTGATCGCCTGACGCGCCGGATTGGCCTGCAGATGGGCGCGCACCTCGGCCACCAGTTCGGCAAGACCTTCGTCGCCGCGCAGGCAAACCTGAACACCGTCGACCTGCGCGCCCGCGCCGCCCAGCACGTCGGCGATGGCCATGATGTAGCCGTTGCAGCGGCCCTGCGCCGCCGGCGCTTCGGACGCACAGTCCGCCATCAGCTCGGCGCCGCTGCGGAAGCGTGGATTCTCGTGGGAAAAAAGCGGTTCTGCGGCCAAGGCGAAACCCGAAGACGCCGCAAGCAGAAACCCTCCCAAGACCGCATGGACCAAGCCCTTGCGGCACGGAACCGGACAAGCTGATCGTCGCATTTTTCACCCCCCAATACTGCTGTTCTTACCGGCGTCGTTCGCGCGCCGGTTTCCTATTCGGCCCCTTCCTCAGGCGGGCCCTCCGGCGGGTTACTGCGCGGCGCAAAGGCGGTCTGGCCAAGCAATGCGCGATAGTCGTTCAGCGCCCAGCGCACCGAAGGAAAGGCCAGGTCGTCCCAGGGAATCGATTTCCAGGGGAAGAGATCGAGCTCCAGAGTCTCGGGGCCGGCCGCGACGTCGGGCGACACAAGGGCGGCGCGATAGATCAACTGGATCTGCGAGATGCGCGGAATCGAATAGACCGCCAGAAGCTGGTCGATCGCAAGCTCCGCCCGGGCTTCTTCCCAGGCCTCTCGCCGCGCCCCCGCCGCCGCTTCCTCGTGCTGTTCCAGATAGCCCGCCGGCAAGGTCCAGTAGCCGCGGCGCGGTTCGATGGCGCGACGGCACAGCAGGATGCGATCTTCCCAGGCCGCGACCGAGCCGACCACGACCTTGGGATTCTCGTAATTGATGAAGCCGCAGTCCCGGCAGACCAGCCGCGTGCGGTCGTCGCCGTCGGGCACTCTCGGCTCGAATCGCGCCACCGCCGCATCCGCCTCCGCGGCACTTTCGGCGGCGCCTTCGGTCCCGGGCCCGTCATTTCCGGTCGCTGTCATCAGGATACTGTGACGCAGGCGCCGGCGCATCTCAAGCAAGGCGCGGACGGTCCTCTAAGGCGTTTAGGCCTTCAAATCCACGAAGGAACCGCGGGGAAAGACCTTGCCCGGCTCCGGCGGTCCGGCCGCGGCATTCTGCGCCGAACCGGCGCTGGGCGAGACGGCGTTGGAAACACCGTTCGAAATCGCCGCGGGCAAAGCTGCGGAGACGCCGCCCAAAGTAGCGGGGGCCGACGCAGCGGGGGTGGACGAAGACCCCGCAGGCGCGCCGAGGCCCGCCTGGTTTCCCAGGGTTTTCAGGACTGCCAAGGTGAGGGGCGATGCGCCCGAGCCGATCTGCATGGCCGCAGTATCGGGCGAAGCGGTTAAAGCAGCGTGAAGCTCAGACGCGTTCCGGCGATCCGAAACAGCCGAACTTGAGGAGCCGGAGGCAGTGATATAATCATTCAGGATATAAATATTTTCATTGCGATTACTTTCCCTTTAAAGTCGCATACAGATCTTTTTGCTCGCAAAAGGCGATTTACCGATTTCCGATCGGAAATTTAACCTATTGATATAATTGAATAAAATGGAATCCTGAAATATCGAGCCTGGAAACTCTTAACACAAACGTACCCGTCTAGCCGTGAATAGATTGGGATCTACAGGGGATTTACTTTCTTCCGACGCCATTTCTATTCATAAGTTTTGGCTGCCTACGTTGAATTTCAGGCAAGCAAACTTCACATTGTCTTTACCTTGATTTATTATTCTTTTAGGGGTTTCAGACGGAGCGCGGGTTCGGGCGGAGACGCTCGCACCCGATGGGTGTGTTGTTTCCGCCCAGCGTAACGAATCGGGGTAAGTTTGGATGGAAGATCAGGATCGGGATCTTCACTCTCTTTTGCAGCTTGCGCTCAACAAGTCGATTGAAGGCCGCGAGTTGCTGTCGTCTCAGATCGCCCAGCTTTCCATGGAACGCGACCATGAGCTCAGCGACCAGGAACGCGATCTCATCGCGCAGATCCTGGAAAAGCTCATCCACGAGTTCGAGGCGCCGATCCGCAGCCGTTTGAGCGAGCGCCTGTCGCGCAATCCCGCTGCCCCCCGCGCCCTGGTCATTGCCCTGGCGAACGACGAAATCGAGGTCGCCCGCCCGATTCTCCTGCGCTCGGCCCTGCTCTCCGACGGCGAGCTGATCCGCATCATCCAGCACCGCAGCCGGCAGCATCAGATTGCGATCGCCCGGCGCCGGGAGCTCAGCGAAGCGGTCTCGGACGAACTGGTCGGCACCAACGACCGAAGCGTCATTACCGCTCTGCTGGAAAACCAGAGCGCAAAGATTTCCGAAGCGGCACTGTCTTACCTGACCGAGCAGGCCGAACACATCGACGAATTCCAGGAACCCCTGGTGCGCCGGCATGATTTGACCAGCGAACTGGCAAACCGCCTCTATTGGCTGGTCGCCGCCAACCTGCGGGCCGATATCCTGGCCGCCTACGATATCCATCCGACGCCGCTGGACGACGAGTTGGAGGCCGCGGTGGCGGAGGTCGCCAACGATACGGTGGACAAGACCAACGGACCGCGCAACATGGAGGCGACCGCCTCCGATCTCGCGCGCTGCATGGCGGCAGAGCAGCGGGTGAACGCCGCCTTGCTGATCAAAACCCTGCGCCAGAGCGAGATCCCCCTGTTCGAAGCTCTTTTTGAAGAGTGGAGCGGGATTTCGATGCCGCGGCGCACCGAAGTATTATATGGTCCCGGCGGCGAAGGGCTGGCAATCGCCTGTCTGGCGCTGGGCGTATCGAAACAGGACTTTGCAACCCTGTTTCTCCTGACACGCAGTGCCGGCAGTGCCGGCCGCAGAACATCGCCGGCGGACCTGTCTCGGGCGACGCGGCTCTACGATCAGGCAAGCCGGCAGGATGCGGAGCATGTATTGCGTTCATGGCAGCGCAACGAGGATTTTCAGGCAGCCGTGGAAGACCTGGAGATCGCGAAGGCGAAGCGAGGCTGAGCAGGGCCGGTGAAAACGGACGTAAGCAAGACGACAATGGTTTCCCGTAGCGCCGATGCAAGCGGAGCGCCGAAATCCATGGCGCCGGCAGACCCGGTAGCGGATGCGCCGCCGGAGACCCAGGAAGACTCGCTGGTCGCCATCCTGCAACAGGATCTGCTGGAAGAAGGGCCACCGACCTGCATCGTCGACGCCGACGGCGCCATCACCTACGCCAACAAAGCCTTTGAGAAAATCTACGATGCCCTGGCCGCCGCCGAGGCGCTGCCCAATCAGTCCGCCATCGGCGGCTGGTCGCGCGGCAACGGCGCCGCACCGGTCGCGGTCAGCCAGGAACACAAACTGACCCTGGAAGGGCGCACGGAGTACTTTCGCGCCAAGCGCCGTGCGATCCGCGGCAGCGGTGGCGCGCTGCGCGCCACCGCCGTGGTCTACGAGCCGACGACCAAGCTGAAAGCCACGGCGACCGCGCTGGTTCAGGCCACGACGCGGCTCGACGATACGACGCGGCTGGTCTCCGACTGGGTCTGGGAAACCGACCGCGAACTGACGCTGACCTTCGTTTCACCGCGGGTGCACGATGCTTTGGGCTATCACCCGCGCGAACTGATCGGCCGCTCCCTGCTGGACATCCCCAGCGAGGCCGCACCGAAGCTGGTCTCCCTCGCCGCCTCCCGGCAGCACGCGCCCTTCCGCGACATCGAGGTGGAGGTGCCGAACAAGGCGGGCGACAGGCTGCTGTTCCGCCTGAACGGCCTTCCGGTCTACTGCCCGGACAGCGGCGACTTCCTGGGCTACCGAGGAACCGCCGAGAACGTCACCGCCCTGCGCCAGCGCGAGGAAGCCCTGATCGGCGCCAAGGAAGGGGCCGAGCTGGCCAACCGCGCCAAGACCGAATTCCTCGCCAACATGAGCCACGAGCTGCGCACGCCGCTGAATGCGGTAATCGGCTTCTCCGAGATCATGGAAAGCGAACTGCTCGGGCCTCTCGGCAGCAGCCAGTACAAAAGCTACGCCTCGGACATCCATGAAAGCGCCCAGCATCTGCTGACCCTCATCAACGACATTCTGGATGTCGCCAAGATCGAGGCCGGGGCCCACGAACTGCGCGACGAGGTGGTCGACCCCCGCGATGTCATCGGCGCGGTGCAGCGCCTGGTGGCCGAGCGGGCCAAGCGCGGCGATCAGGCGCTTGAGATTTCCCTGCCCGACGACCTGCCGCGCCTGCGCGCCGACGAGCGCAAGCTGAAACAGGTGCTGCTGAACCTGATGTCCAACGCCATCAAGTTCACCCCGGAAAAAGGCGTAATCGAGCTTTCCGCGCGGCTGGAGGAAGACGGCAGCTTCGTCTTCCAGGTCAGCGATACCGGCATCGGCATCGCCGAGGAAGACATCCCCCGCGCCTTCGCCGCCTTCGAGCAGGTCGACAGCCGCCTGAACCGCCAGTTCGAGGGAACCGGCCTGGGCCTGCCGCTCTCGGCGGGTTTCGTGAAGCTGCACGGCGGCCGCCTCGATCTGGAAAGCAAACTGGGTGCCGGCACCAAGGCCATCGTGCGCCTGCCGGCCGAGCGGGTGCTCTAGCTCGTTTTCAAAGCGACGATTGAGGCAGACGCCGCCCTGCAATCCCCGCAGGGCTCTCATGCAGAGGCCAGTTTCTTGCTGACCGCGGCCCACCGCGGCGGATAGCCTTCTCCCCATCATGCCAGACAGCGACACGGCGGGGAGCGCCGTAAACGATGCCGGCAACGGTCTTGCCCAGCCTTCGGGATACGAGCCTTCGGGATACGAGCCTTCAGGCTACGGCTCGCCGCGCCAGGCCGCCCTCGCCGCCGCGCGCCAGGCCCTGGGGGTTCCCGCCCTGGTGCTCGGCGCGTCCTATCTCGGCTTCGGTTCCCTGATCCAGGGCGCCGGGCTGGACGTCTGGCACGGCCTGTTCTCCACCTTCACCGGCTGGGCGCTGCCCGGCCAGATCATCCTGGTCGAACTCTACAGCCTGGGCGCCTCGGTACTGATCGTCGCCGCTGCGGTCGCCATGACCAATGCCCGCCTGCTGCCGATGACCGTCGCCCTGATGCCCTATCTGCGGGCGCCGGGCACGCCGCGCTGGCGCTACTACCTCTTCGCCCACTATGTCGCCGTCACCGGCTGGGCGGCGGCCATGCGGCGCTGTCCGGGCCTGCCGGAGCCGGAGCGCCTGCCCTACTTCGCCGCTTTTGCCGTCACCCTGTGGTCGACGACCCTGGTGACCACCGCCGTCGGCTTCTATCTGGCCGACCTGCTGCCAAGCTACATCACCCTCGGCCTGGTGTTCCTCAACCCGATCTACTTCATGCTCGTCTTCGTGGCCGACGCCAAGCACCCGGCGCGCATTCTGGCCCTGATGATCGGGGCTCTCTGCGGCCCGCTGCTGCATCTCGTCTCCAGCGACTGGGGGCTGCCGCTCACCGGGCTGCTGGCCGGCTCCCTCGCCTTCTTCGGTCACCGCCTGTGGAGCAAGGGCCGTGCTTGAAGTCCTCAACCTCAATGGCACCCTTGAGGGCATGAAGGACACGGCCTTCTGGCCCTACGCGCTGATGATCGTCGGCGCGCTGGTCACCTATTTCTGGCGCGGCCTGGGCGTTGCCCTCTCCGGACGGATCGACGCCGGCAGCCCACTCTTCGAGTGGGTTGCCTGTGTCGCCTACGCCCTGCTGGCCGGGCTGATCGCCCGCATGATCGTCCTGCCCAACGGCCCGCTCGCCGACACCGCCGCCGCCGACCGCATCGCCGCCGCCGTCATCGCCCTGGCGATCTTTTTCCTGGCCCGGCGCAACATCGGCCTGGGGGTCGGTGCGGGCGCCGGCGCCCTGGTGCTGATCACCCTGGGACGCAGCTGGCTGGTGTGATGCCGCCTCTTTTGTGCCGGACGCCGGCCTCATGTATTAAGAGGGGCATGGATCATGAGGCGCGTTTGCTGCGCCCAAACTGAGGATCGAATGAGCGATAGTCTTGACAGCCTGCTCGCCCCGCTGGACCGGGGGGCTTTCTTTGCCGGGCACTTCGGCAAGAGCCACCGCCACTTCCCGGGCGAGGCCGCGCGCACAGCCGGCATCATGACGCTGCAGCGGCTGAACGAGCTGATGTCCATGACCTCGGTCTGGACGCCGGAGACGATGATGCTTTATCTCGACCTGCAGCCGGTCGCGACCGCCGACTATTGCGCGCGCGTGCCCGCGCTGCAGGGCGGCGGGGCCCTGCGGCCAGACCCGGACCGGGTGCAGGACTGGATTGCCAAGGGCGCCTCGGTGATCCTGAACGACATCGATGCCCTTGCCCCCGGCGTACGCGCCTTGGCCAATGACCTGCAGCAGGCGACCGGCGGCCGCAGCCAGGCGAATCTCTATTTCTCCATGCATCAACACAAGGCCTTCGGTCCGCACTGCGACGTGCACGAGGTCTTCGCCGTCCACTGCGCCGGTGAGAAGACCTGGAACATCTACGAAGGCCGCGACGAAGCGCCGGTGAACCATCCGGACTTCAAACCCTCGGACGCCGAGCGCGCCAGGCGCGCCGGCAAGGTCGTGGAGCAGATCCAC
Organism: Pelagibius sp.; assembly: GCF_965249265.1. Classification (NCBI taxonomy): domain Bacteria; kingdom Pseudomonadati; phylum Pseudomonadota; class Alphaproteobacteria; order Rhodospirillales; family Rhodovibrionaceae; genus Pelagibius; species Pelagibius sp. The sequence continues at coordinate 5,478,067 of NZ_OZ252224.1, read as the reverse complement.
ATGAAGCCGGGCGACCTGCTTTACATTCCCCGCGGCGTCTATCACGACGCCCTGGCCTCGGCCAACGGCGCCGTTCATATCGCCTTCGGCGTCACCCTGCCCAAGGCGCTCGACCTGCTGCCGATCATCTGGGATGCGGCGATCCAGAACCCCTGGATGCGCGCCGACCTGCCCCGCGACATGGGCCCGGCCGAGATCAAGGACACCCTGGCAAGGATGGGCGGCGCCATCGCAGAGGCCTTAAACTCCGAAGGCGCCGGCAAGGTCGCCGCGGCGGCGATCAAAAACTGGCCCTATGCCTTCAAGGGCTACGACCTCGACGGACTGGTGGCCGCCGAAGGCCAAAGCGACGCGCCGCGCAACGCGAGCTACACCGTCAGCAGGCAGGTGAAGATCGTCCGGCACAAAGGAAAACCCTATCTCTCGGACGGCAAGCAGCAGGTCGAGGTTCCCGGCGAGGTCGCCTCACAGGTCGACTTCATCATGGGGCGCAGCAGCGTCACCGAGGCGGTCCTCCATGCCGAATTCCCGGAGATGAGCGAAGCCGCCGTCGCCGAGCTGTTCCAGAACATGAAGGCCATGCGGGTAATTGCCTAGTGAAGTGTCGGGCGGCCATCACCAGTCCCAGCGGCCGCTGAACCTCTCCGGCACCCAGAACGGCAATGACCGAGCAGCCTGACATTTACGACCCCGGCTTCGTGAAGGAGGTTTTCGACCGCTGCTCGAAACGCTACATCGCCTTCAGCTACTTCTGTTCTCTCGGCTTTACCGAGCGCTGGCGGCGGCAATGCGTGAAGGCTTTGCCGCTGCCTGATGGTGACGCCCCGGTCGGCTATGACCTGATGGCCGGAACCGGCGAAGTCTGGCCGCACCTGCTGAAGCGCCTGCCCGACATCCGCGCCATCACAGCGGTCGACATCTCCGCCGGCATGCATCGCCTTGCCATGGAACGTCTGCATCGCCATCGGGCCCACAAGATCGCCTTCATCGAAGACGATGTCTTCGCCAGCGGCCTGCCGGACGACAGCGCCAGCTTCGTGGTCTCGACCTTCGGACTGAAGACCTTCAATACCGTGCAGCATGCCCAGCTCGCCCGTTTGACCGCCCGGGTCCTGAAACCCGGCGGCGTCTTCTCGATGATCGAGGCCTCCGATCCCCGTGGCTGGTGGTTGCGGCCGCTATATCTCTTCCACCTGAAAACCGTGCTGCCCCTGGTCGAGCGCCTCCTGCTGCGCGGCGCCCAGGATTTCGCCATGATCGGCACCTACAGCACCAACTTCGGAGATGCTTCGGCCTTCGCAAGGCTGCTGCAAGCCGAAGGCCTGGAGGTCGAGTTCAAACGCTACTTCTTTGGCTGCGCCACCGGGGTCATCGGACGAAAACCGCAACGCAAGAGCATCCACTCCTAACCCGAGACAGCGGCAGGCGTCCGCGGCCGGTCATCCATGGAGAGCTGGACCAGGGCGGCGAGCACGCCGACGACGATCAGTGAAATCCAGGCCGTCAGATAGCTGCCGCTGACCTGATAAGACAGCCCGCCCAGATAGGCGCCGAGGAACGCGCCCACCTGATGACTGAGAAACATGACACCAAAGAGGGCACCGAAGTTGGTCGGCCCGAACATCGCGTTCAGCAGGCCGCTGACAGGTGGAATGACGCTGAGCCAGAGGAATCCCATCGACGCACCGAAAATCAGGGCGCTTTCGACCGAGACCGGCAGCGACACGAAGACGACGATTGAGACTGTCCGGAAGACATAGATCAGGGCAAGGATCAGCTTGTTTCCGAAGCGCTCCCCAAGCCGACCGACCACCAGGGTTCCCACCGCGTTGAACACGCCGATGAGGGCCAGAGCATTCGCACTCACCGTGGGGGCCAAGCCGCAGATGCTCAGATACTTCGGCAGATGCGTCGCGATGAAGATGAGCTGGAATCCGCAGGCGAAGAAGGCCAGGGTCATGGCGACATAGCCGGGATGGCGCAGAGCCTGGCGAATGGCGGCAACGGCGTTCGGCCGCTCGGCGCCGGGCGCCGAAGCCTTGTCGCTGTTCCGCCGGAAGGCGAAAGCCAGAAACGCCATCGCCGCGGCAAGCAAGGCCAGGACCCAGAGCGTGGTCTCCCAGTCGATCCAGTTCAGCATCTGCTGGGTGGCCGGCGCCAGGATGAAAGTGCCTATCGAGCCGGCGGCAGCCAGAATTGAAATCGCGACCGCACGCACCGAGGGAGCGGCAATTCTTGACAGGATGCCGACCAGAACGCCATGGGAGGTGCCGGCGACCGCAAGGCCGACAAGCAGGCCGCCGCCGAGGAACAGGCCCAACGTGTTCCCCCAACTCATCATCACCAGGCCGGCGGCAAAGCAAGCTGCCGCGACGGCGACTACCAGCCGACCGCCGTACTTGTCCGCCAGGGCGCCCATGGCGGGCTGCCCGATCCCCCAGGCCAGGTTCTGCACCGCCAGGGCCAGGCCGAAGGTGGCGACTGAAATACCCGCCCCCCTTGCCATGGGGTCGAGAAACAGACCCAGGCTCTGGCGGATGCCCATTGAGGTCGAGAGGATGATCGAAGCAACGGTCAGAATGATCAGAAGCGCCGGCGTCCACGGCGATGCTTTGTCGGAAAGCGAATGGCGCATGCTGGCCCCCGGGCTCGATTGGTCGGTCCAATGCTTCTCACGAGGCGGCAACCGGGACCCAAAGTAAACTCACTAGTCAGTATACTATGCGAGATTCAAGGTATGGTCTGATGACCAGCGCCAGCGATCCGGGCCTCGCCTGTCAGCGGGAAAGCAGGCGGCGGGCGGCCCGCGCCGCCACGGCGGCATAGTGCGGATCGCGATGCACCAGCATCCGAGTTATGGCGCCATCCAGGATGATCATCAGCATCTCGGATAGCTCCCCAGCGTCTTCATAACCGCTGTCGGCAAGGTCCTGGCGCAACCAGCCCTCGAAGCCGCGCTTATGGTTTCGGGCCACATCCAGGGCCGGGTGCCCCGGCAGATCCGCTAGCTCAACGGCGACCCGCGTGAAGCCGCAACCGTTCCATTCATGGGATTTGGCGGCCTTTTGCAGCGACCGGAACATCCGCTCGATGCGGTCAGCCATGCTGCCGCCCTTGCCGGCCCAGCGGCGGTAGCGCTCCAGGGTGGGCCGGTTGCGCGCGTCCAGGTACGCCGCGACAAGCTCATCCTTGGACCGGAAGTGATAGTAGACGGTCTTCTTCGTCACCCCGGCCTGCGCGGCGATCCGATCGACACTGATGTCACGAATGCTGCCGGCATAGAAAAGCTCACCCGCCGCTGCGACAATACCGTCCCTGGTCGTTTGAGAAGCTTCAGCCATCGGTATACTCACTGGTATAGCTGGAATTGAGCCTACCCCAAAATCAGCGCCGTCCAAAGCCTTGGTATTGTCAAAGCGGAATCCTGCCGCCCGTCTGCCGCCGCTTGTCGGTTTCCGCCCGGCCATTCATAGTTTATGCGCAATGGACAAAATCCTCGTCGGCGCCTGTCTTCTGGGCCTGCCCCTGCGTTAGGGCGGTTGGGCGAAGGCTCTGCTTCATGCCTTGCTGAGGTCTTGGCAGGATGAGGGCCGCCTGGTGCCCGCGCGGCCCGGAAGTCGCCGCCGGCCTTGCGCCCCCGCGCGAGACCGCCGTGGCCGAGTTGCTCCAGAACATGAAAGCCATGCGGGTGATTGCCTAGACCGGACAATCGTCCAGTCCTCACCAAACAGCCAAAGCGTCTCCGCCCGCTTGCGCCGATCAGGAACCCACGGTCTCCACCAGCAGCGCCTTCTGGAGAGTGAGGAAGAGTTGGGCCTGGGAAGAGATCTGCATCTTCTTGTAAATGTTCTTGCGATGTACTTTGACGGTCTGATCGGAGATGCCGAGGATCAGGCTGGCCGAGAGGCTGGAGTGCCCCTGCAGCACCAGCGCCGCGATCTCCGCTTCCCGGCGCGTCAGTCCCGGCGCGTGAGCCTTGGCCGCATAGTGATAGATGGCTTCATCGAGCACATAGGGAAGCGTAGCCACCTGCCGCAGCCCCGCGCCCGTCAAGATCCCCTCGCCGTGTTGGCGCAGCAGCTCGACCAGAACGGGTTCGATCAGCCTCAGCCCCTTTAATTCGGCCTTGCTGTAGGGCGGGTCCGCTCTGCCGCGGCTCATCGAGAGGCCGGCGACCGATCCGTCCGAGAGGGGAACCAGGGCGCCGACCTCGTCGCTCAGATTGGTTCTCTGATAATACTGCTGATAGTACTCGCTGGCGAAAAACCGGTCGGGCGCGATATCGCGCAGCCGATAGATTCCAGGCCTGAAGGGCTGCAGGGAATACTGAAAAAAAGGATCGAGCTGGTAGGCGCCCCCCAGGTAGTGGGTGGTGTAGTCCTGGCGCAGCGCGACGTCGGGAATCCAGTGATACTCGGAGGTCGGCGGCCGGTTTGCCGGGTAATTCAGAATGAGGAAGGTCCGGAACGCCATCTTGGTCCGCAACACCCGCCTGAGAGCCGAGGGAAAGGCCGGCCGGCCAGCGAGACGCATAAGCATGGCAATTGCACGCGCCTCGCCGGGACCTATGGTCTCACCCATTCTCCTAACCCCCGATATCGGCTAAATTAGGCAATTGAGTACCCCTTTGGGGGTATATGTCAATCGCCGGTCCCGCAGGAGGATCGAGATGCGGCCTCAGGGCACCCGCTCCGCAAAGAGAGCGGCCAGGCGGCTTGCAGGGGGAGAGGGGCATAGTGTCAGCAGCGATACGGGCCGAACGGCTGCGCAAGGTCTATCCGGGCTCTCCGCCGGTCGCGGCCCTGAAATCAGCAAGCCTTGAAATCGCCGACAACGAGTTCTTCACGCTGCTTGGGCCGTCGGGCTGCGGTAAGACCACCCTGCTGCGGCTGGTCGCCGGCTTCGAGAGCATCACCGGCGGAACGCTGCATCTGTTCGGCGAGGACATCGCCCATCTGCCGCCGGAAAAGCGGCCGGTGAACACGGTGTTTCAGCACTACTCGCTGTTTCCGCACATGACCATCCTGGATAACGTCGCCTTCGGCCTGCGGCGCCTGGGAAAGTGCCGCCAGGAGGCGGCCGGCAAGGCGCAGGAGATGCTCGACCTGGTGCAGTTGCGCGACTACGGCGCGCGCCTGCCCAATCAATTGTCCGGCGGCCAGCAGCAGCGTGTCGCGCTGGCCCGCGCACTGGCCCCCCGGCCCCGCGTCCTGTTGCTGGACGAACCGCTCTCGGCACTGGATCTGAAGCTGCGCCAATCGATGCGGCTGGAACTGAAACGCCTGCAGCGCGAAACCGGCATCACCTTTGTCTTCGTCACCCACGACCAGGACGAGGCGCTGGCGATGAGCGACCGCATCGCGGTCATGTCGGCGGGTGAAATCCAGCAGATCGCGACGCCCGGCGAGATTTACGAGTACCCGGCCAACCGCTTCGTGGCCGAGTTCATCGGCGACGCCAATTTCTACCAGGCCAGGGTCGAGCAGGTCCGGGATGACGGCGCCACCTATCTCACGCCCTTCGGCACGCGGCTTGCCGGCCCGCTTGTCGAGGGGGCCGAACCGGGCCGCAGCGTCACCGTTTTTGTGCGGCCGGAAAAGGTGACGCTGACCGCGACCGCGAATGAGGGCAACCTGCCCGGCAGAGTGCGCGATGTCATCTACCTGGGCGACACCACCGACTATCGGATCACCCTGGAGCAGGGCGGCGACATCACCGTCCGGGCCGAAAATCACAAGGATGGACGTCCGCTGGCAAACCCGGGCGACGATGTCTTCGTAGAACTTGATCCCTCGGCCTTGCGGGTCCTGAGAGAATGACGGCGGTGCTGGACAGACTGAAGGCTTACGCGGGCGTGGCGCCGGCCACGCTGGTCATCGGCGTCTTCATGATCGCGCCGCTGATGATCATCTTCGCCTACTCCTTCCTTGAGCCGAACCCCTACGGCGGCGTGCGTCCGGCCTTTTCCACCGGCGCTTACACGAAGCTGTTTTACGAACGTGATCTTTTCGACGAGATGGTCTTCAACGCGACCTATCTGAAGATCACCTTCCGCTCGCTCTGGATTGCCGCGGCTTCGGCCGCCGCCTGCCTGCTGATCGGCTTTCCGGTGGCTTACTACATCGCCATGCAACCGCCCGAGCGGCGCAACCTGCTGATCCTGCTGATCACCATTCCGTTCTGGACCAATCTGCTGATCCGCACCTACTGCTGGATTCTGGTGCTGCGCGACACCGGCCTGATCAACAACGCCCTGATATCCGCCGGGCTCATCGACCGCCCCTTCACCATGCTCTATACCGAGGGGGCGATCGTGCTGGGCCTGATCTACACCTACATCCCCTTCATGGTGCTGCCGATCTACGCCTCGCTGGAACGGCTCGACCTGCGCCTGATCGAGGCCAGCCGCGACCTCTATGCAACGAAATGGGGCACCTTGCGGCAGATCGTCCTGCCGTTGGCCGCGCCGGGCATCATTGCCGGCTCGATCCTGGTTTTCATTCCCGGCCTGGGCGCCTTCATCGCCCCGGAACTGCTGGGCGGCGGCAAGAACCTGATGCTGGGCAGCCTGGTGCAGCTTCAGTTCTCCTCGGCCCGCAACTGGCCCTTCGGGTCGGCGCTTGCGGTCGTCATCATGGCGGTGGTTATGCTGACGCTGATGCTCTACGCCCGCAACGCACGCAGGAACGGCGGAGGGTTGCAGCATTGAAACAGGCTATGCGCGATATCCGCATCCTGCCGGGTTTCAACTGGGTCACCCTGGCGTTCTTTCTCTACCTCTACCTGCCCCTGATCATCCTGGTGGTGTTTTCCTTCAACGCGTCGCGCTCGGCGACGGTCTGGGAAGGCTTCAGCGTGGATTGGTACTTCAAGGCCTTTGCCAATGACGACATCCGCCGCGCCGCCGCCAACAGCCTGATCATCGCCACCGTTTCCATGGTGGCGTCCACCTGCATCGCCACTATGGCGGCGCTGGCCCTGGCGCGCAGTCGGCGGATCCGGCGCAAGCCGATTTTCTCCGGGCTCATCATGCTGCCCCTGATGATCCCGGAGATCGTGACCGCGGTCGCCACCCTGACCTTCTTTGCAGCGATCGGACTGTCGCTGGGGCTGGGCAACATCATCATCGCGCACACCGTGTTTTGCATCCCCTTTGCCTATCTGCCGATCCGGGCGCGGCTTCAGGGCATGGACGAAAGCCTGGAGACCGCCGCACAGGATCTTTATGCCGGCAGGTGGGACACCCTGCGGCTGATCACCCTGCCGCTGTTGGCCCCCGGCATTCTTTCGGGCGCCATGCTGGCCTTCATCATTTCCATCGACGACTTCATCATCACGCTGATGGTGGCCGAGGCGGGCTCAACCACCCTGCCGATCTACATCTACAGTCTGGTCCGCCTGGGCATCACGCCGGAGATCAACGCGGTCTCGACCGTACTGCTCATCATTTCGATTCTCTTTGTGGGCCTGTCGTACAGGATTGGAAAAAAGCGCTAAAACATCGAGCAACAGGAAGGAAGCACAATGAAGAAAGATATCATCCCGCTTCTGGGAGCGACGGCATTGATCCTCAGCCTCGGCGCGGTTCCCGCCGCCGCCGAAGGCAACCTCTTCATCTACAACTGGACCGACTACACCGCGCCGGAGCTGATCGAGAAGTTCGAGGCCGAGACCGGCATTTCGGTGACGCTGGACACTTACGATTCGAACGAAACACTGCTGGCCAAGCTGCAGTCCGGCGCAACCGGATACGACATCGTGGTCCCCAGCCATAACTTTGTCGAAATCTTCATCGCCGAAGGACTGCTGCAGCCAATCAATGCCTCGGCGCTGGCCGGTCACGACAACCTTGCCGCCGACTTCAAGAACGCGCCCTGGGACCCGGGCAACGTCTACACGGTGCCCTGGCAGTGGGGCACGACATCCTTCACGGTCAACACCAGCGTTTACGAAGGCGACATCAACACCTATGAGGTGCTGTTCAAGCCGCCGGCGGAACTGCAAGGCCAGATCGGTATGTTCAAGTCCGCCGACGAGGTGATCTCCATGGCGCAGATCTCCCTGGGTCTGCCGCTGTGCAGTGAAAATCCGGAGGAGATGCGGCAGGTTCTGGATCTGCTTGAAACCCAGAAGCCCTTCGTCAAAACCTACAATTCCGACGGTATTCTGGAGCGGCTGGTATCGGGCGACACGGCAATACACCAGAACTGGAACGGCTATTCGATCCGGGCAAGAAACGAGAATCCCGCCATGCGCTATGCCTTTCCCGCAGAGGGCGTGATTACCTGGGCCGATAATCTGGCGGTACCGACCGGGGCAAGAAACTATGACAATGCCATCAAATTCATCGAGTTCATGATGCAACCCGAAAACATCGCCGTGCAATCCAACTTCGCCGGTTATTCGAACGGCGTCGACGGCAGCACCGACTTCATGAGCGAAGAGCTGAAGGCCGCCCATGAGCTGTCGCCGCCCGAGGGCACGCCGCTTGTCTTCTCCCAGACCTGTTCCGAAAAGGCCATCGACCTTCAGAACCGTGTTTGGACATCGCTCCTTCAGTAACGTTGCCTCATGCAGGCAGGGCCCGGCGGCCCTGCCTGCGAAGCCTCCGGGAAACAGCCATGCTGACCGTCTATTCCGAAAAGCATAAACTCCGCAACGCGCAGACCGAAATCTTCGGCGGCGAGTTCGTGGCGCCCTTTGAGTGTCCGAGACGCGCCGAGGTGATTCTGGATCGCGTCAAGGCCACAGGCTTGGGCGAGATAACGGCACCGCGCGACTACGGCCTGGAACCGGTCCTGGCGGTCCACGATGCAGGCTATGTCGGTTTTCTGGAAAGCTGTTATGCGGACTGGGTTGCCGGCGGCCACAAGGGCGAGGCGATCGCCATGTGCTGGCCGACGCGCACGATGAACTCGCCGCACATTCCCGACCACATAGAGGGCAGACTGGGCTACTACGCGCTGGCCGCCGAGACCACGATTTCCGAAGGCACCTGGGAAGCGGCGCTGGCCAGCAAGGACGTCGCCCTGACCGCGACCGACCATGTGCTCGACGGCAACCGCACCGCCTTCGGCCTTTGCCGACCGCCGGGCCATCATGCCGCCGCCGACCAGTTCGGCGGCTACTGCTTCCTCAACAACGCCGCCATTGCCGCGCAGCATGCCCTGGACAAGGGCGCCCGCCGCGTTGCCGTTCTGGACGTGGACTTTCATCACGGAAACGGCACCCAGAGCATCTTCTACGAGCGCGACGATGTGCTGTTCCTGTCGATCCACGGCGACCCCATGCAGGCCTTCCCGCACTTTCTGGGCCATGCCGACGAGACCGGGAAGGGCCGGGGCGCAGGCTACACCGCCAACTATCCGCTGCCGCCGCTGGCCGACTATGCGCGCTGGAAGGCGGCGCTGCTCGACGCGATTATGAAGATCCAGGCTTATAGGCCGGACCTGCTGGTCGTCTCCCTGGGGGTGGATACCTTCGAGAACGATCCGATCAGTTTCTTCAAGCTGACGCGGGACGACTACAGCGACTGCGGCCTTTGCCTCGGCGCCATGAAGATCCCCACGGTCTATGTTATGGAGGGCGGTTACGCAGTCGACGACATCGGCATCAACACGGTGAACATGTTGAGCGCCCACGATGAGGCTTTGCAACGGGCCTAGAGCCTTTGATGTATAGTCTCCGTGCAATGGACAAGATACTCGTCAGCGCCTGTCTGCTGGGGCGGCCCGTGCGTTACGACGGCCGCGCGAAGACCTTGCATCATCGGTTGCTGAAGTCCTGGCAGGAGGAAGGCCGCGTGGTGCCGCTCTGTCCCGAGGTCGCGGCCGGCTTTGCGACGCCCCGGGCCCCTGCTGAAATCGAAGCCGGCAAGAGCGGCCCTGACATCCTGACCGGAAACGCGCGGGTCCTGGAGGACGGCGGAGACGATGTGACGGCCGGCTTCCGGCGCGGTGCCGAGATCGCTTTGCCTACCGCCCGAAACAACGGCTGCCGCTTCGCACTGCTGACCGACGGCAGCCCGTCCTGCGGATCGACCTTCATCTACAGTGGCGCCTTCGACGGTACGGCCAGAACAGGGCAAGGCGTGGTCGCGGCGCTGCTGTCAAACGACGGCATTGCGGTCTTCGCGGAAGATCAGATCGACGCGCTGGCGGCAGCCTTGGCAACAGCGACGGAAGGTCGATAAGCGAAGAAGCGGTCCCGCCTCAGGCTGCCTCTTCCAGGGCTTTCACGCCGGGCAGCGTCTTGCCTTCCAGCCATTCCAGGAAAGCGCCGCCGGCGGTGGAGACGTAGGAGAAGTCTTTCAGTGCGCCGGCATGGGCCAGCGCCGCCACGGTATCGCCGCCGCCGGCCACCGACAGCAGTTTGCCCTCGCGGGTCAGGGCCGCTGCAGCCTGGGCGACGGTATTGGTCGAAGAGTCGAAGGGCGGCACCTCAAAGCAGCCGAGCGGGCCGTTCCACACCAGGCTGGCGCATTCGCCGAGCCGCCGCGCGAGATGCTCCGCCGTCGCCGGACCGAGATCGAGGATCATCTGCTTGGCCGGCACCGCCTTCACCGAAACGGTCTCGAAAGCGACCCCGGCCGCAAGACTGCCCGCAACCACCGCGTCGGTCGGCAGCACGACGTCGCAGCCAGCCTCCTTGGCCTTGGCGAGAATCTCTTTTGCGGTGTCGGCCATGTCATGCTCACAGAGCGAACGCCCGATATCGACTCCGACGGCATTGAGGAAGGTGTTGGCCATACCGCCGCCGATGACCAGCATATCGACGCGGGAGACCAGATTGCCGAGCAGATCGAGCTTGGTCGAAATCTTGGCGCCGCCGACCACCGCCGCCAGGGGACGCTTGGGCTGGTCGAGAGCGGCCGCCAGATGTTCCAGCTCCGCCTGCATCAGGCGCCCTGCCGCCGAAGGCAGGCGCCGCGCCACACCCTCGGTCGAGGCATGGGCGCGATGAGCGGCGGAAAAGGCATCATTCACATAGAGATCGCCGAGGGCGGCGAGGGCATCGGCGAAAGCCGGATCGTTGGCCTCCTCCCCCGCATGAAACCGCAGGTTCTCCAACAAGGCGACGCCACCGTCTGCCAGACCGTCGGCAACCGCCTGCGCCTTCTCGCCGATGCAGTCTTCGGCAAAAACGACCTCGGCCCCCAGAATCACACTGGCGACCGGGACCAGGGGGCGGAGCGACATCTCCGGATTCGGCTTGCCCTTCGGGCGCCCGAAATGGGTGAGCAGCAGAACCTTGGCACCCGCTGCCGTCAGATCGCGGATGCTGGGGGCGGCGCGTTCTATCCGCGTCAGATCCGATACCTTGCCGTCGGCCATGGGCACGTTAAAGTCGACCCGCAGCAGTACCGTTTTGCCGGCAAGGTCGAGGTCGTCGAGGGTCTTGAATTTCGGCATCGTAATCTCGCGAATTGAGGTGGCGCAAGGCCGGGTCACCCGCCGGAGTGTTACGAGAAGCCTGCCGCACAAGCAAGCCTCATGGCGGCAACCGGCTTTCCGCGCCTTTTGCGGAAAACCCCAGAGATGACAGACGGGCTACACGGAATGAAAAGAAAGGCAATTCTGGGGCTGAGCGCCCTCCTTCTCCTCGCCGTTGCCCTGGCCGCCTGGTGGTTCGTCTCGGCCCCATCCTCGGTGCGCCTGACCCAGCCGCAGCGTGGCCCGGCGGTCGATGCCATCTATGCCACCGGTACGGTGGAACCGGTGCGCTGGGCCAAGATCGCCTCCACCGAAACCGGACGCATTCTGGATTATCCCGCGGTCGAACGCCGGGCGGTTGCCAAGGGCGACCTGCTGGTCCACCTCGACGACGCCGAAGCGAAGGCCGATCTGCGCGAACTGGAGGCCCGTGTCGCCTTTCTGCGCGGCGACCTGGAACGCTATGCCGCCCTGGTGGAGCGCAGCACCGTCAGCCGCCAGGCCTATGAGCGGGTGCAGAGCGATCTCGACCAGGCCCTGGCCGCCACCGCGGCGGCGCGCCAGCGGCTCGCCGATCTTACAATCGACGCCCCGCTGGACGGCATCGTGCTGCGCAAGGACGGCGAGGTCGGCGAAGTGGTGCAGGCCGGCGACGTGCTGCTGTGGATCGGCCAGGACCGGCCTTACTGGATCACCGCCGATGTCGACGAAGAGGATATCCCCTGGGTCGAACCCGGCCAGCGCAGCCTCATCAAGGCCGATGCCTTTCCCGACCAGGCACTGGAAGGCGAGGTCAGCGAAATCACCCCGATGGGCGATGCGATCAACAAGCAGTACCGGGTGCGCGTCATGTTGCCCGCCGAGTCGCCGCTGCTGATCGGCATGACCACCGAACTGAACATCATCGTCCGCACCGAAGACAACGCCCTGCTGATTCCCGAGAACGCCGCGGCCGGAAACAGCTTTGTGTGGCTCTACGACGACGGCACGGCAAAACGGCACCATGTCGAACTCGGCATCTATGGCAGGGGGCTGGTGGAGGTGCGCAGCGGGCTGACCGACAAAGATCAGTTGATCGTCGATCCGCCGCAGGACCTGCAGGACGGCCAGGCCGTCCGGATAAGAAAGCGCTAGGCCATGCGCCTGCTGCTCGACATCGCCCTCGGCCATCTGCGCAACCGCAAGCGCCAGACCATCGTTTCCCTGCTGGGGGTGAGCCTGGGCGTCGGCTTTTTCATCGCCATCGCCGCCATGATGCAGGGGTTCCAGAACTATTTCATCGACAAGATCATCGACGTCTCACCGCACATCGAAATGAAGGACGAGTACCGCAGGCCGCCCCTGCAGCCGGTCGAGCGGCTCTTTGCCGGCGGTGCCGTCGGTCTCACCGGTGTAAAGCCCAAGGACGAGCCGCGCGGCATCAAACAGGGCCGCGCCAAGGTCGCCGAGCTGGAGCAACTGCCGGGGGTGAAGGCCTCGGGCTATCTTTCCGGTGAAATCATTCTGCGCTACGGCGCCAAGGACGTTTCCGGCACGGTGGTCGGCATCGAGCCGGAGCGCGAGCGCCAGGTCAGCAAGCTGGAAGACGATCTGGTCGCCGGCGCCCTGGACAACCTCTACACCACCGCCAACGGCCTTCTGGTCGGCGCGGGCGTGGCACAGAAACTGGGCGCGCGCATGGGCGACACCATCACGGCGCTGTCCTCCGCCGGCGTCATCTTGAAAATGAAAATCGTCGGCGTCTTCAACACCGGCATTGTCGATCTCGACAACTTCCGCGTCTACACCCTGCTGAAAAAAGCCCAGGTCCTGCAGGACCGGCCCAACGTGGTGAACCGCATCCGCCTGCGCCTGGACGACGTGAACGAGGCCGAACCGCTGGCCCGGCGCATCGAGCGGCGTTACGGCTACCGCACCGAATCCTGGCAGGAGGCCAACCAGAACGTCCTCGGCATCTTCATCATCCAGAACGGCATCATGTATTCGACCACCGGGGCCATCTTGGTGGTCGCCGCCTTCGGCATCTTCAACATCATCTCCACCGTGGTGCTGGAGAAAACCCGCGACATCGCCATCCTGAAATCCCTCGGCTTCACCTCCGGCGATGTCGAACTGATCTTCATCGCCGAGGGCCTGCTGGTCGGGGTGGCGGGCGCCGTCCTCGGCTGGCTGCTGGGCTATGCCATGACCGAGGGGCTGGGCACAATCGACCTGGAAACCGAAGGCTTCATCAAGGCCGAGGGTTTCATCCTGCACTACAGCCCCTGGCACTACATCATCTCCGCCCTCATGGCGATCGGCGCGGCGACCTTCGCCGCCTACCTGCCAGCACGCAAGGCGGCCCGGGTCTATCCTGTCGACATCATCCGGTCTGCGGCCTGATGGCCAAGACTGCGATACGGGGGCCAGCAACCCAGGATGCGGCGGCGGTCGAGACCGTGCTGGAACTGCGCGGCGTGACCCGGGTATTGCCCGGCCCGGTGCCGGTGACCCTGGTCCGCGACATCGACCTGAAGATTCCCCGCGCCACCTTCGCCGCCATCACCGGGCCCTCCGGCTCCGGCAAGTCGTCTCTGCTCTATCTTCTGAGCCTGCTGGACAGGCCGACGTCGGGCGAGGTTTTTCTGGAAGGCCGCCCGATCGACGGCCTCAGCGACGCGGCCCGTGCCGATATCCGCCTGAAGAAACTGGGCTTCGTTTTCCAGTTCCACTTCCTGCTGCCGGAATTCTCCGCCCTCGACAACGTCATGCTGCCGATGCGCAAGGCCCGCCTGCTGGAGCCCAAGGCGATGCGGGCGCGCGCCGAAGATTTACTCCATCAATTGGACCTGGACGACTCGGCGCGCAAGCTGCCGGGCCAGCTTTCCGGCGGCCAGCGCCAGCGCGTCGCCATCGCCCGGGCCCTGGCCAACGATCCTCATGTGGTCTTCGCCGACGAGCCGACCGGCAATCTCGACACCAGGAACGCCCGCATCGTCTTCGACATTTTTGAACGGCTGGTCGATGTCGAGGGCCGCTCCGTCGTCACCGTCACCCACGACCCGGACCTCGCCGCCCGCGCCGAGATGCAGATCCGCATCGTCGACGGACGCATCGTCGAAGCCGAGAGCAGTTCCGGCCGCTAAACGAATTCGATCTCCATCTTGACGAAATCGAGGATCGAGGTGTCCTTGAAAGTCAGGCTGGTGTCCTCGGCGAAGTTCAACACCAGATCGCGGCCGTCCCGGTCCAGATGTTCGACGAGATCCCATTTGCTGTCGACACCTTCGATGTCGAGCCGCAAGGTATCCTCCTCGCCAAAGAAGGAAAACCAGGTCGTCTCGAAGTCCGTGATCACGTCATGGCCGCTCAACGCATCGAAGAAGAAAGTGTCTTCGCCGCTGCCACCGCGCAGCGTATCGTTTCCGGCGCCGCCGTCGAGGAAATCGTCGCCGCGATCGCCGCGGATCTTGTCATCGCCTGCACCGCCCATAAGGATGTCGTCGCCGCGGTCGCCGCGCAGATGGTCATCGCCGTCGTCACCGAAGATCTGATCCTCGCCGCGGCCACCCATCAGGCTGTCGTCGCCGTCGCCACCTTCGATCAGATCGTCATTGCGGCCACCGTCGATATCGTCGTTGCCGGCGCCGCCGAGCAAGGTGTCATCGCCCCGGCCACCCAGGATGCCGTCGTCGCCGAGACCGCCATCGACCAGGTCGTCGTCGCGGCCGCCATCGATCTCGTCGTTGCCGGCACCACCCCGCAGCGTGTCGTCACCGCGGTCACCGACAAGGCGGTCGTCACCGGCACCACCGTCCATCTCGTCATCGCCCCGGTCGCCCCAAAGGCTATCGTCCCCGCCGTTGCCGAACAGCAGATCATCGCCCAGCAGGCCGCGCAGATCATCGTCACCCTCTGCACCGCGTAGAAAATCGTCGCCGCTGCCGCCACGCTCAGAGATCGGCAGATCGTTCGGCACGTCGTCGACCCGGAAGTTGTAGGACGCGGTATCACCGCTTTCAAAACCCACCACCGGGTTGCCGTCGGCATCGACGAAGGCCCCTGTGTCGAACTCCACGGCGTAGCGTGCGCCGGGCATCAGGAAGGCGGATGGCGTGACCGTCACGCTCTTTCCATTGAAGGACACGAAGCGTTGATCGTCGACCCCGATCTCCCGCCAATCCAGGGGATCGTCCCGGTTGACGAGACGAATGGAACCGCCTCCGGCGAAGACGGCCTCGGTAAAGGTAAAGGTGAGAGCCGACTCAATCGGCACGTCGCGGGCGTTGTCGGCGGGTGTGGTGCTCACCAGGAAGGGCGCCGGATCGCTGGTGAAGTCGACTGCCTGCGGCTGGTAAACGCTGCCGTCGGAACTGTAGCCCAGGCGTCCGTCGGAGTTTGACCCGAAGGTGAAGACCCTGCCGTCGTCCGCCACCGCGATGATCGAGTTCGGCCCGCTGGCGATCTCGACCACGTTCACATTGTCGAGGCCGGCGATCTTGGTGGGGAAGAAGGTTCCATCGCTTTCAGCCGCCGGGTCCCCGTCCAGGCCGCCCGTCGGCCCGACATCGTTGGGACCCCAGGCGTAGACATCACCATCCTCGGTGAGGGCGATGACCCAGCGGGCGCCGCCCTGCACATCGACCACGTTGTCCGGCAGGCCTTCGATCAGGGTCGGGGTCAGGATGTCGTCGGCGTTGGGCGTGAAGGTGCCGTCGCCGTTGTCGGTGCCGACGCCGGTCTGGCCGAACTTGTTCTCGCCCCAGCCATAGACCTTGCCGTCGGCGGTGACCGCAAAGGACGTCTTGGTATCGGCGGTGATCGAGACCACGTTATCCGGCAAGCCTTCGACCCGCAGCGGCGAGAGGACCTCGCGGATCGGCTGGCCGTCTTCATCGAGCCCATCCGGTGAACCGATCTGCCCGTCTATGTTGGAGCCGAAGGCATAGACGTCGCCGTCGGCGGTCAGCACCAGGGTATGGGAAGTGCCGGAGGAAACGTCGACGACGGTTTCGTCTTCCAGCGCCGCCACCTTGGTCGGCAGGCTTCGGTGAACCTCGTCGCCCTGGCCGAGTTGGCCGTTGGAGTTCTGCCCCCAGGCGTAGAGGTTGCCTTCCTCGTCGACGGCATAGGAAACCCCGTTGCCGTTCTCGATCTGCACGATGTTCGCGTCGTCCAGGGCCTCGACTTTTTTCGGGATCAGTTGGTCTTCATTGTCGCCGTGGCCGAGACGGCCGAGATTGCCGAAGCCCCATGTGTAGACGTCGCCCGCCTCGGTCAGGAAGGAACCATGGATCAGGCCCGCGGAGACCGAAGCGATGGTGCCTTCAAAGCCTTCAGGCAGCGTCACCTCCACAGGCGTCTTGATGTCGTAGCCTTTGACGCCGATGCCGAGCTGGCCCAGCACGTTCTCGCCGCTGGCGAAGAGCTTGTTCTCCGCCTTGTCGAGGAACAGCGAGAAGTGATTGCCGCCGCCCACCGTCGTCGCCGTCTGGGGCACCGTTTCCTCGTAGGTCGAGAGCGCGCGGGGGCGAATGACATCGGGATCGTCCTGGCCGGAGGTCAGGATCTGCGTCTCGCCGTCGTCCAGATAGTCGCCGTCGCCATTCAGATCGGTCAGCGTCACCACATGCTCATCGGCGGTCAGGTAGGCTTTGCCGTCCTCGTCGGTTTCGATGTTGAAGCCGACGAACATGTCATAGCCTTCCGGCAAGGCCGCGGCGTTCCAGACCTCCACCGCCTCGTCGGGGCTGTTGATGTCCTTCGAGCCGTCCAGGTCGGTCAGGCGATACACAACGGGCTGAGCGCCGGGGACCGAACTGTCGGGAAACCAGGTCAGTGTCAGCAGGCTGTCGCCCTGCACTGCCGAGGTCAGATCGACCGGCGCGCCGAAGTTGGCGGCGTCGGTGATAAAGGGCGTCACCTCGTCCACCGAGATACTGCCGTTGCCGTCGAGATCCTCGACACGGTGAATGATGTCCACTACGTCGGCACCGGTGAGGTCGTTCACATAGGCGACGTCGCCGTTGAAGACGATATCGAAAGGAACCGAGGCCGCGCCCAGCGTGCCGCCGCCGGCGAGCTCTATGGTCTGCAGGTCGAGCCAGACGGCGGATTCGCCGGCGTCGTTGGCATCGCCGTCACCGTTCAGATCCTCGGTGCGATAGACGGCGTCCGCCGGGCTGGAGGAAACCCCGGCATTGGTGATGTAGATGGCGCCGTCCGCGCCCTCGGCGATGCCGTTCGGGGTGACGAGCGCGAGGCCCTCGGCATTCTCCGCATCGAACCAGGCGACCGCTTCGCCGGCGTCGTTGGCATCGCCGTCCCGGTTCAGATCCTGCAGGCGGTAGACGGCATCAGCGCTGCCGTCACCGACATAGACCGATTTGTCGCTCGCCTGGGTGACGGAAAAAATGTTCCTGCTCGGGCTCTCCAAACCGGATGCATTGCTGTTGTCAAAGAACACCTGGCGTTCGCCGGCGTCGATCGCATCGCCATCGCCGTTCTTGTCGGTCAAGAGGAACAGGGCATCGGCGCGCTGATCGCCAAGGAGAATGCCTGACTTCACTTTCTGCATGGTTCGGTTCCGGATCTAGGGTTGATGGCCATAACGGTGTCGGGCGCAACGGCCGGCTTGACCGGAGCGCAGAGATGCTTGCCGCCCCAACTCGGCGGGCAGCCTTGCTTTTGAACGTTTGTGTTTGCGCCGGCCGACGAAAGGCGGCGAAGAGACTGGGCTAGGGCGGCGGTGGGCTTGAAGGAGAACCGGAGCCGGCTTGGCTTCCTGCCCGGACGGACAGGCCCAGAGACTGTATTCGGACTGCTCGGGTCATCTTGCTGCTCTCCCTTTCAGCGCCACCGCCTGCAGATCGAACAGTAATGAGAATGAGAGTCATTTGCAATATGATATCTGACTCGGCAAGCCTTGAAACCGGGCCCGGTCGCTGTAGCGATTAAGGCGAAGCCAAGGCGTTGCAAGGCCCGAGGTTGTCGCGGCAAGGCAACGGCGCGTATCACGCGCCCCTAGCTGGAGGGCCGCCAACCGGGCCGTTTGAAGAGATAGCCGCGGACCTCGGCGACAGAACGGGCGGCGGCGAGGTCGCGCAACAGGGCCGGGTATTCCGAAAACCAGACCTTCAACGGGTTGACCGAGTCGAAGTCGCGGGCGAGGCCATAGCGCGGCGTTTCCTCTTCCGCCTGATAGGTCCCGAACAGCCGGTCCCAGAGCATCAGGATACCGCCGTAGTTCCTGTCGAGATACTTGGCATCGCAGCCGTGATGCACCCGGTGGTTGGCCGGCGAGTTGAAGACCTTGTCGAAGACCCCCAACTTGCCGATCAGTTCGGTATGGATCCAAGTCTGATAAACCAGCACCGCCACCTGCGCGGCGAAAACGACCAGCGGGTGAAATCCGATGAGGATCAGCGGCAGATGGATCAGCGCCGCCCAGGGGCTCTCGAAAAAGCCGAAGCGGAAGGCCACCGCCGTGTTCATGACCCGGGCGGAATGGTGCACGGCATGGGAAATCCAAAGCAGCCGTATCTGGTGGGCCAGACGATGTTCCCAGTAGTAGACGAAGTCAGCGGCGATCAGCGCCAGCACCAGGGTGCCGACCGTCACCGGGATGGCCAGCGGCGTGACGAATTCGTAGACGGTGAAGTAGACGATCACCGTGGCGGTGGTGAAAAACAACTCGCCGAGGATGTAGGGGATCTGGGTGGAGAGCGAGGCCAGGGTTTCGAGAAACCGCTTTCCGGGCTGATGCCGCAGGATCAGATCCTTCACCGTCTCAACGCTCAGCAGCGCGACGGCGACCAGCAGCGACAGGCTGTCCATCCGCAGGATCCAGGCTTCGATCATCTCCAACACAACGCGCTCTCCCCAGTCAGAAAAAAATCATGGCCGCCCCATGCTTGGCAGCCGCCAATTAATTATCTAATCTGACAATCAATTGGCGATGCGGACTTTATTGTCAAGGTTGATAATTTACTTCGGAGGCCTTTTGTGGCGCGACCCAGCGTAACCGCCGAGCGGCGGGAGGAGATTCTCGATGCCTTTGCCCACTGCGTGGCGCGCGACGGCGTGGAGGGGGCTTCGCTGCAGCAGGTGGCGGATGCGGCGGGTCTGGCCCGTGCCCTGCTGCGCCATCACCTCGGCAACCGCGAGGACATGATCCTGGCCCTGGCCGAGCGTTTCTGCCGCCAAAGCCTGGAGGAAATGGACGAGCTGATCGCCCTTCTGCCAAAGAAGAAACGTTTGGAAAAGCTGATCGCGGTGCTCTTCACCGCCGCCTATGCAAGCTCCAATCAGGAACTGCAGGTCGCCGGCGCCCTGGTGAACGCCGCCGCCAGCCGTCCGATCCTGAAGAAAATGCTGCGCCGCTGGTACGACGGATTCGAAGACCTGGTCGCAGAGGAACTGCGAACCGCCTATCCCGCGGCCAAGCCCGCCGCCGTGGCCGAGGTCGCCACCGCCATCGTCGGCATGGCTTTCTCCGTCGATTCGCTCACCCCGCTCGGCAAGGTTGACGACATCTTCCGGCGTTCCGGTCGCGCCGCCCTGCGTGTTGCGGCCACGCTGGAAAACTGAAACACCTTCAGAAGCACTTCGGCTACCTGTCGCCGCCCCGGCGCTCAAGAGCGTCGCTGAGCTGTGCCAACAGATAAGGTGCGGCTTTGTCTGCAACCGCCTGCGGAATCCTCAGGCCTTTCATCGCGCCGCCGCCGGAGATGCCGGAGAAGCCATGCAGGGCCGACCAGATGAAGACTGCGTCCAGCAGAACACCGTCCTCGGCGCCCGCGCCCTCAGGCTCCGGTGTAAGCCGCCGCAGCCCGTCACTCAGCAACGAAAAGGCATGCCGCGCCTGTTCCATCATCCGCGGATGCGCCTCGGTATCCGGCAGAGGGGTGCCGAACATCAAGCGGTACTGCAGGGGATGCGCGGCGGCGTAACTCAGGTAGTCGCGCGCCATCCCCATGAGGTCCTCATGGGCATTTCCGGCGCGCGGCCGTTGGTCGAGGTACTGCGCGAAAGACTCGAACGCCCGGGCGACGATCTCCGCCAAGATGTGATCGCGGCTGGGAAAATGCTTGTAGGGCGCCTGATGCGAAACACCGACGCGGCGCGCCACTTCCCGCAGACTTAGTTTTTCGACACCTTCGGCGTCGATGATCGCCAGCGCTTCGCGAAGACAGGCTTCGCGCAGATCCTTTGGCTTGTCTTTCCTTCCGACCATGGATCGCAGACTAGAGCAGATGCCGGGCGGATGAAATCGCCGGCGTAATTGCCTTCGACCGCTAGCGGCTCTAACGATAATGCCGGCCATCGCGTTCAAGAATCTCGAGGGCACGGTCCCAGGCCAGGGGCAGGTCGTCGCGATCCAAAGCGAAGCGCGCGAAGCCGGTTGCCTGTAAAGCCGGTGAAGACTCTTCGATTGCGGCCTGATGAACCGGACTCTGCACAAAGGCGTCGAGATCGGCTTCGCTCAGCCAGGCAGTCATGGTCCAGGCCGTCGGCCCAAAGAACTCCCGGCGCAGAGAGTACCCAATGAAACCTTCCTGTTCGGCCAAAGAGGCCTCAACCCGTGAGACACTGGTCCAGAACTCCGAGCGCTTGCCACGGTCGCCGCGCAGCACCGCCTTTGTCAGGGCAACGACGACCTTATCCTCAGTGCCGATCGTAACGCCTGTCCGCGAATCAAAGCCGGGACCGCGAAAGGGCGTGGCGAACGCACAGCCGCCGAGGGCGACCAGCGACACGAGGGTCAACATGCGAAGACCAAGGCGGCCAGTGAAACCCGGCATAACAGACTCCATTGGTTGACACTGTCTACTACAGTAACTTGAAAAGTAGACAGCGTCAACTAACGAAGCTCGGACTCCATGCGGTCAAGGAATTCGCGCAGGCGCCTGGCGTTTTCGCCCAGATCACTGATCCCGATCCGGCTGACCGAGCGCGCATCGACCATCGTCACGCCACCCGGCCCTTGCACCATCTCGACCGCGATGTCATCGCGAAAACCGAACCAGCCGGTGTCATCGACCGCTTCGATGCGGGCAAAGACCGCCGTCTTCCCGCTGGCTTCGATGGTCCAGCCCATGGCCGCCGCCACCGCCTGCGCCCGTTGGAGGGCTTCCTCCAGCGGAACGTTCAGCGTGATACGCTTCAAATCCGGATAGATATCGCCATGGGTGGAGCGCCAGTCGGGATGGGGATAAGCGGCCCGCGAGTCCGCCCCGACCGCCGAGTAGCGGCGCGGCGTCAGCTTCTCGAAGACCGGTGGCGTGTCGAGGTCTGTTGTCACATCGTGCAAGGGATGCAGAGCTGCGCTGCGCTTGAGATCGGCGATCGAAATCGCCGCCCCGGCGCCGACGAGACACGCCAGGGCACCCAGGCTCGCCGCCGCCCAAAGCCGTTTCACGACCGCCGCGGCCAGACACAGCAGGCCGACAACAATAGCCGCGATCCCGGCGCCGGGCACGATGTCGAACAACACCGCGAAGGCAGCGCCCAGGTCCAACAATCCGGCGGCGTAGAGGGGCCCCGGGGCGAGGGAAAGAGCAGCAACCGCCACTATGCTGAGGGCGGCCAGAACAGCCAATGCAACGGTCGCTTTGGACATCACAGCCTCCATCGCTCATAGAGCTTACCGATGCCGTGCCTGCGCGGCACCGCTGTCCGATGACGGTCCGGCTGCGACGCCCTGTTCCCGTGATGCTGTGCGACCGGACTACGCCATGACGGCGGCGACCTGCCCTTCCAGATGCGCAACGAGATCCGCAGGCAGGGAGAGGCGGCTGGCCAGCGCCTCCAGATAAGCCTGTTCCATCGGGTGATCCGGGTCGATGGCCAGACGCGAGGCGAGATAGAGCTCGGTCGCCTGCTCCGGACCCTGGGCGAGATCGGCGATGTCCTGCAGGCTCGGCGGCTTGCTGAGCGCATCGAAGACAAAGGCCTTGTCCTCGGCATCCAGCGGCAGTTCGCCGACCTTGTCGAAGACCATGCGCTGTTCTTCCGAATCGATGTGACCGTCGGCATTGGCAGCGGCGATCATCGCCAGCACCAGCGCCAGCTCAAACGGCCGGCCGTTGGTGGCCGGCGCAGCCGCCGGCACGAATTTCGAATCCGCGGGCGGCGGCGGCAGCGCCTCAGCCGATTGTGGGGCAGGCTGCGGAGCCGGCTGATAGGCAACCTGACCGGCACCACCCGCCTGGGGCACTTGCTGGGGCGCCTGCTTGCCGGTTTGCCAGTTCTGATAAGCCTTGAACGCCAGGGCGCCCAGCGCCGCAGCGCCGCCGTAGGCCACCGCCCCACCGGCCAATTTACCCACCGTTTTGCGTGCTTTTTTGTTGCCGACCAGAACGCCCAGAAGGCCGCCGGCAGCCAACCCGCCGGCAACGCCGCCCAGGCCGCTGTTTGCCAGCTTTCCCTTGGCGTTTTGCACCGCACCACCGGCGGCCTGACCCGCATTGGGGCCGAGAAACTGCTCAAGCAAAGACTGCGGATTCATGCTCTACCTCTCCGATTGTCCCGCTCATAGATGGGAATTAGGAAGGCGATTGCCAATTGTTATCGGCCGCTTTGATAAGAAATGCCGATGACCGGCTCCGGGCTCCCGGTCAGGCCTGTGACCAAGCCTCCGATCGAGCCGTCGATCAAGCCCTGGCGCCCTCCTACCAGCCCCGGGTTCCGGGGCCGCCTTTGAAAGGCCCGACGATATCGGCCGTGCGCCAGCCGCCGTAGAAGTCGCCCTCCTGGGGAATGACCTGCTCGCCGTCGACGAAACAGGCGTCGGCCCGCCCGGCATAGAAGCAAAGGTGATCCTTCAGGGCTTCGTAGGGCGCCCAGGGGGCGGCATAGCTCCAGGCCGCCGCCGGGCTCAGCCGCTCCCCGACGCGGATCGACCAATAGGCTGCCTGTCCCTTGAACTCGCAGATCGAACGGCCTGCGGCGCGCTCAAGAAACTCCCGGCGCAGATCCGCCGGCGGGATGTAGTAACTCGGCGGATGGCTGGTCTCGAGGATGCGCAGGGCCTGCCGCGTCTCGGCGATCACCATATCGGCAAAGACCACTTTCAGGTGCCGGTCTGTCGGCTCCAGGCGCGGCGGGCGCGGATAGTCCCAGACCGATTCCTGCCCGGGACCGGGCACTGCGCGTTTTTCGGGATGCGGATCGAACATGCAGAAAGAAATAGGGCGTTTTTTGTGGAAGTCGAAGCGGTGCCAGCCCGCTCCCCCTCCCGGTCACCCAATGCGATTATCCTATGGGTGGCCGGGAGGGGGAGCGGGCCGGTGCGCCAAAAAAAGACGTCCAAAGATGTCGACAGCCTCACACGAACTGCCCGGCGGCGTGGCCGGAGGACCAGGCCCATTGGAAGTTATGGCCGCCGAGATGGCCGGTGACGTCGAGGCACTCGCCGATGAAATAGAGGCCGGGCACTTTCTTCGCTTCGAAAGTCTTTGAGGAGACCTCGCCCGTATCGATGCCGCCGGCGGTCACCTCCGCGGTGCGAAAGCCTTCGGTGCCCTGGGGCCGAAAGCGCCAGTCGTTCACCAGGCCGGCGACCGCGCGCAGTTTCTTGTCCGAGAGATCGGCAAGCCGGCCGTCGATACCGGCGGCCTCGCAAAGCGACAGCGCGAGGCGCCGCGGCAGCAGGTCGGCCAGAAGGTTGTGCAGTTCCTGCCTGGCCTTTTCGGCCCTGGCGGCGCGCAGCAGATCGAAGGCCGTCTCTTCGGGCAGCAGATCCACAGCGATCTCCTGACCCGGCGACCAGTAGGAGGAGATCTGCAGGATGGCCGGGCCGCTGAGGCCGCGGTGGGTGAACAGCAAGGCTTCGCGAAAACGCGTCTTGCCGCAGGCGACCACCGCCTCCGCCGCAACCCCGGTCAGATGCTTCAGCTTTTCAAGCGTCGCCGGATCGAAAGTCAGCGGCACCAGGGCCGGGCGCGGCGTCACCACCTTCAGGCCGAACTGCCGGGCGATGTCATAGGCAAAGCCGCTGGCCCCCATCTTGGGGATCGACGGCCCGCCGGTGGCGATCACCAGGGAGCTGCAGGTGACATCGCCCTGCCCGGTTGCAAGCCGGAAACCCTCATCCCGCTTTTCGATGGCTGTGGTTGCAGTTCCGGTCTGCAAAACCACCCCGGCTGCGCCGCCTTCGCCCAGCAGCATCTCGATAATCTGCTGCGAAGACCCGTCGCAGAACAACTGGCCCAGGGTCTTCTCGTGATAGGCGATGTTGTGCGCCTCGACCAAGGCGATGAAATCGCGCTGCGTGTAGCGCTTCAGGGCCGAAACACAGAAGCGCGGATTCTCGGAGAGAAAGTTCTGCGGGCCGCAGTGCAGATTGGTGAAGTTGCAGCGCCCGCCGCCGGAAATACGGATCTTCTGCGCCGGTTTGTGCGCCTGTTCCAGCACCAGTACCGAACGCCCCCGGCGGCCGGCGGCAATTGCCGCCATCAGGCCCGCGGCCCCGGCACCCAGGATGATCACATCGAAATGGCGCAAGAAATGACACTCGAAGCAAAGAGGAGGACTTGTGCATAACTGGCAGCTTTGCCACAGAAGGAAAAGCGTGAAAGGGTGTTTTGCCTATGAGCCCTTCCGACAGCGATGATCAAAAACAGATGGCCGCCTTGCGCCAGGCCCTCCGCGTCTGCGCCGCAGCCGGCGCAACCGTGACTTACCGCGAGCTTGCCCAGCGCATCGCCTTTCCAGGCCCCCACAGCATTCACCGCCTGACCCTGTTGCTGGAAGAGATGATCCGGGAAGATCATGCGGCGCAGCGGCCGCTGCTGGCCGCGCTCGCCGTCAGCCGGGCGCAACAAAGCCATGCGGGGCAGGGCATGCCCGGGCGCGGCTTCTTCCAACTGCTGAACGAACTCGGGCGCTATACGGGTCCGGACCAAGGGCCGGAGGCCGCGGCCTGCCACCTGCGCGAGGCAGAAGCCGCCTTCGCCTTCTGGTCAAGGAACGAAGTCTGATAAAGCAGAGGCGCGCGCCGGCCAAGGCCCGAGGAGACTAGCTGCCGTCTTCGAAAACAAAGGTGAAGCTGACCGGCACCGCGGTGCTGATGCTGTCCAGCCCGGCGATTTCGCGCAGCTTTTCGACACCCGCCAACAAATCATAGTCGGCGGCATCGAGCATAACCAAGGCGACAGGCTGCACCATGACCCGTTTTCCGCTGAGGCGGGTGATCATCAGCGGCGCATCGATTTCGTTGCTCTCACCAACCAGTTTCAGGTTCATCGAGACATCCGTCTGGGCCGATTCACCCGGCGCAAGAGCCTCAAGCTGCTGAAGATCGACCTTGCCGGCGATTGTCGCCAAGGGAAAGTCCGCAACGTTGAACAGCATCTTCTGCATACGCTCGTTACGGATATCGATCAGGGTTTCGACGGATGCGAGATCGATTTCCACACTCACGGAGCCGTCGTCCTTCACCGCGCCGTCGAGCCCTTTGAAGTGATGCACTTCACCGACATCACCGGCCTTGATGGAAGCAAAACTCAGATGGGATTCCTGCGCCACCAGTTGCCAGTCGGCCAGAGCCGGGGCGGTCAACAAAGACAGGGAGAGGGTCGTGGCGAGAGCGAACAGTTTCCTAGTCACAGGCAGCCTCCATTTGGTTCATAATGATAGCATATCCGTTAAGGAGAGTATGTCACGAACTCTCTCCTTAAACGCGTGATACAGGCGGCGGCGACCTCAAACTGTAGCAATCGGATTTTATAGTCCGGTCGCCGAAAGCACCCGTCCGCTTCGCCAAAGCCGGGCGCCTTCCGGATCGCAGCACGAAGGGAGCGAACCATGATGAAGATCGTCCATCTGACCGACACCCATCTCGTCGCCGAAGGTCTGAATCTCTACGGCCTCGATCCGCGGGCACGGCTGGATGCGGCGGTGGCCGACATCAACCGTCATCACGGCGATGCCGAGGTCGTGGTGATTACCGGCGATCTAACCCACTGGGGCGAGCCGGAAGCTTACGCAAGCCTCGTGGACTCCCTGGCGCCCCTGCATCCGCCGGTGATCCCTTTGCTTGGCAACCACGACGATCGCGCGGCTTTTCAGATCGCCTTTCCAGGTGCGCTGGAGGATGCCGGCGGTTTCGTTCAGGGCCGGCGCGAAACGGCCGCCGGAACTCTGTTGTTCCTCGACACAAACCAGCCGGGCACCGCGGCCGGCTGGTACTGCGAGGAACGCCTCGCCTGGCTGGAGCGCGAACTCGCGGCACTCCCCTCCCCGGCCTTCATCTTCATGCATCATCCGCCTTTCGATGTCGGCATCGCAGAGATGGACCGCATCGGACTGACCCAGGCTGCCGCCTTCCGCGCTGCGATCGAACCCCATGCCGGCAAGATCCGTCATCTCTTCTACGGCCATGTGCATCGGCCGATCTGCGGCTCCTGGCTCGGCATCCCGACCTCCACCCTTCGCGGCACCAACCATCAGGTCTGGCTGGACTTCGCTGCGGGCGACGAAAGCTTGTCGTTCAGTTATGAGGAGCCGGCCTACGCCGTTGTCCTCGTCGACGAAACACGGGTGGTTATTCATAGCCACGACTATCTCTACGACCGCGGCACCTATGCAGCGCGCATCGGCGCCTCTGCGGAAAAGGAACGCGCTTACGCTCTCGGGTTCGACGCCGCCGCCGAGTGACGTGTCACGCAAGAGAACCTTCCAGGGCTCCTCTTTATCCTTTTCAGTCTTTGGAAAGTCTGCCGGACGAGTCTATCGTATCGCCGCCGCGCGACCGCAAGACGCGGGAGACGATC
Source organism: Pelagibius sp. (assembly GCF_965249265.1). Lineage (NCBI taxonomy): Bacteria > Pseudomonadati > Pseudomonadota > Alphaproteobacteria > Rhodospirillales > Rhodovibrionaceae > Pelagibius > Pelagibius sp. Next base: position 5,450,880 of record NZ_OZ252224.1, on the reverse strand, counting down.
GAGAACGATGCACGAAGATATCAGAGGTTTGTCGCAGACCGCCGCTTCCGCCGAAGCGATGCAGGCGTTCGACGCAACCGTCGAGGCCTACATGGCCTTCGAACGACAAACCGGCGACCGCCTGAAGGAAACCCTCGCTCTGGATCCGACCATGCCGATGGCGCTCTGCCTGAAGGGTTGTTTCCTGCTGTTGTTCTGCAAGCGCGCGCTGGTCGCGCCCGCCGCCAAGGCCCTGGCTGCCGCCCGCGACGCGGCACGGGAGCGTGGCGCCAACGAACGTGAATTGCGGCATCTGGACGCTCTCCAACTTTGGCTCGACGGCGACCTGCGCAAGGCGGCAGCGGCCTGGGAGGCGATCCTGCTGGACCATCCCCACGACCTTGTCGCTCTCAGGCTGGCGCAGTATCTGCACTTCTATCTCGGCGAGGCCGCGGCGATGCGCAACGGTGTTGCCCGTCCCCTCTATGCCTGGAACGACGACGTTCCCGGCTACGGATACGTGCTGGGAATCAAGGCTTTCGCGCTGGAGGAATGCGGTGACTACAGCGCCGCCGAGAACACCGGCCGCGCTGCCATCGACCGCAACCCGGCGGACATCTGGGCGGCCCATGCCGTCGCCCACGTAATGGAAATGCAGGACCGCCCGCGCGAAGGCATCGATTGGATCGGCGGCCTGGAATCGCATTGGGCCGCCTGCCACAACTTTATCTACCACGTGCATTGGCACCGCTGCCTGTTCCGGCTTGAACTGGGAGACCACGACGCGGTGCTGAACGACTATGACAAGAAGGTGCGGGCCGATCAGTCCGAAGAGTTTCTCGATGTCATCAATGCTATCGCCCTGCTTTGGCGCCTGGAACAGCGCGGGATCGCGGTGGGCGCGCGCTGGGCGGAGCTGGGCGAGAAGTGCCGCGCCATGAGTGAGGACCACTGTATGGTCTTCGGCGATCCTCACTACGTCATGGCCTTGGCCGCCGCCCGCGCAAACGGCGGCGGTGACAAAGAGGACGATGCGGTGGCGACGGCGCTGAGCAGCCTGGAACGCTTCGCCGAAGGTAAGGGTACCGAGGCCGGCGTCGCCCGCAACATCGCCCTGCCCCTGGCGCGCGCTGCCGCGGCCCATCGCCAGGGTCGCTTCGCCGAAGCCGTCGACGGTCTGCTGCCGCATCGCTCGGCGCTTTATCAGATCGGCGGCAGCCGGGCGCAGCGCGATCTTTTCGAACTGTTGCTCATCGACGCGGCCTTGAAAGCCGGACGCAAGGGCCTCGCCCGCGCGCTGCTGTCGGAGCGCGGCCTGCAGCGCCCCGGCAATCCCTGGAACCACTGCATGACCGACGCCGCCCAATCGCTCTCATAGATGCTCTCTCGTCACCAGCCCGACATAGAAGAGCGCTGTCCGACTGCGAAAGGAGTTCCCGATGCCCCGTGGCAAAGACCATCACTATCGTTTGCAACTCACCTGGACCGGCGCAGAGGACGGCCCGGCAGAAGACTACAAGACCTTCTCGCGCGCCCATCGGGCCGACTTCGAGGGCAAGGCCTCTCTCGCCATGACCGCCGATACGGCGTTTATGGGAGATCCGGAAATCCATAACCCGGAAGAGATGTTGCTGCTCGCGCTCTCCTCCTGCCACATGTTGTCCTATCTCGCCCTCGCCGCCCTGCAGGGCGTGACAGTGGTTGCTTATGAAGACAACGCCAGCGGCATCATGCATCAGGAGGGCTACAGCGGGCGCTTCACCGAGGTGGTGCTGCGCCCCAAGGTGGTCCTCGCGGCCGGCAGCGACCTGGAAGTGGGCGAAAAACTGCACGGGGAAGCGAATAAAACCTGCTTTATCGCCAATTCCGTCAATTTCCCCGTCCGCCACGAGGCGGAGATCACCTGCCTGCCCGGCTAAACCTCACAAGGGCCGGCCCCTGAGGTAGGGAGATAAGGCCCGGAGATAAGGCCCGGAGATAAGGCTAGGAGACAAGCCGGGTAAAATAGTTATTATATGGCAGCGGCTTAGGGCAAAGGGCCGCCAGAAACGGAGCCTGAGCGAAATCGGGCCCGACAAGGGCTGAGCGACGGGGGCTGAACAAAGGGGTCATAACGGTGGGAGCAGCCGCGTGAGCGCCGCAGAAGAGCTTCTGGCCGCCTCCTCCCTGGAGGTAGCGCGGGACGGCGACCACCTGACTCTGCAGTTCGTCGGTGACTGGACGACCCGCGAACTGGCGCGCCACGACGCCGCCCTGCGCGGCCTCGATCCGGCGGGCGCCCGCACCGGCGCTCTGGATCTTTCGCACTGCGGCGCCGTCGACAGTGCCGGCGCCTGGATACTGGACCGCACCCTGGGAAACCTGAAAGACAAGGGCCTGGAGGTTACGCTCGTTGGCGTACCGCCGGCGGTGGAGCGGCTGATGGATACCGTCGCCGCCCGGCATATAGAGTGTCCGCCGGCCCCGAAGGCCGACAATCCGCTGGTTGCCGTGGCCCTGCGCCTGGGGCGGGAAACAGTCAGGATCAGCCGCGAGGCAACCGATCTGCTGTCGTTTCTCGGGCTCACCATCATCGTATTGGCGCGCTCTCTGGCCATGCCCTGGCGCATTCGCTTCACTGCCCTGATCAGCCAGATGGAACAAACCGGCCTTAATGCCCTGCCCATCGTCGGTCTGATTTCCTTTCTGGTCGGCGTCGTGCTGGCCTACCAGGGCGCCGATCAGCTGGCTCAGTTCGGGGCCCAGATCTTCACCGTGAACCTGGTCGCTGTGGGTATCCTGCGGGAAATGGGCATCCTGCTCACCGCCATCATCGTCGCCGGCCGCTCCGGCAGCGCCTTCACCGCCCAGATCGGCACCATGAAGGTGAACGAGGAAATCGATGCCATGCGCACCCTGGGCCTGGACCCTATGGAGGTCCTGGTCATGCCGCGGGTGATTGCGCTGGTGCTGGTGCTGCCGCTGCTGACCTTCTACGCCGATATCATGGGCCTGCTCGGCGGCGCGGTCATGGCGACGATCGTGCTGGACATCTCCTTCTTCCAATTTGCCCGGCAACTGAACGACGCGGTGACGGTGGGCACCCTGGCGGTGGGCATCGTGAAAGCGCCGTTCTTCGCCTTCATCATCGGCATGGTCGGTTGCTATGAAGGACTCCAGGTCTCGCGCAGCGCCGAATCCGTAGGACAGCAGACCACCCGCGCGGTGGTCGAGTCGATCTTCCTGGTGATCGTGCTGGACGCGCTGCTCTCGATCTTCTTCTCCGTGATCGGGTTCTAGGTCATGGCGGTGATCGAAGGCACCAATACCGGGCAAAACCCGGGACAGGGCACCACCGCCAACGGAGAGAGCCGCACGGCATCGCCGGTCCTTTCCATCGAGGGCCTGCGCACCCAGTTCGGCCCCACGGTGATCCACGACAACCTGGAATTCTCCGTCCAGCCCGGCGAGGTCATGGGGGTGGTCGGCGGCTCGGGCACCGGCAAGTCGGTGCTGATCCGCACCATCATCGGCCTGAACAAGCAGGCCGCCGGCCGCATCACCGTCTTCGGCCGCGACCTGGCCGGCCTCTCCGCGGCGGAGACCATGGCCATGCAGGCGCGCTGGGGGGTGTTGTTTCAGGACGGCGCCCTATTTTCCTCCTTGACGGTCGCCCAGAACATCGAGGTGCCGATGAAGGAGCACAGCGATCTCTCACCGGCGCTGCGCCGCGAGCTGATCGACGTGAAAGTCTCCATGGTCGGCCTGCCGCCCGACGCCGCCCACAAGTATCCGGCGGAGCTTTCCGGCGGCATGCGCAAACGCGCCGGCCTTGCCCGCGCCCTGGCGCTGGATGCGGATATCCTGTTCCTGGACGAGCCGACGGCGGGGCTCGATCCCATCGGCGCCGCCAATTTCGATCTGCTGATCGGCGACCTGCAGAAGGCGCTGGGCCTGACGGTTGTGATGGTCACCCACGACCTCGACTCGCTCTATGCGATCTGCGACCGGGTTTCCGTGCTGGTAAACAAACGTGTTAAGGTGGGAACCATAGAAGAGCTCATGCGAGAGCCGGACCCCTGGATTCAAGAGTATTTCGGCGGTCCGCGCGGGCGTGCTGCTGCAGGCAGTGCAGAGCAGGCCGGCGCAACGGAAACCGGGCCTGCACAATGAGACCGAAACAGGGGACTTAAGAGGCTTCATGGAGACACGTGCCAACTACATCATGGTCGGCCTCTTCGTGCTGGCGCTGGCCTTTGGTCTGCTCGGTTTCGTGCTTTGGCTCGCCAAGTTTCAGTTCGACACCGAATTCGCCCGTTACGACGTGATCTTCGAGAGCGCGGTTACCGGCGTCAAGGAAGGCAGCCCGGTGCGCTATAACGGCGTGCGGGTCGGCGAGGTCATCTCCGTCGATCTGGACCCGGACCGTCCCACCGCGATCCGCGTGCGCATCGAGGTGGAAAAGCGCACCCCGGTGCGCAGCGACAGCCAGGCGACCCTGGAACTGGAAGGCCTGACCGGCGGGCGCTACGTGCTGCTGACCGGCGGCTCACCCGGGGCGCCGCCGCTGGAGCCACCGCCGGGTCAGCGCTATGCGGAGATTCCGCCGGGCACATCTTCCTTCGAACAGGTTCTGGAGGGCGCGCCGGAAGTCCTCGACAACGTGAATGTTCTGTTGCTGCGCGCCCAGGCTTTGCTCAGTGACCGCAACCTCAAGAACATCGAGGACCTGATCGCCAGCCTTTCCGCCGTCACCGGGGCGGTCGCCAAGAACAGCGACAACATCGACGCCTTGATCGCCGATGCCGCCCTGACCATGGAGAACCTGCGCGAGGCCACCGGCAGCCTGGAGACCATGGCCGGCTCGCTGGAAACCAACATCGGCACGCTGACCGAGCGCGCCGATACCACCCTCTCCAGCTTTGAATCCATGGCCGGCTCCATCGACCGCGAGGTTACCCTGACCAGCGAGGACGCGCGCGAACTGATCGCCAGCCTGCAGGTCACGGCAGAGAACCTGACCGCGGCCTCCAACCAGTTGGAAATCATGATCGCGGAGAACCGGGAGCCGATCCGCGATTTCGCCAATTCCGGGCTCTATGAGTTGACCACTCTGCTGACCGAGGCCCGCGACCTTGTGGTGGTGCTCAACCGTGTCACCACCGAGGTCCAGAGGGACCCCGCCCGTTTCATTTTCGGAGACCAACAGCAAGGCTATGAAGCACAGTAATAAGAACCTGCCGGCCGGGCTTTCTGTTGAGCCCGGCACGCCCCCCGCATCCGGCGCCGCCGAAGGCCGCCGCCGCCTGCTGCGCGCCATGGCGGCCCTGCCCGTCGTGGCGCTGGCCCCGGGCTGCAATCTGGCGGTTCCCGGACAGGGCCCGCCGCCGGATCTGTTCCGCCTGACGCCAAAGAGCTCCTTCCGCGACGACCTGCCGGAGGCCAGGTGGCAGTTGATCCTGGAGGCCCCCATCGCCAACGCCGGCCTGAACACCACGCGCATTGCCCTGCAGCGCAATCCGACCCAGTTGGAATACTATGCGCGCTCCGGCTGGGCCGACCGGGCCCCGCTGATGGTCCAGACCCTGATGATCGAATCCTTTGAAAACTCGGGCAAGATCGTCTCCATCGGGCGGGAATCCGTGGGTTTGCGGGCCGACTTCATCCTCAAGACCGAGCTGCGCGAGTTCCAGGCGATCTACTACAACAACGGCAAGCCCCAGGCCTGGGTCGGCTTGAATGCCAAGCTGGTGCAGATGCCGCGGCGCTCCATCGTCGCTTCCCAGTCGTTTCAGTACTTTGTCGAGTCGGAAGCCGACCAGTTGGGCGCCGTCATCGTCGCCTTCGACGAGGCACTGGGCAAGGTGATGCGGCAGATCGTCGAGTGGACCCTGATCGAGGGCGATGTCGCGGTCAGCCAGGGACGTCCGCGTCTGCGGCCCGAGAGCTAGAGTCATTCATGTTTAAACGGAACCGGCCCAAGTCGGAAACGATCTAGACAAAACCGGCAGTTGTGCCGCGCGGGCCTTAACCAGCGTGGTAAACGAAGTCTTTCCATTAAGGAAAAGACAAGCCTTTGCCCGCCATACTGCACCGGTCAGCAGTTAAAGGACTTTTCTCCTATGACCGAAATCAACGACCTGCGCCAACGGGTGGAAGCCGCCGAGCAACGCTTTGGCCTGATCGATGAACAGCAGCAGCATTACAGCGAGCGCCTGATCGGCCTTCTCGAGACCTTTGAGGGTCAGTTGGTCAGCGCCCGCGCCGAGATCGAAAAGCAGGAAGAAGAGGGCGCGCGGATCGCCCAGGAAAACGAAGAGCTGCGCTCCATGCTGCACTCGGTTCTGCTGTCGATCGAAGCCAAAACCTTCACCAAGACCCTGCAGGACATCGAATCCCGCGTGACCGCGCTGGTTCAGGGCGGCACCGCCGCACCGGCCCCCGAAACGGCCCCCGAAGTGATCGCCGAGCCCGCGCCGGAAGCGGAGATGGAAAGCGACGCGCCGGCTGCAGAAGAAGCAACCGAGGACGCGGCTGCCGAGCCTGATGCGATGGAAGCCGAGGCCGGACCGGAAGCGGACGAGGCCGAGGCAGCGGCGATGGAAGATCCTGAGGCCGCCGATAGCGAGATGCCGGCAGAGGATATCGCCGAGCCCGAGGCGATCACTGAAGACATCGCGTCGGATGAAGCGCCGCTAGAGGAAGAAGCTGCAGAGGACATCCAGGCTGAAGACGACCCGGCCGAGGAGATCCAGGCCGAGACGCCCGCCGCCGTTGATGCGGATGGCGAGGAAGCTGCAGAGGCGGCTGTCGAAGAAGCGGCTGCCGAAGAGATGGCCACAGAGGCGTCGCCTGAAGCGGAGAGCGCCGAAGCGGAGGCAGCCGACGTGAACGGCGACGCCGCCGAGGAAGCGGCAGCCGTCGAAGAAGCCCCGGTGGATGAAGCCCCGGTGGATGAAGCCCCGGTGGATGAAGCCCCGGTGGATGAAGCGCCTGGGGAAGAAACCCCGGTCGACGAAAGCCCAGCGGAAGAAGCCACTGGGGAAGAAGCCACTGGGGAAGAGACGGCCGAGGACGCTGTCGAGGCAGCAGTTGAAGAACAGCCCGAGGCTGCAGGCGAGGAAGAGCTTGTGGCGGAGGCGGAAGCGGCGCCTGAGACGGCTGAAGATCCGGAAACCGATACACCGGAGGCCGCAAGCGCCGAGGAAGACATGACCGAGGCCGCAAGCGCCGAGGAAGACATGACCGAGGCCGCAAGCGCCGAGGAAGATTTGACCGAGGCCGCAAGCGCCGAGGAAGACATCCCCGAGGCCGGGGGCGCCGAGGAACCGGTATCGGAGACCGCGGCAGCCGAGGAAGCCACCACCGAGACGGCGGCCGAGGCCGAGTCCGCCCCTGCGGAGTCCTCTGCGGAATCGGGCGGCGAAACACCTTCGGTAAAGGAGATCATTCGCCGGGTCGGCGATCTGGCCCGCGAGCTGGAACGCGCCGAAGCACAGCGCAAGGCGAACCTGGGCGAGGGCGCGGAAGAGCCCGAAGCGGCCGAGAGTGCACAAGCCGCGGCGGAGGACGAGCCGCCGATGGAGGCCGCTGCCTCGGCCTGACCGACAAGTGCCGCTATTCCAGCCGCAGCCCCGGAGCATTAACGCTTCGGGGCTGTTGGTTTATCGGGCCGGGCAAGACGCGTCTCAAAGTCGGCCAATACCGAAGGCGGACAACACTGAATACGCGCAGCGCGAAATAATTGCGCCACGCAGCAACATTCACTTTAAAGTTCCGGATGGTTTTCGGTTAAGCTGAAGCAATAAAACAATCAATTTCACCGCTGCATCCGTTATTGGACTTATTACTTTAAGAGCTTTGCATGTCGTCGCGTGATGTTATGGGCAAGGGTTTGTTAAGCCGCTTCACGGCGGAAGACGGACAACTGCGCCGTCAACAGCTCGAAGGCTTCGCCCGCTACACGCCGATCAACTCCACCGTCAGCCTGGTCAACTCCTTCATCACCGTTGTGATGCTCTGGGAGGCGGTGCCGAAACCCGCCCTGCTGACCTGGCTCGGCCTGATCTGGGCCTTTTCCCTGCTGCGCCTGCATCGCTGGCAGCATTGGCGGACCTGGTCGGCACAGCGGGCCGCTGAAAGACCCGAGCCGAAACCGGTGCGCCGGGCGACGCTGCACAAGGCCGCCATCTGGGCCGGCATCACCGGGCTGCTCTGGGGGGCCAGCGTCGGTTTCGACCCCTACCTCGCCCCCGATCAGCGCCTTCTGATGGCCATCGTGATCGCCGCCATGGCAGCCGGCGCCACGACAACCCTGGGTGCCGTGCCGCTCGCCGCCGCCGCTTTCGTCGGCGCATCCATCCTGCCCTGGGCGCTTTACTTCGCCTGGATCGGCGACCGCACCCATATCGGACTGGCCTGCTTTGCGCTGATCATGACCCTGGCGATGCTGATCTCCACCAGTATCGTCCACCGCTCTTTCATGGAGGCGCTGCGCGCCCGGCGCCAGAACAGCCTTTTGGTAGAACAGATCCGCGACGAGCGCAGCGAGTGGCTGGCGATCTCCGACACCTCGGAGGCCTTTGCCCTCTTCGACGCCAAGGACCAGTTGCTGCTCTGGAACGAGAACTATCGCCGCATTCTTTCCCTCGCCAAAGATCAGCTTTTCAGGGGGGCAGACCGCCGCACCCTGCTGCGCAGCTGCGCGACACCGGTTTCCGTCGTCAGCGGCGAAGAGGATCTGGAACAATGGATCGAACGCCAGCTTGCCCTCGGCCGCAACGGGCATGAGCCGCAGGTCGAGCAGCTTTCCAACGGGCGCTGGCTGAGTTCCATCGCCCGCCGGACCGACCGCGGCCACACGGCCACCGTCCACGTCGACATCACCGCGCTGAAGAAGCACGAAGAAGAGCTCTTGGCGACCCAGGAGGAGCTGAGGCTTCAGTCGCGCGAAGTCCAGCGCGCCTATGATCAACTGGGCCTGCAGCACCGCAAGATCGAGGAAACCACGCAGGAGCTGCGCCGCGCGCGGGATTCGGCCATGGAAGCAAGTCGCGCCAAGACCGAGTTCCTGGCCAACATGAGTCACGAACTGCGCACGCCCCTGAACGCCGTGATCGGCTTTTCCGACCTGATCGGCCGCGAAGCCTTCGGCCCGCTGGGCAGCGAGCGCTACGAAAGCTACGTGAAGCACATTCACGACAGCGGCGAGCATCTGCTTAACCTGATCAACGACCTCCTCGACCTTTCGATCATCGAGGCCGGCGAACTCCAGCTCCTGCGCGAGACCGTGGACATCAACGAAATCGTCAAGCTCTGCAGCCAACTGGTGTGCAGCCAGGCCGAACGCGCCCAGGTGACGCTCTCGGTCACCGGCAACCCGGAAGAATGGCCGAAGCTCTGTGCCGACGGTACAAAGCTGCGCCAGATCGTGCTCAACCTGCTCTCCAACGCGATAAAGTTCACACCGGCCGGCGGCGCCGTGGCCATGGACCTGCGGAGCGCCAGAGGCGGGCCCTTTCGCATCGAGGTCGTGGACAACGGTATCGGCATGCGCCAGGAGGACATACCCGCCGTCCTGGAGCCCTTTCGCCGCCTCAGCCCGGCCCACAGCGCCAACTATCAGGGCGCCGGCCTCGGCTTGCCGCTGACCAAGGCACTGGTCGAACTGCATGGCGGCAACCTGGAAATCGAAAGCAAGCTGGGCAGCGGCACAAGGGTCATCGTGACCCTGCCGGAAGACCTCAGCGAAGACGACGACCCGCAGACGCAGACCGCCAACCGCTGACATCTTTCCGGGCCTGCATCCAAGCATTGCTTCTGCTGGCGGAGCGGTAAACAAGGGCCAAGCATGTCTGATATCCAAGTGGATTTCGCCTGGGGCAAGGCCGGGCTGAACGACCGCCTGCCGGCCAGCGATGTTGTCGTCATCGTCGACGTACTGTCGTTCTCGACCGCCGTCGATGTCGCGGTGTCACGGGGCGCCGCGGTTCTGCCCTACCGCTACCGCGACGCAACCGCAGCGGCCTTTGCGGCGGAGCAGCAGGCGGTGCTTGCCGGATCTCGCCGGGACGGCGGGCCCAGCCTGTCGCCACCAAGCCTGGCAGCGCTCGACGCCGGCGCGCGACTGGTCCTGCCCTCCCCCAACGGCTCGACCCTCTCCACCCTGGTCGGAAACAAAACCGCCTTTGCTGCCTGCCTGCGCAACGCGGCCGCCGTGGCTGCGGCCGTTCCCGCGGACGCAAGAGTCTTGGTGATCGCCGCCGGAGAACACTGGCCCGACGGCAGCTTGCGCCCGGCCCTGGAGGACCTGCTGGGCGCAGGAGCGGTGCTGGCGCGGCTGAACGGGCGCTTGAGCTCCGATGCCGCCGCCGCCGCGGGGGCTTATCGGGAACTATGCGACGATCTTGCCGGCGCCCTGACCCAGTGTCCTTCGGGCCAGGAACTGATCGCGGCAGGCTACCCCGACGATGTTACCTGGGCCGCGGATGAGGGCTGTAGCGTCGCGATCCCCCGCCTTATCGATGGCGCCTACAGGGACGGGGCCTGCCTCTAGATCGGATCGCTAGCCTTCGTCTTGACCGCCGATTGCCGAAGCAAGGCTGCGCAGGGCATCGATATCGCTCCCGGTTATGACGTCGAGGTTCTCCTCGATCACGGCGATGGGCCAGAGCCACCACTTTATGTCCAGCAGGGCTGCAATCACCGCGTCGGGAAAACGCGCCTTCAGAGACTTCGCGGGATTACCGCCGACGATTGTGTAAGGCGCAACATCGTTCACCACCACGGAACGCGCGGCGACAATGGCGCCGTCGCCGATGGTTACGCCGGGCATGACCACAGCCTCCATGCCGATCCAGACATCGTTGCCGACGACGGTATCGCCCTTGTTCGCCGTCACCGCGAAGAGATCCTTCACCTCGGCCTCGGTCATCTCCTCTGTCATCATGAAGTTGCCGAAGGGGTAGGTGGAGAAACCGCTCATGTCGTGGTTGGCCGAGCTGGTGATGAAGCGCACCCCATGGGCGATCTGCGCAAAGCGGCCGATCACCAATTTCTCCGGGCTCAGGGGAAAGAGGTAGGGCGCGATGACGGCGGCGTAGTCATCACGCAGTTGAAAGTCGTGATAGTAGCTGTAGTCGCCGGCGACGATGCGCGGATGGTCGATGACCGCCTTCAAGTGAACGACCTGCTCGATGACGGTGCCGTCCGGCATCACCATGGGATGTTTCTTTGCGGTGTCGAGCAAGAGGGCTGTTCCCTTCCGTTTTTTGATGTGACCTTGGCCGACCGGCTTGCCGATCTAAGAGGCGAACCAGAGTTCGATTTCTTCGGTGTCTTCCTCGAAGCGGGCGGCGTGGATCTGGCCCGCGGGGATGTGATACCAGGACCCCGCCGGTACGCGGGTTTCCTTGCCGTCGACGATCAGGATCAACGCCCCCAGCGTAATCAGGCCGTGGTTTTCCGTATCATGGCTATGCGGCTCGATCTCGGTCCCGGCGGGATAGGACGCGAAGTAGACATCGCAGCCCCGCCCGGACAGCCGAAAGGCCTCAAAGCGGCCGCTGTAGGGTTCAAGCTGTTTGATGGCATCGGGAAAGCCCTGTTGCCGGAATGCATTTTCGTCGGTCACGGATCAACCTCCTGAAAGGGGGAGTAAGGCGGCGGCGGCGAAAATACAACGGCGGCCGGATAGGGGAAAGGGACTGGGGGGCAGGCATTGCGAAGCAGCCGCGGCGGGACCATATTATGGCCATGACGGAGAAGGAAACGACGTCCGCGGGCGCCCTTGTGCCCTATGATCCGGCACAGCTTCAGCGTGACGAAACAACGGTTTCCAAGGGGTTTTGGGCCAAGCTGCGCCTCACCCTCGGCAAGGCGCCGTTCCTGGAAGACGCGACGGCGGCCTATTACTGCGCCCGCGATCCGGAGACCCCGCTGCCGGTGAAAGCCACCCTGATGGCCGCCCTCGCCTACTTCGTGCTGCCCAGCGATATGATCCCCGACTTCATCGCCGGTCTCGGCTTCACCGACGACGCCACGGTGCTCTTCGCCACCCTCGGCCTGGTATCCAACCATGTCAGGGGACGGCACCGCCTGCGCGCCAAGAAAGCCCTGCTGCGCCTCGGGCTGAAGAAAACCGCAGCGTGATTCATGGCCGCCTGACCTATGGCTGATAAAAGCAATCTGGCCGCCGTGCCGCGTCCGGCCCTGGTGCTGGGCTTTGCGGGCCTGCTGCCGTTCCTCGCCGCCAGCCTGGGTCTCTGGCTCGCCGACTATCCCGACTCCCTCGCCGCGCTGGATATTCAGTTGGCCTATGGCGCCGTCATCCTCTCCTTTATGGGGGCGGTGCACTGGGGCCTGGCCCTGGGGGATGGTGAGATCAGCTATCGCCGCCTCGGCTGGTCGGTGGTCCCGGCGCTGCTGGGCTGGCTGGCGCTGCTGCTGAACCCGGTCTACGGCCTGCTGCTCATGGTCCTGGGTTTCGCCGGGGTCTACTTCGGCGACCTCCGCGCCATCGCCGCCGGTAATGCACCGGCTTGGTACCGGGCCCTGCGCCGCCCGCTGACCCTCATCGTCATTGCCAGCCTCGCCAGTTCCTACGGCGCCCTGGCGATAAAGGTATAGCGTTCCCTTAACAGCTTATTCCGCCGCCCCAGGCGCTGCCGTGACCTTGCGCTGGGCCGCCTCGCGCCGGGCGATGTAGAAGGTCGAGCCGACGATGACCAGGGCGCCGAGGGCGGTCCAGGCATCCGGCACCTCGGCAAAGATCAGAAAGCCGATGAGACCGGCCAGAATCAGCTTCAGATAGTCGAAGGGCGCGACAAAGCTGGCCTCGCCCACACGGTAGGCGCGGATGATCATGGCCTGGGAGCCGACCCCCAGAACCCCGACCGCCGCCAGCAGCAGCCACTGCCAGGCCGTCGGCCACTGCCAGAAGTAAAGCGCCGGGCCGATGCTGAGTGCGATGGAGGTGAAGCAGAAATAGATCAACATGGTGACGTGGCTTTCGCCGGCCGGCAGCTTCTTGAGAATGACCACCGCAAGGGCGATCCCCAGTACCGAGGCCAGGGCCACCAGCGCCGCCGGGTCGAAGGCGGCGGCACCAGGGCGCACCATAATGAGCACGCCGAGAAAACCCACAATGGTGGCCAGCCAACGCCGCCAGCGCACCTCCTCCTTCAGCATCGCCACCGCCAGCACCACCACGAAGAGCGGCAGGGTGAAGGTAAGAGCCGTAAACTCGGCCAGGGGCAGCTGACCGACGGCATAGAAGCCGCAGATCATCGCCACAGCCGCGCAGAGCGAACGCCCCAGTTGCAGGCCCGGCGCCTTGCTGCGCCACACCCCGGCCCCCGCGCGGTAGCAAAACGGCGCCAAGGCGGCCAGGGAGAAGAGGGCCCGGGCAAAGGCGATCTGGAAGGTGTCCACATCCTCGGCCCTGAGGGTTTTCACGAAAGCGGAGTTGACGGTGAAGCCCAGGCTGGCGCCGATCATCCAGAGGGCGCCGCGATGGTTGGGCGAAAGCCGCTGCCAGGCAGCGACAATGTTGCTGCGTGGCAAGTCCGCCATCAGGTCTTGGCCTTCACCGCTTCGCTGCCCGGCCGGTGGGTCTGGCGCACCTTGGCAACCCGGCTCTCACGGTGGGCGATGTAAACCGCCGAGGCGGCGATGACGGCGGCGCCGACCCAGGTCCAGAGGTCCGGTACGTCGCCAAAAAGAAAGAAGCCGATGGCGGCGACGAAGGGCAGGCGGGCATAGTCGAAGGGCAGAACCGCAGAGGCGTCGGCCCTGGCGAAGGAACGGGTGAAAGCGATATGCGCCAGCACCGCACAGGCCCCGACGAATGCCATCAGCAGGAGGGCGCGCAGGCTGGGCGTCTGCCAGACGAAGAGCGCCGGGACCAGCGACAGCGGGGTCAGCAGCAAGTTCATATAGAGCACCACCGCCATGGGCTCTTCGGTGCGCGACAGCGACTTTACGATGAGCACCGTGATCGCCATGAAACAGGCGGCGATGATCGGCAGGCTCGTGACCGGCGTCAGCTCGGCAAAGCCGGGGCGCAGGATGATCAGGACGCCGAGGAAACCGACGATGGTGGCGGTCCAGCGCCGGGCGCGCACGGTTTCCCCCAGGAAGATGGCGGCACCGGCGGTGGCGAAGAGCGGCACCGTGAAGTTCAGCGCCACCGCCTCGGCCATCGGCATGCGCACCACCGCGGTGAACCAGCAGAGCATGGCGATAAGGCCGATGCCGGCGCGCCAGAGATGCACCTTCAGACGGTCCGTGTGCAGAACCCCAAAACCCATGCGGGCGAGCCAGGGCAGCATCAGGCTCAGCGCGAAGGCGTTGCGGAAAAAGGCGATCTGGAAGGGATGCAGCCCCTCCGCCGCCGCCAGCTTGATCGCCGCGTTCATCACCGCGAAGAGAAACGCGGCGGCGATCATCAATAAGGCGCCCTGCAGCGGAGCGGGCAGAGCCTTTCCGCGCGCGAGAAGAGACGAAGGGGGAGACATGCCCGGCGATACTAAACCCAAGCGGGCACCGCCGCCACCCATGCCGCCGCAAGGCAGCCATGCGACGACCGGGCGCTGGGGGCCTCCAAGCCGGGCTGGATCATAGGGGGAGGCTTCGCCATACTGCACAAAACGGCAGGCGCAAGGCCTGCGGAAGAACAGTCCAGACAGGGAAGAAAGCATGAGTGAACCGCTTTGGCAGCCCTCGCAAGCGCGGGTCGCCGCGGCCAACCTGACCGCCTTTATCGACCATGTGAACAAGAGCCACGGCACCGCCCTCACCGGCTATGACGATCTCTATGCCTGGTCGGTCAGCGAGATCGAAGACTTCTGGTGCGCGGTTTGGGACTTCTGCGGCGTCGTTGCCGATGACACCCGCGGCCCCGTACTCATCGACGGCGACAAGATGCCCGGGGCCGCCTTTTTCCCCAAAGCGAAGGTGAACTTCGCGGAGAACCTGCTGCGCCGCCGTCCCGGTGACCCTGGAGACGCGGACGATGCCATGGTGTTCTGGGGCGAGGACAAGGTGAAGCGCCGCCTCTCCCACCGGGACCTCTACGATCAGGTCTCCCGCGTTGCCCAGGCCCTGGCGGCCGAGGGAGTCGGCGCCGGCGACCGCGTGGCCGGCTTCCTGCCCAACATGCCGGAGACGGTGATCGCCATGCTGGCGGCCACGTCGCTGGGTGCGGTCTGGTCGTCCTGCTCGCCTGATTTCGGCGTGCAGGGCGTGCTCGACCGCTTCGGCCAGATCGAGCCCAAGGTGCTGTTCTGCGCCGACGGCTATTACTACAACGGCAAGGCGCTGGACTCGCGGCCGCGGGTGGCGGCGTTCACGGCGCAGATGCCGAGCCTGCAGAAGGTCGTCGTGGTGCCCTATCTCGATGCGGCACCGGATGTCGGCGTCATCGAAGGCGCCGTCGGCCTCGCGGATTTTGTCGCGCCCTTTGAAGCCGGCGAGATCGCCTTTGCCCGCCAGCCCTTCAACGCGCCGCTCTACATCATGTTTTCCAGCGGCACCACGGGGAAGCCCAAGTGCATCGTCCACGGCATCGGCGGCACCCTGCTGCAGCACCTGAAGGAACACCGACTGCTCTGTGACGTGAAAGCCGATGACCGGGTTTTCTACTTTACCACCTGCGGCTGGATGATGTGGAACTGGCTGGTCTCTGCGCTCGCCTGCGAAGCCACGCTGCTGCTCTATGACGGCTCGCCCTTCGCGCCGGACGGCAACATCCTCTTCGACTTTGCCGAAACCGAAAAGGCGACGCTCTTCGGCACCTCGGCGAAGTACATCGACGCCCTGGGCAAGGCCGGGCTCGACCCGCAGTCCAACCACAGCTTCCCGGCGCTGCGCCTGATAACCTCGACCGGCTCACCACTGGTGCCGGAGGGCTTCGACTACGTCTACGCGCACATCAAGAAAGACGTCTGCCTTTCCTCCATCGCCGGGGGCACCGACATCGTCTCCTGCTTCCTCGGCGGCAATCCCATCGGCCCGGTCTGGCGCGGCGAGATCCAGCGCCGCTGCCTGGGCATGGCGGTCGAGGTCTTCGACGACACGGGCCGGCCGGTACGCGGCGAGAAGGGCGAACTGGTCTGCGTGAAGCCCTTCCCCTGCATGCCCATCGGCTTCTGGGATGACCCTGACGGCGCAAGATACCGCGCCGCCTATTTCGAGACCTATCCCAACATCTGGCACCACGGCGACTTCGTCGAGTTGACCGAACACGACGGCATCATCGTCTACGGACGGTCGGACGCTACCCTCAACCCCGGCGGCGTGCGCATCGGCACGGCGGAGATCTACCGCCAGGTCGAGAAGCTGGACGCAGTGGAGGAATCCATCGTCATCGGCCAGGACTGGCAGGGCGACGTCCGCGTGGTACTCTTCGTCAAGCTGCGGCCGGGCCACGCGCTGGACGACGACCTGACATCCCGCATCAAGACCCAGATCCGCAGCGGCGCCACCCCGCGCCATGTCCCGGCCAAGGTGATCCCGGTAGCCGATATCCCGCGCACCAAGAGCGGCAAGATCGTCGAGCTGGCGGTGCGCGACATCGTCCACGACCGCAAGGTCAAGAACCAGGAGGCCCTGGCCAACCCGGAGGCCCTGGAGCTTTACCGCGGCTTGGCGGAGCTGCGGAGTTAGGTGGGGCTCCCGATCAGCCGGCCTCGGGAATGCGGGCGATCACCTTGATCTCAAAATCGAAGCCCGCCAGCCAGTTCACACCGACGGCAGTCCAGTTCGGGTAGGGCGCCTCGCCGACCGCCTTGAGGCGAACCGCCGAAACCGCCTCGATCTGGGCGTCCGGGTCGGTATGGAAGGTGGTCACGTCGACAACGTCATCGAAGCTGCAGCCGGCGGCCTTCAAGACGGCCGTGAGATTGTCGAAGGCGCGCTGGACCTGCTTTTCGAAGTCCGGCTCGGGCGAGCCGTCCTCGCGGCTGCCAACCTGGCCGGAGACGAACAGAAGGTCGCCGGAGCGGATCGCCGCGGAATAGCGGTGTTTTTCGTAGAGCGCCTGGCGGCCGGCGGGGAAGACTGCATCGCGTTTGCTCATCTATTCGACTCCTTTTCCGGCGAGGCAAAACCGGCCTCAACAAGCGCGACACACGGTCTTCTGCGCTTTACGGCCTGCCCCGGTCATTGATATACGTCGCGTATGTCGACAGATATGGGCATACGAGGCGTATGTCAATGAGCATACGCGACGTATATGTAATTTCCGGCTTGTGATTTCTGGGTAGGCCCATGGTTGCGAAAAAGCGTGCCGAAATGGTGGCGGAAACCCGCGCCAAGCTGATCAAGGCGGCGCGGGAAGCCTTTGCGGCGAAAGGCTATGCGGCGGCGTCGATGGACGATCTGACCGCCGAGGCGGGCCTGACGCGGGGCGCGCTCTACCACAATTTCGGCGACAAGAAGGGCCTGCTGCAGGCCGTGATCGACCAGATCGACGCGGAGATGCTGGCCCGGATGCGCGTCGAACAGGAGCGGGCCGAGACCCGCTGGCGGGGCCTGCTCGCGGAACACATCGCCTATATCGAAATGGCCCTGGAGCCGGAGATTCAGCGCATCATGCTGCTGGACGGACCGGCCGTCCTCGGCGATCCGTCACAATGGCCGAATCAGAATGCCTGCCTGCAGAAGACGGCAGAGACGATTCAGGCGCTCATCGATGAGGGCACGGTCCGGCCGGTGGATGCGGAAGCCGCCGCAAGGTTGCTCAACGGCGCAGCCCTTAACGCGGCGCTGTGGATCGCCGCCGCCGACGACCCCCGCCGCGTTTTCCAAAAAGCCGTCGAAGCCTTCCAACATCTCGCAGCCGGTTTGCTGCTTGGAGAGGATTGAGTGCGGGATCGTCGAACCGGCGGTGCCCGGCCTCTTCCCCGGCCTCGTCAATGACCGCAAAGTCAAAACCCAAAGGGCCCGTCGGGGCGGCAAGAAGGCGCACCCGGCATGGCTGACCTCGCGGTCTATGGCGGCCTGTTTCTCGCCGCGCTCGCCGCGGCAACCCTGCTGCCGACCCAGTCGGAGGCGGCCCTCGTCGGGCTGCTGCTGACGGAGAACTATTCCGTCGCGCTTCTGGTCACCGTGGCCAGCCTGGGAAACGTGATGGGCTCGGTGATCAATTGGCTGCTCGGACGCGGTATCGAACGCTTTCGCGAGCGCTCCTGGTTTCCCGCCAGCCCGGCGATGCTCGACCGCGCGTCGCACTGGTACCACCGTTACGGGCGCTGGACGCTGCTGGCGAGCTGGGTTCCGGTCATCGGCGACCCCCTGACCGTGGTGGCCGGGGTGCTCCGCGAACCGCTTTGGAGCTTTCTGCTGCTGGTCACCGCCGCGAAACTGGGCCGCTACCTGGTCCTGACCGCCATCACCCTGAACTGGATGTAGGTGAGCTGGCTATAGGCCTTGATCCGCTAGAAGGCGACGGCCTGCTCGGCCTCCGCGGCTTCCTCCTCGGTCCACTGGCGCGGCGGCGTCGGGGCGGCGACGCGGCCAAGCGGCAGGAAGGTGCCTTCGCCCGGCTCGTCAAGCACCACCGATCCACCCGGCGCGATCACCGCGATGGCGCCTTCGGTAATCTGAAAGCCGTAATGCGGCTGGCCGGGCGGCATGCCCACGGTCAACTCGCCGCCGAGAAACACGGTGCCCCGGATGCCGATGGTCGCCACCGGCGTGGTGACGGAGACGTTGCCCGGCGCCAGCTTGCCGATCTGGCCGGAGGCAAAGCGGAACACGCCCTTGGCGATGCCCAACGCCTGGCTGGACTCGCCGTCCGGGTTATAGACGAGTTGGTCGATGGTGATCCGGGCGCCCTCGCCCAGGGTCATCATCGACTGATCGTCGAAACGGATCTGCAGCCGCGCACCCGGGCCGGTGCGGATCTCGTCGCCGACATAGACCTGGGCGCCCTGCACCAGATCGACGGTACCGGCACCCGCACTGCGGCTGGCCGCACCCTTCTGGCGCTCGACCTGGCCGGCCAGTTGCTGCGCCTGCGCCGGCAGTCCGGCCATGAGGCCAGCAACGAATAGGCACGCGAAGACGTTGAGACGATACTTCATGCTGTGTCTCCCATGGATGCGGCCGATTCATCCTGAGCCGGTCGCAGCGGAGACGCAACCGGGGTCAATCGCTGCCAACTCAAGCCTCGATGCCCGGCAAGTGTGACGACTTCAATCGCAACACGCGATGCCGCAGAAGCAGTGGAACGACCCGAGGGCTACCCCTTTCGAAGTACCCGCCAGGGTCTTCCTTGCCAATCCTGGAGCGGGTGAGACAATTTCTGTTCTGAACGCGACAACCTATTGAGTTTGTTAAGTAAAAATGAATTCTAGCTATGCTGCCAAAGCATAGACGTTCTGAATTCCCAGCATTTGTCGCAGGGCTCGATCCGCATTATCTGTCGCATAAGAGATTGGGAACAACCGGTGGCTCCGGACCCCTGGCGATAGTGGCCGGGCCACCAAGACAGATAGGAGACAGGACCATGGCCAACGTGATCCACACTGCCCGTCCTTACCTGCCCGGCCAGTCGGCCGTGGGCCTGCTGGGCGGCATCGGCGAAGCCGTCCGTGAAACCTTCACCAACCTGCGCGACGCCTACCTGGCCGAACGCCGGGAGCGGCGTCTGGCCCATGCCACCCGCGACCTGGACCTGCACCTGTTGCGGGACATCGGCCTGGACCACGGCGCCAGCTAAGGTCCGGACTGCAGGCCCCGCCGGTCGACAGACCGGCAAAGAAAAAGTGGGTGGTTCCCGAAAAGGGGGCCGCCCTTTTTCTTTGGCCCTGGAGCACCCTTCGAGACGCGGTCCTGCAGACCGCTCCTCAGGGTGAGGTGGGAAGGTTTCAGTGGAATGATGACCTCATACTGAGGAGACCGCGCAGCGGTCGTCTCGAAGTATGACCAAAGGGTCGCTGCCCTTGGCATCGGCACCATTATACCGGATAGCGCACGAAGAGGTGGTTGAGGCCGTTCAGCACCGCGTAGAGTTGGTCGAACTGGGCCTTGAAACTGCCCCAGTCGTGGCGCGGGTCGAGATCGTGCAGGGTTTCCTGGATCGTGCCCAGGGGCGTGTCGCCGTCGATCCAGGGCAGGATCGCCGGGGCGAGGCGCGGTAAGGGGAACTGCAGGCTGAGGCCATCGAACTCCCCCTTCAAGGCGAGATCGCGCTGCACCGCCTTGGCAAGCTGTGGGCCCTGGAACACGCGCAGGCAGGGGATCGCATCGCGGCCCGCCGCAGTCGCCACCGTATCCTCGATCATGTTCTTCGAAACATAGAAGACATGGGTTTTCAGGTTGCCGGCCAGCTTCTCGGCAAAGGCCGCGCGCTCCAGGGGCGCGAGCCCGGAAAACTCCCTGAGCAGCACCGGATCTTTTACATAGGTCGCCGGGTCATAGCGCAGCGGCTCGATGAACGAGACGAGCTTCAGGCCACAGCCCTCCACCAGAGCCGCCACCTCTTCGACCAGATAGGCGCGGTCCTGGCTGTGCAGCAGGAGGTCGACCAGCTCCGCATCGCTGCCGCCGTGATCGCGGATCACAGGGTTGCGGGCGAAGAGGTTGCTGGCCGGCAGGCCGCTCAGCATGCGCCGCGCCAGCGCCACCTGATCGGCCAGCGGCCGCTCACCGCCGAGCCGGCGGAGCATTTCCTGCAGGGGATAGACGCCGTCCCGCCCCAGGGTGCCATAGACCATCAGCCCCATGCCGCCGTCGTCCTTCAAGGACCCGGCCAACGCGGTCAGTCCGGCAGCAGGATCCTTCAGATGATGCAGCACACCGCAGCAGTCGATGTAATCGAACAGCCCGAGGTCGAGGTCCGCCAGCGTCAGCAAGGAGCCGGTGACAAAGCGCAGGTTGGTCAGACCGCGGGCGACGCAGCGCGCCTCGGCGATGGCGCGCGACGACTGCGAGAGATCGAGATAAACGACCTCGCCCGGGCCGCCCGCATCGGCGAGCTGCTGCGCCAGCATGATGGCGGCATCGCCGGTGCCGCCGCCGGCCACCAAGGCCCTGAAGGGCCGGCTGAAGTCGCGCCGCCCGGCAAAGAGATAGTGGTTCAGTTCCATCAGGTTGCTGGGCGAACCGACAACCAGGCGTTTCACCTCTTCGGCGGGATCGCGGGAGGGATAGGGGTAGGCTTCGTATTGGTCGCGGACGCTATCGTTCATGACGGGCTCTGATGACGCGCGCTCGCGACGGCTTGTTCGGGGGGACGGCAGCATGACATCGCAGAGAGACTCTACGCCGCCCCCGTGGTCAGGACCACCTTGCCGGTGGAGCGGCGGGACAGCAGCAAAGCCATGGCTTCCGCGGCTTCCGCGAGGTCGTGCTTGTGTGAAACGTGTGGCTTGAGTTTGCCTTCCTCGAACCAGGCAAAGAGTTCGCGGAATTCTTCGGCCAGCAGCTCCGGCGCCTTCTGACGGTAGGAGCCCCAGTAGATCCCCATGGCGGCGACGTTCTTCACCAGCAGAATGTTGGCCGGGATCTGCGGCACCCGCCCGGCGGCGAAACCGATGATCAGCAGGCGGCCCGACCAGGCGATGCAGCGCAGCGAGGCATCGAAGACGTCGCCGCCGACCGGGTCGAAGACGACATCGGCGCCCTGGCCGTCGGTCAGGGCCTTCACCCGCTCGCGAATGTCCTCGCTGCGGTAGTCGATCAGCTCATCGGCGCCGTGGGCTTCGGCGACTGCCAGCTTCTCGGCGCCGCCCGCCGTGGCGATCACCCGGGCGCCGATGGCCTTGCCGATCTCCACCGCCGCCAAGCCGACGCCGCCGGCCGCCCCATGCACCAGCAGGGTCTCGCCGGCCTGCAAACGGCCATGCCAGCGCAGCGCGCCATGGGCGGTGCCATAGGTAATGGGGAAGCCCGCAGCCTCCGCCCAGCCGAGGCCGTCGGGGATGGGAAAGACATCGGCGGCCCGCGCCACCGTCGCCGTGGCATAGCCGCCGCGGTCGGTCAGGGCCAGCACCCGTTGGCCGGCACTGAGCCCGGTCACGCCATCGCCCAGAACCTTGATGCGCCCCGCAACCTCCAGGCCCGGCGAAAAAGGAAAATCCGGGCGTTCCTGATACTTGCCGGCGATCATCAGGGTGTCGGCAAAGTTCACCCCGGCGGCGGCCACTTCCAGAAGGACCTCACCGGGTCCCGGTACCGGATCGGGCAGTTCTTCGATCTTCAGGTCTTCAGGATCGCCCCAGGCACGGCAGACGACAGCGCGCATCGTGTCAGCACCTCGACTCACAAGTTTTCAGAAAGGGATCCGTTCCGCAGGCCGAACCTCGCCCACCGTCAGACCGGCACGGTTGTGCAGCGGTGCTTGCAGGACGCCGCCAAGGGCAGCCGCGGCCTCTTCGCTCAGGATGTCAAGATGACGCAGCAGACGGCCCATCAGGATTTCCGCCGCCCGGCCCGCCCCGTCTTCGACCTTGATCGCCGCACCCAGGCCAAGCTCGGGAAAACTGCCGCAGTAGACGCCTTCGGCCCCGGTCTTGATCAAGGCCTTGGCGCCGGTCTGCTCCATCACCAGAGTATCGAAGCGCCCGCTGCCGGCGACCATGAAAGGTTCCTCCGCCACCGCCGCGCGGATACGCGCGCAGGCCGCCCGGCGCGGCTCCGGCTGATCGTCGGGCACGCCGAGCCGGGCCATGGCCAGCGCAATATTGCCCAGAGGCATGCCGATGACCGGGATGCTGCAGCCGTCGATGCCGCGCGGCGCCGAACCCAGATCCAGGCCGGTCATCCCCTCCAGAACGCCGAGGATGCGCTGCTGCACCGGGTGCTCGAGCTTCACGTAACCCTTGGTCGGCACGCCGAGATGGCGGGCGAGGGTGAGGAAACCCGAGTGCTTGCCCGAACAGTTGTTGTGCGCCGCCGTGGGCAGCTTGCCGGTGGCCAGCAGGGCGATCATCGAGGGCTCGTGACTGGGCAACTGCGGACCGCATTCCAGGTCTTCAACGGAACAGCCGATCCTCTGCAGCCAGGCTTCAGCGGTTTCGGCGTGGCGCGGCTCGCCGGAATGGCTGGCGCAGGCCATGGCCAGTTCGGCGGCGGAAACGTCGTAGGCTTCTGCGCCGCCGCTTTCGACCAGGGCAATGGCCTGCAGCGACTTGATGGCCGAGCGCGCATAGACCGGACGGTCGATATCGCCGGCGGAGAGTACGACGTTGCCCTTCACGTCCACCAGGGCGACAGCGGCCCGGTGCCCGCTCTCGACCATGTTGCCGCGCGTTACCTCCACCAGCAGCGGATCGGCTTGCAGGGCGGTGGCGGGTGGCGCGGCGGAAACAGCTTTACCGCGGTTGAAAGAAAGGGGTTCCAGGGCCATGAAAGGGGTCACCAAGGTCAGAAAAGGCCGCTTTGTGCAGCCGCCAAGCAGCTTGCCTCCGGCAGCCCGGCCATGCAAGTTTTCGCGCCATGCGCGGATACTTCGCAATTGGGGCTGAGGGAATCAGCAAGCCGATGAACCTGGGCAGCCTGCTGCGCACGGCCCATGCCTTCGGCGCCAGCTTCTTCTTCGCCATAGAACCGGCTTTCAAGGTGAAGGAGGTGAAACACTCCGACACCTCCGATGCGGCCAAGCACCTGCCGCTCTATACCTTCGCCTCCGTCGACGAGCTGATGCTGCCGCGGGGCTGCGCCCTGGTCGGGATCGAACTGACCGACGATGCGGTGGAACTGCCGTCGTTCTTTCACCCCCAGGCGGCCGCCTATGTATTGGGGCCGGAACGCGGCAGCCTGTCGCCCGCGATGCAGGCGCGCTGCGATCACCTGGTGAAGATCCCGACCAAGTTCTGCATCAATGTCGGTCTCGCCGGCGCCCTGGTGATGTACGACCGCCAGCTTTCCCTGGGCCGCTTCGCGCGCCGCGCCACCAACCCCCGCAGCGAGCCCCAGGCCCTGCCTGAACACGTCTCCGGCGGCCAGAAGATTCGCCGTAAGAAAACAGGTTCGGACGGCGGCGGCTAGGACTGCGCGCTCAGCGGTCCTGCAGGAAGGTGAGGAGCTGGCCGGTCGCGGCTTCGGGCGCCTCTTCCGGGATGAAGTGCCCGCAGGACAGGGGCGCAAAAGCAACGGTCTCCGCCCAGCCCCGCCAGATCGCACTGATATCGAAATGGCGGCCGACCACGCCCTCCTCTCCCCAGAAGACAAGGGTCGGGCAGGCGATCCTGCGGCCGGCCGCGCGGTCCTGCCGGTCGTGTTCGAGGTCCAGGGAGATGCCGGCGCGAAAACACTCGCACATCGCCGCGATAGCGTCCTCCCGGGTCGCCGCCTGCAGGTAGGCGTCGAGGGCAAGGGGGTCGTAAGAAACTTCCTTGGCTGTCAGGCCGGTGAGGATCCGGCCCATGAAATGAGCCGGGTCTCCGGCGATCAGCCTTTCCGGCGCGGGATAGGGCTGGGTCAGAAAGAAGAAGTAGAAATAATCCTGAGCAATGGCGGCGTCCGCCCGCTCGTAGAAATCGAGCGCGGGGACGATGTCCATGACCGCCAGACGGGTAACCCTGTCGGGATGATCCAGGGCCAGACGCCGGGCCACGCGGGCACCGCGGTCGTGACCGACCAGGGCGAAACGGTCGAACCCGAGACGGTCCATCACCGCCGCCTGCTCCGCCGCCATGGCCCGTTTGCTGTAGGCCCGGTGATCGTCCGAGCGGGCGGGCTTATGGCTCTCGCCCCGCCCGCGCAGGTCGGTCAGCACGACGGTGAACTGCCGGGCCAGCCGGGGCGCCATCCGGTGCCAGCAGAGATGGGTCTGCGGATCGCCATGCAGCATCAGCAGCGGCGGCCCCGAGCCGCCGACCAGGGCAAGGATCGCGCCGTCCTCAGTCGTCACCCTGCGCCGCTCGAAGCCGGGCAGCAGAACGTCATCGACGGCAGCGGGGTCTGCCAAGACCAGATCTTTGGGAACCAGATCTTTGGGGTCGAGGTCTTCAGAGATTGTCATGCAGCCAGCGCCGATAGTCCGAGAGGCCCGCCTCGTTGCGGGAGAAGAACGACCATCGGCCGATGCGGTTGACCGCGACGAAGCCGGCCCGGCGCAGAAGCTCAAGATGGCGGCTGACCGTCGGCTGGCTCATGCCCAGCTTCTCGGTGATCAGCGTGACGCAAACGCCGATTTCCGCCGGATCGCCGGTTTGCTGATGCCCGAAGTGGCGCTGCGGCTCCTTCAGCCAGTCCAGCACCGCCATGCGCGCGTCGCTGGCCAGCGCCTTGGTCTGCTCGATACGGTCGTCCATGACGGCAAATATATGCATATATAGCTTTTATTCAATGCAATTATGCTGGGCAAATTGCAAGGGCTAGCGAGGCGCCGCCTCTGTCCGGAGAGATCGACGGCCAAGCGGCTGAAAAGCCAAAGGCAGCGCTTGGCCCGGCCGTTCAGATGAATCCGTGCTCAGGCGCCAGGGCCTGCCGGCTGTCAGTAAGAGATAAAGGGGTTCAGCCAGCGGCCGATGGGCCCGGTGAGCTTCAAGGGGGCGTCGCTGACCACGAGGCAGAGGCAGTCCTCCCCGTCATCGGCCACCGGCTGGTGGTCGACCGAAGGATCGGCAAGCTGAACATCGCCGCGCCCGAAATGGCCGTCGGCATCGCTGTAGCCGCCTTCCAGCACCAGGGTGATTTCCTCCCCGCCATGGGTGTGACGCGGCATCGCGACCCCGGCGGGAATACGCATCAGACGGGTTCTGGCGCCGTTGCTGCCCAGGGTGATTTCCGCCTCTTCGACGCCGCGGATTACCGGACGCCAGGGCAAGGCCGAAAGGTTCTCGCCCAGGTAGTCGCGCAGCGGCCTGGGAAGCGGATCCCTCTCCCGCTCCTGCTGTGACGGCGTGAAGGTACCGCCCCAGGGAACGGTCTTCTCCTCGGCGCCCTCGTCACTGTCCAGCACGGCGAAGATATTGCTCAGCGCCGATTCCGGCAGACTGGCCGGGCTGATGTCTTCCATCAGCGAACCGCCCAGGGCCTCATAGGTCTCGACCTTCGAACGGCAAACGGGGCAGAGCGTTATGTGACTGGCGACCACCAGCGACAACGCCTCCGGCAGGCTGCCGGCCGCATAGGCCATCAAGATCTCTTCAGAAAGATGATGCTCAGGCATCACTGTTCCTCCACCAGAGCTTTTCGGAGATGGCCCAGAGCCAGGCGCAGACGGGACTTCACAGTGCCCAGGGGCAACGCTGTCTCCTCGGCGATCGCGCCGTGCGCCTTGTCCTCGAAATAGGCCATTCTTACCAAATCCGCTTGCTCTCTCGATAAATCCTTGATCGCAATCGAAAGCCGCAAGGACTGCTGTCCGGCTTCGACCACGTCATCTGCATTCTCCGTCGGCGCCGGCACCAGCGCCGGGTCCTGCGGGTCAAATTCCGGCCGCTTTTCGCGGCGCAGCGCATCGATCCGCTTGTTCCGCGCGATGGTGAAGATCCACGTACTGGCGCCTGACTTCGTCCGATCGAAGCTTTCGGCCCGGCGCCAGACCATGATCATCGCTTCCTGCACCAACTCCTCGGCCTGGGCTTCGCTGGCCCCCTGACGCATCAGGTAGGCCTTAACCCTGGGACCGAAGTAGCGAAACAACTCGGCAAAAGCGGCGCGGTCCCGCCGGCTGCCCACCGAGACCAGCAAATCGGCCAGATGGCCGGGGTCCAGCTTGCCGTTCGGGCGCCCGGGGACAACAGCCACTCTAGCTGGCCCCCCGAGTGAAAATCCGACCGACAGGGCCGCTTCTTTGCGTACCGCCACGTTTGCCGCCTGTATCGTTACTAAAACTATTACGGCGGCTGGCGGCGGCTGGATCAGCCGAAAGTCCGCAAAAAAGAGCATCAATCATTAACCAGTTCCATTGCTTCACCCATTTTCCGCCCAAACCGGCCCCGGCGGGCAGATGGGGGCTGCAGCCGATCAACTCAACCGCCGCAGCCCTTGGTCCCCCAACGGCCCTGGGGGGAGGGTATAAACTATTGTCTTTGAATGGCTCGCGCATTTGTTATAAGGCAAGACATTAAGCGTTCAAATGCAGGGGTGTCAGCCTTGCCTGTCGGCCCTATAATAACTTTCACGTCCTGGATTAACATCCCATCCGCGGGGCCCATGCGACTTAACCTCCTCATCCCCATCCTGTTTTTCGCCTTCACCACGGCACTTGCTGCGGCCTTTGTTCCTTCCGGCGCCCGCGCCCAGGGGGTCGAGCGGCTCGGCGACTTCGCAGACTGGAGCGCCTTCAAATTCACCGAAGGCGACAGCGTGACCTGCTTCATCGCCAGCGAGCCCACCAAGGCCGAGGGCAACTACACTGCCCGCGGCGAAATCCACGCCATGGTGACCCGGCGCCCGGCCGAGGATCGCATCGACGAGGTGAGTATCCAGGCCGGCTACGTCTATCAGGAGAACGCCCCGGTTGAAATCCAGGTCGGCGCCATGAAGGTGAAGCTTTTCACCCAGGGCGAAACCGCCTGGGCGGTGGACAACCCGACCGACCGCAAGCTGGTTGATGCCATGATCAGGGGCAGCACCATGGTGGTGCGCGGCGTCTCGTCCCGCGGCACCCAAACCACCGACACCTACTCGCTCTCCGGCTTTACCAAGGCCTACCGGGCGATCGAAAGGGCCTGCGCCGGATAGGCGGGTTTCTCAAACCGCCGTCCCCTTGACCGCCCAGCCTTGCCGCTGGGCCGTCGAAGGCGTATCTAAGCCGTTATGAGCCAGTCCCACGCAGAAGCCTTCGCGCCGCCGCGCGAAGCCGACGACGAGCGCCGCAACCTCGTCGGGCTGTCGCGCGCCGAACTGGCGGCGGTCATGGCCGAGCTGGGCGAAAAGCCGTTCCGCGCCAAGCAGCTCTGGCACTGGATCTACCACCGCGGCGAGACCGACTTCGCCGCCATGACCACCCTTTCCAAGGATTTCCGGGCCCGCCTGACCGAAACCCACGTGGTGCGCCGGCCGGCTGTCAATCAGGCCCTGATTTCAAAAGACGGCACCCGCAAGTGGCTGCTCAGCCTGCCGGACGGCCAGGAGGTGGAGACGGTCTACATCCCCGAAGAGGACCGCGGCACGCTCTGCGTTTCCAGCCAGGTCGGCTGCACCCTGACCTGCAAGTTCTGCCATACCGGCACCCAGCGCCTGGTGCGCAACCTCTCGCCGGCGGAGATTGTCGGCCAGATCATGGTTGCCCGCGACGATCTGGGCGAATGGCCCAAGGACGATTCTGAGGTACCGGCGGAGGGACGCAAGATCACCAACATCGTCCTGATGGGCATGGGTGAGCCGCTCTACAACTACGACAACGTCGCCACGGCGATGAAGATCGCCATGGACAACGAGGGGCTGTCGATCTCCAAGCGCAAGATCACCCTTTCGACCTCCGGCGTGGTGCCGGAGATGGAACGCTGCGGGCGCGAGCTTGACGTGAACCTGGCGGTCTCCTTGCACGCCACCGACGACGAGACCCGCAGCAAGATCATGCCGATCAACAACAAGTATCCGCTGAAGATGCTGCTGGACGCCTGCCGCAACTATCCGGGCACCCACAACGCCCGGCGCATCACCTTCGAGTACGTCATGCTGAAAGGCGTGAACGACAGCGACCAGGACGCCAAGCGCCTGATCCGGCTGTTGAAGGACATCCCGGCCAAGGTGAACCTGATCCCCTTCAACCCCTGGCCCGGCTCCTTCTTCGAATGCTCCGACGCCGCCCGGATCAAACGCTTCGCCGATATCCTTTCGGCGGCGCATATCTCCAGCCCGGTGCGCGCCACCCGCGGCGACGACATCCTGGCCGCCTGCGGCCAGTTGAAGTCGGAATCCGAACGCAAAAAGAAAAGCGAACGCGCGGCGGCCGCCGCGGCCTGACACCGCGAGCGGTTCCGTCTTGGCCCGCCGGCTGAACCGCTTTAGGGTTTCGGCAGTCGCCATTCACACCAGCCTGAAGAAATCGGGAGTCTGGTCGTTATGGTGGTTGTCCTCCTCGCGGGCCTCATCTTTGGCGTTCTTTGCATCTATCCGCTTTGGCGGGTCTTCACGCGCGCCGGCCTGCCGCCTGCGCTCTCGCTGATGGTGTTTCTCCCCTTCGGCGGTTTCATCGCCCCGATGATCCTGGCCTTTTCCCAATGGCCCAACGTGCGGCCCAACGTGCAGCCGTCGCAGCGTTGAGACCGGAGGGACGACCGTGACGCTTTTCCTGCTCGTCTTCTGGCCGATGATCGTCATCGCCGCCGCCGTCTATATCTGGCTGCACGCCAGGATTCTGAAAAAGGCGGGCTTCTCCCGGCTCTGGTCGCTGCTCATGATCCTGCCGCCGGTGAACATCGTCATGATCTGGGTCTTCGCCTTCGCCGACTGGCCGGCGCTGAAGAAACCGCGGGACATCTCAGAGATTTTCGATTGACGGCCGGCATCGCCCGCTAGCCTTGCCCCCAGCGGTGCTTTGCCTATACTCGCGCGGATTTTCCGTTAGAGGCGTTTTCGATCTGCGTCGCAGCGGTTCCAGCCCGCTCCCCCTCCCGGCTACCCACTAGGACAATTTCATTGGCTGGCCGGGAGGGGGAGCGGGCCGGTGCCGTATAAACCTAAAAAAGCCCAGAGGCACTCAACCACCATGTCCGAGATCAAGAAAGTCGTGCTCGCCTACTCCGGCGGTCTCGACACCTCCGTCATCCTGAAGTGGCTGCAGACCACCTATAACTGTGAGGTGGTGACCTTCACCGCCGACCTGGGCCAGGGCGAAGAGCTGGAGCCGGCGCGCAAGAAGGCCGAGCTGCTCGGCATCAAGCCGGAGAACATCTTCATCGAGGACCTGCGCGAGGACTTCGTGCGCGATTACGTCTTTCCGATGTTCCGCGCCAATGCGGTCTACGAAGGGGTCTACCTGCTGGGCACCTCCATCGCCCGGCCGCTGATCGCCAAGCGCCAGATCGAAATCGCCGCCGAAACCGGGGCCGACGCGGTCTGTCACGGCGCCACCGGCAAGGGCAACGACCAGGTGCGCTTTGAGCTCGGCTACTATGCGCTCAACCCCGACATCCACGTCATTTCGCCCTGGCGCGAGTGGGACCTGACCAGCCGGACCCGGCTGATCGACTTCGCCGAACAGCACCAGATCCCCATCGCCAAGGACAAGCGCGGCGAGGCGCCCTTTTCGGTCGACGCCAACCTGCTGCACATCTCCGCCGAGGGCAAAGTGCTGGAAGACCCCTGGGATACACCGGAGGAGTACATCTATTCCCGCTCGGTCGCGCCGGAAGATGCACCGGACAAGCCGACGGTGATCACCATCGACTTCAAGCAGGGTGATCCCGTCGCCATCGACGGCGAGGCGCTCAGCCCCGCCGCCCTGCTGACCCGGCTCAACAAACTGGCCGGCGACAACGGCATCGGACGGCTGGACCTGGTGGAGAACCGCTTCGTCGGCATGAAAAGCCGCGGCGTCTACGAGACCCCCGGCGGCACCATCCTGCTGACCGCCCACCGGGCCATGGAGTCCATCACCCTGGACCGCGGCGCCGCCCATCTGAAGGACGAGCTGATGCCGCGCTATGCGGAGCTGCTCTACAACGGCTTCTGGTTCTCGCCGGAGCGCGAGATGCTGCAGGCGCTGATCGACAAGAGCCAGGAAAAGGTCAACGGCCAGGTGCGGCTGAAGCTCTACAAGGGCAACGTCATCGTCGAAGGCCGGCAGTCACCGGACTCGCTCTATTCCATGGAGCACGTCACCTTCGAGGAGGACTCGGTCTACGACCAGCGCGACGCCGCCGGCTTCATCAAGCTGAATGCCCTAAGGCTGCGCCTGCTGAAACGTCAGCAGGATTAGAGAATGTTTTTGATGTAGACGGTTCCGGCCCGCTCCCCCTCCCGGCCACCCAATGCGATTATCCTATGGGTGGCCGGGAGGGGGAGCGGGCCGGCGCCGCATAAAAGCGAAAACTATTAGCTTTCTGCTGGCGGCGGCGGAGGCGTGCCCTCGCCGAAGGAGGCTTCGCCGGTCGGATCGGTCTCGACCCGGTCGGCCATGATCTCGAAGGCCTGGGCGTTGTTGTCCATATGCTCCTTCAGGGGCGCATTCTGCTCTCCCACAGAGCGGAAGAAGCCGGCCGCGTCGCGCAGAAGGCGCGCAGCAATTTCAGCATTGGTTGCCATGGTTGCCCCCAAATCAAGTTAGATGGCGATGGAATGGAAAGGGTTAGAGGCCGGACCCTAACATGGCGGGCCAGCGCTGTCCCTCGCTTCTTCCGCGACCTCGCAGCGTTTTAGACTTGCGTCGATGCGGTTCCAGCCCGCTCCCCCTCCCGGCGCCGTAAAAGCGCGAAAGCGCTAACCCAACAGCATCCTGAGGCCGACCACAGCCAGGCAGCCCCCTGCCACCGTCGGCAGCAGCGGCAGGCGCTGGGCCAGCAACACCGTCAGCAAGGCTGCACCGCTTTCCGCTGCGCCGGTGGCAAAGGCCATGGGGGCGATGATCGCCGTCAGGACGGCGCCCGGCACCGCCTCCAGTGCGCCGGCCAGGCGGCCGCTCACCGTCGTGCGCCGCACCAGCCAGTAACCGAAGACCCGCGTCGCATAGGTCGCGGCGGCCATGGCCGCGATGGCGGCGAAAACCAGCGGGTCGATCTGCAGGATGTCAGGCCCCATCGGTTTCACCCTCCGCGACGGTCAGCGGCTGCAGCGCCCCGACGGCGGCCCCGGCCAGACCGCCGAGCGCGATGTACCAGACCCCGGGCAGCAGCAGATGGCCGGCCACGGCGGCCAGGGCCGCAGCGCCCCAGGGCAGGAAGCTGCGCTTGCCTTTCCAGAGCCCGGTCAGCAGGGTCAGGAAGACCGCGGTGAAGGCGAAATCGAGGCCGTAGCGCGCCGGGTCCTGCAGGAAGCCGCCGAAGACGGCGCCCAGGGTGGTGCAGGCGATCCAGCCGACGTAAAGCGGCAGACAGAGACCGAAGTAATAGCCCGGGGTCAGCGGCGCCGTCGCGCTGCGCTGCAGGGCAAAGGCCCAGTTCTCGTCGGCCATGAAGAACAAGCCGCCATAGGCCTGGCCGCGCGACCAGCCCCTCATGAAGGGCGCGATGGCCGCCCCCATCAGCACATGGCGCAGATTGACCATCAGGGCGGTGGCCCCCAGGAGAAGGATGGCCGGCGGCGAAGTCCAGATTTCCACGGCAACGAACTGCGAGGCGCCGGCAAAGACCATGGCGCTCATCAAGGCCGTCTCCAGGGGTGAAAGGCCCTTCTGTGCCGCCAGGGTGCCGAACAGCAGTCCGTAGACGATGACAGCCACCAGCAGAGGGGTGATCCTGACCACCCCGTCGTTGAACTCGCTGTTCGGCCGGACTGTAGAAACCTTGCTCAAGAAAGCGCTCTCGTATTGAGATTGGAACCGGACCCAAATTCTGCCCGGGCCCAAATTCTGCCCGGGCCGGAATCTGCAGGGGCGCGGCGCCCGGCGTCTTGCATGAAATTGCTCACCACCCCAAGGGTTGGCTTTAGCGCCGACCTGCAGCGGTAGGACTGTCTTAAGGGCCCGGAACCTATGTTACCGACCTGATGCCTTTTTCAATCGGCGCTTGATTTCTACCATCAAAATCTAGTTATATTGTTTATGAAGCCGCCGACAGCACTGGCAACCGCGGAGCGTATCGTCAGCTATCTGGAAGGCCCCGGTCACCGGGGCGATCCCGCGGCCCATCTCGACATCCAGGTCAACGGCGCCCAGCTTTTGTGCGACCCTGGCGAGGCAGACCTGCCGACCGAGATGCAGCGGGCCGCCCTGCGGTACTGGCAAGGCCTGCCAAGGGTCGGCGGCATCCCCGATCAACTGAAGGTGGACCCGGAAGCCCTGCGCCCGGCGCTCGGCTATCTGATGCTTGTCGACCGGCTCGAAGGGTCCTGCGAGTTCCGCTATGCGCTTTACGGCAGCAAGATCGCCGCGGTCTCCGGTTTCGACATGACCGGACAGACCGTCTCGGACATCGCGACCCTGGATGAGATTCGGATCTTTTTTGCCGCCTGCTATCAGGCCGTCATCGCGCTGCGGCAACCACTCTTCACGGTGCACGAAGCGCCGCGGTCAATTACCGTCAGCCATTGGCACCGCCTTATTCTGCCTCTGGGGCAGCAAGGCGAGGTCCGGCGGTTTCTGGTCTGCAACGTGCCGATCCACGAAGGCCAGATCGTTTAGGATAGCGGCCGTTCGGCGGAGAGTGGCTCGAACCCGCCTGCGGGTCCCGGCAGGCCGCGGCGGTACTGACCCGGGGTCAGCCCCGTCCAGCCCTTGAGGGCCCGGGTGAAGTGGCTCTGATCGTAAAAGCCGCAATTGATGGCGATCTCGCTCAGAGGCGCCGGCCCGGCGAGCTGTGCCTTGGCCGCGGCCACCCGCCGCCCGGTGAGGTAGGTGTGCGGGGTGATCCCCAGTTCACGGCGAAACCGGCGCAGCAGATGAAAGCGGCTGAACCCGGCCTCCCGTGCCAGATCTTCAAGGGTCAGGTCTTGCATGTAGCAGTCGTCCAGCAGGCGCCGCACGCGGCCCACCGCCTGGCTTTCCCGCCCCAGACGGCGCCCCCCGGCGTCGGTACAGCTATGGCGCGCCACCATGACGGTCATCGCCTCGGTAAAGGCTTCATCCACCGCAAGGCGGGGCGCGCCGTACTCCAGCAGGGCATGGAGCTGAATGAAGCTGGCGGCCAGTTCAGGATCGTCGATCACCGGATCGCGAAAGGCGGTGAAGCCGGTATGGCGCTCGCCCAAATCGGCGGCGATCTGCTGAACCAAGGCAACCGAGGGATAGAACATGCGGTAGGCGTAGGTATCGCCCTCGGGTTCGCCATCGTGCAGTTCGTCGGGGTTCACCGCGACCAGGCTGCCCGCCGGGGCGATGTGGCGGGTTCCCCGGTAGCGGAAGGCCTCCGCGCCGGAAAGGATCACCCCCACGGCGAAGGTGTCATGGGTATGCGGGGCGTAGCTGTGGCGGTAAAACCGCGCTTTCAGACACTCGAGATCGTCATAGCGCTGTTCGCGCCAGAAACAGACCTGATCCTGGGGGCGTCCGCCCGAGCGGGCGTAAGCGGTTTGCTGATCGATACCCATCCCGGCACTTATAGCAAACCCGGGCCCGGCGCGCAGGCGGCCTGCGAAGCCCTTGTAAAAAATTGCTCTTAAGACTGCTCTGCGGGCCCGAAGCCACGGCCTCAGGCGGCATCGCTCAGCCGTGGCTGCGGCTTCGCCGGAGCCGAACCCGCGAGTTCGTCGGCAAAATCGTGGTTCACGTCGCGGTGCCCCGCTTCGTCGGCGCGCACCGCCTCCACCACCGCCCGCAGGTCGGCATCCGCCGGCAGATCCCAGTAATCGATGGCGATCTGCGGCGCCGGACCGTTGGGCAGGCGCCCGGCATCGATTTCCGCCAGGTAGCGGGTGTAGGACACCACCGCCTCTTCCTCCAGATAGCCGACGACGCGGTGGGCGGTCTTCGGCGAGATCAGGTAGAGCAGGAAATAGGCGTTATAGAACAGGCCCTGGGCAACGAAGATCATCAGCCGCTCGAGCCGCGAGGGCCGGGCGACATGGATGAAGGTCATCAGGTGCATGC
This sequence comes from Pelagibius sp., assembly GCF_965249265.1. Lineage (NCBI taxonomy): Bacteria > Pseudomonadati > Pseudomonadota > Alphaproteobacteria > Rhodospirillales > Rhodovibrionaceae > Pelagibius > Pelagibius sp. The sequence continues at coordinate 5,416,334 of NZ_OZ252224.1, read as the reverse complement.
GCTCGTTCTCCGCCTCGTCCAGCAGGGTCCGGATCCAGCCGTGATCGTCTTCGATCCGGCGCAGGGCGCGCAGGTGCTGCAGGGCGCCGCCGACCATACCGGGAACGGCGGCCACGGTTTCCAGCATCACCGCGCGATGGCCGTAGCGCTTGCGGAAAAACAGGTCCATCAGACGGCGCAGCAGCTTTACCGTCAAAAGCGCGAAACGATCCGAGAAGCCGCGGGGATCATGGTGTATCCGAAGATCGCATTGGTCGGCCATGGCAGGACTCCCATAAAAGAGGAACGGGCAGACTGCACTCCCTGTCCTCCAGACGTGGTGAGAATCCGGGCCCTGCCAAGGGCGGCATTCCGCCGCAGCGGCGCCGGCCAGCCGTCAACGGCCCTAAGGCAAGGGGTCTAAGGCAGGGGCGAAACGCCAAAGGCGTAGATGTGGATGTGCATCAGGCCCAGATACAGCACCAGACCCAGCAGCGGACGCCACCAGCCGATGCCGTGCCAATCGACCTTGGTCCGCCCGGCGAGCACGGCCCCGAAAGGCAGCCGGCTGGTGGTCAGCTTCATCGGGCCCCAGGCGGCCCCCAGGGCGGCTTCGCGCCGGCTGTCGATATGGACCATCCCGGCGAAACTCAGCACCGCGATGCCGCCCATCAGAACAAGCGAGGGCAGATCGCCGTTGACCAGAAGGTGGGAGACCGCCCAGAGGCCGGTGCCCCAAAGCATGGGGTGGCGGGTGATCGAAAAAATACCGACGGCGGGCGCGCCGGTGCCGTCGGCCAGCAGACGCTCGCCCCCGACCATGGTCGGGTTGGGCGTGGTCAGGCTGGCGACGATCAGAATGGCGGCAAAGGGCATCACGATTACCGGCAGCCAGTAGAGGCCTATCGGGGTCACCCAAAGCGCGGCATAGGGGGCCGCACCGTAGGCGAAGAGCATCCAGGTGAAGGAGCCCAGCATGACCAGTGAATAGAGCCCGCGAAACATGTTGTCGCCAAGACGGGCGATCAGGGCCCCGCGCAGCGCGGCACTGGACAACAGGAAATGCCCCCCGACAAAGAGGGCCGTGGCGGCGATCAGCGCGTTCATGGTCCCAAGCATCGCTGGAATATGGGGGAGACGAAGGGCATCGTCCAGACCAAGAGGCGCAAATCCGGCCGCCTGTGCTGCAAAAGCGCGGGACCTTGCCGAAACGCCGTGCTAAGCAGCGCCGATGAACAGCAAAGCAGAACCGCAAAGCAGCGCGGAAACGCCAGCGGAGAACCCCGTCGAATCGGCGCCCCTGGACCCCGTCGCGCGCCTGATTCTCGACCTCCTGGCCGCCGGCGGGCCGGACCACAGCCTGAGCCCCGACCAGGTCGCCAAGGCCTTCGCCGAATCCCGCCGCAAGAAAAGCGATCCGCCGGATGTCTGGCGCAGATATCTGAATGCGGTGCGCCAGCAGGCGCTCTTCCTGGCACGCTCCGGGCGCATCGTGATCCTGCGCCGCGGTCAGCCGCAGGACCCTCAGGCCCCCATCAAGGGCCTGATCCGCCTCGCCCTTCCCGGCGACGACCCAAAGTCTGAAGAAACACCTTAATCCGTCACCCTCGGGCTTGTCCCGAGGGCCCATCCCGTCGCGTCTCGGGTCTTGCGAGGAAAGGGTCCGAATTGATCGGACCATGGATACTCGGGACAAGCCCGAGTATGACGATGATGCACGGGACAGGCTGGCCAGCCTGACCTATGTCGGATCAGACCTAGCCAGCGTTCAGGTCAGGCGCCGCCAGGCCTTTCTGGCGGCAGGCGGCGGTGACGGTGTTGGCCAGCAGTACCGCGATGGTCATGGGGCCGACGCCGCCGGGCACCGGCGTTATGGCGTCGGCCACGGCCGCGGCCTCGTCGAAGGCGACATCGCCGACGAGGCGTGTTTTCCCGCCCTCAGCCTCGATGCGGTTGATGCCGACGTCGATCACCGTGGCGCCGGGCTTCACCCAGTCGCCCTTGATCATCTCCGGCCGGCCGACCGCCGCCACCAGGATATCGGCGCCGCGGCAAACCGCCGGCAGATCCCTGGTGCGGCTGTGGGCGATGGTGACGGTGCAGCTTTCCGCCAGCAGCAACTGACCCATGGGCTTGCCGACGATGTTGGAGCGCCCGACCACCACGGCATTGAGGCCGCTGAGATCGCCCAGCCGGTCCTTCAGCAGCATCAGGCAACCGAGCGGCGTACAGGGCACCATCGGGGCCTCGGCCCCCGACCCGCCGGTCATCAGGCGGCCGGCATTGATCACGTGAAAGCCGTCGACGTCCTTGTCCGGGTCGATGGCGGCAATCACCGTCTGGGTATCGATCTGGCCGGGCAGCGGCAGTTGCACCAGAATGCCGTGAACCGCCGGGTCGGCGTTCAGTTCCGCCACCTTGGCCAGCAGTTCCTCCTGGCTGGCGGTGTCCGGCAGGCGATGCTCGAAGGAGTTCATCCCCGCTTCCAGCGTCTGCTTGCCCTTTGAGCGGACGTAGACCTGGCTGGCCGGGTCTTCACCCACCAGCACCACGGCCAGGCCCGGCGTCAGGCCGTGATCGCGCTTCAGGGATTCCACAGCGGCCGCGACCCGGCCGCGCAGGCCCTGGGCGAAGGCCTTGCCGTCGATGCGGGCGGCGGAAAGCGTTGTGTCACTCAAGGCTGGCACTCCCTCTACTGAAGCCGGCAACTGAACATCCCGGCGGACAGTTGACCCGAGCCTGACGTTCTAGACCTGTCGGAATCCGCCGTCCAGAGCCACAGAACCGACGTCACTGGTGACAGGTCTTCAGGCCTTGGGCAGCGCCGACAGCCAAGCCTCGAGCCGGGGCCGCAGCGCCGCGGCGTCGCCGGAAACCAGCAGCGTCTTGCGCCGCGCCGTCTGTCCGGCGACGAGGCTGAGCGAAGACTTCGGCAGCTTCCAGGTTTTGGCCAGCAGTTTGATCAGCGCCGCGTTGGCCTTGCCGCCCTCCGGCGCCGCCGTGACCCGGACCTTCAGCACCACGGCGCCGTCATCCAGGGCCGTCGACCCGTCTACCCGGTCCCGGCTGGCGCCGGGCTGCAGACGCAACTTGACCAGCAGACCCCCGGCGGCGGCTCGGAAGGGCGTGGAGTCAGAGACCACCTGCGTTGATGCTGTACTGGATATTGGCGAGCACATCGCTCGCGAAATAAATCGCCAGGATCAGAATGATCGGCGAGATGTCGATGCCGCCCAGGTTCGGCATGAAGCGGCGAATCGGCCGCAAGGCCGGCTCGGTGATGCGCCAGAGGAACTCCCCGACCATGCTGATGAACTGGTTGCGGGTGTTGATCACGCCGAAGTGGACCAGCCAGCTCATGATGGCTGAGATGATGATGGCCCAGAGATAGAGGTTCAGCGCGATCTGGATGATATTGAAGATGGGATTCAGAATGATCATTGGCCGCTGTTTGCAACCTCTTACAGCATGATGGAAAGGCTTCGGTAAGCAGTGAGCGATACCCTATCGCCGGGTTTGGCCAGAAACAAGGCGTTGCGAAACCAGCTAATCCGCCATCAAGGCTTCGCTTGACAGAAAAGGGCCTTATCCACATTATCCGCCCGCCTGCGGGAGTTTTCGGGCCTTTTCCCGGTTGCCCCAGGCGGATCCCATGCCACCCCGCCCCGGCGGCCCGTGGCGCCCAGGGTGAGGGGCTGTAGCTCAGATGGGAGAGCGTCGCGTTCGCAATGCGAAGGTCAGGGGTTCGATTCCCCTCAGCTCCACCAACCCCTCCGCTTCCAATTCGCCAAAAGACTTCAGGCTGGCTGGGTTTGTTTCTTGCCCGTGGTCTGCTCGCGCGGGCGCAGATGGGCGAACCAGCGGTTCTCCAACAGCTTGAACCCGCCGACGATCAGGAAGGTGAAACAGAGATAGATGGCCGCCACCGAGAGGAAGGCCTCGTAGGGCGCGAGATAGCGCGAATTGATGATGCGGGCGGCGCCCAGCAGATCGACGATGGTGATGACGCTGGCAAGGACGGAGCCATGCAGCATGAAGATCACCTCGTTGGAGTAGGCCGGCAGCGCGCGGCGGAAGGCGCTGGGCAGGATCACCCGGCATAGGTCTGACTCTTGGACATGCCGCAGGCGCGCGCGGCCTCGACTTCGCCATAGGGTGTCCCCTCGATGGCGCCGCGAATGATCTCCGTCGTATAGGCGGCGGTATTCAGGGTGAAGGCCAGCAGCGCATACCAGTAGGCATCGCGCAGGAAGGTCCAGTCCTGGCTGAGTTCGATGACGAATTGCAGTTGCCCCAGGCCGTAGTAGATCATGAAGATCTGCACCAGCAGCGGGGTGCCGCGGAAGAAATAGGTGAAGGCCCAAACGGGACCGTTGACCAGCGGATTGCGGGAGGTCCGCAGGATGGCCAGGGGCACGGCGATCAACAAACCGATCGCCAGGGCGGAGACAACCAGTTTGGTGGTGTTGACCAGCCCTTCCAGGAACAGGGGGTAGTTTTCGAAGATCGGCGAAAAATCCACGACTCAAGCCCTCCTGACGCCGGCGCTGTAGTGTTTTTCCGCGAGACGCAGGCCCAGGATCGACACCGTCGTGAAGATCAGGAAGATGACGGCGACCACCAGGTAATAGACAAAGGGTTCGCGCGTCGCCCCACCGGACTGCCCGGCCCGGAACACCATTTCGTTCAGCCCGATGATGGCGACCAGCGCGGTCGTCTTCATCAGCACCAGCCAGTTGTTGCCGATACCCGGCAGCGCGTGACGCATCATCTGCGGGATGAGGATGCGAAAGAAGACCTGCCGCTTCGACATGCCGTAGGCGTAGCCGGCCTCAAGCAGGCCCACCGGCACGGAGAGGATGGCGCCGCGGAAGGTTTCCCCCATGTAGGCACCGAAGATGAAACCGATGGTCAGCGTGCCGGCGATAAAGGCGTTGACGTCGATGTAGTCTTCATAGCCGAACCACTCATAGGCGATGTGGTTCACCAGCAGTTGCCCGCCGAAGAAAATCAGCAGCATCAGAACGAGATCGGGCACGCCCCGGATCACGGTCGTATAGACCGTGGCCACCGCCCGCGCCAGCCGCGAGCGGGAGAGCTTCGCGGTTGCGGTCAAAAGCCCCAGGACCAGAGCGACCACGGCCGAAACCAGCGACACCGCGACGGTGATCACGGCACCGTCGAGAATAAACGGCAGGCGTTCGAAAAGCTCGTCCATGGGCGCCCTGTTGCTGGTTAGAGGCGGTTTTCCCTCGACCGGGAAACAGCGGTAAAAAGCGAAAAGCGCCACTGCCGAAGGCGACAGTGGCGCTTTCCCGTCAGAAGGTCATGACGGCCTTAGCTGCCATAGACATTGAAGTTGAAGTACTTGTCCTGAATCGACTTGTAGACGCCGTTGGCGCGGATCGCGTCGATGGCGGCATTGAACATCTCGGCCAGCTCGTCCTCACCCTTGCGGATCGCGATACCGGCACCGTCGCCGAAGTACTTCGGATCGGTGAAGTCCGGCCCGACGAACTCGTAGTCCTTGCCGCTTTCGGTCTTCAGGAAGCCGTCTTCCAGGGCCACCGAGTCCGCCAGCAGGAGATCGACGCGGCCGGCGGCGATATCCAGATACGCCTCGTCCTGGGTGCCGTAGCGCTTCACCTCGACGGCATCGCCATAGACTTCCGTGACGAAGTTGTCGTGGATGGTTGCGCGCTGAACGCCGACGGTCTTGCCTTTCAAACCGTCCTTGGTGATCTCGATGCCGGAGCCCTTCTTGCGCACGAACTTGGCCGGGGTCTGATAGTACTTGTTGGTGAAGTCGACCTTTTTCTTGCGCTCTTCGGTGATCGACATGGAGGCGATGATGGCATCGTACTTGCGCGCCTGCAGCGCCGGGATGATGCCGTCCCAATCCTGGGTCACCAATTCGCATTCCACCTTCATCTGATCGCAGAGCGCGTTGGCCATGTCGATGTCAAAGCCGACCAGCTTGCCGTCGGAGGTGACCGAGGAGAACGGCGGGTAGGCGCCCTCGACCCCGATGCGGACCTTCTTCCAATCCTTGGCGTCGGCCTGCGCGGCGCCCAAGGCGATCGCGGCCACGAAAACCGCAGAGATGAACTTTTTCACAACTTGCCTCCATTGAACTTTCTTTGTTTGCACTGCTTGTGATGAGCGAAAGAACCCGTCATTTCAGGGTTCCTTCGAGAAACTGACGAAACCGCTCCGACCGGGGATTGTTGAAAACCTCCAGCGGCGGCCCGGCCTCTTCGATGCGGCCTTCATGCAGAAAGATGGTCTCGGTCGAGACCTCCTTGGCGAAACCCATCTCGTGGGTCACCACGATCATGGTGCGACCTTCTTCGGCCAGGCTGCGCATGACCCGCAGCACCTCGCCCACCAGTTCGGGATCGAGCGCCGAGGTCGGCTCGTCGAACAGCATCACCGAGGGGTCCATAGCGAGCGCCCGGGCGATGGCGACACGCTGCTGCTGGCCACCGGAGAGATGCGCCGGGTAGTAATCCTTGCGCTCGTAGAGACCGACCCGCTGGAGAATCTCTTCGCCATAGGCGATCGCTTCGGCCTTGGGGCGCTTCAGCACCTGGATCGGCGCCTCGACGACGTTCTCCAGCACCGTCATGTGGGACCAGAGATTGAAGCTCTGGAACACCATGGCGAGGCGCGAACGGATGCGCCGGAGCTGTTCCTTGTCCTCCGCGACCAGCCCCTCACCCTGCTTGCCCGGCACCAGACGCAGGGTCTCGCCGCCGACTGCAATATGGCCGGAATTGGGATGCTCAAGCATGTTCACGCAACGCAGAAACGTGCTCTTGCCGGAGCCGCTCGACCCCAGCATCGCGATTACATCGCCTTCCTTGGCGGTAAGCGATACCCCCTTCAGAACCTCAAGATCGCCGAACGACTTGTGAATGTCCTCGGCTACCAAGGCCGCCGGTGAGGCGGCGGGCATGCTCCCCGTCTGCGCCAAAGCCACCTTGTTCATGCTCCCTGTCTGCTGCGTCTCTTTTATGACGCTTTACACTCGACGGTACGGCAGGCGGGTGGGGGATGCCAAGCAAAACCTTCCCGGCCCAAGCGGATACAGCCGCTGCCCGATACAACCTGGAATGAGTCCTGCAACCCTTTGAAACTTTAGGGAATCGCAGCCCGCAGGGCTTCCAGGCGCTGCTGAAGACCGGCCCGCTCCGGCGCCTCGGCGGGCAGCGCCTCGATCAGCGGTTCGGCACGGGCGAGCGCCTTTCCGGCGGCCTCGCCGTCACCCAGAACCGCGTAGGACCGCGCCAGACGCAACCAACCGTCGGGATTGTCGGGCTGCTCTTCCAGGCGGGCCGCCAGCCCTTCGACCATGGAACGGACAAAGTCCGCCCGCTCCTCCGGGGTGAGCGCCTCCATGGCCTCGATATCGGCGGCGCTGGGTCCGCGCGGGGGCGCAGTGGCGGAATCACCGCCCGGCGCCGGCTGCCCCAGGCTTTGCATGGCATTGGCGATCTGCTGCTCGACCACGGCGCGCCAGGGCGCATCGGGCGGGGCATCGGCCACCAGGCTGCGCCAGACACTGAGCGCGTCGTCGAGACGATCATCCTGCGCCATGGCCAGTCCGGCATAGAAGCGCGCCCGCGGATTGGCGGGATCGGCCTCGATCGCCGCGGCAAAGGCGAGCCGGGCATCGCGGGTGACCTGGCCGTCGGCAGCCGCCACCAGCACCTCGCCCAGGGAGGCCTGCACCTCGGCGCCGCCACGCCCCAGCGCGATGATCCGCCGATAGGCCTCCGCCGCACCCTCGTAGCGGCCGCTGCGCTCGTAGACGCGGGCCAGAACCAACCAGCCCTCGGCGTCCTCCGGATTGCCCGCCAGACGCTGCTCCAACTGGGCGACCAGCATCTCGGCCTCTCTGCCGCTGCCGTCCTGGCGCTCGGCGAAGCTGAGTCCCGGCAACCCAGGGCTGCCGTAATAGAGGTAGATCCCCATGCCGGCAAAGGGCAGCAGCAGCACCACCAGGGCGACCGCCAGCCAGCGGCCGGCGCTGCCTGCGCCCGGCGCCTGTTGGGCCGCCGTTTCCTGCGGTGACGATTCGGCATCTGAAAGCAGCAGCCGGCGCTCGATCTCGCGCCGCGCAGCTTCTACCTCACTGTCCTTCAGCAGGCCGCGGCGGCGGTCTTCCTGAAGCTCGCGCAATTGGTCGCGGTAAACCGTCTGGTCGTAGGCTGCGCGCGCAACCGCGGGATCGCTGCGCCGCATCAGGGGGGTCAGAAGGATCGCGACGACGCCCGCCGTCAGCGCCCCGGCCAGGAGCCAGAAAATCATGACCGGCCTGCTTCCCCGTCACCGCGCGGAGCCCCCTGATGCGGCGCAGCGCCTTCGCTGTCTTCGAGCAGGCGGGAGAGACGCTTTTCCTCCTCCGCGCTCAGCGCCGCCGGAGTCAGGGATGCAGGGGTCTGGCGGCGAAAGAAGAAGAACACGCCGATCAGACCGAGCAGCAGCACGATGGCGGGACCGAACCACAGCAGATAGGTGGACGACTTCATCGGCGGGCGCAGCAGCACGAAGTCGCCGTAGCGCGCCACCAGATAGTCCAGCACCTGCGCGTCACTGTCGCCGGCGGTCAGGCGTTCGCGCACCAGCAGGCGAAGCTCCTTCGCGATCTCGGCGTTGGAGGAGTCGATGGACTCGTTCTGACAGACCACGCAGCGGATTTCCTGGGAGAGATCGCGCGCGCGCTGTTCCAGAACCCTGTCGGCCAGAACCTCGTCCGGCTCCAGCGCCGCCGCAGGCAGGGCCAGAACAGGGAATGCAAGCAGGACCAGCAGCAGGAATCCGAGACGTTTCATTGGCGGAGCGCGCGCAGCATGGGTTCGACCTCCTGCTCGATCAGCTCGGCAAGCAGCGGCCCGCGATGGTGATAGCGGATGCGTCCTTCACCATCCAGGATGAAAGTCTCCGGCACGCCGGAGACGCCCCACTCCACCGCGCCGCGCCCGCTGTCGGCGCCGATCCGGCTGTAAGGATTGCCCAACTCCTCCAGCCAGGCGGCGGCATCTTCCGGCTTGTCGCGGTGATTGATACCGTAGAGCGGCACCCCGGTTTCCTCGGCCAGTTCAGTCAGGAAGGGATGCTCCGCCCGGCAGGGCACGCACCAGGAGGCAAAGAAATTCACCATCACCACCTCGCCCTGCCCCAGATCGGCGGAGGCGAAACCGGGCTGCTCAAGCCCGGGGACCGGCGGCAGATCGAAGTTGGGGGTCGGGTTGTCGATCATCCCCGAGGGCAGAGCCTGGGGGTCCCGATCGGGCGACAGGCCCCAGAGGAAGTAGCCGGCTACCACCACGAAGAGCAGAACCGGCAGAAGAAAGAGAAGGCGCTGGGTCATCCTGCCCTCTTCACTCGGCCGCCGCGGGGTGGCCGCCGGGACCGGATTCAGGTTCGGGCGCCGCCTTGGCCTTCGCCTGACGGTTCGGCGCGCCGATGCGCAGCCGCCGGTCACTGAGCGAAACAAAGCCGCCGAGCACCATGAGGAGACTGCCCAGCCAGATCCAGGGCACCAGGGGTTCGTGGAAAATCCGCACGGTCCAGCCGCCCCGGCCGTCCGAATCGCCGATCACCGCATAGAGGTCGGACACCCAGGTGGTGTGAATGCCCGCTTCGGTGGTCGGCATGTTCTGCACGGGATAGAGGCGTTTCTCCGGTGTCAGAACGGCGATCTCTTCGCCGTCCCGGGTCACCGTGAGGCTTGCCCGGTCGGCGAGATAGTTGGGTCCTTCCAACTGCTCCACGCCGTCCAGGCGATAGCTGTAGCCGGCAACCTCCATGCTTTCGCCGGGTTGCAGGTTGCGCACCTCCTCGAGGTTCCAGACCGAGGCGCCGATCATACCGGCGGCGGCAACGGCCATGCCCGCATGGGCCAGGGTCATGCCGTGGGCGGAGCGCGGCAGGTTGCGCGCCCGGCGCCAGGAATCCCCCAGCGGCGCACGGAACAGCTTAATGCGGTCGGACCACTCCACCAGGCTCGCCACGAACAGCCAGCCGACGAGGCCCATGGCAGCGACCGCCAGGATCGGTCCGCCCTGTTCAAGATAGAGCGTGATGCCCGCCGCGATGACGGCGCCAAGGCCGGCCAGCTTCAGCCGCGAAAACACACCGGCCAGGTCGGCGCGCTTCCAGGGCATCAGCGGACCCAGGGCCATGAGGAAGATCAGCGGCACCATCAGCGGTACGAAGGTGGCATTGAAGAAGGGCGGGCCGACGGAAACCTTGCTGCCGTTCACCGCTTCAAGAAACAGCGGATAGAGCGTGCCGAGGAAAACCGTGGCGCAGGCCGCGGCCAGGAAGAGGTTGTTGATCACCATGCCGCCCTCGCGGCTGATAGGCGAAAACAGGCCGCCGGGCTTCAGCACCGGCGCGCGCAGGGCGAACAGCAGCAGCGAACCGCCGATGGTGATGAGCAGCAGGACGAGGATGAAAAAGCCGCGCTCCGGATCGGTGGCAAAGGCATGCACCGAGGTCAGCAAACCGGAGCGCACGATGAAGGTGCCCATCAGGGAAAGCGAGAAGGTGAGGATCGCCAGAAGCACCGTCCAGACCTTCAGGGCATCGCGCTTTTCCACCACGATGGCCGAATGCAACAGCGCCGTACCGAGCAGCCAGGGCATGAAGGAAACGTTTTCCACCGGGTCCCAGAACCACCAGCCGCCCCAGCCCAGTTCGTAGTAGGCCCACCAGGACCCGAGCGCGATACCGGCGGTGAGGAAAGCCCAGGCGAGCAACGTCCAGGGCCGCACCCAGCGCGCCCAGGCGGCGTCCAGCTTGCCCTCGATCAAGGCGGCGATGGCAAAGGAGAAAGCCATCGAGAAACCGACATAACCGGCATAGAGCAGCGGCGGATGAAAGGCGAGACCCGGGTCCTGCAACAGCGGATTGAGGTCGCGTCCATCAGGCGGCGCCGGGAAAACCCTGAGGAAGGGATTGGAGGTGAGAAGGGTGAAGAGCAGGAAGCCGATACCGATCCAGGCCTGCACCCCCAGGACCCGGGCCTTGAGGCTGGGCGGCAGGTTGCCGCCGAAGAGCGCGACCATGGAGCCGAAGAGCGCCAGGATCAGGATCCACAACAGCATGGAGCCCTCGTGGTTGCCCCAGACGCCGGTCACCTTGTAAAGCATCGGCTTGGCCGAGTGGGAGTTCTCCACCACATTGATGACGGTGAAGTCGGAGACCACGTAGACGTAGGTCAGGGCGGCGAAGGACAGCGCCACCAGCACCACCTGCAGGATCGCCGCCGGCTGGGCCACCGCCATCCAGTCAGCCCGGCCGCGCGCGGCGCCAAGCATCGGGAGGCTGCCCTGGATTACCGCCGTCAGCAGCGCCAGGATGAGGGCGAAGTGTCCGAGTTCAGCGATCATTGCGTCATGCCTTCGCTGTGGCCCCCTTCTCCGTCGTGCCACTGGCCGGAAGCCTTCAGGGCATCGACCACTTCGCGCGGCATATAGTTCTCGTCGTGCTTGGCCAGAACCTCGCGGGCGGCAAAAGTGCCGTCGGACTGCAGGTTCCCGGTGGTCACCACGCCCTGCCCCTCGCGGAACAGGTCGGGCAGGATACCGGTATAGGCGACGGCAACCGACTCGCTGAGATCGGTGACCCGGAAGACCACCGAGAGGCCGTCCTCGGACCGCTGGACGGTGCCTTCCTCGACCAGGCCGCCGAGACGGATACCGCGGTCCAGCGGCGGCGGTTCGGCGATCAACTGGCTGGGGCTGCGGAAGTGATCGAGGTTCTCGTCCAGCGCCGCCAGCACCAGGGCTGCGGCACCGCCGAAGACCAGCAGGGCGGCGACCAGGATATAGAGGCGGCGGTGCTTGCGGGTCATGTCTGCGGCCCCGCCGCCGCGACGGGGCGGCGGCGCGCCCGCTGGGCGCCCTCGGCCTCAAGTTCGGCCAGGCGGCGCTGGCGCTGGCGCAGCTGGCTCACCGTCTGGACCACGAGGCCCAGCATGATAACCAGCGTCAGGCCGAGCGAGGGCCAAACGAAGGCTGCATAGCCGCCCATATCAAAAAAAGCTGCGATCTCCGTCATCCTTCTGCTGCCATCATCCTTCTCTCACGAAGGTCTTTGGCTATGGACCCGGTCATTTCATGCCGGGCGCTTGTCCTATCGGACTTCATTTGCCGGTAAATCTAAGGATTCCACCGGGTTGCGTCATTTACATTTGCGTGACTGCGACCGAAGAGCGCAGCAACACGTCCGTTTCGTCCGGCAAGTCCTTACGTTGCCTTGAGTTTCGCCAGATCCAGGGCCCGCAGGCGGGCGGCGATCAACTCGCTTTTGATGCGCAGCAGGACCAGCGCTACATAGTAGAGCTTGAAGCCCAGGGCGGTGATCAGCAGCGGCCAGAGCATGGACGGATGGATCGTCGGGCCGTCCAGGCGCAGAACCGAAGCCGGCTGATGCAGGGTCGACCACCAATCCACCGAGAATTTGATGATCGGGATGTTGATCACCCCGACGAGGGCCAGCACAGCCGCGGCCCGGTAGCCGCGCTGCTGGTCCTCAAAAGCGTTCATCAGCGCGATATGGCCGAGATAGAGAAAGAACAGGATCAGCATGGAGGTGAGGCGCCCGTCCCATTCCCACCAGGTGCCCCACATCGGCCGCCCCCAGAGCGAACCGGTGGCCAGAGTCAGAAAGGCGAAACCCGCCCCGATCGGGGCCGAGGCCTTGGCCGCCAGATCGGCCAGCGGGTGGCGCCAGACCAGGGCCACGGCGCTCGCCACGGCGATGGCGACATAGACGAACATCGCCATCCAGGCTGAGGGCACGTGGACGTACATGATCCGCACGCTCTCGCCCTGCTGATAGTCGGGCGGGGCCACGAAAAGCGCCAGATAAAGGCCGATTCCCAGGCAAACCAGCGCCCCGGCCGCCACAAAGGGCAGCACGCGGTCGGCGAGGCGCGTGAAGCGGGCCGGATTGGCGAAACGGTGCATTTCCCTGTCCTAGTCTTTCTCTATAGGTAGTGCCTTGATAAAGATCATTCCAGCCTCGCCGCTTGCCGGCCTTGACGGCTATTCCAGGGCCTGGCGCAGGGCGGCGGCGCCAGCCAGGGGCGTGACCACCAGCATGACCAGCAATACGGCGCCGAGCAACAGCAGGTCCGGGCGGGCCGAGAGTCCGGCCAGGGCCGAATCCGTCGCCCCGACGCCGAAAATCAGCGCCGGGATATAGAGCGGCAGCACCAGCAGGGGGATCAGCACCCCGCCGCGCCGGGCGCCAAGGGTCAGCGCCGCGCCGATGGCGCCGATCAGGCTGAGCACCGGGGTGCCGAGCAACATGGCCAGCAGCAGGGTGCCGAGGCCGGCCATATCCATGTTGAACAGCACCGCCAGAACCGGGGCCGCCGCGATGAGCGGCAGGCCGGTGGTCAGCCAGTGGGCCAGGACCTTGCCGAGGATGGCCAGTTCCAGCGGCAGAGGCGAGAGCAGCAGTTGTTCCAGGCTGCCGTCCTCATAATCCGCCAGGAACAGCCGCTCCAGGGACAACAGGACGGCCAGCAGCGCCACCACCCAGATGATACCGGGGGCGATCACCTTCAGCAGGCTGGCATCGGGCCCGATGCCGAAGGGGAAAAGCGCGCCGGTGAGCACGAAAAACAGCACCGCCAGCCAGGCATCGGCGGACTGGCGCAGGGCCAGACGCAGGTCGCGCCCGACGATGAGCAGAAAGCCCTTCACCAGATCAGCTCCGGCAGCGGCGGGGGCGGCAGATCGTCAAGCGCCAGGGGCTGGGCGTCCGGCAGGTCGAGCGCGGTATGGGTCGCCACCACCACCCGGCCGCCCCCGGCCCGGTGTTGGGCAATAGCCGCGGCCAGCTTGCCGACCGAGGCATGGTCGAGACCGACGGAGGGTTCGTCCAGGAGCCAGAGTTCGGCGGGACTGGCCAGCAGGCGCGCCAGGGCGAGGCGGCGGCGCTGCCCGGCGGAGAGCAGCCGCCCGGGAACCTCGGCCAGGGCCGCGAGGGAAAAGTGCTCCAGAGCGGCGCCGATATCAGCGCTGTGCCCCCTGAGCGCCGCCCAGAAACGCAGGTTTTCAGCGGCGCTCAGCACCGGCTTCACCGCCTCCAGGTGACCGAGATAGTGAAGCCGCCCGGCATGGGCCGAGGGTTCCTCGGCGATGCTCTCATCGTCCCAGAGGATAGCGCCGCCGACAGGCTGCAGCAGGCCGGCCATGAGCCGCAGCAGGCTGGACTTGCCGGTCCCGTTGGCCCCGGTCAGCAGCAGCGCGCCACCGGCGGCCAGGGAAAACGACAGCCCGGCAAAGACATCGCGGCCGCCGCGGCGGCAATCCAGGTCGCGGGCTTCAAAAAGCGCCATGTCTCGGAATCAGGCCCTTGAGGAGAGTTGAGGCCGGTATAGCAGATCGCCGCCGCCGCACAACAGAGCACCGGGCGAAGGTTGCGGAAAACATAGCTAAATTCGCTACGCGAAACGGAAAATTAAGGCTGTTTGCGCAGATTTATACGATCTGAGACCCGCCGTAAGGGTCATCATCGCCGGGACTGCCTTAAGTGCCTGTAAGACCGATTATTCTGGCTGAAGACAACGACAAGTTGCGCCGTCTCTATTCTGAAATGCTCGAAGCCGCCGGCTTCAAGGTCATGCATGCCAGCGACGGCGAAAAGGCCATCAGCCTGCTGCACAAGATCGTCAATCCGCAACTGATCATCCTGGATGTCATGATGCCGCGGCTCGACGGCATCCAGACCTGCGCCCGAATTCGCAAAATGCAGGGCATGAACCCCTGCCCCATTTTGTTTCTGACCGCCCTGGACAGCCCGGAAACGATCCTGGAGTGCCTGAACGCCGGGGGCGACGACTATCTGGTAAAGTCGGCGCCCATGGCCGAGGTGGTCGAAAGGGTCCAGTACTGGTCGCGAAAAGGGTCCTCGGACGACGGCGCGGAGCGCCGCAAGAAAGCGATCAGGGAGCTGGAGTCTCTTTCAGACGACGATCCCAACCGCGGCGGCGAGACTTCCGACGGGATCTCCGGCGAAAACGCCATCATCGATCTGATCGCCACGTTCATCAACGAGACCAACGAAGCTTTCACCGAGAAAGAAGAGACCTTTTATCGCTTCGGCTATCTGGTTGGACTCGTCGGCGCCTACATGAAGCAGATGGGCCGCCAGGAGCGGCGCTTTCACCGCATGGTGCGCAACCTCGTCTACCGGACCGATTTCATCGACCGCAAGGAGATCGATGCGCTGCTGGAAAACTACGAGCGCATCGTAAACCAGAACCAGTTCCAGGAAGGCTGGCAGCACGGCCAGAACGTGGCCGCCGACATCGGCGTTCCGCAGAAGACGCGCAAGGCAAACAGCGCAACCGCGGGAGCATCGCCGTCATGACCGAAGGCGGCGCTGCGGTTTCATCCTTCTGGCCGGTGCTAACCGGCGGCGGGCTGGTTCTGCTCATCCTTCTCGTCGGGCTGCTGGTCTTTCTGTCCCTGCGCCAGGCCCGGCAGATCGGCGAACTGGCGCTTCGGCAGGCGCAGTTGGGTGCAAAGGCCCCCGTGGATGCCTTCACGCAAACACAGAACAAGCAGCTCGAAGAAAGTCTGCGGCAGGCCCGCGAAAGGGCCAGCCGCGCCGACCGCGCCAATCAGGCAAAGTCGGCCTTCCTGACGATGATGAGCCATGAGCTGCGCACGCCGCTCAGCGCCATCATCGGCTTTGCCGAAATGATCGAACAACAGGCACTGGGGCCGATCGGCATCGGCAGGTACAGCGACTACGCAACCGATATCCGGCAGTCGGGCCAGCACCTGCTCGGCATCATCAACGACATCCTGGATCTTTCAAAAGTCGAATCGGGCCGCGAGAGCCTTCAGGAAGATGACATAGCACCGGCCATGCTGTTCGACGGCGTCCGCATTCTGGTCGAAGGCCGCGCGACCGAGGCCGGGGTCACCCTCAGCTTCGAGCATAGTGAAGACCTGCCGGCGATCCGCGCCGACCAGCGGCGGCTGACGCAGATTCTGGTCAACCTGCTGTCCAATGCCGTGAAGTTCACGCCGGAGGGCGGCCGTGTCTGCCTCAAGTCCTGGGCCACCGAAGGCAGCGGCATCGTGTTCCAGGCCATCGACAACGGAGTCGGTATCGCGCGCGAGAACATTCCGCTCGCCCTCTCGGTCTTCGGCCAGGTCGACAACGATTCCCAGCATCAAGGCACCGGCCTGGGTCTGCCGCTGGCCAAGGCGCTGGCGGAACTGCACGGCGGCACCCTGGACCTGCAGAGCGAGCTGGGCGAAGGCACCACGGTCACCCTGCGCCTGCCCGCCTATCGGATCGTCGCAGAACCGGCGGCAGAGGAAGCCTCGCTGCAGCAGGCTGCCGGTTAGGGTTTCAAAACCTTCCGGCCTTTCGGCCCAAGCTCGCTCAAATCTGATAGGTAGAGATGATCACCGCCAGAGCCGCCGCGGCCCAATCGCGGGTAATATCCGGGTCGCCGCCTACGCCGGTGTCGTAGAACTCGCCGTTGACGGCCACGATCCCGAGATAGGAGTTCAAGCGTCCGAGATGGGCGACGAAATTGTAGGCCTGTTCGCCGCTGGGAAGGTGATAGCAGAGGGCCGCGAAACGCCGCGCCAGCAGACCGTCGACACGCGCATGCGGCATCACCTGCGAAAAGCTCGGATCGGCCTGGCAGTTGGCAAAGCCGAGCCCCTGGCTGACGTTGAAGACGAACTGGTTCGAGACGAAATCAACATTCGTGACCGCCGGATTGAAGACCAGCCCCTGAAAGATCAGGGCGATATCGCCTTGCTGCGATTCAGCGACACAAAACCCGTCGCCGTCGCTGAGCGGCATGGTCTCCGGCACTGCCACGGTCGCACCGGTCTCTGAATCCACAAAGAGATCAAAGCCGAGCGCCGCGAGATCATTCTCCGGCACCACCGCGGCCAGGGCGGCGACGACCTGGACGAACCCCTGGGGATCGTCGAGCGTGCCCGGCGTCTGCAGGGAATCGACGATCTCGTTCAGGCTGCGGGTCGCCAGATGGAAATAGTTGCGACCGCCGCAGGTCATGTCCCGATTCACCTGCGCCGCTGCTTGCGCAGTTTCCGGGACCGAGAAGGCGAAGACCGTCTCGGCGGCCGGGCCGAGACCGACGTCGGCACCACTGGCACCGCTCGCCACCAGCTCCTGCAACAGGTGCGCGGGAACCGCCCAGTTCAACGAGGAAGCCCCGCCGTCCAGGCCGCCGTCGACCACGCCGACGACAGCGCCGCGGGCGTTGATGACCGGCCCGCCGGAGGAGCCGGGCTTCACCACGGCAGTCAGGCGAAAGATCTCCAGATTGATGGCCGGCGCGCCGAGGTTTTCGATCTGGCGGCGCGACGCATCATTCAGAATATCGCTCAGTTTCTTCACGTTGAGCGCCCGGGACCCATAGGTTTCCTGCCAATTGCGCACGTTGAGCGGCAGGCCGATGGCGGCCAGTTCCTCCTGCTCGGCCGCTTCGGCCGTTTCCGACAGTGCCGGCACAGCCGGCGGGTTTTCCACGGCGAGCAACGCCAGATCGGCACGGCGCAGGGATTTGGAGGCCTGCGCACGGCGCTGCACCCCGGCCTCGACATAATCCACCGTCACGCTGCGGCAGTCGGCCACCACATGCAGCGCCGTCACCACCGTCGAGGGGTCGGGCCAGATAAAGCCGGAGCCGACCCGCGAGCCCTGGCCGCCGGGGCAACCCTCCGCCGTCACCCGCACGACAGAGGTCGCGGCGGCCCGCACGATATCCGCCGACGGCTTGGCCGTTGCGGAAGACGCCCAGGCCGACATCAGGCCCCCGACAAGAACCGAACCCAGCAGGCAGGCGGCGGTCGCTTTCGTCATCGCGATTCCTCACAAAGGCCGGACCAGGCGGCCTGCAGGGTTTCCTTGGGCACCTCCGAGAGACTGGCCGCCAGCGCCGGCCAGGGCGCCGGGGCCAGGGACCAGGCGTTGCGCGCCTCCGCCGCATCGGGCGCACGCGATGGATCGGTGCGCTGGCAGGCCGCGCCCGCCTCTCCGGAAAACAGCACGCTCGCGGTTTTCAGGGGACCTTCCGCCGCCTCGGCACTCACCTCCCCTTCGGTGGAAAGGGTGAGGCCGCTCAACTGCCAAACCGCAACGCGCCGGGCAATCTCGGGCGCGAGACCGATGGCCTGCCAACGCTCGGCGATTTCCTGGGGTGTCGGCGACAGCAAATCGTGGGTGCGCGCCCAGAGGCCGCTGCCGAGGCCGGCAATGGTCATCACCGCAAAGGCGGTGACCGCCCAGTTGTGGCCGGCACTGCGCGGCGCCGCGCTCTCCCCCTTGGGCAGGAAGGGATTTTTCACACCGGTGAGGGCGACCACACCGGCGGCCATCGCGAGAACCGCGGAGACCACCGAGCCGGTAACCCCCGACGTCGACAGCCCGATCAGCAATCCGGTCAGAAGGCCTAAAGCACAGGCCGCTGCGAACATTGCCATGTTACCCCCCAAAGCCGCACAGGCGGCTTCGCTCTCGCCCAATTCTCGCCGCCATCTAGTGAAAGCGTCAATGGAGCTTTCGGCGCGATTTTGAACAAAAGGGGTAGCCATACGCCCCGAAGAGGCAGCGGCGGGCGGAAGTTCAATCGATTGGCAGGAAAGAAGCGGGCGGTCCCGCTGGCTTGGGGCCTCAACAGACGTGAGGTACGCGACCGCCCGTAAGTGGAGCTTTCGAAAAGTGTGGGGCGGCCATGCTTGGTCGGGGCACATGGCCGCCCCCATAGTTGCCAGCGTTTAAGGGGCAATAATCTCGAGGATCGCTGGCCTCCTCGACAGAGAGGGGAAGTCTCCGTGGCTAGAAAGCTAGGCGGCGATTGCGGTTGGATCTGGCCGCAAATGGGGCGAGATTATGATTTCTGTCTTGAGGGGCTGCGGCAGGCATTCAACCGGCGAGGCCATCCCCCCTCACCCTCCCGCTAACGCGGGCCCCTCCCTCTCCCCTGGTGGGCTATGGGATTCACACATTTTCGATGTTTGTTGCGAGTGCGAATCCGGTGAGTTGTGCTGCGAGGGTTTGCCAACCGGTTTTCATGGTCTTTGGTCCGGGCGGTTTGTAGTAGCAGTTCCATCCGCCGAGGCGGGCGCAGACCCAGGCGAGGAACGCGAGGCTGTCGGCTGGATGCGGATTTTTCTGGCGCTCGGTGTTGCCTTCGAGCGTCTTGGAGATCGCCTGGAGTGCGGGCAGAAAGCCGGCGTCGAGGGCGTCCGTCGCCGGTCGGCGCGAGCCGTCGCGGGCATCGACCAGTTGCATGATGCGGGCCGCCGCGCCGAGCGCCATGGCGGCGAACTTCATCAGCCGCCCGGCATCGTGCATCTGGGTTTCGTCGAAGCGCAGGCCGTCGCTCTTGCAGGTTCGGAACAGCTGCTCGATGCGCCAGCGCAGGCGGTAGAGCTGAACCGCACGCTGCGGCGCGATGTCCGCCGACGACAGCAGACGCCAGTGCAGCGCCGCCTTGCCCGCCGGCGGATCGGGCTCGCGCGCTTCGACGACGGTCATCTCGACCATCTCTGCGGCATGCGCCTTCTTCAGCCTCGAGGGGCGGACGATCCGCACACGGCGTGCCCGCAGTTCCACCGTGGCCTCGCGGCCCTTGTCGCCCGGCCCACGCGGGCCGACCTTCACGACAGACCGGCCTTGCGCAGGTTCCGCCGCCAGTGCCTCGAACAGGCGGCGGCCATCCGCCCCGTCTGCTTCGTTCTCCCCGTCCGCCAAGCCACGGTCGTGGCGCGCCCGCACCACAAGCTCCACGCCCTCGGGCTTGCCGGCAAACAGCGTGTAGACGTCGCTTTCCCGGTCGGCCACCACGGTTACGCTGGCGGCGCCGGCCAAACCCTCGCCGGCGCAGCGCGCCCCGGACAGCCAGCGACCGCTCTCCTTGTCCGAAGGCGCACGCCGCCGACGATCGCCCGCCTTGACCGGCGGCCGGGTCCAGATCTCGGCCCCCACAAGGCCAAGCACCGCCTCGTCCTCGGCGTCCACCGCAAGCAGCGGGTGCAGGAAAAAGGCCGGGCTCGTGCCATCCGCCCCGCATCCAAAACCCCGGCGGTTGGCCGCGCGGTTCTTGAAGTTGATCTCGCTCGTATCCTGGATGCAGATCACATGCCGACCCGCGCACACCGCCGCCGTCCGGGCCGCAAGGCCGGACAGGATCGCCGCAACGCTGGAATGCGGCGAAGACAAAAACCGGTGGCACGCCATCTCACCAGCCCGGTCACCACCAACCTTGCGCAATACGCAACTGCCGCTCGACACCAACTGGTCCATCATCCATTCCGACCGACCCGCAACACGCACGTCTCCAAACCCAGCCATCCAGATCCCCCAAAAAAACCTGGATTGCTTGAATCACATCATCGCCTCAAAGAGAAGCAATTCCGTGAATGCCGTAGCCCCTGGTGGGAGAGGGAGGGGTGAGGGGGAACAGCGTCCCCGCTTCCCGCAGTCCGCCGACTAAATGACAGCTCCCCGCCGTCACCCGTAACTGCGCTGGTCGTCGATGACCTTGCCGTCGTTGGGCAGGCTGCCGGGGGTGACGGCCTCGACCGCGCCCCGCACCTTGCAGCAGGCCTGCAGGCTTTCGGTGATGGCGGCGATCAGGCCGGCGTCGCCGGCATTCGCAACCTCGCACTGCAGGGTCATGGCATCGGCATCGCCGTCGCGGGAGACCACAAGGCGCGCGCGGCCGATCTCGCCGTGGCGTTTCACGACGGCAGCGACCTGGCCCGGCTGGATGAACATGCCCTTCACCTTGGTCGCCTGGTCGGCGCGGCCCATCCAGCCCTTGATGCGCGGCGCCGTACGCCCGCAGGGGCTGGCACCGGGCAGGATCGCCGAGAGATCGCCGGTGGCGAAACGGATCAGCGGATAGTCGGGATTGAGCGTGGTCACCACCACCTCACCCACTTCGCCCTCCGGCACCGGGTCGCCGGTCCCGGGGCGCAGAATCTCGACGATGATCTCCTCATCCAGGATCATGCCCTCGCGGGCTTCCGACTCATAAGCGATGAGGCCGAGGTCCGCCGTGGCGTAGCACTGCAGCACCGCCACGCCGCGATCTGCATAGGCCTGACGCATCTCGGGAAATAAAGCGCCGCCGGAGACCAGCGCCCGGGTGATGGAGCTGCAGTCGAGGCCCAGTTCCAGCCCCTTGTCGAGCAGCGCCTTCAGGAAGTCCGGCGTGCCGGTGTAGGCGGAGGGACGCAGGTGGGCGATGGCCTGGACCTGGTGTTCGCTGTTGCCGACCCCGCCGGGAATAACCGCGCAGCCAAGCCCACGCGCCGCGCCGTCGAGCATCCAGCCGCCGGGGGTCAGGTGATAGGCGAAGCAGTTGTGCACGATGTCGCCGGCGCGGAAGCCGGCGGCGAAGAGCGCCCGTTCCAGACGCCAGAAGCCCTTGCGCGCGGTCTCGAATTCATAGATTGGCCCGGGAGAAGCGAAGATATGCGCCGTCTCGCCCGGCGCCAGCGCCGCCAGGCCGCCGAAGGGGGGCTGGGCCGACTGCCGCTCGATCAGGTCCGACTTGCGGGTTACCGGCAATGCTGCCAGCGCCTCGCGGTCGGTCACCACGGCGGCATCGGCCTCGGTCAGGATTTCACCGAAGCCGGCGGTCTGCTTGGCCCTGGCGACCACCCCCGGCAGCGCCGACATCAGGGCCGCCTCGCGCGCCTCGGCAGACCGCGTTTCAAGATCGTCGTAGTTGTCCATCATAAGGCCTCAAAAGGCTGCCTTTACATCAACGCCTTGATTGACCGCACGCTTCGAGACGCCGGCTTTGCCGGCTCCTCAGCATGAGGTCAATCACTGCAACATCGTACCTCACCCTGAGGAGCGGTCCGCAGGAACGCGTCTCGAAGGGTGGTGGATTGCCTCTGGCCACACTCGCTACAGCCAGCGCTTGCGGCGCTTGTAGTGCTTCACGTCGCGGTAGGACTTGCGCCCGCTGGAGGAGAGGCCGAGGTAGAACTCCTTCACGTCCTCGTTCTCGCGCAGCTTCTGGGCATCGCCGTCCAGCACCACCCGGCCGCTCTCCAGAATGTAGCCGTAGCGGGCGTACTTCAGCGCCACGTTGGTGTTCTGCTCGGCCAGCAGGAAGGAGACACCTTCCTGCTCGTTCAGCCGCTTCACCGTCTCGAAGATCACCTCGACCAACTGCGGGGCGAGACCCATGGAGGGTTCGTCCAGCAGGATCATCTTGGGCCGGCACATCAGCGCGCGGCCGATGGCGCACATCTGCTGTTCGCCGCCGGAGGTGTAACCGGCCATGGAGCCGCGCCGCTCGCGCAGCCGCGGGAAATAGTCGTAGACCATCTCCAGGTCCTCGGCGACCGCGCCGCGCCCGTCGCGCCGGGTATAGGCGCCGGTCATCAGGTTCTCTTCGATGGTCAGATGCTCGAAGCAGTGGCGCCCCTCCATCACCTGCACCACGCCGGACCGAACCAGATCGTTGGGTGTCAGGGCGTCGACCCGCGCGCCTTCGAACTCGATGGAGCCCTTGGTGACCTCGCCGCGCTCGGCGCGCAGCAGGTTCGAAATCGCCTTCAGGGTCGTCGTCTTGCCGGCACCGTTGGCGCCCAGCAGGGCGACGATGCCGCCGCGCGGCACCTCCAGCGAAACACCCTTCAGCACCAGGATGACGTGATCGTAGATCACCTCGATGTTGTTCACCGCCAGGATCGGCGCAGCACTATCCGGCTGGGTCTGATTCGTCTGAGCTTGTAGGTCGAGGGCTTCGCTCATGATCTCGTCGACTCTCGTTTCAGAATGGGCGGCGGACCCTGCGGCGGACTTGCCGGCCCCGCGCCGTGAAAAGGCGCTGGGGGGCAGCCATTTGCGGCTGCCCCCGCGCAACGCTCCAGACATCGCCCCTAGTTGCAGGTCCGGGGGGTGATGCCCTTCTCCGCCGCATAGGCGGCGGCGGCTTCCTCGATCATCGGCCGCAGCAGACCTTCGCGGTTCGGCTCGACCCACTCGGAGACCGGCTCCCAGGTCGACCCGTCCCACTGCTGGACGTAGGCACGGCCGGTGCCTTCGTGATCGGCGCAGGTGATCTGGATCGGCTCCATGAAGCCGGCCATGCCCTTGTCCGCCAAACGCGCCTCGGTAATGTTGAGGGCCTCGAAGCCGTCGCGGATCTGCTCGCCGGTCAGCGGCTTCTCGCCATGGATGCCCTGGGCGGTGCGGATCGCCTCGGTGATCACCGCCGCGTTCATCACGCCGCGGTTATAGAGCACGGTGCCGACCTCTTCGCGCGGACCGGTGCCGTTGCCGGCATCATGGACCAGCGTCAGGATGTCCTGGATTGCCGGAAAGTCCGTGCCGGTGCCGTGGAAGTTCAGCGACTTGTAGCCGACCGCCTGGGCGCCCGCCGGGGTAACGTCCTGCTCGGAGCCGGACCACCAGATACCGATGAACTTGTCCATCGGATAGCCGACGGCCGCGGCCTCCTTGATCGCCGTGGAGTTCATCACGCCCCAGCCCCACATGGCGGTCCAGTCCGGACGCACCTGACGGCCGATCTGCAGCCAGGTGGCCTTCTGTTCCAGGCCGGGATGGGCGACCGGGAAGGGATGGAAGCTGAAGCCGTGCTTCTCGGCCAGGGCCTCAAGCGTGCCGATCGGCTCCTTGCCATAGGCGGAGTCGTGATAGACCAGGGCGATCTTCTTGCCCTTCAGGTTTTCGTAGCCGCCCTCTTTCTGGGCGATGTAGTTGACGATCACGTCGGCGCCGGACCAATAGGTCGCCGGCAGGGTGAAGACGTAGGGGAAGACCGTACCGTCGGAGCCGGCGGTGCGGCCGTAGCCCATGGAGAGCACCGGGATCTTGTCGGCCGTCGCGCGGTCGATCAGCGCATAGGTGATGCCGGTCGACAGCGGGGTGATGGCCGCCGCGCCGGGGCGCTTCAGACGCTCGTAGCACTCGACGCCGCGGTCGTTGTTATGGCGGTGTCGCATTCCTCGTACTCGATCTCCACGCCGTTGATCCCGCCCTTGGCGTTGATCATCCGGAAATAGTCGCTGAAGCCGTTGGCGAAAGGAATGCCGTTCGGCGCATAGGGGCCCGAGCGATACATCAGTCCGGGCACAAACTGCTTGTCGACGGCCGCGGCGGGCAGCGCCGCCGCCGTCGTCATGGCGGCCGCGCCCAGCGCAGCCAGTCCGAGAGCCTTGAATTTCATCCGTCTAAACCTCCCTTGGTTACGTTCGAAGGGCGACATCCTTTGCGCCCTTGGCGGATTGTTTTCCAATGGTCCGGGGAACCGCCGAGGCCCCGGCCTTACCGAAAACCTGTTGCCCGTTCCTAATAAGGGAAGGGCCAGAGACGCAGTTTCTCCTTGGCGATCTGCCAGAGCCGGGCAAGGCCGTGCGGCTCGACGATCAGGAAGAAAATGATCAGCGCCCCGAAAATCATGAACTCAATGTGCGAGACCAGCGCCGTCGAGATCGTCGGATCGATCGCCAGCATGCCGTTGTTCAAAAGGATCGGCAGCAGCACGATGAAGGCCGCGCCGAGGAAGGAGCCGAGGATCGACCCCAGCCCGCCGATGATGATCATGAAGAGCACCTGGAAGGAGCGGTTGATCTCAAAGGCCAGAGCCTCCACCGAGCCGGTATAGACGAAGGCCCAGAGCGCGCCGGAAATGCCGATGTAAAACGAGCTGACGGCAAAGGCCGAGAGTTTCGCCCAGAGTGGGCGGATGCCGATGATCTCCGCAGCGATGTCCATGTCGCGGATCGCCATCCAGGTACGGCCGATGCGGCTGCGTACCAGGTTCTTGGCGACCAGCGCCAGGATCGCGACGAAGCCGAGCAGGAAGAGATACTTGGTGACCGGGTCGGCCTGATTGCCGGTGATGAAGATACCGGGGATGAGTTCACGCGGCGGCGCCGAGATCACGCCGGAGGAAGAGTAGTTGGTCCACCAGTCGAACTTGTTGAACATCCAGACCAGGAAGAACTGCGCCGCCAGGGTCGCCACCGCCAGGTAGAAGCCCTTGATGCGCAGGGACGGCAGGCCGAAGAGCACGCCCACCCCGGCGGTGCCGAGACCGGCCAGCAGGAAGACGATGATGATGTGCAGTTCCGGGAAGGCGACGGTCAGCTTGTAGGAGAAGAAAGCGCCGCAGGCCATGAAGCCGCCGGTACCCAGCGAAAGCTGGCCGCAGTAGCCGGTCAGGATGTTGAGCCCGAGCGCCGCCATGGCGAAGACCAGGAAGGGCACGAAGATGGTTTCCAGGAAGTACTCGCTGGCCAGCGCCGGCACCGCCAGCACCGCAATGGCGGCCATCAGGGCGATGGCGATCTGGTCCTGGCGGATCGGAAAGATCGCCTGATCGGCGCCGTAGCTGGTCTTGAACTGTCCGGCTTCGCGGTAAAGCATGATCTATATCCGCTCGATGATTTTTTCGCCGAACAGCCCCTGGGGCCGGAACAGCAGGAACACCAGGGCCAGCATGTAGGCGAACCAGTCCTGAATGGCGCCGCCGAAGAGCGGACCCAGGAAGACCTCGGCAAGCTGCTCGCCGGCACCGATGATGAGGCCGCCGATGATCGCCCCGGGGATCGACGTGAAACCGCCGAGGATCAGCACCGGCAGGGCCTTCAGCGCGATCAGCGCCAGGGAGAACTGCACCCCGGCCTTGGAGCCCCACATGATGCCGGCGACCAGGGCGACGATACCGGCCACCGACCAGACGATGGCCCAGATGGTCTTCAGCGGAATGCCCACGGAGAGCGCCGCCTGATGGTCGTCCGCCACCGCACGCAGGGCGCGGCCGACCCGGGTGTATTGGAAAAAGATCGCCAGCACCGCCACCAGCACGGCCCCGACCAGGGCGGCCACCAGATCGAAGGAATTGATCAGCAGGCCGTTTTCGAAAACCCCCTCGGCGACGATGATCGGCGCTTTCGAAATGCCGATGTCCAGCACCTTCACGTCGGAGCCCCAGAGGGTCTGGCCGAAGCCGTCGAGGAAATAGAAGATCCCGATGGTGGCCATGAAGAGGATGATGTGCGGTTGGTTCACCAGGGGCCGCAGCACGACCCGCTCGATCGCCAAAGCGACCAGCACCATGACCCCGGCGGTAACGACGAAGGACAGCGTCCAGTGCAGGCCCATCTCGATGAAGCCGACCATGGTCAGCGCCGCAAAGAGCACCATGGACCCCTGGGCGAAATTGAAGATGCCCGAGGCTTTGAAGATCAGCACGAAGCCCAGCGCCACCAGGGAATACATGACCCCCTGCAGCAGCCCGGCGATCAGCACCTCGATGAAATAGCCCCAGGCGAAGAACAGCGATGAATCGACGGCGGCCAGGCCCTTGAAGCCGAAGCCGAGGGCGGCGATCAAAACCGGCGTGACAAGAATCCAGATGCCGAACCTTATGGCTGTCGGGTTCATCGCTGCCGCCTCCTAATGACTGACGCCGAGATAGGCATCGATGACATCCTGGTTTGCCCGCACTTCATCGGGTGTGCCGTCGGCCAGCTTGCGGCCGTAGTCCAGCACCACGACGCGGTCTGAGATGTCCATCACAACCCCCATGTCGTGTTCGATGAGGGCGATGGTGGTGCCGAACTCGTCGTTCACGTCGAGGATGAAGCGGCACATATCCTCCTTCTCCTCCACGTTCATGCCGGCCATGGGCTCGTCGAGGAGGAGGAGTTTCGGTTCCATGGCCAACGCCCGCGCCAGCTCGACACGCTTTTGCAGGCCGTAGGGCAGGCGCCCCACCGGGGTCTTGCGGATCGCCTCGATCTCCAGGAAGTCGATGATCCGCTCCACCACCTCGCGGTGGGCGATCTCCTCGCGCTGATTGGCGCCCCAGAAGATGGCCTGCTGGAAGATGTTGCTTTTCATCTTCAGCACACGCCCGGTCATGATGTTGTCCAGGGTCGACATGCCCTTGAACAGCGCCACGTTCTGAAAGGTCCGCGCAATGCCCTGGCGCGCCGCCAGATGCGGGCGCATGGCCCGGCGCTCGGCACCGAGGTACATGATGCGGCCCTGCTGCGGATGATAGAAGCCGTTGATGACGTTCAGCATGGAGGTCTTGCCGGCGCCGTTGGGGCCGATGATCGCCAGGATCTCGTGTTCGCGAATCTCGAAAGAGATGTCGGTCAGCGCCTTCACCCCGCCGAACGACAGGGTGATGTTGTCGGCCCGCAACAGCGTCTCGCCGATCTTCTTCTGCGGCGCGGCCGTGCCTTCAGAGGGCGCCGGGGAGGCCGGGTCAGTGTCCGGGGTGGCCAGAGTTTCCGCCGCCATCAGCTCGCCTTTTTCATCATCGTTTCGCCGGCCGTCCCGACCGCCACATCGACCACCTGCAGATCCGCCTTGATGGTGCCCTTGCGGCCGTCTTCAAAGGTGACTTCGGTTTCGATGTAGGCCGTCTCGGCGCCGCTGTAGAGCGCTTCGATCAGAGAGTCGTAGCGATCGGCGACGAAGCGCCGCCGCACCTTGCGGGTGCGGGTCAGCTCGCCGTCATCGGCATCCAGTTCCTTGTGCAGGATGAGGAAACGCCGGATCTGACAGCTCGCCAGCTGCGGATCGGCGGCAAGATCGCGGTTCACCTTTTCGATGTGGCCCTTGATGATCTCGATCACCTGCGGATTGGCGGCCAGTTCCTGGTAGCTGCCGTAGGCGACGTTGTTGCGCTCCGCCCAGCTACCCACCGCCACCAGATCGATGTTGATGAAGGCGGTGCAGAAGTCGCGCTCGTGGCCGTAAGCCACCGCCTCTTTAATGTCGGGGAAGAATTTCAGTTTGTTCTCGACGTACTTGGGCGCAAAGAGCCCGCCATCGTTCACCCGGCCGACATCCTTGGCGCGGTCGATGATCTTCAGATGCCCGTTCTCGGCAAAGAAACCGGCATCGCCGGTGTGCACCCAGCCGTCGGGCGTCTTGGTCTCAATCGTCGCTTCCGGGTTCTTGAAGTATTCGACGAAAACGCCGGGGCCGCGGAACATCACCTCGCCGTTGTCGGCGATCTTGATTTCCACATCCAGGGCCGGCTTGCCGACCGTATCCGCTTCAATCTCGCCGTCGGGCTGGATGGTGATGAAGACGCTGGCCTCGGTGGAGCCGTAAAGCTGTTTCAGGTTGATACCGAGGGAGCGGTAGAAGTCGAAAATATCCGGGCCGATCGCCTCGCCGGCGGTATAGGCCAGACGGATGCGGGTGAAGCCGAGGGTGTTCTTCAGCGGCCCGTAGACCAGGACCTGGCCGAGGGCGTAGAGCAGGCGATCCCCCATACCGACCGGCTTGCCGTCGAGGATCCTGATGCCGGAACGGCGCGCGACCTCCATGAAGTAACGGAACAGGCCGCGCTTGATGCGGCCGGCATCTTCCATGCGGATCATCACCGTGGTCAGGATGTTCTCGAAGATGCGCGGCGGCGCGAAGAAATAGGTCGGCCCCAGTTCGCGCATGTCATGCATCACCGTCTCGCTGGATTCCGGACAGGCGACGCAGAAACCGGCGACGTAGCTCTGGGCGAAGGAGAAGATGTGATCACCGACCCAGGCCATGGGCAGATAGGCGAGGGACTCGTCGGTATCGGTCAGGCCTTCCAGCTTCACGCCGTTGGCCGCCGTCTTCATGACGTTGTCGAAGCTGAGGATCACGCCCTTGGGCGTACCGGTGGTGCCGGAGGTATAGAGAATGATCGCCGTGTCGCTGCCCTTGCCCTTGGCGATCTCGTCTTCATAGAAGTCCGGATGGACCTTGTTGTAATCCTTTCCTTCGGCCTGCACGGCGTCGAAGTGATGCAGGAAAGGCTGGGTGTAGTGGCGCATGCCGCGGGATTCGTCGTAGACGATCTGGGTCAGGCCGGGGCAGCGCTCGCGGATTTCCAGCAGCTTGTCGACCTGTTCCTGGTCCTCGACCACGGCAAAGCGCGCTTCCGCATGCTCGACGACAAAGGCCATCTCCTCGGCCACGGAATCCTGATAGAGCGGCACCGGCACGGCGCCGATCGCCTGGGCCGCGGTCATGGTCCAGTAAAGGCGCGGACGGTTGTCGCCGACGATGGCGACTTTGTCGCCGCGCTTTACGCCCAGGGAAAACAGTCCGGCGGCAAGGTTGCGCACCTCTTCGGCGACCTGGCCCCAGGTATGGGTCTGCCAGATGCCGAAGTCCTTTTCGCGGATCGCCGGGCGGCCCGGCCTTTCGGCGCGATGTCTTTCCAGAAGTTTCGGAAAGGTGTCGAGCTCCGCCGGCGGCAGAGAAACCTCAGTCATAGTCTGAACCCCGCTTCCGTGACGGAGCGGTATTGCCGCGCGCAGCAGTCCACAAGCCAAACCCCTTGGCCGTCTTTCCCGCGCACAGCGCCGATGGACCTGCCATCATCCCGCTGGGCCTCCCGTTCATGTTTCCCGGCTCTTATTGTTCGTCTTCATGCGGCTCTCGGCCACCCGGGAAAACTCCACTACCTAAGCTTTCTTTGAACGAAAAATCAATACTCTAACAGTTTCCCAAACGTCCATTCACGTCCTCTTGACGGGCCCTGTCAGCCCATTGTCGGGATCGAGAAATTCGCCCCTTCCTTCACCCCGGAGGGCCAGCGCGAGGTCACCGTCTTGGTCCGCGTGTAGAAGCGGAACCCGTCCGGCCCGTGCTGGTTCAGATCGCCGAAGCCGGAGGCCTTCCAGCCGCCGAAGGTGTAATAGGCCAGCGGCACCGGGATCGGCACGTTCACCCCCACCATGCCGACATTCACCCGGTCGCAGAAGTCGCGCGCCGCATCGCCGTCACGGGTGAAGATCGCCGTGCCGTTGCCGTAGGGGTTCTTCATCGTCAGGTCGAGCGCGTCGCCGTAGTCCGGCGAGCGCACAACGGAGAGCACCGGGCCGAAAATCTCTTCCTTGTAGATGTCCATATCGGTGGTCACCCGGTCGAAGAGACAGCCGCCGACGAAAAAGCCGTTCTCATAGCCCTGCATGGAAAAGCCGCGGCCGTCCACCGCCAGATCGGCACCCTGGGCGACACCGCTGTCGACCAGGCCCCTCACCCGGTCGCGCGCCGCCGCGGTCACCAGGGGGCCCATGTCGACGTCGTCACCGGCGGTAAAGGGCGCAATTTTCAGCGCCTCGACCCGCGGCACCAGGCGTTCCACCAGGGCATCGGCGGTCTTCTCGCCCACCGGCACGGCAACGGAGATCGCCATGCAGCGCTCGCCCGCCGCGCCGTAGCCGGCGCCGATCAGGGCATCGACGGCCTGGTCCATATCCGCATCGGGCATGATGATCATGTGGTTCTTGGCACCGCCGAAGCACTGCACCCGCTTACCCGCCGCGCAGCCGCGCGTATAGACGTGCTCGGCAATCGGGGTGGAGCCGACGAAGCCGACGGCCATGATGTCCGGGTGATCGAGGATCGCGTCAACGGCCTCCTTGTCGCCGTTGACGACGTTCAGGATACCGGCCGGCAGCCCGGCCTCCATCATCAGTTCCGCCAGCATCAGCGGCACCGAGGGATCGCGCTCCGAAGGTTTCAGGATAAAGGCGTTGCCCGCCGCAATGGCCGGACAGAACTTCCACATCGGAATCATCGCCGGGAAATTGAACGGTGTGATGCCGGCGACCACACCCAGGGGCTGGTGGATCGAATACATATCAATGCTCGGCCCGGCACTGCCGGTGTATTCGCCCTTCAGCAGATGGGGCGCGGCAAAGCAGAATTCGGCCACTTCCAGGCCGCGGATGATGTCGCCCTTGGCATCGGGCAGGGTCTTGCCGTGCTCGCGCGACAACGCCTCGGCCAGCTTGTCCATGTCGCGGTGCAACAGCTCGACGAACTTCATCAGCACGCGGGCGCGGCGCTGCGGGTTCACCGCCGCCCAGGCCGGCTGCGCCTCCTTGGCGTTGGCGACGGCAGCGCCCAGTTCCTCGACGCTTGCCAGCGGCACCAGTTTTTCGGCCTCGCCGATCGCCGGATTGAAAACCTCAGCCGTGCGCCCGCTGGTGCCCTTGACATGCTGGCCACCGATAAAGTGCGTGAGCTCCTGCATCTTGTACGCCCTTCCCAAAAAAGCCGTGCTTTGAGAGAAACATTCTTTCCCCGAGGCGCCAGGCGCCACCCGGGTGGTTTCCCCTCAGCATTCTTGATCGTATTGGTTATTACAAACGGCGGCCGCCCAAAACCGCCAAATTGTCATTTTCATTTTGCATTTCTGCAATGACGGGCGAAGATTGATTGCAAGAAAGCATCTTATCATGCTTCCCGGCCCCGCCGAGACGGCGCGGCGGCGGCAGCATAGCAGCCCGGCAAGGCTGGGCGGCAAGAGAATCACGCCCGGGAAAACAACGCTGGGAAATCGTCATGCGTTGGGACGACCTGAAGTTCTTTCTGGCGGTGGCCCGGTCCGGGCAGCTGACCACGGCGGCCAAGGGCCTGAAGGTCGACAACGCCACCGTAGCCCGGCGCATCCACGCCCTGGAGACGGCACTGGATGCCCGGCTCTTCGACCGCAATCCCAAGGGCTACAGCCTGACCGAGGTGGGCCAGCGCCTGCTGCCTTCGGCCGAGGCGATGGAGACCTCCACCCTGGAGGCCCAGGCCCAGGTGCAGGGCCGCGACGAGTCCCTGGACGGGGTGGTGCGCCTCGGCGCGCCTGACGGCTTCGGCAGCTTCTTCCTGGCGCCGCGCATCCATAAGCTGGCGCGCCGTCATCCCAAGCTGGAGCTGCAGTTGGTGGCCATGCCGCGGGTCTTCAGCCTGTCGAAGCGCGAGGCCGACGTCACCATCGCCATCACCCGGCCCAAGTCGGGTCGTCTGATGATCGCCAAGCTGACCGACTATCAGCTGCACCTCTATGCCTCCAGCGATTATCTGAGCGAGAATCCGCCGATCAAACAGCTGGAGGATCTGAAGCAGCAGACCATGATCGGCTATATCTCCGACCTGATCTTCGATCCGAAGCTGGACTACATGCCCATCCTGGGCCGCAAGGTGGTGCCGCAGATTTCCTCCACCAACCTGATTGCCCAATTGAACGCCACCCTGGCCGGGGCCGGCGTCTGCATCCTGCCGGACTTTCTGGCGGGGGAGCAGAGCGGCCTGCAACAGGTGCTGCGCAAGAGCTTTTCCCTGACCCGCACCTTCTGGATCGTCAGCCACGAGAACACCGCCTCGCTGCGCCGCATCCGCGAGACCATCGATTTCATCCGCGCCGAGGTGCGCGAAAACCGCGACATCTTTTGATCCCGCATAAGGCAATCGCAGCCGGCAGAGTTGTCAGATTCCCCCTGTAGCCTGCAGACTTCATCACAACGGCCGGTTCTGAAGCGGCCAAAAACAAGAGGGCAGAACGGCACCATGAGCATCGAAGAGCGCGAATCCAAAGAGCAGAGCTGGGTCGAAGCGGAGCTGCAGGACAGCTTCGACGAAGAGCTGGAGATGGAGATCGACGACGAGCGGATCAGCACCGAACTGCGCCAGATCGCCGACTGGAAGCAGAAGTCGGCCCTCAACCGGCGCACCTATTTCCGCGAGCTTTTGAAGCTGCAGGCCGAGCTGGTGAAGCTGCAGGACTGGGTGGTCCACGAGAACGTGAAGCTGCTGGTGATCTTCGAAGGCCGCGATGCCGCCGGCAAGGGCGGCGTCATCAAGCGCGTCACCCAGCGCCTGAACCCCCGGGTCTGCCGCACCGTCGCCCTGCCCGCGCCCAGCGAACGCGAAAAGAATCAGTGGTACTTTCAGCGCTATGTGCCGCACCTGCCGAGCGGCGGGGAAATCGTGCTCTTCGACCGCTCCTGGTACAACCGCGCCGGGGTCGAGCGGGTCATGGGTTTCGCCACGCCCGAGCAGGTCGAGGAGTTCTTCAACGACGTGACGGAGTTCGAGCGCATGCTGGTGCGCTCCGGCATCAAGCTGGTGAAATACTGGTTCTCCATCACCGATCAGGAACAGCAACTGCGCTTCATGATGCGCGTCCATGACCCCATCAAGCAGTGGAAGCTGAGCCCCATGGATCTGCAGTCCCGCATCCGCTGGGAGGACTACACCAAGGTGAAGGAGGAGATGCTGGAGCGCACCAACATCCCCGAAGCGCCCTGGTCGATCGTCGAAGGCAACGACAAGAAGCGGGCCCGGTTGAACTGTATCAACCACCTGCTGACCCAGCTTCCCTACGATGAGGTGCCCCACGAGCCGGTCACCCTGCCGCAGCGGGTCTTCAACCCGGACTATGAACGCCAGGTCCTGCCCAAGGAACTCTATGTGCCGGAGGTCTACTGATCTTCGGCGACACCCGGGACCGCCCGCTCGACGCCGCCGGCCTCAGCCTCGCCGCGCGGCGGTTGCGCCCGGCGGGCTGTGCCGGGGGGCCGACCCTGGTCTTTCTGCACGAGGCGCTGGGTTCCATCGGCCAGTGGAAAGCCTTTCCCGAAGACCTTGCCGCCGCCTGCGCCCTGCCCGGACTGATCTACGAACGCCAGGGCCACGGCGGCTCCACGCCGCTCACCCTGCCGCGCGACAACGGCTACCTGCGCCAGGAGGCGGCGGTGGTCCTGCCCGCCGTCATCGCCGCTGCCGGGATCGAACGGCCGGTCCTGGTCGGCCATTCCGACGGCGCCACCATCGCCCTGATGTTCGCCGCCGCCTTTCCCGATGTGCCGGCCGCGGTCATCGCCCTGGCGCCCCATGTAATGATCGAGGACATCACCCTGGCGGGCATCCGTGCCGCCGACAGGGAGCCCGGCGCGTCCGACATCCGCGGGCGCCTCGCCCGGTACCATGGCGACAACACCGACGCCCTCTGGCGCGGCTGGGCCGAGACCTGGTTGCGGCCCGGCTTCGACGGCTGCGAGATGCGCGCAGACCTGGAGAAGATCACCGCCCCGACCCTGGTGATCCAGGGCGCCGAAGACGCCTACGGCTCCCCCGCCCAGGTCGAAGAAATCGCCCGGCGCGTCCGCGGCCCGGTGGAAACCCACCTACTGCCCGACTGCGGCCATGCCCCGCATCTGGAACAGGCGGATGAAGCGCTGAGCCTTGCTGCAGCCTTCCTGCGCAGACAGGGTTGATTTAGGGGCTCGGCTTTTCATCCATCAAGCCCTGCGCCCCGGTAACCGGATCGCAATCGGTCTGCTTTAGGCTGTACGGCAGTGCAGAGCCCGCTTGCGGAATCTCACCGGGAAAGCCCCGGATTTGCTTGGAAAACCGGGCTCTGATGACTATTTTAGCGCTGTATCCCATTACGTGAGCTCCCGCGGAGCGGTCGCAACCGGTCGCGGGGCATGCCCTCGAAGCTCCTGCCCTCCGCAGGCCATTTGTTTTTGGCCCGCGCAGCACCGCCAGGCAATCGACGGGTATGGCCCAAGAACAAGCGCCCAGAAACAGGCGCGACAGACCGGCAAAGGAGAGAGTCTCATGCCAGCCAGCAACGATACCCTGAAAACCCGCCGCGACCTCATCGTCGGCGGCAAGACCTACAGCTACTACAGCCTGGAGGCCGTGGCCGCCGAGCTGGGTGACGTTTCGCGCCTGCCCTATTCCATGAAGGTGCTGCTGGAAAACCTGCTGCGCTTCGAGGACGGCAACACCGTCACCGTCGACGACATCAAGGCGGTCGGCGCCTGGATTAAGGACCGCCGCTCCGACCGGGAGATCGCCTATCGCCCGGCACGGGTGCTGATGCAGGACTTCACCGGCGTGCCCGCGGTGGTCGACCTGGCCGCCATGCGCGAGGCCATGGACAAGCTGGGCGGCGACCCCAAGAAGATCAATCCGCTGTCGCCGGTCGATCTGGTGATCGACCACTCGGTCATGGTGGATGACTTCGGCAATGCCGACTCCTTCAAGAAGAACGTCGAGATGGAGTTCGACCGCAACGGCGAGCGCTATGCCTTTCTGCGCTGGGGCCAGTCCGCCTTCGACAACTTCCGCGTCGTCCCGCCGGGCACCGGCATCTGCCATCAGGTGAACCTGGAAAACCTGGCCCAGGTGGTCTGGACCAAGGACGAGGACGGCAAGACGGTGGCCTATCCCGACACCCTGGTCGGCACCGACAGCCACACCACCATGGTCAACGGCCTCTCGGTTCTGGGCTGGGGCGTCGGCGGCATCGAGGCCGAGGCGGCCATGCTCGGCCAGCCGGTCTCCATGCTGATCCCCGAGGTCATCGGCTTCAAGCTGACCGGCGCGATGAAGGAAGGCACCACCGCCACCGACCTGGTGCTGATGGTGGTGCAGATGCTGCGCGCCAAGGGCGTGGTCGGCAAGTTCGTGGAGTTCTACGGCCCCGGCCTGGACCACCTGACCCTGGCCGATCAGGCGACCATCGCCAACATGGCCCCGGAATACGGCGCCACCTGCGGCATCTTCCCGGTGGATGAGGAAACCATCCGCTACTTGACCTTCACCAGCCGCGATCCCGAGCGGGTCGCCCTGGTCGAGGCCTACGCCAAGGCCCAGGGCATGTGGCGCGACGCCTCGACCCCGGATCCGATCTTCACCGACAGCCTGGAACTCGATCTCGGCGACGTCGAACCGAGCCTCGCCGGCCCGAAGCGTCCGCAGGATCGCGTCGCCCTTTCCGGCGTCTCCGCCTCGGCGGAAAAGGCCCTGGCCGACATGGGGACCGGCGACTCCACGCCGGTTGAGGGTGCCGACTACAGCATCGACCCGGCCCACGTGGTGATCGCCGCCATCACGTCCTGCACCAATACCTCCAACCCCTCGGTGCTGATCGGCGCCGGCCTGCTGGCCAAGAAGGCGCGGGAAAAGGGCCTGATGACCAAGCCCTGGGTGAAGACCTCGCTGGCCCCCGGCAGCCAGGTGGTGACCGACTATCTGGAGGCCGCCGGCCTGCAGAAGGAACTCGACGCCCTCGGCTTCGATCTCGTCGGCTACGGCTGCACCACCTGCATCGGCAACTCCGGCCCGCTGCAGGAGCCGATCGCCAACGCCATCGACAAAGGCAACGTCTCGGTCGCCGCCGTGCTTTCGGGCAACCGCAATTTCGAGGGCCGCGTCCATCCCCAGGTGAAGCTGAACTACCTCGCCTCGCCGCCGCTGGTGGTGGCCTATGCGCTGGCCGGTTCGCTTAAAGTGGATTTGCTGAACGATCCCTTGGGCACCGGCAGCGACGGGGAGCCGGTCTTCCTGAAGGACATCTGGCCGACCAACAAGGAAATCGAGGCGGTGATCGGCGACAGCCTGACCCCGGAGATGTTCAAGGCGCGTTACGCCAACGTCTTCGAGGGCCCGGAGGAATGGCGCGAGATCGATGCCGGCTCCGGCATGACCTACATGTGGAGCGACGGCAGCACCTACGTACAGTACCCGCCCTTCTTCGAGGAGATGAAGGCCGAGCCGGAAGCCATCGGCGACGTCACCGGGGCCCGCGCCCTGGCGATCCTCGGCGACTCGGTGACCACCGACCACATCTCCCCCGCCGGCGCCATCAAGAAGGACAGTCCGGCCGGCGAGTACCTGATCGAACACCAGGTGCGGCCCATCGAGTTCAACTCCTACGGCTCGCGCCGCGGCAACCACCAGGTCATGATGCGCGGCACCTTCGCCAACATCCGCATCAAGAACGAGATGGCGGCGGGCACCGAGGGCGGCTTCACCAAGTACATGCCCGAGGGCACCGTGATGCCGATCTACGATGCCGCCATGAAGTACGCCGATGACGGCGTGCCGCTGCTGGTCTTCGGCGGCAAGGAGTACGGCACCGGCTCGTCGCGCGACTGGGCCGCCAAGGGCACCCGCCTGCTGGGCGTGAAGGCCGTGATCGTCGAGAGCTTCGAGCGCATCCACCGCTCCAACCTCGTCGGCATGGGCGTCCTGCCGCTGCAGTTCAAGGACGGCACCACGCGCCAGACCCTGAAGCTGACGGGCGAGGAAACCTTCGACCTTTCCGGCGTCGCCGGCGGCATCACCCCGCGCATGGACCTGCAACTGACCATCCACCGCCCGGACGGCAGCAGCGAGCAGGTCCCCCTGCTCTGCCGCATCGATACCGCCGACGAGGTGGAGTACTACCGCAACGGCGGCATCCTCCACTACGTGCTGCGCAACCTGATGAAGGCGGCGTAGTCCTTATCAGAGCATCGAATGGGATGAAGCCCCGGACCCGGCCAGGGTTCGGGGCTTTTTCTTTGACCATCGGCGTCGTGCAAGCAGACGTGAGGCGAAAGCCGTTGCCCTCATCGGACCTCTAACAGGAGGCGCCGCCCCATTCGACCTGGAAGTGTTCCGGGAAAGGGCCGCCAGCGAAGTCTATATGGCCACCGGCGCCCGCCTTGCGCCGCAGATCCGGCTTCAAAACGGCCTGGCGGACCGCTTCGGGAATGGCGACGAGGCCGAGATGTTTGCCGAGACAGACGTGGTGGCCGAAACCAAGGTGCAGATAGGATGACGCGGGCCGGTCCGTCCTGAAATCCCCAGGGCTGGGCATGAGGTCGGGATCGAACATCGCTGAGCCGGTGCAGGCGGCGATCAGCGTACCGGCCTTCACGCTGTGCGCATAGGGCGTACCCGTACCGATCTCGCGGTCTGCTTCGGCGACGCGAAACTGAATCGTGGTGATTGGGTTGAAGCGCAGCGCCTCGAAAACGATGGCGTCGAAATGCGTGCTGTTTTCAGCCTGGGCAGCCTCACGCGCCTGCGCCAGGCGTGTGGGGTCGGCGAGAAACTGATCGACGACCTGAACGATGGCCTGGCTCATGGTCTCGATGGTGCCGACCAGCAGTCCACAGACATTGCTCACCACCCGCTCCGGGTCGAAGGCGGCGGCAGGCGTGCGGCTCAGGTTGATGATGCGGCTCACCACGTCGGAGTCGTCGAGCGGCGCGGCCGCCCACTTCTCGGCCAGAAACGGCCAGAGCCAGGCGCGCATCTCCCGGCCCGCCTCGACACAGCGCTTTATGACCTCCGGATCGTTCGTCAGGTTGCGGAACATGGCGTGCTGGGTGGCAAAGGACCAAGCGAGAACTTTTTCATCCGGCGCGGCAAATCCGAAGTAATCCTGTACGATCTTCAGCGGTACGCGGCGGCCGACCGCAGGAACGAGATCGGCCTCGCCCGCTTCGCCCCGCAGTGCCGCCGCCGTCACATCGCCCGCGAGGGCGCGCACTTTCGGGATGTCGTCCCAGCGCAGGACCGCCTGCATCAGGCCCTTTTCGTGCCAGTTGATCGCCGTTTCATCCCGCGCCAGCATGAACGGGCCGACCGAGGGGTCCATGCTCACGCTGTTTGCACGTACGGAGAACAGCCGCGGCTGAGACAGGACATCCAAAACGTCCGTCGCGCGCGTCACCATGGTGAAAACCGGCGTTTCGAAAACGGCGCGCTTGGCCCGCAGATCCTCGTACATGCCGCGCCAATCGCCGCGCAGATGTTTGACGATATGGGCAATGCGCAACTGCGGCTGGTCCGCCGCAATCGCGTCGTATTCAGAAAGGAAGGTCAATTCCCACTCCAACGTCGATGGTGGCGGCGGCTGGTCTGATTTTTGTGCGAACCCATCCCTGGGGCACGGATAGCACAAGCGGCAAAAAAGTGGCGCGCAATTAAGGGACCCGCGGTGCTCCAAATGGGCCTTGAAAACACGCCGCGGAGAACCAGCCCGATTCGCACTGGTATCTGATCGACCCTGAGACTCCGTTCTGGCCTTACCCCACGGCCCGGGACCATGCGCCGACTGCGGCGTCGATATCCCTTTGATGGCGGCAATGCCAGACGTGCGGGATTTCGGCATCGGCAAGCGCGGCGGCGATACGGTTCCGAAGCTTTGAGCGGTTTCTGAGACTGCGCATCGCAAAGCGATACTGCTCAAGGGGCCAGTCCGTATTGCCGGGCGGCAGTTCCGGCCGTGTCCTGCCGAGATTTCGCCAGGGCCGGGCGACAAGACGCCAGGCCCGCACCAGTTCCGGGGGATCGAGCCAGAGAACGGAATCCGCTTTCGCAAGCGCCAGAGGAAGAAGGCTCGGGCCACCCTCCAGTATCCAGGCGTCGGCGTCGATGGCACGCGCCAGATCCGCATCGATCTCGGATCGCGGCCTTTGCTGCCAGCCGTTCGTCAACTTGATCGCATCAAAGGAGGTAACGGGAACCTCGGCCCGCGCCCGGCCCAAACGGGCTGCGACATGGCTTTTCCCGACGCCGTTTATCCCCGTGACGATCAGCCTCTGCATACTTCGATCTATCTGCCCGAGCCTCTGATTAAAAGGGCATGCCCGTCTCAGCGGCGAGCACCTTGAGCATGGGGAGGGCGCTATCGGCCGGGACCGTCCAAGCCATCCGCCCCAACGAAAAAGGCCCCCGCCGACGGCAGGGGCCATTTCCGTAAAGCCGTCATGGGCCGTCAGAAGCTTACTTCAGCTTCTTGGAGTACTTGCTGGCCTGCTCCTTCAGCGCCTTGCCGGCGGTGAAACGCGGCGTCAGGGTCGCGGGCTTGGCCTTGAAAGTGGCGGGCTCACCGGTGAAGGGGTTGGTGCCCTTGCGCGCCTTGGTGGCCGCTTTGTAGCGCATCTTGAGGCGGCCGAGGTTGCCCATCGGCACGGAGCCCGGTGTCGTCTTGGAGGTGTCCTTGAGCGCAAGGTCGGACATCACCGGCCAGAGCGCATCGAGCAGCTTGCTCGCGTCGCGGCGGCTGAAGGTGGTTCCCCAGTCGTCGCCGAGTGCCTTGGTCAGGGCGGTGGCATAGGCATCAGCAAGCTGCGTCTTCGTCACTGTCATCGTTTTTTCCTTATGTGAAGCCCCGAAAGTTCTGCGGGATCGATATGAATTGTAACCGGGGGCGGCGGGTACCGCCTCCTTACGCAAGGGGTGGTTAATGAAACGTTAACGTGATGCATCAGACCTGCTTTTAAAGCGAATAAAGCGTCAGTCCAGCATTTTTTTGCACAAAGGAATCATCTTTGCGCCGACAAACCGTCCCGCCGGGGAGTCGGATCGCGTTAGAAGAGTCCATCCGGCCCGGCCTACCCGCGTCACAAGAACACCCGCTGCTGGAACCAAAAGATCGATGGATAGGCCGCCAGCCAGATCCAAAAGAAACGGTTGAGGCCGAAGAGAATTGCATTGGCAAGATGGAACAATGCCGCAATGGAAAGGCCCGCGATGAGCGCGACAGGGTGCAGCAGCGTGGCAGGGAAAACGAGTTCAAACAGCATCACCGCCCAGGACCCTGCAAAAACGATCCTCGCATGCGTCGCGATTGATCGGAAGTTCTCGCAGGCCGGATAGGCGGAGAATTCGAAAACATCTCTCAGCGCCCGGCCGCTGCGCCAGTCGGGATTGACGATCTTCACCCAGCCGGAAATGAAATAGGACAGCATCAGTTGCAGCGCGAGATAGCCGAGAGCGACTTCCCGCCATATCTGACTGGGTGCCGCATGACTCAGACAAAGGCAGAAGAGAATCAGCAGACCCATGCGGTCGCTGCCGCCGTTATAGGGGCCCTGGAAGCGATACAGGATCAGAAGGCTCAGCAGCGCCAGACCTGCCGTCGCCCAGAGGCTTGCCATGCCCGTGAGCAGGAGCATGCAGAGGGCGATACGGAACACGAAAAGGTTTCGCTCTTTCGCCGCCGCCCTCAGGTGTTCGACGCTCTGCTGCAGGAAGGCGAGGGCGAGCAGAATCTCGGTCACGCGCTGGGCGGTGT
The DNA here is from genome assembly GCF_965249265.1 of Pelagibius sp. NCBI lineage: Bacteria > Pseudomonadati > Pseudomonadota > Alphaproteobacteria > Rhodospirillales > Rhodovibrionaceae > Pelagibius > Pelagibius sp. The sequence goes on along the minus strand of NZ_OZ252224.1, from coordinate 5,375,674 downwards.
CGAAGCTCAGGACAGGGAGGCTCACGATCACATCAGCCACCGGCCCGGGTCACCCCGCAGTCACGCTGTAAGGGGAGGAGACATAGACGATTTCTTTTTGCAGGGCATCGCCCTCCCGGCTGATGAGGACCAGCCGAAAGCGGAAGAAGGGCTCGGCGGCACGCGGATCGAGGCCGGCGCAAATACGGCTGGCGATTTCGGTGACGCTGTGGGCGGTGGGCTTCTCAAGCAGGCGTTCGGCGCAACTGGTCAGGAAAAGCGTTTCGTTCCACGCCGGGTTCCAGAAAAGGCGGCACAGCAAGGCCGCAAAGGAAAGGCTTTGCGGACGCGGCCGAAACTCCCGCCACCCGGTGGCCGGGTCATCCGCTTCAACCATCCGGGCGACTTCGATGCGCGGGGAGGCCGTAATCCGGTCGAAGAAGCGCCAGGAGGGAACGAGCGCCGGGGCGATCAGAGCAAGACTTTTCAGCATGGCGCAGCATCCGCCGGTTCCGTTTAGTTTCTGTTAACGATGTTTTCGCCGGCGCGTTTCGCGCACTGTTGAAGAGCCGGCGAACCGACCTTCCACTTGACTTCGGCGGAGCACGTTCCATTATTTCATTCCGGCCGGACAGGTGGCCGACGGTCCGCGTAAAGGGTTGAACCCACCTCTCATCGTGATGTGTTCCACATCTTCTTTCTGCCCGTGAGCTGCGGACGCCGGGCGACGAGAGAGAAGGTGTTGCCATGACCGATACACATTCCACCGATTCACATCCCGAAGCACTGCCGCCGCGCCCCGATATCGACTGGCTGCGAAAAACCGCCAAGCAGCGGCTGGGCGAACTGCAACAGAGCGACCCTGCAACCCGGCTGCACCAGGCTCAGCTCGACATCGCCAGACGTCACGGCTTCACGAGTTGGCGTGCGCTGAAGGCGCATGTCGACACCTTGAGCCTCGACGGCCAGATCATCGCCGCCACCCTGAAAGGCAGGGTGGACGACCTGGAAAACCTGCTCAGCGAACATCCGGCCAAGATCGCCGTCACCGGCGGCCAGTGGCAGCGGCCGCTGCTGCATCTCGCGGCGGACCGCGGACATCTGGACTGCGTGAACCTGCTGCTGCGTCTCGGCATCGATGCCGATCTGCGCGACCGCGCGGACCGCGCCTCGGCCCTGCACTGGGCGGCGCAGGGAGGTCATCTCGACGTCGTGAAACGCCTGGTCGAAGCCGGGGCCGATGTAAAAGGCGCGGGCGATGCCCACGAGCTGGGCGTCATCGGCTGGGCCACCGGCTTCCAGCATGTCCACCAAGAGGTCGCCGAGTTCCTGCTTTCCCGCGGCGCGCTGCCCGACATCTTCACAGCCATCGCCCTGGGCAAACTCGATTTGATTCGCGAAATCGTCGAAGACGATCCGCAACAGATCGACCGACAGATGAGCCGCCTCGACCACCAGCGCACGCCGCTGCACTTCGCGGTGCTGCGCAACGAGGCCGAAGCGGTGGCGCTGCTTCTGGAACTGGGCGCCGATCCGATCGTGAAGGACAACCGCGGCTATACCGCGCTCAACTACGCTTCCCCCAAAACCGATCCGGCCATCATCAGGCATCTGATCGGCGCCGGGGCCGACCCGGTCGAGCACAGCCCCAACCGCTTTGCCTCGGCCATACCGATCTTCAATGTGAAGAACGTCCCGGCCGCCATCGCCTACTACGTCGAGAAGCTGGGCTTTCAAGTGGAATGGGAATGGGAGACGCCGGCCACCTTCGCCTGCGTCCACCGCGACGAGGTGCGGATCTTCCTCTGCCAGGATGCTCAGGGCGCCCGCGGCATGTGGCTCTCCGTCTTCGTGCACGACGTCGATGCGCTTTACGCGGACTACAAACAAAGCGGCGCGATCATCCGCCAGGCCCCGACCAACTTTCCCTGGGGCGTGCGCGAGATGAACGTCGAAGACCTGGACGGCCACCGCCTGCGCCTGGGCAGCGAGACCACCGGCCCGAGCGATGGCGCCGCCCTGAACGAAGAACCCTAAGACAGCGGTTTGGAGCCAGGCTCTGAGCCGTTCGCCCCGGGCTTTTGATTCGGATCAACAGGCCCGGGGCGGTAAGCTGGTAGTCGTTACCCAGCGTTACAACACCGAGGAACCAAGTCATGCCCGACGACAGCAAGATGACCGGTCACTGCCTTTGCGGCGCCGTCAAAATCACAGCGACCGGGGATCATCGGGATGTTGGAATCTGCCACTGCCGCATGTGCCGGCGCTGGGGAAGCGCACCGACCATGGCTCTCGACGTCGGCCCGGATATCGAGATCGAGGGCAAGGAGAACGTGACCAGCTATCGTTCCTCGGATTGGGCCGAGCGGGCCTTCTGCAAGATCTGCGGCAGCAATCTCTATTACCGCATCGTCGAGGCGGACAGCCATCACCTCTGTGCCGGGATTCTGGACGGCCAGGACAGCCTGGCCCTGAAGACCCAGATCTTCATCGACGAGAAGCCGCCCTACTACGACTTCGCCAACCAAACCCAGAACATGACCGGGCCCGAAGTCTTCGCCCTCTTCGCGCCGCCGGCGGAAGAGAAATAGGCAGCGGCGCGCTGCCGGGCAATCTGTTCAGGGCCGCCGGGTCAGGGCCGCCGGGTCAGGGCCGCCGAGTCAGGGCCGCCGAGTCAGGGCCGCCGGGCGATGACGTCGATCTCGACCAGGGCGCCGACCGCCAGGGCTGTAACACCGACACAGGTGCGCGCCGGCAGCCTGCCCTCTTCGAAATAGCTTTGATAGGTCTGGTTCATGGCGGCGTAGTCGCGCTCAAAATGGGTGATGTAGACCCGGGCCTGGATGACGTTTTCCAGGCCGAGGCCGACGCCCTCAAGCACGATGGCCAGATTGTCCATCACGCGGCGCGTCTGCGCCTGGATGCCCTCCGGCAGCGCGCGCTCGGGTTCGCCCGGCCAAGTCGGCATCTGGCCGGTCAGGAAAACCCAGCCGTCGATTTCCGAAGCATGGGAAAAGGTGGCCACCGGCTGCGGCGCCGCGTCGATCATGTGAAAGGTGGGCAGCGGCATCGGGTGCTCCTTAATCGTCTTCTGGTATCGTCTTCTTGCCGGAAAGCGCTTACGCCGGCTCAGGTATCCACCGTCTCCACATCAAAGCGCGTTACGGTGCCTTGCGCCAGACGGAAGAAGCCGTATTGCGGTTCGTCCATGGCGAAAACCGCTTCCGGCTCGGCATTTAAATAGATCCCCCGCAGGATACGCCCGGCAAGGCCGTGGCTGACCACCACCAGGGGAACGTCGTCCTCCAATTCCGCCAGCCAGCTCCGCAGGCGGGCGGCAACCATGGCGTAGCTTTCGCCGCCGGGCACGACGTAGTTCCACTTGTCCGCCCGCCGCGCGGCCCAGGATTCCGGGAACAGGGTTTCCAGGTCGGCCTCACCATGACCCTCCCAGTCGCCGAAGGTCATTTCCGCAATCCGCGGCTCCAACGCCATGGCCAGGGGATCGATCCCCAGACGGTCGGCCACAATGGCCGCCGTCTGCCAGGCCCGGCCCAAAGGACTTGAGATCATCCGCGGGTTGGCCGCGGTTTCGCCCGCCAGGGTCTCGGCCAGCAGGCTGCCGACCGCCTGGGCCTGGGCGACGCCCCTTGCCGTCAGCGGCGAATCTTTCTGGCCCTGCATGCGGCCGATGGAATTCCAAAGGGTCTGGCCGTGACGAAGCAGATAGAGCATCAAGGGGTCTCCGCAAAACCGGGGAAAGCGTTGCGGATCAGCCCGCGACAGCCGTAACGCTCGATTTCACGGGCAGACGGCCGCCGCCAAGCCATAGGGCGGCTTGGGGAGAGCCGCGCCCTCCCCACCACCCTCTCGAACAGTCTTACAGATCGCGCGCGGCGACATGCTCGATGTCCTGCCAATTGTCCTCCGCCTTTTCGATGTTGTCGTCGAGATCTTCCAGGAAGGTGGCGTAGATCTCCTCGTTGAGGTTCAGGTAGAGCTTGCCGTCCTCGATCTTCCAGAGCCTGGGGTCGCCGTCGAACTTCTTGCCCACCGAAACGCCATAGGCGCAGAAACCGCCGTACTGCGGCACGTAGCGATCCGGATCCTGCTTGAAGCTGTCGAGATGGGCCTGGCTGGCGAAGCGATAGGCGGCGCCCTCATGGATATGAACCAAGCTGTCGGAGCCCCGCATCGGCGCTCCCTTGGTGAAATAGGCCACCGGATCGTAGCCGTGCAGCGCCAGCGGTGCCCCGGCGATGGAATAGCCAGGTACCACGTTCAGTTCATCGGCGGCCTGGGCCGTCGCCGTAAAACCCAGCATCGAAGCGGCGAGCAGGCTGGCGAGGGCAAGTTTGGACAAAGTCATATCTGGTTCTCCCTAGCAGGAATTGCGATGACCCGGCGGAAGCGCCGGACAAACCGCATCTTGGGAGAACCGGCATTTAAGACAACAGATAGCCAATAAAGCCGAATTCACTGCATCGCCTTCCGGACGATCTGCAAATTCAACGCTATCCAGCGGCCTGACGGCTGGCCTTGGGGCTGTGACCGTAGCGGTTGGTGAAGGCGCGGGAAAAGGCCGCCGGCGACTGATAACCGACCCGCTGGGCGATGGTCTGGATCGGCTCGCTGGTACCGGCCAGCAGGGTTTTGGCCTGCTGCAGGCGCAGGTCGGCCAGATAACCCATCGGCGCGCAGTTCATCAGGTCCTGGAACTGCTCGGCAAAGCGGCTGCGGGACATCCCGACCTCCCGCGCGATACCCTCCAGCGTCCAGTCCTGGTCGAGACGCCGGTGCATCAGGCCGAGGGCATGACCGATGCGGCGGTCGCCGACTGCGGCGAGCACTTTGCCGAGGGCTTCATCCTGGTCGGCGCAGCTGCGAATCACCTCGATGAAGAGGGCTTCCGACAAGCGGATGACCGAGGCGGTCATGCCCGGCGTCTCGGCGAACATCTGGCGAGCAATGAGACGCAGCAGTTCATCGAGCCAGGGTGCCTTGGCGCGCAACTCCGCCGTCACCAGCAGGTAGGGCGGCAAGGCGCGCAGCAGCGGATGATCGACCCCTTCGGCAAAGGTGAAGTGACCGCAGATCAGCTTGGTGTCGGCATCCGCGCGGGCTTCGCCGCCAAAGACCAATGTGCCCTCTCCGCTGAAACCGCTCCGCTGCAGGACCTCTTCCAAGGCCGCCGGTTTCGCATCACTGCCGTCGCTGAGGACATGGCCGGCGCCGCCTGGAATGAGGATGAGGTCGCCGGGATTGAGCTGGACGGTATCATCCTCGCCGACCCGCACCAGGCAGCGGCCCTGGACGGCGAGATGAAAACGGGCCGCCCGGCCCAGCGGCGGCACCGCCACCGACCAGGGGGGAGAAAAGGCGGTGCGGAAGTAGAGGCTGCCGCGCAATTGCAGCAGATCGAGAATATCGCTGAGAACGTCCATCGTGCAGTTTTTCCCGCTTCACAGGACGTTTAGATAAGAAGCGGCGGCTGTTTTGTCCAGTTTACGCCGATACCGGCCTGTGGAACGGTAGCTATTGAACCGCGACCTGATCCGCTGCCGCGCGAACCTGCGTCAGAAAAGCATCGAAGATCCGGGCCGTCGCGCGGTTGAGCGCCACGACCGCGGCCTCGACGCTGTCGCCCCCGGCCGGCTCCTCCGCCGTGTAGTTTTCGACCACCAGCAGGGTGTCGTCGGAAAGGCGCAGCAACGCCAGTTCGATCTCCACGAAGACCCGCGGCGGTCCGCCGCCGAGCAGACGCTCCAGACGTCTTGCCTTGCCGGTCACACGAAAGTCGGAGCGCACCCGCGTGTCCGGGGTCACCACCTGGCCGGTCACCCCGCTGCGGCGCAGATAGCCGACCATCTGGTCCTGCAGCATGCGCGGCGGCACGTCGTTCCAATAGTGATAGTTGTGCTGCTGCAGTTCGTGGGACTCGCCGCTCTGGCTGTAGAGCAGCGGGCGTTCGCGCAGAAGGCCGTCGGCCTGCGGCAACTCCACCATCACCACCCCGGGCAGCAGGATTTCGGCGCCGGCCCCTTCAGGACCCGGCGGCGGGGGCGGCACCAGCAGGCGATAGTAATGATCGCGCGGCACCGGCGGTGCCGAGCCGAGACAGGCGGCCAGCAGCGGTGCGGTCAAGAGGACGGGCAGGAAGGCGCGCAGGAAAACAGAGGGGCTCCGTTTCATCAGTAGTCCTCCCGACTCGGGGCAGACGATGACCGGCCTTCGGCCCTGACTTCTTCGGGAGCGGAGCCGCCCAGCAGCAGCCCCGGGTTCTGCCGGATAAGGCGGCTGAACTCGTTCATGTTGCGGGTGGTCCCGGCGAGATTGTGATTGATGCTGTCGATGTTCTCGGCAATGGAGCGCAGAACATAGCGGGTATCTTCCAGAGTGCTGTTCACGTTGCCCTCGTTCGCCTCGACGATGCCCTGCAGGTCGGCGACGATGGCGTCGAGCTGACCCAGGGTGCCCTGAGCCGCCTGGCTCATTGCGACAAAATCCTCGGACACCGCATTGACGTTGCGCAGCGTCTGCTGAACCTCGGCGACGTTTTGTTCGGAAAGCAGGGCCTGCACCGAAGCCAGGGTGCTGTTCAGGTCCTCGGTGAAGGTCAACAGCTCCTCGGCAATCTGCGGCACGTGATCGCCGGTGTCCTGAGCCACCACGTTCAGGGAGCCGAGCAGCGGGGCGACGTCGTCGCCCAGCAACTGATTGGCGGTCACCGCCAGCTCGCCGAGCCGCGCCAGCAAGGGCTGCAATCCCTCGCCGACCTGGCCGGCCATGTTGGACATGGCAGCGAACATGTCGGCGGCCGGCGCGCTGGCAATCTGCCTGCCGGGCGCCAGCGCCGTCATCGACTCGCCGCGGCGGATTTCGACGGTCTTGGCGCCGAGGAATTTCGACATCTGAATGCGCGCCACGCTGTCGTCGGGGATGATCCAGCCTTCGCGCACGGAGACGTCGAGAGAGAAGACCATGGCGCCGTCTTCCACCACCGGATTGATTGCCTCCACCTGACCGACGGGAAAGCCTTCGAAGCGGACCTGAGTGCCGTAGCGAATGTCGGCCACATTGCGGAGCACAACGGTGTAGCGGTCATAGGCGCCGACCGAACCGGTCAAGAGGACCACCGCAGCCAGGGCGGCCAGCAGCATGGCGATGACGAAGCCCCCAACGGCGGCATAGTTCAATCCCTGATGTCGCATCGCTTTAGCTCGCTTCCGGGGTTTCGTTCGTTGCTGCCGGCGGTGTCGGCGTCTCGCCGGTCAGGCGCTGCAGATAGGCCTGGGCATCGACCTCCGTCTCCTCCGAACGCCGGTTCAGCAGGTTTTGAATGCGCGGGTTGTCGGAGCGCCGCACCCCGGCCACATCGTCGACCAGCAGGATACGGCCCTGATCGAGGATGGTGATGCGGTCGGCAATCTTGAAGGCGCTCTCCAACTCGTGGGTGACCACGACCATGGTCATGTTCATCGCCTCGCGCAGCTTCAGGATCAGATCATCGAGGGCCGAAGAAACCGTCGGGTCGAGGCCCGCCGAAGGCTCGTCGAAGAACAGCAGCGTGGGGTCCATGATGATGGCCCGCGCCACGGCGGCGCGTTTCAGCATGCCGCCGGACAGCTCCGAAGGCATCAGCGCGTCGGCACCGGCGAGGTTCACCACTTCCAGCTTCAGGCGGGCCATGATCTCCATGGTCTTGCGGTCGAGCCGGGCGTGTTCGCGCAGCGGCAGCATGATGTTGTCGAGCACGTTCATGGAACTGAACAGGGCCCCGCCCTGAAAGGCGACACCGATCTTGCGCCGCAGCGCCAGCATCTCCATAGACCGGGCGCGGGTGATGTCGAAGCCGAGCAGTTCGATCCGTCCGGCGGCCGGACGGCTGAGGCCGACAAGATGGCGCAGCAGGGTGGACTTGCCCGAACCGCTGCCGCCCATCACCACCATGATTTCGCCGGGCATCACCGTCAGGTCGATGTCGAAGAGAACCTGTTGCGCTCCATAAAAGGCCTGCAACCCCTCGACGCGGATCACCGACGCCGCGGGCGAGACGGCCGCCGGCTCCCGGGCCGAAGTTAGTTGTGAGGCCTGCGCAGTCATCGGCTTATCCCGAAGTCACGACGAAGGCGAAGATCATGTCGACCATGATGATCGCCGCGATCGAGTGCACCACCGCCCGCGTGGTCCGCCGCCCGACCCCCTCGGCACCGCCGTCGGCGAGCGCGCCGTTTACCGCCGAGACCAGGGCGATCAACGCGGCAAAGAGCACGCTCTTACCGAGACCGTGGGTCAGATCGTTCACTGAAAGAACGGAGATCAGGTCGGCGAAATAGGCGCCCAGGCTGATCTCCAGCGCCGCGGTCACCAGCAGGCCGGCGGCGGTGAGCGCCACCAGAATGGCCCACATGGTCAAGGCCGGCACCATGATCATCATGGCGATCAGCGCCGGGGCGACGAGAAAGCGCACCGGCGAGATGCCGATGACCCGCAGGGCGTCGACTTCCTGATTGATCATCATGGTGCTGAAGCGCGCGGCCAGGGCCGAACCGGAGCGCCCGGCAATCAGAATGCCGATGATGAGCGGCGCGAACTCCCGCACCACCGAGAGCCCGATACCGACGGTGGCAAAGTGTTCGGCGCCGAAAAGGCCCAGACTGTAGAGACTCTGGATTGCCAGCATCATCCCGATGGTCGCGGCCAGCACCGTCGCAATGGGCAGCGCCTCCAGGCCGATCTGCAGCATCTGCGCGAAGACCGCGGGCAGGCGGACAGGCTGGCGCCGCGCCGGCCCCAGCACTGCCCAGAAGAGGGACTCGACAAAAAGCGCCGCCGCGAAGCCGACCTCGTCGGCGCCGCGCAGTACTCCCCGTCCCAGCCCTTCGGCCACCCTCAGCATGGCCGTCATCCTAGGCTCCCGCCTCCAGCGCGCTGCCGAGGTCGGGATGAATGGTGAAGACCTTGTCGAGCCGCGCCAGTTCGAAGACCCGCATGACTTCGGGGCTGATGGCGATCAGGCCGAAGCGGGTCTCGGATTTGCCGGCGTCCTGCAGCGCCTCGACAAGGCTGGCGATGCCCGAGCTGTCGATGTAGGTGACGCGGGACAGATCGACCAGAACATCGCGCCCGCGCCTGACGCAGTCGAGCAGGGTCTTGCGCAGCGCCGGCGCCCGCTCAAGATCGATTTCCCCTTCCAGTTCGACCACGAAACGGCCCTCTTCGTCACGGATGACCTCGGTCACAACCTGCCCCCCTCTCTCTCTTGGCTATTCGTCTTCTTGGTCATCTGCAGGACGTTGCCCAGACCGTCGGGAGCGGGACCGAAGTCGGCCGTGTCCATCAGCTCCCGAATGAAATGCGTTCCCAGACCGCCGGGCCGGAGATCGCGAAGGTCGCGCGGCTTGAACACGGTGGGGTCGACTGCCGGTCCGTAGTCGGTTACCCGGACGACGATCCGGTCTCCGTCGCGCAGGATACCCAGCACGACGTCGCCTTCGTCGCTCTCGGCATAGGCATGAAGGATGACGTTCTGACAGGCCTCGCCGACGGCGAGAACGATGTCCCGGGTGTCCGGCTCGTCGAAGCCGCAAAAGCGCGCCGCGCTGCGCACCGTCTGGCGCACCAGGGCCATGCGGTTGGCCTGCGCCGGAAAGCGCAATTCCAGCAGGCGCTCCCCCTTCGGCAGGTTCATGTGCCTGCCTCCGCCTTCTGCCCGGCGAGACCGCCAGCCTCGTCGCCGGCAACGCCGCGGACCCAGGCATCGTCGATGGCCAGTACCGTCAGATCGTCGCGGGCTTCCCAATCGGCATCCTGATCCAAGGTCTTCAACAGCGCTTCCAGGCGCTTTGCCAGGGGCGCCTCGGCAAGCGCTTCGATCAACTGGATCAGGCCCTGAACGCCAAGCTGCTCGCCGCTGATGTAGCGGTATTCGGTGAGACCGTCGGTGAAGATGTAGAGCTCGCCACCGTCCAGCTTGATTTCCTCGTCCGGCGGCAGGGTCGACGGCATGATGCCAAGCGGCGGCGCCGCCGCGGGAAAAGAGGCATAGCTGCGGTCCTGGCGGCGCAGCAGCGGCGGCTGGTGACCGGCGTTGGCCAGGTTCACGGTTCCGCTGGCGGTCCAGTAGTGGCCGGCGACCATGGTCACGAACATTCCGCGCGACGCGGTTTCGCAAAGCTCCGCATTGATCGCCGCCAGCAGTGCGGAGGGTGTATCGATTCTCTTACTGAGACAGCGAAACAGGCTGATGGTCTTGGCCATCAGCAGCGCGGCATTCATGCCTTTGCCTGAGACATCGCCCAAAGCAAAAGCAATGCGCTGCTCATCCAGGCGATAAAAGTCGAAGAAATCGCCGGACACCTTGCGCGCCGGCAGATTGACGCCCCAGATCGGCTGGTGGCCGGGCACACAGTCGGGCTGAAAGCTCTGCTGCAGTTCCGCCGCCATATCCAGGCCGACGCCGAGACGTAGCTGCTCGACAAGGCGTGCCCGCAGGGCGGCATTCGCATGAGCCAGGCGCGCCAGTCCGCTGACGGCGCGCAACAGGTCGCCGTCCGCGCCATGACCGGTCGTCGTGGCTGACTCAGGATGAAGAACGGCAGCAAGATGCTCGGCGGTGACCCCGTCCAACTGGGCCGCAATCTCCGGCAGAGCCGCCTCAAGCGCCACCAGCGGGTCGGCCGCCGCGGCAAGACGGCTGCCCAGTTCGCCCAGAAGGCGAAGCTGCTCGCAAAGGCTGTCATCGACGGCCCCGGACACCCTTTTGACTTGCTGTTTCGCCATTGCGCCGCTGCTCAGAGGCCCGCCTGTTTGTTGAGCCCGGCATCCTAGGGCGCGCGGGTTAAGCTTCCCTTTTTTTGCAGGCACCCGCGCGGCCTTTGCCGGCTGAAAACCAGCCTCGAATCGGCGAAAGCCGCGCTCCGCTGCCTGCCGTTCTGATTTTCTAAATCGATGATTGTATCTTAAGGACTATCATTCTCCTTAAAGAGGCGGGGAGGTGCTACCGAACCTGGAAGACAAGGTATTGATCAAAAGAGCTTTTCAGCGCCTGAGCGGCAGGTTCCCCAGCCGTCGGAGCAGGGCCAGACCGCGGGCCCGCCAAAGCGATTCCATCCATTCCGGATCTGCTCTAGGATGCCGCCTCCGCGTTGCTGCTTCGCCGGGCGCCGCCAGGCCGCCCCTTCAAACCACGTCAGGCCAAGATGCCCCTGCTGTCGGTCACCCATACGACTGTCTATCGCTACAAACAGCCCGTTACCTTCGGCGAGCATCGCTTGATGTTCCGGCCCCGGGACAGTCACGACATCCGTCTGGTCGATACCGCGCTGATCATCTCGCCGCAGGCCGAGATCCGCTGGCTGCATGACGTTTTCTCGAACTCCATCGCCATCGCGTCGTTCCAGGAGCCGGCCAGCGAGCTGCGCTTTGAAAGCCGCGTGGTCATCGACCACTACGGCCTCAGCTACCCCGATTTTGCAATCGAGCCCTACGCCCAGACCTATCCCTTCAGCTACCCGGCCGAGGAGATCGCCGATCTCGGACGCTCGGTGGAGCGCCACTATCCCGATCCCGAACGCAAGCTGGACACCTGGGCGAAGCGCTTCCTCGAAAGCGGCGGGCCGGTCGGCACCCAGGATCTGCTGGTCCGCATCAACCAGGCGATCCAGCAGGAGTTCCGCTACGAAAGGCGCTATGCCATCGGCGTGCAGACGCCGGCGGAAACCCTGGAAAAAGGCAGCGGCACCTGCCGCGACCTGGCGGTCTTCATGATGGGGGCGGCGCGGGCGCTGGGCTTTGCCGCCCGCTTCGTCTCCGGCTATCTCTACGATCCCGCGGTCGAGGACAAGGCGGGACAGGACGACGATGCTGCGGACAGCATTGTTCAAGGCGCCGGCGACACCCATGCCTGGGTGCAGATCTACCTGCCCGGCGCCGGCTGGGTGGAGTTCGACCCCACCAACGGCCAGGTCGGCGGCGCCAACCTGATCCGCGTCGCCGTCGCCCGCGAACCCTCTCAGGCCCTGCCGGTGCAGGGCAGCTACTACGGCGCCCCGGAAGATTTCATCGACATGGAGGTCGAGGTCCGGGTGACGAAACCGGAGCCCTCCTGAAGCACAGACGAGGACTGCGGATGGAACATCGGCAGCCGGCGTCACCGGAACGTGATTCGCCAGTGAGCGCCGCGATCCGTAACGTCGCCGCCATGGGCCGTACTTCAATCGCAATCGGCGTTGCCGCCTTGGCCGTAGGACTTGCTGCCTGGGCCGGGCAGGCCGTCACTCAGTCCTCCTCTTTCCTGCCGGGTTTCGAGGACGAGACTCCCCTGCAGCTTGCCGAGATCGCCGGGGCCGAACGCCCGGTTGTGGTCGAGCTTTTCACCTCCCAGGGCTGCAGTTCCTGTCCACCGGCCGATGCGCTGTTGGATGAACTGGCGGATCAGCCGGGCCTGTTGGCGCTGTCCTTCCATGTCGACTATTGGGACTACATCGGCTGGAAGGACCCCTTCGCTTCCGCCGCCTATACCCAGCGCCAGCGCGACTATGCCCGAACCCTGGGCCTGCGCTACGTTTACACGCCGCAGATCGTGGTGGACGGCCGCAAGGATCTGGTGGGCAGCCACCGCCGCGCCGTCGAGTCGGCGATCAAGGAAGCCGCAAAACGCAAACCCACGGTCGACGTTAAGTTGGTGTCCGGCGGGGACGGCCGGGATGGCGGCACGATCACCCTCTCAGCCGGTGACGCGCCCGCGGAAGGCGCAGCGGTCTATCTGGTGATGTTCGACGACGACCATGAAACCGACGTCGCCCGGGGCGAAAACGGCGGCCGCTCGATCCACAATGCAAACGTGGTGCGGGAGTATCGCAAGCTCGGCACCTGGACCGGCGAGGCGATGGAGTTCGCCATCGACATGGATGCCGCGCGCAGCGAAGGCCACGGCGGCTGCGCCGTCATCGTTCAGGCCGGGACAACGGGCCCGGTGCTGGGCGCCGCGGTCCTCGACCTCGACGGCGCCAGTTGAGGCGCGGCCCCGGTCACTGGCCCCGGTCACTGCATGTCTATTCATGTTCCAAGGACATCGCCCGTTCGACTGCACGCGCCACGAACGCGGTTTTACCTTCGGTATAGGCCTTCCAAACGCCTTTTGAGTCGATGACGAGCTTTCGTTTCAAAGCACCGTATGCCATGGCGACCTCGGGATTGGCGCGAAGATAATCCCGGAACAAGACGCGTTTCAGATGAACGGGCGTGCCTGGAGCGCACAGATATATACGATGTCCGGGGGAAAGACCGCGCCGGCTGGTAAAGGTCCACATGCCATCGTCATACGGGTCGCCATGGTACTCGCGGTCGGTTTCTTTGAGCAGATCGACAGACTTCACGATGTCATCGGCCGAGCGCAGAACCACATCGATGTCGATCTTAGGCTTGGCACATAAACCTGGAACGGCGGTGCTGCCGATGTGGTGGACCTCTAACGCAATTCCTCTGAGGGTATGCCTGATCGCTCCCTGGAGTTGCTCGAAGACTGCCGGCCAAAGCTGATCGTAGGGCACGACCGCGATGGGGCCTGATCGAACGGTTGTCGACATCTCATCAATGAACATCCCGGCATCCTCAGCGTTCGGCGTGACACCAAGGCATCAATTCATCCCGGCAGCCAAACAACACCCTAACCGCCGGAGAGCAGGCCGCGTTCCACCAGGGTGGAGAGCCGGCGCGAGAATGCAGCGGCATCGGGCAGAGGTTCGCCCTCGATGATCAGCGCCTGATCGAGCAGCAGCCAAGCGGCGTCTTCGACGACGGCGCCGCCGCCTTCCTTGCCGACCTGCGCGGCCAGGGCTTTCACCAGGGCATGGTCGGGATTGATTTCCAGAATCCGCGCCGAGGAATGCTCGAGCTGGTTCTGCTGTTTCAGAAGGCGTTCGAGGTGCATGTCCATGTCGCCTTCGTCGGCCACCAGGCAGACCGGGCTGCTGGTCAGGCGCGCCGATGACCGCACGTCCTTCACCTTGTCCTTCAGGGTCAGTTTCACGAAGGCGATGAGAGCGTCGAGCGCGGGACTGGTTTCATCGGCCTTCTTCTCGTCGCTCTCGTCCGCGCCCTCGGGCTTGTCGATGTTCTCCAGGTCGGCGCCGCCGCGGGTCACCGACTTGAAGGCCTTGCCGTCGTAGTCAGGAATGGCGGTCAGCCAGAAGTCGTCCACCGCGTCGCTGAGCAGCAGAACTTCGATACCCTTGGCGACGAAGCCTTCGATCTGCGGGCTCTTGGCCAGGGCTTCCGGATCGCCGCCGGTGATGGTGTAGATGGCATCCTGGCCCGGTTTCATCCGGCTGACGTAGTCGGCGAGCGAGACCAGCTCCGTTCCCGAAGTGGAACGAAAGCGCGCCAGTTCCAGCAGGGCTTCGCGCTGCCCCTGGTCTTCGTAGAGACCTTCCTTGAAGACCGGGCCGAAGGTGTTCCAGAAGGTCGCGTATTCGTCCGGCGCCTTCTCCGCTTTCTTCTTCAGCTCACTCAGAATCCGCTTGGTCAGAGCCGTGCGGATCTTGGCGAGGCGCGGGTTGTTCTGCAGCAGCTCGCGGCTGACGTTCAGCGGCAGGTCCTCGGTGTCGACGATGCCGCGCAGGAAACGCAGATAGGGCGGCAGCAGTTCGCTGCAGTCGTCTGTGATGAAGACGCGCTTCACATAAAGCTTGATGCCGGTCTTGCGGTCCGGATGGAAAAGATCGAAGGGCTTGGTCGAGGGAATGAACAGCAGGCCGGTGTATTCCAGCATGCCCTCGGCCTTGAAGTGCAGGCGCAGCCAGGGCTCGTCGAAGGTGTGGCCGACGTGGTGATAGAATTCCTTGTACTGCTCTTCGGTGATCTCGCTCTTCGGACGGGTCCAAAGCGCCGAGGCGGCGTTCAGGGTCTGGTCCGGCTCGTCCTCCTTGCGCGATTCCAAAATCACCGGCACGGCGATGTGATCGGAGTAGGTGGAGACGATCTGACGGATCCGCATGGGGTCCATGTACTCTTCATCGCCTTCGCGCAGGTGCAGCACGATGCGGGTGCCGCGCGCCGGGGCCTCGCCGTCCTCGGCGATGGTGAAGGCGCCCTGGCCGTCTGAGGTCCAGCGCCAGCCTTCGGCCTCCCCGGCCTTGCGGGTCGAGACCTCGACTTGCTTGGCGACCATGAAGGCGGAATAGAAGCCGACGCCGAACTGGCCGATCAGGCTGCTGCCCTCCGGCTTGCTTTCCAGTTGCTCGACGAAAGCGGCGGTGCCGGAGCGCGCGATGGTGCCCAGGTTGTCGATCAGGTCCTGACGGGCCATGCCGATGCCGTTGTCCGCGATGGAGAGGGTCTTGGCCGTGGGGTCGACCTTCAGGCGGATGGCGAAGCTGCTCTCGTCTTTCATCAGCTCGGGCTGGGTGAGGGCCGCGTAGCGCAGCCGGTCGCAGGCATCGGAGGCGTTGGAAATCAGTTCCCTGAGGAAGATCTCCTTCTCCGAATAAAGCGAGTGGGCGACGATATCGAGAAGGCGGCTGACCTCCGCCTGAAACTGCATTTCTTCCTGCGCCATCACCGAAACATCCGTTTATGCTTGTTTTTCATGGATATGGCCCCTTCTCCGCGGTCCGCAAGAACGGGATCGCCGTGAGATATGTGCGCAAACTATAATGACTGCAAGCCCCCTCTCCAAAACACGGCGGCCTGCCAGCGTGTCGGACGACGAAACCCAGCCAGAAGAAACAGCCGCCGAGCGATCGACCGAGAGGGCCGCCATGGTCGCGGCCGTGGTGGAAGAGGCGGCGGCGGTGGCCGACTGGCTCGGCAAGCGCGGCCTGAACAAAAAGGTGCTGGACGCCTTGGCGAGAGTGCCACGCCACCGCTTCGTGCCGATGATGGAGCAAGCCGCCGCCTACGAGAACCGGCCGCTGCCGATCGGCGAACGCCAGACCATCTCCCAGCCCTTCATCGTCGCGGCGATGAGCGACCAGGCCGGGGTGAAAGCGGGCGACCGCGTGCTGGAGGTCGGCACCGGCTGCGGCTATCAGGCCGCCGTGCTGGCCGAACTGGGGGCCGAGGTTTTCACCCTGGAGGTGATCCCCGCCCTGGCGAAGCAGGCCGCGGCGCGCCTGAAGGACTTGGGCTATGCCAAGGTCCATTGCCGCCAGGGCGACGGCGCGGCGGGCTGGTCCGAGGCCGCGCCCTTCGACGCCATCCTGGTCACCGCCGCCGCCGAGCACATTCCCCGCGCCCTGATCGAGCAGCTCGCCCCGGGTGGGCGCATGATCATTCCCCTGGAGGATGAAACCCCGGGACCGGCTCATTGGCTGGGCCCGCAGCAGGCCCTGGTCCGCATCGACAAGGCCGCCGACGGCCGCTTGAGGGAAAAAGTCCTACTGCCCGTCGCCTTCGTGCCGCTGACCGGTCCCTCGGCGA
This sequence comes from Pelagibius sp., assembly GCF_965249265.1. Taxonomy (NCBI): domain Bacteria; kingdom Pseudomonadati; phylum Pseudomonadota; class Alphaproteobacteria; order Rhodospirillales; family Rhodovibrionaceae; genus Pelagibius; species Pelagibius sp. The sequence goes on along the minus strand of NZ_OZ252224.1, from coordinate 5,359,273 downwards.
AAGCCTGACCCTCCTTTTCGCCCGGCTGGACAGCCAGGGAAAGCTTGCAATGGGCCTGGGAAGTCCCGATTCTGAAGGCTATGTCGCTCTTTGCGCAGGTCCAGGAAAAGGCGCAGATCACGGCCGTCCTGGGGCCGACCAACACCGGCAAGACCTATCTGGCCATCGACCGCATGCTGGGCCACGCCAGCGGCATGATCGGCTTCCCCTTGCGCCTGCTGGCGCGGGAGAACTATGAGCGCATCGCCCAGGCGAAGGGCGCCGCCCAGGTCGCCCTGGTGACCGGCGAGGAAAAGATCGTGCCGCCCTCGGCGCGCTACTTCTGCTGCACGGTGGAGTCCATGCCGGTGGACCGCCCGGTTTCCTTCCTGGCCGTCGACGAGATCCAGCTCTGCGCCGATCCGGAGCGCGGCCATGTCTTCACCGACCGACTGCTCCATGCCCGCGGCTTTGCCGAGACCATGTTCCTCGGCGCCGAGGCGATCCGCCCGGTGCTGCAGAAGCTGGTGCCGGAGGCGGAGTTCATCACCCGCCCGCGCTTTTCCACCCTCAGCTACACCGGCCCGCAGAAGCTGACCCGCCTGCCGCCGCGCTCCGCCGTGGTCGCTTTCTCCGCCTCCGAGGTTTATGCCACCGCCGAGTTGCTGCGCCGCCAGCGCGGCGGCACCGCGGTGGTGCTGGGGGCGCTGAGCCCGCGTACCCGCAACGCCCAGGTGGCGATGTTCGAGGCCGGGGAGGTCGACTACCTCGTCGCCACCGACGCCATCGGCATGGGCCTGAACCTGAACCTCGACCACGTCGCCTTTGCCAAGCTGCGCAAGTTCGACGGCCGCGGCCAGCGCCGCCTGACGGCGCCGGAGGTTGCCCAGATCGCCGGCCGCGCCGGGCGTCACATGAACGACGGCACCTTCGGCACGACAACGGAGATCGGTCCCCTCAGCGACAGCCTGGTGGAGGCGGTGGAGAACCACGTCTTTCCGCCGCTGTCCTTCCTCCACTGGCGCAACCCGGAGCTTGATTTCAGTGATCCCGCCGCGCTGCTGAAAAGCCTCGACCGCCGCCCGCCGCGCCCCGAACTGCTGCTGGCCCAGCAGGCCGACGACCAGACCGCCCTGGCGACCCTCGCCAAGGAGGCGGAGATCGCCGCCCTGGCCACGACGCCGGAGTCCGTCGCCCTGTTGTGGGAGGTCTGCCAGGTGCCGGACTTCCGAAAGATTCTCTCGGACCATCACGCCCAGCTGCTGGCCCAGATCTACGTCAGGCTGATGAGCAACGACCGCCGCCTGCCGGAGAGCTGGGTGGCCGCGCAGCTTGCCCGGCTGGAGCGTTGCGACGGTGACATCGACCAGTTGACGGCGCGGCTCGCCCACATCCGTACCTGGACCTACATCACCCACCGCGGCGACTGGCTGGACGACGTCGAGCACTGGCAGGCGCGCGCCCGCGCCATCGAAGACGCCCTTTCCGATGCCCTGCACGAGCAGTTGACCCAGCGCTTCGTCGACCGCCGGGCGGCGGTTCTGGTGCGCCGCCTGCGCGGCGACGGCGAACTGATCGGCGCGGTGCGCAAGAACGGAGAGGTGGTAGTGGAGGGCGAATTCGTCGGACGTTTCGCCGGCTTCCGCTTCGAGCTGGACGAGGAAGCCAAGGGCGATGACGCGCGGCCTCTGCTGGCCGCCGCCCGCCGCGCCCTGGTGGGGGAGATCCCGCGGCGCATCAAACAACTGGAACAGGACAACGATGGCGCTTTCGCCCTCGCCGAAAACAGGATCACCTGGCGCGGCACGCCGATCGCCCGCCTGCAGCCCGGCGATACGGTGCTGACGCCGCGCATCGAGGTGCTGCACAGCGATTTCCTCGACGGCCCGGCGCGCGAGCGTCTGCGCAAGCGCTGCAGTCTCTGGCTGGCGCGCCACATCGGCGCCACCCTGAAGCCGCTGATCGAGGCGCAGCAGGCGGAACTCTCCGCCCCCGGGCGCGGCCTGCTGTTCCAGTTGGTCGAGGCGCTGGGCACCCTGCCGCGCCGCCCGCTCTCGGCCCAGATCGCGCTCTTGACCAAGGCCGACCGCAAGACCCTGGCCGCCCTGGGGCTGCGCCTCGGCGCCGCCAGCCTCTTCCTGCCGCGCCTTCAACAGGAACGCATGCTGGCCTTGCGCGCGCGTCTCTGGTCCGTGCGGGCCGGTTGCGATCAGCCGGCGCTGCCACCGCGCGGCGCCAAGACTTTCGATCTGACGGACCTTGGCCTGCCAAAAGACAAAGCCGAGAGCTTCTGTCACGCCCTCGGCTTTCGCCTGATCACCCGCCGCAGCGGCGCGCCCTTCGCCGCGCGCGCCGACGTTCTGGAGCGGCTGGCGCGGGAAACCCATCGCCTCGCCGCCGAGAGCGGATCGCTCGCCCTCAGCCCCGAACTCTGCAAGCTGGCGGAGTCCGACGAGGCCGACATGGCGGCCCTGCTCTTCGCCCTCGGCTATCGCCGGCAGCGCGACAGCGAGGGCATCGTCCACTACAGCCGCAAGGGCAGCAGACCCAAAAAACGCGACGCCAAGGACGCAACGCCCATACAGGATAGATCGGACAAGCCGGCCAAACGGCCGCGGAAACGCGGCAAGAAGCCGACGCGAAAGAAACAGATGGATGAGAAGCGCTACGCCGATTCCCCCTTTGCCGTTCTGCGCGACCTTGTTCCGGGGGGAGATTGAAGATGGCCGCCGCATGAGCGAGGCCGACCCATGAGCGAAACCGATGGGGGACTTCGCGCCGACAAGTGGCTGTGGTACGCGCGTTTCTTCAAGACCCGCAGCCTGGCCGGCAAGGTCTGCCAGGCGGGCAAGCTGCGCCTTTCCGGCCAAGGCGTCGTGAAGCCGCACACCAAGGTCAGGGTCGGCGACGTGCTGACCTTTCCCCAGGCGCGCCACATCCGGGTGGTGAAGGTTCTCGCCCTGGCCGAACGCCGCGGCCCGGCCAGCGAGGCCCAGGCGCTCTATGAAGATCTGAAGCCGCCCGACGCCGAAAGCCGCCTGCCCAGGGGTACCCCCTCGGCAACGGAGAAAGTGGCGCTGCGCGAGCCCGGCGCCGGGCGCCCAACCAAGCGCGAGCGCCGCGATCTCGACCGCCTGCGCGAAACCGAGTGAGCCCCGTTCAGTCCAGGCGCGTGGTAAGGATCTTGACCCCGGCAGCGCCGAAGGCCACCGCAAAAACGGCCTCGAACCAGCGGCGCAGTTTCATGTAACCGGTCATCATCGGCGGGCTGGAGAACAGCAGGGCGTAGCCATGGAACACCAGGGCGCTCTGCAGGCCGACGGCGAGAATCACCATGATCAAAGCTTCCGGCGGCGAGCCCGGCGGCACCCCGACAGCAAAGAGCGAACCGAAAAACAGGATCGCCTTGGGATTGGTCAGGTGCAGCGCCAAACCCTTGCCATAAGCGCTCCGCAGCGTCGGCGTCGACAGACGCCGGGCCGGCAGATCGCCCGACGTCATCGCCGCGCGTGCGGACTTGTAAGCCAGGAACAGCAGATAGCAGGCGCCGAGATATCGGATCATCTCAAAAGCCCAGGCATTGGCCAGCATCACCGCCCCCAGTCCCAGGGCCGCGCCGACCGACCAAGTCAGGGACCCCGTGGTGATACCGGAGGCCAGGACGAGGCCGTAGCCGCGCCCGGCACTCATCGAGGTACCGGCGATGGCCAGGGTCGCCGGGCCGGGGCTGCAACTGGCAATCAATGCCGCCAGCAGAATGAGGGGAAGGTTTATGTCACCAAGCATTCTGAAACCCTGTCACGGACGTCTCTCACGAGCAAGGTTGGGGTTGCCTGGAACAGGCTTTGCGTCTCCCCGCTAACCGGCAGGCGCCACGAGAGAGGCGTCATCGCGCCAGCGCCAGGGTTCGGTCGCGCGGTGCCTCTCGCGATAGTGCCGCAGATTGCTGCGCGAAGCACAGGCCACCGCCTGCCCGCCCAAAGCGCCGTCCTCGGCCAGGGGCGACAACCAGTCGAAAGGAACATCACCCCAGAACAGAGTCCGTCGACCCGCGCCGTCCCGCTGAACCAGGGTTGCTTCCACCATGACGTCTTCGAAGAGGAAAGCACGTTTATGGGCGAAGCGTTTACCCGCGATCTCGTCAAGCAGCGGACCGGTCCTGAGCAGTCGGTCAAGTACGCCAAAACCATCCGCCGTCAACAGCAGGTCGATGTCACGATGTTGCCGTGGCGGCGCCAGACCCAAAGCTTCTTCCGCCCAGCCGCCGAACAGCAGGCAGGACAAGCCTGCCCGGTGCAGCCGACTGAGGACGTCGATAACACTCTGTGCCGTGTTCGCCATGCCGTGCAGGCTAACACGAATACCGGCCGGGAATGGGCCCTCAGTGCGGCGTCAGACCGAGGGCTGGTTCCGGCAACTCACCGCCCTCCGGGCCGTACATCATCACCCAGGTGCCGAAGTCGTCGGTGAAGTCTTCGAAGCGGTGGATCGCCCCGGCGGGTACGAAGATCGCGTCACCGGGTCCGAAGGGCCGGCGCTGCAGGGTCTCTTCGCTGGCGCCGACGGCGAAGGTGCCGGAGCCGCTGACCACGACATAGACCTCGTCTTGTTCATGGGGCGGCTGATGGTCGATGCCGCGCGGTTCGTAGAAATAGAGTTTCAGGCTTGCCCGTTCGAGCAACTGGGCGGCGGGCAGGCCGCCGGGGGCGGTGCCGTCGGCCAACGCCGCCACCACGGCATCGCGGGCCGCCGAGAGGGGGGTGATGGAAAGGGGGATGCTCACGGTCATTACGGAATCTCCGTCGGGGGGCGCGGGAGGCAACGAAGACCGGCCGGGCAGCGGCGGACATCGCCAGCCGGTCATCGGAAACTAGAGACAGCGCCCGCCCGGAAGATATCCGAATCTTGTGCTGCCTCTATGCGGCGTCCCTCACCGCAAGGCGCAGCGTGGTCGAGACGGCGGCAAGCCCGGCCTCCAGCTCCGCCATCGAAAGCAGCCCGAAACCGAGACGGAAAACCCGCGCCTCGTCGCCGAACCAGCGGCCATCGGCAACGCGCACGTCCCGACCGGCAAGGCCATCGTAGAAGCGCGCGACGGCGGCGTCATCGAAGACTTCAGGCTTGAGGCGGATACAACAGAGGGCGCCGGCATCCGGGCGAATCCAATCGACGAAATCGCTATGCTCGGCAACCCAGGCCGCGGTCTTCGCCAAGCCTTTGTACAACTGCACGCGCCTTGCGCCGATAATCGCATCGCTGCGCTGCAGAACGCGCAGGGCCAGGGCCTCGTCGGCACGCGAACAGGCGATCACCGTGGTGAACTTGCCGAGCAGCAGTTGTTCGCGCAGGGCGGCATCGCGGGTGATCGCCCAACCCAGGCGCAGGCCCGGCGCGCCATGACACTTGGACAAAGACGCACAGGAAACGATCCGCGGATCCAAAGGGGCCATGCTGGGTGTCACCGGCTCATCGCCGTAAGCCGCTTCCCGGTAGGTTTCGTCAACCAGAAGATAGGCATCGGGCGAGGCCACCGCCATCAGCGCCAGGATTTCCCGTATCGTCTTCTGCGGGACGGCGACGCCGGAGGGGTTCTGCGGCGTGGCCAGGGCAACCAGTTTCGTTTCCGCCGAGAGACTGCGGCGCAGCGCCTCCAGGTCGAGGCGATAGCCGTTATCGAAAGAGAGCGGCAGGTCGGTTATCTCCGCGCCCACCGACACCAGGGTATTGCGGGCGTTGGGAAACAGCGGCGCCGTGGTGACGACCTTGTCGCCCGGACGGCAGAGAATGAAGGCGATGAGAAACAGCGCCTGCATGCCGCCGACGGTGATCACCACGTCGTCCGCATCGACGCCGTGGCTTTCCGCAAGCGTCTTCCGCAGGGCGGGGTCGCCCGCCGTGGTGCCGTAGCTGAGCGCGAGTTCGGCCATGTCCCCATCTTCGGCCGGATTCAGCAGTTCGCGCAGCAGCAGGTCCGGCCCGATGCTTTCGGCGAGGTCATAGCGCGGCGTCCCTGCCGTCAGCGACATGATGTCGTTGCGCGGAAACCGCTTCGGGGGTTGGGCCATGGCACTGCTCCTGCAGAAAGTGAGGTGATCTGCGGAGAGATTGACCGAAACTGGGCGCTTGTAACAGATATAGAATTCATGAATTGTAACCGGTACAGATTGCTTTTTTCATCTTTGTACCGGTCAACCCGCCGGAGGGAGCGAAACTGTGTCGGACCAGCCGCGCCGCTATGAAGACCTTGCCGGCTTCGTCACCGCCCTGGTGGAGAACGGCACCTTGCGCGCGGGCATGCGCGCGCCCTCGCTGCGCAAGGTGGCGGCGCAACACAAAGCCAGCATGTCGACAGCGCTGCAGGCCTATCGCCTGCTGGAGGACCGCGGGGTGCTGGAGGCGCGGCCGCGTTCGGGTTTCTACGTCGCCGCCGGCAGCCGCGTGGCACTGGACAAGCCCGCCGTCTCAAGCCCGCCGCCGAAGGCGGCAAAGGTCACCGTCACCCCAGGCATAACCGATCTGCTCGAACACGCGGCCAATCCGGAGCTGGTGCCGCTGGGCTGCGCCATTCCCAGCGCCGAGCTGCTCGCCGCCGGACGCCTCGACCGTTTTCTCGCCCGCGCCGCCCGCACCAAGGGCACGGACTACAACATCTATACCGAACCCCGAGGCGATGCGGAGCTGCGCGCGGAGATCGCGCGGCGCGCCCTGCGCTGGGGTCAGGTTGTTGCCCCCGGGGACACCGCCATCACCTGCGGCTGCACCGAGGCCCTGTCGCTGGCCCTGCGGGCGGTAACCAAACGCGGCGATACCGTGGCCATCGAATCGCCGACCTATTTCGGCTTGCTGCAGGTTCTGGAGTCCCTCGGGCTGAAAGCCCTGGAACTGCCGACGGACGCGACCAAGGGGATCGAGACCGATGCCCTGGAGAAGGCCTTGGCTTCGAAGCCGGTGCGCGCCTGCCTGTTTTCCTCCAGCTTCAACAACCCGCTGGGCTTTGCCATGAGCGAGGCAAAGAAACGCAGGATCGTCGATCTGCTGGAAGCCCACGGCGTGCCCCTGATCGAGGACGATATCTACGGCGACATCTATTTCGGCAAGGAACGCCCCAAGCCCTTCATGGCCCTGCGGCCGAAAGCCGACATCCTCTACTGCAGTTCTTTTTCCAAGACCGTCGCCCCGGGGTACCGGGTCGGCTGGATCACCGCCGCCCGGCATATCGACCGCATTCTGGAAGAGAAGTTCGCCCTCACCCTCTGCGGCCCGGCGCTGCCCCAGGTGGCCATCGCCGCCTTCCTGGCCTCCGGCGGCTACGACAGCCACCTGCGCCGCATGCGCCTGGTCTTCGCCGATCACATCGACCGCATGACCCGCGCCATCGGCCGCAGCTTTCCGGCGAGCACCCGTGTCACCCGCCCGGCCGGCGGCTTCGTGCTGTGGCTCGAGCTGCCCGCGGGTTTCGACAGCCGCCAACTCTTCGACCGTGCCCTGACCAAGGGCATCTGTTTTGCCCCCGGCGACGTCTTCTCCGCCGCCGGGCGCTATCGCAACTGCCTGCGCCTCAGTTGCGGTCACGCCTGGGATGCGCGGATCGAAAAGAGTATCGGGACGCTCGGCAAAATGGTCCACCGGCAGTTGGAAGACTGAAGATCCGAACGGGAGGCGCATCAGCCCTCCCAATCGATGACCTTCAGCTTCGGCCAAAGGGCCGTCCAGCGGGCAACCTTGGCGCGGTAGATTGCCGGGGTGATCTGAACCTTGTTGGGCCGCAAGGTCAGGTCCAACAGATCGTCGAGGCCGAAGGGCGCGCAGACCTGAAGACCGTCACCGGAAGGGCGCACACCGATGGCGGTCGCCGTCGTCGGAAAGGTGGCGATGGCCGCCTCTGTTGATTCATAGGGATCGATGGGATAGCCGAACTTGTCTTCGTACCAGAGATGGACCCGCGCTTCGTTCTTCACGTCGAAGCGCAGCGGCAGGGCGGAAAAGGCCCGGCTGATCCGCCAGGAATTCCTGATCTCCGCCGCCTCGGAAAGGTCGACCGCATCGTGGTAGACGATATCGACGTCTTTGATGCCGAAGGCGGGCTGGAAGCCGTGCGCCTGGTTCCAGAAGGTCTGGGCCACCGCACCGGCCACCAGCCAGGCATCCGGCAGGTCAATCTGCCGCCAGGCGTCCAGCACCGGCACCAGCAGCGGACTCGTCAGAACAGCAGTTTCAAAAGACGCGACGTCGCGGGAATCGCTCATGAGGATATCTTATCCGGAATGACAGTGCGGCGTTGTCCGGCAACCAAAACAGCGGCACGGCGGCAAGCGGCGAAGAACCCTGCGAGTCAGGGCTGCGCGGGCGCCTGTTTCTTATTCGGCTTCTCGACCGGCGGCTCCGGCTGCGGCGCGACTTGCTTTGACTTGGGGTCGGGCTGCTCGGCGGCGTCGCCAAGGCTGCCGGCATTGTCGTGAATCTTGGTGCGCTCAAACTTCGTCTTGGCCCCGCCTGCGGCCGCCACGGGCTCGGAAAGGCTGAGGGCACCGGCGGCAATCGCCGCCAGGGCGACCATGGTCAGAGTTTTGATCTTCATTGTTCTTCCCTTTTTCCCGAATGCCCAATTGCTGCCCCCACAGCACCCTGGCTTGGTGTTCTAAAGGGTTAGGCGTGACGAAGGCGGCAAAGGTTCAATCCGCCCTTTGCCTGCGGGCGGGGAGAGGCCGGAACGACACAAGATCGCCGGAAAATGCAGTCTTAAAGCCGGTCCAGCAGCGCGTGGTAGAGCATGCCGGCGACCAGGGTCGGCCAGCGCAGCAGGGTGCCGCCGGGGAACTGCGGGCTCGGCACCGAGGCCAGGAGATCGAAGCGGTCGGTTTCGCCATCGATGGCTTCGGCAATCACCTTGCCGGCCAGCGAGGTCAGCGCCACGCCCTGGCCGGAAAATCCCTGGGCATAATAGAGACCCTCGTCGAGCCGCCCGTAAGCCGGCAGGCGATGCATGGTGATCGCAAGGGTGCCGCCCCAGGCATAGTCGATCCTGACGTCTTCAAGCTGAGGAAAGACTTTCAGCATGCAGGGCCGCACCACCCCGGCGATGTCCTTGGGATAGGCGGCCCGGTAAGTCTCGCCACCACCGAACAGCAACCGCCCATCCGCGGAGAGCCGGTAATAGTCGAGCACGTGCTTTGAATCCGCCACCGCCGCATCGTTGGCAATGACGGACCTTGCCCGGTCTTCGCCGAGCGGCTCGGTGGCGATGATGAAATTGTTGATCGGCATGATCTTGCCGGCGATGCGCCGTTCGATCCCACCGAGGTAACCGTTGCACGCCAGCACCAGCCGGTCGGCCCGGACATCGCCGCGTGCCGTGGTGATGCGATGCCCGCCGCCGTCGCGGCTGATCGCCGTAGCCGGCGTCTCTTCATGGATCGCGACGCCGGCCTCCCGCGCCGCCCGGGCCAGACCCAGCACATAGTTCAGGGGATGCAGATGACCGGCATCGCTGTCGATGCAGCCCCCGTGATAGAGATCCGTGCCCAGCATTTCCCGCAGCTCGTCACGCGACAGCGGGCGGATATGCGGATAGCCGTAGTCGTCGCGCAGGCTCTCCGCGTAGTCGACGATTTCCGGCAGGTGGGAAGCTTTGAAAGCCGCGGCGATCAGGCCCGGTCTCAGGTCGCAGTCGATGGCGTGGCGGGCAATCCGCTCGCGCACGATGGCCTTGGATTCCTCCGCCAGGTCCCAAAGCCGGCGCGCCCGTTCCGCCCCCATCAGCTTGGTCATGGCCGCAGGCTCGATGCGCTGGCCGCTGCAGAACTGACCGCCGTTGCGCCCGGAAGCCCCCCAGCCGATGCGCTGGCTTTCCAGCAGCACGGTCTTGTAACCGCGCTCGGCCAGATGCAAGGCCGTCGCAGTGCCGGTATAGCCGCCGCCCACCACGCAGACGTCGCAATCCGTACTGCCGTCCAGCGGTTGCGACGGCGTCAGCCCTTTGGCCGTGGCCACGTAGTAGGTGTCGGGATAACCGGCGCCCCCCTCCCGCTCCAGGGCCTTCGCTTCAATCACGGACGGGTCGGTCACTGACCGTCCTTTGGGTCTGCATCTCTGGCAAACCAGAGCGACAGGTTGTTGGCCGGCATCTCGCGGATCAACGGCGGCGCCAGGCCCGCGCGACGGGCGAGATCGCTCACCGCCTCCAGATCGCGCACACCCCAGGCAGGGTCGCGGGCGCGCAGACTTTCGTCGAAGGCCGCGTTGCTGGGCGCCGTATGCGCCCCGCCGCGTTTGAAGGGCCCGTAAAGAAACAGGCCGCCGCCGGGGGCAAGATAGCGGGCGGCACCGGCAAAGAGGCCCTCCGCCGCCGCCCAGGGGGCGATGTGAATCATGTTGATGCAGACCATCGCCGCCAGCGGCAGCGCCGTCTCGGGCAAGCGCCAGTCAGCGGCCGTCACGTCGACCGCCAGAGGGGCCGAGAGGTTGGCGCCGCCGTCGCTCAGGCGGTAAGCCTCGATACTGCGGCACAGGGCCGGATCCGGTTCGCTGGGCAGCCAGTCGATGCTCGGCAGCCGTGCCGAAAGATAGAGCGCGTGCCCGCCGGTGCCGCTGGCCAGCTCCAGCAAAGAACCCTTCCCGGGCAGCCAGTCCTGCAGGGCTTCGGCGATCGCCGCACGGTTGCGCGCGGTCGCCGGCGCATGACGCCTCGCCTCCGGCCCTGGCGCGCTGGCAGCCCTTGATTCTGTACCCCCCGGTGTTGCCGGCGAACGTCCCGTCATCTGATGAGCATCTGAATTCAGCCTCTCTTGCGCTGCACGCTAAGCCAGACGACAGGCCGTCGGCAAGCGCCAAAGACCGCACAAGGCCTGGGGTTGCGCCAAGCAACGCAGGGTGATAGGCAAAGCCGTGCTCGACAGGATCAAAGCCCTTTTCAGCGACCAGCTCGAAGCTGGAGAAGCCGCTGCCGGCAATCATGGAAACGATGAGCTGCAGCTCGCAGCCGTCGCCCTCTTGGTTGAGGCGGCACAGATGGACGACGATTTCGGCGACGCGGAGCGCAACAAGATCGTCGAACTGGTTCAGCGGCGCTTCAAACTGAACGAGGCGGAGAGTCAGGAGCTGCTGCAGGCGGCCAGCGATAAGGTCGACAGTTCGATCCAGATCTTCGGCTTCACACGCGTCATCGACGATGCCTTTTCCGAGAGCGAGCGCGTCGAATTGATGGAGATGCTGTGGGAAGTCGCCTACGCGGACGGAACGCTGCACGACTATGAATCGAATCTGATGCGGCGCCTCGCCGGCCTGCTGCATGTGAGCGACCGCGACAGCGGCGATGCCCGCAAGCGCGCCCGCGCCCGTCTCGGCCAGGAGAGTTGAGGCCCGGAAAGTCGAGGCCCGGAAAGTCGAGGCCAGGAAAGCTGAGGACATCCAAAAGGCGGCCCGAAGAGCCGCCGGAACTGTCGGTGGAAACAAATAAAGGAGCCGCCCGGCGGCCGCATAAGGAGAGTTGAGCGATGACTTACGTCGTCACCGAAGCCTGCATCAAGTGCAAGTACATGGACTGCGTCGAGGTCTGCCCCGTCGACTGCTTCTATGAGGGTGAGAACATGCTGGTGATCCACCCGGACGAATGCATCGACTGCGGCGTCTGCGAGCCCGAGTGCCCGCCCGAAGCGATCGTGCCCGACACCGACCCCCAGGCCGAGACCTGGTTGGAACTGAACCGCGAATACAGCGACGCCAAGTGGCCCAACATCACCCGCAAGGGCGACGCCCCGGCCGATGCCGACGAGTTCAGGGGCCAGAGCGGCAAGTACGAGAAGTTCTTCTCCGCCAATCCCGGCAACACCGACGGCTGACGATCAGTACAATCACTGTCGGGCGCACCGCGGGGCCGGGATTTCAATCCTGGCCCGGCGAGCGCAGACCCGATTAACCCTGACAAGCCCCGCAGAGCCTGGAGACCCGCGGAAACTGGGGGGAAACCGGGCTCTTCGCACCTGCAGCAGTTGTTTTTTCAGCACTTATGTGTTATTTAGATGACATGAGGGCTGAATAAGACGAGACGCGCCACTGAGCAGAATCGGGGGCGCGGTAGTTGTTTTCGTGCAGTGGTCTTAGTGAACAGGTGATTCCAGGGCACGGACAGAATGATTACTTGGTGACCTGGCATCGCTTTGTGCGACGGTCCCAGAAATAGGCGTTTTCAGGTGTCGATCCGGAAGAGTTAAGCGGGAACGGCGACCGGCCTGAAGGCCGATTGGAGAGAGCGGAGCATGGCAAAGAGCGAGTACGATGAGGGTGATTACGTTGTCTATCCGACCCACGGCGTCGGCCGGGTGTTGGGCATCGAGACGCAGGAAGTCACCGGCATAACCCTGGATCTGATCGTCATCAAGTTTGAAAAGGACCGCATGACCCTGCGGGTCCCCGTCGACAAGGCGGCAAACTCCGGCCTGCGCAAGCTGTCGAGCCGCAAGATGATGGATACGGCCTTGACCACCTTGAAGGGCCGCAGCCGCGCCAAGCGCACGATGTGGAGCCGCCGGGCCCAGGAATACGAAGCCAAGATCAACTCCGGCGACCCGGTATCCATTGCCGAGGTGGTGCGCGACCTGCACCGCAACGCCGATCAGCCCGACCAGTCCTACAGCGAACGGCAGATGTACCAGGCCGCGCTCGACCGGTTGGCCCGCGAACTGGCGGCGGTCGAGAAGATCGACGAGACCGCGGCAGCCACGAAACTCGAAAAGCTCCTGGCAGCCTGAATTCACGTCCGGGCAGCGCGGCCCCAAAGGCCGCGCCGTTCCGGCCCAAACCTCCGGAGCTAGAACGCCGACACTATGGAGAATCGGCAGAAATTCGCGATTCTCCGGGCCAGCCGTCGGGTTTGGGCCGTTTCCTCCATTCATGCCTGTCCGGCTCAGCTTGACCGCCTGCATGTGGCGCTGACCAACCGCCTGGCGTTCGGCGACCGCCTCGTCTATCTCGGCAACCTGATCGGCCGCGGCTCCGGCACCCTGGCGACCCTGAACGCCCTGCTGCGCTTCCGCAGTCTCTTCATGGCCCGGCCCGATGCCTTCGCCAGCGACGTGGTTCTGCTGCGCGGCAGTCAGGAAGAGATGTGGCAGAAGCTGCTGCAACTGCAATTCGCCACCGACCCCAAAGGCGTGCTGCAGTGGATGCTCGATCAGGGCGTGGCCGCAAGCCTGGAAGCCTATGGCATCGATCCGGCGGAAGGGCTGCGCGAGGCCGCTGCGGGGCCGCGCCAGTTGACCCGCTGGACCGGCGCCCTGCGCCGCAGGATCCAGGACCATCCCGGTCACTATGAATTACTCGGCGGCCTGCGCCGCGCCGCCTATACCGACGTGCAGGGCGGCGGCCAGGGCCTGCTCTTCGTCAATGCCGGCCTCGACCCGAGCCGCCCGCTCGAAACCCAGAAAGACAGTTTCTGGTGGGGCGCGGCGGGCTTTCCGGATCTGGACACCTCCTACGGCGGTTTCGCCCGCGTGGTGCGCGGCTTCAGCCCCCATCATCCGGGCCTGGAGCTGGGCGCCTTTACCGCAACCCTCGATGCCGGCTGCGGCTTTGGCGGCAAGCTGCTGGCCGCCTGTTTTCGCACAGATGGCAGCTTAGAGGACCAAATCGAGGCTTAAAGGCGCATTTTGAGGTGATTCCATCAAAATATCAGCCCGCGCTAATATCATTGGTACACCTACAATTTTAGAATTTCTCCAAACTGGCTGTGATCCGGCCCCGGCCTGTCTCCGTAATTGTTTATTGAGAGACAGATGCAACGAGGGCGAAAGGGCAGGCCATGCCTCTCTACGAAGACTCCCAGGCTCAGCGCGCGCAAGCGCGCTTCATCCGTCAGACGATGTCGGAACGCTTGCTCTCCCGCGAAGAGGAATACCGCCTCGCCCGGTCCTGGCGTGACGACGGCGATGCGGACTCCCTGCACGAACTGATCCGCTCCTACACCCGCCTCGTGGTCTCTCTCGCCACCAAGTTCCGCAACTACGGCCTTCCCATGAGCGACCTCATCCAGGAGGGGACCATCGGCCTGCTGCAGGCTGCCAGCCGTTTCGAACCGGAACGCAACGTACGCTTCTCGACCTATGCCTCCTGGTGGATCCGCTCGGCCATGCAGGACTTCATCCTGCGCAACTGGTCGATCGTCCGCACCGGAACGACGGCCTCGCAAAAAACCCTCTTCTTCAACTTCCGCCGCCTGCGCGCGCGCATCGAGGACGCTTCCGGCCGGCCCTTCGATGAAGACGGCCGCATCGAGGTGGCGACACAGCTTTCCGTACCGCTACACGACGTGAACCACATGGAAAGCCGGCTTTCGGCTTCCGATCAGTCGTTGAACACGCGGATCGGCGAGGACAGCGACGACGAATGGCAGGACCACCTGACCGACGAGCGCGACAGCCCGGAAGATCTGGTGATCTCCTTTCACGACAGCCTGACCCGCAGCGACTGGATCGAGCAGGCCCTCCTCGAACTCAGCCAGCGTGAGCAGACCATCATCCGCGCCCGCCGGCTGAGCGACGATTCCAAAACGCTGGAAGATCTCGGCAAGGACCTCGGCGTCAGCAAGGAGCGGGTGCGTCAGTTGGAACAACGCGCCCTGCAGAAGATGAAGGCGCTGTTGCTGGAGCGTGTCAGCCGGCCCCGCGACCTGCTGGTCGAGGCCTGACAGCGCCAAGGGCGCTCAAGCAGCCCGTCAAAGCAGCCTGAAAACCCCGACGGAACCGATCCGGCCGCGCATTTCGTGCTGGCCCAGTTCTTCAACGGCGGCTTCTTCACCCAAGAGCGCGCGCGTCGCATCCGACAGCAGGATGAGCGCCGGTTCCTCCTCTGCGTCGACCTGCTTGCCGAAGGCTTCCAGCCGGTTGGCGAGATTAACCGTGTCGCCGATGAGGGTGTAGTTGACCCGCCCCGGCGCGCCGATATTGCCGACCACAGCCGGCCCGGAATGGATGCCGATGCGCAGACGCACCGGCGGAAGCCCCTTGGCCGCCCGTTCGCGGTTGTCCTTGGCCAGGGCGGCGTTGATCGCTTTGGCGGCCGCGCAGGCCCGCTGGGCGTGGTCGGGCTGCTCGTCGGGCGCGCCCCAGAAGGCCATAACCGAGTCGCCGATATACTTGTCGACGGTGCCGCCGGTCTTTTCGATCTCGCCGGCCAGAAGCCCAAAGTGGTGGTTCAGGAATTCCGCAAGCTGCAGCGCCGACATGTTCTGACTGGCCGCGGTGAAACCGACGATGTCGGTGAAGATCACCGTCACCTGGCGCTCTTCGGAGCGGACCCCGTCCTCACCCAGTTGAATGAGCCGCAGCACGAGGGCGCGGGGCACGTAGGTTTCGAACCACCGCAGCCCGTTCAGCATTGAATTGAAGGCGCTGGATGCGGAGTTGAGTTCGCGGATCAGGCTGCCCTTGGCGCTCGGCACACGGCGAAAGTCGAAACTGCTGATCGCCCGCGCCGCCGTCGAAAGGTCGCCGATCGGGCGGGCGATGCCGCGCGCCAGAACCACTGCCAGCAGCAGCGCAACCACCAGGATGCCGAGGCCGACCCAGCCGGCGAGCAGCAGACGCTCCAGTTCGTCCTGCTCAATCTCGCTGTCGCGCCCGTAGACACCCATATAAAAGGGCTCCGGCCCATAACCCTCGACGCTTCTGTAGATAAAGATGATGGCATCATCTTCGTCGAGGATCAGGTGCCCGAGCAGGCTGGTATCCTCGCCTTCCAGAATGTCGATCTCCTCGCTGCCCGAGTCCCAGATCTTCGCCAGATCCGGATCGCCGATCTCCGCCAGGGACAAGGTCGGTTTCTCGGCGCTGACGCGCCGCTCGCCCGACAGCAGCAGCGGGTGGGCCAGCACATGATCGCGCCCATAGAGAACGAAAGCGCGCAGGCCGAAAGTCTGCTGGAACTCCGCCACATAGTTCGAGAGCACCTGGATCGAGACGACCGCCGCGAAAGCACCGATGTATTCACCCTGATGATAAGCCGGTGCCGTGACCCCGACCTGGGCCTGATCGAGGGACTCGACCCAGATAACCCCGCCCCAGGAAGGCTCACGGCGGCCCCGCATCTCATCAAGCAGCTCGATAGTGTCCGCATTCGGCTCCACCGGATCGAACAGCCGAATGATACCCTCCGGCCCGCGGCCGACCCGCTGCGACCAGCCCTCGGCCGAAAAGAAAGCGACGCCGGTCATCTGCGGCGCTCCGGCTAGGGTCCCCAGCAGCACCTCCGTAAGCCCTTCGCGGTCCTCGGGCGACACCTCGCCCTGCCCAGCGATCTCGGCCAGAAACACCATCCGCTGCTCGACCACCCCCAGATGCTGGTCGAAGGTTTCGATCAGGCTGTCGACGGTGAACTCGGCGGTTTGGGTGATCAGGCTGGCCGTGTTCTTCTGGGCCGCCCCCAGTGAGATCCACAGCACGGCCGAAACCGCCACCAGCACCAGGCCGGCGATGCCGAGAACCAGGATCGCGGCGATGGTCGGACGCCAGCGCCGGACGCGGAAGACGGCCAGGGTTGCGTTCTCATGGGATTGGCGCCCGTGATCACCCACAGCCACATCGCCCGCAGCCGCATCGCCCGCAGCACCGTCACGGGCAGCGTCATCACGGACTCCCAGCGGTTCGTCTGGCGGCGGCTCGTCTGACGGCGCATCGAAGCGCCGCGCGTCACTGCTCACATCGAGACTTTCTTCAACGCTTCAAGGTTCTTGCCTATTCGGCGATGATTTTCACCGATTGGCCGCGTTGCAGCACGACATTTTCGTCGAAGCCGTTCAACACCAGGAAACGCTTCAGATTTTCCTCGGCAAAAGGCATGCGGGCAGCAATCTTTCCGGGGTTGTCGCCCGCCTTGACCTCATAAATCCTGACCCGCCGCGGCTTCAGCTTCGCCGCTTCGGCATCGCTCAGCCTGCGGAAGCTGTAGGTGGTCTCCCGGAAGCCACGGTTGAAGCCGGCGGTCTGGTCCGGCTTGGTGATGAAGAGAAAGCGATAAATCGTCTTGGCATCGTAGCGCAGAGTCAGCAGGCGCAGGTCCTGCCGGCCGTTGCTGGCGCCGGCGGTGGCGGCCTTCAGACCGTTCACCTCGATCGCCTCGAGCCCGGAGAGGCGCAGCTTCTGGCCCCAGACGTTGGCAAGGTAGTCCGTCATCGATCCGTCGTAGGCCTTGGGCGCGCGGTCGAAGACGATTGCCGCCGAGCCGTCGCTGTTGCGCGCCAGAACCTGCCTCGACTGATTGTAGAGACGGAATCCCTCCGGTACCTCGAAGGCGAACTTCAGTTTCGGATGCGCGAAGCTGCGGCCACGGATGTAGCCTTCCTCGGGCTTGTCGCCGTAAAGCATGCCGTCGATCTTCTGGAAGTAGATCTCCCGCGCCCGGATCGGGTCGGCAACCGGATTGACGCCGGCCTGCTGCAGGGCGCGCTCGATACGGTCGGCGGTGCGCGGGTGGGTCTGCATGATGTTGAAGGCATCGGCCTTTTCCGGCTGCCCGGCCAGCGCCGCCTCGAGCCGGCTGTGCCCCTGAAGCTGGGTGAGGAAACCGGCCATGGCCCGGGTGTCGTAGCGCGCCCGGCCGAGATAGCGGCCGCCCAGCATGTCGGCCTCGAATTCCTGCTCGCGCGAATAGCTGCGGACCAGCAGCGCCCCCAGGGTGCCGCCGGCCTGGGCCGCCGGGCCGCCCAGCAGCACGCCGAGCCCGGCCCCCGCGATGTTGGCGGCCATGGACTGGCCGTAGCGCTCCGCCGTGTGGCGGGCGGTCACGTGGCCGATCTCATGCGCCAGCACACCGGCCATCTCGGCCTCGTTTCCGGCCAGGGCCAGCAGACCGCGGGTGATGTAGACGTAGCCGCCGGGCAGGGCGAAGGCGTTGACCACTGGGGAATCGAGGATGGTGAAGGTGAACTTCAGATCCGGCAGCTCCGAGGTCTGGGCCAGAAAGTTGCCGACCGAGGTCACATAGGCGTTCAGTTCCGGGTCGGTGTAGGAGCCGCCGTACTGCGCCATCACCTTGGGGTGTTCCTTGCGCCCCAGTTCGGCCTCGCCCTCTTCGCTGAGGCCGCCGGTGAAGATGGTGCGCCCGGTCCCCGGCGCTGTGGCGCAGGCCCCGAGCAGCGGCAGCAGCACCGCGAAAACCGCAAGGACGCCGAGGGGGCGTTTGAGGGAATCGAAGAGCGCGGACATCATTCCTCCAACAATTCAATCGGCAACCATTCAATCGGGCAACAGTTCGATCTGCTCGGGGTGGCTCGCCTCAATCATCGGGCCGTTGCGCGACTTCAGCCAGCCGCGCACGCGCAGACGTTTGCCCTGGTAGGCCGTCAGGTCAATGCCTTCTTCCGCGAACAGCCCGGCGGCGCGCTTGCCGATCACGATGGTGAAGTCGCTGCGCCAGTCCTCGGCAAAGTTCAGATAGGTGTTGCGCCCGGCCCGGCCCACCGCGACCACGCGCCCCTCCACCAGCTCGAAACCGCCGAGCCAGCGCCCGGCCTCCTCCGCCATGCGCAGAGCATAGAAGGGATCGGCCCAGATGCCGCGCCGGGCGGCCCGGGCTTCGCCCTCCAGGGCCAGCATCTCGGCGATCAGGCTGCGGTTGTCGTCGAAGCTGTAGACCCGGGCGAGGCCGGCCGCCAGGATCGCCCCCTGCACCCAGCGGGGCCCTCCCCCTGCTTCGCGCCCTTCTTCGGGCCCTGCTTCGCGGACAAAAAGATGGGCGAGGACGCGGCCATGACGGTCGCCGCGGCGGCCGCCGAAACCCAGATCGACGGTCTTGCCCAGGGTGAGGTCTTCCAGCAGCGCCTTGGCCTCGCCGGAGAGCGGCCAGGGCTCGAAGCCGGCCCGGCCGAGCGGCAGTTTCGGCGCCTGGATGCCGACCAGGCGGATCTCCCGCCCGTCCGCCAGCACCAGGGTGTCGCCGTCGACCACCTCGGCCACCCGGCCCGCCTCGCCGGGACTGAGTGCTTCCTCAAAGTCAGCGGGCGCCGCCGCCAGGGCCGGCCAGGCGACGGGCAGCAGCAAAACGGCCAGCAAAAGGCGCAAAACAGATCGCGACATGGCAACCAGTCTACAGGGCCGCCCCCGCCCGGGCGAGAGGTGCAAGACAAGCAAGGCCGCCTAAGCCCTAAGAAAGTTGGCACGACGCGGCCGCCTGGGATATGCAGGAAGCCGGGCTTTGGGGACACAAAGAGGAAGAGGCTGGCCGGATGCTCGCGCAGGACCTGTTTTCACCGATCGAGCCCTACGACAGCGGGCGGCTGGAACTCGACGACACCCACAGCATGTATTGGGAGGTCTCGGGCAACCCGACGGGCCGGCCTGTGGTCTTTCTGCATGGCGGGCCCGGCGCCGGGGCGGGGCCGGATCACCGCCGCTTCTTCGATCCGCGCCACTACCGCATCGTGGTCTTCGACCAGCGCGGCGCCGGCCGATCCACACCCCTGGGCGCCGTCGAGAACAACTCCACCCAGCACCTCATCGCCGATATGGAGCGGCTGCGCGATCACCTGGGCATCATGCGCTGGCATGTCTTCGGCGGCTCCTGGGGCTCGACCCTGGCGCTGGCCTACGCCCAGGCCCACCCGGAGCGGGTTTCCGCCCTGGTGGTGCGCGGCATCTTCCTCGGCAGCCGGGCGGAGATCGACTGGTTCCTCTTCGGCATGGCCAGGGTGTTCCCGGAAAACTGGCGCAACTTCGCCGCCGCCGTGCCGGAAGACGAGCGCGGCGACCTCATGGCCGCCTACCGCAAGCGCCTCTTCGACCCCGACCCCAAGGTGCATCTGCCCGCCGCCCGGGCCTGGAGCGTCTATGAGGGGAGCTGTTCCACCCTGCTGCCCAGCCCGCAGACCGTCGCCGCCTTCGGCGAGGAGCGCCACGCCCTCGGCCTCTCGCGCATCGAGGCGCACTACTTCGAAAACCATGTCTTCCTGGAGGAGGACGCCCTGATGAAGGGCCTCGACCGGATCCGCAACATTCCCGCCGTCATCATCCAGGGCCGCTATGACATGGTCTGCCCCATCGCCACCGCCGACGCCCTGCACCGCGCCTGGCCGGAGGCCGACTACCTGGTCGTCCCCGACGCCGGCCACTCCGCCATGGAACCCGGCATCCGCCGCGCCCTGGTCGCGGCGACGGAGCGGTTCAAAGGGGTGGAGTAGCGTGACAGAGGCACCCTTCGAGACGGCGCTTTCGCGCCTCCTCAGGGTGAGGCCGTACTAAGCCCTCATGCTGAGGAGGGCCGCAGGCCCGTCTCGAAACATGGCCGCCCGCATTGCCTAATCCGGCGCATTGGCCTATCTAAAGGCGGCTTACGCCGCAGCGGAGGCCCCGTAGCTCAGCCGGATAGAGCGACAGATTCCTAATCTAGAGGTGAAGTCGAAAATTTCTCATAAAAACCAAAGCGCTACAGTGCCCACATATTTTGCGAACCGTATGCGCAGTGAAGTTACGAGAAGATGCGTGAAGTTCACGACATACGGACATATAAGATTGGCAATGCACAAAACTTGGCCCCGTAGCTCAGCCGGATAGAGCGACCGCCTCCTAAGCGGTAGGTCGGAGGTTCGAATCCTCCCGGGGTCGCCATTCCTTTTCTGTCCATACCGGAGACATGGTTTGTAGTTTCCCCGGGACGAATGGGTTGGAGAGCCGGTTACAAACTAACCATCTGCATTCTGACGGCGAATACGAAAGCACACATCGTCACGGGTGATGACAAATCGAACAACAGGACGCCGGACTTTCGAGTCTTCGGCGGCGATACCGAACTGGGTGCGGCCTGGAAAGCGCGGTTGAACGGTGATGACGCAATCGACTATCAGCGCGTCATGCTGGACGATCCAAGCTTTGTTGAAGCCGTCTACGCGGCGCTATTCGAGAAAGATCGGTCCGCCGATCTGGTCTGGAACCGGAAGAAAAACAGTACTGCTTAGGCGCCGAGCAAGGAATAGAGTATTACAAAACCTCGGACAAAATCATCAATTGTCTGAGGAAAAGTAACATTCTGCATTCGCCGCTTCATAGCAGCGCTAACGGCTTGTCGAACTTCTGGGCGACAGACGTCGTGTGTTGCCGCAAACCGTGAAGCTGACAATTAAGCGACAGCGTTATAGGTGGCTATCGCCCACGGTGGTTTTTTGACAACCGCTAATCCATAGCCGTGTCATGTAACTGGTCCAAAGGCGGTAAGGTTGATCCCACTTTTGTCATCGGTGATCGTTGCGCGAAGGAGGCTATTTGGCGAGAGCGCCGTGTGGTCGTTAGCTGTACCGATGTGCTTAAAGTCCGGTGTAGCGACAATCCAACTTTCGTTTTCTTTGGCGACTCTGACCGGTGCTCCGGGAGTGACTTCTTCAGGGGTCTGCCACGTGCAATTGACTGTAGTTTCTGTTTTGCGCCAGACACGGCTCGCATCGGCGGTACTACCAGCGCGGAAATCAAGCCAGGCAGGGCGTGACGCAGGCGTTGGCCATTTGTCACTTTGTTCGCGATTGGCGATGTCATCTGATCTGAGCCAATTCCTGAGCCCAGCCATGTCACTGAATGTTGCGTTTGTTTCATCCACTGCGGCAAAAGCACCAGTTCGCGAGGCGAAACCAGACTTGATTAGCAAGGCGACTGGAACGGCGAGCGCACCCGTCTCTAGCGCCGTAACGGCAAGGCTCGTTTCATAGTCGTCCACAGTCGTCCCGTCTGCGATCATTGTTTGAAGAGCGCTAGCCTGAACTCGGACTGCTTCCATTGCCCAAGGCAGTCTGTAGATCAGCGCTTCCTCGATAAAATCCAGCGCAGCTCGATCAACTTCTTGGCCGACACCCACAAGCAGTGATCCGCGCAGCCAGTAGTCGGTTAGTTGGCGCCAGTTTGCAGGTACATCCTTTGGTTTGAACGGATCTATGTTGAAGACCAGTTCGGCAAAACTAATAATTGCAGCGACCGCACTATCTTGGTCATCTGTCAGAATTGCGCCATTTGCGGCGATGAGAAGTTCGGTAAGTTCCTTTGCTTGAGTATCAAGTGTCGCACCTGTGCGTAAGCCAATTCCAGCGAGAAAATAGGCGCGGCGCTGCTTTGCACTTGTCTTCTGCCACAGATAACTCGTCCTGGCCTTGAGGCCTATATCGAGAACCGTTTGAACTGTCTCGGTCTGGCGGGACATTCGCCGTTTCCAAAGTGATGAGTGCAAAAGCGTATCGAGTGCTGCTTCGATGTTTTCTTCGTCAAACTCCGCTTCTCCCATCAAACTGAGGATTGCAGTGTCGAGAAGAGCTAGATAGTCCTCCCATTGTTGGTGCTCGCTTTGTGCTCTTTCAGCATCCTGTCCATCTGTGACCTGAAAGTCCCAGGCAGATTGGTTTGCAACATATTCGGTAAGCTGCTCCTGGGTTGTGATCCCGTTCTTGTCGATCATCCGTGCCATGAGATATCTCACAAGCATGAACAGACCGCTTTCCATCTCCTTGCCGCCGGAATCGTCTATTAGTTCTTTCCAAGTCTTTCGGTTTTTGGTGTGGTCCTTGAACATAGGTAGCAGAACGGTACCCTCGACATCGATAAAGGCGCGTCCAGCACGACCGACGACATTGCGAAATTGAGAGACCTCAATGACATCACGCCCTCTTTTGAGTCCGTGAAAAACAAGCGCTGTAGCCGTCAGGTTAAGTCCCTGCGCCAGAGTCGGCGAAGATACTGTCACTTTCAGCTTACCGGCTCGTAAGAGCCGCTCGATCTCTCTGCGATAAGGCGTCGGCAGAGAGCCATGATGGACGGCTACACCAAGTTTTAGACATTCCAGCAGAGGATGGTCCTTGGCGAACCACTCCTCCCCTACGGATAGGGCGACAGTGAGATCGACTTCGTCTTCGGTGATAAGTGAATTGAGCAAGCCCTGTTTGTGCAACTTAACAATTTCGCGCGCATAAGGCTCTACTGATCGTTTCATCGGACAATAGACCAGGACTGTTTGACCGTCTTCGATAAGACGCCAAGCAGTGGCAAGACAAAGCTCGCGTTGATCATTGGGAAACGGCTTCTTTCGTCTTTTGCTTGGGGCTTGTCGCGCCTCAATGAAGTTTGCGACCCAGGGTGAGTCTTCACCCACATAGATTTCAAGGCGGCCTTTGCCTCTGCGCCACGCCACTTCGCCATAGCGTAGGCGCGTTGGTCGCCAAGGTTTTTCGATGAGCCCCGTTTTGCCGTCGTCGGTCAGCCACCCGACGAAGTCTTCCAACCGGTCGTCGTCTGGCAGGATGGCCGACAGACATACGATGCGGCGTTGGCCCGCGTCTTCGCGTCGCAAGAGGCGCTGGATCTGCACCTCATAACGCACTTCGCGCTCGCCAAGGCCGATCATATGACCTTCGTCGAGGACGATAAGGCCAATATCATCAAGTAGACCCGGATCATTGCGAAGTGCAAAATCAAGTTTTTCCGGTGTTGCGACAATTATGTCTCGCGTACGAAGCAAATCTTCATCGCTACGACTTGACCCGATCGCGCCGTAGAGACTTGAAACCGACATGCCAAGCGGTGCGAAGGTACGCTGCAGTCCTACCTCACTTTGTGCCGACAACGCCCTTAGGGGCGTCACGAACATCACTCGCTTGCCGGCTGCGAGACACGCAAGAATGGCCAACTCAGCGATTCTCGTTTTACCTGCGCTAGTTGGCAGAGATATGACCATATTGTCAGTCAAATCGAGGGAGCGGGCGGCTGCATCAATCTGCGACGGCCACAGGTCGATTTCCGCGCGGCTACGCTTGTAGAGCGACGCGATAAAGAGGTCGCGTAGTTCCCGCCACCGATCGAGATGTTCCGTATCCGGCTCGCCAGGGGGCAGCCGTTCATGAAATGACGCCGCCCACAGATCGCCGACGAGAAAACGCGCCAAGCGATGTGCCCACCAACTTGCTACCATGCCGGACTCGCCGGCAATATCCGCCCCGATATCAAACCGGTTTTGAGCGGCCTCTACCAGCGGCGCTTCCCCATGTTCAAAGCCGAGCATAGCTTCCGCCACGGCAGAGATAAACTCGTCTTCTAGCGCTGTCATCAAGGCTTCTATAAACGGGTTCTCGGTCTCTGGCCCAGCATGAGCACCGTTTTCGTCCGTTGCATTGAGCGCCGCAGCTAGCCTCTCGGCGATTACGTCGTCTTGACCATTGGCTGATCTTTTGTAGGCGCGGACGAGATTATCGAGGCGATCCAAATCCCGGACCATCAGAAGACAGAGTGCCTCTTCAATGATCGAGAGGTTAGCGCTTTGTAGTCTTCCATTAAGCAGTGAGAAGGCGCGAGCCGAATAACGCGCTAGATGATAGGCCGATGCCGCGACGAAACGATGGAAATCCGTTTCTGATCGATCCGGTCCGTTGTGAATGGCGGATTCGATTGCCTGTGCCGCAACTTCAAAGGCCGTCTGCGCCGCGTCAATTGCACCACTGCGCTCAAGAAGATCCAGCCCATCACTTAGGAGCGTGTATCCATAGGAGAGAAGGTCATGGCTTAGGAGAATCGAGAAATCTGGCGCGTCTGCTGGTAAACGACCGCTACGCCAAATTTTGCTGCGCGCTTCGCCGCGGGCGATGAGCCGTCCACGAAAGCCCGGTGTTGCAGCTTCACGCACCCGTGCTTCAACTGCCTCAACCGACGCCATTGAGGCTCACTTCCTGATAGACCGCCCTAATGAAATCCTGATGGGATGCCACGCGCAGGCCCACAGACCATTGTTCGATCTTCCCCTTGTAGGCATTTAGATCGTTTTCGAGGTGCTTAGCCGGATCGTTTCCAGAGAAAGCGAAAATCATATGGGTAAGCTGGTCGACCGCGATACCAGTTTCACGTTGGGCATCATCGATCCGGTCGCTGATCTCGATCCTGCCTTCCTCCGCTAGACGATCGGCGAAGAAAGCGAGAGCATGGGGACTTGGTCGTCCGTTTGTAGCTTTGAGTGCCTTCCGCGCATCCTGCACGGGCGTTTTTGTCAAGTTGGCCCGACTTTTGGCTTCACCTTTGAGGAACAATAGTCGGTCAGGATTGTCTGGGTCGGCCGTTACCGCGATCATGTCGTCGCCACGCATCGCTTGTTCGCGATGATCGCTCCAGCGCAGCTTTCGGAGCGTCTCACTAAAAATCGTCTCTTCTTCAATAAAGGCGACAGCTAATACTTCACAAAGATCGCCCGAGCGCCCCTTCTGCTTTGTTGGCAGTTTGTCTTCGACATAGGCTGCCGTTTTTGTCTTGCCCAACCGTGCGAACATTCGTGATAGACGTGGCATAGCCGCATAGTGTTCAGGGAGTGCATCGCGCAGGACTTCAACGCCTTCCGATACGCCCTTATCGTCGGCCGTGAGCAACGTTAAATTATGGCCGTTGACTTCTTTCTCCTCCTCCTCGCACCATTCACTGTACCGTGTCATCCCTTGCCCTCACATGCTTCGTCTCTCGAACTGCCTTTCGTCTATCCTAATAATATAGATTGTCATGATTCGAGATGGCCTATGTTCTTTATATTCTTCATACATACTGGTTTAGTTGGGCGCGCTAAAAATTGATTGATTTACTTAGCGCGTGCAGCTCATGCAGCGGGAACGGCAGCCGCGTGTCGTCTTTGTAGTGTGTATGTTGAGAACGTAATCGGTGAGCCAATAATTGCAGCTGAGATACGTCGTCATTTGGTTGGACGAAGATGGCGGATAACTCGTCGAGGGCAGACGCCTTTCGGTGTTTACGGTCGGAACGGGGATTAACCGTATCTGGATCATGCCTTGACTGAAGTAACTGCTTTCCATCGTTTTTGAGAGTCATAGGCTTCTTCTTAGCACCGTAGACAGTACGAGTGGCGCCGTCCCAGTTGAAGAGCCCGCCCGTCCACTGACTGTTGTTATCGTGTGAATAAGAAGGGAGTTCATCAGCATTTGCGTTGACTCGAATCAGTCGCAAACTCGGTAAATCCGATGGCGTATATGT
Organism: Pelagibius sp.; assembly: GCF_965249265.1. NCBI lineage: Bacteria > Pseudomonadati > Pseudomonadota > Alphaproteobacteria > Rhodospirillales > Rhodovibrionaceae > Pelagibius > Pelagibius sp. Next base: position 5,333,321 of record NZ_OZ252224.1, on the reverse strand, counting down.
TCTGCTACCAACCGTCAGAGTATCAAATCTCAACTGGCCGTTTTGGAGTGCAGGTACAAGACTTCGCAGCGTGGCGCCATCGAGGAATACCTCCACCGCTATATCGGTGCGGTTGAGATGATCGAGCGCATCATTGATGTAGTTTGCAAACAGCATCCTGTTTTCCGCATTTGATCGTCGCGTGTAGCGCTCATAGGCGCCCATCAATATGTCGAGAACCAAATACGCGTAGGGTTTCCATTCAGGCGATTGGCTTGAGTTGGGGAGTGCGCCTTCCAGCTGGCCTTCCCGAATTCGGACCGCCACAGGTACGGATTGGGCGGTAATCCTGGAGCTTCCGTCCCTTGTCTGATTTCGCTGAATCACACCGATCGCGGCAGGCACATACGGCACTGCGTCAGCTCCGAATGGGACAACACCGAGCATCCTGAGACAATCAGCAACGGAGGCGCGGTATTTGTCGTTAGTGCCGTCATCCTCTGATAGAACAACCTTCGGAAGCAATTTGTGCTGAGCCAAAACGCGCCGACCCAATTGATAGGGATCGAGATTTTCGCCTCGCAGGCTCGCGGGCATTTCGATTATGGCGCAGCCGACCCCCTCAATCTCACCGAGCCGCGCTCTCAGATACGACGCCATATCAGCTTCCGTGGCTTCGTTTCTGTCGTCTTGTTGTCTTGCCCTGATTTTCGTCGCCTGGGCGTCTGTCATGCCCTCAAGATCTTCGCGCGGAATGTCTGCCTCGGGAAGTGATTGGGAAAAGAGCCCACCTGGTGTCGCGATCAACGAAATCACAAGACCATCAGCCCACATGAGCTGATCGCCTTTCTTTCGATCAGGCACGCCAAGTAGTTTGACGAGTTCTTCCTCAATCAAAGTTGGCGTTCTGTCGCGGGTACTCAATACAAGGAAGGTTAGTGCCGAACTGATCCCAAGTCCGCTCATCGCATGCAGGAGCTGACGACGGCGGCCTGCGGCCTCTCCGCCGCTTGCGAAATCGGTCTTAATCGGCAGTTGACCAATAATGCGGCGCATGTCGCCCGCTCGAACAAATCCGATCTCGGCCAGGGGCGTGTCTAGCGATCCTGAGATATCGCTACGATCGGACCAGCCGACCCCGCTACCGCCCGCCAAATATCGATCGCCGCTGCCTGGCGCCAATCTCGGCAAGACCCAGGCTCCGTCATAATCTTGAACTGGCGCCATAAAGTCGGCATTCGACAGAGGGGCTGTTCCGGTCAGTTGGCGGACAATTTCAAAAACGCTGCGGTCGCGTTTTGAACCCCACTTGGCCTGAATGTCTTTTTCTTCGCCGCGGTAACGAACCCCATCCCAGTTCTCAACGAGCGCTTTGTACCTGATCCGTGAATGGCCATAGCGCTTGTAGTCGGAGGGTTGCGCACCACTCTGCGGCATAAACAAATCCAATGAGCGCGATGGGCTTGACGATACGTCATAACCACGAATGGGACCCCAGTTCCGGATCGAGGCGTGCGCCAAAATGTGAATGCCTTGCTCAACTCTTTCGGGAAAAGTCGCTGTCTTGAGCGTGACGACTTCCGAAAACAAAGCATTAGCATTCGGCTCAAACTTAGGTGGAAAAGCCACCAATTCGATGCCTTCGTATGTGCCTGATTGAGGCGTCTGTGCGATCCAGGTCTTTGTTTCGCCCGACGTGAATCTAACTTCTGTGCCTGAGAGTTTCTGCGCTGCCAGCGCTGCCAGCGCGCTGAAAACGAGCGGGTCTTCGGGCACTGCACACACGCCGTCGCCCGTCTTCATCAATGTTGAGACACTAAGGCTCTGCCACTGCGCGTCGTCGTTGGCGCTGTTTGCGACGGCGGTTCGCATCTCAGCAGGCTTGTCAGGGTAGAGATTAGCGAGCCAAAAATTGAGTGCGCTGACAGCCCTTAGGCGGATATCTTGGAGGTCTGATGGTGCCTCCAGCAGGTAAATTGCTAGTCGAGGTTGTCCAGCGCTATTCTTGGCTTGGCTGTCCATGAAGGACACCTCGGGCACAAAAAAGGCCAGTATCTCCGACAACCCCGCAAGCACTACGTTGCTGTATTGAGGCATACCCGGTTTCTTCGATTGAGGTGCCCAACTCAACAGAGTTTGATAGTGATCCTCCGGTAGCATGAATCGCACAAGACTGACTTTATGCGGAATGTCTTTCGCGACCCAGGCACCTACGGTCAGACTGTCTGGTTTACTCGCCATATCGTAGGCCCTCCGTATTCTGCAATGCGTCGTAGAAAGGTTGATAAAGTAGGCGTGCGACCTCAAACTCACTCGGATTGCTTCTTTCGCTTACAGCGAGCCGTAACTGCACAAGACACTGAACGAGTGCGCTGGAATTAGGCGTATCCAAACGACCGGCGTTCCCGAACGATAGCGGCGCGAACGCGTAGTCTATAAAGCCAGCAAAAACTGGCCGCCCACCGCGAATACCGCGTCCGATCGTTTGCCAGAGAGGCGTCAGCATGTCCCACGCGAACTGTGCCTTGTACTCCGCCGGTAACGTCATATAGCCGCCGCGCCCCGCTTCGAGACCGTACCGAACAATGTGGTTAGCCGCATGGCGTATTCGCTGTGCGCGGTGCGCGACAGTCTCCTGATCGTCCAAAGTCTTGACACCATGATCAAAGCGCGCCTGGGCAAACCGATTTAATCGGCCAATCGTCGGGCCCAAGTCATCGGGCCGGGGATGAACGCGATGTAGGAAATAGATCGAAGATATCGCGGCAACATGATGGCGATTGAGAATATTGTGCCCCCGCGCAATGACCTGTATTGGCGCAACAAGCACCGCGCATTCATCTTGTTCGCCGAAGCGCTCAACAAGTGATCGGGGCAGCGGGCGAGCAACCTTCGGGCCTGACCCAACTTCAATCGTCGCTGTATCATCGCGATCCCGCACAAGGCAGTGTACTGACCAGTCCGGATATCCGTTTTTCCGAAGTGCGTTTGCCAACGCATCAGCAGTGATTGCGGCATCTGCATAGCTATTTGTCACCAGCAACGCTCGGCGACGGTCGTCAAGCGCATCCTCTCGCCAGCCCGCCCAGCGCACTTCCATCCGTTGCCAGTCGCGCTCGAACTGGTTACGGCCGTCGCTTGGAGAGGCGAGTCGCTCTGCTATTGCGGCGAGGTTTTCCGTGCGGCGCTGCTGCGGAGCGCCTGAAACTCGATACTGGTGGCCGTCCGGATCTCGGACCGACACAAGCGCGAAGCTTGAATGTCCAATCGCTTCAAGTTCCGCTTTGGGCTGCAGCAGAACACCTTTAACGGGGGTTTGAACATCGAATGACGGCGATGAGCATTCCATCGGCTTGCCGGTCCTCGGGTCGGTGGTCGTGACTGATCCACCAGCCCAACTTGTTCCAGACAAGAGAAGCGTGTGAGGTCCGGCTTGGCCTTCACTTTGAAGAAGATCGTGAAGATGGGTCAGTAGGTGACGTCCCACCCCTAGATGGCTGATCAAGGTGAGTTTACCGCCCATCGCACTTGCTTGCTCCGTATGCGGCTCGTCATAGAAAAGTCCGAATGCGGCACCAGCCGGATTCGCCGGCAGAAGCGTGCGGTAGTTCCTGATGAGGCCGCTTGCTTGCCCCAGCAAATATCCGTCCTCAATTTGAAAATCCCTGGCGACAGCGGCTTGAGTTTTGACGAGCCAGTTATAATGGGACAGAGCAAGGTCGGTGACCGTTGCTAGAACGAGCGCTAATGCGACATGACGAGGCCTAAGATCGCCGGTTTGCTCAGGCAATGTGGCAGCATTGAATACGCCTAACCGCCCTTCAAGTTCAGCTTCGACGTCAGCAATAATGCCTTCGTAAAAATCCGTCATCAGAAGTTGGCGAGCGATCTCCTGAAGCGCCTCTGCGGCATCACCGAACCGTGTGTCGTTGAATTTCGGTCTCTCTTGTGACTCCCGACCGTCTTCAGATACCGATGCGCCCTGGGTGTACTGGTTAATTGATCCAGCCACCTTAATGACATCAAGAAACTCCTGTGCGAAAACCGGATCATCAAGCGATATTGCACTGGTCTGGTCAGTGTTCGCTGTGACGCGTCGGCGCCAAAGGTCATAAAGGATGCTGCCAGCCGTAAATGGCGTGTCTCGGTAGAAGGGCTGCAATGCCTCGCGTTCATTCTGAAGCATCGCATAGATCGTACCAATCAGGCCGAAGAAGGTGAAAAAGTTCGATTGCCATTTCGCATTCACCGGCTTTCGAAACTGGCTGCCGCTTCTTAGCCGCAATGCTTCTGAAGATCTAAGACCAATGCTGGGCGCGTAAGTGTTTTGCTCATCGCCCATGATGGGCGCTCGAGGTGCGAAGCTGTCATCGAAGGACTTTTGAACGCCATCCACTTCATCAATGATGACGAGATCATATTCGTATTGCAGAAGCTCGGGCAGACTCAGCCGGTACTTCGTTGTCCATATGTCTGGCGTCATATGCACAAAAGCCGCAGGGGTCATGATCAACACTGATGCGTCGACGGCATCACGCTGTTGGCTTTGCGCCGGACAGATAGCCCAAAGCGGACACGAACTTGCATTCGCTCGATCGCCTACATCGTCCGGGCTTGCACTTTTATCATTATCGTCTCTTGGCGGATCTTGATAAATGCGATGGCATTGTTTTTCCGGGAATCTCGGATAGCGCCAGTCGTCATCGATCTCGCCGTCAATTAAGTCAGGGTCAGTTTGCGTCCCGTCTAACGGACAGGCGGTGCTAAAACCTTCAGCAAGATCGCCAAGGGAGGAGAGATTCCACCCTGTCTCATGCAGGCTGCGTTGCCAGTGAATGGACTGAAGATGTCCTTCACGATTTCTTAGGCTGGACAAAACGGTGGCACCGATCCCATGACGCTGCAGCCGAGCGGCGAGGGCCGCGCCGTACATGGTGTCGGATACAAGGACAGCTATTCTCTTTCGCGCCGTGCCCCGAGTCAGTGTAAGGAGAAGCGCCGTCACAAGTGTTGATTTACCCGACGACAACATGCCCACAAGATGCGTTGCACCATCGAAGGTGAACGCCTCGCCGTCAAAGAATCCTCCAATGTCTTGCGCCTGTATCTTGCTGAGACGTTTGCACAGTTGCAGCGGCGGCAGGCTGTCAGACGGCCAATCCGCTTGCGCTTCTCGCTCGTCCACCTCGTCGGCGACGCGCTTTAGTTCCGTGAGCGTGACTTTGATCGGCGGGTTGGTTGATCGCGGTTTGAGATCGTAACCTCTAACTGATTGTTGATCTGCGGGTACGGCTGGGATCGTGTAACCGACCTTCGCTTGCTGGCGATTGAGAAAGACTGTTGCTTCGCCGGGCTTGGCAATCTGATGACGGCGCTCCGTCCAAGGCACACGCTCCTCAAGCCAGCTTTTAATAACGGACAAAAGCGTCTGCGCGGCGGATGCGCGCTGTTCAAGAGAGTCGTTCTTGACGTCAAAACATCGCAGTGCTTCAGACGTGTGCGAGTATTGCACCAACGCGTCAATCCACGCCGACATGGACCCAAATCGAGAACAGAGGTGGCGGATATTCGTCAACGCTGTAATCGCTGAGGCGTCAGGGTCGTCACCAATGAGTTTTGGATATCCCATCATTAGGGCGGGAACGGATCGAACACTTTCGCTTGGCAAGTGCCGCCACAAAAAGGCTAGGCAAAGCTCTGTCTGCGCAAGAGTCCTGCGTCTTTCTCTATCAAAATCGAGAGATGACGGATCGACGGCCGCAAGCGCATCGCGATAGTCCTCTAGGAAAGAGTCGCTAGACCTCATAGCCTCACCTCCAAATCAGAGAGCAGGCCTGACAAGGTTCGAAGGGCGACTTGGGCGTTTCCAAGGGCCGCACGCGCGGCACGAAAACGGCGCTCGTAATCTGAAACGGCATTGGGCAAATAGTCGGGGACAACGAGATAACACTCGTAGTTCGTGATGTACTGTTTGAAACCGCCAAATCGCGCCGCTAATACGTTGGGCGAAAGATAGTCTTTTACGTCGATCGCGACCTGCTGCGTGCTGTTCGGGGATGTCGCGGTGAGGTCAACCGTGTCGAAATCCGGCCAGAGATCGCATGCCCAATTGGCGTCGCTAAGCGTTTCGGCAAGGGCTGTCTCTGTAAGGCCAGGCAGACACCAATATCTGCGGAACGGACGACGCAATTGCATCGTCGTAGCACGCCATGGATGCGCGTCATACTTGCCTAGTTTCGCAAGGTCGATTGCCGTCGGATCGCGATACTCAGTGTGGAAGCCCACACGTCCACGACGCAGTATCGTTCCACTAACCTTACAAACGGGAAGAGATGAGCCGACGCACAACGCCTCAGGGACTCGTTGATAGAAGGCATAGAGAATCTCGTTGATTCCCTCTACAGACGTTAAGATCGGTGCCGTGGCGAGTGCTGAAATGGCGTTGTCGATAACTGGATGAGTGATAATGAATTTTCGGAAATCGGCGTAGACTTCTTGCCCGTCCTCGCGATTGCGGCAGATATTCATTAGAAGTTGATAGCCAGCATTCTCCATCAACTCCGCTTCCGGATCGCGTCCCGGCGCTGCCAGATCGGCGCACTCTTGGGTTGTTTCGCCATTTAGAATGAGGGCGGCAGCTGTGAAGTCTCCATCCGGATCCCAAGACAGATCGATCTTCCATTTGTAGAGCGGCAATTGCGCGAGTGCCGCGAGCGTCGCTAGATCAGTCGGCCAACGATTGTCGCTGTTCGTCGCTCTTCGCGCGCCGGCAATGTCGAAAACGCGCTGGAGCGTCGATGGGTATCCGCTCTTGATCCATCCGTTTGCATCAATTTCGTCTTGGAGATCTGCCAAACCGCGCGCAAACAAGCTAACCATTTGGTGGTCGTCATGGCTTGGCGGCGGCCGCTGCGATAGTGCGCGGAGGCGGGCATGTACATCAGTGGGTACGGCGCTGTCATTTTCAAAGTACCGATAAAGCGTCGCCCTGCCGATCCCCAACGCCCGCGCCGCCGATGATTTCCAGCGTCGACCATAGCCGAGGTCTGCCTGAAAAAGCTGCTCGCATTGCGCGTAGAATTTTGATTTCTGAGGCACTCGACCGCCCGTATGAGACATTTGAGACAATAATCAGGTTATTTGTCTCAAATGTCAAGGTCTTTACCTGAAGCTTTTTCTGTTTGGGATCTTTGGAATAAAGCAATTGCCTTGAACTGGACTTATTGGACGGATCCGCATCCAAGTTTGCTGCAAAAGCCAAGACAGTATGAGAGAAGCAACGTGCCGTTCTGAAAGTCATGGTCCATTTGGACTCTGCGTGCTAAAAAGTCGGAGTTTGAGCGTAAACTCCGACGATTTAGCACATGGAACAACAAGCATTCAAATCGCAACGGGAAAGAGCAGTCGAACTCCTCACGCGCCATGGCGTGATGCGGCAATCCGATCTCACGGCCCGCGGGGTTCATCATGAAACCCTGGCGCGCCTCACCGAAGGTGGTGTGCTGCTGCGAGTGTCCCGTGGACTCTACCAACTCGCCGGCGCAGACGTCGATGCGGCCCATAGTCTGGCGGAAGTCGCGAAGCGGGTTCCGAAAGGCGTAGTCTGCCTCACATCCGCGCTCCAGTATCACGAACTCACAGTCCAGACGCCGAGACGCATTTGGCTGACGATCGGCTATAAGGACCGGGAACCGAAGATCGACTATCCGCCTGTCCGCATCGTGCGCTTCAGCGCCAAAGCCCTTGAGCTCGGCGTCGAAACACACAAGATCGACGGCGTTGACGTCAAAATCTTCAGTCCTGCAAAAACCGTCGCCGATTGTTTTCGTCTACGTGGACGCATCGGCCTGAACGTCGCCATCGAAGGTCTCCAGAACGCGATCAATATGCGCAAGACCAAACCCGACGACATTGTGCGCTTTGCTAAGGAAACACGCATCTGGTCCGTACTCCGGCCCTATCTTGAAACGGTGCTTGCGGATGAAGCGTGACATCACCAACGTCGCCGCGTCCGTTAGGGCCCGGCTTCTCAACCAAGCACGCACGTCCGGCACGGATGTCCAACTGCTGACAATCCGATATGCCCTGGAGCGGCTGCTCTATCGGCTGAGCGTATCGGCCCATAAGGACCGTTTTGTGTTGAAAGGCGCCATGCTCTTTCCCGCTTGGACCGACGATGTCTTCAGGCCGACCCGTGATCTCGATTTACTCGGGCATGGTGACAATACGCCGGAAGCGCTTGCAGAGACGTTTAGGGAGATTTTCCGCCAAGACGTCGAAGAGGATGGGTTGGTGTTTGATGCAGAAGCGGTGACTGCGCGGGTCATTCGCGAGGAAAAGGTTTACAGCGGCGTACGGATCAAATCCGTTGTGCGGCTTGGCACTGCACGTTATCCGGTTCAAGTCGACATCGGCTTCGGAGATAAGATTACTCCAGAGCCGGATGAGCTCGATTATCCAACGATCCTTGAGTTTCCGGCCCCACGTTTGCGTGCCTATCCCCACGCCACCGTAGTCGCCGAAAAATTCGAAGCCATGGTGCAGCTCGGTCTCGGCTCGACGCGCATCAAAGACTTCTATGACCTGACGGCGATTTCACGCCTATTCGAATTTGATGGGGCCATCCTGGCCGAAGCTATTCGAAACACCTTCACTCAGCGAGGTACCGATATTCCCGCAGATAAACCACCGCCATTGACAAGCGAATTTGCTGACAAGCCAGAGAGCATTCGTCTTTGGCGCCAATTCATCGAAGATGACGCAATGCTGGTGAAGGATACGAACTTCGGCCCAATCCTTGATGAAATCGCGGCCTTCGTCCTCCCACCGGCAACTGCTGCTATTCAAGGTCAGCGGTTCGATCGTCATTGGCCGGCCGGTGGGCCGTGGAGGTAAGAAACGGATCGTTGAAACCTAATGGAAAAGACATTTAACGCCGGGGAAATCGAAGCCATCGCCCGAGCACTGGGGCATACGGAAGATGGACTAACGGGCTCGGAAATCGGGCATCTTCTCGCACAATGTCGAATTCAAGATGTTGAGCCTGCGGCCACGAAGTGGATTCGCTTAAACGACGCTTTCGTCACTAGACAGAATACCAGCCAGAATCGCCGCGCCATTCTCGAATTCATTCGCCAAGCGATGCAGCCAGCACGTCACATCAAATCTCCGGAGCGCTTCGAGGTGCTTCGCACACATCTTAATAGAGCGTTGGCCTTTTCAGGCCTTGCTGTGGAAGATACAGGGGCCTTGGTTTCTTCGGAGGCAGTTTCAACTCTTCCGGAAGCGGATCGAAGGGCGAACGAGCTAAGATCATCCCTTCAATCTCGCGGTGTTCATCCAGACGTGCTCATCTTCTGTAGAGCGGAACTCGTCGCCGACAACTATTTCCACGCCGTTCTGGAGGCGACAAAAAGCGTCGCCGAAAAAATCACAATGAAGACTGGTCTCTCCGACGACGGAGCTGAATTGGTCGATAGAGCTTTGACGGGTAGTCCGCCCATGCTTGCCATAAATTCATTGAAGTCAAAGAACGAACAATCGGAGCAAAAGGGTTTCGCCAACCTAGTCAAAGGTATTTTCGGCATGTTTCGGAATCCAACGGACCACGCGCCGCGCATCACTTGGCAAATGGACCGCGAAGATGCTGAAGACCTCTTATCGATGATCTCGCTCGTGCATCGGCGGCTCGACACCGCTCAAATGCCGCCGCGAGCTTAACCGCTTTAATCGCCTGTCCGACGGTTAGTACGTCCCATCAAACGCAATAGCTCTGCGCTGATCAATTCCTGATCGCTGAGCAGTTTGTCGAACAACGCTTTCTCATGCACGTACACGCCGTCGATGCCTTGCACCGTCTGGTCGAGAAGCAGCCGTCGATTAATCGGATCTACCTTTATTCTCTGGGCCACCGTTCGGTGCGTGTGCCGAAGAATATGGCCGGTTTCGCTCGGCAACGACCGCTCCTTCCAAACTTGAGTAGCGATCAACGCGCCAGTCTTGCTGCTACGCGAGGGGTATAGCCATTTCGCGCGTGGATACATCATATCGGAGAGTTCAAGAGCCCGTTTCGCGATGCTGACCATGTGCGTAGAGAGTGGTAGAGCGAAAGACCGGCCGGCTTTCATCTTAGGGATTAGAATCGCGCGTTCTTCCAGGTGGACCCATTCGCGCTCAATCGAAACTAGATAGCGCGGCCGCAGACCAGAGAAGATTCCCAACTCATGCATGGTGCTCCGGAGCGGGTTGCGCAACGCGGTCACACGCTCCCACCAGTGGGGAAGGTCGTCCGGCATGATCACCCGTTCGGAGCCGCGTTCCTTGTTGAAGGTGACCGCTTTGACCGGATTGTCGGGCAAAGAATCCGGATCGTCGGCGACGCGCAGGGCGATGTTGTAGGCCGCACGAAACTCGCGAAAAGTTTGGTTTGCGCTGACTTTGCCGTTCTGAGTGGTGATTTTCTTGTGACGTTCTCGGCACATGCTCCGCTTAATGTCCGCGATCAGATAGGAACTCCAGTCCTTCAGGTGCCGCTCCTTTCTTGCGAGCACATTTTGGATGTTCTCTTCGGAGCAATCGCGTGCCCGCATGTCCGCCGCATACTCCTCATACATATGCTGGAGCGTCCATGATTCCGCGCGTGGTTTGTTGCCAGAATCGTTGGGGTCAACGCCATCTTGAATAGCAGCGATCACCTTCATCGCCTCCCGCCGGGCATCCTTGACGGTCAATCGGTCGGCCGTCCCCAAAGTCCGGCGGACGGTCTTGACAAGCCGGCGGCGTCCATGATCACCAACCCATAGGTCGCGCTGCACCTTGTACGATTTGCTGCGTTTGTTGACAGCCAGCATCAAGCCTTTCACAGCCGTATCGCGAACGGTGTATGGTTTGTCGGTGGGTTCTAGAGAGCGCACCAGCGCTTCTGTGAGTTTAGTCGGTTTCAGGGCTTCCTGCGCGGGCATCTATCTCACTCCAATTTGCGATTTAATTCATCCCGCCAGGTCTCATTCGTCGCCTTGAGTGTTCTGTCGACATCCCATTTGCGAACCGTGTAGATTCAATTTTGCGAACCGTCTGCAAACCGTGTTAAGCGAGAATTCGCGTGTACATCTGTGACGAACTGTGAACTCTTGTGATTTTTAACTCATTGAAATATAAGGTATTTTAGAAGAGATGTGACGTCAAATGAATTAGCAGGTAGACCTATATTGGCGTTTCCTAATCTGTAGGTCGCAGGTTCGAATCCTGCCGGGGTCACCAGCCCAACTTTGTCTCCGTAGTTCCGATCTTTCGTAGGTGTCGCTGTTTTGAAATCAGAACGGCAAACATCTTCGGCAAAAAAGTTTTGAACTACTCAGAAACAAACATCAATCTATAGGAGAAAAGTGAAATCTTGGGAAAGTGATTTGAAACCCAATAGCTACATATCGTCAGCAAAAAAATTCACATCGCATTGGCACTGCTTGCGCTTTCCGTCGGGTACTTCTCGTGGATTGAATATCAAAAAAAAGACTTTGGAAGATTTCTGTCTATAGTCGATTCTGTCTTGAGCGTGCGGGATACTATTCAATCATTTGATTCATCCGCGAAGCAATTGACGAGAAAAGACGTCCAAGCTTTTTCTACCACTGTGCGTATCGAGAATTCTCACAGAATGCTCAGAAGAGCCATGGGCGAAACTAAACCAACAGGATCCTCAGCGCAGGAAGAAGATTCGAATGCAGTAGTCTACTACGACGATGACACGCCAATTGACGGCGCTTTTTTCATTGAAGACAGTGAGTTAAGGCTTGATCCAGGTAAATCCTGCTCGCATGCTTTCTTCAGATTAAGCGGAGCAGAATTATCTTTCGCTGACCCTCAGTCGTTTACAATACAAAGAGGAACTATAGTACAGCATCTTAAGCAAATTCCTTTATCACGAATTTACTTGGTGGTTCCCTCTCACAACTGTGCATTAGCCGCTGGAGGTTTTTGGTATGCACTTCTCGTGGACACACGAGAAGAAATTGGGGACTGGGTGATTGCATTAGAACCAACCCATTATGACTACATATTTACTGGTAAAAATCAGAGTTTTCTCGATAAACTGGCCAACCCTCATATAATAAAATCAATAGAATTTAATAAAGAAGAATGGTTGGGAAATTACGATGAAAAAATAGTGAACGATTTTCATGTAGCAAATATTTATACATACTTCACTATTCGTGAATTTAATAGATCTATATTTTCATCAGCAATATCTATAACAGGTAATATTTACTCGAGAAAACAAATATCGGATGCGGCGAGTGATCTTTTTCAGCAAAAATCCGTAGAAGCAAACATTTTTGGAATAAAAACAACGCACCTACTTTTCATTCAAATATCACCCATAATTGCCAGTATTCTATTCTATGTTTTTTATAGAAGACTTAGAGAGATAGCAAAAATACCATATGTCGACATTGAGGAACCATGGCTCTTTCTGAAGATAGACAATTTTTTTGACTATGCATTATCACTTATATGGATGGTTTCACCAGCTGCTTTTATTTTATACATATACTGGTCGTTTGCTGACATAAATGGTGCTGTATTAAGAGTTTTTGGTGGATATATTGATGTGAGATTCGAATTCTACTCTGAATCATTTATTAATTTACACAAGAGCGGCGAATTTCAAGGTTATTTTGCAACATTATTACTAATATTGATGCTATTTATTTTGTACTCTATCCTCCGCGCTCAAATTTATTTGTTCACAATTATTCAAAGATACCGAGTGCTATGAAATCCAGCGCGCGGGTCAGTCAAAACTAAGAGGGCTGCCCGAAAGCAGACTTCCAGATCGCTATGCTTCCTGAGAAGCCATGCGAAATTCATAGCTTGCGAGTCACAATACAGTCGGCGGTTTTCGTGCGGCAGTCATAGTTGAAGGCTGGCACAGCGCCCATGGCCTCGCCTATGCTCCGCGGCTATGCGGATTCTTTGGATAGTTCTTGGCCTTCTGGGCCTTGGCGCGGTGGCGCTGGGCGCTTACGGCAGCCATGGGGCGGCCTTTGCCGATGCCCGGGCGCAAGACGTCTTTGACACCGCGCTGCGCTATCACTTCGCCCATCTCGCGCCGCTCGGTCTGGCGGCGCTGATCGGCAGTCTGGCGCCCGCCGCGGCATGGCGAGCGGGTCTCGCCGCCATTCTTTTGCTGGCCGGTATGGCGCTGTTCTGCGGGTCGCTCTACCTGAAGGCCCTGGGCCTCGCCGAGATCACCAACCCCCTGGCGCCATCAGGCGGTTTCACGCTGATGGCCGGCTGGCTGGCGCTGGCCTGGGCGGGACTGGGTCTCCGCCACAACGGCAAAGGAAATCCATGAGCCGTGTCTTCTTCATTACCCATCCGGAGGTGGCCATCGACCCAGCAGTGCCGGTGCCGGACTGGCCCTTGTCGGAAAGGGGCAAGGCACGCATGACGGCCTTTGCCGCCGGGCCGGCGGTGGCCGGGATCACCGCGGTCTGGTCCAGCGCCGAGCAAAAGGCGCGCGACGGCGCGGCGATCCTGGGCCGGGCGCTGGGGCTGACGCCGCAGGTGGAGCCGGCGCTGCACGAGAACGACCGCTCGGCCACCGGCTTCCTGCCGCCAGCGGAATTCTGGCCCCTCGTGGAACGCTTCTTCGCCACGCCGGAGGTCAGCGTCGAGGGCTGGGAGCGGGCGGCCGATGCCCAGGCCCGGGTGCTGGGCGCCATCGCACGCATCTGCCAAGCCGAAAAGACCGCCGGCGACATCGCCCTGGTGGCCCATGGCGGGGTCGGCGCCCTCGCCCTCGCCGCGCTCAGCGGGGCGGCGATCAGCCGGAATTACGACCAGCCCGGCGAGGGCGGCGGCAACTACTTCGTCTTCGCCCGCCAAGACAAGGCCCTGCTCCAAGGCTGGCAAAACATCGACGGCTGACGGGCCCGGCAAAGACCGTTGAAAGCTGGATCGTTTTCGACTTACGTCGAAGCGGTTCCAGCCCGCTCCCCCTCCCGGCCACCCACTAGGATAATCGCATTGGGTGGCCGGGAGGGGGAGCGGGCCGGCGCCGTCTAAACATGAAAAACTCTAGCGGCCGGAGCGTTTCAGGCTGCGGCGGTCGGCGGCCCAGGTGGACCAGTAGACCCGGCGCTTGCCGAGGGTCTCCGAGACCTTGCGCAGGGCGCGGATCAGCGGGAAGGCCAGACGGTGGGCCAGCCCGGTTTCCATGACCTTGTCGTGGCGCTGGGCGCCGATGGTCGATTCCAGGGCCGCATCCGGCGCCACCGGGGCCGGCTCCACGGTTAACCAGACCAGCCCGTGTTCCCAGCTGCGGCCCATCAGGGTATCGACCGCCAGCCAGTTGCGCTGCATGGCGGGCAGCAGCTTTTCCGCGCCGCTGCGGCGCAGCAGATAGGCATGGGCGCCGCCCAGGGTGGTCTCCAGCCGCACCATCCAATAATCGCCGGTCAGATGGGCGACGCGGCGGCGGCGGCGGCGGCGCATCTTTTTGTCGTCGACGAAGCGCACCATGTCGAAAGGCTGTTCGCTGGCCAGGATCGCCGCCATCACCGCCGGAAAGTCGGCATGGAAGACCACGTCGTCCTCCAGCACCAGGGCCTGGTCCAGCCCCTCCGCCAGCAGGCGTTCGCAGGCCGCGCGGTGGGAAAGGGCGCAGCCCAGTTCGGAGGCCGTCAGATCACGGCCGTAGGCGTAGCGCCGCCGCTTGCGGTCGTAAGCCGGGTGGGCGGCCACGTCGATCGCGCGGCCGTCCACCGCCGCGATGAAGACGTAGTCCAGGCCGAGGGCATCGAGGCGTTGGCGCATGGCTTCGCGCCGCGCCTCGGCGCGGGCCAGATTGATGACGAAGACCTTCAGCCCCTGCATGACGGCTTTGCTTGCTTCCCTGGGTTCAGTCCCGGTCTGGGTTCAGGCCCGGCCCCGGCTTCATCACACAATCGGCGGCCCCGTACAAGAAAGAGGGCAAGAAGGGGGCCCTGGTGTTTCCCCGGGGTTCGTCATTCCCGGGGCTCGTCATTCGGGGACCGCTCTGCTATAGAGCCCGCGCTTTTTTTCGAGATCGTGCCGCGCAGCGCGGCCTTTGGCAGTGAGAGGGGATCAGGAGATGGACGTTAAGGAGCTTGCAGCAATCGTCACCGGCGGAGGATCCGGCCTGGGCGCCGAGACGGCGCGGCATCTGGCCGCTGCCGGGGCCAAGGTGACGGTACTGGATCTGAACGGCGAAGCCGCCGAGGCCGTGGCCAAGGAAATCGGCGGCCTGGGGCTGGCCTGCGACGTTTCCAGCGCCGAGGCCGGCGAGGCCGCGGTGGCCCAGGCGCGGGAAGCCCACGGCCCCTGCCGGGTGCTGGTGAACTGCGCCGGCATCGCCCCGGCCAAGCGCATCGTCGGGCGTGACGGGCCGATGCCCCTCGACTTCTTCGAGAACGTCATCAAGGTGAACCTGATCGGCAGCTTCAATCTGCTGCGCCTGGCCGCCGCCGACATGCTGGGGGCCGAGCCGCTGAACAGCGACAACGAGCGCGGGGTGGTGATCTCCACCGCCTCCATCGCCGCCGTCGAAGGCCAGCTCGGCCAGGTCGCCTATGCCGCCTCCAAGGCCGGAATCAACGGCATGATGCTGCCGGCGGCCCGCGAGTTCGCCAAGATGGGCGTGCGCGTGCTGACCATCGCACCGGGCCTGATCGGCACCCCGCTGCTGTTGAACATGCCTCAGGAAGTGCAGGACAACCTGGCCGGACAGGTGCCTTTCCCGCACCGCTTCGGCCACCCCGCCGAGTTCGGCAAGCTGGTCATGCACATCTGCGAGAACACCATGCTGAACGCCGACACCATCCGCCTCGACGGCGCCATGCGGATGCAGTAGGGCGGAACCAACAAAGCCCCCTCACCCCGACCCTCTCCCACAAGGGGAGAGGGGGATTAAAGAGGGATGCTATCAAATCCCTCTCCCCTCCGTGGGAGAGGGAGGGGCCCGCGGAGCGGGAGGGTGAGGGGGGCTTTGTTTGTGCCCGGACGACTCTAACCCGCGTAGCTCTCGATGCGTTTGGCGAGCTTCACATCGAGCTCGGAGAGGCCGTCGCAGTCGTGGGTCGTCAGGGTGATTTCCACACGATTGTATACATTGAACCACTCGGGATGGTGGTTGAGCTTTTCCGCCGCCAGGGCGACCCGGTTCATGAAGCCCCAGGCTTGGTTAAAGCTCTTGAACTGGAATGTCTTTTTCAGGGCATCGCGGCCCTCCACCGGGCCCCAGCCGGGCAGGGTCTCAGGCAGAGTTTTGCGTTCCTCGGTACTTAGCTTCTCCACCATGGCGTTCCTCCGAAAAATAATCGTCCGGGTTAAGGTTAACCGAAAGTGACTGTGCTTGGACTCCCGGTCAAGGCAGGCTAAGTTGGGGTCAAGAAAAGGCGATAGGAACGGTTATGGCACGCATGCACGACGTCGGGCGCTACACGACACCGCCCGAGACCAAGCATCTGGAAGCGCTGGCGCGGGAGGCTTATGCCACCATCCCCGCGGACCTGCGCGATGCCCTGGGCAACGTGGTCATCCATGTATTGGATTTCCCCGACGACGACACCATGGAGGAGATGGACTGCGAGTCGCCCTTCGATCTGCTGGGGCTCTATCGCGGCACCAGCCTGCTGGCCAAGTCGACCATGGACACCCCGGAAGACATGGACATGATCTTCCTCTATCGCCGTCCGATCCTCGACTACTGGTGCGACAGCGGTGACGATCTGGCCGACGTCGTGAAGCATGTGCTGATCCATGAGATCGGCCATCACTTCGGCTTCTCCGACGACGACATGGAACAGATCGAACGCTATCCCTGATCGCCAATCGGGAACAGGGAAAACGACAACGGCCCGCCGCAAGACGGGCCGTTTTTCGTTGGTACCAAAAAAGGCCCCGCCCTCTAGCTATGCGGGACGCTGAACACCCCTCACCCTCCCGCTACGCGGGACGCTGAACACCCCTCACCCTCCCGCTACGCGGGCCCCTCCCTCTCCCACAAGGGGAGAGGGAAATACTGCGACCCTCTTTTTGGTTCCCCCTCTCCCCTTCGTGGGCTATGGGATTCACACATTTTCGATGTTTGTTGCGAGTGCGAATCCGGTGAGTTGTGCTGCGAGGGTTTGCCAACCGGTTTTCATGGTCTTTGGTCCGGGCGGTTTGTAGTAGCAGTTCCATCCGCCGAGGCGGGCGCAGACCCAGGCGAGGAACGCGAGGCTGTCGGCTGGATGCGGATTTTTCTGGCGCTCGGTGTTGCCTTCGAGCGTCTTGGAGATCGCCTGGAATGCGGGCAGAAAGCCGGCGTCGAGGGCGTCCGTCGCCGGTCGGCGCGAGCCGTCGCGGGCATCGACCAGTTGCATGATGCGGGCCGCCGCGCCGAGCGCCATGGCGGCGAACTTCATCAGCCGCCCGGCATCGTGCATCTGGGTTTCGTCGAAGCGCAGGCCGTCGCTCTTGCAGGTTCGGAACAGCTGCTCGATGCGCCAGCGCAGGCGGTAGAGCTGAACCGCACGCTGCGGCGCGATGTCCGCCGACGACAGCAGACGCCAGTGCAGCGCCGCCTTGCCCGCCGGCGGATCGGGCTCGCGCGCTTCGACGACGGTCATCTCGACCATCTCTGCGGCATGCGCCTTCTTCAGCCTCGAGGGGCGGACGATCCGCACACGGCGTGCCCGCAGTTCCACCGTGGCCTCGCGGCCCTTGTCGCCCGGCCCACGCGGGCCGACCTTCACGACAGACCGGCCTTGCGCAGGTTCCGCCGCCAGTGCCTCGAACAGGCGGCGGCCATCCGCCCCGTCTGCTTCGTTCTCCCCGTCCGCCAAGCCACGGTCGTGGCGCGCCCGCACCACAAGCTCCACGCCCTCGGGCTTGCCGGCAAACAGCGTGTAGACGTCGCTTTCCCGGTCGGCCACCACGGTTACGCTGGCGGCGCCGGCCAAACCCTCGCCGGCGCAGCGCGCCCCGGACAGCCAGCGACCGCTCTCCTTGTCCGAAGGCGCACGCCGCCGACGATCGCCCGCCTTGACCGGCGGCCGGGTCCAGATCTCGGCCCCCACAAGGCCAAGCACCGCCTCGTCCTCGGCGTCCACCGCAAGCAGCGGGTGCAGGAAAAAGGCCGGGCTCGTGCCATCCGCCCCGCATCCAAAACCCCGGCGGTTGGCCGCGCGGTTCTTGAAGTTGATCTCGCTCGTATCCTGGATGCAGATCACATGCCGACCCGCGCACACCGCCGCCGTCCGGGCCGCAAGGCCGGACAGGATCGCCGCAACGCTGGAATGCGGCGAAGACAAAAACCGGTGGCACGCCATCTCACCAGCCCGGTCACCACCAACCTTGCGCAATACGCAACTGCCGCTCGACACCAACTGGTCCATCATCCATTCCGACCGACCCGCAACACGCACGTCTCCAAACCCAGCCATCCAGATCCCCCAAAAAACCTGGATTGCTTGAATCACATCATCGCCTCAAAGAGAAGCAATTCCGTGAATGCCGTAGCCCCTTGTGGAAGAGGGCCGGGGTGAGGGGGCTTTTGTTTGGTATCACCCCTCGCCAGCGACGAAGCTGATGGCCTGGCGGGCCGTGCGTTTGCTGTGCTTGCGCTTCAGGGGCTCGTGGAGGAAGCGGTTCACAGCGGCCAGCAGATCGGATACCCAGGGCGCTTCCGGGTCCGCCGCGATCTCCTCCCGCGCCGCCGACAGCAGTTTCACAAGGTGCACCGAGACGATGTACTCGGTCTGGGCGTGGTCAAAGAGCCCGCGCATGTTCTCATCGAAAAAGGTGCCACTGTCGTCGACCCGCCAGGCGCTGGCGTCATAGTCGCGATCGACGTAGGCGGCATTGCGGCCGATGAAACAGGCGATCTGCAGCAAGCCCTGAGGCCAAAGCCGCGGATGGCGGCTGCAAAGCACCCGCACCGCATTGCTGAAGGTCACGGCATGGGTGAAGTCGAGCCAGCCGACGTTGTGGGAAACCGATTTGTCGGTGGCGTCCTGGATCGCGAGGTCGAACTGCAGGAAGTCCGCCACCGCCGCCCCCAGCAGCGCATCGTAGAGCGCCTTGATGTCGCCGCTGGAGCGCAGGGCGCGGTCCATCACCTTGGGCAGCGAGAGGCGGCGCAGGTCCTCTGCGGCAATCGGCTCCCCGCCCGCGCCGTCCCAACGCGCCAGGGCCGCGCCGTAGCTACGGAATTCCGGGATCAGGTCCTCCCGGGTCGCATAGACGAGAGAGCGCACGAGGGTGAGCAGCAGCGGTTCGGCACTGTCGGGGCCGAGGCGTTCGATCAACTGGCCGGTCTTGTAGACATAGATCGCCGCATGGCCGAAGTCCTGATAGTGGGCCAGCGCCGCTTCGGCCAGAGGTTCCTCCAGATCAGGATAGCCCAATCCGGCAGCCAGGGCGCCGCGCAGCAGGGCCATGGCGGCGGTCTCGTCTTCCGCCTCGATGGCGGCGACGAGGGCGGCTGCGTCGTAGGGACGGCTTTCCGCCGGGAAGGGATAGGCCGGCTCCCGCAGAGAATCCCAGGCCAGGTGGCCGACGATCTCCAGCAACGGCACCAGGCGCTCGCCTTCGTCAGCCGCCTTTTCCTCCCGCAGGGCCAACCAGTCGGGCGCCGCCGCATGGGCATGGGTGGTGCCGAACTCGAAGTGGGCCGCGGTCCAGCCGACCGCCCCGCGCAGGGCATCCAGCGGGTCGCCGCCGGCCAGCTCCAGGCGCGCAATCTCCCGCGCCATGCGGTCGTACTCGTGACGGCGGAAGGACTGATGCAGGTTTTCCAGCGCCGCCGCCCGGCGTTCTTCAGCCGGCGGGTCGGTGATGTCGAGCCAGACTTCACCGTTGATAATCTCCACGGGATAGCGGCGCAGTTTGTCGCCGCCGACCAGGGTCTCGCCGCCTTCGAGATCGAATTTCCAGTTGTGCCAGTTGCAGGTCAGGATGCAGCCCCCGCCGTCCGCCCCCTGGGTCAGCTTGCCCTCCACCAACGGAAAACCTTCATGGGGGCAACGGTTGTTGCAGGCGTAGACAGCATCCTCACTTGCGAAGACGACGATCTGCTTGCCGCCGCTCTTGACGACCTGACGGCCCTTTTCGCGTAAGGCTTCGAGGGAACCGACAAGCAACTTGTCACCGGCCCGAGGTTCGGCTGCCAAGGCGGTCATGGCTGTTCTCCTCATCCAATATTCGAAAGTTTTTTCTTGAGAAATACGATAGAGCCGCCGCTTGCTTTTCTCAAGAAAAAACTTTAGGTAATAAGAATGCTGAAGAGAGCCGCGAAACCGGGCGAGAAGCGCAGCCGCCGCGCCCTCATCGATCATCTGAAACAGGACGGTCCCCAGGACGCCACCCAATTGGCCGAGCGCCTGGGCATTTCCGCCATGGCGGTGCGCCAGCATCTCTACGACCTGGAGGCCGAGGGCCTTGTGACTCATGAGGCCGAGGCACGGCCGCCCGGGTCGGCAAGAGGCCGTCCGGCCAAGCTCTGGGCCCTGACCAAGGCCGCCGACCGTTTCTTTCCCGACGGCCATGCCGATCTCACCGTCGGTCTCATCGACTCCATGAAGCAGGCCTTCGGCGCCAAGGGGCTGGAGAAGCTGCTGGCGGTGCGCGCCCGCGAGCAGGTCGAGGCCTACAAGGCCCGCATCGGCAAGCGCCGCAGCCTGCCGGCGAAGCTGCGCGCCCTGGCGGCGATCCGCAGCGAGGAAGGCTATATGGCCGAGGTGGAAAAGGCCGCCGGCGGTTACCTGCTGATTGAGAATCACTGCCCGGTCTGCTCGGCGGCCGCCGCCTGCACCAGCCTCTGCAGCAGCGAACTGGAAGTCTTTCAGCAATCCCTGGGCGGCACGGTCGAGGTGAAACGCATCGACCACATCCTCGCCGGCGCCCGGCGCTGTGCCTATCTGGTCACGCCGAAAGACTGACCCGTTAGATCATCAGCACTCCTGGCTTCATGCTTTGAGACAGCCGCTACGCGGCTTCCTCAGCATGAGGGCAAACAGGGCGTGGCGCCCGCTTGGTTTTTCGATAACCTGCGCTTCGGCCAACAAGGACATCTTCGTGGATCATCTCCAGGAATTTCACCCCCGCCGCGCTTTGTCGTTGCCCGTCGTGGAAGGCATCGGATGGCAGTTGAAGCAGTATGCCATCCTCGCCGACGGAAGGGATTTCGACGACCGCATCGCAGCCGCAGCAGCAACTGAAGCACTCAAAAGACTGCCCACCGCTGGCAGTCTAATTGACGGCGCTGGAAACCACGGTGTCGGCTTTCAGATCGTCCACTTTGCAGAGGTCGCCGTCGTATCCCCGGTATTCTACTGGCAGTGGGGCAGTGTTCTCGCAAGCATCGAGCAGATGCGGGCGCCGTGGGAAACGCCAACAGCGTTTGGGAACGGTGTGAAGGAGGTCGTGGGCTGCGTCTGGGAAATGGAGGTTGTTTGCTTTGAGGTCGAGGCGTGGAAAACGACGCTGCTAACGGAAGTTGGAACCCCGGAACAGAGACTTGCGCGCTATCTTGAACGGCGATTTGCGTAGCATCTGTCTCACGGCCGCGTCAGCCGCTTCACCCGCTTGCGCAGTTCGGGCAGCAGGTCTGTCTCGAACCAGGGGTTCTTCTTCAGCCAGGCGGTGTTGCGCCACGACGGATGCGGCAGCGGCAGGTAGTCCGGCAAATAGTCGCGCCAGGCCCGCACCGTTTCGGTGAGATTCTTCTGCCGCCGCTTGCCGAGGTAATGGCCCTGGGCATAGAGCCCGACCAGCAGTGTCAGCTTCACCTTGGGCAGGGCCGCCAGCAGCGGCGGGTGCCAGAGCGGCGCGCATTCCGGGCGCGGCGGTTTGTCACCGCCCTTGGCATCGACGCCGGGATAACAGAAGCCCATGGGCACGATGGCGATCCGGCCCGCGTCGTAAAATCTTTCCTTGGGGATCGCCAGCCAGTCGCGCAGACGGTCGCCGGAACGGTCGTCCCAGGGCGTGCCGCTTTCGTGGACCCGGGTGCCCGGCGCCTGGCCGATGATCATCAGGCCGGCCCCGGGTTCGGCCCGCAGTACCGGGCGCGGCCCCAGGGGCAGATACTCGGCGCAGACCCGGCAGGCCCGGGCGGCGGCAAGGATTTCCTCCAGGCCAGGTCCCGATCCCTGTCTTTGGGGCGGCATCTTACCAGCCATCTTTCAGAACCTGTTCGACGAAGGCCGGCACCTCCTGCGTCGCCGGGCCGTAGCGGCGCTCGGCAAAAAAGGTCTGCCCTTCCGAGGGCTCAAGGTTCAGCTCCAGGGTGTGCGCCCGGCCGTTGCTGCGGGCCTGGGTGACGAAACCGGCGGCGGGATAGACATTGCCCGAAGTGCCGATGGAGACGAAGAGATCGCAGGCCGCCAGGGCATCGTAGATGCGCTCCATCTCCAGCGGCATTTCACCGAACCAGACGACATTGACCCGTAGCGTGCCCTCGACGCCGCAGGACGGGCAGAGACTGTCGATGGTCATGGCCTCGCGCCAGGGGCTGATGGCACCGCAGGCGAGACAGCGTGCCTTCAGCAACTCACCATGCATATGGATCAGCGCCGGCGAGCCCGCCCGCTCATGCAGGTCGTCGATGTTCTGGGTGACCAGCAGCACCTCGCCCGGCCATTCCCGCTGCAGTCTGGCGATCGCCAGATGCGCGGCGTTGGGCGCCACCGCCTGGTCCAACAGACCCTTGCGGCGATGATTGTAAAAAGCATGGACATGATCGGGATTGCGGGCAAAGGCCTCCGGCGTCGCAACGTCTTCGATGCGCACCCGCGCCCAGATTCCGTCCGGATCGCGGAAAGTATCGAGGCCTGATTCCTTGGATATGCCCGCCCCGGTCAGAATGACGATACGGCGGTCTTTCATCTCAAAATAACTGCTTTCGCTTCCTGATCCCCAGTTCGAAGCGTCCAGGCGCCGCCAAGCATCTCGGTTCTACCACTGGCGCTTCTCTGAATTCTCGCGCAAGCTTGCTCACGCGCTAAGGCAATGATAGATCAAAACCAGCGCCTGTGTTCCACTCATTCTTTTGTGAATAGACTTAATACACTCAAGGTCCTTGTCGTCTGCACCGGGAACATTTGCCGTTCGCCGACAGCCGAAGCCTTGCTGCGCCATCATCTCGAATCTTCCGGACTGGCGGACCGCATCATTCTCGATTCCGCCGGCCTGACGGGATACCACGTCGGGGATGCCCCTTCGCCCGAAGCGGTGCACTGCGCCGCCGCGCGCGGTTACGACCTTACGGGTCTACGGGCCCGCAAACTGACCCAAGGTGACTTCGCCGACTTCGACCTGATCCTGGCGATGGACAGAGGGCACATGCAGGAACTGAAGGCACTGTGCCCCCGGCAGTCGGCCTGCCGCCTCGCGCTCTTCCTGGAGGTTCTGCCGGAGGCAGGCGAAGAGGTCGCCGACCCCTATTACGGCACCCTGGCGGACTACGAGTCCATGCTGGACCTCATCGAAGCGGCCATCCCCGCCTGGATTAAGGCTTTCAAGCAGGACTACCTGGCTGGTCATGGACCCGATCACTAGCGGCGGCCGACTGCCGCTGCAGCAGCTTCTCGCCGACACCCTCGGCCAAAGGCCCGAGGCCGTCACCCCTCTGCTCGGCGGCTGTGTGGCCGAGGTCTTCCGGGTGGATCTGGCTGGGGCCGAACCTCTGGTGGCCAAGGTTGCCCCGGAAGGCGGCCTCGCGATCGAAGGCTTCATGCTCGACTTCCTCGCCGCCAGGACCAGCCTGCCGGTGCCGCCGACACGCCACGTCGCCGACCAGTTGCTGCTCATGGACTACATGGATCATGAAGCGGGCGCCGGCGACACGGCGGCGCAGGAAGACGCCGCCGAACGGCTGGCGGCGCTGCACGCCATCACGGCCCCGGCCTACGGCTTTGAGCGCGATACGGTGATCGGCGCCCTGCCGCAACCCAATCCCTGGACCGAGAACTGGTGCGACTTCTACCGCGAGCAGCGCCTGCTGGTGATGGGCCGGATCGCCCGGGAGTCCGGCCGCCTGCCGGTGGAAATCCACCGCGAGCTGGAAGCCTTCTGCACCAGGCTGGAGCGCTTCATCGAACAGCCGCCGCAGCCCGGGCTGGTGCACGGCGATGTCTGGTCCGGCAATGTTCTGCTGCGCCGCAGCAGCGTCGCCGCCTTCATCGACCCGGCGCTCTACTTCGCCGATCCGGAGGTGGAAATCGCCTACATCGAGTTGCTCTCGACCTTCGGGCCCGCGTTCCACCGCCACTATCAGGCACTGCGGCCGCCGCGGCCCGGTTACCGCGAAGCCCGCCGCGACATCTACAACCTGTTTCCTTTATTGGTGCACACGCAGATCTGTGGACCCCCCTATGCGCAAATGGTGCGGGACATCCTGACCCGCTACGCGTAGAGATGAAGCATGAGCGACGAGGTTGCAAAACCCGCAGCCGGTGAGCGGATCGGTTTCGGCATCGCCTGTGCGCTGGTCGGGCTCTTCGGCATGGCGGTCATGGATGCCTGCGCCAAGTTCCTGGGCGAAGGCTATGCCGTGAGCCAGATCATCCTGGCCCGCAATTTCTTCGGCCTGATGACCATTCTTGCCTTCGTAGTCTTCAGCAGCGGCGGTCTTGCCAACCTGCGCCCGCGCCGCCCCGTTCTGCTGCTGGCCCGCGCCTGCGCCAACCTGGGCGCCGCCTTTCTGTTTTTCACCGGCCTGCGCTACATGCCCCTGGCCGATGCCTTCGCCATCGCCTTCGCCGCCCCCCTGTTCATCACCGCGCTTTCGGTGCCGGTGCTGGGCGAGCATGTCGGCATCCGGCGCTGGGCAGCGGTGATCTTCGGCTTCCTGGGCGTGCTCGTCGTCGTGCAGCCCGGCACCTCGGCTTTTCGAATCGAGGCGCTGCTGCCGCTGGGGGCGGCGTTCTGCTACGCCATCGCCATGCTGATCGGGCGCAAGCAGACCCGCTTTCTCTCCACCTCGGCGATCCTGTTCTGGCCCAGCCTCATTGCCGTCACCGTAACGCTGGCGATGATGCCGGCCCAGTGGCAGACCCCGACCCTGCCCGACCTCGGGCTGTTCATCTTCATGGGGGTCATCGGCACGGCGGGCATGATGCTGATCACCCAGGGCTACCGCTTCGCCCCGGCAGCGGTGATCGCGCCCTTCGACTACTCGGTGCTGCTCTGGGGCGTCATCTTCGGCTGGGTCATCTGGCAGGACGTGCCGGGCGCCGAAGTCTGGATCGGCTCGGCCATGCTGATCGCCAGCGGCCTCTATATCCTCCACCGCGAAACGCGCAAGCCGAAGGAAACCGCACCGCCGGCAGGACCGATGGGCCCGACGTCCTAGAGCAGATCCGGGTTTTATGGAATCGCCTTTGCGATCCATCCAACCCGGTGAATCTGCTCTAAACAGTTGATGCCGATCGGATTCACATGTTTTGGCGCAACCACGAAGTGGTTCCGTCAAAACATGATCCGATCTAGTGCTTGCCGGCCGGCGTAGTAACACGCAGGTTTTCGTAGAGCCGGCCGCTTGACGCTTCAGAACGGAACGCGCGGATCCGGGCGTAGAGTGCATCCTTCTCAGGATCGTCAGCGATGGCGTTCACCGTAAAACCTTGGCGGTGAAGACGGCAGGCGGAACCGCGCCGGCCGGAACGTTTCACCCAGTGACTGGCAAAGGCCTGCGCCGGGTTGCTGGCATTGGCGACGGAGATAAAGAGGCTGTTGGTGAAGGCATGGCCCTGCAGGGTCGGCGGAACGACATCACTGTGCAGGTGACGTCCGTCCAATCCTGCAGCGAAGGCCGAAAGAAAAACCAGGTCGACGCCCGCCTCGGCGTAGGCTTGCCAAAGCCCCGGGAAAGACCATTCCAGACAGATCAAAATACCGCAGCGCCGGCCGGCGATATCGATCACCGCCAGAGCGCTGCCGGGGGTAAAATGGTCCAGCTCGCTCAGCGAACAGCAACGCTTGTCATAGCGGATGGCCGGATCACCATCCGGCCCGACGACAAAAACAGAATTGTGGGGAAGCCAGGCTTCGTCGAAGCGGTGCGCCGCCCCGTAGACAACCCAGACCCCCAGATCGCGGCAAGTCTCGGCAAGCTGGTCGTGGGCTGCTGCCAAGGCCGCCCAATCGTAGCCCGCCCATCGCTCCACCTTTTTGTCCAGATACCCCGACAGGGCACATTCCGGGAAATGCACCACCGCCGCATCCGCAGCCGCCCGGCGCATCAAGGCGATCATCCGACGAACGTTGGCCACGGGATCGGCGGTGACGGCAAACTGCACCGTCGCGACGCTAAGGCGGGGTTGGCTCATGGCCTTGGAACTATAGCAGCGGATAGGCTGCTTCCGGCGCATAGATCGCGCCTTCGCGGGCGAGGTAGCTGGAAAAGAGCGTGAACTCGGTCACCTCGAAGGGCGCGGCGCGGAACAGCGACCGCTCGACGATATAGTCGTGCAGACGTTCGCCCGGATTGGTCTTGAAGCGCGCCAGGGTGACATGGGGTTTGAACTTGCGCTTTTCCGGCGCCAGCCCGGCGCGCTGCAGGGCATTTTCGATCTTGGCCTGCAGCCGCTCCAGCGCCTCGTTCGGCTCTACCCCCACCCAGAGCTGGCGCGGACGGCGGTCGTCGCCGAATTCGCCGAGGCCGGCAAGGGTCAGGGAAAAGCGCTTCCCCTTGAGGCCGGAAAGCGCGGCATCGATGTCCTCCGCCTCGTGGCGCCCGACCTCGCCGATGAACCGCAGGGTCAGGTGCAGGTTCGACGGATCGACCCAGCGCGCACCGGGCAGGCCGGCGGAAAGAGCGCAGAGCCGGCTGCGCAGATCGGCGGGAAGGGCGAGGGCAACGAAGAGACGCATGATCGATAACGCAAACTGACGAAAAAAAGGCGACAACGGCAGCCTTGGCTGCTGCGTTCAAGTGTTCAGGGGCAGGGGCGGTCAGGGCCAAGGGCGTTTAAGGACAGGGATAGGTGTAGTCCTTGTGGATCGTTTCGATCCCCGCAAGCACCTCTTCACTGAGCACCATATCCTTGGCCTGGAGGTCCAGCTTCAGCTGTTCCATTTTCGTGGCACCGATGATCGAAGCGGTCACGAAGGGGCGGCTGAGCACGAAGGCATGGGCCAGATGCGCGGGGTCGAGGCCATGATCCCGGGCCAACTTCACATAGGCAGCCGTCGCCGCCTCGGCCTGCTTGCCCTGATAGCGGGTGTTGTCCGGCCACAGCGTGCGCCTTGCACCCTCGGGCCACTGGTCGTTCAGGTACTTGCCGCTGAGGGCACCGGCGGCGAGCGGCGCATAGGCCAGCAGGCCGCAATCCTCGCGTAGGGCGACCTCGGCCATGCGGGTTTCGAAACTGCGGTTCAGCAGGCTGTAGGGATTCTGGACCGACGCCATGCGCGGCCCCCTGCCTGCTTCCGAACCGGTGATGAAGCGCATGGCGCCCCAGGGATTTTCGTTGGAGAGACCGACCTGGCGCACCTTGCCGGCCTGCACCACCGCATCCAGCGCCTCCAGGGTTTCATCGACGGAGGTCTCATCGGCCTCGGCATCGTGTTCGTAGGCGAGGCCGCGGAAATCGTTGGTCGCCCGGTCCGGCCAGTGCAGTTGATAGAGATCGATGTAGTCGGTCTTCAGACGCTTCAGGCTGGTGTCGACAGCCGCGGTGATGTGTTCCTTGTTGAAGCGGGTCTCGCCGCCGCGGATATAGGGAAAGCGGTTCTTGTTCGGCCCGACGATCTTGGTCGCCAGCACCACCTTGTCGCGCTTGCCGCGGGCGGCGAACCAGTTGCCGATGATCTCTTCAGTGCGCCCGTAGGTCTCCGCCTTCGGGGCGATGGGATACATCTCCGCGGTATCGAAGAAGTTCACCCCCTGATCCAGGGCATAGTCCATCTGCTCGAAGCCCTCGGCCTCGGTGTTCTGGATTCCCCAGGTCATGGTGCCCAGGCAGACGGCGCTGACCGAGATGTCGCTGCGCCCGAGTTTGCGATGTTCCATGAGAGGTCCCCCAGAGTGCCAGAAAAAGAGTAAAGACTGCGCGGAGCGCGAGAGCGGCGAGGCTTCAGAGCAGAAGCGTCAGAACGCCGGTATAGCCGTAGAGCCTGTTGTTCGAGATTTCGCCGTTGGCAAAGAAGCCGCTCAGCGGAATATCGCCAAACGTCTCCCGTATCAACTGCAACTCCTCGGAATTCGTTCCAAAAAGATGCCGGCCCCGGGCGACGCAGGAAAAGTAGAGCGCCGCGCGCGGCGCCCCGCCGGCGCGTTCGCGCAGATCCTCCAACATACGTTTCAGATCGCTGCGCGCCGAGGCATGATCGCGGCGGCAGAAGCCGAGGCGGTCGCCGCCAGCGACCTCGTCGCCGATCTGCAGACACTCGCGTTCCATATCCAGGCCGACCAGATTGCGGACCAGATAATCGCCGGTATCACTGCCCGGAATCGGCAGGGCGGCAAAGATGTAGCCGCCGATGCGGCTCAGGTCGCGGGCCAGGAGTTCGCCGACATCCTCGCGCAGCACCGCCAGCGCCGGGCGGTCGTCCAGACTGGTCACGATGCCCTGCCCGGCGGCGCCGGTCACCTCGTGACTCTCCCCGATCGGCGTGCAGCCCTGGGACAGGCCGGTCACGGCCAACTGCTCGGAAGAGAACAGCACCCCCGACAGACCGCCCTCCGCCAGGGTGCCGCAAACCTGCGGAAACTCGGGGCTTTCCGAGGCTGTCAGCCCGCCGACCAGAAAGGCCGAGGTCTTACCGGATACCGCTTCGACAATGTCGACGATGGCCGGGTTGCGCGGATCGCCGTGCACCACCCCCAGGATCGGCTTGTGCTCGCCGACCCAGGCACCGTGATGCCGGTCGAAGTCCGCCATGTCGCTGACCACCGGGCGAAACGGCCGATAGCTGCCCTCCGGCAGCGCGGCAACGAGGATGGAAAGCGCCGGACGGTCATAGAATTCCGCGCCTGAGGCCATAACGCCGAGGCCGACGGTGCCGGTCCAGTCGGCGACGCCGCTGCGCTCCCGCAGGAAGGTGACGATACTGCCGAGATCATCGGCCAGCGCCGCCGTGACATAGATAAAGCCGAGGTTGGCACGCTCCGGCAGGCTGTCGAGGGCGTCGAGACAGGCCGCCGCAATCGACCCCCAGGCCCCCGGTGCCGCGGTCTCGCCGACGGCAAAGGCCGAGGCGTAACGCCCGGCGCGCTGGGCGCCGCTTTCAATGGAACTGGCGGTCATCGCAAAACCTGCTTCAGTTGGTTTGCGGCGGCACCTGCGCCGCAGCAGCCGCCTTCACCAGTTCAACGACCTGCGGCGTGATACGCTTTACGATCTCGGCCACCCCGGCAGCATTGGGATGGATGCCGTCGGCCTGGTTCAACGCCGGCTCCAGGGCCACCCCCTCGAGGAAAAACGGATAGAGCGGCGCTTCGTACTTCTCGGCGAGGCGGGGAAAGACGCTGTTGAAGATATCGCCGTATTCGCGGCCAAGATTCGGCGGCGCGAACATGCCGGCGAGCAGCACCGGCAGCCCGGCAGCCGTCAGCCGGGCCATAATGGCGTCGAGATTGTCGTAGGTGGCGCTGGGATCGAGGCCGCGCAGCCCGTCGTTGGCCCCCAGTTCCAGAATGACCGCCTGCGGATCGTCGGCCAGGGCCCAGTCCAGGCGCGCCAGACCGGCGGCCGTCGTATCGCCCGAGTTGCCGGCATTGATCACGGTGACGTCCAGACCCTCGGCACGCAGCGCCGCTTCGAGCTGTTCCGGGAAGGTGTCCCCCGCCTCCAGACCATAGCCGTGGACGAGGCTGTCGCCGAAGGCCATCAGCCGGAAGCTTTCCGCACGCGGGCTGCCGGGAGACAAAACCAGGAGAATCGCAGCCAACAGGGCCGTGAGCCGGAGGGCCCGCCCGAGGCGGCCTTGAAGGAAAGGAACTGTCATTGCCCACCTGTCATGAAGGAAGCCAAGGGGGAGAAACCCGTTGCCGGAAGGTCTTCCTTAGGTTTTGTCGGCTTTTTTAGCCATCCCAAAGAAGTAGTTGTCCTGGGCCGTCCTATCAAGCGGCCTCGCCATCGGGGCGGAATTCCGCGCTTTTGGAAAGCCGCGGAGCGGTCCTCGCGGTTGGAACGGCGGCACTGCCGCGCGTTGACATGCGCTCAGGACGATCCATATGGCAGGCAGGCCGTATAATAGAGGGACCATGACAGATCTCAGCCCCCAAGCCGCGGAAGCGGCATCGGCCGCGAAGGCCGCCGGATTCTCCCCGAAATCCTCGCCGGATTCCATGACCGCCCCCATGATCGCCCTGGAGGCGGTGGAACTGACCCTGCCCTCCGCAGCCGGCCCGGTCCATATCCTGCGCGGCCTCGACCTTGTTATCAGCCGCGGTGAGACGGTCAGCGTGGTCGGCCCCTCGGGCTCGGGCAAGTCCTCCATGATGATGATCATGGCCGGCCTGGAACGCGCCAGCGAAGGCCGGGTGAGCATCGGCGGGACCGTGTTCAACGGGCTGGACGAGGACTCCCTGGCCAGGTTCCGGCGCGATTCCGTCGGCATCGTGTTCCAGGACTTTCATTTGGTGCCCACCATGACCGCCCTGGAAAACGTCGCCATTCCGCTGGAGTTCGCGGGCCGCGACGACGCTTTCGACCGCGCCGCCGCCTGTCTGGGGTCGGTCGGCCTGGGCCATCGCCTGACCCATTACCCCGGCCAGCTTTCCGGCGGCGAGCAGCAGCGCACCGCCCTGGCCCGCGCCTTTGCCGCCGGTCCCGACCTGATGCTGGCCGACGAGCCGACCGGCAATCTGGACGGCGAGACTGGCCAGCAGATCATCGACCTGCTGTTCGGGCTGCAGGCCGAACACGGCACCACCCTGGTGCTGATCACCCATGATCCCCAACTGGCGGCGCGCTGCGCGCGCACCGTGAAACTGCTGGACGGCCTGATCATCGACGACGGTCAAGAAACCGCCCAAATGGCCGGCTCGTGACGACGCTGGACCAGACGGCGCCGGCGCAGCCGCAGAGCGATGCAAAGCCCGGCTTCGGCGGCGGCCTGCCGCTGGCCCTGCGGCTGGCGCGGCGGGAGCTGCGCGGCGGCCTCAAGGGATTCCGCATCTTCCTCGCCTGCCTCACCCTCGGCGTCGCCGCCATTGCCGGCGTCGGCTCGGTTTCGGAAGCGATGCTGCAGGGCCTGCAACGCGACGGGCGCATCCTGCTGGGCGGCGACATGGACCTGCGCCTCACCCATGTGGCGGCCAGCGCGGAACAGCAGGCCTGGCTCGGCGAGCGCGCCGATGTCTCCGTCACCTCGGAAATGCGCGCCATGGCCCGCGGTCTCGACGCGGACTCGCGCCGGGTGCTGGTCGAACTGAAGGCCGTCGACGATCTCTATCCGCTCTACGGCGCCGTCGAGCTGGCGCCGGCCCGCGATCTTGGCGGTGCCCTTGCCCGACAGGACGGCGTCTGGGGCGCGGTGGTCGACGGCAACCTGCTGCGCCGCCTGGAGGTCGAACTGGGCGAGCTGGTGCAGATCGGCGATACCCAGTACCGCGTCTCGGCGGTGCTGGAGCGCGAGCCGGACCGCACCTCCCGCGCCTTCACCCTGGGCCCCACCTTCATGGTCGCCCAGGACAGCCTGGAAGCCACCGGCCTGGTGCAGCCCGGCAGCCTGATCCGCAATCACTACCGCCTGCGCCTCAACGACGGTATCGACACGGTCTCTCTGCGCGCCGACCTGGGGAACGCCTTCCCCGAGGCGGGCTGGCGCATCCGCGACACCACCCAGGCCGCGCCGGGCATCGGCCGCTTCATCGACCGGCTGACCCTGTTCCTGACCCTCGTCGGCCTGACCGCGCTGCTGGTCGGCGGTGTCGGCGTCGGCAATGCCGTGCGCAGCTACCTCGACGGCAAAACCGGGACCATCGCCACCCTGAAGTGCCTGGGCGCCCCCGGGCGCCTGATCTTCCAGGTCTACATGGCGCAGATCCTGTTCCTGGCGCTGATCGGTATCGTCATTGGCCTGCTGATCGGCGCGCTGGCCCCGGTGGCCGCCCAGGCGGTCATCGGCGACGCTTTGGGCTGGCGGGCCGAACTGGCGGTCTTCCCGGTGCCGCTGATCACCGCCGCGGCCTTCGGCGTGCTCACGGCCGTCACCTTCTCACTCTGGCCCCTGGCGCGGGCCCGCTCCGTCGCCGCGGCCAGCCTGTTTCGCGACCTCGTCGCCCCGGCCCAGGCCCTGCCGGACCGCAAGACCCTGCCGGCCCTGGTTTTCTTCGGCGGTCTCCTGGCCGGCCTCGCGGTGCTGACCGCCACCGACCGCATGCTGGCGTTTTTCTTCGTCATCGGCGCCATCGCCGCGCTGCTGCTGTTCCGTCTCGCCGCCCAGGCGATCATCGCCGCCGCCCGCCGCCTGCCGCGCCCGCGCCATCCCGGCCTGCGGCTGGCGGTCACCAATCTCTACCGGCCCGGCGCGCCGACGGGCTCGGTCGTCATGTCGCTCGGCCTCGGCCTGACGGTGCTGGTGGCCATCGCCCTGATCGAAGGCAACCTCTCGCGCCAGGTCGAACAGAGCCTGCCGGAGGAAGCGCCGGGCTTTTACTTCATCGACATCCAGCCCGATCAGGTCGCCGAGTTCGACAGCCTTGTCGCCGGCCTGCCGGGCATCACCGATGTGCAGCGCGTGCCCATGCTGCGCGGACGCATCTCGGCGGTGAACGGCGTCTCGCCGCGGGACATGGAAATCCCGCCGGACATCCAGTGGATCTTCCGCGGCGACCGCGGCCTGACCTGGATGCGCGAACAGCGGGCCGGCGACGAACTGACCGTCGGCGAATGGTGGCCCGCCGATTACGACGGCCCGCCCCTGGTTTCCCTCGACGACGATGTGGGCGAAGCCCTGGGGATCGGGCCGGGCGACACCCTGGGGGTCAACATCCTGGGCCGCGACGTCGAGGTGACCATCGCCAATCTGCGCGCGATTGACTGGAGCAACCTGACCATCAACTTCGTCATGGTGTTCTCCCCCGGCGTTCTGGAGCGCGCGCCGCAGAGCCACATCGCCACCGTGAAGGCCGAACCCGAAGCCGAGGACGGCCTGGAGATCGCCGTTACCGACCGCTTCATCAACGTCTCCTCGATCCGCGTGAAAGAAGCGCTGGAGCAGGTCGGACAGTTGATGAACCACATCGCCACGGCGGTGCGCGCCATCGCCGCCGTCGCCCTGGCCGCCGGGGTCCTGGTGCTGGCCGGCGCCGTCGCCGCCGGGCACCACCGCCGGGTCTACGATGCCGTGGTGCTGAAGGTGCTGGGAGCCACCCGCCGGGTGATTGCCCAGGCCTTTCTGCTGGAATACGGGCTACTCGGCCTGGTGACCGCGGCCATCGCCGCGGTGATCGGCAGCCTGGCTGCCTATCTGGTGCTGACCGAGATCATGGGCACGCCCTTCATCTTCCTGCCCGAGGCGGTGCTGACCACCGCCCTGCTGGCCACGGCGATTACCATCGCATTCGGGTTTGCCGGCACTTGGCGGGCCCTGGGCCAGAAGGCGGCACCGCTGCTGCGGAACGAGTGAAAAACAGCCGGAAAAGGCCGCTTACAACAGCAGAAAACTGTACTTTCCGGCCCGAAATATGAACTAAAATTCACGCATAAGCTATGCGGAAATAGGTTGATTCAGGCCCGCCTTCCGCCAATATTACTTATGAATTCTATGGGCAAGACCGCGACCTTGGCTTTGTCGCCCCGGTTGTGTGTCTAAGCACTGATGCTTGGGTAAACGAAAGGTGTCCTGATGGCTCTCGGTCCCGACCGCAAATACATGACGCAGACGCAGGCGGATGCTGCGCAGATCGATGAGGGTCTGCGCAAGTACATGCTTGGCGTCTACAACTATATGTCGCTGGGCGTCGCCTTTACCGGTGTTGTCGCCCTCTTCGTCGCCACGCAGCCGGCGCTGCTGCAGGCAATCGCCCTCAGCCCGTTCCGCTGGGTTCTCTTCGGCGGCATTCTGCTGATGGGTTTCGTTGCCCCGCGCATCATCACGACCGGCTCCATGGCGATGGCCCATGGCTCGTTCTGGCTCTACGCCGCCCTCTGGGGCGCGCTGATGTCCCCCATGTTCCTGCTCTATACGGGCGACAGCATGGTGCGGGTGTTCTTTATCACCGCCGCGGCCTTCGCGGGCACGAGCCTCTACGGCTACACCACCAAGCGGAACCTGGCCCCGCTGGGCGCTTTCTTCATGATGGCGACCATCGGCATCCTGGTGGCGCTGCTGGTGAACATCTTCCTGCTGCAGTCCGAGCTGTTCCACCTCGGCCTCTCCATCGTCGTCGTGCTGGTCTTCGCCGGCCTGACGGCTTACGAGACGCAGATGATCAAGAACATGTACGAGCAGAGCGACAGCGGCGAAGTGACCACGCGCAAGTCGATCTTCGGCGCCTTCATGCTCTACGGCAGCTTCGTGACCATGTTCATCTGGCTGCTCTCGATCTTCGGCGTCGCCCGCGAATAGGCCCGCTGAAAATCGTGATCGAACGCGAAGGCCCGGGACATTGTCCCGGGCCTTTTGCTTTGGGGTACTACCTTAATGCTCCACCCGTCATACTCGGGCCTGACCCGAGGATCCATCGCAGAGGCAAAACCGTTTTCACCCGCCGAAGGTTCCAGCGGGCGGGTCTATGGACCCTCGGATCAAGTCCGAGGGTGACAAGGGGAGAGCGCCAAAACCAAACACATCGGCAAGGCAGGGCCTGCCCCCGCGTGCTGTCAGTCGGGTGGCTTGCTCATCAGCCTCAGATACAGCGCCCGCCGTCGACCTCCATGGTGACGCCGGTGAGGAATTCCGCCGCGTCGGAAGCCAGGAACAGCGTCGCCTCGGCAATGTCGTGCGGGGTCGAGAAGCGTCCGAGGGGAATGGTGGCCTCGAACTTCTTGCGGTTCTCCGGCGTGTCCGGCACCCCCATGAAGGTCTCCATCAGCGCCGTCTCGCCGATCACCGGGCAGATCGCGTTCACGCGGATCTTGTCCGGCGCCAATTCCACCGCCATCGACTTGGTCATCACGTTCACCGCGCCCTTGGAGGAGTTGTAGACCGTCAGGCCGGGGCGCGGCCGCAGCGCCGCGGTGGAAGAGGTGTTGATGATGCAGCCGCCGCCTTCGGCCTTCATCAGCGGGATCGCCGCCACCGCCGCCAGGTAGATCGCCTTCACATTGACGTTGTAGATGAGGTCGAACTCTTCTTCCGTGACCTCGGTCATCGGCTTGTTGCGGTGGGACACGCCGGCGTTGTTCACCAGGACGTCGAGCCGCCCGTAGCTGTCAAGCGCCGCGCGCATCATGGTGTCGACATCGCGCTTGTCGGTGACGTCGGCGCGCAGGCCGACCGCGGCGCCGCCGGCACCGTCGATTTCATGGGCCACCCGTTCCGCCGCCTCGCCGTTGATGTCGGCCACCACCACGCGTCCGCCTTCGGCGGCGAAAAGTTTGGCAATGCCTTCGCCGAAACCCGACCCGCCGCCGGTGACAATGGCGACCTTTCCTTGAAGCCGCATCACTTCCTCCCGCTTGCTTGTTGTTCGTTGAGTGATCGGAAGCTTAGAGCATGAACGCACTAACACCCAAGACCCGCTGCCGCAGACCGCCTATGATCGGACCATGTGGGAGATCGATCTTATCGTTGTCGTCGCGGCGAGCTTTCTGCTGGCCGGGCTGGTGAAGGGGCTGGTCGGCCTTGGCCTGCCGACCGTCGCGCTGGCCCTGCTCGCCACTCAACTCGACCTGAAAGAAGCCATCCCGCTGGTCCTTGTCCCCTCGATCGCCACCAACATCTGGCAGGCGATGAGCGGCGGCGCCCTGAAGGCTTTGGTCAAACGGCTCTGGCCGCTGCTGGTTCCGGCCTGCGCCGCCATCTGGTTCGGCGCCGGCCTGCTGGCGTCTCTCGACGCGCTGCTGCTCTCCGGTCTCTTCGGGTTGCTGGTCTGCCTCTATGCCACGGTCAGCATCACCGGCCTGCAGGTTCCCGCGCCGGGCAGGAAGGAGGCCTGGCTTTCACCCCTGATCGGGCTGGTGAACGGCACCGTCACCGGGCTCACCGGGTCCTTCATCTTTCCCTCGGTGCTCTACCTGCAAGCGCTCGGCCTGGCGCGCGATCACCTGGTGCAGGCCATGGGCATCACCTTCCTGGTTTCGACCACGGCCATGGCCGTGGCCCTCAGCGGCCACGCCCTGCTGCCCGCCGAAGCCGGCCTGCTCTCCGCCGTCGCGCTGGTTCCGGCGCTCGCCGGCATGGCCCTGGGCCAGCTTATCCGCAAACGCCTGCCGGAAGCGCGCTTCCGCAAGCTCTTCTTTCTCGCCCTCGCCGCCCTCGGCGCGTATCTTGCCGCCGCCGCCTTTGTGACGCCGCAGCTATAAACGACCCGCAATTCAAACACCCTATCTGTGGAGACGATACCCATGGCCGCCTACATCATTGCGCATCTGGACGTGACCAACCCAGAAGCCTTCGAAGCCTACCGTGAGGCGGTCCCCGCCGTCGTCGCCGATCACGGCGGCCGTTACCTGGTGCGCGGCGCGGAGGTCGACGTGCTGGAAGGCGACTGGGAAATCCCGCGGCTGATCATCCTGGAGTTTCCCGACAAGGCGGCCGCCGAGGGCTTCTACCACTCCGAGGAGTATCAGGAGATCCTGCCGCTGCGTCTGGAGAACGCCGATGGCGCCGTGGTGATCGTCGAAGGCATCGAGGAGTAGTGGGGTTGCCTGCACAAAACGCCCGGCGCTCCTTCTTGTGACCATGACAACAGAGTCGCATTTCTTGGGCAAGGGCCTTAACCGGAAAGACTGTCACCCCCACCCCGGCCCTCCCCCATCAAAAGAGGGAGGGGGAAGTCTTTGGCCAGGTTTTGTGAGAATCCCCTCCCCCCTTGATGGGGGGAGGTCGGGAGGGGGGTGAGCCCCATGCACGAAGACTGTCTCGCAAAGTCCGCGTAACACGCAGCCGAACAACGGGAAACCTGATCCGTGACGACAGAAAACCGCCGCCGCCTTAAACCGTCTTCTTGCTGATGAAGGGCAGTGGCGAAACCGTCGCCTCCAAGGGCACGGCGTCGGTCTGCACGGTGAGGACCGATCCCTCGGTGACATGTTCGACCGGCACCAGGGCAAGGGCGATGGTCTGCTCCAGGCTGGGGGAATAGACGGCGCTGGTGATTCGTCCCGCGGGCCTATCGTCAAGGGTGATCGCGGCGCGCTCAAGGCTCGGCACCACGGCGGGGCCGCCTTCCACCGTCAGGCCGACGAGGCGCTGGCGGATGCCCTCTTCCTTGATCCGTTTCAACGCCGCCTTGCCGATGAAGTCGGCTTCCTGTTCCAGGTCGACGAGACGGCCCAGATTCATCTCATAGGGATTGTTGTCCAGGTTCATGTCGGCGCCGTAAGACAGCAGCCCACCTTCGATGCGGCGGATCGCCGAGGGCGTGGCCGGGGCAATGCCGTGGGGGCTGCCGGCCTCCATGATCGTCTCCCAGAGCCGGTCGCCGTCGTCGCTGTTCTGCAGATAGATCTCATAGCCGCGCTCGCCGCTCCAGCCGGTGCGCGAGACGATCAAGGGCATGCCGGCCAGCTCGAATTCGCCGAACCGGAAATACTTCAGGTCGTTCAGGGCCGATCCGAACAGCGCCTCGCCCACCATCGCCGCCAGCGGCCCCTGAAGCTGCAGCGGGGAGACGTCGGGCTCGAAGACCTCGACATCGTAGTTGCCGAAATAGGCGACGCCCTTGGCCCAGAACAGCACGTCGCTGTCGGCCAGCGACAGCCAGTAGCGGTCCTCCGCCAGCTTCAGCAGCAGGGGGTCGTTGAGGATGCCGCCCTTCTCGTCGGTCATCATCAGGTACTTGCACTGGCCGACCGCACAGCTCGAAAGATCGCGCGGCGAAAGCAGCTGTACGAAGCGCGCGGCGTCCGGACCGACAATCTCCACCTGGCGCTCCACCGCCACGTCCCAGAGCGTGACACCGTTCACCAGGTTCCAGTAGTCAGCTTCCGGGCTCTGGTAATAGAGCGGCATGTACATGTGATTGTAGACCGAATAGGCCTTGCAGCCGTAACGCTGGGTCGCGGCGAAGTAGGGCGAGCGGCGCACCCGCGCCGAAATCACGATGTTGGAAAGCACGGACACGGGCCACCTCCCTCTAACGGCAAAGGGGCCGGTGTTCAGGTGCACTCCCTCGAACGGGAAGCGTCCTTCCACCAGCCTCGTTGCTGCGAAGGATTGCTACATCGCCTGGCCGCTGTCGCCTCTCTGGGCGACATGCGATCCGTCTCTGGGCGACGTCCTTACCCGGTGGGAGACGGCTCGCTCAGAGCATGGAGTCGACGAAGCCCGGCGGAATCCACCCGGCGCGCCATTCCTCCAGCGACACCACATGGGCCGGGCGGCCGTTGTCCTCGAACCAGGTGTCCACGGCATAGGCCTTGCCGGTCTTGATCTCCGTCACCACGGCGGTCTGGTGCGGCCAGTCGCCGTCCAGAAGCAGGCCGCGGCCGGCCCAGCCTTCCAGCTTGTGCCAGCGCAGATAGCCGGCCTTGGCCATCAGGGTGAGATAGACCGAGGTGTTGCTTGTCTCGTCGACACAGTCGAACTGGTGGTTGCCGCTGAAGGCCGTGAAGGTGCCGCCCAGGTCCTTATGGGTGCCGGTCTTGCGGCCCACCGTCTCTTCCAGAATCGCGGTCGCCATGGCGATCCGCGCGCGCTCGATGTCGGCGGAGGCCGCCGGTTCGGCGAAGATGTCCGCCACCCGGTCCCACTCCACCGCGGTCAGAGAGACCTCGGAGGTCAGTCGGCAGCCATGGCCGTGGCAGATCTCGAAACCGTCCGGCTTGGCATCGGTGAAGTTGCGCTGCGCCATCAGGGCGTCGTAGTCGCCGCCCGGCGTGCCGCAGGCCGCAAGTCCCAGAAGCAAGCCCGCCGCCAGGGCAAGTTTGCCCCGGGCAACCTTGTCGCCCATCATTTTCGTCATCTTTGCTGACATCATTGAACTCCCCCGACTTCATCGCGGCCCGGCGCGCTGACGACTGTGAATGCCCGCATTTAATCATCCCGGCAAGCCCCCCGCAAAGTCACAGAGGTGTTACGGGCCCTGACATCTCGTCCATATCACGGAGATCCGTTGCAGGATTCCTGCTTTCAACGGCAAGCAGCTTGGCGCTGCGAAGATGTCACCCCCACCCCGACCCTCCCCCATCGAAAGGGGGAGGGAGATGATTTGGGGCAGATTAAGGAACCCCTCCCCATAGAAGAATGGGACGGGACAGCATAAGAGAACCCCTCCCCCCTTGATGGGGGGAGGCCGGGAGGGGGGTGAGCCCCACGTCGCAACGCCCGCCATATCTCGCCGCCGCCAGCCGGAAAACCATTGAAGTGAGACGCGGAGGCCCCAGAATGAGCGCCGATGCGCGAACCCTTCACCTTTCCGCAGTATGCCGCCGCCGAGCGGCGGGCCGACGCCCTCGTCCACCTGCTGGGGGTGAGCGCCAGCCTGGCGGCCTTCCCGGTTCTGGCCCTGCTGGCCCTGCCGCAGGGCTCGGCGCTTTCGATCCTCAGCCTGGCGGTCTACGGCATCGGCCTGATCGCGGTCTTCGGCTTCTCCGCCGCCTATAACCTGGTGCAGCGGCCGGACTGGAAGGAAATCCTCCGCCGCCTGGATCACGCGTCGATCTTCGTGATGATCGCCGGCACCTACACGCCCTTTTCGCTGGTGGTCATCGGCGGTCCCTGGGGCCTGGCGCTGCTGGCGGCGGTCTGGGCCGTGGCGGCGCTCGGGGTGACGCTGAAGCTGTTTCTGCCGCGGCGTTTCGAGCGCGCCGCCATCGCGCTCTACCTGGCCCAGGGCTGGGCCATCCTGGTGGTGGTGGAGCCGCTGGTCGCCGCTCTTTCGACAGCGGCCCTGGTGCTGCTGGTGACCGGCGGCCTGCTCTACACCCTCGGGGTGGTCTTTCACCTCTGGCGGCAGTTGCCCTATCACAACGCCATCTGGCATCTGATGGTGCTGGCCGCCGCCGCCTGCCACTACGCCGCCATCCTGGAGGCCGTGGCGCTGCGGCTGGCGTAATGTCGAGACTGTTCGATAGGGAAACGGTCGAGGGGAGAATGGTGCCGCCTGGGTGACTTGAACACCCGACCCCCGCATTACGAATGCGATGCTCTACCAGCTGAGCTAAGGCGGCCCAATGGCCGGAGCGAAACCCCGGCGACCTGAATCGGGCGGAGATTACGGCGAAGCCGCGATCAAGGCAAGACCCGCAAAGGGATCGTTCCGACAGCCCGAAAGCCCGCAATCCTTAGGCCTTCCGCCTTAACCCAGGGTTAATGGTCAGCCGTCGCTGACCGCTTTGGATGGTCGGCGCCAGCCCGCTTCGATGCCAGCCCGCTTCAACGAACATCGAAAAAACATCTAAGGCCGGGGCGGGACGTAGCCTTCGACGGCGGAGGCCTCGTCGGGATCGTCGTCTTCTTCGATCCTGACGTCCGACGGTTGCGGGCCGTTGGGGCCTGCCGGCGGAACAGGGGCCGAGGGAACAGGGACCGGCGGAGCAGGGCTCTTGGCCGCCACAGGGGGCGCAGAAGTCGGCGCAGGTTTCGGGGCCGGTTTCGGGGCCGGTTTCGCCGCCGGCAGCGCAGGCGCCTTTTCCTCCGCCGCCGGTTTGGACGGCTCGGCCGGGGCACAGTCCGGAAGCGGCGGCTGATCCGGCAGCGGCGCCAGGGTGATCTTCCCCGGCCCCTCTGCCGCTTTGGCCGCCGGCTTGTGAGCCGGCTTGGCCGTAATGCGGGCGACGGCGGAACCGTCCCCGGTCAGCGCGGCCATGCCGACCCGCCGCGGCGCGCGCCAGGCAAGGCTGTCGAAAGCGCCGCAGGCCCCGCAGTCGACGCTCCAGTCATTGGCCACCGCGCCGCAGGTGTTGCAGACCCAGGCGGGGTCGCCGGGTGCGTGGGCGGCCTGTTCGAGCCAGACCCGCGCGGCCTCGCTGTCGCCGCGCTCGGCCTCCTCCAGCTTCGCCATGAGGCGGCAGACCTGGGCGCGGGCCGGGTCTTCGCCGTCGAGGGTGACCAGAATCCCCAGATGCCGCCGCGCCTCGCCCCAGAGCGCCGCCTCCAGGTTGGCCTCGGCCAGGACCAGATGGCTGTCGCGGTGGTTCGGATTCAGGCCGGCCAGTTTGGTGAAGCGCTTCACCTGCTCCAGGGGCTTGGCGGCCGGCACGGCCTTGCGGTAAAGCGCCGCCAGTTCCGCCGAGGGGGTGCGCGGCCAGGAGCGCTCCACCACCTTGGCGGCTTCGCGATAGCGCTCGCTCTCCACCGCGAGGCGGGCATGCAGCACGGCGGCGGCCAGGAAATCGGGATCGGCCTTGTCAGCGGCCCGGGCCAGCGACAGGGCCTCGTCCCGGCGCCCCTCGGCCAGGGCCATTTCCGCCTTGGCGAGGGTGATGACGGCGCCGTTGTGCTCCGCCTCCGGCTTGGGCAGGGCCTTGATCTTCGCCGCCTGTTTCAATGCCGAAGCGGCCGCGTCGTAGTCGCCTGTCCGCTCGCT
This sequence comes from Pelagibius sp., assembly GCF_965249265.1. Taxonomy (NCBI): domain Bacteria; kingdom Pseudomonadati; phylum Pseudomonadota; class Alphaproteobacteria; order Rhodospirillales; family Rhodovibrionaceae; genus Pelagibius; species Pelagibius sp. Next base: position 5,291,746 of record NZ_OZ252224.1, on the reverse strand, counting down.
CAGCTCGAAGAGGTTGGTCACCACCCAGGGGGTCTTGGGACGCAGGGCATGGGCTTCGCGGACATAGCCCAGGGCGCGCCGGTCGTCGCCGGCCTTCAGCGCCTGCATGACGAGACCGCGCAGGCCGAGGAAGCGGGTTTCCGGCTTCTCCAGCATGGCTTCGAAGTACTTCTCTGCCGCCTTCTCATCGCCGCCGAGCTGGGCCGCCTGGGCCGAGAGCAGCAGCGTCAGGGGTGGGTCCTCCAGCAGGGAATCGGCCTTGCGCGCCCAGCGCGCCGCCTCCTGCGCGTCGCCGGCGGCAACCGCCACCATGCCCTGGCTGAGGGCGCGGAAACCGCGTTTGCGCCGGCCCGCGGCAAAGGCCCGCCCGATGCTGCCCGGCGTGCCGAGGATGAGGGTGATGACCCGGTAGATCAGGATCACGGCAATGGAGAGCAGCACCCCGGCCAGCACCAGAATGCCGACCGGCGGCTCCATGCGGTAGCCGAGCCACTCGATGGAAATTCGCCCGGGATTTTCCGCCAGCCAGAAAGCGGCCAGCGCCGCCAGCGCGGCCAGGACCACAAAGACAATGACGCGGCGCATGGTCAGCCGTCCGCCGTCGTGCGGAACCGTTCCGACACCAGGGCGCCGAGGCGGCTGACCGCCTGGTTGGCGGCGATCCGCGCTTCGGCGTCGCTGCGCCAGGCCGCCGCGGCCTCCGCCGCCGCCCCGCTGAGAGCATTCAATTCTTCGAGCGCGCCGGCGAGGTCGCCGTCGTTCAGCTTTACCTCCGCCCGCGCCGCCACGGCTGTAGGCTGACCGCCCTCCACCAGCCCAACGGGGCGCAGGTTCACCGCCTCCGACAGGCGCCGCAGTACGCCGGCGGACCAGCCTTCGCCCTCCTCACCCAACTCGATCGCCGCGATCCGCCGCGCCACATCGGGAAAGGCGGCCTGCAGATCGGCGATGCTGGGCAGCCCGGCCGGGGCACGGCGCTCCAGCGGCGCGATGACCGCCGCCAGTTCCGCATCCTCACCGGTCAGGTTCTGCAGCATGCGCAGAGGTTCTTCGTAAGGCCCCGAGCCGCGGATCGCGTCGCGCAGCTGCAGCATGGCCAGCAGCATCAGGGTTTCCTCGCTGCCCGGCGCCGCCGCCTGCCCCGCGGCCACCCCGGCCAGCGCACCCTCCGCCGCCTCCAGACGCGCCGCCAGTTCGGTTTGGGTCGTGAGCATCTCGTCGAGCCGGGCCGCTTCGCCGCTGAGCCGCATGGTCAGGGCCTCGGTCGGCGCCCCGGCCGCCGCCTGCCCTTCCTCAAGCGCCTGCAGACGGTCGGTCATACGGGCCAGACTGGCGCTCAGGGATTCAAGCGCGGCGCGGGTTTCCGGATCCTGTCCGGCGCCTTGGGAAACCGCCGATTCCAGCGTCGTCAGGCGATCGCCGAGTTCCCGGACCGCACCGGAGCTGTCGGGCGGCAAGCCGGCCTGCACCTCCGCCAAACGGGCGTCCAGCCCGGCCAGCGCCTCGGTTATCGCCGGGTCCTGCCGGCCGCTTTGCGGGTCGACCAGCGGCAGCCAGAAGTCCCGGCTGTAGACCGCCGCGCCCCCCACCACCAGGGCCAGGACGACGCCGAGAACCAAACCGCCCAGCAGCGAGCCGGAAGACCGCCGCCCGCCACCATCCGCCGCTGTGGATGTCTTGGAAGCGGTTTTCCCTGCATCAGCCGGGGAGGAACCGGCCGGCCCCGATTGAGATGATGCCGACCCAGACGGTCCCGACTGAGACGGTCCCGACTGAGACGATCCCGGGCGGGCGGAAGCCGCACTGGCGCGCGAAGCCATGGAGCCACCCGCCGCCGGACGGGCCTGCCCCTGATCCGCCGCTGGTTTCTTTTCCGAAGAGGTCGCTTCGGCTGCGGCTTCGATCACCGGCGGCGGCGTCACTGCGGCGTCCGGCTGCGCCGAGGCGCGCAACAGGTCGGGATCCAGGGCCAGGTCCTTCTTCGCGGCGGCGGCGCGGATCTGATCATGCCGGTTGGCGGGGATCGACGCGCGCTCCTTCCAGCCCTGAACCGTGGAGACGGCCACCCCCAGGTCCTTCGCCATCGGCCGGATGCCGCCGAAGCGTTCGATCACCGCAATCGCCGGTGCGACCTTGTCCGCCCCTGCCTTGCTTTCCTCTTCAGCGGCTGACTTGCCGCTCTGCCCTTCGGACTCTGCCATAATCCCCGCAGGTACCTTCCCGCCCATGTAAGTTTGGCCCGCCTGTATAAGTTTGGCTGGCCTAAATATTCAATTCCCGCAAAATAAACACGGTACCGGTTCTGCCGTCGCTTCGCTGCAATGCAACAGCCCCCATTACGCGCCGCTCTCAGCCCAAGCGTCAAGCCGCGCCAGCAGGGATTCCTGATCCGGCCGCCCGGCGGTCAGAACCGCCTGCCAGGGCAGGACTGAAATCCGCTCCGCCACCGCCTCGCTGAGACAAAGCGCCGTCATGCTGTTGCAGGCCCGGGCCAGCCCTGCAGCCCCGATCAGGCTAACAAAGGTGGCTGCGGTGCGGGGTGAGAAAAGTGTCACCGCGTCGATCAATTCTGAATTGAGCCGCGCACAGAAATCCGCCGAAAACCGCGCTGCCGCCTCGGCATCGTAGATCACCGCGCGCAGCACCTCGAAGCCGGCGGCCTCCAGCCCGCCTTTCAGATCGCCGGCCAGCTTGCTCGCCGCCGGCTGCAGCAGCGGCCCGGCCGCCGGTGAGAGTTCTGCGCCGGCCATGCGGGCCAGATCCTCGACCGTACCGGCAGCGGAACGGACCTGGGGAAACCCGGCAGCACGGGCCGCTGCTGCAGAGGCATCGCCCACCGCATAGACCGGCAGATCGCGGCGCGGATCGAGCGCGGCGAAAGCGCGCAGGCCGTTGGCGGAGGTGATCAACAGGGCCTGGGCCTTCTCGTGTCCCTCGGGCCAGACAACGGGACGGCGCGGCACGATGGTCAGAAGCGGCTCCAGACAGACCTCATGGCCCCGCGCCTCCAGGGCCGTCACGAGCTCCGCCGCATCGTCCTGCGGACGGGTGACGGCGATCAGCATCCGCCCCCTCCCTGCCTGCAAAACTCAGTGGCCGGTGACGGCGTCATGAAAGTCCGGCCCGGCGGCCTTGCGCAGTTCCTGGCCCAAGGCCTCACCGAGGCCGGCGGCGTCCTTTGCCGAGCCCATGATGTCGGCCTTGTAGACCGCCGAGCCGTCGGGCAGGGCAACGAGGCCGCGCAGACGCAGGGAATCGTTGTCGCCGAGTTCGGCCAGGCCGGCGATGGGGGTGCGGCAGGAGCCCTCCATGATCGTCAGGAAAGCCCGTTCCGCCACCACCCTGCGGCCGCTGTCGATACAGCTGATGGCATCCAGCAGGCCGCGGGTCCGGTCGTCATCCGCACGCATCTCCAGGCCGATCGCGCCCTGCGCCACGGCGGGCAGCATTTCTTCCGTCGACAGGGCGGCGGTGATCTTGTCGGCCAGGCCAAGGCGTTTCAGCCCGGCAACCGCCAGCAGCGTCGCGTCGAAACGGCCCTCCGCCAGCTTGCGCAGACGGGTGTCGACGTTGCCGCGGATCGGCTCCACCCGCAGGTCGGGACGGGCGATCAAGACCTGGGCCTGACGGCGCAGCGACGACGTACCCACAAGGGCATCCGCCGGCAAGGCCGCCAGACTGTCGCCGTGGGGTGAGAAAAAGGCATCGCGCGGGTCTTCGCGCGGCAGCACGTGATCGACCACCAGGCCGTCGGGCAGCCAGGTCGGCACGTCCTTCATGGAATGAACGGCGGCGTCGATCTCACCGGCGATCAGCGCCTCCTCGATCTCCTTGGTGAAAAGACCCTTGCCGCCGATCTCCGCCAGCGCGCGGTCCTGTACCCTGTCGCCGGTGGTCTTGATGACCACGATTTCCACGGCGTCTTCCTCGGCCAATGCGCCATGGGCCTCGCCGAGGCGGCGGCGGACCTCACGGGCCTGGGTCAGGGCCAGGGGACTGCCGCGGGTACCCAGGCGGAACTTCGCTTTGCTGGTCATGGCGGCAAGCTTTAGGGGCTTTGGCGGACGCACGCAAGCGGCAGCGCCGTGCTGGCGTCACCCCTGGCGTCATAGGGGGCGAGGCACTATGGTCCGGCTCATGATCGAACCTGCCACGACAGCGCAAAACCCGACCGTTTTGGGAATCGAAACCTCCTGCGACGAAACCGCCGCTGCGGTGGTGACCGGCGACGGCGAAATCCTCGCCAACCTTGTGCTCTCGCAGCTCGACGAGCACCGCCCCTACGGCGGCGTGGTGCCGGAGATTGCGGCGCGCAGCCACCTCGATCACATCGACCGGCTGGTGGAACAGGCCATGGCCGAAGCGGGGCTGGCGTTTGCGGACCTGGATGGTATCGCGGTGACCGCAGGGCCGGGCCTGATCGGCGGCGTCTTCGTCGGCGTGATGACCGCCAAGGCCATCGCCCTGGCCTGGGATCGTCCCTTCATCGCGGTGAACCATCTGGAGGGCCATGCCCTGACCGCACGGCTGGGAAGCGATCTGACCTTTCCCTACCTGCTGCTGCTGGTTTCCGGCGGACACTGCCAGTTGCTGGCGGTGCAGGGCGTCGGCCGCTACCGGCGCCTCGGCGGCACCATCGACGATGCCGTAGGCGAAGCCTTCGACAAGACCGCCAAGCTGCTCGGCCTCGGCTACCCCGGCGGCCCGGCGGTGGAGGCTGCGGCGGCCAAAGGCGATGCCGCCGCCTTCGACCTGCCGCGGCCGATGCTGGGGCGGCCCGGCCTCGACTTCTCCTTCTCCGGCCTCAAGACCGCAGTGCGTCATGCTGCGGAGGCGGCCGGGCTGCTCGACAACGCGTCCGGGAACCCATCGGGTGACCCGGCCAAGAAAGCCGACCTCGCCGCCGCCTTTCAACAGGCCGTCGGCGACATCCTGGCGGAGCGCTGCGGCAAGGCGCTGGATCTGTTCCGGGAGCGTTACGGCAAGCCCGGACCGCTGGTGGTGGCCGGCGGGGTCGCCGCCAACAGTCATCTGCGCGACCGTCTGAGCGGCGTGGCCCGGGCTGCGCGCAGCGAACTGCTGGCCCCGCCGCCGGCCCTCTGTACGGACAACGCCGCGATGATCGCCTGGGCCGGGGTCGAGCGCCTGCGCCTCGGCCTCACCGACCCGCTGGATACGGCGGCCCGCCCGCGCTGGCCGCTGGAAGAGCTCCAGGGCGCGGCGGCAACAGCCCCAAGATCGGCAGAAGCGGGCTGACCGGCGCTATGCAGCATCTCGGCATTATCGGCGCGGGTTCCTGGGGCACGGCCCTCGCCGTGGCCTGCCGCCGCGCCGGACGCCGGGTGACGCTCTGGGGCCGCGACGCAGAGGCGATGGCGGCTATGGCCGAGCAGCGGGAGAACCGCCGCTACCTGCCGGATATCACTCTCGACCCCGAGATCCAGGTTACCGCCGAACCCGGCGACCTGGCCGCTGCCGAGGCCTGCCTGCTGGTGGTTCCCGCCCAGGCGCTGCGCGCCACGGCCGCCAAGCTTGCGCCGGTTTTGCCGCAGCGCCTTCCCGTGGTGCTCTGCGCCAAGGGGATCGAACAACACAGCGGCCTGCTGATGACCGAGGTCGCCGCCGAGGCGCTGCCCGGCCATCCCCTCGCCGTGCTCTCCGGCCCGACCTTTGCGGCGGAGGTCGCCCGTGGCCTGCCGACCGCCGTCACCCTGGCCAGCGCAGATCGCGCGCTGGCCGACGTTCTGGCCGGGGCCATCGGCGGACGCAGCTTCCGCCCCTATGTCTCCGACGATCCCCTGGGGGCGGAGATCGGCGGCGCGGTGAAGAACGTGCTGGCCATCGCCTGCGGCATCGTCGCCGGGCGCAGGCTGGGCGACAACGCCGGCGCCGCCCTGATCACCCGCGGACTGGCGGAGATGACACGCCTCTGCCTGGCGCGCGGCGGCAAGGCTGAAACCATGATGGGCCTCGCCGGGCTCGGCGACCTGACCCTCACCTGCACAGCCCGGCAGTCGCGCAACTTCACCTTCGGCCTCGCGCTCGGTGAAGGACAGACGCCGGACGCCGCCCAGGCAGCCAGCCGCGGCGTCGTCGAGGGCCGCTTCTCCGCCGCCGCGGTGCTGTCCATGGCCGAGCGCCTGGGCATCGAGATGCCGATCTGCGGCGCGGTCGACCAGGTTGTGAACCGGGGCGCCGATCTGGCCGAGACCATCGAGGGTTTGCTGGCACGGCCTTTCAAGGCCGAAGGCTTTTCGGCATAGTGCGGCCCGCCTTTAAGAACACGCCGTCAAAAAGAAGATACCGTCAATTCCAGGGAGCAGCCGTATGACCTTCGTTCTCTATTGCGTCGATAAGCCGGACCACGGTCATGTCCGCGCCGAAAACCGCCCGGCCCACATCGACTATCTGAAGGAAAACATCGATCGCATCGTCATCGCCGGGCCGATGACCAGCGACGACGGCGAGACGGTCAAAGGCAGCGTCATCGTCGTCAACGATACGGCCCGCGCCGAGGCCGAAGCCTTCGCCGCCGGCGACCCCTATGCGAAAGCCGGGCTCTTCGACAGCGTGACCATCACTGCATACAAGAAGGTGCTGCCCTGATGGCGTATTGGCTGATGAAGTCGGAGCCGGGGACCTGGTCCTGGGACGATCAGGTGAAGGCGGGCACCGCCGAGTGGGACGGGGTGCGCAACTATCAGGCGTCCAACAACATGAAGGCCATGGAACTGGGCGACCTGGTTTTCTTCTACCACTCGGTGAACGAAAAGCAGATCGTCGGCATCTGCGAGGTGGCGAAGCTCTATTACCCCGACCCCACGGACAAGAGCGGGCGCTTCGGCATGGTCGACGTGAAGGCGATAAAGCCTTTCACCGAGCCGGTGACCCTGGCCCAGATCAAGGCCGAACCGCGCCTGGAGGATCTGGCGCTGGTGCGCCAGTCGCGGCTTTCGGTGCTGCCGGTGAAAAAGGCGGAATGGGCGCTGATCTGCAAGATGGGTAAGACCAAGGTCGCATAGAGCAGATCCGGGTTTGATGGAATCGCATGAGCGATCCATCAAACCCGGATCTGCTCTAACTATTTGACGTAGAGCGGATTCAGATGTTTGGACGCAAACACGAAAGTGTTTCCGTCTAAACATGATCCGCTCTAGGCAGCTCTGCCGCGACAGGGCCGCCGGCCTTGTTTCCTGCCGGTTTTCCAGAAATAATCGGGGAAATTAAAGAAGACGGCAGCAGGGCTAACAAGGCCGTCCGGATGTTCCGATCCTAGCAGGGAGGCCGCCAGAGCCATGTACGAACCCCATGTATTTCCCGTGCCCGCCGAAACGGCCGAGAGCGCCTGGTGCGACGAGGCCGGCTATTTCAAGCTCTATGAGCAGTCGATCGCCGACCCGGAGGCCTTTTGGGCCGAGCACGGCAAGCGGATCCACTGGTTCAAGCCCTTCACCCAGGTCAAGGACGTCAACTTCGGGCCCGGCGACGTCAGCATCAAGTGGTTCGCCGACGGCACCACCAACGCCAGCTACAGCTGTATCGACCGCCACCTGCCGGCCAAGAAGGACGACATCGCCATCATCTGGGAGGGCGACGATCCCTCTGAGTCAAAGCACATCAGCTACGGCGAACTGCACGAGAACGTCTGCCGGCTGGCCAACGCGCTGAAGGCGCGCGGCGTGAAAAAGGGCGACCGGGTCACGCTCTACATGCCGATGATCCCCGAGGCCGCCTACGCCATGCTGGCCTGCGCGCGCATCGGCGCCATCCATTCCGTGGTCTTCGGCGGCTTCTCGCCGGACGCCCTGGCCGGGCGTATTCAGGATTGCGAGTCCAACTGCGTCATCACCGCCGACGAGGGCCTGCGCGGCGGCCGCAAGGTGCCCCTGAAAGCCAATACCGACAAGGCGCTGGAAAGCTGCCCCGGTGTCGAGACGGTGATCGTCGTGCAACGGACCGGCGGGCATGTCGATTGGACCGAGGGCCGCGACGTCTGGCACGAGGACGTCTGCCAGGCCGCCGACATCGACTGCCCGGCAGAAGAAATGGAGGCCGAGGCGCCGCTGTTCATCCTCTACACCTCGGGCTCGACCGGTAAGCCGAAAGGCGTGCTGCACACCACCGGCGGCTACATGGTCTATGCCTCCATGACCCACAAGTACGTCTTCGACTATCACGACGGCGAGATCTACTGGTGCACCGCCGACGTCGGCTGGGTCACCGGCCACAGCTACATCGTCTACGGGCCGCTGGCCAACGGCGCCACTACCCTGATGTTCGAAGGCGTGCCCAACTATCCCGACGCCTCGCGCTTCTGGCAGGTCTGCGATAAGCACAAGGTGGCGATCTTCTATACCGCGCCGACGGCGATCCGCGCCCTGATGCGCGAGGGCGAGGCGCTGGTGAAGTCGACCGATCGCAGCTCCCTGCGCCTGCTCGGTTCGGTCGGCGAGCCGATCAATCCCGAAGCCTGGATGTGGTACCACGAGGTGGTGGGCGACGGACGCTGTCCCATCGTCGATACCTGGTGGCAGACCGAGACCGGCGGCATCCTGATCACGCCACTGCCCGGCGCCACACCGCTGAAGCCCGGCTCTGCGACCCGGCCCTTCTTCGGGGTGCGTCCGGTGATCGTCGACGGCGAAGGCAAGCACCTGGAAGGCGCCACCGAGGGCAACCTCTGCATCGCCGATTCCTGGCCCGGCCAGATGCGCACGGTCTACGGCGATCACGAGCGCTTCATCCAGACCTACTTCTCGACCTATCCCGGCAAGTACTTCACCGGCGACGGCTGCCGCCGCGATGCCGAGGGCTACTACTGGATTACCGGGCGGGTCGACGACGTCATCAACGTCTCCGGCCACCGCATGGGGACGGCCGAAGTGGAGTCCGCCCTGGTCGCCCACGACAAGGTCGCGGAGTCCGCCGTGGTCGGCTATCCCCACGACATCAAGGGCCAGGGCATCTACGCCTATGTCACCCTGAACGTCGGCGAGGAGCCCACCGACGACCTGCGCAAGGAACTGGTGCAGTGGGTGCGCAAGGAAATCGGCCCCATCGCCTCGCCGGACCTGATCCAGTGGGCCCCCGGCCTGCCCAAGACCCGCTCCGGCAAGATCATGCGCCGCATCCTGCGCAAGATCGCCGAGAACGAGTACGGCAGCCTGGGCGACACCTCCACCCTGGCCGACCCCGGCGTGGTCGACGAACTGATCGAAAACCGCCAGAACCGAGGGTAACGCCCATCAAGCTCTCGTTTGCGAGGCGGGCACTCTCAGCAGGTGGCTGAGATCGGACGACAGAGTCCTTGGCCATCCGTCGAGACAGTCCCTTGCGGGGCTTCCTGAGGATGAGGTCCGGCTTAACCTCATGCTGAGGAGGCGCCCTTGGTGTTTAAAGAGGGGCGCCGTCTCGAAGCATGTCTGCGCCGAATTCTCCACCATGTCAGCAGTCTGCTGGATGCCAAACGTTTCTTTTTGGCGGCGGCGCATCATCTTTGCTAGCGTCTGACTCCCGATGGGCGGGGTGGGCGAAGATGGTTGAAACACGAACGAAAAGGTCTTGGAGAGCCGGTCTGGCCTTGGCCGCAGGGTTGCTGCTGGCAGGCTGTGCCGCGACGGAATCCGAAGATCCCAACGGACGCATTGTCGCGTTGCCGCAGACCTGGGACCAGATCGATATCGGCGAAGCCGACCTCGACCTTCCCCTGACATCCCCCTTCGAAATCAGCGAACTGCGGGAGCGGGTCGGCGCCTACCAACTGTTCGAGAACTACTACAGCTTTCACGGCGTGAACGGTTTCCTCGTCACCTCGCGCGTCTTCCTGGGTCACTTCGCAAAGAACCCGACGGAGGAGGTGCGCGACGCCGAAGACTTTCTGCGTTTCGCCAGGGGCCTGCCGGTCGTCGAAGGCCGCGGGCTCAGGGTGGGCTCGGCCAAGTCTTTCAAGCTGCCCAACCTGCGCAGCGAAGGCTTCTACACCAAGGCGATCTCGGAGCAGCGGCATGAAGACTGTTTCATCTTTCGCATCGGCTATCTGCTGGTCGGCTACCATGCCCCCGAGGGTGACAGCATGGATACCATCGTCGTCGGCCAGCTCTGCGGCGACGACCTCGACGAGGCGGCGGTGCTCGACCTGCTCGCCCGCGTAAAGGTCGTCAAAGACCGCAACCAATTCCGCGAAGCTCTCTCCCGCCGCAAGATCGGCACGATCTAGCACATACACCAACCGTTACCCTCGGACTTGATCCGAGGGACCACCCTTCGAGACAGCCCTTCGGGCTTCCTCAGGGTGAGGTAGATGGCAGACCTCATGCTGAGGAGCGGCGAAGCCGCGTCTCGAAGCACCGAGTATGACGGATGATGTGTCGCCGCGCGCCGTGGGCGATCAACCCAAGCGTCGGCGCAGAGCCTCGCCCAACCGTTCCGCCTGCCGCACGATCTCGTCTTCCGGCACGGCGGCGTAGCCGAGCAGCAGGCCCTGGCGCGTCGGCGCGCCGCAGAAGTAATCGGCAAGCGGGGCAACGGCGATGCCGGCCTCGGCGGCGATCTGCGCCGCCCGCTTGTCGCCCAGCTTATCGGCCACATCGGGCTTCAGCCAGGCCATCAGGTGGAGGCCGGCATCGTCGGGGGCGACGGTGAGCAGGTCGGCCAGATGGGTTTTCGCCGCCGCCACCAGCGCCGCCTGCCGGGCCGCGTAAAGGCGGCGCATGCGGCGGAAGTGGGTGGCGAAATGGCCCTCGTCGATGAAGGCCGCGAGCACCGGCTGCACGAGGGCCGAGGGCAAGGCGCCGAAGGCCGCATGACCGGCGGTGAACGGTTCGATCAAGGCTTCGGGCACCACCAGGTAACCGAGGCGGATCGCCGGAAACAGCACCTTGGAGAAAGTGCCGACATAGATCACCCGCCCGGCCTCGCCGCGCCCGGCAGCCAGGCCCTGAAGGGAAGCCAACGGCCGCCCGGCGTAGCGATACTCGCTGTCGTAGTCGTCCTCCAAAATCCAGGCATCGGCCCCGCGCGCCCATTCCAGCAGTTCCAGACGGCGGGCCAGGGAGAGGGTCGTGCCCAGCGGGTAATGGTGAGAGGGCGTGACGATGGCGGCCCGCGCCTTGGGCGCCAGGCTGCGCCCGGCGGCGACCGAGATGCCTTCGCTGTCCAGCGGCACCGGCGCCACCTCGACCCCCGCGGCGATCAGCGGCCCGCGCAGACCGACGTAGCCCGGCTCCTCGATCCAGACCGCCTCGCCCGGCTCCAGCAGCATCTGCACGACCAGGCCGATGGCCGCCTGCGCCCCCGCGGTGACGATGATCTGACGCCAGTCGCAGACGAGGCCGCGATAGCTGTTGAGGTAGGCGGCGATGGCTTCGCGCAGCGGCTGGAACCCGGCGGGGTTGCCGAGCTGCAGCAGCGCCGGATCGGGGCGGCGCCAGGTCCGGGTGTGCAGCCGCGCCCAGAGATCGAAGGGAAAGTCCTCGGTGTCGGGCACGCCCGGCGTAAAGGCGCGGCGGTGGCGATAGTCACGGTCGCGCAGACCGACGATGGCGCGGCCATGAGCGGCGAGACGGGGTGCGCGGCCGGCATCGGCAATCGGCTGGGTCTTTGCCTTTGCGGCCCTGTTTACGCCCAGCAGGTCCTCGGGCAGGACACGGCAGACGAAGGTGCCGGAGCCGGCATGCCCTTCGAGATAGCCCTCGCTGAGCAACTGGTCGAAGGCGGTGACCACGGTGTTGCGCGAACAGCCGAGTTCCTTGGCCAAAACGCGGCTCGACGACAGGCGCGCGCCCGGCGCCAGGCGGCCGGCCAGGATGACGTCGCGCAGTTGCGCGCAGAGCTGCTGTTGCAGAGGCGCCGGCGCGCTGCGGTCCAGCGCCAGGGCCAAAAGCGGTGTGCGGCGGCTGCCGCGCGGCGAGCTGTTCCCCATGCTCCATCCAGAAAACGGCGCTTAGCAGAAAGTGGTCCGTAAGAATATCAGAAAGCGGCTCTTTTTGGAAAACCACATTGGCTCTAGCTTGCGCGCCAGCCAGAACCGCATTACCGCATTTCAAAGGAAGTCTGCCATGAGCGGCACAACGGAGCCCTTCGTTCCCACCGCGCGCACCAAGGTGAAGCGCGCCCACGAGCGTGGCCATTATGATCGGGAGACGGTCTACGCCATCCTCGATGCCGGGCTGATGTGCCACGTCGGCTACGTGATCGACGGGCAGCCCTATGTCACCCCGACAGCCTATTGGCGGGAGGGCGACAGGGTCTACTGGCACGGCTCCTCCGCCAGCAAGATGCTGCGCCATGTGAAACAGGGGCCGCCGGTCTGCTTCACCGTGGCGCTGATGGACGGCCTCGTCCTCGCCCGCTCCGGCTTTCATACCTCGGTCAACTACCGCAGCGTCATGGCCATGGGCCAGGCCGAGGTGATCGAAGACCCGGCCGACAAGCTGGCCAAGCTGGAAGCGATGCTGGAGCGCATCGTGCCCGGCCGCTGGCCCGAACTGCGGGCACCGACGGCACAGGAGGTGAAGGCCACCACCGTCGTCTCGCTGAAGCTGGAGGAAGTGGTCGCCAAGGTGCGCAGCGGCGGCCCCATCGACGATGACGAAGACATGGACCTGGACGTCTGGGCCGGCGTGGTGCCGACCCCCACCACCATCGGCGCAGCCCTGGACGACCCCGCCCTGAAAGCCGGCGTGGCGCAGCCCGCGAACCTTGCCAAGATCCGTATCGGATAGGCAGGCGGAAATAGCACCTATGCCGTAACCGCGTTTGCGGGCCCGCCTTGCGCGGTATATCAGCAAACCATGTCAAAGCGGTCCAAGCCCGCCGCCCCGATGTCCGGCGCCTCAGTAGCGGGCAATCCAGTAGCGGGCAGCAACCTATCGGGCAATCCCTGGAGTCTGGCGGGCCTTTCGGCCGCCGGCCTGTTCGTTGTGCTCTGGAGCACCGGCTTCATCGGCGCCAAGCTGGGGTTGCCGCACGCCGAGCCCATGACCTTTCTGGCCCTGCGTTTTGCCATCGCCGCGGTGCTGCTGGGGTTGCTGGCGCTCGTCACTGGCGCGCCCTGGCCAAAGGACTGGCGCAGTGTCGCCCATCTCGCCGTCGCCGGACTGCTGCTGCACGGTCTCTATCTCGGCGGCGTTTTCGCCGGGATCGACCAGGGCGTGGAAGCGGGCGTTTCGGCGCTCATCGTCGGCATCCAACCGGTGCTGGTGGCGGCCCTGGCCGGAGTGCTGCTAGGCGAGCGCGTGACGCGGCGGCAGTGGCTCGGCCTCTTCCTGGCGGTGGGCGGTGTGACCCTGGTGGTCTGGCGCAAGCTGGACGCCGGTCTCGGCACGGTAGAGGGGGTCGGGCTCTGCCTTCTCGCCCTGCTCGGCATCACCGCGGCGACGCTCTATCAGAAACGCTTTTGCGCCGACATGGATCTGCGCAGCGGCTCGGTCATCCAATACTGTGCCGCCGGCCTCGGCTGCGGCGTCTTCTCGCTGGCCCTGGAAGACCAGGTCATCGTCTGGCACCCCGACTTTATCATCGCCATGACCTGGCTGGTGCTGGTGCTCTCCCTCGGCGCGGTCAGCCTGCTTTACTGGCTGATTAAACGCGGCGCGGCCTCGCGGGTCTCCAGCCTGTTCTTCCTGGCGCCGCCGGTGACAGCGCTGATCGCCTGGCCGCTGTTCGGCGAGACTCTCGGCCCCACCGCCCTGGCCGGCATGCTGCTGACCGTGGTCGGCGTCGCTCTGGTGAATCTGGAGAAAAGCTAGAAGAATTCGCGTCGACTTCGGCTCACGCCGGAACCCTAGAAATCCACGCAGATGCCTTTGCGTTCCCAGTCCCCGTAGCGGGTCGGTTCGGGGCCGCTGGGGCCGCCCAGTTCCTTGGGCGTTTTTTCCCCAACAGGCTTTTCAAGGGCGGACTTTTTCCCGGCAGGCTCTTCCAGGGCCGCGTCTTTGACGGCGGCTCGGGCTGGGAGCGCCGTGGGATCGGCAGATTCCTTGGCTTCCGGCAGGGTCGTCAGGGGATCGACGGCTGCTTTGCGGGGCTTCGGCTGACGGGCTGTGAACTTCAGAACCATGCCCTTTATATGGCATCGCGGAGGCCCCGCGCCAAGTCTTGAAGCCTCCCGTCGGGACCCCCACCTGAGGTTGGGGAAAATCCCCTGAAACACTGCAAAAACAGGAGTCTGCGGCCTTCGCCGCCGCCACGGTCGAAAACATGATGAACAGCCTGCGTACCGGTATCCTGATGGCCGCCATGACCGGCCTGTTCCTGGCTGTCGGCTTTCTGCTGGGCGGCACCGGCGGCATGATCATCGCCTTTGTCGTGGCCCTGGGCATGAACGCCTTTGCCTACTGGAATTCCGACAAGATGGTGCTGCGCATGTATAAGGCGCGCCAAGTCGACCGGGCCGGCGCGCCGCAGCTCTACGGCCTGGTGGAGCAGCTCGCCGACAACGCCGAACTGCCGATGCCCAAGGTCTATGTGATCGACGACGACCAGCCCAATGCCTTCGCCACCGGGCGCAATCCGGAAAATGCCGCCGTGGCCGCCACCACCGGTCTGATGCGGCGCCTGACCTCCGAAGAACTGGCCGGGGTCATGGCCCACGAGCTGGCCCATGTGAAGAACCGCGACACCCTGACCATGACCATCACCGCGACCATCGCGGGCGCGATTTCCATGCTGGCCAACTTCGGCCTCTTCTTCGGCAACAGCCGCAACAACCCCCTGGGCTTCGTCGGCGTGATCCTGATCATGATCCTGGCGCCGATGGCCGCCGCCCTGGTGCAGATGGCGATCTCGCGGACCCGGGAATACGCCGCCGACCGCATGGGCGCGGAGATCTGCGGCCAGCCGCTGTGGCTCGCCTCGGCCCTGCAGAAGATCGACCGGGCGGCGCGCGGTATCGACAACGAGGTCGCCGAGAGCAATCCCGCAACAGCCCATATGTTCATCATCAATCCGCTTCACGCCAACCAGATGGACGGGCTCTTCACCACCCACCCGCGCACCGCAAACCGCATTCAGCGGCTGCAGCAGATGGCGCAGGAGATGGGCCAGTCCGTGCACCGCCCCAAGCCGCGCCCCTGGGGTTAGGTCGGGGGGGGTTAGGCGAAACCGCCGGCCGTCGGTTAGTCTGCTGCCCGCAATCAATCGGGCAGCGGGAATCACTATGGATGAATTCAAGATCCGCAGTATGGAAGCGGACCTCTTTGCGGTGCCGCTTGCCGAGGTGCTGAGCGACGCCATGCACGGCGATCACAGCCACTTCGAGGTGATCACCGCACGCATCGCTTTGGCGAACGGGCTTGAGGGCATCGGCTACAGCTACACCGGCGGGCGCGGCGGCCATGCGGTCCACGCCGTGGTGCAGCACGACCTGGCACCGCTGCTGAAGGGACGCGATGCCCAGGATGTCGAAGCACTCTTCGACGTCATGAACAGCTACCTGCACTATGTCGGGCGCGGCGGCATCGCCGCCATGGCGATCTCCGCCGTCGACATCGCGCTCTGGGATCTGCGCGGCAAGGCAACCAACCAATCCCTGCGGCAGATGGCCGGCGGCGCCGGCAGCGCCGCCAAGGCCTATCGCGGCGGAATCGATCTCGGCTATTCCCAGGAAAAACTGCTCGCCAGCGTGCAGGGCTATCTCGACGAGGGATTCAACGGCGTGAAGATCAAGGTCGGCCGCCCCGAGCTGGCGGAGGACATCGCCCGGGCGGCGGCGGTGCGCGACCTCATCGGCCCCGGGCGCGCCTTCATGGTCGATGCCAACTATGCCCTCACCGTCGAACAGGCGATCGCCGCCGCCGAGGCCTTCAAGGCTTTCGACCCTCTGTGGTTCGAGGAGCCGACCGACCCGGAAGACTATCAAGGCTACGCCCGCATCGCCGCGGCCACCGGCCTGCCCCTCGCCATGGGCGAGAACCAGCGCAGCCTGCACGAATTCCGCCTCGCCTTTTCACAGGCCGGTCTTTCCTTCATCCAGCCCGATGCCGGTAACTGCGGCGGCATCACCGCCTTTCTTCGGGTGGCCGAGTTGGCGCGGAAACACGGCATCCCGGTCTGCTCCCACGGCATGCAGGAACTGCACGTCAGTCTGCTGGCCGGGCTCGCCCAACCCGACGACCCCAAGGCCGGCTGGCTGGAAGTACACAGCTTTCCCATCGACGCCTACACCACCCGGCCCCTGGTGATGGAGAACCATCTGGCGCTGGCCCCCGACAGGCCGGGAACCGGTGTCGCCTTCGACTGGGACAGGCTGAAGCCGCACCGCGCGGCGACCGGCTGAGGCTTTCAAGCGACCCCGGGGTTTGCAGGAGGGGCTTGCAGGAGAGGAGCCGGGGCCTTACAGCCTAGCCCGATGACCGACAACCGAAAATCAAACGGCCCGGAAACCAAAGGCGGCGACGCACGCCGAACGGCCCTCGCGATCCTGCGTTCTGTGCTGGAAGAAGAGCGGCCGCTGGACGAGGTGCTGGCTCAGAACAGCCATCTGGCCAAGCTGGCGCCGCGCGACCGCGGTTTCGCCCGCCTGCTGGTGGCAACGACCCTGCGCCGCCTGGGACAGATCGATATCGTCATCGACCACTGCCTCGACCGGCCCATCAAGGCCAAGGACGAAGTGCTGCGCCAGATCCTGCGCCTCGGCGCGGTGCAGTTGCTGTTCCTCGGCACCCCGCCCCATGCCGCGGTGAACACCGCCCTGGAACTGGCCCGGGGGCCGCGCCTGGCCGGACAGCGCGGCCTGTTGAATGCGGTGCTCCGCCGCCTGTCGCGCGAAGGCGAGGCCCTGGTCGCGGACCAGGATGCCGCGCGCCTCAACACGCCGGACTGGCTATGGCAGAGCTGGTGCGACGCTTACGGCGAGGAAACCACCCGCGCCATCGCCCTGGCTCAGCTCGCCGAACCGCCCCTGGACCTGAGCTGCAAAGAAGACCTTCGCACCTGGGCCATCACCCTGGGCGCGGAAATCCTGCCCGGCGGCAGCCTGCGCCTCACCGGCAGCCAGGGCGACATCGCCCGTCTGGCCGGCTACGCCGAAGGAGCCTGGTGGGTGCAGGACGCCGCCGCCGCCGTGCCCGCCCGCCTGCTGGGCGACATCGCCGGGAAATCGGTTTTCGATCTCTGCGCCGCGCCGGGCGGTAAGACCGCGCAACTCGCCGCCCTGGGCGCCGAGGTGATCGCGGTGGAGCGGGCCAAGCACCGCATGCCGAGGCTGGACGAGAACCTGAAACGCCTGGGCCTGGGCGCCGCCACCGTCTGCGCCGACGCCACCCGCTGGCAACCGCCGGCCCCGGCCGATGCCATTCTGCTGGATGCCCCCTGTTCGGCCACCGGTACCCTGCGCCGCCATCCCGACATTGCCCTGCTGAAGGGCCCGGCGCACATCACGACCCTGGTGAAAACCCAGGACAAGCTGCTGGATGCGGCGGTGACGATGCTGAAGCCGGGCGGTCTGCTGGTCTATGCCGTCTGCTCCCTGCAGCCCGAGGAAGGGCCGCAGCGCATCGCCGCCCTGCTGGAACGGAACCCGGATCTTGAGCGGGTGCCCGTTACAGCGGCAGAATTACCGGGCATGGAAGAAGCCATCACGACAGACGGCGACTTCCGCAGCCTGCCCTGCCATCTGGCCGAAAGCGGCGGCCTCGACGGCTTCTATGCCTGCCGGCTCAGATTGGCTTAGGACTGGCCATCGTCCTCGATGATCGAGGGTGTGATGAAGATGCGGAGCTGTCTTTTGTCGCCTTCATGCACCGTGCCTTTGAACAGCCGGCCCAGGACCGGAATGTCGCCAAGGAAAGGCAGCTTGTCCCGCTCCGTCTCGTCGACCCGGTTCAGGCCGCCCAGGACAACGGCGGTCTCGGGACCGGCGGTGCCTGCCAGCAGGCTTTCCACCGAGGGCAGCGTGCCAAGCTCCCCGAGATCGTCTGACACGACGTCGATGATCTTGGGTTCCATCACAAGCTGGTAGACGCCCGGGCCGTTGACGACGGCAAGTTCGGCATCGCTGACATCAATGCTGTCATCGATCACGGCGAACAGGCTGTCTGCCCCGGCGAGATAGGCCGCCCCGACCTCGTTCTCCGCATTGAAGTCCGACGCATCGAGCCGGTCACCGAAGAGGCTGCCGAGCAGTGGCACATCGCCGACGTCGACCTTGTCCAGGTTCTTGAAATCCACCCCGAAGGATGTGCGGACAATGTGGATGAAGCGGGTCTGAACCAGGATCACCGTTTTGATGCGCAGGGTCCCGTCATCACCCAGGGTGACCGGCAGATAACCCAAGCGGCCGTTCTCATGGCGCGACTGACCGTCGCGATCCTCAGACCGATTTTCATTCTTGTTTTCCAGAGTGGCCGAGGCACCGGTCGGCAGCGCCGCCAGCATCAGCATCGCCAAGGTGGCGGCAATAACCGCTCGTTGAATCATGGCCCTATCCCTCCCCCTTAGGATATTAACGGTTT
Organism: Pelagibius sp.; assembly: GCF_965249265.1. Classification (NCBI taxonomy): domain Bacteria; kingdom Pseudomonadati; phylum Pseudomonadota; class Alphaproteobacteria; order Rhodospirillales; family Rhodovibrionaceae; genus Pelagibius; species Pelagibius sp. The sequence goes on along the minus strand of NZ_OZ252224.1, from coordinate 5,273,294 downwards.
CTGATGATAGCAGAACGAACAACCCGCCGGGGGACGCTACCCCTTATGGGGCGGCTTGCGGGCGCGGGGCCCGGCTGATACCTAGAGGGCGTTACGCCAAACCAGCGGGACCCGCGCTTTCATGCAGCAGAACGTTCGCATCGCCCCCTCCATTCTGGCCGCTGACTTCGCCCGCATGGGCGAGGAGGTGCGCGCCGTCACCGAGGCCGGTGCCGACTACATCCACATCGACGTGATGGACGGCCACTTCGTGCCCAACATCACCCTGGGCCCCGACATGGTGGCGGCAATCCGCCCGCAGTCCGATCTGGTCTTCGACGTCCATTTGATGATCGCGCCGGCGGATCTCTTCATCGAGCCTTTTGCCAAGGCCGGCGCCGACATCATCACCGTGCATCCGGAAGCCGGACCGCATCTGCACCGCAGCCTGCAGATGATCAAGGGCCTCGGCAAAAAAGCCGGCATCGCCTTGAACCCGGCAACGCCGCTGGATGTCGTCGACCTGGTGATCGGGGATGTCGACCTGATCCTCTGCATGAGCGTGAACCCCGGCTTCGGCGGCCAGAGCTTCATTCCCGGCACCCTGGACAAGCTGAAGGAACTGCGCCGCATGATCGACGCCAGCGGGCGTCAGATCGACCTGGAAGTGGACGGCGGCATCAACCCGCAGACGGCACCGGAAGCCGCCGGCGCCGGCGCCGACCTGCTGGTCGCCGGCACCGCGGTCTTCAAGGGCGGCCCGCAGGCCTACGCGCCGAACATCCGAAGCCTGCGCGGCGAGCGCTGATGGCCTTGGGCAGCCCCGCGGATAGCAACGCGAAGGCTGGCATGACCGCCGCCCCCGACCGCGCTTCCAAAAAAAATGGCGCCTCAAAAGCCGCCGTCTCCAGCCCCGGCGCTGCCGGGCTTTGGCTTGAAAGCTACCGGCGCTGGCGCCTGCTGCCGAGGGATCTCGCCTGGAACCGCCTTGCCTACCGCTTGCGCCGCCCGCTTTTTTCCCTGCCCGAGGCACCTTGGCGTGACGGCGGCACACCGGCGGCAAGCGTCGCCCTGGTGCCGCCCGACCCCTGGCCGGGCAAGGCCGAAAGAGGCACGGCGATCGTCGATGACAGCTTTCATTTTCTCGGCCGCAGCCTGCACAAACCGGCGCCGCTCTGGCAGCCCCTGGGCATGGAGGAGGCTTGGCTGAAACGCCTGCACGGCTTCGGCTGGCTGCGCGACCTGCGCGCCGCCGGGGGCGATGCGCCGCGGCGCAAGGCCCGCGCCCTGGTCGCCGACTGGATCGCGCAGAACCGCCGATGGTCGGCGGTCGCCTGGGACCCGGTGGTGACCGCCGAACGGCTGGCCCATTGGTTCAGCCAGTACGAGTTCTTCGCCGCCAGCGCCGAGGTCACGTTCCGCCAGACCATGCTGTCGAGCAGCCGCCAGCAGGCCCGCTATCTGGCCGCCACCCTGCCGGCCGGACTGAGCGGCGCCAAGCTGATCACCGCCGCCAAGGGCCTCTGCTATGCCGGGCTCTGCCTGCAGGATGCCGCGCCCTGGCTCGACCGCGGTCTGGAGATTCTGCTGCAGGCGCTGGACCGTCAGTTGCTGCCGGACGGCGGGCAGCGGGAACGCTCTCCCACCCTGCTGCTTTCGGTGCTGCGCGACTGCATCGACCTGCGCGCGGCGCTGCTGGCGGCGGGCCGCGAGGTGCCGGACGATCTTTCCCTGCGCATCGAGGGCATGGTGTCGCTGCTGCGCCTGATGCAGCACGGCGACGGCGGGCTCGCCTTGTTCAACGGCAGCAACGAGGGCGAAGACCTGCAGATCGACATGGTCCTGCAGCGCTGCGGCGGCAAAAAGGTTCAGTTGCAGTCGGCGCCGAACACCGGCTTTCAGCGTCTTCAGGCGGGCCGCAGCCTGGTCCTGGTCGACAGCGGCCAGCCGCCGGCACCGGGCTACGATCACGCCGCCCATGCCGGTACCCTGAGTTTCGAGATGTCGGTCGGCCGCGAACGCATGATCGTCAACTGCGGCGCCCAGACCGGCAGCAACACCTGGCAGGTGGCGCAACGCACCACCGCGGCGCATTCGACCCTGGTGGTGGACGAGACGAACTCGGCGGCGCTTTTTGCCAGCGGCGGCTTTTCCCGGCGGCCGACCAACATCACCTGCCGACGTGACGAGGACGAAGGCGCGATCTGGCTGGAGGCCGGACACGACGGCTACCGCGCACCCTTCGGCCTGCTCCACCGGCGGCGGCTTTATCTCGCCGCTTCCGGCGAGGATCTGCGCGGCGAGGACTGCCTGACCGCGGCGGAGCAGGCGCTGCCCGACCTGCCCTTCGCCATTCGCTTCCACCTGCATCCCCTGGTTCAGGCCATGGCGGCGCAGGACGGCCGTTCGGTGGTGTTGCGTCTGGCCAAGGGCGGCGGCTGGCGGCTGCGGGCCGGCGGAGCCACCGTCGGGCTGGAGCCGAGCGTCTACCTGGGCGCACCCGGACAGGTCCGGCGCAGCCAGCAGATCGTGCTGTCCGGTACCACCGGCGGCGGCAACGACAAGAGTTACACGGTCAAATGGGCGCTGCAGCGCCTCGGCAGTGGAAACTGACGTGCCGGCTGGGCTTACTGGTGGGTCGGTTTTTGCCGTCGCGCTCGTCGCCGTCGCCCTGGCCTCTTGGGCCGCCACGGGCATCGTTCTGCGCCTGCTCAAACGCTGGCAGGTCCTCGACCAGCCCAACCACCGCAGCAGTCACAAGGTGGCGACGCCGCGCGGCGGCGGTTTGGCGGTTGTATCGGTAATCGCGCTCGCCTGGATCGCCGCCGCCCTTTTCGGCGAGGCCTTCGTCCCTTGGTTCTGGCCGGTTATCGGCGGACTGGCGGTGCTCGCCGGGGTTTCCTGGTTTGACGATTTGCGCTCTCTGCCCGCCAGCCTGCGCCTTGCCGTCCAAGCCGCCGCGGTGGCTCTCGGGCTCTGGGGCATGGGAGGCAGCGCCCTGGTTTTCCAGGGACTGCTGCCGCCGCTCGTCGATCACCTGATCGCCGCCCTTTTGTGGCTTTGGTTCATCAACCTGTTCAACTTCATGGACGGGATCGATGGCATTACCGCCGTGGAGACCATCACCGTCGCCGGTGGACTGGCGCTCTGCTTCGCCCTCTTCAGCCCCTCGTTCAACGCCATCTTTTGGCCGGCCAGCCTGGCAGCGGCGGCCTTGGGCTTCCTGTGGTGGAACTGGGCGCCGGCGCGGATCTTCCTGGGCGATGTGGGCTCCGTTTCCTTGGGCTACCTCTTGGGCTGGCTGCTGATTTTGCTGGCCGGGCTCGGGTACTGGGCCGCGGCCCTGATCCTGCCGCTCTACTATCTGGCCGATGCAACCTGGACGCTCTGCCGCCGGGCCCTGCGCGGCGAAGCGGTCTGGCGGGCCCACCGCGAGCACTTCTATCAGCAGGCCGTGCAGCGCGGCTTCAGCCACGCCGCGGTGACCTTGCGTATTCTCGCCTGCAACATGGTTCTGGTGGCCCTGGCCCTGGCCTCCGTGGCCGGATTGCCGGCGCCGGCGGCCCTGGGGCTTGCCTGTCTTGCGGTTGCCGTTCTTCTGTTTATGCTGACAAAGCAGAGGCCGCCGGCCGTGACCGGCCGTAATCGGGGCGAAAACGGAGCGACCTGACAGGCGTTGCGGCGCGGAAACCGCCCGGGCCGCAGCGGCAAGGGGAAACAGGAACCATCGATGAAACTGGGTTCAGCCAAGTTCCCAAAACAGATTGTCGCCTTCTTCCATGATCTTTTCATGGCCGGTGCGGCCTTTCTGATCGCGCTGTTCCTGCGTATGGGCGAGGCGGCCTGGACGTCCTTCCTCGACAGCCTCTGGCAGCCGATGCTGTTGTTCACCTCTGTCTGCGGCCTGGTCTTTCTGACCACCGGGCTCTACCGCGGCGTCTGGCGCTATGCCTCGATGAACGACCTGATAGCGATCATCAGGGCGGTGTCACTGGCGCTGGCGATTTTCCTGCCGGTTACCTTTATGATTACGCGCCTGGATGCGCTGCCGCGGTCCTGGCTGTTTATTTCCTGGTTCGTCCTGATCTTTCTGCTCGGCGCGCCGCGCATGGCCTATCGCGTGTTCAGGGACCAGGGTTTTCGCCACCTGCTGGAGAACGACCGCCATCGCCGCGTGCCGGTTCTGCTGATCGGCGCCGGTGATGCGGCGGAGACCTTCATCCGCGAAATGGCGCGCGACCGCGATGGGCCCTTCGAGGTCCTCGGCGTGATCGACGAAAAAGGCACCCGCATCGGCCGCTACATTCATGGCGTGCGGGTGTACGGCGAGTTGAGCGATCTGCCGGAGGTGCTGCAGCGTCTGGCCAAGCGGGAGCGAAAACCCCAGCGCCTGATCCTGACCAAGCCCCTGACCCGCGAAGAGGTCGAGGCGGTGCTCCGCCTCGCCGACGAACAGGGATCGACCGTCGCGCGCCTGCCGCGGCTGACCGACTTCAGCGGCGGCGTCGAAGACCGCCTGCACATCCGCCCCATCGCCATCGAGGACCTGCTGGGCCGCACCCAGACCAAGCTCGACCGCCCGGCCATGGAGGCCCTGGTCCGCGGCCGGCGGGTTCTGGTGACCGGCGCCGGCGGATCGATCGGCGCCGAGTTGGTGCGGCAGATCGCGGCCTTCGGTCCGGCAAAGCTCACCCTCTTCGACAACTCCGAGTTCAATCTCTACAACATCGATATGGAACTGGCGGAACGCTATGAAGCGCTGCCGCGTCAGGCGCTGATCGGCGACGTACGCGATGCCGAAAGGGTCGACCGGCTGCTCGAGGAGGCCGCCCCCGATCTGGTGTTCCACGCCGCGGCGCTGAAGCATGTGCCGCTGGTCGAGCACAATCCCCTGGAAGGCATCCACACCAACGTCCTCGGCACCCGCAACATGGCCGAGGCCTGCCGCCGCCGGGGCGTTGCGGCCATGGTGCTGGTTTCCACCGACAAGGCGGTCAATCCGCCGAACGTCATGGGCGCGACGAAACGCCTGGCGGAGAGTTACTGCCAGGCCCTCGATCTGCTGCGCCAGTCCAGCGGCAGCGGCACCCGCTTTATCACGGTGCGCTTCGGCAACGTTCTCGGCTCGACCGGGTCGGTGGTGCCGCTGTTCCAGCGCCAACTGGCCGCGGGCGGCCCGCTTACGGTCACCGACCCGGAGATGACCCGCTATTTCATGACCATCCGCGAAGCGGTGGAACTGGTGCTGCAGGCCTCGGCCCTGGGCGCCAGCAGCCCGGCGGAAGAAGCCGGCCGGATCTATGTGCTGGACATGGGCGAACCGGTGAAGATCGTGGATCTGGCGCGCCAGATGATCCGCCTCTCCGGCCTCAGCCCGGACAAGGATGTCGAGATCACCTTCACCGGCCTCAGGCCCGGCGAGAAGCTGCACGAAGAGCTGTTCCACGACAGCGAAGCGCTGATCCCGACCAGTCATCCGGGCCTGCGCCAGGCCGCGCCGCGCACCGCCGACGCCGAACTGCTGGCCCGCAACCTGGATGACCTCGCCCGCCTCTTGGCCAAGGGCGACCGGAACGAGATTCTGCAGACCCTGCAGCGGCTGGTGCCGGAATTTCGCGGTGACCTGACCAGCGCGCGAAAGGCCGCCGCCGCATCTTGACGCCCCTTACGTCTTAAGGCCCGCGCATGTTGACGCCCCGACATCTTGACTGGGGGCCCGGCGGTGCCTACTAACCGGCTCATCGCGATGCCCGCCTGAAACCGACACCACGACCGCCGTCATGTCAGAACCTCGTTAGAAACCGCCAAACGGAGCTTCCCGCCGATGCCCCTCGACACGCCGATGCCTGTGAAACGCGCCCTCATTTCGGTCTCAGACAAGACCGGGCTGGCAGACTTCGGACGCTTCCTCTCTTCACAGGGGGTGGAGATTCTCTCGACCGGCGGTTCCGCACAGACCCTCGCGGAGGCCGGCATTCCGGTTGTCGAGGTCGCCAGCCATACCGGCTTCCCGGAAATCATGGGCGGCCGGGTGAAGACCCTGCATCCGAAGATCCACGGCGGCATTCTGGCGCGCCGCGACCTGCCGGCCCATGTCGCGGCCATGGAAGAACACGCCATCGCCGGCATCGATATGGTGGTCTCCAACCTCTATCCCTTCGAGGCGACGCTCGCCTCCGGCGCCGACTTCGACACCTGCGTCGAGAACATCGACATCGGCGGCCCGGCCATGGTGCGCGCCTCGGCCAAGAACCACGACTTCGTCACCATCATCACCGACCCGGCGGACTACGGCGCCGTGGAAACCGAGATGACCGCCAACAAGGGCGCTGTCGGCGCGGCCCTGCGCCGCCGCCTGGCCATGGTGGCCTTTGCCCATACCGCCGCCTATGACGCCATGATCGCTGGCTGGCTGGCCGGTGAAGTCGGCGAGACCTTCCCCAAGCGCCTCAGCGCCGCCGGCCGGTTGAAGCAGACCCTGCGCTACGGCGAGAACCCGCATCAGGAGGCGGCGGTTTATCTGCAGGGTCCGGCACGGCCCGGCGTTGCCACCGCGGAGCAACTGCAGGGCAAGGAGCTGAGCTACAACAACCTGAACGACACCAACGCCGCCTTCGAACTGGTCAGTGAGTTCGAGGCGCCGGCGGTGGCGATCATCAAGCATGCCAACCCCTGCGGCGTTGGCAGCCGCGACAGCCTGGCCGCGGCCTATGCCGAGGCGCTGGCCTGCGACCCGGTGTCCGCTTTTGGCGGCATCATTGCGGTAAACCGCCCCCTCGATGCGAAGACGGCAGAAGAAGTTGCGAAGCTTTTTGCCGAGGTGGTCATCGCCCCGGCGGTCGATGACAGCGCCCGCGCGGTGCTGGCGGCGAAAAAGAACCTGCGCGTCCTGGTCACCGGCGCCATGGCCGATCCCGCCGCGCCGGGCCTCGTCATGACGCCCCTCGCCGGCGGGTTTCTGGCCCAGAGCCGCGATAACGGAAGGGTCGCCGCTGACGCATTGAAGGTGGTCACGAAGCGCTCGCCGAGCGCGCGCGAACTGGCCGACATGATCTTTGCCTTCCGTGTTGCCAAGCATGTAAAATCGAATGCAATCGTATACGTCCGCGATGGCGCGACCGTCGGTATCGGGGCCGGCCAGATGAGCCGGGTGGATTCTTCACGGATCGCGGCCTGGAAAGCCAGGGAAGCGGCTGGCGAGGGCAAAACACCGAAGACCGAAGGATCTGTTGTGGCTTCCGATGCTTTCTTCCCCTTTGCCGACGGGCTGCTCGCCGCGGTGGAGGCCGGCGCCACCGCCGTCATACAGCCGGGGGGATCGATGCGCGACGATGAGGTGATCAAGGCCGCCGATGATGCCAGACTGGCCATGGTTTTTACGGGCATGCGGCACTTCCGCCATTGATACCGCAAATAGACAGGAATCGTCAGCGGTTTCCCGGCGCGGTAGCAGCCTTGGATTGTAGGTAATTTTTCATAAATTGCGTTTAGGTTTTCTTTTGATTGAGATTATAGCATGCAATCAAATCATCCGATTCAATCCGGATAAAATTGGGCGGCAAGCCTTGGTGCGTACTGACTGCGAAGCCGGGTAGCAATGCAGAAACTGAATTGGGACAACATCACCATCATGGTGGTCGACGACAATTCCTTTATGCGGAATTTGATCGTCACCACCCTGCGCGCGCTCGGCATCAGCGACATTGTGACCCAATCGAGTGCGAAAGGGGCCATCGAGGCCTTGCGCGAAAGCCGTAAGAACCCGGTAAAGGCGGGCATCGGCACCATCGACATCATTCTTTCCGATTTTGTCATGAGCGAAGTCGACGGCTCTCTGTTCCTGCGCTGGATCCGCACCGGCAAGCAGGCCCCGGATCGCTTCGTGCCCTTTCTGATGGTCTCGGGCGCCGCCGACCAGGACGTTGTCGAGCAGGCGCGGGATGCCGGGGTGACCGACTTCGTCGCCAAGCCGTTTTCCGCCAAATCCATCGCCGACCGGGTGCTCGAGGTCATCAAGAATCCGCGGCAGTTCGTTTTGGCGCCCGGGTATTTCGGACCGGATCGCCGGCGTCAGGACCGCCTGGTGGACTGGCGCACGCTCTATGACGACGACACGCCGCTGCAGGCGGACCGGCGGGTCACCAAGGCCGCTGAAATCCAGGTCATCCACGCCCGCTCCAACATCCGCAACCTGCGCGACGACGTGCGGGCGGTCTATTTCCGGCCGGCCAACAAGCTGCGTGACAAGCTCGGCCCCAATGCCATGCGCGGTCAGATCGACTTTGATCCGCTGGTGATCCAGGCGGCAGAGGAACGCATTCAGGAACTGGTCGGCGACTACTCGACCTGGGTGCGCAACTATCTGGTCTCCGTGACAAACTCCTACAACGCCCTCTGCAAGGGCGACGAGGACAAGAAGCACCACGTGCTCAATATCAACGCCATCGCCCACGAGCTGCGCGGCCAGGGCGGCATCTTCGACTACCCGCTGATCACCGCTTTCGGCAAAACGCTCTACGAGGCGACCATCGACACCGATGCCAAGGTCACCGAGAACCGCCTGAAGCTGATCGAAGCGCATATCGATGCCATCCGATTGGTCTTCACCAATAAGATCAGGGGCAAGGGGGGCGATGTCGGCAAAGCCCTGTTGAAGGACATCGAACGGGCGGTGAAGAAATACAGCGAGCCGCGCAAGGTCAAGGCCGCGTCATAGATCGGATCATGTTCTGACGAAACCACTTCGTGGTTGCGCCAAAACATGTGAATCCGATCGACATCAAATGGCTAGGGCAAGGCCGGGGCGCCTTGGATCGGCTTACTCCGCAAAGCGTTCCACCAGGAAATCGACGAAGCACCGCACCCTGGCGGAGAGATGACGGCCGGGCGGATAGACCACGCGGATGGCGCTGTCGGGTCCGTGGTACTGCGGCAGCACCTGGACCAGCCGCCCCGCCTTCAGGTCCGGCCCGATCAGCCAGAGCGGCAGGAGCACAAGGCCGATACCGGCCAGCGCCGACTCCCTCAGGATCATGGGGTTGTTGGTCTCCAGGTTGCCGCTGACCGTGACCATGGTTTCATGCCCGGAGTCGTCAACGACATGCCAGTCGTGGCGCTGCGCCCGATAGGTGTAGACAAGGCAGTTGTGATCGGTGAGTTCACCGATCCGCCCGGGCGCCCCCTTGGCGTGGAGATAATGCGGCGCCGCGGCGATGACCCGGCGGTTGGTCGCGAGACGGCGGCCGATCAGGCTGGAGTCCTCCAAGTCGCCGATCCGCAGACCGACATCGAAGCCTTCCTCGACCAGGTTCACGAAGCGGTCGTTCACGTCGACATCGACCGCCAGCTCGGGATAGCGGGCGAGAAACTCCGGCAAAACCGGCATCATATGGAGAATCCCGAAACCGGTCGGCAGGCTGACCCGCAGCCGGCCGCGAGGCGTCGCGCGCAGGCTGGAGACCGCCGCCGCCGCGTCTTCCAGGTCGGCCAGGGCGCGGCTCGCCCGCTCGTAGAAAGCCGCTCCCTCCTCGGTCAGGCTGAGACGCCGGGTGGTGCGGTTGAACAGGCGCACCGCCAGACGGTCCTCAAGCCGCCCGATCTGCTTGCTGACCGCCGAGGGGGTCAGATCCAGGGCCCGCGCCGCCGCCGAGAAACTGCCTTCGCGCACCGTTCTTACGAAGACCGGGAGTCCTTCCAAGCCGTCCATTACACCCTCATTTATGCCGTTCAGGCATAAATAATATGCCAATGAGCCAGATTATCAAACAAGAGGAATTAACGTAGCTTTACAGCAGATCGGGGCCGCTTGGCCTCGCCAACCGTCAGGAGAAGCGATCATGACCCAAGCTTCGATACCTCAGCCGCCGATATCCACAGCAATCGATCTGCAACGGCCCGGCGCCTTGACCCCCGCCCAGTTGGAGCGTGCGCTTGCCCGGGGCCGGCATCTTCAGGGGATGGCGGTGCGCAGCGCCTTTTCGCGGCTGTTCAGTCACCTCTTCCCTGCGGCCTCGCCGCGCGACCGGACACTCGGCCGGAAGACTCAAGCCTGCTGAGCGAAGGGCGTTCCGTCGGCCTGGGGATCGCGGATCCCCCACAGTAGAGCGAGGCCGGCAACAAAGAAGATCAGGATCGTCGCCATGCCGGCGCGCTGGCTGTCGGCCATAACCGTCACCCAGCCGACCAGGGCCGGGCCCAGAAAGGCGGTCGCCTTGCCGGAAAGCGCATAGAGGCCGAAGAACTCGGCGCGCAGATCCGGCGGCGCAATCCGCGCCATGAAGGAACGGCTGGCCGTCTGCGCCGGGCCGATGAAAATGCCGATGGCGCAGCCCAGCAGGTAGAACCAGAGCCGGCTTTCGATCACCAGGATGGCGGCGCCGAGCAGCGTCAGCGCCGCCACCGACACAAGGATCGTCGTCTTGGCGCCGACCAGGTCGTCGAGCCAGGCAAAGCCGAAGGCGCCGATCCCGGCGGTCACGTTCAGCAGGATGCCGAAGATCAGAATCTCCTGGAAGCTCATGCCGAAGGTGCCGGCGGCATAGATACCGCCGAAGGCGAAGAGCGTGTTCAGGCCATCGGTGTAGAGCATGCGGGCGATCAGGAACCGCCCGGTCTGGCCGTGCCGCGGCAGGGCGCGCAGAGTCTCCCAAAGGCTCGCCAGTCCGGCCCGCACCGCGCCCGCCGGTTTGAAGGGCCGGCTTTGCTCGCGGGTGAAAACAAACAGCGGTACGGCAAAGACCAGAAACCACAGGCCGACAAAAGGCCCGGTGATCCGCACCTCCTCGGCAAGCGATTTATCCAAGCCGAAGAGCGGCACCTCGGGCATCACGAAAAGCACCAGGCAGAGACCGAGGCAGAGCAGGCCGCCGAGATAGCCCAGCGCACCCGCCCAGCCCGACAGCCGGCCGAGATGGCTGGGCGGCGCGATATCCGCCAGCATGGCGTTGTAGAAGACATGGCCGAATTCAAAGGCCGCATTGCCGATGGCGACCAGCAGCAGGGCGGGCAGGATGAACCGCGGGTCCGGCTCGATCCACCAAAGCCCGATGGCGGCCGCGACGGCGATCAGGGTGAAAGTGCCGATCCAGGGCTTGCGCCCGCCGCCCTGGTCGGCAATAGCCCCCAGCACCGGGGCCAGAACCGCCAGCACCAGGCCGGAAATCGACAGCGCCGCACCCCATTGGCCGGTGCCCAATTCCGGCGACTCGGCGACGCCGCGGGTGAAATAGGCGGCAAAGACAAAGGTGACAATGACAGTGGGGTAGGAGGAGTTGGCCCAGTCGAAAAGACACCATGCCGCTGCTGCCGCCCGGCGGCCGCGCCAGGGCGAGGCCGTGGCGACGCCGGGTTCTTCTGAATCACTGGCCATCGCTCGCCTCCCAGCCGCGTTCCGAACTAGAGCGCTTTCCGATCTTACACGATCATTTGACCGGAGCAGGCTTGTTCGCCGGCCAGGCGAGCGTCGCGCGGTGATGCTGGTGCATCACAAGCGGCGCTCAACGCCACCGGCGGGCAAGGATGCCCGGCTCTGCAAGTGACGCTTTGACGCCCCTGGGCGTGCGTTGCGACCCTTGCCCGATGCGCTGCATCGCGCCGCGGGCCGCGCCTGCTCCAGAGACGTCAAAGCGCCATCAAATGGCCATATAAGATCGGAAAGCGCTCTAGCAGCTTTCCGACGCCCGCTCAAGCTGTGTAGGCTGACGCATCGAAGAGTCGCCAGGGAGTGAATAGGGCAATGCTGATCGTCACCACCGACACCATCGAAGGCAGAGAAGTCGCCGACTACCTCGGAATCGTTTCCGGCGACGCCATCGTCGGCGCGAATATCTTCCGCGATGTTTTTGCCCGGGTGCGCGATGTCGTCGGCGGGCGCGCCGGCGGCTACGAAAAGGCTTTGCGGGGCGCCAAGGAGCACGCCCTGGAGGACATGGTGAACGAGGCCCAGGCGCGCGGCGCCGATGCGGTGCTCGCCGTCGACCTCGACTACGAAGTGGTCGGCGATTCGATGCTCATGGTTTCCGCCAACGGCACCGCCGTGAAGCTGAAGTAGCAGGTCCGACAAAGCCTCGGCGCCGGGATGCTTCGAGACGACCGCTGCGCGGTCTCCTCAGCATGAGGCTGACAGCTTGGAACCGGATATGACGCCCTCATCCTGAGGAAGCCCCGAATAGGGGCTGTCTCGAAGGATGGCCGGAGCTACAGAGACGCCTCAGCCGGAGACCATGGACTTCAGTTGACGGTTGGCCACCGCCAGCATGGCGAAGTCCGGCGCCGCCGATGTCTTCAGTTCCTCCAGCAACTGCTCGGTACGATTAACCAGCGGCGCCCGCTGGACCGACCAGTTGTCGATCACCTTGTCGGTCGCGGCCCGCGCCGCCTTGCCGCCCTTGCCGCCGCCGCCGTTCAGGACGCGGGTGGTCAGCTCGCTCTGGTGGCCGTAGAAGTCGTCGATGATCGCGGTGACCGCCAGTTTGTCCCAGGCGGTATCGGTCGGCAGGCGGCCGGCGGAACGGCGCAGCCAGTCGAAGCCGAAACGGTCGCCGATCTTGAAGTAGGCCTCGGCCACCTTCTCCACCGGCAGCTTCAGGGTTCCCGCAATCCGCACGATGTCGCAGACCGGCGCCAGGAAAGACAGGCTTGCGATCCGCTGGGCCAGGGCCTTGGGCGCCCCCTGTTCGACGAGCTGGCGGCTGCGCTCGACCAGGAACCCCCGGTCGCTGGGGGACAGCAGACTTTCGATGCGGTCCACCAGCGTCGCGACGCCCTCGCCGTAGTTTTCGATCTCCGTGGCGATGTCCAGGGAGGCGCCGACCTCGCGCAGGAACCAGACCGTCTCCCGCTCGATCAGACGGCCGGTGTCGACCAGCATGCGCGCCTGCAGCAGCGCCGGCACCTTGTTGTCCAGGGCTTCGATCTGCTCCCAGAGTTTGCGCATACCGAAAATCTCGCGCGTGACGATATAGGCCCGGGCGATGTCCTGGGAGGCCATGCCGGTCTTCTCGCGGACCTCGTGGATGAAGTTGATACCAACCCGGTTGACCAGGTCATTGCTGACGACGGTCACCACGATCTCGCGCTTCAGACGGTGACGCCCGATCTCATCGGCATAGGTCGCACGCAGGGGTTTCGGGAAGTAGGTCACCAGATCGTCTGCGAAGTAAGGATCGTCGGGCAGTTCCGATTCCAGCAGTTCGTCGTAGAGCACCAGCTTTGAATAGGACAGCAGCACCGCGACCTCCGGCCGGGTGAGGCCTTCGCCGCGCTTCATGCGCTCCAGGATGACTTCGTCGTCCGGCAGGAATTCGATGTCGCGGTCCAGGAGGCCGTCTTTTTCCAGCGCCCGCATGAAACGGGCGAAGCGGTCGAGCAGGTGGGCGCCCAGTTCGTGGGTCACCGTGATCGCCTGGCTCTGCAGGTAGTTGTCCCGCAGGCACTGCTCGCCGACCTCTTCGGTCATCTTCTCCAGCAAACGGTTGCGCTGCTTGCGGGTCATCTGGCCCGAAGACTCGACCGCGCCCAAAAGGATCTTGATGTTGACCTCGTGGTCGGAACAGTCGACGCCGGCGGAGTTGTCGATGAAGTCTGTGTTGCTGCGCCCGCCGGCCTGGCCGTACTCGATGCGGCCGAGCTGGGTCACACCCAGGTTGGCGCCCTCGCCGATCACCTTGGCGCCGACCTGGCTGCCGTTGATGCGGATCACATCGTTGGCGCGGTCGCCGACATCGAGATGGCTTTCATTGTCCGCTTTCACATAGGTCCCGATGCCACCGAACCAGAGCAGCTCAATATCGGCCAGAAGCATGGCCTGGATCAGCTCGTTGGGGGTGACGCTGTCCTTGGTGATGGCGAAGAGTTTTTTCATCGGCGCCGAGACGGCCACCGACTTGGCCGAGCGGTCGAAGATGCCGCCGCCCTTGGAGATCAGTTCCTGATTGTAGTCGTTCCAGCCGGAGCGCGGCAGATCGAAGAGCCGCTTGCGCTCCTGCCAGGTCCGCGCCGGGTCGGGATCGGGGTCGACGAAGATGTGCATGTGATTGAAGGCGCCGACCAGCTTGATGTGCTTGGACAGCAGCATACCGTTGCCGAAGACGTCGCCGGACATATCGCCGCAGCCGATGCAGGTGAAGTCTTCATTCTGGATGTCCTTGCCCAGTTCACGGAAGTGGCGCTTCACCGACTCCCAGCCGCCGCGCGCGGTAATACCCATCTTCTTGTGATCGTAACCGGCCGAGCCGCCGGAGGCGAAGGCGTCGTCGAGCCAGAAACCGTAGTCAGCCGAAACCCCGTTGGCGATGTCGGAGAAGGTCGCCGTGCCCTTGTCCGCGGCCACCACCAGATAGGGATCGTCGCCGTCATAGCGCGTCACCTGCTTGGGCGGCATCAGGCGATTGCGTTTCAGGTTGTCGGTGATGTCCAGCAGGCCGCGGATGAAGGTCTTGTAGCATTCGATGCCGGCGGCCAGGAAGGCGTCGCGGCCGGCCTCGGGCGGCGGCGGCTTCTTCATAACGAAACCGCCCTTGGAGCCGACGGGCACGATGACCGTGTTCTTCACCTGCTGCGCCTTGACCAGGCCCAGCACCTCGGTGCGGAAATCCTCCTGCCGGTCGGACCAGCGCAGCCCGCCGCGGGCGACCATGCCGAAGCGCAGATGCACGCCTTCGATGTCCGGACTGTAAACGAAGATCTCCCGCAGCGGCTGGGGCTGCGGCAGTTCTTCGATCGCGCGGGAATCGAACTTGAACGAGCAATAGACCTTCTCCCCGCCGTTCTCGGCGGGCTGGAAGAAGTTGGTCCTGAGGGTGGAGAGGATCAGGTTCAGGTAGCGCCGGATGATGCGGTCTTCATCCAGGTTCGACACCTGATCGAGCAGGCCGTTGATCGCCGTGACGATCTTCTTGCTCTGCCGCGCCGAGGTTTTCGCCTTGGCCGGATCGAAGCGCGCCAGAAACAGGTCGACCAGCAGGCGGGTGAGTTTCGGATTGCGCGCCAGGGTGGCTTCCATATAGGCCTGACTGAAGGGGATGCGCGCCTGGCGCAGGTACTTGCAGTAGGCGCGCAGGATGATCACTTCGCGCGCCGTCAGCCCGGCATGGAGAACCAGCTTGTTGAAACCGTCGTTCTCCATTTCGCCGTGCCAGACCCGGGCAAAGGCATCGTGGAAGGCATCGCGCACCGCATCCAGATCGATGGCCGCCGCGCCCTCGGCAAGCATGTCGAAGTCGTGCATCCAGACCGGCTTGTCGCGGTCGGGAATCTCGATATCGAAGGGCACCTCGCCGATCACCCTCAGCCCCATGTTTTCCAGCATCGGCAGGATGTCGGACAAGGGTACCGGCCGGTCGAGAATGTAGATCTTGAAATGCAGCAGTTCCGGGTCGCCGTCTTCGGGCCGGTAGAGGTTCATCGCCAGGTCGCGGCGGCTGATCGCCTCTTCGATCCTTTCGATGTCGAAGACCGCGGTGGCGGAATCGAAGTGGCGTTGATAGCTCGGCGGAAAGGAACGCTCGTAGCGCATGCGGCGGCGAATACCCTTTTGCTCGCCGTGCTCGGCCACCAGGGCTTCTTCCAGAAGATCGCTCCAGGAGCGCGAGGCCTGCACCAGATCCTGTTCGAGCTTGTCCAGCTTGACCGGCGGAATCTTGCCGGGCTTGGTCTTGATGATGAGGTGCAAACGGGCCAGCACCTCGTCGCTCATCTGGGTCGAGAAGGCCGCACAGTGGCCGTCGTAGGCCTTTGCCAGGATATCCTGCAGCTTGCGGCGCAGACCGGTGTCGTAACGGTCGCGGGGCACGTAGACCATGCAGGAAACGAAACGCTCGAAAGGATCGCGGCGCACGAAAAGGGCGGTGCGCTGTCGTTCCTGCAGATGCAGCACGCCGGTGGCGATATCGCTCAGCTCCTCGACAGGAATCTGGAACAGTTCATCGCGCGGATAGGTTTCCAGAATGTGCTCCAGCGCCTTGCCGTCGTGGCTGCGCGGCTCGAAGCCGGACATCTTCATCGCCGCGGCGATCTTCTGGCGCAGCAGCGGAATGACGGAAGGCGAGCGCGAGTAGGCGATCGAGGTGAAGAGACCGACGAAGAGACGCTCGCCGATGACCTCTCCCTTCTTGTCGAACTTTTTCACCGCCACGGTATCGAGGTGGACCGAACGGTGCACGGTGCTGCGCCGGTTGCCCTTGGTGATGCGCAACAGTTGCTGCTTGCGCACGAAGTCACGGACCTCCGGCGGCAGCTTGCCGAGATTGCGCAGGCCGTCGAAGACCCGCACGTCCGTGCTGCGCAGTACACCCAGGCCGCTGTTCTTGCCGATTTCGGTCACCGCGTTGCCGCCGCGCCCGTGAAAACTGAACTCGCGATAGCCCAGGAAAGTGAAGTGGTCGTCGTTCATCCACTTCAGGAACTCAAGGCCCTCGGAAATTTCGCCCACCGGCAGCATCGGCGGGGAGGTTTCCAGCTCCGCAATCACCTCGGTGCAGCGCGCGCGCATCAAAGGCCAGTCTTCGACCGAGGCCCGGACATCGCAGAGCACGGACTTGATACCGGCGGCGATCTTGGCGAGCTGGGCGTCGGTCTGTTCGCTGATCTGGATCTGCATCACCGATTCGCGGGCCGGCGCGACCGCCCCTGGGGACGTGGTCGCCTTGGCTTCGGCGAGCCGCATGAGCTTGCCCTGATCATTGCGCCGCAGCGCCATGATCGGGTGGATCACCAGATGCAGGGCGACATCGTGACGGTTGATTTCCGCGGTGACCGAATCGACCAGGAAAGGCATGTCGTCGTTGATGATTTCGATGATGCTGTGGGCGGAGGTCCAGCCGTCGGCCTTGACGTCGGGGTTGTAGGCCCGCACCGATGCCTTTCCCGGGCGGCGGGACTGCAGCCTGTCCCAGAGCGCCAGGGCACCGCCCGCCAGATTGGCCGGCGTTTCACCGCGAAGGTCGCTGGGCGGCACGTTGGCGAAAAACTGGCGGACGAAGTTTTCCGCCGCCTTCGACTTCGATGCGCCGAGCCGTTTGCGCACCCCCTGCAAGACCTGACCGATGAGTCGCGTCTGTGCTCCGCTGCCTGCCATGGCGATATTCCCCCTACCGCGAACCTTCTCGTGAGACTCTTTTTCCGACCGTGACGTTACATGACCATCCCAAGCGTACCGTATGGCCGAGTCGCGGCACCTGAACGGGATGACTAGAGGCTAAACCATTATGCACGCAAAGGTGAACGAAGGATTTGTTCGCGCACGATGCTTTGTGCACTTTTTGCGCAGGATGGGCGCGGCGGCACAACCGTCTTTGTTGTGACCCTTTGTTGTGACCCTTTGTTGTGACCGCGGGGCAGAGAGATTCACCCGGCGCTGCCTTCGTCCGGCGACACGGCTTCGCATCGGGGAAGGCTTCGAGCATGGCTCGTTAATGACGGAGCAATGCCGACTCCGGCCGCAGAAGACTGCTGTTAGTCGTCGCTGAAGGCGCGGGGGTCGAAAGGCAGATCGTCGAGCGCGCGCTGCGACATCGCCTGCAGGTCCGGGTGCGACAGTGGGTCCCGCCGCCAGGCCGCCTGCTGCGCAAGATGCAGGTCGCCCTGCTTGGCAAAGCGGGCCAGGAGGCCCGAAAGCGGGTTCTGCCAATGCTGCCAGAAAAGATCCAAATTCCAAACCATGCCTATAGATATGGCGGGCTGGAATTTGAAAATCACTCGCATTTTTTGCTATGGGACTATAGTTTTTCTATATGAAAGAACTGAACCAGCTACCCCTGAACGGGCTGCGCGCGGTGGAGGCCGCCGGGCGTCTCGGCAGCCTGACGGCGGCGGCGGGTGAACTGGGCGTTTCCCTCGGCGCGGTCAGCCAGCAGGTGCTGAAGGCGGAAGCCCAGCTCGGCCAGCCGGTTTTCTTCCGCGCGCCCAAGGGCCTGCAGCCGACGCCTTTCGGCAGCCAGGTGCTCACCCATCTGAGCGCGGGCTTCCGTCATCTGGCGGCGGCGGCCGCCCTGGGCCGCGCCGCCGCCGTGAACACCCTGACCGTATCGGTGCCCCCGGTGCTGGCCGCGAAGTGGCTGGTGCCGCGCCTCAGCCGTTTTACCGAACGGGCCCCGGACCTGAAGCTGCGGATCGATGCCTCGCCCGATCTCGCCGACCTCGATCATTCCGACATCGACGTCGCCATACGCATCGGCAAAGGCGACTGGCCCGGCGTCAAGGCCGCCCATCTGATCGACCAGGTGGTCTTTCCGGTCTGCAGCCCCGCCGTGGCCGGGACCCTGGCCAAGCCCGAAGACTTGGCGAAAGTCCCGGTTCTGCAGGACCACGGGTCGATGTTCACCTGGGAGGCCTGGCTGGCGCCGGAAGGGCTGAGCGGCCTCACGCTGACGGAGGGATCGGTCTATTCCGACGCCTCCCTCTGCCTGCAGGCCGCCATTGCCGGACAGGGAATCCTGCTGGCCTGGCCGACCCTGGCGGCCTATGCCATCGCCGACGGCCAGCTCGTCGCCCCTTTCCCCGGCCGGCACAAGACCGGCCTCGCCTACTGGCTGGTGACCTCCGCGCAGCGCCGGACACCCGACAAGCTGAAGGTTTTCGAGGCCTGGCTGCGCGCGGAGTTCGAAGCCTTCGCCGAGGCGGACGAAAAACCGGCAGTGAAGTGACCGCTCGCTGTTCTGGCCCTTCAGCCTGCCCGGCGGCCGCCGCAACGAAAAAAGCGCCCCCTTCACTGAAGGAGACGCTTTGACGCCGCGAAATCCGCGAGAAACTGGAGCGGGCGATGAGATTCGAACTCACGACCCCAACCTTGGCAAGGTTGTGCTCTACCCCTGAGCTACGCCCGCATCGGCGAAGCGCGGAGATACCGCCTTTCGCCGCGCTTTGCAAGTCCTGCTTTTGACTATCGGGACCGCCCCGACAACGGATTTCCCGCTTGCCCGACCCGCAAACCCAAGGCTATTAGCCATTTGCTACGCAAGGCTTAACGGCGGCGCCCTTTAAGGGACGCACCATCCGCTGCAGGACAGGAGAAAAACATGGCCGAGACCGGCACCCCGCAAAGCCCGGAGCAAAGTCCTGAGGCGGCCCTGCCGACGGCGCCCGAAAGCCTGCTGGCGCGGCTTGAGGCCCTGGGCATCGACGCCAAGACCGTCAGCCATCCGCCGGTTTTCACGGTCGAGGAGGCCAAGGCCCTGCGCGGCGAACTGCCCGGCGCCCATATCAAGAACCTCTTCCTGCGCAACAAAAAGGGGGCCATGTGGCTGGTCACCTGTCTGGAGGACCGGGCCATCGACCTGAAGGATCTGGGCCGGCGGCTCGAAGCCGGGCGCTTTTCCTTCGGCAGCGCCGACCGGCTGATGACCTATCTCGGCATCCTGCCCGGCTCGGTCACGCCCTTTGCCGTGATCAACGACAAGCAACAGGCCGTCACCATGGTGCTCGACAGCGGCGTGATGGACCATGACCTGGTCAACTGCCACCCGCTGATGAACGACCGCACCACCGCGATCAGCCCGCAGGACCTGATCCGCTTTCTGGAAGCCGAAGACCATGCGCCGCAAATGATCGACCTGGGATAAACAATCGACCCGGGATCAGGACAGGGGATAAGGACGCGGGAGAGGCCTGCGGCCAGGGAACGCGGCAGGTGGACTTGCCTATTGGGGGCAAAGCAGCCATTTATTGGACAGGATCAAGGGCTTTGAGGGCCTAACGGGCCTTCTCGCGGGGCTTTTCCGCGTAGAAGCCGTCAATAACAATAGTTTCAACCAGCAGTTAAACGGAAAACCAAGCATGGAACCGATCATCGGCGACGCAGCCGCCCCGGATATGGCGGGGGAAACGCCGGGCGACATCGTCAAAGACAGCTCTCAGCAGAGCTTCGCCCAGGACGTTATCGAGGCCTCTATGAATGTGCCCGTGATCGTCGACTTCTGGGCCCCCTGGTGCGGGCCCTGCAAGCAGCTGGGGCCGATGCTGGAAAGCGCCGTCAAGGCGGCGCGCGGCGCCGTGCGCATGGTGAAGATCAACATCGACGAGAACCAGCAGCTTGCCGGGCAGTTGCGCATCCAGTCGATCCCCACGGTTTACGCCTTTTTCCAAGGCCAGCCGGTCGACGGATTCCAGGGCGCCCAGCCGGAGAGCGAGGTGAAGGCCTTCGTCGAGCGGCTGCGCCAGGCCGGTGAGGCCGGTAAGGGGCCGAGCCCCATCGAGCAGGCCATCGAGCAGGCCCAGGCGGCGCTGGAAGCCGGCGACGCCGGCGCGGCTTCGGCCCTGTTTTCCCAGGTCCTGCAGCACGACGCGGAAAATCCCGAGGCGCTGGCCGGCCTGCTGGCCTGCTATCTGGCGGCCGGCGACCTGGAGACCGCCCAGGAGATGTTCGAGGGCCTGACCGACGAACTGCGCCAGCACCCCGCTTTCGCCTCGGTCGCCGCGCAGCTGGACATCCAGGCCCAGGCCGGCGATGCCGGCGAAATCCCCCAGCTCATGGAAAAGGTGGCCACAGACCACAACGATCATCAGGCGCGTTTCGACCTCGCCATGGCCCTGCACGGCAGCGGACAGCAGCAGGCCGCCGCCGACGAGCTGTTGGAAATCATGCGCCGCGACCGCCAGTGGAACGACGACGGCGCCCGCAAACAGCTCCTGACTTTTTTTGAGGCCTGGGGCCCGACCGATCCGCTGACCATCGAAAACCGGCGGCGGCTCTCGTCGCTGCTGTTTTCCTAGACTGCCTGTTCCCAAGCCTTCGCCAGCACCCGGATACCCATGAGCCGAACCGCCTTTGATCCCGCCTTCGACGACCTGCCCCAGGTGTTGCCGATCTTTCCGCTCGGCGGCGTGCTGCTGCTGCCCGGCGGGCGCCTGCCGCTGAACATCTTCGAGCCGCGCTATCTGGCGATGTTCGACGATGCCATGGCCAGCAACCGGCTGATCGGCATGGTGCAGCCGGTCGAGGACGGCAGCGACGGCGACGTGCCGAAGGTCTACGAAACCGGCTGCGCCGGGCGCATCACCTCGTTCAACGAAACCGACGACGGGCGCTATCTGGTGACCCTCTCCGGCCTCATCCGTTTCGACGTGGTGCGCGAACTGCCGAGCGACAGCTACCGGCGGGTGGAACCCGGCTTTGCACGCTTCCGCGACGACATGGAGGAAGACACAGCCGCCATCGACCGCGAACGGCTGGTGAAGGTGCTGGGCGCCTATTTCGAGGCCAACGCCATCGAGGGCGACTGGGAAGCCATCGAAGAAACCGGGGATGAAAGGCTGGTCACCTCCCTCGCCATGATCTGCCCGCTGGGCGCGCCGGAGAAGCAGGCCCTATTGGAAGCCATGAGCCTGACCGAGCGGGCCGAGACCCTGACCGCCATCATGGAGATGGCGACCCACAGCGGCGACGGCGAAAGCGAAGCCAAGCCCCACTGAGCAGCCATATGGGCGGCCACAGCAGAGAAGCGGAGCCGAACACATGTCAGACAAACCCACCGACAACACTGCATCCGGTCACGCTTCAGGTCATGGGGCGGTGGACCCCAAGCTGCTGGAGATTCTGGTCTGCCCCCTGACCAAGGCGCCGCTGGACTATGACTCCGAAGCCCAGGAACTGATCAGCCGCCAGGCCCGCCTGGCCTTCCCGATCCGCGACGGCATCCCCATCATGCTGGTCGACGAAGCCCGCAGGCTGGATGATTAGATGTTGTTTGATTAACGCCGAGGCGACTCCAGCCGTTCAAAACGAAGAGAGTCTAGGATGACCGTACAGGAAGACAACGCGCAGGGTTTCGGCACCGAGCACTGGCCGGAGGAAATCCGCTACGTCTCCGAAGACAAGACGCTGGTAATCCGCTTCGACAGCGGCGAGACCTTCACCTATCCGGCTGAGTTCCTGCGTGTCGAAAGCCCCTCCGCCGAGGTTCAGGGCCACGGGCCCGGCCAGAAGACGACCGTGGCCGGGCGCCGCCACGTCGGCGTCATGGACATCGAAGCGGTCGGCAACTATGCCGTCCGCATCAAGTTCGACGATCTGCACGACACCGGCATCTTTTCCTGGCAGTACCTGCACAAGCTGGGCCGCGAAAAGGACACGCTCTGGCAGGGTTATCTGGACAGTCTCGCCGCCAAAGGCCTCAGCCGCGACCCCTAGGCATAAGTGCGCGCTTAAAACAGCATCACCAATCTAGCGGCTTATTGATCTCGCGACCGTTAGGCAACACGATCGGATTTGCAAACTGTGTCGCTGAAAGCATTGGTCGATTGATGTGCCGATCATGAGTGGCTGCCCTGACTAACGCAGGCGCGGTGTTAGAGCCCTCTTGAGGGTTCACTACGGTCACAGGCAACTTGCGTTCTGTAACCACCATATCAATCGGGGTGACCAGATCAGTATCGTTCGAGATCACTACTGCTTCAGTGAACGAACCTTTCCACGCATCGTTCAAGAGATGAGCAGCCAGATTAACATCTGATCCCTTTTCTTCTTTCGTGTGAACTTCAACGATTAGCGCGTCTGGCAAAGGTCGCGGCATGCGACGACGTCTACCCTGATGTTGGCCTTGTGTAGGATAGGAACCCACGCTCATTGTCTGGCGCCTTTGGCCAGAAACTAAATGATTGCCACTTCCAAAGACTATCGGCGGAACAGCGGAGTGGATCTGGCGACCCGCGACCGGAAGATTGTTTAATGGTCGCCAGATTGTTTTTGCTAAGAAGTTGCCAAAGTGGATTTCCACTTCAGGGAGGGTCGCAAGAGCATTGAGATAGGCTTGCTGCCGCCGAGGAGCGTCAGGGTCACCTGCACCCGACACTCTGGCGGTGAAGTATTTGATCTTTTCCACAGCACGACCATGAGGAAGCAGCCGCAAAGTCAGTTGCTTCAAATCAAGCCACTTGTTTGGTCGTCCCTTTAGAGCGCCGTAGTACAGATTGAAACCATCTACGTAGACCCAAGCGCCCATCATCCGAACCCACCAAACGGCAAGAGCCGCTCCGGAGAGCGGCCCTTGAGCCAACAGCACGCTGCCGGCGGGTAATTCAAGTCTGATATCATCATATAAGCCATCTTTGTCAACCAGTCCTTAAAGCCAGAAACGGCAATTTTGGCTCAATGTTGCAAAATTGACTCGCCCGGGTCTCTACGCCTTATCCGATTTCAGCATCTTAAGATAAAATACCATAGGTATATGTTTGTACCAGAGCTCAGATTTCGGCATTAATTCCTATGAGCAGTCTTTCGTGAAGGAACTAGCCGAAACCAAGAGATCCAATCGCAACCCCTAATCAGATCGGAAGGCTCTAACCCGCCGCCTGTTCGGCGATATCGGCCAGGTGCAGCAGCGCACAGTCGACGGCTTCGAAACCCGGGTCCCGGCCCTCGAAGGCGAGGAAGAGATCGGTGCCGGCGAGCAGCACGGCTTCCGCGCCTTCGGCACAGAGATCGCGCCCGCAGTCGAAAAAGACATTGCGTTGCGCTGCGGTGACGACACCCGCGGTCGCCATCTCGACATAGGACTGATGTACAGCATCCAAGGAATCACCGGCCGGCTGCAGAACCTTCAGTCCCGAGAGACAGCCGTACATGCCGGATTGCATGACCGTCTTGGTGCCGAGGATCCCGACGGTCTTGTAGCCCGCCGCACGCAGCCGCTTCGGCACCGAGGCCAGCAGGTCGATCACCGGCAGCGGCGAGACCGCCTTGAAGTCCTCGATGCAGAAGTGTCCGGCGATGGAGGTCACCGCCACCGCCTCGCCCCCCGCCGCCGCGAGGCGCTGGGTGAGAGACCGGAAGATCGCCGCCTGCGCCACGGTGTCCTCCGCCGCGAGATTGCCCAGCAGCGTCGAGACATCTGCATGAACCAGCGTCAGGTCGAGCGCGATACCCCGTGCCGCCGCAGCCTGCGTGAGTTCACGGTAGTAAAAGATGGTGGCGGCGGGGCCGATGCCGCCGATTAAACCGATATGCATGGACTGCGCTCCGCAAGGTGATCCCGGCGACGTCCGGCAAATTAAGAGCGGGCAGGTTAGGGCCCGGCCCGGCGCTTGCGCAACGGCGCAGATGTATCGGGACAATGCAGGATCACGGAGAAGCCTTTGTCATCTCCGCCATGGGCCGCGTCGCAGGCGGACAAGACGACCCCCGCCACCCTGGCAAGCTGAAGCGGAAACGGCGAGGGAAAAACTGTCATGACGCCCGACGGGGAGAACAACGCCGCCATAAAAACCGGCCCGATGGAAACCAGCGGTACGGTCGATCCGCCCAGCGCCGATCCCTCCAGCGTCGATCCCTCCAGCGTCGATCCCTGGGGAGTCGACCGGCCCGCGCTGCGCGCCTATCGCCTGGCGCGGTTGCGCGCCGAACTGCGCCGCCACGACTACGCCGGCATCCTGCTCTATGACCCGATCAACGTGCGCTATGCCTGCGACAGCCGCAACATGGCGGTCTGGTGCCTGCACAACGCCGTGCGCTATTGCTTTGTCGCCACCGAGGGGCCGGTGGTGATCTTCGACTTTCACAACTGCGAACACCTCTCCGAGGATATCGAGGTGATCGACGAAATCAGACCGGGCACCTCCTGGTTCTACTTCGAGGCCGGGCCCCGCGCCGCCGAGCAGGCCAAGACCTGGGCGGCGGAGATCGCCGACTTGGTGTTCCGTCACGGCGGCGGCAACCGGCGCCTCGCCGTCGACAAGTGCGAGCCGATGGGCGTCGCCGCGCTGCAGGCCCTGGGCATCACCATCCATGACGGCCAGGAGGTGACGGAGCTGGCCCGGGTGATCAAGGGCCCGGAGGAATTGAAGGCCATGGCGCGCGCCATCGCCGTCTGTCAAAACGCTGTCGGCGAAATGCGCCGCCGCCTGGAGCCGGGCATGACCGAGAACCAGCTCTGGGCCGTCATGAACGAAGTGAACGCGGCCCAGGGCGGCGAGTGGATCGAGACCCGCTTGCTGAGCGCCGGGGGACGCACCAATCCCTGGTTCCGCGAATGCAGCGACAACATCATTAAGGCCGGCGACATCGTCAGCTTCGACACCGACCTGATCGGCCCCTACGGCTACTGCGCCGACATCTCCCGCACCTTCTTCTGCGGCGACGGCAGGCCGAGCGACGAACAGCGCCGGCTCTATCAACTCGCCTGCGAGCAGATCGAGACCAATGCCGAACTGCTGAAGCCGGGGCTCGGCTTTCGCGAGCTGTCGGAGCGCGCCTGGACGCTGCCGCCCTCCTGCGCTGCCAACCGCTATTCCGTCGTGGTCCACGGCGTCGGCCTCTGCGACGAATACCCGGCGGTAAAGTACGTCAAGGACTTCGCCCGCTCCGGCTACGACGGCGTCTTCCAGGCCGGCATGACGGTCTGCGTCGAAAGCTATATCGGCGAGGAAGGCGGCCACGAAGGCGTGAAGATGGAACAGCAGGTCCTGATCACCGAAAACGGCGCGCAACTGCTCTCCGACTTCCCCTACGAAGAGGCCCTGTTGAGCCTCGAGATCTGAAGGGCTCTATCTCGTCTCAGTTCGAGGCATGAAGAAGCAAAAAAGGCCCCTCACCCTCCCGCTTCGCGGGCCCCTCCCTCTCCCACGGAGGGGAGAGGGTAACAACAGACTCCGCCACTCTTTCTGGTTCCCCCTCTCCCCCGGCCTAAAGCAACTGGGCGGGAGAGGGCCGGGGTGAGGGGCCTTTGTTATCAGCGCGACTGCCATGCGGAACGTCTGATACCGCACTCAATCGATCCGCTCTCTAAAGGCAGGATTGAACTCGTTCATGGCATTGTCTTGTTTTCAATGTTCACTTATTGTTCTTTTCTGTGATCCAAGCCTGATAAAGCGAGGAAAGTGCAATGATCCATGGAAGCTGCTGCTGTGGAGCGGTGAAATTCGAACTCTCGGCCGAACCATCGATGATGGGGACTTGTCATTGCACGCGATGCCGGAAGGTCGGTGCCAGCGCCATCGTCTTCGTCAGGAAGGAAGACCTGAAATGGATTCAAGGACGCGATCACGTCCAGCTCTTCGAACCCGTCTCCCCATACAAATACGGCCGTTGCTTTTGCAAAATCTGCGGCACCGCTCTGGGTGAGATCCTGTCGGAGGCAGACAGTTTCCCAATTGCCGCCAATGCGCTCGACAGCGAACTTTCTCTGCAGAACCAGTTCCACGAGTTCGTCGCGGAAAAACCCTCGTGGTACGAAATCTGTGACGATGCAAAACAGTTCGACGGGCATCCCGTCACCGCGTGACTTTTGCCCACATAACAAAACCCCCTCACCCCGGCCCTCTCCCACCCAGTTGCTTTAGGCCGGGGGAGAGGAGAGCCAAGAAAGATGCCGGAGTCTGCTGCCACCCTCTCCCCTCGTGGGAGAGGGTGGGGCCCACGAAGTGGGAGGGTGAGGGGGCATTTGTTTCAATCACCACGGTGCGGCATTCACATTTCGTCTGCGACCGTAGTATGACCGCTACAGCGCCTCGCCCTTCACCAAGCGGGGCAGTTCGCCGACCAGGCCCATGGCGTGGCGCATGAAGAAGCGTTTCATCGGCGGCAGGCGGTTGACCGCCGCGAGGCCGAGGTCGCGCAGCAGACGCAGCGGCGGCAGGTCGCTGGAGAACAGGCGGTTCAGGGAATCCGTCGCAACGATCAGCGCCATGTTGTCGAAGCGGCGCCAGCGCTGATAGCGCTGCAAGACCGATGGCGAACCGATGTCGAGACCGAGACGGCGCGCATCGACGATGGATTCCGCCAGGGCCGCCACGTCGCGCAGACCGAGATTCAAACCCTGTCCCGCAATGGGATGAATGCCGTGGGCGGCATCGCCCACCAGAGCGAGGCGCTGGTCGATGTAACGTTCGGCATGGAGCAGCGACAGCGGATAGGACCAGCGCCGCGCGCTCCAGAGCGCGAGTTGCCCCAGGGAGTCGCCGAAACGGCGCTGTAGCTCGGCGGCAAAACCTTTGTCGTCCAGCGCCAGCATGGCCGGTACCAGATTGGTCCGCTCGGTCCAGACCAGGGAGGAGCGATGTACGATCCGGCCCTCGGCGTCCTCGGCATCGGTCATCGGCAGCAGGGCGAAGGGCCCGGACGGCAGGAAGTGTTCATGGGCGACGCCGTTGTGCGGGCGTTCATGCATCACGGTGGCGACGATGCCGGTCTGGCCATAGCCGACCTCGGTCACCGCAATGCCGGCGGCGCGGCGCTGGGCCGAGCCGCGCCCGTCGGCGGCGACGAGCAGGCGCGCCGAAACCGTGGTGCCGTCGCCCAGCACGGCTTTGACGCCGGCGGCGCTGCGCGCGACCGAGGCCAGTTCCGCCGGCGCCCGCAGATCGAGTTTGGGCAGGGTCTTCACCCGCGCCAGGCAGGCCCGGCGGATGGCGGTGTTCTCGACGATGTGGCCCAATGGAATGCCGGGGGGAATGTCGGGGGGGATGTCGGGAGGGATGCCCTTGTCGGCCGCCGGTCCCTCCTCGGTATCGCGGTGGCTGAAGTGGAGGAACAGGGAGGAGGCACCGCCGCGCCTTTCGGAACCCCCATTCCTTCCGGAAGGATGGCCGTCGGAAATGCGGATGTCGAGGATCGGCGAGGCCGCTTCCGCCATGCCCGGCCAGAGGCCGAGCACGGAAAGCGCCTGCTGGGAGCCGCGGGCGATGGCCGAGGAGCGGCCGTCGAAAGCCTCCTCCTTCATCGCCGCCGGGTCGAGCCGGTCGACCACCATCACCGCGAGGCCGGCATCGGCCAGGGCGACGGCAAGGCTGAGGCCCACCATGCCGCCGCCGGCGATCAGAACTTCGGTTTCGACTTCTGCCGTCATACCTGTCTCGTCATACTGGGTTTTCCTGCTCAAAACTCTCTGCTTATGCGCAATGCGCCGCATCTGGCGACCAGCGGTGGATCGTCGTCGTTTCCTGTTGTGCCAGCCTTGCCCGGGCCTCTTCCCAAAGCCGGCGCCAGGCCGCCGGATCGCGCAAAACGCTTTCCGGCCGGGCGGCGCTGCGCGCGACAAAGGACGGGAACATCGGGCGGCCGGTGGGTTCGCCGGTTCTGTTGTAGCGGATGTCGAAGCTCCAGCGCAGGTCCTGCGAGCGGTTCGCCAGGGAGCCGTGAATGGTCAGCGGATGAAACAGCACCACGCCGCCGGGGCCGACCGGAAGCGGTTTGCCTTCTCGCCCGGCCATCGCTGCCGCCGGAATGCCCACGTTGCCGCTGTTGGGGCAGTGCGGCACCATGGCGCCGCGATGGCTGCCGGGAATGACCTGCAGGCAGCCGTTCTCCTCCGTCGCCTCGGTCACCGCGACCCAGACCGTCACCATCTGTGTCTCGTCGGCTTCCTCCAGGGTCACCGCCCGGTCCTGGTGCCAGCCCGTGGCGGTGATGTGGGCGCGGATTTCATCGGCGCGAAGATCGACGGCGGGCGGCTTGATGCGCACATGCTGGATCGGATTGGAGGTGATTTCCGGCCCGATGACGGATTCCACCAGATCCAGCAGCCGCTCGTCGGTCATCATGTTGAAGACGGCGGGCCCGGCGTGGAACGGCGTGTCTTCGGCTATCGCCCCCGGCGGCAGGGAGATGTCGAGCGGCTGGAAATAGTCGAGCCCGGCGGCATAGATCCGCAGAATGCGGTCCTGAAAGCTGCCATCAGAGTCGTCCGCGTCCAGCGCGCCGGTCGCGATCCATTCGCGCCAGAGCCCGTCCAGGACCGCCGCGTACTCCGCCATGAGCGGATCGAGCACCCGGGTCCGATCAAGCACCTGCTCGACCACCAGAAAGCCGTCTTCCTCAAACTGCCGCTTCTGCGCCGCGCTCAGCATGGCCGTTTCCCCAATCCCGGTCTCCCACCTGGAGACCTTAGTGCCGGGAGATCTTAGTCCCCGGAGACCTTAGTGAAAGACTACAAGCCCGGCACCCCCCGGCAAGTCCGCAAACGCCCCGCCGGCCGGACAGCTTGTCGCAGGCCAACGCCCTGCGGCGCTGCGGAAACAACAGATATGCTCCAAGGGATTGCCGAAAAAGCATGAGTTCGGCGCAGCGATGCTTCGAGACGGCGCCCCTTTAGGATCAGGGTCGCCTCCTCAGCATGAGGCTCAATGGCTGGATTCAAAGCAACCCTCATCCTGAGGAAGCCCCGCTAGAGCGGATCATGGTTAGACGGAAACACTTTGGTGTTTCCGTCTAACCATGTGAATCCGCTCTACACCTAAGATTAGAGCAGATTCACCGGGTTGGATGGATCGCTAAAGCGATTCCATCCAACCCGGATCTGCTCTATGGGCTGTCTCGAAGGATGGCCAAGGATTCCAGAGCCCTATTTCAGCAACCCGCTAAGCCCACGGGTCTGAATTCGCTCGTGTACTGCCTATTTTTTAATCTGCTCTTAGTCAAAGCGTAAAAAATAGGCAGTATTTATAATAGGTCTACAAATGAACAGCTTAAACCGCTGAAGCCGGCAAAGCGCCGATTTCCGGCTTTTTTGCAGCGCAGCATCATTTTGGCACGCTTCTTGACTCTGTGAGGCCCGAGACCGCCGTCCCGCTGGGCCAGTCCCACTGATCCAGCCCCACTGATACGGCGGAGTCACCCGGGCGCGGCGCCCGGCGAGCGGCCCCCCTTGCACCCGGGGCCATCGTTTTCGCAAGGGTGCTGGTGAGGAGAGGGGTAAGCCTGATCATGAAAATGGTAATGGCCATTATCAAGCCGTTCAAGCTGGATGACGTGCGCGAGGCCCTGACGGGTCTCGGCATCGAGGGCCTGACGGTCAGCGAAGTCAAAGGCTACGGCCGGCAGAAGGGACAGACCGAGATCTACCGCGGGGCGGAATACTCGGTGAACTTCCTTCCCAAAGTGAAAATCGAGGTCGCCGTCTCGGACGAGCTGGTCGGGCAGGTCGTGGAAACGGTGCAGAGCTCCGCCAACACGGCGCGCATCGGCGACGGAAAAATCTTTGTCATGGACATCGGCCACGCCGTGCGGATCCGCACCGGCGAGACCAATGCCGAGGCGCTCTAAAAAGGGGATCTGAACAGATGAGAGTTACGGGCAACAAGATGAAGCGCACGGCCGGCCTGGCAGGGCTCGCCGGTGGCGCTTTCCTGCTGGCGACGACGCCGGCGCACGCGCAGGTCACTGAAGAGACGGCCTTCGTCTTCAACACCTTTGCATTCCTGGTCAGCGGCTTCCTGGTGATGTGGATGGCCGCCGGTTTCGCCATGCTGGAATCCGGCCTGGTGCGCACCAAGAACACCGCGACGATCTGCCTGAAGAACATCGCGCTCTATTCGGTCGCCGGCATCATGTACTACGTGATCGGCTATCACCTGATGTACACCAACGTCGACGGTGGCTACTTCGGCGCCCTCAGCGGTTTCTACAACACCAGCGATGCGGAAATCGCGCTGCTGGGCGCGGACGAGGCGACACCGGAACTGGTCGCGGCGGTCACCGCCAACGGCTACTCGGTGATGTCGGACTGGTTCTTCCAGATGGTCTTCGTCGCCACCGCGGCCTCCATCGTCTCCGGCACCCTGGCCGAGCGCATCAAGTTCTGGCCCTTCATGATCTTCGTGGTCATCCTCACCGGTATTCTCTACCCGATCCAGGGCTCCTGGACCTGGGGCGGCGGCTGGCTGGCCGAGATGGGCTTCTCCGACTTTGCCGGCTCCACCATCGTCCACTCCGTGGGCGGCTGGGCGGCGCTGACCGGGGCGATCATCCTCGGCGCGC
This sequence comes from Pelagibius sp., assembly GCF_965249265.1. NCBI lineage: Bacteria > Pseudomonadati > Pseudomonadota > Alphaproteobacteria > Rhodospirillales > Rhodovibrionaceae > Pelagibius > Pelagibius sp. The sequence goes on along the minus strand of NZ_OZ252224.1, from coordinate 5,242,633 downwards.
GCAAGGGCAAGTTCGGCGCCAACGGCGCGGTGCACCCGATGCCCGGCGCCAACCTGCCTCTGGCCACCCTGGGCACCTTCGTGCTCTGGCTCGGCTGGTTCGGTTTCAACGGCGGCTCCCAGCTCGCCCTGGGCTCGGCGCTCGATGCCTCGGCCATGGCGATCGTCTACGTGAACACCAACCTGGCGGCAGCCGGCGGTGTGGTCGCGGCGATCTTCCTGACCCAGGCGATCTACAAAAAGATCGACCTGACCATGGCGCTCAACGGTGCCATCGCCGGCCTGGTGGCGATCACCGCCGGCCCCGATCTGCAGAACCACTTTCTGTCGATCATCATCGGCGCCATCGGCGGCGGCCTGGTGGTCTTCGCCATCCCGCTGCTCGACAAACTGAAGGTCGACGATGTGGTCGGCGCTGTCTCCGCCCACCTGGTGGCCGGTATCTGGGGCACCCTGGCGGTGGCGATCTTCGGCGGCGGCAGCTTCGTCACCCAGGTCGTCGGCATCGTTGCCATCGGTGCTTTCATGATCGTCACCAGCGCCATCGTCTGGTTCGCTCTGAAGGTTACCATCGGCCTCAGGGTCGACGAGGAAGCCGAGGAGATGGGTCTCGACAAGGCGGAACTGGGGATGGAGGCCTATCCCGAGTTCGGCCACGGCTCGCAATCTCTGTGATCGGGGGCCTTGTGAACCACATGAACTGAATTTTCCGATGATTGCATCGCGCTGATGGGGCGGGCCTGCGGGGTCTTCCCACAGGAACCTTCCCCAAGGCCGATGTGATTATCCTCTGCCAGCCTGGCCCGGAAGCGCTGCTTCCGGGCCCTTTTTTTGCCCAAATCCGGGGCTAGGCTTTCTGCTATGACCGCCCCGAGGCTATGGATTCGCCCTGGATTCCACCGTGGATTTCGCCGCGACTTTCTGGGCCAGGGCACGCTTGTGAGGCCGTGGCAGGCCCGTTAGAATCGCCAAACTATTAGAATCGTTGCGCATTAGGATCGTTTGTTTTTATCGCGCCGCCGGGAGGGCCGCCCGGCGCTTCACACCGCGACCCTTTCGATAGCCGGCCGATTCCAGTCGAACCCTGGAGACAGAGACCATCTTGGCCGACCGCCGTTCGCTGCAAACCTTTCATCCCTTCACCAGGCTGAACCGTCTGCTCGGTGACAGCCCGCCGGATCCTGCCAACGGCGCGCCGATCCTGCTGTCCATCGGCGAGCCGAAGAACCAGCCGCCCGCCTTTGTAGCCGAAGAGATCACCGCCGCCGCGGCAAGCTGGTCGCGCTACCCGCTGCCGCGCGGCATCGACGCCTACCGCGACGCCTGCGGCGCCTGGCTGCAGCGGCGCTACGCCCTGCCCGAGGGTTTGATCTCGACCGAGCGTTCCATCCTGCCGCTGCCCGGCACCCGCGAGGGCCTGTTCTTCGCCCTGCTGGCCGCAGCCCAAGACCATGCGCAGAACCATCACGGCCAAAAACATCATAGCGCCGGGCCGCCGGTGGTGCTGATGCCCAATCCCTTCTATCACGTCTATGCCGGGGCGGCGGTTGCCGTGGGGGCCGAACCGGTCTTCGTGCCGGCCACCGCCGAAAGCGGTTTCCTGCCGGACTACGCATCCCTCGACCCCGCGGTTCTGGACCGCGCCATCTTCTGCTTCCTCTGTTCACCGTCGAACCCCCAGGGCGCCGCTGCCGATGTGACACAGCTCGGCAAGCTGATCGAACTGGCACGGCGCCACGACTTCGTCGTCGCCTTCGACGAATGCTATGCCGAGATCTATGACGACAGGCCGCCCGCCGGCGCCTTGCAGGCGGCGGCGTTGAGCGGCAGCGGCGAGGCAGCACTCGACCGGGTGCTGGTCTTTCATTCCCTGTCCAAACGTTCCTCCGTGCCCGGCCTGCGCTGCGGTTTCGCCGCTGGCTCCGCCAAGCTGATCGACGGGCTCGACGCCGTGCTGAAGATGGGCGGCGCCGGCGTGCCCCATCCGATCCAGGCCGCCGGTGCCCGCCTGTGGCGCGAGGAAAGCCATGTCGAGGCCAACCGCGCCTACTACCGCAAGAACTTCGCCCTGGCCGAGCGCCTGCTCGGCAAGCGCTTCGGCTTCGCCAAGCCCGACGGCGGCTTCTTCCTCTGGCTCGACGTCGGCGACGGCGAGGCGGCGGCCCTGAAGCTGTGGCGCGAAGCCGCCGTCAGAGTGGTGCCCGGGGCCTATATGTGTGAAACCGACGCCGCAGGGCACAATCCGGGCCGGCGTTACATCCGTGTCGCCCTGGTCTATGACGCGGCAACCACCGAGGAGGGCCTGAAGCGGATCGTCCGGGTCCTTGATAACGACGGGGATAGCGATGGGGCGGGCAACAGCGACGCGCCGGCGCTGTCGGCAGCTTTAGAGGGTTAGAACCATGGCTATGCGACTGAGCAACGCCGGAACGCGCGAAGCGCGGCCGCCGCTGCTGCCCAGCGGCACCAGCACGTTCTTCAAGAACCGCGCCATCGAACTGGCCGGTGCGCTGCTGGCGGTGCTGGCCTTTGCGGTCTTCCTGTCCTGCCTGACCTACAATCCGCAGGACCCCTCGTGGAACGATGCGGTCGGCAGCGCAGAGAGCGGTCTGACAACGGCGGTCGAACCTCCGGTCAGCAATCCCCCCGTTAGCAATCCCCTGGGTCTGTTCGGGTCCCACACCGCCGACATCATGATGCAATCACTGGGCCTTGCCGCCCTGCTGGCGCCGCTGGTGCTTTTCGCCTGGGGCTGGCGCCTGCTGCGCGAACGCCAGTTGCCGAGCCGCTGGTGGTGGCGCCTCGCCGCCTTTCCCACCGGCCTGATCCTGCTGGCGATGTCTTTCGAAGCGATCCCCAAACCGGATTCCTGGCCGCTCGACAACAGGCTGGGCGGCTTCGTCGGCGATCTGGCGCTGACCGATCTCGGCCTGTTCCTCGGCACCCCCTTCTGGATGCTGGCCCTGGCCGCCTTCATCCTCGGCCTGCCGGCGCTGCTGTTCTCCCTCGGCCTGACCCGGCCGGAGTGGCAGATGCTGCGCGGCGGGGTCGCCTGGGTCTTCGGCGGGGCCAGCCGCGGTATCCGCCAGGCCATGCAGCGCCAAAGCCGGGGTGAGCCGGGCGAAGCCCGGGCGGCACGCCGCGAGGCCAGCCGCCAGCGCGTCGAACCGAAGCTCGACGAAGACGATATGGCCCCGGCCTACACGAGCCCGGCGGCCTATGAGCCGGAAGAGGACTTTGAAGAGGAAGAAGCCGAAGCGGCTTTGGTCGCCACCAAGCCGCGCAAGGCCAAGCCGTCGCGCCGCGCCAAGGCCGCCGCCCAGGGGCGCCTCGACCTGGGCGCGACCGGGGTCTACGAAACGCCGCCCCTGAACCTGCTGGATCTGCCCAAGGGCGGCGGCAAGAGCCAGGGCATGAACCGCGACGCGCTGGAGAAGAACGCCCGCATTCTGGAAACGGTGCTGGAAGACTTCGGCGTGCGCGGCGAGATCGTGAAGGTGCGTCCCGGCCCGGTGGTCACCCGCTACGACCTGGAGCCGGCGCCGGGCACCAAGACCAGCCGCGTGGTCGGCCTGGCCGACGACATCGCCCGCTCGATGAGCGCGGTTTCGGTGCGTGTCGCCGTGGTGCCCGGGGATTCGGTGATCGGTATCGAGCTGCCCAACGCCAAGCGCGATACGGTCTATCTGCGCGAACTGCTGGCCGCCGAAGACTACGAAAAGAACGGCGGCAAGCTGCCCCTGGTGCTGGGCAAGGACATCGGCGGCGTGCCCAATCTGGTGGACCTGGCGCGCATGCCCCACGTGCTGGTGGCCGGCACCACCGGCTCCGGCAAGTCGGTGGCGATCAACGCCATGATCCTCTCGCTGCTCTACCGCCTGGGGCCGGAAGCCTGCAAATTCATCATGGTCGACCCCAAGATGCTGGAGCTGTCGGTCTATGACGGCATTCCGCACCTTTTGGCGCCGGTGGTCACAGAACCCAAAAAGGCGGTGGTCGCCATGAAATGGGCGGTGCGCGAGATGGAGGAGCGCTATCGCGCCATGTCGCGCATGGGCGTGCGCAATGTCGAGGGTTACAACGCCCGGGTCCAGGAAGCCCAGCGCAAGGGCGAGGTGCTGACCCGCAAGGTGCAGACCGGCTTCGACCCGGAGACCGGCCAGCCGATCTTCGAGGAGCAGCCCTTCGACCTCGACCCCCTGCCGCTGATCGTGGTGATCGTCGACGAGCTGGCCGACCTGATGCTGGTCGCCGGCAAGGATGTGGAGGCGGCGATCCAGCGCCTCGCCCAGATGGCGCGGGCAGCCGGCATTCACCTGATCGTCGCCACCCAGCGCCCCTCGGTGGACGTCATCACCGGCACCATCAAGGCCAACTTCCCGACGCGGATTTCCTTCCACGTCACCTCCAAGATCGACAGCCGCACCATCCTGGGCGAACAGGGCGCCGAACAGCTTCTGGGCCAGGGCGACATGCTCTACATGGCGCAGGGCGGGCGCATCACCCGCGTCCACGGCCCCCTCGTCACCGACCAGGAAGTGGAAGATGTCGTCGCCTTCTTGAAACGCCAGGGGGAGCCTTCCTACATCGAAGCCATCACCGAAGACGCCGAGGCCGAGTTTGACGGCGGCGGCGGCGGTTTCGGCGAAAGCAGCGGCGACGATCTCTACGATCAGGCCGTCGCCCTGGTGCTGCAGCACCGCAAGGCCTCGACCTCCTTCGTGCAGCGCCACCTGCAGATCGGCTACAACCGCGCCGCCCGGATCATCGAGCGCATGGAGAGCGAAGGTTTGATTTCAGCAGCCAACCACGTCGGCAAGCGCGAAGTGATCCCGCCGGGCGGCGGCGACGTATGACCCGGAAAACCATGATCATACCGCGCCGGAAACTGCTGAAGCTGGGGGCGGCCGCCGGGCTTGCGGCGGCCGGCGGACTCGTTACGGCGCCTGCCCTACAAGCGCAGAATCAGGCCCCCCAGAACCAAAAGCCCTTGGGCGCGCTCTCGCCGGATCAGGTTTCGGCCCTGTCGCGGGTCGAGCGTTTTCTGAACGACATCAGCACCATGGAGGCGCGCTTCGTGCAGACCTCCAGCAACGGCGGCTATGCCGAAGGTGCGGTTTTCGTCGACCGGCCGGGCCAGATGCGGTTCGACTACGACCCGCCGACCCCGGTGCTGCTGATCGCAAACGGGCTGACACTGCTCTATTACGACAAGGAACTGAAAGAGGCGACCTTCCTGCCGCTTTGGGAAACCCCGCTGTGGTTCCTGATCCGCGAGGAAGTGCGTTTCGACGACAACGTCGATATCGTCGGCATCGAAGAGGCGCTGGGTACCCTGAGGGTGTCGCTGCGTGATCCCGACACGCCGGACGGCGGCGCCGTCACCCTGGTCTTCACCGACCGGCCGCTGACCCTGCGCAAGTGGGAGCTGACCGACCCCCAGGGCATTGAGACCCAGGTCTCCCTCGTCAATCCCGTTTACGGCGGGATAATCGACGGCGACCTCTTCAAGTACGGCGACCTGGAAGTCCACAACAAGCGCGGCCGCGACCGCTGACGGTTGGCCACCGCTGAAGGGCGGCTACCGGTCCGGCGGCCCGGGCCCTGGATCTGCGCGGAATCCCGGACCGCCGCTGGAGCGGATCATGTTTAGACGGAAACACTTTGGTGTTTGCGTCTGGACATGTGAATCCGCTCTACACTTAGGATTAGCGCAGATTCACCGGGTTTGATGGATCGCTCAAGCGATTCCATCAAACCCGGATCTGCTCTAGGGCTTACCAGTTGAAGAACCGACGATTGTTGTTCTCTTTGGACTCATCGACCTTCTTCTGAACGTCGGCGATCACCCGGATGCGGGTACCCGTCGGCACGTCCTTGCAGTACTTGATGGTGTGCCCGGACACGGCGCCCGGGGCCAGGGGCGGCACGGCCATGTAGGTGCCGCAGCCAACATTGTTGTCGTGGGTGGCGAGACCCGTCGACTTGCCGGCGGCGACCGGACCGATGTTCTTGTAGACAATGTAGATCCGGCCCACACCGTCAGGATAATCGGGGCCGCGGACGGCCTGAACAACGACGAGATCCGGCTTGGCCTTATGAGGTTCCACCTTCAGGGTCGGCGCGGTCGGCTGAGAGGGCTTGGCCCGCTCGGCAACGGCGGACTGAGTGGCCCCGAGGGCCAGGGCGGCGATAAGCGCATAAGCAAAGGTTTTCATTTTAAACTCCCCAAGAGTTTGTTGAATGAATGCGGCGTGACTCGGTCGGAATTGACCGTTCGCGCTTGTGTCGGGGAGTTCTCGGCCGCGGTTCAAACCAAGGCGGCGGGCTATACTTTTGAGTTAGCCTTTCGACTTTCGGGGTAGCGCCTGGGGCAGGTTGGAATATCAGCCCTCAGGCAGGTCCTTGCGGCCGGAAGCCGCAGCCGCCGGCGCAGCGCGCAGGGGATGCAGCAGCAGCGCCGGCAGGGATTCCTCATCGCGGCCCTCGACGCCGATGGGCATGGCCAGGCTGCGGGGCGTCAGGCTGCGACTGGCGAAGAGACGGTCCCAGAAACTGAACAGCGTGCCGTAGTTGGAGTCCGTGTCCCGTCGCCGGGCGTGGTGATGTACCCAGTGGAGCGAGGGCGTGATGATCAGCCTTGCCAGGGCGTTTTCGAGCCCGGCCGGCAGGCGCAGGTTGGAGTGGTGGAAGATCGCCGCGATCAGCACCAGGGCCTCGAAAACCAGCACCGAGGAAAAAGGGAACCCGAGCGCCAGGACGACCGCCGCCCGGGCGAGCGCCGAGAGCAGCACCTCGCCGAAGTGGAACCGCAGAGCCGAGGTGGTATCGAGGAAACGGTCGAGATGGTGGACCTCGTGAAAGCGCCAGAGAAACGGCAGTTCGTGATTCGCGCGGTGCCACCAGTAGATCAGCAGATCGAGCAGCAGAATGTCGAGGGCGAGGCCCGGCAACCCCTGCCACCAGGCCGGCCGCCAGTCGAGGGCATGGCTGGCGGCCCAGAAGGTGAGCGGCAGCACGACGAGCGGTGAGAGCGCGGCATTCATCAGCCAGAGGCTGAGGTTGCGGGCAACGCGCCACCAGCCGCCCCTTGGGTTATGTTCCTGAGGGTCTCCCCCAACCGGCGGCGGGGCCGCGGGGCGGAGGCGTTCGGCAGCGAAGAACAGCAGGATCCAGAATCCCACCGCCGCCGTCTTCCAGCCCAGAAGAAAATCCAGCTCAACCATGATCACCGCTGATATGGCAGGCGCGGCGGGACACGGCAAGTCACGCCGCCGCGAGGGCCAGCGGCCGGAAGCCCAGCGCAGAGCCCTTGTCAGCCGCGCGGCGCGGGCGTACCTAGAAAGGCATGAACGAGATGTCGAACTTCCCGGAAACCGCCCTGGTCGCCGTGCCGGCCTGTCTGCGCAATGTCGAGGGCCAGCCCTTTCATACCGTAGGCGACAAGTATGTGCGGGCCCTGGCGGTCTGCGCCGGGGCGACGCCGCTGATGATTCCGGCGCTGGGCGAGGACCTCTTGGCCCTGCGGGGCCTGCTGGCCCGGCTCGACGGGGTGATGATGACCGGCAGCCCCTCCAACGTGCACCCGGACCACTACGGCCAGCCAGAAACCCCGGAGGCCGAGCCCTTTGACCGGGCGCGCGATGCCACCAGTCTGGCGCTGATCCGGCTGGCGCTGGAGGAGGACGTGCCCTTTCTGGCCATCTGCCGCGGCTTCCAGGAACTGAACGTGGCCCTGGGCGGCAGCCTGCACCCCCGCGTGCACGAGATCGAAGGGCGCATGGACCATCGCCGCCCGCAGCATCCCGAGCTCGATGTGCAGTACGGGCCCAGGCATCCGGTGCGCCTGCGCCCCGGCGGACCCCTGGCGGCCATGGCGGGGGCGGAAACGCTGACGGTGAATTCGCTGCACTGGCAGGCGCTGGACCGGGTTGCCGGGGGCCTGACCGAAGAGGCCTGGGCCGAGGACGGCACGGTGGAGGCGGTCAGCGTGAACAGCGCGCGCGACTTTGCCCTGGGGGTTCAGTGGCACCCGGAATACAAAGCCTGGGAAGACCCCTTCTCCAGCCGGCTCTTCGCCGACTTCGGCGCGGCGGTTCAGGCCCGCGCGGCACGGAGAAAAACGGCGGAAAAGCCGCTTCTGAGCGCCACCACCTGAATACAGAGGTAAGCCGGGCGCAACCAGCCTCGGGTCCAAGTCATTGAAATTCAAAGCCCCCGGATGCACCCCCGCCAGCGGGAAATCCGCCGCGGCAAACAATCGTACGGCGCACGCAGATGTGAGATTGCAATGCGGGCGATCGATCCTAAATTAAGTGTTAACAGCCGGTGCCGCAAAGGCGTGCCGGCAAACTGCGGAAGAATGCATTCCCCTGCCTTTCTTCCGCTTCTCCGCGGAGAAACGGAACGCCCGGATCCCCCCCGACCGGGCGTTCCTTCTTCTCCAGCCCCCACTTCCAGACTCAAACTGTCAGGAGAGTTGCGTCCCGGGACGCGGCGCACTTGAAACCCTCCGCCAGGGCGCGATAGCTTCGCGGCAACGCCATCCGCTTTCGTTTCACGTCCGAAACGATCAACTTTTTCCGTTTCGACTGCGGAACGATATCCCTCCCTGCCACTTTGGAGCGCCCATGCCCCTCAGGATCGCCACCTGGAACGTCAACTCCCTGCGCCAAAGGATCGACCACCTGGCGCGCTTTGCCCAGGAACACGAACCGGACGTCATCTGCCTACAGGAGATCAAGATGACGACCGAGAGTTTTCCCGCGAAAACCCTGGCGGAAATGGGCTATCCGCATCACCAGGTGCACGGCCAGAAGGGCTATAACGGGGTGGCCATCATCTCGCGCCGGCGCTTCAGCAAACCGGACAGGCGGGTCTGGTGCGGACGCGACGACTGCCGCCACGTGGCGGTCACCGTCGGCGGCGTGGAGCTGCACAACTTCTACGTCCCGGCCGGCGGCGATGTTCCGGACCCGGAACAAAACGACAAATTCGCTCACAAGCTCCAGTTCCTCACGGAGATGGCCAAGTGGGCCCGCAAAGACAAGCTGGCGGACCGCAAGGCGGTGCTGGTCGGCGATCTGAATGTCGCGCCGCTGGAAAACGATGTGTGGAATCACAAGCGCTTACGGCGCAGCGTCGGCCATACGCCGGTGGAGGCCGAACACATGGCCAAGCTCTGGGCCGCCGGCGGCCTGATCGACGCGCCGCGCCATTTCATTCCGGAACCGGAACAGCTTTTCACCTGGTGGGGATACCGCTTTCCCCAGGCTTTCGCCAAGAACTACGGCTGGCGCCTGGACCATGTTCTGGTCACCGAAGCCCTGCGTAAGCGTATGAAAAACCTCACCATCGCCCGCGAAACGCGGACCTGGGAAAAGCCTTCGGACCATGTGCCGGTCGTTTTGGATCTGAAATGAATTTTTCCGCCCTAAGGGATGCTTTGGGGGGTCCATGAGGTCGTTCGCAGAGTCTTGCCGGTCGGTTAGCCAGCGCAGGAGGCTCCGTTATCTTCCCGCTGACGCGGGATGCCCCCTCACCCTCCCGCTTCGCGGGCCCCTCCCTCTCCCACGAGGGGAGAGGGGAATTACAGACGACGCTGTCATTTTGGTTCCCCCTCTCCCCTCGTGGGAGAGGGTCGGGGTGAGGGGGCTTTCCCGCGATAGCGGGAGGGGAAGGCAAGAGGACGGGAGCGAGCGCCCGAACGCGGCTCAGCCCTTGCGGTAGAGGTGGTAGCGGCCGGGGCGGACCTCCGGCGGCAAGGCCAGGGCCTCGGCCCCGGGCCAGCCGACATCCTGATCCGACGCCACCACACCACCGGGGGCGAGCAGCAGCGGCAGACGTGCGGCGACAAAGGCCGAGACCTTGGCGTCACGGTCGGCCCGGCCGCTGCCCAGATCGGCATGAACCAGCGCGACTTGACCGCTAAACCGCCCGACGGCGGCCTCCAGGGTGTCTTCCAGGTTCCCCTCGAAGAGGTGCTCGGCATCGGGGATGCAGTCAGGATGGGCGGCAACATTGCGCTCGAAGACGAAGATGTCCCGCCCCTGGCAGCCCTCGCGCAGATGGTCGTAGGTCCGTCCGTTGCCCAGACCCAGTTCGAAAACCGGTCCCGGCAGGCCCTGCACCAGGGCAATGGCTTCGTCGATACAGGCGCGTTGCGCCTGGACGCGGCGAATGAAGCTGTCGAGGCGACTCATGGCGGCGCGCTCCGATAAACAAAAACAAGGTTCATATATAGGGTCAGCCGGCGGCCCGCGCCTCGCGCAACTGGTTGGTGGTCTGTTCCAGCCGGTGTGCGAGAACCCGCATCACCTCGACCCCCATCTCCGGAAAATCCATAATCATGCGAAAGAACAGATCCTTGGTGATCTTCAGGGTCGCCAGTTCGGTCGCCGCCTGCACCGTCGCCGTGCGGGGGATATCGCAGAGAATGGCGATTTCGCCGATGATTTCGTTGTCGGAGAGCTGGGCGACCCGCAGGGGACCGTCGGCGGCGTCCACCAGGATGTCCGCGGTGCCCTCCAGAACGATATAGGCGGCATCCCCCATTTCGCCCTGGGCGAAGAGCGTCTGCCCGGATTTGTAGATCAGGCGCTCGCTGGCAAAGGCCATGAGTTTCAGCTTGGCCGGTTCGATCTGCGAAAAGATCGGAATACGCCGCAGGATCTCCACTTCTTGATCGATACTCATGCCCCGCTTCCTCGCTCCTCTATGTGTCTGGCGCGGGCTTGTTCCCCGCGCCTTTTTGGCCCCACGTCTTTTTGACAGCTACTCTGCCGCAACCAGATTTTTGAAAGTGCCGCCGTTGCGCGTCAGGTCCTGAAAGCTGCCCTGCTCGACCAGGCGCCCCTCGCCCATCACCAGGATGGTTTCGAAGCGGCTGGCCAGTTCCGGCCGCTGCAGCGTCCAGATCACGCCGCGGCCCTTGCGCATCGCCAGAATGTTGTCGATCAACCTTACCAGGCTCGCCCGGTCGAGCACCGAGGCGGCCTCGTTGACGATCAGAATGTCCGGCTGTTTCAGCAGGGCCCGGCCGATCGCCAGCTTCTGGCGCTGCGCGACCGAAAGACGCCCGCCGCCGATGCCGACGTTGTAATCGAGCCCGACCTCGATCACCGTCTTGCGCAGGCCCAGATCGTCAAGCACCTCGGCAAGGGTCGTGCCGATGGTCTCCTCCGCCTTTGCCTGGCCGTAGGCGAGGCGCCCGAAAAGGATGTTGTCCTGCAACGAGGCGGCGGCGTTGTAGGCATCGGCGACGTAGAACTCTACGGCGTCGGGACAGTCTTTCTTCAGGCGCTCGGCCAGCCGCACCCGGGCATCGACAAGCCGCCCGGCCATGGCTTCGTCGACCAGGCCGAGACGATGACGGGCTTCGACATAGTTGAACGGCAGGCCGCGCAGCAACTGGCGCGCCGCCTTGTCCAGGGCTTCCACCCCGGAATTCTCGACGCGGGTGACGATGGTGCGGAACTCCGGCAGCTCATCATCGCTGATGAAGCTGAACTGCTCGAAGAAGGGGTGACCCGGCGGCAGATCGGCAAAGATCTCGACCATGGTCTTGGCGATGGTCACGCCCATGGTGACAAAGGCATCCGTCAGGTCCGCCTCGCGCAGGACCTGGGCCAGCGTCTCGTTGGTGGCCAGCTTGTCGGAGACGAAGTCGGCGCGCTGCGGCGTGCCGAACAACAGGTTCTCCGCCACGCTAGCGTTCATGTTGTAGCGCTCGGCCTCGAAACGCACCACAAGGTCGTCATTGCCGCTGGTCGCCAGACGTTCGACCATCGCCGCCCGGGCCTTCAGAATGCCCTCCGCCACCTCCGGCTTGTCTTCGGGGTCGATGGTGCCGGTCAGCCCGAAGCGATAGGCATCATCGATCAGATCGACCACGGCGAGGACGTCCAGCAAACGCTCGGTCATGCCTTCCTTGTCGTCAGCGCCGGCAGCCGCGTAGTCGATCCAGTCGGCATTGATATCCAGAAGCGGGTTTCCGGCGCGCCGCGTTTCGGCGAGATCCGCCGCGCTGGTGGCGTGTTCCGCATCAGCCTCGATCACCGGACGGTGCTTCAGGCCGTAGAGCAGATTGTTCCGCAGCGAACCGGCAAAGTGATAGGCGTTCTGTCCGACATAGGAGAGACGCCGTCCGATCACCGCCGCGGGCAGTTCGCCGATGTCCTTGCCGGCGATCCAGAGATGGCCGGAGCTCGGCTGAACCAGGCCGGCCAGCAGCAGGCTGAGCTGTTCCATGCCGCTGCCGCTGCTGCCGACGATCGCAATGTGCTGGGTTACCTCGGTCGTGAAGCTGATGGACCGCAGCAGCGGAATGTCGTTCTCGTCGTTGAGGGTCAGGGCCGAAGCACTGATCTGACCGGCGAGCGGCGGCCCCGGATCGTTGTCCGCTGCCTGATGTTTCGGATCGATCATCTGCGGCGGCTGGAACTGATCGATGACCTGCTCGTACTTGATCTGCACGTCCAGGCGCTGCTGATCCCAGTCGATCAGTTCCTTGATCGGCGAGGGCAGGTCCTTATAGGCGGCAATGACCGCAACCAGCGCGCCGATATCCAGATGGCCGGAAATCGCCAACAGGCCGCCGCCGAGGTAGAAGACGAAAGGCGTGAACTGGGCGAGCAGATTGTTGAGGAATTTGACGAAGAACTTCCGCTGATAGATTTCGTAGCGGATGTTGAAAATGCGCCCCAGGCGGGAGGTGAGATCGGCGCGCTCGTAGTTCGTGGTGTCGTTGGCTTGAACCTCGACGGCACCGTCGATCAGCTCGCCGATGCGCCCGGCCAGCATACGCGCGGTGAGCTGTCTTTCGCGTCCCAGGACCAGGATGCGCTTGCGCAGCTTGGGAATGAGAAAAGCCTGAAAAAGAACCACCGCCGCCGCCACCATGCCGAGCCAGATCGACTGCACCATGATGAAGATCAGCGCCGTGAGCGCCTGACCGCCGAGGAACAGCGGCGTGGCGAAGGCATCGCCGATGAAACCGCCCAGCGGTTCCACCTCGTCCTTGATCATGGTCGCCATCTCGGAGGGCTTGACCCGGCGGACATGGATCAGGGGGAAACGCAGGATGCGGTCGCTGAGTTCGTAGCGCAGGCGGCGCAGCAGACGCTCGCCCATACGGCCCTTGCGGGTGTTGATGACGAACTTGAAGAGACCGTTGACGAGCACCAGGGTCAGAAACGAGAGGCTCAGCGCCAGCAGCATGTCGGCCTGATCCAGCGACAGGCCATCGAACAGCGTGACTGGCCGGCCGAACAGCGCTTCGCCGAAGGGCAGATCCAGACTCATGAAGCTCTGGGTCGCACCGGGGCCGTCGAAACCCTGGCCCTGAATGCCTTCGTTGACGATCTGCTTGGGCAGGTTCGCGAGAAGTAATAGAACGGCAGAGACAGCAGAACCAGGAACACGATAACCAATTGTTCCGGTTTGCTGTGCCGCCACACATACTTGAAAATACTTGGTTCCATACCCCTCGTCGATCCGCGCTAACCGCTTGATCCTGCGGTCAGCTCCAGCCCTTCTCCAGTGGCAACTTAGCCCAAGGCCCGGAATGGGTAAACGGTCGCCCCGAACTGGCTCTCCAGGGCGATTCCATCAATTCCACATCTGCTCCGGCGGCGGCAAGAGGCCCGCGATCACGCTTTCGTTGGTCTACGAGCGGGTTTTTCAGCAGGCTTCCTGCACAGCCGGGCCTGTGCCATAGTCGCGCCCGCGTGCAATGAGACGGGAGAATGCGGCGTGCAGGAAAGCCGCAGAGGCAAGCGGGTCCTCATCTACAGCCACGACAGCTTCGGCCTCGGCCACTTGCGCCGCTGCCGGGAAATTGCGCACACCCTGGCCGAGGCGCACAAGGCGCTGTCGGTGCTGATTCTCTCCGGATCGCCGATCATCGGCTCCTTCGACTTTCGCGCCCGCGTCGACTTCGTGCGCGTGCCGGGGGTGATCAAGCTGCGCAACGGCGACTACACCTCGCTGGCACTGCACATCGATATCGAGCAGACCATGGCGATGCGCGAGTCGATCATCGAGCATACCGCCAAGGCCTTCGATCCCGATCTCTTCATCGTCGACAAGGAACCGCTCGGCCTGCGCGGTGAGGTTGAGGGCACCCTGGCAATGCTCGGAGGGCGCGGCACCCCCTGCGTGCTGGGCCTGCGCGACGTGATGGACGAGCCCGGCCTGCTGGCGCCGGAATGGGAGCGCAAACAGGTGGTGCCCGCCCTGGCCCGCTACTACAACGACATTTGGATCTACGGCCTGCCGCAGATCTGCGATCCGCTGGAGGGCATCGCGCTGCCGGATTCCGTGCGCAGCAAGATGAGCTATACCGGCTATCTGCGCCGCGGCATCCCGGAAGCGGCGGCACAGGTGACCCTGGAGAAGATCAAGGACCCCTTTATCCTGGTCACCGTCGGCGGCGGCGGCGACGGCGAGGCGATTATCGACTGGGTCCTGCGCGCTTACGAGGACGACCCGGACCTGCCTCATCCGGCGCTGCTGGTTCTGGGGCCCTTCATGAACAGCGAGGTGCAGAGCGACCTTCAGGCCCGTGTCGCCAAGCTCGACAAGGTCGAGGCGATCACCTTTGAAGCGCGCATCGAAAACCTGATGGCGCAGGCCGCCGGGCTGGTCTGCATGGGCGGCTACAACACCTTCTGCGAAGTCCTTTCCTTCGATAAGCGCGCCCTTCTCGTGCCCCGCACCGAACCGCGCATGGAGCAGTACATCCGGGCCTCGCGCGCGCAGGATCTGGGTCTGGTCCGCATGCTCCAGGACAACGGGCACCGCGACGCCCGGACGATGGCCGACGCCCTGCGCAGCCTGCCGCAGCAACACCTGCCTTCCGAAGTCGTCGTACCCGGCCTTCTCGACGGGCCCAAGAACGTGGTCCGGCTGGCCGACCACTGGTTGGAACAGGGCAGCGAAGGGCTTGAATTGGCTGAAGCCGTGACCCTGGGGCAGGGGTAACACCGGTCGCAATGCAGCCTGCCAATACCGACCCCCAACCGGACCGCCTGAGGCAGAGCCCTTCGGCGCAGGCGTCCGGCGCAGGCTCCCCGGCCATCGCCGTGGTTCTGAAGGGCTATCCCCGCCTTTCCGAGACCTTTATCGCCCAGGAACTGCTGGCGCTTGAGCGGCGCGGGTTCCGGCTGCAACTGGTTTCGCTGCGCCATCCGACCGATACCAAGCGCCATCCGATCCACGGCGAGATCACCGCGCCGGTCAGCTACCTGCCGGAATACCTCTATCAGGAACTGCCGAGGGTGTGGCGGAGCTGGCGCCGGGCCCGCAGGCTGCCGGGCTACCGCCTGGCCCGGCGCACCTTCCTTCAAGATCTCTGGCGCGACCGCACACCGAACCGTATCCGCCGCTTCGGACAGGCCTGCGTCCTGGCCGCGGAGCTGCCGCAGGACGTCGAAAGGCTCTACGCCCACTTCCTCCACACGCCGGCCTCCGTGGCGCGCTATGCGGCCATGATGCGGGGCCTGCCCTGGTGTGCTTCGGCCCACGCAAAGGACATCTGGACCCTGCCGGACTGGGAAAAGCGCGAAAAGCTGGCCGACCTGGACTGGCTGGTCACCTGCACCGCCTATGGTGCCGAGCATCTGCGCGGCTTGGCGCCGGAAGCCGGGCGGGTGGGTCTGGTCTATCACGGGCTCGATCTCAGCCGCTTTGCTGCCCCTGCCGCCTTACCGGCGGCGTCTCCTGAGGCAGCAGCGCGCAACGGCAGCAGCCCGGCGGCGGCGGTGCACCTGCTCTCGGTCGGGCGTCTGGTCGAAAAAAAGGGCTATGACGACCTGCTGGCGGCCCTCGCCGCCCTGCCGCCGGACCTGCACTGGCAGCTCACCCAGATCGGCGGGGGGCCGCTTGCCCAAAAACTGGAACAGCAGGCGGAAGAGCTGGGGCTGAGCGGACGGATTTCCTGGCTTGGGCCCCAGGCGCAGGAGGCGGTGCTGGCGCAGTACCGCAGCGCCGACCTTTTCATCCTGGCCAGCCGCATCGCCCGCAGCGGCGACCGCGACGGCCTGCCCAACGTGCTGATGGAGGCCCAGAGCCAGGGCCTGGCCTGCCTGGCCACGGCGGTTGCGGCGATTCCGGAGCTGATCGAAGACGGGGTCAGCGGTGTTCTGGTGCCGCCGGAGGATCCCGCCGCCCTGGGCCGGGCGCTGGCCGGCCTGATCGCCGACCCCGGCCTCAGATCCCGGCTTGGCCGCGCCGGCGAGGCCCGAATTCGCAGGGATTTTGATATGCACAGGGGGATCGATGCTTTAGACCGGTTGCTGAGATCCGGAAAAGCGCACAAAAGCGCCGAATCGCTGTAGGGTAGTCCTGTTCCAGACCATGCGTATCGCCTTTTATGCCCCACTGAAACCGCCGACCCACGCGAACCCCTCCGGGGATCGCCTGATGGCGCGGCTGCTGATGCAGGCCCTGGAACAGGCCGGCCACGACGTCACCCTGGCCAGCCGCTACCGCAGCCGGGAGGCTGCCGGCGATGCAAAGCGCCAGACAAGGCTGCAGAAGACCGGCGCCCGCCTAGCCGAACGGCTGATCCGGCGCTATCGGGCGCTGCCGGCACGCCAGCGCCCGCAACTCTGGTTCACCTATCACCTCTACTACAAGGCGCCGGACTGGATCGGCCCGGCCGTCGCCAAGGCCTTGAAGATCCCCTATGTGGTGGCCGAGGCTTCGGTTGCGCATAAGCGCGCCAGCGGGCCCTGGGCAGCCAGCCACCGCGCAGTGCTACAGGCCCTGGAACAGGCCGCGGCGGTGGTCACCCTGAACCCGCTCGACGCCAAGCTGATCCCCGACCAGGCAAAGGTCCGCACCCTTAAGCCCTTTCTCGACACCGCGCCCTACGACGCGGTCCTCGCGCTGCGCGACGACTACCGTCAGGCCCTGGCCCGCGAGCAGCACCTGGACCCGGAAATGCCCTGGCTGCTGGCCGCCGCCATGACCCGGCGCGGCGACAAGCTGGCCTCCTACCAGATGCTGGCCCAGGCGCTGCGGGCGATCCCGGACATGCCCTGGCAGCTCGTGGTCGCCGGCGACGGCGAAGCCTATGAAGAGGTGCGCCAGGCCTTTGCCTGGGCGATGCCGGAGCGGGTGCGCTTTCTCGGCCTGGTCCAGCCCGAAGTGATGCCGGCGCTTTACAGCGCCTGCGACCTGCTGGTCTGGCCGGCGGTGAACGAGGCCTATGGCATGGCGCTGCTGGAGGCCCAGGCTGCCGGCCTGCCGGTCGTCGCCGGGCGCAGTCCGGGGGTGGAGAACGTCGTCGCGGAAGGCGTTACCGGTTATCTCTGCGACCCCGGCCTCGCCACCTTTGCCGCCAGCGTACGGGAAATCCTGACCCAGACCGCAAGCCGCGCCGCCATGGGCGAGGCGGCGCCGCGGATGGTGGCGGAGAATCACAGCCTGCTGGCCGCCGCCCGCCGCCTGAACAGCATCCTGGAAGAAGCGAGCCGCGGTTGACGGCGCTGCTGCTGATCCGCCACGGCCCGACCGCCTGGAACGAGCAGGGCCTGATCCAGGGGCGCAGCGATCCCCCGCTTTCCGACAAGGGGCGCAGCACGGTAGTGCGCTGGTGCCTGCCGGCGGCAGCCGACAACGCCGACTGGATCGTCAGCCCGCTTCAGAGGGCAAGACAGACCGCCGAAATCCTCAACCGCAAGGTCCTGCGGGGCGGCGCCCTGCGGCCCGAACCGCGGCTGGTCGAGGCGGACTGGGGCGCCTGGGAAGGCCGACGCCTTGCCGAGCTGCGCGCCGAGGGCGGTGCGCAGATGGCCGAAAACGAAGCGCGGGGCCTGGATTTTCAGCCCCCCAAAGGCGAAAGTCCCCGGATGGTCCAGCAGCGGCTGGCCCCGCTGTTGTCAGAACTTGCCGACCGTCGGCAAACTGTCGTCGCGGTGACGCACAAGGGCGTGATCCGGGCGCTCTACGCCCTTGCCAGCGGCTGGGACATGCGCGAAAAGCCAGCGGACAAGCTGCAATGGTCCTGCGCCCACGGCTTTGAGCTGTCCGCAGGGGGCAAGCTGCGGATATCGGAACTCAACATCCCGCTGCAGACGGAAAACAAGGGATAGAGAGGCGGAAACGGGGTTTTGGCGAGACAAACACAAGCAGATGAGACGGCAACGGAAGCTAACGGAACATCGATGGGCGGCGACACCTGCGATGTGATGCTCTATGTCCAGCACCTGCTGGGCATCGGCCATGTCCGCCGTGCTGCGGTGCTGGCCCGCGCCCTCCAGCGCGCCGGTTTGAAAGTCGTTTTCGTCACCGGCGGCCTGCCGATCGGCGACCTCGGCTTTTCCGACCTGCCGGGCCTGCCGTCCATCGAGGTGGTGCAACTGGCGCCGGCCCGCGCCCAGGATGAGACCTTTGCGGTTCTGGTCGACGCCGACGACCGCCCGGTCGACGAGGCCTGGATGGACGCGCGCCGGGGTGAGTTGCTGGCGGTCTACCGCCGCTGCCGGCCCCGGGTGGTGATGATCGAGCTTTATCCTTTCGGGCGGCGCAAGATGCGCTTCGAGCTGGAACCGCTGATCGCAGAGGCCCGCGCGGACCAGCCGCCGGCGCTGATCGCCTGCTCCCTGCGCGACATCATCAATCGGCCGGAAAAGGCCGACAAGGCCGTCTGGATGCTGGACACCTTCCGCCGCGGTTTCGACCTGCTCTACGTCCACGGCGACCCGGACTTCTTCAATCTCGAAACCAGCTTCCCCGAAGCGGCCACGCTGGCCGAACGGCTGCATTACACCGGTTACGTGACCGAGGCCGGGCGGCAGTTGCCGCCGCCCCAGGCAGACGATCCGGAAGCCGGCCATGGCGAGGTCATCGTCTCCGTCGGCGGCGGGGCCGTCGGCCGCCACCTTGTCGAAGCGGCCCTGGAGGCCAAGGCCCTGTCGCCGCTGGCCGATGCCCCCTGGCGGGTGCTGATCGGCCCCAACATGCCGGAATCAGCGTTTCAGGAAGTCGTTGCCGCCGCCCCGGCGGGCGTCAAGGTCGAGCGGGCGCGCAGCGACTTCGCCCTGCTGCTGACCCGGGCGCGCCTGTCGATCAGCCAGGGCGGCTACAATACCCTGATGGAGGTCATGGCCGCCGGCCTGCCCGGCATCGTCGTGCCCTTTGCCGGCGGCACCGAAACCGAGCAGACCCTGCGCGCCGGCATCCTGGCCGAGCGCGGCTATCTGACCGTTGTCGACGAGGCGGGCCTGAACGGCGCCAGCCTGGCCGCCGGCATAACCCGGGCCCTGGAAGCCCCTCGGGAGCAGAAACCGAAGCCCTTCGCCATGGACGGCGCCGACGAAACCGCACGCCATCTGATCGCGAAGCTGGCGGAGAGAGATTTGGCAGCGCCGGACGGACGGCGGGAGCGTGAGGCGTGAGCGACTGGCGGCCTCTGGATCAGGAACTGGACCGCTGGGCCGCGGCGGGCCGGAAGGCGACTCTGTGGTGGCGCGACGACGATGCCGGAGCGCCGACCGCCGCCCTGGAGCGCCTGCTCGATCTCGCGGCCCGCAGCGGTCAACCGCTGGCCCTGGCGGTCATTCCCGACCGCGCGGAGGCCGCCCTGGCCGAACGCCTTTCAAAACAGGCCCCTGACATCGCGGTCCTGCAGCACGGCTTCGCCCACCGCAACCACGCGCCGGACGGCGAGAAGAAATGCGAACTCACGGCGCCGCGGCAACGGCCGGAAACGCCGGAAGAACTGGGCCGTGGCCGGGAGATCCTGAAGGCGCTCTTCGGTGCCCGGGCGCTGCCGGTTCTCGTCCCGCCCTGGAATCGTATCGATCCCGAAATGACGGCGGCGCTGCCGGCGCTGGGTTTCACCGGCCTCTCGACCTACAAGGCCCGCAAGCAACCGCAACCCCGGCCGGGCCTGCAGCAGGTGAACTGTCATCTGGACATTCTGCAGTGGCGCCCGGAACGCCGCTTCCTCGGTTTCGCCGAGGCCGTTGCCCTGCTGACGGATCATCTGAGGGCCCGGCGCGAAGGCAACGCCGATCCGGCGGAGCCGAGTGGAATCCTGAGCCACCACGCGGTGCATGACGAGGCCGCCTGGGCCTTTCTCGAAGACCTGCTGGAGCGGCTCGCCCGCCATCCGGCGGTCCGGTTCCTGCCGGCCGTCGAGGCCTTTGCGCCCGACCGCCGGCTGGAGACCGGCCAGCCCGCCCAAGCAGGCCGGCGCGCCGGAGGCGGCGCATGATCGTCCTGCGCTATCCGCCGAAGGTCCTCACCGGGGACTATCTGCGCTCCGGCGCCGGCCTTGTCGTCGGGCTCGGGGTGCTCTCGGCGGTGCCGCCGAGCCTGCCGATCCTGATCATCTTCGGCGGCATCGCCCTGCTGTTCGGCATCTTCGGTATCCGCACCCTGCACCGCCACAAGCTGGAGGTTGTGCTCGACGAAGGGGAAATCGCCTGCCGGGGGCTGACCACCCGGGTGCTGCCCTGGGCGGCGCTGGAGCTGGTGAAGCTGCGCTACTTCGGTACGCGCCGGGGAAAGCGCAGCGTTCTGGGCGGCAGCTTCATGGAGCTGACCCTGAAAGGCGCCGGCGTCACCCTGAAGTTTGAATCGAGCCTGGAGGATTTCGAGAAACTGGCGGAGGTATCGGCGCGTGCTTCCAACCGCAAAGGGCTCGAGCTGGACCCGGCGACGGCGAGCAATCTGATCGAGCTGGGCGTCGACGGCGCCGCAACGGACGGAGCGGGGTGTGATTCCCCGCCAAACGTCCTATAAACGCTGCTTCACGGGGTAGGGGGAACTGGGGTAAAGGTGCGGAACCTGCTGCACATTAGAGACTTGCGGATCAGCTTTGATCTGCCGGAGGGGCGCCTGCAGGCGGTGCGCGGGGTGAATTTCCGCGTGCCGGCGGGCCGCACCGTGGCCCTGGTGGGCGAGTCCGGATCCGGCAAGTCGGTGGTCAGTCAGGCGATCATGGGCATTCTGCCGCGCAGCGCGGCCATCGACAGCGGGCGCATTCTGCTGAACGATCCGGCGACCGCTGACGAGGTCATCGATATCGCCAGTCTGAATCCCGACAGCCAGCAGATGCGCGACATCCGCGGCAGCCGCATCTCGATCATCTTCCAGGAGCCGATGACCTCTCTATCCCCGGTTCACACGGTCGGCAATCAGATCTGCGAGGCGCTGCATCTGCACCGTCAGGTCAGCACCGCCGAGGGCCTCTCACTGGCGACCGAGATGCTGCGTCTGGTCGGCTTCCCGGACCCGGCCAAAGCGATCAAGACCTATCCCTTCGAACTCTCCGGCGGGCTGCGCCAGCGCGCCATGATCGCCATGGCGCTGGTCTGCCGCCCGGCCCTGCTGATCGCCGACGAACCGACGACGGCGCTGGACGTGACCATCCAGGCGCAGATCCTGAAACTGATCAAAGACCTGCAGGCCGAGTTGGGCATGGCGGTGCTGATGATCACCCACGATCTGGGCGTGGTGGCCAACGTCGCCGACGAAGTGGTGGTGATGTATCACGGCGAGATCATGGAAAGCGGCAGCCTGGAGGATATCTTCCGGGCGCCGGAGCATCCCTATCTCTCCGCCCTGCTGCGCGCCGTGCCAAGGTTTCATATGAAGCCGGGCGAGCGCCTGGTCCCGATCCGCGAAATCAAGAAGCAGGAGGACGGCGCCTTCCTGGCCCAAAAGGCCGAACGCGATGCGGGCGCCGACCCGACCATCCTGAAGGTCGAAGGCATCACCAAGCGCTTCTCGATCCGCAAGTCCGGCCTCTTCGGCAGCGGCGGCGAGGAAAGCGCGGTGCTGGCCGTCGACGACGTCACCCTGACGGTGCGGCGCGGCGAGTGCCTGGGCCTGGTCGGGGAGAGCGGCTGCGGCAAGACCACCCTGTCGAAGATGATCATGCGCGCGCTCACCCCCGACAGCGGCAGCATCAGCTTCACCGGCGGACGGCCCGGCGATGAAACGACCGACGTGCTGGCCCTGAAGGACAAGGACCTGATGGCCTTCCGCCGCGAGATCCAGTTCGTCTTCCAGGACCCCTTTTCCTCCCTCAACCCGCGCATGACCGTCGGCGAGATCATCGCCGAGCCGCTGGTCATCCACGGCATCGGCAGCCCAGCCGAGCGGCGCCGGGTGGTGGAGGAACTGATGGGCGTCGTCGGCCTCAACCGCCAGCACATCCAGCGCTATCCTCACAGCTTCTCCGGCGGCCAGCGCCAGCGCATCGGCATTGCCCGCGCCCTGGCCCTGCGGCCCCAGCTGCTGATCTGCGACGAGCCGGTCTCGGCCCTCGACGTGTCGATCCAGGCCCAGGTCCTGAACCTGCTGAAGGACCTGAAGCAGGATCTCGGCCTGACCTACATCTTCATCAGCCATAACCTGGCGGTGGTGGATTACATCGCCGACCGCATCGCCGTGATGTGCCGCGGCCGCCTGGTCGAACTGGCGCCGCGCGAGAGCCTGTTCCGCGCCCCGGCCCATCCCTACACAAAGGCCCTGCTGTCGGCGGTGCCGGAACCCAACCCCAGCCAGCGTCTCGACCTGACGGCGCTGATGCAGGGCCGCGCCTCCGACCCCACGGCCTGGCCGGCGCCCTTCACCATCGACGGCCAACACCGCATGACCCTGGTGGAGATCGGCGACGGCCACTACGTGCGCGCCCGCGCGGACGGCAAGCCCGAGGTGATGCGCTGCCGCCCGGCGGCCCCGGAGTCCGCAAAGGTTCCTTCGCCAACCCCTTCTGCCGAACGGGAGAGCACAAAGGGCGGGGTCGGATGCTGAGTTACTTCGCCCGCCGCCTGCTGGTGATGATCCCGACCCTGCTGGTGATCAGCCTGGTGGTCTTCTTCATCATCCAGTTGCCGCCCGGCGACTTTCTGGAAACCCACATCGCCGAACTGCTGGCCCAGGGCGAGACGGTCGATTCCGACCGCATCGCCTTCCTGCGCGAACAGTACGGCCTCGACAAACCGGTCATCGAGCAATACTGGGGCTGGCTGATCGGCCTGCTGCAGGGCGATCTCGGCTACTCCTTCGAATTCGAACTGCCGGTCTCCGAGGTGATCGGCAACCGCTTCTGGTTCACCGTCCTGCTGGCCGTCGCCACGACCATCTTCACCTACGTCCTCTCCTTTCCGATCGGCATCTACTCCGCGGTCCGGCAGTATTCGGTGGGCGACTATGCGGCGACCCTGGTCGGCTACTTCGGCCTCGCCATGCCGAACTTCCTCTTTGCCCTGGTGCTGCTCTACTACGCCAACGTCTGGTTCGACCTTTCCATCGGCGGGCTGATGGATCCGCGTTTTGTCGATGCGCCCTGGACCTTCGAAAAGGTGCTGTCGGTCATCAATCATCTCTGGATACCGATGCTCGTCATCGGCACCTCGGGCACCGCCGCGATGATCCGCCGGCTGCGCGCCAACATGCTGGACGAACTGCAGAAGCAATACGTCGTCACGGCGCGGGCCAAGGGCCTCTCGCCGACGAAGATCATCCTGAAGTACCCGCTGCGTCTGGCGCTCAATCCCTTTATCGCCGACATCGGCATGCTGTTGCCGGCCATCGTCTCCGGCGCCGCGCTGGTCTCCATCGTCATGGACCTGCCGACCAACGGCCCGCTGATGCTGCGCGCCCTGCAAAGCCAGGACATGTTCCTGGCCGGCGCCTTTCTGATGTTCGAGGCGACGCTGGTGGTGATCGGGGTGTTCCTCTCCGACGTGCTGCTCGCCATGCTCGACCCGCGCATCCGGCTTGGGGGGTCTTCGTCGAAATGAGCGACCGCGACCTGCGCCCGGGCGAAGAGCTGCCCCATTATGTGAACAGGGAGCCATTCGATCCCTACCGCGCCGACACGCTGACGCCGGAGCAGGAACGCTATTACCAGGCATCGCAGTGGAAGATCATGTGGTGGAAGTTCCGCCGGCATAAGCTTGCGCTCTGGTCCGCCTGGTTCCTGATCGCAATGTACTTCGCCATCGTGATCTGCGAATTCCTGACGCCCTACAACCTGCATACGCGCGATACCCAGCACATCTACGCACCGCCGCAGGCCCTGCATCTTTTTCATGAAGGCGAGTTCATCGGGCCTTTCGTCTACGGCTACGACTACCGGCTGAACATGGAGAACCTGGCCCGCGAATACGTGCCCAGTCCCGACAAGGTTCAGCCGGTCCGGTTTTTCTGTTCCGGCGATCCCTACAAGTTCTGGGGCCTCATCGACGCCGATCTGCATCTCTTCTGTCCGGCCGAAGGCGGCACCCTCTATCTCTTCGGCACTGACCGCCTGGGCCGCGACATGTTCAGCCGCATCATCTACGGCGCGCGCATTTCACTGACGATCGCCTTCATCGCGGTGGCCATCTCCTTCATCCTCGGCGTGATCATCGGCGGCGCCGCCGGTTACTACGGCGGCATGGTGGACGCGGTGGTGCTGCGGATCATCGAACTGATCCGGTCCTTCCCCGAGTTGCCGCTGTTCATGACACTCTCGGCGCTGCTGCCGGTCACCTGGTCGCCCATCGGCGTCTTCGTCGGGATCTCGGTGATCATCGGCTTTCTCGACTGGCCCGGCCTTGCCCGCGCCGTGCGCGCCAAGATCCTGTCGTTGCGCGAAGAAGACTTCACCACCGCCGCACAGTTGATGGGCGCTTCCCCCAGCCGCATCATCGGCCGCCACCTGCTGCCCAGCTTCACCAGCCACCTGATCGCCTCGGTTTCGCTGTCGGTGCCGACGGCCATCCTCGGCGAAACCGCCCTGTCGTTTCTCGGCATCGGTCTGCGCCCGCCGGTAACCTCCTGGGGCGTGCTGCTGAACGAGGCCCAGGACATCAACGTGGTGGTGATCTATCCCTGGCTGATGCTGCCGGTGGTGCCGCTGTTCCTGGTGGTGCTGGCTTTCAACTTCCTGGGCGACGGTCTGCGCGACGCGGCCGATCCCTATAAGTAGGCCGAAGCCTACTCTGATTTTCGGGAGCGGGCTGGAACCGCTTCGACAATAGACGAGACGCCTTAAGGCGCGACGACGACAAGGCCCATGCTGTCCTTCACGCCGCCGACCTGCACCGCCGGCAGCTGTTTCATCTGGCCGGACGGCTGGTAGCCCTGGGCCACGGCAAGCTCATAGGCTTCGCGATCGCAGATCGCCCGGACGCCGAGATCCTTGTTGTGCTTTTCCAGCTTGGCCGAAAGATTCACCGCGTCGCCGATCACCGTGTACTCCAGGCGGCTGTCGTCGCCCACCGCGCCGAAAAGGATCGGGCCCGCGGCGACGGCACCGTTCACGGCCGGACAACTGCGCCCTTCGGCCTCGCAGGCTGTCTTCCAGGCAGCAGCGGCGGCCATGGCATCCTCCAGCGCACGCAGCGCATCGGCGGCATAGGTTTCCGACGGCTCCGCCGCGCCGAAGGTCGCCATGATGCCGTCGCCGAGGAACTTGTCGATGGAGCCGCCGTGGCGCTGGATCACCGGCACCATCTGTTGCTGGTAGTCGGCCAGCAGACTCATCACCTGGTCCGGCGGCGCCTCGCCGGCCATGCGGGTGAAGCCGCGCATGTCGAGATTGAGGATCGCGGCCTGGCGCAGTTCGCCGGTACCGGCGCGGATCTCATCTTCCGAGCCTTTGATCCGCTTGGCGATCTCCGGCGCGAAGAAGCGCGACAGCTCCTGCGCCGCCGCCTGTTCGGAGACCGAGCGCACCAGCAGGCTCTTGGCCCGCGCCAGCGCAATGGCGATCAGTCCGGTGACCATGAGGATCGAGATGATCTTGTCGAACTCGGCGCCCAGCAAAACCGAGTTGGAGGTCATGTAGGCGACGTAGTCGCGGGTGATCATGGTGTCGAAGGGATCGTAGTAGATCACGTAGAGGATCATCAGGCCCCAGCCGATCGCCGCCACGACGCCGGCCAGCAGCACGAAGCGGGCGTCGAAACGCAACGCCCTCAGTGCAATGAAAATGAAGACGTAGAGCAAGGTCGGCGCCTTCAGATAGAAGGACGCCGGCTGCATGTACTGGATGTGGAAGCTCCAGATCAGCACCATCAGCAGCGTCATGTCGAAGAACACCGAGACCGCCAGCGACCAATCCGGCAGCCGCCCGAGATGGGACCAGATGACACGGATCACGGTGAGCACGAGGTAGATCGAGAGGGCCCAGGGCACCGGCGCGAACTCGACCTCGGGCTTCGGTGAAATCAGGTAGAGGGTGCCGAAGATGACGACGATGCCAAGCTGAATCCAGGAGATCAGCCGCTCGGTCGCGTTCTCCTGTTCGCGGACCGCCGCCTTGACCCGCTCCGGCAGACCGGCTTCAGGATCCTTGCGCCACCAGCTCAGCATGGCCTTTTCCCAAGTAGAATTCCGAGTCCGGCCAAAGGCTGCCTCCTTGATCGGCAGTGCGATCCGGACCCCGGACCCAGTCTAAAGGATGATCGCCAGGCGGGCCCATCGCGAAGCATAACTTCTGCGTGACTGACGGCGCCCGGGATTGTCCGGTCCCGCCTGCGCCGACGATCCCGGAAGCACTCATTGCAGCCGTCCTTCCCGTGCGGCCAGGGCCCCCGATACCTTGCGCAGCCAGAGCGCTGTCTCACGCGCGCCCGGCGGCAGCGGCAACCGCGCCAGGCCGCCGGATTCCAGCCGTTCAGTCATGCGTGTGGCGACATAGTGGCTGGCGAAGAGGATTTCCCAGCCGCCGGAGGCCAGCAGGGGCAGGAGCGCCTGCTGCTCGTTGTAGCCGCGCCAGTGCCAGGCCTCGGGATAATCGTCCGGCAGGAAGACGTCATGGATCTGAACGACAACGCCGGCCGGCAGCAGGGGCAGCACCCGCCCGAAGAGAAAGTCGACATCGCTGCCGGGCAGCAGAATGTGGCTGGAATCGATCATCAGAAAATCGCCGGCCTGAAGCTCGGCAAAAGCGGCGGCCGGCGCGGCCTGAACCACGGAGCGCTGAAAGCGCAACGGCAGGGCCGCCAGATCGGCACGCGGCGAGGGATCGATCGCCAGCACATCGCAATCAAGCCCGGCATCAGCGACGGCGCGGGCGGCAAAGCGGGTCGAATGGCCACACCCGATCTCGACAATTCGTTTCGGGCCGAAGTGTCGAATCAGCGTATAGACGGCGGCTGCATCCAAGCGCGGATACCAATCCTGATTCCAGCGCGGGCCCGGCGCCGGATGCCCGCCCAACCCGAGCAGGGTCTCAAGCATCGCCTCCATTTCGGTCAGAAGATCGGCAAAGGCCGCTTCCCGGCTTCGCAGCAGATTTTCCAGAGCATCGTAGCGATGGCTGCGGTCTTCGGGCCGAAGCTGACCGGCGTAGCGATAGGGAATGAAGAAGCCTCGCTCGGCGAAGCCCAGCAGCGTCAGGAGACCAAACCACGTGTGGCGCAGATGTTCGCGTGACCAGATGTCACCGCGCCGCGTCGCGGTCATGGTGCGAGGACCATGCCTTCCTGCGCGACCACTGTGCCGGGGCGCATGCGCTCGGCCTCTTCCTTGACGCGGTCCATAAAGGCGTCGTCATGACCGGGATCGTGGTGAAAGATCACCAGCTTGCCGGCATCGGCCTGTTCGCAGAGCCGCACCCCCTCCTGCCAGGTGGAGTGCCCCCAGTTGCGATACTTGGGAAACTCTTCGTCGGTATAGGTGCTGTCGTAGATCACCAGGTCGGCGCCCTGGATGAGTTCCAGAATGTTGCGGTCCGGTTTGCCTTCGACATGCTCGGTGTCGGTGACGTAACAGATCGCCTTGCCGCGATAGTCGATGCGGTAGCCGGTGGCGCCGTTGGGATGGTTGAGCGGCGCGGTAATCAGCCGCACCCCGGGCTTCGGCTCCAGGATGTCGCCGGCGGTGAAATCGTGAAACGATACATTGGCGGCGAAGATCTTCGGCGGCACCGGAAACAGCGGCGCATTCATGAACTGGACCAGCACATCGTGCAGCGTGAGATCGGGAATCAGATGACCGGCCCAGAGACGGATGCGGTTGCGCTTGTCGAACAGCGGCCCGAAAAACGGCAGGCCGACGATGTGATCGTGATGAGTGTGGGTGAGGAAGATGTCCGCTTCCAGCGGAGAATCTGCGAGGAGTTGCTGGCCCAGGGGGCGCAGGCCGGTACCGGCATCAAAGATCAGCAGCTTCTCGCCGCAGCGCACCTCCAGGCAGGAGGTGTTGCCGCCGTAGCGCAGGTGGTCTTCGCCGGGACAGGAAATCGAGCCACGGGTGCCCCAGAAACGAACAAAAAAATCGCCACTGTTCTGCAAAATGCCAGTATCCCTTCGGTCCGGCAGTCACTTATGTAGACCCGCAGATCGAGCGGACTGGAAAATGCTTTGCCGAGAATCAGTTCACTCTAACGAATCGGAGCGGCCCGCCCCAATGAAAATTGCCCAAAAAGCGGTCTCATGGGGCGGCAGCGGGTGACCCGGGGGGCGGAGAGCCGCACCGCGATCATCGCGCTCGGGCTGGCATTGCTGATTTTCGCGGCTTTCTCGCAGTTCAAGCTGCCGGTGGTGCTGCCGCTGCTGCTCGACCGCTATGCCTATGATCCGGTCCTGGCCGGCGGCTTCATGTCGGTCTATGCCGCCCTGGGCATCGGTCTGTCGATCTGGATCGGCCGGCGGGCCGAAGAGGATGGCCCGCTGAACCTGGCCTTGCTGGCCCTGCCGCTGATGGCCTGCGGCACCC
Source organism: Pelagibius sp. (assembly GCF_965249265.1). Taxonomy (NCBI): domain Bacteria; kingdom Pseudomonadati; phylum Pseudomonadota; class Alphaproteobacteria; order Rhodospirillales; family Rhodovibrionaceae; genus Pelagibius; species Pelagibius sp. The sequence continues at coordinate 5,213,960 of NZ_OZ252224.1, read as the reverse complement.
TGGTCAGTCTCGCCGCGCCCCAACTGGGGGCAGTGGTGCTGCTCGGCCGCGGCCTTGAAGGGGCAGCCTTCGCCATCCTCGCGGTGACCGGTGCAGCCCTGGCAACCAGCGCCGCCGCGCCTCAACACCGCGCCCTGGTTATCGGGCTGGTCGCCGCCTGGATGCCCGCCGGACAGTTGCTGGCCGCTCTGCTTGCACCCCTGGCTCTTGCTGCCGGCGGCCCTGTCGACGGGTGGGCCCTGCTGTGGCAGGCCAGCATCGCCCTGGCGCTCCTCCTGGCCGCCTGGACCTGGGCGGCAAGACGGCAAACGGCGAAGCGCGCCGCAGCGCCGGAGAAGCAAAAGCCGCAGCCGCAGGCCTGGAGCCGCCGCCAGCGCCAAGGCCTGGTGCTGACCGCCGCGGTCTTCATGCTGTGGTCCGGCCAGTATCTCGCCTATATGACCTGGCTGCCGGAATACCTGGTGGCAGTCCTGGCAATGCCGGTGGAAACCGCGCTCTGGTTCTATCTTTTGCCCGTCGTCTTCGTCGCCCTGTTCAATGTTGCAACCGGCTTCATGCTGCGCGGCGGCCTGGCGCCGGAGCGCCTGTTGCTGGGGGCGGTTTTGCTGCAGGCCGTGCTGTGGTGGCTGCTGCCCTATACCGGCGGCGGCCTCAGCGGCTTGATTTCATTGGTATTCTACGGCGTTGCCGCCGGCATTGCGCCAACCTGCCTCTTCGCCCTGCCGACGGTGCTGACCGACGGACCGGGCCAGACCGCCCGTGCCTTCGGCGGCATCATGACCGGGCGCAATCTGGGGGTTCTGATGGGCCCGCTGCTGCTGGCGCAGATGGTGAAGTGGTCCGGCGACTGGGGGGCGGGCAGCCTGGTCTTCGGCGGCCTCACGACCCTGGCCGCGGCCCTGGCCGCCGTGCTGCTGGCGGTGGCGCCCCGGGTGCGCCGGGAACTGCAGGCCCCTAGATCGGATCATGTTTTGACGGAACCACTTGGTGGTCGCGCCAAAACATGATCCGATCGACATTAAATGGATAGAGCAGATTCACCGGGCTGGATGGATCGCTAACGCGATTCCATCAAACCCGGATCTGCTCTAGCGAGCCGCGAGCCGCTCTCGGTTAAGGCACCAGGCGATAGCCGCCGGGTTCGGTGACCAGGATCTCGGCCGCCGAGGGATCGCTCTCGATTTTCTGGCGCAGCCGGTAAACGTGGGTTTCCAGCGTATGGGTGGTGACCCCGGCGTTGTAGCCCCAGACCTCGCCGAGCAGCTTGTCGCGGCCGACCACGGTATCGCCGCTGCGATAGAGGTACTTCAGGATCGAGGTTTCCTTCTCGGTCAGCCGCACCTTTTTCTTGGACTCGCCGTGCGTGAGCAGCTTGGCGCTGGGCCGAAAGGTATAGGGGCCGATGGTGAAAACCGCGTCCTCGCTCTGTTCGTGCTGGCGCAGTTGGGCGCGCATGCGGGCCAGCAGGACACCCAGACGAAACGGCTTGGTGACGTAGTCGTTGGCGCCGGCATCGAGGGCCAGGATGGTATCGGCATCGGATTCAGCCGCCGTCAGCATGATGATCGGCGACTTGACGCCGCCGCGCCGCATCAGCCGGCAGACCTCGCGCCCGTCCATATCCGGCAGGCCGACGTCGAGCAGGATCAGGTCGTAATAGTCCGCCTTCGCCATTTCCAACCCGGAAGCTGCAGTTTCCGCCTCGGCGGTATCGAATTCTTCGTGCAAACGCAGCTGTTCGCTAAGCGATTGACGAAGCGCCGAATCATCGTCGACGAGAAGAATCTTCTTGCCGCTGGCGCCGCTCATACCCGACATCCGTCTCCTAAATCCACTCGGACCCCCTGTAAATTGTGAGATAGCACCGCTCAAGCCACGGTTCAAGGAAGCTGCCCGGCCAACATCTGTTGCAGCGCAGCGAAAAGCGGATGATTCGGCTCGCCCAGGGCATCGACCGCACTGAAATGGTGGCGGTCCGGCAGGGCGACGTCGTGAAGCGCGAGGCCCTGTCCGCGCCAGGCCGCGGCATAGGCCGCATGCTGGCGGCGGAATTCATCGGTTTCCTGCGAGCCGACAGCAATGATCAGCGGCGCGGCTTCGTCCGGCAGCGCATGAAGCGGGCTCCAGCCCTTCGCCTTTTCAGGCGGAATCCCCAGGATCTGGTTGTGATAGCTGAGCCGCACCGGCTCCAGATCGTAGACACCGGAAACCGAGCAACCGCCGGCCAGCAGACGGCGGGGCAGGGCAGGGTCGATTGCCGGCCAGTCGGTGGCAAGCGCCATGGCCGCCAGATGTCCGCCGGCGGAATGGCCGGAAACGCAGATCCTTTGCGGATCGATCCCGTGGTCCCCGGCTTTGCGATAGAGCCACGCCAGGGCGCGGCGGACCTGGGCGATCATGGTGCCGATGTCCGTATTCGGCGCGAGACCGTAGTTCAGGCTGGCAAAGGCGATGCCGCGCTCGACGAAGGGCGGTGCCAGATAGCTGTAGTCACCCTTGTCCAGCGCCTGCCAGTAGCCGCCGTGAATGAAGACGTGGAGGGGCGCGGGCGCCGCTCCCTCTGCCGGAAAAAGGTCGAGGGTCTCGGCGGCTTCAGATCCATAGGCGAGATCGAACAGACCGCCGCGTTCGGCGCGAACCGCCGCCGAATCCTCCGCCCAGCGCGCGAAGAAGGCCGGGTGGTCCGGCCAGCGGGCCCGAAGATTGAGCTCGGCATCCAGTGCCGCCTGGTCGTAATCCTGAAAAACCAGGGCCTTCTGCCGCCCGCCGCTTTCATCTGGCCCAGCCTGCCCCTGGTCGGCTTGCTCGGGGCCGGCCTGCTCTTGCACTGTCATTGTTTTTCTGTTGCCCCCGCTGCGCGCCGGACCCGGGTCTGCCTGCCCGATTGACGCCTGAATAACACCTCGCAAAGCTTCCGTTCCGGCGCCGAAACGCTGGTAACGGCCCGGTCGGCGCTTTATCTCTTGTTCCATGGACCCGGCCTGACCCATAAGAGGCAGATTTTTTGAGGCAGACTGCGACCTTGCGCCAACGTGACATGGCTCGACCGCCGCCGTAAAGTGACCAATAGAGATGCAAGAAACCGCCAAGTATCCGAAATCCGCCGATCCTGCCGTTCTGCAGGCGGTGGAGCGCGCTCTGGCCGAGCTGCGGCGGGGCGCCACCATCGTGCTGCACGATTGGTCCGGCAAGGGCGCGCTGGTCCAGGCGGCGGAACTGGCCAATCCGGAAGGTCTCGCCGCCCTGGCCGGCCTGACCGGTACCGAAGCCATGCTGCTGCTCACCGCGCGGCGCGCCCAGGCGCTCGGCATGGCCGAGGCCGACGCGCTGATCGCCAGCGGCGGCGTGCTTGGCCTGGCCCTGGATGACCGGGAGGCCGAGCGGATCCGGGCCCTTGCCGATCCGACGGCGCCGGAGGCCCGGAACACGAGAGCGCGGCGGGTCGTCGCCGCGCCCGCCGGGCTGGATGTCGCGGCGGTCGAGCTGACCAAGCTGGCGCGGCTGCTTCCAGCGGCCCTTCTTGCGCCCCTGCCGGGCAGCCCGGTGCAGAGTCCGCTGGCCTGGGCCGACGCCCGCGACCTGATGGCGGTGACCGCAGCCAACGTGTCCGAGTACCGTTTCGCCGCCGCGCGCTCCCTGACCGCGGTGGCCAATGCCGCCGTGCCTTTGGCGGAGGCCGAGCAGGCCCGTATCGTCGCCTTCCGCCCGGACGACGGCGGCACCGAGCATCTGGCCATCATCGTCGGCGAACCCGATCCGAGTGAACCTCTGCTGCTGCGTATGCATTCCGAATGCTTCACCGGCGACCTGCTGTCGTCGCTGCGCTGCGATTGCGGCGAGCAGCTGCGCGGCGCCATCAAGGCGATGTCCGATGCCGGCGCCGGCATTCTGCTTTACCTGACCCAGGAAGGCCGCGGCATCGGCCTGGTCAACAAGCTGCGGGCCTATACCCTGCAGGACCTTGGGTCCGATACGCTGGATGCCAACGAGCAGCTCGGTTTCGACGCCGATGAGCGGGTCTACCTGCCGGCAGCCCAGATGCTGCATCACCTGGGCTTTCGCCGGGTCCGGCTGATGACCAACAACCCCCAGAAAGTGGCCGCCCTGAGCCGCTTCGGCATCGCGGTGGAAGAGCGGGTCGAGCACAGTTTTCCCTCCAACGGCCACAACGCCTTTTACCTTGCCACCAAGGCGGACCGCTTCGGGCATCTGTTCTAGGGTCGGTACTCAATTAGGGATTCCCCTACGTCTGCAGTTGTGATTCTTTGATCCAGGTTTCCCAAGGCAGGGAGGATTGGATGGCACGGCTTTACTGGCTTTCGGACGAGGAATGGGCTCGGATCGAGCCTTATCTGCCGCGCGGTCGGCGCGGGGCTCATCGGGTGGATGACCGTCGGGTGATTTCCGGTATCGTCCATATGCTCAAGGTCGGAGCGCGCTGGCGCGACTGTCCGTCGGAATACGGCCCCTACACGACGATCTACAACCGCTTCAATCGCTGGAGCAAGCAAGGGGTTTGGGAGGATATTTTCTACGCCCTGACGGGTAAAAGTGTTGTCGTATCGACCACAGCGGTCGATTCCACCCACATCAAGGCGCACCGCTCGGCGGCGGGGGCAAAAGGGGGGACTTCGAGCACGCAATCGGTCGATCGCGCGGCGGACGGACGACTAAAATTCATGCCATAACCGATGCACTGGGGCGCCCTATTGCCCTCTCGATCACGCCCGGACAGACCCATGATCTGGTCGGCGCGGCCATGCTTCTCGAGCGCATACCAACCCCTAAACGGCTCCTGGCCGATCGCGCCTATGACGCCGCAAAGCTGCGGGACTGGTTGATCGAACGAGGCTGCCAGCCGGTCATCCCTCCAAACCCAACCCGCAAGCATCCTCAATCGTACGACAAAGTCGCCTACCGAGACCGCAACCGCGTGGAGCGGATGTTCTGTCGGCTCAAGGATTTCAGAAGGATAGCAACCCGCTACGACAAGCGCGCCGATATCTTCCTCGCCGCCATCTGTCTGGCCGCATCTATCACTTGGTGGCTCAATTGAGTCTCGACCCTAGAGCAGATCCAGGTTTGATCGAATCGCCTTAGCGATCCATCTGACCGGGTGAATCTGCTCTAAACACTTGATGACGATCGGATTCACATGTTTTGGCGCAACCACGAAGTGGTTCCGTCAAAACATGATCCGATCTAGAGCCTATCCCGGCAAATCCCCCCAAATCAGCGCTTTTTCGCCGGTCACATATTGCCGGGCGGAAGACAGGCGGAGCAGGCTGACTTGTATAACCATTTGATTCTCATGAATTTTCCGTTTGGCCCGCATCTTGCTGAGCCTCTGCGGAAGGAGGATTCATGGGCGACATTCAGTTTTCCCGGGGCTATGTGAACCAGCAGGCGGCCGATGCCGGCCGTTTCGGTCAGCGTGCGGCTGCGCCCGATACGCCGCGCCCCGATGCGAAGACGTCCCCTAGTACAGTGGCCGCTCAAGACGAGACCGACGGCGAGTTCGGCTTCGACGACTTCCTGGACATCATCAATCCGCTGCAGCACATCCCCATTGTCTCGACCCTCTACCGCGAGCTGACCGGTGACGAGATCTCGGCCCCGGCGCGCATCTTCGGGGGCACGCTGTTTGGCGGTCCCACGGGTTTCGTTTCCGCCGTCGCCAACACCTTCTTCGACGAGATTGCCGGTGAGGACGTCGGCACCAGCGTTCTGGCCTTCTTCGGTGGCGACGGGGCCGATGAGGAACCGCAACGCGCCACGCCGAATACCGATCTAGCCGGGGAGGACTTTTCCGCAGCCCCCTTGGTAACGGCGGCCAGCCGGACAACCACGGACCCGACGGGCCCGGCCCCCGCCGCAGCCGCGACAAACACGGTGATCCCCGCCGGGTTGCTGCCGATCACAGCGCCGCCCAGGGTTCTATCCACGGGGGTTCCTCTATCCACGGGGGTTCCGGCACCCCCCAGCAGTTCTCGTCAGGCCGGCTCTCTTCAGGAAAGTGACCGCAAGCAAGGGAGCGGCAACGACGGCGTTCTGACGGGACAGGATGCCTTGAGCGCCCTGTTCAACGACCTGCGCGGCGGCGCGGCGGCGGCTCCCCCGCCATCGACGGCGGCGCCCGCCGCCACCGGACCGTCCCGCGAAACCCAGCCGCCGCGCCAGACTTCCGAGAATGACAAGGCAACTGGCCGGGTTCTGAACACCCAAGTCGATTCAGGGGCCGATACGACGACGACCCCCGATCCGGCTGTCCCGGATGCCGCCCCGGATGCTGCTTTGGCCAATCAGATGTTGATGGCGCTGGACAAGTATCAGGCCATGACCCGGCAACGGGGCCTGGCCAACCCGCCACCGTCAAACCCGCATCAGCCTGAGCGTCTCTGAAACTCCGCCGGGTGAGTTCGTTACTGGTGAGGTCATAAGGGGCCGCGATAGACTGCAGCCATGGACCTGATCGTTTTTCCGGACAAGAACGGCTTTTCGGCGCTTTGGGGGGAGCGGCGCTGGCGCTGCGCCGTTGGCCGCAGCGGTCTGGCCGCCGATAAGCGCGAGGGCGACGGCGCCACGCCGATCGGCACCTGGGCGCTGCGCCGCCTGCTCTTTCGCGGCGACCGGCTCGACCGCCCGCCCACGGGCCTGCCCAGCCAGGCGATTGCCAGAAATGACGGCTGGTGCGACGCCCCCGAAGATCCGGCCTACAACCAGCAGGTCGAGCTGCCCTATGCGGCGAGCCACGAGGAACTCTGGCGCGACGATGGGATCTACGACCTGATCGTGGTGCTGGGGCACAACGACGATCCGGTGATCCCGGGGCTCGGCAGCGCGATTTTCCTGCATCTGGCCCGCGACGGCTTCAGCGGTACCGAGGGCTGTGTCGCCCTGGAGCGCGCGAACCTGATAACCCTGCTGGCGGAGGCCAAACCCGGCGATGCCGTGCGGGTGCTGGCCGCGGCGCCGAGCGGGCTTTAGCCTGCTCAAGCGCTTGTGAAGGCGCTTGAGCACAAGATTGGAAACGCCGAGGCGAGAGACTACGTAAAGCTATGGGAAAGCCTTCGAGTGTCAGGAGCCCCCGATGCCTACAAGCCCCCGCGTATCCCCTCTCACGAACCGCCCTCGTCAGACAGGACTGCTGCTGGCCGCCGCCGCCTTTGTCGCGCTGGCCGGCCTTTCCGGCTGCGCCGCCGACAGCAAAGGCGTGGTTTACAACAAGAACTTCACGGCCGGCTATTCGCCCACGAGCCTTTCGGCCCTGCGCCAACCCCTGCTGGTGGAGACATTTGGTCTGCCGGGCGCCGGACAGACGCAGCAGGCCGTCACCGAAGCAACAGTGAACGGTCTCAGGGACAACGGCCCCCGCTGGGCCCAACTGAGCTACAGCGGCAATCCTGTGGATGCGCCCAACCCACCGTACAAATTGCGCTTTGCCTACGGCGCCCCGGTGGCCTTTGCCCGTGCCGATCTCTGCGGCGAAGGCCTGCAGGCAAGCGACGTCGGCGGCGACGGCAGCAGCGGACGCGCGGTGGCGGCGCTCTGCCGCGGCACGCGCTTCGTGGCCATTGCCGAGGGCTCGCCCGGCGTGAACGCCGACATCGCCTCGGCGGACTTCTCGAACTTCGTCGGATTGGTCGGACGGCAGGTGTTGCCGCGGCGCAATCCGGTCGTCGACGACGACTGCCTGTTCAGGGTCTGCGACTGAAAAGGCTCAGGCGGCCGGCTTGACCGGGCGCGGGCCGAAAACCCCGGTGCCCACACGGACCAGATCGGCGCCAAAGCGGATGGCGGTCTCGTAATCACCGCTCATGCCCATGGAAAGCGCTAAAGGGGCGTCCGACGTGCTGTTGCGCCGCGCGATTTCGCGCAGGAAGGCGAAATGCAGCGCCGCCGCCTCGTCCACCGGCGGGATGCACATCAATCCTTTGATGGTGAGGCCCTGATCCCGGCAGTCGGCGATGAAGGCATCGGCGTCCCGCGGCATGATCCCGGCTTTCTGCGGCTCCTCGCCGGTGTTCACCTGAATGAAGCAGTCCGGCCAGTGGCCGCTCTTTTCCGCTTCCTTGGCAAGCGCGCGGGCCAGCTTGGGGCGGTCCAGGGTTTCGATGACATCGAAGAGGGCAAGCGCCTCTTTCACCTTATTGGTCTGCAGCGGCCCGATCAGATGAAGACGCAGGTCCGGATGAACCGCCCGCAGGGCTGGAAACTTTGCTTTTGCCTCCTGCACGCGGTTCTCACCGAACACCCGCTGGCCGGCCGCCAGGGCCTGTTCCACGGCTTCGGCAGGCTGCACCTTGCTGACCGCCACGAGGGCAACGTCTTCGGGCGAACGCGCCGCCGCCGTTGCGGCGGCTGCCATGCGTCCACGCACCTCAGCCAAATTCTCCGCGATATCCACCATGGATCTTCCTACCGATGCTCTAAAGATAGTCGAAGCGCTTCATCTGGGCGCCATGATCCTGTTCCAGCCGACTTACCTGCTCGGCCGTCAGCTTTTCGCGCCAACCGCCGGACTTTCCGGAGCGGAAGAAGCGCTGGCTGTGCAGCGAGCGTTCGGTGAATCCCTCTTCGGTCTCCATTTTTTTCAGCCGCTTGAAGTCGGCATGGTCGATCGCCCTTTCTATCCGCGCGGTGTCTTTGGCAATGCCGAAGCGCCGGGCGATGCGGCCGAACTGATCCAAGGGATCGGCCAGCAGGTCTTCGTAGCGCACCGTGTAAATGCCGGGGTGGTTCCATTTGGTCCAGGACTCGATGTGGTTGGACCAGCTGGAGATCAGTTCGTGGACGATTGTGCCGGGCATGGCCACAGCGAGGCTGGCGGGATCGGCCATCTTTGCGATCATCTCATCCAGGGACTTGCCGAAATGGTCGGCGGCGGAAAGGACAACGTCGCGGGGGTCGCGAATGATGTAGATCGCCCCGAGGGTCGCCTGCATGGAGAAGATCGGCTGCCCATAGTCTTCGCCGAAGTAGCTGTGGGTCTTCATCGGGATGACGTTTTTGTTGAGGCTGACGGCGCGTTCCTGGGCCTTGGGCCGCAGGGCGGCAATCTCCCTGGGTTTCAGCTCGCTAAGCGGGCGCTTTGACAAGGGCTGGAACCAGGTTTCCGCCGGCTCGCTGGGACAGATTTGGCCGATCCGCTGCAGGGGCAGCGGCTCTGTCGCATCGAGAATGAGGTTTGCCAGGAAAGCCCGCATCCAGGTGTTTCCCGACTTGGGATAGGAGGCCAGCCAGAGAATGCCGGGCATGGTCAGGCCTCGTCCTGAAGATAGCCGAAACGTTTCATCTGAACCGCATGGTCGCGTTCTATGGCCGCCGCCTGGGAGGGGCTCAGTTTATCGCGCCAACCGCCGGATTTGCCGGAGCGGAAGAAGCGCTGGCTGTTCACGGATTTCTCGACAAAGCCGGTTTCGGCCTCCTGGGCCTGGAGCGTCTTGAAGGATGAGAACTGCACGGCCCGCCCGATCCGCTGGTCGTCCTGAGTGATGCCGAGCTTACGGGCGACGCCGCCCAGTTGGCGCAGCGGATCCGCCAGCATGTCCTCATAGCGCAGCACCATCAGCGGGCTGTGCCGCCACTTGGTCCAGGATTTCACGTGGTCCGACCAGCTGCTCATGCGCTCGTAGACGGTATTGCCCGCCATGGCCCGGCCGCGGGTCGTCTTGTCGCCCATCATCTCGATCGCCTGATCGATCGTGAGGCCATAGTGGTCGGCGGCCGAAAGCACGACATCGCGCGGATCGCGGACGATGTAGATGACGCCGATACTGGCCTTCACTGAAATCGTCGGATAACCGTAGTCCTTGCCGAGAAAACTGTGGGTTTTCATGGGCATGATGTTCTTGTTCAGGCTGGCGGCGCGTTCCTGCGCCCGGGTCCGCAGGGCGGCGATCCTCTTGTTGCTGAGGGTGCCGGGTGCGTCCTTGGTGAGCGGCGCAAACCAGATCTCGTTGGGTTCGCTGGAGCAGACCTCGTTGATGCGCTGCAGGGGCAGGGGCGTCGCTTCATCGAGAATCAGATTGGCCAAGAACACCCGCATCCAGGTGTTTCCCGACTTTGGATAGGAAGCCAGCCAGAGGATTCCGGGCATCGCAGCGTTAACCTTAGAGAACAGAGGAGGCCGGGCGTCGCGCACGGCATTGCCTGGAGTGCTCTAGGCAAAACCCGCCCTGGACGCAAGCGAGGGGATCGGGCAGCTCGTCGGAAAAGTTAACAACGGTCGCAAAATAATCGTATAGCGATATATTTTGGATGTCATAAACAACCGAATGGCGCAATGCCAGCTTCTCGTATGAACGCAGCGCCCTTGACGAAGTGTTTGGTCTACCGCCGAAATTCCCGACTGTTGCACCAAAGGCACAGTGTGTCGCAAAAACAACTTAACACCCTTGCCCGCCCTTGCGATCCGCAGTCCAGGCTAGTACCAACAATCCATCCCGTGGCTTGGGGTACCCACAATAGACACCGTATTTGGAGCTTTTCGGAATGAAAAAAGTATTGATGGCAAGCAGTGCCATTGTCGGGGCGACTGTCCTGGCAGCTTCGCCTGCCGCTGCCCAGGAGTTGACGCTGAATGCGTTCCAGGTCTTCGTGGCCTCGGCTGGCGATTCAGATGAAGACAGCTCGGACCGGGGTTTCGCGTTCTCGACGAACACGGAAATCCACGTCAAGGGTGAGATCATGGCCGACAACGGCATCACCTTTGGCTTCCGCGTTGAGATCGAGGCTGATTCCGGCGAAGACAACAACGTCGACGAAAACAGCATCTACGCTCAGGGAAGCTTCGGTAAGCTGGAATTCGGTAACAACGACGGCGCCGAAGACACCTTCATGGTGAACGGCTCAAACTCCGGCGTTGATTACGGTGGTATCGGTAACCCGACCTCCAACTTCCTTGAGGATGCCTTTGGCGGCAGTGCACCGACCTCGGTGGACATGGCTGACTCGAGTGACTCGACGAAGATCACCTACACCACGCCGAACTTCAACGGCTTCAGCGCCGGCATCAGCTACACGCCGGACACCGAAGACGGCAGCGATGGGAATGGTTTCAACAACGCAAACCCCGAAGGCATTCATGACCACATCGGCCTCGGCCTCGGTTATGACGGCGAATTCAACGGCGTTGGCGTTGAACTGGGTCTCGTCGCTGGCTTCGGCACCTTTGACGATGAGCCGGAAGATGACCTATTCAACATCGGTGGTGGCGCAGCGATCAGCTACGCGGGCTTCACCTTCGCAGCCGGTGCCTTCTGGCAAGATGCCGATGGTGGCGGTCCGACCACAGAAATCGTTGGCGAGTCTTGGGCGGTTGACGCCGGTATCGGTTATGCGACCGGTCCTTGGTCGTTCTCTGTCAACGGCATCATCTCGGAAGACGACAACACCAGTGATGAGCTGCTGGCCGGTTCTGCCAACGTTGGCTACCAGGTTGCCCCTGGTGTCCGCGTGTTCCTGACCGGTTATGTCGGTGAGGAAGACCTCGGCGCCGGCGGCAGCAACGACATCGTTGCAGTGACCAGCGGCTTGGCTGTTTCTTTCTAAGAAACACCGATACGCAGACCTTTTGGTCTTGGGATGGGCGGCGCCTTCGGGTGCCGCCCATTTCTTTTGCCCGCTTCAGGGCCCTATGATATCTACTCGATCAAGGATTTCAGCCTGGGTCTCTCATGAGGGGCGGCCCAAGGCAGATAGAGGTATTCAAGGGACCTGAAAGCGATGACAACGACGGCCTTTGGCGGCGGCAGATTCAAGAGCCGGCGCTTGGTAGCCTTAGCTCTGGCATTTGTTGTGGCGGGCTGCGGCCTCGGCGGCGAAGCGACCTTCTACGACGAGACCGAAGAGAAGTTGGCGGAAACCGGCGGATCGGTCCTCGGCAACGACCAGATCGGGGTCGGCGGCGATCGCCCCGACGCCAGCGGCGGCGATTCCGGAATAGGTGTAAATTCCTATCTATGGCGCGCCTCGCTGGATACCGTCTCCTTCATGCCGCTTGCTTCTGCCGATCCTTTCGGCGGGGTCATCATCACCGACTGGTATTCACCGCCCGAGTCCGCGGCGGAGCGCTTCAAAATCAACGTCTACATTCTGGGCCGCGACCTGCGGGCCGACGGTGTCCGCGCGGCTGTCTTCCGCCAGCTACAGGATCCGCGCAACGGCGCCTGGGTCGACGCGGTGGTGGAGAACACCACTTCGGTCGAGATCGAGAATGCCATCCTGACCAAAGCGCGCCAGCTCCGGATCGCGTCGCTCCAGTAACCGCGGCAAGCCGTGAAGGGCCCGAGCCGCAGGCGCAGTCTTCCGCCCCCGCGGGCGACGGCCTTTCGCCTGTCACGAACCTCGCTGCGCTCCGCAGTTTCGAAACAGGGCCATACGCGAACAGAGGCGTACCCATAGAGACCCCTGCTACCGACCCAAACGAACGGGTCCCAATTGCGATCACACCATGAGTCGTTACAACGCCAAGGAAGTTGAAGAGAAGTGGCAGAGCCGCTGGGATGCGGCCGGTTGCTTTTCCGCACGCGAGGACGAGGCACGCGAAAACGGGGCCCGCGAGAAGTACTACGTGCTGGAGATGTTTCCCTATCCCTCGGGAAAGATCCATATGGGACACGTACGCAATTACACCATCGGCGACGTGGTCGCCCGCTACAAGCGGGCCAAGGGCTTCAATGTCCTGCACCCCATGGGCTGGGATGCTTTCGGGCTGCCGGCGGAAAACGCCGCCATGGAACGCGGCATTCATCCGGCGGAATGGACCTACGCCAACATCGCCACCATGCGGGCGCAGCTCAAGCTGATGGGCCTGGCCATCGACTGGGACCGCGAGATCGCAACCTGCCATCCCGGCTACTACGCCCAGCAACAGAAGCTCTTTGCGGCCTTCATGAAGGCGGGCATCGTTTACCGCAAGGAATCCTCGGTCAATTGGGACCCAGTCGATCAGACCGTGCTGGCCAATGAGCAGGTGATCGACGGGCGCGGCTGGCGTTCCAATGCCCTGATCGAGCGCCGCAAGCTGTCCCAGTGGTTCTTCAAGATCACCGCCTTTTCCGATGCCCTGCTCGAGGGCCTCGAGGGCCTGGAGCGTTGGCCGGAAAAGGTACGGCTGATGCAGCGCAACTGGATCGGCCGGTCTGAAGGCGCGACCATCCGCTTCGAGATCGAAGGCCGCGAGGACCGCCTGACGGTCTTCACCACCCGGCCCGACACGCTGTTCGGTGCTTCTTTCTGCGCGCTTTCGCCCAACCATCCGCTGGCGGCAGAGGTCGCCGCCGGCGATCCCTCGGCGAAAACCTTCATCGAGGAGTGCAATCGCCTGGGCACCAGCGAAGAAGCCATCGAAACCGCGGAGAAGAAGGGTTTCGATACCGGCCTCAGGGTGCGTCATCCCTTCCTGCCGGATGTCAGCCTGCCGGTCTATATCGCCAACTTCGTGCTGATGGAATACGGCAGCGGCGCAATCTTCGGCTGCCCGGCCCACGACCAGCGTGACCTCGATTTTGCCCGCAAGTACGCACTGCCGGTGGTGCCGGTGGTGCTGCCGGAGGGTGCCGATCCGGAGAACTTCGCGGTCGGCACGGAGGCCTATACCGGCGAGGGCACGGCGTTCAACTCCGGTTTTCTCGACGGGATGGGCGTTGAAGCGGCGAAGCGGGCCGCCATCGACCACCTGGCCGAAGCCGGCCAGGGCGAGAGCACGATCCAATACCGTCTGCGCGACTGGGGCATCTCGCGGCAGCGCTATTGGGGTTGCCCGATCCCGGTCATCCACTGCCCGGCCTGCGGCCCGGTGCCGGTGCCCGAGGACCAGCTTCCGGTGGTGCTGCCCGACGACGTGACCTTCGATGCCCCCGGCAATCCGCTGGCGCGGCACCCGAGCTGGAAGCAGACGACCTGCCCAGAATGCGGCGGTCCGGCTGAGCGCGACACCGACACCATGGACACCTTCGTCGACTCGTCCTGGTACTTTGCCCGTTTCTGCAGCCCGCGCGCCGAAGCGCCGATGGACCGTGGGGCCGTCGACTACTGGCTGCCGGTGGATCAGTACATCGGCGGCGTCGAGCACGCGATCCTGCACCTGCTCTATGCCCGCTTCTTCACCCGCGCCCTGGCCGAGGTCGGCCATGTCGGCCTGCCCGAGCCCTTCGCCGGCCTGTTCACCCAGGGCATGGTCTGCCACGAGACCTACAAGGACCCGGACGGCAAATGGCTGTTCCCGGAAGAGGTCGAGAAGCTGGGCGACGGCAGCGCGCGCCATCTGGAGACCGGGCAGCCGGTGGTCCTCGGGCGTTCTGAATCCATGAGCAAGTCCAAGCGTAATGTCGTGGATCCGGAGGCGATCATCGGCACCTACGGGGCCGATACGGCGCGCTGGTTCATGCTCTCGGACAGCCCGCCGGAGCGCGATATGGAGTGGACCGATGCCGGCGTCGAAGGCGCCTGGCGCTTCACCCAGCGGCTTTGGCGGTTGCTGACGGACAATCTGGACAGCCTGCCGCCCAAAGGGACCGCAGTTCCCGGTGATCTGAGCGGTGCGGCACTGGATCTGCGCCGCGCCGTCCACAAAACGGTTCAGGCGTTCGGCGACGACCTCGAGAAGTTCCGCTTCAACCGAGCCGTGGCGCGGATCCACGAAGTTGCCAATACACTCGGCGGCTTCAAGCCGGCCGATGGGGCCGGGCGCGCCGTGTTGCGCGAGAGCCTGGAACTCGTTGTGCGCCTGATCGGACCGATGATGCCGCACCTTGCCGAGGAAATGTGGCAGAGCCTGGGTCACGAGGGCCTGCTGGCCGACGAGGCCTGGCCACAGGCCGATACTGCCCTGACTGCCGATGAGCAGGTGACCCTGGCGGTTCAGGTCAACGGCAAGAAGCGCGCCACGGTATCGCTGCCGATGGATGCGCCGGAGGATGTGGCGCAGGAAATGGCCCTGGCGGATCCGGCCGTCCTGAGGGCCATGGATGGCAAAGCCGCCCGCAAGGTGATTGTGGTGAAGAATCGCATCGTGAACGTGGTAGTCTGAAGCATGGAAAAACAGCGGCGGAGCTTTTTGATCTTGATGCGCCGAGGCGTTGCGGCCGGGGCCCTGCTGCCGCTCGCTGCCTGCGGGTTCACACCGCTTTACGCGGAGGGCGACAGCAGTCTTTCGGCCGCGGCCGAAATGGCGACGGTACGGATCGAGCCCCTGCGCGACCGGGTCGGTCAGCAGATGCACAACTTTCTGCGTGACCGCCTGAACCCGAACGGCCAGCCGGTCGCGCCGAGTTATCAACTGCGTCTGCAGATCACCGAATCGCTCAGCGAGCTCGGTGTGCGCCGCGACGAGACCGCGACCCGCGCCAACCTGAGACTGACCACGGATTTCACTTTGAGTGATACCGGAAGCGGCGAGCAGCTGCTCAACGGCCGCTCGACCTCCACCACTAGCTACGACATTCTGGAAAACCCTTTCGCCACGACGATCTCCGAGCGCGACGCACGCGAACGCGCGCTGCGTGAAGTGGCCGACGACATTCAGACCCGGCTCGCGGTCTATTTCGCCAACAGCTGATCCGGGCGGGCGGCGCCTTGAAGCTGACGGGCAAAGACGTTGAAGGCTTTCTTGACGCACCCGATCCGGCCCGCTTTGCGGTGCTGGTTTACGGGCCCGACGCGGGCCTGCGGCGCGAGCGCGTCAACAAATTGCGGGCGGCCGTGGTCGCGGACCCCAACGATCCATTCTGCGTTTCTGAACTCTCACCCGCCCAGATAAAGGAAGACCCGGCCCGCCTCTCGGACGAGGCCGCGGCGCTGACTTTCGGCGGCGGCCGGCGCTTCGTCCTGGTACGCGACGCGGCGGATGCCATGACCGCGACGGTGAAGGACTTCCTGGCGCGCGCTCCGGGCGAGGCGCTAGTGGTCTTCGATGGCGGCGACCTGCCCGGTCGGTCGAGCCTGCGCCGCTTGTTTGAGGGCGACAAGGCGGCGGTCTCGATCGCCTGTTATCACGACGATCAACGCAGCCTGGCCACGGTGGTGCGCGAGTTTTTTGCCGCCGCCGGCAAGACGATTGACCGGGACGCGGTGGATTTCCTGGCGGCTCATCTCGGCGGCGACCGCCAGCTCACCCGCCGGGAGCTGGAAAAACTGCTGTTGTTCAAAGGCACCAGCGAGGGTCCGGTGACCCTGGAGGATGCGGAACACTGTGTCGGTGACTCGGCGCTGCTCAGCCTCGACGATGTCGCCTTTGCCACCGGCGGCGGCAATCTGCCGGGACTGGAGCGGGCGCTCGTGCGATGCTTTTCCGAAGGCAATGCACCGGTCAGCCTGCTGCGTGCCGTCGCGCGCCACTTTCAGCGGGTGCATCAGGTGGCCGGCGCCGTGGCTGGCGGGGCACCTGTCGAGCAGGCGATGAAGAGCCTGCGCCCCCCGGTGTTCTGGAAGTCGGCAGCCGGGTTCAAGGCCCAGGCCGGCGCCTGGAAGGGCCCGGCGCTGACGGTCGCCATGGAAAAACTGCTGGAAGCGGAGGCCGGCTGTAAGCGCAGCGGCGCGCCGGCGGAAACCCTCGCGTCCCGCGCCTTGATGGAGATTGCCGCCAATGCACCCGGGAATCTCAGGGGACGACGCGCCCAACGGCGGTAATCCGACAAAAGCAGAAGCCGCGCCGGATCAGTCCCGCTCGACGATCGGCGGCATCTGGTTCAGGCGGTGCAGCACGTCGTCCAACTGTTCCAGGGTCTTGTAGTGGATGGTGAGGGAGCCGCCACTGCCGAAGAACTTGATGCTGACCTTGAGGCCGAGCAGAGCCGTGAGGTCCCGCTCCAAAGCGATGGTGTCGCTGTCCTTGGCGACCTCGGCCGTGCCGCTGCCGGCCGCAGTCTTGGCCTTGCCGCCGGAGCCCGCCTTCAGGTCCTGAACCAGGCGCTCGGCCTGGCGCACGTTGAGACCTTTGCTGACGATCTCCGCAGCCAGGTCTTCCGGCGCCTCGCAGCCGACCAGGGCGCGGCCGTGACCGGCCGACAGCTTGCCCTCCATCACCATGGCCTTCACCGCTTCCGGCAGGCTCAGCAGCCGCATGGTGTTGGCGATATGGCTGCGGCTCTTGCCGAGAACCTTGGCCAGATCGTCCTGGGTGTGCTGGAACTCGTCCAGGAGGCGGCGATAGCCCTCCGCTTCTTCAATTGGGGTCAGGTCTTGCCGTTGAACATTTTCGACAATGGCCAGTTCCAGGGATTCCGCGTCGGTCAGATCGCGGATGACCACCGGGACTTCGTGCAGTTTGGCTTTTTGGGCCGCGCGCCAGCGGCGCTCGCCGGCGACAATCTCGAACTCGCTGCCGCGGTCGGGATGGCGGCGCACCAGGATCGGCTGCAGGATTCCCTGGGCCTTCACCGACTCGGCAAGAGCGCCGACCGCTTCTTCGTCGAAGTGCTGGCGCGGCTGATACCGGCCGGGATGCAGGTGTTCGATCGGCACCGTCTTGGTCGAACGCACCTTGTCGAGGGAGGCGTAGTCCTCGTTTTCCTCCCCGAAAAGAGCGGCGAGACCGCGGCCGAGATTGGTCCGCCTGCCCTGATCCGAAGATGCTCCGTCTGTCATAGCCTTAAGTTCCCGACGCCGTGCTTCTGCTGCACCGTTGTTTTGCGCCACCACCCCCCGTGATGGCCGCCCCGTAATGGCCGCTTTGGTTTCCGGTCAGTCATTACGGAACCGAAATGAAATTTCTGTCCCTGGCATCCCAACGCCTGGGGCCGAGACTGTGCCGCAAAGCCTCAGGAAGCCAGGGCCGGCTCGCCGGCCAGATCGTTTTCGCGCTGCAGGATTTCCCGCGCCAGGCGGATGTACGCCTGGGAACCCGCACAACGCATGTCGTAAAGCAGCACCGGCTTGCCGTGGGACGGCGCTTCGGAGACCCGCACATTGCGCGGGATGACCGTCTGATAGACCGCTTCGCCGAGATGGCCGCGGACATCCGCAGCCACCATCTCGCAGAGATTGTTGCGACGGTCGAACATCGTCAGAACCACCCCCTGCAGGGAAAGCTTGGGATTGAGGGCCCGCTGCACCCGCTCGATGGTGCGCATCAGATGGCTGAGACCTTCAAGCGCGTAGAATTCCGCCTGCAGCGGCACCAACACCGCATCGGCGGCAACCAGGGCATTCAGGGTCAGAAGCCCCAAGGCCGGCGGGCAGTCGATCAGGACAAAGTCGTACTGCCCCCTCACCCTGTCGATGGCGTCGCGCATCCGGTATTCGCGGTTGTCGACGTCGATCAGCTCCAGCTCGGCGCCGGAGAGTTCGACACCCGACGGAACAATCGCCATGCCCGGCACCAGGGTCGGGCTTTCGGCCTCGTCCATGGCCAGGCCCTGGATCAGCACTTGGTAGACACCTTGGCTGCGCTTATCCGGAGAGACCCCGAGCCCAGTGCTGGCATTGCCCTGGGGATCCATATCGACGATCAGCACCCGCTTGCCGCAGGCGGCCAGGGCGGTGGCGAGATTCACCGTCGTTGTGGTCTTGCCGACGCCGCCCTTCTGGTTGGCGACAGCCAAGACACGGGTATCGCAGGGAACCGGCGGCATCAGCCCGCGCTCCTGTGGTTCATCAACATATTGTAGGTTCAAGACGCGCCACCCTCAACAGATAGAAGTTTGAGACGCAAGATTGACCCCTCTGGATCGGTGATGCTCTCAAAGCGCTCGGTCTGCAGTCTCCATGTTTTGCCGGCCTCGGTCAATTCCCGATCAGCGTTCCGACCCTTCAGAAAGAGGCCAACCGGGGCGTCTTTTCCACAGGCCCCGTCGTTTTGGGGCCGCAAGAAGGGCTCCGACAGGTCGAGGATCTTCGGCAGCGGCGCAAAAGCGCGGCAGGTCACGGCATCCACGGCAAATGGGTCCAGAGCCTCGATCCGCAGGGCGTGGACGGTAACAGAGGCCCCGGTTTCCCGCGCCACCTCCCGCAGGAACACCGCTTTGCGCTGATCCGACTCCACAAGATGAACTTGGCCGCAGCCGAGCAGGGCCAGCACCATACCCGGAAAGCCGCCACCGGAGCCCAGATCGAGGATCGTCCGCTCCCCCGCCTCCGGCGCCGGCGGCAGGTAGGCCCGCAGTTGCGCCGAATCAAGAAAATGCCGACGCCAGAGGTCCGGCAGGCTGCGCGGGCTGATCAGATTGATGGCCGCCGTCCATTTGGTCAGCAGGGCGGCATATCGTTCGAATTTATCCTGTGTTTCACGTGAAACATCGGTCACGCGCTGAAAGTCGGCTGCGGTCAGCCTTTGCGGTTCATTAACCATAGGGGCCCCGCCGCAGGTGCTTCTAGGCGGCGGACTCGCCGTGGCCGGCTGCCGCCATTCGTTCCGACCCTTTGCGCACGTAGCGCAACAGCGCCAGCACCGCTGCCGGGGTGACTCCCGGAATACGGGCAGCCGCCCCCAGGGTTTCCGGCATGGCGGCGGAAAGGATCTGCCGAACCTCCGCGGAGAGGCCGCCGATGGCCGTATAGTCGAGATCGGCAGGGAGACGCAGCGCCTCGTCCTTGCGGAAGGCGCGGATATCGGCCTCCTGCCGCTCCATGTAGCCCTGGTAGCGCCCTTCGATCTCGATCTGCCGGGCAATTTCCGGCGCCAGATCCCGCAGTTCGGGCCAAATCTGCCCGAGCCCGGCCAGGGTGAGCTGGGGATAGCGCAGCAGATCGTAGGCGCTGCGCCGGACACCGTCCTGATTGATGGCGATACCCCGCGCCGCCAGCGCCGAAGGCGTCGTCATGAGAGAGGCGGTCAGGCTCTTGGCTGCTGAAAGCGCCGACTGCTTGGCCTCGAAGGCCTTGCGGCGTTCTCCGCCGACGGCACCCAGGGCGAGGCCCCGCCCCGTCAGCCGCTGATCGGCGTTGTCCGCGCGCAGGCGCAGGCGGTATTCGGCCCGGCTGGTGAACATCCGGTAGGGTTCGCTGACCCCGCGGCTCACCAGATCGTCGATCAGCACCCCGATGTAGGCCTCGGCTCTGTCGAGCACAAAAGGCGCACCCTGGTGGTCGGCGCCCTGCGCCCCGGCCGCCAAAGCGGCGTTAAGGCCGGCCATCAGCCCCTGGGCCGCCGCTTCTTCATAACCCGTCGTCCCGTTGATCTGGCCGGCCAGGTAC
The DNA here is from genome assembly GCF_965249265.1 of Pelagibius sp. Classification (NCBI taxonomy): domain Bacteria; kingdom Pseudomonadati; phylum Pseudomonadota; class Alphaproteobacteria; order Rhodospirillales; family Rhodovibrionaceae; genus Pelagibius; species Pelagibius sp. The sequence continues at coordinate 5,193,824 of NZ_OZ252224.1, read as the reverse complement.
AGCCCCGGCAGCCGACGGGTCTGCAGATCCGTGGCCAGCTCCCGCGGATCCACATAGTCGTACTCGATGGCATAACCCGGCTGGGTCATCACCGTCTTCTCCAGGCCCGGGATGGTCTTGAGCAACGCCAATTGGACGTCTTCGGGCAGCGAGGTGGAGATGCCGTTGGGATAAACCGTCGGATCGTCGAGGCCTTCCGGCTCCAGGAAGATCTGATGCCGGTTCTTCTCGGCGAAACGGACCACCTTGTCCTCGATGGAGGGGCAATAGCGCGGCCCCACGCCTTCGATCTGGCCGGAGTAGAGCGGCGCCCGGTCCAGGTTGTCCCGAATCAGCGCGTGACCGGCCTCGGAAGTATGAGTGATGTGGCAGGCAATCTGCCTTTGGGTGATGGCGCCGGTCAGGGTCGAGAAAGGTTCCGGCGGATTGTCGCCGGGCTGTTCGGTCAGACCGCTGTAATCGATGGTCCGCCCGTTGAGCCGCGGCGGCGTGCCGGTCTTCAGGCGTCCGAGACGGAATCCGGCCCGGGCCAAGGTCTGGGACAGACCCTCCGCCGGCGCCTCCCCGACCCGGCCGGCGGGGATACGCCGCTCGCCGATATGGATCATGCCGCGCAGGAAGGTGCCGGTGGTCAGGACCACCGCCGCCGCTTCCAGGCGCTCACCCGCTTCGGTGATCACCCCCCGGCAGCGGCCGTCCGCCCCAAGGATAAGATCATGTACCGCCGCCTCATAAATGCGGAGGCCGGCCTGCGCGGCCAGGGCATCCTGCATGGCGTCGCGATACAACGCGCGGTCTGCCTGGGCGCGGGGTCCGCGCACCGCCGGCCCCTTACTCGCATTGAGGACGCGGAACTGAATGCCGCCGGCATCGGCAACCCGTCCCATGACCCCGTCCAGCGCATCGATTTCGCGCACCAGGTGACCCTTGCCGAGACCGCCGATGGCCGGATTGCAGGACATCACGCCGATGCTGTCTTTGCGGTGGGTGACCAGGAGGGTATCGGCGCCCAGGCGCGCCGCCGCCGCCGCCGCTTCACAGCCGGCGTGGCCTCCTCCAACGACAATGACATCAAACACAGTGTGGGACATCAACCACAGCCTCGCGCGGCATCCGCTCAAATCCTTTACCCGGCCGGTTGCATCAGGCCGGGTTGTCCAGGGCCGGGTTATATCAGGCCTGCGAATCCAGGCAACACCCAGCCCCGAAGGGGCTCCCCAGGGCCAAAGCGATTAAGGAATCTTCACCATGTTTCACGTGAAACACTGGTCGAAAATGGCTTATTTGCCGATGCAGAAATCCTGAAACACAACATCTAGTAGGTCTTCGACATCAACGCGCCCGGTGATGCGACCCAGTGCCCGCATCGCCAGGCGCAGTTCCTCGGCCACCAGTTCCGGCATCGCGGCGGATTCCGAGGCCTTCAACGCGGCAAGACAGTCCTGCAGCGCGCGGCGATGCCGTTCCCGGGTAATGGCCGCCGCACCCTCCCCGCTTTCCGCACAATCGCGGGCCCGCTCGACCATGGCCGCCACAAGGCCCGAGAGCCCTTCCCCGGTTTCGGCCGAGACGACAAAGCAGCCATCCGGTTCCGAGGCGCCGTCGGCCGCCAGATCCCGCAACACACCCGCCGCCGCCTGCGGCGCCAGGTCCGCCTTGTTGAGAACCACGAGGCTGCGGCCGTCCCGCAGCGCCTGAACCTCTGCGGGCAAAGACGCGCCGGCCTGGAGATCGATCACCAGCAGAGTCATGTCGGCTTGTGCCGCCCGCTGCCGCGCCCGGCTGATGCCTTCGCGCTCGATATCCCAATGGCCCTCTCCTTCCGCGGCATCGCCGGCCGCCTCGCGCAGCCCGGCGGTGTCCGACAGCGTGACCGGAAAGCCGCCGAGATCGAGATGCACCTCGATGACGTCGCGGGTCGTCCCGGCAAGGCTGGAGACGATCGCCGCCTCGCGCTGGGCGATCGCGTTCAGCAGGGAGGACTTGCCGGCATTGGGCGCACCCAGGATCACCGCCGACAGCCCCTCGCGCAGACGCTCCCCGCGGCGGTCGTCTTCCAAGGCGGCGGCGATCTCTTCTGCGACCTTGGCGGCGGCAGCCAGGGCTTTGCCATCCAACCCTTCCGGCAGTTCCTCTTCGACAAAGTCGATGGCCGCCTCGAAATGCGCCAGCACCCGAAGCAGGCGCGCCGCCCAATCCTCGGTCAGGCGGGCAAGACCCCCTTCCATCTGCCGCAGCGCCTGACGGCGCTGAGCTTCGGTCTCCGCGTCGATCAGATCGGCGAGGCCTTCCACCGCCGTGAGGTCGAGCTTCCCGTTATCGAAGGCCCGGCGGGTAAAGGCGCCCGCCGCCGCCGGTGCGAGACCGGGAAGCGCCGCCAGGGCGGCGAGGACCGCCGCGACCACGGCGCGGCCGCCATGCAGATGCAGCTCCGCCACGTCCTCCCCGGTGAAACTGCCAGGCGCCGGAAACCACAGCACCAGGGCACGGTCGATCGGCTCACCGTCAGACGGATCGGCAAGCCGCCGCAGCACCGCCTGCCGCGGCGGCGGCAACGCGCCCCCGGTGAGCGCGCTCAAAGCATCGCCGGCCCGCGGACCGGAGACCCGGATAACCGCCACGCCGGCCCGGCCGGGCGCGGTCGAAGGCGCGAAGATGGTCTCATCGTCAGCCATCGAGGCGTTCATCTCTGACTATTTTATTATTATTTATCAATATGGTAGCGGAAATTGACGATCAATCGCCGCCTGTCTTGCCGCCGCTCTTCTCGCCGGCGGCCTTGGTCATCTGCGACCAGAAGGCCTTTTGCATCTGCTCCCAGCCCTGAATGCCGGCTGGCAACCAGGTCTTGAAGAGCTGCTCCGGTTCCATGCCCGCCAGATTGGCCATCATGCGCTTCTGCATTTCATCCATCAGCGCCTTCTGCATCGGTCCGACATCCGGCAGCCCCAGAAAGGCCCGCGCTTCCTCTGGCGTGCAATCGATATCCACGTTGATCTTCATGCCCTGCTCTCCTGTTCTCGGCCGCAAACCCGAAAAACCATTACATATTCATGGTTGAGCATCGACGGCCCTGCGACCCATAGTGTGATCGAGAGCCTACAGGTCCGAAACCCGGCGCCGCAATGCGGTCCCTGGCCGGGTCCAAAACAACGAGCAGGGAAGCCGGTTCGGCCTGCGATCCTCGACATCGCGACGGCCGATCCCCAACTCCCAACCGAGCCCATACCGAACCCAAGATCGAATTGCGAGTCGCCCCTTTGTCCGAACCTTCCGCGCCTGAATCCGTCGACCTTGCCATGACAGCCGATAACGGCCTGGGACTGAAAAACACGCTGGACGGTGAGACCAGCCCCTATCTGCTGCAGCACCGCGACAACCCGGTGGCCTGGCAGCCCTGGGGGGAGGAAGCCTTCGAGACGGCGCGCCGCGAGGGCAAGCCGGTCCTGCTTTCGGTGGGCTATGCCGCCTGCCACTGGTGCCATGTCATGGCCCATGAGTGCTTCGAGAACCCCGAAATCGCAGCACTCATGAACCAGTTATACGTTAATATCAAGGTGGACCGGGAAGAACGGCCGGACGTCGATTCGATCTATCAGTCGGCTCTGGCCCTGCTCGGCGAGCACGGTGGCTGGCCTTTGACCATGTTCCTGACCCCCGACGGCGAGCCTTTCTGGGGCGGCACCTACTTTCCCCCCAGCCCGCGGTTCGGGCGTCCCGGCCTGCCCCAGGTGCTGCAGGGGATCGCCGGTATCTACGCCAACGATCAGGAACGGGTGACCAAGAACACCACCGCCCTGAAGAGCGCCCTCGACAACCTCTCGCAAAACCAGACCGGCGACAGCATTTCGACGGGAATCATCGACCAGATTGTCGCCCACCTGGTGAAAGAGATCGACATGCGCCACGGCGGCATCGGCTCCGCCCCCAAGTTCCCGCAACCCGGAATCATGAAACTGCTGTGGCGGGCCGCAAAACGCAGTGCCGATCCCATGAAGGGCAAAGCCCTGCGCCAGGCCTGCGAACTGACCATGACCAAGATGTGCCAGGGGGGGATCTACGATCACCTGGGCGGCGGCTTTGCCCGCTATTCCGTCGATGCCATCTGGCTGGTCCCGCATTTCGAGAAGATGCTCTATGACAATGCCCAACTGCTGGAGGTGCTGGGCTGGCTCTGGCAGGACAGCGGCAACCCGCTCTATGAACAGCGGATCCGCGAGACCGTCGCCTGGACCCTGCGTGAAATGATCGCCGACAGCGACGGCAGCGGGAAGCAGCCCTGCGGCGCCTTCGCCGCCACCCTGGATGCGGACAGCGAGGGCGAGGAAGGCAAGTTCTACGTTTGGAGCGAAAGCGAAATCGACAGCCTGCTCGGCGAAGAGGCCGCCCTCTTCAAAAAGCATTACGACGTCGGCCCCGGCGGCAACTGGGAAGGCAAGACCATCCTGAACCGCACCGACCTGCCGGTTCTTGGCGATGCCGAGACCGAAGCCCGGCTGGCCGCCGCCCGCGAGACCCTGCTGGCGGTGCGCAACCGGCGCATCTGGCCCGGCTGGGACGACAAGGTGCTGGCCGACTGGAACGGCCTGATGATCGCTGCCCTGGCCGAGCTGGGTCCCCTCTTCGAGGAGCCCGCCTGGCTCGCCGCCGCCGAGGAAGCCTTCGCCTTCGTCTGCCGCGAGATGCAGGTCGAGGGGCGGCTGTTTCATTCCTGGCGTCACGGCAAGCTGAAGCACCCGGCGACCCTGGACGACTACGCCAACATGGCCGCCGGCGCCGTCGCCCTTTTTGAAGCGACCACGAAGGCCGCCTATCTCGAACAGGCGGAGAACTGGGTGACGACGGTCGACCGCCACTACTGGGATGAAGAAGGCGGCGGCTACTTCCTCACCGCCGACGACACCCGCGGCCTCATCGTGCGCACGAAGACGCCGCACGACAATGCGGTTCCTTCCGGTAACGGAACGATCCTCTCGGTGCTCGCGCGGCTCTACTATCTGACCGGCAAGGAAAGCTACCGCGCGCGCGCCGAGGCCTTGATCCGCGCCTTCTCCGGCGAGGTGAACCGCAACTTCTTTCCCCTGGCCACCCTGTTGAACGGCGCTGAACTGCTCAACTCTGCGGTCCAGGTGGTTATCGTCGGCGAGCGGGAGACTGCCGATACGAGAACCCTCTTCAGCGCGGTCCGCGCCCTCTGCCTGCCGAACCGCATTCTCCAGGTGATCGCCCCGGACGAAAGCCTGCCGGAGAACCATCCGGCCAGCGGCAAGGGCCAAAGCGACGGCAGGGCCACCGCCTATGTCTGCCACGGCCCGACCTGTTCCCTGCCGATCACCGAGGCCAAGGCCCTCAGCCTGGCCCTCGGCGGCGCCGCGGCAGCGTCATGAGTCGCATCAGTAAAAGCGTCGAGACCCCGACCGGCCCGGTGATCCTGACCGAGGAAGACGGCAGCATCGTCCGGGTGACCTGGGCCCGGGTGACCTGGGAAAGGGGCAAGACCGCGCCCGACTTCCCGGAGACCAGCCCCCTGCTGGACCGCGCCGCCGAGCAAATCACCGCCTACTTCGCCGGCGACCTGCAGGCCTTCGATCTGCCGCTGAAACCCGCGGGCAGCGACTTCCAGCGCGCCGTCTGGCGGGAGATGCTGCGCATCCCCTACGGCGAGACCCGTTCTTACGGCGATCTCGCCAAGGCGACCGGCGGGGTCGCCCGGGCCGTCGGCGGCGCCTGCGGCGCCAATCCCATTCCCATCGTCATTCCCTGCCACCGGGTGCTGGCGGCGGACCGGGCGCTGGGCGGTTTCTCCGGCGGCCGGGGCGCGGAGACCAAGGCCGAGCTGCTCACCCTGGAAGGCGCCTGGCCGATCCAGCACGGCTTTTCTTTCGGCTGACCGAGGCGCCGCTGGTCTGATGACAGCGGTCCGGGCCGCACGATAAGCTCTAACCCAAAACCGAATACCCATACTGCAATCGAAAAACAGGGGAAGGCTCATGCCTGAAATCACCATCGAAGGCAAAGACGGCAGCTTCATGGTCTATGCGGCCCTGCCGGCGGTCACGCCGGCACCGGGCATCGTCGTGGCGCAGGAGATCTTCGGCGTCAACCAGGTCATGCGCGATACCTGCGACTGGCTGGCGACCCAGGGCTTCGTCGCGGTCTGCCCGGATCTGTTCTGGCGCATCGAACCCGGTATCCAGCTAACCGACCAAAGCCAAGCCGAATGGGACCGCGCCTTCGAACTTTTCGGCCTCTTCGACGTCGACAAAGGCATCGAGGATCTGAACGCCACCCTGGCCGCCCTGCGCGCGCACGAAGTCTGCAACGGCAAGGCGGGCAGCATCGGCTACTGCCTCGGCGGCAAGCTCGCCTATCTGATGGCGACCCGTTCGGATTCCGACTGCAACGTCGGCTACTACGGCGTCGGCCTGGGCGATCTTCTGGGAGAAGCCGACAAGATCACCAAGCCCCTGATGCTGCACATCGCCGAACAGGACGCCTTCTCCTCGGCGGAGGAAATCGCCAAGGTGCGCGCGGGCCTGGCCGGCAACAGCAACGCCACCGTCCATGTCTATGAAGGCAAGGATCACGCCTTCGCCCGCGAAGGCGGTGAGCACTATGACGCTGATGCCGCCAAGCTCGCCAACGACCGTACCGTTCAGCTCTTCAAGGAGTCCATCGGCTGATGACCAAAGCAATCCGCATCCATGCCCCCGGCGGCCCCGAAGCCCTGGTCTATGAGGATGTCGAGGTTCCGGCACCGGGGCCCGGCGAAGTCCTGATCGAACAGTCGGCCTGCGGCCTCAACTACATCGACGTCTATCACCGCAACGGCCTCTATCCTCTGCCCAAGCTGCCGGCGGTCATCGGCATGGAGGGCGCCGGAACCGTCGCCGCGGTCGGTGAGGGCGTCGACGCCTTCGTCCCCGGCGACCGCGTGGCCTATGCCGACGCGCCGCCGGGCGCCTATGCCGCGGCGCGGATCATGCCCTGGCACCGCCTGGTCAAATTGCCCGACGCCATCAGCGACCAACAGGCCGCCGCGATGATGCTGCAGGGCATGACCGTGGAGTACCTGATCCGCCGCACCTACGCGGTGCAGCCCGGCGACACGGTGCTGCTGCACGCCGCCGCCGGCGGCGTCGGCCTCATCGCCTGCCAGTGGCTGAAGCATCTCGGCGCCACGGTCATCGGCACTGTCGGTTCGGCGGAGAAGGCCGCCCTCGCCAAGGAGAGCGGCTGCCACCACACCATCAACTACCGCGAAGAAAACTTCACCGACCGGGTCCGCGAACTGACCGACGGCGCCGGCGTCCCGGTGGTCTATGACTCCATCGGCAAGGACACCTTCGAAGGTTCTCTCGACTGTCTCAGACCGCGCGGCCTGATGGTCACCTTCGGCAACGCTTCGGGGCCCGTCGACCCATTCAATCCGGGTATCCTTGGCCAGAAGGGATCGCTCTACCTCACCCGCCCCAGCCTGATGGCCTACAACGCCAAGCGCGAGGAGTTGGAGGCCTCCGCCGCAGCCCTCTTCGAGGTGGTGACCTCGGGCAAGGTGAAGATCGCGGTGAACCAGACCTATCCCTTGAGCGAAACCGCCCAGGCCCACAGCGACCTGGAAGCCCGCAAGACAACCGGCTCGACGGTGCTGCTGCCGTGATACATCGACACAACTGCTAACGCTTAGCCGTTGCTTTAGATCTCGCGGTCAGATCAGCAAAGTTGCTTTACCTGGTCGAAGACTTTCGTTTGAGAGGTTGTCACCCCCACCCTGACCCTCCCCCATCTAAGGGGGAGGGAACACGTTGTTGATGCTGCCCAACAAACCCCTCCCCCCTTGATGGGGGGAGGTCGGGAGGGGGGTGAGGCCCAAACTCACTACCCGGCAGGTGGAGTCACGTAAGAAACGAGACGACCTTTTCCAAAACATGATCCGGTGCTTCCAGCTGCGGCAGGTGGCCGACGCCGGGGAGCGTTTCAAAAGCCGCCTGCGGCACCAGGCCGTGGAGCGCCTTGCCGCGGGCCAGCGGGATCCAGGGGTCGTCTTCGCCCCAGATGATTTTCACCGGGCAGCGGATGGCGCCGAACATCGGTTCCACCTCGGCGGTGAAGCGCTCGTCGGCCTGAGCGAACTGGCGATAGAAGCTGCCGCGGCCGTCTTCGCTCAACCAGGGGCCGACCAGCTCTGCAAAGTCCCCACCGTCGATGTCGTTGACGAGCGCGCCCTTGATATAGGCCTCGACAACCGCCTTGTGGATGTGCGGCGGCAGACCAAGGAAGGCGTCGACGTGCTGCCCGACATGGTCGAAGAACGCCGACCCCCAGGGGCGCATGGCGACGACGTTCATCAGAACATAGCGCTCGAAGTCGCAGCCGTGCAGCAGATGCGCGCGCAGGGTGGTGGCACCGCCGAAATCGTGGGCGACCACCCGGGGTCTTTCCAGGTTCCAATGCCCGAGCATCTCGGCAAAGACTTCGCCCTGTACATCCAGCCCGGTGCGTTGTTCAGGCAGCATGGCGGAGCGGCCGTAGCCCGGCATGTCGTACCAGTGGACGTGGAACCGTTGTGCGAGGGTCGGGACAACACGGTGCCAGGAGAAGGACGACCAGGGCCAGCCGTGGGCCAGCACCAGGTCCGGTCCTTCGCCGGCCCGGCCCGCCGCAACGCAGCCGGCGCTGGTTTCATAGCGCTCATCAAGCTGCCAGGTCATGAACGCTTCTCCTCCCGCCTTCGCTTCAGCCTTTATGCAGACTCTTTATCACATCGTAAATGCGATCGATCGTCAGCCGTACTTCCGGCACGAAGCGGTCGTCTTGATGCGTGACCAGCCATTGATCATGGGCGAGTTCTCCAACCGGTGCGGTGACACGTTTCAATCCCCTCTGTCTGTCGCCGATAAAAGTCGGCAGCAAGGCGCGGGCCGTTCCGGCAAGCGCGAGGTCGAGGGCGTTGCGCGGCGCCGTCACTTCGAGTGACTCTGCTCTCTCCGTAGCAGCGGCTAGCCAGCGCGCCGAGGGTGTGGTGCCGACGACCCGCGCCCAGGGCTTCACCTTCTTGTTCTTGGCATATCCGGCAAACTGCACCCGGCCGACCTTGCGGCCCGCCAGACCGAGTTGCTCGGGCCGCTGGTTGCGGATGCCGATCACCGCTTCCCGGCGCGCGATGTCGAGCACATGTTCGGCGGAGACGAAACGCAGTCGCGTTTCGGGATTGCCTTTCAGGATCTGCCCGGCCTTCTCACAGAGCGCCTGGGTCATCCAGCTTCCGGCGGAGACCTTCACCAGCACCTTGCGCTTCTTCGCGGCTGCAGTGCCGAGCGGCTTGATCTTCGCTTCCAGGTCGACGACCCGGTTCAAAAAGACCGCGCCCTCCTCCGTCAACTCGTACCCGCGGGGCAGCCGGCGGAACAACTCGGCGCCGAGCACGGCCTCCAGCGCCAGCATGCGGCGGCCCAGGGTGGGCGCGGACTTGCCGGTGGCCTGCGCCGCCGCGGAGAGGCCGCCATGGCGCGCCACGGCGAGGAAAAGCCGCAGGTCGTTCCAATCAAAGTCCGTTTCATCCATGAAAAGAACATTACAATACGTTTCATGGTGATCATAGGTCCGAACAACCACAATCAGTGTTCCTGAAGCAACAACACGAAAGGAACCTGCCATGAAGCTCCTGGAAAACGAGATCGCGCCGCTCGGCATGGGCTGCTGGCCTATCGGCGGACCTTTCTTCAGAGGCGACCAGCCGTTGGGATATGCCAATGCCGAAGACGGCGAATCCCTGCGCACCATTCACGCCGCCCTGGATGCCGGGATCACGCTCTTCGACACCGCCGCCGTTTACGGCGCGGGCCACGCCGAACCCCTGCTCGGCAAAGCCCTGAAAGACCGCCCCGATGCCCTGGTCATCAGCAAGATCGGCATGGGTTTCGATGAAGAGACGAAGCAGGTGCTGGATGATGAGACAGCGCCGGAGTTGGTCTTGCCAGCCATCGAGCGTTGCCTGAAACGGCTGCAGCGCGACCACGTCGATGTAATGCTTCTGCATCTGAACGCCCTGCCGGTGGAGACGGCGCAACCGATCTTCGAGGAAATGGACAAGGCGCGCCGGGCCGGTAAGATCCGCGCCTTCGGCTGGAGCACCGACTATCCGGCCAACACCGAAGCCCTGGCCGGCAGGGAAGGTTTCATCGGCATCGAGCATGCCATGAATGTCTTCGCCGACGTGCCGACGATCCAGGCGACGGTGGCGCGCAACGATCTTATCGCCTTCATCCGCTCACCGCTGGCCATGGGCATCCTGACCGGCAAGTTCGGCCACGACACAAAGATGGCTGATGATGACATCCGCTCCACCGACGCCACCTGGCGCGACGGCTTCGAGGGCGGCCGGGTGACGCCCAAGTATCTCGACCAACTCGTCGCGGTGCGGGAACTGCTGACCAGCGGCGGGCGCAGTCCGGCCCAGGGCGCGCTCTGCTGGCTGCTGGCCAAGTCGGACCGCAACATCCCCCTGCCCGGCGCGCGCACCGTCGCCCAGATGCGCGACAACGCTGCGGCCCTCGATCACGGAAAGCTGCCGGCGGCGGTCATGGATGAAATCGAAAACCTGCTGCAGCGCGAACCGGAAGGCGCACCGCGGGAGCGTTAGAAACGCGCGCCATCATTCGTGCCAGCGTTCAGGTGTGGATGCTTTCTTTCGGTCGATGAAGTCACGCAGCGCCTCGTCAACGCCCGGATCGATGGCCGGTGCTTCATAGGCGGCGAGCATCGCCTTCCAGCGCGCATTGGCGCGCTGCTCGGCCGTCCGGCTGCCCTGTTCCAGCCAGGTCTCGTAGGGCCCCGCTTCCGGCAGGGCCGAGATGTAGTTCGCCTGCTCGAAATGACGCAGGGTGTGCCGGGCCGAAAGAAAGTTCTCGCCCGGGCCGCACTCCAGATAGGCCTCGCGGGCCAAGCTTTCATCGTCGACCACCAGGCCCTCGATCAGACGCAGCACCATGCCGCAGTGATCGAGATCCATCACGAACTTCTCGTAGCCCATGGTCAAGCCGCCCTCCAGCCAGCCGGCGGCATGCCAGATCTGGTTCGCGCCGGAGAGGATCGCGCTCAACATTGCCGTCGAACTTTCCTGCATGGCCTGACCGTCGGCGGCATTCGCCGCGGTGATCTGCCCGCCGCCGGAGCGCACCGGCACGCCCAGGCGCCGCCCCAACTGCGACAGCGCCATGGTCGAGAGGTTCGCTTCGGGCGAGCCGAAGGTCAGCGCGCCGGACTTCAGGTTCATCGTCGAATGGAAGCTGCCGAGAACCACCGGACAGCCCGGGCGCACCAGTTGCGTAAGCGCGATGCCGACCATGCCTTCGGCCAGCGTCTGGGCAATGACCGCGGGCTGACTGACCGGTCCCATGGCCCCGCCGAAGATCGCCGGAGAGATCGCCACCGACTGCCCTGCCGCGGCATAGGCGCGCAGCGCGCCGGACATCGTGCCGTCATAGACCAGCGGCGAGTTGACGTTGATGTTCGCCTGGATGACCGCGTGGCTGTCCATGAATCCACCGAAGACGATCCGCGCCATGTCGAGCGAATCCCGGGCCCGCTCCGGCGCCGTCACGCTGCCCATGAAGGGCTGCGTCGAATAGCGCAGATGCGCATAGACCATATCCAGGTGGCGCAGGTTCACGGGCAGCTCCAGCGGCTCGCAGACCGTGCCGCCGGAATGGTTCAGCCAGGGGCTGAGATAGGTCAGCTTCACAAAGTTCCGGAAGTCCTCAAGCGAGGCATACCGGCGCCCGCGGTCGAGATCGGTCACGAAGGGCGAGCCATAACCCGGCATCAGGACGACATGGTCGCCGCCCAGCATGACGCTCCGCGCCGGATCGCGGCCATGCAGGCGATAGGTCGCGGGCGCCGTCGCGCAGAGCGCGCGTACATGACCGGGATCGAAACGCACGCGGGCGCCTTGCACCGTCGCCCCCGCCTCCCGAAACAGCGCCAGGGCGGTGTCGTCGCCGCGAAACTCCACCCCGATCCGGCTCAGTATCCAGTCTGCCTGCTCCTCCAGGGCCGTCAGGGATTCCTCGTCGAGCAGCGCATAGGCCGGAATCCGTCGCAGCGCCTGCGGCATATTTCCTCTACCACTGCCAGCGTGGACGGCGATGCGTGCCATGCGCCCTTTTCTGCGGGACTTTCTGCTGAGTTCCGGCGGCGGCAGATCACTTTTTTGGTTCAGCATCTTTGAACTCATTTCACGGCGCAGTGACAACTCACTATTGTCGGGTCGAAGAAAACTAAGGTTGACAAGCAACTTCGCGCCGAAAACACGGTTGGACAATGCAATTCATTTGAACAGATCGTTCAGATACCTTAGACGCTTCAGGATGCGCTTTCGTCATCACGACAGTCTGCGGCTTTTCGCCAGCATTGCCGAACACGGCAGCTTCTCCGACGCCGCAGCGGCGCTGAACCTGACGAAGGGCGCGGTCAGCTATCAGATCCAGCAGCTTGAAGCGGCCCTGGGCTTTGCGCTCTTTCATCGCCGCCCGCGTGGGATCGAATTGACCGATCGCGGGCGGGAACTCCGGGCTTCCGCTCATCCCGCTTTTGAAGACATCGAGCGCAAGATCGAAGGGCTGCGCGGCGGTGCAGAGCAGTCCGTCACCCTGGGCCTCTCGACCTATCTTGCCTCGCGCTGGCTGTCGCCGCGCCTGATGACCTTCATGCAGGCCCATCCCGAGATCCGGCTGCGCCTGCAGCCGATGGTCGATCTGGTCGACCTTCGCGGGGCCGGCGTCGACCTGACCATCCGCTGGGGCAAGGGGGACTGGTCGGATCTGGAACACGCGCCGCTCTTTGCCTGTCCGGCTTTTCCAACGGGAACTCCGGAATTAGCAGCACGCATAGAAAAAGACGGCATTGAGACCGTCTTCGCACAAACGCCGCTTCTTACCGATCGCGACGGCAGTACGACCTGGGCCGAGTGGCACGACGCCGCCGAACTGCCCTATCACCAGCATGACAGCGCCCTGACGATCCCCGACCCCAACGTGCGCGTCCAGGCGGTCATCGACGGTCAGGGCATTGCTCTCAACGACCCCCTGGTCAGCGACGAGATCGCGACGGGAAAGCTCGTCCGCCTTTCACCGGTTGAACTGGAAGACTACGGCTACTTCATCGCCTACACGCCGGGCGCCCTCGCCGACCCCGGCGTCGCCGCCCTGATAGGATGGCTGCACGATCAAGCGGCCCCGATGCGCTGATCGAGATGAAAGTAAAAGAGGCTCGGCAAAATGGCCGAGCCCCTTTTTTAACTCTAACTGGAAAGCGCGGTTACTGATTCATCGAGTCGAAGAAGTCCTGGTTGGTCTTCTGCTGTTTCAGCTTGTCGACCAGGAACTCGATGGAATCGGTGACGCCCATGGGCATCAGGATGCGGCGCAGCACCCACATCTTCGACAGGGTGCCCTTGTCGACCAGCAGCTCTTCCTTGCGGGTGCCGGACTTGCCGATATCGATGGCCGGGAAGGTGCGCTTGTCCGCCAGCTTGCGGTCGAGCACGATTTCCGAGTTACCGGTGCCCTTGAACTCTTCGAAGATGACCTCGTCCATGCGGCTGCCGGTATCGATCAGCGCGGTGGCGATGATGGTCAGCGAGCCGCCCTCTTCGATGTTGCGCGCGGCGCCGAAGAAGCGCTTCGGGCGCTGCAGCGCGTTGGCGTCGACACCGCCGGTCAGGACCTTGCCCGAACTCGGCACCACGGTGTTGTAGGCACGGGCGAGCCGGGTGATGGAATCCAGCAGGATCACCACGTCCTTCTTGTGTTCGACCAGGCGCTTGGCCTTTTCGATCACCATCTCGGCGACCTGCACGTGGCGCTGGGCCGGCTCGTCGAAGGTGGAACTCACCACCTCGCCGACCACCGAGCGGTCCATGTCGGTCACTTCCTCCGGCCGCTCGTCGATCAGCAGCACGATCAGGAAGATCTCCGGATGATTGGCGGCGATCGACTTGGCGACGTTCTGCAGGATCATGGTCTTACCGGTGCGCGGCGGCGCGACGATGAGGGCGCGCTGGCCCTTGCCGATGGGCGCCGTCAGGTCGATCACCCGTGGGGTCAGATCCTTGGTGGTCGGGTCCTCGACTTCCAGCTTCACCTTCTCGTCCGGATAAAGCGGCGTCAGGTTGTCGAAGTTGATGCGGTGGCGCGAATTCTCCGGCGGGTCGAAATTGATCTCGCTGACCTTAAGCAAGGCGAAGTAGCGCTCGCCGTCCTTGGGGGAGCGGATCTGCCCTTCCACCGTGTCGCCGGTGCGCAGGCCGAAGCGGCGTACCTGGCTGGGGCTGACGTAGATGTCGTCCGGGCCTGCCAGATAGTTCGATTCCGGCGAGCGCAGGAAACCGAAGCCGTCCTGCAGGATCTCCAGAACACCGCGGCCGTAGATCGGCTGGTCGTTCTCGGCAAGGTGTTTCAGGATCGCGAACATCATGTCCTGCTTGCGCAGGGCAGAGGCGTTCTCGATTTCCAGTTCTTCGGCAAAAGCCAAAAGATCTGCCGGACTCTTGGCTTTCAGTTCTTGGAGGTTCATGGGCGGTTACGCCTGTGGTCGATCAAAGGGGAGGAGAGGGCTGTCTGACCTGGATCTGCGCCGCGACGCCGGCCGGTGCCGGGAGCGCAAAGGACATGGAAAAGGCCGCGGACGGAGGGAAGATTTCCCAAATGCAGCCTATACTTGGCTGGTTAATGAATTATGACTGACATATGGGATCAACACCGCCGGACGGCAAGGTGCATAGGAATTTCCGATGGTTACTTGAAGCCCCTTGCGAAGTCAAGCAAAGGCGGCGGGATCCGAAAGGGCCTAGAACGGCTTGACCACCGCCATGACGACAATCGCGATCATCAGCACCGCCGGCACTTCATTCATCACGCGATAGAAGCGCTCGCTGTGGCGGTTGGCATCCTCGGCAAAGGCGCGGCGCCAGCGGGCCGCGACCATATGCAGAACCGTAAGCACGATGAGCAGGGTCAGCTTCACGTGGAACCAGCCCTCGCTCCAGGCATCGATGTTCGCCGCCAGGGCCAAACCGGCGGCCCAGGCAACCAGCATCGCCGGGTTCATGATGGCCCGCAGCAGGCGGCGCTCCATGACCTTGAAGGTCTCGGACTGTTTGGAACCGATCTCGGCGCTGCAGTGATAGACGAAAAGCCGCGGCAGATAGAGGAACCCCGCCATCCAGGCGATCACCGCCAGGATGTGCAGGCTTTTCACCCAGAGATAAGCGTCACCGAGAAAGCCGGCCATCGTGTCACCTGTTGAATTCTTTCGGGTTCCATCACATCGGGATAAACGGCAGAAGGATCAATTACCTCTCAGGTTATTGACCCCCACAATCAACCGGCAGTGTCCGCAGCCTGGGGACAACCGCTCCAGCGGGCCGGACAAAGCCGCCCGCCGCTCTCGGAACAGACCTTGCGATCACTGTCCTTCACCCGGCGGATCTGCCCGGCCAAGCCGTCGATAAAGTCCGCATCGCAGGAAACCGTGGGCACCCGCAGATAGCGCGGCACCCCGGCCTTCTCCGCCAGTTCCCGATACTCGATATCCAGTTCGACCAGGGTTTCAGAATGCTCGGAGACAAAGGCGATGGGCACCACGATCACCGGTTTGCCCTCCCGCCCGGCGCGTTCAATCTCGGCATCCGTCGAGGGCCCGATCCATTCCAGCGGCCCGACCCGGCTCTGATAACAGACTTCCCAGTCGAGGTTGACCTCACCCATGGCCTTTACCACTGCGGCAACCGACTGTTCGACCTGCCACTGATAGGGATCGCCCTTTTCAACGATCTTTTTTGGCAGGCCATGGGCCGAGAACAGCACCCGGGGCGGCGGCTCCTGACCCAATTCACGTAGCGCCTGGCGCAGGCCGGTTGCGGTCGCCGCGACGAAACCCGGTTTCTGGGGATAGCAACACAGCGTCCGGTTCGGCGCTTTCAACCCGGCGGCCTTGGCGCATTTCTGCCATTCTTTCAGGGAAGAAGCGGAAGTCGTCGTTGAAAACTGCGGATAGAGCGGCACCAGCAGCACTTGGTCGGGATTATAGGCGGCCACTTTTTTCGCCGTCTGAGCCGCCCGCGGATGCCAGTAGCGCATGGCGATGAAAACCTGAAACTCGTCCGCCCCGTCATCATTGGAGCCATCATTGAGGGCTGCCTGCAGGGCCGTAGCCTGGGCCTCGGTATTCGGCAGCAGCGGCGATCCGCCGCCGAGTTCGCGGTAAATTTCCTGCGCCACGGGCGCGCGGCGGGAAGAGATGACCTTGGCCAGGAGCCAGCGCAGCGGCCCCGGCAGACCGATGATCGCCGGATCGTTGAAGAGATTGAACAGAAAGGGCTGCACCGCCGCGGGCTCGTCCGGGCCGCCGAGGTTGAAGACGACAACAGCAATCCGGTTCATCGTCTCAGCCCGCCCTGCGCGCCGCGGCATCCCAACCGTGGATGCGGTCCATCATCCGGCTGACATTCTCCAGCGGTGTTTCCGGAACGATGCCGTGGCCGAGATTGAAGATAAAGGGACCCTGGCCGAGTTCGGTGAGGATGTGATCGACCGCACGGTCAAGCTGCTCTCCGCCAGCCACCAGCATGATGGGATCGAGATTGCCCTGAACCGCCACTTTGGACTGCAATT
Source organism: Pelagibius sp. (assembly GCF_965249265.1). Taxonomy (NCBI): domain Bacteria; kingdom Pseudomonadati; phylum Pseudomonadota; class Alphaproteobacteria; order Rhodospirillales; family Rhodovibrionaceae; genus Pelagibius; species Pelagibius sp. The sequence continues at coordinate 5,177,151 of NZ_OZ252224.1, read as the reverse complement.
CCCGGGCGGCCCAACCCAGCGGCAAGGTGGTATCCAGGCCGAGCCCGGCAGCGCCGCTTTCCAGGGCGAAGTCGCGGTACAACAGGCCGGCGCCGCGGGGAAACAGGATCACCGGCACATCGGGCCGTTCTTTTTTCAGGCGCGCCGTCAGCGCCTTTGCCGGCTCCAGGCACCAGCGGCGCAGTGCGGCTTCCGGCCAGATACCAGCCCAGGAATCGAAAATCTGCACCACCTCCACGCCGGCATCGATCTGGGCGATCAGGTAGTCGCCGGTCGCCTCGACCAAGAGATCGATAAGGCGCTGGAAGTCTTCTGCTGCGCCATATGCCCATTTCTTGCCGGCCGCAAAGTCCTTGCTGCTGCCGCCTTCCAGCATGTAGCTGGCCACCGTCCAGGGCGCCCCGGCAAAGCCGATCAGCGTCACCTCCTGCGGCAGATCCTGCCGCAGACGGCGCACCGTTTCATAAACCGGTGCCAGGGCCTCGTGCAGACCGTCGCGCGACAGGCCCGCCAGATCGGCGGGCTTTTCGATAGCTTCCAGCCGCGGCCCGATCCCTTCCTCGAACCAGACCTTCTGGCCCAGGGCATGGGGCACCACCAGGATGTCGGAGAACAGGATCGAGGCGTCGAAGCCGTAGCGGCGGATCGGTTGCAGGGTAACTTCCACCGCCAGATCCGGCGTGAAGCAGAGATCCAGGAAACCGTCGGCCTCGGCCCGCACAGCCCGGTATTCCGGCAAGTAGCGGCCCGCCTGGCGCATCAGCCAGACCGGCGGACGTGGCAGGGTTTCGCCGGCAAGGGCGCGTAACAGAAGCTTATCGCTGGCTGGCTTCACGTTTTCTCTTTTCGCAACCGGTCATCACTGGACCGCAAGATGGCCTTTTCCGCAGGCTTGGCAAAGCCCCCTTCTTCTAAAAAATAATTAAATAGAGTTTTGGGTTTTTGTAGTTGGTGCCTGTGAATCCCGGGGATCAGCGTTTTGCCTGAATCTATCCAGAGAGTCATCCGCAAGGCCCTGAAAAAGGATCTTTCCTGTGGGCTTCTCCGTCCAAAAACCCTCTCCCGCCAAGGCCCCGGCTGGCTTGCGCTCCGCCTGCAAGCGGGGGATAACGGGGAAAATCTTCATCGGACGGGCTTTACCTCAGGGTTTGATCCAATGTGGGCTTTTGTCGTTCAAGATGAAAAGACTCGTCTGATGAAAGAAGGGACGGCTGTGATCGATTTTTTTCAGAATTCTGGCGACTCCGATTTGCCCCCGGTTTCCCCAAGGGCGGTACAGGTCATGCACAGAATCGGAGCCGTGCCTCCGATGTCTGATTGCTCGGCGAGAACGTTGCGGGAGACAGCCTGATATGGCCGCTCATCATCTCCATCTCGTTTCGGACTCGACAGGTGAAACCATCAACTCGGTCGCGCGGGCCTGCCTGGTCCAGTTCAGCGGCGTGGAGCCCATCGAGCATATCTGGAGCCTGGTGCGCACCCGCGGCATGATGAACAAGGTCGTCGGCCAGATCGAAGCCCATCCCGGCCCGGTGCTCTATACCCTGGTGAACGGCGAACTGCGGGACCAGCTCACCTCCTGCTGCATGCAGTTGGGCGTCCCCTGTATCGCCATCCTGGATCCCGTCATTCACACCATGGCCAACTATTTCGGTGTCGAAATGAAGGGGACGCCCGGCCTCCAGCATGTCCTCGACGCCGAGTACTTCGGGCGGATGGATGCCATGACCTTTGCCCTCACCCATGATGACGGCCAGCACTGCAGCGACATCGCCAAGGCCGACATCATTCTGGTCGGCGTGTCCCGCACCTCGAAGACCCCGACCTGCATGTACCTGGCCAACCGCGGCATCAAGGCGGCGAATATTCCCGTGGTGCCGGGCTGTCCCATCCCCGACGAACTGCTGGCGGCGGACGGGCCGCTGATCGTCGGCCTGACGAAGGACCCCGCGCGTCTGGTTCAGGTACGCCAGAACCGCCTGCGCATGCTGACCGATGACCGCCAGGAGACCGACTATGTGAACCTGGATGCGGTGCGACAGGAGATCGCCCAGGCGCGCCGCTTCTGCGTCGAACACGGCTGGCCCTTGATCGATGTAACCCGCCGCTCGATCGAGGAAACCGCGGCGACCATCCTGAACTACTACGCCCGCCACATCGGCGCCGAGGTTTGAGGGTCATGTCCAACGCCACCGCGGTGCCCCAGGTCTCGGCACCCTTGATGGCGCCGGAAGCCCCGGTGCTGGTCCTGGCCTCCGCCTCCGCTGCGCGCCGCAAGGTTCTGGCGGCAGCCGGCCTCCGCTTTGAAGCGGAGGCTGCCGCGGTGGACGAGACGGCGGTGAAGGAATCCCTGAAGGCCGAAGGCGCCACCGCCCTGCAGGCCGCCGAGACCCTGGCTGAACTGAAGGCGCAGCGGGTTGCCGTGAAGTATCCCGGCGCCCTGGTCGTCGGCGCGGATCAGATCCTTTCCTGTAACGATGTCTGGTTCGACAAGCCGCCCGACGGCGATCATGCCGCGGCGCATCTGCGTGCCCTCAGCGGCAAGACCCACGAGCTCAACACCGCCGTCTGTGTGGTGCGCAACGGGGCCCGTGCCTGGCATCACAACGCGGTTGCCCGCCTTACCATGCGGGCCTTGTCCAATACCTTTATCGCTGCCTATCTGGAAGCGGCCGGTTCCGAGGTGCTGGCCTCGGTCGGCGCCTATCAACTGGAAGGTCAGGGGGCACAGCTTTTCACTGCCGTCGAGGGTGATTTCTTCACCGTGCTGGGCCTGCCGCTGCTGCCGCTGCTGGACTTCCTGCGCGCCAACAAGGTGGTTCCGTCATGACGTTAAGCGGCATGTTGAGCGGTGCTGCCGCCCTCGCCGGGGTGATCGGCTGGCCCATCGCCCATTCGCGTTCCCCCCGCCTGCATGGGTTCTGGTTGCGCCAGCATGACATCGACGGCGCCTACCTGCCCCTGGCCATCGCGCCGGAGAAGCTGGAAAGCGCTGTTTTGGGTCTGCGCGATGCCGGCTTCCGCGGTCTCAACGTCACCATTCCCCACAAGGAAACGGTGATGGCGCTCTGCGACCGGGTGGACGAAACCGCGCAGCGCATCGGCGCCGTGAACACCCTTGTCTTTGAGGGCGAGACGATCCTTGGCTCCAACAGCGATGCCTTCGGCTTCATCGAAAACCTGAAGGCGGGGGCGGCCGGTCACGATCTGACGGCGGCGCCGGGCCTGCTGCTGGGGGCCGGCGGCGCGGCGCGGGCGGTGGCCGTTGCCCTCTTGGATGCGGGCTTGCCCGAACTCCTCATCTGTAACCGCAGTCCGGAACGCGCCGAGGCCTTGGCAGCGACGCTCGGCACCCGGGTAAAGGCCCTGCCCTGGTCGGCGCGTGCGGAGGCTTTGAGCGATCTGGGTCTTCTGGTCAACAGCACCTCCCTGGGTATGAGCGGACACCCGCCGCTGGACCTTCCGCTGGACCGTCTCCCGGCAAGCGCCCTGGTGACCGATCTCGTTTATACGCCGCTGGAAACACCGCTGCTGGCTGCCGCGAAGACGCGGGGCTGTCGGGTGGTTGACGGCCTGGGGATGCTGTTGCATCAGGCAAGGCCGGGCTTTCGCGCCTGGTTCGGCGTCGATCCGGAGGTCACGCCGGAGCTGCGGGCCTTCGTTCTCGGCGAAACGGCCTGACCGCGATGCTGGTTCTGGGCCTCACCGGTTCCATCGGCATGGGCAAGTCGACGGCGGTGGCCATGCTGCGGCGTCTCGGCCTGCCGGTGCACGATGCCGACGCCGCCGTCCACCGGCTGATGGCCAGGGGCGGGACCGCCGTCGCGGCGGTGGATCAGGCCTTTCCGGGCGTCGTCGTCGAAGGTGCCGTCGACCGCGGCCGTCTCGGCGCCAAGGTGCTGGGCGACCCCGCGGCCCTGCGGCGCCTGGAGGCGATTCTCCATCCCCTGGCCCGCGCCTCAGCCCGCGCTTTTCTCGCCAAGCAGGCGAGACTGCGCCGGCCTCTTGCTGTTCTCGATATTCCTCTGCTGTTCGAAACCGGCGGCGAAAAAATCTGCGATGCCGTCGTCGTGGTCTCGGCACCGGCGGCGACGCAACATGCCCGGGTCATGGCCCGGCCGGGCATGACCGAAAAGCGCTTCCAGGCCATCCTCGCCCAGCAGATGCCCGATGCCGAAAAGCGCCGCCGTGCCGACTTTGTCGTTCAGTCCGGTCTCGACAAGGCCCATGCCTTGCAACAGCTTCGCACCATCGTCACAGTAATGAAGGCGCGCGCAGCGCGTGGCGGTCCGCCCTTGCACAAGCTTTTTGGGAGATATTCCTGATGCGTGAGATCGTTCTCGATACCGAGACCACCGGCCTGGATCCGGCTGCCGGTCACCGCATCGTCGAGATCGCCGGGCTGGAGCTGCTGCACCATGTGCCGACCGGCCGCACCTTCCGTGAATACATCAATCCCGAGCGTGACATGCCGGAAGAGGCGGAGAAGATTCACGGGCTGAGCGCTTCTTTCCTTGCCGACAAGCCGCTTTTCGCCGCTGTCGCCCAGCCCTTTCTGGACTTCATCGGCGACGCCAAGCTGGTGATCCACAACGCCCAGTTCGACATGAAGTTCCTGAACGCCGAACTGAAAGCCGTCGGCCTGCCGACGCTGCCCAGCGACCGCGCGATCGACACCGTGGCCATGGCGCGCAAACGCTTTCCCGGGGCCCAGGTGAACCTGGATGCGCTCTGCCGGCGTTTCGAAATCGACAACTCCGCGCGCACCTTTCATGGCGCGCTGCTCGACTGCGAACTTCTGGCCGAGGTCTATCTTGAGCTTTCCGGCGGGCGCCAGCCGGGCCTGACGCTGGAGCGCCAGCAACAGCGCAGCGCCGTTGCCGCCCCGCTGGCCCGGTCGGCCCGTCCGCCGCGGCCGCACCGCGCGTCGGAGGTGGAAAAAGCCGCCCATGAGAAAATGCTGGAAAAGCTGACGGACCCGATCTGGCGCCAGTAAGGCTGTCGGGTTCTAAAAAAGCCTAGGCCTGGCCGTTGGCCTGGGCGCCCTCTTTCTCTGCTGCAGCCTCACCGGAGTCTTCGCTTCCGGCTGCGTCACCGCCGCCTTCACTGGCGCCTTCACTGGCGCCCTCTCCGGCCCCCTCGCTCGCAGCCGCCATCTTGCGGCTCATATACATCTGGCCGAAATCGATGGGATTCATGATCAGCGGCGGGAAGCCGCCGTCGCGGGTGTCGTCTGCCAGGATGGCGCGGGCGAAGGGAAACAGAAAACGCGGCACCTCGATCATCAGCATCTGCTCGCGCACGTTTTCTTCCAGATTGTCGGCCAGGGTGACCACGGCGGCATAGTCCAGCTCGGCCAGAAAGGCCGTGGTCTCGCCGATCATCGCCGAGGCCCGCAGACCCAGGGTCACTTCATAGAGGCCGCCCTGCAGATGCGCCGGCGTCACCTCGACGTTGACGTTCAGCTGCGGGCTTTCCTTGCGCATGGTGCCGTAGATGCCGGGCGAATTGGGATTCTCGAAGGAATGATCCTTCACGTACTGGCTGTTGATGGTCAGCGGTGCCTGCGCGGCTTCTTCGGCCATGAATGCCTCCTGTGATTTGTCGGCGGTTGGCTATCACGGATAAGGACGGCTTACAACAAAGCCGGGGCGATCAGGCCCAATCCGCCTTAGTAGGCGGGCGAAACCGCGTCCTCATGCGGATCGAAGCGCAGGGCGACGCCGTTGCCCACCGCTTCGCCGGTCAGCCCGCGGATGAACCCCCAGTGGCTGACGATCAGCAGGCCGTCCCAGTCGCCCTGATCCACCATGCTGCGCTTGAAGTCCGCGCAGCGCAGGGCCAGGGCGTCCTCGGTCTCCTCTGCCTCCGGCCACCAGCGTTCCGGGAGGTCGCCGAAGCCGTAATCGGGCCAGCGCTTGGTGAGATCGCTGCGGTGGCTGCCGATATCGCAGGTGAAGAAGTAGCGCTCCCGCACCCGCGGATCGATGGTGACCGGCAGGCCCAGGTGCCCGGCGATGAACTCGGCTGTATGCAGGGTGCGCCAATAGGGGCTGGCGATGATCCGCCGGATGCCCTGCTCGGCCAGGCTTTCCGCCGCGGCCCGGGCCTGGCGTTCGCCCTCTTCGGTCAGGCCGGGATCGACGATGCCAGGGTCAATGCGGGTCTTGGCGAAGTGAACGTTGAAGTGGGACTGGCCGTGGCGAACGAGGATCATGGCTCCAGCCTCCGCGGCCCACCCCGGCTTTGGCCCGGATTTCCGCCTGGGCTTTTGGGCCCGTCCTGATCCGGATCCGTCACCTCTTCGAACTCGCCCTCGATGGTGCCGCCGCGATTTCCCTCATTTCCTCTCCTGGGGTTTCTGCCGCCTGGGCCCCTGCCGCCAGCGCCTTTGCCCCAGGTGTTGGGATTGACTTCCTCGCCATCGACGAAAACCCGGGTGCGGCCCTGGGCGCTGCGCTGGGCCAGGCGGTGGCCGATAAAGCGGCGCAGAAGCTCGCGAAACGGCGGGATAAACAGCAAAAGACCCAGAGCATCGGTGACGAAACCGGGCACCAGCAGCAGGGCCCCGGCGAAGACGAGGCAAATACCCTCGAACATTTCGCGCGCCGGAAGCTGGCCCTGGTCCATCTGGGTCCGGGCCCGCATCAGCGTGGCCAGGCCCTGCGCCCGCAGCAGCAGGCTGCCCGCCAGGGCGGTCGCAACGGTGGCCGCGATGGTCGGCCAGACGCCCAGGGCGCCGCCGACTTCGATGAAAACGACGATTTCCAGCAGCGGCAGCCCAATAAAGACAGCCAACAGGATTAGGGCCATACTTGCTCTTTCTTCACCAGTTGCCTACATAATGCCCATAAACCAAGCGGTGAGGCCAGCCGCGGCAGGTCTCCCAGAAAGCGCGCCCAGATCAACGCCGTATCCCACAGATTGCGAAACAGATGAGCGACGACAGCCTGTTAGAAATAGTAATCCTTGCTGCCGTCGCAGCATTTTTTGTCTTCAAGCTGCGATCCGTGCTCGGTAAGCGCACCGGGCATGAGAAGCCCGATTTCGATCCCTTCAAGGCGCGCAAGCCGGAATCCGAGGGCGAGGACGACAAGGTCGTGCATCTGCCGGAGCGCGGAAAAGGGCCGAAAATCTCGCAGGAAGACATCCTGGACCATCAGGAAGCCGAAAAGCGCGGGGCCGAACAGGTTGCCGAAGAAGTTCAGGGGGCGGTCGATGACGGCCCGCTCGGTGCCGGGGTCACCCAGATCCGCCTCGCCGACCGCGATTTCGATCCGGCCCAGTTCGTCGGTGGGGCTCGCGGCGCTTTCGAGATGATCGTCGCCGCTTTTGCCGAGGGCGATGCCAAAACCCTGCGCCCGCTGCTTGCCAACGACGTTTTCAACGACTTCTCCGGCGCCATCAAGGACCGTGAGAGCCGCAACGAAAGCCTGGAGACCACGCTGATCGGCATCACCTCGGCCGAGATGATCGAGGCGGAGATGCAGCAGAAAACCGCCTTCGTGACGGTGAAGTTCGTCTCCGAGCAGGTGAACGTGACCCGCGATTCGGAGGGGCGGATCGTCGACGGCGATCCCAACGAGGTGACCAAGATCACCGATATCTGGACCTTTGCCCGCAACACCCGCAGCCGCGATCCCAACTGGGCCCTGGTTGCGACGCGCAGCCCCAACTGAGCGGCCGCGCGGGGGTGGCAGCGCAGTTCGGCGCCGGAACGCGGCACCGCCGGCTTGTTTCCATTGGATTTTCCGCCGTCCTGCTGGCGCTTCTGGCCGCCTGCAACGGCGAGGCGCCGCCCGAGGAAGCCGCGGAGCCGGCGCCGCCGGCCACGGTCGCCGTCCCAACCCCTGCTCCTGCGACAGAACCGAGCCTGCTGCTGACGCCGGTCAGTTTCGCCGATCTGCCGGGCTGGACGGCCGATCCGGTCGCCGAAGCCCTGCCGGCGCTGTTGAAGTCCTGCGCCCGCCTGACCCGCCAGCCGGGCGAGCGGGCCGTGGGCCCGGAGGGTCTGGCCGGTCAGGTGGCCGACTGGGCGGCCCCCTGCGCGGCCCTGGCGGCGGTCGATGGCGAAGATGACGCCGGGCTGCGCAGCCTGCTGGAAGAAAGTTTTCAACCCTTTGCGGTCTCCGATGCCGGAGAGACCGAAGGCCTTTTTACCGGTTATTACGAAGCCGAACTGAAAGGCACCCGCGATCCTGCCGCGCCCGGCGCGACGCCGCTTTACCGGGTGCCTCAGGACCTGGTGACCGTCGATCTGGGAAGCTTCCGCGCCGACCTCAGGGGCGAGCGTCTGGTCGGCCAGGTCCGCGACGGCCGCTTGGTGCCCTACCTTACGCGCAAGGAAATCGACGCCGGGGCGCTGAACGGTCAGGGTGCGGAGCTGCTCTGGGCCGCCGATCCGGTGGATGTCTTCTTCCTCCATGTCCAGGGCTCGGGCCGGGTCGTCTATCCCGACGGCAGCACAAAGCGGGTCGGCTTTGCCGGCTCCAATGGCCACACTTTCTACGCCATCGGCCGGGCGCTGATCGACGAGGGTATCCTCTCGCGCAAGGACTCCTCCATGCAGTCGATCCGCGACTGGCTGCGCGCGAACCCGGAACGGGCCCAGGAAATCATGCAGCGCAATGCGCGCTACATCTTCTTCCGCGAGATCACCGGCGAGGGGCCGATCGGGGCCCAGGGCGTGGCCCTCACCCCCGGCCGCAGCCTCGCCGTGGATTCCAAGCTGCTGCCGCTGGGCGTGCCGCTTTATCTCGACACCACCTGGCCGGCGACGGACAAGCCGCTGCGCCGCCTGATGGTGGCCCAGGATGTCGGCAGCGCCATCAAGGGCGCCGTGCGCGGCGACTTCTTCTGGGGCTCCGGCGAACCCGCCCTGGCCGAGGCCGGGCGGATGAAACAGAAGGGCGTCTACTACCTGCTGCTCCCCAAGGCCGTCGCCGAACGTCGCCAGCGCGCGAGCTGAGTTTCTTCCGTTCCCGCCTCATTTCCGCAGACCCGCTTGCTTTTCCCAAGTGGTAATACCATTATCGCTCCCAAAGTAATGAACCAACGATAAGCACCGGGAGAGGAAGACCGAACATGGCTGAGGTATCGCCCCGCGTCGGGCTTTTCGTAACCTGCTTGGTGGATCTGATGCGGCCCTCGGTGGGCTTCGCGGCGGTGAAGCTGCTGGAACAGGCGGGCTGTTCGGTCGACGTGCCGCGGGCCCAGACCTGCTGCGGCCAGCCGGCCTACAACTCCGGCGACCGGGCCGACACCAAGGCCATCGCCGAGCAGGTGATCGCCGCATTCGAAGGCTTCGACTATGTGGTGGCGCCCTCCGGGTCCTGCGCCGCGATGATCAAGAAACACTATCCCGAGCTTTTCGCCGACGACCCGCCGCTGCGCGCCAAGGCCGAAGACCTTTCGGCGCGCACTTTCGAGCTGGTCTCCTTCCTCACCGATGTGCTGAAGGTGGAGGCGGTTGAGTCCTCCTTTTCCGGTGCCGTCACCTATCATGATTCCTGTTCGGGCCTGCGCGAACTCGGGGTCGAAGCGCAGCCGCGCAAGCTGCTGAACAACCTGCCCGGCGTCGAGATCCGCGAGATGGAGGAGTCCAACGTCTGCTGCGGCTTCGGCGGCACCTTCTGCGTGAAATACCCGGATATCTCCAACAAGATGGTGAGCAACAAGGCCGGCTTCATTGCCGCCAGCGGCGCCGGCACCCTGCTGGTCGGGGATCTCGGCTGCCTGATGAACATGGCCGGCAAGCTGCAGCGCCAGGGCGCCGGGGTGCGCGTGCGCCACGTGGCCGAGGTGCTGGCCGACATGGCCGATGAGCCGGCCATCGGTGAGGCGGCGGATGAGGGTTCGGTGCAAAAAGGTAGGGTCGCGTAATGCAGAGCACTTCCCCCGCCTTCAAGAAAAACGCCCGCTCGGCCCTGGCCGATCAGCAACTGCAGAAGGCGCTGCAGAATGTGAAGTCCGGCTTCATCGGCAAGCGCGCCAAGGCCCGCGCCCGCCTGCCGGAGTTCGACGACCTGCGCGACGCCGCCCGCGACATCAAGAACCACACCCTGGCCAACCTCGATTTCTATCTCGAACGCTACGAGGAAAAGGTCCAGGCCAGCGGCGGCAAGGTGCACTGGGCGGTGACGGCGGAGGACGCCCGGGCGGCGATCCTGCAGATCTGCCGCGATGCCGAGGCCAAGGTGGTGACCAAGGGCAAATCGATGATCTCCGAGGAGATCGCCCTCAACGCCCATCTGGAAGAGGCCGGTCTGGATGTGGTGGAGACCGATCTCGGCGAATACATCATCCAGCTGCGCAAAGAAGCGCCGAGCCACATCATCGCCCCGGCGGTGCACCTGACCAAGGACCAGGTCGAGGCTGATTTCCGCCATCACCACACGGACCTGCCCGACGAGCGGCCGCTTTCAGAGCCGATCCAGCTGGTCGCCGAGGCGCGCCAGATGCTGCGCCAGCGCTATCTCGACGCCGACGTCGGCATCACCGGCGCCAACTTCCTGGTGGCCGAGACCGGCACCTCGATCATCGTCACCAACGAGGGCAACGGCGACCTCACCCAGACTCTGCCCAAGGTCCACATCGTCATCGCCAGCCTGGAAAAGGTGGTGCCCAATCTTGAAGACGCGACCACCATCCTGCGCGTTCTGGCGCGCTCGGCGACCGGTCAGGAATTCTCCGCCTATACGACCTTCTCAACCGGGCCGCGGCGCCCCGAAGACCCGGACGGGCCGGAGCAGTATCACGTCATCCTGCTGGACAACGGGCGCAGCCAGATGCTCGGCAGCGAGTTCGAGGAGATGCTGCGCTGTATCCGCTGCGGCGCCTGCATGAACCACTGTCCGGTCTATCACGCGGTCGGCGGCCATGCTTACGGCTGGGTCTATCCCGGGCCGATGGGGGCGGTGCTGACGCCCAGCCTGATCGGTGTCGACGAGGGCGGGCAGTTGCCGAACGCCTCGACCTTCTGCGGGCGCTGCGAGGCGGTCTGCCCGATGCGCATTCCCCTGCCCAAGATGATGCGCCACTGGCGCGAGCGGGAGTTCGAGCGTCACCTGAGCCCCAAGGCGGTGCGTTTCGGTCTCGGCCTCTGGGCCTTTTTCGCCCGGCGCCCGGCGCTCTATCACCGCATTCTCGGCCTGAAGATGCGCGCCCTGGCCAGGCTCGGCCGGGCGCGGGGCCGCTTCGATGCCCTGCCCTTCGCCGGTGGCTGGACCAAGTACCGCGACTTCCCCGCGCCCCAGGGCAAAACCTTTCAGCAACTCTGGGCTGAACGGCAGGGGGCCGAAAAGCAAAACGGCGGACCGGGCCGATGAGCGAGGCGCGCAAGCATATCCTGGGCGCGGTCCGCCGTTCCCTGAAGCGCGAGCAGCCGACGGCGGAGGAGCGCCGCCACTTGGAAGCCCGCCTCGCCGATCCCCAGGCCGGCCTGATCCCGGCGCGCGGCCGGCGCCCCCACGACGAACAGCTCGACCTGATGGAAGAAATGCTCGTCGAGCTTTCCGCCACGGTTGCGCGCCTGCCCGGCGAGGAGGCCGTGCCCCAGGCAGTGTCCGACTATCTGAAGGGCGAGAACCTGCCGCCGAAGCTGCGTCTCGCGCCGCGCGATGATCTGCGCGCGCTGCCCTGGGACAGCCAGCCCTTGCTGGAGGTGGCCGAGGGCATTGCCGAGGAACCGGACAGCACCTCCCTCACCGGCGCCTTCGCAGGCATCGCCGAGACCGGCACCCTGATGATGGCCTCCGGCCCCGAAGCGCCGATCACCCTGAACTTCCTGCCGGAAAACCACATCGTGGTGTTGCGCGCCTCCCAGGTGGTCGGCGCCTATGAGGAGGCCTGGACGCAATTGCGCCGCCGTTTCGGCGCGGGCGTCCTGCCGCGGGCGGTGAACATGATCACCGGCCCTTCGCGCACCGGTGACATCGAACAGACCATACAGCTTGGCGCCCACGGGCCGCGCCGCCTGCATGTGCTGCTGATCGAGGACGGGCCCGGGGCCGCCGCGGATGAAACGCAAACGCCGGCGGCCGGAAACGGGCAGGCGGATTGAGCCGTCATGGCCGGCAAGCGCAAAGGCCCGCCGAACGGCACGCGTAAAGCCGGATCGGCTGCGTCGGATATCAGCGGCGAGGACCGTCATCTCTGGGACCATGTGCGCCGCCAGGCCGACCCGCTGCTGGGCCGCGACCGGCTGAGATCGAAGGTCGACGATCTGCGCGAGGAAGCCGCCCGCCAGGCACCGGTCCCGCAACCCGCCAAGCCGGCCCCCAAGGCGATCTCCGCCCGGCAGGCGCGTCCGGCGACCAAGCCCGTTGCGCCGCGGCGCGAGCCTTCGCCCCTGCAGCACGGCAGCCGCGGTGACGGTCTCGACCGCCGCAAGGCCGAACGCCTGAAGCGCGGCAAACTGCCCATCGAGGCGACCCTGGATCTGCACGGCCTGCGCCAGGCCGAGGCCCACCGCCGCCTCGGCCAGTTCCTCGCCCAGTGCCAGGACGCCGGCAAGCGCTGCGTCGTGGTGGTGACCGGCAAGGGGCTGCACAAGGAAGAGGGCGGCGTGTTGCGCACCGCCGTGCCGCGCTGGCTGAACGAGCCCGGCAACCGCGAGCGGGTGCTCTCCTTCGACTACACCCAGCCCAGACACGGCGGCACCGGCGCCCTCTACATCCTGCTCCGCCGCCGCCGCTGAACGCTCAAATTCGGCCCCTTGGAAGCAGGAATCGCCTTGCCGGCGGAAAGCCGCTAAACTTCGATCCGGTTATCAGCGTAAAAGGCGGGGAACGCGCGTGCTCCAGACAGAGGGACCCTGGCGCCGTTTGATCCTGCCCCCGGGGCGGTCATGACCCCCTTCGGGGAGAAGCTGCGCGCCATCCGCAGCGCCCGCAAGCTGGCGCTGAAGGACATGGCGGCGGGCTTGCAGGTCTCTCCGGCCTATCTCTCGGCCATGGAGCACGGGCGCCGCGGCAAGCCGAGCCGGCGTTTCGTGCACCGGGTCTGCCAGTACCTCGGCATCATCTGGGACGAGGCGGAGGAGTTGCAGAACCTCGCCGATCTCTCTCACCCCCGCGTCACCGTCGACACTGCCGGGCTCGACCCCAAGGCGACCCTGGCGGCCAACCTGCTGGCGGAAAACATCGCCGCGATGGACGAGGCGGCCCTCGACCGGCTGCTGGTGCTGGTCGACCCGAAAGCCCCAGACGAAACCGTCCCGGACGAGGAAGAAGGCGAGACCGGACCACAGACGTGACCCAGGATCCCCATCACTCTCCAGCCCAGATCATCGCCGAACTGCCGCTTCGCGGGCTCTACGACTACTGGGCCGGCAAGCGCGGCGACCGCCGCTGGCCCAGCCGTGACGACATCCTGCCGTCGGAAATCCCGGCCCTGCTGCCCTACATTGTGCTGGCCGATGTGCTGGAGGGCAGCGCGTCGGAAGAGGGCGCGCAGTTCCGCCTGCGCCTGGTGGGCACGGACGTCGCTTTCGGTGTCGATCCGACCGGCCTCCTGCTGCACGAAGCGGTACCGGCGGGGGCCTACGGCGATCACATCACCGCCCTGTTCCGCCGCGGCGCCGCCGGGCCCGGCGCGCTCTACAGCCGCACCCGCTACGACTATGCGGATGTGACCGGTCCGCGCAGCATTGCGCGGCTGTTCATGCCGCTCTCCGGCGACGGCGAGACCATCGACAAGCTGATGGCCGGCCAGATGCGCGACCGCCAGATCCCCGCCGACCTCTCCGCCTGGCAGGCCAATCCCCCGGCCATTGCCGAGGATGTGGAACTGCGGCTGCCTTGAAAAGCCTTTGCCCGGTGGGTGTCCCAGCCACTTTCCTGTCACCCTTGGGCTTGTCCCCCGATCGGATCTGTATGGGGGTCCATTGCGCCGCCGCCGAGGCTTTTGCTAGAGCAGATCCGGGCTTGATGGAATCGCATTAGCGATCCATCCAACCCGATGAATCTGCTCTAACTGTTTGATGGCGATCGGATTCACATGTTTTGGCGCAACCACGAAGTGGTTCCGTCAAAACATGATCCGATCTAGGGGCGTTCGGGCTCGGCCCGACCATGGATGCTCGGGACAAGCCCGAGCATGACCATCACTTATTCTGCGCCACCTGAAGTCTCTAGAGAATGAACTTCGAGAGGTCGGCGTTCTTCGACAGTTCGCCGACGCGCTGCTGCACAAGCTCCGCGTCGATGGTGACGGTCTCGCCGCCGCGGTCGGTGGCGGTGAAGGAGATTTCTTCCAGCAGCTTTTCCAAGACCGTGTGCAGCCGCCGGGCGCCGATGTTCTCCACCGAAGAATTGATCTCGGCGGAGAGGTCGGCCAGGGCGTCGATGGACTCCTCGGTGAAGTCCAGGGTCACGTCCTCGGTATCCATCAGCGCCTTGTACTGACGGATCAGGCTGTTCTCCGGCTCCGTCAGGATACGCTTGAAGTCGTCGCGGGTGAGCGCGTCCAGCTCAACGCGGATCGGCAGACGGCCCTGCAGCTCGGCCAGCATGTCGGAGGGCTTGGCCATGTGAAAGGCGCCGGAGGCGACGAAGAGCACATGGTCGGTGCGCACCGTGCCGTGCTTGGTGGCGACGGTCGTGCCCTCGATCAGCGGCAGCAGGTCGCGCTGCACGCCTTCGCGGGAGACGTCGGCACCGGCGCGGTCGGAGCGCGCGGTGATCTTGTCGATCTCGTCCAGGAAGACGATGCCGTTCTGCTCCACCGCGGCGATGGCGCTGGAAACGACGGTTTCCTCGTCAAGCAGCTTGTCGCCCTCTTCGGCCACCAGAACCTCGTAGGATTCCGCAACCTTCATGCGGCGCTGCTTGCTGCGCCCGCCCATCGCCTTGCCGAAGATGTCGCCCAGGTTCAGCATCCCCATGGAGGCGCCGGGCATGCCGGGAATCTCCATGGTCGGCAACTGCATGCCGGCGCTGTCCTGCACCTCAATCTCGATCTCGCGGTCGTCCAGTTCGCCCTGGCGCAGCATGCGGCGAAACTTCTGGCGCGTGTCGGCGCTGGAGCCGGCGCCGACCAGGGCGTCCAGCACCCGCTCCTCGGCGTTCAGCTCGGCCTGGGCTTTGACCTCCAGGCGCAGACGCTCGCGGGTCATGTGGATCGCCACCTCCACCAGGTCGCGGATGATCTGTTCGACATCGCGCCCGACGTAGCCGACCTCGGTGAACTTGGTGGCCTCGACCTTCAGGAAGGGGGCCTGGGCAAGCTTCGCCAGGCGGCGGGCGATCTCGGTCTTGCCGACGCCGGTCGGCCCGATCATCAGGATGTTCTTGGGCAGAACCTCCTCGCGCAGCTCTTCGGGCAGCTGCTGGCGGCGCCAGCGGTTGCGCAGGGCGATGGCGACGGCGCGCTTGGCATCGTTCTGGCCGACGATGAAACGGTCGAGTTCCGAGACGATTTCCCGGGGGGTAAAAAAAGCAGAGTTACTGTCGGTCATGGAATTTCCTGCGCTCACTCGGCGCTTTTGCTTGGGCTTTTGCCCGGGCTCTTGGGTGCGCGGTTGGGCAGGCTTTCGATAATGATGTTGTCGTTGGTGTAGATGCAGATGTCGGCGGCGATGCCCATGGCCTTGCTGGCGATGGCCTCGGCCTCCAGGCCGTCGATGTCGTAGAGCGCGCGGGCGGCGGAGAGGGCGAAGGAGCCGCCGGAGCCGATGCCGATCAGGCCGTCCTCGGGCTCCAGCACGTCGCCGGTGCCGGTCAGCACCAGGGAGGTGCTGGCATCGGCCACCGCCATCATCGCCTCCAGGCGGCGCAGGTAGCGGTCGGTGCGCCAGTCCTTGGCGAGTTCGACGCAGGCCCGGGTGATCTGGCCGGGATAGGTCTCCAGCTTGGCTTCCAGACGCTCGAAGAGGGTGAAGGCATCGGCCGTCGCCCCGGCGAAGCCGGCGATCACGTCATCTTTGCCCAGGCGGCGCACCTTGCGGGCATTGGATTTCATCACCGTGTTGCCGAAGCTGACCTGGCCGTCGCCGGCGACCACCACCTTGTCGCCCTTGCGGACGGACAGGATCGTGGTCCCGTGCCAGATCGGGGATTGATTTGCTGTGGGTTGATTGTCGGGCATGGACTGTCAAATGGGCGAAAGCGCTCTCCGGGTCAAGCCGGATTTCGGCGCTCTCTTCACCCGGCGGCGGCGAATCAAGGGTTCTGGCATAACCCGAACCTTCCTGATACAAGGGCGCCTTCGTTCCGGAAATGAACACCAAGGGGCCCTGCGGCAGCGGGGTGAAACGATATGCGCCGGGCAACAGTCGAGCGAAGCACAGCGGAAACCAGGATCAGCGCCACGGTGAACCTGGATGGCAACGGGGTCTATGAGGTCTCCACCGGGATCGGCTTCCTGGACCATATGCTGGAACAGCTGTCGCGCCACAGCCTCATCGACATCACCCTCACGGCCGAGGGCGACCTGCATATCGACGGCCACCATACGACCGAGGACAGCGGCATCGTGCTGGGACAGGCGGTTTCCCAGGCTTTGGGGGAGCGCAAGGGCATCTGGCGCTACGGATCGGCATTAATTCCCATGGACGAGACCCTCAGCCGGGTGGCGCTCGACGCCTCCAACCGGCCCTATCTCATCTGGAAGGTGGACTTCGACCGCGACAAGCTGGGCACCATGGACACTGAGCTGTTCAAGGAATGGTTCCAGGCCTTTGCCCAGAACGCGGGGCTCACCCTGCACGTCGAGAACCTCTACGGCACCAACAACCACCATATCGTCGAGTCCTGCTTCAAGGCCCTGGCGCGGGCCCTGCGCGAGGCGATCCAGATCGACCCGCGCAAGGCCGACGCCGTTCCCTCGACCAAGGGCAGCCTCTAACCGGCCGCCGTAACGGATTGCCGCCTGGCCGCATCAGGGCCCGGCGTACTTGGGGAGCACAATGACCGTCGCGATCATCGACTATGGTTCGGGCAACCTGCGCTCGGCCGCCAAGTCCCTGGAACGCGCCGCCAAAGAGGCCGGCGGCGGTCCGGTGCGTGTGACCGACGATCCCGCCGTGGTGCGGGATGCCGACCGGGTGGTGCTGCCCGGCGTCGGGGCCTTCGGCGACTGCCGGGCCGGGCTTCACGCCCTGCCGGGCATGGTCGAGGCGCTGATCGACTTCGTCGAGACCCGCCAGCGGCCCTTTCTCGGCATCTGCGTGGGTATGCAGCTGATGGCCAGCCGCGGCCTGGAACACGGCAGCCACGCCGGGTTCGGCTGGATTCCCGGCGATGTGGTGGCGCTGGAGCCCGGCGCCGACAGCGGATCCGGCGCGCTTAAGGTGCCTCACATGGGCTGGAACCTGTTGCGGATGGAGGCGGTTGACCATCCTGTGCTGGCGGAGTTGCCGCAGCCTTCCTATGTCTATTTCGTCCATAGTTTTCATCTGCGTCCGGCCGACCCGGCGCACCTGCTCGCCAGCGTCGACTACGGCGAGCGGGTGACGGCGATCGTTGGGCGCGACAATCTTATTGGAACCCAGTTTCATCCGGAGAAAAGCCAGGCGGCGGGTCTGCGGTTTCTGGGAAATTTCTTGAGGTGGTGTCCATGACGGTCAGCGACGGCAAGGTAACGATTTCCATGGACCGGCTGACCGGTTTTCACGGGCCCGATCTGCACGATCTCTGCGACGCCGCCGAGGCGGCGATCCGCGACGGCGGCGGCTTCGGCTGGCTGAGCCCGCCGCCGCGCCAGACCATGGAAACCTACTGGCAGGGCGTGCTTCTGGTGCCGGAGCGTGAACTCTTCGTCGGCCGCCTGGACAACACCATCGCCGGGTCGGCCCAGCTCGTGCGTCCGCCGCGCAACAACGAGGCGCAGAGCCTGACCGGCCAGCTCACCACCTTTTTCGTCGCCCCCTGGGCGCGCGGCCACGGTCTCGCCGCCGGGCTGGTGAGCCAGGTCGAAGAGGCCGCCCGGCAGAATGGCCTCAGGGTTCTCAATCTCGACATCCGCGAAACCCAGGCCCGCGCCATCGAGGTGGTGGAACAGTCGGGCTACGTGCGCTGGGGCACCCATCCGCATTACGCCTGGGTGGACGGCCGCTGGGTGACGGGCTTCTATTACTTCAAGGACCTGATCGGCAACGGCGCCCTGCCGCAGGGCGACTGACGTGTTTACGCTTCGCGTTTCGGTACCGGCCGGCGCCGCTTCTTAAAAGGCCGCTTCTTAAAGGGCCCCTTCTTATAAGGTGAGACTCCATGATCCTGTTTCCCGCCATCGACCTGAAGGACGGCAAGGCCGTGCGCCTGCTGCGCGGCGAGATGGACTCGGCGACGGTGTTCAACGAAAGTCCCGCCGACCAGGCCCGCGCCTTTGCCGGGCAGGGCTTCGAATGGCTGCATCTGGTCGACCTCAACGGTGCTTTCGAGGGGCGGCCGGTGAACGCCGCGGCGGTCGAGGCGATCCTGGCGGCGGTCGATCTGCCGGTCCAACTCGGCGGCGGCATCCGCGACCTGGCGACCATCGAACGCTGGCTCGACCTCGGCGTGCGGCGGGTGATCCTGGGCACCGTGGCGGTGAAGAACCCCGATCTGGTGCGTGACGCCTGCCGGCGGTTCCCCGGACAGGTGGTGCTCGGCATCGACGCCCGCGGCGGGCGCGTCGCGGTCGAGGGCTGGGCCGAGGTCAGCGAGATCACCGCGACCGAACTTGCCCAACGCTTCGAAGACGCCGGTGCGGCGGCCATCGTCTATACTGATATCGACCGCGACGGTGCGCTTCAGGGCGCCAACGTGGCCGCGACCCGGGCCCTGGCCGAAGCGGTGGCGACGCCGGTGATCGCTTCCGGCGGGGTGGCTTCGCTGGATGACATCGCCGCCTTTCATGCCATTGCCGACAGCGGCATCGAGGGCGTGATCTCCGGCCGGGCGCTTTATGACGGGCGCATCGATCCCGCCTCCGCCCTGGCCCTGCTGGCGGCCTGAAGGGAAGACATGCGATGCTGACAACGCGCATCATACCCTGCCTGGATGTAAAGGACGGGCGCGTCGTCAAGGGCGTGAACTTCGTCGACCTGCGCGACGCCGGCGACCCGGTGGAACAGGCCAAGGTCTACGATGCCGCCGGGGCCGACGAGCTCTGCTTCCTCGACATCACCGCCAGCCATGAGAAGCGCGGCATCCTGCTGGATGTCGTGCGCCGCACCGCCGAGGAATGCTTCATGCCGCTCACCGTCGGCGGCGGCGTCAGGACCTTGGAGGATATCCGCCAGCTCTTGCTCGCCGGCGCCGACAAGGTGTCGATCAACACGGCGGCGGTCGAGAACCCGGACTTCGTGCGCCAGGCGGCGGAAAAGTTCGGCAGCCAGTGCATCGTGGTCGCGGTGGATGCCAAGTCTGTTGCTGGAGATCCTGACGGCGATGCGCGCTTCGAGATTTTCACCCACGGCGGCCGCAAGGCCACCGGGCTCGATGCCGTCGACTGGTCGGTCAGGCTCTGCGAACTCGGCGCCGGCGAGATTCTGCTGACGTCGATGGACCGCGACGGCACCAAGCAGGGTTACAACCTGTCCCTCACCCGCGCCATCGCCGATGCGGTGCCGGTGCCGGTCATCGCCTCCGGCGGGGTCGGCAGCCTGGACCACCTCGCCGCCGGGGTGCTGGAAGGCCATGCCTCGGCGGTGCTGGCCGCCTCCATCTTTCACTTCGGCACCTATTCCATTGCCGAAGCCAAAGCGGCAATGGCGGCTGCCGGCGTGCCCGTAAGACCGGTTTCCTAATCCCTTTCGTGGGTGCCGGCCGGGCCGCGGTGCGGCTGTTATCCACGTTGTTTCCACCTGATATCCACCGGCAGACCGCGTGACAGGTCCCCGAATACCTGTTACGCCTCCAACCATGATATTTCGTGTAGCAAGGCATTGATCTCATGAAGCAGGACGTTCCCAATGGCTGCGTGCTTGAACAACTCTATAAGGTGATTGAAGACCGCCGCGGCGAAGACCCGGAAAGCTCCCACACCGCCAAGCTGTTCGACCGTGGCATCGACAAGATCGCCCAGAAGGTCGGCGAAGAGGCGACGGAGACCGTGATCGAAGCCGTGCGCGAGCGCCGCGAAGGCGTCATCGACGAGTCGGCCGATCTTCTCTATCACCTGCTGGTGCTTTGGGCTGCCAGCGGTGTGAAGCCCAAGCACGTCTGGGCAGCGCTGGAGGGCCGCAAGGGCATCTCCGGCATCGTCGAAAAGGCGTCGCGGGCGCACGGCTGAAACCATCCGCAGGCAAAAGGAAGATACAGTCCAGGGGGAAGACATGGCCTACGACGAGACCAACATCTTTGCGAAAATCCTGCGCGGTGAGATTCCCTGTGACAAGGTCTACGAAGACGATCACGTTCTCGCCTTTCGGGACATCCAGCCGCAGACCAAAGTTCACGTCCTGGTCATTCCCAAGGGCGCCTATGTCTCCTTCGCCGATTTCTCCGCACAGGCCTCCGAGGCCGAGATCACCGGCTTCTTCCGCGCCGCCGGCAAGATCGCCAGGGATCTCGGCATCGAAGGCGACGGTTACCGCGTTCTCGCCAACACCGGCGCCCATGGCCACCAGGAAGTGCCGCACTTCCACCTCCACCTCTTCGGCGGCCAGCCCCTCGGCCGCATGATCCGCCCGCCGCAGGGTTGATGGCTATGCTGTCTTAAAGCGGCATCATCCCGCGACTGATTTTGTAAACAAAGAAGCCCCCTCACCCCGACCCTCTCCCACAAGGGGAGAGGGAGAAACAAAAGCGGAAGGTAGAAAACCCTCTCCCCTTGTGGGAGAGGGAGGGACCCGCGTAGCGGGAGGGTGAGGGGGGCTTTGGTTTGCTTCTCTCAATGATCCCCTACATCCATACTTCGATCACCACCGAGGCGTTTTGGCCGAAAGCGGGATGTCGCCGTCTTGTCCGGTTTCCACAAATCGCCTAGCATCGAAATATGTCTGTAGAACCTTCCTTTGCTCTTGTCGGCGCCCTGATCGGGGTCCCGGCGCGGGCCAACATGATGGCCGCCCTGATGGACGGGCGCGCCCAGACCGCAACCGAACTGGCCTTTGTCGCCGGGGTGACGCCGCAGACGGCGAGCAGCCATCTGGCCAAGCTGACGGAGGCCGGTTTGCTGGCGGTGGAAAACCAGGGGCGTCACCGCTACTACCGTCTCGCCAATCCGACGGTCGCCGAGGCGTTGGAGCCGTTGACCCATCTGACCCCCAACCAGCGGGTGCCGGAGCGGCGCCGCGCCCATGCCCGGCGTGTCGGCGAGCTGCGCCGGGCGCGTTTCTGCTACGACCATCTGGCCGGGCGGCTCGGTGTCGCGCTCACCGACTCGCTGCTGAAGCGCCGCTACATCCGGCGGGTCGAGAGCGACTTCCGGCTCGGCCCCAAAGGCCGCGGTTTCATGGCCGACCTTGGTGTCGACGTAGAGGCGGCGGAGAGCCAGCGCCGCCATTTCGCGCGCTGCTGCCTGGACTGGAGCGAGCGTCGCCCGCACCTCGGCGGATCGCTCGGCGCGGCCCTGGCCGATCGCCTGCTGGCTGCGAAGTGGTTGAAGCGGGACCGCAAATCGCGCAAGGTCATCATCACAGCCAAAGGCGAGGCCGCCTTGCCCGGGGTATTCCCCGGCATCATGGCGGCACTGGAACCGGATGACTGAAGAACCGGGCCGGGTCTCGCCCGCGGACCCTGCAACCTGAACCTCCCCTGCAACCCGAACCCCAGGGGCATGCCCCCGATGATCCGTAATCCATGACCCTCGAATTCACCGTCACCAGCGGCAGGGCAAAGCTTGCCGGTGCCGAGGCGGGCGCCGAAAACGCGGTGGGCCCGGCGCTGGTCTTTCTTCATGCCGGTGTTGCCGACCGGCGGATGTGGCAGGCGCAGCTGCCTGCCTTCAGTGGCCGCCACCGCGCCGTCGCCTATGACCGCCGCGGCTTTGGCGAGACGCGCTACGAGGCCGAAACCTTTTCCCACGTCGACGACCTGCTGGCAGTGCTCGACCAGCTCGGCATCGCCTCGGCGGTGCTGGTCGGCTGCTCCCAGGGCGGCCGCATCGCCATCGACTTCACCCTCACTCATCCCGGCCGCGTCGCCGGCCTTTTCCTCGTCGCCCCCGCGGTGACCGGCGCCCCGCGAACGGAGGACTTTCCGCCGGCGGTGGAGGCGGTGCTGGAGTTGTTGGAGGAGGCGGAGGAAGAGGAGGACCTCGACCGCATCAACCTTCTGGAGGCCTGGCTCTGGCTCGACGGACCGGCCAGCGAGGAAGGCCGCGTCAGCGGGCCCCTGCGCGACCTTTTCCTGGTGATGAACGACCGGGCGCTGCATGCGCCCGACCCGGGGCCGGAAACCAATCCCGCCGCCTTCCCGGTCGCTTACGCGCGGCTTGCCGATCTTACGCCGCCGTCCCAGGTGATCTGGGGCGATGCCGACTTCCCCCACGTGCAGCAGCGCTGCGTCCATCTGGTCCAGGCCATGCCCCAGGCGCTGGGCAGCGTCATCCCCGGCACCGCGCATCTGCCCAACATGGAACAGCCGGAGGTCTTCAACACCCAGCTGCGCGCGTTCCTCGAAGGGCTTTAGAAACACAAACCAAAGTCCCCCTCACCCCGACCCTCTCCCGCAAGGGGAGAGGGGGAATCAAAAACCAGGGCTGCGACTATCGTTCCCTCTCCCCTCGTGGGAGAGGGAGGGGCCCGCGTAGCGGGAGGGTGAGGGGGAGTGATCTCTTGCTTGCCTAAACCGCATCCACATTTCGCCAGAAGACGTAGTGTGGACCCGTGCCCGGTGTTTCGAAGATGTCGCCGATCGCCTGAAAGCCGTGGCGCTCGTAAAAGCTCTGTGCCGGCGTGCGTCCGTTGCACCAGAGCACGGCGCGGGCTTCGCCACGGGTGGTGAGCCGGCGCGCCAGTTCCTCAATGCCGAAGCGCAGCACCCGGCCGCCGAGACCGCGGCCCTGAAAGGCCGGCTCCGTCGCCATGCCGCGCAGGCGCCACTGCTTCTCCCGGAAGGTTTTGCCGTCATAATCCGGATGCATTTCGGTGACGAAACCGGCGGTGCCGACCACCCGGCCCCCGGCCTTTGCGGCGACATGAAAGTGTGCTTCGACGCCGGCGTAGGATGCCCGGGCGTCCTCCGGCGTCAGCCAGGGCCGCAGCACGGCCCTGCGCAGTTCGAAAACCGCATCGAGGTCGGCCAGATCGATGGAGATGGCGGCGGGCAGTTCGGTATCAGGGGTGCTCATGCCCATCGCATAGCGCGCTTCGCCGCCCCAGGCAAATCCCGGGATCAGGCAAATGTCGCGATCAGGTAAATTTTGGGGTCAGGCGCGGGCGCGCTGCTCGGCGAAGGGATCGGCCATGCCCAGAGACTCGTAGGCGTCGGCGAGGGTGGGTTGCAGGTCGTAGGCGACCGGGGAGCCGCGAAATTCGGCGATCTTCTTGTAGAGTTTCACCAGCGGTTTTTCCTGCGCCCGCTTGACGACGAAGATCGTTTTCGGGTTCGGGCGTTCCCCGGCGTAGCGCTGGGCGCAGTCGGAAACCCGGATCAGCGCCGGCATGTCCAGTTCCGAGAGGTCGGCTTCCCAGAGATCCCAGATCGTGATGCTGGTGGGATTGCTGCCGTAGTGGGCTTCGATGACCGCGATCAATTCGTCGGCCAGCACGCAGCCGTCCACCACAAAGAGGGTAAGCTCCGCGTCTCTCGCATAGTGTGTCGTGATTTCAGCCATAGGTTATTTTAGGCTGAAGAGTGTTAACCAATTATGATCATTGAGTTTTTGGAATCGTTAACGCCCCGGCAGGCTGCGGCGGTAGGTGAGGGCTTCGGCGATCTGCGGGCGGCGGACGGCTTCGGCGCCTTCCAGGTCTGCGAGGGTGCGGGCGACCCTGAGCACCCGGTGATAGCCGCGGGCCGAGAGTTTCATGGCCTCGGCGGCCTGGGTCAGCAGCTTGCGGCCCTCTTGATCCGGCGCGGCCACCTCTTCCAGCAACTGACCGTCCGCCTCGGCATTGCTGCGCGGGCGGTTCTCCGCCGGGACCTCGGCATAGCGCGCGGTCTGGCGGGCGCGGGCCTGGGCGACCCGGGCGGCGACGGCGGCGGAGTTTTCGGCCGGTGGCGGCAGGGAGAGATCGGCGGCGCTCACCGCCGGCACGTCGACATGAAGGTCGATGCGGTCGAACAGCGGGCCGGAGATCTTGGCCTGGTAGTCGGCGGCGCAGCGCGGCGCCCGGGCGCAAGCCCGGGCCGGATCGTCGAGATAGCCGCAGCGGCAGGGGTTCATGGCGGCGACCAGTTGAACCCGCGCCGGATAGGTGACATGGGCATTGGCGCGGGCGACCGAGACCCGGCCGGTCTCCAGCGGCTGGCGCAGCGCCTCCAGCGCACCGCGCTGAAACTCCGGCAGCTCGTCGAGGAACAGCACGCCGAGATGGGCGAGGGAGATCTCGCCGGGCCTGGCCCGCAGCCCGCCGCCTGCCAGCGCCGGCAGGGAGGCGGAGTGGTGCGGGTCGCGGTAAGGCCGCTCCCGCAACAGCCCGGCCTGGCCGAGCGTTCCGGCGACGGAATGAATCATGCTGACTTCCAGCGCCTCCGCCGGGGCCAGCGGCGGCAGGATGCCCGGCAGGCGCGCCGCCAGCATCGACTTGCCGGCCCCCGGCGGCCCGGCCATCAGCAGGTTGTGGCCGCCGGCGGCGGCGATCTCCAGGGCCCGCTTGGCGCTCTCCTGGCCCTTGATGTCGGCGAGGTCGAGGGGGCTTTCCCCGCTCTCGGCCAAGGCCGGCTTCGGCGGGCTCAGCACTTGGCTGCCCTTGAAGTGGTTTACCAGGGTGAGCAGGGTTGCCGGGGCCAGGATATCGAGCCCCTCGGCCCAGGCCGCCTCACCGCCCTGATCGGCCGGGCAGATCAGGCCGCGCTCCGCCGCCAGGCTGTGGATCGCCGCCGGCAGCACGCCGGCGACCGGGGTGATGCGGGCATCCAGCGCCAGCTCGCCGAGGGCCGTATAGCCGGCCATTTCCTCCGCCGGCAGCACCCCCATGGCGGTCAAGAGACCCAGAGCGATGGGCAGATCGAAGTGGCTGCCCTCTTTCAACAGGTCAGCCGGGGCTAGGTTTACGGTGATGCGCTTGGGCGGCAGGGCGAGCCCCAGGGCGGTCAAGGCCGCGCGCACCCGCTCGCGGCTTTCCGCCACCGCCTTGTCGGGCAGGCCCACCAGGGAAAAGGCGGGCAGGCCGCTGCCCATCTGCACCTGCACGTCGATGTCGAGAACCTCGACCCCGGAAAAGGCGACGGTGGTGATGCGCGCGACCATGCGGCCGATCCCTTCTTTGGGCTGCACGGCCCCCTTGGTATGGCGGACCTGGGGTACACCGGACCGGACTGGGCTGTGGCGGAGGCGCCTCGGCGGTCCCGTCAGCGCAACGGATGATCAAGGAGGATCAATCTAGGGTGGAAGCCCGGGGCTGCCAAGAAGTTCGCGACTGACCTTAGGATCGCTGTCCGTTGGCCCGGGGACTTTCTCTTGTTTCGTGTATTTGCGAGGGAAACTGTCCCACATCAATTATGGTTAAGATCTGTTAGCCTATGCTGATCAACGTGAAGCTCCGGTCGCTGGGGTTCCCGCCGCCCGCGATCCAGGCGCGTAGACGCGTTTCGTCCGGACGAGGACGTCGGCAGGCGTGTCATTGTGGGTCTACGCGACCAGGTTGCAGGCTCGGGAAATGCCAAGGAGACGATTTGCTTTGCCGGTAACACCCGGTTCCCCCCAAAACCAAAGCGTCTTGCAGGAGAAACCAAGCCATGGCAACGGCCAGTAAAAAGACAACAAGCAGCAGCAAACCCCCTACTTCCGCCTCATCCCCTTCCGCCTCCCCCTCGTCCACTCCCGGGGGTTCCGGCGGCGGCCTTCAGGGCGCCGTCCCGACCCCGCCGTCCTACGAGGCCATGCTCGGCTCCAACGGCGAGAACATCTCCGCCGTGATGTCCGCCAGCGAGGCGATGTTTTCCGGCATGGCCGAGGTCAGCCAGGAGGTGATGAACTTTGCCGGCGAGAGGGTGCGCAAGAACCTCGAGACCTCAGAAGAGCTGATCAAGGCCAAGGACCCGGAGGAGATTTTCGAGAAGCAGTGCACCATCGCGCGCTATGCCGCGGAGCAGTACATCGAGGAAACCAGCAAGCTGATGGCCATGATGGCGCGCATCACCCGCGACTGCTGGGCCCCGGTGGAAAAGCGCACCAAGTCCGCCCTCCACGACATGAACGGCAACAACGGCAACGGGGCCGACAAGAAGTAGATCTGGTGATCACGGCCCGGAAGATGTCCGGGCAGTGCCTCGGCCGGCCTTTGCCGGCCGTTTTTTTGCGACGACAACGGCTTGGCGCAGCAGGACCGTCACTCCTCGCGGGAGGGTAAGGGGTTCTGTCCGCTGTTTGGTATGATCCGGTCGAAGAGCTTTCGTTGGCGAGGATCACCCTCACCCCGACCCTCTCCCATCGAGGGAGAGGGGGAACGAGGTGCCGTTTCCGAGTCTTTCCCTCTCCCCTTGTGGGAGAGGGAGGGGCCCGCATCAGCGGGAGGGTGAGGGGGCTCGTGCCGCCGGTTTCACTCGTTGCCCTTCTTCCTGCTGCAACGGCATCCTGCGCCAACCGTCACCCTCGGACTTGGTCCGAGGGTCCATCTCACCGCCGACCGGGACCTTTGTGGAAAATCCCGGATTTGGCCCCGCCATGGATACGCGGGACAAGCCCGAGTATGACGGACGGATGCGTAGGGGAGGGTGAGGAGGCTGCTTGTCGCCTAATAAGACCCGGACTACTCGCCCTAAACGCTCGGCGTCAGGTGGCCGCTGCCGTAGCGTTTTTCGATGACGTCCCAGATCTCTGCTTCCAGGCAGACGTCGTCGAAGCGGTTGATCTCCTGCAGGCCGGTGGGGGAGGTCACGTTGATCTCGGTCATGAAGCCGCCGATGACGTCGATGCCGACGAAGATCAGGCCGCGTTCCTGCAGGGTCGGGCCGATGGCTTCGCAGATTTCCAGGTCGCGCTTGCTGAGCTCGGACTTCTCCGGCCGGCCGCCGACATGCATGTTGGATCGCGCCTCGCCCTGGGGCGGCACCCGGTTGGTGGCCCCGGCCGGGCGGCCGTCGATCAGGATGATGCGCTTGTCGCCGCTGCGCACGTCCGGCAGGTACTGCTGGACGATGATCGGTTCGCGGTAAAGATCGGTGAAGAGTTCCAGCAGGGCCGAGAGGTTCTCGTCGCCCGGGGCGATGTGAAAAACGCCGGCGCCGCCGTTGCCGAACAGCGGCTTCACGATGATGTCCCGGTGTTCGGCGCGAAAGGCCTCCACCTCCCGCCGGTCGCTGGTGATCAGGGTCGGCGGCATGAGTTCCGGAAAGTGGGTGACGAAAAGCTTTTCCGGCGCGTTGCGGACATGGATCGGATCGTTCACCACCAGGGTTTCCGGATGGACGTGCTCCAAAAGGTGGGTGGCGGTGATATAGGCCATGTCGAAGGGCGGGTCCTGGCGCATCAGAACGACATCCAGGGTCGCCAGGTCGATGCTCTCTGCTTGCCCCTGGCCGGCGTGATTGCCCGCCTCCCGGCGCAGTGCCAGCGGGCGCATATGGGCGTAGACCCGCCCGTCGCGCAGGCTCAGTTCCTGCGGCAGATAGTGATAGAGGCCGTGGCCGCGGCGCTGCGCCTCCAGCCCGAGGACGAAGGAGCTGTCTCCTTCGATGTCGATGGTCTCCACCGGGTCCATCTGTATGGCAACCGCCAGGCTCATGATCCTGTTTCCCCCTTCTGCGCCGCGCTTGCGTTTCCTGCTGCCGGCGGACTCTCAGTTCAGTTGGCTGCGCAGTTGTTGCAGCAGCGCGGCGATGCTTTGGCGCTCGGGCTCCGGCCCCGCCAGCTCCAGATAGTGTTCGAAGGCCATGATGGCGGCGCGCATGTTGTCGAGGTGAGAATGCAGGATACCCGCCTCCTTCCACAAGGCTGCGCGCTGCGGTGCGAACATCAGCATGGTCTCCAGGATCTCGAGGGCCTCGCCGCTCCTTTCCTGCTGGATCAGCCGCAGCTTGATGTTGTTCTGCAGGCGCAACAGGATATCGCGGTTGCCGACCGTTGCGGTGTGTTCGGGGCGCAGTTCGGCTTCGCTTCCGGCCATGGTTTTCACCAGGCCGCGCAGCGCCGCCGCGTCGTGCACCGCGCCATCATTGAAGGGGTCGACAATCGCGCGCGCGCTGCCGAGGTCGAGGCGCAGCATGAAGTGGCCGGGAAACCCCAGGCCGCAGATCGACCAGCCCTGCGCCCGCGCGGCATGAAGATAGAGAATGCCGAGCGCCACCGGCAGGCCGCGCCGCCGGTCGATCACCCGCATCAGGTTGGCATTGTTGAGGTCGTCGTAGTCGGCGCGGTCACCCTGATAGCTGTAGCGCTGCACCAGTACCTGGTTGAGCACGGCGATCCGGGTCGCCAGGTCCTTTTCGGCACCCTGGCGCGCCGCCAGTTCCGCGGTGTCGCGCTCCAGCAGCGAAAGGTGGTGGTAGTAACGCTCGAGGCTGACCTGGGGCCGGTCGAGCGCGGCCAGAAGGAGCGCCGCCTGGGCAATGTCGATCTCGTCATCCGACTGTCCGCCGACCCTGCGCAGGCGGCTTTCCAGATCCTTGCGGTTGCTGGCGCCAGACCAACTCATAGTGACCACCAACTCATGATGAAGGCCAAGCGATGATCCCTGCCCCCGGGGTCGGACGCAGAAGCTGGACAGGGGCAGGCATCGTCATTCTCTTTCTTCGGCTCTCTCTTCGGCGCTTCGATCCCGCGTTGCTTTTAGGAGCTGCGCGCCGGATCGTCTTTCAACAGCACATAGCTTACCACGCGACGCACATAGGAAATGTCTTTGGCGTGTCCGATGACCCGGTCCAATTCCTCCTGCGACTGGGCAACGCCCATGAGGAAGATCGACTGATTGACGGTCTCGACGGAGTAGTTGATCGAGGAGACTTCCTTGTCGAACAGCAGCGTCGTCTCCAACTGGGTGCTGATCCAGGAATCCCGCGCCGCGTTGCTGAGGCTGGAGGTGTCGTTCACCTCGATCTCGTTGATCACCTCGCGCACCCCCGGGGCCTGCCAGGCCAGACGGACCGCTTCGACCCGCTGATCGGGCTGCGGCACGTTGCCGCTCAACAGCACGCGCTGCTCCTGCACCTGCAGGTTCACCTTGCGGTACATCTGCTCGTCCGCCTGGAACCAGAGGTCATTGATGGCCAGGCGGATCTCGGTATCGGCGACGCTGCGGCGAAAGCCCTTTTCCGTCTGCGCCGCCGTGGCGCCCACGGCAGCACCGCCGGCCGCCGCACCCCAGAAGCTGCAGCCGGCGAGCGAAAGGCCGGCAAGGATGACCATGGCCGGCGTCGCAATCAGTCTCCGGACGCGCCCCTGCGGCGCGCGCTCGCTGGTATCGTTCATTGTGGATTCCCTGTCCGATTCGCCTCACTCGGGCGACGTTGATTACCGGGGCGACGATGCTTTCCTAATATGGCAATCCTGTGTCGCTTCGCCAGGCGTCTTTTTCATGGCGCAGCCAGGGCCCGGGAGCCGGCCCGGGGCCACGGCCGAACAGGCCGCGTCCCAACAGGATGGCATCGAAGCGCAGGTCGAGCGCGGCAAGCTGGGGATGACTTTGCAGAAAGGCCTCTGCGGCGCGCATGACCCGCTGCCGTTGGCGTTGCGAGATGGCGGCTGCCGCGGTGGCAAGACGGTCGCGCTGCTTCACCTCGACGAAAACAAGAACCCGGCCCCGCCTTGCAATCAGGTCTATCTCTCCCGCGGGACAGCGGTAGCTGCGGGCGAGCAGGCGGTAGCCTTTCAGGCGCAGCCAGCAGCCGGCGATCCACTCCGCCCGGCGCCCCCGGCGGTAAGCCGCCTGCCGCTCCTTTGCCATCACGCCGGCTCTTCACCGTCTTTGTCTGATCCTTTGGCCGATCCAGCCGTCTTCAGCGCGCCCTTGGAAATTTCGCCTTTCTTGGAGATCTCGCCCCTCTTGGAAATCTCTAGGGCCCGGGCATAGACCTGCCGCCGGGGCAGGCCGCTGGCCGCGGCGACGGTGGCTGCCGCATCGCGCAGGCTTGCCTGGGCCAGCGCGCTGACAAGCTGGGCATCCAGGTCGACGGCTTCGGCGCCCTCCTGCGCCGGGTCCGCCGGGGCGACGACGATGACGATCTCGCCCTTGGGCGGTCCCGCCGAGTCATAATGCCGGGCCAGGGCCTCCAGGCTGTCGCGCCGCAGTTCCTCGTGCAGCTTGGTGAGTTCGCGGGCCACGGCGGCCTGGCGCGGCCCCAGCACCGCCGCCATGTCCGACAGGCTGGCGGCGAGCCGGGGCGCGGTTTCGAAAAACAGCAGGCTGGCGTCGAGGTTGCGGAGCGCCTGCAGGGTCTTGCGCCGGGCGGCGGTCTTGGGCGGCAGAAAACCGCCGAAGAAGAAGCGGTCGCTGGGCAGGCCGGACAGCAGCAGGGCGGTGGTTGGTGCCGAAGCGCCGGGCAGGCTGGTGACGCTGATGTCTGCGGCCAGGGCTTCGCGCACCAGCTTGAAGCCGGGGTCGGAGACCAACGGCGTTCCGGCATCGGAGACCAGGGCGATGGCGGCGCCGGCCTTTATCTCCCGCAACAGCGCCGCCCGCGCCCGCTCGCCGCTATGGTCGTGATAGGCGCTGGTCGCCGTGTCGATGCCATGGGCGTTCAGCAGCTTGCGGGTGGTGCGGGTATCCTCGCAGGCGATGCGGTCGACCCGGCGCAGCACGTCGATGGCGCGCAGGGTGATGTCACCCAGGTTTCCGATCGGCGTGGCCACCAGATAGAGCCCGGCCGGCAGTGCCGCCTCTGCCGCGGAATCGCCATCTTCGTGCGGTTTACTTCGCCGGGCCTGCTGGTTAGGCTCAGCGCTCCGTGACGAGGATGGGTGATCCGTTGACTTTGCTGACATTCAGGCTGCACCAGGGGTTCATGGCCGGGGTTGTCTCGTGGGGGTGGCGCCGGCTGCTTCCGGTCGGGCTGGCCTTGGCACTCTCGGCCTGCGCCGCCAACAACGTACCCAGCCCGCAACAGGATGCGCAACCCAGGGCGCAAGTCCCCAGTCTGCCCGGCGTGCCCGGGACGGCGGGCGAGACCGGCGGCGCGCCGGACCAGAGCCTCGAGGCGGTGAACGAAGCAGAGGCGGCGCTGGCGGCGCCGGTGAAGGTCGGCCTGCTGTTGCCGCTCAGCGGCAGCCGGGCGGCGGTCGGCCAGTCGATCCTCAATGCCGCGCAACTGGCACTGTTCGATCTGGCGGGCGAGCGTTTCACTCTGGTGGTGCGCGATACCGGCGGAACGCCGGAAGGGGCGGCCGCAGCAGCCCAGTCGGTCTTGGACGCCGAGGTGTCGCTGATTCTCGGCCCCTTGTTTTCCACCTCGGTGGAGGCGGTGAAGCCGCTGCTCGCCGAACTTGACATGCCGCTCATCACCTTCTCCAACAACAACGAGATTGCCGATCCGCGGACCTTTGTCATGGGTGTGACCCCGCGCACCCAGGTCGATCGCATCGTCGATCATGCGGTGAACCAGGGCCTGCGCCGCTTTGCGGTGCTGGCGCCGGAATCGCCCTACGGCAATTCGGTGGTGCGCTCGCTGCAGGAAGCGGTGTTTCGCAACGGCGTCGAACTGAGCCGGGTGGTGTTCTTCGATCCGGGTTCTCCGGACATCTCGGCGGAGGTGCGCTCCCTCGCCGACTACGACCAGCGGGCCGCCGCGCTGAAAGCGCAGCGGCGCAGCCTGAGCGGGCGCAGCGACGTCGCGGCGCAGCGCGCCCTGGCGAGACTGCGCGGACAGGAAACCCTGGGACCGCCGAGTTTCGACGGCATCCTGATTCCGGCCAGCGGCCGGCAACTGCTTTCGGTCGCGCCGCTGATGGCCTATTACGATGTCGATCCCGACGAAGTGCGCTTTCTCGGCACCGCCCTTTGGGACGATCCTTCGCTGCGCCGTGAGCCCAGCCTACGCGGCGCCTGGTTCCCGGCGCCGCCACCCGCACTCTGGCGCAGCTTCTCCAACCGCTACAGCCAGGTTTACGGCAAGACCCCGCCGCGGGTCGCCTCGCTGGGCTTCGACGCGGTCGCCCTGGCCGCGGTGCTGGAGCGCCGCGCCCGGGCCGAGGGCGCTTTCCTGATCTATACGCCCGATGCCATTACCCAGCCGGTGGGCTTCTCGGGCATCGACGGCATCTTCCGCTTCCTGCCCGACGGGCAGGTGCAGCGCGGCCTCGCGGTTTTGGAACTGCAGCCCGAGGCCTTTGCCGAGGTCGATCCGGCCCCCCAGGCCTTCGGCCAGGAAGTGAACTAGCAGGCCGGCGTTCCGCCAATCAGTTCAGCAGCCAATCAGTTCAGCAGCCAATCAGTTCAGCAGATAGTCCAGCAGGGCGTCGAGGCGCTGGCGCCCGGCGTCGCTGGCCCGCAGGCCCCGCTTGTCGAGGGTGATCAGGCCTTCGTCTGCAAGCCGCGCCAGGCGGTCCGCAGCCAGCACTTCTTCCGGTGCCACCGCCAGGATGCGCTGAAAGGCTTCGCGGGCGATCCCCTCGTTCAGCCGCAGGCCCATCATCACCATCTCGGTCAGGCTCTCCGCGCCGGTCACGGCGGTGCTGCTGCGCCAGCCATGGCCCTGTTTTTCCACCAGGTCCAGCCAGGGCTCCGGCGCCCGGTGCTGGCGGGTCGCGTGTTTCACCCCGTCCCAGGTCAGCCGCCCATGGGCGCCCGGGCCGATACCGGCATAGTCGCCGTAGCGCCAGTAGGTCAGGTTGTGGCGGCAGGCCGCACCGGGCCGCGCGTGGTTGGAAATCTCATAGCCTGGCAGCCCGGCTTCGGTGAGTTGCCGGGCGGTTTCTTCGTAGAGTCTTGCCGCTTCTGCCTCCGGCGGCAGGGCGATTTCGCCGCGCCGCCAGGCGGCCTGAAAGGCCGTCCCCTCTTCGATGGTCAGCTGATAGAGCGCGATGTGTTCCGGTCCCAGGGCCAGGGCTTCTCTCAGCTCCGCCTGCCAGGCCGCCAGGCTCTGGCCCGGGCGCGCATAGATCAGGTCGAAGGAGATGCGCGGGAAGCTGCGCCGCGCCAGCTCCAGGGCCGCCAGAGCCTCCGCCGCGGAATGCTGGCGGCCGAGAAAGCCAAGGGTCCGGTCGTCCAGGGCCTGCACGCCGAGAGAGAGGCGGTTCACCCCTGCTGCTGCAAAACCCGCAAAGCTTTCCGCCTCCGCAGAGGTCGGGTTGGCTTCCAGGGTGATCTCAAGGCCGGGATCGAGGGGCCAGAGCCTGCCGATCTCCTCGATCACCGCGGCGACGGTTTCCGGCGGCATCAGCGAGGGCGTACCGCCGCCGAAGAAGATCGAGGTCACGCGCTGGCCCGCGCTGTGGTGCGCGGTGTGACGCAGGTCGCTCAGCAGGGCAAGGCGCCATCGCCTCTGATCGACGCTCTCGCGCACATGGCTGTTGAAGTCGCAGTAGGGGCACTTGGATTTGCAGAACGGCCAGTGGACGTAGAGACCGAAACCCGGCGCGTCTTGGTCACCGCCGGAGTCAGCTTTCACCGCTGTAGCGGGGGCTGTCATGCCGCGTCCAGCAGGGCCTTTGAAAGCTGCGCGAAGGCCAGGGCCCGGTGGCTCATGGCGTGCTTCTTCTCCGGGTCCATCTCGGCGAAGGTGACATCGAAACCCTTGGGCTGGAACATCGGATCGAAGCCGAAGCCGCGGTCGCCGCGCGGCGGCCAGACCAGGGTGCCCTCCAGCCGTCCTTCGAAAGAAACGGTTTCGCCGTCGGGCCAGACCACCGAGAGATTGCAGACGAAAAAGCCGCGGCGGTCGGTGGCTTCGCCCAGCTCTTGCTGGACCCTTTCCATCGCCAGCATGAAGTCGCGCTCCGGCCCGGCCCAGCGCGCGGTGTAGATGCCCGGCTGGCCGCCCAGCGCCGGCACGTCGAGGCCGGAATCGTCGGCGATGGCGGCCAGGCCCGTCGCCTCGCAGGCGGCCCGGGCCTTCAGAACCGCGTTTTCGGTATAGGTGGTGCCGGTCTCCTCCGGCTCCGGCAGGCCCAGATCGCCGGCCGAGAGCACCTCCAGGCCGTAGGGGGCCAGCAGGTCCGCGTTCTCGCGGTACTTGCCGGCATTGTGGGTCGCCAGTACCAGTTTCTCGCCTGCCTTGAGCTTGCGCATGATCGGGTCCTGCTCCTAGTTCACTCCAAACCCAGCGCCTGGGCCTGGGCGGCGCAGAGTTCGGCCACGCCCTTTTCCGCCAGGTTCAGCAGTTGCTCGAACTGGCTGCGCTGGAAGGGCACGTCCTCGGCGGTGCCCTGTACCTCGACCACGCCGCCGGCCCTGGTCAGCACGAAGTTGGCATCGGCCGCCGCATTGGAATCCTCGGCGTAGTCCAGGTCCAGTACCTCGTTGCCCTGATAGATGCCGCAGGAAACCGCGGCCACCTGGTCGGTGAAGGGCAGCGCCTCGATGGCGCCGATGTCTTTCATATGCTGAAAGGCCAGGTGCAGGGCCACATAGCCGCCGGTGATGGCGGCGGTGCGGGTGCCGCCGTCGGCCTGGATGACGTCGCAGTCGATGCGGACCTGACGCTCGCCGAAGCCCTTCAGGTCGGTCACCGCGCGCAGCGAACGGCCGATCAGGCGCTGAATCTCCTGGGTGCGGCCGCTTTGCTTGCCGCGTGCCGCCTCGCGGTCGGTGCGGGTGTTGGTGGAGCGGGGCAGCATGCCGTATTCCGCCGTCACCCAGCCGCGGCCCGAGTTGCGGAGCCAGGGCGGAATGTTTTCCTCCACCGAGGCCGTGCAGAGCACATGGGTATCACCGAAACGCGCCAGGCAGGAGCCTTCGGCATGCTTGCTCACGTTGGTTTCCAGCCGGATTTCTCGCAACTGGTCAAGGGCACGGCCGGAAGGGCGCATGAATAACCTCTTTGGGTGGGAGTCTCCGGCGGCGCAGGGTCCTGATTCGCTGGCCGACGCCGCAGCGGCGGCAAGCTAGCCCAAGGTTCGCCGCAGGTCCAGGGCGCTTTCCGGCTGAATACACCCCTTAAGCGGGCTTTATGGGGGCCTTGCGGCGCGTTGACCGCCGCCGGGGGGCTCACTACATTCGAATTAATGAACGAAACCGCACGATCCCTGGCAGATTCCCTGGCGGCCAAGGGCCTCAACGAGCGCTCCCGCGAGGTTTTGAAGCACATCGTCGACGCCTATGTGGAAACCGGCGCGGCGGTGGGTTCGCGCACCCTGTCGCGCAGTCTCGGCCTGGGGCTCTCGCCGGCGACCATCCGCAACGTGATGGCCGATCTGGAGGATCTCGGGCTGCTTTTCGCGCCCCATACTTCGGCCGGGCGCATGCCGACCGACATGGGCTTGCGCCTCTTCGTCGACGGGCTGCTGGAACTCGGCAACCTGACCAAGGACGAGCGGGCCCACATCGAAAGCCAGTGCGTGGCCGACGGGCGTTCGTTTCCCGAGGTGCTGGAAGAGGCCTCGGAGACCATCTCCGGCCTGTCGCGCTGTGCCGGGCTGGTGGTGGCGCCCAAGCTGGGCGAGCCGCTGAAGCATATCGAGTTTGTCTCCCTGGGGCCGGGCCGGGCGCTGGTGGTGCTGATCTCGGTTTCCGGCGTGGTCGAGAACCGCATCATCGACGTACCCGCCGGGCTGCCCGCCTCCTCTCTCGTCGAGGCCAGCAATTACCTCACCGCACGTCTCACCGGGCGCACCCTGGAAGAGGCGCAGACAGAGGTATTGAAGGAGCTGGAGCAGCAGCGCGCCGAGCTTGACGCCCTCACCTCCCGGGTGATCGAGCGCGGTCTGGCGAGCTGGGCCGGCAATCAGGCCGGCGGCAAAAGCGGCGCCTTGATCTTGCGCGGTCAGTCCCAACTTCTGGAGGACGTGACGGCGCTGGAGGATCTGGAGCGCATCCGCCAGCTCTTCGCCATGCTGGAGACCAAGGATGCCCTGGTCAATCTGCTGGACCTTGCCGGTGGGGCCGAGGGTGTGCAGATCTTCATCGGCGCCGAAAACGAGCTCTTTGGTCTGGCCGGCTGTTCGATGGTGATTGCGCCTTACAGCAATTCGCAGCAAAAGATCGTCGGCGCCATCGGGGTGATCGGGCCGACGCGGATCGACTATGCCCGGATCATTCCCATGGTCGACTACACCGCAAAAGTCATCGGCCGCCTTGCCGGCTGAACGATACCGTTGAAAGTTTGAAAGGAGTTGCCGTCCCGTGATGGCACAAGACAGGAAACAAGATCAGGCCAAGCCCGAAAGCCCGGAAGCGGCCGCCGAAACCTCCGGGGACGCGCAGCGCGATGCGGAGAACGATATGGCTGAAGAGGCGCCGATCGCCGGTGACGAACCGCTGGTCGACCTCTCGGGCCTGGACGCCGCTGCGGCGCTGTCGCCGGACGAGGAGCCGGTGGCGGTTCTGGAGGGCGAGGTCGCCTCGCTGAAGGA
Organism: Pelagibius sp.; assembly: GCF_965249265.1. Taxonomy (NCBI): domain Bacteria; kingdom Pseudomonadati; phylum Pseudomonadota; class Alphaproteobacteria; order Rhodospirillales; family Rhodovibrionaceae; genus Pelagibius; species Pelagibius sp. The sequence continues at coordinate 5,140,677 of NZ_OZ252224.1, read as the reverse complement.
CCAGTTGCTGCGCGCCATGGCGGAAACCGAGAACATTCGCCGCCGCAGCCAGCGGGAGCGCGAGGACGGCGTGAAATATGCCGCCGTGCCGGTGATCCGCGACCTGCTGGGCGTCGCCGACAACCTGCAGCGCGCCCTGGAAAGCGTGCCGGAGGAACTGGCCGCCGAGAACGAGACGGTGAGCAACCTGCGCCTCGGCGTGCAGATGACCCAGAAGGAGCTGACCTCGGTCTTCGAGCGCCATCAGATCCGCGCCATCGCGCCCCTGGGCGACAAGATGGACCCTCACCTGCACGAGGCGATGTTCGAGGTCGAGGATCTGGAGAAGCCCGCCGGGACCGTGGTCCAGGTGATCCAGACCGGGTATCGCCTGCACGACCGCCTGCTGCGCCCGGCCCGGGTCGGTATCTCCAAGGGCGGCCCGAAGGCCGGCGAGGCCGGCAGCGACGCCCCGGCGGAGGACGACTCCCCCGGCAATGAGGGTCCGGGCAGCAAGGTCGATACCTCGGCTTAGATTGCCTTCCTAGCCTTCCGCTTTGGCAAGTTGCTCATGCCGTCACCCGGCGCAGGGTGATGTTGATGCGGCCGCCGTCGGGTAACAGCCGGCTGGAGCCGCCGAGGACCCGGTCGATGCCGTGATAGGCGAGGCGGGCGTCACCGCCCATGACCACCGCATCGCCGGAATGCAGCTTGAGCGAGCTGGTCGGACCGCGGCGCTCTGCGCCGCCGATCCGGAACACCGCGGAATCGCCGAGCGAAAGCGAGACCACCGGGGCTTCGAAGGTCTCCTCGTCCTGGTCGCGGTGCAGGCCCATGCGCACCTTGGGCCCCTGGTAGAAATTGATCAGGCAGCACTGCGGCGGCGCGGGATAGTCAGCGAGATCGCCCCAGGCCGCCAGTAAGGCCGCCGGGATCGCCGGCCAGGGCCGCCCCGTCTCCGGATGGTTTGAGACATAGCGGTAGCCCGCGGCTTTGTCGGAGTACCAGCCGTGGCTGCCGGCGTTGCTCATGCGCACCGACATCGGCTTGCCGTTGCCCGGCATCCGGGGCTGATAGAGCGGCGCCTCGGCGACCACGGCGCGCAGCGCCGCCAGCAGGCTCCGCTGATCCTCGGGCGACAGGTAACCGGGCAGATAGCGGAAGCCCGCCGGTGGCCCCGCCTTCTGGTTTGCGCTTGTCACGCCCCGTCCCGCTCGCTCCGTTCTTCGGCCTTTCTTTGCGCCGCGCGGGCCTTGAGGCGCAGGCCCCAGTAGGCAATGCCGGCCAGCACCGCCATGCCCAGGCCGACGTTGGCCAGGGGCTTGCTGCCGAAAACCGCCTCGCCGCTGAGGGTCAGGACCGCGCCCAGCAGGATCGATCCGATCAGCACCAGCATGATGGCGCGGTAGAGGCCGTCGCTTTCCGGATCCGGATGGGGTTCCCGCTGGTTCATTCCATTGTCTCCCGGTTCAGGCTGTGCGGCCCCGCTCTTGCCCCCGCTTCGGGCGGCGCGGCAGGAGGATTCTGTTGCTTGGTCCTGCGGATTCGTGGTTCTGGCCGGCAACACCCTGAATTCCTAGCGTTAATGATTAGATTCTCTCTGTTTTGCGCCTTGCAGCAAGGGCTATGCTGCTTATATAAGCCCAGAACCCATGGTCATGAACTCTCTCTGGCGGAGATCCGCCGGGTGGTGCTGAAATCAGGCCGCCCAAGGGGTCTGCTGATCGAAGTGAGGATTTAGAAATGAGTAAAGTAATCGGTATCGACCTCGGCACGACGAATTCCTGTGTCGCGGTCATGGACGGCAAAGACGCCAAAGTCATTGAAAACGCCGAAGGCGCGCGAACGACACCCTCCATCGTCGCCTTCACCGGGTCCGACGAGCGGCTCGTGGGCCAGCCGGCCAAGCGCCAGGCGGTCACCAATCCCGAGAACACCCTGTTCGCCATCAAGCGCCTCATCGGACGGCGCCACGACGATCCCATGACCAAAAAGGACATGGATCTCGTCCCCTACAAGATCATCAATCACGACGGCGATGCCTGGGTCGAAGGCCAGGGCAAGGAATACAGCCCCAGCCAGATTTCCGCCTTCATCCTGCAGAAGATGAAGGAAACCGCGGAAAGCTATCTGGGTGAGACGGTGACCGAAGCGGTCATCACGGTGCCCGCCTACTTCAACGACTCCCAGCGTCAGGCCACCAAGGACGCCGGCAAGATCGCCGGCCTGGACGTGCTGCGCATCATCAACGAGCCGACGGCGGCGGCGCTGGCCTACGGCCTCGACAAAAAGGGCCACGGCACCATCGTGGTCTACGACCTCGGCGGCGGCACCTTCGACGTTTCGGTGCTGGAAATCGGCGACGGCGTCTTCGAGGTGAAGTCGACCAACGGCGATACCTTCCTGGGTGGTGAAGACTTCGACGCGCGCATCATCAGCTACCTCGCCGACGAGTTCAAAAAGGAGCAGGGCATCGACCTGCGCGAGGACAAGCTAGCCCTGCAGCGCCTGAAGGAAGAGGCGGAGAAGGCCAAGATCGAGCTCTCCTCGGCCAACCAGACCGAAATCAACCTGCCCTTCATCACCGCCGATGCCTCCGGCCCCAAGCACCTCAACATCAAGCTGACCCGCGCCAAGCTGGAAGCCCTGGTTGAGGATCTGGTGGAGCGCACCATGGGCCCGGTGAAGGCCGCCCTGAAGGACGCCGGCGTGTCGCCGGGCGAGATCGAAGACATCATCATGGTCGGCGGCATGACCCGCATGCCCAAGGTCTTCGATACCGTGAAGAACTTCTTCGGCAAGGACCCGCACCGCGGCGTGAACCCCGACGAGGTGGTGGCCATCGGTGCCGGCATCCAGGGCGGCGTGCTGAAGGGCGACGTGAAGGACGTGCTGCTGCTGGACGTCACGCCGCTGTCCCTGGGCATCGAAACCCTGGGCGGCGTGATGACGCGCCTCATCGACCGCAACACCACCATCCCCACCAAGAAGAGCCAGACCTTCTCCACCGCCGAAGACAATCAGCAGGCGGTGACCATCCGGGTCTTCCAGGGCGAGCGTGAGATGGCGGCCGACAACAAGCTGCTCGGCCAGTTCGACCTCGTCGGCATTCCGGGCGCCCCGCGCGGCGTGCCGCAGATCGAGGTGACCTTCGACATCGACGCCAACGGCATCGTCAATGTCGGCGCCAAGGACAAGGCCACCGGCAAGGAGCAGACGATCCGCATCCAGGCTTCCGGCGGTCTCAGCGACGACGAGATCGAGAACATGGTCCGCGATGCCGAGGCCAATGCCGAGAAGGACAAGGAACGCCGTGCCCTGGTGGAAGCCAAGAACCAGGCCGAATCCCTGATCCACACGACGGAGAAGACCATCAGCGACGCCGGCGACAAGGTCTCGGCGGAAGACAAGACGGCTGCCGAGGCCGCCATTGCCGAGCTGAAGACCGCTTCGGAGGGCGACGACGTCGAGGCCATTCAGGCCAAGACCCAGGCCCTGGCGGAAATCTCCATGAAGCTCGGCCAGGCGCTCTACGAGCAGAGCGAGGCCGGTGGCGACGCTTCGGCTGACGGTGCCGCCAACGGGACCGGTGCGGGGGATGATGCCTCCGCCCAGGGCGAGGCCGCCGGTGACGACAAGGTCGTCGATGCCGACTTCGAAGAGGTCGACGACGACAAGAAGGGCCACTCGGCCTAAGCGCCCGCAGGAGAACGGGAAGGCCGGACAGAGGCGAGTTTGCGCGCTGCGCGAAAGCCCGGTCCGGCCTTCTTTCTTTTGGGCGGCTTATAGGATGAACTGTCGATAGTCTTCGGGGGGCAAGGCGGCGGTCGGACTTATGAAAGACTACTACGAAACACTGGGCGTCGGACGAGACGCCGATGCCGGGGCCCTCAAGTCGGCCTACCGCAAGCTCGCCATGAAGTTCCATCCGGACCGCAATCCGGGTGACGAAAAGGCTGAGCACAAGTTCAAGGAAATCAACGAAGCCTACGAGGTCCTCAAGGACGACCAGAAGCGCGCAGCCTATGACCGCTTCGGTCACGAAGCCTTCACCAACGGCGGCGGCGGCGCGCCGGGCCAGGGCGGCGGCTTCGGCGGCTTCTCCGGCGGCGGCTTTGCCGACATCTTCGACGAGATGTTCGGCGACTTCATGGGCGGGCGCCGTTCCAACACCGCGGCGCGCGGTTCCGACCTGCGCTACAACATGGAGATCACCCTGGAGGAGGCCTTCGCCGGCAAGACCGCGCAGATCCGGGTGCCGACCGCGGCGACCTGTGAGTCCTGCGACGGCACGGGCGCCGAGGGCGGTGCCCAGCCGGTCACCTGCGGCACCTGCCAGGGCCGCGGCCGGGTGCGCGCCCAGCAGGGCTTTTTCACCATCGAGCGCACCTGCCCGACCTGCCAGGGCGCGGGCCAAGTGATCGACAACCCCTGCGGCGCCTGCGACGGCACCGGCCGCGTCCACCGCGAAAAGTCCCTGCAGGTGAACATCCCCGCCGGTGTCGAGGACGGCACCCGCATCCGTCTGGCGGGCGAGGGCGAGGCCGGTCTGCGCGGCGCCCCGGCGGGCGATCTCTATATCTTCCTCTCGGTCGCCCCGCACCGCCTGTTCCAGCGCGACGGCGCCAACATCTATTGCCGGGTGCCGATCCCCATGACCACCGCGGCGCTCGGCGGTTCGGTGGAGGTGCCGACCATTGCCGGCGGCCGCGCCAAGATCACCGTCCCGCACGGCACCCAGGCCAACCAGCAGTTCCGCTTAAAGGCCAAGGGCATGCCGGTGCTGCGCTCAAAAGCGGTCGGCGACATGTACGTCGAGGTCGCCATCGAAACCCCGGTGAACCTCACCAAGCGCCAGAAAGAACTGCTCCGCGAGTTCGAGGAAGAAGGCAAGGGCCGCAAGACCAACCCGGAATCCGAAGGCTTCTTCGCCCGCGTAAAGGAATTCTGGGAAGACCTGACGGAGTAGGGTCGGGCCTTTAGAGTATTCTCTCGGGACGCTTACGTGAACGTCACCCTCAATCCCTCCAGCCCCAAGTCGCCGTAGTCGGACGACCAGATCTCGCCGGGTTTTACCGGCCAGGCGTCGGTGAGGGTGCCGGTGGTGATGGTTTCGCCAGGGGCCAGCGGCGGGGACTGCGGCTGTTCCGACAGCACCCGGGCGAGGTGGGCGAGGGAGAGCGCCGGGCTGTCGAGGACGTTGGCGCCGACGCCCTGCTCGACGACGCTGCCGTCGCGCGACAGGCTGGCGGTGAAGCGCGGCAGCTTCGCGGCGATATCGGCGCGGTTCGCTTCGGTGATGGCAAGGGGCGTCCCGACGACCAGGGCGCCGTGCAGGCCGAAGGCCGCGGTGCAGTCGGCGGCGGTGAAGCGCCAGTCGGGAAAGTGGCTCTGCACGATCTCGAAGCCGGCGGCGATCCAGTCGACGCTCTCCAATACGGTCACGGGGTCCTCCGTCACCGGCAGCGGCGCCTTCAGTTTGAAGACCACTTCCGGTTCGAGGCGCGGCTGCACGAAGCCACTTAACGACAGGTCCGCCCGTCCCGCTTCCGCCTGATGCACCGTATGGGCCCAGGTGTGGGCCCACATCGGCTGCCAGACGCCGTAGCGGTCCCAGATCGTGCGGTTGGTGAAACCGATCTTGCGGCCGACCGGCTGCCAGCCCTGGCGCCGCCGCCGCGTCTCGATCTCCGCCAGCACGGCATAGGCTTCGGCGACCGAGAAGTCCGATTGTGACGCGGTTATCGGTTGCAGCGTCGTCGCGGAATCGTAAGCCGCGATCAGCCGGTCGGCGATGTCGGAAAGATCTGAGAGGGTGTCAGAGCGCATCACCTTCCAGGCGGCCCTCGGAGGAACCCTCGAACTGCGGCGCGCTGCCCGCGACCTCGGTGAAGTCGGCCTTCTCGCCGACGAAGATGTGGCCGATGGTCTTCAGGCCGCTCGGCTGATCGAGGGAGCCTGCGAGGATGCCGGTGCCGGGCTGGGCCACCGGTTCCCAGAACAGGCTGGAACCGCAGAGGCCGCAAAACCCGCGTCTTGCCCGCGTCGAGCTTTCATACCATCGGAGGCCCCGGTCTTCGGTGATGACGAGGTCCGCCTTGTCGGCTTTCGAATGGGGGCCGAAACCGCCGTGCAGCTTCTGACACATGCCGCAGTAACAGTTCACGACGTCGCGCAGGGGGCCGCGCACTTCATAGCGCACCGCGCCGCAAAGGCAGCCGCCGCTATGGATCTCCTTGGTTTCGCTCATGCCGTCAGGATAGCGGAGGGCCTCCGCACCTGCCAGGGCCCTGCCCTCGTCGTCTCACCCCTGGTCTTTAGTTTTGATGGGGCAGATAGTCGTCGGACCATTTCAGGGTGGCGTTGAAGGAGATGCTGACGCGTTTTTCCTCGGCCAGATTGGGGTGGACGAAGTGCATGAGGAAGGCGGGCCAGAGCAGGATCTCGCCGGCCTTGGGGTGGTGGGTGAACTCGGCCTCGATCTGGCGGTCGCCGCGGATCGCGGTCATGTTGGCGGCGGACCGGGGATCGTAGAAGGAGATCGCGCCGGGGCGCAGGTCGCCGCGGTTTTCTCTGGGCGCTTTGGCCGCGGGCACCTGAAGATAGTAGGTGCCGCTGAGGTAGGCATGGGGATGATTGTGCGGGTCGTGGTAATCGCCGCGCCGGTTCACGTTGGCCCAGCCCTGCAGCGACCAGTTCACGGCGTAGTCGAGCCCGGCGCGCTTCAGATAGTCGATGACGGTCTTGTTGATGCAGTCGCGCAGCCAGGCGATGGCGGGATTGTCGACGGTCAGCAGGTTGCCGCTGCGGTAGTCGGTCGTGAGGTCGGCCTTCTCCGCCTCCATCGCCGCGATCAGCCGTAGCAGTTCCGCATTGGCCGCCGCATGGCCCGGCAGGCTGCGGCGCAGCAGGGTGGTGGGCCAGAGGTCGTGGAATCCTTCTGCATCGGCTTGCGATGGCGGCATGACGGGTCTTTCACTGATTCGATCCCTGCCAGAAGGCCAGTACCGCAGGTTCCGCGTCAAGCCTGAGACGGCCTTGCAAAACAGGTGGCTGGTATCCGGGTGCGGGTACTCTTGGCGATGTAATGCCGTGCGGCGGCAGTTCACCCCCCTCCCGGCCTCCCCCCATCAAAGGGGGGAGGAGACAGAGCGGGGTCCGTCACAGCCCCCTCCCCCATGATGGGGGAGGGCTGGGGTGGGGGTGAGGCTGCCGGCTTTGAGGTATGGGGCCGCCGGCTTTGCCACTGCAGAGGAGCATGCTAAACCGGCGTCTCAATGAGGAGACGCGTATGGACCCCCTGAAGATCGGTATCGTCGGCTGCGGCGGCCGCATGGGCCGGATGAACCTGGCGACCATCGCCGCCAGCGAACACTGCGTCATCGGCGGCGGCAGCGACCAGCCCGGCAGCCCGGTGATCGGCCAGGACCTCGGCCTGCTGTCCGGTGCCGATCCGGTCGGCATCAAGGCCGGCGACGACCCGGTGGAGCTCTTTGCCGCCGTCGATGCGGTGATCGACTTCACCACCCCGGCGGCGACGAAACGCCACGCCGAACTGGCGGCCCAGGCCGAGGTGGTCTATGTCGCCGGCACCACCGGCCTGGATGCGGAGAGCCAGGCGATGATCGAAAAGGCGGCGGTGCAGACCGTGGTGATCCAGGCGGCCAACATGAGCCTGGGGGTGAACCTGCTGGAGCTGATCACCGAACAAGTCGCCCGCGCGCTGGATGCGGACTACGACATCGACGTGTTGGAGATGCATCACCGCCACAAGGTCGATGCGCCCTCCGGCACCGCGCTGATGCTGGGCAAGGCGGCGGCCCGGGGGCGCGGCGTGGCGCTGGAGGATGTCGCCTGCAAAACCCGTGACGGCCAGGTGGGCGCCCGGCCGCGCGGCGAGATCGGTTTCGCCACCCTGCGCGGCGGCGACGTGGCGGGCGAGCACTCGGTGATCTTCGCGGCGGAGGGCGAACAGATCGTCCTCACCCACAAGGCGACCAGCCGCGAGGTTTTCTCCAAAGGCGCCGTGAAGGCCGCGCTCTGGGGCCGCGGTAAGCCCGCCGGGCTCTACTCGATGCGCGACGTGCTGGGGTTCTAGAGCAGTTTCCACTCATTTGGAATCGTTGGGGATTCCCATAGGGGTCGAAATCTGATTCAAGAGGCGGGCTGGTGAAGGAGGCCAGCCCGTATGACCAAACCTCTTTCCACTGATCTTCGCAAACGGCTGATCTCTGCGGTCGAGGGCGGGCAGTCCCGGCGGTCGGCGGCACGTCGGTTCGGGGTTGCGGCCTCGACGGCGATCAAGTGGGTGCACCAATGGCGCCGCGAGGGGCGTCTTGGATCGAAGCCGTTGGGTGGTGACCGGCATTCGCACCGGATGGAGGCTCATGCCGACGAGATTCTGACGCTGATCGAAGAGGCTCCGGACATCACCCTTGCCGAGATCGTCGAGCATCTGAAGGAGGCTCATGGGCTCCGAGTTGCCCAGAGCACAGTGTGGCGCTTGCTGGACCGTCACGGCCAGACGTTCAAAAAAAACCGCGCACGCAAGCGAACAGCGGCGGCCTGATATCCTGCGGCGGCGGCGAATTTGGTTTGAGGCCCAACCCGATCTCGAGCCGGAACGGTTGGTGTTCATCGATGAGACCGGCGCTTCGACCAAGATGGCCCGGCGGTATGGCCGCGCTCCACGCGGCGAGCGCTGCCGAGCGGCGGTTCCCCATGGGCACTGGAAGACGACGACCTTCGTCGGTGCGCTCCGGTTTGAGGGCATGACCGCGCCCATGGTGCTCGACGGTGCCATGCACGGCGCGGCGTTCCTGGCCTATGTCGAACAGGTGCTGGTGCCGACCTTGGCGCCCGGCGACATCGTCGTCATGGACAATCTGCCTGCCCACAAACCAACCGCCGTCCGTGAGGCCATCCATGCGGTCGGCGCAGAGTTGCGCTTCCTGCCGCCCTACAGTCCCGACTTCAACCCCATCGAGATGGCCTTCTCCAAGCTCAAGGCGTTCCTCAAGAAAGCTGCCGCCCGCACCAAGGACGATCTTTGGAACGCCATCGCCCAGGGAATCGACACCTTCACCCCGAACGAGTGCGAGAACTACTTCGCCGCAGCCGGATATGACCGCAATTGAACGGAAAATGCGCTAGGACTGAAACGCCGTCGGCCGTGTTCAGGCCGGCCGGCAGGACTGGCGCGCCCTGACGAGGGCCGTGCGCAGCGCGGTCGCGACCTCGGCGCGTTCTTCCTTGGTGAGGAAGCTGCCGATGGAAAGGCTGCGACCGTGGGAACGCAGAACCAGCGGGCTGTCGTGGCGCGGCGGGTCGGCGAGATCGACCTGCAGCCAATAGGGCTGGAATTCCCAACTGCGGGCCTGGCCGCCGGGCCAGATGCGTTTGACGGTCAGCGCCTCCGGCGTCAGGTGCAGCCGCTCCACCAGGCGGCCCCGCCGATAGTTGATCCTGAAGGCGAGGAAGATCAACAGCACGTCGGCGCCCAAGAAACCGATCACGGGCCAGGCCCCGGCCAGGAAGAAAGCCAGCCCGCCGGTAAAGCTGATGGCGCAGACCGCGCCCATGAGGATCAGGAAGCCCCGCGGTGACAGGCTGCGGTTCGGTCTCAATTCGGCATCGAAGAGGGCCGCGTCCCGGGCTTCGGGCAGCGGCTTGGCTTCGGACCCCTGCGGCGGGCCGACAGGCGCGGGTCTGCAGATGGCGGTCATCTAAACAATATAGCGAAGCGGCGGGCGCGCATCAAATGACCAGGGGCAGATGGCTGGAAATCTCAACCCCTCCGCGATGTGACGCAGGTCATGTCTTGGGAAAGGGTTGTCACGATTGAAGATCTTTTTGATGGGCCAAGACGCGGAGGTCCAGCGGTCACCGCCGAAAGACGGCAAGTGAATCACAAGCAAACAGAGACAGTCGCCGCCGCCCTGGAATCAGCCCCCGGTTCCAGGGTGTGAGCATTCTGTCTTCCCTTCGCGATTGATCCGGCTACACTCGCCGGCTCAGGAGAGCAACCGGACCCAAGGGCAAAAGCCGGGCCATGAAAAAAGCCGATATCGTTACCTTTTTCGACCGCCTCGCCGCGGCCATGCCGGAGCCTAAGGGCGAGCTGGACTACGTCAATCCCTACACCCTGCTGGTCGCCGTGGTGCTTTCCGCCCAGGCCACCGACGTCGGCGTCAACAAGGCGACGCGCGGGCTGTTCAAGGAGGCGACGACGCCCGAGGCCATGCTGGCCCTCGGCGAAGGCCGGGTGAAGGATCACATCAAGACCATCGGGCTGTTCAATGCCAAGGCGAAGAACGTGATGGCGCTGTCGCGCATCCTGATCGACGAGCACGGCAGCGAAGTGCCGCGCGACCGCGAGGCCCTGGAAAAACTGCCGGGGGTCGGGCGCAAGACCGCCAACGTGGTGCTGAACATCGCCTTTGGCGAGCCGACCATCGCCGTCGACACCCATATCTTCCGGGTCGGCAACCGCACCGGTCTGGCGCCGGGCAAGACGGTGCTGGCGGTGGAACAGAAACTGGAAAAGGTGGTGCCGGCGGACCGCAAGCTGCACGCCCACCACTGGCTGATCCTGCACGGCCGCTACGTCTGCAAGGCGCGCAAGCCCGACTGCCCGGCCTGCGTGGTCAGTGACCTCTGCGCCTTCAAAGGCAAGACCACGCTGGAGGCGCCGGTAAAAGCCAAGCCCGTGAAGAAAAATGCGTCCAGAAAAAAGACAGCCAAAAAGCGCGCAAAGAAGGGCGCAGTCACGAAAAAAGCTGTTTAACGCGCAATCCCTTCAATTCGGATTTGATCCACTATTGTCCAAGGAATCATCGCGTCTGGGGTTCACTCCCCTCCCGACCTCCCCCCATCAAGGGGGGAGGAGATTTGGTGAGCCGCCTCAAAGATTTCTCCCTCCCCCTTCGATGGGGGAGGGTTGGGGTGGGGGTGACACCCTCTCCACCGCGAGCCCTAAGGCAAACACAGCAGTTTTGGGGGCTCAGCTGATCGGCGCGGCCATGCGGTTGCGCAGCACCTGGTTCAGGCAGGGGCGTGGCTCAAGGCGGTCGGCGGCGGCGTTGCGTGCCTCCAGATAGGTCACCCGATAGGCCGGTCCGCTGTCGTAGAGCACGACATCGAAGACGCAGTCAGCGGTGACGTACTGCCAGATCTCCGCCGGCTTTTCGCGGCGCACCAGATCCGGCTGCCCGAGCAGCGCGGCAAGGCTGTCGCGGTCGAGACCCATGAGTTGATTGGGGTTGTCGTTGATCGGCGGCGCGGTAACAACCGGCTGCGGCGGGCGGGCGGCGGTTTGGGGCGCCGGTTGCACAACCTCCGTCGGCACCACCTCGGCGGTCGCCGGCCCGGCTGTCGCGGGTTGGGGGGCCGTTGCGTTGGCCGTTGCGCCGGGGCTAGTGCTTCCGGTGGTCTGGCAGGCGCTCAGAACCGCGGCCGTGATCAGCAGGCCGAAGAACGAGAAACCCTTGCGGCTCGGCTTGGCGAAGTGGGGGAGCATCCCGCTCACCCGGCTTTGCTCTGGCTGTCGTCAACCTCGGGGTCCGGCGCTCCGCCTGCCGGCGTGTCGCTGCTGTGGGCCAGCTTGGGGCCGTCGCCGCGCAGCCGGCCTTCCAGCGAGGCCTCCAGCACGTCGATGTCGCCGCTCAGGCGGCCGCCCTTGATGATCTCGATATCGGCATAGCGGATCTTGCCGCTGACCCGGCCGGTCGGGCGGATCACCAGGCGGCCGGTGACGGTCAGATCGCCCTCGAAAGTGCCGTAGACGTCGCAGTCCTCGACCGTGGCGTGGCCCTTGAACAGGCCGGGCTCGCTGATCTCCAGGCTCTGGCTGTCATTCAGGTCGGCCTCGACCCGGCCCTCGACCACCAGCTTTTCGCAGGTCTTGATCTCGCCGGAGAGGCAGATCTCGCGGCCGACCACCAGCTTACGGCCCTCAACGGTGCCGGGATTGCGCGGATCGGCCTGGCGGCGCGGAGCCTTGATGGCGGCAACGCCCAGCGGCGCCTTCGCACCGCCATCGCCTGCAGCGGGCGTGCCGGCCGGGGTTTCGCCCGAAGACTTGGCCGGCGACTGGTCGCTGGAGGAGGGGCTCTTTCGCTTGCCAAACATAAAGGGTCCTTTCGGGCTCTCCGCCGGCCTGTCAGGCGCCGCGCCGGCGCAGGTCTTCGAAGATGTGCAGCATAAAGGCGGTGGCGATAATCGGTGTCACCAAATTTACCAGTGGAATGGTTAGCAGGAAGGTAACGACGGCGCCGGCCAGGATGACCCGCCCGCGAAACCGCCGCCGCAGTAGGCGGCTCTCCTTCAGGGCGAGACGTCGGACCGACACCATTTCGAAGTACTCGCGTCCCAGCAGGTAGCCGTTCATCAAATAGAACAGAACCAGGTTCAGCGGCGGAATCCATATGAGAATCAAGTAGAGCGGCAGGACGAGTAAATTAAGTATTAAGGTAACCAGGATGAAGATGAGGTTGCCGAACAGGGCTTCGACGATGGGCTGCGGCCGGGCGCCGGGCAGGTCGGGATAGTGCTTGCGCTCCACCGCCGCGGCGATGTCGTCGAGCAGCAGCGACATGATGGTGACCATCACCATCGGAAAGAGGAAGAACGAAACGAGCACGATGGCCCCGACGGCCGCGGCATCCACGAACCAGCTCAACAGGCTGAGCCAGAAGCCCTCGCCGGACCAGCCGCGAACCCAGGCCAGCAGCCAGTCTCCGGCCCAATCCAGGGCAAACCAGGAGCCCAGCCAGAGCAGGATGAAGGTCACCAGCGAAAACAGCAGCGAACGGTTGAAAACGCGGCGGAAGGCCGGATCGAAGGATTGGCGAAAGGCGCGGGAGAGAGCTTGAAACATGGCCGGATATGTAGCCTGCAACAGCCCCTGCGACAAGGGAACCAAACCTTTGGTAGAGCCGGGGCCCGGGCCCGCGCCTTTCCGGCGGGCCGCGGCGGATTCCGGTGAACGCCGGGGCGGGACACGGCAGGGCTTGCCGCCACGCTCAAGGGGCTCTAAAAGGAGCCGCGATTGCGGTTTTTCTCCCCTAAACGAGCATTTTGGGGCGCAGGCATACGACCTGACAGATTTGGCTGACGTATTTGGTCCGGGCGCGATGAAGCGTCGGGACCCCGCAAGGTTTGACCAAGAACTGAAGCAAGAGATCCCATGACTGCGCCGAAAATCGATGTCGTCGGCATCGGCAATGCCCTCGTCGATGTCCTCAGCAAGACCGACGATGCCTTTCTGGAGGCTCATCGGATCAACAAGGGCAGCATGACCCTGATCGACGAGCTGCGGGCGGTGGAGCTTTATGACGCCATGGGCCCGGCGGTCGAGGTTTCCGGCGGTTCGGCGGGCAACACCGCCGCGGGGGTTGCGTCCCTGGGCGGCAAGGCCGTGTTTCTGGGCAAGGTGCGCGACGACCAGCTCGGCACCATTTTCACCCATGATATCCGCGCCACCGGCGTCGGCTTCGACACCCCCCATGCGACCATGGGCCCGGCCACCGGCCGTTCCATGATCCTGGTGACCCCGGATGCGGCACGCTCCATGAACACCTATCTCGGCGCCGCTGTCGAATTCGGCCCCGATGACGTGAACGAGGCCCAGGTTGAGGCGGCGCAGGTGACTTACATGGAGGGTTATCTCTGGGACTCGCCTTCGGCCAAGGCGGCGTTCCTGAAGGCCGCCGGTCTCGCCCACGGCGCCGGGCGCAAGGTCTCCCTCACGCTTTCCGATCCCTTTCTGGTGGATCGCTACAAGGAGGAGCTGAAGGAATTCGTCACCCGGCATGTCGATATCGTTTTCGCCAATGAGGAAGAAGTCTGCGGGCTTTTCGATGCGCCGGACTTCGACGCGGCCCTGCAGGAGATGCGCCACCTTTGCGACGTGGCCGCCCTGACCCGCAGCGAAAAGGGCGCGGTCATCGTCAGCGGCCAGGAGGTGCATGTGGTGGATGCGGCCCCGGTGCCCGAGGTGGTCGACACCACCGGCGCCGGCGACCTCTTCGCCGCCGGTTTCCTCTTCGGCATCACCAACGGCTACGGCCTCTACGACAGCGGGCGCATCGGCGCCATTGCCGCGGCAGAGGTGATCTCCCACGTCGGCGCGCGGCCGGAACAAAATCTCGCGGAATTGATCGCCGGCCAGCTTGGCCCGGCGCAGGCACAGCGGGCCTAGGCGGCCCCTCTTTGGAAGGCAGAGGCAAAACCATGATGGTTCAAGCCGAAAACATTCGCAACATTGCGATCATCGCCCACGTCGACCACGGCAAGACGACGCTGGTCGACGAACTGCTGAAGCAGTCCGGCACCTATCGCAGCAACCAGCAGGTGACTGAGCGCGCCATGGACTCCAACGACCTGGAGCGTGAGCGCGGCATCACCATTCTCGCCAAGTGCACGGCGGTGACCTGGGACGGTATCAAGATCAACATCGTCGATACCCCGGGCCACGCCGACTTCGGCGGCGAGGTGGAGCGCATTCTCTCCATGGTCGACGGGGTCCTCCTGCTGGTCGATGCCGCTGAAGGGCCGATGCCGCAGACCAAGTTCGTCACCGCCAAGGCCCTGGCCCGCGGCCTGAAGCCCATCGTGGTGGTGAACAAGGCCGACAAGCCCGACGCCCGGCCCCATTGGGTCCACGACCAGGTCTTCGATCTTTTTGTGGCGCTGGAAGCGTCCGACGAGCAGCTCGACTTCCCGATGCTTTTTGCTTCGGCCAAAGAGGGCTGGTCGGTCGCCGATCTCGACGACGAACGCAAGGACCTGCACAGCCTCTTCGATCTCATCGTCGAGCACGTGAAGGCGCCGGTGGCAGAAGCGACCGGGCCTTTCGCCATGCTGGCCACGACCCTGGAGGCCGACAACTTCCTGGGCCGCATCCTGACCGGCCGTGTGCACAGCGGCACGGCGAAACTGAACATGCCGGTGAAGGTGATGCGCCGCGACGGCACCTCCGTTACCGGCGGGCGGTTGACCAAGCTGCTGTCCTTCAACGGCCTGAAGCGCGAACCGGTGGAAGAAGCCGCCGCCGGCGACATCGTCGCCATCGCGGGGTTGAGCGACGCGACGGTCGCCGACACCATCTGCGCGCCGGAGTTCGAGGCGGCGCTGGCGTCCCAGCCGATCGACCCGCCGACCCTGGCGATGACCTTTTCGGTGAACGATTCCCCGCTGGCCGGGCAGGAGGGCGACAAGGTCACCTCCCGCATGATCCGCGACCGCCTGGCGCGCGAAGCCGAGGGCAACGTCGCCATCCGCATCACCGAGACCGAGGACAAGGATGCCTTCGAGGTGGCCGGGCGCGGCGAACTGCAGCTCGGCGTGCTGATCGAAACCATGCGCCGCGAGGGCTTCGAGCTTTCGATTTCCCGCCCCCGCGTTCTCTTCCGCAACGACCCGGACAGCGGTCAGCGCATGGAGCCGATCGAGGAGGTCCAGGTCGACGTCGACGAGGACTACTCCGGCGTGGTGGTCGAAAAGATGGGTCTGCGCAAGGCTGAGCTGACCGACATGCGGCCGTCGGGCGGCGGCAAGACCCGCCTGACCTTCCTGGCCCCGGCGCGCGGGCTGATCGGCTATCACGGCGAATTCCTGACCGACACCCGCGGCACCGGTATCATGAACCGGGTGTTCCACAGCTATGCGCCCTACAAGGGCGCCATCCAGGGACGGCGCAACGGCGTGCTGATTTCCAACGGCACCGGAAAGGCGGTACCCTATGCGCTCTGGAACCTGGAGGAGCGCGGCGAAATCTTCATCGATCCCGGTAAGCCGGTTTACGAAGGCATGGTGATCGGCGAGCACAGCCGCGGCAACGACCTTGAAGTGAACCCGATGAAGGCCAAGCAGCTCACCAATATGCGCGCCTCCGGCAAGGACGAGGCGGTGCGCCTCACCCCGCCGCGGGTGATGAGCCTGGAGCAGGCGCTGGCCTACATCGCCGACGATGAACTGGTCGAGGTGACGCCCCAGTCGATCCGCCTGCGCAAACGCCTGCTCGATCCGCATGCGCGCAAGAAAGAGAGCCGAATCAAGGATGCCGGCTGAGGGTTTAGACCAAAAACCGCCAGCCGCCCGGCGCTCCTGGGGCGAGGCCTTCGAGGTCTATCTGCACCCCCGCGTCATCGGCATGCTGTTCCTCGGCTTCTCCGCCGGCCTGCCTTTCCTGCTGCTTTTCTCGACGCTGTCGTTCTGGCTGCGTGAGGTTGGCGTAAGTCTCTCGACCATCGGTCTGTTTTCCTGGGTCGGCATCACCTTTTCCATCAAGGTCTTTTGGGCGCCGGTGGTCGACCGTCTGGCGATCCCGCCCTTCACCACTGTGCTGGGCAAGCGCCGGGGTTGGATGCTGATCGCGCAGATCGGCATCGCCGCCGGTTTACTGGGTATCGCCTATACCGATCCGTCGCAGGACCTCGAGACCATCGTCTACTTTGCCCTCCTGGTCGCTTTCGCTTCGGCGACCCAGGACATCGCCATCGACGCCTACCGCATCGAAGCGGTGGAAAAATCCCTGCAAGGCGCCATGGCCGGCACCTATCAGGTCGGCTACCGCTTCGGTTTGATCGCCGCCGGCGCCGGCGCGCTTTACATCGCCAGCTTTACCTCCTGGCCATTGGCTTACACCGTTATGGCGGCGCTTGTGGGGGTGGGTATGGCAACCGTCCTGATCATCCGCGAGCCTGAAGTGACCCGCGATCAGGCGACCCTGCTGCGCGAGGCTGCGCTTTTGCGGAAGATTGAGGGAGACAATCAGAAGGACGGCGTTCTCCACCGCCTGCTGGCCTGGATCTCCGGCGCCGTGGTCAGCCCGCTCGTGGACTTCTTCGCCCGCAATGGATCTTTTGCCTTGGTGATCCTGGCTTTTGTCGGACTCTACCGGCTTTCGGACATCACGCTCGGGGTGATGGCCAATCCCTTCTACATCGATATCGGATTCACCAAGGAAGAGATCGCCAATATCGCGAAGCTTTACGGGGTGATCGCAACCCTGGTCGGTGCGCTCCTGGGCGGTATCCTGGTGGTGCGCATCGGTCTGCTGCGGTCGCTGCTGGTGGGCGCCATTCTGGTGGCGGCGACCAACCTTGTCTTCGCCCTGCTTGCCGTCGTCGGCAACGACACCATCATGCTGACTCTGGCGATAAGCGCAGACAACATTTCCGCTGGCCTCGCCGGCTCCGTTTTCATTGCCTATCTCTCCAGTCTCACGAACACGGCCTATACGGCGACGCAGTACGCCCTCTTCTCTTCGCTGTTTACGCTGCCCGGCAAGATCGTCGCCGGCGGCTCCGGTTTCGTGGTCGAGTCTGTCGGCTACGTGAATTTTTTCTTCTACGCATCCGCGTTAGGCATTCCGGCAATTCTGCTGGTGCTCTATCTCATGTATCATTACCGGCAGAAGGAAGCCTCGGCTTCTCCGACATCCGAGCCGGTACATGAGCAACAATCCTAATTCTGGGCATGATTCCCGTATAGAAGTTCATCCAGGCGACATCACGCAGTTGGACGTCGATGCCATTGTGAACGCGGCCAATGCGCGGCTGCAGCCGGGCGGTGGGGTTTGCGGTGCGATTCACCGTGCGGCGGGCCGCAACCTGCGCGAAGCCTGCGCCGCCATCGGGGGCTGCAAGACCGGCGATGCCGTGCACACCGACGGCTTCGATCTGAAAGCCCGCTATGTCATTCACACCGTCGGGCCGGTCTGGCGCGGCGGCAAACAGAACGAGGAAGCGCTGCTGGCGTCCTGCTACCGCACCTCCTTGAAGATTGCCAAGCAGATCGGGGCGCGTTCCCTCGCCTTCCCCGCCATCTCCACCGGTGTCTACGGCTTTCCCTTCGGCCTGGCGGCGGAGATCGCCGTCGCCACGGTGCGCGACTTCCTGAGCGAGGAAGAGGCAATTGGGAAGGTAGTGTTCTGCACCTTTGGTGCCGAGGCGGAAATCACCTATCAAAAGGTGCTGGCGCGCGTTACCGCCAGCGGCGCCGCCTGATCCAGATCATCGCCCCGTCATGAAGGGGTGCTAGACTGAAGCCTGATAGAGCGCGTTGTTTTCAAACGACAAAGGCAGGCTGCTGTTTCGTGACCGTCCGCAATCTCGACGCCCTTTTTGAGCCCAAATCGGTTGCCCTGGTGGGCGCCAGCCGGCGGCCCGGTTCGCTGGGCGCGGTGCTGGCGCGCAACCTCTTTACCGGCGGCTTTCAGGGCCCGATCATGCCGGTTCATCCACGCCACGAGGCGATAGAAGGCGTCCTCGCCTACCCCTCCGTCGAGGCCCTGCCCCAGGCGCCGGATCTCGCGGTGATCGCCACGCCGCCGGAAACCGTGGCCGGGCTGGTGAAGGCTTTCGGCGACCGCGGCACCCGCGCCGCTGTCATCATCACCGCCGGTTTCGGTGAAGGCGACTTCGTAGAGGGTGGAGCTGCGGGGGAGACCCGGCGTCAGGCGATCCTGGATGCCTCGAAGCCCAACCTCCTGCGCCTCGTCGGCCCGAACTGTCTGGGCATGATGGTGCCGGGCATCGGCCTCAATGCCAGCTTCTCCCATCTCGCACCGCTGCCCGGCGACCTCGCCTTCGTCACCCAGTCCGGCGCCATGGTCACCGCGATGCTGGACTGGGCGACGCCGCGCGGTATCGGCTTTTCCAAGATCGTCTCCCTCGGCGACAAGGCCGACGTCGACTTCGGCGACCTGCTGGATTACCTGGCGATGGACGTCAAGACCCGCGCTATCCTGCTCTACATCGAATCCGTCGTTCATGCCCGCAAGTTTCTCTCCGCCGCGCGTATCGCCGCGCGCAACAAGCCGGTGATCGTGGTGAAGGGCGGGCGCCATGCCGAGGGTGCGGCGGCGGCCGCCTCCCACACCGGGGCGCTGGCCGGGGCCGATGCGGTTTACGATGCGGTCTTCGCCCGCGCCGGCCTGCTCAGGGTCTACAGCCTGAACGAACTCTTCGATGCGGCGGAGACCCTGGCCAACCTTTCACACCAGCGGCGCCGGCCCGGCAAGGGAGGGGGCGGCAGCGCGCGGCTGGCGATCCTCACCAACGGCGGGGGCCTGGGGGTTCTAGCCACCGATGCCCTGATCGACGAAGGCGGACGGCTTGCGCCGCTGTCGCAGGAAACGAAGCAGGCGCTGGATGCCTGCCTGCCGGCGACCTGGAGCGGCGCCAACCCGGTCGACATCATCGGCGATGCGTCCGGTGCGCGCTACCGCGACGCGCTGGAGGCGCTGCTGAAGGAGCCGGCGGCGGATGCGGTGCTGGTGATGCACTGCCCGACGGCGATTGCCTCGGCGCGCGATGCGGCGGAGGCGGTGGTGGAAACCCTGGCCAAGGCGGGCAAAGCGTCCAAGCCGGTTTTCACCGCCTGGGTCGGCGAACAGGCGGTGGCCGAGGCGCGGCGGCTTTTCGCCCGCGAAGGCATCGCCGGATACGACACGCCGGAACAGGCGGTGCGCGCCTTCATGCATCTGGAACACTATCGCCGCAATCAGGCGCTGCTGCGCCGGGTGCCCCATCCGGTGCCGGCGGCCGAGCAGCCCGACCGCTCCAGCGTGCGCCGGCTGCTTGAGAAGGCCCTGGCCGAGGAACGCGAATGGCTGAGCGAGGCGGAGGCCAAGGCGGTGCTGCAGGCCTATGGCATTCCGGTGGTGGCGACCGAGGTCGTTGCGACGCCGGAGGCGGCCGCCGAAGCGGCGGCGGCAATCGGCGGACCGGTGGCGCTGAAAATCCTGTCGCGCGACATCACTCACAAGAGCGACCTGGGCGGTGTGGCTTTGGACCTGCAAGGCGAAGAGGCGGTTCGCGAAGCGGCGGAGACAATGAACCGGCGGATCGCCGGGGCCCAGCCGCAGGCGCGGCTGGAAGGCTTCACCGTGCAGGCGATGTGTCGCAGACCCAAGGCGCGGGAACTGATCCTCGGCGTCGTCGACGATCCCCAGTTCGGGCCGGTGATGCTGTTCGGCCAGGGCGGCACCGCGGTGGAGGTGATCGCCGACAAGGCGCTGGCCCTGCCGCCGCTGGATCCGATTCTGGCCCAGGCGATGATGGCGGAAACGAAAGTCTACCGTCTGTTGCAGGGCTATAGAGGAGAGGCCGCGGCGGCCCTCGACGAGATCGCTGCCTGCCTGGTCCGGCTCTCCCAACTGGTGGCCGACATGCCGGAGGTGGCGGAGGTCGATATCAATCCACTGCTGGCCGATTCCGAGGGGGTCATCGCCCTGGATGCGCGCGTCCGTGTCCTGCCGCTTGCCGACCCCTTGGCACCGCCGGCGGCCCGCCTGGCGATCCGCCCCTATCCGCGCGAGCTGGAACGCAACATCGTCCTACCGGACGGAAGCACCGTCTTCATGCGGCCCTTGCGGCCAAGCGACGCCGCGGCGCTGCGCGCCGGCTTTCGCGATCTCGATCCGGAAGACGTACGGATGCGCTTTCACACCCCGATCGGCAGCATGCCGGACGCCATGCTGGCACGGCTGACCCAACTGGACTATGCCCGTGAAATGGCGCTGGCCGCTTTCGCCCAACCCCCAACCAAGGCCCCGGGCAAAGCCGGCGACGGTCACGAGGGACTGGGGGTTGTGCGCCTCGCCGCCGATCCGGACAACCGGCGCGCGGAGTTCGCCATTCTTGTACGCTCGGACAACAAGCGGCGCGGCCTTGGTTCGGCGATGATGCGGGCAATTCTGGATTACGCCGCGGACCGCGGTATCGGCGAGGTCTGGGGCTCGGTGCTGGCGGCCAACACCGCCATGCTGTCGCTCTGCCGCAAGCTCGGCTTCTCCCTGATCCGCGAAGAAGACGGCCTAGTCTATGTGAGTAGACGGCTGATCTCACTTGAGAATGATTCGCAAATTCGCTAAGCTCCATATCTTCCTGGCTCTGCCGCTGCAAAGAGAAAGAGTTCGAACCTGCCTGTCGCCGGGAGGCAAAGAGGCCTGCCCCGTGACACCCGGAACACCAGAATTCGATGCTTATCTCCGTCACCGTTCGGCGCTGATCGATTATGCGGCTCCGATCCTGGGATGCCGCGCAAGGGCAGAAGATGTCGTCCAAGAGGCCTTCGTCCGGTACAGCCGACGCCAGAAGTCGATGGCGGGTGCGGATGCGCCGCA
This sequence comes from Pelagibius sp., assembly GCF_965249265.1. Lineage (NCBI taxonomy): Bacteria > Pseudomonadati > Pseudomonadota > Alphaproteobacteria > Rhodospirillales > Rhodovibrionaceae > Pelagibius > Pelagibius sp. Next base: position 5,119,565 of record NZ_OZ252224.1, on the reverse strand, counting down.
GTCGATTGGCGACCCGGTATCTTACCTGTATCGGATTGTCCGCAACCTGGCGCTCGATTGGTTGCGTAAGCCGGAAGCTGCGTTGAAGGCCGATGACGGCAGAGACTTGGAGCGATTGGCCGACGCGGCGGCGACGCCGGAACAGGTCATGATGCAAAGGGATCAGGTTCGCGTTCTGGCCGAGGCTCTGGAAGAACTGCCGGAACGGACCCGCGTTGCCTTTACAATGCGCCGTTTAGAGGGGCGCAGCCTGCAGGAGATTGCGGATCATCTGGGGGTTTCAGTTGTCCGCGCCCATCAACTGGTGAAAGATGCCGTCCGCCATGGTGCCGAGCGCCTGGACAGATCCACCTGATCATTTGTTTCGCTATGCCCGTTCAGCCGCCCAGACATGAATTGAACCGAGCCTCCGCAGACTATTCTGCAACTGCAGGTACAGACACGGAGGCGAAGCGCATCGAAGACGAAGCACTCGAATGGCTGCTCGAGGCGAACGGTGCTTCGGAAGACAGCGGCCTTCAAAGTGCTTTGGCCGATTGGCGGCAGCAGAGTCCGAGACATGAGGAGGCCTATGTCCGGGTTGAGCGTGTATGGCGTCTGGCCGGCGAACTGCCGTGGGAAGCGACGACTGAGCACCGCTCCCGCAAGCGGGCTTCCGTCCGGGCACCGCAATCGCGCCGCCGCATCGTTTTTGCCGCCGCCGCAGCCTTGGCGGCAACGGTTGCGATTTTCCTGGCGCCTGTTGTCGCACTAAACCTCTCTGCAGATCACGTAACCGGGGTCGGTGAGGTTCGGCAGATCGTTCTTTCGGACGGCAGTATCGCGGAGCTGGATGCCGAGTCGGCGCTGACCGTTGATTACAGCGATGATGGCCGCCGTTTGCGCCTCTTGTCCGGCCGGGCTTTTTTTCAGGTGCAGAACGACCCTGAGCGACCCTTTAAGGTCGTGACGGAGGATTTGGTGGCGACAGTTACCGGCACCGCCTTTGCCGTCGCCTTGGGCCGATCCGGCGGGCAGGTCACCGTAGCCGAAGGTAGCGTCAAGGTGGGCAGCCTCTCGGCCGATGGTGTTGCGCCCACTGATCGCTACACGTTGATGCCGGGCGACCGTCTTGCGGTTTCTGCTGCCGATGGCCAGGTGGTGCGTTCCCGTATCGCCACGGAAAACGTGGCAGCTTGGCGTGATAACCTTTTGATTGCAGATGCCATGGCACTTTCAACGGTCGTGGAGCAGCTTCGCCGGTATCATCGGGGCGTGATCGTTCTGCGCAGCCCCGCGCTCTCGACGGCGCAGGTCACCGGAGTCTTCAATCTCAACGATCCGCTTGCAGCGCTCCAGGCTGCTGCTGCGACCCAGGGCGCGCGGGTGACTGCCTTGACGCCCTATGTTTTGCTGGTGGACAGACCCTGAAACCGGGCTTTCGCTCGTCAAATCATCAGGTGGGCTGGCAGATGACACGCTGCTGCTCCGCAAGCACCGGTAAAAAAAGTAATCCGACCCCTTAAATCCCGCTTCCTTGTTACGTCCTTAACTCAAAGACCGGAATGAGTTGCATTCGCAACTGACGCGGTGGCCTGTGGCTTCGCGCCGTTTTGGTGCATGAAGGGGGAAGTGATGATCTTGTCTAGGGGGGCCACGCGGTATTGCGTCGGCGTTATCAACGGCGTGTTCGGTGCAGGTGTTTTGCTTACCGGCATGGCCTCGGAAACACAGGCCGGCGACTGGCAGCGGGAACTCTTGGAAATGGAAAAAGCGGCGGCGTTGCCGTTGCGCCATCACGGGCACCAGACGGTGCGAGAGCAGGTCGCCCAGGCATCGACCATGAATTTCTCCATTCCGCCTCAGCCTTTGGCTCAGGCCTTGACGCAATTCGGGCGCCAGGCGGGTTTGCAGGTCGCGATAGACAGCAGCTTGGCGGAAGGGCTGCAAAGCCCCGGTGTAACTGGCGCGCTGACCCCGGAAGACGCCCTGGGTCGTCTCCTGGCCGACACCGGCCTTGTTTACCGCTACCTCGACGCCTCAACGGTAATGCTGACGACTGCGGAAAGCGGCGGCGAGGCGGCGCCTGAGAGCGACAATGGGCCGCTGGTCACGGACAAGATCGTAGTTTCCGCGGCGCGCTTCGAGCGGCCGATTTCCGAGCTGCCCGCTTCGGTTACGGTGCTTGGGCAGCAGCAGTTGGACGAACAGCCGAGCTTTCAACGCGATCCGATCGGCGGGCTTTTCAAGGTCGTGCCGGGGATTGACGTGAGGGGCCCGCTGGGCAGCAGTGGGGGCCTGCGCGGCCGCCAAGCGTCATTTCGTATCAACAACATCGAAATCAACCAGCGCTTCCGGCCCTCCGCCAACGCGATCTACGATGTACCGCCCTCTGCCTTCAGTCGGGTTGAGGTGGTGCGCGGCGCCGATGCCACCTTTGGCTTCGGCGCCAGTGGCGGCGCGGTCAACTTCCTCACCTCCCAGCCGGTTCCCGGCGAGCCGACTTTTGAGACAACTCTCGGTTTCTCGCTTCAACCGACGGATGTTGAGCAAAGCTTCAGCCCGGAACTGCGTCAGAGTCTGACCGGCAGCGAAGGAGCGGTGGACTTCTGGCTTGAAGTGGGCGGAAAGTTTAACGGCACTCTTTTTGATCCTGATGGCGATCCCTTGCCGGACAGCGACAGTACCTTTCCGAACAGCAAGGTTTTCGATGCCAATGCGGCCTTCACCATCAACGTCGATGACGACTCACGACTGAAGTTCACGCACTTCTTCGTCAATACGGAACAGGACCCGGAATTCGTTGCCCTGGCTGACGGTGACCCGGATACAGGGACGAAGACCTCGACCGCCGACTTTGAGAGTCTCGGCGATGTCTTTGACGACTCCTTCCGCAGTCAGTATGTCGGGACTGCCAGTTACGAGAATGACGATGTTCTCGGCAGCCGCGTGAACCTTACGGCCTACTATCAAGACCGGACGCTTCGCCAGATTCCCGGCGATGTTGGCGGTGGCGTCATTCTGCAATTGGAAGAGCAGAATCAGCGTCTCGGTGGCAGGCTGAGCGTTGAGACGCCGCTCGAGTTTCTCGACGACACCTATTTTCAAGGCTCCGCACTGATCTGGGGCGGTGATGCTCAGGTCTTCGAGTACGAGGCGGAAGAAACCAATAGCCTTGGTCTTCCCGTTCTGTTTCTGGTTCCGGAAGGTACGGAAAACACAACAGCCGCCTTCGCCCAGGCCCGGGTTCCGGTGACAGACTACTTTCTGCTGACCGGCGGGCTTCGCTATGAATATGGCGTGGTCGATATCGGTTCCGCCAACCTTTCGCCCTTCTTTGGCGGCCCGTTCGAAGGCGGCGAAGTCGATTACGATCAGATCCTCTATAACGCCGGCCTCGTCTATTTCGCGACCGATGAGATAGAGCTCTATGGCAGCTTTACCCAGGCGGCTGACGTGCTCGACCTGGCGCGCGCGCCGCGCCTCGCCAACATCACCTCTGCCGACCAGATCCAGCCGGAGCCTACAACGACGGATCAGTTTGAAATCGGCATCCGTGGCGACTGGGACAAAGTCCAGGTCACGGCCGCGGCCTTCTTCAGTGAATCCGACAGCGCCAATCAGTACGAAGTCGTACCGGGAACGAGCTTCGCAGCACCGGTGCGCCGCCCTCAGGAGATCTGGGGCGTGGAGGCGACACTCGATACGCAGCCTTTTGAGGATTGGGGGTTCGGTGGCAGCTTCTCATTCAGCGATGGCGAGACGGAGCTCAACAATGGTGACACCGTGGATTTGGGCCCGGAAACAGTTCAGTCCCCCCGTTTCACCGGCTATGTCGACTACAGCCCCTTCTCCTGGTGGCGCAACCGTCTGCAGGTCACCCATCAGCTTTCCGCCGACGCTAGTCCTGCACTCAACGAGTTTGAGGTCGATGCCCAGACCTACGTGGATTTCTTCGCGGAATTCGACGCGGGGCCCGGCAAGCTTCAGGTTGGCGTGGAGAACCTTTTCAACACGACCGAGTTCAATCCCAGGTCCCAGATAAACCGCAACACGACAGTGGGGCAGACCGCTCATGTACCTTTCCCCGGTACGACGGTGGGGGTGCGCTATTCCATGAAATGGTGAGTTTGCTCCGGAGCAGGCCGGTGGAGAGAAGCTATCGATGACATCGCGCAACTGGTTTCGCGTTCACAGCTTTACCGGCGTTATCACCGGCTTGCTTCTTTTTGTCATCTGCTGGACCGGCACCTTCGCGACCCTGTCGCGGGAGATCGACTGGCTGGTCACACCCGAGGCGCGCGTCGAAGTCGGTGCGGAGGTATTGGGTTGGGAAAAGTTGCTCGATACCGTGACAGCAGTCTATCAAGTCGAAGCCATCCACAGCCTAACACCACCCCTTTACGCCAACTCGGCGGCGGAAATCCTTGTTGATTTGCCGAACCAACGGTTTGTGCGGATTTACGTCGATCCCTACACCGCCGAGCTTCGCGGGGCTTTGAGTGCCGTCAACCTTCAGCGGATCTTTCGCGATCTGCATCGCCGGCTTTTCATTCCCGGTTCAGCGGGCGTTCTGCTGGTTTCGGCCTTTGGGCTCTTTCTGCTCATCTCCATGATCACACCGCTGGTGTTTTACAAACGCTGGTGGCGCCGTTTCTTCGTTTTCCGTGCCGGTTCCCTGCGTGCGATTTGGAGTGAGCTTCACAAGCTGAGCGGGCTCTGGAGCTTATGGTTTGTCTTGATCATTGCCGTGACCGGAATCTGGTACGGTGTCGAAGCGTTGAAGTTGCTGCCAACGGTCAAAGGGCCGCCACCAGCGGCGGAGGTTGAAGCGTCACTACCGCTCGACGAGCTGCTGGGAATGGCTGCTGCTACGCGGCCGGACCTGCGCTTCAGGTCGGTGGTTCCACCCGGCGGCCGGTTCGGCGGCGCGCTCTATGTTGAGGGTCAGGCGCAGTCTCTTCTGGTGCGTGACCGCGCGAACCATGTTTTGGTCAATGCGGCCGATGGGTCGGTCCTGCACAGCTATACCGCCGGCGACGCAGGGGTCTATGTGCGTTTGACAAACACGATGGACCCCCTTCACTTCGGCGATTTTGCCGGCCTTGTTTCCAAAGCGGTTTGGTTTCTTTTCGGTTTGATTCTTTCCGGACTCGGCCTTACCGGCGCCTATCTGCATGTTCTTCGTCTGCGTCGAGCGGCCGGCCGACCATCTCGGGTAAAGTGGCCGGGCATGACCCCTGCCTTACTGGGTTCTATAGCGGTCGTCGCCGCGACCTTCCCACTCGGCTACCTGCGCTATCAGGTGGCCGGACCGGTGGTCGAAGGGGTGCGCCAGCTGCCCGACTTGGCGCCCGGTGTTGTAGCGTTTCTCTGGGTATGGACAGCTGTCACACTGACAATTCTTATTGCCTGGCTGTTGCTGCTGTGGTTCCCGCGTGCGGCTGAAGGATCATCACGCAGCGAAGACTCAACGGACCTAGGGTGCCGGACGGTCGAGTGAATAGCCGGCGGAGCGGACGGTGCGAATGAGGTCGTCGTTGCCGTTCTGGTTCAGTGCCTTGCGCAGGCGGCGGATGTGCACGTCGACGGTGCGCGGCTCGACATAAACGTCGCGGCCCCAAACCGAATCCAGCAACTGTTCCCGGGTGAAGACGCGGCCGGGATTTTGCATCAGATGGCGCAGCAGGCGGAATTCGGTCGGCCCCAGATGCACGTCATGGCCACTGCGCCGCACGCGGTGGGCTGCCAGGTCCATGGCCAGATCCTCGAAGGCCAGCATCTCGCTGCTCAACTCCGGTTTGCTCCGGCGCAACACCGCATTGATGCGCGCGATCAGCTCGGCCGGTGAGAAGGGCTTGGTCATGTAGTCGTCGCAGCCGCTGTCGAGACCGCGCAGCTTGTCGGTTTCCTCGCCGCGCGCCGTCAGCATGATGATCGGCACGCGCTTGGTTTCCGGTTTGCTGCGCAGTTGACGGCAGACCTCGATGCCGGACATCAGCGGCAGCATCCAGTCGAGCAGAATCAGGTCGGGCACTTCCTCGGCTGCGGCCACCAGGGCCTCCTCGCCGTCGCCCGCCGTATTCACGCGAAAGCCGGCGCCCTCGAGGTTGTAACGCAGCATGGTGACCAGGGCCTCCTGGTCTTCGATGATCAAAACAAGGGGTCTCACGCGCCCTCCTTCTCCGTCGTTTCGCCGTCCTCGGGCTCAACCACCTGGAAGCTGGACATATCGCTCTTCGGGCGGCCGCCCTCGATCCGCTCGCCGGTCGAGAGATAATAGGTCGTCTCGGCGATGTTGGTGGCGTGATCGCCGATGCGCTCTATGTTCTTGGCCACAAAGAGCAGATGGGTACAGGGCGTGATATTGCGAGGGTCTTCCATCATGTAGGTCAGCAGCTCGCGAAACAGCGCCGTATACATCTCGTCGACTTCCTCGTCGCGGTGCCAGACGTCCATCGACCGATTTGCGTCGTGGTTGGCGTAGGCGTCGAGCACGTCCTTGATGATGGCCTGAACCAGCTTGGCCATACGGGGGATGGAACGCGCCGCTTCGTGATGGGCCAGTTGGTTGAGGGCGATGGAGCGCTTGGCAATGTTCTTCGCGTAATCGCCGATGCGCTCCAGGTCGCTGGAGATCTTCAAGGCGGAGATGACTTCGCGCAGATCGTTGGCCATGGGCTGACGCAGGGCCAGGGTACGGATTGCGTTTTCGTCCAGTTCCAGGTCCATCTCGTCGATGGCTTCGTCGCCCTTTACCACGCGCTCGGCAAGCTCCGAATCGCGCTTTACCAGCGCGTCGATGGCGCCGGCGAGTTGTGCTTCCGCCACGCCGCCCATGCGCAGAACCACAGCGTTCAACTGCTGCAGTTCTTCATCGAAGGATTTAACGATGTGTTCGCTGTTCATAAGCTTTGGTCCTTCGGCTCTGCGCCGCGATCGCCTTGGGCTCGCCGCTTCGGATCAACCGAAGCGGCCGGTGATGTAACCCTGGGTGCGCTGATCGCGCGGGTTGGTGAAAAGCTGTTCGGTCTCGCTGACTTCGACCAGATCGCCGAGGTGGAAAAACGCGGTCTTCTGCGACACGCGGGCGGCCTGCTGCATGGAGTGGGTAACGATCACGATGGTGAAGTTCTGGCGCAGCTCGTCGATCAGCTCCTCAATGCGGGCGGTGGCGATGGGGTCGAGCGCCGAGCAGGGTTCGTCCATCAGGATCACCTCGGGATTGACCGCGATCGCGCGGGCGATGCAGAGACGCTGCTGCTGGCCGCCGGAAAGGCCGGTGCCCGGCGCCTGCAGGCGGTCCTTCACCTCTTTCCAAAGGCCGGCTTTGGTGAGGCTGATCTCGACGATGTCGTCGAGGTCCGACTTCGCTTCGGCGATGCCGTGCAGGCGCGGACCGTAGGCGATGTTGTCGTAGATCGATTTCGGAAAGGGGTTCGGCTTCTGAAACACCATGCCGACCCTTGCGCGAAGCTGCACCACGTCCAGGCCGCTGCGGTAGATATCGACATCGTCCAGGGTGATGTCGCCTTCCACCCGGCAGCCGTCGATCACGTCGTTCATCCGGTTGAGGCACCGCAGAAAGGTCGACTTGCCGCAACCCGAAGGGCCGATCAGCGAGGTCACCTGGTTTTCTTCGATATCCAGGTCGATGTTCTTCAGCGCCTTGGTTTCGCCGTAGTAGACGTCAACTTGGCGGGCGGTCATCTTGGGCGAGTTCCGTAGCGCCCTCTGCGGCGCTTCAGCTTCTGCAACTGCGTCCATAGCGATCTTTCCTGTAACTACCATTGACGTTCGAAGCGCTTGCGCAGCAGAACCGCCAGCGCGTTCATGAGAATGAGGAAACCCAGCAGCACCATGATGGCGCCATTGGTTTTCTCGACGAAGGCGCGCTCCGGCGCATCGGCCCAGAGGAAAATCTGCACCGGCAGCACCGTGGCCGGATCGGTCACGCCGCCTGGAATGTCGACGATGAAGGCGACCATGCCGATCATCAGCAGCGGGGCGGTCTCGCCCAGGGCCTGGGCCATGCCGATGATGGTGCCGGTCAGGACCCCCGGCATGGCCAGGGGCAGAACATGATGGGTGACGACCTGCAGGCGCGAGGCGCCGACGCCCAGGGCGGCTTCGCGGATCGACGGCGGCACGGCCTTCAGGGCCGCGCGGCTGGCGATGATGATGGTCGGCAGGGTCATCAGCGCCAGGACCATGCCGCCGACCAGCGGCGCCGAGCGCGGGAAACCGAAAACACCGAGAAAGACGGCAAGACCGAGAAGGCCGAAGATGATCGAAGGAACGGCCGCGAGGTTGTTGATGTTCACCTCGATCAGGTCGGTCCATCGGTTCTTCGGCGCGAACTCTTCCAGGTAGACCGCGGAGAGAACCCCGACCGGGAAAGTCAGCACCAGGGTGATGAGCAGCGTAAAGAAGGACCCGACCACCGCGCCCCAGATGCCCGCCTGCTCCGGTTCGCGGGAATCGCCGGCGGTGAAGAAGGTCGTGTTGAACTTCGTATCCACGCCGCCGTCGGCTGCGAAGGAATCGATCCAGACGATCTCGTTGTCCTTCACCCGGCGGTCGTTCTCCGGCAGGTCGCGGTCGATGTAGCCCTTCACCAGGCTGTCGATGTCGTCGGACGACTTAACCCATATGGTTTGCGTGGTGCCGATGATCGAAGGGTCGGCGAGAACCTTGTCGCGCACGTCGAAGCCGGCGCCGTTGGACAGGATGCCGTAGAGCTTTATGCGATCGCGGCGCCCGGTGACTTCGGGGAAGCGTTCGCGCAGGCTGGTTCTCAAAAGCCCCTGATAATCGGCGCGCTGGATCACGGTGGCGTCGTTGCTGCCCTGGGGGTCGATGATCTCCGGATCGAGATAGACAGGCATGGCGATATGGGTCTGTACAAAGGCCGTGTGGCCGTTCCAGACAATGGTGCCGATCAGGATGCCCAGGATCGCCAGCGCGGCGAAGATGGCGGCCAGGCCATAGGCACGGAAGCGCTTCTCCGCCGCGTAGCGGCGTTTCAGGCGTTCTTCCGAGAGGTCGGCGCGGCGCAGGGCCGCGGCGGGTGCCGTACTGTCAGTCATACTTTTCCCGGTACCTTCGAACCACGTTCAGGGCGATCACGTTCAGGGTCAGCGTAATGGCAAAGAGCACCAGGCCCAGGGCGAAGGCCGCCAGGGTCTTGGCGCTGTCGAATTCCTGGTCGCCGACCAGCAGGGTGACGATCTGCACGGTGACGGTGGTGACGGCTTCCAGCGGATCGGCGGTCAGGTTGGCGGCCAGTCCCGCGGCCATCACCACGATCATGGTTTCACCGATGGCGCGGCTCATGGCCAGCAGCAGGCTGCCGACGATGCCGGGCAGCGCCGCCGGGAAGATAACCTGCTTGATGGTCTCCGACTTGGTCGCGCCCAGGGCATAGGCCCCGTCGCGCAGCGAGCGCGGCACCGCGTTCATCACATCGTCGCTGAGCGAGGAAACGAAGGGAATGATCATGATTCCCATGACCACGCCGGCGGCCAGTGCCGACTCGGAAGACACGTCCAGCCCAATCGACTCGCCGGTGCGGCGGATGAAAGGGGCAACGGTCAGGGCGGCGAAAAAGCCGTAGACCACCGTCGGCACGCCGGCCAGAACCTCCAGCATCGGCTTGACGATGGCGCGCATCTTCGGCGGCGCGTATTCCGACATGTAGATCGCCGAGAACAGGCCGATGGGTACCGCCACGCACATGGCGATGAAGGTGATCATCAGGGTGCCGGCGAACAGCGGGACGGCGCCGAAAGCGCCGGAGCCGGCGACCTGGTCGGCGCGCAGCGCGGTCTGCGGGCTCCAGGTCAGGCCGAAGAGAAACTCGTACCAGGGAACCTTGGAGAAAAAGCGCAATGCCTCGAACAACAGCGAAAGCACGATCCCCACGGTCGTCAGGACCGCGATGGTGGAAGCCACGATCATGACAATGCTGACCGTGCGCTCAACAAGGTTGCGCGCACGCAGGCCCGGCGTGATCCGCTTGCGCGCGAAGCTCAGCCCCAGAACGCCGACGGCCAGGGCGACGACCACCATGGCCGCGTTGCCGATCTGCCGGACGCTGGCGTAGCCGTCGGCGGCGGACTGCAGGGCGGCATCGACTTCGCGGCTGACAATGTTGCCCGAGGCGAGGTTCTTTACGTCATTCAGAAGCAGTGAAAGCCGGTCCGCCGGCAGCGCCTGGATATCGGCGGGCAGGCTGGAGATCAGCATCCATTCGGCGACCTGCGGTTCCAGGATCAGCCAGAGCGCCATCAGGGCCAGACTCGGGATGCCGCACCAGAGCGCGACGTAGAGGCCATAGTACTGTGGGCGCGAGTGAAGGGCCGAGGGCTGATTGCCGCTGAGACTGCGGGCACGCCTCTGACCGAAGCTGTAGCCGATAGACGACAGGACCAGCAGGATCGCAATCAGAATGAAGCTGTTCATTTTGGCCCATCGGATCGAAGGCCGGAGCTTGCCGACGCCTGCTGCCTAACGGGCAGACGCCGCGGGTGTCGGCTTAATCGCACCCGCTCTCTAGTAACGCTCCGGCTGGTTTTTGTTTTTTTGCTCGGATCTTCAAAAGGGGAACCGGCGGAAGGCCCCTGGAAGCTGGGCCTTCCGCCGGCAACACCCGACTTACATGCTCAGCGGCGACATGCCGTTGGCGGACTTCATCATGGCGTTGCGGTCATCGGACGGCAGCGGGATCAGACCCTTCTCCGTCAAGTAACCCTCATCGCCCCAGGCCTTGTCCGAGGTGAACTCGGCCACGAACTCCTTGATGCCGGGGATCGTGCCGACATGCTCCTGCTTCACGTAGAAATACAGGGAGCGGGAAATGCCGTAGTCGCCGGAGGCGATGTTCTCGAACTCCGGCGCCACGCCGCCGACGGTCGCGCCCTGCAGCTTGTCGGCGTTCTGGTCGAGGAAGCTGAAGCCGAAGATGCCCAGGGCATTCGGGTTGGCTTCGAGCTTCTGGACGATCAGGTTGTCGTTCTCGCCGGCTTCGACGAAAGCGCCGTCCTCACGCACGGAGTGTGCGGCGGCCTTGAAAGCGGCCTTGTCCAGAGCCTTGATTTCCGGGAATTCCTCGGCGGCTTCTTCCATCACCAGCTCGACGAAGGCATCGCGGGTGCCGCTGGTCGGCGGCGGACCCAGAACCTCGATCCTTTCAGCCGGCAGGGAGAGATCGATATCGCTCCACAGCTTGTTCGGATTGGCGACCAGCTTGCCGTCGACCGGGATCTCCTTGGCCAGCGCCAGGAAGATCTGCTTCTTGGTCAGCGCGAAGGGCGCATGCGCCTTGGAGTTGGCGAGCACGATGCCGTCGAAGCCGATCTTCACTTCGGTGATCGTGATGCCGTTTTCCGCGCACTGGGAGAACTCGGACTGCTTGATGCGCCGCGAGGCGTTGGTGATGTCCGGGTGCTCGGTGCCGACGCCGGAACAGAACAGCTTCATGCCGCCGCCGGAGCCGGTGCTCTCGACGACCGGTGTCTTGAAGCCGCTGCTGCGGCCGAAGTTCTCCGCCACGGCGGTGGAGAAGGGGAAAACCGTCGAAGAACCGACGATACGGATCTGATCACGCGCCTCGGCCATAGCCGGCGCGATCATGACCATTCCGGCAACTGCCGCCATGGCTAGTGATTTTTTGTTCACGGGGAATACCTCCGCTGAGTGCCCATTGGTGAATCTGTCATGTCGTTGCCTTCCGGCCCAAAGATGGTCCGACCCGGGAACAACCTGCGCCGGCCCTTCGCCGGCGGGCACAAACTACGTCTGCTCAGCGATGGTAATACTGCAGTTTTGTTACACTTGCATGACAGAGCCGGAGATTCTTCCGTCCGCAGTGGCTTTCGGAAGAAAAATGTAAAGAGAACAGTATTTTAGTCCTATTTCCCGGCTTCAGGAGGCCTTCGGTTCCGCGCGCTGCAGGGCAAGGGCGGGGGCGCCGCCGCTGGGCAGATAGACGGAAAAAGTCGCGCCTTCATCCGGCCGGCTCTCGATTTCCAGGACGCCGCGGTGCCGGTTGATGATGTGTTTGACGATGGCCAGCCCCAGGCCGGTGCCGCCCAAACGCCGGGAGCGTCGGCTGTCGACCCGGTAGAAGCGTTCGGTCAGCCGGGGAATGTGCTCGCGCTCAATGCCCTCTCCCTCGTTGAAGACGGAGACTTTCACCCCGGCGCGGCCCAGGCGGCGCTCACCGGCCCCGTCCTTGGCCAGCGGCCGCGCGGCCACGCGGATGACGGTTTTCTCTTCGCCGTACTTCACCGCGTTCTCCAGCAGGTTCTGGAAAACCTGGGTCAGTTCGTCGCTGACCCCGATCACCGGCGGCAGGGCTTCGGCGGCAATTTCGATGCGCATGCCATAGCGCGCCGCTTCCAGCTCCAGTGTCGAGGCGACGGAGCGCAGGATCTCGGCGATGTCGCTGTTGCCCTCCGGCGGCGTGTGCTCCTGCAGCTCGATGCGCGACAGTGACAGCAGGTCGTCGACCAGACGCGACATGCGATGCGACTGTTCTTCCATAATCTTCAGGAAACGGGCCTGGGCCTCCGGGTCTTCGCGGGCCGGGCCGCGCAGGGTTTCGATGAAACCGATCAACGAACTGAGCGGCGTGCGCAGCTCGTGGCTGACGTTGGCGACGAAGTCCGCACGCATGCGCTCGCTCTGTTTCACCCCGGTCAGATCATAGAGGGCGATCATCAGCCGCGCCTCCTGGCTCGCCGCCATCGGCAGGCGCAGTACCCTGGCGGCGATGCTGCGTTCGACCTTGCCCGGGATGGTGAACTCGACGGCTTGCTGCTCGCCACCCTCCAGGATCGCTTCGACCGCCGCCAGCAGGCTGGGGTTGCGCAGGCCGAGGGCGAGATCGCGGCCGGCCAGCTCCTGACCCAGCAGCGCCCCGGCCGCCGGATTGAGCCGCAGGACCCGGCGGTTCTCGCCGACCAGAATCAGCGGGTCCGGCAGGCCGGCCAGGACCGCGGCATTCATCGCCATGGTGTCGCGCAGGTCGTGGCGGCGGGCCCGCTGTTGCCGCGCGGTCTCGGCGATCGCATCGCTCAAGCCGGGGGACAGTAGATCGCCGCCCGAAGGCGCCGGCGGCAGGGGGCTGTCGTCGCCCGCTTCGCGCAGGCGGATCAGGTAGCGCGTCAAGGCGCGCACGCGGCGGAAATGCTGGTTCAGCATGACCGCCATCAGGATCACCACGACGGCGGCGCCGATCGCCGCGGCGCGCAGCGAGATGTCGCCGTCCGCCACCAGGACGGCGAAGACCAGCACCACCGGGATGCAGAGCACCAGGGTGGCCAGCAGCAAGCGCCCGAGATGGGGCGTCGCCTCGCTGCCCACTGTGGACGAAGTTGTTTCCGTCGGGTTTTCCGGCGGCTGTTCAGTCATGCCTTGTCTCTAGGTTCATCATGCAGACGAGATTCTAGCATGGCTTTGCGGCGCCCTCCGTGAACATTTTCTTATGTAGGGAGCGCCGGATCCGGGTGGAAGATCGCCGTCAGTCCGCCTTCGCCTCATAGGCTGCCAGGGCGGCGGCGGTGACCAGATCGTTCACCGTGGCGCCGAGCTGGACCACCTGGGCCGGTTTGGCGAGGCCGATCAGGATCGGCCCGATGACCGAGCCGCCGCCGGCCTGCTGGATCAGCTTGGCGGTGATGTTGGCCGAATGCAGGCCCGGCATGACCAGCACGTTGGCGGGGCCGGAGAGCCGCGAGACCGGGTAGTGCTCCTGCATCACCTCATAGTCCAGCGCCACGTTGGCCTGCATCTCGCCGTCGTATTCGAAGCCCGGTTCGCGCAGGTCGAGCTCCTGCACCGCATCGCGGATGCGCTGTGCCGCCGGATGCCAGGGATTGCCGAAGTTGGAATAGGACAGCAGGGCGACCCGCGGCTCGTGGCCCATGGAGCGGGCCTCCTCGGCGGCCTGCACGGCGATGTCGGCAAGCTGTTGGGCATTGGGCAGTTCCTGCACCGAGGTATCGGCGATGAAGATCGAGCGCCCGCGCAGCACCATGATCGACATGCCGAAGACGCGTTGACCGCGCTTCGGGTCGATGGCCCGGCGGATGTCGTCGTAGGCGACGCCGAAGCTGCGGGTCAGGCCGGTGACCATGGCGTCGGCTTCTCCGCAGGCCACCATGCAGGCGGCGAAGACGTTGCGGTTCTGGTTGGCCATGCGCTGACAGTCGCGGCGCAGGGAACCGAGGCGACCGAGACGCTGGTAGAGATAGTCGACGTAGCGCGCATTGTTCTTCGACAGGCGGGCGTTGTGGATTTCCAGGTTGGCGCCTTCCAGTCCGATCGACTTCATCGTCGCCTTTACGTGTTCCTCCCGGCCGACCAGCACCGGCGTGCCGTAGCCGGCCTGCTGAAAGGCGAGCGCGGCGCGGATGCTGCGCTCTTCCTCGCCCTCGGCGAAGACCACGCGCCTGGGGTTCTGGCGCACCTGATCGAAGATGCGCTGCAGGCTGGAGGCTGTGGGGTCGAGCCTTGCGGAAAGCTGCTGCTCGTAGGCCAGCGTGTCGTCCAGCGGCCGCCGCGCCACGCCGCTGTCCATCGCCGCCTTGGCCACCGCTTTGGGGACGGCGACGATAAGACGGGGATCGAAGGGTGCCGGAATGATGTAGTTCGGGCCGTAACGCATGGCCTTGCTGTCGTAGGCCTGGGCGACCTCGTCGGGCACGTCCTCGCGGGCCAGTTCGGCCAGCGCCTGGGCGGCGGCGATCTTCATTTCCATGTTGATGGTCGAGGCGCGCACGTCGAGGGCGCCGCGGAAGATATAGGGAAAGCCGAGGACATTGTTGATCTGGTTCGGGTAGTCCGAGCGCCCTGTGGCGACGATGGCGTCATCGCGCAGCTCGGCGACCTCTTCGGGGGTGATCTCCGGGTCCGGGTTGGCCATGGCGAAGATGATCGGCTTGTCGGCCATGGAGCGGACCATGTCCGCCGTGAAGGCGCCCTTCACCGAGAGGCCCATGCAGACGTCCGCACCTTCGAAGGCTTCTTCCAGGCTGCGTGCCTTGGTGTCCGCCGCATGCGCCGACTTCCATTGGTTCATGCCCTGCTCGCGGCCCTTATAGATCACGCCCTTGGTGTCGCAGAGCAGCACCGAGTCATGCGGCACGCCCATCGCCTTGATCAGTTCGGCGCAGGCGATGCCCGCGGCGCCGGCGCCGTTGATCACCACCTTTACATCGGCCATCTGCCGTCCGGTGAGGGCCAGCGCGTTGATGAAGCCGGCGGCGGTGATAATGGCGGTGCCGTGCTGGTCGTCGTGGAACACCGGAATGTCCATCAGTTCCTTCAGCCGGGCTTCGATGATGAAGCACTCCGGCGCCTTGATGTCCTCCAGGTTCACGCCGCCCCAGGACTTGCCGAGGAAGCGCACGCAGTTGACGAACTCGTCGACGTCGCGGGTGTCGACCTCCAGGTCGATGCCGTCGACATCGGCGAAGCGTTTGAAGAGCACCGCCTTGCCTTCCATCACCGGCTTGGCCGCCTGGGCGCCGAGATCGCCGAGGCCGAGCACCGCCGTCCCGTTGGAGACGATGGCGACGATGTTGCCCTTGGCGGTGTAGTCGTAGGCCTTGGCCTCGTCTTCGTTGATCCTGAGGCAGGGCACCGCGACACCCGGCGAATAGGCCAGCGAGAGGTCGCGCTGGGTGGTCAGCGGCTTGGTGGCCTGGATCTCGAATTTGCCGGGACGGCCGGAGGCATGAAGCTCAAGCGCTTCTTCCTCGGTGATGCGGGTCCTGTCCATTACGTCCTCCCTTGGAGCCTAATCTGCAGCCTTACCCGAGACGCCCGCATTCCCCTGGAGGCTGGCCTTTAGACCAGCGAACCTTCGGCGCAATTGGCTCAGGACGATACTTCTTGGGCCTTGTTTTTCCAGAAATCTTAGTGAGACGCGGTGCGAGCGTCAAAGGTCGCTTCCGCGCCGCTTTGCCGGGCGCCCCGGCCCCCGTCAGCTTCGCGCATGGCGATGCACATCGGCCGCGCCGGCGCCGGAGAGGATGGTCTCCGCCCTGGCCGCTGCGGCCGCATCTTCGACCCGGACCCAGAGCAGAATGGCCCCGGCTTCGAGCGCCCGGGCGAAGGCTTCCGTATGAGGGGTGGCGCGCAGCTTGTCGAGCACGTCCACCACGGCGGCGGTGCCGATGCCGGCGGCCATGGCCGTGGCAATGGCCGCGCCGACCGGCCCGGTGGCGATGGCGATCAGGCCGGCGGCGGTCAGCGGCCCCACGTAGTTGATCTCGCCGACCAGACCGCCAAGGGTTTCCTGCCAGGCCTCGCCGGGCGAACCGCTGGCGCTGAGCGATTCATGGGTGTCGAGAACCGAGAGGTCGTCCCGCGCGAAACCGGCGGCCAGCAGCGCATCCACTGCGGCGGTGAAACCCTCGCGCCCGGCAAAGCGCCCGACCACTTCGACCGACCGTCCCTCGGAAAAAACGTCGCTGTCATCCTGCTGCGTCAAAAACCGGTCTCCTCAAAGAACCTTTCGATTCCCACCCATGCCCTATTGTGACCTGCCCCCTTTGGATTTGCCAGAGCATGCTCGCCAAAGCACAGACGCCAAACGTATAGTCCCCAGTCGCATAGGACAGGCGCCGCTTGCCTAGAACCCCCGCTTGCCTAGAATCGCTGTGCCTGGGATAACTTTCTGCCGAGCCGGAACCCCCCTGGCCCAGAGCCAAGAGTCGATGACCGCTAAAGCAGCTCCCCTTTCCCCGCAGGACGCGCCTGCCCGCACCGCTACGGCCGGGACCGCAAAAAGCGGCGTGACGCCGATGATGGCGCAGTATCTGGAGATCAAGGAAGCGCATCCCGGCGTGCTTCTGTTCTATCGCATGGGGGATTTCTACGAGCTGTTCTTCGAGGACGCGGAAAAAGCCTCGGCGGCCCTCGACATCGCCCTCACCAAACGCGGCCAGCACCAGGGCGCCGACATCCCCATGTGCGGGGTGCCGGTCCATTCCGCTGACGGTTACCTCTCCCGCCTGATCCGCGGTGGCTTCAAGGTGGCGGTCTGCGAACAGATGGAAGACCCCGCCGCCGCCAAGAAGCGCGGCAGCAAATCGGTGGTGCGGCGCGATGTGGTGCGGGTCGTGACCCCGGGCACCATCACCGAAGACGCGCTTTTGGATGCCCGTGCCAACAATTATCTCGCCGCCCTGGCCCAGGCCGGTGGCGGCCTGGGCATTGCCTGGCTCGACATTTCCACCGGCCTGTTCCAGGCCCAGGCGCTGGAGCCCGCCAACCTGACCACCATCCTGGCGCGCCTCGACCCCGGCGAGGTGATCCTGCCGGAGACCTTGCTGGCGCGGCCCGAATTCGCCGCCGCCCTGAGCGATCTGGGCGACCGCCTCAGCCCCCTGCCCGCCGTGCGCTTCGACAGCGGCAACGCCGCAAAGCGGCTGGAAGAGACCTTCGCGGTGAAGGCGCTGGACGCCTTCGGTTCCTTCAGCCGGGCCGAACTGGCTGCCGCCGGCGCGCTTCTCGACTATGTCGCCCTGACCCAGAAAGGCCGCATGCCGCGACTGCTGGCGCCGCGCCGCCTGGGCGGCGGCACGGTGATGGAAATCGACGCCGCGACCCGTCGCAATCTGGAACTGACCGAGGCGCTCAGCGGCGGGCGCGACGGCACTCTGCTGGCGACCATCGACCGAACCGTCACCGGCGCGGGGGCCCGCCTGCTGGCTGCCCGCCTCTCGGCACCGCTGACCGAGGCGGCGGCGATTGGCGCGCGCCACGACCAGATCGGCTGGCTGATCGCCGAGACCGATCTGCGCGATGCCCTGCGCCGCAACCTGCGGCGCTGTCCGGATATCGAAAGGGCGCTGTCGCGCCTCAGCCTCGGCCGTGGCGGTCCGCGCGACCTGGGGGCGATCCGCGCGGCGCTGGCGGTGGCCGGCGGGCTGCACGATCTGATCGCCGCCGCCTTGGGCTCTGCCGGGCTGAGCGCCGCCGCTTTCCCGGATGAGGCTTTACGGAGTCTCGGCGGCCACCGTGATCTGGTCGGCCATCTGGAGGCCGCCCTGGCGGCCGAACCGCCGATGCTGGCACGCGACGGCGGTGCCATCGCGGCAGGTTTCGATCCGGCGCTGGACGAGTTGCGGGCGCTGCGCGACGACAGCCGCAAGCTGATCGCCGGGCTGCAGACACGCTATGCCGGCGAAAGCGGCGTCAGCGGCCTGAAGATCAAGCACAACAATGTCCTCGGCTACTTCATCGAGGTGACGCCGACCCATGCCGGCAAGATCAGGACCGAGGGCGAAGGGCCGTTCATTCACCGCCAGACCCTGGCCTCGGCGGTGCGCTTCACCACGGTCGAACTCTCGGAGCTGGAACAGAAAATCGCCAGCGCCGCCGAGCGCGCCCTCTCGCTGGAACTGGAGATCTTCCAGAAGCTGGTAACCCGGGTGCTGGAACAGGCGGCTGGGATTGGCCGGGCGGCGCAGGCGCTGGCGGCGCTGGACGTGACGGCGGCGCTGGCCGAACTGGCGGTCAGCCAGCGCTGGTGCCGTCCGCAGATCGACGACAGCACGGCCTTTGAGATTACCGGCGGCCGCCATCCGGTGGTCGAAGCGGCGCTGTCCCAGGCCCAGGAAAGCGGTTTCGTCGCCAACGACTGCAAGTTGGAGGAAGCGGGGCGCATCTGGCTGATCACCGGCCCCAACATGGCCGGTAAGAGTACTTTCCTGCGCCAGAACGCGCTGATCGCCGTGCTCGCCCAGATGGGCAGCTATGTGCCGGCGGCGGCGGCGCGGATCGGCCTGGTGGACCGGCTGTTCAGCCGCGTCGGCGCGGCAGACGACCTAGCCCGGGGCCGCTCCACCTTTATGGTGGAAATGGTCGAGACGGCGGCGATCCTCAATCAGGCGGGGCCGCGTTCCCTCGTCATCCTGGACGAGATCGGCCGCGGCACGGCGACCTTCGACGGGCTTTCCATCGCCTGGGCCTGCATCGAGCATCTGGACCAGGTGAACCGCTGCCGCGCCCTCTTCGCCACCCACTATCACGAACTGACGGCGCTTGCCGCCAAGCTCGACGCCCTCTCCTGCCATGCCATGCGGGTGAAGGAATGGCAGGGCGAGGTGGTCTTCCTGCACGAGGTCGTGGCCGGTGCCGCCGACCGCTCCTACGGCATTCATGTCGCCAAGCTGGCCGGGTTGCCCAAGGCGGCCATTGCCCGCGCCGAGGCGGTGCTGGCCAGCCTGGAACAGGGCGAGCAGGCCGGGGCGCTGTCGCGCCTCGCCGACGACTTGCCGCTCTTTGCCGCCACCCTGGCCCAGGCCGAAGCTGCGGCGCCGGAGAGCAGCGCCGTGGAGGAGGCCCTGGCCGAGACCGACGCCGATGCCCTCAGCCCCCGAGAAGCGCTGGATCTGGTCTATCGCCTGAAAGGCTTGCTGGACTCTGAAAAAACGGGCTGATTGCCGTAAGGTCGAGAACCGGTGGCAGAGATGCTTCGAGACGACCGCTGCGCGGTCTCCTCAGCATGAGGGTTCGGGGGTGTCTTCACGGGGAACCTCATCCTGAGGAAGCCCCGCTAGAGCAGATCCGGGTTTGATGGAATCGCCCGAGCAAACCAATTGGGAGCGATCCATCCAACCCGGTGAATCTGCTCTAACTGTTTGATGCCGATCGGATTCACATGTTTTGGCGAAACCACGCAGTGGTTCCGTCAAAACATGATCCGATCTAGTGGGTGTCTCGAAGGATGGCCCAGGATTTGGATGCGGGAACCGTCAAGGCGGCGGTGCTGCCAGGGTGAGCAGCCCCTCGCCGCCTTCGGCGTCGCGGTAGCGCACCTCGATGCGGGAGTCGCGAAAGCCGCTGTCATAGGCTTCCGGGTCAGCCAGGGGAATGACCGCGGTCAGGTAGCGGCTGCGCCGTTCGTCGCGGCGGCTGCTGAAGATGTAGCCGAGGGAGATGAAGGGCTTCACGCCGCTGGAGGAGCCGCCGGTGGCCCCGACGCTGACCCCGGGGCCCGAGGCGCCGCCGTCGCCGACCTCGCGGGTGACGATCTGGCGGTCGCGGGCCTTGGTTTCCTTGCCTTCCGGATCGATCAGCACCACATCGGTGATCTCCCGGGCCGGCGGCAGGTCGTCGACCCGGATCTGGATCTGGCGGGCTTCGGCCGCTGCCGAGGCACGCATCACCGGCGGGTCGCTGGGGCCGGCGCAGGCGCCGAGAATGGTCAGCAGGCAAACAGTGCTTAGGACCGCACAAAGGATTCGTGGCATACTGTCCGGCTCCTGTATTGGGCTACTGTTCCCAGACTGCACCGTGCGACGGGGCGCTCTGGCAAGGACGAAACCAAGGGTAACATGGCTGCAAGCCTGGACATAACCGCGCCCGAAGCGGCCGAAGCCGAGCCGGAAGAGTACCGCCGCGTCGGGGATCGCCGGGCGATTTTCAACCGGCGGCGCCTGCTTGGCCTGCTGGAGGAAACGGTCGCGCGTCACGGCCCCGGCCCGGCCCAGCGGGCGGCGGTGCTGGACCTGCTGAAGACGGCCCTGGCGGATGGCCTGGCCGAGGTCCGGCGGCGCTTCGATGCCGGGGCTTCCGGCACCGCGACGGTGCGCGCCCAGTCCTTCCTCGTCGATCAGCTGGTACGGGTGGTCTACGACCATGTCGGCCAGCGGCTCTACCCCCTCGCCAATCCCTCGACCGGGGAGCGGCTCTGCATGGTTGCCGTCGGCGGCTACGGGCGCGGTGATCTGGCGCCGCAGTCCGACATCGACCTGCTGTTCCTGCACCCCTACAAGTCGACCCCGCGCAGCGAGCAGGTGGTCGAGGAGGTGCTTTATTTCCTCTGGGACCTCGGCTTCAAGGTCGGCCATGCGACCCGCTCGGTGAACGACTGCATCCGCCTCGCCAAGAGCGACGTCACCATCTGCACCTCGCTTCTGGAGGCGCGCTGGCTGTGGGGCGACCAGGACCTGTTCCGCGAACTGCGTAAGCGCTTTGCCCGTGAGGTTCAGGCCGGCGGCGGGGCGAAGTTCATCGAGGCCAAGCTGACCGAGCGGTCCAATCGCCACAAGCGCTTCGGCGGATCGCGCTACTCGCTGGAGCCCAACATCAAAGAGGGCAAGGGCGGCCTGCGCGATCTCCACACGCTGTTCTGGATCGCCAAGTACCTCTACAACGTCGACGACATCGCCAAGCTGGTTGACCGCAAGGTCTTCACCGCGGCGGAGGTGCGGCGCTTCGAAAAGGCGCAGAACTTTCTCTGGACCCTGCGCTGCCTCATGCACTACCGCGCCGGGCGGGCCGACGAGCGGCTGACCTTCGACATGCAAAAGGATCTGGCGCCGCTGATGGGCTTCACCGCCCATGCCGGGCTGATGGATGTCGAGCGTTTCATGAAACGCTACTTCCTGGTCGCCAAGGAGGTCGGCGATCTGACCCGCATCTTCTGCGCGGCCATCGAGGCCGAACATGACCGGCGCTCGCGCTTTCGCCTGCCGAGCCTGCGCCGCCGCCGCAAGATCGAGGGCTTCGGGCTGGAGCGCGACCGCCTCACCGTCGGCTCCGGCGAGGTCTTCGCGGAGAACCCGGTGGAGATGCTGCGCATCTTCCGCGTCGCGCAGAAACACGAACTGGATATTCATCCCCAGGCGTTGCGCTGGATCACCCAGAACCTGAAACGGGTGAACAAGACGCTGCACGGCAATGCGGAGGCCAACGAGCTTTTCATGCAGATGCTGACCTCCGGCCACGATCCGGAAGTCACCCTGCGGCGTCTCAACGAGGCCGGTGTCTTCGGCCGTTTCCTGCCGGACTTCGGCCGCGTCGTCGCGCAGATGCAATACAACATGTACCACCACTATACGGTGGATGAGCACACCATCTTCGCCATCGGCATCCTGCACGCCATCGAACAGGGCAGCCTCGCCACCGAAGCGCCGATCGCCAGCGAAGTGGTGCACAAGGTTCTGTCGCGGCGGGTTCTTTATATGGCGGTGCTGCTGCACGACATCGCCAAGGGGCGTCCGGGCGACCATTCGATCCTCGGCGCCGAGGTGGCCGAGAAGGTCTGCCCGCGCTTCGGCTTCACCGCGGCTGAGACCGAGACCGTGGCCTGGCTGGTGCTGCATCACCTGGCGATGAGCGACACTGCTTTTAAGCGCGATATCGACGACCCCAAGACGCTGCAGGACTTTGCCGACCTCGTGCAGTCGCCCGAACGTCTGCGTCTGCTCCTCGTGCTCACCGTCGCCGACATCCGCGCCGTCGGTCCCGGAGTCTGGAATGCCTGGAAGGCGGCCCTGCTGCGCGATCTCTATTGGCGCACCGAGGCTCTGCTTTCCGGCGGGCTTGCCGCGCAGAGCCGCGACGCAAGGGTGAAGCAGGCCAAGGAAGCCTTGAAGGAGAAACTGCAGGAGGCCGGCTGGACCGCCAAGGACATCACTGCCCACCTGCGCCGCGGCTATCCGGCCTATTGGAGCGGCCTGGACGCCGAAGCCCATCTGCGCCATGCCCGCCTGGTGCGCGAAGCCGAGGCCAACGCCGCCCCGCTGACCATCGATACCCGGGTCGACCGCTACCGCGAGGCCACCGAGGTCACGGTCTACGCCGCCGATCACCCCGGCCTGTTCAACCGCATCGCCGGGGCCATGGCGGTGGCCGGCGCCTCGATCACCGCGGCGCGCATCTTCACCCTCAGGAACGGCATGGCGCTCGACTCCTTCTACGTCGAAGACGCCGCCGGCGGGCCCTTCGATCAGCCCGGCAAGCTGGCGCGGCTTTCGGCGGCGATCGAAAGCTGCCTGGCGGGACGCCTGCGGCCCCTGCAGGAACTGGAAGCGCAGCAGTCGCCGATCCCCAGCCGCCTGCGGGTCTTCAAGGTCTCCCCGCAGGTCCTGATCGACAACAAGGCGAGCCGTAACCACACGGTGGTTGAGGTCAACGGCCGGGACCGCCCGGGCCTGCTCTATCAGGTGACCCAGGCGCTGACCAAACTGAACCTCATCATCAAGGCGGCGCGCATCGCCACCTTCGGCGAACGCGCGGTCGACGTCTTCTATGTGCAGGACGCGCTGGGCGGCAAGATCGACAACAAGATCCGCCTGCGCAACATCGAGCGCAAGCTGATCGCGGCGCTGGAGGAGGGCGACTGCACCGCCGCCAGGAAGCCGGCGAAGACGGCTTCCAAAGCCCCGGCTAAAGCTACAGCCAAAACCCCTGGGAAAACCTCCGGCAAGGCGGCCAAGGCGACGCCGAAACGGGTGCCTAAAGCGGCCGCCAAGGCCGCCCCCAAGGCCGCCAGGGCCGGCGCCAAATCCGCCCGCGGCGCGCGCTGACTGGCACTGAAGAATCGACAGAGCGGCGGTGACATGCTTCGAGACGGCGTTTCACGCCTCCTCAGCATGAGGCAATATCAGTGAACCTGAGCCAAACCTCATCCTGAGGAAGCCCCGCAAGGGGCTGTCTCGAAGGATAGCCAAGGCTCCTTCGTTGTTCTTCGGCAGGCTATCCCAGCTTTTCCGCCTGGCGTCGAATCGGGCCGCGTGTGCCAGCCTTATGTGCATAACGCCTTCCTAAATCAGCCACATTTCTTTAGTTAGTCAGGAGCATGTCTCTCGTTCGCTCCATCGCAACCGTCGGCGGCTATACCGGCATCAGCCGGGTGCTCGGCTTCGTCCGCGATATCCTGATCGCCAACGTGGTCGGCGCCAGCCCGGTGGCCGATGCCTTCTTCGCCGCCTTTCGCCTGCCCAACCTGTTTCGCCGGCTGTTCGCCGAGGGGGCCTTCAATGCCGCCTTCGTGCCGCTTTTCGCCCGGCGCCTGGAGCAGGAGGGCGAGGCGGCGGCGAAGCGCTTTGCCGAAGAGGCGCTCTCGGTCCTGATCACCGGCCTGCTGGTGATCTCCGCCGCGGCCATGGCCGGGATGCCCTGGTTCATCTACGTGATCGGCTCGGGCTTTTCCCAGGACCCGGAAAAGCTCGCCCTGGCGGTGGAGCTGTCGCGCATCACCTTTCCCTACCTGCTGTTCATGGCGGTGGTGGCGCTGATCAGCGGGGTGCTGAACTCGCTCTACCGCTTTGCCGCGGCGGCGGCGGCGCCGATCCTCCTGAATATCCTTTTCATCCTGGCTCTGACCCTGGTGCTGCCCTTCACCGGGGCGCCGGGCTATCTGATGGCCTGGACGGTCTGCCTTGCCGGCGCGGCGCAGATGATCTTCCTCGCCGTGGCGGCGGCCCGGGCCGGTATGAAACTGAGACTGCCGCGCCCGCGCTTCACGCCGGGGGTGCGCCGCCTGCTGGTGCTTCTGGTGCCCGGCGTGCTCTCCGCCGGCGCCCTGCAGATCAACATCTTCGTCGGTTCCTCCATCGCCAGCTGGCAGGAGGGGGCGTTTTCCTACCTCTACTACGCCGACCGGGTGTATCAGCTGCCCCTCGGGTTGATCGGCATCGCCATCGGCATCGTCCTGCTGCCCGACATGGCGCGCAAGCTGCGCAGCGGCGCCGAGGAAGCGGCGATGCACAGCCTCAACCGCGGCCTGGAATTCGCCCTGCTGCTGACCCTGCCCGCCACCCTGGCGCTGCTGGTCATCCCCGGGGCCATCGTCGGCGGGCTGTTTCAGCACGGCGCCTTCGGCCAGGCCGATGCGGCGGCCACCGCGGCGGCGCTGGCCGCTTTCGCCGGCGGCCTGCCGGCCTATGTGCTGGTGAAGATCCTGCAGCCGGCCTTTTATGCCCGCGAAGACACGGTGACGCCGTTCCGTTTCTCGGTCGTTTCGGTGATCGCCAATATCGTCCTCAGCCTCGTGCTGTTCCTCACCCTGGATCACGTCGGCATCGCCCTGGCGACGGCCCTGGCCGCCTGGCTGAACACCCTGCTGCTGATCTGGTCGCTGCGCCGTCACGGCTTCTGGGCCCTGGACCAGCGTTTCCGCCATCGCCTGCCCCGTATCCTGGGGGCCTCGGCGGTGATGGGGCTGGTGCTCTGGGGCCTGCAGACGGCCCTGGCCGGCTGGCTCGGCGATACCTTCTTCGATCGCATCGCCGCACTGGTGGTCCTGGTCGCCGCCGGGCTGGCGGCCTATGCGCTGGCGGCCTTCGTTTCGGGCGCGGTCTCGCGCAGCGAGCTGCTGGCCGCCATCCGGCGGCGGCCGGGCGCGGAAGGCGGCTCCGACGGAACTTGACCCGCTGGGTTGGGCCAGCGATAACCCCGCCTCACCCCTTCTTCCCCTCGGCTCAGCAGCTCTCCGATGAAACGCATCTTCTCCGGCGTCCAGCCCTCCGGCAATCTCCACCTCGGCAACTACCTCGGCGCGATCCGCCGCTTTGTCGATCTGCAGACCGACAACGACTGCATCTACTGCGTCGTCGATCTTCATGCCATCACGGTCTGGCAGGACCCCGCCGAACTGCGCCAGCGCACGCGGGAGGTGACCGCCGGCTACCTGGCGGCGGGGATCGATCCGAAAAAGTCGATCATCTTCAACCAGTCCCAGGTGGCTGCCCATGCCGAGCTGGCCTGGGTGTTCAACTGCGTCACCCGCCTCGGCTGGCTGAACCGCATGACCCAGTTCAAGGATAAGGCGGGCAAGAACCGCGAGAAGGCCTCCTCCGGTCTCTATGTCTATCCCAACCTGATGGCCGCCGACATTCTGGTCTACAAGGGCACGCATGTGCCGGTGGGAGAGGATCAGAAGCAGCATCTGGAACTGACCCGCGACATCGCGCAGAAGTTCAACAACGACTTCGGCGTCGACTGCTTTCCCATCGTCGAGCCGCTGATCCAGGGCTCGGCGACCCGGGTGATGTCGCTGCGCGACGGCGCCAGGAAGATGAGCTCCTCGGACGCCTCGGACGCGGCCCGCATCAACATGACCGACGATGCCGATGCGGTGGCCAAGAAAATCCGCCGCGCCACCAGCGATTCAGAGCTCTTGCCCGATCCTTCAGTGGTCGGCGGCGATGACCAGTTCACCGCGGAATTCCGCGAGGCGCGGCCGGAAGCGGCCAACCTGCTGACCATCCATGCGGCCCTCAGCGGCCGCTCGGTCGCCGAGACCGTCGCCGCCTTCGAAGGCAAGGGTTTTGCCGACTTCAAGAAGGAAATGACCGATGTTGCGGTTGCCCGGCTGGGGCCGATGGGCAGCGAGATGAAGCGCATGGTCGAGGACCCCGGGCATGTGGATTCGGTGCTGCGCGACGGGGCCGAGCGGGCGCGGGCCCTGGCCGATCCCATTCTTGCGGAAGTCTACGATATCGTAGGCTTTCTGCGCCCTTAGACCCGATTTCGATAATTCTCCCTCCAAAAGAGGGAAAAACGAGGTGATTGCGCGGCCAAGCCCGGTAGTGGCAGGATTCTGCGCGAGAAGGTCTTTCGCTGGATAGAGACCACGAGGAAACCCGCATGGCAGAAGCCCCAGAGAAGACAACCCCAGAGACGAGCGCGAGTGCAGAAAGTCCTCGTGTTTTTCTGGTCGTCGTCGATGAAACCGAGGAGATGCGCGTCGCCCTGCGCTTCGCCGCCTTGAGGGCGCGCAGCTCCGGCGGCAAGGTCGCCATGCTCTATGTGGTGGAACCTTCGGAGTTCCAGCACTGGATGTCGGTCGGCGATATCATGCGCGAGGAGGCCCGCACCGAGGCCGAGCAGGTCCTGCAGCGTCTTGCCGCGGAAGTCAGCAACCTCTGCGGTTCCCTGCCGATCCTCTACGTCCGCGAGGGCGACCGGCGGGACCAATTGCTGGAGCTGCTGGACGAAGAGCCCAACATCTCTATCCTCGTGCTTGGCGCTGCCACCAACAAGCGCGGGCCGGGGCCTCTGGTTTCGGCCATGACCGGCAAGTTCCTGGGGCGCTTGCATATCCCGGTAACCGTCGTGCCTGACTCCATGACGGTCGAGGAAATCGACGCGGTCACCTGACAACAGGACAGGATTCACAAGCACTTGGCCTGCCTGGCTAATCATGATTAAATTGGTAGGAATTGGCGTTTGCGCTTGAAGGCCCGGCGCTTGCGGACCACATTGTTGACAGACTGGGGAGCAGGCCTCCCACAAGCCTTTACCCTGGCCCGGTCAGCGGACCGCAAGATGGGGCGGGCGAGAGATCAAGGAGCGATGTCCGATGTTCATTCAAACAGAGCAAACGCCGAACCCGGCGACCCTGAAGTTCCTGCCCGGGCGCAGCGTGCTCGAAAGCGGCACCGCGAATTTCCCGGACGCAGCTTCCGCCGGCCGCTCGCCGCTGGCTGAGAGCCTGTTCGGCGTCGACGGCATTGTCGGCGTGTTCTTTGGAACCGACTTCGTGTCCGTGACCAAGGACGACGATCGCGAGTGGTATCTGCTGAAGCCGGCCATCCTCGGCGTCATCATGGAGCATTTTACCGCCGGGCGTCCGGTCTTGAACCTTGATGCGGGCGCGGGCGATGAAGGCCACAGCGGCGATGCCGAGGACGACGAGGTTGTCGGCCAGATCAAGGAACTGCTCGACACCCGTGTGCGTCCGGCTGTTGCCCAGGACGGCGGCGACATCGTCTTCCGCGGTTTCGACAAGGGTGTCGTTTATCTGCACATGCAGGGTGCCTGCGCCGGTTGCCCGAGTTCGACCGCGACCCTGAAGATGGGCATCGAAAACATGCTGCGGCACTACATCCCCGAGGTCGTCGAGGTGCGCCCCGTCGTCTAGCGCGGAACGGCGCCAGGCGGCAGCGTCCGGTCGTTTCGTTCGGGCAACCATTTTCATTCTTGTGCCGCGTCCTGTTGACGCAAAAAAGCCTCACGCACGTTCACGCCGTGGCGCTTTGCCGATAACGAATTCTTTGTGAAGCTCGACTACTGTCCCCTCTGTTAGGCGGTCTCGCAGGTTATGGGGAGGCATTGAATCAATGGCGGCAGCTATGCCGGTTCTGGTCGTCGATCTGATGCGCAGGTGGCATCCCCGGATTCAACACTTTCTGGACCGCACGAACCGCAACCTTGCCGGCCGCGTTGCGGTGCTTTCCTTCGCTTTCGGGTTTTGCCTCCTGCTGGCGCTCTGGCAGGGCGGCCAGCCCTCGCCGACGTCGGGTTGGCGGGAACTGGGTCTGCTGGCGGAGGGGCCGTCATTGCAACGCGTGACTCCGCGCGACTCCGCCGAGCTCGCGAAGCTTTTCGACGCGCAGGGCTATACCCTGGAAAGGCTGCAGGAGGGGGCGGCAGTACCGCGTCTGGCGGTCGCCCGCCTGCCGCGGGATATCGACAGCTTGAGCGATGTCGATGCGCGCAAGGCTTTGTTCCTGCGCAGTCTGCTGCCGCTGATCCTGAAAGGAAACACGGAGATCGCCCGCATTCGCAAGAGAGTGGTCGATCTCTTGAACGCCCGCGTTGTCGGAAGCCTCGAAGCCGGCGATGCGATTTGGCTGCATCGGGTGGCGGACTTTTATGGTGCGGAGCCGTCGGACGACGCGGATATTCTCAGCCGCATCGATCTGGTGCCGGCCAGTCTCGCCCTGGCCCAGGCGGCTCAGGAAAGCGGCTGGGGCCGTTCGCGTTTCGCCCGCAACGCCAACGCGCTCTTCGGCCAGCGTGTCTGGGGCGACAAGGGCCCCGGCCTGGCGCCGCGGGATGCAGAGCGGGATGATTTTCGCGTACGGGCCTTTCCCGATCTGATGTCGGCGGTGCGCACCTATCTCCACAACCTGAACAGTCATCGCGCCTATCAGGATCTGCGCGATCGCCGCGCCCAGGCGCGCGCTCTCGGGGGCACCGCCAATGCCCTGCATCTGGCCGGCAGCCTGACCAGCTATTCCGAGGAAGGCGAGGTCTACGTGAAGGCCCTGCGGTCGCTGATCAACGGCAACGACCTTCTGGCCCTCGACGGGCTCAGGTTCGAGCATCTCCCCAAGGACAGCTGATCGAAGAAGAATTGGGTTTGCGGCGGCGGCTTTCGACCGGGCGGTCTTTGCCTCTGCGTTTCTCTGCCTACTGTACCGCCTGATCGGTCACCACGAACTGGGTGCCGAACCAGCGCCAGCGGCCGTCTTCGGTGCGCAGGGTGCAGTTGATCCGCGCCCGTCCGGCCGGCAGGGGCCCCGCAAGCCGCAGTTCGATCCTGTTGTCGAAACGCGTCAGCGCCGGTTCCCCGTCGCGGGCGAAACAGTTGAGGTTGCTGAGGTCCTCGATGTCGCCGGCTACGGTGAAGCCGAAGCTCGGCGGGTTCTGCGCCACCGAGCGCAGGAAGGGGTCCGCGGGGGTGATCTCGCGCACCGGCAGCGGCAGTGTGTTGGCGACCAGACGGAAGCGGTCCATGTCGCCATAGGCTTCGTTGATCGGAAAGCGCGGCAGCGCCAGGCGGTCGGTCATGCCGCCGATGGCGCCGGAGTGCTGTCCGAAGGCAGCGGTGAAGCCCTGTTCGCTTACCGTCGCCCGAAGTTCGGCCGAGATCTCGCCATAGGGATAGGCGAAGATCTCCGGCGCGGCGCCAAGCTCGGCGAAGAGGCGCAGAGAGGCCTTTTCGATGTTGCGGCGTTGTGCGTCGGCGTCCAGCATTGTCATGTGGTTGTGGCGGTGGCCGTGATTGCCGACGCTGACTCCGCCGGCGGCGACCATCTCGCGCAGCTGATCCCAGGACAGGTAGCCGGGCAGCTTGCGGTCCAGGGGTTCGCTGGAGACGAAAACCGTGAACGGCAGGTTGCGCGCGCGCAGCCGCGGCCAGGCTTCCCTATAGACCGAGAGGGCGCCGTCATCGACGGTGATGGCCACCGCGCGGTCGGGCAGCGGCCGGCCCTCCTCCAGGGCGGCGACGATCTCCGGCAGCGGCAGAACCCGATAGCCGCCGCTAGCCAGCTCGTCGAGATGGGCTTCGAACTGGGCGAGGCGCACGTTGGTCGATGGCAGGCTGTCTTCCCCGAAGCGATGGTACATCAGCACCACCGCGCCACCGCTGCTGACCGCCTGGGCGGTTGCCGGGCGCGGCGTGGCTTCCTGCGCGGCGGCCCCGCCGGCCGGCATCAGCAGTGGAATGCCAAGGATGGCACCCAGAGCCAGCGGCAGAATCCGCCTCTGCGTCCAAGCGCGCAGCGAAGCGGTGCTTTTCCCGGCGAACCTCGTCGCAACCATGTCAGCGTCCTCCGTCGATCCCTCTTTGCTCTGAAGCATCGGGCCAAGCATCGGACTTGCCGATACCACGCCTAGAGGCCAAGGTATGGCCGCCGGCTTCGAGCAGGAGCGGCTTCGCGTGGGGGCAACCACAAGTTTAAGTAGCCCCGGCTACGGGCGAGGGTGGCTGCTGGAGCTTAAGAAAGGGATAAGCCGTGAGTGAAATCTTGAGCGATGCGGGCCTGGACCAGATTTTCCGCAATGCAAGGACCCATTCGGCCTGGCAGGCGGCGGAGGTCAGCGATGTTCTGCTGGAGGCCGTCTATGACCTGGCGAAGATGGGGCCGACCAGCGCCAACTGCAGCCCGATGCGGGTTTTATTCCTGCGCAGCAAAGAGGCCAAGGAGCGTCTGCGCCCGGCGCTCGACGCCGGCAATGTCGACAATACCATGGCGGCGCCGGCCACCGCGGTGATCGCCTATGACATGGAATTTTATGAGAGTCTGCCGAAGTTGTATCCCCATGCCGACGCGCGCAGCTGGTTCGCCGGAAAGCCCGCCGCCATCGAGCAGACGGCGGTGCGCAACGGCAGCCTGCAGGGGGCTTATCTCATTATCGCCGCGCGGGCGCTGGGGCTCGACTGCGGACCCATGTCCGGTTTCGACCGTGCCAAGGTGGATGAAGAATTCTTCGCCGGAACGGCCTGGCGCTCGAATTTCCTCTGCAACCTCGGCCACGGCGACCCGGAGAAACTGCATCCCCGTTCGCCGCGCCTGGAGTTCGATGAGGCTTGCAAGCTGCTTTAGAGGTTGCCCCCGCTCAGGTGTGTTCGCCCATCAGCGCCCGCGGCGCGGCGGTGTCGCTCAGCAGGGGATAGCGCCGCGGATCGAAGAGCTGATAGTGCCACCACTCGTAGCGGTTCCAGTCCCAGCCCGCCGCCGTCATGACGCCCAGCAGGATGGCGCGGTTGCGCTGCGCTTCGACGGAGACATCGCTGCGGCCGTGGTGGGCGGCCGGGCGGAAGTCGTCGAAGCCCGTGCCCATGTCCAGCTCGACGCCGCTGGCGGCATCGATCAGCGTCAGGTCGACCGCGACGCCGCGGGTGTGGTTGGAGCCAAGTCTCGGATCGGCGACGAACTCCGGGTCGGGAAAGGCCTCCCAGAGACACCACTGGGCCTCGACCGGCCGGAAGGCATCGAAAACCCTGAAACGCAGGCCCAGGGGGGCCGCCAGAGCGATGGCGCGCTGCAGGGCCTCGGCCGCCTGCGGATGCAGTTGGGCTTCGGCTTGCCGGTAGATCGGTTTGCCGGTCACGTTGTCGGCGGTGGCGTAGGCCAGCGCGATGTCGATGTCGAATTCGGGCGTGGCGATGGGAATCAAGGGCATGGTGGAGGCGCAGCTTTTGTGGACTGGGGCTTTGTGAGGTGGGGCTTGGCGAAACCGTGCTCGATGAAATCGCGTGGTGGCGATCACGGGATCGGCCCTGTTAGCACGAAGCGGCGGTGGGGCGATAGGGCCTGGAGACGGCGGCCGTGACTTCTTCCGAACCGGCAATCCTGGCGATCGAGGCGGCGGGCGGCGCCTGTTCGACGGCGGTCTGGGCGGCGGGCGGCGTTGCGTCGCGGCGCTTCCAGATCATGTCCCGCGGCCAGTCCGAGCATCTGGTGCCGATGATTGCCGAGGTCATGGCCGATTGGGGCGGTGGCTTCGAGGCGTTGGATGCCCTGGCCGTCACCACCGGGCCCGGCGGCTTTACCGGCGTGCGCATCGGTTTGGCGACCGCCCGCGGCCTGGCGCTGGCGCGTCGCCTGCCGCTGATCGGCATCGCATCTTTCGAGGTCTCGGCGGCTGCGGCTACGGCGGAGGAACGGGCCGGGCGCACGGTCGCGGCCCTGATCGATTCAAAGCGGCAGGATGTCTTTCTCCAGCTCTTCGACGCTTCCCTCGTTCCCCTGGGCGACCCGCGCGAGGTTGCGCTGGACGATCTTGGCGGATCGCTGCCCGAGGGCCCGCTGCTGCTGACCGGCGATGCGGCCGATCGCGGGCTTCAGGTGCTTGAGCGGGCCGGGCGCGGAGACTGTCTGCGGGCGGCCGCTGCCGGTGCCGCCGACGCCGCCCTGCTGGCCGAACGTGCCGCCCTGCATCTCCGCCGGCGCGGCGCCGCGGCGACCGGCCCGGCGGCACCGCTTTATCTGCGCGAGCCGGATGTCACGCCGCCAAAGACCAGGGGTCCCAAACCCAACGGCGCCGGTCGAAAGCGCGCACCGTGACGGCGATCGAGATCCGCGCCGCCGCGCCCGGCGAGGTGTCGCTCCTGGCTGCGCTGCAGGCGGCCTGTTACGGCAACGAGAACGCGCCGTCTGAAGCATCTGCCGGCCCTGAAGCCGCGGCCGCCACCTATGTTGGCGAGGCCTGGCCCGCCCGATCCTGGGCCGAGGTGCTGGCGATGCCGGGCAGCTTCGCGCTGATCGCCGCTGCCGGTTCGGAGCCTGTCGGCTTTTTCCTGGGTCAGGTTGTGATCGACGCCAGCGAGGTGCTGGGCTTGGGTGTGCTGCCCCGCCACCGCCGCGCCGGTAGTGGCCGGCTGCTGCTCGAGGCCGGCATTGCTGCGGCGTTGGATCGCGGCGCGGGCGTGATTCAGCTTGAGGTCGCGGAAAACAACCGGGGCGCGTGGGCCTTCTATGAGAGCTTCGGGTTTGGCTTGGCCGGCCGCCGTAGCGGCTATTACCGTGTGGCCTCGGGACCGGCGGTGGATGCGCTGATTCTCAGGAAACGGATAGCCGCCGCTTGAGGTTCTGACGTGGATCTGGGATAGGATCCGGTGGCGGCGAATCCGGTAAATTGCAGTCCGTCTTGAGCCCGATTGGGCCTATTTCTGTAAGTTTTTCGCAAATTGATGTAATTCCTCCGACTTTCCAGCCAAAGAATAGTCAATGACAGAGCATCAAATACGAACTATTATTTTCGTATTGAATAGTTGTTGATTCTCTTACGGAGAATTTTTATATAGTCCACAGCAATGTGGAGGAGTTGAAGAGGTCAATGTCCGAGCAAGCGAAGCAAAGCGAACTGCTTTCCCTGACGACCAATATCGTCGCAGCACACGTTTCAAATAACTCGGTTGCGGTGGCCGACCTGCCGATGATCATTCGGGACGTGTTCGAGACGCTGTCGAACGTCGGGACGACTCGCGAGCGGGAGCCGGAGCGCCCTTCACCGGCGGTGCCGATCAAGAAATCGGTGACGCCGGACCACATCGTTTGCCTGGAAGACGGCAAGAAACTGAAGATGCTGAAACGGCACCTGAAGACCGCCTACGACATGTCGCCGGAAGACTACCGTGAGCGTTGGGGCTTGCCGGCGGACTATCCCATGGTGGCGCCGAACTATGCCAAGCAGCGCAGCAAGCTGGCCAAGCAAATCGGTCTGGGCACAAGGGCCCGGCGCAAGTAAGCGGGCCGCAACCGTCCGGCGAAAGCGCCCATTGAAATCCCTCGGGAAATCCCTCGGGAAATCCCTCGGGAAATCCCTCGGGAAAGCGCAGGCGATCAAGGCATCATCGGATTACTTTATTCTATGAACAGGGGCGTCGCCGTCGATTAGGCGGGCGGCGCTTCTTCAGTTATACTAGGCTATTGGCCCGGTGGGTTCAGTCCGGGCGTGGTGAAGATGGCGAAACGAGAGGTTGGGGAGTATGCCCGATCGCCTGGAGAAGCGGTGCATTGAAAAAGGTCTGAAAATGACCGAGCAGAGACGCGTGATCGCGCGCGTTCTCTCCGAGTCGACGGACCATCCTGATGTGGAAATGGTTTACCAGCGGGCGGTGGAGCGAGATTCGCGGATTTCCATCGCGACGGTTTACCGCACGGTCAAGCTCTTCGAAGAAGCCAGCATTCTGGAGCGGCACGACTTCGGCGACGGCCGGGCGCGCTACGAGGAGCGTCCGGAAGAGCATCATGATCATTTGATCGACGTGAAGACCGGCAAGGTGATCGAATTCACGAACGAGGAAATCGAGCGGCTTCAGACCGAGGTCGCCAAGACGTTGGGCTACCGCCTTGTCGACCATCGCCTGGAACTCTACGGCGTGCGCCTCTCGGCGGAGGAGAGCAAAGACGAAGGAAAGTCGTCAGGCGGGAAGTAGGGTGCCGGGACGCCGCGGAGGCTTGTCGGCTGGAGTTTTGGCCGGTATCGGTTGTTTGTTGTGAGACTATTCGGCTGCCGTTGGGTTTTTGACTCTATGGATATGACATGAGCCTTGCGGAGACCAACTCAGACCGGCCGGTCGATGTCGTCGGCGGCAACCTGCGGATCAGACTCGCCGAGGGTCGGGCGGAGGTGCGCGCCGCCCAGGCCCTGCGCTACAGAATCTTCTACGAACAGATGTCCGCCCGGCCGACCGAGGAAATGCGCGCCGCGCGCCGCGACTTCGATTCTTTCGACGACTACTGTGACCATCTGCTGGTGTTCGACGAGGAGCGCGGCGACGGACCGGAAGCGGTGGTCGGCACCTACCGGGTGATGCGCCGCGAGGGCGCGCGCCGCCGCGGCCAGTTCTATACCAGCGACGAATACGAGATCGACAGCATAGAGGCCTATCCCGGGGAGGTTCTGGAACTCGGCCGGTCCTGCGTCGATCCGACCTGCCGCACCGGCGCGGCGATGCAACTGCTCTGGCGCGGGATCGCGGAGTACGTCTTCTACTACGACATCTCCATCATGTTCGGCTGTGCCAGTCTTCCCGGTGTGAATCCAGACGAGCTGAAGCTGCCGCTTTCCTATCTCTATCATCATCATCTGGCGCCGCCGGCGCTGCGGGCCCGGGCGGTGGCCGACCGCTATGTGCCGATGGACCTGCTGCCGGTCGAGGAGGTGCAGATCCCTGCGGCCCGCCAGGCCCTGCCGCCGCTGATCAAGGGCTACTTGCGCTTGGGCGGTTTCGTCGGCGACGGCGCGGTGGTGGACCGGGAGTTCGGGACCACCGATGTCTGTATCGTCGTCAAGACGGACTGGGTGACCGAGAAATACCTGCGCCACTACAAGCGCGAGGACGCCGGTGGCGGCGCTTCCGGCAACGGTTCCGGCGCCCCGGAGGGCGCGTCTCGTGGTGTTTCCGGCGCCCCGGAGGGCGCATCGCGTAGTGGTTCGGGCGCTCCGGAGGGCGCATCTCGTGATGTTTCCGGCGCCCCGGAGGGCGCCCGGGGCTCGTCCTAGTCTATGGCGGCACCCAACTTCGGCTCGCCGATCACCGCCCTCGGCCGTCTGCTGGTTTACTTCAGCCTCACCGCCGTGCTGATGCCGGTTCAGTTTCTGGCTGTCGCGCTGCGCCTGCCCCTGCGCAAATCCCTGCCGCACTGGTATCATCGGCGCAGCTGCCGGATCCTGGGGATCAGAATCCAGATGCGCGGTGAGATCTCCGACCGGCATCCGACCCTCTTTGCCGCCAACCACGTTTCCTATCTCGATATCGAGGTGCTCGGCGCCCTGGCGCGGATTTCCTTCGTCGCCAAGGCGGAGGTCGCGACCTGGCCGTTCTTCTCCTGGCTGGCCCGGCTTCAGGAGACGGTTTTTGTCGAGCGCCGCGCCCAGCGGACCGCCGACCACCGGGACCAGATCACCCGGCGCCTGGAGGCCGGCGACGACCTCGTGCTCTTTGCCGAGGGGACATCGGGCGACGGCAACGGCATCCTGCCGTTCAAAAGCGCCCTCTTCTCGGTGGCCGAACAGCGCCCGGGTGGGGAGGCGCTGACCGTTCAGCCGGTCTCGATCAGCTACACAAGACTCGACGGCGTGCCTCTGGGCCGCTATCTAAGGCCGTTTTTCGCCTGGTACGGCGACATGGAACTTGGGCCCCACCTCTGGCACGCCCTGGGTCTTGGCTACGTCACGGTCGTCGTGGAATTTCACGAGGCGGTCACGATCGAGCGCTTTGGCTCGCGCAAGGCTTTGTGCGACCACTGTCATGCGGTGGTTTCCCGCGGCGTTGCCGAGGCGCTGTCAGGCCGGCGGCAACCCCAGGCGCTGCCCTCCGGAGCGGCTTCGGAGGCAGCCTCGGGAGCGGCCCCTGGAGCGGAGGTGGCGGGCTGAAGTCTCGGGCCGGGCCTGGGACCGGATCTGGGCATTTCCGGCGGGTTCTGTGGTATCTTTGGCTAGGGTTGCCTCCGGGCCGGTCGGGCGACCGGCTTCCGGGGCGCTTGGAGTGTTAGGAAAGCGGTGACTGAGAGCGGTAAAAAGCGCCTCTTTATAAAGACTTACGGCTGCCAGATGAATGTCTACGACTCATCGCGGATGGCCGATGTCCTGGCGCCCCTGGGCTATGAGGCGGTGGACGGCCCGCGCGGCGCCGATATGGTGATTCTGAACACCTGCCACATTCGCGAAAAAGCCTCCGAGAAGGTCTTTTCGGAACTGGGGCGGCTGCGCGCCTTCAAGCAGGAGCGCCAGGCCGAAGGCCGCGATATGGTGCTGGCGGTGGCCGGCTGCGTGGCTCAGGCCGAGGGCGAGGAAATTCTGCGCCGGGCGCCCCAGGTGGATCTGGTTTTCGGGCCGCAGACCTATCACCGCCTGCCGGAGATGGTGGCCCGTGCCGCCCGCTCTGCCGGCGGACACCTGGATATCGACTTTCCGGTGGAATCCAAATTCGACTTTCTGCCGGAGGAAACCACCGGAACCGCGGCGGCGGCCTTTCTCTCGGTTCAGGAGGGCTGCGACAAGTTCTGCAGCTTCTGTGTCGTCCCCTATACCCGGGGTGCCGAGTTCTCGCGCCCGGTGGCGGCCGTGCTGGCCGAAGCCCGGCGCCTGGTGGTGGCCGGCGTTCAGGAGATCACTCTGCTGGGCCAGAACGTGAATGCCTACCACGGCGAGGCCCCCGAGGGCGGCAAGGACGGCGGCACCTGGGGGCTCGGCCGTCTGCTCTATGCCCTGGCCGAGATCGAAGGCCTCACCCGCCTGCGCTACACCACCTCGCATCCGCGCGACATGGACGACGAACTGATCGCCGCCCACGGCGAACTGGCCACGCTGATGCCTTATCTGCATCTGCCGGTGCAGTCCGGTTCGGACAGGATCCTGGCGGCGATGAACCGCCAGCACACAGCCGAAGACTACCTGCGCATTATCGAGCGCCTGCGCCGGGCCTGTCCGGATATCGCCCTGTCATCGGATTTCATCGTCGGCTTCCCCGGCGAGAGCGATGCCGACCATGCCGCGACCCTGCGCCTGGTGACCGAGGTCGGCTACGCCCAGGCCTATTCCTTCAAATACAGCCCGCGGCCCGGCACCCCGGCTGCGGTCGAGGAACAGCAACTGCCCGAAACGGTGAAGACCGAACGGCTGGCCGGTTTGCAGCAGCTTCTCGGCGCCCAGGCGGCGGCCTTCAACGAAAGCTGTGTCGGGCGAACGCTGCCGGTGTTGTTTGAAAAGCCCGGCCGCCGTCCGGGCCAGTTGGCCGGGCGCAGCCCTTATATGCAGTCGGTGCATGTGGCCTTG
Source organism: Pelagibius sp. (assembly GCF_965249265.1). Taxonomy (NCBI): domain Bacteria; kingdom Pseudomonadati; phylum Pseudomonadota; class Alphaproteobacteria; order Rhodospirillales; family Rhodovibrionaceae; genus Pelagibius; species Pelagibius sp. The sequence goes on along the minus strand of NZ_OZ252224.1, from coordinate 5,082,035 downwards.
CCGGAGGTGGCCCAGCAGCGCCTGATCGGCAAGCTGATGGCGGTGGAGATCGAGGCCGCCTTTCCCAACTCCCTGGCCGGACGGCTCTGCCTGGAGGCGGAGCGGCAACCCGCTGCGGCCGCCGCCTCATGCAGCGGCAGTGCGTCATCGAGCAGTGCGTCATCGAGCAGTGCGACAACCACAAGGATTTCAGCTTGAGCTCTGACAGTCTCAGCGGCACCACGACCGATCGCAAGGGTGAGCCGACTTTCCTGCAGTTCGACGACAACAGCCTCTTGCCGCTGCTCTATGGAGAGCATGATCAGAACCTGCTGCGCATCGAACAACAATTGGGTGTCAGCCTGGCGTCGCGGGGAAACCGCCTGGCGATTTTCGGGCCCGCCGACTCCGTGGCCGTCGCCAATGCGGCCCTGACCGCCCTCTATGAACGCTTGCGCAAAGGGCTGGAGGTCGGCGACGGCGAGGTCGACGCGGTCATTCGCATGGCGGTGCAGGCGCCGAGCCAGGAGAGTGAGCACCAGGCGGTGGCCGCGGTGCATTCCGACGAGCTGGCGATTGCCACGCGCAAACGCCGCCTGACGCCGCGCTCGCCGGGCCAGAAGGCCTATGTTCAGGCGCTGCGCAGCCACGAGATGGTGTTCGGGATCGGCCCTGCCGGCACCGGCAAAACCTATCTGGCGGCTGCCATGGCGGTCTCCATGCTGATGGAGGGCGCGGTCGAGCGCATTATTCTGTCGCGGCCTGCGGTGGAGGCCGGCGAGCGTCTCGGATTCCTGCCGGGCGATCTCAACGAAAAGGTCGATCCTTATTTGCGTCCGCTCTATGACGCGCTCTACGACATGCTGCCGGCCAACCAGGTCGCCAGCCGGCTGTCCAACGGCGAGATCGAGGTGGCCCCGCTCGCCTTCATGCGCGGCCGGACGCTGACCAATGCCTTCATCATTCTCGACGAGGCGCAGAATACGACGCCGGTTCAGATGAAGATGGCGCTGACCCGCCTCGGCGAGAACAGCCGCATGGTCATAACCGGCGACCTGTCGCAGATCGACCTGCCCAAGGGTGCGCCCTCGGGCCTGCGCGAAGCCTCCGGTATCCTGGCGGATATGGAGGGCGTGGCCTTCGTCCAGTTCACCGCCGCCGATGTGGTGCGCCATTCCCTGGTGACCCGCATCGTGCGTGCCTACGCAGCCTATGATGCCAGCAGGTCTGGAGAAGGGGATCTCTTCGGTCGGTAGTCCTGCCCCTTTGCCCGGCCTGTTGAAAGGCTTGGCGAGGGGTGGCTGCGGAGACCGTGGCTAAGATGAAAGATGCGCCTGGGATAAGCCGGTTGGAGATTGCCGTCTCGCTGCAAGACGCCGCCTGGACCGACCGCCTGGAAGATCTGGAAAATCTGGCCGGGAGATCAGTCGGTAGCGCCTTGGCCTATCTGCAATCGCGCAGCCTTGCCGAGCCGATGAAGGGCGTGGTGGAAATCAGCCTGCTGTTTGCCGACGATGCGACGGTGGCTGAAATGAACCAGGCCTATCGCGGCCGCAGCGGCCCGACCAACGTCTTGTCGTTCCCCAATATGGAAGCGCCCCACAACGTGGAAGTGCTTGGCGCCGCGGGCGGCCTGCCCGGCGATCCCGATGCCGGGCCGCCGCGGCTTTTGGGGGATATCGTCCTGGCGCGCGAGACGGTGCTGCGTGAAGCCGCGGAGCAGGAAAAACCGCTTCAGGACCACACCCTACACCTTCTGATCCACGGTCTTTTGCATCTCCTGGGCTATGATCACGAGAGCGATGCCGAGGCGGAGGAAATGGAAGCGTTGGAAGTAGCGGTTCTCGCGGATCTCGGGGTGCCGGATCCCTATCGCAGGCGTCCTGCCATGACGCCAGGCATGATTTCGGAGGAAAACTGAATCTTGGCCGAAACATCAAGCAACGGTCGAAGTCCCCGCGCCGGCGAGCCGCAAGGCGGCAGCCTATGGAAGCGACTGCGCGGCCTGTTGAGGTCGCGCCACAGCGAGGCGCAGCTTCGCGAGACTCTTGAAGAGATCATCGACGAGATCAAAGAGGTCGAGGGCGAGGAAGAGACCGCGGCGCCGATCAGCGGCGACGAGCGCGTCATGCTGTCGAACATCCTGCGGCTGCGGCACCTGACGACCTACGACGTGATGGTGCCGCGGGCCGATATCGTCGCCGTCGACCTGGACACGCCGATCGAGGCGTTGATCGATGTGATGAGCGAGGCCGGCCATTCACGGCTGCCGGTCTACCGCGAAACCCTCGATGAAGTCGTCGGCATCGTCCACATCAAGGATGTCCTGACCTACATGAAGGGCGAACGCACCTTCGATCTGGTCGACCTGGTGCGCCGCATTCTGGTGGTCGCCCCGTCGATGCGCGTGCTCGATCTGCTGCTCGAAATGCGGCTGTCGCGGGTTCACATGGCCCTGGTCGTCGACGAGTTCGGCGGTATCGACGGGCTGGTGACGATCGAGGACCTGGTCGAGGAAATCGTCGGCGAGATCGACGACGAACACGACGTCGCCGAAGGCCCGAAGCTGATCGACCGCGCCGACGGCAGCATTGCCGCCGATGCCCGCGCGACCATCGAGGAGTTTGAGGAAAAGGTCGGTCCCGTACTGTCCGATGAGGAACGCGATGAGGACATCGACACCCTCGGCGGACTGCTGATCTCCGTCGCCGGGCGCGTGCCGGGACGGGGTGAACTGGTCGTCCACGAGCATAGCGGGATGAGTTTCGAGGTGCTCGAAGCCGACCCGCGCCGTGTGAAACGGCTGCGCGTGCATAAACCGACGGGCCGTGCGAGCCCGAAAACGCCCGCTCCGGCGCAGAAATGACGGCTGAGACCGGTGGCGGCGAGAAGCGGAAACACCGGCCGGCCTGGCCGCAGCGGCTGGCCGGCCTGACCCTTTGGCGCCGTGTCGCCCTGGCCGCGGTCTGCGGTGGTCTCGCGGCGCTCGCCATGCCGCCGCTCTATCTGATCCCCCTTCTGATCCCGGCCTTCGTCGTGGCCTTCTGGCTGCTGCAGGCGGTGCGCCGGGCACGGCAGGCGGCACTGCTCGGCTGGGCCTTCGGCAGCGGCCATTTCGCCGTCGGTCTCTATTGGGTGGGCGAAGCCTTCCTGGTCGATGCCGAGCGTTTCGGCTGGGTGATGCCTTTTGCGGTGGGCGGTCTTGCCATGGGGCTGGCGTTGTTTCCGGCGCTGGCCTTCTGGATCACCGCCAAGAGCGGGCTTCGCGGACCGGCCGGCGTCCTGGGCCTGGCCACGGCCTGGCTGGTGGCGGAGGGGCTGCGGGCCTGGGTGCTCACCGGCTTTCCCTGGAACCTCATGGGCTCGGTCTGGGCTTTCTCACCTGAGACGCTGCAGCTTTCCGCGCTCGGCGGCGTCTGGTCGCTGAGCCTGATCACCGTCCTCGCCGCGACGGCCCCGGCTTTGCTCGCCGATCCCAAGCAGCGCTCGCGCGCCGGCTATGCCTTTGTCGCTGTCGCGCTGACCCTGCCGCTGCTGTCCTGGGGCTATGGCGCTTGGCGTTTGTCCACCGCGCCGGCGCTCGGCACGGCGGCGGTCGAGGAGGTGCGCCTGCGGCTGGTTCAGCCGAGTATCCCCCAGGCCCTGAAATGGCGCCGGGATCTGCGCGCCGAGCATCTGCGCAATCAGATGCGGATGACACTGGCGCCGGGTTTTGAAGACCGCACCCATATCATCTGGGCCGAGACGGCGATCCCCTATGTCCTTTCTCTCGAACCCATCCTGCAGCAGGAACTGGCCGCTATAGTCCCGCCGGGCGGGTATCTCATCGCCGGTGCGCCGCGGATGTTGCCGGAACAGCCCGACGGGCCGATCTGGAATTCGCTTTACGCCCTTGATTCAAACGGAGGGATCGCGGCGACCTTCGACAAGGCGCATCTGGTTCCCTTCGGTGAGTACACGCCGCTGCGCGAATGGTTCGGCTTTGCCAAGCTGACCGCCGGCAACCGGGACTTTTCGCCGGGGCCCGGTCTGCGCACCCTCGATCTGCCGGGCCTGCCGGCCTTCAGTCCGCTGATCTGCTACGAGGTGATTTTCCCCGGCCGCGTGAAGGATTCCGCAGGGCAGCCGCCGCGCTGGCTTCTGAATCTGACCAATGATGCCTGGTTTGGCGATTCTTCGGGCCCCTACCAACACTTTGCATCGGCACGTCTGCGCGCAATAGAGGAAGGACTTCCCCTTATTCGCGTTGCCAATAATGGAATTTCAGCAGTTATAGACTCTTATGGTCGAGTGATTGAACAAATTAATCTCAATGATCGAGGTATTATTGATGCAGAACTACCCGAAGCTGCTGAACACGAGACCCTTTATTCCAATGCGGGTAATTGGCTATATTTGGTAGAACTGATTGTGTGTACTTGTGTTATATTTGTGTTGCGACGTTTTGCTTGACCGACTAAGACAGAGGGCACTTGACGAATCAACCCTCTGTTGGCATACAGGTGTATGCCTATAGTCCTACGGTTCTGTTGTTTTCCTAAATAAGGTAAGATGCGAATGGCGCGACGCAGCGTGGCGCTGGGTGACCACCGGATAAGTGGACCTAATCCGGTAGATGTTCATGTCGGGGGCCGGGTCCGTTTGCGGAGAACGCTTCTGGGAATGAGCCAGGAGAAGCTCGGCGAGGCTATTGGCCTGACATTCCAGCAAGTACAGAAATACGAACGGGGCGCCAATCGCGTCGGGGCGAGCCGCCTCTTCGATCTGTCCCGCGTTCTGGACGTTCCGGTTGGCTTTTTCTTCGATGAGATGCCCAACGACGTGGCCGCCAGTTCGCCGGCGCAGCGACCGGGAGCCGCCGAGCCCTCGCCGGAACAGGAGCTTGACCCGCTGGTCAAGCGCGAGACCCTGGAACTGGTACGCGCCTACTACAAGATCCAGGACCCAAGCATTCGGAAACGTCTTTTCGAGATGACCAAGGCCTTGGCTGCGGCTGGTGGCAAAGACGCGGACAAGGTTGAAGACTAAGCGGCCGGACTCTCGGCTGGGGCACTTTCAAGACCCGATCTGATTCCCTGACGGCCCGCTGTCGCTGTCTGCCGTGGCGTGTTTTCTTGCATTTGCTCTTCAGCGTCGCTATTCCCAGCGATCTATTCCACAAAACAGACGCGAATCAGCGGGAGCCACGCGGTGCGTAACGGCAGCTATCTTTTCACCAGTGAGTCAGTTTCGGAAGGTCATCCCGACAAGGTTTGCGATCGAGTTTCCGATGCCATCGTCGACACCTTCCTTTCCCATGATCCCCTGTCCCGCGTCGCCGTCGAAACCCTGTCGACGACCAACCGCATCGTTCTGGCCGGCGAAGTGCGCGGCCCTTCGGAGGTCAATGGCGATCTGATCGAGCAGGTCGCCCGCCATGCGGTGAAGGAAATCGGCTACGAGCAGGATGGCTTTCACTGGGAAAAGATGGCGGTGGAAAACTACATCCATGAGCAGTCAGCCGATATCGCCCAGGGCGTCGATGCCGCCGGCAACAAGGACGAAGGGGCCGGCGACCAGGGCATCATGTTCGGTTATGCCTGCCGCGAAACCGAAGAACTGATGCCGGCGCCGATCTATCTGTCACACAACATTCTGCGCTCTCTGGCCGAAGCGCGGCACTCCGGCGCCGAGCCGGGCCTGCTGCCGGATGCCAAGAGCCAGGTCACGCTGGAATACGTCGACGGCAAGCCGACCCGGGCCACTTCCGTGGTGGTTTCGACCCAGCATGCCGGTGATCTGGACCAGGATCAGGTGCGTGAGATCGTGCGGCCCCACGTCGTGAACGTGCTGCCGGAAGGTTGGATGTGCGCCGAGGAAGATTTCTACGTGAATCCGACCGGGCGCTTTGTGATCGGCGGCCCGGACGGCGATGCCGGCCTCACCGGCCGCAAGATCATCGTCGACACCTACGGCGGCGCCGCGCCCCACGGCGGCGGTGCCTTCTCCGGCAAGGACCCGACCAAGGTCGACCGCTCGGCAGCCTACGCCGCGCGCTATCTGGCCAAGAACGTGGTGGCGGCTGAGCTGGCGGAGCGCTGCACCATCCAGCTTTCCTACGCCATCGGTGTCTCCAAGCCGCTCTCCGTCTATGTCGATGGTTACGGCACCGCCAAGGTGGAAGAAGCCAAGCTGGCAAAGGCGCTTCAGGACCTGATGGATCTCTCGCCCCGCGGGATTCGCGAGCACCTCAGCCTGTCGCGGCCGATCTACGCGCGCACCGCCGCTTACGGCCACTTCGGCCGGGCGCCCGATGCCGACGGCGGGTTCTCCTGGGAGAAGACCGATCTTGTCGAGCCGCTGCGCAGCGCCTTCGGCGCCTGACCGTCCGCGCCGTTTTCGCCTGAGATTTTCCCGGGGCTGAGCCGTGTCTGCGGGCAGACGCAACTTCTATGGCCGCCGTCAGGGCCGGCCGCTGCGCCCGGCCCGCCGCGCGGTGATGGAGGAGCGGCTGCCGGCCTTGCGGATCGATCTGCCGGCGGATGACAAGCCCCTTGTGCCCGCGGCACTCTTCGATCCGCTGCCGTCGCGCCTCTATCTGGAAATCGGCTTCGGCGGCGGCGAACACCTGGCCTGGCAGGCAGGGCCCCAGCCTGATCCCGGGCCTGATCCCGGGCCTGATCCCGGGCCTGATCCCGGGCCTGATCAGGGGCCCGATCTCGGAATCATCGGTGCGGAGTATTTCGTCACCGGTGTCGCCAGCCTGCTCGACCAGTTGCCGGAGGGCCCGGAGACCGCGCGCCTCAGGCTTTATGTCGGCGACGCCCGCGACCTTATGGCCTGTCTGCCGGATGCCCTCTTCGATAAGATTTTCATCCTCTTCCCCGACCCCTGGCCGAAGCGCCGGCACCACAAGCGGCGGCTGATCCAGCCGGCCACCGTGGCGACCCTGGTGCGGCTGCTCAAGGACGGCGGCGAACTGCGCTTTGCCACCGACGACCCGAGTTACCTGCCCTGGGCGCTGGAACACCTGACGGCCGAGCCGGCGCTGACCTGGCAGGTTGCGGGTCCGGCGGACTGGCGACAGCGGCCGGCGGACTGGCCGGCGACACGCTATGAGCGAAAAGCGCTGAAAGCCGGACGCAGCCCCGCCTTTCTGCGGTTTCGCCGGATCGACCGCGCCGCGGTGACCGAACCGGCCTAGAGCAGATCTGGGTTTGATGGAATCGCGTCAGCGATCCATCAAACCCGGTGAATCTGCTCTAACCATTTGATGGCGATCGGATTCACATGTTTTGGCGCAACCACGAAGTGGTTCCGTCAAAACATGATCCGATCTAGCGGCGTTACTCGACCTTGCGGCGGCGGGCTTTCGCGGGCGGGGTCCGGCCCCGGATTTGCCCTCTCCCGGTGGCGCTCAGGAATGGAGAAAGGCCTTGCGGGCTGCGGGATGCGGGCGTAAAGTCCGCTGCAGTCAAGTGACGGTGCCGGAGTAACAGGGATCGTCGGGCTACCGAGCGGTGGGCCTCTGGCCCGCCCTTTTTTATTCGAGCATCACCGTTACGGGAGGTTGGGCATTGTCCCAGGCCTTGGAACAGGCCTCTGCGGTGCTGGCCAAAACCAGCGAAGGCAAGGCAGCGGAAGTCGAAGCCCTGATCGCGCCCTCTTTGGCGGCGATGGGCTACGATATCGTCCGCGTTCAGCTTTCCGGCGGCGACCGACTCTGTCTGCAGATCATGGCCGAGCGGCAGGAAGACGGCGGTATGAACGTCGACAACTGTGCCGAGGTCAGCCGGGCCGCCGCGGCGATCCTGGATGTCGAAGACCCGATCGACCGGGCCTACACGCTGGAGGTGAGTTCGCCGGGGATCGACCGGCCGCTGACCCGCCTGGCGGACTTCGACCGCTTTGCCGGTTTCGACGGCAAGGTCGAGATGGCCGGCCCGATCGAGGGGCGGCGGCGGTTTTCCGGTCGCCTCTGCGGCACCCGGGGCGCGGCGATCGTGATGGATTGTGACGGCGACGAGGTGGCGCTGCCCTTTGCCGAGATGGTGAAGGCGAAGCTGCTGCTGACCGACGCCCTGATTGCCGCCAGCCAGCAGGCGGCGGACGGCGACTAGCTGCATAGGAAATTGCGGCAGAGAACTTGGCGGTGGGCAGACCCCTGGCGCCTGATACAGACAGACCGTTTTGGACGGACGATTTTAGACCTACGACGAGACTTCTTGGGATTGAGATAAGCGATGGATACCAGCGCTCTTGCACGAACCGAACTTCTCCAGGTGGCCGATGCTGTGGCCCGCGAGAAGTCGATCGAGCGTGATGAAGTTCTAGAGGCGATGGAGCAGGCCATCTCGAAGGCCGGGCGTGCGAAGTACGGCCACGAGCATGACATTCGCGCCGAGATCGACCGCAAGTCCGGCGAAGTCCGGCTGCGCCGCTATCGCGAGATCACCGACGAGGTGGAGAACGAATTCACCCAGATCCTCACCAAGGACGCCCAGGAGCGTCAGGACGGCGTCGGCCCCGGCGACTTCATCATCGAAGACCTGCCGCCGATCGATCTGGGGCGGATCGCCGCCCAGACCGCCAAGCAGGTGATCGTCCAGAAAGTCCGCGAGGCCGAGCGCAAGCGCCAGTACGACGAGTACCAGGGCCGGGTCGGCGAGGTGGTGAACGGTATCGTCAAGCGCAACGAGTTCGGCAATGTCACCGTCGACCTCGGCCGGGCCGAGGCCCTGATGCGCCGCGACGAAACGCTGCCGCGGGAATCCTTCCGCACCGGCGACCGGGTGCGCGGCTACATCTACGACGTTCGCGAGGAGCAGCGCGGCCCGCAGATTTTCGTTTCGCGCAGCCATCCGCAGTTCATGGCCAAGCTCTTCGCTCAGGAAGTGCCTGAAATCTATGATGGAATCATTGAGCTGAAGGCGGTCGCCCGCGACCCCGGCAGCCGCGCCAAGATCGCCGTGATTTCCTATGACTCCTCCATCGATCCGGTCGGTGCCTGCGTGGGCATGCGGGGCAGCCGGGTCCAGGCGGTGGTCAGCGAACTGCAGGGCGAGAAGATCGACATCATTCCCTGGTCCGAGGATACCGCGACCTTCGTGGTCAACGCCCTGGCGCCTGCCGAGGTCAGCAAGGTGGTGCTCGACGAGGATCAGGGCCGCATCGAGGTGGTGGTGCCCGACGACCAGCTTTCCCTGGCGATCGGACGGCGCGGGCAGAACGTGCGCCTGGCGTCGATCCTGACCGGCTGGGACATCGACATCATGACCGAGGAGACGGAATCGAAGCGCCGTCAGGACGAGTTCCGCGACCGCTCCCAGATGTTCATCGATGCGCTTGATGTCGACGACGTCATCGCCCATCTGTTGGTGGCCGAGGGCTTCATGTCCCTGGAGCAGGTCGCCTTCGTGCCGGTCGCAGAACTGGCGCAGATCGAAGGTTTCGACGAAGAAGTCGCCGAGGAGCTGCGCGCCCGCGCCCGCACCCATCTCGAAGAGATGGACCGGGTGAACGAGGAGCGCCGCCGCGAGCTGGGCGTCAGCGACGAACTGACCGAGATGGAGGGGATTTCCCCCACCCTGCTGGTGGCGCTGGGCGAACAGGGTGTTCAAAGCCTGGACGATCTTGCCGATCTTTCGGCTGACGAGCTGCGTTTCGTCTCCAGCGCTCTGCGCGGTGAGCACAGCCTGGAGGCCATGACCGGCCTGCCGGAGCAGGAGCTCGAGGAGATCCTCGGCGCCAGTGCCATGTCCCAGGACGAAGCCAACCGCATCATCATGGCGGCGCGGGCCCATTGGTTCGACGACGAGGAAACGCCGGCTGACGGCGACGAAGGCTCCGGTGAGGCTGCCGACGGCGAAGATGCCGGGGCCGGCCCATCGGAGAGCTAAACAAAGAGGGAATGTTGGCAGCAGCACAGGAACAGACTTCGGGAAGTCTTCGCGAGCCTTCGGTCAAGGCGCGCAGGCCGTCGCGAGCCGCCCGGATCGACGCCCGGATGGACGCTGGGGATGGCGCCCCGCAGGTGCCGCAGCGGCGCTGTCTGGCGAGCGGCCGGGTGTTGCCGAAGGAGATGCTGCTGCGTTTCGTTGTCGGTCCTGAAGGCCAGGTGGTGCCGGATTTCGCGGAACGCCTGCCCGGCAGGGGTTTGTGGTTGCTTGCGCGCCGCGATATGATGGAGAAGGCTTGCAAGAAGAATCTCTTTGCCAGGGCGGCAAAGGCAAAGGTTCGCTTGCCTTCCGATCTTGTTGAACAGGTCGAGCAGTTGGCGCTGCGGCGCTGCCTCGACCAACTGGGTCTGGCACGGCGCGCGGGCGCTGTCGTGGCTGGCTTCGAGAAGGTGAAGGCCGGGCTTAAGGCAGACCGGATCGGTCTGTTGCTGCAGGCTGACGATGCTGCGCCGGACGGCCGCGATAAGCTGCGCGCCGTCGCAAAGGCCGTGGGTCGGGAAACCGAGCTGCTGCAGTTTTGCAGCGGCGCGGTCTTGGGCACTGCTCTGGGACGGGATGCTGTCGTCCACGTCGGCGTGGTGCGCGGTCGTTTTGCGGCCGCTTTGAAACGGGATATTGGACGCCTCGCCGGTCTGCGGGGTGTTGAGGATCAAGGAAACGGGGCTGGGCGCCCGACCGAAGGTGAGCGCTAGAAGAGATGACGGAAAGCAAGGAAACCGAAGCCAAGCGGCCGTTGAAGCTGAACCGACCAGGTAAGCTGCAACTGAAGAAGACGGTCGAGACGGGCCAGGTGCGTCAAAGCTTCAGCCATGGCCGAAGCAAGGCGGTGACCGTTGAGGTGAAGCGCAGCCGAACTTTCGAGCGCGGCACCTCCGGGCGCATGAAAGAGGTCACGGAGGCGACTGCAGAGGCCGAAAAGGTGCTGGGCGAAACCGCACCGGCGGCGGCGCCGGTCGAGCAGAAGCCGGCCGAGGAAAAGGCGGTCAGCAAGCGGCAGCTCTCGGCGGAGGAGCGCGCCAGCCGCGCCCGCGCGCTGGAGGTCGCCAAGGAAGAAGAGGCCGGACGCCGCGAGCGCGAAGCCCAGGAGGCCGAGCGGCGCGCGATCGAGGCCAAGAAGGCGGCGGAAGAGAATGCCCGCCGCAAGGCCGAAGAAGAAGCGGCCCGCGCGAAGGCGGCCGAGGAAAAGGCCCGTGCCGAAGCCGAAGAGGCCCAAAAGGCGGCGGAGCCGACCCCTCAGCCCGAGGCGCAGGCGCCGATCCCCGCGGCTGTCCCGGCTGCGGACAAGCCCACCCCCAAAAGCAAGACCGATGCCCCGGCGCCGAAGCGCAGCAAGGCCCCGGCGGCCCCCAAGGCCACCCCGGGCCGGCGCGGCGATCAGCGGCGGCGTTCGGGCAAGCTGACCATCAGCCAGGCGCTGGACGGTCAGGAAGCGCGGCAGCGGTCCCTCGCCTCGGTCAAGCGCCAGCGCGAGAAGCAGATGCGGGCGACCCAGGGGCACCAGCCCCATCAGCCGCCGCAGAAGGTGATCCGCGAAGTGGTGGTGCCGGAGATCATCACCGTGCAGGAACTGGCCAACCGCATGGCCACGCGCGGGGCAGACGTGGTCAAGACGCTGATGAAGCTCGGCGTTATGGCGACCATCACCCAGTCGATCGATGCCGACACCGCCGAACTGGTGGTGGAGGAATTCGGCCACAAGATCAGACGTGTCTCGGCTTCCGACGTGGAGATCGGTATGCGCGGGGCCGACGACGACGAAAAGGATCTGAAGTCGCGCCCGCCGGTGGTGACGGTGATGGGTCATGTCGACCACGGCAAGACCTCGCTGCTCGATGCCCTGCGCCAGTCGGACGTGGTGGCCGGGGAAGCCGGCGGCATCACCCAGCACATCGGCGCCTATCAGGTGCGTCTGGCCTCTGACGCGCGCATCACCTTCATCGATACGCCGGGCCACGCCGCTTTCACCGAGATGCGCTCGCGCGGCGCCAATGTGACCGACATTGTCGTGCTGGTGGTGGCTGCCGACGACGGCATCAAGGAACAGACGGTGGAGGCGATCAATCACGCCAAGGCCGCCGAGGTGCCGATCATCGTCGCCATCAACAAGATGGACAAGCCCGGCGCCGATCCCTCGCGGGTCAAGCAGGAGCTGCTGCAGCACGAGCTGATCGTCGAAGACATGGGCGGCGACATCCTGGCCATCGAGGTTTCGGCGACGGAGAAGACCAACCTCGACAAGCTGGAAGAAGCCATCCTGCTGCAGTCCGAACTGCTGGAGCTGAAGGCCAATCCGGAACGCCCCGCCGAGGGCGTCATCGTCGAAGCCAAGCTGGAGCGCGGCCGCGGTTCGGTCGCCACCGTGCTGGTGCAGCGCGGTACCCTGCGGGTCGGCGACATCTTTGTCGCCGGCAGCGAGTGGGGCCGTGTGCGTGCCCTCACCAACGAGCGCGGCGAGCAGTTGAAGGAAGCCGGTCCGGCGACGCCGGTGGAGGTTCTCGGCCTCAACGGTACGCCTTTCGCCGGTGACGACTTCACGGTGATGGACAACGAAAGCCGGGCCCGCGAGATCGCCGAGTACCGCCAGCAGACCCGCCGGGAAACCGAGATCACGGTCAGCGGCCGCGGTACCCTGGAAGAGATGATGAGCCGTATCAAGGAGGGCGAGACCTCCGAGCTGCCGGTGGTCGTGAAGTCCGATGTGCACGGCTCCATGGAAGCCATCATCAACAGCCTGGAAAAGCTGGGCAACGACGAGGTCAAGGTCCGGGTATTGCACCGCGGTGTCGGCGGCATCAACGAGTCCGACGTGACCCTGGCCAATTCGACCGGCGCCATCATCATCGCCTTCAACGTCCGCGCCAATCCGCAGGCCCGCCAGATGGCGCGCCGCGACAACGTGGACATCCGCTACTACTCGATCATCTACAACGTGGTGGATGACGCCAAGGCCGCGCTGTCCGGCATGCTCGCGCCCAAGCAGCAGGAGAACTTCCTGGGCTACGCGCAGATCCGCCAGGTCTTCAGCAATTCCAAGGTCGGCAAAGTCGCCGGCTGCATGATTACCGAAGGCATGGTCAAGCGCGGGGCCAAGGTGCGGCTGCTGCGCGACAACGTGGTGATTCACGATGGCACCCTGAAAACCCTGCGCCGCTTCAAGGATGAGGTGAAGGAAGTCAAAGAAGGCTACGAGTGCGGTATGGCCTTCGAGAACTACACCGATATCCAGGTCGACGACCAGATCGAGTGCTACGAAATTCAAGAGATTGCCCGCGAACTCTAGGTTTCCGGTGGGGCCGGGCGGCTGAGACCGCCCGGCCCGCCCCCTGGTTCTAGAGTCGAGAACGGATCATGGGTTCACAGCGAAGCTCAGCAAAGGGCGCCAGATCGGGCGCCGCCAAAGCCCCCAGCCAGCGCCAGCTGCGCGTCGGCGAGGAACTGCGTCATGCGGTATCGCGCATTCTGCTGCGCGGCGACCTGCACGACCCGGACCTGGCAGGCGCCAGCGTTACCGTCACCGAGGTGCGGGTCAGCCCGGACCTGAAGAACGCAACGGCCTTTGTCGTGCCGCTGGGCGGCGACGGCAGCGGCGAGGTGCTGGCCGCCCTCAATCGTGCCGCCGCCTTTCTGCGCAGCCAGCTTGGGCGCGAGATTCACCTGCGTCATACCCCGCGTCTGTCGTTCCAGGCCGATCACAGCTTCGATGAAGCGGCCAAGATCAACGCCCTGCTGCATAATCCGCGGGTCCAGCGCGACGTGGAGGCGCCGCGCCAGGACGACAGTGCTCCGGACAGGGGCGCTTTGGACGACGGCTCTTTGCAAGACGGGCCCGCGATGAAACGGCCGGACGATGGCGCCTGACGCCGCCAAGGCCCAAAAGTCTGCTAAGGCGGCCCCAAAGTCCCCGAAGCTGAGGAGTGGCCCGCCGGTCAACGGCTGGCTGGTGATCGACAAGCCCCTGGGCATGACCTCGACCCAGGTGGTCGGGCGCGTAAGGCGGGTGCTGCAGCCCCGCAAGGTCGGCCACGGCGGCACCCTCGATCCCCTGGCCACCGGCCTGCTGCCCATCGCCATGGGCGAGGCCACCAAGACGGTTTCCTACGTGATGGATGGCCGCAAGTCCTACCGCTTCACCCTGCGCTGGGGCCAGGCGACCGAGACCGACGACAGCGAAGGCGCGGTGATCGGAGAGGCCGAGGGCCGGCCCGACGAGACCGCCATTCAGGCCGTGCTGCCCGGCTTCACCGGGGAAATCGAGCAGATCCCGCCGCTCTACTCGGCCATCAAGGTCGGCGGCAAGCGGGCCTACGATCTCGCCCGGGCCCAGGCGGATTTCGAGCTGAAGCCCCGCCGGGTCATGGTCCATGAAATCACCCTGCGGGCCATGCCGGACCGCGATCACGCGGTTTTCGACGTTCACTGCGGCAAGGGGACCTATATGCGCTCCCTGGCCCGGGATCTGGGGCGGGCCTGCGGTACCCTGGCCTACATCACCGACCTGCGCCGATTAACCGTAGGTCCGTTTACCGAGACCGACGCGATTTCGCTGGAATCTTTGGAATCCATGGGGCATAGTCCCGCCGCCTTGGAGCAGGTGCTCCCGGTTGAGACAGCGCTGGACGACATCCCGGCGCTGGAACTTTCCGAGACCGAGGCGAACCGCCTGCGCTGCGGGCAGGCCGTGTCCATGGTGGCGCGCGCCAACCGCGATCGCATCAGTGATCTCAGCAACGGGTCCATTGTATTTACCACGTCAGGCGGCAAGCCGGTGGCTTTGGCCCGTTATGAGGCAGGTGACGTTCACCCGGTCCGGGTTTTGAACCTTTAGAGTTATGGAGATAGACGATGTCGATCACTGCCGAGCGCAAGACTGCGCTGATCGAAGAGTATGGCACCCACGAGGGTGACACCGGGTCCCCGGAAGTACAGGTTGCAATCCTCACCGAGCGGATCGTGAACCTGACCGAACACCTCAAGACCCACAAAAAGGATTTCCACTCGCGCCGCGGCCTGCTCGTCATGGTCGGCCAGCGTCGGCGCCTGCTGGACTATGTGAAGGCTCAGGAGAAGTCCCGTTACGACGGTCTGATCCAGCGCCTTGGCCTGCGCCGCTAGGATCGGGCCGACAATGACCGCGTTTCGCGCCGACCTTTTCCTGCCGCGCCTTTCCCTCACCAGGGGCGGTTCGGCGGGAAGGCCCGGCGCAGGCGCGGACGAATGCGACTGATGACGAATAATGACATCGTGACAAAGCCGGCACGATGGTCTGTTGAGGGCCGGGCCGACGTAAGGGGCGTCTGGGGAGTTTTCTCCAGCGCGGGCGCCCCTTGCGCGGGTCCGGCGCTTTGCTATTTGGCAAAAAACCGACCGGCGAAGGGTTAGAAGGACCCAGAAAAACATGTTTGAAATTCACAAGCAGGAAATCGAGTGGGGCGGCCGCAAGCTGACCCTGGAAACCGGGCGCATCGCGCGCCAGGCCAACGGCGCCGTGCTGGCGACCTATGGCGACACGGTGGTGCTTTGCACCGCGGTCGGCGAGGCGGCCCCGCGCCCGGGCATGGATTTCTTCCCGCTCACCGTGAACTATCAGGAAAAGACCTTTGCCGCCGGTAAGATTCCCGGCGGTTTCTTCAAGCGCGAAGGACGGCCTTCCGAGAAGGAGACCCTGACCTCCCGCCTCATCGACCGGCCGATCCGCCCGCTTTTCGCCAAGGGCTACAAGAACGAGACCCAGGTGATCTGCACGGTGCTGAGCCACGACCTGGAGAACGATCCGGACATCGTCGCCATGGTCGGCGCCTCTGCCGCGCTCACCATCTCCGGCCTGCCCTTCCTCGGCCCCATCGGCGGCGCGCGCGTCGGCTACAAGGACGGCGAGTACGTCCTGAACCCCTTGATGGACGAGATGGAAGACGCCGCGCTGGACCTGGTGCTGGCCGGTACCCGCGACGGTGTGCTGATGGTCGAGTCCGAAGCCCACGAACTCTCCGAAGAGGTCATGCTGGGCGCGGTCAACTTCGGCCACGAGCAGATGCAGCCGGTCATCGACGGCATCATCGCCCTGGCCGAGCGCTGCGCCAAGGAGCCGCGCGAGGTTCCCCCGCCGGCGCCGGAGATCGAAGAAGTCAAAGGCAAGCTGGTTGCCGGCGGCATCATGGACAAGCTGGCCGAGGCCTATTCCGAGGTCGACAAGATGGCCCGCCAGACCAAGCTTGCGGCGGTCCGCGAAGGCGCGCTCGAATCGCTTAGCGACGAGGAGAAGGAATTCGCTTCCGGCCTGTTCAAGTCCCTGGAAAGCGATGTCGTCCGCGGCAACATCCTGAAAGGCACGAACCGTATCGACGGACGCACCACCACTGACATCCGGCCGATTCTGGCCGAGGTCGGCGTGCTGCCCCTGACCCACGGCTCGGCGCTCTTCACCCGCGGTGAAACCCAGGCCCTGGCGACGACGACCCTGGGCACCGGCCAGGACGAGCAGCTGATCGATTCCCTGGAAGGCAGCTACCGCGAACACTTCATGCTGCACTACAACTTCCCGCCCTATTCGGTGGGTGAGTGCAGTTTCCGCCTGGCGCCGGGCCGCCGCGAAATCGGCCACGGCAAGCTGGCCTGGCGTGCCCTGCGTCCGCTGCTGCCGAACAAGGAGGATTTCCCCTACACCATCCGCGTGGTGTCGGAGATCACCGAGTCCAACGGGTCGTCTTCGATGGCCACGGTCTGCGGTTCCTCGCTGTCGATGATGGATGCCGGTGTGCCGCTGCTGCGTCCGGTGGCCGGTATCGCCATGGGCCTGATCAAAGAGGGCGACGACTTCGCCGTGCTCTCCGACATCCTGGGCGACGAGGATCATCTCGGCGACATGGACTTCAAGGTGGCCGGTACCGAACAGGGCATCACCTCGCTGCAGATGGACATCAAGATCACCTCGATCACCAAGGAGATCATGGCCGTCGCCCTGAACCAGGCAAAGGACGGCCGCCTGCACATCCTGGGTGAGATGAACAAGGCCCTGACCTCGGCCCGCGAAGGTGTCTCCGAAAACGCCCCGCGCATCACCGTGATCACTGTGCCGAAGGACAAGATCCGCGACATCATCGGCACCGGCGGCAAGGTGATCCGCGAGATCACCGAGGAAACCGGCGCCAAGATCGACATCGAAGACGACGGCACGGTGAAAGTGGCCGCCGTCGATCAGGAGAAGGCCGAGGCCGCCCTCGACTGGATCCGCTCTATCGTGGCCGAGCCGGAAGTCGGCGTGATCTACGACGGCAAGGTCGTGAAGGTCGTCGACTTCGGCGCCTTCGTGAACTTTCTGGGACCGCGCGACGGTCTCGTGCACATCAGCGAGCTGGCACCCCAGCGCGTCAACACCGTCGGCGACGTGGTCAACGAGGGCGACGTCGTGAAGGTGAAGTGCATCGGCATGGATCGCGGCAAGGTGAAGCTTTCCATGAAGCGCGTGAACCAGGAGACCGGTGAGGACCTGGAGGCCGAGGCCAGCTAAGGCCTTTCGCCAAGACGTTCAGAAGAGCCGGCGTGGGGTATGGCGACATGACCTCCACGCCGGCTCTTTCTTTGCAGCTTCCGCAGATCATGGGCCATCGCGGCGCCAAGGCCCTGGCGCCGGAGAACACCCTCGCCTCCATAAAGGCTGCGGCTGAGGCCGGAGTCCGTTGGGTCGAGTTCGACGTGATGCTGACGGCGGACGGCGTGCCGGTGCTGTTCCATGACGAGACCCTGAAGCGCACGACCGGCGCCGCCGGCGCCATGGCGGAAGCGCCCTTTGCCGAGGTACGGAGCCTCGATGCCTCCCACGGCTTCGGGCGCAGATATGGTCTGCGCGCCGAACGCGGTTTTCGCGGCCGCGCCGATTGCCGGGTACCCTCGCTGGAGGAAACCGTCGCCTGCCTTTTGGATCTGAACCTGACCCCGAACGTCGAAATCAAACCGACGCCCGGTCTGGCGGAGAAGACGGCAGAGGTGACCATCAAGCAACTGCGGGCGCTCTGGCCCGATGACCGCCCGCCGCCGCTGATCAGCAGCTTTCAGTGGGACGCGCTGGCGGTCGCCAAAGACCTGGCGCCGGGCTGGCCGCGTGGCCTGCTGGCTGAAGACTGCCCGCAAGACTGGCGCGCCGCCATGGCGACTTACGACTGCGCCTCTCTGCACCTTCATTGGCGGCGTACCCGCAAAGCTGACGTCGCGCAGGTAAAGGCGGCGGGCTATGCCGTTGCGGTCTATACCGTCAACGGCGTGCGGGCCGGCCGGCGGTTGCTGGACAAAGGGGTCGACTGCCTGATCACCGACCGGCCGGACCGCTTTCCGGGAAGTCTTTAGGAGCCGGCGGTGACTGCGAGATTCTCCAGCAGTTCGGCAGCATCGCGCCGGTCGGCGCCGTCTTCGCCCGGGCCGTAACCGTCTGCCACCTCACCCTTCGGCACCTTGCCCCCCGGCTTGAACCAGCGATACACCGGCTCCAGGGTTTCGCGGGCCGCGGCTGTCTGGCCGCGGGCAAGGCGGAGCCGGCTGAGACTGACAGCGGCGCGCAGCTCCCAAAGCCGGGCCTGTTGGCGGGCCGCAAGGCTCAGCGCCGTCTCGAAACAGGTTTCCACCGCCGGGTCCTCGGTTCCCTGGGCCTGCAGCAGAAGGTTGCCTTTTGTGCGGTGCAGTTCGGCCTCGTACCAACGCTCGCCGGTCTGCTCGACCAGCGCCAGAGCCTGGGCAATGTGGTCGAGCCCGGCCTCGGCCTGGCGGTTGCTGCCCAGCATCTCCGCCAAGAGGCCGAGGAAGTAACAGACCTCCAGCACCTCGCCGGTCGCACGGTGCTCGCTGAGGGCGCTCTGGAAGAGGGCGATGCCCTCCGCCGTCTGACCGCCGGTTGCCTGCAGCCAGCCCTGGAACATCGCGCCCAGGGACCGCCAATGGGGGAATCCCTTTTCCGTCGCCAGGCCGATCACATTCTGCGCGCAGCGCCGGACCGCGTTGTGGTCCTGGCGCAGTTGATGCAGGTAGCAGGCATTACCGTTGGCGACGACCAGGTCATAGGACACGGCGCCGGCCTCGGCGATCTCCAGCGAGCGCCAGCACTGCTTCAGAGCGGTCTCGGGGTAGCCCAGGGCGAAGGAAGTCCAGGACAGATAACAAAGGTCGATCACCGGCAGCTCGGGTTGGCCAACCATGTTGTTGCCGCCCGTGTTGTTGCTGTGGGTCCCGGCCGGGTCGTTCAGCGCGATGGCTTGTTCGAGATGCTGATGCGCTTCGACAAAGTCGCCTTGGCCGAAGGCGGTGCGGCCGATGGCGCTGTGGCCGCGCAGCAAGGCGCCGTCGTTACCGAGCTGCCTGCCGAGATCCAGAAGCGACTCGCCGAAGGTCCGGGCCTTTTCAAGATCGGCGTTGCCCTGATGGAAGAGGAAGCGGCCGTAGAGGATGCGGAACAACAGCGCCTTGTCTTCCTTGTTGCTGCACAGGGTTTGCGCGCGTGCCCAGGCCGCCCCGGTTTCCGGTGCGCCGGTGCCGCGGGTTGCGCGCAGGGCCGTCGCCTGGGCGACACGCAGATAGAGTTCCTGTGTCCGCTTGTCGGCTTCATCGGTGAGGCTGGGAAGCAGGCTGAGCCCCAGGTCGATTTCGCTCACCGCCTCGTTCAGGGCAGAGCGCTGGATCGCCCGCTCGCCGGCCTTCATGCGATAGGTGATGGCCCGGTGCGGCAGCCCGGCCTCGGTATAATGGTGGGCCAGAAGTTCCGGTTCCGTGACGACGATATGAGGGCTGCGGTCCTCCAGGAAGATGGCAATCTCGGCATGCAGCCGCCGCCGCTTCTTCTTCAGCAGACTGCTGTAGGCCATTTCCTGTACAAGGGCGTGCTTGAACCGAAAAACCGCTTTCGGCACGACGCCGGCCTTGTACAGCAAACCGGTTTCGACAAGGCGGTCCAGAGCGCGGTTCAATTCGTCTTCAGGCAAGGCGGAAATGGCCGCCAGCATCTTGAAGGAGAAGTCGCGGCCAATGACAGATCCGATCTGGGCGACCTCGCGGGCGGCGGGATGGCGGTCGAGGCGGGCCAGCAGGGAGCCGCGCAGGGTCGTTGGAATGCTCAGGGCCGGTTGTTCGCCGGCGATCTCGTAACGGTCGCCCAGATCGACAACCGCATCGGACTCCAACACCGCCTTGGTCAGTTGCTCGATGAAAAGGGCGACCCCATCCGTGCGCTCGGCAATAGTGTCGACCAGGAACTGGGGAAAGTCTTTGTGCTGGGCAATATGCCGGATGATGGTCTCGCAGGCCGGGCGCTGCAGACGGTCCAGGGCGAGACCGGTCGCCGGAAACAGCGGGCGCATTTTTGCTTCGGCCTCCGGGCGGACGGTAAGAATCAGCAACAGCCGCATATCGCCCAGGCGCTGTGACAGGCGTTGCAGGAACTCCAGGGAGGTCGGATCGATCCAGTGCAGATCTTCGACCATCATCAGCAGCGGCTTGCGCGCCGCCATGGCGTCGGTCTCCTGCAGCAGGACATCGAGCAGGCGGTCCATGTCTGCCTGTTGGGCGATCCGTGCCTTTTCCTGTTCCACGGCCTTGACGGAAAGAAGCGGGGCGAAGAGGCGCAGGGCATCTTCTGAATCAATGGCCGAGTTTCTGAACAGCCCGCGCATCTTGGCCAGACCGACGACCGGCGGGTCGTCGGTGGCGATGCCCGCCAGGCGGCGAAGCCTTTCGACCAGAGGATAAAGCGCGTTGTTCTGGTGGTAGGGCGTGCACTGGAAGGTCAGCGACATATGGTCGTCTTCAATCAGGCGCTCGGCAAAAGCGCGCAGCAGCCGCGACTTGCCGATGCCGGCTTCGCCCGATAGCAGGATGGTCTGGCCCTGACCGTTTCTCGCACTCTGCCAACGGTCGAGCATCAGGGTGATCTCGCCGGAACGGTTGACGAAGGGCACCAGGTCCTTTTCTTCCATGGTGTCCGTGCGTCTGTCGGTCTTGCGCTGCTTCAGAGCGCGCCAGGCGCCCGCCGGCTGCGATATTCCCTTCAGGTTCTGAAGGCCGAGTTCCTCGAACTCAAAGATACTGCGCGTCAGACTGTGGGTGGTGCTGTCGACGACGACACTGTCGGGTCTCGCCAGCGCCTGCAGCCGTGCCGCAAGGTTGGGGGTCTCGCCCACCGCGGCAATCTCCTGGGCGGAGCCCAGGCCGATCAGGTCGCCCACCACGACGGAGCCGGTGCCGATTCCCACCCGGGTCTGCAGGCGCAGGTCGGCTTGCGGGCGCAGGCGCGCGACCGCTTCGACAATCTCCAGACCGGCGCGCACCGCCCGCTCCGCATCGTCTTCATGGGCGCGGGGAAAGCCGAAGTAAACCAGCACGCCGTCGCCCATGTAGCGGGCGACGAAGCCTTCAAGCCGGGCGACCACCCCGGCGCAGGCGTCCTGGTAGGCCCGCACGATCATGCGCAGGTCTTCCGGATCGTAGCGGATCGAGAGTTCGGTAGCGGCGACAAGGTCGCAGAACATGACCGTCAGGTGACGCTGCTCCGCGGCTGACTCCGTTGCCGGCTGGCCATCGCTCTGTCCCGGCTTGGACTTGCCGCGCCGCGGGCCGGCGGTGCCGCTGCCGGCCAGTCCGGCAATGGCACGCAGCAGCTTCTTCCGGTCGCCGAAGGAGACGCCGAGTTCGATCAGGTCGGCCTCCGTCAAGTCGGCCAGAACGTCGAAGTCGATATCCTGTTCAGCGAAAGCTGCGGCATAGCGATCCAGGCCCAAGCCCTGGAGCCAGCCGTAGATTGCGTCCATCCCGCTACCCTGTCTCCCCGGCGCGGTTTGGGGCTTCGTAGAGTACCCTGCCCGTTCTCCGCTGCTCGTTAGGGTCAGTCTAGCCAACCAATTATCCGCGATAATAGGGATTCTTATGTGGTACAGACTCTGCGTCATGAGAGGTGGGGGCTTCCGCGTGGAAACGACGAAATTCGCTGGTTTTGTTTAGTCATTTTTGGGGCCAATGACGCTGAGGGGGGCGTAATGACGGAAAATCAGGCGGTCTTCGCCTTGATGCCTTTGGCGATCGCCAGTTGCGCCTTTGCCGGTATCTGGTGGTCGGCCAGAACCTCCGCGCGCAAAGTTGACACGAAAACCCGTTATTGGATTGTAAGGCTCCATCGGTTCCGTGCCTGGATGCGATCGCACCGACCCAGTGTGAAGCCGCGCCCTGTACGGGTCGCCCTGGCCGGCATGCCGCCGAAGTTGATCAGCGGCACGATTTCCACCGCGGGACGCTGCCCGGCTCTGCTGTTCTACTTTCCCGTTCTGCTGCACTGTCTGCGCCTGGCCCTGCGCCACGGCGGCCTGACCCTGCCGTCAGTTGCCAATCCGAACATCGTCTGCGGCGGATTTCGCGGGGAATCGAAGATGTCCTATCTCGATCAGATTCCGCCGCGCCTGCAACACTGGGTGGCGCCTTCCTTGCGGCTGACCGTGCATGCTGCGCAGCACGAGCCCCGGCAACTGACGCAATTGACGCAGATGATTTCCCGTGACGGACTGACCTTTCCCCTGGTCGCCAAGCCGGATATCGGATCCCAGGGTTTCGGCGTGCGGCTGGTGCGCGGCGCCGGGGATCTGCAGCGTTACCTCGAAGGCTTTCCGAAGAACGAAGATGTCATTCTGCAGCGCTATCTTGATTGGGAGGGGGAGGCCGGCGTGCATTATCTGCGCCGGCCCAACGACCACGAGGGCCGGGTCTTTTCACTCGGCTTTCGCTGCTTTCCGCATGTTGTCGGCGACGGCTGTTCCAGGCTCTCAAAGCTGATCGAGGAGGATCCGCGCACCCGACGCATGGCGCGCCGGCACAGTCGGGCGCTCTCCGCTGAGGATCTTCGGCGGGTTCCGGCAAAGGGGGAGACGGTGCGCCTGTCCTTGCTCGGCAGCGTGCGCACCGGCGGTCTCTATTACGACGGCTCGGCCTATATCACCCCGGCGCTTGCGGCGCGCTTCGATGAAATCGCCAGGGCCATGCCGGACTTTCACTTCGGCCGTTTCGACATCCGCTTTCGCTCCATCGAGGCGCTTGGCCGTGGCGAAGATTTTCAGATCATCGAGGTCAACGGCGCGAGCGCCGAGGCGATCCACATCTGGGACCCGGAGCAGAGTGTTGCCGAAACCTATCGGGTGCTGTTCGAACAGTTCCGTCTGCTTTACGAAATCGGCGCCCAGAACCGCGACCGCGGTCACCGGCCCATCGGGCTTGCCGGCTACCTGGCGCTGCAGTGGAGAGAATCGCGCCTTCTGCGGCGCTACCCGGAATCGGGCTGAGGCCGTCTTCGCGGCCTGTCCGGAACGGCCGCGTCAGCCGCCCATGCGGCCGGGCGAGGGAATGCCGACGACGTTGTAGCCACCGTCGACATAGTGCACCTCGCCGGTTACCCCGAGGGAGAGGTCGGAAGACAGATAGAGGCCGGCGGAGCCGACTTCCTCCAGCAGCACGTTGCGCTTCAGCGGCGCGTGATCGCGGTTCCAGCCGAAGACGAAGCGCGCATCGCCGATGGCCGAGCCGGCCAGGGTGCGCATGGGCCCTGCGGAGATCGCGTTTACCCGGATACCCTGCTCGCCCAGGTCCACGGCGAGGTAGCGCACGCTGGCTTCCAGCGCCGCCTTGGCCACACCCATGACGTTGTAGTTCGGGGTCACCCGTTCGGCGCCCAGATAAGTCAGGGTGATCAGGCTGCCGCCGGGCCGCATCAGGCCGGCGGCGTGGCGGGCGACGGCGGTGAAGGAGTAACAGGAGATTGCCAGGGTGCGGTTGAAGTTCGCCCGGCTGGTGTTGAGGTAGCGCCCTTTCAGCTCTTCCTTGTCGGAGTAGGCGATGGCGTGAACCACCACGTCGAGCGAACCCCAGCGTTCGCGCAGGCTGTCGAAGGTGCCGGCGACTTCGCTTTCCCGTTCGACGTCGCAGGGCAGCACGATGTCCGATCCGACGGACTCTGCCAGCGGGCGGACCCGGCGCTCAAAGGCGCTGCCCTGAAAGGTAAAGGCAAGTTCAGCCCCCTGCGCATGCAGGGCCTTTGCGATACCCCAAGCAATGGAGTGGTCGTTGGCCACTCCCATAATCAGGCCGCGCTTGCCGGCCATCAACCCCGTCATCGACTCTTCCCCGACCTCTAACCTTCGTAACGCTTGAACGCGAGACTGGCGTTGGTGCCGCCAAAACCGAAGCTGTTGGACATCACACAGTTCAACGACAACCCATCCTCCATCTCGCGGACGATGGGCATCCCCTCAGCTTCCGGATCGAGGTTTTCGATATTGGCCGACGCAGCGACGAAGTTGTTCTCCAGCATCAAGAGCGAATAGATCGCCTCGTGGACGCCGGTTGCCCCCTGGGAATGGCCGGTCAGCGACTTGGTTGACGACACCCGCGGCATGTCGGCGCCGAAAGCATCGCGGATCGCCTTCAGCTCGGTAATGTCGCCGACCGGTGTGGAGGTGCCGTGGGCGTTGATGTAGTCGACCGGGGTGTTGCCCAGGCTTTGCATGGCGAGACGCATGCAGCGGGTCGCGCCTTCGCCCGAAGGGGCGACCATGTCGGCACCGTCGGAGGTCGCGGCATAGGCGGCAACCTCGGCATAGATCTTGGCGCCGCGGGCCTTGGCGTGCTCCAGCTCCTCCAGCACCACGACGCCGCCGCCGCCGGATATGACGAAACCGTCGCGGTCGCGGTCATAGGCGCGGGACGCGCGGGTCGGATCGCCGTTGAAGTTGCTGGAGAGGGCGCCCATGGCGTCGAAAAGAACGGTGAGGGTCCAGTGCAGTTCTTCGCCGCCGCCGGCGAAGACGATGTCCTGCTTGCCGAGCTGAATCAGTTCCGCGCCGTTGCCGACGCAGTGGGCGGAGGTCGAACAGGCCGAAGAGATCGAATAGCTCAGACCCTTGATCTTGAAGGCCGTGGCCATGTTGGCCGAGTTGGTCGAGGACATGCAGCGCGGCACCATATAGGGACCGACCCGCTTCGGCCCCTTGGTGCGGGCCAGGTCTGCCGCCTCGACCTGGTTCGACGTGGAGGGGCCGCCGGAACCCATGACCAGTCCGCTGCGCTCGTTGGAGACCTCGGCCTCGGTCAGGCCCGCATCGGCGATGGCTTCCTGCATGGCGATGTAGTTGTAGGCGGAGCCGTCACCCATGAAGCGGCGCAGCTTGCGGTCTACGTGATCGGCGACATCGATGTTCAGCGAGCCGTGAATGTGACTCCTGAATCCCATCTCGGCATAGGTATCGCAGAACTCGATACCGGAACGTCCAAGGCGCAGTGACTCGATCACTTCGGCCTTGTTGTTGCCGATGCTGGAGACGATGCCTATTCCTGTGACAGCGACTCGGCGCATATTTCCTGTCCGTGTTGCGGGCCGTCTATGGCCTCAGAATGCCTCGCGGGCCTTTCCGGCAGAACGCCCCCAGGGGTGATGGATTATCCGGGGGACGGCCCTTTCCGGCCCGCCGCGTTAGTTGCGTTCCGCGCCCGCCTCAGGCGGTCTGCGGTTCACGCTTGAAGAGCCCGACCTTGAGGTCCTTGGCTTCATAGACCTGCTTGCCGTCGACTTTCATGATTCCATCGGCGATCCCCAGCACCAGCTTGCCCATGCGCACCCGCTTGAGATCCAGGTGATAGGTGACCAGCTTGGCCGTCGGCACCACCATCTCCGAGAACTTCACCTCGCCGACACCCAGCGCGCGGCCGCGGCCCGGCGCGCCAAGCCAGCCGAGGAAGAAACCGACAAGCTGCCACAGCGAATCGAGGCCGAGGCAGCCCGGCATCACCGGATCGCCCTCGAAGTGGCATTCGAAGAACCAAAGCTTCGGGTCGATGTCGAACTCGGCGACGATGTGGCCCTTGCCGTGTTCGCCGCCCGTCTCGGAAATCTCGGTGATGCGGTGAAACATCAACATGGGCGGAAGGGGAAGCTGTGCGTTTCCGGGGCCGAACAGTTTGCCGTGCGCGCAGCGCAGCAGGTCTTCGTAAGGGAAACTGTTTTGTTTTTCAGTCAAGCGATCCACCCAAGTCCAGCACTCTTCATTCTCAGCTCAAAGGTCCCGACGGTGTCCGGTTATCGAAGGTGCAACAAACCGGTCTGGCCGTCTGATCTGAAACACCCAACGGCGAAACAGGCCACCTCCGCCCGAAGACCTTAACCGACACAAGTCCTACATAGGCCGAATGGCACCTCTACGCCACGACAAAAGGCGTTGCTGCGGGCCCTTTGCGGCAGCAGACAACGCTGCGCGGACTATAGCATAGGGATCAGACTGTCAAACAGCGGGCTTCGCGCCGGCGGCTTCCGTCAGCCTCGCACCGGCTTGGTTAACGCCAGCTTAAGCCGAGCGGCCCTTCGAATTGTTTATAGGGGTTCCAGAAAATTTGACAATTACCTGTTTTTGCCTCTTCAATTCGCTTCGCCCCAACTTATATCGGATAGGTGATGAATACAGATCGTCCCTATAGAGCCCTGGTGCAGCGGCTGAAGGCTGCCGGATTGCGTCCGACCCGCCAGCGGCTGGCGCTGGCCAAGCTGCTTTTCGAGCCGCAGTCCGGGGGCGACCGTCACGTTACGGCCGAGCAACTGCACGCCGAGGCGGTCGAGGAATCCGTGCGGGTTTCCCTGGCCACGGTCTACAACAGCCTGCATCAGTTCACGACTGCCGGCCTGCTGCGCGAAGTGGTGGTCGAACCGGGCCGTTCCTACTTCGACACCAATGTCTCCGACCATCATCACTTCTATTATGAGGACGGCGGCAGGCTGCAGGATATTCCCGGCGAGCAGGTTCATCTGGAAGGTTTGCCAAGGCCGCCGGAAGGCACCCGCGTCGCGCGGATCGATGTCATCGTCCGGCTCTCCGATAGTGAGAACGAGATTAATTAATCTCTATTTTCTATCGGTATTTTATTCCCAATATTAGAATCATTCTAGGCTGTTGACAGGACAACTGTAGCGGTCTATTTAACCATCATGACGGGCGGTTTGCCGGCCACGCGGGGCGGCAAGCGGACAAGCCCGCAGGTTTATGCCTGGGCGCGCCGAGGGCAGGCCCGGGTGTTACCCACAGGAGAGCAAGATCAATGTCGCTTAAGGGCTCAAAAACCGAACAGAACCTCAAAGACGCGTTCGCCGGCGAAAGCCAGGCCAACCGCCGCTATCTCTACTTCGCTCAAAAGGCCGACATCGAAGGCTTCAACGACGTGGCCGCCGTTTTCCGCTCCACCGCTGAGGGCGAGACCGGTCATGCCCACGGTCATCTGCAGTATCTGGAGGAAGTCGGCGATCCGGCGACCGGAGAGCCGATCGGCGATACCACGCTGAACCTGAAGTCCGCTATTGCCGGCGAAACCCACGAGTATACGGACATGTATCCGGGTATGGCCCGCGCTGCCCGGGAAGAGGGTTTCGACGAGATCGCGGACTGGTTTGAGACCCTGGCGAAGGCGGAGAAGAGCCACGCCGGGCGCTTCCAGAAAGCCTTGGATACCATGGCCTAAGGCCTTCCGGGTCCTATATCTTAAAGCGTACAGTCTGTGCGATAGGGTCGATGCGGGCCGCCTCGGGAAGGTGGTCCGCACGCGCCCTTGATCGTGCAGTCTTTGAAAGAAGCGGCGCCTGCGTGCTTTGCGGCCGGGCGCTGTGAACTGCGGCTGCTTTGAGCGGCCAGGGGTCGGGGAAAAGCAATGAGCGAAGGCGGTCTGAACGCCCCGGTGCGTCATCCCATCGATTGGAATGATCCGGACTTTTACGACTGGGACAAGCTGAATGCGGAGATGGAGCGCGTCTTCGACATCTGTCACGGCTGTCGCCGCTGCTTCAATCTCTGCGATTCCTTCCCGCGCCTCTTCGATCTGATCGACGAGTCGGAAACCGGCGAACTGGATAGCGTCGACAAGGCCGACTACAAGCCGGTGGTCGATGCCTGCACGCTTTGCGATATGTGCTTCATGGTGAGCTGTCCCTATGTGCCGCCCCATGAATTCAACATCGATTTCCCCCATCTGATGCTGCGCTACCGGGCCGCCGAACGTCACAGCGGCAGGATCGACGACAACCTCGACCAACTGACCCGGACCGACCGCAACGGCAAGCTGGCCGGCCTGGCAGCGCCGCTCTGCAACTGGGCCAGTTCCACCGACAACAAGGTGACCCGCCCGGTTCTGGAGAAGACCGTCGGCATCCACCGGGACGCCGAGCTGCCGGCCTTCCACGGCAAAACCTTTGCCCTGCGCGCCATGGAGGCGCCGGTCGAAGCAAACCCGGAAGCGCCGGCCAAGGGCCGCAAGGTCGCGCTCTATGCCACCTGCTTCGTGAACTACAACAACCCCAAGATCGGCGAGGCCACCCGTGCCGTGCTGGCGCAGAACGGCGTCGAGACCGAGGTGGTCTATCCGGCCTGCTGCGGCATGCCGCAGTTGGAACAGGGCAACATCGACGCGGTTGCCAAGTCGGCCAAGAAGGTCGCCCAGGAGCTCGGCCGCTGGATCGACGAAGGCTATGACATCGTCGCCCTGACGCCCTCCTGTGCGCTCATGCTGAAGTTCGAGTGGCCGTTGATTCTGCCGGATCACGAAGGGGTCAAACGCCTTTCCGAAGCGACCTATGACGTCACCGAGTACGTCGTCGATATCGCCAAGAAGGAGGGCCTGGCCGAGGGCCTGGCGCCGCTGGACGGCGGCGTTGCCCTGCACATGGCCTGTCACGCCCGGGCCCAGAATGTCGGTGCCAAGGCGGCGGAGATGCTGCGCCTGGTGCCGGAGGCCGATGTGAAGGTGGTGGAGCGCTGCTCCGGCCACGGCGGCTCCTGGGGTGTGCTGAAGGAGAATTTCGATACCGCGATCAAGGTCGGCCGCCCGGCCGCCCGCCTTGCCGCCCAGGCCGGCAAGCACTACGTCGCTTCAGAGTGCCCGCTTGCCGGTCAGCACATTCTGCAGGGCATCGAAAAACTGAAGATGGACAACAAGCCACAGGTCGACCGCAGCTATCATCCGATTGAACTCTTCGCCAAGGCCTACGGGTTCGGCGAGTGATGCGGCCCGATTGATCCCGATCGATTGGACCCAAGCGATAAGGAAGGACCCCCCGCGATGAGCGCCGGACTTGCCATGAAGAAAGAAATCACCCGCGACGACATCCTGCCGATGGCGACCTATTCCGAGGAACGCCGCGAGCTGCGCCGCGACCTGGTCGAGAAAAAGAAGTTCCGCCGCCAGGAAATCGGGCCGGTCTGCACCTTCTATTTCGAGAACTACGAGACCATGTGGGCCCAGATCCACGAGATGCTCTACATCGAAAAGGGCGGCGAGGAGCAGATCGACGACGAACTCAGCGCCTACAACCCGCTGATCCCGCAGGGCCGCGAACTGGTCGCCACGGTGATGTTCGAAATCGACGACCCGCTGCGCCGCAAGACCTTTCTCGCCAAGCTCGGTGGCATCGAGGAGACAGCCTTCTTCGAGATCGACGGCGAGAAGGTGATCGGCAAGCCGGAAGAGGATGTCGACCGCACCACCGCCGACGGCAAGGCCTCGGCCGTGCAGTTCATCCACTTCAACTTCAGCGAAGCGCAGGTCGCCGCCTTCAAGAAACCGGACACGCGGGTCATCCTGGGCTTCGATCATCCGGCCTACAGCCACATGACCATCCTCAGCGAGGACGTCCGCGCCGCCCTGGCAAAAGATTTCGACTGATCCGGGGAGTCCCCCTCACCCTCCCGCTTCGCGGGCCCCTCCCTCTCCCACAAGGGGAGAGGGGACTACTGTGATCCGCTTTCTTTTGGTTCTCCCTCTCCCCTTGTGGGAGAGGGTCGGGGTGAGGGGGCTTTGTTTCCCGCGCTAACGGGACTTTCCCCTACTTCATCTCTTCGCCGGGATAGAGGCCGTAGAAGGTGTTGCGCGGCAGCCAGCCGCTGTAGCCGCCGGCGGCGACCTCGCACCACTCGCCGCGGCAGCCTTCCAGCGTGCCGACCACCCCGGCTTCCAGTTGGGCGACGCCGGGGGCCTCGGCTTCCGGCTTTCTTCTCAAGGTGCGCAGCTGGCCGGTAATCAGGACGCCGCGCCGGCCCTGAACCATGGATTGATGGATCCAGCCCTCGGTGCCCTGCCAGTCGCGGATGCGCCGCCAGGTATCGAACTCGTCGATGATTTCCACCGGCATGCCGCTGCGGCGGTAAACCCAGTCGATGGGGTAGCGGGTGCCCGGGCCGGCGCGCAGGTTCACCTCGGCGGCCCGCAGGCTGACGAAACGCGGTAGCGGCAGGCCGGTGCGTCCCGGCGGCGGCGGGCGCTGGCCCGCGGTGGCGGCGTTCTGACTGTTGGCCTGAGCGGTCTGGATCTGGTCCGGGTTCTGCGCCGCAGCCGGGTCGGTGAGAAGCGAAACCAATGCGACTACCACCGCCGGAACGGCTCCGGAAATGACCCGCAGAGGACCGGCGCCCAAGATCTTGACGCCCAGGATCTTGGCGCAGGGACGGCGAACTGTCCGGGCGGGGCGTGTCATCGTTCCTTCCTATCGCCTGGTTTCGCATCCGGTCAAGCGGCTTGCCCAAAACCCACGGCGAAACCCCGGCCCCTTCCCGCCCCACCCTTGCCCGGCCCCCGCCGGCGGCCGGCGGCGCGGTGATCGGCCGCAGTTCCCGCCGGTCTCAGACCCTAGAGCGGGTCATGTTTAGCCGGAACCACAGCGTGGTTGCGCCTAAACATGTGAATCCGCTCTACACTTAGAAGTTAGAGCAGATTCACCGGATTGATGGATCGCAAAAGCGATTCCATCAAACCCGGATCTGCTCTAGCACGCCCTGGACAAGCCGCCGCCCCGCCTGCTATGGCAAGGACTGATCCTTGGGACGGGCCGGGCGCTCGAAAACCCCCGGTGCGCCTGTGGGATCAGCAAAAGCCGATAGAACCATCGCCCCGTTCCAGCCCCCGTCGAGACAGGAAGCAATGCCCCACAAAAAGGTCCGCGTCATCGTCACCCGCCGCCTGCCGGACGCCATCGAAACGCGGATGATGGAACTCTTCGACTGCAAGCTGAATCTGGAGGACAAGCCGCTCTCCCAGGCCCAGTTGATCGAGGCGGTGAAGGAAGCCGAGATCCTGGTGCCGACCGTGACCGACCGCATCGACGCGGCGGTCCTGTCCCAGGCCGGACCGCAACTGCGCCTCATCGCCTCATTCGGCACCGGCGTCGACCACATCGACCTGAAAACCGCGCGCCAGCGCGGCATTACCGTGACCAACACGCCGGGCGTCCTGACCGAGGATACGGCGGACATGACGATGGCGCTGATCCTCTCGGTGCCGCGCCGCCTCGCCGAGGGCGAGCGCCTGGTGCGCTCCGGCGACTGGCAGGGCTGGGCGCCCACCGGGATGCTGGGCCACCGGGTGAACGGCAAGCGCCTCGGCATCATCGGCATGGGCCGTATCGGCAGCGCCGTCGCCCGCCGGGCCAAGGGCTTCGGCATGTCGATCCACTATCACAACCGGCGCCGGGTGCACGCCTCCGTCGAGGAGGAGCTGGAGGCGACCTACTGGGAAAGCCTGGATCAGATGCTGTCGCGCATGGACATCATCTCGGTGAACTGTCCGCACACCCCGGCGACCTTCCACCTGCTCTCGGCCCGGCGCCTGAAGCTGCTGCGGGAAGAGGCCTATATCGTCAACACCAGCCGCGGCGAGGTGGTGGACGAGAACGCCCTGACCCGTGCCCTGGAGGCCGGCGAGGTGGCCGGCGCCGGCCTCGACGTCTTCGAGCATGAACCGGCGGTCAATCCCAAGCTGCTGCGCCTCGACAACGTGGTGCTGCTGCCCCACATGGGCTCGGCCACCATCGAGGGCCGTCTGGCCATGGGCGAAAAGGTGATCATCTCCATCAAGACC
This sequence comes from Pelagibius sp., assembly GCF_965249265.1. NCBI lineage: Bacteria > Pseudomonadati > Pseudomonadota > Alphaproteobacteria > Rhodospirillales > Rhodovibrionaceae > Pelagibius > Pelagibius sp. The sequence continues at coordinate 5,050,230 of NZ_OZ252224.1, read as the reverse complement.
TTCGTCGACGGCCACACCCCGCCCGACCGCGTCCTGGAGACGATGTTTTAGCGTCGTGTCTTTTTGAGGCGTCGCTTCCCCCTCACCCCGACCCTCTCCCACCAGGGGAGAGGGAGAACCAAAAAGCGTGTCTCGCACCACTTCCCTCTCCCCTTGTGGGAGAGGGAGGGGCCCGCGTTAGCGGGAGGGTGAGGGGGAACTTTCGGCGGCGGAGGAAGTCCCTACTCCACCGGGCCCTATTTGACGGGACAGGGTCCTTCGGTCGAGGCGTCGTGGACCTTGATGCTGCCGGCGGCGATGCCGGCTTCGGCTTCGGCGGCGGCGGCTTTCATCTCCGCGGTGATGAGCGCCCGGTTGTTGTCGTCGATCACCCAGTCCAGCCCGCCTTCGGCCAGGCCCAACACCCGGATGCCGGGCTGCCAGTCGCCGTCGCGCGCGGCCATGAAGTTCTCAAAGACCGCGACGTCGACGCGCTTGCGCATGGAGGTCAGCACCTTGCCGGGATGCAGGCCGTTCTGGTTTGAATCGGTACCGATGCCCAGCGCGCCGCCGTCGGCGGCGGCCTGCAGCACGCCGATGCCGGTGCCGCCGGCGGCCTGGATGATGACGTCGGCGCCCTGCTGGATCTGCGATCGCGTCAGTTCGGCGCCGCGCACCGGGTCGCTCCAGGCCGCCGGGGTCGGGCCGGTCATGTTGACGAAGACCTTCACCGCCGGGTCGGCGCTGCGCGCGCCCTGGATGTAACCGCAGGCGAATTTGCGGATGATCGGAATGTCCATACCGCCGACGAAACCGACGGCGCCGGTCTTGGAGGCCATGGCCGCCAGACGCCCGACGACGTAGGAGCCCTCCTGTTCGCGGAACACGACGGAGCTTACGTTGGGCGCCTCCACCACCATGTCGACGATGGCGAAGTCGGTGTCGGGAAACTGCGGCGCCACCTTGGCCAGCGCGCTGGCGTGGGTGAAGCCGATGGCGACCACCGGCGAGTAGCCGCGCTGGGCGAAGGTGCGCAGCGCCTGTTCGCTCTGCGCTGCGTTGGTGATCTCGAAGTCGGCGTAGGCCTCGCCGGTTTCGGTCCTGAAGCGTTCGGCGCCGCGATAGGCGGCCTCGTTGAAGGAACCGTCGAACTTGCCGCCGACGGAATAAATGACGGCGGGCTTGAACGCCACCGCCGGAGCCGGCGACAGAAGAGCGGTGAACGGTAGAGACAGGACTGCGGCGGCGAAAGCCGACAAGAGACTGCGGCGGGATTTGATCAAGGGGCGGCTCCTTGTGGGTGCGCCTCCTTCCATGGTGCAGAGAGGGGCGGCGCTGCAAAGAGGCCAAGGCTATGCTATTTCCAGCGAAGCCGGAAGCCGCCCCGACGCATCGACACCAAATTGCAAGCCGCTCAAGGACGCGTTGAAGAAAGGACCCCCCCGATGACCGAAGCCAATCCGGAAGAGGCGGTGAAACCGCTGGTGACCGCCGCCGAGATCGCCGAACTGCCAGAATTCCATGTCAGCCATCCCTTCAATCCGCAGTCCGACATCTACCTGAAGCGCCTGGCGCCGCTGGCCGGGCTGACGCGGCTGTCCCTCACCATGGGGCGGGTGCCGCCGGGCAAGGACAGCTTCATCTATCACAGTCACGAGCGTGACGAGGAATTCCTCTTCATCCTTTCCGGCCGCGGCCGCGCGGAGATCGGCGAGGAGACCTTCGAAGTCGGGCCCGGCGACTTCATGGGCTTTCCCGCCCCCGGCGGCCCGGCCCATAACCTGAGCAATCCTTATGAGGAGGATCTGGTCTATCTGATGGCCGGCGAACACAGCGGCCTCGACATCGGCCACTTCCCGCGTCTCGGCAAGCGCATCATCTTCGGCCCCAGCGGTATCCAGGCCTACGACGACAAGGACGCCCAGCAACTGGTCTTCACGGACTTCCTGGCGAAGGATTAGGGGCGGCTTCGTGGTCGCCCAGCCTCAAACAGCGCAGAGCGCCTCACCCGTCCGGTAGTCCATCGTCTTGAGGTCACGGATCGTTGCCTGCGATCCGCAGAGGGCGCAGTCCGGGTCGCGGGGGGCCTGCACCTTGCGGAAGGTGGTGGCGAGCGCATCGAAGAGCAGGAGGGAGCCGGCGAGGCTCTCGCCGATGCCCAGCACTTCCTTGATCACCTCGTTGGCCTGCAGGGCGCCAAGGCTGCCGGCCAGCGCGCCGAGCACGCCGACGTCGGCACAGCTTTCCTTGGGGTCGCCGGGTTGTGGGCCGAAGAGGCAGCGGTAGCAGGGCGTTTTGCCGTCATGGGCTTTATAGGTCGAGAGCTGGCCGTCGAAGCGCATGATGGCGGCGGAGACCAGGGTCTTCTGCGCCAGATAGCAGGCGTCGTTGGCGAGATAGCGGGTCGGGAAGTTGTCGGAGCCGTCGGCGATCAGGTCGTAGCGGGAGACGAGGTCCAGGGCGTTGTCCGGGGTCAGCCGGGTGTTGTGGGCCTCGACCTTTACCTCGGGATTGATCTCGGCCAAGCGGCGGCGCGCCGACTCGACCTTGCTCATGCCGATGTTGGCGGTGTCGTGCAGCACCTGGCGCTGCAGGTTGGAAAGGTCGACTTCGTCGTCATCGACCACGCCCAGGGTGCCGATCCCGGCGGCGGCGAGATAGAGCAGCAGCGGCGAGCCCAGGCCCCCGGCGCCGATCACCAGCACCCGGGCCTTCAGCAGCCTTTCCTGCCCCGCCTCGCCGATTTCCGGCAGCACCAGGTGGCGCGCGTAGCGGTCGATCTGGTCATCGCTGAAATCCATAGCGGGCAGTCTAGCGTGTTGAGGGGAAAGGACAAAGGGGTGGGATGGGAGGTTCCCCCTCACCCTCCCGCGTCGCGGGCCCCTCCCTCTCCCGCGGAGGGGAGAGGGTTTTTCAGCGATCCTCATTTGGTTCCCCCTCTCCCCTGGTGGGAGAGGGTCGGGGTGAGGGGGGAACTCCCCTACATGCCCTCGAAAAGATCCGTCGAGAGATAGCGTTCGGCGAAGGAGGGGAGGATGGCGACGATGAGCTTGCCCTTCATCTCCGGGCGGGCGCCGACCTCGATCGCGGCGGCGAGGGCCGCGCCGGAGGAGATGCCGACCGGCAGACCCTCCAGGGCCGCGGCTTCACGCGCCGTGCGAAAGGCGGTGTCGTTGCCGATGCGCACGACCTCGTCGATCAGGTCGGTCTTCAGGTTGCCGGGAATGAAGCCGGCGCCGATGCCCTGGATCTTGTGGGGGCCGGGCTGGCCGCCGGAGAGCACCGGGCTGTCCTCCGGTTCCACGGCGATCATGCGGAAGCCGTCTTTGCGCGCCTTCAGGGCGGCGGCGATGCCGGTCAGGGTGCCGCCGGTGCCGACGGCGGAGACCACGGCATCGACCGCTCCGCCGCTGTCGCGCCAGATTTCCTCCGCCGTGGTGTGGAAGTGGGCGTCGGGATTGGCCGGGTTGTTGAACTGCTGCGGCATCACCGCGCCGGGGTGCTTGGCGAGGATTTCCTCGGCCTTGGCGACGGCGCCGTTCATGCCTTTGCTGCCGTCGGTCAGCACCAGTTCGGCGCCCAGCAGGCGCAGCATCTTGCGGCGCTCCACCGACATGGTCTCCGGCATGGTGAGGATCAGGCGGTAGCCCTTGGCGGCGCAGACGAAGGCAAGGGCAATGCCGGTGTTGCCGCTGGTCGGCTCGACGATCACGCCCTCCGGCCCCAGGCGGCCGTCCTTTTCCAAGGCCTCGACCATGGAAAGGCCGATGCGGTCCTTCACCGAGTTCAGCGGATTGAAGAACTCGCACTTGCCCGCCACCTCGGCCACCGCGCCATGGGCGGTGGCCAGTTTGGGCACGCGGATCAGCGGCGTCGCGCCGACGGTCTCCAGGATCGAATTGTAGATACGGCCGCGAAATTCGCAGGGCGTCTCGTCTTCTGCGGCCTGCGGCAGCGGGGTGACCTTGCTTGTGTCCATGGGCGCTCTTGCTTGGGCTCGTGTGGCGGTCAGATGGAGAAGTCGGGGATCGACTTGGCTTCGCTGACGATGCCGCGCTCGCGGGCCCTGTCGCAGAGCTGCTCGATGGTCAGATTGTCCAGGCGCTCCATCATCTCCAACTGCATGTCGATCCAGATCGGCCGCACCACCTTCACGCCGATTTCCGATCCGTCGGGCTCGTTGGCCGGGTTGATGGTGCCCTCCAGCTTGCGCACGATGCGGATGATCTCGCCGACGGAAATGCGTCTGCGCTCGCGCGCCAAACGATAGCCGCCCTTGGGGCCGCGCTGGCCGGCGAGAATGCCATGGTGCACAAGCTGCTGCAGCACCTGTTCCAGATAGCGCCGCGGTATGCCCTGGCGCCGCGAAATATCGGTGGAACGCACCGGCCCCGCCCCGGCGTGATAGGCGATGTCGACCACCGCCTCGATGGCGAAGAGCAGTTTCTTGGAAAGCCTCAGCATCGCCGCGTCGCCCCTACTCCGCGTTGGCAGCGGCCAGATCATCGACAGCGGGGCTGCCGACACCTGTCGAGCCGAAGCCGCCGGCACCGCGGGCGCTGTCCTCCAGGTTTTCCGACGGGCGCCAGGCGACCCTTGCGTAGCGCGCCACCACCATCTGGGCGATGCGGCTGCCGCGGGTCACGGTAAAGGGCTCCTGGCCCAGGTTGATCAGCACCACGCCGACCTCGCCACGGTAGTCGGCATCGATGGTGCCCGGCGCGTTCAGCACCGTGAGGCCATGTTTCAGCGCAAGGCCGGAGCGCGGGCGCACCTGCGCCTCGCTGCCCGGCGGCAGGGCGATGGCGATGCCGGTGGGGATCAGGCGGCGCTCGCCCGGCGCCAGTACCAAGTCTTCGGCCACGGCGGCCAGGAGGTCCATGCCGGCGGAGTCTTCCGTGGCATAGGCCGGCAGCGGCAGGTCCTGTGCGTGGTCGAGGCGCTTGACGGCGACGGCAAGGCCCGGATTGTTGATGAGGGTGTCGGCGGTGGCGATGTCGGTTTTGGCGGTCATACGGGTCTTCTAATCTTCCCTGAGGATAGCGTGCGCTGTTTCAGCGCCCGAGGGTTGCGGTTATTTCACGGCAGAGGCGCTCGGCCACCGCCACCTTGGTCATCTGCGGCCAGGGCTCGACGCCCTCGGCCCGGATCAGGTTGATCTGGTTGTTCTCGCCGCCGAAGGTGCCGCTCTCCGGCGCCACGTCGTTGGCGAGGATCCAGTCGCAGCCCTTGCGCGCCCGCTTCTCCTGCGCCTGGGCGACGACGTTCTCGGTCTCCGCGGCGAAGCCGATAACCAGGCTGGGGCGCAGCTCGCCGGCCTTCGACAGTTCGGCCAGGATGTCGGGGTTGGCGGTCAGCGCCAGGCTGGCCGGGGCGCCGTTCTTTTTCATCTTCTGCTGCGCGCGGGCGGCAGCGCGCCAGTCGGCGACGGCGGCGGCGCAGACGGCGATCTCCACCGGCAGGGAGGTTTGGCAGGCCGCCAGCATCTCCTCGGCGGTTTCGACATGCAGGGTCTTCAGCCCGGCCGGGTCCGGCAGCTGACTGGGCCCGGAAACCAGAGTGGTTTCGGCGCCTTGGCGGGCCAGGGCGGCGGCGATGGCGTGGCCCTGGCGGCCGGAGGAACGGTTGGCGATGTAGCGCACCGGGTCGATCGGCTCGTGGGTCGGCCCGCTGGTCACCAGGGCGCGCAGGCCGCTCAGCGGACGATCGAGACCGCCGCCGCCGGACGCCGCCGCCGGGGTCGCTTCCAGCGCCTCTTCGATGGCGGCGAGAATTTCCATCGGCTCGGCCATGCGCCCGAAGCCGTACTCGCCGCAGGCCATGTCGCCTTCGTTAGGGCCGACGGTGAGGATGCCGCGCTGCTTCAGCAGCGTCAGGTTGGCCTGGGTCGCGGGGTGTTCCCACATGCGCACGTTCATTGCCGGGGCCACCAGCACCGCCTTATCGGTGGCCAGCAGGGCGGTGGAGGCGAGATCGTCGGCCCGGCCCTGCGCCATCTTGGCCAGCAGGTCGGCAGAGGCCGGCGCGACCACCAGAAGATCGGCGTCGCGGGAAAGCTGGATGTGCCCCATCTCCGCCTCGTCGGTCAGCGAAAACAGCTCGCCGTAGACCTTGTCCTCGGTCAGGGCCGAGAGCGACAGAGGGGTCACGAATTCCGCACCGGCCTTGGTGAGAATGCAGCGCACGGCGGCGCCGCGCTCCCGCAGGCGGCGCACGAGGTCCAGCGACTTATAGGCGGCAATCCCGCCGGAGACGATGAGTAGAACCCGTTTTCCGGTAAACACGTCGGTTATTCCAGATTTCACGGTGATGTGTTGTAGATAAGGTAGGCCTTCGCGCCCATCCTTGCAAGACGGGGGCAAGATGAGGGGCAGAAGGAGGTCTAAAAGGCCGCGGCGGCAGCGAGAACCAGGGCGCCGACGGCGATGATCAGGGCCCAGCGGGCAAAGGCGCTGGCCTGGCGCTGGGAGATGCGTCTGAGGGTGTCGGGATGCAGGCCGATGCGCCCGGCCGCCAGCTCCTCCGTTGCCCGGTCCAGATTGTCGGCCAGGGCGGGCAGGCGGCGCAGGGTGTGAAGCACGTCATCAACGGTTTCGCGCAGCCGCGCCTCGGGGCCGCGGTTCTCGCGCATCCAGGCGTCGATCAAGGGCTCCGCCAGGGTCCAGATGTTCAAGGAGGGATCGAGCGAGCGGCTGACGCCCTCGGCCATCAGCATGTTTTTCTGCAGCAGCAGCAACTGCGGCTGTACCGGCAGTTCGAAGGATTCGGTGAGGCGCAGCAACTGGGCCAGCAGCTTGGCGAAGGAGATTTCGTTCAGCGGCCGCCCGGCGATCGGCTCGCAGACCGAACGCAGCGCCTGGGCGAAAACGTCCAGGGCGTGGCGCTGCGGCAGATAACCGGCCTCCATATAGACCTGGGCCAGACGATGGTAATCGCCCTGCAGCGTCGCGATCAGCATATCCGCGAGATTGCGGCGGGTCCGCCAGTCCAGGCGCCCCATGATGCCGAAGTCGACCGCCAGAATGTTGCCGTCGCGGTCGACGAACATGTTTCCCGGATGCTGGTCGCCATGAAAGAAGCCGTCGCGGAACACCTGATTGAAGAAGATGCCGGCGGCTTTCGACAGCACCTCCTGCAGGTCGTGGCCTTCGGCGAGCAGGGCTTCGCGGTCGTCCAGGGGAATGCCGCTGACCCGCGACATGGTGAGCACGCGCCGCGACGAGCGCCGCCAGTCGATCGTCGGTACGCTATAGGTTTCGTCGCCGTCGAAGTTTTCCGCCAGTTCCGAGGCCGCCGCCCCTTCCATGCGCAGATCCATCTCCAGACGAACCGTGGTCTCGAAGACCTGGACCACATCGAGCGGTTTGAAGCGCTGCAGTTTGGGCTGTGCCCTCAGCGCCCATTCCGCTACCCAATAAAAGAACTCCAGGTCGCGCTCGAAAGCCTTTTCAATGCCGGGGCGCAGCACCTTCACCGCGACCGGCAGGCCCTCGCCGCTCTCGGGCTCCTGCCCCTCGGCCTTGACCGTTGCCAGATGGACCTGAGCGATGGAGGCGGCGGAGATCGGTTTGTCTTCGAAGCTGACAAAGAGCGCTCCCAGCGGCTGGCCAAGCTCTTCCTCAATGGTGGCACGGGCCAGTTCCGCGTCGAAGGGCGCCAGGCTGTCCTGCAGCTCGGCGAGGTCCTGGGCCACCCTTTCGCCGACCAGATCGGCGCGGGTCGACAGCGCCTGGCCGAGTTTGATGAAGCTGGGCCCCATTTCGGCCAGGGCGCGGGCGAGCTTCTGGCCCGGCCGCCCCTCCGCCTGGCGGCGGGAAAAGCGTCTGGCGATCCACACCAGCCCGGGGGCGATCTGAATTTCCTCCAGCGGCGCCAGAGCGTCGTGACGGGCCAAAGTGCGGACGATGCGCTGAAAGCGCAGGAGAGACCGAAGGGTGCGTAGCATCTTTTGAAGTAGACCCGCCTTAGATCCGCCAGCCGGAATGGATGGCGGCGATCCCGCCGGATAGGTTGCGGTAGCGGACCTGCTGCAGGCCGGCCGCGGACATCTTGCCGGCCAGTTCATCTTGCGGCGGAAAGCGGCGGATCGATTCAGCCAGATAGACATAGGCTTCACGGTCACCGGCGATGGCCGCGCCCATGGCCGGCAGCACGCTGAAGGAGTAGCGGTCGTAGAGATCGGCAAACAGCGGCACCACCACGCGGCTGAACTCCAGACAGAGAAACCGTCCGCCCGGTTTCAGGACCCGGCGCGCCTCGCTGAGCGCGCGCTCTATATGGGTGACGTTTCTCAGACCGAAGGCAATGGTATAGGCGGTGACGGAGGAGTCCGGCAGCGGCAGCCGCTCCGCATCGCCGCAGACCCAGTCGATGCCTTTAAAGACACCTTGATCCAACGCGCGGTCGCGGCCGACGGCCAGCATGCCCGGCGTCAGGTCGCAGACCATGATCCTGCTGGCGTTGTCTGCAACCGAATCCCGCTTTTCGAGCCGCTCCATCACCCTGAGCGCGATGTCACCGGTGCCGCCGGCGGTGTCGAGCAGCCGGATTCCGGGGCGCGGGTCCAGCCAGTCGATCATCGATGCCTTCCAGAGACGATGGATGCCGCCGGACATCAGGTCGTTCATCAGATCGTAGCGCCCGGCGACGGACTGAAAGAGTCCCTGGACCAGGGGCGCCTTTTCATCCTCCGCGACATCGCGAAAGCCGAAATGCGTCCGCCCGGCGTTTTCACCGCCGCCACGGAGGTTGTCGTAATGGTGTTTGTCGGAATCGGGGCTGCTGTTCATCGCGCGGACCATAGCGCGCAGGACGCCGCCGCGCTACTCTGGCCCTGCGCCCCGTTAAGGGGCAATTCGCCACAGTTCTCTTTCTTGGCCTCGTTTCTGGATAATTTTTTGCCCGATGCCTGAACTGCCGGAAGTCGAAACCGTTGTGCGCGGCCTGCGCCCCAGGCTGGAAGGCCGCCGCCTGGCCCAGGTGCAGCAGCGCCGCCCTAATCTGCGTTTTCCCTTTCCGGAGAACTTCGCCGCGCGGCTGACCGGGCGCAGGGTGGAGCGTATTCGCCGCCGCGCCAAATACATGCTGCTGCATCTGGATGACGGGCAGGTGCTGCTCTGCCATCTCGGCATGTCCGGACGCATGATGATCCATGAGGCATCGGATAGAGAGCCGCCGGCACCGCTGGACCGCCACGACCATGTCGTCTTCACCACGGATCAGGGGACCGAGGTGCGCTTCAACGACGCCCGCCGCTTCGGCGTCATGGACCTCTTTGCCGACTCGGCTGCGGACAGCCATCCGCTGTTGAAGGACCTGGGTCCCGAGCCGCTGGGCAACGATTTCAATGGCCCGGCTCTCGCTGCGGCATTGAAAGGAAAGCGGTCGCCCATCAAGGCGGCCCTGCTGGACCAGCGGGTGGTCGCCGGCCTCGGCAATATATATGTCTGCGAGGCGTTGTTCCTGGCCGGGCTGTCGCCGCGCCGCCAGGCCTATACGGTGCAGGGCGGCCGGGCCGAGCGTCTGGCGGGCGCGGTGCGGCAGGTTCTGACCCGTGCGATCGAGGCCGGCGGGTCCTCGCTGCGCGATTACGTGCAGGCCGACGGCGAGCTGGGATACTTTCAACATGAATGGGCCGTCTATGGCCGCGAGGGTGAAGGTTGTCCGGGCTGCGACTGCGATCCTGCCACCTCCGGCGGCGTTGCCCGGCTGGTGCAGAGCGGCCGCTCGACCTTTTTCTGCCCTCGCCGTCAGCGTTGAAATGATGAAGGGTCCGGACGCCGGGGCTATTGCGCCCGCCGCGGGCGCTGGGGTAGACAACCGCATGGTCAGTTTCAGGTGCTCCCGCCGCTTTGCCGTTTTGTTCGCCGCCTTACTCTGGATCGGCTTGGGCTTGCCCGCTGGCGCCCAAGATTCTGGCGCCCAGGATTCCGACGGTTTTGTCGGCGGCGTCGCCGATCTGCCGCTGATGCCGGGCCTCGCGGAGATGCCGGACAGGGGACTGATTTTCGACAAGCCGGGCGGGCGCATCGTCGAGGCTTATGCCGCCGGTGCGGTTGCCCCCGGTGCGGTTGCTTCTTTTTATGACACCACCCTGCCCCAGTTGGGCTGGCAGCGTGACCGGAGCGGCGGCTACCTGAGAGAGGGCGAGCGCCTGGAGCTGACCCTGACCGAGGCCGCCGGCCTGGTGACCGTACAGTTCCGCCTCTTTCCCCAATAACCGATCCCAGTAACCGATCCCAACAACCGATATGCCGCGGCCGCTCCGCGGCTCCCTCACGAAAGGACCGAGGCCGATGACCTACGAGAACATCATCCTTGAGAAGCAAGACGGCGTCGGGGTGATCACCCTCAACAGGCCCAAGGCCCTGAACGCGCTTTGCGCGGCGTTGATCGACGATCTCGGCGCCGCTCTGGACGATCTGGAAAGCGACGACTCAATCGGCTGCATCCTGGTGACCGGATCGGAGAAGGCGTTCGCCGCCGGCGCCGACATCAAGGAGATGAAGGACAAGACCTTTCAGGAAGCCTACGGCGAGGACTTCATCACAAAGGGCTGGGAGCGTCTGTCCCAGACCCGCAAGCCGGTGATCGCCGCGGTGGCCGGTTATGCGCTGGGCGGCGGTTGCGAGATTGCCATGATGTGCGACTTCATTCTTGCCGCCGACACGGCGAAGTTCGGCCAGCCGGAGATTACCATCGGCACCATTCCCGGCTCCGGCGGCACCCAGCGCCTGACCCGTTTCGTCGGCAAGTCGAAGGCAATGGAACTCTGCCTGACCGGTCGCATGATGGATGCCGAAGAGGCCGAGCGGGCCGGGCTGGTCGCCCGGGTGGTGCCGGCGGCCGAGCTGCAGGAAGAGGCAATGAAGACCGCGCGCAAGATTGCCGGGCTGTCCCAGCCCGTGGTGCTGATGGCCAAGGAGGCCGTCAACCGCGCCTATGAGACGACCCTGGCCGAGGGCGTGAGATTCGAGCGCCGCCTGTTTCACGCCACCTTTGCCCTGGACGACCAGAAAGAGGGCATGGCGGCCTTCGCGGAGAAGCGGGCGCCGGCCTGGAAAAACCGCTGATTTTTGCTGGAAAATAGCCCGCTGATGCGGCTTGACGAGGCCGGGGCGGGGGTCTATAACCCCGCCTTCCCGGTGTCCCGGACCAGAAGCACGCACTCAGGTGTCGAGCCAGGGTGGCTGAGCTTCGAAAGGGGCGCTAACCATATGAACCCGGTGTGATCCCGCTGCCGAAGCCCGCTGCAAGCTATGCGGCTCTTCCAGCCCGGTTACACAGGCAGACTGAGAACGTAATACAAAGCCATGGCACATCATAAGTCGGCCAAGAAGCGTATCCGCCGTAACGGCCGCCGGACGGAAATCAACCGCCGGCGGGTCAGCCGCATCCGCACCTTTGTGAAGGCTGTGGAGCTGGCGATTTCCAGCGGCGACAAAGACGCGGCCCAGACGGCGCTGCGCGCGGCGCAGCCGGAAATGCATCGCGGCGTTCGCGGCGGCGTGCTGCACAAGAACACCGTCGCCCGCAAGCTGTCGCGTCTCTCCGCGCGCGTCAAAGCGATCGGCTGAACCGCCGCACTCCCGGAAAAGTCCGGGAACAAAAAACAAGGCCGCGCCTTCAGAATATGAGGGCGCGGTTTTCGTGTTTGCGGAGTCCGGTTTTTGTTTTTGCGTTCCGCGTGTTTGCCGCATCTTTTGATTCCGCGGCGCATCCCGCGCAGTGTTGCAGATGCGCCTTGCCTGTAAAAAAAGTGTCGTTCTCCATTCGATCCGCTTGTCACCCGAAGTCTTTGCGCGTACATTAACTGTATCGCGCTTGGGGGTTCTGAGTAAGAAAATTTAGGAAAAAGCAAAGTAATAATTCGCGCCTAGCAAGTAATTCCCAAAACCAATTATTGAGAAAACTGCAGGTGCGGTAAGGGTGTGCGCTTCTCTGAAAGCAGATTGTTTTTTCTCGACCCGCCTGGCTCTTGGGGCCGCTTCCAAGCCGATACCTTGAACTACTAAAAGCAAACGAGGTTGCTGACCACGTTATGGACGATGCTTGTGCTGCCGCGCCGAATTACCTCTCGGTCCAGTGTGTCGCTGAATCCTGTTTGCTGAGCACCATGCTGTTGGGGGGAAGAGGTAGATGAGTTCTGGTGACGGCGAAGCAACTGTCATTGAACAATGGTCGCGCGTTCGCGGACGCTTGCGTGCCGAGGTGGGTGAAGCGGCATACCGTTCCTGGTTGACTCCTTTGACACTGGCCGGCGCACGTAACGGCAAACTTCGTTTGGCTGTGCCGACGCGTTTCATGCGCGATTGGGTTGCGAGCAATTACGCTGCGCGACTTGATGCGTTGTGGTCGGAAGAAGATCCCTCCATCGCCGGAATCGAAATCGTTGTGCAGCCGCCGGCGCGGCCTACGCCGAAACCCGGTGCAGGCGACGCGCTTCTCGGTGCTTCGACGACGACGCAGCACGATGATGAAGACAGCGGCGTTACCGCCGGCAAAGCAGCAGGTGCTTTGGCGTCAAAGGTCGCGCATAATGCTGTTAAATCCGCAGCGGTAAAGTCACACGACAGCGACTCTGCTGCTGCCGCGCGCGAAAGGATCTCTGCTTCCTTGGATCCACGTCTGACGTTTGAAAACTTCGTTGTCGGCAAGCCGAACGAGCTTGCCTATGCTGCCGCACGACGCATTGCAGAGGCGCCGACGGCGCCGTTCAATCCGTTGTTCCTCTATGGTGGTGTCGGTCTCGGCAAGACTCACCTGATGCACGCGATCGGTCTGCACATCAAGAAGCAGTCTCCCGAACGTCGCATCATCTATCTCTCTGCCGAGAAGTTCATGTACCAGTTCGTGCGTGCGCTGCGAACGAAAGACACGATGGCGTTCAAGGAACAGTTCCGTTCCGTCGACGTGTTGATGATCGACGATGTGCAGTTCATCGGCGGCCGTGAAGCAACGCAGGAAGAGTTCTTCCATACCTTCAATGCGCTGGTCGATCAGAACCGCCAGGTGGTGATCTCCGCCGACAAGAGTCCGAGTGATCTTGAAGGCGTTGAGGAGCGTATGCGCTCGCGTCTCGGCTGGGGGCTTGTCGCCGATATCCACCCGACGACCTACGAGTTGCGTCTCGGCATCCTGCAAGCGCGCGCCGAGCAGGCGTCGATCGACATTCCGATCAAGGTGCTGGAGTTCCTGGCGCACAAGATTACCTCCAACGTGCGGGAGCTTGAGGGCGCGCTGAACCGCATCGTCGCCCATGGCACGCTGGTGGGCCGGCCGATCACTCTGGAGAACACCCAGGAGGTGCTGCACGACCTGCTGCGCGCCAACGACCGGCGGGTGACCATCGAAGAGATTCAGAAGCGGGTCTCGGCCCACTTCAACGTGCGCGTTGCCGACATGCACTCGGCGCGCCGCGCCCGGGCGGTGGCCCGGCCCCGGCAGGTCGCCATGTATCTGTCGAAGCAGTTGACCTCCCGCTCCCTGCCGGAAATCGGCCGTAAGTTCGGGGGCCGCGACCACACCACCGTGATGCACGCGGTGCGCAAGGTCGAGGAGCTGAAAGCAACCGATTCCGGCTTCGCCGAGGACGTCGAATTGCTGCGGCGCATGCTGGAGGCCTGACGGGCCCGGCTGGCAGGCCCTTTCAGGGGCGGAAAAGCCAGCCAAAAGAGTCGCTTAGCGGTCACCTTCGCCGGTCCCGGCGGACGGGGTGCCCGAGACCGGCCAACTGCGCTTAAAGCTTACGTTTCCGGGCTTCCATGCTATACTTCGCAACCGCGCTGCGGGGATGCGTTTCGGCACCTTCGCAGGCGGTGCTGATGGGCCCGATTTTCCCTGTCGAGAGCTGGCGCAGGACAGGGGATTGGGGCCGCGCGAGCTTCGATCCCAGGGCTCCGCATCAAAGGCTGAAAAGCATCTGGAAGAAGCACCGAGATTTATGATCACCACCAACGCCCGAAGGCCTCGCACACCGTCATGAAGCTGACCATTGAACGCGCCGCGCTCCTCAAGTCTTTGACCCATGTTCAAAGCGTTGTCGAGCGCCGCAACACCATTCCCATCCTCTCCAACGTTCTGATTGAGGCGGAGGGGGATGCGTTATCGCTGACCGCTACCGACATGGACCTCACCGTGATCGACAAGCTGGGTGCCGAGGTTGCCCAGCCGGGCGCCACCACGGCACCGGCCCATACGCTCTACGATATCGTCCGCAAGCTGCCCGAGGGCGCCCAGGTATCGATTGAAGCCGGCGGCGACGACTCGCGCCTGACGCTGCAGGCCGGCCGTTCCGTGTTCACCCTGGCGACCCTGCCCAAGGAGGATTTCCCGGCGACGTCGGGCGAAGACCTGCCGCAGGGATTCACCTTGCAGGCGAGCGAACTGAAAACCCTGATCGACCGCACGCGCTTTGCCATCTCCACGGAGGAAACCCGTTACTATCTCAACGGCATCTTCCTGCATGCCGCGGCGAGCAACGAGCTTTCGGTGCTGCGCGCCGTGGCCACCGACGGCCATCGCCTAGCGCGGGTCGAGATGCCCCTGCCGGATGCGGCCAAGGACATGCCGGGCGTCATCGTGCCCCGCAAGACGGTGGGCGAGCTGCGGCGCCTGGTCGAGGGGATCGACGATCCCGTCGAGATCGCTCTCTCGGAGACCAAGATCCGCTTCGCCTTCGCCTCGACGGTGCTGACCTCCAAGCTGATCGACGGCACCTTCCCGGACTACGAGCGGGTGATCCCCGCGGGCAACGACAAGGTGCTGGAGGTCGACTGCAAGACCTTCGCCGACGCGGTGGACCGGGTTTCGACCATTTCCACCGAGAAGAGCCGTGCGGTGAAGATGGCCGTCGACAAGGGCGCCCTGACGCTTTCCGCCAACAGCCCGGAAAACGGCACCGCGGTCGAGGAACTGGAAATCGACTACGATGGCTCGGGAATCGAAATAGGCTTCAATTCCCGCTATCTCCTGGATATCGCTCAGCAGATCGAAGGCGACGCGGCGCAGTTCACCATGGCCGACCCCGCTTCGCCGACCATCGTCCGCGAAGTGGCCGATCCCAGCGCGCTTTATGTGCTGATGCCGATGAGGGTGTGATGGCGACCCGGGCGACAGGCTGTTCCCGGCGCCGCCCCTGGATTCATCAGGGTCCTGCGCGCCTTTGTTGACCTCCGCCGCCCTTGGCGATTCGGAGCCCGCAGCCGTGTCGCCGGAAACGGAGGGGGCGGGACTCTGGATCAACCGCCTTCTGGTTCACCAATTCCGCAGCTATGCGCGGGCGGAGCTGGAGATTTCAGCGGCGCCGGTGGTGCTGACCGGGGCCAACGGGGCGGGCAAAACCAATCTGCTGGAGGCGATCTCCTTCCTCTCGCCGGGCCGCGGCCTGCGTGGCGCCAAGCTCGGCGAAATCGACCGCATAGCGCCGGCGGCGGAGGATCGCGAAGCCGCCGGTCCCGCCGCCTGGGCGGTGGCCGCTTCCGTCATGACGCCGCTGGGTCCGCGCGAGATCGGCAGCGGCCGCGATCCGGGCAGTCTCGGCCCCGCGAACGGCAACGGCCGGGAGCGCCGGCTGGTGAAGGTCGACGGTGTTGCGGCCCGCGGCCAGCAGGCCCTGGCCGAGGTGATCTCCCTGGTCTGGCTGACGCCGCAGATGGACGGCCTGTTCCGCGAGGGGGCCGGCGGCCGCCGCCGCTTTCTCGACCGGCTGGTCTATGGCTTCGATCCGGAGCATTCGGCGCGCAGCAATGCCTATGAGCATGCCCTGCGGGAGCGGGCGCGGCTGTTGAAGTCCGGGCGCGGTGACGCGGCCTGGCTCGACGCGCTGGAGGACTCCATGGCCGGTCATGGCGTCGCCATCGCCGATGCCCGCCTGGCGATGGTGGAGCGGCTGCAGCAGGCCTGTGACGCGGCCGAGGGGCCTTTTCCCAAGGCCCGGCTGGCGCTGGAAGGAACGGTCGAGGAATGGCTGCGCGAAGGCCACCCCGCCCTGGCCGTGGAAGACCGGTTGCGTGCAAGCCTGGCCGAGAGCCGCCGCCAGGACGCCGAGGCCGGCGGGGCTGCCGTCGGGCCGCACCGCAGTGACCTTGCGGCCCAGCACGCCGCCAAAGGCGTGGCGGCGGGGCTGTGTTCGACCGGGGAGCAGAAAGCCCTGCTGATCGCCATCCTGCTGGCCCACGCAAGGCTGCAGAGCCTGGCACGGGGCGCGGCGCCCCTGCTGCTGCTCGACGAAGTGGCGGCCCATCTCGATGCCGAGCGCCGGGCCGCGCTCTACCGCGAGATCCTCGATATGCGCGCCCAGGCCTGGCTGACCGGCACCGATGCCGCCGATTTCAGCAGCCTCGCGGGCGCCGCGCAGTTTTTCACCATTCAGGACGGCGCCATCCGGCCGCGGCCGGCAGGATCGACGTCCGACACATGAGAACCAGAATCCTATGACCACCAGCGACGAACCCACCGCAGCCCGCAATCCGCAGCAGGACGATGCCGATTACGGCGCCGAGTCCATCAAGGTCCTGCGCGGCCTGGAGGCCGTACGCAAGCGTCCGGGGATGTACATCGGCGACACCGACGACGGCTCCGGCCTGCACCACATGGTCTACGAGGTGGTGGACAACGCCATCGACGAGGCCCTGGCCGGCTACTGCGACACCGTCACGGTCACCCTGAACGGCGACGGTTCGGTCACCGTGTCGGACAACGGGCGCGGCATCCCCGTGGATATCCACGCCGAAGAGGGCGTTTCGGCCGCCGAAGTGATCATGACCCAGCTGCACGCCGGCGGAAAGTTCGACCAGAATTCCTACAAGGTGTCCGGCGGGCTTCATGGTGTCGGCGTCTCGGTGGTGAATGCTCTGAGCGAGTGGCTGGAGCTCACCATCCGGCGCGGCGGCCGCAAGCATTCCATGCGTTTCGCCCACGGCGAAGCCGAGGGTCCGCTGACCGATGTGGGCGATGCCGAAGGGCGTACGGGTACGGAAATCACCTTCCTGCCGTCCCCGAAAACCTTCACCATGACGGAGTATGACGCCGCGACGCTGGAACATCGTCTGCGCGAACTGGCGTTCCTGAATTCCGGTGTACGTCTCACCCTCACCGACGCGCGCAGTGCCGAGGCGAAGGAAATCGACATGCACTACGAAGGCGGGCTGCTCGCCTTCGTCGACTATCTCGACCGCACCAAGACGGCACTCTTCGAGCCGCCGGTGACCATGGCGTCCGAGCGCGACGGGGTGACGGTCGAGGTGGCGATGCAGTGGACCGACAGCTACCACGAGACGGTGCTCTGCTTCACCAACAACATCCCGCAGCGGGACGGCGGCACCCATCTGGCCGGTTTCCGGGCCGCCCTGACCCGCCAGATCAACGCCTACGCGACATCGTCCGGTTTGATGAAGAAGGAAAAGGTCTCGCTGACCGGCGACGATGCGCGCGAGGGGCTGACCTGCGTGCTCTCGGTGAAAGTGCCGGACCCGAAGTTTTCCAGCCAGACCAAGGACAAGCTGGTTTCCTCCGAAGTCAGGCCCATCGTCGAATCGGTGGTGAATGAGCGGCTCGGCGAGTTTTTCGAGGAACATCCGCAGGAGGCGCGGCGCATCGTCGGCAAGGTGGTCGAAGCCGCCGCCGCCCGCGAAGCCGCCCGCAAGGCGCGGGAGCTGACGCGGCGCAAGGGGGCGCTGGACATCTCCTCACTGCCCGGCAAGCTGGCCGACTGCCAGGAGCGTGATCCGGCGCTCTCCGAACTCTTCATCGTCGAGGGCGATTCGGCGGGCGGATCGGCCAAGCAGGGGCGCGAGCGGCGCAACCAGGCCATTCTTCCACTGCGCGGCAAGATCCTCAACGTGGAGCGGGCGCGTTTCGACAAGATGCTGTCGTCCCAGGAAATCGGCACCCTGATCACCGCCCTGGGCACCGGGATCGGGCGCGACGAGTTCAACATCGACAAGCTGCGCTACCACAAGATCATCATCATGACCGACGCCGACGTCGACGGCAGTCACATCCGAACCCTGCTGCTCACCTTCTTCTTCCGCCAGATGCCGGAGCTGGTGGCGCGCGGCCACCTCTATATCGCCCAGCCGCCGCTTTACCGCGCCAAACGCGGGGATTCCCTGCGCTACCTGAAGGACGACCGGGAGATGGAGGCCTATCTCATCGCCAACGGCGTCAAAGACTCGGTGCTGGAAGGGCCCAGCGAGGGCCAGATTGCCGGCGCCGATCTGACGACCCTGGTGGAAAAGGCGGTGCGCGCCAAACATCTGATGGATCCGCTGATCCGCAAGGTCGGCAACGCCGACCTGGTGGAACAGGTCGCGATTGCCGGGGTGCTGAACCCCGATATCCTTGCCGATACGGCCCAGGCGGCCGAGGCAGCAAGTTACATCGCCACACGGCTGGATGCTTTAGCGGCTGATCATGAAAAGGGCTGGCAGGGCCATGCGACGGAGGAGGCTTTTACCTTCACCCGTGTCCTGCGCGGCGTTACGGAGCAGCGGGTCATCGACGGCCCGCTGATCCGCTCCAGCGAGGCGCGGCGTCTCGATGAAATGGCGGTAGAGTTACAGGAAGCCTTTTCCCACCACGCCAGCCTCACCGCCAAGGACAAGTCGTTCCGGGTCACCGGGCCGATCAGCCTGGTGGAGGCGATTTTCGAGCTGGGCCGCAAAGGCGTCTCCGTCGCCCGATACAAGGGCCTGGGCGAGATGAATCCGGAGCAGCTCTGGGAAACCACCCTCGACCCCAACGTGCGTGCTTTGCTGCAGGTGAAGGTCGCCCACAGCGATCAGGCCGAGGACGTGTTCTCCACCCTGATGGGCGACGTGGTCGAGCCGCGCCGCGATTTCATACAACAGCATGCGCTGGAAGTGGCGAACCTCGACGTCTGACCGGGTTGCGGCGGCTTGCACCGGCATAACTCCGGTCTATTGCGGCGGAATCTGGGCGTTCTGGCCGCAAGATTGCCTCCAAAGATTGACGCGGCGGCGGTGGTGAAACCGCTGATCTTTCTTTATCTATGGGGTCATGGCCGAAGGGAATCGTAAGGGCGCGCGGCGCCCGGCGGGGAAAGCCGGCAGCGCCAAGGGCCGCAGCCGCAAGACAACCGTCTCCAGCCGTTCCGGCAAGCGGAAAGCCAAGGCAGGATCGCGCACCAAGCGGGCGGTCCGTGCCGCCGGTATCCTGCGCCGGGTGGCGACCTGGTCGGTGATCGCGGCGATCTGGCTGGGCATCATCGGCGCCGGGGTTCTGGCCTGGTATGCCTACGACCTGCCGGAGGTGGGAGAGATCGAACAGCTCACCCGGCGGCCCAACATCACGCTCCTGGCCGCGGACGGCAGCCGTCTTGCCTCTTTCGGCGACCGTTTCGGGGCGACACGCGCCCTGCACGAGCTGCCGCCGCACCTGCCCCGCGCCGTGATCGCGGTGGAGGACCGGCGCTTTTACGAACACGGCGGGGTCGATTTCCGCGGCCTGCTGCGGGCGGTCTTCGTGAACATCCGCGATCTGCGGCTTTCCCAGGGCGGCTCGACCCTGACCCAGCAACTGGCGAAGAATCTCTTCCTCACCCCCGAGCGCACCTTCAAGCGCAAGATCCAGGAGGTCATGCTGGCGGTTTGGCTGGAGCAGCGCTTCACCAAAGACCAGATCCTCACCATCTACCTGAATCGGGTTTATCTGGGGGCCGGCACCTATGGTGTGGATGCCGCCTCGCGCCACTACTTCGGCAAGCCGGCGACCGAGGCGACGCTGTATGAATCGGCCCTGCTGGCCGGTCTGCTGAAGGCGCCGTCGCGGCTCAATCCGACCCGCAATCCCGATGCGGCCGATCAGCGCGCCGCCCTGGTCCTGCAGACCATGATCGAAAGCGGCTTCATCACCCAGGCTGAGGCCACCGCCGCGCAGGCCTCCAAAAAGCCGATACGGGCTGAGGCCGGCAATCCGGCGCCCTATTTCGCCGACTGGATTCTGGCCCAGGCGCGCGATTTCCTGGGCGGTATCGAGAGCGACATCCAGGTGACCACCACCCTCGATCCGGCTTTGCAGCGCATCGCCCGGGAGGAGGTCTCCACGCTTCTCGCCGCGCAGGCCGAGCCCCGCAAGGCCGGTCAGGCGGCCCTGGTCAGCTTGGCCCCCGACGGGGCGGTGCGCGCGCTGGTCGGTGGCCGCGATTACGGCGACAGCCAGTTCAATCGCGCCACCCAGGCCCTGCGCCAGCCCGGCTCCGCCTTCAAGACCTTCGTCTACCTGGCGGGTCTGGAAGCGGGGATGAGCCCGGACAGCCAGGTCACCGACGCGCCGGTGCGCATGGGCCAATGGCGCCCCAAGAACTATGGCGGGCGCTACTACGGCGACGTCACCCTGCGCGAATCCTTTGCCCGCTCGATGAACTCGGTGGCGGTGCGCGTCACCCAGAAGGTCGGGCCGAAAAAGGTGGTGGAGGCCGCCCGGCGCCTCGGCATCACCAGCGAACTGCGGCCCAACGGCGGCATATCCCTGGGCGCTTCGGAGGTGACGCTGCTGGAGCTGACCGGCGCCTACGCGGTTTTCGCCAACCAGGGCCGCCTCGTCGGGCCCTACGGCATCACCGAGATCCGCGACGGCCGCGGCAAGCTGCTGTTCCGCCGCGATCCGCCGCCGGGGGAAACCGTGGTCGCGGCGGGCAACCTCGCCAAGATGGCCAACATGATGTCGGCCACCGTGGTCTGGGGCACCGGCAAGGCGGCGCAGCCGGGCCGCGCCGCCGCCGGCAAGACCGGAACCAGCCAGGATTTCCGCGATGCCTGGTTCATCGGCTACACCGCCGAGTTGGTCACCGGGGTCTGGTTCGGCAACGACGACGGCGCGCCGATGGACAAGGTCACCGGCGGCAGCCTGCCGGCCCAGCTCTGGGGCCGCACCATGACCCGGGCGCTGGAAGGCGCGCCGGCACGGCCGCTGCCCGGTGGCGGCGAACTGGTCGCCCAGAGCGGCGATGACAGCATCGGCGGTTTCATCGGCCGTATCCTCAAAGGGCTGACCGGCGATGAGCCGGCGACGGCACAACCCCCCTCGGCCCCGGCCGGGCGGCAGGCCGATCAGGACGACAAGCCGTTCTGGAAGCGCGAGAGCCAGCGCGACTAGATTTAGTCAGCCTCCTGGGCAAGAGGCTTGGCGCGGCGCACCGCCAGCCGGTAGGACATCAGCGCGCCCAAGGCCACCAGGGCGATAGCCGCCATCATCGGCAGGGCCGAGGTGCCGCTGCCGTGGCCGACGGCGATGCCGACCAGGGCGGCAAAGCCCATCTGACAGAAGCCCAGAAGCGCCGAGGCGGAACCAGCGTTCTTCGGAAAGGGGCCGAGCGCCCCGGCCTGGGCATTGGGCAACACCAGACCGGCGCCGATCATGAACAGCGCCACGGGCCCGACGATGGAGACCACGGAGAAAAAGCCGGCGCCGTAGAGCACCACGCCCAGGAGGCCGCCGAAGCATTGGACCGCGCCGCCCAGGCTGATCATCCGCTCCAGCCCCAGGCGCCTGGTCAGGCGCCCGGAACCGAAAGTGCCGATCATGTAGCCGACCACGATGGCGGCGAAGCAATAGCCGTAGAGGTCGGGCGTCAGGCCGAGCAGGCCGATCAGCACGAAGGAAGAACCGGAGATGAAGGAGAAGATCCCGGCGTAGCTGAAGCCGACGATCATCACATAGCCGATGTAGCTGCGCTCGCGCAGCAGCGATAGATAAGTGGTGGCCAGACGCGCGGGCCGGGTCGCTGACGGGTCGGGCCAGCGGTTGGTTTCCGGCAGCACGGCGAGGATCGCCACGAAGAGAGCCAGGGCGAAGGCCGCCAGCACCCCGAAATTCGCCTGCCAGCCGAACCAGACCTGCAGATAGCCGCCGATGATGGGGCCGAGAGCGGGGGCCAGCGCCATCGCCATGCCCATATAGGACAGCACCTGGGCCGCCCCCTCGCGGCCATAGACGTCGCGCACCACCGCCCGCCCCAGCACCGGGCCGACACAGGCCCCCAGGGCCTGCAGAAAGCGCGCGGTGATCAAGACTTCGATGCTCGGCGCTGCGATGCAGAGCAGGGTCGCGGCGAGATAGAGCGCGATCCCGCCGAGAATGACCGGGCGGCGTCCGAAGCGGTCTGATAAGGGACCGCAGATCAACTGGCTGCAGGCGAAACCGACCAGAAAAACCGAAAGGGTAAGCTGCACTTCCGCCGCGGCGACGCCGAAGGCCGCGCCGATGGCGGGCAGCGAGGGCAGGTAGAGGTCGGTGGAGATCGCGCCCATGGCGATCAGTCCCGTCAGCAGGACGGCGACGCTCAAGCTGTCGGCTCGGGCCGATTGGACTCCCATCTGGACTCTCTCTTTGGACTCTGGCGATTTGGGCAAGTGGCCTTAGCGCCGGGCGGGCGGCGGCCCTATAGTCGTCGCCGGGCAACAGAACACAAGGGGTTTCGCCATGGCGCCAGAGGAATCGGACGGGCGGCCAGAAGCGGGGGATGAGATGGATTTTCCTTCGGCGGATGCCTATGGCCGCTCCCTGCAGGGGTTCGGCGTCAACATGCTGGTGCGCGATGTCGGGCGCAGCCTGACCTTCCTGTCTGAGGTTCTGCTGGTCGAAAAGGTCTACGCCGACCGGGACTTCGCCGTCTGCCGGCACCGGGGCCAGGAATGGATGCTGCATTCCGACGCCAGCTATCACGCCAATCCGTTGCTTGCCCTCACCGGCGACGGGGCAATTCGTGGCGCCGGCCTGGAACTGCGCCTCTACGGCATCGACCCCGATGCCGCCGCCGCCCGGGCCGACGCCGCCGGCCATCA
Organism: Pelagibius sp.; assembly: GCF_965249265.1. Classification (NCBI taxonomy): domain Bacteria; kingdom Pseudomonadati; phylum Pseudomonadota; class Alphaproteobacteria; order Rhodospirillales; family Rhodovibrionaceae; genus Pelagibius; species Pelagibius sp. The sequence goes on along the minus strand of NZ_OZ252224.1, from coordinate 5,027,446 downwards.
TGTCCTGCAGGCTCCGGCGGACAAGCCGCACGGCCTGCGTGAAGCCTTTCTCGTCGATCCCGACGGCTATGTCTGGGTGCCTTCGGTGGAGAAGGTGCCAAGGTAAAGAGACCAAGTGGTTTTACGATCAGGTACGCGCACCATTCGAGACGGGTCTTCAGTTTTCCTCAATACAAGAGGGGACGTGTTCGGAGGTCCGGCGTCCTTCGAACTCTCGAAGGACGTGACGCTTTCTGGCGGTGACAGGGTGCGTGGCCGGATGCATATCAGCCTCCTTTCGATTTTGGATGAAGACTAATTGGGGTAATATCGTTCAAACATTTCAACTTTTCCGATTTTTTCTTTGGGAGCGAGCCGAGGTGAGCGACAACGCCGTCATCAGCTACGAATACCTTGATCAGAATATTTGGCGCCCTGAGCAGGGTGTTCAGTCAGTCGACAGCATCCAGCCACAAGCTATCGACTGCCCCCATTGCCGTCACAAAGGTATGGCCAATCTCGCGGGTACAAACGGGATTCTCTACAAAAAGAAGTGTAAGGCTTTGCCCATCGGTGGTACGTACCTCTCAGATGTGACAGCGTCTTTTCACTTCTGCCCCAATCCGGAATGTAGAGGACTTGTGGTAGTCGTAAACGATGGCCTGCAGGGACGACTTGCGGTCTTTCCGCCAGAGCTAATCGACTTCAACACAGAGAATGTGCCCTCCCGTTGTCAGCGGACGATCAGCGAGGCAGTCGCTTGTCATGGTGCTGGTTCATATCGAGCGGCCGCAATGATGATCCGACGCCTGTTGGAAGAGATTTGTGATGAGAACGATGCTGAGGGTAAAAACCTCCATGAAAGACTTCAGCATCTAAGAACGCGAATCGTTTTGCCTGAGGCGTTGTTGGACGCAATGGGTGAGCTAAAGCTACTTGGTAATGATGCAGCACATGTCGAAGCTCGACAGTATGACGAGATCGGCAAAGACGAATCAGCGTTAGCGATAGAGCTAACCAAAGAGATAATCAAAGGGCTGTATCAACTGGAAGATCTCTTAGCGCGGCTTCAGGATCGCAAGAGGCCGGGGTGAGTTAGGTGCTCAGTTCTGTTTGGTGACGCGCAGCATAATGGTAACCGCGCTGCGAAGGACGCATGGTCTAGCCGTAGCGGTGGACCCTGCCGCCCTCGCGGCTGAGCCAGTCCTTGGCGCGCTCCATTTCCGGCGTCAGGCTGTCGGTGAGGCGCCAGAAACGTTGCGAATGGTTCAGTTCCATCAAATGCGCCACCTCGTGGGCGACGACGTAGTCGAGCACGTAGTCCGGTGTCAGGACGAGGCGCCAGGAAAAGTTCATGTCGCCCCTGCTGGAACAGCTACCCCAGCGGCTGCGGGTGTCGCGCAGGCTGATGCGGCCGATACGGCGGTCGATCCGCGCGGCCTTTTCGCGGGCCCGCTGGCCGATCTCCCGGTGCGCTTCGCGTTTCAGGAAATCGCCGAGCCGCCGCGGCAGGTGTTCGGCCTGGCCGGAGACGAGGATGCGCCCCTCGCCGCGCCAGACGCCCCGTTTGGCGGCGGCATCGTGTTCCACCACATGATCGACCCCGAACAGGGGGATGATCGCCCCGGGCGCAAAGGCGATGCGCGCCGGTTGGTCTTCCAGGTGTTTCAATATCCATCCGCTGTTGCGTTCGGCGAAGTCCATGGCCTCGCGGATCGCGGCGCGCTTGGGCAGCACCATGACGATGCCGTCGCCGGTTTTGCTGATTCTGAGGCTGATGCGCCGGGCCCGCGGATGGCGCTGCAGTTCGACCGGCACTTCCCGCTCGGCAACCTCAAGGCTGCCGGGTTGCAGGGCCTGAAGGTGGATGTTGCGGGGGGCGGTGCTGCGCAAAGCCATGAATCTCTATAGCGCGGCCTGCCGGATTCCGGCAAGGCCCGGGCCCCGGCCGACTTCAGACGGTTGCGGATCGGCGATCCTTCTCAGTAGGTTATGGGAATGGATAGCCTGCACCGACGCAACAGCCTGCGGCTTGAGGAAATCGGCATCGGCCACAACGCCGGGCCGCCGCTGGTGCAGTCCGCCTGGCATCTCTACGCCTGGAAGCGGGCGCAGAAGGCGGCCTGGAAGTCTCCGCCGGTGGAGGTGGTGCGCAGCCGCGCCAAGCGGGCCCGCGAGCTGGGCATGACCTATAAGCAGTACTGCCTGGAGATCCTGGAGCGCGGGCGCTACCTCTGACTCCGGCGGGCAGCTCTCTTCGAGAGGGACTTTCAACCTGCCGCATGGTTCGAGACGGCCCTTCGGGGCTCCTCACCATGAGGTTGATGAATTGGCCTCACCCTGAGGAGCGGCCCTACGGGCCGCGTCTCGAAGGGTGCGTCAAGATTCCTTCGTCGGCCGGAACCTCTTCGACGTAAATCGCAACACGCTACTCCGCGCGCTCGGCTTCCTTGGTCAGCAGCACAGCCTTGCGGTCGAGGCCCCAGCGGTAGCCGCCCAGCTCGCCGTTTTCGCGCAGCGCCCGGTGACAGGGAATGACAAGGGAGACCGGGTTGGTGGCGCAGGCGCGGCCGACCGCGCGCTGGCCCTTGGGCACGCCCAGGCTCTCGGCGATCTCGGAATAGCTGCGGGTTTCGCCGCAGGGAATGGCGATCAACTCCTGCCAGACCCGGCGCTGAAAGGCGGTGGCCTGGACGTCCAGGGGCAGCTCGGCATTGGGGGTTTTGCCTTCCAGGAAGTCGATCACCACGGCCACCGACTGGGCAATGGAATGGCGGTCGCGGGTGATGCTCTCGGCCTTCGGAAACTCCTGTTCCAGCTCCGCGATCAGGGCCTCTTCGTCGTTGCCGAGGCTGAGGAAGCAGAGCCCCTTGGCGGTGGCGGCGACCAGCAGGCGCCCGAGCGGCGAGGCCACAACGTCGTAAGCAATCTCGGCGCCCTTGCCGCCCTTGGCGTAGGAGGCCGGGGTCATGCCCAGCAGGCGCTCGGCCCGCTCATAGACCCGGCTGGAGGAGCCGTAGCCCGCGCCGTAGGTCGCCTGGGCGATCGACTCGCCCTGCTTCAGCTGTTCGCGGAAGGCGGCGCTGCGGCGCGCGTCGTTATAGTCCCGGGGACTGACCCCCATGGTCCGCTTGAACAGGCGCTGCAGGTGCCAGGGGCTGACGTCGAGCGCGCCGGCGATCTCCGCCAGGGTCATGCGCTCGCCTTCGCTCTCGTCGATCATGGCGCAGGCCTCACGGACCAGCGCGATCTGACGCTCGCCGGCATTCGTTTTTGCCTTCACCGCTTTTTTGGCCCTCTCGATGTCCATTTTCCGCTTTCCCATCCTTAAAGTACCGTGATTTCTGCCTTTTTAGCCAGGTTCGGCAGCCCTCTCTATCCGAAGCTTGCGCATAATTGGGGGAAGGGTGATGTAATCATCTTGCTCAGCTTCTTTCATCGGCACACAATCGCTCTGTCATAAAACAGTAACAAAGATGTCAAAAGAGCATCGCGGCTCATGGCTAGCTTCAGCGCCGAATTGGAACTATCCGAGCCGAAATCAGCTTAGTCGCCTTAACAGGGAAGGAATCCTCATGCGTCTGAACCGCAAAGCCATAACCCTGGCTGCCGCCGCCGCCTTTGCCGGCAGCCTGCCGAGCGCGGCCCTGGCCGCCACCGAGATCAACTGGTGGCATGCCATGGGCGGCAAGCTGGGTGAGAAAGTCAACGAGATCGCCGAGGGCTTCAACGCCTCCCAGAGCGACTACAAACTGTTGCCGGTCTACAAGGGCAACTACACCGAGACCATGACCTCGGCCGTCGCGGCCTTCCGCGCCAAGCAGCAGCCCCATATCGTTCAGGTCTTCGAGGTCGGCACCGCCTCCATGATGGGTGCCAAGGGCGCCATCAAGCCGGTCTATCAGTTGATGACCGAAGCCGGCGAGCCCTTCGACCCCAGCGCCTATCTGGCCTCGGTCACCGGCTACTACACCGACACCGACGGCAACATGCTGTCCATGCCGTTCAACAGCTCCACCCCGGTGCTCTACTACAACAAGGATGCCTTCGCGAAGGCCGGTCTCGATGCCAGCAAGGCGCCGGCGACCTGGCCTGAAGTCGAGGCCGCGGCGCGCAAGCTGCAGGCCGCCGGTTATGCCTGCGGCTTCACCACCGGCTGGCAGTCCTGGGTGCAGCTCGAGAACTTCAGCGCCTGGCATAACGTGCCCTTCGCCACCAAGGCCAACGGCTTTGCCGGGGTCGATACGGAGCTGGCCTTCAACTCCCCGCTGCACGTGAAGCACGTCGGCACCCTGGCCTCCTGGCAGCAGGAGAAGATCTTCGACTACGGCGGACGCCGCTCCGATTCGGCGCCGAAGTTCTATAACCAGGAATGCGGCATGTACATGAACTCCTCGGCGGCCTATGCCGGGGTGAAGGCCAACGCCACGGAATTCGAGTTCGGCGTCGGCTCCCTGCCTTACTGGCCGGATGCCGGCAAGCCGCAGAACTCCATCATCGGCGGCGCCACCCTCTGGGTGCTGACCGGCCATGAGGACGCGGAGTACAAGGGCGTTGCCAAGTTCTTCTCCTACCTCTCCTCAGCAGAGGTGCAGGCCGACTGGCACCAGTTCACCGGTTACCTGCCGATCACCCATGCGGCGGCCAAGCTGACCAAGGAACAGGGTTTCTACGAGCAGAACCCGGGCACCGACGTGGCCATTATGCAGATGACCGCCAATGCCCCGACGGAGAACTCCAAGGGCTTGCGGCTCGGCAACTTCGTGCAGATCCGTGACGTGATCAACGAAGAACTGGAGGCCATCTGGAACGGCGACAAGACCGCCCAGCAGGGCCTCGACGACGCCGTCAACCGCGGCAACACCTTGCTGCGTAAATTCGAAAAGACCGTCAACTAAGGTCCTGTCCCCGACAGGCCGCGGCGGGCCGGGTGCTTCCGGTCCGCCGCGGCTTTCGGGTTCGGCTGATTCCCTATGCAGCACAAGCGGGTCATCTTCCAAGGGCGCGCCCTGCCCTATTTTCTGGTCCTGCCCCAGTTGGCCATCACCCTGGTCTTCTTCATCTGGCCGGCTATCCATGCACTCTATCAAGCGGTTCTGCTTGAGAACCAATTCGGTACAAGTTCACAATTCGTCTGGTTTGAGAATTTTGAAGACCTCTTTGCCGATCCCGGCTACTTGAATTCGTTCAAGACCACCATTGTTTTCAGCCTCGGAGTGACACTGCTGTCCATGGGCAGCGCGCTCATTCTTGCCGCTATGGCAGACCGGGTGATACGCGGCAGCACGGCCTATAAGACGCTGTTGATCTGGCCATACGCCGTGGCGCCCGCCGTCGCCGGCGTTCTCTGGTGGTTCATGTTCAACCCTTCCATCGGGGTCTTGGCCTACGCCCTGCGGCAGCTCGGCTATGACTGGAACCATTACCTCAGCGGCGGCAATGCAATGACCCTGGTGATTATTGCCGCTTCCTGGAAGCAGGTGAGCTACAACTTCCTGTTCTTTCTGGCAGGGTTGCAGGCGATCCCCAAGTCGTTGATCGAGGCGGCGGCCATCGACGGCGCCGGTCCGGTGAAGCGCTTCTGGACCATCATCTTTCCGCTGCTCTCGCCCACCACCTTTTTCCTGCTGGTGGTGAATGTGGTCTACGCCTTCTTCGATACCTTCGGGATCATCCACGCCACCACCTCCGGCGGGCCGGCGCAGGCAACCAACATCCTGGTCTACAAGGTCTACAATGATGGATTCAACGGCGGCGATCTCGGCGGCTCGGCGGCGCAATCGGTCATCCTGATGATCATCGTGGTGGCACTCACGGTGGTGCAGTTCCGCTACATCGAGCGCCGGGTGGAGTACTGAGGGATGCCCGGCAGATGATCGAGAACCGCCCCGTCTTCACCGCCGTCACCCACATCGTGCTGATCCTGGGCGCACTACTGGTCGCCTTTCCGATCTGGCTTGCCTTCGTCGCCTCGACCTATCCGGTCGAGGGCCTGGTCTCCGGCGTGCTGCCGCTCTGGCCCGGCGGCCATTTCCTGGAAAACTACGGCTCCGCCCTTAGCGGCGGCGTCGAGGCGGCGGGCAGCCCGCCGGTGCTGACGATGATGATCAACAGCCTGGTGATGGCCTTCGCCATCGCCTTCGGCAAGATCGCCATCTCCATCATCTCCGCCTTCGCCATCGTCTATTTCAGCTTCCCCTTTCGTACCACCGCCTTCTGGGTCATCTTCATGACCCTGATGCTGCCGGTCGAGGTGCGCATCCTGCCGACCTTCGAGGTGGTGGCGCTGCTCGGCATGCTGGACAGCTATGCCGGCCTGTCGGTGCCCCTGATCGCTTCGGCGACGGCGACCTTCCTGTTCCGTCAGTTCTTTCTGACCATTCCCGACGAGATGCTGGAGGCCGCGCGCATCGACGGCGCGGGGCCCTTACGTTTTTTCTGGGACATCCTGCTGCCCCTGTCGCGCACCAACATCGCCGCGCTCTTCGTCATCCTCTTCATCTTCGGTTGGAACCAATATCTCTGGCCGCTGTTGGTGACGAACGACGAGTCCTACTACACCATCGTCATGGGCATTCAGCGGATGGTCGCGGTGCCGGACTCCGAACCGCTCTGGCACCTCATCATGGCCACCGCGATCCTGGCGATGATCCCACCTGTCTTCGTGGTGGTGGCGATGCAGCGGCTCTTCGTGAAGGGCCTAGTGGAGACCGAAAAATGAGATACGGAAACTAGGAAACGCCATGGCAGACATCTCCATCCGCTCGGTGAAAAAGAGCTACGGCGACACCAAGGTGATCCACGGGGTTTCCGTCGACATCCACGACGGCGAGTTCGCCGTCATCGTCGGTCCTTCGGGCTGCGGCAAGTCGACCCTGCTGCGCATGATCGCCGGCCTGGAGCGCATTACCGAAGGCGAGATTGCCATCGGCGGCCAAGTGGTGAACGAGCTGGAGCCCAAGGACCGCGACATCGCCATGGTGTTCCAGAACTATGCGCTCTACCCGCATATGACGGTCTACGACAACATGGCCTACGGCCTAAAGATCGCCGGCACGCCCCGCGCCGAGATCGACGAACGGGTCGCCGAGGCCGCCGGTATTCTGGAACTGAAGGATCTGCTGACCCGCAAGCCGCGCCAGCTTTCCGGCGGTCAGCGCCAGCGCGTCGCCATGGGCCGCGCCATCGTGCGTAAGCCCGCGGCCTTCCTCTTCGACGAACCACTGTCGAACCTGGACGCCAAGCTGCGGGTGCAGATGCGCCTGGAGATCAAGCGCCTGCAGCGCCGTCTCGGCACCACCTCCGTCTACGTCACCCATGATCAGGTGGAGGCCATGACCATGGCCGACAAGCTGATCGTGATGAACGGCGGCCATGCCGAACAGATCGACAGCCCGCTGGAAATCTACGAACGGCCGGCCAGTCTTTTCGTCGCCGGCTTCATCGGGTCGCCGGCGATGAACTTTCTGCCGGCCGAAGTCGCCGGCGACGGCGGCAGCCTGACGGTCAGCCAGGGCGCCGCCATCCGCCTGTCGAACGGCATGGGCAGCCAGGCCGGGCGGCGGCTGACCCTGGGGGTCCGGCCCGAGCATCTGCACGCGGCGGGCGGCAGCGATCCGGCCTTTACCCTGCAGGTTCAGATGGTGGAAACACTCGGGGCCGACACCCTGGCCCACGGCACCCTGGCGGGTCAGAGCGACAGCCTGACCTTGCGGGTGCCGGGCACCATGAAGATGACCGAGGGCGACAGCCTGCCGCTGGTCGCCGACCCCGGCGCCCTCCATCTCTTCGATCCGGAGAGCGGCCGCCGCATCGCCGATATCTAATTTATCGCTGATATCCGGGCGGAACTACCCAAACAGCTCAACTGCCCGCGACCAGGGCCGGGTCGACGCTCTGCGCCAGGCCCTCGGCGATGTCCTCGCCGGTGCTGGCGTGGGTGAAATGGGTCAGATAGCTGCCGTCCGGGGCCATCAGATAGATGATCGAGGAGTGATCCACCAGATAGTCGCTGGCGTCGGCCTGTTCGACCTTCTTGTAGAACACGCGATAGGCCTTGGCGGCCGCGGCCACCTCTTCCTCGCTGCCGGTCATACCGACCATGGAGGGGTGGAAGTGATCGACGTACTGGGCCAGGGCTTCAGTGGTATCGCGCGCCGGATCGACGGAAACGAAAACCGGCGTCACGGCGGCGGCCTTGGCTTCGCTGGTCTCGGCCAGGATGTCCAGGCCCTGGGTGATGGTGGAGAGGCTGGTCGGGCAGATATCGGGGCAGTAGGTGTAGCCGAAGAAGATCAGCATGTAGCGGCCCTCGAAATCCGCCTCGCTGCGGCGCTGGCCCTGGTGATCGGTCAGGGTGAAGGGACCGCCGATCAGGGCGGTGCCGCTGCTGCGGGTCTCGCTGGAGGTGATCTGCGCCGGGCCCTTGGGCTGAAGCGAGAACCAGGTGCCCAGGCCGATGCCGACCAAGGCCAGACCCAGCGCGGTGATCAGCAGGATACGCAAATTCCTCGGCATCGGCTCAAATCCCCATTGTCATCAGGCGGTCACGGCAAATCGGCCCCGGAGCAGGGTTCCTGGACCATAGTATTGATATAGAAAGCAAAACAGCGCACCGCAATGCGGCGCGCTGTCGCGGACCCGGATTTTTTACCGGATGAGCTGGCAGGATCCGCTTTAAGGCAGGGTTTCGCGCAGTTTGTCCGCCTGGGCGTTGCTGAATTTACGGTCGATGACGATGCTGCGCGCCGTCGCGCCGCTGCCGTAATAGCCGGTATTCAGGGACTCCCGCTCGAAGATCTTGGCACCCTCCAGCGCGCCGCCGCCGAACAGGCCGACGGATTTCGAGAAGGCATAGATGTCGGAAGTCAGATCGGTGGTGCGTGACGCCTCGACGCCGCGGCCGATGGGGCCGACCGAGATGCTGGCATCGGCGCCGAGCTTGAACTCGCTCGACAGCATGGCGTCCACCGCCTTGTCGCTCATCAGCACGAAGACCACTTCCTTCACTTCGCCGCCGACCTGCAGGCCGATGGAGCCGGCGGCCAGGGTGTAGAAGGCCGGCGCCGACCAGGACCCGTCGGTGCCGCGCGCCAGGAAGACGCCCGATCCGCCCTCGGCGCCGATGATGAAACCGCCCTTCACCAACTGCGGCACGATGTAGATGCCCTTGGCGTTCTTGATGAAGTTCGGCAGCTGAAAGAAATCCTTGTCGGCCATCAGGCGGTCGACGCTCAGCCGGGATTCGGTCACCAGGGCTTCGGACTCGGATTCGGCCTGCGCCAGCGCGGTGCCGCCGGCCGAGACAATGAAGAGCGCGGCAGCCATTATCCGCAGGCCGCTCTGAATCGCAGAACCAATCATGAAAAAACCTTCCTGAAAATTGACGACCTCAAAACCGGCCTGAAAACCAGTAGGGGCAAAGCTAACATGGCCTCCTGGTGCTTCGGGAGAGGCAATCATGCGCCCGAAAGGGGTGGAAACCCGCCTATTCCGGTCACTTTTCCGCCTCTTTTCGGTCCGTCCCTTTCTGGGTAACGCCGAAGCGTCCGGCGCCGCCGGGCGGTTATACTTTAGCTACCCGGCATATGGGGGCGTCCGTTGACCAGTGCAACGCGCCAGCTTTCCGGTTTGCCGTCTGTTGCCGCGAAGTGGTCGAGCCGCGTCAACGCGCAGTTGTCGATGGAAAAGGCCAGGGCCGCTTCCGGCGTCAGGCCGAGGGCATGGCCCAGGGCGGCGCGAATAGGTCCGCCATGGCTCACACAGATGATATCGCGGCCGGAAAAACGCTGATTCAGGCGGCTGACGGCGCCGGCTACCCTTTGGCAGACCGTGGCGAAGCTTTCGCCGCCGGGCGGGGTTTCCTCCGCCGGTGCCAGCCAGAAACGATGCCAGTCGCCCTCGCGCTGTTGATCCAGCTCGGCATAGGTCATGCCCTGCCAGTTACCGAAGTTTTGTTCGGCAAGGTGGGGCTCGACGTCGAACTCCGGTTCCGCCGGGTGGTGGTTGACGATGGCCTCGGCGGTCTGCCTTGTGCGCCCGAGCGGGGTGACGACCCAGGCCGCCTGGTCGGGCAGTTGTCCGGCGAGACCGCGAAACACCGCGGTGTCACTGCAGTCGCAAGCCACATCGCGGTTGCCGTAGATCCGGCCGTCGTGGCCGGTCACCGGCGCATGGCGCACCCACCACCAGCGGGTCGTCTCCATTCTCTGTCCTTCCTGTCCCAAAGTCTTTTGCGGTCAGCCGAGGGCGGCGGCGAGCACCAGCAAGACAGCGGTTGCAGCAACCTGCTGCGCGGCGCCCAGAACGTCGCCGGTATAGCCGCCGATCTGGCGCCGTGCCAAGAGCGCCAGCCCACCTTGAAAGAGCACGGTCGCCACGGCGGCCAACACGGCCGCCTGCCAGTCCAGCAGCAGCAAGGCTATGGCCAGGGCGATGGCCGCGGCGGTCAGGGCATCGCTGCCCCGGGGGCGGCCGACATGGGCGGCCAAACCGTCGGGCCGTGCAGCAGGCAGCATTGCCATGATGCTTGCGAGGCCGCCGCGCGACAGGCTTTCCGCGGCGATCAGCACCGCGATCGCCGTCAGAGGGTCGGCGATCGCGGCCAGGCTGAAGCCGCGCAGGGCGACCGTGAGAATCAGGGCGAGGACACCGTAGCTGCCGATCCGGCTGTCGCGCATGATGGCCAGCTTCTGCGCCCGGTCGCGGCCGCCGCCGAAGCCGTCTGCCAGATCGGCCAGGCCGTCTTCATGCAGGGCGCCGGTGATCAGCACCGTTGTGGCAATGGCCAGCAGGGCTGCCGGGATCGCCGGCAGGCCAAATCCGTCCGTCACCAGCAAAACCAGCCCCGCCAATCCGCCGACCAGCGCCCCCACCAGCGGATAGCAGCGGCTCGCCCGGGCCAGGCAGGGGGCCGGGTCCTCGGCAATTTTGCCGCTGGGCAGCCGGGTCAGCAGCGCGACGGCGATCTGCAGGTCCTGCAGCCAGCTTTGCGGCGACAGGCGGGGCGGCGGCGTTTCGGTGGAGGGGGACACGGCGGTGGTCCGTGGTGCAGTGATCTGTTGAGGTTCGGAAGAGGCGTCGAGGTCTGGCTTCGGTGTTTCTTCTTGAGTGTTTCTTCTCGGGTGTTTCTTCTGGGGGCCGTTTATAGGACAGTTCGCCGCGCGGGCCTAATCCTGTCGCGGCCCGTCACAGCTTTGATGTTCGGAGACTTTCTGCCATGAGGACTGCGCCGTCATGACATCCGCGGAGGCAATCGCAAGTTTCGACGAAATCCGCGCTCTGCTGAACGATCTGCCGGCGGCGGATGGGGTGGCGGCGGCGATCGCCCGCGACCGCCAGGCGGAGCTGACCAAGCCCGCCGGCTCTCTGGGACGGCTGGAGGATCTGGCGGTCTGGCTGGCGACCTGGCAAGGCCGCAACCCGCCCTCGGTGGAACGCCCCTACACCGCGGTCTTTGCGGGCAATCACGGGATTGCGCAGAAAGGCGTCTCTGCCTATCCGGCGGAAGTGACGGCCCAGATGGTGAAGAACTTCATCGACGGCGGCGCCGCGGTGAACCAGCTCTGCAGTCTGGCGAACGCCGACCTCAGGGTCTACGAGATGGCCTTGGAGGAGCCCACCGCCGACATGTCCGAAGGCCCGGCCATGGACGAGGAGGACTGCGCCCGGGCCATGGCCTACGGCATGATGGCGGTTGAGAGTGGCATCGACGTGTTGGCCCTGGGCGAGATGGGGATCGGCAACACCACCTCGGCGGCGGCGCTGTGTTGCGGCCTCTATGGCGGCCCGGCGTCCGATTGGGTGGGGCCGGGCACCGGCATCGATGCCGAACGCATGGCCGAAAAGGCCAGGCTGATCGATCAGGCGGTGGCGCTTCATCGGGACAGCCTGAATGATCCCCTTGAGGTGCTGCGCCGTCTCGGCGGGCGTGAGCTGGCGGCGATCGCCGGCGCCATCCTGGCGGCGCGGCTGGCGCGCACGCCGGTGCTGCTGGACGGCTATGCCTGCACCGCGGCGGCGGCGGTGATCCACGCCCTGGACCCGCAGGCGATCGACCACTGCGTGGTCTCGCACGTCTCCGCCGAACCCGGACATAAGCACCTTCTAAAGCGTCTCGGCAAAGAGGCCCTGGTCGATCTCGGGCTGCGCCTGGGCGAGGCCTCCGGCGCGATGGTCGGCGTCCTGCTGCTGAAGGCTGCCGTTGCCTGCCACAACGGCATGGCGACCTTCGCGGAGGCCGCGGTTTCGGGACCCAGCGAAGCAGGCTGAACCGCAAAAAACAAACTGTTCCGGGTGCCGGTTTCTGGGTCTTGCCTTTCCGCGCTGCAGAGCGAGACTGTGCGCCATGAGCGAGACCGCCCCCCAGAACGCTCCTAAGGCTGCCTCTGAGCTCTCCGGCCCGGAGAGAGCTGCCGAGATCTCTCCGCTGGCCGCCACGGCGGCGCCGGCCCCGAACGGGCGCCTGCGCCTGCGCACCCTGATCGTCATCCGCTGGATTGCGCTTGGGGGGCAGGCGATCACCCTGGCGGTCGTCTACTTCGGTCTCGGCTTTGATATTCCTTTCGTGCCGGCCATGTCGGTGATTGCCTTTTCCGGCGTGCTCAATGTGGTGCTGTCGGTCACCCGGCCCAGTGCGACCTGGGCCAGCGACCGCGAGGCGATCTGGAACCTCTGTTTCGACGTGGTCCAGCTTGCGACCCTGCTCGGCCTCACCGGTGGTCTGCAAAACCCTTTTGCAATGCTGCTTCTGGCGCCGGTGGTGGTCTCGGGCTGGGCCCTGTCGCGGCGCAGCACCCTGACGATCTCGGCCCTGGCCTTGTTTCTGGTCTCGATCCTGGCGGTTTGGTATCTGCCCCTGCCGTGGAGCGAATCGGGCATCCTGCTGTCGCCGGTTTACATTGCCGGCGTCTGGACCGCCTTGGTGATTGCAGTGATCTTCATCGCTTCCTACGTGTCATCCGTGGCTCAGGAAAACAGGCAGATGTCGCAGGCGCTGGAGGCAACGCGGCTGGCTTTGGCGCGCGAGCAGCAGCTTTCCGCACTTGGCGGCCTGGCGGCGGCGGCGGCCCATGAACTCGGCACGCCGCTGGCCACCATCGCCGTCGTGGCGCGGGAACTGCAGCGCGAACTGGCGGTGGATTCGCCCTGGCGCGAGGACGTGGAACTGCTCCATGCGGAATCCCTGCGCTGCCGTTCCATTCTCGCCGGGCTGGCCGAACGGCCGGCCTGGGACGACGGCTCGCCCTATCACCGCTTGCCCATGGTGGCCCTGGTGGAGGCGGCGGCCGGCCCGCATCAACGCGACGGCGTGACGGTTGAAATCAGCGCCGGTCCGGCGATCGACAGCGACGCCTCCCAGCCGACGGTGATCCGCAATGCCGAGGTGCTGCACGGGCTTGGCACCCTGATACAGAACGCGGTGCAGTTTGCGCGCCGCAAAGTGGTTGTCGACCTGACCTGGGACGAAGAGTCGGTGATGCTGCGGATCATTGACGACGGGCCGGGCTTTGACGTGACCGAACTCAGCCGCCTGGGCGAGCCCTACTATTCAACCGGCTCGCGCGACCGTCGGCGCGGCGGCAGTCAGCACATGGGCCTTGGCATCTTCATCGCCCGCACGCTGCTGGCGCATTTCGGCGCCGGTATCGAATTCTCGAACGAGATCTCAGGCGGCGCGGTGGTGGAGATTCGCTGGCCGCGCCATCGCTTGGAAGTGGTTGAAGTGTCGCCGGCGGCGAGCGCCGCAAAGCAAGGTGACGGACGAGAAGACGGATAGGAGAAGAGAATGGTAAGCGAAGCTGAAGCGCAGGCCGCAGCGCGCGAACTGGTTATTGTCGATGACGATCAACGCTTCTGCGATCGTCTGGCACGGGCCATGGAGCGCCGGGGTTTTTCCGTGCGCACGGCCTATACCGTGGCCGATGGCCTGGCACTGTCTCAGGCTTCGGCGCCCGGCTATGCGGTAGTGGATCTGCGTCTCGATGACGGATCGGGCCTTGAAGTGGTACAGGCCCTGCGTGCCGCGCGTGAAGATGCCCGGATCATCGTTCTGACCGGCTACGGCAACATCGCTACGGCCGTTGCGGCGGTTAAGGTCGGGGCGACGGACTATCTGCCGAAGCCGGCGGATGCCGATCAGGTGGAAGCGGCTTTATTGGAACAGGAAGAGGTCCTGCCGCCGCCGCCCTGCAACCCGATGAGCGCCGACCGGGTGCGCTGGGAGCATATTCAACGGGTCTACGAGCAATGCGACCGGAATGTTTCGGAGACGGCGAGGCGCCTGCGCATGCATCGGCGCACGCTGCAGCGTATCCTGGCCAAATACGCGCCTAGGAACTGACCGCCATGTTGGCCGGCGCCGCCGCACGGCGGTGCCTGGTCAGGGCGGCGCCCAGGCGTTCGCTGGCTTCTTCCCGGGTGATCTTTTCGCTCAGCAGGTCATCGAGATAGTAACCCTGGAACAGCCATATGCCGAGCTTGCCGCCCAGTTCGATCGCGTCGTCGCTTTCGCAGCGTGAAAGGATGACACGCTTTGGATCGACCCTTTCCAGGGCGTCGCGCAGACTGCTGCGGTTCTTGCCTTCGATCTGGCTGCGCAGGCTCTTCGACCACTGCAGTTTCAGCAGCTCGGCACCGAGTTCCTTGCGGTTGACGTAGGGCAGCGAGGTTTCGGTGATGCCGTCCAGACAGATCCGGTAACCACGGTCCAACAGGTATTCACGCACGAAGAGGTAGCGGGTGACATCGGCGTAGATGTCCTGCATCTGCAGTTCGATGATGATGGTGTTGCGCCTTTGCCGGTCGATCTGTTCGTCGAGTTCAAGGAAACGTGGCGACAGCAGCGAAGCGATGTTGATGTTCAGGCTGAAGGAATGCTTCAGCGTGGCGTCGTCGTTCTTGCCGAGCCAGGCCAACATGCGTTGGTCGAGTTTGGTGGTGAGATACTGGAACAGCCAGGGGTCGGAAAAGATGTCCTGCCCGGGCAGCAGGGTATCGCGCAGCGAGGTCATCGAGGTGAAGAGCTCGTAGAAGAGCGGTTGCGGCCTGCCGTTTTCGTCCATCTCGCAGACCGCCTGGCGGCTGGTCATGGTCGAAAGATCGGCCTGGGTGATGGCTTTTTCCACCGCGACAAGATCGGTGAGGGTGATCGGGCTGTGTTTGGGCTTTGTGCGTTTGTCGGCGTGGGCGGCGTCTTGCTTCTCGCGGGCCTCGACAAGGGATTGGGCGCGGTTCAACACCTCCTGGTATTCGTCGCCGAGATCGAAGTGCCTGTAGAAAGCCGCCTTGGCGCAGGGCTCGCTGGCGAAGAAGGGATCCTCCTTCAAGATCCGGCAGAGGCGTTTCATGGTGGCGTCGATTTGCGTCGCGCTGTCGCGGTGATAGACCAGAAAAAGGTCGTTGTTGAACAGATCGAAGAGGCTGGCGTCGTTGGTTTTTGCGACCCGGGCCATCATGGTCTGAGCGACATTCAGGCATTCAGGCAGGCGGTCGAGATCGATCAGTCTGGAGAGATGGATCTGGACGGCCAGATAGTCACTGCCGCTGCGTTCCAGGCGCTTAATGTGATTGAGTAAGGCCTGTTCCTGCATTTTCTGCTGCTCAGGCGAGCGTGCCATGGTCGACGCTAGCTCCCACTATCCACATCAAACTCATTAGCTGTTTAGGCTAAATAACCGCTCGCCTCTTTCAATTCAGTTAACGCTATTTATGAAGCCTATAGCATGGCGTGTTAATTCGATGCGGCGCTGCCTTGCATAACGAGGGCGGGCATAACGAGGGCGGCCTTCTCCTCAGACGCCCAGCGCTTGGCCGGGCCGGGAGTACATCCACCGGACGGTGTCGGATTGGGGACGGCGACCCATTCCGGCTGATTACGGTCCGTATCAACCGGTCGCCGCAGGTTCGCGGGTCCGGTCGGCGCTGCTTCAGGAGTTGGCTGCGGCGTGTTGTTGCGCCACGGTCCGGCGATGGCGCGCAAGGGCGGCGCTCAGGCGCCCGGCGGCTTCGTCACGGGTGATGTTCTCACGCAGCAGATGATCCAGGAAGTGCCCCTGGAACAAGTGGATGCCCAACTCGTGACCCAGCTCGATCGCATCGTCACTTTCGCAGCGGGTCAGAATGATGCGCGCCGGATCGGTTTTCTCGATTGCCGACCGCAGGCCCTTGCGATTGCGGCCCTCCACCTGGCTGCGCAGGGTTTTCGACCATTGCAGCTTGACCAGTTCCGCGCCGATATCGGCACGGTCGATGTAGGGCAGCGACAACTCGGTGACGCCGTCAAGGCAGATGCGGTAGCCACGGTCCAGCAGGAAGTCGCGCACGAAGAGGTAGCGGTCGACATCGGCGAAGATGTCGAGCGCCTGCAGTTCTATGAAGATGGTGTTGCGCCGCTTCTGATCGAGTTCTTCATCCAGTTCCAGGAATCGCTGCGACGACACCGAGGTGACATTGACGTTGATGCTGAACGAGTGCCGCAGGGTCGCATCGTCGTTCTTGGCGAGCCATGCCAGCATGCGCTGGTCCAGCTTTGTCGTCAGATGCTGGAACAGCCAGGGGTCCGAGAAGATGTCATGACCGGGCAACAGGGTGTCGCGCAGCGTGCTCATTGAGGTGAAGAGCTCGTGAAACAGCGGTTGCGGGCGGCCGTTTTCGTCGAGTTGACAGATCGCCTGGCGGCTGGTCATGGCCGAAAGATCCGCTTGGGCGATGGCCTTTTCGACGGCTGCCAGGTCGGCGAGGCTGATAGGCAACGCGTTGCGGCGCGGACCGCTGGCCGACCTCTCCATTTCCGCCCGTTCGGCGAGCAGCGACAACACCCGCTCCGATAACGTTTCGTAGCCCTCGCCCAAATCAAAGTGACTGCAGAACGCCGCGTCGGCTTCAGCGCCGGCGGCGAAGAAGGGGTCTTCCCGACAGACCCTGCGCAGCCGGTTCAGATCCTCTTCGATCTGAGCTGCATTGCTACGATGATAGACCAGGAAGAGATCGCTGTTGAAAAGCTCGAACAGACTGGCGTCGTGGGTTCTGGCTCCCCGGTCCATCATGGTCCGGGCGATGTTCCGGCAGTCCGGCAGCCGGTCGAAGGCGATCAGGCTGGAAAGGTGTATTTGAACGCAAAGATGATCCTGTCCGTTGCGCTCCAGACGTTTGATGTGGTTCAGCAAGGCCTGTTCTTGCATGGTCGACTGTTGGCTGACAGAGGCTGTCATGATCGCCGTGGGATCCTGATTGTGAGCGGGATTCGGGCAGTAATAACAATCATATTGATTATCTTTCATTGCATTTCAGTTAATACTATTAACTAGATTTGCTGGTCGGCTGAGGCTTTGCGGCAAGGCTGTCTGAATCCCGGGCCGTTGGACCCGGCGGCGGCAAGACCGTGGTTTCGGCGTGGGTCCTGATCGGCGGGGGTCTTGATCGGATTGCCCCGGAATGAGAAACAACTGCGGGCGCGGTGTCGCGCGAAACCCAGCAGGACCGGATGCAGTCGATGAGTGAAGAAACCGATCTGACAGCCTTGATCGCCCGCCTGAAGGGCGTCCCGGTTCTGGTCTTGGGCGACTTCATGCTGGATCGCTTCATCTATGGCGGCGTCGAACGCATCTCGCCGGAAGCGCCGATCCCGGTGATGCGGATAGAGCGCGAGGCCGCCATGCTGGGCGGCGCGGGTAATGTGCTGCGCAATCTGGCGGCGCTCGGCGCCCAGCCGCTGGGGGTCGGCGTGGTGGGCCGGGATGCCGCCGGTGATGACGTGGCGCGCCTTGCCCGCGACTGCCTCGCGCCGGTCGGCGGCAGCATCGAACTGCTGAACCCCGCCGGGCGGCCGACCACCATCAAGGAACGCTACGTTGCCGGCGGTCAGCAGTTGCTGCGGGCCGACCGCGAGGCCTCGGGGGATCTCGATGCCACAAGCGAGGCCGCGGTTATCGAGGCGGCCCTCGCCGCCATGAAGGATGCTGCTGCTGTGATCCTCTCCGACTACGGCAAGGGGTTGCTGAGCCCGGTGGTGATCGCCGCCGTGGTCGAGGCCGCCGGGCAGCGCGCCTGCTCCCTGGTGGTCGATCCCAAGGGACGCGATTTCACGCGCTACTGCGGCGCCGGCTGGATCACACCAAATCGCCGCGAACTGCAGGAAGCCAGCGGTCTTCCCGGCGGCAGCGATGAAGACGTGGTTGCCGCCTGCCGCCGGATCGTCGAAAGCGCCGGCATCGGCGGTGTTCTGGCGACCCGCAGCGAGCAGGGCATGACCCTGGTTGAGGGGAGTGAGAATTCGACCGCAGGCGTCGTTCATCACCTGAAGGCCGAGGCGCGGGAGGTCTATGATGTCTCCGGCGCCGGAGACACCGTTGTGGCGGTCTTTGCCGCAGCCCTGGGGGCCGGGTTGCAGCCTGTGCAAGCCGCGGGTCTGGCCAACACCGCCGCGGCCATCGTTGTCGGTAAACTCGGAACCGCCGTGGCCCAGCCGCAGGAGATTGCCCAGGCGTTCCATGCCAGCGAATTGATGGCGGCGGAATCGAAAGTCGTCGATCTGGACAATCTGCTCGACCGGGCCGCGCGCTGGCGCCAGGCGGGCCTGCGCGTCGGTTTCACCAACGGCTGCTTCGACCTGCTGCATCCGGGGCATGTCTCTCTGCTGCAGCAGGCCGAAGCCGCCTGCGACCGTCTGGTGGTGGGCCTCAACAGCGATGCCTCGGTGCGCCGTCTGAAGGGCGAAAGCCGTCCGGTTCAGGGCGAAGCGGCGCGGGCTGCGGTGCTGGCGTCTCTCGCCAGCGTCAGCCGGGTGGTGGTGTTCTCCGAGGATACGCCGATGGCACTGATAGAAGCGCTGCGCCCCGAGGTTCTGGTCAAGGGCGCCGACTACAGCATCGACGAGGTGGTCGGCGCCGAGGTTGTGCAGAGCTATGGCGGGCGGGTGGTGCTGGCTGACCTGTCTCCCGGCCATTCGACCACGGCGACGATCAAGCGGCTGGAAAGCAGCGGTTAAGGCGGGTCCCTCGATATCTGGGTAAGGGGTATCAGGGAGCGGTGAAACCTTCGGGGTCGATCAGGCCCATCAGGCGGCGCGCAGCGGTCTGGGCGAAACGCAGGGTGACAGCCTTTCTGCGGGCGGCGTTCAGGGGCCGGAGCGCGCTCTCTCGAATCACGGTGGCCCCATAGGCGTCGGCCACCAGCAGGCCATGATCGGCGGGAATCAAAGCCTGCGGGAAGTCTTCGGGGACGGCGAAGAAAAAGCGGTCACAGTAGTCCAGGTATTCCGGCCACTTCTTGTCGCTGCGAAAATCCTCCACGCTTGACTTGATCTCGATGATCGTCAGCCCGCCCTTTGCGTCCAGACACATCAGGTCGGCGCGCCGGCCGGATCGCAGGGTGAACTCGGAGAGGCAGACAAGGCCAAGGTCGGCATGAAAGCGGGTAAGGCCACGCGACAGCAAGGCAGCGGTACTGCCGCGTTCGGCTGTTAACGTCTCTGTACGCCGGGGCGCGGCGGTGTCTGTTCGCGGGTCTATGGTCGGGCGGCCGGGCATGCCCCAGGATAACGCCCTCCGGGGCGGCATTCAAAGCCGGTCCGGCGGCGGCAGGCTACTTGGAAGGAGCCTGAATCAGAGCAGGGCCTGCAGGGCGAAGGCCAGAGCGACGGCCGGGATCAGCCACAGCGCCGCGGTGATCGCATAGCCGAGGATGGCAAAGGAACGTGTTGCGGTGCCTTCGCTGAAAAGCCGGTTGAAGGTGCGTTGTTCGCGCCCCATCAGCAGAACCAGATAGAAGCGCCGCCGCCCGATGGGGATCGACCGGCGCAGTTCCACGGCGTGCTTGGCGATGCCGCGGGCGCCGAACATCTGCTTGATCGCGGCACACTGTTCTTCGCTGAAGCTTGCCGCCATCTTCGGGTCGATGCGCTTGAAATAGTGCTCGATGAAAGGATCGCGCTGGTCCGCCGGCTGGCTCTCGGCCTGACGGGACTGCCGGGCTGTGACTGTTGCCGCTTGATGCTTGGTTTCGCGGGCCGTGGTCTTACAGGCCAGGGTTTCGCGATTCAGGTCTTCCGGAGAAGCGAACTGTTGGAACATCTTTCAGCAACTCCCTGTTGCAGCGGGCGATCTCCTCAAACTGTCACAGCAGCTTTAAGAAGCTGTTAAGCTCTCGGCGTCTTTGGCCGGTATTCGCCACAAAGTCTCCCAACCGCGGGCAGCAAGGGTGCAAGCGGCGCGCCCTGCGCCTATATTCAGTCCTGCGCCTGTGCTGCAGAGGGGTTTTCCCCACAGCCTGCCTGACCGTGCCCGGAGGGGCGCTGCGCCGGCCGGCGAGACGGCCCGGATAGAAGAAGACGGAGAAAGAACAGGATGAAACCCTCAGCCCCGGCCTGGCTAAGGCCCGCCGTCGATTACGGCCCCCTGGCCATATTTCTCGGGGTCTATTGGATGAGCGATCTGATGGCGGCGACCCTGGCGATCATGATCGCCACCGCCGTTGCTCTGGTGCTGTCCTTTGCCATCGAGCGCCGCTTGCCGCCGATGCCCCTGGTGACCGCGGTTGTGGTCGGGGTCTTCGGCGGACTGACGCTTTGGCTGGAAGACGAGACGTTCTTCAAGATGAAGCCGACGATCGTCCAGCTGTTGTTTGCGGCCATACTGTTCGGCGGCCTGTTTTTTAAGCGGCCCCTGTTGAAGCCGTTGCTTGCTTCGGTCTGGCCGTTGGATGAAGCGGGCTGGACGAAGCTTTCCCTGCGCTATGCCTGTTTCTTTGTCGTCATGGCCGCCCTCAACGAAGTAGTCTGGCGGACCCAGTCGACCGATTTCTGGGTGAATTTCAAAGTCTTTGGGATCCTTGTCCTCACCTTTATTTTTGTCGCGGCGCAGATCTATTTCATGCGCGGGCACATGCTGCCGGAAGAGGGCGATGAGGCTGAGGAAGACAAAAGGCAGGAAAGCCCAGGCGGGTTAGGGCGTTAGTCCCGGCAGCCGGCCCGGTGATACGCCTGGCGGGGTATGGCGAGGTATGGCAATTCCAGGTTGTTTGTTTCAGCGAATACTCAATACGGTTGAATTGATCCAATAGTTTTCAAGTTTTATTAACTTCGATCTTCTTAACTTATCCCCAACAACACGAATCCCTAACGCTACGATGGGGTAGTTTAAGATGGTTACCACAGTCCCGCGCCGAAGCGCCGTGCGATCAGCCGCGGCCGCTTTAATAGTCTGTGCATTCGCCGGCCTTTTACCGGCTGCCGCCGAGGCCAAGGTGGTTTTGACCTTCGGCACCTATGCACCGGACAAGCCCTCCGCCATGGTCGCCCAACTGCGTCCCACCCTGGATGCGATCGCCAAGGAAGCGACGGCGGTACTGGGCGAGGAAGTCGAAATCAGGATGCAGTTGGTGAAAGGCTATGAAGCCGGCGTTGCCTTGATTGTCGATGGCGAGGCGGACTTCACCCGCCTTGGGCCCGCCTCCTACATCTTCGCCAAAGATGAAAACGGTGGCCTTACCGTGCTGGCCATGGAGAACAAGAACGGCGCGAAATCCTTCGACGGCGTGATCGCGGTGCATCGCGACAGCAACTTGACCGATGTATCGCAGCTCCGCGGCCACAGTTTCGCCTTCGGCTCCAAGCGGTCGACCTTGGGGCGGTACTTTTCCCAACTGACGCTGATGCGCGCTGGGCTCTATGCCCGTGATCTTGCGCGCTACGAATATCTCGGCCGGCATGACAAGGTCGGACGGGCTGTCGGCTCCGGTCTTTTCGATGCCGGCGCGCTTGAGGAAACGACCTTCCAGAAGCTTGTCGATAAAGGCGTGCCGATCCGCGCGCTTGCGAAGTTCAGCAACTCAACCCGGCCCTGGGTCGCCCGTGCCGGTCTCGACCCCCGGGTACGCGACGCCCTGCGCCAGGCGCTTCTCAACGTAGATGACAGCGCCGCTCTGCGGGCACTGCGCTTCGACGGTTTCTTCGAAGGCAGTGACCGGGACTACGAGCCGACGCGCGACGCCATTCGCGCGAACCCGCAGTTCTTCGCGCAGCTTCAATAAACCCAGCTTCAGAAGACCCAACTTCAGTAGATAGGGCGCCGGCGGCGCTCGCAGGCGGTAAATGGATCAGCATGATTCGATGCCCAGCATCATCGGGCCAGAATACAGTGACGCGCGCCGGGGCCGCTTTCGCCTCGGTACGCAGTTGCTTCTGGGTCTGGCTGCGCTGGCCGTTCTGCTGGGCGGGCTCGCGGGTTTCATCATCCGCCACACTGAACAGACCTACCTGACCGAACGATCAATCGAGGAGGCCGGACGCAAGTTCGACCTCGTCCGGCTCTCCTCCCTCGAGGACATTCTCAGCGAAGACCTGCCGCGCCTCGAGACCACCATGAGTCAGATGATCGTCCGCGATCCCGACCTTTTCTCGGCGGTCATCGTGAACGAAGCCGGTGTGTCGCTCTATGCCTGGCAGCGTGACGCCGAGGTTCGGGAAGACCTGATCGAGATATCCAAGTCCGTAACCTTTGCCGGCGAAGACTTTGGCCGCATGACCTTCGCCTGGGATACCTCTCGGCTTCAGGAAGAGATTGCCAAACACACTTTTCTGATCGCCGTTGCGGTCGGCGGCGCCTGCCTGCTCCTCTCCTTTCTGATTTTCCTGCTGGTGAATGCCTTTGCGATCCGGCCCATCGACAAGCTTGTCGCGCATCTGGTGAGCTTCAGCCGCGGCGTCCACGTTAAACCGTATCCCTTGCCGTCCTTCGCCTCGGTGGAACTGCAGCAGTTGGACGAGGCGGTCAATTCGGTCGGCGCTTTGCTGACCCAGAAGGCGCAGCGTGAGGCGGAGCTGGAGGAGGCCCGCGACATGGCGGAGTCGGCCAACCGCGCAATGGCATCCTTCCTGGCGAACATGAGCCACGAGCTGCGCACGCCTCTGAACGCCATTAACGGGTTTTCAGAGATGATGGTGATGGAGCTTTTCGGTCCCCTCGGCGATCCCCGTTATGTCGACTATGCGCGCCAGGTGCACGGTTCCGGCAATCATCTTCTGGCACTCATCAACGATATCCTGGACATCTCCAAGATCGAGGCGGGCAAGGTCGAACTCAACATTGAGGACGTCGACTTTCGCGCCGAGGCGGAAACCTGTCTGCTGCTGATCCAGGAGAAGGCGGCGGAAGAGAGACTGCAACTGTCTGTCGATCTGTCCGGAAAGATTCCGATCCTGCAAGCCGATGCGCGGCATGTCCGGCAGGTTCTGCTGAACCTGTTGAGCAATGCCGTCAAGTTCACAAAGGCGGGCGGGCGGATCTCTCTGTCGGCTCAATGGTCGGCAAGCGCCGGGCTGCGTGTGGTGGTCGCCGACAGCGGCATCGGCATTCCCGAAGATCAGCTCGAGAAGGTCATGCAGCCTTTCGGCCAGGTTGAGAACCCTTACACGCGCCAGCATGATGGAACCGGTCTGGGTCTGCCGATTGCCGCTGCACTGGTGAAGCTTCACGGCGGCGAGCTGGTGATCGACAGCGTGCTCGGCGAAGGCACCAGCGTCACCTTTGTGCTGCCGCCGAGCCTGGCCAAGTCCGGCAGCGGGGCGGCGTTGTCAGTCGCCTCGCGGCGTGCCGTTGCCGCCCCTTCCCGCTAACGGTTTTCGCCCTAACGACCTCCCGGTGCCGGCCTGCCGTAACCGGGCCGTTGCCTCCTGATCAACCGCCGCATTCCTGCCGCCAGTTGCGGGGAATTGCATCGCCGACCGCGGCGGCAAAGTTCTTCAGCGAACAGGTATCTGAATCGCATCCGGGAACCCGGATGGTCTGCTCCGCGTCGTTGGTGACGAACTTCAGGCGGATCGCAAAGTCGCCTTCCGATACCTCGTGCAGTTCGAAGGCGTAGTGTGAAGCAAGCGGCGGCACCCGCCCTTTGAACAGCGGGCCGCTGGTGCGGGCGGTTTCAATACCCAGTGCTGCGTCGACGCCCAGCATGGTGCGCTGATGCCCGGAGTAGAGATAGAGCCGTTTGGCCCTGGCGTTGCCTTCGCTCACCTGGGCGAAATTCCTCAGGACGTCGGCAACGAAAGATCCGCCGGTCAAACGGCCAACGGTGCGGCCGAGAAACTGATGATGATAGTTCCAGTCCGCCAGCTCGCTCATCTTCTCCATGTCTTCCCGGGAGATGCCCTCGGGCAGCGGCAGGTTGTGCTGCAGGTTGGCGGAAAGCGGTTCGTAAACCTCGTTGATGAGGTACAGAACCGTGCCGATCTTCTTGCCTTCGTTGACCCCCATCACCGCCGAGACACGGCGCAGGAAGTCTTCGTGCTCCCTGCCCTTTTCCTCATAGAGTTCGGTGTTGCCCAGGCGCTTGACGAAGTTTCGGTAGCGGGTGCAACTGGCCCGGCCGGTCCAGGGCCGCATGACCGCATCGTTCTCCAGTGCGACGGCGTGGATCGGCACGGGGGTGAAGGCCAGCTCGGCGCTGGGCGCGGCCTCAAGGCTCTGGTCATAGATCGAAGGATCGGGGCCGAGGCCGAGGGGGTAGAGCCCGAGTATCAGCATCTGCGCCGACTGCAGGGCGCGGTCGGTGCTGCTGGAACGCACGGCAAGTTCGTCGGCGTGATAACGCTCGCTCAGGAGGCCGAGGTCTTCGACATAGCGCTTGCGCAGTGCGCCGCCCCTTTCATACATCTGGCGCATGCCGACCGCCGTCAGCTGACTGAAGCCCATGGGCCATTCGGTGGCGTTTTTGGGTGGTGCGTACTTGGGGGAGATAACGCCGTGCCGGTACAGCAAGGCAGCGGCCCGCAGTGTCTCCTTATCGCTTTGTGCCGCGGCGCCCTGTGCCGCCGCGCCGTCGGCCGAGCCGAGGCCCGTGAGGCCGATCAGGCCGGCGGTCAGAACCAAACCCGCGACGCCTCGCTGAAGTCTTTGCCAGAGTCTCATGTCTTCCTCTTGTCTGGTACCTTGGGGGGAAAGGGTGTTGAAGCCGTGCTGTTTGCCGCCTGTCTGTCTCTTTAGGCAAAGCGGCTCGCGCGAAAGCGGCGGCTGCGAAACTGATCGAAGCAGCGCTCGAGCGACACGGCGAACTTTGAAAAGGTCCGCTGCTGCAAGCCCAGAGTGTTGAGGCGGGTCAGCAGGATCTTGGGGATCTGATCATTGTACTTTACCTCGAGAACCGTCTCTCCGTTCGGCAGGCCCTGCTGATAACTCTCCAGCGGGTTGAGCGGTTCGGTAGCGAGACTGCAGAGCAGCCCGCTGTCGAAGGTCACCCGAAGACTTTTATAGAGTGCGCTGAAGAAGGCTTCGCGGTGATAGAGCACCGTCACGCAGGGCTGCAGGTTGAAGCGGTGGGCCAGATAGGTGAACTCCTTGGCTACGGCATCGCCGTTGTGCGCCATGGCAGCCGCCGGATCGTTGCCGCGCAGGAGGGCCTCGGCGGTGGCCATATCGAGCCTGGTGCGGCGCTTGGCGACAATGCGGTCGTAGCGGCCTTTCAGTTCCAGGTAGATCGCCGAGGGCGGCGCGTAGGCTGTGGCGCGATAGAAGCGCAGACGCGGTTTGACCCGGGCCAACTGGCCTTCGTGCTTTTCCGTGTAGTAGCGATAGTGCGGCGAGTCGAAGTAAATCGAGTGGTTGAAGTAACCGCCGTTGTCACCGTTGTTGGCGTCGCCTTCGAGCAGGCCCTCGAAGGCGTGACGAACCTTCGCCAGATCCCTTGCGGCGACCAGGTACTTTATCTCATAGCGGTTGGTGTAGGCCTGGGGCAGGGCGGGACCGGCTTCCGCCCGCCGGCGGGCCGTTACTTCGGCGCCGCCGCCGCCAAGGGTGAGCTGATTGAGTGTCGCTTCACGCCTCGGCTTTTCCCGCTCAGACATTCACCGAGCCTTCGCCGACCAGAAGATTGATGGATTGCGGGTTTGCCTTCTCGCGCAGTTTCTCGACGAACTCGCCGTAGCTCACCCTGGGCTTGAGATCGACTTCGTAGACCACGTCTTCCACCGCCGCGTCTTCGTTGGTCCGGGTAATGGAAACCACGGCGAAGTGCCGGCAGTGCTCGCGGCAGAGCTTGGCGACAGTGTCTTTGTCGCCCGGCGAGAGGCGCAGTTTCAGGACATAGGAGCGATGGTCCAGATCACCGAACTTGAACATGTGAAAGGCGAGCAGGAGAGCGCCGAGGAATCCGGTAAAGACCGCAGCATAGAGATGGAATCCGGTACCCGCGGCCATACCCACGGCGATGGCCGCGAAGATGAAGATGAGATCCCGGCTGTCCTTCACCGGCGTGCGGAAGCGGACGATCGACATGGCGCCGACCAGGGCGAAGGCACGGGCAATTTCCGAGCCGATGACGATCATGATCAACGACACGATCAGTCCGACCAGCACGATCGACTGCACGTAGGACTTGGAATAGGAGTATCCGCCGTGGGTGCGGATGTAGAGCCAGGCCAGCACGAAGTTCAGAACCGCGCTGGTGACCAGGGCGATCACCAGATCGATCAGGGTAACACTGGGCGTAATCTCAAGGGTGGTCAGCAGATCCTGCGACAGGTCTTCCATATGGCAATGTGCTCTCTACTTGATCGTTATTGACATGCGGAAGACCATTCCCGGAGTGCCCCCCACCAACTCTTGTTCCGGTCATGGCTGTCTCTGACGTTTCAGGTCTGCAGCTCAACCATGGGCTTAAGTTACTTCGTGAATTCCCAAAAGACCAAGATGAATTGTGACAGAATTGTTTCGAACGATGAATTTGATGGCGTTTTTCTTGGTTAACGTGCAGTGCTGAAGGAAATTGTACCCATTTGCTTTCATACTATTCTTATATAACTAAACGAAATGTGGAGGCTATTCACGTATCGGCATATAAATAAGAGCAATGGTATGGTTAATTACAACTAAAGAGCGGCTTGATCGTTCCGGGCAGGCCGATCATCCGGAAACAGGGATCAGCGCGAAAAAATCTGGATCTGCCACCAAGGCGCCGTGCTGCCCCGCCGGCGCTGAAGTTCTTGAGAGACGGCCGGGGAAACCGCATGACGGGCCAACAGGGCCTGTTGCAGCCCTGGGGCGGCAGAGGCCAAGAGTGCTTCGCTGACGGCGAGCGGAAGGCGCTCGCGCCCGATCAGCCCTTGCTGGATGGTTTCGTCGTCGCCGAAGCGGTCGAGGCAGCTCTGCAGGGCGTCTGCGTCGATCCTGGCGGACTTGTTGGCGAGCAGGGTCGTCAGCACCCGGGCGCCGGCAACGGCGGTCAGCGCAGCGGCCACCGGGGCGGGCAACTGGGGCCGCGCTGCAATGGTGACCTGTTTTGCGGGATCGCCGCTCCACACCAGCTTTACCAGATCATCTTCGTTCAACACGGCAGAGCGCGCGATGAAGGGGAGGGAGACCGACGGCTGGTCGCTCGCCAGCGCCAGAGCGATATCGCGCGGCAGGGCGGTGAAGCCCGTGATCGCGGCACCGAGCTGGCGCCGGGCGGCTTCATCGCCGTCGCGCAGAACTTGGCGGCAGGCGGTGAAAGCCTCATTTTCAGCCTCGGCAGAGGGTTGGCTTTCCCGCAGGCCGTCGAGCAGACCCAAGGCGCTGACCAGGGCGCTCTGTTTTGACCCGGCATTTTGATCTTTGCGGGAAGCTGGGCCGTTGGCTGGCTTGCCTGCCATTGGGGGCATCGGTTTGTTCCGCTTTGGTCGATGGGTGAGGCCGGCGTTTCGCAGCATCAGCGGCCGCCAGGGGCCGGCCGACACAGCGGAATTATCCCTTCGGCACCGTAAACGTGGTCCTAACGAGGGGCGCAAAACCCGGAACGCGTCCCTCGGAAAGTCAAGCGGGGCAGCAACCCCAGAGCGTTGGCTGGCACCCAGAAGTTGTAATTCTCCGAGGCGTCTTGTCAGCTCGCCGCTTCCTCGGTCAGGATGCCCCTGCCGCGCTCGGAGACAACTTGGTGACAAGCTCGAATCCTCATCGGCTGGAAGGGTATCTGGACCGGCTTTTCGGTTTTGCCGTCAGTCTTGTCGGTAATCGGGAGGAGGCCCGCGATCTCGTCCAGGACTGTGCGGTAAAGGCTTTGTCCGCGCGCCGCGTGCCCCTGGACGAGCCGGCCTATCGGGCCTGGTTGTTCAGGGTGCTGAGGAACCGTTTCATCGACCGCCTGCGACAGAACCGGCGCCGGCCGGAGGTCGCGGCGTTCGACAGTGCCGCCGAGCTGCAGACCCGATCCATAGAGCCGGACCAGGCCTGGCGCGGCGATCAACATTTGATTAACCGGCTGACGGTAAAGCTGGCGCTGCAACAACTTTCCGCGCGAGAGCGTGAAATCATTGCGTTGATCGACATCGCCGGTTTGACTTACGGCGAAGCGGCAGCGGTCCTGAACGTACCGGTCGGAACCGTGATGAGCCGCATCAGCCGTGCGCGTCATGCCTTGCTCGTGGTGGTGAACGAGAGCAACATCCGCAGCCTGCCCGAGCCCGCGATCAAAGGATCAAGAAAGTGAAGTCCGGTCAGCCAACCTGGGAAGAGCTCAACGCCTATGTCGACGGCGAGCTCAC
The DNA here is from genome assembly GCF_965249265.1 of Pelagibius sp. Classification (NCBI taxonomy): domain Bacteria; kingdom Pseudomonadati; phylum Pseudomonadota; class Alphaproteobacteria; order Rhodospirillales; family Rhodovibrionaceae; genus Pelagibius; species Pelagibius sp. The sequence goes on along the minus strand of NZ_OZ252224.1, from coordinate 4,998,960 downwards.
CGACGAGCGCGCGGCCGAGGTGGCGGCCGCCTTGGGCCGCGACCCGGCCCTGGCCGATCAGGTTGCCGCGCTGCACCGTCTGAAGGGCGCCGCCCAGGGCCTGGTGGAGGAAGGGGGGATCGACCTGCCTTCGGAAAAACGGCAGGCCGCCGCCTGGCTGCGCTCCGGGATGGCTTTGGCCGCCTCCCTGACGATGGTGTTTCTGCTGGGCGGGCTGTGGATTCTGCTCTCGCCGCCGCCGGAGCGCCATGTGGTTTGGGCGACGCAGGCCTGGGTGACCCATGCGAATTGGCCGGCAGCGGCAAGCGACGGCAGTCGCGATCAGAACGGTGAACAGACCGCGGCGCTGCGTCTTGCCCAGCAAAAGCTCGGCCCGGCCGCCTATGTGCCGGATCTGCTTTCTGCCGGCCTCAGCCTGGACCATGTCGGCGACGGGCCGGTCATCGACGGCATGCCGTCCCTGCATCTGGGTTACCGCGGGACGCGGGGCTGCCGGCTCAGCCTTTTCCTGCTGGCGGGCGGTCTGGGTCTGGATCAGCAGATGTTGGATCTCGCACCGGATGCGGGTTCGGCCGGGCCGCGCCAGGCGATCGCCTGGCAAGGCGGCGGTTTCTCCACCCTGCTGTTGGCCGAAGGCATGGATCCGCTGCGTTTCGCCGAGATCGCCCGACGCCTGTTCCGCGCCAGTCTGGAACAGCGCCCCTTCGGCAGAGAGACCCGCCTGGCGCTGCAGCGCAGCTACGCCCAGGCCGAACGCTGCCTGACCTAGAGCAGATCCGGGTTTGATGGAATCGCTTCAGCGATCCTTTAAACCCGGTGAATCTGCTCTAACCATTTAATGTCGATCGGATTCACATGTTTTGGCGCAACCACGAAGTGGTTCCGTCAAAACACGATCCGATCTAGGACGATCCCCCTGCTGTCCCCCTGCTGTCGGTGCCGGTCCCGGCATTTTTTTGGAATGATTTCCGGAACCGCGGCGTTTCCTCCTTCACTGCCGATCCCGAATCATCGGCTGCAAGCCGATTGCGGCAAACCAACAGCGTCAGGCCAACCGGCGCGAACCAACTGGGGGAAGAAATGACCGATCGCAAACAAGAACGCGGCCTCTGCGAGATCTATCAGGACGATCCGGAGCGGGCCGACTACCTCGTTTTCGGGCGCCGGGCCCATGCCGACCGTCGCGGCTTTCTGCGCGGCGCAGGGCTGGCGACCATGGGCGCCGTTCTGGGTGCCGCCATCCCGTTTCACCGCAACATGCCGGCCGGGCTCATTCCCGCCGCGCTGGCGGAGGAAACCGAGCTTTCGCTGTTCGAGGCGAAGGACGGCCTGACTCTTCTGAACGACCGGCCGGTAAACGCCGAAACGCCACCGCATCTGCTCGACGATTCGGTGACACCCAATGCGCGCCACTTCGTGCGCAACAACGGCACCGTGCCGGACATGGCCTTGGCCATGGACGCCAAGGACTGGCGGCTTACCGTGGACGGCGCGGTCGATACGCCGCTCGAACTGACGCTGGATGATCTGCGCAGCCGTTTCGAGGTGGTGAAGCTGAAGCTGCAGATCGAATGCGGCGGCAACGGCCGGGCCGGGTTCAATCCGCCGGCCAAGGGCAACCAATGGACTCTCGGTGCCATCGGCAATGCCGAGTGGACCGGCGTGCGCTATGCCGACGTGCTGAAGGCGGCGGGTATCAAGAGCGAGGCGATCTACACCGCGCACTACGGCATGGACGGACATCTTTCCGGCAATCCGGACAAGCTGCCGATCTCTCGCGGGGTGCCGCTGGCCAAGGCGCTGGAGTCCCACTCCCTCATCGCCTTTGAAATGAACGGCGAGCCGATTCCGGCGCTCAACGGTTTCCCGGTGCGCACCATCTGTCCGGGCTGGCCGGGCTCGACCTCGCAGAAATGGCTGCGCCGCATTGAGCTGCGCGACGTGGTTCACGACGGCCCGAAGATGACCGGCACCTCCTACCGGGTGCCCTACTACAACGTGGCACCGGGCACCAAGGTGGACAAGAAGGACTTCCGGATCATCGAGTCGATGCCGGTGAAGTCGCTGATCACCACGCCACAGACCAACACCACCATCCAAAGCCGCCAACTCGCGTTGCGCGGCCATGCTTGGGCGGGTGACCGAAGTGTTGCAAAGCTGGAGGTCTCCATCGATTTCGGCGCCAGTTGGATCGCCGCGGAACTGGATGCCCCGCCCAATCGCTATTCCTGGCAGGACTGGCGCGCGACCTTGTCCTTTCCGGAGAAGGGCTACTACGAGGTTTGGGCCCGGGCGACCGACAGCGAGGGCCGCATGCAGCCCTTCGCAGTGAACTGGAATCCCAAGGGTTATCTGAATAACGCCATGCACCGGATTGCGGTGACCGTCGCCGCATGAGAAGCCTTTCATGGGGTGATCCCCGGCGAAGCCGAACGCTTGGCGGCTTTGGCCGCAGCGTTGGTATGTGCAGCGCGATCCTGGTCTCGCTTCTGCTTGCCACGACCGCACGGGGGGAAGACGATCCCTTCGGCAGTACCTGGCCCGAAGGGCCGGGCCGCGATGAGACGGGCTATCTCTGTGGCGCCTGTCATTCCCTGCGCCTCGTCACCCAGCAAGGATTGTCGCGCAGCGATTGGGACGAAACGCTCGACTGGATGGTCGAAGAGCAGGAGATGGAACCGCTGGAGCCCGACGAGCGGGCCCTGATCCTGACCTATCTCAGCACCCATTTCGGCATCGACCATCGCCCGGATCATGTTCAGCCCGGCGGTCTGCAAGCCGTGCCCGGATTCCCGTCGGCCAAGCCCTAGCGCGGTCGGACTCTCGCCGTTCCCCCTACCCCCAAAGGGGCTACCCCTACGGCGCGATTGCCCCGGGCGGTACTGCTTTTCATACTCTTGCCTTGTAGATCCTCCGGGTCCGGGCAAGCGGGGGTGCTGCCGTCGGCGGTGTGATCCGGGCCACCAGAGCGCATCGACCCAGGATTGCTTCGAAGGGCGCCGAAACGGTGCCGACAATCACGGAAAAGCGGAAGTCGCAGGCAGGGTGTTACGGGGGCAGGGGGTGACGGGCATGAGGCCAAGAACCGACGAGATCATCAGGGCTTTCACCGAAGGCTCGCCGAGTGACCGCCAGGCGATCCTCGCGGCGATGCCGCCGACCATGGCGCGCGACGTGGCGATCCAGCTTGCCGCATCGGACGAACCCAGCATCGCGGTGGTCGGTCTCGATCAGGTCACGGCCGATCATGTCGGCGACCGCGACCCGGAACTCTGCCTCTCCCTGGCGACGGCCTGTTATCACGTCTGCCGCCATCTCTACGGCAATCACGGTGCCGGGCCGGCCCAGGTCTACGTGAATACCGCCGGCCGCTCCGCACACTTCGTGATCACCGCTCTGCGCAGCCTGTCACGCTACGAAGAGGTGTTGCGGTTTCTCGATGCCGCGCTGCCCTGGTTGGAAGAGGCGCGGCATCGCAGCCACCTGACCGATCTGATGATCGCCCGCATCGAGGCGCACCTTCATTTGAGGCATGAGAATCAAGCTGCAGAGCTGCTGCTGGCGATTCCCGAAGACCTGCGCAGTCAGGACGTGCGCTTTGCGTCGCTGCGCCGTCGCCTGGACGTGATTGCGGCGCCCGACCGGCTGTAAGTCTTACAGGGTAACAAGTCTTACAGGGCGACGCGGGGGAAGGCCGCCCCAGATGCATTGAAGAGGTGGCACTGCGCGGCATCCAGTCCGGCCGGCATCTGATCGCCCTCGCGCACGCTGGCATCCCCTTCGCTGCGCACCACAACGGTTTCACCGTCCGGAAGCGTCAGATAGGCGAGGTTGGAGTCGCCGAGTTGCTCGACGACGTCGACGCGTCCGACAAGCTGGGAGGGGCCGCCGGCAAGGATGTGTTCGGGGCGTACGCCGAGGGTCACCTCGTCGCCGTTGCGCGCACCCTCTGCCTTCACCGGAATGTTGGCTTTGACGTCGCCCGGCAGGGCCACCTCGACCGCCGCTTCACCGACATTGGCGATAGCGCCCTTTACGAAGTTCATCTTCGGTGAGCCGATAAAGCCTGCGACGAAGAGGTTGTTGGGATGATGATAGAGTTCCAGCGGTGAGCCGATCTGTTCCACGTTGCCGGCATTCAACACCACGATCTTGTCGGCCAGGGTCATGGCTTCGATCTGGTCGTGGGTCACATAGACCATGGTCGCCGCCATCTCGACGTGCAGCTTGGCCAGTTCGATGCGGGTCTGGACCCGGAGGGCGGCATCCAGATTCGACAGCGGTTCGTCGAAGAGGAAGACCTTGGGCTCGCGCACAATGGCGCGGCCGATGGCGACACGCTGGCGTTGGCCACCCGACATCTCCTTCGGCTTGCGATCGAGCAGGTGGTCGATCTGGAGAATCCCCGCCGCGCGGCGCACGCGCTCTTCGATGACATCCTTGCCCGCCTTGGCCAGCTTCAGGCCGAAAGCCATGTTGTCGTAGACCGTCATATGCGGATAGAGCGCATAGGACTGAAACACCATGGCGATCCCACGCTGGGCCGGCGGCAGTTCGTTCACCAGTTGGCCGTCGATCGTCATCTCGCCGGCGGTGATTTCCTCCAGGCCCGCGATGAGGCGCAGCAGCGTCGACTTGCCGCAACCGGAAGGGCCGACGAAGACGACGAACTCACGATCGGAGATCGTCAGATCGACACCATGAATGGTCTCGATCTCTCCGAACGACTTGCGGATACCGCTCAGCACCACTTCAGCCATGGTTTGTTCCTCCCTCAATTCCGTTACCGGAAACTTCTTGTTGTACTTCATTATTCATGCCGCCGAAGAAAACGCCATAGCGCGGCAGGCGCAGTGTCCCGTTCTCCAAGGCGGCGGTAAAGCCGTGTCCGTCGAGGGCTTTCAGGTCCTGACTGTCTTCCAGTTGCAGGTCCCTTGGTTCGGGCCCGCAGTTGAAGACCGCCAGCATTTTCTGTTCCGGGCAGCGGCGCTCGAAAATCAGAAGCGGCGCTTCGGACTCCTTGACCGTCAGGCTGCCAAAACGCAGCGCCGGCTGCGTCCGGCGCCAGTGCAGGAAACCGCGATAGGCGTTGAGCAGCGACCCGGGCAGGTGGTCCTGCCGGTCGACGGCGAGTTCCAGGTGACTGGGGTCGACCGGCAACCAGGGCTCCGCCGTCGAGAAGCCGGCATGATCGGCCGATCCTTGCCAGGGCATCGGCGTGCGGCAGCCGTCGCGCCCTTTGTACTCCGGCCAGAAAGCCTTGCCGTAAGGGTCCTGCAGGCGCTCGAAAGGCACCTCGGCCTCGGCAAGGCCGAGTTCCTCGCCCTGGTAGAGGCAGGCGGTGCCCCGCAGGCTGAACAGCAGGGCCATCAGCAGGCGGGCGAATTCGCCGTCGCCGGGGTTGCCCCAACGCGACACCGCCCGGGCGACGTCGTGGTTGCTGAACGCCCAGCTCGCCCAGCCGTCGTCGATCTGCGCTTCCATTTCCTCGACCACGTCGCGCAGGTGCTCGGCGGTGAAAGTCTGGGTCAGCAGGTTGAAGGTGTAGGCCATGTTCAGGCGGTCGCCGCTGCGCGTGTAGTCGGCGGCGATGGACAGGGAGTCGTCGCCGCTGACTTCCCCCATGGTGGCCCTTGCGTTGTAGCGGTCGGTCAGGGCGCGCAGGCGTTTCAGGAAGTGGACGGTTTCCGGCTGGGTCTTGTCATAGAGATGACGCTGATAGGCATAGGGGTTGTCCAGCGGCACACCATCGGTCGGCCGTTCCCCCGGCTTCAGCGGCGGGTTATCGCGCAGCTGAGGGTCGTGGGTGCAGAAGTTGACGGCATCCAGGCGGAAGCCGTCGACGCCCATGTCGAGCCAGAAGGCCGCGTCCGACAGCAGTTGGTCCTGCACCGCCTTGTTGTGCAGGTTCAGATCCGGCTGGCAGGTCAGGAAGTTGTGCAGGTAGTATTGCCGGCGCCGCGGCTCCCAGGCCCAGGCGCCGCCGCCGAAGATCGACAACCAGTTGTTGGGCGGCGTGCCGTCGGTTTTCGGGTCGGCCCAGACATACCAGTCGGCCTTGGCATTATCGCGGCTCTGCCGGCTTTGCGTGAACCAGTCGTGTTCGTCGGAAGTGTGGCTGAGCACCAGGTCGATCAGGACCTTGAGATTCAGCCTGTGGGCTTTTTCCAGCAGGTGCTGAAAGTCGTCGAGAGTGCCGAAGATCGGATCGACGGCCCGGTAGTCGGCGACGTCGTAGCCGAAGTCGCGCATCGGCGACTTGTAGAAGGGTGAAATCCAGATCGCATCGACGCCAAGGGATGCGACGTAGTCCAGCTTTTCGGAGATGCCCGCGAGATCGCCCAGGCCGTCGCCGCTGGCATCGTGAAAACTGCGCGGATAGATCTGATAGATGACCGCGCCGCGCCACCATTCATTCTTTGCCGTCGCCATTGCGCGCGTTGCCGCAGACTGCGCTTCGACGCCGGTCATGTTGTCTTGGCTGCCCGCGGCCGAAAGAAGCCTGTCGCCTGGTCCACCCTCTTTGCCTCCCGCTTCCTGGGCTCTTTCCCTTCCAGAACGGGTCGAGCCGAGTCAGGCATCGGCAACCTTAGGAGGTCCCAAAAGCGATGGCCAGGGGTTAATAGGAGACCGGCAACCGCAACCCGGATCTGCTCTAGGCGCGTTGCCGCCGCAAGCGTTCCAGTGCGTCCAACGGGCTGTCGGAGAGGCCGCCCCCCTCGATACTGGCGATCTCCCTGACCATGTCGAGAAGCTGGTGCTTCTCGGCAGCGTCCATATTGGCGATAGCCGCCAAGATTCCGGCGGCGGCGAGGCGGGCATCCTCGATGCCGTCCAGAGGGTTCTGATTGGCCTTGCTGCTTGGCCGGGCCCTCTCCCGTCGCGCCCGATTCCCTGGCGATTCCACCCCCAGGATTAAACAGGATCATGGATTGAAGGGCAGCGTACTGGAGAAACCGGCAGTTTCAATTACCCGGGGGGTGGGCCGTGACATGAGGAACGCGTTTTGCGGGAGATATGCAGATAGGTTTCGTTTTTTACGATTGTTTTCGGTTTTCGGGGCGAGTTTCCTCTGGATTTTCACCTTCAAAGCGAATTGCAATCTTAGCGATTATCGCTAATTGATATGTCAGCAAAAGATGATTTATTGTTTATTATGATTTACCCGCGAAAATGGCATCCAGCTGCAAAGAGTTGAAAACTGTGGAAATGATGAGTGGTATGGGTTGCTTTGTCGATCTGCCGACAGTGTCCAACGGATCATCGGGGGGGTGAGTCCTCATGGTCGGTAATGCCATGCCTGGGCGCAGCAATTCGGTCGCCCAATCTCATCTAAGATCCTATTCGAAGCCGCCGGTCCGGTCCGATATTCCTTTGGATGTCGAACCGCCTGACAAAGACACGCTGCATAAGCTGCCGCTCCAGGGATTACCTCTTGTCACCTCCGGCCTGCGCAAGGCGCGCCTGATCAAGAACGCCCGCTTCGAAGGCGTCGTCGAGCTGTTCTCCGACGAAAAGTCGGGCAGCGGCCAGATCTCGCCGGACCGCCTGGCGGAGGTCTATCACTTCGATTCCCACAATCAGTCCGACCTCGATCTGATCAAGCATCTCAGCCAGCTCAACAGCTACGATGTCTATACGGTCCGCGTCGCCCTGCGCCGACTCGGCATGGAGGTGGAGGACGTCGATGCGCTGCAGATTTCTCCGGAACTGCGCACCCAGTTGGTTCCGCACATGCGCACCTTCACCCGGCCCCTGCTGCACGCGGTCTATGGCGGCGAGACCCAGGAGCCGGGCGACCTGAAGGATCTGATCAACCTCTTTGTTTCGCCGAACAAGGCGGTCGCAAAGGAAAACCTCGCGCGGCTGTCCCACAGAATGCGCATCGAAGTGACCGCGATTCCGAAGTTCATCGAAGATTATGGCGATGTCTATCTGGCGCTGGCCTACTACCAATACTGCCTGGATCAGAACAAACCGCAGATTCAGAGCTTCCTGCAGGCCATGGAAGAGATGCAGCGCACCCCCAGCCTGAAACAGGCCGCCAATCTGATGGCAACCTGCAAGATGCTGGAAACCAAGATCAACGGGATCGTCCATGAACTTGGCAACATCCTGGAGATGTTCCGCATCCGCACCATCGACATGTGGGAGAAGATGTCGGAGGAAACCTTCCGGCGTATGGAGGCGATGATTATCGGCTACCAGACGGCCATCGGCGCCGCGCTCTGCATCATCACCGTGAAGATGAACGCCTGGAACCAGCAGTTCCCGCAGAAGGAAAGCGGCGGTCCCTGGAGCCGCGCCGACTTCCTGATGACCAACATGCGCCCCGGCCTCGAGCTGGTGCAGGACATCCGCTACGAAGACGCACAGTAATCCGGGCGGTTGGAAACGCGATGGCAGGCGATCCGCCCTGTCTTCAGCCTCCCGTCCGCTTCCCAGCTTTCTGCGTGCCGCTTCACTACGACAGCCTATGCGAGAAGAGTCCCGCCGCTCGCTGCGCCGGCGCCTCGACCGCCGGCCGGGCGGTAGGGATGGAGGCCAGCATTTCTTTGGGGTTTTCGCGAAAAAGGATTTAGCGAAAAATAAACATAACGCGTATAGATGGATATTCTAAAGAGGCCCATCGGCGCCGTGATGCAGAGGAGCTCAGCCGCGTGTCTGGAAATCCGGATCCCGTACCGACCGCAAGCATGCTTTCAATCAGCGAAGAAGACGATGCTGTCGCCAAGGACTCGCTGCACATTCTGCCGTTGTCCGGTCTGCCCTTGGTTACCCCGGGCCTGAAGCGCGCGCGCCTGGTCAAGAACTCCCACCTCGAAGGCGTGGTCGAACTCTTCGCGGACAGCCAGTCCGGCAGCGGACAGGTGGCGCCGGAAGATCTGCCACAGGTTTTTCACTTCGACGCGGACAACCAGCGCGACCTGCCGCTGATCAGAAATCTCAGCCAGCTCTCCAGCTATGACGTCTACAGCCTGCGTGTCGAACTGCGCCGTCTCGGCATCGAGGTCGACGACGTCGACGACCTCCGCCTCTCCGATGCGAAGGTGCATGAGGTTACGCCCCATATGTCGAGTTTCACCCGCCCGCTGTTGCGCGCGGTTTTCGGCAAGGATGACAAGAAAGAGCGGTCGCTAAAGGAACTGGTCCAGCTTTTTGCCTCACCGGATGCCGAGGCGGCGCAGCGCAATCTGGGTAAGCTGGCGGACCAGATGAACCTGCAAGTGACCGATATTCCCAAGTTCCTGGAGAACTATGGCGATGTCTATCTTTCCCTTGCCTACTATCAATCCTGCCTCGATGCTTCTCAGGCCAAGCTGCAGGCTTTCCTGAAGGCGCTGGCCGAGTTGAAAGCCGACAAGAACCTCGGCAAGGAACGCGGCGTGGTGTCGGCCTGCTCGGCTGTCGAAACCAAAATCGCGACCGTCGTGGGCGAAGTGGGCGATACGCTGGACATGTTCCGTGCCCGCACCGAAGACATGTGGGACAACATGTCGGCGGACTCATTCCAACGCATGGAACAGATGATAACGGACTATCAGAGCAAGGTCGGCGGCGCGCTCTGCGTCACCTCGGTGAAGCTGGATGCCTGGGCTGAAAAGTTTCCCCGCAGCGGTGTCGGCGGTCCTGTACGCCGCGCTGACTTCATTTTGAACACCATGCGCCGCGGACTCGACCGCGTGGAAAGCATCGACTACCACGACAAGCCCTGAAGAGACGGGCCGGCGCGCCGCGATCCCTCAACACCGGTCGCGCCAATCCTCAAGCCCGATGTCGCGTTGAAGGTGGTTGCCCAGCTCTCGTACATGCAGGACGGCGGGTGATTTGCGGCGCGGACGCCACCACTGCAGAAGCTGCCTCAGCCATATCCACCTGCTGCGAATGCCAAGGGCCATCAACATCTTCATCTCCGTCGTTCGGTTTTCCACGCGGAGACAGTTGTGCATTCAAAAATAAATGGCTATTGCCTATAACTGTATTGTAATATTCATAAATGGATAGATCGCAGCCAAACTGGGATGATCTCCGGGTTTTTCTGGCCCTGGTGGAGACCGGCAGCCTCTCGGCCGCGGCCCGCCGGTTGGGGATGAGCCAGCCGACGGTCGGCCGCCGGATTCAGGCTTTGGAGGAGACGCTCGACAAACGGCTGTTCGATCGCCTGCCGAAAGGCTATCTGCCCACGGCAGCCGCCGAAGCCCTGCTGCCGATGGCGGCCTCCATGGGCGCCGCGGCGGAGGCCATCGACCGCAGCCGTGCGGTGAGTGAAGAACTCAGCGGCACGGTGCGCATCTCTGCCGGTTCTTCGGCCTGCCGCTTTCTCTGCAATCGGATGACCTTGCTGCTTGACGGTCTGCCGGGGCTGGAACTGGAGCTTGCCGCCTCCTTCGAATTCACCAACCTCTCACGTCGCGAGGCTGACATCGCCCTCCGCAACCGACTGCCGGAACAGGGCGATCTGGTGACGCAGCGTGTGGCGCGACCTGCGGTAGCCGTCTACGGCAGCCGACACTATGTCGCCGGGCGGGAGATCGATCTGGAGCCGGACCGCTATGCGGAATGGGACTGGGTCGGCTATGACGAGGCGCATCAGCACCTGGCGACGGCGCGCTGGCTCTCCGCCAAATTGAAAGGCGGGCGCCAGCGGGTGCGCTGTTCCACGCCGCCGGAGAAACTCTATGCCGTCAAGGGCGGCGCCGGCCTGGGCCTGCTGTCATGCTACGCCGCCGACAGCGAACCCGATCTGGTGCGGGTCGGGGATCCGATTCCCGAGCTGCAGGGCGAGACCTGGATGGTGGTGCATCAGGACATGCGCCAGACCGCACGCATCCGCGCTGTCGTTGACCGTCTGCTGAAGCTGTTCCGCGATCACCGCCCTCTGTTCGACGGAGAGCGGCCGATCTCGTGAGCCTTGCTGCCAGGCGCAGGCTACTGCGTATCGGCACTCATCGCCTGGCGGTACTTTTCCGCATCCCAGTTCAGCAACTCGGCTTCCTGCTCGGGCGTCAGGCGGATCAGCTCCGCCGAGGGGTCGAGGCAGGCGGCAACGTCGCCGAGGCAACGGGCCATGGCCTGCATGGCGGGCGAGGCATCCGTCGGAATCGCGACGCCGCGGCCGGGAAAGACAATCAGTTTCTGGGCTGCCCCTTCTTGCGCCCGTGCAATGGCTGCTGCAGCGCTCTCGTCTTCGCCGGCAATCAGAATCCCCGGGCCCAGGAAGATAACGTGATCGGGATAGAAACTCGCGCCCGCAATACGTGCCCGTAAAGCCGCATCAAAGGCAATCGCGGTGGTTGCCGCGTGGTCGACGGCCTGCCAGCCGCTGTTGCCGAGAAAGGTCGACAACTCGGTTTGGCTCTCGGGCCTTGATGCTGTCTCCGGGGTCAGGCGCCCCGCCGCCTCCAGCGCCAGGGTCTCCGCCTCCTCGGCTGTCTCCGCACCGACGACGAGCCCATGGTTACCAAGCACGAGAATGCGTGTCTGCGCGGTGGCGGCTGCGTCGATCGCCCGAGCAAGATCGAGGCCCGGCTTGGCGTAAGGCACGAAGGCGGCGCCGAGATCGCCGAGGCGTTGCGTGACGATCTCGGCCGCATCCTTGCGCAGCGCGGCCGCGATGGTGGCGACGCAGTGGGTGTGGATCACCACCGGCCAGTCGAAGATCGCGTGAACGGAGGTCTCGATGGAGGGCCGCAGGCCAAACGGGTTTTCGTCCTGCGGCACGAAGGCGGCGTTGTCTTCCGCCGCCGGATCGCCGGCGCGCAGGGCGGCGCGGAAGCCCGCGATATCGACCGGCACCATGATGTCTTTGTTCTCGGCCTCGGCCAGCCAGGTGCCGGAGGCTTTCACCAGCATGACGCCGCCGTCCTTGATGGAGGCATTGCCGCCGGGCCCCTGGACCTGCAGCGGGTTGCTGCCGAGACGCACGGAGGCGGCGCGCAGCGCGGCAAAGGCCGGTGACTGTCGGAGTGTTTCATAGGCGCTCATGCAGCGGCCTCCAGTCTCAGCCAGTTCGAGAAAGCTTCTTTCTCCGCGTCGTTCAGGAACAGCGCATGTTTCGTGCGGCGGGTCAGGATGTCCTCTGCGCTGCGGGCCCATTCCCTGTCGATCAGCCACTTCGCCTCGCGCTCGTAAAACAGCGCGCCGAAGTGGCGGCCGAGGTCCTGCAGGGACTGGGCTCCGGCCAGAAGGTCGACGGCCTCGCTGCCGTAGCAGCGTCCGTAGTGGCGGGCCAGCTCCGTCGGCAGCCAGGGCCGCTCCGCGGCGAAGCGTTGCAGCCAAGCCTCGAAATCCGCTTCGGGAACTTCGCCGCCGGGCAGGGGCGCCCCGGCCGTCCAGGCGGGACCCATCTCCGGGAAAAACGCGGCAAGTTTCTCCAGGGCGTGTTCCGACAGCTTGCGATAGGTGGTGAGCTTGCCGCCGAAGGCCGAGAGGATCGGCGCCCGGTCCCCGCCGCCGTCCAGTTCGAACTCGTAGTCGCGAGTGACGGCGGATGCGCCCTTTGCGCTGTCGTCGTCATAGAGCGGGCGCACGCCGGAATAGCTGTCGACGACATCGCCGGGGGTGAGCTCGGTTTTGAAATAGCGGTTCAGGATGGCGAGCAGGTAGTCGATTTCATCGCTGCCGATGGTCACGCCTTCCGGCCGCTCGTCATAAGGGATGTCGGTAGTGCCGATCAGGGCGAGATCGTCGAAATAGGGATTCACGAATATCAGTCGCTTGTCCTGGGCCTGCAGCACATAGCCGTGATCGCCCTGCCACCAGCGCTTCATGATGATGTGGCTGCCCTTGACGAGACGCACGCTGCGCCTTGCGTTTACGCCCGCCACATTGCCCAGCACTTTTTCGACCCAGGGGCCGGCGGCGTTGAAGATGGCGCGGGCCCGGATCTCGCGTTCTGCGCCGCTCGTGCTGTCCTTCAGCCGGGCATGCCACAGCCCGCCGTCGCGGCGCGCGGCGACGCACTCGGTTCGCGGCAGCACCTCGGCACCGCGCCGGGCCGCATCCAGGGCGTTGAGGATAACAAGGCGTGCATCGTCGACCCAGACATCCCAATAGTCGAAACCCTTGGGAGAGGTGTCGCGCAGCATCGCGCCCTCAGGCGATGTCCGCAGGTCGAGGGCCTTGCTGGCCGGGATTCGCTGGCGCCCGCCGAGATGGTCGTAGAGAAAAAGACCGAGTCGGATCAGCCAGCGCGGCCGCTGCTCCGGGCTGTGGGGCAGTACGAGACGCAGCGGCCAGGTAAGCTGTGGGGCGACCCGCAGCACTACTTCGCGCTCGATGAGCGCCTCGCGGACCAGCCGGAACTCGTAATACTCCAGATAGCGCAGCCCGCCGTGAATGTACTTCCCGGAGCGTGACGAGGTGCCCTCGGCCAGGTCGTCCTTTTCGCAGAGTACGACCGAGAGACCGCGTCCCGCGGCATCGCGCGCCACCCCGGCGCCGTTGATGCCGCCGCCGATGACGAGAAGGTCGATGGGCGCGTTCATGTCGTTCTCAACCTGGGCATCAGATCCTCAACAGGGATTGAGCGGCGGCTCGCCGGTGATCCAGCGGCGCACCTCTTCGGCGGCCTTGGCGGCGGCGATGCTGACGGTCTTCACCGAGGCGCCGGCGATATGTGGCGTCAGGGTCACGTTGGGCAGTTGCAAAAGCGGCCAGTCCGGTGGCGTCGGCTCGATGGAGAAGGTTTCCAGCATCGCGCCGCGCAGGCTGCCCTCGGTCAGCGCGTGATAGAGCGCGTCGTAATCCATCAGCGGGCCGCGCGCGGTGTTGACCACCACGGCGCCGGGCTTCATGGCGGCGAAAGCCTCGGCGCCCAGCATGCCGCGGGTTTCCTCCGTGACCCGGGGATGCAGGCTCACGACATCGGACTCCGCCAGCAGTTGATCAAGCTCGACCATCGCCACGCCGTCGGCGGCATCGGCGGGGGCAAGCTGGACGTAGGGGTCGGTCACCAGGATGCGGCAGCCAAAGGCGCGCAGCAGGCGCACCACCCTGGTGCCGACGTTGCCGTAGCCGATCACCCCGATGGTCATCTCGGACAGCTCCTTGCCGGTGACGTCGGCGCGGTAGAGGTCGCCGCGATACTCGCCCCGGCGCAGGGCGTCGTGCCCCTTGGTGATGTTGCGCGTCTCGGCGATGATCGCGCCGATGGTGAATTCGGCCACGGCGGAGGCATTGCGGCCCGGCGTGTTGACCACGGTGACGCCATGGCCGGCGGCGGCACCCATGTCGATATTCACCGGCCCGCCGCGCGAGACCGCGACGAGGCGCAGGTCCGGCATCGCCTTAAACATGGCGGCGGAAAGCGGCGCGAGGTGAGTCACCAGGATTGGCGCCGAACCGATATGGGCGATTACTTCCTCCGGTTCGCCCATGTATTCCTTCAGGCCGTCCATGCCGGGTTTGGCATAGCCGTGCTCCATCGGTTCGTCCGGCCAGGGTAGGTCGAGACTGCGGCAGATAACCCTGTCGCCGCAGGCTTCGTGCAGCGCCTCTTCGAACATTGCCGAGAGCATGAAACGGTCGCCGATGATGGCCACCTCGGTCGGTGCCGGTGCGGTCATGCCAAGGCTCCCCTTGCACTGCTCATCGTCGTCCAGGCCGGCGCCAGGGCCTGGCGGGTCGCGGCATAGGCCTCGTAAAGCGCGTCGTAGGTGGCGGTCATCTGCGGGTCCGGGTCTTCAGCCTGCTGCAACAAGGGCGTCACCCAGGCTTTGGAGCAGGCCGCCATGTCGGGATAGAGGCCCTGCTGGACGGCGGCGATCATCACCGCACCGGCGGCGCCGGCTTCTTCCTGTGCGACCGTACGCAGCGGCGTATTGAGCGCCGAAGCAAAGATCGACTTCAGGCTGGCGGAGCGTGCGGCGCCGCCGGTCAGGCGGATCTCGCCGGGCATCGGCCCCATGGCCGTGTAGCAGTCGCGCGCCGCCAGGGCGAGACCGTCATAGACGGCGCGGATCATGTCGAACCAGCCGGTGGTCTGGTCGAGGCCGGTGAAGCTGGCCCGGGCGGCGGGTTCGGCAAAGGGCCCGCGCTCCCCGGCCGAAGAGATATAGGGGTGGTAGAGGGCGGCGCCGGGACGCGCCGCCATGACGCGGTCATCCAGGCCCTTCAGCAGATCGCCAAGGTCGCGGGCCACGCCTTCGGCAGCGAGCACGTCGCGCGCCAGACCCAGTACCCAGTCGATGTTCAGGGTGGCGGCCATGTTGGTCTGCATCTGGGCATAGGCGCCGCCGGGAAAGGCCATGGTGTAGCCGCAGCGGTCGTCGTTCAGCACCACGGCCTCGGCGGAGGGCACGAAGCGCATGTGCATACCGGTGGACCCCAGCACGGTCAGGCCGGGACAGACGGCATCGTCGTGCAGGCCGGCGCCCATGGCCGAGCACATGATGTCGACATAGGCGAGGGTGACCGGCAGGCCGGCGGCAAGCCCCGTCGCTTCGGCGGCCGCTGCCGTCAGGGGGTGGGCCGTCACCGCACCGTCGACGATGGGCGGCAGCAGGCGGCGCAGATCGGCAAGGTCGAGAGCCGCCAGTACCGCATCGGAGTAATCGCGGGTGCGGTAGTCGCCGAAGGTGAAGACCCCCTCGGTCGGGTCGCTGGCACGCTCGCCGGTGAGATTGAAGTAGAGCCAGTCCTTGCAATGCAGCGCCGTTGCCGCGCGTTCCAGCAAGTCGGGTTCGTGACGCTTTATCCAGGTCAGATGGGTGCGCATCTGGCAGACGTTCACCCCGGCGCCGGTGGTGCGGTAAATCGTATCAATGCCGTCGCTGGCGGCGATGTGCCGGGCTTCTTCTGCTGCGCGGGCGTCGAGCCAGAGCCAGCCGTCATGCACCGGCGCGCCCGCGGCGTCGATCAGCCAGCAGCCGTCGCCCTGGCCGGTTACCGAGAGGGCCAGGGTCCGACCGGACAGACCTTCGACCTGGTCGCCCAGCGCGCGCAACACGGCGGCGGTATCCGTCCAGGTGCGGCGCATGTTCTGCTCAACGCCGCCGTTGGGCAGGGTGTTGTAGCTGTTGCGCCGGCTGGCCATGGCGATCTGCCGACCTGTCAGATCGAAGGCGACGGCCTTGATGACGGAGGTGCCGGCATCGACGCCGATCAGGATGTCCTGCTTCATGCCAGGGCCCCGCCGTGGCTGATGGCGGTCCCGCTGCGGGTGTCGAAGACATGGAGATCTTCCGAGGCCAGGGCGACGCCGATGCTGTCGCCCTTGGCATAGCGCGTGCGGTCGTGCTCGACGGAAACGATGGCACCGCCGGCGAAACGGGCGGCGATGTGGGTCTGGTCGCCGAGCCACTGGTTGGCGGTTACCTCGGCCCGGGCGCCTTCCTCGGTGATGCGCACTGCATGGGGGCGCACACCGATGGTCACCCGCGGTTCCTTCAGCAGCGCGGCGCGCAGGGCGAGGGAGAACTCATTCTCCGGATAGTCGAGGGCGCCGCCGCCGCCGAGGCCGAAGACCAGCCGTCCGGCGTCGTTGCGCACCTCAGCTTCGAAGACGTTCATCGGCGGTTCGCCGATGAAGGCGCCGGTGAAGAGATTGGCTGGGCGGTCCTTCAGGTTGGCCGGGGTGTCGAACTGCTGCAGCACGCCTTCTTCCATGACGGCAATGCGGTCGGCCAGGGCATTGGCTTCGGTCTGGTCGTGGGTGACCAGGATCGCGGTCAGGCCGCGTTCCTTGATGAAGTGCTTCAGGCGTCCGCGCAGCAGGGCGCGCAACTGCGGCTCCAACTGCCCCATGGGTTCATCCAGCAGATGCAGGTCGGCGCTGCGGATCAAGGCGCGGCCCAGGCTCGCGCGCTGCTGCTGGCCGCCGGAAATCGACGAGGGATAACGCTCCAGCACATCCTCGATCTCCAGCAACTGGGCGACCTCGGTTACCCGTTCCGCCACCACCTCCTTCGAAAGGGATTGCGATTTCAGGGCGAAGGCAATGTTCTCGCGCACCGTCAGCGGCGGGTAGAGGGAGTAGCCTTCGAAAGCCATGGCGACGTTGCGTTTGGCGGGCGCCAGGCGATGGATATCGCGCCCGGCCAGTTGGATGCTGCCGTTGGAGGCCTCTTCGAAACCGGCGATCATGCGCAGCGTTGAGGTTTTGCCGCAGCCCGAGGACCCGAGCAGGGCGACGATCTCCCCTTCCTCCACGGCCAGGTCCAGGTCCTTCACGGCATGGACTTCGCCGGCGCTGCCGGGGTTATAGAACTTGTCGACCGCCTGCAGGGTCAGCATCGCCTTACTCATGCCGCGGCCTCGCTTTTGCCGCCGCCGCGATGGGGGGCGATGCGTGCCTCTGTCTCGCGGTCGAAGAGCAGGGCATCGGTGGCGTCCACTTCGATGCGCGCCATGCCGCTCGCGGGGGCCGGGCTGCCGGCGGGGCGCGAGACCAGGATTTCCCGTTTTCTTATGGTCTGCACCAGGGTGACGGTCTTCTCGTTGAAGGGCGTTTCCGCCTCGATCTCCACCGGGATGCCGTCCTCTCTGTCGGAAAAGCGCAGCGCCTCAGGCCGCAGGCCGAGCACGCAGTCCTTGCCGACCGCAGCCTCCAACCCACTGTCCAAAGGCACCCGCTGGTCGGAAAGGCGCGCGAAGATGCCGCCGCCGTCTTTCTCCGGCACCACGTCCAGCAGGTTGATGGTCGGATCGCCGAAGAGCCGCGCGATGGCGATGGAGGCCGGGCGGCGGTAGACGTCTTCCGGCGTGCCGACCTGGGCGATGCGGCCGTCGGAGAGCACGGCGATGCGGTCGCCCAGCGCCATGGCCTCCTTATAGTCCTGGGTGACGTAGACCACCGTGGCGCCCTGGTCGGCCAAGAGGCGCGGCAGTTCCAGGCGCATCTCGAAGCGCAGCTTGGCATCGACGTTACGCAGCGGGTCGTCGAGCAGCAGGATCTCGGGCGAAGCCGCCAGCGCTCGGGCCAGGGCTGTGCGCTGCTTCTGTCCGTTGGAAAGGGCGCGCGGCGGATGGCTCAGCACGTGATCGATCTTCAACAGCCTGGCGACCTGCTCGACACCTTCGGCGATCTTCTCCCGCGACCAGCGCCGCGCCGTCAGCGGGCTGGCGATGTTGTCGAAGGCGGTCATATGGGGGAAGAGGGCGAAGTTCTGAAAAGCCATGCCGATGCCGCGATGCTCCGGCGGTACTTCGCTGATGTCGTTGCCGCCGATGGTGATGCGGCCTTCCTCCGGATCGACAGCCCCGGCGATGCAGCGCAGCAGCACGGTCTTGCCGGCGCCGGAGGGGCCGAAGAGGATGGTCGTCTCACCGTCGGCCACGGTAAAGGAGACGTCGTCGAGAACGGTTTCGCTCTTGAAGCGCTTGGTCAGCTTTTCGATGCGCAGTTCGGGCATGATCTAACCTTTCACCGCGCCGAGCGACAGGCCTTCGACGAGGTAGCGCTGGGCATAGAGGGCAAGGGCCAGGGTCGGCGCGATGGAGAGCACGATGGCCGCGGCGATCTGCCCGTACTGAATGCCGGAGGCGGTGACGAAGGCCAGGGCGCCGACGGTGACCGGCTGCTTGTCGGCGGAGGCCAGCACCAGGGCGAAGATGAAGTTGTTCCAGGCGAAGATGAAGGCCAGCAGCCCGGCGGCGGCGATGCCGGGCCCGGCCAGCGGCAGGGCGATGCGCCGGAAGGTCGACAGCCAGGAATGCCCGGCGATGCGGTAGGCGTGTTCCAGGTCCGGGCTGATATCCTCGAAGTAGCCGCGCACGATCCAGAGAATGAGCGGCAGGCAGATCAATTGATAGACCCAGATCAGACCGATGTAGGTATTGGCCAGGCCGATTTCCTGGAAGTAGAGCGACAGCGGCAGCAGCACCAGAAGCGGCGGGGCGAAGCGGAACGACAGCAGGGTAAAGGCGACCTCTTCGGAGCCGCGGAATTTGTGCCGCGCGAAGGCATAGGCCGCCGGCACGCCGAGCAGTAAGGCAACGGCGACGGAGGCGGCGGACAGCAGAATCGAATTCCACAGGTTGCGCATGAAGGTGATGTCCATGGAAGCAACGTTGGAATCGAGCTTGCCGGTCACGATGGCGACGTAGTTGCGGAAGGTCGGCTCGAAAACCATGGAAGGGGGGCTGCGCAGAATGGTCTCGTTGGTTTGCAGGCTCATCAGGACGATCCAGAAGATCGGGAACATGAAGAACAGCACCACCAGCGTCAGCGCGATTCCGCGCAGGATCTTTTCGACCGGAGACATGTGATCCATGGCTCAGGCCTCCCCTCTGGCGCGCTCGCGCAGGCGCAGCCAGTTCTTGATGAAGATGTTCGACAGGAAATAGGTGATGACCCAGAGGATCATCAAAAGCGCCGCTGAGCGCCCGACGTTCATCGACTGGAAGAAGTTCAGATAGGCCTCGACCTGGAACACCATCAAGGTGTCGCCGGGGCCGCCTTGGGTCAGCGCATAGATGATGTCGAACTGCTGGATCGAATCGAGCAGACGGAACAGCGAGGCGGTCAGGATATAGGGTGTCAGCATCGGCAGGGTGATGCGCCAGAACTGCTGGAAGCGCGGCACGCCGTCCAGCGCCGCCGCCTCGAAAGGCTGGGTCGGCAGGGAGCGCAGGCCGGCCAGCAGCAGGATCATGATGAAGGGCGTGTAGACCCAGATGTCGACCAGCAGCACCGTGAAAAGCGCGGTATCAGGCGAAGAGCCCCAGCGGAAATCCGGAAAGCCGAGCTGCGCGGCGAAGTAGCTGAGGATGCCGAAGTTGGGATTGGTCATCAGCTTCCACATCAGGGCTGCCAGCGCCGGCGCGGTCATCAGCGGCATCAGCAGCATGATGGAGATGAAGTTGTTGAGGCGGCTGCGCTTCTTCAGCAGCAGCGCGATGCCGAGACCCAGCAGCAGTTCCAGGCCCACGGTGAGGAAAGCGTAGGTCAGCGAGACCTGCAGCGTGTTCCAGAAATCCGGGTCGGAGAGGAAGTTCAGATAGTTCTCGCCCCAGTTCATGCCGCGGTTCCAGGGCTGGGACAGCCGGAAGCGTTGAAGCGAGTAGAAGACCGCCGTGAAGAAGGGCACGAGGATGGCGATGCAGACCAGCAGAGCCGGCAGGCTCAACAGGTAGGGCAGCACCCGGCGCGAGACCGAGAAGCGGCGCCTGGGTATGGAGATGTCGCTCGCCGTCGCCATGGCGATCATCCTTCGAAGAAGAGGGGGCAGCGGCCCGCCGCGAAACGACGGGCCGCTAGCTCAGGTTCAGCCGAGACCGGCGTCTTTCAACTGACGGTCCACCGAGGCCGCGAGCTGATCGAGACCCTCGTCGACCGGCAGCTCCTTGGCCACCATCTTCTGCAGGCTCGATGCCCACTCCGTCGTCAGATCGAAGAACAGCGGCTGTGCCGTGAACTTGATGCTGGCGCCGGGCGCGGAGACATCGTGCATCGCCACATAGCCGGGATAGCTTTCGTCCAGCCGCTTGCGGAAGCCGCTGTCGGCCCAGACCGATTCGCGCACCGGATTGACGAAGTCCATCTTGGTGGCGCCGAAGAGGCCGTGCTCGGGGCCGGAGGCCCACTGCATGAAGTACCAGGCGGCATCCTTCTTCTGGGAGAAGTTGGACATCGACAGCGACCAGATCCAGATGTTGGGCGTCGGTGCCGAAGCGGCCGGATTGGCGGCGAAAGGTGCGTAGGCCAGCTTGCCGGCCATGGCGTTGTCGCCGCCGTTCATGAAGTAGCCGAGGATGTCGGCATCGAAGATCATCGCCGACTTGCCGGCGCCCAGGTCGGTGCCGACCTGATACCAGGTGTGGGACGACCAGTCCGCCGCCCCGCTTTCCTGGATCATCTTCACCCAGTCGGCATGGAAGGCCTTCGAACTGGCGGTGTTCATCGCCGCCGAAAGCTTGCCGTCGCCTGCGACGTTCAGGTCCTTCTCACCGAAGTTGGCATAGGCCGAGAGGAACCCGGGATGGATCGTCGCCCAACTGCGCGAGCCGCGCACGCCGATGCCGTAGGCACCATCGATGTCCTTGGTGGCCTTGGCGGCAACCTCCATCAGCTCCGACATGTTGGTCGGCACCGAGGCGCCGATCTGCTTCAGCATGTCGGCGTTGTAGGCCAGATTGTTCTGCTCGTAGCCCCAGGGGATGCACCACTGCTTGGCATCGTCGGAGCCGAGCTCGCCGCCCGGCCGGCCGTTCCAGGCGCAGGACTTGCGCACGCCTTCCAGCATGTCGTCCCAGTTATAGGTGGGCGAGGTCTTGCTGTCGTCCTGGATCCATTCGTTGAGATCGGGAATCCAGCCGGCGGGTCCGTAGGTCCAGGTCATATAGGCGCCGGTCATGAAGGCGTCGTATTCACTGGAGCGCGAGGACAGCGCCGCCGTCACCTTGTCGAAGTAGACGTCTTCGGGGAAGACGTCATAGGCGACCTCCATACCGGTGAGTGCCTTGAAGTTTTCCAGGTTGGCGATCATCGCGTCGGTGTAGGGGTGCTTGTTCAGCAGCAGTTTGACGCCGGTTCCGGCATGCTTCTTCCAGTCGAAGTCCGCGGCCATGGCCTGGGTCGAGACCATGTTCACCAGAACCCCGGCGGTGGCTGCGGAAACGCCAAGCGCACCGAGACCGCGGATCAGATTGCGGCGGCTCATCTGCCCCCGGCGGAACGCGTCTATGAGATCTTTTTCTTTCTCGTACATTGTGTTCCTCCCGTTTGCTCTTTTTGTATCTGTCTCTAGCCGAAGGTCCGGCTACAGTTCTTCGACGATGCGGCGAGCGGTCGCCTCGTCGATAATCAATCCGGTCAGGAGTTTGCTGCGCAGTGCCGCGCGCACGGCGCCTGTCTTGCTTTCGCCGCCGGCGATGGCGACCACCTCGCGGCCGCGCAGGCTGTCCAGTGCCGGCGCCATGACGCGCTTGTCGTAAGGTGTGGCCAGGATCTCCCCTTCGGCAGTCAGGAACTGGCCGAGAATTTCCGCTGAAGCGCCGAGGCGGCTGAGTTCGGCAATGGCGTCGGGCCCTTCCAGGGCGTCGGTCGAGGCGCCGCCGCCGGAACTGTCCATATCGCCGATGCCGACGATCACCAGCGAGGCTTCGCTGATCAACTCCATGGTCGCCGCCAGTCCGGACTGGGCCAGCATCACCTCTTTGTCCTTGGCGGAGTTGGCAAAGAGCGGCGCGGGCATCAGATAGGCTTCGGCCCCGGTCTTGCGCGCCAGGTTGTGGATCACGTCGTAGGGGTTGGCGGCATAGCTGCGGGTCAGGCCGCCGAGCAGGGAAACGAAGCGGACCCTTTCACCCGAGGTCCGGCCCATGGCGTCGACCGAGGCGGCAATGGTGCGGCCGTGACCGATGCCGATCACTTCGTGATCACCGGCGGCCAGCACCTGCATCAGGTAGTCCGCACCGATGACGGAGAGGGCGCGCAGCGGCAGCGGGCCGCTTTCCTGCGCTTCCATGGCAACCCGGCAGGTCGAGAGGCCGTAGGCCGCCATCAGGCGGGTCTCCAGGGCAACGCAGTCGGCGGACTCGATGTCGACGAAAACGCGCACCAGCCCCTCGTTCTGGGCGCGGGCGATGTAGCGGTGGGCGCGGGTATTGGGCACGCTGAGGCGCTTGGCGACTTCGCTCTGGGTCAGGCCGCCGACGAAATGCAGCCAGGCGGCACGGGCCGCCATCTCCGCCTCGTGGCGCGGATCGGTCGCAGCCGCACGGGCGGGGCCGGCTTTGTTGGGCGTTGCCATTTCCCTGGGCTTTCCCTGGATCTGAAATTATTTTCCTTATTGGAATATTTTTCAGATCCGATCTCTTGTCAACTGCTATCGCTGTGGAAAGCCCGGTGTTGCGAGACTGCAGTCCTTTTCAAGAGTGTTTCCCGGGACCTGAAACAACTGCGCGGCAAGATACCGTCGCGCATCAGCGCCCGCAGGGCGGCGCAATGGCTGTCGCCGGAAACCGCGACGACGTCGGCGGACAGCTTGATGAGCTTCTCCAGTGTTGCCCCGTCACCCTGCGCCAGGGCCAGAACCCCGATCACGCTGGCCAGAATATCGCGTTCACGCAGTTCCAAGACCGGCGGGTTCGCCATGGCCTCAACGGTGATGAGGTTTTGCAGTTGCAGGCAGCCACCGGACTCGAAGCGCAACAAGAGGTCGCGCTCGCGGACGAAAACACGCGCATTGGCGGCCGCGGCGGGCAGGCGATAGCGCAAGCCCGGCTTCAGTTGGACAGCAACGATTTGGCTCTGCGCGGGCCGTCGCAGTTGTTGCGTGCCTGGCACCCGCTTGTTTTTCGTGGTGAAGCTGCCGTCCCTGACGGCAGGACGGCCCTGCCCGGCCCGCGCGCGGCGATCGCTCGTCATCCGGTTATACATCGGCCCGAAGTGACCCCCGGACCGCTCCCACCTTCCACCCCGTTTAACCGCCAGAGAGTCTCTGGTAGCGACGGGGCGCCCCGGCCCACCAAGGGGGAAGTCGGGGTCGCAGATTTGGCGAGTTCGGGACGCCCCTTCGCAATCAACGTAACGCGGTCACCGCCGGGCGCGTCACCCGCAAGGGTGACCGCGTTACCTCTCGCCCGTTTCAGCTCACGTTGAGGATCAGGCTGTCGTTGTTCAGGTCGCCGGTGACGTTGGTCACCGTCGCCACGACAGTGTCGAAAGTCGCATCCCCACTGCTGTCGATGGAGATGGTCGCATCCTCGCCGCTTGCATTTTGCTGGATCTCGACGCGGGTCGCGCGCTCGACCTCGTCCTCGGTAAGGCCCAGGCTGTCCAAAAGCGCGTCCAGATCGATCCGGTCGCCGTCGGCAGAACTGAAGCCGTCGATGACGTCGCCGGCATCCAGCAGGACCTCATAGACGAAGGTATCGCCGCCGGCGCCACCGATGAGGGTGTCCGCCCCGGCATCACCGAACAGTGTGTCATTGCCTTCGCCACCGTTGATCAGGTCGGCTCCGGCGTCGCCGGCCAGATCATCGTTGCCGATGCCGCCGAGCAAGGTGTCATCGCCGTCACCGCCGTCGATGGTATCGCTGCCGTTGCCGCCCTCCAGCCGGTTGGCGCCAGCATTGCCTACGATGTCATTGTCTGCGTTATTGCCGATGACCGAAAGGTCTGCGCTGCCGGCCAGAGTGAAGTCGGCCACAATGATGTTGGGCACATTGTCCTGCAGTTCGAACACCGCATTCGTTCCCGCGTCGTCGCTGGTGACGGTGATCCCGTCGTCGTAGACGCCGATGGAGCGGCCGTCGGCTGCGCCACCGTTGTCGGCAAAGGTGTTGCCGTTCAGCGTAAGGGCGGGTTGAGCCTCACCCGGACCGATCCCCAGCCCTTCGAAGCCATTGTTGGTGAAGGTGTTGCCGGCGATCAATGTCGCGTCGGGTCCGTCGACCGACATGCCGACGAAGTTGCCGTCGAAGACGTTCCCGGACACTTCCGCATCGGTCGAGCCCGGGTTCAGGAAAACGCCGGTGGCCCAGCCGGTGAAGCTGTTCTGGCTGATCGTCAGGCCGCTGTTGCCGCCGCCGGAAGTGGTGAGGATGCCGCGGAAGCTATCGAAACCACCGCTGCGTTCGAAGACATTGTTCTCAATGACAACATCGGTCGCGCCGGCAGCCAGGTAGATTCCCGCCAACTGACCCTGGACGGTCGCCCCGTCGGCAATGGTGAAGCCGTCGATTGTCGTACCATCCGCACCATCGCTCAGGATGATGGCGCCCTGGATGGTGGTTTCGCCAGTGCCGCTGCGGTCGCTGTCGTCTGCCGCAACATCACCGAAGGCGCCATACAGTTTGACCAGCTTATTGATGGTTACCGTCTCGTCGTAATTGCCGGCGCGCACATAGATCGTATCGCCGTCCTGAGCCGCGTCGATGGCATCTTGGATTGTGGTGTAATCGTCGCCTTCGACATTACCCACCACGATATCGGCCGAAACTTCGACCTTCATCTCCGTCTCCGCGACGACTTCGCCGGTGACTTTGTCCGTGACCGTCAGCACGACGGTGTAAACGCCGGGCACAGTGGCGTTGTAGTCGTCTGTGCCCGCCCAGGTCAGGTTCTGGGAGTTCTGAACCCCGTCGGTTTGGCCGCTATCGTCCGTGTAATACGCTTCGAGCGCCGGATGCAGCGGATTGAAGACCATGACATCTTCGACGGTGTTTCCGTTGATATCCGTGAAGTCAGCCGTGATCGCGATGTCGTATTTCCCGGCGACATCTGCACCGTCACCGTAGTCGACAACGCTGTAGTTGAAGTTCCAAAACCCGACGTCCGAATTCTCGTCATGCAGGCCGTTCACATCCCGGTCGCTGAAACCGAGCGTCGCTTCGTAGACGTTCCCTTCGGAGTCCAGGTCGCCGTGATACCGGGCCGTCGCCTTGATCGCTGCTTCGACCTTGGCTTCCGTATTGTCATGGATCGTGAAGTTGACGTCGGAGTTACCAGACCCGGGATGGAAGCCGTCGTTGCCGTCGCCGTCTTCCGGTACGGCCCGGGCCAGTGTTGCGCCGAAGCGCAGCGTTCCGTCGCCGAACTGAATATTCTCGATATCAATCAGGGTGTCGCTGCCCTCGTCGCCGTCGGCGGGGTTCACATCGGTCAGCGTGAAACCGCCGTCTTCAGTGGCGACGATCTCAAAGTCCGAGCGGTCACCACGATAGGTCGCAGTGTCGTCGCCGTCGCCGCCGTCGATGGTGTCGTTGCCGCCACCGCCGAAGAAGTAGTCATCATTGGCGTCACCGTTCAAGGTATTGGCGTCGTCGAGCACACCGTAAGGCGCCGGAAGATCGTCGGGATAGGTGATGCCGTGAGCCAGGTCCCAACCGATTGTGGCGGAAGCCGCCGGGATGTCGGTATACTGCCCGTTCTCGTCCACGTAACCGGCGTGATAGGGGCGGTTGCCGAAAGCTTGTCCCGCGGGTGTACGCGGATCTTCATCTGGGAAACGACTTTCTATTGGCCCATCCCCCAGGTTGCCAAGCAGGTTGTCGTGCAAGGTCTGCAGACGAGGATCGTCCGTGACCTTGACCAGGTCCAGCAAGGCTTCGCCGCCGGCATTCAGATAGCGCGCGTAGTCGTTGCCGAGATAGGCAAAGGCGGTATTAAGGTCCAGATCAAAGTAGTCGTTGGCGCCGACGTAGTTCTGATCCAAGGGAATCCAGAAGGCGGCGAAGGCGCTCGCATGGTTGCCGTTCACCGTCAGGTTTTCTGGGATCAGGGAGTTTGTGGCCGCCAGCCCCTCGAACTCCAGAGCCAACAGGTTGTTCACTGTCGGCGCGCTCCCATCGTTAGGCAGCACCAGATCCGCGTTGACGACGTTGACCGCCACACCGCCGACGATACTCAGTGTTCCGTCGACTTCAGAGATGCCGTCGATCTGGCTGCCGTCTAGCTCCAGACTCTGCCCGCTGGAGGTCGTGATCTGTGTCAGCTCGCCCAGGCTCGTAAACGTCACGGCGGCGGCACTGAGCCCGGAGACATCCAGCTCCGTAACGCCTGTCAGCTCATTGGCGTTGATGGCAATGGCAGTGCCGGGGCTCAGCACAGGTACTCCGCCGCCGCTGAAGTCGTTGTCGGCGATCAGGTCGGCATCGTCATAGTTGTCGTTGCTGTCGCGAATCGCCGGCACGAGGCCTGCCGTTTGAAAATCGTTACCGGTGATTACGGCGTTCGCTCCGAAGATTTCCAGGTTGGCGAAGTCGGACTCGCCGGAAAAGGTGTTGCCGGTGATGACCGCGTCGTCCGCCTCGACGCCTAACAGCAGGCCGGCATTGGCACCGCCGGTAAGCGTGTTGTCGATGAAACGGACGTCGCTGGATGCCTTGTCGGCGCCCAGGCTGGCCTCGCCGTTATTGTAGGCCACGGCCAGCGGCCCGTTGGCCTGCAGCTCGTTGTCTTGCACCGTCAGGCCGTCGATCTGACCGCCGGTCAGCAGGGCATGGCCCGTGCCGCCACTAAGATCGTTGCCTTCGATCACGACGCCTTCGTTATCGCCGACGACATAGACCGCCGCCAGATCGCCGTCGCCGGTTTCGATCTCGAAGCCGTTGGCCGGGCCGCCGAGGGTCACGTTGTCGACGCCGTTTTCGATGCGCACGGCAGCACCTTGATTGACCCCGTCGCCGGTGATGGTCACGTCGTCGCCGATCGCCAGCAGCGTCAGAGACTTGTCGATGGTGATCGGGCCATAATCACCGTTCTCCACCAGGATCGTGTCACCCGGCTCGGCCGCGTCGATGGCGTCCTGGATGGTTTCAAAGGGCTGCTCCTCGCCGACCAGCAGGACGTTGCTGTTGGTGAAGGCGATGTTCTCCACACGCGTCAGGCTGTCGGTGTCGCCGCTCGCGGTCTCGGTGATCAGGATCGCGCCATCGTCGCCACCGGCGAAGGTGAAGCCGCCGACATCGGCGTCGTAACGGACGGTATCCGTGCCGTCACCACCGTCGATGGTGTCGCTGCCCGGCCCGCCGACGATGTCGTCGTTGCCGTCACCGCCGTTGATCGAGTCGTCGCCGGGGCCGCCCAGCAGGACGTCATTGCCGCCGCCGCCATTGATGGTGTCGTTGCCCGCACCGCCGGAAATGGCGTCGCTGAAGTTTCCGCCGGTGAGCAGATCGTTGCCGCCGAGACCGTCGATGCTGATACCAGACTCGGCATCGGGATCGGCGGCAAACTCGTCGTCGCCATCGGTCAGCGTGTCGGAGCCGGTGACGCTGCCGACGTTGGCATCTTCTGCCTCGCCGGAAATGAAGGTGTCTTCGCCAAAGTTTCCGACATCTCCTGCCTGGGTGTCGTTACCGGTCTCGACCGCGTTCTCGATGGCGTCGGCTGCCTCCTCCTGAGCAACCTGGGCAACCTGGGCCAGGTCGGTCAGCACCTCGGTTGCATCGCTGTCCTCGTCAATCTCGATGTTTTCGACCGCCGTATTAGTGGCGGTGATTACGGAAGTCGCATTGGCGACGTCGTCGCCATCGAATGATGCGTCCTCCACATTGTTCGCTGCTTTGTCCAGAATACCAACAGTTTCGTTGGTGCCGGCAATCTGATCTGGGTCACTAAGATTGGTGTCGGCACCTTGCTCGGCGACCTGTTCGGCGATGGCCTGAAAGGCGGCGTCTGAGGCAGCTTCGGTGTCCGTGGCGCCTGCGCCCTCCAGAGCGGCTTGAACCTGTGTCGCGGTGTTGGCGACTTGGATGCCGGCTTTCACGACATTCAGCGCGGCAGTATCGCCACCTGCGGCCGCTTCGATCGGGTCGGTATTCGACAGATCGAAGTCGTCGGCGATATCAAAGGCTGCTTTAACGGCGCTTTCCGCCTCTTCGGCGGTCTGGTCGCCGTCTTCGACCAACTGCTGCACCAGTGTGGTCAGGGGTGTAATGACCGTGGCGCCGGCCGGGGCCTTCAGCACGCCTTCGAAGGCCAGGCCGGTGGAAACGTCGGTGCCGCCGACAGCCACCAGCGGCCCGCTGCCGCCCTCCAGGGTGAAGTTGCCGTTGATGTCGGTGATCGTCGAAACTTCGCCGTCATCCAGTTGGCCGTTGCCGTTGGCATCGCGAAACACCGTGGCGTTGGCGATGTAGCCGTCGACCACTTCGCCGGTGATGATCTCTACGGTGTCACCGCCGCCGCCGTCGCTGCTTTCCGGTGTGCTGACGATCTCCGTCCGGCCGCCGGACACGACGGGCAGACCCGAGAGCACCGTGCCCGAAGAGACCTCCGGGCCGACGTCGTCGCCCAACGATCCGCCAACGCCGCTCAGGGCATCGCTGCCCCCGCTGAAGTCGGTGCTTCCGGTGTTATCCTGGTACTGCGTTGCGCCGCCGCCCAAAGCCGGTTGGCTAGCGCCGCCGGCGGTTTCCAGCGTCGGCCCTGCCGGGCTCTGGCCCGTTTCGCCGGCGTCTTCGCCGCGTTCCTGCGCGAAGGCCAGCGCCGTTTCAACCAGCCCGGCGATGTCGTAGTCGACCCCGGCGATCTGAAACACCGGGGCGTCCGATCCATCGGCCATGCCGGCGAGTTCCAGGAAGACGATCCGTGAATCGGCGCTGCCGTCGCCGTCGCTATCGAAAGTCAGGACGAGATTCTGTCCCTCGACGGTTATCCGCGCATCTGCCGGATCGAAGTCGAGAAGGTAAACCGCTCCGGCCTCCCCCGGCACTTCGAGGGTCTCGCCGGCAGCCGGCTGTTTGACCGTCAGCGGTGCCTCTGCCTGACCTTCGAGCAGGGAAATCCCCGTCGCGCCTTCCACTGCAGTGTTGTCCGCATGCTGATTCGTCGAGCCGCTCTCCGAGCGCTCGTTAATGTCCATCGACCCCATTTGACCATGCTCCCTTTTTTTGAACCGCCGACCCCCAATTGGCGACTGATGTAAAGCAAAGGTTGTGTATCGACATCACCCCTAGGGGTGAATTTATCTGATTAATAATCATCAGATTGTCCGAAAACACTAATCAACACAATTCTCTAGCTTCACCCCTTGGGGTGACGGCAGGGGTGCTGACTTTGCGTAAGAGTGTTCTTGGGAATGAGAGGCAAACTTTGAATAAATCTAAGGTTGCGTCTCGAAGTGATGCTTTGGGCCAGAAGAGAGGTCCCGGAGAGATTGCCGGAGGAGGCGGAACGGAACGCGCAGGCCCGATGCATTCGGGCAGGGCGCGGAGCGGTTCCGGAGAGAGGACGGCCTCCAGCAAACAAGGAAGTGGAGCAAAGTATGCTGACCAGAAGGCTCTTATTGGCCGCCATGACGGCCTCCGCGGCGACCGCGATCTTACCGCGGCAGTCGCAAGCGAACCTGGTTGCCTTACCCGAACCGCTGCCGCTCTCGACACCGATCGGCAGCGGGGAGTTCGTCAACGCGCCGCCGGCTTGGCTGCGTCTTGTGCAGCGTTTTCCGGCCCTGCATCCGGGCAAGGTGTCACCGCAGCGGCTTGCTTCCACCAAGCTGCGCGAAGCCGAGCTCGACTATGTGCAGCGGCTGGTGAACAAGGAGGTTCTCTTTACGCCCGAGAACAGGGACGTCTGGCTGCCGGCCGGCCGTTCCGGAGACTGCGAGGATTTCGCCATCCGCAAGCTGGAGCTTCTGATACAGCGTTTCGGCTGGCCGCGCGGCGCGCTCACCCTGGCGACCTGTTATGCCGAAACCGGGCAGGGTCATGCGGTGCTTCTGGCGCATACCGATCGCGGGGTCTACGCCCTCGACAATCGCCGTCTGCCCGTCATGCCCTGGCGCGCGCTGCCCTACCGCTGGGTTGCGCGCGAGGCGCCCGGCAGCCCTTTCGCACTGTGGCGCAAGATCGACGCCTGACGCCGATCCAAGGGAAGTGAAGCCAGAGGAATTGAAACCAGAGAGTCGGAAGTCCGTACAACAGTTGCCCCGGAAAGATTCAGTTATGCAGATCACACCACAGCCTCCGAAGAAAAACGGCAGTCGCCTTGGCCGCGAATTGCGCGGGGAACTGCTGGTGAGAAAGCAGGAAAGGGCAACGGCCCAGTTTGAGACCGGTCTGCCCTGGGAAGTTTTTGCGCGCGCCTGGAGTCTTGCGGAGGATCGGCTGGCCCGCCTGGAGCAGCAGTTGCTGTCCAGTGATTTGCGGCATTCCTGGATATGCCGGGCGGATTTTGAAGAGTCGGCGGCTCTGCTGCAACTGGAGGGTCAGACGGTCGCTCTGCAGGACCTTGCCTTGGTCGATGCCAATACGGCGCCCAACGATGCGACGCCGGCATGGCACAAGGCCCGGGCGCTGCTTTCCCTGCGTCGCCGCATCGCCAGGGCGGGGCCGGGGAAGACCCTGACCGTCGACGGCATTCTCGCCCTGGAAGCCAGAATGGTCGAATGCCTCCACGAGGACCCGAACGAGGGTCTCGGCGAAGAGGCGGAGGCCGACGCGACACCGGACGGGGATGACAAGCTGGAGGAAAAACGCAAGCGTCTGGAGCGCTGGCTCGCGGTTGTGGAGGAGTTGCAATCGACGCCCCCTCTGCCGGCGGCGGCGGTGGCGCTGCGCGTCTGGCGGCGTACGGCGCCGCTGGATGACTACGATGACGAGATCGGCCTGGTGCTCGCTTCGGTTCTGCTCTGGCATTGGGGCAAGACAAAGGGGTTGACGGTTTGTCTGGGTATCGGCCTGCGTGAAGCACAGCGCCGCTTGAGCGATGAAGACAGCCTCGGGGTCTGGATTCAAAGGTTCTGCGAGGTGGTCCAGGTGGCCGCAAATGCAGGCCTCGACAACCACCATACGCTCAACCGCGGCCGCGGGCGGCTGGTGCAGTTGCTGGCACAGCGCCGCGCCGCTTCGCGCTTGCCGCGCCTCGCCTGGCTGTTTCTGAACTATCCGGCCATTTCCACGCGATTCATCGTGCAACGGCTCGAACTCACCTCGCCGGGGTCATCCTGGCTGCTTGAAGAACTGATCCGCGAAGGGGTGGTGGAGGAAGTAACCGGCAAGGGGCGCAACCGCGCCTACAGTCTGGTGTAGCGGCGGACCGGCCGCCGCAGTCGCCGACAGAGGGTGCGGTACGGCGATGGGCAATTTGCCCTAATTTGAATGCGGCTTTCCGGGTACCTACATTGAATTTGTAAGTAGATTTTTGAAGGAGTCTGATATTTTGCCCTAATAGGGTATATTAGCCGCAAAATATATTTAAATTGAGAACGAGATACAGGTTTATTCGGGTATTTTTCGCTGTTTTTGAGCTATTTTAGTGGAAATTGAATTGAATCAACTTCCGCTGGATTTTATAATAACCATAGGTCGATCGTTCTGTCGGGGAGCCTTCGGCCCGTTCGAAAAAGGTCATCGCAGGGAGACGAGAGACCACGTTTTCGGAAAAGAGGCATCGCTCGGAGTGGCTCGGGCAAGTCTTCAAAAGCCTCTAACCGGCATCACCCGAAAAAATCGAAGAGGTCGCTTGAATAAAGGTCTTCGACCTTTCTGTTTAGGTTTGGTTGCAACTGTTCGAGGTTAATCACCCCTCAGGGTGACTTGGTTTCCGCCAGTCGCAGCTAGCTTGCCTAAGGGGAGAAAAGGGTTTGGTAGAACGCGCCTTGAAACTGACTTCGGCTTCGCTGCCTTGGGTCCGCAAGACGGATTCCTTCGCCGGCGCCGTTGGTCATGGGCGCGCTTTCGTTTCGCCTGCCAGGTCGCCTGCTTTGCGTGAGACCGGGCCATGGTCATAGACCGTCAAACCTTTGATGCTCTTGTCGAGCAAGTCTATCGCGCATCGACCAGCGAGATAACCTGGGAGTCCGCGCTGCGGTCGATTGCATCGGCTTTCGATGCTTCTTTCGCCGCCATCGTGCTGGAACGCTGCGAGCTCTCGCAGATCCGGCTCGATCCCTCGGAGATTACGCCGGAGCCCGTGGCGGTTCATATGTCGAGCGATCTGGACGAGCTTCCCGATCTCTATTTCAACTACTATCATCGCATCGATCCCTTCCGCCTGTCGGTGCCGATCGCCTTTGCGCCGTCGATCATGCGGCTCCAGGAGGTCTGCGATCCGGAAGACTTTGCCCGCAGCGAGTACTATCAGGACTTCGCAAAGCGCGCCGACAGCTTCCATCTCACGCGTTTCACGTCGCGGTTCGATGCCAAGCTTCAGCTCAAGGTGATGCTGAACCGCAGTGAGCAGGGAAGGCCGCTGGACGATCTGGAACTCGCGCGTTTCGATTCCCTGACCACGCACATCATGAGGGCCCTCAAGGTGGAGCGCCAGATCACCCAGATGGGCGCCACCATGGATGCCGCTTTCGATGCCCTGAACCAGATCGGCCGGGCGGCTTTTCTGGTCGACCGCAACGGCCGGGTGGTCCGCATGAACGCGCTGGCCGAGGCCATCTGTGATGCCGATGACGGCCTGACCGTGCGCAACAACCGGCTGATCGCCGGCGGGCCCGAGGGGCAGAAAAAGCTGCGTGAGGCGCTGGCGCGCCAGATCAGCGAAGACGCCATGGACAGGGCATCCGAGCCCGCCGCCATTGCTTTTGAGAGAACCTCAGGCGGCCGTCCCTACATGGCGGAGGTAACGCCTTTTGAGTTTGAGAGTTACTGGACGACCGAAGTCATGGCCACGGCCCTGGTCACCATCAGTGATCCCGATGCCCTGCGGCCCCAAACCACCGGCGACTGGGGCAAAGCGCTCGGCCTGACCCGCGGTGAATGGCGGGTCGCGACCACCCTGGTCAACAGCCGCGACGAAGGCGAGGTGGCCGAGACCCTGGGCATCAGCCTCAACACGGTGAAAACCCACCGCAAGCGGATCTACGCCAAGCTCGGCATTCACCGCCGCGCCGAACTGACGGCCATTCTTCCCGGCTCGCGCTGATCCGCTCGACACTTAAAAGATAGAGCAGATTCACCGGCTTGATGGATCGCGCAAGCGGTCCCATCAAGCTCGGATCTGCTCTAAGGCGCGGCCCCGCGCCATTTCCCCGAACACCAGTGCCTCCAGCACCATTTCATCGAACGCCGGACCATAGGGCCTCCCGCGAAACGCCCGGGGATCTTCAGCCTGCGCGCTTCCGGCCTTCTGCACCGGCCTGCGTGATGTCGTCCAGAACCTCGCTAACCGTTTGAACCCGGCAGTAGCCGCCGAAGGCTTTCAGCGCCTGGTCGTGGCGCTCGCGGCTGCGTGTCGTACAGGCGTCCCCGGCGCAGACCATGTAGAAGCCGAGATCGGCGCCGTCGCGGACCGCCATGTCGATGCATTGGTCGGTCATCAGCCCGGCGACCACGACATTGGTGATTCCCATGTTGCGCAGCACATAGGCCAGGGTGGTCGAGTTGAAGACGCCGGAGGAGGTTTTGGGCAGGACGATGTCGTCGTCCTGGCAGCGCGCCTCGGGCAGGATTTCGGCCAGCGGCGAGCCTTTGGGAATCAACATGCCGGAGAGCTTGTAATCCAGGCTGCGGTCGCGGCCATCCCGGGTCAGGGCCTCCATCACCGTATAGACGATCTCGCAGCCGGCGGCCCGGGCGCCGTCGACAAGGCGGGTCAGCGCCGGCAGCATCTCCTCCTTCACGCTGCGGGCGTAGTAGGGCTCCCGCGCCTGAAGCTCGGGCTGCACTTCGCTGCCCTGCACGTCAACCACCAGAACGGCGGTTTGGGCGGGATGCAGCGGCCAGTTCCGCTGGGCATCGATATGTTTCATGGCAAGCTCTCCCTCGACACCGCTTGCGGCGCCTGGCTGAAAGTGATCGGATCTGCTGAACGGATAGTGTTGTATAGCCTGACGGGGCATTGCAATGATGTTCGAGAAATCCCCGGCCGGACGCCGCCCGCGCAGCCCAGCAGAGTCAGCCCAACAGAGTCAGCCCAACCCAGGCAGCCCAGCACAGCAGGACCCTCTTCCATGAGCGCAGCGAAAAGATCGGCCGAAGACAACCTTGAGGAGGCTCTGGCCCGTTTCCCGCGGGTTGCGGTGACCCATGCGCCGACGCCGCTGGAGCCGCTTGCCAATCTGGGCGCCGACCTCGGGCTTTCCCTTCTGGCCAAGCGCGACGACTGCACCGGGCTCGGTTTTGGCGGCAACAAGGTGCGCCAGCTCGAGTTCTATTTCGGCGCCGCCCTGGCGGCGGGAGCCGATACGGTGCTGATCACCGGCGCCGTCCAATCGAACTTCGTGCGCACCGCGGCCGCCATGGCCGCGCGCTTCGGCATGGAATGCCATATCCAGCTTGAGGAGCGGGTGCCGGATGTCACGCCGCTCCATCGCAACAACGGCAACGTGCTGCTCGACCGCCTGTTCGGCGCCAGACTGCACAGCTTTCCCGAAGGCGAGGACGAAGCCGGCGCCGATGCCGCGGTCGCAGCCATAGCCGACAAGCTGCGCGGCGCGGGCCGCAAGCCCTACATCATTCCGCTGGGCGTGGATCATCCGCCCCTGGGCGCGCTCGGCTATGTCGTTGCGGCCATGGAGCTGGCCCGGCAGTTTGAAGAGCAGGGCCCGGTCGACGAGATCGTCCTGGCCAGTGGCTCGGCGGCGACCCACAGCGGCCTGCTTTTCGGCCTGCGTGCCCTCGGCCTGGAAACGCCGGTGCGCGGGATCTGCGTGCGGCGCCCGGCGGCGGCACAGCAGCCGCGGGTCCTGCGGCGCTGCGCTGATGTCGCCCGCCTGCTTGACCTGCCGGTCGTCATTCCGGAATCTGATATCCGGGTTTCCGATGATGTGCTGGCCCCCGGCTATGGACGGCTGAACGCCGCAACGGTCGCAGCCATCCGCCGGACCGCCGAGCGTGAAGGTTTGGTCCTCGACCCGGCCTATACCGGCAAGGTCATGGCCGGTCTGATCCAGCTTGCCGAAGCCGGGGCCCTGGCCGGCCGGCGCGTCGTCTTCCTGCACAGCGGCGGCACGCCCGCGCTCTTTGCCTATGCGGACCAGCTTACGGATGCCCTATCTTCTGGCGCCCCATCTTCCGGCGCCCCATCTTCTGGCGCCAGTCCTTCCGGTTCTGCCGCGTGATCGACTCCCTGCTTGCCAGCGAGACGGCCGAACTGCTGCTGGTCAATCTCATCGTCTGCTTCGCCGCCTTCGTGCAGGCGGCGGCGGGCATCGGCTTTGCCATGATCGCGGTGCCCCTGCTGGTGCTCATCGACCTCGCCTACGCGCCAGGGCCCTCGCTCTTTGCCATGCTGTTTCTCTCCATCGCCATGGCGGCGGTGGACCGCCGGCACATCGACCGCCAGGGCCTCTCCAGCCTGCTGCCGGGTCTGTGCATCGGCACGATTGCCGGAGCCTTGCTGCTGGGCGCCCTCAGTCCCGCGTGGTTCGGCCTCGTTTTCGGCAGCATCGTCCTGGCCGCCATCGCCATCGGTCAGCTCGTGGCCGCGCCGCCGCGTTCGCGGGCCAGCTATGGCGCCGGCGGTTTCGTCGCCGGCCTGATGGGCACTATCTCCGGCATTCACGGCCCGCCCCTGGCGGTGCTGTATCAGCGCGCCGACCACGCCAGGGCCCGCGCCACCATCGCCCTCATCTTCGTCATCGCCAGCCTGCTCTCGCTGTTTTCCCTCTACCTGGAGGGCATCTTCAGGGGGCCGCAGCTGATGACCGGCCTGTCGCTGCTGCCGGGTCTCGCCCTCGGCTATCTCGCCGCCCAGCGCAGCCGCGCCCACATCTCCGACAGCTTCGCCCGCAACCTGATGCTCGTCATCGCCGGCGCCAGCGCCGTGATCCTGATCGCGAAGAGCATCCTGTGAAGGCCATGATCGTACAACGGCACACGAAACGATCGAAGGAGTGCGGATGCAATACGACGTAAAGACGCCGGATGAGTACATGGACAAACTTGACCCGGACTGGCGGCGCAGGACGCTTGAGGAATTGAGGGCGCTGATCAAGTCGGCGGCGCCCCGGCTCGAAGAAGGCATCAATTACAAAATGCTGAGCTACAGCGACGCGCGGGGCGCTGTATTCCACCTGAATGCCCAAAAGAGCTATGTCAGCCTCTATGTCGGCGACGCCGACAAAATCGACACCGATGGAACCCTGCTGGCGGGCTTGAGCGTCGGCAAAGGATGTATCCGTTTCAGTAAGTCTGTGAATCCCGCCGACACCGGGATTGCCGCCTTCATTGAGCGAACCGTGGCGCTTCGCGATCAGGGGGAGGATATCGGTTGCTGAATGGCTTTCTTTGTTCGGGTCTTGACGCGGCTGGCAGATTTGACCTGTTCAACTCCGCCTTTTTGGAGGGCGGCAGGAGAACGCATTATCCCGTTTGACAAAATGGCTCCAGCCACCGATATGACGCTCGCCGCCAGCAAGTAACTGGGAATCGTGTTGTGGATTTGGTTGTTTCAGTTTTTCTGCCGCTGTCTCTGGGCATCATCATGCTGTCCCTGGGGCTCGGCCTGACGGTCGCGGATTTCGGGCGCATTATCCGTCAGCCCCGCGCCGTCATCGCCGGGCTGTTTGCGCAGGTCGTCCTGCTGCCGGTCACGGTCTATGGCTTTGTCATCGCCTTCGGGGTCAGCTGCGAACTTGCCTTCGGATTCATGCTGCTGGCGGCCAGCCCCGGCGGCGTCACCTCGAACATCCTGACCAAGCTGGTGGGCGGCACGCTGGCGCTCTCCATCTCCCTGACCGGGCTGATCAGCCTGCTGTCGGTCATCACCGTGCCCTTGCTGGTGGTGTTCTGGGCGGGACTGTTCCTGAATGCCGGCGACGTCACCGTCAGCGTTACCAGCCTTGCCCTGAAGATGTTCGCCATCACGGCAGTGCCGGTGGCGCTCGGCATGACTCTCCGCGCCACAGCCAGCGCGCTCGCCGCGCGCATCGAACCGGTGCTTTCCGTCATCGCCGCGGTGCTCTTCGTGGTCATCGTCGTCGGTGCGGTTGCCGCGTCCTGGGACGTTCTGGTCGCCAACTGGTCCACCCTGGCCCCGATGACCGCTTTGATGGTGCTCTCTCTGCTGGCGCTCGGCTGGATCATCGCCCGCCTCATCGGCCTGCCGGTCGCCGACCGCGCCGCCATCGGCATGGAAACCGGCATTCAGAACAGCACCGTCGCCATCACCCTGGCCGGCATCCTCCACGCCGGGCCGGAGGCCCTGCCTGTTATCGCCCTGCCCGCCGCTATGTACGGCATCCTAATGTACCTGGGCGCCCTGCCCGGCGGCTACATGATGTACCGCGCCGCAAAGGCTGCGGCATAAGGGCCGGACGGGTCGAAACCACCGGGGCCGTGGGTCGTCCATTCCTTGATCGGGAGGAATGGACAGGATCGATAGTGTCTTTGTGATCCGGGTCGTTCTTTGCGATAAAAAGTGCCGGTCTGCCATCGGCCTGTTTGCGTAGCTGCAACCCGGCATGTCTCGACACCCAAAAAGGCGGTACTGATGATCGATTGCGTTGAGGCCAACTGCATCCTCAAGGAATATCTGTTCCTTCAGCAAACCATAGAGGATTTCAACAAGCAGGTTATCGAGTTCAAGAGTTGGAGCGTGACGTTCGGGATTGCTGCGCTCATCGCCGCCTATACAAAACCGGTATCCTCGGCCGGCCGGGTTGGTGTCGCTGTTGCCGGGTTATCGGCCATCCCATTCTGGCTGACGGAGAGTTTCTGGAAACTCTCTCAACATCTCCATGGGGAACGGACCAAGGACATAGAGAAATGCCTGAGCGACGGATGTACCGACCTTAAGCCGCTCCAGATCTACACCAGTTGGTTCGAAACACTGGGCGGATTTTGGACAGGCGTCGGGCATTGGCTTGGGGTGGCTTTCCAACCCAACGTCATCACGCCTTATGTGTTTTTGCTCGCAACCGGGCTGGTCTTGGCGTGGCGCTTTCCGCCCCCGGCCTCAACGGAGTGACCGGCGCCCAGTGACCGGTCGTTTGTGAAATCGGCATCGGCCCGACCGCCCCGGCGAGGCAAC
Organism: Pelagibius sp.; assembly: GCF_965249265.1. NCBI lineage: Bacteria > Pseudomonadati > Pseudomonadota > Alphaproteobacteria > Rhodospirillales > Rhodovibrionaceae > Pelagibius > Pelagibius sp. Next base: position 4,960,643 of record NZ_OZ252224.1, on the reverse strand, counting down.
TCTCGCAAGATCATTTTCGGGAGATTGGCGGACCCGACATCCGCATAACTGTAGTCCGCGAGAATTCACTTCGGTCTAAATTATGAAGTTTTCTCATAATGTTATATCCAGATTTCGTCTACAGTAGTCTATGGCCGAATACCACAGTCCGTGTAAAAGTGTGGGACGGAATGTGGGATGAAGACTGCGAGGGAGGCTGGTCCGGGTATGGCAAAGCTGACAGCAAGGAGGGTCCAGACCCTCAAGGAACCTGGCCGATATTCTGACGGCGGTGGTCTCATGCTGCTCATCGACAAGCACGGCGCCAAGCGCTGGATTCTCCGGGTTCAGTTCAAGGGCCGCCGCCGCGACATCGGCCTCGGCAGCCTTTCTGACGTTTCGCTTGCTGACGCTCGCGACCAGCGCGACGAGATGCGCAAGAAGATCCGGGCTGGTGTCGATCCGGTGGCCGAGCGTCGGCGGGAGAGGCAGAGGGTTCGCACCTTCGAGGAAGCCGCCCGTGCAGTGCACAAGGAGTTCAAGGAAAATCCTCGGAAGTGGCAGAACAAAAAACACGCCAAACAGTGGATTACCACCCTCGAAACCTATGTCTTCCCACGCCTCGGCAGCTTGTCTGTCGATGAGATTGATGCGGCACTAATCTCCGCAGCGCTTAAGAACATCTGGTTTGTTAAGCCGGAAACGGCGCGGCGAACACTTCAGCGGATTTGCATTGTGCTTGACATCGCGCATGTAAGGAGGTGGCGACGTACCGATGTGCCCAACAGCCGGTCTATCGCGCGTGATCTCGGCGAGCACCCAAAAGAAGAAGAAAAGCATTTGCCAGCACTTGACTGGGAGAAGGTGCCGGCTTTTGTGAGCGGAATGAAAGAGACCCTCAAGAGCGGCGAACCGGTTCTGTTGCTGATGGAGTTCACGATCCTCACCGCGGCGCGCTCAGGCGAGTCACGCGGTGCCAAGTGGTGTGAGGTTGATTTTGATGGGCGGGTCTGGAACATCTCGGCCGAACGCATGAAGGCGAAGCGCGCTCATCGCGTGCCGCTTTGTGACCGCGCGATTGAGATTCTGAAGCGCATGCAGGAGCTGCGTCGTCGGCTGGACGATGATGCTCTGATTTTCGAAGGCAGGCCAGGCCGACCGTTCTCAGATATGACTTTAACCCAGCCTCTGCGCAGGGCCGGACTAGACATCACGATGCATGGTTTCAGATCGAGCTTTCGAGATTGGGTAGCTGAGGCAACTGGCTTTCAACGCGAGGTCGCGGAGAAAGCGCTGGCCCATAAGCTGGGCAACAAGACCGAGGCAGCCTACCAGCGAGGCGATCTCTTCGAGAAGCGGCGCAAGTTGATGGACGCTTGGGCCTCTTACATTGCTGGTGACAAGGGCAATGTTGTTTCTATGTCGAAGAGGCATCGCTCTGCATGAGGTTAGCTCATGTAGGATAAAGCTGGACAATCATCCGGAGAATGTTATTTATCGCATGTCATCACCCCCGACACTCGGTTCACGCCGGTGGCATGAATTGAGCTAGGGGGCAGCTCGGTGAGCTGAGACCCGGGGGGTCGGATGCGATCGCAACTATGCGTCGCCCGACCCTTTTTTGTGTGGGCGGCATTTCTGGAGACGCCCACAATGACCACCCCTCAAAGAATCGAACCTCTTCTCATCCCTGTCGATGACGCTGGGCGCGCGCTTGGCGTTGGCAGATCTACAGCCTGGAAGCTCCTCGCTCTCGGTCGACTCGAGCGCCGCAAGATTGGCGGACGCACGCTCGTGACTGTCGAGTCGGTGCGCCGCCTTGCCGCGGTAGGTGCCACAACGGCAGCTGAGTAGATCCCAATGTCGCTGAAGGATGGCTCAGAGCGCTTCAACCAAGGCGGCACGCCGAACATGGCGAACTGGGTGGCGCCGCGCAACATTCGTTTCGCGATGAACCGCTTGCTGCTGGCTGCAAACCTCACAGCTGGCGGGCTGAAGGTCGGGATTGCCGCTTGCTGGCGTGCCAATGGGCTGACTGGGAAGTGCCAATGGGGGTACCGCCACTTGGGTCGCGAAGCCGGGCTGAGCCGCGATGGATATACCCGAGCCTTAAAGGATCTGGAAGCCAGCGGCCTATGCGAGATTGTCCGACCCCAAACGGCCGGGCAAGCACCAGCCGAGTTTCTCTGGAGGTGGGATCTTGCGCGCGCGTTCATGGAGGTTTCCGCAGTTCCGGGAGCTGATCCGGATGCGGTCGATTTCCTGCCGGTCCCACCCTCTGCAAAAAAACGGACAGTCACGAAGAATTCGAACCGTCACGGCAAAAACGGACAGTCCGAAAATACTCCTCTGACTATCCGGCTTTCTGATGAGGGACAGTCCGATTTTCGGCATAGGGGATACCCTGATTCCTCTGGCACTAAACCTCAGGACAAACACCGAGAAAAACCCCGGGAAGAAGGGACACAGGTCACTGGTACCGTCGACGCGTTGTCCGAAGTGGTCCCCTTCAATTGGTTTGAACGCCAGGGATTTAGCGAAGACGATCTCAAGAGTGCCTGCAACTTAGTCTGCGACGAAACCGCCTACTCCGGCTGGCAGGCTTCTGTGTGCCGCGCGTTGGGTATCAAGGATGACCGTTTCAGGAACTGGCGATTGGGCAAAAAGAGAGTTGTCCTTACCAACCAACAGTTCGCGAGAATTGCTGCCGATGCTCACGTCAAATCCGCCCTCCGCCGCCTCGCAGCTGATGCAGAGCGGTAGTTTCACACTTCCAATTAGGAGAATTGCTATGACAGCCTCCGACGAACATCTCCGCCGCACTGCTGTCCTTGGCACAATTGACGAGAAAACCGGCTTATCGACGTGGGCCGTCGGCGACGATTCCGTTGCCGTGCGTTCGGCAGGATATGCCCTGGTGCAGTTGTATGAAGAGATGGTGAAACTCTCAGCTGCAGCTGAAGTTGCCAGAGCCAGCAGTGAACTGACAGAGGCCGGCAAGAAGAGTCAGCTTCGAAAGCTCGGCAACGACTTCGAACGAGTGGATATAGAGGCTGCCCTGGCTGGGCGCGAAGCTTTGGCGGAAGCGAGCGTCAGTATCGGAAAGAATGATTTTAGCCGGAGTCAGCGTCTTCAAACCGGCCTGAGACAGCTTGATGGATTGATCTCTAGCGCTCGAAGCCGATCCTCTGCGCTCATCTAACGTTCTTGATTGGTGGGCGCAAAATAGCGCTGATCTAGGGGCTGATATAAATGAAACGAGACGCGAAAGGACGGTTTCTAAAGGGGGCAGGTGGTCGCCCTCGAGGCGCCCGTAATCGAACGACGCTTGCCGTCGAAAAGTTGCTCGACGGCGAGGCAAAAGCCGTGGTCAGTAGCCTTGTAAAAGCTGCGAAGGACGGCGACGTCCAGGCTGGTATCGCCATAATGCGGGCGGTCTGCCCGGCTCCAAAGGGCAGACTGCTTGCGATCGACCTTCCCAATTTGCGGAGTGCCGATGACGCGCCAGTGGCGATTGCCGCCATCGTCTCGGCGGTGGCCAGCGGGATCCTTACCGCTTCTGAAGGGTCTGAGCTTTCAGGTCTCATTGATCGTTGGCGGGCTGCGTATGAAACGGCAGCCCTCGAGGGACGCATCGCGGCCCTGGAAGCAGCAGCAGAGACAGGCCGATGACCATCAAAGCGCCCAGGCGGAGGCTATCTCCGCCACATGACGACGATAGCGTATTGAGGTTACGCGGCTTTCTGCTCAACCGGTCGAACACGCCCCACAGCCCGTACCACATAGCGGGCTCCAAGGAGGATCCACATGCGTAACGTCCACCTGTACGGACACTTGGCGGAAAAGTACGGTGACTGCTTCCAATTGGCCGTCGACTCACCGAACGCTGCCGTTAGGCTGCTCATAGCGAACTTTCCGAGCTTCCGCCACGACATCGCTGACGGCTACTATCGTGTCGTTCGCGGCGATCCAGACACTGGGTTCCCCCTTCCGCCGGAGATGCTGCACATGCCACTCGGCAGTAATGATCTGCACATCATCCCGGTCGCTGCCGGCGCAAAGGAAGGTGGCATAGGCAAGGCGATCCTCGGCGCGATCATTCTGGTTGCAGCAGTTGCATTGGCGCCGGCGACTGGTGGTGCCAGTGCGGCTGGGGCCGGAGCCGCTGGTGGCGCTGCTGCCGGGTCCGCCGCGGCCACTGGACTGGCTGCGCCGGCTTTCATCCTCCCTGTGTTCGGCACGGCCATCACTTACGGCAACATCGCGCTATTCGGTGCTGCCTTGGCCTTAGGTGGCATCACTCAACTACTCTCTCCGCAGCCATCCGCTGGAGACTATTCGGAGCGCGAGGCGCCTGATCAAAGGCCGAGCTTCATTTCAAACGGACCTGTCAATACCACCGAGCAGGGCGGCATTCGACCGCTGGTCTTTGGCCGGTTTTTGGTGGGCAGCGTCGTGATCTCCGGTGGTCTGGCAGTAGAGCAGATATGACGATGACCTCTAGCCGATTGCGACGGCTTCAGCGACTCGAGCGCGTTGATCTGGATCCGCAACGAGTCGGCCAGGCTCTGTTCGCTGCGCTCGAACCTGGGGGACTGTTGCCGGAGGACCCGGTGCTTGCAAAGCAGGTCCGCAGGTTCATTGACACGCTTGACGCAATTGAAGTCGTGCAGCGCGGGGTATCAGAGGACTATGAGGCAAACTCATCGGAAATGATGAGTGAAAATCATAATTAAGTATCTGATATTATTGATTGTTTCCAGGGCGCGGGCACCCTATCTTTATTGTATGGCAAACATGATCATCACCGTCGACTTCATCAGCAAGCGCACTACCGCCAGCCACTTGGCAGCGGCCCGGACCAGTGTGACCGGACACCCGGTGTTGGCGCCCTTGCTGGGCAAGATGGATACCGACACCAAGGCGGCGGTACAGGCGATCATCTCTCAGGCGTCTGCCGAAGGCCTGACTACGGCTACGGCCGCCCGCAAGATCCGCGACGAGCTCGGCATCAACAAGCGCGCTGCTGAGATAATCGTCAGGACGGGCCTGAGCATCATCGCGGACCGCACCCGCTGATCTAAGAAAGGAGGCTAATATGGGACGTCACCCTGCATCGAAATGGTGAAGGCAAACTTTGACTTCGATCCTGACCAAGGTTGGCCGGAAGAGGCTGTCGAGGCGCTTGGTATTCTGCGGCGCGCCATGTGTGAATGGCCGATCGAGTCATACGCAGATGCAGCTGAGATGGCGGCTGAAGTAGCGCAGATGATAGAAGAGGGTGCCGCTGTCGATGGCAGCGATACCCGCTTGGCACGCCACTTGGCAAAGGGCCTGCGGCGCCTATCAATGAACTGACGCCTCGGCTTGTCTCGCCCTGGCTTTGCTGGAGCCGGTTCCAGTATTGTTTCCGTATCCAAGGTCGATCGATCAGAGATCACCTGCTGGCACATCATCGCCGGTTCCGCCGATACCGAGGAAGGTGGGGTCGCTACGTTTGACCGTGCCTCCGGATTTGCTTCATTAACCAATCTAAACGGGTTAATAACGTAAGAAAGACTAGGTTGAAGAGTGGATCCTTAATGGGCAGGTGGAGATGACAGCCAAAAGGAGCCCGGCGCCCCTGTCAGTTGCGCGCGCCGAAGGGGCTTTCGCTATCGGCAGGAACGCCTGCTGATGCCGTTTGCCGCCGCAGCGATCTCAGCGCTCGCCGAGGCGGCGCCGGTCGCCATCTTCGTGAGCCTTGTTGCGCTTGCCGGCGTCCTCCTGCTGGTGCTGCTGCTGCGCCGCAATCGACGCGACATTGCCGAGACAGAAAAGGTCCGGCGCCGTGCCGAGGAAAGCGAAGCCAGGATCCGGACGATCCTTGAGAACACGGTCGACGCGATCATAACCATCGACGAAACGGGCGTCATCGAGTCCGTCAATCCGGCGGTCCAAAGGATGTTCGGCTATCCCGGCGAGCAGTTGCTGGGCCGCAACGCCTCGCTGCTCATGCAGGTGCCGGATGCCGAAAAGCACGACTGGCATATCCTCGATTACCTGGAGACCGGTCAGTCGCGGATCATCGGTGCCGGGCGGGAAGTGCTGGGGCGAAGGGCCGACGGCGCGATCTTTCCGCTGGAACTTTCAATCAGCGAGTTTCTCGCCGGCGACAAGCGCATGTTCACGGGCATCATGCGCGACATCACGGCCCGGCGGAAAGTCGAGCGCAAGGCCCGCGAGGCGGAATCGAGGCTCGGCGAGGCGATCGAAGCCCTGCCGGACGGCTTCGTTCTCTACGACGCCAACGACAGGCTGGTGATCTGCAACTCCCGTTACAAGGAGATCTACAAAACCAGCGCCGAGCTCATCGAGCCGGGCGTGACCTTCGAAGAGATCATTCGATTCGGCGCAGAGAACGGCCAATACGTCGAAGCCGAAGCGGATCTGGAAGCCTGGATTGCCGCGCGCATGGAGGCGCACCGCAACCCCGGATCGGGGATTGAGCAGAAGCTGGATGACGGACGTTGGTTGCGCATCATCGAACGGCGCACCGAAAGCGGTCAGACCGTCGGCTTTCGTGTCGATATCACCGCGCTGAAAGAGCGCGAGGAGGCACTGCGGCGTTCGCAGGAGCTTCTGGCGCGTACGGTGAACGCCGCGCTCGATGCCATCATCATCATCGATCATCACGGGGTGATCCTGGAGTTCAACCCTGCCGCCGAGGTCATATTCGGATACAGCCGGAGTGAAGCGGTAGGGTCCATGATGGAAGAAGTCATCATGCCCGATCGATATCGGGCTGCCCACCGCCAGGGCATGAAGACCTTCATTGAGACGGGAGTCGGGCCGGTCATCGGTCAGAAGATTGAGATCGAGGCCCAACGCTCCGGCGGTGAAGAGATCCTGGTCGAGTTGGCGATCCAGGAGGCGGCCGGTCCGGAGGGGCCGATTTTCATCGGCTATGTCCGCGACATCACGGCTGAAAAGGAGGACGCTAAAACTCTTGTCGAAGCCAAGGAACGTGCCGAGGTTGCCGGTCTCGCCAAGGCAAAGTTCCTGGCCATGATGAGCCATGAAATTCGCACTCCGTTGAACGGTGTTCTCGGCATCCTCAACCTCCTGCACGACTCCCGAATGGACGCAGGTCAGCTTGACTTGATCAAAACGGCGCGGCAATCCGGCCGGTCTCTGCTCGCGATCATCAACGACATTCTTGACTTCTCCAAACTCGAGTCCGGCCACATGGTCTTCGATCGGGAAGTTTACCTCGTGGAAAATGTTGTAAGTAACGTTCGCAGTTTGATCACACCCCTGGCTGAGCAGAAAAATCTGACCTTGTCGACGCAGATCGGCGAGTCGGTTCCCGAAGCCTGTGTCGGCGATCAGGGACGTCTCGGCCAAGTTCTGCTGAACCTCGCTTCGAACGCGGTCAAGTTCACCGAGACCGGGTCGATCGTTCTTTCGATCGCGTCAAACCCGATTGACCATGACACCGTAGATCTGACTTTCTCGGTCGCCGACACCGGGACTGGCGTGGACGACGACAAAAGGGAACTGATCTTCTCTGAATTCACCACCCTCGACCCGGGCGCCGCCGGTCAACTCGGCGGGACCGGCTTGGGTCTTGCGATCAGCAAGGCGATTGTTGAAGCGATGGACGGCAGTATCGGCTGCGAGAGCTCCAAGGGCACCGGCAGCACTTTCTGGTTCACCGTACCCATGACAATTGCCGACCGGGCTGCCGTGCCGAAGGACGATGACGAGGAAGGTCTCGACACCACGTTGGTGCGCCCCCTGCGGGTGCTTCTGGCGGAGGACAACGTTACCAATCAGCTTGTCACCACCATGATGCTGGAAGGGATGGATTGCGTGGTCGACATTGCCGCCAACGGTCAGGAAGCGATCGAAGCGGTCCGCAGACACAGCTACGATGTAGTCCTTATGGATATCTCGATGCCCGAGGTGGATGGCATTCACGCGACTGAGAAGATAAGGCAGATGCCGCCGCCCGCCGGCACCCTTGTCATCGTCGCCCTGACCGCCTATGCCCTGCCCGAAGATCGCGAACGCTTCCTTGCGGCAGGCATGGACCATGTCATTACGAAGCCGGTTGCCCGCAGCGAGCTGGTGAGTTGCCTGCAGCAGATCGCTGGATCCCTGCCGTTGGGCAGCAACACGCTGGATGAAGCCGACCCCTTCGACCGCAGCGTGCTCGATGCCCTGCTGTTGTCCCAGACGGCCGAGATGAGAAAGAGGATGCTGGATCAGTTTCTTGCCGACGTCGGTGCCCAGTGCGATGCGCTTGCGAAGGCCAGGGCGGCGGGCGACTTCGACGCCGTCGGCCGTGCCTGTCATATACTGAAAAGCATAAGCGAGACTTTCGGCGCCGAGAGTCTCGCCGAAGCGGTGCGGCGGCTCCACGGTCCGGCAGCGGCCGAAAGCGGCGAGACGACCGCAGAGGACACGGCAATGGTGATTGCCGAGTGCGAACGCGTCATACGATACCTCGGGGACACCCCCGCACAAGAACGAACCCCTGGAGACGAGAGCCCCCGGACTCTACGCGATGCCTGATCATCCTGAAATTCTGATTATCGAAGACACCGGCTCTCTGCTGATTCTTTATAGCGAGTGGTTACGCAACGCCGGGCTGGATGTCGATACTGCAGAGTCCGGCACCGAGGCTTTGGAGAAATTGCGAAGCGGATTCTACCGGGTTGCTCTGCTGGACCTTCAACTGCCCGATCTAACCGGCTTCGACGTCCTGAGGGTGATCGGTGAGGAAGCGATACCCACAGCGGTGGTCGTGGTGACCTCCGACGCCTCGATCAATACGGCTGTCGAGGCGATGCGCGCCGGGGCCTACGACTTTGTCGTCAAGCCGGTTTCAGAAAGCCGGCTTGTCACGACGACAGCTAATGCCGTCGAACGACAAGCTCTGCAGAAGGTGGTTGATGATGTCCGCGGCAGCGTCGACGAGATTCGCCGGCATGGTTTCGTCGGAAGTTCGCCGGTCATGCTCGGGGTCTACAAGACTATCGAGTCGGTAGCGAGCTCAACAGTTCCCGTCTTTATCACCGGCGAAAGCGGTACCGGCAAGGAGATCTGCGCCGAGGCCATTCATCGGGCCGGGCCGCGCAGCAAGAAGCCCTTTATTGCTTTGAACTGCGCGGCAATCCCAAAAGACCTCATCGAGTCGGAGATTTTCGGCCATGTCCAGGGCGCTTTCACCGGTGCCACCAAAAGCCGGGTCGGGGCCGCCAAAAGTGCCGACGGCGGCACGCTGTTCCTCGACGAGATCTGCGAGCTTGACCTTTCTCTTCAGGCGAAACTGCTGCGCTTTCTGCAGACCGGCACGGTTCAGCCGGTCGGAAGCGACAAGGCGACAGCGGTCAACCTGCGTATCGTCTGCGCGACCAACAGAGAGCCGCGCCTCGAAGTCGCCGAGGGGCGCTTTCGCGAAGACCTTTTTTACCGTCTTCATGTCGTGCCTTTGAGATTGCCCGCCTTGCGCGCGCGTGGCGCAGATATCCTGGAACTTGCAGCGTCCTTTCTCGCCGAATACGCAAGCGATGACGGCAAGTCATTCAAGGCCTTCTCTCCTGAGGCCGAAACGCGCCTCATGGCCCATGACTGGCCGGGAAACGTACGCGAACTTCAGAATGTCATAAGAGGTGCGGTGGTGCTGAACGACGCCAAAGTGCTGACTGCCGACATGCTGGGTCTGGCGGACGAGGGTCTCGGCGGCGCGGCGCCGGGCCCGACCGAAGGGGTTCGTATTATGCCGGAACCGCAAGGCAATGCCGAACTTCCTCTCTCAGGCGACGCTTCGATCACCTTGGCGCTGGACCGCAGTTTTGCCGAAAACGAGCGCAAGTTGATCGAGGCAGTGATCGACCGCTGTGACGGCAGTGTCCCGAAGGCCGCACGTATTCTCAACGTCAGCCCCTCAACGATTTATCGCAAGCGCGAGGCCTGGGCGGACTAGCCAGCGCTAATGATGCTGCCGGATCAGCTGTGGCAGTTCCGCATGGCCGCTGTTCAGCATGACGGCGAGGATTTGTCGGGTTTCCTCGTGGCTGTTCACCGGGATCGAGCGATTGTTTGGTGAGTCGTCACAAAGCGCAGAGGCGAGGGGCCAGTCGTTGCCGCCTTCCACCATGCGGTCACCGAAAAACGTAAAGCGAGCACCGTGATGGCGTTGCTTCAGAACCTTGAGCGCCATCGCCTTGTTCCAACCGCGGGGCGTGATGTCGATTGAGATCTGCCCGCCGGCCGAGGCATCATAGTCAGGGAAGTCCGTCTTAAAGCGCTCAATGAAATCCGCCCGCTCGTTGGCGTATTCGTCCCAGGTGAAATAGGCGTTGCGTTGTAGCTGGTTCGCATTGCGCCCGGGAACGCTGACATTTGTCATACCGGTTCGGTGTTCCACATGGTTTCCGAAGCGATGCGGATAAACGCTCTCATTGATGAAGTCTTCGAGAGCGCCGATGACCTGTTCCGGGAAATCGTGGTAGCGGCGGTAGACCACCGTGTCGCCGACCCAGAGTTCGGCCGCCGAGCAGGTGAACACGCCGCGCGTTGCAGCAATCACGCTGCCCGGCAGTTGCTCCTCCATTTTGGGCCGGTCGCTGCCGGTCACGAGATAGACCGGATGCTCCCTGCAGAATGCCAGGAATGTCTGTTCGAAGGCACTGTCCATCGGCTGCCGCGGCGCGGTCAGGGTGCCGTCGACGTCAAAAATGTAGATCCTCTTCATCGCCCCATCCTCAAGCCACAAGCGTGGGATTGCCCGCGCGCCCACGGCCATAGGCATCCTCAAGGCGCACAATGTCGTCCTCGCCGAGATAGTCGCCGAGTTGAACCTCGATAACTTCAAGCGGTTCCTCGGTCAGGTTCTCCAGGCGGTGGACCTCTCCCCTCGGCACATGCACATGCTCACCAGCGGAAACACTGCGCACAGTCTTGCCCAGCGTCACGCTGGCGGTGCCGGATACGACGATCCAGTGTTCTGCCCGGCGGTCATGGTATTGCAGGGAGAGGCGTCCGCCGGGATTGACCTTGATCGTTTTGACCTGATGGCCTTTGCCCCGGTTGAGGGAGGCGAAGTGACCCCAGGGTCTCTCGTTCCCCTGACCGGAAACCGCCAGCTCCGGCCGTTCCTGCAACTCAAGGTGCGTGACGACCTCTTTCACGCCCTGTGAGGCTTTGCGCGGGGTGACGAGGACCGCATCGTCGGTGACAACCACAATCAGGTCATTAACGCCCGACAAAGCGACCAGCCTGTCTTTCGAAACGGCCAGGCAGCCGGTGGCGCCATGTGCCAGAACGTCGCCGACAAAGACATTGTCATCCTGACTGCGGTCGGATGTTTCATGCAGGGCGGCAAAGGAACCCATATCGCTCCATCCGGGGTCTGCAGCAACAACGGCAGCTCTCTTTGTCCTCTCCATCACCGCATGGTCGAAGGAGATCGGCTCCACCGCTGCATAGTCTTTTGCCGAGGGGCGGAATGCGCCGCATTCCCAGCCACCCTGCGAAATGGCGAGTCCGACAGCTTTTGTCAGCTCCGGTGCGCAAAGACGCAGCTCTTCGATGAAGCGGCCCCGTCGGGCAAAGAAGATGCCCGCATTCCAAAGGAAGCCACCCTGGGAAACCATGGCTTCGGCCAGTCTGGCCGGTGGTTTCTCGATGAAACGGCTCACCTTGCGCGCCCCGTCGATCAGGGTCTTCCCCTGTTTGATGTAACCGTAACCGGTCTCGGCCCGGGCGGGTTCAATGCCCAGGACGACGATGCTGTCCGTCGCTTCACAAAGTGTTCTGGCCTTGTGAAGCGCGTCCCCAAAGGCATGGTCGTCGGATATCTTGTGATCCGAAGGCAGCACCAGCATCAGTTCATCATCGCCGCCCTCGCCTGCGAGGGCAGCCAAGGCAATCGCCGGCGCCGTGTTTCGCCCTTCATCTTCGCAGATGATCATCCGAAGCCTTACACCGATGGTCTCCGCCTGCGCCTGAGCCAGGGCGTGGTATCGGGCGTTGGTGACCACGATTGGGCGGCTGAACGACGCTTTGTCGGCTACCCGTCTCAGTGTCGACTGAAAAAGGCTCTCGTCGCCGACGAGCCGGCAGAACTGCTTGGGCAGATCGGTACGCGACAGGGGCCAAAGGCGGGAACCGGTGCCGCCGGCCAGAATGACGGGGGTGATGGTGGCCTTGGTCATTAAATTTACCTCCTTGGGATTGGAAGCGCAGAGGCGCTCACGCTCCGAAAGAGGCAATTCGCTTGCCAATTCTGCCTCGCTCCGCAGAGTTTTGCAGTGTGCGTTTTAATTCATATGCTTAGATAAATTGATTAAGGTTAATGGAGCGCAGCGTGTGGAGCTGCCGTTCCAACTTTTTTCATTCCGCGAAATCAAGCGTTGCAGCACGCGACCTCTGGCGCTTGGCACCGTCACATTGCGCTGCGTTGCCGGCAGTTGGACCAAACACCTGGGATTCCGGGACGAAGGGCGCCTAACGATGCGATTTGCGAAGTCCTTGCGGATTGCAGCCGCCCGTCTTCCCATTTCGATACGTCGTGGTTCTGGCGGTTTGCACACCCACCCATAAGATATTGATATAATTAAATTATATTTTCTCCCAGCTCTTGGCACGGCTTTTGAAGTACCCGGGGAAGAAGCACCGTTTCTTGTGGAGAAAGATCATGAACGCGCCGCTGCTTTCCCGTACCAGCCAAGGTTTCGACGCGATCCTTGCGTCAAGGGCGAAGCCTTCGATCAGCGTCTTCGGCCTTGGCTACGTGGGTGCCGTCTCGATGGCATGCCTGGCCAATCTCGGACACTACATGATCGGCATTGACTGCGACCCCGTCAAAGTCGAGGCCATAAACGAAGGCCGATGCACCATCGTCGAAGAGGGATTGGACGCGCTGCTGCTGGCGGGCGCTCTGAAAGGTCTGGTGAATGCGACCTACGACGCTGCCTGGGCTGTCGCCAACACCGATATCACCTTCATCTCGGTTGGAACGCCGACGGCCGAAGATGGCGGTTGCGATGTTAGCGCAATTCGCGGTGTTGCCCGTGATATCGGCAACGCCTTGCGCGACAAGGAGGATTATCACCTTGTGGTGTTGCGCTGCAGTGTTCCGCCCGACACAACGATGGGCGAAGTGGTGCGGACCATCGAGAAAACCTCCGGCAAGCGTCTCAACGAAGACTTCGGCGTCTGCTTCAATCCGGAGTTTCTGCGCGAGGGGGTTGCGGTTGCGGATTTCCACAGTCCACCGAAGACGGTGATCGGCGCCTCCGACGCGCGGGCCGGAAAGATGCTGGCAGATCTCTATGCCGACGTCGACGCTGAACCCCTGCTGGTCGACATCGCCACCGCTGAGATGGTGAAGTACGTCGACAACACCTGGCACGCGGCCAAGGTTACTTTTGCCAACGAAGTCGGGCGGCTTTGCAAGTCGCTGTTGATCGACAGCCACGAGATAATGGATATCTTCGTGCGTGATACGAAGCTGAACCTTTCACCTTATTATCTAAAGCCGGGGTTTGCCTTCGGGGGCTCCTGCCTGCCGAAGGAGGTGCGGGCGATGGAGCATCTGGCTTCGGTGAACGAGATCAATCTGCCATTGATCTCCAGCTTGACGAGGTCGAATGACGATCATATCCGCAAGGCTCTGGAGCTTGTGCGTTCCCTGGGAACAAAGCGTGTTGCACTGCTGGGGTTGAGCTTCAAGGCCGGAACGGATGACTTGCGCGAAAGCCCGCAACTGGAGTTGCTGTCGGCAATTCTGAAATCCGGTTGCGAGGTGCGTTGCTTTGATCCGAACCTGACGCAGATGGGCAACTCTCCGGAGCAGTTTGCCTACATGCACCATGCACGCCCGCACCTGCGCCATCTGTTCGTGGAGCTTCCCCGGCTGTTGTGCGCGAGCCTGGAGGACGCAACGGACGGGGCGGACACGATCATTGTGGCCCACAACACACCGGCCTTCCGGCAGGCTGCCACCGATCGTGATGAAGAGGTGAATCTGGTGGACCTTGTACGGCTCTTTGCCACACCCCCTCAGGAGGCGAGCTATCACGGTCTCTGCTGGTAGAGGTCCAGCGGCAGCGAAGGTCCGAACATGAGAATCTTGCGGGAAAAGCCGAGTCAACGCCGGCATCATCGCGTCGCCGCGCCGCTGCTGGTGACCTTTGCGGAAGGCCAGCGCTATCGCTGTGCGGATTGGAGCCTCGGCGGGTTTCTGATTTCCGGTTTCGATGGAGAACTGCCTGCCGAGGGTACGGTAACCACAATGAATCTGGAGTTGCCGTTTCAGGGTTTCGAGATCTCTTTTGAGGTCGAAGGCCGTGTTGTCCGCGTAGTGAGCGAAGACCGCAGCATTGCTTATGAGTTTGTTGACTTGTCGGAGCGCGCCCGCGATCTGATGAGCCATTTCATCGAGGACTTGATTCGCGGCAAGATGGCAAGCGTCGACGACGCCATCTGCCGCATCGACGTGCCGGTCACGCCGATCTCGACGCAACCGGATGTCAATCCAAAGGGTGAGACATCAATGGTTCGCTGGCCGGTTAAGACCGTCTTGATGTCGGCTTTCTACCTCGTTCTCGGCGCCTGCGTCTTCGGCTATCTCGGTATTCTGCTTTACAGCAACATCATGCGCCTGGAAGTCCAGTCCGCTGTCATTTCGGCGCCTCTGCAGACCCTGAAGATGCCGGTGGACGGCATACTGCGCCCGGTTCGTTTCACGGCGGGCGCCAGGGTCCGCAAGGGCGAGGAGATCGCGCGCATTGAGAACCTGGCCCTTGGTGCGCGCGTAAGCGAAGCGAACATCGACTACATCGAAGCCAGGGAGGCTCTTTGGCGGGCGGAGCAGAAGTACCGCATCGAAGAAGAGCGCCTGAAACTGTACAGAATCGTCAACCGTACCGACCGGGACATTGTCGTCGCGCGCATAGAGGCCCGAAAAGAAGCCTTGAAGGCGGCAGACGCCAATCTGGCCCGTATGCGCAGCCTTGCGAAAAAGGGGCATGTCACCGCGGCCAAGCTCGACGAGGCGGTAAACCGCCAGGCCAAGGCTGCTGCAGGCTTGAGAGAGACGGAACTGGAATTGGAGCGCACGACGGCCATGGATGCCGTGTCGGCCCGGCGCCACTACAATCACAAGGAGTTCGTCACCGATCTCGACATGCTTGCTGTCGACATCAGCGCCGCCCGCAGCCGTTTCGAAACGGCCGCGATGCGGTTGACTGCTCTGGAGGCCAGGCAGGCGCGCCAAGTGATCAGGGCGCCGTTTGACGGTCGCATCGTCTCGCTGTTCCAGGCGGCGGACACAAGCATTGTGAAGAACGCGCCTCTCCTCCTCCTCGAGCAGGACAGCGACCTGACCGTCACTGCCTTTCTCGATCAGGACGAGGTCCTGATGGTCGGCCTCAATGACCATGCCAAGGTCTTCCTGCCGGCGCTAAACCGCCACATTCCGGCTCAGGTCGTTGCCATTGACCGTAACTCGGCTTTCGTCGATCCCGAAAACGGTCATTACATCTGGCGCGACCGGCAGGACCGCACTGCCGCGGTCTCGTTACGGCTCGAGTTGGACGAGGCCGACGGTATGGAGGTGTCAGCGGGCCTGCCCGCCGTGGTCATCTTCAGGCGACGGCTGACCAACGACATCTATGCCGGCCTCACTGCCCCGCCTCCGCTGCCCGCAGGCGATCGCGATGCCGAGCCCATCTGACGGACCGCCTGATCCGCGGGTGCCGGCTCTCGACCGAGTCGCCAATCTTGACGAGCCGACGGACTGGCCGCGCGGTCTTCGGAAGTGGACTCCTGCGGCGCTCTTCAGCATCGCCCTTTACTTCGCCTGTTGCCTGCTTGGGGCGATCATACTGCCGAACAGTATCTGGGATATTGAAACACGCCAGATCACGCTGGTAATCGGCGCGTTGGGCGTCTGGCGTTACGGCTGGTGGTTCGTCCATGCGCTGCGTGCCTATATCTACGGCCGTTTCGTCTATCCGAAAATGCGTCGGCAAGGCCGGGAGATCTGGGCCTCGGGCTGGCGGCCGCGCCATCTGCACTTCATGATGACGACCTACAAGGAGCACCGCCGGATCACCGAAATGGTGGTGCGATCGATCATCAGGGAGGTCCGGAACTCCGGCGTGCCGGGGACCATCTGGCTCGGGTCCTCGGTGCGCTTCGACGAGGACATCGTCATCGATTTTCTCAGGCGCGAGGCCGCCGGCCTGGACATCACCCTGCGGATCATCCGTCAGAATGTCCCCGGCAAGCGCGCCGCCATCGGTCTGGTGCTGCGCGCAATGAGCCGTCTGCCGGTCGAAGAGGACGATCTGGTGGTCTTCATGGACGGCGACTTCATCCTGGCTGAGGGCGCGGTCAGCCGCTGCATGCCTCTGTTCAAGCTCTATCCGGATCTGCAGGCCTGCACCACAGATGAAGAGGTAATCTGCATCGGTCCACGCTGGATCGAAACCTGGTTGAAGATGCGCTTCGCCCAGCGCCGTCTGGCCATGCAGTCCCACGCCCTTTCCGGCCGCGTACTGACCCTGACCGGGCGCATGTCGGTCTTCCGCGCGCGCCATCTGCTGCAGCTTGAATTCATTCGCCTGCTGGAGGCAGACCACTTGAACCACTGGCTTTGGGGCGACTTCCGCTTTCTTTCCGGGGACGACAAGAGCACCTGGTATTACATGCTCAAGCAAGGGGCGGAGATGCGCTACGTTCCCGATGCGCTGGGCTATACGGTGGAGGTGATCGAAGGGTCGGGCATGGACCGTATGGTGCAAAACTTCCGGCGCTGGTCGGGCAATATGCTGCGCAACGGCGCGCGCGCCATCAAGCTGGGCCCACAGCGTATGCCTCTGTTCATCTGGTGGTGCCTTATCGACCAGCGGCTCTCCATGTGGACCATGCTGGTCAGCCCGGTTCTGGCCGTTGCCGCGACATTGCTGCAGGGACCTTCATATCTGGTTTCCTATCTGATTTTCATTGCCGTCAGCCGCATGCTGCTTTCGCTCTTCCTGTTCGGTTATTCCCGGCGGATCGAGATGACCTATCCCTGGATCCTCTATCTGAACCAACTGATCAACGCTTCGGTGAAGGTCTACTGCATTTTCCGCCTCTCCAAACAGCGCTGGTCGAACCGCGGCAACCAGACCGCTGGCCTGGGTGGCGCATCGATGGTCGAATCGGCCCGTAATCTGATGGCCAATTGGTGTACGGCGATCGCCGTCACTCTGCTGATCCTCGCCACCCTGCACTACGCAAAGCTCGTCGAGACCCCGACCGGGACGGCCATCCGCGACATCCTGGGCTACTGAACTGCCTCGCGGAAGCCTGCAGGCAAGCGGCCTTCCGCCTTGCAAATCGGCTTTTGCATTTTGCCAAGACAGAATCACCCTGCCTTAATCAGAACAAAATAGTCATTCTAAAACAATAATATAACGCTTCGCGCGATCTGGCACGGCGATTGCTCCTACAGGGAGAGGTCATATCGGAGAAGCAAGTCATGGCGCGATTCAAAAGGCGTGGGCGATTCTATGCTTTAGCACTGGGTCTGGCGGCCGCCGCCGGCCTTGCGCCGGCCGTGCTGAACCTGGTCGTCGATCCCTACAACATGAACGGTCTCGTCGATCTCGATCTGAACAAGCAGAAGGTCAGCGAAAAGGCGCACTACCCGCTCTGGAAAATGGCGCGCTATCCGAATGAAGGGGCAGCGACCGTCATCCTGGGCGACAGCCGCGCCCGCGCGCTGCGCGAAAAGTACTGGCGGGAGCTGGGGCACGAGGATGTCTTCAACTTCGCCTACGGCGGTGCGACGATTCAGGAGGTCTACGATACCTTTCTGTTCATCAGACAAAACCCGTCGCTGAAAAGGCTGATCATCGGCATTCAGCTGCGCAGCTTCGACCCGGACCACAAGGGCGGCATGAACAGAGTGCCCGAAGCGGTCGAACTGACCCGCGAGCCCTTCGACTACTATACCAGTTGGTTCGTGGCGAAGGTCGCATGGCGCAATCTGCAAACGCGCTACGCCACGCAAATGCAAGAACTGGAAGGCTGGTTCCCGCGCATCATATCCCCGGCACAGGCGGCGGACTACGGCGCGCCGGGCGAAACGCCGCTTTCTATGCTTCTGGGTCCCGATGCCTGTTACGGCTGTCGGCTCCCGGACGTCACGGAACCCGTAGTCATGCCGGTTTTTTCCAAAGGGCCCAACCTGGGTCTCGGCCGGGGGCACGGTCCCTGGTCGGCGATCTGGACCGACAGCCAAGTCGACAGGGTACTTCCGCCCCGCTTCGAACATCAGGTGCGCAAGAACGGCCGCTCGGACTGGAAGTCCTTCACTTTCTCCGAGACCCTTTGGTCGCGCATCGCCGAGATCGCAGACTGGTCGGCGGCGAACGGTGTGGAACTGGTCTTCGTAATCCCGCCGACCATCACCGAAATGCAGGCCCGGATGGCTGGCTACGGTCACGGTGAACTCAATACCGGCTTTCGTCTTCGCCTCGCCGCCCTGGCGCCGGTCGTCGACCTTGACTTCGACAATGGCATGACCCGCGATCTGTCCCAGTTCTCGGATGCCTATCATTTCAACGCCAAGGTCGCCCGGCGGATCGTGGGGGAGCTGGTTCAACTGGTGTCCAACGACCCGACGAGCCAGAGCAAGGCACGCAAACGGCGCGGTGCCCTGCGTTGTCCGATCTCGCCCGGTGACGTCGCCGCCAGCCTCTCCGACGGCATGGTCACCATGTCAGAGGGTCAACACTGCCGCCTTTGGAGGTGAGCCGATGACAAGCTTGCGCTATCGCAGTCTCACCTCTCTCTGCCTCGCTCTGATGGCCGGTGCCGGCCTGACCCTTGCCGCTGTCCAGCTTGACAGTTGGAAAGTCGATTCCGCGCGGAACGCGCCTGTCGATCCGGTGGTGACCGAAGCCCTCGGTCAGGCCCGCGGACTCCAAAAGCTCGGACGCTGGGACGAGGCGGCGGTCATCTTCGAACGCTATGCGCAGCAGGGGCATCCGACGGCCATGTTCCACGCAGCAAAGGTCTACAGCCGCGGCTGGGGTGTTGCGCCCGATTTGGAACACGCGCGCCAGATGTTGCTGCGGGCGGTTCAGTACCAGTTCGCCCATCGCGGTGAGGCAGCTTTCGAACTGGGCCGTCTTTACCAGCGCTCGGCGGGCCCGGACTGCAACCGCATCGCCGTGGAATGGTTCCTGCGTGCCTTGGACTGGAACTATCGCAAAGCCCATGTCCAACTGGCCATGCACTACGAGCGCGGGCTCGGCGTCGAGCAGAATGTCGACCGGGCGGTGACGCACTATCGCGCCGCTGCCGAAGCCGGTTACGAGACGGCTTCAATCCGCTTCGCCAGGGCGCTCTTCAAGGGCCGCTTCGGCATGACTCCGGACCCTCAGCGCGCTCAACGCCTCGCGGAGCGGGCAATAGAAGCCCTGAAACGCAAGGCCGCCGAGGGATCGGGCAGCGCCGCCAAGACCCTGGGGCGGCTTTATCGCGACGGTGAGTTCGTCGAGGCCGACCGCAAGCTCGCCCTTCGCTGGCTGAAGCGTGCGGGCCATCTGGGCGATGCCGGCGGCATGCACGATCTGGCGCGGCTGATGCTCGCCATCCCGGCGGCGGGCGATGCCGAGGCAGAGGACAAGGCGCAGGAAGCGCTCACCTGGTTGCGGCGGGCCGCAGGCATGGGCCACGGCGGCGCCATGACGGCGCTGGGCCGTCTGCATCTGAAGGAGGATCACGGCCTGCCGCGGAGCGCGGCGGTCGGCTGGTTCAAGAAGGGTGTCGAGGTGGGGCATGGCGGCTCGATGGAGGAACTGGCGCGTCTCTGTGCGGAAGGTGAGTTAACACCGCGCGACCTGCCTGCGGCCATCACCCTGGCCCGCCGCGGGGCATCCCTCGGTCACCGGGGTTCGCAGAGTCTGCTTGAGGAACTGCTCGCAATGGAGGCGAACGGTCGGAGTCGGGGTTAGCCCGACCAAGAAACAGCCGCGGCGCATCGACACGGCGCAAGCGTCATCGGAGGTCCTGTGTCATGGTTTTCAGCTCGCTGGAGTTCATCTACCTCTTCCTGCCGCCGACGCTGCTCGGTTTCCTCCTGCTGCGCTATCTGCGCTGGGAGCTGGGAATCATCTGGTGGCTGATCGCCGCCTCGCTGGTCTTCTATGCCTGGTGGAGCCCCCTTCACCTTGTCCTGCTGCTGGCCTCGGTCGGCGTCAACTTTGGTTTTCACAGGGCGATCCTCGCGACCGCCAGCAGGGCGGTGCTGGCTGCCGGTATCGCCGGCAATCTGGCGACCCTGGCGTACTTCAAGTACGCTGACTTTCTGATCGCCAATGTGAACGCGGTAGCGGGGGCCGAGCTGCCGATGCTCCATATCGTGCTGCCGCTGGCGATTTCATTCTTCACCTTTCAGCAGGTGTCCTTTCTCTACGATACCTATAAGGGGCGGATCGCCGATTGCGACTTTGCGCGCTACTGCCTCTTCGTCGTCTTCTTTTCGCAGTTGATCGCCGGCCCCATCGTTCTGCAGAAGGATACCATCCCGCAGTTCCGCCTGACGGTTTTCCAGCAGCGGATTTTTATGAACCTGGCCATCGGCGGCAGCCTGTTCGCCATCGGTTTGTTCAAAAAGATCGTGCTGGCCGACGGCGTCGCACCACTCGTCAATTCCGTCTTCGGGCTGGCCGACGCCGGTGAAAGCGTCCCGATGGAGGCGGCCTGGATCGGCGCCTTGGCCTATACCTTTCAGATCTATTTCGACTTTTCGGGTTACTGCGACATGGCACTGGGATTGGCCCGCCTGTTCGGGATCCGCCTGCCGATCAACTTCAACTCGCCCTACAAGTCGCGCTCGATCGTCGAGTTCTGGCGCCACTGGCACATCACGCTGTCGCGCTTTCTGCGGGACTATCTCTACATCCCCCTGGGCGGCAGCAAGCGCGGCAAGGCGCGCCGCTACGTCAATCTGATGGCGACCATGGTGCTGGGCGGCCTCTGGCATGGGGCGAGCTGGACCTTCGTGTTCTGGGGTCTGCTGCACGGCTTCTACCTGATCGTGAATCACGCCTGGTCCGGCCTGCCCGGCAAGGCCGCGATCTTGTCCGTCGTGCCCGGCCCGCTGCGCCGGGCATCGGCCCAGGGGATAACCCTGTTGGCCGTCGTCGTGGCCTGGGTGTTCTTCCGCGCCGAGAGTTTCGATGGCGCGCTGGCGATATTGCAGGGCATGGCCGGCCTGACGCCGTATCACGATCACCGGCTCTGGGCCGCCCTGCTGAGCGATACGGCACCGACCTGGATCCAGTTTGCCGCTCTTGGAGCCATCGTCCTCTGGGCCCCGAACGCCATCGAGTTCCTGAAGAAGTACCGGCCCGTCATCGATGTGAAAGGCGCGCTGGGTGCAGCCTGGTTCCGCCGGCGTCTGGCCTGGCGGCCGTCGGGCGGTTGGGCGACAGCACTCTCCGCCGTTGCGGTCACGGCGATCGTCCAGCTCTACCGTCTGGATGATCTGACGGAGTTCATCTACTTCAACTTTTAGGATGGTATCATGGTTGTCAAACCGGCGCAGCGGCGGCTTGCCGCTTCCGTCTTTGCTGCAGCTTTGCTCGGTGGCAGCCCGGTGCTTGCTGCCGATGGCTGGGAAATCTCGCAGAGCGGGCGGGATTTCTCCTTCAACACGGCGAGTGGACTCTCCACCAGCAAGGGCGTCAGCCGGGCCGGCCTCGTCTCGGTCATGCGCCGCGGCGGCAAGGAGATGCTGCGCTTCTGGCCGGCCGGCGGGTACCGCGAAACGGTGATCCTCGATGGCGAGGTTCTGGTCGACGGCAGCGATCTTGAGGACGTGTCCAGGGTTTCGGGCCTGCGTATGGACCGCAAGGGGTCCCACGTCTATCTGCGCACCACCAAGGGCCCGAAAGCGCGGGTGGAACTGATCCAGGATGGGCAGACGGCCCTGACCTGGCCGCGCCTGCAGATTGTTTCCGTGCTGGCCTATGACGAACGGAGCCTGACTGTGTCGGTCTTCGAGCGTGAAAAGCGGGAGACCACGTTCCTTCGCTATCGACGCAGCACCGAAGGGCGGATTGAAGCCGAGGCAGCGCGAATCGGCAGCTTCAGCGATTGCACCGTCTTGAGCGCCAAGGTGCTTCGGGCCGGCATCGGCCTTGAGGTCTTCTGTGATCCACGACGCGGCAGCGACGTCGTGCTGCTCGACTTTGCCAGCGGCAAAATCACGCCGGTTCTGGCGAGCCAAGCCGATGAGTTTCTCGGATTTTCCTTAGGCCGGCCGGCGGGCGCCATACCGGTCATCTCGGTAAGCGGCAGCCAAAGCGCCCGACAAGCCTATCACGCTCTCAGCGGTGCCTTGCTTCACTCCCTCGGAGAACCTATGGCACGCGCTTCGGATGAAGCGGGCAAGCAGAGTTGGAGCCAGAGTTACCGGACGCTGGTCCTGGCCGAGCTGTTCCGAAAAAGTGGGCATCCGGTCTTCGCCGATCTCGCCGTCGGCGCCATGACCGCGACGCTGGACAGGCAGAACAAAGCGCAGGGGATCGAGGACCGCTTCAATCCCCCCTGCGCCTGGGCATCGCGCATCTACTCGTTGGACCGGCGCAGCCCGGTCTCTTTCATGATCAACCAGGCAATGATCTCAGCCAGCCTGCTGCAGAGCTGTGCGGCGTTGGGGGAGCGTTGCCCGCTCAAGCTGCGGGCGGCGATCCTGGCCAACGCCCAATGCCTGGTGCAGAGCTACGAACCCTATTTCGACCAGACTGCGGGGCTTTATCGTATTCCCCGCGGTGCACCGTTTCGCTTCGACGGACTTTGGGCGCCCTGGAACTGGCACCTGAGGTGGGCGGTGGTGCTTGAGCGTGTGGGCGAGCTTCTCCCTGACCCTGCACTTGTCGCGCGCGCTCACACCATCGCCGACTCCTTCGTCGAAAGCTGGGAAGTTGATTCCGGTGGCGCTCTTTGGCGCTACTGGGTGCCGGCCCATTACCGCGGCTGGACGAAAGCCGATCAGATTTCGCTGCACCGCCCCGAACAGAAGGCCGCCGCGCCGAAGCGCTATGAGGATATCAATCACGCGGGAATCAGTCTGCTGGGTTTGTCCAGCCTGTCTTACAGGCTGGGCCCGGACCGGCAGGCAGCCTTGCAGCGTACGCTGGACAGGCTTCTGGCTGCGGGCAGTGTTCTGCCGCGCGATCTGGACGGCCGTGGCCCGCGCACCCCGCGTTGGCTGCCCGGCGCCGGCTGGCATGCCTATGCAACCGATACACTGAAGGATCTCTATTCCCGAAGGCTGCCCGGCAGCGTCTCCAGCGATCAGCATCTCGCCTACGCGCTGCTGTTCGATCCGGCGGCCCCTTTCGACCTCGACTTGACGCTGTCCTATTGCGGCCGGGACGCCTGCGGGCAGCAACGGCGCTGGTCGTTCGCCTCCTTGCGTGCCTTGATCGAAGACAACCCGCTGTTCACCATCACGCCTCTGCCTTGACCCTCTCCGCCGCAAAAGAAGAGAGCGCCGCAGCGGGGTGCTGCGACGCTCTCCAGACCGACCCGCGGAGGTCCCGCCTCTTGGGAGCTGGAGGTTTAGGAGACGAGGATCCAGCTCTGTGCGGTCGGGTCGTCGGCTGTAAGGTCTTCAATGGTAACGCCGGCGAAAAGGATGCCCTCGCCTGCCTCTCCGTTGAGCGCGGAAAGATCGAGATAGGCGCCCTCGGCCGTATCGAAGAGCGCGGCCAGGGGGTCGCTGCCCTCGCCGACCAGCAGTGCATCCAGGGCGATAACATCGATACCGGCTTCGAAATCGGCAATGCTGTCGTTGCCGCAGTCGAGGCCGAAGGAGAAGCGGTCGGTGGTTGCGTCATTGATACCGTTTTCACCGCCCCAGAGCGTGTCGTCGCCGCTGCCGCCGTCGATCTCGTCGCTGCCCTTGCCGCCGCGCAGCAGGTCGGCATCCGTGCCGCCGAACAGGACATCGTTGCCGCTGGCGCCGTTCAGATAGTCCGCGCCGGCATCGCCGAAAAGTGTATCGTCGCCGGCATGCCCGGCGATCCTGTCGGCACCACCGCCACCGTGAATTTCATTCTCCCGCGAGTTGCCGATCACCTTGTCGTCATAGTCGCTTGCCAGGATGTTCTCGATGGAAATCAGAGTGTCCGTGCCGTTGCCCTTGGCGGTACCGGCGTCAAGGTCGACAGCGATCTTCTTGGTCCAATCACGGTAGTCCGCCGTGTCGATACCGGCCCCGCCGTTCAGCGTGTCGCTGCCGGTTCCACCGTCCAGGATGTCGTTGCCGCTGCCGGCATAGAGCCGGTCGCTGCCCGATCCGCCCTGAAGGCTGTCGTCGCCCGAACCCGCCTGCAGTTCGTCGTTGCCGGAATCCCCGGCCAAGAAGTCACTGCCGCTGCCGCCCGCCAGGGTGTCGTTGCTGGCGCCGCCGAAGATCTCGTCGTCGCCGCTGCCGCCGATCAGCGAGTCGTGGCCGTTGTCGCCGAAAAGCAGATCGTTGCCGCCGCCGCCTTCCACCGTGTCGTTGTTCAGGCCACCCCTAAGAGTATCGTTGCCGGCGTTGCCGCTCAGACTGTCGTTGTTGCCGCCGCCGTAGATCAGGTCATCTCCGGAGCCGCCGATGATCTGGTCGTTGCCGTTGTCGCCGTAGAGAACATCGTTACCCAGGTTACCGAACATCTCGTCATTGCCGCTGCCGCCGAAGAGACTGTCGTCGCCGCTGCCGCCGTGCATTTCGTCGTTGCCGTTCTCGCCGTAGAGCCGGTCGTTTCCCTTGTGGCCCCAAAGCTCATCGTTGCCGGTGCCGCCATGCAGCGTGTCGTTGTCCACCACCTCAAGCGGCGGATCGTTGTCACCCTCACCTTCCGCGTAGAGGTCAGGCAGGCCGTGTTCCTGCCGGTAGTGTGCGTTCAGGACGTTTGCGTTGGCCGTACCCAGATCGATGGTGAAGACCGAATCGTCGAAGTCGCGGTCGCCGCCGTTGTAGAGGTCCTCGAAGCCGATGGTCAGGGTTCCCTTGTCGGTCTTCAGAATACCGGCGGTGTGCAGCAGGCCGTCGGGATTGAGCGCCAGAGTCTCGCCGTAGGCCGCCGTGTGATACTGATGGACAACGATCTCGGTTTCACCGCCGTCCTCTGCAGTGAAGACCAGTTTCGGGTCCTGGCTGTCCAAAGTGGCCGGCGCTCCCCCAGCGTCGACGAAGGCGTAGCTCCCCTCGCCGAGCGCGGCGAAATCATTGTGGCTGAAGCCGTTGGAGACGATGAAAAAGCCGATGTGATCGCCGGGCGATACGTCCAGCAGATGGTCGCTCTGTCCGGCCAGCAGAGAGCCGCCGCTGCCGGAAAGGGAGGCATTCTCCCAGATGATGTCGACGTCGTAGATCTGTCGGGTGTCGGGATCGATCTTGTAGTAGCCGAAGCTGTTGCGGTAGCCGGCGGTCTCGCCCTCGAAGACGACCCGCACCGGATAGTCGTCGGCGATCGGTATCGTCGAGACCGAAATGATCGTCGGCCCGCCGGAGCCGTAGAGCCGGTCGTTGCCGCTGTTGCCCTGTAGCTGATCGTGCCCCCGGCCACCCCAAATCTCGTCGTGCCCGGTTTGGCCGGTGATGCTGTCGTGGCCGTTCTGCCCGGCGATGACGTCGGAACGGCGGGTGCCGGTGATGTTGTCGTCTGCAAAGGTTCCGACGATCGGATGTGTTGCTGGCAGGCTTGGCATAGCGATTGCCCCTCACGGATGTTGTTGTGCCGGCGCTTCACAGCGATACCGCCCCTCCCATCGGATGAGCTGCCGTCAGAGCGCCTTTACAAATCCATCAGCAAGCGACATGCCATTTCTTTCGAACTCATAAAAATTCAATAAAATCAGTGTAATAACCTAGTTTCTCCGGCGCTTTGCCGGACTGCCCGCCTGGGCTTCTCGCAATCCCGAAAGACGGAGGTCGGCATTCTGCAAAGCCTTGTCAGTTTGCGAAGCGCTGCTGCTTCACCAAGCGGACAGGCCATCAGACTGTGGGATGCAATGTGGGCTGCACCTTCATCTCACCAGGGAAAGGTGCTTTTGTTCAATGCAATAGGCGGGAGATCTGGCGGACCCGACATCCTCCAAACCTGTGTATTTGGTTGTCTATTACCGTCCATGCGTGTCTACTCAATTCCTTGTTATATATGAATTTCCACCCCCTCAGTGTCTAAGCGCGTCCGCCCTTGTATTTTGCAGTCTCCCACCTACCTACGTTTCGAGTGTAGGTAGGTATGTAGGTAAGGAGGTTAGCATTGGCGCGAGCAGTAAATCGCCTATCGCCTGTGGCGGTTCCGCACAAGGGGCCTGGATTTCATGCCGATGGGCAGGGTCTCTATCTTCAGGTGAAGAATGGCGGCCGGTCATGGCTGTTTCGATATTCGATCAATGAGAAAGCCCGCTGGATGGGCCTGGGGGCATTTCCAGATGTGACTTTGGCTGAAGCGCGCAAGGCGGCTGGAAGGTGCCGTGAGCTTCTTCGCGCCGGTGTTGATCCGATAGAGGCCCGGCGTGCCGAGAAGGCCGCGGCGAGGGCCGCAGCGGCGAGGAGCGTCACCTTCCGTGAAGCGGCAGAGAGATACATTGGCGCTCACAAAGCTGGCTGGAGGAACGAAAAGCACGGGGCGCAGTGGACCAGCACGCTGGAGACCTTCGTCTATCCCATTTTCGGGAAGCTGCCGGTGCAAGAGGTAGATACAGGCTTAGTGCTAAAGGCCCTAGAACCGATCTGGACCCAGAAGCACGAAACAGCCACTCGCGTCCGTCAGCGCATTGAAGCGGTTTTGAATTGGGCCACCGCAGGGGAGTTGCGGACAGGAGAAAATCCAGCGCGGTGGAGCGGTCACTTAGAAAACCGTCTGCCGAAGCCCAAGCAGATACGACGAGTGAATCCTGTGAAGCATCATGAAGCGATGCCCTACGAGGCCCTGCCGGCTTTCTGGCAGGATCTAAGGCAGCGCGAGACGATCTCCGCGAAAGCACTGGCATTCACGATCTTGACGGCTGCTCGAAGCGGCGAAACACGCGGCGCCCGGCTCGGGGAAATCGATTTCGCCTCTAATGTCTGGACGGTGCCTGGCGAGCGCACCAAGAGCGGTGACGACCACAGAGTCCCGCTTACAAAGGAGGCGCTCGCAATCCTGACTGGGCTGGACCACTTGAAGGACGCCGAAGCTGATGTGCTGCTTTTCCCAAACTCGCAGGGAAAACCCCTCAGTGATACCGCTATGCGAAAGTACCTTCAGAGCGACATGGGACGATTAGGGCTGACGGTGCATGGCTTCCGAAGCTCATTTCGGGAATGGGCAGCCGAGGAGACGAACTTCCCTTGGTGGGTCGCCGAAGCAGCCATAGCCCACAAGAATGGCACGAAGACAGAGAGAGCTTATCAGCGGCGCGATCTCCTCGACCGGCGTCGGAAGCTCATGGAAGCATGGTCACGGTATTGCGTCGCAGGGACAATGCGAGCTTCAGCCAAGGTCGTGCCACTCAGTTCGGCGGGATGATTGAAAACACGAGGAGGCATACCTAGATACCCGTAGTCGATTAGAGACCCCGCATCCTTTGCGGGCTTGGATCGGTGCAACAGCCCTAGAGAGGCTGCACCACAATGTCTGACAAGCTATTGTCTGTTCCTGAGACTTGCCAAGTTCTCGGAATATCTCGCGCTGCCCTTTACAAGACTATTCAGGCTGGAGACGGCCCAACTGTCACTAAGATTGGCAGGCGAACGCTCTTCCGCGAAACCTCATTAGAGCGGTGGATGGCGGAGCAGGAAGACCGAAACTCGGTTCTCAGCCCTCAAGCTCCAGCCCCCACAGATATCTCTGGTTTGGAAGCACCCTCTAGCGAGGCTTCCCAATGACCGAAATTCTCTTGGCGCGGAAGGACGACGTTGATGCCACTTCCGCAATCAATGCAAAGAACGATGCCGAGGCAGCGCGTGATGCAGCAATAACAGCCCGCGATGATGCACAGAACTTCGCTGCGGCGCTCTCTGGCACGTCCACCACGAACCTGACAATCGAGACCGGCACAAAGGTCTTCACCACCCAGAGCGGAAAGCAGTGGGTAGCCGGTCAGCGTCTCCGGGCAGCGTCCGATGACACCACGCTGATCATGGACGGCGATGTCGTCAGCTACACCGGTACGACGCTCACCCTGGATGTGGACTACACCGAAGGCGCTGGCGCACACGCAGACTGGAATATCTCCATCGGCGGAACGCAGGGTCCGCAGGGCATTCAGGGCGACCAGGGTATCCAAGGCGTGCAGGGCGACCCGGGGCCTGCTGGTGCGGACGGCTCAAAGATCTTGTTTGGGACTGGTGCTCCGGCAAATGGGCTTGGCTCTATCGGCGATTATTACAAAGACGAAGCAACACGCGATGTCTACGAAAAGACCGGAGCCTCTGCGTGGACGCTGCGGGGCAACGATGAGGGCGCACAGGGTCCGGTAGGAGCTACAGGCGCGACCGGCCCACAAGGCATCCAGGGTCCGCAAGGTGATCAAGGCCCAACAGGCGCCACTGGTGCTCAAGGTATTCAAGGGATACAGGGTCCGGCTGGTGACGATGGTCAAGATGGAACAGGTGCCGTTCCTCAAGGTACGTACAACGCGGGCACAGTTTACTCTCTGAACGATGGCGTGACGTTTGACGGCAGCTTTTGGCGCTCGTTGCAGAACAGCAACCAGGGCAACACACCGGATGTCTCTCCAGCATTTTGGGAACAGATGGTTGCCAAAGGCGATCCAGGAGACGCGAGCGCAGGTGGCAATGTCTCTGGCAACCTGAACATGCAGGACAACCAGATCATCCGTCCGCTGGTGGCCGATTATGCGGTTAAGAACGACAACGGCAGCTTTGCGGCGGGCACGCTGACGCTGAACTATGAGAACGGCCCGGATTTCGACTTCGAGCTTTCGGCCAACATCACCGGGATCACGATCAACAGTTGGCCGGCATCAGGTCCGCTCGGAAAGGTGACGATCCAATTCCGGCAGCCAACAGCAGGCGCCTTCACAATCAACTTCACGGGGATTGATTTTGGGGATGCCGGGGCGCCAGTGATGCCTACGGGAACTGGCGCCCTCTTGGAAGTTGTCATCTGGAGCCGGGACGGCGGCACGACGGACTATGGCGCCAAGGTGTTTGAGAAGGTGGGGGCCTGATCGTGGCCATAGAGTTCATTGAAGGCAACGCCAGTCAAGGTGATCTCGGGGATGTCAATTTTGCGAACACATTACAAGAAAATGACATTGTTGTTTGTGTGTCGGCCGCAGATCAGAGTGAGCTTCACGACTTTCAGCTTGAGGTTTTTCACGGCTATACAGTTCTTCAAAGTCTGTCGGACCCTCACGGCGCTGTTGCGTACAAGTTTATGGGTTCATCTCCGGACATCAGCTTTCCCGATCTTGGCCTCGGATGTTTTGCATTTCATGTCTACAGGGGCGTTGATACGGTTGCGCCGCTTGATGCAGCCTATGCGTCTTCTAGCGGCGCCACCGGGATGCCAGACGCACCGATAAGCACATCTTTAACTGATGGTGCTCAGAGAGTGATCATCGGTGCCTTAGACGATGACAATGCGAGTGGTTCAGTAACGATGCCCACTGGATACACCAATCTACAAGCAGCATCCGGTGGTGCCGGTTCGCCTTCTACAGTGATGATTGCGGGAGCCGCAGCGCCTACAGCAGGAGCGAATGATCCCGCAGCATTTGGTGGGACAGGAAACGATCAATGGAGAGCCGCACACATCATACTTCGTCCGGCCGTTGATCCAGCTTCCGCTCAAGGCGCTGCGATGGTGATAGGACTTTGAGAGAGTAGCTAGTTTCTACCGTTTTGAGTTGAGGTAGATGCTTCGTTGGCTTTGCTCTGAGCGCTCAGCAAAGCGTCAATGGCCTCATGAACTTTAGATGCACTCATCCTTTTGCTCAGACGTGTTATGCAACCATCGTCGATGGGAAACTGCAAGTAGGGGACTGCGTCGATAACTATCAGGTGTTTGTTGCTCAAGTATATGTCTGCGATCATGTCGTAGAGTTCCCAACATGTAATCCCTCCCTGAACTCTAGGTATTGATTTCTTTAAGAATCCTGCGATTTGCCCCGAGGACATCATCTCTGTTGCATCGATGATTTGCTGCGCTTGTCGTGAGGGCTTTGGTGGGCTTGGTTTACCGTCGGAACTCTTATTCGCCAAATTCGCGCCGTTGACTTCTTGCAGTTTAGTATTCAGTTCTGCGACCTGTGCCCGTAGGCGATCATTTTCTATCTTGGACTGCGCTAACCCTGCCATCGCTCTGGATGCCCTTTCTGCTTGGCTGGTTGCTCTCTCTCGTGCCTGATCAAGCGTTACCTGGACATCATCAGATGGCTTGGCCGCCTTCGCACTCTCCAATTCAGCCGATAACTGTTCGATCTCGGTGTTTGCCACATTGAGTTGAGCTGCAGCCTCAGCGTGTTGTTCAGTCAGTTGCTTAACAAGCCTTTCCTCTTCGTCTAGTTCTGCCTCTACCTTCTCCAACGCTTCTGCGTTCAAAGTAGCCTCTTTAGCCGCCGTTGCTTCATTCTCTTGAAGCTGATGCTCCAAACGCTGGACGTAAGATTTCAGTTCACTGTTCTGAGAACGTAGGCTTTGGGTTTCGGCGATACTCCCTTGCTGCGTACGCTCCGCGAACCACTTGTGCACAGAGTCAGATGCGCCCCACCCCCATACAGCCGTATGCGAGAAAATGAGAGTTCCTCCTACAGCTAACCACACGCCGATGGGAACTTGGCTCAGCAAGCCCCACCACCAAGCTGCGCTATGATCCTTAACGGCAGGTACTTCCTTCATTTTCAAGCCCAACCCAATCGCGACTCGGAGTTGATTTCTCATCTATAACGTAGAATAGCGTTTAGGAGGTATAACGGCAGCAAAATCACGGGTTGAAGGACTGATCGCTAGCGATGCTGGCGTGACCGCTGCTTCGAGAGCCGCGAGTTTGCATCCCCCGGACCTTCTGGAGACAATGAAAGGGATGGAACGCTACGGACCAGATAGAGGACCGATTTCTATGGAGCTTCTGACCATTCCGGAGGCCGCGAGGCGTTGTCGGCTTGGAAAGTCAACTCTCTACGAAATGCTTTCTAAGGGCGAAGGGCCGGTGTGTACGCGAATTGGCACACGAGTCTTCGTCATGTCGGCCGATCTAGAAAAGTGGATTTGGAACTGCCGCGAACAGAGAGCGGTTGCTGCCTGAGAAGGGCCAGCTAGATCCGTGAAGAGGCCGATTTGGCTGCTGCATTAAGGAAACACCCGTGAAGTGACATGAGCATAAATGAAACCCCTCTCGCCGACGAAACGAGAGGGGCGCAAGACGACACTGAACCACTGACCACCAATCAAGATAAGCAGACAAGCCAGCGCTTTCAAGCTGCGGCGCCACCACCAACCCGTGGGCGATTTCTGCATGTGCCTAGGCGATTGACCACTGCTGCTATCCGCCAACTTGCGTACCTGCTGCCTGCCGAAGCCTCTCGACTAGCTCCTGCGCATCCAGCCCGGCGCGAGATCCACCTGACCTTCCCGGCCGTCGATAGCACTCATATTACAATGACGATTGGCTCAGGTTACGTCGCCATATCTGAGACACCCTGCCTACATGGTTCGCCGTTTAGGTGCGCGTCCTGCGACAAGGCAGGAGAAGTGCCATCCAAGGTGTGGGCTATGGCTGGAGTAGTCCTATCTGCAATGTTCGGTGCAGTTATGACGGAGCGCCGGAACGATCGGGTGCCCCGTAGTGTGTCTGTGGTCTGGCAAAAGAACAACCCTCCTGAGCCTTGTTATGCAGGAGGGCCGTGAAGTGGTTTGAGAGATGAAGCATTGAAATCCGCTGCGGCGGATCTGGATTGGTCCACGTGACGAGTTTGGACCTTTGAAGAGACAAAAGCATTGTACCCGATCTGGACCCCAGAAACCTAACTCCCAACGCTCTGTCGGACCAAAACCATTGGAGTTAATTGATCCCTCAACCGTGACGCCGCAGAGGGTGGCTTGGCTATGGCATCCGTACATCCCGCGCGGAAAGTTGACGATGTTGGATGGTGACCCTGGGCAAGGAAAGTCCTGGATTACTGTGGAAGTCACTTCAAAGCTCAGCACGGGAAAGAAGCTGCCTGGACAGCGCAAGGTGGGAGAGCCACGCCGGGTTTTGATCCTTGCTACTGAGGACGACATTGCAGATACCATCAAGCCGCGGCTCATGGCGCAGGGTGCGAACCTCGATAACATCCGCATCTATCAAGGCGGCTTGCTTTTCGACAGCATTGGAGCAAAGAGGCTCAACGCTACTATAGAAGAGTGGAAACCGGATCTGATTGTCATCGATCCAGTTGTCTCGTATGTCGGTGGAAAGCTCGACATCAACCGCGCCAATGAGGTTCGAGAGATCCTCGACCGCCTCGATTTAATTGCTCGTGAACATGGCTGTGCAGTGTTGATCGTCCGCCACACCAGGAAGGCTCGAAGCGGGTCGGCGATGGACGCGGGCATGGGCTCACGTGACTTCGGCGCTAAGGTCCGCAGCGGATTGATTGCCGGCAAAGATGTTGAAGGAATGTATGTGCTCGCTCACTACAAGCATTCGACTACGCAGGGCGGCTTGTCACTCGGTTACGAGATTGTTGAAGCTCCGGATACCTTCCTCGGTTCGCGGCTGCGTTGGGTCGGAGCAGTGAGCACACAAGCCGACGATCTGGTTGTTGCACCCGTCAACGAAAGCCGCGGAAGC
This sequence comes from Pelagibius sp., assembly GCF_965249265.1. Taxonomy (NCBI): domain Bacteria; kingdom Pseudomonadati; phylum Pseudomonadota; class Alphaproteobacteria; order Rhodospirillales; family Rhodovibrionaceae; genus Pelagibius; species Pelagibius sp. The sequence continues at coordinate 4,927,818 of NZ_OZ252224.1, read as the reverse complement.
AAGTTGGACGAAGCTAAGGCGTTCCTACTGAGAGTGCTGAAAGATGGCCCAGCACCCGCAAAGTCCATATCAAGTGCGGCTTACGCTGAAGGGATCACCGAAGTCACGCTCAAACGAGCCAAGAAGGACCTAGGGATCATCTCTGAGATGGACGGTGACAGGTGGTTTTGGTCGATGACTGAGTGAGAAGGGGCTCATTCTTAGAACATGATACCCTTGCCCTAGTGTTATGGTTCAACTTATTGATATTATTATAAGGTTCTCAAGGGTATCAAGAGTATCAACATAGGGGGTTTGAGACCCTTGCTGATCCCCTTCGAGAGGTTGCTGTACCCAACACCGCGCCGCTTGCAGGCGGCGGTAGCCGTACGGTGTTAGGCTGATGCCGAGCCTATTCGATGCCTTCAAGGAAGAGCGCAAGGCTGCCGAGGAATACGCCTGCGCTGTATAAGACTCGATACAGGTGTTCGCTGGTGAGTTCCAGCAGTGTTTCCCCTTTGAAGGTCTCGATATCGCCAATCTTCGACCAGACAGCCCAGACCAGGAGGACGACGGACACACCTCGGATAACCTTAACCCAGAGCCACGACAGAGGCGCTGCTGCGTTGATGAGCAAGGCTGTCAATGCTCCCACAGCGACGAGAGCGATCACCCAAAGTGCTGATCTCAGAAGTCGGCGGCGCTTGCCTTGGATGCGCGTGAGTGCCTCATCCCTAAAGTCATCTGCCGACTGAAATGCCTCACCTTTGGCACGTCGGGCTTCTACATGATTTAGCTCTGCCTTCAAGAAGGCGCGCTCTGAGAAGATAAGTTTGAATGCTGGTCCAAGATACATCTGACGGGCACCTTTTCGGTTCTAATCATGAGGAGCTACGGTGTAACATTACTTCCAGTTGAGAAAACGCCAAGTGTTCTGGACCAAAAGGCAGAAGTATCTATGGAAGTTCTCATTCGGATAGCGTTGCTGATTATCGCGACATCTCTGTTTGGTGCAGGAGTGAACCTGGGTTATCGCGATCTAGTGGGGGCGCAGTTGGCGTGCTTCTCGGCGGGTGCATTGGTGCTCCTGTTTACGTTTTTGTCTCAGTTCAAACGGTTTAAGGGCCCCTTCAAAATCGAAGGTGAGATGTGGGAGCGCGAGATGGAAGAAGCACAAGAGATCGCGGAGAAGTTCAGGAACTTAGCAATAGTCGTTGCAAAACCGTTGATTGCTAGCGGCGTGCGCATGGGACGGATGAGCAGCCACCTCTCTCGCAGAGAAGTGGACGAAATGGTGACTGAAGTGCGGACCATCCTAGAGAAATCTGGTTCGCCACCAGAAGACATTGAAGCAGCTTTAAGGGACTATCGCCGCTTCACAGCGTTCGACATGGTGAGAACGGCGCGAGTTGAGGTTAAGAAGGTTCTAGATGCGAAGGTGCAAGAAAAACGTGCCGTGGTTGACGCTTTCCGCGGGGTCATTCCTGCAGACCAGAATGAAGCTTATAACGCAGCAGCAAACGAGGTGAGAGTTGCACAACAATCGGCTAGCCAAGTCTTAGATGCCTTTTCCATTGATCATGCAGATTCATACCTAGAAACGATCAGAGTGCGCGTGAACGCCTGCGACCTATTAGAGGAAGAAGAGAAGCAAAGTCTGTTAGCCTCTTTCCAAGATACTCTAGATGATCTCGTATACTTTCAGGAAACCGGGAAAATTAGACGGCCAGAGGTCTGGTTTGCAGAATCTGAAGAATAGAAGCGAAGCAAAGTGTGCCAGCCCTTGTGATCGGGTAAACTGTAAAGGCGCCCTTATTGGTGCTTTGAATTGAGTCAAAATATTTGGACTTCACACCTTGGGATTTGTCTCAGACCTCTTCGGAGGCGGTGGCGGTTCTGAAAGCCAAGTAGTAGACGCAACCCCGGAGGAATTCGCGAACCTTCGAGGGCCGTTGGCGAGCGTGTTGCGGGGATTGTTCACCGGTCGGCAGCCCAATCTATCGGGCATCCCGAGCTTTGACGGCCCGACCACGGCGCCTGTCACGAGCCAGGAGCAGAACTTCCTAGACCAGATTGGTCAGGCTGCCGGTGCATCACCGAACCAAACCGCATCCCAAAACCTACTGACCCAGACCCTCGGCGGGCAGTTCCTTTCACCGGAAAGCAATCCGTTCCTCAAAGCGACCATTGAGAGCGCCACGCGACCGGTACTGGAGACCTTCAACGATGTGATCGCGCCCCAGCTTCGGTCGCAGTTCACCGCGGCGGGGCAGGTGGTCCAGAACGAAGGCTCCTCACCCTTCGCTCAGGCGTTCGGACGTGCCGGCAAAGACTTGCTGAACAAGATCGGCGATATCTCCTCGAACATCAGCTTCCAGAACTTCGCGCAGGAGCGTGGCCGGCAGCAGGAGGCGGTGAACCAGTCGCTCAATCTCGACAGTGCGAAGCTCGACAATCTGGTGAAGGGGCTTCAGTCGAGTGCTCTGCCCCGCATCATCGAGCAGTTCGGCATCGACCGCGGCATCGAGTTGTTCAATAGCCGGGTCTCGACACTGCTAGAGGCGCTGAGGTTGGCCGGCGGAGTTTCAGCACCCACCGTGACTTCGTTGCCAGGGTCGCCGGGTGCCGATGTGGGCGGATTGTTCGGCGGCTTGGGCGGGCTTGGATTAGGGATTGCGGAACTGGTCCCGGTGCTTTCAGACCGGCGCGCCAAGACCGATATCAAAAAGATCGGCAAACTCGACAGCGGACCGAATGTCTACACCTATCGATACAAAGGACATCCGTTCAAACAGATTGGTGTGATGGCGCAGGAGGTCGAAGAAGTCCAGCCTGAAGCTGTAGTAAGCGGCACAGGCGGCTTCAAGTTCCTTCTGCCGGCCCTCCTCTAGTCTAGCCGCTTCGGTCTAGCCCAGCAGACATCTCTTAGTTACTGTGATAGCCTTTTCGAAAGGCAACACGACCTAAACTCTCGGGCAAACAGCAATGTCTTCGACCTTCGAGGATCTACAAGCGGCTTTGAGTATCAGCAACGGTGGCACGGCGACTCCTGACTGGCCTACTCTTCTCGCCGCTGTACCTACTATTGTCTTCGGTCTTGCAGCGCTGTACGTCGGCGCCAAACTCATTAGCCACAGTTTTCAAATCGCGCTTACAGTGTTTGCCCTGTCCTTGGAGCGAGGGCTCCTTAGCACAGTTATCTACCTAGCGTGCTGGATTTTCCTACTGCCTCTGATGCTAGTCCTGTGCTTTGTCGGAGGCACCTTAACACTATGGTGTGAGACGCTAGGTGCGTTTGATGCGAGGCGAGCGATCAAGGATCTACGCGGCTCAGACCCTCACCTATCTCGTGAGCAAGCAATCACAAGGCTCCTTGCAGCTATTCGCGTAGCAGAGCGACATGCGCAGTAGCACGGTGTCTCGCTCATCGCGCGCGCGAACACTTCGACAGGCAATAACTATATCCTCCGAGATCTGACGTAAGCGCCAAAACCGCAGCCTGTTTGCGGGGTTTCAAGAATGTCGATATCTCAAAGCCATAACTGCAGTGTTTTTGGGAGCAATCGGAAATCGATAGGGTTTCTGGGACCTTTTGGGGGCTTCTGTGTGCAAAAGCCATAATTATGGAATTTGGCGCAGAATTCGTAGGCTCCAGAGCAGCGTAGCTTCTGTGTAATGCTGCCTGTTGGACTAGTTGTCACAGCCAATCAATGATCCTGAGGCTCCACCAAACGAAGCTCTTCGAGCGGTTCGTGAGCGCCCACTGAGGCAACGCAATCCTTTAGCACCAGGGTAAGAATGGATGCGAATTCCGAGGAATCACCGACGCTATATTGTGGTAGCTGGAATGATGGTTTTGGGAGTGGCCCCAATTCTCGATTGTAGTCTGACTTGAACCACATCAATCGGGCGGAAGTTGGAGACCCTGACATCTCAACTTCCATTCCATACTCAACATCGGGTGCTCCAGCGAACTTTCTGACCCGCTCCACGTTCTTGAGCACACTCAAAACGAGACCTAGCAGCCAACCCACGTGGATCTTGTCTGAATATGAGTCATTGTAGTCTTTTTTCATGAAGTAACTCTGCTCAACCAATCCGCTCTCGAAGACCTCAATTGCATGATAACTCTCTTCATCCTCATATAGCTTGCGTGTACCTCGCAGTTGCGGCCTCTCGCTCACAGGAGTATCTGGCAGCCAGAGTTTTTCCTGAACTCCATCTATGCTAATAGTCTGAACGCGCGGCGCCTCAAACCCAGCTTCATGTCGATAGACTCCCGGTAAGTAGATTTCTGATAGAGGAAGCGCAGTTGCCCGAAATCCGATGCTCTTGTAGTCCACATTATCAAAGCTTTTAAAGGCACTTGCATATATGTTTGCCCGCTCATCAAAAGCAGATCTAAGCGCGCCTATTCCGCGCTCCAGATTCAGAGTGAGGTCTTGGATTTCCCTCATCGTCATTTTCTCAGTCCTGTCAGAACGACGTGTGTAGCAGTTGAGATCCCGGTGCCTATGAGGCGCAGACCTCGATGCTGGTACGCGGACAACTACCACGCCATTCCCGGCATCGTCCGTTTTGATCGCAGTAGAGTGAAACAGCGAGATTTTCGGTTCGATGCAGTCTCGTGCTTGAAGTCTGAGCCGTTCGGCAAGATCGGCTGCATTCGGCAGTGGCATGATTGAAATTGCGCTTGCCGGCTTGGTATCTGCTTCGTCAATGCCAATAAGCAGATGACCTCCGTGAGAGTTGGCGAAGGCGACAACCTCTTCCAACAATTTGTCGCGCGCATAGTTCGAAATCTTCCTGCCGCCGGACATCCAAGGGTCTGGCTCGCCTGCCTTAGCCGGTAATTCTCTCTTGAACTCGACGTTACTGCCCTCTGGGTATTGCTCTCGAACTAGTTCGTCTAAATCTGCTCTCGTTAGGGCTTCAAGCGGCTTTGTAAAGATTGGAAGCATTGGGACCTTTCTTTCTTAGCTAGTTGCGGTCGCAGGAAAGACTTGCACTTCCATGCCAAACGAGCGGCGCTTCCGGCTCTAAAGATGGCTTGCTTCCTAAAGGCACACCAAGAGGCATACGTCTTACCTGTTCCTCGACCACCTCAGGCGCAGAGACAATGTAGGTTCGGTCCACGTTCTGAACGTCCTCCCACATGCCCGCATCCGCGATACCGCGTGCATCCATTCCGTAGATTTGCCGCAGGTTGTTCGCGAAGCTATGCCGTAGCCAGTGGGGTGTCGCCTGGGCCATTCTTCTCGCGCGTTCTGGGTAGCCGCGACGATGTAACTCAGCGGCACATCGGTCGCGTGCTGACCGAAAGCCATGCCAGAAATGTCCGCCTCCTTTTGCATTCTGTACATAAGGTCGGCGGCTAGGGGTGAGGAACAACTGAGGATAGTCGTCATGCCGCCGGAGAAGCCACATGCAGATTTGGTCAACTGCATAGTCATGCAAGGGGCGAACGTAGCTATGTCCGTTCTTCGTCCTTAGAAAGAAGACTCGACCCCTTCCCCGTTCAAGCTCGACGTTCTCTCTCCGCAAGTTAATCGTTTGCCATGCACGGGCGCCGGTCGCATACATCACAGCGATGATAGGCCTTATGTGAACATCGGCGCATTCGATGAGTAGCTCGACCTCTCCAGGATGAAACCGCTTTACAGCGTTCTCACTCTTCGGTGCTTTGTATTTCACTCTGTTCCAGTATGGGATTTGATAAAGAGAGCCCTCTCTTTGCGCTAAGGCAAACATGGCATGAAGAACTGTCTCGTGACGATAGCGACCACCACGCTCGTGCTCTCGAAATCGCTTTCTAAAGTGTGTTTCGATGCGTGCACGATCTAAGTCACCCACCAGAACGCCTTTGAAGGCTTTTGCAATTTCCTTGGCTATCAACTTCACCTGATAGCAGTAATCGTGTTGAGCCAAATAGTCAGATACGAGGTCTTCCATTGGCCGGGGCGGTGGCCGGTTGTAGAGGATGCGGTCGAGGATCTCCTTTTCCTTCTTCACACGCATCGTCTCAGCGGCCTCCCAAGCACCAGGCATCATATGATGCAGCCGAGTGCTGTATTTGACCGTCTCAGACCGCTCTCCGATACGCAGCGTACCCATGATGTGGAGATTAGGAGTGTTGCTCAGCTTCTTTACGTAGAGCCCACCTCGGCGCCGATATTGGCTTTTGCACTTGCCTCTGGTCATCGTTGGCCTCTCGTTTTCAGGGAGCGATATGCAGATCGTATCGACTCCCTTGTTGGGCCAGGCAGAATCGAGTGTAAGGGAACGCCGGGGCGAAGGTGATAGAGCGAATTGTTTAGTGCACTTTGGTGTCTTCCTTTGGTTCTGTGCGCTGCAACTCTTCCACTGCCGCCAGGATGCGTAGCCATATCCGCTGGCCAGCTATGCTGCCTTGCGCCAAAAAAGCATCAGCGCGCAGTGCTGTTTCAATGGTAGCGAAATCACCGTACTCGCGGATTAGAACCGAAGCGCTACGATAGACATCTGTTTTTGAAATCATTCTCTAGTCTCAACGCGGTCGAAAAGTAGCGTTTAAACTAGTTGCTGCCTCACCATCCGCAAACGCACATGTTGTGCCGGGTACTGTTTCTGCAAGGTTGGTGGTTTGGGCAGTTGCCACGACACCCGCCATCATCTCTCATGTAACATGGTTCGACTTGTTTTCCAGCCTCCTTGGAAATCTCTTCAAGAACTCTGTCTGCTTCCTCTTTCGTTCTTGAGACGATGAATTTCTCCCCATCGATTTCCATGATACGAAAACCGTAGGGAGATAGAACAATCGGTGAGCCGTCTTCGCGCCTAGCGACTTCTTTCAACCCCTCTTGATACAAGTCTGTAGCATTCTTCTCTGCCATTGGTTTGTTCCTTTAGTTCCTTGTTTTTCTGATTTCAGAGGAGTGCGGCTTGAAGCCCGACGCCCGCTCTAAACGGTATTCGGACGGAGACAGCCTCATGCCTAATCAACATCATCTGCTGTGAAGAATAGGTTCCGCGGCCCTCCGCAGTTAACGTAGTAATATCCAGCTCGTGAACTGCTCTTGTCTCCATACTCGACCTCCTGGCACCGACCAGACTCGATCATTTTGAGGGCGCCTTTTCTAAGAATCAGGATGTCTCGCTCAGTGTTTCCATACTCACCGACCTTTGGGATGCCCTTGATGCGTGGGTCCGTTAGCTGATCAGTTAGTTGAGGCTGTGATTTGTCGATAGGGCGAACATTTGAGAGAAAACCCCGGTGAACCCACTCAGCAAAACTCCCATCGCTTTTGTAACCGTGCTCTAGAAGGCAATTTTTGCTTCCCTTCTTTACGAATTCAGCTTTGCCATGTTGCGCACATCCGAAGTCCTGATAGTGCTTTGTGATACGCACCCATTCACCTCGCTGTTCCAGAACTTGGGCAGATTCTCCGAAGAAAAGGGTGCCAACCACGGGGCAAACCTCCGCGGGGCATGAGCGCCGGTTTAGCGAGTCAGCCGTAACCCAAAGCCTGTCCTGAGCGGTTGCCAAATGGCTGTGTGTGATGACTAAGGCGAGAGAAAGTAGGGTTACAACGAAACGCTGAGCCCAGAACAGCGCGGCAGGAGAGTTGGATGGGCTCGACCGAGAAAAATCCACTTTGGTACGCGTTTCCTTCCAATCATCCATTGCACGCGCATCCAGGCGGCTGCCGACAGGTGTAGCTGCGACTGATGCAAGAGTTTCCGCATGCCTTGCCTTTTCGGCAGATCTTGCAGCATCGCTGCTGGGCAGTTTGCTCGCTTGTCTTGTCGAGTCCCGCTAGCACTCTTTCGACAATGGGAGGCAAGTCACCTTCGTTTGATGCAAACCGCAGATTGTTTGCTAGTGATGGCTTGTCGATGAACGGATTTCTCGTACCCTGAAGTTGCTCGATCTTTGCGTTGCGTCGGGTTTCGTGAGCGTTCGGCGGATCAGCCTCGTTCCATTTCCTCAGGAGCACACCAAGTCGCTTGTCGATTGGTAGGTCGTATTCTTGATGCATGTAAAAAACTGATCGAGCGATGTTACCGCGTGCGATTTTCCGCGGCTCAACAATTCCCTTTGCCGTATCCAATTCAAAATCACAGGCTTTGAGTTCTGACCCGATGTCAGACAGATCGCTTGGCGTAGAGTATTTACGTTCCTCGCCGCGGATTATCCCAAACGAATGGTTCCATCTGGTGCTGTTGATCCTGGGCACTGCCGGATAAAGGTTGTGGAGATCGGCCTCCATGAGGTTGAAGCGGTTCGACTTCTTTCGGCAGTCTTCTCGCCTGTCAGACTTCTTACAGCCCGCCGTCACCTTCATCCAAGACGCGGGGTAGATGTGCTCTATAGACATACCGCTACGCCCTTTGAACCGAGCACCGCAGTAGAGTGTCCACCCTCCGGCCGGATAGAGTTTTTTGTAGAAGTAGGTTTTCTTCGCAGCAGCGTAGCTTGGGATTTTGGTTTGATCGGCAGCTGCTAGATCCGGCAGCAACAAGACCAGAGCGATGCTGAATGCCGCCCGTGCAAATAGTCTCATTTCCCCCTCCTTGCCCAGATGAATTGAGCAAGAACCATTCAACTCGACTATACCGATTGTGTCTATAAGTAGATTTTCCGATCTGCCACAGCACGCGAGGGTTCTGTAGACATTTCTGACGCTTATGGGTCCTCCACGCTGGCCGTGTCTGATGGGACCAATTCCGAATTATGGCTTTTGCGGGTCTTGCCACGAGACCTACGGCGGGTCCCGCGATTGCGGCCGGTCCCGCGATGGGACCCGTCGGGGGGTCTCCCCTCCCCCTCGGGGGCTGTCGCTGATCGGCAAGGGGCGAGCGTATCAGGATGGCCGGCGCTGACCCTACGGCGCTCTCTCAGATGCAGGGGGAGTAGAGTGAGTGGGAGAAACTAGAGGCAGGCAGCGCGTTGCGTCTCAGCGGGCCGGAAACGGCGAATTATGGCTTTAGTGATTGGGGAAGCCAGGGCGGGCTAGGTGGCATATCGCTGCGGCAACCGCCCCGGCTCTAAACTCTCCGTTCCGCAGCGCTGGAAACTGGTCTATGCGTACCCGGTCAGCAGAACAGCAAGCAGCAATAGAAGCTCTTGCCAGATGGAGCGCCGCTTTGTGCGTTGTCGCGGCATCACCTAGCTCGCTGTGCTTAGCGGCAAGACTTCCGCTGCGCTGGACTGGAAACCCATTGCGCTTGCGATCTGCTGAAGTGGGGCATGTCCTAAGAGGGCTCTTGCTGTTTCATCGCCTGCATCGGCGCGGCGCATCGCCTCTTCGATCCCAGCGTTTAAAACTTCAGCGCGGCGCAAGAGCAAAGCCGCCCTGTCGCTTGGAATGTGATCTTCAAGCATCCAGGTCGTTTCGTTGTCGTCTACCAAAAGGAGTTGCATGAGAGAGGCTCCTACGATCAACAGAGCAGGAGTATGTAGGAACATTGTTCCTATGTCAATGGAAAGAAATGGATTGCACTACAGTTTCATAGCCAGCATGACCCTAATGAGCTTGGCGGTGGGCTTGGGTATGCCCCTGGTTCCCGCAGCGTAATGGCGAACTGTCCTCGGCTCAATCTCAAGCTCTTTGGCTAATTCAGTTTGCCAGTTCTTACCATAAAGCTGTTCGCCAATTTCTTGTAACTCATCGGGAGACATCTGACTGCCTTACCTCTGTGCACACTACGCGCGGTCCATTGTTCCAATGTCGAAGAAGATAGTCATTACCATTGGTGGCAACAAGGACTAGCGTCTGCATGTTGCTCGCGGTGATCTAATCTCTTCCGGATTTTGCCTTCAATCTCCGAACCACCTCTTCACTAATCGCTCTTGTCTCCCGCAATCGTGCCATGCGGGTAGAGACAGGCAGTTTGATTTTCGGAGGTGCGGAAGGCTTCTTCGGAGGTGAGCGCCAAGTCAAAGCTTCTCGTACTCGCTCGACCTGTATCTCGGTCAAAATGAGTTTTTGTCGACCCACCGGTGGCTTGAAGCCAAGCTCGGCGACAACACGGCGAAGCGTCCTTTCGCTGACCGGGAACATCTCAACCAGATCTTTGAACACATAGAGCTTCTCGGGCTTCGGCATCGCGCTGGCTTCCTGGAAGATCGACAAGCCAGATACTAACCGGCCAGATCAGCGCGACCAATTAAAAGGTGTTCTATATCAGAGTGTTATAAACTTGAGATGCTCCTTGTCACGTTCCGCGCGTTTAAACGACTTTAACGCTTCTCATCATCTTCAACGCCTAGGCAGACCAGTTCGAACGTAGGTATAAGCGTAGGTACATCACACCGGATGAACGGTTTTTTCTTTAAAAACAGTTAGTTATTGTGAGAATCTGGCGGACCCGACAGGATTCGAACCTGTGACCTCTGCCTTCGGAGGGCAGCGCTCTATCCAGCTGAGCTACGGGTCCTCTGGGGGAAGCGGAGATAGGGCTTCCCGCTGCTTTGAGCGCGGCGACCTTACTGCATTGCGTCATCCGGCGCAAAGGGCTTTGCGGCGGCATTGCGCGGGTTTTCAGCAGGCCGGCGGGCTGCAGACCCCGGCTTCGGCGGTTTCGTCCTCTGCCTCGGCGCCGTCTCCGGCGTTTTCCCCAGCGTTTTCTCCCGTGTTCTCCTGCGCCAGGCCTGCCAGCACTTCGGCGGCGTAGGCTTCGGCTTCGGAGGGCAGCGGCGCCTGGGGATCGCGGGTCCAGGCGGCGATGTCCTCGATCACCACCCGGGCCTGCAGGTCGCGCAGCAGCATGTGCCAGCCCTCGGCATAGAGGGCGAAGCGCTGCACAGAGGGCTTGGGGCCGGCGGCTTCCGGCGGCAGGCTGCGCCAGAAGCTGTAGGTCGGCTCGGCCGGTATCACCTCGTCGCGGGCGCCATAGAGCAGCAGCACATCGCCGTCGATCTGCGGGGCCGCCTGCAGGGCCGCGTCCATCAGGTTCACCACGCCATAGACGGCATCGACCCGGGTTTTCTTGATGAACAGCGGGTCGCGGCCGAGGCCGCGCAGCATCTCGATATTGTCGGAGGCCTGAATGCCCAGGCCGCTGCCGCTGAAACGGGCCCAGGGAAAGAGGTGGGCGCTGGTCCAGAGCGCGATGCGCTGGCCGAGCGGCATGGTCGAGCGGGCCCAGACCGCCGGCGCCACCAGGATCACCCCTTCGGCTGACGGGGGGCTGGGGCCGGCCAGGGCGGAGAGCACCACGGCACCGCCCATGGACTCGCCCAGCAGGAACAGCGGCAGGCCCGGATGGCGGCGGCGCAGCAGGGCGGCGGCGTCGGTCAGGTCGCCGGTCAGTATTTCCTTGCCGGCCCAGAGCCCGGTATGGGGCGCGGCGCCGAAGCCGCGCTGGTCATAGGCATAGATGAAAAGCCCGAGCGCCGCGAGTTCGGGACCGGCTTCGGCAAAGGCGTTGGAGTAGTCGTTGAAGCCGTGCAGCGCCAGCACCACGCCGTGGGGTTCGCTGCCTCCCGGCGGCGCCCAGGACCGGAGCGGCAGGCGGGTGCCGTCGGCCGTGATGAATTCGCTCTCCCGGACCTGCGGGCCGTCCAGCGTCAGGCCGTCGGCGACCAAAGCGTCCAGGCCGGGCCCCGGCGGCGCCAGACGCGGCGCACAGGCGCCGAGGCCCCCTGCGATCAGCACCAGCAAAAGAAAGGCCGTGAACAACCGGGTTGAGCGATGGATCTTCATGACGGCCGTCTCGTCAGGCTGCGGCGCCCTTGTCTCCGTCTTCGCTGCGCCCGCTCCCCTCATGAGCGCCGCGGGTCAACTGCAGGAAGATGTCCTCCAGGTCGGTCTCTTCGGTCGACATGTCGATGACCGAGAGGCCGGCTCCGCAGACGGCGTCGAGGATCTGCGGCACCGGGCTGTCGCTGGCGTGGTAGCGGAACAACAGGCGCCGCGCCCCGGTCTGCTCCGGCGCGAAGGGGTTCAACACCTCGGGCACGCCGGGCAGGTCGCGGTCGAAGATCAGCGTCAGAGCCTTGTTGTCGAGGCGCGCCAGCAGGCTTTCGGTGCGGTCGCAGGCGATCACCTTGCCGTGGTTGATGATGGCGATGCGGTCGCAAAGCTCTTCGGCCTCTTCCAGATAATGCGTGGTTAGCAGCACCGTGGTGCCGGCGCGGTTCAGTTCCCGCACATTGGCCCAGAGTTGCTGGCGCAGTTCGATATCGACGCCGGCGGTGGGTTCGTCCAGCACCAGCACCGGCGGCTGGTGCACCATGGCCTTGGCCACCATCAACCGGCGGCGCATACCGCCGGAGAGGGTGCGGGCATAGGCATCGCCTTTGTCCGCCAGGCCCATGGCGGCCAGGATGTCGTGGCTGCGGCGCTCTGCCGGCGGCACGCCGTAGAGACCGGCCTGCAATTCCAGCAACTCAAAGGGGGTAAAGAAGGGGTCGATGTTCAGTTCCTGGGGCACCACGCCGATGGCGCTGCGGGCCTGGCGGGTTTCCCGGTCGAGATCGAAGCCCCAGATCGCCGCCGCGCCTGCGGTCTTGTTCACCAGCCCGGCCAGGATGTTGATCAGGGTCGACTTGCCGGCGCCGTTGGGGCCCAGCAGACCGAAGAGCGAGCCGCGGGGAATGTCCAGGTCCACGTCGTCCAGTGCCAGCTTGGCCGGCGCTTTGCCGGCGGCCTTGTAGGTCTTAGTCAGGCCTTTGACGGAGACCGCCTGTTCCGGCAGGCCCTCGATCGCCGCTGGCGGGAGGCCGTCCATGGTGGCTTTGGGGGGTTCACTGTTCATGCTTGCCTTTCCTAGCAAAGCGGATCTCCGCAAACCGCAGGTGCTTCGGTCCCAATCCTTCGATCCTGACGCTTTCGACCCTGCCATTTCACTGCGGTGCTGAGCTTATACGAAGACACGCGCAGCCGCTGCGGCAGCGGTGCCGCCTGTTGCGTCTTTTCAGACGCTTTTTCAGGCGGAAATTGCGGCTGACATGGGTAACACCAGGGTCTGACAGGGTCAACAGAGGCCGCGGATCGGCCAAAATGGCGGGATTCGGCGGGTCAAGCGGCATTGCAAAGGGTTTACCTGGCGGGCGGACCTCTGTTATCCGGGGGCATGAAATCCTCACGGCCGACGGTCCCGCCGCTCTATCGTCCGCTTCCTTCCGCCCACAGCACCATCGCTTGGCCGGCCCTGCCCGGCCCCGAGGTCGCGCTTCTGACCGGCATGCTGCACCAGCTCGACGAGAGCCAGTGGTGGTCGCCGGAGGACCTGCGTCGCCAGCAGCTACGTCAGGCCAATGCCCTGATGGTGCATGCCTATCGCACCGTGCCTTTTTACCGCGACCGCCTGGCCCAGGCCGGATTCGTGCCTGGCCAGGCCCTCAGTGAAGAGGTCTGGTCGCGCATCCCGGTGCTCACCCGCGCCGATCTGCAGGAGGCCGGCGACAAGCTGTTCAGCCCTGAAACTCCGGAGCGCCACGGCAAGACCTACGACATTTCCAGCAGCGGTTCGACGGGCCGGCCGGTGAAAGCCAAGGGAACGCGGCTGGTGCAGTTCATCTGGGACGCGATGACGCTGCGCGAGCATCTTTGGCACCGCCGCGATTTCAGCGGCAAGCTGGCGGCCATCCGATCCCTTCCCAACGGCGCGGCGGACTATCCCAAGGGCGCCGCCTCGCGATTCTGGGGGCGCTCGACCAAAGACGTCTTCGAAACCGGCCCCGCCGTGATGCTGCACATCGGCAGCAAAATCGAGGATCAGGCCGAGTGGCTGCAGCGCCAGAAGGCCGACTACCTGCTGACCTATCCCTCGGCCCTGCGGGAACTGCTGCTCTATTGCCAGCGCAAGTCGCTGCGGTTTCCCGAGCTGCGCCAGATCCGGACCCTGTCCGAACTGCTGAACCCGGAAATCCGCGATCTCTGCCGCGAAGTCTGGGGCCTGGAGATCGCCGACCTCTACAGCACTCAGGAATGCGGCTACCTCGCTTTTCAGTGTCCGGAAGAAGGGTCCTATCACGTTCAGGCCGAGACCATGCTGCTGGAGGTGCTGGACGACAGTGGCGCGCCCTGCCTGCCGGGCGAGGTCGGCACCGTGGTGGTCACGCCGCTGCACAACTTCGCCATGCCGATGCTGCGGTATGCGGTGGGTGATCTGGCCGAAGTGGGGGAACCTTGCGCCTGCGGGCGCGGCCTGCCGGTGCTGAAGCGCATCCTCGGGCGGGTGCGCAACGTCCTGGTCTATCCCGACGGCCGCAAGGCCTGGGCCCTGCTGGGCGACATGTACTACACCGAGATCCCGGCGATCCGGCAGTTCCAGATCGTCCAGAAGACGGTCGAAGACATCGAGATCAAGATCGTCGCCGAACGCTCGCTGACGCCCGCCGAGGAGGAAAAGGTCCGCGGCTGGTTTCGCGACCGCAGCGGCCACCCCTTCAACATTGTCCTCAGCTATCATCAGGAAATTCCCCGCGGCCCCAGCGGCAAGTTCGAGGATTTCCGTTCGGAAGTGGCTGTTTAAGAAGACCCTTCAGGGATTGATTAGCTGGGGTGGCGCGCTATCATCGCGCCAGCAACCGCTCTTTTGGAGAAGACGCATGGAGCCGCCTGAAATCGTCACCGTGGACCGCGAGCAGGTCGCCTGCGATGGCGGCAAGGGCGCTCTCGGCCATCCCCGCATCTTCCTGAACATGGAGGGCAAAGGCCAGATCGACTGCCCCTACTGCGGCAGGCGCTTCGTCCTGAAACAGGACAGCGCTGCCGAGTAGTCCGCCGGCGGCGTCAGGATCTGTCAGTTGGTTTGCCGGTCCTGCGCCTCTGCGCGCTCGACTTAGGCCGGACGCTCCGGCATTCTCCGGGGTATGACAACAGCCCCCTACAAGCACCTCTATCTGGTTGACGGTTCCGGCTATATCTTCCGGGCCTATTTCGCCATCCCGCCGCGCAGCACCTCCGACGGCACGCCGGTCAACGCGACCTTCGGCTTCACCAACATGCTGATCAAGCTGCTGCGCGACAGCGACGCGGACGGCATCGCGGTGATCTTCGACAAGTCGTCGAAGTCTTTCCGCAACGAAATCTACGACCAGTACAAGGCCCACCGGCCCGACCCGCCGGAAGATCTGATTCCCCAGTTCGCGGCGATCCGCGAGGCGACCAAGGCCTTCAACCTGCCCTGCATCGAGATGGAGGGCTATGAGGCCGACGACCTGATCGCCACCTATGCCCGCCAGGCCAAGGAGGCCGGGGCCGAAGTGACCGTGGTTTCCTCCGACAAGGACCTGATGCAGCTGGTTGACGGCGGCATCACCATGCTGGATCCGATGAAGGACAAATCCATCGGCCCGGATGAGGTGGTGGAGAAGTTTGGCGTGGGGCCGGAGAAGGTGGTCGACGTCCAGGCCCTGGCCGGGGATTCGGTCGACAACGTGCCGGGGGTGCCCGGCATCGGCATCAAGACCGCCGCCCAGTTGATCAACGAATACGGTGACCTGGAAACGCTGCTGGAGCGGGCCGGCGAGATCAAACAGAACAAGCGCCGCGAGAAGCTGATCGAAAACGCCGAGATGGCGCGCATCTCCAAGAAGCTGGTGACCCTGGAGCGTTATGCCCCGGTGGAAGAGGGCATCGAGGGCTTTGCCCTGCGCCAGCCGGAGCCCGAAGCCCTGCGCGCCTTTCTGGAGCGCTACGAGTTCCGCTCCGTGTTGCGCCGGCTTTCCGAACAGCTGGGCGATGCAACGGCGGAGGAAGCGGCGGCGGCTCCGGCGGCACCGGGCGAGGCCAAGTACGAACTGGTTCAGGACCTGAAATCGCTGGAGGGCTGGGTGAGCGCGGCGCGCAAGCGTGGTGTCCTGGCGGTGGATACCGAAACCACCTCGCTGGACGCCGTGGCCGCCGATCTGGTCGGTATCTCCCTGGCGACCGAGGCGGGCAAGGCCTGCTACATCCCGCTGGGCCACAGAGGGGATGCGCCCAGCGACGGCGGCCTCGATCTGGAAGGCGGCGGCGCCGAGGCGCCCAAGCAGATCCCGATGGACAAGGCCATCGCCGTCCTGAAGCCGCTGCTGGAAGATCCCGGCGTTTTGAAGATCGGCCAGAACATCAAGTACGACATGCTGGTCTTCGCCCGCCAGGGCATCGCGGTGGCGCCGGTCGACGACACCATGCTGCTGTCCTACGTGGTCGAGGGCGGGCTGCACGGCCACGGCATGGACGACCTGGCGCAGATCCACCTGGACTACCAGACCATCAAGTTCAAGGACGTGGCGGGCAGCGGCAAGAACCAGGTGACCTTCGACCATGTGCCGCTGGACAAGGCACTGGACTACGCCGCGGAGGACGCCGACATCACTTTGCGGCTGCATCAGGTGCTGAAACCGCGTCTGGTGAGCGACCGTCTGACCACGGTTTACGAGACCATCGAACGGCCCCTGGTGCCGGTGCTGGCGGCCATGGAGTTGATCGGCATCAAGGCCGACCGCGACACCCTGCGCCGCATGTCCAATGACTTTGCCGCGCGCATCGGCGAGCTGGAAGTCGAGATCCATAAACTGGCGGGGCGGCCCTTCACCATCGGCTCGCCCAAGCAGCTCGGCGAGATTCTCTTCGACGAGATGAGCCTGCCGGGCGGCAAGAAGGGCAAGTCCGGCTCCTATGCCACGGGGGCCGACATTCTTGAGGGCCTGGCGGCTCAGGGCCACGATCTGCCGGCGCGGGTGCTGGACTGGCGCCAGCTCTCCAAGCTGAAGAGCACCTATACCGACGCGCTGCAGAATCAGATCAACGAGGAAACCGGGCGGGTCCACACCTCCTATTCCCAGGCGGTGGCTTCCACCGGGCGGTTGTCGTCCAACGACCCCAACCTTCAGAACATTCCGATCCGCACCGAGGAGGGGCGTAAGATCCGCACCGCCTTCGTCGCCGAGAAGGATCATGTTCTGCTGTCGGTGGACTACAGTCAGATCGAACTGCGCCTGACCGCCGAGATCGCCGAGGTCGACGCTCTGAAGCAGGCGTTCCATGACGGCCAGGACATCCACGCCATCACTGCTGCCCAGGTTTTCGACATTCCGGTCGAGGGCATGGACCCCATGACCCGGCGCAAGGCCAAGGCGATCAACTTCGGCATCATCTACGGCATGTCGGCCTTTGGTCTGGCGCAGAACCTGGGCATTCCCCAGGGCGAGGCGCGGGACTACATCGCTGCCTATTTCGAGCGCTATCCCGGTATCCGCAGCTACATGGACCGCACCAAGGAACAGGCGCGCGAGCAGGGCTTCGTCACCACGCTTTTCGGGCGCAAGATCCACATCCCCGGCATTCAGGACAAGAACCCGGCAAGGCGCAGCTTCTCGGAACGTGCCGCCATCAACGCACCGATCCAGGGCACCGCCGCCGATATCATCAAGCGCGCCATGATCCGCGTGCCCCCGGCGCTGGAACAGGCCGGGCTCAAGGCGATGATGCTGCTGCAGGTTCACGACGAACTGCTGTTCGAGGTGCCGAAGAACGAAGTCGAGGAAACCTCCGCTCTGGTGCGCGCGGTGATGGAAAACGCCTGCGCGCCGGCGCTGGAACTCTCCATCCCCCTGGTCGCCGATGCCGGCACCGGCGCCAATTGGGCCGAGGCGCATTAGGGACGAGGCGTCAACTTCGGTGACGGGTTAAGGTCGCACCATGGCGGATCGCAGGCTCCTAAAGATCGGTGTCGTCGGAACGGTGGTGACTGCGCTCTGCTGTTTCACGCCTTTGCTGGTCGTGCTCCTCGGCGGGCTCGGCCTCTCCGCCTGGATCGGTGTTCTGGACTATGTACTGCTGCCTGTCCTTGCCTTCTTCATCGGCCTGACGGTCTATGCCTTCCGGAAAAGCAATCGCAGCAAGGCCGGTTGATGTCGCCGCCAAGTATCCGCCCCCTGCCCGCCCCGAAAAGCGACTTCATCGGCCTGGAGGGCAAGATCCATCTTTCCACCGGCGGCGAACCACCTTTGCTGAAGGTGCATCGTGACGCTTTCGAGCGCTTTGCCGCGGACAAGGCGGCCGGCTTCGACGGCTACTGGCGCCACTGGGAAGAAGCAGACGAAGCGCGCAAGGCCCTGGCCCGAATGACACAGGCCGAGCCTGGTGACATCGGTCTGCTCGGCAATGCTTCAGAGGCGATCATGCGCGTCGTCTCCAGCATCGACTGGCAGGCCGGTGACAACGTGGTGGTACCGGCGTTTGATTACGCTTCCGGCCGCTTTGCGCTCGCCAGCTTAAAGGCCTCGGGTGTCGAGGTGCGCCTGGTGCCCGGTCGCGGTTGGTGGATCGAGCGGGACGACATCCTGGCCGCCTGCGACGACCGCACCAGCCTGATCTACCTCAGCCAGGTGAACGCCTTGACCGGACAGCATCACGACGTTGCCGCGCTGTCGGGTGCGCTGGACGGATCGGATGTTGCGCTGATGGTCGATGCCAGCCATGCCCTCGGCGTGGTGCCGGTCGATGCGCGCGTTGCCGACTTCACGGTCAGTTGTTGCTATAAATTCCTGCTCGGCATTCACGACGGAATCCTGGTGTGGAACCGGCGGCGCCGGCCAGACTTTGCGCCCTCAGGCGCCGGCTGGGCTTCGGCCACCGCTGGTGACACGCCGGCGGACTATCACTTGAAACCCGATGCACGAAGAGTGGAGTTCGGCAACGCCGGGCATCTGGGCGCCTATCTGTTGCGGGACTCCCTCGCCTATCTGGAAAGCTTCGGCATCGATGCCATCGCCGCCCACACCCGCGCTTTGAGTGGGCGGCTGATCGCCGGCATGACCGATCTCGGCCTCGATGTTATGACACCGGCGGCGGCGGCGCACCGTGCCGGTAACGCCGCCTTCGCCTATAGCGATGCGCAAGGCCTGACCCGCCGGGCGGCAGCGGAAGACGTCTTTGTCTGGGGCGACAATGGACGTCTCCGCGTGTCCGCCCACCTCTTCGCCACGGAGGCGGATGTCGAGATCTTCCTGGAGCGGCTACCGCGTTATCTGGCTTCGAACTAGCGTCTGTCATGTTAGGACGGCACCGGCCCGCTCCCCCTCCCGGCCACCCACTAGGATAATCTCATTGGGTGGCCGGGAGGGGGAGCGGGCTGGAACCGCCTCGACGTAAGTCGAAAACCCTCTAGCGCCCGGCGGTAACGCCGCCGTCGACCGGCATGACGGTGCCGGTGATCCAACCGGCTTCTTCTGAGGCGAGGAACAGCAGGGCCGCCACCACGTCGGCGGGCTGGCCGTTGCGCCCGATGGGATGAAAGGCGTTGAAGGTGGGCAGGGTCTTGGCGACTTCCTCTTCGCTCATGAAGGTGCCGTAGACCGGTGTCTCGACGACCGCCGGGGCGACGCCGTTCACCCGGATCTTATCCCCGGCGAGTTCGATCGCCAGGTTACGCACCAGGGCGTGGACGCCGGCATTGGCGGCGGAATAGGCGCTGGAGGGTGTCGCGGCGACCGCCACCTCGGCCCACATGGATCCGGTATGAACGATGGCGCCGCCGCCGCGTTCGCGCATCGCCCGGGCGGCAGCCTGGGCGGTGAAGAATTTTCCTTTCAGGATCGTGGTCAGGAAGCCGTCGTAGTCGGCCTCGCTCAAGTCCAGGAAGGGTTTGGGGGTGAAGATGCCGGCATTGTTCAGCAGGATATCGACGCCGCCGAAACGCGCCTTGGCCTTGTCGACCAGGGCCTGTCCGACCTTGGGGTCGCCGATGTTGCCGGCCAGATAGTCGGCCTGTTCGGCGCCGATGTTGGCAACGGCCTGTTTCAGTTTTTCTTCGCTGCGGCCGTTGATCACGACCCTGGCGCCTTCGGTTGCGAGACGCTCCGCCGCTGCCAGACCGATACCGGAACCGCCGCCGGTGATAACGGCGACCTTGTTTTCAAAACGCATGACCCATCCCCTTGCTGTGAGAGAAGCATCTTATCTACCTAGTGATAGGTAGATAAGATGCAGGCTAAGGAGATCAAGGCTCAGAGTCAGAATTGTTCAGCCTGGATTTACCTGTCTAGACTGCCGGGGGCCCAGGCGCGTGTGTTGAGGCGGCTGGCTGCAAGGGAGGCGATGGTTAACCTGCCCCCTTTCAATTGGCCGGGCCCTGTCTGTCGGATTGAACGGAATCGCCTCGGGCCGTTCGCCGGGCCGGATGCATTTCAGTCGATGGACTTCAGGACCCGCAGGAAGGCATTGGCGGCCCGGTCGAAACGCTCGGGATCGTTCAGGGCGCGGGCCACCACCATGGCGCCTTCCAGCAGCGAGAGAAACTGATCGGCGACCGCCTGGGGAGAACCGAGATAGGCGATCTCCCGGGCCTTGCGGCCCTGCTTCAGAACCTCGACGAGCCAGGCCTCGCAGAGCATGAAGAAGCTGCGCACCCGCTCGCTGACGGCCTCCGGCAGGCTGTCCCTTTCCGCCCCCAGCATGCCGCAGAGGCAGAGGCGGTCGCCTTTCAGGGTCTGGCGGAACAAGGCGATGAAGTCCTTCAGCCGCTTCGGCGCCTCGTCGCTGCGCGCGAGGATCTTCTGCAGCTCGCTGTCGAAGTTGTCCTGGTAGCGGTCGACCAGGGCCACGCCGAGATCGGTCTTGCTGGGAAAGTGGTAGTGGATGCTGGCCGACTTGATGCCGATCTCGCCGGCGATGTCGCGATAGCTGAAACCATTGTAGCCGCGCGTCTGCACAAGACGCTGCGCCACATCCAAGACCTTGTCTGCGGTGATCGCCGACATATCTACCGAGCCCTTCCCCTCAGAAGTCTCAATATTGAAGGGATCGCCGCAGAGTGCAACGATTTCATCGGGCCGTTGCGGCCATCGAAACCCTGACGCGATCTGCACAAAGGTCCCCTCCCGCCGGCAGCGGCTCGGGCGCTTGCCGGCGGGTCTGGGCAGATGGGTGCAAATCAGGCGGCGGCGCGGATACCGGCCTCGCGGACGGTCTCGCCGACATAGGGTTCGAACTGCTTGAAATTGGCCTCGAAGCGCTGGGTCAGATCGCGGACCGTCAGGTCATAGGCCCGTTTATCGCCCCAGGTGTTGCGCGGGTTGAGCACCTCGGAGGGCACGTTGGGGCAGGCCTCCGGCATGGCCAGGCCAAAGGCCGGGTGACGCGCCGTCGCGGCTTCGCTCAAACAGCCGCTCAAGGCCGCCTGCACCATGGCGCGGGTATGGGCGATCTTCATGCGCGATCCGGTGCCGTAGGCACCGCCGGTCCAGCCGGTGTTCACCAGCCAGCACTTGGCCCCGGTCGCCGCCATCTTCTCGCCCAGCATCTTGGCGTAGACGGAGGGGTGGCGCGGCATGAAGGGGGCACCGAAGCAGGTCGAGAAGGTCGCCGAGGGTTCCGAGCCCATGCCCTTTTCCGTCCCCGCCACGCGGGCGGTGTAGCCGGAAAGGAAGTGATACATGGCCTGGTCCGGCGTCAGGCTGGAAATCGGCGGCAGCACGCCGAAGGCATCGGCGGTCAGCATGACGATGTTCTTGGGCTGCCCGCCCTGGCCGTCGGCGCAGATGTTGGGAATGAAATCGAGCGGATAGCTCGCCCGGGTGTTTTCGGTATGGCGGGCGTCGTCGAGATCCAGTTGGCCGCTGGCCGGGTCCATCACGACATTTTCCAGCACCGTGCCGAAGCGCCCCGTGGTGGCGTAGATCTCGGGCTCGGACTCGGCGTCCAGCCGGATCACCTTGGCATAGCAGCCGCCCTCGAAATTGAAGACACCCTTGGGCGACCAGCCGTGCTCGTCGTCGCCGATCAGGCTGCGCCTGGCGTCGGCGGAAAGCGTGGTCTTGCCGGTGCCGGAAAGGCCGAAAAAGATCGCCGTATCGCCTTCGGGCCCGATGTTGGCGGAGCAGTGCATCGGCAGGACATCGCGTTCCGGCAACAGGTAGTTCAGGACGGAGAAGATCGACTTCTTGATCTCGCCGGCATAGACGGTGCCGCCGATGATCACGAGGCGGCGCGCGAAGTTGACGACGATGAAGCTCTCGCTGTTGGTGCCGTCGACTTCCGGATCGGCATGGCAGTAGGGCGCATGGATCACGGTAAAGCCGGGCAGGAAGTCGGCCAGCGCGTCCGGCCGCGGCTGGATGAACATGTTGCGCGCGAAAAGCGAGTGCCAGGCGGACTCGCTGACCACCCGCACCGGCAGGCGGTAGTCGGGGTCGGCACCGGCATAGACGTCCTGAACGAAGACGTCGCGGCCCTGTAGGTAGCCGCAGACCTTGCGGTGCAGGCGATCGAAGCCGTCTTCGTCCATGGCCACGTTCACATCGCCCCACCAGATGTTCTGCTCGCTGGAGGCTTCGCGGGCGATGAACTTGTCCTTGGGGGAGCGTCCGGTGTGCTTGCCGGTCAGGACCACCATGGCCCCGCCTTCGGAAAGCTGCGACTCGCCGCGCCAGAGAGAGGCGCCGTAGAGGGCGGCGACGTTGAGATTCCAGTGTGCTTTTCGAAGATTGACGAGGCCGTGCAGATCGAGGCCGTGGCGGCTGATGGCCGCGCCGATGTTTTCCAACGAATTGTCTCCCACTGCTCTATTCCGGTGACGGCCCTTTTGTGGCGGAGACGTTGACTGTCCCTTCGAGATGCCGGGCCTTTTGAGGGTCACATGGACCCCCTTGGCCATCACAGATAGTCCATCCCCTGGGGCTTTGTCATGGCGTTTATGTGTTCTTTCTAATCCTTTTCAAAGGGATTCTCTAACGTATCCGCTGCTGGATATTTTAAGCCGTTCCGGCGGCTTCCCGGGCCTGCCGGGTCAGGGCCACAAGGGCCGCTCTGGCGCTCTCCGCATCGTTGATTTCCTGGGGGAAGTCGAGCCTTTGCAGGGGCCCTTCCGGTCCCGGACCGCGCAGATCGAAACCCTCCGGATCGATGCCGGTCATGATCCAGGGGCCGCCTTTCCGCCGCAGAAGGTGTTGCGCCATCAGGGCCAGGGCGTCGCCGTGGTCTTCGTTCATATGGGCGACGACGTCGGCTTCGGCCGCGGCGAGGGCCGCCGCACCACTGCAGTCGTGCAGCAACAGCTCTGCCGCCAGCCAGTGGATGTCGCCGAAGCCCGCGACGAGGTGCCCCTTCTCGATCTCGAAGCGGTAGAGGTTGAAATCGCCGAAGCCGGCATAGAGCGCCGCGCCGGGATGGCGGCGTGTGAAACGCGCCAGCGCCGCCGGCGAGTCGATCCGGTCGAGCCTGCCCTGCAGGCTGATGCGCGGCCCGGTCAAAGGATCGTCGTAGCCGGCGGTGCCGTCGATCAGCAGCCCGGCGCGCGGCGAGGCCTTCAGGTTGGCGGTGTGATCGGCCAGATCGGAGAGCAGCAGAAGAGGGCCGGCGTCCTGGTCCACCGCCATGATCACCAGAGAGGCATAGGGGTCGCCGCTGCCGTCCTTCTGCAGGCTGGTCGCGAGGCTCGCCCGCTCCGCGCGTCTCAACAGGCCGCGCGCCAGATCACCGGGCTGCCCTGCCGGGTGCTTTCCGGGCTGCCTCCCGGGCCCTGGCGAGGCTGCCTCTTTCTCGCCGCCGCTTTCCAATGCCATCGCTGTCCTCCGACAATCCGGCCCCAAGAGCTCCCTGCCCCGGGAACCCGGTGACGGTAACCCATCGATTTCCGCTCCGCAGCCGGCAATCCGCCGAGAGGGCGCGCCTGCGGCGATCCATCGCTTCTTGGTTTGGTTCCGGTCTTGGACTAAAAGTCTCGAGACGCCCCTATCTTATGTAGTGTCCTTTTCAGCCCTCCTGCCTCCCTCCCGCTGTTCCGGAAAGCCTGCGTGCCTGATCTGCTTCCCCTGGCCATCGATAATCTGCTTTCGCCGATCATCCTGTTTTTCGCGCTGGGGTTCGGCGCGGCGCTGCTGCGCTCCGACCTCTCGATACCCGAGGCCTTTGCCAAGGCGATGGCGCTCTACCTTATGCTGGCGATCGGCTTCAAAGGCGGCGTGGAACTGAACAAGCAGGGTCTGAACTGGACCGTCGCGGTCATTCTGCTGGCTGGCGCCGCCCTCAGTTTCGTCATTCCGATGATTGCCTATACCCTGCTGCGAACCTTCACCCGTCTCGGTCAGGCCGATGCGGCGGCGGTTTCCGCCCACTACGGCTCCATTTCCGTGGTCACCTTCGTCGCCGGCAGTGAATTTCTCACGCTCATGGGGATCGGTTTCGAAGGCTACATGGTCGCGGTCATGGCGATCATGGAAACCCCGGCCATCGTCACCGGTATCTGGCTGGCCCGGCGCAACCTGAAGGGGACCGCGGAGGCGAGGCCGCGGCGGCAAAAGGGACTGCTGGACCGCGACCTGATGCGCGAGATCTTTCTGAATGGCAGCGTCGTGATCCTGATCGGATCCTTTGTCATCGGCTGGATCACCGGACCCAAGGGGCTGGATGCCATCGCGCCCTTTGTGGTGGGGCCCTTCAAAGGGGTGCTTTGCCTCTTCCTGCTGGATATGGGGCTGGTGGCGGCGACCCGCCTGCGCGGCGCCTCCGAGCTGACCTGGCGGCTGGTTCTCTTCGGCATCACCATGCCGGTGGTCGGCGCCTCCCTGGGTCTCACGACCGGCTGGGCCCTGGGCCTCGGTCCGGGCGAGACCGCGCTGCTGGCCCTGCTCTGCGGCAGCGCCTCCTACATCGCCGTGCCCGCCTCCATGCGCCTGGCGGTGCCGGAGGCCAGTCCCGGCATCTATCTCACTCTGTCCTTGGCGATCACCTTTCCATTCAATCTCACCTTCGGGATTCCGCTCTACTTTTCCGTCGCTGCGGCGATATCATCGCCCTAAAACAACCCGGGAAGACGCCATCCATGGAAACCCACCTCCGCAAGAAGCTGGATATCATCGTCGAAGCCCCGCTGGAGCGCCGCGTGGTCGCCTTGTTGGAGGAGCAGGAGGTGCGCGGCTATACGATCATGCCCTGCCTTTCCGGCAAGGGGGCCGACGGCGCCTGGCAGCAGGGGGAGATCAGCGAGGCGCTCTCCATGCGCCTGATCGTCGTCATCGCCCGGGAAGAGGCGGCTCACCGGATTATGGCGGCGGCTCACGAACTGCTGCGCGACTACAGCGCCATCATTACCCTCTCCGACGTCGAGGTCATCCGCGCCGATCATTTCTGAGCCTTTGGGGCCGGCCTTTGCGGCCGGCGGCCCAATGTGCCTTGGAATTGCCTTAAGTTCTTGTTCACCAATCACAATTAGAACACTGGCGAGCGCCTTGCCGGATCCCCTTTTGGGGAGGCATGAGCGCAGCAAGGTCGCAAAGAAACCGCCCCGGGTTGGAGATGCTCCAGACGATGTCTGGAGGCATCATGGCTTTAAGAAACGGCATTTCACGTCTCGATTCCGCCCTGGCGCGCCCCTTGGGCCGCGCTGCCCGCCGCAAATCCGCCCGGCGCAGGCTCTCGCTTGCCTTGCAGGGCGGCGGTGCCCACGGCGCCTTTACCTGGGGCGTGCTGGACCGCCTGCTGGAAGAAGACCGGCTGGAGATTGACGGCCTCAGCGGCGCCAGCGCCGGTGCGCTGAATGCCGCGGCTCTGGCGAGCGGCTGGCTGGAGGACGGGGCCGAGGGCGCCCGGGTCAGCCTTGAGCGGCTCTGGCGGCGGGTCAGCGGGCTGGGAGAGTTCTCTCCGGCGGCCGCCGCGACCCCGGCCCTGGACATGATGACCCGCCTGTTCTCCCCCTATCAGCTCAATCCCCTGGATGTGAACCCGCTGCGCCGCCTGCTGGATGAGGTGATCGACTTCGAAAGCCTGCAGCTCGCGGAGACGCCGCGGCTGTTCATCTCGGCCACGGAGCTGAAGCAGGGCCGCGCCGCGCTCTTCGAAAATCCCGATATGACGGTCGATGTCCTGCTGGCCTCCGCCTGCCTGCCCCATCTCTACCGTGCCGTGGCGATTGACGACGGGCACTACTGGGACGGCGGCTTCATGGCCAACCCGACGATCTTTCCCCTGGTGTTCCATTGCGACAGCCGGGACGTGATGATCATACAGATTGACTCCATGACCACCGACGAGGTGCCGCGCAGCGTCCGCCAGATCAACAACCGGCGCAGTCAGATCATGTTCAATGCCCCGCTGATGCGCGAGCTGGAGGCGCTCGGCTACATGGGGCGCATTGCCGGGCCGGGCCGCCAGCGCGGCGGCGACATGGCGGCCCGGGTGCGCGGTCTGAACCTGCACCTGCTGGATGGCGGCGCCGCCATGCGGGCCCTGGACGTCACCAGCAAACAGCGCGCCGACTGGCATTTCTTCCAGAAGTTGAAGGCGATCGGCCGGGATGCGGCAGCCGCCTGGCTGGAACGGCATGGTGACGCCTTGGGGGAACGCTCTTCAATGGCATTGCCTGGCGTCTGATGCGGCGGTTTCGGTCTCAGGCGGGGCGTTCCAGCAGCCCGTGCTTGCGCAGCCGGTTGCGCAGTTGGTCATAGGTAAGGCCGAGCTGTTTCGCGGTGGCGCGCTGGTTGAAGCGCTGGGCCTCCAGGGCCTGCTGCAGCAGGTCGTGTTCCACCCGCTTCAGGGCTTCCTTCAGATCGAAAGCGCGCAGCGGATCGGATAAGACGCCGCCGGTCCTGCCGGGTTCCGCGCCATCGGCATCCGGCTTTGTCTCGCCGGCAGCCGCACGCTTTGCCGCAAGGGGCGCCAGCGGATAGGGGCTGGCGAAGGGATCCAGAACCACCTTGTCGATCGCTGCGTCCGGCGTGCCGCGGGCGACGGAGCGTTCCACGGCATTGCGCAGTTCGCGCACGTTGCCCGGCCAGGCATGTTCCGCCAAACGGGCCAGGGCGGCCTCCGAAAAGCCGGGGAACTGCGGCCAGTCCAGTTCCTTGGCCATCTCGCGCCCGAAATGGGTGGAAAGCAGGGGGATGTCCTCCGGCCGCGCCCGCAGCGGCGGCAGGGTGATGACCTCGAAGGCCAGGCGGTCCAGCAGGTCGGCGCGGAACCGCCCCTCGGCGGCGGCCTCCGGCAGGTGCTCGTTGGTGGCGCCGATCACCCGGACATCGACGGTCAGACCGGCATTGCCGCCGACCCGCTCGAAACTGCCGTACTCGATGACCCGCAGCAGCTTTTCCTGGATCGCCGGGGTGGCCGCGGCGATCTCGTCCAGAAACAGGCTGCCGCTGTCGGCCAGTTCGAAGCGTCCGGCCCGGCGCTTGACGGCGCCGGTGAAGGCCCCGGCTTCATGACCGAAGAGTTCGGATTCAAGCAGGCTCTCGGCCAGGGCCGCGCAGTTCAGCTTCACGAAGGGGCCGTCCCAGCGCCGGGAGAGGAAGTGCAGCCGCGCGGCGACCAGTTCCTTGCCGGTCCCGCGCTCACCGATTACCAGCGCCGGCCTGTCCAGGGGGGCGATGCGGGAGATCTCTTCCGCCAGGGCGAGGAAGGCCGGCGACTCGCCGAGCAGGGGTGGGAGGTCTGGCGTCTGCATGATTTGAATATAGCTAACAAAAAGCTAATTACACCAAGAATTGGCGCTTTTCACATTATTGGTGAGATCACTGTATTCCAATCTGGATTATTTAATCTATGAAAATCAATGGTTTGTCGATTTTCATCAAACTTGGCACGCTCCCTGCTATTTGCCTTGGTGAAAAGCACCACTGCGGCCGTGAAGCCGCAAAACCAAGAGAGAGGCACCGATGTCAATGCACCGCCTGGACGATGAACCCCGAACGAAAACCCTGGAGAACTGGGTCAACAAGATCTGCACCTATCTGGGCAGCCGGACGGCGGATCACTGGCTGATGTTCATCGGCGGCATTGTGGTCGGCGCTATTCTCACCTGATGCAAGACCTGACCCTCGCCGCATTTATTGAACCCTGAAACGCTACCCCCAAGCCCCGAAACACCGAGCCTCCCGAAACCCCAAGCCCCCCGAAACCCCGAGTCCCCCGAAACAAGGAACATCACCGATGGGTATTTTCTCCCGCCTCGCCGACATCATCAATTCGAACCTCAGTGCCATCCTGGACCGCGCCGAAGAGCCGGAAAAGATCATCCGCCTGGTGATCCAGGAGATGGAGGACACCCTGGTCGAGGTGCGCTCCACCGCGGCCAAGACCATTGCCGAGAAGAAAGAGATTTCGCGCCGCCTGTCGCGCCTCGGCGATGCCCAGCGCGGCTGGGAGGAAAAGGCCGAACTGGCGCTGTCCAAGGGACGCGAAGATCTCGCCAAGGGTGCGCTGCTGGAGAAGGCCAAGCTGGCCGAAGCGGCCGAGGCCCTGCGCGAGGAGTTCGAAGATCTGGAAGTCCTGTTGCAGCAGGGCGAGGCCGATGTCGCCAAGCTGGAGAGCAAGCTGCGCGAAGCCAAGGCCAAGCAGCAGGCCCTGGCCGCCCGTCACGAGACCGCCGGCTCGCGCCTGAAGGTCCGGCGCACGCTCTATGACGGCCGTGTCGAAGAGGCTTTCACCCGCTTCGAGCAGGTCGAAAAGAAGCTGGACGAGGCCGAGGGTGCGGTCGAGGCCTACGACCTCGGGCGTGACGGCCGCTCGCTGGCCGATGAGATCTCCGAACTGGCGGCCGAATCCGCCATCGAGGACGAACTGGCGGCGCTGAAGGCCCGGATGGAGAAGTCCGGCGCCAGGAAGCCGGCTGACGGCGGCAAAACGGACAGCAACTAAAAGATCCCAGGGGCTAGAAGACCATGGATTTCGAAGTACCGGTCATACTCTTCCTCGCGGTCGTCGCGCCGATCTGGATCATCGCCCACTACGCCACGCGCTGGCGGGCGACCAAGTCGCTGTCGAGTGATGAGGAACAGTTGCTCGAGGAGCTTTGGACCAGCGCCGAGCGCATGGAGCAGCGTATCAATTCCCTGGAGCGCATCCTCGATGCCGAGGTGACGGACTGGAGGAAACAGTTATGAGCTGGCATGGCCCCCGCTCCTGCGGGCCGCGACACCAGAGGGACCCCAAGGCGCGGCCCAGCCGCCTCTACCGCAACCGGGCAAGGGGCAAGGTATCCGGCGTCTGTGCCGGGATCGCCGATTACTTCGGCATCAGTACCTTCGTCGTGCGTCTGGTCGCGTTGATCTCGCTCTTCATGTTCACCTTCCCGACCCTGGTCTGCTACATCCTGGCGACCATCCTGCTCGACCCGGCGCCTGAGTTCACCTACCAGTCCGAAGAGGAAAAGGAGTTCTGGCGCCAGGTACGGCTGAAGCCGAGCGAATCGCTGTCCCGGCTGCGCCACAAGTTCCGCGATCAGGAACAGCGTGTCCGCAATATGGAGGCCTTCGTGACCTCCTCCGAAGCGCGGCTGCATCGCGAGTTCCGCGACCTCTGATAAACGGCCCGCCGGGAAACCGGCGGTGCCATCATCGGGAAAAAAGTCATGAGACGTCCAAGACGCGGCGGGGTCGCCGCCCTGGCGGTGATCCCGCTCAGCCTGATGGCCCTGTTCGCCTACTTCATCGCGACCTATGAAGGACCGCTGCTTCCCGGCGACCATGCGCGCCCGGCCTCGCAGGTCGCGCCCCCGGCGCTCCCGGCAGCACCGGCAGTCAACTGCCTGGGCGATGCCGATTTGCAGCGCCTGGGTTGGGACCCGGCGGCGCTCGTTGCTGTCTTCGCTTATCTGGAGCAGCTCAGCAGCGACAGTCTGATGATCGTAACCCGGGGCGAAACGGTTGCCTCCTTCGGCGATCTTGCGCAGCCCCGCCCCATTCACTCCATGCGCAAGGTCCTGCTCTCGGCGCTGGTCGGCCAGCACCAGGGGATGGGCGCGCGGCAGATCGACCTCTCCGCCACGCTGGCGGAGCTGGGCATAGACGATATGCCGGACCCGCTGACAGCGCCGCAGAAACAGGCGACGGTCCTGCATCTCGTGAAATCGGTTTCCGGAATCAACCACGCCGCCGCGGCCGAAGGCGGCCTCGTGGCGGAAAAGAACCGCCGCCTGGGCAAGGCGGAAAACACGCCGGGCACGACCTGGGCCTACAACAACTGGGATACCAATGCCCTGACAACAGTCTTCGAAACGCGGACCGGCCTCTCGGTTGCCGACGCCTTTGACGCCGGCATCGCCAATCCGCTGGGTCTGCAGGACTTTACGGTGGCGGCTGTGACCTACAAGGCCGAACCGGCCCTGTCGCAGCACCGCGCCGTGATGTTCCGGATGTCGGCCCGTGATTTGGCCCGCTTCGGGGGGCTTTATCTGGACCGCGGCGAGGTCGACGGCGAGTCCATCCTGTCGGCTTCCTGGATCGATCGCATCACCACCGACTACCTGGAAACCGGGCGTGACGGCCTGCGCCACGGCCATGGCTATCTTTGGTGGATTCCGGGGCCGGGCAGCGGCTTGCCGCCGGGCACGTTCTGGGCCTGGGGGTTCGGCCAGCAGGCGCTTTTTGTTGTTCCAGCCTGGCGGACCGTGATCGTTCATCAAGCCGATATGTCGGCCTTCATGAAAAACCTTCGCAGCTCGGTGGGAGGTGGAGAAAGCGATGCCGAAGACGCTTTTGAGGAGCTGGCTCTGTCTTGTCTCAAACCGCTGGCGGGTGAAACGCAATTCTGCCGCGAAGACCGTTTCATCCTGCGCGGCGAGTTCGATCGATTGCTGTCGTTGATTGTTGCGGCGCGGCTCTGACCGTGCAGAGCCTCACCCCTCTTCGTCGGCGTCGCGCATCAGGGAATAGACCAGGATCTGGCTGACGTTGGTGCCGTCTTCGGAAAGCGGCAGGAGGATACCGTACTCGCTGCGCATGACGCCGCGGTGGGTCTTGAACTCCAGCAGCTCGAACAGGAAGCAGCGCTCTTTGCGCACCAGCTCATAGGCTTCCATGACCACTTCCAGGCTCGGCCCGACAAAGCCTTCGGAAACCAGCTTGCCCGTGGGGTCGTGGCCGCGCAGCAGCACCTCTTCGGTTCCCACCACCCGGTAGCGCAGGATGGCGCTGCCGCGGTCGTCGACGCCCTCGACATCGATGAGCAGCAGGCTGGGCAGGTGGCGAACCACCTCGGCGGGGTCGAAATCGGCGCGGCAGGGCATGCGCCGGTCGCCGCGCAGCCCGTCCCAGTAATGAAAGATCTCGGCGATGCGCTCCGGACAATGATCGAGGAAGGCGCGGTTGGTACAGCGCGTCGGCAGGCCATATCTGGCCTTGCGAAAACCCTCACTCAAAGTCACGCCGCAATCGGCCCTTACTTGTTGCCCAGACAATCTTTCCGCCCTCGGCCATCCAGCAAAGAGAAGCAAGCGAAAACACTCTTTTTAAGAGCAATAAATAAGTAATAGACGCGCAAAAGAAGAATTTATTGCTCTCTGGTCGATATGCCCGTTCAAACTATACTCCCTTTGGGAACGCAAATCACCCAATCCTAAACACAATTTGGCCAATGCGGGAACTAATTGTCACGGGTTTTCCCCGTATGCTCAAGGCCTGTGAAGGGGCGCTTGCCTGCGGGTGCAATCGCGAAGGGCCGAAATTGGCCGATTTCAGTGTCGGCGACTCTCTTTGTTCCTAAAAATGCCGCAAATCCGCCACACTCGACCGCCACCCTGCCGGCCTTACAGCCGCTTCTCGGTCGCTTGACGGCCGCGCGGGCGCGTTTTGGGGGGAGCATCACCAGGTCGGGTCCAGCGACAGCCACTCAAGTCTTGCCGCGTCTGCGGCTTGCCGTTGACCGCGGGTTCTGCTTTGGTCCGCCCACCCGGGCCTTTCAGGCTGGAGCGCTGAGCGGGGCGCGCTGATTGGGTCGCGCTTATTGGGGCTGGGGTTGATCTGGTTTTTGTGCCCTGATTTGATTTACTGAACCAGCCTGGATGATCCTGCGCCTTACGGTCAGACAGGCACGAGACGGACAAGACAAGATGCAAGAAACCATCGCCCTGGTGGACGATGATCGCAATATCCTGACATCGGTTTCCATTGCCTTGGAAGCCGAGGGTTTCAAGGTACGCACCTACAACGACGGCGCCGAGGCGCTGCGCGGCATCGCCGCCAGCCCGGTCGATCTGGCGGTGCTCGACATCAAGATGCCGCGCATGGACGGCATGGAACTGCTGGGCCATCTGCGCAAGGCCTCCAACCTGCCGGTGATCTTTCTGACCTCCAAGGACGACGAGATCGACGAGGTTCTTGGCCTGCGCATGGGCGCCGACGACTACATCACCAAGCCCTTTTCCCAACGCCTGCTGATCGAGCGGATCCGTGCGCTCCTGCGGCGCGAAAGGGGCGGCGACGACGGCCCCCCGGGCACGGCCGGCAACGAGGCGCCGATCCTGCGCGGCGACCTGACGCTGGATCCGGCGCGCCACCTCTGCACCTGGAAGGAAGGGCGTATCAACCTGACGGTGACGGAGTTTCTGATCCTGAAAGCCCTGGCGGTGCGACCCGGGCACGTGAAAAACCGCGACCAGTTGATGGACGCGGCTTATGGGGAGTCGATCTATGTCGACGACCGCACCATCGACAGCCACATCAAACGCCTGCGCAAGAAGTTCCGCGACGCCGATGACGATTTTCAGCACATTGAGACGCTCTACGGTGTCGGCTACCGCTACCGCGAGCAATAGGGCCGGCGGCACAAAGGGATGACCGAGTGATCAAGGCACCGCAATGCCGGACCCGGGGCAATGACCGTTGAAAGCGAAGGCAGCGCCGGTGGCTGGTTCGGCCTTGCCGGTCGCAAGGCTGCAGCGGTGAACAAGCGGCAGGATAAGCGGCAGGATAAGCGGCAGGATAAGCGGCAGGATCCCGGGGCCTCGGAAGCCGCTGCCCGTCCTCTGCCGCGGAGCCGGCGGCGCTGGCGCTCACCGCTCACGCGGCGGATTCTGACCATCAACGTGCTGGTGCTGCTGATTCCGGTCCTGGGCCTGCTGCATCTGGATCAATACCGCCAAAGCCTGATCGCGGCGGAGCTGGACGCCCTGCGCATTCAGGGCCGGGCTTTCTCGCTTTCCCTGGGCAGCACGGCGGTCGTCGCCACCCAGGTCGGTGACGAGCGCCTGTTGCCCGAGGTCACCCGCAACCTTATGCGCGTGCTTCTGGTCGATACCGGCGTCCGCGCCCGGATCTTTGCGCGCTCGGGCGAGCTTCTGGCCGACAGCTTCGTGCTCAGCGGACCGGGCGGCAAGGTTCAAGTGATGGCCCTGCCGCCGGAACAGAAAAGCGGCCTCAGCCTGCTCGGAGTCCTCTACGAGGCGGTTCTGAAGTGGGTTCCCGGTAAAGACAACTTTCCGATCTACCGGGAAGACCGGGTGCAGAAGGCGGTTCACTATGAGGAGGTCGGCGGCGCTCTCGCCGGTGAAAGCCCGGGCATGGTCCGGGTCGACCGCCAGGGTCGGCTGGTCCTCTCGATCGCGGTGCCGGTGCAGCGCTACCGCCAGGTCCTGGGCGCGCTGATGCTGTCCAAGGACGGCGCCGACGTGGACGCGGCGGTGGACGACCGGCGGCGGGATATCCTGATCGTCTGCGGCCTCGCCTTCGCGGTCACGGTGCTGTTGTCCTTTTATCTCGCGGGCACCATCGCCAGACCGATCCGCCGCCTTGCCCAGGCCGCCGATCTGGTGCGCTACGGCAAAGGCCGCCAGTTCGAAATCCCCGATTTTCGCCGGCGCGGCGACGAGATCGGCGATCTCTCGGATGCCCTGCGGTCGATGACCGAAGCGCTGTGGACGCGGATGGACGCCATCGAGGCCTTTGCCGCCGACGTTTCCCACGAGATCAAGAATCCGCTGACCTCGCTGCGCAGTGCGGTGGAAACCGTGGCCCGGGTCGAAGACCCGGACCAGCAGCGCCGCCTGATGTCGATCATCCTTGACGATGTTCATCGGCTCGACCGCCTGATCAGCGACATCTCCGACGCCTCGCGTTTGGACGCCGAGCTGTCGCGTGCGCAGACTGAGTCCATCGATGTCGGCGAGTTGCTGCGCGCCCTGGTCTCGCTTCACGAAACCGTCGACAACGAGCATGGGCCGCGCTTCGTCCTGGAGATGCTGGATCACCAGAATCTGCGGGTGCCGGGCCTGGAAGACCGCCTTGGGCAGGTGTTCCGCAACCTGATCACCAATGCGATTACCTTCTCGCCGCCCGATGGACAGATCCGGCTGGCGGCACAGCGCCAGGG
Source organism: Pelagibius sp. (assembly GCF_965249265.1). Lineage (NCBI taxonomy): Bacteria > Pseudomonadati > Pseudomonadota > Alphaproteobacteria > Rhodospirillales > Rhodovibrionaceae > Pelagibius > Pelagibius sp. Next base: position 4,893,841 of record NZ_OZ252224.1, on the reverse strand, counting down.
CGATGAAATCGAGGTGTCGGTCTGCGATGACGGGCCGGGCATTCCCGAGGGCAAGCTGGAAGCGGTCTTCGAACGCTTCTATACCGAACGCCCGGCCGGTGAGAAGTTCGGCACCCATTCCGGTCTCGGGCTGTCGATCTCCAAGCAGATCGTCGAGGCGCATAACGGCACCATCGAAGCGGAGAACCGCTGCGACCGCGACGGAGAGGTGCTGGGGGCCTGCTTCGTCGTCACGCTGCCGGCGGAAGAAAGCGGTGTCTGAAACCGGCGAATGCGCGGGCGGCATGGCAACAGGCGTTCCCGCAGATGGCTGAGAACCTGCATGCCACCACTGTCGCCCTGGGCGATCATGGGGTTGCCATTCTGGGGCCGCCGGGTGCCGGAAAGTCGGATCTGGCGCTGCGCCTGATCGACCGGGGCGCCGTGCTGGTCAGCGACGATCAGACCCTGTTAGAGGTTCGCGACGGCCAGGTGATCGCGGCACCGCCGGACAGCATTGCCGGTAAGCTTGAGGTGCGCGGTATCGGCATCGTCGACCTGCCGTTTCGCGCCGGCGTGCCGCTGCGCCTCTTGGTCGAGCTGCGCCCGCAGCAGGAGATCGAACGCCTGCCGGCGGACGAACGACGGGTGCTCTGCGGCGTGCCGCTGCGCCTCGTCGCGCTCGATCCCAACTTTGTCTCGGCGCCCGAAAAGCTGCAGCTTGCGCTGCGCGCCGAGGCCGCGCTTATAATGCGCCCCCCTGACATGGGCGTCCCGGGGGCGGAGACCGATCCGGACGCGTCCGGATCGGCAGAGGCCGGCAGTCCGGCACGGCCCGGCGATACCGGCAAAGCGGAGAGCAATCGAGCCTTGAGCGATCAGAAGCTGATGGAAAAGGACGCGGGCGATGGCACCGGCCTCCGTCTGGTCCTGGTCACCGGCATGTCCGGCGCCGGCCGTTCGTCGGCTCTGCGGGTTCTGGAAGATGAGGGCTGGGAGGCCATCGACAATCTCCCGCTCAGTCTCCTGGATGCGGTGGTCGGCGAGGTCGGTCTGCAACGTCCGATCGCCATAGGGGTCGACATTCGCACCCGTGACTTTGCCGTGGGACCGGTGCTGGGCCAGCTCGACGCCCTGGCGCGGGACCCGCGCTTTGCCTCGACGTTGCTGTTCGTTGACTGCGAGGACGAGGTGCTGGGCCGGCGATACACCGAGACCCGGCGGCGCCATCCCCTGGCGGAGGGGCGCCCGCTGGCCGACGGCATCGCCGCAGAGCGGCGCCTGGTGGCGCCCTTGCGTGAACGGGCCGATCTTATGATCGACACCTCAAGCCTGACCCCGGCGGACTTCCGCGCCCAGTTGCTGGGTCATGTCGGCCTGACGGCGGGCGGCAGCATGGCGGTTTTCGTGACTTCTTTCTCGTTTCGCCAGGGCCTGCCGCGCGAGGCCGATCTGGTGTTCGACGTCCGTTTTCTGGCCAATCCGCACTACGATCCCGCGCTGCGCCCGCTATCGGGCCGCGACGATGCGGTGGCCGCTTTCGTGAGCCGGGATCCCGGCTTTGAGCCTTTCTTCGGCCAGTTGACGGCGATGCTGGCACCCCTGCTGCCGCGCTACGAAAGAGAAGGAAAAAGTTATCTGACGATCGCCGTGGGCTGCACCGGCGGGCGGCATCGCTCGGTTTTTACCGCCGAGCGGCTCGCCGCATGGTTGGGCGAGCAGGGCCGGCCGGTACACCTCGGCCACCGCGATATTGCACGCGATCCGCTGCGTGCGGCGGCCAAGACCTGAGCCTCAGGCGCAACCTGGGCCGCTTTTCGGAAACTTTGGGTTGATATAAAACGTTGACCGCGCCTTTGCTTCGGACCCTTATCATGACAATAAAGAGTACCGCGTCGGCAAAAAACGGCGACGGTCGGGCGAAGCGGCGAAAGTCGGCAGGGAGCAGAGGATGATCGGTCTTGTCTTGGTAACCCACGGGCGTCTTGCCGTGGAGTTCGTTCAGGCCTTGGAACACGTGGTCGGTCCGCAGGACAATGTGGCGGCGATCTGCATCGGCCCGGAGGACGACATGGAACAGCGCCGCCAGGACATCATCGACGCGGTCGGCGCGGCGGAGCAGGGCGACGGCGTGGTGCTGCTGACCGATATGTTCGGCGGCACGCCCTCCAACCTGGCGATTTCCGTTCTCGACAAGGACCGGGTGGAGGTGATCGCCGGGATCAATCTGCCGATGCTCATCAAGCTGACCGGGTTGCGCAGCACCGCCAATCTGGCAGAAGCGGTAACCCAGGCGCAGCTTGCCGGGCGCAAGTACATCAACGTGGCCTCGCAGCTTTTGGAATCGGACAAGGACTGATGGACGAACTGGCGCAGGCTAGACAGGACGGTGCCGGGGCGGAGACGATCCGCCGCCGCCTGACCATCCAAAACCAGAAAGGTCTGCACGCCCGGGCCGCGGCGAAGTTCGTCAAGCTGGCGGAGACGTTCGATGCCCAGGTCACGGTGATCAAGAACGACACCCGGGTCTCGGGTTGTTCGATCATGGGCCTGATGATGCTGGCGGCCGGGCCGGGCTGCGACATCGATGTGGAGGCGTCCGGCTTCGGCGCCGCCAAGGCGGTCGAGGCGCTGTCCCGCCTCGTCGACGACAAATTCCATGAAGACGGATAACAAGCGCCGGCGGCGCAGCCAGGAACAGATCTTCGAAGGGCTGGGCGTATCCCCGGGGGCCGGTATCGGCCCGGCCTATGTGCGCGAAGCCGGCGACCTGCACGTGCCGGAGTATCAGATCCCCGCCTCCCGCGTTTCCCGCGAGCAAAAGCGCTTTGCCGAGGCCACCGCGAAGGCGGTGCGGCAGGTCGGCAAGCTGAAGGCCAAGTCCCTGGGTATCCACGGCGTGGCGGCCGAGGAACTGGGCTATCTGCTGGACGCCCACATGCAGATGCTGAAGTCGAGCCGCCTGATCGGCGGCATAGAGGCGAGGATCGACAACGACCGGCGCAATGCCGAAGCCGCGGTGATGGCCGAGATATCCGCGATCGCCCAGGATTTCGCGGCCATGCAAGACGCCTATCTCAGCGCCCGTGCCGAAGATGTGCGCGAGGTCGGTCACCGCATTCTGCGCAATCTGACCGATACCGCTTTTCGCGGTTTCGGCGGGCTCGAAAAAGAAAGCATCGTTATTTCGGAAGAGATTTCGCCGGCCGACACCGCCCTGATGGACCCGCGCGAGATCGCCGGTTTCGCCTGCGTCCTGGGTGGAGCCGAGGGCCATACCGCGATCATGGCCCGCTCCCTGGGTCTGCCGGCGGTGCTCGGCGTGCCCGGCCTGATCCCGGCCATCAAGACCGGCGATACCCTGATCGTTGACGGCAACAACGGGCTGGTGATCGTCAATCCAACCGCCAAGCGCCTGGCGGCCTATCAGCGCCGCCTCAAGGATATGGCGCGCGAGGTGCGCTCCCTGGCCCGCCTTCGCGACGTGCCGGCGCAAACCCGCGACGGGCAGCGCGTCACCCTGGAGGTCAATCTGGAGCTGCCGCGTGAAACCGGACAGGCGGCCCAGGTGGGCGCCGAGGGTGTCGGTCTGCTGCGTACTGAATTCATGTACATGAACCGCGAGGACCTGCCGGATGAGGATGAGCAGTACGCGGCTCTGGCGGAGATCGTCCGCGCGATGAAGGGGGCGCCGGTCACGGTGCGCACCCTGGACGTGGGCGGCGAGAAGCTTGCCTCTTCGCTCGGCGTGCATTTGGGCGAGTCCCAGAACCCGGCGCTCGGGCTGCGGGCGATTCGTCTGTCCTTGAAGGAACCCAAGCTGCTGCGCACCCAACTGGCGGCGATCCTGCGTGCCGGCGCGCATGGGCCGCTGCGTATTCTACTGCCGATGATCTCAAACCCGGGCGAGGTCGCCGCGGTGCGCAAGGAGTTGACCAAAACGGCGCGCCGCCTGCGCCGCCGCGGTGTCGCCATTGCCGATCCCCTGCCGCCTCTGGGGGTGATGATCGAGGTGCCGGGCGCCGCCCTGGCGGCAGATTCCCTGGCCCAGGCCTGTGATTTCTTCGCCATCGGCACCAATGACCTGACCATGTACACCCTGGCCATCGACCGCAGCGAAGAACAGGTCGCCTATCTCTACAATCCGCTGCATCCCGCGGTCCTGCGGCTGATACAGTTTTCGGTGGAGGCCGCCCTTCATGCGCGGATTCCGGTCTCGGTCTGTGGCGAGATGGCCGGCGATCCGCGTTTTGCGGCCCTGCTGGTCGGCCTCGGCGTGCGGGAACTGTCGATGACGGCCAAGGCGATCCCCCGGGTCAAGAGCCGCATCCTGGGGCTGGACATGCAGGCCGCCGGGCGCCGGGCGCGGATGATCATGGACCAGGTGGACAGCGGACGTATCGCAACGCTGCTGGACGACTTCAACGACAGTATCGTCTGAAACGCTGCACCCGAGGCGCGCGGCCTTGCGGTGCCCAGCGTTCACTGTTAAATGACCGGCTGGATTTCTCAGATTGCGGTTGCGCCCTGCGGCAGCCGCCGAAAGACCTCACCTCATCAAGGCAAGCATCCAAAAAAGGAAGACCAGCATGGCCGAATTCACCGACTATCAGGTGGCCGATATTTCTCTCGCTGACTGGGGCCGCAAGGAACTGGATATCGCCGAGACCGAAATGCCCGGGCTCATGGCCTTGCGTGAGGAGTATGGCGCGGCTCAACCCCTGAAGGGTGCGCGGATCGCCGGCTCGCTGCATATGACCATTCAGACGGCGGCGCTGATCGAAACCCTGAAGGCGCTGGGTGCCGATGTGCGCTGGGCTTCCTGCAACGTCTTTTCAACTCAGGATCATGCCGCCGCGGCGATCGCTGCCGGCGGTACCCCGGTCTTCGCCTTCAAGGGCGAGAGCCTGGAGGAGTATTGGGATTTCACCCATCGCATCTTCGAGTGGAGCGACGGCGGCACCCCCAACATGATCCTCGATGACGGCGGTGACGCGACCCTCCTGATCCATCTGGGCATCAAGGCGGAAAAGGATATCTCTGTGCTCGACAATCCCGGCAACGAGGAGGAAGAGGCCCTCTTCGCGGCGATCAAAAAACGGGTTGCGGAAAAGCCTGGCTGGTACAGCACCCTTGGCGCCGCGATCCGCGGGGTGACCGAGGAGACCACCACCGGTGTGCATCGCCTCTATGAAATGGAAAAGAACGGCACCCTGCTGTTCCCCGCCATCAATGTGAACGACTCGGTCACCAAGTCGAAATTCGACAACAAGTACGGCTGCCGCGAAAGCTTGGTCGACGCCATCCGCCGCGGCACCGACGTGATGATGGCCGGCAAGGTCGCCGTGGTCGCCGGTTTCGGCGATGTCGGCAAGGGCTCCGCCGAATCCCTGCGCTCCGCCGGCTGCCGCGTGGTGGTGACCGAAGCCGATCCGATCTGCGCCCTGCAGGCGGCGATGGAGGGTTTCGAGGTGGTGACCATGGAGGACGCGGCCCCCCAGGGAGACATCTTCGTGACCGCCACCGGCAATGTCGATGTGATCACTGTCGATCACATGCGGGATATGAAGGACAGGGCCATCGTCTGCAACATCGGCCACTTCGATTCCGAGATCCAGGTCGGCGCCCTGCGCAACTTCAAGTGGGATAACATCAAGCCCCAGGTCGACCAGATCGAGTTTCCCGACGGCAAGAAGATCATCCTGCTGGCCGAAGGGCGGCTGGTGAATCTGGGTGTCGCTACCGGTCACCCCAGCTTCGTGATGAGCGCTTCCTTTACCAACCAGGTCCTGGCGCAGATGGAACTTTGGGCCGATGCCGAGAAATACGGCAAGACGGTTGCGGTTTTGCCCAAGCATCTGGACGAAAAGGTCGCCGCCCTGCACCTGGAAAAGGTCGGCGCTGCGCTGACCAAGCTGTCGCAGAAGCAGGCCGACTACATCGGCGTGAACGTCGACGGCCCGCACAAGCCGGAAGCCTACCGCTACTGATCGGCCGTAGCCTCTTTAGGTTCTTACCGGCACCGGCCCGCTCCCCCTCCGGGGCGGGAGCGGGCTGGAACCGCTGCAACGTCAGTCTAAGACCCTCTAAGCCCCGCCTTGCCGCACTGGGCGCTTGGGCTTAGACTCCCGGACCGTGAGAGGGGCCACGACAAGCAGCCGGGACACCCGGCCTGAAGCAGCGCCGGGACTGATGCAGTCACCGGACGCAAATCCTCTACCTGTAAACCGTTTTAGGGTCTCTGCGCGCGCGCGTTCGGCGGGCGGTTGCCGTGGCTGAAGCGCCGCAGTTGCTCTGGCCGATTCTGCTGCTGGCCGCGGTCGGCGCTCTGGCATTCTGTCTCTGGCGGATCTGGCGCTACCGCGAAGCCTTGCAGATCAGCGAGGCCCGGGCCGAACTGGCCGAAGGCCAGGCCGCCGATTTGGCTGCCGAACTGGCGTCCTCTCCCGCTCCGCATCTTGTGCTGACCTCTGACTCTTCCGCGCCGGCGGGAGAGGCCGATACCGCCGCCGTTGCCGAGCTTCTCGGCCTTGACGGCCAGAGCCGTATCGACCCGCAGATTCTCTTTGAGCGTCTGGACGAAACCGCGCGGGTCAAGCTGGAGCCGGCTCTGCAGGCATTGGCGTGCGATGCGACGCCTTTTGACCTCCGGGTAAGGCTGCGCGATGAACCGCGGGTCCTCCGGTTGCGGGGCCGGGCGGCGGGGGACCGTTCCGTCCTCTGGATGGAGGAGGTGACCGAGACCCTGCGCCGCGAAGCCGATCTGAAAGCGGAGGCGCAGAAACAGCGCTCGGTCCTGGATGCGATGCCCATCGCGCTCTGGCTGCGCGACCCGCAGGGCGAGTTGCTGGACTGCAACCAGGCTTACGCGGCAGCCGTCGATTCCACGGTGCCGAAGATTCTGGAAGAGGGCGCAGAGTTTCTCGGCAAGGCCAAGTCGGCGGCGGCCCGGGCGCTGGCCGGGCAGGCGCGCGATTCGGGTGAGGCGAGCACTGAAACCCATCACGTGGTGATCGACGGCGCGCGCCGTCTTATGGAAATCTGCGAGCTGCCTTTCGGCGACAAAGGCACCCTGGGTTTTGCCGTCGACCGCACCCAGCTGGAGGAGGTTCAGGCCGAACTGGGACGCTACATCCGGGTGCAGTCGGAAATGTTGGAGAACCTCTCCACGGCCATCGCGATCTACGGCCGCGACCTGCGCCTGATGTTCGCCAACACCGCCTATGCGCGGCTCTGGGACATCGACGAGGGGTTCCTGCAAAGCAATCCCCATCTCGGCGACCTGCTGGAAGCCTTGCGCGAGCGCCGGCGCTTTCCCGAGTATCCGAATTTTCCCGCCTACAAGCGCGAGGTGCTGCAGAAGTACGCCACCCTGATCGCTCAAGAAGAAGAACTGGTGCACCTGCCCGACGGCTCGACTCTGCGCATGGTGATCACCCCGCATCCCTTCGGCGGCATCCTCACCTCCTACGAGGACGTGACGGACCGGCTGGCGCTGGAGCGCAGCTACAACACCCTGACCGAGGTGCAGCGCGAAACCATCGACAACCTTCACGAGGGCGTGGCGGTCTATGGCGCCGACGGACGCCTGAAGCTTTTCAATCCCGGCCTTTGCCGCATCTGGAAACTGGATGCCGATCTGCTGCGGGCAGAGCCGCATATCCGCGACGTGTTGCCCATGGCCCGTGACCTCTTCCCTGTTCCTGAAGAGGAGTGGGATGATTTTGCCAGCCGTGTTGTGGCCCGCACCACCGAGCCGGATGTTCGCAGCGGCCGCCACGAGCGCACCGACGGGGCGGCCATCGACTGGGCCCAGGTGCCGCTGCCCGACGGCGGCGTGCTCTTCAGCTTCATCGATGTCACGGACACCATTCGGGTCGAGCGGGCGCTGATCGAGCGCAACGAGGCTTTGGAAACCACCGACCGCCTGAAGTCGGAGTTCATCGCCAACATTTCCTATGAACTGCGCACGCCGCTGAATGCGATCATCGGCTTTGCCGAGGTTTTGGAAAACCAGTTCTTCGGCAGCTTGAACGAACGCCAGATGGAGTACAGCAACGCGATCGTCAAATCCTCGCAGGAACTGATCGCGCTGATCAACGACATCCTCGATCTGGCCTCTATCGAAGCGGGCTATCTGCACCTCGAACTGCAGCCGACCAATGTCTACAATCTCTTGGAATCGATTGTGACGCTGGGACGTGAGCGTGCGCACAACCGGGAGATCGATCTGCGCCTGGACTGTGCGGAGGACACCGGCGAGTTGATGGCCGACGGGCGTCGGCTGCGCCAGGCGTTGTTCAACCTGCTTTCCAATGCCCTGAAGTTCACCAAGGAGGGCGGCATTGTCACCGTGTCGGCAAGGCGCCTGGACGGCGAGATGTTGCTGGAGGTGACCGATACCGGGATCGGCATTGCCGAAGAGGATCAGGCCAGAGTCTTCGGGAAGTTCGAACGAGGTTCCCGGGAAAACCGCCAGGGCGGCGCCGGGCTCGGTCTGTCACTGGTCAAGAGCCTGATCGAGCTGCACGGCGGCGAGGTCGAGATGGAGTCCGAAATCGGCGGCGGCACCAGGGTCATCTGCCATGTGCCTATCGCCGACGACGGCAAAGAAATTCCGAAAGACGTTGCCTGAAACAGAACAGACTTAGGCTGCCGGCACGCCCTTGGTCGTCGAGTATTCCCAATGCAGCGCTTCGTCGGGATAGACCAGCGTGCGGATGGCATGGGCCGCCATGGCCGCTTCGGAAAAGCCGGAGAGAATGAGTTTCAGCTTGCCGGGATAGTGGGCGATGTCGCCGATGGCGAAAATCCCCTTGGCGGAGGTCTCGCTGGTCGCCGGAGCCACCGTGATGTGCTGATGATCCAGGTTGAGGCCCCAGTCGGCGATGGGCCCCAGATTCATCGACAGGCCGAAGAAAGGCAGCAGCACGTCGGCGGGCAGCGATTTCGTCTTGCCCTCCAGATCGGCCACTTCGACGCTGGAGAGTTGTCCGCCTTCGCCGGTGAGCCCCGCCAACTGATAGGGGATCACCAGATCCAGTTTGCCGCTTTCCGCCAGACGCTGCAGCCGGTCGATGGATTCCGGCGCCGCCCGGAACTTGGCGCGGCGATGGACGACGTGGATCTTCTCGGCCAGTTCCGCAAGAGACAGCGCCCAGTCGACGGCCGAATCTCCGCCACCGGCGATCACGATGCGCTTGCCGCGAAAGTCCTCCCGGCGCTGAACCAGATAATGAACCGAGGTGCCTTCGTAGTCGTCGATGCCGGCCAGGGGCGGCCGGTTTGGGCCGAAGGCGCCACAGCCCGCGGCGATGATCACCGCCGCCGCGTCGATTTCCAGGCCCTTGTCCGTCGTCAGATGCCAGCGTCCATTCTCGCCCGGGCGCAGGGCGGTGACCTGCTGGCCGAGGTGATAGGCCGGCGCGAAGGGGGCGGCCTGCTCGCTGAGGCGGTCGACCAGGTCCTGCGCCATGACCTCCGGGTAGCCGGGAATGTCGTAGATCGGCTTTTCCGGGTAGAGGGCGGCGCACTGGCCGCCGACGACCGCCAGGCTGTCGATCACCTGGCAGCGCATTTTCAGCATGCCGCATTCGAAGACTGCGAAAAGGCCGACCGGCCCGGCGCCGATGATCGCGACATCTGTGGTTTGCAGGTTTGGCGCCAAAAAGGCCTCCTGGTTGTGCCCCCTGGGTATAAGCGTTGGGGCGAGGGTCTGGCGGACAAGATGGCGAGCGCGGGCCGCCTTGACAAGGCCAGCGAGAGGGGGCGCATCCCTTGCCGCCGGGCGGCCGGCTGGGTACAAAGCGCCTGATGGTTTCCGCGACTCCGACGCTTTCCGCTCTCGATCTGCCGCTGCCGGGGCCCGGCGACACCGACGCCTTGGGCCGCCGCCTGGCCGGATTGCTGCGCCGGGGCGACGTCGTGGCCCTGCACGGTGATCTGGGGGCCGGCAAGACGGCGCTGGCGCGGGCCCTGATCCGGGCGCTGCCCGGGCCCGAGGGCGCTGCGGAGGAAGAGGTGCCGAGCCCGACGTTCACCCTGGTGCAGACCTATGCCCGCCGGCCGGCGGAGGTCTGGCACTTCGATCTTTACCGGATCGAAAGCCCGGAAGAGGTTTATGAGCTGGGTTTCGAAGAGGCTTTGGCGGAGGGGATCGCCGTGATCGAATGGCCGGAGCGGATGGGCGCCCTGTTGCCGCAGGACCGACTGGATGTGACCTTGAGCTACCAGAAAGACCCGGGTCAGACCGGCGGGCCGGGCCGGCAAGCCCGCCTGCAGGGCACCGGCGACTGGCCGGCGCGGCTGGCGGCGTTGCGGCCATGAACGATGCCCGCGAGACGCTTTGCCGGCAGTTTCTTGCCGGGGCCGGCTGGGGTGAGGCCGAGCGTTCCCTTTTGGCTGCCGATGCCTCCTTCCGGCACTACGACCGTTTGAACCGCGACGGCGAGTCGGCGGTCCTGATGAACGCGCCGCCGCCGCAGGAAAACGTGCAGGCTTTTCGAACCATCGCCGACCACCTTCTGGAAATCGAGCTCTCGGCGCCGCGGCCGCTGGCCATGGACCCTGACGCCGGCTTCCTGCTGCTTGAGGACTTCGGCGACCGCACCTTCACCCGCGCCCTGAAAGAGGGCGCCGACGAGGCCGAACTCTACCGCCTCGCGGTCGATACCCTGATCGCGCTGCATCAGCGCTGGTGGCCCGACGTTCCCGGCCTGCCGGTCTACGACGAACAGCGCCTGCTCGATGAGGCCGCTCTGCTGGTGGACTGGTACCTGCCTGCCGTAACCGGCCGGGAAACCACCGCTGCAGAGCGTGCTGATTACCTGGACCTTTGGCGCGATCTGGTGCCCATCATGCTGTCGGTGCCGCAAAGCCTGGTTCTGCGCGACTACCACGTCGACAATCTGATGGTACTGGAAGGCCGCGAAGGCGTGGCCCGCTGCGGGCTGCTCGACTTCCAGGACGCAGTCCTCGGTCCCGTCAGTTATGATCTGGTGTCCTTGCTGGAGGATGCCCGTCGCGACGTCTCGGCGGATCTGGTGGCCGAAATGCTGGCGCGCTACCGCGCCGCCTTTCGTCATATCGATCAATGGTCCTTTGCCGCCTCCTATGCCGCCTTGGGTGCGCAGCGCAACGCCAAGATCATCGGCATCTTCACAAGGCTTTGCCGGCGCGACGGCAAGCCCCATTACCTGCATCACATTCCGCGCGTCTGGCGTCTGTTGGAAGGCGACCTCCAGCACCCGGCGTTGGAGCCGCTCGCCGAATGGTTCGCGCGCGCGATACCGCCCGACCTGCGGCGCGTACCAGAGGAGAAAGAAGCGTCATGAAGGGCGTACCCAAGACAGCCATGGTTCTGGCGGCAGGCCTCGGCCAGCGCATGCGTCCGCTGACCGACAATCTGCCCAAACCGCTGGTGCCGGTGCGGGGCCGGCCGATGCTGGATACCATCCTGGATCGCCTGGAGGATCTCGGCGTCGCCAAGGTGGTGGTCAATACCTTCTATCTCGGCGAGATGATCGAACAGCATATCGCCGGCCGCAAGGCGCCCGCCGTGGTGTTCTCGCGGGAGGAAGATCTGCTGGAGACCGGCGGCGGCATCCGCAAGGCCCTTCCGTTGCTCGGCGAAGAGGCTTTTTTGGCCCTCAACGGCGATGTCTGCTGGCTCGACGGTCATACCCCGGCGCTGCGCCGTCTGGTTGCGGCCTGGGATCCGGAGAAGATGGATGCCTTGCTGCTGCTCCATCCCACCGCCTTCGCGCTGGGCTACGAGGGCAACGGCGACTATGTGATGACGCCGGACGGACGCCTGCGCCGCCGCCGCGAGCGCGAGGTCGCGCCCTTCATCTACGCCGGCATACAGATTCTTCACCCGCGGCTTTTCGAGGGGACGGCCGAGGGTTCCTTCTCGCTGAACGAACTCTACGACAAGGCCCAGGAGGCCGAGCGCCTTTGGGGCATCCGTCACGACGGCGAGTGGTATCATGTCGGCACGCCGGAAAGCCTGCGCGAGGTCGAGGACGCCCTGCACCACTTCGGCCGCTCTTCCGCCCAGACATAAGGGGCCCAGACGTGACTCGTTTCCCGCGATGACCTCCCCGGCCCCCGCCGTATTCACCATTCCGGCCGGGCGGTCCTTTGTCGATACCCTGGCAAGCGGGCTTCTGGCGCGCTACGGCGAAACGCCCGCCGGCCTCGCCGAGGCGACGGTGCTGCTGCCGACCCGGCGCGCGGGGCGCAGCCTGCAGGCGGCCTTTCTGCGGGCCTCCGGTGGACGTCCGCTGTTGCTGCCGCGGATGCTGCCGCTGGGCGATCTCGATCCGGAAGAACTGCTCTTCGAAGAGAGGCCCGGAACCGGTTCCGCCGAGGCCGAATTGCCGCCCGCCCTCTCTGCCCTGCAGCGCCAGTTGCTGCTTGCCGCCTGTATCCGCACCCACAGCCGCGGCCTGGCGGCGGAAAGCGGCCTCGCGGCGTTGAACGAGGACCAGGCCATCCGTCTTGCGGCGGAGCTGGCGCGTCTGCTCGATCAGGTGGAAACCGAAGGTCTCGACTTTGCCGCCCTGGCCGGTCTGGTGCCGGAGGATTACGCCGCCCATTGGCAGATCACTCTGGAGTTTCTCACCATCGTCACCGAGCAGTGGCCAGCGATCCTGGCGCGGCTCGACGCCATCGATCCGGCCGAGCGCCGCCGCCGCCTGACCGAGCAGCAGGCTGCGCTGTGGCGCGCCAGGCCGCCCCAGGCGCCGATCATCGCCGCCGGGTCCACCGGCTCGATCCCGGCGACGGCCGAGCTCCTGGCGGTCATTGCCGGGCTGCCGCGCGGGGCGGTGGTGCTGCCGGGTCTTGATCTCGACAGCGATGCCGAAACCTGGCGCGAGATCCAGCGCGATGCCGGCCATCCCCAGTTCGGTTTGGCCCAATTGCTGAACCGCCTTAATCTGCCGCGCGACGCCATCGCTTCATGGCAGGGCGAAAGCGACGCGCTGGGCGATCCCGGAACGGGTGCGGCCCGGGCGCGCTTTGCCAATCTCGCCCTGCGTCCGCCCGGCGGCACCGCGCGCTGGCACGAGGCTCTGCCGCCCGGAGAGCATGACGCTTTCCGTGCTGCGCTGGACGGCGTGGCGCGGGTCGACTGTGCCGATCCCGGGGAGGAGGCGCTGGTCATCGCGCTGATCCTGCGCCGGGCCATTGAAGACCCCGGCCGCACGGCGGCTTTGGTGACGCCGGACCGGGACCTGGCGCGGCGGGTCGCGGTCAACCTGCAACGCTGGCAGATCGCCGTCGACGATTCGGCAGGGACGGCGCTGGCGGCAACGCCGCCGGGGCTTTTTCTGCGGCTGACCGCACGTATGCTGGCCGAGAACCTGGCGCCGGTGCCGCTGCTGGCCGCCCTGAAGCATCCCTTGGCCGCCGGCGGGATGGATCCCGCGGCCTTCCGCCGTGATCTGCGCGCGCTTGAGGCGGCGGTGCTGCGCGGCGCGCGCCCGGCCCCGGGGCTGGGCGGACTGCGCAGGGCCCTGGCGGCAGGCAAAGGCGGTGACGCCTTGCTGTCCTGGTTCGATGACCTGGCGGCGCGTCTGACGCCATTGGCAGAGGTCATGCAGTCGGACGAGGCAAGCCTCAGCGAACTGGTGGCGGCTCATCTGGCAGTCGTGGAGGCGCTGGCGGAAAGCGATGACGAGACAGGCGCCGAGCGTCTTTGGGCCGGGGAGGCCGGAGAGGCGGCGGCGCTCTTTGCGGCGGAACTGCAGGAAGCCGCGGCGGCGGCGCCGGCCTTGCGCCCGCGCCGTTATCCGGCGGCGCTGGAAGCGCTGATGGCCGGGCGCGCGGTGCGGCCACGCTATGGCCGGCACCCCCGGGTTTCCATTCTTGGGCCCCTGGAGGCGCGCCTGCAGCAGGCAGACACCCTGGTGCTGGGTGGTCTCAACGAAGGCACCTGGCCGGCGGAAGTGGATGCCGGACCCTGGCTCAGCCGTCCCATGCAGACCGCCTTCGGCCTGCCGCTGCCGGAGCGGCGCATCGGCCTGGCGGCCCATGATTTCTATCAGGGCTTCTGCGCGGCCAAGGTCTATCTGATCCGTGCCGAGCGTGTAGAGGGGACGCCTTCGGTCGCGGCGCGCTGGCTGCGCCGCATCGACGCGCTCTGCGACGGTCTTGATCTCGGGGTCGATCTGCACCGCGAACAGGCACAGCTCTCCGCTTGGGCGAAGGCGCTGGACGAGCCTGCCGAGATGATCCGCGCCAGTGAACCCAAACCATGTCCACCGTTGCACGCCCGCCCGCGTCAGCTTTCGGTAACGCGGATCGAGACCTGGATGCGTGACCCCTACGCGCTCTACGCAAGGGAGATTCTGAAGCTCTTTCCGCTCGATCCGCTGGATGCCGACCCCGGCGCGGCGGAGCGCGGCACCCTGGTGCATGCCGCCTTGGAGCGCTTTCTCAAGGAATACCCGCGGCAGCTTCCCGAGAATGCGCTGGATGCCTTGCTGGAAATCGGTGCACGGACGTTCCATCCGATCCGCGCCAAGCCCGGCGCCTTTGCCTTTTGGTGGCCGCGGTTCGTTCGTGTCGCCGCTTGGTTCGTCGCGACGGAGAGGGAACGCCGCGGCGGACTGCGGCAAAGCTTCGTCGAAACCCAAGGCAGCCTGACCCTGAAGGCGCCCGGCGGGGATTTCATTCTGACCGCCAAGGCCGACCGCATTGACCTGCTGGACGACGGCAGTCTGGCGATCATCGACTACAAGACCGGGGCGCCGCCGGCGGGTAAGACGGTGGAGGCCGGCTTTGCCCCGCAGCTGCCTTTGGAGGCCGCCATCGCCTTACAAGGCGGCTTTGCCGCGCTGCCCCAGGCGCCGGTCGGCGCCCTCGCCTTTTGGCGGCTTTCCGGCGGCACGCCGCCCGGCGAAATCCTCTCCGCCGGCAAGACCGATCCCCAGGTTCTGGCAGAGGCCGCCCTGGCCGGTGTCGGTGAGCTGGTGGCCGCCTTCGACGATCCCGCAACGCCCTACGCGTGCAAGCCGCGCCCGGAACTGGCACCGCGCTTCGGCGACTACGATCATCTCTCGCGCGTTGCCGAGTGGTCGGTGGAGCCGGAAGGATCATGAACGTCTCTGCACAAGAAGTCATCGCCCGGGCGTCGGCGGCACAGCAGCAGGCCGCCGACCCCGCGGCCTCGGTCTGGGTGTCCGCCTCCGCAGGCAGCGGCAAGACCAAGGTGCTGGTCGACCGGGTCCTGGCGCTGTTGTTGAGCGGCAACGACCCCGGCAAGATTCTCTGCCTGACCTTTACGAAGGCGGCGGCGGCGGAGATGGCCAACCGGCTGTCCGAACGCCTGGCGGGCTGGGTGACGGCGGAGGAAGGCGCGCTGCGCCAAAGCGTGGAAGATCTGCTCGGCGGGCCGGCGGAGGATGCGGTGTTGCTGCGCGCCCGCGCCCTCTTCGCCCGGGTGCTGGATACCCCCGGCGGCATCAAGATCCTGACCTTGCATGCCTTCTGCCAGTCGCTGCTCGGCCGTTTCCCGCTGGAGGCCGCGGTGGCGCCGCATGCCCAGGTGATGGACGAACACGAAGCGGCGGAGCTGTTGGAGTCGGCGCGTCTGGAGGTGCTGGCCCGCGCGCTGCAGGGCCAGGGCCGCCTCTCCGATGCCATCGGCGTGCTCACGGCTCACTTGCAGGAGGAGCGCTTCGGCGAGGTGCTCGCCCAAATGATGCACGAGCGTGGACGCCTCGCCGAACTGTTTGCCGCCCGCGGCGGTGTCGACCGGCTGAACGCAGCGATCTTCGCGTTCCTTGGGGTGGATCATGATGAGACCGCACAAACCGCCGAGGCGGCGGCGATGGCCGAGGGTGTTTTTGATCGCCAGGGATTGAGGCTTGCGGCAGAGGCTTGGAGCAATGGCACGCCGACAGAGCAAAAAAAGGCAAAGCCGCTGTTCGACTGGCTGGCCGATGACGACGCCGGGCGCGCCGAGGCCTTTGACAGCCACTGCAGCCTCTTTCTCACCAAGGACGGTCAGCCGCGGCAGAGGCCCTTGACCAAGAAACCGGCCGAGGCTTTCCCCGGCGCCATCGAAGCACTGCAGAACGAAGCAGAGCGCCTGATGCAGGTCGTGCAGCATTGCAACGCCATTACCGTTGCCAAGGCGACCGCCGCCCTCCTCACCCTGGGCGATGCCATCATCACGGCCTATCAGCGGCACAAGCAGGCACGGGTGCTGCTCGACTACGACGACCTGATCCATTTCGGCCTGCGGCTGCTGCAGCGCCAGGGCGGCGTTTCATGGGTCCTGTTCAAGCTGGACGGCGGCCTCGATCACATCCTGGTGGACGAAGCCCAGGACACCAGCCCGGATCAGTGGCGCATCGTCGAATTGCTGGCCGGCGACTTCTTCACCGGGGCCGGTGCTCATGAAGACCGCTTGCGCGAAGAACGCAGCGATCAGCCGCGCACGGTCTTTGCCGTCGGCGACCCCAAGCAGTCGATCTATTCCTTCCAGCGCGCGGACCCTGCCGAGTTCGAGCGCATGCGGAAACTGTTTCGCGAACGTGCACAGCAGGCAAGGCAACGCTGGCGTCCGGTGTCGCTGGATATCTCTTTCCGCTCGACCGAGGCGGTGCTGGGCCTGGTCGATTCGGTCTTTGCCCGGCCCGAAGCGCAGGACGGGGTGCTGTTCGGCGAGGCAGCAATCCGCCATGCCGCCGCCCGTCAGAACCAGCCGGGCCTGGTCGAGATCTGGCCGCCGGCCCCCCCGGCCGAGGAAGAGGCCCTGGCGCCCTGGACCCTGCCGCTGCTGCGCTGCGGCGACAGCCCCGCGCCGCTGCGCCTTGCCCGCCTGGTCGCCAAGCGCATCTGGTACTGGACCCAGTCGGCGGAAGGCGCCGAGGATCCGGCCTGCCGTCTCGCCGCAAAAGGCCGACGCATCCGCCCAGGCGATGTCATGATCCTGGTGCGGCGGCGCAATGCTTTTATCACCGAGCTTGTGCGCGCGCTGAAGGAACACGACGTGCCGGTGGCCGGTGTCGACCGCATGCGGCTCAGCGAACAACTGGCGGTGATGGATCTGGTGGCGCTGGGCCGCGTGCTGCTGCTGCCGGAAGACGACCTCACCCTGGCGGCGGTGCTGAAGGGCCCACTGGTGGGGCTCAACGAGGAACAGCTCTTCGCCTTGGCCTACCAACGCGGCAAGGCCAGTCTCTGGGACCGGCTGCGCAGCTTCGCCGATGGCGCGGCGCCGGACGGCGATCCGGCTTTTGCGGCGGCGCGGGATTTCCTCGCCGCCCTCGCCGCCAAGGCCGACTTTGTCGCACCCTTCGAACTCTATGCGGCGCTGCTGGGCGCCGGGCGCGGCCGGGAAAAGCTGCTCGCCCGGCTCGGCCCCGACGCGGCCGATCCGATCGAGGAGTTTCTTTCTCTGGCACTGGCCTACGAGCGCGAGAACGCGGCCTCGCTGGAAGGTTTCCTGCATTGGCTGATGGCCGGCGAACTGGAAGTCAAACGCGATCTGGAGCAGGCCCAGGGCGCGGTGCGCTTGATGACGGTACATGGCTCCAAGGGGCTGGAGGCGCCTGTGGTGATCCTGCCGGACACCCTGCAGTTGCCGCGCGGCGGCGATGGCCTGCTCTGGGTCGATGACACGGCGGATGCGCCGCCTTTGTCCATCTGGCCGGTGAAGCGGGACTACGCCCTGGAAGCACTGGAGGCGGCGCGGGGCGCTCAGCGCCTGGCGCGGGAACAGGAATACCGCCGCCTGCTTTATGTTGCCCTGACCCGGGCCCAGGACCGGCTCTATGTCTGCGGCTGGCAGGGCCGCAAGGCGGCGCCGGAAGGCAACTGGTTCCAGTTGGTCGAGAACGCCATGAAGGGGCTGGCCGAGGACGGCGCCGGGGAGGCGGTTGACTTTGATTTCTCCGGGGAGGTTGACGAGGGCTGGTCCGGCCCCGGGTGGCGTTTCGCCCGCGGCGTTGCCGAGACCGTCGTAAGCGATGCAGCGCCGGCTGAGACGACGGCGCCGCCGGCGGTCATCGAGCCGCTGCCGGCCTGGGCCTTTGCCGCCGCGCCGGCCGAACCGGCGCCGCCGCAGCCCCTGGCCCCTTCGCGCCCGAGCGACAGCGAACCCGCCGTCCGCTCGCCGCGTCTGGCCGCCGGTCTGACCCCCGGGGAAGGTCTGGATGACGGCCTGCGGTTCCGCCGTGGACGGCTGATCCACCGGCTGTTACAGAGCTTGCCGGACCTGCCGCTGGAGGACCGCGAATCGGCCGGGCAGCGGTTTCTCGCCAGCCCGTTACATGACCTCAGCGACGCCGAGGCGGCGGAGATTCTGAGGGAAACCCTGGCTGTTCTTGAAGATCCGGCGCTGTCGGTGCTGTTCGGGCCCGGCAGCCGGGCTGAGGTGCCGCTGGCGGGCCTCGTCGAGTCGCAGGATGGCCCACAAGTAATTTCGGGGCAGGTAGATCGCCTTTTGGTTGAAGATAGGACAATTTCCCTGGTCGACTTCAAGACCCAGCGCCCGGCCCCCAAAACGCCCGAGGAAGTCCCCCGGCTTTACCTCAGACAAATGGCGGCTTACCGGGCGCTTCTGGCCCGGATTTACCCCGGACACCGTCTCTCTAGTTACCTTCTGTGGACCGATCAACCCCGCCTGATGCAACTCAGCGATGCGCTGTTGGACGGTCACGCGCCTTGACGCTCGGCCTCGCGGCTCCCTACATTGCTGGCCAAGGCAAGAGCGATCCCGAGCCTTCGAAGGGGCGCATCGCATTACCGCTATAGGGATGTTTCCATGACAACGACAACGACCACAACGATGACCAATGACGGGGCCTTTGAGCAGGATGTCCTGCAGGCGCAGGGCCCTGTTCTTGTGGATTTTTGGGCCGAATGGTGCGGCCCCTGCAAGATGATTGCACCGGCGCTGGAGGAGATCGCCAGCGAGATGGATGGCCGCGTGACCGTTGCCAAGCTGAACATCGATGACAACCCGCATACGCCCCAGAAGTACGGCGTTCGGGGCATTCCCACACTGATGCTGTTCAAGGACGGACAGGTCGCCGCAACCAAGGTTGGCGCGGTCGGCAAGAGTCAATTGTTGGAATGGGTTGAATCCGTCGTCTGACACCCCACATGTAGGATGTGTTGAAGAGACACGTTTAGCTCCCAAATACGATTATCCCAAGCAAGTACCCAGTGGCCCCGTCGTCCCCCCGGCGGGGCCACTTTCATTTTGCCGGCATAATTTGTTCATCTTCGCCTGCTAAAGCGTTTTCGACTTGTGTCGAATCGGTGCCGTCAAGGGGTAAGGAGAATCTAGGTTCCCCTTGACAGCCTGCGGCGGACTGCCGAAGGTCCGCGCTCGTTTGTTCTTTTCAGGTGCAGGGGTAAAGGTCAGCCGTGGGAAAAGTGAAGTACGACTGTTTGAAGTGTCCGGGCTACTGTTGTTCCTATCCGAACATTCACCTGAAGCCGAAAGACATCAAACGCCTGGCCAAGCACTTCGGTGTGACCAAGGAGGAAGCGTATAAGCGTTTCTCCAAGAAGGGTTACAAGGAAGAAGGCCAGAAGAAAGCGCCAAGGGTGCTGCGCCACCAGAAGGACGAGCACTTCGGCAGCATCTGCCGCTTCTTCGACACCAAGGAAAGGCGCTGCACGGTCTATGAGGCGCGGCCGGAAATCTGTCGCGATTTCCCCGGCCGCAAGCGCTGCGGTTATTACGAGTTCCTGAAGTTCGAACGCGAAGCCCAGGAAGACCCCAACTTCATCGCCGTCACCAACAACAACGACTGAGCAGCGACCGCCTCACGGCATGTCAACTGCTGCGCAGCACCTGGCCGCTGTCGGTCTCGGTGCGGGCGCCGTCGCGCATGGCGAACTGGCCGTTCACCAGCACATGGGCGATGCCGCTGGCGTAGCGTCGCGGCTCTTCCAGATCGAAATGGCTGGCGATCGCCTGTGCATCGAAGACGGTGATGTCGGCGAAGTTCCCTTTTGCCAGACGGCCACGGTCCTTCAGGCCGAGACGGTCCGCCGGCAGGCTGGTGAGGCGGCGCAGGCCTTCGGCCAATGACAGCACCTTTTGGTCGCGGACATAGTGTTGCAGGAAGCGCGCCGCCCAGCCGTAGCCGCTGAGCGAGCCGATGGAATGCTTCAGGCAGCCGTAGGGCGCCAGCGCCAGGGTATCGGAAATCACCGCGCAGTCGGTGCCGGAAAGCGCCAGCCTGATGTCGTCCTCCGAAAAGGAATGCGAGGTCCACATCAGGTGGTTCATCGCTTCGCCTTCTTCTTCCAGCAGCAGGTCCAGCGCGGCGTCATAGGGATCGCAGTTCCTTTGGCTGCCGATCTCGGCCAGGCTCTTGCCGACGAGGTGATGGTTGGCTTCCGACTGCATCAGAACGATTTCGTCCCATAGACCGTCAATCACCAGCCGCCACATCGGCCGCGGATTGCGCTTGATCTTCTCCCGTGTCTCGCGGTCCTTCAGCCGTGCCCGCACGGCCTCCAGTCCGCCTTCCTGTGCCCACTGCGGCAGGATCGCCAGGACCCTTGTGTGCGACCAGTCGTGGGGAATGACATCACAGGCGACGTCGACGCCCTGGCGCTTCGCCCGGTCGATCATTTCCAGGCTGTGTTCCATGGCATGATCAGGCGCGCCGTGCTTCGGCTGAATGTGGGAAATCTGCAAACGCGCGCCGGAGACCCTGGCCGTCGCCATGGCCTCGCCGAAGCCCAGGTCGTAGAAGATGTCGCGGTTGCGCACATGGGTGGCGTAGAGCACATCCTTTGCCGCCGCCCTTTCGCAGAGCCGGGCCAGTTGGTCGGGGGTCGCCAGGCTGCCGGGCCAGTACTCAAGGCCGGAGGAGAAGCCGTAGGCGCCCTCCTCGATGCTCTGTTCCAAAAGAAAGGCCATGGCCTCGACCTCCTCGTCGCGGGCCGGCCGCAGGGCGTCGCCGAGGACGGCGCGATGGATGGTGCCGTGGCCGACGAAAGCGGCGACGTTGACCCCCAGGGGCTTGCCGGCGAGATGGTCCAGGTATTCGCCGAAGTTCAGCCAGTCGGCATCAACGGCGCCCGGCAGAAAGCCCGGCGACATCAGCTCGATATCGCGGCGGCTGCGGGCCGGCGCGCAGGAAACCCCGCACTGGCCGACGACCTCGGTAGTGACCCCCTGGTGCACCTGGCTTTCGGCGCGGCCGTTGGCTGCCAGCGTGAAGTCGGAATGGGTGTGAAGGTCGATGAAGCCCGGGGCGACGGCGAGGCCGGCAACTGAGATCCGTTCCGCGCTGTCGTTGCCCGAGAGGTCGCCGATCGCGGCAATGCGCGCACCGCTGACGCCGACGTCGGCTTCGACCGGCTCCTTGCCGCTGCCGTCGAAGACCAGACCGCCTTCCAGGACCTTATCCAACATCTTGCTTGGTCTTTCCTTGCTGCATTCCGCTCCTCAATAAGTGGCGACGCCGTAGACCGCGTCGGGCAGCCAGAGGGTGGCTTCGGGAATGAAGATCATGAACAGAAGGCCCAGGACATAGGCCAGGATGAAGGGCAGCACCGCCACCGAAATGCTTTCGATGCTGATGCCGGAGATGCGCGAGGCGACGTTCAGGTTGCCGCCCAGGGGGGGTGTCAGGAAACCGATCTCGCAGGTCATCACGGTGAAGACGCCGAACAGCACCGGGTCGACGCCGAGGCTCTGCACCAGCGGCAGGAAGACCGCAGTGAAGAGGATGATCTGCGCCAGGGATTCCATGAAGGTCCCGATGATGATGTAGAAGATGCCGATGAACATCATGATCAGGATCGGGCTGGAAGTGATGCTGGTGATCGCCCCCTCGACCGCCGTAGGGATGTCGTAGAAGGCAGATAGCTGGCCGAAGGCGAGGGTCGGCGTCAGCAGGATCAACAGCCCGGCCATCAGGGCGGTGAAGCGCAGACTCTCCAGGATTTTCTTCGCGGTTAGTTCCTTGTAGACGAAGCGCCCGACGAAAAGCGCATAGAAGACGGCGACCGCGGCTGCCTCCGTCGGCGTGAAAGCACCGCCGTAGATACCGCCGAGAATCAAGACCGGTGCGCCGATGGCCCACTTGCCGTCCCAAAGCGCCTGCAGGAAAGGCCTCCAGGAAAAGGGCTTGCCGGAGCCGCCGAAACCGCGGCGCCGGGCGATGATGTAGGTGGTGATCATCAAAAAGATGGTCACCAGGATGCCCGGCACCACGCCGGCCAGAAACAGCCGCGGGATCGAGGTCTCTGAGACCAGGCCGTAGATGATCATCAGGTTGCTGGGCGGGATCACGCTGCCCAGGGCTCCGGCGGAGGCGGCGATGGCGGCGGCGAAGGGCGTCGAATAGCCGTCGCGGCGCATCGCCGGAATGGTGACCGAGCCGATGGCCGCCGTGGTGGCGGGGCCGGAGCCGGAGAGCGCGGCGAAGAGCATGCAGGCAAAAACCGTGACCAGACCCAGGCTGCCGCGGTAGGCGCCGACCAGATTGGTGGCGATGGAAATCAGCCGCGTTGCCATGCCGCCGACCTCCATCAGGCGCCCGGCCAGCACGAAGAGCGGAATCGTCAGCAGCGGAAAGGGCGTCAGGCTGGTGTAGCCGGTCTGAGCCATCAGGGTATAGGGAATGTCGATGAGGAACAGCGCCAGGATGGTGCTGACGCCGACGGCGGCGAAGAGCGGCACCCCGATCAAGGTGAGGACGGTGAAGACCAGGGCGATGAGGACCAGCTCGTTCATCGGCCCGGCTCCCCGGCCTTTGCTTCATCCGGCAGTCCGACATCGTGTTCCGGGCGCATCCCCGGAATACCGCGGCGCCCGCCGCGCCACCAGCCGGCGTAGAGCTGCAGCAGGCGGATGATCATCAGTGCGTAGCCGATGAAGACGATGGACTGCGGATAGAACTCGTCGATCCCCAGGCGCGGGGTGGTCGAGGTGAAGGTCCAGAGCACGCCGAGGTATTCGATGCTGATGACGACCATGAAAAGCGAGAAGGCGAGCCAGATAACGTCCGCCAGGATCACCACCATGGTGGCGGCCTTGACCGGCAGCAGCAGCACACCGGCCATGATGCGGATGTGAAAGCGTTCGCGCACACAAAGCACGGCCCCCATATAAACCGCCCAGACCATGGCGATGGCCGCGACCTCCTCCGACCACTGCAGGGCGGAATTGAAGCCGTAGCGCATGATGACCTGCAGGAAGACGCAGCAGGCCACGACGGCGAGTCCAAAGCAGGACAGCGCCTCTTCGAAGTGCCGTTCCAAAAGTTGCAGGCCGCGTTTAATCACCCCGGAGCCTCCGCTCAATCGCTGTCACTCGGGCAGAGCGTCCCTGCCGGAAAAAGAAGGGCGGGAAAGCCTCGTGGCGATCCCGCCCCGGCAAGTCGACAGGGGGTATTGGCTGAATCTATTGAGCCGCGGCCTGGATCTCGTCAACCAGGGCCTTGAATTCGTCGCCGCGGTCGGCGGCGAACTGCTGCTGGACCTTCTGGGCCGCGGCGATGAAGGGCGCGCGCTCCGGCCGGGTGACGGTCATGCCGCCTTCGGTCGAAAGCCAGGTGCGGATCTCTTCGATCTCCGCCAGCTTTACCTTGGTATGGTACTCGCCGGCCTCCTTGGCGGCGCGCAGGACGGCTTCGCGCTGTCCGTCGTCCAGGTTGCTCATGAAACGGTTGGAAGCGAAGACCGGGGCGAAGCCGGCGAAGTGATCGAGAATGATCAGATGCTTGGCGAACTCGAAGAACTTCATCTCGCGGATCACCGAGGTGCCGTTGTCGCCGCCGTCGATGGTGCCGGTCTGCAGGGCGGTCGGGGTTTCCGACCAGGCCAACGGCACCGGCTCGGCGCCGAAGGCCTCGAAGGTCGCCAGCATGACCTGGTTCTTCGGCACGCGCAGCTTCAGGCCGGCCAGATCCTCAATGGTGTTCACCGGGCGGCGGGAGTTGAACATGTCGCGATAGCCGGGCCCGCCGAAGGTCAGCAGATGCACGCTGGTATCGGCCTGCAGCTTGTCGCGGATCTTCTGTCCGACCGGGCCGCCGGCGACGGTCAGCAGATGGTCGGTGTTCTGGAAGATGTAGGGCAGAACGAAGACGTCCATCAGCGGCCAGTGCGGTGAGACGTTGTTCTGGGAGATGAAATAGGCGTCGACGGTGCCGAGTTGGAGCGCCTTGAAGGCGTCGTCCTCGGTACCGATCTGGGCGCAGCAGCGCAACTTTACGTCGATACTGCCATCGGAATACTTCTCCGCCAGTTCTTCGAACTTGCTGGCCAGGATGCCGTAGTCGGACTCCAGCGGCGTCGCCCAGCCGAGATTCAGGACGACGTCTTCGCGGGCCGAGGCCTCGTCGGCGGGCGTCAGAGCCAATGCCGCAACGGCCAGGGCGCCGAAGGTGGCGGCGCGCGTTAATCCCCTGATCATGATGATGCTCCCCGTTTTTTTGGTTTATGTCGAAAACCATAGCCGCCCCATCTTGCGGCGTATAATAATAATGGCGCAGTCATTGATACCGGATTTGCATCATGCACATCGGCATGCGCCATATCCGCTATTTCGTCGCGGTGGCGGAGGAGCTTCATTTCCGCCGCGCGGCGGAGCGTTTGAACATCAGCCAACCGGCCCTCAGCCGGGCGATCCGCCATATCGAGGCGGAGGTCGGCGTCCGGCTCTTCGAACGCAGCAACCGCCATGTCGCCCTCACCCATGCCGGCGCCAACTTCCTGCGTGGCTGTTCCACCGCCCTCACCTACATGGACGGCGCCATCGACCAGGCGCAGAAGGCGACGACGGGGGAGAAGGGCCATCTGGTGATCGGCTACACCGACATCGCCATTGCCGGGCGGCTGCCGCAGATCCTGAAATCATTCCACCAGCGCTACCCGGAGGTGACGTTGGAGCCGCGTCACGACTACACCGAGGCCCAGTTGAAGGACCTCGAAGCCGGGGCCCTCGATTTCGGCTTCGTCACCGGGCCGATGCTGCAGCCGGGGCTCGACAGCCTGGCGGTGCAGCATGATGGCTTTATCGTGATCCTCTACGCGAGCCACCCCCTGGTGAAGGAGCGGGAGATCGCCCTGGAAGCCCTGGCCGGCGAATCCTTCGTCCTCGGTACCATTTCCAACTGGGCCTACTATCACGATCACCTTTACCGCCTCTGCCGGGATGCGGGCTTTGAGCCGGATGTGGTGCAGACGGCATCCAACGGTGAAGGCATCTTCGGCCTCATCGCCTGCGAGATGGGTATCTCGATCCAGGCCAGCGCGGTCGAGGCCTGCCTGCGCAAGGGCTTGGAAACCCGGCCCCTGAAAGACTGCGCGGTGACCGTGCCGACCCTGGCGGCCTGGAACCGCGAGACCCTCTCCCCGGTAAAGCAGCGTTTCATCGACCATCTTGCCGAACAGGCGGAAGGCTTGCTGGCCTAGCGGTTGTCGGCGAGTACCTGTCCGGCAAGGTATAGAGAACCGCAGATGAGGATGCGGGCGGGTTGGTCTGCGTGACCGACGATAGCGCTCAGCGCCGCGGCGACACTCCCCGCGGGGGCCGCGGCAAAGCCCGCCTCCGCCGCGTGTTCCGCCGCCGCCTCGGCGCTCAGGCTGGCGGCCTCACCGGGGATCGTCACCGCTTTCAGGTCTTTGGCCAGCGGCGCCAGCGGCGCCAGGAACCCGTCGGCGCCCTTGGTGTTCAGCATGCCGTAGACCAGATGCAGGGGTCGGTCGCGCCAGTCCGCGAGGGCTTCGGCCAGGGCCGCGCCGGCGGCGGGATTGTGGCCGCCGTCGAGCCAAAGCTCCCAGCCCGGCGGCAGCAGCGCCGCCAGCGGCCCCTCGGTCAGGCGTTGCAGGCGTCCGGGCCAGGAAGCAGCGGCAACGCCCCGGGCGACGGCTTTGTCGTTCAGGCCGAAGCCTGAGAGCTTGCTTGCACAGGCGACGGCGAGGGCGGCGTTGGCCATCTGGTGCGGTCCGCGCAGGGCGGGCGCAGGGAAGGAACGAACGCCGTCAGTGTCCTCAAAACGAAACCCGTCACCCTCAGGCGTGAAACGCCAGTCGCGGCCGTGAACATGCAGGTCCGCCCCGACCCGGGCGGCGCGTTCCTCGATCACTGCCAGGGCTTCGGCCTCCTGGGGGCCGACGACGCAGGTCACACCGGGCTTCAGGATGCCTGCTTTCTCTCCGGCGATGGCGGCCAGGGTATCGCCGAGAAACTGCTGGTGATCGAGGCCGATGGGCGTGATCGCGGTAAGGGCCGGGCGCGCGATGACGTTGGTTGCGTCCAGCCGCCCGCCGAGGCCGGTCTCCAGCAGCAGGATGTCAGCCCCCCGTTCACCCAATGCGTCTTCAGCGAAGGCGAGGAAGGCGGCGGCGGTGGTGACCTCAAAGAAGGTAATGGGCTCGGGCCCGTTGGCCTCCTCGCAGCGTTCCAGCAGGGCGATCAGCGCGGCTTCGTCGATCAGGCCGTCTGCCAGGCGGATGCGCTCGTGAAAACGCACCAGATGGGGCGAGGTATAGGCCTGTACCCGCCGGCCGGCAGCCTCCAGCATGGCGCGCAGGAAGGCGAGCAGCGATCCCTTGCCGTTGGTGCCGGCGACGTGGACGACGGGGGCCAGACGTTGCTCGGGATGATCCAGGCGCGTCAGCAGGCGTTCGACCCGGCCGAGGGACAGGTCAATGACCTTGGGGTGGAGGCGCGTCAGGCGCTCCAGCACCGCATCGCTGGTTTTGGATGGACTCACGG
This sequence comes from Pelagibius sp., assembly GCF_965249265.1. Taxonomy (NCBI): domain Bacteria; kingdom Pseudomonadati; phylum Pseudomonadota; class Alphaproteobacteria; order Rhodospirillales; family Rhodovibrionaceae; genus Pelagibius; species Pelagibius sp. Next base: position 4,867,146 of record NZ_OZ252224.1, on the reverse strand, counting down.
TGGTATAGGCGCCGCCGCTAGCGTTTTTCATGTTTTGACGGTACCGGCCCGCTCCCCCTCCCGGCCACCCAATGAGATTATCCTGCTGGGTGGCCGGGAGGGGGAGCGGGCTGGAACCGCTTCGACGACAGTCGAAGACACGCTAGCTCCTTGCGTCACTGCCCTCTTCCGCCGGCAGCGGCGGGATCGCCGGGGCGTCTTCGTCTTCCGGCTCCGCTTGCGCGTCGCCGCCGCGCGGCAGGGTCACGACTTCGGCTGTTGGCGTCTTCTCGCGCAGCAGGCGCAGGATCGTCGTCAGGGTATCGCGCATCTCGGCGCGCGGGACCACCATGTCGACCATGCCGTGGTCGAGCAGGTATTCGGCGCGCTGGAAACCTTCGGGCAGGGATTCGCGGATCGTCTCTTCGATCACCCGCTGGCCGGCAAAGCCGATGATCGCCCCGGGCTCGGCCATGGCGACGTCGCCCAGCATGGCGAAGGATGCGGAGACACCGCCGGTGGTCGGGTCGGTCAGAATCACCAGATAGGGCAGGCCCGCTTCCTTGACGATCTCCACCGCCGCGACCGAGCGCGGCATCTGCATCAGGGAGAGAATGCCCTCCTGCATGCGCGCGCCGCCGGAGGCGGGAATAACGATGAGGGAGGCCTCCTGCAGCACCGCCAGACGCGCGGCGGCCAGCAGGCCTTCGCCCACGGCGATGCCCATGGAGCCGCCCATGAAGGCGAAGTTGAAGACGGCGATCACCGTCGGCAGGCCGCCGATATCGCCATGGGCGACGATGATGGCCTCATCGCCGCCGTTCTTCGCCTGGGCTTCGCGCAGGCGGTCTGTGTAGCGTTTGCGGTCGCGAAAACGCAGGGGATCAAGCGGCACGTCGGGCAACTCGATGGTCTTGAAGGCGCCCTCGTCGAACAGCATCTCCAGACGCCGGCGCGCCGGAATGCGCATATGGTGATTGCAGTGCGGGCAGACCCTGAGATTCGATTCCAGCTCGCGATGAAAGATCATCTGGCCGCAGCTGCTGCACTTTTCCCAGAGGTTGTCCGGCACGTCCGGCTTGGTGACCAGGGCGCGGATCTTCGGCCTGACGTAGTTGGTGATCCAGTTCACGCGGGAACCCTCCAGACGTTGACGGCGTTAGACTGCGGCGGCGTCAGGCCGCCCGGTTGCTGCGCACACCGTTGGACAGCGTTTCGACGAAGGCCAGTACCTTGGCGACCAGCCCCGGCTTGGCTTTGCCGTCTTCGTCCAGCTCCGCCTTGATGGCATCGACGATGGCCGAGCCTACCACAGCCGCGCTGGCTGTGTCCGCGACCGCCGCCGCGTCTTCGGGCGTGCGGATGCCGAAGCCGACGGCGATCGGCAGCTCGGTGTGGCGGCGCAGGCGCGTCACCGCCTCACGGACATGATCGATCGGCACCGCCTTGGTGCCGGTGATGCCCATGATGGAGACATAGTAGACAAAGCCGCTGGTGTTGTTCAGCACCGTGGGCAGGCGCTTGTCGTCGGTGGTGGGCGTCGCCAGGCGAATCCAGTGGATACCGGCCTTCAATGCGGGCAGGCAGAGCTCTTCGTCCTCCTCCGGCGGCAGGTCGACCATGATCAGGCCGTCGACTCCGGCTGCCTTGGCGTCATTGACGAAACGCTCCACCCCGTAGATGTAGATGGGGTTGTAGTAGCCCATCAGGATGATCGGCGTGTCGTCGTCGGCCTGGCGGAAGGCGCGCACCGCCGCCAGGGTCTTGGCGAGCGTCATGCCGGCATTCAGGGCACGCAGGCTGGAGGCCTGGATCGTCGGCCCCTCGGCCATGGGATCGGAGAAGGGCATGCCCAGTTCGATCAGGTCGGCCCCGGCGCCGGGCAGGCCCTTCACCAGTTCCAGCGCCGTTTCGGGATCGGGATCGCCGGCGGTGACGAAGGTGACCAGGGCGCCGCGGCCCTCGGCCTTCAGGGCGGCGAAGCGCCGCTCGATGCGACTCTGTTCGGTCATATCTTCACACCAAGCGCTTCGGCGACGGTGAAGACGTCCTTGTCGCCGCGGCCGCACATGTTCATGACCAGCAGGGCGTCGCGCTCCATCTGCGGCGCCAGCTTGCCGACATGGGCCAGGGCATGAGCGGGCTCCAGCGCCGGAATGATGCCCTCCACCCGCGAGCAAAGCTGGAAGGCTTCCAGGGCCTCGGCATCGGTGGCGGAGACGTATTCGGCGCGGCCGCTGTCGTGCAGCCAGGAGTGTTCGGGCCCGATGCCGGGATAGTCCAAGCCGGCGGAAATCGAATGGGCGTCCTGGATCTGGCCGTCCTCGTTCTGCAGCAGATAGGTGCGGTTGCCGTGCAGCACGCCGGGCCGCCCGCCGGTCAGCGAGGCGGCGTGTTCGCCGGTCGGGATGCCGTGGCCCGCCGCCTCGACGCCGATGATGCGCACTTCCTTATCGTCCAGGAAGGGATAGAACAGCCCGATGGCGTTGGAGCCGCCGCCGATGCAGGCGACCAGCGCGTCGGGCAGCCGCCCTTCGGCCTCCATGATCTGTTCGCGGACTTCGCGGCCGATGATCGACTGGAAGTCGCGCACCATGGCCGGATAGGGGTGCGGGCCCGCCGCCGTGCCGATGATGTAGAAGGTGTTTTCGACGTTGGCGACCCAGTCGCGCAGGCCGTCGTTCATGGCGTCCTTCAGGGTGCCGGTGCCGCTGGTGACGGGCTTTACTTCGGCGCCCAGCAGCTTCATGCGGAACACGTTGGGGGCCTGCCGTTCGATGTCGGTAGCGCCCATGTAGATCACGCAGGGCAGGTTGAAGAGCGCGCAGAAGGTGGCGGTGGCGACGCCGTGCTGTCCCGCGCCGGTCTCGGCAATGATCCGGGTCTTGCCCATGCGCCGCGCCAGCAGGATCTGCCCCAGCACGTTGTTGGCTTTGTGGGAGCCGGTGTGGTTCAGCTCGTCGCGCTTGAAGTAGATCTTGGCGCCCTTGTCCGCCGGGGCGTCCTTGCGCAGTTCCTCGGTCAGGCGTTCGGCGAAGTAGAGCGGGCTCGGCCGGCCGACGTAGTGCTTGGCGTAGTAGTCGTATTCCGACTGATAGCTGGGGTCCTGGCAGGCGGCGTTATAAGCGCGCTCGACGTCCAGAATCAGCGGCATCAGGGTCTCGGCGACGAAACGGCCGCCGAAAAGGCCGAAATGGCCGGTCTCATCCGGACCGGCGCGGAAGGTGTTCAGCGTTCCCATGGGGGACGTCCTGTCCTTGTTCGCGGTTTTTATCGTTGGTGAAAGCCGGACTTTGCCTCATTCGCGCCGCTGCTGCAATGCCGGGCAGGCACCTAAAGAGGCCCTTGGGCCGGCCTTTCCAAAGCTTGGGCGGCGGCCAGGAAGGCCCTGATTTTCTCAGGGTTTTTGCGGCCCGGAGCATCCTCGACCCCGGAAGAGATGTCGAGCGCCGGGGCCCCGGTCACCCGCACCGCCTCGGCCAGATTGTCGGCGGTCAGGCCGCCGGCCAGGAACCACGGCAGCGGAAAGGTCTTGCCGGCCAGGATCGACCAGTCGAAGGCGAGCGCATTGCCGCCGGGCAGGGCATTTTTCATCTCCGCCGGGGGTTTGGCATCGAACAGCAGGCAGTCGACCACACCAAAAAAGGGTTCGGCCGCCGCCAGATCGCTTTCCTGGCGCAGTTTCAGCACTTTCATCACCCTGATGCCGAAGCGCGCCTTGATGTCAGCCGCCCGTTCCGGCGTCTCGCCGCCGTGCAGTTGCAGCAGATCCAGCGGCACCGCTTTCAGGATGGCTTCGATGGTGGCGTCGTCGGCATCGACCAGCAGGCCGGTCTTCACGACCTCTTCCGGCACCAGGGCAGCCAGGGGCGCGGCCTCTTCGGGCGTCACCGCGCGCGGGCTGGGCGGATAGAACACCAGCCCGACGAAGGCGGCGCCACCCTCCACCGCCGCGGTCATCGCCTCGGGTGTCGAAATCCCGCAGATTTTGACGTCAACGCTCATTTTCCGTCCGGTCGCTGCGCTTCTCAGCGCCGGATTAGGGGGCCGAGAGGCCGTTAAGTCAATGGGGGCTAATCGAAGCGCTCCAGGATTTCCCGCTGGTCGCCGGTCCAGCCGCCCAGGCTGCGCAGAGCCTGGACGAAAGCGGCGCAACCCACACCATAGAGGAGATAGGTCAGGGCCTGCCCGCTCGTCAGGCTGACCCAATGAAGTCCGCTGTCGGCGTCAGTGGTTCCGAGCCGGGTCATAATCATGGTGTCGGGAAACACGAACTCGAGCAGGAGAATCCCGACCAGAAGCACGCCCAGGATCAGCATGGCGATCAGGGCCAGGGCGGCAAGGAGTCGCAGGCCGTTGCCCTTGGTGCGACGCCAGGAATCGCCGAGCCGACCGCTTTCGTCCACGGCAATCCAGATGAAGGCAAAGGCGAAGCGGATGTTCAGATAGAGCGCGGCGCCAACCAGCACAATGACAATGGCGATCTGAAGGGCCGAGCCCGGCCCTTCGGCAAAGGGCTCCATGGCGATAAGCGCCGGGAAGGAGGCGGCACCGAGAAGCCAGGCATAGCCGAGATAGGGGACCAGCCGCCGGCCCGGCCGGGGCAGCAGGCGCGGCCGGGTTTCGGGCGACTTGAGCAGCAAGTGCCGGTACCAGGCCACCTCGAAGACGGCGATGATCGTGATTTCGAGAAGGCTGCGAAGCAGCGTCAGGCTGCGCCGCTCCGGCGCTTCGGCCATGATCGCGGCGAGAGTCACGGACAAGGCAAAGGGTACCGCCGCCGCCGTCAGGAAGGCGCCGAAGTTGCGCGTGGTCTCGCCATAGCCGGCCTTCACGGTCTGCCAGACCGGCAGTTTGGCAGGCGATCCAAGGTCGCTGTCCACCGTGCTCATTCGAAGCGTTCCAGGATCTCCCGCTGGCTGGTGTTCCATCCGGTCAGGATGGTGAAAGCTTGGACCATGACCGTGCAGGCGAGAGCGTAATAGAGATAAAACGCAGCATTTCCGAATACCACCATGATCCAGAAAAGCCAGGTTTCATAAACGCCTGTTTCGAGCTGCAAAGCGATATCTGTGGAAACCATCGATGCAAGAACTCCGCCCGCGAAGAACAGAGCAAAAAGCGGGACTGCAACGGCGCCGAATGCGATGACGATCCGCAGCCCGTTCTTTCGCGTGGCGCGCCAGGAGGCCCTGAGGCGTTGTGGCGCATTAATGGCAATCCATAGAAAGGCAAAGCCGAAACGTACGCCGATATAGAGCGCAAAGATGTACAAGACGATGATCAGCGCAATCGTGATTACGGGCGTTGGGCCGTCGTAGTTCGTTGCGGCGTACTGGAAAAACAGTGCGGGTATGTAGGGAATCAACAGCAGCAGGGAATAGCCGAGAAAAGGCAGGAACCCACTTCCCGGGAGATTCAAGAATCCGGGTCTGGTTTCGGGTGAACGCAAAAGCAGGAAGCGCAGCCAAACGATCTGGAAAAGTGCGGCGAGGACGAATGAAAGGACGATGCGAAGCATGCCCAGAGCGCTTCCGGAATCTTCGGGAATCAAGCCTTCCAGGAGAATGGAGATTACGAGAGGCAGGGCGGCCGCCCGCCCCAAAGCGCCAAGATTTTTCCACGACGTGCCATAGCCGGCTTTCACGCTCTGCCAGACCGGCAGTCTCGGTCTTGCCGATTCCTCTCGTTGCGCCGACGCCGTCATTCGAAGCGCTTGAGCAGCTTTGCGTCAGGCGGCGGCACCCAGCCGGTGCAGGTGCGAAAGGCGATGGCGAGGATGGTCAGATAGGCGGCCTGCAGCAGCCAGAGGCCGGCATGCCAGAAGACCCAGGCGAAGATCGCGACGTCGTCGCTTTCGGCCACCCCCTCCAGCAGGAAGACGAAAGCCCGCCAGGGCAGCAGCACCGCCAGGCAGATCACCAGAAACAGCCGCAGGGCCGGGCCGCGGCTGTGGCGCCAGGCGAGGCCGAGGCTGTAGTTCTCGTCCACGGCGGTGGTCACGTAGACGAAGGCAAAGCGCATCTCCAAATAGACCGTCAGGAGATAGAGCCCCCAGAAGGCCGCCTGGAGGATCGGCTCCTCCGCCGCCGCGCCGTCGACCGGGTAGAACAGCAAAGGCAGGTCGATGCAGGACAGCAGCAGCGAATAGAGCAGGAATTGCAGATGGCGCCGCTGCAGCACCGGGAAAAAGCGCAGCTTGCTGGCGTCGTCCACCTGCAGGACCTGGCGCAGCCAGGCGACCCCCAGCAGCACCCAGGGCAGTTCCAGCAAGAAGGCCCTCACCACCCGGGCAAAGGGTCCCTCCATGGGCCCGGTCATGATGTCGATCCACATCGACAGGGCCATGGGAATGGCGGCGAGTTTCAGTAGCGTTGGAATGTTGCCGAACAGCCTTGCATAGGCTTCGGTGATGGTCGGCCAGACCTGCAGGGGCGCGATGGCCTCGCGCGGGGGTTCGTTATCGATCATTCAAAGCGTTGTAGCACTTCTTCGCGCGGACCGCCCCAACCGCTGAGTTGGGCGTAGGCCGAAGTAATCGCTGCGATGATCAAAGCGAGGCCGAGATATTCTGAGAGCAGGCCGATCACGGCGCTTGGTGCAGAAGTCAATACGATGGTGACCCAGGTCACTTCGGCGGGATTGCTTGGGAGAGCGGAAAATCCCCCGAAGAAGACCGCTGTAAGGCTGTTCATAATCAGGGTAATGATGATCACGGTGACGAGGCTCAGGACCGTGATGACGACCAGAACCAGATAAAGTTTCAGGCCACTGCCGCGCGTTATCCGCCAGGCGCCGCCAAGCCCGAGCTTCTGATCGGTGGCGACGGCGGGGAACACGAGGCTGAAGCGGGTCACGAAGTACATGTAAATCAAATAGAAGAAAAAAAGCAGCGGCACCAAGATTCCGAAATGGGAGAGCATCGTTGCTGCTCGGGTTTCGAAACCCGTGCTCATCGAAAGGGCGCTGCCGCCCAGGATCACGATGGCGATGGTGAAGCCGGGCAGCGCGAGGGCCACAGCGAAGAGCAAGATGTAGCCGAAGTAGATCAAAGTCCGTCTGCCCAGCAGAGGGCGCGGTACGGCGCCAGCCTGCCGTCCTATCAACATCAGCCGGTTGCAGGCGATGCCGAAGATCGCGAGAGGGAGGAAACCGAGAATCTCAACGCCAATGCTGACGTCCGGAAGAACGGCTAGCACATAATACGTCAAGGCGGACAGAACGAAGCTCATCAGGAGGGGCAGCATTGCGGCCTTGGCGACCATCCAGAACTGCGTGAAGACCAATGAGAAGGCGGCACTGAAAGTGGTGCCGAATGTCAGCGGTACCGACGGCGCCGGCATGGTCTCGGCGCCCGTGTTCTCGATGGTCATCTCCGTCCCCCCCCTTGTTTGCCCGGCCCAAGGCAGTGTTGCGGCGGAAGCACATCACCCGCCGCCGAATCCAACCATGACGATATCAGGGGGGCGACTATTCGACCAAGAGAAAGGGCCCGAGGAAGGGTCTACTGTCCGTTGTTTTCGTCTTCCAACGGTCCGGCCGGCAGGTTGCCGCCGCTGGCCGGCACCCAGCCGGTGCAGGTGCGAAAAGCAAGGCAGAGCAGGGAGAAGAGAACCGCAAAGGAGAGGAAGTTGGCCACCGTCGAGATGACGTTGAAGAAGACGACGCTGAGGATCGACGGCGCTTCACGCGGGCTGACCGCGCTGCCCGGTGTGGCGGCGCCCGGCGCGACTTCGCCAGGCAGGCCCTGACCCGGCGCCGGCATCAGCTCGCCGATGCTGACGCCCAGCAACATCTGGAAGAGGAAAGCGGCGAGCAGGAGCTGGCCGACAACGATGGGCAGGCCGGCCGCGAAGAGGGCCGCCGTCAGCCGCAAACCCTGGCCGGCGGAATGCTGCCAGGAGAGGCCCAGGCCGTATTCCTCGCCCACCGCGACGGCTGGAAAGACAAATCCAAGCCGGGCCAGCACGTAGAGCGCGCCCAGGAACATCAACAGGCCGACGACGAAAAAGCCGGGCCCGAGGTCGGTGGGTGAGGACATCAGCCCGAGAATGCTGGCGAGCACGGAGCCGACCGCCGAGAGCGGGATTGTCATCAGCATCATGATGAGGAACAGCAGCATGCCGTAGCCGAGAAAGCGCCACTGGATCGGTCCCCAGCTGAGGCTGCGGGCCGGAAGTCCTGCGGGGCCCAGCAACATGACCCGGCACCAGTTGACGCCGAAGTGGCTGCTGGCGGCGAGGCTGATCAGAAACAGAAAGAAGCCGGCACCGCCGCCAGTCGGCAGGATGAAGGAGATGGCCCAGGCGCCCATCAGCATGAAGAAGGCGCCCTTGGCGGCCTGCGCGACGAGGCCCAACTGGCCGAAGACGGAGGCGAAGCTGGCGACTGCCGTCGCGGCGACCGGCAGATCGGCGACGGCGCTGCTGGGGGGACCGCCGGGCGGGCCGGAGGGCGTGGGGTTCTGCGGTGCCATGGTCCTAGTTCACCAGTGTGCCGCTGAGGTCTTCGGTGATGCGCCGGGCCGCGGCCAAGGGGTCGTCGGCGGCGGCAATGGGCCGGCCGATGACCAGATGGTCGGCGCCCTCGGCAATGGCCTCTTCGGGGGTCATCACCCGCTTCTGATCGTCGCTGCTCGACCAGGAGGGGCGGATGCCCGGCACCACCAGCAGGAAGTCCGGCCCGCAGGCCTTGCGGATGGCGGCGATCTCCCGCGGCGAGCAGACGACGCCGTCCAGGCCGCTGTCCTGGGTCAGGCGGGCAAGGCGGAGGACCTGATCTTCTGCGGGCCCGCGCTGGCCGACCTCTTCCAAATCCTGGGCGTCGAGGCTCGTCAGCACCGTCACGCCGATTACCTTGGGGCGTTCGACCCCCAGGTCCTCGGCGGTCTCCCGCGCCGCCTGTCCGGCCGCCTGCATCATTGCCCGCCCGCCGGAGGCGTGGACGTTGAGAATGGCCGGGCGCAGGTGCACGGCGGCGCGCACGGCGCCGGCGACCGTGTTGGGGATGTCATGGAACTTCAGGTCCAGGAACAGCGGCGCGCCACCGGCCACCAGACGCACGCCGTCCGGCCCCTGGGCGGTGAAGAGTTCCTTGCCGATCTTGATGCCGCCGACGGCACCAACGAGGCTTTTGGCGATCGACACGGCGCGTTCGATGTCCGGCGTGTCCAGGCCGACGAAGATTCGGTCTTTCGGTGCAAGGGCTTTGGTCATGGGCACTACCTAGCAGAGCCGGGGCGGTGCTGCCAGTGGCAGTCGGCGGTGAATCCGCCCAATCTTTTAGGTGCAGAGCGGATTCACATGTTTAGACGCAAACATCACAGTGTTTCCGTCTAAACATGACCCGCTCTAGTCTTCGGTAAGGCTTTCCCGGCGCCCCTCGGCCCAGCTGCGGAAATCGGCGTAGGCGCGTTCGCCGGTGGCGGTTTTGGCCAGTTCTTCCCCCATCAGGGCGCCGAATTTGAACATATGGCCGCTGCAGCCGCCGATCACGGTGACACCGCCGTTGCGCTCGGTTACGAAACGGTCGTCCGGCGAAATCGCATAAGGGCAAACCTGGCCGCGCAGGATCTTGTAGTCGTCGAAGTCCCTCAGCAGGGGGCGGAAGGCGGCGGCGACTTCCGCGGCCTCGTTCTCGCCCAGCGGGTCAAGCTTGTCGGGGTCGCCGGGGCGGCGGTGTTCGCCCGCGCCGAACTTCAGCTCGGTTCCGTCGACCGGCGGCGCGGCATAGATATCGACGTCGTTCAGCAGGTGCACCATGGCCGGGGCTCTCGCCCAGGCCTCGGCCTGGCTTTCCGGCGGCTCCAAATAGGCGATGACCTGGCGATGGGGCACAGCCTTGCGCGCCAGTTCGGGAAACAGTTTTGCGGTCCAGGCGCCGGCGGTCACCACGATCGCCTCGGCGGTCTCGCGGCTGCCGTCCTCCAAGGTCAGGCAGCCGGCGCCGGGGTCGACGCTGACGATACGGCTTTCGCTGCGCAGACTGACCCCGCGATGCTGAAGGTAGCGCACCAGCGCCTCGACGATGCGCGCGGCGAACAGCAGGCCGCCGCGCTGGTTCACCAGGCCCCAGGCGTCCTGCGGCACGGTCATGAAGGGGCAAAGCTCTTCGATCTGTCTGGCGTCCAGGGTTTCATAGCCGAGACCCAAGCGATCCAGGGTCAGGCGTGACAGATCCGCCCAGTCGCCCTCCGCCGTGGAAAGGGCGAGGCTGCCGATCTCCGCGTAGTGGCGCTCGCCCAGATCGTCCCACAAGCGGTCCCAGGCCTTCAGAGCGTCGACCACCATGGCGCAATACCCGGTCTGGTCGGCATAGGGCAGGCGGATCAGGCGGTGCTGGTCGTAGGAAGCACCGCCGGTCTGCGGCAGGGGTCCCTGTTCAAAGACCACGGGATCATGACCCTGGCGCACCAGCGCCCAGGCGGTCGAAAGGCCGATGACCCCGCCGCCGACCACCAGAACCTTCATCGGCCGAAACCCTTCATGAAACAAGAACCTTCTTGGTCGATCCCGCACATCTTGCGGATTTGAATAGCCCCGTCTCCGCGTGAAAGCCAGCGCCGCCTGAAGACTCTATCTAGAGTCTTTCACGTTTTGACGGCACCGGCCCGCTCTCCCTCCCGGCCACCCCCCGAGTTTTCTGGGCCAGTATCCTATGGGTGGCCGGGAGGGGGAGCGGGCTGGAACCGCTTCGACGTAAGTCGAAAACGCTCTAGACAAGGCGTCCGAAAAATCAGCTGCGTTCGAAGGCCAGCTGCGCCGCGGCCAGGTCCTCGATGGCGGTGCCGACCGACTTGAAAAGCGTGATCTGGTCGTAGAAACGCCGTCCGCTGCGCTCCCCGCGGGTCAATTCGAAGAGGTCGCCGGCGATGTCTTCCGCCGTCAGCACGCCGGCGTCGATGGCCTGCAGGACGTCGCCTGCTTCGCTGAGGGCGCCGTCGCGGGTATCGACGAAGACCCGCGCCCGCTCGATTGCCTTGTCGTCGCTTTCGCGCATCTCCGGGCGGAACGCGCCGACGAGGTCGATATGCTGGCCGGGTTGCAGCCAGTCACCCCGGATCAGGGGCTGATCGCTCAGCGTCGCGCAGGAGATGACATGGGCGCCCTCCGCAGCGGCCGCCAGGTCGTCCGTCGCCTCGACGCGAAAGTCTTTCCGGTTTAAGCGCTTGGCAAGCCTGTCCGCCTTGTCGAAGTCGCGGCCCCAGATCAGCACGTTGCAGATCGGCCGGGCCGCCGCATGGGCTTGGATTAGTTGTGGCGCCATGGCCCCGGTGCCGACCATCAGCAGCCGTTCGGCATCGGGCCTGGAGAGATAGCTGGAGGCAAGGGCGGAGGCGGCGGCGGTGCGCCGCACGGTCAGCGTGGGGCCGTCGATCAGGGCCAGCGGTGAGCCGGTCTTGCCGTCCAGCAGGACATAGATTCCCATGACGGCGGGCAGGCTTTTTTCACCGTTGTCGGGAAAGATGGTCACCATCTTCACGCCGATATGACGGTCGGCCTGCCAGGCCGGCATCAGCAGCAGGGTCGCGGTCTTGCCGCCGGTGACCTCGACGTCGTGGTGATGGCGCACCGGCACCTGAAAGTCGCGGCGAAAGGCCTGGCGCAGTCTTTCGATCAGGCTGGGGTAGTCCAGGGCCGTTTCCACCTCTGCGGCGGAGACGATGCGCATCACCGATCGCCGGAAGCGGCAGGCAGTCGGGGGGCTTGATCGGCAGCGGCAGGCTGACCGGGGGGCTGGCCCGGGTTCTGACCGGAAGACTGAAGGGTCAGCGCCGCCCCGGCGGCCCGCGCCGCGGCGGTTCCCTCAGCGGCACGGCTGCGCTTCAGGTTCTGCAGTTCCTTTTCCAGGACCGCGGCGCGCTGTTCGGCATGGCGGGCCCTGGCCCGTGCGACGCCGAAGCGCAGCCACATCAGGAAGGCGCCGACGATGAAACCGAACAGAAGGCTGAGCAGCACAACCAAGGAAAACGGCAGCGACTGGGTGAGCTCAAAAGGCCAGAAGTCGATCACCACGGGCGCGCGGTTGGCGACGGTAAAGATAATGAAGACCGCCACCAGCGGCAGTGTCAGGATCCAGAAAAAGTACCGCACGTCAGTGCCACTCTGCAGGTTGGAACCGAATTCAAGGCAAGCTGTTCCGGGCAGTCTAGACGAAGCGCGCGTCCTCTGCGAGGCCTCTTGCCGCTTCGCTTTGGATGTCTGCGTTTCGATGGATCACAGGCCCAGAATGCGGATCAGAGGGCGGCCGGGTGAGGGACCTGCCGGTTTCCTGGGGCCCGCTTCCTGGGGCCCGCTATCCCTGGCGCCCGTTCAGGCGTTCGCGCAGTTGCTTGCCGGTCTTGAAGAAGGGAACATGTTTTTCTGACACGTTGACGGCGGTGCCGGTCCGCGGATTGCGGCCGACGCGCGCCTCGCGCTTTTTCACGGAAAAGGCGCCGAAACCGCGCAGTTCCACCCGGTCGCCACGAGACAGGGCTTCGGAGATCTCATCGAAGATCGTTGTGACAATGCGTTCCACATCACGGTGATAGAGATGCGGATTCAGATCAGCAATATGTTGGATCAGCTCTGATTTCGTCATAGCGAATTCATTCCCCTCCCGACCCTTGCATCGATCGGGTGTCCCCTGCCGGTTTGCCTCCCGCAACTCACAGACCTTGCCGCTTATGTTCCCCCGCTGGACATTGCTTTGCTCTGCCCCGGTGCGGCGATTGGCCTGCGCTGCCCTTGGTTGGCTGGATCTGGAGACGATTCAGCCCCAAGTGCCGGAAACGTTGCCAGAGGATCTCTCGGGCGTCAAGTGTAAGCCTTTCAGAACAAACGTTTTTTCGCTTTTTCTGATCAACTTGGCTCCAAGCCTGCCGAAACACTGCCGGTCAGGCACGAAAAAGCGGCCCGCCGGGACTTGGCGGGCCGCTTCTAAACCCTTGGGGGAACCCCCCAAATGAACCTCTCGAAAGTAGCCCGGACGCTGTTGGGCTTATCTTCCGTTCGGACGACTCGGGTCTACTTGTTTTCGTCCGGGTTTTCCCCGGTCTCTTCGGCTTGGCCTTCTTCGGAGGCCTCTTCGGAGCCGCTAGCTTCCTCGGCCGCGGGACTGGCCGCCGCAGAGTCGGCGTCGCGTTGGCGGGCCGCCTTGGAAATGGCCGCACCCAGGATGTCGCCCAGGCTGGCGCCGGACTCGGTGGAACCGTACTCGGCCACGGCTTCCTTCTCTTCGGCGATTTCGCGCTGCTTGATCGACAGGGCGATCTTGCGGGTCTTGGGATCGATCGCGGTGATGCGGGCGTCGATCTTCTCACCCACGGCAAAGCGGCTCGGCTGCTGTTCGCTGCGGTCGCGGGACAGTTCGGCCTTGCGGATGAAGCCGATGGCCCCGTCGCCGATCTGAACCTCCAGGCCGTTGTCCACCACCTGATGGACGGTGCAGGTGACCACGTCGCCGCGCTTCAGGTTCTCGGTGGAACCGGCGAAGGGATCCTCGCCGAGCTGCTTGATGCCGAGGCTGACGCGCTCTTTCTCCACGTCGACGTCCAGCACCTTCACCTTCACGCTGTCGCCCTTGTTGTACTGCTTGACCGCTTCCTCGCCGGACAGGTTCCAGTCCAGATCGGACAGGTGGACCATGCCGTCGATTTCGCCGGGCAGGCCGACAAAAAGGCCGAACTCGGTGATGTTCTTGATCTCGCCTTCCAGCTCGCTGCCGACGCTGTGGTTCTCCAGGAAACCTTCCCAGGGGTTAGAGCCGCACTGCTTCAGCCCCAGGCTGATGCGGCGCTTCTGCTCGTCGACGTCGAGGATCATGACCTCGACCTCCTGAGAGGTGGAGACGATCTTGCCCGGATGCACGTTCTTCTTGGTCCAGCTCATCTCGGAGACGTGGACCAGACCTTCGATGCCCGCTTCCAGCTCCACAAAGGCGCCGTAGTCGGTGATGTTGGTGACGCGGCCGGTGAACTTGGTGCCGACCGGGTACTTGGCGGCAACGCCTTCCCAGGGATCGGCCTCAAGCTGCTTCATGCCCAGGCTGATGCGCTGGGTTTCGGCGTTGAAGCGGATGACCTGCACGTCGACCTGCTGGCCGATGGACAGCACCTCGGTCGGGTGGTTGATGCGCTTCCAGGAAATGTCGGTGACGTGCAACAGCCCGTCGACGCCGCCGAGATCGACGAAGGCGCCGTAGTCGGTGATGTTCTTCACCACACCCTGGAGGACCTGGCCCTCCTTCAGGTTGGCGACCAGCTCGGAGCGCTGCTCGGCGCGGGTTTCTTCCAGCACCGCGCGGCGGGACACCACGATGTTGCCGCGCGAGCGGTCCATCTTGAGGATCTGGAACGGCTGCGGCGTGCCCATCAGCGGGCTGACGTCGCGCACCGGGCGGATATCGACCTGACTGCCGGGCAGGAAGGCCACGGCGCCGGAGAGATCGACGGTGAAACCGCCCTTGACCCGGCCGAAGATGGTGCCGGTGACCCGCTCGTTGCTGTCGAAGGATTTGGCAAGCTGCGTCCAGGCTTCTTCGCGCTTTGCCTTCTCGCGGCTCAGCATGGCTTCGCCGTTCTTGTTTTCCATGCGCTCGAGGTAAACCTCGACCTCGTCGCCGGCTTTCAGTTCCGGCATCTGGCCGGCCTCGGCGAATTCTTTCAGGGCGACGCGCCCTTCCGATTTCAGGCCCACATCGACGACGGCGGTGTCGCCTTCGATCGCGATGATGGTGCCCCGAAGGACCTTGCCTTCAAGAGCGTCGTCAGTGCCAAGGGATTCATCTAGGAGGGCGGCAAAGCTTTCGGTAGGTGCCGCGGCGGTCTCGCTGGCCACATCAGCCATTCGGGTCGTCCTTTCTCTATTTCTGCACTATCCAGGCCGGGCGGTTGTTCCGCCGGTCTTCCCGGGACCATCCCGGGCACTCAAAGCAATCCTGCAGAACCTGCCAGAACCGGATCGAAGCGGCAGGGTTTTCTTTGTGATCGGGGGCGCCAGCCGGCAAACCCCGTCCCGCCCGCTTCTACGGGCGCTGCCGCTTGGTAATCTCGGCAATCGCGGCAGCGAAAACCTGATCGGCATCCATCTCGCTGGTATCGAGCCGCAAAGCATCTTCAGCGGCCTTCAGTGGGGCGGTTTCCCGCCCGCTGTCGCGCGCATCCCGTTCGCGCAAATCCTGCAAAACGCGCGCGTATATACTCTCCTCACCCCGTTCTAGCAACTCTTTATGGCGTCGCCGGGCGCGGGCCTCCATGGAGGCTGTTAGGAATAATTTCACGTGAGCGTCGGGGCAGACCACCGTTCCGATGTCGCGGCCGTCCAGAACCGCCCCCGTCTTGCCGCCGGGGGGCTGGACGGCAAAGCGCCGCTGAAAGGCCAGCAAGGCCTCGCGAACCGCTTGATTCGCCGCCACTTTTGAGGCTGCTTGCCCGACTGCTTCGCGGCGCAGATCGTCGCGTTCCAGGTCGCCGGGCTGCAGATTCTCGGCGGTCTGCGCGGCCAGATCGTGATCTTCCGGGTCCCCGCCGCCGGCCAGGATCCTGGCCGCCACGGCGCGGTAGATGGACCCGGTGTCCAGATAACCGTAATCCAGGGCCGCGGCCAGACGTCTGGCCAGGGTGCCCTTGCCGGCGGCGACCGGTCCGTCGACGGCGATGATCATGGCGCCGGCTGCTGTCCGGCCGCAGCCGCATTACGCATCGCTCAGTTCTGCCCCCAGGTCCTGCATCAGCCGGGTGAAATCCGGAAAGGAGGTGGCGATGGGGGTTGCGTCGTCGATCTGGACCGACCGTTCGCTGGCCATGCCGAGGACCAGGAAGCTCATGGCAATGCGGTGGTCGAGTTCGGTTTCGACCGGCTGGTTGTTGCCGCCCGGCGGGCGGCCCTTCACGCCCTCGACGGCCAGGCTGTCCGGGCCTTCCTCGACCTTCAGGCCGCAGAGGGAGAGTCCGCGGGCGACGGCGGCCAGGCGGTCGCTTTCCTTCACCCGCAGTTCGCCCAGGCCGTTCATCACCGTGCGGCCCTCCGCTGCTGCGGCCGCCATGGCCAGAACCGGATACTCGTCGATCATCGAGGGTGCGCGCTCGGCGGGTACTTCCACGCCCTGCAGCGGTCCGCCGCGCACCAGCAGGTCGGCCACCGGCTCGCCGCCTTCCTCGCGCGCCGCGGTGATCTCGATATCGCCGCCCATTTCCTGCAGGGTGGTCAGCAGGCCGCTGCGCTGCGGGTTCATGCCGACGCCGATCAGGCGGACCTCCGATCCCGGCAGCAGCAGCGCCGCGACCAGAGGAAAGGCGGCGGACGAGGGGTCCGCCGGTACCTGGACCGGGCGGCCGGTCAGTTCGGGCTGGCCGCTGAGGATAATCTCCTCGGCCCGGCCGCCCTCCACCGCGATCTCGTTGCGCCGCAGGGTGGCGCCGAAGTAAGCCAGCATCCGCTCGCTGTGGTCGCGCGTCGCCTCGCGTTCCACCACCCGGGTGTCGCCGGGGGCGTTCAGCCCGGCCAGCAGCACCGCCGACTTCACCTGGGCGGAGGGCACCGGCAGTTCATAGTCGAGCGGCAGAGGCTGGCGGCTGCCGACCACCGTGAGCGGCAGGCGTCCGCCTTCGCGGGCGATGAATTCCGCGCCGCAGGCCGACAGCGGATCGGTGACCCGCGCCATGGGCCGGCCCCGCAGCGAGGCATCGCCGGTCAGCACGGCGGTCAGCGGATGGCTTGCCAGGATGCCCAGCAGCAGCCGCGCGCCGGTGCCGGAGTTGCCCATGTCGATCACGTTGTCCGGCTCGACCAGCCCGCCGATGCCGCGGCCCCAGACATGCCAGCGCCCAACGTCGTCGCGGGTGATCTCCGCCCCCAGGGCGCGCATCGCCGCGGCGGTGCAGAGCACGTCTTCGCCCTCCAGCAGGCCGTCGATGGTGGTCTCCCCGACCGCCAGCCCGCCCAGCATCAGGGCGCGATGCGAAATCGATTTGTCGCCGGGCAGCTTTACCGTACCGGACAGTGCCTCTGTCGGCTGGGCGGTCATGGGTCTCAAAGGGTTGCTTCCTTGCTTGCGGAGGTTTCTTCGGCGGTTGCTTGAGCGGCTGCCGCCGTTTCCGGCCTCGCGATCGTGCGCGGCCCCGAATTACCTTTTGACAGCGATGCACGATCATGGCAATTGCCAAGCCAGGGGCCGTGACCATTAAGATCGTTTGGAGGACGCGCTGGTGGCTAATCCGAAGTGGGGAACCAAGCGCATTTGTCAGAATTGTGGAACCAAGTTCTACGACCTGAAGAAAACGCCGATCATCTGCCCGTCCTGCGAGACGCAGTTTGATCCCGAAGCGCTGTTGAAGTCACGCCGTCCGCGCGCGGCGGCCAAACCCGATCCGAAGCCCAAGGCGGCCGCCAAGCCGGCGCCGGCGGAAGATGAGGCGGCCGACGACGAGGAAGAGGCTATCGATGTTGAGGACGAGGAGGCCGATGCCCTGCTGAAGGAGGCGGCCGGCGACGATGACGACGACAGCGTCATCGAAGACACCTCGGACCTTGGCGACGACGACGATATGGCCGATGTGGTGGTCGAGGGTGAGAAAGACGACACCTGAGGCACATGTTTGAAGGCGGGCGCGGCGCGGGCCGCGCCTGCGACTTTTTCCTTGCCTTGCCGGGGCGGGATACCTAATTTCCCGCCGATCACCCCGCCGGCGCCGGTTTTACCGGCCAGGACCGGGGTTCCCTGTGGGGCCGTAGCTCAGTTGGGAGAGCGCTACAATGGCATTGTAGAGGTCGTCGGTTCGATTCCGTCCGGCTCCACCAGTTTCCAAAACCCCCGGTCAAAACCGGGGGTTTTGCTTTTTGGGCGGTCTTAGAGCGTTTTCGACTTACGTCGAAGCAGTTCCAGCCCACTCCCCCTCCCGGCCACCCATAGGATACTGGCGTTGGGTGGCCGGGAGGGGGAGTGGGCCGGTGCCGTCAAGACGTTAAGGAATCTAAGGAAGCGGCACCCGCAGCACCAGGGCGAAGAGGCCGTAGAAGCCGGCCAGCAGGGCGGCGGCGGCCAGGAGGTGCAGGGCGAAGGCCTTCAGGCTCATGCGCTCGCGGTAGGCGGTGATTCCCACGGCGAACAGGCCGAGGGCGGCGACCGGCAGAAAACCGATGGGCTTCAGCAGCAGGGCCCAGGCCAGAAGGGTGATGGAAAGGCCGATGAGGCGGGGCCATTCCAGGCCGCTCCAGAGGCTTCGCTCTTCGGCATTGTCGCCGCGGCGCAGCACCACCCGCAGGGCGAGGCCAAGCGCGGCGAGGATCAACACGATGGCCGCGGTGGTGGGGAAGACGGCCCCCAGCTCCGACATCTCTCCGGTCTGGGAAAGCGCGTAGCCGCCGAGCGCCAGGGCCAGGCCGGCGGCGATCAGGTCGCCGGTTCTGCTGCCGAGTTCCATGTCAGGTGGCCCCCGCGGCTTTGCGCTTTGCCCGCCAGGCGGCGATGAAGGGCCAGCCGAGGGTCAGCAGGGTGAGGGCGATGATGGCGAGAGAGATCGGCCGGCCGAAGAACATCGCCGGGATGTTGCCCTGGGCGCCGCCGATCAGCCAGGCCTGCACGAAACCGGCTTCGGCGATGGGGCCGAGGATCAGGCCGAGCACAATGGGTGAGGCCTGCAGGCCGATGCGCGCCAGCACCCAGCCGACGAGGCCGAGGCCGACCATCATCAGCACATGTACCGTGTTGACCTCGATGGCGTAGGAACCGATGACGGTCAACAGGGCGATCCCCGGCGCCAGGGCGGTCTTGGGCACCGAGATGATGAGGCGGAAGGCGTAGCGCCCGACCACCAGCCCGGTGGGCAGCATCAGCATGGTGGCGATGATCAGGCCGATGACGAAGGTGTAGACGATGTCGCCCTGCTGGGTGAAGAGCTGCGGGCCGGTGCGGATGCCCTGGACCAGCAGCGCGCCGACGGTGGCGGAGTTCGCGGCCTCCGAGGCGATGACGCCGTCGGTGGCGCCCTTGCCGAAGTCTTTGGATTCCCTGGAGGTGCGCTTGGCCTCGGTATAGGCGACCAGCCCGGCGACCGAGCCGCCGGCTGCGGGCAGGATACCCACGGCGGTGCCGATGACGGCGGAGCGCACGAGATTGAACTTCGACCGCCAGACCTTGCCCAGCGCCTCGATGAGGCGGAATCCGGCCATCTGCTCGCTGCGGCGCTCCAGATGCGCTTCCGGGCGGATCACCAGATCGATCAGCACGGGAATGCAATAGAGCCCGATCATGGCGGGAATGATCGGGATGCCGCCGAGCAACTGGGTCTGGCCGAAGGTGTAGCGCACGTCGCCGCCGACCACCGCCGAGCCGACGGTGGAGAGCAGCAGACCGATGCAGCCGCCGATGATGCCCATCAGGGTGTGGCCCGCCGAGAGGGTGGCGATCAGCGAGAGCCCGAAGATCGCCAGCCAGAAATACTCGACCGGCCCGAAGGCGAGCGCGATCTGCGACAGCGGGGGCGCCAGGAACAACAGCGCCAGGGCGCCGACCAGCCCGCCGACGACCGAGGCCAGGCAGGAAAGCGTCACCGCCAGGTCGCCGTCGCCGCGCTTGGCCATGGGAAAGCCGTCCATGGCGGTGGCGATGGCCGCCGGGGTGCCGGGCGTGTTCACCAGGATGGCGGCATAGGCGCCGCCGTAGATGGCCCCGGTGTAGACCGCCCCCAGGGCGATGAGGCCCGAGGCCGGGTCCATGGTGAAGGTGAAGGGAACCAGAACGGCGACCGCCATGGTCGCCGAGAGGCCGGGCAGCGCGCCGATGACCGTTCCCGCCAGAACGCCGCAAAGGGCGAGGGCAAGGTTCAGCGGCGACAGGGCCGCCACCAGGGATTCGAGCATCGACGCGCTTCCGGTACTGCCTGGGAAACTTGGACCTGAAGCTTAGTTGGCTGCCTTCAGGGCCTCAATCGCGGAAGCGTATTCCGCACGGCGGTCGGCAATGAACTGGTCGACCTTGTCGTGGGGAATGTCGGTAACGACGTAGCCGTTCTCCTCCATCTTCTGCCGGAACTCCGGCTTGGCGTTGATCGCGCCGATGATGTCGGAAAGCTTCTGGCGCACCGCCGCGGGCGCATCCTTCGGCAGGGTCACGCCGCGATAGGCGCCGGCCACATAGTCAAAGCCGAGTTCCTTGAAGGTCGGGACGTCGGGATAGGCCGCCACCCGCTCTTCGGTGGCGATCGCCAGAACCCGCACCTGATCACCGGCCTTGATGCCCTGGGTGGTGTAGCTCATCGCCGCCTTCACCTGGCCGCCGAGCAGCGCCGCCATGGAGGGGGCCGAGCCCTTGAAGGGGATGTAGGTCGACCTGGTGCCCGCCATCTGGTCGAAACGCACAGTCGCCAGATGGTTGGCCGAATTGGTGCCGGAGCCGGAGAAGGTGGTGGCGCCGGGGTTCGCCTTGGCGTCGTCGATCAGGTCCTGCAGGGTCTGATAGGGGCTGTCGGCACGCACCAGGATCGCGTCCGGGGTGTAGTGAAAGACGAAGGCCGGTTTCACGTCCTCGGTCTGATAGCCGACATCCTTCATCGAGGGCTGCAGGATGGCATGGGGGAAATTCACGTTCATGACGGTGTAGCCGTCGGGCTCGAAACCGTTCAACTGTGCCCAGGCCGTGGCGCCACCCGCGCCGGGCTTGTACTGGATGACCACGTCCTGCCCGGCGACGTCCTTGAAATAGGACTCCTGGAAGCGGGCGGTCACATCGGACTCGCCGCCCGGGTTGTAGGGCACGATGTAGGTGATCGCCTTGGTCGGATAGTCGGCGGCCTGGCTGATCTGCGCCGCGCCGAGGATAACGGCGGCAGACGCCGCCAGAGTGACTAATCTCTTCATTGCATAACCTCCCGATTTACAACTGTTGTCTTCACCGTTGTTTGCTGTGGCGGATGCTAGTCGGCAGCCGCTTGCGGATTGAGATGAATTTATTGAACAATCACCTGGAAGAAAATAAGTCATTCCGATCCCTTGCAGGCCTATTCATCCATGGAACTTAAGCAATTGCGGATATTCCTGGCGGTGGCCGAAGAATTGCACTTCGGCCGTGCGGCGGAGCGCCTGCACATGGCGCAGCCGGCCCTTTCCGCCCAGGTCCGCGGCCTGGAAGACGAACTGGGGGTGCGCCTGTTTTTGCGCACGACCCGGCGGGTCAGCCTGACCCGGGCGGGGGAGAGCTTTTTGCCGGAGGCGCAGGCGACCCTTGCCCAGGCCGAAGCCGCCGCCGCAGCGGCCCGCGCCGTGGCCGGCGAAGGGGCCGAGCTGCTGAAGGTCGGCGGGGTCGATTCGGCCACCGCAGGTCTGCTGCCGCAGGTGGTCCGGCGTTTTCGCCGCGACTATCCGGATGTCGAAATCAAGGTCAACGAGCTGCTTTCGGCCCCGGCGCTCCATGCCCTCTCAAACCGGCACCTGGACATTGCCTTCGTGCGGATTCTGCCGAAGGACGATCACCTGAAGGCCCGTCATGTCCTGACCGAACCCATCGTCGCGGCGCTGCCGGCGGATCACCGGCTGGCGCGGCGCAAGACGGTGCCGGTGGCGGAGATTGCCAAGGAACCGCTGGTGATTCCGGCCCGCTCCAACCGGCCGATTCTCTTCGATGTCATCCACGACTATTTCCGCAGCCGCGGGCACGAGCCGCGCATTCTGCAGGAAGCCAACGAACGCCATGTGATCATCTCCATGGTGGCCGCCGGTCTCGGCCTGTCGCTGGTGCCGGCCTGGGTCACCCAGTTCCAGCGCGACGACGTGGCCTATCGCCCGCTGCAGGACGGCGGTCCGCTGGTTGAGGTCTATGTCGTCTGGCGCGACCGGGAGGTGATGCAGAGCGCGCTGGCGTTTCTCGATTACCTGCCGGGCGAGCCCGCCAACTGAATCAGAGGGCCGGCAGAGCAGAAGCTGATTGATCGCGATCTGCGATCAATTGCGGCGATTGGACAGCGGCCCGGCGCTTCGTTACCCAGAGAGCATGTTGAAGGGGTGAGCATGTTCGAAGGTTTCAAAGAATTCGACCTTTCCGGCGCGGGCGCGACCATTCACGGTGTGACCGGCGGTTCGGGCCCGGCGCTGCTGTTGCTGCACGGCAATCCCCAGACCCATGCCATGTGGCACAAGATCGCGCCGCGGCTGGCTAGGGACTTCACCGTCGTCGCCGCCGACCTGCGCGGCTACGGCCGCTCCTCCAAGCCGCCGAGCGATGCCGAACATACGCCCTATTCCAAGCGCGCCATGGCTGCCGACATGGTGAAGGTGATGGCGCAACTGGGTCATGACCGCTTTTTTGTCGGCGCCCATGACCGCGGCGCCAGGGTCGCGCACCGCTTGGCGCTCGACTGGCCGGCGCGGGTCCAGCGGCTGGCCCTGCTCGACATCGCCCCGACGCGGGAGATGTATCGCCTCACCGACGAGGCTTTTGCCCGTGCTTACTGGCACTGGTTCTTCATGATTCAGAAGGCGCCGCTGCCCGAGCAGATGATGGCCGCCGACCCGGAGGCTTTCTGGCGCTGGCGCTGCGGCGCCGGGCCGGCGGGCATGACACCCTTCAGCGCTGAAGCGCTTGAAAACTATCTCGCCGCCTTTCGCGATCCGGCGACGATCACCGCCACCTGCGAAGACTACCGTGCCTCGGCCGGCATCGATATTCGCCACGACGATGAAGACGGCGGGCGCAAGGTCGCCTGTCCCCTCTTGGCACTCTGGGGGGCGGGCGGTGCCGTCGATCGTTGTTTCGATGTGCTGGCCCTGTGGCGCGCGCGGGCCGAGGACGTGCGGGGGCGGGCGGTGCCGGGCGGTCACTATCTGGCCGAAGAGAACCCGGATCTGATCTATCAGGAATTTCATGGTTTTTTCAGTGAGGCGGAACGATGACTACGCGTAAGCACAGCATAGCGGTGATCCCGGGCGACGGGATCGGCGGGGAAGTGATTCCGGTCGGCCAGCGGGCCGCGGAGGCGGTGGCGGCCAAGCACGGCTTTACCATCGACTGGCAGGACTTCGACTGGTCCTGCCAGCGCTATGCCGAGACCGGGCGTATGATGCCGGAGGACGGCATCGAACAGATCAAGGCCTTTGATGCGATCTATCTCGGCGCCGTCGGCTGGCCCGGGGTGGCCGATCACGTCTCGCTCTGGGGTCTGTTGATTCCGCTGCGCCGCGAACTCGACCTCTACGCCAACGTACGGCCGGTGCGCCTGCTGCGCGGCATGACCTCGCCCCTGGCCGGGCGCGGCCCGGAAGACATCGACTTCATCGTGGTGCGCGAGAATGTCGAAGGCGAGTATTCGGAGGTCGGCGGGCGGCTCTACGGCGGCACCGATCACGAGATGGTCTCGCAACTCTCGATCTTCACCCGCCGCGGCACCGACCGCATTCTCGACTACGCCTTCGAACTGGCGGCCAAGCGCAAGCGCAAGCACGTGACCTCGGCCACCAAGTCCAACGGTATCGTCCACACCATGCCTTACTGGGATGAACGCTTCGCCGCAGCCTCGGCACGCCACCCGGGCATCGACACCGCGCAGTATCACATCGATATCCTGACGGCCCACTTCGTGCAGCATCCGGACTGGTTCGACGTGGTGGTCGCCTCCAACCTTTTCGGCGACATCCTCTCCGACCTCGGCCCGGCGGTGGCCGGCTCCATCGGCATCGCCCCGGCGGCCAACCTGAACCCGACCCGGGAATTCCCCTCCCTCTTTGAGCCGGTGCACGGCTCGGCCCCGGACATTGCCGGCCAGGGCATCGCCAACCCCATCGCCGCGGTCTGGACCGCCGCCATGATGCTGGACCACCTGGGCGAGGCCGAGGCCGCCGCGGAATTGGAAGCGGCCATCGAAACGGCGCTGGAGGACCCGGCGACCCGTACCCGCGACCTCGGCGGCACGGCGGACACCAAAACCTGCGGCGAGGCGGTGCTGAAAGCCCTGGTTTGATTCCTTCTCTGCAGCGCTGAGGTACAGGCAAAAGGCGCCTTGACCTTACCCTTGCTGGAAAGTGCAGGCTTTTGCCGTCGGCAGTTGGTAGGGGACAGGTTTGGCCATGTGGCGGAAAGACCGCTGGACCGTTTTGGCTGTGGTCGCCACCCTCGGTCTGGGTGTGTTGGCGAGCTATGCTTTGAATTGGGGCGATCAGGCTTCCGGCATAGATCCATCAGACCGTGACAGGCTGGCTCTGGGCCGGCAGGTCTATGATGATCACTGCGCCGCCTGTCATGGGGCTGGCCTTGAAGGCCAGCCCGACTGGCGGCAACGCCGTTCTGACGGGCGCCTGCCGGCGCCGCCGCATGATGAAACGGGCCATACCTGGCACCATCCCGACGCACAGCTCTTTGCTCTCACGAAGTACGGTCCCGCCGCGATCGTCGGCGGCAACTATCAAAGCGATATGCCGGCCTACGAGGGCGTCTTGAGCGATGATGAGATCTGGGCCGTGCTGTCTTACATCAAGAGCCGCTGGCCGGCGCCCATTCAGGCACGGCATGATCAAATCAATGAGGCCGCAAAGTAAAGACCCATAGCGGCTGATCCGGCTTGCAGACCGCGACACCTTGTCCCGGTGCGTTGGTCGTCTGATGCTCCTACACTGCCGTGAGAACAGAGAGGAATGGGTGGCGTAAAGCCATCCGACGGATCTTGGGATCCCTTGGGTAGCACATGATGTCAGCGACAGCACCTGCCCGGCCACGGCGGCCGGCGCTCGTCAGACGCCGTGCGGTGGCCGTTGTCGCGCTGATGCTGATGGCGCGTTTGCTGCTGCCCTGCTTTCCCGTACAGGCGAGCACGGGCGACGACGCCTTTTACATCATCTGTACGCCAAACGGCCTTGTCGACCTGCGCAGCCTCTATCCGCAGGAAGACGGCTTTGCATCACAGACCGGGGAAGACCGCCGGCAACCCAGCCCGGCCGATGGCAACGTCTTCCAAAAGTGTTCCGGTTTTTGTGGCCTTTCCGTTCCCTTGATGGCCGCGGCGCCGGCCTTTGCCGCGCCACCGCTTCTGGCAGACCTGCAACGTCTCGCAGTTCGCGACAGCGACATCCCTCCAAGCTTCGAACGGCGTTACGACCTCGCCGCGCGGGCCCCTCCGACTTTCCCCGGCTGATTCTTCACACCCAAAACACATCGGCTTCGGTAGCCGCGCTTTTTGCGCGTCGGGCTGCCGTCAAAGGAAAGCTCTCTTATGGACAATGCAGCTACTGCATCGGGCCGGCCGCTGGCCGCTGACACGCCCGATGAAACCCGTGGTGAAACCAACACCTTCGCAAGAAAGTTCTACGTCGCCGCCTGGCGCTGGCACTTCTATGCCGGTCTCTACGTCGTACCCTTTCTCCTGATGCTGTCGATCACCGGCCTCATCATGGTCTATTTCAACTCGGTGGAGACACGTTTCGGCGAGCGCCTCTACGTGACGCCGCAGGGGGAGATGAGCTCGCCCATCGCCAAGGCCCAGGCCGCGGCGGCGCTGTATCCGACAGGAAGCGTCACACAGTACATGCCGCCTCCGGCAGCAGACCGTACGGCGCTGGTGACGGTTGGGGTGGACGGCGTGAGCATGATCGTTGCGGTCGATCCCTACACCAACGCGGTGCTGAACGCGGTCGAAAAGGATTCGACTTGGTTTTACTTTGCCAGCGATATCCACGGCACTCTGTTGATCGGCGATCTCGGTGACCGGCTGATCGAAATCGCTGCCGGTCTCGCCATCGTGCTGGTCGTGACCGGCCTCTATCTCTGGTGGCCGCGCGACGGCACCGGCTTTGCCCGCGTTCTCATCCCGCGGCTGAACACGCGAGGCCGTGCGCTCTGGAAAGAACTCCACGTCACTGCGGGTTTTTACACTTCCATCGTGATGGTCTTCTTCCTGATCTCCGGCCTCGCCTGGGCCGGGATCTGGGGCGGCCAGTTCGTCCAGGCCTGGAGCACTTTCCCGGCCGAGAAGTGGGACAACGTGCCGCTGTCGGACGAGACCCATGCGGCCATGAACCACGGCGCCCTGAAAGAGGTGCCCTGGGGGCTGGAGCAGACGCCGTTGCCGCTCTCCGGATCCGACGTCGGGACGGCCGGTGTTCCTGAAGGCGTGGCGGTCAATCTGAACAGCATCGAGGATCTGGCGCGGGCCATCGGTTTCGACCAGCAGTTCCGTATCGGCCTGCCGGGGGATGCCACTGGGGTCTACACGGTCTCCGCCGATTCCATGGACGGCGATACCGAAACCCCGACCGGCGACCGCACCGTGCATATCGACCAATACACCGGCAAGGTCCTGGCTGAGGTCGGTTTCGCGGACTATTCCCTGGCGGCCAAGGCCATGGCCGTGGGCACCGCCCTGCATCAGGGTGACATGGGGCTGTGGAACACGGCGCTGAACGCGCTGTTCTGTCTCACCGTGATCTTCATCTGCATCAGCGGCGTGGTCATGTGGTGGAAACGCCGGCCCAGCGGCGCCCTGCGTCTTGCGGCGCCGCCCTTGCCCGCCAACCTGCCGCTGTGGAAGGGGGCGGTCTTCATCATGCTGCTGCTGTCCCTCGCCTTTCCCCTGGTGGGGCTCACCCTGCTGGCGGTGCTGGCCTTCGACGTTCTGATCCTGTCGAACGCTCCGGCGCTGCGGCGCGCCTTGCAGTAGCGCAGCAGCAGAGTATGGGGCGGGCATTGCTGGCCCGCCCCGCTTACTGCGTTTTCCAGACCGCCAGGTCGTGGGCGGGAATTTCCGGACCGCCGAGCAGGTAGTCCGCGCCCTCCGGCGCCGGGGCCGGCAGGGACCGATCGCCGTAGTTGAAGGCGAAGGTGAGGTCGCCGAGGCGGCGCAGGCGCAGGGCCTCGTCGAGGCGCTGGATCGTCAGCCCGCGTGCTTCGGCCAGAGCGGCGATGAAGTCGGTGAGGAAGGCTTCCTCCGGCCAGAAACCGAGATAGTGGCGGTCGTCCTGTGTCATGATCGCCGCTTCGCCGTCCTGAAAGGTGGCGGTGCTCTCGGCGCTATCGCTCTCCAGGCGTTCGCGCCACAAACCGACCGGATAGGTTTTGTTGGCCCAGGTCAACTGGTCCTGAACAGAGGGCGGCAGGCTCTCGACCCGGGTGACCTGCAGGTCGACGAGGGCGCGCAGGGCGCCCGGCGGCAAGCCTTCTGGGATCTGAAAGGTCTTGGTCTTGGCGCCGCTGCGCGGGCCCAGCACGATGGTGGCGCCG
Organism: Pelagibius sp.; assembly: GCF_965249265.1. NCBI lineage: Bacteria > Pseudomonadati > Pseudomonadota > Alphaproteobacteria > Rhodospirillales > Rhodovibrionaceae > Pelagibius > Pelagibius sp. The sequence continues at coordinate 4,839,990 of NZ_OZ252224.1, read as the reverse complement.
GAACTCTCCAACGCGGCGACGGCGGCGCCGTCGATCATCGGCAGGCTGGGCGCCACCACCAGGGCGTAGCCGTCGAGGGGTGCGCCCGGTGGCAGGATGTCGACATCCAGGCCGAGACGCCGGAGGCAGCGGTAGAAACGGTGCGCCAGGGCCTTGTAGTTGAAGCCGAGACCCTGGGGCTGGATCTGAAAGGTCCAGACCGCTTCGTAGTCGAAGATCAGGGCCGCCGGCGCCTGACGTCTTGCGCCGAGGGCTTCGCCAAAGGCTGTCATCTCCCGGCCGACCTGGGTTGCCTCCTCGCCGCCCTGGTCCAGTACGCCGTCGGGCCGGTTGAGCCCGGCATGCATTTGCTCCTGGGCGAAGGGCGCCTGACGCCAGCGGAAGTAGGACACCACCTCGGCGCCGTGGGCAAAAGCCTCCCAGGTCCAGAGCCGCACCATGCCCTTGGCCGGTGCCGGGTTGAAGTCGGCCCAGTTCACCGGACCCGGCTGTTGTTCCATCACCCACCAGCGCCCGCTGCCCATGCCGCGGCAAAGGTCGTGGTGGAAGGCGGCGACATCGGGATGGCCGGAACGCGCCCAGCGGGTCTTGTCTTCGGCCGGCATCGGCAGGCGCTGGTCCGTGTGACCCAGGGGATAGCTGTCCCAGGAAACGACATCGATATCGCGGGCCACCGGGTAGTGATCGAACTCGGTGAAGAAGCCCATGAAGTTGTGGGCCAGGAACCGTCCGGGCGAGAGGCGGCGCAGGATGTCCACCTGCAGCCGGTTGTAGACGGCGACCTGATCCGAGGCGAAGCGGCGATAGTCCATGAGGTGCGAAGGATTGGCCTCGGTGACCGTCAGGTTGGGCAGATCCACTTCGTGAAAGCCGCCGTAAGTCTGGCTCCAGAAGGCGGTGCCCCAGGCCTCGTTCAGGGATTCGATCGTCTGATATCGCTTGTGCAGCCAGTTGCGAAAGGCCGGCAGGCAGTGCGGGACATAAGACAGCACTGTGTTGTGGCAGCCGTATTCGTTGTCGATCTGCCAGCCGGCAACCGCAGGATGTTCGCCGTAGCGGCTGCCCATGGCCTCGACGATGCGCTGCGTTTCTTCCCACCAGGCCGGGCTGGAAAAGCAATAGTGGCGCCGCGCACCGAAGCGCAGCACCCGGCCGCGCTCGTCGGCGGGCAGGATTTCCGGGCGCTCGTTGATCAGCCATTTCGGCGGCGTCGCCGTCGGCGTGCCCAGCACGACCTTCAGGCCGGCCGCCGCCAGAGTGTCGATGGCGCGGTCGAGCCAGCCCCAGTCGAAAGCATCGCGGCGCGGCTCCATCTGGCTCCAGGCAAACTCGCCGATGCGCACATAGGTGATGCCGAGGGCGGCCATGGCCGCGGCGTCCTCGGTCCAGACTTTCTCCGGCCAGTGTTCGGGGTAGTAGCAAACGCCAAGCATGAGGGGTTCAGACCTTTTCCAGATGCAGAAGGGCTATGGACTGCGGCCTCGGCAGGCCGAAGGTCATGCCGCCCGCCGCCAGCAGGCGGCCGGACAGAACGATCTTCCCGCCGAGCCAGGCATCGAGGTTGGCCAGATGGTCGGCCAGACGCTCGGCCAGCGGCGGCAGCAGTGTGACGCGGTAGTCGGCTTCGGGGTCGAGGCCGGGCAGGGAGAGCGGGGAAGGACGCGGCGGCAGCGGCGGGTCGACACAGACCAGTGCAGCCAGGGCGGCGGAACGGTCCGGCGCGACGCTCAGCCAGGCCTGCCCCTTGCTGCTCATGAACGGCAGGCGGTACAGCCTGCCGCCGTGCAGCAGGGGGCGGAAGCGCTTGTAGGTGGCGATCCAGTTCTTCAGGGAAGCGGTTTCATCCGCGCTCAACTCTGCCAGATCGAATTCCAGGCCGAAATGCCCAAAAAGCGCGGTGCCGGCACGGAAGTCTATGCTGAAGCGGCGGCCGGCGGTGTGGCTGGCGGCGGGCCCGACATGGGCGCCCAGGATCTCCGGCGGGAAGAACAGACTGGCGCCGCGCTGGATCGTCTGGCGCGCCAGGGCGTCGTTGTTGTCGCTGGTCCAGATCCGCTCCGTCCGCCGCAGCACGCCATAGTCGGCACGCCCGCCGCCGGAGGCGCAGGATTCGATCTCCACCGTCGGATGGGCGGCGCGCAGCCGGTCGAGCAAGGCGTAGAAGGCCAGGGTCTGGCGCCGCGCCGCCGGGCGCCCTTCGCCGTCGCCGGCCGGGGCCAGATCGCGGTTGTGATCCCACTTCAGGTAGGCGATGTCGTGGTCGGAGAGCAGTTGGTCGAGCCAGGTAAAGATGTGGTCGGCGACCGCCTGCCGGGTCAGGTCGAGCACCAGTTGATGGCGCCCTGTCGGCCTGTCGCGTTCGGGCAGATGCAGCACCCAGTCCGGATGGCTGCGGTGGAGATCGCTGTTCGGGTTGATCATCTCCGGTTCGACCCAGAGGCCGAACTCCATATCCAGGCTCTTCACCTTGGCAATCAGCGGATCGAGCCCTTCCGGGTACTTCGCCGGGTCGACCTGCCAGTCGCCGAGGCCGGCCTCGGCACTGGTGCGGCCGGGGAACCAGCCGTCGTCGAGGACGAAGCGTTCGACACCAAGGGCTGCGGCCTGCTCGACCAGGGCAAAGAGCTTCTCCTCGCTGTGGTCGAAGTAGATCGCTTCCCAGGAATTGTAGTGCACGGGCCGCGGCCTAGCAGCGACCGAAGGCGGCAGGACGACATCGCGCAGGAAGCCGTGAAAACGCTGTGACAGATCGTTCAGGCCCGACGGCGACCAGGCGGCATGAAGCCAGGGGCTTTGATAGCTTTCACCCGCGCTCAAGACGATTTCGCCGGGCAGCAGCAGCTCGCCGAGTTGGACCTGGCGTCCGGCATCGGCCTGCTGGTCGATCACCAGACGATGGTTGCCGCTCCAGGCCAGGTGAAAGCCATAGACGATACCGTGCATATCGTCGAAGCCGTGGCGGCCGATCACGCAGCCGGGAAAGTCGGTGTGGCTGGTGCGGCCGCGCCGGTTCTCCTGGGTGATCTGCCCGGCGCCGAGGGCGACCCGCCGCGTCGTGAATTCCGCGGACCAGGCGCCGTGCAGCAGCATTGCTTCGTCGGCATTGTCGGGTAGAACAAAGGCGGCGGCAGCCAGCCAGTTCAGACTATAGGCGCCGGTTCCTTCGTTGGTCAGAGTGACGCGCCGTGAGATCACGCCGCTGACTTCGTGAAGCTTGATTTCCAGGTCGAGCCGCAGTCCGGCGACAGGATCGGCCAGTTGCAGATGCAGTTGCCGTTCGTCTGCCTCAATGCCCTGCAGGACAAAGGCGGTGGCCCAATCACCCTGACCCCGGTGACCCTCAAGGCCCGGTGCGCCGAAGAAGCCGAGCCCGCCTTCCGGCAGCAGGCTGAGCGGCGGCGGCTGGTCCAGGGTTGCGTTCTGCCGCAGGCCGGAGCGCGTGGCCGTCGCCAGGACCGAAGGGTCGATGTTCGCGGGCAGGGCGGCGCCCCAATAGAGCAGCAGCGGGATGCCCGGCCCGCGGCAATCAAGCAGGAAACTACAGTCCGCGCCGTCCAGGCGGACAAAGGATTGCGGCATGATCGCTTTCAGCCTTTTGTCGCGCCCAGGGTGAGCCCGGCGATGAAGTGACGTTGCATGGCAAAGAACATAATCACCGGCGGCAGGGCCGCAACCAGAGAACCGGCGGAAATCAGTTGCCAGGAGGCGACCCACTGGCCGCGCAGCGCCGCCAGCCCGACGGTGACCGGCCTGACTTCGTCGCTCTGCACCAGCACCAGGGCCCAGAAGTAGTCGTTCCAGATGAAGGTGAAGACCAGCACCGCCAGAGCCGCGCAGGCCGGGCGCACCAGCGGCAGCACCACATGCCAGAAGACCTCGAACTCGGTCGCGCCTTCGACTCTTGCCGCCTCGATCAGTTCATGGGGCAGCGCTTGGATGAAGTTGCGCATGAAGAGCGTGCAGAACCCGGTTTGAAAGGCGATGTGGAACAGGATCAGCGACCAGTAAGTATCGTACATGCCGAGCTGCACCATCAGGTCGCGCACCGGGATCATCAGAATCTGGAAGGGAATGAAGTTGCCGGCAATGAACATGGCGAAGAGCAGCACATTGCCCGGGAAGTTGTACTTGGCCAGGGCAAAACCGGCCATGGCCGAGATCGCCACGGTGATGGCGACCGTCGGCACCGTGACGATGACGCTGTTCATCAAATAGAGCGTCATCGGCGTGGCGGTGAAGACCGTGGTGTAGTTCTCCAGGATCTGCCATTCCGTCGGCAGGCCCCAGTAGTTGCCCTGGGTGATGTCGCTCAGCGAGCGCATGGAGGTCATCACCACGGCGACCAGCGGCAGCAGCCAGACGATCAGCGCGATGGGCAGCGAGATCTTGTATCCCAGCGCGACGCTGCGCGGCGCCTTTTGGATGGCCGTCGGAAACATCAGCCGCTCCTGCCTTCTTGTTTCAACATGCGGTACAGAAAGAAGGCGATGTAGACGTCCATGATCAGGAACAGGACGGTGGCGACCGCCGCGCCGTAGCCCATGCGATAGTTGAACAGCGACTGCTCGTACATGTAGTAGGCCAGCACCGAGGAACTGCCGAAGGGGCCGCCGGCGGTCATGATGGCCACGAGGTCAAAGCTCCTGAGGGCGCCGATGACCGTGACCACCACCGCGATAAAGGTAGCCGGGCGAAGCTGCGGCAGGATGACGTGATAGAGCATCGACCAGCCCTTGGCGTTGTCGATGCGTGCCGCTTCGATCACCTCGCCGTTCAGATTGTTGAGGCCGGTCAGGTAGAGGATCATGCAGTAGGCGGTCTGCGGCCAGAGCCCGGCGATGACGATGCCGTAGGTGACGAAGCGCTCGTCGGAGAGCACCGGGATCGGCTCCATCCCGAAGAGGCCTGTGAACTCGGCCAGGAGGCCGAAGCTGGGATCGTAGAACCAGGCGAAGACCAGGCCGACAACCACCTGGCTGATGACGAAGGGGAAAAAGAACAGCGACTTGACCAGGCGGATGCCCCAGACCTTTTGATTCAGGTAGAGGGCGATGGCCAGCCCGATCACCGGCGAGAGCATATAGAGCACCAGCCAGATGACGTTGTTCCACAGCGAGACGTAAAACAGATCGTCGTCGAAAAGCTCGACGTAGTTGGCCATCCCGACCCAGACCTTGTCGCCCAGGCCGTCCCATTCATGGAAGGAAATCCAGATGCTCTGGACGATCGGGTTGACCACGAAGAGAATGAACATCACGAAGGCCGGCGCCAGGAACAGATAGGGCGCGATCTTCGTCTGGTTGCGATGCCAGTAGCTGCGTCTGACGTGAAGGTCGGTCAGACTTGCCTGGGCATTCATGTCCCCTCCGCAGGCTTGTTCTTGGCCTGCCCGGGAAAGCTTCAAGCGATCCCGGGCAGACGGTAGGCGGCTACTTGAAGATCCTGGCGCGCGCTTTTTCCAGGCGCGTAAGGATCCTGTCGAGACGTTCCGGTTTGATCATGAATTCCTGGAAGCCCTGCATGCCGAGCTTGGCCATCTCCGGGTCGGTGTCGCGGTCGTAGAACTGGGCCAGGCCTTCAGAGGTCGACAGCATGTCGAAGCCGGCCTGCAGAAAACGATCGTCCTTGACCGTCGCTTCCTTGTTGGGCGGCAGGCGTTCCAGCACCTTGTTCATCGCCGTCTGATTGTCTGCACGGGCGATGAAAGCCAGGAACTTGCGGGCGTCTTCCTTGTTCTGGGCGCGGGCCGGAATGTGCACCGTGTCGATCGGCGCATCTTCGTACATCGGCACGTCGGGATTGATCACCGGGAACTGGAAAAAGTCCATCTTGTCGGCAATCTCCGGCGGGAAGAAGGGTACGAAGAAATTGCCGATCAGGTACATCGCCGCCTTGCCCTGAAAGACGAAAGGCTGTGCTTCCTGCCAGGAATAGGTGGCGTGGTTGTTCAGGAAGTATCCGGCCTCGACCAGTTCCCCCCATTTGTCGAAGACGGCGCGCACCCGGTCGTCGGTGTAGGGCACCTTGCCGTCGGTCAGTTCGAGATGGAAGGGCAGGCCGTTGATGCGCAGGTTCAGGTAGTCGAACCAGCCGCCGGCAGTCCAAAGGTACTTGGTGCCGATGGCGATCGGCGTGATGCCGGCCTCTTTCACCTTGGCGTTCACCGCCATGAACTCGTCCCAGGTCTTCGGCGCGGAAAGGCTCAGATCGTCGAAGATATCTTTGCGGTAGTAGACGCCCCACTGATAGTAGCTCCAGGGGACACCGTACTGCTTGCCGTCCACGGTCATGGCCGAGAGGCTGGAGGGCATGGCGTCTTTCAGGCCGTTGTCTTCCCAGACATCGCTGACGTCTTCCAACAGGCCGCGGTCGACGAAGGCCTTCATCCGGTTGCCGGCGAACCAGGTGATGACATCCGGCGCTTGTGACGAAAGGAAGTTCCGAACCGAGGTCTTGAAGCCCTCGTGGTCGAACACATTCAGCTTTACCTCGACATCGGGGTTTTCGGCCTTGAAACGCTCGATCAGTTCCTCGAACGCCTGTTTAGGCGCCGGATCGGAGGTGCCGGCGTTGATGACCAGGGTTCCGGCCTCAGCCGAGATTGGTGGCGCCAAGACAGCGAAATTGAGGGCGAGAGCGCCAGCGAACACCGCCAGCCGCCGTGAAAAGCCTGTCACCTTTGTTCCTCCCAGTTCGGTTTTTTATAGACACACCTTAGGCTGTGTCCGTTTCGCGCAATGGTAGACTCATATGCGGAGCCTGGGAATGGTCTTCTTGACGGACCGCTGGGAACGAATCTGTGGCATGGCCGCGGTTTGACGGCTTCCGGCGGCAAAGCCCGCGAGGTCTCATCGGAGCAACTTCCTCGGAAGCGTCACATTTTCGTCACGTTGACGGTCTAACCTGCGCTTTGCATTCGGGTTTTCCGGGTTCGGCGCCTGAACCTCAGGTTTGGGCGTTGTCAGAGGTTGCCTTCATAGGCAGCGCCGAGGCCGGGAACCTCGCTTCAGGAAAAGTTCCACCCTGTGAACTTGCAAGGCCGGACCACGTGATGTTGAACCGGCCTTCTTTTTTTCCTGCAAAGGTTTTGGCTAGAGCAGATCCGGGTTTGATGGAATCGCCTTAGCGATCCATCTAATCCGGTGAATCTGCTCTAAACACTTGATGGCGATCGGATTCACATGTTTTGGCGCAACCACTACGTGGTTCCGTCAAAACATGATCCGATCTAGACCAGCGTTCCCAGTGCAAGGTCGCCCTGGTCAAGATCGCCGGTGACATCCGTTACGATGGCCAGAATGGTATCGAAAACGCCGTCATCGGTGGTGTCGACAGAGATAACGGCATTCTGGTCGGTGCCGCCCTGCAGCACCTGGACCCGGGTGGCACGATCGGCATCGGCCACGGCAAGGGCATCCAGCAAGGCATCGACGTCGACGATGTCCACCCCTGTTGCGTCAAAACCGGCAATGACGTCGCCTGCCTCGCCGGCCGCGGAGTAGACGAAGGTGTCGGCGCCGCTGCCGCCCTCCAGGCCGTCGCTGCCGTCCCCGCCGAAGAGCGTGTCGTCACCACCGCCGCCGATCAGCAGGTCGCCGCCGCCGCCGCCGCCCAGATAGTTGTCCTGATCGTCCCCGACCAGGACGTTGGCGGCTCCATCGCCACCCTGAAGGGCGGCGATCTGGGCGTAGGTCAGCCCGGCAAACTGTGAAAGGTCGATGTCGCCGGCGATACCGCTGAAATTCAGCGACAACTGCCAGCCGCTGGTGGCCGTGATGCCGACGTCGGTCATCGAGAGCCCGTCCACGTTGTCGTAGTTGTAAAAGGCTATGCCGACCTTCTCGTAGGTGCCGGCGATCACGATACCCTCAAGAGTGACATCGCCGAGGGCCCCGCTGTCGCTGCGGAACTGGATGGCATTCTCGGCGGCCTGGCCCGGGTCGTGCTGGCTGCCGTCGATGGGGCGGATGCCGCCGTCGATAATCAGATCGCTCAGTATTGCGGTGCCGTTGAACTGGTAGAAGAGCAGGTCGCCGTCGCCGCTGGCGCCATGCGGATGCCCGTTCTGAAAGAAGTTGGAAGCGCTCACGGCCACGCTGCCGAGGTTCTGTCCGTCGATGATGCCGAGGCCGTTGCGGCCGTTTTCCAGGAACAGGCTGTCGGTAATTTCCAGCGCGCCGAGGACGGTCCCGTCGACGGCAATGCCGTAGTCGCCGGCGAAGGCGACGGCCAGGCCGCTGAAGGAAACGGTGGACCCTGCCCCGAGATCGCCGACAAGGGTGAAGCCCGAGCCGCCGTTTGCATTGATGAAGGTCGCGCCGGCGCCCTGGCCGACGAAGTTCACTGCCTTGTCGACGACAACGTTTTCCGAGAAAAAACCGGCCGCGATTATGATCGTGTCGCCGGGTTCGGCGGCATCGACCGCGGCCTGGATCGATCCGCCGAAGCCGACAATCCACACGGCGCCCGTCGCGCCGGGGGGTGTCGCGACCGGCGGGGCCAGGGTGAGGGGGCTTGAGGAAGCCACGGGCTCGAAACCTTCCAGGCTCTGCGGCAGGTTGACCGATGCCAGGGGCGCCTCGCCGGATACCGGAAGCAGATCGATGGCGTCGCCCAGTTCTTCGCTGTATGACGTGGCGCCGCCGCCCGGGAGCCCTCCCGGTTCGTCCGGTGCCGCCGTTTCCAAGGGGGCGGCCGTGTCGGCCAAGTCCTGTGCCACGGTGACCAGATCCTCAACGGCATAGAGTTCGCCGGCAATCTGAAAGACCGGTGTTTCGCCTTCCGCATCGGCCAGGTTTTTAAAGACGATCTTGCCCTTGCCCGTCTCTCCATTGCCTGCCGCCGCGCCCGAGGTTGTCCCCGCGAAGGTGAAAACCAGGTCACCGCCCGCGCTGCGCAGCGACGTTGTCTGCAGGGCGAAGTCGAGGACGAAGACGGCGCCGGATTGCAGAGCGACGAAGAGGGTTTCGCCCGCCGGCGGCGGCCCGAGGAAAATGGTCTCCACCGTTCCGGACTCGGAAGAAGACGCATCTCCAGCCGTTCCCCCGGGGGGCGGCGATGCGGAAGACTCGGATGGTGTTGTGTCGTCGCTTGGCGCAGCCGCAATTTGGCGCATGGCAAATCACTCCAGGTGTGGCAGGAAGCGCCTTCAGCGGCGTTCCTGTCGGCGCGTTTCGTGTCGCGCCGGTGATCCACCCCTGGATCTGCTGGGAAAGAAACTATCGGCAGGCCGGACAAAGTCAATTCAAACTTGTCGCATAGCGTGCTTGGTTAATGCGTGAATATACCTTTGATTGTTGTCTTGTGACGCTCGGCAAGCCAGAGGCTATAAACCCCGCCCCGGCCGGTGGCGGCTTGCCCGGCTCCCGCTTCGGCGGCTCGTGCTGCCGGTCGGGCCCTCGGTTTCGTTGTCCCATGCCGCTGCGCTGCCCTATTATTTGCCGATGCAAAGAGTGGTTTCATGTCCCGCGTAGTTGTTGAAAGCGGCCCCTGGCAGCCGGCACCCCGCCGTTTGCCGATGGGGCAGGCGGTCTTTGCCATTGGCGATGTTCATGCCCATGCCGAGCACCTCTGGATGCTGCATGAGCGTATCTCTGGGATTATTGCGCTGGAGCATGACGCACATGACGTTTCGGTCGTCTGGCTCGGCGATTATGTCGATCGCGGTTGGGAGCCTTTGCAGACTCTCGACCTCGTCGCCGCCGGGTTGGGTCTGCCGCAGGTCAGAGAGGTCCGCCTGATGGGCAACCACGAGCGCTACCTTATCGATGCGGTGACCGGTCGCGACCTTTCCCTGCCGCGCATGCTTCACTGGTGGCGCTACGGCGGTGAGGAGACGCTGAAGTGTCTGGCCCCGGATGCGGAGATTGAGAATCCGCAATCCGTCGGGGCGGCCCTCAACGAATCCCTGGGTGAAGAACGGATCCGGTTTCTTCAGGCGCTGCCCATGCAGCATCGCATCGGCGACTACGTCTTCGCGCACGCCGGACTGAACCCCGAGCGCCGGCTCGACGAGCAAGAGGAAGAAGATCTTTTGTGGATCCGCGAGCCTTTCCTCAGCGGCTACGGCTGGCCGCATCCGGTCACCGTGGTCCATGGCCACACCCCGGAGGGGCCGGTCGCTCTGTCTCACCGCATCGGCATCGACAGCGGTGTTTTCGCCAGCGGTTCCCTGACGGCGGTCGAACTGCGCGATGCAGAGTTGCGGTTTCTGACCACCCGCATCGAACACTAGCCCGCATCGAACACTAGCCCGCATCAAGCCCTAGAGCATGCCGTGATCCGGACAGCCGGCTAAATTGCCTCTAAGTGGAATTTGACGGCTGTGTTGCGCCTTAAGGGTTTGGTTTTCTTAAGCAAAGCCTAAGTTTTTGTGATTATTATCATTTAATAGCGCTCATACACGTTTTACGCGTTCGGACGGGCCGGGCCTGCAGCCTCCCGCCGCTTCAGAAGGACATCATGAACGAGCCAGAGCAGAAGCGGCAGGTTGAAGCGCCGGGCAACGATCCAGACAGCCTGCGCGAGCAACGGGATCGCTTCCTGGCCTTTGCCTTTGCGGCCTCCGATCTCCTGTTGGAGATCGGCGATGATGGCTTGATTCGCTATGCACTGGGCGCGACCAATCAGCTGATCGGCGGTGCGCCGGCGGACCTCATCGACAAGGGCTGGCTCGAACTCTTTGCAGAGGCGGACCGGCCGGTGCTTGTCTCCAAGATCGGCAAGCTCGCATCCGGCAAGCGCTGCGGTCCGGTTCTGGTGACCATGACGCCCAGGCGAGGCGGGCCCCGAAAAACCGGTATCAAGGTTGTCTTCAATGCCTGCCGCATTCCCGGCCGCGAAAGGGTTGTCTATTGCACCATCACGGTTGCCAATGCTGCGCTGGTCAAACAGGCGCGGGCGTCTGCCGCGCGGACCGAAAACGGGTTGCTCGACCGCCAGGCCTTTGAAAGCGCCGCCGTCGAAACCCTCGAGGCGACCAGGGCGCTGGGGCAGGATGTCGAGCTAACCTTTATCGAATTCGTCGATACGGCGCCGTTTCGGGACCGGGTCGGCCTCGATCGCTGGCAGGAATTCTGTGCCGATGCCAGTACCGTTATGCGTGACGGCGCGATCGACAACGATTCGGCCGGTGCGATCACGGAAGAGCGCTTCGGCATCGTTCACCAAGCCGGCGCGGCGACGGGCAAGAAGATTCAGCAGCAGCTTCAGGATCTCGCGCAGGCCTTCGATCCCTCGGGCAATGGCCTGGACGTAGAGCAGGCGACCGTCGAGACCGCAAGCGGTGAGTTGACCAGCCAGGAAACCGCCCAGGCGCTGATCTATGCGATCAACAAGGTCGCCTCTCACGGTACCGCAAACATTGCGTTTACCGATCTGGCCGGCAGCTTCCACGAACAGGTGTCGCAGACACAGGAGCGGATATCGGTCTTCAAGACCATGGTGGCCGAGAACAAGTTCGACTTCGCTTTTCAGCCGATCGTCGATCTGGAAAGCGGGCAAACCTCGCACTTCGAAGCCCTGACCCGTTTTGCCAAGGGGGAGTCGCCCTACCAGACCATCGTCTTTGCCGAAGAGGTCGGCCTGATCCAGGATTTCGATCTGGCCTGCACCCGGCGCGCGGTTTCTTATCTGGCACAACAGGCCGAAAGTTCGCCGATCAATCTGGCGGTCAATCTCTCCGGGCAGTCGCTGCAGAACGATGGCTTTGTCGACGCCCTGATGGTTCTCGCCAGGGAACACAAGAGACTGGCCGGCCGTCTTATGTTCGAGGCTACCGAATCTTCCCGCATCCATGACCTCGAACGGGTGAGCCGGGTGTTCCAGGATCTGAAGCAGCTGGGCTTCTCCATGTGCCTCGACGACTTCGGCGCCGGCGCGGCGTCCTTCCAATACCTGCGGGCCCTGGAGGTCGACTTTGTGAAGATCGACGGCACCTATACCCGCCGGCTCCTGGATTCGGATCGTGATTCCCTGCTGATTCGGAACCTCTGCGAGCTTTGCCGCGACCTCAACATCAAGACCATTGCCGAGATGGTCGAGCTTGAAGCGCAGGTCGACGAACTGCGCAGCCTCGGTATCCACATGGGTCAGGGCTATCTGCTGGGCAAACCGGCACCGCAGCCGGTGTTCCAGCGGGCGGGGCGCTCGAGAAACTGAATCCGTCCCTGAAATCCAACCCAAAGCCCGCCGGCTTCGGGATCCGGCAGTCAGCAGCGGATAGGACTATTATCATGTATTTGAGGGGCTGCTGCTTGATTGCCGCCGGTTCAGCCCCCAAATATCTGAAAGCGGTGCCATGGATGGGCCGCCGGTTCCGGGAAGACTCTCATGGTGTCCCGGGCCTGAACGACAACGGCTGACCTTGCTCACGCAATAGAGAAGGAAAAGCATTTATGACGCGCCTGTCGCTCTTCAACAGCCCGCTCCTGCTTGGTTTTGAGCAGTTCGAGCAGGCCATAGACCGCATTTCGAAGACTGCCGACGGCTATCCGCCCTACAACGTCGAACAGCTCGCCGAACATCGTCTGCGCATCACCCTCGCGGTGGCCGGCTTCGGCGAAGACGACCTCTCCGTCCAGATCGAGGACAACCAGCTGGTGATCAGAGGCCGGCAACAGGACGACAAGGAACGCGCCTATCTGCACCGCGGCATTGCCGCGCGGCAGTTCCAACGCAGTTTTGTTCTGGCAGAGGGAATTGAGGTGAAGGCCGCCTCGCTCGACAAGGGTTTGCTGCACATCGAACTGGAGCGCCCCCTGGTCGAACCGGAGGTCCGAAAAATAAAGATTGCGACAGCCAAAACGCAGTCAGGGGAGACGCCGACCATTCAGGCAATTCGAAAGGAGAGCAAGGCATGAACGAACAGATCGCCGTTCGCGAACTCTCGCCCCAGGATTTTCTCCTGCTGGGTATCAACGACGTCGCCTATGTGAAAAAAGGCCGTCACGAGGACAAAGACTGTTTTCTGGTTTACTCAGCCGACGGCAACCAGATGGCGGCCCTGAGCGACCACGACGTCGCCTTTGCGGCGGTACGCCAGAACGGCATGGAGCCGCTCAGCGTCCACTAGATCAGATCATGTTTTGACGGAACCCCGTCGTGGTTGCGCCAAAACACGTGAATCCGATCACCATCAAACAATTAGAGCAGATTCACCGGGTTGATGGGTCGCTTTCAGCGATTCCATCCGGCCCGGATCTGCTCTGGCCCCGCGTTTTGAAACAGATTTTTTTGTCCAAAGGAAAAGGCGGCCCCGAACAGGGCCGCCTCTTTCTCTTTGCTTTGGTCTTGCCCGGCCTCAGGCCGCGTGGCTGGCGGCGCCCTGGGTCAGCAGTGCATAGACCGCGTCCGCGTTGTCGGTGCCGCGCAGCTTGTCGCAAACCGCCCTGTCCCTGAACAGGCGCGACACCCGGGCCAGGGCCTTCAGGTGATCGGCACCCGCGGTTTCCGGCGCCAGCAGGACAAAAATCAGGTCCACCGGCTGTTCGTCGATCGCATCGAAATCGATGGCCGTCTCCAGCCGCGCGAAAAGGCCGTAGAGGCGGTCCAGCTCCGGCAGCTTGCCGTGGGGAATGCCGATGCCGTGGCCGACGCCGGTGGTGCCCAGGCGCTCGCGCTCGATCAGCACTTCAAAGACCGCGCGCTCGGGTTGCCCGGTCAGCTCCGCCGCCTTCTTGGCCAGCTCCTGAAGCGCCTGCTTCTTGCTGGTCACCCGAAGGCTCGGGACCACGCTTTCCGGTGCAATGAGGTCGGATAGTTCCATGAGATACTCTTGAAAGCTCGCCTGATTGCTCAGGGGATCACGCCTTACGGTTCCCGCGGGGATCGATCCAGCCGATATTTCCGTCGCTGCGTCGGTAGATCATGTTCAATCCTCCATGCGCTGTATTGCGGAACATCATTGCCGGAAGATCCCCCAGGTCCATATGCATGACGGCTTCACTGACCGTCAGCGTGGGGATCTCAGTTGTCATCTCTGCAACAACGACAGGTTGATTGTCGCCGCCGCTCTCTTCACCCTGCTGATCCTCGCCTTCACCGGCCAGGATGTACTGCTGTGCGGGCAGAGGCGTTCCATCCATATCGACCACTTTGTTGTTGTGGTCGCGCAGTCGGCGCTTGTAGCGCCGCAGCCGTGTCGACAAGCGCTCCGCAGCCGCATCGAAGGCGGGATAGGGCTCGTTGGCCTCGCCCTGCGCTTCCAGCTTGATGCCCCGGCCGACATGGGCCGAAACCACCGCGCGGTAGCGATGGCCCTCGCGGGACATGGTCACGGCGCAATCGATGGCATCCCCGAAATACTTGTCGAGGATCCGGGAGAGACTGTCGCCAACGTGCGTTCGCAGCGCGTCACCGACGTCGAGCTGTTGGCCCTTAACTGAGAGCTGCATAGTCGCTTTTATGGATTGTAACGAGGTGGTTCACCACCGCCATAGCATAGCCCTTTCCTCAGGGCGGGCGCAACATAGAGACGGGTCAGGCCGGTGTCAATAGCCTCACATTGCCCTGACTCAAGGTTGTAGATATTGGCAGTAAGCTGCCAAATTTCAATATCTTAAGCTTAGTTAACGGGCGCTGATTTTTCGCGGCGGCGCTGCACCGAGGATGGAATCCGCATGGCTTCGCGGTATTTCGCCACTGTGCGCCGGGCGATGTCCACGCCGTCCTTGCGCAGCAGCGCCACGATGGTGTCGTCGGAGAGGATTTTCTTACCGCTTTCGCCGTCGATCAGCAGCTTGATCCGGTGCCGGACCGCCTCGGCGGAATGGGCGGTGCCGTCGGCGCCGGCGATGGAGGCGGTGAAGAAATATTTCAGTTCAAAGGTGCCGCGCGGGGTGGCGATGTATTTGTTCGAGGTGACGCGGCTGACCGTCGATTCGTGCATTTCGATCTCGGTGGCGATGTCGCGCAGGGTCAGCGGCTTCATGTGTTCCACCCCCTTGCGGAAGAAGGCATCCTGCTGCTTTGCGATTTCCGTCGCGACCCTCAGGATCGTCGTGGCGCGCTGATGCAGGGCCTTCACCAGCCAGTTGGCCGACTGCAGGCGTTCGCTGAGATATTCGCGCTCTTTCTTTGAGCGCAGTTGGGTGTGGATCTGGGCGTAGTAGCTGGAGTTCACCAGCACCCGGGGCAGGGTGTCGCTGTTCAGTTCGATCACCCAGCCGCCCTTGCGGTCCGGGCGCATCAGCACATCGGGGATTACCGGCGGCGCGACCTCGCCGTCGAAGGACAGCGCGGGGCGCGGGTCCAGGGCCTTGATCTCGGCGATCATGTCGGCCAGGTCCTCCTGATCGACGCCGCAGATTTTTTTCAGGCGCGCCAGTTCGCCCTTCGCCAGGGTTTCCAGGTTCTCGACCAGGGCCTGCATTGCCGGGTCGTAGCGGTCCAATTCCCGCAATTGTATCGCCAGGCATTCCGCCAGCGAGCGGGCGAAGATGCCGCTGGGCTCAAAGCGCTGCAGTTTCTCCAGCGTCGCCTCGATGCGCTCCTGGGCGCAGCCCAACTGCTCGCCCAGCGTGGTCAGGTCATCGGAGAGGTAACCGCTGTCGTCGAGCATGTCGATCAGGCAGTTGCCGATGGCCCGCTCGACCGGATCGGCGATCATGAGCTGAAGCTGATCGCTGAGATGCTGGCGCAGGGTGATCTCGTCGGAAAGGCGCTGTTCCAGCGAGAAGTCGTTTTCATTGCTGCGCGCCTGACTCAGGCCGCGGTTTGAAAAGGCCGCCTCGTCGCTGCCGCCTTCCCAGGCATCGCCGTTGGTGAAGACGTTGTCGTAATCGGTGTCCAGGGGACTGTCGCCGCTGCTCGGCAGTTGTTCCGCGTTGGCCCGGTCCAGGCTGTCGGCGACACCGTTTTCGGCGAGGCTGTTGTCGGGATTGTTCTGGCTGTCTGCAGAGGTGTCGGCGGCGCCGGCCTCTTTGCCCGGTTCGGCGTCAGACCCGGCAGCAGGGTCGAATTCAGGGTCCCGCTGATCCACCGAAGGTGCTTCTAGCAGGGTCTCCTTGCTGCTGTCCTCGCGATCGAGCAGAGGGTTTTGCTCGATTTCTCTGTCAACTTCTGCCGCCAGTTCCATATTGGAAAGCTGCAGCAGCTTGATGGCCTGCTGCAACTGCGGCGTCATGACCAGAGATTGGCGCTGGCGCAGTTCCAATCTTTGTGTCGCCGCCATACTGCTTAACCTTTTAGAGGCTAAACCTTTCGCCCAGGTAAACGCGGCGGACGTCCTCGTGGGCGACGATAGCATCGGGTTCGCCCTCCATCAGCACGACACCGTCGTGGATGATGTAGGCGCGGTCGACAATGTCCAGGGTCTCGCGGACGTTGTGATCGGTGATCAGCACGCCGATGCCGCGGTCCTTCAGATGAGACACCAGGTCGCGGATGTCGCCGACGGCGATGGGGTCGATGCCGGCCAGGGGTTCGTCCAGCAGGATGAAGCTGGGCTGCGAGGCGAGGGCCCGGGCAATCTCGACGCGCCGCCGCTCGCCGCCGGAAAGTGCGACGGAGGGCGTGCGGCGCAGGTGGGTGATGGAGAATTCCGCCAAGAGGTTTTCCAGCGCGACCTCGCGCTTCTCGCGCACCGGTTCGATCACCTCCAGGACACCACGGATGTTCTGTTCGACGGTGAGGCCGCGGAAGATCGATGCCTCCTGCGGCAGATAGCCGATGCCGAGCCGGGCGCGGCGATACATCGGCATGTCGGTGATGTCGTGGCCGTCAAAGGTGACCCAGCCGTAGTCCGGCGAGATCAGGCCGGTCACGATGTAGAAGCAGGTGGTTTTGCCGGCGCCGTTCGGTCCCAGCAGGCCGACGGCCTCCCCGCGCTGGACGGACAGTGAAATACCGCGCAGAACCGGGCGTTTCTTGAAGCTCTTGCCGAGATTGACGGCCATCAGGCCGACATTGTCGGTCACCAGACGGGGGCGCTCGACGTTTCCGTCGCCTGTTTTTTCGGTCGCGCCCTCGATGGGGCCGCCGCTTGCATCACTCACCGGGTTTGTTCCCTCAACCGCTGCATAGGTATTCTGATACACCAAGGCACGGCGTCGAACCAAGTTCTCCATGCCACCCGCATGCAGCCGCCGGGCTGCGCCGCGCCACTACGAGCCCCCGGCAGGTTGCGGTGTCTCGGGTGCGGCATTGTCTTCTTCCGGGCTCTCTTCCGGGTTTTCTTCCGCCTCTTCTTCGGCGGATCCATCGATATCGGCTGTGGGTTTCGAACGCGGCATCACGATGGCGGTGACAGGGGCGCCCGTGGCTTCGCTGCCAGGTGCTGCGCCTTTCAAGGAACTGACCCCGGTCGCCAGATTGACTTCGGCGTACTCGCCGTTCAATTGGTTCTCTTCCTGGGTAATTTTTACATCGCCGGTCAAGGTTGCCAGTTCCCGGTCGACGTAATAGATGCCGCTGTTGCCGGTGACGAACTCGCGCTGGGTGCGGATCTCGACATTGCCGTCTGCATCGATGCGCTGCACTTCCATCTCGCTCTCGGCGTTTTCGACGAAGTTGGCGACCAGAACGTCCGCCCGGATCTGCTTGTCTTCGTGATAGGCATTGGCGTCGCCGCGGGCGATGGCCTGCTGTTTGGTTTCCCAGTACTCCAGGCTGTCGCGGGCGGTGATGCGGTCCTTCTCGCCCTCCAGGCGCAGATCCTCGCCGGTCATGACAAAGACCTGCTCGTCGAGCTTGTACTGTCCCTTGTCGCCGTAAACCGTGCCTTCGGGTGCGTTGATCCGCACGTTGCCGGTGGCTTCCAGCAGGAAGATCTCGCTGTCGCCCGCCTCGGTCTCGCGGTAATAGGCGGTCAGCACTTCGGCCAGGACTTCGACGTCGCCGCTCGCCGCGCGGGCGTTGCCGCGGGCAATGTAGGTCTTGTCGTTGCGGTTCCACTCGATGCCGTCTTCGGCGTTGATCTCCAGCGGTTCGTCGCTTTCCTGAAGATTGCCGATCGCCTGGCCGGCGGCCGGCAGCGTCAGCGCCTGGAGGGCGAAGAGGGTCAGCGCGGAAAGCAGGATCAACTCGGCGACGACGGATCGGACGGGCCGCCGCGCTGCGTCTGCATGATTGGCGGCTCGACTCATTTCAAACTCTCTTCGGCGTTGGGCAGGATGAGCATCCGGCTCTTGCCGGTGAAGATGATGATCTCGCCCTTTTCCCGCAGCCGAAAGCCCTCGGCCTGCAGTTCACCGGCCGGCCCCTGGCCGCTGACGGCGGAATCGCCGGAAGCAGTCCCCTCCTTCAGGTCGACCGTGGCGGTTTCGGTCGTCATCTCAAAGCCCTTGTCGTGGGTCAGATGAACGGTGCCGGTCAGATCGAGAACCTCGACCTCCTGGTCAAAGTGACCGAGGCGGGCGGAAAGTCCCACGCTGGCGCCTTCGGTGGTCAGCAGATTGGCTTTGGGGTGCTGCAATTCGACGACCTCTTCGCTGCCCGGCGCCTGGGTCGCCAGGTCCGCGGTCACGTTGAAGGGCTGATTGTTCTCGTCGACCCCGCTGTAGTGCGCGTTCAGCATGTTCAGGGTCTTTGCCTGTTCCTGCGCGATCCGCTTCCAGTCGATGTTGAGGCTGCGCTGGTCGGGGATCATCTGCGGCCAGGCGATCACCAGCAGCACCAGCGCCGTCGCCAGGGCCGGCAGCAGGAATTTCATCGAGGTGACGAAGAGGCTGTAGCTGTTGCGGCCGGACAGGCGCGGCGGCTGGGGCTCCTTGCCCCCATCGTTGCGGGCCGCGCTCTCTTGCGCGGGTCCGCCGATGCCGTCGAGTACCGTGTCAGCCATGCCTGTCCGCCAACCCGCTAAGCGATACCGGCGCGCAGGCAGTCGTGCATATGCAGGATGCCGACCGGCGCGTCCGCCGGCCCTGCTTCGTCGACGACGAAGACGCAGAGGAAGGGCGGGTTGCTGGTGTTCATGAAGGCGACCGCTTCTGCCGCCAGGGCCGAAGACCTAATGGTCCGCGGCGAGGCCGTCATGATGTCGCCGGCCTTGCAGTTCAGCAGCGACGGGTCCATGTGGCGGCGCAGATCGCCGTCGGTGATGATGCCGATCAGGCGGCGCTCCGCATCGACGATGCCGACGCAGCCGAAACGGCACTCGGTCATGATCAGGATCGCCTCCGACATCACCGTGTCGGCGGTGCAGAGCGGCAGTTCCCTGCCGTCGTGCATCAGGTCGCTGACCCGCAGCAGGCGCTTGCCGATGGCCCCGCCCGGGTGGAGCAGCTGGAAATCGCTGGCGGAGAAGCCGCGGCGTTCCAGCAAGGCAACCGCCAGGGCGTCACCCAGGGCCAGCATCATGGTGGTGGAGGTGGTCGGCGCCAGGCCCATGGGGCAGGCCTCCGGCGCATCCGGCAGGATCAGCGGCACGGTTGCGGCCTCGGCCAGGGCGCTTTCGGCCTTCGCGGTGATGGCGATCAGGGGAATCGCGAAACGCTTGGCGTAGGTGAGGACGTCGCTCAGTTCCAGCGTGTTGCCGGAATTGGAAAGCGCGATAACCGCATCGGCTGCGGTGATCATGCCCAGGTCGCCGTGGCTGGCCTCGCCGGGATGAACGAACTGGGCCGGGGTGCCGGTAGAGGCCAGGGTCGCGGTGATCTTACGGGCGATATGGCCGCTTTTGCCCATGCCGGTCACGACCACCCGCCCCTCGACGGCGGCCAGGCGGTCCAAGGCTTCGACAAACTGCCCGTCCAGGCTGCGGGCCAGGGTGTTCAGTGCCTCGGCCTCAACCGTCAGCACGCGGCGTGCTACCGCGAGATCGGCGGCGACGGCGGTATCTTGGGGATCCAATTGTGCTTTCATGCCTTCAACATCTATCCGTCGGCGGCCGGGGAGCCGCGCGAGCAATCCTGGAACCTGTTGCGTTGCGAGAGCGTCTTCCACCCCCTGCCGGGCTCTCTCGTCGGGTATTACGCAGCCCGACGGCGCAGCGTTCCCACCCTCCGGCGGCTGAGTGACGATTCGCCCCCGCATCAGCCCGATCAAGGGATAACACTCCTGCGCCGCTTCTGCCAGTCCCCCGCCCGGCTGTCGATGGGGATTTCAGCGGTGTTTCGGCAAGTGTCTCCGCCGTCAGTGGGCGAAGATATCGATCTCGTTCCAGCCGGCCAGATCGAGCGCCGCGCGGGTCGGCAGAAAGTCGAAACAGGCCTGCGCCAAGTCGCTGCGCCCCTCGCGCGCCAGCATCTCATCCAAGGTGGTCTTCAGGCGATGCAGATACAAGACATCGGAGGCGGCATAATTCAGCTGATCCCGGCTCAGTTCCTCGGCCCCCCAGTCGGATGACTGCTGCTGCTTGGAGATTTCGACCCCCAGAAGCTCCCGGCAGAGATCTTTCAGCCCGTGCCGGTCGGTGTAGGTGCGTACGAGTTTGGAGGCGATTTTCGTACAGTACACCGGCGTACAGTCGATCTCGAGGTAGCGCCTGATCGCGGCGACGTCGAAGCGGGCGAAATGAAACAGCTTGGTCACCTTGGGGTCGCTGAGCAGGGCTTTCAGGTTCGGCGCGTCATACTGGCCTTTCGGAAACTGGACCAGATGGCAGACTCCGTCGCCGGCGGAGAGCTGCAGCAGGCAGAGCCGGTCGCGCGGCAGGTCCAGACCCATGGTCTCGCTGTCGACCGCCACGGCGCGGCCGAAGTCCAGGCCGGAGGGCAGGTCGCCGCGGTGAAGATGGATTTCCGGATTGGCCGCTGCCATGAGTGCTTCCTGTTGCTGGCCCGGTCCAAGATATCGGGCTTCTGTGTTGGGCCGGGGGTATGACCCCCGAACGTGACGGGTCCCGCTTGCACGGGTGCGGGTTGCTTAGGGCCCGGGTCGCTCAGGATTGGATTTCCGGCGGTCCGGCGCCCAACATAGGCGGTGATTTGTCGCTGTCAACTTGCGCAGGGGCTTTGTATATATCCGCCGTAGTGGTAAGCGAAGCGTGCAGAATCGGCTGGTTTGAGCGGTGCGGTGGTGCTTCGGCAGACCGGACTGGGGCCAGAGCGGCGATCCGCCGGCAAAAGAGAACGGATGGGGGCGAAATGAGCAACGGTATTGTCACGGTCTTTGGCGGCTCAGGCTTCATCGGTCGCTACCTGGTACAACGCCTGGCGCAGGAGGGTTGGTCGATCCGGGTCGCCGTGCGGCATCCGGCCCGTGCCGCTTTCCTGAAGCCTCTCGGCGAAATCGGCCAGATCACCCCGCTTTGCGTTCCCGTGCAGGACCACGAGGCGATAGCGGCGGCGCTGCACGACGCCGATGCGGCGGTCAACCTGATCGGGCTGCTCTATGAAGGCGGCCGCCAGCGGTTTGACGCGGTCCATGTGGCGGCGCCGAAGGCGATTGCCGAGGCGGCAGCGGCCAAGGGCCTGTCGGCCATGGTCCAGGTCTCGGCGATCGGCGCCGATCCCCAGGCGGCCGCGGCCTATGCCCGTACCAAAGGCGCCGGCGAGGCCGCCGTGCTGCAGGCTTTCCCCAAGGCGACGATCCTGCGGCCCAGCGTGGTCTTCGGGCCGGAGGACGGTTTCTTCAACCGCTTTGCGGAGATGGCGCGTTTCGCCCCGGCGCTGCCCCTGATCGGCGGCGGCCGGACCAGGTTCCAGCCGGTCTATGTCGATGACGTGGCGCGCGCTGTGGTTCAGGCGCTGAAGGACCCGGCGAGCCGGGGCAAGACCTACGAACTGGGCGGACCCCGGGTCTACAGCTTCAAACAGCTCATGGAACTTCTGCTGAAGACGACTGGACGGCGCCGGGCCTTGGTCAATCTGCCCTTCGGGGTGGCAAAGCTTCAGGCGACCTTCATGGAACTGTTGCCGGTGCCGCCGCTGACCCGTGACCAGGTAACCCTGCTGCGCAGCGACAATGTGGTGAGCGAAGGCGCGCTGACCCTCGCCGATCTGGGGATCGAACCGACCACCGTCGAATCGATAATTCCGGGCTACCTGGGTAAGTACCGTGTCGGCGGGCAGTTTGCCGACCGCATGAAGCAGCCCTAACCGGGCCACGCTTGCTGCCGCCGCGGCCTGAGCCGGAAATCTACGCCCCGTAGATCCACCACAAAAGCGCGCCGCCGAGCAGAACCCGGTAGATCACGAAGGGCGTGAAGGAGGCGTGGCGCAGCCAGCCGACCATCAGCAGGATCGAGGCCAGGGCGACGACGAAGGCGATGACGCCGCCGACCAGGGCCTCGTAGCCGAGAACCAGATTGCCGCTTTCATAGAGGTCGCGGCCGGCAAGCGCGCCGGCGCCGAGGATGGCGGGGATCGCCAGCAGCAGTGAGAAGCGCGCCGCCTCGACGCGCTCGAAACCGAGAAAGCGGGCCGCCGTCATGGTGATGCCGGAGCGGCTGGTGCCGGGAATCAGCGCCAGCACCTGGGCGAGGCCGATCATGATTCCGGAGCGAAAGGTCATGTGATCGACCCGGCGCAGGGTCATGGCGCTGCGGTCTGCCACATAGAGCAGGATGCCGAAGCCGATGGTCGCCCAGGCGATGACCGCCGGGCTGCGCAGATGGGCGGCGATTTCCTCTTTGAACAGGCCGCCGATCAGCACCAGAGGCAGACTGCCGATGACGATCAGGGCCGCGAGGCGGGCGCCCGGCGTCCAGTGCCCCAGCAGCAGACGGCCGAGCCCGCCCAGCATCTGGCCGATCTCCCGCCAAGCATAGCAGCAGACCGCCAGCAGGGTGCCGACATGGACAGCGATGTCCAGGGTCAGGCGGTCCCGTTCGGCCTGTTCGATACCGTCCATGCCCAGGGCGTCGAAGCCGTGCCAGGCGAGGATGAGATGTCCGGACGAAGAGATCGGCAGAAATTCGGTGATGCCCTGAACGATGGCCAGGATAACGATATGAAGCAGCGGCAAAGAGGTTCCTTCGGGCGAATCCGGCGGCGACGCGGGTGGGCTTCGTCAGGCGGGTTTCCGCCTGTATGCCCGTGGCACAGCATGAACCCTATAACGGTTTCAACATGGTTAAGCAGGGGTGAAAAAACGGCCGCTCATTCCTAAACCATCCCCGGCCATCTTCAACCACCTTCCTTGTTTCAGGCAATTTCGGGCAAGGATTCCCGGAATGATCAAAATAGTACCAATTCGAGACTAAATGTGAGCCGTCAGGGCGGACATTTTGCGGAATTTCCATGACAGAATCGACAGGGCAGGATAATTAGGTCAATATTGCTGACTTAGTGAGGCTTTTTTCCTCGCCCGCACGCAGGTCTTCGTCTATAGACGGGCTCCGCCGTGCGATTGCCGCGTCCGGCTGCATGGACGCCGGGCCGCAGACGGCCCTCGCAGCAGCAGAAACTGCCCCGGAGGCAGAGAAACAAATAGTCCCGAAAACCCGGGGCCAAGGATTTTTTGGGGAAGGATCAGATGGCCACCAAGATGTTGAAGTTCGTCGATCTTGAGCGCGCCATGCCGGAGAAGCGCTCCGTCGATGCGCGCCGTGTGGATTTCGACGAGATCTACGACGAATACGATCCCGAGGCCGCGACCGCCCAGGCGAGCCGCTGCTCGCAGTGCGGCGTGCCCTTCTGCCAGGTCCACTGCCCGCTGCACAACAACATCCCGGACTGGCTGATGCTGACGGCCGAGGGCCGCCTGCGCGAAGCCTATGAGATGTCCCAGTCGACCAACAATTTCCCCGAGATCTGCGGGCGCATCTGCCCGCAGGACAGGCTCTGCGAAGGCAACTGCGTCATCGAACAGGCCGGCCACGGCACGGTCACCATCGGTTCGGTGGAGAAATACATCACTGACACCGCCTGGGAGGAAGGCTGGGTCGAGCCGGTGAAGCCGACCCGCGAGCGCAGCGAATCCATCGGCATCGTCGGCGCCGGGCCGGCCGGGCTGGCCGCCGCCGAAGAGCTGCGGCGCAAGGGCTATCAGGCCCATGTCTATGACCGCTACGACCGCGTCGGCGGCTTGATGATCTACGGCATTCCCAACTTCAAGCTGGAGAAGGACGTGGTCATCCGGCGCAGCGACCTGCTGGAGCGCGGCGGCGTACAGTTTCACCTGAATGCCGATGTCGGCGGCGCCCTCAGCTTTGCCGAACTGCGCGAGCGTCACGATGCGGTGCTGATCGCCACCGGCGTTTATAAGGCCCGCGACATCAAGGTGCCGGGCATCGGCCTGGAGAATGTCTTCCCGGCGATGGACTTTCTTACCGCGTCCAACCGCAAGGGCCTGGGCGATGCCGTCCCGGCCTTCGACGACGGCACCCTGAACGCCGCCGGCAAGTCGGTGGTGGTGATCGGCGGCGGCGATACGGCGATGGATTGTGTGCGCACCGCGGTGCGCCAGGGCGCCAAGGCGGTGCGCTGTCTCTATCGCCGTGACCGCAAGAACATGCCGGGCTCACAGCGCGAGGTCGCCAATGCCGAGGAGGAAGGTGTCGAATTCGTCTGGCTCTCGGCGCCCGAGGCGGTACTCGGGAACGGCGAGGTCGAAGGCCTGCGCGCCCAGCGCGTCCACCTCGGCATGCCCGATGCGACCGGGCGGCAGACTCCCCAGATCCTGGAGGACTCCAGCTTTACCGTGGAGGCCGACATCGTCATCAAGGCGCTGGGCTTCGATCCTGAGGATCTGCCGAAGCTGTTCGACACGCCGGGCCTGGAGGTGACGCGCTGGGGCACGGTGAAGACCGACTTCTCGACCCTGATGACCAACCTCGACGGTGTTTTTGCCGCCGGCGACATCGTGCGCGGCGCCTCCCTCGTCGTCTGGGCGGTGCGCGACGGGCGTGACGCCGCCGAGCAGATCCACAAGTACATTCAGGCCAAGGCCAGCGCCGCCGTGGCGGCGGAATAGGAAACGGGGAAACGCGCCATGAAAAAGAATCTCCCGACACGCGACGCCGTCTCCCACTGGGTCTCCGACTGGCAGGCCAATGCCGAGCGTCTGAGCCGCGAAGGGCTCTATGATCCCAGCGACGAGCATGACGCCTGCGGCGTCGGCCTGGTCGCCTCCATCGACGGCAAACCGCGCCGCGAGGTGGTGGTCGCGGGCATCGAGGCGCTGAAGGCGGTCTGGCACCGCGGGGCCGTCGATGCCGACGGCAAGACCGGCGACGGGGCCGGCATCCATCTGCAGATCCCGCAGGACTTTTTCCGCGAGCACGTCGCGCGCACCGGGCATGAGCCCGGCGAGGAGATGCTGGCCGTCGGCATGGTCTTCCTGCCGCGCACCGACTTCGGCGCTCAGGAACGCTGCCGGGTTCTGGTGGAGCGGGAGATTCTGAACTTCGGCTACACCATCTACGGCTGGCGCCAGGTGCCGGTGAACACCGACATCGTCGGCGAGAAAGCCAATCTGACCCGGCCCGAGATCGAGCAGGTGATGATCGCCAATTCCCGCGGCGTCGACGACCGGCAGTTCGAAATCGACCTCTACATTATCCGCCGGCGCATCGAGAAGGCGGCGGAGGAGGAGTCGATCCAGGACTTCTACATCTGCTCCCTGTCCTGCCGTTCGGTGATCTACAAGGGCATGTTCCTGGCCGAGCAGCTCTCGACCTTTTATCCCGACCTGCTGGACGAGCGCTTCGCCTCCAACTTCGTCATCTTCCACCAGCGCTACTCGACCAATACCTTCCCGACCTGGCGTCTGGCCCAGCCTTTCCGCATCCTCGCCCACAACGGCGAGATCAACACGCTGAAGGGCAACGTGAACTGGATGCAGGCGCATGAGTGCCGCATGGCCTCGGAAACCTTCTCCGATCATGTCGAGGACCTGAAGCCGGTCATTGCCGCGGGCTCGTCGGACTCGGCGGCCCTGGATGCGGTGGCCGAGCTGATGGTGCGCGCCGGCCGCCACCTGCCGATGGTGAAGACCATGCTGATCCCGGAGGCCTGGGGGCAGGATCCCTCCATGCCCCAGGTCCACCGTGATCTCTACAGCTACTGCAACGCGGTGATGGAGCCCTGGGACGGACCGGCGGCGGTCTGCGGTTTCGGCGGTCGCTGGGCGGTGGCGGGCATGGACCGCAACGGCCTCCGGCCGATGCGCTACACCATCACCGACGACGGCCTGCTGTTCGCCGGTTCGGAAACCGGCATGGTGCGGATCGACGAACAGCGCATCATCGAAAAAGGCCGCCTCGGGCCGGGCCAGATGATCGCCGTCGACCTGGGCGAGGGCCGCCTCTACCACAACGACGAGATCAAGGCCCATCTCGCCGCGCAAAAACCCTTCGGCGCTTGGATCGCCAACGTCACCTCCATCGATGACCTGCTGCGCCCGGACCACGGCGAGCCGGTGCGCTGGGAAGGCGACGACCTGCGCCGCCGACAGCTCAACTACGGCCTGACCATGGAGGATCTGGAGCTGATCCTCCACCCCATGGTCGACGAAGCCAAGGAAGCCATCGGCTCCATGGGCGACGACACGCCGCTGGCCGTCCTCTCAGGGCGCTATCGCGGCATGCATCACTTCTTCCGCCAGAACTTCAGCCAGGTGACCAATCCGCCGATCGACTCTTTGCGCGAACGCCGGGTCATGACCCTGAAGACCCGCCTCGGCAACCTCGGCAATATCCTGGACGAGGACGAGGCGCAGCTTCGCCTGCTGCAACTGGAATCGCCGGTGCTCTCCAACGCCGAGTTCGATGCCATGCTGGTGCACATGGGCGACACCGCCTCGGCCATCGATTGTACCTTCCCGGTCGACGGCGGCGAGACGGCGCTGACCGATGCGCTCGACCGCATCCGCCAGGAGGCGGAGAACGCGGTCCGCGAAGGCTGCGAGCATGTCATCCTGAGCGACGAGGCGGTTTCCGCCGAACGGGTCGCCATCCCGATGATCCTCGCCACCGGCGCCGTGCACCGCCATCTGGTATATCAAAAGCTGCGCACCTTCGTGTCGCTGAACGTGCGCTCCGGCGAATGCCTGGATGTGCACTATTTCGCGGTGCTGATCGGCGTCGGCGCGACGGCGGTGAACGCCTACCTGGCGCAGGAGTCGATTGCCGAACGCCACCGCCGCGGCCTCTTCGGCGACCGGGCCCTGGAAGACTGCGTACACCGCTACATCAAGGCGGTGGACGACGGCCTCCTGAAGATCATGTCCAAGATGGGCATCGCCGTGATCTCCTCCTACCGCGGCGGCTGCAATTTCGAAGCGGTCGGTCTGTCGCGCACCCTGGTGGACGAGTTTTTCATGCCGATGCCGAGCCGGCTTTCGGGCATCGGCCTGACCGGTATCCAGCAGAAGGTGCTGGATCTGCATGAAAAGGCCTGGAACGAGGACTTCCTTACCTTGCCCGTGGGCGGTTTCTTCCGCTACCGCCGCGGCGGCGAAAGCCACTCCTGGGAAGGCGGCCTGATCCATACACTGCAGCATGCGGTGGCGACGGACTCCTACACCACCTACCGCAAGTTCTCTGAGGGCGTGCACAGCCAGCCGCCGAGCAACCTGCGCGACCTGCTGGGCTTCAAGGACGAGGGCATCACCCCGATTGCCATCGAAGAGGTGGAGTCCATCACCGCGATCCGCAAGCGCTTCGTCACGCCCGGTATGTCGTTGGGTGCCCTGTCGCCGGAGGCGCACGGCACGCTCAACATCGCCATGAACCGTATCGGCGCGAAGTCGGATTCCGGCGAGGGCGGCGAAGACCCGCTGCGCTTCACGCCCCATCCCAACGGCGACAACGAAAACTCAGCCATCAAGCAGGTCGCCTCCGGGCGTTTCGGCGTGACGGCGGAATATCTGAACCAGTGCCGTGAGATCGAGATCAAGGTGGCCCAGGGCGCCAAGCCCGGCGAGGGCGGGCAGCTGCCCGGCTTCAAGGTGACGGAGATGATCGCCAAACTTCGGCACTCGACGCCCGGTGTGATGCTGATCTCGCCGCCGCCGCATCACGACATCTATTCGATCGAGGATCTGGCGCAGCTCATCTACGACCTGAAGCAGATCAATCCTCAGGCCAAGGTCTGCGTGAAGCTGGTCGCGCGTTCGGGCATCGGTACCATCGCCGCCGGTGTCGCCAAGGCCAAGGCCGACGTGATCCTGATTTCCGGCAACGTCGGGGGCACTGGTGCGTCGCCGCAGACCTCCATCAAGTTCGCCGGGGTGCCCTGGGAAATGGGGCTCAGCGAGGTGAACCAGGTGCTCACCCTGAACCGCCTGCGCCACAACGTGACCCTGCGCACCGACGGCGGCATCAAGACCGGCCGCGACGTCGTCGTCGCCGCCATGCTGGGGGCCGAGGAGTTCGGCGTCGGCACCGCTTCCCTGGTGGCCATGGGCTGCATCATGGTCCGGCAGTGCCATTCCAACACCTGCCCGGTCGGGGTCTGCGTGCAGGACGAGGCCCTGCGTGAGAAGTTCACCGGCACGCCGGAGAAGGTGGTGAACCTCTTCAGCTTTATCGCCGAGGAGGTGCGCGAGATTCTGGCCCAACTGGGTATGCGCAGCCTGAACGAGATCGTCGGGCGCACCGACCTGCTGATGCAGGTCAGCCGCGGCGCTGCCCATCTGGACGATCTCGATCTGAACCCGCTGCTGGTGAAGGCCGATGCCGGCGACGATCCGACCTACTGCACCCTGGTGGGGCGCAACGAGGTGCCGGAAACCCTGGATGCCCAGATCATCGAAGACGCGGAACCGCTGTTCAAAGACCGCGAAAAGATGCAGTTGCAGTATTCGATCCGCAACACCCACCGCGCCATCGGCACCAAGCTGTCGGCGATGATCACCCGCCAGTTCGGCATGGCCGGGCTCGATCCCGATCACATGACCGTGCGGCTGCGCGGCTCCGCCGGCCAGTCGCTCGGCGCCTTTGCGGTGCAGGGCTTGAAGCTGGAGGTCTTTGGCGATGCCAACGACTACGTCGGCAAGGGGCTTTCCGGCGGCACCATCGTGGTGCGTCCGCTCACCTCAAGCCGTCTGGCGAGCAACGAGAACACCATCATCGGCAACACCGTGCTCTATGGCGCCACCGGCGGAAAGCTCTTCGCCGCCGGTCAGGCGGGCGAGCGGTTCTGCGTGCGCAACTCGGCGGCCGTCGCGGTGGTCGAGGGCTGCGGCTCCAACGGTTGCGAATACATGACCGGCGGCGTCGCCGTCATCCTGGGTTCGGTGGGGGCCAACTTCGGCGCCGGCATGTCCGGCGGCATGGCCTTTATCTATGACGTGGACAACACCCTGCCCGAGCGCATCAACGGGGAGTCGGTGATCTTCCAGCGTCTGGAAACGGAGTACTGGGAGAACGAACTGCGCGCGTTGATCGAGGAACACTGGCGTGAAACCCAGTCTGCCTACGCCCAGCAACTCCTGGTCGACTGGCAGCACGAAAAAGGTCATTTCTGGCAGGTCGTGCCCAAGGAAATGATCCACCGTCTGGCTCACCCGGTCAGCCGCGAGGCGGAGGTTGCCGCGCGGGCCTGACCAGGCCTTGCCAAGTCTGAGGACAACTCTGCTCCGTTACCCTTAAACGCTACTGTTCAGGGGCCGGCGCGGTGCTTATAGTCCGCGGCCATGCGCCAACTCTATCACCTCGCCATCGATCCGGGCTGCCGCAGCATCCGCGTTCTGCTGGCGGAAAAGAACATCGACTGCGAACTGCAGACCGAAAAGGTCTGGGAGCGGCGGGAGGTCTTTCTGCACCTCAATCCGGCGGGGCAGGTACCGGTCTTCATCGATGAAGACGGCACCGCCATTCCCGGTGCTGCGGTCATCGCCGAATACCTGGAGGAGGTTTATCCCGAGCCGACGCTGCTCGGAGATACGCCGGTCGACCGCGCCGAGACACGGCGTCTCTGCGCCTGGTTCGGCGAAAAGTTCCACCGCGAGGTGACGGTGAATCTGGTCGAGGAAAAAATCATGAAGCGGTTCCTCGGGCTCGGCACACCGAATTCCGGCGCCATCCGCGCCGGGCTGGCGAACATCCACTATCATCTGGAATACATCGCCTGGCTTTGCGACCGCCGGCGCTGGCTTGCCGGCGACAACTTCTCCCGCGCCGACATCGCCGCCGCTTGCGAGATCTCCGCCATCGACTATCTCGGCGACGTGCCCTGGTCCGAACACCCGGACGCTAAGGACTGGTATGCCCGCATCAAGTCGCGGCCCAGCTTCCGCGCCATTCTCGGCGACCACATCTCCGGCGCCCGCCCGCCCAAACACTACGCCGATCTGGACTTCTGAGGGGCAAGAGGAGGCGGCCGAGAGTGCTCCCCCTCACCCAGCTTCGGCTAAGGTTCGACCTTCGATCTCACCAAGCCTCCACAACCCTCTCCCACCAGGGGAGAGGGTAACAAGAGCGTTTTTTTGCTTCTCCCTCTCCCCTGGTGGGAGAGGGTCGGGGTGAGGGGGAATGCTGGCCCCAACCTGCCGTCTCGCCCTACTCCACCTTCACGTCGAGTTTGGCGAGATTGGCCTGGGCGGCGGCGGCGGTGGCGCTGTCGGGGGCGCGGCTGGCGGCTTCCACCCAGTCGTTGCGGGCGCCGTCGTCGTCACCGGCGAGGCGGCGCAGGTTGCCGCGCTCCAGATAGCCCTCGGCATTGCCGGGGTCCATCGCCAGGGCGCGTTCGACATCGGCCAGCGCGCGGGCGGCCTGATCCAGATAGCGGTAGGCACTGGCGCGCAGCACCAGGATATCCGCGCGCTGGGGGGCGTTGGCCTGAGCCCGGCTGAGGTCGGAGACGGCGCCGTCGAAATCGCCGACGGTGGCCGCGGTCATGCTGCGGTCGACCAGCAGGTCGACGTTGTTGGGCTCCCGCGCCAGCGCCGTGGTTTGAATTGCATAGGCGCGGTCGAGATCCTCGGCAAGGAACCAGGCCTGGCCGGCCTGGATCAGGATCGGGATCTGCAGAAAGGCGAAGCCCTGTTCCAGGCTGGCGGCGAGGGATTCCAGCTCTTCACCGGCGGCGGCATGGTGACCGAGACGCAGCAGGGCAACGGCGGCACAGTGGCTCGCCGGATCGCCGCCGCCAAGGTCGGCCCAGGTCTGGGCCTGTTCCAGGGCCTGGTCGGCATCAAGCTCGATCAGATCCATGCAGTTGGCGTAGCGGGCGGCCTGTTCCTGGTCCTCGCTCTGCGCCCCAACAGGGTTCCCGGCCGCAACCAACAGGCAAAGGCCCCCTATCGCAGCGGCAGCCGCAGACCGCAGGGGTCCAGCAAGACTCTTGAGGTGTTTCCGCCCGCTCTTTCGTGCCGTCACGCTATACCCTATATGCTTTGAGACTGTTCATTGGCGCCAACTTAAGCGAGATGCCCCTTGGTGGAAACCGCCCCTTCGACTGAGAATGCCACGCTGCCCAAGCCTGGCCGTCTGTTCTGCTTCGGCCTCGGTTTTTCCGCTCTGGCGCTGGCGCGCCGCCTGAGGGCCGCGGGCTGGTCGATCGCCGGGACCACGCGCTCGGCGGAAAAGGCGGCGGCGCTGCGGGGCGAGGGTATCGAGGTTTTTCTCTTCAGCCGGGAGCAGCCCTTGGCGGATCCGGCAGCGGCCCTGGCGGGAACCACCCATCTGCTGACCAGCATCGCCCCGGACGACGCCGGCGATCCGGTGTTGGATTTGCACGCCCCGGCGCTGACTGGTCTGGCAGGGCTTTCCTGGGCCGGCTATCTCTCCACCACCGGGGTCTACGGCAACCGCGACGGCAGCTGGGTGGACGAGGAGTCAGAGCTGCGGCCCAATGCCGGGCGGAGCCGGCGGCGGGTGGCGGCGGAGGAGGCCTGGTTGGCGGCCTGCCGCACAGAAGGCCTGCCGGTCCACATTTTCCGTCTCGCCGGCATCTACGGGCCGAGCCGCTCCATGCTGGACACGGTGCGGGCGGGCAAGGCCAAGCGCATCGACCGGCCGGGCCAGGTCTTCAGCCGCATTCATGTCGAGGATATCGCCACGGTGCTGCAGGCCTCCATGGCGGCACCGCGACCCGGGCGCATCTACAATGTTTGCGACGACGATCCGGCCTCGCCGGCCGAGGTAACGGCCTATGCCTGCGGGCTTCTCGGCGTCGATCCGCCGCCCCTGGTGCCCTTGGAAGAGGCCGGACTCTCCCCCATGGGACTCAGTTTCTGGCAGGACAACAAGCGGGTTTCCAACCGCCGCCTGCATGACGAACTGGCGGTGACGTTGACCTATCCGACTTACAAAGCCGGGCTCGATGCCCTGCTGGAACAAGGGTATTAGGCGGCTCGGGGCGGATTGCTGAGCGCACCTACCGTGCGCAGCAGCAAGTCGATCTCCGCGGGTTCCGAGAAGCGGTGCCCGGCGGACTTCACGATGCTCAATTCGACATCCCTGCTTTCGAGAAGCTCGCTGAGGCGGAGCGCCATCTGCCAGGGCACGTCGTTGTCCTGCATGCCGTAGAGCAGGCGTACCGGCGCGGTGATCGGGATCGGTCCCTTCAGCAGCAGATGCTTGCGCCCCTCTTCGATCAGTTCGTTGGTGATGGTGTAGGGCTCGTCGCTGTAGGCCGAGGGGTAGAGGATGTAACCGTCCTGAGCCATCTTTTCGCGAAAGGCGTCGGTGGTGCGGGGGCCGATGATTTCCTCGGTGAAATCCGGCGCCGCGGCGATGCCGACCAAACCGGCCATGCGTTGCGGCCGCGCCAGGGCGAGCAGCAGCATGATCCAGCCACCCATGGAGGAGCCGACGATGACCTGCGGCCCCTCGGTGAGGTTGTCCAGAACCGCCAGGGCATCGGCCAGCCAGGTGCCGATGGTGCCGTCGGTGAACTTGCCCTCCGAGGCGCCGTGACCGCGGTAATCAAAACGCACGAAGGCCTGGCCTCTGTCGCGTGCGAATGCCTCCAGCGCCAGCGCCTTGCTGCCGGTCATATCGGACATGAAACCGCCCAGGAACATCAGGCCCGGCAAGGCCGGCTGTTCCTCGGCACTGGCTTTTCCTGCTTCTGTCTTGTAATAGGCGAGGACGGTACCGTCCTCGCAGGGTAAAGTTTGGGGAGTTCGGTCGGCCGTCACTTCGGGAATCGACATGTTTTCTCTCAGGTTTACCGTCATATTTGAGGCCCCGCGGGCCCGGCGGAAAAGCGTCACGCCATGAGCGCGCCGGAGGTTAGCACCGGCGTCACGCAGATCGAAAGCGCGACGGCTGCCCAGGGACCGGTTGTTTTGCAGGTTCTGCCCGCGCTGGTCACCGGCGGGGCGGAGCGCGGCACGGTGGATATCGCCGGGGCGATCATCGCCGACGGTGGCACCGCCATCGTCGCTTCCGAAGGCGGGCCGATGGAAAACGATCTGAAACGTCTCGGCGCCCTGCACCTGAAGATGCCGCTGGCCTCCAAGAATCCGCTGGTCATGCGCCGCAATGTGGCGCGCCTCGTCAAGGTGATCGAGGGCTATAAAGTCGACCTGGTGCACGCGCGCTCCCGCGCGCCGGCCTGGTCGGCGCGGGCCGCGGCGCGGCAGACCGGCTGTCACTTCGTGACGACCTTTCATGCGCCCTATAACTTTTCGAACGCGCTGAAGAAGCGCTACAACGCGGTCATGGCCGACGGCGAACGTGTTATCGCGATTTCCGATTTCATCGCCGAACACGTTCGCAGCAACTACAAGGTCGACCCCAAGATGCTGCGGGTCATCCATCGTGGTGTCGATCTCGCGCGCTTCGATCCGGACCGCGTGAGCGCCGAGCGTATGATCCAGTTGACGACCCGCTGGCGTCTGCCGGACGGCCTGCCGCTGATTCTGATGCCGGGCCGGCTGACCCGCTGGAAGGGCCAGGCGGTGCTGCTGGAGGCGCTGAGCTATCTGCGTGACATCGATTACCGCTGCGTGCTGGTGGGCTCCGACCAGGGACGCACCGCCTATCGCCGCGAACTGGAAGAACTGATCAACCGCCACGGCCTCGCCGGCAAGGTTCTGCTGCTGGACGAATGCAACGACATGCCGGCGGCCTACATGCTCTCCGACGTGGTGGTTTCGGCCTCCACCGATCCCGAGGGTTTCGGGCGCATTGTTGGTGAAGCGCAGGCCCTGGGCCGTCCGGTCGTCGCCAGCGATCACGGCGGCGCGCGCGAGCAGTTGCTGGCCGAGCGCACCGGTTTTCTCTTCCCCTCCGGCGACGCGGCGGCCCTGGCCGCCGGTCTGCGCAAGGCACTGGGCCTTTCACCCGAAGCCCGCGCAAGGCTGCATGACGAGGCCATCGCCCGGGTGCGCCAGAGCTTCTCCAAGGAGCAGATGTGCGCCAAGACCCTGGCGGTCTATAAAGAGGTGCTGCGCTCCGGCGCCTGGGCCCCCGGCGCGCATCCTTGACAGCAGTTGGAATCCTTCTAGAGTTGCCGCCGCTTTCCGCCCGGCCCCCGGTTTTGGGGCCGTTGTCTTCATATCTGCCTGCTGAAACGCCCAGATGGACCTGACCCAGAAGAAACCGATCTCGCTCACATTGCCCGACGGCTCCGCCCGCGATTACGAGGGGCCGGTCACCGGCGCCGAAGTGGCGGCCAGTATCGGACCGGGCCTCGCCAAGGCGGCGCTGGCCATCAAGGTGGGCGGGGTGCTGAAAGATCTGTCGGTGGCCATTGACGGCGATGCGGCCATCGAAATCGTGACGGCCGGTCATGAGGACAGCCTGGAACTGCTGCGCCACGACTGCGCCCATGTGCTGGCCGAGGCGGTGCAGGAGCTTTATCCCGACACCCAGGTGACCTTCGGTCCCGCCATTGAAAACGGCTTCTATTACGACTTCGCCCGCGCCACGCCTTTCACGCCGGAAGACCTGGCGGCGATCGAAAAGCGCATGCACGAGATCGTCGACCGCGACGAGACCATCACCCGCGAGGTCTGGGAGCGCGATGACGCGATCCGCCACTTTTCGAAGATCGGCGAGAAGTACAAGGCCGAGCATATCGAAACCCTGGCGAGCGATGCCGAGATCTCGATCTATCGCCAGGGTGGCTGGCTCGACCTCTGCGTCGGCCCGCACCTGCCGTCGACGAAGAAGCTGGGCCATGCCTTCAAGTTGACCAAGGTGTCCGGCGCCTACTGGCGCGGCGATGCCAAGAACGAACAGCTGCAGCGCGTCTACGGCACCTGCTGGGAGACCGACAAGCAGTTGAAGGCCTATCTGACCATGGTCGAGGAGGCGGAGAAGCGCGATCACCGCCGCCTGGGGCGCGAAATGAACCTCTTTCACCTGCAGGAAGAGGCGGTGGGCTCGGTCTTCTGGCACCCCAAGGGCTGGACCCTCTACCGCACCGTCGAGGCCTATATGCGCCGGCGCCAGGCGGAGGCGGGCTATGTAGAGGTGAAAACCCCGCAGTTGATTGATCGCTCGCTCTGGGAGACCTCGGGCCATTGGGAGAAATTCCACGAGCATATGTTCATCGCCGAGTCCGAGGACCGGGTGTTGGCGGTGAAACCGATGAACTGTCCGGGCCACGTGCAGATTTTCAAACAGGGCATCACCAGCTACCGCGACTTGCCGCTGCGTATGGCGGAGTTCGGGGCCTGCCACCGCAACGAGCCTTCCGGCGCCCTGCACGGGCTGATGCGGGTGCGGGCCTTCACCCAGGATGACGGCCACATCTTCTCGACGCCGCAGCAGATCAACAGCGAGACGGTGATCTTCTGCGACCTGCTGCAGTCCATCTATCGCGACTTCGGTTTCGATGATCTGGTGGTGAAATTCTCCGACCGCCCGCCGGTGCGCGCCGGTGACGATGCCACCTGGGACCGGGCCGAAGCGGCGCTGAAGGATGCGGTGGAGGAAGCCGGGCTGCCCTACAGCCTGAACCCGGGTGAGGGGGCTTTCTACGGCCCCAAGCTGGAATTCGTGTTGCGCGACGCCATCGGGCGCGACTGGCAGTGCGGCACCTTCCAGGTCGATTTCGTGCTGCCGGAGCGTCTTGGCGCCAGCTACGTCGGCGAAGACGGCGAGAAACACCGTCCGGTGATGCTGCATCGGGCGATCCTCGGCTCTTTCGAGCGCTTTCTGGCAATCCTGATCGAGCAGCATGCGGGTAAATTTCCGCTTTGGTTGTCTCCGATTCAGGTCTCGATTGCCACGATTACCTCGGATGCGGACGACTATGCCATTCAGGTAAAAGAGAAAATGGCGGCCGCCGGCATCCGGGTCGAAGCCGATCTGCGCAACGAGAAAATCAACTACAAGGTGCGCGAGCACTCTCTGGCCAAAGTGCCGATCATGGCCGTGGTCGGCCGCCGGGAGGCGGAGGAAGGCAAGGTCGCGCTGCGACGCCTGGGCAGCAAGGCGCAAGAGATTCTTGCGCTTGACGACGCAGTGGCTAGGATCAAGGCGGAAGCAGCGGGTCCGGGCGCCTTGGCGCAGCCGGCCTCATAGCCGTTGGATCGGTCCTCTAGGCGCTAAAGCCGGACCGCAGAGACGGCCGGGGGATGCCGGAACAAACCGGAAGAAGATGGAAAACCCGCGCAAGCCGAGAGGGGAAGCCGCCGCCAGCCATGGCGGGGCGGAATTTTATTACCAGGAAAGTGGTGACCCGCATATGGATGGAAACGAGGAGCCTAAACAATAGCACGCCCACCCTTTGATTCTACGCCGTCCCGCGACGGGCCGCGCGTCAACGAACTCATCACCGCGCCCCAGGTGCGCCTGGTCGATGAAAACGGCGAACAGGTCGGGGTCGTCTCGACAGTCGATGCCCTGAGCCGCGCCATGGCTGCCGGCATGGACCTCATGGAGGTTTCCCCCAACGCCGACCCGCCGGTCTGCAAGATCCTGGACTATGGTCGTTTCCGCTACGAGGCCCAGAAGAAGAAGAACGAGGCCCGCAAGAAGCAGAAGACGATCGATGTCAAGGAAATCAAGATGCGGCCCAACATCGACACCCATGATTATGAGGTGAAGATGCGCGCCATCCACCGCTTCATCGGCGAGGGCGACAAGGTCAAGGTGACCATGCGTTTCCGGGGCCGTGAAATGGTGCACCAGGAGATCGGCAAGAACGTCTTGGACCGGGTGCGCGAGGAAATGGAAGAGACCGCCAAGGTCGAACAGTTTCCAAAGCTCGAAGGCCGTCAGATGACCATGGTCATGGCACCGCGCTAAGCGGTGCGGCGGTCATGGCACCGCGCTGAGCGGTGCGGCGGTCATGGCACCGCGTGAGCTGTTCAGGCAATCCGGTGTGAGGCTTTCCCCCGACCCTAGCCCTCCCCTGCAAGGGGGGAGGGAATTTAACGAACTTCCGCGACGACTAACCTCCCCCTTCGACGGGGGAGGTCGCGCGCAGCGCGGGTGGGGGTGACAGCCTCGCCGGGAAACGTCATCAGTCAAAACCCCAAGATGTTTTCCGTCCCGGCTGCAATGGCGTTGACTCTACCGAGACGCTAGGCGCCGAACCCACCGTCAATCGTGTGCTGGGCGCCGGTCACGTAGGCG
Organism: Pelagibius sp.; assembly: GCF_965249265.1. NCBI lineage: Bacteria > Pseudomonadati > Pseudomonadota > Alphaproteobacteria > Rhodospirillales > Rhodovibrionaceae > Pelagibius > Pelagibius sp. The sequence continues at coordinate 4,802,684 of NZ_OZ252224.1, read as the reverse complement.
GCTTCCGGCCCCGTGAGATAGGCGACCATGCCGGCGATCTCAGCCGGTTCGGCATGGCGCTTGATGGCCATGAAAGAATGCATCATCTCCTTCATCGGGCCGTCGGCGGGGTTCATGTCGGTGTTGACGGGGCCGGGCTGAACCGAGTTTACGGTGATGCCGCGGTCGCCGAAGTCGCGGGCGAGGCCGCGCACCAGACCCTGTACCGCCGACTTGGTGAGCGCATAGGCCGCGCCGCCGGGAAAGGGCATGCGGTCGCCGTTCACCGAGCCGATCACCACGATGCGCCCGCCGTCGTTCATCTTGCGGGCCGCCTCCACGGCGGCATGGTAGGGGCTGCGTACATTGACGTCGATCATGCGGTCGACGGCGTCCGGATCGTTCTCCAGCGCATGGCCCAGCACGGCCACGCCGGCATTGATGACCAGGATGTCCAGAGCGCCCTGGTCGGCGATGACCTGGGCGACCGCTTTACGGTCCGCCGAATCGCTCTGGCTTGCCTTTGCGCCGGTCTTCCCTGCCAGGGCCGCGGCGGCCTCGGCCGATCCGGCATAGGTGAAAACCGTCTCCGCGCCGTCCTTGGCGAGGCGTTCGACGATGGCGGCGCCGATACCACGGCTGCCGCCGAGAACCAGGGCTTTCTTGTTGGAGAGGGACGTCATTTTGCGGCTCCTTTAACGATCTGAAGTGGTTGGTTTCTGTCAGGCTTGAATTTTGTAATGATCGTTAGATATATTGTTCGAGAGCCGCTTCAAGAGAAAAATTTAATGACTGCTAAAAAAATTAACTCAACCCGGGGACGGCCGCGTGCCTTTGACCCGGAGGCGGCGGTGGAAACCGCCCTGGCGCTGTTCCATGAACGTGGCTACGACGCGGTGGGTGTGGCCGAACTCAGCCAGGCAACCGGCGTGAAGCCGCCCAGCCTCTATGCGGCTTTCGGCAGCAAACAAGGGCTGTTCGAGCGGGCGGTGACGCTCTACCGCGCCCGCGAGGGCGCCGTGGTTCGAGAGGCCCTGGCGCAAGAGGGGCCTGCTGATGACGTGATTCCCGGCCTTTTTATCCGCGCGGCCGAGGCCTACAGCGCCGACCCCCGGCGCCCGGGCTGTCTGATTCTGGACGGGGCCCGCAATTCCGCCGATACGGCGGTGTGTGACTTTATGGCCGAGCTGAAGGCGGCTTCCCGCCAGGGTATCCTTGACCGTCTCCGCCAGGATTTCCCAGAGGCGGACTATCCGGGGGCGGCCGGGCGCCTCGCCGATTTCGTCGGGGTGGTGCTGGCCGGCCTTTCCGCGGCGGCCCGCGATGGCCTGCCGCGCGAGGCGCTGATCGAGACGGCAACCCTGGCCGGAACCGGCTTCCGCGCCGCCTGTCCGCAAAGGGCTGCCTGATCCGCCTCCCGCAGACCGGCAAAGGCCCGGAAATCCGGGCCTCGCGCGGCGTCTTGCATTCCGGCTTGGGGGCCGCTATAACCCCGCGTTCCTTACCGAGCGGTCCGGCGAAAAGGGCATGCCCAGCCGCTTATACAGTCTCGTTTCGTTCAGAAAGGATGCAAAATGCCCAAGCTGAAGAACAAGTCCGGAGCGAAGAAGCGCTTCCGGCTCACTGCCACTGGCAAGGTGCGCATGAACCAGGCGGGTAAACGCCACGGCATGCGCAAGCGCCCCCAGAAGATGATCCGCAACGCCAGGGGTTCGACCCTGCTCTGCGACGCCGACGCCAAGATCGTCCGGCGTAACTTCCTGCCCTACGCGAAGTAAGGAGAGGCAGCCATGGCAAGAGTAAAACGCGGCGTCACCACGCACGCCCGCCATCAGAAGGTCATCAAGCGCGCCAAGGGTTACCGCGGCCGCGGCAAGAACGTCTTCACCGTCGCGATCGAGCGGGTCGAAAAGGGCCTGCAGTACGCCTACCGCGACCGCCGGGTGAAGAAGCGCAACTTCCGCTCCCTGTGGATCCAGCGCATCAACGCCGGTGCCCGCGAGCACGGCCTGACCTATTCCCAGTTTATGAACGGCATCCAGCTGGCCGGTATCGAGCTGGACCGCAAGGTGCTTTCGGACCTCGCGGTGCGCGAGCCGGAAGCCTTTAAGTCCCTGGTGGAACAGGCGAAGGCCGCAAGGGCCTGACGCCTCTCCTGGCCCGGCGGTGCGCCTGCTAAGGCAGCCGCCGGCAGACCGGCCGGACCCGCCCCCGATCATGTGTTCCCCGATCACGTAATCCCCGGGCGGGACGGCAAAGGCGGACAGAGGTCATGGATAGTCTTGAGCAGCTGCAAAGCAGCCTGATCGATCGGGTGGCGGAAGCCGCCGATCTGGAAACCCTGGAGCAACTGCGCGTTCAGGCGCTCGGCAAAAAGGGCGAACTGACCCAGCGGTTGAAGACCCTGGGCAGCCTGTCGCCGGACGAGCGCAAGGAAGCCGGCCAGGGCCTCAACCGGATCAAGGAAGCGGTTACGGCGGCGATCGAAACGCGCCGCGGCGATCTGGAGGAGGCCGATCTGGAGGCCCGCCTGGCGGCGGAGGCCATCGACGTCAGCCTGCCCGCCCGCCCGGCCGAGATGGGCCGCATTCATCCGATCAGCCAGACCTGGGAAGAACTGGTGGCGATCTTCGGCGAGATGGGCTTCTCGGTCGCCGATGGCCCGCACATCGAGGACGACTTCCACAACTTCACGGCGCTGAACATCCACGAGTCCCATCCTGCCCGCCAGGATATGGACACCTTCTACCTGCGCCCGGACGAAGCTGGCGCCCGCAAGGTGCTGCGCACCCACACCTCGCCGGTGCAGATCCGCACCATGCTGTCGGAAAAGCCGCCGATCCGCATCATCGTGCCGGGCCGCACCTTCCGCGCCGATCACGACGCCACCCACTCGCCGATGTTCCATCAGGTCGAGGGGCTGGTGATCGACAAGAAGACCCATATGGGCCACCTGAAGGGCACGCTGACCGCTTTCTGCCGCGCCTACTTCGGCGTCGACGACTTGCCGCTGCGCTTCCGGCCCAGCTACTTCCCCTTCACCGAGCCTTCGGCGGAGGTCGATATCGGCTGCAGCCGCGAGGGCGGCGAACTGAAGATCGGGCCGGGCAAGGACTGGCTGGAAATTCTCGGCTCCGGCATGGTGCACCCCAAGGTCCTGGCCAACTGCGGCATCGACCCGGAGGTCTATCAGGGCTTCGCCTTCGGCATGGGCATCGAGCGCATCGCCATGCTGAAGTACGGCTTCCCCGATCTGCGGATCTTCTACGAGACCGATCTGCGCTGGCTGAAGCATTACGGCTTCGTGCCGCTGGAACTGCCGTCTCTGGTGCGGGGGAGCTGACGCGATGAAGTTCACCCTCTCCTGGCTGAAAGACCATCTGGAAACCGAGGCCTCCTTCAAGGAGATTACCGACACCCTGTCGATGATCGGCTTGGAGGTCGAAGGTATCGAGGACCGCGCCGAAGCCCTGAAGTCCTTCACCGTGGCCCGCGTGAAGGAGGCGCGCCAGCACCCCAATGCCGACCGGCTCCGGGTCTGCATCGTCGACACCGGCACCGAGGAGGTCCAGGTGGTCTGCGGCGCGCCCAATGCCAAGACCGGCATGTTGGGCGTCTTCGCCCCGGTGGGCAGCTACGTCCCCGGAACCGAGATCACCCTGAAGGCCGGCAACATCCGCGGCGAGGATTCCAACGGCATGCTGGTCTCCGAGCGCGAAATGGGCCTCTCAGACGATCACGAAGGCATCATCGAGCTGAGCGAAGAGGTGGCGCTGGGCACGCCTTTCGCCCAGGTCGCCGGCCTCGACGACCCGGTGATCGAGATCGCCATCACGCCCAACCGCGGCGACTGTCTGGGGGTGCGCGGTATCGCGCGGGACCTGGCCGCCGCCGGGCTCGGCACCTTGAAGCCGCTGGACGAAACGCCGGTTGCCGGTGTCTTTGAAAGCCCGATCAAATGGCGGCGCGACCTGCCGGATGATCAGCAGCACCTCTGCCCCTTCGTCTCCGGGCGCTATTTCCGGGGCGTAAAGAACGGCCCGAGCCCGAAGTGGATGCAGGACCGCCTGCGCGCCATCGGCCTGCGGCCCATCTCGACCCTGGTCGACATCACCAACTACGTCACCTTCGGCCTGAACCGTCCGCTGCACGTCTTCGATGCCGACAAGGTGAAGGGCGATGTGGTGATGCGCCTGGCCAAGCCGGGCAGCGAGATCGTGGCGCTGGACGGCGATACCTACAGTCTCGACGAGACCATGGTGGTGATCGAGGATGACGCCGGGCCCGAGGGTATCGGCGGCATCATGGGCGGCGAGGTCTCCGGCTGCACCGAGGAGACCACCAACGTCTTCCTCGAAGCGGCGCTTTTCGATCCCGTGCGCGTCGCCGAAACCGGGCGCAAGCTGGGCATCCATTCGGACGCGCGCTACCGTTTCGAGCGCGGCGTCGATCCGAACTTCGTGCTGCCTGGTGTCGAAGTGGCGAGCCGCCTGATCCTCGAGCTCTGCGGCGGCGAGGCCAGCGAAGTGGTGACCGCCGGCGAACTGCCGGTCTGGGAGCGTCAGGTCAGCCTGCGCCCGGACCGCACGGCGACCCTTTGCGGCGTCGAGATCGCTGCCGATCGCCAGGGTGAGATCCTCGAACGGCTTGGCTTTGCCGTCGGCAGGGACGGCGACCGGCTGACGGCGGCGGTGCCCTCCTGGCGCCCGGACGTCGAAGGCGAGGCCTGTCTGGTCGAGGAGGTCTTGCGGATCCACGGCTATGACGCCATTCCCGAGGTCGACATGCCGCGCGAGACCTATCTACCCAAAGCGGCCCTCAGTCCCTCCCAGCGCCGGGTCGCGGCGACCCGCACGGCGCTGGCCTGGCGCGGCATGCTGGAGGGCGTGACCTTCTCCTTCGTCTCCAGCAAGGAGGCAGCCTTGTTCGGCGGCGTGCCGGATGCGCTGCGCCTGGACAATCCGATCTCCGCAGACCTCGACGTCATGCGCCCGACACCGCTGGCCAATCTGGCCTCTGCGGCGGTCCGCAACGCCGACCGCGGCTATGGCGATCTGGCGCTTTTCGAAGTCGGTCCGCAGTATCACGACGACAGCCCCAAAGGTCAGGCGACCGTGGCCGCCGGTATCCGGGCGGGCGAGAGCCGGGCGCGCGACTGGAGCGCCGCGCCGCGCCCGGTCGATGCCTTCGACGCCAAGGGCGACGCCGAGGCGGTGCTGGCGGCCTGCGCCGCGCCGACCGGCAATCTGCAGGTCACGCCCGATGCACCGGCCTGGTATCATCCGGGCCGCTCCGGCGTCCTCAGGCTCGGCCCCAACGTACTGGCGCAGTTCGGCGAGTTGCACCCCCGGGTGCTGAAGGCGTTGGACCTCAAAGGGCCGGCAGTTGCCTTCGAGGTTTTCCTCGACCGCGTGCCCCTGCCGCGCGCCGGCAAGCAGAAGCCTTCCTTGCTGACGCTATCGGCCTTTCAACCGGTGTCGCGCGACTTTGCCTTCCTGGTCGACGAGACAGTGCCGGCGGAAAAGCTGCTGCGCGCCGCCCGTGGGGCGGACAAGGCGCTGATCAGCGATGTCACGCTGTTCGATGTCTATCGCGGCAAGGGGGTGGAGCCGGGCAAGAAGTCGCTGGCCATTGCCGTCACCCTGCAGCCGCGCGAGGCGACGCTGACCGATCAGGAGATCGATGCGGTGGCGGCCAAGGTGGTGAAGCAGGTGACCGGTGCGACGGGTGGGGTTTTGCGCACCTGACGGTGCCGGTGCGATTTTGCGCGCCTAAACGGCCCCAGGGGCGTTCTGCGCGTCTGACGGCGGCTTCAATCTGAAAGGGATCGCGCCGGTATCAGCGCGAGGCGAACTGTCGGCTTTCGCTGTTGCGGGCCCAGAGTTCGTCGGCCCGGCGGGCCTTGGCAACCAGTTCCTTCGCAAGTTTGATGTTTCCGGCCGCTTCGGCACGGGCCGCCAACGCCCAAGTCATGGCGGCATATTCGCGCGCTTCGGCTTCGCTGATTCTCCGATCCATTGCCAGTCTTTCCCTGCCCATCTCTCGGTTTTCGAGAAATAGGAGCCTCGGCCGACCATGGTTAACGAAAGGTTAAACTTCGCCAAACTGTGTTATTTGCGCACTGGCCGTGGCAAGGATGCAACAGTTTTGAGACCGGCGTTCTGAAACTGACGGTCTTTCCCAAAAAGAGAAGGAGCCCGGTTCCTGAGAACCGGGCTCCTCTATCAGATCGATCGCTTGGAGCTTTTCGCCCGTCTGACGATCCCAGGCTTGGTGGGGTCAGAACGGACCGTTAAACTGGCTTGTCAGGTGCTGTACCACTGCATGCAGATGCGCGGACCCTGATGGGCCTTGTTGCCGGCCCGGGTCTTGTCGATGGTCCGCTTGATGAAAGCTTCCAACTCACGGATGTGGTGCTCCGGCACACCACCCTTGATCAACTTGGCGCGCGACTGACGCGCGTTCCTGTTGTAGGTGGCGGCGTCTTTCTTACCGAGCGCTTCGTATGCCTTCACCATGCAGAAATTCTGCTGATACCACCGCGCTTCGTTGCGCGCGGCGGCGGGGGACGCCGATGTTGCGAGCACGAAGCCCGCGACGGCAATGCAAGCCGTAAAACGCAGGCCGCTTCCCGCTGTCGTAAAGATCTTGCCCATGAAACCTCTCCGCATCGTGTTTCCTCAGTGTTCTTCCTCGAGAACGCTGAGATCCCCCCAATATTCCCCGACGGCGTTGAGATTCCGTGAAGAATCGAGGCAATGCACCCCAAATCCCAAATACTCTAGCAGTATTAACCCTATGCTTAAAGTTAGAAACCCAGAGCAGAAACGGGTTGGTGCAAGGGACGGCTAATATTGAAAGAACCTTGGTTGGCCGGCCCGGGGGGTCAGGACGCGGGTGGTGGCGCTGGGCGGTTGCTGCCAGTGCAACTCGACTCCCTGGTCCTCCAGGAATGCTTCGGCTGCCGCCCTGGCCTCCGCATGGGTTCTCGCCGTGCCCTGCTCATAGCGCAGGCCGTTGCGCTCAAAGGTCACGGTCCAGCGAAACTGCAATTCGCCGCGTTCATAGGTAAAGCTTGATGTCTCCCGCCAGGGTTCGATCAAGATATTGTGCCGCTTCAAGGTGTCCTCCATAGCCCACTCGTTTGAGAGCTAACACGGCGTCTATCCTCGAAGGTGTGACGACTTCGGGACAAATTCGCCCTTTCCGGGGTATATCTGGGCGATTAGAAGGCTGCGGCGGTCGCGTTTTGCGCCACCCGCCGGTCTCTGCATCAAGGCGTTGAACAAGGGGCCCGTGCGCCCTATCTTGCGGCGCGCCGAAAGTGGCGGCGACCCGCGTTCCAGGCAGTTTCACCAGAGCACCATGACCGACCTTTCTCACATCCGGAATTTCGCCATCATCGCCCATATCGACCATGGCAAGTCGACCCTGGCCGATCGGCTGATCCAGCTCTGCGGCGCGCTCAGCGACCGGGAGATGAAGGAACAGGTTCTGGATTCCATGGAGCTGGAGCGCGAACGCGGCATCACCATCAAGGCCCAGACCGTGCGGCTCAGCTATAAGGCGGCCGACGGAGAGACCTATCAGTTGAACCTCATCGACACGCCGGGCCATGTCGACTTCTCCTACGAGGTCAGCCGCTCGCTGGCGGCCTGCGAGGGATCGCTGCTGCTGGTCGACGCCAGCCAGGGTGTCGAGGCGCAGACCCTGGCGAACGTCTATCTGGCCATCGACAACGACCACGAGATCGTGCCGGTCCTGAACAAGGTCGACCTGCCGGCGGCGGAGCCCGAGCGCATCAAGGAACAGATCGAGGAAGTGATCGGCATCGACGCCAGCGAGGCGCTGCCGATCTCGGCCAAGACCGGCGAGGGCGTTGCCGAGGTGCTGGAGGCGCTGGTCACGCGCCTGCCGGCGCCCCAGGGCGATCCCGAGGCGCCGTTGAAGGCGCTCCTGGTGGACAGCTGGTACGACACCTACCTCGGCGTCATCACCCTGGTGCGGGTGGTCGACGGTACGCTGAAGCCGGGCATGAAAATCCGCATGATGGGCAGCAAGTCGACCCATCTGGTGGAAAAGGTCGGCGCCTTTACGCCGAAGATGGCCAGCCTGGCGGCGCTGGGCCCCGGCGAGATCGGTTTCCTCACCGCCAGCATCAAGTCGGTGGCCGACACCAACGTCGGCGACACCATCACCGAGGAGAAGCGCCTGGCGTCGGAACCGCTGCCGGGCTTCCAGCCTTCCGTCCCGGTGGTGTTCTGCGGACTCTTTCCGGTCGATGCGGCGGAGTACGAGACGCTGCGGGATTCCCTCGGCAAGCTGGCGCTCAACGACTCTTCCTTCCAGTTCGAGGCCGAGACCTCTGCGGCCCTGGGTTTCGGCTTCCGCTGCGGCTTTCTGGGCCTGCTGCATCTGGAGATCGTTCAGGAGCGCCTGGAGCGGGAGTTCGGCCTCGACCTCATCACCACGGCGCCCTCGGTGGTCTACAAGATCCACCTGACCAAGGGCGACATGATCGAACTGCACAATCCGGCCGACATGCCGGACGTGATGAAGATCGCCAAGATCGAGGAACCCTGGATCAAGGCGACGATCCTGGTGCCCGACGAGTTTCTGGGTCCGATCCTGAAGCTTTGCGAAGACCGCCGCGGCGAGCAGATCGACCTGACCTACGCCGGGACCCGCGCCATGCTGGTCTACCGCCTGCCGCTGAACGAGGTGGTCTTCGATTTCTACGACCGCCTGAAATCGGTCTCCCGCGGCTATGCCAGCTTCGACTACCAGATCGAGGAATACCGCGAGAGCGATCTGGTGAAGGTGTCGATCCTGGTCAATCAGGAGCCGGTCGACTCCCTGGCCATCATCGTCCACCGCGCCCAGGCCGAACCGCGCGGGCGGGTACTTTGCGAACGCCTGAAGGAACTGATTCCCCGGCAGCTCTTCAAGATCGCGATCCAGGCGGCGATCGGCGGCAAGGTGGTGGCGCGGGAAACCATTTCCGCCCTGCGCAAGGACGTGACCGCCAAGTGCTACGGCGGCGACGTCTCCCGCAAGCGCAAGCTCCTGGAGAAGCAGAAGGCCGGCAAGAAGCGTATGCGCCAGGTCGGCAATGTGGAGATTCCCCAGTCGGCCTTCCTGGCGGCGCTCAAGATGGGCGACGGCTAGGGCGCTTTCCCGTCCTTCACTGTCGCCTCAGCGCCGGCCGCGGCTGGAGAAGCGCTTGGGCTGGCGCTCGCCGCCCCAGCGCCGGAACAGCAGGACCAGCAGTGCCCCGGGCACAAAGAACACGGCCCAGGCCCACCACTGCAGCAGTGGCTGAAAAATGTTGTCCCAGAGGTCGACGGAGATATTGCGCTCGATGCCGGCCTGCAGGGTGTTGAGGCTGGCGCCGCCCATGGCCTGATCGATCTCGAACCAACGCTGGCCCAATACCGCAAAACGCCATTCCCCGCTGCTCAGGGAGGAGACGCCGTCCCAACCGAGCAGGACCAGAGCGGCAAACAGCAAAAACCAGCCGAGAACGCGGCCTACAATCATGAATCCCCCAATGTCGCCTCCTGCACCGCCGGGTCTGCGAATCCCGGCGGCTCGGGCCTTATCAGGGCGGCGACCGGCGGGATATTAGCAGCCCACGATGGTTGCGGCCACCGGCAGGCGGGATTTTTTGGCCGGCGCCCGGCTCCCGCTTTCGGGAGAGATTGCATCCCGGGCCGCCCTCGGCTAGGTTCGCGCCGCCGGGCGCCCTGGCCCAGCGTTTCGCGGTTTATCTTTGCGCAACGCGGATGTAGTAAAACAGGGTGCCGAGGCGCGGTAGGAGAGGTGGCCGAGTGGCTTAAGGCGCACGCCTGGAACGCGTGTGGGTGGGAAACTGCCTCGTGGGTTCGAATCCCACCCTCTCCGCCATATCCCAGAGTGCGAGACTTTTCATTTTGGCTTTCCGTAGCGGTGAATGCCTCGCCAAAGGGATTCTTTGTCGGTGCTGGCGGAGACAGCAAGCGACGGCCGCTTTATCTTGTGATGTCGGCTTCAGACGTGCCGTCGAAGGCTTCCATTGACTGAAAGTCTGTAATGTAACATTGTATGTTACATGAAACGCGACAGCCGCCTTTCCGGTATTCTCCACCTTCTGTTGCACATGGCTGAGGCCGAAGGCCCTCTAACCTCTGAGGCGCTTGGGCGGCTCATGCGGACCAACCCTGTCGTTATCCGGCGGACCTTGTCGGGGCTGAAGGAGCAGGGGATCGTGGGCTCTGAGAGAGGGCATGGCGGGGGCTGGACGCTTGAGCGCAACTTGAGCGCGGTCACGCTGGGCGATGTTTACAGAGCGCTGGGGCACCCCGCGCTCTTCGCCATAGGGAACCGCAACGAGACGCCGGGTTGTCTTTTGGAACAGGCTGTCAATGCGGCGCTGGACGACGCGCTGAAGGAGGCGGAAGAAATCCTCGTTGCGTCGTTCGACAGAGTGTCGCTCGCAACCCTCGAGGCCGATTTTCGCGAGCGCCTTGATCGCGGTCCACAATCCAAGTCGAGAAAGGAAAACCATGCAGGATGACGAGGCCGACGGTGCATCGCAGTTTTTAAAGAACTTCTCCAATCCCGACGCCGTCTCCGGCTACGCGGAAGGCGTGCGACGCTTCGTGCCCGGTCTCGACGGGCTGCACAGAATGACCGCCGTTCTCCTGGCCGAACGCGCACCGCCGAATGCCCGCGTGCTTGTGCTCGGCGCAGGCGGTGGCCTCGAACTGAGGGCTTTGGCGGAAGCGCATCCCCAGTGGACCTTCCTTGGTGTCGATCCTGCTCCGGAAATGCTTCGTCTCGCGGAGCGCACGCTTGGCCCGTTGATGCAGAGGGTTGAATTGGTGGAAGGCTACATCGACGACGCACCGGCAGGGCCTTTCGACGCGGCGACCTGCATGCTTGCGCTGCACTTTCTGCCTACGGATGAGCGGGAGAGAACGGTCCGGGAGGTTCACCGGCGCCTGCGGCCCGGCGCTCCCTTCGTCGCGGCGCACGGGAGCTTTCCTCAACAGCCGAAAGAACGCTCGCTTTGGCTTGACCGCTATGCCGCCTTCGCGATTGCCTCGGGTGCTGACCCTGACAAGGCGACGGGTGCACGCGATGCAATTGAAGCAAGCAAGATGATGCTCGGCCCGGAAGAGGATGAAGCGATATTGCGGCAAGGCGGGTTTCGCGACGCGCGGTCGTTCTATTCGGCCCTCACATGGCACGGCTGGATAGGCCATGCATAGAACGCTTTGCCTCTCGTGAAACCCGCTCAGCGGGTTTTGACGAGAAAGGGTGAGAACTGCGGTGCAGGGACGACCGAAAAGACCTTGAGGCGGGCGAGCGTTCGCTTCTGTGCCGATTCCAGATGGGCAACCAGGGCCGCCGCGGCGGCGTCCACCGATTCCTTGATCAGCAACTCAAGCACCAGACGGTGTTCGGAAAGCGTTGCGCTTTCATCCGCCAAGCCGAGGTACTGCTGAAAGGTCTGCGCCGTTGCAAGCGGAAGCTGGTTCTGGCGAATGATCGATGTCATGCGTTTGTTGTCGATCTTCATCAGGCATTCGACATGCAGAAAGCGGTCGAACTGCTGCAGCAGTTCGGGTGTCAGGCTGCTGTGGTCGAGTTCCAGCGTCAGCATGTGATCGCGCATGCTGGTCAGAACGGTCCTGTCGAGGCGCGGCGCCGCATTGATCAAGGCGGCTGGCTCCAGCAGCTTGCGGATCTCGTACATCTCTTTCATCGCTGCTGCCGTCAGCGGGCCGGCGATCCACCGGGAACTGGAGCTTTTCTGCACCAGGCCACGCTCGTGGAGCCGGCCCAGGACATCCCGGGCGACCGTTCTGCTAACCTGAAACAAGCTTGCGAGCCGTGCTTCGTGGATCCGGTAGCGTCCGAAAGCGGCGGCTGTGGCGACTTCCTGTTCGATCCTGCCGTAGATGCGCTGCCATGATGATCGCGACTGCATTGCTTCGTCAATGTCGCCCGGCAGCGTCAGCCCCGACTGCCGGATGTCCATGCGAATGGGAACGGTATCGCCGCCGGCCTTTGAGACGACATATCCCCGGCCTTCGAAGCGGAGAATCCGTTTCTCCTCGTTGAGCATCCGCAGGGCCTTTTGGACCGGGGCGCGGCTGGTGCCGAAAAAGTCGGCGAGCGGCCCTTCAAGCAGGACCAGGCCCTGCGGAAGTTCATCGGCCTCCAGATGATCGCGCAGGACGCGATAGACGAGCTCGTAGAGTCTTTCCGGCGCTCTCGGGTCGGTGTTCATCGAAACGTTTGCCTGGTGACCTGACCGCAGCCGGCCGATTGCCGCAGGGCTTGCGGCGTTTGCGTGCAGACGACGGTCGGCGGTGCCGGTGTCGGGAGGGATTGATTCACTAAGGCGCTAGGCATGGCTGGACAAGAGATTCGCGCACACTCTAGTGCGACTGTTTCGAACCTGCCAGCACGCCGGAGCTGCAGAGTCGGCATTTGATCCTAAAATCGAAGATTGCATGCGAAGGTCATTTTTCATCTTAGCGAGCTTCTCCATCAGGAAATAATATTTCTAATAACTTATATTTTTAGAATGAACACATCTGTTTGTAGGCCGATGTCGAATGTTACGAAGGCAGCGCACTTCAATAAAAGATTATTGCATGCAAAATTCATTTCAGATACCGTTTTGAAAATACACAACCGCTAAGGCCGTTAAGGCAACGCGGAAACCGGATGACGCTGTCCAGCAACGCGTCCTCGGCAAACAAATCAGGGGGGCTGGCGTGAAAATCGAAACTCACGATCGTTTCGTTGTTCCCTGGAGCAGGGCAGGCATTGCTCCCCGGCGCGGGTCGGGCTCTTTGCGCCCGGCGGCCGGGCCCGAACCGCGTGGTCGGGGCCAGGCTGCGAAGAGCACCGTCAATCGTGCCTCCATGGCCTCCGCCGCATGACCGCCATTCTGGAACTCAAGAACGTCACCAAGCGCTACGGAGACGACACCGCCCTCGACAGTCTGTCGGTGACGCTGGAGGCCAACGAATACATTTCGCTTCTTGGCCCCAGCGGTTCCGGGAAGTCAACTCTTCTGAAGGTCATTGCCGGTTTCGAGAAGCCAGATGCCGGCGACGTTCTTCTGGAGGGGCGCTCTCTCGCCCAGGTGCCCGCCTATCGGCGGGGCATTGGCTTTGTGTCCCAGGGGTTCGCTCTCTTTCCCCATCTTACGGTCTTCGAGAACGTGGCATTCGGGCTGCGCAATCGCGAAGTCGACCCCCTGGAGGATGAAGCGGAGCTTCGCCGCAGGGTCGATGAGATGTTGGCCCTGGTCGGGCTTTCCGATCTCGGCGATCGTGGCATTGATCAGATATCCGGCGGCCAGAAGCAAAGAGTCGCCTTGGCGCGGACCCTGGTCGCCGACCCGAAGATTATCCTGCTCGACGAACCGCTTGGTGCCCTGGACGCCAACTTGCGGGCGCGCATGCGCGTCGAGCTCCGGCGCATTCGCCAGCAGCTTGGAATCACCTTCATGCATGTGACGGGTAACGAGGAAGAGGCGCTGGCGATGGGCGACCGGGTGGCCGTTCTCGACAGCGGCCGGCTGGCGCAGATCTCCGACCCCGACGCCGTCTATAACCGCCCGCAGTCGGCCCGCGTGGCGAAGTTTCTCAACTGCTACAACATGTTTGAGGGGCGCCGTGATGAAGAAGGCGCGTTTCACGCCGGCACCAGCAGCTTTGCCTGTTCGCCCGGGGCTGCGGCGGCCGGCGTCTATTGCGTGCGTTTCGACAAGATCAGGGTGGTTCCGCTGCAGGAGTTGTCGGCAGACGGCGGCACCGGCGTCCGGGCGACCTTCATCACCAGCGAGTATGCGGGGCCGCGCATTACCTATTTCTTCCGCGGCGCCGACGGAAAGGTGCTTGAGGTGGAGTACCACCTCAGCCATCGGCGTCCTGAAGAATTCGCCGCCGGTAACGACTACTGGCTGTCGTGGTCGCCCGATGAAGCGCTTGTCTATTTCCAATGAGAGACCTCAAGGCCGATGATGGACGCTAGTCGCGGTAACGATGTTCTGTCCGAAGGCGGGCCTGAAAGCGGGCCAACGGAAGAGGGCGTGAAGACAGTATCCGGAGGCGGCGATTCCTCGGCCCGCCGGATCACGGCGATGCTCATCGCACCGGGGACGATCTGGATGCTGTTGTTCCTGGTCGTGCCGATGCTGATGATGGTCTACGTCAGTTTCTGGACTCAGAAGACCTTCAGCATCGAGCCGACCCTGACCGCGGACAGCTGGGTTGCCTTCTTTTCCAGCGAGACCTACTTCGCCGCGCTGCTGAGAACGATCAAGATCTGGCTGATCGTTCTGGCGACGACCTTTGCGCTGGGTTATCCCACCGCGCTCTTCATCGGTCTCTTCATCAAGAACAAGACCGTGCAGACCATCGTCCTGGTGCTCTGCGTGGTGCCCTTTTGGACCTCATTCCTGATCCGCGTCCTGGCCTGGCGCCCGATGCTCGGCAAGGAAGGGGCGGTGAACATCGTTCTGGAAAAACTGGGACTGATCGCGGAGCCCATCGAGGTGCTGCTGTTCACCGAGTTCAGTGTCGTGGTGGGCATGACCCAGATCTACGTGGTCTTCATGGTCGGCCCCATCGCCTTCATGCTCTCGCGTATCGATCCCAGTCTGATCGAGGCTGCGCGTGATCTCGGCGCGGGTACCTGGCGCATCTTCCGCACCATCATCTTTCCGCTCAGCCTGCCCGGCGTCGTGGTCGGGGCGATCTTCGTCTCGGTCATGGTGCTGGGCGAGTTTGCCACCTCGGCCGCGCTGTCCGGGCGCAAGGTCAACCTGCTCGGCAATATCATCGTGACCCAGGTGGGTTCCCTGAAGTGGGCCTTTGCCGCCGTTGCCGGCGTGATCCTGACCGCCGTCATGGCCGTCGTCGTGGCGGTCCTGCTGCGCTTCGTGGATCTGAGGAAGGAGCTCTAGCCCATGGAGAACCGGCCCTTCCTTCGCTCCGCCCTGGCGCTCTACACGGCGCTTTTCATCGGCTTTCTCTACGCCCCCTTCGTGGTGCTCGGGATCCTCAGTTTCCAGGCCGGACCCGAAGGCGGGCCGCAGTTTCCGATCATCGAATGGTCGACCTACTGGTACGAGCACATCTTCGGTCTGACGCCGCCCTCGCGCATCGCTCCCCTGCCGATCGGCGAGGCGATCGTCCGCTCTCTGACGTTGGCTTTCATGACCATGGTGACCTCGACCGTTCTCGGCACCATGACGGCCCAGGCTTTCCGCCGCCGGTTCAAAGGGTCCAGCTTCGTCTTCTATCTGGTCGTGCTGGGCATGATCGTTCCCGGCGTTCTGGTCGGCCTTGGCCTGGCGCTGGTCGCCAACAATCTGGGCATCTCCCGCGCCTGGTGGGGCACCACCTATGTGGCCCATGTTCTCTACACCTTTCCTTTTGCCTTCCTGGTCATGCTGGCGATCTTCAATCGTTTCGACAGATCGGTGGAAGAGGCGGCCTGGAGCCTCGGTGTGACGCCGACGCGCACCTTCAGAAAGGTCACCTTCCCGCTGATCTTCCCCGGCGTGCTCAGCTCCATGCTGTTTGCCTTCACGCTCAGCTACGACGAGTTCCCGCGCACACTTTTCGCTGCTGGTGCCGACCTGACCCTGCCGCTGGCGATCTACGGCACCTTCTCTGTCGAGATCCATCCGAACATCTTTGCCTTCGGCGTTCTGACGACACTGTTCTCTTTCTCCATTCTCGCCGTCTACGGAATCCTGATGTCGCTTTCGGTGCGGCGGGCAAAGAAAGCCGCCATTCAGGAAGACATCCAATGAGCCCGCTTGCGGATCATATCGCCGTGGTCACCGGTGCCGGGAACGGCATCGGCGCGGCCATTGCCCGGCGCCTGGCCGATGCCGGCGCCAAGATCGTCGTCAACGATCTGCAGATGGCGGCCGCCGAAAGGATTGCGGCAGCGATAACTGCCGATGGTGGTGCTGCCACGGCGGTCGCGGGCGATGTTTCCGACCCTGATGATGTTTCCCGGATTTTCCGGCACTGCGCCGAGGTATTCGGTGACTGCAGCCTGCTGGTCAACAACGCCGGCATCGTTCAGCAATCGCTTTTCGAAGAGCTCTCCGTCGAAGACTGGGATCGCATGATTGCCGTGCACCTGCGCGGCACCTTTCTCTGCGCCCGGACCGCGGTCGTGCCGATGCTGCAGCGGGGTGAGGGGGTGATCGTCAACATCGCTTCCCAACTGGGGCAGATCGGCGGGGTCGAACTGGTGCACTACAGCGCCGCGAAGGCGGGGATCATCGGTCTTACCAAGGCGCTGGCGCGCGAAGTCAGCAAACGCGGCGTGCGGGTCAATGCGGTGGCGCCGGGGCCGATCAACACCGAGCTGGTGCGCAATCTTTCGGAGGATTGGCGCAAGGCGAAGGCCGGCGAACTGCCGCTCGGTCATTTCGGAGAGCCCGAGGACGTTGCCGACACGGTGGCGTTCCTGGCTTCGCCGGCGGCCCGGATCTACGTCGGACAGACACTGGGGCCGAACTCCGGGGATGTGATGCTTTAGGGCGCAACGCTTTCGGTTTGCAGCCGGAAGCCCAAGGACGAAACAAAGGTTGATGAAGGCGATGACGGATCAAGGGAGCGTACTTATCACCGGCGGCGGCATCGGCATCGGGCGCGCGACCGCCCTCGCCTTCGCCGAAGCCGGCTACCACGTCATCGTAACCGACGTTCTCGACAAGGAGGGCGAAGCGGTCGCGGCGGAAATCAACGGCGGCGGCGGGGCGGCGCAGTTCCAGCATCTGGACGTCACGGACAGTAAGAATGCCGACGCCGTGGTCGCAGCCGCCGAGGCGCAGTTCGGCGCGCTCGACGTGGTGGTCGCCAATGCCGGGATCGCCCACAGGGTGCCCCTGGCAGCGATGTCCGATGAGAAGTGGGATCATACCTTCGACATCGACCTGAAAGGCATCATGCGCGTTGCGCGGGCCGCCGCTCCAGCGATGCGGGCGAAAGGAAGCGGGGCCATCGTCGCGCTCTCCTCCATCATGGGTGTCGCCTACGGTTGGGACGAGCATGTTCACTACTCCGCCGCCAAGTCCGGCGTTGTCGGACTGGTACGCGGGCTGGCCGTCGAGCTCGCCCGCGACGGCATCCGGGTCAACGGCATCGCGCCGGGCTATGTCCGCACCGCCCAGGCGCTCTCGGAAGAACATTCACTTGGGCCGGCCGGCCTGGAAAAGGCGGCCGCGTTCATACCGATCGGCCGGGTTGGAGAACCCGATGATATTGCCGACGTCGCCGTTTTCTTGGCGTCGCATGCTGCCCGCTACATGACCGGGCAGACAGTTGTGGTCGATGGCGGCCTTCTTGTGGGGAGGTACTGATACGCAGGAAGGCTGTTCAGGTCATTGGCCATTCGAACGAGAGTCATTGAAGGGAGACACTACAGATGTCTGTGAAAAATCAGCACTCTCGCCGCGATGTTCTGTCTGCGGCGTTAAAGGGAACGGTTGCTACAACGGCGTTGGCTCTGGGCGGCGGAACGCCGTTTCTGAACTCGCGTAAAGCCTATGCGGCGGCAGCCGACATTTCGAAGCAGCAGTTGCGCACCATCGGCCTCTCGGTGACGGTGCAGGAACGCATCCTTGACGAATTCCGAAGCAAGTCCGGTGTCGGCGGCACCACGGGCACGGCGGCGACGTTCCCCGATGCCCAGACCAAGATCCTCTCCGGCTCGAAGGACTTCGATTGCTGGGAGACCATCGGCGAGCGCCTGCCCGCGGTGGTGATGACCAACAATGTCGATCCGGTTGCGACCTCCGACCTGAAGAACTGGGGCAACATCCGCGACACCTTCACCAAGGTGGATCCCAAGTGGGAGAAGCGGGCACAGATCACCGGTCAGATCTGGGCAGACGATGCACAGACCAAGCTCTACATGGTGCCGACGGTCTATAACTATGACTCGATCGGTTACAACCCCTCCGTGGTCAGCGATGAAGAGGCAAACACCTGGACCGCGATTTTCGACAAGAAGTGGAAGGGGCGCTCCGGCCTCAATACCGATCCCCTGATCGCGCTGGGTCAGGCCGTTCTGGCGATGAACAGCCTGGGCATGTCCGACGTCAAGAACCCCGGGAATCCCAATCAGGCGGAAATCGATGAGGCGATGAAATTCCTCATCTCGAAGAAGAAGGAAGGCCAGTTCCGCGCGCTCTGGGGCGACTTCGGCGAGTTGGTGAACCTTCTGGCTTCCGGCGAGATGGTGGTCTGTGATGCCTGGCAGCCGGCGGTGATGGCGGTCAAGGCGCAGGGAACGCCCTGCCGCTATGCGGTGCCGAAGGAAGGTTACCGTGCCTGGTCCATCGGCATCACGCCGATCGCCGGTACGCCCAACAAGGGGGCCGTCAATGCCTATGCCGATTACTGGCTGTCCGGGCCGCCGGCCATCACCGTCTCCGAGCAGGGCTACTACTCGCCGACCACCAACGTGAAGGATGCGATGGATCCCGACCGCTATGCCTTCTGGTACGAAGGCGCTCCCTGGAAGGGCGCCCCCTCGCGCGGGATTCAGGAAGGCGACCTGCGGGACGGCGGTTCGCTGGCCGAGCGCGCGTCCAGCGTCGCCTACTGGCACCAGTGGCCCGACGAGTACGACCACGTCATCGCAAAGTGGGACGAATTCCTCAACGCTTGAGGATTCTTCCCGTCGAAAGAGCGAAGGATTGGGCCGGAGCATCCTGGATGCTTCGGTCCGACCCGGCGCTCCGATTACTGGAGGCAGACTGTTCGTGGCATACGATCTGGAACTGATCGGCGTCGAGAAGGTTTACGACAACGGCACGCTGGCCGTTCGAAACTTCGACCTTCAAGTCGAGAAGGGCGAATTCATTTCCTTCGTCGGGCCGTCCGGCTGCGGCAAGACGACGACGCTGCGCATGATCGCGGGCTTCGAATCGATCACCTCCGGAGAAGTGCGCATCCGTGGCGAGCGCATCAACGACTTGCCGGCGGAGCGGCGCCCGACATCCACGATTTTCCAGAACTACGCGCTGTTCCCGCATATGACCGTGCGCCAAAACATCGAATACGGCCTGGCGGTAAAGGGCCTGCCGGCCGCGGAGCGGCATGAGAAGGCGGACAGCATCATGTGCAAGCTGGAACTGCTCGATGTTGCGGAGCGGCGCCACGAAGGCCTCTCCGGCGGCCAGCGCCAGCGCATCGCCCTGGCGCGGGGTTTGGTGGTCGAACCGGACATTCTTTTGCTGGATGAGCCACTGGGCTCTCTCGATGCAAACCTGCGCAAGTCGATCCAGAACGAGTTGAAGCTTCTGCAGCGCAATCTCGGCATCACCTTCGTCTTCGTCACCCATGCCCAGTCCGAGGCCCTGGTGCTGTCGGACCGGGTCATCGTGATGAACCGCGGCGAGGTGGAGCAGATCAGCGGACCTTACGAGCTCTATACACGGCCGGAGACAAGCTTCGTCGCCCAGTTCATCGGGCGGAACACCAATATCCCCGGCCGCCTTCGGGGGCGGGACGGCGGCCAGGCGGTTGTCGATACACCCTATGGGGCGCTGAAGGGGCATCTGACCGACGGCTCCCTGGATGAGGGTACGAGCATCATCGCCGTGGTGCCGTCGGAGGCCATCGACGTGCATCCGCTGACTGCCGACCGCAATGCCCTGGCCGAACGCTACCGGGGCAATGTGATCGAAGGCCTGGTCGAGACCGCCGACGTGGTCGGCCATACCGTCTCCTACGTGATCAGGCTGCCGGACGGCAAGGAAGTGATGGTCGAGAGCCATACGGAAAAATACAGCGAGGCCTTCGAGGCGGGCACATCGCAGGTCTACCTGTCGTGGTTGCCGAACGAGGCCACGGTAATTGCCGCCGCGTGAGCCTTGACGGTTTGAGGATTGAAGGAGGGGTAACGGATGATCGATGCAGAAGCACTGTCGCATACCACGGCAGCGGGCATCGGTCGTCTGATCGTCAGCGGCGCCACCGATCCAGTGGAGGTTGCCGAGCACTTTCTTGCCGAAGCGGCCGAGGCCGAGAAACGGAATGTCTATCTCTGCGTAACGGCGGCGCGTGCGCGGCGGGAGGCCGAAGCGAGCCTGAAGCGTCATCGCGAAGGGCGGGCCGTGGGGCCGCTCGACGGCGTGCCGCTATCCTGGAAAGACCTGTTTGACCTTGCCGGCAGCCCGACGACGGCCGGTTCCGCCTTATGGCGTGACAGCGAAGCGGTGGGGCAGGATGCGCCGGTGGTCGCCAACGCCGCGGCGGCGGGCATGGTCTGCCTTGGAAAGGTCAATCTGACCGAATTCGCCTATTCGGGCCTCGGTCTCAACCCGCATTACGGATCGCCTGCCAATCCCCATGACGCGGCCGTCACGCGGGTGCCGGGCGGGTCCAGTTCGGGCTCCGGTGTCAGCGTCGCCGAGGGATCGAGTCCCTGCTCGATCGGTACGGACACCGGTGGGTCGGTGCGCATACCCGCGGCTTTCAACGGCCTCGTCGGCTACAAGACTTCCGAGCGCCGGATCGACAAGTCCGCTGTCTTCCCGCTCTCCGATACGCTGGATACCGTCGGCCCGCTTACGCGCTCGGTCGAGGATGCGGTGCTGCTCGACATGGTCCTGCGGGGCCAGGTTACCGGCGGCGTGCGCCGGGCGGACCTTTCAAGCCTGCGCCTCGTCATTCCCGAAAGCGTGGTCTTCGAGGGTATCGAGGAAGCCGTCGCGGCGAACTTCGAGCGCTGCATCGAGCGCCTGGCAGAAGCCGGTGCCGGCATCGAGCGCCGACGCTTTTCTCTGTTCGAAGAAGTCGAGGCGGTGACCGCCGAACACGGCTCTCTCACCGCCGCCGAAGCCTATTTCGTGCACCAGGAGCGTATCGACGGGGATGACTGCGCGAGGATCGACCGCCGTGTCGTCGACCGGATTCTGGGTGGCAAGCGCATGTCGGCCCGCGATCTTCTCAGCGTTCTGCATAAGCGCAACCGCCTCATCGCCGCCTTTGGCAAGGAAATCGACGGCGCTTTGCTTGCGATGCCGACAGTCGTGCATACCGCGCCCGAGGCCGCGCCCCTGGAGGCGGATGACGAACTGTTCCATGAGGTCAATCTGAAGACGCTGCGCAACACCATGCTGGGAAACTTTCTGGCCACCTGTGGTCTTGCCCTGCCCTCCGGCCGCGATGCCAGAGGGCTGCCGACCAGCATTCTGTTCTCTGCGCCGGGCGGTCACGACGAGAGGCTGTTGTCTTATGGGCTGGGGATTGAAAGCGCGCTGTCAGAGGTCTGATGCCGCGTGTTCTCTCGTAAGGCGGCAGACCGGCTGAAGAAGATGAAGTGATGGAGGTTGAAAGAGAAATGACCAAGATTGGCGTTGATGTCGGCGGGACGTTTACCGACCTGGTTCTCGAAACCACCAGGGACGGCACGAGTCAGGTGCACGTTCACAAGGTTTCCAGCACGCCGGAGGACCAATCAAAGGGCGTTTTGCGCGGCATCAAGGAGATCTGCCAGGCGGCACAGGTCGAACCGGGCGAGGTAAAGCTTGTTGTGCATGGAACGACGGTCGCCACCAACATCACGCTGGAACACAACGGTGCCGAGGTCGGTATGCTGACGACGCGGGGATTCCGCGACATCCTGCATATCGCCCGTCACAAGCGGCCGCATAATTTCTCGATGCAGTTCGATGTTCCCTGGCAGTCGCAGCCGCTGATCAAACGGCGCAACCGGATCCCGATCTCAGAACGGATTCTGCCGCCTTCCGGTGCGGTGGATACACCACTCAATGAGCAGGAGGTTCGAGAGGCGGCTGAGTTGTTCAAGAAACGCGGTCTGACCGCGGTGGTCATCGCGTTTCTTTTCTCTTTCCTGAACAACCAGCATGAGCGCCGGGCAAAGGAGATCATCCAGGAAGTGCTTCCCGACGCCTATGTCTGTTGTTCCTCCGAGGTGGTCGATGTCATTCGCGAGTACGAGCGCTTTTCCACCACCGCCATGAACGCCTATGTCGGGCCGCGGACCTCCGGTTATCTGCGAAACCTGGAACGTAGCCTGAGGGAAGAAGGCTTCAACGCAGAGCTGCGGATCATGCAGTCGAATGGCGGGATCGGCACGGTCGAGACATGTTCGGAAAAGGCGGTGACGATCCTCATGTCCGGTCCGGCTGGCGGCGTTATCGCTGGCCGCTGGGCCGGGGGGATGTCGGGGGTCGATAACCTCATCACCGTTGATATCGGTGGCACCTCTGCCGATATCAGCACGATCCCGGCCGGCGACATCAAGATCATGAACCCGCGCGATACCTACGTCGGCGATTATCCGGTTCTGGCACCGATGATCGACCTGGCGACCATCGGTGCGGGGGGCGGGTCCATCGCCTACCTCGACGAAGGCGGCGCCTTTCGTGTGGGTCCGCGCTCGGCCGGGGCCGACCCGGGGCCGGTGTGTTATGCCAAAGGCGGTGAGGAGCCGACGGTCACCGATGCACAGGTGGTTCTCGGCCGGCTTGATGCCGACAAGTTGCTGGGCGGCGACCTGAAAGTCGATCCCGACCTGGCGCGCCAGGCCATCGACGAGAAACTGGCCAAGCCCATGGGCCTGTCGGTCGAAGAGGCAGCCCTCGGTATCATAAAGATCGTCAATAACAACATGGCCCTGGCAATCCGCGCCAACTCGGTGGCCCGTGGCTTTGATCCGCGCGACTTCGCCTTGATGCCTTTTGGCGGCGCGGGCCCGCTACACGGCGTCGCCCTGGCGCGCATCGTCTCGGCCAACGAGGTGATCGTGCCACCCGCCCCGGGCATCACGGCGGCGGTGGGGCTGCTGGTGACCGACATGCAGTACGAGTTCACCCGCTCGGTCCTCGCCATCCTCAACGATGCAGATCAGAAGACCTTGGATAACATCAATGTTCATGCAGAGAAGCTTGAGCAGCTCTGCCGCGAACGGCTGGTGGCGGACGGCGTGCCGCCGGAGAAGCATCGCTTCGTCAGGATCGCCGAATGCCGCTATCAGGGCCAGGGCTTCGAGCTGCGGGCGGAGATGCCGGGTGGTCCGGTGACCTTGGAGAACAAGGACATCGTGATGCAGAACTTTCACCGCCAGCACAAGCAGGATTATGGCTACGCCTTTGAGGGTTCGCTGGTTGAGGTCGTGACTCTGCGCGTCATCGGCGTTGCGGATGTCGAGAGCCTGGAATGGCCGAAGCTCGCAAAAGCCAATGGTGCCGGGATCGACAGCGCCTTTCTGTTCAACCGGCCGACGACCTTCGATGACGGCCAGACACTGGAGACGCCGCGCTATGACCGGGGAAAGCTCATGGCCGGCCATGAAGTGCCGGGACCGGGGATCGTCATCCAACACAATTCGACCACGTTGGTACCCCCGGGGTGCACGGCCCGGGTTCTGGAATCCGGCAACATGCATGTGACCGTCTAATTTCAGGTTGGAGAGCGAAACATGACCAGCAAGGAAGTCGATCCCATCACCCTACAGGTGATCGCCGGTGCCTTCGACACCATCGCCCAGGAGATGGGGCATGTGCTTTATCGCATGTCTTTCTCCTCGATCATCCGGGAGTCGCAGGATCTCGGCGCCGGGTTGTTCGACGCTGACTTCAACACGCTTTGCGAGTCGGACTCGACGCCGCTGCACATCGGTTCGATTCCCGGCTACCTGCGCGGCATCCAGGACTCGTTGCAGGGCGGTGTATGGCACGAAGGCGATATCGTCATCCATAACCACCCCTATTACGGCGCCAGCCACTCGCCGGACATTGCCGTGGTGATGCCGATCTTCTGGCAGGGCGAGCTGGTCGGGTTCTCGGCCAATACCGCCCATCATGTCGATATCGGCTCGGCGACCCCCGGCCTGATCATCGACATACCCGATGTCTTCGCCGAGGGTATGTTGTTTGCCGGCATCAAGCTCTACGAAAAGGGCCAGCGGAACGAGGCGATCTGGCAGTTCCTCGGCCACAACAGCCGCATGCCCAAACAGTTGCAGGACGACATCGAGGCACAGATCGCCTCGGTCAAGCTTGGCGCCCGGCGCTTTGTCGAACTGATCGAAAGCTATGGCAAGGAAACGGTATTGACCGCTTCCGGCCAGTTGATGGACTACTCGGAAGGTATTCTGCGCAGCAGGATCGCCGAGATTCCCGATGGCGAGTACTATGCCGAGGGTTTCCTGGACGATGACGGGCGCAACCGGGACACGCGCTTGCCGGTCAAGGTCTGCGTGCGCGTCCAGGGCGATTCGGTCGAGGTCGATCTGACCGGTTCGGCCGACCAGGTGCCGACTGGCTTCAACGTCCCCTTCGAGGGCTCGACCAAGGTCGCCTGTTTCTTCGCCTTCCGGGCGCTGCTTCTGGATACCGCAACCTCTGAGGAGTACGTTCCACAAAACGAAGGGTCTTTCCGTCCGATCAAGGTGATCGCGCCCAAGGGATCGATCTTCAATCCGGAGTTCCCCGCAGCGGCCGAGGCCCGTTTCACCCAGTGCAACCGTGTTATCGACCTCATCGTGAAGGCGCTGTCGCCGGTTCTGCCGGAGCTGGTCACTGCAGGCAATTCCGCCAGCCTCTCCTTCGTTGCCTATTCCGGTATTCGGCCGAGCGGCGACTACTGGGTGTTTCTGGAGGTCAATGAGGGTGCTTATGGCGGGCGACCACAGTCCGACGGGCCCGATGCCATAGACAACCTGATGTGTAACACCCGCAACAATCCGATCGAGGATCTTGGCATGCACCTCCCGATGATCTGCGACCGTTATGAGTTGCGCGACGACGTCATGCCGGGGGCCGGTCAGTACCGTGGCGGAATCGGCGTGGTCAAGGCGCAGCGACTGCTGACCGATGGTTCGATCACCCACGAGAACGAGCGCCATCTCGATACGCCCTGGGGCGCATTCGGCGGGGCGCCGGGCGCGGTCGGCAAGGTCGAGGTCTACAACGTCCTGGAAGACAGAGGGATAGAGCAACTGCCGGCCAAGTTCTCGGGCGTGTCGGTGAGAGCCGGCGATGTGATGGCCTTCTACGCACCCTGCGGCGGCGGCTTCGGCGATCCGCTGGAGCGCTCGCCCGAGCAGGTCTGTGAGGACGTGCTCGATGGATTTTGCACAACGGAGCACGCCCGTCAGGCCTACGGCGTGGTCATCACCGACGATGAGGACGTCGACCTTCCGGCGACTGAGGCGTTGCGGGAGCAAATGCGTCAGCAGGTGGCGTGAAGGGATATGGGCGATCAACCGATTTTCGAGAACGGGAAAAGCTGATGGCATTGGATATCAACTGCGACATGGGTGAGAGCTTCGGGCTCTACAAGATGGGCGATGACGAGGGCATCATGCCTTTCATAACCGTAGCCAACGTCGCCTGCGGATTTCACGCTTCCGACCCGACCGTGATGCGCCAGACGGTGCGTTTGGCGAAGGCCAACGGCGTGCGGGTGGGCGCCCATCCCTCCCTGCCCGACCTGCAAGGCTTCGGACGCCGGGAGATGAAAATGCGCCCCGACGAACTGACGGCCTGCATCCTCTATCAGGTGGGGGCTCTGAAAGCCTTCCTCGATGCCGAGGGTATGGCGCTGAACCACATCAAGCCGCATGGCTCCCTCTACGGCATGGCTGCGCGGGACAAGGCGGTAGCGGAGGCCATCTGCGATGCGGTTGCCGTCTACGGCGTCCCTGTTTATGGCCTCGCCGGCACCCAGCAGGAAGACGTCTGCCGGGCCCGCGGCATGACCTTTCTGGCCGAATACTTCGCGGACCTCGGCTACGACAAGGACGGCGGGCTGATCATCACCCGTGAGCACGAAGCCGTCGATCCCGCAGACTCCGCGGCGCGCTGCCTGCGGGCCGTTCAGGAAGGTCGCGTTGCAAGTGTCGAGGGCAACGACATTCCGGTGCGGGCGGAGACGGTCTGCGTCCATTCCGACACGCCCAATGCCGTGGAGGTCGCGCAGGCGGTGCGCGGTGCTCTGCAGCCTTTCATCAAGGCTGCATGACCACGCAAAAACTCAGATCAGCCGATACAGGAATTAGAAGATGACCCAGATACTCTCGCCACTGCCCGGTACGTTCTACCGCAAGCCTTCGCCGGACGAAGCGCCATACAAGTCGGAAGGCGACAGCGTTGCCGTGGGCGATGTGATCGGCCTCATCGAGGTGATGAAATCGTTTCACGAGGTGAGGGCCGAAGCAGGCGGAACCATCAAGTCTTTCGCGGTTGAGAACGAGGACCCGGTGACGGCGGGTCAGCTACTGGCCGAGTTGGAAGGCTGACGTTGGTGGGGCCGGATCGTTCGATATGAAGATAGAGACCCTTCTCATTGCCAACCGCGGCGAGATCGCCGTCCGGATTATCCGGGCGGCGCGGGAACTGGGCATTCGCACGGTTCAGGTCTACAGCGATGCCGATGCCGAGTCCCTGGCGGTGAAAATGGCTGATGAGGCGGTGAACATCGGCCCGCCCCAGGCGGCGAAGTCTTACCTAAATGCCGCCGCGCTTCTGGACGCAGCGGCCAAGACCGGGGCCGATGCGGTTCATCCCGGTTATGGCTTTTTCTCTGAGAACGCGGACTTCGCCGATGCCGTTGTGGCGGCAGGCCTGATATTCGTCGGTCCCTCCGGCGACACCATTCGCCTGATGGGCGACAAGGTTGCCGCGCGCACGACGGCGGCCGCTGCCGGCGTCCCCACGGTGCCGGGCAGCGACGGGCGCATCGACGACCTGGCGGAAGCGCGGCGGCTGGTCGAGGAGATCGGCTTTCCGGTCATGATCAAGGCCGCCGCCGGTGGTGGCGGACGGGGAATCCGCATTGTCGATGATCTGGCGGCCTTCGATCAGATGGCGCCGCAAGCCCGGGCCGAGGCGCAGGCCGCCTTCGGCGATGGTGGGATCTACGTAGAGAAGGTCATCCGGGACGCCCGGCATGTCGAGGTCCAGGTGCTGGGTGACGGCGCGAATGCGATTCACTGCTACGAGCGCGAGTGCTCGCTGCAGCGCCGCCGCCAGAAGGTCTGGGAGGAAGCCCCGGCGGCAACGCTGCCGCAACCGGCCCGAGAGGCGCTTTGCGCCGCAGCGGTGCAGCTTGCTTCCGCCGTAAACTACCGCGGCGCCGGCACGGTGGAGTTCCTCTACGACGACGCCAGCGGTGATTTCTACTTCATCGAGATGAACACCCGCATTCAGGTCGAGCATCCGGTGACAGAGTTCGTCACCGGTATCGACCTGGTAAGGGAGATGATCAGGGTCGCGGCGGGCGAGCCGCTTTCCTTGCGACAGGACGCCGTGCGGCTGCATGGCCACGCCATCGAGGTCAGGATCAACGCCGAGGACCCGTCGAAGAACTTCATGCCCTTTCCCGGCACGGTCGACGTGTTTACCGCCCCCGGCGGGCCGGGCGTGCGCTTCGACAGCATGCTTTACGGCGGCTATGCCATCCCGCCCTTCTACGACTCTCTGCTCGGCAAACTGATTGTCCATGACGACACGCGCGAGGCGGCGATCGAGCGCCTGCGCCGCGCGCTGCGGGAGCTCGATCTCGGCGCACTGAAGACGACAAAGCCGCTGTTCACGGTTCTGGCCGACGACGAAGACGTTCGGCGCGGCGCCTTTCACACGCGCTGGCTGGAACACTGGCTGGAAGAAAACGCAGGCCGCCTGTCAGGAACGGGAGAGTGATGGAACGATGAAAACGAGATACACCTTCGGAGGGGACGAGCACATCTTCGTCGAGATGGACGAAGAAATGTCGCTCGATGCGTTCTTCAAGAGCCTTTCCATGACCAATGCGGTGCGTGCGGCGCAGATCGACGGCGTGACCGAGGTCTGCCCGGCCAATGCCAGCTTCCAGGTGAAGTTCGATCCCGACAGGATAAAGCCGGACGACATGCTGGCTGAGTTGAAGGCCCTGGAAGCGGTTGCGGAGAAGGCCGAGAAACGCCTCAACACCCGCATCATCGAGATCCCGGTGTTCTATCAGGACCCTTGGACCCATGAGACGCTGATGCGCTTTCGCGAGCGCCATCAGGACCCGGAGGGAACGGACCTGGACTATGCGGCGCGGATCAACGGCTACGACAGCGCCGCCGACTTCATCACCGCGCACCATTCCTCGCCCTGGTTCGTCTCGATGGTCGGTTTCGTCGCCGGCCTGCCGTTTCTCTATCAGCTTGTGGAGCGCGAACGTCAGCTCGAGGTGCCGAAGTATCTGCGCCCGCGTACCGACACCCCCAAACAGACCGTGGGCTACGGCGGCTGCTTCTCCTGCATCTACTCGGTGCGCGGCGCCGGCGGGTACCAGATGTTCGGCATCACCCCGATGACCATCTACGACCCGGCCCAGACGACATCTTACCTGCGGGACTTCATGGTGTTCTTCAGTCCCGGCGACATCGTGAAATGGAAACCGATCGACCGGGCGGAGTACGACGCGACCCTGGCCGATGTCGAGGCCAACCGCTACGAGCCCCTCATCAAGGAGGTCGCCTTCGACCTGACCGCCTTCAACGCGGACATCGACGGCTACAACGCAAAGCTGATGGAGGCGCTCCATGGCGTTTAAGGTCGTCAACCCGGGCCTCTTGAGCACTGTCCAGGATCTCGGCCGTCCGGGATACTTCCATCTGGGCATTCCCATCTCCGGGGCCATGGACCGCTTTGCCCTGCGCGCCGCCAATCTTCTGGTCGGCAACGACGAAGGCGCCGCGGCGCTGGAATGCGTGTTCCTGGGCCCGCAGCTTGAGTTCGAGAGCGATGCAACGGTTGCCTTTACCGGGGCCGACATGCCGGCGCGTGTGGACGGCGAGGAGAAACCGGGCTGGACGGCGTTCAAAGTGCGTGCCGGGCAACTGCTGACCTTCGACTACCTGAAGGCCGGTGCGCGGATCTATATCGCCATCTCCGGCGGAATTGCCACGCCGCCCGCGCTGGGCAGCCGCTCCACCTATCCGATCGGCGCGCTTGGCGGTGTCGAAGGCCGCCCTCTGGCCGTGGGTGACATCGTGCCCCTGGGCGAAGGCGGCGGCGCGGCGGAAGGGCGCAGCGTCCCCGAAGCGCTGCGCCGTATGCCCGGCGCACCGGCCGAACTCAGGGTGCTGCCCGGTCTCTACTGGCGTTTGATCACCGAGCAGTCCGGGCAGAACTTCTTCGACGACGAGTGGAAAGTGGCGCCGGAGGCGGACCGCATGGGCTATCGCTTCCGGGGCGGCCGGCCGATCGAATTCGAGGCGCGCGAGCAGCCCTTCGGCGCCGGTTCCGACCCCTCCAACATCGTCGACGGCTGTTACCCCTACGGCTCCATACAGGTGCCGGGCGGGACGGAACCGATCGTCCTGCACCGCGATGCGGTTTCGGGTGGCGGTTATTTCACCCTGGGCGCGGTGATCTCGGCGGACATGGATTTTATCGGCCAGCTGCAGCCCCACACGGCAACGCGCTTTGTCCGTGTCGACATGGCGGCGGCTCTGGAAGCGCGAAAGGAGCGGCGACTGCTGCTTGAGAAGGTTCGGGGGGCGCTGAGCTAGCCCGGAAAGAATGAGGAGCGAATAGATATGCATTCTGTTCTGGTCTCGGCCCTCTGGCCGCAAAGGAACGACTCTTTGGTTTTCAAGGCTACCGCGCTGATGCCTCTCGCGTGGCGGGCCATCGGTGCGATCCGGGGAGACGGTCATGCTTGATGAGCGTCCCCGGGCGCGGTCGACTATCCAGGTCGATAATGACTCGGTGAGGGTGACGGAGTGGCGCTTCCCGCCCGGGGCGGCCACCGGTTATCACCGCCACGAGATGGATTACGTCGTGGTGCCGATGACCAGCGGCAACCTGCTGCTGAGGAGTCCCGAAGGCGAGTCGACAGCCAAGCTTACCGCCGGCCAGTCTTATGCCCGCTCTGCCGGCGTCGAACACGACGTCGTCAATGCCAACGAATATGACTTCGTTTTCGTCGAAGTCGAAATAAAGAGATAACGGAGGAGATCATATAGATGGCTAAGGAAATTCTCTGCGCGTTCGGTATCGACGTCGATGCAGTCGCCGGGTGGCTCGGATCTTACGCGGGCGAGGACTCCCCCGATGACATCTCCCGGGGGATGTTCTCGGGCGAGGTCGGCTCCATGCGTCTGCTTGAGCTTTTCGACCGCCTGAACATCAAGACCACCTGGTTTATTCCGGGTCACTCGGTGGAGACCTTCCCCAAGCAGATGAAGGCTGTGGTGCAGGCCGGGCATGAGGTCGGGATGCACGGTTACTCGCATGAAAACCCCATCGCCATGACGCCGGAACAGGAAGAAGCGGTCATGGACAAGAGCATTGACTTGATTACCAAGCTCTCCGGCAAGCGCCCCACCGGCTATGTGGCGCCCTGGTGGGAGTTCAGCCCCGTCAGTAATGAACTGTTGCTGAAGAAGGGCATCAAGTACGACCACAGCCTGATGCATAACGACTTCACGCCCTACTATGTGAGGGTCGGTGATAGCTGGACGAAGATCGACTATTCGAAACAGCCCAAGGAATGGATGAAGCCGCTGGTCCGCGGTACGGAGACCGACCTCATCGAGATTCCCGCGAACTGGTATCTCGACGATCTGCCGCCGATGATGTTCATCAAGAAGGCGCCGAACAGCCACGGCTTCGTCAATCCGCGCCACCTTGAGGAGATGTGGCGTGACCAGTTCGACTGGGTCTATCGCGAAATGGACTACGGTGTCTTCACCATGACCATTCATCCGGATGTGTCGGGCCGCCCGCAGGTTCTGATGATGCTGGAGCGTCTCTACAACCACATCGTCCAGCATCCGGGGGTCAAGTTCCTGACCTTCGACGAGATCGCCGACGACTTCGCCCGCCGCTCTCCGCGCAAGCGGCGCGCCAAGGCGGCGACAAAAGGCAAAGGCAAAAAGAAGTAGCGCACTGTCCGCCTGCGGCGGCCGGAGACGCTTCGGCTTCTCCGGCCGCCGCAGGCAAGATCACCAAGCGGGAAGGCAACCTTAGCCATGTGCAGCCTATGCGGACTTCTGGGAGAAGATCACTGGACCGACATGTCGGCCAGCCCGGAAACTTTTGGCGGCCAGGGCGCCGTCAGACCGCGGCGGCAGGAACGCTTTCACCGGGTGAAGCTGATCAACGAGATTCTGGAGATTTTTGCCCTGCGCCTCGATGACTGGCAGGGGCAGTCGTTCATCCTGAGCAGCCGCACCGGCAAAACCGAAATCGTCGACAACCTGATGGCGGTCTGGCCGGCGGCGGAACAGATGATCGGCCGCCCGCTCGATCCGATGGATCCGGCGGTTCTGGCGCGCCTTCGCACCCGGACGGCGGGAGGCTGAGGGATGGCTGGCGCGCCCGATCCCATTCCGGTCAACATCATCACCGGCTTTCTGGGCAGCGGGAAAACCACCTTGCTGCAGCGCCTGCTGACCTCCGAAGCCTTTGCCGACACGGCCGTATTGATCAACGAGTTCGGCGAGGTCGGCCTGGACCACCACCTGCTTGAGGAAATCGACGAGAACACCCTGTTGCTGCAGAGCGGTTGCATCTGCTGCACCATCAGGGGCGATCTGAAAGATGCGATCCGCGATCTCTACTCCCGCCGGGAGCGTGGTGAGATTCCGGCCTTTCGACGCCTTGTGATCGAGACCACGGGCCTGGCCGATCCGGCGCCGATCCTCTCGACCATCACTTCCGAATCCGTGATCCGTCATCACTTCCGTCTCGGCAATGTCATTGCAACGGTCGATGCGGTGAACGCTCTGCTGCATCTGCGCCGGCAACCGGAATCGGTCAAGCAGATTGCGGTCGCCGACCGGATCGTGCTGACCAAGACCGATCTGGCCAAGCCGGGCGGCGTGAGAAAAGCCCGAAAAGCGATCAGGCGGATCAACCCCATGGTGCCGGTTATCGAAGCGGCCGGCGGCCCGGTCGATCCTGCGCTGCTGCTGGCCCAGGATGTTCATGACGAAAACCACAAACTGCGGGAAGTGGAACTCTGGCTTGAGGCGAGCCGGCATGATGCCGGCGATCATCATGGCAAACCGCATCATCACGACGTCAACCGTCATGACCGGCGGATCACCGCCTTCGCCTTGACCTTCGACAGGCCGATGGATTGGACCGCCTTCGGCATCTGGCTGACCATGCTGTTGCAAAGCAGGGGCGAAGACGTCCTGCGGGTGAAGGGCATACTGAACGTCGCCGGGGTGGCGACGCCGGTGGTGATTCATGGTGTGCAGCACGTCGTGCACGCCCCTGTGCATATGAAGGACTGGCCGGACGGCGACAGGCGCTCGCGCATTGTCTTCATCGTCCGGGACATCGCAAAGGCGGAGATTGCCGACTCGCTCTCCGCCTTCAATGAACTGGCAGGCGATCTCGATCGAAAAACCGACGCGGCGTAAGACCCGGCGGCAGTTTGCGCGCCGGCAGGAACTTTCAGGAGCAAGACCATGGCGAAGAAAGTCGACCCCATTACACTCTCAGTGGTTCGTGGCGTTTTGGAGACAACCCAGCGCGAGATGACTGTGGCGCTGGAGAACACCGCAAGGTCCAGCGTCTTTAATCTGGCGCACGACTATTCCAACGCGATCTTCAATCACGTTCCGGAAATGATCATGCAGGGCCAGGACATCCCCATTCATCTCGGCTCCCTGATCCCGGCGATGAAGTGCGTTGCCGGCTATTTCGGTGACGATATCCATCCCGGCGACGTGCTGCTGCACAACGATCCGGCCTATATGGGATCGCACATGATCGACACCTGCATGTACAAGCCGGTGTTCTACCAGGGCGAACTGGTCTTCTGGACGGTCTGCAAGGGCCATCTCACCGACATCGGCGGCCCGGTGCCCGCCGGCTATAACCCCGATGCGAAGGAACTCTATGCCGAGGGCCTGCGGATACCGCCGGTCAAGATCTTCGACAAGGGGGAGAAGCGCTATGACGTCATGAACATGATTCTGACGAACATGCGCGCGCGCCGCGATCAGGAAGGCGACTTCAATGCTCAACTGGGTGCCGTCCAGGTCGGTGAGCGCAATCTCATCGCTCTGCTGGACAAGTACGGCCTGGAGGAGGTGCGTGCCTGCATCGACGAGTTGATGGGCATGGCCGACCGCCAGATGCGCAGCCTGATGAAAAAGGTGCCGGACGGGGTCTACAGTGGCTCGGCCATTGTCGAGGACGCCGGACATGGCCTCGGCGATATGGAGATCACGGCGACGGTGACCATTGCCGACGACAGCTGCCACATCAAGATCGGCAGCCCGCCGCAGGTGCCCTACTTCATCAACTCCTACGAGGGCAATTCCTACTCAGGCGTCTATCTGGGCGTCATGATGTTCGCCCAGTTGCCGCCGCCCTACAACGAGGGTCTTTACCGCTGCGTGTCCGTCGACATGGGCCCCAAGGGCACCCTTTGCAACGCGAAGGAACCGGCGCCCCATATGAACTGTACGACGACCCCGATGGAAACCCTGACCGATGCGGTTCGCCTGGCTTTCGAGCAGGCGGTGCCGGATCTCGTCTCGGCCTCCTGGGGGCATGCCAATGGCTGTAACATCGCCGGTTGGGATACCCGCCACGACGAGGAATACGTCACCATGGTGCTGGCCTCCATCATCTCCGGGGCCGGTGCGACGCCGCAGCAGGACGGCTGGCACGCCTGCGGTCCGGAGTGCTGCTTCGGTGCGCTGACCTCAGGCGATGTCGAGCTGCTCGAATACTCCTATCCCATCATCATTCACCGCTACAGCCTGATGACCGATTCCGGCGGGGCGGGCAAATACCGCGGCGGCTCCGGCACCTGTTGGGAGGTCGAGCCGATCGACAAACCGATGACCTTCATAACCTTCGGCGAGGGGCGGCGCATTCCCGCGGTCGGCGCGGCGGGCGCGAAGTCCGAGATGGTCGAACCCAAGGTCGGGCGCATCGAGATCAGCCGCGAAGATCGGGTGGATCTGATCAAGACCAACGTTATCGAGACGATCAATCCCGGCGAGCGGGCGGCGAACATGAACCCGGGCGGCGGCGGCTACGGCAATCCCTTCGAACGGCCTGTCGAGAAGGTCCTGCACGACGTGAAGAACCGTCTGGTGTCGATCGAAGGCGCGCGCCGCGATTACGGCGTCGTTATCAAGGATGCGGAAGGACTCGAGATCGATCAGGTGGCGACCGACAGTCTTCGGGCCGATCAGGCGGCGGCGCAGTGATGGCGTGCTGCGGAGTCACGAAACGACAGGCGGGCAGGGATCAAGGCCTGCGGCGGTGTCCGGTAAGGGGAGGTTTTGGTTATGCGTACTAAGTATCGTCTGGGCGTCGACGCGGGCGGCACGTTCACGGACTTCGTGCTGGCCGGGGATGCCGGAAATGTCAGCCTTTTCAAAACTCTGTCCACGCCTGAGGATCCGACAAAGGCGATTGAGAACGGGTTGTCGCTGATGGCCGAAGGCCTTGGCCTGAAGCAGGAAGAGATCATTTCCGAATGCGATCTCTGCATCAACGGCACGACCGTCGGTCTGAACGCCCTGATCCAGCACAAGGGTGCGAAAACGGGCCTTATCTGCACGGCGGGGCATGAGGACTCTTTGGAGATCCGGCTCGGTCATAAGGAAGACGGCTATCGCTATGATGCCGAGTATCCGCCGGCGCAGATGCTGGTGCCGCGCTATCTGCGCCGCGGCGTTCAGGAGCGGGTGCTGTCGAACGGCAGCGTCAGGACCGCGCTCGTCGAGGAAGATGTAAGGGCGGCCTGTACCTTTTTCCTGGAAGAGGGGGTGGAGGCGGTGGCCATATCCCTGCTGTGGTCGGTCCTCAACCCGGCACATGAGCGGCGTGCGGCGGAGATCGTTCGCGAGATGATGCCGGGTGCCTTTCTGACGGTGGGCAGTGAACTCTATCCCCAGGTGCGCGAATACACGCGCACCTCGACGGCAGTGACCAACGCCTATCTCGGGCCGACCCTGAAGCGCTACGTGGACTCAGTGGACCGTTATTTCGCGGATCACGGTGCCAAGTACCCGGTGCGTTACTTCCAATCGAACGGCGGGCTTGCCATCGGTGGCGCGATGACGGACCGCTCGGTCTATGCCATCAACTCCGGTCCCGCCTCGGCGCCGCAGGCTGGCCTTTTCGTCTCCGATCCCTTCGAGCAGAAGAATGTGATCACCGTTGACATGGGTGGGACCTCCTTCGACATAACGCTCACCAAGGACGGCAATACCAACCTCAACAAGAACATCGATTTTCTGCGCTACCGCATCGGGGTGCCGATGATTCAGGTGGAAACCCTGGGGGCCGGCGGCGGCTCGATCGGCTGGATCGATGACATGGGGCTGCTGCAGGTCGGCCCGCAGAGCGCCGGCGCCGATCCGGGCCCCGTTTGCTACGGCCAGGGCGGAACGGAGCCGACGGTCACCGACGCCAACATCGTCCTGGGATACGTCAACCCCGGTGCGCTGCTGGGCGGGCGCATGGCCCTGGATCGCGACAAGGCCTATGCCGCGATAAAGCAGCGTATTGCCGATCCTCTCGGGATTTCCGTGGAGAAGGCCGCCTATGGTATCTTCACCATCGTGAACAACAACATGGTCAACGGCATTCGCCGGGTGTCGGTGGAACGCGGCTTCGATCCGCGGGACTTCGTGCTTGTCGCAGCCGGCGGGGCGGGGGCTGCCCACATCACGGCCCTGGCCCGCGAGATGGGGACCGACAGTGTTCTGGTGCCCAAGCTTGCCTCGGGTCTCTGCGCCTTCGGCCAGGTCATCTCCGATGTGAAGTACAACTACATGGCCTCGGCACCCCTGCGCTTCGAGGGCGAGGAGGCTTTCGCACAGCTGAACCGCCTCTTCTCCGAGATTGAAGAACAGGGGATCGCGCATCTGGAGGCCGATGGCTTCGCGCGTGACAACATCGATGTCAGGCGCAGCATGGATATGCGTTACGTCGGCCAGGTCCATGAATGCACCGTCGATATCGGCAATTTCGATATCGCCGCCGGAACCGCCGATCAGGTGAAGGAGGCTTTTCACCAGCGCCACGAGCAGCTCTACACTTATTCCGAACGCCACAATGCGGTGGAGGTGGTGAACATCGAAAGCACGATTTACGGCCGTGTCGCGAAGCCGAACCCGCCCCGCCTGGGGGCCGGCAGCGGTGCTGAAGGCGCCCTGAAGTCTCAGCGGCCGATGATCTTTTCCAGCGATGGCAAGGCTGTCGACTGTCCGGTTTACGACGGCGAGAAACTCGGCGCCGGGGACGAAGTCGCCGGCCCGGCGGTGATCGAGGAGGTCACCACGACGATTGTTATTGAACCGGACTGGCAGGCCCTGTTGCATGAGAGCGGGTCTTACGTGCTCAGGCGAAAGGTTTGAAGATGCCGGCGGTAACCCACGACGATCGAGGTTCCGCGCCCTCTGAGAAGATGGGCGGGTGGTAAAGCCGCGCCAAAAGCGCAAGCCGGCGGCCCCGAGCGTCCACACCTTGGGGAAGCCGGTCCTGCGGGTGCTGGGGACCGGCGTGACCTTGATCGAGCCGGTCAGGCAAAAGGCCGAAAAAGATCTTGGTATCGTATTGGAATACGAGGCCCTTGATGGCGTGACGGCGCAGGCCAAAGGGGTGATGCGGCCGGATTGCTACGACGTTTACGATCAGTGGTTTCACAGTGTCGAGTTGCTATGGCTGTCCGGTGCCATACAACCCATCGACATCAGCCGCATCGATTCCTGGAACGAGGTCAATACCCTGGCCAAGGAAGGGCGGTTGACCCCGGAAGCGCGCTTCGGGCATGGCGATAATCCGGTGAACCGGCTGTATGTCCATCCGGGACGCGGGCTCGGGCCGTCACCCGCCGGCAAGATCAGCATGCTGCCGGCCGCCCACAACGTCGACAGCTTCGGCTATAACCTGGAAGAGGTGGCGGCCGGCACTCCCTATGAGACGGAGAGTTGGGGCTGGCTGCTGGACGAGCGCTGGCGTGGCAAGGTCGCCCTGGTCAACGACCCGGCGATCGGCGTCATCGATGCCGCGCTTGCCGCCGAAGCCCAGGGCCTGATGGCGTTCAACGACATAGGAAACATGACGCTGCAGGAAATCGACTGCCTGATCGATATCCTGCTGGAGAGAAAGAAGGCCGGATACTTCAAGGCATTCTGGAATTCCTTCGCCGAAGCCGACGAGCTGATGGCGCGGCGCGATGTTGCGATAGAAAGCATGTGGTCGCCCAGCGTGATGGGGCTCAAGGGACGCGGCATTCCGGTCCGCTACGCCGCGCCAAAGCAGGGGTACCGGGCCTGGCAGGGCGGCATGTGCATCTCTTCACGCGCGGAAGGGCGGACGCTTGACGTGGTCTACGACTACCTCAATTGGTGGATGTCGGGCTGGGCCGGCGCAATGATGGCGCGGCAGGGATACTACTTTTCGGCACCGGAGCGGATTCGTGAATACCTTTCGGACGACGAATGGGACTACTGGTACATGGGCAAGGTCGCCGCCTGCGATCTCCTGGGGCCGGATGGCAAGGTCGTCGTGCGCGCCGGCGAGTCCCGCAACGGCGGGTCGTACTGGCAGCGTTTCGCCAACATCGGCGTCTGGAACTCCATTATGGATGAACACAACTACCTTGTGCGTCGTTGGCAGGAACTCACGGCGGGCAACAACGCGTCAGGCTTCCGCAAAAGGCAGAAGCTGGCAGCAGGTGCGAGAATATAGCAGCCTGTATTCGCAACCTGTATTCAGTGTCGAAGGCACGTCGAAAGAGTCGTGATTGCCGACAGTGCCATAGCGCGAAGGACCTCACAGCCAGCGCGACTTTAGGAAATCGTCTGGACCGGTGCGGCCGCTAGATGCGGGCAGCGACGGCCTTGGTGCGGCAATAGCTCAGCAGGCCCTCCAGGCCCTTCTCACGGCCGAAGCCCGATTTTTTGTTGCCGCCGAAGGGCACTTCGATGCCGCCGGCGAAGTACTCGTTGATGTAGATTTGCCCGGCATCCAGGCGCTGCGCCATGCGGTGGGCGTGTGCGAAGTTGCCGGTATAGACGCCGGCCACCAGGGCGTATTGGCTGTTGTTGGCAAGAGTGAGCGCGTGTTCCGGGTCTTCGGCGATCTGCACTGTCAACACGGGGCCGAAGATCTCCTCCTGCACCAGTTCGTCGTTCGGACTGTCGGCAGCGGCAATGGTCGGCTGAAAGAACCACCCCTTGCCGGTTTCCGGATCCGTCGTCTCGGCGCCGCCGGTGGCCACCTCAATGCCCCTTTCCCGGGCGCGCTCGATGAAGCCGGCAATACGGGCGAGCTGTTCGGCCGAATTCACGGGGCCGAGTTGGGGATCTCTGAGGCCGTGCCCCAGTGTCAGCTTTTCGGTGCGCCGGCAGAGCGCCTCGACGAAACCGTCGTGCAAGCTGCGCTCGACGATCAGGCGGGAGCCGGCGGAGCAGATCTGTCCCGCGTTCTCGAAGATCGCTCCCATCACGCCGTCGAGCGCGGCTTCGCGGTCGCAGTCGCCGAGGACGATTACCGGGGACTTGCCGCCCAGCTCCAAGACGACACGGGTCACGTTCTCCGCGGCCGCCTTCATGACGGCCGTGCCGCTGGCGACCGAACCGGTGAAGGTGATGTGATCGATCCCGTCGTGGGCGGCCAGCGGCGCGCCGGCTTCGGCGCCGGTGCCGGTCACCACGTTGCAGACGCCGTCAGGCAGGCCGGCTTCCTTGAGGATTTCCGCCAGCAACAGCGCCGTGAAGGGGGTCTGCTCGGCGGGCTTGGCGACTACCGTGCAGCCGGCCGCCAGCGCCGGGGCGATACCCCTGGCCGCTGTGGAGATCGGGAAGTTCCAGGGAATGATCTGGGCCGCCACGCCGACCGGCTCCTGCAGGCTGTAGCCGAGATAGGCGGGGCCGATGGGAAAGGTGTCGCCCTGCAGCTTGTCGCAGGCGCCGGCATAGTATTCGAAGGCGCGGGCGGCGCCCTGTACGTCGCCTCGCGCCTCGCCGATCGGTTTGCCGCTGTCGAGGCATTCGACCACCGCCAGCCTTTCTGCGTTTTCGCGGATCAGTTCGGCAGCACGTTGGAGCAGGCGTCCACGCTCGGCCGCGGGCATATCGCGCCACTGGGTCTCGAAAGCCTGGCGGGCAGAGGCCACGGCGGCATCCACATCGGCGGCATCGCCGCGGGCAAAGGCGGCGAAAGCCTCGGCACGGCCGGGGTCCAGGCTCTCCATGCTGCGCCCGGCGGCGGCCGCGCAAAATGCCCCGTCGATAAAGTGGCCCTGCGGCAGGCCGGGAAAGGGATCGCCCGACAGTGCCCGGTCAATCAGGTCCTTTTGGTTCTTCATCGGATCAACCTTCCAAGGCGCTGATGCTGTAAGTGGATCTGGCGAGCCAGTCCGGGTTGACGGTGACCCCCCAACCCGGCCGGTCGCTCACTGTGACCTTTCCGGCCGTGACCTCGTAGGGCGATTCGACGAAAAGGTCCTGCTGCCAGGGATAGTAGTCGGCGCCCTCGATGGAGAGCTCCAGATATTTGCCGGCATTGGGGATGGCGCGCAGCAGATGCATGGTGAAAAGCGTCACCATCGACAGGTTGGCGCTGTGGGGGGTGACCGGGACACCTGCCTTCTCGGCCATCTTCGCGACCCGCAGGGTGCGTGTCAGGCCGCCCAGGTAGCAGATGTCCGGCTGGACGATGTCGACCACAGACCCCTTGATCATGCGCCGCCAGTCGACCAGCGAGCAGTCCTGCTCGCCCCCCGTGACGTCGATGTCCAGGGCCTCGGTCACCTGTTTGGTCTGCTCGTATTCCCAATAGGGACAGGGCTCTTCGTAGTGCGAAACGCCGTTGTCCTGCAGCAGATGTCCGACCTCTATGGCTCGCGCCGGCGAGAAGCCTGAATTGGCATCGACCAGCAGGGCCACGCCGTCGCCCATTGCCCGGCGCATGGTCGGCACGATTTCCTCCGTGCGGCCGGGCCACTCGTCAACGTCGCGGCCGCATTCGGCGCCGATACGGAACTTGAAGGCATCGAACCCCAGGCGGTCGCGCAGATCCTTCAGGCGGTCCGCCTCCTGCGCCGGCGTGATATCCCGCTTCATGGAGGAGCCGTAGGCGCGCAGCGGCCCCGGCGTGCCGCCGATCAGTTCGCAGACCGCTTTGCCTTCGCGCTTGCCGCGCAGATCCCAGAGCGCGGTGTCCAGGCCGCCGATAGCGCGCCTGAGATAGGCGCCGGGGAACTTGTGCTCTCTCTCGGGAATGATGTCGACGAGGTAGTCGATGTTCGCGGCGCTCTCGCCCAGGGCATAGGGCGCCACTTGCCGATGTACGACCTGCGCGGTGATGTCAGCGTTGTAGGGCGCGACCTGGCCCCAACCCTCTTCGCCGTCCCCGGTGCGGACCCGCAGGAAGCAGACGAATTCGTCCGTGAAGGTTTCGACGCTGACGATTTCCATAGTTGTCCCGGCCGGCGGCCAAAGGCGCCGTTTCCTAAAAAAGGCATCACAGATTCGCCACGATAAACTGAATTGGCCTTGATTTAAGGTCCATTTTCGTTCGTTCTATAGGCCAATTCTGAGGAAGCAGTGATGAAGACAAACGCCGGGGCGCTGTTGTCATCGATACGGATCGACCGCGACGCGCGGCGAAAGATCAGCGTCCAGCTCTACATGGGCCTGAAGGAGATCCTGCTGACCGGCGGCGTGAATCCGGGCGAGCGGCTGCCCGCGACGCGAACCCTGGCAAAGGAAATCGGCGTCTCGCGCACCACCGTCATCGATGCGGTGGAGCGGCTCACAGCGGAGGGTTTGCTGGAAGCCCGGGTGGGGGCCGGCACTTTCGTCAGCGAAGCGCTGGCCGGCCAGCGAGCTGCAGCCGCGGTAACGCGCCCGGCTGACAGCAAGCCCGCCGACCATCATCTCTCCCGTGCCGCGCGTCATGCCCAGCGTGACCTCGCACCGAGGTCCTGGTTGCCCCATAAGTCCCAGGCGTTCATTACCGCGCTGCCGGCCCTGGACCTGTTTCCGATGGCCCATTGGGCACGGCTTTCGGCGCGGCACTGGCGGGCCGGCCGCGAGGATGTGATGGGATACGGCCATCCTTCCGGCTACCAGCCCCTGAGGGAGGCGATTGCAACCCATCTGAACGCCGCGCGCGGTATCAAGTGCGATCCACAGCAGATCTTTATCGTATCCGGGGCCCAGCAGGCCTTTTCCCTGATCGCCACCCTCCTGCTCAATCCCGGCGACCATGTCTGGTTCGAAAACCCCGGTGCGATCGGCGCGCGCAATGCCTTCGTCGCCGGCGGCGCCCATATCGTGCCGGTGGAGGTCGACGGCGAAGGCCTGAGCGTTAGCGACGGCCTGCGCAAGGCGCCGCACTTCCGTCTCGCCTTTGTGACGCCCTCCCATCAACAGCCCTTGGGCATGGTAATGAGCCTTTCCCGACGCCTCGCTCTGCTGGGCGCGGCGGAGGATGCCGATGCCCTGATCGTCGAGGATGACTATGATGGGGAGTTCTATTACGGCGACCAGCCGCAGCCGCCGCTGAAGAGCATCGATACCCAGGAGCGGGTGATCTACGTCGGCACCTTCTCCAAGTCGCTGTTTCCTTCTCTCAGGCTGGGTTTCGTACTGGCGCCGCGCGGTCTGGAGGACACTTTTGCGGAGATCAGCGCGGCCTGGCTGAGCGGCGTGCCGACGGCGCCCCAGGCCATCGTCGCGGATTTCATGAATGAGGGCCTCTTCTCGACCCACATCCGGCTCATGCGCCAGGCTTACAAAGCCCGGCACGACGCCCTGATCGAGGCGGCTGCGGACCTTACCGACAGGATCGATGTCCGCCCGACGGCCAGCGGCTTCCATACCGTCGGCTTTCTGCCCGATGGCGCCGATGAAGAGGCGATCGTTACCGCGGCCCGCCAGCGCGGCATCGTGCTCGCGGCATTGTCGAGCTACAGCGCCGCGCCGATCGATCGTAAAGGGCTGGTTCTCGGTTTCGGAGGGGTTACGCCGGACGAAATCCGGCGCGGCGTGGACAAGCTGCGCCATCTGCCGGAACTGGCAGGAAAATTGGTCTGATCCAATATCGGCAATGGATATATTTTGCAGTCCATTATCGTTTTAGGCTCGGGCATCAAATTGCCGGTTGTCTGCTCGGGCGGCCGGCCAATAAGGGAGGCTTGAATGCCAAGCAGAAAACTGACCGCAGCCTTGATGGCTGCCACCATTCTCACGGGGGCCCTCATGGGGGCAACGACGGCTCAGGCCGAAACGCTGCGGCTTCTGACCTGGGGGTCCTACGCGCCGGAGGAAGTCGTCAAGTTGTTCGAGGAGAAGTACCCGGACATCGATGTCGAGGTGACCTTCTCCAACAATGAAGAGATGATCGCGAAGCTGCGGGCGACGGGCGGCGCCGGTTATGACCTGGCACAGCCGAGCCACGACCGCATCTATGCAGCGCAGCTCGAATACAATATCTACAAGCCCATGGACCTGTCGAAGATCGACACCTCGGTCATGCAGTCCAAGCTGCTGGACGGCGTGAAGGCCAACACCACGATCGACGGCGAGGTTTATTCCGTACCGCACCAGTGGGGCACCTCCGGCCTGATGGCCGACAAGACCAAGGCGCCGGACGTCAAGGGCTGGGGCGATCTCTGCGATCCGAAGTACGCCGGCAAGACCTCGATGCGCCTGAAGCGCACCATTCTGCTGGGCACGGCCTTTGCCATGGGTGAGGATCCCTTCGCGGCCTATGCGGATCTCGACAAATATCAGGCCATTCTCGACAAGGTTGTCGACAAGCTGATCGCCTGCAAAGACAACATCAAGACCTATTGGAAAGGCGGGGACGACCTTTCCGCCCTGATACTTTCCGGCGAAGTGATCGCTTCCGAGACCTGGGATTCCACGGCCTACCGGCTCTACAACCAGAATCCCAACATCGTCTTCGTACCGCCCGAGACCGGTGCTCTCGCCTGGATCGACACCTTCACCCTGCCCCGCAAGGGCAAGGCCGATGATGCGGCCTAC
This sequence comes from Pelagibius sp., assembly GCF_965249265.1. Lineage (NCBI taxonomy): Bacteria > Pseudomonadati > Pseudomonadota > Alphaproteobacteria > Rhodospirillales > Rhodovibrionaceae > Pelagibius > Pelagibius sp. The sequence continues at coordinate 4,759,670 of NZ_OZ252224.1, read as the reverse complement.
AAGTGGATCAACTTCGTGCTGCAGCCGGAGATCGTGAAGCTGATGTCCGCCAGCACCGGCAGCGCCGCCGCGGTGAAGGGTAGCAAGGAACTGCTGCCTGACGACAAGAAAGCGGCCTTCGCGGCTGCCTTCTCCGACGAGGACATCGCGAACCTGCAGTTCTTCGCGAACATCCCGCCGGGTGTCGAAGACATGGAGGGCAAGGCCCTCGAGAAGATCAAGGCTGCCACCGGCGGCTGATCCGGCAGTTCGGTTCGCAGAGACGCTGTCCCTGGTCTAAGCCGTCAGGTTTCTGACCAGGGGCCGCGTCTCTCCTTCCCGGGGTCCTTTACTCCCCGACGGGCAATTGCATGAACGCTTCCCACGACTACGACCTTGAATGCACCGGCGTCTCGAAGAACTTCGGACGCCTGCGCGCGGTCGATGAAGTTTCCTTCAAGATCCCAAGCGGCTCCTTCTTTTCGATCCTGGGCCCTTCGGGCTGCGGCAAGACGACCCTGATGCGGATGATCGCCGGTCTCGAGGATCCCACGGCCGGGGACGTCAAGATCAAGGGAGCCTCGGTCCTCAACACGCCGCCGAACAAGCGCAACGTGAAGATGGTCTTCCAGCATCTGGCGCTTTTCCCGATGATGAACGTCTACGAGAACATCGCCTACGGCCTGCGCTGCAACGGCGCCGGCAGGGCCGAGATCGAGCAGAAGGTAAAGCGCGTGCTGGAACGCATCGCCCTGCCGGATGTGGGCGAGCGCGAGATCCACCAGCTTTCCGGCGGCCAGAAACAACGCATCGCCATTGCCCGCTGCATGGTGCTCGACCCCGATGTACTGCTGTTGGACGAGCCGCTCGGCGCTCTTGACCTGAAGCTGCGTGAGGCCATGAAGATCGAGCTGAAACTGCTTCAGCATCAGTTCAACACTACCTTCGTCTACATCACCCACGATCAGTCGGAAGCGCTGGTGATGTCCGACAACGTGGCCGTGATGAACCACGGCAAGTTCGAGCAGATCGGCTCTCCCCAGCAGCTCTACCACAATCCCGCCAGTGCTTTCGTCGCCGGCTTTGTCGGTGATGCCAACCGCTGGAAAGGCCGGGTCCTGGAGGCGGCCGGCGGCGGCATCAGGGTTGAAACGGCGGCGGGCCTCGGCCTGGTCTGCACAGCGGGCAGCGGGCAGTCTCCGCAAACCGGCGACACGGTCGAGGTCTTCGTCCGTCCTGAATTCATCCGCACCGGCAAGGGCGGCGCCGCGCCCGCTGCGAACCACAATCACCTGGAAGGTGTTGTGGACAGCTTGCTCTTCAACGGCGCCAACAGCCGGGTTCTGGTCCGTACCGGCAGCGGTGAATTGATCGAAGCCGATGTCACCCTGACCGGCAGTGCGGACGACGTGCAGCCCGGCGAGACGGTGATCCTGACCTGGTCGCCCGACCAGGCGCTCTGCTTTGCCGCCCGGGCCGACCGGTAATGTCCCAGAGCGACATCAAGCGGCTTTCGCTGATCCTGCTGTTCATGCCTTTTGCGCTGTGGATTCTGCTGCTCATCGTCCTGCCGCACATCGGTATGGGCGTGCTGGCCCTGCGGGAGAAGGTGGCGCCGCGGGTCTATGAATTCGGGTTCGGCAACTTCATCGAGTTCCTGCAGGAGCCGATCTACTGGAACACCCTGCTGCGCACGGGCTCCATGTCGCTGCTGGTGACCGCCCTGGCCTTGCTGGCCGGTTTTCCCATCGCCTATTACATCGCCAAGGTCGCCGGCTGGCGGACGCGCGGCGCCCTCTTTCTGCTTTGCCTCGTGCCGCTCTGGGTCAGCGATCTTATCCGCGCCTTCGGCTGGATCCTGCTGCTGCGCGAAACCGGTGTCGTCTCCTCGATGCTGCAGACCATCGGGCTTCTAAACGCGCCGGTCGAGCTGCTCTACAACGACGTCACCGTTGTCATCGGGCTGGTCTACACGGTCATCCTGTTCATGATCGTGCCGCTGGTCTCCACCCTCGACGGCATGGACGATGCGATGATCGAGGCGGGCTACAACCTCGGCGGCAACGGCTGGACGGTGCTGCGCCGAATCATCATTCCCTATGCGATGCCGGGCATCGTCTCGGGCTGCATCATCGTCTTCATGCTGACCGCCGGCAGCTACCTGACGCCGATCCTGCTCGGCGGCAAGAACTCAAGCTGGTTCACCGAGACCATCTATGAACAGTTCATCACCCGCTACAACTGGGAATCCGGCGCCGCCTTCGGTTTCCTCCTGCTAGCCTTTACTTCCTTCGTTGTCTGGCTTGGCCTGAAGCTTTCGCGCCAAACCCTCGCCGGCACTATCGCGCGGAGTTGAGGGCAGCGTCATGATGAAAAACGGCAACAACTGGGCTTTCCTGATCGGGTACCGGGTTTATGTGCTGGCCTTCTTCATCTTCCTGGCCGCCCCCCTGGTTTCCGCCGGAACCTTCGCCTTCAACGACTCCCTGTTCCCGGCCCTGCCCTGGCAGGGCTTCACCCTGAACTGGTTCTTCAACGATACCGAGCCTCAGCTCGGGATGTTCCACGACCGGCGGCTGCTGCGGGGCCTCTACTACTCCTTCATCATCGCCTGTGCGGTCGCGGCCCTGTCGGTTGCCGCCGGCACCTGCAACGCCTTCCTCTTCGTGCGCCGCGAGTTTCCGGCGAAGAACTTCTTCTATATCGTGATGATCGTCCCCCTGGTCATTCCCGGGGTCATTCTCGGCATCTCGATCCTGGTGCTCGCCAGCACCGTTGCCAATGGACTGGAGGACCGCTACGGCATCGAGCTGGAGTTTCTGCGCCCCGGTATTCTGCTGGTCGTCCTCGGCCAATTCTCCTTCGTGACCACCATCACCTCCCTCGTGATCATCGCGCGGCTGAAAAAGTTCGATGCGGCGATGGAGGAAGCGGCGCTCAATCTGGGGGCCAGCCGTGCGCGGGTGCTGACGACGATTACGCTGCCCTTTCTGCGCCCGGCCATGATTGCCGGCGGCATCGTCGCCTTTCTCGTTTCTTTCGAAAACTTCAACACCACCCTGTTCCTTGTCGGCTCCGAAGCGCCCCTGACCATCACCATGTTCGACCGCATGGCGAAGGTCGGCTCGACACCGGTTTTGAATGCGGTTTCCTTTTTCCTGATGGTCGGCTCGGGCTTGCTTGCCCTATTGTCTATCCTGGTCCAGCGGGACAAATCCGGCGGATAGTCTGCAAGCATGACAAGTCCTGAAACCGAGAGCTATGACTACATCATCGTCGGCGCCGGATCGGCGGGCTCTGCGCTGGCCGCCCGTCTGAGCGAAAGCGGTCGTCACAGGGTTCTGCTTCTCGAAGCTGGGCCGGACGACCGCCGCTTCTGGGTTCAGGTGCCTATCGGCTACGGCCGGTCGTTCTACGATCCCCAGGTCAATTGGATGTATGTGACCGAGCCGGTTCCCGGTTTCGGCGCACGGACGAGCTACTGGCCCCGGGGCAAGGTGCTCGGCGGCTCCAGCTCGATCAACGCCATGGTCTTCATCCGCGGTCAGGCCGAGGACTATGAGGACTGGCGCGCCGCGGGCAACCCCGGCTGGGGCTGGCAGGATGTCCTGCCGCTTTACAAACGCATGGAGTGCCACGCCTGGGGTGAAAGCGCGCATCACGGCGGCGCCGGCCCCTTGCACGTCATGGCCCCGTCGCGCGACCTGCATCCGACCTGCGAGGATTTCCTGAGCGCTTGCAAGCAGGCCGGACTGTTCCGTAATGCGGACTTCAACGGCGCCGGGCAGGAAGGCGTCGGCACCTACCACATCACCGTGAAAAACGGGATGCGCATGTCCGCCGCGCGCGCCTATCTCTGGCCGGCGCGCGGGCGCGCCAATCTGCACATCGAAACCGGGGCGGAGGCCCGGCGCATCCTCTTCGAGGGGCGGCGTGCCGTCGGTATCGAGTATCTCTGCAAAGGTCAGCGTCGAAACGCACGCGCGACCGCAGAGGTCATTCTCTCAGCCGGCGCCGTGAACACGCCCAAGCTGCTGCTGCTCTCCGGTATCGGGCCGGCGGGGGAACTGAAAGGCCTTGGCATCGAACCGGTGATGGACAGCCCGGCCGTCGGTCATCACCTTCAGGATCACCTGGATCTCGGGATCATCTACCGAAGCAAGGTGCCGACCCTGAACAATCAGCTCTATCCCTGGTGGGGCAAGCTTTGGGCCGGCGTGAGATACGTAACGCAGCGACGGGGCCCCCTGGCGCTCAGCCTCAACCACGCCGGCGGCTTCATCCGCAGCCGGCCCGACCTCGACCGCCCCAACCTGCAACTCTATTTCTCGCCGCTCAGCTATCTGAAGGCGCCGCCGGGTACGCGCCCGCTGATGAACCCCGACCCCTATGCCGCCTTCCACCTCAGCTTCTCACCCTGTCGGCCGACCAGCCGCGGCTTTCTGCGGCTCAAGTCACCGGACCCTGCAGAGGCGCCGGAGATACAGCCCAACTACCTCTCCACCGAGCATGACCGGCAGGAGGTTGTCGAGGGGCTCCGCTTCCTGCGGAAGCTTGCGGAAACACCGGCGCTGCGCCGCGTGATTGCGGGAGAGGCGCAGACCGGCCCGCAAGGGGACGACGATGCCAGCCTGCTTGCCTACGCCCGCAAGGAGAGCGTCACCGTCTATCACCCGGCAGGAACCTGCCGCATGGGGCCGGACAGCAAGACCTGCGTTGTCGATCCCGCCTTACGGGTTCATGGGGCCGAAGCGCTGCGAATCGCCGATGCCTCCATCTTTCCGACCCTGACGTCGGGCAACATCAATGCCCCGGCGATCATGACCGGCGAGAAGGCCGGCGACCTGATTCTTCAGGACGCCGTCTAGAGCGGGTTCAGAGACCGAGCCTGTCGCAGACACGGTAGAAGGCCACCGGCGCGGCGAGGAACCAGGGCCTGCCGCTGTAAAGCGGGCGGGTCTGGAACGGGATGTCGTCAAGCGCGGTGCGACCCTCGGGCAGGCCAAGCACTTTCTGTCCCACCCGGGTCCCCAGATAGGCGGCCATGGAGACACCGGAGCCGCAATAGCCCATGGCGTAGTAGACGCCCTTGTGGCGGCCAAGGTGGGCAAGGGTATCGAAGGTATAGGCGACGAAGCCCATCCAGGAGTGACTGACACGGGTCGCCGAGAGTTCCGGAAACAGCCGTACCAGATCCCGGTGAAGCAGGGCGCCGCTGCGCAGGGGATCGGTCTCGCCGCTGGTGACCCGGCCGCCGAAGAGAATGCGGCGACGGTCCGGCGAGGGGCGGTAGTAGTAGACCACGCGGCGGCTGTCACTGACGATGCGGTCGGTCGGCATCACCTGGTCCATGACGTCTTTCGCCAGTGGCTCGGTCGCGATCATGTAGCTGCCGATCGGAATGACGCGGCGGCGCTGCCAGGGGAACAGCCCGCTGGTATAGCCGTTGGTGGCGACCACCACTTTGCGGGCCTGCACTTTACCGCGCGCGGTGATGAGGGTGTGGCTGGTCCCGTCGCTTTCGATGCTCGTGACCGGGCAATAGGGCATAACCGCTGCCCCGGCGCCGAGAACCCTTTCGAGCAGGCCCTGGTGAAAGCGGCCCGGATCCAGGCAGGCATGCTTCTCGAAGACGACGCCGCCGAAATAGGCATCGCTGCCGATCTCCCGGCGTTGCTCGTCACGGGGCACGACATGGGCCGGCACGGCCAGTCCCTTCGGTTGGCTGGCGATGGCCCTTGCGAGTCGCTCATACTGCCGGGGAGAGTGCGCCGCATGAAAGCGGCCGGGGACCTTGAAGTCGCAGTCGATTCCCTCGCCGGCGATGAAGTCGCCGATCCAGGCCAGCGCGCTCTGCCCTTCCCGAATGATCGCCGATGCCGCTTCGCCGCCGTGGCGACGGGCCAAGGTCTCGTGATCCGGCTTTATGGAGGTGCTGATCTGCCCGCCGTTGCGGGTGCTGCAGCCCCAGCCGGCGTGCTCGGCATCCAGGACGAGCGTGGAACGGCCCGCGCGTGCGACGACCAGGGCGGCGCTGAGGCCCGTATAGCCCGATCCCACAATGGCCACGTCCACGGTTTCGGGGAAGGCGACTTCGGCCAACTCCGGCCTTGGGCTGCGATCCCACCAGTAGGGGGCCAACTTGCGGTCAGAGGTAAAGACGTCGGACACAGCCGTTCACAGAATTCAATTCCAGCTCCGGTGTTTACAGTCTCTCCGCATAGGGCGGCGTGGATAAGGGCCATTCCCAACTAACCGCCAGACCACCCGAAGAGACTCTACCCGAAGACATCCCAACCGGGTCATCTTACATGCGCAGCGCGGTATCGTAACCGTGGGGATCGTGCATTGGGATCGATGCCGGAAGCGGCCAGGCGAGCGGAACATGACCGCTGCGCCCCAAGGTAGCGCCGGCCGCACAATTGTTTGGGCTCGGTTTGTAACTATGACTTAGGATGACTGTGGTGGCTCAGCGGGCAGAACCCTTTGCCTGCCGCTTGTCGCCGCCGGAAGACCTTTCGCCGTGCAGAGAGAGACGAGATGCTCGCCAGTTTCGACCAGGCTAAGCTTGACCACTTTGGTTTCACGCCCCATCGCGGCGATGCTTATCGGACGGTCTTGCCGCCCGCGGCCTTCGGCGATGCGGCGGCCGAGATCAGGGCCTGGCAGGGCTATGCAGCCACACCACTGCTCCATTTGAATGGTCTGGCGGCGAGCCTGGGTCTTGGCGGTGTTCTTTATAAAGACGAAGGCCCCCGCTTCGGTCTGGGCAGCTTCAAGGCCCTGGGTGGCGCCTATGCCGCGCTCAGGGTCCTGCAGCATGAGATTGGAAAGGCGCTGGCGGCCAAGGGGCGGACCTCTGCTGTCACCCTGCGGGATATTCGCGAGGGCTGCTTTGCTGAGGAAGCCGCCCTGATAACGCTGGTCTCGGCGACCGACGGCAACCACGGCCGCTCGCTGGCCTGGGGCTGCCAGCGGTTCGGGGCGCCCTGCCGCATCTATATCCATGCCGAGGTAAGCGAGGGGCGGGCCGCGGCGATGCGCGATCTGGGGGCGCATGTCGTCCGCATCGACGGCGACTACGACGACTCCGTGCGCCTGGCGCGCGAGGAGGCCGAGGCCAATGGCTGGTTCGTGGTCTCCGACACCTCCTGGGAAGGCTACTCGGAGCCGCCGCGCGACGTCATGGCGGGCTACGGCGTTCTGGTCGGCGAGATCACCGAAGCGCTGGACCGGGCCCCGAGCCATGTCTTTCTGCAGGGCGGAGTCGGCGGCATGGCGGCCGCCATCTGCGCGGCCTTTCGCCAACACTGGGGCGACGCCAGTCCGCGCGTGGTTATCGTCGAACCGGATCGGGCGGCCTGTCTTTTTGAAAGCGCCAAGGCCGATGAAGCGACGGCTGTGCAGATCCAGGAAGAAACCGTCATGGCGGGCCTCTCCTGTGGGGAGCCCTCGGGCATGGCCTGGGCCATCCTGCGCGAAGAGGCCGAGGATTTCGTCACCATTCCCGATGCGGTGGTGGCGCCGACGCTGCGCCTGCTGGCGTCCCCCGGCGCGGGTGATCCGGTTATCGAGGCAGGGGAGTCCGCGGTCGCCGGGCTGGCCGCTGCCATCATGGCGGCCCGCAGCCGTAGTCTGCGGGAGGCACTGAAGCTGGACAACGAGTCGGTTGTCATGGTCATCGGTTCCGAAGGGATCACGGATGCGGCGGTTCATGCCGAGATGATGCAGGCCCTGGAACATGCCTGACGCGGCCCCGGCCCGCGGCTTCGAGCAGGCCGAATTCGAGCGGCGGCTGGACAGGGCCCAGGCCTTGATGGCCGAAGAGGGCCTTGGCGGTGTTCTTCTGACCACGGAGCCGGAGATCCGCTATTTCAGCGGCTTCCACACCTTGTTCTGGCAGAGCCCGACGCGGCCCTGGTTTCTCTTCCTGCCGAAGACGGGGGCGCCGGTTGCGGTGATCCCGGAAATCGGTGCCGATCTGATGCGCCGGACCTGGGTGCGGGACATCCGGACCTGGTCCGCTCCCAGCCCGGCCGACGACGGCCTCTCTTTGCTGCGGGAACTGCTGGAACCCTATGCCGAAAAAGGTGCGGCGGTGGGGATGCTGAAGGGGCATGAGACCCATCTGCGAATGCCTCTGGGCGATTTCGAGCGGCTTCTGGAACACCTGCCCGGTCTGACGATCCGAGACGCGACCGCGCTGGTGAAGAGTCTGCGGATGGTGAAGTCCGAAGCGGAGATCGAGAAGATCGGGCATATCTGCGCCGTTGCCTCGCGAACTTTTGCCGCGGCGGATGGGTTGTTCCACGCCGGTCAACCGCTGACCGAGGCCTTCAGGGCTTTCAAGATCGAATGTCTGACCCAGGGCGCCGACGATGTGCCCTATCTCGTGGGCGGTGCCGGTCGGGGCGGATATTCCGATGTGATCTCGCCGCCGTCGCCGCGCCCGCTTCAGATCGGCGATGTGCTGATGCTGGACACCGGTTCGGTCTTCGACGGCTACTTCTGCGACTTCGACCGCAACTTCGCCATTGGTGCCGCCGAGGACGAGGCGCGCCGTGCCCATGAAGTTCTCTATGCGGCGACCGAGGCCGGCCTGAAGGCGGCGCGGCCCGGTGTCGCCGCCGCTGATTTATTCCAGGCCATGCAATCAGTGATCGCGCAGTTTGACGATCAGGCCCACAACAATCAGGGGGGCGATGTCGGGCGGCTGGGCCATGGCCTGGGCATGCAACTGACCGAGTGGCCGTCCAACGCCGCTTTCGACCGGACCGTCCTTCAGGAAAACATGGTGATGACGCTGGAACCTTCGCTCAGCTATGGCGCGGGGAAGATCATGGTGCACGAAGAAAACATCGTCGTGCGGGACGGCGCGCCGACCCTGCTGTCCGAACGGGCGGCGCCTGAACTCCCGATCATCGGGTAGAGGGCCGGGATGCAGCTTCGCTATCAGACCGACGGGGGCATCGGAACGCTGGCAAACCTCGGTTTGATCGTGCTGCAGACCGACGAGACCATCGAGCACGAGATGGTTCAGCTGATGAAGCGGCCCGGTGTCGCGCTCTATCACAGCCGCATTCCCATGCCGCCGCAGGTTTCGTCGGAGACCCTGGCCAAGATGGAAGAGGATCTGCCGGCGGCTGCCGAACTGTTTCCCATCTCTCTCGACTTCGATGTGATCGGTTATGGCTGCACCTCGGCGGCCGCCGTGATCGGGCCCGAGGGCGTGGCACGCGCCATTCATCGGGTGTGGCCGGATGCGCTGGTGGCCGAACCAATCAGCGCCGCGATCGCGGCTTGCCGTGCACTCGGGGCGCGGCGCATCGGCTTTGTGACTCCCTATGTCGCCGAGGTTTCGGCGAAGATGCGCGCGATGCTGGAGGACAACGGCTGTGCAATCGTCGGCTTCGGATCGTTCAAGGAAGGCGACGACCGGCGCGTGGCCCGCATCACCGAAGGCTCCATCCTCGCGGCCATCGAAACCGTTTCCGGCCAGGGCGATTGCGATGCAGTTTTCGTGGCCTGCACGAATCTGCGGGTCGCCGGTATCGTCGAAGAGGCGGAGGCGCGTATCGGGCGTCCGGTGCTGTCGAGCAATCTGGCCTTGGCGTGGCAAATGCTGACGCTTGCCGGCCTCGACCCGTCACGGCCCGGATTGGGCAGACTTTTCAACGGCAGTTAGTTCTGTTCCGCACGGCGGCGCAGCCTTGAAGGGGATCAGAGAATGAAACTGGGTGTTATCTGCGACGGCATCAGCCGTGACCTGGCACATACCCTGACAGTGATGGATGAATTCGGCCTGGACTACGCCGAACTGCAGTATGTCTGGGACAACGAAGTCGGCAGTCATTCCAAAGAAGAGATTGCGAAGATCAAAGATCTGTTGGAGCGGCACAACAAGCCGGTTTCCTGTCTGTCGCGCCACATCTTCGCGGGCATGACCACGGCCAACCGGCCGGGTGACGATCTGCACCGAAAACACATGGAGGCCCTGAAGCGCGTCATTGATATGGCTCATGAACTCGGCTCGCCGCTGGTCCGCATCATGACCTCGAAGAAGGAGCAGATTCTCTGGGGCCGCAATGGGGCCGAACAGTGGAACGTCGCCAAAGGCGCCTGGGACACGCTGCCACCCCTGATCGCACCGGCGGTCGAACTGGCCAAGGCGGAGGGGATGACCCTGGTGGTCGAGACCGGCAACGGCACCATGGTGAACTCAAACTACACGGCCCGGAAGCTGATCGACGACCTGGATGCCAAAGACGCCCTGAAGGTGCTTTGGGACCCGGCCAACAATTGCTGGTGCCACGAGTTGGCCTATCCCGACGGTTACGAGGAAGTGCGGGACGGCTATCTGGGCCATGTTCACATCAAGGACGTTCAGGTCGACACCCCCCGTGCCACTCTGGAGGTGCGCAAGATGGGCGAGGGACAGTTGGCGCCGCTGTTTCAGCCCATAGCCGATGCCCTGCGCGGGGACGGCTACGACGGGGTGATTTCCTTTGAGGGCGTCTACCACCCCGGCAATGGCGACTTCGAGGCCGGCTTTCGCCAATGCATCGGTTTGTTCAAGGAACACTTCGGCTAAGGCGGATCAGCTTGAAGTCTGTCCGTCTCAGTTCTGGTTCTTCCAGCCGACGATTGTCGCCTCTATCAGGCGGTAGTTCTCATCGGAAAGATTGACGAAGCGGCCGCCGAAGTGCCCCTCGGGGTCAGGGGCGCGCTCGATTACCACGGTCAGATGGACGACGCGGTCGGGCGTCAGTTGGACTTCCAGGGAGTCGATGTCGCCGACCGAGAGGTTCGGGCCGCTTGCCTTGCGTATGCGGGCGACGGCACCGAAGCTGACGACAGAGATATCGGTCAGCATGACCGCGAGTTCACCGAGCAGCGCCGGCAGTTCGACCGGACAGCGCCGATCCCTGCGGCGTTCCTTGCCTCTTCCCGTCATTTTGCGGACCACATCTGCTCTCAAATGTGCTGCTGGATACGACTGAATTCCGGGGCAAATTAGCTCTCTTAGGTTTAAGAACCCTTATCGTAGTTTGCCTTTTCGGCGTGCCGTTATTGATCAATGGCTGGCGCCGGAAACATGTCGAAGTGGTGAAGCGTGGCCGCCCCAAGCTGTTGTGTTTATGGCACTTGTTGGATCGGTGATGTTTTCGAAGCCGGTAACTGCCCTCTCGATCTAAGCAAAATCAACGTGTTTGGGGTGACGTTTTGGGGTGACGGCAGCGCGGGTTCGATGCCGTAAGCCTGGAAACGGTGTTGCGCCTAGTGTTTGGCTGAGGAAACAGATTCGGGAGACTGTCCAGTTCTTCAACTCTGCTCATTGATGTTCGAAAACCGGAAGCCGCCTAGTTCCGGTCGGGCACCTGTGCAAGCCGGCGTGCGGGCGTGGTGATGAGCGTTCGAAGGGGAGTGTCGCAACGGTGCGTTGGCTAACGGGTTGGGCGGCGAATAGCGTGCCCTTCTCCCAGGGGATGGGGATGCGGCTCCGGGCGCCTGATATGTCTTTGCCTTTCAGGCGCCTGCTGGCTGCGGCCTTCATTTCCGTGGCCATCGTGCCGGTGCTCTTTTTGGGGGTATGGGTTCAGCGCTCTTCGTTTGAGACCGAGATGGCAGCCGTGCACGAGAAGCATTTGCTTCTCGCCAGCAATATGACCGCCGCTCTGGAGCGTTACTCGCTGGATGTTGAAGCCGCCTTTGAAGTCTTCGCCGATGCTGCCGCCTCCGGCCGTTTTCTCGACAGCATGACCAGCCTGGCTCAGCAACTCGGCTTTCAGCACTTCTGTCTCGTTGACGAGGCTGGCCGCACGTACAATCAGGTCAGTCTTGATGGTGAGACGGTTGACGCGCTTTCGCCGCGCGTGTTGCGCCAGGTGCTTTCGCTTGCCGAGGACGGCCGCTTGTTCAGCCCGGTTCTGGCCGACCCCGCAGGCCGCCCGGCGATCCTGCTGGTACGCCGGCTCGACGACGGAACCTTCGCCGTCGGCCGCATTTCGACCGACTATCTGGTTCGCCTGCAGCAGGCCATTGCCTTTGGGCGTAAGGGCCATGCCGCCATCGTTGACCATCAGGGCAATGTGTTGGCGCACCCCAATCCGGACTGGCAGCGCCAGATGAAAAACCTGGCGAAGGTTGATCCGGTACGTCGGATGATGGGCGGTGAAACCGGTGTGGCGACGTTCTTCTCTCCGGCCATGCAAAAAGAAATGGTTTCCGGCTTTACCACCGTGCCCGGTGTCGGCTGGGGTGTCATGGTGCCCCAGCCGATTGAGGAGTTGGAGGAGCGTGCCCAGGCGTTTCAGCGCGCCGCCTTCACCGTCATGCTGGTGGGGCTGATCGTTGCCGGCATATTGTCGTGGTTTGTCTCAGGTCTTTTGATGCGCCCGATCGATGCTGTTGTGGCCGCCACGCGCAAGATCGCCGGCGGTCAGTTGACGGCGCGCGTGGCGGATGGCTCGCCCAGCGCACCGCCCGAATTTCGCGAACTTGCGCGCAGCTTCAACACTATGGCTGCACGCCTGGAAGATGATCAGAAGGTGATGGCGGCGGCGCTCTCCGAAGCGCGGCTTGCGGACCGGACCAAGTCGGAGTTCCTGGCCAATATGAGCCACGAGTTCCGCACGCCCCTCAACGCCATCATCGGGTTTTCCGAACTCATGAAAAGAGAAGTGCGCGGTCCGCTCGGCAACGCACACTATGTTGACTATGCCGGGGATATTCTTCTGTCGGGCCAGCATCTGCTGGCGATCATCAATGATGTGCTCGATCTCTCGAAGATCGAAGCCGGCAAGATGACGGTCAAGGACGACGACTTCGAGATCGCGACGATGATCGATGAGTCCCTGATCATGGTCCGGCGGCGAACGACCGAGACCGAACTCGATGTCGATGTGAACATCGAGCCCGGACTGCCGCGTCTGCGCGCCGATAAGGTGAAGCTCAAACAGATCCTCATCAATCTCCTGGCCAACGCGGTGCGTTTTACCCCGGACTACGGCCAGATCAGTCTCAAGGCCTATCGCGCCGACGATAACGGCGTGGTGATCCAGGTCTGCGATACGGGCATCGGTATGACGCCCGGGGAGATGGAACTGGCCGTGAAGCCCTTTGCCCAGGTCGACAGCAGGCTGAGCCGGAAGTTCGAGGGCACCGGGCTTGGGCTGCCGCTCTCCAAGCGCCTGATTGAGCTGCACGGCGGCAGCCTCCAGCTTGACAGCCGGCCAGGTTATGGGACGACCGTGTCGCTCTATATGCCGGCGGAGCGGACAGTGGTGGCCAGGGCTGCTGAGTGACCGGGGGTTCGCTCACCCCTGGGGGTGATCCGCGCCACCGCGTGATCCGCTAAAAGCCATTCCGGGGACCCTGCCGGCACGATTTGCATCTAAGTGGCGGCGGGGTCAGTCAGCCTCAACGAGGCTCCCAGCTTTCCCAGTCGGGCGAGGCGCTGTTCCCACGACGGCGCCTCGTCCGGCATCCCCCATCGCCGTTCTTACGTCTCCTTTGGGCCGGATACTGACTCCGGGACGACGGTCTTTCCACTGCGGGCGGATTGCTTGATCGCCTCGATAACAGCCAGGGTCTTGAGACCTTCGCGACCCGATACAAGTGGCTGGGCGTCGCCGCGGATGACCGCGGCGAAATGCACTATCTGTCGAACCAGCGGATCCGCGGCGACCGGATCGCCGGAGAGAGCTTTTGGTGTCTGCCGTGCGATGGGCGTCGCGGTGATGGGCTCCCGCCAGGAGCGCACGCCGGGATTGCGCCAGATCTTCAGGGACGGCAGTTCCAGGGAAGCCAGGGTGCCGCCGATCTGATAGCAGGCCTGGCCGGTCGCCGGGTAATGCGGGTTTTCCTCGGCCGTCAACTCCCAACTCCAGGGCGCGACGATGGTGTCGGAGAGGGTGATGGTGCCGAGGGCGCCGCCGGCGAAGCGCAGCAAGGCGACAGCGGTCTCCTCCACCGCATGACCACGGATTGTGCTGGTTGCCAGCGCGTGGACGCTGACGATCTCGCAGCAGAGGTGGCGCAGCAGATCGATGTCGTGGATCAGGTTGACCAGGATCGGCCCGGCCCCGGGTTCCCGCCGCCAGGGGGTATCGAAGTAGTCGTCCGGCTTCATCAGCCAGCAGGTGCCCTGAACCGCGACGATTTTGCCGAGGGCGCCCGCATCGATTTGCGCCTTGGCGGCGGCGATCAGGGGATTATGCCGCCGATGATGCCCGACGAGGATCGGAACCGCGGCAGCTTCGCCTGCCGCCACCAGTTCCCCGGCGGAGGCGACGTCGACGGCTACCGGTTTTTCGACCAGGACCGGCACCCCGGCGGCCACGCAGTCGAGACCCTGGCTGACATGCAGAGCGTTCGGCGTGGCCAGGATCACCCCGTCTGCCTTGCTGCCGGCCCTGTTGTCGCCCAGCGCGGAGGAAAGATCCGCTGACCAGGCGATACCCAGGCCCCGGGCATAGTCCCGTGCCGCCGGTGACGGATCGACGATGCTGTGCAGTTCGGCAACCCCTAGTGACGCGGCAATCGCCTCGACATGGCGTCTGCCGACCAACCCGGCACCGGCGACGGCCAGGGAAACTGCTTCAGACATCGTTGCGCTCCGTCTTGGCTCTCCGCGCCGGCAATCAGCCTTTTCGTCGGGCGCCACCGTTGCTGACAGATCTTCTCGGTTCGGGTTAGGCTGGGTTGTGTTGGTTTGGACCCCGAATCCCCCGATTATGCCGGAGTCAGACACATGAAATCGACCCCTCTCGCCGCCAGCCTGGCGGTTATCGCCCTCGCCGTTCTCGCTTTTCCCGCCGATGCTGCGGACAAGGTCAAGCTGCGGCTGATGGAAACCGCCGATATCCACATGCATGTGGTGGACTACGACTACTACCGCGACAGCCAGTCTAACGCTGTCGGCCTGGCGAAGGTGGCCAACCTGGTGAAGGCGGCCCGGGCGGAAGTGAAAAACAGCATGTTTTTCGACAACGGCGATCTCATTCAGGGGAACCCCTTGGGCGACTACATGGCCCAGCGTCGCGGCCTCAAGCAGGGTGACGTTCATCCGATCTACAAGGCCATGAACCTGCTGGGCTACGACGCCGGCAACATCGGCAATCATGAATTCAATTACGGGTTGGATTTCCTGCTGCGCACGGTGGAAGGTGCGGACTTTCCCTACACCCTGGCGAACGTTTACGTGCTTGACGGCGACGACAATCCAGCCAACGACAAGCCGCTCTTCGAACCCTATCTGATCCTCGAGCGTGAACTGGAAGCCGAAGACGGTTCCCGTCACGCGATCAAGGTGGGTGTCATCGGCTTCACCCCGCCGCAGATCATGCTCTGGGACAAGACCAATCTGGAAGGCAAGCTGCGGGTCGAGGATATCGTCGACTCGGCCAAGAAGTACCTGCCGCAGATGCGCGAAGCCGGCGCGGACATCGTGGTGGCGATTCCCCATTCTTCGATCTCTCCCAACCCACGCGCAGGTATGGAGGAGAATGCCGTCTACCACCTCACCGAGGTGGCGGGCATCGACGCCATCCTCTTCGGCCATGGGCATTCGGAGTTTCCTTCGGCCAAGTACGAGGGTTTCCCGGGTGCCGATCTTGAGAAAGGGACCGTCAACGGCGTGCCCGCCGTGATGCCCGGCTTCTGGGGATCGCACCTCGGGGTCGTCGACCTCGACCTGGAGGTGACGGAGGGGCGCTGGCGCGTCGTCGACGGCGCGGCTTCCCTGCGCCCCATCTACAAACGCGACGGCCGGCAGCTTGTTCCCCTGGTCCCAGCCGATCAGAAGATCGTCGACGCGGTTCGCGAGGAACACCTCGCCACCATCGACTATATGAACGAAGGCGTCGGCGAGACCATGGCGGCGATCAACTCCTACTTCGCCCTGGTCGCCGACGATCCCTCGATCCAGATCGTGACCAACGCCCAGAAGTGGTATGTCGAAAAGATCGTCCGGGGGACGGAATACGAGGGCATTCCGATCCTTTCCGCCGGTGCGCCTTTCAAGGCCGGCGGGCGCCAGGGTGCCGACTACTACACCGTTCTGGACCCGGGCGACATCGCCTTGAAGAATGTTGCCGACCTCTACATCTATCCCAACACCCTGCGCGTCGTGAAGCTGAACGGCGCCGAGGTGCGGGAGTGGCTGGAGATGTCCGCCGGGCAGTTCAATCAGATCGACCCGACGGCCGGCGGGGAGCAGGAATTGGTCAACACCGGTTTCCCTTCCTACAACTTCGATGTCATCGACGGCGTCAGCTACAAGATCGATGTCACCAAACCGGCGCGCTACAACAAGGACGGCGAAGTGGTGTCGCCGGAACACCGCATCGTCGATCTCGTCTTCGACGGGAAGCCGGTGACTGCGGACATGGTCTTCCTGGTCGCCACCAACAACTACCGCGCCGGCGGCGGCGGCAACTTCCCGGGCCTTGACGGCTCCAGCGTGATCATCGAAGCACCGGACGAAAACCGCACTGTGCTGGCCAACTACATCTTCGATCAAAAGGCCATCAATCCGGCGGCGGACAACAATTGGTCCTTCGTGCCCCTTGGCGGCGAGGCGAAGGTGACCTTCACCTCCAGCCCCGCTGCTCTGGAGGCTGCGGAAAAGCTGGGCTTCACCTTGCTGGGCGATGCCGAGGGCGGTTTCGCCAAGTACGCCATCGACCTGAAGTAATCCGGCGCCGCGGCGGCCGGCGGGGCCGTTTTTCACAAGGCTTGCCCCTGCTGGCAGGCCCGCTTAGGCTCTCCTTTCGCCGCAAAACGACGAACTGGAAAATACGACATGTCTCTGCGTAACGGGCGGGAATTCCTAGCCATTCCGGGGCCGACCACGGTCCCTGACGAGGTGCTGCAGGCCATGCACCGCCCGGCGATCGAGATCTATTCCGGCGCACTTCTGGACATCACCATGAGCTGCCTGGACGACCTGCGGCGGATCTTCAAGACCGAGGGGCGGACCTATATCTATGCCGCCAACGGCCACGGCGCCTGGGAGGCGGCGCTCAGCAACACCCTGTCGCGCGGCGACAAGGTGCTGGTGCTGGGTTCCGGCCTTTTCGCGCCGGCCTGGGGCGAGATGGCGGCGACCCAGGGCATCGTCGTCGAAGAGCTGCCGTTCGGCTATCGTCATGCCGTCGACCCGGCGGCGGTGGAGGAGCGCCTGCGCGCCGATACCGCGGGTGAGATCAAAGCGGTGCTGGTGGTCCAGGTCGACACCGCCTCCAGCATCGTCAACGATATCCCGGCGATCCGCCGTGCCATCGATGCCGCCGGCCATTCAGCCCTTTTCATGGTCGATGCCATCGCCTCGCTCGGCACCATGCCCTTTGAAATGGATGGCTGGGGTATCGACGTCGGCATCACCGGCTCCCAGAAAGGCCTGATGACACCGCCGGGCCTGAGTTTCGTGGCGGCGGGCAAGCGCGCGCTGGAAGCCCATGAAAAGGCCGGTCTGCGTACTTTCTATTGGGACTGGACCCAGCGGGAAGGGCCGCGCCATTACAACAAATACTGCGGCACCCCGCCGGAGCACCTCCTCTTCGGCCTGCGCAAGGCCATGGATTTGTTGTTCGAGGAGGGCCTGCCGGCGGTCTTCGAACGCCACCGCATCCTGGCCGAGGCAACACGCCGCGCGGTCGCGGTCTGGGCCGAGGGCGGCGCCCTGGCTTTCAACGTTCTGGACCCGGCGGCCCGCGCCAACTCGGTGACCACCATTCGCCTGGAAGGTCATGACCCGGCCGAACTGATCGGCTATGCCGACCGTGAACTGGGCGTGGTGCTGGGCATCGGCATCGGTGATCTGACGGGCCAGGCTTTCCGCATCGCCCACATGGGCCATGTGAATGCGCCGATGATGCTGGGCACCCTGGGCATCGTGGAGTCGTCCCTGGCGGCGCTGGGCATTCCCCAGGGCAAGGGTGGCATCCAGGCCGCCGTCGACTGGATCGCGGAAGCGGCGCCGGCGGCGGGCGGCAAAGCCGGTGCCGGCACTGTCGGCGCACCCAGGGCAGCGGCGCCGGGGGAATAGTTCAACACTCCCCCGAAATGGCGGCATCGTTTTTCAGCCGGTGCCCATGGCACGGCGCGGCGCTTCGGCGAGCCGGGCGAGGGCCGTGGCGGCAAGGCAGTAGAGGATGGAGCCGACGGCGATGCTTTCCATGGCGATGCCCTGGTCGACCAGGATTCCCATAAAGGCCGGGGCGAGGCCTGAGGAAAACACCATGGCAGCCTGGCCGAAGGCGCGGATCGCGCCCAGGTGCGTGACGCCGTAAAGCTCGGCCCAGAGGGCGCCGAGGACAACCCCGGCCAGACCCGCGGAGATGCCCAAAAAGCCGAGGAAAAGCGGTGCCGCGGCAGGCGCACTGCTGACTGCCAACACCAGGCAGGCCAGGGCCAGCGGTGCCAGAAAGAAGCCGACGAGACGGCGCGCGGTAAAGCGATCGACCAGCAGGCCGCCGACCATCAGGGCGGCGAGGGCCGCCAGGGCGAAGACCACATAGGAGCCGGCCAGCAGCGACAGGGCCCAGCCCTTGGTTTCGGCCAGGTGCACCTGATGGAAGATCAGCCCGGTGAAAATGAAGGAAGGCGCCAGCAGGGCGGGCAGCCGCAGCCAGAGACCGGGATCGCGCAGGACGGCGCTCAAGCGCCAGTCTTCCAACAGCGTCTCGTCGCGCCGTTCCGCGCGGGCGGCCGTCAGCGCCGCATCGCGTTCGCGCTGGCCCTTCAGCAGGATAAAGACGATGGGGGTGAGGATCAGCAGCGCCACGCCGGCGCCGGTCCAGATGTCCTGCCAGACCGCGAAGGCGAGAGCGGCAACCACAAGGCCCGGCAGAACGGCATCTCCGAGCGTATGGCCGAGAGAGGCCAGCGAAACGGCACGGCCGCGCTCCGCCACGAAGTAACGCCCCATGGCGACGATGGCGGCATGGCTGGCCAGACCTTGCCCGAAAAGGCGGAGGCCGAAAATCGCCGGCAGCAGGATGACGGCTCCCCAGGCCATATGCCCCGGCGCTGTTTCCAGGGAGCCGGCAAAACCCATCAGCAGGCACATGGCGGCCAGGCCGACCAGGGTGGCGGCGGCAAAAGCCGCCAGGGGCAGCCGGTCGATCAGGCGGCCGAGCCAGACAAGAACCGCCGCGCTCATCAGGGTTCCGGCGGAATAGATGGCGCCGAAGTCGCCGTCGCTGAGCCCGAAAGACCTGCGGATCTCGCCACCGAACAGGGCGATGAAAAAGGTTTGCCCCAGGCTGGAACAGAAGCACATGAAAAACCCGAAGGCGAGCAGCCGGCCGTGGGCACGCAGGAAGGAAAGCGGAAGCATCTGCCCCTTCTACGCCTGTTGATGGAGTTGGGGAAGTTCAGGCTGCTGTGTGATACTGACTGGGTCGGTCAGCGTTTGGTCCTTTGCGGTACTCGGATTTGTAGGGCTCCTCAAATCGTCACCCTCGGGCTTGTCCAGAGGGTCCATAGCGTCGCTCGCTGGAGCTTTGGCCGCAAAGGCTCTCAACTGATCAAAGCATGGATGCTCGGAGCAAGTCCGAGCATGACGATTGTGTGCGAGGCAATCTAAAGGATCAGCTGCCGCCGTGGTCGTACTTCGGCAGGTCGTCGTTGAGGTCGACCCAGGGCACCCTTTCCGCCCAGTGGACGTGGAAGTCCGGCACATAGGCTTCCGGCTTTTCCAGACTGGCGGCGTAGAAGTGGGTCTCGTCGGGCCAGCGGTCGCTTTCATAGGCCACCGGACTGCCGCAGGTCGCACAGAACAATCGCCGCACGCCGGGCGAGGACTCGTAAACCGCCGGGGTCTCGCCGGTGTAGCGGTAGGCCGTTTTCGCGACGCCGAGAAAACTGGTGAAGGCTGAGGATGTGTTGCGGCGGCAGGACTCGCAGTGGCAGTGGCCGCGCCAGTTTTCCGCTCCCTCGTACTCAAACGAGATTTTGCCGCAGAGGCAGTGCCCACGCGTCTTTGCCATCTCTGTTTTCCTCCAAATCTCTGTGCGGCGATCACAAAGTGATCCTATCCCCTCTCCGCCAAGGCGGGTAAGCTCATTCCGTGGGTTACACGGACAGGCGGAAAAAGGGGGCGGTGATGCGGCAGATCGGACGACTCCTCGGCATCTTGACCTGCGTCCTGGCCGGACTGGTGCTGGACGCAAACGCCTTGCGGGCTCAGGAGTCTGGCCAAGATCAGTCACTGCGCGTCGATCTGGAGCTGGTACTACTGGCCGACGCCTCCGGCTCCATCGACGACGGCGAAATCTTCTTCCAGCGCCAGGGTTATGCCGAGGCGATCACTGATCCCGATATCCTGGCGGCCATCGCCCTGGGACAGGACGGGCGGATCGCCGTCACCTATGTCGAATGGGGCAGCGCCGAATCGCAGGAGGTGGTGGTGCCCTGGAGCATCATCGACGGTAAGGCCTCTGCCGAGGCCTTTGCGGAAAAGCTGATGGCGGTGCCGCGCCTTGCCTTCGGGCGTAACGCCATCGGCTCGGCGCTTGCCGCCGGGCTGGCCCTCATCGAAGGCAATGCCATCGACGGTTACCGCAAGATCATCGATTTCTCCGGCGACAGCGCCAACAACTGGGGCGGTCTTCCGGTGGAGGTCGCACGCCAGGCGGCGCTGGCCGCCGATGTTTCCATCAACGGCCTGGCCATACTCTGCCGTGCCTGCGAATCAGGGCGCCCGGTCGCCTATGATCTGGAAGAAGCTTTCGAGCGCGAGATCATTGCCGGCCCGGCGGCCTTCGTCGTCACCGCCGATGGCGAGCAGAGTTTCGCGACTGCGGTGCGCCGCAAACTCCTGCTGGAAATCGCCGGGGTGCTGGACGAGGAAAGCTTCCGGCAGCGCCTCGCCGCGGCCGGATATGACGCTGGTGCAGCAGCCCGGTGATCGAATGAGCGCCTCGATATGCTTCGAGACGCCGCCTCCGGCGGCTCCTCAGCATGAGGTTGAGATGTAAGCCTCATCGTGAGGGGCGGTCCCCGGGACCATATCTCGGAGGATCGCGTCTCGAAGGGCGGGGTTCGCTTTGGTTGGGTTGAGCATCAGGGGTCCGGCGCGACCGCGACCCCGTGGGCGGCGATCATGCGGTCGATCTCGGCGAGGGCGAAACCGGCAAGCGCTTCCTGATCCGCTTTCGCCTGGGGATCGTCCTCTCCCAGTTCCCCGATCAGCAGGATGTTCTCGTCGTTCAGCCGGTTGGCCGGGTCTGTGTAGTTGAAGCTGCCGGCGATGATCAGCGCGGAATCGATCACCATCAGTTTGTGATGCAGCTTGCCCAGGCCGTTCTTGCGTGATGCGAGGAAGGCCTCGCCGCCGCCGTTGGCGACCAGCCGCGTGGCTGCCCAGTCGCGGTTGCCCTGGCCGGAATCGAAGATGCCGCGCACGGCGACCCCGCCCTGGGCCACACCGCCGCGGGACATGGCGACCAGGGCGTCATCGATGCCGGAGGATTTGGAGAAGGTGAAGATCGCGAAGTCGATCCTTTCGCGCGCCTTCAGGATCTGCTTCATGATCTCCATTTCCGGTGCGTGGTCCGGCGCGAAGAGGGCGCGGACGCGGATGCCGGCCACCCGGTTGTTGCGCGGCGAGGGTTCGTGGCGGTTGCGCTTGCGCCCGAAGGTGCCGGTCCAGATTTCCGCGAACTCCAGGTCGTATTCGTTGCAGACCCGCTGATCGTGCAGGATCACGACGTGATTGAGGTTCCGTCCGACCCCCGTGGGCGTGAAGTTGGTGGAGCCGGTGAGTAGCGCCCGGCGCGGCTTGCCGCTGTCGCGGACAATGAATTTCTGATGGAAGATGTCGGGGTTGTAGTCTGCCCGGGCATCGATGTTGGCGCGCAGCATGGCGGCGAAGAGGGCGCGATTTTCCTCGTCCTCGGCGCCGACGCCGCCGAAGGGATCGGCCGGCGGCTTGCCGGCGCGCAGATAGTCCTGCTCCAGCACGATGCGCACTCTGACCCCGCGCTGCTTGGCGCGCACGAAGGCCTCGGTGATGGCGCGGGATTCGATCTCCTGCACCGCGGCCTCCAAAGTGAATTTCGCCCGGTCGATAAAGTCGACGATGGCGGCCTCCAGGTCATCCGGCGCGCCGATGGTGCTGGGCCCCATACAGATTTCGATACGGTCTTTCAGATTGAACGCCAAGGTCTCAACCCCCGCTGTGACCGGACAAGCCCGGTCAGTCTAACCCCTGGGTCATTACAGCCCAAAGACGATTAGCGGTGGCAAATATGCGCAAAAGGGGTGCGGTTTCACTCAACAGAGGTAGTCTTGCGCTCTCACAGCCCGCCGCTAAGCTGCGGGACTTTTTGTGATGTTGGGATCAAGTTCATGCAGGCATTCGATTTGAGCGGCAGGGCCGCCGTGGTGACCGGCGGCAACGGCGGCATCGGTCTGGGGATTGCCCGCGGCCTCGCCAAGGCCGGTGCGGCGCTCGCCATCGTCGGTCGCAATCCTGAGAAACTCTCCGCGGCGGCGGACGAACTCAAGGCTTTTGGGTCGAAGGTCCTGGCGCTGACCTGCGATGTTTCCGACGAGACCGCGGTTGCGGCCATGGCGGCTGAGGCGGTGGCTGGGCTTGGGCGTATCGACATCCTCGTGAACAATGCCGGCACCAACATCCGCAAACGCCCGGAAGACTTGAGCGCGGCGGACTGGCACAAGGTCATGGACGCCAACCTCACCAGCACCTTTCTCTGCGCCAAGGCCTGTTACCCCCACATGAAGGCGGCTGGTGGCGGCAAGATTCTCAACAACGGCTCCATGCTGTCGATCTTCGGGGCGCCCTGGAGCCCGGCCTACGGCGCCAGCAAGGGCGCTGTGGTGCAGTTGACCAAGTCCCTGGCCGCGGCCTGGGCGGCTGACAACATCCAGGTGAACTGTATGCTGCCGGGCTGGATCGACACCGACCTGACACGCCTGGCCCGCGCCGAGGTCGCGGGGCTGAACGACCATGTCCTGCAGCGCACCCCGGCGGATCGCTGGGGGAAGCCGGAAGACTTCGAAGGGCTGGCTGTGTTCTTTGCCGGGCCGGCCTCCGACTTCATCACCGGCGCTGCCTTGCCGATCGACGGCGGCTTCTCCATTTCGCTATAACCTTCCCAACCCAGCCGCGCGACCGAAAGGATGTCTCCGATTGTGAGTGATTTCATTACCGCCCTGCCGAAGGCTGAGTTGCATATCCATATCGAGGGCTCGCTGGAACCGGAAATGATGTTCGCCCTGGCCGGGCGCAACGGGGTCAAGCTGCCCTATGATTCCGTCGAGGCGCTGCGGGCCGCCTACCGCTTTGCCAACCTTCAGGAGTTCCTGGATCTCTATTACCAGGGCATGTCGGTATTGCTGACGGAAGAGGATTTCTACGATCTGACTCTGGCCTATCTGCGGCGTGCAGCGAAAGACAACGTGCGCCACACCGAGATCTTCTTCGACCCCCAGGGCCATACCGGGCGCGGCGTTGCCTTTGCGACGGTCTTCAACGGCATCCACCGGGCCCTGCGCGACGGCGAGCGCGAGCTGGGCGTCAGTTCGGAGATCATCCTCTGTTTCCTGCGTCACCTACCGGCGGCGGACGCCATGGCGACCTTGGAAGAGGCGATGGACTACCGCCAGCATATCGTCGGCGTCGGACTTGATTCTTCCGAGAACGGGCATCCGCCGGAACTCTTTACGGAGGTCTTTGCGAAAGCGCGCGACGCCGGTTTCCTGGCCGTTGCCCACGCGGGTGAGGAGGGGCCGCCGGCTTACGTCTGGGGTGCGCTGAACGCCCTGGCCGTCGACCGCATCGATCACGGCAACCGGGCGCTGGAAGACCCGGCGCTGGTGGCGGAACTGGCGGCCCGCAGGATGCCGCTTACGGTCTGTCCGCTTTCCAACCTCTGCCTCGGCGGGGTGAAAGATCTCTCGGGCCATCCGCTGCGGGCGATGCTCGATCACGGCCTTTTCGTCACCCTGAACTCGGACGACCCGGCCTACTTCGGCGGCTATGTGAACGAGAATTACCGGGCCACCCAGCAGGCGCTTGGCCTCAGTGATGCCGAACTCGGCCAGATCGCCCGCAACTCCTTCGAGGCGTCTTTCCTGGACGACAAAACCAAAGCCGCGCGCATCGCCGAGGTGGACGTCTACCTGAACGGCGGGTGAGGGACTCGTTTCTCGGGCTGCCGGACTGCAGACAACCGTTTCGATGGGTGCAATGCTGAGTTCAGCGTCGCAAGATCAGGGTCGACAATAAAGTCGTGGGCGCCGAACCGGGCTGAAGCACCGGAAGGCGATCAACCACCAGGGTGACAATTCCTGAAGGTGTTCCGGCGATAGGCCGCCGGGCGGTTGGAGTTGGTTGGCCGGAGCGGTGGTCGTGTCGTGGACGCCCAAGCCGACAAGCAAGTGGATTGCCTCGATGCGTTCTGCCAGCCGGTCTGGCGCCGCGTCCGGTTGCCGTTCTCCGTCCCTGCGCTGTCTGCGCAAGGTAAGCGGCTCAGATGGGCTCGCCGGCGTCGAAGGCGGCCTGCGATTCAGCCGTTACCATCTGCAGCCAAGTGCGGAAGGCGGCGACCGCTGCCCTGCGTTCGCGATTTTTCGGGCTGACCAGATAGATCTGATGGGCGAAAGGACGGCGCAGGGCGAGCAGCCGCACCAGGCGGCCGGCCTTCAGGTCATCCCAGGCCGGTGCGCTGCGCGCCAGAGCGATCCCCTGGCCGTCGATCGCCGCTTGCAGGGCCATGTTCGTGTTCGGGAAGCGCACGCCGCGCCGCAGAGCCGGGGCAAAGATGTCTTCCGGCACCACGGCGTCTTCGAACCAGCTCTGCCAGTCCGGCGCCCCTTTGTTGTTTTCGGTGCGCAGCAACAACGGATGGCGGCACAGGTCCTGGGGTGCCGCCGGTGCGCTGCTGCAGGACTTCAGGAACTCTGGGCTGGCAACGGGAAACACGTACTCCTGCATCAGCCGCAGTGACCGTTGCGAGGCCCGGCTGTCCGGTCCGAACTGGAGGGCGGCATCGAAGTCGTCGGCGGGACGCAGCCTTGCGTCGGCCTGGGTCTTGATCCAGACGTCGACCTCCGGATGTGCCGCGCGAAAGTCGGGCAGGCGGGGTACCAGCCATTTCAATGCGATGGAGGGCGGCACCAGCACCCGCACCTGGGCGACGGCGCTGTTGTCCCGGACCGCCGTCAGGGTGGTGTCGAGATCCTGAAAGAACCCGCGCGCAAGTTGGGACAAAGCCCTGCCCGCTTCGGTCAACTCAAGACGGCGGGTCAGTCGTGTGAAGAGCTTTACCTGCCACAATTCTTCGAGATGTCGAATCTGGTGACTGATGGCGCTCTGGCTGACGTGCAGTTCTTCTGCAGCTTTGGTGAAGCTCAGATGCCGTGCGGCGGCATCCAGCGCGCGAAGGGCGGTTGTCGGCGGCAGCCGCATCGTTGGGCTTTCCATGCATGAATGATTGCTCATGCATAGCATGACCAACGATCCTTTGTCAGCCTCTCGACGGCGCTCTAAAACCCATACAGCACAATGACTTCGGCCCGGCAGCCGACGGGCCGCGGTGAATCCCGGCGGCAGCAACGAGGGGCGTCAGATGATGGCCGGTTTTCCTGTCCACGATCCCCTGTTTCTCGCCGTTGCCGCTGTGGCGGTGCTGGCCATCGGGATTTCCAAGAGCGGTTTTTCGGGCGGCATCGGCGTTCTGGCGGTTCCGGTGATGGCTCTTTTCGTATCACCGCTGACCGCCGCCGCCATCATGTTGCCGATCCTCTGCGTGATGGATGTCTTGAGCGTCTGGGCCTATCGGCGGCGCTGGCACCGCCGCAATCTGCTGTTGCTGCTTCCCGGTGCCTGCGTTGGGCTTGCGCTCGGCGCCTTGACGTTCCGCTATGTCGATGACGCCGTCATCCGGCTGCTGTTGGGGGCGGTCACCCTGGGCTTCGGCCTGCAGGCCTTCGCTGCCGCTGGTCAGGCCGGCGAGGTACGGGCAGGCAAGGCGGCGACGGGGGTCGCCTGTGGCGCCCTTTCAGGGTTCACCAGCTTCATCGCCCACGCCGGCGGCCCGCCGGCGAAGTTCTTCCTGCTGCGTCAGCACCTCGACAAAACGGTCTTCGTCGGCACCAACGTGGTCTTTTTCTTCCTGATCAATCAGGCGAAGATTCTGCCCTATGCCTGGCTGGGCCAGTTCTCCCGGGACAACCTGATGACATCGCTGCTGCTGGCGCCTCTGGCGCCGCTGGGAATCTGGTTGGGCCTTCGGCTGCACCACCGGGTGCCTCAAGATGCCTTTTACCGGGTCAGCTACCTTCTGATGATCCTGGCCGGTGTAAAGCTGTTGCTCGATGGCGGGCTCGATGTGATTTTCCGCTGACCCGCCCGGCGGTGCTTTTTCCTGACGGCGTCTTTCAAAGAGAAAGGGGCGCTCCCTCATTCGTGGAGCGCCCCCTGGCAATGCGGTGTTCCGGGTTATGCGCTGGCGGGTTCGAGCGTGACCGTATAGAGCGCCTTGTCGTTCAGGTCTTTCAAGGTGACCGTCATGGCCTCGGTCTCGCCGTCAATCTTCACATGGCCGAAGAACTGTAGCTCCGAACTGGGCGGCAGGTTGCGCTCGCCCGCCGGGTCTTTGGAAAACACGACCTGAGGCCCGAAGGTGTCGTCCATCTGGCCGGGTCCGAAAGAGCCGGCATGCACCGGCCCGGAGACGAACTCCCAGAACGGGTCGAAGTCGCGGAACTGGGCTTTGCTTGGATCGTAGTAGTGCGCCGCGGTGTAATGCACATCGGCGGTGAAGAAGACGGTCTGTTTGATGTCATTGTGCTTGATGAAGCGCAGCAGGTCCGCGATGTCGTGTTCGCGGCCCAGCACCGGCCCGTTGCCGTTGGCGCCGTTCTCGAAGGCAGTTTCGCCGTCCCTCACGATAAGGCCCAAAGGCATGTCGCTGGCGATGATTTTCCAGGTTGCCTTGGAAGCGAGCAATTCGCGCTTCAGCCAGCGCAGTTGATTCGGTCCCAGAAAGTCGGTGTCGCGGCTGCGCACAGGCTGGTTGTTGGCGCTGTTGGGTCCGCGATAGCTGCGCAGGTCCAGGAAGAAGATGTCGAGCATCGGCCCGTAGGGAATCTTGCGGTAGATGCGCTCCCGGTCGCTGGGATGCTGGCGGATCGGCATGTACTCCAGAAAGGCCTTATTGGCGCGGCTGGCCAGCAGCGAGGCACTTTTCACCTTGTAGCGGTCGTCGGAGATCAGCATTTCTCCGGGATACCAGTTGTTCACCACCTCGTGGTCGTCCCACTGGGCGAGCATCGGCACCTCGGCATTGAAGCGCTTCACGTTCTCGTCCATCAGATTGTATTTGTAGTTGCCGCGGAACTCGGCCAGCGTCTCGGCGACTTTAGCCTTTTCCTCGATCATGACGTTCTTCCAGATGGTGCCGTCGGGTTGGGTCTTCTCGGCTTCAAGGGGATTATCGGCGTAAATGGTATCGCCGGAGTGGATGAAGAAGTCCGGGCGGTTGTTGCGCATGGTCTCGTAGCAGCGCATGCCGCCCCAATCCAGATTGATGCCCCAGCCCTGACCGCAGGTGTCGCCGGTCCAGACAAAGCTGATGTCGCGCTTGCTGCCCGGCCCTGTGCGAAAGCGTCCGATGATCGGCTCGCTCGTCAGATTGACGTCGGCCAGGTCCTGCCACTGCAGGCGATAGAAAATGTCCTGACCCGCGGGCAGTCCGGTCAGATCCATCTTGGCGGTGAAATCGTTGCCGTCGATGGCGGCCGGGCCGCGCAGGCGCTGTGCCGAGGCGAAGCTGTCGCTGGTCGCGACTTCTACCAGCAGGCGCGATGGGCGGTCGGCGCGGGCCCAGATGATACCGCTGTTGGTGGTCACATCGCCGCTTTGCACGCCGTGGGTGAAGACCGGGCGATTGGATTGCGCTATGGCGGGAAAACCGAGCAGTCCGGCGCCGGCCAATCCGCTGCCGGCGGCGGCACCTTGCAGCACACGGCGTCTCGAAAAACGGGGAGTCGGAGCGGCAGGGCGCTTTGCTGGCATGATCTTCTCCTTAGGTTTGCCCGCTGGCCGCAGCGAAACGGTTGCGAAGGGCGCTAATCTGCTGGACCGGAATCCGGGCGTTATCGAATCTTGGTTAACGACTTCGATAACGTTCCTCGGTTGCCGGACGATGTCGCTCGCGCTTCAGTTTGATGAAGCCTTTATCCTCATTGCGCGTAAGCGGAATCGATTGGATTTGTGGCGAATTCCAACCGATCTTCAACGTCTCTTAACCGTTCTCTGATGAACTTTAACGCTGTCTTTAAAGCGTTTGAAGGGGGATGCCGGTCTTTGCCCACAAAGGCGGAGTTAACCGAGGAATTGGCACGGCTCAGGCAGCGGGTCGAAGAGGTCGAGAGCCTCGAAGCTGAGCGAGTCATGGCCGAAGATGCTTTGCGCGAAAGCGAAGAGCGTCTGCGCGACTTTGCGGCTGCCGCCTCGGACTGGTTCTGGGAAATGGATGCGGAGCTGCGGATCTGTTACCTCTCCGAACGCCTGCGTGAGGTAACCGGCGTCAATCCGGCGGAGGTTCTGGGGAAGTCCCGGCTCGAACTCGGCGCCGGCGATACGGATGCCGATAAGTGGGAAGCCCATTTGGCCGACCTGCGCGCCCACCGTCCTTTTCGTGATTTCCGCTATGTCTATGTTGCCGCTGATGGCGGGCGCCAATACTGGTCGATCAGCGGCGTGCCGCTCTTTGACGAGAAGGGCGTTTTCCTGGGGTACCGGGGCACCGGCCGCAACCTGACGGAGGAATACAACGTCCGCCGCATGGCTTTCGAGGCGCAGGACCTTCTTCTGCAAGCCGTTGAATCCTTTTCTGACGCAGTCGCTCTCTTCGACGCCGACGACTGCCTGTTGCTGTTCAACGAAAGTTATCTGGCGTTCCACCATTCCTCGGCGATGACCATCGGCCCGGGCATGCCCTTTGAGGAATTGATCCGCAATCAGGTCGAGAACGGCATGATTCCGGCTGCCTTCGGGCGGGAGGAGGCGTGGCTGGCCGAACGCATGGAGCGCCACCGCAACCCTTCCGAGGAAGTGGAGGTCGAACGGTCGGACGGAAAGTGGTTGCGCATTCGAGAGGAGCGAACGGCGAACGGTGGATTGTTCCTCACCGCCACCGACATCACTGAAACCAAGACCATCGAGCGCGCGGAGCAGGAGATACGCGACCGTCTGCGCGCGGTTATCGACCACCTGCCGGCCGGCCTGACCCTGAAAGATCAGGACGGCCGCTACCTTCTGGTCAATCAACAGTTCCGCGACCTCTTCGGCCTGGACGGCCGCGACCTTGTCGGTGCGACGGCCTTCGACAGTTTCAACAAGAGCGAAGCGGAGGTCTTCAATGCCCAGGATCGTATGGTCCTGAAAACCGGCATTCCCATGGAGGTCGAGTCGGAGGTGACGCGCCGTGACGGCAGCAAGGTTCTTGCGATGGTCACCCGCTTCCCGGTGCTGGATTCAAAGGGCGCTGCGATCGGTGTCGGCGGTATCCAGGTCGACATCACCGAGATGAAGGAAAAGGAGCAGCAGCTTCGCGAAGCCCGTGACGAGGCCGAGCGGGCCAACCGCGCGAAGTCGACCTTCCTGGCCAACATGAGCCACGAGCTGCGCACGCCGCTGAACGCCATCATCGGTTTCTCGGAGATCATGGAGCAGGGCCTCTTCGGGCCTCTAGGCAACCCGCACTACAGCGAGTACGCCGAAGACATAAGGCGCTCGGCCAGTCATCTGCTGTCCATCATCAGCGACATCCTCGACCTGTCGAAGATCGAAGCCGGCCGCATGGAACTCCACGAAGAACCCATCGACATTGCCTCGGTGGTCGAGTCCTGCCTCACGATCGTGAAGGAGTCCGCAGCCAACGGTGGCCTGGTTCTCACCTCCGCTTTGCCGGAGACCTTGCCTTTGCTGCATGCCGACAAGCGCTCGGTACGGCAGATCCTTCTGAACCTCCTGTCCAATGCCATCAAGTTCACGCCCGCCGGCGGCACTGTCGTTGCGGAGGCGGCCTTGGAAGAAAGTGGCCGGATCGCGCTGACCGTACGCGACAGCGGGATCGGCATGGCCGCGGACGACATCGAGATCGTGCTGCAGCCTTTCGGGCAGGTTGAAGGCGCCCATACCCGCAGCCACGACGGCACCGGGCTCGGCTTGCCGATCACCAAGTCCCTGGCAGAGATGCACGGTGGCAGTATGACTGTGGAAAGCGTGGAGGGCGAGGGTACGGAGATCATTGTCCGCTTTCCGGCCAAACGGGTGGTCAAGCGTCCTGCCGGCGGCGGTGCGTCCTCGCAGCGTTTGGCCTGATCCGCATCTGCGCTAGAGCGGCCAGACCAGCAGAATCATCGGTACGCTCACCGCAATCACCAGGACTTCCAGCGGCAGGCCCATGCGCCAGTAGTCGCCGAAGCGGTATCCACCCGGGCCGAGGATCAATGCGTTGTTCTGATGTCCGATCGGCGTCAGAAAGGCGCAGGATGCTGCCACCGCCGTCGCCATCAGAAAGGGGTCGGCGTTGACCCCCAGACGTTCGGCGATGGTGGCCGCGATCGGCGCCATGACCACGGCCGTCGCCGCGTTGTTCAGGATATCGGAGAGGGTCATGGTGACCACCATGACCACGACAAGCACTACGGCGGCCGAAAGTCCGGCGGTGACCGCCAGCAGGCTGTCGGCGATCAATGTGGTGGCGCCGGTGGTCTGCAGCGCCCCGCCGACCGGAATCAGCGATGCCAGCAGCACGATGACCGGCCAGTCGATGCCGTCGTAGAGTTCCCTGACCTGCAACAGCCCGGAGACCACCAAAAGGGCGACGGCGATGCCGAAGGCAATCTGTATCGGCACCAAACCCAGGCTGGCGGCGAGAATGGCAGCGGCGAAGATGGCGATGACCGCCGGCCCCTGTTTGCGCTTGCCGAAATGAAGTTCGCGTTCTGCCAGTGGCAGGCAGCCGAGGGCATGCACCAGGTCGGCCAGTTGCTCGGTTTCGCCGTGCAGCAGCAGCACGTCGCCCGGGCGGATACGAAACGACCGCAGACGTCCCCGGAAAGGCGTGCCCTGGCGCGACACCGCCAGGATGGTGATCCCGCGGCGGGAGAACAGGCGCAGGGAACCGACCAGGCGCCCGTCCAGGCGCGAGCCCGGCGCCACCACGGCCTCCATCAGGGTTGCGTCTTCCGGCGCCTTGACCTTTTTGCGGTCTGTTTCGTCGCGGTCGCCGATCACCAGGCCGAGCTTGCTGACGAACCTGTCGATCTCGTCGGGCCCGGCCTCGATCTTCAGGATGTCGCCGGCCTGAAGCTGCTTGCGCGTTGTCGCCGGGTAGACGCGGTCATTGCGGATCTGGTCCATGATGACGGCGTCGATGTCTTCGGTCAGTTCGTCGATTTCCTTTAGGGTCTTGCCGATGTGCGGGTTCTCGGCGGGTACGGTTACCTCTGTGATGTAGTTTTCGATGTCGAAGAGATCGCCGCCGGCCGTGCGGCCGCTGTCGCGCAGCGGGACGAGGCGCCAGCCGATGAGGGCTATGAAGACAAGGCCGGCGAAGGCGACCACCAGGCCGACCGGCGCATAATCGAACATGGCGAAGGGCTCGCCGCTCAGTTCGCCGCGATAGGAGGCGACGATGATGTTCGGGGGTGTGCCGATCAGGGTGACGAGACCGCCGAGAATCGATCCGAAGGAAAGCGGCATCAGCAGTTTCGCCGGCGAGCGGGCGACCTTGCGTGCCGACTGCAGGGCCATGGGCAGCAGAATACCCAGGGCCCCGACGTTGTTCATCATCGTCGACATCGCCGCGCCGAGACCGGCGAGAACGCCGACGTGGCTGCTGGTCGACCCGGATGCCGGGCGGATAAGGCGCGTGAGCAGATCAATGGCGCCGGAGCCGGAGAGAACACGGCTGAGGACCAGCACCGCCGCCACGGTGATCGTCGCGGGATGGCCGAAGCCGCTGAAGGCCTGGCCCGCCGGTACCAGGCCGGTCACGACCGTCGCCATCAGACAGGCGAAGGCGACGACGTCATAGCGCCAGCGACCCCAAACCAGCAGACCGAAGAGGCCTGCCAGAATGGCGAAGATCAACATCTGCTGTTCGGTCATTGGTGCCTTTGCAATTCTGTCTGGAAAAGGATGCGGTTTGCTGAAGCCCCAAGAGGCTGAAGCCCCAAGAGATTGTGACATTCCGATCAGAACGCCGCCAGCGCAAAGCCGCGCGCCCCTGGTCTGCGGCCCTGCAGATTGTGGTTTCCTTCGGCCGGGGCGATGGCTAAGCTCTTGGGATTAGTGAACTGGGGTGCCCGCTTTGTCGCGGGCTGAGAGAGTCCCATCGAACCTGATCTGGGTCATGCCAGCGAAGGGAGTTGTCACCGAGATGACCAAAGCATACAGCCTCTCATTTGCGGTCTCGGCCTCCCTGATAAAGGAAGGGAGCCAAGAGTGCAGATTGATCGCGTCGCGCCTCTGTTTGCGGAACTCCGCGAAAAAAGGCCGCTTGTACACTGTATCACCAATGACGTGACACCGGCCGTCATGGCCAATGTCCTTTTGGCCTGTGGGGCGTCGCCGATGATGGCGCGCGATGGCGCCGAAGTCGAAGAGGTCGTCCGGCGTGCCGATGCCTTGGTCGTCAACCACGGCACCCCGAGCCCGGCGCGCATCGATGCCGCGTTGAAGGCCGTGGCGGTGGCGCGGGATGAGGGTATCCCCTGGGTGCTCGATCCCGTCGGGGTCGGTGCATCGCGGCTGCGGCGCCGCGCTGTTGCGGCGCTCCTCGGCGAAGCGCCTGCCGTGGTGCGCGGCAATGCTGCGGAGATTGCCTTCCTGGCCGGAGAAGCGGCGGCCGCTCCGGGTGTCGATGCGCCGGAATCCGCAGGGCAGGATGGCGGGGCCGCGCTTGCCTTGGCGCAGGCGCAGGGCTGCGTGGTGGCGATGACCGGTGCCCAGGATTACATCGCCGGTCAGGGCCGGCTTCTTGCCGTCGCCAACGGCGACCCTTTGATGACGCGGGTCACCGGGCTCGGCTGCAGCACCACGGCCCTGATCGCCGGCTTTCTAGCGGTGGCGGACGACGCCTTTGCTGCAGCCGCAGCGGCGGTCACCCTGATGGGGCTCGCCGGCGAGCAGGCAGCGGCCGCGGCCCGTGGCCCCGGCAGCCTGGCAAGTCTCCTGCTGGATGCGCTTTACAGCCTGCAGCCCGCCGACCTCTGCCGTGCAGCGCGGTGGGCCGATGTGCCGTCGGAAAAGGCGGCGGAGGTAAAGACATGAACAGCTTCTCGCAGGACGCCTGGCAGACCATTGCGCCCCTCTACGGCAAGATTGCGGCGCTGCCGTTCAACCGCGAGCTGGCCGAAGGCAGCCTCTCGGCGGAGCGTTTTCGCTTTTACATTCTGCAGGACTCGCTCTACCTCGCAGGCTATGCAAGGGCGCTGTCACTGGCGGCGGCCAGGGCGCCGGATGCCGAGGCCGCGGCGATCTTCACCCGCTCCGCCCAGGGGGCAATCGAGGTCGAACAGGCCTTGCATGCCGGTGTCCTGGCCCGCTTTGGCGTCGGCCCCGAAGCGGCGATGCAGACCGAACCTTCGCCGAGTTGCTTCGCATATACAAACTTCCTGCTTGCCGCCGCCCAGAAGGATTCCTTCGAGGTTCTGGCGGCGGCGATCCTGCCCTGTTTCTGGATTTATTGGGAGATCGGCTGCCAGATCAGCGCGGCGGCCCAGCCCGGCAATCCCTACGCGGATTGGATTTCGACCTACTCCGATCCCGCTTTCGGAGAGGCGACGAAAGCGGTGATCGATCTCTGCGACCGGGCCGCGGCCGCGGCCGGTCCCGTCACCTGCGATCGGATGATGACCGCCTTCGTCCAGTCGTCGCGCTATGAATGGATGTTCTGGGACAGCGCCTATCGCCGCGAATCCTGGCCGGTCTAGAAAAGCGGTTTAAGGGTCTTTAAGGCCATGTCATGGCATGATTCCTTGATAAACCGCCGCCTATGGCCCCCAATAGTGCTGAAAGTCCGGGGTTGAGGGCGGCCAGGCGGCTGTAACGGAGAGTCACAACCCTGTGAGAGGCCTTTCGGCGGGATTTAGCCTCCCCATTTGACCTCCAAGCGGTCGCCGAAGACGGGTTTTACCCAGGCGCCCAGATCAGGTCGGGGGACCATCGAGACGTTCGGCAACCCCGCGACAGCGATACGGAGAAAGCATCATGAAAAAGGTTCTGCTGACCACTGCTTCCCTCGCCGCCGGGGCCTTTGCTCTCGGTGTCGCCTCTGTCTCGGCTGAAGAAGCCCAGGTCATCGAGCTGACCCAGACCGCCTGCCAGTTTGTCGAGATCGAGGCCGGCGGCGACCACGGCTACACATCCAACAGCAAGGCCGACTGCGACACGATCAATGCCGAGTCAGGTGCCGAGCGTCTGGCTTCCGCCAAGGTGCTGAACCTGAAGCCCGGCAAGTACATCTTCCGGGTCACCAACAAGAACGTGCCCTACGATCTCGGATTTTGGGTGCGCGAGCACGACTACGACTGGCGCAATCCCCTGCACAAGCTGAGCAAGACCTCGGTTTCCGGCGGCGGCCTCAGCACGGGGACGACCAAGGACTACGAAGTGACCTTGGAAGCCGGCGAGTACATCTACAGCTGCCCGCTGAACCCGACACCGGATTACAAGATCGTCGTTGAAGGTTGAGCTTCGGGATCGTGCCCGGTGACAAGAAGACCCGGGCCTTCCCCAGAACAAGGAACAACAAGATGGCCAAGACCATCCAAGCGGATATCTGCGTAATAGGCGGCGGCTCAGGCGGCCTCTCGGTCGCAGCCGGCGCATCGCAAATGGGCGCCAAGGTGGTGCTGATCGAAAAGGGCAAGATGGGCGGCGACTGCCTGAACTATGGTTGCGTGCCGTCCAAGGCGCTGATCGCCGCCGGCCATGCCGCCGACACGGTTCGCAACGCCGGCAAGTTCGGTGTCAACGGACACGAGCCCGAGGTCGATTTCCTCGGCGTGCGTGATCACGTCCGCGGTGTGATCGCGGCCATCGCCCCGCACGATTCGGTCGAACGCTTCGAGGATCTGGGTGTTACGGTTATCCAGGCCGCCGGCAGCTTCACCGGGCCGGACGAGATCGTTGCCGGCGATACCCGGGTCAAGGCCAAGCGCTTCGTCATCGCAACCGGTTCTTCCGCCGCGGTGCCGCCGATCCCCGGCCTCGACCAGGTTCCCTTCATGACCAACGAGACGGTCTTTGATCTGGCCGAGCGGCCGGAGCATCTGATCGTGATCGGCGGCGGCCCGATCGGCGCCGAACTGGCTCAGGCGCAGCGCCGTCTGGGTGCGCGGGTGTCGCTGTTGGAGATGTTTACCGTTCTCGGCAAGGATGATCCCGACGTCACCGCCTTCGCCCGCAAGCGGCTGGTAGAGGACGGTGTCGAAATCCACGAGGGGATCGCCATCAAGCAGATCAGCCAGGACGGCAACGGTATCGCCGTTGAGATCGAGGTCGATGGCAAACCGCAACGCATCGCCGGCTCTCATCTGCTGGTGGCCGCCGGACGCCGTGCCAACGTCAACGGCCTGAACCTGGAAGCGGCCGGCGTGACCTATTCCCCCAAAGGGATCGAGGTCGATGAAAGACTGCGCAGCAGCAATAAGAAGATCTTCGCCATCGGCGACGTTGCCGGCGGTTTCCAGTTCACCCACATGGCCGGCTATCACGCGGGCATCGTGATCCGCAATGCGCTTTTCAAACTGCCGGCCAAGGTCGACTACAAAGCCGTGCCCTGGGTCACCTATACCGATCCGGAGATCGCCCATGTCGGGATGACCGAAGCCGAGGCGCGCGAGAAGTTCGGCGATAAAGTCCGCGCGCTGAAGTGGTCTTTTGAGGAGAACGACCGGGCGCAGGCCGAGCGGGCGACCGACGGCCTGGTGAAGGTGGTGGTCGGTGCGCGGGGCAAGATCCTCGGCGCCTCCATCGCTGGCCTTCATGCTGGCGAGCTTCTCCAGCCCTGGGTCTTGGCGATCAGCCAGGGCCTGAAGATCGGCGCCATGGCGAACATCATCGCGCCCTATCCGACCCTGGGTGAAGTGAACAAGCGGGCGGCGGGCAGCTACTACACCCCAAGCCTGTTCAGCGAACGAACCCGCAAGATCGTCCGCTTTCTGCAGCGCTTCTAACGCCGCAGGCAGAGGCCGCGCGGCGGCCGGACGAGCGATTTTACCAAGGACACTCAATCCCACTGCCGGGGCGACGGCGCCCCCGCGGCAAGCCCGGAGTTTATCATGACCGACCATGTCCAGACCTCTGTTGGCCCCAGCTCTGTTGGCCCCAGCTCTGTTGGATCGAGCCCTGTAACCTCGACTCCCTCCGCAGCGCAGGGGTCGGGCGGGAAGCGCAAAAGCTCCGTAGTAAAACGCCTTGTGCCCCTGGCGGTCCTGGTGGCTGCGATCGGCGCAACCTTTTCCCTGGGTCTGCACGAGCACCTTTCCATCGACAGCCTGCGCGAACACCGCGCCTTTCTGAATGGCATCGTCGCCGATCACACCGTTCTCGCCGCTTTGGCCTTTATCGCGATCTATACGGCTTCAACCGCCTTGTCGCTGCCCGGCGGTGTCGTTCTGACCGTCGCCGGCGGCTTCCTGTTCGGCACCCTCTTCGGCGCGATCTATGTGCTCTTCGCCGCAACCCTTGGAGCCACGGTCGTTTTCCTGATCGCCCGCACGGCCCTGGGGTCCGCCCTGCGCGACCGCGCCGGCCCGTTTTTGCAGCGCATGGAGGCGGGCTTCAAGGAGAACGCCCTCAGCTATCTGCTGGTGCTGCGCTTGATCCCTCTGTTCCCCTTTTTCGTCGTCAACCTGGTTCCCGCTTTCCTGGGCGTGCCGCTGCGCACCTATATGCTCGGCACCTTCGTCGGGATCATTCCGGGAACCCTTGTCTTTATTCTGGCCGGCGCCGGGCTCGGTTCGGTCTTCGACCAGGGCGGCGAATTCACCGTCGGTTCTGTGCTGACGCCGCAGGTTGTTGCCGGCCTGGTGGGCCTTTCGCTGCTGTCGCTGATGCCGGTCGTTTACAAGCGCATCAAGGCCCGGCGCCGCCAGGGGTGAGCCGGGCCGGCGGGGCATTCAGGTGCGGCCGCGAGGGTGGCCCCCTGGCGCCCTTCCCGCCGGCTTGATATCCTGAGGCGGTGCAATTGCCGGGCGGCATGCCCGGCCTCGATGAAGAGGCGCTCATGCTTCGCCGCATTTTGGGTCCCTTGAAGGGGCTTCGGGTCTTTCGTTTTTCCGTTCTCGCAGGGCTGTTGCTCGCCGGCACGGTGGCTGCCGTCGCCGCCCAGGATATCCGGTTCTTCCGGGTGGGCACCGGTTCGACGGCGGGAACCTATTTCCCGGTCGGCGGGATCATTGCCAGCGCCATCTCCTCTCCACCGGGCAGCCGAAGCTGCGAGCGCGGCGGCAGTTGCGGGGTTCCGGGCCTGGTGGCGGTCGCCCAGTCGACCCGGGGCTCGGTCGATAACGTGCGCCAGATGCGCGACGGCAGCCTGGAATCCGGCTTCAGCCAATCGGATGTCGCCTTCTGGGCCTTCAACGGCCAGGAAATCTTCAAACAGGAAGGCGCCATCGCCAATCTCAGGGCCATCGCGAATCTCTATCCAGAGACGATTCATCTGGTGGTGCGTTTCGATGCCGGCATCAAGACGGTGGCCGACGTCAAGGGCAAGCGTATCTCCCTGGACCGGAAGGGCTCCGGCACCCGGCTCAACGCGCTGCTGGTGCTGCAGGCTTTCGGCCTGACCGAAGCGGATGTCGAGGGCGTGGCGCTCGCCTCCGGTTCCGCCGCCGATGCCCTGCGCGAAGCGGAAATCGACGGCTTCTTCTTCACCGCCGGCACGCCCGCCGCCGCGGTTCAGGAACTGGCCGAGGAGGCCCTGATCGATCTGGTGCCCATCGACGGCGGCGCGACCGAGGGTCTGCTGGCCGGCTCCCCCTTCTTTGCCAGACAGGTGCTGGCGAGCGGGACCTATCCGGGGATCGGCGAACGCGAGACGGTCTCCGTCGGCGCCCAGTGGCTGGTCGCCGAGAGCGTTCCCGAGGAAATCGTCTACGAGATTACCCGCTCGCTCTGGCATCCAAGCACCCGGCAACTCCTCGACAAGGGGCATCCCAAGGGTGCGCAGATCGTCTTGGAGAATGCCTTGGAGGGGCTGGGCGTGCCGCTGCACCCCGGCGCCGAGCGCTATTACCGCGAAGCCGGTGTACTGGAATAGGGCGCGCTCAGGAAAAGACGATAACCCCGGTCTCTTCGGCGGCCTCCTCGCGCCATTGCCGCATCAGTGGCCAGTCGGTCACCGTGCGGCAGTAGTCGGCCGCGGTCTGGCCGAGCGCCACGTCATAGGTGGCGAAGCGGGTGACCACCGGCGCGAAGAAGGCATCGGCGATCCCCGGCTCGCCGAAGAGGAAGGCCCCGCCGCTGCCGAAGTCGCGGCGGCAGGTTTCCCAGATCTCCTCAATACGGGTGACGTCCGCCCGCACCTCGGCGGCGAGGATATGGCCGGGATAATGGTTGTTCAGATCCATGGGCAGGGCCTGGCGCAGCGCCGGAAATCCCGAATGCATTTCGGCGGTCACCGCGCGCGCCCTGGCGCGCGCCGCCGGATCACCGGGCCAGAGCCCGCGATCGGGGAAGGACTCCGCCAGATACTCGCCGATGGCCAGGCTGTCCCAGATGACGCGGCCGTCCTCGATCAGGGCCGGCACCTTGCCCGCCGGGCTGTGGCGCAGGATCTTTTCCCGCGTATCCGGCTTGCGCAGAAAGATGATTTCTTCATCAAAGGCTATGCCCGCCAGCTTGACGATCAACCAGCCGCGCAGCGACCAGGAGGAATAGGTCTTGTTGCCAAGGATCAGCTTGTATGTGGACATTCGGGCACAGCTCCGGCTCGACAGAGCGGGGATTTAGCGCAAAGATGCGCCGGCCGCGCAAGCTGTTCGTGGCCCCTTGTCCTCAAAGCCGCGTCTTTCCGAGCGTGCTGATCTCTAGAGTCTTCCGGAGCTCTTTCTCTTGGCTGAAAAAACATTCCTGGTTTCCGACGCCGCCGGCGCGAAGCCGATTACCGTACAGACCCGCGACACCTTCGATGCCTGGCTGAAGCAACAGGATGCCGTATGGCGCAAGTGGATCGACCAGAGCGGCTTCAAGGCCGCCCCCGGCAACTTCTGCTTGTTGCCGGATGATGCGGGGGCGCTGGCCGAGGTGCTGCTGATTGTCGATGCCGAGGAACCGATCTGGTCCTACGCCGCCCTGCCCGTCAGCTTGCCGCCGGGCAGCTATCGCTTGGCTTCCTCGCTGCGCGCGCCGGCGGCGACCCGGGCGGCGCTCGGCTGGTGGCTCGGCACCTATGCCTTCACCCGCTACAAGGACAATGGCCGGGACTACGCGCGGCTTGTCTGGCCCAAGGGGGCGGATGAAAACCTGGTGGCCCATATGGCCGAGGCGATTTTCCTGGCACGCGATCTCATCAACACCCCGGCCAACGATCTCGGGCCGGCGGCGCTGGCCGATGCCGCCAAGGTTCTGGCCAAGCGTCACCGCGCCAAATGCAGCGTCATCGTCGGCGATGCCCTGCTGCGCAAGAACTATCCCGCGGTCCATGCGGTCGGCCGTGCCAGCGACGACGAGCCGCGGCTCATCGACCTGCGCTGGGGCGCGCGCGGCCCCAAGGTCACTCTTGTCGGCAAGGGGGTCTGTTTCGATTCCGGCGGCCTGGACCTGAAGCCGGCCTCGGGCATGAAGATGATGAAGAAGGACATGGGCGGTGCCGCCTATGTGCTGGGTCTGGCCTCTCTGATCATGGCGCAGAAGCTGCCGGTCAGGCTGCGCGTTCTGGTGCCGGCGGTGGAAAACGCCGTGTCCGGCAACGCCTTTCGTCCGCTCGATGTCCTGCAGACCCGCAAGGGCCTGACGGTGGAGGTCGG
Organism: Pelagibius sp.; assembly: GCF_965249265.1. Lineage (NCBI taxonomy): Bacteria > Pseudomonadati > Pseudomonadota > Alphaproteobacteria > Rhodospirillales > Rhodovibrionaceae > Pelagibius > Pelagibius sp. Next base: position 4,719,665 of record NZ_OZ252224.1, on the reverse strand, counting down.
CAATACCGACGCCGAGGGGCGTCTCATCCTCTGCGACGCCCTCGCCGAGGCCGACAGCGAGGCACCGGACCTGCTGATCGATTTTGCCACCCTGACCGGCGCGGCGCGGGTGGCTCTGGGCACCGATCTGCCGGCGTTTTTCTGCAACGACGACAAGCTGGCCGGTGCAGTGCTGCGCCAGTCCGCCGCCGAGAACGACCCCGTCTGGCGTATGCCGCTGCATCAGCCCTATCGCCAGGGACTGGAGAGCAAGGTCGCCGACCTCAACAACATTTCCAACAATCCCTACGGCGGGGCCATTGTCGCGGCGCTCTTCCTGGAACAGTTCGTCAGCCCGGCCACCCGCTGGGCCCACTTCGACGTCATGGCCTGGAACCTGACGAGCCGTCCCGGCCGTCCTGAGGGCGGCGACGTCATGGGCTTCCGCGCCGTCTACAGCGCCATCACCGAACTGATCCGGCGCGGATCCGGCAGCCGGCGCTAGAAAAGAAGCGCTGGTGCAAATCGGGTGTTGGGACAAATCCGTGGCCGGCCTTGCGCCGCTTCCCGGGCTCCGGCAGAATTCGTTTCGCACCTGTAACGAGACTCTGTAAGGGAACGGGGCGCTGCCCATGGCCGCCATGCCGCCGCTCAAGCCGGGACAGGCGCTTGCTCTCTGGCACAGCGTCATGGTCGCCTCGCTGAACCGCGAACTGCCGGATCTGACGGCGCGCCAATTCGCGCTCTGCCTGCATATCTACCAGGCGCCGCCACCCCACACCGTGCGTGGCCTGGCGGCGACCCTCAACATGTCCAAGCCGGCGGTGACCCGTGCCCTGGACCGTCTCGAGGGGCTGGATTTTCTGCGCCGCAAGCCGGATGAAGCGGACCGCCGCTCGATCCTTGTGCAGCGCACGGTGAAAGGCTCGGTATTCCTGCGCGAGTTCGCCGATCTTGCTGCCGAGACCGCCCGCAAGTTGAACGACGGTTAGGACGCTGTAGCGGCTTTACATCTCTAAGCCGTCACCCTCGGGCTTGTCCCGAGGGTCCATTGTGCAGCGCTTTTGTCTGATGGACTGCGCCCCCGCTCTGGCCGGCGGAACTCCTGTGATCTTGGTTCTCGATACGGCAGATCGATGGATGCTCGGGACAAGCCCGAGCATGACGAGGGTCAACAAAGCCCCGGTCCTCTAGTACCCCCGCGTCATGTCGACGACGTGGCGCAGCGGTTCGCCGGCCTCCAGGCGGTGGATGTTGGCGACCACGGCCTGGCAGGCGGTCTCGGGGATTGTCATGCTGGCGATGTGGGGGGTCATGAAGACCTTGGGATGGGTCCAGAAGGGATGGTCTTTGGGCAGCGGTTCCTCATGGAAGACGTCCAGGGTCGCGCCGCCGAGCTGGCCGCTGTCGAGGGCCTCCAGCAGGTCCTCCTCCACCAGATGCCCGCCGCGGCCGACGTTGATCACCGCCGCCCCCCGCGGCAGCTGCGCGAAGACGTCGCGGTTGAGAATGCCCTCGGTCTCCGGGGTCAGCGGCAGCAGGCAGACCAGGATGTCGGTTTCGGCCAGAAACTCGCGCAGGCCCTCTTCGCCGTGATAGCAGGAAATGCCGGTAATGCTCTTGGGGGTGCGGCTCCAGCCCGCCAGCTTGAAGCCGAAGGTTCCGAGACTCTCCAGGGCCGCGCGGCCGAGCACGCCGAGCCCCAGCATGCCGATCTGGCGTGCCGAAGCGGCGATCTGGGGGATTTCCTCCCAGCGTTTTTCCTGGCGCTGATTGGCGTAGTCCTGGATGAAGCGGTGATGGTTCAGCGCTGCCAGCGCGACATATTCGGACATTCCGGCTGTCAGGCCCGGTTCCACCATGCGCACCACCGGCACGCCTTCCGGCAGGTCCGGGTCGCTGGCCAGGTGGTCGATGCCGGCACCGATGGAAAAGATCGCCTTCAGATTGGGATAGCTTTTCAGCTCCCCCTCCGGCGGCATCCAGACCAGGGCGTAGTCGATTGCCGCCGGGTCGCCCTTGTAGGGCCAGGTATGGGTTTTCAGTTCGGGATAGGCAGAGGCCAGGGCTTCGGCCCAGGCATTGCCGCGCTCGATGTCGGTCTTGATAAGAAGGGCCACAGTAATCCTGGATAAGGGAAAAGGGGGTCGGGAGCGACCGGATTAGGTTGCCACAACCCCTTCGACCGCTTCCAGTTCAAAAGCGGCTTTCATCAGCGCCTGGGTATAGGCGGCCTCGGGCGCATCGAAGATCTGTTCGGCGCTGCCCTGTTCCACAACCTGGCCGTTGCGCATGACGATGACCTCGTCCGCCAGGGCGCGGACCACCTTCAGATCGTGGCTGATGAAGAGATAGGCCAGGTTATGGCGCTGCTGCAGGTCGCGCAGCAGGTCGACGATCTGCGCCTGCACCGACATGTCGAGCGCCGAGGTCGGTTCGTCCAGCACCACGAAGCGCGGTTTCAGCACCATGGCCCGGGCGATGGCGATGCGCTGGCGCTGGCCGCCGGAAAACTCGTGCGGATAGCGGTGGCGGCTTTCCGGGTCCAGGCCGACCTCCTCCAGCGCCGCGATGATCATCGCCTCGCGCTCGTCCTCGTTTCCGCCCATGCCGTGGATCTTCAAACCCTCGGCGACGATCTGGCCGATCGAGAGGCGCGGGCTGAGGGAACCGAAAGGGTCCTGGAAGACGATCTGCATGGAGCGGCGCAGCGGGCGCAGATCCTTGGAGCCGAGGCCCTGGATGGTCCGGCCGTCGAATTCTATGGCCCCCTCGGAGGACAGCAGCCGCAACAGCGCCAGGCCCAAGGTGGTCTTGCCGGAACCACTTTCCCCCACCACGCCGACGGTGTGGCCTTCGCGCACCGAGACCGAAATGCCGTCGACGGCGCGCACGTAGTCCACCGTGCGCTTCAGCACCCCCTTTTTGATCGGGAAGTAGACCTTCACCTGATCACCCCGCATCACCACCGGCGCCTCGGCGGCGGCCCCGATGGGGTTGCCCTTGGGTTCGGCAGCCAGCAGGCGTTGGGTATAGGGATGCTGCGGACGATCGAATATCTCTTCTTCGTTGCCCTGCTCGACGATCTCGCCCTGGGTCATGACGCAGACCTTGTCGGCCATCTTGCGGACGATCCCCAGATCGTGGGTGATCATCAGCATCGACATGCCCAGCTTCTGCTGCAGTTCTTTCAAGAGCTTTAGAATCTGCGCCTGGATGGTGACATCCAGGGCCGTGGTCGGCTCGTCGGCGATCAGCAGGTCCGGCTCGTTGGCAAGGGCCATGGCGATCATCACGCGCTGGCGCTGTCCGCCGGAAAGTTCGTGCGGATAGGCGGAGAGGCGTTTTACGGCATCGGGAATGCCGACAAGCTTCAGAAGCTCCAGGGTGCGCTGGCGCGCCTGATCCCGGTTCATGCCCTTGTGCAGGAACAGGGTCTCGTTGATCTGTTTCTCCACCGTGTGGAGCGGATTGAGCGAGGTCATCGGCTCCTGGAAGATCATCGAGATCTGATCGCCGCGCACCTTGCGCAGGGTTTTCTCGTCGGCGCCGATCAACTCCTCTCCATTGAAGCGGATCGAACTGCCCGCCGGGTGCTTCGCCAGGGGATAGGGCAGCAGTTGCAGCACCGAGAGGGCCGTGACCGATTTGCCCGATCCGCTTTCGCCGACCAGCGCGACGGTCTCGCCCTTGGCGATATCGAAACTGACATTCTTCACCGCATCGCTGGCGCCGCCGGGCATTTGGAAGCGCACACCGAGATTGCTGATCTGCAGAAGCGGCGCCATCAGCCGTTCCCCCTGGCCGTGGCGGGCATCGCGGTTGCCGTGGTGTCGTCCCCGGTTTCTTCGGGCGGCGGGGCGCCGGCAAAGAGTTTGCGCGGATCGAAGGCGTCGCGCACCGCCTCGCCGATGAAGACCAGCAGGCTCAGCATGATGGCGATCACGACGAAGCCCGTGAGCGCCAGCCAGGGGGCCTGCAGGTTTGCCTTCCCCTGGGCCAGAAGTTCGCCGAGCGACGGCGAGCCGGGCGGCAGCCCGAACCCGAGGAAGTCGAGCGCGGTCAGTGTCGTGACGGAACCGGAGAGGATAAACGGCATGAAGGTGATGGTGGCGACCATGGCGTTGGGCAGAACGTGGCGATACATGATGGCGGCGTTGGAGGCGCCCAGCGCTCTGGCGGCGCGGACATAGTCGAAGTTGCGGGCACGCAGGAATTCGGCGCGCACGACGCCGACCAGCCCCATCCAGGAAAACAGCAGCATGAGGATCAGCAGCGGGAAGAATCCCGGCGTGATGACGCTGGCCATGATGATGAGAAGATAGAGGATCGGCAGCCCCGACCAGATCTCGATAAAGCGCTGGAACAGCAGATCGGTCCAACCGCCGAAGTAACCCTGCACGGCGCCGGCCATGACGCCGATGGCCGAGGAGATGATCGTCAGCGCCAGGCCGAAGAGCATCGAGATCCGGAATCCATAGATCACCCGCGCCACGACGTCGCGGGCCTGGTCGTCGGTCCCCAGCCAGTGCCGGCTGTCCGGTGCCGTCGGCGCCGGGCTGGTGAGATCGAAATCAATGGTGTTGTAGGAGAAGGGAATTGGCGGATGCAGAATCCATCCTTTCTCCTCGATCAGTTCGATCACGAAGGGGTCCTTGTAGTCCGCCTCCAGTTCGAACTCGCCGCCAAAAACTGTTTCCGCGTAGGTGAAGAGAACCGGTGCATAGGGCTTGCCGTCGAACCAGATGAACAGCGGCCGGTCGTTGGCGATGAATTCGGCGAAGAGGGAGAGCACGAAAATCGGCACCAGGATCAAGGTTGCCCAATAACCGCGTTTGTTGGCGCGGAAGTTGCCGAGACGCCGCTGGTTCATTGGCGACAGCCGGAAGCCGAGGAGGCGGCTGCGTTTCTTCTCGCCGTTTGCCGGGACCGCCGTCATCTCAGGTCTCCCGGCTCTCGAAGTCGATGCGTGGATCGACGATGGTATAGGTGATGTCGCCGACCAGCTGCATCAGCAGACCCAGGAGGGTGAAGAAGTACAGCGTTGCGAACATCACCGGATAGTCGCGGTTGAGCGCTGCTTCGAAGCCCAGCAGGCCGAGGCCGTCCAGGGAGAAGATCACCTCGATCAACAGGGCGCCGGTGAAGAGGATCGAAACGAAAGCGCCGGGAAAGCCGGCGATGACGATCAGCATGGCGTTGCGGAAGACATGACCGTAAAGCACCTGCGGTTCGGTCAGACCCTTGGCGCGGGCGGTCAGCACGTATTGCTGGCCGACCTGATCGAGGAAGGAATTCTTGGTCAGCATGGTCAGGGTGGCAAAGCCGCCGATCACCAGAGCCAGTATGGGCAGGGTGATGTGCCAGAGGTAGTCGAGGACCTGCTGGAACGGGCCCAGGCTATCGAAGTCATCTGACACCAGGCCGCGCAGCGGGAACCAGTCCAGGTAACGTCCGCCGGAGAAGACCACGATCAGGAGGACGGCGAAGATGAAAGAGGGTACGGCGTAGCCGACGATCACCACGCCGCTGGTCCAGACGTCGAAGCGGCTGCCGTCGCGCTTCGCTTTGGCCACGCCCAGGGGAATGGAAATCAGATAGACCAGCAGCGTCGTCCAGAGCCCCAGGGAGATGGAGACCGGCATCTTCTCCAGCACGAGATCGACAACACGGCGGTCGCGAAAGTAACTCTCGCCGAAATCGAACTGCAGATAGTTGCCCATCATCAGCAGAAAACGTTCATGCAGCGGCTTGTCGAAGCCGAACATGCGCTCGATCTTGGCGATGACCTCGGGGTCGAGGCCTTGGGCACCGCGATAGGTGGTGTTGGGGCTTCTTTCGCCGCCGCCGCCGCTCTGCTGAACCTGCTGATTGGTATCGGCGCCACCGCCCGAAAACCGTTCCGTCGCACCGACGGCCTCACCGCTCAACTCGGCGATCATCTGTTCCACCGGCCCGCCGGGGGCAAGCTGCACGATCACGAAGTTGATGATCATGATCCCGAGCAGGGTCGGGATGATAAGAAACAGCCGCCTGACGATGTAAGCTAGCATAGGCGCATCAGGTTCCGGCCGGGCTGCACAGCGGGCGGTGGATCAGTTGGTGAGCGCGGCGGCGCGCGCTTCATCGTACCACCATGTACTGGAGAATCCGGCGCCGTAGCGGGCCGTCTTCTCCGGGATGCCGAACTTGTCCCAGTAGGCGAACCAGCTTTCGTTCGGGTAGTACACCGGCACCAGATAGTGGTTCCAGAGCAACACCCGGTCCAGGGCGCGGGTCGTCGCTTTCAAGGTATCCAAATCTTCAGCGGTGATGATTTTTTCGATCAGTTCATCGGCCACAGGGTTCTTGATGCCCATGGAGTTGGCCGAACCGCGCAGGTCGGCGGCTTCGGAGCCGAAGTAGGACCGCAGTTCGGTGCCCGGCGGCGGGAAGAAGTTCAGCCGGCCGGTGCTCATGTCGAAATCAAACTCATCCCCGATCACCCGCCACTGCGAGGGGTCGACCAGCCGGATCGAGGCATCGAGTCCGGCCCGCCGCATGGATTGCACAAAGGGTTCGGCCATGCGCAGGGTCGGCGGCGAGGCGGTGATGATCTGCAACTGGAACTGTTCGCCGCTTTGCGCATTCACCATCTTGCCGTCGCGCAGTTCCCAACCGGCTTCCTTGAACAGTGCAATCGCTTGTCGCAGGTTTTGCCGGTTGCGACCGCTGCCGTCGCTCTTCGGCGGCTCGAAGGCTTCGTTGAAGACCTCCGGCGGCAGTTGATCGCGGTAGGGTTCCAGGACGGCGATTTCCTCCGGCGTCGGCGGGCCGGAAACGCCGAAGTCGGAATTGGGGAAATAACTCTTGATCCGCCGGTACTGGTCGAACAGCAGGGTGCGCTGGATCGCCTCGAAGTCATAGAGATGGACGATGGCTTCGCGAACCCGCCGGTCCTTGAACTTCTCGCGGCGGTTATTGATGAAGAAGGCGCCGATGCCGCGCGGATTGTTGTTGGCTTGCGCGACCTTGACGATCTGGCCGTTGTCCACCTGGGGGATGTCATAGCCGGTAAACCAGCGCTTCACTTCGCCTTCGCCGCGGTAGTCGATCTTGCCGGCCTTGAAGGCTTCGAACTGCACCGTCTGGTCGCGGTAGTAGTCGTAGCGGATGATGTCGAAGTTGTAGCGCCCGCGGTTGACCGGCAGGTCGGCGGCCCAATAGTCCTCGACCCGCTCGTAGACGATGTTGCGGCCCGGCTCCATGCTCTTGATCCGGTAGGGGCCGGATCCGAGCGGCGGCTCCAAGGTCGTTTTGGAGATGTCGCGCGTCTCCCAGTAGTGCCGCGGCTGGGGCGAGGTGCCGGCGACAATGGTGATCGGTTTCATCGAATCGCGGGTGCGGAAGTTGAAACGGATGCGGTGATCCGACAGGACCTCCGCGCTCTCGACATCGTCGTAGAAGGATTTCAGGAACGGCCGGCCATGCTCGCGAATGGTGTCGAAGGTGAACTTGAAGTCGGCGGCGGTAATCGGCACGCCGTCATGAAAGCGCGCCTCCGGGCGGATATTGAAGATCGCCCAGCTCTTGTCTTCCGGATACTCGACGCTCTCGGCGATGACGCCGTAAGCGCTGACCAGTTCGTCGGCTGACCCCTCCATCAGCGAGTCGTAGATCAGACCGATGGAGGAAGGAAACTCGCCCTTCAGGATGTAGGGATTGAAAGTATCGAAAGAACCGAACGCGCCCAGCGTGATCTGACCGCCCTTCGGTGCGTCCGGATTGGCATAGGGCCAATGCTCCATGGTCTCGTCATAAAGCGGTTCGCCGAATTCGGCGATGGCCCAGCTTTTCGTGACCTTTTCTTCTGCGGTAACGCTGAGTGGGAGCATTGCGGCAAGGCAAAGAGCGACCATTGCCGTAGCGCTGCGCCATGGAAGACGGGGGCGTTCAATCATTCGCAAATCCCTTTCCGCGTGACCGGGTCGTTTTTCGGCACTTTCCGTCGCTTATCCAGCGATGGAGAGCGCTTTGGACCAACCGGCTGCCTCCGGCCTACGCTTTTGTCCCTGTTCGCAACCGATTCTAGACCGAATTAGGCAGCGAATCCCCCCTAAACAAGCCCGCTCGCCCTATTGTTACGACGAATTCATTGCTTCGCAGCAACAAAATGGCAGGCAGGGCCCGGGTGTCAGGTGGCGGCGAGCAGCTTGATCGCGTCGGCGTGGCAGGCGGCGTTGCCGGCGCAGAGCACGCGCCCGTCGGACTTCAGGTTCAGCGCCGCGCCCTGCCAGTCGGTCACGATGCCGCCGGCGCCGGTGATGATCGCCGTGTGGGCCAGATAGTCATAGGGCGCCAGATCGGCTTCGATCACAATGTCAGCAAAACCGCTGGCCAGCAGACCGTAGTTGAAGCAGTCGCCGCCGTAGAGGGTCAGCTTGGCGCTCTGGCGCAGGCGCTGAAAGGCCGGGCCGTCGGCGCCCTGGAACATCTCCGGCGCGGTCGAGAGGACCGTCGCCTGATCCAATCCGGGGCAGGGTCTGACCCGCGCTTCGCGGCTGCCCTGGCGGTCGGTGAAGGTCGTGGGCCGACCGGCGACGCCCAGCCACCGTTCCTCCAGGATCGGCATGTCGATCACACCGAGGACCGGCTTTTGCTTGTGGAGCAGGGCGATCAGGCTGCCGAACAGGGGGTTGCCGGTGATGAAACGCTTGGTGCCGTCGATGGGGTCGAGGACCCAGACGAATTCGGCCTCCGGGTTTTCGACGCCGAACTCCTCGCCGAAGATCCCATGGCCGGGAAAGGCCGCGCCGATCAGCTTGCGCATGGCCGCTTCCGCCTCGCGGTCGGCAAGGGTCACCGGGCTTTCGTCGGGCTTGTCCTCGATGGCGAGGCCTTGGCGGAAATACTGCCTGGCGATGGCCCGGGCCGCCTCTGCCAGCCGGCCGGCCAGATCGACGAATTCCTGCGGGCAGGTTTCCTCGGCGGTGCTCATCTCAGGCGCCTCACTGTGAAGAACAAAAGAAAACGGCCCACGGGAAGGCTTCCGCGCGGGCCGTTCGAAACTATGGGGTTGCGATTACTCCGGCAAGGGGGCCGGGCTGCCGCTGAGGTTGCGCAGGTAGGCGATCAGGTCGGCGCGGTCACTTTCCTTGCGCAGGCCGGCGAAGGACATCTTGGTGCCCGGCGCCCAATCCCGCGGGCGGTGCAGGAAGCCGTTCAGGTTCTCGTAGTCCCAGGCCTGATCGGCCTTCGCCACCAATGCATCGGAAAAGGCAAAGCCGTCGTAGTTGGTGATCTGGCGATTGACGATGTCGTAGAGGTTGGGGCCGACCTTGGTCGGGCCGCCCTCGTCAAAGCTGTGGCAGGCGGTGCATTTCCGGGCGACTGTTTCGCCATTGGCCGCGTCGGCAGAGGCCAGAAGCGGGCCGATCGGGGCCAGCGCCGGCTCCTCGGCCACCGCCGCTGCCGCGGTCTCGCCGCCTTCGGCAACGGCGACCGTGTAGACGTTCTCTTCCAGCTCTTGGGGATGATAGAGAAGTTCAGCGGCAAATCCGGACATCATGGCAATGACGCCGGCCGTCAAGACGGCGGCGGCGATCTTGTTTGATTCCAACGACGAAGCCATGGGCAAACCCTTGCTTTTCTTAGTGATCCGGCGGGACAATAGCCCTGCCAATCCGGGCATTCAATAGCCCCAGGACGTTTCCCTAGGTATATTGCCCCCGGAGAGGTGAAAAAAGTCCTTTTCATCGCCTGCAGCCTCGCTAGGGTCGCCGTTTCCGGCCGCCCGCTCCGTCCTGAGAGGGCGGTTCGCGGCCCGATTCGTTACGAGAATCCAGATCAGAGCTTCGCCTTTCCCATGCCCTCCGCCCCATCCGCCGACTCCAAGCCCATGAAATCGGCAGACTTGAACCCCGCCGGCTTGAATCCAATTGTGCTGATTCCGGCGCGACTGGCCTCGATCCGGCTGCCGGACAAACCCCTGGCGGACATCCATGGCGAGGCGATGATCGTCCATGTCTGGCGGCGCGCGGTGGAGGCCGGCGTCGGCCCGGTGGTGGTCGCCTGTGCCGAAGCGGAAATCGCCGAGGCCATCACGGCGGCGGGCGGCGAGGCGGTGCTGACCCGCGCCGATCATCCCAGCGGGTCGGACCGCATTTACGAAGCCCTTCAGGCGGTCGACCCGGAGGGGCGGCACAATGCGGTGGTGAACCTTCAGGGCGATCTGCCGACCCTGGAAATCGCGGCGGTGCAGGCGGTGCTGCGGCCGCTGGCCGACCCCGCCGTCGATATCGCCAGCCTGGTGGTTGAAATCAGCAACCCGGCGGAACGCTGCAACCCCAACGTGGTGAAGGCGGCGGTCAGTTTTCCCGAGGGGGCGGATATCGCCCGGGCGCTTTACTTCAGCCGGGCCCCGGTGCCCTACGATCCCTGGGATGCTTCATCCGGCAAAGGCGATGCCGCAGCGCCCCAGCCGCTCTACCACCACATCGGCATCTACAGCTATCGCCGCGCGGCGCTGGAAACCTTTGTCTCCCTGCCACCCTCGCCGCTGGAAAAGCGCGAGCGTCTGGAGCAGCTTCGGGCCCTGGAAGCCGGTCTGCGCCTGGATGTGGCCCGCGTTGACACCCTGCCGCTCGGCGTCGATACTCCCGCCGATTTGGAGCGGGCCCGGGCGCTCTTGGCGTCAAAGCAGGCCTGATTTCGCAGCATTTTCAGTCTTTCGGGCGTCCCTTTCGGACAGCCCGGATCAGCGGATGAGAAGGGTTGGACATGGCAGAGGCCCCCGCAGCGGCGCCGGAGAACGTTATTGCCTTTCAGGGTGTCCCCGGGGCCTATTCGGATATGGCCTGCCGGGCCGCTTTTCCGGAGATGGCCACCCTTTCCTGCGTCTCGTTCGAGGACACCTTTGCCGCGGTGCGCGACGGCAAGGCGCACTTCGCCATGATCCCGATCGAGAACTCCAGCGCCGGCCGGGTGGCCGACATCCACCATCTGCTGCCTGAATCCGGCCTGCATATCGTCGGCGAGCATTTCCAGAAGGTCGAACATCAACTGCTGGCGGTGAAGGGCGCAAGCCGCGACCAGGTGCAGACGGTGCACAGCCACGTGCAGGCACTGTCCCAGTGCCGCCACTACACCCGCCGTGAAGGGCTGACCCCGATCACCCATGCCGATACGGCGGGGGCGGCCAAGGAAGTGGCCGAACTGGGCGATCCGACCCGGGCGGCGGTGGCCTCGGCGCTGGCGGGGGAGATCTACGGCCTGCAGGTGCTGGACCCCAACATCCAGGACATCCCGCACAATACCACGCGATTCATTGTGATGGCTCAGGAGCCGATCGATCCGCCGGCGGACGACGGCCTGGTAATCACCACCTTCGTGTTCCGGGTACGCTCGGTGCCGGCGGCGCTCTACAAGTCATTGGGGGGCTTTGCCACCAACGGCGTGAACATTACCAAGCTGGAAAGCTACATCATCGATGGCAGTTTCACCGTGGCCCAGTTCTTTGCCGACATCGAAGGCCACCCCGACGAACGCCTGGTGCGCCTGGCGCTGGAGGAACTCAGCTTCTTCTCCCGGGAGGTCAAGATCCTGGGCGTCTATCCCGGCGCCGATTTCCGCGGCAAGCCGGTTTCCAGCTAATCGCTGGCTCGTTCGGCACCGGCCCGCTCCGGCACAAGCCGAAAGACAAATCTAGCCTTCCGCCAGCCAGTCCTCGATTAGGCGGCGGGCGATGGAATCGCGCCGCGGCAGCTTGAAGGTCTCGTCTTCCGGCGAGGCCCGAAGCTCGGCGCGGGTGAACCAGGCCGCGCTCTCGATCTCGTCCTCGGCCGGCACCGGTTCGGCAAAATCGCTGCGGGCGTAGAAGCCCAGCATGATCGAGGAAGGAAAGGGCCAGGGCTGGGAGGAATGATAGACCACGTCCTCCACCGCCACCGGCAAGGCGACTTCTTCATAGATTTCGCGGGCCACGGCTTCTTCCAGGCTCTCACCCGGCTCGACGAAACCGGCCAGGGTCGAATGCATGCCCGGCGGCCAGATCGGCTGGCGGCCCAGCAGACAGCGGTCGCCGCCGTCGTGCACCAGCATGATCACCGCCGGGTCGGTGCGCGGAAAGTGCACGGCGCCGCAGTCCGGGTTGCTGCAGCGCCGCTGGTGGCCGGCCTTTTCACTGATCGTGGCGCTGCCGCAGACGCCGCAGAACCCGTGCCGCGCGTGCCAGTGGGCGAGCCCCCGGGCGTAGGCCAGGATCGCCGAGTCGCGGCGGTTCATAACCGGGCCGACCGCCCTCAGGTCCTGGAAACTGCCGTGGCTGGCGAGAACCGGGTCCTGCTCCGGTGCCTCCAGGTGGGAGAGGTCGACGGCCAGATAGGCGGTCTCGCCGCGGAGGCCCAGGAAAACGCTTTCCCGCGCCAGCTCGACCAGATGGCCGGCTTCGGCGCGGCGCAGCCAGACCGCTTCGGCTTCCGCCGCGACCAGATGCATGGCGCGCCAGACCGGCACGATCACACAGGCCGGATCGCTCACCAGGCTTTCGATATAGGCCGCATCGGCCCGGCGCTGGTCGACACGGTCGAGCGGGACCCCGGCATAGAAATTGGGGGTCGGGTTTTTCCTCGGGGACATGGCCGGAAGGTGGCACAGGCCTTGGGCGGCTTGCAATCACCCTCTTGCACCAGGGGTCTTTGACGGCGGAAACCGTCCCGTCAGTGTTCTGCGCCTTGCGCCGCCACCGGCCTTGCCGCAGTTTACGGTGCAATGGATTCTCCTATCGGATACGGGCGTCGCGGCGCTCTCGCAATCATGGGCGGCGCCTTCGCCGCAGCGGGTCTGTTGCGGGCCAAGCCGACCGCGGCCATTGAACTGGTGCCCCAGGAGGATTCCTGGCGGTTCCTGGTACTGCGCCACGGCAACGTCATCGGCGAGCATCGCTTCGATTTCTCGCGCCGCAACGGCGATCTCGTCGTTGAGGTGACCATCGATATTGCCGTCACGCTGCTGGGAATCACGGTTTTCCGTTTCACCCATCGGGCCGAGGAGGTCTGGCGCGACGGGCGGCTGCAGTCCCTGATCTCGGCGACGGACGACGATGGCCGGCTCTGGCGGGTGAAGTCGGCCTACAGCGAAGGGGCCCTGCGCGGCACGGTGAACGATGTCGGTTTCGACGTCTCCGGTTTCGTCATTCCGGCGAGCCTGTGGCACCGCGATACTCCGCAGACCCAGGTGCTCTTCGGCACCATCGACGGGCGCACCAAGGTGGTGAAGACCGAGGACTTGGGGGAGGAAGCCGTGACGGTGGCCGGACGGCCGGTCCAGACCCGCCATTTCCGCCTGACCGGCGAGATCGAGCGCGATGTCTGGTACGGCCCGGACTGCGATATTGCCCAGGTCACCTTTCCCGCCCCCGACGGCTCCCTGATCACCCTGGAACGGCAATAGGGCTATCGGGACCCCCCCGGGGCAGGCCAGACTCTGCGGCCGGCGCTGCAACCGCGATCAAGCGCCCGGAAGCGGCAGGGCGTATAAGTGAGGCTATGGCTTCTTGTGAAGACAGGCTGGTGAGTGCGGTGAACCCGGTGGGCAAAGCCATCTGGTTTATTGAAACGCGTTTCGCCGACGCCGTCTCTCTCGACGACATCGCTGGAAACGTCGGAATCTCGCGTTACCAGATGTCGCGCGCCTTCAGCCTGGCCACCGGCTGGTCGCTGGTGCGCTACCTGCGGGGCCGCCGTCTGACCGAGGCGGCCCGCTCGCTGGCCGGCGGGGCACCGGATATTCTGGCGGTCGCCCTCAATGCCGGCTACGGCTCGCACGAAGCCTTCACCCGGGCGTTTCGCGACCTCTTCGGATTGACCCCGGAGCAGGTTCGGGCCCGTGGCGATCTCGACGCCCTCGCATTGGTGGAGCCTCTCAAGATGGATGAGAACTTTGTAGACGGTTTGGAACCGACACGCTTTGAAGACAGTAAAGCATTGCTCGTTGCCGGCCTGGGCGCCCGCTACGATTGGGAATCCAGCAAGGCCATCCCCGCTCAATGGCAGCGCTTTGTTCCCTATTACGACAATCTGGCCGGCCAGGTCGGCCAGATGACCTACGGGGTCTGCTGCAACAGCGACGGAGCCGGCAGCTTCGATTACATCTGCGGTGTTGAAGTCACCGATTTCTCGCAGTTGCCCGAGGAATTCAGCCGCGTGCGCATTCCGGCGCAGCGCTATGCGGTCTTTACCCATCACGACCATATCTCGACGATACGGCGGACCGTCAACACGATTTGGAACAAATGGCTTTCCGAGTCCGGCCATGAAGTGGCCGATTCGCCTGATTTCGAGCGCTATGACGAGCGATTCGACCCACAGACAGGCAACGGCGCGGTCGAAATCTGGATCCCCATCAAGGCATAGCCGCCCTTGGAGAGCCGGCTGCCCGCCGGCCGGCCGCGGGGTCTGTCAGGAGCCTTTTCCGGGGCTTCCGACCCCCTTGCCCTGACGCCTGGGATACCCGATATTAGCGGTGGGAGGTTGGCTGCGGACGTATCGCTCGCCAACCCGGTCAGGTCCGGAAGGAAGCAGCCGTAACGAGTTTCCGATGCGGGTCGTTTGTCCAGCCTCCCACCCTGAAAGCCTTGATCGGGCCAATCCGCGCGGTCCTTCGGCTGTCAGGATAGACCCCCGGCAAGCCCTCCACCCGGAAGCCTTATGAGCGACGCCAGCAGCGACAGAGACGAAAACAGCCTCTATCGGGTGCTCGCGCGCAAATACCGCCCCACGACCTTCGAAGACCTGGTCGGCCAGGAAGCGCTGGTGCGTACCCTGACCAACGCCATCGACACCGGCCGTCTGGCCCATGCCTTCATCCTCACCGGCGTGCGCGGGGTCGGCAAGACCACCACGGCGCGGATCATCGCCCGGGCGCTCAACTGCGTCGGGCCGGACGGCGAGGGCGGGCCGACACCGGCGCCCTGCGGGGTCTGCGACCAGTGCGTCGCCATTGCCCAGGACCGCCATGTCGACGTCATCGAGATGGATGCGGCGAGCCGCACCGGCGTTGCCGATATCCGCGAGTTGATCGAGGGTGTGCGCTATCGCCCGGTGCAGGCGCGCTACAAGATCTACATCATCGACGAAGTGCACATGCTCTCCAACAGCGCCTTCAACGCGCTGCTGAAGACCCTGGAAGAACCGCCCGAGCATGTGGTCTTCATCTTCGCGACCACCGAAATCCGCAAGGTGCCGGTCACCGTGCTGTCGCGCTGCCAGCGTTTCGACCTGCGCCGCCTGACCCAGGACGACCTGCAGGGGCTGTTCAGCGGCATCGCCGCCAAGGAAAGCGTCACCGTCGAGGAGGAGGCCCTGGCGATGATCGGCCGGGCCGCCGACGGCTCGGCCCGTGACGGCCTCTCCCTGCTCGACCAGGCGATCGCCCTGGGCGGCGGCAAGGAGGTTCTGGCCGATCAGGTCCAGGCCATGCTGGGCCTTGCCGACCGGGCCCGCATCTTCGACCTCTTCGCGGCGGTGGTGCGCGGCAAGGTGCCGGAAAGTCTCGAAATCCTGGGCGATCTCTATGCGGCCGGTGCCGACCCGGCGGTGGTCATGCAGGACCTTCTGGAGCTGGCCCACTTCCTGACCCGGGCCAAGCTGGTGCCCGCCACTCTGGCGGCGCCGGGACAGCCGGAGACCGAGCGCCTGCGCGGCCGAGAGCTTTCTGAAAGCCTCAGCCTCGCCAGCCTGGCGCGGATATGGCAGATGCTGCTGAAGGGCCTGGGCGAAGTGCAGACCGCACCGATCCCGCTGCAGGCCGCGGAGATGGCCCTGATCCGTCTGGCCTATGCCAGCGACCTGCCCAGCCCGGCGGAACTGGTGCAGCGCCTCAATGGCGCGGCCACGGGAGGTGCAGCGCCGGGCAGTGCAGCGACGGGCGCCGGTGCGGGTACGGCAGCAAGCGGCTCGCCGGCGGCCTCCGAACCTGCGGCTTCTGCCGAACCGGCATCACCGGCAACGGCTATGTCGCCGCCGCCGATGGTTTCGGCGGAGCGCGGCCTGCCGGTTTCCGACGGCGCCCCCCAGGCGGCGCTTGCGCAGCCTTTGGCGCATCCTCTGGCCGAGCCTGCACCCTACGAAGATCCCGAACCTCAGCTCCAGGACCAAACGCCGCCGGTTTCCGTGAAGCCACAGCCGAAGAGTTTTGCCGAAGCGGTGGCCCTGGTACGGGCGCAGCGCGAGACCATTCTCGCCAACCACCTGATGGACGACGTGAATCTCGTGCGTTTCGAGCCCGGCCGTATTGAAATCTGTGTACGCAATGCCGCGCCGCCGAACCTTGCCAGCCGTTTTGCCGCGGTGCTGGAGCAGGCCTGCGACAGCCGCTGGATCATCTCCATCTCTCAGAAGCCCGGCGCGACGACCCTGCGGGAGCAGGAGCGCGAGGAAGAGGCCGGCAAGCGCGCCGCCGTGATGCAGCATCCGCTGGTGAAATCGGCGCTGGAGGTTTTCCCGGAGGCCGAACTGGTGGCCCGCCGCGATCCTCAGGAGGTATCGGCTGCGGCGCCGGCGGAGAATGAAAACGGGGAAGGAGAGCAGGACGCATGAAGAACCTCGGCCAGATGATGAAGCAGGCCCAAGAGATGCAGGCCAAGATGAGCGAGATGCAGGAGAAGATGGCCGAGCTGGAGGTTTCCGGCCAGGCCGGGGCCGGCATGGTGAAGGCCACGCTGAACGGCAAGTCGGAACTGCGCGGCCTGAAGATCGATCCTTCGCTGGTCGACCCCAATGACGTCGAGGTGCTTGAGGATCTGATCGTCGCCGCGGTCAACGATGCCAAGGTGAAGGTCGAGGCGAGGGTTGCCGAGGAGATGCAGAAGGTGACCGGCGGGCTTTCCCTGCCGCCGGGCATGAAACTGCCGTTCTGATTTGAACCCAAGACTTTGAATTCACGACGCCTTTGTCCAGATTTCGTCCTGCCAAGGCTGCCGTCTTATGATCGCCGGTGATCTCGAACGATTGATCCAGTTGCTTGCCCGCCTGCCGGGCCTCGGCCCGCGCTCGGCGCGGCGTGCCGTGCTGCACCTGATGAAAAAGCGCGAGGCGCTGATGCTGCCGCTGGCCGACGCCATGGCCCGGGCCGCCGACTCCATCGCCATCTGCTCCAACTGCGGTAACCTCGACACCAGCGATCCCTGCGGCATCTGCCGGGACCCCAAACGCGACCCGAAGCTGCTCTGTGTGGTGGAGGAGGTGGCCGACCTCTGGGCGCTGGAGCGCAGCGGCGCCTTCAAGGGCGGCTATCATGTGCTGGGCGGCACGCTCTCGGCCATTGACGGACGGGGCCCGGATCAATTGAACCTCGCCCGGCTGATCGAGCGGGTGAGGCAGGGCCAGGGCGCCACGCCGTCGGGTTCGGACGATGCCGGGACCGCAGAGACCGCCCGGATAGAGGAAGTCGTCCTGGCGCTTTCGGCCACCGTCGACGGCCAGACCACAGCCCATTACATCGCCGAGCGCATGGCCGACAGCGGCGTCAGGCTCTCGCGCCTCGCCCATGGTGTACCGGTGGGCGGCGAGCTGGATTACCTCGATGACGGCACTTTGAACGCGGCCATGAAGGCGCGGCGGCCAGCCTGACATTCATCTTCTTTTTGGGGATGCTTCGGGCGCCGTCTCTCGTATAGCAGAGACAGATTTCGGATTGGTCCTATCACAGTCTCGCCGCAATTCTTCGGCAACTTTGCGGTTGCCGCCAGCGTTCGTAGCTCTGTCCAAGATTTTTATAGTGAGGTATTCCGACCATGGCTTCTCTCCCATGTTTTTTATGTCACGGGCGCCGGCCGCGATCCGCGTTTTTCAGCCTTGCCACAGCTTGCGCGCTCGCCTTGGCATTGACTGCGCCGGCTACAGCCGGGGCGGCGGAGACCAAGCTCACGGCGGAGAATCGCTCGGCCCTGGCCCTGACGGTCTACAGCAACGATCTGGCGATGATCAGCGAGGAACGCCGGGCAAGCCTGCCTGCCGGTGAGGCGCTGCTGGCCATTGAGGACGTCAGCGACCGGCTGCGGGCCGAGACGGTGCTGCTCGGCGGCGCGGGTGTGACGTTGCTGGAGCAAAGCTTCGTCGTCGATCTGCTGACGCCGCAACGCCTGCTGGAATCCGCGTTGGGCAAGACCGTCAGTCTGATCCGCACCCATCCGCAGACCGGTGAGGACCGGGTGGTGGAAGCGGAGGTCCTGTCGCTGGCCGGTGGTGTGGTGCTGCGCGTCGACGGGCGGATCGAAACCACGACGCCGGGCCGCATCGCCTTTGCCGAGATTCCGGCGGGTCTGCGCAGCGAACCCGCCCTCCTGGCCCGCCTGGCGGTGGCGGAGGCCGGCGAGAAGAGCCTGCGCCTCGACTACCTGACCTCCGGGCTTTCCTGGCGGGCCGACTATGTGGCGCGCCTCAATGCGGCGGAGGACCGCATGGACCTCTCCGCCCTGGTCACTCTCACCAACGCAACCCGCAGCGACTACCGCGATGCCGCTCTGCGTCTGGTGGCCGGGGATGTGAACCAGACCAACGCGGTGCCGCTTTCCCAGCCGAAGTTCAGGAACGAAATGGTGGCGATGTCGGCCCCAGCCGATGCGATTGCGCCGCCGCAGTCCGCCTCGGACCGCTATGTCTATCCGGTGAACCGGCCCGTCACGCTGCTGCGCGGCGAAACCAAGCAGGTTCCGCTGATGAGCGCCGAGGGCGTGGCGGTGAAACGCGAGTACCGCTTTGACGGCCTTGCCAACGGCAACGCCCGGTCCGGGGAGATCGGGCCGGTCTCCGCCGATCTGGTGCTTGAGATCGAGAATGCCGAAGCCCTCGGCCTCGGGGCGCCGCTGCCGGCGGGCGTGGTGCGGATCTACGGGCCGGGGCCGGGGAATGCGCCGCTTTTCCTGGGCGAAGACTTCCTGGCCCAGACGCCGGAGGGCGAGAAGGCCCGGCTGCGTATGGGCAGCGCCTTCGATGTCACCGCCCGGGCAAGGAGCACGGAGTTCGAGCGGCTGTCGAACCGCAGCTACGAGACCGCCCAGGCCATCACCGTAAAGAATGCCAAGGACCAGCCGGTGGAGGTTCTGGTCGGTGGTTCCATGCCGCAGGGCTGGACGATGCTGGAAGAAACCCAGCCCCACGAGGAGGAGACGGTGAATCGGATTGTCTGGCGCCTGCAGGTGCCGGCGGGTGGCGAAACCGAGCTTCGCTACCGCGTCAGAGTCTCGAATTAATCTATAACAAGTTAATCGAGGTCAATTTGCGTGATTAACTCATTTTAGATTAAGTCAGTGCGTGGTGATTTGGGCCGGGGCGGTCGCCGTGGACTCGAGGGCCGCTTCGGCTTCCGCTTCCTCCAGCTCCAGTTCGCCGATCTTTTCGCCGCGGCGCAGGATCTTGCCCGATGAGGTGCGGATTTCCAGGATGTCGCGGCGGGCGTGCTCGAAGTGGGCTTCCAGGTTGTTCACCCGCTTATCCAGGCGCCCGACGTCCTGCATCATCTTGGCGACCTCGGCCTGGATGATGCCGGCCTGCTCGCGCATCCGCACGTCCTTCAGCACCGCCCGCACGGTATTCAGCGTGGCCATCAGGGTGGTGGGGGAAACGATCCAGACCCGGGCCTTGTAGGATTCCTCCACCACGGCGCGGAAGTTGGCGTGGAGTTCGGCATAGACCGCCTCGCTGGGCAGGAACAACAGGGCCGATTCCGCCGTTTCGCCGGGGATGATGTAGCGCGCCGCGATGTCCTGGACGTGGCGGCGCAGGTCCTGGGCGAAACGGCGCCGGGCCGGGACGGCCTGGCCTTCGTCGTTGCCGGCGGCGCGCAGGGCTTCGTAGCTCTCCAGCGGAAACTTGGCATCGATGGCGATCGGGCCGGGCGGATTGGGCAGTTGCAGCAGACAATCCGGCCGCCGCCCGTTCTTCAGCGTCGCCTGGAAGGCATAGGCCGAGGGCGGCAGCGCCGCCTCCACCAGGTCGCGCAACTGGATCTCACCGAAAGCGCCGCGGGCCTGCTTGTTGGCCAGGATGTCCTGCAGACCCACCATCTGCCCGGAAAGCTCGGTCAGATTCTGCTGGGCCTTGTCGATCACCGCCAGCCGCTCCCGCAGGTCGGTGAGCGCCGTCTGGTTTTTGGTCGCGGTTTCGGTCAGGCGGTCCCCGACCCGCTTGGAAAAGCCCTCCAGCCGGTCTTCCATGGCCTTGGCCAGCAGCCGCTCCTGGGCCTGCAGCTGCTCGGCGATCTGGGTCTGCACGGCGGTCTGGCTGTCGGCCATCTGGGCCAGGCGGCCGGTCAGGGTCGCCAGCTCGCCGTTGCCCCTCGGCCGCCGGTTGATGATCAGGAACAAGCCGAGAACAGCAACGGCGGTGCCGACGGCCAGGGCAACGAGAATCACCAGCGAATCCATGGTGCGACTCCGGGAAAGAACAGAACGCGAATCGCAAACTATCATGATTCCCCGGTGGGACCTATGGTCGGCGGGGACAGGGGTGGAACAGGCCGCTCAGGTTGCGTGGCAGGGTGGCTTGATTTTCGGCAGGGGTTATCGCCTTGGTTGCCGCAGTGTCGTCCCGTGACGGGCGACTTGACGGCGGCCGGTCCAGGCAATACCTAGTGCTTGATAGGGTATTGCTTAGCCCCAGGCGCTGTATTCTGATAGAAATCGGTTCTGCAAGCTCCGGAAGACCGTCAGTCCGGTGCGCAACTGTCAGGTGAGTGTCGACAAGGGCCGGACGCCGGTTCTGTCTCAGCGCTGCAAAGCCCGGCAACTGCAAGAAAAGTGAACAACGGCCCCGATATGGCTCTGCTTCCCATCATCACCGCACCCGACCCGCGCCTAAAGAAGGTTTGCACGCCCGTCGAGACCGTGGATGCCGATATCCGCCGCCTGATGGATGACATGCTGGAAACCATGTACAACGCCCCCGGCATCGGCCTGGCGGCGCCGCAGGTCGGGGTTCTGAAGCGGGTCATCGTGGTCGATGTGGCGGCGGAGGATCAGCCCCGCGCGCCGCTCTGCATGGCCAATCCGGAACTGATCTGGGTTTCCGACGACGATGCGACCTATGAAGAGGGCTGCCTCTCGTTGCCGGAGCACTATGGCGATGTCGTCCGCCCGGCGGCCATCAAGCTGCGCTATCTGGACCGCGAGAATGAAATTCGTGAGATGGATGCAGACGGGCTGCTCGCCACCTGCATCCAGCACGAGATGGATCACCTCGACGGCATCCTCTTCGTCGATCATATGACCGCCCTGAAGCGCAATATGATCCTGCGCAAGCTGCTGAAAGCCAAAAAAGCCGACAAGCCGCTCGCGAGCTACGCGACCGCGTGAGCCTGGCGCCCATGGCCTCCTCCAACGGCGCCTCGACCACCGACAACTCCGCCTATCCCCTGCGTCTCGCCTTTATGGGGACACCGGACTTTGCCGTGCCTGCCCTGCAGGCGCTGGCGGATGCCGGCCATGACATTGTCGCCGTCTACAGCCAGCCGCCCCGGCCTGCCGGCCGTGGCCAGAAAGACCGTCTCTCGCCGGTCCAGGCGCTGGCCGAGTCCCGGGGCTGGCCGGTCCGGACCCCGACCAGTCTGAAGACCGCCGAGGCGCAGCAGGACTTCGCGGCGCTGAAGCTGGATGTGGCGGTGGTGGCGGCCTATGGACTGATCCTGCCGCCCGAGATTTTGGAAGCGCCGCGCCTCGGCTGCTTGAACATCCATGCCTCCCTGCTGCCGCGCTGGCGCGGGGCGGCACCCATCCAGCGGGCCATCCTGGCCGGCGACCGCGAGACCGGCATCACCATCATGCAGATGGATGCGGGCCTGGACACCGGCGCCATGCTGCTTCAGGAAAGCCTGCCGATCTATCCGGAAACCAATGCGCAGCAGCTTCACGATGCGCTGGCCGAGCTGGGCGGCCGAATGATCGTCCACGCCCTGGAAGACTGTGGCAACAGCCGCCTTCTGCCCCAGGCACAGCCCGATTTCGGCGTCACCTATGCCGACAAGGTGCAAAAGGCCGAGGGGCATCTGGACTGGACCTTGGCCGCTGCGGAGCTGGACCGTCGTGTCAGGGCCTTCACTCCCTGGCCCGGCGCTTTCTTCGAGGCCGTGAAGGGCGGTAAGCAGGAACGCATCAAGGTGCTGGCGGCCGAGCCGTTGCCTTACGGCGGGTCGCCGGGCGAGGTTCTCGACCAGGGGCCGACGATTGCCTGCGGCGCCGGCTCCCTGCGGCTCTGGCAACTGCAGCGCGCCGGGCGCGGAGGGATGACCGCGGAGGCTTTTCTGCGTGGGTTCCCGCTTCCCACCGGCAGCCGGCTGCCGCTGACCCACTGAGTTATCGCGAGCGATCCGCACCCCGTGACCCGTTACCAGATCATCATCGAATACGACGGCGGCGGCTTTGTCGGCTGGCAGCGTCAGGACAACGGCCCCTCGATACAGGCGGCCCTGGAAGAGGCGGTCTACGGCTTCTGCGGCGAGACGGTGCTGGTCGAAGGCGCCGGGCGTACCGATGCCGGGGTTCACGCCCTGGCGCAGTCGGCGCATTTCGACCTGGCGAAGGACACCAC
Source organism: Pelagibius sp. (assembly GCF_965249265.1). Taxonomy (NCBI): domain Bacteria; kingdom Pseudomonadati; phylum Pseudomonadota; class Alphaproteobacteria; order Rhodospirillales; family Rhodovibrionaceae; genus Pelagibius; species Pelagibius sp. The sequence goes on along the minus strand of NZ_OZ252224.1, from coordinate 4,697,127 downwards.
CGCCGATACCGTAATGGCGGCGGTGAACTTCCATCTGAAGCCGGCGCCGGTGGTGGTGGTCGCGGCGCGGGCGGTGCCCAACGACTTTCATGCGCGCTTCTCGGCGATCCGGCGCGCCTATCTTTATCGCATCGTCAACCGCCGCGCGGCGCCGGCGTTGGACGCCGGGCGCGCCTGGTTCGTGCCGCAGCCGCTGGACGCGGCGGTGATGCACCAGGCGGCCCAGGTGCTCGTCGGACACCACGACTTCACATCTTTCAGGGCCAGTGAATGCCAGGCCAAGTCGCCGGTGAAGACGCTCGACCGGCTGACGGTCGAGGCCTTTGACAGGGGACCTTCCGGTACCCTGATCGAGATCCGCGCCGAGGCCCCCTCCTTCCTGCACCACCAGATTCGCAACTTCGCCGGCAGTCTGAAGCTGGTGGGCGAAGGCAAATGGACCGCAGACGATCTGAAAGCAGCGTTGGAGGCGCGCGATCGCCGGGCCGCGGGCCCGACCGCCGCTGCCGCCGGTCTCTACCTGACCGAGGTCGGCTATCCCGACGAAGCTTTCAGCCAGGTTCCGGAGGGGCGCTGAGTTCCCATCGCTCAGTTCTGAGTTCTTCCAGCTTTGCGGCCTTGCGCTTGATCTCCTGTTCGATGAGTTCAGCCATGCCCTCAGGGAACGGTTCGTCCACATCAATAGGATTCAGATCGCTGCCTGATACCCTCAAAGACTTGAAGACGGCGACATGTCGAATATAGGCCACCAGCTTTTGTGTTAGCTCTTCGTTTTCACTGATGAGATGAAAGTTGCTCTCGACTATGCCAACGGCTTTTTCATGATTGGGTATCAGGAATTGTTCTTCAACGACTTGTCCAGCTTTGGTGGGCAGAAGACTGTCACCGTCGTATAGCGAGGGAACCCGGTCCCAAACGGCGTCGTCATTCTTCATGCAGAGCGAAATTGGCCAATAGAATCTCTCCAATTGTTGCTCAAGGAAGACAATTCTCTCGTTGATTTCCGTCTTATGCTTTTCCGTTTTTAAGTCGGCAATCTTTTCTTCCAAAGCGTCCCTTCTTTGCTGAGCTCTTTGCTCAGATTCTGTCTTCTTTTTGTAGAGGTGCCAGAACAAGAAGAGGATTGCGCCAATAAAGAGCTTATCGACAACCAAGACAATGATCTCTTGCCCAGTTTCTGTAGCCCAGAAAGCCATAGTGCCCCCATGCGGTTTGAGTTAGCTGCAACAAGTGGAATTGCAACCTATGGCATATTAAATCTGGCTTCCAGACCTACTAAGGGAGGTGGCGGAGAGGTTCTCCGCTGCACATCAAGGAGCCGCGTGGCGATCCAGCAGGCTGCGGTAGATGGCGGTGAGGGCGGCGAGGTCTTCCAGACTGACCTGCTCATCCACCTTGTGGGCCGTCGCGTTCAGCAGGCCCAGTTCGGCGATGGTGCAGTGGTCCTTGATGAAGCGCGCGTCGGAAGTGCCGCCGGTGGTGCCGAGTTCCGGCGCCTCGCCGGTCACGTCCTTTACGGCGGCGGAGACCAGGTCGCTCCAGGGGCCGGGCGGGCAGAGGAAGGACTCGCCTGAAACCCGGATCGCCAAGTCGTAGGCGGCGCCGCTGGAGCGGTCGATGGCGCCGTCGAGGCGCTGGCGCAGCCAGGCTTCCACCCCGGCGCTATCGTGGAGGTCGTTGAAGCGCACGTTGAAGCGGGCTTCGGCCTTGGCCGGGATCACGTTGGTCGTCGCATTGCCGACGTCGACAGTGGTGATCTGCAGGCTGGAGGGCGGGAAGTGCGCGTTGCCCTGGTCCAGAGGTTCGGCGACCAGAGCGGCCAGCATGCGCGACAGGTGATGGACCGGGTTGTCGGCCAGTTGCGGATAGGCGGTATGGCCCTGGGTGCCGGAGACCGTCAGCACCGCGTTCAGGCTGCCGCGGCGGCCGATCTTCACCATGTCGCCCAGGCGGTCGTTGCTGGTCGGCTCCCCCACCACGCAGGCATCGAGGGCTTCGCCCTGTTCGCCGAGCCAGCGCAGCACCTTGCGGGTACCGTTGATAGCGACGCCCTCTTCATCGCAGGTGATCAGCAATGACAAAGAGCCCTTGGGCTTCCCGCCTTCGGCCAGGAAGCCGCCCATAGCCGCGACGAAGGCGGCGATCGATCCCTTCATGTCGACGGCGCCGCGGCCGTAGAGCCGGCCGTCGCGCACCTCCGCCGCAAAGGGGTCGACGCTCCAGTCCTTTGGGTTGCCGACCGGGACCACGTCGGTGTGGCCGGCAAAGCAGAGGTTGGGGCCGCTGTCGCCCAGCCGGGCATAGAGGTTGTCCACCCGCGGGCTGTCGTCTTCTGCGAAGGGCAGGCGATGGCAGCGGAAACCGAGATCGCTCAGGACGTCCTGCAGCACATCCAGGCTGCCGGCTTCATCCGGCGTGATGCTGGGGCAGCGGATCAGCGCTTGCGCCAGTTCCAGGGTGTCGATCTTGGCCGGTGCCATGACGGACAATCAGTCGCGCAGCAGGTCGTTGATCGAGGTCTTGGCGCGGGTGCGCTCGTCGACCTGCTTGATGATCACCGCGCAGTAGAGGCTGGGGCCCGGGCTGCCGTCGGGCAGAGGCTTGCCCGGCAGGCTTCCCGGCACAACCACGGAATAGGCCGGCACCCGGCCCATGTAGACCTCGCCGCTGTGGCGGTCGATGATCTTGGTCGAGGCGCCGATATAGACGCCCATGGAAAGCACCGAGCCTTCTTCGACGACGACACCTTCGACCACTTCGGAGCGCGCGCCGACGAAGCAGTTGTCTTCGATGATCACCGGACCGGCCTGCAGCGGCTCCAGCACGCCGCCGATACCGGCGCCGCCGGAAAGATGGACGTTCTTGCCGATCTGGGCGCAGGAGCCGACGGTGGCCCAGGTGTCGACCATGGTGCCGCTGTCGACGTAGGCGCCGAGATTGACGAAGCTCGGCATCAGCACGACCCCGGGGGCGATGTAGGCGGAGTGGCGCACGGTGCAATTCGGCACCGCGCGGAACCCGGCATCGCGAAAACGGTTCTCGCCCCAGCCTTCGAACTTGGAGGGCACCTTGTCCCACCAGTGGGTCGACTGACCGGCGCCGCCGGGAATCATCGCCATGTCGTTCAGTCGGAAGGAGAGAAGGACCGCCTTCTTCAGCCACTGGTTGACCTGCCAGCCCTCGGCGGTCTTTGCGGCAACCCGGTAGGTTCCGGAATCGAGGCCGTCGAGCGCCTCTTTCACCGCATCGCGGATTTCGCCGGTGGTGCCGGTGTTGACGGTGTCACGGGCTTCCCAGGCATTCTCGATGATGCCCTTTAAGTCTTCAGTTTGCATGGAGTCCTAGCGTGATTCTGGGCCTGATTCTGGCAGCTTGATCTGGCACCCCGAAAGTGGGGCGGTTACGGATGCATCGCGCGGACCGGAACATGCGTTAGGCTTGCGGCCGTGTCAATTCCCGCCGATCCGCGGGGATGCCTCCCCGGCCATGGTTAGCGGGGGGTTAAGTCTCTGACAATGCCTGCAAATTGACACGGCCGGGGCCTCTGGCATTTAAGCGCATCTTAACGGCGGAGAGCGCATTTTGGGCCCGCACAAACGTCCAACCCGTCCCTGAAGAGAGGTCCCATGGCACGCTCGCCCGTGGCACCGAGCCCGGCAAGCGATGAAGAAGTGAACAACAAGGACGGCGGGATCTTCGGCGACGGGGACTCGCCGCACTCCCTGTTGGCCAGCGGCGGCGTGCTGGAACAGTATCCCGGTGCGGTTCTTCTGAGCGGTCACAACGGCATTGTTCTGCATGCCAACGATCAGGCCCAGCCGATCGCCGATCTGATGAAGTCGCCGGGTCACGAAGAACTGCGCGAGGCGGTTCGTGCCGCCATCATGGGAACCGCCGCCCAGGTGAATCCGCTGGTCGTGACGACGCGCGAAGCGGAAAAGACCATCGAACGCGCCTTTGACGTTACCGTGCTGCCCTGGAGCGAAGGGGCGGCGGCCCTGCTGCTGGGGCGCGACGTCACCCTGGAGCGCAGCCTGCGTTCCGCACTCATCGAATCGCGGCAGCGCTACAAGGACCTTGTCGAGATTTCGAACGACTTTGCCTGGGAAACCGATGGCGAAGGGCTGTTCGCCTTTGTCTCCCCGCAAGGTGCGCTGGGCTATACGGCCAGCGAGCTGGTGGGGCGTCCGGCTGCCGAGCTGCTGCTCGACGAAGATGTCCTCGACAAAGACTCCGGCGCGCGCAGCCCCTTTGCCGCGCGCGAACCGGTGGAGGCTGCCGAGCTTTGGGTGCGCGGCGCCGGCGGTGAGAGTCTCTGCCTGCTGTCGACCGCCCAGCCGTTGACCGGCGAGGGTGGCGTCTGGATGGGCGCGCGAGGCGTCTGCCGCGACATCACCCAACTGCGCCGCCACGAGGCCGAGCTTGCAGAGTCGCAGAACCGCGAGCGCCTCTTCTCTTACATCGTGAACATGGTTCGCCGCGAGTTGGAGCCGGCGCGCATGCTCGGCGCCACTGCTGAGGCGTTGATGCCGGCGCTGGACTTGACCGGGACCTCCATACACGGCTTCGTCGAGGGCGAACTCGGTGCGGCCCTGGCGCTCTCCGGCCGGGCTGCCGATGGCAACGACCTGGCGGCCCTTGCCGAGCTTTTGTCTTCCGAGAAGCCGACGGCGGAGTTGCAGCGCCGCGGTGCGACGATCCTGGTGCGGGCAACCTACTTCCGCGAAAAGGCCAACGGGCTGCTTTGCGTCTGGCGCGACGGCGGCGTGCAGGGCTGGAGCGCCGGCGACCGCTCGCTGCTGGACAACATCTCCGGTCAGGTCGGCATGGCGATCGAACAGTTGGCGCGGCAGACGGAGATGGAGGTTCTCTCCATGACCGATCCGCTGACCGGTCTGGACAACCGCCGCAGCTTCACCGCCAAGCTGGAGAAGCGCTTTGCCGCCGAGGGCGGCTCCCGCGCTTCCGATACCGGTGCGCTCTTCTATGTCGATCTCGACAACTTCAAGCAGGTGAACGACCGCCATGGTCATCAGCGCGGCGACGAGGCGCTGCTGGACGTTGCCGCCTTGCTGAAGGAGCAGACGCGCGCGGGCGACCTGGCCGCACGCCTGGGCGGAGACGAATTCGCACTTTTCCTGGCGGACATGGATCATGCCGCGGCGGAGCGCAAGGCGAAGCTGCTGCTGGAACTGGCGGAACGTTTGCGGATCTATTCAGGCGATGCCGATCATCCGCTCGGCATTTCCCTGGGCATCGCCCTGCATGAAATGAAAAAAGGCGAAAGCCTGGAGTCCCTGATGCGGCGCGCTGACGAAGCGATGTACGGCGCCAAGCGGGCGGGCAAGCACAGTCTCAACTTCGCACCGGCGTTCGACCGCCGCAAGGCAGGGCAGTGATGGTCTTCGGCCTTCTCAAGAAAAAGCTGCCGGCGGAGCTGTCCTACACCGAGAGCAAGGAACTGGCGGAGACCGGTTCCGACCGGGACCGCGCCAAGCTGGCCTCGCGCAGCGACCTGCGTCCGGAACTGCTCTACTACCTCTCGCAAGATTCCTCGTCCGAGGTGCGTCGGCGCATTGCCGCCAATGAGCATACGCCGCGCCAGGCCGACCTCATGCTCGCCAATGATGCCGACGAAAAGGTGCGCGCCGAATTGGCGTCGAAGGTGGCGGAGCTGACAAAGCAGGAAGACAAAGGAACGCAGGAAAAGGCCCAGCGCTTTGTTGAGCAAACCCTAGAGGTTCTGGCGAAGGATCAGGCCGTCAAGGTGCGCCAGATCCTCGCCGAGACGCTGAAGTCGGTGGCCAACGCGCCGCCGCAGGTGATCGGACAACTGGCCCGCGATGCCGAGGACGTTGTCGCCTGTCCGATACTCGAATTCTCGCCGCTGCTGACCGACGAGGACCTGCTCGACATTATTGCGGGCAGCAGCGCCCGCGCCCGGCTCTGTGCGATCTCGCGGCGCGACCAGCTCGGCGAGGTGGTGTCCGATGCCATCGTGCAGCGCGACGACCGCAAAGCCATCGCCGAGTTGCTTGCCAATCCCTCGGCGCAGATTCGCGAGGAAACGCTGGATGCGCTGATCGACGGCTCCGTGCAGGAGACGGCCTGGCAGCCGCCGCTGGTCGATCGTCCGATCTTACCGGCCAAGGCGGTGCGCAAGCTGGCGTCCTTCGTGGCCGCGGCCTTGCTGGAGCGTCTGAAGAACCGCGAAGACCTGGACAAGGAGACCGCCGAGGCGGTGGCCCAGGAAGTTCAGCGCCGGGTCGCCGAAACGGCGGAGGAAGAAGAACCATCCGAATCGCCGGAGGCGGAAGCGGCCCGCCTGTTCAAGGCGAATGAGCTGACCAACGAGGTGCTCGGTGATGCAATCCTGGCCGGCAAGCGCGATTTCGTGCGTCACGGTCTGGCGCTGCGGGCCAAGGTGGGCGTCGACTTTGTCGACCGAATTCTGAACGGTCACTCGGCAAAGGGCATCACCGCTCTCGCCTGGCGTGGCGACTGTGGCATGCGCCTGGCGCTGCAACTGCAGACCAACCTGGGCGGCATTCCACCGAACAAGGCCTTGCGCGCCCGCGACGGCAGCGATTATCCGCTGACGACCGAGGAAATGGAGTGGCAGCTGGACTTCTTCTCCAGCCTCACCGACTGATCCGCTCTATACCTAAAAAACAGAGCAGACCCCGCCGAGTTTGACGAATCGCTCACGCGATTCCGTCAAACTCGGATCTGCTCTGGGCGGGGTCACTGCGCAACCGCGCGCCATCCCGCGTCCCCTGCCAGATAGCCGTTGCAGGCTGCCCCCGGCAGCGGCATTGCGTGCAAGCGGGCGGCGGTCTCTTCAACGGAGCACTCCCCGTCCAGCAGCGCCCGGTAGTGACCGGTAACCTCGACCATATCGAGCGTGTGAGGAGAGAGGCGCAGCCGGCCGATTCCCGATTGCGCAAGATCGGCGGCGGTCAAGCTTGCCAACTGGCAGCCGCTCGACAGGGTCTGGATGCCGTTGACGGCCAGGAAACGCTCTCCCTCCAGCGTTTCCACCTCCATGCCGTCGGGGTCCCGGTCACAGACGAACTGACAGGAGTCCTTGCTCAGGCCGTGCGCGCGTGCGTGGTAGCAGCGCCCCGAAAGAGCCAGAGGCAGGCGTCCGAAGGCGAAGAGTTCGACCGTTACGCCGGGGTTGGCGGCTGCGGCTGCTTCGATCGAGGAGAGCGGCAGTTCGACGGGTGGGCACCAGTCGGTTGCGCCCTGTTCGGCGAGATGTGCGAGGCTTGATTCGTTGTAGACGTTCAGGAAGGGCCCGGCCACAAAAGGCCGCCCGGCGCGCGCGGGCAGGGCCGAGAGATCGTTGATTTCAATCGGCAGATCCTGTTCGGCGAGTTCCATGACGGCCCGCCTTTCCGGCCCCTTCGCGGGCAGGGCGAGGGTCGAGAGGACCACTGTCTTGCCGGCCCTGGTGAGCCGGTCCACGGCTTCGGGCCAGACCTTGTTCAAAAACGGCATACGTTTGCCGCAAACCACTTCGCCGAGATAGACGCGGTCGACGGCGGCCTCGTCGGCAATGCGGGCATAGAAGTCGGTAAACCTCTCGGCGGACCAGTTGAAGAAACAGGGTCCAAGCGCCAGTTCGATCTTGGCCATCGGTTGTGTCCTTTGGTGCTGGGTCTCTAACGCCAGGTTTTGCGGTAGGCGCCGGTGGTTTGCCGGCCGCCCTCGGTTAGGGCGGTCAGCGCCTCGGACAGGTCGTTCGCCTTGCCGTCGTCGGCCAGATCCTCGACCGCCTTGCGAAAGGCCCTGACCACGCTGCCGATGTAGGCCTTGCCGCGCTGCCGTCCTTCGATCTTCACGGCGGTGACCCCGGCTTCCTGGAGCCCGGGCAGAAGGGCCGCGGCATTGAGGCTGACCGGGTCCTCGAACAGGTAGCCGGCCTTTCCCTTGGCGCAGAACTGACCTTTGCAGAGCGTCGGGTAACCCGCTGGCTCTCCTTCATCGAAACGGTCGATGGTGAACCCGCCCAGCCGCGCCAGGAGACTCCGGTCCGGGGCTTTTTCGTAGACGACATGATCCGGTGGCGAACACACGCCGGTCAGGTTCGGCGATTTTCCCGTTGCATAGGAAGACAGGGCGCAGCGCCCTTCGGTCATGACGCAGAGCCCGCCGAAGACGAAGGCCTCGGTTTCAACCGCCACCTCCTGATTGAGTCGGGCGATCTCTTCGACCGAGAGAACGCGCGGCAGCACCACCCGGCGGACCCCGAAGGTTTTCTGATAGTAGCCGATCGCCTCCGGCGTATTGGCCGCCGCCTGGACCGAGAGGTGCAGCCGCAGATCCGGATAGCGTTTGGCGGCGTAGTCGAGAACCGCCAGGTCGGCGGCGATGACGGCATCGGCGCCGCAGGCCTGTGCCACGTCCACCGCGCGGGTCCAGATGGCGGTCGCGCCGGCACGGGCGAAGGTATTGACGGCGAGCAGCAGCTTCGCCCCCTTGCCGTGGGCATAGCGGACGGCTGTTGCCAATTCGTTTTCGGAAAAGTTCAAACCCGGAAAGTTGCGGGCATTGGTCTCGTTGTTGAGGCCGCAGTAGACCGTGTCGGCGCCGGCATCGACGGCGGTGCGCAGAGCGGCCGGTGTTCCAGCAGGGCAAACGAGTTCGAGGCGCTTTCTTCTGGCGGGCATGGATTCCATCGCGGTATCGGTTCGGGAGACTGGGCTGAAGGGCTAGACGGGCAGTTTTTGCGGCGCCGGCGCCTGTACAAGCCGGCGCGCGCCCGACAGAAGCTCCGCTGCGGCCCGGTTGACAAGATCCGCCGCAGGACCGACGAGACCGGCGAATTCCGCCGGGGTCAGATCCGCCTGTTCAAGGGTGTTGCGCAGTGCAAGGACGTGTTCCGTATCGCCTTCGATGACCAGGTCCCGGGAAAAGAACAAGGCATCGCCGTCATAGGTTCCGTCCAGCAGCCCCAGCAGGATCAACAAGGGGGCCCGTATCCTGGCCGCCGCCTTTTCCGCCTCCCCGGCCGTCACGACGTCGACCCGGGCGTTTGCACCGTCCAGGCTCACGCGGAACGAAAACGGCAGGTCGCTCGGCATGACCGCAATCGGCACCCGGGCGGTGGGGCCGAGGCGTTCGATCAGATCGCTGCGCCGAACGGCAATGCGCCGCACCGCCCGGGTCAGCAAGACCGCGAGGGGCAGCTTCGGCGCCGGACGCAAGAGAGTCTTTACCAGCTTCGGCAGCTCGCCGTCCTTGAATGCAGTCATGATCATCACCTTCGCCAATCGACACTGTCGGATTTACCCAGGGTCAGCTTAGGCCTGGCGCTGGGCGGCGGTCCTTGATGAAGCTCAAGTCCGGTTCGGATGAATCGTGTTTTTTGGAGAAGCCCCGTTGACCGGGACAGGGTCGGCTCTAGCGGTGCACCAGGGTGCCGATGCCGCCGCCGGTGAAGATTTCCAGCAGCATCGAATGGGGCAGGCGTCCGTCCAGGATGACCGCGGCCTCGACGCCGTTCTCCACCGCCTTCACGCAGGTTTCCAGCTTCGGGATCATGCCGCCGTGGATGGTGCCGTCCTGCCGCAGGGCCTCGACCTGGCCGGTGTTCAGCTCCGGCATCAGTTCACCGTCTTTGTCGAGCACACCGACCACGTCAGTCAGCATCAACAGACGCGAGGCGCCGGAGGCCGCGGCAATGGCGCCCGCCGCCGTGTCGGCGTTGATGTTGTAGGTCTCGCCCTTGGGCCCGATGCCGATCGGCGCGATAACCGGGACCAGCCCGGATTCCTGCAGCGAGGTGAGCACCCGGGGGTCGATCAGGCTCGGTTCCCCGACAAAGCCGAGATCGAGCACCTTCTCGATATTGGAATCCGGGTCCCGGGTGGTGCGGCTCAGTTTCTGGGCCTGGATCAGATTGCCGTCCTTGCCGGAAAGGCCGACCGCCCGTCCGCCCGCGGCATTGATGGCCGAGACGATGGACTTGTTGATGGTGCCGGAGAGCACCATCTCCACCACCTCGACGGTCTTGGCATCGGTGACCCTGAGGCCGTCGACGAACTCGGTCTGCACCGAAAGGCGCTCCAGCATGCGGCCGATCTGCGGGCCGCCGCCATGCACCACGATGGGGTTCACCCCGACCTGCTTCATCAGCACGATGTCGCTGGCGAAGAGGGCGGCCAGTTCCTCGTCGACCATGGCATGACCGCCGTACTTCACGACGAAGGTCTTGCCGGCATAGCGGCGCATGAAGGGCAGCGCCTCGGAGATTGTCCGGGCCGTGCGCAGCCAGTGCTTGGTATCGCTGATGTTCTTCCGACTCATGCTCTAAACCCCCGGCCCCGGAGAAGGATCGACCCGGCTGGCGAATCGACTGAGGCCGGCGCCACTTTACTCTGCGCCGGGCGGTTCGGCCAGCGCCGCCAGGGCGGCGCGAAGCTGGTCGATTCCGGCGCCGCTTTCGGAAGAGGTGACCAGGCAGACTGGATGGGCGGCGGGTCTTTTCGCCAGGGCGGCGCCGGTCTCCTCGACCATCCGGGCCAGGGGGCCGGGTTTCATCTTGTCCGCCTTGGTGAGCACCACCTGATAGGAAACCGCGGCGCTGTCCAGTTCGTCCATGACCTGCTTGTCGCTTGCCTTCAGCCCATGGCGCGAGTCGATGAGCAGACAGACCCGCCGCAGTTGGGCCCGTCCCTTCAGATAACCACGGGTCAGCTTGGTCCAGCGTGCGATATCGGTCTTCGAAGCCCGGGCGTAGCCGTAGCCCGGCAGGTCCACCAGGATCAGCCGCCCGCCGAGTTCGAAAAAGTTCAACAGCCGCGTGCGGCCCGGGGTGTTGGAGGTGCGGGCCAGCGCCTTGTGCCCGGTCAGCGCGTTCAGCAGGCTCGATTTCCCGACGTTGGAGCGGCCGGCGAAGGCCACCTCGTTCAGGGCAAAGGCGGGCAACTGCGCTTCGTCCGCCGCCGAGATCAGGAAATTGCATGCGCGCGAGAACAGCAGGCGCCCAGCCTCCAGGGCGGCGGCCTCGGCGGCTTCCTCTTCCGGGTCCCTGGGGGCGTTCTCAGTCATGGCGTCCGGGCGGAACTTCGCCCGATTCCCTTTAGGTGCTGGTCGGCTGCTTCGGCGTGCCGCTGCCGAGCGGCACCCCGGCGCGCTTCATGATGATCGCCTGCTGGGCCATGGAGAGAATGTTGTTCCAGGTCCAGTAGATCACCAGACCGGCCGGGAAGGTGGCCAGCAGGAAGGTGAACATGATCGGCATCATCAGGAAGATCTTGGCCTGCACCGGGTCGGGCGGCTGGGGGTTCAGCTTCTGCTGCAGGAACATGGAAATGCCCATCAGCAGCGGCCAGACGCCGATGTTCAGAAGGTTCAACAGGCCCAGGTCCGGCGCACCCCAGGGCAGCAGGCCGAAACCGTTCAGGATGGTGGTCGGATCCGCCGCGGAGAGATCGTGGATCCAGCCGAAGAAGGGGGCGTGCCGCATCTCGATGGTGACGTACATCACCTTATAGAGGGCGAAGAACACCGGGATCTGAATCAGGATCGGCAGACAGCCGGACAAGGGGTTGGCGCCCTCGCGTTTATAGAGCGCCATCATTTCCTGATTGAGCCGCTGCTTGTCCTCGCTGAAGCGTTCGCGCAGGTCCATCATCTCCGGCTGCAGCTTGCGCATCTTGGCCATCGACTTGTAGGACTTGTTGGCCAGCGGGAAGAAGACCAGCTTCACGGCGATGGTGAGCAGCAGGATGGCGACACCGAAGTTGCCGACCTGCGCGTTCAGCCAGTGAATGGCGTAGAACAGCGGCTTGGTGAGGAAGTAGAACCAGCCGAAGTCCACGGCCAGATCGAAACTCACAATCCCAAGCTCGTCCCGATAGGCGTCCAGCTTTACGACTTCCTTGGCGCCGGCGAAGAGGCGGCTGGTGGTCTCCAGGCTGCCGCCCGCCGGCACGCTGGCGGCACTGTAGAGAAAGTCGGCCTGGTAGCGGTCCTGGTTCGACGGCTGGGTGTAGACGAAACGAGTCTTTACAGCCTGATTCTGATCGGGGACCAGGGCCGCCAGCCAGTACTTGTCGGTGATGCCGATCCAGCCGCCGGTGGTGGGGTGATCGATGACCACTTCCTGGCCTTGGAAGTCGTCCTTCAGATCGTCGTAGTCGATCTCGCGGAGCTGCTCGTCGAGAAAGCCGATCGGCCCTTCATGGAGAATGTAAAAACCCAGAATGTCCGGCGTGCCGGTGCGGGAGACCAGCCCGAAAGGCGCCAGTTCGACGGCGTCTGTGCCTGAATTCGTCACCCGCTGGGTGATGGTGAAGAGGTATTCGTCGTCGACCGAGATAACCTGTTCGAAGACCAGTCCGGCACCGTTGTCCCAGCTCAGCGTCACCGGATCGCCGGGGGCCAGCGGGCCGCCGTCTGTCTGCCAAAGGGTTTCGGCATCGGGCACCGCCACGCCGCTGCCCGGATTGGCCGCCCAGCCGAAGCGCGAGAAGTAGGGGTTGGCCGAGCCGGTCGGCGACAGCAGGGTGATGTTGGGGCTGTCCTCTTCCAGAGTTTCCTTGAACTGGGTGAGGATGAGATCGTCGATCAGCGCGCCGCGCAGCGCCACGGAGCCGGTGAGCCGCGGGGTGTCGATGGACAGCCGCGGGCTGATCCCGATCACCTCGTCCCGGGAGGGAACGGCCGCACCGCCGGTCGATGGGACGCCGGGGATCGAGGGCACGCTGCCCGCTGTTGCCGGGGCACCGGTTTCGCCGGAAGTCGCCGGATCGGGCTGGGGCGTCAGGGGCTGCTGCGGGAACAGATAGTTGAAGCCAAAGAGGATGACCACCGAGAGGACGATCGCCAGCAGGAGATTGCGTTGTTCCATAAGACTCGTTCGGCTCCCAGGTGGCCTTAGCGGCCCGATTGGTGATCTAGATGGCAACAGTCCGGGCGCCGGCCAAGCCCGGATGTGACATTTTCAGTGGATTTCTTCTCCGGCACCGGGTCGTAGCCCCAGCCGGCCCAGGGGTGGCAGCGCGCGAGGCGGCGCAGTGTTAGCCAGGAACCGCGCAGCGGGCCGTGGACCGTCACGGCCTCGCGGGCATACTCCGAACAGGTCGGCAGATAGCGGCAGCACGGCGGGAAGAAAGGGGATACCAGGAACTGGTAGCCGCGGATCAAGACCAGAAGCAGCAGGCTGACCAGCTTCATAGCCTTGCCTCCCGGCCGTCTTTTGAGGGTCGGCCAGGGCCTTTGCGGTCCAACCGTATGATGGCCTGCTCCAGATCCTTCATGAGATCGGGAAAGGGCCGTTCGAGCGTGCCGAGGCGGCCGATCACGACATAATCGGTGCCGCTGCGCCCCAGGCGCGGAAAGACCGCCGCCGCCGCGGCGCGCAGGCGTCGCTTGGCCCGGTTGCGGACCACCGCATTGCCGACGCGACGCGTCACCGTAAAGCCAACCCGCACGTCCGGCTCTCCAGGATCTTTGGTAAGGGTTTCAGGCACTTCAGGCGCTGCCCGGTCTTCGCCGCGTCTGCGCCTTGCTGCCTGTAAAACAAGGCCCGGCGTGGCCCATTTATGCTTGGCCGCCGCGACCTTTAGAAATTGAGGTCGTGTCTTGAGCCGCCCAACGGTCGGCATCACGACACCCTAGGCGGAAAGGCGCTTGCGGCCTTTGGCGCGCCGACGAGCGAGGACGCGACGCCCGCCAACGGTTCCCTTGCGTGCGCGGAACCCGTGGCGGCGCTTGCGGACCAGCTTTGAGGGCTGATAGGTGCGCTTCACGGTAAGTCTCCAATACCAGGCTGACTCTTGAATGGACGGGGCTGTATAAGGGCGGGCCCGGGCTCTGTCAACGACCGCAGACGCCGGGATCGGGGTTTCTTTTCCGGCTTTGGCCGGCCCGCCGGGCCCGCCCCCGGCTCCCGGCCCACAACCCGGCCTCACACCTTGGTGACTGGTGGTCAGTGCAGACAGGGGCTAAAACCGCTGACAGGTTCGGTTTTGCGCCGCTCACAAGCAACCCCGAACGCCGTGCTGCGGCCCCCAAAGCGCCCAGATGGGGACCGTTTCAGCATTTCGTTAACCATGTTCCGCCTAAGGTTGGAACCTGTGGGGAGCAGCAATGACCGAACCCAGCCATGACAGCGCCAAAAAGGGTTTTTCCCTTGGTCGTCTGATCCCGATCCTCATCCTCTTGGCGGGGCTGGCGGCCTTTTTCCTGTTCGGCCTGAACGATTACGTCAGTTTTGATGTCTTGCGGGACAACCGCGCCAACCTTCTCGATCTCGTGGCGCGCTACGGCATCGTTGCCGGCCTCTGCTTTATCGGCGTCTATGCCCTGGTGGCCGCATTCTCGATCCCCGGCGGAGCGCTTCTGACCATAACCGGCGGATTTCTCTTCGGGCCGGTCTTCGGCACCATCTACGTGGTGATCGGGGCCACCCTGGGGGCAAGTGCCCTGTTTCTGGCGGCGCGCTACGCTTTTGCCGATTTGCTGCGGGCCAAGGCCGGGGCGGCGATCCGCAAGATGGAAGACGGTTTTCGCGAGAATGCCTTCAACTATCTGCTGTTGCTGCGCCTGGTGCCGTTGTTTCCCTTCTTCGTGGTCAACCTGGTGCCGGCCTTCCTCGGGGTGACGCTGCGGACCTATGTGGTTGCCACCTTCATCGGCATCATTCCCGGCAGCTTCGTCTATGCCCTGGTCGGCAACGGCCTGGGGGCGATTTTCGACCGCGGCGAGGTGCCGGACCTCGGCGCCATCTTCCAGCCGCAGTTCCTGGCGCCGATCCTGGGGCTGGCGGTCCTGGCGGTCATTCCGGTGATCTACAAGAAGATGAAGGACCGCAAGAATAGGGTGTGATCTGCCCGTTCTCCGAACAGGGCTGTGACTGAAATGAGGCGGTTTTTCACGGTTTTTCACAGAAAGTTGAAGCAGATCGCCGGAGCGTGATTCGTGTTTGATCGCGCATCTGACCATTCTCTGAGAACCGGCAGACGACGGCCCCCCATCGGCGGCCAGCCGGATCGGAAGGCGCCCGGGTGCGGGCGCCGCAACAGATCGATCAAGCTTGGAGGCTTAACCACGATGCTGAAGAAAACCCTTGTTGCGCTGAGCGTTGCCACTGTTTCCGCCGGTGCGGTGGCGCTGCCGCTCGCAGCAGCCAATGCCGCCGATACCTCGGTGCAGATCGCTGCCTGCAATCCCTGTGCTGCAAACGCCTGCAATCCCTGCGCCGTGAAGAAGAAGGCGGCCTGCAACCCCTGCGCGGCGAACCCCTGCAATCCCTGCGCGGCGGCGAACCCCTGCAATCCTTGCGCGGCCAAGAATCCCTGCAACCCCTGCGCCGCCAAGTCCAACTAAGCTTGAAGCGACAGAGCGTAATGTGGGAGGCCCGTCTTCCCGCGTCGGCTTCGGCCGGCGTGGGGACGGGCCTCCTCCCGTTTGGCGTTCCGGCGGGATGTGATCTCTGTGGGGGCCGCACTCCCGCGCCGCTATCGGGCGTGCTATAAGCCATGACCATGTGGGGCCACAAAGCATCTGGGGAGCGCCTGCGGCTGCCCCCCCTGATCAAAAGCCTCTCGGCCAAGCTGTTGCTGTTGACGATCGTCTTCGTGATGCTGGCCGAGGTGCTGATCTATGCGCCCTCCATCGGGCGCATGCGGCTGGTCTACCTGCAGGAGCGGCTGGCCGCCGCCCATCTCTCGATCCTCGCGCTGGAGGCAACGCCCGACAATATGGTCAGCAAGGCCCTGGAGGCCGAACTGCTGCAGCATGTCGGCGCCTATATGGTGGCCCTGAAAAAGCCGGACCAGGGCAAGTTGATGCTGATGGTCGACGGGCCGGAAACCATCGACGCAACCTACGATCTCAGCCGGGCAAGTTTCTTCGGTCTGATCCGCGATGCGGTGGTGGCGCTGGCGGCCCAGGAAAACCGCCTGCTGCGGATCATCGGCCCATCGCCCAAGGACCCGGCAGTCGAGGTTGAAATCGTTCTGGACGAGGCGCCGATGCGCCGCGACATGCTGGATTTCTCCTATCGCATTCTCAACCTCTCGCTGATCATCTCGGTCTTTACTGCGGCCCTGGTCTATCTCAGCCTGCATTTGCTGATGGTCCGGCCGATGCGGCGCATCACCGCCAGCATGGCCGCCTTTCGCGAAAACCCGGAGGTCGCGGCCGGGGGGCTGACCTCCACCGAACGCAGCGACGAGATCGGCGTCGCCCAGCGTGAGCTGGTCACCATGCAGGAAGGCCTGCGCGCCGCCCTGTTGCAGAAGACGCGCCTGGCGGCCCTGGGCGCGGCGGTCACTAAGGTGAACCATGATCTGCGCAACATCCTGGCGACCGCCAGCCTGATTTCAGATCGCCTTGCGCGTAGTGGCGACCCGGCCGTGCGCTCCATGGCGCCGACCCTGGTGGGGGCCATAGACCGGGCCCTGCATCTTTGCGCCCAGATCCTGGAGTTTACCCGCGAAGGGCCGGCGCATCTGGACCTGAAGCGCTTCGACCTGCGCGATCTGATGACCGAGGTGCGCGAAGGGCTGGCCGGTGTCGGCGTCGGCCGCGCCGGCTGGCTGAACGAGGTGGAGCGTGGTTTCGTGATCGAAGCCGACCGCGAGCAGCTTTACCGCGTGTTCTCAAACCTCGGGCGCAATGCGCTGGAGGCCGGCGCCAGCGAGGTGCGCATCGCCGCCCGCCCGGTCCGCGACTTTCTGGTTGTCGATGTCGAGGACAACGGCCCCGGCGTGCCGGAGGAGGCCAGGGAGCATCTCTTCAAACCCTTCACCGGATCGACCCGCAAAGGCGGTACCGGTCTTGGCCTGTCGATCGCCCATGACATCGTGCGTGCCCATGGCGGCGACATTCGCATGGAACGGTCCAGCGGCGGCGGAACGATCTTCCGGCTTGTGTTCCCCGTCGAACAGAGTAAGGGACAACCGGCAGCCAAGAAGGCGAGCTAGAGGCCCTCAGAGTCAGGCCTTGAAGCACTTCTCTTGCTTCTGTGCGTCAGGACTGCATCGAGTCGGGAGAGATTGAACGGTTGAAAACACCGGCACCGCTTTTCAAAGATCGCGATGTCGAGGCGACCTTTGCGGGCTTTCCGCCACGGCCGCGCCGCGGTCTGTTGACGCTGCGCCGCCTGATCTTCGAAACGGCGGCGGCGACACCTGGTGTCGGCGCCGTGCAGGAAACCCTGAAGTGGGGCCAGCCCGCCTACCTGACGCCGGAAACCAAATCTGGCTCGACGATCCGCCTGGGCCGGCCGAAGCAGGGCGGCTTCGCGCTCTACGTCCACTGCCGGACCTCGATCGTATCTGATTTTCAAAGCCTCTTTCCGGACGACTTCGTCTACGAGGGAAATCGTGCGCTCCTCTTCGAAGAGGGTGAAGCGCTGCCGATCGAAAGGCTGCGGCTGCTGATCCGGAACGCGCTGACCTATCATCTTAAGCAGCGGCGGTGACGGAACGGCCGCTGGGCCTCTGCTAGTTGGCCGTCAGTTCGTAGAGCTGCGTCGCGGCTTCCAGCAGGCTGTCGGCACTCATGAACCCGCCTCCTTGAGGTTCATAGGCGACACCGTTGAACGCCACGGTCATTGCAAAGGCGGAATAGAAGGCGACCGCGCCCTCTTCCAGACTGCCCCCGTAGCCCAGGGAATAGACCACCGGGTCCTCAATTGAGACTTCCTTCAGAGGCGGAATGCTTGCGGCCAGGTCCGCATAGTCTTCGATCTGGAAATAGAGGCCCGTATCCTTGTTTTCCAGCCGCATCGGAAGAAAGCCTGCATGCGAGCCCAGGTCCACTTCCTCTGTGATTGAGACAGGGACGTTCTGTTCCGTCAGGGCGTTTTTCCATTCGTCGATATCAGGTGCATCCTGCATCGCGAACAGAACCAACAACTGCATCGACATATACTGGTCTCCAAGAAGACGACCACCGGCTTCAAAGAATCAAGTACGCGCCTTGCCATCAGACAAGTGTTCAATCCAAGGCCAGGAACTGTGCCTTCAGATAGGCGCTTTCCGGCAGGGCCGGATGCACCGGATGGTCGGCGGCGGCGCCGGCGGTGCGCAGAATGCGCCCGCTGCGTCCGGCATCCTGCAGGCCGCGGCGCACCTGGCCGGCAAAGCTGTCGACATCCGCGTGGTGGGAGCAGGAGGCGGCAACCAGATAACCGCCCTTGGCCACCAGGGTGGCCGCCAGGCGGGTCATCTTGCGGTAGCCCTTCAGGCCCTGGGCCAGGTCTTTTTTTGATTTCACGAAAGCCGGGGGATCGACGATCACCAGTTCATAGCGTTCGCCCCCGGCGGCGCGGCGCTGCAGGTCCTGAAAGATTTCGGCCTTCACGAAGCGGCAGCGGTCGTTCACGCCGTTGGCCTGCGCCGCCATGGCGCCGAGATCCAGGGCTGCCTGCGAGCGGTCCACGGCGGTGACGGACTTGGCGCCGGCCAGGGCGCAGGTCACGGCAAAGCCGCCGGCAAAGCTGTAGCAGTCCAGCACCCGCGCATCCTTGGCCAGGGCGGCAGCCCAGCGCCGGTTGTCCCTTTGATCGTAGAACCAGCCGGTCTTCTGGCCGCCCTGCAGGTCGGCGAAGAAGCGCGCGCCGTTTTCCTCCAGTTCCAGGGGGCCGTCGATCTTTCCTTTCACGACCTGGACGCTTTCGGGCAACTGCTCCAGGGCGCGTACCGCGCCGTCGTTGCGCAGCACGATGGTGGCCGGGGCAACGACCTGTTCCAGGGCGTCGATCAGAACATCGGTCAGGCGGTCCATGCCGGCGGTGTTCACCTGGATCGCCAGGGCATCCCCGAAACGGTCAATGATCAGGCCAGGCAGGCCATCGGCCTCGGCGTGGACCAGGCGATAGTACGGCTTGCCGATCAGGCGTTCGCGGATCGCCAGGGCCCGGGTCAGGCGGGCAGCGATGAAATCGCGGTCTATCGTCTCGCCGCGTTTCTGGGTCAACAGCCGCGCGGCGATCAACGGGTGGCGGTTGAAAAACGCGGTGCCCTGATAGCTGCCGTCTGCATCGCGCAGGGCGACCAGCCCGCCGGGCGGCACGGCCTTGGCGGCGGCATTCATCTCGACTTCATTGGAGTAGACCCAGGGATGGCCACGGCGCAGCCGCTTCGATCCGTGGGTTTTCAGGGTAACGCTCGGCAGCCGCGCGCCGCTTTCGCCTGATGGCGTTGCCGTCGAGGCCACTGCCTGTGAGGAATCTTGCGGAGGAGCAGAGTTGTTCATCTACCCGCAGTCTAGCTGTCGCCGTCGCCGCTGCAAGCGCTCGCCGCCCAATACGGGACGATTTCCGTACCGGCGCCCCGGATAGGCGGTCCTTCCAGAGCCTTTGCCAAGTCCCGTTCTTGCTGCAAATTCTGGCGAAGTAATCATTTGTAAAGGTAGATAAATTAGATATTTCAACTATATGAATAGTCAATTTAGTTTATAATAACTGGGTAGAGTTTCTGGCAAATGTGGCCATACGCTACGGCAAAGGCCGACCCGACCGGGCTGGATGGCTGGCAGGCGGCGCTGCTGTTGCGCGCCGCCGAGACCAGCAAATTCGGGCTGACGCTGGCCGATGCGCGTCAGCCGGACCTGCCGCTCGTCTACGCCAACGAGGCCTTCAAGACCATGACCGGCTATCAGGCGGCGGACGTTCTGGGCAACAACTGCCGGATGCTTCAGGGGCCGGAGACTGATCCGGAGAGCGTCGCGAAAATCCGCCGCACCCTGCAGCTCGAAACGGCCTCGACCGTTCTGATCCTCAACTACCGAAAAGACGGCAGCCGTTTCTGGAACCGCTTTCAGCTCTCTCCGGTGCATGACCAAACCGGCCGCTTGGCGGCTTACCTGGGCATGCAGGTCGACATCACCGCGGATGTCGACCGGATCGGGTTGGAGAGCGAACGCCAGAAACTGGAGACTCTGGGACGCCTCGCCGGCGGCGTCGCCCATGAACTGAACAACGCCCTGCAGCCGATCCTGCTTTATGCCGAGATGCTGGAACAACCTGATGCGCTCGATGCGCAGGCCCAGGCAGACTGCGCCAAGGGCATCGTCGAGAATGCCCGCTTCGCCAGCAGCGTGGTCAGCCAGATCCTCGCCTTCGCCCGCCGCGACGGGTTGGAAGACAGCGACCACGAAGCTCTGGAGATCATCACCCAGGCGGTCGATTTCGCCGCCGACTACCTGCCGGCGGGCATAAGCCTGGAACTGCAGGGCTTCGACGCCGCGACGGTCCTGGCCGAACGGCGGATCACCGTCAACCGCACGGCGCTCTACCAGATAATTACCAACCTCTTCAAGAATGCTGCCGCGGCCATGAACGACCGTGGCCGGCTTCGCGTCGGGCTCTCCTTACTGCAGACAGGTTTGGATCCTGTAGCAGGTGAGAACGAACGACGGCCGGCGATTGAGATTTCCGTTGCCGATGAGGGCTGCGGCATCGATCCCAAGACTCTGAAGCACGTCTTCGAGCCCTTTTTCACGACCAAGGCGCCGGGACAGGGGACCGGCCTTGGTCTCTCCACGATCTACGGCATCGTTGAGCGCTGGGGCGGCCGCGTCGCCGCCGAGAGCGTTCTTGGCGAAGGCTCGGTCTTTCGTGTCCTGATCCCCGTTTCTTCCGCACAATGAGGTTCAAATGGCGACTATTCTTTTGATCGAAGACATGAACGGGGTCCGCTCCTCGCTGACCACCGTTCTGAAGTCGGCGGGGCATCAGGTGATCGAGGCCGAAGACGGCGAAGCCGGCCTGGAGAAAGCCACCGCGCAGTCCTTCGACCTGGTCATCACCGATATCATCATGCCCAAGCTCGACGGCTCCGAGGTCATCCTGGCCTTGAAGGAGCGCAAACCCAACCTGCCGGTCCTGGCGATCTCCGGCGGCGGCGCCTCGGTCACCGCAGAGAACGCCCTGATGGTGGCGCGCAATACGGCCGAGGCGATCCTGCCCAAGCCGTTTTCCCGGGCTGAACTGCTCGAGGCCGTCGATAGGCTCGCGGGCAAGGTCGAAGCCTAGGCTGTCTGCTGCGAACAAGAACCCGCTCCAGACATCTGCAGAACTCGAAAAGAGAAGTCAATGAACCGATTTCGCAAACTGAACATCGGCGGCCGTATCGCTCTGCTGCTGACCGCCCTGATGATCCTCATGGGTTCCCTCTCCCTGACAGGCGCCCTCACCATGCAGCAGATCGGCAATAAGTTGACCGACATTGCCAAAGAAGACATTCCCTTGACGGAGATGCTGCAGAAGATAACGGTCCACCAGCTCGAACAGACGATCATCACCGAACGGGTGATCGCGACCGTTGAGCTGCTCGAGGCCGGTGCTCACAGCCGTTACGACCTGCCCGGGCTGCGCGCGGAGTTCGAGAAGCTGGCCCATAAAGTCGATGAGGAGATCAAGCAGGCTGAGGCCATCGCCCAGCACGGCATTGAATACGCCCACGACCCCCGCGTTGCTGAGGAGTTCGAAAAGGTCTACGCCCAGCTTCTGGTGATCGAGAAGCATCATGCGGACTTCGACAAGCATGTGCTCGAGCTGATTGATCTGGAACTGGCCCATAACCTCACGGACCTCGCCGAGCGCGAGACGGAGATCCTGGCTGAGGAGGAAGAGCTGGTGCATGAGGTCGAGGCGCTGCTCGAAGAGGTGTCCAGCTTCACCCGTGCTGCCACCGAACAGGCCTTGGCCGACGAACAGCGCGGCCTCATGATTCTGATTGTTGTCAGTCTCGTCTCGTTGGTTGCCGCGGCTGGTTGCGGTCTCTGGCTCTACCGTTCGGTCGCAATACCGCTTAAGGGCATGACGCAGGCGGCCGGCCGCCTGGCCGACGGCGAACTCGATTTCGAAATCCCTCGCCCCTGGTATGAGGACGAGGTTCTGAGGCTGCGCCAGGCGATGGAGGTGTTCCGCGAGAACGCCATCGCCCGCCGCAAGGCCGAGGCCGAGGCGAAGGCACAGCAGGAAGAGCGCAATCGCCGGCAGGAGGAAGTGAACCAGCTGGTCGGCATCTTCGGGGCCAGCATCCGCGGAATCTTCGATATCGTCTCCGAGTCTTCCTCGAAGATGCAGGGGAACTCGGAAAGCATGCTCGGCGAGGCGGATACCGCCATCTCCCTTTCCGCGACGGTCCTGAAGGAGTCCGACAGCACCTCGCAGAACGCCCAGCAACTGAGCGCCGCGACCGAGGAGATGGTTGCTTCGATCAAGGAAATCTCCCGCCAGTCGAATGACTCGATGGCCGTTGCCGACAAGGCGCGGGCGGAGGCCGACCGCTCCTCCACCCAGGTCCTCGAACTGAAGAAGGCGGCAGAGGAGATCGGCGCCGTGATCGAATTGATCACCGACATTGCCGAGCAGACCAACCTGCTGGCCCTGAATGCCACCATCGAAGCGGCGCGCGCCGGCGAGGCGGGCAAGGGTTTTGCGGTGGTGGCCAACGAGGTCAAGTCGCTGGCCAACCAGACCGGCAAGGCAACGGACCAGATCAGCGCCCAGATCAGCGAAATTCAGAACGCCGCCGGCAGCTCGGCCGAATCGATCCAGTCGATCGGCGAGATCATCAATCAACTCGCCGAGTTCTCGACGGTCATTTCCTCCGCCATTACAGAGCAGGAGGCGACCACCCAGCAGATCTCGCAGAACATCACCCAGGTGGCGGGCAGCGCTTCGGAGGTCAGCGGCAGTGTCGGCCAGATGCGCGACCAGGCGGAATCCTCGGGCACGCGCGCCAAGGATCTGCGCCTTGCGGCCGGCGAGCTCTACGAGGAGGCGACGTCGCTCAGCGGCGAGGTCGACGCCTTCCTGTCGGCTCTGAGGGGATCCGACTCCGATGACGACTCGGTTGCGCTGCAGACCCACCGGGTCGAGGTCGAGGCGAGCCTCTACGTCGATGGGGAGGAACGGAAGGCGACGCTGGTCGAGATCTCACCCACCCATCTGCGGCTGAAGCCAGGGATCGAGCGGGCCGCGGGCACGGCCATCGAGGTCCGCTCCGCAGCCCTCAGCGCCCCGGTCCAGGCCCGTGTCGCCCTGGTCGATGCGGAGGGCATCGTCCTGCAGCTTCCCCTGACCCAGGAGAAGATGGCCTGGATGCAGGAGGAAATCGGCAAACTGACGATGAGGGCCGCCTAGAGCAGATCCGGGTTTGATGGAATCGCCCTAGCAAACCACTTGGGAGCGATCCATCCAACCCGGTGAATCTGCTCTAACCATTTAATGTCGATCGGATTCACATGTTTTGGCGCAACCACGAAGTGGTTCCGTCAAAACATGATCCGATCTAGCGGGTAAGCACCACCCCCTCGCGGCGCGGGTCGGCCCCGCCGTCCAGGCCGTCCTCGGTCAGGCGGATGCCGTGCAGGCCCGATGTCAGTCCGCGCAGGTTCACCTCGTGGCCCAGGGCCTCCAGCGCCGCCTTGGCCGCTTCCAGCCCGCGGCCTTCCTCCAGGTCCGTCGCGCCGTTGCGGTTCACGAAGTTGGGCAGGTCGATGGCCGCCTGCATGGAGAGGTTCCAGTCGAGGGCGCCGATGATGGCCTTGGTGGTGTAGCCGATGATGCGGCTGCCGCCGGGCGAGCCGATGGCCATGACGAAGCGACCCTGCTGGTCCAGAACCAAAGTCGGCGACATGGAAGAACGCGGCCGCTTGCCGGGCTGCACCCGGTTGGCCACCGGCAACCCGTCGACCGAGGGCCGGAAAGAGAAATCTGTCAGCTCGTTGTTCAGCAGGAAGCCTCGCGCCATCAAGCGCGAGCCGAATGCGCTCTCGATGGAAGCGGTCATGGAAACCGCATTGCCGTCGCTGTCGACCACGGAAAGGTGCGACGTCGAAGGCGGATTGAGCTGCTGCGGGCTGTGCGCCTGCTGCAGCTTCAGGCCGGGCTCGGCCTTACCGAGACTGCGGTCCGGTGAAATCAACCTTGCCCGCTCGTCGAGATACTGCGGGTCCAGCAGGGCTTCGACCGGCACATCGACGAAATCGCTGTCCGCCAGAAAGCGGTTGCGGTCTGCAAAGGCGAGGCGCCCGGCTTCCGCGACCAGATGGATGGCCTCCGGCGAGGCCACCGGCATGGCGGCGAGGTCGAAAGGCTCCAGCAGGCTGAGGATCTGCAGGACCGCCACACCCCCGGAGGTCGGCGGCGGCATGCCGCAGACCTGCCACTGGCGGTAGGGCGCGCAGACCGGCTTGCGCCGCTTGGCCTGATAACCCGTCATGTCGCTGTAGCTCAGAAGCCCCGGATTACCGGTCGCCGCGCGCACCTGGTTGACGATATCGACGGCGATTTCGCCGGTATAGAAGGCATCGGCGCCGTTTTCCGCCACCGCCCGCAAAGTGTCCGCGTAGGCTTGATTGCGGCGCAGGCTGCCCACCGCGCGGGCCTCGCCGTCCGTATCGTAAAAGTAGGCGGCGGTGGCCTCGTAGCGCTTCAGATACTTGTCGTTGGCGACCAGCCCGTTCAGCCGGGGGGAGATGGCAAAGCCCTGTTCCGCCAGTTCGATGGCCGGTTGGAAGAGATCCGCCCAGGGCAGGCGCCCATGATCCTGGTGGGCCAGCTCCAGCATGCGCAGCAGGCCCGGGGTGCCCACGGAGCGGCCGCCGACCACGGCATCCCAAAAGCCCATGGGCTCGCCGTCGGCCTTCAGGAACAGATCCTCGCCGGCTTCGCTCGGGGCGTTTTCGCGGCCGTCATAGGCGGTCACGCGGCGGCTTGCGGCCTCATGGTGCAGCAGAAAGGCGCCGCCGCCGATCCCTGAAGACTGCGGCTCCACAAGGCCCAGTACGACCGCCGTGGCGATGGCGGCATCGACGGCGGAGCCGCCCTGGCGCAGCATGCGCATGCCGGCTTCCGCGGCCAGCGGGTTGGCCGCGGTCACCATGTGCTGGGGGCTTTCGGCTTCCGGGGTCGCCGGCTCCTCCATCGTCGTGCAGCCGGCGGCCAAGGCCGTGACGGCGGCGGCGAGAACGGTCTTATACAGGGATGTCGGTGTAAGGCGGCGGACGACGGACATGGGGCGACCCTCAATCAACGATGCAGCGGAACAACCTTAGCATCGGTCAAGGCGGCATTTAACACCAGGGGAAGAATGCCTGTCGTCGCAGACCCGTGACAGGGGAGTTCTGTCGCAGTGCTTGTTCAGGCGTTGGTCCGGGACGCTGCGGGAATCAGTTTGCACATCTGCAGGCCCCTCACGCAGTGGCCGCGCTCGTGCAGAACGTTGGACATCCAGTCGCTGTTCTCGATGATCGCTGCCTGGGCGAGGGTGGTGTGGATCGCCGAACAACCCTTCTGCTCTGCCAGCCGCTCCATCCCGCGCAGCAGGGCGCGGGCGACGCCGGATTTGTCCATGATGTCCAGCGCACAGAAATGATCAGCAAAGAGGATCGGTCCGTGGAGCAGGTCCTGGGCCAGGATGTAGGCGCCGATACCGACGATATAGTCCTGTTCATTACGAACGGAAAGAATTCCCATATCGCGGGCCGCGGTACCCTCCAGGCGGCCCTTGGCGAAGCGCCGCCAAGCGTCGATCGTGGCGGCCGGCTGAATGGCCTGGACCAGAGGATAGGCGCGGTCGACCTCATCGTGGGATAAAAGACTGACGTTGAGTTTTCGCAAGATCCAGCGCATCCTAATGAGAGAGGGACCACGAAGGGTGGGCTTTATCGCAAGACCGCGTCCTTGATCTGGGTCAATCCAAAGCGGCTTCGGTCGTGTCTGGAAATGGCCCGGAGAGAGGCAGCGGATTTGCGTCGGTGGGTGATGAGGGATCGGTCAAGATGGCTGCATTCGATATCAATCATGCGGGCGGTTTGGCGCCGGCGGTGCCGCGCGAAGGTGCCGGGGCGTCGCCTTGCAGTGCCTGCTCGATTCGCAACCTGACCATCTGTGCGCCGCTGAATGACATCGAACAGACCCAGATGGCGGCGATCGTCACCAACATCGAGCAGCCGCCGGGCACCCCGCTTTTCGATGAAGGCGAGCCGGCGGATCACGTCTTCAATGTCACCGCCGGCACCATAAAGGTCTACAAACTGTTGCCCGACGGGCGGCGGCAGGTGACGGGCTTCCTCTTCGCCGGCGATTTTCTCGGGTTGGCCAACCAGGACACCTATGCCTACAGCGCCGAAGCGGTGACGGCCTGTCATCTCTGCCGCTTTCCACGCCGCAAGCTGGAAGACTTGATGACGCGGTTCCCGAAGGTCGAGCAGCGCCTGTTGAACATCGCGAGCAACGAACTGGCGGTCGCCCAGGAGCAGATGCTGTTGCTGGGGCGCAAGACAGCCCGGGAAAAGATTGCGTCTTTCCTGCTGCTGCTGGCCAAGCGGGCGCAGCAACGCGGACAGAAGGACGACAGCGTATCGGTGCCCATGAGCCGCACCGACATCGGCGACTATCTCGGGCTTACCACCGAGACCGTCAGCCGCACCTTCACACAGTTGAAGAAAGCCAACCTGATCCGCCTGCTGCCCAACAGCCAGGTCGAACTCAGCCAGCGCGCCGAACTGGAAGACATCGCCGGCGGGTTCTGACGCCGCCGCGGCCTACTGCGCGGATCTGGTTTAGCAGGCTGCTGAGAGGATCGAGAGTTCGGCATAGACATGCTTCGAGACGGCGCTTCACGCCTCCTCAGCATGAGGTCAAATTCTTGAAAGTATGACGAACCTTATCCTGAGGAAGCCCCGCAAGGGGCTGTCTCGAAGGATGGCCAAGGGCTTCATCGTCGCTTTTTAGCAGCCTGCTAGCCCTTGCGGGAGTTGTGGATAATCGGCGGGACCGACTGCAGTTCCGCGTCCCAGGGGAACAGGATCCAGGTGTCCTGGCTGACCTCCGTCACGAAGGAATCCACCAGGGGCCGGCCGGCGGGCTTGGCGTAAACGGTGGCGAAGTGGGCCTTGGGCATCATGTTGCGCACCACCGTGGCGGTCTTGCCGGTATCCACCAGGTCGTCGATCAGCAGCCAGCCCTCGCCGTCATGCTCGACGCCTTTCAAGACTTCCAGTTCGCCCTGGGTGTTGTCGTCGCGGTAGCTGACGATGCAGATCGTGTCGATCATCCGCAGATCCAGCTCACGCGCGATCACGGCCGCCGGGACCAGACCGCCCCGGGTGATGGCGGCAATGCCGTTGAAGGGGCCCATCTCGACGAGACGCCAGGCCAGCGCGCGTGAATCGCGGTGAAGCTGGTCCCAGGATACCGGAAAGGTTTTTGGTTCGGCCTGCGCCATCTTGCGTCTTGTTCCCCCTTGTGCCGGTCAGGCGCGGTGCTGTGGCGCCATGCTGTCCGGGCGTGCGAAATGCCTGCCGAGGGGCAGGCTTAATGGGGCCTTTATTCTCTGTCGGGGGGCGGCCTGTCAAATGCTCTGATTATGGTCCGCTCTAGCTGGAAACTTCGCCTGTGCGGACCAACTGGACCCCGGCGATCCGCCAGGAGCCGTCGGCTTGCTGTTCCATCGTGTAGAGGGCGATAACGGCGATGCCGTCGGGTCCGACGAAGCGCACGGCCTGGCCGGTACGGCCGGAGACCACGCGTGCGTCGAGAAACTCGACGGACTGCGGCCGGTAGACCGGCATGTAGCCGCCGCGCACCATGGCCATGAAGTTTTCCGGGGAACCGAACATCCGGCGCAGCCGCGGCGTGGCGAAGGAAAAGGCGCGGGCGCCGTCATCGGCCTGAAAGGCGTCCAGTTGGGACTGGATTGTGTTCAGAATCGCCTGTTGGTCGCCCGGCGCCGGCTGGCTGTAGCCCTCAGCGCCGCCGGACTGGGCCTGCGCCGTGCCGCCGGCTGCCGCGCCCAGCACCAATACGGCCGGCAGCAGGACAGTCGCGAAGAGGCCGCCGAGGCGCGGCAGTACGAAGCGTTTCATGATCCCCCCTTTCTCTAGTCGTTACATAAACTAGGGCATGGGAGCGCTTTGGCCAGTCTGCGTAAGCGGACTGGGCTGTACGGATAATCGATCCGGGTTAAATGCCGGTCGTTACCTGACGTAAACGTGGACTTCGCTGACCTGGGCCTGGGCGCTGCTGGTTGCCGACAGCGTCATGCGGTCGGCCGGCAAACCCATGGACGTCAGGGTCCGCAGCACACCCTCGGCATTGCGGCGTGAACGCGTCGTGTCCAGCGCCACCTGGGCGGTATCGCCGACACTGGGCGACACGGCGACGATGTCGAAGGCCGCATTGGGCCGGCGTTCCAGGGCCGAGCCGACAACGGTAAAGAGCGCCTGCTCGTATTCCACGTCCGGACGATCGAAGCGGATCACCGCCAGGGGCTGGCGCTGTCCGACCTGGCTCGCCGCACCGCCGGCCGGGGCCGGGGCCGGAACGCCGTAGGAGCGGTTGGCCAGGCTGCCGCCGATGTATTCGCCGTTGTCGATCGCCACCTGCATGGCGGTGAGGTTCAAGCGCTCGTTGGCGAAATAGTTCTGGGTGCGCGCGATATCGTCGGTCAGCTCGTTCAGCAGCCGGTCGATGATCACCACGGTCTTGTTGACCTCGTCCTCGAGGACGGCCAGCTGACGGTGATCCTCTTCGACGGCGCCGCGCAGTTCAAAGGTGGTGCTGGTGGATTCCAGCAGAAAAGCCGAAAGCGAGGCGGTGCCGCTGACCTGGCTGGCCAGGGTGTTCAGGGCGGCGATGGAGGCGCCGACCTGCTGCAGCTCGGCCTGTGCCTGGTTCCACTGGGCCACCAGTTCCGGATTGCCGGGGGTGGTGCCGACCTGCAGGCGGGCATTCATGGCCGCCTTCAGTGAGTGATAGTTGCCGGCGAACTGGCGCGCGGAGACGCGGAGGCTCTGCAGCGAATTGTTCTCGCTCGACAACTCGCCCTGGAGTCGCAGGAGGTCGCTGCGCAGGCCCTCGATCTTCTGACCGACGACGGTGCCGGTCGGGCGCATGTTGCTGACCGTGGGCGGCTCGAAGTTGGTGGTGCCCAGGATCTGCGGAACCGGAGTCGCGGGGGCCGCGGCGGGTGCCGGCGCGGTTTCAACCGCAGCGGTCTGGGTGGCCTCCGCCGATTCGGCCTGCGGCGCTTCGGCAGTGCTGCTGGCGGTTCTCGACTCTTTCGGCGGCATCGCGCAGCCGGCGGCAAGAAGAAGCGCGCCGATCACGACAGCGGTCCGGCGGACGGGCAAGAATTGTCTATTCGACATAGAGATTTCCGTACAGATTTACGGGACAGCAAAACCAAATAACGACTTACATATTAACCATCTAAGTCTTTACAGATTCTTGCTATCCCAGCCCCCCTAGGAAGATCGCGAGATAGTAGAGGATGGATTCTGGGGGTACAAGAGCCATTTCCCCGGGTCAGCCGGAGCCGCGATCCCGGATTTCGCATGGATTCCCTGGCCTTGCGGGGGTGTTGCGGCAACGCCGCGGACCCGTGTGAAGCGCTTGCAAGGGACTCTGCCTTCGAGTAATGTCCGGCCTCTTCGCGGCGGCGAGAGCCCCCGCGCGAAGGTTTTTCTTCGCATCAGCGCCCGTAGCTCAACTGGATAGAGCGTCTGACTACGGATCAGGAGGTTGGGAGTTCGAATCTTCCCGGGCGCGCCATTCCTTCTGGAATTGTCCTCCCGTTATTGGAAAGAGAGTTCGAGCTCTGTTCGAACCTGCGCGCTCTTTCTGCTGAGTCCCAAGTAATGGGATCGGCCGCTGCGGGGTCCGCTTCATCGGCTGCGGACGCTGAGCCGGCCAGGCGCAGTTGAACACCCGGCGGAAGATGAACGGCCTTCGCCAGGCGCTTCTTGGATGGGCTATTTCTGTTCCTTCTCAGTGCATAGATGTTCCCCTTATGGACCGTTGTTCGACCGCCGGCCGGTCAACTCGGCGAAATCGAAAAAGATAAGGCGGAGCCTCAGGTTGAGGGCTGTTGCGGCCTCAATTTTTACACGCGCCTGATCGGCCCGAAGAGGTAAAGCTGCACAGCCGGCTGCGACAATGAAAAAGCAATAAATCGTCCGCAGAGACGGCGTTTGGCTGCAGTCGATGGTGGCCGGAAGCCGGGTCGAAACAGGGCCGGCGGATAGGGGAACAGGAAATGCAACGAATGATGGCCGGTGCTTCGGTGCGCGTCGGTGAGCGATTTCAGGAGATGCGGGCCACCGCCCGGCAATGGGAAGTGGAGTCCTTCTTCACCGATGCCCGGGCCATCAACCATGTCTCGCTGCGCGATACGCTCGATCCGTCACGGCGGGTGACGCTCTCCTGCTCGGTCCTGATGGACCGCAGCCGCTTTCGTCCGCTCGGCTCCAACTAAACAATCCAGTCGGTTCTTTCGCGGTTGCCGTCCGGGGCAGGCCGGCGGCCCAGCGGCCGGCGGCTAAGGGCCGATTCGATGCAATCGTTAACGAAGGCTTCAGGCTGATGGGTCAATAATGAGATATGGTCTTTAGATTCCTGTCGCGTTTTTCCACACCCCGTTCCGACCGCCGCAGCGAGCCGCGGGGCGCCAGGCTGGACGGCCTGGTTTCAATCGATGGCTGCGATTATCCCCTGCGCGACTGGTCTCGCAGGGGTTTTTCCGCGACGCGTTACCGCGCAGAACACTATCCCGGCGACAAAGTCGACATGACGGTGCGGGTCGAACTGGACGACGAGGCCTTGGAGTTTTCCTGCGAGGCGGTGGTGGTCTGGGTCGATCGGGACCGCCGTGAAATTGCCGGTGTCTTCACCCGGCTGGATATGTCGGTGCAGGAGCGGATCATGACCGCAATCTTTTCCCGGGCCCAGAAAAGCGGGCTCGACACCGGCGCCGATAAAGCCGCTCTCCACGTTTGACCGCCCCCGTTTGACCGTGCAGCGCTGAGCGCGCCGTCGCCCGTCTCAGGACTTGTCCGTGGCCAGGCTGCACCGTTTTGCAGGCCGGGTGATGCAACCCCGGCTGTTCAGCTTTGGCCCGCTTTTCTTTGCGGCAGCAGCGCCAGGACCGCGCGTTTCTCGTCGGCGCTCAGGATCGGCCAATCCCTGATTTCATCGATATGCCGGTGACAGCCGATGCAGCAGTCGTTCTTCGGATCGACCTGGCAAACGGTGATGCAGGGCGAGGGTACCGAGTTATCGAGCCCTTGGCGCAGCTTTGCGCGCCGTCTTTCCCGACGCGCTGCTCTCTCTTCCCCAACCTTGTGGTCTGGGGACTCCGCCCGCCTTTCCCGACCGGCGGCGGATGACCCGGAGAGACGATCGTTGCCCTTCATTCGTCACCCTTTTCGGCTCTTCTTCTTTCGAGACGGCCCCGCTTTGCGCTGCACCGCCCTCTTCCAGTTGTAGCGGGATCTTTATAAGTAAAGCCCTTAGAAAAGGCTAAATGCATTTTCCTGGCTGCGCCGCCTTGTTTATGGTTACTGGCCGCTTTGTTAAGGGCATTCGAAGGGAACGACATGATCCGGCGCCTCCGGTTGTTCAGCGGCTTGATTCTCTTCGCTTATGTGCTCACGCACCTGCTGAATCTCACGCTTGGCCTCATTTCCTTTCAGGTCCTGGAGGCAGGACGCGAGGTCTTCATCGCCTTCTGGCGCTCATGGCCCCTGAGCAGCCTGCTCTACACGGCCCTTCTGGTGCATCTGGCGCTGGCCGTCTATGCCATTTTCATGCGGGAGCGCTGGAAGATGCCGGCGGCCGAGGCGCTGCGCTACCTGCTGGGCATCCTGATCGTGCCGCTGGCGGCCTTGCATGTGCTGGGCACGCGCCTTGCCCATGAAATCTATGGATTAGAGGACAGTTATCTCTACATCGTCACGGTCCAGGTGGCCTTCGACATCTCCACTGCGATTCAGCAGGTGGCGCTGGTGCTGGTGGTCTGGCTGCACGGCTGCATCGGATTGCATCTCTGGCTGCGCCTGAAGCCCTGGTACGACAAGGTGGCGGCACCCTTGCTTGCCTGTGCGGTTCTGGTCCCCGCCCTCGCGCTCAGTGCTTATCTGGTGGCAGGGCGCGAGGTGCTCCGCCTCGCCCAGGACCCGGATTGGATCCCGGCGATGCGGGAGCGCGTCAATGCCCCGGGCTCGGATCAGATCATTGAGATTCTCACTCTGCGCGATGCCCTGGTCGCCGGTTTCTTCGCCATCCTGGTCGCCACCCTGCTACTGCGCCTGCTGTGGCGCTTCTGGCGCCGCCGCCGTGGGACCGCCCGGCTCACCTATCCCGGCGGCCGCCAGGTCACCGTGAACAAGGGAACCACGATGCTGGAAGCCAGCCGCTCAGCGGGCATCCCCCACGCCTCGGTCTGCGGCGGGCGCGGGCGCTGCTCGACCTGCCGGGTGCGGGTCGGCCGTGGCGGGGCCAATCTGCCGCCCGCCGATGCGGAGGAGCGCAAGGTGCTGGCCCGGGTCGGCGCCGCCCCCAATGTGCGACTGGCCTGCCAGACCGCCGTCGTCACCGACTGTGAGGTGACCCCCCTGCTGCCGCCCGCCGCGGGCCCTCAACAGGCCAAGCCGCGGCCCGGCTATCTGCAGGGCGACGAGCGCGAAATTGCCATCCTCTTCGCCGATCTGCGCGGCTTTACGACCCTCTCGGAAGACCGCCTGCCCTACGACGTTGTTTTCGTCCTCAACCGCTATTTCACCGCCATGGGGACAGCGGTGGAGCAGGCCGGTGGCCGGGTCGACAAGTTCATCGGCGACGGTGTCATGGCGCTTTTCGGGATTGAGCAGGGCGTCGCCCAGGGCAGCCGCAATGCAATGGAGGCGGCGCGCCGCATGGCGGCCCACCTGGACGAGCTGAACAGCAGCCTTGCGGCCGATCTGGCCCAGCCGCTGCGCATCGGCATCGGCCTGCATTCCGGCTCAGTCATTGTCGGCGAGATGGGCTACGGTCCGGCCACCTCGGTGACGGCCATCGGTGATGCGGTCAACACCGCCAGCCGGCTGGAGGCTCTAACCAAGGAGTTCGATGCCCAGCTCATCGTCTCGGCACCCCTGGCCGGGCACGCCGGATTCGACCTCAGCGCCTTTCCCAGCCATCAGATCGACGTCCGCGGTCGCGCCGCACCCCTCGACATTCATGTGCTGCAGGATGCGCGGGCGCTGCCGGCAGGGGCGGCAGAGCGGCAAAAGGACTAGGGCGTTTTCGACTTACGTCGAAGCGGTTCCGGCCCGCTCCCCCTCCCGGCCACCCAACGCCAGTATCCTATGGGTGGCCGGGAGGGGGAGCGGGCCGGTGCCGTCAAATCGTGACGGAGTCTAGCTGCCGGCTTTTGCCTTGTAGTCGGCGATGGCTTTTTTCAGCTCCGTGTATTCGTCGCAGCCGAAAAAGCAGGCGCTGTCCAAGACATCCAGACGTTCCTCCGCCTTGGCGAGGTCGCCCAGGGTCAGATAAAGCTCGCCCAGGTACTCATTGGCGCCGCGATGGCGCGGCTCCAGCGCCAGGGCCGCCTGGTAGTGCGCCAATGCCGCGTCGTTCTGGCCGAGCTGCCGGTTGCTGTAGCCCAGAAGGTTCAGGGCATCGGCATTCTCCTTGTCGCCGGCCAGGATCTTTTCCAGCAGCGGGATCGCGTCGGCGTATTTGCCGTCGTCGACCATCTGCTGAGCCCGCGTGTAGTTCGGGTCGGCCTTGTTCTTGGCTGCGGCGGAACCGGCGTTTGAATCCGCCCAGGCCGAGCCTGCGCTCAGTGCAAAGGCCAGGAAGACGGGAGTGATGAGGCGGGTCAGTGCATGCATCGCGTTTCACATCCTTTGGATCGCGCGGAAGAGGCGGCTTCCACCAGTAGCCCTCCTGCCGCGAACATCGTTTTGCAGCGCCAAATCAATATGCTCAGCGGGTGCCACCATACCAAGTCAAAATCCGTTGATCGCTGCGCTTCCTTGAGCGGTTGGGAACACCTCAGTTCGTCGCCGCCTGTGGTATCGCGCGCTCAATCTCCGCCAATACATCGTCTGCCAGCGGGCGGGTGCGCGAGTTCCAGCCGGTGACGACGGCGCCGTCAGGTCCGATGAGAAACTTGTGGAAGTTCCAGCGGGGTTTGCCCTCGCGGCCCAGTTCCGCGGCGATCCAGCGGTAGAGCGGATGGGCGTCGCGGCCGATCACCTGTTGCTTCTCGGTCATCGGAAAGTCGATACCGAAGTGGGCCTCGCAGAACTCCTTGATCTCCTGGGAACTGCCCGGCTCCTGATTGAGGAAGTCATTGGAGGGAACCGCCAGAACCACCAGGCCGCGGCCGCGGTAGCGCTCCCAGAGTTCCTGCAGGCCGGCGTACTGCGGGGTGAATCCGCAGCGCGACGCGGTGTTCACCAGCAGCACCGCCTTACCGGCATAGCGCTCCAGCGGCAGCGGCTCGCCCTCGATCGAGATAAAGCTGAAGTCGTGCGCCGAGGTCGCCCCGGCGGGGGCCGGGCCGCTGGCCAGCAGGCCGGCGGCGGCGAGGCCGGCAAGCGCCATGGCGCGCAGACGCATCGAACAGAACCTCCGCAGGGCTTTGCCGAGACCAAGTTTCACCAGCATAGGGTCTTCCCAGCAGTTGTGCCTACACCTTGTTACGCAGAAACGGCGGAATCGGATGCATGGGGCGGTTCTCGGGGCTCTTGCTGCGCCCTGAAACCGCTCAGTCCTGCGGCAATCGGGCCAGAAGTTCCTCGACATCCTCACAGTCGATCACCCGCTGGGCGGTTTCGTAGTCGAAGCCCTGACGCCCCAGGGCGGCCAGGTCTTTCGCCCGCCGTTCTGCCCGCTCGTCAAGGCGAAAGGGGCCGAGCCGGCGGCGCTTGGCGTAGGTGACGGCAGCCGCGAGGTCCCGCGCCGGCGCCTCTTCGCCTGCCAGCGCCTCGTCGATCAAGGTGCTGGCGACGCCCTTGGCCTGCAGCCGGGCCCGCACCATGGCCCGGGAGGTGCCGCGGGCGCGCAGGCTGCGCACCCGCTCCCGCGCGAAACGCGCGTCGTCGAGAACCCCGGCCTTCAGGAATCGCTGAACCAGGCGCTCGACCGCGGCGGCGCCCTCGGCGGGGTCGGTCCCGTGGAGTCGCGCCGAGAGCGTCACCTTGCCCATCAGCAGGCGCCGCAGATGCCCGCTGGCCGTGTCATAGCGGTCGAGGTAGTAAAGCGCCGACCGCTCCAGCGCTTCCGGAGTCGCCTTCAGCGGCTGGCGGCGCTTCTTACTGCGGTTTTCCGGCTTCTTCGCGGGATCTTCTTCGCTCACGCTCTGGCCCCATCCGGCGGTAGCGGACCCTTCGTTTCGCAGCCGCAGCAAAAGTTCCCTTGCTTGCGCCGGACGGCGGCTCGGATTATGCATCGCAGATGGAACACAGAACTGTCTCTCCCGCCGCCCTTTCGGTCCGTCGCCTGGGGCTGGTCAACTGGCGCGGCCTCTGGACCCTCTACATGAAGGAAGTCCGCCGCTTCCTCAACGTCTTTACCCAGACCCTGCTGGCCCCCATGGTCACGACTCTGCTGTTTCTCGCCATTTTCACCCTGGCGCTGGGGGGCGGCGGGCGCCAGGTCGGCGGCGTCGACTTCGCAGTCTTCCTGGGCCCCGGCCTGATCATGATGGCGATGGTGCAGAACTCTTTCGCCAACACCTCCTCCTCCCTGGTGATCGCCAAGGTTCAGGGCAATATCGTCGACATTCTGATGCCGCCGCTTTCCGCGACAGAGCTGACCCTGGGCATTTCCGCCGGCGGCGTTACCCGCGGCCTGATGGTCGGCGCGGCGGTGGGCCTTGGCATGTGGCTCTTCGTACCGCTGCAGATCCACGCGCCGCTGTTCATCCTCTATCATGCGCTGATGGCATCGCTGATGCTGGCGCTGCTCGGCATGATCGGCGGCATCTGGTCGGAAAAGTTCGATCACATCGCCGCGGTGACCAACTTCGTGATCACGCCTTTCTCCTTTCTCTCCGGCACTTTCTACTCGATCGAGCGTCTGCCGCCGATCTGGCAGACGGTGGCGCACTTCAATCCCTTCTTCTACATGATCGACGGTTTTCGCTACGGCTTCATCGGCCATGCCGACGGTTCGCTGGGGACCGGCCTGGTGGTCATGGCGCTGTTCAATCTGTTTCTCTGGGCCGTGGCGCACCGCATGCTGGCCAGCGGCTATCGCTTGAAACCATGAGCATACGGCAGCCGTCCTCCCCCCGGGCACTGCTCTCCTTCCGCCGCTGGCAGGCGCCGGCCTTCAGGCGTTTCAACCGCCTCGGCTTCTGGACGCACTATTACAAACGCGGCGTCCTGCGGTTCTTCCGCTTCGGCCTGGAATTGCTGGTCGGGCCCCTGGTCTCAAGCCTGCTCTTCGTACTGGTCTTCGCCGTGGCCCAGAGCGAACGCGCCGCCATGGTGCCGGGAATCGACCTGATCCAGTTCATCGCCCCGGGGATCATTCTCTACGCCATCGCCCACACCGCCTTTGAGAATGCGGCGGCGATGCTGGTTTTCGAGAAGATGGAAGGCATGATCACCGACGTGCAGATGGCGCCGTTGAGCCCGCTTGAACTGCTCGCCGGCTATGCGCTTTCCTCGGCAACCTGCGGCCTTGCGGTAGGCTTGCTGGTCGGCGGGGCGGCGTCGGTCTTCGTGGATTTTTCATCTTTCGATGCAAGCTTGGTTATCGGTTTTGCCGTCGCGACGGCTCTGCTCTTCGGCTTTCTCGGGACTGTCGTGGGGCTTTGGGCCGAGCGCTGGGATCACTACTCTGCAGTGGAAGGTTTCGTCGTCGTGCCCCTGGGGCTGCTGTCCGGAACCTTCTTTTCGGTTGAGCGCCTGCCGGAGGCTTTCAGAGAATGGATCTTCTACAACCCCGTCTTCTACGCGATCGATGGTTTCCGCGCCGGGCTGATCGGCCACGCGGAAAGCTCCCATACCGTCGGTTTCGCGGTACTCGGCATCCTCATTCTGGGGCTGGCTTTACTGGGCTGGCGGCTCTTTGCCGTGGGTTACAAGATCAAACCGTAAAGTCGGCGGCTCTGCCGCTTCTTCTTGCGGGTTTTCTTGCGGCGCTACTGGTCGCCGCGCCGGCCGCTGCAGAGGAAACGCGCTTCACCCAGGGCGTTTTCTGGAAGGTCGAGCGCGACGGCCGTCCTGCAAGTCATGTCTTTGGCACCATCCATCTGAGCGATCCACGTCTGCGCGAGCTGCCGGAACAGGTGCGCCAGCCCTTTATCGCCGCGCATGTCGCGGTCTTTGAGTTGCCGGACGACCCGCAGGGTCCGGCGCTCATGACCCAGGCGATGATGCTCTCCGACGGGCGCCAACTCGACGAGATCCTGGGGCCGGAACTCTTCGCGACGGTCGCCCAGGCGGCGACCCGTTACAATCTGCCGCCCCAGGCATTGCGGCCGCTGAAACCTTGGGCCCTAAGCCTTTTCCTCGTTGCGCCGCCGGCGGAGATGGCCCGCAAGGCCCGGGGTGAGAAGAGCCTGGACGAATGGCTGCGCAGCGAGGCCCAGCGCCGCGGCAAGCCGGTGCACGGCCTGGAAAGCTATCGCGAACAGATTGCCGTTTTCAACGAGATGACGGAAGCCGAACAGGTCGCCATGGTCCGGGATCTCGTGGCTGACAGCGCCAAGGCGGAAAATGAATTTGCGGCACTGTTTCAGGCTTACATGAAGAGCGATATCGGGGCCATCCTGGATCAGGTAAACGACATGTCCGGTGTCAGCGATCAGGAAGCGGCAGAACGGTTTCGGCAGCGTCTGATCTATGACCGCAACGTCACCATGGTGACGCGGATGCAGCCCTACCTCGCCGACGGGCAGGCCTTCATTGCCATCGGCGCCGCCCACCTGCCGGGCGAAGGCGGCGTCCTCGATCTCCTGGAAAAGCAGGGTTACCGCG
Organism: Pelagibius sp.; assembly: GCF_965249265.1. Taxonomy (NCBI): domain Bacteria; kingdom Pseudomonadati; phylum Pseudomonadota; class Alphaproteobacteria; order Rhodospirillales; family Rhodovibrionaceae; genus Pelagibius; species Pelagibius sp. The sequence goes on along the minus strand of NZ_OZ252224.1, from coordinate 4,659,387 downwards.
TGACCCGGGTGTATTGAGACAAATCCCGGATTTGCCTGATTCTTAAGCTTTCCGGGGCAGCCTGAGGCGATCGGCAATCGACCGCGCCTTGGGAACCTGCCATGACCGGAAAACACTTTGGCCTGCCGTTCCGTGCTGTTCTTGGACTTCCCGTCCTCGGGATTCTGCTGCTGTGGTCGGGCGTGGCCGCCGCCGCCGAAGACCATCCGGTCCGCCACGGCGAGGGCCGGCTCTGGAAGATCGAGCGGGGCGATGCGCCGCCCAGTCATGTCATGGGCACCATCCACGTAACAGACGCACGGGTGCGCGATCTGCCACCGGAAATCCGCCGGGCCTTTGAAGGATCGGAGCAGGCCGCCTTCGAGTTGCTGTTTCATCCCGAAGAGCGCGAGAAGACGGCACAGGCCCAGCGTCTGCCGAAGCGGACGTCCCTTGCCAAATTGCTGGATAAGGAAACCTACGAAAAGGTCGTAGAACTGGCGGCGGCCTATGGCATTCCGGCCAGGGCGGTCGAGACGATGCAGCCCTGGGCCCTGGCTTTGACGTTCCAGGTTTCCCCCGAAGAATTCCGGCGTCGTCTAGACGGTGATCTGATCCTTGATCTCTGGCTGATCCAATGGGCCTACGATCTTGGCATGCGGGTGGTCGCGCTGGAGAAGGTCGAAGAGCAGATTGCCGCATTCGAGGCGGTTCAGGGCGAGAGTGATCCTGCGGAAATCCTGCGCGAGGTGCTGGCGCAGTTGGAGGAGAACCCGGACGGCCATGCCGAACTGCTTGAACAGTATCTGGCGGGGGACATGCGGACCGCCTATCGTCAGGTCGAGGAGATGGCTGCTAACGACGCCGAACCCGATGCCCAGGTGTTCAAGGAAGCCTTTCTCGACGCGCGCAACCACACGATGGTGAAGCGGATGCTGCCGCTGCTGAAGCGCGGCAAGGCCTTCATCGCCGTCGGCGCCCTGCACATGCCCGGCGAGGAGGGCATCCTTCATCTTCTGGAGCAGCGCGGCTATCGGGTGACGCGGATTTACTGACTTCGTAGGGATTGGTTTCGGTTGAATTTTCCGACTTCAAATTTCATGCCTAGGGTGCAATCCTTGAGGGATAAGATCGGCAGTTGAGGCTGTTGCCGCTTGCTTGATTGATCTTTGGGGTTGGGATGTGATGTTCGCCGAGATATGGAGGTCCCGCGCGCGGAGCGTGGCGTGTTGCGGACTGCTGGTTGCAGTGATTGCCGGCTGCGCGGCGCCGGAGCCGCGTCCGTTGCCGGAACGGCCGGACATCCCTTTTGGCCAGGGCCGCATCTGGCAGATTGACGGCGAGGGCATCGAGCCCAGTTACGTCTTCGGCACCTACCATATCTCCGATCCGCGGGTGCTCGACATCCCCGCGGCGGTGGAGAGTGCGTTTGTCGACTCTGAGATTGCCGCCTTCGAGTACGACTACGGCCCGGATGCCGAGGCCTTTGAAGCCGATGTCGAGATGGTGAAGTTGCCTGAGGGAACCACCCTGCGCAGTATCGTCGGCAATGACACCTTCGGCAAACTTCAGTTCATCATGCGGTCTAGGGACCAGCGGCCGCGCAACGATCTGAAGCCCTGGATCTTCTGGGACTACCTCGGCGGTGCGCGGGCCGGCTTCTACACCAATGATGATGAATCGATCCGCAACCAGCCGGTCCTGGACGACTGGCTGCAGACCCGCGCGCGCGACGAAGGCAAGACCGTTGTCGGTCTGGAAACCCAGGAAGAGGGTTTCACCAAGTACGACACCATCCCGCTTGAAATCCAGGCGATGCTGCTGCGGGCCACGGTCGAGCTTTATCACAGCCGGCGATCCGGCGCGCCGATGGTGCAGTCTTATCTCGACGGCGACCTCGCGATGCTGCATGCCTTTTGGCATGAAAGCCTCAGTTGGTACGAACCCCAGGCTGCGGAGAAGCTGGACTTCAGGATTCTGAGAAACCGCAACCGGATCATGGTTGAGCGCATGCTGCCGCTGATGGCGGAAGGCCCCACCTTCGTGGCCGTCGGGGCAGGCCACCTCTCGGGGGAGGAAGGTATTCTCCGACTGCTTGAGGTGCAGGGCTTCACCGTCACGCGGCTGCACTGAACTGCCGCCGGCCGCCTTGCGGTGCCCGGCTAGAACAGAACGCTCAGCACCGCGCCGGCGAGGGATGCAATCGCCAGGACCGGTGTGATGCCCCAGTGCCGCCTGAGAATGAGAAAAGCACAGAGAGCCGACAGCACCAGCACCCGCCAGTCGACGGACATAAGATCGGGTTGCCAGATGGTGAAGGGGCCGTAAATCTCCGCCGAAACACTGGCGAAGACGACGTGGAGGGCGAACCAGACCGAGAGGTTGAGGATCACGCCGACGACTGCGGCCGTGATGGCGGAAAGCGCCCTGCTGAGGCGTGGCTGGGTAGAGATCCACTCGATGTAGGGCGCCCCGGCGAAGATCCACAGGAAGCAGGGAACGAAGGTGACCCAGAGGGTGACGGCGGCCCCGGCCAGACCCAGCCCCAGGCCGCCCTCGCGATAGGCGGCGATGAAGCCGACGAACTCGGTCACCAGAATAAGCGGGCCCGGGGTGGTCTCGGCGAGGCCGAGCCCGTCCATCATCTCGCCCGCCGTGAGCCAGCCGAAGTGATGGACCACGTCCTGGGCCATGTAGGCCAGCACGGCATAGGCACCGCCGAAGGTCACGACCGCCAGCTTTGAAAAGAAGGCGCCGATTTCCGAGAGGATCGCCTGATCGAAGAACAGTCCGACCGCCAGTACCGGTATCCACCAAATCGCCAGCCAGAGAAAGATGGTCGTCACGGTCTGGCGCAGCGGCGCGCCGGCCGGCTTCCGGGTGGCGGGGGCCTCCCCGGTTTTGGCCCCGTACAGAAAGCCGAAGGCGGCGGCCAGGAGAACGATCAGCGGATAGGGTAGGGCGAGAAAGAACAGGCCGACGAAGGCAAAGCCCGCCAGCATCCAGTGTTCGCTGTGCAGCAGCGCCCGCTTGGCTACTTTCAACAAAGCCTCGACGACAATGATCAGGACGGCCGCCTTGATCCCGAGAAAGAGGGCGGCGACCAGCGGAACCTGGCCGAACGCGGCATAGGCCGCCGCCAGCGCCAGGATGACCACCGCCCCCGGCAGAACGAACAGCAGCCCGGCCAGCAGGCCGCCGCGCCAGCCGTGCAGTCGCCAGCCCGAATAGGTGGCGAGTTGCATCGCTTCCGGCCCCGGCAGCAGCATGCAGAAGCTGAGCGCGCTCAGATATTGGCTCTCGCTCAACCAGCCCTTCTCTTCGACGATGACGCGATGCATCAGGGCGATCTGCGCCGCCGGCCCGCCGAATGAGAGGAGTCCGATTTTCGCGAAGACGCGAAAGGCCTCGCCCAGGCTGGGTGCCAGTTGCGGATCGATCTCTGTTTCGGTTGCCTGGGCGTTCATCTTCCTGCCTGCGGTCCGGCGCCGTTGGTCTGCGTGACTTCGGTGAAAGCGCCGAAGATCTGTCGGCTCTGAAGGACCTACAAGGCCATGCGCCTCTCCGGTTGCGCAAGGCCGTTGCGGTTGGTTTCCGGAAGGGCCAGCAATTCCGCCGTTGGCGCCTTGGCCTTGGCAGCGCGAAGCATGACGGTTGGGTGACGATCTTGCCGGCGGGTTGGTCTTGCAGCCGGGTTTGGGCGGCGCGCAATCAGAAGCCGCGGAGGCGTTTGGGGGTGATGTCGGTCCACACCCGGCGATGGCCGTGGGTCGCGCCGCTTGGCTCCTTCATCGTTGACGGTTTGGTTGACAGTGCCCGGTATTCCGCCAATAGTGTCGCCCCTTCAGCCTGGGGTGAAAGCCGCATAGGCTTTGAAGTGGCTTGAATATCAGCCCAAAACCAAGCGAATCTTGGGTTTGACCTCTCGGGGCCAGACCGGGCGACAGCCGTTGGTGGTCCTGGATTTAGGAGTTTGGTCCGTGAGTGACGCTTTGATGCCGACCTATGCGCGCGCCGACCTCGCTTTCGAGCGCGGCGAAGGCCCCTATCTCTATACGGCGGACGGGCGACGATATCTGGACTTTGCCTCCGGCATTGCGGTGAACGCCCTGGGCCACAGCCACCCGCATCTGGTCGAGGTGCTGCAGGAACAGGCTGCCAAGCTTTGGCACGTCTCCAACCTCTACACCATTCCCGACGGTGCCCGGCTGGCCGAGCGTATCGCCGCCAGCAGCTTTGCCGACCGGGTGTTCTTCTGCAACTCCGGCGCCGAGGCGGTGGAGGGCGCCCTGAAGCTCGCCCGCCGCTATCACTTCGCCGCCGGTCATCCGGAAAAGACGCGGGTGATCTCCTGCACCGGCGCCTTTCACGGCCGCACCCTGACGACCCTCTCGGCGGCCGGGAACCCCAAGTACCTCGATGGTTTCGGGCCGGTCAGCGAGGGCTTCGACTCGGTGCCCTTCGGCAACATGAACGAACTGCGCAACGCGATCACGTCGGAGACCGCGGCGATCCTGGTCGAACCAATCCAGGGCGAGGGCGGCGTGCGCCCGGCCGATCTGGACTATCTGCGCGCCCTGCGGGCGGTCTGCGACGAATATGGCCTGCTGCTGATTTTCGACGAGATTCAGTGCGGCATGGGCCGGACCGGCAAGCTCTTCGCCCATCAGTGGGCCGATATGGCGCCGGACGTCATGGCGCTGGCCAAGGGCCTGGGCAGCGGCTTTCCGATCGGCGCCATCCTGGCGACGGACAAGGCGGCCGAGGCCATGCAGCCCGGCACCCACGGCAGCACCTTCGGCGGCAACCCGCTGGCCATGGCGGTTGCCAATGCGGTGCTCGACGTGATGCTGGAAGAAGGTTTCCTGCCGCAGGTCGACCGTATCGCCCGCCTGCTGTGGCGCGAACTGAACGATCTGGTGAAACGCTATCCCGAGGTTCTGGCCGGGGTGCGCGGGGCCGGGATGATGCTGGGTTTGCAGTGCGTGGCGCCCAATACCGAAATCATTGCGAAGCTGCGCGAAGAGGGCCTGCTGACGGTCGGCGCGGCGGAGAACGTCATTCGCCTGCTGCCGCCGCTGATCATCGACGAGACCCAGGTGAAGGAAGCGGTTCAGGCCATCGACCGGGCCTGCGCTACCTGGGCGAAGGCTGCGTGACATGACAGCGCAGACCGCAAACCGGCCCAAACACTTTCTCGATCTCGACCGGCTCGATACCGCCGAGCTGCGGGTCATGCTGGATACCGCCGGCCGCATAAAGCGCGGCGAGGCCGCCAACGGCGAGGCAGCGCCTCTGGCCGGAAAGACCCTGGCGATGATCTTCGAGAAACCCTCGACCCGCACCCGCGTTTCCTTCGAGGTGGCGGCCAACCAGTTGGGCGGCAGAGCCGTGGTGCTGGAGCCGAGCGGCACCCAGCTCGGCCGCGGCGAGACCGTTGCCGATACCGCCCGCGTGCTCTCGCGCTATGTCGATGCCATCATGATCCGCACCACCAAGGAAGAGATCCTTTTGGAGATGGCGGACTACGCGACGGTGCCGGTGATCAACGGCCTCACCGATGTGACCCATCCCTGCCAGTTGATGGCCGACGTCATGACCTTCGAGGAACATCTCGGCCGCATCGACGGCAAGGTGGTGACCTGGTGCGGCGACGGCAACAACATGGCGGCCTCGTGGATTCACGCGGCGGTGCGTTTCAACTTCGAACTGCGTCTGGCCTGTCCGGAACCCCTGCGCCCGCCGCAGCCGGTGCTCGACTGGGCGGCGGCGGAAGGCGGCAAGATCATCGTCTCCTCCGATGTCGATGCCATGGTGAAAGATGCCGACGCGGTGGTCACCGATACCTGGGTGTCGATGGGCGACGACGACGGCGAGAGCCGCCATAACCTGCTGCGCTCCTATCAGGTGGACGAGCGCGTCATGGCGCAGGCCAAGCCGCATGCGATTTTCCTGCACTGCCTGCCGGCCCATCGCGGCGACGAGGTGACGGCGGCGGTCATCGACGGTCCGCAGTCGGCGGTCTGGGACGAGGCTGAAAATCGGCTTCATGCCCAAAAGGGCATTCTCACATGGTGTCTGACCTGATGCCGGAAGGCGGCAGTCCCGGCGCACGGCTTGAAGCCGACCAGGTCCAGCCCTTCCTGCTCGAATCCTCCGACATCCGGGGGCGCCTCCTGCGCCTGGAGCAGGTCAGCAGCGAGATCCTGAGGCGCCACGACTATCCCGAACCCGTCGCCCAGTTGCTGGCGGAGATGCTGGCGCTCTGCGGCGGTCTCTCGGCGATGCTGAAGTATGAAGGGGTCTTCACGCTGCAGGCCAGCGGTGACGGCGCGATCCGCATCATGGTGGTCGACGTCACCTCCGAGGGCGCGATGCGCGGCTATGCCAGCTTCGACCAGGAAAAGCTGGACCGGGCCGTCGCGGCGGCGGACGGCGGCCGCCCGACGGTGCCGGCCCTGTTCGGCAAGGGGGCGCTGGCCTTTACCGTGGATCAGGGATCTCACAGCGACCGCTATCAGGGCATCGTCGCGTTGGACGGCGATACCCTGGCGGACTGTTTGCAGCACTACTTCATGCAGTCCGAACAGTTGCAGAGCGGCATCGTGCTGGCGGCTGGCCGGCGTGGCGGTGCCTGGGTCGCCGCCGCCCTGGTGCTGCAGCGCCTGCCGGAGGAGAGCATCGGCGATATCGATCATGAGGACGACTGGCGCCGGGCCATGGTGTTGCAGGCAAGCTGCAGCCCCGAGGAGTTGCTCGACGACAGCCTGCCGCTGAACGATCTGCTCTACCGCCTGTTCCACGAGGAGGGGGTGCGGGTCTTCGAGCCGCGCCCTCTGGTGGAGGCTTGCCGCTGCTCCGGCGAGAGGCTGGAGGCCGTACTGGCCGCCATGCCGCGGGCGGAGATTGAGGACCTGAAGCTGAACGGCGCGGTTGAAGTAACCTGTGAGTTCTGTACCAGGGTTTACCGTTTCGACGACGCCGACCTGGAACGCATCTACGCGTCTTGATCAGGCGCCCGCCTTGACAAGTCCCTCGCCTTGATCCTGCCCAATTCCCTCACTATCCCTGTCCCCTGCCTTCGAAAGAGAGAGTTTAAGGAGTCTGCGGCATGTTGGCCTATGTGAGGCGTCTGCCTTTTTCGGTATTCCTGTTCGGCCTGGTGGCGGCTTGTGCTTTGGATGATCCGCAAAACCGCTTTGCCGAGATCACTTATGCCCACAAGCCGGAAATCCGGCTCGATGTCGGCGAGGTTCGCGTCGAACAGGCTTATCTGGCGCCGGGGAAGGATCCCAATGTCGAACACCGCTTTCCCGTAAGGCCCAACGATGCCGCCGTGCGTTGGGCGCAGGACCGGCTGGAGGCCGAGGGCGATCGCCTGGTGTTCCGCTACATCGTGCGTGAGGCTTCCGCGGTCGAGACGGCGCTGGCGACCGAAAGCGGCGTCACCGGATTGCTGACCACGGACCAGTCGGAGCGCTATGAGACAAGGATCGTCATCGACATGGAGGTTCTCGACGGCCGCCAGGTTCAGGGCACGGCGCGGGCCGAGGCGCGCCGCTCTGTCACCGTGCCGGAAGATATTAGCCTGAGAGAACGCGAGGCGGTCTGGTACAAGTTGACGGAGGACGTCATGAAGGACCTCGACAGCCAGCTTGAGGAAACCATCCGCAGTGCCTTCTTTCCTTACATCGTGCTCTAGCAGCCTGCTGAAAGGGTCGCGTGATTGGGGCAGACATGCTTCGAGACAGCGCTGCGCGCCTCCTCAGCATGAGGTCAACTCTTTGAAGTCGGGCCCAAACCTCATCCTGAGGAAGCCCCGTAGGGGGCTGTCCCGAAGGATGGCTGAGGGCTCCATCCTCCTTTTTCAGCAGGCCGCTGGAATGGATTTATCAGAATGATCGGGGTTTTCGATTCCGGTCACGGCGGGCTGACGGTGCTGCGCCAGTTGACGGCGCGCATGCCGCAGGAACACTTCGTCTATTTCGGCGATCACGCCTTTGCGCCCTATGGCCGGCGCGATCCGGAAGAAGTCTACCGCCTGACGCTGGAGGCGGTGGAGCGGCTGTTCCAGCACGGCTGCCGCTTGGTGCTGCTGGCCTGCAACACCGCTTCGGCCGTCGCCCTTCGGCGGATGCAGCAGGACTGGCTGCCGCAGAACGCGCCCAATCACCGGGTGCTCGGCGTCTTCGTGCCGATGGTTGAGGCTTTGACGGCGGTTTCCTGGCGCGACGGCCTGCCGGTGCCCGGCCAAACGCAACCGGACGGACTGGTCGCCATCTTCGCCACCGAACGCACGGTGCTTTCCGGTGCCTATCCCTTGGAGATTTCTCTGCGCGCACCGCAGTTGCGGGTGGTCTCCCAGGCCTGCAAAAACCTCGTGGCGGCGATCGAAGGACAGGCCGCAGCGGACGAACTGCAGAGCATGGTTTCCGGTTATGTCGGCGAACTGATGGCGGCGAGCGGCGGCGAGAAACCGGACTCCGCCGTGCTGGGCTGTACCCACTATCCGCTGGTGGCCGATTGCTTTGCCGCTGCCCTGCCGGAAGAAACCCGCCTGCTCGACCAGCCCCTGATCGTGGCGGACAGCCTGGCGGATTATCTGCGCCGCCATAAGCGCTTTGCCGCAGCGCAGAACGCTGCCGGCGGTGTCCGTTTCCTGACATCAGGCGATCCCGAACGGGTGTCGACCTTCGCCAGCCGCTTCTTCGGCGCGGCGGTCACATTCCACAGCGTTGCGGAACTGGATCTGCTTCAGAAGTAGTGCTTGAGACCTTCAGGCGGCCGCCCAGTCGCGGAGCTTCAGCAGGAAGGTCTCGCAGGCCGCCACCTGCGAAAGGTCGATGTACTCGTTGGCCTGATGAGCCTGGTCGATGGAGCCGGGCCCGAAGACGATGGTCGACAGACCGGCGGCCTGGAACAAACCACCCTCGGTGCCGAAGGAAACCACCCTGCTGTCATTGGCCCCGGTGAGGCGGCGCACCAGGCTCTCCGCCGCACCCTCGTCTTCCGGCGCGAGCGGAAGGACTGTTGCGGGGCGCAGGGTTTCGATCTCCGCATGGGGCGCGAATTCGCGCAACTTCGGCAGGACGTCTTCCTGAGTGAAGCGTTCAATCTCGGCAATGATGGCTGCGGTGTCTTCGCCGGGCAGGGGGCGGAATTCCCAGGTGAAACGGCAATCCTGGGCGACGATGTTGATGGCCTTGCCGCCGTTGATTTCCCCGAGGTTGAAGGTGGTGTAGGGCGGGTCGAAGGGGTTGTTCAGGTCGGCGGCGCTGCGCTTTGCCTCTGCCAGTTCGGCGATGTGGGCGATGATTCTGCCGGCGGCCATAATGGCGTTGGCGCCCAGTTGCGGCAGGCTGGAATGGGCGGCCTGACCCTTGATCCGGGTCTCGAAGAGAAAGCAGCCCTTGTGCCCGTTGACGATCTGCATGGAGGTCGGCTCGCCCACAATCACCAGCGCCGGCTCCGGCAGGCTGTGAGTCAGATCGTTGATCAGGCCGGGAACGCCTGTACAGCCGACTTCCTCGTCATAGGAGAAGGCAAGGTGGATCGGCCGCGCCAGGGGCTTGGCGGTGAACTCCGGCACCAGCCCCAGGGCAATGGCGAGAAAGCTTTTCATGTCCGCCGTGCCGCGGCCGTAAAGCCGTCCGTCCTTTTCGACCAGGGTGAAGGGATCGCTGTCCCAGGGCTGGTCGTCGATCGGCACCACATCGCTGTGTCCTGAAAGCACCACGCCGCCGGGCAGGTCGGGGCCCAGGCTGGCCAGCAGGTTGGCCTTTGTGCCTTCGGGATTGGTGCTGCGCTGACAGCGCGCGCCGTGGCTTTCCAGATAGTTCTGCGCGAAGTCGATCAGCGCCAGGTTCGACTTGGCCGATACCGTGTCGAAGCCGACAAGCTTCTCGATCATGTCGCGGGAGGTGGGTCGTATCATGTTTTTTTCCTCAACCACGCCAGAATGCGGGGGCCAGCAGGATCAGCACGGTGAAGAGTTCGAGACGCCCCAGCAGCATGCCGACCGAAAGCAGCAGCTTGGCGCTGTCCGGCAGGCTGGCGTAGTTCCCGGCCGGTCCGATCACGTCGCCCAGGCCCGGGCCGACATTGGCGATGGCTGAGGCGGCGCCGGAAATGGCAGTGACGAAGTCCAGGCCGGTCATGCCCAGGCCCATGGCGAGAAAGGCAAAGCAGATGACGAAGAGGAAGAAGAACGACATCACCGAAGACGCGACGGCTTCGGGGATCGGCTTCTTGTTGTAATAGGGAAAGAACACGCCGTTGGGCTGCATCAGGCGGTGGAGCTGTGCCCGGGCGGTGGAATAAAGCACCTGCAGACGGAAGATCTTGACGCCGCAGGTGGTCGAGCCGGCACAGCCGCCGACGAACATCAGAATGAACATGACCGAAACCGCAAAGCTGCCCCAGGCGTTGTAGTCGGCGGTGGAAAAGCCGCTGCCGGTCATTACCGAGATGACGTTGAAGGTGGCATAGCGCAGGGCGTCGAAGAAACCCAGAGCCGAGCCGGAGGCGAGCCAGAGTGTGATGAGAACGATGGTAATGCCCAGGATGGTCAGAAACCAGCGCACCTGGGCGTCGGCGAAGACCGGCCGCAAGTCGCCGCGGATGACCCGCAGGTAAAGCACGAAGGGGATCGAGCCCAGCACCATGACGAAGCTCATGGTCCAATCGACGGCGGGATTGGCGAAGTGGGCGACCGACGCGTCGTAGGTGGAGAACCCGCCGGTGGCGATAGAGGTCATGGCATGGGCGACAGCATCGAAGGTGTTCATGCCGACGGACCAAAAAAGAATCGCCGCCACGGCGGTCAGAAAGACGTAGATGATCGATATGCCGCCGGCGATCTGCGCGGCGCGCGGCAGCACCTTGTCGGTTTCAAAGGCTTCGACGCGGAACATCTGCATGCCGCCGACCTGCAGTACCGGCAGGATGGCGACGGCCATGACGATGATGCCGACGCCGCCGAGCCATTGCAGGATCGACCGCCACAACAAGATGCCCGGCGGGGCGAAATCCAGGCCGACGATCACCGTGGCGCCGGTGGTGGTGACGCCGGACATGGATTCGAAGAAGGCGTCGGTGAAGCTCAGCTCCAGCTCTGAAAAGGTGAAAGGCAGGGCGCCGAAGATGGCGATGACCAGCCAGGCGAGGTTGGTCATCACAAAGGCCTGGCGCAGGGAGAAGTTGCCCAGCTTCGCCCGCGTCGTCAGCATCATCGACACCCCGGTGAAAAGGGTGACCGCCGAGGCCTTGGAGAAGACCAGCCAGTCGGGATGGCCGACCGCGGCGTCGACCACCGCCGGAATGATCATGGCGATGGCCAGGACGGTGATCAGAATACCGATGACGAAGATGACCGGGCGCAGTTCGATCACGGTTGCGGCGCTCTAGCTGACAGGATTGCCGACCAGGGCAAGGAACGCGCGCCGGGTCGAGGCATTGCTGCGGAACGGGCCCTGCTGCCGGCTCGGCCGTCCGCGAGCGGCAAGCGGCTGAATGTTGTGGCTGTCGCTCACGCGGCGTTCTTCCCCCAAGGTTCCCGGCCAAACGGCTCAGCCTGACAGGCGCTAGTTGAGTTGCACGGGCTGATGCGGGCTGTCCAGCGAAAAGGCCGGGATCTCGACGTCGAAGCGCCGCCCGTCGGCGCACTCCATCTCGTAGGTTCCGACCATGATTCCAGACGGTGTGGTGAGGGGGGTGCCGCTGGTGTATTCAAAGCTTTCGCCGGGTTCCAGGGTCGGCTGCTCGCCGACCACACCGGCACCTTGAACCTCTTGCACGCGGCCCATGGAATCGGTGATCCGCCAATAGCGATTCAGCAACTGCACGGTCTCACGGCCGCTGTTTTCAATGGTCACCTGATAGGCCCAGACATAGTGTCCCTCGGTGGGCGAGGACTGGTCGTCCAGGTAGATCGGCTTCACCGTCACGTTGATGGACTGGGTGGTGGCGCTGTACATGATCTTGAGGGTTCCTTTTCGGCCGGCGGCCCGCAGCGAGGCTTTTAGTCCGAAGCCTCTCGGCTGCCGCCCGACGATATCTGATCGACCGCAGTTTACGCCCTCAGGGACCGACAAGAAAGGGCCGGAGCCGCTGATCTGCGACTCCGGCCCAAAAACATAATAAGTTGTTGTTATTGAGGAATTATTTCCACTCGTCGGTTGGCCTGCTCGCGCACCCCGTCGGCGGTTGGAACCGCCGGTTCGGCTTCGCCGCGACCGGCGACGAAGAGCCCGTCCGGATCGGCCCCGCCGCTGCTCAGGGCGTCACGCACGGCGTTGGCGCGGCGCAGAGAGAGTTCCAGGTTGTAGTCTTCGGAACCGGCGCGGTCGGCATGGCCGGTTACCGAGAACTCGGTGAAGCCGCCGGAACCTGAGACCGCCAGAGCCTCGTCGATCACCGCGTCGGCGTCGGGGGAGAGGCTGGCGCTGTCGAAGTCGAAGAAGACCACAAAGGCCTGCGGCCGCGCCGGCGGCGGTGGGGCCGGGGTGGGGGCAGGCGGCGGCGGTGCGGCAGCCATCATGCCTTCGAGGCGTTCGATGGCGGCATAGAATTCCTCGCGGCAGCGCGCGATGTGGTCCAACTGGTGTCCTTCTTCCTGCTGTTCGATCCAACAGTCGAAGCGCGTTTGGGCGATGGCGGCATCTTCCGGCGCCTTGGTTCTGGCGCTGGCATCCAGCAGCTCGACCAGGCGGGCACGGGCGGTGGTGAATTCATCGACCATGGATTCCGGTAGATGCCAGTCGCTGACGACTTCCGGCTGTACCTCGCTGCCTTCGGCGGCGAGAAGGCCTTTGCGGGCATAGAGGTCGGCGGAGACCCAGTCGACCATTTCGTCGGCTTCGAAGACCGTGAGGTCTCTGTATTCGTCGGTCAGCGCTTGGGTGAAGGGGGTGCCGCTGCCTTGAGCACCCCGCATCTCGTCGACGTTATAACCGGCAACGCAGCCGCTGAGCGCAACGGCCGCTGTCAGTGAGATCAGTATCTTCGGTAGCATCATTTCCGAAAGTCTCCCGTTTTTTGCAAAGCCGCCCCCGCAGGTCAGTCTGGCAAGCTGAACGGTTCCCAGTTGTGCTTTGTGTAGGATTTTCGTGTTTTGATGGGCCTGAAATCGAGAGCGGGTATGGCGATGACCGCACCTAGAGGGGCGCGTTAAAGGTAAGACGGAGAATCTGAGAAACTATTCCGTTTGCCCAACAGAGACCCAGGGTCCGACGCCCGTCGCGCCAGCCGCTTAGGGACGTTGCGGGCTGCGCTGGTTTGCCGCGACCTGTTTGCCGCCAAGCAGACGCCCGGCGGCGTCGATTTCGATGACCGGACCGCCGGCGTCGGCGGCATCCTGGGGATCGTGGGTCACCAGCAGGGTCGGCAGTTCCTGGGCGCGGGCATGATCGAAGACGAAGCTGCGGAACCTGGCCCTGAGGGCGACGTCCAGCTTGGCAAAGGGTTCGTCGAGCAGCAGAGCGCAAGGCTCTGACAGCAAAGTACGCAACAGGGCGACCCGCGCCCGCTGTCCGCCCGACAGGGTGGCCGGGTCGCGGTCATAGAATTCCGCCATGTCGGCTTCGGCCAGGGCTTCCTCGATGCGCGCGCGCCGGGCCTTGCGGTCGCGCATTGCCGGCGGCAGGCCGAAAGCCAGGTTGCCCGCCACCGAGAGATGGGGGAACAGCAGGTCGTCCTGGAACAGGATGCCGACCCGCCGCTGCTCCGGCGGGCGGGCGCCGATGTCGGCGCCGTTCAGCAGAATGCGGCCGGCCCCGCTGAGTGCCGGGTCCAGGGTGCCGCAGACGAAGGCCAGCAGGCTCGATTTGCCGCAGCCGCTGGGTCCCATCACGGTGACCACCTCGCCGGGCGCGACATCCAGGCTGAGGGGACCGAGGAAGCGCCGGCCGCCGTGGCTCAGCGCCACTTGGCGCAGGGCGAGACCGTAGTCCCTGGTGACGGAGACCACGGTCATGCGCGTTGTTCCCGCAACGCGCGGCTGCGCGCCAGGGGCTTGGGAAGCGCCAGGGCGGCGGCGAAGGCGGCAAGCGGCAGGGCTGCCTGCAGGAAGGCGAAGACACCCATGACGCGGCGGTCTCCTCCGGCGGAAAGGCTGACGGCCTCGGTCGTCAAGGTGACGAAGCGGCCGGCCCCGGCAAACAGGGTCGGCAGGTATTGTGTCACGCTGACGGCGAAACCGACAGCGGTGGCGAAGAGGATCGGACGCAGCAGCATGGGCAGCTTCACGCGCCAGAAGATACGGTTCGGGCTGGCCCCCAGGCAGAGCGCCGTGCGGCTGTAGCGTTCGTCGAGGGCGCGGTAGGGGTCGGCGAGGGAAAGAAAGACATAGGGCAGCACGAAGAGGAGATGGCTCCAGACCAGGGCAATCCAGGTCCCATCTATGCCGATCTGGATGGAAAGCACCTGGCTGCCGAAGAGGAAAGCGACCTGGGGCACCAGCAGCGGCGCATAAAGCAGCCAGAGGGCCCTGGTAGAGATCGACAGGCCGCGGCGCTGTTCGTTTTCCAGACAGCCGAGCACCAGGGCGAGGGCGATAAAGGCGGCGGCGAGGCCGCTGATCAGGGTGGTGCCGGTGGTCCAGATCAGATCGTGGCCCTGGCGTGCCCAGACATCGGTGGTCAGGGCCGAAGGCAGGGCGTCGGGATAGCGCCAGCGCCGCGTCACGGACCAGATCGCCATGGCCAGCAGCCCGGCGGCGGCCAAGGCCACCAAAACCTGGATCACGGCGGTGACCAGGACCCGCAGGACCCGCCCCTTGCCGCCGCGCCGGCCCCCGGCGATCCAGATGCGGCCGAGCCGGGCGGCAAGGACTTCGGCGCAGCGCCAGAGGCCGATGGCGCCGACCACCACCAGCAACTGCAGCACGGCGCCGGCGGCGGCGACGAAACGCATGGTGAGATCGGGATCGTTGAACCAGCGGAAGACCTGCACCGCCAGCGGCGGCGGCGAAAGCGGTGCCAGGATCAGGGCCATGTCGACCACCGACAGGGAATAGGCAAGCACGGCGTAAATCGGCAGACGGATCTGGCGGTAGATCGCCGGCAGCACGGTCTTCAGCCAGGCCATGACCGGTCCGTAGCCGAGGGACCGCGCGATGGCGAGGCGCTCGTCCGCGCGGCTGTGCTCCAGCGCCGCCAGGGTCATCAGCAACAGGAACGGCAGTTCCTTCATGATCAGACCCAGGGTCAGCGCCAGGGCGTTGGGGTCCTGCAGCGTTGCGACGTCCGGTGGCAGGTCCCAGCCGGTCGCCCAGGGGGAAGCCAGCCGCACCAGCCAGCCGCTGGGGGCGATGAGGAAGGCGAGCCCCAGGGCCATGGCGGCATGGGGCACCGCCAGCAGCGGCGCCATCAGGCCGCGGACCGCGAGGACGAAGCGGCTGCCGTGACAGGCGGCAAGGAAAAACATCGTGAGCGCGAAGGAAACCAGCGTTGCCAGCAGGCCGGAGACGAGGGTAAGCCGCAGCGACTCGCCGAGGCCCGGATGGTCGAACAGCATCACCCAGGGGGTCAGCCCAAAGCCCTCGCCGCCCAGCGCCGGGAAGTACCCGAAGGCGGGCAGCCAGGTGCCGATCAGCCCGGCAGCGACCGGCGCCAGGAACAGCAGCAGCGTCAGACCCGGCAGATAGCCCAGCAGATCGCGGCGGTTCATGGGGTCGGCTTCATGTTGCAGACGGCGGTTTCACCCTCACCCCGGCCCTCTCCCGTCAAGGGAGAGGGGGCAGTAAGGGAGTCAGGGAGCACGCCAGTGGGACTCCTTCTCCCCTTGTGGGAGAGGGTCGGGGTGAGGGGTATCCTGCAACCCATAAAGCCGTTCGCCGCCTTGGCCTGCGACTTGCCGACAGCGCCTAGCGGGCGTAGCGGCGCTGCCACTCGGCTTCGATGCGCACCATCCAGGAGGGATGGGGCTCCAGCAGCGTCGGGCCCAGGTCCTCGGGCGCCAGGGTGGCGACGCCGATCGGCAGGTCTTCGAAAAGCTTGCGCCCGGCATCGTCCAGCTTGGCCATGGCCAGCACCGTGTCGTCGCCCCAGATCTCCGGGTTCTGCTTACGGGCCTGGGCCTCGGCCCCCATCAGGAAGTTGGCCACCACCATGGCGCCCTCGGCGGCGCTGGCATTGAAGGGCACGGCGACGAAGTGGGTGTTGCCGATGGTGCCGCCGTCCAGCACGAAGGTGCGGGCGGTTTCCGGCAGCAGGCCGTTGGCGATCGCCGAGGAGGCCTCGGAGGGATAGAAGGAAATGGCGATGTCCAGCTCGCCGTCGTCCAGCAACTGGCGCTGGGCCGGGCCGCTGGCCGGGAAGACCTCGCCGCCGCGCCAGAGATGGGGATGCAGCGCATCGAGGAATTCCCAGAGCGGGTGGGCGACCTGCTCGACCTGGGAATCGCTTTCCACCGGCTGCTGCAGAAAGGCCGGATCGGGCGCCAGTTCGATCAGCACCTGCTTCAGGAAGGTGGTGCCGAAAAAGTCCGGCGGCGTCGGATAGCTGAAGCGCCCCGGATTGGCCTTGGCCCAGTCGAGCAGGGCGGGGATCGAGCCCGGGGTTTCGCCGACCCTTGCGGAATCATAGATGAAGTTCAGCTTGGCCATGCCCCAGGGCGCCTCCAGGCCGTCGGTCGGGACGGTGAAGTCGACCAGGGTGGAGGGCTTGTCCTCGAAATCAACGAGCTGGAAGTTCGGCAGCGCCTGGGTGAAGGGGCCGTAGAGCAGGTCGTTTTCCTTCATGGTGGCGAAGTTCTCGCCGTTCACCCAGATCAGGTCGATGGAGCCGCCTTCGGTCTTGTCGGCGGCGCGCTCGGCCAGCACCCGCGACACGGCATCGGCGGTGTCGGCCAGCTTCACATGGCGGACCATGATCCCGTAGTCGTCCCAGACCCGCTCGCCGACCCAGGCGATATAGGCGTTGATGCGCTCGTCGCCGCCCCAGGCGTTCCAATAGACCGTCTGGCCCTTGGCGGCATCGGTGATTTCGCTCCAGGGCCGCTCCTCGGCGGCTTGGGCGTCCTGGGCGGCGCCCAGCCCCAAGGCGCCGGTTGCAAAGGCGGTCAGGCAGGCGGCCAGCAGAGGCAGAAGCGCGATACGGCGGCGCATGGTTGTCGTCTCCCGGTTCTCGACAGGTAAAAGCATCCGATACGGCTGATAAAGGGCCGTTCGGCTGCCCCCGCTATGGACCTCGGGCCGGGTCAAAGACCGCAAACTCCAGCCCATTAGCTTAGAAGGGGCAGCCTACAGGGGCGCCCCGGCCCTGTCATCCGTCAGGGGTTCTTGATCACAGGGCTTTTATTGGATGACGCCATTCCGTGAAGGGTTACGCCCGGCCGGTGCCCGGTCGCTGTCAGGGCCAGGGGCCGTGCCGTCGTCAGCCGCCGTTTTCATCCGGAAAGCCGGCGCGCATGTAGGTGACGATGCGCCAGATGTCGGCTTCGCGCAGGCGGTCCCGGTAGGCGGGCATGGCGGTGTCGAAGGGCTCGCCGCCCTCGGCGACCGACCACAACAGGTATTCGTCGATGGCGCCCTGCTTGTCCATCAGGCTCGCCAGCAGCGCCGGCGAGGGCAGCAGGTCGAGCCCGGCGTCGCCGTTGCCGCGGCCGTCCTGCCCGTGGCAGCCGGCGCAGTTGGCGCCGTAGAGACGCGCGCCCTCTTCGATGGTGCCCAGGGTGTTTGGAAAGGGGTTGCGGCGGCTGCGGTATTCCAGCGGCACGCCGGCCTGGATGAATTCCAGGTGGCGCCGGGCGCGCGCTTCCAAGGGTGGCGGACTTTGCTGCAGGTCCCAGGCCGGCAGTTCCTCGATCTCCACCGCCCAGGGGTCCAGGCCCGGGCGCGGCTGCAGGGCATCGCTGCCGCTTTGCGCCGCGGCAACGAGAGGTGCGGCGAGCAGGGCCAGCAGGATGTAGAGGGTGATGCCTTTGGATGAAGAAGCAGACATGGCCGGGCTTTCCTCGAAGCATTGCAGTCGGTCCATGTTTGTCTTTGCGGCAATACATCTCCATGACCCAAGTCAAAGTGTGCGGATCGAGAGCGCGTGGTTTCTTAAGTGCGCCGACTTTATTGCGCGTCGTGGAAGATGATGCCGGCGGTGAAGCGCCGGCCGGCGCGGATGCGGCTGACGCCGTGGCGCAGCTTCACCCGGTGAAAGCCCTTGGCACCCTGGCGCGGCCGTTCGTTGACGGCGAAGAGCGCCGCTTCGCCCCGGCGCAGGGGCACCACCTCGGCGCGGGACTGCATGCGCGGGCGCTGTTCGGTGAGCACGAACTCGCCGCCCTCGAAATCCCCGCCTCTGGATTTTGGGCCGGGTTCGCTGAGCAGGATCACCATCTGCAGCGGCAGCACCTCGGGGCCGTAGAGATCCTGATGCAGGCAGTTGTAGTCGCCGGGGCCGTAGCGCAGCAGCAGCGGCGTCGGCCGCCGCTGCCCGGCGGCGTGGCACTGCTGCAGGTAGGCCTTATGATTGTCGGGGAAAGCGGTGTCCTGTCCCAGCATCCGGCGCCAGCGGTTGGCGGTGCGCGCCGCCTCGGGATAGACGGCGCTGCGCAGCTCGCCGATCAGGTCCGGCAGGGGATAGTCGAAGTATTTGTACTCGCCGCTGCCAAAGCCGTGGCGCTGCATGACCACGCGGCTGCGGAACGGCTGGTCCCGGCCATAGAGCGCCGCCAGATCCGAGCATTCGACCGGCGACAGCAGCGGGCCGAGTTGCCCGACACCATACTCGTCCAGTTCCGCGTCGATGCGCCGCCAGTCCAGTGCCGCTATGCGTTTCTTCACGTCGTTCCTCGCTTTGTCCGCTACCACGACGCCATCGGGCCGGCAGCGCTTACAGGTGCGAAAGCCCGCCGCCTCCGCCGCCGCGTTGTCCAGGAAGAAGCGGACGTTCTCGCGTTTCGCCGGGCCGGAGGGGCAGCTCGGCCGGCAGTAGATGCCGGTGGTCTTCACGGCATAGACGAAACGCCCGTCCATGGCATGATCGCGCCGCAGCACGGCGGCCCAGCGGGCTTCATCCAAAGAGTCCTCGACGTTCAGAATGCCGCTGTCGGCCATGGCATTGCTCCTCCTTGCAGGCCCTCTTGATAGCCTGGGGAGCAACCGCCGTTACATCCGATTCTTGCGCTTTATGATGGCTTGCCTTGGCGGCCTGGAAATCCTAACTTTCCCTCTGCAAACAGGCTTCTCTTCAGACCTGTTTTCGGCCCCCGGGCGGGTATGATGTAATGGTAGCCTGTCAGCTTCCCAAGCTGAACGCGCGAGTTCGATTCTCGCTACCCGCTCCAACTCTCCGAGGCTCCCTGTCGGGGGCCTTTTTCGTGTTCAGGGTTCCCGGATCGACGGGAACAGCACCTCGGTCATGATGCGTACCGAGAGACGCCCGTGTGAACTCGCGGCCGACCACGCTACTGACATGGCGAAGGGGCGGCTCGATGGCCGCCTCTTTTTGCTCTTCGTGGTGTAGCGGCCGTGAGGTTTCACAGGTAATTCAGATGTTTGATCATTTTCCTAGTGCTATGGGAGTCACAATGTTACAAGAATCGCAACAGTGATGAGGATTGCCCGATGGCTCGTACCGCCAAAAGGTCAAAGCGGTCAGGTGGGCCGCGCATGGTACATGTGAGGTTGGAGCCTGACCTTCACCGAAAGCTCAGGATCGTTGTCGCTGCTGAGGATACGTCGGTGCAAACCTGGGTGGCCCAGTTGGTTCAGAAGGCCGTGACAGAGCAATGGCCCAAGGTCACCGAAGAGGGAGAGTGATCATGGCCACCCAACCTGCGGAAGCAAAGAAGACAGCGGACCGGCCTATTGCCGTCATTGTCCAACAGGGCAAGATCCTCGATTACATCGACGGGATTACTCAGCGGAAAGAAACCCCCGAAGAATATGTTCGCCAAGAGATCGCAAAATCCCTAGTTCGGGAATACGGATATGACAAAGCTGAGGTGTCGGTAGAATTCGTCCTTCGGCTTGGCTCCCGAAAGCCGCGGGCTGATCTTGTAATTTTCGATGAGAGCGATAAGCATAATCAGGACCGTGCCCGCATCATCATCGAATGCAAGTCGCAGAAGATAAAGTCATCTGACCGAAAAGAGGGGATCGGCCAACTACAAAGCTATATGGCCGCTTGCCCGAATGTTGCCTATGGCCTTTGGACGAACGGGATCGAACGCTATTGCTACCGGCGTGTCGATACTAATGGCAAAGTCGCCTTTGACGAAATCCCTGATATTCCCGGCAAAGGTCGGACGGAAGACGAAGTTGAGCGCCCGCGTTTCGACCAGTTGAAAGCGGCATCATCTGACGCGCTACTCTTCGCCTTCCGCCGCTGCCACAACTACATCGCCGGAAACCAAGGTCTTCAAAAGCCTGAGGCCTTTTGGGAACTTCTCAAGATCATCTTCTGCAAAATCCATGACGAGCGAAGCTCAGATGAGGTGGAATTCTATGCGACCTCGAAAGAGCGGCGCGGCCTGAACGGGCAAATCAAGATCAAGGCTCGCATTGCCCGACTGTTCGACGAGGTTAAGGCGGAGTACCCAACCATCTTCCGCGAGAATGAAACTGTCGAACTGAATGACGGCGTTCGCGCCTACATCGTCAGCCAGTTGCAGATGTATTCGCTGCTGGAAAGCGACATTGACGTGAAAGGGCGTGCTTACGAGGAAATCGTCGGCTCGAACTTGCGTGGCGATCGCGGGGAGTTTTTTACTCCTCGCAACATCTGCCAAATGGCTGTTGCGATGCTTGACCCGGGCGAGCGGCAAATCATCCTCGATCCTGCCTGTGGGACAGGCGGCTTTCTAATCACGGCCATGAATTACGTGATTGAGAAAATCCGGTCTGCGGAGATCAGCAAGTGGGGTGACGTTGAGCGCGCTGAAATGGCGATCCGTCAGCGCGTGCAGCGCTTTGCGGAGAACTACATCGTTGGAATGGATCTAAATCCCAACCTCGTCAAAGCATCCAAGATGAATATGGTCATGAACAATGACGGAGCCGGCGGGCTGTACCAGGCGAACTCGCTCAAGGCCCCAGCTACTTGGGAAGACTCTCTTCGTGATCGGCAGATCATGGGCCAAGTCGATTTGCTGTTCACCAATCCCCCTTTCGGCTCGAAAATTCCGATCGACGAACCGTCGACCTTGGAGGCTTATGACCTCGGGCACACTTGGTCTTATGACGCCGACGCCGACAAGTGGGCGAAGACAGACGTCGTTCAGAAGTCGCAACCACCGGAAATCCTATTCATCGAGCGGTGCGTCAAACTTCTGAAACCCGGAACGGGCCGTTGCGCCATTGTTTTGCCTGATGGCATTCTAGGCTCGCCGGGGCTTGGCTATGTGCGTGAATGGATTTTACAGAATGCGCGCGTGCTGGCCAGCATCGATCTACACTCTGATACATTTCAGCCCCATGTCAGTGTACAGACGAGCGTGCTCGTTCTCGAACGCAAGACCGATGAGCAGATTGTTGTCGAAACGGCGGCGGGTTACCTAAACGACTATGAGGTCTTTATGGCGGTAGCGAACCACATCGGCCACGATAAACGCGGCAACGTCACCTATGTCCGTGACCGCAAGGGCAACGAGATCGTCGAGGAAGTCGAGGAAACCCTCAAAGAATACGAAGACGGAAAGCCCGTCTACAGAAAGCAGCGCACGCAGCGCAAGGTCATCGACGACAACACCCTTCAAATCGCACAGGCGTTCCGGTCATGGCTCTACGAGCAAGACTAACCCCGCCGCGCAGTACAAAGACTGAATGGCCTTGGCACGAGGTTAAATCGTCGTCCCTCCGGGCGTCGTTGCTGTTCGGCGGCGGGCGCCGCATGGAAGCCGAGAACTTCCTTGCCAGCGGTTTCGGCACTCGACTTGCGATTGAGGTGAAGTCGGGCGGATGGTCGACCCTTTCCACCGTGGCGCGCACTTGGCAACCGTCGCGCCTGAAAGGTATTCAGGTTAGCAGAGAATATGGCACGCCGTTCCTGGCAGCGACGCAAGTGTTTGACGTTCGGCCAATACCTCGGAAATGGCTATCGTTGGCCAAGACCGGCGATCACTCAGAACGCTTCGTCAAGGACGGTACGATCCTCGTCACCTGTTCCGGCAGTGTAGGGCGTGCCACACTTGCGGATGTGACTATCCATGGGATGCTAATCTCTCACGATCTGCTGCGCATCGAGGTAGATGATCCTGAGTGGTGGGGTTGGGTTTACGCTTTTTTGCGTGCGCCCACAGCACGAGCGATGATGGAGGCTGTGCAGTATGGTCACATAATCAAGCACCTTGAAACGCATCACATGGATGCGCTGCCTATTGTCCACGCCGGCAAACATTATAGAACCGCATTCAACACACGAGTGAACGACGTTCTGGTAAAGCGCACGAGGGCGCACGCACTGACTTTAGAAGCCGAGACCCTATTTGAGCAAGCGTTCGGCCCTTTCGAGGCTAGCGACTTTGGCGAACAGGGCTTTGCCTGCAAGGCGAGCGAACTATTTAGTGCGCGTCGCCGCCTCGACGCGTGGCACCACAATCCAAGCGCGCAAGCCATCACTGACCACCTCAATGGAAAAGCACAAGCATGGGCATCAGTCGAAGGCCTCGGTTTTGACGTTTGGCTACCAACACGCTTCAAGCGCATTGCAGCTTCTGAAGGCCTCGAATTGATGGATAGCTCCGATCTGTTCGAGGTTAATCCCGACATCACCAAACGCATTGCTGATCAGAATTTTGGCGATCCGTTCGCTGGACGCGTTAAAGCAGGCTGGCTCCTTCTTTCGCGCTCCGGCCAGATTTACGGGTTGAACGGTTCAGCTATGGTCGCAGGCGTTTGTCACGAAGAAAAGGTGGTCTCGGATCATATTATTCGGATTGCACCGCGCAGCGCGCAGTGCCGTGTAGGCTACTTGTTGATGGCGATGACTCACCCCAAGCTTGGGCGACCTCGGGTGAAAGCACTTCCATACGGATCAAGCATTCCTGAGATCGAAGTGTTCGACGTTCAGCACTTCACTGTGCCACGTCTTGCCAAGGTGACTGAGAATGCAATCGCTGACCGAGTAGAGGAAGCGGCGAGCCTTCGCGATGCGGCCGATACGCTTGAGTCAGAAATTGCCTCAGATGCTGAAACCATTGTCTCAGAGTTCGTTGCCGACAAGGTCAAAGCGTGATACTGCGAGTGCTCGGTCAGTTTGGATAGTCGTGATCGCAGGTTCTTCGATCTCTAGCGTTGCCGCGAAGTGCTTTCGTCTTGAAGACTGTCCGTCCGAAGTGATATTTGAGAATAGGGTTTTCGTATAAATCAATAGTGGAGCATTTGCTTCCCAAGCAAATGATAAGGGTTCAATTCTCGCTACCCACTCCAACTTCTCGAGGTTCTCTTCCGGGGGCTTTTCATCTTCGGAGCTCTTCGATCGACAGCAACAACATCTCGGTCATGATGCGTGCCGAGAGACGCCGGAAGTCGCGCTGCCGATCTTTCCTCGCTAGCCTCGACGGGAATAGATCGCTCCCGCCGGCGTTGTCCTGCCGAGACCCCTTTGCCTCTGCGGGCCCGGGGTCTATACTGCAGCGCAACAATCTCGCGCTCGCACCACAATAATCCAACTGGGGGAAACCAGGGTGAGCCCATCCCGCATCGGCGGCGCACGTCCGCCTTTCCGCAAGCTGCTGGTCGCCAACCGCAGTGAAATCGCCATCCGCGTGCTGCGCGCATCCAGCGAACTGGGTATCCGCACCGTGGCGATCTACTCCCACGAAGACCGCTTCGCCCTGCACCGCTTCAAGGCCGATGAGGCCTTTCTGGTCGGCAAGGGCAAGGAGCCGGTGGCGGCCTATCTGGACATCGACGACATCCTGCGGGTGGCCCATGACGCCAGGGTCGATGCGATCCATCCGGGTTACGGCTTCCTGTCGGAGAACCCCGACTTTGCGGAGGCCTGCGCCAAGGCCGGCATCACCTTTATCGGACCGAAGCCCGATGTGATGCGCCGCCTGGGCAGCAAGGTCGAGGCGCGCAACCTGGCCGAAGAGGCGGGTATCCCGGTGATGCCGGCGACCGGCGCCCTGCCGCGCGACGAGGCGGAAGCGGCGGCCCTGGCGGAGCAGGTCGGCTATCCGATCATGGCCAAGGCCTCCTGGGGCGGCGGCGGGCGCGGCATGCGCGTGGTCGAAAACGCCGGCGAACTGCATGAGCAGGTGGCCGCCGGGCGGCGCGAGGCCAAGGCCGCTTTCGGCAATGACGAGATTTTTCTGGAAAAGCTGGTGCGCCAGGCGCGCCACGTCGAGGTGCAGATCCTCGGCGACAAGCACGGCAATGTCATTCACCTCTTCGAGCGCGACTGCTCCATGCAGCGGCGCAATCAGAAGATCGTGGAGCGCGCGCCCGCGCCTTATCTCAGCGAGGCCAAACGGGCCGAGCTTTGCGATGCCGCGGTGCGCCTCGCCAGGGCCGCCGGCTATGAGTGCGCCGGCACCGTCGAGTTCCTGATGGATGCGGAGACCGACGCACTCTACTTCATCGAAGTCAATCCGCGCATCCAGGTGGAACACACGGTGACCGAGGAGGTGACCGGCGTCGACCTGGTGAAGGCGCAGATCCGCATCTCCGCCGGTGCGCGCATCGGCGAGCCGGAAAGCGGCGTGCCGGCGCAGCATCAGCTTTCCCTCGACGGTCACGCCCTGCAGTGCCGGATCACCACGGAAGATCCGCTGAACAAGTTCATTCCGGACTACGGGCGCATTACCGCCTATCGCGGCGCCACGGGCTTCGGCATCCGCCTCGACGGCGGCACCGCCTACTCCGGCGCGCTCATCACGCCGTTCTACGACTCGCTGCTGGAAAAGGTAACGGCCTGGGGCCCGACGGCGGCGGAGGCCTCGGCGCGCATGGACCGCGCCCTCAGGGAGTTTCGCATCCGCGGCGTGGCCACCAACCTTTGGTTCCTGGAAGCGGTGATCGGTCATCCGAAATTCCAGAGCGGCGAGGCGACCACCCGCTTCATCGATTCGACGCCGGAGCTGTTCGAGTTTCACCGCCGCCGCGACCGGGCGACGCGGCTGCTTACCTTTATCGGTGACGTCATCGTCAATGGCAATCCGGAGGTCGAGGGCAGGCCCCTGCCGGGCCCGGTGGCGCCGGCCATTCTGCCGGAAATCCCGGCGGCTCAGGCGCTGCAGGACCCGCCCAAAGGCAGCAAGCAGCGCCTCGACGAATTGGGGGCCGAGGGCTTTGCCCAGTGGATGCTGAACGAGAAGCGTTTACTTCTTACCGATACCACCATGCGCGACGCCCACCAGTCGCTCTTTGCCACGCGCATGCGCAGCCACGACCTGGTGGCCATCGCACCGGCCTATGCGCGGCTGATGCCGCAGCTTCTGTCCCTGGAATGCTGGGGCGGCGCCACCTTCGATGTCGCGCTTCGCTTTTTGAAAGAAGACCCTTGGGAGCGCCTGGCCGCGCTGCGTGAAGCGGTGCCCAACACGCTGCTGCAGATGCTGACACGCGGCTCCAACGGCGTCGGCTACTCGAACTATCCCGACAACGTGGTGCGCCACTTCATCGCCCAGGCCGCCGACACCGGGGTCGACCTGTTCCGCATCTTCGACTCCCTGAACTGGGTCGAGAACATGCGGGTCTCCATCGATGCGGTGCGCGAAAGCGGCCTGCTCTGCGAGGCAACAATCTGTTACACCGGCGATCTCTCCGATCCCAACGAGACCAAATACGATCTGAAATACTACGTCGGCCTGGCCAAGGAACTGGAGGCTGCCGGCGCCCACATCCTGGGCATCAAGGACATGGGCGGGCTCTGCAAGCCGGCGGCGGCACGCCTGCTGGTCACCACCCTGAAGCAGGAGATCGGCCTGCCGCTGCATTTCCACACCCATGATACCTCGGGCATCTCCGCCGCCTCGGTGCTGGCGGCGGCGGAGGCCGGCGTGGATGCGGCCGATGCGGCAATGGATGCCATGAGCGGCCTGACGTCCCAACCCAACCTGGGCTCCATCGCGGCGGCCCTGAAGGGCAGCGAACGCGATCCGGGTCTCGACCGCGAAGCGCTGCGCCGGATCAACACCTATTGGGAGGGCGCGCGGCGTTACTACGCCGGTTTCGAAAGCGAGATGCGCTCCGGCGCCTCCTCGGTCTATGAGCACGGCATGCCCGGCGGGCAGTTCACCAATCTGCAGGAACAGGCCCGCTCTCTCGGTCTGGCGCGCAAGTGGGGCGAGGTGGAACAGGCCTATGCCCAGGTGAACGAGATGTTCGGCGACATCGTGAAGGTGACGCCGACCTCCAAGGTCGTCGGCGACATGGCGCTCTTCATGGTCTCCAACGGCCTGACGCCGGAAGACGTTGCCGATCCGCAGCGCGAAGTGGCCTTTCCGGCTTCGGTCATTGCCCTGTTCCGGGGCGAGGTGGGACAGCCTTACGGCGGCTTCCCCGAGGCTCTGCAGGCCAAGGTGCTGAAGGGCGAGCAGCCCTTTACGGAAAGGCGCGGGGCCTCGCTGCCGCCGGCGGATTTCGCGGCGGTGCGCAAGGAGGCGGAGAAGAAAGCGCGGCGCCACATCGGCGAACGCGAGCTTTCCTCCTATCTGATGTACCCGGATGTCTTCGTCGACTACGCAAAACACCGGCGCAAGTTCAGCGACACCTCGGTGCTGCCGACCCCGGTCTATTTCTATGGCATGGAGCCGGGCCAGGAGACCGCGGTGGAAATCGAGCGGGGCAAGACGCTGATCATCTCCTATCTCGCGCTCAGCGATGCCGATGATGAAGGCCAGCGCACGATTTTCTTCGAACTGAACGGCCAGCCGCGCACGGTGAAGGTTCTGGACAAGGCCCTGGCTGCCTCCGGCAAGGTGCGGCGCAAGGCTGACGAGGCCGACCCCGGCCAGGTCGGCGCACCCATGCCCGGCCTGATCGTCAACATCTGCGATTCCGGCAAGCGGGTTTCGGCAGGCGACCGCCTCTTCACCATCGAGGCGATGAAGATGGAAACCGCCGTCTATGCCGAGGTCGCCGGCAAGGTGACCGAGGTGGTGGCCGCCGCCGGCAGCCGGGTGGAGCCGCATGACCTCGTTGTGGTGGTGGAGCCCTCGTGAGCCGGGGCTGCGATTCGCGTTGGGCCTTTTCTGTGAGACTTTGAACCTTCCCTCGGGCGCTGCGACTAAAGGGTATCAGCAACACGCAATCGAACCCCGAAGGACACAGTCCGATGTTGAAGCTCACCGCATTCGCTCTCGCCGCCGCCCTTTCCACCGCTGCTGTGGTTCCTTCCACCGCCATGGCCATCGACAACGGCCCCTGCGACCACTGTACGATGGAGCCCATCGTCGTGAAGGGCGACCGCCCCGAGAAGGAAAACGACACGGCGGAAGGCGCAAGCCAGAACTTCCAGGTGGGTCAGCCGGCCGCTGCCATGCGCCTGCGGATCCCCACAGTCGGCACGCCGACGGTGCCCGCTGCAGAGACGCGCAAGTAGGTTGGGGGAGAATGGCAGGCCCTGCAGCGTCAAGGCCTGCCGCCACCGGCCTTCTGCGCAGTCAGCGCGAGGCGTTGCTCTCTTCTTCCATAGATGCTTGGCGGAAGCCCAAGGGGGTGCCGAGAAGAACGCCAGTGATAGATTTAATGTGGAATTAATCGCTTAAAGGTGCATTCTGAGTAAGTATTTGAATCTGCTGGCGCCCCGACTCCCTCGCGGGGTATCGGCCGGGCTGGCCGATTTACGGAAACTTCCAAGAAACTCCTGTAAGCTCCATGCACTGCAACCCTTGGGAGTTTAGTCCTTTGCCTGTGGCGCGCCCGGTTTTCTCACGGATTGGAAGGACGGCCCTTCTCGGTGCCCTGATCTTGGGTCTCAGCGCCTGCAGCAATCAGCAGGTCGGGCGTTTTCTGGGTGGCCTCTGCCATGGCGCAGACAACTGCACCGCGTATAACAGTGACGGGTCAGCGGTCACCGGGCGATGGTATGACCCTTACTAGGGTGCCCCCTGAAATCCCTAAAATCCCAGGTTTCACCTTTCATCAAGACTCGAATGATAGTCGGTATAACTAGATTATATCGATAGGGATTCGTTGGATGATTGGTGCGGCTCGATTGGCGTCTGCGCTGCTGATTCTCACGGTGTTGGCCTCCCCCGACAACACGGCGGAGGCCGTTTCGGTGGGCCGCGCTTCGGCGGAGGCCGGGGAAGTCGCGCAGATCGACGCGGCGGCCTATCAGCAGATGTTGGACGAGGCGACCGGTGAGAAGGGCGGTGCGCAAAGTGAGGAGGGCGACACCATTCGTGTCGAACTCAGCGCCGAGAGCACGGTGCTGTTCTTCACCAAGGCGGACCATCCGGCCCACCCCAGCGTGATTTCCGTGACGGTGCGCCGTGAAGAGGGTGTGCCGCATATCCTCACCGACGGCTGGCGTGGCGGTGACCGGCGCGCCTTTGACGACTGGTTCACCGCGTTTGTGCGGCGCAACGCCGGTATCGTTCGCCAGTGGCAAAGAAACAACTGAGCATAGCCGGCCGCTGTCGAAGGGCAGCCAATCCAGGATGAAACGGCAGCCCGTTACGTGATCGGTGATGAAGAGTCTTCGTTGAAGGCCTTCAGTGTGTGCTCGAACATCTCCGGTTTCAGATCCCGAACGATGAAGACGATGCGCGAATCCCGTGACTCGTCGGGCCAGTCCGCCAAACGTACCGGCGGATGAAAGACGTGCTGAACGCCGTGGATGACGATCGGCTGGTCGACGCCGTCGACGTTCAACATCCCCTTGATCCGCAGAATGTTGCCGCCGTAGAGCGTGATCAGCATTTCCACCCAGGAATTGAAACGGTCCCAATCCAGGGGTTTGTCATAGGTCAGGCAAAAGGCACGGATCGACTCGTCGTGGCGGTTCACGTCGTGATGATGGTGATCATGCCCATGTTCATGGCCGTGCCCATGCCCATGACCGTTATGCCCTTCTTCATAGGATTCCGCTTTGAGCCAGGCCTGCACGTCCGGGCTCTTCTTCTCCGGATTGTAGAGCCCGGCGTTGAACAGCATGGCCGGGTCGATGACGCCTTCAACGGTTTCATGGATCGGTGCGGCGGGGTTGAGGCTGCGCAGGCGTGTTTCGAGGCTGTGCCGTACCGTTTCCTCCGCCAGGTCGCTTTTGGTCAAGAGAATGCGGTCGGCCACGGCGGCCTGTTTGACCGACTCCATCTGGCTGTCCAGGGTGGCGTCCCCGTTGACGGCATCGACCGTCGTGACCACGCCGTCCAGGCGAAAGCGGTTGGACAGCAGAGGGTCGGTCATCAGGGTCTGTAAAATCGGCGCCGGGTCCGCCAGCCCGGTGGTCTCGATGACCAGACGCTTGAAGGGCGGCACTTCCCGTTTCGCACGGCGCTTGTAGAGGTCGCGCATGCCGTCGACGAGGTCGCCGCGGATGGTACAGCAGAGACAGCCGCTGTTCAGCAGGACGGTATCTTCGGTCGCCTTTTCGACCAGCAGGTGGTCGAGGCCGATTTCACCGAACTCGTTGACGATGACGGCGGTTTCCTCCATCGCCGGATGGGCCAGGAGATGGCGCAGCAGGGTGGTCTTGCCGCTGCCGAGAAAACCGGTGAGGACCGAGACCGCCAAGGGCTCCTCGGGGATGTCGAGGTCTTCGACCGTGCTTTTTGGGTCTTCGCCCGTGCTTTTTGGATCTTCGTTCACGACGGCTGAGCCGGTTTGCGCAGACGCAGGTGATAGAGACACCAGAGTATCGCGGTCAGCACCAGGATCGCGCCGGCCTGATGCAGGGCCGCCGCCCAGATGGGGACCACCAGCAGCAAGGTGACGATGCCGAGCGCCATCTGCAGCAACGCCAGGATTGCCAGCAGGGCAAAGCCCCCCTGAACTGCCGGCGGCAGATCCAGGCGCAGCGACCACAGCCAGATGGCCAGGCTCAGCACGACGGTGACGATTGCCAGGAGGCGGTGATTGAACTGCACCGCCGCATGGTTCTCGAAGAGGTTCAGGAACCAGGGCGACAGCATGCCGTAGCCTGCCGGAACCAGATCGCCGTCCATTAACGGAAAGGAGTTATAGATCAGCCCGGCATTCAGACCGGCGACAAAACCGCCGGACACGATGGTCACGCTGACCAGTGCCAGCACGACCAGGCAGCCACGGCGCAGGCTGGTGGCGGCCGGGTCGCGGCTGCGTTCCGGCCGCGGCCAGAACTGGCCCAGCGCCAGCCAGAAGAGATAACCGTAGATCACCAGGGCGAGGCCGAGATGGGCGACAAGGCGGTACTGGCTGACGTCGGTGCGATCGCCGAAACCGCTGGCAACCATGAACCAGCCAAGGGCGCCCTGCAGCGCGCCGAGAAGCAGCGCCACAAGCAGCAAGCGGGTGAGCCGCCGGTCCAGACGGCCGCGCCACCAGAACCAGAGGAAGGGCAGGGCGAAGACCAGGCCGATCAGCCGCCCCCAAAGGCGGTGAATATACTCCCACCAGAAAATGGTCTTGAACTCGGCCAAGCTCATGCCGGCGTTAACCTGCTGGTATTCCGGGATCTGCCGGTAGAGATCGAAGAGCCGCTGCCACTCGCTCTGGCTGAGGGGGGGCAGGGCGCCGCTGATCGGCGCCCATTCCATGATCGAGAGCCCGGATTCGGTGAGCCTTGTGATGGCGCCGATCACCGCCATGGCCAAAACCATGGCACAGCAGCCCAGCAGCCAGAACCCGACGGCGCGGCTGGCCGTGGCTGTTTTCTCGCCGGCAAAGGCAAAGGGCGTGGTGGCGGTCATGCCGCGACAACTGCGGTTGGTTCTGCGGTCGGTTCTGCCGATGGATTCGACAGGGCTTGCACCGCTGGGCGATTTCGTCCGTTCATCGCCGGTAAACTAGTGGCCCGGGGCCGCGCCGCCAAGTGTGACGGCGTATCGCTGGGGTGCAAAAAGGAGCTGGCGCGACTTTCTGCCGCGCCGCGCGCCGCTTCTGGTGACCGCTTCTACTGGAGCGTCAGGCAGCAGGCGGCGATGCGGGTATCCGGCGCGGTGATGATCGGAATGTTGGCGACTTTCACCGAATGCAGCGGTCCATCCAGGTTTTCTTCCCAGAAAGCCAGGAACTTGTGCAGTTCGGGGTAGCGCGGCGCCAAGTCGTACTCCTGCCAGATATAGCTCTGGAGCAGGGCCGGGTGATCCGGCAGGTGATAGAGTATTTCGGCTGTTGTCAGCCGATAGTCGTTCATCTGCAGTTCTAGCTCGCTCATCTTCCCTCCTATCCTTCCGTCCCTTGGGACCCGATAGGGTTCAAGCTTGCCCACCTGTCGATGAAACCTCAACAAAATACCGTTAACAAAACAATAACTTAGCAGCCCGGCGGCAAGAGTGCTGCCACCAGCTAAGGGCCAAACAAGATCAGGCTGCCGACGGGTGCCGACAGCCTGGAAAGCAACTTCAACCTATGGGGAGCCTTTCGGGTCAGCCCCGGCAGCCTCGCCCGGCCGCTAGAGGCGCATATTGCGGGCGCGGGTGCCGCGCTCGATCGCAGCGGCGGGCAGCCGGCCGACCTGCAGGCGGTGGCGCAGCATTTCCAGCAGACGCAGTTCCTCCTGGCTGACCGCGCTGTCGGCGGCGGCCACGTCCAGGGCAATGGCGTAGGCGGTTTCCGAGAGCTTGCTGGGCAGTTTCTCGGTGATGAAGCCCAGGATCTTCTCCAGGCCGTCCTCATCGCCGAGCAGTTCGGCGCAGGCCTGGGCAGCCTTCGGCACCTCGTTCAGGTCGTAGTCTTCGAAAACCGGCAGGTGCTTTACCGTGTCGCCGATGGTCATCAGCTCCGAATCGGTCATATCGCGGTCTGCGGCGGAGACCAGAACCATGGTGTAGACGAGGGCTGTGTGATGATCGGACATTGCGTTTCGCTTCTTGCTCTCTGGGTTTGCGGACAGCTGAACAGACCGGACTGACCGGCGGCGGCGCAGACTAGGCAGGCGCTGGCGGCAGCGTCAAGCCCGCAGAAAGCGCATATAAGGGGCGCGGCATTTGCGCTCGACAGCCGCCGGGGCGCTGGGCAAGCTGCGCCGCATGGGGCCCATTCTGAACGTCGTCTTTCCGGTCTTCGCGATCATGCTGGCCGGCTATGCCGCCGGTCGTTTTCGCATCCTCGGGAATGAGAGCAGCGAGGCGCTGAACCGCTTCGTCTACTTCATCGCGCTGCCGGCGCTGTTCTTCATCTCCATGGCGCGGGTGTCGCTGGATCAGGTTTTCAACCTTCCTTTCCTGGCAGCCTATGGCGGCGGTGTCGCCTTTACCTTCCTGCTCGCCTTCGTGGTGGCCCGCTTCTTCTTTCCCAACCGTCTGGGGGCGCTCGGGCTTGGCGGCCTCTCTGCCATCTTCTCCAATACCGGCTACATGGGCATCCCGCTGCTCATGCTGGCCTTCGGTGAGGCCGGGATGCTGCCGGCGATCATCACCACAATCCTCAATGGGGCGGTGATCATGGCGATTGGCATTGCCCTGCTGGAACTCGACGTGCAGCAGGGAAAGAGCGGTCTGGCGGTGCTGGGCGGCGTGCTGCGCGGTATCCTGCGTTCGCCGCTGGTGCTTTCTGCCGTCGCCGGGCTTGCCGCCTCCGGTCTCGGCCTGCCGATCCCGCGGGCGGTGGCGACCTTCTGCGACATTCTGGGCGCCTCCGCCGGGCCCTGTGCGCTCTTTGCCATCGGCCTGTTCATGGTCGGCAAGTCCTTTACCGCCGGCATGACGGAAGTGAGCTGGCTGGTCCTGCTGAAGCTGGCGGTGCAGCCCCTGGTCACCTGGTGGCTGGCTTTTCACGTCTTCACCATGGACCCGATCTGGGCGGCGGGCGCCCTGATCCAGTCGGCGCTGCCGACCGGTGCCCTGGTCTTCGTGCTGGCCCAGCAGTACGGCATCTACGTCCAGCGTTCGACGGCCGTCATCATGATTTCCACCGTGATTTCTCTCGGCACCTTGTCGGCGCTCTTCGTCTACCTGGGCATCGGCTGAGAGCCCGACCGCTTTTGTTCGGCGCGAGCTGGCCAAGCAGGCTGTCTCTTTGTGACGGTTTGTCCTGCGGCTGGGCGAGCGCCTTGTTCAGGGCGCTCTCCAGCGCCGGCTTCAGCAGCTTCGTCGGCGCGACGAGGACGGTCGGCAGGAGTCAATGCCGGTGCACTTCGGTCCCCTGACTTTGGCTGTCCTTTATGACTCTTCGGCGAGTCTAGTAGTCAAATCGCTTATTCGAGCCGAAGAGCCTTGCCTGAGTCCCTTTCAATGCGGACTATGGGGCATGCAAGAAGTACTTGCTGATATACAGGCGGCGGAATTGGATCTGGGTGACGGCATCGCGCTCTACCCTGATCTGCGCCAGGCTCTTGAGTATTGGGAGAGCAAGCGCGGCGATCGTTTTGCGCCGGCGCGCGAGGATATCGATCCTTCCGAAATCGCTGCGCTGCTTTCGCGCGTCATGCTGGCCGATGTCGAACAGACCGAAGACGGCGCGCTGGATTTTCTCTACCGCCTCAGCGGCACCGGCATCTGCGATGTGCACGGCTATAACCTGGCGACCCTGCGTCCGCGCGAACTCAGTCCGCCAGCCTACGGTCAACTGGTTCATGATCACTACTGTATCGCGGTCGAGCGGCGTATGCCTTTGGCGCATGTGCTGGCGTTGCGAACCGATACAAAGCAGCGCTCCTACGCGCGCATTATTCTGCCGCTCTCCGCCGACGGCGAGAAGGTCACCATGCTGATGATGGTGGACAGCGAGAAACAAAACTCGATGCGCGAGTTCCTGGAAGTGATCCGGGTCTACGGCAAGCGGAGCTGAGCCTCACACCTCTGCGAGAAACTCCCTGACCGCCGCAACCGCTTCGGCGAGGCCGACGCGCTCGGCGGTGACGCTGGCCGGAAAAGCGTCGAGCAGGCGACTGGGCAAGGGATCGAGCAGCACGAAGACGCCGCGGTCGTCGGCGCGGCGAATCAGGCGGCCATAGGCCTGGCGCAGTTTCAGCCGGGTCAGTTGTTCGTCGTAGGCGCGGCCGCCGAAAACCTGGCGCCGGGCCTTGTGGATAATGTCAGGGCGCGGCCAGGGCACCCGGTCGAAGGCGATGAGGCGCAGGGAGCGCCCGGGCACGTCGACGCCGTCGCGCACCGCGTCGGTGCCGAGCAAGCAGGAGTCTTCCTCGGCGCGGAAGATGTCGACCAGCGTGCCAGTGTCGAGGCCGTCGACATGCTGGCTGTAGAGCGCGGTGCCGGCCTCGGCGAGTGCCGGGGCGATACGTTTCTGGACGGCGCGCAGCCGGGCGATGGCGGTGAAGAGCCCGAGAGCGCCGCCGCCCGATGCCAGGAAGAGTTCACGATAGGCCGCGGCCAGTTGGTTCAGGTCGCCGCGCTTCAAGTCGTGGACGATGAGGATGCGGGTCTGGGCGGCGTAGTCGAAGGGCGATGGCAAGCTGACGCGGGAAACCGCCGCGGCCATGTGTTCGGTGCCCAGGCGTGCCTCCGCCGCCCGCCAGGCCGCGGCCTCATCGTCGCGTTCGGCTTCCGGCGCGCCGGTATCTGTCGTACCAACGCTGTGATCGGTCAGGGTGGCAGAGGTGATGAGCAGGCCGTGGGCCGACTGGCCGAGACTGGCGGCGAAGGGCCGGCCCGGATCGATCCAATGGCGGTAGAGCCCGACGTCGATGTCACGGCCTTCCATGCGTTCCACCGCGAACCAGTCGCAGAACTCGGCCGGGGTTTCCTCCGCCAGGGCGTCCAGCATGTCACGCCAGGCCGCCAGCGGCAGCAGGGCCCGGGTTTCCAGCCCGCGGGCCGCGGCTTCGATGCGCCGCCGGCTGTCGCTGTCCAGGTTTTCGGATTCCTCATCGAGGCGCGCGAGCAGCAGGCGGCGCAGATCCTTCAAAGGCTGGATCAGGTCGCGCAGATCTTCGGCCAGGGCTTCCGCCGCGTCCGGCAGGCCGTCGATCGGCGGCTGGGCCGGGGCCTCCAGGCTGTAGGGCTGGTCCTGGCCGCTGCTGCGGGCATAGACCTGTTTTGCGGCAATCTCCAGAAATCGTTCGCTGGCACCTTCGGCCCGGCCTTCCTCGATCCTCTGCCGCCAGCCTTCGCCGGCCAGAACCCGGGCGGCGCGCAGCACTTCCTCCAGGGCTTCCAGCGCCGCCGTGTCGCCGGCGATCAGATCTTCCAGGCGGCGCTTCAGCCCGCGCAGACGGGTGGCGCCGCGGCGGCCGCCCTCGGCGCCCAGCAACCAGCGCCGCAGCTCCCGCGATTCGCGGCCGCAGAGATGGGCGGCAAAGGCGCTGTCCGCCGCTTCGAAAAGCTGGTGGCCTTCGTCGAAGACATAGCGGGTCGGCAACTGCCCGTCGTCGCCGCCGCCCATGGCGGCCTGGATCATCACCAGCGCATGGTTGGCGACCACGATGTCCGCCTGGCGCGCGGCGCGCACCGAGCGCTCGATGAAGCATTTCCGGTAATGCTGGCAGGCGGAATAGATGCACTCGCCGCGGCGGTCGGCGAGGCCCAGGGTGCGGGCCGGACCGAAGAGGTCGGTGAACCAGCCGGGAAAATCGCCGCCGACCATGTCGCCGTTGCGGGTGCGGGCCGCCCAGCGCGCCATGAGGCCGAGGGCCACGGCATCCTGGGGGCGGGCCGGGAGCTGACTTACCGCTTCGGCGAGGTTCAGGAGGCAGAGGTAGTTTTCCCGCCCCTTGCGGATCACCACCTTGGCGGCGCGCTCCCGCGGTTCGGGAAACAGCGCCGCCAGTTCGTCGTCGACCTGGCCCTGCAGGTTGCGGGTGTAGGTGGAAATCCAGGTGGCGGCCTTGTTGCGCTCGGCCCAGAGACTGGCCGGGGCAAGATAGCCCAGGGTCTTGCCGGTGCCGGTGCCGGCCTCGGCCAGCACCACCTGCGGTTCGCCCTCCACCGCCCTTGGCGCGAAGGCGGCGGCAGCGGCGGCGGCATAGTCGGCCTGCTGCGGGCGCGGCTCAACCTCGCCGCTGTTCAGCCCGGCCAGCACCTCGGCCAGACGGGCGCGGCTCTCCGCTGCGGGAACCGGCTGCGTGCCGGGGGCACCGCGCGGCGGCCGTTCCTCCCAGTCCGGCAGACGCTCCCAGACCCTGAGGCCGAGATTGCGCTTCGGCAACACGGCGCCGCCTTCACCGAAACCGAGCGCAGCAATCACGAAGGGTCCCCAGAGCCAGCCCGCCTGGGCCATGGTCCAGGCGATACCCGGTGCATCGCGGTCGCCACCGGAAGGCGATGTGCCGCGGGCCGCCAGTTCGCGCAGCAGCGCCAGGGCGGCCTGCGGCAGCAGGATGGCGGCCGATTCGGCATCACCGGGTTTTGCGAAACCCAGCACTGAGGCGAGGCCGTGGGGTGTCGGCGGACAGAAGCTTGCCGGTCGCACAAAGGCGAAAAGTTCCAGCAGGTCGAACGCGGAAAAGGGGTCGCAGTCCAGGCGGCGGGCCACCGCCCGGGCATGACAGACCAGGGGCGGTTGCTGCCGCGCCCGGGTGGCGGCTTCCGCCGCCGTCAGCGTTTGGACCTCGCCCTCCTGGTCGATCCAGACCGCGCCGCCGGGCCCGGCCAGCAGCACGGGGGCGGCGGGCAGACGCAGGCCGGTTTGAGGCGCAGGGGAATCGGCGGGAACGGATGTAGAACTCATCGGCGGACTATAGCCGCAGGGCGCCGAGCCCGTCATGGTCCTATCTGTGCGGAGCCCCAGAAACACGGATGAAAACCGGGCGCTTCGATGTCCCGCTGTCTGCGGTCGCCGCATAGGCTATGCTGTATCAATGGTGAGGGACCGAACAGCGCCGCGACCGCGCGGAAGAACAGGCCTGCGTGGGTGAGGGGGATGCCGATCTTCCGGCCTTGCTTTCGGGGGACAAGGCGGCCTGGGATCGCTTTGTCGCGCGCCACGCGGCGGTGATTTTTTCCGCCGTGCGGCGGCGCCTGCTGCCGGCGGGCCGCAACGCCGATGCCGAAGACGTCGTGCAGGATGTCTTCGTCCGCCTCTGCCAGAAGGATTTCCGGCT
This sequence comes from Pelagibius sp., assembly GCF_965249265.1. NCBI lineage: Bacteria > Pseudomonadati > Pseudomonadota > Alphaproteobacteria > Rhodospirillales > Rhodovibrionaceae > Pelagibius > Pelagibius sp. Next base: position 4,622,383 of record NZ_OZ252224.1, on the reverse strand, counting down.
GTTGCGCAGCTATGACGCGTCGCGCGCCAAGATCACCACTTGGTTGACGGTGATCGCCAATTCCGCCGCCATCGATCATCTGCGGCGTCTGAAACGGCGGACGGAGGATATCGACGATCAGCCGGAAGCCGTACTGGCGGTCGAGCCCGTGGTGCCCGAGCGGGTGAAAATCCCAGAAGGCGTACTATCGCCCCGCCAGGCCCTGGTTCTCGAACTGCTCTATCGCCGCGACATGACTCCTGGGGAGGCCGGTGCCGTGATGGGGGTGGACCCGCAGACGGTCCGTTCCATGCACCACAAGGCCCTGGCGAAGCTGCGGGTGCACTTTCAAGCGGAAATGGGTGAATCGGAAGATGTTTAGCGGGGATGATTTTGAGACTTTTGCCGTAACACAACCAAGGGTCCAGGGGTGAACCCATGAGCGCGATCGCTCTTGATTGTTTCAATCAAGAGCGTCAATCGCCCTCAAGCATAAGGACGTAGAAACTGATTCACGATTTACTTTGTTCCAAAGCAAACCGATCAGTTTCTAGGGGAAAAGGTACTAGGACAGATGAAGGACGATAAGACGAAAGAAGGCGCGGATCTCTGGCGCAAAGCGCAAAGCTGCTGGGCGGAACCGGAGGCAGCCGTTCCCGCGGCACCGGATCCTCTGCTGCTGGCCGCCTATCTGGACGGCCGTCTCAGCCAGGCGGAAGCGGCCCTTGTGGAAAGCCGCATGACGGCCAATCCGCGGCTGCTCGACGAAGTGCTGGCGCTGAAGGCGGAACTGGCGGAGACGCCGGTCGCGGCGCCTGCCGCGGCGGTCGCGAGGGCGCAGGCGCTGCGTGGCGGCGGGCTCGAGAGCCCTGCGGTGCCGGTGATTGACAGCGAAGAACAGAGCGATTTCCTCTCCCACCTTCTGGGCGGCTGGTTGCGTCCGGCGGTGCCGGCCTTTGCCGTGGTTGCCGTGGTGCTGGCCTGTGCCGGGGCCTTTGAGCTGGGCCGCTATCAGTCCGAGCGGATCCTGCCGCAGCAGACCGCCGGCTCCGACGCCGGCGATCCCTTCACGCTTGAAGAGCTGATTTAGGGGAGGCCGGTCGTGGGCAAATTCATGGGCAGGCGATCCCTGTGGTTTCTCCTGGCCGCCTCGGTGGCGGTCAACGTGTTTTTCCTGGCCGGGCTGATCTATCCGCAGCTGATCGGCAAGCCGGCCTCGATGATGCGCGAGGATCCGGTCGCCGCGGCGACCGAGGACTTCGGCCTCGACGCCGGGCAGGTCGCGGGGCTGGAGGCGCTACGCCGGCAGATTGCCGAGCGCCGCGCCACGGCGGGCGGCGGGGCCGGCGGCTTTCGTTCCATGATGGTCGAGGCTTTGGCGCAGCCGGTCTTTGACCGCGCTGCCTTTGAGACACGCCTGAACGAGCGGCGGCAGGCGCGCGGCGGCATGATCCTGGATATGGTCGAGGCGCTGCACGGTTATCTCTCCACGCTTTCCCCGGCGCAGAAATCGGCCTTTCTCGAACGCTCGAAGGAGCCGAGCTTTCTGCGTGCGCTGCTTTGGCCGCCGCCTGAGCGGCGTTGACGCCCGCCGTCGCCGCGCATAGGGTCCCCGGCAGTTGGAAGGCGGCTTAGTCCAGGCCGTCTATCCGGACTTTCTGGCCGGATTTTCTTGAATGAGCGGTACCATGGCAAACGAGCGGGAACTGGCCGAGGGCGCACGCGCCTGGCCCTTCGAAGAGGCAAGACGGGTCGTAAAGCGCCTGGCCGGCAAGAAACCGGAAAAGGGCTATGTCCTCTTCGAGACCGGTTACGGCCCCTCCGGTCTGCCCCATATCGGCACCTTCGGCGAGGTCGCGCGCACCACCATGGTGCGCCAGGCCTTTCAGCGCCTCAGCGACATGCCGAGCAAGCTGTTCTGCTTTTCCGACGATATGGACGGCCTGCGCAAAGTGCCGGACAACATCCCCAATAAGGAGATGGTGGCCGAGCATCTGGGCAAGCCCCTGACCCAAATTCCCGATCCCTTCGAAACCCACGACAGCTTCGGGGCGCACAACAACGCGCGGCTGCGCGGCTTCCTGGACACCTTCGGCTTCGACTATGAATTTCAGTCGTCGACCGAGTGGTACACCTCCGGGCGCTTCGACGAAGCCCTGCTGCAGGTGCTGCGCAACTACGACAAGGTGAAGAACGTGGTGCTGCCGACCCTGGGCCCGGAGCGCCGCGAGACCTACAGCCCCTTCCTGCCGGTCTGTGCTAAGACCGGGCGGGTGCTCCAGGTGCCGGTGCTTGAATGGAACGCCGAGGCCGGCACCATCGTCTATCAAGACGAGGATGGCGCCAAGGTCGAGTCTCCGGTCACCGGCGGGCACTGCAAACTGCAGTGGAAGGCCGACTGGGCGATGCGCTGGTATGCCCTGGGGGTCGACTACGAGATGTCCGGCAAGGACCTGATCGACTCGGTGAAGCTCGGCAACCAGATCTGCAAGATTCTCGGCGGGCGTCCACCGGAGGGCTTCAACTACGAGCTCTTCCTGGACGAGGACGCCAAGAAGATCTCCAAGTCCAAGGGCAACGGCCTCAGCGCCGAGGACTGGCTGACTTACGGGCCGACGGAAAGCCTGTCGCTGTTCATGTTCCAGAAGCCCCGGGCGGCCAAGCGGCTTTACTTCGATGTCATTCCGCGGGCGGTCGACGACTACCTCTCGCATCTCGCCGCCTACAACGGGCAGGACGAGAAGCGCCTCGAGAATCCGACCTGGCACATCCACGACGGCCAGCCGCCGTTGCCGGGCACCAAGCTCAGCTACGCCATGCTGCTGAACCTGGCCAGTGTCTGCAACACCGAGGACCCGGCGGTGCTCTGGGGCTTCATTTCGCGTTACGCGCCCGAGGCCACGCCGGAGGGCGATCCCATGCTCGACCGCCTCGTCGGTTTCGCGCTGCGCTACTACGCCGACTTCGTGAAACCGAACAAGCGCTATCGCGCACCCAGCGAAGACGAGCGCAAGGCCCTGGCTGACCTCGCTGCGCGCCTGCGCGCCCTGCCCGGCGATGCCGACGGGGAGGGCATCCAGAACGAGGTCTATGCCGCCGGCAAGGCACACGGCTACGAGAACCTGCGCGACTGGTTCAAAGCCCTCTACGAGATCCTGCTGGGCCAGGAACAGGGTCCGCGCATGGGCTCCTTCATGGCCCTCTACGGGCTGGAGGAAAGCCTGGCGCTCATCGACCAGGTGCTGGCGGGCGAGAGCCTGTCGGCTTAAAGCAGATTCGGCCCGGTTTTCGGCTTCCCTCTCCCTCGGGCTCGTTCCGAGGGTCCCCTTCTGCGGCTTGAGCGGGCAAGCCCGTTGCAATCGATTCAGCGGCAGTTGACTCTAGGGCTGCGCAGCAGGCCCCAGCCGAAAACATCGTCGCGCCCCGCGGCGCCGAGATCTTCGGCGGTTTGCCTGAGCAGGTTGCGCGCTGTGGCGGGGTCACTGCCGGCACCGGCATGCAGCAGGGCGGCCGCCACGAAGGGCACGGCAAAGCTGGTGCCGGTCCAGGTCTGATAGCCGCCGCGGGCATCGGCCGAGCGTACGTCGACACCCGGGGCCGCGAGTTCGATGTAGCCGCCGCGGTTGGCGCTGCGGTAGAGCCGCTTGCGGTCATCGATGGCGGTGACGGCCAGAACTTCGGGGTAAGCACCGGGGAAGGCAGGTTCGGCGCGGGGACCGCCGTTTCCGGCGGCGGCGACAAGGCTCGCCTTCTTGGCCGCTTCCCTGATGCCGTTTTCCAGCACACTGTTCGCTTTGCCGCTGAGGCTGAGCGCTATCACCTGCGCATTCGAACCGATCGCCCAGTCGACGGCGCGCAGGATTGCCAGTGTATCCGTGCGCACGTCGCCTTCGTAGATATAGAAGACTTCAGCGGCCAGCAGTTGGGCGCCCTGCGCCAGTGCCGGCAGCTCTCTGGGGGCTTGTCCGACCAGGAGCGCGGCAATGGCGGTGCCGTGGCCGGCACCTGCCGCCTCGCTATCCGCCGGGCGAAAGTTTTTCGTCTCTATCGACGAACTCCTCAGCGCCGGATGGCCGGTGTCCACCGCAGTATCGATAATGGCGATCCGCTGGCCTGCTGTACAAACCGTCCCGGCCCCTGTCTCCAGGCCGACCAGTTCGGCCGACCAGCAGTGCTCCCCCAGGCAGCGGCCTCCGCCGCTGGCGTAGAGATTGTTGAAGTCGAACAAAGCGCCCGGCCGGGTCGTGCGTGCCAGCTCCAGCGCTTCATCCATATCCAGGCCCGAAGGCACCGAAAGCCGGGAGATTGACGTGCCGAGCGCCGCCAGGCTGAAATTGCCCGATGCGGTGAAGCCGACGATTTCCAAAGCGGCGATATCGAGGGCGTTCAGCCCGACGCCGATGATTTCACGGTCGATGAAGTCACGGTCAGCACCGAACCCGAAGAAGTTGAACGGGCCGGGGCCGTCATCCCGTCCGCCGCTGTCGCGACCACCGCTCCCGCCGCCACCGCGGCTGCCGCGATCGTCGTCGTCATCGTCATCGTCGTCGTCGTCATCATCGTCGTCGTCGGCCAGGGCCTCCGACCACAGCAATCCGCCGCTTGACTCCGGTAGGGCTAGGGTTGGCAGAAGCCAGATAGTGAGCAAAAGGACGAGCAGGCGCATGTTCTGTAATCCTTGATGACGGCGCTATACCTAGGCACAACGGAGGAAATCAAAAAAAATTCCGGACAGCTATTGGAATATTGGTTCGCGGGCTGCGTTATCCCACAAATGGAAGGCAGGGTGGACTGTCTATGAGTGACGATATCAGAGTTGAGATGGTTGCCCTGGTGCCAAGATTGCGACGCTTTGGCTACGCAATCTCCGGGTCTTGGGACGAAGGAGAGGATCTCGTGCAGGCAGCTTGTGTGAAAGCGCTCAGCAAACTCGAGCAGTTTCAGCCCGGAACACGGCTGGACAGCTGGATGTTTCGGATTGTCCAGACCACTTGGATCGACCGGGTTCGCAGCCGCGGTCGCCGTAATGAGGTGGGTGACCCCGATGATTTCGCCCGTTTTTCGGATGAGGGCAGGGGCGCAAGGGTGGCCGAGGGCCGCTTGACCCTTGCCCGGGTCCGCGAAGCGATGCAGACGCTGCCGGAAGAACAGCGTGCTGCGCTCGCCCTGGTGGCGATCGAAGGATATTCCTACAAGGCCGCTGCCGAGACCCTGGAAATCCCCGTGGGTACGGTTATGAGCCGCCTGGCAAGGGCCCGGTCCAAACTTCTGCCATTGCTGAAGGAGAAAGAGTGATGTCTGGAATCCCGACCCCCCCGGAAAAGGTCAGCGATGAGCAGATCGCCGCTTATGTCGACGGCAGTCTGGATGCGGCCGAGGCGGCCGTCGTGGCGGCGGCGATCGAAAACGATCCCGCGATCCGCGCCTATGCGAAAGAGGTGCGCGAAGCCAATCGCTTGCTGCGCGAGGCTTTTGACGGGCCGATGACGCAACCGGTCTCGAGCGAACTGCGCACCACCATTATGGGAACTGAGGAGACGCAGGCCGGCGCCACGGTGGTGGATTTTGCCCGCGCGCGGGAGGCCCGCCGGCCCTGGGTCGGAATGGCCCTGGCGGCCAGCATTGCCCTGGTGATCGGCATTACCTCTACGACCGTTTTCTTCGACGGCGGGCAGGACCATGCCGAACCCCTGTTGGCCCTGGGGCCGGCTCCCACCACGGGCCCGCTGCACAGGGCGCTGGAAACCCTGGCGAGCGGTGACGTCTCTGAGGAAGGGCTGCAGTTGATGCTGAGTTTCCGTGACGGCGAAGGCCGTATCTGTCGGGAATTCGAGCTTGCCGGCGAGACCCCCACCCAAATGGACTTCGCCATTGCCTGCCGCAGCGATGCAGGCCAGTGGCAAGTCGAGATTGCCGTCACCGGCCCGGCCACTGCGCCCAATGCCGACGGCATCGTGCCGGCTTCCGGTCCGGCCGAGGACGCCTTGAACGCGATGCTCGACTCGCTGGGCGCCGGGCCCGCCCTCAGCCCGGCCGAGGAGGCCAAGCTTCTGCAGGACGGCTGGCGCTGAGGCCGCACCGGCGTTCTTCAAGCCGGGAAATCCCTGTTGCCGATTAGATCGGATTTATGTCGAACAGCCCGGACCCGGCCGCAACGCCGGGCCCGGGCTCAGGTTATCTGATGCCCGGTTTTCCGGGCTTTTTCAGAGTTTCTGCGCAGCGGTCGATTCTTGGGGAATAACCTCCCGAGCGCGGCGTTTTCCTGGTGAGAGAGGCCGATAGTCATCGGCTGCAGATGGTCTTCGGACCGTGACCAGGAGATACCGTGATGAAACGCCTTAGCGCCCTGCTTCTTGCCCTGCCGCTCGCCGCTTGCTCGGTCGACGGTTTTGAGTTGCCCAATCTGGCGAGGGTCTTTGAATCGCCCCGCCCGGACACGCAGCCGCTCAGCGGCGCGATCCGCAGTGTTCCGCAGGCAACGACCGCCGCGCTCAGCAGCATGACGGTTTCCAGTCTGATGGATGGCAGCACGCAGACCTACACGGTGCGCCCCTTCGGCAACGGTGTCCGGGTGCGGCAGAGCGATGGCTGTGTGTGGACCCGCGCCGGGGACTGGTTTTCTCCCTCCGACAGTTGGGCCAACTGCGGTGAGTCACGCAACTGGCACACCGGTCAAGCCAAGGTCAGGCAACTCGATTCGCTGTATCCCCTGAAGGTTGGCAGCGTTGGCCGCTACGAACGCAGCGCCGTTTCTCACACGGGCCGCAGCTACACGCGTCAAACGCGCTGCGAGGTAACCGATGCGGTCGAGGTTCTGCGTCCCGGCAAAGCGGCCACAGCGGCCTATGTTGTGGTCTGCAACGACAGCCGTCGGGTGCGCACCACCTGGTACGCGCCGGATGAAGGCCCGATCGCTTACCGCGAAGTCCACCACCGCAAGGGTGTGGAAGTGGCCTGGCTCCGCAACGACTGAAGCCTCCGTCTCAGCAAAGGTGAAAAGCACCTGAACGGCGCGTGAAGCGCTGCTGAACAAGAGATGAAGTGTATCGGAATTATCTATTAAAAATCAAACAGTTGATTGCGAATTCCTTTGAGTAGACCAAGCTTATAGGCCAGCAGCCGGCGCCAGCCGACCCGGGTTTCGCCGGCCCCGTTACAACAGCCCCGCAGGAAGCCCTCGGCCCCAAGGGGCCCACCAGGAGACCGACATGAAGTACTTCAAACTTATCCACTCCGGGATCGACCCCAAGCCGTTCCTCGATGAGATTGATTCCATCGAAGGCGCCTGGGCAAACGCCACCGGCCGGCAGGACAAAATCAAGGTTCAAAGAGAGGCGCTTTCGATCCCGCTGCGCGGTCTGCGCAAGTCTGCCATCGGCGGGCGCAAACGCCGCGACGTTCACGAGAGCCGCTGGACCGGCGGTTCGAAACTCTATCCGGTCGCCCGTGGGTTTCTGAAAGACTTCGCGCAAGAGCAGAACAGCCTGCTCAGCCGCGCCAAGATCGTCTGCCTCGCCGCCGGCAAGCGCGTCTATCCGCATATCGACCGCGGTGACTACTACCTGCTGCGCAATCGCTTTCATCTGGTTCTGCGTTCGACCCAGGGTTCCTGGCTGAAAGCCGGCGACGAGGAAGTCCGCATGGCGGAAGGCGAGCTCTGGTGGTTCGACAACAAGCAGGTTCACGAAGCCTTTAACGACGGTGCCCTGGATCGCATTCACATGATTTTCGACCTGCTGCCGCAAGAGATGGCGGACAGAGTCTCAGCAACTGCTGCCTGAAAGAGGAACTGAGTGATGACCGTTACCCGCCCCCTTAGCGCCGACTCCCCCCAAGGCAAGGACTCCCCCTTGAGTGGAGGTTCAGGACCCGCGACGGCTTTCACGCTTCAACAGCGGCGGGCCCGGGGCCGAGAGTCCCTGGGTTGCTGGCTCGCGCTGCCGAAGGAAATGGCAGCCGATGCCGTGCCGCTGGTGGCCGTGCACGGCATTCGGCGCGGGGCGCGGGACCAGGCACGTTTTTACGGCGAACGCGCCGCTGCGCTCGGCCGGCCGGTTATCGCACCCTTGTTCAGCAAGAAGCGCTGGCCGCACTATCAGCAGGTCGTGCGCCGCCAGCGCGCCGACCTGGCGCTGCTTTCCCTGCTGCGTGAGCTGCAGTTGGCCGGCCTCTGGCAGTCACGCAAATTCGATCTTGCCGGTTACTCCGGCGGCGCGCAGTTCGCTCATCGCTTCGCGATGCTCTACCCGCATCTCGTCTCCCGCCTGACGGTGGCCTCGGCCGGCTGGTACACTTTTCCCGATGCAGCGGCTTTCCCCTACGGTCTTGCGGAACGGTCCGGCCGTTCCGACGACTGGGGGCCGCGTTTGGCAGCCGGGCTGGACGGCTTCCTGCGGATTCCCATCCAGGTCTGTGTCGGTGCGCAAGACAATGTGCAGGACGGCAACACCCGCAGCGGTGAAGCGATCGATGCGCAGCAGGGCAAGGACCGTTTGAGCCGTGCTGCCAACTGGACCGCGGCTCTGCGCGCGGCGGCGCGGCAGCGGGACCTCAATCCGGACATCCAACTGAAAGTGCTGCCCGACTGCGGTCACAACTTTCGCGCCTGCATCACCCGGGGCGGTCTCGACCGACTGGTGATGCCGGATGTTGAAAGTCTTGACGGCATGGTGTTTGAGAGCCGCCAGATGGAGACCTTCGCCGCTCTGTAGCCTGCGCCGCGATGTGCCGTTCATCCGCCTTTCATCCCGGATTTTACGGCCCTTCATTCCGCCAACATAACGCCTTCAGTAAGCCTTCTTATTGTTAACGCCGAGAGTCACATCGGTTACTGACCCGCTCTAGGAGATATAAAGATGACCATCACGACCCCCATTACCTCGGAAGTTCTCGCCCGTGCCAAGTGGGCGTTCTCGACCCGCAGAGTCCAACGCAAGGATGCGGTGCGTCTCAGCGAAGCGCTCGGCGATGCGATTTCCGGCGATCTCGTGCTCGGCCGTGTCGAGCGCATCGGGTCTCACAAGAAGATCCAGTTGGCCGAGGGTCGGGGCTCGGAACTCTATGTCGGCGACCTGGTCGTCCTGGCCTGCGGTGACCGCTATGCCCCGGATCAGTTCGAGGGATTGGCCGAGCTTGACCCTGCCGGCGCCGATATGCTGGCGGGGGGCGGCGTGCTTGGCCGCATGCGTCAGAGCCATGCGCGGATGTCGGCCCCGACCCGCGTGGTGCCGCTGGGCCTGTTGACCCACGCTTCGGGCAAGGTGATCAATCTTGCCAGCTACGCGCTGAAAGAAACAAAAAAGTCGACCGGGATGATGGTCATCGGCGTCGTCGGCGCGTCCATGAATTCCGGTAAGACAACGGCGGTGGCGCGCCTCGCCCACGGTCTCAGCCGCGCCGGTCACGAAGTGGCGGCGATCAAGGCTACCGGAACCGGCGCTTTCGGTGACTTCAACGCCTTTGTCGACACCGGCGCGGCCTATGTCGCCGATTTCACCGATGCCGGAATGGTCTCCACCTATCGCCAGCCCCTGGCGCGGATCGAGGCCGGGCTTACGACGCTTCTGGCCGATGCCGAGCGCCAGGGCTGCGAGGTTGCGGTCGTCGAACTGGCCGACGGCGTGTTCCAGAAAGAGACCGCCGACCTTCTTAAGAAGCCGAAGATCCGGGACGGCTTTGCCGGTGTGATCTTTGCGGCGCCGGACGCCTTGGCCGCGGCCGGCGGCTGTGCGGCCCTGCGGGGCATGGGTGTCGAGCCCGCGGTGCTGACCGGCATGGTGAGCTGTTCGCCGCTGGGCGCGCGGGAAGCCGAGAATGCGACCGGCGTCAGGGTCGTCACCCGCGATGCGCTGAGCGATCCGGCACAGGCCAATGCGCTTCTGGCCCGCCTCGTCGACGGCGCTGCGGCGCAGGCGGCACCCCTGGGTATCGCCGAAGTCGGAGTTGCGGCATGAGCTTGCTGCCGTCAGTTTCCGGCGAGGGCCGTGGCCGGAGGATCGCTCTGGTCGCGGTCCTCGCCCTCTGCCAGGCGGCGGCAGCCGGCGTCGCCGCCTTTGCGACCCGCGATGTCTTTGCCGCCTTTCGCGATGAGTCTTCGGTCCTGCCCCTGCTGGCGCTGGGCCTCGTTGCCGCCGCCGGGGTCGCCATCGCGGCTCTGCGGGTCGGCGAAAGGGTGGTGGCCGAAAGGGTCGGCCAGGACTATGCCGCCTCGCTGCGGCTCAAGCTCTTCGGTCATTTGACCGAGATGTCGGCGCGCGATGTCGCACAGCGCCGCAGTGGTGGTCTGGCGATGCGCTTCGTCGGGGATCTGGCCGCGGTGCGCGGCTGGGTCAGTCTCGGGATCGCGCGCCTGGTTTCCGCCGTCATCGTGCTGCCGGCGGCAACCGGCGTTCTCTTCCTGTTGAATCCCAACCTTGGCATTGCCGCTTCGGTTCCCATCGTTCTCGGGCTGGGTATCATGGTTTTGGCCGGTCCCCGTCTCGGTCCCGCGCACAAGCGCTTGCGGGCGCGCCGGGCGCGCCTGGCCGCCGACATGAGCGAACGTCTGCCCCACGCGCCGGAACTGCGGCTGCTCGGCCGCATCCGCACCGAGAAGGCGCATCTTCTGCGGCGCACCGAAAAACTCATCGCCTCGGCTCTCGAACGGGCGAAAGGCGCGGCTCTGCTGCGTGCTGTTCCCGATGCTGTCTCCGGCATTGCCGCGGCAAGTCTTTTTCTGATGGCACTCAGCAGCGGTGTCGCCGCGCCGGAAACGGCCGGGGCTCTGGCCGCCGTCGGCTTGATGATCCAGCCGATGCGCGATCTTGCCGGGGTCTGGGACCGGCATCGTGCCTGGGTCGCGGCCCGCGACAAGTGCGAGATGCTGCTCTCGACCCCCAAGCTGGCGCGTCCCGCCAAGCACGGCCGCGAGCCGCTCCCCAACGTGCCGCAGCCGCTGCGCTTCTCGAAAGTCTCGGCCGGCAACCTCAAGCGCATCACCATGACCGCCGCGGCGGGGCGCAAGATCGCTATCGTCGGCGGCAATGGCGCCGGCAAGTCCTCACTGTTGAACCTGGCCGCCGGCCTGGAACAGCCGCGCGGCGGCCGGGTCACGCTCGGCGGCCTGCCGCCCGCCAGCCTCGGCGCCGGCGAACGGCGGCGGATGATCACGCTGATCGGCGTCCGTTCGCCGATCCTTGCCGGCAGTCTGCGTCGGGCGTTGACCATGGGCGGCGCCGAGCGTCCCGACGACGCGGCGATCCTGGCCGAAGCGGAGGCCTTTGGGTTGGGGCCGGTCGTGGCTCGACTCGGCGGTCTGGACGGCAAGCTGGCCGAGGGCGGCAGGAACCTCTCGGCCGGTGAGGCAAGGCGGGTGCTGTTGACCCGCGCGGCGCTCTCAAGATCGCGCCTTCTGCTGCTCGATGAACCCGATGATGCTCTCGATGTTGACGGACCGGCTCTGGTCGAACGTCTGGTGCGGCAGAGCGATGCGACAACCTTGATCATCACCCATAACCTGGCTCTCGCCCGTCGTATGGATGCGCTGTGGTTCGTCGAAGACGGTCGCGTGGTGGAGGCCGGTCCTCCGGCTGAGTTGTTGGCTGGCGAGGGTCCGACGGCGCGCTTCTTCGCACCGCGCCGGGCCGCCTGACCCCGGATCCGGCGCCTTGCGCTACCTCTCCAAGCTGACCCTTTCCTTCAGTGGGCTGCTGGCCATCGCTTTGGTCAGCGCCTTTCTGGCCTTCTGGTCGGCCCGCTCGGCGGAACATCATCTGGAACGCTCGCGTCTTGCCCACCGGGTGCATGAGCAATACCTGTCGCTCTCCAATCACACCTATCAACTCTTCAAACAGTTCGGCGATGCGCTTCTGATCGGCGATCGCGACAAGGGCAGTGGGGAAGCGCGCCTGCTGAGGGCGATCCGGAACGACTTCAGCCAGCTTCGCATTCTGATTGCCGAAGAAGTTCTGCTTGTCGGCGACGAAGAGATCGAAGAGCTTGAACTGCTTGCCGAGATCGAAAGACAGATTGCTTCCTTGTTGCGTGAATTCGCGCGTTTACAGTCTCTGCGCGAGACAACCGACCCGGCAGGATACCAGGCCCAGCTTTCCAGAGTCCTTGACGAGGAAATCGATGCCGACTTTCAAGCCCTGATCGCCGAAGCCCTGGCGGAAGAGCAGGAAGAAGTCGATGAAACCGAAGCGGAGATGTACGCCGCCGTCGCCGTGTTTCAGCGGGCGGCCGTAATCGCCGGTTTGATTGCGGCGATCACCGCTGCCTTCGGCATTCTCATGCTGCGGCGTGGTCTGACGAAACCGCTGCAGCGTTTGCTGGATGGTGCCGAGGCGGTCGGGCACGGTGACCTCGGTCACCGCATCGAAGTGCCGGGCGGGACCGAGCTTGATCGTGTGGCAGAAGCCTTCAATCAAATGACCGGGAAGGTCGCTGAACGCCAGGAACTTTTGAGCGCGTCGCGCGACGCCCTGGAGAAAGAGGTTTCGCGGCGCACGGCACAGCTTGAAAAGCTGTTGCAGACGCTGCGCCAGACAGAGGCCAACCGCAAGCGGCTGCTGGCCGATGTCAGCCATGAGCTGCGCACGCCATTGACGATCATCCGCGGCGAGGCCGATGTTGCCTTGCGTGGCGATGACGCCAAGGCCGAAGACTATCGCGAGGTGCTGATCAGAACCCGGGAGGCTGCCGACCACACAACACGGATTGTCGATGATCTGTTGTTTGTCGCGCGGCAGGAAAGCGGCGAGGTTCGCATTCGCCCGCAGGACGTCGATCTTGCCGAGTTGATTGGCCGGGCGGTGAAGGCCAGCGCCGCGTTGGGTTTCATCGACAAGCATGTCGAATTCGAAGTGACCGTCGCGCCGACCCGGCTGCGCGCCGATCCGCGCCGTATCCGCCAGGTCGTGACGATCCTTTTGGAGAACGCCTTGCGTTATGGCGGACGGGAGGTTCGTGTTCGGCTTGACTCGGCGCCCGGGGGATTTGCGATCACCATCGCCGATGACGGTCCAGGTCTTAGCGAGGATGAACTGGCGCACGTCTTCGAGCGCTTCTTCCGCGGCTCCAACGCGGCGATCCGCTATGACGGCGGTGCAGGCCTTGGCCTGCCGGTCGCCAAAGCCATCGTCGAGGCGCATGGCGGCCAGATTGCCCTGACCAGCCAACCGGGCGGCGGTGTGCAGTTCCGCTTCACGCTGCCGGATCGTGCCCAGCTCGCCGCCGTCTCCTGAAGGCGTTTTCCTGAACCGACACCGGTTCTGGCGGTACTACTCCATTCTTGTCACAGGCTTTCGGGAATACGCCCCTGCAGAGATCGTTGTTGTGATGACAAACGAACTTGCCGTGGAAGGGGAAGCTGTCATGGCTCATTGCGAGCAACAGGAGGTCACGCGTTGCGCTTGCCGATACCGGCCGGCAGGCAGGAGCAGCAGGAGATGAACGTCTTGTTGGTGGAAGACGAGGCGCGTGTTGCCGACTTCGTTCTGCGCGGCCTGCGTGCCGAGGGCTGGATGGTCAGCCATGCGCCTGATGCCGAGACGGCGATGGAAATGACCATTCAGGAAAACTTCGACGTCATCCTGCTTGACCTGATGCTGCCCGGCCTGCCGGGGCAGGAATTCTGCCGCAAGCTGCGGGCCCGGCGCAACGTGACGCCGATCCTGATTCTCTCGGCGCTGGACGCCCTTGATGAACGGGTCGAGGGTCTGCGGCTCGGTGCCGACGACTACATGGTGAAACCCTTCGAATTTGATGAACTGATCGCCCGGGTCGAGGCCTTGGCGCGCCGCGCCGACCGCTTTGTCCAAACCGATCCTGAGACCATTTTGCAGGCCGGTGAGATCGTCTTTGATCTGGAGACCCTGGAAGCGACGGTCGACGGCAGGCCTCTGGACCTGACTGCAAAGGAGCGGGAGATTCTGAAGCTGTTTCTTTCCAAGCCCGGCCGCGTTTTTTCGCGCGAAAGAATCCTGAATACGGTCTGGGGCGCCAGCGAGGACCCGCTTACCAATATCGTCGATGTCTATGTGGGACGGCTGCGCCGGAAGCTGGGAGACAGCGGCGAGCGGTTACAGACCGTGCGCGGCGCCGGTTATCGCCTGACCGCCAAGTGACCCGACTGCCAAGTGACCCGACTGCCAAGTGATGCGACTGGCAAGTGATACGACTGGCGGACCGGCCGTTCAGCCGCCGTGGGCCCAGTTCCAATAAGCTTCGCGCGCCGTCGCATAGATCGGCCCGGGTTGCAAATGCCGCTCCTCCACCTGGGAGATCGGCACCACCTTGCCGTAGTTACCGGTGGAAAAGACTTCGTCGGCGGTCAGGACATCCTGCCAGGTGACCTGTTTTTCATAGACACGCACGCCTGCCTGTTCCAGCAGTTGGGCGACACGCTGCTTGGTGATGCCGTTCAGGAAGGTGCCGTTGGGCGCCGGCGTGATGGCGGCACCGTCCTTCGCAATCCAGATGTTCGCCGTCGCCAGCTCCGCCACATTTCCCAGGGCATCCAGCACCACCGCATTGTCGAAGCCGCGTTTGCCGGCCTCCCGCAGGGCGCGGGCGGAATTGGGATAGAGGCAGGACGCCTTGGCATCGGTCGGCGCCATAGAAGGCATGGGCCGCCGGAAACTCGACAGGCAGACAGAGAAGCCGTCCCCCGGCGGCAGCGGGGCCTCGTAGAGGGTGAAACAGAACCTTGTGCTCTCCGGATCGCAGTCCACAAAGCCCGTGTCGGCCCAGAGCATCGGGCGCAGATAAAGCGCCGCATCCTTGTCAAAATGCTTCAGCCCCTCCTGGGCGATTTCCAGCATCTCGCCGGCGGCGTGAACCGCCTGCAGGCCGAAACTTTCAGCGGAGCGCACCAGCCTCGCGCAGTGCAGGTCGAGATCGGGCGTAACCCCTTCAAAGGCACGTGCGCCGTCGAAGACGACCGAGGCCATCCAGGCGGCATGGGTCATGGGTCCCATGATCGGCGGGTTCCCTTCGATCCATTCACCATCCAGAAAGTGCACGGCCTTGGGCATTGTCATGGGCTGATCTTTCACTCTGCTAACGGGCTGCTAACGGGTTTCGCGGGGCGCGCCCGCCGGGCCAGCCTATCGGCTCACCGCGCTGAGGAAAAGCACAGCGGCGGCCTTTGGGTCTTGGACGATCTTGCGGGATCCGGCAGCGGACCGTGAGATGGACCGGGAGATGGACCGGCGGCCGGTCAGTGACCGGCCCAGGCAATCCGCGACACCCATTGCACCTGATTGGCCGGCAGGCTGCGCGCCGGCTGCTCGCGGCCCAGTGACTTTATCCAGAGTTCCTGGTCGTTGCGGCTCTGCAGATCGACGATCAGCATTTCACCCTGCTGGGTGCGCACCAGGACCCTGTCGCCCGCTCCGGCTTCGGCACTGGGCGAGACCACCACCAGATCGCCTTGCCGAAAGATCGGCTGCAGGCCGTCGCCGGTGATCTCCAGGGCATAGGCATGCGGATCGGAGACGTCGGGAAACGGCGTCTCTTCCCAATGGGCGCGCAGCGGCCGGCCCTGGGCATCGAAGTAGCCGGGCTGGGCCGCTAGGGCAAAACGCAGCTTCGGCAGGCGGCGGAAGTTCGCCGGACTCTGCTGGTTCTCGACCAGGCTGACAAACTCGCTCAAGGAAGCGCCGGTGGCATTCAGCACCTTCGCCAGCGATTCCGTGCTTGGCCAGCGCTGCTTACCTTCCTTGGTAATGCGCTTGCTTTTGTTGAAAGTCGTCGGGTCCAGGCCTGCCTGTCTGGCAAGGCCGGAGGGGGAGAGGCCGTAACGTGCCGCGAGGCGGTCGATCGCACGCCATACGCTTTGGTGCTCGAGCATGGGAACATTGTCTTATAAATCGAGACCTAATTCAGCAAGAACATAGTCTCAACACTAGTCGTTTCGAAAAGAACAGCCGCGTCGATTTGTTACGGCTTCATCACGCAGGGGGCGATAAACAACAATCTATGATTGATTTTGTGCGGTCTGGCGGCAGTGCGCTGCTTGCCGTCCCCGCGCCAGGGCACAGACGCGCGGCGCCTGATGGTGCCACCGTCAAAAGGTTTCAAACGTCCCGGCCATGATCTAGAGTCTTTACTGTCTTGACGGCGCCGGCCCGCTCCCCCTCCCGGCCACCCATAGGATACTGGTGTTGGGTGGCCGGGAGGGGGAGCGGGCCGGAACCGATCCGACGTAAGTTGAAAACGCTATTCCGTGGCGGCCATGACAGACAGCAAGACGACCCCGACGATTTTTCACATCTGCCGCCGCGAGGAGTGGGCAGACGCGGAAGCGCGCGGCCAGTATCCGGGATCCTCGCAGGATCAGGCCGACGGCTTTATCCACTTCTCCGACGCCGCGCAGGTGGAAGCCTCGGCGGCCAAGCATCGCGCCGGCCAGGACGGTCTGGTGTTGCTGACCGTGGCGGCCGAGCCGCTGGGTGCGGCCCTGAAGTGGGAGCCCGCGCGCGGCGGGGCGCTGTTTCCCCATCTCTACGGTCCGCTGCCGGTGGATGCGGTGCGCCGGGTTGACGACCTGCCGCTCGGTCCGGACGGCCGCCACGTTTTCCCCAAGCTTTTCTAGTACCCGGAGAAGATCGATTTCCGCCGCGGCCTCCCTGTTCGATCATGTGATCGGCCCGGCCTTGAGGCTGTTGGACCCGGAGACCGCGCATGGGGTGACGTTGAAAGCCCTTGCCGCAGGGCTGGCGCCCCGGCAAACCGAGGCTGAGGACCCGATCCTGGCGACCCGGCTCTGGTCACGCGATTTTCCCAATCCACTCGGTCTCTCCGCCGGTTTCGACAAGAACGCCGCAGTGATGGCGCCGATGCTTCAGCTTGGTCTCGGCTTTGTCGAGGTCGGCAGCATCACGCCGCGACCGCAGCCCGGCAATCCGCGCCCGCGAATCTTCCGTCTGCCGGAGGACGGGGCGGTGATCAATCGCCTCGGCTTCAATAACGAAGGCCTCGAAGCCGCCCGCGCGCGCCTTGCTGCCTTTCGCGCGCAGCAGCATGCCGGGCAGCATCGCGGTGTCGTGGGCATCAACCTTGGCAAGAACAAGGATACCGAGGATGCCGCCGCCGACTATGAACGGGGTGCGGCTGCCCTGGGCCCGCTTGCCGACTACCTGGTGGTGAACGTCTCCTCCCCCAACACCCCCGGTCTGCGCGCCCTTCAGGGCCGGGAAGAACTGGCCGCCCTGCTGGCCCGTGTGGCGGCCGCCCTGCCGGCGCCGGCGCCGCCGCTGCTGCTGAAAATCGCCCCCGACCTGACGGAGGAGGACAAGCAGGACATCGCAGCGGTCTGTCTGGACCAGGGCATCGCCGGCATCATCGCCACCAACACCACCATCGAGAGGCCGGAGACTCTTAAAGGCGCGGCGCGGGACGAGGCCGGCGGCCTTTCAGGCCGGCCGTTGTTCGGGCCATCGACGGCGGTGCTGGCCGATCTCTATCGGCTGACCGAGGGCCGGATTCCGCTGATCGGTGTGGGCGGCGTTTCCTCAGGCGCCGATGCCTACCGCAAGATCCGCGCGGGGGCCTCTTTGGTTCAGCTCTATACCGCGCTGATCTATCGCGGGCCGGCGCAGGTCTCGCGCATCAAGCGCGAGCTGGCGGGGCTGCTGCGCGACGACGGCTTCGACAGCCTTGCCGCCGCGGTCGGTGCCGACCACCGCTACGGCGGTTAGAGTCTCTCATGTTTTGACGGCTGGAACCGATGCGACGTAAGTCGAAAACGATCTAGCATGAGCCTGTTTAAAGGATATCCAACACGGCTTCGGGCGGGCGGCCGAGCGCGGCCTTGCCGTCCTTTGTGACGATCGGCCGCTCGATCAGAATCGGATTGGCGACCATGGCAGCGATCAGGGCGTCGCGGCTGAGTTTCGGGTCGTTCAGATTCAGCTCCTTGTAGACCGCTTCCTGGCGGCGCATCAGATCGCGCGGCTCCTTCTGAAGGGCTTTCAGCAGCCGGTCCAGAGTCTCGGCATCGGGGGCGTCTTTGAGGTACTCGACGACCTGCGGTTCGATGCCCCGATCCTGGATCAGCGCCAGGGTCTGGCGGGACTTACTGCAGCGGGGATTGTGATAGATGGTGACGGCCATGACCCGGTTCCTCCTGATCTTGATTGCCCGCAAGGCTGGTTGCGGAGGACTCTCATAGCGGGCCTGCCGCCGTCGTCAAGCGCTCTTGCCCCGCGGCGATCCCGGTCGGGGTTGAATTCAGCAAGATTCCATTAACCCTCTTTCAAGATTGCCCGGGCAAACTGTGGGTTATGGACCGGTCCGATCTTCTCTCCAGTGCGGCTGTCGCCGTCCGGGGGCGCCGCGATGCTTAAGCATTTCGGGATTTTCCTGATCTACGCCTGCGCCGCCGCGGCGGTGCTGCTTTATGCGCCGCAGTGGCACCCCCTGATCGATCAGCGCGCCGCCATCGTTCTCTGCCTTTTCGTGGTGATCGGCGGTGGTTTGCTGCATGAGGTCTATGCCCGTCTCGGCCGGGAGGCTTTCCTGACCGAAAAGCTGCTTTCCCTGCGGGTCGCCCAGGGCGATGCGCTGGAGGAGCTTTCCTGGACGCGGCGCGAACTGGCCGTGCTGCGCGAGGCTCTGGAGGCCGTGGGCGGGGTCAGCAAGTCCGGCAAATCCGTCGACGAGGTGATTGCCGAGGTGAAGGTTCTGCAGTCGCTGATCACCAGGCTTGCCAAGTCCTCCAAGGCGCCTCAGCAGGAACGCCCGCAAACAGCAGAGCAGCCGCCGGAGGAAGAGGTGATTCAGGCTGCCACAGCTTCGCCGCTGGCCAAGCCCCATCCCTTGCGTCCGCGTCCGGCAGACCAGAAAGACGCCGGCGCCAACATCTCTACCCTGCCGGCGAACGCCAACCAGAAGCCGGGTGTCCTGCCGCCGGTGGCGCTCGGGCTCGAAGACTCGGCGGTGCTGGAAGTCGCCCGCCAGGCGCTGCGCGATGACCGCATCGACCTTGTCCTGCAACCTATCGTCCTGCTGCCGCAGCGCAAACGCTCCGCCTACGAGTGCTTCTCGCGCCTGCGCACCACCGATGGCTTCATGATCCTGCCTGAGCAGTACATTCATCTTGCGGAACGTGAAGGTCTGGTGACCGCCATCGACAACATGCTGTTGATCCGCTGCGTCCAGTTGATCCGCAAGGTCCAACGGCGCAACGAGGCCGTCGATTTCTTCTGCAACATATCCAGCCATACCCTGGGCGACGACGTTTTCTTTTCCGACTTTATCGAGTTCCTGAGAAGCAATCGCGAGCTGGCCGGCAACCTGGTCTTCGAGTTCCCCCAGAATGCCTACAACAACTGGGATTCCAGTGCCGGCGACTACCTGCGCCGGCTGGCCGACCTGGGCTGCCGCTTCTCGCTCGACGGGGTCATGGATCTGCAGATCGATGCTGCCGCCATGGCACGGCGCAACTTCCATTTTGTGAAGGTGCGCGCCGAGGTGCTGTTGGCGGAGCCGGAGCTTTCCGAGCGCCTGCTCAGCGAGCTGAAGGAAAACGGCATCCAACTGGTGGCCGAGCGGGTCGAGGACGAGGACGCCCTGGTGGAGATTCTTGATATCGGTATCGACTGCGCCCAGGGTTATCTCTTCGGCGAACCCCGGCTCGCTCGCCCGGCGGCTTAGCCGCGGGGCGCCGATCGCCGGGAACCTGCGGGCCGTCCACCGCAAAAGCTCTCTTTGCTTCCTTTCCGAGCTATGGCAGAAGTCCCTGATCTAAAGCCTGCTGTTCCGGAGCTTTCATGTCTCATCCCCCTGTGCTTCCGGGCCTTTCGGCCCTGGCGGATCGCTATGATGCCTTCATCGTCGATCTCTGGGGGGTGATGCACGACGGGATCACGGCTTTCCCGCCGGCGGTCGCGGCGCTGGAGGCCATGAAGGCGGCCGGGAAACGCTCGGTCATTCTCTCCAATGCGCCGCGGCGCATCGACGTGATTACCGCCCGCAATGCCGAACTGGGGATTCCCCCCGACCTGCCCGATGCCCTGATGTCCTCCGGCGAAGACGCCTGGCAGCATCTGAAGAACCGCCCCGATGCCTGGTATCAGGCCCTGGGCCGGCGCTGCTACCATCTGGGTCCGGCACGGGATCTGGGTATGCGGGACGGGCTCGACTTCGATTTCGTCGAGACCTTGGACGAGGCCGACTTCATCATGAACACGGGTAATCTCGATGCCGAAGACACGGTGGAGACCTACCGGGCGTTTCTGGATCGGGCCCTTGCCCTGAACCTGCCGATGATCTGCACCAATCCCGATCTGGAGGTTGTGCGCGGCGGCCGGCGGGAGATCTGCGCCGGCGCCCTGGCGCTCGATTATGAGCAACACGGCGGCAGGGTGCGCTGGCACGGCAAGCCCCATCCGGAGGTCTACCGCAGTTGCTTTGCCCTGCTGCCGGGGATCGCCCCGGAACGTATTGCGGCCATCGGGGATTCCCTGCGCACCGATGTCGCCGGGGCGGCGGCGGCCGGGATCGACTCGATCTTTATCGCGGCGGGCATCCATGGCGCCGAACTGGGCGTAGAAGATAACGGGGAAATCGACCCGGATCGCTTTGACGCCTTTGTGCGCAAGGCGCGGACCCTGCCGACGGCTGTGCTGCCCGATATGCGCTGGTAGCCGCCGCAGCGTATCTGTGACGAGACCGGTGAGGACTGTGGAGACACAAAGCCAAACCTTTCATTGGCGCTTTCAGAATCCGCCGGAAAAGATCTGGCCTCTTCTCGCCGACACCGTGCGCTTTAATGAAGCCGCCGGGCTGCCGCGCTATGAGGTCACCGAAACCCTGCAGGACGACGGCACCGTCCGCTTCGAAGGCGCTGCCAAGATCGGCCCCGTCAATCTCGCCTGGCGTGAGGTGCCGACCAATTGGGTTACCGGCCATTGGTTCGAGCATCGCCGTGAGTTCAAAACCGGCCCGCTCAAGGACATGACCGCAAGCCTGGTGGTGACGGCGGAGGAGGGGGGCAAGGCCTGCCATGCGGACTATACGCTTTCGGCGACACCGGCCAGTCTTCTCGGCCGGCTGATACTGAAGGCGGGATTTTTCTCCAACACCGCCAAGACTTTCGCCCGCCTCGCCGTCGACGCGGATCGTTTTGCCGCCGGCGCCAGCCCTTTCCCATTTACCTTCAAGGCGCCGCCGCCGACCCCGGCCACGCGCGAACTGGTGACCGAGCTGATTGCAAGGATCGAAGCGGGACCGCACGGCCATGGCTTGGCGGAACGCTTGGCCGACCATCTGCTCTCTGCCCAGGAGGCCGATCTCGTCCACCTTCGACCCCTGGCGCTGGCGCGGGATTGGGCGGAGGATGAGCGTCTGGTGATCGAGCTCTGTCTGGAATCGGTGCGGGCCGGGCTGCTGACCATGCGTTGGGACCTGTTGTGTCCGCGCTGCCGGGTGCCCAAGGCGGCGGTGGAGGCGCTCGACGGTCTGCCCCAGGGCGCGCACTGCGACACCTGCAACATCGACTACGGCCGCGATTTCTCCCGCAATGTCGAATTGAGCTTCGCCCCGGCGCCCGCGGTGCGTCCTTTGGGGGCGGGCGAACACTGCCTCTTCGGCCCGATGTCGACCCCGCATGTCTGGGTTCAGCGAACCGTGGAAGCCGGCGCCGGTCTCAGCGAGGTCTGCGATTTGCCGCCGGGCCGCTATGTCCTCCGCACGCTGGAGGCCGGACCGGATTGCGAGGTGGAGGTGGCCGAGGGCGGCGGCTTGCCGGAGGTGCTGATCGCCGAGGACAGCGTGACACCGGGCCCGGCAGCCGACCCCGGCCAGGTCGTGCTGCGCAATGACACCAGCCGTCCGCGCACTGTGATCGTCGAGGAGCTGCGTTGGGTGCGCGATGCCCTGACCGCCGACCGGGTGACGGCGATGCAGGCCTTCCGCGACCTCTTTTCCGATCAGGTGCTGCGGCCCGGCGATGAGGTATCGGTATCCCGGATCGCCCTGCTGTTCACCGATCTCCGGCGCTCGACCGATCTCTACGGGCGCATCGGCGATGCTGCCGCCTATCATCTGGTGCGCGATCATTTCGCCTTCATCGGGGCGATCGTGCGCCGCCACAACGGGGCGGTGGTGAAGACGATCGGCGACGCGGTGATGGCGGCCTTCGCCGCGCCGGCCGATGCCGTAGAGGCCGGTCTGGCGGTGCAGCGTGAAGTCGCCGCCTTCAATGCCGGGGAACAGGTTCCGGTTGCCATCAAGCTGGGCGTGCATGAAGGTCCCTGCATCGCCGTCACGCTGAACGGGCGCCTCGATTACTTCGGCACCACGGTGAACATGGCCGCGCGCCTGCAGGGCAAAAGCGAAGGCGGGGATCTTGTGCTGTCCGAGGCCGTCGCCGGAGACCTGCCGGTGGTGCGTCTGCTGGACGGGATCAGCTGTGTCCGTGAGACGACCAGCCTCAAGGGCTTCGACGCGCCCGTCGACTTCTGCCGCGTCCGGCTCTAGAGCCGCCGCTGCTTTCCGTGTAGAAGGAATGCGGGAAGCTAGAATTCGCATTCCGGGGGGGTCACATGAATGCTGTTATTTTGCTGCGCGCCGGTGCGGCGCTGCTGCTGTGTTTTTTGTCCCTTTCGATGCCGGCCCCTGCGGTTGCCGAGGACTTCGATCTGGCGCGGCTGAATGACGGCGGCTATGTCGTCCTGCTGCGCCATGTGAAGGCCGGCGGTTCCGATGCCGATGATTTCGATCTGCGGAACTGCCGCACCCAGCGTCGGGTCGAAGCGCCGGGCCGTCGGCAGGCAGCGGAACTCAAGGCGCGGTTTGAAGCGGCTGATGTTACGGTGGTGCGACTCGTCAGCAGCCAGTATTGCCGCGCCAAGCAGACCGCAGAACTGCTCGACATGGGTCCGGTGACCGAAGAGCCGGCGCTGAATTACTTTCACTGGAGCACCGGCGATAAAGAAGCGACCTACGCGGCGCTGCGCCGTTACATCATCGACCTCGCACCTTCTGCCGATGGGCCGCCTCTGGTGCTGGTCAGCCATACCCATGCCTTCACGGTGATCGGTCAGGAGCCGGTAAAATCCGGCGGCGGGCTGGTCCTGCGCCCCAACGGCAGTGATCGGCCTGAAGTGGTCGGCGAAATCACGCCGCCCTGAGGCGCTGTTCTTGGGCGTTGGGCTGCCGCCATGTCAGGAACGACAACGTGTGGAAGAAGATCGCATAGGGCACCAGGAAAAGAGGGATCATCCCGGTCGGGAACAGAAGCGAGTTGTTGGCGATCTCCGGGAAGAAAAGCTGCTGCGGACCTGCGGAAGAGGTGAAACCGAAAAAGAACGCGCTGAGGAAATCCGCGACGCCAAGACCGAGTACGAGAAGAACGGCGCCGGGTGCGATGTACTTGCGCCGCCGATAGAAAACCAGCACGGCAACGGCGGTGATGCCAACGAGGATGTCGCCGATGCCGGCCGGGTAAGCGAAGACACCCGGGATATTCCTGCCCACCATCTCGATCAGAAAAACGCCGCCGATAACGCGCCAGACCTGAAGGCCGATCAGCCAGCGCTGGGACAGCGGTTCGCTGAGAAACCAATCCCGCCAAATGAAGAGGATCAGGCTCGGCAACAGCCAGCAAACCGGCACCACGAGGCTGCCCAACGGCCCCATGTCCTGAACGATCCCGGCCAGGCAGAACCAGGTCATGACCGCCCCCCACAAGAGGAAACCGCTGCCGATCAGTGCGCCTTTGCGCGCTGAAGCACCGCTGAAGACGTAAGTGCAGAGCATGTAAAGGGGCGTCACCAGCACCGCTGACATGACGATGATCAAGGTCATCGGGTGGGCTTGCATCAGATCGTACATGGCGGCTTTCCCTCGGTCGTCTGGCCGTGGCGGAGCTGCATGCGCGTCGTCACTTCTACGGCCTGATACTTGCATTTTGCAAGTAAACTACGTAAGCTTGAAACCTGTGGATCACCTGATCACTGCGAACGTCGCGAAGAGGCGGTTCTTCGGTCAGGCGGAGGTCCTTGATGAGTAAGAGCGTTAACAGTCGGGGTGATGGTGAAAAACGGTCATCCTGTCCCTTGGCCTGCACGCTGGACCTGTTGGGTGACCGCTGGACCCTTCTTGTGGTCCGGGATCTGTTTTTTGGTCGGTCCCGCTTTTCTGAGTTTCAGCGCTCGCCCGAAGGTGTCGCCAGCAACATCCTGACCGACCGTCTGAACCTGTTGGTCGAACAGGGCTTGGTGGAACGTCGCTCGCCGCTCTCGGGCAAGCGCGCGACGTACCACCTGACCGACAAGGGCCGCAGCCTGAGGCCTGTTCTCGCGGCGGTCAGGGACTGGGGCCTCGCCAACATCGACGGCACCGCCGCGCTGATCGGCGCTGACGCGGCGAAGTAATCCGATCTCAATCCTCACCCGGACGATTCTATTTTTGGGAATTGCAGATCCCGGCACCAGAACGCGTGCTAGCCTTGTAGGGTGAGCGACGATTCGAAATCACCTGACGCGATGGGCAGCGGTGCCGCCGCGGTTGCCCTCGGCGGCTGCATCGCCCTGGCCGCCGCCATGGGTATCGGGCGTTTCGTCTATACGCCGATCCTGCCTTTCATGGTGGAGACGCTCGGGCTCAGCCAGGCCCAGGCCGGGCTTGTCGCCTCGGCGAACTTCCTCGGCTATCTGCTGGGTGCCCTCGCGGCGGCCAAGGCCGCGCTGCCCGGCGGGCGGCGGCGCTGGTTCCTTGCCGCGCTCGCGGTTTCGGCCCTGACCACAGCAGCCATGGCGGCGGAAGCTTCGCTGACCCTTTTCATCGTCTTGCGCTTTGCCGGCGGGGTGGCCAGCGCCTTCGTGCTGGTCTTTGCCTCCGCCCTGGTGCTCGACCGTCTTGCCACGGTCGGGCGGCCGGGCCTCTCCGCCCTGCACTTTGCCGGGGTCGGTGCCGGGATTGCCCTCTCAGCCCTGCTGGTTGCAGGGCTCGCCGCTCGCGGCCTGGAGTGGCGGGGGCTTTGGCTGGCCAGCGGTGCGCTCTCCCTGCTGGCCTTCCTCGCCGTGTTTCGTCTGATCCCGCCGGAACCGGAAGGCGCTGCAACCAAACCGGTGTCCCGGGTTGAGGGCAATCGGCGGCGCCTCGTCGCCCTTATTTTCGCTTATGGACTGTTCGGTTTCGGCTACGTGATCACCGCCACCTTCATCTCCACCCTGGTGCGGCTGACCCCGGAGATCGCCTGGCTGGAGCCCTATATCTGGTTGGTGGTCGGGCTGGCCGCCGTGCCCTCGGTGGCGTTCTGGACCTGGGTGGCGCGGCGTCAGGGCACCGCGCGGGGCTTTGCCCTGGCCTGTCTGGCCGAAGGCATCGGTGTGGCACTTTCGGTGCTCGGCAGCTCCGCGGCCGCCGTCTTTGCCGCGGCGATCCTCCTGGGCGGTACTTTCATGGGCATCACGGCGCTCGGCCTGGTCTATGCGCGCGCCCTGACATCAGGCGACCCGCGCCGCTCCATCGCCCTGATGACCGCCGCCTTCGGCCTTGGCCAGATGATCGGGCCAAGCTTCGCCGGCTATGCCTATGGCTTCGGCAATTCCTTCCTGCTGCCGAGCTTGGTTGCCGCGGCGGCGTTGGTCGTGGCTTTCGCCCTCACGATGCAGTGGCGAAGTCGCTAGAGCGCAGCAAGGGGAAGGCCCGCCGCCGGAGGGGGAACCGGCAGACGGGCCTCGAGAAGGGTTCGACGCTGGGAAAGAGACTCAGTTCTTCAGCGGCAGATGAATCTCGGTAATGTTGTCGGCGGGCGCGACCTCGCGCGGATTGGTCAGATAGACCTCGTAGCAGGGGGCATCCGCCGGCTCCTGTCCGCTCTGCGGCAGCCAGGTGCCATAGAGCCAGTTGTAGGCGCCAAGCAGCTCGGCATAGGCGCCCTTGAAGTGCAGCACCGCATGGCGGCCGCCGGGAACCTCGACCAGCCGGACCGGCGCTTCGGTGGCGGTGCCCGGTTCGACCGCGATGCCGACGTCGGAGCGCAGCTCGGCCTCCGGAACGTCATTGGGATCGTCATGGTAGACGCCGATGACACGGGTGTTCGGCCCCATGACGCCGGCGCCCATGGCCCAGCCGAAAACCTGGTTGAAGGGTTTTTCGACCTCCATGTAAGGGCCGACATGGCGGATCGAGGCGAGGGTAATGGGCAGGGTTTCTTCGACACGGACATCGAACATCCGAAGGTCTCCTTCTTCTTGGGGGATCAGGGAAAGCGGTGGTGAGAGTCGTCTTTCGGCGCGATAGGCCGCGGGGCTGCGCCCGAAGGCACGGGTAAAGGCGCGGGTGAAAGCGGCGGCGGAGCCGTAGCCGGCTTTCTGCGCCACATTTTCGATGGCCTCGTCGCCGGCGATCAGATCGCCCGCGGCATGATGCAGGCGCAGGCGGGTGACCATCTGGGCCAGCGTCTCGCCGGTGAAGCCGAACCAGCAGCGGTGAAAGTGATAGGGCGAGAGGCAGGCGACCTCGGCCAGGCGCTCCAGATCCAGATCGCCGTCCAGATTCTCGGTGACGTAGTCAGTGACCCGCAGGAAGCGGGCCAGCCAGGTCTGGCGGGTGGTCTCTCTCTGGCTCATGGGGCGGCTCCTTCGTGGGCGGTCCTTGTTGACTGACAAAGACCTACCCGAGGTCCGCTTGATCTGTCTTGCTGAATTGAGAGACGTGGTTGTCGGAGGCTCCCCCTCACCCCGACCCTCTCCCACCCCAGGGCTGTTTGGGGGGAGAGGGGGAAACAACAATGGCGCGCTGTAACACCCTCTCCCCTCGTGGGAGAGGGAGGGCCCCGCGGAGCGGGAGGGTGAGGGGGACTCCCGCGTCAGCGGGAAGGTGAGAGGCCTTCTCGGCTGTTGTGGAAGGGCGCTATGCTGCCATCTGAGAGCAGGGATGCTTGGCCATGAAATCCGGGATTGTGACGTCATGAACCACTGGTTCACCACCGCCCTGCGGCCCGCCGTGGTGCGCCGCTCCCTTGGCGTCGCCCTCGTCGTCGGCACGCTGCTGATCGCCATCAATCAGGGCGACCGGCTCCTCGCCGGCCAGGGCCTCGACCTGATGAAGGCCCTACTCACCTACATCGTGCCCTACGGCGTCGCCACCTACGGCGCGGTTTCGGCGCTGTTGGCCAAGCCTGACGCTCCCGGAAACTAGGGTTCTGCCGCCCCTTTGCCCGAAATCGTTCGTCGGCTTATACTGCACCTGCGAAATGAGCGGATTTGCGCCGGATTGGCCGGCGATGAGAAGAGGGCGGAGACGATGAGCGACTGGCCGGAGAAGACCCTGGCGGACTGGCAGGCCCTGGCGGCGAAGGACCTGAAGGGTGCCGACCCCGAGACCCTGGCCTGGGAGACGCCGGAGGGCATCAAGGTGAAGCCGCTCTATACGGCGGCAGACCTGGAGGGCCTCGAGACGACAGGCTCGCTGCCCGGCTTCGCGCCCTTCACCCGCGGACCGCGGGCGACCATGTACGCCGGGCGGCCCTGGACCCTGCGCCAGTACGCCGGTTTTTCCACCGCCGAAGAGTCCAACGCCTTCTATCGCGCCAATCTGGCCGGCGGGCAGAAGGGGCTTTCGGTTGCCTTCGATCTGGCGACCCACCGCGGCTATGATTCCGACCATCCCCGCGTCGTCGGCGATGTCGGCAAGGCCGGGGTGGCCATCGATTCCGTCGAGGACATGAAGATCCTCTTCGACGGCATTCCCCTGGACGAGATGTCGGTCTCCATGACCATGAACGGCGCGGTGCTGCCGGTGCTGGCCGGCTATATCGTCGCGGCGGAGGAACAGGGCGTCGGGCCGGAGAAACTCTCCGGCACCATTCAGAACGACATCCTGAAGGAGTTCATGGTCCGCAACACCTACATCTATCCGCCCGAACCCTCGATGCGGATCATCGCCGACATCATCGGCCATACCTCGCGGGAGATGCCGCGCTTCAATTCCATTTCCATTTCCGGCTATCACATGCAGGAGGCCGGGGCGACCTGCGTGCAGGAACTGGCCTTCACCTTGGCCGACGGTGTCGAATACGTGCGGGCGGCCTTGTCGAAGGGCCTGGACGTTGACGCCTTTGCGCCGCGCCTGTCGTTCTTCTTCGCCATCGGCATGAACTTCTTCATGGAGATCGCCAAGCTGCGCGCCGCGCGTTTCCTCTGGGCCGATCTCATGCAGACGCACTTTCAGCCGAAGGACCCGCGCTCCCTGATGCTGCGCACCCACTGCCAGACCTCCGGCGTTTCGCTCACAGAACAGTCGCCCTACAACAATGTGGTGCGCACCGCGGTGGAGGCCCTGGCGGCGGCCCTGGGCGGCACCCAGTCGCTGCACACCAATGCGCTGGACGAGGCGGTCGGCCTGCCGACAAAGTCCTCGGCGCGCATCGCCCGCAACACCCAGCTCATCCTGCAGGAGGAGACCGGCATCACCAAGGTGGCCGACCCCCTGGCCGGCAGCTACTACGTCGAAAGCCTGACGGCCTCCATGGTCGCCGAGGCGCGCAAGCTGATCGCCGAGGTGGAAGACCTGGGCGGCATGACCCGGGCGGTGGAAACCGGCATGCCCAAGCTCAGGATCGAAGAGGCGGCGGCCCGGCGTCAGGCCCGCATCGACCGCGGCGAGGAGGTCATCGTCGGCGTGAATAAGTATGTCGCCGAGGACGACGACCCGGTCGAGGTGCTCGACATCGACAACACCGCTGTCAGGGAACAGCAGGTCGCGCGCCTGCAGAAGATCCGCGCCGGGCGCGACGCCAAGGCCTGCGCGGCGGCGCTGGATGCTTTGACGGCGGCCGCGAAGGACGGCAGCGGCAATCTGCTGGACCTCGCGGTGAAAGCGACCCGCGCCAGAGCCACCGTCGGTGAAATCTCCGACGCGCTGGAGAAGGTCTACACCCGCCACCGCGCGGTCATCCGTTCCGTCACCGGCGTCTACGGTTCGGCCTACGAGGGCGACGAAGGTTTCCAGCGCATTCAAGGTGAGGTGAAAGCCTTTGAGGCGGAGGAGGGGCGCCGCCCGCGCATGCTGGTGGTGAAGCTGGGCCAGGACGGCCACGACCGCGGCGCCAAGGTGATCGCCACCGCCTTCGCCGACATCGGCTTCGACGTCGACGTCGGCCCGCTGTTCCAGACCCCGGAGGAGGGCGCCCGCCAGGCCATCGAGAACGACGTCCACATCGTCGGCATCTCCAGCCAGGCCGCGGGCCACAAAACCCTGGTGCCGCAGCTCATCGAGGCCCTGAAAACCCAGGGCGCCGACGACATCATCGTGGTCTGTGGCGGCGTCATCCCGCCCCAGGACTACGACTTCCTGATGAAGTCGGGTGTCTCCGCGATCTACGGCCCCGGCAGCAACATCCCCCACGCCGCCAGCGAAATCCTCGGCATCGTGAAGCAGCGCCGCACGGCGGCTGCTTAGGCGGAAAACCAAAAGCCCCCTCACCCTCCCGCTGCGCGGGATGAGTCCCCCTCACCCCGACCCTCTCCCACGGAGGGGAGAGGGGGAACCAAAAAGGGAGGGCTCGGCTCTATTTCCCTCTCCCCTCGTGGGAGAGGGAGGGGCCCGCGGAGCGGGAGGGTGAGGGGGCTTTGGTCACATCACACAGAAAGTTTGGGCATTCGGGCCGGCTGCTCTATATCCTGACCTGCAGGAGAGACAATGCGTGCAACGACCATAGAGCCGGGCCAGAAGGCCGGCCTCGGCCAACTGAAGGTGCTGACCAACCTGCTGCCCTATCTCTGGCCGCAGGGGCGTGGTGATCTGAAGGCCCGCGTCGTGGCGGCCATGGTGCTGCTTGTCTGCGCCAAGGTGGCGACGGTCACCGTGCCGCTGGTGCTGCGCGAGGCGGTGGACGCCCTCTCGCCGGAGGCAGAGCTGATCCTGGTGCTGCCGCTCGGCCTGTTGCTGGCCTATGGCTTCGTCCGGGTGGCGGCCCTGGCCTTCGGTGAACTGCGCGATGCGCTGTTCTCCCGCGTCGCCCAGAATGCGGTGCGCCGGGTGGCGCTGGCGACCTTCCGCCATGTCCACGCGCTTTCCCTGCGCTTTCATCTGGAGCGCCAGACCGGCGGGCTCAGCCGGGCCATCGACCGCGGCACCAAGGGCATCGAGTTCCTGCTGTTCTTCACCGCCTTCTCGGTGATCCCGACCCTGATCGAGATCCTGCTGGCCTGCGGCATTCTCTGGTACCTCTTCGACTGGCGCTTCGCCGTGGTGCCCTTCATCACCATCGCCGGTTTCGTCTGGTTCACCTTCAAGGTGACTGAGTGGCGCATCGAAATCCGCAAGCGGATGAACGATGCCGACAACGACGCCAACACCAAGGCCATCGACTCCCTGCTGAATTTCGAAACCGTGAAGTACTTCGGCAACGAAGGGCACGAGGCCGCGCGCTACGACGTCGCCCTGCACGGCTACGAAGAGGCTTCGATCAAGAGCCGCACCTCGCTGTCGCTGCTGAACACCGGTCAGTCGGTGATCATCGCCATCGGCATTACGTTGCTCATGGTGCTGGCCGCCCAGGGCGTGGTCGCGGGCGACATGACCGTCGGCGACTTTGTGATGGTGAACGCCTACTTGCTGCAGCTCGCCATGCCGCTAAACTTCCTCGGCACGGTCTACCGCGAGATCAAACAGTCGCTGATCGACCTGGAGACCATGTTCAAGCTGCTGACCTCCGATGCCGAGGTGACGGATAAGGTGGGTGCGCCGGCTCTGGCGCTCGACGGCGGCGCGGTCGCCTTCGAACATGTGAGCTTCGGCTATGACCCGCGCCGGCCGATCCTGAAAGATGTGAGCTTCTCGGTAAAGGCCGGCGACACCGTGGCCATCGTCGGGCCCTCGGGCGCCGGCAAGTCGACCATCTCCCGCATCCTCTTCCGCTATTACGATGTGCTGGAAGGTTCGGTGAAGATCGATGGCCAGGACATCCGCGAGGTGACGCAGGACAGCCTGCGCGGGGCCATCGGCATCGTTCCCCAGGACACCGTGCTCTTCAACGACACCGTCGGCTACAACGTGCACTACGGGCGGCCGGAGGCCGGCGAAGAGGAGATGGTGAAGGCGGCGAAGCTGGCGCGCATCCACGATTTCATCGAGGGCCTGCCGGACGGCTATGAAACGACTGTGGGCGAGCGTGGGTTGAAACTTTCCGGCGGCGAGAAGCAGCGCGTCGCCATCGCCCGCACCATTCTGAAAGGCCCGCAGATCCTGCTCTTCGACGAGGCGACCTCGGCGCTGGACACCAAGACCGAGCGGGCGATCCAGGCCAGCCTGAAAGAGGTCTCCCGCGACCGCACCACATTGGTGATCGCCCACCGCCTCTCCACCGTGGTGGAGGCCGACGAGATCCTGGTCCTCGAACAGGGCCGCATCTTCGAACGCGGCCGCCACGAAAGCCTGCTGGAACAGAAGGGCGTCTACGCCCAGATGTGGGCCAGGCAGCAAGCAGCGACCTCTGACGACGAAACCGCTCCGGCAACCGCCGACAACGCGGCGGAGTAACAAAAAGGCCCCCTCACCCTCCCGCTACGCGGGCCCCTCCCTCTCCCACGAGGGGAGAGGGGTTTTTACAGCGCGATCCTTGTTGTTTCCCCCTCTCCCCTCGTGGGAGAGGGTCGGGGTGAGGGGGCTGCGCTGACCCGGGCAACCGATGTGGGCCCTTAAGCGCTACGAAATTCGAGGGGTTTCCGACTCAAGAAAGGTCTCGATTGCCGTCAGATTCAATGCCCACTCTGAAAGTCGTTCACTGTCTTCTGAAGTTGTCTCGCGCGGCGGAACAAGTCTGTAGAGATCTGCTTCCTCGAAAGGCTGCTCCAACTGATTCATAAAGAGCACTTGTTCCTGGAAGTGGGCGTTGTCGCCAATCCGGTACAGCGGCCACCAGCGAATCAGATTGGTGGTCGCGGGGCTGTGCATCGATGTGACAAGTGCTGAACGAGGTGCGCCTTTGATTAGCCGTTCCAGGGCTTCACGCCATTGAGTGAGATATCTGTCTCTGCCCCAGTAAGAGAGGGAAGCGTGAAAGCTCTCACGAAACTCGCCAATCTTCAGTGAGCCCAATGCAACCAGTTCGCCCTCATAGTCAAACTGGTCTTGGCCCAACGAGATCGAAAAGTCT
This sequence comes from Pelagibius sp., assembly GCF_965249265.1. Classification (NCBI taxonomy): domain Bacteria; kingdom Pseudomonadati; phylum Pseudomonadota; class Alphaproteobacteria; order Rhodospirillales; family Rhodovibrionaceae; genus Pelagibius; species Pelagibius sp. The sequence continues at coordinate 4,590,309 of NZ_OZ252224.1, read as the reverse complement.
GTCATGCCTTGGTCCTTTGAATGACTTTTCTTCTCTTTACCCTGGCAGCAGGAAGACCTGGCGGGCGAGATCGCTTTTCAGCGTTGCCGTTTCGTAGCGGGTGGCAAGGATCTCTTTCTCGAAGAGATCGGGGTTGGCCGCGGCAAAAGCTTCCCAGGATAAGCTTTCACCGCTTTCCGCGATCCGCTGGTTGATCAGCGCCATGGAGGCGACGGTGATGGTTTCGTGATAGAGGCCGGCCTTGCCGATGCTCTCGGCATAAGCCGTGATCAGCCGGCGCATGCGCGCCAGGGCGGCACCGAATCCTTCGGTTTCGTTCAGCACCAGATAGGCGGCGCGCACGTGGCCGCGGTGATTGAATTCATCCTTGGGCAGGCTGCAGTCCGCAAGGCGGTGCAGGAACTCTTCATCGCCCATCATCCTTCTCCTTCAGTTTGTGGCTGTCGGCGGCGGTGAGGTCCAGGCCGTAGACCCGCTTCAGGTCCTCGATGGCCTTCAGGGTCTCGGTATCGAAAGGCGCCTTGCCCTCGAAGCTGTGCAGGACGATGCCTTCCAGCAGGTCGCCCAGGCTCAGGTCCTTCAGTTCGGCAAGGCCCTTCAGGACCTTCAGCAGACGCTTTTCCAGGCGCACGCCGGTCTGCACGCGTTCGATCATGATCGTAGTTCTCAATGTTATTTATGTACCAATGTACCAAATTGCAATGAGCTGTCGAGTCTTTTGTCATCGGTGCCAGATGGTGGATGAAGCCCCCTCACCCTCCCGCTTTGCGGGTCCCTCCCTCTCCCACAAGGGGAGAGGGCAATGGAGCCGAGCCCTTCTTTTTTGGTTCCCCCTCTCCCTTGATGGGCTACGGCATTCACGGAATTGCTTCTCTTTGAGGCGATGATGTGATTCAAGCAATCCAGGTTTTTTTGGGGGATCTGGATGGCTGGGTTTGGAGACGTGCGTGTTGCGGGTCGGTCGGAATGGATGATGGACCAGTTGGTGTCGAGCGGCAGTTGCGTATTGCGCAAGGTTGGTGGTGACCGGGCTGGTGAGATGGCGTGCCACCGGTTTTTGTCTTCGCCGCATTCCAGCGTTGCGGCGATCCTGTCCGGCCTTGCGGCCCGGACGGCGGCGGTGTGCGCGGGTCGGCATGTGATCTGCATCCAGGATACGAGCGAGATCAACTTCAAGAACCGCGCGGCCAACCGCCGGGGTTTTGGATGCGGGGCGGATGGCACGAGCCCGGCCTTTTTCCTGCACCCGCTGCTTGCGGTGGACGCCGAGGACGAGGCGGTGCTTGGCCTTGTGGGGGCCGAGATCTGGACCCGGCCGCCGGTCAAGGCGGGCGATCGTCGGCGGCGTGCGCCTTCGGACAAGGAGAGCGGTCGCTGGCTGTCCGGGGCGCGCTGCGCCGGCGAGGGTTTGGCCGGCGCCGCCAGCGTAACCGTGGTGGCCGACCGGGAAAGCGACGTCTACACGCTGTTTGCCGGCAAGCCCGAGGGCGTGGAGCTTGTGGTGCGGGCGCGCCACGACCGTGGCTTGGCGGACGGGGAGAACGAAGCAGACGGGGCGGATGGCCGCCGCCTGTTCGAGGCACTGGCGGCGGAACCTGCGCAAGGCCGGTCTGTCGTGAAGGTCGGCCCGCGTGGGCCGGGCGACAAGGGCCGCGAGGCCACGGTGGAACTGCGGGCACGCCGTGTGCGGATCGTCCGCCCCTCGAGGCTGAAGAAGGCGCATGCCGCAGAGATGGTCGAGATGACCGTCGTCGAAGCGCGCGAGCCCGATCCGCCGGCGGGCAAGGCGGCGCTGCACTGGCGTCTGCTGTCGTCGGCGGACATCGCGCCGCAGCGTGCGGTTCAGCTCTACCGCCTGCGCTGGCGCATCGAGCAGCTGTTCCGAACCTGCAAGAGCGACGGCCTGCGCTTCGACGAAACCCAGATGCACGATGCCGGGCGGCTGATGAAGTTCGCCGCCATGGCGCTCGGCGCGGCGGCCCGCATCATGCAACTGGTCGATGCCCGCGACGGCTCGCGCCGACCGGCGACGGACGCCCTCGACGCCGGCTTTCTGCCCGCACTCCAGGCGATCTCCAAGACGCTCGAAGGCAACACCGAGCGCCAGAAAAATCCGCATCCAGCCGACAGCCTCGCGTTCCTCGCCTGGGTCTGCGCCCGCCTCGGCGGATGGAACTGCTACTACAAACCGCCCGGACCAAAGACCATGAAAACCGGTTGGCAAACCCTCGCAGCACAACTCACCGGATTCGCACTCGCAACAAACATCGAAAATGTGTGAATCCCATAGCCCACAAGGGGAGAGGGCCGGGGTGAGGGGGTATCCCGCGTCAGCGGGAGGGTGAGGGGGCTTTGCGCCACGCCGTCTCCCGCGCTAGCCTTTTCCGATGACTCCGAGCCTCACCCACTTGGCGCTGCATGTGCGCGATCTGGATGCCTGCATCGCCTTCTACCGCGACTACTGCGGCATGAAGACGGTGCACGAACGCGACGACGGCGATCCGGATGGGGACGGCTTCCGCGTGGTCTGGCTGGCCGAGCCCGGGCGGGAGAAGGACTTCATCATCGTGCTGCTGCCCGGCGGGCCGGGTCGCGACCAGGCGGAAGGCGACTTCAGCCACTTCGGTTTTGCGCTGGAGAGCAGGGCGGCGGTCGACGCCATCGCGGCGCGGGCGGAGCGTGCGGGCTGTCTTGCCTGGGCGCCGCGCCAGGAGCCCTATCCCGTCGGCTATTACTGCGGCCTCAAGGACCCGGACGGCAACTTCGTCGAGTTCAGCTACGGCCAGCCGCTCGGCCCCGGCGCCCTGACGGGGGAAGAGGCCTAAGCAGGGCTTGCCTTTGCCCGGCGGAACGGACCATAAGCATCTATGTCTGAAAGTACTCATGTCTGATCGGGGATTCGAGGGGACCGAGGATCTGATCAGCCGGCTCTGCCAGGGAGACCGGCGGGCCCTGGCGCGCGCCATCACGCTGATCGAGTCCTCCAAGGCCGGGGATCGCGGCGAAGCCCAGTTCATTCTGGATGAGGCGCTGAAGGCCGCCGGCAATTCGGTACGCATCGGCATCACCGGCGTGCCGGGGGTCGGCAAGTCGACTTTCATCGAGCGCTTCGGCCTGCATCTCATCGGCGAAGGCCACAAGGTCGCGGTACTGGCGGTCGATCCCACCTCCAAGGTCAGCGGCGGCTCGATCCTCGGCGACAAGACCCGCATGGAGGAGCTGTCGCGCGATCCCCGGGCCTTCATCCGCCCGTCACCGGCCGGCGGCACCCTGGGCGGTGTCGCCCGGCGTACCCAGGAATCCATCATCGCCTGCGAGGCTGCCGGCTTCGACGTGGTGATCGTCGAGACCGTCGGCGTCGGCCAGTCGGAGACCGCGGTGGCGGAGATGGTCGACATCTTCCTGCTGCTGCTGCCGCCGGGCGGCGGCGACGAACTGCAGGGCATCAAGAAGGGGATTGTCGAACTGGCCGACCTGCTGGTGGTCAACAAGGCGGACGGCGACCTGAAAGCGGCGGCGGAACGCGCGGCGGCTGAATACCATGCCGCCCTCGGCCTGCTGCGCAGCCCCGATCCGGACTGGCGCCCACCGGTGCTGCAGTGCTCGGCCCTGGCGGGAACGGGCATCGCCGAGGTCTGGGAGACCATCGGCAAACACCAGGAAATCATGGAAGCCAAGGGCGCCCGCGCCGCCAAGCGCGCCGCCCAGGCCGGCGCCTGGATGTGGCGCGACGTCAGCGAGGGCATGCTGGAGCGCCTGCGCGGCGATCCGGCGGTGGCTGAGGCCGTCACCGGGCTGGAGGCGGAGGTGCAGGCCGGCAAAACCGCCCCCGGCACCGCCGCCGCCCGCCTGATCGGCCTGTTTTTGGGGAAGTAAGGCGGGTTGAGGGCCGGGGGGATGTCTTTTGCCCGCTGACGCGGGAAGCGGGAAATCGGCCCCGATTCCAGCCGTTTTTGCCTCTCTCCGGCTGATTCGGCCTTTCGGCTTGACCTGCCGCCCCGGCTGCCTTAGAAACCAGCCCGCACCGGGTGGCCCGCCGCCCGGTAACCCTTTTCAATGGTGGCCTTGCTTTCCCCAGGGAATTCCCGGGACTGGGCCGAAAAATGCAGGATTTGCGATCATGGCACGACGTTGCGATTTCACTGGCAAAGGCGTTCAGGCCGGCAACAACGTGAGCCACGCCAACAACAAGACCCGCCGGCGGTTCCTGCCGAACCTGCAGGAAACCAGCCTGCTGAGCGACGCGCTGGGCACCACGGTGCAGCTGCGTCTCTCCACCCGGGCGATCCGCACGATCGAGAAGCGTGGCGGCATCGACGCCTACCTGCTCTCGACCAGCGCCGACAAGCTCGGCAAGCGCGCCCGCGATCTGAAGCGCCAGATCAAAAAGGCCCTGGAGAAAAAGGCGGCCTAGTCGCGCGCCACTCTCAGGTTCTTCGACAGAGGCCCGCTCCGGCGGGCCTTTTGCTTTTGGGCGTCGCGGCTGGATCCGGGGCGGCCTTTTGATGCCTTTCTTCTCCCGTCACCCTCGGACTTGTTCCGAGGGTCTATCATGCCGTTCGCTGGAACCTCCGCAGGGGTGGTTCGAGACTGGCCCACTCATGGATACTCGGAACAAGTCCGAGTATGACGGCGGTGCCAGTTTTGGCTCCCGAATGAATACCTTGAACAAGCCCGGCTAACTCTCGTCCTCCACCAGCTCGAACTGAACGATCAGCGTTCTTTGCAGGGCGTTGAAGTTGTCGTCGGCGAGGAGGGTGAGGCGGAGCTTGCCGTCGGGCGCGCGGTGGGCGGCGATGCCTTCGAAATTGTCACGGGTCAGCGGCGCGCGCAGTTCGGCGATTTCACGGCCTTCCAGGACTGCGCCGGGCTTGATGGCGGATTTTGGAATCTGCCGCAGGCGGGTGCCGACGCCGCCGAGGATGGTGAAACGCCGTTCCAGCAGCATCACGTCGCCGGAGGGCAGCAGGGTCGCGCCGGTCGGCCGGAAGATGCCGGCGGGTTTGAGGGCGAGGTCGGCCCAGCCCTTGCCGTTCTGCCAGAGATAAACGCGGAAGTTTTCGCCGCTGAGCTGCCCCTCGGTGAAGGCCAGCAGGCTTCCGTCGGCCAGGGCGACCAGAGCCTCGATCCCCGCATTGCTGCCGGCCCCGGCGAGACCCGGCGGCGCTGTCATCGGCAGAGGTTGCCCGCCCAGGTGCTTGACCGAGGGCAGCCGCCAGAGCCGGTGATCCCTTTCGAAGCCGATCACCAGGGCCCTGTCGGCGAAGCGGGCGAGGGCCTCGGCATCCTGGCGGCGTTTGCCCGCCAGCGGTGACCCGTCCGCTTCCTTCAACGCGCCGAACTGCGCCATGACAACATCGGAGAGGTCGCCCTTGGCGTCGTAAAGCAGCGCGGCGCGCAGCCAGCGCCCGCTGTCGCTCACCGCGGTGATGGTGCGGCCGTCGGCGTCGATCAGCAGGTCCGAGAGGCCGCCGAAAGCGGCATCCTGGGCGCTCAACGCAAGGCCGCCGCGCCAGCGCAGGCCGCCGACTGTCTGCTGTTCCGTGTCCTCCGGATTAAGTACGAGTACCTGGCTTTGCAGCGTGAGGGTGGTCTGCGCCGCTGCCGGGATTGGCTGTAAGAGAAAGAGCAGGACCGCCGCTGCGATGAAAAGGGGAAAGGAACCTTGCTTCACGTCGCGCTACCCTTTTCAAGAATCGGTCCGTCGACATCAGCCGCAAAAGCGGATCAAAAAACAGCGAGGCCGCCTCGCCGCGCTGCGACCCCTGTTCTATATTGCTTTCCGACTGCTCGCGGCAAGTACCGGAGCATGCTGCCGGTTTTGGGCGATTTCGTGATCATCCGAGGGAGATTAGAAGATGCAGAAGCTTGCACGCCGTCACGTGCTGACCTCGCTGGCGGGCATTCCGCTGGCAACCATTCTGGCGAACCCTCATCTGGCGCGGGCAGCCGCCGCCGGTCTGGAGGAGGTGTCGATCACCACCGAGGGCGGGCGCAAGGTGGCGGCCTCCCTGGCGGTGCCGGAGAATACCCCGGCGGGTACCATCGTGGTGATTCATGAATGGTGGGGCCTGAACGATCAAATCAAGACCGTCGCCGCCGAATACGCCAAGGAGGGCTTCGTCGCCCTGGCGGTAGACCTCTACGACGGCAAGACGGCGGATCAGCCCGAGGGCGCCCGGTCTTTGATGCAGGCGGTGAACCCGGAGGAAGCCAGCGACAGCCTGACCTCCTGGATCGCCTGGCTGAAGAAGCACCCCAGCAGCACGGGCAAGGTCGGCACCGTCGGCTTCTGCTTCGGCGGCGGCTGGTCGCTGAACGCCTCCATCGCCGCGCCGGTCGATGCCACGGTGGTCTACTACGGCCGGGTGACCCGCCCCGCCGAGGACCTGAAGAAACTGTCGGGCCCGGTGCTCGGCCACTTTGGCACCGAGGACGGTTTCATCGACGAAGCCATGGTCGGCGCTTTCGAAGCGGAGATGGCCAAGGCCGGCAAGCCCTTCCAGAACCACTGGTACGTCGCCAACCACGCCTTCGCCAACCCCTCCTCGGCGCGCTATGACGAGGAAGACGCCGCCCTGGCCTGGAGCCGCACCCTGACCTTCTTCAAGAAGAATCTGGCTTAGGTACTGGCCCGCTGACGCGGGAAGCGGGTGTTCCCCCTCACCCTCCCGCTTCGCGGGGCCCTCCCTCTCCCACAAGGGGAGAGGGTAGTAATGCGCGCCCATTTGGTTCTCCCTCTCCCCTTGTGGGAGAGGGTCGGGGTGAGGGGGGACTTGCCGCGCAGCGGCAGAGCAAAAAAGCGTTTGGTTCCTACCGAGCCCGGGCGCGGCGGCGCGGGGCGGGCTGGGTGGCGCCGGGGCCTTCCTCGTCGAAGAGCTCGGCGAGTTTCTCCATCACCGTGCCGCCCAACTGTTCGGCGTCGACGATGGTGACGGCGCGGCGGTAGTAGCGGGTGACGTCGTGGCCGATGCCGATGGCCAGCAGTTCGACCGGCGAGCGGTTCTCGATGTAGCCGATGACGTCGCGCAGATGGCGCTCCAGGTAGTTGCCCGGGTTCACCGAGAGCGTCGAGTCGTCGACCGGCGCGCCGTCTGAAATCACCATCAGGATGCGGCGCTGCTCAGGCCGGCCGATGAGGCGGTTGTGCGCCCAGAGCAGGGCCTCGCCGTCGATGTTTTCCTTCAGGATGCCTTCACGCAGCATCAGGCCGAGGTTCTTGCGGGCGCGCCGCCAGGGCGCATCGGCCGACTTGTAGACGATATGACGCAGGTCGTTGAGTCGGCCCGGGCTGGGCGGCTTGCCGGCGCCGATCCAGCGTTCGCGCGACTGCCCGCCCTTCCACATGCGGGTGGTGAAGCCGAGGATCTCGACCTTCACGCCGCAGCGCTCCAGCGTGCGCGCCAGGATGTCGGCGCTCATGGCGGCCACGGTGATGGGGCGCCCGCGCATGGAACCGGAGTTGTCGATCAGCAGGCTGACCACGGTGTCGCGGAAGTCCATGTCCCGCTCCTGCTTGTAGCTGAGCGAGTGCATGGGGCTGATCACCACCCGGGCGAGGCGCGCGGTGTCGAGCAGGCCCTCTTCCAGATTGAAATCCCAGGCCCGGGTCTGCTTCGCCATGAGGCGGCGCTGCAGGCGGTTGGCGAGGCGCGAGATGACGCCCTGCAACTGGGCCAGTTGCTGATCGAGCAACTGGCGCAGGCGGGTCAGTTCGTCGGGATCGCAGAGTTCCTCGGCTTCGATGGTCTCGTCGAATTCCTGGGTGAAGGCGCGGTAGGCTTCGTCGTCCTGGGTGTTGTGGCCGAAGAGTTCCGGCAACTGGCCGGGGCGTCCGGGATCGTCCTCGCCCTCGCCCTCCATCATCTCGCTGTCGGCCTCGGCGGTCTGCGGATCGCTGCTCTCCGACTCGTCGCCCTCGCTGTCCTCGCCGTCCAGGGTGGTCGGCGTCTCGGCGGAGTCTTCGCCTTCGGTCTGGGTGCCGTTGTTGTCCTGCTCGCTCTCTTCGCTCTGCTGGGAATCGTCGTTGTCGTCCTGTTCGAGTTCGTCTTCCAGGCCGATGTCGATGTCCAAGTGGGTCAGCATGTCGCGCACGGTCTCGGCGAAGGCTGCCTGGTCTTCGGCGCAGCTGCCCAACTCTGCAATGTCCTGAAAGATTTCCGGCCCCAGCACCGGGCGCCAGAGATCGACCAGGGCCTTGGCCGCCGGGGGCGGCGGTGTGCCGGTGATGGCCTCGCGGGCCAGCAGGCGCAGCGCTTCGCAGAGCGGTGCGTCCTCGCGGCTGGTGGCGCGGTTGAGGCCGCGGGTGCGGTACTGCTCGCTGAGGGCGGCGTCCAGGTTCTGGGCGACCCCGCACATGCGCCGCATGCCCAGGGCCTCGCAGCGTGCCTGCTCCACCGCGTCGAAAATTTCCCGCGCTTCCTGGGTGCGCGGCCGGCTGCTGGCGTGCAGGCTGCCGTCGTGGTGGCGCAGGCGCAGGGCCGCGGCATCGGATTCGCCGCGCACCAGGGCGGCGTCCTCCGCCGGCAGGTTGCGCGCCGGCAGCGTCACCTTCACTTCCTTGCCGACCAGGCCCTGGCCGCGCGGCGCGAAGTTGACGTTGATGTCGTCGCGCTCCGCAATCGCCCGCACCGTCGCCGCGGTGGTGCGCTTGAAGAGGTCGAGCGGGTTTTCCGGTTGGCTCATGATAAGTGGTTCAGGCTAGGTTCGCCTTGACGCCGGACTCCGGGAGCTCGCTGCCGAAACAACGCTGGTAGTATTCGGCAACGATCGGCCGTTCGATCTCGTCGCACTTGTTGAGGAAGGTCACGCGGAAGGCAAAGCCGACATCGCTGAAGATCTTGGCGTTTTCCGCCCAGGTGATAACCGTCCGGGGGCTCATGACGGTGGAGATGTCGCCGTTCACGAAGCCGCTGCGGGTGAGGTCGGCCAGCGACACCATGGCGGCGAGGCTCTCGCGCCCCTCGGCGGAATCGTAGTCCGGACACTTGGAGAGGACGATCTCCGTTTCCTCGTCATGCGGCAGGTAGTTCAGGGTCGCGACGATGTTCCAGCGATCCATCTGGCCCTGGTTGATCTGCTGGGTCCCGTGATAGAGGCCGGTGGTATCGCCCAGACCGATGGTGTTGGTGGTGGAGAACAGGCGGAAGGCCGGGTGCGGGCGGATGACGCGGTTCTGGTCCAGCAGGGTCAGCTTGCCCTCGACCTCCAGCACCCGCTGGATGACGAACATCACGTCCGGGCGTCCGGCGTCGTATTCGTCGAACACCAGGGCGGTGGGCCGCTGCAGCGCCCAGGGCAGCAGACCTTCGCGGAATTCGGTCACCTGCTTGCCGTCTTTCAGAACGATGGCGTCCTTGCCGACCAGGTCGATACGGCTGATGTGGCTGTCCAGATTGATCCGGATGCAGGGCCAGTTGAGGCGCGCCGAGACCTGTTCGATATGGGTCGACTTACCGGTGCCGTGATAGCCCTGGACCATGACCCGCCGGTTGTGGGCGAAACCCGCCAGGATGGCGAGGGTGGTGTCATCATCGAAGCGGTAGGATTCGTCGACTTCGGGCACGTAGTCGCTGGCCTGGCTGAAGGCCGGGACCTGGATATCGCTGTCGATGCCGAAGGTCTGCCGCACCGAAACTTCGATATCGGGGCCCTGTTCCGGCATCATGCCGCCTTGGGCCGTGGGGTCTGCAGTCGCCATGGGATAGAAATTCCGTCGTTCTTAGATTAAGGGCCGGGATTATGGGGTCGGACCTGCGCCTGTCCTGTTGAACATGACTAAAAGGCGGCCTTCAAGTCCGAATACGCCAGGTTGATGATTTTCAGCCGTTCTTCGGCTTCACTGTCGCCGCCGTTGCGGTCGGGATGGAGTTCTTTAGCCAGAGACTTATAGCGCGCCTTGACCTCGTCCAGGGTCGCATTGGGACTGAGATTCAGCGCCGCCAGGGCCTTGGCCTGCTTGCTGTTTGGAGGGAAACGCCCTTTGCTGGCCGCGGTTTCGGCGGTTTCTTCGGCAAAGAAGCCGAAGTCGTCGCGGAACTGGCCGTTCGGCGCGCCGCCGTTGGTCTTCCTGGCGCCGGCAAATGGCCAGCTCGGGCGCTGCCAGACGGCGTCCCGGCGGCGGATCTGCTCGATCGACTCCTCGCCCATATCCTTGAAGTAGTCCCAGGCCAGATTGTATTCGCGCACGTGTTCCAGGCAGAACCAGTAATAGCTGTTCAAGGCCTCGCGGGAGCGCGGAGCCCGGTACAATCCCTCGGCATTGCAGCCCGGCCGGTCGCACAGCCGGACACCGCTGTCCTCTTCCGGGCCCGCCGAAGGGGGTATGCTTTCGCTGCTGCGCATCACAGGGCGAAGTATGAAGACCGGGCCTTTGCGGTGCAAGGCAGGGCAGGGTTGCCCGAAACGCAAGGGGACCTGCGGCACAGGGGCGTGGCGGTCCGTGCTCTAGTCGGCTGGATCCGCCGCGGAGCGTGATTTTCCGGCCCGGCTCTCCGGCAGGTTCACCAGGGCCATGCCGCCGATGATGAGCGCCAGGCCGGCGATCAGGGTGGGGGTCAGGACTTCGCCCAGGAACAGGGCCGAGAAAAGGACGCCCGCGACCGGCACCGCCAGGAAGGACAAGGCCGTGGTGATGGCGGGCAGGGCCCGGGTGACGGCGATCGAGGCCCAGAAGCAGAAGGCCGTGGCGATGGGGCCGTTGTAGAACAGCACCCCCAGGGTTTCCGGCGTCCAGACCACGCTGCCCCAATCCTCGCGGAACCAGGATAGCGCCGTCAGCGGCGGCAGGGCGACCAGCATCTGCCAGGGCGCCAGTTGCAGCGGTGTGGAATCCCATTTGTGGGCGCGGACGTGGAGAATACCGATCGACCAGGCGAGGGCCGCGCCCAGCAGGCAGGCATTGCCGAACAGCGCCTTCGTATCGCCCCAGTCGAAACCCAGGGGATTGAAGAGCGCGGCAACGCCACTGAGGCCGAGGAGCAGGCCGAAGATCCTGCGTCCGGTCAGAACCTCCCCCAACAGCCAGACGGCGACCGGCGTGACCCAAAGCGGCGTGGTGTAGGCGAGGGTGGCTGAGCGGCCGGCATCGACATAGAGCAGGCCGAAGTTGATGAGGGCGACGAAGCCGATCATCTGCGCCAAACCGATGGAGAACACCACCGGCAGATCCCGCCGGGTCGGCAGGGAGAGTTTTCCCATAACCGCCAGCAGCAGCAAGAAGCTGGCAATACCCAGCGCCATGCGCGCCGCGGCGAACCACAACGGCGGCATGAATTCGAGTCCGACCTTGATGATTGGCCAGTTGGTGCCCCAGAGGATAATCACGGCCAGGAGCATCAGCCGGGCCGCCCCGGGACCCATGATGGGCGCGCTTTCAGTCTTGTCGATCATGCCTTGCACATTGACAGCGGGGAGGCGCGCTCACACCTTCAAGGTCGATCTTTACCTGAAGGAGCGGGCCCTTGGCGGTTGCAGAGACGATTGAACAGAAATTGACCGAGGCCCTGGCGCCACAACGCCTGAGGGTCGTTGATGATTCGGAAAAACACAAGGGCCATGCCGGCTATCGCGAAGGCGGCGAAACCCACTTTCGGGTGGAGATCGTTTCGGCCGCTTTTGCCGGCCAGAACCGTGTCGCCCGCCAGCGCCGTGTCTATGAGATTCTGTCGGAGGAGCTGGCCGACCGCGTTCACGCCCTGCAACTGAAGACTCTCACCCCTGAAGAAGATACGGCCGTGAAACCGGCTTAGGTTTTTCGCCGCATCAGCATCGGCGCGAAGCGCAGCACGAAAACCAGGAAGCCGAGCGTCCACAAGGTGGCGCCGAGATGCAGGGCCGCCGTGGACATGGCAGTCCAGTCGGCGGCGACCCTGGCCAGCGCGCCGAGCAGCACCAGGATATAGGCTGCCGTCGTGGCGCTGTCGGCGGTCAGCGCCTGACCGCTGTGGCCGAGACTGGCCCGGGTCATCACCGCCAGGGTCATCAATCCGATGCCGCCGGCCCCCAGGGCATGGTAGGCCTGCTGCGCGCTGACCAGGTCCGGCTGCAGGATCGACAGGGCGAAGAGCGCGAAGGCCAGCGGGATCCAGGCAAAGGCGACATGCAACACCAGCAGCAGGGGCTCGGCCCCGGTGGCGCTGCCGCGCCAACGCGCCAGACGCCAGAGGTTGGCCAGCGCGGCGGCGGCAAAGCCGGCGGCTGTGATCGCGGCATCTGGCAGAACGATCCAACAGAGCAACGCCGCCAGGCTGAGCGCCAGCGCTGCTTTGTCATAAGGGCCGAAGGGTTTGGGCAACGCGGCGGTCTGCCGCTTGTTCAGCCAGTTGGTCGTGAAGCTGGGAACGATACGGCCACCGATCAGCAGGATCATCATGGCCGCCGTAGCGAAACCGATGCGAATGCCCAGCGCCGGCTCGGCAAAGTGAAACACGGCCTCCGCCGCGGCAAGGCTGGTGACCAGCAGGCAGACAGGCATATTGCGGCGGTTGCCCGCAGCCAGCACTTCGCGCCAGACCACCGCGGCCAGAACGATCAGAAAGGCGAGCGCAACGGCCTTCCCGAGGGGGCTGCCGGCATCCAGCAGCATGGCGATGCGGCCCGCGAGCCAAAGCGCGAACAAGGCCATCAGCGGCGCACCGCAAAGTGGCAGGCGCCCGGTCCAGTTGGGGATTGCCGTCAGCAGAAAGCCGGCCAGGGCCGCGCTCAGATAGCCGAACAGCATTTCGTGGATATGCCAGTTCAGCGGATCGGTAATGCCCGGCAGGGCAAGGCTGCCCAGAAACAGCAGCATCCACAGCGGCAAGGCCAGCACCGCCAGTACGCCGGCAGCGAGGAAAAAGGGGCGAAAGCCCTGAGAGAAGAGGGCCGGGCCGTCGTAGGCACGGCGCTGATCGCCGGACGATGGCGTGGCCTGGTCTGTCATGAGGCTTTTTCCGGCACGGATCCACCGCTCCTTTCAGGCTTTGCTGGTGTGGCGGCGTGATCTATCGATAGTCTGGAGCGCTTGTGTCGATGTCAATCGGCAGCACGCCGATTTGCAGCGGCTGCGCGCCTTTGCCGCGGTTTTGGGGGCAGTATCTGAGTGACGGTATCTGAATGACGGTCTTTTTCCTTTCCATCCTGTTTTTCTTCGCCGCCCATGTCTTGCCTGCGGCGACCGGCCTGCGGGGCTTTCTGATCGCAAAGATCGGGCGGCCGGCCTATGTCGGGCTCTACTCCCTGGTATCGCTGGCCGCCATCGCCTGGGTGATCATGGCGGCCCTGGCGGCGCCCTATGTCGAGCTTTGGGCGCCCGGCCCGGTGACCGCGCTGGTCGCTCTCCTTGCCATGCTGCCGGCCTGCATCCTCTTCGTCGGCGGCGCTCTGCGGCCCAATCCGCTTTCGGTTTCCTTTGCCGGCGGCGCCATTGATGCGCAGCGCCCCGGCCTGCTGGCGGTGGTTCGCCATCCCGTGCTCTGGGCGTTCTTTTTCTGGTCGGCAGGCCATGTCGTCGCCAACGGCGATCTGGTGGCCCTGATTCTCTTCGGGGCTTTTGCGCTCTTCAGCCTGCTGGGTATGCGCCGCCTGGAGGAGCGGGCCAGGGAGCGCTTGCCCGCAGCGGACTTCGCCGCCGCCCTGGCCGTAACTGGCGGGCCTTTGTCCGCGCGTCTGGTAAAGCTGATGACGCCGCGCGCCGTTCTGGAAGTCGTCTTGGGACTGGCTCTCTACGCGGTCTTGCTGCTCTTGCACGGTCCGGTGATCGGCGCTTACCCGCTGGCGTATTTTTGATGAGTTTGCCGACTTGCGTCGGCACGGTTCCAGCCCTCTCCCCCTCCCGGCCACCCAATTCCATTATCCTGGTGGGTGGCCGGGAGGGGGAGCGGGGCGGTGCCGCAAAACGCGAAAGAATTACTCGCCGGTGTAGAAATCCGGCCAGGACTTTTTCACGATGGGGCCATCGCTGCGAAAGGCATGGCAGGTATCAAGCAGAGTCGGGCGTTGCCCCGGCTTGCGCGCGCCGGCCTTTTTGGCGCGTACGGGATAGAGGGTCTGAAAAGCGACCGTGGCCATGGCCCCCAGCATTTCCACCAGATGGGTGCAGCCGTCGGCGGCGGCGATCTGCTTGCGCACCAGTTGGCGCCAGCCCGGCTTGATCTGGCAGCCGATGATGGCCTTGAAGTTCGGCGTCACCGCCGGGCAGATGGCAAAGGGGCTGTCGTCGGTCACCGCCTCGATGTCGTGGACCACGAAGTCGTCGTCGATGGTCAGGCGGATCGACATGTCGTGCAGCGCTTCGCCCGGTTTGATCTCGCCGCGGTAATCGTTCTCAAAGGCGTAGGTCTTGGTGTCGACGATCCGTCCTTCGATATCCCATAGACCGTCGGCGCGCTGATAGCCCTGAAAATCATAGGTCCGGTTGTGAAGCTTGGTGCGCTCCACGGTGGCGGGGGGCAGGGGCATAACGCAATACCGCGACGGCTGTTTCAGACAGAGCCCGTGACTATAGGACCCGGGCCCGGCAGGTCAACCAAGGCCGATTCGGCGCCCGATTTGGGTCATGCAGGCCGCAATCTCGCCCAGGAAACGGCTTGGTTGCACCCCGGTTCCGCCACAACGGGCCGTCACAAAGCCTCGGGGACTGCCGCGGCCATCGCCGCACGGCAATCGTAGAGACCAGACGCAGGGAAACGACCATGCAAGACAGCAAGACCATGACGGGCTTTTTCACACGCTACGCGGCACTCCTGAAAATCGGCCTGCTCGGTTTTCTGGTTCTGATCATGACCATCCCGCTGGAATACGTCTGGTCGGTGATCCGCGAGCGCGCCTATCTGAGCGAGTCGGTCGAACGCAACTTGGGCGAAAGCTGGGGCCGGGCGCAGACCATTGCCGGCCCGGTGCTGCTGTTGCCGGTCGAGGAACCCAGAATGGTCAAGGTCAAGGCGCCGGACTGGACCAAGGACAAGCCGCTTTATGTCGAAGAGCAGCGCTGGTTCCGCCACCATCTCTACATTCTGCCGGAAGATCACAACGTCTCGGCGGCGCTGACCAGTCAGACCCGCCGCCGGGGTATCTACGAGGCGCTGCTCTATACCACCAGGGCGGAAGTCAGCGGACGGTTCGAGGTCCCCGCCGCGTCGTCTCTGCCGGTTACGGAAAACGCGAGACTGCTCTACGGCCAGGCGAGGCTCCTGGTGCACGTCGCCGACCTCCGGGGCAGCGCAAACGCACCGCGGCTCGACTGGGGCGGGCGGGAGGTGCTGTTCGATGTGCGCAGCGATCCGCTGCCCGGGGCCAGCGGCAAGAACGGGAACCTGTCCTGGATCGAGGCGCCGCTGCCCGGGCTGTCGTCAACGACTGGTACGCAGGATTTCACCTTCGATCTGGAACTGAAGGGCAGTCATCGCCTGCGTTTCATTCCGCTGGGCCGCAGCAGCGACATCGCGTTGTCCGGTGACTGGCCCCACCCGAGCTTTGCCGGCGTCAACCTGCCGGTCACCAACGAAGTGAATGCCGAAGGCTTCACGGCGCGCTGGCAGGTCTCCCACCTTGCGCGCGGCCTGCCGCAGGTGGCGCGCGACGACAACGGCGGCGCATCGGTTCTCGCCGGACAGATTGTCGGCAACGGCGTTGAAACCCGCCTGCTGAACACGGTGGATTTCTACAGCAAGAGCGAACGTTCGGTGAAGTACGGGCTGCTCTTTGTCGTCGTTACCTTCGGCACGCTTTTCATTTTCGAGGCGCTGGGCCGCCGGCGTCTGCATGCGGTGCAGTACCTGATGGTCGGTGCCGCCGTCACGCTGTTTTTCCTGTTGCAGCTCTCCCTGGCCGAGGTGATCGGCTTTGCCGCCGCTTACGGTTCCGCCGCTCTGGCCTGTGTCGCGCTGGTTACGCTCTATGCGGCCAAGATCACCGCCAGCCGCAGCCGCGGGCTGGTGCTCGGCGGTCTGCTCGCGGGGGTCTACGGCTACCTCTTCATCACCCTGCAGTCGGAAGACCACGCGATGATGATGGGCAGCTTCCTGTTGTTGGCGCTTCTGGCTGCCGCCATGTATGCGACCCGCAACTTCGATTGGTATGCCCTCGGCAGCCGTCTCGCCCAGGGCGCGTCCGATCAGGCAAACCCTGAAGAGAAAGCCGATGCGCCGCCGACGCAAGCAGGGGCGTAAGCGAACTGAAACCCGCGCCGCCGTTCTTCAGTCGAGGCGGCGCGGTTCGCGCAAGCGACAGAGTCAGCCGGTGCCGTAGCCGGTGTCGAAGATGAAGGCTTCGCGCTGCTGGAGGTTCTCTTCCAGCTCGCGCTTAACCGCGGCATAGAGGTCGCGGATCGACACGATCCCGACGACTTTTCCCTCGGCCAGCACCGGCAGATGGCGATAGCCGGACTCACGCATACGGTCCAGCACGCTGGCCGCGATATCATTCGGGCCCACGGTATCCGGGTTCGGCGTCATCACCGATTCCAGTTTGGTGCTGTCCGGATCGAGGCCGCGTGCGACCACGCGGGTCAGGACATCACGCTCGGTGAAGATCCCTTGCAGGTCCTCTGCGGTTCCGACGAGAACGGCGCCGATGTGGCGCTCGGACATGTTGCGGGTCGCTTCGCGGACGGTGGTGCTTGCCGGAAGCAGCTCGATGCGCTGCTCGTTGACAATGTCAGGAACAACTTTTCGGTGCATATATTCCTCCCGCCTGCACGCTGATTTTCGCGAGACATTATGGACTGATGTTGCGTCCAATTGTGCAGGCGCCCGCCTGGGCCGTCAAGCGACAGGCTGTATCCCGCCTGTGGCAAGGGTGAGGGCGCTTTCAGCCGCCGCCGCTTTCCGATACGCGCTATGCTGGTGATGGGCTCCAGGACTTTTGGGCATCACTGAGGGTTGGCGGGCTCTTCTTCCGGCGTCTTGGTATCGGCTTCCGGCGTCTCGTTGATGCGGATCGAGGTGATCTGATTGCGCTTGCGCTCGAGGATCTCGAAATTGAAGCCATGAAAGGTGAAGAGCTGCCCGATCTCGGGGATGCAGCGTGCTTCGTGCAGGATCAGGCCGGCAATGGTGGAGGCTTCCTCGTCCGGCAGGCGCCATTCAAAGCGCCGGTTCAGGTCGCGGAGGGTTACCTTGCCCTCGGTGACGACCGCGCCGTCGCGCTCGATAACCACGCCCTCCATTTCCACGTCGTGCTCATCGGCGATGTCGCCGACGATCTCTTCAAGAATGTCTTCCAGGGTGACGATACCCAGAACCTCGCCGTATTCGTCGACCACCACCGCGAAGTGTTCGTGACGGCTGCGAAAAGCCTGCAACTGTGACAGCAGGTCGGTTGTCTCCGGGATGAACCAGGGGGCGTTGGCGATGGCCACGATATCGAGGCCGTCCAGGTTGTTGTTGGCGGCCTGCACCGCGCGCAGTAGGGCCTTGGCGTGCAGCACGCCGACGATGTTGTCGGGATCGTCGCGCCACAAGGGCAGGCGGGTATAGGGGCTGGCCAGCACCTCCTCGACAATCTGCGCGGGGCTTTGATCGATGTTGATGGCCACCACCTCCTTGCGGTGGACCATGATCTCCTCGACCCAGACGTCGCCGAGGTCGAGGATCGAGCGCAGCATCTCCCGCTCGTGCTTTTCCTCCTCGCCCTCGCCTTCGCCCTGGTGCAGGTCGATGGCGCCGCGCAGCTGTTCCTCTGAAGCTTCGCCGGACAGCGTATGGCGCACCTGGACTCCGAGCATCGACAGCGCCATCCGCACGAGCACCTGGATAGCCATTGAGACCGGCTTCAGCAGCAGGACGATAACGTGCAGCACCGGGGCCACGGCGAGAGCGGCGCGGTCGGCATTTTGGAGGGCGTAGGTCTTGGGCAGCACCTCGGCGAAGATCAGCACCAGCATGGTCATGCCCAGGGTCGCGTAGACAACGCCGGCTTCCCCGAACAGAGCGATCAGGGCGCTGGTGGCCAGGGCCGAGGCCAGAATGTTCACCAGATTGTTGCCCAGCAGAATGCTGCCGATCAGGTGCTCCTTCTCGTGCCAGAGGTCGTTCACCAGGTTGGCGCGGCGGTTGCCGGAGTGTGCCAGGTTATGCAGGCGCGGGCGCGAAGCGGCGGTCAGCGCGGTTTCCGATCCGGAGAAGAAGGCGGAAACAACCAGCAACGCCAGAATGGCGCCGAGGGTGATGACGATGTCGATGTCCATTATCCGTCTGCGGTGCGTTGTGGGGTGTGTTGTGGGCTGGGTTGTTGCAGGTCTGCTTTAGCCTGGAGGGGGCACTGGGGCATGGCAGTGAAGGTGCCCTAGCTGCCCAGGGTTGCGCGGGACGTGATGTCGGCAGCGCTGTTTTCGTTCGCGAGCTGGTCCGATTGGCCGATGGCGGCGGTCAGCAGTGCCATAACCTCATCACTTTCCACCGCACCTTCGATGTAGGCCTCGCCGATGCCGCGGGCCAGGATAAAGTTGATGCGGCCCCGTTCGACCTTCTTGTCGCGGCTCATGTGATCGAGCAGGCGTCCGGCATCCCAATGGCGCTGAGGCAGGTCGGCAAAGCCGGTCGGCAGGCCGACGGCGGCCAGGTGACGGCGCAGCCGGTCGGCGTCTTCGGGCGGACAGTGGCCGCGCTGCACCGAGAGATCGAAGGCCATCACCATGCCGACGGCGACGGCCTCGCCGTGCAGCAGTTCGCCGCCATAGCCGGTTTCGGCTTCCAGCGCGTGGCCGAAGGTATGGCCGAGGTTCAGCAGCGCCCGGCGGCCGCCTTCGCGTTCGTCCGCGGCAACAATCGCGGCCTTGCAGCGGCAGCTTGTCAGTACGGCGTGTTCCAGTGCGGGGCGGTCGCCCTCGATCAGATCGGCGCCGTGCGATTCCAGCCAGGCAAAAAAGGCGGCATCCTGGATCAGCCCGTATTTCACCACCTCCGCATAGCCGGCCAGCATTTCCCGGCGCGGCAGGGTGGTCAGGATCGAGGTGTCGGCCAGCACCAGGCGCGGCTGGTAGAAGGCGCCGATCAGGTTCTTGCCGTGCCGGCTGTTGATGCCGGTCTTGCCGCCCACCGAACTGTCGACCTGGGCCAGCAGGCTGGTGGGGATCTGAATGAAGTCGAGCCCGCGCAGCGTGACGGCGGCGGCAAAACCCGCCAGATCGCCGATGACGCCGCCGCCGAGCGCGATGACGGTGGTGCTGCGTTCGACCTTGGCCGCGAGCAGCTTGTCGATGAGGCTGCCCAATTGATCCAGCGACTTGCTGGAATCCCCCGGGGGAACGGCGATGCTGTCGTGCTGCAGTCCGGCATCGTCCAGCGCGCGCTCCAGCCTTGCGAGATGAAACTCGGCAAGATTCGTGTCGGTGATTATGACCACCCGGTCGCTCTTCAGCAGTGGCCGCATCAGCCTGCCGGCCTCGGCCAGCACGGTGGTGCCGATGAGGATGTCGTAACTGCGGTCGCCCAGGTCGACGGTCAGGCTCTGATGATCGGTCACTGGGCCGCGCTCCGCCCTCCGGAAAGATCTTGCCCGGCCGCGTCGTGATTCTCCAGATAGCTGCGGATGGACTCCGTTACGCGGGCCAGGGTCATCTCGGGCGGACCGTCGACGGAATCGACCACGACGTCGGCCTCGGCATAGACCGGATGACGCTGTTCGATCAGGTCGCTGAGGATCTGACGAGGGTCGCCGCGTTTCAGCAGCGGACGGGTGTTGCGCCGTCCGGTGCGCCGCAGCAGCAGGTCGAGATCGGCGCGCAACCAGACCGAGATTGCCCGCTCGCGGATCAGTGCGCGGGTATCGGCATCCATGAAGGCGCCGCCGCCGGTGGCCAAAATGACTGTCGGCTGGTCCAGTAGGCGGGCGATCA
The DNA here is from genome assembly GCF_965249265.1 of Pelagibius sp. Classification (NCBI taxonomy): domain Bacteria; kingdom Pseudomonadati; phylum Pseudomonadota; class Alphaproteobacteria; order Rhodospirillales; family Rhodovibrionaceae; genus Pelagibius; species Pelagibius sp. Next base: position 4,570,493 of record NZ_OZ252224.1, on the reverse strand, counting down.
CCCGCCGCTCGCCGGCGCGAAAGGCGGCCTCGCCATGTTCGGTGAAGATGTCCTGCACGGAACAGCCGGCCGCCGCCTCGATTTCCTTGTCGGCATCGACGAAAGGCAGCTCAAGAGCCGCCGCCAGGCGGCGGCCAATACAGGACTTGCCCGCACCCATCAAGCCGACCAGGGCAATGGTGCGGGGAAGTTTCAGCTTTTCTGCTGTCGGCGCTGAGCCGTCTGAGCCTGTGCGAGCCACGCGCCTGCCGATCATTGCAACGGTGATAGACCCTAGGTAAACTGCCGCCTTCGCGCCAGATTCGGACCATATCATAGAATCTTCGGGCGCGCGCAAGTACTACGGTGGTGCCCTGCGGCACCGGCCGGACCATTTGAACCGGTCCGAGAAGCTGGGCCTTTCGGACTGCAGACAAAGGTTTTGATGAAAAAGACTAGCCTCATCGCCCTCGTCGTTCTTGCCGGCCTCATCGTGTCCGGCGGATTCTTTCTTCTCACCTGGGACATTCCGCCGCCGTCGGCACCGGTCGAAAAGGTGCTGCCCGATGAACGCTTCCCGCGCTGACTGCTGCGGCCTGCACGCCGCCATCCGATTGATCGTCATGCCCCAGCGTCTTGCCTTGCCTCTGGCGACCGCCCTTGTGCTGAGCAGTGCCTCGCTGTCCCCCGCGGCAGCCCAGGAGGCGCCGATCAGCCTGTTTCCGCCGACCGTCGCCGAGCCGGAGGCTGCGCCGGAAACAGAGCAGACCCCGTCTCAACCGGAATCGACGCCGCCCGACTCGTCGCGCCCCGATTCCTCCTTGGGGGACACGCCCCAGTACGAGGGTATTCAGGTTGACCAGTTGGAGGCGCTGGACAGCGAGTCCCTCGGCATCCTGGAGCCGGATTTCGGCGGTCTGGGCCGTGATGCCTGGGCCGGCAGCGACCGCGGCTTTGTCCAGGCACTGATTGCCGCACTGCCCGGGGATCCGGCCTCGCCGACCCTGCGGGCCCTGACCACCCGCCTGCTGTTGAGCAATGCCCAGGCGCCTGAACGGCGGGACAAGGCCGCGGGACCGGCGACCCTGGCCGATGCCGTCGCCGGATCGCAGGACAGCACCTTCCTGCGCCTGCGGGCCGAGCGCCTCTATGCCATGGGCGAACTGGCCGGCCTCAGCCGCTTGCTCGACATCGTGCCGCAACGTCTCGACGACTCCTGGCTGGCCCAGGCCCGTGTCGACGGCTTGCTGCTGCAGGCCCGGGACGAGGAGGCCTGCACGCAGGTCCGCACCGTCGTGGCGCGCTTTCCGGCGGAGCCCTATTGGGCTCGGGCCCTGGTGTTTTGCCTCTTTTCCGCCGAGCAGCGCGACCAGGCCTTCCTGGCGCTCGACCTGCTGCGCGAACAGGACCCGGACGGCGATCCCGCGTTTTATGGAGCCAGCAACCTCTTTATCGGCGGCGAACCCGACGGCCTTACCGCCGATACGGCGACGCCTCTGACGCTGGCGATGCTGAGGGTCGGCAAGGCTGCCCCGCCGGCGGGTCTTGCCGAGAGCGGCGCCCCGCTGCTGCTGCACGGTCTTGCCGCGATGGATCAGGCCTCCGCACTCGACCGGGCAATGGCCATGGAGCGGCTGGTCCAAGCCGCCATCCTGCCGGGTGCGGCTCTGGCCGAGGCCTATAACGCCATTCCTTTCGACGCGGCGGAGCTTGCCGACCCGCTGGCGCGCGCCGAACAGGCGGGCGGGCTGCGCGGCCGGGCGCTGCTGTTCCACGCTGCCGACAGCGAAAACATCGCCTCCGCAAAGGCCGAGTTCCTGATTGCCGCCCTGACGGCGGCGGAGGCGGCAGGCCGCGGCCACGCCATGACCCGGGCGGTTCAGCCCCTGTTGGAGACGTTGGCGCCGGTCCTGGAACTGGCCTGGTTCGCCCCGGCGGCGACGCGCAGCTTTTACCGTGTCGGCCAGTTCGAAAGGGCCGGGGCCTGGGCCGGAGTCCTCAGGGTCGACGGATTGAAAAATCCGGATTCCCAGGCTGCCTACGAAGCCCTGCAGCCTTATGCCCGCTTGGTCGGCGGCGGCGAGCCGCTCGCAGCCCGCGAAATCGCAGCCCCCGAAATCGCGGCCCCTGAAGTCGGGGGAGGCGAAGCCGGTGAGGGCGGGGCGTCCGAAAACCGGTTGTTGCTGGCGATGATTCTGTCGCGTTCCCTCGGCCAGGACGAACCCGCTGCCTGGCCCGGCATGCTCGATGGTTCTGCCGGGGCCGGCCTGCCGCCCCTGGAAAACCTGTCGCAGCTCCTGGCACTTGGCGATGCGGCTGCGGCCGGCCGGCGGGGGGAGAGCGTCCTGCTCGCGGCACTTGTTTTGGGTGACGGGCCAGCGGGGGATGCCCATCCTCTTGCTCTCGGATATGCCGTCTCCGCCCTCAACACCCTCGGCCTCGGCCGTGAAGCCCGGGCTCTTGCCCTGGAGTCCGCTTTCGATGCCGGGCTTTAGGCACGGCGCTTAGGAACGGTCCATGCCTGCCCGGCAAGCCCTTGTGACGACGCCGCAACTGGAACCCTTTCTGGAGATGCTGGCGGCGGAACGCGGCGCGGCGGAGAACACGCTGGAGGCCTATCGCCGCGATCTCGAAACCTTCGCCGACTTTCTGCGGCCGCGCCGCGGGCGGTTGGAAGCGGCGACCACGGCGGACCTGAAGGCTTTTCTCAGCCGCCTTGCCGAGGCCGGCATGGCGCCGCGCACGGCGGCCCGGCGGCTTTCGGCACTGCGCCAGTTCTATCGCTTCCTGGTTGGCGAGGGACTGCGCGAAGACGATCCGAGCGCCGCCATCGACTCGCCCCGGCAGGGCCGGTCTCTGCCGAAGGTATTGAGCGAGGCGGAGGTCGATGCCCTGCTGGCCGAGGCGCGCGCCAGCCAGGATGCGGAGGGCCTGCGCCTGGCGGCTTTGGTGGAGCTGCTCTACGCCACCGGCCTCAGGGTCTCGGAACTGGTCTCTCTGCGCCTGGCGGCGACCCAGCGCGATCAACGCCTGCTGATTGTGCGCGGCAAGGGCAACAAGGAACGCATGGTGCCGCTCAGCGATGCCGCCCGGCAGAGCCTTTCCGACTATCTTGCGGTCCGCGGCGATTTCCTGCCGAAGGCGGGCAAGGGCGGCAAGGCAGCCGATAAGACGGCCGGCAAGACGGCCGGCAAGACAGGGGCGGTGCGCCTGGACTCGCCCTGGCTGTTTCCGTCCCGCGGGGCCAGCGGCCACATCACCCGCCACCGTGTCGGCCAGCTCTTGAAGGATCTGGCGCGCCGGGCACGGTTGGATGCGGCCAAGGTTTCGCCCCACGTGATGCGGCATGCTTTCGCCAGCCACCTGCTGGACCACGGCGCCGACCTGCGCTCGCTGCAGAAGATGCTCGGCCATGCCGACATCTCGACCACGCAGATCTACACCCATGTTCTGGGCGAGCGGCTGAAGACCCTGGTTCAGACCCACCATCCCCTCGCCAAGGAGCCGGCACCGAAAGGCCCGGCGTCAAGAGGCCGGACGGGCTGAGAAATCGGCTGATTCGGGCGAGGTTCGGGTTGACAAACGCAAGTGGTATGACCAGTTTGCCCGCGAGCCCGTCGGGGTGCCGCAGCCGGGAGTCTCCGGCGTTGCGTGCCGGCGTTCCGACCTTTGATCCATTCCCAGATCCAGCAGAGGGATTTCCATGAGCTTCACCATCGTCGAACAGGCGCCCGCACGCCTGAACCGCAGTGAATTGGCCGTGCCGGGGAGCAACCCGAAACTCTTCAAGAAGGCCGCGGAGTCCGACGCCGATGTCATTTTCCTGGATCTTGAGGACGCGGTAGCGCCGGACGACAAGGTCCAGGCCCGCAAGAACATCATCAAAGCCCTGAACGACATCGACTGGGGCAACAAGACCATGTCGGTGCGCATCAACGGCCTCGACACCCATTACATGTACCGCGATGTCATCGACATCATCGAGCAGGGCGGCGAGCGTCTCGATCTCTTCATGATCCCGAAGGCGGGCACCGCCGCCGACATCTATGCCGTCGACATGCTGGTCAGCCAGGCCGAAGAGGCGGTCGGGCGCAAAAAACGCATTGGCTTTGAGATGATCATCGAAACCGCGCTGGGTATGGCCAATGTGGACGAGATCGCCAAGGCCTCGCCGCGCAACGAGAGCCTGCACTTCGGCGTCGCCGACTATGCCGCCTCGACCAAGGCGCGGACCACGGTCATCGGCGGCCCCAACGAACTCTACGGCGTGCTGACCGACCCCGACGATGCGGGCGAGCGTCTCTATCACTGGGGCGACATGTGGCACTACGCCATCGCCCGCATGGTGGTGGCGGCGCGCGCCGCCGGCCTGCGGCCCATCGACGGGCCCTTCGGCGATTTCTCGGATCCCGAGGGTTTCCGCGCCCAGGCCAATCGTGCCGCGGTGCTGGGTTGCGAGGGCAAGTGGGCCATTCATCCGAGCCAGATCGAACTGGCTAACGAGGTCAACAGCCCCTCCAAGGCCGAAGTGGACAAGGCCAAGCGCATCATCAAGGCGATGCGCCAAGCGACCAAGGAAGGCAAGGGCGCGGTCTCACTGGATGGCCGGCTGATCGACATCGCCTCTATCAAGCAGGCCGAGGTGATGGTGAAAAAGGCCCGGCAGATCGCCAAGGGCTGAGGTTTTTGACCCGGTTCCCCGGATACCCCAAGGATTGCCGGGGTTTCCGGGGGCGAGCGGTTTCGTCATCGCCGCAACACAAGATGCCGTTGAGGGCTGCCTGACAGTGTCACAGGTCCGTCACCTAAGGCGTGCCAGGCCCCGGCGGCTGTGCTAGACAGTCTGACATGCATAACTTCCTTGATTTCGAAAAGCCGATCGCCGAGCTCGAAGGCAAAATCGAAGAGTTGCGGCATCTCTCCGACGACGAAGAGATCAACATTGCCGAGGAGGTCGAAAAGCTCCAGGGCAAGGTCGACCGGCTGCTGCGCCAGACCTATGGCAAGCTGTCCGCCTGGCAGAAAACCCAGGTGGCGCGCCATCCCGACCGGCCGCACTTCCGCGACTACATTTCCGCCCTGGTGGAGGACTTCACGCCGCTTTCCGGCGATCGCCTGTTTGCCGAGGATCATGCCATCGTCGGCGGCCTCGGGCGCTTCCGCGGCTATTCTGTCGTGGTTATCGGCCACGAAAAGGGCGCCGACATCACCTCCCGTGTGAAGCACAACTTCGGCATGGCCCGGCCCGAAGGCTACCGCAAGGCCCAGCGCCTGATGCGTATGGCCGAGCGCTTCGGCCTGCCGGTCATCACTCTGGTCGATACCGCCGGTGCCTATCCCGGCGTCGGTGCCGAGGAGCGCGGCCAGGCTGAAGCCATCGCGCGTTCCATCGAGGTCTGTCTGGACGTTCAGGTGCCGCTGCTTTCGGTCATCATCGGCGAGGGCGGCTCCGGCGGCGCCATTGCCCTGGCCGCAGCCAACCGGGTGTTCATGCTGGAGCATTCGATCTACTCGGTTATCTCGCCCGAAGGTTGTGCTTCGATTCTCTGGCGCTCCGCCGAACAGGCCCAGGACGCGGCCGAAGCGTTGCGCCTGACCGCCCAGGATCTGCTGAAGCTGGGGGTCATCGACGGCATCATCGCCGAGCCTCTGGGCGGCGCCCATCGCGGGGGTGACTCGACGATTGCTGCCGTTGGTGACGAGCTGGAGTCCGGCATCCGCGAACTGCTGCGTGAACCCGGCGTACACCTGAAGCAACAGCGCCGCGAGAAGTTCCTGGACATGGGCAAGACCGGGCTCGGCTGAAGCCGGTTTCCCTCACCCCACCGCCTTCCCGGCAGGCTGTCGCCGGGTTCCTGGACCATCATGCGATCCGGTTATGAGTCCATGCCTAAACAGCATTCCTGGCCGTAATGTCTAGGAACAAAATCTGTATGTATACGTAACAACCCTTCCCTGCATTTTGCTACAGAAGGAGGCTTGTAACGCTAGCCTGTTGGGGCTCTATTATGACGGTTAACGACCGGCGTGCAGGCGTCGGCTCACCGGTAAGGCGTCGGATTTCCGGGGGGGAACCGCTGCGGAGGTGGGGAAGGCTTCACAACAACAACAATGGGAGAGCGTTACATGTTTCTCAAAAACTTCAAACGCGCGGCACTGGGCTTTGGCCTTGTAGTCGCGCTGGCCGGAACGGCGCAGGCCGAGACGGTCCTTCGTGTAGGGAACATGGGCGAACCAGCGACCTTGGACCCTCATCACGTCGCCGGCGTCTGGGAAAACCGCATCATCGGTGACATGTTCCTGGGGCTCACGACTGAGGGTCCTGACGGCGAAGTGGTTCCCGGCGCCGCCGAGAGCTGGACCATCAGCGACGACGGCCTGACCTATACTTTCAAGCTGCGCGATCACAGCTGGTCCGATGGCACCTCGGTGACCGCCGACGACTTCGTCTTCGCGCTGCGCCGCATTCTTTCGCCGGAAATGGCCGCCAAGTACGCCTCCCTGCTCTATCCCATCAGCAATGCCGAAAACATCAACAACGCCAGCCTGACCGACCCGTCGAAACTCGGCGCGCGGGCGATCGACAGCAAGACGCTGGAAATCACTCTGGAAGCACCGACGCCTTACTTCATCGAACAGCTCACGCACTACACCGCTTTCCCCGTGCCCAAGCACCTGGTGGAAGCCCACGGCGACGACTGGATCAAGAAAGAAAACATTGCCAGTAACGGCGCCTATGTCTTGGACGAGTGGGTGCCCAATACCCATGTGCGTCTGATCAAAAACGCAGATTTTTATGACGCCGCGAACGTCGCCATCGACAAGGTGGAGTTCTTCCCCTCTGAGGATCGTGGTGCCGTGCAAAAGCGCTTCCGCTCCGGCGAAATCGATATTGCCAAGGACTTTGCCTCCGAACAGTTCGACTTCCTGAAGAAGAACCTGCCGGATCAGACCCGCGTCGCGCCTTACCTGGGCATCTACTATTACCCGGTCAACACCACCAAGCCGCCCTTCGACGACAAGCGCGTGCGCCAGGCCCTTTCCATGGCCATCGACCGCGCGGCGATCACGGACAAGGTGTTGAAGACCGGTGAGGTTCCGGCCTACAGCTTCGTTCCGCCCGGCACCGGCAACTACGGCGATCCGGCCTTCGTCGATTGGATGGAGGTGCCTTACAAGGAGCGGGTCGAGAAAGCCAAGGCGCTGCTGGCCGAGGCCGGCTACGGGCCCGACAATCCGGTCAAGCTGACGCTTTCCTACAACACCAGTGAGAACCACAAGCGTATCGCGATTGCCGTGTCCGCCATGTGGAAGCAGCTCGGCGTGCAGGCCGAACTCTTCAATCAGGAAGTGACGCCGCACTACAACAAGCTCGAGCAGAACGACTTCGACATCGCCCGCGCCGGCTGGATTGCCGACTACAACGATGCGCAGAACTTCCTCTATCTTCTGGAGACGCGGACCGGTCGCCAGAACTATGGGCGCTACTCCAATCCCCAGTTCGACGACTACATGGCCAAGGCCGCCACGACCACGGACATGGACAAGCGGGCACAGTACCTGCGTTCCGCTGAGGCCGTCGCCATGGAAGACCAGCCGGTTATCCCGATCTACTACTACGTCTCCAAGAACCTGGTCTCGGAGAACGTGGTCGGTTGGGAAGCGAATGTGAAAGACATTCAGCGTACCCGCTTTCTGTCGATCAAACCCTGATCGTAGGGACCCTCCGCCTCTAAGGGGCGGAGGGTTCTTTCGCCGAGCCGCTTAGGGTTGGCGGGCCGCCTTGGCGCCCGTCGGTCTTCTTTGGCGCGGCGACGACAGGGATCAGGGGAGCTGGTTCCATGGTTGCCTACGCGATACGCCGTCTTCTGGTCGCGGTACCCACACTTTTCGTCATCATCACGCTGGCGTTTTTCCTCATCCGCCTTGCGCCCGGCGGGCCGTTCGATTCCGACCGCGTCCTGCCGCCGGCGATCGAGAAAAACGTGCTGGCGCACTACAATCTCGACCTGCCGCTCTGGCAGCAGTACTTCAAGTATCTCGGTGGCTTGGTCCAAGGTGACTTCGGTCCCTCTTTCCGGGTCAGGGACTTTTCGGTGGCCGAGCTCATCATGTCGGGCTTTCCGGCCAGCCTGCAGATCGGCGGCACGGCGATTCTTCTGGCCATGATTATCGGCGTATCGCTCGGCGCCTTTGCGGCGCTGCGCCAGAACACCATGACCGACTATTCGGTCATGGGGGCGGCGATGGTGGGAATCGCCATACCCAACTTTGTGATGGCGCCGCTTTTGACCCTCGTACTGGGTGTTTATCTGTCGTGGCTGCCGGTGGCGGGCTGGGGCGGCGGTGCCCTGGCCAACAAGATCCTGCCTATCGTCGCCCTGGCCCTGCCGCAGATTGCCTACATCTCGCGTCTGACCCGCGGGTCGATGGTGGAGGTGTTGAACGCCAACTTCGTCCGCACGGCCCGCGCGAAAGGCCTGCGTGAGCAGCTTGTCGTCGTGCGCCATGCGCTGAGGGGCGCTCTACTGCCCGTCGTTTCCTATCTCGGTCCGGCAACCGCTGCCGTTATCACCGGCTCCGTGGTGATCGAGACGATCTTCGATATCCCGGGCATTGGCCGCTACTTCATTCAGGGTGCGCTCAGCCGCGACTATACCCTGGTGATGGGTGTGATGATTTTCTATGCCGTGCTGATCATGGTGCTCAATCTGATCGTCGATCTGCTCTATGCCGTGCTCGATCCCAAGGTGAGTTATTCGTGATGATCCATACCACCGCCTCTGCCGATGCCATGGCCGGCATGGAAGAACTGGAAGGGCGCAGCCTTTGGCAGGACGCCCGTAAACGCCTGCTCCGCAACAAAGCCGCGGTGGTCTCCATGATCATCCTCGGCGTTGTCGCGATCATGGCGATTTTTGCGCCCTTTCTCAGTCCGCATCCTTATGACGAGCTTTACTGGGACCGTATTCAGGTGCCGCCCGACTTTGCCAATGCGCATTGGTTCGGCACCGACGGCAACGGCCGCGACCTCTTCGTGCGTACGCTCTATGGCGCCAGGGTGTCGTTGATGGTCGGCATCCTGGCGACCACCGTCAGTCTTGTAATCGGTGTTACCTACGGCGCCATCGCCGGGTTCATGGGCGGGCGTATCGACAATCTGATGATGCGCTTTGTCGATGTGATGTATTCGCTGCCCTTCATGTTCTTCGTCATCCTGCTGATGGTCATTTTCGGCCGCAACATCTTCCTGATCTTTATCGCCCTGGGCGCAGTCGAATGGCTGACGATGGCGCGCATCGTGCGCGGGCAGGCACTCTCGGTGAAACGCAAGGAATTCATCGAGGCGGCCCATGCGGGCGGCGTATCCAACACCAAGATCATCTTTCGCCATATCATTCCCAACGTCCTGGGACCGGTCATCGTTTACATGACGCTGACCATCCCCCAGGTCATTCTGACCGAGAGCTTCATATCGTTCCTGGGGTTGGGCGTGCAGGAACCTTTGACTTCCTGGGGCGTGCTCATTTCCGAGGGGGCCAGAGTGATGGAGCAATCGCCCTGGATGCTGATTTTCCCGGCAACCTTCCTCGCCTTGACGCTCTTCGCCTTCAACTTCATCGGTGACGGCCTGCGCGACGCCCTCGATCCGAAGGATCGGTAAACGTGGTTCTTCGGAAGGATCGACAGTTATGACGACAGACAACACAGGCGCAGCCCCGAAGGTTCTGGAGGTCAAGGATCTCGATACCCGCTTCGCAACCCCTGACGGTGAGGTACACGCTGTCAACTCGGTGAGCTTCGACATCGCCAAGGGCGAGAGCGTCGGTGTGGTCGGCGAGTCCGGTTCCGGCAAGACCCAGATCTTCCTGTCGATCATGGGGTTGCTGGCCAAGAACGGCCGCAGCATCGGTTCGGCGCGCTATCGTGACAAAGAACTTATCGGGATGTCGCCGCGCGAGCTGAACAAGATCCGCGGCGTGACCATGTCGATGATCTTTCAGGACTCCATGACCTCGCTCAACCCCTTTCTGCGCATCTCCAGGCAGATGACCGAGGTACTGGTGGAACACAAGGGGGTCAGCGAGACCGAGGCGCGCGCCCGGAGTATCGAGTTGCTCGACCGGGTCGGTATTCCCGGGGTGAAGGCGCGTTTCGATCTCTATCCGCACGAGTTCTCCGGCGGTATGCGCCAACGCGTGATGATCGCCATGGCGCTGCTCTGCGAGCCGGACCTGCTGATCGCCGACGAACCGACGACGGCGCTCGATGTCACCATCCAGGCCCAGATCCTCGACCTCATGGGCGATCTGAAGCGTGATTTCGGCACCGCCATCATCATGATCACCCACGACCTCGGCGTGGTGGCGGGGCTCTGCGACCGGGTCATGGTGATGTATGCCGGCCGGGTGGTCGAAAAGGGCGACGTGCGCGACATCTACTATCGTCCCCAGCATCCCTATTCCCTCGGGCTGCTGGGGTCCATGCCGCGGCTGGACCAGGCCGGCGCCAGCGAGTTGAATGCCATTCCGGGCCAACCGCCGAACCTGCAGGCGCTGCCGCCGGGCTGCGCCTATCAGGAGCGCTGCCCCTATGTCTTCGATACCTGCCGGGTCGAGGCGCCGGCCCTGCAGGCCCTGGACGCGCGGCGGGGCAAGGCCTGTCATCTGGATTCTCTGGCCGATCAACAACCGACAGCGCAGAACCAAAATCAGGGGGGAGTGTGATGGCGGCCCCAATTCTTTCGGTCCACGATCTGAAGGTCCACTTCAATATCCGCACCGGCGGCATCTTCGCCGGGCGCTATACGCCGCTGAAGGCCGTCGACGGCGTGAGCTTCGAACTGAGTCCCGGCGAGACCCTCGGCATCGTGGGCGAATCGGGTTGCGGAAAGTCGACCCTCGGCCGGGCCGTTCTGCAGCTCATTCCGCCGACCGACGGCAAGGTGGTCTGGCTGGGCGAGGATCTCTCCGGCCTCGATCACGACGCCCTGCGCGCCAAGCGCCAGGAGATGCAGATCATTTTCCAGGACCCGCTGGCCAGCCTCAATCCGCGCATGACGGTGGGGGAGATCATCGGCGAGCCGCTGCGCACCTTCGAACCGAACATCGGCAAGGATGCGATGAAGGCGCGGGTGAAGGACATGATGGCCAAGGTCGGCCTGCTGCCGCAGATGATCAACCGTTATCCGCATGAGTTCTCCGGCGGCCAGTGCCAGCGCATCGGTATCGCCCGCGCCATGGTGCTGGGGCCGAAGCTGATCATCTGCGACGAGCCGGTCTCCGCCCTGGATGTGTCGATCCAGGCGCAGATCATCAATCTTCTCATGCGCCTGCAGGAAGAGTTCGGCCTCTCGCTGCTCTTCATCAGCCACGATCTTTCGGTGGTCCGCCACATCAGTCAAAGGATCATGGTGCTCTACCTCGGCCGGGTGATGGAGATTGCCGACCGGGCCTCGATCTACGAGTCGCCGCGGCATCCCTACACCAAAGCGCTGATCTCCGCCGTGCCGATCCCCGATCCCGACAAGGAACGCAACAAGCACCGCCTGGTGCTGCAGGGCGATCTGCCGTCACCCATGGCCCCGCCCTCGGGCTGCGTGTTCCGCACCCGCTGTCCCAAGGCGACCGAACTCTGCGCCGAGCAGCGCCCACCGTTGGAGGAAGACGGCAGCGGCCACAGCCGCATGGTCGCCTGCCATCACTGGCGCGAATAGACAGCGATCAATGCAAGGCGGCTCGCTGGGTTGCGGATTGGCGATGCCGTGCTGCGGGCGCTATGCCAGGGTATCGGCGATCATGACGATGCCGAGCAGGAAAACACCGAAAGACGCCACCACCACGGCGGCCGCGGACATGTCCTTGATGGCCTTGATGCGGGGGTGAAGATTGCCGTCGATGTGATCGATGACCCGCTCGATTGCCGAGTTGATCAGTTCCAAAGCCAGCAGCAAGGCCGAACAAAGCAGGGCGACGCCCCACCAGACCATGGCGGGTTCGAGAATGACCAACGTGGTCACCATGGCCAGGGCGCCCAGCACATGATTGCGGAACCCTGCTTCTTCGCTCCAGGCGGTGATGATCCCGCTCCAGGCATAGCTTAGGCGGGCAAAGCGGACCGGCGGCGCGGCCAAGCTTAGTTCTTCGACGCGTTCCTGAGGTTTCTGCTCTCTATCCTGATTCATCGCGGCCAATCACACTAATGGAATAAACGGAAAGCTGTTTGGGGGCTTTAGTCTTTGATTCAGAACCCCTTAGATAGGTAACACTGACTGTAATGAAAGATCCGTAACCAGCCTGGGGAGACCGCCGGTTGAGGCGTTGCACAAATGTGACAGGTCATCTGGCGGTCTGCCAACAGGCAATTCAACGACTTTCGGTCGATTTGTAGTGAGTAGACTCGCTCTTCCCGCACTTTTCATCGGCCTTGCTCTGGCGGTGGCTGTCGTCGCCTGGCAGGGCTTCGGCGATGTTGCCAAGGCCTTGAGCGAGGCCGGTTTTCGCCTGCTTTGGCTGGTGCCTCTGTTCCTCATACCCCTGTTGCTTTCCGGTCTTGCCTGGTCGGTGATTTTTCCGGCGGGGAATCGTCCCTCCCTACAGCGGCTTTGCCTGGCGTCCTGGATTGCGGTTTCGATCAATTGGCTGTTACCGGTGGCCCAGATCGGCGGCGAGGTGGCCAAGGCGGTCTGGCTGGCGCGGCGGGCGGCGCCGGCGCCGATGATGGTGGCGACCGCCATTGTCGACAAGGTGCTGCAGACCGCCGGTCAGGCCTTCGTCGCTCTGATCGGCGTCGGCCTCGTTCTCGTTCTGGCCAGCGACAGCGCGGTGGTGCCCGGCGCGGTCCTCTTCGCGGTTCTGCTTCTGGCCCTGATTCCGGCATTCTTCCTGGCCCAGCGCCGGGGACTGCTGCTCCGTCTCGTGGCAGCCGGCGAGCGTGTGTTCATGAAACACCTGAAGGGCCGGGAGGCCGGCGGCCTCGTCGAACGCCTCGGCGGGCTGGATGCGGCGCTCAGCGCCGTCGGAGCGGCACCGGGACGGCTCTTCGCCCATCTCGTCATCCGCCTTGTGTCCCGTCTGGTCCTCGCTGCCGAGGTCTGGCTGGCGCTTGCCCTGCTCGGCCATCCTGTCAGTGTTCTGGAGGCGCTGATGATCGAGTGCCTGGCCCAGACGCTGCGCTCCGCCGCTTTTGCCGTGCCCGGTGCTTACGGCGTTCAGGAAGGCGGCTTCGTTCTGCTCGGCGCCCTGGTCGGTGTGCCGGCGGAGGTGGCGCTCTCGGTATCCCTTGCCAAGCGCATGCGCGAGCTGCTGGTCGGCCTGCCCGGGCTGCTGTTCTATCAGATCAGCGAAGGCCGCCTTGCCCTGGCGGCACGCTAGGGTATGACCATCCGCAGATCGCCTTGACCGCCGGCCCCCGGGGTTCCCATACTCGCCGCTCAACAAAAGGCGGAGAGTGATGGCACGGCTGACGGCGGAACAGGAATCCATCAAGGCGCGGGCGGCTCAGCTTGCCGAGGCGGTAATCGCGCCGATGGCGGCGGAGGTCGACCGGCAGGAGGCCTATCCCTGGAACAACTGCCGGGCGCTGCGCGAGGCCGGCTTCTTCGGCATGACGATTCCGCGGGACTACGGCGGTCCCGGCCTGGGTTATCTAGAAGCGACCCTGGTGATCGAGGAGATGGCCAAGGTCTGCGGCGTCACCGGGCGCATCGCAGTGGAAGCCAACATGGGCGCCATCGGTGCCATCATGGCCTATGGCAGTGAAGAGCAGTGCCGCCTGGCGGCCGCGCAGGTCTTGGCCGGCGACAAGCCGGCGATCTGCATCACCGAGCCGGGCGCGGGCTCGGCGGCGACGGAAATGACCACCCGCGCCGACAAACAGGGCGACCGCTATGTCCTGAACGGCGGCAAGCATTGGATCACCGGCGGCGGCGTTTCGCGGCTGCATCTCATCTTCGCGCGGGTCTTCGAAAACGGCGTCGAACAGGGCATCGGCGGCTTCATCGTCCTGCGCGATCCTGAGACGGGAACACCCAAGGGTTTAACCGTCGGCCGCCGCGAACCAACCATGGGCCTGCGTGGCATCCCGGAAACCGAAATCCTCTTCGATAATCTGGAAGTGCCGGAAGACATGCTGCTGCGCCCGGAACAGGGGCTGCGGCGCGGTTTCGGCGCCTTGATGGAAGCCTATAACGCCCAGCGTGCGGGGGCGGCGACGGTGGCCCTGGGGATTGCCCAGGGCGCCTATGAAGAAGCGCTGGCCTTCACCCAGAAGCGCGAACAGTTCGGCCGGCCGATCTGTGAGTTTCAGGGCCTGCAGTGGATGCTGGCGGATATGGCGACCCAGCTTTCCGCCGCCCGCGGGCTGATCCGCCAGGCAACCGACTGCGCGGGCTTTCCCGATGCCCTGGAAGCCGCCCAAGCCAAGGTCTTCGCTTCGGAAATGGCGATCAAAGTCACCAACGACGCGTTGCAGCTCTTCGGCGCCGCCGGCTATTCACGCAGCAACCCGCTGGAGCGCATGGTGCGCGACGCCCGCATGTTCACCATCGGCGGCGGCACGGCACAGGTCCTCAGAACCATGATCGCCGGGCGCATCCTGGGGCGCAAACTGCCGCAGAGCCGCGACGGCTATCTAAACCTGGCGCGGGCCGGCGACTGAAGCCATCTGGGTTTCCCGGCGGATTTGGCGCTCTGTCACCCTCGGGCTTGTCCCGAGGGTCCGTGCGTCAGCGACCCAAGCGTCTGATAGCGTGATTTCCCCAGTGCAGATCCGGGTTTGATGGAATCGCGTCAGCGATCGATCCAACCCGGTGAATCTGCTCTAACTGTTTGATGCGATCGGATTCAAATGTTTTGGCGCAACCACAAAGTGGTTCCGCAAAACATGATCCGATCCAGTGCAGGTCGCAGCTTGCCATGTCGATGGATGCTCGGAACAAGTCCGAGCATGACGACAAATCGGCTCAGCCCAGCTTGCCGTGGCAGTGCTTATACTTTTTGCCGGAACCGCAGGGGCAGAGCGCGTTGCGCGGCGTCTTGCCCCAGGTGGTGGGGTCGTTGGGATCGATTTCCGCAGCGGCGGCGCGGCTTGAGACGGGTTGCTGGCGCGGTGGCGGCGCGGCTTCGGGCGGCGCACCGTCGGCGCCGGCACCTGCGCCTGCCAGGGCGACGTCCTGGCGGCCTTCATGCATTTCCTGCTGCGGACGCGGCACCACGACCTCTTCCATCGAGGGGCGCAGTTCGACGCGGCTGAGCAGGCTGATGGTCTCTTCGCGCACTTCCGACAGCATGTTTTCGAAGAGATCGAAAGCCTCGCGCTTGTATTCGATCAGCGGGTCGCGCTGGCCGTAGGCGCGGAGCTGAACGCCCTGGCGCAGGTGGTCGAGAGAAAGCAGATGGTCTTTCCACTGACGATCGAGGACCAGCAGCAGGATCTGTTTTTCCAGGCCACGCATCATCTCCGGTCCGAAGTTCGCCGACTTGGCGGCCATCTTCTGATTGACGCCGCCGGTGATGCGTTCGCGGATCTCCTGGTCGGCAATGCCCTCTTCCTTCGCCCAGTCGTGAACCGGCAGATCGAGGCCGAAGAGCCGCAGCGCCTCCTCGTGCAGGCTGTCGATCTGCCACTGTTCGGAATAGGCATTGGCCGGAATGCAGCGCTCGACCATCGATTCGATGACTTCCTCGCGCATCTCGGCCACGGTTTCGCGCACGTCTTCGGCGCGCATCAGGTCCTTGCGCTGCTCGAAGACGACCTTGCGCTGGTCGTTCATCACGTCGTCGTACTTCAGGATGTACTTGCGGCCTTCGAAGTGGCGCGCTTCGACCTTTTGCTGCGCCTTTTCCAGTGCCTTGTTGACCCAGGGATGGACAATGGCCTCGCCTTCCTGCAGGCCGAGCTTCTGGAGCATGGAGTCCATACGCTCCGAACCGAAGATGCGCATCAGGTCGTCTTCCAGGGAAAGGAAGAACTTGGAGGCGCCGGGGTCGCCCTGGCGGCCCGAACGGCCGCGCAACTGGTTGTCGATGCGCCGGCTTTCGTGGCGCTCGCTGGAAATCACGTAGAGCCCGCCGGCTTCGAGCGCCACCTTCTTGGCCTCGGCAATCTCCGCCTCGATCTTCTCGATCTTTCTTGCGCGGGCGGCTTCGTCTTCGATGGCAGCGGCCTCCTGGCTGATGCGCATCTCCAGATTGCCGCCGAGCTGGATGTCGGTGCCGCGGCCCGCCATGTTGGTAGCGATGGTAACGGCGCCGGGCACGCCTGCCTGGGCGATGATGAAGGCTTCCTGTTCGTGGAAGCGGGCGTTCAGCACCTGGTGCTTGATCTTTTCTTTGGCCAGCAGGCCGGCGAGCAGCTCGGACTTCTCGATCGAAACCGTGCCGACGAGGATCGGCTGGTTGCGCCCCTGGCAGTCGCGGATCTGCTCCAGGATCGCCTGATGCTTTTCGTCGGCCGTCCGATAAACCTCGTCGTCGAAGTCTTCACGGATCACGGTGACATTGGTCGGAATTTCGATGACTTCCAGGCTGTAGGTTTCCTGGAACTCGGTCGCCTCGGTCATGGCCGTACCGGTCATGCCGGCCAGTTTCGGATAGAGCCTGAAATAGTTTTGGAAGGTGATCGAGGCGAGGGTCTGGTTTTCCTGCTGGATCGAGACGCCTTCCTTGGCCTCCAGGGCTTGGTGCAGACCTTCCGAATAGCGCCGGCCCTCCATCATACGGCCGGTGAATTCGTCGATGATGACGACCTTGTCATCCTTCACGATGTAATCGGTGTCGCGCTGGAACAGCTTGTGCGCCCGCAGTCCCTGGTTTGCATGATGCAGCAGGCTGACATTCTGGATATCGAAGAGGCTGCCCTCTTCAATCAGGCCGGCTTCGCGCAGCAGTTCTTCCATGTGCTCCGCGCCGGTCTCGGTAAAGGTGACCGTGCGGGCCTTTTCGTCCTTTTCGTAGTCTTCCTCGACCAGAGACGGGATCAGCTTGTTGACGGCGACGTAGGATTCCGAGGAGTCCTCCGCCGGACCGGAGATGATCAGCGGCGTGCGCGCTTCGTCGATCAGGATGGAATCAACCTCGTCGACGATGGCGAAATTGAAGTCGCGCTGGACCATTTCTTCCAGGCTGAACTTCATGTTGTCGCGCAGGTAGTCGAAGCCGAACTCGTTGTTGGTGCCGTAGGTTACGTCTGCGGCGTAGGCGGCGCGGCGCTCTTCCTCGGTCAGGCCGTGGACGATGCAGCCGACTTCCAGTCCGAGAAAGCGATAGACCTGGCCCATCCACGCGGCATCGCGGCTGGCCAGATAGTCGTTCACCGTGACCACGTGCACGCCCTTGCCGCCGAGGGCATTCAGATAGACTGCCAGGGTGGCGACCAGGGTCTTGCCCTCGCCGGTCTTCATTTCCGAGATCATGCCCTGGTGCAGCACCAGGCCGCCGATCAGCTGCACATCATAGTGCCGCTGGCCCAAGGTGCGCTTGGCGGCCTCTCGCACCGTCGCAAAGGCTTCCGGCAGGATGTCGTCGAGGGTCTCGCCGGCGGCGAGCCGCTTTTTCAGAGCCTCGGTCTGCCCCTTCAGGTCGTCGTCGCTCAGCTCCTGAAGTTTGGGCTCCAGGGCATTGATCGCCGTAACAGTTGAATGGAGGCCTTTCAGGAACCGGTCATTAGCGGTTCCAAACAGCCGCTTGGCGAGCGCGCCGAACATGTTAAATCCTTAGAGCAAAGAAAGGGCCGGGGCCGGAATATCCGTGCAGTGACACATAGGGCCCTGGCTTCAGGCTGTCAACGATGGCGGCTGGGGCCTTCTCGCCCCTTGTGATATGGCCCTCGGCATGCATGATGCGTAGCGGTGAGCCTTGGGGACGCGGACTTCAGGAGAGGTAGAGCAGCAGTGGCCAGTCTGCCCGCCTTGCAGGCGATTTTTCGACGGATATCTGCCGTTTTTGGTGTGTTCCTGCTGTTCACGGCGGCGCCGTTGGCGGCCCAGGAGAGCGGTGAGGATCTGCTTCTGCCGCTGCCCAAGTCGGCGCTGGACGCAGAGGGCGCGGATGCGGCAGAGGACAAGGCCGAGGTTGCGCGTCTCGGCGATGCCATGGAACAGATGGCGCTTCAGAATCCGGTCGTGGCCCGCGTCAACGGTCATGAAATCCGCTGGGCCGCGGTGATGGCCTCGGCCCAGGATCTGCCGGAACGCTACCAGGAACAGTTGGAATCGGTGTTTCCGGCCCTGCTGGACCGCCTCGTCGATGTCCGCCTGCTGGCCGAAGCGGCCCGGGAGCAGGGCTTGAGCGAGGACGAGGAGGTGCGCCGCCGCCGTGTCGAATTGGAAGACCGGCTGCTGTCCAACGTCTTTCTGGAGCGCTATGTCGCCGAAAACGTGACGACGGCCGCGGTTCGGGCCCGCTACGACGCAATGGTTGCGCTCAGACGCGCCAATCTTGAGGTGCGCGCCCGCCACATCATCGTCGAGACCGAGGAGGAGGCTGAAGCGGTCATCGCAGAGCTGGATGCCGGCGAGGTTTTCCCGACCTTGGCGCGGGAGCGCTCCATCGGTCCCTCGGCGGAGCGCGGCGGCGATCTCGGCTACTTCTTCTCCCGCCGCATGGACCCGGATTTTGCCGAAGCCTTGAACGCGCTGGAGCCGGGAAGCTACACGGCCGAGCCGGTGGAGACCGGGTTCGGCTGGCATGTCATCCTTCTGGTCGACCGCCGCGACGATGACGTTCCCTCTTTTCTCGATATGCGTGACCAGTTGCGTGAAGAACTCACCCGCGAGGCCATGGGCCGTCTGGTCGGCAGTCTGCGTCAGCGTGCCTCTTTGGAAATGTTTCCCGAAGATACGGCCTCGGGCGCCGGCGGCGAGAGTAGCGATCAATGATCCCCGACGTCGGCGACCCTGCGCAAAAGCGACAAGCACCGGAAGACAACATACATTCTGCCGCATTCCCGCGCCGATCCCGGCCCAGCGGCTGCTTAAGGAGATTTCCCCAGATGTTCAGAAAACCCCTGGCCGCCGCCCTGCTTTTCAGCGGCGCGATGCTGGCCTCCCAACCCGTTCTCGCCCAGGACAGTGCAGCGGATCCCGCCGCCGAGGCGCCGGAAGAGAACGCCGTCATTGCCCGCGTCAACGGTGACGAAATCCGCCAGTCGGACCTCATCGCCTTCATTCAGACCCTGCCGCCGCAGTTGCAGGGACAGGCGGCCTTTCTGATGCCGCAGCTGGTTCAGCAGTTGGTGAACAACGCCCTGGTGACCGATGCCGGCCGCAAGGCCGATCTGGCCGAGGATGCCGAAGTGCAGGCGCGCGTGGCGGAGATCGAAGGCATTATTATCCGGCAGACCTATATCCAGCGCACCATCGATGCAAGGGTTACCGAGGCGCGGCTGGGAGAGGCCTACGAGGCTTATCTCGCGGAGAATCCGCCGCAGCCTCAACTCGTGGCCCGCCATATTCTGGTGGAGACCGAGGACGCGGCCAAAGCGCTGATCGTCGATCTGGACGGCGGCGCCGACTTTGCCGCGCTGGCCGAAGAACACTCCACCGGTCCCAGCAAGACCAACGGTGGTCAATTGCCGCCGTTTTCGGCCGGCGAGATGGTGCCGGAGTTTTCCGATGCCGCCTTTGCCATGGAGGTCGGCAGCCATTCGGCCGAACCCGTGCAAACGCAGTTTGGCTTTCACATCATCAAGCTTGAAGAAAGCCGCATGAGCGAACCGCCGAGCATCGAGGCCTTGGACGGACAGCTCCGTGAGCAGATTTCCCAGGAGGTTGTCGAGGAACTCTACGCCGAACTGCGGGAGCGCGCCGAGGTCGAGGTTCTGCTCGGCGGGCCGGAGCCGGCGGAAGAAGCAGCCCCGGAAGCCGCTCCTGAAACGGCCCCGGAAGGGACTCCCGAAGCGGCCCCCGAAACCAGCAACTAAAGACAGCACGCAGTGCAGGGTATGTCTGTGGAGGCCGCGTCGTGGCTTTGAAGAGATCTCCCTTGGCGCCGCGGCGCTTTCCGTCGATGCCTGCGGTGACCGGTGTCACCCTGGCCACGGCGGCTTGCGGTATCAAATACAAGGGCCGGACCGATCTCTGCATGATCGCCTTCGAGCCCGGCAGCACCGTTGCCGGGGTTCTCACCCGCTCCAAGACCGCCTCAGCGCCGATCGAGTGGTGCAGGGCGCAGCTTCCCCGCGGACGCCTGCGCGCCATCGTCGTGAATTCCGGCAATGCCAATGCTTTCACCGGCAAGGCCGGAACCGCCTCGGTCGATCGCATCGTCGCCGCCACCGCCAAGCGGCTCGGCTGTAGGCGTGGCGAGGTACTGGTTGCCTCGACCGGCGTTATCGGCGAATCCCTGCCCGACGGACTGGTGGTCGGCGAGCTGGCGAAACTGACGTCCGGTCTGAAGCCCGATGCCTGGAAGGCCGCGGCGGAAGCGATCATGACCACCGATACTTTTCCGAAGGGGGCCTCTCGTCTCAGCGAGATCGACGGCAAGCCGGTCACCCTCTGCGGTATCTCGAAAGGCTCGGGCATGATCGCCCCGGACATGGCGACCATGCTGGCCTTCGTCACCACCGATGCCAAGCTTCCCGCCCCGGTTCTGCAGGCGCTTTTGAAAAGGGGCGCCGATCAGAGTTTCAACAGCATCACCGTCGACGGCGATACCTCGACCAGCGATACGCTGCTGCTGGCCGCGAGCGGCAAGGCGAAGCATCCGCGGATTACTTCTGCCGGAGACCGTCGCCTTGAACGCTTCAGGGCCGATCTGGAATCCCTTCTCCGCGATCTGGCGCAGCAGGTGGTACGTGACGGTGAGGGTGCCGGCAAGTTTGTCACCATAACGGTCAGCGGCGCTGCGTCGCGGGTGGCGGCGCGGCGCATCGGTCTGGCGATCGGTAACTCGCCGCTCGTGAAGACGGCCATCGCCGGCGAAGACGCGAATTGGGGGCGCATTGTCATGGCAGTCGGCAAGTCCGGCGAGCGGGCCGACCGCGACCGCCTTGCGATCCGGATCGGCGGTGTCGCCGTTGCGGCTGCCGGTGAGGTGGTTCCGGGGTACGATGAGGCGCCGGTCGCCGCACACATGAAGGGCGCAGACATTGAAATCGAGGTGGATGTCGGCGTCGGCCGCGGCAAGGCGACGGTCTGGACCTGTGATCTGACCCATGGATACATCTCGATCAATGCCGACTATCGGAGCTGACGGCTTGCCGGATACGCCGGGTAACGCATCGCAACCAGATGACTCTGGGCAACCAGACGGTCCTGGGCAACCGGACAGCGCCGGCTGCTGGAGCGCCGACGAACGGCAGGGCGAAGCGCAACCCATGTTGCTGGTTGCGGCGGCGGCTTTGGTCGACGCAGACGGCCGGGTTCTCCTAGCCCAGCGCCCCGAGGGCCGTTCCATGGCAGGGCTCTGGGAGTTTCCGGGCGGCAAGGTCGATGCGGGCGAAACACCGGAAGCCGCGCTGGTCCGGGAACTGCAGGAAGAACTGGGCATCGACACGCGGCAAAGCTGCCTTGCGCCCATAGCGTTTGCTTCGCATGCCTACGAGTCGTTTCATCTGCTGATGCCGTTGTACGTTTGCCGGACCTGGCGCGGTACGGTGCAGGCGCGCGAAGGCCAGGCGCTCGCCTGGGTGAAACCGCCGCGCCTCGGTGACTATGAAATGCCGGCGGCTGATGCACCGCTGATCGCCGTATTGCGCGATCTTCTTTAGTTTGTTCACCTACGGGTCGCGGCCTGAGCGTGCCCTCAGCCGCCGAAGCCCGAGGAATTTCGTTGACCAAGGTCGATCTCTACGACATTCCCGGGTAGGTCTCTTGAAAGCTTGCTACTGGTGGTTGTCGGACGTTAAGATCGACCGGTAAATTAGTTCCGGATTATTGATTAGAGATATTCCCTCGGAGGCTTGTGTCTACTCTTATCAGTCGTAACATCACGCTTTCGGACAGACGTACGAGCATCCGGTTGGAACCGGAAATGTGGGATGCGCTCAACGAAATCTGTACCCGTGAGTCCAGGACGGTTCATGATCTCTGTGCGCAGATCGATCGTGAACGGACTCAATCCGGACTGACGGCCGGTGTGCGTGTCTTTATCCTCAATTATTTCCGTGCCGCCGCCACGGAGGATGGACATGCGGGGATTTCGCACGGCGAAAACCCGAAAGCAGCACAACGCTAGCGGCTTCCAGGTTATGAAGGCTCAGGGCGTCCAGCCGTTCTACCTACCGGTAGAGCGGTATCTCCGCTTGCGATCTCCTTACTGTCGAGCGCTTCGGCCAAGCGTGCAGCGGCGCTGCCGGGACGCAATGGCTGTGGCTGCGAGGCATCAGGCCGCCAGCCCGTCAGGTAGATGATCTCGAACCGTGCCGGGATGCGGCCCTCGCCGTCGCCGTAACGCTCGGCATAGATCGCCGCGGCGCGCAGCAGGGTTTGACGGCGTGTCACGCTGCGCCGGCGGTTGCGGTCCAGATTGGTTTCCCCCATGCCCCTGAGGTCCTGCATCAAGGCAAGGGCGGAGGGGTAGGTGACCGTGATGCTGTCGATATCTGTAACCGGCAGGGCAAAACCGGCGCGCTGAAGCAGGCCGCCCATGTCGCGCAGGTCGGCAAAGGGCGAAACCCGCGGGCTGACCCCGTCCTCGATCTCGATCTCCGCCTGCATCAAGGATTCGCGCAGCTCTGGCAGGCTGTTGCCGCCGATCATGGCGGCCAGAAACAGGCCGTCCGGCTTCAGTGCCTGACCGATCTGCAGAAGGCAGCCGGACAGATCGTTGACCCAATGCAGGCTGAGGACGGAGACCACGAGGTCGAGGGACGCGGTGGCGAAGGGAAGGGCTTCTTCGTCGCAAACCAGGGCAGCGTTGCCGTTGCCCGCGGCCAGCCTGGCCATGGCCGGCGAGAGGTCGGCTTGGAGCAGCTTTTCCAGTCGGCCGTTGTGCCGTTTGCGCAGGATTTCAGCGGCGATGCCGTTGTGACAGCCGAGGTCGAGGGCGAGGGGGAAAGTCCGCCTGATGTCCTCCAGCCGCTCGAGCAGACGTTCGCCCACTTCGCGGATCAGAAAGTCATGGCCGGCGATACCAGCCGCCGCCCGGTCGCGGTGCAGCCGCAGGCCCTGCCGGTCGAAGATTTCAGGCGACTCACTCATGTCCATCAATATGGCTTCCGCCGCCGCTCCGGGAAAGCCCAAGGCGAGAACCCACATCAACAGCGGCTCAAGGCAGGTAAAGTCTTTGACCGATTGACCCGCGCCAAACGCTCCATCAGATTTGTCGGGAATGGAAAAGAACATGGCACCCAAGGGCGCACTGCGGCGCACCGTATCGGGGACGGCGGTTGCCGCCTGGCGGGGCGCCGTTGACCTTATCCTGCCGCCCCGCTGTCTTTCCTGTGGTCTCCTGATCGACCAGCAAGCGGCGCTCTGTGTTGCCTGTTGGGCGGCCATGAGCTTCGTCAGTGAACCTTATTGCAGCCGTTGCGGCCTGCCTTTTGATCACGATCCCGGCCATGATCCGCACCACGGCGCCGAGGGTGGTTTGAGCTGCGGTGCCTGCCTGCGCAACGATCCGCCTTTTCAGCGGGCGCGCGCGGTATTGCGCTATGACGACGCGAGCCGCCGGCTGGTTCTGGGCTTCAAACACGCCGACCGCACCGAGGCCTCCGGAACCTTTGCGCTCTGGATGGAACGGGTGGCAGCCGACTTGATTGCGGACTGCGACCTCATTGCCCCGGTGCCGCTGCATTGGCGGCGGCTTTTTCTGCGCCGCTACAATCAGGCGGCCCTGTTGTCCGAGGCGCTGGCAAAGCGCAGCGGACTGCCCGGACTGCCCGACCTGCTGGTGCGCCGCCGGGCGACCCCCAGCCAGGGCCGGCTGAGCGCCGATCGCCGCCGCCGCAACGTTGCCGGCGCCTTTGCGGTGCGCCCCGGGCGCCGCGATGCCCTGCGCGGCCGCCGGCTGCTGCTGGTCGATGACGTCATGACCACCGGCGCGACGGTCTCGGCCTGCGCCCGGGCCGCTCTTTCGGGCGGGGCCGCGGCGGTGGACGTCGTGGTTCTCGCCCGCGCTCTGCGCGATTGAACCGGCAACCCCTGGACGAGCAGCCCCTTCGGACGACTGCGCCCCTGGACAACGGCCCCTCGGAGGCCCACTTTCTCGGATGGGGTAGTTGGAAGTTCTATGGGTAGGTCGTTAATCATGACGAAGATCGAAGTCTATTCGAGCATGCTTTGTCCTTTCTGTTACAGGGCCAAGAAGCTGCTCGAAAAGAAAGGCGCCGCCTTTACGGAAATCGATGTGATGTTGAATCCGCGGCGTAAAGCCGAGATGGTGGAGCGGAGCGGCGGGCGCACCTCGGTGCCGCAGATCTTCATCAATGACCGGCACGTCGGCGGCTGCGACGACCTCTATGCGCTGGAAGCGGGCAACAAGCTGGAACCCCTGCTGCAGGCCGCGACTTGAGTTAATCACGGCGGGCGCAGATCCGCTGGACGGCGGCGGGTTTGGGCGCGCTGACCTCCAGATCCTCGTAGGCCAGCACCCGCAGGCCGCCGCCGAAGCACGTCAGCAGTTCGCCGGGCTCAAGCAGGAAATCGGGGTTGCTTGGTCGGCCGAATTTCTCGTTTCCCCGGGCGAAGGTTTCGTAGAGCAGCAGTGCGCCGGGCGCCAGCGCGGCGGCGATCGACGGCAAGAGCGGCCGGTAGAGATAGTTTGTGACGACGATGGCGTCGAAACGGCGGTTCAGAAAGGCGGGAACGCCGCCGGTTTCCAGATCGCAGGCCAGGATCTCCAGATTCGCCTGCTGGTCCGGTCCTTTAAAGCGCGAGACGTCGCGGTCGACGGCCAGAACCGGGTGCCCGAGGTCCAGAAACAGCCGGCTGTGGCGGCCGGAGCCGCAGGCCAGGTCCAGGACGCTGCCGCCAGACCTGACAAGCGGCGCAAAGCGCACGATCCAGGGCGAGGGGGCGGTTGCTTTCGCGGGCGGCTGGCCGTTGTTTTCGGGACCTTTCGTCCGGATCTGCGGACCCTGTCCGCTTTGACTATCACCTTGTTTCAAGAGGCTTCTTTCGCTAAGGCTAAAGGACCATGATTGTCTTCGACCTGAAATGCCGCAAGGATCATGTCTTCGAGGCGTGGTTCCCCGACAGCGCCAGCTATGCCGAGCAGGTGGCCGCGGGCAAAGTGCTTTGCCCGGTCTGCGGCACCAAGAAGGTCGAAAAGGCGCTGATGGCGCCCAATGTCGCCAAGGGCGAGGCGCGGCAGGTTGCGGTCGCCGACAAGGAAAAAGCGGCGAAGATCCGCGGCATGCTTAAGGAAATTCGCAATCACGTGGAACAGAACTGCGACTATGTCGGTCCGCAGTTCGCCGAGGAGGCGCGGAAGATCCACTACGGCGAGGCCGAGACCCGCGGCATCTATGGCGAGACCTCTGACGCAGAGGCTCAGGCCCTGGAGGAAGAGGGCGTCTCCGTCCAGAAGGTTCCCTGGCTGCCGCGAGAGAATTCTTAGGCCGATCCCGCTTCAGTCCGGCCTCTCAGCCAAAATCATGTAGTTCACATCCAGGTCGCGCGGCGCCAGCCGCCAGCGGTCGGTCAGCGGATTGAAAGCGACGCCGGTCATCTCGGCGATCTCCAGCCCGGCCCGCCGCAAGCCCTGGCTCAGTTCCGAGGGGCGGACGAAGCGGCGCCATTCGTGGGTCCCCCGCGGCAGCCAGCGCAGCACGTATTCCGCGCCGACGATGGCCAGCAGGAAGGACTTGGGGGTACGGTTCAAGGTGGCGACGATCATGACGCCGCCTGGGCGTACCAGGGCTGCCGAGGCGCCCAGGAAGCTGTCCACATCGGCGACATGTTCGACCACCTCCATATTGAGGACGGCATCAAAAGTATCCCCCGCCGCCGCCAGATCCTCGGCCGTGGCATGGCGATAGTCGATGTCGAGTTTCGATTCCGCGGCGTGCAGAGCGGCGATACGGATGTTCTTCTCTGCCGCATCCAGGCCCGTCATCTCGGCCCCCAACCGCGCCAGGGGTTCGCTCAACAATCCGCCGCCGCAGCCGATGTCCAGCAGGCGCAGCCCGGCCAGCGGCCGTTCTTCCTTGGGGTTGCGGCCGAAGTGACGGCAAAGGCGATCACGAATGTATTCCAGGCGCACCGGGTTGAAGCGATGCAGGGGGCGGAATTTGCCGTCCGGGTCCCACCAGGCCTCCGCCATGGCGGTAAACTTGGCGATCTCCTCCGGATCGACGCTGGCCGCGGCGGTGCCTTCCTTGTGCTGCGCGACTTGGCTCATGCTGTTTCCTTGTCAGATAACGGGCCCTATCGGGAATTTAGGCCATTCGGGAAAAAGGGGAATGCCTGCCGATTTTCAATGCCCTGCCTGACCCCGCGCAGACTTGCGTCGAGGGGGCGCTAAGAGTATGGATATCCGCCGTCTTTTGGGCAATGCCCTGCCCGGGAGATTGCAGCCGCAAGATCGGCGTCACGCTTGAGATCACCGCCTTAGACCAGGGACAGCTATGGCCCGCATTGTGATGAAATTCGGGGGCACTTCGGTTGCCGATCTGGATCGGATCCGCAATGCCGCGCGCCGGGTGAAGGCAGAGGCCGATCAGGGCAACGAGGTTGCCGTGGTGGTCTCCGCCATGGCCGGGGTCACGAATTCCATGGTCGACCTGGTCCGCGACGCGGCGGTTCTGGCCGACCTGCGGGAATATGACGTGATCGTCTCTTCCGGCGAACAGGTCACCGCCGGCCTGCTGGCCATCGTGCTTCAGGACCTCGGGGTTTCCGCCCGCTCCTGGCTCGGCTGGCAGATTCCGATCCGCTGCGATGACGCGCACGGCAGCGCCCGGATCGAGGGCATTGCGGTGGACGAGATGGAGCGCCGCTTTGCGGAAGGCCAGGTCGCCGTCGTCGCCGGTTTTCAGGGGGTCGACGCCCAGGGGCGGATTGCGACGCTCGGCCGTGGCGGTTCCGACACCTCGGCGGTGGCGCTGGCGGCGGCGTTGAATGCGGAGCGCTGCGACATCTACACCGATGTGGACGGCGTCTACACCACCGATCCGCGGATCGTTGCGAAGGCCTGCAAGCTGGATAAGATCACCTACGAGGAAATGCTGGAGATGGCCTCTCAGGGGGCCAAGGTGCTGCAGACCCGTTCGGTCGAGATGGCCATGAAGCACCATGTCCGTATCCAGGTTCGCTCCAGTTTTTCGGACAACCCTGGTACCCTAGTCGTCGACGAGGAAGAGATCGTGGAACAAGCCGTTGTCAGCGGAATAGCCTACAGCCGGGACGAGGCCAAAATCACCCTGCTGCGGGTTCTGGATCAACCGGGCGTCGCCGCGAAAATCTTCGGCCCATTGGCCGATGCGGCGATCAACGTGGACATGATCGTTCAGAACATCTCGGCGGAGACCGACCGCACCGATCTCACCTTTACGGTCAGCAAGTCGGATTTGGAGCGGGCCGAGGAGGTTTTGCAGCGCAGCCAGGGGGAACTTGGCTTCGACCAACTGCTGTCGGATCCCAATGTCGTGAAGGTGTCGGTGATCGGCGTCGGCATGCGCAGTCACGCCGGTGTCGCCCAGCAGATGTTCAAGGCGCTGGCCGACCGCGGCATCAATATCCAGGTGATCTCCACCTCGGAGATCAAGGTCTCGGTGCTGATCGCCGAGGAGTATACTGAACTGGCGCTGCGCGGGCTGCACAGCGCCTACGGCTTGGATGCCGCCTAGTTGCGGCGCGGCGATGCGATTACTCCTCTAAAGCAACTGTTGGCGCGGCGGAGCCTTCGGATATGACCGCCTCTTCTGACTTGGAACACGGCTGGGCAGGCTCGCGCCGCCTCCTGCGTCTGCTGCGCGACCTGATGAAGGCCGGCGGTTCCAGCCAGGAACGTCTGGACAAGGTCGTCGACCTGATCGCCCAGCATATCGTTGCCGAGGTCTGCTCGGTTTACGCCATGCGCAGCGGCGAGACGCTCGAACTCTTCGCGACCAAGGGCCTCAAACCGGCGGCGGTGCATAAAACCAAGCTGCAGGTGAACGAAGGTCTTGTCGGTCTCATTGCCGCCCAGGCCCGGCCGGTCGCCCTGGCTGATGCGCAAAGCCACGCAAATTTCGCCTACCGTCCGGAAACCGGCGAGGAGATCTATCACTCCCTGATGGGGGTACCGATCATGCGCGGCGGTCGGGTGCTCGGGGTTCTGGTGGTCCAGAACCGCACGCAACGCAGCTACGGCGAGGAGGAGGTGGAGGCGCTAGAGACCGTCGCCATGGTCCTGGCGGAACTGCTGTCCGGTGATCGTCTTCTGGAGCACGCCGGCAGCGGGCAGGACGACGACAACGGCCCGATGCCGGCGCGGCTCAGCGGCATCGCGCTGAACCAGGGGCTGGCCATCGGTGTCGCGGTACCGCATCACCGCGGCATCGTGATCTCCCAGGTGGTCAGCGAAAACCCCGAGGCCGACCGTGAGCGCCTGGATGCCGCCATGGGCGAGATGCGCAGCGCCCTGGACGCCATGCTGGCGCGTCAGGATATGGCGCCCGAAGGCGAGCACCGCGAGGTGCTGGAAACCTACCGCATGTTTGCTGACGACCGCGGCTGGCTGCGGCGCATGCATGATGCCGTGCGCGGCGGCCTGACGGCCGAGGCTTCGGTGCAGAAAGTCCAGAACGAGACCCGGGCGCGGATGGCGGCCATCAAGGACCCCTATCTGCGGGCCCGTCTCGCCGATCTTGACGACCTCGGCAACCGCCTCCTGCATCATCTGCTGGGGCTCGACGAAAAGCGCCGCGACGACCTGCCGGAGAACATGGTGCTGGTCGCCCATGATCTGGGGCCCGCCGAGCTGCTCGATTACGACCAGAAGCGTCTGCGGGCGGTGGTTCTGGAACAGGGCGCCCCCACCTCTCATGTCGCCATCGTCGCGCGCGCCCTGCAGATCCCGATGATCGGGCGCTGCGACGGCATCACGACCCAGATCGGCGACGGCGAGAGTGTTATCGTCGACGGTGAAACCGGGCAGGTTCTGCTGCGGCCCAGCAAGTCGGTGCGCGCGGGCTTCAAGGAAAGCATTGCGCACAAGGAACGGCAGCAGGCGGCGTTTCGGGCGGTGCGCGATCTGCCGTCGGTTACCCGCGACGGCCAGGAGGTCACCCTGCTGATCAATGCGGGGCTGATGATCGACCTGACCCATCTGGAAGATGCCGGGGCGGAGGGGATCGGACTCTACCGGACCGAGGTACCCTTCATGATCCGCGATTCCTTTCCCGGTGTGGAAACCCAGGCGGATATCTACAGCCGCATCCTCGATGAGGCCGGCTCCAAACCGGTTGCTTTCCGCACCCTGGACGTCGGCGGCGACAAGCTGCTGCCCTACTGGCGCGGCGGCCAGGAAGACAACCCGGCGATGGGCTGGCGGGCGGTGCGCATCGGCCTGGACCGGCCCGCGCTGTTGCGCCAGCAGCTTCGTGCCCTGTTGCGGGCGGCCGCGGGGCGCAACCTTATCGTCAAGTTTCCGATGATCAGCGAAGTGGCGGAGTTCGAGGCCGCGAAAGCGCTGCTGCAGCGCGAGATTGACCGTGAGAAGGCCCTGGGAGACCGGCTGCCGGCGGATATCAAGGTCGGCGCCATGCTGGAGGTGCCGGCGCTGGCTCTGCAACTGCCGCAGTTGTTGCCGCGCTGCGACTTCCTGTCCCTCGGCAGTAATGATCTGATGCAGTTCCTCTTCGCGGCGGACAGGGGCAACCCGCGGCTGGCCCGGCGCTACGACGGGCTTTCACCGGCAATGCTGACGCTGGTGCGCGATGTTGCCCGCCAGTGCGATGCCCATGGCGTTCCCCTGACGGTCTGCGGCGAGATGGCGGGACAGCCGTTGGAAGCGCTGGCGTTGCTGGCTTGCGGGGTGCGGCGGCTTTCCATGGCGCCGGGCTTCGTCGGACCGGTGAAGACCATGGTCCGCAGCCTCGACCTCAACGAGCTGACGATTAACATCAATCGTTTATTAACTTTACCCGATCACAGTATCCGAGAACAGTTAAGGTCCTATGCGCTCGAGCAGGACATCCCCATCTAACGCGTTGCTGTGTCGAAGAGAAAATTGTTAACTTGTCGGGATTGTGGTGCCGGTCAATCTGGCTTTCGCGGAACAACCGTTCGAGGACGGCTCCCGTTAGCCCGCACCTGCAGGGCAAAAAACAGTCCCGATTGCAGAATCTGGTGAGGACCTGTGGCCCAGACAGCCAAGAAAAGCGAGCCGAAGCTCGTCGATCCTGACAAAATCTCCGAGGTGGTTTCCGAACCCGCGCCGGAGATTGCCGTCCCCCAGGCACTGGAAGGCGAAAAGGTCGCCGATACCCTGATTCGGGCGCGCCAGCAGTATGGCCAGGATCTGCGCTCGATCGCCCAGGTGCTCTGCATTCGCTATTCCTATCTCGATGCCATCGAACGCGCTAATTACGAGAATTTGCCCGGCGCCACTTATGCCGTCGGTTTTGTTCGGACGTATGCCGAATTCCTCGGCCTGGACGGCGATTCCATCGTCGAGCGCTTCAAGAACGAGGTGCAGGGCCTGGACGGTCAGACCAAGCTGCATTTTCCGACCCCGGCGCCGGAGGGCAAGATGCCCGGCGGCGCGGTGTTCCTGGTTGCGGCCCTGCTCTTTGCCGGCGCTTACGGGGTCTGGTTCTATCTGTCCAACAAGGGTGAGACGATTTCCGATCTGGTCTCGCCGGTGCCCGAGCGGCTCCAGGAACTGGTGACCGAAGAACCGCCGGCGGAAGCGCCCGCCGTAGCGGCGGTGGCGAGCGGCAGTCCGGCGACGGTCGAGACAGAAGCCGCTGCATCTGCCGAGACCACCGACAGCACCACAGCAAGCGTTGAAACCGCGCCGACGGCGCCTGCTGCCGCTTCGACGGCCAGCGAGCCGGCAGAAGCGGCTACCGCCGAGGCGTCAGTGCCCGCGCCGGCCGAAGCCTCTGCCGGCCAGGCGGCGCCAGAGGCGCCCGAAGCCGTGGAAACGGCGCCCTCAGCCGCAGATCCGCTGGCTTCCGAAGACGCCCCGCAACAGTCCGCAGCGCTGCCGGTTACACCGTCGAATACGGCTGACTCCTCCTCGGCGCCCGCCAACGAAGCACCGCAGCCGGCACCGGTGGTGACCTTCGAGCAAGCCGAGCCACCGCTCGCCGCTGCGCCGGCGTCGGAGGCCACCCAGTCGGGCGAGACCGGCGACAGCTCCTTGGCCGCCGGTTCCGGCCAAACCGCCTATGCCATTCCGGCCGCTCCGACGAACGGACAGCCCAGCAGTTTCCTTCTGAATCAGGAACCGCAGGTCTATGGCGGCGACAATACCGATGCCCGGATCGTTTTGAAGGCCACTCAGGATGCCTGGGTCCAGGTTCGCGACCGCGAGGGAACGCTGCTGCTTACCCGGGTGCTGCGCGTCGGCGACAGCTACCGGGTGCCGAATCAAGAGGATCTGACCCTTCTGACCGGCAATGCGGGCGGTCTGGAAATCACGATCGACGGCACGCCCCTGGCGCCGCTGGGCCCGGTCGGGGCGGTTCGCCGCAATGTTCCCCTCGATCCCGAGCAACTCTTGAGCGACGGCGGTCGCTAGAGCACACCCGCTCTGATCCGGCCTTCCGGCCAGCCTTGAAGTTTCTGCGGTTTCAGCGCATCTTGCGCGCGATGGCGTGACCCCGTCTCCGGCGGGTCTCTCGCAACCCGCTGCCCGCAGGAAGGATCGCATGAGCGTAAGGCCCTATCGGGACATTTACCGGCGCAAATCGCGCCAGATCCATGTCGGCTCGGTGCCGGTGGGCGGCGACGCGCCGATCACCGTGCAGTCGATGACCAATACGCTGACCAGCGATGTGGAGGCGACGATCGCCCAGGTCCGCGCTCTGGAAGTGGCCGGGGCCGATATCGTGCGGATCTCCTGCCCCGACGAGGAATCGACTGCGGCGTTGAAGAAGATCGTGCCGGAGGTGACGGTTCCCATCGTTGCCGACATCCATTTCCATTACCGCCGCGGGATCGAAGCGGCCGAGGCCGGTGCCGCCTGTCTGCGCATCAACCCCGGCAATATCGGGTCGCGCGAGCGGGTGCGCGAAGTGGTGAAAGCCGCGCGGGACAACAACTGTGCCATGCGCATCGGCGTCAATGCCGGCTCTCTGGAGCGCGAGCTGCTGGAGAAGTACGGCGAGCCCTGTCCCGAGGCGATGGTCGAGTCCGCGTTGAACCATGCGAGGATTCTGGAAGACGAGGACTTCTTCGAGTTCAAGATTTCCTGCAAGGCCTCCGACGTATTTCTCGCGGTCGCCGCCTACACCGCCCTGGCGGAGGCCTGTGACTATCCCCTGCACCTCGGCGTCACCGAGGCCGGGGGCCTGCAGAGCGGCACGATCAAGTCGTCGATCGGCATCGGCAACCTGCTTTGGGCCGGGATCGGCGATACCATCCGGGTATCGCTCTCAGCCGACCCGGTGGAGGAAATCAAGGTCGGCTTCGACATCCTGAAGTCTCTCGGCCTGCGTCACCGCGGCGTCAATGTGATCTCCTGTCCCTCCTGCGCCCGCCAGCAGTTCGAGGTCATCAAGACCGTCGAGGTTCTGGAAAAGCGTCTGGCCCACATCACCACACCGCTCACCGTCTCGGTCATCGGCTGCGTGGTGAACGGTCCCGGCGAAGCGCTGATGACCGATGTGGGCTTTACCGGTGGCGGCCGCGGTACCCATCAGGTCTACATCAACGGACTGCCCGACCATCGCCTGAAGGACGACAACATCGTCGATCACCTGGTGGAGATGGTGGAGCGCAAGGCGGCTGAGATCGAGGCGGCCAAGGCGGCAGAGGAAGCCGGCGAGGGTGCCAACGAAAACACGGTAGCGGCCGCCGCGGCCTCTTAGCCCCTCCGGAGAAAATCTTGAGCAGCCTGCAGCCCGTCAGGGGTACCCACGACCTTTTGCCCGAGGCCATGCGCCGCCACCGCGCGGTGGTAGAGGCGTCGCGCATGATTGCGTTGCGCTACGGGTTTCAGGAGATGGCGACACCGATCTTCGAGTTTACCGAGGTCTTCAAGCGCACCCTGGGCGATACCTCCGACGTCGTCACCAAGGAGATGTACACCTTCATTGCCGGTGGACGGACGGAGGAGACCGACAGCATCACCCTGCGGCCCGAGAACACCGCCGGGGTCGCGCGCGCCTTTATCTCCGGCGGCCTGGCCCAGCAGATTCCGGTGAAGGCCTTTTATGCCGGGCCGATGTTCCGCCATGAGCGTCCGCAGAAGGGCCGCCAGCGGCAGTTCCACCAAATCGGTGTCGAACTGATCGGCGTGCCCCAGCCCCAGGCCGACATCGAGGTCATCGCCTGCGGCGCGCACATTCTGGAAGAACTCGGCCTCGGCGACGCCGTGGTGCTGGAACTGAATACCCTGGGCGATCCGGCAAGCCGGGCTGCCTATCGTGCGGCGCTGGTCGAGTATTTCTCCGGCCACATCGACAGCCTGTCGGAAGACAGCCGCAGCCGCCTGGAGAGGAACCCGCTTCGTATTCTCGATTCCAAGGACGAGGGAGACCGCAAGCTGGTCGCCGGTGCCCCGCTCTTCGAGGCCTACCTGAACCAGGAGAGCGTGGACTTCTTCGCGGCCGTGCGGGCCGGTCTCGACAATCTCGGCATCAACTATCAACTCAATCCGCGGCTGGTGCGCGGTCTCGACTACTACTGTCATACGGCTTTCGAGTTCACTACCGACCGACTGGGCGCCCAGAGCGCGGTCATGGCCGGCGGGCGCTATGACGGCCTGATCAAGACCATGGGCGGGCCGCAGACCCCCGGCGTCGGCTGGGCGGCGGGGATCGAGCGTCTGGCCATGCTGAGTGACTGCAAGGAGCCGGCGCCGCGCCCCGTCGTTGTTGTTCCTGTCGGTGAGGCGGCGGCGGTGACGGCGCTGGCGCTGACACAGCAACTGCGCCATGCCGGGTTTACCGTCGAACTGGGCTACTCGGGCAACCTGAAGAAACGCCTGCAGCGGGCAAACAAACAGAACGCGCGCGCGGCGCTGCTTCTGGGCGATGAGGAGTTGGCGTCGCAGTCTGCGACGCTGCGTGATTTGGATTCGGGAGAGCAGGAGCTCGTCTCCCTCAGTTCTTTGGTCGAGCGCCTCTCCCGCCTCGCTTAGCGAAGCCGCCGCGATGTCCGACAGCAACGGCGATGTTCAGGCGCTGAATCCGGAAGCCCTCCAGAGACTGGTCCTGGTTGGCGTCAACCACCGTGGTCTCGATGCCGGCCTGAGGGCGCGCTTCTTCGATGAGGAACCGGATCAGGCGATCCTCCTGGAGTCGCTGCGTCGGGCAAATTGCGCCGAAGGTCTGGTCATTGCCACCTGCGAGCGTCTTGAGTTCGCGGTGCTTGCCCGCCCCGGCCAGAGCGTTGCCGCCGAACTGCTGCAGTTGATTGCGGATTTTGCGCGGATCGAACCGACGGCCCTGGCCGGCAAGAGCTATTGCTTCACGGGGGCGGAGGCTCTGCGCCATCTTTTCGCGGTTGCGGCGTCGCTCGACAGCGTCGTCGTCGGCGAACCGCAGATTCTAGGCCAGGTGAAGCTCTGTTACCGCTCGACGGTCTCTGCCGGTTTATCGGGGCCGGTCATTGATGCGGCGATGCAGGCGGCCTTTGGCGCCGCCAAGCGCATCCGCAGTGAGACGCCGATCGGCCAGCAGGCGGGATCCATGACACTGGTGGCCACGCAGGTCGCCGAAGATCTGCACGGCCGCTTCGATGTGCTGACCCTGCTTTGGCTTGGCCTTGGTGAGATGGGCGAGATGCTTTGCAGCGACTTCAGGCTTGCCGGTGTCGAGCGCCTGCTCGTGATGCACGGGTCAACCGCCCGTGCCGAGGCGACGGCCAGACGGCTGGCCTGCAACTTCGCGCCTTTGGAGGACCTGGACCACCATCTCGCGGAAGCGGATATCGTTATTTCCGATTCCAGTTCCGGGCGCTTTTCCCTCGATGCCGAACAGATCGAGGCCGCCCTGCGGCAGCGCCGCCGGCGCCCCATGCTTGTGATCGATGCCGGCGTGCCTTCGGATATCGAACCCTCCGCCGCCGGCCTTGAAGGCGCATTTGTTTATGACCTCGACGATCTGGAGCGCCTGGCCAAGACCCAGTCCGGCGGACGCGCCGCGGCCAACGCCATGGCCTGGGCGGTGCTGGAAGAGGAGCTTGAGCGTTTCTGCCGTGCCCAGGCGGCGCGCACGGCAACGCCTTCCCTGGTGGCGCTGCGCAGTCACTTCGAGGCGGTACGCAAGGCTGTCCTTGACGGCGGCGCCGACGATGCCGAGGAGGCTACCCGGCTGCTGGTGAACAAGCTGCTGCATGATCCCTCCGAGGTGCTGCGCAAAACCGCGGCGGAAGACCTCAAATCCGGTGAGGATATGGAAGCCAGCCTGCGCAAGCTGTTTGCGCTGCGCCCGGAAGACGGCAAAGCGGAAACGAAAAAAGAAGATGAGTGAGGACGAGACGTGAATCTCGATGAAAGCCTGAACCGCGTGCTCAGCCGTTACGACGAGCTGCAGAACCTGGTGGCGACCCACGACAATCCGGGTTCCGCCGAGCACACGGCGATGCTGAAGGAATTCTCGGACCTGACCCCGGTGGTCGAGGGGATCGAGGCTCTGCGCAATGCCCAGAACGAAATGGGCGATCTGGCGGAGCTGATGGCCGATCCCGAATCCGACAGCGAGATGCGGGCCATGGCCGAGCAGGAGTTCCATGATCTGAAGGCAAGCCTGCCGGAGCTTGAGCAACGCCTGAAGATTCTGCTGCTGCCCAAAGACGAGGCCGACGCAAGAAACGTTATTCTGGAGGTCCGCGCAGGCACGGGTGGCGATGAGGCGGCGCTCTTTGCCGCCGACCTGATGCGCATGTATCAACGCTACGCCGAACAGCAGGGCTGGCGCTTCGAATTGATCGATACATCGGAGAACGAGCTGGGCGGCTACAAGGAAGCCAGCGCTTCCATCACCGGCAGCGGCGTCTTTGCCCATTTGAAATACGAGTCCGGCGCGCATCGCGTGCAGCGCGTACCGGTTACCGAGTCCGGCGGGAGAATCCATACCTCGGCGGCCACCGTTGCCGTGCTGCCGGAGGCCGAAGAGGTCGACGTTCACGTCGAGGAAAAAGACCTGCGGATCGACACCTACCGCTCCCAGGGGGCGGGCGGTCAGCACGTCAACACCACGGATTCGGCGGTGCGGATCACCCATCTGCCGACCGGCGTGGTGGTGCAGTGCCAGGATGAGAAGTCGCAGCACAAGAACCGCGCCAAGGCGATGAAGGTTTTGCGGGCCCGCCTGTTCGAGGTTCAGCGCCTGCAGCAGGATGCCGAGCGCGCCGCGGACCGCCGCAGCCAGGTCGGCAGCGGCGACCGCTCCGAGCGCATCCGCACCTACAACTTTCCCCAGGGCCGGGTGACGGACCACCGCATCAACCTGACGCTCTATAAGCTGGAGCGGGTTCTGACCGGCGAGGGACTCGACGAATTGATCGACCCGCTGACGGCGGCGGATCAGGCCGCCAAGCTGGCCGAACTGCAGTGACGGTTTCTCAAGCGCCGACCCTCGAACAAACCGTTGCGGAGGCGGCAAGGCGGTTGGCCGATGCCGGGATCGAAGCGCCGCGCCGCGATGCCCGCCTGCTGGTCTGCAGCCTGCTGGGTGGTGGGCCTGAGCTTCTACTGGCCAGTCCGGAGCGGCGCCTCAGCGACAGCGAGGCGGCGACGGTGGAGGCGGCTGTGGCGCGCCGGCTGCGGCGGGAGCCGATCTCCCGCATTCTCGGGCGGCGCGAGTTCTGGAGCCTGGAGCTTTTGCTCGATGCGGAGACTCTCGATCCGCGGCCGGACAGCGAGACACTGGTCGAAACGGTGCTGCAATGGGCGGCACAATACGACGAAGCGATGCGCCTGCTCGATCTCGGCAGTGGTTCGGGCTGTCTGCTTCTGGCCTTGATCAGCGAGCTGCCGCGGGCCAGCGGGCTGGGCATTGACATTGCCCCCGGCGCGGTTGCCGTGGCAACGGAGAACGCGCGGCGCCTGGGGCTGGCCGGACGGGCGGCCTTTGTCGCGGGGTCCTGGCAAGACGCCCTGCCGAGTGCGGAAAGCGGTGAGCCCTGGGACATCGTCATCAGCAATCCGCCCTATATTCCGACGGGCGATATCGAGACCCTGGAACCGGAGGTTTCGGCCTACGATCCGGCCCGGGCTCTCGACGGCGGGGCCGACGGATTGGATGCCTATCGGGCTCTGATCCCAAAGGCGGCGGCGGTTCTGCGCGCGACCGGTCTGTTGGCCCTGGAGGTCGGCGCAGGCCAGGCCGCGGCCGTGAAAGGTCTTCTGGAGGAGGCCGGTTTTTCAACGGTTTGGACGGCCCGTGACCTTTCCGGGATCGAACGTTGCGTTCTTGCCACGCAGGCGCGCAAAAGTCGTGAATCTGCCTCGGATTAGATGCCGGTTAAGTAAAAAAACAGTTGGAAATCCGCCGAAAGGCCTCTACCTTGAACTTGCCGAGCCAAGGGGCTCCAAGCGTCTCGGGAGACGCGTCACCACCCCAAATTTACTTGTGTGTGGTTTACCGCTAGCGGAGATGGTCCGCAGTGGTTCTAAGGAGCGCGAGCGGCACTTTATCCATTCTGAAGCAAGCGAATGATGAGACAAGGTTCCAATAACGGTGGGCGTAGACCGCGTGGCCGGACAAATCGCAAGCAGCATGGTGGTGGCGGTCCTTCAAGACCCAACAACTATGACAGCAATGGACCCGATGGGCGGGTTCGGGGGAATGCCAGACAGGTCTATGAAAAATACCTGACACTGGCCCGCGATGCACAATCGTCCGGCGACCGCGTTGCGGCCGAAGCCTATTTCCAGCATGCCGAACACTATTATCGGATCTTGAGCGACTCGACAGACCCGCAACGCCCCGATCGGCGTCAGGATAACCGGCCGTCCGCAGCGGCTGCGGAGGCCGAGGCGGCGACTCCGGTGAATGGCGGGGCTGAGGAAACGGCCGCCCAATCCAGCCCGGCAGCAGAAGCGGCTGGCGATTTCCAGAACGGCGCAGAGCAATCAGCCAATCAAGTATCGGCCAATCAAGTATCGGCCAAACAGGAATCGGCTGCACAGGACCCTGTCAGCCAGCAGAGTGAAGGCAAGCCGGCCGGGCCGAAGCGGCGCGGACGCCCGCGTAAGCCAAAGGCTGCTGATCAAGAGACCGGTGGCCGCAAGACAGAGAAGCCCGCGGAGAGCGCTGCCGTCGAACCGGGCATTGTTGAAGCCGAGAGCGATCCGGCCGCGCCCTGATCGGGATATTGGTCTCTGGTAAATTGCTGATCTAGCTGCGGGCAGGCGTTTCGCTTGCAAGCGTAACACTGTCGCCGACTTTTACGGTGCCGGCGACGGCAACCTCGGCATAGACCCCCATATCCATGTGCCCGAAGCCCTTGCGCAGGGTGAGGGGGATGTTCATGTCGCGCTGGGCGGTATCCGGGTTCACATTGGTGGCGGCACAGCGTGCCGTGCGCTCCGTGATTTTCAGCCGCGCCGCGCCCAGCGCCAACTCCTTGCCCAGCCAGGAAAACTCCTCCCAGGGCCGCAGGCCGCCGATCAGGATATTGCCGCGGAAGCGGATCGGATCGACGCTGGCGCGGGCTACCCGTTCGAAGTCGCGCACACTCGCCAGATTGATGATCGAGATGCTTTCCGGCAGGGCCTCGGACCGGTCTTCCGCCGTGGACTCCTGAAACGACGGTGTCCCCCGGGGAGAGCCCGCCAGAAAACCGGCAAAAAACTGATTCAGCAGTATGCGGCCGGTCTGATCGCTGGGATCGGCGCTGACCACCTGGCGGCCCTGGCGCTGGATGGTCAGGCGCGGCTCCGCGTCATCGTAGGTCAGGCTTAACTGAGCCAGCTTTTCCTCGCTGGTCAGCTGAAAGAAACCGCGCTTGGCACCGGTCGTCAGGCCGTAGGCCAGGGTGAAGCGGCGGTCTTCCGGCAGCCCGGCGCCCGGCGTCAGGGCGGCAGAATTCAAGGGCTCGGGGCTCAGGCCCTTCACCGGAAATCGATAGATCTGCTGCACTTGCGCGTTCATTTGCCGTCTTTCAGAAATGTTGCACTGCAACTAACCGCCTTCGCCGCGGCGGAGTCAAGCCGTGGGCCGGCGATCGGCGTCGCGCGGGGGTGCCAAAAAAGGCCATTCTGCAATTGATAATGAGTTGCAATTGCAGAATGGCGGCGCTATGTTTCGCCCGTGCTCTTCGCTGCCGATTCGGCGGGTTCCGGGGGCCGGGGTCGCGATGGTTTTCGTGTCCGGGCCTCAAGGTACGCAGTGTCCTCGTGGCGGGGTATGCATTGATCTCTCCTGATCCTACTCTTGGGCAATGACCCGCCCCTGTCAGCCGAAAGGCACGGCAGGGGTTTCTTCTTTTCCCCGGCGGACGGCTGCCGCCTGCTTGACGTGGCTCATTGCCCGGTCTCGCAGAGGTCATGCAGGCTGAAGATCTTGCGGCCCAATGCACCGACCGTGGATCGCCCGGCCGCGGAGATCACAGGAGACCCTATGTATCGGAAAATCATGATCCCGGTGGACCTCGGCCATGTCGAAAAGCTGGACAAGGCCCTGACGACCGCTGCGGACCTGGCGAAGCACTACCAGGCCTCCCTGCATCTGGTCGGGGTAACGGCGTCCACCCCCAGCGCGGTCGCCGGCAGCCCTGAAGAGTTCGCCGCCAAGCTGAACGCCTTTGCCGCTGCGGAGGGCGCCAAGCGCGGTTTGGAAGTGACCGCGCATGCCATTGTCACGCCCGACCCGGCCGTGGAACTGGACGATAGGCTGGGCCGCGAGGCGGCGGAAATCGGTGCCGACCTCATCGTCATGGCTTCGCACGTGCCGGGATTCGCCGAGCACATCTTTTCGTCAAACGCGGGCTATCTCTCCGCACACAGCGCAATCTCGGTCTTTGTCGTTCGCTAGGCACGGACTGGTGGTCGTTGGAATTGCCACTAGTCGGGACCGGCTGAGCGCAGCCAGCCGGGCGCTTGGTTCTTTCAGGCTTGGCATGGCTGGTAAGTGAAAACGAAAGAGCCTCTCCATCCTGGAGAGGCCCAATTCGAAACCGGGTCCGGCAGGTCGGCCTGCCATCTTCCCATTGCTACTCGGCTTGGCGCGCGGCTGTGCCCGCCATCATCTTGCGCTCCCTGGAAAGCCCGATGAAGAGGCTGACGCACATCACCAGCAGCACGATGGTGAAGGGAAAGCCGGTGGAGACTGCCATGGCCTGGAGCGCGGTCAGCGCACCCGCGCCGCCGACCAGCAGCAGGGTGGCCGCCACCAGACCTTCGAAGGTGCACCAGAACACCCGTTGCGACACCGGCGCGTCGGTCTTGCCGCCGGCGGTGATGGTATCGATCACCAGCGAACCGGAATCCGACGAAGTGACGAAGAACAC
Source organism: Pelagibius sp. (assembly GCF_965249265.1). NCBI lineage: Bacteria > Pseudomonadati > Pseudomonadota > Alphaproteobacteria > Rhodospirillales > Rhodovibrionaceae > Pelagibius > Pelagibius sp. The sequence continues at coordinate 4,530,016 of NZ_OZ252224.1, read as the reverse complement.
GATCACCAGCACGATACCGAGGAATGAGGTGATGCTGGCCAGCGGCAGGTTTTTCAGCATCTCGAAGAGTTTCAGTTCCAAGGCTGCCGACTGTACTGCAGCGGTGGGATCGGCGATCACCTGTTCGATGGCGGTGCCGCCGAAGGCGCCCATCCAGATGATGCTGACCAGAGTCGGGACGAATATCACGCAGGTCACGAACTCCCGCACTGTACGGCCGCGCGAAACCCGTGCGATGAACATGCCGACGAAGGGCGACCAGGAAATCCACCAAGCCCAGTAGAAGGCCGTCCAGCCCTGGGAGAAGTTGGCGTCCTCACGGCCGAAGGGATTGGACAGCGGTACGATCTCTTTCACGTAGGCGAGGCCGCCGGAGACAACGCTGTCGAAGATCGCCGTGGTCGGTCCGACGACAATGATGAAGGCCATCAGCAGGGCGGCCAGTCCGATGTTGATTTCCGAGAGCACCTTCACGCCGCCGTCGAGGCCGCGCAGGACCGATATCAGGGCGGCGGCGGTGATGGCGGCAATCAACAGCACCCGGGCGCCGTTGCCGGTCGGCGTATCGAACAGGAAGTTGAGACCGGCCAAAGCCTGCTCGGTGCCGAAGCCCAGCGAGGTCGCCAGACCGAACAGCGTGGCGAAGACCGCCAGGGTGTCGATGATGTGACCGGTCCAGCCCCAGACGGCGTTGCCGAAGATCGGATAAAAGGCGGAACGCAGGGTCAGCGGCAGGTTGTAGTTATAGGCGAAGAAGGCCAGCGCCAGCGCGACCACGGCGTAGATCGCCCAGGGGTGCAGGGCCCAGTGGAAGATGGTCGCCGCCATGCCGAGATTGCGCGCCGCTTCGATGTCGCCGGCAGCAGCACCCAGGGGTGCCCAGTCGCTGCGCACGCCGCCCTCCAGCGTGACGCCGCCCATCGCCGAACCAAAGTGCGACATCGGTTCGGACACGCCGAAGAACATGAGGCCGATACCCATGCCGGCCGCGAACAGCATGGCGAACCAGCCGAGGTAGGAATAGTCGGGTTTGGCGTCGACGCCCCCCAGGCGCACGCTCCCCAAGGGGGTAACGACGAGCATCAGGCAGAAGAGAACGAAGATGTTGCCGGAAAGCAGGAAGAACCAATCAAAGGTGGAGGTCAAAAAGGGCCTCAACCAGTTGAAGAACCCGGTTGCTTCCTGTTGGAACGCCAGGGTGATCAGAACGAAGGCGACGATTGAAAGCCCGGAGATGAGAAAGACCGGGTTGTGAATGTCCAGTCCGAAAGGCGTGATGTTATCCTGACCGACCTTGTAGTCGACCTTATCGGGATTGCTCATGCTGACCCCCATTTGTATCGAAAGACTCCCGGACGGGGTTTCCCGGACTCCGTTGTCCGGACTCCGTCGTAAGAGCGCTCGCTGTTCAGAGGCTGTACTTTTCAGCAGCCCGATTGATTCCGCCGGCCGGTGTTGTTTTTTCTGATGCCGCGGATCATCAACGATACGAATTTCCGGCTTCGTCGAACCGTCTGAATCAGTAGTGCCTATTGTCAATTTGCGACAGCCCGGTGGCGCCTGACCGCAGGATTGCGACAGCATGCCGCAGTTTAGAATTGATGTAAATCAGCGCCCTTGTCCGTTGAATTTGGGAGATCTTTTCCAGAAACTCAAGGAGATCAGGATGAGACACTTCATTTCAACGCTCTTCATTTCCGCATGCATGGTGAGCGCCGCCGGAGCGAGCGAGTTGCGCGATACCGCCTTGGAGTATTTCAAGCCGCTACCCTCGACAATTCCCAGTGTGAAGGACAATCCGATCACGCCGGAGAAGATCACCCTGGGCAAGGCGCTTTTCTTCGATCCGCGGCTTTCGGCGTCCGGGGTGTTCAGCTGCTATTCCTGTCACAACCTGGCGACCGGTGGTGACGACAACCTTGAAACCTCGATCGGCCACGGCTGGCAGAAGGGGCCGCGAAATTCTCCGACGGTACTGAACGCGGTCCTCAATGAGGCGCAGTTCTGGGACGGCCGGGCCGAAGACCTGAAGGCCCAGGCCAAGGGGCCGATCCAGGCCGGGGTCGAAATGGCGAACACACCGGAAACCGTGGTCGCGACGCTGAGGAGCATGCCGCAATACACCGAGTGGTTTGCCGCCGCCTTTGCCGAGGATGCAGAGCCGATCAGTTTCGACAACATGGCCAAGGCGATCGAGGCTTTCGAGGCGACGTTGATCACGCCGAGCGCTTTTGATGCTTTCCTGAACGGGGACGATCAGGCGATCACGCCGGAAGCGGCGAGAGGCTTGGCGCTTTTCGTCGACAAGGGCTGCGTCTCCTGTCACAGCGGCGTCAACCTCGGCGGGCAGGGGTACTATCCCTTCGGCTTGATCGAAAAACCGGGTGCAGACATTCTGCCGCCGGACGACAAGGGCCGCTTCGCCGTTACCGAGACGGTTGATGACGAGTATGTGTTCCGGGCTTCTCCGCTGCGCAACGTTGCGGTGACGGCGCCCTATTTCCACTCGGGCAAGGTCTGGGATCTGAAGGTGGCGGTACAGATCATGGCCGAGTCGCAGCTCGGCGAGGCGCTCTCGGAAGAAGAAGCCGACTCGATCGTGGCCTTTCTGGACAGCCTGACGGGTTCGGTTCCCGAGGTGACGCTGCCGGTCCTGCCGGCGGAGACCGCGACGACCCCGCGCCCGACCGCCGAGATCCTGCGCTGAACCGGTCCTCCTTCGGCGCCGGCGGCGGGCTTTTGACCTGCCGCCGGCGCCGAGACGGAAGGCAAGCGGTGACCGTTCGAAAATATTGAGGATTATCAGTGAAAATGGTGACTTGAAGGGCCTTGTGTCTTTTTTGCAACAGCCCATATGTTCTAAGGATGCCGGGCCGTTTGGCCGGTTTTCCAAGGAAAACTGGGCTCTCGCGTGCCGCTGGGATGGGCGCGATGGGTGCAGTACCATGGCATAACTCACCTGCATGCCGCTCACGGGTGCGGGAGAAGGGGATATAGATGGATCTCAATCGCTATACGGAACGCTCACGCGGATTCCTTCAGGCCGCGCAGACTCTCGCCAGCCGGAAACATCATCAGCGTCTGACGCCCGAGCATTTCTTGAAGGTGCTGCTCGACGATGACGAGGGCCTGGCGCGCAATCTCATCCGCGCGGCAGGCGGGAAGCCCGAGGCGGCGATGAAGGCGGTGGACTCGGCGCTCGCCAAGCAGCCGAAGGTGGAGGGCGCGGGGGCCGGCCAGCTCTATCTGGCGCAGGAAACCAACGACCTCTTCGCCCAGGCCGAGAAGCTCTCCGAAGAGGCCGGCGATTCCTATGTGACGGCGGAACGCATTCTGCTGGCCATTGCCATGCTGCCGGGCAGCGAGGCGGCCAAGGCGCTGGATGCCGCCGGGGTATCGCCGAAGTCGCTGAACCAAGCCATCAACGACATGCGCAAGGGCCGGCGCGCCGATACGGCGACCGCCGAAGATCAGTACGAAGCCCTGAACAAATACGCCCGCGACCTGACCGAAGTGGCGCGCGAAGGCAAGCTCGATCCAGTGATCGGGCGTGATGAAGAAATCCGCCGCACCGTGCAGGTGCTGTCGCGGCGGACCAAGAACAATCCGGTGCTGATCGGCGAGCCCGGTGTCGGCAAGACCGCCATCGTCGAAGGTTTGGCTCAGCGCATCGTCAACGGCGACGTGCCGGACAATCTGAAGGACAAGCGGCTGATGTCGCTCGACCTCGGCGCCATGGTGGCGGGGGCGAAGTTCCGCGGCGAGTTCGAGGAACGCCTGAAAGCGGTGCTGCAGGAAATCTCCGAAGCCGGCGGCGAGATTATCGTTTTCATCGACGAACTGCACACCCTGATCGGCGCCGGCAAGGCCGAGGGCACCATGGATGCCTCCAACATGCTGAAGCCCGCGCTGGCGCGCGGCGATCTGCATTGTGTCGGCGCCACCACGCTGGACGAATACCGCAAGCACATCGAAAAAGATGCTGCCCTGGCGCGGCGCTTCCAGCCGGTTTTCGTGCCGGAGCCGAGTGTCGAGGAAACCGTTTCGATCCTGCGCGGCCTGAAGGAAAAATACGAGCTGCATCACGGCGTGCGCATCACCGATTCGGCCATCGTCTCCGCGGCCACTCTTTCGAACCGCTACATCTCCGACCGCTTCCTGCCGGACAAGGCCATCGATCTGGTCGACGAGTCCGCCAGCCGCCTGCGCATGGTGATGGACTCCAAGCCCGAGGAGATCGACGAACTCGACCGCCGCCTCGTGCAGATGAAGATCGAAGAGAACGCCCTGCAGAAGGAAAGCGACAAGGCCTCCAAAGAGCGGCTGGAGAAGCTCACGAAAGAGATCGCCGAGCTTGAAGCCAGGTCGGCCGAACTGACCGGTCAGTGGCAGGCCGAAAAAGACAAGCTGGCCGACGCCCAGAAGCTGAAGGAACAGTTGGATCAGGCGCGCGGCGAGCTGGACATCGCCCAGCGCGAGGGCGACCTGAACCGCGCCAGCGAATTGAAGTACGGCGTGATCCCGGGTCTGGAAAGCCAGCTTGAGGCCGCGGCGAAGGCCCAGGAGCATCACATCCTGAATGAGGAGGTGACCGACGGCGACATTGCGGCCGTGGTCTCCCGCTGGACCGGCATTCCCGTCGACAAGATGCTGGAGGGCGAGCGCGAGAAGCTGCTCGCCATGGAAGACGCTCTGCGCAGCAGCGTGATCGGACAGGAGGAGGCCATTGTCTCCATCTCCAACGCCGTGCGGCGGGCCCGTGCCGGTCTGCAGGACCCCAACCGGCCGATCGGCTCCTTCCTCTTCCTCGGTCCCACCGGCGTCGGCAAGACCGAACTGACCAAGGCGCTGGCGCGTTTTCTCTTCGACGACGAGACCGCGATGGTGCGCCTGGATATGTCGGAGTACATGGAAAAGCATGCGGTCGCCCGCATGATCGGTGCGCCGCCGGGTTACGTCGGCTACGAGGAGGGTGGGGCGCTCACCGAAGCGGTGCGCCGCCGGCCCTATCAGGTCGTGCTCTTCGACGAGGTCGAAAAGGCCCATCCCGATGTCTTCAACATCCTGCTGCAGGTGCTGGACGACGGACGCCTGACCGATGGCCAGGGGCGCACCATCGACTTCCGCAACACCATGATCATCCTGACCTCGAACCTCGGCGCCGACATTCTGGCGGCTCAGCCGGAAGGCCAGGACAGCGACGCCGTGCGCGGCGAGGTGATGGAGGTTGTGCGCGGCGCCTTCAGGCCGGAGTTTCTGAACCGCCTCGACGAGGTGCTGCTGTTCCATCGCCTGACCCGGCCGCAGATGACCGGCATCGTCGATATTCAGTTGGCCCGCCTGTTGGCCATGCTGGCCGAGCGCAAGATCGTGCTGGACCTGGACGAACAGGCCAAGGTCTGGCTGGCCGACAAGGGCTATGATCCGGTCTACGGCGCCAGGCCGCTGAAGCGGGTCATCCAGCGGGAGCTTCAGAACCCCTTGGCCAGCCTGATCCTGGAAGGCAAGATCGGCGACGGCGATACCGTCTCCGTCAGCGGCGGGCCCGAGGGCCTGACGATCAACGGTGAGATGGTCGCGGCGGCGTGAGCCTGCCGGCGTTTGTAGGGGGAGCCTGATGTTCTACGATACCCGGGTCGGCGACCACGGTCTGCCGCACAACCCTTTCAAGGCCTGTGTGGTGCCGCGTCCCATTGGATGGATCACCTCCGTCGACGAGGCGGGAAGGGTGAACCTCGCCCCCTACAGCTTCTTCAACGGCGTGGCCGGCGACCCGCCGGTGGTGATGTTCGCCCCGGGCGGGCGTAAGGCCGACGGCCCGCCGGATGGCGCCAAGGACTCTTTGGCCAATGTCGAGCGCACCGGGGAGTTCGTCTGCAACGTCGTTACCTGGGACTTGCGAGAGGCGATGAACCAGACCTCGGCCCCGGCCCCGGCCGGTGTGAACGAAGCCGAAGTTGCCGGGCTTGAGATGATTCCGTCGACGCTGGTGGCCCCGCCGCGGGTGAAGGCTTCGCCCATCCACATGGAATGCACCTATCTGCAGACCGTCGACCTGCCCTCGGACGACCCGACGGCGCGCAACGCCGTGGTCTTCGGCCAGGTGATCGGTCTCCACATCGACGAAGCGGTCTTGACCGACGGCCTGGTCGACATGGCCAAGCTGAAGCCCATCGCCCGCCTCGGCTACATGGACTACACCAGGGTGGACGAGGTTTTTGCCATGTCCCGGCCGTCCTGGCCCTTGGCGGAAGATGCTGCCGATTAGAAATCTCTGAATAAGCTTTTGTTCCCGACGACGGTTCTTGCGCAACAAGACCGCGTGAAGCCGATGATTGTCTCTTCCGGTTTTCATGAAGCTGCCGCTATTCTCTGACTGAAGTAATTGAATGATCGTTCCAGCAAACAGGCAGAGGAGACAGGGAGATGGGCAAAGGGAAGATTGATGACCGCGTTTACGCACTCTACGACGCATATTGCCATGGCCGGCTGAGCCGCCGCGATTTCCTGAACCGGGCTTCGACCCTCACCGTCGCCGGCGTTTCGGGCCTGGCGATGGCGCAGGCCATGCTGCCGGACTATGCCGCGGCCGAGACCATTTCCTTCAACGACGAGCGCATCAAGGCGACCTACGTCACCTATCCCTCGCCCGGCGGCACTTCAGGCGAGATGCGCGGCTACCTCGTCCAGCCGGCCGGTGAAGGGCCTTTCCCGGCGGTCCTGGTGATCCATGAAAATCGGGGCCTCAACCCCTATATCGCCGATGTCGCACGGCGGGCGGCAGTCGAGGGTTTCCTGGCTCTGGCGCCGGACGGGCTCGCCCCGATCGGCGGCTACCCCGGCAATGACGACGACGGCCGCGCCATGCAGAGATCCCTGGAGCAGCCGAAGCTGCGTCAGGACATGATCAACTCCGCGCGTTTTCTGAAGTCCCACAGCCTGTCGAGCGGCAAGCTCGGCGCCACCGGCTTCTGCTGGGGCGGCATGATGACCAACCTTCTGGCGGTCGCTTTGGGCGAGGATCTCTCGGCCGGGGCGCCCTACTATGGCCGGGCGCCGGAAACCGCCGACGTGCCGAAGATCAAGGCGGCCTTGGCAATCCACTATGCAGAAGACGATGAGCGGGTGAATGCGACCTGGCCCGATTACGAGGCGGCCCTGAAGGCCAGCGGGGCCGACTATGAGGCGCATGTTTATCCCGGCACCCGGCACGGCTTTCACAATGACTCGACCCCGCGCTTCAACGAGGCGGCGGCCGATTTGTCGTGGGAGCGGACCATCGCCCTGTTCAAACAGCATCTGGTATAGAACCCGTCCGGCGGTGAGGTGTTCGGGGCCGGCCGGGGCCGGTCCCGATGCCAGGGCTATCCGTTTAGCTGGCTGGCCACCAGACTGATGGCGATGGCGGCCATGACGCAGCCGACGAAAGCATCCAGCAGACGCCAGGACTTCGGGCTCGCAAAGAACGGCGCCAGACGTCTCGCGCCAAAGCCGAGCCCGTAAAACCAGAGACCCGATGCGACGACGGCGCCGATCGCGAAGGCCAGGCGCTCGGTTCCCTGATACTGGGCGGCGATACCGCCCAATAGGATCACCGTGTCGAGATAGACATGGGGGTTCAAAAGGCTGAGCGCCAGGACGGTGAGCACCGCCGCCCGCAGGCTGCCGCCCGCCGTCCCTTCGCCGTTCTGCGCCGTCAGGCTGCCCGGTTTGAGGGCGGCGTGGAAGGACCGCAGGCTGTAGGCGCCGAGAAAGGCGGCGCCGCCCCAGGCGGCGATGTCGGGAAGGCTGGGTACGGCCTGCAGCAGGCTGGCGAAACCGCCCGCCCCCAGGGTGATGAGGCCGGCGTCGATGACGAAACAAAGGGAGGCGACGGCAAAAACATGCTGCCGCCGCAGGCCCTGGCGCAGGACATAGGCGTTCTGGGCGCCGATGGCGATGATCAGGCTCGCGCCCAGGCCGAGGCCAGCGATCGCCGCCGTAAGTTCTGTGGACATGATTCGAAAAACTCCGCGAACGCCCCGGCCCGTCTCCGGCTATTGGCCGCCAGGGTGGGGCGATGACTACCGATAAACCGGAATCCTCTCCCTGAACAAGGGAGGTAGCCCTAGTTTCGGCGTCGCGAACGTTTTTCCAGGTAACCGGCGATCAGAAGGCAACCGTGCATGGACCCTGTCCTCATGTCTTCAGGCTTTTGGCCCGCTCAGCACTCTCGGTCGGTCGCCGAACCCTGCTCCAGAGGCTCCGCATCCTCGCAAGCCTTCTGTACCATCAGGATGCCGCCCATGGCGATGGCCACTTGGCGGTCGACCTCGGCCCGGTGGGCGGCGAAGTCGGCCATCTCGCTTTTCTTCAGCTTGTCGCCGCGGGGCAGGGTGACCTTCAAGGGGTTCACCTGCTTGCCGTTCAGGATGACCTCGTAGTGCAGATGCGGACCGGTGGAGCGGCCGGTGGAGCCGACGTAGCCGATGATCTGGCCCTGCTTCACCCGGGCGCCTGCCTTGACGCCCTTGCCGTAGCGGTGCATGTGGGCATAGGCGGTCTTGTAGTTGGAGCCGTGGCGGATGCGCACATACTTGCCGTAGCCGCCGTTGCGCCCGGCTCTTTCAACGACACCGTTGCCCGCGGCATAGATCGGGGTGCCGCGCGGCGCGGCAAAGTCGGTGCCCTTGTGCATTTTCGAATAGCCGAGGATCGGATGCTTGCGCATGCCGAAGCCGGAGGAGAGCCTGGCGCCGTCGATCGGTGTGCGCATCAGCGATCGGCGCACCGAGGTGCCTTTCGGCGTGTAGAAGTCGGCGCTGCCGTCGCTGCGCTCGTAGTGATAGAGCTCCGTGCGGCTGCCGGAAAGGGTCATGGCGGCGAACAGCAGTTCGCCGGTACGCACCTGTCGGCCGTCTTCGTCGACGAAGATCTCGTAGAAAAATTCGAAGTCGTCGCCCTTTTGGATCTCGCGCTGGAAGTCGACGTCGTAGCTGAAGGCGCGGATCGCCTCTGCCAGCACCGGGTTGGGGACGTTGACCTCGCGGGCGGCGACCGAGAGGCTCGACTGGATGCTGCCCTGGGCATAGGCCAATTGCCGCGCCACGGGGCGCTCGATGGCCTCGGCGGCGAAGTCTTCGGCCGGATCGGCGCGGCTGATCTGGATGTCGCGTTCCAGGGTGGGGCGGAAACTGACCGCAAGCAGGGGGCCAAGGCTGTCGCTCTCGGTCCCGGTATCGCCGGTATCGGCGAAAGCGAGGTCGATTTCCTGGCCGGGCCTCAGGCGCCGGGCGGAAAAGACCGGCTCCATGGCGGTGACCGCCTGATAGGCGTGCTGGCGCTCCACACCGGATTGGACCAGCAGCTTCATCAAGGTGTCGCCCGGGGCGACGACGATCTGGCGGGTGATCGGCGGCGGTGCGGCCTCCGACTCTTCCAGAGCTTCGGCTTCGCCCTGCTGGGCGAGGGTGCCGGCAACGGTGAGAGAAGAGGCTCTCGGCAGCGGTTCGCTGGACAGTGCCTCAGGGGGCAAAGCCGTCTGCTGCTGGGCCAGGGGGTCGGATTTGTCACCGGCGGCGGGAGAGACGCCGGCCGGCAAGACTTCGTTCGGCGTGATCGCTGCCGGACCCTGCGCTTTCGCCGGCAGGCTGTCGCTGCCGGTGATGTCGGCCGAGGACCAACTGGCGGCGACGGCGCCGCCGACCAGCGGAATGGCGAGAATTGCGGGAAAACTGACTTTCTTCGCGAATCGCACGAGCGATTCGAGCCCTGCTTGACGGTTCGTCACGATATCAAAAAGCTCCGCAACTGGACGAATCTATGGAAGGCCCCCCGTGGCCAGCCACGACGGCGGTAAATGTGATACCACCAAATCGTTAACTAAATTTTGAAAATCGCTGATCGTACAAGGGGTTGTCAACCTCAAAGGCGGTTAATGCCCATGCTATGACACGGCGGGACCGAAAAACTTCCCGCAGCCTTAAAATTCTTTTCACAAAGGGTTTGACAGTCCCCCTGGGCGGGCCCTATAACCCGGCCTCCGCGGCAGCCAAGGCCCCGAGCCAAACGCTGCCGCGCTGCTGTTTGACATTGTTTGATATGGAAGGGATACGCGGGCGGCGGGCTTGTTGTTGAGCCTGGATTGTCTGGGGTTTTGATGTTTTGGCATTGGGGCCTTTTGATGTTCGCGTATTCATGGAAATGACGGATCTTTTGACGGTCTGGCTATTGGTTTGGCTTTGGTTTTTGCTGGGGCTGGGCTGATGCTGGGTTTAGTTGGAAGATTTCGCGCGTTTAATTGAGAGGATCCCGTTGATGAGCTTGGGGTTCTGGTTTTCCTTATGGAGAATTGGGGCTTTCGAGTGAGGTCAACCTAAGAGTTTGATCCTGGCTCAGAACGAACGCTGGCGGCAGGCCTAACACATGCAAGTCGAAGGAGAAGTTTCTCTTCGGAGAGATGGACACTGGCGCACGGGTGAGTAACGCGTGGGGATCTACCCCGGGGTGGGGGACAACCGCTGGAAACGGCGGCTAATACCGCATACGCCTTAAGAGGGAAAGCTTTAGCGCCCTGGGATGAACCCGCGTTAGATTAGGTAGTTGGTGGGGTAACGGCCTACCAAGCCGACGATCTATAGCTGGTCTGAGAGGATGATCAGCCACACTGGGACTGAGACACGGCCCAGACTCCTACGGGAGGCAGCAGTGGGGAATATTGGACAATGGGGGCAACCCTGATCCAGCCATGCCGCGTGCGTGAAGAAGGCCTTAGGGTTGTAAAGCGCTTTCACTGGTGAAGATGATGACGGTAGCCAGAGAAGAAGCCCCGGCTAACTCCGTGCCAGCAGCCGCGGTAATACGGAGGGGGCAAGCGTTGTTCGGAATTACTGGGCGTAAAGGGCGCGTAGGCGGAATATCAAGTTAGGGGTGAAAGGCCTGGGCTCAACCTAGGAACGGCCTCTAAAACTGATAATCTAGAGTCCGGAAGAGGATGGCGGAATTCCTAGTGTAGAGGTGAAATTCGTAGATATTAGGAAGAACACCGGTGGCGAAGGCGGCCATCTGGTCCGGTACTGACGCTGAGGCGCGAAAGCGTGGGGAGCAAACAGGATTAGATACCCTGGTAGTCCACGCCGTAAACGATGTGTGCTAGCCGTTGGGGCACTTAGTGTCTCGGTGGCGCAGCTAACGCGTTAAGCACACCGCCTGGGGAGTACGGTCGCAAGATTAAAACTCAAAGGAATTGACGGGGGCCCGCACAAGCGGTGGAGCATGTGGTTTAATTCGAAGCAACGCGCAGAACCTTACCAGCCCTTGACATGGGCGTCGCGGTTCCTGGAGACAGGATCCTTCAGTTCGGCTGGACGCCACACAGGTGCTGCATGGCTGTCGTCAGCTCGTGTCGTGAGATGTTGGGTTAAGTCCCGCAACGAGCGCAACCCTCGCCCTTAGTTGCCATCGGTTCGGCCGGGCACTCTAGGGGAACTGCCGGTGACAAGCCGGAGGAAGGCGGGGATGACGTCAAGTCCTCATGGCCCTTATGGGCTGGGCTACACACGTGCTACAATGGCGGTGACAGTGGGCAGCGAGGCAGCGATGCCGAGCCAATCCCAAAAAGCCGTCTCAGTTCGGATTGTTCTCTGCAACTCGAGAGCATGAAGGTGGAATCGCTAGTAATCGTGGATCAGCATGCCACGGTGAATACGTTCCCGGGCCTTGTACACACCGCCCGTCACACCATGGGAGTTGGTTTTACCCGAAGCCGGTGCGCTAACCTTTGGGAGGCAGCCGACCACGGTAAGGTCAGCGACTGGGGTGAAGTCGTAACAAGGTAGCCGTAGGGGAACCTGCGGCTGGATCACCTCCTTTCTAAGGATCGTCCCGAGCCTCTGGCCAGTCGAAAGACATAAGGGCCAGAGAACTCAAGACGATTGCTTACAAAAAACGCCGAAGACGAAAGATCCCACAGGTGCTGCTTGCAGCGCCTGTAACAAGGCAGATCCGGCAAGGCGCCAGGTCCGCCGTCTGCGTATCCCTTCCATGGATGAAAGACAGGCTTAAAGGCATCTTCCTTTTGGAAGACGCGCTCAGCCGGACCACTGAACCGGTCCATAGCTCAAAGGGGCCAGTAGCTCAGTTGGTTAGAGCGCGCGCTTGATAAGCGTGAGGTCGGAAGTTCAAGTCTTCCCTGGCCCACCATCGCTCGCCAGGAAAAACAGTCCGGGGGACTGTTTTTGCCGAGCGATAGTGAAAAGCTCTTTGCGGAAGAAGCGCCGGCCTATCGGGCGCTCGGGACTTACATCAGGCCTGATACCTGCGCAGATCCAAGGGGGCGTAGCTCAGTTGGGAGAGCGGTAGCTTTGCAAGCTTCAGGTCGTCGGTTCGATCCCGTCCGCCTCCACCATCGCTCGCCAGGAAAAACAGTCCGAAAAACAGTCCGGGGGACTGTTTTTTGCCGAGCGATACGGAAAGGCTCTCTAGAAATCTGGGCCGGGCCTGACAGGCGCGCAGCCGCTTTTAGCGAGGACTGAGCGG
>NZ_OZ252224.1:1747500-4512500 GCF_965249265.1 Pelagibius sp. | reverse complement strand
ATGCTCTCCTCCGAACGCCAAACCAGACCATCACAGAATCACAAACCGCTGATCTTGAAAATAGATTTATGAGTGCACTACCTAAAGCATTGGATTTGCCAGGAGTAGAAGTCACAGACATCAGGTCGCAGCGCAGACGCTTCAGCAGTGATGAGCCCGAAGACTACACACTCGTCATTTGAAGCTTGGGTCAAGCCGGTTTCATCGCATGCAGAATGCTGAAGATGGGGTCGTCTTTGGATCGCTGTGCCTGTGTAAATTGTGGCCCAAGACGGCGTTGCCCTTCCGCCTTTTCAAGCAACAGCGGTTCGTCGCTTAGTTGCTCATAGACAACGATGCGGTGGACTATGCGCCAAGCTCCATCTCGTTTCTCGAAGGGATCAACATACCGAAGTGGAATCACAATCTGTCTGTGTCCCTGGACGCCGTCAACGGTCGCCGTCATCTGCTGCAGCAGAATGCAACAGGTTTCCACGGCGGCGACGTCTCCGTGCAACTCGATATGACATGGCCCGCAGTGATGCATCATCTGATAGGCCGAGTTGTTGTATTCGAGGATCCATTCGATTTAGCCTTCGGGCTCGCCCTTGTAGGGACCATGATCGTCGTAGGCGTCATCGTGACGGGCTTCCCAAACGAGATCGTAATCGCGCCGATCGCATCCGCGAATGTAACGAGAAAACACTCTTTGAATTTTGCGTTCGGCCTTCAGAGCCGCCAAGAAGTCGTCACTCATTGCTTCCTTCCTTAAATCTTTTCTTAGGCGGTTGAGCAAACAGGGATTGAGCTCTCACCCAGCCAGCGAGCTCAATGTTAGCTTTTGATGGAGTACTGAGTGTGCCCAACTTATTTGTCGCGGCCCAAAGCGTGACCTGATTGCTTGTCAATACGGTCTTTCCATACTCCCCTTCCCAATCTTGTACACGATGAAACGCTTCCAGGTCCGTGCAACTCACGAAAATCAGATCAGCTGACGTTTTCGCTGCTTTTTTGACCAACGCATCAACTTCAACACCAGGTGACGCCCTCACATGCTTGCCCGATCTTCCTAGGCCGTCAGCAAACACCACCTCATACCCCTGATCTTGAATAAATGACGACTCATCTCGAGTGATCTCATCCGGATATGGGGTCACTAAAGCGACTTCCTTCGCGTTCATAAAAGAAAAAGCTTCAAGCATTGCTTCAGAGGTCGCCACAATTGGACAACCAGTAATGTTCCCCATCTTATTGATTAGCTTGTTGAGCTCTTCGCGGCCCGAAACAAACGTACCGCTTGTGCAAGCATAAACAACGATGTCTGGTGTGGTTGAAGAGAGCAGTCTGCACGCGTTAGCGACTTGACGATTCATCGCTTCCAGGTCTTCTCGCGTGGTCTCCGCCATGAAGACCCTAGTGCTATGAAACGTGAGCCCAGACGCCACCGCGCTGTAGAACTCGGGCTCTGTCAGCGTGTTAATGGATGGAAGCACCAAACCAACTCTAAGGGTATGTAGGCGCATTTTGGTCCTTGCTTTGGCTCAGATTCGGCTTCCACGTTCACACGGTCCTCACCTGAGCCAAACAGTTTCTGGCAGCCAAAGAGCAATGTTCGGAAACGCGATCAGAAGCCCAATAGCTATCAGCAATGCAATGACAAAGGGGAAGCTTCCGTACGCTACATCGCTAATTGGCCCACGATGACGGACGCTTTGAATTACGAAAAGATTGAATCCGAATGGAGGCGTGATCATGCCGGTTTCGGTAAGAAGCATCATGACTACACCGAACCAGATTGGATCATATCCAAGAGCGATCACAATCGGCACAATCACTGGTGCTGTCGTGACCATTATGGAAAACGCGTCCATGAAACAACCCAGGATGATATAGAAGAGACAGATAGCCAGCATCGTTCCTAGAGGCGACCAACCCAGTTCCTTGATGACTTGGACGAGTTGACCAGTCAGGCCAATACTCGAAAGCACAAAATTGAGAAAGAACGCGCCGACAACTATCAGCATTGTCATTCCCGTAATCCGAAAAGTGCCCTCAATTGATGCTCTCAGCACTTCTAAGGAAAGTCGCTTTCGATAGGCAGTTAGACCGAGCGCAGCCAGCACTCCCAACGCTGCGGACTCAGAGGCAGTAGCCCAGCCTGCATATATTGATCCTATTACAAGAACAAATAATCCAAGTGGCGGGATCAGATCGGGAAGCGCAGCGCACCTCTCACGCCACGAGAACCTATCCGATCGAACTCCTAGACTTGGCCGAATCACACATGCAAAAGCAATTGTGACCATGAATATCAGAGCGAGGAGCGCACCAGGGATAAACGCCGCAAGATAGAGTTGTGGTATCGACACTCCTGCAAGGACGCCATAGACAATCATGTTGATCGAAGGCGGAATTAGAATTCCAAGTGTACCTCCTGCTGCCAGCGACCCCAAAAAAAGTCGCTCATTATAGCCGTATTTCTTTTGTTCTGGTAAAGCCAGAGTTCCGATTGTAGCCGCGGTAGCAACACTTGAGCCGGAGGTAGCCGCAAACATTGCGCTCGCGGCTACATTTGAATGCATGAGGCCGCCTGGTAACCATCCGAGCCACCTGATAATTGCGGCGTACATACGTTCGGCAACGCCGCTTCTCATTAGCAGCTCCCCCATGAATACATAGAGGGGGACCGCTACCAAGAGGAATTCCTGAGACGCAGACCAAGACACTTCGCCGATAGCCCGATGAAGTGGAAATGAACTGAACAATGCAGAGAGGGAGAAACCAAGAAGTCCCAGCGCCGCTGCCACTGGAATGCTGATGCAGAAAAGCAGTAAGAGGATAATGAGAGTTGTTGCCAGCATCTTAGAATCGCTACCTTGTTCGATCAGACGAATCGGCGGGATGCGCCTCTAGTTCTCGGATCTGATCTCGGACGTCGTCTTCTGGCGATTTTTTTATGGCAAGACGAGTCAGTTCAGGCGAGGTCACGCCGCACATTACACCTATCGTTGCCACTATCGCCGCGGTCGTCGTGACAAGGAACATGGCTAGCCCAATCAACCACAGACCTTGTGGAATCCAGAGAGGTGTCAATAGAGGAGTATTGGCGCGTGACCCAAACGAGAAAGACTTCATCCACATCTCATTTGCGTACCACGCAACAGTGCCAACAAACGCGAAAAGAGCAAGAAGGGCCAGCAAATCCAGCAGGCGTTGCCCCCGCTCTGGCAATCGCGCGTGAACCACGTCCATACGAATATGGTTGTGCTTGAACAGAGTGAATGATGCCGCCCATGCTGATGAAATTGCGAGGAAGTATCCGCCAATTTCGTCAGCTCCCCCTACACTGACGTTAAACATCTTCCGCGCGATGACGTCAAAACCAATCATAAATGCGACGAGGATTAGCGCTGCGCCATTGACCCAAACACCAAAATGGACAAGACGCTCCAAATGGCTCACGACCAATGCGATGCTGTTCTGGATCGCGTTTTTGTTCATTATCGGAATTCCAAACCTTGACTAGAGTCAGTTTGGGTGACTGATCCCAGCCAAGGTTTTTTTCTCTGCACCGTTGGAGATCTTAGTCAGGGATAGGCAAGGACATATTGACGACTTTTCCGACAGTGTCGTTCCAAGTGCGGGTGCATTCGGCACCACACCTTTGAGCCCAGTTTGGGATCACGGTTTCTAGAAGCAATCGGTCAAGCGCCTCTTTATCTTCCGAACTCAGTGAGGTTAGTTTCATGTCGGCTTTGACGCCGTACTGGCAAGGATCTTGACCCGTGTTGCAAGCCACTCCGAACTGATTTTCTTCAGCCGTGAAGGCCCAGACATCGTCCTTCATTTGATCAATAGCGGTTTCGAGGTACCTGCGCGCCTCTGGAGCTAGTGCATTCCACGCATCAGCATTGGCCGCATAAAAGTTGATCGCCCAGCCGGTCGGTAAGTTGTAAAGGTACTTCGCTACCTCATACCACTTTGCTGTGTTACCTGCCGTAATACCGGTAATTGCGCAATCGGCGACACCAGTTTGAAGAGCGGGTACAACTTCATTGAATGGAATGGTCACAGGCGTTGCGCCGGCCGCTTCTACGAGTTCTGCCAAACTACGTCCGTATACACGGATTTTCTTTCCTTCGAGATCATCAAGACCGTTTATAGGCGTTGAGCAAAAGAAGACTTGGCTGGTAAATGGAAGTACGGCCAAAAGTTTCAGTCCGTGTTTTTTGCGAAGCGTATCCGCTACCACCGGAGAGTATGCCTCTGAGATAGCACGGGCAGTTTGAATTGTGGGAGCAAGCCCTGGCAAATCGATTCCATTGAATATTTCGTCGTCTGCGGCAACGGTGGTGAAGGTTCCATGCGCAATCGTAATAGCACCGGTACTCAAAAGCCGGAGAATCTCCGGCCCCTTCAAACCGCTTGTCTGAAGCCCTTTGAAGTCGACGACGACAGCCCCACTTGAACCCTCGGGTACTGTCTTAGTCCAAAAGGGTTGTTCGACAAACTTATGCATGTTGGTGGATTCAGACGAACCAATCACGGAAATGTTTGTGGTCGCAATGCCTTCAGCGACCACGCTTGTAGAGATTGTCATCGCTGCTGCTGTTACGGCGGCAATCGAAAACAGGACGCGATCCAAGGTGGTTTTCATAGTTATCCTCCCATTTGGGTTTCTCAGGGACCCAACCCGTTCAAAACCATTGGCTCGACACGGTTGGCTTCTGGCCAACTCGTTAACAAATCCAGCTGCTCGCCAGAAACTGTTGTAAGACTTCTCATACGGCGAACCGCGGTTACCACTGTATTCCTGCAAGTGTTTTGCGTTTGATTACCTTCACAGCACACTCCCATGCCCTTCTTTGCCGGCCGTTACAGCGAGTCTGCGATGACCGAGACCAAACGATCGATGTCGCCGGCATCGTTGAAAAAGCTTGGTGAGGCCCGGAGTCTTCCGTCCCGGACCGCTATATCGACAGCCTCGTCGCGAAGGCGCGCTTCGATCTGCTCGCCGTCTGCATTGGGGACCGTGAAGGACAGCAGGCCAGATCGCGCCTGCTCACTCATCGGGCTTGCAATCCGACAGCCAAGCCGCTGCAGGGCATCTGCGGCGTAGGCCGTTAAATCGAGAATGTGCCGCTCGATTTCCATCGTACCAACGGCGAGCTGGAGTTTGACGGCTGCATCAAGTCCCCAGATGCCGGGGAAATTCACTAACGCTTCCTCAAAGCGCCCCGCGCCGGGCCGGTAGATCAGTTCGTAGTCAAGGTGCGCTTCGCCCTTATCAACCGTATGGTAGCCGACGGTCGGCGGAGCTAGCTGGTTCAGCGATTCGGAGTTGCAGTAAAAGAAGCCGGTCCCGATCGGCGCGAGCAGCCACTTATGACCGCCGGCCGACATGAAATTGATGCGGTGCTGACTGACGTCCATTCTCAAGGCGCCGATCCATTGGATCGCGTCGAGGTTTAGCAGTACACCCCGCTCTGCGCAGAGCTGCGAGATAAGTGCGAGGTCTTGGCGGAAGCCATTCGAGAACTGGACAGGACTGAGCGAAATGAGGCGCGTTCGTGGGGTGATAGCGTCGCGTATTGCGTCTAGCGGCACATAACCGTCCCGATTCTTCACCCAACGAATTTCGACGCCGCGCTTCTTCAGGTTCATCCAGCAATAGACATTGGACGGGTATTCGATGTCGGGCAGAACCACATTGTCGCCCTCGCGCCAATCGAGGCCGTTGGCGACAAATCCAAGTCCCTCGGTCGTATTCTTCGTAAATGCGATCTCGTCGCCACTGGCACCGATTAAGCGGCCGATACGGTTTTTAATGGTCGTATCCGCATGGCGACACCAATACGGGTAGTTGTTGCGACCGTTGTCGCGGACGTCATGCAGGAAGTCTTCAACTGCTTCAAGGACCGGCTCCGACATCGGGCCGATCGAGGCGTTGTTGAGGTATGAGCGTTTCTTCTTGATCGGAAACAAATCGCCGATCGAGCGGATGGTCATTGCCGTAGCGGGGATATCCGAGCCCGAAAGCGCCGTTTGTTGATTTCCGTTCATCGTGGAATAGCCGTCCTCTTTCGCTACAAAGCGATTTCAGTCATGATTCTTAGGGGTGGACGGCTGTTTTCCCTAATTCGCTTTTCGTGGGTCTTTATGCCGGTTTTACATATAAAGGGTCATCATGCTTGGATATGAATTCAACTCGGAGTGCCGGAAGACGTAATTTATGCGATTTACGCATATACACGATCCATTTTTACATTTTAGAACAGTTGCGAAGTTTTTTAGCTTTCGGTGCGCGGCGGGCGCTGCCCGCCTTTGAATACGGATGAATGAACAGATTGCCAATGAGCGCTTTAACGGGCCCAGCGGCCTTGGCGGCCGACATCGGCGGCACCTTTACCGATATTGTGTTGGAACGCGATGCATCGCGTTGGTCGCACAAGCTCTTGACCACTCACAACGCCCCTGAACAGGCCTTGCTGGCTGGCGTCAAACTGGTGCTTGATGAAGCCGGGATAGAGGCGTCAGAGGTCAGTCGCTTCGTTCATGGCACGACGTTGGCCACAAATGCGGTGCTCGAGCGAAAAGGTGCCGAGACAGCCCTCATAACGACCGAAGGTTTCCGCGATATTCTCGAGATTGGCTACGAGGGCCGCCACGATCCGATGGATCTCAACATCGTCAAGCAACGGCCGCTGATCGAACGCGAATTCCGCTTTACCGTTCAGGAGCGCCTCTCGGCGAAAGGCGACATATTACGGGACCTCGATGAGGCTCGCCTCAGCGATATTGCGCGAACGCTCAAAGCAAAAGCCGTAGAGAGTGTCGCTATTGCCTTCCTGCATTCCTATGTCACCCCTAGCCATGAACGTCGCGCCCGCGAGGTTATCCAGAAGCACATTCCTGACGCACCGATTTGCCTGTCGAGTGAGATATGCCCTGAGATACGAGAGTTCGAGCGGGTATCCACCACCTGCACGAACGCCTATATCCAACCGCTTGTCTCGGCCTATCTGACAAGACTCCAAAACGAGTTGAGTGCGCTGGGCTTTCACTGTCCGCTCTTGCTGATGGCCTCTAGCGGTGGCGTCATTCCGGTCAGCTACGCGCTTGAAGCACCCATTCGCCTTATCGAATCGGGTCCCGCCGGCGGCGCCGTCCTCTCTGCCGCTGTGGCTTCCGAACTGTCTGAAGACCGCGTGTTGTCCTTTGACATGGGTGGCACAACGGCAAAGGTGTGTTTCATTCAGGATGGGGCGCCACAGGTCTCCAGACTGTTCGAAGTCGACCGCGCTGCTCGTTTTATGAAGGGGAGCGGACTGCCGCTGCGTGTGCCCGTTGTTGAATTGGTCGAGATCGGTGCCGGCGGCGGCTCCATCGCCTCAATCGACGCGCTACAGCGTATCGCCGTCGGGCCTCATAGCGCAGGGTCCGAACCGGGGCCCGCTTGTTATGGCAGGGGCGGTGAGCGCCCGACAGTCACCGATGCGGACCTCCTGCTGGGTCGGATCGACCCCGATCGTTTCGCCGGCGGGAAGATCGTCCTTGATTTAGCCGCGAGTTGTGCGGCGATGCGCTCCGAAATCTGTACTTCCCTAAAGATGGATCCGATCGAAGCGGCCTATGGAGTGAGCGAAATCGTTGATGAAACAATGGCCAATGCCGCAAGAGCTCACGGCGCGGAAATCGGCTGCGATCTTTCCAAGCATACCATGGTCGCGTTCGGTGGAGCGGCACCATTGCATGCCGCACGCATAGCGGAAAAACTTGGCGTCAATCGAATTGTTGTCCCCCAGGGTGCTGGCGTGGGTTCGGCAGTTGGCTTCTTGCGCGCGCCGATCGCCTACGACATTGCGGTGGCCCGCCCCATGCACCTTGATGCGTATGACCATGAGGTGATCGAAGAGCTCTTGATGGACATCGACGCCGCTGCCGTCGCAGTGATCAAATCGCTCGGAAACATTGACGGCATTGAACGTCAGTATTCAGCTGATTTGCGCTACATCGGGCAGGGTCACGAACTTGAGACACCCTTCGCCGATGGCAAACCAGATCCCGACGTTCTAAAAAGTGAATTCGAGAGGATTTATAAAGATCTGTTCGGACGTACGCTACCCGGTGCGCCAATCGAAGCGATCTCTTGGCGTATTCGTCTCTCCAAGCAGATTGAAGGTATCGTCAAAGATTCAGAAAGCAGCACCGAGAGCGAACCGAAAGTAAACATATCTTCAAGAACACGATGTGTTTACAGCCCAGACAATGGGCGCTCCATTGAGAACCCCGTTCATGAGCGCGACCAACTGTCCACGATATCCCGGATTGTAGGGCCTGCATTGATTGTCGAGCCGCAAACGACAACGATCGTGCCGCCATCATTTTCTGCGTCACTCCATCCGTCGGGCCATCTCATTCTCGAGCGTGTTCCGTTGCCTGAGGGGACGTCATGAGCGGGAAGTCGATCGTTCAGACTCAAGTTATGTGGGATCGGCTCATCGCGCTCGTCGAAGACCAGGCCAGCACGCTCATGCGAACGGCTTTCAGTCCAATTGTGCGAGAATCGGGCGACCTATCGGCTGGCATATTTGACACGCAGGGGCGGATGCTGGCCCAAGCGCGTACCGGAACGCCTGGACACATTAATACAATGGCTGCTTCGGTGGGGCAGTTCCTCGAAGTGTTCCCGACGCAAACTATCCGGCCTGGCGACGTTTTCGTGACGAACGATCCTTGGGCAGGAGCAGGTCACTTGAACGACTTTGTCGTCGTGACGCCTGCTTTCTTCGACGGAAAGCTGGTCGCACTCTTTGCCTGCACCGGTCATATGACCGATGTAGGCGGTATCGGACTGAGCCCCGAAGCCGCAGACCTGTTTGCCGAAGGAACTCGCATCCCAATTTCTAAATTAGCTGACCAAGGAAAACTCAACGAAACGCTCATCGAGATCGCCAAGGCGAACTCGCGCCTGCCGTTCGAACTTGAGGGTGACATTTACGCCCTGATGGCTTCAAACGATGTAGGTGTCCAACGCTTGGCTGACCTGCTAAGCGAAGTCGAACAATCCAATATTGTCGCCCTTGCTGACCATATCGTCGAGAGCTCGCGCCGTGCCGTAGAGGCGAAGCTTGCTGCCCTGCCAAATACCAACGTTAGTTATCGTATGATGGTAGACGGCTTCGAAGAACCCATCGAACTGGTTGCCGAGCTTAGCGTCGCAGGATCCCGAGTCCGTGTTGACTGGACAGGTTCGTCAGCTGCATGCAAGAGAGGAATCAACGTGCCCCTTGGGTATGCTGCCGCTTATACGAGCTATGCTCTCGCTTGCGCGATCGCGCCGGATGTTCCGAACAACCACGGCACCTTGTCCGTGTTCGAAGTGACGGCACCAGCCGGATCGATCCTCGACGCCAGATTTCCACAACCGGTTTCTTGCCGGCACATTGTCGGTGGGCTTCTGCCTGACGTTGTGCTGGGCTGCATTGATCAGATCATCCCGGGCATAGTGCCGGCGGAAAGCGCTTCGGCTCTGTGGACGCTGACATTCCGAGGAGGATCGACCGCCGAGCCGTTTGCCATATCGATCGTCACCAATGGCGGTACCGGTGCCCGTCCAACGCTTGATGGTCTGTCGGCGACCTCCTTTCCGAGCGCTGTGCGCGGAACGCCTGTGGAAATGGTAGAGGCATCGACGCCGCTCATCTTCTGGCGCCGTGAGTTGCGCCCGGACTCCGGTGGAACCGGTCGTCACCGCGGCGGGCTCGGCCAGGAGATGGAGATCGGCACCCTCGATGGCAATCCATTCACGATTGTCGCAGCGTTTGACCGGATCAAGAATCCGGCACGCGGGCGTTCGTCAGGGGGCAAAGGTGCGCCTGGCGAACTCCACGTATCCGACGGCACAATACTATCCGGAAAGGGAGCTCACGTAATCGATCCGGACAATCGGCTTCGGGTTCGCACGCCGGGCGGTGGTGGCTATGGCCCCCCGGAGGAACGGCACGCAGAGGAGCGATCCAGTGACTTGTCTGCGGGCTACGTAACGACCGGCGAAATAGATAAGGAAGGCGCCAAGTCGAATCGATAGTTATGGCCGTTATTTCTATGCTTTGCAGGTCGACGCTTAGCACACCCTTACCGATCCACATTGTCGACTACTTATCGGATAACATTGCTCTTACCGTTAAAGCAGTCGCCTTTACTTCCATTGCATTGACAAACTGGCATTGTTCCTGATTGATCGTCTCTCCGGGCTTTAAGCATTGTATTTCTACCAAGTCCGGAGGGAGCCCAGTCGAATGCGGTTGATGTGGTTACAGGCGTTTCGCGCAGTCATGCAAACTGGCACCGTCACAGGTGCCGCGGAGCTCATGCTGCGCACCCAACCTCAAGTGAGCCGCATGATCACAAGCCTCGAAAAATCGGTTGGCCTAAAGTTGTTCGATCGCATGGGTCGTAAGCTAGTGCCGACAGAGCAGGCCCTCGAATTTTTGGCTTATATCGAGCCGACCCTGCAAAGTCTGGATGGCGTTCAAAATGCCGCCGCGGACATTAAGGCACAGCGCTCGCGCCCTCTGGTCGTCTCGGTTGAACCGTTTTTGATGCATGCTTTGGTGCCACATGCCGTTGAAACAGCAAGCCGTCTAGAGTCAGCAAAATACGCGATCGACCTATGTGTCCGCGGCCTGGGTTTGTGGATGTCAAAGAAGAGCGCGGACATAGGCGTTGTCGCCTTACCCTTCGCGCAGTCGGACATGGTCCGGATTCCCTTTGCGCAGGTGCGTGTGGTCGCTGCCCTACCTGCGGACCACCGCCTTGCTAAGAATAGTGTCATCAACCTCACGGATTTGCGCCATGAAGCATTTATCGCGTTTCGTTCGACAACTCTGCTGCGTGCGCAAGTGGATATGATCGCGGCAAAGTCCGGCGTGATCCTCAGACCTAACTTCGAAGTGAGCACTGGCATCCTAGCTTGCGAACTGGTTTCGCGCGGTTTGGGGATCACGTTGTCCGACCCAATCGTCGCGACCTCGTTCGCAGACCGAGGCGTTGTGGTTCGGCCGATCTCGGAGCCGCTTGAGTTGACCTATGGTTTTCTCAAACCCACGCCAACACTTTCCGAAGACCAAACTACAGTCTTCATGAAGGCAATTGCCGATACCGCCATGGAGCTCGGCGCGCCCTATCTCCAACTTCATCCAGACTGGTTGCGAATATGTGACCGATGACGCTTGAGAGGAGGCGGCGTACAGCGTGCTTAGAGAAAGGATGCTTTCTGACCTGAAAACCGACGCTGCCTGAATTAACTATGGAAGACCGTACTTGGTCGGTAGTGGTCAAATCGAGAGGAAACCGGGTACCGTTGAGTTTAAGGGGATAGTTAGTTCTGCGTCGAGAAATGGCTATTTGTTCTGACTATAGTTCATATTTTGCATCGGCTAAGAGAAGTAGCGGCAATCGGTGATGCCTTACGAAACTGAATTTGGCTGGGTTTTTGGACACTTGGCGATCATCAGATTGGTATTGTAAGCGAATGTCGGTCTCGGTGGTTGCGAGCCTGGGATTTTAGGGATGTACATACCATCTCATATTTGAATGCCCCTCCGCCCAATCAGACAAACTCTCGACTAGTGCTGTCAATTTGAGGTGGTTGCGGGCCCCCGCAACCACTGAAACCGATAATATCGCCCAGAATCGGGTGAAATCAGGGTAAATCGGAAGACATGGGGTGCCTGAAAGATCCGCAAGAGGATGTGCGCCGGGCCCCCCGCAACCAATCGAAACACCCGCCAACTATTTGAATTGGCAGGTGTTTCGATTCTGGATGCTCGCGCCGACGCCAAGCGTCCAGGTACCATATGGGTACCGCCAGAAATCAAGCTTGAGCAAAAGCCCGAGCGTTGGAGACGCAGCCATATTTCTTTGTGGCACAACTCAGCCATTGACGTTCGCCCATGCGAGTGCCGGCAAACGCAGGAGGAAGCCAACCTTAATGACGAGACCGGCGCTGCGGCCTTGGCCTAAGTCGGCACCTCGATAGAGCGGATCCAGATTCAGATCGCAGGTAGCAGTTCCTTGAGGGCGTCCAACTTTGTGGATCGATAATCGACGCGCCAAGCCAGCAGTGTCTTTACGCGCGAGACGTTATCGGGCAGCGGGTAGAGGCGAAAACGCCCTTTTGTCGAAACCATCTCCAGGACCGAGCGCGGGACGACGGCGAAGCCAGTGCCAGCCGAAACGCAGGCGAGCATGGCGAGATAAGATCCGACGGAGAGGACACCTCCGGGAACGATTTCAGAGCCCAAAAGCCATTCCTCGAGATAGCGCCGATAGGCGCAGCCCGGCTCGAAGGCGACCACGGTCCTGCCGCTGATCTCACGCGTGTTCTCCAGTGGCGGAAAGGACTGCGGTACGACCAGCATCAACTCCTCCTCGAACACGGCCTCGGTGATGAGAGACTCGAAGGACACAGGCTCGGCGACAAAGGCGACCTCGATCTCGTGGTCGAGCAGTCGTTCCATCAGACCGCCGGCTGTGTCCGTCTCCAGCTCTATCTCCACCTGTGGATGGAGTTGATGGTAGCACGCGAGAATTTCCGGCAACCGGGCGGCGGCTGTGCTTTCCATGGTGCCGATGCGAAAGACTCCGCGCGGCTTGCCCTCTTTCATCGCCTCTGAGGTCTCCGCCGACAACTGCAAGAGCCGTTGAGCATAGGTGAGCAAGAGCTCACCGTCGGGCGTCAAGGTCAGGCCTCTGCTCTGACGCAGGAAGAGTTTCTTCTCGAAGAGTTCTTCAAGCTGTTTGATTCGTGTGCTGATGCTCGATTGCACGCGGTTTAGCTTCATCGCGGCCCTGGAAACACTTCCCTCGATTGCCACTGCGCGAAAGATCTCCAGCGATCTCAGGTCTAGGCCGTTCACGGCGAGCTTCTCCTTCTGATATCTCTTTTTGAGAAATCACAATTCACATTAATTCACTTTTCTGAAATTCACCAAGGGATACGATGTCACAGGCCTCCTGTCTTTGGAGGCCGTCCAACTGTAAAGCCCTATGAAGGAAGATAAGGGTGCGCCTTCAAACCGCACTTGCCAGACGGCTTGGCATCGAGCTGCCGATCCTGCAAGCGCCGATGGCCGGAGGCGGTGACACCCCTGCGCTGGTTGGCGCGGTATGCGATGCCGATGGTTTTGGGTCCATCGGTGCCGCTTATCTGACCCCGCAACAGATCGCCGAGACCTCCCGAAAGGTCCGAGAAAGAACCAATCGACCCTTTGGAATCAATTTGTTCGCTCCGGGCGAGGTTCCCGTTCTGCCGACGGATCCGAGCGTTGCCATCGAGAGAGTCTCGCCGTTCTTCATGGAGCTAGGCCTCGACCAACCCTCCGTGCCGTCCTCCATCGCCTCCTCCTTTGACGAGCAGTTCGAGACCGCTCTTGAGAGTGGCGCCAGCGTTTTCAGTTTTACTCTGGGAATTGTGCCGCAGCCCGTGATTGAGGCCGCAAAATCGCGTGGGATGTTTGTCGTGGGAACTGCAACCACTGTAGAAGAAGCCGTTGAACTCGAAGCCGCTGGTGTAGACGCTATTGTCGCTCAGGGTGCAGAGGCGGGCGGCCATCGGGCAACGTTCACCGGCGATTTCGATGCTGGTCTCATTGGAGTGATGTCGCTGGTTCCGCAAGTTGTCGACGCCGTCTCCGTCCCGGTCATTGCGTCGGGCGGTATCATGGATGGCCGGGGATTGGCCGCCGCATTGGTTCTCGGGGCGCAGGCGGTCCAGCTCGGTACTGCATTTCTGGCCACGGACGAAGCGGGCGTGCCGAGTGCTTACAAGGACGCCGTCCTCGGCGCGGCGGCAACTCAGACCCGTATCACAAGAGCGTTTTCGGGGCGGCCGGCTCGCGGGCTCACGAACCGCTTCATGGTCGCCATCGAGAGTGCACCGGAGCCGGACGCCGTACTCCCGTTTCCTTACCAAAATGCACTGACGAGGCCCTTGCGCGCCGCGGCCGCAAAGCAGGCGCGTTCGGACTGCTTGTCGCTGTGGGCTGGTCAAGGCGTAGCAATGTCACAGCGAGGTCCCGCGGCCGACCTTGTGCGATCAATCGCCGACGACGCAAGGGAGGCCCTCGCCGCACTTGAATGAGGGTTCGCCAGAGAATCCATTGTGCATCGTCCGGTGATAGCGCCGGAGGTGTATTGTGAAGTACGCATTGAGTCGCCGCGGCAGGAGCAGCCGATGACAACCTACAGGCTTCACTATTTTCCGGAGTCGGGGAACAGCTACAAACTCGCGCTCATGCTGACCCTTTGCGGGCAAGACTTCGAGCCGATCTGGACCGACTTCGGCGGCGGCATCACGCGGATGGCGTCTTGGCGCGAGCGCGTCAACGAGATGGGTGAGATACCGGTTCTGGAAGTGGAGAGCCTGCGGCTCACGCAGACCGCACCGATCCTGCTTCGTTTGGCCGAGCGGTTTGGACGCTTCAGCGGGGCGAACCAGGACGAAGCATTTGAGATCCTGCGCTGGCTTTTCTGGGACAATCACAAACTTACCGGCTACATGGCAACATACCGCTTCCTACGCGCTTTCACGCCATCGCCCGATCCGTCAGTTCTTGCGTTCATGCGCAAAAGAATCGACGACTATCTGAGTATTGCCGAGCGGCATTTCCAAAGCCGATCATTCGTCGTCGGTGACCAATTCACTGTGGCCGACATCTCGATGATTGGCTACCTCTGCTTTCCGCCAGATGAAAGTGGATATGATCTTGCCGGGAGCCATCCTGCGGTGAGCGCCTGGATCGGCCGGGTCGCAGCCTTGCCCGGGTGGCGTCCTCCCTACGATCTGCTACCCGGAAAGCGCTTGCAGCGCTACAGATGAAAGAGACCAGCTAATGCCATCTTGCAGTGTTTCGGACTCGTAGAAGACTTGTGTGGTTACAAGACGCTGTGACTGACCATGGCAAACGATGGCGAGGTTTGCCATGTCTGCTGCGGTTAAATGACGTTCCTTGTCAGGTCAAGACCGACCGCGCTGATCGTCATAATGGATGGTCTCCTCAGAATGAAGTCGATGACAGCTCCATTATGGCGCCTGGACGCCTATCGACGGGGCCGTCCACACCATCAGTGCGCCTCCAAGCCTGCCGCCAAGCCGAAGGGCTGAGCGCGATTCAACGAAGCGGTTCACGATCCAGGTTGCGTGCCGCCGCTTTGAGACCGCATGATGGACGATATGGGCAAGCGTCAAATACCTGCTCGCAGCGCTTAGACTATCCAAAGGCAACATAGTTCAATGGCAATCCGGGCCTTGGCCAGGGCAGAGAAACCAGTTTGCCGCTGCCGGAAAGCGTGATGAAGGCAGTCTTGAGATCTCCGCCGCCAAAGCAGATGTTGGTGGGCAGAGGGTCCGGCAAAGCAACGAATTCGCATTGGGAGCCGTCTGGGGAAACGACGGTTATGCCTCCGGTGATCAGGGTGCCGATGCAGACTCTGCCGTCGGCTTCAACGGCAAGGGAATCGAAGATCTGGTAGCCAGCAAGGCCGATGACGAGGTCGCCACCGTTCGGTGAGGGCCATGGCTTCTTCCGGAGTTGCCCCGGCGCGATGATGTCGAAGGCCCAGAGCCGTGCGGTCTGGGATTCAGCGACGTATAGGCGCTTGCCGTCGGGCGAGAGTCCGATCCCATTGGGTGTGACCATGGGGAAGACGACGCGTTGGATGAAGCTGCCGTCGGCCTTGGCATAGTAGACCGCGCCACGGTCCATCTTACGCTCGCGATACTTGCCGAGATCGGTGAACCAGAACCCGCCCTCGCTATCGAATACGATGTCGTTGGGTCCGTTGAGGGGCCCGGCCGCGCTGCCGCTGCAGAGCAGCTCGACGGCACCGCTTGCCAGATCGACCCGCTCGATCCGACCCCCGCTGTAGGTCTGATCGCTGACGACGGGCGCCGGCCGCAGGATGCCCTGCTCTTCGATCCAATCGAAGCCACCGTTGTTGCAGATGTAGCCTCTGCCGTCGGGACCGATGGCGAGCCCGTTGGGGCCGCCGCCGGGCTTGGCGACCACAGTCGTCGTTCCGTCCGATGCGATCCGGGTCAGGGTTCCGCGAGCGATCTCCACAATCAGCAACGATCCATCCGGCATCGCCACCGGACCCTCCGGGAATCGCAGGCCCGAGGCGAGCTCGGTGATCTGTTCTGCGGACGCTTCAACCACGCAACGCTCAATATGCCGTGGTGTCGCCCGCGGGGCCGGCCGCGTCAATTGCCATAGCGGGCCGGCTCTGAGCTTCTTTCGAGTGTTCCGGCTTTCGCCTCCTCAAGCGTCGCCGCGAGATCTGCGGCGAAGGCATCTATGATGGCGCCGTGCCTGAAGTTCAGCAGCAGATTGATGCCCGGCGGATCGACCAGGGGGCCGAACTGCCAGCCCTTGGCCGCCATGGTATCGCGGAGTGCCGCCATGTCGAAGCTCCCGTCGCCGCCGAGGCCGACGATCCCGGCCACCGGGGAGCCAAGGATGTGAATGCCGTCCAACGCATCGATCATTGCCGCCAGGCGGCGCCTGATATCCAGGATCTCCTCCACGCGCTCGCAGTAACCTTTGTGGCCAAGGTAGTTCATTACCGCCCAGGCGGAGGCGACGGCGCCGCCAGGCCGGGAGCCGGCAATGGTCATAGTGATGAACTCGCCACTTGGCCAATCGTTGAACGAGAATCGCTGGAAGCGCGAGAGTTCCTGATCGCGCAGGAGCAGCAGCGAGGCGCCCCGGCTTGTGTAGCCGTACTTGTGCAGGTCGGCAGACATTGAAGTGACGTCGGCGAGGGAGAAGTCGAAATCGGGCACCCTTTCACCGAGGTCGCGGGCAAAGGGCAGGAAAAAGCCGCCAACGCAGGCATCGACGTGCAGCCAAAGGCGGTGTTCGCGCGCCAGGGCGGCCAGAGCGCCGATCGGATCGAGGCAGCCGATCGGATAGGCCGGTGCCGAGCCGACGATCATGATGGTGTTTTCGGTGATGGCATCGGACACGGCCACGGGGTCGGCGCGAAAGCCGGCGTCGGTGGCCACGCGCACGACGTGCAGACCAAGCATTTCCGCCGCCTTGTTGAAGGCGGCATGGCAGGTCCGGCCGACGATGATCTCACCGCGGCCCGGCACGGGACGCTCGCTCTGCGCCCAGTCCCGGGCGGTTTTGACCGCCAGAATGATACTCTCGGTTCCGCCTGACGTTACGGTGCCGCAGGCCCCCTCCGGTGCGTCGAACAACTCGAGTGCCATTCCGACGACCTCCTCGGCCATTGCCGGAAGGCTGGGATAGAGTAGGTTGCCGTAAAGGAGGTTGTCTCCCTGGAACAGTGAGTAGGCCTGCCAGGCGACGTCCGCCACGTCCTCGCCGGCGTTGTAGGAGGCCTTGAGGTTCCGCAGATCGTTCCAGTCCAGGTCGCCGGTCCGGCGCCGATGCAGATCCTTCCGCAAGGCCGTCCAGGAACGCCCCGTTCGGGCGAACTTTCGATTGCTTCCGATTGGATCTTCCAAAGCATCCTCTCCTGGTTTCCGCCCTGTTGGTTTTTGCCGGCGCTTGAGCCCGTGGTTCCGGCGGAATGCACGCTTGTCCGTGGGCGGTGAGAACTATTTGATATATCATCAGGAGATTGTCAACTCGCTTCCCCATACGGCCGAGAGCGCGATGCGCACTAGTTTCGTCTTAATAACCTATTATTCTGATAAAATGGGATTGACTGGCTCAGTCGTTTGAAATTCGATTCTAAGCGATTCTTTTTGATATAACAAAAATATTGCAAGAAGGAGCTGCGGATGCTAACGGAATGAGGCCTTTGCGCCGGGCGACCGGCGACTGTGGCGGCAAACGATAAAGACGTGCAGGAGAGGGATGGTGGAGACTCGGCCTTTGGCAGTGATCGAGGCGCAGGATCCGGGCGTTGGCACGGATCGCTCGGGCGAGGTCCGACCATCCGACAGTCCGGGTGCCCGTGTCGAGGTGCGCGACCTCTCCAAGCGCTTCGGTTCGGTGGTGGCAATCGACGACGTCTCGTTCGAAATGCATTCCGGGGAGTTCGTGGCCCTGCTTGGCCCCAGCGGGTCGGGCAAGACAACCGTGCTGATGAACATTGCTGGCTTCCAGCAGCCGAGCGCCGGACAGATTCTCGTCGGCGACCGCGATGTCGTGCCGCTGCCGGCGAACAAGCGCGGCATCGGGATGGTGTTTCAGAGGTACGCGCTGTTCCCCCATATGACGGTGGCCGAGAACATCGCATTTCCGCTCAAGATGCGGCGCTGGCCGAGGGCGCGCAGGGCAGCGGCTGTTGCAGAGGCGCTTTCGGTGGTCCGCCTCGGCGGCCTTGCCGAACGCATGCCGAGCCAATTGTCCGGCGGCCAGCAGCAAAGAGTCGCTCTTGCCCGCGCCATTGTCTTCGAACCGCCGCTGCTTCTGATGGACGAACCCCTCGGGGCGCTGGACAAGAAGCTGCGCGAGGAACTGCAAGTCGAAATCAAATCGTTGCAGCGACGCCTGGGGATCACCGTCCTGTTTGTCACCCATGACCAGGATGAGGCTCTCGCAATGTCGGACCGGATCGCGGTGATGAATGCGGGGCGCATCGAGCAGATCGGCAGCCCCGACACGCTCTATCAGCGACCCCGGACTCTCTTTGTCGCCGATTTTATGGGCGACTCGAATCTCTTTGAGGGTAGTGTCGAAAGCGTCGATCATGCCACGCAGACAATCACCGTCGGCTGTGCCGGACTCTCGCTACGGGGGGGTGCCGGGCAGACATCCGTCTTGGCCTTCAGGCCCGGCGATCCGGCCTGCATCATGGTTCGGCCCGAGAGCGTGGCGATCGCACCCAGCCTCAAAGGCGGCAAGACCGGCATCAGCGGCACTGTCGAGGCTGTAACCTTCAGCGGGGCCCGCCACTCCCTGCAGGTTCGGGTCAGCAACCGTGTCGTAAAGGTCCTTTCCCCAGTTGTTCCGGGCCGGTTGGAGCCCGGCGTTGGCGTCGGCGATCGCGTAAGACTGTCTTGGGAGCCCGGGGAAGCCGTCGCACTCCCTGGGATGGTATCGCCATGACGACCCCGCCTGCAGCCCGCCTCGGCGCGAGCGCCACACCGCCTTTGGGGTTGCAGCTCTTTAGCGGCGAACGCCACCTCACCGCTGCGATGAGCTGGCTGCTGCTGTCACCGGTGCTGGTCCTGTTTCTTGCCATCTTCGCCGTTCCGGTCTTGGGTATGGCGCGGTTCAGTCTCTTCGACCCCGATTTTACGTTCGAAAACTATAGACTGCTGTTTTCGGAACCGCTTTTCCTGCGGGTCATCTGGCGCACCCTTTGGATCAGCGCGGCCGTCGCTGCCATCACGCTACTGCTCGGCTACCCCGTTGCGGCGCTGATGGTGCGCCTGAGAGGCTGGAAGGCCTTTGCCATCGGTGCCTGCGTTCTTGTGCCGCTCTGGCTCAGCATCCTGGTGCGCTCCTATGCCTGGGTCGTGCTGCTCGCGCGCAATGGCATCGTCACATCCTTCCTGCGAGAGCTCGGCCTGATCGACGAGACGACGAAGCTGATGTTCACTGATGGCGCCGTCATCCTGGCGATGTCGCATGTCCTGCTGCCGTTCATGATCCTCCCGCTCTATGCATCGCTGAACGCCATTCCGAAGGACTTGGCACCGGCGGCGCATGGGCTCGGTGCATCCCACATGGAGGCATTCTTTCGCGTCACCCTGCAGTTGAGCATGCCCGGGGTCTTCGCGGGGTTGGTCCTGGTCTTCGTTCTCTCCCTCGGCTTCTTCGTGACGCCCCAGCTCGTCGGCGGCCCCAACTCCATGATGGCCTCGATGCTCATCAGCCGCGAAGCGACCTACGGCGACAACTGGGGGCTCGCCTCGTCCCTCTCCACGGTCCTTTTCGTCTGCGCCCTCTGTGTCGTCGCCGTGGTAGCCCGTTTCACGGCTTCGCGGGAGGCCCTCCGGTGACGCGGTGGCCCAATATTCAGCGGTTTCGTGTGGCAGCCATCGTCTATGGTTTTGCGGTTGTGGTGCTGCTGTTCCTGGTCCTGCCGGTACTCATCGTCATTCCGATGAGCTTTTCCGACACCAACTACCTGACTTTTCCGCCCAAGGGTTTCACCTGGCGGTGGTACGAGGAGATCTTCACGGAAAGCACATGGACCAAGCCGGCCTGGCTCAGCATCCGCATAGCCGTGCTAACGGCGGCTTTCTCGACCTTGATCGGAACCGCCGCCGCTTTCGCGATCGTTCGAGGCAGGTTCAGGGGTAAGTCGGTTGTTCGCCTGTTCATCGTTTCCCCCATCATCGCGCCGAACATCGTCGTCGCGATCGCTGTCTTCTTTGCCTTCGTCCAGTTGCGACTCATCGGAACGACCCTCGGCTTCGTTCTGGCGCATTCGATCCTCTGTGTCCCCTTTGTTGTCCTGACCGTGGGCGCCGCGCTCGAGCGCTTCGATACGGACCTGGAACTCGCGGCCCTGGGTCTGGGCGCCAGCCGACTGGCAGTTTTCCGCTATGTGACCTTGCCGATCATCCTGCCGGGTGTTGCCGGCGGCGCGGCCTTCTCCTTCCTGATCTCTTTCGATGAACCGGTGATCAGCTACTTCGTGTCCAGCGTCCGCCAGGCGACGTTGCCGAGGGTCGTTTTTCAGAACATTGAGACCAGCGTTGAGCCGAACGTGGCGGCGGTCTCCACCGTCCTGCTCGTCGTCTCCGCGAGCATCGTCGTCCTGGGCATGGTTCTGCGGCGAGACGCGGGCAGTCTGTTTCCGGGCCCGGCAAAGCAGACAGACCCGAAACAAAGAGTGAAGTAACAACGAAGAACCATAAGGGAGGTGAAGATGAAAAGTTGGAGAAAGCGATTGACCGCCGCGGCGATTGCTTGCGCGGCCACCTGGGTTTCGCCGCAGGCTGCGACGGCTGAAGAGTTGGTGGTCGTCGCCACGGGCGGCGGATTTGGCGATGCACTGAAGAAGCACTTCTATGATCCCTTCACGGCGGCGACGGGCATCGAGATCATCATGGTCCCGGCAGCCGCCAGCGAGCAGAACGCCAAGCTGCGGGCCATGCGCAAGGCCGAAAATGTCGAATATGACGTCTTGACCACCACGGCGATGTCGGTGATCGCCGACAGCGATGTCTATGCCGAATTGGATTGCGCGAGAATTCCCAATGCGCAGGCCTTCGGCGTGGAGGGCACCTGCGGAGCCAAGAGCCTGCTTCGGACCGTGGGCGCCATTATGATCGCCTACAAGGAGTCGGCCTTCCCGAACGGCGGGCCGCAGAACTGGGCGGAGTTCTGGGATGTCGAGGCCTTTCCGGGCCGGCGCTGTCTTCCGGGCGGCTCGCTTGAGAATCACATGCCGTTCCTGGCGGCTCTCCTAGCCGACCGGGTGACGCCGGAGAACCTCTACCCGATCGACTATGGCCGTGCTCTCAAGAAGCTGAATGAGCTAAAGCCCCATGTGGCGGCCTACTGGACCAGTTACTCCCAGAGCCAGCAGTTTCTGAGGGACGGTGAGTGTGTCCTCTCCATGATGCTGAACGGCCGGGCCCTTTCCTTGCGAAAGGAGGGTTTTCCCCTGAAGATCGTATGGAATGAAGCGCTTACCTACGCCGCCGGCTGGGGGATCGCCGAGGGCGCGCCGAACGAAGACGCTGCATATAAGTTCCTGGACTTCTGGATGAAAGACCCAAAGGCACATCTGGCTTTCTACCAGACCTTCTTCTATGCCACTGCACACAAGGACGTGGTGGCCCTTATGAACGAGGCCGATCTCGCTTTGTACTATGCAAAGCCGGAGAACCTTGCGGGCCAAGTCCCGATCAATGCCGAATGGATCGGCAATCACAGGAACGAGATCGCCAGAATCTATGCGAACTTTCTCGCCCAATAAAATACGGACCATCAACCAAAGAAAGCCGATACGTGCCCAAACTCTCGAATGTCGTCGAGCTGCCGTCGTTTCTTGAAACCGAAACGCTGTCCGACCGCGTATACCGTCAGCTGCGGCGGGCACTAAAGTCGGGTGCCTACCGGCCAGGTGAGAAGATCACCACTAGGGCCGTCGCTTCCGCGCTGAATGTCAGCCTGACACCGGTTCGCGAAGCGATGGCCCGCTTGGTCTCCGAGGGCGGTCTGTCGATGGTCGGCCCCAAAACAGTGGTCGTACCGCGACTGTCGCCCGAGGATTACGAAGAAATATTCTCGGTCCGCTTCGCCTTGGAAGGTATGGCCGCCGAGATGGCGGCGGCCCGCGCGGATGCCAGCTTCATCGATGAGCTGGAGGCCATTCACCTGGCTTTTGCTGCACGCCGGGCGGCGGGGGATTTCGCGGCCGCGCTTGAACTGAACGAGAAGTTTCATTTCACGCTTTACCGCCACTCGCGGCAACCCCGGATCGTCGGTATCATCGAGAGCCTTTGGGTCCCCTTCGGCCCTTCGCTCAGCCTGATCTATCCGAAGTTCGGGTCAAGCGAAGACGGGATCAAACCCCACAGCGATGTGATTTCGGCACTGAGACGCGGCAGTCCGGGTAAGGTCCGCGCTGCGATCGAGAACGATCTGACCGTCGGTCGGGCAAAGATCCTTCCCTTGCTGACCGCACTCGATACCTCTTCGGACCGTCACCGGACCAAACCGCGAAAGGACTAGAGCCGCGGCCCATGTCGGACGAAATCGCGCTTCTTCCTGCAACCGAACTCCTGGCCCGTTATCGCGCCAAGACCCTTTCGCCCGTCGAGGCCGTCGAGGCCAGTCTGGCCCGGACCGAGCGCTACGATGCCACGCTCAACGCGTTTCGGGTCGTGGAGCCGGATGAAGCTCTTGCCGCGGCGCGGGAATCGGAAGCGCGCTGGATGCGCGGCGAGCCGCTGGGTTTGCTCGATGGCGTGCCGACCTCGATAAAGGACAGTCATGACGTCAAAGGATGGACCACGCTCCACGGTTCGCTAACGATGCAAGACACGCAGCCGGCCGGCAGCGACACGCCTCATGTCGCCCGCTTGCGGGAGCATGGCGCGATCTTCCTCGGCAAGACCACTCTTTGCGAGTTCGGCTGGAAGTGCGTGACCGACAGCCCACTCACCGGCGTTACCCGCAATCCCTGGAACCACGAGAAGACAGCATCGGGCAGCAGTGGCGGTGCCGCCGTTGCCGCGGCCATGGGTATGGCGGCGATCAATATGGGCGGCGACGGTGGCGGATCGATCCGGGCGCCGGCCGCCTTTTGCGGCGTCTTCGGCATCAAGCCCACCTATGGCCGTGTGCCCCGCTTCCCGGCGGAGTCCTTCGTCGCCTGTGCTCACTTCGGGCCGCTGACAAGGACCGTAGGCGATGCCGCTCTCGCCATGACCGTCATCACCGGGCCGGATCACCGCGATGCCTTTGCGCTGCCCTATGATGGCCGCGACTACAGCACCGGGCTGGACAGCAGAGTCAAGGGGCTGCGCATCGCCTACAGCGCGGATCTGGGATATCTGAACGTCGATCCCGAGGTCGCGGCAACCGTAGGCAAGGCCGTCAGAGTGTTCGAGGATCTGGGCGCCATCGTCGAGGAGGCGGATCCCGGCCTGGGCGACACATTCGAAGCCTACAAGGTGATGAACTCCGCCTACCAGGTTCCGAAAATCCACGGCAAGACCGCAGAGCAGATCGCCATGATGGACCCGGTCCTGATCGCGAACGCCCGAATTGGCGAAACGCTCTCCGCCTTCGACCTCTTGGAGGCCGGCAAGGTGCGGGCCGACATGGCCTTCAAGATGGCAGAGTTTCATCAGCGCCATGACCTTCTGGTCACGCCAACGCTGTCGGTGCCCGCTTTCGAGGTAGGGCGCAACAACCCCTCAATGCTCGAGGAAGTCAGCAGCGCCGAGGACCGGCTCTATTGCCTCTTCAACCATTTTCTCTACCAGGTCAACTACACCCACCAGCCTGCCGCAAGCCTACCTTGCGGCTTTACCCACGACGGGCTGCCGGTCGGACTCCAGATCATCGGCCCCCGCTTTTCGGACCACGTCGTCCTCGCAGCCAGCCGTGCTTTCGAAACAATCGCTCCCTTCAGGATGCCTGGTCCCCCGCAGTTGGACTGCGTCAACGCAAATGCACGGGACTCAGCGCAGCTTCCATAGGTACTGTTCTAAGTGCACCACTTTCTCTTGGTAGCTATTGCTAAGGCCACTCAGTGGCTCGACTTGGCCCATCATGCCGCAGTTTGAAAAAGGCCCTGCTGACATCGTTGGTCGCGGGCCTGGGATTCTACGGAGAAACGTACCATCTCATGTCTGGGCGCCTATCCGTCCAGTCGGACAAACTCTCGATTAGAGCTATCAATTTGAGGTGGTTGCGGGTCGCCGCAACCAAATCCGATAATATCGCCCAAAATCGGATGATATCAGGCCAAATCAGAAGAGATGGGGCGCCTGAAAGGTCCGCAAGAGGATGTGCGGCGGGGCCCCCGCAACCAGATCCAATCTGCGCCAAGGCAACTCAGTTAGATCAATAACGAACCACGGCGGGCCAAGGGCCTGCCTTTGTCGTTTGACCAGGAGTCAGCGGCTTAGCCCGCAGGTGCATATCAACCCGTAACCGACATCCGCCGGGCTTGCCGATGAAGCGCAACCACAGAGTCGCGTGGCTGGACCCGACAGCTCCCGCACCAAAGGATCATGGCGATGCCGAATTGCGCACCGCCAGAGTATGTCAATAAATCAACTGGCCGATAGTCATATATCCTATATGTTTTCGAGGGTGACGAACTGTAGTGTGAGACTAAAGTGAAAAAACTCGAAGACATGTCGTTGAGTGACCGGGCCTATGAGGCATTGCGGGAGGACATCATCGCCGGACGCTTCCAGCCGGGCAAGAAGATCACCATCGCCTCGCTGTCGAAGGAGTTCGGCGTAAGCCCGACACCGGTCCGCGAGGCGATCCGTCTGCTTCTGGCGCAGGGAGCGTTGGATCTCAAACCGAACCATTCTGTGACCGTTGTGGCCCTCACTGCCGACGAATACCGGGAAATTGCCCGGATTCGGATCGAGCTCGAGGGCATGGCCGCCGCCGAAGCGGCGATCCTGCGCACCGAAGCTCAAGCCAAGCGGCTTCGAAAAATCAATGACGACCTGGAGGCCGCCCGAGCCAAAGGCCGCTACGCCGATGTGCTGCGCCGGAACCGGGCGTTCCACTTCGCACTGCCGGAAATGGCCCGGCTGTCGACTCTAACCGACGTGTTGGAGATGCTCTGGCTGCGCTCCGGCCCGCTTCTCAACGTCCTCTACGACTACGACTACGACTACCGCTCGCCGCTCGGCGATCATCCCCACGAAGCGCTGGTAGACGCGATCGAGCGGCAAGACTCGGAAGTGGCGCGCGCGGCGATCCAGCGGGACATTCAGCTTGGAACCGAGGTTATCACGGCGCACCTCGATCGCTTGGAGGCGCCGGCCCGCAGCGCGTCTTAGCCCAGATCTGCCGCAGCATGGCCCTTGCTCAGGTCAAAAAATCATATATGATATATAAAAAATGGAGGTGATATGACGTCAGTTGCGGAGGCGATGGCCCGGTTTCTTGAGGCCCAGGGTGTAGAGTTGATCGTGGGTCAGAGCCTGCCTTCGGCGCTGCATCTGGCGGCTGAGGCGACGAATATGCGGCAGATCCATGTCCGCACGGAGAACGCGGGTACGGCTATCTGCGACGGCTACGCGCGACGGGCCGGGCGTGTCAGTGTGATTACAGCCCAGAACGGGCCTGCGGCGGCGCTGCTGGTTCCCGGATTGGCGGAGGCATTGAAGGCCTCCATTCCGATTGTCGCCATTGTCCAGGAAGTGGACGCCGCGCATCGCGAAAAGAACGCCTTTCAGGAATTCGATCACCACGGCCTTTTTACTGCCTGTGCCAAATGGGTGGGCCGCCTCGATCTTCCGGAGCGGGTTTATGATTTCGTCAACCTCGCCCTGACCCATGCTGTCAGCGGGCGCCCGGGGCCGACCGTACTTTTGGTTCCCGCTGGCGTGCTG
The DNA here is from genome assembly GCF_965249265.1 of Pelagibius sp. Classification (NCBI taxonomy): domain Bacteria; kingdom Pseudomonadati; phylum Pseudomonadota; class Alphaproteobacteria; order Rhodospirillales; family Rhodovibrionaceae; genus Pelagibius; species Pelagibius sp. The sequence goes on along the minus strand of NZ_OZ252224.1, from coordinate 4,486,483 downwards.
CAGGAGCAGGCGCCACCGGCCCCGCAGCGTATCACGCCAAAAGCACGCTATCCGGTCGACCGGCCCGTCGCCTCGCCAATCGGTTTGTCTGAGGCGGCGCGCCTGCTGGCCGCGGCGGAACGCCCGCTGATCGTCGCCGGTGGGGGCGCACATAGCTCCGGTGCGGCGGCGGAACTTGCCAAGCTGCAGTCGGTCCATGGATTCCCCGTCGCCACGACGCTGATGGGCAAGGGGATCGTGCCCGAGGACCATCCCCTGTCGCCGGGTGTGATCGGATACCTGCTCGGCCGCGCCGCGCCAAACCGCGAGGTGCGGCGTTATGTGCAAACTGCGGATGTGGTGATGTTCGTCGGCGCCCGCACAAATCAGAACGGCACGGACGGCTGGCGGCTTTTCCCGGCCACTGCGCAGTTCGTCCACATCGATATCGACGGCACCGAAATCGGGCGCAACTATGACAGCTTGCGGCTTGTTGGCGACGCCAGAGAAACGCTGCGCGCGCTTGCATCGGAACTTGCGGATCTTGTCGGACCGGCCACTGGTGTCGAACGCGCGGCGCGCCTGCGCCCCCTCGTCCCCGAACGCCGACCCTTCGGCAAGTGTGTGCCCAACGACCCGCCTCAGGGAATGCGGCCGGAGCGGATCGTCGAGGCCATCATCCGCCTTGCGCCCGATGATACGACCTTCGTAGCCGATGCCAGCTACGCTTCTGCCTGGCTTTGCAGCTACGGTTTGGCAATCAAGCCCAGACAGCGCTTCGTGACGCCGCGCGGGCTCGCAGGTCTGGGCTGGGGATTGCCGCTCGCCTTGGGTGCAGCGCTGGCGCGGCCGGGCGCGCCTGTTATCGCACTGAGTGGTGATGGCGGCTTCGCCCATGTCTGGGGCGAGCTCGAGACCGCCGTACGCTATGCCTTGCCGGTGATCACCATCGTCCTGAAGAACGGTGTTCTCGGTTATCAGCGGGACGCCGAGATCGTGAAGTTCGGTCGCCATACCAGCGCCATCCCGATCGGTGAGATCGATCACGCCGCCATTGCCCGCGCCGTTGGCTGCGCCGGCCTGTCGGTCGAACGTCTTGAAGACCTAGAGCCGGCGCTTATGGAAGCGCTGGCCGCGAAGGGACCGGTCGTGGTGGATGCGCGTACCGATCCGGCCGCCTACCCGCCGGTCACGCTCTTGGATGCCTTGCCGACAGCGCAGGAGGTGGCGTGAGCATGGAGGCGGTTTTCGTCGCCGTTGCTCACGTCTTTGCACCGGAGAACCTGATCTTCCTGGTGGTCGGGGTCTGCGGCGGTGTTGTGCTTGGCGCGATCCCGGGCCTGTCGGCGACCATGGCCATCGCACTGATGATCCCCTTCACGCTGACTCTCGACCCTGTCGCTTCCCTGCTGATGATGACCGGTGCCTACAAGGGCGGGATATTCGGCGGTTCCATCTCGGCGATCCTGATGAGAGCGCCCGGAACCTCCGCTGCCGCCGCCACGGTGGAGGATGGTCAGGCGCTGGCCAAGGAGGGGAAAGGACTGAAAGCCCTCAAGGTCTCGTTGACCGCCTCCGTTGCCGGCGACACCTTCAGCGACATCGTTCTGATCATCAGTGCCGCCCAACTTGCCCGGGTGGCCTTGGAGTTCGGCCCGGTCGAATACACGGCGCTCACTGTCTTTGCCCTCACCGTGGTTGGGTCGGCCGCAGGCCGGTCTCTGGTAAAGGGGTTGATCGCCGCGGTCGCGGGTCTCTCGCTCGCCATGGTCGGCCTCGACCCGACAACAGGCATACCGCGGCTTGCCTTTGGCGAAATCCACCTCTACGGCGGCATCTCTTTGATCGCGATGCTGATCGGGCTGATGACGGTCGCTGAACTGCTGCGTCAGATTGAGGCACGGCGGGAGACGTCCAAGGCACATATCCCGCCACCGCGGAACCGTGACGACTCGCGGATTACCGGCGCGGATGCGCGGCTCATGGTGCGGCCGGTGATCGGCGGGTCGATCATCGGTACCATCATCGGTGTCATTCCGGGGCTCGGGCCGACGCTCGGTGCCTTTCTCGGTTACGACGCAGCCTGGCGACTTGCGAAGCGCCCCGAGAAGTTCGGCAAAGGCTCGGTGGAGGCTATCGCCGGCGCCGAATCCGGCAACAACGCGGTGAGCGGTGCCAACCTCATCCCGCTTCTGGGGCTGGGCATTCCCGGTGACATCGAAGCCGCCATCCTGATCGGCGCTTTTCTCATTCAGGGCTTGACCCCCGGTCCGCTGATTTTTCAGGAGTCGCCGGACGTCGTTTATGGCCTCTACGTCGGCCTGATCGTCGCCAACGCCGTTCTCCTGCTGGCCGGTTTCATGGCAATCGGGCTGTTTGTGCGTCTAGCCGGTTTGCGCACCGGGTTGCTGTTTCCGGTCGTTTTCGTATTCGCCATCGTCGGGACCTATGCTTTCCAGCAGAGCCTTTTCGATGTCGGAGTCACCTTCTTCTTTGGTGTCGTCGGCTATCTCATGGTCAAGGTCGACATCCCGCGCACAACCTTCCTGATCGGATTTATTCTTGGCCCGCTTCTGGAAGACAACTTCCGGCGATCTCTGCAACTCTCCAGCGGCGACTACGGCATCTTCCTTTCAAGCAGCCTCGGCAATGCGTTCTGGATTGCCGCCCTCGTCTCTGCCGGATGGGTGCTCTACCAGCGGCGCGCGGTACGCCGCCAAGAGCGGCGGTGAGGGGAGAGGGCGGGCGATGGCTTCGATTTCGCACAGAGGGTTTGAGACGATCGTCGCGCTCGCTGTGGGTGCGATGCCGCTGGTCCTCCTGGGCCTGATCTTTGACGTCCAGATCCCCGACAGCGCAGCCGATGACATCAGCGCCCGCATTTATCCTGACACACTGGCATGGGCTTGGTTTGGCCTTTCGGTGTTCCATATCATCGAGGCCCGTCTGCGCGCAAAGCCGGGTTTAGTCGTCATCTCTCGACAAGCCGCGCTGCGCAGCGCCGCAATCGTGGCGGTGGTCGCCATCGGTTACGTCCTGCTGAACCTTGTGGGCTATCTGGTTGGCGCCTGCTTCTACATTCTCTCTTTCACTTGGATCATGCGAGAGCGCGGTCGCGCCGCTTGGGTCACGGCCGTCGTCACGCCCATCGCCGTCTACCTGATCCTGGAGAGCCTGTTTGAGGTGCGCCTGCCTACGGTTCTCGATTGAGCGGTTGACGGCAATACGGCGGCATGCTTATCATATATGATATATAATATTGAGAATCGGGGAGGTTATGATGAAACGACGTTCGACCCTTTTTGGGATCGTTGGCGCAGCGGTGATTGGCATTGCTTCGACGCCCGCAGCCGCAGACAGCTTCCCGGAAAAGGAAATCACCCTGATTGTGAACTACGGTGCTGGCGGCGGGACCGATCTTTCCGCCCGCGTCCTCGCAAAGGCGGCAGAGCAGGCCCTTGGCCAGCCGATCCGTGTTGTGAACAAGACCGGCGGCAGCGGCACAGTGGGGCCGACTAACATCTCAGCGTCCAAGGCCGATGGCTATACAATCGGCGTGGCGAGTTTCTCGCCGATGGCCGTTTCTCCGCATCTAACCCCGGTCGCTTACACGCTGGATAGCTTCGATTTTATTCTGGGCTATGCGCGCTACCGTTCCGGTATTTCGGTCGCCAAGGAGTCGAAGTACCAGGACATAGAGGAATTCCTGGCAGCCGCGCGGGCCGGCGAGGAGATCACCTACGCTGCGACCGACACGCTCTCAAAGGTCTTCATCAAAAACCTAGAAGAGGCGCTCGGCGCAAAATTCAAGCCGGTCAGCTACAAGTCCGGCCAGGAATCGGTGACCGCCACCATTTCCGGGGTCGTGGACTTCAATCTGGAAGGGCCGACAAACGTGGTTCCTCAGGTCAAGACCGGGAACCTCAGGCTGCTCGCCTCGGTCAGCTCCGTACCGTGGTTTGAAATGCCGGAGGTGAAGACGCTGAAGGATGCCGGTGTTGACCTTTTCGTGGAAAGTTACGCCGGTCTTGCTGCGCCGGTGGGGGTGCCGGCGGACCGGCTGAAGATCCTGGAGAATGCCTTCGCCGCGGCCGTCAACGATGCCGAGGTGCAAAAGACGATGCGTGGCCTTGGCATGGAGCCGGCATACTTCTCAGGCGACGCCTACCGTACGCTCTTGGAAGACGGACATGAGCGCATGGCAACCGATCTGGTCAAGATTGGGCTTAAGCAGTAGCCTCCCTGACTGGCGGCGCGGGTATAAACTGCGGCGCCGCCGCGTATCTTAATTGGCACAGACCGTATGCAGCCATCGCAGGATCAATCGGTTGCCGTTGTCGCCGGCGGGACCTCCGGCATCGGGCGGGCGACCGTCCTGCGCCTTCATCGCGCGGGATTCCGGGTCGCCTATTTCGGCGTTTCCTTCGAACATCTGCGCGAGACGCAAGAGGCGCTGGAGGCTTCCGACGACAGCTACGGCAGGCTGGTTGATGTGTGCGACCCGGCTCGGATCTCGGCTTTTTTTGACAGCACCGCGGAGCGTTTTGGCGCCATCTCAGCACTGGTCTATGCAACCGCGATTTCCCCGAAGACGGACGGTCGGCGCGTTCCTGTGCATAGTGTTGCGCAAGACGAGTGGCTCGACGTCCTCTCCGTCAACCTCACGGGTGCGCTTCATTGCTGTCAATCTGCACTGCCCGGCATGATGGCGCGCAAGTACGGACGGATTGTCATGATCGGCTCCATTGCCGCCCGTGCCGCACCACGTTTTGCCGGGGCCTCTTACGTCGCCTCGAAGGCAGGCCTTGCGGGCCTGACGCGTGCTCTGGCGACGGAGTACGCCGCCGATGGCATCACGGCCAATACGGTGTCCCCCGGTAACGTCGCGACAGCGATGACAGGCGATATCGATTCTCCGCAAAACCAGGAGGCGGCAAAGCACATTCCCGCGGGCAGGGTTGGTTTGCCGGAGGATCTGACCGGCCTGATTGCGTTCCTCTGTTCGCCGGAAGCCGCCTACATAAACGGCGCGACGATCGACGTCACAGGCGCGGAGTTTGTCGCACCATGACCCGGATTTTCGCTGCTGAGTTGTTTCACGAAGGCCACAGTTTCAGCGCTCTGAAAACAGATCGCGAGGCCTTCGCCACGGTCTCAGGAAACGCATTGATCCAGAAGGTCAGAGAATCAAGCTCGATTCTTGGCGGCGCAGTGCGGCGGCTGGAGGCTGCCGGTGCGGCCGTCGTTCCAGGCTTGTCGGCTGTGGCTCCGCCAGGCGGTGCCGTGCGTGACGAAGTGTATGACGCGCAGAAGGAGAGGATCCTCGCCATGGCGAGCGAGGCAGAGGCGGACGCGGTCTTCCTCAGCCTCCATGGCGCCATGCTGACCGAGAGCCTGGCCGACCCGGAAGGCGACCTGCTCTCAGCCCTGCGCCGTGCTCTCGGCGCTCGGGTGCCGATCGCCGTGGCTCTCGACCTGCATGCCCATCTCACCCCGCTGATGCTGGAGCAGGCCGACATCTGTCTTGCCTGCAAGGAGAACCCGCATCTTGATTTTCCAGTTGCCGGCGCGAATGCGGCGGATCTGCTTCTGGCAATGCTGCAGGATCGCATCCGCCCGGTGACGGCGGCTGTCTGGCTGCCGCTGGTGATCGGCGCACAGATGGATACCGGATCGGGGCCGTTGAGGGAGCTGCATGATCTGAGACGATCGCTTGCGAAGCGGTACGGCCTTCTGGATATCTCAATCTACAATACAACGGCCTACCTTGATGCCCAGGGCGCAGGCCAATGCGTGACTGCGATCGCCAACGGGGACGCCGCTGCCGCTTCGGAGGCCGCGCACCAGGTTGCAAAGGCGTTTTGGGAGCGGCGCGAAGCCTTTGCCTCCGATCGACCGGCGCTGGTGGAGGTTGTTGCGGACCATCTGGTAAATCCGCGACCGCGCAGGCCACTGATCGTGGGCGATCAGGGCGATCGCGTACTTGCCGGGGCGCCGGGCGACGATCCTGTGGCAATTGCAACCTTGGCCACACAATGGCCGGAGCTGCGTGTTCTTGCGCCCGTCACCGATCCGAAGGCGGTAGGCCGGGCCCGCGCTCTCGGCGTTGGCAACACTTTCGTAGGCGACGTCGGGGCTCTCTATTCGGCGTCAGCGCAAGCCCTGACGCGGCGCTGGACTGTCGCACAACTCGGCGACGGGCGCTTCGTTCAGAAGGGCCCCTTCTTCGCCGGGGAGACGGCGGAGATGGGACCGAGTGCTGTTCTGACCGCCGGCCCGCTCACGATTCTGGCAACCTCCCGGCCCGGTATGACCCAGGACACCAATGCATTCCTGCATCTCGGACTGAGGTTTGAAGACTACGACGTGGTCTTAGTCAAATCAGGCTTCCATTTCCGCCTGTCATTTCAGGACGTCGGCCCATGCGTTGTTGCGGATACGCCGGGGCTGACGAACTACGCACCGGGGCGCTTCGCCTACGCTCACCGGCGCCCGGTTTATCCGGAAGAGTTGGGTGTGGTTGCCGAACTTGCGCCGCGCCTGTTTTCACCGAGCTCTTGCAAGCGAGACAGCATGTTCCGAGACGTCAGCGCAGAGAAGGACACAAGATCACGGGCTGCCTTCGCTGCAGCGAAGGCGGTCTTCCCGGACGGTACCAGCCGGGCGACAATCGAGCGGTCGCCTTACCCACGCTACATGCAACGCGGGGAGGGAGCCTATCTGACGGATTTGGACGGAAGGCGCTTTCTGGATCTCAACAACAACTTCACAACGCTGATCCATGGCCATGCCTTTCCGCCAGTCATGGAGGCGATGCAGCGTCAGTTGCACGATGGGACCTGCTTTGCCAATCCGACCGAGAGCGAGATTGCGCTGGCTGCGATACTCTGCGAGCGCGTGCCGCGGATCGAACATATCCGCTTCGTAAATACCGGCACTGAGGCAGTGATGTTTGCTGTCAAGGCGGCACGCGCCCTGACGGGGCGGCCGAAGATTGCCAAGATCGAGGGTGCCTATCATGGCGGCTACGACTGGGTCGAAGTGAGTCAGTACACCCACCCGGACGTCTGGGGCATGCCTGAGTCGCCGACGGCAGTTGGCTTTTATCGGGGCGTTCCGCAATCGGTGCTCGACGAGGTGGTGGTGTTGCGTTTCAACGACGCGGCAGGCGCGGAAAGGCTGATTGCCGAAAACGCCGCGTCCCTGGCCTGCCTGGTGATCGATCCGATGCCAAGCCGCGCGGGACTGATCCCGCCGACACCGGATTTCGTTGAGGTCTTGACCCGGACTTGCCGCCAGCACGGTGTCCTCATCGTTTCCGACGAAGTGCTGAACTTCCGCCAGTCCTACGAGGGCGCCGCCCACCGCCACGGCATTACTGCAGACCTCTTTGCGCTGGGCAAGATCATCGGCGGCGGCATGCCGATCGGGGCCGTGGGCGGACGGGCGGAGGTGATGCAGGTCTTCGATGCCAGCGGGGGGCGGCCGGCCGTCCCGCAGGGCGGCACCTTTTCGGCAAACCCGCTTTCCATGGTCGCGGGGGCCGCATCGATGGCCGCTTTGGATCATGCGGTATTCGACCGACTAGAGCAGCTCGGTGAACGGGTGCGCGAGGAGATCGGCGCAGCTGCCGCAAGGAAAGGAGCGCCGTTCTGCGTAACCGGCATTGGATCGCTGTTCCGCATCCATCCCGCCGCAACGCCGCCTTGCGATTTTCGCCAGGCCTTTGCACCGGTGGTCGCGGCGCAGGTCATGGCACAGCTCAGTGACAGCTTTCTCGAGCAGGACATTCTGCTTCCGAAAGGTGCCGCCGCCTGCCTTTCGACGCCGATGGGCGAATCAGAAGCCGATGCAATTATAGCTGCCTTCGAGCGGTTTCTTGAAACTCATGCGGATGCTATTGCCGGCCTCGGCGATGCGGCAGCATAGCCAATAATGGCTGGCGGTCAGCCTCCACGTCATTGTGACTGGATCGTCAAGCATGCACGACTTCTGACCGCCGATACAGATAACAGCGTGGTGGCTGACGGTGCCCTTGCCGTTGCAGATGGCCGCTTCGTCGCCGTGGGGAGCAGCGCTGCGGTCACGTCCCGCTACGCTGCTGCAAAGGTGATCGATGCGGATGGTGGCGTGGTGCATCCCGGGTTTATCGATGCCCATATCCACATTTCGCAGTATACCGCTCGGACCGTGCTACCCGCGATGGCCCGCGCTAGCGCCGCCGGTCGCGCGGCGGCGATGGGCCACTGGAAAACCTGTCTGCGCCCTGAAGACGAGAATGCCAGCGCTGCCTTGGCCGCGGTCGATATGGCTCGGGCGGGCTATACGGGATTTGTCGATCCCGGAACGGTGCTAGATGCGGATGCGGTGGCGGCGGCGGTCGAGGAAGTGAGGCTACGCGCCTGGCTGACCGATCCCTACGTAGGTGATCGTGCCGACTTCCTTGCCGAGCGGTTCCCTTCATTTTTCGGCGGATCGTTCGGGGCGCTTTGGCCGAAGACCTTTGAGGAAGCCGCCGCCCGGATCGGTGGGCAGCTTTATCGCAATGCCAACCCGGACGCACTGGTGCGCGGTTTCATCGGCATCTATGGCGAGGGAACCGATAGCCTAGAGTTGCACGCCGAAGCTCTGCGCATCGCCGATACCAACGGTACGGCTTTTCACAAGCACCTTGGCTACGCCCCGCACACGATTCAAACCCTTTCAGAGAGTTATGGCAGCCCTGTCCTGCAGAAGCTGGCGGAGAATGGATTGCTGTCTCGGCGTGTCGCTCTGGTCCACATGAATCTGCTGCGCAATACAGATATCGCGATCCTTAAGGAAAGCGGCGCCAAGGTGATCTGGTGTCCCTACGGCCAGCTTGCGATGATCGGCTCGGGGTGCGCACGCGGCCGCATGGCCACGGCGGAGCGGGGTGGTATCCCGGTTGCGCTCGCAACCGACATCCCGAGGGCTTTTGATTTCGGTGATCTCGGTAAGCTGGCTTGGTCATGTGGACAGGCGGCAGGGGATTCCGTCACCGCGGAGCAGGTCTTTCTCATGCGTACGCGGCATGCTGCTGCGGCCATGGGGGCGCTGAGCGAACTCGGCAGCCTTGAAGTCGGCAAACGCGCTGATTTTGCTGTTCGCTTCTCGTCGGTTTCCGCGGAACTCGGCCTCGACCTGTTCCTGGAAACAATGGTCATCGGAGGATCGGAGGCCGTAAAGGATCTGTTCGTTGGGGGGCGGCCCATCCTCCGCTCAGGAGCGCTACTAACTGCCGAACCGTCAGAAAAACGTGCCCAAGCCATTGCATCAGTTCGCCGGATTGCAGCTACCCTGGGTCTAGCATGACAGTATCTGGGATTTTGAGTTTGGTCGTCTCGTTTAGCTGGTCTCAGCCATACAAGAAAGCTTTTGGAAGTGCTCTGTCGTTTACGCAGCTGCCCCGAACAGACACTGCTGATATCGTTGGTTGCGGGCCGAAGATTTTACGGATGAACAAACCATCTCATATCGGATCGCTCCGCTGCGCACCCCGATAAATGTGCCAGTAAATCTGTCAGTTTGAGGTGGTCGGCTGTCAACCTGTGTCCCCCTGTGGTTCTGTGCCATCTCATAACTTGAAGGCTGAGGAGGGACCGTGGCGGCAGTGGCGCCGCGTAAGCCCGACAAAGGTTGCAGTGAGCCGAAGTGAACGGAAACTGTGCAGCCTCAAATCCTGCCCCCGCAACCAAATCCGATAATATCGCTCAAAATCGGGTGAAATCAGGCCAAATCGGAAGATATGAGGCGTCTGAAAGGTTCGCAAGAGGATCTGCGGCGAGCGCCCGGCAACCAAAACTCCATCCCTTTAGATCAATAGGCATTCAATAGCGCTGTATAAAGTTGTCGAGACTACAACTCCACCGACTCTGTAAAGATTTGAAACAAACAATCACCACGCGCCGTCAAGGCGTCCGAACGTAGGCAGGCAATCCAGCCGGGGCAGGGAGCCGTCACTTCCATGGGCGTGCGCAGACAATCGTCGATATCATGCAGCCGCCCGATCGTTTGTCCGGCGGCAACGTCGTCACCGGGTTCGACAAGTGGCTCGAACAGGCCTGCGACAGGTGCATAGATCGTATCCCGTCGGCTATCCATGCGGATAAACTGCGTTGATGAAGAGACGTTATCCGCGGGAAGGTCAATTATATCGAAAGCCGCCAGCACTTGGCGCACCCCGCGCCTCGCAATCTGTAGACCCTCTTGGCGGATAACGGCTGCACCGCCCAGCTCGGTCATGATTGCGGGAATGCCCAGAGACTGCGCTGCGGCGGCCAGGGTCGTCCCAGCACCACCGGCTTTACCCGTGGTCAGGTAACTGATCGGGGCCCCGAAAGCCCGCAACAACTCAACATTCCTCTTTTCGATGTCCGTGTGCCCGTCGCCGTACCGGGCGACTGCGCAGGGCCAGAAGTCGAGTGAGCGGCCACCCGAATGTAGATCAATGACTACATCCGCCATCGGTAGAATTTCAGCCGCGATGTAATGGGCCAGCATTTCGGCCGGCGTTCCATCTGGATTGCCGGGAAACAGCCGGTTCAGATTGCCGCCGTCCAACGGCGATACCCGGGAACCATTGTGAACAGCTGAGAAGTTCAACGACGGAAACAACAGAACTTGACCGCGAAGTTTTTCCGGTTCGAGTTCTTGCGCAAGCTCCCGTAACACAACCTGGCCTTCATATTCGTCGCCGTGATTTCCCGCGAAGAATACGGCACACGGACCGTCCCCACCCCTGACATTGATGAACGGGGTCGGCAACCATCCATAGGCGGAGCGGGTCGTCGAGTACGGTATGCGGAGAAAGTCGGCTGTTTTACCTGGCGCACAAAAATCAGAGGCAGTCCAGATCCTCGAGGTGCTGCTCATATCGCGAGCCGTTCCGGGTTCGGCGTATTGACCTGGTCAGGTGCAGCGGCGAGAAGGCTGGCCAGATCGTCAACGCCCCCCGCATCGAGATCATTAATCTCATCCACGATCGCGTGGATGCGAGACGCCGCGAAAGTCCTCCGGAGCAGGTCCTCCGCCTTCCTGGAGAGATGATCAACGTCCATGGAATTGGCTGGGTCACCCAGCGGATCGATAATCGTGCTCGAGAATTCTTGGCCGTCTGCGCTCACCTTCACAGTCGCCGGCGTCTTGCCGGGAAAGACCCCGCGGAACTCATCCGCAAAGACCAGATCGATTGACGCTGCGAGTCTCAAGACAGCGCTATTAGACAACGATTTTTCTGTCATGGGGCGCAAAGACGGCGCACCATATAGTAACGCCAGCGCACTCACAAACGGTGTGCTGAACTGCGCCCCCTCCAACGTTTTCGGCGATATCTCATTCGAGATTTTTCGAGCTTCGGGAAAGATTCGGACTTCGACGTGCTCTATCTTGGTCGGGTCGAAGGTCGGATTTTCGCGAATGTCGAGAATGGCGTCGACGGCCGGATGGGTGTATCGGCAGGAGGCATAAGGCTTGAAATAAATCTGGTCGAACTCGAAACACTCTCCAAGGTTAGAGGACAATATATTCTTATCGAACGCGTGCGGCCGATCCAAAATGTCGATGGGACCCGTCGCACCTTCCCGCGCGCGCAGCATGGCGCCAAATGCTGTGATTGACGACCATGGGCTGCTTCCTTTCACCGAACTCACCGTCGCGTAGTCGCCTTGCGGCAAATTCATAGGCGCCTCCGTACCTGCGATGGCGATCGCATGCGCGAGTTGACTGCGCGACAATCCTGCCAAGCGGCCGAGCGCCGCTGCGACGCCATAACCCGCCCAGCGGCCGCTCGCAAAGCTCATGTTGTCGTGGCGCCGCCGGGCTGCCCCAACACGAAGCGCGACCTCGTATCCGGCGAGTATTGCATTCAGGACGTCGGTCCCTGAGACGCCGATTTCGGATCCGTATGTCAGGGCAGCCGGCACGATGGCGGCCCCGGCATGTCCGCTCGCGCCCCGGTGCCCGTCGTCTACGTCCAGCGCGCTGGCGGCTGCGCAGTTCGCGAAGATAGCGCCTGCGACGGATTGGGACGTATCCGTGCCCCAAACCGCTGCATTTCCCTTGCCAAATAAACCTGCTGACGCGGCCGCGGACTGACGGGCATTTACAGTCGCCGTCCCGGCGATGGCACTGACCACCGTATCCAGGATGGCTTTCCGCAACAGGTTTCGGCGCTGCGGCGTCGTCTTGCCCGCGTCCAATCCCAGGGCGAATTCCGCCAGTCTTTCCGTCATGTATGAAGTGATCATGTGCGTCAGTCTGCGCGGATCACCGGCAACTCCTTCGGCGAAAATTCGCTCAGAAACTCGACGCCGGTATCCGTCACGAATACCACTTCTTCGAACTGGAAAACGGCGCCCTGCATCTCAAGCTTCGGCTCGATATGCAGGATCATTCCGGCCTCGATCAGTTCGGTGCCCCCACGAGAGAGTGACGGGGGTTCTGTGACATCCCGCCCGCCACCGTGGCCGATCCGCTTTAGGTTTTTGTAGGGCGCGGGCAAGTCATACTCACCCCAAAGCGCGAGAAATCGTTCGAACACGTCTCCCGTCAACTGCCCCGCACGGATCCCAGAGGCAATGCCTATCGTGACGTCGCGGACCTTTTTGTAGGTGTCGCGCTCCCAAGGTTCCGGCTCACCGCCACGTGCGATGCGGTTCCTATCGGCTGGAAAACCTCCAACCGTGGCGCGGAAGTCGGTCCAAAGATAATCGCCCTCGGCAAGCCGCCGCCTACCGGGCGGCCTGTTGTATACGAAGTCCCCGCGACCGAAGGTCATGGCAATCCGAGGTGCCGTTTCGGCGCCTTCGAGGAAAAATTCCGACTGGAGGCGGCGGTAGAGATCAGTTTCGGAGATGCCGAGGCAGGTATTCGCGATGACATTGTCGAAGGCCCGGTTGACGATGGAGAAGGCATCGCGCTTTCGCTCTGCCTCGACTTCACTTTTAACCCGACGAACCTGCCAGATCACTGTTCCACCGGAAACGACGCGACCGTCTCGGAAAAGGCTGCGCAGTACGTCAAGCAACTCGAGACTGCCGAAGCCGAAGAAATCCTGTCCGTAATCTATGGCGGCAATGCCATTTGCCTGGATATTCTGAGCAGAAATACGATCATGGGCGAGTGCGCAAGCCTCTTCCAAGTATCCATCGTAATAGGCGGAGCCGAAGGGCCTTGCGACTTGTTCAATGTTTCGCTGCTCGGTGTGCGCAGCCAGCAACTCCATCCGATCGTGCGAGATGATCCCGAAAATCGGGCGAGCCTTGTATTGCCACGTCAGCGTCGAATACCCGAAAAAGTACTCGATGTTCGTTGTGTCCGTGAGGACGAGGACGTCGATGTCTTCCGCCGACATCGCGGCGCGCAACCGGTCGACGCAATCGTTCGCCAACGGCTGATGGGCATCGGAGGTCGCGAGACTCACCGCCACCTTTAGCGCTCCATCGATAACGTGCATGAAAGTCGGTCGAACGGCGATTCGACCTGGCCGACGACATAAAGTCCGGCGCGCGACGTTCGATACCGATATCGCCGCACAAGGCAGGGATATCCGTTCGGGACATTGCAATAGCGCTGCGTTTCCGCAGATGCCGGTGCCGCCTCGATCGTCAGATCGACTTTCTTGACGCGGATGTCCATTCTCTCGAGCGCGTCGTAAATTAGGCTCTTACGTATGGTTTCACGAAATTCCTCGCCGAGGTCCTCGGATACGTACGAAACGTCATACATGACCGGGCTATCGTCTGCATGGATCAGCTTCTTGACGCAGAGCATATCCGTATCCGGCAAATCGTCTCCTTCCGCCGGCGGCAGATTAGGTTTTTCCAGGCCGACGGAAATGAGTTCGATCCGAGATGAAAACCCCAGGCGCTGAACGTCCGCCATGGAATTCAAAGAAACATTGAAATCGCGAACAAATTTCCGCGGGCGTTTAACGAATGTTCCAAGCCCCGCCCGGGACGTTAACAGCCCCTCGTTCTTGAGTTCCTTGAGTGCACGTTTGACTGTGATCAGGCTGACACCGAATTCTTTCGCCAGCGCCGAAGCTGAGGGCAATGGATCGCTTGGTGCGTATTCACCTTCGTCGATACGCTCTGCGATGACCGCCCTAACCTCTGCATACAACGGCGTGCTGCCTTCCACCCGGATTCCGCTGAGGTTCTTTCGATCGGCCATCGCCCGACCTCCTTTGGATGAAATTCGGTCCCCACGGGCGCGGGGACACGGATATCTGGTTTCGGCATCATCAACTCGACAATCGAGCTCGGACACCAAGGCTTGACATACTTTTTATATTAGGTATACCAGTCATGTCAATATAGGAGGTGACCATGTCTGTTCAATTCGTCAACGGGCGCTCTTTTCTCGGAAAATTAATAGCAATTGTCGTCGCGGTGTTGATTCCCGCAATGAGCCCTGCCGCAGCGGAACCCACCAAGGAACGTGTCCTGAAAAGTGGTAAGATTGTTGTCGGCGTCCACAACAAGGCCCCATGGGGTTACCGCGACGCATCGGGCAAAGCGGCCGGCTTTCACCCGGAACTCGTCGTTGCCGCGCTCGGTTCGTTGGGCATCAAGGATGTCGAGCTCGTTATATCGGACTTCGGCGCATTGATCCCGGGCCTTCAGGCATCGCGTTTCGACGCCATCGCTTCTGGTTTGTATATCACACCCAAACGTTGTGAACTGGTGGCGTTTGCGAACCCCGATCTCCGGCTCACAGATGCGGTGCTTGTTAAAGAAGGCAACCCCGAAAGGATCTCGTCATACGAGATGATCGCCGCGAACAAGGAGATCAAGTTCGGCGCATCGCGCGGCAGTGTTCAGTCGAAGAATGCCATGGCCGCTGGCGTAACCGAGGATCAGATATCGCTGTTCCAAAATACCGAAGCGACGATTTCAGCGTTGGTCGCCGGTCGGGTGGATGCGATCGCGTTTTCCGCCGCGACGGCCAACAAGGTTGCGATGGACCCAAACGTCAAAGGGATCGAACGTGCGATACCCTTTACCGGATTGATCTTGCCGGACGGCAAGGAAAAAGCCGGGTACGCGGCGGTCGCCTTCCGCAAAGAGGACGCCGACCTGCGGGATCTTTTCAATGAACAACTGACCAAGCTGCGGGCGGCGGGTACTTTCGACGAAATCATGGCCCGCAACGACTTTTCCAAACAGGAAAAAGCGCCGGCTGACATCGGTTATCAGGCTTTGTGCGCAGGCGATGCAAAATAACACCAGAGCACATCCGACGTCTCCTTGACCCGAGCAAGCCATGAGCTTTCTAGACATGATGCTCGGAATCTTCGAAGGGTTCCGCATCACATCACTCGTCGTAATCGTCGGGTTGCTGTATGCGGTTCCCTTCGCCTTTCTTTTTGGAATACTTCAGTTTTTTGCCCGCGGGGCAGCTTATGTGGCCGTCACTGCGGTAATCGAGTTTTGGCGGTCGTCACCGGTCGTTATCCTGTTGTTCGTTTTTTATTACTCGTTGCCCGCTTTCGATATCCGGTTTTCGGCATTCGTTGTGGGGTCCATGGTGCTCGGCCTGAATACCGGCGGATACGGCAGCCAGGCCGTGCGAGGGGCCCTTCAGAGCCTGGACGCAGGACAAGCCGAAGCCGGCAAGGCGTTGGGGCTATCACGAGTTCACGTTCTTTTCTATATCGAGTTGCCGCAGGCACTCGTGTCCATGATTCCGACGTTCATCAACCTTTGGATCCAACTCATCAAGGGCACCGCGCTCGTCTCCCTGATCACGCTGGTCGACATGACCGCGCGAGCCAAAGAGATTGCGCAGATCGAATACAACCCGGTCGGCATCTATTCCGGTCTCCTGCTCGCTTACTTCATCATCTGTTACCCCATCACCATATTCGGGCGTTTTGTTGAAGGCCGGATATCTGGCGCAAAGCGAGCCTGAGATGGGCTTTTCTATCGATTACGCGATTGAGGTCATTCCTCACATTCTCGGCGCCATCGGGACGACCCTTTACGTTACTGTGCTGAGCTGTGCCGGCGCGACCATCCTGGCGTTTACCATGGAGATCGTACGGCGGACCGGAAAAATGCCCGGTTATTCGATGCGGTTCTTGATCGATTTCGTTCGCTCGACACCCGTCTTGGCGCAACTCTATTTTCTGTTTTTCGTTCTCCCGTTCTACGGCCTCACCCTGCCTCCCATGGTGGTGGGGGTGCTTGGCCTCAGCATTTATTTCAGCGGATATCTCGCGGAAGTTTTCAAAGCGGGGATCGATGCCATTCCGCGCGGTCAGTGGGATGCGGCGCGTGCGCTTCATATCTCGCCGTTGAATACGATTTTTCATGTTATCGCCCCGCAGATGCTGCGCAACATCGCCGCCCCGATGGGGAACTATTTCGTGTCGATCCTGAAAGCGACCCCATACCTCGCCGTTATCGCGGTTCCGGAAATGCTTGGTGTCGCCTTCGATCTCGCGTCCGACACGTTCCGATATGCCGAGCCGGTTCTCGTCGTGGGGATCATCTTCCTGTGCCTTGCCCTTGTGATCGCTCAACTGGTTCACCGGCTTGAAAAGAAAATGCAGGCTTCGCTCAAACGCTGACAATCAGACCGAAAGCAATGCCATGAACGCCATAACAGATGTATCTCAGGCCGCCATTTCGGTTCGGAACATACAAAAATCCTACGGGAATTTTCTTGCCCTCCGCGATATCGAGTTGGAGATAAAAAAAGGAGAGCGCGTTGTCGTATGCGGCCCGTCCGGCTCGGGCAAGTCGACTCTGATCCGATGCATCAATGGTCTTGAGACGTTTCAGGGCGGTGAGTTGTCGATATTCGGTCGCACCGTCGATCAATCAGACACCGGCCCCAACGACCCGCGAAAAAGCACCGGCATGGTGTTCCAGAGCTTCAATCTGTTTCCGCACATGACGGTGCTTCAGAACTGTACACTCGCCCCGCGACTGCTAAAAAAAGGTACGGCCGCCGAACTAGAAGCCTCCGCGATGGCATACCTCAGGAAAGTCCGAATTGAGGATCAGGCGCGCAAATACCCGAGCCAGTTGTCTGGCGGTCAGCAACAGCGCGCCGCGATCGCGCGGGCGCTCTGCATGCATCCGGAAATTTTGCTGTTCGACGAGCCGACGTCCGCGCTGGATCCTGAGATGATCAATGAAGTGCTTGATGTCATGGTCAGCGTCGCGAACGAGGGAAATACGATGATCTGCGTTACGCACGAAATGGGTTTTGCAAGAAAAGTCGCCGACAGGATCATCTTCATGGATGCAGGTGAAATCGTTGAAATCGCCAAACCGGAACAGTTTTTCTCTTCTCCGAGAACGGAACGTGCGCAACTTTTCCTCAGTCAGGTTCTGTAGATCAGCATGAGCGACGCGGATTTCAGCGGGCGCCGGCCCGGGGTGTACAAAACGCACGGGTTTGCTGCGCTAACGCCGCCTACGGTGCGTGGATCAACGGTGGTTTTCGACGGTCTCGAGGCATTTTCAGGGCGCAGCAGCCTGGGGCGAAAAGGATATTCCTACGGTCTGAATGGCACCCCGACGACACAGGAAACGGAGCGCCAGGTTTCGGCGCTTCATGGTGCAACCGAGACCTTTCTTACCCCGTCTGGATTACAGGCGATCACGGTGTCGATCCTCGGCTGTGTTAAACCCGGTCAGATCGTTCTATTGCCGCATAATGTGTACGGCCCGGTGCGCCGCTTTGCGAACGGCTTGCTTGCATCATTCGGAATCGAGTGCCGTT
Source organism: Pelagibius sp. (assembly GCF_965249265.1). Taxonomy (NCBI): domain Bacteria; kingdom Pseudomonadati; phylum Pseudomonadota; class Alphaproteobacteria; order Rhodospirillales; family Rhodovibrionaceae; genus Pelagibius; species Pelagibius sp. The sequence continues at coordinate 4,468,747 of NZ_OZ252224.1, read as the reverse complement.
TTTATGAACCCAACAGCCTGACAGCCGACGACTTCGATAACGGCAATGTGGCCCTTGTCTGGATCGAGTCACCTGCATCGTTGACTATGGATGTTGAAGATATAAAAGCTACTACTGCATTGGCCCGGTCCGCGGGCGCACGGGTCGGCTGCGATAATTCTTGGGCGACTCCATTTTTTTGCAAACCCCTAGATCTTGGTGTCGATGTTGTCATTGAGGCCTTGACGAAGTACCTGTCCGGCCATTCCGACGTGATCATGGGGAGTATAAGTATCCGCGATAAAGATATCGCAGAGGATGTTCACCGGGTCATGCACGAACTTGGGGTCGGTGTGTCTCCCGACGATTGTTCGTTGGTGCTGCGGGGCTTGGAGTCGGCCGAAGTACGTCTTTCCCGGATCAACGAGACAGCCCAGCACTTGGCGGAATTTCTTGGCCAGCACCCACTGGTTCTGGAGGTATGCCATCCGGCATTGCCTAGTTTTCCCGGACACCACGCCTGGAAGCGTAATTTCACCGGATCGAGCGGCCTGTTCAGTTTCGTCCTTGATGACGGCTCGAAGGAAAACGTCGCCCGCAGATTAGAACGCATGAAGCACATCCCCATCGGCGCGTCATGGGGCGGCACAAAGTCAATTATAGCGGCGTACTTCGCAGATCCAAATGGGTGCAATTCAATGGAAAGACTTCCACTGATTCGCCTCAGCACAGGGCTCGAACCGCTAGACATTCTCTTGGATGATTTCCGGCGATTTTTGCGCTGAAATGCCAAGATGGTTCCCCAAGTTCCTCAACTTGTAAACGCTATTTGGATTTTTTTGCTTTCTTGTTTTGTGGGTACGGATGTAAATACCATCTCACATTCAAACGCTCCTCGACCCAGTCGGACAAACTGGCCAGTAAAGTCGTCAATTTGAGGCGGTTGCGGGCCCCGCAACCAAATATATCGAACGAATACAAAGCATTACACAGAAACGCCCGCCTAACTCAGGCGGGCGTTCTTGCATCCGGGTACCACATGGGTACCATCTGGGATCAAACCCAAGCCACCATTGTCAACTTTGGCCCGCAAGGCAGTAGATGACACACGAGCCCGAGCGCGAACTGGACACACAGCAACTCGTACAGTGATGGATTGGATGGATTTTTCAATGAAGTGAGTGATTTGCTGATGTGTCCGAACGTAGGCAGGCAAGCCAGCCGGGGCAGGGAGCCGTCACTTCCATGGGCGTGCGCAGACAATCATCGATATCATGCAGCCGCCCAATCGTTTGTCCGGCGGCAACGTCGTCACCGGGTTCGACAAGCGGCTCGAACAGGCCTGCGACAGGTGCATAGATCGTATCCCGTCGGCTATCCATGCGGATAAACTGCGTTGATGAAGAGACGTTATCCGCGGGAAGGTCAATTATATCGAAAGCCGCCAGCACTTGGCGCACCCCGCGCCTCGCAATCCGTAGACCCTCCTGGCGGATAACGGCTGCACCGCCCAGCTCGGTCATGATTGCGGGAATGCCCAGAGACTGCGCTGCGGCGGCCAGGGTCGTCCCAGCACCACCGGCCTTACCCGTAGTCAGGTAACTGATCGGGGCCCCGAAAGCCCGCAATAACTCAACATTCCTCTTTTCGATGTCCGTGTGCCCGTCGCCATACCGGGCGACTGCGCAGGGCCAGAAGTCGAGTGAGCGGCCACCCGAATGTAGATCAATGACTACATCCGCCATCGGTAGAATTTCAGCCGCGATGTAATGGGCCAGCATTTCGGCCGGCGTTCCATCTGGATTGCCGGGAAACAGCCGATTCAGATTGCCGCCGTCCAACGGCGATACCCGGGAACCATTGTGAACAGCTGAGAAGTTCAACGACGGAAACAACAGAACTTGACCGCGAAGTTTTTCCGGTTCGAGTTCTTGCGCAAGCTCCCGTAACACAACCTGGCCTTCATATTCGTCGCCGTGATTTCCCGCAAAGAATACGGCACACGGACCGTCCCCGCCCCTGACATTGATGAACGGGATCGGCAAGCATCCATAGGCCGAGCGGGTTGTCGAATACGGGATGCGGAGAACGTCGGCTGATTTACCTGGCGCACAAAGATCAGAGGCAGTCCAGACTCTCGAGATGCTGCTCATATCGCAAGTCGTTCCGGGTTCGGCGTATTGACCTGGTCAGGTGCAGCGGCGAGAAGGTTGGCCAGATCGTCAAGGCCCCCCGCATCGAGATCATTAATCGCATCCACGATCGCGTGGATGCGAGACGCCGCAAAAGTCCTCCTGATCAGCCCAGAGACTTTTGCGAAAGCTTCTGAAGAAGCAGGGCTTTGCGCCGAACCAACTTACCACGGATAAGCTCAAATCATATGCTGTTGCCATCCGGAAAGAGCGGCTATCGGCGGTTTACGACCAAGGATTACGCACGAACAATCGTGCTGAAAACTCACACCAGCCGGTTCGGCGGCGAGAGAGAAAACAGCAGCGGTTCAAGTCGCCCGGATCAACTCAACGGTTCCTGTCGATCCACGCCGCTGTCTACAGTGCCTTCTACGTCCAACGCCATCTTCTGCCACGCCGTTTCTTCAAGATGTTTCGAGTTAATGCGTTGGCAAACTGGCATCAAAGCTGCCGCGCCGTGTGAACCGGAGCACGGTGGATCTCGGCTGACCAGGGCAGTTAACGTGTCAATGCCCCCTGTGTGTGAATGGGGCCTGTGTATTCGGACAACCCCGTTGTCGCATCGAGGCGCCAGGCCCATGGCGGTTAGCTTTCTTGATCTTTCGGCGACGCGCCATCCAGGACTTCGGACGCCATCAAACTGCGGCAGGGTCGGTCGCGGCGGCTGTTTCCGCGGTCGCGGGACGGGCCAAGTCGGTTTCACCTCGCTATCCCAGGGCGAGTGTAGTAGCTTCCCAAACACTCTGGGCGGTCCCGACGGCAAGCATGCCGTCACGACGGTTTGGGGTCTCATCGATTGAATTGCACACGGTGAAAAATGAACGAGCGATCGATTAGCAGCGCAAGGCCAAGCAGGCACGCGTCCGCTTCCGTCAAGAGCCACATTGCAGATCTGCAAGTGCTCGGGTTTTCGTCGTACGAGGCGCGGGTCTATGTGGCGTTGTTGCACACCAATCCGGCGACGGCATACGAACTCAGCAAGGTTGCCGACATCCCGCGCGCGAACGTCTATGGTGCGCTGACCAGCCTGTCGACAAAGATGGCCGTTCAACTGATCGGCCAGCGCCCAGCGCGCTACATACCAGTCGACCCCGGAGATCTTATGCGACGTATCGCGCGGGAGACCAGCGGGCGATGTGATGAGGTTGCAGCGAAGCTGTCGAAGCTCGATACCACTGAGAGTCACCACTACGTTCTGGACATCGCTGGTCGAAAGCACATCCAGGCCAAGACCAACGAAATCATCGCGAGCGCCCGCGATCGGATCTATTTGAAGGCATCGCAGGATGTGCTGGAACCGCATCGAGCAGCACTTTGTGACGCTGCCGAGCATGGCGTGCGGGTTTTCATCGTGTTGTTCGGCGACGATCCCGATCGGTACCGGGTTGGACCGTCGGTTACGGTCCATCTCCACGAGGGAGACGGTGAACGCAGGGGCGTCGCTGATAATCTTCTGACAATCGCCGCCGACGGTACCCAGGCGTTGACCGCCAATGTCTCGGGCGACTTCTATGGGGTTCACACACAGAGTCCGCCGGTCGTCAGCATGGCGGAGACGGTGATCCGCCACGACCTGTATCTCGCCGAATTCTTTACGGCTTTGCGCCCCGAGATCGAGGCGAACTTCGGGCCGCGTCTGTCGGAACTGCGGGCGAGGTTTTACGCGCCGCAGGAATACGATCGGTTTCGCGCCACCTTCGAGCGGGAGGATGCCATCGAACCGGAGCCTGGCATCGGCGACGCGCCGGACAATGCGCTTGCCGGAGCTTCCGCCGCCGGTGCGGGTAACGGCGGGCGGGGAAGGTCCGGCTAGTTGTTCCACACCGGTTGAAAGATAACGGGATCGTTGAGGGTTAGGCCGCTGGCTCTGCCGCTTTCGCGCTGCGCGGCCGAAACCACGATGTTAAGGTGGTTCGGCAGGTGCGTTTCGTCGAAGCCGATTACACTGCCGATCATCTGATCGGCGATCAAAAGCTCGTCACCTTGGATCAGCAACCCGCCAGAGGTAATCTCGAAAAATCCAAGATAAGCGACGCGATCGACCGTGTCGCCTGAGCCTTGTCCGCTTTCGTCGGTGACGATCAGTTCATGGATATCATAGCGGCGCAGGCAGCGCGTGCGCTGCGGGATGAGCGAGAGCCCTCGGGCATCATGGCTACGGGCCGATACCGCCACCATCCGCCCCTCAATCGCGCGATGCGCCATATCAGGACGGTCCGGTGTTACCCCACTTAGATAGGGATCGTTGGATCCCACACCCAGAGTTTTACTGTCTGTCATAACCTAATAACTCCTCCCGCGGCCGGTTATCGGCCAGACAGATTCGACGCACCCGTCTCTGACGCCGACCAGCCAATCGTGCAGGCCGACGGTTGTGTCGCAGTGGCCGGGAAGGAGGCACAGACGTGCCCCGAGCGCTGGGCCGTCGCCTTCCTCGACCTCGATTGTCCCATGTTCGTCAGCGACGCGGCGAACTGCCAGGCCAGGCAGATCCGCGATTTCCGGCAGACCGCCGTCGGTCGATACGCTCTTGTTTCCAGCGTCCACAATGGCGCGGTCTGGCGCGGGGCGGCTCATGACCTCGGTCAGCACGAAGAGCGCCGGTGCGAAATCGACAACGGTTTCGCCTTCGGGGCCCATGATGCGGATGTAGCTGTGATCCATGAAGATGTATGATCCTGGCTGAATCTCGGTGTAGAGCCCACTGGCCGCCTCGAATGGGTAGGTTCCTGTCCCGGCCCCTGTGACGGTGGCACAGGAAATTCCTGCGGCGCGCATGGCCTGGATCGTCGCCTCGACCGCTTCGAGAGTACCATTGATCGCGGTCGCGCGCGCGCTGTGGTCCCGAATCTGTTGGGCGCTGCCGTGATAGGCCTGAAGGCCATCGAACTTGAGCCCTCGATGACCGGTGATGAGGCGGGCGAGATCGGCAGCCGCCTCGCCCGGAGGGACACCGCAGCGATGTTGGCCTGCGTCGATCTCGACCAGAACACGGATTTCGACATCGAATGTAGTAGCTGCCTCGGCAAGACGCTCTACCCCCAGAATGCTGTCCACGCAGACCCCAATCTCAACGTGCTGGGCGAGCGCGGCCACACGGGCAAGCTTGCGCGGGTTGACGATCTCATTCGTGATCAGCACGTTCTGGACGCCGCCAACAACCATCGCCTCGGCCTCGGCAACCTTCTGACAGCATTGGCCGATCGCTCCCCGCTCAAGTTGGGCATGGGCGACCATCGGGCACCTGTGGGCCTTGGCATGCGGCCGGAGGGCGACCCCTGCGGTGGCGGCGCGGGCCGCCATTGTATCGAGGTTCGCCTCGAACCGATCAAGATCGACTAGCAATGCCGGCGTATCGACATCTTCGATGTGTTCGCCGGGCGCAGCTGGGGCGGGAACGGTCATCTCGGTTCGGCGCTGGCTAAGCCTGCCGCAATCTCTTCGTCTTCTCCGCGCTCTCCGGCATGATATCGAGCGCCCGCAGACCCTCTTCGAAGTGGCGAAGATCCGCGCCTTGCATCGGCCGAAGCGGCAACCGCGGGTAACCGCCCGGGCGGCCGAGCAGGCGCATCGCATCCTTGATGGTTGCGGGCGATGTCCCGGGCGAATTGAACAGAAGCGTGCGCAACCCGTGCAGCCGGTGCTGCAGTGGCACTGCCGCTTCGACGTTGCGCTCAACGGCGAGGTCGAAAAGCGTTGTGGCTGGGCGTCCGATCACCTGCTGCAGCCCGTCGACGAAGCCGGCGCCGCCCATGATGATGCCCGCAAAGCCCCAGATGCCAGCGGGGCCGATAAAGATGCCGATCTCGGCGCCGAAGTCGCGTATCATGACCATCGTGCGGTCGTAGCTATGGGCACTGTCCTTGATGGCGACGATATTACATCGCTCGATGAGCTCGCCGAACAGATCAGGCTTCACGTCCGTCCCCGACCGGGACGGACAGTTGTAGAACATCACTGGCAGATCGACCGCGTCCGAGATGCTCACGAAATGCGCCAGAATGTCGGCTGGTTTCGGTGTCATGAAGTAGGGCGGCTCGATCATCGCGCCGTTGGCGCCGAGGTTCTTGGCCGCGCGGGTACGAGCAATCACCGCGGGCGTGCTGATGCCGCCGGTCCCAGCAAGCACCGGTACTCTTCCGGCGATCTGCTCGACGCAGATCGCGATGGCGCGCTCCCTCTCGGAGTCGGTCATCAGATGTGTCTCGCCGTTGTGACCGCAGATGACGAGGCCGTGCACACCTTCTTCGATCGCCAAATCGATATTCGCGCGGAGCGCCGGTTCGTCGAGTTCTCCATCGGTCGTGAACGGATTGACGATTGCCGTGAACGATCCCTGCCACGTGCTGCGGCGTTTGCTGGCGTTAAACATCATCGAGTCCCATGGTCAGTGTGTATGGCCTGCATGAACGCGGCCGACGGATCGGACTATTTCAGAGGACGCGATCCCGCGCAACCATTTAGTGGTTGCTTGAGCAACTCCAGATGATAACGTTGCAATATGACCTCCGATCCGCCAACGACCGCTCGGCAACAGGGAACCGTCACCTTCGCCGTCGATGGGCGGGCGGCCATCGCGCCAGCCGGGTTAAATCTTGCAGCCGCGCTGCTAGGCATGGGTGTTCGAACGCTGCGTCTCAGCCCCGTGGCCAAGGCCCCGCGCGGGGCCTTCTGCTTCATGGGTATGTGCCAGGAATGCGTGGTCTCTGTCGACGACCGCCGGGTCAGGGCCTGCCTCGAGCCGGTTCGGGACGGAATGAAGGTTGAGCTGGGTATCGGCGATGACTGCTGAACTGCGTGCGCCTGATGTTCTCGTACTTGGCGCAGGCCCTGCCGGTATCGCCGCCGCGGTGACAGCCGCCGAGGCCGGCCTCTCGGTCGTGGTGACCGATGAGCAGCGGCAAGCGGGCGGCCAGGTCTATCGGTCTCCGGCATTCGCGACGCCGGCACGGCCTGGCACCGATCACGCAAGCGGAGAGGCACTGAGGGCAGAGCTTGCCGCCTCGACAGTCGAGACTGCTTTCGGCGAGAGCATTTGGCTGGCGGCGCCAGGACCGGAGATCGGCACCGCCACGATTGATCGCTGGGTCCGTTACCGGCCCAAGGTTCTCGTTGTTGCCACCGGCGCTTATGAGCGCAGTATCCCGGTTGACGGCTGGACACTGCCCGGCGTCATTGGCTTAGCCGGCGCGACAATCCTGCTCAAGAGTCAGAAGATGCTGCCGGGTGTCGCCACAGTGGTAACGGGTGGCGGCCCGCTGATCTACGCGGTGGCCGCCGGCATCCTGGAACTTGGCGGACGGGTGGTGGCCGTGGTCGACAGCAACGCCAGCCTCGACTGGCTGGGGGCTCTCCCGTCAATGATCACGCGCTCCGACCTCCTCTGGCGCGGTTTGGGTTGGATGCACCGACTTCGCACAGCGGGTGTGAAAGTTTATCGTCACCACGCAGTTACAGCTATTTACGGCGCCGAACAGGTCTCGGGCGTCGCCATCCGTCCACTCGGGGCTTTGGGGCGACCGCGGTGTGATGCGCAAGCCTTGGAACTCGAAGCCGATGCCGTGGCAATCGGGCAGGGCTTGCTACCCAACAGTGAAATTACACGGCTCTTGGGGGCCGATCACCGCTTTGACCAAGATTGCCAGTCACTGGTCGTTACGCGCGACGCCGATCTCCGGACCTCGCTGCCTTCCGTGTTCGCGGCGGGCGACAGCGCGGGCATCCTCGGCGCGGCGGCGGCCGAGCTCGAAGGACGCCTCGCCGGATTGGCCGCAGCCTATGAACTTCGGGCAGTGCGGCCCGAGGACTTCGACCGGCGCGCCCGTCCGTTGCGACGGCGGCTTGTCCGCGCCGGGCGCTTTGGGCGGGCCATGGCGCGGCTCATGATGCCGCCCTCGGGTCTCATCGAAGCCTGCAGCCGGTCAACGGTGGTCTGCCGCTGTGAAGATGTGACGCGCGGCCAGATCGAGGATGCGCTCGCCGATCACGCCTTTGACCTTAACCAGTTGAAGAGCTGGACGCGCTGCGGCATGGGCCCGTGCCAGGGACGTATTTGCGGCGACGCCGTGATGAGGCTGGCCATCGCAAAGCGCGCGTCTGGGCCCCAACCGATGCCCTGGACGATTCAGGTGCCGATCCGCCCGGTTCACTCGGCCACGCTCACCGGCGTGCACACATATGATGACATTCTGGCCGACCTGCCGGAGCCGGCCCCCTGGGACTCTGGGATCGGTGACACTGTCGCAACTGCCCCGAATGACTGATGGCCGCCACGACATCGCCGTGCTCGGCGGTGGTATCCTCGGGTGCAGCACCGCGCTTCATCTCGCCAGAGGGGGTATGCGCGTAATCCTTTTGGAGGCAGGGGGTGTGTGCATGGGGGCGTCGTCACGCAATGCTGGCACGCTCGCCATCCAGTACCCACGTGCGGAGCTCACGCCCTACGCCATGCGCGCGTGGGAGATGTGGCGCAGCACAGAGAGGTGGCTCGGTCGCGATGTCGGATATCGCGAGATCGGCGGGCTCGTGCTCGCCTTCACCGAAGCCGAGGCCAAACGATTGACGCAGGTGGCCGGTGCAAGGCGGGATGCGGGCGCGCCGATCAGTTTTGTCGGTGCAAATGCCGCTCTTGCGCTTGAACCGGGGCTATCAGCGGATGTTGTGCTGGCGAGCTACTGCGCCATCGACGGCTACGCAGACTCCACGATCACGGCAAGAGTCTTTAAGAGAGCCTTGTCCGATGCCGGGGTTGATGTGCGCGAGGGCCGCAAGGTAACCCGGATCGAACGACTCGGTGATGGATACGTTGTAGCTACCGGGACAACAAACTTCGAGGCGGCCCGGATCTTGCTGGCGGGCGGTGTCTGGAACCGGGACCTCGGCTGCCTCTTGGGTTTTGACCTGCCGGTCGGGCAGCGCATCAACCAGATGATCGTGACCGAACGGCAACCGCCATTGGTAAGACGGATGCTCGGCGTTGTGAGCGGCCGCCTTTCGCTCAAGCAAAAGCCGAATGGCACAGTGCTCATCGGTGGCGGCTGGACGGGCCTGCCCGGCGTCAGACCGGGCAGCTATCGTGTCGACCCAGATAATCTCATTGGAAATCTTCGTCTTGCTAGCCATGCAGTTCCGGCCCTGCGCAAGGCGCGGGTGGTGCGTGCCTGGTTCGGCGTACGCGATCACTACCCCGATTACCTGCCCATGATCGGACCTCTCGATACTAGCAACACCGCCTTCATGATCGCCAGCGGTGTTAGCGGGTATACCCTCGGTCCCTATCTCGGCCGATTGCTTGCCGACCGCATCCTCGGGCAGGAGCCGGAGTTGCCCCTGTTCGATCCCACGCGCTGGCTTTCGCCGCACCCCGAGCTTATTTGTAGATAGACGTAGCTAGAGCTACTACGTTTTTCTTGTTTTGATCTGCGGCGTCGGTTATCGTGTGCAATGGGAGGCTGTCCTCTGCGGATCTTTGGTAGAGGCCGCTTGATAAGAACGGGTGGTGTGACTTCACCGTCCAGCAAAAGGGGAGAAGAAATGTCCTATTCACCTACCTTGGATTCCATCTCCAGGGCCGCAGCAGCGGCTATCGCCCTGCTGGCCGGCGTCACCGCTGGAAGCGTCGCCGTCGATGCGAAAGAGCGCTACACGTTTCTGACGTCGGCGCCGGGCGGATCGTGGTACCCGATGGCCGCCGGCGTCGTGGAGATTCTCAACGAGAAGATGGAAGACGTGACTTGGTCGCTCGAAGGTGGCGCGGGATTCATCAACAATACTACGCTGGCCCAGGGCAACATCGAATGCGCTTGGGTGTCGACGGACGGCATGCATCTGGCGCGTGCCGGCGAACCTCCGTTTGAGTCAGCCCAGGACCAGTCAGCGTTCCGCGGCGTGGTCATGCTCCCGCCGAGCGAGAGCCACTGGGTCGTGTTGGCCGACAGCGGGATCGAGTCGATTGGGGATCTTAAAGGCAAGCGTGTCGCGATCGGCGAACGGGGTTCGTCAGCGAATGCGCGCGGTCTGCTGATGCTCTCTCTCTACGGGATCGGTCCAGATGATATCCGGACTGAGTACATTGCCGAGAAGCAAGCCACCAAGGCGCTGACCGACGGCCGAATTGACGCTTTCATCGAGTTCATCTCCCATCCGGCGCCGCCGGTCCTGGAGCTTTCCAATGTCCAGGAAATCAGACTGCTGGAACTCGAACCCGAGAAGGTTGAAATGCTGCGGGGCCGGTATCCCTACTTCGTGCCCGTCTCGATACCGGCTGGCACCTATCCCGGAGTGGGCGGCGAGACTGTGGGCTTCGGGATACCCGGGTCGTGGATGTGCCTCGATCGCGTACCCGAGGACGTCGTCTACCAGATGGTCAAATTCACCTTCGAGAACAAGGCGCGGCTGATCGCTGTTCATCCGGCCTTCAATAAGCTGAACATCAATCTCGCGAAGGAACTGGAGCAGGCCACCGGGCATTCGATCCATCCGGGTGCCGAACGCTATTATCGTGAGATCGGTCTTATCAAATAACGCACCGCGTCTTCAGATAAGAACTCGGTAAGATCGCGGACGACGAAGAGAAAAGGCATAGCGTCTCTTCGTCGTCCTCCGCTGCGGTGATCGCCTCTTGCGGCGCATCACACGGGCATTGGCTGCCTTTGGTTAAGCCCTCACGAGACGGAAATCGGCATGGATATCCCGGCGGAATTGGAATCGCGGAATGACCTCGCAAGTCGGACGCTGCGCGTAGCGATCATATCCATCGCAGTTGCCTACTCGCTGTTCCATCTTTGGCTCGGTGGGGTCGGGCTGATGTCGGCGGATGCAGCACGGCACCTCAATCTGATGGGCACAATTGTCCTGATCATTCTCCTGCGGCCCCTGCATGCTGGGACACCTAGACACTGGTCCTTTGCCATCGATCTGGTCTTGGTCGGGCTCGCCGTCGCGGTGCACGTCTATCTCGAGATCGAGTCCGATGCGCTCTTGGGCCGGATTGGTATCCCCAATATCGCTGACAAAGTCATTGGCGGCATCGCCATTCTCCTGGTTTTCGAGATCGTGCGTCGGGCCATTGGTACCGCGCTCGTCATCACGGTTGGTGTCTTCGTTCTCTATGCCGTCTACGGAAACCTTATCCCAGGATACTGGGGGCATCGCGGCTATGGGCCGAACGAGTTGATCAGCCGCATGTTCATGTCGACGGAGGGCATATACGGCTCGCCACTCGGCGTGGTCGTCGAATTTGTGGTCCTCTTTGTGCTGTTCGGCGCCTTCCTGCAGAAGACTGGTGCGGGTCAGTTTTTCATTGACCTCGCCCGGAGCCTGACCGGAAGAATGTGCGGCGGCGCCGCGAAGACAGCGGTTCTTGCCAGCGCCTTCATGGGCTCGATCGTCGGGAGTTCGTCGGCCAACGTCGTCACAACCGGATCAATTACCATCCCCTTGATGAAGAAGGAGGGGATGCCGGCGCATGCTGCCGCTGGAACGGAAGCGGCGTCTTCCGTCGGCGGGCTCTTGCTGCCGCCAATCATGGGCGGGGCGGCCTTCCTGCTGGTTTCCCTCACAGGCATCCCTTATGCCGAGGTCGCCAAGGCGGCAGCACTACCAGCTCTCCTCTACTTCGTCGGCGTCTACGCCAACGTCCATTTCTACGCATCCAAGATCGGCCTCAAGCCGAACCCGCTTCCTGGCGACTACTGGGTCAATCTCGGTCGTGTTCTGCTGCGCGGCTTGCCGTTTCTGGTCCCGCTCAGCTTGATGGTTGGCATGCTGATCGGCGGATACTCCGCGACATACGCCGGGTTTTTCTCCATCTTGGCGATGATCGCGACTTCGTTTCTGAGGAAGGAGACGCGGCTTACACCTGCTGGCTTCATCGAGGCGCTGGAGATGGGGGCCCGCTTTGCGCTTCCGGTTGCGGCTGCTTGTGCCTGCGTCGGCATGGTGATCAGTGTTGTCGATCTCACCGGAATAGGCGTCAAGTTCTCCAGCTTCATGCTCGACGGCACAGGCGGCAGCCTGTTCCTCGCAATCTGCCTTGTCGGACTTGTTTCTCTCGTTCTTGGCATTGAACTGCCGGTCAGCGCCGCCTACCTTATTGTTGCGATCCTCTGCGCTCCGGCGCTGGTCGATCTGGGCCTTCCAGTGCTGACCGCGCACCTGATCGTGCTGTGGTTTGCCGTCGATTCGGCGGTGACGCCACCAGTTTGTGTCACATCATATGTGGCGGCGGGCGTCGGCAAGGCGCCGCCATTCCGAACGGCGCTCTTTGGCTGGAAGATGGCGAAGGGTCTCTACATCATTCCGTTCCTGATGGCCTATACGTCGATCACACTGGATGGTACTTTCCTCGACATCGTCATGGCGGTGCTTACAGGTGCAACCGGCCTCATCGCCATGGCGGCAGCGTGGGAAGGATACTTGGTGATACGGGCCACGCTGTTGGAACGTCTTATACTTGTCGTTTCTGTGGTCAGTAGCATTGACCCGCAAGGGCCGACCGACTTCCTCGGTTTTGCTGCGTTCGGGTTCGTCCTGGTATCGCAGTTTGTGCGCCGCTCGCGACTGCAGGAGGCTCAGCCCGTGCAATCGCAGTCCCAGTCGTCAGGCAATTGAGGGATGATCGGCGCCCGGTCGTGGCGTTGGTCGATGACCCGCGCTCGGCCTTTCCCCTTGGAGACGCGCTTCAAGAAGACTTCGAGATCGTATGGTTGCGGGAGCGTTACCGCCCGGCCACGATGGCTGCAAAAGACGTCCTAGCGCTTGTCACTACGACGAACGCCGGCGCGGACGCTGCCTTGATCGACGCTTTCCCGGCACTTGAACTTGTTGCTGTGGCGGGGGGGCATGTCGACCGGATCGACAGCGCCTGCCTGGCTGCGCGTGGCATTCCCTTATGTGCTACGCCGGGCCTGTCCGCTGGTGATGTGGCGGACTTTGCGATGGCCCTTATACTGGCCAGCCTCCGGGGCCTTTGCATTGGCGACAGGCTGGTCCGTGCGGGGCACTGGGGCCACACGGTGCCGCCATTGGGGCGGAGTCTTCCCGGTACACGGCTGGGCATTCTCGGTTTGGGAAGTATTGGGGGGCAGTTGGCGCTACGCGCCGCCGCCTTCGGCATGGATATCGCTTATAGCGGACCAAGGCACAAGCCGAATACTCCCTGGCCATTCATTGGCGATCTTGCGCGGCTGGCGGGATCATCCGACGTGCTGGCCGTCACCTGCCGAAGCGGCCCCAAAACCCGGGGAATCATCGATGGAGATGTGTTGAACCTACTCGGCCCCTCAGCGGTGCTCGTCAGCATTGCGCGCGGCGCGGTCGATCAAACTGCTCTGATCGAAGCTCTGGCCGATGACAGGCTCGGCGGCGCCGCACTTGACGTGGTGGCCGACGAACCGAATGCACCAGCTGTCCTGAGGCGTGATCCGCGAGTCATCGTGACGCCGCATATGGCGTCCAAGACCGCCCGGGCAAAGACAGCTTCGGCCAGCCTGATCCGTGACAACCTGCGTGCGCATTTCGCGGGACAGCGCCTGCTGACGCCTGTTCTGTGACCCTTGCCTGCTTCAAGCGGCCACCTTTGGCGCGAAGCCGATGTCGCGCAGCCGGCCGGTGAAAGCATCAAGATCGGCCCCCTTCATGGTGCGCAGCGGCGGACGGGGAAAGCCGCCCGGCCGGCCTAGAAACCGCATCGCGTCCTTTATTGTGGCGGGCGACGTTCCGGCCGAGTGAAACAGTGCCTCGCCGAGAAGGAAGAGTTGCCGCTGCACCTCTAGACCGCGCTTACGGTCGCCGGCCTGAGCAAGCTCGAACAGTTGCGCGGCCACCGGTCCTGCGACCTGCTGCAGCCCATCGACAAACCCGGCCGCGCCAATTGTGATACCGGCGTATCCGAACAGGCGCGACGGACCGACGAACACGGCCAGCTTCGGTCCGGCGGTATGGAGCAGATGGACGATGCGCGTGAAGTCGCCCAGGCTGTCCTTGATGGCTGAGACTCTCGCAACGGACATCAGTTCAAGAACAATCTCCGGCGTCAGGTCGACCTGCGCGCGCGCGGGGTTGTTGTAGGCCATCATCGGCAAGTCGACGGCGTCGGCGACACGTTTGAAGTGCTCGATAAGGTCACTTTCGATTGGCCTCATGAAGTATGGTGGCTCGATCATGATCCCGTCAACGCCGGCCGCTGCGGCGGCCTTACTGTGGCCAATGACCTCGGCGGTGGCGATCCCACCTGTTCCCGCGATGACGGGAATGCGGCCGTCAACCTCCTCGACGGCGATTTCGATGACGCGGGCACGTTCCGCCCCGGACATCAGATGCGCTTCCCCGTTGTGACCGGCGATAACGAGACCGTGCGAGCCCTCATCGACGGTCAGCCTTACGTTTTCACGCAGCGCCCGCTCATCGAGATCGCCGTCGATGGTGAACGGTGTAACGATTGCCGGAAAGCTGCCGCGCCAGCCAGGACCGGAATGAGTCATCAATTGGAACCTCCACGATAGAGCCTGCCAGGACTGATTTCCCGGCACCTGGGCTGAATTATGTGGGACCCGGCAGTCGCTTGCAATCATCAAGTGGTTGCTAAAGCTACTTCATTATTGTCCGCCTGTATCTCAGTGAAGCGATCGGGGTCGGCAGCGGTGAGGTCAACCGCCGGCGAACGCCCGGCCGCCAGGTCGGCGATCAAAGCACCAGTGATCACAGACAACGAAATCCCGTCGCCATCATGGCCCGTGGCCACCAGCAGATTGTTGAGCCGTCGGCTGCGGCCGATCAGCGGGCGGCCGTCAGGGACATGCGGTCGCAGCCCGACAAAGCAACGAAGGATCGGAACATCGACGAGCGCCGGAAGCCGAAGTGCCGCGGCGGATAGGATCGCGCTGATCCCCGCTTCGCTGCTCGTCCGGTCGAACCCGGCGAAGGCGCGCGTGGTGCCCAGGGCCACCTGGCCCTCACCGGTCATGTGGATGCCCAGGCCTCCGCCCATTTGCATCAGTGGGTCGCTCGAGCGTTCCGCAACCTTTGGGTCGTTCTTCGCGATCATGCTGCCGGCGGTCATGACATAATGTTCGACGAGCTGTCGCACCCGCGCTGTCACTGCAACCTCGCCGCGCCGCGGCACCACGCGCAGGTCCAGCCCGACGAGGGCGCCGAGTTCAGCACTCCATGCCCCGACGGCAAACACATACTGTTCAGCGTCGATGTGCCCCGCCGTGGTTTCGATGCCCGTGATCTGACCATTTGTTACATCGACATGGATCGGCCGCACGCCAAAAAGCGGCCGAACCCCGAGCGCGATGGCCCGTTGTGCGAGCGCGAGATTCATCAGGTAGGGATTCACAACCTGTTCGTCTTCGCAACGCAGTGCGCCGACTAGGTCGCCGCACAAATGGGGCTCGCGGTTGCGGACGTCGTTTCGATTCAGATAGTCAAGCCGGAACCCGAGTTCGGCAGCCGCCTTTTGGGTGCGTTCGAGAGCCGGCTTTTCCGCCTCGTGCTCAATCAGGATCAGGGTCGGGCTCTGACGGTACTCCACCGGTTGATGCAGATCGCCAACAATCTCGGGATAAAGCGCTTTGCTGGCGACCGCGAGATCGAGCACCAAGCCCGGTTTCTTGGTCGAAACGGCAATGAGACCCGAACAGGCGCCCGATGTACCCGCCGTTGGAGAGGCGGCATCGACGAGGATGACATCGAAGCCCTGCCTTACAAGTGCATGCGCGCAAGCCGAGCCCACAGCGCCAGCTCCAATGACGGCAATGTCGGCCTTTACCGTCGTCCCGTCAGGCACTTCGCTTCTCCCCTATCTGCGATGTTGCTTTCCCACACTATCATCCAAATAATGACGGCGATCCAATCAAAGCCGGAGAGCAGACGATGACCGAACCGCGATTTCGGGCCACGCAGACCGATACGCCGCTTATTGACGTAGTAGTAAATAACACTACTATTAGCGTTCATAAAGGGCAAAATCTGGCGGCGGCCTTGCTGAGTACCGGGATCGACGCGTTTCACTGTTCGGCCCGTCTGCACGAGCCTCGTGGGCCGTTCTGCTTCATGGGGAGCTGCTTCCAATGCGTGGCAACCGTGGATGATCGCAGCAATATCCGCACGTGCCGAACGCCAGTGCGCGCCGGGATGCGGGTGGAGATCGACGCTATGGCCATGAAGGACAGGGTATGACCCAGGCGCAGGTGCAGGTGGTTGTCGTCGGTGCTGGGCCGGCCGGGCTCTCGGCCGTGCAGCGGCTTGCCCGGCGTGGCGTTCGGTCTGTGCTGGTCGACGATAACCTGGATGCAGGAGGCCAGACCTGGCGGGCAGGACCTGGATCGCTTGCCGACGCGGCTGGCACAAAGGCCCGCGCCGCTCTGCACGCTCGCTCGGCGCTTGTCGACCATCGCGCGGTGCATGAAGTGGTGGCCCTGTTCCCGCCCCGGAAGCTCTGGGTGGTCACGCATGACGGCAGCCATCAGGAGCTTGAACCGGACGTATTGATCCTCGCGCCCGGCGCCCTTGAAGTGCATATCCCGGTCCCCGGCTGGACCTTGCCGGGCGTCTATGGCGTGGGCGCTATTCAGGCGCTTGCCAAGGGCACCGGGGTGGTGCCCAAGGGTCCGGTCGTTATCGCCGGTGCCGGCCCGCTGATCCGTCTCGTCGCCGCTCAGCTGGCTGATGCGGGGACCGAGGTGGTCGCCGTCGTTGACGCAGCCGGTCCGCCAGGGCCGCGGACGCTTGCGGCAATGTCGACAGCGCCGAGACTGTTGGCGCGGGGAATCCGCTTTGAGCGTGCTCTCCAGCGGCACGGTATCCCGCTGTTCCGCCGTCACGCGATCAGCAGGATTGAAGGCGACGGCAGGGCCGAGCATGTGTTGCTCACGCGTCTCGACAACGCATGGTCTCCGGTGGCGGGCGAAGAGCGGCGCATCGCCGCGTCGACGGTCGGCCTGGGCTTCGGGGTCCGGCCGAACCTCGAGCTCGCGCTGCTTGCGGGATGCGCGCATCGCTATCTTCCTCTTTACGGCGGGTGGGTGCCGGAGCGGGACGATCACTTCGAAACAACCGTGCCGGGCGTGTTCGTGGTGGGCGACGGCGGAGGGATCGAAGGCGTCGAATCGGCCGACGCTCAGGGCCTCATCGCGGCTGAGGCTGTTGCCGACCGGCTCGGTGCGGTACCTGGCGATCCGGCACCAGTGGCCGCGGCGCGACGGCGTCGCGCCCGGCTACAGCGTTTCCGCAAGGGCCTGGCAGAATGGTCCAATCCGCAACCGGGGCTCTACGGGCTGTGTCAGGCCGACACGATCGTCTGCCGCTGCGAGGACGTGACCGCCGGTGAGATTACCCGCGCGGCCGAATGGGGCGGCGCGACCGCCCACGTTGTCAAGATGGCCACTCGTGCGGGCATGGGCCTCTGTCAGGGGCGCACTTGTGCGGCTGCGGTCCAAGCACTTATCGCCCGCGCAGGCGGTGTGTCACCTCAGGATCTTGTTCCGCCATCGCGTCGTCCTCCGCTCCGGCCAACTGCCCTTGGCAGTTTGATCGGCAGGAGCGCTACCGGGAATGCAGCGCTTTATCGGAAAGAGACGCCGTGATTTGGGCGAAGCAGGTACGCAACGTAAACGGGGGCGAGAAGCTGGTTCTCTTCGCAGCGGAACCTGCCGCCAAAGACCCTGGATGACGCAGCTCAAGCAGGACTGGTAAGATGGGGCGGCGAAACCCGTTTGCAGAAGAGTTCAGACGCGAAGCGACTCTTTTTGCCTTAAAAGGCAGCCGGTAAGCCGGTGTCGGAAAGAGACCGCCCGGCCGAACTCCGCAAACCCGTGAACGGTGCGCTGGAATGGCTCCGGAAAAGGCCGCTAGTCGCAATCGCTGGGTTCTTCTTCATAATGGGGACGATGGGGACGCGGCCGCTGGTACCGCTCTTCTCAATCACGCTCGAGATCGGTCCCGGAGAGATCGGCGTGCTGGTTGCGGTTTACTCGTTCGTCCCGCTGCTCATGGCTGTGGCGGTGGGCAAATGGATGGACACCCACGGAACGCGTAACATTCTGCTCGCGAGTGCCGTGATCGGCGGCGCCGGGCTGATAATACCCCATGTCTTTCCCAGCCGCGAAGGCATGTATCTCTCGCAGCTCATCACAGGCAGCGGTTGGACGGTGTTTATCCTCGCCGCGCAGAAGAACATCGGCGGGATGGAGAACGACGCCTGGTCGCGAGAAAAGAATGTCGCTGTCTTCAGTCTGGGCATGGCGCTCGGCAGCTTCTTCGGCCCGCTGATTGGCGGCGTCATGGGTGACTATATCGGCTACGACTGGGCGTTCCTCACCCTGGGCCTGATCGTTCTGATCGCGTTCTTCGTTCTGCTGCCGCTCCCGCCCGTCGGCATCACAAAAGTCACCCATGTCCCGACTCCCTCGTCCTCTAATCCGCTGAAGATATTCGGCTATCATCGTTACATGGGCCGGGCCTTTCTGATCAGTTCGCTAATCCTCATGGCGAAGGACATGTATGTCGCCTATTTCCCGCTCTACGCCTACGCACTTGGCGTCTCGGCGTCCTGGGTCGGCATTATCATCGCTATCCAAAATGGCGGCGGTGTGATCATGCGGGTCTTTCTGCTTCCGCTGGTCAAGACGTTCGGAAAGAACAAGGTCGTCGTGTGCTCGATCCTCTTCAGCGGAATCTTCTTCCTGACCATTCCGTTTTCCGAAAGCCTTGTCGCGCTCACGCTGGTCTCGCTGGCGATCGGGCTCGGGCTCGGACTTGGACAGCCCCTGTCGATCACGACTACGATCAATCTCTCACCACCTGACAAGGTGGGCGAGGTGCTTGGGTTCCGCCTGTCCTGCAACCGTCTCACGCAGGTTGTTACACCACTCATGTTCGGCGGTGTCGTTCTGTTCACCGGTGTCGCCGGGACGTTCTGGATCATTGGGCTGATCTTGACGGTGGGCTGCATGAAGCTGCGGATTCCGGCCGAGGAGGCGACTGTGACACCCTCCGATAAGTCCTGAGTCGCCAAACCGCCAGAAAGGTCGGGTGGCGTTGCCGGTCGAGCAGGCGGCAATTGCAGCGAGCTGGTGGCAGCCCGCCGCTGTGAAAATGGCCGTAGGGGAGCTTGAGCGACTGAAGACGCTGGACACGCCGCGCCGTCGCGGGCGTGGTCTTGGCCTTCTCGTAGAGGCCGCCATTGTCGCGGGCCTGCTCGGCGATGTTGCGGTCGGCGGGGCGGGGAGGGGCCTCGGCGCGGCCGACTTCGACAATGCTGCCGACCGTGATCCCCTCACCGGCCGCCTCGGTCATCTCGGCATAGTGGATCCGTCCGTCCGCACCGTCGATGACGAGGTGCAGCCGGCCGGTCAGTTCGTCGCCCGCCAGCCCCTTGCCCACCACCCTGCCGACGGCCGGTGGCTGTGTATCCAAGCCCCTATGGATCACATAGCTTTGGGGATCGCGCGCGAGGCCCTGTCCGGTCATCGCCCGGTGCATGGTCTTGATGATATCGCCGCGCTCGCCGGCCACCACAAGCGGCTCAAGTCGACCCAATTCGGTTCTTCGTGGTTGGAACCCCACTGTCAAATTTCGGATCGCAGATCGGTCGTCCGCTGGTAGGAGTATTCCAGCCGTGATCGACCGCCGGACATGCTGGTCATGCAACCAGCGGGAGAAAGGACGAATAGGTGGCGTCGAATGCGGAAAGTGGTGATCGACGTTTTCGAAATCTCGTCGAAGGCGCAAGTTATGGCACTCATGTTCACGCGAACGGTAAGCCAAAGC
The DNA here is from genome assembly GCF_965249265.1 of Pelagibius sp. NCBI lineage: Bacteria > Pseudomonadati > Pseudomonadota > Alphaproteobacteria > Rhodospirillales > Rhodovibrionaceae > Pelagibius > Pelagibius sp. The sequence goes on along the minus strand of NZ_OZ252224.1, from coordinate 4,448,801 downwards.
TCGCCAATCAAATGTTGGCGCAGATCTCCGGCTGCGATAGCCCCGATGATTCTCTTACTCTTGAGAGTATAGGTGAGCTCGCGGTGCCGCACGAGTGGGATCGTCTTTGGTAGATCAAAAGAGCGTTGTTGCGCGGCGAAGATGTATCGAGCCACTATGAGTATCAAGGTCAGCGCCGGGGCGGATCACTCATTTGGCTCGATAGCTTCGGTTGGATGCTGACGTAGGGCGATGAGCCGGTGGCTCAGGTCCCCGCGAGCTGCTCCGCACGCTCCCAGCACTGGCAGTGAGACTGTATTTGCCGCATCGGCTGCTCGGCTGTCCGCGCGTCAACCCAAAATGGTCCTCACCGGTGGTTTATAGCCAAATAAAATAATCTAATTAACTAGCATAAATTTATATTACATTAGCAAATTTAGTCTATTCGTCTGTGACTGGTCTACATGGAAGAGCAGCTTACACCGATATCTGGTCTCTGCTTTTTGCTTCGAGTTCAAGGATTTAACCATGATCGTCTCACGTCTTCAGGACACGCTGAACCAATTTAAAGTCTCATTTCGGGTTTTGATGCTTTCGATATTGAGCATCGCCTCGGTCACCATCTTGGCTGCCGTGTATTTGTTTGGCGATTTCGCGATGCAGGGAGCCTTTGACGCCCAAACTCAGCACGGGCGGCTGGCGCAGTCTGCGCAACAGTTAGAGAACGGCACCCTGCAAATGCGGCGGCGCGAGAAAGACTTCTTTCTCCGGCGCGATCTGAAGTACGCCGAGAAGTATGAGCAGGACACAGCCAAAGTCCTCGATTCGCTGAATGAGATGGCAAACATGGACGTTGCCGCGCCTATTCAGGAAGAACTGACCCGCTTGCAAGATGGTATCGCCGCCCATGTCGAACAGTTTCGGAAGGTTGTTGCGCTTCAAGAGCGACTTGGCCTTGATGAGAAGAGTGGGCTTCAAGGCACCCTTCGGGGGGCCGTACATGCGGTCGAGACCAAGCTCAAAGAAGCCAATCTTCAGGCGCTGACTATCAAAATGCTGATGATGCGCCGCCACGAGAAGGATTTCATGCTGCGCGGTGCAGAGAAATACATCGGCCGTATCGACGAACGGCGCCAGGAGTTCGACGCCCTCCTTGTCACGGCGCCGCTGCCCCGTGCCTTCAAGGAAGAAGTATCGGTCCTGATGGACGAGTATCAAAAGGGCTTTCATGCTTGGGCGGAAGGTTATTTGCTCTTACAAAGTGAAGCTCCGGTATTGAGCGAGATTTTTGCTCGCATGCAAGGCGACTTCGACCGTACCTTTACCGTTGCCGCCGAAGGTCTGACTTCAGCGGAGGCTTCGCTCGAATCGACGCGCGGTCTGGTCCGCATTGTCTTTTTGGCATTCGGACTGGCGATTCTGGGAAGTGCTGTCGCTCTTGGTCTTTTAATCGGCCGCAGCATCAGCCAGCCGTTGCAGAACATGACCCAGGTGATGACGGCGCTCGCAAAGGGCGACACCACCCAAGAAATCCCTTCCATGGAGTACAAGGACGAGATTGGCGACATCGCCCGGGCCGTTCTCGTGTTCAAGGAAAACAGTATCGAGCGTGAGCGGCTGGAAGCTGAACAGAGCGAACAGCGAGCAGCGCAGGAAAAGCGGGCACGGTCTATCCAGACGATGATCGACAACTTCGATACCGTGGTTGGCCAAGTCCTTGAGTCGGTGGCTTCGGCTTCATCGCAACTTGACGATACGGCCAAAGCAATGACCAATACGGCTGACAAAACAAGCCAGCGATCCAGTTCTGCCGCGAAAGCTGCCGCCGCCGCATCGTCGAATGTTCAGACAGTCGCCGCAGCGTCGGAGGAATTGCACAGCGCAATTGCAGAGATTGGGCGCCAGGTTACCCAGTCGACCGACGTTTCTCTTCAAGCCAAAGAAGAGGCGACCCGGACCAGCGAGACAATGGGGGCGTTGGCCGACGCAGCAGACAAGATCGGCGCCGTGGTCAATCTGATCCAAGATATTGCCGAGCAGACCAACCTGCTGGCCCTCAACGCCACTATCGAGGCGGCGCGGGCCGGCGATGCCGGAAAAGGCTTTGCAGTGGTGGCCGGCGAGGTCAAGTCCTTGGCGAACCAAACCGCCAAGGCGACCGAAGAGATCAGCCAGCAAATCGCGGCAATGCAAAGTTCCACTGGACAGGCTGTGACTGCGATCCAGACCGTGAACGGGACCATTGAGCAAATAGCCGAAATCGCGACGGCGATTTCGAGCGCCGTGGAGGAACAGGGCGCCGCCACGCATGAGATTTCGAAGAATGTGCAAGAGGCCTCCAAAGGCACTTCAGAGGTGACCGACAACATCTCGGACGTCGATGCCGCAACTGATGAAACTAATCAGGCGGCGAATCAAGTAACGACCCTGGCTTCGGAACTCACCACCCAAGCCGACAAGCTTCGCTGCGAGATCGAAGGTTTCCTGGGCTCGGTCAAAGCCGCATGAGCGGTTTTGACCGAGGGTGTTGCGGGGGTTGGAGATGTTCAATGCCAAAACTCTCTAACTCAACATCTGGAACCGGTTAAAGGGGGCAGGTCACCAAGGGTGGGCGCCGCACGGCCCCGCGACCGATATAAACACCCGATCTCGTGCCGGGTTTTGGTAGTGTCCATAATCTTGCGCACTTTTTCGGCTGTTGGCTGATATGGTCAGGTGGTTCCCCTATGCTGCTTGAGTAAATCCATGTTTATATAGCGCTTGAGGGACCATTTGGTGTCGGCGATGTACCTCAACTTGGCCGCAGCCAGGTTGAGGGCTGATTGGCGCTCGGGGAAGATCCCGACTACGCGAGACCGGCGCTGGATCTCTCTCACGATGCGCTCGAGTGAATTGTTGGTCTTCAGCTTGATCCAGTGCTGGTCAGGGAAAGCATTGAAGCGGAAAGTCTCGGCGATATAGCTCTCCACCAGTTCGGGCGCCTTGGAGAGTTTCTTGGCCTTCAGTGCGGCAACGACCTCCGCGGTCTGGCCGTGCGGCATTGTCTGCCAGTGAGACTCAATCGTGTCCCTTGGCGGCGGGCATATCGGCGATATCGTGCATAGCGGCCAGGAACTGCTCTACCTCGTGTTCGGTGTTGTAGTGGCACATCGACACCCTGATGCAGGAAGCAAGCCCCAGTGGGCGCAGGATGTTACCGGAGTAGTGGTCGTCCTTGCGCGTGTGCACCCGGATACCGTTCTCGCGCAGGCGTGCCACAACATCTTCTGAAGCTTCTCCGTCGACAACCATCGAGACAAGGCCTTCGCGGCGTGGATTGTCGACACCGCCGATGATCTGAACGCGCGGCATGTCAGCCAGTCCCTTAAGGTTCCCGGTGCCGTACAGCATCGCGTCTGTCAGCCGCTTCTCGTGGGTATGAATCGCTTCTCCGGCAGCCTGGATACGCGCCCGCGGGTCGGCGGAAGCGGTGAAGTGCCCACCGAGCCATTCGAAATAGCGCACGACCTCCGAAAACGTCGCATAAGCGCCGGTGTCTCTCGTGCCAAGTTCCCAGGGTGCGCCCGGTGCGTCCAGCAGGTGGTCGTGGGGCAGGGCGGCCATCCGGTCCGATATCCAGGCCAACCCGTAACCATGACGCGAGAACACTTTGTAGGGGGAGATGACATAGCTGTCGATATCGTAGCTGTCGATATCCAGCCGTCCGTGGGCGGCGTGCTGAATGCCATCGACGATGATGAAGCAGTCCGGTGCGACAGCCCGGATTGCTTCGGATATCGCGGCAACGTCCACCGACATTCCGGTGACGGGCGAGGTATGCAGGATCGTGGCGACGCGGGTGTCGCGGGTGAGGTAGGGCAGGTAAGCCTTCGGCTCTACAGATCCGCTGTCCGGGTCATGGGGCGCGACAAAATAGTTCTTGCCGGTTTGGTGCGTCCCGCGGTCGCAGGCGCTGCGCGTAGCCGGATGCTCCAGCGAGCTGCCGACGACCCGGCCACCCTCAGGGCTGCCGAGGCAAGCGGCCCTGATCAGCCGGAACAACAGCTCGGTTCCGCTCTCGCCCACAAAGATCTGACCCTCGGGCGCGTTGAAGAAAACCCGCGTCTCGCGCTTGGCTTCGTCGATGATCGACTGAAGCGCGTGGGATGCCGGGTTGTCCCGTCCCTGATTGTCCGGGATGGCGGCCATTTCGGCGGACTTTGAAACCACGGCATTGAGGGTAAGGGCGCCACCGGCGTTTTCGAAGAAAACGCGCGGGCCGTCGAACGGGCAACAGTCCACATGGGCAAAGCGGCTGCGAATCTCATCGATGAGGCCTGGTTCGATTTCCACTGTCTCTTTACCCTGCTGCACTACGGTCACGGCATTTTCCACGTTGCCGTCGCAAGCGCGGCAAGCTTGCCATCTTCGCTCCAGAGACGACTTTCCATGAAGGAGATACTACGCCCCCGGCGGGTGAAGCGGCCTTCGCAAGTGGCCTGACCGGTGGGCACCGGGCGCATGAATTGAATCTTCAGCTCGATCGTCGCCCCGGCGCCGGCCACTTTTTTGACGAGATGGCCCATCGAGATATCCATCGCGCTGGCCATCGCGCCGCCGTGCAGACTGCCCTGCGGGTTCATCACCATTTCACTGACCGGGAAGGTCACGCGGCAAACCTCTTTTTCTTCATCTGCTGCGTCCTCTGGCAGATATTCGAACGACAGGCCCAGATAGCGGGCCAGAAAGAAGGTTTCGAATTCCTGGCTGTGTTCGGCCAGTGCGGTTTCGAAATGGGCGCGCGCTGCGTCGGCGTCGATCCGCCGGGATTTGGATTCCATTATGAACCCACGAACTGGGGCGTGCGCTTTTCCATGAAAGCGCGGCGACCCTCGATATAGTCGGCGCTGTCGAAACACCCCTTCACCCGCTGTTCGCAGGCGGCGAGATCGCGGGCACTCTCGTCCTTGAGCGTCTCACCGACGATGAACTTCACCGAACCGACGGTCATCGGGGCATTCGCAGCGATCATTGCCGCCGTCTCCTCGGCAGTCTGCTTCACGGCGTTGTCCGGTACGATCCGGTTGACGAGGCCCATGATGCGGGCCTCCTCGGCGTTGAAGCGACGGGCGGTGAAGAAGATCTCCTTCGCGAAAGCGGGGCCTACGACATTGACCAGGCGGTTGATCCCGGGAAAGCCGTAGCCGAGGCCAAGCTTTGCTGCCGGAATGGCGAATTGCGAGCCTTCGCCGCAGATCCGAAGATCGCAACACAATGCCAGCGCGACGCCGCCGCCGACGCAGAATCCGTCAATCTGCGCGATTGTCGGTTTCGGAAACGCCTCGACCGCAGTGTAGACGCGCTTTGTTGTCGTGTTGTAATGGGTGACGGCCTCTTCGCTGGCGCGCTCGCTTTCGAATTTTGAGATATCTGCGCCTGACACGAATGCCCTGCCGCCCGCGCCGGAGAGAATGAGAATGCGCACCGCGGGGTCCTCGGCGAAGGCTTTCAATGCCTTTTCGACTGCTTCCCACATCTCCAGGGAAACCGCGTTACGTTTTTCGGGCTGGTTGAAGATGATCCGGGCGATCTCTCCGTTTTGTTCCGTCAGTATCTTGTCGGTCATGGAAGTCTGTCCCGTTTAGATCGCGCCATCGCGCTTCATGTTCTTTATGTCATCCTCGGTGTAGCCGAGTTCGGCAAGAATCCTGTTGTTGTCGTCGCCGGCCTTGGGCGGCGGGGCGGTAATTCGGCTTGGCGTCCGGCTCATAATGATCGGCTGGCCGATCAAATGGGTGTTGCCACGTTCATGGCTCGTGACCGGCTGGGCAAGGCCCAGGTGGTGGACCTGCGGATCCCGAAACACCTGACCGATGTCGTTGATTTCGCCCGCAGGAACGCCTGCTGCGTTCATGATCTCTATCCATTCGGCGGTGGACTTCGACTCTGTGATTGCCTCGATGTCGGCGCCAAGGGCGTCGCGGTTTTCCGACCGGGCGGCGGCGGTCCTGAAGCGTTCGTCGGTTGTCCAGTCTTCGCGCATCAGCGCTTTCGCGAAGCGTTTCCAGATTTCTTCGCCTGCGACCGCAAGGTTCATATGGCCGTCGCTGGTACGGAACACGCCCGTCGGGATCGAGGTCGGGTGATTGTTGCCGGCCTGTTTCGGCACCTCGTTGTCGACAAGATAGCGCGCACCCTGGAAGTCCAGCATGAAGACTTGTGCCTGTAGCAGAGAGGTCTGAACCCACTGACCTTGCTGGGACACCGCCCGCTCGAGCAGGGCAAGCAGAATACCTTGTGCCGCCAGAAGCCCCGCACAGAGATCGGCGATTGGGATGCCCACCCGCATCGGTCCCTCGCCGGGCTTTCCGGTGATCGACATCAGTCCACCCATGCCCTGGGCAATCTGGTCGAAGCCGGGGCGGTCCGCGTAGGGTCCATCCTGGCCGAACCCGGAAATCGAGGCGTAGACGAGGCCGGGATTGCTTGCCGCAAGCGTGTCGTAGTCGATGCACAAGCGTTTTTTTACCCCGGGCCGGAAGTTCTCGACCACCACATCGGCGGTGTCGGCAAGCCGTCGGAACGCCGCGTTACCGGCGGGCGATTTCAGGTTCAGCGTCAGGCTCCGCTTGTTGCGGTGGAGATTCTGGAAGTCGGGTCCGCTGCGCGGACCGCCCAGCTGTGCGCTATCGGCCGGCGCTTCGATCTTGATGACATCGGCACCCCAATCGGCAAGCTGCCGCACGCAGGTCGGTCCCGAGCGCACGCGGGTCAGATCAAGAACCCGGATGTTCTGGAGCGCCGTGCTGGACGGTGGCGTTCGGGGCGAATCCCGCACTGCTTTCATCTCTACGCCATCTTCCGCTTGGTTTGCGGCCGTCGGATTGGTCATCAGCATTCTCCGGCCTCGGTATGGGCTCCCCAATTAATAGGCATTGCCAATTATGTTGACAATATAAATGTTAATGTTGACAAAAAAGAAGGAACGGCGCTTTCTATGGTGTCATGACAACGTCACCCACATCCATCGGCGCAAGGCGCGAGACGCTTGCCGGAGAGGTGCGCTCCGAGATCGAGCGCCGGATTCTCGCTGGCGAGCTCGAACCCGGCCAGAAGCTCAATGAGGTCGTGCTGGCAAACCTGATGGGGGTAAGCCGCGGCACGGTGCGCGAGGCGATCCGCTCGCTTGCAGATTCAGGTCTTATCGTCCTGGTCGCCAACCGGGGCGCCTTCGTGCATCGGCTCACAGTGGACGATATCCGCAATCTCTACGATCTTCGGGGTGCAATCTTTGCCATGGGTTGCGCAGCGGTGGCGCGGTGGATGGCCAGAGACAGCACCCGTGACGAAGCGCTGATCGCGGCGTTGCAGAAAAACCTCGAAGACATGCGCAAGGCCTATGACCGAGACGACCGTCCGGCGTACTACGATTTGAACATTGCTTTTCACGACATGATTCTTGCGGGTGCGCAGAATCCGAAGGCCAAGGGTGCCTACGACGGGCTGGTCAAGGAGATGCACCTTTTCCGCCGCCGCGGGCTTTCCGTTTCAATGAACATCGCCCAGTCGATCAACGAACATGCCGCCATCGTGGCCGCCATCACGGCGGGCGATCCGGGCGCGGCGCGGGATGCGGCGACGCATCACGTCGAGTCAGGTCTCGCGCGCTTCCTGAAGACGCTTTCTGACGGCGCCGTTGCAGAGGAGCGCCCCGAAACCGATATCGCGAGGTCGAGCTAGGATTGCAATAAAGCCGCCGGCCCATGTCGCGCAGATCAAAACAAGGCCCGTAGAACAAAGGCCGTTCGTTCACTAAGGGAGGAAAACATGAAGGACTTATCGAACCCCACGCGCCGAGATTTCCTTGGCCTTGCCGCCGCAGCTGGCGGCGTCGTCGGCGGTGTATCCCTACCCCATGCCGCTTTCGCTCAGGAGGCGTTTCCCAGCAAGACGCTGAACGTCGTCACCCATGCCGGACCCGGTGGCGGGACGGACATCACGACAAGGATGATGATGCTGCGCGCACGCCGCATTTTTAAGCAGGACATGGTTGTCGTCAGCAAGCGTGGGGGCAGCGGCGCAGCGGCGTTGATGTATGCCAACGGACAAGCACGTGATGGCTACACTTTTCTGACCATCACGCAGAGCCACATCTTCCAGATTATTCAGAAGAAGGTGCCTTTGACCATCGACCAGGTCGTCGGCATCGCCCGCGCGACCGACGATCCGACGGTGATTGCAGTACCCACGAAAAGCCCGATTAGTTCGCTGCAAGACGTGATCCGTGCCTCCGCCGAGGTCGATGGTGGCCTCAAGTGGGGCACGACCTTTGCTGGCGGAGCCGACCATGTCGGCATCCACAATTTCTGCAAGAAGGCAGACAACGTTCCCTATACGATCGTGCCGTTCCAGGGTGGGGGCGATATTGTAACCAGCTTGGTGGGCGGCAATGTCGACGTAGCGATCCTTAACTACGCCGAAGGGGAAAGCCAGTTCGACGCAGGCGATCTGAAACCAGTCGTCGCGCTGTCTGCAGAGCGCATTGCCGGGATTCCGGACGTGCCGACAGCGGCCGAGCAGGGGGTCGAGGCCTACGCCTCCACGGTGCGTGGCTTTGCCGCGCTTTCGGGGGTGCCGGAGGATCGTATGAAGATCCTTCAGGACGGCCTCGTCAGCGCAATGAAGCACTCGGCCTATCAGAGCTACCTTGAAAGCGGCGGCATGACCTCGGCTTCGGTCGTCGGCATGGATGAGTGGAACGCCCATATCGAGCGTATATTCGTTGAGAGCGAGACAGCTCTTAAGGAACTCGGCCTGATCTGATGAGCGCGGAAACGGAGAGCGGGCGGCCTGTGGGAACAGGCCGTCTGCCGCGCGACTTCCTGGTCGGTGCCGTGCTGTTGGCGTTTTGTGCGGGCACCTATTGGGTGTCTCTGGGGATCGCAGAGGCGCCGGCGGCGCTTGCGCAGAACGTACAGCCTGCAACCTTTCCAAGGCTCGTCCTGGCGATCATTGCTGCACTGACGGTATTGATGATGGCTTTGGGATTCAGGCGGGTCGAGCCGGCGCGGCGTACGCCGAAACTCGTCATGCTGATGACGGTGGCGCTTATGATCGCCTTCGTCACTGCTTTCGGAACGCTTGGATCTTTGGCGGCGATGATGCTGTTTTGCCTGGTGATGCCTGTTGTCTGGGGAGAAAGGCTGTCGGCAAAGCTTGTCGTTTATGCTCTGACCTTCCCGCTGACGGTTTATCTGATCTTCGATGTCGGGCTCGGAGTCTATTTTCCACCTGGTGTGATCGAAAATCTCATCGATTCAATTATCTGAAAGCCGGCGCTGATCGAACGGGGCGGGCAGAGTAAGGACGACAACGCGGATGGAGGCTTTTCTTACAGCGCTATCGGGGTTCTCCGATCCCTATCTCCTGGGTGTCGTGGTCCTTGGAACCCTTGGCGGCGTCCTGGTGGGGGCGATGCCTGGGCTGAGTTCAACCATGGCGACGGCATTGCTGCTGCCGTTCACGCTCACCATGGAACCGGTCGCCGCAATTGCTCTGCTGTCTGCGCTTTACTGCGCCGGAACCTTCGGCGGCTCGATCACAGCGATCCTGGTGAACGCGCCAGGTGCACCGCCGGCGGCGGCCACGGCCTTCGACGGCTATCCGCTGGCGCAGAAAGGCTTTGCCGGAAAGGCTTTGGGTCTTGCGGCTGTTTCAAGCGTGATCGGCGGCATTTTTTCGGTCATCGTGTTGATTGTCGCCGCGCCGCTGCTATCGCGTGTCGCCTATAATTTCGGCCCGCCGGAATACTTCGCGCTGGCGGTGTTCGGCCTGTCGATGCTGGCCACCATCAGCGGCGAAAGCGCGCTTAAGAACCTTATCGGTGGCGCCATCGGTGTTCTGATTGCAACGGTCGGTATGGATTTCACCACCGGGGTCGAGCGCTTCACCTTCGGCAATTGGGCTTTGTCGGAAGGTATTCACTTCATCCCGGTGATGATCGGGCTCTTTGCAGGGGCGGAGTTCATCAAGCAGTCCGGCAAACTGGATCAAAAGCGATTCAGAGTGCCGTTGGACGCGGTAATGCTACCCACATACCAAGACATCAAAACCTGTCTAAGTACTATTGCGCGGTCTTGCGGTATCGGATCGTTCATTGGACTTTTGCCGGCCGAAGGCGGCACAGTGGCAGCGATGATGGGCTACAACGAAGCAAAGCGCTTTGCCAAGGACAAGTCGCAGTTCGGCAAAGGTGATCTGCGGGGAATCGCGGGGCCCGAGGCTGCAAACAACGCTGCAACCGGTGCGGCGATGGTGCCCACGCTGGCGCTGGGGATCCCCGGCAGCGCAACCACGGCCATCATCCTTGGCGCACTCTTGGTGCACGGGCTGCGCCCCGGACCTCATCTCTTCACCGAGCAGCCGACACTGCTTTACTCAATCTTCCTGGCAATGCTGATCGCCAATTTCGCCTTCGCGGCTTTTGGGTTCATCGGCGCCAAGGTTTTTGCACGCATCACCCTGATCCCGATCGAGTACCTTTGGCCCGCAGTGTTCATCCTGGCCTGTGTTGGTTCTTATGCTCTTGAACAAGCGATGCTGGATATCTGGGTCATGATCATCGCCGGTGTCCTGGGCTTCATCATGCAGCGCTTCGGATTTTCGGCGGCCCCGATTATCATGGGGCTGATCCTTGGCAAGCTTGTAGAAGGAACGCTCAAGCAGTCGCTGATCATTTTCGATCATTCCTGGTTCGGTTTTCTTGAGCGGCCGATTGTGTTGATCTTCCTGTCTCTGACATTACTCTCCATGTCACTACCTTTGATAAGTGAGATGCGTGCCCGGCGGCGATCAGCGCCGGAAAGCTGATGGTGGGCATTGCGGCTATCGAGGCTAGGGTCCACCGGCCACCCGCCGCGGCCGACGACCCTGAACCCTATGCAGGTGAGGATAGCTTCGTGTTTGTGCGGCTGCGATTAAGGCTGTCGGACGGGTGCGAAGGCGAGGGCTACACCGGCAGGTTCCTGGCGCCCGAAGTAGCACACTTTCTGAACGGTTCGATCGCAGAAATGCTGGCCGGATGTGACCCAATGGTTGATACGGACCTTGTGTCGATCCTGATGCGGCGCTTCAATCCGCGGCACATGACCGGTGTCGTGATCTCGGCACTTTCGGCGCTCGATATCGCGTTGCATGATCTCCGCGCCAAGGCGATGGGTATTCCACTTGCAGCATTGCTCGGAGGGCGTAGGGCCGCTGCGCCGGTGCACGTGACCTGCGGGTTTCCAGCGCTCGATACCGAAGCGCTGGCTGCTTCCTGTGCGAAGGCGATAGAGGACGGTGCTGCCGGGGTGAAGGTGCTTGTTGCCGCCAAGGACCGCAGTGTTGCGGAGGATGTGGACAGGGTGCGTGCAGTGCGGGCGGCGATCGGCGACCGGGCAGATCTGATCGTCGACGCCAATTGTGGTTATGATCTGCTTGCTGCACGTGACTTTCAAGAACAGACAGCGGACCTGGGGCTGGCATGGTTCGAGGAGCCTGTGCATGGTAACGATCCATGCGCGCTGGCGGCGCTGGCAGGGGACAACATCCATCCGATCGGGGCCGGGCAGATGGAGCAGTCGGAGGATCGGTTTCGTCAGTTCGAGGCCGCGGGGGTGTCGGTGTTGCAGCCGAACGCGGTGTTCGCCGGTGGGATCGGGGCCGCAATCGCGGTCGCTCAACAAGCCCGGCGGAGCGGTCGGACGGTCAGCCCGGCGGGCGGTTGGGATATCGTGAATATCCATTGGATGTGCGGCGCCGTCGATCGGGGGCCCGTGGAGTCGCATCGCGCACAAAACCGCATCACGAGGCTGATAGCAGGAGGCGCGCCGTCGCTGCCGATCGCCGATGGCTGTCTTGTCCCGCCAAGTGGTGTAGGGTTGGGCCTTTTGCCGGATGAAGCTGCGCTTGCTGGCTGTGCCCTGTGAGGCGGGGAAGCAAAGGCGATGCGCTTCTTCGACGCTCTCGCGGTGATCGGGTTGTCGCGGCTGCTCAGAGATCGAACGTTCAGCCATCTGGCGCTGGGCTGCCACCTATGTCACGCAGCCAGAAGTGCCCCTTACGGGTAACAGCGGGCATAGACGACGGCACGTATGGATCTAGTTCCTTCTTGCTCTGATCGCGGGCCGGGTATCCGATCCTGCCGTAGATACGCTGCCATGATGAGCGCAACTTCATCGCCCCGTCGATGTCCCGGGGCAGTGTCAACTCGGACTGTTGGATGTTCATGCGGATCGGGGCAGGGGTGCCCGCTATGCCGGGCAACGATGTAGCCGCGCCCTTCGAAACGGAAAATCAGGTTCTCCGCGTTGAGCATCCGCAGCACTTTTTGGACGGGTGCGCGACTGGTGCCAAAAAAAATTGGCCATCGGCCCTTCAGGCAGCACCAGCCCCTCGGGACGCTCACCGGCTTCCAGGTGATCGCTTAGAGTCTTTCGGGTGCCTTCGGGTCCGTGCCCTTCGGATTGTTTACTTTGTGGTCGGGCAGCATCCGGTCGGTTGCCGCAAATTTCCAGCTTTTTGCGAACGAAGGCCGGGTGGCTGTGCCACTGTCGGGATCTCTTGATTCAGGGAGAGCTAGGCATGAGGGGAGAAAAGAATTGGCCGCACTCTAATGCGGTCGCTCCGTTCCCGCCAGCATCCCAAACCAGCACAACCGGTGCTTGATCCTAAAATCTTAGATTGCATACGAAGATCGTTTCTCGTCTCTGTGATTCAAACTGAGACCGTTAGGGTTAGGTGGAACGGGATTAATTGTCCTTTGGGTCTAGGCAAGGTCGAACGCTACGCAGTTCAGGCGAGAAAGCATTGAAAGGTAGACTACATCACTGTCCGGTGTCGCATAAGTGACTTGATCAGACCCACGTGATCTGGAGCGGTGGACATCAGTGAGATCGCCGAGATCCGTCTTCCATACCCCGAATATCGTCAAATGGCCGCCAACAGAAATGGCCGCCCTTAGAACAGAAAGGTGACAGAAACATTTGACCTGCAACTGCTGCGATACAATACGGTCAGTAGGCGTAGGCCAATCTGAAATTTTGTCACTTCCAGGTTTCTATCACTCGGGCAAAAGCGGTACTGTGCTTTTTCTTGAACACGTATTTGACTCTAATCCTTGAGCGATTATCCTTGTTTCGAGGGAGCGTGGAGGTTTGGCTTAGACACCGATATGGATATGAAGTCAAAAATCATGGCGTCTGCGCTGATGCGCTTCCTCCAATATAGAAGTGGGGCACCGTAAGCCATCGACTTTCTGGGAGGAACACTTGATGCCGCGAGCGCGAAGTACTGGCGAGCCGTGGCGTGTCGGCGTCTTGTTTTCGAGAACCGGATTTATGAAGGTGATCGAAGACACTCAGTTGCGGGGAACACTCACAGCGATCGACGAGATCAACAGTGCCGGGGGTATCAATGGCCGGCCTATTGAGCCCATCGTCTACGATCCGGGATCTGAGTCCTCTGCGTTCGGTCGATACGCCAAGAAGCTGATGGTCGAAGATGGGGTCACAACCATGTTTGGCTGCTATACATCGAGCAGTCGCAAGGCGGTTCTTCCTGTCATCGAACGGCTTAATGGCCTGTTGTGGTACCCAACCCTGTATGAAGGGTTCGAATTCTCGCCCAATGTCATTTACACCGGCGCGGCACCGAATCAGAACAGTGTAGAGTTGTGCCGGTTCCTAATGGAATCATACGGAACGCGGTTTTTCTTCGTCGGCTCGGACTACGTTTACCCTCGGGCGTCGAACCGCATCATGCGCGAACTTGTCCGTAACAATGGTGGTGAGGTTGTCGGTGAGCAATACCTCAGCTTGCGGGCCAAGGACCGAGATTTCCTCCCCGTGATGCGCGAAATTGGGCGCGTTTCACCCGACGTTGTCTTTTCCACTGTCGTCGGAGATTCCACGACCTATCTGTACCAGGCATACGCAGATTCTGGCTTTAATTCCAAAGTGATGCCGATCGCAAGCCTGACCACAACCGAAGCCGAGATCGGGGCAATGGGGCCGGATGTGGGGGAAGGGCATTTTACCGCGGCGCCCTATTTCGAAGGCATCAGCGGCGCGCGCAACTCCTCTTTCGTTGAACTGTACAAGAAACGCTACGGCCAGGATCAGCACACTAACATGTGCGTGGAAGCCAGCTATTTCCAGGTTCATGTCTTTGCCAGGGCGCTGGAACAGGTGGACACTTTGGAAACCGAGACCTTACGTCCCGTGGTGCTTGGCTCTGAATACGATGCACCTCAAGGCAAAATATCTATCAACCTGTCGTGCGCGCATACTGATCTCTGGACGCGTATCGGGAAGGCCAACCGTCAGGGCAAGTTCGAGGTTATCCGCGAATCAAGCTCTAGAGTTGACGCAGATCCGTATTTGATCGGATACGGACGATCCCTGGTGTACGGGTAAGCAATGAATACGCCAGATCAATCTGAAACTCCTACGCGCCAGCGCGCGGGGGGCGGACAGATCCGGAAAAAGTCCACTGCAGACAGCGGGACCTACGGGGGGCTATCGGATCTGGATGTTGCCGTTGTCACCAAGCGTGATGAAGAAGGTGAACGGCTGATTCGGGGATTGCAGAGTCTGCGCTCACGCGTCAATCATATTTGGCCGGTGCCCGAGCAAATACCCGTCGAGAATGACGTGGTTTTCTGTGATTTGATCGACGACCTTCCCAGACGCTTGCCCTGGATACCGGGAGAACCTGGCGCAGCGCTTGTGATTCTCGTTCATGGAAATCTACCCATTGATTTCAAGTTGCTTCATTCCTGCGCCCCGCACGCAGTGTTGATGCTGCCCGCGACAATCCAAGCCGTGCAGTGCAACCTGATTATCGCACGCGAACATTTCATGTATGAGCGCCGGCTTCGCGGACGCGTCGAAAAACTCGACGAAAATCTGCGAACCATGCGCAGCGTAGAGCGTGCGAAGACAATTCTTATGCACAGCAAGAGTCTGAGCGAAGACGAGGCCTATCATCATCTCCGCCGCTTGGCCATGGAGAAGCGTACGACGATTGGAGCGGTTGCCACCGCGGTCGTTGACTCGCATGAATTGCTGGGATAGTTTCGATTTCACCGGAAGAGACGTTTCGACGTTGATTCTGCGGCAGCAACGGCGCTGCCCATAAAATTGATGGCGATGGAGCCCCATGCTCAACGTCCGTTTAGGACGTGAGGTGGGGTTTTTTTGGCGCGAATTGGAGCGTCGAGGCCCTGAAACGCGGCGAAGAAGCCGTGAAAAATGGAATGGCGAAGTAGCCCCTCTGTTGGCCGCACAAGCGGTGGACGGCGGGGCTTTTTTGTTTTTGGGAGGAATGAAAGATGAAAATTACTCGGCGCAAACTACTGAAGGGCGGGGCCGCAGCCGGTGCAGTTGCAGCCACCGGCTTTCCGCATACTTGGGTCAAGGACGCCTCGTTGGCATATGCCGCGGGCGGAAAGATCAAAGTCGGTGTGCTGTTCTCGCTGACCGGCACCACCGGCATCATTGAGGAATCCCTCAACAAAGCCACGATCATGGCCATTGAGGAAATTAATGACCAAGGTGGCATCAACGGCATGCAAATTGAAGCCGTTGTGGAGGATCCAGCTTCCGATCCAGCCACTTTCGCCCAGAAGGCGCGCAAGTTGGTGCTCAGTGACAAGTGCGTCAGCGTCTTCGGCTCCTACACGTCTGCTAGCCGCAAGGCAGTGCTGCCGGTGTTTGAGAAGCGCAAAAACCTTTACTGGTACCCGACGCTCTATGAAGGTCGCGAGTGTTCCAAGAACGTGATCTACACAGGCGCTGTGCCGAACCAGCAGCAGGATGAGTTCGTGCCTTGGTTGGTCAAGAACTTCGGGAAACGTTGGTATCTGATCGGTTCGAACTACATTTACCCGAAGGAAGAAAACAACTACTGCAAGAAGCTTCTGGAGGAACTCGGCGCGGAAGTAGTGAACGAAGAATATGTGCCCTTGGGCCATTCCGAGTTTTCTTCGGTGGTAAACAAGTTTCGCAGCGAAAAGCCCGACGTCATCTTCTCGACCGTCGTCGGCGATTCCGTGGTGGCGCTGCACCGTCAGTATCGTGCGGCGGGTCTGGACCCGGCCAAGATGCCAATGGCCAGCCTGACCACATCGGAAAACGAAGTGGCGGCCATGGGCGGTGATGCGGCGGCCGGACACTTCACGTCAGCTCCCTACTTCATGGTCTGGGGCAGCCCTGAAAACCAGAAGTTCGTTGAGGCCTATCAGAAGCGTTGGGGCGCGGATAAGGTGACGCACTTCGTGTCCGAGCCCTGCTACTTCCAGGTTAAGATGTTCCAGCAAGCGGTGTCCAAACTGGCGCCTAGCGACATCAACCCGGCTAACATCCGCGAAGCGGTAAAGGGAGTGGAACTGACAGCCCCGCAGGGCAAGGTCCGACTGGACGCAGCCACGCTGCACACTTACCTGTGGCCAAAGATCGGCCAGTGCAAATCCGACGGTCAGTTCGAAATCATCAAACAGTCTCCGGGTTGGCTGAAGCCGGTTCCTTACAAAGCCTACGAGAACCAGGTCTGCACAGAGCAGGGCCTCAAGGAAACTTAACCGGTCACTGTCCGGTTTGGCGTTGGCGTGTAGTGGAAGGCTCTCCCCTTCCACCACGCGCTGCCCGTATCAAGGTTGTTCGACGTATGGACATTTTCTTTTCTCAGATTGCGACCGGGCTGAGCATCGCGTCGATTCTGCTGCTTGTCGCGCTTGGCCTAGCGATCATTTACGGCACTACTGGCGTCATCAACATGGCGCATGGTGAGTTTGTGATGCTGGGTGCCTACAGCGCTTGGGCCCTACAGACTTATGCAGGTGTCGGATTGATCGAAAGCCTAATACTTATCTTCATTTTCGTTGGCCTTTTCGGTTGGGTCATCGAACGCGTGGTCATACGGCATCTTTACGACAGGCCGCTAGATACCATTCTGGCTACTTGGGGCATCGGTATCATGGCGCAGCAGGCCATTCGTCTGATGGCAGGTGGGGAGCTGCGTTATGTACAGATGCCCGAGACTCTGAGCGCCAGCATATCTCTGTTGGGTGTGGAGATTTCCGCATTCCGTATTTTCGTACTTGTTTTCACCGCCGCGCTGTTCGCCTTCACCTGGTATCTGATGTACCGCACCAGCATCGGGATGAAGTTGCGCGCTATCACCCAGAATCGGGAGATGGCCAGTTCCTTCGGTATCAACAGCGACCGGGTTTACAGCATGACGTTTGCTTACGGCGCTGGCCTGGCAGGCCTCGCCGGCGCCCTGGTGTCACCCTTGAAGAGCGTATCGCCAGAGATGGGCACTTCCTATGTGGTGGATGCCTTCATGGTGGTAGTGCTTGGCGGCGTCGAAAGCTTAGTGGGAACCATTGCCAGTTCAGCGATTCTGGGGCAACTCACGGGCTTTCTGGCTTTCTATAGCAACGACACCATTGCCAAGGCGCTGGTGTTTCTGGCCATCGTGGTTCTGATCCGTTACCGCCCGCAAGGACTGTTCGCCACCAAAGTGCGCGGCTGACCGGCGGTGCGGAAGGCATGAGATCATCGGCGTAAGGATAACTACTGTGTCAAGAAGAACGGCCATACAGATCGGCACATACGCAATGGTGTGTCTCGCCGTATTGTTAGTTCCAACCTTCGTGGAAGATGCGTTCCTCCTCAACAAATACTCGCGCTATCTGGTGCTAGGGATCCTGGCGTTATCGCTCAGTCTTTCCTGGGGCTACACTGGAATCCTTAATCTGGGCCAGGCGGTCAGCTTCGGGCTAGGGTCCTACTGCATGGCCATGGCGCTGAAGCTACGCACTATTCCAGTGCATACCGGCAAGGCCGGCCTTCCAGATTTCATGGTGTGGAACAACGTTACCGATCTGCCCTGGTTTTGGGAGCCCTTCCATTCGCTCACTTTCGCCATCACTGCGGGAATCGGCATTCCGGTTATCTTGGCGGCGCTCCTGGGGTGGTTCATCTTCAAGGGACGGGTCTCGGGTGTGTATGTCGCCATCATCACATTGGCTTGGCTGGTGGTGGTGAACCTGCTGATTATCGATCAGCAGCGATATACCGGCGGTTTCAACGGAATTACGGACTTGGCGCAGCTCGAACTTTTTGGGTTCGAGTTCGACGCTTACGGAAGTTCATCCTTCTACTTGATCGGCATCACACTGTCGGTGTGCCTGTTTTTTGCACTGGCGGTGACAAAATCCAAGGCGGGCCTGATTTTTCAGGGCATCCGTGACCACGAAGACCGCGTGCGTTACTTCGGCTATGACGTGGCCAACTTCAAGATCTTCGCCTTTTCCTTGTCGGCCGCCATCGCCGGTGTCGCGGGCATGCTCTACACCGTAGTAATGGAGTTCGCCTCGCCAACCTTTCTTGGCGTGCCGTTGAGCTTGAGCGTGGTCATCTGGGTTGCGGTCGGCGGTCGGGGAAGTCTGCTGGGCGCCACATTGGGGGCGATCATCGTGACGGGCACGCAGGGTGCCTTGTCGGAATCCGAAACCTTCCTTGAGACTTGGACTCTGATCATGGGCTTCATATTCGTGATGGTGGTGCTGTTTTTGCCCAAAGGATTGGCCGGGGCTGCCGAAAGAATTCTCGACCACATCGCCGGGCCCGTCGACGCGAAGGAAGGGGTGAAATGAGCGGCACGTACCCGGCGCACCTTGTGATGCGCGATGTCTTCATGGACTTCAACGGCTTTCAAGCGCTGAGCGACTTGAACCTTTCGGTCGCCAAGGGTGAACTACGCTGCTTGATCGGTCCAAATGGTGCAGGAAAGACCACCGCGCTGGACCTGGTTTGCGGCAAGGTCAGGCCGACGTCGGGTGAGGTGAGCCTCGACGGCAAGATCCTCAACAACCTGGAAGAGCATGAAATAGCCCGAAACGGTGTAGGTCGGAAGTTCCAGGTCCCAAGTGTTTTCCGCGAACTTACCGTTCGTCAGAACCTGGATGTGGCGCACTGCAAACACACCGGTGTTTGGTCGAATGTCATTCGCTTTGGTCGCAACGCCGAAAATGACGGACTGGAGAAGCTGGCGGAACTTGTGGGACTCGAGGATCAGTTGGACACCCAGGCAAGCCACCTATCCCATGGTCAGACTCAATGGTTGGAAATTTCTCTGCTGCTTGCGCAAGACCCAGAAATCATCTTGATGGATGAACCGACCGCAGGCATGACCAGGGTGGAAACACAAAAGACCGCCAACCTGTTCAACAAGCTCAGAGGTAGTCATACCTTGGTTGTGGTGGAACACGACATGGGTTTCATCAAGGAAATCGCCGAGGTCATTTCCGTAATGCACCAAGGAAAACTTCTGGCGGAGGGAAGCGTAAGCGAAATCGAACAGCATCCCAAAGTCAGAGAAGCCTATCTGGGTTCGGGAGGCATCGCTGGTGCTTGAGCTAGAAAACGTTACTGCCTATTACGGCAACAGCCCAGCTTTGCAGAACGTCGACATGTACGTGGAATCGGGCGAGTTCATGAGCGTGCTTGGACGCAATGGCGGGGGCAAGACGACGCTCATGCGCGCCATCCTGGGCCTGATGGACAAGGTCACAGGCAGCATCGAGTTGGACGGGAAGGAAATCAACGATAAGCGGACGGACCAGCGTGCATTGGCCGGGATCGGCTATGTGCCGCAGGGGCGGGGCATCCTGCCCAAGTTCACAGTGCGTGAAAACCTAATGATGGGCACCTTCGCCAGCCAGTCAAACAGTGGCACCGTCAACGAATGGGTGTTCGAACTGTTCCCCATCCTGAAGGATTTTTTGGGAAGACGCGGTGGCAACCTGTCAGGTGGCCAACAGCAGCAACTGGCCATCGCGCGAGCGCTGCTCAGTGACCCTAAAGTCATTCTTCTGGACGAGCCAACCGAAGGCATTCAGCCCAACATCGTCGAGCAGATCGAGGAAGTTTTGGTGAAGCTCAACCGCGAGCACGGGATCACCGTAGTGCTGGTCGAGCAGAACGTCGAGTTTGCGCGGCGGGCTTCTCAGAAGTTTGTTCTCCTCGACCGAGGCAGCGTTGCGTCGAACGGCTCAATCGATGAGTTGTCAGATGATTTGGTTCACCGCCACATGGCTGTTTGACAGAACGAGGACGTAGTTCGGAAGACATCTATCCTGCAGTAGAGAAGGAGATACCACCCATGTATCACGGAGATATAAGCAGCAGCAACGACACAGTCGGTGTCGCCGTCGTCAACTACAAGATGCCGCGCCTGCACACTAAGGCCGAGGTCTTGGACAACTGCCGCAAGATCGCGGAGATGCTAGAAGGCATGAAAGTGGGTCTGCCCGGCATGGATCTCGTGATCTTCCCGGAGTACAGCACCCACGGCATTATGTACGATGAAAAGGAGATGTACGAAACCGCTTCGGAGTGCCCGGGTGCGGAGACGGAGATATTCGCTGAGGCATGCCGCAAGGCCAAGGTATGGGGCGTATTTTCGCTGACCGGCGAGCGCCATGAAGAGCATCCCAACAAAGCGCCCTACAACACGCTAATTCTGATGAACGACAAAGGCGAGATCGTACAGAAGTATCGCAAGATCATGCCGTGGGTTCCTATCGAGGGCTGGTATCCAGGCAACTGCACCTATGTGAACGAGGGCCCCAAGGGCCTGAAAGTTAGCCTGATCATCTGCGATGATGGCAACTATCCTGAAATCTGGCGCGATTGCGCCATGAAGGGCGCTGAACTGATAGTCCGCTGCCAGGGTTACATGTACCCGGCCAAGGAACAGCAGGTCACCATGGCCAAGGCGATGGCTTGGGCTAACAATTCCTATGTCGCGGTTGCGAACGCCACCGGTTTTGATGGTGTGTATTCCTACTTTGGTTATTCCTCAATCATCGGCTTCGATGGTCGCACGTTGGGTGCCTGCGCCGAGGAGGAAATGGGTATTCAGTACGCCCAACTCTCCGTTTCCGCTATCCGCGATGCACGCAAAAACGGTCAGTCCCAGAACCACCTCTTCAAGCTGCTGCACCGTGGTTACACCGGCATGATTAATTCCGATGATGGCGACCGCGGTGTCGCCGAATGCCCGTTCGATTTCTACAAAAAATGGATCACCGATCCCGACGGCACCCGCGAAGTTGTAGAGTCGATCACCCGTGAGACCGTGGGTACCGATGAATGTCCGATGGAAGGTATCCCCAACCAGAAAACCGGTTCTCACCGCTAGAGACAATAGCTGACTGGGAGGCGGGGTTCACGCACGCCGCTTCCCAACGACTCAAAAGCCACCTGCAAAACAGTGTCCGGAGTTGGTCCGTGCGATGCCGTTAAAAGACTACCTGATTACTGAAAAACCCTATTATCAGAGCACAGGGAAGGAGATCGTACATTTCGAGGCCGCCTACGCTGACCGCATGCCGATCATGCTGAAGGGGCCGACCGGTTGCGGCAAGACGCGCTTTGTCGAGCACATAGCCTATTGTCTGGGAAAACCGTTAGTCACGGTATCGTGTCATGAGGATATGACCGCGTCCGACCTTGTGGGGCGCTACCTGCTGGATGCCAATGGGACCGTCTGGCAAGATGGACCCTTGACGCTTGCCGTACGGCACGGCGCGATCTGCTATCTCGACGAAATTGTCGAAGCCCGCCAGGACACCACCGTCGTCATCCATTCGCTGACAGACGATCGGCGCATTCTGCCGCTGGAAAAGAAGAACGAGGTGGTGCGCGCTCATCCAGATTTCCAGCTTGTCATTTCATATAACCCCGGCTACCAGAGCGTACTCAAGGACTTGAAGGAATCGACCAAGCAGCGCTTCGGCGCCATCGACTTTAACTACCCTTCAGCCAAACTTGAGGCAGAGATCATCTGTCATGAATCGGGCGTGGAGCAAGCAGTCGCAGACAAGTTGATCAAGATCGCTGAGCGTTCACGCAATCTGCGCGGGCATGGCCTCGAAGAGGGCGCGTCAACGCGCATGCTCATTCATGTGGGCCAGTTGATCAATCGTGGTGTACCTCTGGGCGAGGCCTGTGACGTGGCATTGGTTCTGCCGATCACCGATGACCCTGATATTCGCAGCGCGCTGGGTTCGGCAATTTCCGCATGTGCCTGAAGGACCGTTCCATGAGACGGTTCAAGTCATGAACTCATCGAAAAAGGGGAACTTCCTGAAAGCCATCGTCGACGACAGCGGCACAGACGATACAGAACGTGGCTCGCAGGCAAAACAAGTCTTCGTCGATGACTCTGAAATGGGTCGCTGGCTGCGTACCTGCCGTAAGCTGGATCAGGCAGGTTACGGCGCCAGCGTGACGGGTGCCTACGAGCGCTACTCGCCGCCGCTGGCTCGGCGGGTCGGTACGGACTGCGCCATCGCCCTGGCTGATGTCGTCTCTTCGGTGGCCATCAAGGCTGGACGGCGCGCCGCGGAATGCCTGCCTGCTGCCGCCATCAAGGCGGCCGAGCGCCTGGAGGGCAAAGAGGCGCGTTTTCGCTCATGGATGGGGTTGATAGAGCGGTTCGCCGGTTTGGCGCCGGAATCCGTCGAGGCCGTGTTGCTGAAAATGGATATCCTGCTTTCGCGCCTTAACGTCTCTCGGCTGGAGGCCTGGCTTTTGGCCGGTGTGCGTGCGACCGGGATCGACCACGAACGGCGACTAAGCTTCTTTACGTTTGAAGACGTCGAGGCCTCGCGATGGCTCGATCACGAGTCCGGCTCGGTCGTCTATTCCGATCTGGACCGCGAACTGAAGGCCTATCTGACAGCGCTATGGGGCATTCACATACCCTTGCGCGAGCCGCCCGCACACGCGCCCGAGCAGGCGCGCCGCCGGGCCAGTTTCAGCCAGGGCCTGATCCGCATACCGCCGTCGTTTCCCGGCTACCGCGGCGAACAAGCCGCCGACCTCTACCGAGCGGCGCTCGCGCATGTCGGAGCCCATATGATGTTTTCGGGCGATCGGTTCCCCATCGGCAAGCTGAAGCCGGTGCAGGTCGCGCTGGTCTCATTGATCGAGGATGCCCGGGTGGAATTGCTGGCAATACGGGAATTCCCCGGATTGCGCCGCTTGTGGCTGCCGTTCCATGTCGCCCAGGCCACGGGCTCAAAGACCGCGCCAAGCCTGATGGCGCGCCTCTCACGCGCCTTGCTCGATTCCGATTTCGATGACGAGGATGGCTGGATACGGCGCGCGCACACCATGTTCTACGACCGCTGCGGTGAATGGGAATGCCCCGCGATCAGCCGTGAGATCGGTGGCCTGATCGGCAATGACCTCGGTCAAATGCGCGTTCAGTTCAATGCCCGAACCTATGTGGTCGAACCACCTTACCGCGATGACAATCTCGGGCTCTGGGACTTCGGTGACGAAGAAACGCCCGAGGTCTTAGAAGCCGAGCAGCTGTTCGATTCGATCCGTATCGAAGAGCAGGATGACGACGACACGCCGCCCGATCAGGAGCGCGAGGAGCATGAAAAGATTGAGGACGAAGGGGCCAATCAGGTCAACATGGAATTCCTCAAGCAGGACGGCATCCCCGTCGCGCGCTATCCAGAATACGATTACGTCACCGCTAGCAGCCGACCCGACTGGACGACTATTGTCGAATTTGCGTCGCCAGCCGGGTATGCCCATATCATTGACGACATCCTTGAGCGCCATGCCTACGTGGTCAATCGCATCAAGGTGTTGATTGATTCGGCGCGCGTCAGCCGCCCGCAACGGATCAATCGGCAGCAAGAAGGCGAATACCTGGACCTGAACGCCTGCATAGAGGCGGTGATTAGCCGCCGTATGGGCGAGAACCCCGACCCTCACGTTTATAGCCACGCCGAACGCCGCCACCGTGACCTTTCAGTACACGTACTACTTGATGTCTCCGAATCCACGAAGGACAAGGTGGTCGGATCCGACAACACGGTGCTGGAACTCGAGCGTCAGGCAACTGCGTTGCTGGCTCACGCCCTGTTCAGCATAGGCGATCCCTTCGCTATCGCCGCATTCAGTTCCAACCGGCGCGAGGAGGTTCGCTATTACCGGATCAAGGACTTCGGCGCGCCCTACAATGCCAGATCGAAGTCATGTTTGGCGGGTCTCAGCAGCGGCTTTTCCACGCGTATCGGTGCAGCCATGCGGCACGCGGCCGCGGACTTGAAGCGCCAGCAGACACATCGCAAGCTGTTGCTGGTGATCACCGACGGCGAACCTTCTGACATCGATGTTTCTGATCGCCGATACCTGGTGGAGGACGCCCGCCACGTCATCCATGACCTTGCGCATGACGGAATCGATGTGTTCTGCGTCGGCCTCGATTCCGGTGGTGACAGCTATCTGACGCGAATCTTCGGGCGACGCAACGTCGTGCAGATCGACCGACTCGAGAGCCTGCCCGAGCGCCTGCCGATGCTCTATTTCAGGTTGACCGCTTAGGCGTGTCCGAGCGGTAACGAACGTAAATGGGGAGGGCAGGATGGCTGTGACGAGATAACCGTTACTCCCAATCCGGGATTTCCGTGCTTCGTTCCGGCGCTGTCGTCAGCAGTGCGATTCGGCCTTGAGCAAATAATGAGAAATTTGGCGATCGCCAGCTGTATTCAAGAAAAGCCTGAAAACATACTTTCTGGAGCCATACACAGGGTGACGTCAGCGATGGGTGATGAATTCCCCTCATGGAGCCGGAGGCTGTGGAGTAACTCGAAGAGGAGGTGGGCCCCGATAGTCGGTTAAGGTTCCGATTGACCTTTGTGTGGATCTTCCGGATTTGAGGGGTATCGCGTCGCTAGGTCTTTCAATCATTGTCGGCGGTTATCGGCGAGGTCTTCTCCATCGGAAGACCGGCCTCGCACGGGCGACCGGTTGTTTCAGGTTGCAGTTTGTCAAAAGCGAGGCTCCGGATCCCCAGCCATTGTCTGACTTCCGAGAAGCATGAAAAGTACGGGTTGCTTGGATCGGCCTAAAACAATGACGCTGGGAAGCTTTTGCGCGCGCTGCGCCTATCTTTTCGTAATAATGCCTGATGGTTGCTGTGTGCCTCGTCGCAGCACCATACCCTGCTGAGCACCCCTGGGTCTCATTGGATCAAAAAGTTGTATGACGTTGGCACAACCTTGACCGAAGTAGACCATACTTTCTCAATTGCCCCATGATGGAGTGGACGCAAAAAACACATAATTCAGATAGTTACGGCGCCGCGTGTCCAATATGTGTGCACGCAGGGATCGATAAGGGTCCGCGCTGATCCATATCGATCAATTCGGAAACGATAGTGAGCTTCGGCGGAAGCCCAGACGGCTTTCGTCTATTCCGAGTTGAACTCGTTATGCTCCATCACCCAAGTCTCCGATTGGGCAGCCTCAATGAACTCAGCAGTTGCGGGATGTCGGAGAAGCAGATCGCAGTAGGCGTTGGAGAGGTCGTCCAAATCGATCGAATAGGTTCGGAAACGCGACACAACCGGCGCAAAGAAGGCGTCTGCCGCCGTAAAGCGCTCTCCGAAAAGGTATGCGCCTTCTCCGTCAGACTCGGCCCATGCCCACTTCCACAAATCACAAATGCGTCGAATGTCGGCAAGCGTTTCATCATCGGGCGAGAACGACTTGTAGTGCCGTTTCAGATTGACAGGCATTTTTGCGCGGAGCGCCTTGAACCCTGAATGCATCTCAGCGCAAAGACTGCGAGCCGCTGCTCTCATTGAAGCGTCCTCGGGCCAAAGCCCGGCATCGGGGTGACGTTCGCTGAGAAACTCAGTGATCGAAAGGCTGTCCCAAATGATCCTTCGGGTATCACCTTCGGTTGCGATCAACGCCGGGAGTTGTCGTGCCGGAAAGCATTCTTTCCGAAACAGGTCAAACTCTTCCGTGTAGAGTGGCACAACCTCGTGTTGGAACTCGTGCCGGGTTTGCCTGAGCACCAGCCACGCCCTGAGCGACCAACCGGAATAGACCCGGTTCCCCATGACCAATTTGTATTGCATGAATGTTGACCTTTTCGTGTGGTTCAGTGCTTCACGAACGAGGCAGAGGTGGTTTGCTCAGCCACTCTAGAACTTGTGAGTGGTGAGATGCTTTGGTGAAGGACGAACTATGCATTCCCGCGTGTTGGGGCATCCCGTTGTGAATGTCATGCGCATCGGACAGTCTTCCAGCAAGCATCACTCTCATTGACATCAGCAACTGCCCGCAGGCCAGCCGATGGCCACACAGGTTTCGGACTTGTTCCTGTCTGTTTCGCGTGCGCTCAGGGACCAACGGGGATCTGTGCTGATCCAAGCGCATCAAACGGAAAGCAATATGACGCTTTAGTTGGAATCGAAGCAGACACAGTCTTTACGCAATGGGTCCGCTTGCGCGCGGCGAGGGTACACTCTGGGCAGTACAGCCGGACTTCTGCTAATGACCCCGGGGCGGACATTGACAAACATTGTGCGGGATGGAGGACATGCTTCAGAGATCCAAGCTGGGCGCGTCGTTGCCCCCGGAGCGACAGACTGACTCTCTGCTAAGCGGCCACGAGGCTGTAATTGAGCGTTGTCATCGTCTTTTGGTTACCATTGTCAAATAGTCGATAGTATTTCCTGTTGGGTTTTCGAAGACACAGTCCGCTGCCGGTCCCAGTTCCAAACAGTCGCCGGCTTCAAGAGTGTGCTCGACTTCTCCTTCCTGCACGCGCAGACATCCCGATATTACCCATACGAGTTGATAAACTGGCGCATAGGCCTGCGCCGGAAAGGCGATGCGGGCTTTCGCCGGTAGTGTGATCTTCACGAGTTCTATTGCACCACCCAGCGTCGGAGAGAGCATCGTCCTGGTATAACCTGAGGCCGGATCGACCCATGTAGATTGTAGTTCTGCTCGTGATACGCGGCTTGCCGGATCATCGTCCTCGACCAAAAAGGCCGAGAGGGTCAATCCAAAGGCACCTGCCAATTTTGAGAGTACGACTGCAGTAGGGCTCGTTTCACATCGCTCAACCTTGCTGATCATTGCTTTGGACACACCGGATCTACTCGCAACATCAGCGAGACTCCATCCGCGTTCCGCTCTCTCAAACTGAATTTTCTTAGCTATACGATCAGACAAGTCGTCTTTTATAATTGACATTCGTCTAGTTTATTGGATACATCGTTGATGTCAAGTGAGCGATCCTTTCGACACCGGCGCTTGTGACAAGTGAACAATACGCAGAGAGCTCGGAATCCGAAGTTCAAATCACAGACCATCGGAGAATAAGTGATGTTGAAGTCTGAGAACCAATCGAGGTCCGTAACACCGGTTCGGGAATCGATCTATCAGCCTGAGCAGCAAGGTTTGAAGTTTCCCCAAATTCCGTCATTCGAAATGGTTGATGAGGAACGCCAGCACCGCAAAGAGAGACTGGTTGCTGCATGCAGGGCATTTGCAGAACAGGGTTTCAGCTACGGCTCGGCCGGCCACATCTCCGTCCGTGATCCGGAAAACTCCGACCTCTATTGGACCAACCCGATGGCCGTACACTTCGCGCAAGTCACCATGTCCAGTCTTGTCCTAGCCAACCATGAAGGGAAAGTCGTCGAAGGTGATTACGCAATCAACCGGGCGGGGTTCGTTCTTCACGCGGCAGTTCACCGGGGAAATCCTGATATTGTGGCTATGTGCCATGCCCACACACCACATGGTGTCGCTTGGTGTGCAATGGGTCGTCCTCTCGATCCGATCACGCAGGATGCGTGCCGTTTTTATGGAACTCATGCTGTCGTGAATGATGAGGGTGGAGCCGTTTCAGTGGAAGCCGGACAAGGCGCAGGTGTTGTCGAAGCCTTTGCCGACAACCGTGCAATCCTACACCAAAATCACGGACTCATAACCGCGAGTCGCCATAGTGTTGATGATGCCGCTTGGGCATTTATCGCACTAGAAGCCGCATGTCGCGTTCAGCTATTGGTTGAAGCAACCGGCAAAAGGCCAACTTATGTGACGCCTGAGCGCGCGCAACATACCGTGAAGCATACCGGGAGTGAGTACATCGGATGGCTTCATTTCCAGCCTGTCTATGCGAACATCGTGAAAACGAACCCGGACATGTTCGACTAGTCAAATCAGCAAGCACCATTGATGTTCGCCTCTGGCGCATAGCGGATGTCAAGCCGGACGAGTGAGGATGTCTGCTATTCGGTGAAAATCAGGCTCGGAGATGAACGTGATGCATTTGGCAAACTTATTCGCCAGGATGTATTTCTTCGATCGCCGTGAACACCAAAAGAGCAAAGGATAGCCGCAAAGGTTTCGTACCTTTTTGTGTGCACACCTGGAACGCAAGCAGCTTTGGCATGGCCGCAGGGTCACGCGTATGCACTGCGGCTATGGACGAAAACTCCGGAAATACGCCCCGGTGGATAGGCGTTTCACTACTGCGCCCATGATAGGGGCGCGCAAAAGTTATGTAACTCAGACATTTATGAAAAAGGCGAACAACCGATCGCTCTGAGAGAAGCGATTCCAACTGAACCTCACTTTTTGGTCGAAAACACTGCTGATTGCTCCGGAACTCAACGGACCGGACTCGGCCTGGAGCTATTGCGTCATGCTGAAGAAATGAAGCGCTCAATAGGACTCACTGAAAACCGGCTCTATACAAATGCGGCGTTCTGGGTGGGGCACTCCGACGCAAGCCAATGACATGAAGCGGATGATTGGTTGAGTGCCAACGATGCGTCCGTGCGCTCATAGAACTGCGTCTGCGACAAGTTTAAGCAAGATAAGAATTCCTGAAACGAAGTCGGCAGGCGGTTGGATCGAGGTTGCGGCCGAAGTCCGAAGGTGGACCATGCAAGACGCGCGCAACGAGGATGCGCGCTCCGGCGCTCTCCTGAAGAAACCTTGCGCCATCGGCGAGCTCATCGGGACTTGCGATCGTCTTGGCCGAGGCGATGCCAGCAGCTTCCGCCATTTTTGCCAGGTCGGTTCTGCGTGCAGTATGCCCGGGCTGACCTCCAGTTTCGCCGTGGCAGCCATTGTCAATGACGACAATCGACAGGTTCTCTGGTTGGAGGCTGGCGACCGTCGCAAGCGAGCCGACGTTCATCAGCAACTCGCCGTCGCCGGTGATAACGGCAACCCGGGATTCCGGAGCTGATAGAGCGACGCCCAGCCCCATGGATACGGCGGCACCCATGGTTCCGGCCATCGTGAAAAGCTTGTCGCTGTCTCCAGTAAGCGCGGCGGCATCACGAGCCGGACCGGCCAGTCCGCTAATGAAAAGATAGCCGTCGGTGGTGGGGAAGAGCTGCGGAAGAACCTTCCGTCGATCGAGCGTCGGTTTTGTCATCTTGGACTTTTCCTTCATCACTTAAACTGCTTGGCACCTAAAAATCTCTGCGACAGGACGAGGGCCGATGCGTGCCCGCCTTTGAAGGTTGCGGACAGCGCGGCGTCGGTCGCAGGCGCGAGATCGTCCGGAGTGTCGACCCGGAAGATCAGCACGCCCATTGCCTCCAGAATCGGTTCAGCTGCCTCGCCCATGGCATACTGCCAGGGGTTCTGCTCGCCATAGTCGCCGCGCATCGAGACGATCATGAGAACAGGAAAGCGTCCGCCTTTGACAAACGAAAGGAAGTTTGGGCAATTGCCGACGCCTGAGGATTGCATGCAAAGGACCGCCCGTTTGCCGACAAGGTCGGCTCCTGCGCAAATGGCGACACCTTCCTCCTCGGTCGTCAGAAGGACAGGCCGCATGTCATTGTGTTTTTCCGCAAGCTCGACAAGTCGTGCATTTCCCGCGTCGGGGACGTAACTCAGTATCGAGATGTCCGCTTCGGCGAGCTTGTCGAAGACCTGGGCGGACCAGTCGTTTTGTTTGGGATCAGGCATCAGTTTGGTTATCCTCCTAGATTGTGCGCTTAGGCTGCTTCAACCGCCCAGCCGAGGTCAGAGAGCGCGCCTTCGAGTTGTTCAAGATCCAGGCGGATATCCTCGTCCGTGATACAGCCCATGGTGCCAACCCGAATGACCTTGCCCTTTAGTTTGGAGCGAGAACCGGCGATCACGGTTCCGCGGGTTTCATAGAGGTGCCGGACGATGGCCGATCCATCCAGCCCGTCGGGAACTTCGAATACACAGACAGTGCTCGATAGCATTGGGCACTTCGTGAAGGTGGGCAATCCAAGCGCCCCAACGCCCGCCCGTAGTGCCGACGACAGCTTGCGGTGACGCTCCAAGGTATTCGTCCAGCCTTCGGCATGTATCATGCGCAGGGATTCACGCAGACCGTAAATCAGAGGCATGGGAGAGGTGAAAGCCGTCTGTCCTTTTGCGGCCGCTTCGCGGGCACGGCGGAAATCCCAACAATATCGCGCCTGCCCGGCGCCTTTCTCAATAATGCTCCAGGCCTTTTCGCTGACGCTGGCAAGCCCCAATCCCGGAGGACACATCAACGCCTTCTGAGAGGCCGTTACCACGACATCGACACCCCAGGCATCCTGTTGCAATTCCAGGCCGCCGGCGCCGGAAACGGAGTCGACCACCAAGAGCGCGTCGCTGTTGCGCACGACCGAGCCGATCTTCTCCAGATCTGCAACCGCACCCGTAGAACTTTCATTGTGAACCGCGATCACGGCGCGATAATCGTCATCCCGTAGCTTCATCGCGAGTTCGTCCGCGCCGACGGCCTCTCCCCACGGTGCGACCAAAGTGTCTGCCTTCAGGTTCAGTGCCTCGATGATCTGGACAAAGCGCTCGCCGAAGTGGCCATTGACGAGGACCAGCGCCTTGTCGCCGGGAGCCATGACGTTGGCGATAGCCGCCTCCATCATGCCCGTACCGGAGCTCGTGAACGCCATCACATCGTTGTCTGTTCCGAGTAACGGCTTAATCAGTTGTCCGGTTTCGGCCATGACTTCGGCAAACTCCGGACCGCGATGGGCGACAACCGGTTTTGCGAGTGCCATGCGAATACGTTCGGGGACAGCGGTTGGGCCAGGCAGCCGCAAGCGGTAAGGTTTATTTTTGTTGGTCATTGACTTGCTCCGTGAATCTAGATCTGCGCGGGGTCGGGAAAGCCGCCTAAAGTTTGAAAGCAGTCGACAAGTCCTCCGGACATGACGATTGCGTTGACGACAGGGGAGAGGGGTTCGGCGGTCAAATCGGTCTGGGTAGTCTCATTGCGTATATGGAAGCCGTCTCCGAGCGTAATTGAGAGCCGGTCCCCTTCGTTGATCGCCGAGGTATCACAAATGACGGGCAACAGGCCGTTGTTGATGGCGTTGCGGTAGTAGGTGCGGGAGAAGCTTTTCGCCAGCACCGCCTTGATGCCGGCTCCGACCACCACCGTAGCTGCCACTTCCATGGCCGATCCGCAGCCGAAATTCTCGCCGGCGACCAGAACATCGTTGGGTTTGACAGTCGCTGCGAAATCCGGATCGAGGGATTCCAGAAGATACTGACGCAGGATCTGCGGATCGAGACTGTCGCGCTTGCGGCGCGATGAAATGATGTAGTCGGTGTTGATGTCATCGCCGAGCACGCGGGCCCGGCCTTCT
This sequence comes from Pelagibius sp., assembly GCF_965249265.1. Taxonomy (NCBI): domain Bacteria; kingdom Pseudomonadati; phylum Pseudomonadota; class Alphaproteobacteria; order Rhodospirillales; family Rhodovibrionaceae; genus Pelagibius; species Pelagibius sp. The sequence continues at coordinate 4,417,301 of NZ_OZ252224.1, read as the reverse complement.
ATTGCCAGGCGGCTCACGATGCAAACTTCCTCGGATTGGTGATATGACCCTTCAGTGCCGACGCGGCACATGTGATGGGTGATGCGAGATATATTGAGGCTTCGGGATTTCCCATCCGTCCCATGATGGATTGGGCGGGTTTTTCAATGAAGCGAGTGGGTTAGGGGAGTGCTCGTACAAAATCCGTGCACTGATGGATTGATGTTTGTCCAGTTGATCAGCCCCACCCGAGTGGTCCAATTTGATTGTTAGTGCATGATTGTCCTTTGGTCCATCGGCACGATGGTTTCTGGGGTTGGCGGGCGGTAGCCTAGAGCACTTTGTGGTCGCTTGGTGTTGTAGTGCTTTCTCCATTCTTTGATCAGGATTTGTGCCTCGCGCAGGCCGTAGAATGTTTCTCCGTTCAAGAGCTCGTCCCTAAACCTGGCATTGAAGCTTTCGCAATACCCGTTCTCCCAAGGCGATCCTGGCTCGATGTAAGCAGTCTTGGCTCCGACCGCTTTGGTCCAGTCCTGAACTGCCTGGGCAACGAACTCAGGGCCGTTGTCAGACCGAATGAATGACGGCACGCCACGCAGGATGAACAGGTTGCTCAAAGCATCAATGACACTGCCTGAATTCAGCTTTCTGTCGACGTGGATCGCCAGACATTCCCGGCTGTATTCGTCGATTGTGTTCAGCCTGCGGAACGTCTTTCCATCGTCGGTGCGGCAATGCACAAAGTCATAGCTCCAAACATGGTTCTGTCGTTCTGGACGTAGCCTGACGCAAGATCCGTCGTTCAGCCAAAGCCGTCCTTTCCTTGGTTGTTTCATTGGTACTTTCAGCCCCTTCTTGCCGCCAAAGCCTTTCGACCCGATTGTCGTTTACCTGCCACCCCGCATCTCTCAGCAGGGCCGCGATCCGACGATACCCGTATCTGCCGTATTGCCGGGCCAGCTCAATCATATCGGCCACCAGGCGATCTTCATCAGGACGCCCAACAGGCACCTTGGGTTGCGTGGATCGGTGTTGCCTCAGAACCCGACGGGCGCGGCGCTCTGAGACATTCAGCTCGTTACGAACACGATCAATGCAAGCACGGCGACGAGCGGGGCTTAGAAGTTTCCCTTCGCTGCTTCCGCCAAGATCAACTTGTTCAGCGTCAAGTCGGAAATGGCTTTTTGCAGACGCTCGTTTTCTTTTTGAAGTCGTTTAAGTTCCTTCAGTTGATCGGTGCCCATTCCACCGTACTTCTTCTTCCAGCGGTAATACGTCTGTTCAGTCACACTGAGCTGTCGAATCGCATCCAGACGGGGCATGCCTTGCCCCGTCAGCACCTCAACCTGCCGTAACTTCGTGACAATCTCTTCCGGCTTCGGTCGCTTGTTCGCTATTTCTATCCTCCGTTTTCCTAAATATAGCGGAGGACCTCTTCAGTAGGGGAGGATCACCTGCTGGGGCGGGGGAACCTGGAAGACGATAAACGGCGCTCGACGCGCCGTTAAACTAGGTTGTGATGTGAAACATCGCGCTGAAAACATATGTTCCTTGCTTCGTGCCAGCGTGTGCTGATGATTGTCGGCAATGTTGGAACCGTCATTTACGAGCGATCAAACAGGTTTCAAAAACCCGCTCATTTAATGTGATCTGTGCGGTTCCTCGTGTACGCTTTTTCTCGGATTGAATCCGCGGGCTCTTAGCAAGGCAATTAGTTTGCACATTCTTTGCGTGAGGTGATGAATTCCGAATAGACGTTGGCGCTCAAGGCGGCCGCTCAATGGTTACCGCGCCAGTTCCTTGCGCGCTCTTTCGGTTAGGAGGTTGCGGTCGGGTTTGTTGGTGCCAGCCAGGGGGATCTTGTCGACAAATCGTACATGGCGAGGATGTGCAAAGGCCGGTCCGTGGGCAAGCGTGAACTGTTTCACCGCCTCCTCCGTCAATTCCGCACCCGACTGCGGCACGACGAAGGCGAAGGGTGCAAGCGTCTTGGTTTCGTGCGGCGCCGGCACGACGCAAGCCTGGTGTACTCCGTCCATGGTCTCGATCAGTTTTTCCACTTCTCCGGGCCAGACATTCTCGCCGCCGACGTTGAACATGTCGTCGGCACGGCCAACAAAGTAGAAGAAACCGTGTTCGTCGCGGCGCATGATGTCGCCGGACCGATACCAGCCGTCCTGCATGACGGCGGCGGTCTTCTCCGGCAGGTTGTTGTAGCCTTCCATCGACATCGGACCGCGGATATGGAACACGCCCTCGTCCGGGCTGTCGCCCTCGCGCAATTCGACCTCCAGACCCTCGGCCGGATATCCGAGCGCCAGCGCCGGACGGCTCACGCCGTCGGGATGCGGCCCAAAGGGCGATGGGCCGCCCTCGGTCGTGCCGTAGCTGTTGGAGATGGTTGCGCCCGGAAACATGGCCTGAACCTTGTCGATCAGGGCCTGAGTCAGCGGAGCTGATCCCATAGTCACCTCGATGACGGATGAAAAATCCAGACTGTCCAGCGCGTCGGCCTGCTTGGCGACCAGGGCCAGCATGGTCGGGACCGAGGTGAGCGAGGTGACGCCGAACGCGTCGATCGACCGGGCATAGGCCGTCGCATCGAAGGTTGGCAGCAGCACCGTCGTTGCGCCGGCTACCATCGCGCCCTTGGTCGAAATGGTGGCGTTCATGTGAAACATCGGAGCGGCGACAATGTAGGCATTGCTCTCCCTGTCTCCGAACAGCCGGGCGCCGCGCTCCAGCGACCATCGCTGGGAATCGTGACTGAGCAGAACCCCCTTGGGCATGCCGGTCGAGCCAGATGTGTAGAGCATCATGCCGACTTCGCGCGGCGCTGGTTCATGAGTGGTGAACGGGCCGAAATCGAGAAGCTCCTGAAATTCAGAGCCTTCCAGCGCGATGCTTGCGACGGTGTCGGGACATTTACCGGCGTTTTCGTCGTCGTGGAAGATCGCCTTGAGCTCCGCATCCGCGACGATGTGGTCGATGGTCGGCTGCGGCAGCTTGTAGGAAAAGGGGACCGCCACCATGCCCGCCCGCATAATCCCGAAATAGGCGGATAGGAATTCGCGGCTGTTTTGCCCCAGAAGCCCGATACGGTTACCCGGTTTATAGCCGCGCCCGAGTAGCCCGCGCGCAATCGCATCACATTCCCGGTCGAGCGCGACATAGCTGGTGTGCCGTGCCGGTGCCGAAAAGTCGCCCGGTTCGATCAGCGCGGTCTTTTCTCCCCAGCGCGCGGCGTCAAAACACTTACCCAGGTTTTTCGAAATCAACCCGATTCCCCCTGTTCTTCGCCAACTTCCAGAACAACCTTGCCGATCACCTTGCGGTCCTGCAGGTCGTGCATCGCCTGTTGGATGCCGGACATCGGGACCACCCGGTCGATCACCGGCGCGATGCGGCCATTCGCCATCAATTCGAACATCTTCTCGTGGTCATCACGGCCCCATCCATTGGAGCCCACGATGGTGTGTTCGAACGACCAGATGTAACGGATATCGGTCTTCGGATCGTAACCGCCGGTCGCCCCGCAAGTCAGGATCCGGCCGCCGCGGCGCACGGTCCGGAAACACTTTGCCCAGTCTTCGCCGCCGGAATAGTTGACGCAGACATCCACACCGCCTGACGTGCCGCGGGTTCGCGGCTTGCCGTAGTTTTCGACGATGTAGGCGACATAGTCGGTGGTGGAGATGTCAATGACATGGTCCGCGCCGATGGCGAGCAGCCTTTCGCCCTTGTCGGCGCTCGAGGTCACCGCGATCACCTCGCAGCCGGCCATCTTTGCAAGCTGGATGCAGCAGGTTCCGACGCCACCGCTCGCGCCAAGGATCAGGATCTTTTCGCCGCGTTCGATCTGACCGCGGGTGAAAAGCATCCGATGCGCCGTCGCATAGGCTGTCGGTAGGCAAGCAACGGCATGATCGTCGACCGCATCGGGTGCGGCAACCAGATGGCTTGCTTCGACCGCAACGAACTCGCACAGGCCCCCTAGGGCGGTCTCCCCCATCATGCCCCTGTCGCTGCTTGGATCGACGCCGACCCGCTGCCCCACGCTGAACTGAGCGGAATCCACATCCTTGCCCATCTCGACGATCTCGCCGGCAATGTCGGCGCCCGGGATCATTGGCAACGGTGTGCGCAAGCCCAGAATGCCGCGCATCACCATGGGGTCGAAGCCGTTGAGAGTCACGGCTTTGACCTTGACCAGGCACTCGGTCGGGCTGATCGCCGGGACCGGGATATCGGCCAGATAGAGATTTTCGATCGGACCGTGCTGGTCGAACTGGATGGCGCGCATGGTTATCTCCTGTCCCGGCACTCAACCGGCACTGGCGACCGACGAATAGGTGCCACGACCGATGGCGATCAGTGAACCGGCTTCGTCGGTAGCGCGGATTTCGGCGACCGCAATCGAGCGGCCGCATTTGACGATACTGGCTGTGGCGGTGACCTTGGCGCTGCGCGCGAACCGCAGGAAGTCAACATTGAGCCCGATGGTCGGCACGCCCTGGCCGACTTTCAGGGCCACTGCGTAATCCCCTGCAAGATCGATCAGGCTGGCGATTACGCCGCCATGCAGCTCGACCCTCTCGTCACTACGCGACAGGTCTTCGTGCGCCTCGACTGAAATCGAGACGCGCCCGGCCACTTCATCGAATTCCTCAAGCTTCAGCCCGAGGAAGCGGTGGAACGGACAGCCCTCCACCATGTCTGCAAGTTGGTCGTGGGTCATACCATCAGGATCCTTCCCTTTGGCGTGTCCATTTCCAGCATGAAACCGGGCGACACCGAGCGGCGCACGGGCACGCGCACGCCCAGTGAGCGGTATATCTCGGTCAGCTCGTCGGCCTTGGGATGGAGGACCGCGAAGGAGACGAATTCCAGGCCGGTCGGCGTGGTTTCGCAGGGGTGTTGGCTGCCCATCCAGTCGATCAGAAAGGGGATCATGTCGCCCCAGACCGGATCGTCGATATAGATGGACTGCCATTGGATCTTCACACCGTCGGCGCGCATGCGCGACATGCCGACGGGATCGGAGGCGTTCAGTCCAAGCCCGCGGGCGGCGTCGCGATAGGCCTCCAGGTCCTCGCCGCGAACGCCGAATGTGTGCATCTCCGGCGTCTTCAGCTCGCCGATTCGCTGGGCGCGTTCGCGATACCGGTCCTGCGTGGTATCGACCGAAATGATCTCGAAATAGATCTGGTCGCCCAGTGAGGCGAGCGAGTTGCGGGTTCCGAACCCGGCATGGCTACCACCATTGCCGGGCGTCACACCGGTCGCTTCGGTGAATTGTGTCGCACCGGCATCGAGGTCGGGCACAGCCCACAGCACGTGATCCAGCCCCAGTTCTCCTTTCACATAATCGGTCATGTCGCGAGACCCCGTATTTTATCGACCAGCTCCGCCGGAGAGGCGGTCAGCCAGGATTCATTGAATTTGATCGTTATTTGCGCACTTGCCGAAGCCGGCACCCTCAGGCCCAGCGACGCGGCTTTTTCCAACAGCGCTTCAGAGGACACGGGCGCCTGCGGCAAAGTGAGCCGGACGGCATTGGTGCCATCTTCGAACGGCGTCACCGTCACCGGGCCGTCTTGCAGTTGGTCGAACACGGCACCTGCATGGGCAATGACATCACGCCATAGCGTATCGAAGCGCTCAAGCTTGTCGGCTGCGATCACTGCAGAGGGCCACATCTGCCAAAGCCCGCCACCATAGCCGCGCCGCTCGTGATAGAGGTCGTCCAGCATGGCGGCCGGCCCAGCGAGCACGCAACCGAACGGCGCATCGAGATACTTGTAGAGCGACGTGTAGACGAGACCGAAGGGAGCGGCCATGTCAGCCGGGCTTTGCCCGGTGACCGCGCATTCGATCAGCATGCGCGCGCCGTCCAGAAACATCGGTATGCCGTTCGCCTCGGCAACGTCGGCGATTTCCGCAATGCGGCCGGCGCCGAATTGCCGCCCGTCGATGCGGCGGCTCGGGCTCTCCACTGCGATGCAGCCAATGCGGGCAGCAACGCGCGCGCTTGCCGCCCGATCAATTTCGCGCTGAACGTCATCCGCGTCGAAACCCGCACCCTCGCCCGCAACGGGAACCATGGTGAAGCGGCCGAGGGCTGCCAGATTGTCACCCGCGTCGTTGAAGAAATGTCCGTCGCGATGCACCAGAACGCGCGCATTGTCCGGTCCGGCAAGCCGCCGTATGGCGCAAAGATTGGCAAGGGTTCCGGTGGGAAACATCACCGCCCGTTCCTTACCAAGGTGTTTCGCGATCTGCGACTCGAAAGCTTCCACGGCGCCGCCATTGCCGTAGTAATCCGACACGGTCTGCCCATCCGCCGTCAGTTCGGCCAGTCGTTGCGCCATCTCGGCGGGCGACAGAAGTGCCGCATCGTCGGCCAGAGAAATCATGCGCGTGCCCTTTTGGTCGCATTTCGCCCGGCAATGCGCCCGCCAATGCAGCATTCCGCAAGGTTGCCACCGGACATGTAAAGATGCCCGAAGGCCGATCCGCACTCCCCCGCCGCAAAAAGGCCCGCGACAGGAGACCCGTCCGGTGCAAGCACCCGCTGTTCGGCGTCGTGGACCGGACCGCCCTGAGTGTTGGAGACCACCGGCTCAACCGCCGCTAAGAAGTAAGGCGGCGTGAGCGGGTGCATCGAACTTGCCGGTCGCCCGAAATCGCCATCAGTGCCATCGTCGCATGCCGCATTCCACCGCGATACCGTCGCCTCGACAATCTCGACGGGCGCTTCACACAGCGTTGCAAGCTCCTGGATGTGGGCCGCCTCACGAAACAGGCCCGATTCACATTCGCGATTGTTGTCGCCGCTCCAGTCATATCGTGCGGACGGATCGTTGCGGGTCGGCTTGCCCAGCGGGTACATGGACAGTCCGGCCCGGTCGGTTACCATGCGGGCCGGATTGCGTTCGTAGCGCTGCAGCGCCGGATCGTATTTCGCCAGCATCCGCCCGGCGGTGTCCTGGACGTAGGGTTCGTATTCGTTCATGAACCGCCGCCCTCGCCGGTCAAGCAAAATCCAGGGCATGATCGGCAATCCGTCTCGCGCAGTACCGCCGTCGTCCGGCGTCCAGTCGGGAAACCGCTTCACCCGCACGCCAAACGGATAAGTGCCGTCCGGCAGCCGGTAGCCGTAACAGCCATGCCAATGCCACATGTGCCAGAGATCGGCACCGACCGCCTGCGCCATGCGAATGCCGTCGCCGGTGTTACCGGCATAGGCGGCCGACAGTGCGGGACCTCCGGGCCAGTATTGTGCCTGCATGTCGGGGTTGGCCTCGAAACCGCCGCAAGCGAGCACGACGCCACCGGGGGCGGCAATGCTCGTTCCGTCCATTGGGCGCACGCCTGTCACCGTATCGCCGGAGCGCTCTAGCCCAACGACCGGGGTTGCAAGCCGCGTAGTGATCCTGTCGCGCTTCTCCACATTCACCTGCAGCAGTCGGAACAGCAGCGCTCCCTGCGCTGCACCACGCACATGCGGCCAGGCGGCAGCCGGGTCGAAGCCCGGAAAATCCTCGACATAGCTAAAGCCGAAGGTTTCATAGCCTTCGAAGGGATAGTTCGCCGGCGAATTGCGGTTATCGATGTGGGCGCCGGTGCCTTCGGCTAGCCGGCAAAGAACCTCGTGCACCCCCGTCATGCCATCGGCCAACTGGCGCAGCACGGGGTCCGGCGTCTTGCCTCCGGCACTGGCACGCAGATAGGTAAAGGCCTGATCGGCATCATCGGCCGTGCGCAGCCCGCCAGCCGAACAGATGGAGATGCCGCCCGGAAGTGCCGCCTTCTCCAGCAGCAGAACCCGCGCCCCGGCATCGGCCGCGGCAATGGCGGTAAACGCGCCAGCATAACCGTAGCCGACGACGATGACGTCGTATGTCTCCTGCATTGTCATCGCTCTCCCGTCAGCGCCTCTGGCCAGACTGCGCGGATCCCGTCGACCACATCGGCGACCGTCGCTTTGAGCGATGCCTCGCCCTTTTCCGACATGGCCAGTGTCGGATCGCCGCGCACGCCCGTGGCGCTGTAGTCGGGGCCACTGTCAGTCGACGGATTGAAAATCGTCGGCTGGTAGAACACGGTTTCGGGCAGCTCGCGCACGGTGCCGTAGTCCTGCTGGGCCTTGCCGGGTCGGATGCGCTCTGGCGCCAGTGCCTGGATCAGCGAGGTTTCGTGCTCGTCGCCGTGCCCGCCGAGTTCCTGCTCCATCAGTCCGTCGGCGGCGCGACCGAGGCGACTGATATGGGCCGCCCGGACTCGGGTACCAGTGTCTTCGTAGGTCTCTCGCAGCACGACATTGACGATGGGTTCGGTGGAAATGCCGGTATTGACCACCAGCAACCGTCCGAACCCCTGGGTAATGAACCCGTCCAGCACATCGCGCAACAGGGCGGTAAACGTCCCCGGCCGCAGGTGCTGGCTGCCAGGGTAGTGACGGAAGGCCGGATAGTAGCCGAAGCTGATCACCGGCGCCGCCAGCACCGGCAGCTCGGACAGCACGCCGTCGCAGATGCCGCGCGCCAGCAGATAATCGGTGCACAGCGGCAGATGATGCCCGTGTTCCTTCGAAGCGGCGCCGATGGGCACGAGCAACACCGCCTGACGCTTCATGCAGGCCTCGGCCTCCGGCCAGGTCAGGTCTTCAAGCCAGCGACCGGGTGTCGTTTCGGTTACAGCCATTGATCCAGAAACTCCCGTACCTCTTTGCCCCACAGTGCCGCGCCCTGGCCGTAGAGAAAATGCCCCTCATCCTTGGTCAAACCAAAACCCGCATAGATCCTTGACTTGACGATCTTGTCCGTACCGTCCAGAGCCGCCGAGAGTTCCGCCGTGGGCGCCGCCGAATAGTCGTTGGCGGCCTGCATGAAATAGATCGGCTGGGTCAGCCGGTGGGCGGCATCGAACATGGTCTTGCGCAGCCCCGGCGTCCTCTCCCAGTTCATCGCTGCCCCGGCAAATTCGACAGCACAGCGAAAGCGTTCGCATTTGGCAGCTGCAAGCAGGGTGACCGTACCACCGAAGGAGCTCCCCATGACGCCGATATGGCCAGCGTCGATCTCGGGCCGCTTCTCCAGCATCTCCAGCGCGGCAACCACATCACTGCTCTCGTCGTCGAGGCGTTTGGAGAGCTGCGTGTCATAGGCCTCGGTGCCATAGTCAGCGCTGACGTCTTCGCGCCAGGGGCGCCCGGGCGAATTGCCGTAGCCCCGCCGGTGCGGCAGGAACGAGGCCAGCCCCCAGCTCATCAGCACGGCCGCGGTCCCCGGCCGACAGACATCCGATGTCCCCTGATGAATGGAACTGCCGTGATTGGTGACCATACAGGGAAACGGGCCGTCGCCAGGCGGCAGATAGAGATATCCGTTGAGTGTCAGATCGCCGCTGCGGAAGGTGACCTCCTCGGGAACGACGGGCATGCCTTCGAGCGACGTCTGGCGCAACTGGCTGGACTGATGCTCGGCGCGCTTGAACAGGCGGCGCTGAAAGTCTTCGATATGTTCGCGCATGGTGTCGCGAACGCGACTGAATTCTCCGCTGCCGTTGCGGGCCTGCAAGTCGGTTTGTTGGTCCTCATCCGTTGCAAACTGACATTCCCAGTGCACCAGGTCCTCGCCGTCCGAACTGGCTTCGACGAAAATCTCGCCGACCGGCAGGCCGAGCTTGCGTCGAATATCGCAGGCGGCTCGTCGGGTTTGAAGGACCGCGTCGAAAGAACCCGATTTGGGAGTATAGGTCGTCCGCTCATACAGCATCGCGAATCCATTCATTCTCGGTGTTCGGAAAGTGACAGGCGCACCAGTGGTCGGGCTCCAGCTCGACCAGGGCCGGTTCATCGGTCCGGCAGCGATCCTGCGCCTTGGGGCATCTCTGGTGGAATGGGCAGCCGGGTGGCGGGTTGATGGGGCTGGGAATGTCGCCCGTCAGATGGCTGCGCGTGCCGCGCCGTTCATAATCCGCCTCGGGAATCGCCCGCAGCAAAGCCGCGGTATAGGGGTGGCGGGGCGTCTCGAACAAAGCCTGCTCCGGCGCCAGTTCAACAACCCGGCCCAGATACATTACCGCTACCCGGTGGCTGAGAAAACGCACGACGCCCAGATTGTGGGAAATGAACAGCAGCGCAACCCCGGTCTGCTGCTGGATCGCCTTCAGCAGGTTGAGAATCTGGGCCTGCACCGAAACGTCGAGTGCGGAGACCGCCTCGTCGCAGACGATGAGACGCGGGCGTATGGCGATGGCCCGGGCAATGCCGATGCGTTGTCTCTGGCCGCCGGAAAACTCATGCGGATACCGGTCGGCATAGTCGACCGGCAGTTTGACGATCTCCATCACCTCCCGAACCCGCGCCGCGATCTCGGTGCGGTCGGAGACGAAATTCTCCAACGGCTCGGCGATGATGTCGCGAACCTTCATGCGCGGATTGAGCGAGGAATAGGGATCCTGAAAAATGATCTGGATATCCTGCCGCATGGTCTTTGCCTCGGCGCGGGACAGTTGCGTGATATCGCGCCCGTCGAACAGGATGCGTCCGGCACTGGGATCAGTCAGGCGCAAGATCGTGCGGCCCAGCGTGGTCTTACCGCAACCGGATTCCCCAACAACACCGACCGTTTCTCCGGCGTGCACGTCGAGGCTCACATCGTTGACGGCGCGCAGGTGCTGCTCGGCCTGCCACAGCCCGCTCGACTGGATGGCAAAGTTCTTGGTGACGTTCTCGAGACGCAGGATCGGCGTGCCACTCATGCCGACACCTCCTCTATCAACCGCCCGGCTGCGTCGAGACGGACGCAGCGCGCTGCGTGGTCGGGAGCGATTGGTTGCAGCGGCAGGTCCGGGCGCTCGCATTCCGGCGCGGCAAGTGGGCAGCGAGGTGCAAACCGGCACCCCGGCAATACCTCCGACGGTGCGGCGGCCGAGCCCTCGATCACCGGAAGCACGTCCTGCTTGAGCTGCGCCGACGGGATCGACCGCAAAAGCAGTCGTGTATAGGGGTGCTGCGGATCGGCGAACAGGCGCTGGGCGGTCGATTGCTCGACGATCTGGCCGGAATACATCACCACGACCCGATCGACCGTCTCCGCAATGACCCCCATATCATGGGTGATCAGCAGCACGGCCATGTCTAGCTGGTCGCGCAACTCGACAATCAGGTCGAGAATCTGCGCCTGGATGGTCACGTCCAGTGCCGTGGTCGGCTCGTCGGCGATTAGCAGGCGGGGCTGGCAAGCCAGGGCCATGGCGATCATGATCCGCTGTTTCATGCCGCCAGAGAGCTGATGCGGATAATCTGTCGCCCGCCGATCCGCAGCCGGAATGCCGACCCTGCCCATCAGATCGACGGCCTGTCGATGGGCGTCGGCCGGGTCCGCGCCGGTATGCTCGATCAGCACCTCCGCAATCTGAAAACCGACCGTCATGATCGGGTTCAAACTGGTCGACGGTTCCTGAAAAATCATCGCCAGATCGCGGCCGCGTTTCTTGCGCATTTCGGTTGCGCTCAAATCGGTCAGCATGTCGTCACCGAAACGGATCACGCCGCTATCGACGTTTCCCTGTGCGCCTAGGAGACTCATGATCGCAAGCGAAGTGACCGATTTGCCGGATCCGCTTTCGCCGACGATGCCGACGATCTCTCCAGGGTCGACGGAAAAGCTCACCCGGTCGAGAACCTGCACCGAACCGCGCAGGCCGGTGAAGGAAACCGACAGGTCACGTACGTCCAGCAAAGGGTCGGTTTGCGAATTCACTGGGTGCGCACCTTCGGATCGAGAATGTCGCGCAGGCCGTCCCCCAGCAGGTTGAAGCCGATCATCGTGGTCGCCAGGGCTAGGCTGGCAAACAGGGCAAGATGCGGATCGGTGCGCAATTGCGACAGCCCGTCACGGATCATCGCACCCCAGGTGGGTTGCGGTTCCTGGATGCCAATTCCGAGGAAGCTCAGCGTTGCCTCGGCCATGATGATGAACCCCACACCGATCGAGGCGCGCACGATCAGCGGCGCCACGATGTTGGGCAGAAAATGCCGGCGCATGATCTTGTGGACCGGCGTGCCCGACGTGGTCGCCGCATCGATGAACATCTCGTGTTTGAGCCCGAGCACGAGCGAGCGGGTCAGCCTCGCAATTCCAGGCCACCAGACCATCGAAAGGGCGATGATCACCGTTAAAGTCCCTGGCCCCAGCATGGCGGCAATCAGAATGGCGAAGATCAGTTCTGGAAAGGCAAAGATGATGTCAACGGTCCGCATGATGACCGCATCGATCCAACCGCCGAAAAAGGCGGCGCACATTCCAAGCACTGTACCAATCGTCAGCGTGATCGCCAGTACCGAAAACGACACCAGCAGGGAGACGCGCGCGCCCAGGACGATGCGGGCAAGGACGTCACGCCCCAGCGCGTCGGTTCCCATCCAATGTGTCTGGTCGGGTGCCTGCCAACTGGCCAGGACATTCACCCGGACCGGATCGTGGTTCATAAAAAAGGGGCCGAACAGCGCCATCAGGACAACCAGCGTGACGATGGTCGCGCCGATCATCGCATTGCGCGACCGGCGAAACCGCAGCAGAAAATCCGATCGTGACCGCGCGGCTGACGATACCGTGGGCTCAGCCATGGTCAGTCTTTCCCCTGGTCGAGACGTATGCGCGGATCGAGTGCGCCATAGGCCAGATCGACCGCCAGGTTGATGAGCGAATAGAACATCGTGAACAGGAGCACGATGGTCATGGTCACCGGGTAGTCGCGGGCAAAGATCGACTCGATCGCCAGTCGTCCCAGCCCGGGAATGTTAAAGATCGTTTCGACGACGAAGGTCCCCGACAGCAGGCCGCCGAAGATGATGCCGATGGTCGTCAGCAGCGGCACGAAGGTGTTGCGCAAGGCATGGCGGTAAATCACCAGATGATCACGCAGCCCCTTTGCCTTGGCGGTCCGCACGAAGTCCTGCTGCAGCACTTCTAGCATGTAGGTCCGCGTGAGGCGCGCGATATAGGCGGTGGGTGGGATGACCAGAATGGCTACCGGCATGATCATGTGTTGGGGACCACCCCAACCGGCCACCGGAAGCAGCGTCCACTGGATCGACAGTAGATAGACGATGAAGGACGCCATGGCGAAATTCGGGATCGAGATACCGGCCACCAGAACCAAGATCACCGATGTGTCGGCCCAGGAATTGGCGCGCTGGGCGGCAAAGACTCCGAGAATGACGCCCAGCGGAACGGCGATGACGATGGCCAGCACCGCCAGAACCGGTGAGATCAGCAGACCGCCGGAAATCACTTCGAAAACGGTGGCACCGGCATACCGGTAGGAAAGCCCGAAGCTGCCGTTGGCGATGTTGGCCAGATAGTCGAGAAACTGAACCGGCAGCGGACGGTCGAGACCGTAATCGGCGCGCAGCCGGGCCTCGAGTTCAACATCGCCGGAATTGTCCGAAAGCAGCGCCATGATCGGATCGCCGGGCACGAACTGCACGGCGATGAAGGTAATGACCACGGCAAGGAACCACACCCCCAGCAGGCCCGTCACTCGCCGTGCAGCATATTTTAACATGGTTGAACTCGCGACAGTGCTGGGGATGTGGCTTTGGATTACTCGGTGATCTTCACGTCACCGAAGGGCAGGAACCGGAAGGGAGTCAAGGCCACGCCCTTCACGTTGGGCTTGGCCAGCGCCACCTGCATGCGTACCGTGGTCGGACAGGTTCCCCAATCGTTGATAAGGATTTCCTCGGCCTGGTTGTACATCTTGTAGCGTTCCTGCTCGTCCGTCGTACCCTGTGCTTTTTCAATCAGAGCGTCGAACTCGTCATTTTGCCAACGCGAGCGGTTGTAGGTGCTCGGTCCGTACCAGACCTGGCTGAGGAAGTAGAGCGCATCGGGATAGCCGGCCGACCAGCCCCACGGGAAGAACGGCACTTCGCCGGCATTCATTCGCTTGATATGGGTGCCGCGTTCGACGACCTCGACCTCGACCGGAATGCCCAGCACTTCCTTGAACTGGCTGGCGAAATAGGTGATGTCGTTCTTGTTGGGCTCGGTGCTGGTCACCTTAATCGGCGGCATACCGTCGCCATTCGGATAACCGGCTTCGGCCAGCAGAGCCTTAGCGCGCTCCGGATCGTAAGGGATTTCTTTCAGGTTCGGGTTGTACCCGGCAACCCCCGGCGTGACCTGGCCGTAGAGCGGGAAGGCCGCACCCTGGTAGAGACCGTTGATCATCGCGTTGCGGTCGAAACCGATGCAGATAGCCTCACGCACGCGGACGTCCTTGAACGGTTCGTAGAGGTTCTGGTTCATGCCAAGATAGCGGATCTGCGCCGCGGGCGACTTGATGATGTCGGACTCGAACTGCGGGTCCTTTAGGATGCGCCGGATGGTCGGCGTATCGGCATAGACCAGGTCCAGTTCGCCGGCTTCATACATCGACACGGCCGTATCACCGCTCGGTACGATCAAGAACTGTACGCCATCGATCCCCGGTGCGCCGCCCCAGTAATCGGGGAATGCCTCCAGCGCAACGTTGCGTCCGATATTCCATTCCTTGAAGCTGAACGGACCGGTTCCGGCCGATGCCTTGGTCGCCCAGTCTTCACCCAGTTCATCGACAATCCCGCTGTCCATGAAGAAGAACGGATAGATCGGGAAGAGCACGTCCTGTGAAGAAAAACGTACGTCGAGTGTGTGATCGTCAACCACCTTGACGCCTTCCAGATCGGTGGTTTCACCGTCCTTGACGGCCTTCGATCCGACGATGTTGTCTAGATATCTGGCGTTGAGACCACCGCGATTGCCGGGGATCAGCAACTGTTCGAATGTGTATTTGACGTCCTTGGCGCCGAAGTCACGCCTGCTGTGGAATTTGACACCGGGACGCAGATTGAAGCGGAATCCCAAGCCGTCATCATGCGCCGTCCAGCTTTCGGCCAGCGCCGGCACCACATTGCCATCGCCGTCCAGCGCGACAAAGCCCTCATAGACATTGACCATGACGTCGCCGGCAATGAGTTCGGAATAGGTGATCGGATCGACCATGGCCGGGTCGGCATTGATGTTGGTTCTCAAATCGGCCGCCAAAGCCGTTGAACTGAGCGCGGCGGCTATTGCCAGCGCAGAAAGATATTTTTTCATTGGTTTCCTGACTCCTCTGTTGGGCCTGACGGCGCCCATGGCGCGGCCTCCGAATGCGGGTCCGAAATCGTGTTCCGGTTATTGGTTTCTTGTTTTGCTTGGTGCCAGCGGTTCGGCGAATTGTCGTCGAAACGATGCAATACCTGTCTGATTTATTGTAAAAAAAGCGTAAAACCGGATACAATCCCTCGTATTGACAATTTTTTGATAAATTTTCCATCAGAATAACGGATTAGCCGATGAAACGCAGGTTAGACAGTGTGGACTCGAAATTGGTCGAGCTCCTCAAGGCGAATGCACGCGAAGCCACGGCTTCGCTGGCACGGCGCCTCGGCCTGTCCCGTTCGGCGGTTCAGGACCGCATGTCCCGCCTGGAGCGTGACGGCGTCATTGCCGGCTATACGATCCGACTGGGAAAGCATTCGGAGGAGGAACGGCTGCAGGCGATTGTGCGTTTCACCGTGGACCCGAAATACACAACCGAAATCATCCGCAAGATCGGTAACACCGTCGAGGCCAGATCCTGCTATTCGGTCAGTGGCGCTTTCGACCTGATCGTCATCGTTGACGCGGAAACCGCGTTGCGGCTGAACCAGGTCTTGCAGGAATTCGGAGAGATCGAAGGCGTCGAACGTACGACATCGTCCATCGTTCTGGGCGCGGCGTTCGAGAATCGGTCTTGACCTTTCCGGGATGAGGGAAGCCATCCTGCCGGGTGATCCTTCTCCTGCACGGCGGACCGGGTGATGGTGTGTCGCCCCGCATGCCACGCCTGTTCGACCCGGATCGCTAGCACATTGTGATGATGGACCAGAGAGGTGCAGGGCGTTTCCGACCACACGCCAGCGCATCCGTCGAAGCGTTCGACGCCAACACCGTGGCGTATCTTTTGAACGATATCGAACGACTCCGAAACCTGCTCGGCGTTGACCGATGGCATGTCTATGGATCGTCGTGGAGTGCGATACTGGCACAAGCCTATGCCCGCGCAGTATGTGCCTTTGTGCGACAGACACCAAGCGCACTGGTCGTCTGGAGAGCAACGCATCGGCCCAACCAGCAAGAGGCGTCGACCGGTTTCGGAGAATCGGATCAAAGCCGTTGCCCCCACAACCAGTAGTCTTCGTATGTGGCTGTCCCCCATTTTCGAGATTCGCCCAAGCCGATCTTTCTCTCCACTCAAGTTCTGCTGGGCTACCCTGCCGTCGCCCTGCGGCTGATGGTGGCCCATGCCATCGGCGGCTCCGGTCTCTGGACCGTCAACGCCAAGCCTCAGAAAGCGGCCAAGGAGGCCGTTAGCGACAGCCTCGCTGGCAGCAATGACCGCAGACAAGTCGAGGGCTGGCTGCCTAACTACATAGGCTTCCCCTTCAAGGCCTACACCCGGAACGGCGGCATCGGGATCGAAGAGGTCTGGGGCAGGGTCAGGAATCTATTCAAAGTGACCTGAAATCCCGCGTGCGGCGGTTTCCACCGCCGCGCGAACTCAAGTACTCGATGTGATTTATCCTCCGCTCGGGTCGTGAAAATGGCCGCTTCCGGCCAGGAACGGTCGTTCGACTGTCATCGTGGGAATGACCCTTTCAATTCGAGTTGCGATCTTTGTATCGACCACTCAATGCCTTATCATCTACTCGCGAGTATAGGATCACTGCCTGGAGTAAGGAACTGCCTTGAAACCGAGACACGAGCTGCTTTTGGCCCACGCGCCGAATCTGATGGCTCAAATCCGCGACCCGCATGCCTCTGATCCGCTGCGGGTGATGTTAAGTGGCTGCCTCGCGGGGTTGAAATGCGGGGTCGATGGCACGGATTATGGAATGAGCGGATCACTGGGATCACTGACATCGTTGCCCACGATGATATCAATACCGTTCTGCCCGGAGGATCATGCGCTCGGAACACCTAGAGCCACGCCCGATATCCACGGCGGGGACGGATTTGACGTTATCGACGGCATCGCAAGCGTCTTAGACCAGCACGGTAACGACGTTACCCAGGCCATGCTTCAGGGTGCTCGGGCAATGTCGGACTTTGCTTTGGAGAACAAGATCGAGATTGCAATTCTTGCTGACATCAGCGCAGCTTGTGGCAGTCAGGTTATCTCTGACGGCAGCCGGTTCTCAGAAAAGAGAAAATATCGTGCAGGTGTTGGTGTTGCCGCAGCCCAGTTACTCCGGACTCGGATTCCGGTTGTAGCGCAACGTGACTTTCGTACACTTGGCTTACTACGTCAGAAGTTAGATCCGAGTTTTACCCCACAGTCCGACGTTCAAGATCATCACGAAAAAGCCTGGTACCGTGCGTATTTCGGTGGGTTCTCTCAGTAGGTTGCAGGAAACTACTTCTTTTGGCTAGATCCGGTCAACCTATGAGGCGAGCTCAGCGACAACACGCCTTTTTGGAAGCACGCTTCATCCCGGCCTCCGCCGATCAGAACCATTCTAGACCATCACAACGTTTCCACACAGCCTTGACCCAAGTCGGTCATTCGGCTCTGACTTGTGGATGACCGAGATGCGGGGCTTAGCGGACATTTGTTCCGGCGATGGTTTTGAGCTTCGCGCAGTCGGGCGCATTGCCGAAATACAGTCACTCCAGTGTAACTAGGGCATGAATATCTATGGCTTCGACCACACTGTCCTTTGCGTCAGCAGTGTGGAGGCCACGCTTGAGTTCTATCAGCGCGTTCTTGGTCTGGAGGCGCGCGAGGAACGGGCCGGCAAATGGTCGCTTCATTTCGGATCAAACAAAATCAGCGTCCAGGATGCAAACATTCTGCCCAGCCTCGCAGACAAAAAGGGGCCGGGCAGCGGCAAGTCCTGCGTCCTGACCGATCTGCCGATTGAAGATGTGATCACGCAGCTTCGGTCGCATGACGTAGAGGTCGTCGAGGGGCTTGCAGAGAAAGCAGGCGCAGTCGGGAAGCTGATGTCGGTCTACTCCCGGGATCCCGATGCCAACCTCGTCGAAGTCAGTTGCAGAATCTCCTGACCCAACAACAGCGAGCGCCGGCTATTCGGTCGAATGAACCTTCTGATACAGCTCATCCAGAAACGGAGCTTTGCCATTCAGGTATTCGGCGATGCCGGTCTGGCTCTCCTTTTCAAGCTGCAACTTTAGTGCTTTGTAGGCCTCGCGATCTTTGTCGTTGGAGCGCAGGTGATCGCGCACTTTCAACATTCGGGAAATCTGTGGGTGTCCGACAAGGCATACATGCAGTTTATGCGTTCGCACCCCCTCGACGTCGCGTTTAAAGAAGTGGTGACCGGCCGATAAATCTCCACCCCGCCTGTATCCCAACTGCTTGAGAGCTCCTTCCCAAAGATCCAAATCCTCTGTGGCGTTCACGACAACCAGAATGTCGATTTCTGGTTTCGCGGCCAAGCCGACAACCGCTGTGCTTCCAACGTGGTGAAGATCTACGAGAGTCTCGCCGAATAGGGGGCGGAGCCGATCCGCCTCTTGATTGAAGAGCGTAGGCCATCGGTCGTTGTAGCCGGTGATTGTACTCGTGAGAGCCATTCGTAGACCCTAACGCGATGTTGCACAGATCAAAAGAAGTCTTGGCTGTATCTTGACGAGTCAGCAATTTTGGCGCGAAGCCGTCATTTGCTGCAAATCCAACGAATGACTAATTCTGGCCGCGAGCCGTCACCGTTTATTCGAGCGCTGAACGCGTTCCCTGATGGAACGCCATCTTCCAATGCTTCCCATTGGACCGCCAAATTGAGCTTCGAAGGGTAGCCGTCTCGCGAATCCGGTAGGTGACAAGCATGATCGAAGGTGAGAGTTCCCGAGCATTGAACTCCGTGATCGTACGTGGGCCGTCAAATCCCGGAGCCTGCTGCAGCGCCTCGATCATTGTCGGCTTGTCGTATATACGGCCGGAACTTCCGAACTCAATGAAGTCATCCGCCAAAAGGCTGTCAACCTCGCGTGGCGAGCGTCGAACAAGAGGGTCCATCAGGCGGGCTTCCAAGGCGCGCAGCTCTTCGGCGATTTTCGTTTCCGCGATCATTTTGCTAGACTATCACATATTAATCTGGCCATGGCGCATTACCAACGCCAAGTTGATGTTCATATGATGTGCTAACATAGAAGTGAGTAAGCCAATTGAAGCGACTGCAGTTGGCCGCGTATGGCCCTTTGGTATAGCCATACCGAGTGATCGCTATGGCCATTTGCAGATTTTGAGCTACTCGCTACAGCGCACGAAAAGTTTCTCCTCGCCACCGAGGAATAACAGCCCGGGTGACAGTCCTCCGCCGGTAGCTGCTAACCGGAGTTCTTCGCTGTCCGCCTTAACGAGGTCGAATTGTGCGGTCTCGTTGATGGGTCCCGGTTGCACCTTGCCGAGAAGGCTCGAATACTCGACCCGATGATCGAAGATCATGATCACAGTATCGTCGCGGAGTTTCCAGCGGCCGGTGCGCCAAGGCAATAGGCCATAGGCGTCGCGGTCATTGCGCCACCACTCGACGGTCCCAGTTCCGTCAAGCTCGAAGAAGATGACCAAATTCTTCTCGCACTGGGCGGCGCTTCCGGACCAGGCGCGAGCGAGGATGGCACGATTCCCACCGACCAGACGGCCAACGATACCGGCTGGCTTCGCCGTCTTCAGGCTTTGCTCAAGTGCTGGATCGTAGGTGGCTCGAACTTCAACGATCTCAGAGCGTCGCGCTTCATCTATCCGTGCCTTTGCTTGTTCTTCGTTATCTGCGCCATTTGCTGGTCGCGCTCAGCTTTGTGCGTAGAAGCTTGCGCTGCTGGTTGTCGGGACTGTGCCGCTACATTTCGACGAACGACCGCTTTGTATTGGTCTGCCGTGGCGCCGGGTGTCGTGACGGTCGCTTTGAACACCCGAGGGTCTCCCAAAACGCGGCCCCGCTCGTCCGGTTCACCCTCGTTAGTCACGAGCCCGATAACCTTGCGCTGGTTGGATCCGCGGGCGCCAAGCAAAGCGCAGAGCGTCGTGTAATGGTTGATTCCCGCAAGCGCGGCATTGTTGAGAAGCGCTTCATCGGGTAACTGCTCCCGGTTCTCGAACAGCCGGATAGTCTCGGCGATCTCGTGGCATTTCGGCGCTTCAGGCTTCGGCACGTAGAGGGCCGCGTCGATCTCTCTCTCGTAGACGAACCAGGCCAGCCAATGCATCACGGATCGCAACGTCAACATCCAACCCACCATCACAATCCGGCCCGGTTGGCGACTCACGATAATCATCCACAAGGACCTGGCGCTGCGCCCCTATCGCGGGTGAAGGCACGCTCAATGACCCTCAAGCTCGGCAAGCTCCCCGACCAAGAGGCGGTGAAGATCACCTTTACCAGAAGTTCTGGGCCCGCGCTTCCAATGTTTGATTCTCCGATGGGACTATGCCGCGGAACCCGGTTTCTCCGGCTCCAACCCATTAGCATCGAAAGAGATGGGATGGGTGACGCAATTTCGTGCGCGCTCGATGCAAGCATGCACGATTTGACGTATCCAATTGCGCTAGAGACCGTGCGATGCAGCTTTTCCAACCTGCATCATTGCCCTAGGGTCTGTACTCAATAGGGGCTTCCCGAGGTCGGGGAACTGTGATTCAAGGCTTCTGAGCAAAGGAGGCTTGGATGAGCAGAAATCTGTTTTACCTGAGCGAGGAGGAGTGGGCCCGGATTGAGCCCTATCTGCCGCGCGGTCGGCGCGGGGCTCATCGGGTGGATGACCGTCGGGTGATTTCCGGGATCGCCTATATGCTCAAGACAGGAGCGCGGTGGCGCGACTGTCCGCCGGAGTACGGCCCCTAAACGACGATCTACAACCGCTTCAATCGATGGAGCAAGCAGAGGGTTTGGGAGGACATTTTCTACGCCCTGACGGGCAAAAGCTTTGTCGTATCGACCACGGCGGTGGACTCCACCCACATCAAGGTGCACCGCTCGGCGGCGGGGGCAAAAAAAGGGGGGACTTCGAACAGGCAATCGGTCGATCGCGCGGCGGACGGACGACTAAAGTTCATGCCATAACCGATGCGCTGGCCCGCCCCATAGCCCTCTCGCTCACGCCAGGACAGACGCATGAATTGGTCGGTGCGGCCTGCTTCTTGAGCTTATCCCGACCTCCAAACAGTTTCTGGCCGACCGGGCCTATGACGCCACAAAGCTGCGCAACTGGTTGACAGAACGCGGATGTGAGCCGGTCATCCCTCCAAACCCAACCCGCAAGCATCCTCACTCCTACGACAAAGTCGCCTACCGAGCCCGCAAGCTCATCGAGCGGATGTTCTGCAGGCTCAAGGATTTCAGAAGGATAGTCACCCGATACGACAAGCGCGACGACACCTTCCTTGCCGCCTTCTGCCTAGCCGCGGCCATCACTTGGTGCATCAATTGAGTCCCGACCCTAGATCATCCTAGCCCGCGGGTTCAAATCACCTCGCAACCAACATTCAACCACGCATGCTGACAATGCAGAGCAGCAAACAGGTGAGATCGACCCAACGCGGTCGCTCGGCTCTAGGAGTGTGAATGATGCCCAAGCGGACAAAGCTGCCATTTGATGATGGAGTGCTAATATCCGCATCTGCCAACGGCTTCGCAAGTATACCCTATGCGACACCCTGCAGCTTCTCTCAGGCTCGCCTAAGGGCATTCCACGCTACGCTCGTTCCCAGCCCGCAGAACAGCGCACCCATCGCTGCCAAGATTGGTCGCCGTGCCGCTTCGAAGAAGCGTACGATTGGGGCGGCAGAGAAGAAAACGCCGGTAATCGTGTAGGTGACGATTCCGATCGTCCCGCTCATGAGAACGATCGCGACCAGAAGGAGAGACGGCGCGTCAACCGGCACGAAGGTCGTCAGGATCGAGCCGTAGAACAGCGCGGCTTTGGGATTGGTGGCTGTAACGAGGAAGCCCGTGCGGAACGCCCGCCACCCGAGCGGGCGTTCGCCCACCGTTCCATTCGGGTGAGACGGTGCGCTCCCGACAAGAGCGCTCCGGAAGGACTTGAACCCGAGCCACAGCAGGTAGGCTGCCCCCGCGAGGCGAAGCGCAAGCGCAACCTGTGGGACTGCGGCAAACAGAACGGACACACCAGCGACCGCGAGCGTGGCCCAGAGCAATCCGCCGAACGCCACGCCCCAGCCGGTGAGGATGCCGGCCCGGCGGCCTGCCACGACCGAGGCGTTCATGACAACGAGCATGTTGGGACCAGGCGTTAGCCAGGCTGCGATGCGGATGGCAGCAATCGCGCTTAGAATTGAAAGGGCATCGGGGCCGAGCCAAGCGTCCATGATGTCGTTTGCGTCCCTGGGAGTGAAGTTCCCTTTTTGGTATCACAGCCGTTCGGTGCTGTCGCGTTGCCATTGTTAGGGTCATTGAGGCGCATGAGTAGCGCTGCTGCTGCGCACCCATCGGGAATCACTCGATAGAACACGCCTTGCACGGTATCGGTGTCGCAGTTGGGCCAAAGTCCAGCTTTCGAGACAACCACTGATGCAGGTCCAGACTCGACTGGTGTGCTATCAGCCTTTAAGCAAAGCAGTCATTCGTTGTCGACGCAGCGTTGGTCGAGGTGGGCTCTTTGTGGTCATTGCGGCGCTCGTCACCAATTGATGATTTTTACCGCTAAAGGTGGTCGGCCGAACGGGATCAGCCAGAGCAGATCACAAGTGGTTCAAACCGACCCAAGGCGGTCGATCAAGTTATCCGTCTACCAACGGCAGTATTTTTATCGTAAGGTTGCCGCCCGGTCGCGGCCATCGGCTAGGGCGTTCCTAGACGGTCCCAGCTAACCATGCTTCATTTCTGGCTCCGGCTAAGTAGGAGACCAAGGCTGACGAGCCCGGCCGATACAAAGCGCCAAGCGCCGAAGCCTTCTTTCAAGACGAAGGTTGAGATGATCGCCGCGAACAGGACGCTCGTTTCCCTAAGCGCGGAAACCATACCCATCGGGGCCAGGGCTAGGGCCCAGACGATAATCCAGTAAGCACCGACTTGCATGACGCCGCCGGCAAATCCGGTTACGAGGTTGGAGCGGGCAACACGCCAAATCGCATTTCCTTTCCAAAACAGGGCAATCAGGAAAGTCAGCAGTCCGTCGCCGATTGTAAGCCAGACGGCGAATCCCAAGACCGAGCCTGCCTGCCGAGCGCCAAGTCCATCCACGACGGTGTAGGATGCAATGCAGACGCCTGTGATCAAAGCAAAAACAACAGCTTTCGGCCTTCTAGCTATGCCAGAGGCCCCATCGAACGTTAGCGCCATAACGCCCACGGCAAGGCAGATCACACCGACGACAGCTAGGGGCTCGAGGACCTCACCGGCGAACACAAGAGCGCCGCCGGTCACCAGAATTGGCGCGGACCCTCGGGCTATCGGATAGACTTGGCCCAGATCACCGTGATCGTATGCAATCGGCAGGAAGAAGTGGTAGCCGGTGTGGAGAAGGACAGCCAGCGCCAGCAGTGGCCAACTCGCCGGATCTGGGGTCTCCACGAAAGCCAAAAAAGGGAGAGAGAAAAGGCTGCCGGCCAGGGTCACGACGGCCATGACAGCTACGCGATCTCCGCTGATCTTGATCAACGCATTCCATCCAGCGTGAAGCGCTGCCGCCAGCAGAACAAGTAGGGTTATCTCAAAGCTCATTGCCCGCGCACGGTCCGAGGAACATTCGATGCAAACAAACAGAGTTTGATCAAGCTGTCCAGCTTAACTGTCGGTCGAGACCAACGGCCATGCCGAGCCCATAGATCTTCGCGAACGGCCGAAGGTCACCGCAGAAGAGCTGCTCAAAACGGTAGCTCAAATGGCCGTTCCTGGCCGGTCTCGGCCCATCCCGAATTGACTCCGAAACTTGATTAGTCACGCAAGTGCTAAGAAACGCGGGAGCCGACCATCTTGGCCCTTCGGGGTGCACGCATCCAACTTCGGCTCTCGGATCGTAAACCGTCCGTCCGGTGAAGACGCTCGATCACTTCGTTGAGACGTTGTCTTTCAGGAGCCTCAGCACCCGCACAAAGGCGTCTGATCGGGTAGCCTCGTTTGTGCCGACCAGCGGCGCCTCGCCGTCCATAGCCGTCACCCCGAGCCTTTTTCGAAGAGGCATGTCTGGTGCGTCGAACGGATGCTCCGCGTCGGGATAGACAATAATCTCA
This sequence comes from Pelagibius sp., assembly GCF_965249265.1. NCBI lineage: Bacteria > Pseudomonadati > Pseudomonadota > Alphaproteobacteria > Rhodospirillales > Rhodovibrionaceae > Pelagibius > Pelagibius sp. The sequence goes on along the minus strand of NZ_OZ252224.1, from coordinate 4,393,028 downwards.
ACCAGTTCGCCTCGATGCCGAGCCGCCTCTATGAATTCAAGGCATGATCTGGGTTTCGTCCAATTGTCGTCGCCTCCTTGCAGTATGCGCAATAGAGCGACCGGCGACCAGCTGCCAGGTTCGACATCCGTAAATGGCTGAGGCTGAAGGCGGTTGCTGCAAGCACTCGGACAGAGGGCAATGGCCGATCGGAAGTCGTGAGCCGGCGGCGGATTCGGTTGGCCAATACTCTTGGAGATGATGATCAAGAGCGTGATGCAGCCACCTTGCGACCATCCCATCAGAGAGATACGGGCAGGAACAATGCGGGGCAAGGACTGAAGAAATGCCGGGGCAGCGTAGGCGTCTCCTGGCCGGTCACGTTACATGACCCGCCGCGCTCCGCTGGGGCTGCAAGTCTCTTGGAAACCACGTGGACCGACACTGTCGATCATTAGGACGGCATATCCGGCGTCGTTCAGAAATCTACCCCACGCTGTACACGTCGCGTAAATTCGGCCTGCACTCCCCAACCCGCTGCAACCGTGAAGGAAGACAACGGTCGGTACCTTGCTCAAGTTCATGGGTACAGAAAGAAAACCCGCCAGCTGTGTCTCGTCATTTGTGCACTTGAACTGGACAGAGTCCGTCGCGAACGCGGCACAGGTCGAGAGAACACAGAGGAACCCGGCTAGCAAAGCGGATCGAATAGATTGACGCACTATCATGCCTGAGATGATAGCCGGCTAGTCTGATGTTCGGAGTAAGATGAGAGCGCGCCGCAATCCGCGTTATCCGAACGGCCTTTGTCATTCGGCAGTTGGAAGTTGGTACGCATAAGAGGAATGACCGCTCCTGGCCGACTCCGGTCATTTCGGCACTCTTGAGGATCGCCTTGGCTCATCATCCACTGCTTGGAAAAGGTCCGACTGGTATCGTTGGTTGGGAACTCCCATAAACAGCCAAAATACTCGCCATCTCAAAAAGATTGCAGGTGATTTCGTTCTGCTCATCTACACCACTGCCGAACGCTCGGGTACCGTATGGGTACCGCTGGAGATGAAGCTCGATCCAAAAGAAGCTGGTTTCGTTAGCGCTCGCCAAATGTTTGCTGCTGACGGTGCCTTCTGGATTGGCCCATGGTGATATGAGACCGCGATAGAAGGCAAAGACGCCGAGGCATGGCCTTGTTGCGCTAAGTAGCTGTCACTCGGATTTCTGATAGTGCAGTGTCGATCGACTGTCCGAGCATGGTGACAATAGCTTCCAGATCTTCCGGTGCAGCGATTAGCGGCGGACAGACAACCACGTGATCGCCGTTCACACCGTCGACCGTTCCGCCGAGGGCATGAGCGATCAATCCGCGGGACATAGCGCTACGGTAGATTCGCGCACTGAGGCCGTTTTGCACGGGGAATGGGGTCTTGCTCTCTCGGTTTTCCACCAACTCAAGGGTCATCAGCATGCCACGGCCCCGTATGTCGCCGACATTGGGATGCTGACCGAACCTGTCTTCAAGCCCGGACCGTAGCAGCGCCGCAAGCCCTCTGACGTTTTCCAGAAACCCCTCGGAGCGTAGCGTCCGCTGCACTGCGACAGCGGCGGCGCAGGCCGTGGCGTGGCCCGAGTAGGTGAACCCACCTCTGAAGACGCCAGAGCCCGAAACAATGGCATCATAGATCTTCGTGTTGAGGAGAGTGGCGCCGATTGGCTGATAGCCGGCGGCAAGGCCTTTGGCGAGGGTCAGAAAATCCGGCGCAATGCCATCCTGCTGGCAGGCGTGCAGTGTACCGGTTCGGCCCAGCCCGCAAAAAACCTCGTCCAGCAGGAGGAGCACGCCGTACCTGTCGCAGATCTCGCGGATCCGCTTGAAATATCCGGGTACAGGCGGCACAGCGCCTGAGGTGGTGCCGGTCACGGTTTCGGCCACGAAGGCCATGACCGTCTCCGGGCCCAGGCTCAGAATCGCCTGCTCCAACTCGTCGGCCACCCGACGGCCGTATTGCTCGGCGGTCTCGGTCTCGCGCCGCCCGCGATATTCGTAGCAAGGCGCAATATGCAGCACATCGGGAAGAATCTGCTCGAAGGGCGCGCGGCGCGCCATCTGATGGCCCACGCCGATGCTGGTCAGCGTCGCGCCATGATAGCTGCTGCGGCGGGCGATTACCTTGCGTCTGGTGGGCTGTCCGATCTCATCGAAGTACTGGCGCGCCATCATGAGCGCGGACTCCACGGCTTCCGAGCCACTGTTTACAAAGAACACCTTCGTCAATCCGTCCGGTGCGTCGGTCGTCAAGATATCTCCGAGTGTCTCCAGGGGCTCGGAGGTGAACATCGACCCGTGGATGTAGGCAAGCTTGCCCACCTGGCGCTGCACCGCCTCGATGGCGGCAGTGTGGCTGTGACCGAGACAAGAGACGCAGGCCCCTCCGGCATAGCTATCGAGATATCGCTTCCCGTCCTTGTCGATGACGTACATTCCATCGCCCCGCACGGCGATTGGCAGGTTGCGATCGGGGACCCGATGGAAAACGCTGCTCATCTCGTTTCTCTCCTTATGATTTCGGCACAAGCACTGGATCGACGGTCGAAAACCGCAATCCAAGGATTTGGCCCTTCTTCACGCGATGGGAGTCTTTAGGATTCGCCATTACTGTCAAAGGACCGACCGGGGTGGCGATCTCTGCCCGAATCGTGTTGCCGAGATACACAGTGTTCTCTACTCGGCCGACGACCGTCGCGTCGGGTTCCGCACACAGCTCTATGTTTTCTGGCCGCACCATCATCAAGCAAGAGCGTGAAGGGTCTTGGGTTGCGCCTTCGCTAGTACTCACCAGTTGCCCATCTGATAGGGCGAACTCGTACTGCGAACGCCGCTTGAGTTCGATCAGGTTTGCCTCGCCGAGGAAGTTGGCCACGAACGCAGTTCTGGGGTGCCGATACAATACCTCGGGATGGTCGATCTGTTCGATTCGTCCCTCCTTCATGACTGCGACGCGATCCGAGAGCATCAGAGCTTCGCCCTGGTCGTGCGTGACATAGACAATGGTCAGGCGAAGCCGTTCCTGGAGACCGATCAGTTCAAGCTTCAGTTCCTCGCGGAGGTTCTTGTCGAGAGCCCCCATCGGCTCGTCCATCAGGAGAACCCGGGGTTCGTATACCAAAGCGCGGACCAGGGCGACGCGTTGGCGCTGACCGCCTGACAGCTGCTGCGGAAACCGGTCGGCGAAGTGTCCGGCGGGCATCTTGACCATGTCCATGGCCCGGATCACCCGCTCATCTGTCTCGGCCTTCGCAAGTTTTCGCAACTTCAAGGGATAGGCGATGTTTTCGAAGACCGTCATGTGGGGGAACAGGGCATAGCTTTGAAAAACCATCCCGATGTCACGGGCATAGGGCGGGACGTTCGTTACATCTTGCTCCGCGATGTTGATGCCCCCCTGCGAGGGAGCTTCAAATCCCGCCAACATCATCAGGATGGTTGTCTTGCCAGAGCCGGACGGACCGAGTAGCGATACGAACTCGCCGGCTGCAATCTCCAGCGACACGTTATCGACGGCGGTCACAGGCCCAAATGTTTTGCTCAGCCGTTTCATGGTGACGGTCGAGCCCGACAGCGGAGCACCTTCATCGGGAGCTTCGCTTGTCGAAGCCTCATTCCGGACAGGCGCAGTATCCAACTCGATCGTCACGGTCTTTCCTTTCTCCGGGTGATCCTGGCTATCCAACCGCCGGCACCGCCTGCGTGCGCTTCACCTGCCAACGTTTCAACAGGCCGAGTTGCGCCAGCAGAACCAAGGCTACGAGGATCTGCAGAGCCGAAACGGCGGCCACGACGGGAGACACGGCAAAGGAGAGACTGGCGAAAACCCGAACCGGCAATGTTGGTCCAAGCGTTCCGGCAAGGAACACTGTGACCACGACTTCGTCGAACGACACCAGGAACGCAAACAGAGCTCCGGTCAGAATGGAGGGCATATTGGTTGGGATCGTCACATCCCACATCGTGCGCCATCTATCGGCGCCGAGGCTCAGGGCGGCGAGCTCTACATTGGGGTCGGTCCTGGTCAGGGCCGCGGAGACGATCAGAAAGACATACGGGACGCCTAGAACTGCATGCATCACGGCCAGACCAAAGCTCGACCCGATCAAGCCAAGATCCAGGTAGAGCGAGTAGCCGCCGGCAGCCAAGACGATGGGTGGTACGACAAGTGGCGCGATCGCAAGGGCCTCCACGAATTGCTTCCCTGGCAAACGAGTCCGAGCTACGGCGAAAGCGGCAGCAGATCCGACGATTGTCGTCAAGCCGGTTGCCATCGCGCCGACGATTGCCGTTCTCAGCGTGGCTTCGTTCCAGTGTTCATCCGTCAGGAATTCGGTGTACCACTGCCAGCTAAACAGGTTTGGCGGGAATCGGAGAAAGTCGTCCTGGCCGAATGACAGCCAGACGACGATTAAGGTCGGCAGGATCAGGTAGCCGCTGACCAATACCAACACCGAAACTCGGATGACGCGGTGTTGAAGCATATCGTTCATGCCGTCACCACTATTTGAAATGATCGGATATGCGACCGATCCTGCTTGCGACGGCGAGCAACCCTATCGTGATCCCCAACAGTAACAGCGACATCGCACCGCCGTCCTTCAAATCGAGGAAGGTTGTCACTTCGGTGCTGATCAAGTTGGAAATCATCGATACACGAGGCCCACCTAGTATGGCTGGCGTGATGAAGAACCCAAGAGAGACGACAAAGACCAGAATAGAGGCCACGGCTGTGCCCTGCTTGGTCAGGGGCAGAAGGATGTGGACAAACGTTTGCCAACCGCGCGCACCCGTGATTGCAGAGGCCCGCAGAAGATCCATATCGACGCGCAACAGGATTGTGTAGATCGGCAGAATAGCGAAAGGCAGCATCACCTGTACCAAGCCGACAAAAACCGCAGGCTCAGTGTTCAGCATTCGTAGCGGTGCGTCGATCAAACCGAGGTCCAAGAGCACCGTATTGATCATACCTTTGCGGCTGAACAATGTCGTCCAGGCATAGGTTCGAACCACAACGCTTGTGAACAGCGGAAAAAGCACCAGAGCGAGGCAGATAATCCGAACCCGTGGCGAGCTGCGCCAGATCGCATAAGCCGCGGCATAACCCAAGACCACCGTGATGACGGTCACGATGAAGGCGATGCGAAACGACCGGAATGCGACCGTCTGGAACAAGCTCTTACTGAGAATGGTGGCGAATACCTCAGCGCCAGCCAAAACACCGTCCTGGGCCAGTTCCACCACCAAGCTGAGCAGCGCCCCAACAAAGAAAACGCCAATCAACACAAGCAGTGGGGCAAGCAAGCCGAAACCCACTAGCTTCGACAGGACGATCCCTTTCGAAACGTCCGAGATCTCGGCTCCTTGCCTGTCATGCATCATGCTGCCTGCCAATCAGATGAAGATAGAACTAGTCGACCACACAGCCTTCACTGGCTGATGTACTCGAGCCACCACTCGCCGATCTTTTCCGACTGGCCGGAGAGCGCTTCGTTCAAGGCGTCCGGAACCGTCAGCAGGCCTTCTTGCGCCTCCGGCGTGACACTGATCAGCGACTTGTATGCGGCTGGCAGATACCCCACCGACTCGGGATTCGGCGCACTATAGCCGACAATCCTGGTGAACTCGGCCTGCTGCCTAGCATCCAACATGTAGCTTGCGAATGCGTTGAGAACATCTTCGTTCTGCGTGCCCTTGAGGTAGGCGAGATAGGTGAAGAACTGGATGCCCCCGTTGTGCTGGACTCTCCATTTTGGATTGGCCAGGGCCGCCTGGATGATGCGCCCATCCCAGCACATGCAGTAGTCGACCTCCTCGTCGATCTGCCATTGGGCCATTTCGCTGCCCGTCGTCCACCAGCTTGTGACCTGGTCTTTGATCCCGTCCCAAATTCGCCCACAGCGGTCCAGATCGAGGCCGTTCGTCATCTCTTCCATGGTGACACTATCGGCTGCCAACGCCAAAATGCACATAAGCGGTGCGTCGCCGGCGGTTCCGCCAGCCGCTCGTGGTCCCTTGATGCTGGGGTCGAAGAAATCCTTCACGCTCGTCAGCGGCGTAACACCGTCGACGTCTCGATAGGAAACGGTGACCGCCGAGTTCAACACAGCAACGCCAAAGGGGTGCACCGCGTCGTCGGGCAGCTTCTCAGCGCCGGCTATCTTCGAAGCGTCCACTTCCTGGAACAGACCTTCCTTGATGAACCTGGGCAGTAGCGGGGCATCCAAGCCGGACCAGGCGTCCCATTCCAGCTTGCCTGCATTTAACTGCGCCTTGGTGGCCGCTGCTGCCTCATCCAGGCCGGCCTCGACGAGCCGGACCTTGGCGCCGGTCGCTTCCTCGAATGGTTCGATGTAGGCGGTTCGAAGCGCTTCGGCGTATTTGCCACCTGGACTCCACATCACGACCTCGCGCCCGCTCAAATCGCCCGCCGCGGCCGCAGTGGTTGAGAGCATCACAGCGGCGGTTCCGGCCAGCATTGCGAGGCGCGCGCCCTGCTTAAACAGTCTTATCATCTTTACCTCCCTGTTCTTTACGTATTGATTGCGGTAACAGACATTCAGCTCATCCGCTCACACGGCGGATTGACATCGTTCTATGCAGGTCTGCACGACCTCCTCCGGGTTTCTCTTCCACCAGTTCTGTTCCGAGAAGATCTCGACCTCGATGGGGCCGTCGTAGCCAGCCGCTTCCACGGCATGGCGAATGCGCGGGATGTCGATAATGCCGTCGCCCATCATGCCGCGATCGAAGACCAGATCCCGGGTCGGCACGAGCCAATCGCTGACATGGAAGCCTACCAGACGGTCAGCACCCGCACGCGCGATCTCGTGGTCCAAGAACGCATCCCACCAGACGTGATAGATGTCGACGACGATGCCGAGCCCCCGGCCAAAGGTGTCACAGAGATCGTTGGCAGCAGACAGAGTGTTGAGGCAGGAGCGGTCCGCTGCGAGCATGGGGTGCAGAGGCTCCAGCGCTAGAACGACGCCGGCCTGGCGCGCCGCTGGCAGAAGCTCGGCTATGGTCTCGCTCAGCAATTCGCGCGTGCGGCCAATGTCCTTTGAGCCCGGCGGCAACCCACCTGGGAAGAGCAAGAGACAGGTCGCTCCCAGCTCCGCGGCTTCCTCGATGGCGCGCCTCGCATCGGTCAGCGCCGCAGCCCGTGCCCTGCCTTCAGAGGCGTTGAATGGTCCCGCCCGGTTCAACCCCGACACCTGCATGCCATGGTCGGCCAGAATGCGTTTCGCCTCGCCGAGTCCGATCTCGCCGAGCTTGTCACGCCAGACGGCGATGCCGCGCACGCCGTGGCGGGCGTAGCCCTCGACCGACTGGCGGAAATCCCACTGGGCGCGCGTCGTTGCCTGATTGATAGCGATGCGGGCGCTATCCAACATCTAGTGGCCGAGCTCCCTGCCCATTCCGTTCGGCCTCTCCATCCCCAAGGTGCTCACTTCCTCTCTCCGAAGTTGGGCCGCGACAGCCCTGGTCGACTTCCTGAGAAACCACGGAGCGACGACCAAATCGATTGCGCCGTCTCGCGCTCGGCTGAGGCCAAGAAATGCTCCTGGATGCCACGATCAGCGCTTGACTTCTGCCGTACTGTAGCAAAAATAGAACTAAGTTCAAGTTTTGAAGATTGATCGGATTTTGAAATGAGTTCAACATCGATTGAACGCTGCCTGGACGTCATTGAACTGTTAGCTGATCGGCCGGACGGCATGAGCCTCACGGAGATTAGCGGTCACCTCGATGTGCCAAAGAGCGGGGCCCACCGCCTGCTGAACATTTTGATTGCACGAGGCTACCTGGCGCAGGGCGCCACGCGTCAATACAGGTTGACTATGCGGCTCGTACGACTTGGGTTTGCTTTCCTTGCCGAAACAGGGTTTGCCGAGATCTGCCAGCCCATCCTCAATGATTTGGCCAGGAAGGTGGGGGAGTTCGTTCGCATGACCGTGGTAGAGGGCGAAAATCTGGTTTGGATCGCCCAATCTCAAGGCTCTCGCTCAAGCGTCGTGATCGATGCAACCATGACCGACTCGATCCCGCTCCACGCGGCGGCGACCGCCAAGGTATGGCTCGCAACCCTGCCGGAAGAAAGGGCGGTCGAGTTGGTAACGCATCAGGGTTTTGGCAAGGCGGAAGACTACGGCCCGAATGCTGTTCGCAGCGTGCAGGCCTTCTTGGAAGAGATGGCCAAGACCCGTGCGCGCGGCTATGGCCTCAACCTCGAGGAGTCCGAGCCTGGAGTCGCCTCGGTTGCGGTTGCCATCAGTCGTTCAGATAAGAAAAGTGCTTCTGTTTTCGGAACCCTGAGCGTGGGAGCGCCCGCCTTTCGCGCCTCCCAGAAACGCCTGGTCGGATTTGTTCCCGACATGAGGAAGGCGGCCGATGAACTTGCCGCTTTGTGGCCGGTTCTGCAGGAGAGCCTCGCGAAAGGCGAAGTCTCGTCCAGCGAACGAAAAGCTGCAGCAGGGTGAAACGCCAGTTCAGCTTTTAATGCCGGGATTCGCACCCCTATGCACCGTTAGACTGACAAGAACGCAAGGGAATCACAGATGAGCGATTTGGCCGTCAGAGGCATTTTCGCCGCGCCTGTTCTGCCGATGAAGCCCGACTTTGAGATCGATTGGGAGATCCTACGATCTTACATCGACTGGGTGGCATCTCAAGACCCCGCCGGCATCGCCATGAATATGGACGCGAGCGAGGCGCCCTCCTTGAGCCGTGACGAGCAACGTGAGGTCATCGAGATCTGCCGGAATGTCATCGCGGACCGTTGTCCTCTCGTATCAGGGCTCATCGCGACCTCGACTGCTGATGCAGTCGCTTGGGGCAATGAACTCAAGGCGGCAGGTGCACAAGGGCTGGCGATCTTTCCGCCCATGCCGACCTTCCTCGGCAAGCCAGTTCCGGGCGACATGATCTACCGCTATCACGCGAGCATCGCAGAAGATGTCAACCTGCCGATGATCGTCTTCCAGTTTCCCGTCGCTTGGGGTCCCGACTTCCCGCCGGACGTGCTGGAGCGGTTGGCGGGGCTGCCACAGGTCGTCGGCATGAAGGAGGCCTCTTTCGACGCGGCGCGTACGACCGAGACTGTCGAGACCGCCAAACGTTTGCCGCGAAAGATCGGCATTATGACCGGTAGCGACACCTTTATATTCGAGGCTTTCGTCATGGGCTGCGATGGCGCCCTGATCGGTTTTGCAGCGACTGGAACGGCCGAGATGGTCGCCATGCATCGCGCTGTGGAGCAGGGCCGCTACCCCGAAGCCAAGGCGATCTGGGAGCGTTTCGGCCCCTTGGCCCGCTACGCGTGGCGGGCGCCGCTGCGCGACTATCGCCCCCGTATGAAGGAAGTTTTAGCCGCGCAGGGGATCATTCCCCACGCCACTGCGCGTCCACCGCAATTGGGCGTAAGCAACGGTGAGCGCGCCGAGCTGTGTCGACTCGCCGTGGCGGCTGGGCTACTGAATGCGGAACCCGTGGGCGTATGACGCAGGGATCTGCGCTCAATCGTTCTTATTGCTGCCGCAGTCTTCGCAAGACGGCCACGCGACATGATGCTTCTTGATCCCATTGAGATTAGAGGCGTCAGAATACGCAATCGCATTGTCATGCCTGCCATGACGACGCGTCTTGCAACCGAGGATGGGCGGGTGACCGACGAGCTGTCCGCCTACTACGAAGCGCGGGCAAGGGGTGGCGTCGGGCTCATAACGCTGGAACTCAGTTCGCCTCACCCTTCCGGACGGCATCGCCGCAACGAGCTCGGGATCTATGCCGACCGTTTTGAAGAGGGCTTGTATGGGCTCGTCAGGCAGCTCCAGGCGTTTGGCGCGAAGGTCTCGATCCAGATCGGCCATGCCGGCAGCCACGCGCACCCGGATGTCACCGATGCGGAAGCGGTTGCGCCGTCGACGGTGACGCACCCGGTCCAGGAAGGCGATCACAAGACAGTCAGACCCCGTGCGCTCACGTTGGAAGAGATCCAGGATGTTGTCGGGTGGTATGCGGAGTCGGCGGCCCGGATGAGGCGCGTCGGCTTCGACTTCATCGAACTCCAAGGCGCCCATGACTACCTCATCGCCCAGTTCCTGTCTCCGGCGGATAACAAGCGGGACGACGGCTACGGTGGCGACATCACCAACCGGGCTCGCTTTGCCCTGGAGGTGCTCGTTGCCTGCCGCAAAGCTGCTGGCGACATGCCGGTCTCCTTTCGCATGAATGGCGATGAATTCGCACCGGAGGGCTTCACCAAGGACGACGCGCTTGCCCTTGCGCCCATGCTCGAAGCCGCCGGCGCCGATTTGATCAACGTTTCAGGAGGCTCGCACCGCTCGCGACCGATCCGCCAGAGCACTGTGCCGTCCATGTCGCATCCAGCCGGCTTACTGGTGCCCCTGGCCGAGTCCATAAAGCGTGTCGTGCGTGTGCCGGTGATTGCCGTTGGCCGCCTTCATGCCCCCGACCTTGCGGAGTCCACCCTTCGCGCCGGTCAGGCCGACATGATCGCCCTGGGACGCGCTTTGCTCGCCGATCCGGAATGGGTCAACAAGCTTCGCGACGGCCGCGCCCAGGACATCCGCCCATGCGTTGCCTGCAACACCTGCGTCGATTCGCTCCGCTCGGGAAAAACGGTCGTCTGTCTGGCCAACCCAATTACGGCCCGGGAGCATAGCTTGGTGTCAAGGCCAGCTCATGCTGTGAAGGCCGTTGCCGTCGTTGGCGGCGGGCCCGCCGGCATGGAGGCGGCCATTCATCTGGCGCGACGTGGTCACCAGGTGACGCTCTACGAGCGGTCACCTGAACTCGGCGGCAGACTGCGCTTCGCTTTCATGGCGCCGTACTTTCAGAACGTTGAGAGCGCGCGAGACAGCCTCCTCGGCTTGGCGGACTACCTCGCGCGGGCGACCCGTTCAGCGGGTGTGAAGGTTGTGCTCGATCGAGCTGTCGAGCCGACGGACATCGTCCGGGAGCGTCCCGACGCGGTCGTCGTCGCCATGGGCGCGCCCTATCTACCGGGCATGTTGACGCTTCTACGAATTCCGGCCACGCGCCGCCTTGCGCGCCTACCCGTTCTCCGAAAGCTGTTTCTCAAAGTTCGCCTGCCCTCGAAAGGATCCTTTGCCCGGCATCTACGGCGTGCGGGCATAGAGACCCACGTAGTTGGCGACTATACGGGAACGCGCGGCGTTCAGCAGGCACTGGAGAGCGCGGCCGAAGTCGGGCTCACGCTGGGTAGCTGAGGTGACCTGGAGATGAAAGGTGGTAAGCCTTGATTGCTTTGAGTGATGCACGGTCGATTTTGCCCGGCGATATTGAGTTCGCGACGCTCATGCTTTGCGTGATGACGGCGGTCGGACCGGCGCTCTGCATGCTGCGCCAGCGCAACATAGCTGTTTGAGGATTACGATGCCCGTTTCAGTATCCGTCCAGCCACGAACGAATCAAACGAAGGCGAGCAAGTTCGACGTGATCGTTATCGGTGGTGGACACAACGGTCTCGTCTGCGGTGCATACCTCGCCAGAGCGGGGCTCAAGGCCTTGGTTCTAGAACGGCGCCCTGTCATCGGCGGCGCCGCGGTGTCCGAGGAGGTCGTACCAGGTTTCACTTTCTCGGTTTTTTCCTATGGGGTCGGTCATCTGCACCCGAAGGTAAACAGCGAACTCGAACTAGAGAAGTTCGGCCTTCGGACGGTTAGCTACGGCGACACCTTCGTCCCGGTTTCGAATAAGCAGTTCTTCGTCCACAGCGGTGATGTGGCCGCGACTCAGCGCCATATTGCACGCTTTTCGCACAAGGATGCGGCACGTTACCCGGAGTTCCTCGCTTTTCTCGCAGCCCTAAGCCCTTTCATGCATCGGCTGCTCTTGGAGACGCCTATCGATCCGGCCAAGCGGGACTGGCGTTCGTTGAGGAAGAGCTTTTCCTTTCTCTGGAAGTATCGAAAGATCGGCGACGGTCTCTATAACATTGCCGATCTCTTTACCCAGAGCGCCGACGACTTCCTGTCGCGGTGGTTCGAGAGCAGCGTGATCCGCGCCCATTTCTCCTATTGGGCTGGCGTGGGCAATATGATGAGCCCAAAAACGCCTGGCTCGGCCTGGGCGACACTCTACTATCTTTTCACCATGGAGACCCATGGCGGCGTGCCGCGCGGCCATTCGATCGGCGGCATGGGGAAAGTCAGTCAGGCGATCGCGGACGCCGGTCGAAGCTTCGGCCTCGAGGTGAAGCCGGACAACGAGGTGATCAAGGTCGAGACGCGGAATGGACAGGTCGTGGGCGTCGTGACGCGGGACGGGTTGGACTATGCCGCGCCGATCATTGTCAGCAATGCCCATTGCAAGGTGCTATTCGATGATCTGGTGGGAGAAGCTGCCCTTCCGGATCATTTTCTCGACAACATCCGCCGCTTCAAGACCCATTCCACGGCCTGGAAGATCAACATCGCCTGTGAGGCGCCGCCGGATTTCGCTGCGTTTGATCGCAGCGAGAGCGGGACCGACTATTGCGCCTTCGCCCACATCGGACCCGATATCGACTATCTCGAGCGCGCCTACGATGACGCCAAGTATGGCTGGTATTCCTCAAGGCCCTGGATGACGGCGGCGACGCCGACGCTTGTCGATCAAAGCATGGCACCGAGCGGCAAGCACGTGGTCAATCTCTATGGCGGGCATGCGCCCTATGAACTGAAGAACGCCAGTTGGGCGAGCGAAAGAGAAAACTTCATCAATAGCGTCATGAGCGTGATGGATGACTTTGCGCCAGGCTTTTCAAGCCGCGTGATCGACATGCAGGTTCTCCTGCCACCCGACATAGAGCGCATCCTCAACATTCCCAATGGCCATATTCTGCACGGCGAGATGTCACCTGATCAGCTCTTCTTCCAGCGGCCGGCGCCGCACTACGCGGACTACCGCACGCCGATCAAGGGCCTTTACCAATGCGGGTCGTCCTGCCATCCGGGCGGCTGCGTCAGCGGCATTCCGGGCCACAACGCCGCGCGGGAGATCCTGTCCGATCTTGGCAAGGTAAGGCGCCTATGACCGCCAGAATCACCCAGGTTACTGCTCGTGACATTCGCTTCCCGACCTCGCGGCAACTCGACGGGTCAGATGCCATGAACCCGGCTCCGGACTACTCGGCGGCTTACGTGATACTCGAGACCGACCATCCAGAGGGTCACGCCGGACACGGCATGACCTTCACCATCGGGCGCGGTAACGAGCTCTGCGTGGCGGCGATCGAGTCGTTGGCGCCGCTGCTTGATGGCCAGGAGCTGGACGCTGCCTTTGCCGACATGGGCGCGATCTGGAGGCGCGTGACCGGCGATAGCCAATTGCGCTGGGTCGGGCCGGAGAAAGGAGTGGTCCACTTGGCGGCGGCGGCGCTGATGAACGCCCTCTGGGACCTCTACGCCAAGGCTGAGGGAAAGCCGGTCTGGCGCTTGCTCGCCGACATGACACCGGAGCAGGTCGTCACACTGGTCGATTGGCGCTATCTCCGTGATGCGCTGACACCTGAGGACGCGGAAGCGATCCTAGAGCGCCGGCTCCAGGGCAAGACCGAGCGCATCGCCGAGATGGAACGGGACGGCTACCCGGCCTACACGACCTCGGCCGGCTGGCTCGGCTACTCCGACGACAAGATGCGTGAGCTGGCGCGTGCGGCTATTGCCCAGGGCTGGAGCCACTTCAAGATGAAGGTCGGCGCCGACATCGAGGACGACCTGCGTCGCGCCGCGCTCCTGCGCGAGGAGATCGGTCCGGACCGCAAGCTCATGATGGACGCCAACCAAGTCTGGGGCGTTGCTGAGGCCATTGCCAATACCGCCCATCTGGCCACCTATGACCCCTGGTGGATGGAGGAGCCGACCAGTCCAGACGACATCCTGGGCCATGCCGCCATTGCCAGGGCCGTGGCGCCGGTGGCGATCGCGACCGGCGAGCACTGCCATAACGCGGTGATGTTCAAACAGCTGTTCCAGGCCGGAGCGATCCGCTTCTGCCAGCTCGATTCCTGTCGCTTGGCCAGCTTGAACGAGATCATCGCTGTCCTGCTCATGGCGGAGAAGTTCCGCGTGCCGGTCTGTCCACATGCTGGCGGCGTCGGGCTCTGCGAGTATGTCCAGCACATCGCTATCTTAGACTACGTAGCGGTCTCCGCATCCTTGAAGAACCGGGTGTTGGAATATGTCGATCACCTCCATGAGCACTTCCTTGATCCGGTGGTGATCAAGGATGGCCGCTACATGCCGCCCACTGCGCCCGGCTACAGCATCACGATGAAGCCGAAGAGCTTGCATCAGCATGCATATCCAAATGGATCAGCCTGGCGTCCGGCGAATCGTGGAGTGCAGGTTAGATGAGCTTTGTTGTCAGCCAATTCAAACGCGATGCTAAAGAGAACATGATTGCCGTTAACCTTCCGACGGCCAGCGTCGGCTATCATTTGCCCTTCTGCGGTTGCAATAACACCTCCTGCGGCCCGTGGGAGCTGGGCCGCTATGCGGTCGAGTTTCACACCACGGTCAGGATCAGCTGTGTCGCGCCGTTGTGGCGCGCGCCCTTTGCCCCCCTTTCTCCCTGTGCCTCCGACCCGGCCTCGTGCCGGGTCTTTTTTTCACTGTGACCACTGATGCGGCAGAGATTTTCGTTACACACTTTGGCAAATACATCCAATCGCATCTGATGAATGATGTTTCTGTCTTTTATTGACAGTTTCACCCCCTTTATCTTGTTGAAATTGCTTGATAGAGCGCATCGATGATCGAAAACTGCCGCCAGCAAAACACTTCCATCTCTATTCGGGCCATTAGTTTGCTGGCGCCAAACGACATCGCAATTTCCATTGGTATCGCGCCCCTGCAACCAATCAAAACCCCTGCTTACGTCTCGCTTTTGGACAGCAGCATTGTGCGGTAGAAATGGCGCCGGGATTTACATTTCCAACATCGTGATCACGTATCACGGAGCGCTTTCGTCGTTCAGACGCAGGTGTATTTCTCGTAGGCTGTTTGCGCGCCCTCAATCATCAAGAAACCGGTCTAGGTCTTCACCAATCGCTGCCGCATCTTCAAGACCAACGCTGATGCGCACAATCTGTTGTCCGTGGTAGCGGCGTCCACAGCGGCCATCCGTGATGGGCGATGGCGCGATCAGGCTATGGGTGCCACCCCAGGAAGCGCCGATTTGGATGAGCTTCAGCCTGATGAACCGGGCGCGGAAAGAATCCTCATCTTCCGAATTCATAATGAAACTGAACACGCCGCTTGTGCCGGCGTACTGCCGGCTCCAGAGGGCGTGGCCGGCCGCGTCCGGTAGAGCCGGCATCAGGACCTCGACGACGCTATCGTGCTGACGCAGTCTTTCCGCGAGCAACAGCGCCGTGCGGCCAACATGCTCCAGCCGGATTGGAGCAGTCTCCAGGCCGCGCAGCGCGAGAAAGCAGTCATCCGGTGAGACGCCCACGCCAAGCGAGCGCACCGTTGCGTGAATCTTAGCAGCGAGTTCTTCGGTCCGGACCGTGATCGAGCCGAGCAAGATGTCCGAGTGCCCGGAGAGGTACTTCGTGACCGCTTCGATGACGATATCGGCGCCGAGATCCAGCGGCTGACAGTAAAGGGGCGTAGCCCAAGAATTGTCGCAACCAACCAAAACGCCATGGGCTTTGGCTTGTCGCGACAACGCGATGATATTCTGCATTTCCATGGTGAGTGAGCCGGGAGATTCGATCCAGAGCAAACGTAGCTCCGGCCCGAAGGCGCTAAGGTCGATTTGTTCAGTTGGATCGTAGTATTGTGCTCCAATATTCAGCTTACTGAGCGTGTCCGCCGCAAAACGCCGCACCGGTGCATAAACGGTCTCCGGCAATAGAACCCGGTCGCCTGCGGATAAGAGCGCCAAGAACGTAACGGTAATGGCCATCAATCCAGATGATGTCAGAAAGGTATCGGTACCGTTTTCAAGGGCTGTCAGCTTATCGGCCAGTGCCCGGCTGGTCGGCGTGCCGGCGAGCCCATAAGTGTAAGCCTCTCGCCCACGCGAACCGCGCGCAACGAAGCTGTCGAGGTTGGGATAGGTAATTGTCGAGGCACGATAGGTCGGCACCGACAGACTGTTGAAGCCGTCGGTCGGTGGCGACGGCGTGTGAACGAAGTCACCAGCTGTTGGCCGTTTGGCGGTCATTGCAGCGCTCGACCTACGGTACGCCGGCTTAGAAGCGCGTTCGCGCCGAGTGCAGTTGCGACGATCGCCAATCCCGCGACGATCAACGTGCTGTGGCCGAAACCGGTCAATTCACCACCGGGCAGGGCGAGCATAATACCACCAAGCATCAAAGCGACCCGTAGCGGAACGGCGCACGCCAGGTTGTCCACAATACGGCCAATGCCGGGCACATAACCCTGCAGCGCACCGGCGATGACGACGATGCCAACGCATGCCGTGCTGGTCACAAGGAGGATCTCGAGCGCGTCACCGCGGCCGATCAGGGCGGGGTTCAGGACGAAGAAGAACGGCAGAAAATAGATGATCGAGCCCAACCGCATGGCCTCCAGTCCAGTCTGCATGGGGTTGGACTTGGCGATTGAAGCTGCGGCGAACGCGCCGAGCGACACAGGCGGGGTGATGAACGACACCATGCCCCAATAGAGCATGAACAGGTGCACGGCGACTTTGTCCAGGCCCGACGCAGTCAGCGCAGGTGCCAGCGTGACCGCGAGAAACAGATAGGCCGCCGTAACCGTCATGCCCATGCCGAGGACGAAACTCGTCATGGCGCCCATAGCGAGCAGGATGAACACATTGTCGCCGGCGAGCGCGACCAGTTCGTAGGCGATCGAGCCGACCTTGCCGGACAGTGTCAGCGCGCCGATAATCAGCCCGACGCCAGCGAGCAACGCGGCGAGGTCGGCGAGCATCCTGCCCGTGGCGATGATGAAAGCCATGAGCTTGACGCGGTCCCAGCGATGCGTACCGGACATCTGATTGATCGCGATCAGGAGCGCAGTTGCGTAAAACGGCGCCTGCGCTTCACGCTGCAAGTAGAGCAGCATGAACACGAGCAGTGCCAGGACGAAAACGAAGTACCAGCCATCGCGGATGACGTCGCGGACGCTGGGCAGTTCTTCCCGCGGCAGCCCCTTGATCCCGTTGCGAGCGGCATAAGCATCGATCTGCAGGAAGAGGCCCGCATAATACAGAATGGAAGGGATCGCGGCCGCGAGTACGATCTCCGAATAGGGGACTTCGATGAATGTTGCCATGATGAAGGCGGTGGCACCCATCACCGGCGGCATCAGCACACCACCGGTAGAGGCGCAGGCTTCTACACCGCCGGCATAGCGACCCGAAAAGCCGACCCGTTTCATCGCCGGAATTGACATGGCGCCGGTCGTCAGCACGTTGGTGATCACCGAGCCGCTCATCGAGCCCATAAGGCCAGAAGAGAAGATGGCAACTTTTGCCGGCCCACCGCGCCGGGTTCCGAGAAGCGCGAAAGCCAAGTTGAGGAAGAATGCCCCGCCGCCGGTGTACTGCAGCGCCACACCGAAAATGAGGAAGCCGATGACGAGCGTTGCGAACGCAGCCATCGGAACACCCAGGATGCTCTCGCTGCCGAAGATATGGAAGCCGGCTGTGATACTTAAAGCCGTCGATTGCGCACGCAGAATGCCAGGCATGGCCTCGGAAAACACCGGATACAGCGAAAAGACGAGGCATATGGCGAAGATTGCAAAACCTGAAGAACGCCGCAGTGCCTCGAGGATCAGGGCCCAAAAGGCATAGGAAAGCCAGCGGGCGTATTCTGGCGCCGCAAACTCCCAGCCTTCGACCAGCATGGTCTCAGCCTCGAGCGCAAAGGTGGCGGGGATCGCGAAGGCAGCGCACGCCAGCAGCCAGTCATAGACCGGGACGTGACCGTCCCGGGGGTGGCCCGTGATCCCGTGACAGATGAACACGACCGGCAGCAGCAGCGCGATCAGGCCGTAGAGGTACTGCGTCTCGAGCGGGACGAAGAGGCCAAGCGCGTTGCCCAGGTTGAACATGATCCAGATTGCGATGCCGCTGCTCAACACAGCCGACGCGCAGACAATCATTGTCAGCACGCGGGGCGCCGCACTGCCGGCGGAGGCATCGCTATCCTGGGTCATGCGCTCTCAATCAAAGGGAAGGGAAGGTTGCTTTTCCTTCCCCTGAGCCGACTAGTTGAAGACGATCGGAAGGCCGGCCTCAGACAGGGCCGCAGCGCGGACCTTCAACCATTCGGCTGCGAAGGCGTCGTCGTCCAGCGAGGAATCGCGCATCTGCTCCCAGGCGCTGGCCAACACGTCCTGACGCTTCAGTAACATCTCGTTGTGTGCTTCGTCGGCTTTGGTCCAAAGCCCCGCTTCCTTATAGTAGGCTATCGCGGCGGGGTGGACCGGGAAGATGTAGCTCAGAATCTGCCGATTTTTGGCGTAGCCGTTCATGCTCGGGCCTGCTTCCTTGATGGCGTCATAGTTCTCCATGATGGCCTTGGTCAGGCCGTAGGCCGTGTTCTCGGAAATGTTCGGCGTGGCGACGAAAAGGGGATAGGGATAGTTCATACCCTCATAGGGCCCATCGACACCTGAGTCTTCGACATAACTTTCAACGACGGTGGGAGAGAACCAAGGTGCGATTTGCTGAGCGCGCGCCCAGCCTTCGCTATCGTCATGCGGCAGTTCAGGGAAGATCAGACCGCGCGGGGACGCGGCGATGCGGCTGAGCGAGCCGGTCATGGTCGAGGCCCATGAGGCGTCGGACTGTCCGTTAAGAACGGCTTCGATCGATTGCCGCCAGCCGGGCACCTCGACGCGCTCCACATCGTCCCACGTTAGGCCGCCGAAGGCCAGAAGCGCGGTCATATTGGTGTTGTTGGCGGGCGAACCCTTGATCCATGTCACGCGCTTGCCGCGCAGGTCCGCAATGTCCTCGACCCCGGCATCGGCGGCAATGGCGGCCGTCTGACCGTTCGTGCCGACATTGTTGAACAGTGTATAGAGCCGCTGCGGCCCCCAGTCCGGATCGGCAAACATCATCACGCCTTCCTGGGCGAAATAGGAGGCGATCCCGCAAGCACAGATGTCCGACTGACCGTTCTTCAGAGGGATCATACGCGCGACATCGTTCTTGCCGGGAATGATCCGCAAACTGACGTCGTACCGTGCATCGAGCATCTGACCGATACCCACCGACTGGGCATAGCCGGACGAGGTCGTGCCGAAAGCCGTCCAGGACAGGTCTCCGGGTAGGTTGATTTCCTCCGCCAACGCAGTCGAAGCAAAGCCTGCAAGGGCGATGGTCAGCAAGATACTTCTCATGTTTAACTCCCCGTTATGGCGTCAGCCTTTGCGCTGATCGTCAATGTGAAGGTCGGTGACGAACATGTGCCCTGGCGCGTGCGTGATCATCTCGGGCACGCCGCTTTCCAGCGCTACAGCCTGAGGCGTCACTCCGCAGGCCCAGTAGACAGGGACCTCGCTTTCCCGCAGCGGGTTGTAGGCGCCCCAGTCAACCTGGCTTAGATCCTCGATACCGATGCTCTTCGGTGCACCAATGTGAACGGGACCGCCATGGGCGATGGGGAAGCGTGACGACAGCTCCGTCACCCGCGGCACATCCCTTTCGGGAATAGGCCGCATGGTCACGACCATTGGGCCGCGGAACCGGCCGGCTGGCGCGCACGGGATACTCGAGCGATAGACCGAGATGCGCCCGTCGGACTTTTCGAGATGCCTTTGCGGAATACCCTGCCGTTCCAGCACCTCGTCGAATGAGTTGCTGCAGCCTAAGAGGAACGCCACATGATCGTCGCGCCAGAGATTGGTGATATCGGGCCGTTCTTCAGCGAGTCTGCCCTCGCGGTAGATTCGGTAACTCGGCAGATCTGTCCGTACGTCCGATCCGGGTGCGGCCGTTTTGAACTCCACCTCACCCGGCTCCAGCACCTCGACAAGGGGGCAGGTCTTGGGGTTGCGCAAGCAGAAGAGCAGAAACTCAAAGGCATAGTCTTGCGGCAGGATGGCGAGATTCGCCTGCACATGCCCGCGCGCGAGCCCGTGAGTGACGTAGTCCAGATCGCCCCTCCGCGCGGCCTGGCGCACCTTGCGCGGATGAACGTGGATCAGCGCAGAACGGTCGAAGGTCTGAGGAGCAGGCACGCTCATGCCAGTACCTGCAGGCGACCGTCAGTTGTCATGAAGGTCTCGATGCCGCCGGCGCGCACAACGACCGTGTCTTCGACTTGAAGTCCGCACCAGCCGAGCTCGTAGTAGGGTGTCTCAACGCAGAGAACCATGCCCTCTTCGATGACGTCGGAGCTGTCAGGCGCTAGGCTCGGGAGGTCGTAGCCGTCGATCCCTATACCGTGCCCCACATGACTACGCTTGTAGCCAGTGAGGCCCGCTTCGCGCACTGCCCGCACCGCGGTGTCGAATACGTCTGATGCGCGAACGCCGGGCCGGATCATCGCCAGCGCCTCAGCAACGCCCGTGTGGAGTGCCTCGTGATAGGTCCGCATCCGCGTGCAAGGATCTCCGAGCACGGCGTTCCGGGCAATATCGGCGCGGTAGTGCTGATACCGCCCGCCGACGTCAAAACGGATCACGTCATTGCGGGCCAGTGGGCGGCCGCTTGGCTGTACGTTCGGCATGGCGCCACGCGGGCCGAAGCCGATGCAGCCGAGCACTGGTGTGGCGTCCTCCAGCACCGTCTGCGCGTGGAAGGCGCGTGCCAAGTCGCGTTCGGTTGCACCGTCGCAAGCCACGTCGAGGGCCGCCGCAATCGACCTTTCAGTGATCTGGGCGGCCTGCCTCAGCCGCGAAATCTCTTCCTCGGTTTTTACCGCGCGGATGCGGCGGAAGTGCTCGGCGGCCTTGCAAAAGGTGGCCTGCGGGAAGCTTTCTTGTATGTCTTCCCAAGCGCCCGGGAGGAGCCCGAGTTCGTCCATTCCGACCCGAGCCGTATCCAGCCCCAGCTCGCTTATCGCCCGCTTCAACGCATCCATTGCACTGGCATCGGCCTTTAGGTCGTAGAGGCGGGCTTGGGCGATGTCGAGCGGCTCGGTGAGCGAGTTGGCGCGGTCCGCCTGGAAGAAGCCGAAGCGTTGAATATCGCCAACCCAGACATCCTGGTCGGCCAACAGATCGATCAGGGAGGTCGCTGCGATCACCCGGGCGCGAGACAAATCGGCCGTAGGCAATATGACGTAGGTCTGTGGGCCGCGCCGGATCCATTGCGAGAGTGCCCAGTAGCCGCTGGCGTAGGTGACGTTTTCAGGCGCGGTCGCAATAAGCGCATCAAGACGTGCTTCTTGGGCAATCTGTCTGAGGCGCGGCGCGTTAAGCAACATCGGGCGTCTCCAAAACGGGCGTTACCCGGTCGAGCATTTCTTTGGGACAGCCGAGCGTGGTGGAAATGCGCGCCGCCGCGTCGGTCACCAGGCGAACAACATCGGCGAGCTGTGCGGTAGGTTGTAGGCTGGGTGCAAACGCAATGCTAGTGGCGGCGATGACACCGCCTTCCCCGTCTCGGATACGCGCGGCAACGGATGTCACGCCATCGAGGTTCTCTCCAAAGGCTAGCGCGTAACCCTGCTGATCCGCGCGCGCCAATTCCGCGTAGAGCGCATCGCGGTCCGTGATCGTCCTTGCGGTGAGCGGCTCAAGTGCTTCCCGCCCCAAAAAGGCGTCGATCTCATCGACCGGCCGCCCGGACAACAGGGCCTTGCCCATGGCGGTTGCGTGAAACGCCGCCTTCGCCCCAGGCTTGCTCTTGATCGCGATCGGTCCTGCGCTCTGCTCGGCGAGCACATACAACAACTCCCCGCCCGCTATTACGCTCAAGAAGGCGTTCAGGTGGTGATCGCTGGCCAACGCGCGCAGTTCGGGTAGGGCGCTCCCGACCAGACGTTCTTCGGTGAGCATGGACCGGCCGAGCGCAACGGCCCGATAGCCAATGACGTATTTCTGAGAGCGCGGGTCTTTCCGCGCAAAGTTCGCTTCGGTCAGCGAATGCACGAGCCGCTGTACGATGGTCGCGCTGATTCCCATTTTACGAGCGATATCGCGTATGCCGAGCGGGTCACTTGCCTCATCTAGGAGCTCGAGAATGGTAAGGCCGCGCATCAAGGACTGGTTTGATGACATTTTTAGCGTTCCGATTAAAGTAACAGCGTTGCTATAATAATTCCAAACACAAAGAAAGATGTCAAGCTGCGGTTTTCAGGCAGCGCAGGTGGGGAGTGCCGGGTTGTTGCAAAACTCCGATGATCGCCGAGCAAGCGGCTCTGTTTCACGCCGCTTGCTGGCCGATCATCTCCATTACAGGGCCGACCGAAAGCTACCGTTCCGTCCGTGAAAGCGATGCCGCGATGCAGCCTGCTAAAGCGGACATTGATACTAGCTGACAGTGAGCAACAAGGCCGTTTCACCTGAAGCGTCACCGAGATCCAAGTGCCGTTGAATCGATTTGGGCCATAATGCCGCTGCTTGGAAAGGCTCCTGCTGATCGTTGGTAGCCTGTCCAAGACTTTCTACGGAAGTACATACCAGCGCATGGCAGATCGCTTTGCCACCCAATCGGCCAAGCCACCAAGCAGGGGTGTCAATTTGAGGCGGTTGCGCGCCCCCGCAACCACCTTTACCGAACAAGCCGTTCTCTCATCGAGGACGGCTTTTCTGTTGCCCGAAGCCAAGGCCACCTCGACCATCCGGGCGATCGCGCCCACCAACTCGATCTCCAGGCCGTCCTCTTTCGAGGTCACTACCACCCGCTCGATGAGGTTGCGCAGGCAGCTGAGTGCCGCCTCGCGTTCCTCCGGCTGAGCAAGCGCCGCGTGGAGGTCCTCAACCTTGCGGGCATAGACTTCGGCGAGCTTGGGGTGCAGACGTGGCGCCGACGGTGGAACTTCCGCGATCTCCCCTATCAGCATTTCCTTGCGGGCTTCCAGATCATTCAACTTTTGCTGCAGGCTGGACGCACGCAGGCCCTCGGCAATTGCGGCAACGAGGCCGTCGAGTTGTTGGCTCACCTTGGCCAGTTCGCGCTCTTTGCCGCGTCTGGCTTGCTCGATGCCATGGCGTGCCTGGTTCACCTCCGCGTGGTAGGCGGCTATGAATTCCTTCACGAGATCAGGTTGCATCAGCCGGGCCCTCAAACTGCCGAGGATGATCGCCTCCATGTCAGGACGTTTGATGCCGCGTTTGTTGTCACACTGGCCTAGCTTGCGGGCTGCCGAGCAGGCGAGGTAGTCGCGGCCCACTGCGGCGAAACGTCCCCCGCAGGAACCGCAGAAGACCAGGCCCGTCAGCAGGTGCCGGGCGCGTCGGCGGGTCCAGAAGCCCGACGCCTTGATTTTCTGCACCGCCGGCTGTGCTGCGATGACCTGTTGGCGGTCTTTCGCCTGTTGCCAAAGGTCATCGTCGACGATGCGCAGCTCGGGGACATCCTCGACGATCCAGGTCTCCGGCGGATTGAGCCGGGCCTGGCGCTTGCCGGTCGCCGGGTCCTTCAAGTAGCGCTGGCGGTTCCAGATCAGCCGGCCGATGTAGAGCTCGTTATTGAGAATACCGGTGCCCCGGGTCGCGTGACCGCGGATCGCGGTGTCGCGCCAGGCTTTGCTGCGGGGCCCGGGGATCTGCTCGGCATTCAGCTCCTTGTCAATGGATGCCGGCGAACGCCCGGCGGCGAAGGCCTGGAAGATGCGCCGGATAATCGCGGCCTCGTTCGGCTCGATTGTGCGGTCGCCCCGCAAAGGCGAACCATCGGCGTTCACCGCGCGGACAATCTTATAGCCGTAGCAGAGGCTGCCGCCGGACTTGCCCTGGCGGACCCGGCCCTCGAGGCCGCGCCGAGTTTTCTGAGCCAGATCCTTCAGGAAGAGCGCGTTCATGGTGCCCTTGAGGCCGACATGAAGCTCGCTGATCTCACCCTCGGCCAGGGTGACCAGTTTGATGCCGAGAAACTGAAGCTGCTTGAACAGACTGGCGACATCGGCCTGATCGCGCGAGAGGCGGTCCAGAGCCTCAGACACCACGACCTCGAAAGCCCCGGCCTGGGCGTCGGTGAGGAGCTGCTGATAGGCCGGGCGCAGGGTCGAGGTACCACTCAGGGCCCGGTCGCTGTAGACCTCTCTGTCGGTCCAGCCCTTGGATGCAATGAAGGCGCGGCAGAGACGGATCTGATCCTCAATCGAGGCGTCGCGCTGGTTGTCGGAAGAATAGCGGGCATAGACGACGGAATGCATGGTTCTAACTCCTTGCTCTGATCGCAGGCCGGGAAGGCGATTCTGAACGCAGCTCCAGCATCGCCTTATGATAGTTCCGGCCGGCCTCGACCTGTCTTGCCTGAAGGTAGTGGCGGTCCAGGCTGCGCAGGTCGGCATGGCCGAGGAGGTCGCGGGCGGTCCCGAGGGCGTCGGGGCCACGCAGGGCGAGGTCGGTGGCGGCGATGTCGCGGAAAAGATGCAGATTCACCGGCTTGCCGAAGGCGGCAGCGGTACGCTTGCTGGCCTGCTTGTAAAGAGCGCTTCCGCGCATCGGCAGGCGCTTGCAGGAGGCCCAGAGGCCTTGGTGTTTGTCGGCACCGGGGAACCGGGGACGCACGGCCGCGAGGTAGTGTTCAAGCTGCGGCAGGATCCCTTCCGGCCAGGGGAATTCCAGAGGCCGCTTGTTCTTGCAGTGCTGCGGCCCAAAGACCAGCGCATAGCCGTCTCCGGTCGGAACCAGGGTTTCGCCGAGGGTGATGGCGGCTAGTGTGCGCCGCCGCAAGGGCCGCAGGGTGAGAAGGGCGATCCGGAGGCCGTCGCGGTATTGCAAGGCCTGATGGTGGTGGGGATCGGCGCTGTCCAGGTCAGCTCTTTCCATCAGCCTAAGGCCGAGGTCCAGGAGGCGTGTTGCAGCTACTATCCGGTGCTGCTTGGCCTTGGGCGTCACCTTTTGGTGTAGCCGCCAGGCCAGGGTTTTGAGCCAGGACCAATCATGATCCGGCGCCATGACGCGCAGGGCGTCATAGAGCTGCTTGACGTCGTTGAAGACGCCGCCGCTGCCGAGAGAGGCCTGCAAATGGTCGACATAAGCCTGAAGGCGTGGGCGCGTCGCTCGCTCGGCCGGCGGCAGAACCAGGGCCTCAGGCGTCGTGTCCCTCAGATGGCCTAGCCAGCGGGCATAGCCGGTGGCAATACTGCGCCGGCTGCCGACAGACCAATGGGCCGCCGGCCCCCGTCCATCGAAAATGTCGCCCTCGGCCAGAGCTGCTGTCCAGGCGGCGCGGTCCGCCTCGGGCCGGGCTTTGAAGGGAAGGCTCTTTCTGGTCATGGGCGTGCCCTCTCGCGTCTGGCCCTGACCGGCAGGGTGGCAAGCCGCTCGCGTTCGCCAGTAAGGAAGGCGTCATAGTGCTCTGCCGCGGCCTGGCCGGAGAAATCGGCATAGGAGCTCATGGTGGTCTTGAGCGACTTGTGGCCCAGCAGGCGCTGCACCACGACGAACTGGCCGGGGTTGCGCTCCAGGAAGAGATAGGCGGCGAGACGGCGGAACTGATCCGGAACAAGACGCCGCTGGTGACGACGATCATCAACAAGTTCGACGTTGCCCTGCGCGGGCGTGACCTTAAAGACGAGAGCGCCGATATCTTTGTTCTGGTTGACGAAAGCCACCGCACCCAGACCGGGCGCCACGGCGGCTATGGAACCTTCGCCCTGAAGATGCGGCGGGTTCTTCCGATGGCCTGCTATCTCGGCTTCACGGGAACGCCGCTCCTCAAAAAAGAAAAGAACACGCTGACTACCTTCGGTGGGCTGATCCACAAGTACACAATCGACGAGGCCATCGCCGATGATGCCGTGGTGCCGTTGCTCTATGAGGGGCGGCTGGTCGAGCAGCAGATCACCGGTAAGGCGATCGACACCTGGTTCGAGAAGATCAGTGCCGGCCTAAGCGAGGCGCAAAAGGCGGATCTGAAGCAGAAGTTCTCACGCATGGATGCGCTGGCGAAAACCAGTCAGGCCATCCGCGCCAAGACCTTCGACATCTCCGAGCACTTCCGGCAGCACTGGCAAGGGACAGGGTTCAAGGCGCAGCTGGTCGCGCCGTCCAAGGCTTCTGCGATCCGCTTCAAGGAAGTGCTCGACGAGATCGGCCACGTGAGCAGCGAGATTATCATGTCGGCGCCGGGTGACCGCGAGGGCAACGAGGAGGTAGACAAGGAGTCCAAAGACCTCGTCCGCCAGTTCTGGGCCAGGATGATGGCGCAGTACAAGTCAGAGGACGAGTACAACCGCCAGATCACAGAGGCCTTCAAAGGCTCCGGCGATCCGGCGATCCTGATTGTGGTTTCAAAGCTGCTGACGGGCTTCGACGCGCCGCGGAATACGGTGTTCTACATCTGTAAGCAGCTGAAGGAGCACAACCTGCTCCAAGCGATTGCCCGCGTGAATCGGCTCTTCCAGGAGGAGGGGCAGGATAAGCAGTTCGGCTTTGTCCTGGACTACGAGGGCTTGCTGGGGGAGCTGGATCGGGCGTTGACCACATACAGTGCTTTTGAAGGCTTCGAGGTCGAGGATCTGGTGGGTACCGTGCACGACGTACGCGAGGAGATCCGCAAACTTCCACAACTGCATGACCAGCTCTGGGACCTCTTCAAACAGGTCGCCAACAAGAAGGACATGGAGCAATTCGAGCTCTTCCTGGCGGATGAGGCGAAACGCCAGGAGTTCTACGAGCGTCTCAGAGCTTTCAGCCGCTGTCTTCACATCGCGCTGTCGTCGGACAAGCTCTTCGACGTCTATAGCGAGGCTAAGGTCGATGCCTTCAAAAAGGCCTGGAAGCAGTTCTCAGAGCTGCGCCGGTCGGTCCAGCTTCGCTATCAGGAAGTCGTTGACATCAAGGAGTTTGAGCCGAAGATCCAGAAACTGCTCGATGATCACGTCACGGCGATGCCGGCCGAGACGATCATCGAACTGGTCAATGTTAACGACTCGGCTGCCCTGAAGGCCGTGGTCGGTGAAACCGGCGTATCCGAGGCCTCCAAGGCGGACCGAATCGCCAGCGCGACGCGGCGCGTCATCACCGAGAAGATGGAGGAAGACCCGGCCTTCTATCGCCGCTTTTCGGAGATGCTGGAGGAGACAATCCGCAGTTATCGCGAGCGGCGGATCTCCGAGCGCGAATACCTCAACCGTATCGTCGAGCTGGCCGGCAAGATAGCACGTCGGGACCACGGGCGCTCGGTGCCGGCGGCGATTAAGGGAAATGACGACGGTCAGGCGTTTTTCGGTATCCTTGATGGGGCCCTCGTGACACGGGAGGGGGAGCCGGCGAGTTCTGAGGAGACGGCGGATATCGCGCTGAAGGTCATCGACATCATCAAAGCACATCACATCGTGGATGTCTGGACCAACGACATCGCGCAAAACAAAATGCGCAATGCTATCGACGACTACTTCTTCGACGTGCTGAGAGACGAAAAGGACATCGAATTGCCGATCGAAGTGATGGATGATCTCGAGTTGAAGATCATGGGGCTCGCGAGGGCTAGAGCGTTTCACGCATTGATTGAATCGGAATGTGGGTTCCCAGGGGCGCGGATTTGTGATTCAAGCTTTCTACTGGAGTAGGAGGCCAGCATGCATGACGCGACCCTATTCGAATGACCTTCGTGAGCGCGCGATAGCGGCCCTGCAAGCAGGCGAGAGCTGTCGTGTGGTTGCCAAGAGGTTCGGTGTGGCAGTGTATTCGGTGGTGAAGTGGCATCAGCGCTATCGGGCGACGGGTAGCGTTGCGCCAGGCAAGGTTGGCGGTCACCGTCGTCGGCTTCTGGAGCCGCATCGGGCGTTCATCGTGGAACGGATCGAGCAGACCCCGCACCTGACCCTGCACGGCTTGAAGGACGAGTTGGCCGCGCGCGGGGTCAAGGTCTCCCACAATGCGGTCTGGCTGTTCCTGCGCCGCGAGGGACTGCGCTTCAAAAAAAACGCTGTTCGCTCTTGAGCAGACGCGCGTCGACATCGCCCGGCGGCGATGGCGCTGGAAGTCCTGGCAGAGCCGGCTCGATCCCCAGCGCCTCGTCTTCATCGATGAGACCTGGATCAAGACCAATATGGCGCCGCTGCGCGGTTGGGGACCAAAGGGCAAGCGCCTGCGCGGCTTTGCCCCGCAAGGCCGTTGGCGCACCATGACCTTCCTGGCGGCCCTCAGGTGCGATGGCCTGACCGCTCCTTGCGTCTTCGACGGCCCGATCAACGGCCAGGCATTTCGCGCCTACGTCGACCAGCTACTCCTGCCCACCTTGAGGCCCGGCGACATCGTCGTGATGGACAACCTCGGCAGCCACAAATCCAAGGCCGTCCGAGCCGCCATAAAGGCCGCCGGCGCACGGCTCTGGTTCCTGCCACCCTACTCGCCCGACCTCAACCCCATCGAGCAGGCCTTCGCCAAAATCAAACACTGGATGCGCCTTGCCCAACGCCGAAGCACCGATGACACCTGGCGCCACCTCGGCCAGCTCCTCGCAACCATCCAGGCACAGGAATGCGCCAACTACTTCCAAAACGCTGGATATGCTTCCGTCAAAACGTGAAACGCTCTAGGTTTCCCGGATGACCGGCGAGCCTGGCCAAGTCCTCTATGGAGAGCACGTGATCGCATTCTCCGTGGTGCGGCGTGACCGCAAAACCCTTGAGATCGCCGTAGAGCCTGACACCTCCGTAGTCGTGGCGGCTCCTCATGATGTGTCCTTGGAGGTGATCGCCGAGAGGGTGCGGAAGCGGGCGGCATGGGTGCGGCGCCAGCAGGGCTATTTCATTCAGTTCATGCCGCGCACCCCCGAGCGCTCTTTCGTTGCCGGGGAAACCCATCTCTATCTCGGCCGCCAGTACCGCCTGAAGGTGGTCCCGCACGTTCAGGCCAACGTGAAGCTTATCCGCGGCTTCATCGTGGTCCAGAGCCACAAGCCGCGCCGGCCGGCTGTTACCCGCGAGTTGGTGGCAGATTGGTATCGGGAGAGGGCCTCGATAAAGTTTAGGGAACGCCTGGAGGTCAGCCTGGCCAGGTTCCCGGATCCGGAAGCCTTTCGCCCCAAGGGCCTGATCGTCCGCCAGCTGGAGCAACGCTGGGGCTCCATGTCCCCCTCATCACGTCTCCTGCTGAACCGCCGCCTCATCCAAGCACCCACTGACGCTATCGACTACGTCATCACCCACGAACTCTGCCACATCGAAGAACCCCACCACGGCGCCGCCTTCTTCGACCTCCTCGGAAAGGTCATGCCGGACTGGCAGCGCCGCAAGGAGCGCCTGGAACGGGTGATGGCCTGACCTCGGGTCGGAGGGCTTCAGCGCGTCGTTCCCTGGCGGGTGGAGATATGATTTGGGTCATTGGTTAAGGTTATGATCGCCCGGCAACAAAGGTCCGCCTGCTCGACCAGCGCTCAACCCCTACCCCTTTCGCGCGCTGCCGGATTGTCGCCTCGTATCAATGCTCTACCACCGTCACAATCCTTTAACGCGAGTTATCCCCAGATTAATCACGGTTTCGTATTGACGATTCACAGTTGAACTCCATTCAATGGAGGCAATCGATCAGGGTAGATCGATTGTTGGGAGATTGGGGCGATGCAAGGATTGCAGCGGGGAAGGTCTTTCCCGAAGCAGGTCGGCCGATAATGGCTGCCGGGGGCGAAGCGGTCGCGACAGCGGGTGCACGCCCTGCCGCTTCGGCGGCGGAAATGCTCGCAGCGGTGGCAGACAGCGGCATTCTCTGTCTGGCCATGATGCTGCGGTTTCTGAAGCTGCCGGCCGATCCGGCGCAGATCCGCCATGACCACGCTCCGGACGGACAACCCCTGGACAACATCGCCCTGGTCCGCGCCGCCAAGTCGCTCGGCGTGAAGGCCCGCGCGGTGAAAGTGAAGCCGCGCCGTCTCGAAAAAGCCGCATTGCCGGCCATCGCCGAGGCCAATGACGGCAGCTACTTCGTGCTCGCCCGGGTCGGGCAGGGCCAGGCCCTGATCCACCGTCCCGGCCAGCGGCCGGAGACCATTTCCCTGGAGGAACTCGAGCAGCGCTGGACCCGGCGCCTGATCTTCCTCACCCGCCGTGCGCAGCTGGCGGGGGAGGAGAGGCGCTTCGACTTCACCTGGTTCATCCCGGCGATCTACAAGTACCGCAGACTCTTTGGCGAGGTGCTGACGGCCTCTTTCTTCCTGCAGCTCTTCGGGCTGGCGAGCCCGCTGTTCTTTCAGGTAGTGATCGACAAGGTGCTGGTGCACCGCGGTCTCACCACTCTGGACGTGCTGATCATCGGACTCGTTTCCATCGCCTTGTTCGAGGTGATCCTGGGCGGCCTGCGCACCTATATCTTCTCCCACACCTCCAGCCGCATCGATGTGGAACTGGGCGCGCGCCTCTTTCGCCATCTGCTGGCGCTGCCGATTTCCTATTTCGAGGCGCGCCAGGTCGGCCAGACCGTGGCCCGGGTGCGCGAGTTGGAGAACATCCGCTCCTTCCTCACCGGCTCGGCCCTCACCGTGGTGCTGGATCTGCTGTTCACCATCGTCTTCTTCGCGGTGATGTATCACTTCTCGCCGACGCTGACCTATGTGGTGCTGGCCTCGATCCCCTTCTATCTCGCGCTTTCAATCGCCATCACCGGACCGCTGCGCCAGCGCATCGAGGAAAAGTTCCAGCGCGGCGCCGCCAATCAGGCTTTCCTGGTGGAGAGCGTCTCCGGCGTCGAGACCCTCAAGTCCATGGCCGTCGAGCCGCAGATGCGCCAGCGCTGGGAAGAACAGCTGGCGGCTTATGTCCGCGCCTCCTTCCGCACCATCACCCTGGGTACGGTGGGCAGCCAGGGGGTGCAGCTCATCAGCAAGGTGGTGACCGCCCTGATCCTCTGGTTCGGCGCCCATGCGGTGATCGCCGGTGACCTGACGGTGGGCCAGCTTGTCGCCTTCAACATGTTGGCCGGGCAGGTGAACCAGCCGATCCTGCGGCTCGCCCAGCTCTGGCAGGACTTTCAGCAGTTCCGCATTTCTCTCGCCAAGCTCGGCGATGTGCTGAACGCCCCGGGCGAGCCGGCCCAGGGGCCGGGCCGCGCCACGCCACCGCGCATCGACGGCAAGATCAATTTCGACCACGTCACCTTCCGCTACCGCCCCGACGGGCCGGAGGTGCTGAAGGACCTCGGTTTCGAGGCCGCGGCGGGTCAGGTGATCGGCATCGTCGGGCGCTCGGGCTCCGGCAAGTCGACGCTGACCAAACTGGTGCAGCGGCTCTATGTGCCAGAGCGTGGCCGGGTGCTGATCGACGGCGTCGATCTGGCCATGGTCGATCCCGCCTGGCTGCGCCGCCAGGTCGGCGTGGTGCTGCAGGAAAACGTGTTGTTCAACCGCTCGGTCCGCGACAACATCGCGCTGGCCGATCCCGCCATGCCGATGGAGAAGGTGGTAGAAGCGGCCAAGCTTGCCGGCGCCCACGACTTCGTGCTGGAACTGCCCCAGGGCTATGATAGCGAACTGGGCGAGCGCGGCGCCAACCTCTCCGGCGGCCAGCGTCAGCGCATCGCTATCGCCCGCGCCCTGGTGACCAACCCGCGGATCCTGATCTTCGACGAGGCGACCTCGGCGCTGGACTATGAGTCTGAGCGTATCGTGCAGGACAACATGCGCTCGATCTGTCAGGGCCGCACGGTGCTGATCGTCGCGCACCGGCTGTCCACCGTGCGCTCTGCCGACCGCATCCTGACGGTGGAGGAGGGGCGCATCGTCGAGGACGGCAGCCACGAGGAGCTGATCGCCGCCGGCGGGCGCTATGCCATGCTGCATAAACATCAGTCGGGGGAGGGCTGAGATGTTCGCCGCCCTCGCCGAAACCGCCGCCGTCTGGCGCGCCTCCAAGCAGCAGGAAAGAGCCACGCCGAAGGTGAAGCGCAAGCGCCACGAGCTGGAGTTCCTGCCCGCCGCCATCGAGGTGACGGAGACCCCGGCCTCGCCCGTTGGCCGCGCCATCGCGCTGCTGATCGGAACCCTCATCGTCGCCGCCCTGGCCTGGGGCTGGTTCGGCCATGTCGAGACCGTGGCCGTGGCCCAAGGCAAGATCATCCCCGGCGGCAGGGTGAAGGTGATCCAGCCGCTGGAGGCCGGGGTGATCCGCGCCATCCATGTGGAGGAGGGCCAGCACGTGGCCGAAGGCGATCTGCTGGTCGCCCTCGACCCGACCGAGGCCGGCGCCGATGTCGAGCGGTTAAGCCGCGACCTCCTGGCCAGCCGTCTCGACATCGCCCGGCTGAAGGCGCTCGGCCTTTATGCCGGCGAGGAACTGAAGAAGGGCGAAGCTCTGCCGGAGGCCGCCTTCGACCCCGATAGCCTGCTGGGCATAAACCTGGAGGCCGATGCCGCCCTGGTGGCGGCAACCCGCGACCTGCTGGGCAACCGCCTGGCCGAACACCGGGCCCAGCTGGCGGGGCTGGAGGGGGAGATCGTTCAGCGCTCCGCCGAGGCGCGGATGATCGGCGCCTCCATCACCATGCTGGAGGGCACGGTGCCGCTGCTGGCCGAGCGGGTGCAGGCGCGCCGGACCCTGGCGCAGAAGGAATACGGCAGCCGCATGGCCTTTCTGGAGATGCAGCAGGAGCTGATCGAGCGCGAGGGCGAGCTGGCCATCGAGAAACACCGCCTGACCGAAACCCGCGCCGAGGTGAACACCCTGAAGCGCCGCCGGGCGGAACTGGCCGCCACCTTCCGTGCCACCGCCGACGAGGAACTGATCGACTCTCTGCAGCACGCCGCCGCTCTGGAACAGGAACTGCGCAAGGCGGAGGAACGCCACCGCCAGCGCCGCCTCACCGCGCCGGTGGCCGGGGTGGTGC
The DNA here is from genome assembly GCF_965249265.1 of Pelagibius sp. Lineage (NCBI taxonomy): Bacteria > Pseudomonadati > Pseudomonadota > Alphaproteobacteria > Rhodospirillales > Rhodovibrionaceae > Pelagibius > Pelagibius sp. The sequence continues at coordinate 4,360,106 of NZ_OZ252224.1, read as the reverse complement.
AGCAGCTTGCCATTCACACCGTGGGCGGCGTGGTGACCCCGGCGGAAAAGCTGATGGTGGTGGTGCCCGACGGCAGCCCCCTGGAGATCGAGGCCATGGTACTGAACAAGGACATCGGCTTCGTCGAGCAGGGCCAGTCCGCCGAGATCAAGGTGGAGGCCTTTCCCTTCACCAAGTACGGTCTGATCGACGGCAGCATGCGCCAGGTCTCCGCCGACGCCGTCACCGACGAACAGCAGGGCCTGATTTACCCCGCCCGCGTCACCATGGGCCGTGACAGGATACTGGTCGACGACCGCTGGGTGCAGCTCGCCCCCGGCATGGCCGTCACCGTGGAAGTGAAAACCGGCGAGCGAAGGATCATCGAATTCTTCCTCTCGCCTTTCCTGAAGTACCAGGACGAAGCGCTGAGGGAGCGGTGATAGCGCATGCTGCACTCTTGTGCATGAGTGAGGCTCTTTAGTGAAAGAGGATACGTTGATGTGCATTGATGAAAAGAGAAACCATCTTGTTAACTTTTTGAGGTCAGCAGCGACTCTTCTTTTTGGTTTTTTGATTTTCATGTTTGGAGCGGCGCCGATGGCGAAAAGCGAGAGTTATGATGTTTCGGAGATCGAAAACCACCTTCGTGAGATATACAAGTATCATGGTGATGCACTCTTCCGGTGGCAGCGACCGATTTATTATATCGTGGCTGGACTAGAGAGTGAGGCGACAAAGCAGCTTGTCGACGATCAGTTCGCCTATCTCAGTGAGCTAACCGGATTGGATATTCAAGAAGCTGATCCAGCTGAGGCGAACGGAAACTTCCTTCTCGTGTTTGCTAGCCCTATGGCTCAGATAGCGGAAGTGAAATCGCTACGGGCAATCTTTGGCGAAGCAGGCGAATCTGATGCCGAATACAGGGAGCGCCTCGAAGATCTGGATAAGTATGGACGTCAATCAAGAACCATAAAAAGAACGTCGGAATCGATAGCTTTTTTTGCTGTATTGACTGATCCGACAAGCTGGAAAGAGGAGTTGGTCGGCGCGCATTTCCTTCGGTTGATTGTCCAAGGCCTTACACAAACGAGTGCCAGCGATCGAATTCGTCCTTCAGTCCTGAACGCGGTAAACACTCTGCAGCCGAGTACACGGTTGCCGTCGTTTGATGAAGCCTATCTCAAAGCCTTGTACGGCGAGCGCGCAAAGTCTGACCGGACAATGGAAGAGTCGCTTCGAGAATTGGCGCTGGCGACTGCTCTGGAACTGAACAACTAACTCTTCCGTCGAGGACTCAAAAAATGAGCAATCAACCGAACGGGTTTCGCGGTGCTAAAGGGCCGATAGGGCTTGATGTTAACCCCAACGGATTCGGTGTGTCCGTTACTGCGCAGGGTGCATTTGGTGGCGTTACTGGGTCTCTCGACTATTCAAGTGAAGTAGGCCCGAATGGAGTAACGAAGTCGGTAACAGCTGGCGTTAAAGGATACGCCGGTATAGGCGGGTTAGCGAATGTCGGCATAAAGGCAGAAACGACTATATCTGAGACTGTTCATGCAGATGGCACGGTGACCAAGGCGACTTCGGTAGGGGTTAAGGCCGTCACTGAAGTCCTAGGAGTGGAGGCAAACCTCGGCGGACTACAAGAAAGTTGGAGCCAAACATTCGACGAAGACGGAAAGCCGGTTGGGCCCAGAAAGAATACGGTTGAAGTCACAGGGTTGCTAGGTGAGTCGTTAAAGGATCTGACCAAGGCTGATGACGCGGAGTTTGGCCAAGTTGGAGACTTGAATGGGACTGCGGCCAATAACCCAGAGATAGGTCCGCATAAAGCGGAGCTATCCAAGGGCCCGGCGAACGGCAGTGCTGGTAATGACCGTGGATCTCCAGCCGACGATGGCTGGAAGGATCGGGGTCATGGTGTGGAAACCTCGCCGAACTGCTTTGTAAGTGGAACGCTGATTCTCAGGGCTGATGGCACAAGCGCTCCCATCGAAAGCATAGAGGTTGGCGACGAGGTGATGGCCTTTGAGGAGTTGGGACCGCTTGAGCCATGCAAGGTCATAGACGTACTACAACGCGAGAATTCCCAGGTTGTTGAGATTTCCGGCTTGAAGTGTACACCGAAGCACCGATTTCTGACTGCGGATGGAGAGTTCAAGGCCGTTGAAGACCTCAACGCCGACACGCTGCTTGTGGATCAGAATGGGCGTTCTCGCGCTGCGGGCCCTATCAAAGAAGTTGATGGCCTGCACACTGTTTATAACTTCACTGTTGAACGCCTTCATACCTACGTCGCCGGCGGGCTGAGAGTTCACAATATCAAGGTGGCCCCGATCATCTTGGACCTCGATGGTGATGGCGTAGAGCTTGTCGGTTTGGACGAAACGAGTGCGTTCTTTGATATTACTGGTGATGGTTATCGAAACAGACTGGCTTGGGCCGCTGCCGACGACGGCATTCTTGCGTATGATAAGCAGGGCGACGGCGAGATTACCGACGCGGATGAGATATCGTTCGTCGACTACGTGGACGGGGCGCAAACCGATCTCGAAGGGTTGACCCATTTCGATACAAATTCAGACGGTGTTTTGGATGCCAATGACGCGGAGTTCGAAAGCTTTGGCGTTTGGCAGGATGTTGATCAGGACGGTGTTAGTGATCCTGGTGAGTTCCGTAGCCTCTCGGACATGGGTATCAAGTCAATTGAGCTGCAAAGCGACTCGGTGGTCGAAGAGCGCGATGATAGTTACATCTATGGCAGTGGATTCTACACGTATTCTGATGGATCAGTGGGGGCTTTCGCCGATGCCGCGCTGTCTGGCAGCACTCTTGGCGTCAGGGAAGAGGCTGATGGTAGTTGGACTTTTCAGAATGCGCCGGGTGGTGATGAGATAAAGCAGTACTTCGATGATGCTGACCGGGTTGTAAACTTAGCATCTCTTGGCTTTGTGGGAGTGATTAGTGGAGGAGGTGATGACTTTCTGGAGGTCGGTGATGACAGTTCGGTTCTGCTGCATGGCGGTGCTGGCAACGACACACTGGTCGGCAGCGGAGGGGATGATTGGCTTGTAGGCGGCGACGGCGCAGACTCAATTTCTGCCGGCGCAGGGAATGATACTCTGCTCCTGGATGCCCTCGATTTCACGAGCTTTGTGAGCGCTGGTGAAGGATTCGATATAGCCTTCATCAGCGGCGATCAAGGTGTGGTTGTTGACGTGGTCTCAACTGGAATTGAAGTGGTCTACAGTAGTAGCGGAAACGATGTCATCTTCTCAGATAGTCAAACGCAGCTGGTCGTCGATGGCGGCGGTGGCAATGACACACTCACTGGATCGGACCTCGATGACATCATATTCGGGGGGATCGGCAGCGATAGTATTCATGCGGGCGATGGCGACGACCTGTTGGGAATTGATGCTGACGATAATCAGGCTGATATCGATGCCGGTGATGGTAGTGACACAATTGTCGTAAGTGACAACCGAGCTGTGACTATCGATCTTGGCGTGGTCAACGCCGAATCGGCTATCGGAAACGATGGTGATGATGTTTTTTCAGTTAGTGGTGCCGGATCTTCAGTCCTTATGGGGTTTGGAGGACATGACCAGCTTTCAGGCGGTTTTGGAGATGACTGGATATCGGGTGGCGAGGGCAATGACCAACTCTCCGGTGGTGACGGGCAAGACAGCCTTTTTGGTGAAGGTGGTGATGACACACTTGTCGCCGGGGCCGGCGATGACACACTGAGTGGTGGTTCCAATGCGGATACTTATGTGTTCGGACGCGGAGACGGTTCGGACATAGTTCATGATAGCCACTTTGAAGTTGGCGAAAGCTACGAGAGTGTTGTCGAACGAAAAGTCACCTACAAGTATGTTGAGCCGAGTGTTTCTTATTCAAAATCAACGCGCGACACTGGGGGAGGCGGAGTAGGCGGAGATGGCGGGTCGGAGAGGACGCGTTACCGCGCTACCGTTACCTATAAATCCAAGACTTCTGTCGAGACCGAGCCCGAGTTTACGACAATCACGCGCTACAAGATTGAGCAACTCGATGCCGGCGACGACACGCTGAAGTTCGGCGCGGGGATCACGGTCACCGACCTGACCCTGAGGTTGGTTGGCGCCGACCTAATCGTTGCGCTGAACGACACGAACGATCCCACCAAACCCTTTGAAGACTTGGCCGACAAGGTCACCATTGTCGATTGGGCGAATCCCTATAACAGGGTTGAGAGTTTCGCTTTCGACGATGGGTCGTCTCTGAATGAACAGAGCATTCTGGATCTGCTGGCGACTTCCGGTGACGACGCTCTGGCCGTATCCGGCGGCACTGCAGAGCTGCGTGGTGGGGCAGGTAACGATACCCTGGAAGGTGGCAATTTCGAAGAGACGCTGGCAGGTGGTGCGGGCGACGATTCCCTGAAGGGAGGCGGTTCAAACGACACCTACAGATTCGGACGTGGTGATGGCCTGGATACCCTGCATGATTTCGGCACAGATCAAGTAGCCAATGGCACTGAAAAGGTAGAAATCTTTAGCGATAAAGGTACATTCGATTACAAGCTTTGGTACGCGCAAAGCATACGCGGATGGAATATCGCCTGGGCGCAGAAGAACCAGAAAGGGACCTACGACGCCCGCTACTATGAGATCGTTGATACCTATGCCGATGTTGCCGTTGACGGCGGTGCCCGCGACGTCCTGCAGTTCGGTGCTGGCATTCACGTGCATGACCTCATGCTGCGGCAGGTCGGCGATGATCTCATCGTCGGGGTCGGTGACCGCAACGATCCGGCGCTGACCTTCGAACTGCTTAGCGACAAGATCACGATCAAGGATTGGTTCCTCGACATCAGCCGTATCGAAATCTTCGATTTCGAGGACGGCTTCACGCTGGACCTTGGCGCCATCATCGCCGAGGTCGGCCTGGATGCCGCGGCGCTGGAGAACTGGCTGCAGACCGCTGTCACGGTAACGCCGGAAGGCGGTTATATCGTGCAGGGCACGACAGGCGACGAACGCTTCACCGGCACCCAGTTCGCCGACACTCTCGATGGCGCCGGCGGAGATGATCTGCTTGTCGGCGAGGCAGGGGATGACAGCCTGGTTGGTGAGACCGGTGCGGATACGCTGGAAGGCGGCGACGGCAATGACGTGTTGGATGGCGGCGTCGGCAATGATGTCCTCGAGGCGGGTGCGGGCGACGACACCTTGGTGGCTGGCCTCGGCGCCGACTCGCTGTCTGGTGGCGAAGGCCAGGATAAGGCAGTCTTCAGTGGCTTGGTTTCCAATCATACGATCCAGCTGACGGCAGAAGGCGCGACCGTCGTGGATCTGACGGCGCCGGAATCCGCTTCGACCAATCTGCTGACCGGTATTGAATCAGTACAGTTCGATGACCGTGTGATAGATCTGACCGGGACGACGAACAACGCCCCGGTCGCCGTCGACGGCTTCGCGCAGCTTCCGGTCGACACCACGGTGACCGGCAAGTTGAAGGCCTGGGATCTGGACGGCGACGATCTGACCTACAGCATCCAAAACAATGCCGCCAGCGGCACGGCAGTGGTGCAGGCCGACGGCTCCTTCATCTACACCTACGATCCCAATACCGGTTTTGAGGGGATGGATTCCTTTGAGTTCCAGGTGATGGACAGCGAAGGCAATACCGATACCGGAACCGTTTCCATAGAGGTCTTCAGGGAAGTGACCGGAGACAACACTGCGGTCGGAACAACCGAGCAGCAGGTCAATACCTTCACCGCGGGCGACCAGCATGGGTCTGCTGTGGCCGGATTTTCCGACGGAAGCTATGTCACCGTCTGGTACTCGAATGGCCAGGAAGATGGTGTCAGCGGCAACAATGGAATCTATGGTCAGCGTTTTGCCTCGGACGGTACGCCTGCTGGCAGCGAATTCCTCATCAATCAGGCGACGGCGCCGAATCAGTTTGACCCCCAGGTGGCGATCCTGGCCGACGACAGCTTCGTCGTCACCTGGACCTCCTTCGACCAGAACCCCGGCAGCAATGAGATCTATGCCCGTCACTATAGTTCCAACGGCGTTGCGCTGGGCGGCGAGTTCCAGGTCAACACCACCACGGCTCAGGCACAAAGGGAGTCCTCGGTGGCTGCCTTAGCTGGAGGCGGCTTCGTAGTGACTTGGACGGACTGGGCGCAGGACGGCAGCGGCACGGGTGTCTATGCCCAGCGCTATGATTCGGCGGCCCAGGCTGTCGGCGGCGAGTTTCACGTCAATGAGGATCGTACTCATGGCGACCAGGATCACTCTCAGGCCATCGGATTGGCCAACGGCGGCTTCGTTGTCGTCTGGGAGACTGGGAGCGCGAGCGAAAACGTCATGGCCCGAATCTACGATTCGGAAGGCGTGCCACTGACCTGGGAGGAGACCATCGTCGGCGGCGGAAGCAGCGATGGCGATAGCGACGGTGACAGTGACAGCGGTGGTTCCGGTTCGCCTGAGACTTACACCGTCCAGGTGAGCGAAATTGTTGTCAATGAAGACGACCTCTCTGGCCGTCAGGGAGTGCCGGCTGTTGCGGCTCTTGCTGGCGGTGACTTTGTGGTCATCTGGCATAGCGATCACGGCGGGGGTACCAATCACAGCTGGGGGATCAACGGACAGCGCTTCTCGGAAACCGGCGAGAGGGTCGGCCCGGAGTTCGATGTGAACACGACCCTGGCTGGCGCCCAGGTCCTGCCGTCCGTCGTCGGCCTTTCCGACGGCAGCTTCGTTGTGGCCTGGCAGTCTGATGGCCAGGGTAGCTCTCTGGAAGGTGTTTACCTGCAAGTCTTTGATCCCGACGGCAATAAGGAAGGTCCGGAAATTCAGGTCAACGAGTATCAGCGGGGCGATCAAACCGGTATCAAGGTAACCGCACTGCCTGATGGCGACTTCGCAGTTTCCTGGACCTCATGGGGGCAAGATGGCGCTTACCTCGAAACTGACGAGGACGGTGAAGTCAGCACGGAAGCTGGCGGCCAAGATGGTGTATATACCAGGATCTTTACCCGCACGCCGCATCGCAACGCCTTCGGTTTCGGCCCCGGTGACGATGCGATCGTCGGCACCCAGCACGGTGACCAATTGTCCGGCGGCGGCGGTGATGACTTCATCACCGGTGCGGGCGGTGCGGACACCATCGATGGCGGCGTCGGACAGGATCTCGTCTCCTTTGCCGGATCCGCGGCCGGGGTTTCGGTCGACCTTGCGTCGGGGGCCGGTGCCGGTGGCGACGCCGAGGGCGACAGCCTGACCAGCATCGAGCATCTGCTGGGGTCCGACCATGCCGACTCCCTTTCCGGTGACCAGGGCGACAACACCATAATCGGTGGCGTCGGCGAAGACTCCCTCTCCGGTGCAGAGGGCGCCGACTCGCTCTTCGGCGACGCCGGCGATGACACCCTGACGGGCGGCAAAGGGGACGACCACCTCTCCGGCGGCGATGGTCTCGATACGGCTGTCTTCAGCGGAGAGGCCGTCGACTACGACATTCAGATCAACGGAAACGAAGCCACGGTTACCGACCTGCGGACGGACGGTGATGGTATCGACAGCCTGGTCAATGTGGAGCGCGCCCAGTTCGCCGATCGGGTCATCCACCTGGACGGTACCAACAATGCGCCGATCATGGTCGACGACTTTAACTCCACGGCCGAGGACACGGCGCTGCGGATTTCGCCGGTATTGCTGCTGTGGGATGACTTTGATCTTGAAGGTGACACCTTCTCCCTGACCGGCGTCGGTGACGCAGTGGGCGGTTCGGTCGAGATCGACCCCCTCGGCGTTGTTGTCTTCACACCGGATCAGGATTTCGAAGGCGAGGCGAGTTTCTCCTACACCGCGACGGATAGCCATGGGGCGAGTCACAGCGCCAAGGTGGTTGTCGATGTTGCGCCAGTAAACGATGCTCCGGTCGGCATTCATAGTGTTGTCAAGGTGGCTGCTGGCAGTCTGGTCCAGGGCCGCGCCACCGTAACCGACGTGGACGCCGTTGATGCACACAGCTTTGAACTGCAGTCCGGGCCGAACGCCGGGTCGGTGCAGGTCTACGCCGACGGAACTTACGACTACGTGCCGGACAGCGGCTTCGTCGGCTATGACAGCTTCGTCGTTCTTATCAGGGATTCCGGCGGGCTGACGAGCCAGGCGATCATCAACGTGGAGGTCCGTCCCAGTGCTGAGGCCGCCGAGACGCTGGTTGGCAGCCTCGGCAACGATGTCCTGCACGGCGGTGCCGGTGCTGACAGCTTGGAGGGCGGGACCGGCGACGATGTTCTTGAGGGTGGCAGCGGCGGCGACACTCTGAACGGTGGTGAGGGTTTCGACACCGCGGTTCTTTCAGGCTTTGCCGCAGATTATGAAATCACCATCGACGGCAATCAGGCGACGGTGCGCGATCTGCGCGACGGCTCGCCTGATGGTACCGACCAGTTGGTTGACATTGAGCGGCTTTGGTTCCGCGGTGATCGTGCCCTCTACATCGATGGGACCAACAACGCGCCGGTCGGGGTGGGTGCGGCCGCCTTGCTGCCGGTCGATACGCTGGGCAACGGCCGGGTGACGGCTTGGGACTATGAGGGTGATGCCCTGACCTTTGCCCTCGACGAGGGCCCGCAGCACGGCAGTGTGACGGTCGGTGAGGACGGCAGCTACAGCTATACACCGGCGGCCGGTTTCACCGGCACCGACAGCTTTACAGTAACCGTCACCGACGAAAACGGGGCTTCGGATACCAGCGAGGTGTCCGTTGAGGTAATTGCCGACCCCAACGGCGAGTCGCTTATTCTGACCGGTTCGGCGGGACAGGACCTCTTCGTCGGCGGCAGCGGCGATGACCTTCTTGAGGGAAGGGCGGCCGGCGACGACCTGGACGGCGGTGCCGGCAACGATACGGCCTCCTATGAAGGCTCCGGGCTGGGCGTGTCGATTGACTTGGAGACGGGCCTCGGCGCCGGTGGCGATGCGGAGGGTGATCGGTTGTCCTCTATCGAGAACTTGATGGGTTCCGGTTTCGACGACACGCTGGCCGGGGATTCCGGAGACAATGTTCTCGATGGTGGTGCTGGTATCGACATAGCGGTGTTCGACGGCAATGCCGCCGACTACAGCGTAGAGGTTCTGGCGGACCGCGTGATCGTGACCGACCTGAGAGTTGGTGGGACGGACGGCCAAGATACGCTTAGGGATGTCGAGCGCCTGCGGTTTTCAGATCGCACGTTCAATCTTTCGGCTGGCGGGAACGCGCCGGTTGCCGTCGACAGTATGGCAACCACCCCGAAGGACGATGCTGTGAGCGGGCGCCTGACGGCTTGGGATATCGATGGCGGTGCGCTGGGGTTCGCGGAGGAAGGCACGGCGATTGGCGGGACCGTAATCATTCATTCCGACGGTCGCTACGATTTCACGCCCGATGCCGGGTTTGAGGGGGAGGCGAGTTTTTCCTACACAGTGACCGATAGCGACGGCCAAACGTCCACCACAACCATTTCGCTCCAGATTGGTGGAAACCGAACGGACGCCTATGCTAGCCAGGGTGAGGTCATCGTCAATACCGAGGCCTGGGGTAATCAGCATGAAGTAGCATTGGCCGCGCTTGCAGATGGCGGTTTCGTTGCCGTGTGGGAGGACGAGCATGCGGAAGGCTATCGCGATAGCGGGATCAGGGCCCAGCGTTACGATAAATACGGTTCTGTAGTTGGGTCGGAAATCTCCGTCAATAGCCAGACTTGGGAAGATCAGAGGGACGCTGCGGTGACAGCCTTGTCTGACGGCGGGTTTGTCGTTGTTTGGATGTCAGATGTATTCCCTGAATCCGAAATTCGAGCTCAACGTTATGGGAGCGATGGTACACCAGTTGGCGCTGAGGTTTTGGTGAGCCCGGATGACCATTCGGACCACCATCAACCAAAGGTCGTAGGTCTTGCCGATGGTGGCTATCTGGTGGTTTGGGCCGGTCAGGGTGGACAGGAGCAATACCATGCACGACGCTTCAATGCTCTTGGCCAGTCAGTCGGCGGAATAATAGACGTTGCTGAGGTTAATCATCACTACAGCGAACCACCTAACCCTCCGGCGGTAGCGTCTCTGGAGGACGGTGGATTTGTGGTCGTTTGGCAGGATTTCGATGAACCAGCCGAGGATTATTATGTCCTGGCGCAACGTTATGATGCATCTGGCGCCGCTGTCGGCGACGAGATTTCCGTTAGTGGCATCGCCACCTACGATCAGGATTCCGCTGCTGTCATGGGTCTTCCGACGGGTGGCTTCGTTGTTGTTTGGGAGACCGGGACTGGGTCTAGCAATGAGATCGTTGGTCAGGTATTCGATGCGGAAGGAATCCCGCAAGGCGATGTATTCCCGATCAACACCTATAGTTTGGGCAATCAAAACAACCCCGCCATCAGCTTACTGGATGACGGTGGCTTTATCGTAACTTGGACTTCCAGGGTTTCGAACAGCTACGAGATTCGCGCCCAGCGGTACGATGCGGCTAGTGTACCCGTTGGTGAAGAATTCCAGGTCAACGACTATACGTCGGGTGCTCAGTACGACCCAGCAATCGCAGGGTTGTTGGATGGCGGTTTCGCGATTGCCTGGGAGTCTAATGGCCAGGATGGCGATGACTATGGCGTCGTTGCTAAGCTCTTCCGGCCGGTATTCGGAACAGAAATGGCGGTCGTTGGATCGGTAGCTGGTGACATGTTGGTTGGCGGAGCTGGCGCGGATAGTCTGATGGGCGCCGGTGGTGCCGACACACTGCTGGGTGCCGCTGGTGCGGACACCCTTGATGGCGGTGACGGTTCGGATACCGCGTCTTATGAAGCTTCAGCCGCGGCCGTAAACATCGATCTGACTGCCGGCACAGCAAGCGGCGGTGATGCTGCTGGTGATGTACTCACCAACATCGAGAATCTTGTTGGCTCCGGCCAGGGTGACGTCCTCACCGGCGATGGCCTGAGCAACCTCCTGGAGGGTGGCGACGGCGACGACACGCTCGACGGCGCGGACGGTACCGACACTCTGATCGGCGGTACCGGCGCGGATGTCCTCGATGGTGGAACTGGCTTCGATACCGCGTCATACGAGAACAGTGCGGCGGCCGTATCGATTGATCTGGCCGGCGCCTCCGCTTCCGGGGGAGACGCGGCTGGCGACAGTTTGTCGAACATCGAGGGGCTTGTTGGATCGGACTTCGCCGACAGTCTCCAGGGGAGCACGGCCGGAAACAAGCTTCGCGGCGGTGTAGGCGCAGATACCCTGGGTGGCGCTGGTGGTGCTGATACCCTTTTGGGCGGACTCGGGGACGACAGTCTTTCCGGCGGCGGCGAAGATGACGTTCTGGTCGGTGGTGCGGGCGCCGACACCTTGGCAGGAGGTGGCGGAAGCGACCTGGCCTCCTATGAGGGATCAACGGGCGGCGTGTCCGTCGATCTGGCTGCCGGAACGGCCAGTGGCGGTGACGCTACCGGTGACGTCCTGACCGGAATCGAGAATCTGGCCGGGTCCGGTCACGCAGATAGCCTGACCGGGGACGCGGTTGCAAACCGCTTGGCCGGCAGGGATGGCGATGACAGCCTGGCGGGCGGCGCGGGCAGCGATACGCTGGTCGGCGGTGCGGGTGCCGATGTTCTGAGCGGCGGCGCGGATGTGGACACAGCTTCCTACGAAGACGCGTTGCAAGGCGTCTCCGCCGATCTTGGCGGCACAGCAGGCAGCGGCGATGCCGCCGGTGACATCTTCGCCGATATCGAAAATCTCTCCGGATCGAACCATGACGACACGCTTTCCGGCGATGCCGGGGCCAACGTCGTTTCAGGTCAGGACGGCGGCGATATCCTGTTTGGGCGTGAAGGCAACGACAGCCTTTTGGGTGGCGCAGGGAATGACGTTCTCGAAGGTGGAAGCGGAACTGACGTGCTGGACGGCGGCGCGGGTAGCGATGCCGCTTCTTATCAGGGTTCCTCGGCGGCTGTCTGTGTTGATCTCGGCGCCGGTACCCTGGCGGGCGGCGATGCCGAGGGCGACAGCCTGATTGGGATCGAAAACGTCATTGGCAGTGACTACGCAGATACCTTGATCGGAGACGCTGCCGCGAACGTGTTGGAAGGTCTTGGTGGTGACGACACGCTATCGGGCGGAGCGGGCGATGACGCTCTATTTGGCGACGGCGGTGCTGACATTCTCGACGGCGGCGCCGGCGCTGACTTCATTGACGGCGGCGATGGCTTCGACGTCGTGACGTACGAATCATCGACTTCAGGCGTGTCGGTGAATCTTGAACAGGGGAGTGGTGCCGGTGGCGATGCCGAAGGCGACGTCTTGACAGGTGTCGAAGATGTCGTGGGCTCCGGCGATGACGACACCCTTGTCGGTGACGGCCTTGAGAATTCGCTGTCTGGCGGCGCAGGCGCCGATGTCATTGACGGCGGCTTCGGCGATGACACGCTGGTAGGCGGCTTAGGTGCTGACACACTTGAAGGCAGCCTCGGCTATGACATTGCGAGTTATGAGGACTCGGCGGCAGCGATTGCGGTCGATCTCTATGGCGGTACGGCGGATGGCGGGACGGCTGCCGGTGACAGCCTGTCGGGGATCGAGGGGATCTCAGCGACCGCTTTCGACGACACGCTTGCCGGCGATGACGAGGCAAACTGGTTCCGGGGCGGTGAAGGTCAGGATGCTATGGCCGCTGCGGCAGGTGACGATACGCTGATCGGCGGTGCCGGTGCCGATACTCTGGACGGCGGCGATGGCTTCGATACGGTCCGTTATGACGAATCAGCGGCTGCTGTCGCGGTGGACCTGGCATTTGGTACCGGCCTCGGCGGTGATGCCGAGGGGGATACCCTCAGCGCTGTCGAGGCGGTTTTCGGATCTTCCCACAACGATACGCTGACAGGCGACGGCAGCGGCAATCTCTTCGTTGGTCAAAGCGGGAACGATTCACTCGACGGCGGCGCCGGCAACGATACCTTGGTTGGTGACGAAGGCGCCGACAGCCTCGTCGGCGGCGCGGGCGACGACACCCTAATGGGTGGCGTCGGTGCCGACAGCCTGTCCGGTGGCGAGGGCGATCATGATCTTGCGCGCTACGATCTCTCCGATGCGGGCGTCGCTGTTGACCTCGGCGCCGGCACGGCGGCAGGCGGCCACGCGGCTGGAGACAGCATCAGCGGTGTTGAACACCTGATTGGCAGCGCCTTTGATGACACTCTGGCCGGCGATGCTGCCGGAAACGATCTTATCGGCGGCGCTGGTGACGATCTCCTGCGGGGCGGCCTGGGCGCGGACACGCTCGACGGCGGATTTGGCGATGACACGGCGAGCTATGAAAACTCGATGGAAGGTGTAAGGGTTGACCTTGCCGAGGGTCTCGGTGTTGGCGGCAGCGCTGCGGGTGATACCTACTTCAGCATCGAAAACCTTGTCGGATCTGCCTATGACGATACGCTTTCCGGCGGGGCCGGGAGCAACACCATCGACGGTGGTGCCGGTACGGATAGCGTTGTCTTCTCGGGCGCTGCCGCAGATTATCTCGTAACCACGGGACCGGACGGGACCATCACGGTGAGCGACCAGCGGGTATCCGGCGCGGATGGTGACGATCACCTCATCGGCATCGAGCGGTTGGTTTTTGCCGACCGGACGATCGACCTGACGTCCGGGGTCAATGCACCTGTAGCGCTCGATACATCGGTGGTGTTTCAGGCCTTGAGCGGTGTGACCTCCGAAGTCGATGGCTGGGATGCGGATGGTGATAGCGTTACAGTCACGGTTGTGAGTGATCCCTTGTATGGGATCGTCGTCGTCAATGCTAATGGCAGCTTTACCTATACGCCCAATCCTGGGTTCCGCGGAACCGACAGTTTCACCTACACGGCGATGGATGCGGATGGTGTCAGCAACATGGCGACGGTAACTCTTGAAGCTAGTAACGATGCGCCACTTTTGCTTAGTTCGATCGTCGCTCTGGCCAGCGATCAGGTTATGACGGGACAGTTCGAGGCTTTCGATGCCGATGGCGATCCACTCACGTACGAGCTGAACAGCGCACCGACGCTGGGAGTCGCCGAGGTGAGTCCGGACGGCAGTTATAGCTACACGCCGGCAGCGAACGCTACAGGAACCGACTCGTTTACGGTGATTGTCACAGATGAACGAGGGCTCTCCACGACTGCCACAGTCTCGGTGGTTCTCGCTGATCCGGCGGATGTACTCACCGCTGTCGGTGGTATGGGCCCGGACACAATGCTTGGGGGGGGGCAGGACGATAACCTGGCAGGCGGTGGCGGTGACGACCGACTTACAGGGAATGCTGGTGCCGACAGTCTCGATGGCGGCGATGGCGCCGACTCCCTGACTGGGGGGAGCGGTACGGATTCGCTCCTTGGCGGGAATGGCGATGATACGCTTTCGGGTGGTGACGATGCCGATGTTCTGGATGGCGGGCTAGGGAGAGACCGGCTTTTGGGAGGAAGCGGCTCTGACAGTCTCGTTGGCGGTGATGATAGCGACACACTTGTCGGCGGCTACCATGAGGATCTTCTCTACGGCGACGCGGGGAATGACTTGATCTATGGCGGCGACGACAACGATACGCTTTATGGCGGCGATGGTGGCGATACGCTTGATGGTGGCGATGAAGACGACCTACTCCTCGGTGGCGAAGGCGATGACCGCCTGGAAGGTGATCGCCACCAAGATACGCTGTATGGCGGCGACGGTGGCGATACGCTGGATGGTGGTAGAGACAACGATGTTCTTTATGGCGATGATGGCTATGACTACCTAAAAGGCGGCGACGACAACGATACGCTTTATGGCGGCGATGGTGGCGATACGCTTGATGGTGGCGATGAAGACGACCTACTCCTCGGTGGCGAAGGCGATGACCGCCTGGAAGGTGATCGCCACCAAGATACGCTGTATGGCGGCGACGGTGGCGATACGCTGGATGGTGGTAGAGACAACGATGTTCTTTATGGCGATGATGGCTATGACTACCTAAAAGGCGGCGACGACGATGACACGCTTTATGGCGGGGATGGCGGCGACACGCTTTATGGCGGCGATGAAGACGACCTACTCCTCGGTGGCGAAGGCGATGACCGCCTGGAAGGTGATCGCCACCAAGATACGCTGTATGGCGGTATAGGTGACGATACGTTAGATGGTGGTTGGAATAACGATATTCTTTATGGCGATGATGGTAACGACTACCTAAAGGGCAATGACGAGAATGACGTTCTCTATGGCGGCATAGGTGACGATACGCTTGAGGGAGGTGCCCGGAGCGACACGCTCATTGGTGGGAGCGGTGGTGATCTGATTGACGGGGGTTCCAGTGACGATCTCGCTTCCTACATAACGTCCTCGGCTGCCGTAAACGTCGATCTTCTTGTCGGTTCAGCCAACGGTGGCGATGCCACCGGTGATACACTGGTCAGCATTGAGAATCTTGTTGGCTCGGCATTCGATGACACTTTGACTGCCGGCGCAAATGACGCTCGGCTTTATGGTGGGCAGGGGAACGACATTCTTACCGGTAGTGATGACGATGACTTGCTTATGGGCGAAGATGGACTAGACACCCTTGTTGGTGGCGCGGGCGATGACACTCTCTATGGCGGGGCCGGAGCGGACTCACTCGCGGGCGGTTCTGGTGTTGACGTGGTGTTGTATGATCTTTCCACTGCTGGCGTCTCGGTGAACTTGAGTACGGGGACTGTCAGTGGGGGTGACGCTACGGGAGACATCATCAGTGGTTTCGAAAATCTGACGGGCAGTCAGCACGATGACGCCCTGACGGGCGATGCGTTTGCTAATACTCTCGACGGCTTGGGTGGTGTAGACAGTCTTTCCGGTGGCGCCGGCGACGACGAGCTCAGAGGTGGCGCCGGCGCCGACGTGATCGATGGTGGCGTCGGATCCGATACCGCGTCCTATAGCGGATCCTCGGCTGCTGTGACCGTCGATCTATCTACCGGTTCCGGGAACGGCGGAGATGCGGCAGGCGATTTCCTGATTGGAATAGAGAATCTGAAAGGCTCAAGCCGCAATGACACTCTCACCGGGGACAGCAACGCGAACAGCCTTTCTGGCTCATCGGGGGACGATGTTCTTTTTGGTGCTGGAGGAAACGACACCCTTGATGGCGGCTCTGGAGATGATTTGCTCTATGGCGGCGTTGGGAACGATAGCTTGATTGGTGATAGCTACTCTATTTTTACGACTGAAGATACGCTCTATGGTGGTCTTGGCGACGACACTCTTAGTGGCGGAAAATCCAACGACCGGCTCTTCGGAGACGATGGTAATGACATATTGCGCGGTGGTGATGGCGGGGACGTGTTGTATGGCGGTATAGGAAATGATGACCTGCAAGGCAATCACAATAGTGACAAGCTCTTTGGTGGTGACGGGCTGGACACCCTCTTTGGTGGTGACAGGAATGACACTCTATCGGGCGGAGCGGGCAACGACCTTTACCGATTCAACCTCGGCGATGACCAAGACGTCATCGACAACCAGGATGCCGTCTCTACCGATGACCGCCTGCTCTTCGGCAGCGGGATCGCCCCGGAGGATCTCTGGTTCCAGCAGGATGGTAACGACCTGAGAATCAGCGTGCTTGGGACGAGCGATAAAGTAACCTTCACAGACTGGTATCTGGATGCCGGGCAGGAAATTGATGTGCTGGAAACCAGTAGCGGAGAAACCCTGCTCAACAGCGAAGTGGATCAACTGGTCTCTGCCATGGCTGCTTTCAATCCAACGGATGGGACCGATCCGGCAGACCTCTATGACAACAACCTGCCGGCTTCTGTGCAGACGGTTGTGGCGTCGAGTTGGCAATCACCGGCATAGCAAAGATGGATTATCAGAGCTGTGGGTCTCGAGGCGGTGAACTGACATGAGCCCGTCAAAGATCGTCTACCTCATGCGCGGGCTGCCGAGCAGCGGCAAGAGCTATACAGCACGGCGCCTTGTTGGCGTGGCTGGCATCGTCCTTGAGACAGATTCTTATTTCTACAGCGAAGTGGGTGAAAACCCTACCCGCTATGACTACGATGCAGCTCTCTTGCCCGAGGCGCGGGATTGGAACTTCGCGCGATACCTACAGGCGTTGCAAGAAGGGCACTCGCCCATCGTCGTGGACCGCGGCAACGGTCTCTCTCTGATCTCCCAGGCCTATGCTCGCCATGCGGTCGAGTTTGGCTATCGGGTGGTTTTGAGGGAGCCGGAATCGCCTTGGTGGGCGGAACTTCGCGCTTTGCTCAAGCATCCTGAAAGCAATGGCCCAACCCTTGAGTTGTGGGCCAGGCGGTTGGCGAGATTGAACCGCTCGACCCACGGTACGTCGGCAGGTGAAATTCGTTACCGTATGGCGCATTGGCGGACTGGACTGCGTATCGAAGACATTCTCCGGTACCGATCGGAATAGGCTCTTCCTGGCGATCTGGGCGATCTGGGCGATCTGGGCGTTCTGGGCGACGGATGTGGCATAACTATCAAAGTCTGCAAACTGTCTTTTGCCGCAAGTTGCCGGTTCGAGTTTCTTGATCAATAGGTTAAAGTCTGCAAAAAGGGTATTCATCCTCACCTATGTCTATTCCGTTAGCCAAGCAAAAGTTGTTCGATAAAGGTGTTTGCGGGCTCCCGCAACCAACAAAACACCCGGCCCAAGGCCGGGTGTTTTGTTGGTCGCCGGTGATGGGGTTTTGGACCAGCAACCTCCTGTGGGTACGAGACCCCCTCATAACTTGAAGGCTGAGAGCGTATAGAAAAAGCTCCAGTGGAGCTTTTTTAGCCCGAAGGGCGAGCACGGGCGAAAAGCCCGCGCGCAGACTGCGCAGGTTCAAATCCTGCCCCCGAAACCAAGTTTGTGCATTCTACAGAAAGGTCGCTGTCATCCAGCGGCCTTTTTGTTTTTGTTGCAAAGGGATATATCATATATGCAAATGACTCGCATTCGCATATTATTTGAGCCTGAGTATAAATGGCAGTTTTCATTGACGGATCAACTTCGGCGGCAGGCAAGGCCACCGTCAATCCATTACGATCATGAAAGGGCGGATCTCAGAATGCAGCTATTGAAAGGGTTTATCGCAGCGCTGGTGGGAAACTCGATGATTGCCTCGGTTGCGATGGCGCATGCGGGGCATGAGCATGAACTGGGCATTGTTCATGTCATGACGTCGTTCGAACATATTGCCGGGTTCCTTGTGTTCGGCGTCGCGACGGCTGTTCTTATGCTCACGCGGCGTATTTGGTTTGTTGTTGCCGCCAATCTGGCGCTGCTTCTCTATGTCCTGGTCCAAGGCGTCTTTCATGGGATGCATGGGGGCGCGCTGTTCGGTCTGGAGACGGCGCTCGCGGGTGCGGCGCTGGCGCTCGGATCCTGGCGTGCGACACATTTGATCTATCAGCGCTACACTTCGCGGCATTCCACAGACCGGCGATGAAAGCCTCGGTATCCAAGGTCCCATCCTTGGCCGCTGCGTCAAGCAGGCCGCATCCGGACGACCACTGGCGTAAGCTCATGGCGAACGGTAACGCGGCCTTTCGCGCAGGCGATTTGAAAGAAGCGGTTGATTACTACCTGAGTGGCTTCACCGAAGCCGAAGGGCTGCTGCACAGCGCCGCAGCCGGGATGGTGCATCCGGAATCCGAGCCCGCGCCGGCGCTGGTGGTTGCTGCGTCGAACGCCGCGAGTGTTCACGGCGACAGGGGTGATCATGCGAAGGCGCAAGAGATCCTTCAACGCGCGACCACGCTCCTGCGCACCATCATAAGTGACGCGACAGCGCCGCCGGCTTTGCGCACAAGTTGTCTTCAACACCTCAATCGTGCACTTGCCGACCTGATCGGATGTATGCGGCGCGCGGGCGCTGATGCTAACTCGATCGCGCAGGAGATCAATGCCGCCAGGCGCGTAGCAAGCGACGACCTCTCGGCAACGCAGATCCAAACCTTTCACTAGAGGATTCCCGAATGCTTCACAGACTGCTGAAATCGGCCGACCAAGCGCTTGATCTGCCCCGTGCCCTGGCGCACTGCGATATCCCCTGCAAGATATACGATCCGGCGCCGGCGCTGATCGCCGCTCTTTCCGTCATTCGCCTGATCGACATCATTGATGAGATCTCGCCCAAGGATGCCGCAGCTTTACCTGAGGTATACAATACACTTGCGCGCTGCGTGCTGCGCAAGGAAGAGGAGGCCGAGAAGGTCAAGCACGAGATCCGCATTATCTGGGGCGACTATTTCAAGGCACCGCAGTTGGAAGCGCACCCGCAGGTTCACGACCTCGTCCATCAGATCATGATGAAGGCGAGCGCCTGCAAACAGAATTCCAAGCGCGCCGACGGCGAAGCCTTGTTGGAACTGGTCAACAAGTTCGCGGAGATTTTCTGGGCGACGAAAGACGTTAAGGCTGTGCGAAAGACTTCCCCCTATCCGCCCTCGGCGCCTGTCGTCTATCCGGAACTCTAGGTGGCGGGAAGATGTTGGGTTGGCGGATCGCCCGTGTTGGCGGCGATAGCATGGCGCCGGGCTTGAAAGCCGGCGATTATGTAATTGCTCGCAAGTCCCGCTCGATGCCGGTGCCGGGCGATGTCGTCCTGGTTCGCCATTCCGCCCTTGGCTTGATTGTGAAGCGTGTTCTACGGCTCGACCAAACCGGTTGCTGTATCTTGAGTGGCGATAATGCGCTCTCCATGTCCAGCGACATGATCGGTAGCGTCGCGCCCGCGATGATCGCAGGGGTCGTTCGCTGGCGTGTGGCGCCGGACGGCGTGTTCAGACTGCATAACCAAGGTGGTGTTGCCGATTCACTCTAAGGAGTCGACAATCTCAGCAAAAAGCGTGCTCTGAAAGACGTTCCAAGCAGATCAGATCTGGTCTTTGACTGTCGCCCTACCTTTGCGTTGGGCCCAATTTCTCCTTTTCTGGCCAGAATGCCGAGCGCCCTTGGGCCTGCTTCTGCCCTCTCCGTCATCAAGAAGAACGGGAGTTATCTATCGTCGATGGCAAACAGCAGTGTCGCCAACTGGGTCTTGTTGCCCAGTTCAGCGAGGAAGACGACGACAGTCATTGCAATGAACTGTTACATGAAGTCTCTCCTGGGGAACCGGCGAACACGAACGGCGGCACGGCCAGGCAGTTCCCCACCTCTGGCCGATGCTCGCCGTAGGTCTCGCCAAGCCTTTAACAGACCGCCTGTGCCATGGCTGATGCCAAGTGTGTTGACGCAGGCCTTTCGCTCGGGAAGCGGCTACTCCCCCACGGAGCAATTGTTTCGGTAGCGCGGCATATGGTTGAACGTCAAGCCTATAGCGGCGGATGCCTCTGACTTGGAAGCGAAAGTAAAGGCTCAGCCCGCATCGCCCGATGCGCTGTGGCCTTTCGGCGGGTCTTCCAAGGTCACGTCGGGACGAACGACCGTGGGGCCAAGCTTGTTCAGAACATCGCGGGCATCGTAGGCGTTATCATCGCTTTCCGCTGCTGCGTTGTCGGTGACCATCACAATATTCGCAAAGGCTTCATAGCTCGTGACGGGCCTGGCGGTGGCTGTTGCGAAGCTGCTGAAGCCGGAGTTGTGATAGTAGGGGAAAGAGCGAAAGCCGAAGCCGCCGAGGTTGCTCGCCGTCGTTCGATAGACGGTTTCCGTTTCGGTTTCCTGCGCGATGACCCGGAAGTGTTCGTGGCCCGCTTCGACCGTGATTTCGGCGGCGCGGTAAAGCAGATAGTTCTCAACCGTCTCCCGCGGCGTTGCCGAGTTTCCGGCAAAAGAAACACGGTAACGGTCGGTTTCCAGCTGTTGCTCGGCATAGCCCTTACCGTCGATAGCCGGTGCATAGGGCGTCGGATGCGAGCAGCCGGCCAGCAAGGCGACCGCCAGGCAAAGCGGCATAAGGGAAACGGTCAAAAAGGTGCGTCGTTTTTGCATGGGTTTGCGTCCTGAAATGGGAACGTCGAACTCATCACTCTGGCCCGCTGGCCGTTCATCAAGATATACGCAGCAGTTGGCTGCAGCGGCTTCAGATCCATCTTTTTGATGCTTTTAAGTAGACAGCAGATAAGTAGGCAGCCACGAGTTTTCACGCCAGTCCATTCGATCACACAACCCTGCCGTGTCCAAATCGAATTTGCGTTACTAAGCGCTCCTGCACTGCTTGGGATGCTTGGCCAGCCGAGACCTTCAGCCCCGATGGCGACTTCGGGTCTGCCGACGCCCGCGTCAAGGTATCCGAAGTAGCCCTCAAGCGGTCCTGCCGGAGCGGGAGTGATGAATACCAGTGATTCATTGTCGCGAATGCGTCGCATTTGCATTGACTGTCCACGAACTTTCGGTCACTCTGAAAAAAGAAAGGGTACAAGTTCAAGCTGCTTCAACCGCTTGTTCCCTAAGGTAGCAATTGATCTTTCGATTGCATGCCAATGTCTGCGCTGCTGGTTCAAAAATCAGGTGTTCGGCGGTGCTTGCGCAGGAGCTGGCATGCCGCTTGCGGCGCGACGCTCGACCCGGTCTTTTCCCCAGGCTCTTCCAGGGGCAATCATCGGGGGCAGGATGGAACTAGGTAGCGGACTCATAAGCTTCGCACCAGATTCTGACAGCGGCGATTTTGATGAAGGCGAGGAAGGCATGTGATGTCTTGTCGTATCGGGTTGCGATGCGCCGGAAGGATTTCTTGATACGGCCGATGAAGCGCTCGACCTTGTTGCGTTGACGATAGAGTTCCCGGTCGAATGGGATCGGTATCTTGCGGTCGGATTTGGAGGGGATCACCGCTTCCGCTCCCTTCTCCCAGATCAGGTTTCGAATGTGGTTGGCGTCGTATGCCTTGTCGGCCAGAACAGCCTGTCCGGGTTGCAAGTCCCCCAGCAGAAGCGGCGCCACCGGCCCGTCATGGGCCTGTCCCGGCGTCAGGTGGACCTTCAACGGTAGCCCCCATTCATTGACCAGAACGTGGATTTTTGTGGTCAGACCGCCACGTGAACGACCCATGCATCGTCGGGGATCGTTTTTTTGAGCGTGGCCCCGGCGTGATGCACGCGCACCGACGTGCCGTCGATCATCACCACATCGCCGTTGTGAGCATCCACCACCGCGTCCATGACCCGGTCCCAGACGCCGGCCCGGGTCCAGCGGCGGAAGCGGTTGTACACAGTGGTATAGGGGCCGTAGCGCCCGGGCAGGTCGCGCCACGGACAGCCGGTGCGCAACACGTAGAAGATGCCATTCAGAACCTGCCGGTCATCGCGCCGCTGCACACCCCTCACCTTGTTCGGCAGAATCGGTTGGATGAACCGCCATTCCAGCTCCGTAAGATCATAGCGTGACATGCTCTCCTCCGAACGCCAAACCAGACCATCACAGAATCACAAACCGCTGATCTTGAAAATAGATTTATGAGTGCACTACCTAGGCGATGGCTGCCGAAAATGATGCGGTTTCCGCGACGGACATGGCCGAGGCTGCACGGAGGTTTGGCTACCAATACACCGCGCTTTCGCCTGACGGGCCGTCGGCAACCTACGCGCCACCGCTTTTTGAGGGGCTCGTGGGACTGCAGAGCCTTCCTTGCGGAATCAGTCTTTGCGCCAGCGATCTCACAAGCCTGCAGGACAGTCAGCATGACGGCAGGGTGTCGCGTTCGCTCAACATTGCTGTCTTGTTGGACGGCGATCCCGCGGACTGCGCATTTGGAAGCCGAGACAGGCTGGCAATCAATCCCGGCTCGGCGGTGATGGTCTCGGTCGCGGACGGCATGCGGCTAGGCGCGCGTATTCGTACCGGTCAACGCTCGCGAAGCTTGCTGATCAGAACCCGGCCGCAGGATTTGATGGACGATGATGTCGCCGACAGAGTGGAGGCCCTTCTCCGGTCTACCGCTATGCTGTCTTTGCCTATCACGCCGGCGACCGCCCAATTGGCAAGAGAACTGTTCGAGCCAACGGCGGTCGGCGGGATCGGACGTCTGCTGTCAGAGAGTTGCGCTCTTCAATTCCTGGCACGGGCCCTGATCGCCGGTGACGCTGGCAAGGAGGAGTCAAGTGGCCCGGTTTCCAAACGCGATCGCGCGAAGATCCTTCGGATAAGGGACAGGCTGGTGGCCGAGCCGGAGAGTGATCATTCGCTCTCTGACTTGGCGCGGGAAGCTGGCTTGAGTGTCAGTGCGCTGAAGGCCAAGTTTCCCCTCGTTCTCGGGCAGCCGGTTTTCGCGTTTCTGCGGGATGCCCGCCTGCAGCGTGCGCGCGACGGTATTGCGTTCGAGGGTTGGACGATCTCACAGGCCGCCTACTCGGTGGGCTATCGCCACCAAAGCAATTTCTCCAGCGCGTTCCGTCGCAAGTTCGGGATAGCGCCAAGCGAAGTGCGGCGGCTGTGAGTTCCTTGCGCATACGTGAATTGTCCGCGCGCATAAGCCTGGCATCTGGCGTGTCGGCGCCAGCCGCGGCTAACTCTGCTTCAGACCCGGAACCACGCAGCAAATGCAGGGATTAGGCACTTAGCTGTCCTGATCTTCGGTATTTGCAAGGCGGCTTGGTTCGGTGAAGCAAGAGGGGCTCGCCCTCTGGCAAATCAATCGCTGGGGGGCGAAGACAGATGCAGCTTGCGCGCATTGATTGTCCGGCCGGAAAAACGTTCGGACCCAATGCAGTGACTGTAGCAGTCGCCTTCGTGGCATCTACGGTTTCCTGTGGAACTGCCCTCGGGCAGGAGGAGAAGAAGCCGCTGCAACTCGATACGATTACAGTGACCGCGCGTAAGCTTGAGGAACCGGTTCAGCGGATTCCTTTCGGAATCAGTGTGTTTGATTCCAAGAGTATCGATCAGCAGGGGATCCGCGATGCCAGAAGCTTTGCCCGCAGCGTTCCAGGCTACAACTATATTGACACAGGGGTGCGCGGCAGCAACACGCCGAATATCCGCGGCGTCGGCTCGTTCTTTCCACAGTCTGCCGACGACGGCTCGGTGCCAGTCTTTATTGATGGCGTTCCGGTACCGCTGAGGGCCCAGGATCGCGAGTTCTTCGATCTCGAGCGGATCGAGATTCTGCGAGGACCGCAGAACACCCTCTATGGGCGCAACGCACAGGCCGGCGCCGTTAACATCACAACGGCTGATCCGACTTTCGAGCCTCTATTCGAAATCGGCGGCGAGATCGGCAACTTTGACTTTGGCCGGGTTACCGCTCTGGCAAGCGGCCCGCTCAGTGAAGACCTGGCGGGCCGGATTGCGGTTCAACTCGACACCAGGGATGGTGATATCCGCGATCTCAACTCCGGGGAAACGGTCAGGGATCAGGACCTTCTCAATGTCCACGGCAAGTTCGTTTGGTTCCCCGACGATGCGACGGACGCCACCTTGGCTTTGCGCTATGGGAATTACAATGAGGAACCTGCCGGTGCCTGGTTTGAAGACCCCGACTTTCCGCAGGTCTTCTTCGACAGCGCGCCGAGCTATGATCTGGAGACCCTAGGTGGCGGTCTCACGGTTCGCCGCGATTTCGAGGCCATGACCTTGACCTCGGTTACTGGCCTTCAGTACTACACCTCGGACTTCTTCTCTGATGACACTGATGGTCTTGTGTTCAGCGCGAGAACCGGCGCTTCACCCTTTTTATTCAATAATCCTGATGCGGACTTTCGGGAAATCCGCGACGAGAACATCCAGCTTTCTCAGGAGTTCCGCCTGGACGGCGAGTTGGAGAGCGGTCTGCGCTGGCTGGCCGGCGTGAACCTGTTTCGCTCCGATTTCGAGATCGACTTCACGTCCAACAGCACCGCATTCATTTTCGGCGAGTTTGATAACCGGCATATCACAACGAGCTACGCGGGATTCGGCGAGGTCACCGTACCTCTAACGGAGAGCCTGCGTGCGATTGCGGGTCTGCGCTATACACACGAGCAAAAAGACTTCGACGGGCGTTTCACGGATCGCTCCGGCGGCACCTTGGGCGCGGACTCGAGCGAAGACGCGGATGAGTCCTTCGACCTGGTTACAGGTCGTGCGGCCATAACCTACGATTTCCTGCCGACGCTTACCGGCTTTGCATCCGTCTCCCGCGGCGCCAAGGCAGGCGGATTTCAATTGGCTGATTTTGATGCCCGCAACGGTGCTGCGACCGATGAGTTCGATGCCGCCTACACCTGGTCCTACGAAGCCGGCCTGCGCGGGACACTGCTCGACGGCATGCTCGACGTCAGTGCCTCAGTCTTCTTCAACGATACGGAGGGTGAACACGTCCAGGTCACGGTCCCCGTCACCTTCGAGTCCGTCATCGAAAACATCGATACGGAGACCTATGGTATCGAACTGGCCACCGCGGTCAGGCCGCTCGAGGGGCTGACACTGTCGGGCGGGCTGGCGCTTTTGCAAACCGAGATTGTTGAGTCCGACGATCCTACGGTTGCGGCCGGCAATGAAATTCCCTTTGCGCCTGAGGTCTCTTTCGACCTTGCGGCACAGTACGAACGCCCGCTGGATCTGTTCTCATTCGAAGGCGATGTCTTTGGGCGCGCTGAGTACCAATACGTCGGAACACGCACGGTCGATCCTCAAAACCGTTTCGATCTGGGCGCCTTCGATATCGTCAATCTTCGCGCGGGCTGGGGCTCGGAACGTGTCTCGATCTATGGCTTCGTGACGAATCTCTTTGACGAGGAATACGCTGAAACGGCCTTCAGCTTTGGTGCCAGCCTTGCGGGCGAAAGGGTTTCGGTGGGTGTGCCGGGTCAGCCGCGCCGCTTCGGAATCGGTGCCAAGATTCGGTTTTGAACATGACTTATGCCGTCATCTTTCTGATGAGTGCCGCTCTGGCCGTGCCGATGACATTCTTTGCCGTGGGTCTGCCGGCGATTATGCGTGAGGCGGGGGTGCCTCTGGCTCTCATCGGTCTGACGGCTTTGATTTATCTGCCATATGCGCTGGTTTTTCTTTGGGCGCCAATTGTCGATGGCCGAGCGCTGAACCGATGGGGACGGCGCCGTTCCTGGATCATTGTCCTGCAGCTCTGTGCGGCCGGCCTCATCGCCGTTGCCGCGCTGCTGTCGCCGGGCGATGGTGTGCTGGCAATACTGGCGGTCGCCACGCTTGTCTCACTCTTTGGCGCAACCCAGCGTACGGCGCTACTCGGCTTTGCGGTGGAGAACCTCAGCCAATCGCAGCGGCCCTGGGGCAGTGCACTTTTGCCTGCAGGGGGAGCGCTCGGCGCGGTGATCGGGGCGAGCGGTCTTTTGTTCCTCTACAGCAGCGCCGGTTGGTCCGTCACCATGCTGGCTATGGCCAGTCTCGCTGTCCTTTTTCTGTTGCCCGCTCTCGGGGCGAGGGAAACAGAACCGCGACCGGCAGACGCGGCCTCCGGTCTGCAGCCCTCGCTCAAACGGTTCTTCAAGCGTAAGGAAGTCAGACCGGTTATCGCTTTTCTTGCACCGCTTGCCTTCGGTGTCGGGCTGGGTTTCGGCATGCTCCAACCCCGTCTCGTCGATGTGGGATTCACGCTGGACCAGATCGGCATGATCAACGGCGTGTTCACCTGCGCTGCCCTGTTCACCGGCGGGCCCCTTTCGGCTTTCGTCGTTCGCCGCTACGGCCTTTCCGCCGTTTTGCCCCTTGGTGTGATCGTCAATGTGGCATTTCTGCTCTATGCAGCCTGTGTCAGCTACTGGGATTTAAGCGCGGTCCATGGGGCGGCTAGCGTCGTTCTTTTCTACCTCGGTTTCAGCTTCATAAGTGTGATGACGAACACGATCTTCATGAATCACAGCGCGGCGGGCCAGGAAGGCACGGACTTCACCGTCTTTATCTGCATCTACTGGCTACTCTCGATGACGGGTATGGCCTGTTCGGGCGTGGTTGCCGGACAGTTCGGCTATGGGGCAGCGTTCCTTTCAGGGGCTCTGTCGGTGTCGGCTTCCCTCAGCCTGATTCGCCGCTTGTCGCTCAGGCAGCAGGAACAGACGGCCACGGCATGAAGGAAGCTGATCGCGCAACCGAGACGTCATCCGGTGATCGTTCAAAGCAATCCAAAAGGCCATCGCCGGTCGGACAGTTGATCGCGCCCGTCAAGTCTCCCCTGCTGCTTGCCTGCTTGTTCCAGGCCGTCAGCGCCGTGGCGGGGGTCATGCCCTTTATAGCAGTGGCGGAAGTCGGACGGGCGCTACTCGCCGAGCAGACGGTCGACCCGGCCCGTGTCTGGTGGATCGCAGGATTGGGCGCCGCCGCTCTTGTCGTGCGGCTGGTCTTTCTCATGGTAGCGGGTGGCCTTACGCATCTGGCCGATCTCGATCTGCAGCTCGACCTGCGCCGCCGCATGACGGACCGGCTGCGCCATGTGCCGCTCGGTTGGTTCGGCGAGAACAGCAGCGGCGCGGTCAAGAAGGCGCTGCAAGACGACGTGGCGGCGCTGCATCACATGGTCGGGCATGCCTATACGAATATGACCGCCGCCGTCGTCACGCCGTTGATCGCCTTCGGCTACCTGATCTGGACCGACTGGCGGCTGGCGCTGGTTGCCGCCGTTCCGCTGGGTCTCGGCATGGCGCTCTACGGTCTGCAGTTTCGGGGTTTCGGGGACAAGATGGCGGCCTATGAGGCAGCCCTTCAGGACGTGAACGCCGCCTCGGTGGAATTCGTTCAGGGCATCGCTGTCGTCAAGACCTTTGGCCAGGGCAGGAAGGCCTATGGCCGCTTTGTCGAACGGACCCAGGCCTTTGTTGCCTATTTCTGGGAGTGGGTGCGTGGGCTCTTACGATTGTCCGCGACCACAGAGATTGTGCTTTCTCCGCTGTTCTCTCTGGTCGTTGTTCTGGTGGCCGGACTCTTGCTGGTTGGTGCCGATTCTACGGCGCCTGCCGATCTTCTGGCTTTTGCCGTTCTGGCGCCCGGGCTGACCGCGCCCTTTCTCACTCTCGCCTTTGCTCAGAACGAGATGATGCTCGCCAAAGAGGCGGCGAACAGGATCGTCGCGTTGCTTGAGATGCCGGTATTGCCCGAGCCCGCTGTCGCACGAAAACCGCAAGGCTCCCGCATCGCGTTTGAGGCTGTCAGCTTTTCCTACGATGGCGATACGGCTGCAGTGCGGGAACTGGGCATGATACTGGAGCCGGGCACGGTAACCGCCCTCGTCGGTCCCTCGGGCTCCGGCAAGAGCACCCTGGCTAGACTTTTGCCGAGATTCTGGGATCCGGATACCGGGCGCATCACCATCGGCGGCGTAGCGACCACGGAGATGACGGCGGATGACCTTTATCGCTCCGTCAGTTTCGTCTTCCAGGACGTTCAGCTTCTCCGTGCCAGTCTGCGAGAGAACATTGCACTGGCGCGCCCGGGAGCATCCCAATCGGCAATTGAGGATGCCGCCCGCGCGGCCCAGATCCACGACCGGATCGTTTGCCTGCCGCGCGGCTATGATTCGATCGTCGGTGTCGATGCTCAGCTTTCCGGCGGCGAGGCGCAACGGGTCTCAATCGCCCGCGCCATCCTCGCTGATCCGCAGGTTTTGGTGCTCGACGAAGCGACGGCCTTTGCCGACCCGGAGTCGGAGGCGGCGATCCAGGATGCGCTGACCACCCTTGTCGCCGGCCGTACGCTGTTAGTCATCGGCCATCGGCTGCGTACAATCATCGGCGCGGACCAGATCTGCGTGATGGAAAAAGGCCGTATCGTAGAGCGTGGCCGTCATGAGGACCTGCTGCAGCACCAGGGCCTTTACGCGCGCTTGTGGTCGGCCGGTGAAGCCTCTCCTGTCAGTGCTTCCGAGGCCGCATCATGATTCGGGCGCTGCTCACGGTCGCAGGGCCCGGCACCGTCCGGGTCTTGCGCTGGAACCTTGCCGGCCTCGTTGCCGAGGCGGTGCTGATGGGGCTTGGCTTTACTCTGCTCGTACCGTTTTTTGATGCTTTCCTAAGCGGCGATCTAGGGGCTGCCTGGAACTGGCTCGCCGCCATTGCGGGTGTGTTCGCGGTTTACGTAGTGCTGCGCTTTCGCACCCAATTGGCCGGTTACCGGGCGGCGGTCGGTCTGGCGGGTACACTGTTCTCGCGCCTTGGCGACCATATCGCCAAGCTTCCCCTCGGCTGGTTCGCAACCGACCGTGTCGGGCCCGTCGGGCGGCTGACCAGCCAGGGTGTGATCGACGTCATGGGTGTTCCCGCGCACCTTCTCCGTCCCGTCATCACCGCCTTCGTGACCCCGGCGACCGTCGTCGCCGTGATGTTCCTCTTCGACTGGCGCCTGGCCGCCGCCGCGCTCGTGACGGCGCCGCTGGCGGCGCTGACCTATCGCTGGTCGGGCAGGTTGGTGCAGCGGACGGATCGGCGCAGCGATGCCGCCGGGGCGGAAGCCGCCGGCCGGATCGTCGAGTTCGCGCAAAAGCAACCGGTGCTGCGGGCTTTCGGCCGTGCTGCGGAGGGACATCGTCAGCTCGATGCCGCACTGCGTGAGCAGCGTGATGCCGGGCGGGCACAGATCCTGACTGTGGCGCCGGCGCTCGCGGCCTTCGTATTGGTCGTGCAGCTTGCCTTCACCATCATTCTGCTGTTCGGGGTGAACCTTGCGCTCGGCGGTGAGATCGACCTACCTGAACTGCTTGCCCTTCTGGTCCTCGCCGTGCGTTACGTGGAACCACTTATTGCGGCAGCGGATCTGGGCGGTGCCTTGAGAATTAGCAGCAACAGCCTCGAGCGTATGGACGACTTGTTGTCGACAGCGCCACTTGCCGAACCGGTTCGATCCCTGCGCCCAAGTGACAGCGCCGTCGTCTTCGATGATGTGCATTTCGCCTATGGCGCCGAAGAGGTTCTCAAGGGGGTCAGCTTCTCGGCCCCTGAACGCAAGATGACGGCGATCGTCGGGCCATCCGGATCGGGAAAGACGACGATACTGCGTCTGATTGCACGGTTCTGGGATGTGAATGCGGGACAGGTCGGCATCGGCGGCGCCGATGTTCGCGATATCGCCAACGAAGATCTCATGGCGCGTATCTCGGTGGTGTTCCAGGACGTCTATCTCTTCGACGGGACCATCGAAGAAAACATCCGCCTCGGAAGAGAGGGCGCCTCGGACCAGGAAGTGAGCGAGGCGGCGCGCCTTGCCTGCGTCGATGAGATCGCCGCCCGGCTGCCGGCCGGTATGGCAAGCCGCGTGGGTGAAGGCGGGACCGCACTCTCCGGCGGCGAGCGCCAGCGCGTCTCGATTGCCCGCGCTATTCTGAAGGATGCGCCCATTGTTCTCTTGGATGAGGCAACCGCCGCATTGGATCCGATGAACGAAGCTGCCGTCCAGCAGGCCCTGCGTGCGCTGACCCGAGAAAAGACGCTGGTGGTGGTGGCTCACCGGTTGCAGACCGTGCGTGGCGCCGACCGGATCATCGTGCTCGATAAGGGGCGGATCACAGAGCAAGGCAGCCACGATGAACTGCTTGCAGCGGAAGGACGCTACGCCAGTTTCTGGAACGAGCGTCTGCGCGCCGCCGGCTGGCGCCTGGCGGCGAATGCGGACCGCGAGGGCAACCCGAACGACGGGAGCAATTGACGCGGATATGGACAAAAAACTAGAACCGGGCGCCCAGGCGGGACCTTCAGAGTTGTTCGAGGTAGACCTCTCGGGCGTTCCGGAGACCATGCTCTGGCCGCTATGGAACCGCGCCTGCGAAATGCGCCGCGCCGATCGCTTGATCGAGGACCCCATGGCGGCCGAGCTGGTGGCGCGGATCGATTACAATTTCGCCGGCCACTTCGGCCGGTACAGCGTGTTCCATGCGATCAGGGCCCGCCACAGCGACGATCTGATCCGCGACTACCTCGCGGCTGACAGGGAGCACCCGACGGTCGTAGCGCTCGGAGAGGGTCTGGATACCCAGTTCTGGCGCCTCGGCGACGACCGTCTGCGCTGGTTCAGCGTCGACCTGCCGGAGGCCATCGCGGTCCGGCGCCGTCTGCTGCCCGCGCATCCTCACGCCACCCTGATAGAGGCCTCGGCGCTGGACCCCTCTTGGATGGAAAACGTTCCGGGCAGAACGCCTCCTTTCATCACCGCGTCGGGGCTTTTGATGTATTTTCACGAAGCCGAGGTGGTTGCGCTCCTGCGCCGTATCGCCGAGACCTTTCCCGGAGCGGAGATGTTCTTTGACGCCATTCCGCCGTTTTTCTCTCGGAAAACGATGAGCGGTTTCAACGTGACCAAGAGTTACAGGGCGCCTGCGATGCCTTGGGGAATCACGATTGATGAAATCCCGGACTTCATCCGGGAAATCCCGGGGCTGGAGATACTCTCCGTGCAGAGCTACGCCGACCCCTTTCCAAAACGGACACGCCTTTACCGGGCGCTCTCTCTTATCCCCGGCTTACGCCGCCACTTCGCAGGCAGCCTGGTACATCTCCGCTGTGCCGGTCACGGCCCTGACGGCTGACCCCTGGCAACTTTACGGAAGAAGGGTGGCGCCCAGCGAAGCGGCCTTTTCAAGCGTTAGGAAGCCACGGACTGGGTGTAGTTCTCCAAACCCATCTTGTCGATCAGCCCAAGCTGCTTTTCCAGCCAGTGCGTGTGATCTTCCTCGGTATCTGTAAGCAGGTCGACGAGAATGCCGCGGGTCACGTAGTCCTTTGCTTTCTCACATTCGGCGATCGCAGACTTCAGCGCCGTGCCGACCGCCAGTTCGTAGTCGAGATCGTTCTTCAACATCTGGGGCAGGGTCTTGCCGACGTTGAGGGCGCTGCGCGAGCCAACGTCCGGCGTGCCTTCGAGAAACAGGATCCGTTCGACCAGCCTGGACGCATGGTCGAGTTCTTCTTCCTGCTCATGCTTGAAACGCTCATAGAGGGCGTTCAGTCCCCAGTCGTGAAACATGCGCGAGTGGATGAAATACTGATCCGCAGCGGTCAGCTCCTCGGTCAGCAGTTTGTTCAAGGTATCTATTATCGGCTTGTTGCCCTGCATGTTTTGCTCTCCTCAAGCCCGGGATTGATTGTCGCTCGAGCCTCCAATTGCCCCGATCGGACCCTGCTGCGTTTCTTGCCGGTTCAGGCGGATGTCCCTGTCGCCCGCGGTCGTTTTCGTTGATGTTGATATACGAGATCAGTTTTGAATAATTAGGCTTTTTTACGCGTGAATACAACGAAATACCGATTTCGGTAGAGTAATTTCAATAAACTGATAGTAGTTATGATAATCATTTTCAAACAAGCAAAGCCTCAATACGGATGGTGAGTGTGAACGGGTCCAATCCTGGTAATCGGTTGAAGCATGGATGATCTCACGATTGCCCGTGCGCTGCATGTCATCGCCATCGTGCATTGGATCGGCGGTGTTTCGCTTGTGACACTCGTGCTGCTGCCCGGCATCATGCGCTCGGTTCCGGCGGCGGACCGGCTGCGGCTGTTCGAGATGATTGAGGGGCGTTTCGCCTTCCAGGCCCGCATCTCGACAGTCATTGCCGGGGCAACCGGTTTCTACATGACCCATCAACTGAACGCCTGGGACCGGTTCAGCGACCCGGCATTTTGGTGGATGCATGCGATGGTCGCCGTATGGGCTGTTTTCACGTTTGTGCTCTTCCTGGCCGAACCTCTGTTCCTGCATCGGTGGTTTCGCGCGCGGGCACATCTGTCTCCGGACGAAACTTTCACGCTGGTGCTCAAAATGCATCGGATCCTGCTGGCCTTAAGTCTGTTGACCGTGGGCGCCAGTGTGCTGGGGGCGCACGGCGCAATCTGACGGGCGCCGGTCAAGGTTTCTCGGCCAGCCGGCGTCCGTCCGCGACCCTTCCGGCTTTCCGGTCGCCAGGCCGATGTAACCGGCTGTTCATGACAAGGCCCATGCGGCGGCGCGAATCGCCGCCGATGAAGGCGAGGGGCTGCAGTCTTCCCCAAATACCGGTTCTCTCAAACGTCAAGATAGCCAACACCAGGCGTTGTCATCCAGGGGTCAGGGCTGTAGAACAGGGTTATGTAGATGAGAATGATTCTCAATTTCTGACATTGAAGTCGAAGACTGGCCGGAACATCAAGCGATTGAAGCCACGGCCGGTTGGAACACAGAATTTGAGGGATGGGGGCGGCGGCAGCGCCTGCCCGGGTTTTGGGCACCTATGCGGGAATCAATGCTGCTGCAGACCTATCGGGAGTGCGAGTGGGAGCTCCTGCGGTTTCTCGCCGGACGGCTCGGCTCGTCCAGCCTGGCCTCCGATATTGCGCAGGATCTTTACGTCAAGCTGCTGAACGCCAACGAGCATCCGCCGATCCGCAATTACAAAGCTTATCTGTTCAGCATGGCCGCCAATCTGGCGACTGACCATCTGCGCGTTGAAGCGCGCCGCAAAGAGATCCTGGCCGAGGTCGATGGCCTCATCTGGCGGGGCACCGATGAACTGACGCCGGAGCGCCACGCCATGGCGCGCGCGGAATTCCTTCACCTTCAAACGGAGATCGGGAAGCTCTCTCCCCGCTGCCGGAGGGTGTTCTATCTCAATCGGTTTGAAAGCAAGACACAGGCTGAGATCGCCGAGATGCTCGGAATCGGCCTGACAACCGTCTACAAGGACCTGAAGCAGGCCATCGCCGCCATGATTAACGCGCGGCGGCGTTTTCAGGAGACTCTTTCTTTGGACAAGGGGCATGAGAAAACGTGAGCTCACTCGTCTACTATGTAGAAGCGAATAAATGGCCCCATATAAAACAGGAAAGTTTGCTGTCGGCCGTTCATCCCGCCCCTGTTCGAAGGCGTCCAGTCTGATCGATGACGGAAGTACGAGATCAAAGCATGTCGACCGGGCAGATCGAAGACACTGCGCAGGATTGGTTCGTCCGTCTTGCCTCCGGCGAGGTATCCGAAACCGATCTTGCGGCGTTCAGGGCCTGGTGCGAGGCAGATCCGCGCCATAGCCGCGCGTTTAGTGAGATTCGAGATCTTTGGAATGACATCGGGGATCTGGAAACGGCTTTCGCGGGTTCGGACGAGATGCCTGCAGCCAACGCGGTTTCGTCACGCGGGAAAACACCGGCAGCGCGGAGTTTGCCGCCGAGACATCGACGGTTCACGGGGCCTTTAAGACGTCCAACAGCGATCGCCGGCCTGGCAACCGCCCTGCTGGCAGCACTTGTTGTGCTTGTCATCGACCTGCCGATATGGCTGATGGCCGATCACCGCACCGGCGTGGGGGAGCAGTCAACCGTAACGCTGCCCGACGGTTCGCTCGCTTATCTGAATACCGACACGGCAATCTCTGTGACCTATTCAAAGGCGGGGAGAGAGGTGTCTCTGCTTAGCGGTGAGGCGCTGTTCGAAGTTGCGAAAGACCCGGCGCGGCCTTTCGCTGTGCTGGCCCTTCAAGGGCGCGCTACGGCAACGGGCACGGCATTCGTGGTGCACGACCGGGGAACGACCGCAACCGTCACGGTAACCGAAGGTTCGGTCGACGTCGTGTCGCCGATCTCGGATCCCGGGTCGCGGGTCGCAGTCAAAGCCGGTCAGCAGGTCAGCTACGTGAAGGGCGGCAAGCCAGGGTCGGTCGGTCAGGTCGACCTGCGCCTGGCGACGCCCTGGCGCAATAGGGCGATCATCATCGACAGCCTGCCCCTGACCCAGGCAATCGAGGAGATTGACCGCTACCTGCCCGGCAGGATCCTGCTGCTTACGGACACATCGGGGTTTGAGCCGGTGACCGCGCGCCTCTCGCTCGATGCAGTGGACAGCGGTCTCAATGCTTTGGCCGATACGCACCAGCTTTCAGTGACGCGAATTACTAATTACTTAACAATCCTTCGTTGAATCTCGGCTGGCGTCAGTAAAATCCCAATAAAAATGGCTCACAGAGCACCGATCTTTTTGCTGCCACTCGTCTAAACAACGACATCAGCGCGCGAATGCGTCTCATTTGCGTGCCGATTCTTGAAAACCAGACGATACAGTTGGGGGCACAGAGAATGGGTTCGGAAACCGGCGCTTGGGGAATTGGCCGAAGTCAGCAGCGAAGGAACGTCAGCCAAGGGGTTACGGGGAAACGGCTGTGCTTCACCGCTGCCACAATCACGGCGCTCTCCATCGGCGCGACGTTCAGCGCAACGACGCCGGCCGCGGCAAGGGACCAAGATCCTTCCCTGTCGATTGCACAAGCCGATGCGGTCCGGGATTTCTCTATCGAAGAGCAACCTCTGAATACGGCGTTGGATCGGTTCTCTGATCAGGCGGGCATCTTCTTTGCCTATAAAACCGGCGACCTGTCGGGCCTTCGCTCGCGTGGCGTATCGGGGACGTACTCAGCCGCCGATGCCCTGCGGGTCTTGCTTGCCGGTACCGGCATCTCGTTCAAGTTCACCGATGCCAATACCGTAACGCTGGAACGCAATGCGAGTGAGGAGGGCAGTGGACCGATGCGGCTTGGCGCGGTCGTAGTGGAGGGCACAAGAGAATCGCCCTACGGCCCTGTCGACGGCTATGTCGCGAACCGCAGCGCGACGGGTACGAAAACCAACACTCCAATAATTGAAACCCCGCAATCGATTTCGGTCGTTACACGCGATCAGATGGATGCACGGGCGGTGCAGAACGTCGGTGAAGCGGTACAATACAACGCCGGCGTCAGATCGAATCTGCAAGCGGAATCGTCAGGTCTGGCCGGCAGCAATATTACCGTTCGCGGCTTCGGCGGCGACGGCACCGCCGGCACCTCAGGGAACGAATACGTCGATGGCCTAAGGGTGCGGGGTACGGACTTTGCTGCTGCCGGATTCGAGCCTTATCTTTTCGAGCGTGTCGAAATCCTCAAAGGACCCAGTTCCGTCCTTTATGGCCAGACCACGCCTGCAGGGGTCATAAACCATGTCAGCAAGCGGCCGACGGAAGAAAGCTTTTACGAGATCCAAGGTGAGGTCGGCAGCTTCAATCGCTTCGAGGGCGCTTTTGATTTCGGCGGCGCGGTCGATGACGAGAGGCAGTTCCTTTTTCGGCTGACCGGTCTTGCCCTGGACACGGAGTCGCAAACCGACTTCACGGGAAGGGACCGCAAGGTCATTGCGCCGGCTTTCACCTGGCGGCCGACGGAAGACACCACGCTAACCTTACTGACGACCTATCAAGACGATGACTTCGAAGGTGGTTTCGTCAACCGCGTGCCGGCCTTCGGAACGATCTTTCCGAATCCCAACGGGGAGATCGCGGATGACTTTTTCCAGGGCGACCCAAACTTCAACAGTTGGGACCGGGAACTCTTCTCCATCGGCTACCAGTTCGAACATCACTTCGACGAAACCTGGACGCTGCGCCAAAACGCCCGCTACCTGCACAACGATCTGGAACTGCAGGCCATCTTCGGCACTCTTCAAGCGGATCTTCGTACCTTGAACCGGTCAAGCTTCAGCGCCGACGAGACATCGGACGACGTTACCATTGATACCCATGTCGAGGCGCGGTTCGAGACCGATCCCATCAGTCACACGGTTCTTCTCGGTCTGGATTACCAGACGCTCAATCGCCATACCGACCGCCGCCTCGGCACCGTTGCGACCATTGACCTCTTCAATCCCGTCTACAACTTGGATATCCCAGCTCTTACCCCGTTTCAAAGAACGGAAACCGATGAAGAGCAGATTGGCGTCTATGTTCAGGATCAGATCCGGTTCGACAACTGGATCATGACCCTTGGCGGCCGCTACGACTGGTCAAGCATCGAGAACGAAAACCAGATAGCGAATACGAGTTCGAAGCAGTCCGATCGTGCATTTTCCGGACGGGCCGGCGTCGGCTACGTCTTTGACATCGGCCTCGCTCCCTACATCAGCTACTCGGAATCGTTCCAGCCTCAACCAGGTGTCGACGCCCAAGGGTCTGCCTTCGATCCGACAACCGGTACCCAGTTCGAGGCCGGCATCAAGTTTCAGCCGAACGATTACAATGCTCTTGCCACGCTGGCAGCCTTTCAGTTGACGCAGCAAAACGTTCTCACCTCAGACCCGGACAATCCGGGGGACAGTATTCAAACCGGCGAGATTCGCTCACGCGGTGTCGAGATAGAAGCTACGGCCAGCTTCGACAACGGCATCAGCCTACTGGCGGCCTATACCTATCAGGATCTTGAGATAACCGAGGACAATGACGGCAATGCCGGCAACACACCGGCCGGTGCCGCCGATCATTGGGCGTCTATCTGGGGCGACTATACCATCCAGGAGGGCGATCTCGCCGGGCTGGGCGCCGGCGTCGGCGTGAGATATGTCGGCAGCAGCGCCGGTAACGTCGAAAACACCTTCGAAGCCCCCGGCTACACCTTGGTCGATGCCGCCATCCGTTACGACCTTGGCGGCATTGCGCCCGCACTCACCGGATCGCAATTCGCGTTGAGCGCCACCAACATCTTCGACAAACGCTACGTTGCATCCTGCGCAAGAATTGATCGCTGCTTCCAGGGGGTCGGCCGCAGCGTTCTCGCAACGCTTAGGTTCAGATGGTGATGTCGAAACGGCTTGGGTGCCCATGAAGTCGGACGCGTCGCGAGTAGACATTCTTTCCCGCATCGCCGCTGCCGCGGTCGGTGGTTACGCATTGTCGTCGGCGACGGCGATATGCCTCTCGCTCGTTCTGCCGATGGCGCGTTCCGAAGCAGTCCTAACCGCGACGATGGTCAGTTTTGTCGTCTACGTCTGCGTTGCTCTATGGGCGTTTTCGGCATCCAGCGTGGGGCGCGTCTGGGCAGGGTTGACCTTGTCTACGGCCCTGCTCTGCGTGCCGCTGCTGATCCTCCGGCTTGGGGGGGCTTTATGAAGCCTGGATTTCGCCAGTCGATGGCCTGGCTGCATACCTGGTCGGGCCTGGTGGTCGGCTGGTTGCTCTTCGCCATCTTTCTGACGGGAACCGCGAGCTTTTACCGTCACGAGATCACCCAATGGATGCAGCCCGAATTGCGCCAGATGGCACCCGCGGCCGATGCGGCGGCCGTGGCGTTGGAAAGGTTGCACGGAATCGCTCCCGGCGCGCGGCGCTGGCTCGTCGACCTGCCTGACGAACGCGACCCGGTCGCCCACCTCTATGTTTGGCGCGATCCGGGCGAATTCCCATCCTTTCAGCGTGAAGCGCTGGACACCGTCAGCAGGGAGCCGGTGGTGGCCCGCGCGACATACGGCGGCGACTTCCTGTTCTATTTTCACTTCGACTTGAACATGCCGTCGATCTGGGGCCGCCTGATCGTCGGGGCAGCAACGATCATCATGCTGGTTGCCATGATCAGCGGTGTCATTACGCATCGGCGCATCTTCAAGGACTTCTTCACCTTCCGGCCCGGTAAGGTTTCCCATCGCTCCTGGCTCGACGCCCACAACGTTCTGGCTGTAATGGCGCTGCCTTTCCATCTGATGATCACCTACACCGGGTTGATCACACTGATGTTTCTTTACATGCCCTGGGGCCGGGATGTGGCCTATCAGGGAGATCAGCAGGCCTTTCTCTCCGAGGCTTCGCTCAGCACAACCATTCCTGCGGCAGCGAATATAGCCGCGCCGCTGGTGCCCATCGGCCCGGTCATCGAAGAGGCGGTTCGCCGCTGGGACGGCGCTGCCGTGGGACGCATCGATGTTTACCGTCCAGGGGATGCCAATGCGCGGATCGAACTGACTTCGTCGGACGCAGCGCAGATTGCCTTTCACCGCAGGAAAGTCACCTTCGACGGAACGACGGGCAGGATAGTGGCCGCAACAGACCGCAACCGCTGGGCGGCGGAAACCCAAGCGGTGATGTACGGGCTGCATATCGGTCGTTTTGCCGAGCCCTTTGTCCGGCTTCTTTACTTTGTGTCGAGTCTTGCCGGAACCGCGATGATCGCCACGGGATTGGTGCTTTGGGTCGTCAAGCGCTGTGTGAAACGCG
Source organism: Pelagibius sp. (assembly GCF_965249265.1). Taxonomy (NCBI): domain Bacteria; kingdom Pseudomonadati; phylum Pseudomonadota; class Alphaproteobacteria; order Rhodospirillales; family Rhodovibrionaceae; genus Pelagibius; species Pelagibius sp. Next base: position 4,321,235 of record NZ_OZ252224.1, on the reverse strand, counting down.
ACGCGCCGGAAAAGGCGGGTGCCGGCCGGCGTCTGGTCGAGATCCTCAACGTGGGTACGATCGTCGGACTGCCGATCGCCATGGCGGCCTTCTTCTGGGCCAATCGCTTGCTGCCGGTTGAACGCGCTTCGCGCGCCGACATGGAAGCCGGTTGCTTCTTCCTGGCCTGGATACTGGCGTTCATCCATCCGATACTGCGCTCCTCCAGGCGTGCCTGGATAGAACAGCTCGCCTTCGCGGCCTTTTTGTTCAGCGCCTTGCCGATCGTGAACGCGGCGACCACCGGCAGCCATCTCGGCGCGACGTTGCCGGAGGGCAACTGGGTCCTGGCCGGATTCGACCTGACCATGTTGGCAACAGGCCTGTTGTTGGGCTGGATAGCGTGGCATGTCGGTCGAAAACGGCCAACCGGTGTTGGTCCTGGACATCCAAATCGGGGTCTGCCGGTGCCCGCTGAAATCAATGCAGAACGGCGCGAAGCATGACGATGCTGGCGTTGTCACTCGCCTATGCAGGTTTCACGGGTGTTTGCCTGTCGATGCAGCGCCATCGCCGGCAGGTCTGGGCCCAAGGTCCAAGCCCCGCCGCGAACACTGTCCTTCGCATCGCAGGCTGGCTTTGCCTCGGGTTATCCCTACTCCCTTGCTTCGCGGTATGGGGTGCCGCAATAGCAGCCGTAGCCTGGTTTGGCGTGCTCTCGGTGGCGGGTTTTGTTTTGGCCTTTCTGTTGCCCTATGCACCGCGCAGCACGGCCGCTCTCGCGGTCATTGCCCTCTTGTTCGGTGTCCTGTCTGCCTTCGCTGAAGTGTTGTAGGCTCGCACCTTGGACGACCCATACTGCCAGGAGCTAAAGAGCCCTCCAGCATGGCGTTCTCACTGCATCTGCTCCAGCATTGCGGGGACGGGTGTCTCGTCGTCGAGCACCACCAGTTGCACGCGGACGTCACCTCCGCGTGCGGCGAGCCAGTGATCCAGACCGGCGGGTACGACAAGGAGACTTCCCGCCGGATACACGGTCTCCCGGCTCTCGTCGATGCTGTTTCCGTCGCCCCAGGACATCTCTCCCGATAGTACGGTAAGCAGTCGCAGGCCGCTTTTGGCCGCATGGGGCGGCACCACATCGCCGGCGTCCAGATCGAGAAGAACCACGGCCGGAGAACCGGACGGCGAGACGGCCAGGGGTGTCAGTTCCGCCACGTCGTGGACTTGGCGTACCGGCAGTTTGGATGTGTCGATGAGAGTCGTTTCCGCGGCTGCTGCTGCGGGTAAGGCCGCGATGGCGAGCGGCAGCAGTAGTCTGTGCATCTTGGTTTCCTTTCTGACTCAGTCTTTTTCTTTCGGATAGAGATCACCGGCCATTGCCGGCGGATCACTCGCCCGGTCCGTTCGGGCGGCTTAGGATGAATGCAGCTGCTCCTGTGATGCAGATGGCCTGCACGACCAGAACGAAGGCAGACACGGAGAGGGCGACACTCAGCAGGAAGACGGCGGCCATCATCACGATCGCCAGGGCTTTGAAACGCGGGGCGATGGCGCCCTGCGCCTGCCAGTCTGCGATCACCGGGCCGAAGATGCGGCTGTCCCGAAGCCAGTCTGCGACCACCGGTGCGCTCTTTCCGAAGGCAAAGGCCGCGACAAGTACAAAGGGTGTCGTCGGCAGCAGGGGCAGAAAAACACCTGCCGCGCCCAGTGCAAGGGCCGCGACACCGACGGCGAACCAGGCAGCCCGCCGGGGGTTAAGCCTGGACAATCCATTGATGACCGGCCAAAGACGCATTATTTTCTCAATCGGTATTTAGAGTACCGATTATCACCGCTGGAACGATAATGCAACTCATTCTCATAGTAGAAGAAATCTGAGCATGCGGCTTACGAGTTTCACGGATTTCGGCCTCCGCGCTCTGATGCGGATGGCGGGGGAGCCTGACCGGACCCATTCCACCGCTGAGATCGCTGCCGAGTTCGGGATCTCCCGGAATCATCTGACGAAAGTGATGGCGGCGCTGGCAGCAGCCGGTTTCGTCGAGACCCGCCGCGGAACCGGCGGCGGGGCTGTCTTGGGGAGACCTGCCGAGAGACTGCGCCTCGGCGATATCGTGGCGGTGCTGGAGCGCGGCGCGGTTCTTGTGGAGTGCTTCGCTGAGGATGGCGGTGCCTGCATCATCACGCCGACCTGCCGCTTGAAAGGGATATTGGCCGGAGCAGAGGCGCGTTTCATCGCGGACTTGAATCGCTACAGTCTGGCGGACTGTGCATTGCCGCCGAAGGGGGCAACAGCCAGGTCGGCCGGCGCCAGATAGCGACCTTGAGGCGAGAGAAGGCGCCGCTGTTCTCCCTGAATGCCAGCTTTTTTTTCCGGATCTTGCGCTGTGATCGGCGCCATCCTTGTCTTTGCCGCAGCCGGGATTCTCTCTGCGAATGAGAACGAGTTGCAAATTGGGCCTGGAGACGCCAACCTACGGCGCTTAGACATCCAAACGACCAAGATCAAATTCAGGAGCCGGTGGTGGGGAGCGGAGACTGGTCCAGGACGCCGGGCGGCCGCAGGTCGGTATGGCTCGACGTCTTCCTGGCCAACCAGAACGAACTGCTGGCCTTTCTCAGGCGCAAGGCGGGTCCGCGCGATCAGCCGCGCGACCTGCTGCACGATCTCTTCATCAGAATGTCCCAAAACGGCGCCGCGGCGAGTATCGAGGATCCGCGGGCCTACCTTTTCCGCGCCGCCGCCAACGTGGCGATCGACGCGGCGCGTAGCGACCGCTACCGCAGGGTGGAGACCCCGCCGCAGACCGTCCATAGCCTGGCCGCCAGTGATCCGTCGCCCGATGCGCTACAGACCGCGATTGCCCGGGATTGTCTGCGCCGGCTGGACGCGGCGCTTGCCAAGCTGCCGGAGGAAACCCGAGCGATGATTTATCTGCTCCGCATCGACGGGCTGAGCTACGACGAAGTCGCCGCCATGTTCGGAGTTTCGAAAAGCACCGTCGAGAAGCGTGTGGCCAAGGCGCTGCGCGCCTGCAAACGGCAGCTAGATGCTGACGACCGCATCCGCAGGTAAAGATTTGACTACGGTTTTCGCGCCCTCATACGTCATAACCCTTTGACAGAACACCACCGTTGGACCAACGGTTGACCATGGCCGACCACCGCCCCCCACGAAACCCGGATCACAAGACCGAGCGCCCGTCAGACCCGCTCGGACCCGAGCTTCGTCAGCTCAAGGGTGGCCGGGCCTTCCCGCCCGGCTTCGATCCGCGGGCCATCGCGCGCCGCGCCCGCCGTCGCCGCCATGCGTTGCGCGGCGGTGTCCTGGGTGTGTCGGGGCTCGCCCTGCTTTGGGTCCTGTACGATCCCGGCCTGACCGCCGATTACAGTGCGCCCGTCGGCAGTATCGAGCGGATTACGCTGCCGGACGGAACGGTCGCGCAACTGGACAGCGGCGCTTCGATGTCTTGGTCGGAGAGCGAGTCGGAGCGGCGCATCCGCCTGCATGCCGGCATCGCCGTTTTCGAGACCGCCGGCAGATCGGGGCGCGACCTTGTCGTCGTCACCGAGGCAGTGGAGGCCCGGCCGGTGGGAACGGTCTTTGCGGTCTCCGCCGATGGCACAGGATGGTCGGCTCTGGTTCAATCGGGGCGGGTTCGCGTCACGCTGCCGGCGGCTGGGACAGGGGCCGGAGCAAGCGCACTGATCGGTCCGGGCGAGGCCGCCTCGGTCGATGACGCGGACGCGCGGCTGGAGACTTCGGCCATTGATGTCGAGCGGGCGCTGGCCTGGCGCGAGGGCGTCCTCGACTTCAAAAACGCACCGCTGGCCGAGGTCATCGAGGCGCTTGATCGCTATCGGCCGGGACGTGTCCTTCTCTTGAACGAAAGGGCCGCGGCCAAACGGTTCGACGGTGTTCTTTCCCTCGATGATGTCGACCGGTCTTTGCAGATTGTCGCCGAATCGAGCGGCCTGCAACTCCTCACGAATTGGCCGATGCTGGTCATTCTCCGCTGATTTTCCATTAATCGTTACGGTTTTCCGCCCGTCACCCGTCGTGTCTTTTGAGGGTGTTGCGAATGGGTCGCAATTGCTGACGGATGCCGTCGGTGTGAGGGGGGAGTTGTTTATGCGGGATGCAGGGAACCGGGCAGGGCTGTCCATCACGCCGGTGTTCACGGCCGGGTTGGTGTTCACGGGCAGGCTGGCGTTTACCGGCGTCGTCTGCATCGTTGCCGCTGCAAATGCGGCCGCCGCCAACAGCGACGATGGGTCAAGCGGTTCGCTGGTGAAGGCGGCAGGTAAATCACTAGCCGTCTCGGCCGCGCAACTGGCGCAGGCCGAAGCGATCTCGGTAGACATTCCTTCGCAACCCCTGAGCGACGCGCTGCGTGCGCTAAGCCGGCAGACGGGTCTGCAGTTCTTCGCAGGCAGCGAGTTAACGCAGGGACTCACAGCGCCCGCCGTGTCGGGTCGCATGAGCGCCGACGATGCTCTTCGCCGTCTTCTCGAAGGCAGCGGCCTGACTTATCGCTATAGCGGCAGCGACGTGGTCGCTCTCGAGCGCAATCGGGTTATTGCGGAGAACGGGCCGATTCGGCTCGATCCGATTATCGTAGAGGGCGAACTGCTGACGCGGACGCTTCAAGACACCCAGACCAGTGCCGTCGTCATCCGGGGTGAGGAGCTTGAGCAACGCTCGGACCCCGATATCTTTACCGTGATTGAACGCACGCCGGGCGTCAACGCAGCGGCTGGGAACAGCGACATCGCAATTCGCGGCATTCCCTCCTTCGGCTTCGCCGCGGGTCGGGGGAACGGTCAAGCGGTATCGACGATCGTCGATGGGGCGTCGCTATCGAACGTTTCAGCCGTAAACAGCCGCATTCCCCATTCGACCTGGGATCTAGAGCAGATCGAGATCTTGCGCGGGCCGCAATCGACCCAGACCGGCCGCAATGCACTGGCGGGTTCAGTGAACATACAATCCAAGGATCCGACATTCGAATACGAAGCCAAAGCACGTGGCGAGCTCGCAAATCTCAATACGCAAGGCGGGGCGCTCGCCGTTAACGTTCCTCTTGTTGAGGACGTTTTGGCGGTGCGTGTCTCCGGTGACTACGAGCGAACAGACGGTTTCATCGAAAACTCGACACTTGGGATCGACGATGCCGGTGACCGGGAAAACACGACGCTTCGCGCGACCGTTCGATTGCAGCCTACGGAAGAGTTCACGGCAACGCTGAAGTATTTTCACATTGACTCTAAACTCGGCGAGGTGAATGTCGATGAGTCCCTATTTTCAGACGACCGCACTGTAACCGTTGATGTCCCGGGCTTCAGCGACAGCAGAGTTGACAGTGTGACATTGAATCTGAGCTACGAACTGACCGACGATTTCGCTATCACCTCCAAGACGAACTATTTTGAGGGGGATAAGGAAAGTCTCGAAGACGGTGACTTTTCCAACACTCCTGGGAGTTCGATACTCCGGAACCGAGAAGGTGAAAACTTCCAGCAGGAAGTCCTGCTGTCCTACGATCGGGATCCGGTCAGAGGTGTGCTCGGCCTGTTCTACGCAGATATAGAAGAGTCCAGTTTTACTCAGTCTGAAAGTCCCGGCTTGACCGCCCTTCTTGAGAGTACGGCAGAGACGCAGAACGCCGCCGTGTTTGGCGAGATTGAAGTCGACGTCTTGTCGGACTTAAGGCTGATCGGTGGTCTCCGCTATGATCGAGAAAAGACATCGACCCGCGCCGATGCATTTGATGCGGAGGCCACATTTGACGCCTTCCTGCCAAAAGCCGGTATCGTCTACGATGTGACCGATGATCTCAGTGTCGGCTTCACGGTACAGCGCGGCTACCGTGCCGGCGGGGTCGTTTCAAACTTCGCCGGGCAACCAGATGCGTTCGATCCTGAGTTCACTTGGAACTATGAGGCATCTGTAAGGTCCCAGTGGCTCAACAAGCGCGTGACGGCGAATGCGAACTTTTTTTACACGAGCTGGAAAGATCAGCAGGTCCTCCAGATTGTTCCCGCCGGCCCGCCGTTCTTCCTTGATGTCGAAGTGACCAATGCCGGCAAGTCGCGCCTTTTCGGTGGAGAGTTTGAACTGACGGCGCTTGCGACCGAAAATCTGGAAGTCTTCGCATCCGGCGCATTTGTCCGCACCGAGTTTCAGGAGTTTGTGGCCCTGGGACAGGATTTTAGTGGAAACGAGTTCAACTACGCGCCGCGCTTCAGTGCCGCTGCCGGGGCGACCTATTGGTTTGACAACGGTGTCTTCATTTCGGCGGACGGGAGTTACACGGACAACAGTTTCGACGACACAGCAAATACGACGGAGATCGACTCACGCCTTCTCGTTAATGCGCGCATCGGCTATGAGGCGGAGAATTTCGAGATCTTTGCTTTTGCGCGAAACCTGCTTGATAGGGACTATGCGGTGCGACGATTTTCTGGCGTCAGCATGCGGCTAGAGCCCGGTGAGCCACTAGCGTTCGGAATCGTCGGTAAAGTCAGATTTTAGCGAGTGTTGCTGGATGGAAACATGATGGGGGGAAGGCTTGATCCAGGCGAAAACACTGGTCTGAACGTAAGTCGACTCAGCTTCGGAGATCCCACCTCATATCATCAAGGAGCACGAGTGAGTGGAGACGATTGGTTCGACTCCAGGCATTTTGGAAAGAGAGATGCATGACCGTTGAAATCAGCGGGCGTTCGGCGGCCTCGGTCGAATTGAGGCGCAAGCGGACGGTCTACGGCATCGCTTTTCTGGTGCATTCGGCGACAGGCCTCTGGCTCACCATCCTGCTTGCCGTGGTCATGGTGTCGGGTACCATCACCGTGCTCTTCGCCGAAATCGACTGGCTGATCTATCCGGAGATGCGCGTTGCGCCGGCGGAGAGCCGGGTTAATCCCGGCGCGCTCTACGACAGTGTGCTCGCCGCCTATCCGGACTATGGCGTGAACAGCGTGAACACCGCCGCCCTGCGCGAGCGAACCGCTGCCTCGGCCCTGGTCGCGGTGCCGGGCGGGGGCTTCCGCTCGATCTGGGTCGACCCCTACAGCGGCGCGGTGACGGGGGAAACCGCTGTCTTCACCGTCGGGCGTTTCGTCAACACTTTGCACACGACGCTATTCCTGCCGGTGGTCGGTCGCTACGTGGTGAACGTCTTTGGCATTCTCATGCTGATCTCCATCTTTACAGGTTTGATCACCTATAAGAAGTTCTGGCGCGGCTTCCTGCGCCGCCCGCGGTTTCACCGTGGGGCTCGCACCTGGTTGGGCGACCTGCACCGGCTGACGGCGCTGTGGTCGGCCTGGTTCCTGCTGGTCATCGGTTTGACCGGCGCCTGGTGGTTCTATCAGAACCCTCTGGTCGAGCCCGGCGGCGCCCCGGAGATCGTCGAGGACTGGCCGGACCCGCCGACCCTCTCCACTGCCGAGTTGGATGCCCTCGGCCCCGAAACACCGACCCCGCGCTCGGGCGCGGAGATCGTCGCCGCGGTGCAGGCCGCCTATCCCGACATGACGGTGACCCTGCTGATCCCGCCGGCCAACGCCGCCCAGCCCTTCACCGCTCGCGGCGACCGCGGCGAGGTGCTTCTCAACGGCGGTCCCAACACGGTCTACGTGAACCCCTACACCGCCGAGATCATGGGCGCGCGTCTCTCGGAGGATTGGACCGCCATGCAGCGCATCGACGCCGCCATGCACCCGCTGCACTACGGCTCCTGGGCCAAGCGCGGTGCGGCCGATCTCGCCGTCAAGCTGGTCTGGTTCCTGGGCGGGGCGGTGGCGAGCTTCCTGGCCGTCTCCGGCCCCATCATCTACCTGAAGCGCACAAGGCGGGCGGCGGCGGAGCTGCTGGTCGGCAGCCGGCTGGCGGCCGGCCTCAAGCGACTCTGGCACTGGGTCAAACCCTGGGGCGGGCCCATGGGGGCGCTGAAGTACGTCAACGTCTTGGGGCTTGGCGGCATCCTTTCCGGCGCTGTGCTGGTGCTGACGTTGGGCGCCGAGGGCTTCGGCGACAAGGGCACAAGCTTTGCCGCCCAGGCGGCCGGGCCTTTCAAGTTTGGCGCGGTGGCCATCGCCGGCTTCCTAGAGGCAGACCTGCCGGCCATCCGCCCGGGCGCGGAGACTAACGTTTTCCCCGAGATCGCCGGGGCGCGCTTCCGTGACGCGCGTTTCATCCGGGTCGGGCTATCGGACGCTGCTGGCGAGGAGATCGACCGCGCGGACGTCGAGGGAGCGGAGGGCATCGCCCACGGCCACCTGCACCTGCCCCCGGTGCTGGAGGGCACCCGCCTCTGGATCGAGATCGAGGGCTGGGACGGCCGAAAACACCGCGCAGAATGGCCGCTTCTGGGAGCCCAGTGACGGAAACATCACCTTAGTACGGCCATGGAACGGCTTGGCGCTTCACGTCACTGCTTGAAAGAGGCCTTGCTGCTGACGACGATTGAGTGCCTCTGTAACTGGCTATGCGGAGCGTTGGGCCGCATGAAGTCCTAAGGCAGAGAAAAGTGCACGAAGTTGGTTGCGTGCCCCCGCAACCAACAAAACACCCGGCCCAAGGCCGGGTTTTTTGTTGGTCGCCGGTGATGGGGTTTTGGACCAGCAACCTCCTGTGGGTACGAGACCCCCTCATAACTCGAAGGCTGAGACCGTGAAAGAAACACTCCGGGGGAGTGTTTCTAGGCCGACGGGCGAGCTCCGGCGAAAAGAGAGCTTAAGCGGACAGACTTGACAGCCTCGCGGCGCCCAACCCTGGACTTCCTCAGCGTCATGATCATTATACAGGCACATGTGCCGACATTGGTGCGAAGGGCAGCACTTTGTACACTGGTCTCGGTGTTGCCCTACCGCGGTTCACAGACCGGGTCTGTTCTGAAGGCTGGAGTGCGAACGAAGCGGCCCTCCGTCTCAAACCGCGACGGAAACAGAGTTCATACCCGTGCAATTACGGCTATCTCTCCTGCTTCCGGCGTCCAAGGTTCTCCGGTCATCACATCAACGAGTTCCTCTACGATCAGCCCGGATCCGTCCACTTCGCTCAAGATCGTCTCGGGATCAAAATACTGCATCCAGTTGAAAATCTCGAGCCGACGTTCCGGCGCAACGATCAGATAACGGTCGAGCGCGATCTTGTCCTGACCATAGAGAAAGGTGGTTTGGAAGCAGAAGTGGTCATCCGGCGACCAAAAATCGCCCATGGGACGGCGTCCGTAGGTCATGACCTCACGCCGTTTCTCGAACTGCTGCGTGGTCGACACATCGAAAACGACTGTTCCGCCGGGGTTCAGCATTCCCTTGATCCGCTCCAGCAGGGTGTGTCGTTTTTCGGGTGGGAGTGTGCAGAAATCACACCAAATCAGGCTGACGACATCTTGTCCGTCTGGCAGGTCGTCGATCAGATAGTCTGCTTTTCGGTATTCGATATCCAGATTATGGACGGCGGCTTCGGACCGCGCATAGTCGAGTGAAACGGCCGAGAAATCGACGCCAATCACCTTGGCGCCTCTTGCCGCCATGCGCCTTGCATAGAGACCTGGCCCACAACCCAGATCGCAGACTTTCTTGCCCGACAGGCCGATCTTTCGGTCAAACCATCCCACAATGTCGTCGATGGTCTGACTCCTGCGCGAGGCCAAGTCAGTGCTCTCGTCCAGATGCACTTTTAGCATTTGCTGCGCGATCCAGGGATCGGTCCAGAGCATATCGGTTGTGTAACGGGAAAACGGCTCTGGCTTCCGATTGAATTCATTCAGATCTGAATACACGGCAGATTGGCTCCTCTCGATACGGTGCAGCCTAGCAGGATCGCCTGTTCGAATGTCACTTTGCGGAACCGGGCTCAAGTGAACGCCCGCAACGGGCTCGTTCCGGTCACTGCGGAGTCCGCTTACCAACAACCGTTTCTGACCGAGCTCTACCGGCCTTGAGCGCTTCAAGGAGCTTCTTAAGCTCGCGCTCAATATCCTTTCCTACGGCTGTTCGCGCTTGATGGGCCCGCGGTTGCTGCAGCCGAAGCTTGGAGCGACGTTAGAGAGGTTCGCCCAGTGGCGCGAGCTTTGGCGGCGCTAGCTTCAATGGCCGTATTTTGGCGTCTGTAACGCGCAGATACTTACTCAGTGAGCGATTTCAGCAGAGTAGTCTAAATCTTCGCTCTGACTGCGTCGGTTATTGTGTCCACAGTAAGGCCAAAATGTTGGTACAGCGCCCCTGACTTTGCCGACGCGCCGAAACCTGTCATGCCGATGAATCTATCTTCTGGCCGCAACCATCTTTCCCAACCAAAGCCCACGGCGGCTTCGACCGCTATCCTTGGGGTCTCGCCCAATACGCTTTGCTGATAGTCAGTGCTGGCTTCCGCAAAGAGGTCCCAACTTGGCATGGAAACTACGGCCGCCTTGATGCCGTCCTGGTCCAGACGGTTGGCAGCCTCGGTGATCAGGGCGACTTCGGTGCCCGTGGCGATGAGGGTCACATCGCGCTGCCCATCCGTTTCGTGCAGCACATATGCGCCGTGACGACAGCGATTCTCACGTGCCTCGGTGCGCACCGGCGCTGCATCCTGTCGGGACAGGGCGAGCATGGACGGTCCATCCCGGCGTTCCAGCGCGATCTGCCAGCACTCCGCAGTCTCAATCGCATCTGCTGGGCGGAACAAGGTCATGCCCGGCATAGCGCGGAAGCTGGCGAGAATTTCAACAGGCTGATGTGTCGGCCCGTTCGAGCCGACGCCAATGGAATCGTGGCTGAAGATATGAACAACGGGTAGCCCCATTAAGGCAGCCATACGCATGGACGCCCGTTCATAGTCACTGAAAGCAAGATAGGTGACGGCGATCGGGCGCAGCCCATTATGGGCCGCAATCCCGTTTGCCATCGCGCCCATCAAGTGTTCGCGTACACCGCAATGGACATAACTGCCAGCGCTGTTCTCTGCAGTGAACGCGGACCGGGACCGCTTGTGATTGGTCGGTGCCTCCAGATCGGCACAGAGTACGAAACCCTCGGGCATCGGCGTGGCGAGTGCATCGCAGACGTCGCCGGAAGACTGAATCGTCCCACGCGGGGTGTTCTCGCGGCCAGCCTGTGCTGCGGTATCGGAGAAGATGTGTTGAAGGGATGTGGGCAACTCCGAGCCCATGCGCCGTTCAAATTCTGGCCGGTCCGGGTGCTGCGCCAAACGTTCAACCCAGGCGGCGCGTTCTTCCCTGGCAACCGCGAATGAGGCGCGCCAATCCCTGTAAACACCTTCAGGCACCGAAAAGGACGCATGCCGCCAGTTCAGTGCGTCTTGCGCCTCGATCCGATCTTGAGGGACAAGCGGCGCGCTATGACCGCCGCGCAGTCCTTCCAACCGCGGGACGCCGCGGGCGATCCGGGTTCGGCAGGCGATCAAAGACGGGCGCGGGTCCGCCTGCGCGGCCTTGATGGCAGCGTCGATCTGCTCAATATCATGGCCGTCAACGCTTTGGACATGCCAATGCGCTGCCTGGAAGCGCGCTGCGACATCCTCGGAAATCGCCAGATCGGTCGCGCCGTCGTCGGTAATCTGATTGTCATCCCAAAGGAAGGCGAGTTTGCCCAGTTTCAGATGCCCGGCGAGCGATAGTGCTTCCTGTCCCATGCCTTCTTGCAGACATCCGTCTCCGACAAAGGCCCAGGTTCGGTGGTCCACGAGACCGCCAAATTCTGCCGCCAACTTGGCCTCGGCAACGGCCATGCCGACGGCAGAGCAAATCCCTTGGCCCAGCAGGCCGGTCGTCAATTCTATACCTGCATCCTGTTCGATCTCCGGATGTCCTGCGCAGACCGATCCCAACTGGCGAAAGGTCTTGAGCGCGTCGAGCGAGACCTTCTCGTAGCCGGATAGGTGAAGCAACGCGTAAAGCAGCATGGAGCCATGGCCGTTCGACAGAATGACACGGTCGCGGTCCGGCCAAAGCGGATCGGCGGGATCGACTTTCAGATGGCGCGCATAAAGGGTTGCCGCGATTTCGGCCATGCCGAGTGGCACCCCCTGGTGGCCTTCCCCGGCGGCCAGAATTGAATCGATGGCAAGAAAACGAATGGCATTGGCCATCGATTGAACATCCGCCACCTTGTGCCTCCCAACTCTTGTCCAGGCAAAGATTTACGATCTTTTTCGGGAGGAAGTTGTGTAGTTTTTCTAAACAGGTTTTGCGTTTTTTTAAAATTTCAAGCGGGGGACCGGCTGTTAGCCTCTCCTCCAGAAGATGGGAGGAACGGCATGGGCGTGGCCAAACGCACGGCACCATTATCCAATGTCTCACTTGAGATGCGTGCGTGGAACATCCGCCGCAAAGCGCTTTTGATGGGTGAGGTGCAGGGGCAGGGTTACATCGGACAGGCGCTCGGCATTGCCGACGTGCTGGCGGTCTCTTACTTCAATGCGATGGATTATCGGCCGGAAGACCCGGAGTGGGAGGGTCGCGACCGGTTCTACCTATCGATCGGGCACTACGCGATTGCGCTGTATGCTGCCTTGATCGAGGCCGGGATCCTGCCCGAAGACGAGATCCCGACCTATGGCATGGACGACAGCCGGATGCCGATGTCGGGTATGGCGTCCTATACGCCGGGAATGGAGATCACAGGCGGCTCGCTTGGTCAGGGCCTGGGGATCGCGGTCGGGGCTGCCTTGGGGCTGAAGCGTAAACGTAACCCGGCGTTCGTTTACAACCTGATGTCGGATGGTGAGCTTGGCGAGGGCTCAACTTGGGAAGCTGTCATGTCGGCCGTCCAATGGAGGCTCGATAATCTGATCTGTGTCGTGGACTTCAATAACCAGCAGGCGGACGGGCCGACGCGGGATGCCCTGGCTGTAGGCGCGGAGGCGCAAAAATGGGAAGCCTTCGGCTGGTACGCGCAGGAGGTGGACGGCAACGACATGGACGCGCTCGTGGCGGCTTTCGATGCGGCCCGCGCGCTCGACGATCCGCGGCCCCGCGTGATCATTTGCAACACGACGATGTGTAAGGGTGTCGATTTTCTGGAGGCGCGGGAAATCACGCATTTTGTCCGGGTCGAGCCGGATGAATGGGCCAAAGCCCTGGCCAAACTGGACGAGGGGAAGCCGCGATGACGACCGCTTCCATGGCCCGTAAGTACGAACCCCGCACAGTGCCGGATACCAAGGTCGCCACCAGTGCGATGATCGCCTCGCTCGCGGCAGAAGGGTATGACACGGTGCTTGCGCCCTTCGGCAATGCACTCGTCGAGGCCGCCAAGTCGAATGATCGCATCGTCGGACTGTCGGCGGATTTGTCGAAGTATACCGACCTGCACGTCTTTGCGGATGCGATGCCGGAGCGGTTCTACCAGATGGGCATGGCCGAGCAGCTTTTGTTTTCCGCCGCCGCGGGTATGGCGCGGGAAGGCTTCTTGCCGTTTGCCACCACCTATGCGGTTTTTGCCTCGCGCCGCGCCTACGACTTTATTGCCATGGCGATTGCTGAAGAGAACCTGCCGGTGAAAATCGCCTGCGCTCTGCCCGGCCTGACCACGGGATACGGCCCAAGCCACCAGGCCTTCGAGGATCTCGCGATTTTCCGAGGGTTGCCCAATATGGTGTTGATCGATCCCTGCGATGCCTGCGATGTGGCTGGGATGGTGCCCGCCATGATTGCTGAGCCCAGCCCGGTCTATGCCCGCCTTTTGCGAGGCAAGGTGCCGAAGGTACTGACCCGCCATAAGCCGGACTACAAATTCCAACTTGGCAGGGCGCAGATGATCCGTGACGGCAGGGACGTATTGGTGATCTCCTCCGGGATCATGACCATGCGCGCGCTTGATGCAGCCGAGCAGTTGGAGAAGGAAGGCGTCGATGTCGCTGTGCTGCACGTGCCGACGATCAAGCCGCTGGATACGGACACGATCATCTCCGAGGCGGGCAAAGGTCGCCTCTGCGTGACGGCAGAGAACCACACTGTCATTGGCGGGTTGGGGGAGGCCGTCGCCGGGACATTGATGCGCGCGGGTGTCCACCCGACATTTCGCATGATTGGTCTGCCTGACGAATTTCTTGAGGCCGGCGCGCTGCCGACGCTTCACGATATGTACGGCATCTCGACCCAGGGGGTCGCAACTCAAATCAAAGACTGGCTCTGAGACCGGCAGGAGGATACATGGCGCTTCTAAGTGCCAAAATCGCAATCGTAACCGGGGCGGCCAGCCCGCGTGGGCTCGGTAAAGCAACGGCGAAGCTCTTTGCAGAGCACGGGGCAACGGTTGTGATCACCGACCTTGACGCTGGCGCGTCCGAAGCCGCCGCGTCCGACTTGCCGGGCGAAGGTCATATCGGCCTTGCGGGCAATGTGGTTGACAAAGCGGATTGTCTGCGGGTGGCAACACATATCGCCGACCAGTTCGGTCGCATCGACATTCTAGTCAACAACGCCGGGATCACGCAGCCGCTGAAACTGATGGAGATTGGGCCGGAGAACTACGACGCGGTCACGGACGTCAGTTTGCGTGGCACACTTTATATGAGCCAGGCCGTAATCCCGACCATGCGGGCGCAGAAATCCGGCTCCATTGTCAACCTGTCCTCTGTCTCGGCGCAGCGGGGCGGCGGTATCTTTGGCGGACCGCATTACTCGGCGGCCAAGGCGGGCGTGCTTGGGCTGACCAAGGCGATGGCGCGCGAGTTGGCGCCGGACAATGTGCGCTCCAACGCCATCTGCCCTGGCTTCATCGCCACCGACATCACAGCAGGCAGGCTGACCGACGAGATGCGCGCCCAGGTGCTGGCGGGTATCCCTATGGGCCGGGCCGGGACTGCCGAAGACGTTGCAGGCTGTGCCCTGTTCCTCGCATCGGACCTGTCGGCCTATTGCACGGGCTCCGAGGTCGATGTGAACGGCGGCTCATTGATCCACTGAGGTTTTGATGACGCGGATAGTCTTTCTCGATCGTGCGACCATTGGGCCTGGGGTGGACCTGATCCGCCCCAACGCGGCCCATGAGTGGGTCGAGCATGACCGCAGCGCTGCCGAAGACGTTGTCCCCCGGCTTGCCGGGGCCAAGGTGGCCATTACCAACAAGGTCCCGATAACAGCAGAGGCTTTGGCGCAATTGCCTGACCTTCGGTTCGTCACGGTGGCTGCGACGGGATATGACTGCATAGACCTTGACGCCTGCAACGCGTGTGGCGTCACTGTTTCCAACGTGCGCGGCTATTCGAAGAACACCGTCCCCGAGCACACCTTTGCGCTGATCCTTGCGCTGAAACGGTCGATTCCAGGCTATCGCAACGCCGTACTCGAAGGGCGTTGGCAGGAAGAGCAGCAGTTCTGTTTCTTTGACTATCCGGTCAGCGATCTGGCAGGCGGCAAGATTGGCATCATCGGCGAAGGCGTGATTGGTCAGGCGGTCGGCAAGATTGCCGACGCCTTTGGCATGGAGGTCATGTTCGCCGCCCATAAAGGGGTTAAGGGGCTTGGCCCATTATATACACCATTCGAGCAGGTGCTGGCGGAGGCTGACGTGATCACCTGCCACGCCCCGCTGACCCCTGGAACCCGAAATGTTCTGGCGATGCCTGAGTTTCGCGCGATGAAACGGCGGCCCATCATTGTGAACACGGCTCGGGGTGGCCTTGTGAATGAAGCAGATGCCGTGACGGCTCTGGAAGAGGAACTGATTTCCGGTTTGGGTTTCGACGTTCTGACGTCAGAGCCGCCCAGTTCTGACAATCCGATTTTCGGGGCGGCAGCGCGTCCCGACGTCATACTGACGCCCCATACCGCCTGGGCGAGCGATCAGGCCATGGCCGAAGTCTGGCGACAGGTCATTGAGAGTATTGATGCGTTTTTGTCGGGCACCCCTGTGCGCACACTAACGTGAACACCCTAAAAGAAGGCCGGATGACCGGTCATAACATGGTCATAATCAAGGGAGGAAGACCAAATGAAGACGAAACTTCTCGCAGCCGTGGCCGTTCTGGCCATGACCGGGGCCGCTCAGGCCGAGGTCATCTTTGCGCATGGGGCCAATCCCGGCAACCCGCGCTATATCGCTGCTGAAGAATGGGCTGACCTCTATGCGGCCTGCGCCGGTGAAGAGGTGAACCACGCCCCTGCGGCGACCATGGGCAACGATTCTGAAATGCTGACTTCGGCCCAATCCGGCGTCATTCAGGTTTCCGCAAACAGCCAGGGCGCCATGAGCCAGGTTGTGCCCGAAGTTGGCCTTCTAGGGTTGCCGTTCCTGTTCAGCGACCTGCCGACGGCCTGGGCAGTTGTGGACGGCGAGGTCGGTGATATGATCGACGAGCGCGCGCAGGCCGCTGGCCTAAAAGTGCTTGGCTTCTGGGACAACGGCATTCGCAACATCACCCATACGAGCAAGCATGTGTCGTCGCCCGAGGATGTTGCGGGTATGAAAATCCGCACGCCCCCAGATCCGATGACGCTTGCCATCTTTGAAGCGCTTGGCGCGAACCCAGCTCCTCTGGCCTGGTCCGAACTGCCGTCGGCCTTGCGCTCAGGTGTGTTCGAAGGACAGGAAAACCCGCTGGTCAACATCCATTCGGCAAAACTGCATGACATCACGCCCTACGTCACCATGACCGGACACAAATATGAATCCACACCTGTGGTCGCGAGCATGGCTTGGTGGTCCGGTTTGGATGCGGCAAAGCAGGAATGCGCCTTGAACGCGACAGCCGAGGCCGGAGAAATCCAGCGCGGTTTGTCCTTGAAGGGTGACGCAACACTGCGTCCTCGCATGACCGAGGAAGGCGCGCAATTCGCTGAGGCGGACAAGGCAGCCTATATCGCGGCGACTGCGTCGGTCTATGACCGATACGCAGCCGACTATCCAGAGTTGGTCGCCGCCCTGAAAGCGGCGGCTGGTCTGGAGTGAGCGATCTGACACAAGGCACGGGACAAGGGCCTACGGGCCCTTTCCTTTCCGCCTGCCGTGACCTGACGACCCTTCTTGATTGGAGCGGCCGGATTATCGCCGTTGCCTGCCTTGCGGTGATGTTCGTTTTCTTGTTTATCAACGTCGTTCTGCGCTATGCGGTCGGAGACGGGATCCCCTGGGCCTATGAGATCCATGCCATCCTGTTGCCTTGGCTCGTCGCTGGGGGTGTACTGGTCGCCGCCGCACAGGGGCGCAACATCGCTATCACGATTTTGCCCAACCTCATGAGTGCCAACGCTTTGCGGTGGCTGATGGTGATGGTCAGTCTCCTGGTTTTTGTCATCTGTGTTTCCGTGGTCTGGACGGGCCAACCCACATTCCGGGCCGCGAAATTCCAAAGCCTCGCGACCCTGGGGCTGAAGCAGGTCTGGGGCTATGCCAGCCTGATCTATGCCTTTGGGGGTATGGCCGTTATCGCCCTCATGGATGCGACCCGCGCTTTGCTGGGCGATATCAGACACGCCGGCACGAGCCTGAGCTAAGCCCATGACCGCGCCGCTTCTCTGGGCCTTCTTCCTGCTTCTCGCGCTCTCGGTGCCTGTCGCGCATGCGATGCTGGGCGGCGCCGCAGCCGCCCTGTGGCTCGACGGCAAACCGATGGCCGTTTTGGCGCAGCGGCTTTATACGCCGACCCAGAGCTTCCCGATGCTTGCCATTCCGTTCTTTATTCTGGCGGGCAACCTCATGATGTCGGGCCGCTTTGGCGAGTATCTTGTCAACATTGCCCGGCTTCTGGTCGGGCGATTCAAAGGCGGGATGGGGCAGGTTTCCATCCTTGGATCGGTGATGTTTGGCGGCGTCTCGGGCTCTGCTGTGGCTGACGCGACCGCCTTGGGAAATGCGCTGATCCCGGTGC
The DNA here is from genome assembly GCF_965249265.1 of Pelagibius sp. Classification (NCBI taxonomy): domain Bacteria; kingdom Pseudomonadati; phylum Pseudomonadota; class Alphaproteobacteria; order Rhodospirillales; family Rhodovibrionaceae; genus Pelagibius; species Pelagibius sp. The sequence goes on along the minus strand of NZ_OZ252224.1, from coordinate 4,303,426 downwards.
AGAAGAAGGCGGGTTATCCCGGCGGCTTTGCTGCCGCGATCAATTCATCATCGTCGACAATCTCCGTGCTGATCCCGCCCTCGATCCCGTTGATCCTCTACGGGCTGATTTCGAATACTTCGGTGATTGATCTGTTCGTAGCCGGGATTTTTCCGGGCCTGATGCTCGGGTTTGGCATGTTTGCCATGGTCTGGATCATCGCCCGGCTGCGCAACCTGCCAAGTGCGCCGCTTGAGGGGGGCTTTGCCGCATTCAAAAGTCAGGTCTACGCCGCGATTCCGGCCATGCTCATGCCTGTCTTCGTGATTGGTACGCTCCGCTTTGGGATCGCAACGCCCACAGAGGTCAGCGTCATGGCCGTTGCCTATGCGCTTTTGGTCAGCGGCTTTGTCTATCGGGACCTGAACCCGAAGCTCTTGTGGCGCGCCGGCGTGGATACTGCCGCCATGACCGGTGCCGTCATGATCATCATCATGGCCTCGTCAACGGTCCAGTGGGTGCTCACCGCTGAGCGCGTGCCACAGGATCTTGCTGCCTGGGTGGCAGTCTCGATCTCCGAGCCCTGGATGGTCATTATTGCGCTGAACCTTGTCATGCTCGTGGTCGGCGCGTTCCTCGACCTGCCTGCGGCTGTCCTGCTTCTTGGTCCGATTTTTGTGACGATTGCTGAGGCGATTGGGCTTGATCCGGTGCAGCTGGGCCTGATGATCGTGGTCAACCTGTCGATCGGGCTTTACACACCGCCGGTTGGCACCACGCTTTTCATATCCTCATCGATTGCCAAAGTCGGGATCGGCGAGGCGGTGAAGGCCCTTTTGCCCTTCTATGTCGTCGCGCTCGCGGTCTTGGCGCTGATCTCATTCATCCCTGCATTGACGATCTACTGACTGGCTTCCCCGGACAAAAGCTCATCATTCGGTGCGACCCGAAACGTGCAGCCGAGATCCTCCAACATCCCGCGCACCTTTCCCTGATGCTCTTTTGCCTCGTCCGAGACCCATTCGAAGAACCTGTTGACAACACGGCGGTTCAGGTGCCGGGCCGGGCAGACAAACCAATAGGCCGCAAACTCGATAATCGGCGTTTCAGGCAGAAACGGCACAAGCTCGCCGCGCTCGATCTCTCCCCGGCAGAGCATAGCGCTGTCCAGTGCCACGCCGCCCCCCTGTTTGGCCATCTCAATGGACATAGAAGACCGGTCAAAACGGAAAGGATAGGTCAGGTCAGGAATCTCGAAACCGCTGGCGGCCAGCCAAAGCTCCCAGCGGTATAGCGACTTGACGCTGTCGATCAACTGCGCGGCCTGCAAACGTTCGACGGCGTTTGACACTTCCTTTGTCCGTTCGAGGAACCCTGGGCTGCACAGCGGTAGCACGGCATCATGCATAATGCACTCGACGGTCAGCCCGGCCCACTCGCCAAGCCCATAGCGCAAATCCAGATCGATCGCCTCCGTGTCGAATTCCGAGAATTCTGGCGCGGCATCAATTCGGATGTTCCAGTCAGGGTTGTCAGAAGCAAAACCGGCAATCCTGGGACCCAACCAACGCACGCCATAACTTGGCGACACCCGCATATTCAGGCTACGCTGCCCCCGCTGCCGGCCAATTGCGTTCCGCGAGTTTCGCAGTGCCGCAAAAGCTTGCGTCGTGGTCTGAAACAGACGATCTCCATCCAAGGTTAACTTCAAACGCTGCTTTTCTCGGCGAAAGAGCTTCACGCCGAACTGCGTTTCGAGAAGTTTGATTTGCTGGCTCACCGCCGACGGCGACACACCCAACTCGGCAGCCGCCTTGGTCACTGTTCCAAGACGGGCTGCTGCCTCAAAGTATTCTGTCGCCTTTAGATTGATGTCACGCATGTCTTGACCCTAGGCAAATCGGAATCTCTTTCAATCGAGTGGACGAAGCGCAGATCCTTTTTGAAATGGCCTTTCTCCGTCCTCGCGGCAATTCGCCAAAGTCCCCCTTGTTCTCATATTGCGCCGTTCTGTCCATGGGTAGCAGGGGTTCGTCCCCGCTCCTTGCTCGAATGGCCGCTGTATCCTGCCCCATTCTTATGCGGACAAGAAACGCAAAAGAAACTTAGTTGAATAAGCGCTAACCAGGAGAAGCGCCGAGCTTTGTACAGCCTTCCTGTGTGCTGACCTGAGCGTGACACTCACACCTCGTGTGGATCATGCGGCTTATCTAGTCAGTTGGCTGGAGACTCTGAAAGCGGACAGCAAGGCTGCTATTCACGGCGGCTGATAAAGCGAATCAGGCCGTGAAAGAAACACTCCGGGGGCGTGTTTCTAGGCCGAAGGGCGAGCACCGGCGAACAGCCGGAGCGCAGTCTGCGCAGGCTTAGATCACGCAACCGAAACCAATAGATCACCCGGCCCGGCACCAGACTTTTTTATTGGTTTCGGGGGCCGGTCTTCATCCCTGTCAACAAGACTCGGGGCTGCGGCTCCGGCGCGGCTGAAGGAACCTGTTCTATTGGCCTGTCGGCTTGCAGAACATGTTGTAGAGCACCGAAACGAGTTCGCGGGCTTTGTCGCTGGCGAGGGAGTAGTAGATCGTCTTGCCATCGCGCCTTGTGGCGACAAGGTCGTCGGCCCTCAGGCGGGCGAGTTGCTGGGAGACGCTCGGTTGGCGCATTTCCAGCAGAACCTCGAGGTCGCGGACCGACTTTTCCCCGTCGACCAGCATGCAGAGAATGAGAAGACGGTTCTCATGGGCGATCGCTTTGAGGAAGTCGCTGGCTGCCCTGGCCCGCGTCATCATGTCCTCCATAGGTCCCAGATCCGAAAGCTCTTTGGCATCCGCCATGATGCTGCTCATATCCGTCTAATCAAAGGGTTGCTGTTTGTGACATAGCGCCGCAGGCCGTCACTGTCCACCACCGGATGACGTTTGCGGCCCCACCGGGGCGTCGATTTCCGCGATCAGGCCGGCGAGTAATCCCCAAAAGAAATCTTCGCCCGGATAACCCAATATGCGGCCGACCTCTCTGCCGTCTGCAATAAGTACGAAGGTCGGCGTGTAATGAACGGGTTTCAGTTCCGGCAGGTCGTCCGGCCAGTCGCCATGCAGGTCGACCCGCCGCAGGGGCGCGACTTTCCCTTCCGCTGTCTTGGGATAGATCGGTGCGATGTCGTCGTTCCAGCGTGCGCACCAGGGACAACCCGCCTCCTCGAACATGATGAGTTCCGCCGCATTCCCAAGGATGGGCAGGCCGATGAGAAACAGGCACAAGGCGGCGCCCAGGCTGATCCGGCGCATCATTTTCCTGGCAGAGGTCATGCCTTAACATATATCATTAATCGAATATGAAATCCAGGCGGGAGGGTGGATATGGCTTTTGACGTCAGCCTCGGCGGCGCCTTCATCGCCGGTCTGCTGTCATTTCTCTCGCCCTGCGTTCTGCCTCTGGTGCCGCCTTACCTCTGTTTCATCGGCGGCATCTCCATGGAGGAAGTCGCGGAAGGCACGGCGGCGGGGGCGGGCCGAAGAGTTGCCTTTGCGGCGCTGAGTTTCGTTCTCGGTTTCATGACCGTCTTCGTCGCGCTCGGTGCAAGCGCGAGCATGGTGGGGCAACTGGTGGCCGAGTATCTCGATCTCTTGAGCTATGTCGCGGGCGCCATCATCATCGTCATGGGTCTGCATTTTCTGGGCGCGTTGCGCATCCCTCTGCTCTATCGCGAGGCCCGCTTTCACACATCTGCGCGCCCGGCGGGTATGCTCGGCGCCTATGTTGTCGGACTTGCCTTCGCCTTCGGCTGGACGCCCTGTGTCGGCCCGGTGCTGGCGGCGATCCTCTTCATGGCGGGCAGCGAGGAAAGCGTCGGGCAGGGGGCGGGCCTGCTGACCGCCTACGGCCTCGGCATCGGCATTCCGTTCCTGCTGGCAGCAGTATTCGCCGGGCAGTTTCTGGGATTCGCGAAGCGCTTTCGCCGACACGTGGCCAGCGTTGAAAAGGCGATGGGCGGATTGCTCGTCGCCACCGGGATTCTTTTCGTGACGGGGTCCATGAGCACCCTCTCTTATTGGCTGCTGGAAACCTTTCCGGCGCTCGGAACCATTGGGTAGCAAGGCCTTACCGAATTCGCATTCAAATATTGCAATATATATATTGATTTAGAGGACCGCCCTCTGCATTATTGAATCAAAAGAGAACGGCGCAAAAACGAATCGCAAAATGACCAATGCGCCGGCCAAACCACGCGAAAGCGGGAGGAAAAGGTGGGACCTAAATTCGCAGCCGGATTCTGTCTGGTGCTCTCTCTGGGGGTCGCCGCCGCGGCGGCAAATGCCGCGGCCATTAAGCCTCAGGACGTCGTGATCCGCGATGCCGAGGTGGCGTCATCCCTGACCGGTTCGCCGGGCAATCCGGTGGAAGGCAGCAAATGGTTCAAGAGCCGCAAGCTCGGTAACTGTCTTGCCTGCCACGGTAACCGGGATCAGATCGGCGAACCCTTTCATGGGGATATAGGGCCGCCTCTCGACGGCGTTGCCGACCGCTACTCGGAAGCGGAGCTGCGCGCAATCCTGGTGAATGCGAAGTCCGTCTTCGGACCCGAAACCATCATGCCGGGCTTTTACCGAATCCTCGAAGGACAGCGTGTTCGCGAAGAGTTTCAAGGCAAGCCGGTCCTGACAGCCGTGCAGGTCGAGGACGTCATTGCTTACCTGAAGACCCTCAAGGAGGAATAGGCGCAGCATGGAAAGCTCCAGCTTGAAAGGAGATGTTATGAAAGACATGACGCGCCGCAACGCGCTTTGGATGACCGCCGGCCTTTTGGCCGTCACGGTGACCCCGCTGCCGGTCTCCGCCGCCGATACGGCGATGGAGGAGATCACGCAATTCACCGGCGGCAGCGAAGCGGCCGAGAGCGGCCGGGTCAGCCTCGAGATGCCGGAGATTGCCGAGAACGGCAATACCGTGCCGTTGACGGTCTCTGTCGACAGCCCGATGAGCGGCGAAGACTACGTGAAGCGGGTCATGGTGCTCGCGGATGCAAATCCGCGCCCCGGTGTCGCCACGTTCCATTTCTCACCGAGAAGTGGCGTCGCAGAAGCCTCGACGCGCATGCGGCTTGCCAAGACGCAGAACGTCATTGCCGTTGCGGAGATGTCGGACGGCTCGTTTCACATGGCGAAGGCCACGGTCAAGGTGACGATCGGCGGCTGCGGCGGCTGATCAGGAATAGAGGAGAACCGGGCAATGGCGAAATCCAAGCCACGCGTAAAGGCGCCCAAGGCGGCCGACAAGGGAGAGATCATCACGATCAAGACGCTGATCTCTCACAAGATGGAGTCGGGTCAGCGCAAAGACAAACAGGGCAACCTGATTCCGCGCCAGATCATCCATCACTTCACCGCCAAGTTTAACGGCGAAACGGTATTCGAGGTCGATATCGAGCCGGCTATTTCCGCCAATCCCTATCTGCTGTTCAAGATGCGGGCGGAGGAGCCGGGCGAGTTCGAATTCATCTGGGAGGATGATGACGGCTCGGTCTATTCGAAGAAGCAGAAGCTGAACGTCACCTAAAAGCCGGCGGTCCGCGCAACGGTGCTGCCCCCTGTGGCACCGCGCGGTAAGAACCGGACGACGCCTCTGGGAGGGAAGGCAATGACGATGACAAGAACGAAAATTGCGCTATTGAGTGCGGCCGCGGCCGGCCTCGTGATGAGCGGCTATGCCTTCGCTCTTCCCGAAGGGGTTGATACCGTCCAGGTAACGGCGACCGCGAAGGATCATCCGCTCGGAGAGCTCTACTCGGGCTGGCACTTCCGGACTCCTGAAACCCAGGCCTTGCAGCAGGACGACTTTGAGAATCCGGGCTTTCTCTGGGTCGAGCAGGGCGCCGAGCTTTGGGAAACCGTCGACGGCAGCGAGCAGAAATCCTGCGCGTCCTGCCACGAGGATGCGGCCGACACCATGGCAACGGCCGGGGCGCAGATGCCGAAGTGGAACGAGGCGTTGGGCAAGCCGGTCAACCTGGAACAGCAGATCAACCTCTGCCGCAGCGAGCGCATGGGGGCCGAGCCCTGGAAGTGGGAGTCATCGGAACTGTTGTCGATGACGTCCTTCGTGCGCAACCAATCGCGCGGCAAGCCGGTCGATGTTCAGATCGATGGGCCGATGAAGCCGTGGTTCGAAAAGGGCGAGGCGCTCTATCACACCCGGGTCGGCCAACTCGATCTCGCCTGTGTCAACTGCCACCAGAACTACTACGGTCAGAGCATTCGCGCCGACCGTTTGAGCCAGGGTCAGGCCAACGGTTTCCCGACCTATCGCCTGAAGTGGCAGAAGATCGGATCGCTCCATCGGCGCTTCAAGGGCTGCATGGACCAGGTTCGGGCCGAGCCTTACAAAGTAGGCTCTGACGAATTCCTGGCTTTGGAGCTCTACGTCAATTGGCGGGGGCAGGGGTTGCCTGTGGAGGCGCCGGCGGTTCGCCAATAGTCGCAGTGAGTGGCGGGTGACCGAACAGCCGCTGCCGCTGCCTTGCAGTTTGTCGATTGAGTTCTGCGGAACGGATTCCGCCATGAGCAGACCTGCGCGCGAACAGGCGCAGCCGTAGTAAGGAGAAACGGAGTGCTTTCCCGAAGAGACTTTCTGCAGGTGGCGCTTGCGACGGGTGTCTTGGCCAGAGGCATGACGGGTCGTGGGGCTTTTGCGGCGGGCGCGAACCTTACGCAATCCGACCTGCTGTCCTTCGAGCCGCTGGGAAATGTCACCCTGCTGCACGTCACCGATATGCATGCGCAACTGGTGCCGCTCTATTTTCGGGAACCGACCATCAACATCGGCGTGGGCGAGGCCAGCGGCCTGCCGCCGCATGTCACCGGCAAGGCGTTTCTGGAGAAGTATGGCCTTGAGGCCGGAAGCGCCGAGGCCTATGCCCTGAGCGATCAGGGCTTTGAAACCCTGGCGCGCGACTACGGCCGTGTCGGCGGTGCCGACCGCCTGGCGACGCTGCTCAATGCCGTCCGTGCGGAGCGGCCCGACAACACGCTTTTTCTCGACGGCGGGGACACCTGGCAAGGCTCTTACACCTCCTATCAGACCCAGGGCGCGGACATGGTCCGCGTGATGAACGCGCTGGGCACCGATGCCATGACCGCGCATTGGGAGTTCACCTACGGAACCGAGCGGGTGAACGAGCTGCTGGAGCAGCTTGCCTTCCCCTTTCTCGCCCAGAATGTCCGTGACACGGACTGGGAAGAGCCGGTCTTCGACGGGGTCGCCTACTTCGAACGCGGCGGCGTCAAGGTCGCCGTCATCGGCCAGGCCTTTCCCTATACGCCGGTGGCCAATCCCCGTTACAAGATTCCCACCTGGTCATTCGGTATCAGGGAGGAGGCCGTTCAGGCACAGGTTGACGCGGCGCGCTCGGCCGGTGCGGAACTGGTCGTCCTGCTGTCGCACAACGGTTTCGATGTCGACCGCAAACTGGCCTCCCGGGTGCAGGGCATCGATGTCGTTCTCACCGGCCACACACACGATGCCCTGCCGGATGTCGTCCAGGTCGACAAGACGCTGCTGGTCGCCAGCGGTTCCCACGGCAAGTTCCTTTCGCGCCTGGATCTCGACGTCCGTGACGGTGAAGTGAAGGGCTACCGCTACAAGCTGATGCCCGTTTTCTCTGATGTGATCGCGCCCGACCCGGAGGTCTCGGCGCTGATTGAGGAGATCCGGCAACCGCACAAGGCTGAGCTGGAGCGCGTCCTGGGAACGACCGAGACGATGCTCTACCGTCGCGGCAACTTCAACGGCACCTTCGACGACCTGATCTGCCAGGCGCTGCTGGAGGAGCGGGATGCGGAGATCTCGTTGTCGCCCGGTTTCCGCTGGGGGGCGTCCCTGCTGCCGGGTCAGGACATCACCGTTGAGGACGTCCACAACCTGACATCCATAACCTATCCGGCGGCCTATCGCACGGAGATGACCGGTGCCTTCCTGAAGACCGTGCTGGAGGACGTCGCGGACAATCTCTTCAATCCGGATCCCTACTATCAACAGGGCGGCGACATGGTCCGGGTCGGCGGTCTCGGTTACACCATCGATCCCACCGAAGTGATCGGCAAGCGGGTCACCGGCATGACTTTCCTCGCCAGCGGCGAGCCGATCGAAGCGGACAAGAGTTACACCGTAGCCGGCTGGGCAAGCGTCAACGAAGGGACGGAAGGACCGCCGATCTGGGATGTCGTGGAGGGTTATCTCCAGCGCAAGGGAAGCGTGAACATCACGCCCAATGACTCGGTCAAGGTGGCTGGACTCTAACGGCGAGGCTTGGCGTTGGGCTTGGGCTCCAACACTTTCAGAGCATGTGCAGAAGTGAGGTCGAGTGAGATGAAAGACCAGAATGTTCGACCGGGAACGACCCGCCGCAACTTTCTGAAGACGTCACTGTTGGCCGGAGGCGCTGCGGCGGCTTCGGGTTCGGTCTCCACTGCCGCCCGGGCGGCCGGCGACCCGGCGATCCTCGAGGTTCAGCCCTGGGCGCAGGCTCTGGGCGATGGGGTTGACGCGCGACCCTATGGTTATCCTTCACCCTTTGAAGAGCATGTCCGGCGCCGCAACGTGGATTGGCTGACCGCCGATCCGGTGAGTTCGGTCAACTTCACGCCTCTGCATGAGCTTGACGGGATCATCACGCCGAACGGGCTTTGTTTCGAGCGGCATCATGCCGGTATCGCCGAGGTCGATCCGTCGCAGTACCGCCTGATGATCAACGGCCTTGTGGAGAAACCGCTGATCTTCACCGTCGAGGATCTCAAGCGCTTCCCGCGCGAGAATCATCTCTATTTTCTGGAGTGCGCCGCCAATTCCGGCATGGAATGGCGCGGGGCCCAGCTCAACGGCTGTCAGTTCACCCACGGCATGGTGCACAACGTAATGTACACCGGCGTGAAGCTGCGCCACCTGCTGGAGCGGGCGGGTGTGAAGACCAACGGCAAGTGGCTGCTTGCCGAGGGCGCCGATGCCTCGGCCATGACCCGTTCGATCCCCATGCATAAAGCGCTCGACGACTGCCTTGTTGCCTTCAAGATGAACGGCGAGGCGCTGCGGCCGGAGCAAGGCTACCCGGTCCGGCTCGTCGTGCCCGGCTGGGAAGGCAACATGTGGGTCAAATGGCTGCGCCGGCTGGAGGTGGGTGATCAGCCGTGGCATCACCGCGAGGAGACGTCGAAATACACGGACCTGCTGGCCGATGGCCGGGCGCGGCGTTTCACCTGGGTGATGGACGCGAAGTCGGTCATCACCAATCCCAGCCCCCAGGCCCCCATCACCCACGGCCGCGGTCACACGGTAATCAGCGGGCTGGCTTGGTCCGGCAGGGGCACCATTCCCCGTGTCGACGTCACCCTGGACGGCGGCAAGAACTGGTATCCGGCCCGCGTCGACGGGCCGAGCCTGCCGATGTCGCTGCATCGCTTCTACTTTGACTTTGACTGGAACGGACAACCGCTGCTGTTGCAGAGCCGGGCGCACGATTCGACCGGTTACATCCAGCCCACCAAGGACGAACTGCGCAAGGTGCGCGGCGAGAACTCGATCTATCACAACAACGGCATTCAGACTTGGCATGTGAACGACAAGGGGGTCGCTGAGAATGTTGAGGTTTCCTGATCTCCTTCTTGTCTTTGCCGCTGTCGTGTCGCTCGGCCAAACCGCCTCGGCCCAGCCCTTCGATCTCGGCCGGGAGGCTACGCCCGAGGAGATTGCGGCCTGGGACATCGATGTTCGCCCCGACGGGCTTGGGCTGCCGGAGGGCGCCGGCTCAGTGACTGCGGGTGAAGAGGTTTTCGTCGAGAAGTGCGCGGTCTGCCACGGGGACTTCGGCGAGGGCGTCGACCGCTGGCCGGTTCTGGCCGGCGGTCAGGATTCGCTGGCCAGCGAACGCCCGGTGAAGACCATCGGCTCCTACTGGCCCTATCTCTCGACGGTCTGGGACTACGTGCACCGCGCCATGCCCTTCGGCGATGCCCAGTCGCTGAGCGCCGACGAAGTCTACGCCATTACCGCCTACCTGCTTTACATGAACGACGTGGTCGATGATGAGGACTTCGTCCTGTCGAAAGGGAACTTCGCGGAGACCCGATTGCCCAACGAAGACGGTTTCTTCATGGACGATCGCCAGGAGAGCCCGGTCTTCACCAGAACCGAAGTCTGCATGACCGACTGCAAGGAAACCGTTGAGATCACCATGCGCGCCCGCGTTCTCGACGTAACGCCGGACGAGGCGGCGGGTGACTCCGCCGACGAGACAAGGGATCAGGGCGTCGCGGCGCCGGAGAGCACGGCCCTTGCCGCTGTGCCCGAACCGGCGGCAGCGCTTGACCCCGGCCTGGTCGCAGAGGGCGAGAAGCTCTTCCGTAAGTGCAAGGCCTGCCACCAGGTCGGCGAGGGTGCAAAGAACCGGGTCGGGCCGGTTCTGACCGGCATTATCGGCCAACCGGCGGGCGCCGTGGAGGGTTTCAAATACTCAAAGCCGATGGCCCAGGCCGGCGAGGGCGGCCTGATCTGGGACCACGAGTCCCTTGGCGCCTTTCTTGCCAACCCCAAGGGCTATATGCCAAAGACCAAGATGTCGTTTGCCGGATTGCGGAAGCAAGAAGAGATCGACGCCATTCTGGCCTATCTTGAAAGCACTGCGGAGTAGGTCATGCGCGCCCTGACCATCCTCGCTGTCCTTGTTTTTGCGGCTTCGAGCGATGGTGCCGTCGCGGAGACCGGCGATGCGGAGCGCGGTGCGAAGGTCTTTCGTCAGTGTGTTTCCTGTCATCAGGTGGGGGAGGCGGCAAAGAACCGCGTTGGTCCTCATCTGAACGGTGTCTTCGGCCGGCTGGCCGGGTCGGTGGCGGGGTTCCGTTACTCCGATCATATGAAGCGGGCCAGCGCCGATGGTCTGGTCTGGACCTTCGAGACACTGGATGCCTTTCTGGAGAACCCGAAGTCTCTGGTCTCCGCGACACGGATGAGTTTTCGGGGTCTGAAGAAGGCTCAGGACCGCGCCGACATTCTGGCCTATCTGCGCCGGTACTCCGACAAGCCGTCGGACATTCCCGAAAGCGAGCCGACGCTGCACCTCGGCGGCCCCGATCTCGATCCCGCCGTCCTGGCCCTGCAGGGTGACCCGGACTACGGCGAGTATCTCTCCAGCGAGTGCACCACCTGCCACCAGGCAGACGGATCAAACCAGGGAATTCCATCGATCACCAGCTGGCCGGCAGAGAACTTTGTCGTCGCCATGCATGCCTACAAACAGCAACTGAGGCCGCACCCGGTGATGCAGATGCTCGCCGGGCGGCTGTCGGACGAGGAGATCGCCGCCTTGGCAGCTTACTTCGGTGGTCTGGACTAAAAAAAGGTCAAAGGGAGGAGAGCAACATGCAAATCAAAAGAAGAACGTTCCTGGGAACCAGTCTTGTTGCCGCAGCCAGCCTGTCGGCGCCGGCGGCGCTTGGCCAGGCCAGGCCAAGGGTCGTGGTTGTCGGCGGCGGTGCCGGCGGGGCGACCGCCGCGCGCTACATCGCCAAGGACAGCAAAGGGGAGATCGATGTCGTTCTGATCGAACCGACAAGACGCTATTACACCTGCTTCTTTTCCAATCTCTATATCGGTGGCTTCCGTGAAATGAGCTCCATCGGTCATGGCTACGGCAAATTGGCGAGCGACTATGGCGTCAACGTGGTGCACGACTATGCCATCGGGGTCGACCGGGATGCCAAGACGGTGACGCTCGCCGGTGGCGGTTCGATCGGCTATGACCGCTTGGTGCTTTCGCCGGGGATCGATTTTAAGGAGGGCTCTCTGCCCGGCTGGGATCTGTCGGCCCAGAATGCGATGCCCCATGCCTACAAAGCCGGCTCTCAGACCGAGCTCTTGAAGGCCCAGATCGAAGCCATGCCCGCCGGCGGCACCTTCTGCATGGTCGCACCGCCGAATCCCTTTCGCTGTCCGCCCGGGCCCTATGAGCGTGTGTCGATGGTTGCCCACAAGCTGAAGGCGGAGAACCCGACGGCCAAGATCCTGATCGTCGATCCCAAGCCCAAGTTCTCGAAGCAGGCGCTCTTCGAGGAAGGTTGGCAGAACTACTATGGTGGCATGATCGAGTGGATCGGCCCGGACTTCGGTGGTGACGCGGTGCAGGTGCGTCCCGGTACCATGGAGGTCGTGATCGACGGTACCGTCGAGAAGGTCGATGTCTGTAACGCGATCCCCGCGATGAAAGCGGGACACATTGCCGCGCTTGCCGGTGTGACGAACGATGCAGGCTGGGCGCCCGTGGTGCCGGCCAGCATGCAAAGCCGTATGGACGAGAACGTCTATGTCCTGGGTGACGCCTGCCATCAGGGCGACATGCCGAAGTCCGGTTTCTCGGCCAACAGCCAGGCCAAGGTTTGTGCTATGTCGATACGCGGAGCGCTAACCGGGTCGAAGGTGTTTCCGGCGAAGTACTCCAACACTTGCTGGTCGCTGATCGAAACCGACGACGGCGTAAAGGTCGGGGCGACCTACAAGGCGACAGAAGAAAAAATCGCCAAGGTGGACGGCTTCATCTCCCAAACCGGCGAGGCTGCAGGCCTGCGCAAGCAGACCTACGAAGAATCGCTCGGCTGGTACGCCGGCATTACCGCCGACATGTTCGGCTAACAGTCCGATTCCCTGTCGACTTTCTCCCTGCATCGGTGAAATCCGCCGGTGCAGGGTTTTCTTTTTACTCGAACTCCATCTGTTCGTAGACCCGGCCGGCATTGCGCGTGGCCAGTTGTTCGAAGGTGTCGAGATGGGCGTAGGGCGACTGATCGACATAGTAGGCCTGCTCCAGGCTGCCGCCGTCTTCGAGCAGCTTGCCGATCATTCCGCGCAGATAGACCAGATAATCCCTGGTATAGCGTCTGACCTGGTCCATGTTTGTCGGATGGCCGTGGCCCGGGATCACGTAAGTCGCCTCAAGCGCTTCGAAGACCTCCCAGCTCTCCAGCCAGCCGGCCGTGTCGGTGTCGTCGAAGATCGGCAGCAGGCGCTCGTGAAAGGCCATGTCGCCGGAAATGACCAGGCTTTGCTCCGGCAGCCAGACCACGATGTCCCCCGGTGAGTGGGCCGGCCCGAGATTCTTCACCTCGATCCGGAAACGGCCCATTTCAATGAGTTTCTCCTCCTCGAAGGTCTGGCTGGGACCTTGCAGAACCGTATCAGCCGACTTCTCCTTGTTGTAGGTCTCCATGCGCGCCAGGATCTGTGGGCCGCGGTCCTCGAACTCCTCCGCCGCGTCGACATGCGCCAGGATGGCGACGCCTTGTTCCGCCCAATAGGCGTTGCCCAGCATGGCGTGACCCTGGCCGTTCTCGTTGATCACCAGCTTCACCGGCTGGTCTGTGATCTGTCTGATCTCGTCATGCAGCGCCTTGGCCAGCTGATAGGCCGCACCGCCGTTGACCACGACAACACCCGCGCCAGTAACGATGAAGGACAGATTGTTGTTGTGCCCCGAGTTCTCATAAGTCGGCGGGGCGGTGGCGCCGATGGCGGACCAGACGTAGGGAATCACCTCCACCGGTTTGGCATAGAGCACCGACTGTGGGTACTGATCGGGTATCTGCTCGCTGGCAACGCAGGGGAATGCCGCAGATGCGAGCAGGACCGCCAAAGCTATCTGAAGACGCACGGCTCTTTCTCCTGATGTCGGAAGTCTCGCCGCTCCGGTTAGAAGGCGATCTTGTCGTCGATTGCCGCCAGGCCCGCCTCGGCGCAAAGCTTGTCGGCAGAGCCGCTGGGGGCGCCGGAAACACCGATGGCCCCCAGCATGCTGCCGTCGCCGGCGAAGATCTGCACGCCGCCGCCCAGCGGCAGGGCCTTGGAGACATTACGGATCGCCCAGGCTTCGCCTTCTTCAGTCAATTCGGCCAGCTCCAACGTATCGGTGCGGAAACTGACTGCCGTCCAGGCCTTGCGGTAGGACGTGTCCGGCGTGTGAGGGCCGGCGAACTGATCGCGGATTGTCGCTTGCAGATTGCCGCCGCGGTCGACCACAGACACGGCAACTTGGAAGCCTTCGTCCCGGCAGTTTGCCAAGGCAGCCTGAGCCGCCTCCACCGCCACATCGGGGGCCAGTGACTTGAAGGTCACAATGGCGTCCTGCGCGGCGGCGGTGCCGGAAAGGCCCGCAGTGAAGAAAGCCGCAACAGCTAGACGACGACCTAGACTATGATAGGGGATCATGACGGTTCTCCCGATTGCGGTGGACTGACGGCGGTTGGCTTCAGCGCCTGTGGCGCCTGCCTTTGGGCGATTCTTGTTGCCAGAGAATGAGTATACATATAAATATTTGAATATAAAAATGTAAAAAACAGCGACGCTGCTTTTGGCCTTCTCCCCGGTGCTGATCACCGGCTTCGAGCGACACCCGGCAGCGGCGCTGAAGAGGGAGAGAAGCCATGGAAAGCAACCGAAGGACGGTGCTGCTTGCCGGCATGGCAGCCACCGCCAGTCTCCTTTCACCGTCAAGCCTGCGCGCTGCCGAACCCGAGGTTGGCGACAACGGGCTGCATGTCCAGGACTGGTTCATCGAGAGTTTTCTCGACCTGCAGGAAGACCTTGGCGACGCGGCTGCCAGCGGCAAACACTTTGCGGTCTTGTGGGAACAGCGCGGCTGCCCCTATTGCCGCGAGCTGCACGCTGTTAATCTGTCACGTCCGAAGATCGTTTCCTATCTGCAGGAGAACTTCGAGCTGCTCCAACTGGACCTCTGGGGCAGCCGCGCCGTCACCGATTTCGATGGCGAAGAGCTTGAGGAGCGGGCCCTGGCGCGAAAGTGGCAAATCAATTTCACCCCGACCGTCGTGTTCTTTCCGAACGACCCGCAAGCCGTTGAGGGTCGCGCAGGTCGGGCGAGCGAGGTGGCCCGTATGCCCGGCTACTTCAAGCCGTTTCATTTCGCGAGCATGTTTGAGTTTGTCCGGAGCGGCCAGTACCGGGACCAGTCGTTCCAGCGTTATCTGCAGGAGAAGCTTGCGCAGCTCAAGGCGGAAGGCAAATCAACGGATGTCTGGTGAGCGGACCCTGAAGGTGAGTTGACTTATGGACGAGATTCCCACCTCGCTGATGCTGGCCAGCGGTGGCTTGGCCGCAGGTTGCGTCGTGGGCGCCGTCGCCCGAGGCGCGCGGTTCTGTACTTTCGGGGCGATCGAGGACTGGGTCCTGGCGGAAGACAGCAGGCGGCTGCGCAGCTGGGGTCTGGCGATTGCGGTCGCCGTGTTTCTGGTCCAGCTTCTTGATGCCGCCGGCCTTGCGCGCATCGGCGAGAGCTTCTACCTCGCTGCCGACTTTGGATGGGCGGGCGCGCTGCTGGGAGGCCTGCTTTTTGGTTTCGGCATGGCCATGGTTGGGACCTGCGGCTACGGCACCCTGGTGCGCCTCGGTGGCGGCGACCTGCGGGCCGTCGTTGTCTTTCTGGTTCTCGGTCTGACGGCATACATGACCGCAAGAGGGCTCACCGGTGTCCTTCGCGAGAGCGTTATCGAACCCCTGAGCTGGAATCTGGAAGGTTTGGGAGGGCAGGGGCTGTCCCATCTCCTCGCGGCCGCTTTGGGAATCGAACGTACCTCCGCCAGCCTGGTCCTCGGCATCCTGTTGCCGGCGGCGATGTGCTGGTGGTGTTTCCGCCATGCAGGCTTTCGCCGCGCCTATCGGGACATCGTGGCCGGCGTTCTGATCGGTGCCACCGTGGCGGCGGGCTTCGCGGTGACCGGGATCCTGGGCGATGACCCCTTCGATCCTCAGCGCGTTCAGTCGTTGAGCTATGTCTTGCCGCCCGGAGAGACGATCGTCTATTTGCTGACGTTCTCCGGCGCGACCGTTACCTTCAGTGTTGGGCTGGTAGCGGGAACCATTGTCGGCGCTTTCCTCACCGCGGCGGCGAAGGGCGAACTGCGGCTGGAGGCTTTCGATGACGCGCGGGAGATGCGCCGCCATCTGCTCGGCGCTTTCCTCATGGGCTTTGGCGGCGTAACGGCGCTGGGCTGTACCGTCGGCCAGGGGATTTCCGGCATGGCCACCTTGTCGATGAGCGCACCGATCACGCTTGGTGGAATCATTCTCGGCGCGGCCTTCGGCTTGCACTATCTGGTAAGTGGCAGCATCCGTGAGGCGCTCTCTGCCTTACACTTCGCAGGACGCCAGTATCTGAACTGAGCTTGTCGTTGGTGCAGGCGGTGGGGCACCGGAAAGAAATTCCTTCATGGTCGGCCGGTGTATCTGGATGTCTATCCCGGCTCCCTGCTCTATGAAGCGGATCCAGGAGATGTTAGTCAGCATCCACGCAGGGAAGAACCGGTTTCTTATCTCATAGCCGTCAGGCAAGTGCATAACTTGGACCAAGCCGGCGCAGGCCGGGGCGTAGAAAGCATCCACGCCCAGGCTCACGATTTCCGCTGAAGATTCAGAAAGTGAACAGCTTTGTGTCTTCCGCCAGGAGCGCGGCAGCGATTGCCGGTGGTTGCGCGACTGTCACGCCCTCGATGAGGTCCGCGGGAGACTTGTTTTCATTTGGCAGGTAGAGGGCGCAGACCTGAGGTTTCACGCCCATGCCGATGAGTGTCGTGAGCATTCCCTGAGGCGTGACACCGCGCGGTTTCAGGGTTGTCTGCGCCGCGTCCTTCAGCGCCAGATCGCCCCCCGGGCCGCACAACAGCATTTCCACCCTGGCGCCTTGCTTGAGGGCTTGGATGGAAAGCACCATGGCCATGCCCTGGGTTTGCGGTTCCGGCGAGGTGACAACGACAAAGAGGTCTTGCCGGTCTTCGCTGGCTGCCGCCATATTGGCCCCGAAAGTGGTGACCACCGCCACTGTGAGAACCAGGAATAGTCGTTTCATTCAGTTTTCTCCTTTGCTTGGATGAATTTCCGCCTATTCGGCGAGATACATCTTTTCTTTGTTGAGGCCGTAGCCCCACGGCAGCCCGGCGTTCTTCCATCCGTCTTTCAGGCGCCAGTTTTTCCTGGGACCCTCTTTGACCGTGCCGCCTTCGAAGCCGTCGACAACGACATAGACCTGCTCGTATCCCTTGCCCCAAAGCGCCAAGGCAGAAGGGGCGCCCCGCGTACCGCCGGAGCGGCACATGAGGATCACCGGGACCTCCTTCGTCAGGCCCCTGGCGGCAAGCGCGCGGGCGATCAGGGGCTCGAAGTCCGGGTTCTTCTCCATCGCGAAGTTCGGCTTGGACCGGTGCCATTGGCCGCGGTTGGCGAGAAGAAACGGCACATTGACGTCGACGACATCGGTGAAGCCGGTGAACATGATTTCGATGGGGTCGCGCACGTCGACGAAGAGGACCTGATCGCCAAGCTGCGTCTTCATTTCGTAGGCACCCTGGGCGTCGAGGTAGAGATGCCAGGGGGTCTGTTTCTTCGGGTCCTGCGGTTCAGGGGCCGCCGTGGCGGGGACCGGCAGCGCCAGGGCCAAGATCAGTACCAGGATCACTGCGAGGGAGAGATTTCCCAAGTCCTGGTACAGGGACGTCCCTGGTGATGTTGTCGTTGCGGTCACGCGGCAAGGTCCTTTTTGCAGAAATACCAGTCGGTGCAGTCGTAACCCTCAGCGGCCCGCTTTTCGGCCTCTTCCGCAGTCGCGGGCGGCGGAACGATGACCTTTTCCCCGCGGCGCCAGTTTTCCGGCGTCGCGACGCCATGTGCGTCGCTGGTCTGGAGCGCGTCGAGCAGACGGAGGAACTCGTCGACCGAACGGCCGTTGCTCATGGGGTAGTAAACCATGGCGCGGAGCTTGCCCTCCGGGTCGATCAGAAAGGTCGCGCGAACCGCTGAAGTATCGCTGGCGCCCGGCTGGATCATGCCGTAGGCGGCGGCCACTTTCATCGAAAGATCCTCGATGATGGGGAAGGGAATCTCGACTCCGAACATCTCCTTGATGTTCCGGACCCAGGCGATGTGCGCGAAGGTGCTGTCGATCGACAGCCCGAGCAGGTCGCAGTTGAGGGCCTGAAACCTGTCGTGGGCCTGGGCGAAGGCTATGAACTCCGTGGTGCAGACCGGCGTGAAGTCTGCCGGATGCGAGAAGAGGACCAGCCAGCGACCCTTATAGTCGTCAAGTTTCTTTGGGCCGGCGGTGGTTTTTGCCTCGAAGTTCGGCGCTGGCTTGTTCAACTGCGGCATCACGGGCCGCACGTCTGTCTGTTCTGTTTCCATCGGTGCTGTCCTTCCGGAAATGGGGGGTAGCTGTTCTGTCCTATGCATGCGTCCGGCGGGCAAACGCAGGGCTGGACGAGCGCCAGGCTATCTGCTGGAACTCTTGATGTCGGTGACAAGATCACCGTTCTTGCATATCCCAACGATACCGTTACGCCGCTATGACTGCCGGGTTGATTGGGCTGTATTCGTCCAGTGCCGGCGCTGTCACATTGCCTCAGCGGTAAGCTGCATGACCTAGATCAAGGTTCAGTAGCTGCGTCGGTGTACACTCCGTTTTGTCCGTTGCTTCCAATACAGGACCGTTCCGCTGGTGCGTCACTTGGTGACGAAGCGGGACGCGGAGGTGGACTTTGTCCGACTTCTTGGCCGACCAATTCGATTCGAGTTTTGGTTCGGTTCAGGCGAGTCGTACGGATGTTTGAGAAAAGTGTGACCGCCGCACCGCGGTGTTTCGAACCGAAGAGGAACCCTCTGTTGGCAAGTGACTCTGCCGGCCCGGCGCCGCGCTTCAAGTTCCCGACCGCCTACACAATCCTTTTTGGATTGATTGTCGTCGTCGCTGCACTCACCTGGATCGTTCCCGCCGGGGAGTACGATCAGGCGTTCAATGAAACCTTGAACCGGGAGGTGCCGGTGCCCGGTACCTATCAGGAAGTCGAGCCAAATCCGCAGGGCCTCGGCGCCATTATTCTGGCGCCGATTGCCGGCTTCTATGATCCGGCCAGCTACGAGGCCAACGCCATCGACGTGGCGCTCTTCGTTCTGGTGCTCGGCGGTTTCATTGGCGTGGTCGCCAAGACCGGGGCCATCGATGCCGGGATCACCGGCACCATGAGGGCGCTCAAAGGCCGGGAAAAGTGGATGATTCCGATCCTGATGTCGCTCTTTGCCGCGGGTGGCACGACCTACGGCATGGCGGAGGAGACGCTGGCCTTTTACACCATCGTCATACCCATCATGATTGCCGCCGGCTATGACACCGTGACCGGCGTTGCGATCATTCTGATCGGTGCCGCCATGGGCGTGCTGGGGTCGACCGTGAATGCTTTCGCAACGGTCATCGCCGCCGACGCGGCCGGTATTCCCTTCACCGATGGGATCTTTCTGCGTCTGATCATCCTCGGCGTCGGTTGGTTGATCTGTGTTGCTTATGTCATGCGCTATGCCGAAAAGGTCCGTCGTGACCCCGCCAATTCGATTGTCGCCGACCGCCGAGAGGCCAATGAGGCGCATTTCCTGAAGGGCGGCAAAACGTCGCAAGCCATCACGTTTACGCTCCGGCGGAAAATCATCCTGTTGATCTTTGCGGGTACTTTCGGGGTCATGGTCTGGGGCGTTGCGGCCGGCGGCTGGTGGATGGCTGAAATGTCCGCGCTTTTTCTGGCGTCGGCGATCGTCGTCGGGGTCATCGACCGCCTGGGTGAGGAAGGCTTCACCACCGCTTTTGTGGAGGGCGCCAAAGAGCTGCTTGGCGTTGCCCTGATCATTGGTGTCGCCCGCGGTATCGTTGTCGTGATGGACGCCGGCCATCTTACCGATACCATCCTCTTCCACGCCGCCCAGGCCATGGACGGCCTGTCGCCCATTGCCTTCATCAACACCATGTACTGGCTTGAGGTGGCACTGTCGTTCTTCGTGCCCTCGTCATCCGGCCTTGCGGTTTTGACCATGCCGATCATGGCGCCGCTGGCCGACTTCGCGGGGGTCGGCCGCGATCTCGTGGTCACTGCCTACCAGTCGGCCAACGGCCTGGTGAACTTCTTCAACCCGACTTTCGCGGTGGTCATGGGTGCCCTGGCCATCGGCCGCATACCCTATGAACGCTGGCTGCGCTTCGTATTGCCGCTCTGTGGGATTCTCACGATCATGATCATGATCACGCTCAGCCTTGGAGTTGCCGTCGGATGAAAGATGAAAACTTGCATCGGGATACCGGCGTGATCGCTGGCTATGGCGTTCATTCGGAAGTGGGGAAACTGCGCAAAGTCCTGGTTTGTCAGCCGGGCAGGGCTCACGAGCGCCTGACCCCTGAGAATTGCCGGGATCTGCTCTTTGATGATGTCTTCTGGGTCCAGCAGGCCAAGACCGATCACTACGACTTCCGCTCCAAGATGGCGGAGCGCGGTGTCGAGGTCCTTGAGATGCATGAGCTGCTGGCGGCGACCATGGTCATCCCCGAGGCACGCGCCTGGGTTCTTGATCGCAAGATCACGGAGAATCAGGTCGGGGTCGGCCTTTGTGCCGACCTGCGCGGCTGGCTGGGCGAGGTGCCGGCCAAGGATTTGGCAGACTATCTGATCGGCGGCATCGCCGCCGGCGAGCTGCCGTTCGATCCGAAGGGCATGTTCGGCCGCTACCTTGGCCCGGATGGCTTCGTGTTGCCGCCGCTGCCGAACACCATCTTTACGCGGGATACGACCTGCTGGATCTACGGCGGCGTCACGCTTAACCCGATGTTCTGGCCGGCCCGGCGGCAGGAAACGCTGCTGACGACGGCGATCTACAGATTCCATCCTGCGTTCCGGGAAACGGCGTTGAACGTCTGGTGGGGCGATCCCGATGTCGATCATGGGCTGGCGACACTTGAAGGCGGGGACGTCATGCCGCTCGGCAACGGTGCCGTTCTCATCGGCATGGGAGAGCGCACGACGCCCCAGGCCGTCGGTCAGGTTGCACGGTCGCTGTTCAACCATGGCGCCGCGCAACGGGTTGTCGCCTGCCAGATGCCGCGATCCCGTGCGGCAATGCATCTGGACACCGTCTTCTCGCTCTGCGACCGCGATCTGGCGACCGCCTACAAGGCGGTCTGCGACGAGGTTGTCTGTTACAGCCTGAGGCCGGGCGACAAGGAAGGCGAGATCGACTTCCGCCGGGAGAAGAAGCACCTTTTCACCGTCGCCGCAGACTGTCTGGGCATCGATGAGCTTCGGGTTATCTTCACCGGCGGCGATGCCTATGAGCGTGAGCGTGAACAGTGGGATGACGGCAACAACGTCGTCGCCCTGGAACCCGGTGTGGTCATCGCCTACGCCCGCAACACCTATACCAATACGCAGCTGCGCAAGGCCGGTGTCGAGGTCATTACGATCCGTGGGTCGGAGCTCGGCCGTGGCCGCGGCGGCGGCCACTGTATGACCTGCCCGCTGCTGCGCGATCCGGCCTGAAACGATGGTTCGACCTTCTCAATGGGAAGGGCATTTTGGTTTGCTTCATGGAGAGAGCCCATGCCGATCAATCTGAGGGGGCGGAGTTTTCTCACTCTGCTCGACTTTACGCCGGATGAGATCCGCTATCTGCTCCGCCTGGCCGCGGACCTGAAGGCTGCGAAGGCCGCCGGTTACGAACAGCGCCGTCTGGCCGGCAAGAACATCGCCCTCATTTTCGAGAAGGCGTCGACACGCACCCGGACCGGTTTCGAAGTGGCGGCTTACGATCAAGGGGCCCAGGTGACCTATCTCGGTCCCAGCGGCAGCCATATCGGTCACAAGGAGACCATGAAGGACACCGCCCGTGTACTGGGCCGCATCTATGATGGCATCGAATACCGCGGCTTTGGCCAGGACATCGCCGAAGACCTGGCCAACTTCGCCGGTGTCCCGGTTTGGAACGGCCTTACCGACAGCTTCCACCCGACCCAGATTCTCGCCGATTTTCTGACGATGCGGGAGTTCACGCACAAGCATCTCTCCGATGTCAGTTTCTGTTTCCTGGGCGATGCCGGCAGCAACATGGGCGATTCTTTGATGATCGGCGCCGCCAAGCTGGGCATGGATATCCGGATGGCCGCGCCGAAGAAGCTGTGGCCGAACAGCGATCTGGTTGAGCGGTGCAACGCCCTGGCGGAGACGACCAAAGCGCAGGTAACGCTGACCGAAGATGTCGAAGAGGCCGTCAGCGGCTGCGATTACATCTATACGGATGTCTGGCTGTCGATGGGCGAGCCGGCGGACCTCTGGCGTCAGCGGATCGACCTTCTTAGGCCCTATCAGGTCACCCGGGACGTGATGGAGATGACCGGCAATCGTCACGCCAAGTTCATGCACTGCCTGCCGGCCTTCCACAATGCGGAGACCGTCGTGGGTGAAGAGATCCGGGAGGAATACGGCCTCGATGCCATGGAAGTCACCGAGGAGGTTTTCGAGTCGGAGCGCTCCATCGTTTTCGATCAGGCGGAGAACCGCATGCACACCATCAAGGCCGTTCTGGTCGCAACGATAGGGGCCTGAGCCTTGCGCATCGTCATCGCTCTTGGTGGCAACGCGCTGTTGCGGCGCGGCCAGGCTCTGACCGCCGAGAACCAGCGCGTGAACGTCCGCGCAGCGGCCGCGGCCATGGCGCCGCTGGCCCGCGAGCACGCGCTTGTCATCTCTCACGGCAACGGCCCGCAGGTCGGGTTGCTTGCTTTGCAGGGGGCGGCCTACAAGCCGGACGAGGCTTACCCGCTGGACGTCCTCGGCGCACAGACCGAGGGCATGATCGGCTACATGATCGAGCAGGAGATGGCCAATCTGCTGCCCGATGAGATGTCCTTTGCAACCCTGCTGACGATGATCGAAGTGGACCCTGAAGACCCTGCCTTCGACAATCCGACCAAGTTCATCGGTCCTGTCTACGAAGCCCCAGAGGCGCGCCGGCTCGCCGAGGAAAAAAACTGGTCAATCAAGCAGGACGGCGATAGCTGGCGGCGTGTCGTTGCCTCACCGCAGCCCAAGCGGATCTTCGATATCCGGCCGATCCGCTGGCTGCTGGAGCAGCGCGCCATCGTCATCTGCGCCGGCGGCGGCGGGATTCCGACGGTCTACGATGCGGATCGCAAGCTGACCGGCACCGAGGCGGTCATCGATAAAGACCTCGCCAGCGAACTGCTGGCCCGCGAGCTCGAGGCCGATCTCTTCGTTATGGCAACCGATGTGGACGCCGTCTACGTCGACTGGGGCGAGCCGCAGGCCCGGGCGATCAGACGGGCGACGCCCAAGGCGATGCAGGCCTACACCTTTCCCGCCGGCTCCATGGGGCCGAAAGTCGAGGCCGCCTGCCGCTTCGCCGAGCGCACAGGAAAGATCGCGGCGATCGGGGCTCTGGCCGATCTGGCGCAGATCATTCAAGGAACTGCGGGAACGACGGTGATGCAAGAAGCTGGCGAACTCGCCTGGCACCAGCGTCCAGGCGGCTCAGGAACAGGCTGATCCGGTAAAGCAGTGGCCGGAGACGGCGCGCGGGCCGGGAGAGAGGGCGGTCAACTGCAGCCCCGGGCTATCCCTGGGTGAGGCCGAACAGTTCCGGGCAGATGGGCTGTGCCGCCGGCACCGGCCCTGCCGGCTTCGCTATTCGGCCACCTTCAGGGATCTGAACGACTCACTCGGCGCCTCGCCGAATTCCTGCCGGTAAAGCTTGGCAAAGTGGCCGGAGTTGGAGAAGCCCGCGGCGTGGGCAATCTCGGCCACGGTGCTGTGCTGGCGCAGCAAAATCAGGTCCCGGGCAAAGTTCAGGCGAACCGACCGGATAAAGGCGGCCGGTGTCAGGTCACAGGCTCCCTTCAGACGCCGGCCAAGGGTTTTTTCGCTGGTGCCCAAGGCGCCTGCCAGTTCCCTGGCGCCAAAGCCCGGCTCGTCGAGGCGCTCGAGGATGCATTCCGTGGCGGCCTCCACGAAGCGTTGATCGGCGGGCGGTAGCAGTTTCTTCTGAGGACTCCCGATCAGGCTTGCTTCAAGCGCTTCAATCCTGGCGCCGGTGGACTTCAGGGTTTCGGCGTGGCGCTGCTCGGCGGTAGCCACGTCGCGCCGAAGGGCCTTTACTTCTCTGACAGCGGCCTGCCGCTGGGTCTTGACGGCCTTTGTCATGGAGGAGATGGCGACCATCATGAACGCCGTTTCGCCCATAACAGCGAGATAATATCCCCAGGTGAGCGGTCGCATGACAACGAGGTCGTAGGCGAAGGCCGCTTGTGTGATCTCGGTTGGAGACACAAAGGCGTAGACGGCCGTGGACAGCCCCGCCGTCAGGGCGAGCAGGGATCCGAAGACGAACTTTGCTTGCGGCAGTCCGTCAAAGATCCTCTTGAAGGCCACGCCGAGAAGGACCAGGGGGCAGGCGAAGAAGGCGAGATGCAAGGGCATGGAGAGGCCCCAGGGGTCGACAACCGCAAGCCCCGTGGTGACGACGGCAATGCCCGAGAGGGCCAGGAACAGCCATCTCAGCCTGGGGGTGCCCGTGTCGATCCGCAACAGTACCCGGCAATACTGGATGTTGGCGAAGACGCCGAGCCCGGCCATGAACTCGCGAAACGGTGACATCACGGTCACCGGCAGCGTGACGCCGGCAAAGTTACTGAGCCATCCGTCATAGATGAACGAAAAAACGAAGAAGCAGACCATGTAGAGCGCGTAGTATTGATAGAAGCGCACATCGACATGGCGGAACAGGATCAGGCTGATGAAGGCGATCGCGGCCACGTAACCCAGGAAAACCGCGGTCATGACAAGGCTCAATGTCGCCCAACCCGAGAACAGGTCCGGCGCCATGATGACGGGGGTTATGGTGGGGGCGAAGGTACCCCGAATGCGCAGGTAAAAGGTTTTCTCTTCGCCTGGCCCGACATTCAGGGGAAAGCCGGTCTTGACCTCATTGTTCACCCTTTCCGGGACCGGGATCGTGCGGCCGTTTTGCGATACGGCGATCAATCCCTCCGGCTGCTGTTCGAACAGCACCACCTCATCGAAGATGTATTCCAAAAAGGCGACGAACCACTGCTTATCATCAGCGTGGTCATTGACGACGCTGAAGCGGAACCAGAGAGTCTGATCGGGAAGCGGGGCCCGGAAAGAGAGGGCGCAGCGTCCGGCTTCGAATGCCTGTGCCGCAATGGCGGCCGGCTCGATCTTACCTGTGGGATCGAGAAAGAAGTCGGCCCATAGCGGCCTCAACTTGTCATCGGCCCGTTCCGACAGGCTGTTGGCCATCGACGTTCCGTCGCCGAGAATCGTGCAGGCCTCGGCGCTCCCCCGCGCCGTATCGGCACGTGCCGGCTCGGTCGGAAGAAAGAGCGCTGCCAAGAAAAACAGCCACCGTGTAGCGCGCAAATTTACCATCGTGATTCGAGTCTAACTGAAGGTTGATGGATCGTAACCTCACATCTCTGTATGGGCTAAAGACTCATTTCGGACAAAGGTGCCTGTAGATCGGTCAAACTCCAAATTTCCCATTCAAATCAATTACTAAACCTGCTTCTACTCACAGGTGCGGCATCGCTGGCGTGGGCAGAATTTCAGCGGGCTGGCGAGGATGTACAGGAACACAGGCGTCTGAAACTCCCTGCGCGCAAGGGGGCTCGGGCTCCGGATGTTTGGGAACATCTAAGAACTCAGGTGATTAAGAAATCACGCATGTAACGGATATGAAAAGCGGCCTCCAACGTCCGGTTTTCGCATCTGTCGCAGGGGTATGTGGGGACAAGTGGGAGAGCGGCGATGACGGACGACCTTATCCGCGCGCAGGAGAGTCAGGAAGACACCGGGCCCAAACCTGTTGAAGACTCTAAATCCATCAAAGGCAATGACATTGCTGGGGGTGATGCCAGCATCGCCAGTCTTGGCCAGGCGGCGGAGACAATGGATGTTTCACGTAGTCGACCCGGGCAGTCTGTAGAGATTCAGGCGAGGGCCGGGCAGACCTACAACTTGACCTTTTCGCCGGAGACCGCCCAGGTTCGGATTGCCGGCGCGGACTTCATCCTGACTTTCGACGACGATGGCGACGGCGCACCCGACAGCCAGATCGTTTTCCTCGATCTGGTCACCTTGGCGGAAAGCGGTGAGGCGCCGAGTTTTACGCTTGCCGGCGTCGAGATCGATGCGGACGTATTGATTAGTCAGGCGCTGGCGCTGGCCGAAACCGGTGACGCCAGTCTTGAGACCGCCGCCGGCCCAGGGGCTCAGGGCGGCGGTGCAACCGCCTATAACGACAATCTGGGTGAAACCATCGATCTGCCGGGGGCTACGGCGGATGTGCTCGAAGGAACGGAGCTGGAATTCGGTGTGCTCGAGGTTGCCGCCGATGCGATCGAGCTGCTTGCCGATCCGGAAGCCCTGCCGCCGCCGCCGTCGTTGCTGATCAACGAGATCGGCCTGTCGGTCGAGATGGCCCTTCCTGATCTGCCGGACGCTGAACCGGCGGTCCCGGCCGCCGCGTTGCTTGAGGCCTACAATTTCATCGAACTGCGGAGCAACGGCGGCGAAGCGGTTTCGACCGAGAGCCTGGTGGTCGAGCTTCTCAATCCCGCCGGCGACGTCGTCTCCTTTGCGGTGCCGGACGGTATCACGATCCCCGCCGGCGGTTTCGCGGTTTTCTATCAGCTTGCCGGTGACGGCCTCGGCGATGGGCTTGAGACCGTGGTGGTGCGGATCTTCGATGCCGAGGGCAGCGTCGTCGGCGGCCTGGAGATCCCGGCTCAGGTTTTCTGGGATCTGGGCGCGGACACTACGGAAGGCATTGCGGTGAACCTGGTGTTCACGAACGCGGAAGGGGCCACCAGCTCTCTCGATACCTTTGCCGCCAATCTGGCCCAGGAAGACTTGGACGGATTGACCGATCCGGGCTTTGCCAGCGCGCCTGACGGCTTCGGCTCTCCACTGCTGAACCTGAACTTCGAGACCTTCAACGGCCGCTTGACCGGCGGCCATCGTATCTTCGCACGGGTTGATGGCGACGACAGCGACACTCAGGGCGACTGGACTACCGGGACGGTTCCCACCGACGGGCGTCTCAACGACCTCAACGCGGATGACGAGTCGGCGGCGGGCGACGCCAATGCCAAGGACCCGTTGAACGACGACCTGAATCCGGACCAGGACAACCCGGACCCCCTGGCCGGTCAGGACTATCTGCAGGCGGCGGATGTTGGGGGCGATGTCCTTGAAGGCGGCGGCGGCCCGGATTTCCTTTTAGGTGCCGAGGGCGGGGATTCGCTCTACGGCGGCTCGCAAGCGCTGCGCGCGGAGCAGGGCGCCAAGGCACAGAACCAGTTCCAGCAGGTTCTGGATTCCGGGGTGCTGGGCGGCGAGGATACTGCTGATCTCAGCCACACACCGCTGTTTAACGATCACAACGACTTTCTGTTCGGTGAGGCCGGCGACGATGCGCTCTACGGCGGCGCCGGGGGAGACTATTTGATCGGCGGCCAGGGCAACGATTCCCTGGAAGGCGGCAGCGGCGACGATGAGATCTACGGCGACGGCTCGGAAGAGATCGGTGGTTTGCCGGACGACGATCCCGATCACGCCGGCAGCGATGCCATTGCCGGCGATGCGCTGAACAACGTGGATTCCATTCCAGGGGCGGTTGCCCAGGATGGCAGCGCGGCTATCGCGGTGCTGGGTGGCAACGACACCATCGTCGCCGGCAACGGCCATGACGCGGTTTCCGGCGATGCCCTGGCGACCGGTGCCGAAAGCGCCCGGGCGGTGAGCTATTCCGACAACAGCGTCGTCCGTCCGCCGGATGGGACGGGCGCGACCGACCGGGGTTTCGCCAACGATGTTCTCGACGGTGGCGCGGGCAACGACAGGATCGCGGGCGATGCAGCGGCGATCATCACCGGTGAAGGATCGTCGGGCACCGCGGAGGCGACGGCTTATAATCTTGGTTTGCGGGACGGCGAGAGCACGGCGGCGACCGGCAGCGATACCATCGACGGCGGAGCCGGCGATGACTGGATCGCCGGCGATGCGCTGGCGGATGCAAGCGCCGGGGGGGATGCCTCTTCGGCGACGGCCATCAGCCAGAACCGCAGCGACCGCGCGGAGGACGTGGCCGGCAATGATGTGATCGACGCCCGAGTCGGCAAGAATACCGTGGCCGGCGATGCTCTGGCATGGGGTAGCTCTGCGTCCGCCGAAACCCGCAACAATGCAGACAGCGGCTCCGCCGGTTATGACAGCATCGACGCCGGCGACGGCAGCGATATCATCTCCGGCGACTCCCTGGTGATCGTAACCGGCCCCGGTGAGACCGTCATCGGCGGCGGCGCTGAAATCCAGACTGCCAACACCCACAATACCGCTGTAGATGAAGGTACCGCGGGCAGCGACGATATCGATGCCGGTGCGGGCGACAATCGGGCTGCCGGCGACGCGATGGAGATCTCGGTCTCTCAGGCCAAGGCCAACACCTTCAACAAAGTCGATGAGGAAGGCAGCAAGGCCGGCGATGACACGATCGGGGCCGGGAACGGCAATGACGCCGTCGCCGGCGATTCTTTTGCCGAGGGCTTCGACGCCAAGGCCTACAGCAGCAATATCGCCGGCGATGATGGCTCGGCCGGCAATGACGTGATCCGTGCCGATCAGGTTCCTGCCGAAGCCGGTAACCCCGGCGGGCCGGCGACGATTGTGGATGGCGACACCGGTTTTGAGCCCAGCGGCGACGACGGTGGGGGGGTCGAGCTTCCGGCCGACGGCGATCATGTCGATGTGAACGGCACGCTGGCAACAGCCCAGGTCATCGCGCGCGCCGACTTCGGCGTTGCGCCTGATGCGACGGTCGGTGACGACAGCGATCCCCGGGTGCGGATCGAAGGCAAGATCAACGAGGAGAACGATGTCGACTTCTACCGTGTCGAGCTGAAGGCCGGCGAGATCCTCACCCTGGATGTCGATTTCGCCTGGGGCCAGGGCGATGGCTTCGATCCGGCGGTATGGCTGCTGGATGCCGACGGCAACGTCATTGCCGATAACGAAGATTCCGGCGAAGCGCTGGACCCGGGATCGTCGGATTTTGACGGCAGTGAGTACGATTCCTTACTGACCTTCGTCGTGCCTGCCGACGGCGTCTATTACTTCGGAATCGTCAGCAGCGGTAACGACGTCAATGATGGCGGTACGGTCGATAACGATGGCCGAGAGACCGGCGATTATGTAATCCAGGTCGGTATCGATGGTTTCGATGGTGCCAACGGCGGCAACGGCGACGATGCCATCGCCGGTGATTCGGCAGCCTTCGCCGATAGCGAGAACGGGCTGGCCGAGGCCAGCACCGACAACACGGTGAGCAATGAGCGCGGGCAGGCGACGAGCGCCGGCAGCGATTTGATCTTCACTGGTAGCGCCGAGCAGGGCGACTTGGTCGCCGGCGAGTCGCTGGCCCGGGGTTATGACGCCAAAGCCTCCGCAAAGAACACAGCCAATGGCAACAACGGACGGCGACAAGGCGATATCGAGGCAGGCAACGACACCATCCTCGCCGGCGCCGGTAACGACACCATCTCCGGCGGTTCGCTGGCGAAAGGCGTGAACGCGACAGCCGAGCAGACCAATGCCGCCGGCGGGCTGGGGCGCGCCGGCAACGACTCTCTTCAGGCCGGAGAAGGAGACAACCTTCTGGCCGGCGAAGCCCAGGCGATCGGTGTCGGCGACGGCGCCACGGCAACCGCCAGCGCTACCAACACCGTGGACGTCCGCGCCGGCCAGGCGGGCAACGACACGATGATCGCCGGCAGCGGCGACGATACCGTTTCCGGTGGCGCTCAGGCAGTCGCGGAAGGCGAGGCTGTGGCCAAGCAGGCCAACCTGACGCCGGACGGCCGTGGCTCTGCCGGCAACGATTCCATCACCGCGGACGCTGGCGGTGAGGTCGAAGGCGGCGATGACGTGGTGGCCGGCGACGCCCAGGCGATTTCGACCGGCGGCAACGCCACGGCGACGGCCGAGAACGGCGACAGCATCTTCAGCGGTGACTCCCTAGGCAGCGATGTCATCGCTACCGCTGGGTTTGATCTTACAGGCGACCGGGTGGCGGGTGACGCCCAGGCCATCGCCGCCGGTACGGCCACGGCGACCGGCGCCAATTTTGCCGGACAGAGCGCCGCGGTCGGTGGCGATAGCATCACCTCGGCGGAGGGTGCGGACAGTATCTCCGGCGGCGCGCAGGCGATCGGCGGGGTCGCGGCCGTGGCCAGCCAAACCAACCATGCGGAGGGTCCCAACCGCGCCCCCAAGGCCGGCAACGACGTGATCGCGGCCGGTGGCGGCGGCAACCGGGTGGCGGGCGATGCCCAGGCGATCTCCGATACCGGGACGGCCTCGGCTGTTGGCGACAATTTCGCCTTGGAACTCGGTAACAGAGCCGGCAACGACGGCATCACCGCTGGCGGGGCGCCAGACTGGGTTTCCGGCGATGTTCAGGCAATCGGCGGGACTTCGGCGACGGCGACCCAGACGAACACAGCGCTGAACGGTGTCGCCGCTGGCGACGATATCGATCTCGGCGATGGCGCCAATCGGGTGGCGGGCGATGTCCAGGCAATTTCCGATGCCGGCACGGCCTCGGCTGTTGGCAACAGTTCCGCCTCGAATGTCAATGCCAAGGCCGGCAGCGACAACATCACCACCGGCGGGGCGGCGGATTGGGTTTCCGGCGATGCCCAGGCAATCGGCGGGATCTCCGCTGAAGCCCGGCAGGTCAACGCCGCGGACGGTCAAGGAAGCGAAGCCGGTAGAGACGGTATCGATGCCGGCGCCGGGGCCAACCAGGTCGCCGGCGATGCCCAGGCAGTTTCCTCCGGCGGTGTCGCCACGGCCTATGGCGACAATACGGCGGACAGCAACGGTGAGATTGGTTTCCGCCTAAATGCGGGCGGCGACACGATCATCGCGGGTGATGACGGCGACAGCATTTCCGGCGGCGCCCAGGCGATCGGCGCCACTATGGCCACCGCCCGGCAGACCAACGTCGCCACCGGTTTCGGGAGCGATGCCGATAACGACAGCATCGAGGCCGGCGGAGGCAACAACGTGCTGGCCGGTGATGCTCAGGCGATTTCCACCGTTGGATCAGCCGATGCCCGTGGCAGCAACAGCGCCGAGGACGTCGGTATTGCCGGCCGCGATACCATTGAAGCGGCCGCGGGTAACGACACCATCTCCGGCGGCGCTCTGGCGATCGGCGCTGCCGGCGCCACGGCGATACAGACCAACGAGGCGACTGTCAGCGCTGCCAATCTCGGCCCTGGAAGTGCGGGCAATGACTCCATAGCCTCCGATCTTGGCGGTGGTAGTGGTAACGATGACGTGGCCGGTGACGCCTTGGCGGTAAGTGCCGGCGGCAATGCCATGGCCATGGTCTCGAACGCGGCGACTGTGAAGGGTTTGGCGGGTAACGACGAGATTCTTGTCGCTGGCGGCAGCAACCGGGTGTCCGGCGATGCCGCGGCGATCAGTTTCTCGCCCGGCGGTACCGCCACAGCGATCGCCGATAATACGGCGGATAATACGGCGGGCGTAGGGCGTAGCGACGCCGGTAACGACTCCATTTCAGCCGGAGACGACGCCGACATCCTTGCCGGCGACGCGCTGGCGATCAACGTCGGCGGTGGCGCCTTCGCTACCGTAACCAACGCCGCCAGCGATGGCGGCGTGGCCGGCAGAGACACCATCGTGGCCGGGGGCGGCAACGACACGATTTCCGGCGATGCGCTGGCGGACGGTGTTTCCGGTTCTGCGGTGGTGAACCGCGGCGGCGACGATTCGATCCTGGGCGGCGCCGGCGACGACCTGATCGCCGGCGACGTGCTGGCCCTGGGCGGAGCCACGGCGGAACTCAACAACGCCGGCGGCAACGACACGCTCTACGGCGGCGACGGCAACGATACGCTCTATGGCGACAGCAACGATGCCGACGACAGCATCGGCGGCGATGACGATCTATACGGCGGTATTGGTGACGACGTCCTCTATGGCGGCGCCGGTGAGGACTTCCTCGACGGCGGGGGCAACAGCGATGCGCTCTATGGCGGTGACGGGATCGACACCCTTGTCGGTGGCGAGGGCAGCCAGGACACGCTTTACGGCGGTGCCGACGGTGACCTGATCTACGGCGACACGCCAGACGATCTCGACCCAACCAGCGGCGATGACGATCTGCTCCACGGCGAGGGTGGCGACGACACGCTCTATGGCGGCGGCGGGGCCGACACGCTGTCCGGTGATTCCGGCGCCGATACGCTCTATGGCGATGCCGGTAGTGACGTCGTCTCCGGTGGCCTCGACAACGATTTTCTCGACGGCGGCGATGGTGATGACAGCGTCGACGGCGGCGCCGGTGACGATACCGGTCTCTACGTCGCCGATGCGGCGGCGCAAGGCACGGGCAACCTCTATGACGGCGGCCTGGGCCTGGACAAGCTGGTGGTCACCTACGACGTGCTACCGAACGACCTTGCGCTCAACGAGTTGCTGGAGATGGTGGCTCTGCTGGGTTTCTTCAGCGACCCGGCGGCGGACCGTGACCCGCTCGATTTCGGTGGTGCCTCCTGGGGGAACGTCACCAACGGCTTTGCCGACAACAGCTTCGATCTGGACGGCGACGGCGTCGACGACATCACCGTGGCCGACTGGGAAGAGGTCGAGATTATCGTCGACGGTGAGGTCGTCGAGGATCTCTGCGAACTCGGCGCAGAGCGGATCGAAGGCGACGACACCGCTGAGAACCTCGACGGCGGCGCCGGCAACGACACCGTCTTTGGCTTCGGTGGCAACGACAGCCTCTATGGCGGCTTCTGCCACGACGATCTCTACGGCGGTGCGGGAAACGACTTCCTCGACGGTGGGGTCGGCAACGACCTGCTCTATGGAGAGGCGGGCGAGGACACCCTGATCGGTGGCGAGGGCAGCCAGGACACGCTCTATGGCGGCGCCGACAACGACCTGATCTACGGCGACACCCCCGACGATGCCAACCCGCAGAGCGGCGACGACGACCTGCTCTACGGTGGCGATGGGGACGACAGCCTCTTTGGCGGCGGCGGTGACGACACGCTCTCCAGCGGCGGCGGTCCCAACGATGATGTCCTCGTCGGCGGGGCCGGCAATGACGTCATCTACGGCGACGATGCAGAGTTCCTGGTTATCGCCGGTGAGGATTTTGGGCAGAGCAGCGGTGTCGCGGCGACGAATACGGCCAACACCAGCGATGGTTATGCAGCAGCCGGTACCGGCAACGATCTCATTCTTTTCGGTGCCTCCGGTAGTGACAGGTTTTTCGCCTCTGGTGGCAGCTTCGCTGTCGGCGGTCCCGCATTGCTGACCAATGTTGCGGATGTGAGCGGATTCGGCGGCGAGGCCAAAGCCGGCGACGACACCATTATCGGTCTTGGGGACGGCGGCTGGATCGCCGGAGATGCCCTGGCTGCTGTGAGCCCCTTCTCCAGCACGGCTTTCGTGACCAACTCGACAGAGGCGACAGCCGGCGTGTTCGGCGACGGCCAAGCGTCGGCCGGCAACGACCGCCTCGCCCTGCCGTTGAACGCCGAGACGGGCCGCGAGGAGTCGCTCATCGCCGGCGACGCCTTGAGTGTGTCGATATTTGGTTTGTCAGATACCAAGGCCATCGCGGAGAACACTGCCGTAGCAAGCAGAGGTGAAGCAGGTTCCTCTGTTGCACGATCGGGCAACGATGATATTGGCATTGGCAACGGAGAAGGCTTCGTTGCGGGTGATGCGCTGGCCTTCGGCGCCGGTATCGGTGAAGCCGGAGCCATCAATACAGCAACCGTCGAGGGTGAGGACGCCGCTTCGGCGCGGGCCGAAGCCGGCAACGACATCATTCGGGGCGGCGACGGCGCCAAGGTCGTCGCTGGCGACGCTATGGTTTGGGTGCCTAACACTGTTTCCTTCAGTGAGCTTGTTACTGCCCTGACCGAGAACACAGCCGATGGGGCCGGCAGCCGGGCCGGCAACGACAGCATCGTCACCGGTGCGGGCAACGACCTCATCGCCGGCGATGCACTGGCCGGCGACGCCCTGGCGGCCGAAGATGACGACACCGTATCGGCCACGGTGACCAATACCGCCAGTGACGGCGGTGTCGCGGGCAGCGATACCATCGACGGCGGTGCGGGCAACGACACCATTTCCGGCGATGCGCTGGCAGACGGCCCCGTCGGTTCCGCGGTGGTGAACGGCGGCGGCGACGATTCGATCCGGGGCGGGGCCGGTAATGACCTGATCGCCGGCGATGTGCTGGCACTGGGCGGCACCACGGCGGAACTGAACATCGCCGGCGGCGACGACACGCTCTATGGCGGGGTCGGCAGCGATACGATCTACGGCGACAGCAGCGATTCCGATGACGGCATCGGCGGTGACGACTTCATTGACGGCGGCGACGATAACGATCACCTCTACGGCGGTGCCGGTGACGATACGCTCTATGGCGGCGAGGGGGACGACTTCCTCGAGGGCGGCCTCGGCAACGACGCGCTCTATGGGGACGGCGGTGCGGACACCCTGATCGGCGATGAGGGCAGCCAGGACACGCTCTATGGCGGCGCCGACGGTGACCTGATCTATGGCGATGCCCCCGACGATCCCGACGCCACGACCGGCGGCGACGACCTGCTTTATGGCGCCGATGGCGACGACACCCTCTACGGCGGCGGCGGAGACGATACGCTCTATGGTGGCGCCGGGGATGATTTCCTCGACGGTGGCAGCGGCAATGACGCGCTCTATGGGGACGGCGGTGCGGATACCCTGATCGGCGATGAGGGCAGCCAGGACACGCTCTACGGCGGTGCCGACGGCGACCTGATCTACGGCGATGCCCCCGACGATCCCGACCCCACGACCGGCGACGACGACCTGCTCTACGGCGCCGATGGTGACGACACGCTCTACGGTGGCGGCGGCAACGACAGCCTCTATGGCGGCGAGGGGGCCGATCTCCTTTACGGCGGCCTTGGGGACGACGCCTTTTACGGCGTCGACGGCGATGACGACGTCACCGACAGCGGCGGCAACGACACCATCTTCAGTGCCATTGCAACCGTGCTGGGCCCGGGCATCGAAAACCTGGTGCTGACCGGCGGCGACAACGTGGACGGTACCGGCAACGACCTGGACAACAGCCTGACCGGCAACGGCGGCGACAACCTGCTGAGCGGCCAGGACGGCAACGACACCCTGATCGGCGGCGGCGGCGCGGATACCCTGGTCGGCGGTGCGGGTGACGATTGTTACATCGTCGACAGCCTCGACGACGTGGTGATCGAAGACCCGGGCGAAGGCACCGACACGGTGAAGGCCTCCATCACCTATACCCTGGGCGAGGCCCTCGAAAACCTTGAACTGACCGGAGATGCCGCTATCGACGGCACCGGCAATGATGAGAACAACAGCCTGACCGGCAACGACGCCGATAATGCGCTCAGCGGCCTGGAGGGTGACGACACGCTGGCTGGCAACGGCGGCGATGACACCCTGGAAGGCGGCGCAGGAAGCGATTCCCTGGACGGCGGCGCCGATGACGACCTGCTGCGCCACGATGTCGAGGCCGGCGACAGCCACGATACCCTCTCCGGTGGCGAGGGCTTCGACACTCTGGCGCTGACCTTTGAAGGCAGGCCCGAGGGTCTGGTCCTGGCGGAACTGCAACGGCTGCAGGCCTTCATTGAAGACAACGCCGCCGCCGGCGGGGACAACGGCCTCTCCGATAGCTTCGATCTGAACGGCGACGGCATTGCCGATATGACGGTTCAGGACGTCGAGGCGCTGACGGTCGTCGTCGGCGGTATCGAAGATCCGCAGGCCGCCGACGACCGGGTGCTGACCAATATCCCCCGCGGTTCGGCCATCGACATTCCTTTTGCCGCCCTGCTGTCCGACGACAGCGAGACCCTGACCGTCGTCGATGTTGAGAGCGTCACCGGCGGCACGGCGGAGCTGGTCGATACCGACGGCGACGGTGTGTTCGATGCCGTGCGCTTCATCGCCGACGCCGGCAGTGGCGCAGCCGGCTTCACCTACCTTGCCTCCGACGGCTTCAACGACCTCAGCGCAACCGTGGGCATCAGCCTTCGCGGCCCGGGCTTTATCCGCGCTTCTGATGCGGATGAGATCATCATTGCGGGCCCCAGCGCTGCCACAAGCCAGCAAGGCTCGGGAGGAAACGATTTCATCGTCGGCTCCAGTGCGGCAAGCGAGCTGCAGGGCAACGATGGTGACGACACGCTCTACGGCGGCTCGCAAGGCGAACGCTTGTTCGGCGGCGCGGACAACGACCTGCTCTATGGCGGCGAGGGGGACGACGACCTGTTCGGCGGCGACGGCGACGATACGCTATATGGCGGCTTGGGCACTGACACCCTGTTCGGCAACCTCGGCGACGATGTCTACATTGTCGACAGCAACGCCGAAACGCTGGTTGAGCAGGAGGGTGCCGGCACCGACACGGTGATCAGTTCGGTCAACTTTAGCTTCCGTACCGACCAAGCAAACCGCCGCAACATCGAGAATCTGGAGTTGGTTGGAGAGGCGATCTCGGGCCGCGGCGGTCTTCGTGCCAACACGATCACCGGCAACGACAATGACAATCTCCTCAACGGCGACGGCGGCAACGACACGCTCTATGGCGGCCTCGGTAATGACACGCTGGTCGGTGGTGCCACAGGCGCTGATCTTCTTTACGGCGGCGAGGGTGCCGACAACCTGGACGGCGGCACCAATAGCGATACGCTCTACGGCGGCGACGGCGCGGACACGCTGATCGGCGGGGACGGCGATGACCTGTTGTACGGGGACAGCGGCAATGACAGCCTGACCGCCGACCAGGGCAGCGACACGCTCCACGGCGGCGCCGACGACGATACCCTCACTGGCGGCGCGGGCGCGAACCTGCTCTATGGCGGGTTGGGCGACGACGTGTTCTACGGCGTCGATGGCGACGACACGCTCCTTGGCGGCGACGGCAGGGACACGCTCTATAGCGAGACCACCGCCGTACTCAGCGGCGATATGGAGAACCTGGTGCTGACCGGCACCGACGATGTCGATGGTACCGGCAATGCTCTGGACAATGCGCTGACTGGTAACAGCGGCGCCAATCAACTGCTGGGCCTGGATGGTGACGACACGCTGAACGGCGGCGGCGAGGCCGACACTCTGGACGGCGGGGCCGGCAACGATTCCGTCGACGCCGGCGCAGGTGATGACGTCGTGGTCCATAGGGTTGGAGCGGGCAATTCGAACCGTTCTTTTGACACGCTTGATGGCGGCAGCGGCAACGATGTCCTGGAGATAAGCTTCGGCCCCGCACCCAATGCCATAGGTCTAGACGAACTCCGCCGTCTGCAGCGTTTCATTCAGGACAATGGCGACAACGATGTTGAAGGGTTCTTCGACCTGGACGGCGACAGCATATTCGATATCGCTGTGAAGAACTTCAATCGGCTGGTCGATGTCGACGGCGTGCTCCAGCCCCCGGCGGCCCCGGGTAAGCCGGTGCTGAGCAACATCGCGGATGGCTCACCGATCGTGGTGCCCTTCGCGGCCCTGTTGTCGGGCGGCGCGGCGGCCCTATCGATCATCGCCGTTTCGGACGCCGCCGGCGGCACAGCCGAACTGGTCGACACCGACGAAGATAATGAATTTGATGCGGTGAACTTCGTCGCCGATACCAGTGGCCCGACGACCGGCAGTTTTGTCTACACTGTCCGCAACGCCCTTGGTGAGGAGAGTCGCTTCAGGGTGGATGTTGAATCCCTAGCTGGTTCGCGGGTTGCCGGTTCAGCCCCGGACGAGATCATTATTGCGGCCCCCGGCTTTGCGGTCCTCTCCGGCGACGCAGGTGATGATTACATAGTCGGCGGCGGCGGTGCATTTACGGTATTGCAGGGCGAGAGCGGCGACGACACGTTGCTCGGCGGCGATGCGGGCGACCAGCTGAATGGCGGGGATGATGACGACCTGCTGTACGGCGGCGGCGGCAACGATAATATGACAGGGGACGATAACAGCGACACGCTGTATGGCGGCGATGGAGCCGACAATGCGAGAGGTGGCAACGGTAACGATCTGCTCTACGGCGGCGAAGGCGGCGATACTCTTTACGGCGGCGAAGGCAGCGACACGCTTTTTGGCGACGAGGGCGACGATCTTCTGTTCGGTGATGCCGGTGACGATACCCTGTTGGGCGGTGCCGGTGACGACACGCTGGTCGGTAGTGATGACGATGATCTGTTACTCGGCGGAGAGAACAATGACGTTCTCTATGGTGACCAAGGTAACGACAGGCTGATTGGTGAGGAGGGGAGCGACACGCTCCGCGGCAGCGCAGGAGACGACACGCTGATCGGCGGAGAAGATGGCGATCACCTGTATGGCGGTGCAGGTATCGATACTTTGCTTGGTGGTGATGGCGGCGACAGGCTCGACGGCGGTGGCAGTGACGACGTCCTTCTCGGTGAAGCCGACGACGATGTTCTTATTGGTGGGTCCGGCGAGGATACTCTGCTGGGCGGTGAGGGGTCCGACACTCTCGACGGCAGCTTCGACGATGACACCCTCTATGGCGGGGTGGGCGACGACCGTCTGATTATCGACGGCGACGACAGAATCTTCGAGTTTGCCGGGGAAGGCAGCGACACGGTTGTCGCGAATTTCAACATCGATCTGAGAGAGGCGATATACGATCACATCGAGAACGCGGAGTTGCAGAACGCGGCGGTTGCCGAGCGCCTGGAGGGTGATGAGAATGCCAACATTCTGACCGGCAACAGCTTCGGCAACCAGATTGGCGGGCGGGACGGTAACGACACGCTCTATGGCGGCGGTGGGGACGACAGTTTGTTCGGCGACGCGGGCGCCGACGCGCTCTACGGCGGCCAGGGCAACGACCGCCTGATCATCGACGAATTTGACAGCGTGACGGAGTTCTCTGGGGAGGGCAACGACACGGTGGTCGCGAGCTTCAGCGTCGATCTCAATGACAGCGCATTCGCCAACATCGAGAACGCGGAGCTGTTGCAGTCAGCGAACGCCGGCATCCTGACAGGTGACGACGGTAACAACAGGTTGGTCGGCAACACCTTTGACAACACCCTGCTTGGCAATGGCGGCAACGACACCCTTTACGGCGGCGCCGGGAACGACATCTTGGACGGTGGCGCCGGCAACGATACGCTTTATGGTGGCACGGGCGACGATCGTTACAGCTACGATGGCTCCGACAGTCTGGTCGAACTGGCCGATGAAGGCAACGACACGGTCTTTACCTCGGTTAGCGTCAACTTCAATAGCGCCGGCTTCGACAACATCGAGAACGCGGATCTTGTCGAAGCAGCGGGTGCCGCTAACCTCACTGGCAACGATAGCGACAACAGGCTGGATGGGAACAGTTTCGAGAACTTCCTCAATGGCGGTTCCGGGAATGATACCCTCTACGGCGCTGGCGGCGACGACACCCTGAATGGAAGTGATGGCGCGGATCTTATCTTTGGCGATGCCGGTGACGATCTCATCTACGGCGGTCTCAGTGCTTCCGACGGTGACGACTCCCTCTACGGCGGTTTCGGCGATGACCGCCTACTTGGCGATTTCGGCAACGACTTTATAGACGGCGGCGCCGGGAGAGATCTGATTAGCGGCGGGTCCGGTGACGACCGGATCGTTTTCGATGGCGAGGACGGCTCAGTCAGCGGCGGTGGAGACCTCGGGGACATGGACACCCTGTTGATTGACGGGGTGGCGGACTTCATCCAACTGGCCGATAACTGGGGCGGTTTCGAAGTCCTTGACGTGACCGACGGCGAAACCAACGACGCCATCGTTCTAAACTTGGCAGAAGTGCTGGATATTACGGATACAGGCCCCAGCAGCGAGTTGACCATCCTCGGGGATGGCAACAGCAACAGCGGAGCATCGGATTTGGTCAATCTCGTCGGCAATTGGACCGAGGGTGCAACATCCAATGGTCTGACCACCTATACGCTCAGCAATGCGACGGTCAGGGTCGATGTCGATATCTTCGTTACCGTCGACGCCAGCTAGGCCGTATTCGGTGACATTGTTCGGATTTCCTGGGGGTGGGGAATGGCCGGTTTGGGGCAGCAGCAGGTGCCGGGTGATGCGACCGTAGGGCAGCCGGCGGGTCCGCTGTCCGGTGTTTCGAATTTGCGTCCGCTGCTGGCCAGCCTGACCGCCGGCGTTATCTGCGGCCTGCTGGTGGTGATCTTCTCGATCTCCGATGCCGCATTGCTGTTCAACGGCGAACTCGGCGGTTATGTTGCCGTCGGCATTGGGCTCTGCCTTTTCAGCAGTGCTGTTCTGGCTGCCGTTATCGCCTGCAGTTCCTCCCATCCCGGCATGATCGGGCTGTCCCAGGAAGTGACGGTGGTCACCCTGGCGGTCATCGCCGCCTCCATGCATACGGCCATGGAGGGCCTCCGCAGCGAGCGCGAGATGCTGGTGACCATCGTGGTGGCAATTGGCCTGGCGACCGCCTTCACGGGGCTCTGCCTGTTGGCGCTTGGCGTGTTTCGGCTGGGCCGCTTCATCCGCTTCATTCCCTATTCGGTAATCGGCGGCTTTCTCGCCGGCATGGGCTGGCTGATCGTGCAGGGCGCCTTCGGCGTTATCCTGGGCACGATCCCGACTCTGGAAAACCTGGGGATGCTGGTCGAGCCGGCCAACGTGGCCAAGTGGGCGCCGGCGACCCTCTTCGCCTGTATCCTCGCGGCAATCGCTCAGCGCGGCGGCAGCGCCCTCAGCCTGCCCGTTGCGATTGCCGCCGCTCTTGCCTTGTTTCACGGCTTGGCCTGGGCGCTGGACCTGCCGCTCTCGCAGCTACAGGCCCAGGGCTGGCTTTTCGATCTGCCGATGCAGGGGACGGTCTGGCCGCCCTTCGCCGGCAACCCGCTGGGCAGCATCGACTGGGGCGTCATCTGGGCGGAGGCGCCCAAGGTGATGGCGATGGTCGTGGTGACCGCGGCTTCGGTGTTGCTGGCCTCCAGCGGGGTCGAGCTGTCGCTGCGCCGCGACATCGACCTGGACCGTGAACTGCGGGCCGCGGGGCTGGCGAACTTCTTTGCCGGCAGCGGCGGCGGCGCGGCGGGCTTTCAGGGCCTCGGGCTCTCTCTTCTGGGGCACAAGCTCGGGGGCGACACCCGTCTGGTGGGGGTCGTTGTCGCAGCGGTCTGTGTCGCCACGTTGTTTTTCGGTTCGGCGTTGCTGGCCTATCTGCCCATTCCGCTGTTCGGCGGCCTCCTGCTGTGGATCGGCATCTCCCTGCTTTACGACTGGCTAGTTGAGGCCTCCTTCAAGATGCCGCGCCAGGAGTACCTGATCATCCTGTTGATTCTGTTTGTGATCGGCTGGGTGGGATTCCTGGAGGGCGTTCTGGTCGGCCTGATTTCGGCGGTGGTCCTTTTCACAGTCGACTATAGCCGGGTCGAGATCGTGAAGTACGCGGCCACCGGCGATAATTTCCACAGCAGCGTCGAGCGTGCCGAGGAGGAGCGCCAGGTGCTGGTCTCTCAAGGCCGCCAGATCCTGATCCTGAGGCTGCAGGGTTACGTTTTCTTCGGCACGGCGCACCGGCTGCAAAAACTCGTCAGGTCCCGTATGCAGGACCGCAGCGAGCCGCGGCTGCGCTTCCTTCTGCTGGACTGCCGCAGCTTGACGGGACTCGATTCTTCGGCGGTGCTCAGCTTCATCAAGATCGGCCAGCGCGCTGAACGCAACTGGGCGATGGTGGTCGTCACCAACCTTCCGCCACACATCGACAGGCTGCTCACAGAGGGCGGTTTCGGGGCCGAAGGCGGTTTGCCGGTCCGGTCGTTCCCGGAGTTCGACCGCGCGCTGGAGTGGTGCGAGGAGCGTCTGCTCGAGGCGGCGTCAGGCGGGCAGGCGGCGCCACAGGACGATTCCATCGAGGGTCTCCTGACTCGTGCCCTCGGGTATCCCTCGGCTGCCGCCACCATGCGAAGCTATCTCGAAAAAATGGAACTCGATCCCAAAGCCGTCCTCATTCACCAGGGCGAAGTGTCGAGTGATCTGTTCTTTGTCGAATGCGGCCGGGTCAGCGTTCAGATCGAGACGCCGGAGGGCATCAGCGTGCGTCTCAGAACCATGGGCAAGGGCACTATCGTCGGCGAGATCGCCTTTTACCTCGACCAGTGCCGCTCCGCTTCCGTGGTTGCCGACACCGACGCGGTCGTCTGGCGTCTCAGTCGCGACTCCCTGGCGCGCCTTAAGGCCGAAGCGCCGGATATCGCCTCCGCCTTTCACGAGCACCTGGTCCGCATGCTGGCGGCCCGGGTAACCCAGACCACCGGTCTGATCAGATCCCTGGCAGACTGAGCGAAGACCCCTTGTCGGCTCCGGAGAGAAAACGACCTGTCCGGCATCTCCCTGTCCGGCATCTCGATGATACCGGTTCATGCCAAAGGGCGGGCCGTGGTGGTTCCGGGCGGCTTGATCCGGCTAGGCGGAGGCCAGGGCTCTGGATGGAATGCTGGCGGCGGACCAGAAACTTTGAACCAGGCGCAGGGTCTCGTTGGCCGCATCCAGCCCCGCTTCGTCGAGCTGACCTTGCTCCAGCTGCGCCGTGTGTTCGTCAAACAGCGTGGAGATGCGGGCATAGACCGCAAGGCCTTTGTCGGTTGCGCGCACGTAGAAGGATCGCCTGTCGTGTGGTGACCGGTGCTGGGTCATGTAGCCGTTCTCGATCATCTTCTTGATGTTATAGGAGACGTTCGAGCCGAGGTAATAGCCGCGGTTCGTCAGTTCACCCATCGACAGCTCTTCTTCGCCGATATTGAACAGGATCAGGGCCTGAACATTACTCAGGTCCCGGGTGCCCTGGCTTTCCAGATCGGCCTTGATCATCTCAAGGCATTGTCGATGCAGCCGCTCGACCAAGCCGATGAGATCAAGAAATTCCGTTTGCACGACGTCCTCGCAAGTTTTGCAGCGCAGGTGTCCCTGCGATCTGATCAGTTTAGCGGGCTTGCGTTAAGCTTCGCTAAAGGCAGCGGAAATTAAACCGAGGATGCCCTT
The DNA here is from genome assembly GCF_965249265.1 of Pelagibius sp. NCBI lineage: Bacteria > Pseudomonadati > Pseudomonadota > Alphaproteobacteria > Rhodospirillales > Rhodovibrionaceae > Pelagibius > Pelagibius sp. The sequence goes on along the minus strand of NZ_OZ252224.1, from coordinate 4,260,398 downwards.
TTGCGATGTGAGACTGCCGTGCAGGTAGATGGATCTTAACGATCGCCGGTTCTGCCGCCGAGAGGCCCAGTTGGCGTCGCCTTCTGCAGGCAACCGAAGCACCTATCCGGCGCCCGGCGCCAAACCAGGTTTCGCCAGTCCCGAAGGCAGGGCCCGCAATGCGATGGTCTCGGCAGTGGCTTTGCTGTTTTGATTAATTTGTCGGTCATTTTTGTGTGGCATGTTGGGTTTGGGGGAACAGAGACAAATACACTTTATGGTTTTATCGGCTGCCCCCTGTGGCGTGAACTGCAGGCTTCCCGAGACTCACGGCTGGAACTTCTAGAGTTCAGCAACAGAGTGAAGAGGTGCCAAGAATTGGCAATTCCGGGCATTAAGATGAGCGGCAGGCTTCAGAACGCTCTGGGCGGTCTGGAACTGAGGGTTCTGCTCGTCGAAGACGACCGCAGCGATGCGCTTCTTGTGATCGGGTTGCTCAACGATGTTTACGGGGACGACTACACGCTCGTTCAAGCGACCTCCTGCAAGCAGGCTCTTGATCTCATTCGCGCACAGGATTTCGATGTCGCCCTGATCGATTACTGCCTGCCCGACGGTTCCGGCGTCGATCTGATCGAAGTTGCCTGCCGCGAAGCGCCCGGCCTCGCCACCATCTTGTTTATCGGACATCTCGAAGAGTCCGTCGACCTGAAGGCCATGGCTGCGGGTGCATCGGACATCATATCGAAGGGTGACCTGCAGAGGGCGCCCCTTGAGCGTTCGATCCGCTACTCGGTCGAGCGCCAAAAGGTCGCGCTGAAACTGCGTCGCAGTGAAGCCGAACTGGTGCGCCGGAACGATGAGCTAAGCTCCGCTCAAGCGCAGTTGGGAGCCCAGACCAACAACATGATCCTGTTGGCAGAGCATCTGGCGCAGTCTGAAGGGCACGAAGAGGTCGCTTTCCTTGTGCCGGACGCGGACAAGACGGCCAAGGGAGACATTCAACCGCATGCGCTAACCGAACAGGGGCAAGTCTGTATCTGGCATGTCTCGCCTGAGGGCATCAGCCGGCATATGAATCAGGCCATGGCGAGTCTGCTGGAGATTTCACAGGAGGAAAGCGATGGCCCCGCCGATTTCCTCTCTTACTTTGACGGGGCGGCCCGCGATAGCGCGGCGGGCGAGCTGGCGAAGTGGTTTCGGGGCATTGCGACGGCTTTCGAGGCCGCGGTTGTCGGGCGCCGGAGCGGAGATGTGAAGCAGTTGGTCCTCTCCGGCTCTCCGCTTTTGGTCGATAACGGCGGCTCCGCCGGCCTCCTCATCACGGCGGTCGATATTACCGAGCGCCGCCGCATCGAGGCTTCGACGAGAGAACTCGCCCGGCAGGATCCCCTGACCGGCCTGTTGAACCGAAACTCCCTGAGCGAACACCTCACCCAGGCCCTGGCGAGCGCCAACCGCATCGGCCGTTCCGTCGGTCTGCTGTGCCTTGACCTGGACGACTTCAAGAGCATTAACGACAGCTTGGGGCACCCTTTCGGCGACAAGCTCCTGACCATCGTTGCCGAGCGCCTCAAGTCCGCCGTGCGGGCATCGGACAGCATTGCCCGTCTGGGCGGCGACGAGTTTGTGGTGATCCTGAATCACCTGGAGTCATCCGACCAGGTGTCGGTGCCCGCACAGACAATTCTCGACCGGCTTGCCGAACCATTTTCCATCAACGGCGAAACCGCTTTTACCGGCGCGAGCATCGGCATCGCCGTCTATCCGGCCGATGCGGACTCACCGGAAGATCTTCTGAAAAAAGCCGATATGGCGCTTTACCGCAGCAAGGAGATCAGCCGCGGTGGTTATGAGTTTTTCGACCACAACATTCTCGAGAGACTGCAACGCCGGCGGGAACTTGAACCCGCTCTGCGTCAGGCCGCGCAGCGCAACGAGTTGCGTCTTATGTATCAGCCGCAAGTTAATCTCGCGACAGGCGATACAATCGGCGTCGAAGCATTGCTGCGTTGGGACTCCGCTTCCAAAGGTTTTCTCGATCCGAGCGAGTTCATTCCCCTGGCCGAGAGTTCCGGTCTGATTGTACCGATTGGCGATTGGGTATTCGGTGAAGCCTGCCGTCAGTTGTGCGTCTGGCAGGAGTCCGGCTTTCCCGATCTTCGCCTGTCCGTCAATGTCTCGATGGTTCAGCTCAAACGGGCAGGCTTTGCCGGCAGTGTTCAGGCCATGCTCGAAGAAACCGGAGTCAAGCCGGAATCCTTGGTGATGGAAGTGACTGAAAGCGGGGTGCTGCAGAACCTCAGCCTTGCAAAGGAAACGCTTGGCGCCTTGAACGCTCTTGGCATCGGTCTCGCGCTCGACGACTTCGGAACCGGATTTGCATCTCTTGCCTTGCTGAAGGAGTTTCCGTTCGAGCAGATCAAGATCGATCGGTCTTTCATCGAAAACATCGAAACGGATGAAGACTGTGCGGCGATTGTCTCGACGACGATCACCCTGGGTCGCAAGTTGGGCCTCAGGGTGATCGGCGAGGGGGTCGAAACGGAAGAACAGTTGGCCTTCCTGCGGGCGGAAAGCTGTGAAGAAGCGCAGGGTTTTCTCTTCAGCAGGCCGATGCGGGCGGATGACTTCGGCGATTGGCGTTTCACAGGCCACAGGCGCCAGGCAGCTTCGATCGTTTCCTGAAGCAGATCGTTTCGCCGTCCGGTTTCGTGGTGATGCTGCGCGACATCACAGCCACCCGCTTCGCTAAGCCTTCGATTTCTCTGAGGCGAATTTCCCGATGGTCTTTTGACGGGCAAGTGGCCGGCGAAACTGACGAAATAAGCGAATCGTTAGTATTGATTCGATAAGGTTGTAAAGGTTGGCGATTCAACGACTTTTGGTCGCTGTGCTTGCGCGTCCCAGCGCCTCGGATCGGGAGGTGCTTTTTGTTGTGATCAAGAGAGCGTCGATGCCTGCTGTTGCCCCTTTGCCGAACGATGAAGCGCGCCGCCTGGAAACCCTGCGGCGCTATGCGATTCTGGATACGCCAGCCGAGCCCTGCTTCGATCGTATTGCAAGGCTGGCGGCGCGTCAGTTCCGTACGCCCATTGCCTTGATATCGTTGGTTGATGAAAGGCGGCAGTGGTTCAAGGCGAAGTGTGGCCTTGCGGCCGAGGAGACGGACCGGGACATCGCATTTTGCGCCCATACCATTCTGCACGACGACGTGCTTGTTGTTCCCGATACCCGCCTGAGTTCCGTGTTTGCCGATAATCCTCTGGTAACCGGCGAACCGGGCATACGGTTCTATGCTGGTGCGCCTCTGGTGGCACCGGACGGAACCAGGATCGGCACGCTCTGCGTGATCGATACGAAGCCGCGGGACGGTCTCAATGCCGAAGACCAGGCTTGTCTCAGGGACTTCGCAGCGATCACGATCGACGAGTTGGAGATGCGTGCGGCGGCGGGCGGTTTTGCCGACGAGATCGAAGCGCGGCTGGAGGCGGAAGGCAAGCTCAAGGCAACTGCGCAAAAGCTGGACAGCTTTGTCCAGCATGCGCCTTTCGGTGTCGCCATGCTCGATATCAGCGGCCGTTTTCTTTCTGCCAGCGAGCGGTGGCGCAGCGACCACCAACTGACCGATACGTCGCTGCTGGGCCAGCACTATGACCAAGTGGCCCCCGGTGCGGCCATGGGTTCCGGGGACTCTTTCGATCGCTGTCTTTCAGGCGAGGTCGTTACCTGTGCGGAGCAATCGATCAAACACGGCGGCGATATCCGTTGGCGCCGCTGGGAGTTGCATCCCTGGTGGGACGATTCCGGAGAACTCGGCGGCGTGCTCGCGTTCAGTGAGGACATTACCGAGCAGAAGCAGGTTGAACTGCAGCTGAAGCAGAACAAAGACTTTTTGGCTGCTGTGCTCGATAGCATCCAAGAGGGTATTGTCGCCTGCGATGCAGAGGGCCGCCTATCGCTTTTCAATCAGGCCGCACGCCGCTTTCACGGCATCGCAGAGAGGCCGATTACGCCGGACCGTTGGGCCGAGTACTATGATCTCTACCGGGCCGATGGCAAGGTGCCTCTTGAGCAAGAGGAGATTCCTCTCTTTCGGGCCATCGAGGGCAATGTCGTCCGCGGCGCTGAGATGGTGATTGCCCCGCGTGATCAGCCGCCGCGACAAATCATCGCCAACGCATGTCCGTTCTATGACAGCGAGGGCAACAAGCTGGGTGCGGTCGCCTCGATGGTCGACGTTACCGAGCAAAAGACTCTCGAAAACCAGCTCGTTCAATCGCAGAAAATGGAAGCCGTCGGTCAATTGACCGGCGGTCTGGCGCACGACTTCAACAACCTTCTCGCCGTTGTTCTTGGCAACCTGGAGCTCCTGGGACGCTCGATTGAGGCCAACGAAAAAGCGCAGAGAAGGGTTTCCGCCGCTATCGATGCCGCTCAAAGTGGTGCTGAACTTACCAAGCGGCTGCTGGCCTTCTCGCGCCGTCAGGTCCTGCAGGCGGAAGTGGTCCTGGCGAATGATCTGATCCGGGATATGGAAGAACTGTTGAAGAGAACGCTCGGCGAGGTCGTTGAGCTTCGGCTCTCGCTTTCGGAAGAATGCCTGCGCACCAACATAGATCCGAGCCAGCTTAAAACTGCCATCCTTAACCTTGCGGTTAACGCACGCGATGCGATGCCTGACGGTGGGAAGCTCACCATAGAATCCGCTCTCACGGTTGTCGGCGAGGCCGACGCGGTTTCAAGCCCTGAGGCGGTCGCGGGTGAACACATTGTCATCTCGGTAAGCGACAACGGTTGCGGTATGTCTCCCGAGGTGGCCCGGCAGGTCTTCGAGCCTTTCTTTACAACCAAGGAAGTCGGCAAGGGGACCGGCCTTGGGCTCAGCATGGTCTATGGTTTTGCAAAGCAGTCCGGTGGTTATCTTGACGTCATCAGTGAAGTGGGAGCCGGCACAACCGTGCGGCTCTACCTTCCGCGCGACAAGGGTGACTGCCGGGCGAAGGCAGTCTTTGAGCTGCCGCCATCCAGAGGATCTTTCAAGGCGGCAAAGGTGCTGGTGGTTGAGGACCGCGCCGATGTTCGTGCGGTCGCTTCCGCGCAACTTTTGGAACTCGGCTGTGCGATCGTTGAGGCAAAGAGCGGCGCGGAGGCTTTGGACCTGCTTCAGTGCCACGCGGACATTGATCTGCTGTTCACCGACATCGTTATGGCCGGCGGCATGTCCGGTATTGAACTGGCGAAGCAGGCCTTGCTGAAGGCGCCTCGGTTGAAGCTGCTCTACACCTCGGGCTTTGCCGAGGCGTCGATGATACAGGACGCGCTGACGGATTCCGGGCAGATCCTTCTGACCAAACCCTACGGAAGAGACGATCTGGCACGCGCCCTTAGCATGGCATTGGATCAGGGCGACGGGCCCGCGCAAGACATGGAATCAATCCCCACCCAGGTGGGCCGGGTTGGACAATAGGCGATTGGAGCGGGTGAGATGACCAAGGTAATGCTTATCGACGACAACGGCGCCCTTCGTTTGATCCTCTCTGACATGCTCGAGGAAATGGATTGCTCGGTTATCGAAGCCAAGGACGGCGTCGAGGCCATGCGCTTGGCTGCGAGGAAAAAGCCGGATCTCATCGTGACGGACATCATGATGCCGAACATGGATGGGATCCAAACGATTAACGAGCTACGCCGCTGTTACGGCGGGATTCCGATCATCGCCATCTCCGGTGGTCAGTCCGACGATGACAGCAAGTCGCTGGCCCATGCCAAAGCGGAGGGTGCGGACAAGGTGCTGCAGAAGCCGTTCAGTTTCTCGGATTTCGAATCCTCCGTTCGGACCCTTCTCGGCGACGCCTGACCGTATTCGGTTCCCGGTGAATTTCCGGTTTTCGCTGTCGTCCGGGCGAGGCCCGGAGGCCGGCGGACCATGACTGCGCGTTTGGCAGACAAAGCAGTCCATCGGGCTTGACGCGGCGGCAGGCCTGGGTTGGGATCTGACGATGCGTGAAGCTGTCACCGCCGAGCGGCACCCATTGCCGTTTGATTCAAGGTTTCTGATCGGGGCCGCCATCGGCTCCGGCACCACTGCCTTGGCCGCCGAACGTGGCGGCGCTGATTTCCTTCTCGCGATCAACGCAGGGCGGCTGCGCAATATGGGTGCCCCGTCCATTGCCTGCATGCTGCCGATCTTCGATGCCGGACCGCTGAGCCAGCGGTTTGCCCAGGAAGAACTGCTTGCGCAATGCAAGATCCCGGTCCTTCTGGGCGTGAATGTCTGGGGCGCTTCCTTCGAACCGGCGGCGGTGGCGCAGTCGGTCAAGAGTGCCGGATTTGCCGGTGCGGTGAACTTTCCCAGTTGCATGCACTACTCCCGGCCGATGCAGCAGATACTGGCGCGCGCCGGTCGCGGTATCGAAAGGGAAGTCGAACAGCTGCGCGCCGTTCAGGATGCCGGGCTGACGTCGATTTTCTACTGCGCGACACGCACGCAGGCGCGTCTGGCTGCAGACGCCGGAATCGACATGGTATGCCTCAATCTCGGCTGGAACGTAGGTGGCGTCTTGGGTCACCAGAGCCGCGCCACTCTTGAAGAAGTGGCTACGGTGGCGCGGGAGATCGGACGGCTGATCAAGCGTATTCATCCCCGCACCCGGTTTTTTCTGGAGGGCGGCCCCATTGCCTCCGCCGAGGATCTGGGGCGGGTTATCGGCTTAGCGCCGATTGACGGCTATGTCGGCGGCTCGACGTTCGAACGCATGCCTCTGGAAGACTCTGTAGCCGACCAGATCGACCGTTTCCGTCATGCCAGCCAGCGGCGGGCGGCCCTTGATCGCGAGAGTGCGCGTCTTGTCGCCTGGTCGCGGCGGTTTGGCTTCGTGGGGCGTTCAGGCCGGCACCTTGGATTCCTGCGCAAACTGCGCAGCCTCGCCGGCGCTGCCGATCCCGTGTTGCTGCTTGCGGAAAAGGGCCTTGCCGAACGTCCGGCCTTGAAGGCTCTCAGCAACCGGAAAGACAGGGCCGCCTGGCAGGACATTCTCCATATCGATGTGGCGGGCGAGGACTTTCCGGCGCGCGCCGGTGCTCTTCTGTTCGGGCAGCGGGACCCTGCCGGCAACAACCTGCCGGCCCTGGCCGATGCCTCCGTCGTGCTGTTGGCGATCCATGCACCCGAACGGCTGCCGGCGGCGACCCAAAGACGGCTCGCCCGCGCCCTTCGGGACGGCGTGTTTCGTGCCCCGCAAGGGCGCCGCACCCTGCCGGTCGTGCCGCGTGTCGTGTTGATCTCCAACACGCCCGCAGCGGGTGAAGGGGGCGGGCTTGAGAGCCTTGCCGCTATCGGGCTGGATCCGGATCTGGCCTCGGTTTTCGCCGGTTGGACCCTCCGTGTTCCGCCGCTGCGCGAACGCATCGAGGATCTGCTGGCGATCATCGAAGCCCAGGCGCTCCAGAGTCTGGGGATGGAGATCAAGCGCTCCTTCTTTACCTCCGCCGCACTGCAGCGCCTCCGAGCCCATCTTTGGCCCGGCAACGAGGGAGAGTTGCGCGCGCTGCTGGGAGCGCTCTCGGCGCGCACGCAAGGCGGCCCGGTGCAACTCGGCGAGCTGGTCTCCGCGCTGGGGCAGGACAACGCTGGGGTTGAGACCAGCGGCGAATCGCTTGCGACCCGGACGGAAAAAGACCGGATCGTCGATGCGCTGTGGCGCCACGGATACAACCGGACCCGCGCGGCAGAGGCCCTGGGTATCTCCCGAAAGACCCTCTACAACAAGATCCGCAGATACGGACTGGGCGGCTAGAGCAGATCCGGTCTAAGGCCGCGCTATCCAAGCAGATTGCGTTGAACGGTCTTCAGGTGGGCGGTCATGGCGTTTCTGGCTGCTTCGCGGTCGCGGCGCATCAGGGCGTCGAGAAGCGCTTCATGCTCCGCACAGTAGTGCCTCATCCGCTCTTCCGAGAATGCCCGCTTTTTCATATCGAACCACAAAGGTTGGTTGCGCAGCAGCCGTAGCAGATTGTGGGTTTCTCTCAGCAGTTCGTTGCGGGTGCAGTCAAAGATCTTTTGATGAAACACCGCGTCCCAGTCCTCGAAAGCGGGCATGTCCCCGGCCTGGCAGGCATTCCGGTGCGCCAGCCCGATGGCTTCGAGTTGTGCGTCGCTTGCCGTCGTTGCGGCCGCCGCTGCGGCGGCGGGTTCGAGCAGCAGACGCAGTTCCATCAAGTCTGCCGGGCTGGTGCCCTTTATGCGTCCGATGATGCCCGCAAAGGAGTTCGCGTCGGGTTGGCTCAGAAAGGTGCCGCGCCCGACCTGTCTTGAGACGATTCCGTCTTCTTCGAGAAGAGAGACCGCGCGGCGCATGGTGTTGCGGGCAACCCCGTAGTCCTCCGCCAGTTCCCGCTCAGGCGGCATGCGGCCCATGGCCGCCCACTCACCGGCCTCGATTCTCTGGCGCAATTGCCGGGCGACATCATCGGCAACCAATTTCGGCATTATGGGCGGTCTCGACTCTTTACTGATCCGGTTATGATCCAATATTAGCGTGATCGGATTGAGGTGAAAATATAGTATTTTGAAAAATATCATGAATTTTTTTGACAGTGCCGTCGGCCACATCTTACGATCAAGATAAGTAACAAATTGGTCCATTAAAGGATCAAATTGACCATGGGGAGGCGGGACGATGAAAGAGCTTGGCGGAACTGCGTGTCCGCCCCGGCTTTCCGGGGCTATGCCGGCTCTGGACGGCGAACCAGACCGTCGAGCGCTTCCGGCCAGATGCCTGCATGTTCGGTTTCCGTCTTGTCGCCCAAGGTGAGGACCGGTCCGCGCCATGGCGTCTCGGCGACCGCACGGCGAACCGCCAAGGCAGCCGCGCCGCGTTGTCGGAATGACGGGAACCCGGCGGCAAAATCAGCCACACGCGGCATCACGACCAGGGCAGATGGGCCGGCGGCCACGGCCAGCCGGGCACTTCCGGCATCGGCGACAACCGCAATGACCCCCAGCCCCGCCGCACGACAGGCAGCCAGCCTGTCGTACTCCAGCCCGCAGTCCAGTCCGACATCTGCCAATTGTTGGCTGAATTCGGGATCCTGTTGTTCGGTGCTGGGCAGATTGATCACCCAGCCAAGGCCCAGCCGTTTGAGCCGATCGATTTCCAGGCGCAGATTGAGGAAGGGGTCTGCCAGGAACAAGCCAAGCGCATGGTCGCGGAGTTTTTCCGGGTCGCTCTCCACCGCCCGCAGGGTGGCGGCGAGGCTGTCCTTGTTGGGCAGCAAAAGGCCGACCTCGTCGGGCAGGTCACCGCTTCTGAAAGGCGGTGTGATCGTCGCCACGGCCTTGGGTAACGGAGGCGCCGTCCACTCACATCCGCTCCGAAGCGTGATCTGCCAGAACATAAGATTCAACATATCGCCGAACAATTTACCCAAATTTACCCAGATTAGCACTCAGAACCAGTTGCGGGGCGTTTCGAGTCCAGACAGGCTTTGTCTTGCAGCCGAACGGTTGTTGCAGCCTCGAGAGAATCCGGCAGAAGCCGGGATGGGGCATGGGCATGAGCTTAAGGCGTCCGGTAAAGGGCGCCAGGCTCTGGGGAGGAGCAAGGTCATGGCGGGGACGCCGGGTTTCTGGGACAGGCCTGTCCGGGATCAAACGGCCCGGATTCAAATCATCGGAGCACGGGCCAGTGCTGTGGCGGCCAATACCGCGGTCGCCGGTGCCTTAGCGGCCGGGATCGCGGCGGCAGGCGGGTTGGCCGCATGAGGCAGTTTCTCGAACGCCATACCTTCTGGGCCATCACGATCCTGCTCGCGGCTGCGATCCTGCTCTGGATGATCTTCGCTGTCTGGCCGGAATGGCTGGTTTCGGCCATCGGTCGCAAGAAAACCTTCGTCAACACGCTGTTGAACGGCATCACCCTCGGCGGCCTCTACTTCCTGGTCGCCAGCGGCTTCACACTGGTCTTCGGCCTCATGCGCAACGTCAACCTGGCGCATGGCTCGCTCTATCTCCTCGGCGCCTACATCGGGTACGAGGTCGCCGAAGCCAGCGGCAGTTGGTTCCTGGGCCTCGCCGTCGCCTTTTTGGCGATCGCCGCCAGCGGCGTTCTCATGCAGGTGCTGATCTTCCGGCGCATGGAGGGTGACGATCTGCGCCAGACCCTGGTGACCATTGCGATTTCCATCATCGCCGCCGACCTGATGCTGGCGGTCTGGACCGGGACGACCTATCAGTTTTCGCCGCCCGAATGGCTGTTCGGGGCGACAACGCTGCCCGTCGTCTCGGTCATCAGGGCCTACGGCGACCCGGTCTTCATCAAGTATCCGATCTACCGCCTGGCCGTGCTGGGCGTTGCGGTGGCGGTCGGGATCGGGCTCTGGCTGTTTCTCAACCGCACCAAGATCGGCATGATGATCCGCGCCGGGGTGAACGACCGTCAGATGCTCGCCGCCAGCGGCGTCAACGTGCAACTGCTCTTTGCGCTGGTCTTCGCCATTGGCGCCGGACTGGCCGGCTTCGCCGGGGTGATCGGCGGCACCGCGCTTTCCATCGCGCCCGGCGAGGATATCCGTTATCTGCTGGCGTCGCTGATCGTGGTGATCGTCGGCGGGCTGGGCTCGGTCACCGGGGCCGCTATCGGCGCCCTGCTGATCGGCCTGGCCGAGCAGTTCGGCCTCGCCTATTTCCCCACCTACGGCGTGGTCCTCACCTTTCTCATCATGGTCGTCGTCCTTGCAGTGCGGCCGCAGGGCTTGATGGGGCAGAGCTAGGCGATGGACACAAGACAGCTCTTTTCGGGAAACAGCCTGCTGGCCGAGCTTCGTCCGGGGCCGCTTGTCGCCCTGGTTTTCCTGCTCGCCTATCCGGCCTTCGCCAGCGACTTTTTCATTTTCCAGATTGGCGCCTATTCGCTCCTTCTCGGGACCATCGCGCTGTCGCTGATGATGCTGGCGGGCTACGGCGGCATGGTCAGTCTGGCGCAACTGACGGTGGCCGGCTTCGCCGGTTATCTGGTGGCGATCCTGGGGGACAACAGCGTCGGGGTCATGGGCCTGGGCTGGCCCTGGTGGCTGACGGTGCCGGTTGCCATTCTGGCCGCTGCGCTTTTCAGCGTCTTTATCGGTGCCATTTCGGTGCGCACCGAAGGCATCTACACCATCATGATCACCCTGGCCATTGCGGTGGCCTTCTTTTACTTCGTGCGGCAGAACTATGTGATCTTCAACGGCTTCACCGGTTTCGCCGGTGTCGAGCCGCCGACAGTTTTCGGTCTTTACTGGCGCGATCCCGTCCCCTTCTACTACCTGACCCTGGCGGTTTCCGGCGGCTTCTTCCTGGCCGTACTCTACGCATCGCGTTCCACCTTCGGCCTCAGTTTGCAGGCGATCCGCGACAATCCCCGGCGCATGCGCGCCCTGGGTTACGACGTTACGCTGCACCGAATCGCCGCCTATTTCCTCGCCGGCCTGATCGCCGGGACCGCCGGCGTTCTGACGGTCTGGTTCAACGGGCGGATCTCGCCGGGCTCGGTCGGCATCGATGTCGCCATCGATATTCTGGTGATCGCCGTCGTTGGTGGCATGCGCCACCCCATTGGTCCCTTCATCGGGGCGATTGCCTTTGTACTGTTGGAGAATTTCGCCATCGATCTGATCGATCGGGAGCGTTTCAACACCGTGATCGGCCTGGCCTTTTTGCTGATCGTTCTGTTCTCCCCAGACGGATTACTGGGGATATGGGGCCGCTTGCGGGAAAGACTTCGACTAGGAGGATCTGCGCGGCAGGAGGCCAGGCGCGAACGAGGGGGCGAACGGCAGCCTGCCGGATCGCTCGAGCAAACCTGAAGACGTAAGAAACCCACAAAGAAACCAAGGAATGGGAGGCAAGGATGTTCAGACTAGGTAAATCGACGCTGGTGGCGGCGACGGTCTTGGCTTTGGCAAGCCCGGTCGCTGCGCAGGAGACGGTGAAGATGGGCGCTTTGGCGACGCTGGAAGGCGCCTTTACGGTGCTCGGCGAAGACAGCATGCGCGGCGTCACCCTGGCGCTCGAGGAATTCAACTACACCGCCGGCGGCAAGAAGATCGAGCTGATTACCGGTTCGTCCGACGCGTCGCCGGACAGTGCGATCCGTGCGACCCGCAAGCTGGTCGAACAGGACGGTGTTCAGATCATGGTTGGCCCGCTTTCCGGCTCGGAAGGCCTGGCGGTGAAAGACTACGCCAAGACCCAGCCCAACGTGACCTTCCTCAACGGCAGTTCCGCCGCTCAGGACACGACGCTGCGCGATCCGGCCGACAACTTCTTCCGCTTCGGCACCGAAGGGGCGCAGTGGATGGCCGGGCTCGGCGAGTATGTCTACAAGGAAAAGGGTTATCGCAGCCTTGCGGTGCTGGCGGAGGACTACTCCTTCCCCTACACCCAGGTCTTCGGTTTCCTGGAGCCGTTCTGCCGCCTCGGCGGCAAGGCGCCGGCGGATGCCCGCTTCTGGGTGCCGATCGGCAACAAGGACTATTCCTCGGTGATCGCCGCTCTGCCCGATGATGTCGATGCGATCTACGTCGCGCTGGGTGGTGCCGATGCGGTCAACTTCCTCACCCAGTATGAGCAGGCCGGCGGCGATCTGCCGCTGATCGGTGGCTCCATCACGGTGGACCAGACGGTGCTCGGCTCCAAAGGCCGGACCCGCGATTTCATCATCGGCACGCCCTCGGCCGGACCGATCTCCGACACCTGGGAGGATTCTCGCTGGGCCGACTTCGTGGCTGCTTACAAGGCACAGTTCCCGGACGGCTTCCCCTCTCCCTCGCTCTTCGCCCATGCCTACTACATCAACACCAAGGCCGCTCTCTTGGCCCTGGATGCGGTGAACGGCGATCTCTCCGACGGCGGTAAAGCCTACCGCGCGGCACTCGCTTCCCTGGAGTTCGAAACCCCCACGGGCGTTGTCAAACTCGACGAGCGGCGCAATGCGGTGGCCGACATCTTCCTCACGGAAGTGACCGAAGGGCCGGACGGCAATTTGCTGAACAAGACCATTAAGGTCATTCCGCAGGTCAGCCAGACCTTGGGTCTCTCCTACGACGAGTTCTTGAAGTACGGCGTTGTCAGCCGCGAGAACCCGGTCTGCGAGTAGGTCGTTGCAAGTAAGACGGTAACCTGATGTCGACGTCCAGAACCGACGCTCTCTCCCGCCTTCAAGGGACCGGCCGTTTCGCGCTGGAACTTGAAGCCGTCAGCCGCCACTTTGGCGCGCTGGTGGCCCTGGCGGATATCAATCTCACCGTAAGGGCGGGGGAGAGGCGGGCGGTTCTAGGCTCGAACGGGGCCGGCAAGACCACCCTGTTCAATGCCATCACCGGCGACTATCCGCCGACCACCGGGCGCGTGCGCTTGTTCGGCGAGGACGTGACCGACCTGCCGGTGCACGAACGTATCCGCCGCGGCCTGCGGCGGACCTATCAGATCTCGCTGCTGTTCGATGGGCTCAGCGTGATCGACAATATCTATCTGGCTTGCCGCGGCGTGAACCGGCGACGCTTCTCCCTCACGCGTCCTGGTCGTGACGACTCTGCGATGAACAGTGCCGAAACCCTGTTGTCGGCGGTTCATCTGGACGATGCCCGGGAGATGATGGTGGCCACCCTCAGTCACGGACAGCAGCGTCAGTTGGAGATTGCGTTGGCTCTGGCCGGGGCGCCGCGTCTGATTCTTTTCGACGAACCGGCAGCCGGCCTTTCGCCGACGGAGCGGACCGAGCTGGTGGAGATTCTGCAGTCACTGCCGGATCACATCGGCTTCATCATCATCGAACATGACATGGATGTGGCGCTGCAGGCCGCCGAGAGCGTTACCATGATGCACAATGGGCGCATCTTCAAAGAAGGCACGCCCGAGGAAATCGAAAACGACCCTGAGGTCCAAGAGCTGTATCTGGGTCAGGGTCAAGTACAGGGCCAGGGTCAAGTACAGGGCCAGGGGCAAGAGCAGGGGGCGGGCCATGGCTGATCGCAATCGCCGCGCCGCCGATAGCCAATCCGGGAGCCGGGCCGTGCTGCAGGTCCGCGACCTGCACGTTTACTACGGTCAGTCCCACGCCTTGCAGGGCGTGAACCTCACGCTTGAGAGTGGCGTTCATGCCGTCGTTGGCCGCAATGGCATGGGCAAGACGACGCTCTGCAACACCATCATGGGTCTGTTGAAGCCGCAGCGCGGTTCGATCCGCTTCGAGGGCAAGGAGATTGCCGGTCTCGCAGCACACAGCATTGCCGCAAAGGGTATCGGCTACACGCCCCAGGGGCGGCGGCTTTGGCCCTCCCTGACCGTCGATGAACATCTTCGTTTATCGGAGAGCGGCAGCAACTGGTCCATCGAGCGCATCTACGAGAGCTTTCCGCGCCTCGCCGAGCGGCGCCGCAACGGTGCCGCCCAACTTTCCGGCGGCGAACAGCAGATGCTGGCGATTTCCCGGGCGCTGCTGCAGGACCCGCGGCTGCTGGTACTCGACGAACCGACCGAGGGCCTGGCACCGGTGGTCGTGGAGCAGGTCGAGCAGCTCCTTGCCCGACTGGCGGAAGAGGAAGACGTAGCGATCCTGCTGATCGAGCAAAACATCGCCGTCGCCACCGCGATTTCCGAAGACGTGGCGATCATGGTCAACGGGCGCATCAGCCGGGTCATGCCGGCCCAGCAACTGGCGGGCGACCGGACGTTGCAGGAACGCTTGCTGGGAGTGGGACGTCACTCTCACGAAGACGCCGAACTGGACACGTTGGTCGAAGAGACGGCGCCCACCGCGGAACCGGAAACGGCAGTCGAAAGGGTGACTGCAGAGGCGACCGAAGTCACCAGCGCCCCTCAACCTGAGTCTGGGCAGCCCTCGAACCTCGTCTATGTGCCGCCGACCCGCTGGTCGAGCGCCGCCTGGCGGGAGGGCAAGGGACCGCAGGAGTCCGCACCGCGACCGCCCGCTGCGCAACGGCCGTCGCGGCCCTTCGACAGCAAGCCCGAACCCCTGTTCAAGGAGCCGCCGACGCCCCTCGGCGCCCTGTTGGGGCAGGAGATTTACGTCACCGGCACTTTCGATACCAAGGGCGCCGAACTGAACTACATCCGTAACTGCCTGCTGGAGAGCGGCCTGCAGGCGGTGCGGACCGTCGATCTCTCGACCTCCGGCAAGCCTTCCTCGGCGGATGTCCCGCCGCATCTGGTCGCTGCCTATCATCCTTCGGGCGGCAGCGCGGTCTTCACCGGAGACCGGGGTGCTTCTGTGGGCGCCATGGCGCTCGCCTTTCAGAATTGGATTCAGCGCCAACGCGGCATCGGCGGCATCATATCCGCCGGCGGTTCCGGTGGCACGGCGCTGGCGACGCCGGCCATGCGCAGCCTGCCCGTCGGCGTTCCCAAGGTGATGATCTCCACCGTCGCCTCCGGTGATGTCGGTCAATACGTTGGACCCACGGACATCATGATGATGTACTCCGTTACCGACGTGCAGGGCCTGAACCAGATCTCCCGCCGCGTGCTGGCCAACGGCGCCAGGGCGCTTGCAGGCATGGTGCGGGACGTGCCGGAGAAGACGGATAACGGCGGCGGTGAGGGCCGGAAGCCCGGCCTGGGTCTCACCATGTTCGGTGTCACCACCACGGCGGTGCAGCAGGTAACGGCGCAGCTTGAAGACCGTTACGACTGCCTGGTCTTTCATGCGACCGGCACCGGTGGCCGTTCGATGGAGAAGCTGGCCGACAGCGGCCTGCTGGCGGCCGCGGTCGATCTGACCACCACAGAGATCTGCGACATGATGATGGGCGGCGTCTTTGCCGCGGATGAAGATCGCTTCGGGGCGTTCATCCGCAGCGGCATTCCCTATGTCGGTTCGCTCGGGGCGCTGGACATGGTGAACTTCGGTGCGCCCGATACGGTGCCGGCGCGCTACCGCGACCGGTTTTTTGTCGAGCACAATCCCCAGGTCACGCTGATGCGCACCACCGCCGATGAGAATGCGCGGATGGGCGAATGGATTGCCGGGCGCCTGAACCAGATGAGCGGGCCGGTCCGTTTCCTGATTCCCGAGGGCGGCGTTTCCGCCCTCGATGCGCCGGGCCAGCCGTTTCACGACCCGGAGGCCGACCTTGCCCTTTTCGATGCCCTGGCCGGGCGTTTTCAGGAAACGGCGTCGCGCCGCCTGATCCGCGTCGCCCACAACATCAACGATCCCGCCTTTGCCGATGCGGCGGTCGCTGCACTGGAAGAGATAGACCCTACCAAGAGGACGAGCAGACATGCCGCGTTTTGAGAGAGAAGACTTACTGGAACGCTTCCAGGATATGAAGCGGCGCGGTGAACCGATCGTCGGCGGCGGCGCCGGCACCGGCCTTTCCGCGAAGTGCGAGGAGGCCGGCGGCATCGACCTTATCGTCATCTATAACTCCGGGCGCTACCGCATGGCCGGGCGTGGCTCGCTTTCCGGCCTTATGGCTTACGGTAACGCCAACGACGTGGTCATGGAGATGGCTCACGAGGTTCTGCCGGTGACGGCCAGGACGCCGGTGCTGGCCGGGGTGAACGGCACCGATCCTTTCTGCATTTTCGATCACTACTTGGATCAAGTGAGGGCGATCGGCTTCTCCGGGGTGCAGAACTTCCCGACCGTCGGCCTGATCGACGGGACCTTTCGGGCGAACCTGGAGGAAACGGGCATGTCTTACAGCCAGGAAGTGGACGTGATCCGGATGGCCCATCAGAAGGACATGCTGACGACGCCCTACGTCTTCAGTGAAGACGACGCGACGGCGATGGCGGAGGCGGGGGCGGACATCATTGTCTGTCACCTCGGTCTCACAACCGGCGGGTCCATCGGGGCCGAGACGGCGCTTTCCCTGAACGACTGTCCGGCGCTGGTGGACGCCTGGGCGCAGGCGGCGCTTAAGGTCAATTCGGAGGCAATCATTCTGGTGCACGGCGGTCCCGTCGCCATGCCGGCGGATGCCCAGTACGTCCTCGACAACAGCAAACACTGCCATGGATTCTACGGCGCGTCCTCGATGGAGCGCCTGCCGACGGAACAGGCACTGACCGAACAGACAAAAGCCTTCAAGGCACTGACACTAGGTTCGAAGGGAGGATGAGGTCATGACTAGCGGCCTGATCGGATCAATCATTCTCTGGCTCATCGTCGCGATCATTGTGATCGTCGTCGGGGTCTATCTGTTGAACTGGCTCTATCATCGCTCGACCAAGGAGGTCGCCTTCGTGCGTACCGGCTTCGGCGGCGAAACCGTGGTCATCAACGGCGGGGCGCTGGTCCTGCCAATCGTGCACGAGGTGACGCCGGTTAACTTGAATGTCGTGCGCATTCCGGTGGCTCGATCCCGCGAAGCGGCGGTGATCACCCGCGACCGCATGCGTGTCGATATCGAGGCGGAGTTCTTCGTGCGCGTGATCCAAGAGAAGGCGGCGGTGGCTGCCGCCGCTTCGACCCTGGGCCAGCGCACGCTGGAGCCGGACCAGCTTGCCGATCTGCTGAGCGGTAAGTTTGTCGGCGCTCTGCGCTCGGTCGCGGCCGAGCTCACCCTCGACGAGATGCATGAGAAGCGCGGCGACTACGTCGCCATGGTCGAGGCACGGGCGGCCGACGCCCTCGCCCGCAACGGCCTGGAGCTTGAATCCCTGGCGATCACCGATCTCGATCAAACCAACCTGGAGTTCTTCAATCCCTCCAACCGCTTCGATGCCGAGGGCTTGACTCAGCTCATCAAGACCATCGAAGGACGCCGTGAGTTGCGGAACGACATCGAGCAGTCCGCCATGGTGGCGATCCGCAGCCGCAACCTGGAAGCCGAAAAAGAAACCCTGAAACTGGAGCAGGAAAGCGAGAGTTCGCGCCTGAGCCAGGAACGGGAACTGGAGGCGCTGCGCGCCGAACAGCGCACCGAGGTCCTGCGCACCCGCGTCATGCGCGATGCCGAGGCGGAGAAAGCCCGCATCGCCAGCGAGCAGGAAACCCGCGAGTACGATATCGCCCGGCGCCGCAGTCTTGAGGAGACCGAGCTAAAGGCACAGGAAGAGGTGGAACAGGCCCGCATCGCCCAGGAACAGGCGCTGGAGAAGGCCCGCATCGAGCGGGAGCGCCTGATCCGCCAACAGCAGATCAAGCAGCGCCATGATGTCGAGACGGCGGAGATCGCCGCCGGGGAGGACGTCGAGCGTGCCAAGATTGTCTCGGAGCGCCAATTGCGCGAGGCGCGCATCATCGCCGAGGAGGAAACGGAGAGCCGCGACATCACCCGCGGGCAGGAGATCGAGACGGCCAAGATCGCCGCCCACAAGGCAGTGGAATCCGCACGCATCGCTCAGGAGCAGATGCTGGACAAGGTGCGCATCGAACGCGACCGCCTGCTGCGCTCTCAACAGATCGCTCAGCGCCAGTCCATCGACGAGAGCGAGATTTCCGCGCAGGAAGAGATCGAGCGGGCGCGCATTGCCTCCAACCGCGGCCTTGAAGAGGCGCGCATCCTGCAGGATCGGGACCTGAAGCGTCTCGAAGTCGAGCGCGCCCAGGCCCTGGAACTGGCCGAAATTGAGCGCCAGATCGCGGTGCTCCAGAAGCAGTCCGACGAAGCCGAGATCCGGGTGGCCACCGAGGTGGCCCGCGCCAAGGCGGTGGAGGCGGAAGAGAGGGTCGTCACCACGCGCGAGACCGAGGTTGCCGAGCGCATCGCGGCGGTCGACCGGCTGCTGGCGAACAAGGATGCCGATACCGCGAAGATCGCCGCCGAGGCCGAGAAGGTCAGTGCCGCGGTGGCCGCCGAGGCCCAGCGCTTGCGCAACGAGGCGGAAAACATCCTCAGCGAGGATGCCCGCGCCACTATGCTGCGCGCCAAGATGATCGACCGCCTGGAGGGCATCGTCCGCGAGAGCGTGCGGCCGATGGAAAAGATCGAGGGCATCAAGATCCTGCATGTCGACGGACTTGCCGGCGGCGGGGGCGGCGGCAGCCGGACGCCGACCGACGAGGTGATCGAAAGCGCCCTGCGCTACCGCGCCCAGGCGCCGCTGATCGACGAGATGATGAAAGAGATCGGTGTGGAGAACCCGAACGTTGCGCGGATGGGGGACATCTTCCGCTCGGCGCGCGATGCCCAGAGTCTCTCCAAGGACGTTGAAGCGCGGAAAAAGAAGGACGACTGAGGATGGCGCAGGTTTACACCTCCTCGGTGATCGGCGCCTCGGCGGAGCGGGTCTGGGCGGCGATCCGCGACTTCAACGCCTTGCCCGACTGGCATCCGGCGATCAAGGAAAGCCGGATCGAGGGCGGTGGGCCCGCCGATCAAGTCGGTTGTGTGCGCGCCTTTCGGCTGCAGGACGGTGGCTTCATTCGCGAACGTCTTCTCGCACTCTCGGACTATGACTTCAGTTGCAGCTATTCGATCCTGGAAAGCCCCATGGGGGTGGAGAACTACGTCGCCAGCGTGAAGCTGACGCCGGTCACGGACGGTGCGCGCTGCTTTGCCGAGTGGTCGGCTGAGTTCGACTGCGCGCCGGAACGTGAGGCCGAGTTGGTCGCCCTCATCGGTAACGATGTGTTCCAGGGTGGTTTTGCGGCGTTGAAGGCGCGTTTTGGGGACGCCTAGAGTGAATCTGTATTTCAGTTAAGCGAGAGGGAGGAGTGACGATGACGAGAACCCTTACGATTTCTGTGATACTGGCCATTGCCACCACAGCGCCAGCTATGGCGGATGAGCCAAACCTTCCGCCCCTGGTGGTCCAACCCGGCGCGCAATTGGTGGTCGATGAGCACCTTGATGCGCTGAACAGATGCGATTGGGACCGTTTGATGGCCCAGTACCCGCCGGAGGTGGAAATCCACCTGCCCGACGGTGTTGTCATCAAGGGTAGGGAAGAAGTCGGAAAGCTCTTTACGGGCTTCTGTAAAAGCCGTTCCGACGGCGGCCTTCGCGGGCTTGTATTTACGACAGAGCACACCTTCACGGTCGACGGCACCCTGAATGTCCAGTGGCGGGCGGAGGCTGATTTCCTGGCCGAGCCCTATCGCGGATCGGACGCCTATGTGACCAAGGACGGACTGATGTACGCCCAGGTCACGACGTTCAACGGCAGTGACCTGAAGTTCAAAGAGTAGCCGGAGCTTCTGCTTCGCGTTTCGCCGGAGAAGATTGCCCATGATCAAGGTCTCGCGCAGTACTATCTTGGACGCCCCGGTCGCGGCGGTCTGGGAAGTCCTGCGCGACTTCAACGGTCATGACCGCTGGCACCCGGCGGTCGACCGCAGCGCACTGGAAGGGGGAAAGAAGACCGATCAGGTCGGCTCCGTGCGCAACTTCGTGCTCGGCGGGGGCGAGCGGATCCGGGAGCGTCTGCTTAGCCTCTCCGACAAGGATCGCCGCCTTCGCTATGCCATCGTCGAAAGCGATGTGCCTTTGATGAATTACGTGGCTGAGGTGTCCCTGAAGCCGGTGACCGACGGCGACCGGACCTTCTGGTCCTGGAGCTCGAAGTTCGAGACCCCGAAGGGCCGTGAACGGGAACTGGCAGATCTGGTGGCGGAGGGCGTCTATGACGCCGGCTTCGAGGCCGTTCGGGCCCGTGTCGAACGGCGATCACCAGCTTCTTCCGCGCCGTTGCAACGGGCCGCCGGCGGAACCGCCATCGACGGTCTGGCGATGGTGATCGACCGCCACGGCGGCCCGGAAGAACTGCATCCCGCGCGCATTGCTGCACCGCCGCCGGGGCCGGGCGAGGTGCGCCTGCGCCAGGCGGCCATCGGCGTGAATTTCATTGATATCTATTGCCGCAGTGGCGCTTTTGATCTGCTGCAACCGCCCGGCGCTCCGGGGATGGAGGCCGCGGGGGTGGTGGTCGATGTCGGACCGGGTGTGCGTCATCTGCGACCCGGACAGCGCGTCGCCTATGCCTGCCCGCCGGTTGGCGCCTATGTCAGCGTCAGAACCATGGCGGCTGAACTGGTGGTGCCTTTGCCGGACAGCATCGACGACGAGGCGGCGGCAGCCGGCCTGCTGAAGGGGATGAGTGCCGAGTTCCTGTTGCATCGTGTGCACAAGGTTCAGCAGGGCGAAACGGTTCTGGTCTATGCGCCGGCGGGCGGGGTCGGGCGCTTGCTTTGCCAGTGGGCGGCGCATCTCGGCGCGACGGTCATCGGTGCGACCTCGAGCGAGGAAAAGGCGCGTATCGCCCGTGCTGCCGGCGCGCGGCATGTGATTCTGCCCGGCACGCAGAGCCTTGAAGACCAGGTGCGTGACCTCACACAGGGGCGTGGCGCCGACGTGATCTATGATGCCGTCGGCCGGGACAGTTTCGCCCACTCCGTGGCGGCGCTGGCGCCCTGCGGGCACCTGATCAGTTTCGGGCAGGCTTCCGGGCCGGTTGGCTCTTGGGACATCGGCTCTTTGGCCGCTAGCTCGGCCACGGTTTCCCGCCCGAACTTTGCTCACTACACCGACACGCCGGCGAAGGTTGCCGCCATTACCGAACGTCTGTTCCACGCCATCGACCGGCGGGTGGTCACGGTCGAGATCGGCCGCCGCTACTCGCTCTCGGAAGCGGCGGAGGCGCAGCGCGCGCTGGAGAACCGCGAAACCACGGCGTCGACCATCCTGATCCCGAACGAAAACGAGGAAAGCCTCTGATGAAACTTGCGTTGTTCGCATGGAAAAACAGCCTCCATGTCGGCCGGGTCGATGAGGGCCGGGGTGTTGTCGAGCGTTTCGATTTCACCTCGGAGAACTTGGAAATCGATGGCGTGGCTGCCCTGATCGGCCAGGATCTGCCCTCGGTCATCGATGCCTTACCCTTAGAGGAGGTCAGCCTGCAGGCACCGATCCCACGGCCACGGCGCAATGTCTTTTGCGTCGGCAAGAATTATCACGAGCATGCGCAGGAGTTTGCCTCCTCCGGTTTCGACAGCTCGGCGGCCAAGGGCGCGGTGCCGGACGCACCCATTGTCTTCTCCAAGCTGCCGGAATCCGTGGTCGCTGCCGGGGAGGCGATCAGGATCGACCCCGCGGTCAGCACAGCCATCGATTACGAGGCGGAACTGACGGTGATCATCGGCAAGGCGGGCCGCAACATCCCGGCGGCAGAGGCGCTGTCCCACGTCTGGGGCTATACTATCGTCAATGATGTGACGGCGCGCGATCTTCAGGGGCTGCACAGCCAGTGGCTGATCGGCAAGTCGCAGGACAGTTTCTGTCCCATGGGCCCCTGGGTGGTGACCGCCGATTCCTTGGACCTTTCCGACACCGCGGTGCGCTGCTGGGTCAACGGGGATCTGCGCCAGGAATCCAACACCGGCCTGCTGATTTTCGATGTGCCGACGATCATCGCGGCGATCTCCAACGGCATCACGCTGCAACCCGGTGATGTCATCGCCACGGGAACGCCCGCCGGTGTTGGGATCGGCTTCAAGCCGCCGAAGTATCTGGTGCCGGGTGACCGTGTAAAGGTGGAAATCGGCGGGATCGGCAGCCTGGAGAATCCGGTGGAGGCCTTTTGAGCCATGGCTGACCGGCATCTCGGCAGTCTGGTCATGGAAGACCAGGGGGAAGACCAGGGGCAGGGGGCGGCGGTGGTGATGATCCACGGCCTCGGCGGCAGTTCCAACAGCTTCGAACCCATGATGGAGCGGCTGGATGGGTACCGCGTGCTGCGCCCGGACCTGCCCGGGGCCGGGCGTTCGGCTCTGCGCCCGGGGAAACCAGGCCTGCGCGGGCTGGCGAGCGCCGTCGGCGACGCCCTGCGATCCGCCGGTGTCGAACGGGCGCATCTCGTCGGTCACTCCATGGGCACCCTGATCTGCCAGTATCTTGCGACGGCGGCCCCCGAGCGTGTGCTAAGCTTGACCTTGTTCGGGCCGATCCTGAAACCGCCGCCGGCTGCGCAGACGGCCCTTAAGGAGCGGGCCCAAACCGCGCGCCGCGATGGTATGGCCGGTATCGCTGGGGCGGTGGCCGGCGGCAGCGTTTCCGCGGCCTCGCGTGCGGAAAACCCCGTGGTGACGGCTTTTGTGCGCGAAAGCCTGATGCGCCAGGATCCGGCCGGCTACGCTGCCCATTGCGAAGCCTTGAGCGAGGCGGCGGCGGCGGATCATCCGGCCATTCAGGCCCCGACACTGCTGGTGGCCGGAGAAAACGATCCTGTCGCGCCGCTCGCCATGGCGCAGCAGTTGAACAGGCAGATTGCCGGATCGGCGCTGGAAGTCATTCCGTCGGTTGCGCATTGGATGATGATGGAAGCGCCGCGGCGGTCGGCGGATCTTTTACGAACACATCTCGATAAAGCGGCGTAATGATCGCGAACTAGAGGGAGACAGGACATGGCAGAGAGCAGTTTCGGCGGTTGGGGTGGTGCCCGCAGTACCGGAAACGGCGAGAGCGAGATCGTCTTCACCAACGTGCGCGTGCTCGACGGCAGCGGCGAACAGCCTTTTTCCGGCGAGGTCACCGTTGCGGGCAACCGCATAAAGTCGATCTCCCGCTCCGGCGGCGGCTATGGCTGGAGCGCCAATGGCGGCCAGCGTATCGACGGGCGCGGCATGACGCTGATGCCCGGTCTCATCGATGCCCACCTGCATCTCAGTTGGAACAATGCCCCCGGCATTGATCCGATCCAGATGATGCCGCTGGAAGAACACGTCATCAACTGCGTGCAGATGGCGCGCCTGCTGATCGATGCGGGCTTTACCGCCGGCTACGGCGCCGCGGCTGCCAAACCGCGGCTCGACGTGGTGATCCGCGATGCGATCAACCAGGGCAAGATTGTCGGGCCGCGCTATACCGCGGCAGGGCCGGAGATCACCGCGGTCGGCGGCCTGGGCGACGCCACCCTGCCGCACATTCCTCATGAAGGCCTCAATCTTGGCATCGTTGTCTCCGGGCCGGAGGACGTGCGCCTGAAGGTGCGCCAGCTCATGAAATGGGGCGTCGACACCATCAAGATCAACCTCTCCGGCGAAGAGATTACCGGCATGGGGGCGGAGGAAAATCAGTTCTCCGACGAGGAAATCGCCATGGCGGTGAACGAGGCGAAGCGCCGCCACCGCCGCGTCGCCGCCCATGCGCGCTCCAAGGAATCGATCAAGAAGTGCGTCGAGTTCGGTATCGAGATCATCTACCACGCTTCCTTCTGCGATGAAGAGGCTTTGGACATGCTGGAGGCGAACAAGGACAAGCACTTCGTTGCGCCCGGTCTGGCCTGGCTGATCAACACGGCACGCAATGCCGGCGACTACGGCATCAAGCCCGGGACGCCGATCACCATCGCCTACGAGCGCGAGTTGGAAAACGCCATCGAGACCATGCAGAAGATGCACAAGCGCGGCATCCGCGTGCTCATCGGCGGTGACTACGGATTCGCCTGGACGCCGCACGGCACCAACGCCAAAGACCTGGAGTACTTCGTCGACATGCTCGGCTTCACGCCGATGGAGGCGATCCAGGCCGGGACCAAATACGGCGGCCAGATCATGGGGATGCCCAATGAACTCGGGCAGATTCGCGAAGGTTATCTGGCAGACCTGCTGCTGGTTGATGGCGACCCCTTGTCAGACGTCCGTATTCTGCAGGACCACAAGCGCCTTGTGGCAATCATGAAAGACGGCAAGTTCCACAAAGCGCCGGAGGATCCGGGTTCGGCCCTGCGCTTGACGGCGTAGCGCAACCCTGCTTCTCGGGAAAGCCGGTGGCGCTATAGGCCTGCCACCGCACCCTGGGTTTCGGCGGGCAAGCCGACGAGGCGGGCCGCTGTGAAACGGTCGGTGATCAGGATGTCGAGAGCGCCGGACTTCAGCGCGGCGTCGATGGCTGCGGTCTTGGATTGACCGCCAGCCAAGGCGATCACCCGCGGTACTGCCCGCAGCTCTTCGGTGGTCATGCCGATCACCCTTTCGTCCAGGGGCGTCTTCACATCGCGGCCCTCGGCGTCGAAGAAGCGCAGGCTGATTTCGGAGACGGCGCCGCCCGCTGTCACCTGAGCCAACTCCGTTTCAGAGAATACGTTGCCGCTGTCGGCGAGCATCTGCGACGGCTCGATGGCGCCGATGCCGACGACCGCGAGAGAGATATTGCGGAATTGCTCGATGGTGCTGCGGACGTAGCTGTCGCCCAGCAGAACGATCTTTGCTTCGCGCGATGCGGCGACGCCGGGCGCGCTCAGGATCAGCGGCTCGCCGCCGGTTAGTTGCGCCAGCCTGGTGGTCAACTGTGTCGCGTGCTTCTGGACGCTCGGATTGCCGAGGCCGCCGAGCAACTGGACCACGGAACGAGCCTTGCCCTGCTTCATCGGGTGGATGTTGTCGATCATCTTCAGGATGGTCTGCGACCAGGAAGAAACGCCGATCACCTCGCCGGGCTGGATCGTGGTTTCCAGAAAATGCGCGGCGGCCTCGCCGATGCGGGACATGATCGCCCCCTGTCTGTCTTCGGCGCAGTCGACGACGATGGCTTCCGTCAGGCCGTACTGGCGGCGCAGCGCCGCTTCGGCCTCGGCATAGGTTCCCTCCGGCGAGGCCAGGGAAATACGCACGATGTTTTCATCGTGGGCGCGCTTCAGCATGCGCGAAACCGTGGCCTGGCTGAGGTGAAGCTGCGCGGCGATGGCCGACTGCCGCTTGCCCTCCATGTAGTACATGTGGGCGATTCGGGCGATGAACCTGAGCTCGTTGATGCGCGACACCTTCTGCTCTCCGGCCGGTTTCAGGCGTTGTCGGCGGCGGGCAGCAGGCAGCGTGCCAGGGCGTCCCGCCAGCGCCCCTGGAGGCGGCTGCGCGTATCGTCCGAAAGCGATGGATCGATCCGCGTTCGGGCCTTCGGCAGGGCCTCCAGTTCTTCCAGGCTATCCCAGAATCCCACCGTCAGTCCCGCCAGATAGGCAGCGCCCTGGGCCGAGACCTCCGGCGCGTCGCAGGGCTGCACCGGATGATCCAGCAGGTCGGCAACCATGCCCATCAGGAAGCCGTTGCGGCTGGGCCCGCCGTCGACGAAGAGACGGCCGAGCGGCGCCGGCGATTGGTCCGCCACCGCCCGGAACACGTCTGCGACCTGAAAGGCCATGGATTCCGCCGCCGCCCTGGCAACGTGGCGCCGATCGGCCGCAAAGCTGATTCCGCTGATCAGTCCCCGCGCCGCCGGCGCCCAATGAGGCGCACCGAGGCCGACCAGCGCCGGGACAAGGGCGACCTCTTCGGTATCGGGTACCGATTCTGCGAGGGCCATCAGCGCATCCACATCGCCGTCAAGGCCCAGCAGCTCCGCGGTCCAGGGCAGGATCGAGGCGCTGACCAGGATGTTGCCTTCGAAGGCGAATGTCGAGTTTCCGTCCAAAGACCAGGCGATGGTCGTGGTAAGGCCTGCCTCGGGCTTCAGGAAGCTCGGCACCGTGGCCATGACAGAGGCCCCGGTCCCGAAAGTGGCCTTGGCATCGCCGGGGCGAAAGGCGCAGTGGCCGAAGAGCGCGGCATGGCTGTCGCCGATGGCGCTGCCGACAGCGATACCGTCCGGCAGGACGGCGAGGCCCTTGGTCGTACCGAAATTGTACTGCGAGTCGTGAACCTTCGGCAGGATCTTGCGTGGGACGTCGAAAAGCGCACAGAGATCGTCGTCCCAGTCTGCGGCGGCCAGATTGAAGAGCTGCGTTCTTGCCGCGTTTGAACGGTCGGTCGCATGGACTGCGCCGTCGGTCAGCCGCCAGATAAGCCAGGAGTCGACGGTGCCGGCGCAGAGGTTCTCCGTTGCGACGCTGTCGTCACGCTGCCGCGCCGTTTCCAGCAGCCAGTTGAGTTTCAAGGCGGGGAACAGCGGGTCGAGCGGCAGGCCGGTGCGGGCGAGGACGTCGGCTTCCGTGTTTCGCGCTTTCAGGGCTTCGCAGGCCGCGGTGGTACGCCGGCACTGCCAGGTCACGACGGGGCCGAGCGGCGCACCATTGCGCCGGTCCCAGATCATCACGGACTCGCGCTGGTTCGAGATGCCGAGGCCGACAGGCCCGGCGTCCGGATTATCGGCGAGGCAGGCGGCGATGGCGGTGAGGACGCTTTGCCAGATCGCCTCCGCATCCTGTTGCACCCAGCCGGGCTGCGGGTGTTCGATGGGCACCGGCGCAGCGCCGCGGGCAAGGATGGCGCCGTCGGCGGCGACAAGAATCGCTTTGGTGTTCGTCGTTCCCTGATCGATGGCCAGGATCGCCCTGTCCGGCATCGCGGTCAGCCCTTTCGCGCCACAAGGGTTTTGGCGGCCTCGGCGATGCCGTCCGGCGCCATACCGAACTCATCCAGCAGGAAATTCGCCGAGCCGGTCGGGGCGAAGATGCCCGGCACGCCGAGGATCTTCATCGGGACGGGGCAGCTTTCCACGACGACCTCCGCCACCGCCGAGCCCAGGCCGCCGTGAATCGAATGCTCCTCACAGGTCAGGATCGCGCCGCTATCCCTGGCCGCCGCGACAATGGCTTCGCGGTCGATGGGCCTGACGCTCGCCATGTTGAGAACACGGGCGTCGATCCCCTGCGCGGCCAAGAGATCGGCTGCGGCCAGCGTACGATGCGACAACACACCATTGGCAATCAACGTCACGTCGACGCCATCGCGCAGCAGGTTGGCTTTGCCGAGTTCGAAACTGTGGTCTTCCGGCAGGATGTCGGGCACGCCGACGCGGCTGAGGCGCAGGAACACGGCCCCCTGGTGTGTGGTGGCAAAGCGCACTGCCGCGGCGGTTTCGATACGGTCGGCCGGGGCAATGGTGGCGATGTTGGGCAGTACCCGCATCCAGGCGAAATCCTCGATGGAGTGATGGGTGGCGCCCAGTTCACCGTAGGCCATGCCAGAACTGATGCCGCAGAGCTTCACGTTCTTCTCGGAGTAGGCGACGTCGGCCTTGATCTGCTCCAGAGCGCGGCCGGTGAGGAAGGGCGAAGCGGCGCAGACGAAGGGGATCTTACCGCCGTTGGCAAGGCCGGCGCCGACGCCGACCATGTTCTGCTCGGCAATGCCGACATTGACGAGCCGCTCCGGCCAGCGGTCGCGAAACCTGCCGAGCTTGCTGGAGCCAACGGAATCGTTGCAGACGGCAACGATATCTCTGTTCTCGGCGGCCAAGGCCTCCAGTGTTTCGACAAAGGCGTCCCGGCAATCATGAAGCGCGCGGCCGCCGTCCATCACGCAGCGCCCTCCAGTTCGGCGAGCGCCTGTTCAAACTGTTCGCGGCTCGGCACCTTGTGGTGCCATTCGACACGGTCCTGCATGAAGGAGATGCCCTGGCCCTTGTTGGTGTGGGCGATGACGCAGCTTGGTTTGCCGCTTTCAATGCCGCTGCTGTCCAGCACGTCGGCCAGAGCGGCGATGTCATGGCCGTCGACTTCCCGCACGGTCCAGCCGAAGGCTTCGAACTTGTCGGCCAGCGGGGCGAGGTTGTTGGTTTCGGCCAGCCTTGCGCCCTGCTGCAGGCGGTTGTGATCGACGATCACCGTCAGGTTGTCGAGGCCGAACTGGGCGGCGGCCATGGCGGCCTCCCAATTGCTGCCCTCCTGCAGCTCGCCGTCGCCGGTCAGCACGTAGGTGCGCCAGGATGCGCCATCCAACTGCGCCGCCTTGGCCATGCCCACGGCCACCGGCAGGCCATGGCCGAGCGGGCCGGTGTTCGTCTCCACACCCGGCACCTTGGTGCAGTTCGGATGGCCGTTCAGCCGGGAATGCGGCGCCAGAAAAGTCTCTAGCTCGGCTGGATCGATGAAGCCCTTCTCCGCCAGGGTGACGTAGAGCGCGCAGGCCGTGTGGCCCTTTGACAGGACAAAGCGGTCGCGTTCCGGATGGTCCGGCGCATCCGGGTAGACCCGGAGCACGTGAAAATAGAGCGTGGTCAGGATGTCGATGGCCGACATCTCACCGCCGATATGGCCGGCGCCGGCGCCGAATACCGTTTTCAGGTCCTGCACACGGATGCGCCGCGCCGTCTCCTTGAGGGCGTTGATGTTCAGGGAATCGCGATTCATAGCTGACGGTATTGAATATTTATTCGATCTTCAATTTTCATTCTTATCGAAGATCGTGTCAAGCCGGCTCGGCTGAGAGAGTTCTTAAGTCATCAAAGAAAGTCGACTTCCAGTGATGGAGTTAGCCGTTGACTCCACAGAGTCCTTTAGCAAAAATATTAGATAATGAATAATTATACAAACTCTCTGGATTCTGAGAGGGTTTGCGATGGTGGGAAGCGATTGCCAGGAGCCTTTTGTCGATGTCCGAGATGACCCTGAATGCCCCGAAGCTGTTCGATCTGAGCGGCCAGACCGCCTTTGTAACCGGGGCGGGCAGCGGCATCGGCCAGCGTATCGCCCTGGGTCTGGCCCAGGTCGGCGCTGATGTTGCCTGCCTCGACCGGCGCGAAGACGACGGCCTGGCGGACACGGCGGCGATGATCGCCGCTGCCGGACAGCGCGCCTTCACCATCACTGCGGATGTCACGGAAAAGGACAGTCTGCCCGTGGCCGTCGCCCGGGCGCAGGCGGAATTGGGGCCGCTTTCGGTTGCCGTGAACGCGGCCGGGATTGCCAATGCCAATCCGGCCGAGGCCATGGCTCTGGATCAGTGGCAGAACATGATCGACATCAACCTGACCGGCCTGTTTCTTTCCTGCCAGGCCGAGGCCCAGGCGATGCTGGCCCAGGGCGGGGGTTCGATCATCAACATCGCCTCGATGTCCGGCGTCATCGTCAACCGCGGTCTGCAGCAGGTTCACTACAACACCTCGAAAGCCGGGGTCATTCACCTCACCAAGAGCATGGCCATGGAGTGGGTGGACCGTGGCATTCGGGTAAACTCCATCAGCCCCGGCTACACGGCGACACCGATGAACACCCGTCCGGAGATGGTGCACCAGACCAAGCTTTTCGAGGAACAAACCCCGATGGGCCGCATGGCCGATGTCGATGAGATGGTCGGGCCGGCAATCTTTCTGGCCAGCAAGGCGTCGTCTTACTGCACCGGCGTGGATCTTCTCGTCGACGGCGGTTTCTGCTGCTGGTGACGGCCTCGACCCGATAGTCCCCGACACTTTCAAGCCAGTTCGATTTTCTCGGCGCGCTTTCATTTGACATAATGGTATAATGATATGCCATTATGAGAAATTGGATGACAGGGTGCTTGAGATATGGGCGAAAGCAACGGCAAAGTCGGCAGAGGCACGAATGGCGGAACGGTGCGCTCCACCCGCCCTCTGGATGCCGAGTCCCGTGTCCCGCTCTACCATCAGATCTTCGTCATTCTCAGAAACCGCATCTACGGCGGCGAGATCGCGCCGGGGGATCTGGTGCCCGGAGAGCAGGATCTCTGCCGTGAGTTCGGCGTCTCGCGGATCACCGCCAAGCGGGCCCTCAATGAAATGGCCGATGCCGGTCTGGTGGTGCGCGAAAGAGGGCGCGGCACCCGGGTGATCAAACGGCCCCCGGCCCCTGCCGTGACGGCCTCCATCGAAGGCTGGCTTGAAAACATCTCGCTGATGGGCCTGGCAACCGAAGCGCAGGTGCTTGATTTCGGCTACGTCGCGGCCAACGAGGACATCGCCGCCGCCTTGGAACTGGACCGCGGTGCGGAGGTGCAGCGTGCCGTGCGCGTGCGTAGTCTCGACGGTCAGCCGATGTCGTTCCTGGTTACCTATGTGCCGGCCGATGTGGGCCGGCACTATGACCGCGATGACCTGAACACCAAACCTTTGCTGCATCTTCTGGAGCGCGCCGGCGTGGATGTCACCTCGGCGCGGCAGACCATTTCCGCCACGGTGGCCGACGCGGAGGTGGCGGGCGCCCTCTCGGTGCATGCCGGTGCGCCGTTGATCGAGGTCCGCCGCGTGGTCCGCGACGCCGCGGAACGGCCGGTCGAGTACATCAGGGTCCTCTACCGCCCCGACCTCTATCGCTTCGAGATGTCGATGCAGCGGGTGCGCGAGGACGAAGGGATGCGCTGGGCGACTCTCGAATCGCCCCCGACGGGCGCGGGCGGGCCCAAGGCTTTGGCCGGGAAAACGGATGGCGAAGCGGTGATGGAGGGCAGTCTGCATGACTGATCAGGATTCCGCGGCCCGGCAGGCCTCAGTGTCGCCGATCACCGATACGGCTTACCTTGATGTCCTGACCGAGTTTCTGGCGCATCTTCAGTTCGAGCATCTTCCCGGCGAAGTGGTCGAGCGTGCTTCCTGGGTCTATGCCGACTGCCTCGGCGCCATTGCCGCGGGCGCCCAGGAAGCGGAGATGGCCGCGCTGAGTCGCCGCCTGGCCGGGGAAGCCGGTCGCGGCCCCGCCAGCATCCTGGGGGCCGGTCTGACGGCCCCGGCCCTGACCGCGGCTTTCCTCAACGGTACCGCCGGTACCTTTCTGGAGTTGGATGAGGGCAACCAATTCGCGCGTGGGCATCCGGGCATGCATGTGGTCCCGGCCCTGCTCGCCCTGTCGCAACAGATCCGGGTGACGGGTCGCGATCTGCTGACAGCGCTGGTCGCCGGCTATGAAGTGGCGGCGCGGATCGGTATCGCTTCGAAGCTGCGCATGTCCATGCATCCCCACGGTACCTGGGGCACCGTGGGGGCCGCGGTCGCCGTCGGCAAAATCATGGCTTACAGGCCTGACCAGTTGCGGGAAATCATCTCGCTCTCCACCAGCCTCGGCCTCAGCACCAGCCGTAAGACGATGC
Organism: Pelagibius sp.; assembly: GCF_965249265.1. Lineage (NCBI taxonomy): Bacteria > Pseudomonadati > Pseudomonadota > Alphaproteobacteria > Rhodospirillales > Rhodovibrionaceae > Pelagibius > Pelagibius sp. The sequence continues at coordinate 4,228,713 of NZ_OZ252224.1, read as the reverse complement.
TGGAGGGCGGTACGGTGAGGAACACCTTTGCGGGAGTCTCGAACCACATGGGCCTGCTCGCCCATCATCTGATTCAGGCCGGCTTCAGCGGCGAAGCCGATGGCCTTGCAACGGTCTACGGTTCGGTGATTGCCGAGGACTATCAGCCCGGGGAAATGGTGGCCGATCTCGGCATCCGCTACGAAATCACCCGCAACTATTTCAAGCGCCATGCCTGCTGCCGCTACACCCACGGAACCCTGGACGCGCTGGAACAAATTATCCGGGAACTTGGGCGCCCGCTGGTGCCGGATGAGATCGACAGAGTGGATGTGCGCAGCTATTCGCTGGCCGCGCAGCTGGCGGACCGGGAACCCAAGAACACCCTGGCCGGCAAGTTCTCCATTCCCTTCGCCGTGGCGACGACGATTGCAAGCAGGTCGTCGGGCGTGGCGAGTTTTCGCAGCGACAAGATCAACGACCCCGCCATCCGGGCCTTGGCCCGGCGCGTGACGATCTGTGAGGACGAGGCCCTGACCGCTCTGATGCCGGCCTTCCGCCCGGCGCGGGTGAAGGTTCATCTTCGCGACGGCACGGTGTTGGAGGGCAGCACCAACGTTAACCGCGGGGACACGGAAGATCCCTACGGGCCCGGCGATCTGGCCGAGAAGTTCCGGGAAGTGGTGCAGCCGCTTCTGGGCGAGACCGCGACGGATGCCCTGCTGCTGAGCTGCCTGAAACTGGCGGAGACCGAAAACGCAGGTGAGTTGCTGGCCCCCTTCGGAGCCGTGCAGCCCTTTACATCGAACGACTAGACAAGAAGGAACAGGGGGATCAACAGATGAAAAAACCAACCCGTTCGGGAAACACAAGGATCTCACGCCGTAGCCTGGTCAAAGGCTCGGCATCGCTCGCGGCCTTGACCGCACTTGGCGGCTTTCCGCAGGTCCTGCGGGCCCAGGGCGCCGCCGTGAAGGTCGGCGTGCTTCACCCGGTGACCGGTGCGATCGCCTTTGCCGGCACGCAGGCGCGCATCGGCGCGGAGATGGCCATTGAGGAGATCAACAAGGCCGGCGGTATCAAGTCGCTGGGTGGCGCGATGATCGAGCCGGTGTTCGGCGATACCCAGGGCAAGCCCGAGATCGCGGCAACGGAAGTCGACCGCATGGCGAATGAAGGCATCGTTGCGCTGATCGGCTCCTTTGCCAGTTCGAATACCCTGGCGACGACCCAGGCTGCTGCCAAGCACGGCATCCCCTGCATTGTCGATGTGGCGGTGTCGGATAAAATCGTCGGGCGCGGTCTCGACAATGTATTCCGTTTCAGCCCCGGCTTCGGCAAGTGTTCGGAAGATGCGCTGAACAATCTGGTGAAGATCAATTCCGCCGCCGGCGGTATCGCCAAGACGGTGACCATCATCCATGAGGACTCGCTGTTCGGCTCCGGTCTGGGCGATCTGCTCAACAAGCGGCTACCGGATTTCGGTTTCGAAGTGATCGAGACTATCGCCCATGCCACGCCGACCCGCGACTTCGGCAATGTGGTGACCAAACTGCGTGCGACGAAGCCGGACCTCATCGTTCCCGCCAACTACTACAATGAATATGTGCTCTTGGCGCGCACCATGTTGCAGCAGAGGGTCGAGGCCAAGGCGGTCTATTCCGTGCTCGGCGGCGCCGCGTCGAATTACCGCTTCGTAAAGGAGCACCCCAAGGCTGCGCAGTACATCATGGACTGCAACCATTGGGCCGATCCGCGCAAGGACGGCACCAAGGCGCTGCGGGCGAAGGTCGAGGCCACCGGCAAGTTCTTCACTTACGAGATACCGATGAACTACGATTGCCTGCATCTCTGTGCCGATGCCTTGGAGCGTGCGGCTTCGGCGGATCGTGCGGCGGTCAAGTCGGCGCTGGCCTCGACGAACTGGAAGGGCATGATCATGCCGTATCAAGCGGTCGAGTTCGATGAAACCGGGCAGAACATCCATGCGCTGCCGGTGAACACCCAGATCATCGGTGACGATATCGAGATTATCTTTCCCGAAGACTTGGCCACCGCCGAGGCAGTCTACCCGATGCCCGCGCGTGGCTGATGCCTGCATGCTGCGGGCCGGCCGAAGGTTCTCTCGGCCAGCCCGTCCTTCCCTGGGATTGATGCCGTGCTAGACCCTATTCTGCTCTGGTCGGGCCTGATCAACGGGCTGCTGCAAGGATCGATCTATGCCCTGGTGGCCCTGGGGCTGACCCTGATCTACGGCGTTCTGCACATCATCAACTTTGCCCACGGCAGTCTTCTGATGCTGGCCATGTACGGCGTCTTTCTGCTGTTCACCAATTTCGGGATCGACCCCTATGCCGCCCTGCCGATCCTGGTGATCGGCATGTTCGCCCTTGGCTACGGCCTGCAGCGGGTATTGATCGGGCGGGCCAGCCACGGGCGCGACGAGAACATCCTGCTGGTGACCCTCGGCATCTCGATCGTGATCGAAAATCTGGCGCTGTTCTTTTTCCAGGGAGACACGCGAACCATCGACGTCCCCTATGCATTCGACTCGATAGAAATCGCCGGTGTCTTCGTTGCCATTCCCCGCCTGATCGCTTTCGGGGCAGCCCTCCTGATCGCTGCTCTCTTGTGGCTGATGATCCAGCGCAGCGACGTCGGCCGGGCGATCCGTGCGGTGGCCAAGGAAAAACAGGGTGCGCGGCTGGTCGGCATCAACGTCGATCACATCTATGCCGTCAGCTACGGCATCGGCATTGCCTGTCTCGGGGCGGCGGCCTGCCTCCTGATGCCCACCTACCTCGTCTACCCGACGGTCGGCCATGCCTTCGTGCTGATCGCCTTTACCGTTGTGGTCCTCGGCGGCATGGGCAGTTTTCCCGGCGCCCTGCTGGGTGGACTCCTGATCGGTCTTTGTGAATCCTTCGGCGGCCTGTTCCTCGGTGAGAGCTTCGGTCAGATCGGTATCTTCCTGGTCTTCATCGCGGTTCTGCTGTTCCGCCCCAGCGGTCTTTTGGGGAGTCGCGTCTGATGCGGACCCTCGCAATCATCGTCCTATTCGGTTTGGTTATGGCGGTGCTGCCGGTCTTCGGCCCGACTGACTTCACCCTGTCGTTCCTAACCCTGATGCTGCTCTTCGCCTACCTCGGTCAGGGTTGGAACATCCTGGGTGGTTACGGGGGACAGTTCTCTTTCGGCAACACGGTGTTTTTCGGCGCTGGCCTTTATGCGACGGTGATCGTGCAGGTGCAGTTCGGCCTTGGCCCCTGGCTCGGCCTGGCGGCGGCGATCCTGGCCGGCGCCCTGGTCGGTCTCTTCATCGGTTGGGTCAGTTTCCGTTATGGCCTGAGAGGGTCCTACTTCGCCCTGGTCACCCTGGCCTTTGCCGAAGTCTTCCGCATCGTCGCCAACTCCGTCGCCATAACCGGCGCCGGTGCGGGGCTGCAGGTGGCGCTCGATCCCGCGCCGGCGAACCTGCAGTTCGTCGGGCGGGAGAGCTTTTACTGGATCATTCTGGCCCTGACCGTCGCCTCGCTTCTGCTGGTCTGGCAGATGGGGCGGTCGCGTTTCGGCGCCTACCTGATTGCCATCCGCGATGACGAGGATGCCGCCCGTGCCCTCGGTGTCGATATCTTCCGCACCAAGTTAAAGGCGATCGTCCTGGTCGGCGCGCTTACCGGCCTTGGTGGGGCCTTCTACGCGCAGATGTTCCTCTACGTCGATCCGCACATCGCTTTCGGTGTCGCCGTCTCCGTGGAGGTTCTCCTGGTCTCCATCGTCGGCGGTATGGGAACCATCTTCGGCCCGCTGTTGGGTGCCGCGGCGCTGCATCTGATCAGCGAGGTTGCGCGCGAGACCATGGGGAACACGCCGGGCCTCAACCTCGCGCTTTACGGTGCGCTGCTGGTGGTCATGGTGACCTTTCTTCCCAAAGGTCTCTTCGGGCTGGCCACGGTCTCCGCCGGGCGGCTGTTCAAGTTCCGGCGGTCGTGATGTTGGAACTGAAGGCGGTCTCAAAGAGCTTCGGCGGGTTGCGGGCAACCGACGACGTCAGCCTCGTGGTGCCCGAGGGTCACATCGTTTCGCTGATCGGTCCCAACGGTGCCGGAAAGACGACACTCTTCGCCATCGCCTCCGGCTTCCTGAAGCCGGATTCCGGATCGATCCGCTTTCTCGGCCAGGACGTCACCGGCCTGCCGCCGCATGAGGTTTGCCGGCTGGGTCTTGTGCGTACCTTCCAGGTCGTGAAGCCCTTCGCCGAACAGAGCGTGCGCGAGAACATCCTGGTCGGCGCCTATCTGCGCTGCGGCAGTCGCAGGGAAGCCGCCGAGAAGGCCGAGGCGGTGGCCGAATTGGTGGGCATGAGCGATCGCCTCGACGCCGCGGCTGCCAGTCTGACGGTCGCCGGACGCAAGCGCCTTGAGCTGGCGAAGGCCCTGGCGACGGCGCCCAAGCTGTTGCTGCTGGACGAGGTCATGGCCGGTCTCAATCCGACGGAGATCGAGGAGATCATCCCGGTCATCCGGCGTATCCGTGAGGCCGGTGTCACCATCATGCTGATCGAACATGTGATGCAGGCGGTCATGAAACTGTCCGAGCACACCTGGGTGCTGAATCAGGGCCGGCTGATCGCCGAGGGAGCGCCCGAGGAAATCGTCCGCAATCCGGATGTCATCGAGGCCTACCTCGGGCATGGCCTGGCGGCGCGCATGGAGAAGCTCGAGGATGCTTGAGATCAGGGCATTGCGGGCCGGCTACGGCGCCCTGGAGGTGCTGCGGGGTATCGACCTGAGCATCTCCAAGGAGGAGATCGTGGCGGTGCTGGGCTCGAACGGCGCCGGCAAGACAACCTTGAACGTGAACATCAGCGGCCTCTATCCCGTGTTCAGTGGTTCGATCGTTTTTGACGGTGTCGAGATCTCCAAGCTGACACCGGAGCAGATCGTCGCTGCGGGTATCATCCATGTTCCTGAAGGACGCCGCGTGTTTCCGAACCTCACGGTGCGGGAGAACCTGGAACTGGGCGCCTACAGGCGGGCGCGGGAGCGCCGGGCGCAGAACCTGGAGCATGTAGTGGCCGTGTTCCCGCGGCTGGCGGAGCGTTTCGATCAAAAGGCGGGTACGCTATCCGGCGGCGAACAGCAGATGCTCGCTATCGGCCGCGGTCTGATGGCCGAACCCCGCCTGCTCATTCTCGATGAACCCTCACTCGGTCTCTCTCCGCTTCTGGTGGAGGAGATGTTCGAACTGATCCGCCGTCTGCACGAGGACGGGCTTTCGGTCCTGCTGGTCGAACAGAATGTCGTTCAGTCACTGGAGATTGCCGACCGCGCCTATGTTCTGGAAAACGGCACGATCGCGATGCAGGGCGCCGCCTCGGCTCTGATGGAAGACGAAGGCCTGCGCCGTTCCTACCTGGGGCTGGCATGATGGCTGACTCGCTGGCCCAGAAGATCATTGCCCGGGCGGCCGGGCGCAGCTCGGTCATGCCGGGCGAGGTGGTCACCGCCGCGGTGGATCTGGCGATGATCCACGATTCCGGCGGTCCGCGCCGGGTCGAACCGATCCTTCGGGATCTCGGAGTCGGCCTCTTCGATCCCTCGAAGGTGGTTCTGATTTCCGATCATTTCGTTCCCGGCGATACACCCGAAAGCGCCGATATTCTCGAATTCACCCGCAACTGGGCAGGCCAGCATCGGGTAACCTTCCACGACGGTCAGGGAATCTGCCATGTGGTGCTGCCCGAACGCGGTCATCTGAGGCCCGGAATGTTCGTGGTGGGCGGCGACAGCCACTCGCCGACCGGTGGCGCCTTTGGCACCTATATGTTCGGCATCGGTGCGACGGAGATGGCGGGCGTGCTGGCGACCGGCGAAATCTGGTTGAAGGTACCGCAAACGATTCTGATCGAGTGGCGCAACCGCCTCTCCGAGGGCGTCACCGCCAAGGATATGATGTTGGCTCTTTGCGCCCGGATCGGCATGGGCGGCGGCCGGTACCAGGCCATTGAGTTCGCCGGTTCGACGATATCGTCCCTCTCGATGCAGGAACGGATGACGCTTTCCAACATGGCGGCGGAACTCGGCGCCCAGGCCGGCCTGATCGCGCCGGACGAAACGACCGTCGCCTACCTCCGGAAAGCCGGCGCCGATGTCGATACCTGGCAGGACTTGAAGACCGACATCGGGGCGCCGTTGCTCGATCACCTCCTTTTCGATGGCGCGGCCCTGGAACCGCAGGTGGCGGCCCCCCATTCGCCGGCCAACGCCACGGCCATCGGCGATGCGCCGCAAACATCCATCGACGTGGCTTACATTGGTGCCTGCACCGGCGCGAAGTACGAAGACCTGAAGGGTGCGGCGGGCATTCTTCGGGGCCGTGGCGTTGCCGCCGGCGTTGAACTCCTGATCGCACCGGCCTCAAAGCGCGACCAGGAGCGGGCGACGGACGAGGGAATCATGAAGGTTTTCGAGGATGCCGGGGCCCGCATTCTGGCCAATGCCTGCGGTATCTGTGCCGGCTACGGCGCCGACCGCCTGGGCGCCGGGGTGACCTGTATCTCTTCGACCGCACGGAACTTCAAGGGCCGCATGGGCGCGCCGTCGTCGCGGGTCTGGCTCGGTTCGCCGCTGACGGTCGCGGCCTCGGCAGTCGCCGGGCGCATCGCCGACCCCCGTAATTTCCTGACCTTGGAGATCAGCGCGATATGAGCGGCAGGGCGTTCCTTTTTGGCGATGATGTCGATACCGATCAATTGGCGCCGGGCGCCTTTATGAGCGGCGGTATCGAGGCTCTGGCGGCTCATTGCCTGGAAGGGCTGCGGCCGGGCTTTGCCGAACAGGTCAAAGCCGGTGATGTCCTGGTGGCGGGCTGGAACTTCGGCATGGGTTCATCCCGCGAGCAGGCGGCCGAGGCGCTGAAACATCTCGGCCTCGCCGGCGTTGTCGCCTTGTCATTTGCAGGTATCTTTTATCGCAATGCCATCAACCTTGGTCTTCCCGTTTTGGTCGCTGATGATCTGGCGGATGTTGCTGACGGTGATGCCGTGGAACTGGATGTCGAGGCGGGCCAGCTCCGGCTAACGCAGAAAGACAAAGCCCTGCCTTTGGAACCGCTGCCGGATAACCTCAAGCAGCTTCTGGCCGATGGCGGTTTGGTACCGCACTTGAAGAAACGCTTCGCTGCAGCGCGTCGGGAAGGGACCGCCTCATGAGCCTGAAGAAGAGACTGGCCGAAGACCGGATCCTGCTCGCGCCGGGGGTCTACGACGCCTTGACCGGACTGCTGGCCGAACAGGCCGGCGCCGAGGCGGTCTATCTGTCCGGCGCATCGATTGCCTATACCCGTTTTGGGCGCCCCGATCTTGGGCTCGTTTCAATGACCGAGGTTGCGGATACCATAGCGGTGCTGCGGGACCGCGTCGCCGTGCCCATCGTTGCCGATGCCGATAACGGCTTCGGCAACGCTCTCAACGTCCAGCGGACCGTTCGGATGTTTGAGCGCATGGGCGCAAATGCACTGCAACTGGAGGACCAGACGCTACCGAAGCGCTGCGGGCATCTCGACGGCAAGACACTGGTCAGCCCGGCGGAGATGGTCGGAAAGGTCCGGGCGGCCTGCGATGCGCGGGGTTCGGATGAGACTCTGATCATCGGACGTACCGATGCCATTGCGGTGGAAGGCCTCGAAGCAGCGCTCGACCGCGGGGAGGCTTACCTGGAGGCCGGTGTTGATATGCTGTTCGTTGAAGCGCCGCAGTCGCTGGCGGAGATCGAAACGATTGTGCAGCGCTTCGCGGGGCGGGCTCCCCTGATGGCCAATATGATTGAAGGCGGCAGGACGCCGGCTGTCGACGCTGCGGGTCTCGAGGGGCTTGGTTTCCGCTTCGTTATCTTCCCCGGCGGCGTGGTCCGCGCCCTGGCGGCGACGGCGCGGGACTATTACGGCAACCTGGTTGCCGCCGGTTCGAACGAGGCTTTTCGGGATCGGATGTTCGATTTCGATGGCTTGAACCGGGTCATCGGTACAGCCGATATGCTCGCCAGGGGCAGGCGCTACGACGAAGGGGCCGGCTGATGGCCGTCGATGCCGTCACCCTGGCCATTATGAAGGGCCGTCTGGAACAGATTGCCGACGAGATGGACGCGACGCTGTTCCGCTCGGCCTTCAACCCCATTATCGCCGAGGCCCACGACGCTTCCCACGGCATCTACGACGCGGTGACGGGAGATACCCTGGTGCAGGGCAAGTCCGGTCTGCCGGTCTTCGTCGGTGTCATGGCTTTCGCGGTGAAGGCGGTGATCGACAAGGCGGCTGAGCGCGACGGGGTTCACGAGGGGGACGTCTGGATTTTCAACGATCCCTATGACGGCGGCACCCATCTCTCCGATTTCAGGCTGGTGAAACCGGTCTTCCGCGACGGCAAGCTGTTCTGCTATCTGGCCTCTGTCGGGCACTGGCACGACGTCGGCGGCAACGTGCCGGGCAACTACAACCCGGCGGCTACCGAGTGTTTCCAGGAGGGTATGCTGATCCCACCGGTAAAGCTTTTCGACCGCGGTCAGTTCCGCCAGGACATCGTTGACATTCTATCGGCCAACTCCCGCCTTCCGAATTCGCTTTACGGCGACCTCAATGGGCAACTGAATGCCCTGGAGTTGGGCGAGAAGCGCATGGCCTCGCTGCTTGACGACTACGGCGACGGTGTTGTCGCGGATTGTCTGGCCGAGTTGAAACGGCGGGCGGCGCAGATGATGCGCTCGCAGATCGCGGGGCTGCCCTCCGGGACCGTGTCGGCTGAGGACTACCTCGACAACGACGGTATCGTCGACGCGCCGCTGAAGATTGCCCTGGATCTCACCATCGACGGCGACCGCATGGTGATGGATTTCTCGCGCTCCTCGCCGGCTTGCGCCGGGCCGGTCAACATCTCCCGCTCCACCACCATCGCCGCCTGCTATGTGGCGTTGAAGCACATCTTCGGTGACGTGCCCGCCAATGCCGGGGTGCTGGAGCCCGTGGAGTTCCGCATCGACGAGGCTTCGCTGTTGGCGGTGAAGGCACCCAAACCGGTCGGCGGCTATACCGAAACCATCTTGCGGCTGATCGACGTGGTTTTTCAGGCCGTCGCGCAGATCGCGCCGGCGGCGGCCATGGCCCCGGCCTATGGCACCATCAATGCGCTCTCTCTTGCCGGGCATCGCGGCGACGGGCGGCGCTGGGTCATGTTCTCCTTCTTCGGCGGCGGCCATGGCGCCCATGCATCCGGCGATGGCCTCAACCACGGCAACGCCCCGATTTCGACGGCGACCATCCCGCCGCTAGAAATTCTTGAGGCGGCTTATCCCGTACGCTTCACCGAATGGGCCCTGCGCCCGGATTCCGGCGGGCCCGGCGAATACCGCGGCGGCCTCGGCGCCGTCTACGAGATTGCGCTGCTTGAGGAGCAGGCCGATGTCTTCCTCTTCGGCGAGCGCGGAAAGTACCCGCCGCCCGGCATCGTCGGGGGCGGTGCGGCGGCCCCCAACCGGTTCCACTTTGAACAGCGCGACGGCCTGCACGAGCCGCCGATGCTGTCGAAGATGGTCGGCATCCAAATCGACAAGGGCCAAAAGCTGCGCCTCGAAACCCCGGGCGGTGGCGGATATGGCGACCCCTTGTCCCGTACGGCCGAAAGCGTGCTGTGTGATTGCCGATTGGGATATGTGAGCCGGCAGCAGGCCGAGACTGCCTTTGGTGTCGTCATTGCCGAGGACGGCAGCCTGGATGAGACAGCGACCGCCAGCCTGCGCAGGCGGGAGGCGGCGCAATGACCGGCCCGGCCTATGTGATCGGTGTCGACGTCGGCGGTACCTTTACCGACGTCTTTATCCTCGACGAGGCGAGCGGCAGGGTGGAGACCGCAAAGGTGCCCTCGACGCGCGGCGATCAATCGCGCGGTTTCGTCGAGGGAATCGGCCGCCAGGTCGAAGACTTCGGGCGGATCAAGACCGTGGTGCACGGTACCACGGTCGGTACCAACGCGCTGCTGGAGCGCAAGGGCGCGCGCACCGGGATCATCACTACCGAGGGGTTCCGCGATGTGCTGGAGATGCGCCGCCGCGACCGGCCGACGACCTGGGGGCTGAAAGGCAGCTTCGCGCCGGTTGTCGCGCGGACCGACCGGGTCGAGGTGGCCGAGCGGATTTTGGCCGACGGATCGGTGCTGCAGCCGGTCGCGGAGAAGGACGTACGCGACAGGGCGGTTGCCCTGGCGGAGAGCGGCTGCGAGGCGGTCTGCGTCTTCTTCATCAACGGCTATGCCAACAATCAGAACGAGATGAGCGCGGTGGAGGCGGTCCGCTCGGTCTGGCCGAATGCCTATGTGACGGCGGCCACGGAAATCCTGCCGGAGATCCGCGAGTTCGAACGGCTGTCGACGGCGACCCTGAACGCCTATCTACAGCCCGTCGTTTCCTCCTATCTCGACCGGCTCGAAACCGGACTGCAGGGCAAAGGCTTTCAAGGTGACATCCTGATCGTGCAGTCGAACGGCGGGGTCATGTCGGTGGACACCGCCAAACGCTATCCGGTGCGCACGGCGCTGTCGGGGCCCGCGGCCGGGGTTATCGCCGCTACCGCCATTGCCAAAGCCGCCGGTTTCGACAACATCATCACCTGCGACATGGGCGGCACCTCCTTCGACGTCTCCCTGGTTGCCGGTGGAGAGGCGGCGCTTGCCGCGCAGACCGCCATCGACTTCGGCATGGTGGTGCGCACGCCGATGATCGAGATCACCACCATCGGCGCCGGCGGCGGTTCCATCGCCTCGGTTGACAAAAGCGGCCTGCTGCAGGTCGGGCCGGAGTCCGCCGGCTCCGACCCCGGCCCGGTCTGCTATGGGCTTGGCAGCGAACGGCCGACGGTAACCGATGCCAACCTGGTACTGGGCCGCATCAATCCGGACCGCCCGATCGGCGGCAAGCTCGACCGGCTTGACGTTGAGGCCGCGCGGCAGGCGATTGAAAAGCACATCGCGAGGCCGTTGAACCTGACCGTCGAGGAGGCGGCGGAGGCGGTGCTGCGTCTCGCCAACGCCAAGATGGCCGGTGCGATTCGCCTTGTCTCCATCGAGAAAGGTCACGATCCGGCCACCTTTGCCGCCATGCCTTTCGGCGGCGGCGGGGCGCTTCACACCGGCGCGCTGATCAAGGAAGTCGGCCTCGGTTCGGCCCTCGTGCCGCGTTTCCCCGGCGTCACCTCGGCGCTCGGCTGCGTCGTTGCCGACATGCGCCATGACCGGGTGCAGACGGTGAACCGCCTGCTCGACGAGGTCGATGCTCCCGCGCTTGGCCGGGAGATGACTGCGGTCGCCGATCAGACGGAGGCCCTGCTTGCCGGCGCCGGCGTCGACTTTGCCGGCGTGGACCGTGTTTTCGAACTGGACATGCTCTATCTCGGGCAAACCCACACCGTCAGTGTCGCCATCGAGATTCCTGCCGGCGGTTTGACGGCGGACGTGATCCGTGCGGCTTTCGAAGAAGCCTACAGAGAGGCCTATGGGCGTTTGTTGGAGGGCATCGCGATGCGGATCATGAACTATCGCATCGCGGTGGTGGGGCGGCGACCCAGGCTCGATATGGCGGTCTTCGCGCCATCGGGCGGTAGGGCGGCTGAGGCCTGCCGGACAGGAACCCGAAAGATTTATGCGGAGGGCCGGTATCATGAAGCCGGCGTCTTCGAACGTCTCGATCTTGGCGTCGGCGCCGTGCTGGCGGGGCCGGCTCTGCTCGAGCAGCCGGATACGACCATTTTCGTCGATCCCGGCTTGCAGGCCGAGGTGGATGCCTTCGGCAATCTCGTGATTACGGCATCGGGAAACTAATCGTGGATATCGGTATAATCGACCCTGCGAAAACAGCGCTTCTGATCGTCGATCTGCAGAACGACTTCCTGCATGCCGAAGGCGCCTATGCCCGGGGCGGTCAGAAAAGCGCTGACATCGCCGCTCTGCCGGCCCGTGTTTTACCGCTTGCCGAGGCTCTGCGCGGCAAGGGCGGCTGGGTTGTCTCGGCGCAGTTCACCCTGGTGCCCGGCAAGGCGGGCGAACCTTTCATCTCCCCGCATCTGAAGAAGCTGCGGCCCTTTCTCGGCAAAGGCGATTTCGCGCCGGGTAGTTGGGGGCACAGTCTGGTCGATGAACTGCAGCCGGCCGACATCACGGTGGAGAAGGTGGCCTATTCGGCCTTTTACATGACCCGTATGGAGTGGGTCCTGGAAAAGGCGGGCATCGAGACGCTTCTGATTTGCGGCATCGTGACCAACGGCGGCGTCGCCTCGACCGTGCGCGATGCGCATCTGCGCGATCTCCAGACGATTGTGCTCTCGGATGGTTGCGCGGCTTTCTCGCCGGCGGTTCATGAACGGGCGATCGGCGATCTCTCCACCGTTGCCGCGACGATGACTTGTGCCGAGGCAACGGCGCTGATATCGGGGCTTTGAGCGACCGTGACCGCTGAGGTAGTCCGCCGGACTGGAGTTCCGACTGATGCGGTTGCCGATGTTGTCGTTGTCGGGGCGGGTGCCTGCGGCCTGGTCGCCGCCTTGCGTGCCAAGGCCGCGGGTGCGGAGGTCATCGTGCTGGAGCGCGATGCCTCACCCTCCGGTTCGACCGCCATGTCCTCGGGTTTCGTTCCGGCGCCGGCGACCCGTTTCCAACGTGCAACCGGTATCGATGACGACAGCCCGCAACGCCTCCAGGACGACATCCTGGCGAAGTCGGAGGGAAAGTCGGACCCGGACCTCACACGGCTTGCCTGCAAAACCATCGGTCCGGCGATGGAGTGGTTGAGCGATGCCTTTGGAATCGATTGGGTCGTGCTCGACGATTTTCTCTATCCCGGCCATTCCCGCCATCGCATGCACGCCGTGCCGGAAAAGACCGGCGAAGCGCTGCTCGCCCGTTTGCTCGGAGCGGCGGAAGCGGCGGAGGTGCCGATCGTTACTTCAGCTTGCGTTACCCGGCTTTTCGAAGGTGAGGGCCGCCGCATCGAGGCGGTGGAGGTCGAACGGCCCGGTGGCGCGCATGAGGTTATCGGCTGTGGCGCCTTGGTGCTCGCCTGCAACGGCTACGGCGGCAATCCGGATCTCGTGCGCCGATACATTCCCGAGATCGCCGGCGGACCTTACTTCGGTCATGCCGGCAACCGGGGCGACGCCGTGCTTTGGGGCGAGGCACTGGGCGCCCGCTTGGAGCATCTGTCGGGGTATCAGGGGCACGGCTCGCTCGCCCATCCTCAGGGTATCCTCATTTCCTGGGCGCTGATGATGGAAGGAGGCATCCAGGTCAATACCGAGGGACAGCGCTTTTCCAACGAGAACGGTGGCTACTCGGAACAGGCGGTTGAGATTCTGGCCCAGCCCGGCGCTGTCGCCTGGAACCTCTACGACCGGCGTATCCACGACTTTGCACTCTCCTTCCCGGATTACAGGCAAGCGATGGAGGTCGGGGCGATCCGCGAGGCGGTCGATGTCGCTGCGCTTGCCGCCGTAACCGGCTTGCCGGAAGGCGCGCTTGGCAAGACGTTAAGGGAGGTTGCCGACCTGCAGGCGGGCCGTGCTGTCGACCGCTTCGGACGGGACTTCACGACCAAGCCCGCGTTGCAGCAGCCGTTCCATGCGGTGAAGGTCACCGGCGCGCTGTTTCATACCCAGGGCGGCCTGATGATCGATGATCAGGCAAGAGTCGTCGACGACGCGGGCAAGTCTTTTCCCAATCTCTTTGCCGGCGGCGGCGCAGCCTGCGGCGTTTCCGGCCCTTCGGTCTCGGGATACCTGTCAGGCAACGGGCTGCTGACGGCCATCGCCTTCGGCTTCATCGCCGGGACTTCTGCAGGCGTCAGCGCAAGGCCTTAACGCTTCCCCGGATTGCTATGTTCGCTTGCCGGTGGCGATGCCTGCCCGTGTGGGCATTTCGCTGACGGGCTTGGCCTCCGCACTGGCATCTGTCTTCTGCATGGCGGTGGCATAGCGCTGCGCGCCGGGGGCGGCGGTCAGCCCGTGCAGGACGATACTGGCAATCACAGTTGTGACGGTCACGGTCAGAATCGTGCCCTGGGCTGCGGGCGCTGCTTCTTCCAGGACGAGGAGAGCGAAGAGGAATGAAGCCAGGCCGCGCGGTCCGAACCATCCGAGGAACAGCACGGTCGAAGCTTTCACGCCGCTGCCGAACAACGAAACGGTCACTGGCAGCATCCGGATCACGGTCAAGCTGAGGATGGCATAGAAGGCTGTCCACCAGTTCATGGCAGCGAAGGCATCAGGCAGGATGGCTGCGCCAAAAACCATGAAGGTCAACAAGGTTAGAAGCTGGCCTTCGGATTCGGCAAACTCGAACAGGAAGCCGCAGCGCCCGCGGACCTGATTGCCGAAAACAATCCCCGCGGTAAAGGCGGCGATGAAACCGTTGCCTTCGATCAGTTCGGCGCCGGCAAAGGCGAGCAGGGCGACGCCGAGGATCGCAGGACCTTCGAAGACTTCGCTCATCCATCCCGACGAGACAGCACGATCAATCATCCAGGCACCGAGGCCACCGACGATCAAACCCGCCAGGGGGCCGAGCAAGATCTGCTTGGCGCCGAACAGGACCCAGTTCTGCTCGTTGCCGCCGGCGTGAAATTCAATCGCCAGACAGGCGAACAGCAATACCAACGGCAGGGCTATGCCATCATTGAGACCGCTTTCGATGTTAAGCGCCTGGCGGATCCGGACGGGAACCCGCGCATTTGAAACGACTGCCTGGCCGAGTGCCGCATCCGTCGGCGCCAGAATCGCCGCCAGCAAAGCGGCTTCCCAAAATGCAAGGCCGAGGGGCAGCATTAGAGCGACGACAGTGCCCAGGACGATGGTCAGCGGCATGCCGGTCAGCAGCAGGCGCAGTGGCAGGTCGTGGTCCCGCCGCACTTGCCGTAGATCGATCCGTGTTGCGTCGGTGAACAGAACCAAAATCAGCGTGAGTTCCGCCAGGCCGTGGATGAAGCCGTGGCCGAAGTGGAGGTCGACCAGGTTGAGGCCGCCGGTCCCGATCAGCAGGCCGAAACCGGCAAAGACCATCGGCCCGGTGATGATGGAAGCCTGTAGGCGTCGTGATACCAGACTGAACAGGATGACGCCGGCGGCGATCACTGCAAATCCAAATGTGTCCATCCCTGTCCCTTTCGCTTGCCGCTACCCGGGTTCAGGCCACAGAAACCTTTCTCTGCGGCCGGGCCGGGTGACCGGAAAAGCCCGTTGGCACCTACGATGACATCCTGGGTGCAAGGGTTACAGAGCCGTTCTTCACCAAAACGGCGTTCTTGCGTTCACTTCGGGCCTTGAAACCCCTGTCTCAGCGTTCCAGCTCGAAGATCAAGGTCGAGAGGGGGGGCAGGGTGATCTCGATGGAATTCGGCCTGTCGTTCGCAGTCACGGACTGACTTTCGACGCCGCCCAGGTTGCCGCGGCCCTGGCCGCCATAGACTGTGGCATCGGTATTGATGCGTTCGATCCAGCGCCCGGCGGCGGGCACGCCGAGGCGCCGGGCGCTGCGCTCGACCGGTGTGAAGTTGCAGACAACGATTGCCGGCGTTGTGTCGCCCCGGCCACGGCGTACCCAGGCATAGAGGGATTCCTCGGCGGCATTGGCCTCGATCCATTCGAAGCCTTCGCCCTCGCAGTCCAACTGATGCAGCGCCGGGGTCGCGCGGTAGACGGCATTGAGATCGCGGATCAGCCTTTGAACTTCGCCGTGGCGCGGCTCCGACAGCAGGTGCCAGTCAAGGGACCGGTTGTGGTCCCACTCGCCGGGCTGGGCGAAGTCCTGGCCCATGAACAGCAGCTTCTTGCCGGGATGGCCCCACATGAAGCCGTAATAGGCGCGCAGGTTGGCAAAGCGCTGTTCTTCGTCGCCGGGCATCTTGGTCAGCAGGGAGCCCTTGCCGTGCACCACCTCGTCATGGCTGAGCGGCAGCACGAAGTTTTCCGAGAAGGCGTAGTGCAGGCCGAAGGTCATCTGATCGTGGTGATGGCGGCGGTGAACCGGATCGCGCTTCATGTAGTCCAGCGTGTCGTTCATCCAGCCCATGTTCCACTTGTAACCGAAGCCCAGGCCGCCGGCGTCGCTGGGCCGGGAGACACCGGGAAATGATGTGGACTCTTCTGCCAGGGTCATCACCCCCGGGCACTCCCCGTAGACCACCTCGTTCATGCGCTTCAGAAAGGCGATAGCCTCCAGGTTCTCACGGCCGCCTTCCACGTTCGGCACCCACTCGCCCGCTTTGCGGGAATAGTCGCGGTAGAGCATGGAGGCGACGGCATCGACGCGCAGGCCGTCCAGGTGGTGTTCCTGCAGCCAGTAGAGCGCATTGGCGACGAGATAGTTCTGCACTTCCCGTCTGCCATAGTTGTAGATCAGGGTGTTCCAGTCCTGATGAAAGCCTTCGCGCGGGTCGGCGTATTCATAGAGCGCCGTGCCGTCGAAGCGGCCGAGACCGTGGGTGTCGGTGGGAAAGTGGCCGGGCACCCAGTCCAGGATCAGGCCGAGACCGGCGCCGTGGCAGGCCTCGACGAAGTCGCGGAACTCGTCCGGCGTGCCGTGGCGGATCGTCGGCGCATAGAGGCCGATGGGTTGATAGCCCCAGGACCCGTCAAAGGGATACTCGGTGATCGGCAACATCTCGATATGGGTGAATCCCATGTCGCTGACATAGGACACCAGGTCCTCGGCCAATTCGTGATAGCTGAGCAGGCGGCCGCCATCGGTCCGCTTCCAGGAGCCGAGATGAACTTCGTAGATCGAGATCGGCTGGTCGCGGCGGCCGGCGGCCCCGCGCCGCGCCAGCCAGTCCTGGTCGCGCCAGCCCCGGCCACGCAGATCGCGCACCACTGAGGCCGTCGCCGGCGGATGTTCCGCCCCAAAGCCCAGGGGGTCGGCTTTCTGTGGCAGCAGAGCGCCGCTGCCGTCCTTGATTTCATACTTATAGGCTGCGCCCTCGTGGACATCCGGCAGGAAGGTTTCCCAGACGCCGGTGGCGCCGCGCTTGCGCAGGGGATGGCGCCGCCCGTCCCAGTGATTGAACGCGCCGACGACGGAGACGCGTCGCGCATTGGGCGCCCAGACAGCAAAGTGAACGCCGGCGACGCCCTCGTGCTCCATCGGATGCGCACCCAACACCTGCCAGAGGTTCAGATGCGAGCCTTCGCTGAGGAAATGTTCGTCCATCTCGCCGATCACCGGGCCGAAACGGAAGGGGTCTTCCTCTTCCCATTCATTGCCCGCGGCAGCAAAGCGCAGACGATAGGCGCCGGGATCGCTTTCCAGCGCGGTGGCGAAAAGACCGTCAGTTCCGACCGGCTGGAGCCCGACCGGTTTGCGGCCCTTCTGCCCGGGCAGCAAGGAGGCTGTCTCCGCGCCCGGACGGAAAACCCGCAGAACCCAGCGCTTCTCGCCCCCCGGGTGCAGGCCAAGGTATGAAAAAGCGTCCCCGTGATCGCCGGCGGCGAGGGCGGCATTCTGGGCCGGGTCGGTGAGGGGCCTTGCCATGATCGCTCAGAAAGCGGGCTCGGCGTTCCAGATATCGCGGGCATAGCCGCGAATGGTCCGGTCGGACGAGAACCAGCCCATCTGTGCCGTGTTGATGACCGCGCTGCGCAGCCAGGCGTCACGATCGTGCCAGGCCGCGTCGACCTTCGTCTGAACATCCCAGTAGCTGGCGAAGTCCGCCGCCACCATGAACCAATCGTGGTGGCGCAGATTGGCGATAAGGTCGGCATAGCGGTTCGGGTCATCGGGGGAGAAGACGCCGGAGGCGATCTGGTCGAGCACTTCGCTCAAGCGCGGATCGGCGGCAATGTGGCTGGCCGGGTCGTAGCCGTTTGCCCTTGTGGCGGAAACCTCTTCCGCCGTCAGGCCGAAGATATAGATGTTATCCCCGCCGACGGCATCGCCGATCTCGACATTGGCGCCGTCCAGGGTGCCGACGGTAAGGGCACCGTTCATCGAGAGTTTCATGTTGCCGGTACCGGAGGCTTCCATGCCGGCGGTGGAAATCTGTTCGGAAAGGTCGGCAGCGGGAATCAGCAGTTCGGCCATGGAGACGTTGTAGTTCGGCGGATAGACGATCTGCAAAAGGCCGTCCATGGCGGGATCGGCATTGATGGTCTTGCCGATGTCATTGATCAGTTTGATCACCTGCTTGGCCATGGCATAGCCGGGCGCCGCCTTGCCGCCGAAGATCTTCACCCGCGGCGCCCAGGCGTCCTCCGGGTTCCGGCGGATGGCGTTCCACAGGGCCGCCGCCTGCAGGATGTTCAGGAGCTGGCGTTTGTATTCGTGGATCCGTTTGATTTGGATGTCGAACATCGCCGTCGGGTCGACCGTCACATCGAGACTGCGCTTCAGATAGGCCGCGAGGTGGCGTTTGTTGGCGTCCTTGGCTTCTGCAAAGCGGGCGCGAAAGGCCGGGTCATCGGCCTGTGGTGCGAGCTTCTGCAAAGCATCCAGATCGGTGACCCAGGATTCACCGATACTGTCGTTCAGCAGCTGGCGCAGAGCGGGGTTGCAGTTGTGGAGCCAACGCCGCGGCGTTACCCCGTTGGTCTGATTGACCACGCGCTCGGGGTGGAGTTCGTGAAGGTCCTTGAAGACCGTCTGCTTCATCAGTTCGGTATGCAGGGCCGAGACGCCGTTCACCCGGCGCGCGCCGATGAAGGCGAGATCACCCATGCGCACTTCGCCGTTGTCGAGAATTTTCACCGTTTCCGGCCGCTTCGTCGTCTTGGCGTGATGGGCATCGATGCGTTCGATCAGTTCCATATGGCGCGGCAGGACGCGTCCCATCAAATCGCTCGGCCAGCGTTCCAGCGCTTCCGGCATCAGGGTGTGGTTGGTGTAGTGCAGGCAGCCGCGGGCGATCTCGAAAGCGGTTTCGAAGTCCTGGCCATGATGGTCGACCAGCAGGCGCAGCAGCTCCGGACAGGCAATGGCTGGATGGGTGTCGTTCAACTGTATGGCAATCGCCTGGGGTAGCTTGGCGATGTCGCCTTGGTGCGCCAGAAACCGTCTGAGGATGTCGGCGAGGGAAGCGGCGGTGAAGAAGTACTCCTGCTTCAGCCGCAGTTCCTTGCCTTGCGCCGTGGTGTCGTCGGGATAGAGCACCCGGCTGATGGTTTCGGCCAGGACCGAGGGTGCGGCCGCCGCCATGTAGTCACCCCTGTTGAAGGGCTCCAGATCGAACTCGCGCTCCGGCTTTGCAGACCAGAGGCGCAGGGTGTTGGACCAGCGGCCGCGCCAGCCCGGCACCGGCGTGTCGTAGCCAACGGCCAGGACGGTTTCCGCCGGAGTCCAGCTTGTCCGCGCGCCCTCGTTCGAGACCGTCCCGCCGAAACCGATAGGGTAGCTGGATTCCGGGCGCTCGAATTCCCAGGGATGCACCTGGCGCAGCCAGTCTTCGGCTTCCTCCGCCTGCCAGCCGTCCTCGAAGGACTGGCGGAACAGGCCGTGGTTGTAGCGGATGCCGTAGCCGTAGGCTGCCAAACCCACGGTGGACATCGAGTCCATAAAACAGGCTGCGAGCCGCCCCAGGCCGCCGTTGCCCAAAGCGGCGTCCGGTTCATCGGTGAGCATCGCGCCATAGTCGACGTCGAAAGCACTGACAATGTCGCGCAGCATCTCGTCGAGGCCGAGATTCAGGATCGCGTCTTCGAGCAACCGCCCGATGAGGAACTCCATGGAGAGGTAGTAGACCCTCTTGTGTCCTTCTGAGTAGACCCGCTGGGTGGTTTCAAACCAGGGCGCGATTACCAGATCGCGAATGGCACGCGAAACGGCAAGGCGCCAGTCCGTCAATGTGGCCGCCGCAGGGTCTTTGCCGATGGAGTAGCGCAGATGGTACTCGATCGATCGGCGCAAGGCTGCCGCATCGGTTTCCGGAGAAAAGTCCTGGGTCTTCAGTTCACTCAACATTCAACCCTCTTGGGGGGAGCATATGCCGCATCCCGTCAGGGATGAGGCAGAGTTTCTTTCGCGATCACTGGCGGTCAAGCTGCGGCGACCGCTTTCTTCACCAGCAGTTCCTGGTCGGGCGAGAACTGGCGGATCAACGGCAGAATCGCCGCGCCGGAAACGCGGGCCTTCGGGCCGATGCTTCCATGGCGCAGCACCATGGGGCTTGTGCCCGTCATGTCAATCTTTAGAAGCGCGGCGCGTACATCCTGAACGAAAGCCTCGACGTCAGCAGGGTGGAGCATGGCGTCGATGACGACGCCTTCGAAATCGATCACGCTGAGGGCGGCGGCGATGGCCTGGGCGACCGGTCCGGCGGCGGACTGCCGCCAGGCGTCGAAGTGTTTCCTGGCGCGGGGGTCCTGCACCAGGTCGGCAATTGTCGCCGGCTCCTGAATGCCGGCTTCCCGGATCGTATTCTCCAATTGGAAAAGAGAGCTCTGACGGATCAACTGCTGCTGTTCGCCGCCCGGTGTCGCCACCGGCATGGAGCCGACGGCGCCGGCGTTGCTCTGCGATCCCTCGAACAACTGTCCGTTGATGACCACGCCGCCGCCGATGAAAGTGCCAACGTAGAGGTAGAGCGCGTTGGAGAATGTCAGAGCCCCGCCCAGCACCATCTCTGCGGCACAGGCGGCGGTGGCGTCGTTGTGGATCTCTACCGGCAGCCCGGTCTCCCGGGCAATGAACTCGACGATGTCGACCTTGTCCCAATCGACCAGTTCGCTGGGGTCGAGACCCATCACATCGGTCCAGCCTGAAAGCTGGCCCGGCATGGCGACGCCCACACCGATGATGCGCTCGCGCAGGGCAGACTCGACACCACCCAACAGGTCTGCCAGTTCGCGCCGCAGCAGGGCGGCCACGTCGCGCTGCCTTGGGGCGGCATAGGGAAACTGTTTGTATGCGATGGATTCGCCGTGAAAGTTCACCAACATCAACTCGAGGCTGCGGCGGCCGATTTTCACACCGACGGAAAGCACGCCGTTGGCGTTCAGCGCGATCGGCGTGTGCGGCTGTCCGACCTTGCCGCGCACCTTCTTTTCCTTGCGGACGAGTTTCTCTTTCAGCAGGGCGTTGACGATCACCGAGACGGCCTGGGCCGAAAGCCCGGTCAGGCGGGCGATTTCAGCCTTCGGCAGCGCGCCGGTCTGGCGGATGAGGTTCAGGATCATCCGCTTGTTGTAGGCCCGCAGGCCCAGTTGATCCCCGCCACGGATCTGATTGTCACCTTGCATGGTCGCCAGTGCCGTTGTTGCCTGCCTTGACTGCAGCAGCCTGGGCGGCTTGTCTGCGGGGCCCAGCATGCTGTTTTCTCTCATTTCAAGCAAATAATTCTTGGTGATTTATTATTTCGCGGCAGGTCAAGTGCGCACGTCCGGGGCGTCGCGCCCGATCCTTGTGCGGAGTCCGGTGATTTCCTCCACGGCGGCGATGACGGGGGCAAGGGCTTCCTGGGGATCGAGGGCCATTTGGGCTGGATCGTCTTCGAAACGCTCGAGATAGACCCGCAGGGTGGCGCCGACGGTTCCGGTGCCGGAAAGGCGCAGGACGGCCCTTGCGTTCTCCGCAAAGACAAGGCGCAGGCCCTGACCCCGCGATATGGAACCGTCGACCGGGTCCTCGTAGGCGAAGTCGTCTGCCGCGGCGACGGTGAGTCCGGCGAAGCGCTTGCCGGGCAACTCCGGCAGGCGTCGGCGCAGTTCGCCGGTCACCGCCTCGGCGGCCTCCTTGTCGATCCCCTCATAGTCGTGGCGCGAGTAGTAGTCGCGGCCGTATTCCCGCCAGTGGGCTTTCATGATGTCCGCCACCGACTCGCGCCGCACGGCGATGATGTTGAGCCAGAGGAGAACCGCCCAGAGGCCGTCCTTTTCCCGGACGTGGTCCGATCCGGTGCCGGCGCTCTCCTCGCCGCAGAGGGTGGCCTTGCCGGCGTCCAGCAGGTTGCCGAAGAACTTCCAGCCCGTCGGGGTCTCGAAAGCGGCGATGCCGAGCTTGGCCGCCACCCGGTCGGCGGCACGGCTGGTCGGCATCGAACGGGCGACGCCGCTCAGCCCGCCCTTGTAACCCGGTGCGAGGTGGGCGTTGGCCGCCAGCACCGCCAGGCTGTCCGATGGCGTCACATAGGTGCCGCGGCCGACGATCATGTTGCGGTCGCCGTCGCCGTCGGAGGCGGCGCCGAAATCCGGCGCCTCCGGGCCCATCATCAGATCGACCAGTTCCTTGGCGTAGACCGGGTTGGGGTCGGGATGTCCGCCGCCGAAGTCCGGCAGCGGCGTGCCGTTCATCACGCTGCTGACAGGTGCGCCCAGCTCCCCCTCCAGGATGGCGGTGGCATAGGGGCCGGTGACCGCGTGCATGGCATCGAAACGCAGAGCAAATCCGGAAGCAATGAGCGCGCGGATGGCATCGAAGTCGAAGAGCCCGCGCATAACTTCGGCATAGATCGCCACTGGATCGATCACCTCAACGGTCATGCCGCCCATCTGCTGCTCGCCGCAGAGGGAGAGATCCACGTCGTCGGTCTCGATGATCCGGTATTCGGTGAGTTCCAGACTGCGCCGATGGATTGCCTCGGTCACGGACTCCGGAGCCGGGCCGCCGGCGGGAATGTTGTACTTGAGGCCGAAGTCGCCGTCCGCGCCACCGGGATTGTGGCTGGCCGAGAGAATCAGGCCGCCGTCGGTCTTGCGTGCGCGGATCACAGCGGAAGCGGCGGGGGTCGAAAGAATACCGTTCTGCCCGACCAGCACGCGGACGGCGCCGTTGGCTGCTGCCATCTTCAGGATGGTCTGGATCGCCCGCTTGTTGAAGTAGCGCCCGTCGCCGCCCAGGGTGAGGGTTTTGTCCTGCAGGCCGCCGACCGCATCGAAGATCGACTGGACGAAGTTTTCAAGGAAGCCCGGCTCCATGAAGACGCGGGTCTGCTTGCGCAGGCCCGAGGTGCCGGGTTTCTGTCCTTCGATGGCGGAAGTTGCGACGGAGATTACATCCACGGCTGTTTCTCCTTTTCGGCCGCCGTATCCGTTGCATCGGCGGAGGCTGCGGCGTTGAAGATTTCGGCGATGGCGGCGAGCCCCGGTTCCTGGCCGAGATTCTCGACCTTGATCCGATAGCGGCGTCGCCAATTGGGATATTCGCTGACAGTACCGGGCAGGTTCTGTTGCTCCAGGTTGCCCAGGGCGTCATCCAGCTGTACGGCGACGAGGTCGGAGCCTGCTCCGGCCAGCAGGCGGTGCAGGGCGGTGACCGGTGCCTCCTCAAGGGCACTGCCCTCAGCGAGCAAGCCTTTGTCCTCAAGAAGCCGAAGCAGGGCGGCGCGCTCGCCGCTGCGTTCTTGCTGCGCACGCGCCTGTGCTTCATCGCTGATCTGGCCGGTGTCGCGGCGGAGATCGGTGTCACTGCCGCGCCACCAGCCACGCATGGTCGGCATGTCATGGGTGCCGAAGCTGGCGAGGGTTGAAGGCGCATAGGCGCAGGGATCGCGAAAGCGGTCGCCCTCTTTTTCGAACTGCAGGACAGCGCAGCCCAGCAGACCGGCTTCGACCAGCCAGCCGCGCAGGCCCTCGGGGACCGATCCCAGGTCCTCGCCGACCACGATACAACCGGCCCGGGCCGCCTCCAGTTTCACAAGGGCGAGCAGGCTTTCCATCGGATAGGTGACATAGCCGCCCGGGGCCCCATTCTCCGGCACCCAGAATCCGCGGTTGATACCCAGAATATGGTCGATGCGGATGATGCCGGCATGGCGCATCACGCCGCGCAGCGTCTCGACGAAAGGCCGGTAAGCGGCCTTTCGCAGGGCCGGAATGTTGAAGGGCGAGAGATTCCAGACCTGGCCTTGGGGATTGAAACCATCGGGCGGTGCGCCCAGGGACACGCCCTTTGCAAAACAATCCGGGTCGGCCCAGGTGTCCGCACTGCCCGGCCGCACGCCGACGGCGAGGTCGAGGTAGAGGCCGAGCCCCATCCCGGCTTGCCGCGCGGCGGTCTGTGCGTTACCGACTTGGTTCTCCGCCAGCCATTGCAGCCAGGCGTGATAGCGGATCTCCGCCGCATGTTCCCCGGCGAAGTTCTCAACGGCGGCACTTCCGGCCGCCTGCAGGTCTTGTGGCCAGCGCCGCCAATCGGCGCCGTGACGTTGCGAGATGGCCTCGAAGCGGGCGAAACGTTCCAGGGCGAGGCCGCGGGCCTGCCGCCAGGCGTCGAAGTCGGCGGTCCGCCCGGTGTCATTGAAAGTCTTGAACAGCGCCCGCAGGATTTGCGGCTGTATCTTTTCCTGGATCGCATAGGCAACCTCATCGCCCTCCCTCGCGGCGACAAGGTCGGCTGTGTTGTCGTGGAGCAGTCGTTGCGCTTCTTTGCAATCGGCAAAACCCGGAATGCCGTCAACGGCGATATGGCGTGGTTCCAAAGCGGTGCGGCAGGTAGGCGCATAGGGACTGACATCGTCGTTCATCACGCCGCTGGCGTGGATCGGATTGATGCCGAAAAACTGGGCGCCGCAAGTGCCGAGCGCCCTGCAGGCGTCGCCGAGATCCCGATAGTCACCGACGCCCAGGTTTTTGTCGGAGCGCAAGCCGTAAAGGGCCCCGGTGACACCCCAGGGGCGCGGTCCTTCGTCTGTAGTCGAAAGCAAGTCGCTGACCGCGGGCGCGCGTTTTGGGGCGGCGATGACCAGACAACTCTGATCCCCGGCGACGAGGCGGTGCAGGCCGGCGGGCAGGGCGATGGTTGCGGTTTCTGCCGCGGTGCCAGAGAGCGTTCCGCCTTGCTCCAGTTCCAAGCGCCAGTCGGTGACGTCTGTCAGCGGAAAGGTCGTCTCGGCATCGGCTTCGACAACGATTTCCCGGGGTATCCGCCGCGCGGCGGTTTCGGCTGTGAGGGCCTGCAGGGTCTCCGCCGCCTCGGTGTCGCTTGCCGCAGCGAAACCCATGGCGGCGAGGAGGGCGCGTTGGGTCTCCGGTCCCGTGGTCTGTTCTGCGCCGGAAAGATGGTGCCAACGGGGCAGAATGCCGATGGCTTCGGCCAGGCGTTGCAGGCTGTCTTCGGTTGCACCTCCTCGGGTCACAGGACGGTTCCGGTTTCGAATGCGACCACAGCCTGGGCCGGGATCGTCTGGGTCCTGCCGCTGCAAACGGCCCGGCTCGATTCCGGCTGCGCCGTATCGAGGGCGCGCACCCAGACCCTGTCGCCGGACAGAGGCGGTAGTTGCGCTGTCACCGGCTTGAAGCAGCCGTTGAAGACCAAAAACACCACGTCGCCGTCGGTCGCATAGGCCGGTGCTTCCGCCGACTCCCGCAGCAAGAGGCAAAAGCCTTCGAGGCCCGGGTCACTCCAGTTGACCGGGTTGCCGTCAAAGCCCAGCCAGGCCACATCCGATTCGCCGTCCTGCCGGCGCTCACCGCCATGCAGGAACCAACTCTGCCTGAGACAAGGATGAGTCTTGCGAAAGGCGATCAGCCGCCGGGTGAAGCCGAGTAGGGTATTGTCGACCGATGACCAGTCGATCCAACTGATTTTGTTGTCCTGGCAGTAAGCGTTGTTGTTGCCTTGCTGGCTGGCGCCGATTTCATCGCCGGCCAGCAGCATCGGCGTACCCTGGGCGAGGAAAACCGTCGACAGCAGGTTGCGCTGGCGCTGGGCGCGGCGCAGGCGGATTTCCGGGTCGTCGGTCTCTCCCTCGACGCCGCAGTTGTCGCTGTAGTTTTCGTGATGGCCGTCGCGATTGTCCTCGCCGTTGGCCTCATTGTGCTTTTCCGCATAGGCCGCGACATCGGCGAGACTGAAGCCGTCATGACAGGCGGCGAAGTTTACCGAGGCCCAACTGCGCCGGCCGTCGCGGTCGAAGGTGCTTGCCGAGCCCAGCAATCGCTCCGCTATTTCCTGGGCGCTGTGTGCATTGCCGCGCCAGAACTTGCGCAGGCCGTCGCGGAAGGCATCGTTCCATTCGGCAAACTCCGGCGGGAATGCGCCGAGGCGATAGCCGCCGGGTCCGAGATCCCAGGGTTCGGCGATCAGCTTGACCCCGGCCAGCACCGGGTCCTGACGCAGGGCATCGAAAAAGCCGCCGGCGGCGTCGAAACCTTGGGCTTCCCGTCCCAGGGTGGTGGCGAGGTCGAAGCGAAAGCCGTCTATGCCCATCGCTTCGACCCACCAGCGCAGGCTGTCGATCACCAGCCGCAACACGAAGGGGTGGGCGACGTTCAGAGTGTTGCCGCAGCCGGTTTCGTTCACGTAGTAGCGCGCATGACCCTGCTGCAGGCGATAGTAGCTCGCGTTGTCGAGGCCGCGAAACGACAGGGTGGGGCCGGTCTGGTCGCCCTCGGCCGTGTGGTTATAGACCACATCCAGAATGACCTCGATCCCGGCGCCATGAAGCCGGCGCACCGTCTCGCGGAAGCCGGCGAGTCCGCCCGGGCCGAAGTAACGTGGTTCCGGCGTAAAGAAACCGATGGAGTTATAACCCCAGTAGTTCACCAGACCTTTCTGTACCAGCCAGCGGTCGTCGACGAAGGCCTGGACCGGCATCAGTTCGATCGCCGTGACACCGAGGGCGGTGAGGTGCTCCAGCACCGGGTCGGCGCCGAGACCCTCATAACTGCCGCGCAGGGGCGGCGGCACCCGCTCCCAAAGTTGGGTCAGGCCCTTGGGGTGGGCTTCATAGAGAACCGTATCCGCCCAGGCGGTGTTGGGCCGCTCGCCGGGAGAGACCGCCGCCGGGGTCTCGGTGACCACACACTTGGACATCTCCGCGGCACTGTCTTTGGTCGAAAAGGACAGATCTTCCTCGGCCGCCGCCGGGTCGTAGCCAAGAGTGGTATCGCCGGCCACCACCCTGCCGCTCAGCGCGCGGGCGTAGGGGTCGAGCAACAGTTTGTTGGGATTGAAGCGATGACCCTGTTCCGGGGCGAAAGGGCCGTGGGCACGCAGCCCATAGAGGCTGCCCGGCAGCAGGCCCGGCAGGTAACCGTGCCAGACCGGACCGGTTTTCTCCGGCAAAGCCAGCCGCGCCGTTTCCTTCTCTCCGTCGTCGGAGAACAGGCAAAGCTCGATCTTCGTGGCATGTTCGGAAAAGACGGCGATGTTGACGCCTTCGCCGTCCCACTGCAGTCCCAGGGGATGGGGCTGCCCGGCGCGGAGGATGGACTCGTTTGTCCCCTTCATCGCTGCGCCACCTTCATCGTTGGGCCTCGATCATCTCCCGATAGACCTTCGCATAGGCGGCGGCGGAGGTTTCCCAGCCGACCGGATGCTTCATCGCGCGCCGCACCATGGCGCCCCAGGCCTTGGAGTCGGCAAAAGCATCGCAGCAGCGGTCGATGGCATCGGCCAGCGGCGCGGTGGCGACGGGGGCGAACTGAAACCCTGTGGCAACGCCGGCCTGAAGCGCGGCCTCGTTGGCGTCGATCACGGTGTCGGCCAGGCCGCCGGTGCGCGCGACCAGCGGCAGGGTGCCGTAACGCAAACCATAGAGCTGGGTCAGGCCGCAGGGCTCGAAGCGCGATGGCACCAGGATCGAGTCCGCCCCCGCCTGCATCAGGTGGGACAGGGCCTCGTCGTAGCCGATCACCACGCCCAGCCGGCCCGGGTTTTCGCGCGCAGCGGCCGTATAGGCGGCTTCCAGATCGGCGTCGCCGGAGCCGAGCACCGCCAGGCTCGCGCCCCGCCCGATGAGACGCGGCAAGGCTTCGAGCAACAGGTCGAGGCCCTTTTGCCGAGTCAGGCGGCTGACGACGCAGAACAGCGGCGCGCGGCTGTCCGGGTCCAGCTTGAAGCGTTCTGCCAGGGCCTTCCGGTTGGCGGCTTTTCCGGCCGGGGCTTTGGCGGAGTAGGTTTTGGCGATTTCCGGATCGGCTGCGGGGTTCCAGATATCAAGGTCGATGCCATTGAGGATTCCGCTGACCTGGGCCCGCCGGGCGGCGATGACTCCTTCCAGGCCCATACCGAACTCGGCGCTGGTCAGCTCCCGGGCGTAGGTCGGGCTGACGGTGGTAATCCGCTCCGCATAGACAAGGCCCGCTTTCAGAAAGCCGAGCTTGCCGAAGTATTCGAAGCCCTCTGGATGAAAGCCCTTTTCCGGCAGACCGAGCGTCTCCACGGTCTTCTCCGGGAAGAGCCCTTGAAAGGCGATGTTGTGGATCGTCGTGACGCAGGGCGGCGCGGCGCGGCGACCGAGTTTCAGATAGGCCGCGGTCAATCCGGCCTGCCAGTCGTGGAGGTGCACCACATCCGGCTGCCAGCCGTCGCAGCCTTCCACCGCAATGCGGGCGGCGACGCGGCAGAGGGCGCCGTAGCGCAGGTGATTGTCCGGCCAGTCCTTGCCGTTTGCGGCGAGGTAGGGATTGCCGGGGCGGTCGTAGAGATGCGGGGCCTCCAGGGCGATGACATCCAGGTCCGCCGCCTTGCCGGCGATCAACTGTCCGCGCCCGCCGAAAGAACGCGGAAACTGTCTCAAGACTTTTGCTTTGGGCAAGGCGGCTTTCACCGCGGGATAGGCGGGCAGCAGCACCCGGGCCTCGACCCCCTCAGAGGCCAGCGCCGCGGGCAGGGCACCCACGACGTCGGCGAGGCCGCCGGTCTTGATGAAGGGGACGCATTCCGATGCGACGAACAGAACCTTCATGCAGCAAGAATTCCAGGAGGGGTCAGAATAAGAGAGTCGAAAAGCTTTTGGGGCAAGGCGCCTTGTTTGGTACTGGGCCGCTCAGCGGTTCATACTGTCAATCATGTTTTGCGTGACAAGGGTCACGCCGTTTGCCGTGACCCGAAAATGCCGCGCGTCTTCTTCGGGATCGTCACCCACCACCAGCCCTTCGGGCACGGAAACACCGCGATCGAGCACGACGTTGGTCAGCCGGGCATTGCGGTTGATGGTGCAATAGGGCAGGGCGACCACCTTGTCCAGGTTACTGTAGGAATGGCAGTGCACGCCGGTGAAGAGCAGGCTTTCGGAGACGTTGGAGCCGGAAATGATGCAGCCGCCGGAGACCATGGAGGAGACCGCGGAACCGCGCCGGTCGTCCTCGTCATGGATGAATTTGGCCGGTGGCGTCACCTCGCTGTAGGTCCAGATCGGCCAGTCCTGCGAGTAGATATCGAGCTCCGGTTCGAAGTTCGTCAGATCGATGTTGGCCTGCCAGAAGGAATCGACGGTGCCGACATCGCGCCAGTAGGGCTGTTTCTCGGTGCCTGTGATGACGCAGGAATCCGAGAATCTGTGGGCGACGGCCTTGCCGGTTTTCACCAGGCTGGGAATGAGATTCTTGCCGAAGTCGTGGTCTGACTCCGGGTCGGCGGCATCCTTGCGCAGCAGGTCGATCAGAAAGGCCGTCTCGAAGACATAGATGCCCATGGATGCCAGAGCCTGGTCGGGTTTGCCGGGGATCGCCGGCGGATCGGCCGGTTTCTCGACGAAGTCGATGATGCGCGAGGTTTCGTCGACATGCATGACGCCGAAGCCCGTCGCCTCCATGCGCGGCACCTCTATGCAGCCGACGGTCACGTCGGCGCCGGAATCGACGTGCTGGGCGAGCATGACCCCGTAATCCATCTTGTAGATGTGGTCGCCGGCCAGCACGACGAGGTACTTCACGCCGTAGCTTTCAATGATGTCGATGTTCTGGGTCACGGCATCGGCGGTGCCCAGATACCAATGCCCTTCGTCGACACGCTGGGAGGCGGGGAGGATATCGAGCATTTCATTCCGCTCTGCCCGGAAAAAGTTCCAACCGCGCTGCAAATGACGGATCAGACTGTGGGCCTTGTATTGGGTCGCCACACCGATCCGGCGAATGCCGGAATTCACCGCATTGGAGAGGGCGAAGTCGATGATCCGGCTCTTGCCGCCGAAATAGACCGCCGGCTTGGCGCGGCGGTCCGTCAATTCCTCGAGCCGGCTGCCGCGGCCGCCGGCCAGGACAAAGGCCATCGATTGCCGGGTCAGGGTCCCGGTGCCGCCTTGGATTGTCTTCATCGATTTTCTCCCTTGGTGACCCCGCCGGCCCGTTTTCGGGTCTGTGCCGCTCAATATAGAGTGCCGCGGCCTTCGGCGGTGCTGTTTATTCGCGGTCATCATGGTTCATTTCCGTGCTGCTGCCAATAAGAAACTCAATTTGATTTATTTATTGACAAGATACACGGCCAGCGTTTAAATCGGAACATAGGGAGTGGTTGGCCCGGGGATCGGGTCGGCAGGTAAAACTCCGAAAAAAACGAAACGGAAAACACGTCACGCCTCAAGGGAGGACTACCGCTATGAAAATCGCCAAGAAAGCCGGGCTTTTTGGAACCCTGACCGCTGCAGGCCTGCTCGCGATGAGCGGCTTTGCAACGCCGGTTCTGGCCGAGGACGTTATCGTCGGCCTGATCACCAAGACCAACACCAATCCCTTCTTCGTGAAAATGCGCCAGGGTGCCGAGGCCAAGGCCAAGGAGATGGGTGTCGAGCTGCGCACCTTCGCCGGCAAATACGATGGCGACAACGAGGCCCAGATCGAGGCCATCGAGAGTCTGGTCGCCGCCGGGGCCAAGGGCATCCTGATCACCCCCTCCGACCCGGCCGGTCTTGCCGACACGGTGAAGCGGGCGCGCGAAGCCGGGCTTCTGGTTATTGCCCTGGACACGCCCTTCGATCCCGCGGACTCCGCGGACGCCACCTTCGCAACCGATAACTTCAGGGCCGGCGAGCTGATCGGTCAATGGGCCGCCGCCAAGATGGGCGACACCACAAAGGCGAAGATTGCCACGCTCGACCTCTCCGAGGCGCAGATCACCGTGGATGTCCTGCGCAACCAGGGCTTCCTTAAAGGCTTCGGCGTCGATGTGAAGAACATCGACAGGATGTACGATGAAGACGATCCGCGGATCGTCGGCGGCGATTCGACGCTGGGCTCGGAAGAAGGCGGGCGCACCGCCATCGAGAACCTGTTGCAGAAGGATCCGGGCATCAACGTGATCCACACCATCAACGAGCCGGCGGCGGCGGGTGCCTATGAGGGCCTGAAGTCTTTCGGGCTGGCCGATCAGGTGCTGATCGTCTCGGTCGACGGCGGTTGCCCCGGCGTCCAGAACGTGAAGGACGGGGTTATCGGGGCGACCTCCATGCAGTTCCCTCTGCTGATGGCCTCGCTGGGCGTGGAAGCGGTGGCTGAATACGCCAAGACGGGCGTGAAGCCGGCGAATTCCGAAGGGTTGAGCTTCTATAATACGGGTGTCGAGCTGGTCACCGACGAACCGGTCGACGGCATTCCTTCGATCACCTCCGAAGAGGCCCTGAAGAAGTGCTGGGGCTGATGACCCGCCTCACCGGGTAAGCTACCGGGACTCGAGAAAGCATGGGGAGGCGTTCGCCGCGCCTCCCCCAATAACCAAAAATCTTGGGAGGAATCGCTATGGCCGACGACCGGGCAGTGCCGCCGCGCGGACCTCAGGATTTCGAGAAAGTTCTTGATCAGAGTTCAACCGAGGCCGCGTCTTTCGAGATGCGGGACACCTCACCGTTGGCGAAATTCCATCACTTCCTGCATGCCAATCCGACCGCTGCGCCGGTGGTGGTTCTGATTCTCTCTTGCCTTGTCTTCGGGGTCATCGCCAACAACTTCTTCTCGGCGTTCAATCTCTCGCTCATCATCCAGCAGGTCACGATTATCGGCATTCTGGGCGCCGCCCAGACGCTCGTCATTCTGACCGCCGGCATCGACCTCAGCGTCGCCGCGATCATGGTGCTGAGCTACATGGTGATGGGCCGCCTCGCGGTTCAGGGCGATGTGCCCGCGATTCTGGCCGTTGTCATCGGCCTCAGCGTCGGCCTTGCCTGTGGCCTCTTCAACGGCAGCCTGGCAACCCGGGCGCGCCTGGTGCCCATTGCCGTCGCGTTGCTTTCCTGGGTTTTCCTGCTGGGCCTCGATCTGCCGCTCATCTATGTCGTGCCGATCGGCATGATCGCCGGCCTTGCCATCGGATGGCTGAATTTCGGGCCGGCGCTGGAACTGCGGCTGCCGCCCTTCATCGTTACCCTGGGGGCCTGGTCGATCTTCTTCGCCCTCAATCTCTGGTATTCGGAATCCGAAACGGTTCGCAGCCAGGATATCGATGCGACGGCGCCGCTGTTGAAGGTCTTCGGCCTCAGGGTGGAACTGCTGGGCGCGCAGTTCACTCTGGGCTCTTTCCTGATGGTCGGCATCTTCATCGTTCTCTGGTACGCCTTGAACTGGACGGCCTGGGGAAGGGCGGTCTACGCCGTGGGCGATGACCGGGAGGCGGCGGAGCTTTCCGGCATCCGCACCGACCGGGTGCTGCTGTCGGTTTACGGGGCCGCCGGCTTTCTCTGTGCGCTTGGCGGCTGGGCGGCCATCGGCCGCGTCGGTTCCGCCTCCCCGCAATCGTTCTACGAAGGCAATCTCGATGCCATTACGGCGGTCGTGATCGGCGGCACCTCCCTGTTCGGCGGCCGCGGTGCGATCTTCGGCACCCTTTTCGGCGCCTTGATTGTCGGCGTGTTCCGCTCCGGCCTCAAGCTCGGGGGCGTCGACGTCCTATGGCAGACCTTTGCCGTCGGCCTTCTCATCATTGTCGCCGTAGCCATGGACCAGTGGATCCGGAGGGTAAGCGCATGAGCCTGAAACCTGTTATGACCGGCCGCGGCCTCACAAAGCGCTACGGCCGTGTGACGGCCATGGATAGCGCCGACTTCGACCTCTTTCCCGGTGAGGTGCTGGCGATCATCGGCGACAACGGTGCCGGCAAGTCAACCCTAGTGAAGGCGCTATGCGGCGCCGTTCAGATCGATGAAGGCGAGATCCGTTTGGACGGTGAAGAGATCCGCTTTGCCTCGCCGATGGAAGCGCGGGACGCGGGCATCGAAACCGTCTATCAAAACCTCGCCCTGTCGCCGGCCTTGTCGATCGCCGACAATATGTTTCTCGGCCGCGAGATTCATAAGGAAGGTATTGCCGGGTCCGTCTTCAAGATGCTCGACAAGAAGAAAATGCGCGACTTTGCGCGCGACAAGCTGACCGAACTCGGCTTGATGACCGTTCAGTCTATTACCCAGGCCGTTGAGACTCTGTCGGGCGGACAGCGCCAGGGCGTCGCGGTGGCCCGTGCTGCTGCCTTCGCCACCAAGTTCGTCATCATGGACGAACCCACGGCGGCGCTGGGCGTGAAGGAGAGCCGCCGGGTGTTGGAGCTGATCCAGGACGTGAAGGCGCGCGGCATGCCCATTGTCTTGATCTCCCACAACATGCCGCATGTCTTCGAGGTTGCGGACCGCATCCACATTCACCGGCTGAGCAGGCGCCACGCGGTCATCCGCCCCCAGGACTTCTCCATGTCCGATGCCGTGGCCATCATGACCGGCGCGATGGATCCGCCAGCGGAGATGGCGCTGCCCGAAGGGGCGGTTTTGAATTAGGACCAACGGACTCTCCCTGCGGCGTTTCGGCCATGGCGGACCGCCGACTTGCCTGGGGCGCGATATAGATCTCTGACTTCGCGCCCCACTTTTTTCAGCTAGGAATTGTACGGCATGTTTTTGATTTGCGGCGAGGCTCTCTACGACGTTTTCCCCGCCGAAGAGACGGCTACCGGCTTCACCCTGGATGCGCGCATCGGCGGCTCGCCTTTCAATGTCGCGATCGGTCTTTCGCGCCTGGGGCGTGAGGCGGCGCTCTTCGGCGGGATATCCGAAGATCCGCTGGGCCGGCGGCTGGAGCGGGTGTTGCGCGAGGAAGGGGTCGATACCCGTCACGTCATCGGCAAAGCCAATCCCACCACCTTGGCGTTGGTCGGGCTCGATCCCGCTGGCGTTCCGCACTACAGCTTTTACGGCCATGAGGCGGCGGACCGGGTGTTGAACCTGGTTGATCTCCCGAACCTTGCCGAAGACATCACTGGGCTGCACTTCGGTTCCTATTCCCTGGTTGTCGAGCCGACCGGTTCCACCTTCCTGACGCTTGCGCAACAGCAGAGCGGCCAGCGCTTGATCTCGCTCGATCCCAATGTGCGTCTGAATGTCGAGCCGGATGCCCTGTGTTGGCGTGAACGGGTCGAGGCTTTCGCCGAGACCGCCGATCTCGTCAAGGTCAGTGACGAAGATCTGGAGACACTCTTTCCCAAGGCTGGAGCTGGCGACGTTGCGACAGCCTGGCATCGGCAGGGCGTCCAACTCGTGGTCATAACCAAGGGCTCCGAGGGGGCCCTGGTCTCTCTGCGGGGCGAGGTTTTCGAGGCGCCCGGCCGGAAGGTCGAGACCGTGGATACCGTGGGGGCCGGAGACACCTTCCAGGCGGCGTTGCTTTGCGGCCTGCAGGAATTGGACAGGGCGACACGCGCAGGGCTGCGCGCGCTGTCACTTGAAGACTGCCGCCGTGTCGTCGCTTTCGCGATCGATGCGGCGGGCATCACCTGTGCGCGGCGCGGTGCCGACCTGCCGCGCCGGGACGAACTGCCGGATCTCTGAGATCCGTTGCCTGCGGCGACTTTGACCGGGACAGCTGTACCATTAAATTCCTCGGCTTTCGGCGGTGAATGGGACAGCTGCCCGATTTCCCCCGGATGAGACATCGGCGATACCTGACGCCGCCGCTCAGCCGCGGGAATGAGCCTTTACCATGCCCCGATTTTGCGACTTTCGTTTTCTCCCCGCCGTTGCCGTCATAACACTGTTGCTCCTGGCGCCCGCCTTAAGCCTGGCGGATCCCGCGGCCGGTATCGTGCCGGTCGCCGATGAGGATTTCTACGATAACGGGCGCCCGCCCGAGGCGAAGGTCCATCTGGGCCGGCTGTTGTTTTTCGACAAGATCCTGAGCGGCAATCGCAACATAGCCTGCGCGACCTGTCATCATCCGACAACGGGCACATCAGATGCGGTTTCTCTTTCCCTTGGCGAAGGCGCCAGTGGTCTCGGCAAGGATCGCCGCAGCAACGCCTCTTCGCCGTTGCTTGGCCGGGTACCGCGCAACGCCCCGGCGCTCTACTTCCTCGGTGCAAGGGCGTTCGAGCGCCTGAACCACGACGGGCGGGTAGAAGTCGATCACCGGCACACCTGGCCCAGCGGCTTTTGGACGCCGGCGCGCGAGAAACTGCCGCAGGGCCTGGACAGTGTGCTGGCTGCCCAGGCCTTGTTTCCGGTGCTGTCGCCGGTTGAGATGGCCGGGCACAAAGGCGAAAACCCGATTGCCACGGCCGTGGCCCTGGATCATCTTGAGGGGCCGACGGGGGCCTGGGGGCTTCTGGCGGCGCGCCTTCAGGCGATTCCCGAATATGTAACGCTCTTCAAGTCGGCCTTCCCGGAAGTCACCGCTGCCGAAGACATCCGCTTTGTCCATGCCGCCAACGCCATTGCGGCCTTCGAAGCCACGGCGTTTCGGCCCGACGACAGCCCTTTTGACCGCTATCTCCGTGACCGTGACCCCGCCCACCTGACAGCGGCGGCCCGCCGCGGCATGGACTTGTTTTATGGCGCTGCCGGATGCAGCGGCTGCCATAGCGGCAAATTCCAGACCGATCAGCGGTTTCATGCCATCGCCATGCCACAGATCGGACCGGGCAAGAACGATGGATGGGAGCAGTCTTATTGGCAGAGCACCGGGTTTGCCGGGCGGCTCGAGGACTTCGGGCGCTACCGTGTGACGTTCAAGAACGCCGACAAGTACCGCTTTCGGACGCCGTCCCTGCGCAACGTTGAACTGACCGGGCCCTGGGGACATGCGGGCAGCTTCAACCGCCTGGAAGACGTCGTTCGGCATCATCTTGATCCCACGTCGTCCCTTGAGAGTTTCCGCCAGGACGCGGCGGATCTACCGGCGCTCGGCATCGTTGTCGAGCCGACGGCGGAGGGGTCGCAATTGACCTACGAAGCGGTCAACCCCAAGCGCATGGCCGACTATCTGCGCCGCGATACCTGGGTGCAAGAGACCCCGGCACTTCGCCAGCCAATCGCGCAAGCCAACGAACTGCCGGCGGTTCCTCTGGATGACGACGAGGTTGAGGATCTTCTGGCTTTTCTCAGCTCGCTGACCGATCCGCGCAGCCGCGACCAGAGCGACCTGGTTCCAGAGACGGTGCCCAGCGGCCTGCCGGTGCCGGACTGAATATCAAGCGATTTGACCCTGACTGCCGGCCCCTTCGCCCTGCAGTCAAAAACCGGATAAGTCGCCGCATCTTTGCAAAGGATCTTTAGATGAGTTCCAGAAATTTATTGATGACGACCTCGGCCCTGTTTGCCCTAGGCGCGGGAATTGCTTTTGGGGGCGGCGTTGTTCGGGCGGGAGAGGCTACCACGCCTGCGGCCGAGGCCGCCTATGACGCGCCGGTCAGCCTCACTTTCCGGTTCAAGCGTCATATTGACGATGATCTGGCCGAACAGGATGTCCTGATCGAACGCGAGCCGGGGTCTGGAGAGGTCTTTCGTCCGACCAAGGGCGACCGGGATCTGAGCCTGCCCCTCTACGCGGCGGCAGAACCTCTTGCGCACGAACCCTTCGACGAAACAGCGAACGGGCCCTGGCCAAAGGGCCAGCCGCTTGGCCTCACCCTGGGTGAATGGCTCGACGCGAAAGGTGAGGCCCAATACAGCTGCGCCGATGGCGCCGGGCATCTGTCCGTCGACTTCACCGGCCTGGTGCCTGACGGCGTTTACACCATGTGGCACTTCTTCATGGCGTCACCGCCGACCACGCCTTTCATCGGAACCTACGACCTGCCGGTCGGCAAGCGCGACGGCACGCAGTCGGTTTTCACGGCCGATGATGACGGAAACGCGACCTTCAACGCGGCATTCAAGCCTTGCCTGCAGTTGACCGGGGAGCATCTTTTCGCCGGATTGGCCATTGCCTGGCACAGTGACGGCAAGACCTATGGCGCTCTTCCCGGCGATTTTGCCGAGGTTGCCCATGTTCACCTCTATG
The DNA here is from genome assembly GCF_965249265.1 of Pelagibius sp. Lineage (NCBI taxonomy): Bacteria > Pseudomonadati > Pseudomonadota > Alphaproteobacteria > Rhodospirillales > Rhodovibrionaceae > Pelagibius > Pelagibius sp. The sequence continues at coordinate 4,191,807 of NZ_OZ252224.1, read as the reverse complement.
CCGCCCTGCCAAAGCGCAGCGGCATCTGAAGAAAAGAGGCACTGAAAGAGCTGTGCACGGCTGGCGGATGCGCGTCAGCCCTGCGCAGTCTCTTTGCGGCCAAGCAGGCTAGTTGAAGGTTTCCCAGATCGCGCCGGCGATTTCCCCTTCCAGAGGAAACGACAACATGCCCATGACTGAATAGCCGAGAAGCCAGGGCATCAGGTAAAAGCGGATCATGAAAAAGAACCAGGCGACGTAAAGCGGCACCAGGGGGTCGAGCAGAAAACTCGGCGTGATCGGCCGAAAGGCGCGGATGATCGGGTTGGTCCCCTTCACGAAGACCTTCATGAAGAAGAAGTTCGAATCTTCCGGCAGGAAGAGGTTCATGGCGACGCGGCCGATCAGCGTCCACATGATCACACCCAGGACGTAGTCGAGGGCCAGGACCCAGAGCGGCAGGAAGGCAATCGAGTCGCTCATCCGGACTTATCCAAGTGCTCTCATCGAAGGGATCGAGTGTAACTACATCAGGGCCAAAAAGATCGGGGGACGGAAATCTCCGCCCCCCGAGGTTCACTCATTTCAGTCTTTGACGCTAGTGTTTTGCGTCGAGGATCGTTCCGCCGGAGGGGATACGAACCTCATCCACCATCGCCTGGGTCTCGGCATCGGGTGCCGGGGTCATCAGGCTGACCACCACCATGGCGATCAGGCTGACCGGCATGCCGATGAGGGCAAACCGCAGGCCGTCGATCGCATAGATCGGCTCAATGATGCCGTTGTGGATCAGGTAGAGATAGGCCGAACCCGCAACGAAACCGCAGATCATACCGGCGATTGCCCCTTGGGTATTGGCCCGCTTCCACCAGACCCCGAGAACCAAGGGGAAGAACAAGCCCGATGCCGCGAAACAGAACGCCCAGGCCACCGCACCCAGGATACCGGTGAGCTGAAGGCTCGCCACCAGGGCGGCCGCACAGCCGATACCCACCAACAGGATGCGGGCAACGACGAGACGATGCTTCGTGTCCGCCTTCGGGTCGATGATCTTGTAGTAGAGATCATGGCTGAGGGCGTTGGCGATGGCCAGCAGCAGGCCGTCGGCGGTCGACATGGCGGCCGCCAAGCCACCAGCGGCGACCAGACCGGAGATCACGTAAGGCAGTCCGGCGATTTCCGGCGTTGCCAGCACGACGATATCGGGCCGCATGAAGAACTCGTTCAGCTGCAGGATGCCGTCGCCGTTGCTGTCTGACAGCCACAGCATGTTCACGCTCTCCCAGTTCTGCACCCAGGCCAGGCTTTTCACGGCTTCAAAGGACTGTCCGATGATTGCCGTCGGCAGGGTTGGATCCAGAAGCTGCAGCTTCGTCAGCGTGGCCAGGGCCGGCGCCGTGAAGTACAGCAGGAAGATGAAGAACAGCGAATAGGCGACCGACTTGCGCGCTGCACGAACTGACGGCGTCGTGAAGTAACGCATCAGAATGTGCGGCAGAGAAGCCGTGCCCGCCATCATGCAGAAGGCCAGGGAGACGAACTTCCAGGAGTCCATGCCGCCCTGCGGGTCGTTGTGCGGCGTGGTCAGAATCCTGACACCGCCAAAGGGCGCACTTTCCGTTGCCGCAACCCCAAGACTGACGAGGGGTTCCAACTCCTGGATCCGGGCGACCGCATCCCCATAGGAGAAATGCGGGATCATCCCGAAGCCCTGTTTGTTCGACATCCAGAAAACCGGCACCAGATAGGCGATAATCAGCACGATGTACTGGGCCACCTGGGTCCAGGTCACCGCCCGCATACCGCCGAGCATCGAACACAGCAGGATACCAAGCAGGCCAATCCAGACGCCGAACTCAAACGGGATGTGCAGGGCGCGGGCGGCGATGGTGCCCGAGGCGTTGATCTGTGCCGTCACATAGGTGAACGAGGCGACCACCAGGATAACAACGGCGCAGAAGCGGGCGACATTGCCGCCGTAACGCGTACCGATGAAATCCGGCACCGTGTAGCAGCCGAACTTGCGCAGGTATGGCGCCATCAGCGAGTTCACCAGCACGTAGCCGCCGGTCCAGCCCACGATGAAGCCCAGATAGCCGTAGCCGCCGAAGTAGATGCCGCCGGCCAGGGCGACGAAGGACGCGCCGGACATCCAGTCCGCCGCCGTCGCCATGCCATTGTAGACGGCGGGCACTTCGCGCCCGGCGACGTAATAGGCATCGACCTGCATGGTGCGCGACAGCCAGCCGATCAAGGCGTAGATGACGACTGTGAAGGCAACGAAGAGAATGCCGATCGTGTCGGCACCGACACCCATCTGTTCAAGGATGGCCATCAACGCGACGAAGACGAGAAAACCGCCGGTGTACATCGCATACACCCGGCCGAGGTTTTCGATAAAGCTCCCTTTAATCATGGCGATCTAGCCCCCCTTATTCTTCGCCGACGCCGGCTTCATCGTCGATCGCATCCTGGCGCCAATTCTGGAAGAAAATCAGCAGGACGAAAACGATCAGCGATCCCTGGACAATCAGGTAGTACCCAAGAGGAAAGCCAAGGAAGGAAATTTCATTCAATGCCTTTGCATTCCAAGGCAGGATGAAGGCGAAGATCGCCCAGATCACTAGAACCAAAATCGTCAGGCCACGGGTCCTGGACCAGTGGCGCGCTTTGGCTTCACTGCTTATGTCGGACATGTTTACTCCCCCTAGTGCCGTCTTTCGATGGCTTAAATCATTAGGACTTCGCAAGTGCTTGCTCGAATCTATCCCAATACTCGAACGCTCAACGCAAAGCAGTGGGAGTAGATCATGATTGTACGAAAATGAAAACCTTAGTAGTACCGGCTACGATGATCCTATGGTTGAACTTGATCGCTGCGGCGAAACAACACGCTGAACCCCGCCGGAAAAGGGACTTTGCGGCGTGAACCCGTTACTGAAGAAAGTGGTTGCTTTTCTCCCGGAGCTTGTCGCCCGCTTGACCATCCGGCGCGACTCGGGGCCCATCGACAGTGTCGATGGCGTGTGTTCCTTCGTTTCCACGCGGGCGGCTTTCATCGCTCAAAAGTCCCTCTACGGCTATCTTAAGGCGCGGATGGGTACGCGCTATCCGAGTATGTTCGAAGATGACGTTCTGATTGCCTCCATTGATATCGCCAAAATCAACATCTATGTGGCCTGTCTTTCAGACCTCTCGGTCTATGCAGCAATCCGATCCCTGCAGGCCGAGGCGGTGGACGATAAGGTCTACCGTGACCTGGCGCTTCGCTGTCTGAAGCGCGGACTGGCGGATAACGCGGAACAGGCCCGCAACATCGAAGCTTTCTCGGTATCCGACTCCCTGGCTGATTTCGAAAAGCGTCTGGCCTTTGTGGATTGGTACAGCGATCTGCCGGTGCGGCATCTCTTCACCGCAAGCCCCGCCGCGCTCTACAAATGGGCGCCGATTGCGCCGAACCTGAAGCGTGAAGACAAGGAAATCGTCGAAAACTCCATCAAGTTCGCCTGGCGGGACGTGCGCGCCCAGTTTGAAAAACGTATCGACAGTTCACGTGTTGCGGGGGATCTAAGCAGCTTTCGGCCATCGGGCAATTGATCCGGATCAAATCCTGAAACAGGCCGTTTGGCCCTATAGTGAGCGGCGCGTTGCGCGGCGGGGGAAGCGCCAATGAGTTCTGGCCAATGAGCTTTGTAAGCACACAGACGAGTATTTCGGCCTTGCCGCTGGCTGCCCTGCCGGCGGTGGTCCTGGACACGGAGACCACCGGCCTGAATGTGACCCAGGACCGGGTTATCGAATTCGGTGCCGTGCGCCTGAGCGGCAGCTGGATAGAGGAGGTCGAAACCTACTCGGCGCTGGTCAATCCCGGGATCGCAATCCCGCCGGGCTCCTCGGAAATCCATCACATCGGCGATGCCGATGTGGCCGCGGCCCCCGGGTTTGCCGAAGCCATGGGGGACTTCGTGAAATGGAGCGGACCGGCGGTGGTCATCGGGTTTTCCATCGGCTTCGACCTGGCGATCCTCAAGGCCGAACATGAAAGGAATGCCATGCCCTGGCAGGCGCCGCGCAGCCTTTGTGTGCGGCATCTGGTCCAGTTGCTGGGTCCCAACCTGCCCGATCCCTCTCTTGAAACCATCGCTGCCTGGCTCGGGCTGAAGGTCAGGGACCGTCACCGCGCCCTCGGCGATGCCGTGCTGACGGCGCAGATTTTCCTGTCTTTGATCCCTCTGCTGCGCAAGCGGGGCATTTCCACCCTTGCCGAGGCGGAACGCGGCTGCCGCTCTCTCACCGCCCGCCTGGAGGAAGAGGCCAAGGCCGGCTGGCAGGGCGTCGGGGGCGATGATGAGCCCGGCCGGTCGCGTGTTGCGGAATTCGCGCAGGTCGACAGTTTCCCCTATCGCCACCGCGTTGCGGACATCATGGCCGCGCCGCCGCTGGTCGTGGCGGCCGATGCCAGCCTGCGGGAAACGCTGTCGATGATGGCGGGGAAGAAGGTCAGCTCGCTCTTCATTGCGCCCACTGCTGCAGATGCCGGGTCGAAAGACGAGAATTACGGCATCGTCACAGAGCGGGACGTGTTGCGGGCTCTTGATGCCAGGGGGGCCGCGGCGCTTGAGCAGCCGGTGTCGGCTTTCGGCCAGTTTCCCCTGGTCACCATCGGCAGCGACGAATTCGTCTACCGGGCGCTTTCGCGCATGTCCACCAAGGGTTTTCGCCATCTCGGTGTCGCCGATCCGTCGGGAGAGCTGGTCGGTGCGCTCTCCGCCCGCGACCTGCTGCGCCAGCGCGCTGAAGATGCGGTGTCTCTCGGCGATTCGATCGAGGCGGCGGATAGCTCGGCCGAACTCGGGCGCATCTGGTCGGATCTGACCACTATTGCCCGGGTGCTGGTGCACGAGGATGTCGATGCCCGCGACGTTGCGGCCATCATCTCGCGGGAGTTGCGGGCTTTGACGCGGCGGGCCTGTGAACTGGCGGAGCGTGATATGGCCGGCGACGGCAAGGGCGGGCCGCCTGTGCCTTACGCCATGCTTGTGCTCGGCTCCGGCGGACGGGGTGAAAGCCTGCTGGCCATGGATCAGGACAATGCTATCGTTTTCAGCGAAGGGGCTGCCGGTGGTAGCGCCGATCAATGGTTCGAGGAACTGGGGCAGCGCGTCGCCGACATCCTGAACGATGCCGGGGTGGTCTACTGTAAGGGCGGCGTGATGGCCTCGAAGGCCAATTGGCGCAAGGATCTTGAGGGTTGGCGCGAGGCTGTCCGCTCGTGGATCTCCCGCTCCCGGCCCGAGGATATCTTGAACTGCGACATTTTTTTCGATGCGGTCCCGGTGCACGGTGATGTCGCACTGGCCGACAGCTTGCGCCGGGAAGCCCTGGAAATCGCCGGAAAGTCGCGGACCTTCCTGAACCTGCTGGCGCTGAATGCCAGCCGGTTCGATTTGCCGGTTGGCTGGTTCGGCCGCTTGCAGACCCGCGACGGCCGCGTCGACCTGAAGCTCGGTGGCATCATGCCGCTGTTTTCCGCCGCCCGGGTGCTTGCCTTGCGGCATAGCCTGACAGCCCGTTCGACGCCGGAGCGCTTCAAGGCCTTTCGGGCGCTGAGCCTTGCTTCCGAGGAGACCATCGACAATCTGCTGGAAGCCCATCGCATCTTGTTGGACCTGATTCTGGATCAGCAGCTTCGCGACATCGAAAGCGGCATTCCCTTGTCCAACAAAGTCGTCCCCGGGGACCTGTCTGCCTTTGAAAGGCAGCAGATGAAATGGGCCCTGGATCAGGTGCCGTCGGTTCCTGGCCTCTTGGGAACGCCGGATCTCGGTTGAAGGTTTGCGATTTCGCCGCTTGCGCCTATTTTAGAGGTTGCGCCCCCGGTCGCGGGGCAAGACGACAGACGCGCGGCGATACCATCCCAGTGCTTTGACAAGGCAAAGTGCTCCGATAAGGTCCCGGTGGCGCCGCAACCGATTGAAAGGGAGAGCTCTTGCGCTATCTGCACACCATGGTTCGGGTGAAAGACCTGGATGCCTCGTTGAATTTCTACTGCAACCTCCTCGGGCTCAAGGAAGTCCGCCGCATGGACAGCGAGAAAGGCCGCTTCACCCTGGTCTTTCTGGCGGCGCCGGAGGATGAGGACCGGGCCCGGGAGGAAAAGGCGCCCCTGGTCGAACTGACCTACAATTGGGATCCCGAAGACTATGACGGCGGCCGCAACTTCGGGCATCTGGCCTACGTCGTCGATGACATCTACGGGCTCTGCCAGAAACTGCAGGACGGCGGTGTGGTGATCAACCGCCCGCCGCGTGACGGGCACATGGCCTTTGTGCGCTCGCCCGACGGCATTTCGGTGGAACTGCTCCAGAAAGGCGACAACCTGGCACCGGCCGAACCCTGGTCTTCGATGGAGAACACGGGAAGCTGGTAGATTCCATGGCGGCTTTCGCCATAAGCTCAAGAGCTGTTGCGGCCCGGCGGCTCCTATCCTTTGCCGTTGTTGTTCTGGCGCTGCTCGGCGCAACACCGGCCGCTGCGCAGCTTGCCGCCTGCGATCAGCCGGAAGCTGTCTGCGACTCGCGCAGCGCCGTCTTTGCGATCTCCGCTTTCGATCCGGTTGGCTCAGCCGTGCGGATCGGGCCGAACCGCCTCGTGACGGCCCGCCATGTGGTGGCGGACGAAAAGGACGTGACGCTTTTTCTGGCCGACGGCACGCCGATAACGGCGCAGGTGATCCCCAGTGGCTACCGCGCCGATCTGGTTTTCCTGGAGGCGGGCGGTCTGCCGCCCGGACCCAGCCTCGCGGTGTCCGAGGCGCAGCCCGACAGCGCGCTCTTTACCGTTGGCGCCGATGTCGGGCGGCAGCAGATCCGTGCCTATGACGCGGGTGCGGTGACGGCTTTGCCGGCGCAGGACCATTCCCTGGCCCGTCTGCACCACACTGCCTACAGCCAGCCGGGCAACAGCGGCGGTGCGCTGGTGAACGCCGAGGGCTACCTTGTGGGTATCGTCGCTTCCGGTGGCGAGGGCCGCTTCGAGGCCGTCCCGGCGACGGCACTGGCGGCGCTGGAAGCGAAAAGCGGTCCCGACTTCGCCGAAGAAAGTGCCGAGATCGGTGCGGCGATCCGTATCTGCACCACGCTGATCGAGAATCATCAGGTAACCCGTGGACGCCTCGATGCACAGCAGGCCAAGGCCATCGCCACTGCCTGCGGGCGCAGCGGGAACCGCCAGCTTTTCGATCTTGCCGGGCAGACCTTGGGCCGTGGCGGTGCGGGCGAAGCGGCGGTGGCGCTTTTCGAGCGGGGCCTTGCCGAAGACCCCAATGCGATCAACACACGCCTGGGCCTGGTAATTACCCATCACCTGCTGCGCGACTATGAGGCCGAACTGCCCCATCTGCATTGGTTGATGGAACGGGCCGGCGACGATCTGCAGGTGCTGCGCTTTGCCATTCAGGCCGGAACCTGGGCGGGAGATACAGCCTTGGCGCAACGGGCTTTCGAGCGTCTGAAGCAGATCAATCCGCAGACCGCCCCGGCGGCGGAGCGTTTCCTGCGCGAGCCGCCGCCCAGGCCGCCGAAGCTGGCCAACTGAGATCACCAACTAAGATCAATTGTCTTCGGCCGGATTGGGAATCCATCCGGCCGCGACCTTCGCGGCGCCGCGCTGCAAAGGGGCCACGGCGCGCGCCAGTATAGCTTGCTTCAGCTCCGCCGCCTGCCAATCCGGATGGGCGGCCGACAGGCGTGCCGCCATGGCCGCCACCCGGGGGACGGCATAGCTGGAGCCGGAGGCACGGCCCCGGGCGCCGCGATAGTCGATGACCTCGAGCTGTTCGGCCGGCACCATCAGATCGACCGATGTCGCGCCCCAGTTGGAGCCGGCGGCCAAGCGCCCGAAGGCATCGGCGGAGGTGACGACGATCATGTTCTCCAAGGCAAGGCTGGCCGGGTAGAGCGGATTGGCGTCGATGTCGCGCCCGTCGTTACCGGCCGAGACGATGAAAAGCAAATCGCTGTGACGCTCCGCGGCGGCGGCGAAGCTCTCCCAGTCTTCGCGTTGCCGGCTTCCCATGGGCAGCGCAACGACGCGCGCCTTCGCGGCAACGGCGGCCGAGACGATCTCACCCATGCGGGTCATGTCCGGGCGCGGGTAGCGGTAGGGGAGGAGGCGGATATCCGGCGCCTCGTCCACCAGCAGGCTCGCGACCGGCGTTCCGTGACGGATCGGAAAAAAGGGGGAGCGTCCGGTGTCGCCGTCGAAAGGCCTGTCGTCGCGGTCCCAGAAGTCGCGGCCGAGGGCCCTTCCTTTTTCATCGCGGGCCAGTCGTGCCGTTATCTCCGGCAGCAGGTAGTTCACGCCGCTGTCGATATGGGCGACGGTGACGCCGCCGGGGTCCTTGCCCGCCGGAACCGGCGGGTTCAGCGCTTCGGTGGTTTCGATCTGCGTCAGGTCCGCTGTGAGGTGGAGCAGGGTGCCGGCACTGCTCCCATCGTCATACTGCAAGGCACGGCCGTGATGGATGCTGCAGCTTCCATCGGCCAAGGCGGTCATCAGCGGGCGCTCGCCGGTTTGGCCGAGCACGGTGAAGGAGAGCCGGCGGAGCGTGCCACCCGCGCGCGTCGCTTCGAGGGTGAGTGTCAGATCGCTGCCGGGTTTCTCCAACAGCACTTCCCGCCTGACCCATCCAGCCGCCGGACCGCGGTCGTTGACGGAGCCCACCCCATAGCCCTGCAGCGGGCCCGCAGCCTCGACCGCGAGGTTCTGCGGATCTGTGAAGACTGCCGGGCACAACTCGTCGGCCGTGGCGCGCAGCAGGGCGCCAGCCTGCCGAAGGGTATCATCGGTGACAGGCTCCGAGGCCGCAGCCGACATGGGCATCAGAAACACGGGCAGCAGGACAGCGAGGCTGCCCCTGCTTGGCCGCCAAAAGGATCGCCAGGGGTTCATTCCGGCTGACGAAGGTCTGTTGCCGCCTAACAAGCGTTTGCCCGCCTTTGTGTGAACAGTCCACAGAATCGGGTCAGCCTACCTCACGAGCCGCCATCGCGTCAGCCCGGCAAGGAAAACCCCGGACCTTTCGATCCGGGGTCTGTTTTTCCACTTGGGAGGCGCTTTGCCTACTTGCTCGCCTGCCGTTCGTTGGCGGTGCCGAGGCGCAGGAAAAGGCTCTCGCCGGGAGAGTCATCGACGCCGTCGTTGTCGGTGACCGCATAGAGTTGGCCGTCGGCGGCGAGGGTCAGGCCTTCCACCTTGTCCGCAGTCCAGCCGTTGACCGCCTGCAGCTCTGGCAGCAGGTCGATGGCCAGGGACTTGGTCAGCACCGGCGGGGTCTGGCCAAGCGGTGCCGCCGTGACGCCGTCGAGGTCGATTTCATAGACCCGCTTGATGGCGGCCTCGGTGCCGGCCTGGTTGTCGCGCTCCAGAATGGCGAAGCGGCCATTGCCCAGGGCGGCGATTTCGCTGAGGCCGACCCATCCGCCGGCGGCGCTTTCCGGCTTGTCGAGCGGATAGTGCATGACGCCCCAGGTGTCGCTGCCCAGATCCAGGCTCAGGATCTTGGTCATGCCCTTGGGGTCGTCGTTCCATTCCCGCTGGACCGCGACATAGAGCCTGTTGTCGTCCAATGCCACGCCTTCCAGGCCGAAGCGCTTTTTGGCTGACTCCAGCGCCTCCGGCAGCCTGATCTCCCGCGCCACTTCGCCGTCGGGCAGGACATGAAGGATCAGGCTGGGCCGATCCTTCTTGGGGTGGCCTTCGGAGGCGACGTAGAAGCTGCCGTCGGGCGCCGCAGCGATGCCTTCGAGATCGAGATTTTCGACCGGCGCACCGTTCCTGGTGATGGTTTGCGCTGCGATGATGCGGGCGGGCTCGGCGGAAACGTCCAGGGTGTAGACATTGCCGACGCTGTAGAAGCTGTCGTTCACCGCATAGAGGATCGAGGGATCGCTCGGATTGGCGGCGAGACCGGAGAGCGCGCCCCAGCCGATGGGGGCGCCGTTTGGTCCGTCGGCGGAGACGATCTGCGGCAGTACCGGACCCTCACCGCCCTGCTGGTAGATCGCAATGGTCGAGCGCAGCTTGTCTTCGGCGCTGTCCTTCTCATTGGAGATGGCGATCAGGCCGCGTGATGCAACTGTCGTGATCCCCTCGGGACCGACACCGCCGGAGGGCAGGGCCTGCAGCAGTTCCATGCCGCCGTCGCCGGCGTCGCGGAAAAGAACGACGAGGTTGGCGCGCTCAAGGCCGACCATGACGAGGCGCTCGCCGGCAAAAGTTCCGACCGCCACGCCTTCGGGCTCGCTGCCCTTCTTGCCCGAGCGTTTTTCCGGGTAGTGGCCCAGGGAAGCGGCGAGGCGTTCGGTCAGCGTACCGGAATCATACAGAAGGCTGCCATCGGCGGAGAAAACGCTGAAGCCGCGGGAACCGCCTTCGTAGTCCCCCTCGTTGGCGGTGACGAAACGATTGTCGTCCAGCCAGGCCACCGCATCGGGTTCGCGCCGTAGGCCGGTCTTGCTTTCGGTGAGGCTGATGATGCCGTCGCGGGTGGCATCGATGCCGTCGAGATCGACGGCGCCGGCGGAGAAGTGAGACATCACCTTGTTGGCGGTCAGATCGACCACGGCGATGTGGTTGTTTTCCTGCAGGGTGACCACGGCCTGATTGCGGCCGTTGATCGCGACGAACTCCGGTTCCGGGTCGGTCGGTGCGACTTCGGCCAGACCGGTCAGGTCGGTCACCGTCACCGCCGCACAGTTGGCCAGCGCACCGGAGCCGTCGATCCGGAAGCTGGCGAGATGCCCGGCGGGCAACTGCGGGATTACGCCGTCGTTCAGGTCTTCGTCGCGCTCGTTTTCGATCGCGATGGCCAGTTGGCTGCCGTCGGGGCTGATCGCCACGCTGTCGGGCTGGCCTTGCACATCGCAGGTGGCTGCGATCTTGCCGCTTTCAATCTCGATGACCGCGACGTGGCCGGAGGGCTCCTCATAGCTTTCCGAGGTATTCACGCCGACGTAGGCGTGCTTGCCCAGAACCGCGACCGAGGTGGGCTCGCCGCCGAGCATGATGACGCCGGCGGCCTCGGGATTGGCGGGATCGCTGATATCGACCTTGCCGATGGCTTCCAGTTCGGAGTCGGTATAGACCAGCAGCTTGCCGTCCATCGCCGAGGTAACGATCTCAGCGACCGTTTCTGTCGTCGGATCCGTCCCTTCGGGCAGGTTCTGAAAGATCGGGAAAGAGGCAATGCGGGTAAAGGGCTCGGTCGCCTTGGCGGGCGCCAGGGCCGCCGGGGCGAGCAAGGCAGCACCGGCCGTCAGGCCGACGGCGAGAAGAGGGCGGAACATCGGATTCTCCGTAAAGCGGGTAAATATCCAACTTGGCGTAAGCATGCGTCCTGCCGATGAAGGATTTGCGTCAGATTTGTTGCTGTCCGTTCAGCGCGTGTCGGCTTTCAGGTGCGCGGCCGTCTGATTGAACAGCAGGCTGTTGTTCTCAGCCGTGTGTTTGCCGCGGTTCTGTTTGTCCTTGTGCAGATCGATGGCGCGGCGTACCGCCGGACGCTCTTTGATGCGCCCGCGCCAGTCCGCGACGCGGGGGAAATCGTCGAGCTTGGAGCCCAAAGGCTTGGCGATGAAGACCCAGGGAAAGGCGATCATGTCGGCGATGGAGTAGTCGCCCAGAATGTAGTCGCGATCCGCCAGCCGCCGTTCCAGAACCGCGAGATTGCGTTCGTATTCGCCGAGATAGCGTTTGAAGCCGTAGTCCTCTCCCTCGGGCGCGTAGTTCTTGAAGTGGCTGAGTTGGCCGGCCATGGGCCCCTGGTTACCGACCTGCCAGAACAGCCATTCCAGTGTCTCTTTGCGGCCCAGCGGGCTGTCGGGCATGAAACGCCCGGTTTTTTCCGCAAGGTAGAACAGGATGGCGCCGCTTTCGAAGACGCTGACCGTGTCGCCTCCCGTATCGTTGTCGACGATGGCCGGCATCTTGGCGTTGGGGCTGATCGCCAGATAGTCGGGTTTGAACTGATCGCCCTCGGAAAGCTTCATCAGGTGGGTGCGGTAGGGCAGGCCGCACTCCTCCAGCATGATGGCGACCTTCCAGCCGTTCGGCGTCGGGGCGAAGTAGAAGTCGATCATGCGGCGTCCTCGTTCCTGGGATTGCTTTCGGCGGCGCTGCCGTTTTCGATCATCGCTTCGATCTCTGCTGCCGCGTAACCGGCCGCTGCCAATATCTCCCGCGTGTGGCCGCCCAGAGGCGGGGCGCCGAAACGATGCTCCGGCGAGGTCGCAGAGAAGACGGCAGGCGGGCGTGCCTGACGCAGGCGGCCCGCCACCGGATGGTCGTTTTCCATAACGATGCCGTTGGCGGCGGCCTGGGGATGGCGGATCGCTTCGCGCCGGGTCAGCACCGGGGCGCAGGGCACGCCCTCCGCTTCCAGGCGTTCGATCCAGTCTTCGGCTGTGCGTTCCCTCAGCGCCTCCTGGGTCAGTTCCAGGCGGGCGTGTTTGTGCCGGTCCAGGCCTTCAGAGTCCTGGAAACGCGGATCATCGAGCCACTCGGGCCGCCCGGCGGCACGGGCGAGGCCGCACCACTCCTTGTGGCGCATGACGGCAACGGAGATGAAACCATCCTTGGTTTCATAGATCAGGTCGATGAAGCTCTGCGCCGTCTCCTTCTCCATCTCGTCGCCGACGAAGGTATGACCGCCCATGTCGGAACCCCAGAGAAACGACAAGACCGCGTCGAGCATCGACAGGCGGATGTGCTGCCCCTCGCCCGTGCGGCTGCGCGCCAGCAGCGCGGCGCAGACCGCCTGCGCCATGGCAAAGCCGGTCAGCTTGTCCGGCAGGATCGTGCGCACCAGGCGCGGGCGCTCTTCATCGGCGCCGGCCTGCACGGTGGTGAGCCCCGAGAGGCACTGGATGAGCGGATCGAAAACCGGCTTCTGGGCAAAGGGCCCTTCGAAACCGAAACCGCTGATGGAGGCATAGACGAGCTTGGGGTTGAGGTCGCGCAGGACTTCGTAACCCAGACCCAGGCGCTCGATCACCCCGGGCCGGAAGTTCTGGATGAAAACGTCGGCGTCGCGCACCAGTCGCTTTACGGCTTCCAGGCCCTCCGGCGTCTTCAGGTTGAGGGCGATGGAGCGCTTGTTGCGGTTGTTGTTGAGAAACGAGGCGGAGAAGCCGTTGCGCCGAGTTGCCACCTGCCGCGTGTGGTCGCCTCCGTTGGGGGTTTCCACCTTGATCACATCGGCGCCCTGGTCGGCCAGGATCATGGTTCCCAGGGGGCCGGAGACCATGGTTGTCAGATCGATTACCTTGAAGCCGTCAAGCGGTCCGGGCATTTCCTCACGCTCCCATCCTGCGTTCTCCCAATTCTGGGTTCTCCCAATTCTGGGTTCTCCCAATTCTGGGTTCTCTGGCGCATTCTGGCAGCAATCCGCCGCCGTTGCAGCATGCAGATCCGACCGTCTGCTAGCGGCCTTTCCAGACCGGATCGCGCTTTTCCGCGAAGGCGCGGAAGCCCTCCAGGCCGTCCTCGCTGCCGTAGAGTGTATCGACGGTGGCGAACTGGCGCTTGGTGATCCGGTTCATGGCGTCCTGAAAACTGAGCGCTTCGGCTTCCCGCGCAACCTCCTTGATGGCGGCGAAGACCAACGGCGGGCCGGATTCCAGAAGGCGGGCCAATTCCCAGACCCGCTCCATCAGTTTTTCCTTCGGCAGCACCTCGTTCACCAGGCCCCAGTGCTTGGCCTCCGCTGCATCCATCCAGCGGCCGGTGAGCAGCAGATCCATGGCAACGTGGTAGGGCATCCGCTTGGGCAGTTTCACCGTGGCCGCATCGGCGAGGGTGCCTGCGCGTATCTCCGGCAGAGCGAAAGTTGCGTCTTCCGAGGCCAGGATCAGATCGCAGGACAGCGCCAGTTCGAAGCCGCCGCCCACCGCCATGCCGTTCACCGCGGCGATGACCGGCTTGTTGAGACCGCGCAGTTCCTGCAGCCCGCCGAAGCCGCCGACGCCGTAGTCTCCGTCGACCGCATCGCCCGCCGCGGCTGCCTTCAGGTCCCAGCCGGCGGAGAAGAAGCGGTCGCCGGCTGTGCTTAGGATCGCAACCCGCAGCTCCGGATCATCGCGGAATGTCTTGAAGGTCTCGCCCATCATCCGGCTGGTTGCGAGATCGATGGCGTTGGCCTTGGGCCGGTCCAGAATGACCGACAGAACACCGCCTTCCCTTTGTGTTGAGACGACGTCAGGCTTTGAATGAGCCATGGGGTCTTTCCTCTTCTATGATCAAAGCGTCGGCGGCAAAAGCGCCCTCGCCTTCGGCACAGACGATAACCGGGTTGATGTCCAGTTCCAGGAGCGATGTTTCCTTCGCCAGGGCGAAGTCCTGCACCGCCATGATGAGATCCAGCAGCGCGGCTTTGTCTGCGGCCGCCCGGCCACGGTAGCCGTTCAGCAGCGGCGCAGCGCGCAGGCTGTCCAGGGATGCTGCCAACTCGGCGCGGCTGCTCGGCAGCAGTAGGCATCGCGTGTCGTCCAGGATCTCCACCAGGACGCCACCCATCCCGAGGGTCAGCACAAGGCCGAACTGCGGATCGCGGGTCAGGCCGACGATAACCTCGCAAACCGGCGCCGCAACCATGGCTTCCAGGTAGAGACCTTGGCCGAGTCCGCGCAGATCTTCGACGGCCTGCGCAAGCGCCGCCTGATTGTTCAGGTTGAGGCGCAGGCCGCCGCTGTCGCTCTTGTGGGCGAGGCCGAGGACTTTCAATGCCAGTGGGAAACCGATGCGCTCGGCGGCCTCTGCAGCGGAAGACAGATCATCGATCCGGCAGCCTTGCGGAACAGCAATCCCATGCAGGTTGAGCCGCACCTTGGCTGTGGCTTCGTCAACTGCGTGCCGTTTCTCGCATGAGGCAACACGTCCTCGATGAAGCGGCATCGGCGCCGGCTGCGCCCAGGCCTCGCCGATCGTCGCGGCGGCCTCGGCGGCGTCGAGCGCCTCGGTCACGCCGCAGAGCGGCACCAGGTCGCGTTGCATCAGGGTTTTGGCCTGATCTTCGGTCATGTTCTCCGGCAGGCTGGCGAGGATGGCGGTTCTGGCATTGCAGGTCGCCGCGGCCTCGGCTGCCGCTTCGATGGTCGGCCACCACAGCCCGGTGTCGCAGCGGTCGTCGCGGGGAAAATCCAAGACCACGAGATTGAGGTCGAAGCCATCGGAGAACATCGCCTGAAAGGCCGCGGTCATGGCGGGCTGATCCGCCCAGATATAGGTGTGATAGTCGAGAGGTTGGGCGATTGTGACTTTGGGGCCGAGGACCTGCTGCAGGTCCTGCCGTGCCCTGGTTCCAATGTCGCCGAAGGCCACCCGGCGGTCTGAGATGGCGTCGGCCATCAGGCAGGCTTCACCGCCGGAACAGCTCATGGATGACAACCGCCTGCCTGGCAGCGGTCCGATCATATGCAGCAGCTTCAGGGTCTCCAGAAAGCTCGGCAGGCTGTCGACGCGGGCGATGCCGAGACGCTGGAAGAAAGCGTCGGCGGCGCGGTCGTTGCCGGCGAGGGAGGCGGAGTGCGAAAGGCCGACGGCCCGCGCTTCTGCGCTGCGCCCCATCTTCATGGCCACGATGGGCTTTTTGAGGTCTCGGGCCTTTGCCGCGACGGCTTCCATGGCGGTGCTGGAATCGATGCCTTCGATATGCAGGCCGAGAGCCGTTACGGCCGGATCGTCCAGTACCGCCAATGCAAGGTCGGAGAGGCCGGTCTGGGCCTGATTGCCGGCGGTCAGCATATAGGCGAGCGGCAGGCCGCGGCGCTGCATGGTGAGGTTGATGGCGATATTGGACGACTGCATGATAATGGCGACGCCCCGTTCGCCCGCGGCGAGGCGCTGCCCGCCCTGTTGATCCGGCCAGAGGGCCGCGCCTGCTGCGTAGTTGATCAGCCCATAGCAGTTCGGACCGATCACCGGCATCCGGTCTGCTGCCTCGACAAGGGCGGATTGCAGCCGGGCACCTTCGTCACTGGCCTCGCGAAACCCGGAGGCGTAGCAGACCGCGCCGCCGGCGCCCATGGCGGCGAGACCGGCGACGAGGTCGACTGTTGTCTCGCGGTTCACGCCGATGAAGGCGGCATCGGGGGCGGCGGGCAACTCGGCGAGGGAGCGAAACGCCGAAAGGCCGCCGACTTCATGGCGTGTCGGGTGCAGCGGCCAGATCTCGCCGTCATAGCCCAGCCGTCGGCACTGCTCGATGACGGCGGCGGCCTGCGCACCGCCGATGACGGCAATGGTCTTCGGATGCAGCAGGCGTTCGAGCGACCGCAAGACCTAGGACCCCAGGGGGCGCAGCAGGTCGCGGGAGATGATATGGCGTTGGATCTCGGAGGTGCCGTCCCAGATGCGTTCGACCCGGGCGTCACGCCAGAAACGCTCCAGCGGCAGGTCGTCCATCAGCCCCATGCCGCCGAAGATCTGGATGGCTTCGTCGGTGACGCGGGCCAGCATCTCCGTCGCGTAGAGTTTGGCGCTGGCAATCTCCCGGTTGGCCGGCAGGCCTTTGTCGAGCCGCCAGGCCGCGGCGAGGGTCAGCCAGTCGGCGGCGTCGATCTCCGTTACCATGTCGGCCAGCTTGAAGGAGACGCCCTGGAAGCGCCCGATCGGCTGGCCGAACTGTTTGCGCTCGGCGGCGTAGGGCAGGGCGAGATCAAAGGCACGGCGCGCCCGCCCGACACTCATCGCCGCCACCGTCAGGCGGGTGCCGTAGAGCCAGGTGTTGGCGATGTCGAAGCCGCGGTGCACTTCGCCCAGAATCTGGGTCTTGGGTATCCGGCAGTTGTCGAAATCGAGGATGCAGTTGTGATAACCGCGGTGGCTTACCGAGTTGTACCCGGGACGGATCTCAAAACCCGGCGTGCCGCGGTCGACCAAAAAACAGGTGATGCGTTTCTTTGGGCCCCGCGAAGTTTCTTCCTCACCCGTGGCGACGAAGGCGATGACGAAGTCGGCGATGTCGGCATGGCTGATGAAATGCTTCGAGCCGTTGATCACCCAGTCGCCGCGGTCTTCGCGGGCCGCGCATTTCATGCCCCTGACGTCGGAGCCGGCGTCGGGTTCGGTCATGGCCAGGGCGTCGGTCTTCTCGCCGCGCACCGTCGGCAGCAGGTAGCGCTCGCGCTGTTCGCCTTCGCAGGCCATGAGAATGCCGGAGGGACGGCCGAAGAAAACGGTCAGGGCTTGCGATCCGCGGCCCAGTTCGCGCTCCAAGAGGGTAAAGTCGAGGTGACCGAGGCCGCCCCCGCCGACCGCCTCCGGCAGGTTGGCGGCATAGAAACCCAGGTCCAGGCATTTGCGTTTGATCTCCGCCCCCAGTTCCGGCGGCACCTGGCCGGTTTTTTCGACCTCGGCCTCATGGGGATAGATCTCGGTTTCGACGAAGCGGCGAACCGTATCGACGATCATCTGCTGTTCGTCTGATAGCGCGAGATCCATGGCGGCGCTTCCTCCGGGGCGATGTGATCAAGGGGGCGGTGCGATCCGGGAATGATGGCCGTCTGAGCCAAGAATGATTGACCCGTCGCGCATAAAATTTGATTATTTCTGCAATGACGTTGCTTCAACCCACGGATCGCGGCCTCTCGGTCACTTTTCTGGTTTTGCCGGACTCCTCTTTGATGTCGGTGGCCTCGGCGCTCGATCCTCTGCGGGCGGCAAACCGCATGGCCAAGCGCGACCTTTTCTCCTGGCAGCTTGCCAGCCTGGACGGGCGGCCTGTCCGGACCACCTGCGGCGTCGAGATTCCGGCAGGGCTTGCCCTTGCGCAGGCCAGGGGCGGCGACCTCTTTGTCGTGGTCGGTGGCTTCAATCAGGATCGCCATATCGATCGCCGTGTGATTGCGGAACTGCGGCGCTGCGCCCGTTGTTATGGAGCGTTGGGCGGCGTCGAGACCGGTAGCTGGGTGCTGGCCCGCGCCGGTCTGCTGGACGACAGGGCAGCGACCACCCATTGGGAAGAACTTGAAGATTTCCAGGCCCGCTTTCCCTTCGTCGAGGTGAAACCGGACCGCTTCGTCGTGGATGGCGACATTCTGACTGCCGGCGGTGCCTCGCCGACTTTCGATCTGATGCTCCACATCATCCGCGCGCGCTACGGCTATCCCCTTGCCCTGGAAGTCGCCAGCGTCTTCATCTACGAGGGGACGAAGACGGCGGCGGACGCCCAGCACCTAGTTTCCCTGGGGCGTCTCAGCGGCGACGAACCGCGGGTGGCGGAGGCGGTGCGCCTTATGGAAAACCATCTGGACGAGCCGCTGACCGTTGCGGCGATTGCCGACCGGCTGAGCATATCGGTACGGATGCTGGATTATCTCTTCCAGCGTGGTCTCGGCTCTTCGCCCGGCCGTTTCTACCTGCGGCTCAGGCTCCAGACTGCGCGCCGACTCGTCCTGGATACCCGCCTGCCGATGCAGGAGGTGGCGCTGCGTGTGGGCTTCGGCTCTCTCTCCGCCTTTTCCCGGCGTTTCAAGGAGCGTTTCTCGGTTTCGCCGAGCCGTTACCGGAAAACCCAATGACAAAATTGAGTATTGCAAGACCTGACCCTAAGGTGCCGGGCGCTCCATAACGGCGATTTGAGGAGCGAGATCAGATCGTTAGAGGATCGGGCACAGCCGAAAACCCGGCCGCCTCTGGGGTATGGTTTCCTGATCAGGCGCTTTCGCGTTCGATGATCTGGAAGTCCATCAACGAGGTCACCGGCGCGCTGTCGGGGTTTTCGCCGGTCAAGCGTTCCAGAACCAGTTCGGCGGTCCGGCGGCCGATCCGCTCGGCATGGACCTCGACGGTGGTAAGGGACGGCACGGCGCAGTCCGCCAGGTCGTAGTTGCCGAAGCCGGCGATGGCGATGTCCTGAGGGACACGCAGGCCGCGCCGCTGACACTCGCAGAGCGCCCCAAAGGCGGAAAGATCGGAAACGCAGATTACGGCGTCGATGTCCGGCCAGCGCTCCAGCATCTGGGCCAGGGCGCCGCCACCCTGGCGCATGGTGATCGGCGGGTCGCCGAAGGCCGTCACCCTGGGGTCGCAGCCGAGCTCGCGCATGGCTTCCTCATAGCCGCGGCGGCGGTCGGCGCCCCGGGTATCGCGGCTCGAAGCGCCGCCGATGTAGCCGATGCGCCGATATCCCTTTTCGTAGAGGCGGCGGCACATCGCTTGAGAGGTTTCGCGGTTGGAAAAACCGACGACATGGCCGATGGGTTTTTCCGGCAGGTCCCACATCTCAACCACCGGAATGCCGGCATTGGCCATGAGGCGGCGGGCCCGCCCCGTATGCGATCCGCCGGTTACGACCAGCGCTTCGGGCCGCCGCCGCAGCATGGACTCGATCAGTTTTTCCTCGGCGTTCATGTCGTAGTCCGTGTAGCCGAGCAGCACCTGCAGGTTCACGTCCTTCAACCCTTCGGTCAGCCCGCGCACCGTATCTGCGAAGTTGGAGTTGTTGATCGAGGGAATGGTGACCGCAATGAACCCGGTCTTGCGCGACGAAAGCCCCGCGGCGGTACTGTTCAGGACATAGCCGAGTTCGTCGGCGGCCTCTTGGATCTTGCGGCGCGTCTCTGCGGAAGCCGGCGCATCGGCCCGCAGGGCCCGCGATACGGTCATGGAAGAAACGCCGGCAAGGCGGGCAACGTCGGCCATGGTTGGCGCTTTCTTGCGCTCCTGGCTCATCGTCCGGCTCCTTTTCTTGGCCTCTTTCTTACCATGTCTTCTTTCTCGGGTTCACAAACAGGCGGTGATGCCGCCATCAACATAGAGAATGTGTCCGTTGACGAAGCTCGACGCATCGGCGCTCAGAAACACCGCGGCGCCGACCAGTTCTTCGACGTTGCCCCAGCGGCCCGCCGGTGTACGGTTGGTCAGCCAGGCGGTAAAGGCCTCGTCGGCGACCAGGGCCTCGGTCAACTCGGTATTGAAGTAGCCCGGGGCCAGGCCGTTGATCTGCAGGCCATGCTTGGCCCAGTCCGTCGCCATGCCCTTGGTCAGGTTGGTGACGGCGCCCTTGGAGGCGGTGTAGGGGGCGATGCCGGGGCGGGCCAGAGCGCTCTGCACCGAACAGATGTTGACGATCTTGCCGCGACCACGGCCGATCATGTGCTTGGCCACCGCCTGGCCGACGCTGAAGACCGAGTTGATGTTGGTCTTCATCAGAAAGGCGAAGTCGTCGGGGTCGAACTCCTCCAGTGGCCGCCGATGCTGCAGCCCGGCGTTGTTGATCAGGATGTCGATCGGCCCGGTATTCTGCTCAAAGTCATCGACGGCGGCCTTCACTGCGCTATGATCGGTGGCATCGAAAGCCAGTTCGTGAACTGTGGCGTTTTCGTTCCGCAGAGTCTCTGCGGCCTTTGCCAGGCGCTCGCGGTTGCGGCCGTTCAGGACCAACGCCGCGCCAGCTTGTGACAGGCCCCTGGCCAAGGCGAAACCGATGCCCTGGCTGGAGCCGGTGATCAGGCAGCGGCGCCCGGTAAGATCGAAGAGAGATTGCGCGGACATAACGGTTTTCCTTGATCGGCGCGGGACGCCCTAAAAACTTAGGGATCGGCCGCACGCCGTAAAGACTTGGGTCGGCGGGGTACCGTAAAGCTTGGGAACGGGGTTGCATCGCTATTTGTTATCGATAACATTGCGATGTCAATGCTGAAGAGGCCGGGCCGTTGAGCCTGGGCACGGCAAGCAAGCGGCGGACCGGGCGGTTTCGCCGGTAAGGAAGAAAGGCTGGATCATGCGCGCTCTGGTAATTCACGCTCCGAAGGATCTGCGGACCGAGGAATGGAAAGAGGAAGCCCCCGGCGAGGGTCAGGTGATGATCCGCATGGAAGCCGGCGGTGTCTGCGGTTCCGACCTGCATTACTATAATCACGGCGGCTTCGGCCCGGTCCGGATCAAGGAACCGATGGTTTTGGGCCATGAGGTTTCCGGCCGGGTGGCCGAAGTCGGGCCCGGTGTGACCGGCCTCGCGCCCGGCGATCTGGTGGCCATCAACCCTTCGCGGCCCTGCGGCACCTGCGCCTATTGCCTGGAAGGCGCCCCCAACCACTGCCTCAACATGCGCTTTTACGGCTCGGCCATGCCGTTTCCGCACATCCAGGGCGCTTTCCGCCAGGCCATGGTTGCCGATGTCTCGCAGTGCGTGAAAGCCGATGGCCTGAGCGCCGGTGAAGCGGCCATGGCGGAACCGCTTTCGGTGGCGCTTCATGCAACGCGGCGGGCCGGTGCGCTGTTCGGTAAGCGGGTGCTGGTGACCGGCTGCGGGCCCATCGGGGTGCTGGCGGTTCTGTCCGCACGACGGGCGGGTGCGGCGGAGATCGTTGCCACCGATCTTGAGAGCAAAGCCCTGTCTCATGCCGCCGAAGCCGGGGCCGACCGCACCATCAATGTGGCCGAGGAGCCGGAGACCCTGAGTGCCTATGCCGCCGGCAAGGGGCACTTTGACGTTCTCTACGAGGCTTCCGGCGCGCAGCCGGCGCTGGTTTCCGCGCTGGCGGCGATGCGGCCGCGCGGTGTCGTCGTGCAACTCGGCATGGGCGGCGACATGACCCTGCCAATGATGCAGATCACCGGCAAGGAACTGGAACTGCGGGGATCCTTCCGCTTTCACGAGGAATTCGAACTGGCGGTGGAGTTGATGTCCAAGGGCCTGATCAACGTGAAGCCGTTAATTACCCACACCATCGACTTCGATCACGCCATCGACGCTTTCGAACTGGCCGGCGACCGCTCTCAAGCGTTGAAGACGCAGATTGCATTCGCCTGACGCCTTCGCGATGATCCTCTTGCGTTAAAGAGGAGATTCCGATGTACGGGACTTGCCGACCAAAGCCTTTGGTTTTGTCCGCGCTGTTGGGCGCGTTTGTTTTCATTGCATCGCTTCTGGTTTCCAATCAGGCCTTGCAGGCTGCGGGCTTGGAGAAGGCGAGCGGGCAGGTCATCCTGACCATCGCCGGTTCGGTCTCGAAGACCAACCGGCCGGCGTTTTCCGAGTTCGAGGACGGCTTTCTGAACTACCAGGAAAAGTCCTTCGAGGCGGCGGCGGAGTTCGACCTAGCCATGCTGGAATCCCTCGGCATGCACAAAGTGAAGATCAGCCTGGATGCCTGGTCCTCGGATTTCACCTTCGAAGGTCCCTGGCTGAAAGACGTACTGGCGGCGGCGGGTGCCGAGGGCCGAGACATTGCCATCGTCGCCCTTGATGGTTTCGCTTCGGAGATTTCAGCAGAGGATATTGCGGCCTTCGATTGGCTTGTCGGGGTGAAGCGCGACGGGCGCTACCTGAGCATCGGCCAGCGCGGTCCCTTGTGGGTCGTCTACCGGCGGCCGGACGGCAAGGCGCCGACGGCGGAGGATGAGCAGCGCTGGCCCTGGGCGTCGTTCTTCATCGAAGTCAGGTAGCCGGGTCTGCCGGCCTAAAACGGGATTTCCTTGCCGTCCCAGGCGAAGACTTTGCCGCTGTCCCCGGCGGCAAGGCCGTCGACCACTTCCAGCAGATGGCCGGCGGCTACCGCCGGCGCGAAGAGTTTGTCTTCGGCGACGCCGCCCTGGAACGGTTTGGAGAGCTGACTGTCGACCGTGCCCGGGTGCAGGCCGACGCAGATCATTTCCTTGCGGTTGCGCGCGACTTCGATGGCGAGGCAGCGGATGGTCATGTTAAGGGCGGCCTTCGCTGCCCGATAGCCGTACCAACCGCCCAGCCGGTTGTCGCCGATGCTGCCGACCCGGGCTGAAAGCGCCGCGAAGACCGCCTTGCGGTCGCGTGCAAGGATCGGCAGGAAGTGCTTGGCCGCCAGCGCCGGTCCGATGGCGTTGACGTGAAAGCTGCGCGCCAGGTTCCCGGCATCGAGGCTGCGGAAGCTTTTCTCCGGCTGTAGTCCCGGTCCCTCGTGCAGCAGGCCGCTGGCGACCAGAACAAGGTCAAGCGGCCCGTCTTCCTTTGCCAGGGACGCCGCCGCGGCGATGCTGTCTTCGTCGTCATAGTCCAGGGAGGCAGCGACGCAGTCTCCGGTTTTGGGGGCCGCCCGACGCGAAAAGGCGTAGACGACATCTACACCCTCCAGTCCGCAGAGGTGCTGGACGAAGGCGCCGCCGATACCGCCGGAAGCGCCAATAACCGCGGCTCTCAAGGGCCTGCCAAAGCTGGCGAGCTTGGTCATTTCGATGTGATCGCGGTTGCAGTTGCAGGTAGCCGGGCTTGGGAAAACCCTAGGGGGAAACTATATTATCAGCAGACAAAGGAAAGGGCTGCACGCCCGCCTTTTTTGCCGACAAGAGAGGGGAGAAGCCCGATGACCGAGAGCTACAGGAAAACACCGGAATCCCTTGAGCGCCTGAACGAGGCGCAGTTTGCGGTGACCCAGCAGGATGCGACCGAGCGGCCTTTCCAGAACGAGTTCTGGGATCACAAGGAAGCCGGCCTCTATGTCGATGTGGTGAGCGGGGAACCCCTCTTTGCCTCCAGCGACAAGTACGATTCCGGCAGCGGCTGGCCCAGCTTCGTGAGGCCGGCGGAGGCCGACAACGTGGTCGAGAAGCGTGACGAGAGTCACGGCATGGTCCGCACCGAGGTGCGCTCGAAACACGGTGACAGCCATCTCGGGCATCTCTTCCCCGACGGCCCTGCGCCGACGGGGCTGCGCTACTGCATCAATTCCGCTGCACTGCGTTTCGTTCCTCTGGCTGATCTGGAAGGGGAGGGTTACGGTGCCTACAAAGAGCTGATCGAGCCGCCGCAACACCAGTCGTCCGAAGCGACGGCCGTCTTCGCCGGCGGTTGCTTCTGGGGCATGCAGGATCTTTTCCGCAAGCTGCCGGGCGTGACCGCGACGCGGGTCGGCTACAGCGGCGGCGCCATGAAGGACCCCGGTTACCGGGATATCACCACCGGCACCACCGGCCACGCCGAGGCCCTGGAGGTTGTCTATGACCCGGCCAGGGTAAGCTATGAAGATCTCCTCGGTTTCTTCTTTCAGATCCATGACCCCACCACCGCGAACCGCCAAGGCAACGACGTGGGCACCCAGTATCGCTCGGTGATCTTCGTGAATTCCCAGGAGGAAGCGGATACCGCGGCACGGGTAATCGTGGCAATCGACGCCTCAGGCATCTGGCCCGGCCGGGTGGTGACCGAGGTGGTTCCGGCGCAGCCGTTTTACGAAGCGGAGCCGGAGCATCAGGATTACCTGCAGCGCTATCCCCAGGGCTATACCTGTCACTTCATCCGCCCGAACTGGCGGCTGCCGCGCAGTGAGGTCGCCTGATGAGCGAAGCGGAACTGACGGCGGGGTCGTCGATCATCACGACAGTCGAGGAATTAGAGCGTCTCTACGGCGTGCCGCATGAAAACTCGACGGTTAAAGAGGTGGACCATATCACGCCCGAGTACCGGCGGATCATCGAGGCTTCGCCCTTTGCCGCCCTGGCAACTGCGGGTCCCGAAGGTCTCGACTGTTCGCCAAGGGGCGACAAGCCCGGCTTCGTGCGAATCCATGACGACCGCACGCTTATGCTGCCGGATCGCCGGGGTAACAACCGCATCGATTCCCTGCGCAATGTGGTGCGCGATCCCCGGGTGGCCCTGCTGTTTCTCATTCCGGGGGCCGGCACCACATTGCGGGTCAATGGCCGTGCCCATCTGAGTATCGATGCCGAACTGCTGGCGTCCTTTTCCGTCGACGGCAAGGCGCCGCGCTCCGTGCTGGTGATGACGGTGGAGGCCATCTACTTCCAGTGCGCCCGCGCCATCGTCCGGTCGGACATCTGGAACGCCGCGACCCATGTGGACCCCAAGTCATTGCCGACAGCGGGCGAGATTCTCGCCGCGCTCAGCAAGGAGAGGATCGGCGGCAAGGCTTACGACGATGCCTGGGAGGCGCGGGCCCAGAAGACCCTCTGGTAGCCGCGCGCCGGACTGTGTCTGATCTGTCCTAACGGGAAATCGGGCCTGTCGAACCGCGTACCACCAGCTCTGCCGGCAGTTCGATGTGCCGGGATTGCGTATCGGCATCGCTGCCTTGGGCCGTCAGAAAGTCGGCAGCCAGGCGCCCCATGTCGATCAAGGGGGCGTGGATGGTGGTGAGGCCGGGTGCGATCTCTCTTGCCAGTTCCAGATCATCGAAGCCGGTAATCGAGAGGGTCTCGGGAACGGCTATTCCCATCGCCGTTGCCTCCAGCAAGGCGCCCAGCGCCAGGACGTCGTTGCCGCAAACGATCACCGTCGGCGGGTCGTTCAAGGACAGCAGCTTCCTGCAGCTCGCCCGGCCGGCGGCTAGAGTGTAGGGCTGCTCCAGAATGCGGCTGGGGGGCAGATCCACTGAACGCCGCCGCAAGGCATCGCGGGTTCCGCGGATGCGCTCCATCGCCCGGTCGTTGCCGGCGGTGAGACCGCCGACCATGGCAAAGCGGCGGTGGCCCAGGTCGTAGAGATAGGCAACGACCTTTTCCATAGCGGCGACATTGTCGAAGCCGATGGTGGGATGCAGCGATTCCGGATGGTGGACGTAGGTGTTGACGTAGCGAATGCCGTGCTTGTCCAGCAGGCTGTAAATCGCCGGGTCGCGCTGTTCGCCCGTCAGCATGATGCCGTCGACGCCCCGGACGATGAGATTCTCGATCTGGTTCTGCTCACGCTCGGGCCGATAGTCTGAGGAGGCCAGAAGCAGGGTTCTGCCCCGGGCGTCCAAAGCATCCTGCAGGGTCTGCGCAACCTTGGCGAAGATGGCGTTGTCCAGCGTCGGGATTACCGCGCCGATGGTGTTGGTGCGCCGCGATGCCAGCGCCCGCGCCGCGCCGTGGGGCCGGTAACCGGTCTCGGTGATGGCCGCCATCACCTTTTCGCGCAGCTTCGGGCGGACCTTTTCGGGGGCGCTGAGACAGCGCGAAACCGTTGCCGTCGAAACCCCGACGTGCCTGGCGACATCATCAAGTGTCGGGCGGCGATCCGGTTGTTGTTGCAAGCGCTTGCTTCACTTTTCTCATGTGGCCTGCCGTCTCGAAGAGGTCCTCGATCCGGCTGTTTGTGCATCATATCCCATTGCACTGGGGAAAGCACCCCGACGGCCGCTCCCTTGACTCCCGGCTCCCCGCGGCGCATTGTCTTTCAAAATGTAAGCGCTTGCAAACAGATCGCAAGCTATTGGGAGGCTCCGATCGTGACCATCGAATACCTGAAGAAAGCCGACAAAACCGCCGCCACCGGTGAGCAGGACGTCCGCGAGACGGTCCAGGCGATCCTGGACGAAATCGAAGCGGGCGGAGAGGCCAAGGTGCGCGACTATGCCGCCAAGTTCGACAAATGGGAGGGCGAGATTCTGGTGACGCCGGAGGCAGTCGCGGAAGCCTCGACCAAGGTGTCGCAGAAGCTGAAAGACGATATCCGTTTCGCCCATGATCACGTGCGCCGCTTCGCCGAGGCTCAGTTGGCGGCGATGCAGGATACGCAGGTCGAGTTGCGGCCCGGGTTGATCGCCGGTCATCGCAACATCCCAATGGCCGCTGCCGGTTGTTACGTGCCCGGCGGGCGCTACGCCCATGTCGCTTCCGCCATCATGTCGGTGACGACCGCCAAGACGGCCGGTGTCGATCACGTCATCGCCTGCTCGCCGGCAAAGGCGGGTGAAGGCGTTCACCCGGCGATCCTCTATACCCTCGATCTTTGCGGCGCTGACTCTGTCCTGGCCCTCGGCGGGGTTCAGGGTGTGGCGGCCATGGCCTTCGGTCTCTTCACCGGCCATCCAGCCGATATCCTGGTGGGCCCGGGCAATCAGTTCGTCGCCGAAGCCAAGCGCATTCTTTACGGCCGCGTGGGCATCGACATGTTTGCCGGGCCATCGGAGGTGATGGTGATTGCCGATGCCACAGCGGACCCGGAGATCGTCGCCTGGGATCTCGTCGGGCAGGCCGAACACGGCTACAACTCCCCGGCCTGGCTGATCGCCCTGGACCGCAAGCTCGCCGAGCGGGTCGCCGAACTGGTCCCGCAGATCATCGCAACCTTGCCGGAGGTGAATCGCAGCAATGCCGAGGCGGCCTGGCGCGACTATGGCGAGATTGCCCTGGTCGATTCGCCGGAGGCCGGCGCTGCCCTCTCCGACGACTATGCTTCCGAGCATCTGGAGGTGCATTGCGCGGATCTGGATTGGTGGCTGAAGCGCCTGCGCAACTACGGGTCCTTGTTTCTCGGCGAGGAGACGACGGTCGCCTTCGGCGACAAGACCTCTGGTCCCAATCACATCCTGCCGACAAAAGGCGCGGCGCGCTATACCGGCGGCCTTTCTGTCGGTAAGTTCATGAAGACCGTTACCTGGCAGCGCATGAACCGGGAATCGACCCGGGATATCGCCCAGGTTACGGCCCGGATCTCACGCCTCGAAGGTATGGAAGGTCATGCCCGTACGGCGGATGTGCGTCTTGAGAAATGGTTTCCTGAAGAGAAGTTTGACTTGGCGGCGGCAGAGTGATCGAGAGTCTTTTTGATCTTTCCGGGCGCATCGCCTGTGTAACCGGCGCCAGTTCCGGTATTGGGCGAAGACTTGCCACTGCCCTGGCTGAAGCCGGGGCGACGGTGGTCGGCGTGGCGCGCCGGCAGGATCAACTCGACGCATGGCTGGCGGAGACCGAGCCGGCTGGCGCGCGCGGGTTCGCCTGTGTCGCCGACCTGGCCGATCTCGCCGCAATCGAGGATACCGCGGCGCGGATTGCGAAGCTTGGCGGGGCGCCCGACATTCTGGTGAATGCCGCTGGTATCAACACGCGCCAGGCGGCCGATGCGGTGACGGCGGAGGGTTGGCAGCGGACGCTCGATCTGAATCTCTCCGCGCCGTTCTTTCTGGCGCAGGCCCTTGTTCCGGCCATGCGGACCAAGGGTTGGGGGCGGATCATCAATTTTGCTTCGCTGCAGTCGGAGCGGGCTTTTGCCGGAGGGGTCGCCTATGGCACCTCCAAAGGCGGGGTCGTGCAGATGACCCGCGCCATGGCGGAGGCCTGGTCACGCGACGGCATCACCTGCAATGCGCTGGCGCCGGGCTTTTTCCCGACCGAACTGACCGCCGCCGTTTTTGACGATGCGGCCCGCGCCGAACGTAACGCCGCGCAGACCTGTATCGGCCGCAACGGTGTGTTGGACGATCTGGTGGGCCCGGCGGTGTTTCTGGCGTCGCCCGCTTCGGACTATGTGACCGGGCAGACGCTTTTCGTTGACGGCGGCTTCACCGCCAAATAGCAACGGGCCAAACAGCAACCGGCCCAGGCAGCAATGGGCAGAGCGAGGTTTTCATGAAGGCGCTTGTTTACACGGCAACGCAGCAGACCGAATTCCGCGAAGAGCCAGAGCCGCAGCGCGCCGATGGCGAAGCTTTGGTACGCATCGACGCCGTTGGCATCTGCGGGTCCGATATGCATGCCTGGCACGGCCACGACGCGCGCCGCGTGCCGCCCATGATCCTGGGTCACGAGGCCTGCGGCACCGTATTGGAGGGCCGCAATCCGGGAGAGCGGGTGGTGCTCAATCCCCTGGTGACCTGTGGCGTTTGCCGCTACTGCGTCGAGGGTCGCTCGAACCTCTGCCCGTCGCGGGACTTGATCGGCATGCGCCGGCCCGGAGCCTTCAGCGAGCGGATTGCCATCCCCGAGCGCAATCTGATTCCGGTACCCGAGGGAATGGATCCGGCTCACGCGGCCCTCACCGAACCTTGCGCCACCGCCTGGCATGCCCTGGCCCTGGCGGCGCGTAGCGCTTGGCGCCCGCTGGCCGAGACCCGGGCCCTGGTGATCGGCGGCGGATCGGTCGGCCTGCTCGGCGGTTTGATTTTGAAAGCCTGGGGCGTGGCCGAGTTGCGGCTCGCCGAAACCAATGCCTTGCGGCGCGAGACGGCGGCGGCGGCCGGTCTGGCTGTCTTTGATCCCCTTTCCGCGCCCGCAGAGGCGGCCAGCTTCGATCTGGTGCTGGATGCCGTCGGCATGACGGCAACCCGACGTGCGGCAATCGAGGCGGTGACGCCCGGCGGTGTCGTCGCCCATGTCGGCTTGCAGGAGGCCGGCGGCGACTTCGACGCCCGGACGCTCACCCTGTCGGAAATCACCTTTGTCGGTGTCTACACCTATACGGAGGCCGATCTGCGGGCTTCGCTCGCTGCTCTGCATGACGGGCGGCTCGGAACGCTCGACTGGATCGACCGGCGGGCCCTGGCGGACGGCGGCCGGGCTTTCGAGGATCTCGATGCCGGGCGAACCTCTGCCGCGAAGGTGATTCTGAAGCCCTGATCTGCGGATCGATCTGGAGCAGATCCGGGTTTGATGGAATCGCGTTAGCGATCCATCCAATCCGGTGAATCTGCTCTAACCCTTTGATGGATATCGGATTCACATGTTTTGGCGCGACCATGAAGTGGTTCCGCCAAGACATGATCCGATCTAGGCGGCGCCGACCAGCCTGACGCCCGATCCCTCGACCGTCATGGTCTTGTTCAGCAGCAGTACGCAGGCATAGACGGCTTCGATGGCCGGGGCCGGGGTGTCGGTCAGCTTGCCCATTTCCAGGATCGCGCCGATCAGCGCCTCGGTCTCCAGGGAGCGGCCGGCCTCGACGTCCTGCAGCATGGAGGTCTTGTGCCGGCCGACGGACTCGGCACCGGCGATGCGCTTTTCGATGGTGTGGCGGAAAGTAACCCCCAGCTTCTCGCCGATGGCCTGGGCCTCGGCCATCATGGTTGCAGCCAGGTCGCAGGTCTGCGGAAAGCGGCAGATGTCTTCCAGGGTTGCATGGGTGAGGGCAGAGATCGGATTGAAGGTCAGGTTGCCCCAGGCCTTCAGCCAGACCTCGGAGCGGATGTCGTCGAGTATGCGCGAGCGGAAACCGGCCTCGACCAGCAGGTCGTGGAGTTTCTGGACCCGCTCGCTGGTGCTGCCGTCCAGCTCTCCGATCGGAAAGCGGTCGCCTTCGACATGCTTGATGACGCCGGGTTCCGTCACCGCGGCGGCCGGATAGACGACGCAGCCGAGGATGCGCTCGCCTGGGATATGGCGGCCGAGCAGCCCACTGGGATCGAGCGTGTCCAGGCGGCGGCCGTCCAGCTCCCCGCCGAAGCTGTGGAAGTACCACCAGGGCATGCCGTTCTGCACGGTGACGATCATGGTCTCGTCATCCAGCAAGATTTCGATGTCGCGGGCGACCTGGTCGAGGAAGTGGGCCTTCACCGCGAGGATCACCAGATCCTGCTTGCCGGCTTCGGTCGCGCTGCCGACAGCCTTCACTTTCGCGAGCGATTCCTCGCCGTCCTCCCAGATCAGTTTCAGGCCGTCTTTTTGAATGGCCGCGAGGTGGGCGCCCTGATCGACCACCGTGACATCATTGCCTGCCAGGGCCAGCTTCACCGCCATCAAGCCGCCGATGGCCCCGGCGCCAACAACACAGATCCTCATCGCAACTTCCTCTCTTCACATTTCACTGCACAAAGGTGTTCGACAGGCTGCCGATGCCCTCTATGGATACTTCAATGCTGTTGCTTGGCTCTTTCATCGAACCGACCCCGATCGAGGTGCCGCAGGCGATAATGTCACCCGGCATCAGGGTCATGTCGTGAGACAGCAGGCTGACCAGCCGTTGCGGCGGGAAGATCATGTCGGACAGCGGATAGTTCTGCCGCTCCTGTCCGTTCAATACCGTCACGACCGAACAGGCTAGGGGATCGATGTCCGTCGCGATCGTCGGCCCGAAGACGCCGAAGGTGTCGTAGCTCTTAGCGCGCGCCCACTGTGCAAACGTCGGATCTTTTGAGATGATCTTGGCCGCCGTCACATCGTTGATGCAGGTGTAACCGAAGATGTGTTCGGCCGCCTCCGCCTCGCTTACCGCACTGCATGTCTTGCCGATGACGATGCCGAGCTCGCCCTCATAGACCACCGGCCCGTCATAGCTTTTGGGTCGGCGGATCGTCTGGCCGGTGGCCAGGAAGGCATTGGGCGCTTTCAGGAAATAAAGGGGCTCTTCAGGCTCTGGGACCTCCAGCTTGGCGGCCAGGGCGTGAAAGTTGTTCCACAGGCAGATCATCTTGCTGGGATCGCAGGGTGTCAGCAGTTCAACACCATCCAGAGCCAGCGTCTGTCCCGTGGCCTGCGGCGAGCCGAAAAGGTCACCGTTGCAGACCTGAATGGTTCCTTCGTCGAGTTTTCCGACAGCCTCGGTTCCGTTGTACCGGAATCGAACCCAGTGCATAGACCTTGCCTCCCTGACAGCGCGCCCGCTTGGCTCAACAGCCAGCAGGTCCTTTGTTGGGCGTCACTATGAAGTAGCTTCGCCGCTGCCGTAAAGGCTGGCAGAAAGTTTTTCCACATGGTGGAAATGGGCGCTTGCAGCGCGTCTCAGTGCGGGTTTTTCAGCGCACGCTCGATGAGCTGCCTGCTCGCCCCCGTATGCTGCGCCGGATCGCGCAGGGCTTGCCAATCGATGGGGGCATCGCTGGCTTCGGCCAGCAGGTCAAACAGATGGCGGCCGGTCTCGGCCACTTCGCGGCAGGCCTGCTTCACCAGACCCTGCGCCTTCGCGCGCGGGAGGTGCCGGGAAAGCGCAAAGCTCGCGGCCTCCGCCAGAACCAGGCCGTTCGAGGCTTCCAGGTTGGCACGCATGCGTTCGGTATCGATCCGAAGACCATCCATCAGCGCATTCATGTGGTTCAAAGCAGCACCGCAAGCCAACAGCATCTGCGGCAGGCCCAACCATTCCTGCTGCCAGGCGGCGCCGTCGCGTTCGTGGTTGTGCAGGGCGGTGAGCTGCATCTGGCCGGCCAGACCGGCATTCAGGCGCGCCAGAGCGAGGGTTGCCTCCGAATGCACCGGATTGCTTTTTTGCGGCATGGTGGAGGAGCTGCCACCGTCGCCTTCACGCAGTTCGCCGACTTCGTTTTGAGCCAGCAGGATAACATCGCCGGCGATCTTGCCGAGGCTGCCGGTGGCGAGGGCAAGCCAGCCGGCCAGCTCGATCAGCCCGTCGCGCTGATTGTGCCAGGGTAGCGGCGCGACAGTGAGGTGCAGATGCCGCGCCAAGGCCGCTTCCACCGCCATGGCATCGTCGCTTCCCGCCTGACCGCAGAGGGCCGCCAGGGTGCCGGAAGCCCCGCCGAAGGACAGGACTTCGAGGCGTGGGCGCAGTTCGGCCAGCCGCGCACGGTGACGCTGCAGGGGCGCCAGCCAACCCGCCATTTTCAGGCCAAGGGTCGTCGGTGTCGCCTGCTGGCCGCGCGTGCGCGCGGTCATCACCGTGTCGCGCCCGGCGACGGCTTTTTCGTTCAGCGTTTCGCAAAGCCGGGTGAGGCGTTGGTCCAGAAGATTCAAGATTTTCCGCAGGCGCAGCACCAAGCCGCTGTCCATGACATCCTGTGTCGTTGCGCCCCAGTGTACGAAGCTGGCTGCCTCGCCGCCGACGGCGGCGCGCAGAGCGGCTACCAGCGCCGGGACCGGGATGCCGTCGCGCGCCGTCGCCGCGGCGAGATTGGCGGGGTCGATTGTCAGCTTCTCGGCGACGGTGGCGATCTGCCGGGCGGCATCTTCCGGAATGACGCCGCAGTCGCCTTCCGCTTTCGCCAGCGCCGCCTCGACCTCCAACAGGGCGCGAAGCTGGGCGGCGTCGTCAAGCTCTGCAGCGACTTGCGCATCAGAAAGCAGTTCGCCGTAGAGCAGGCTGTCGAAGGGTGTCGCGCTCATGAACGGTTTCTCATAGCCTCAGCCTGCGGCCGGGAGTTTCAGTATCTCCCTTGCCTCGGCCACGCTGGCGGGATAACGGCCGTAGTCGCCGCAGAGCGCCGCGACCCGCGCCACCAGTTCGGCATTGCTCTTGGCGAGGCGCGACTTGTCGAAGCGGATGTTGTCCTCAAGGCCGGTGCGGCAGTGGCCGCCCATCGCCAGCGCCCAGTGGTTGATTTCCAATTGGCTGCGGCCAATGCCGGCGGCGGTCCAGGTCGCATCCGGTTGCAGGGCCTTCAATTGCGCGACCTCGAATTCCAGAATCTCACGCTTCGGCGGCAGGGCGTTCTTCAGGCCGAAAACGAACTGGACGTGCAGGGGTTTCCTTAATTGTCCACCCTCCGCCATCGTCGCAGCGGCATAGAGCATGGCCAGATCGAAGACCTCGACCTCCGGCTTGATCTCGTGCTTCAGCATGGCGGCGGCCAGGCTGTCTACGAGGTCGGGCGGATTCTCGTAGATCATGTTTGGGAAGTTGACCGAGCCGGTGGCAAGAGAAGCCATGTCCGGGCGGTGGTGCAGCATGGCGCCGCGTTCCTCCGGCGCTCGGCCGCGGCCGCCGGTGGAGAACTGCACGATCATACCCGGGCAGTGTTTGCGGACACCCTCCTGAAAGGCGGCGAACTTGTCGGGATCGGAGGAAGCGCGCTGGTCCTCGTCGCGCACATGCACATGAACGATGGTCGCGCCTGCCTCGAAGGCCTCCTGGGTCGACTCAACCTGTTCGGGCACGGTGACGGGCACCGCCGGATTGTCTTCCTTGCGCGGCACCGACCCGGTGATCGCGACGGTGATGATGCAGGCTTCTCCCAGCGGTTTTGGACTGTCAGACATCGAAGAACACGGTCTCCCTGTCTCCTTGCATATGGATGTCGAAACGGTACGCGCCGGGCGCCGAAAGCTCTGCGATCAGAGTGGCGCGTCGCGCCGGATCAAGGGAAGATAACAGCGGGTCGCGCAGGTTGGCTTCGGTCTCGTCGGCGAAGTAGAGCCTTGTATAAAGATGGCTGAGAAGCCCGCGCATGAAAACGATGACCGAGATATGGGGGGCCTGCTGGTCGTCGACCCTGTCGGGTTTGTAGGTGATGAAGCGGAAGCCGGATTCCGGCCCGCTTCCGGTGCCGCAGCGCCCAAAGCCCGAGAACCCGCGGTTGCCTTTGCTGCCCGGCAGCCGGTAGCGGCCCTGTGGGTCCGCCTGCCAGATCTCGATCATGGCATCGGGCACCGCTGCGCCCTCGCCATCAAAGACCCGCCCGGTGATGGTGATTTCATCTCCCTCGGTGGCGGGGTCGCGCAGGTTGGCGCCTGCAATGCTGCGCAGGGGATAGCCGTATTGCTCCGGCGTCAGGCCATAGGCGAAGAAGGGCCCGATGGTCTGGGAGGGTGTCTGGCCCCGGCTCACGACGCACCTTCCCGGGGTGTTTCGCGGCGCCCACGCAGAACGATGTCGAATTGGTAACCGAGGGCGAAGCCTGCTTCCGTAGTCGCGATGTCGAAGCCGGCGACCAGGCGGTTGCGGGCGCTTAAGGGCGTAGCATTGAAGATCGGGTCGAGATCCAAGAGAGGATCGCCGGGGAAGTACATCTGGGTGATGAGGCGTGTCGCGAGGCCGGGCCCGAAGAGAGAGAAGTGAATGTGCGCCGGTCGCCAGGCATTGTCGTGATTGCCCCAGGGATAGGCCCCGGGCTTGATGGTGATAAACCGATAGCGGCCCTCGCCGTCGGTGACGCAGCGTCCGCCGCCGAAGAAATTCGGGTCGAGAGGGGCCTCGTGCTGATCGGCCTTGTGAACGTAGCGCCCGGCGGCATTGGCCTGCCAAACCTCGACCAGCATGTTGGCCTGCGGCTTCTCGTCTTCGTCGAGCACGCGGCCGGTAACGATGATCCGCTCGCCCAGGGGTTCGCCGGGAGGGGCGCCGCCCTGGCGGCCGTTGCGCGTCAGGTCAGCGTCGTCAGGCCCCAGGCTTTCGGCGCCGTAGACCGGCCCGGTGACCTCGGACAGGCTTTGCGGCAGGGGCACTAGAGGCTTGGTCGGGCCGCGCAGGACCGTCGACTTGTAGTCCGGATGGATCAGCGGCGGATGGCTGGCCCAGTCTCTCTGGCGAAAGCTCATCGACCCGGACCCTCGCCGGTTTCTAAGACTCTCTTGGCGATCTTGAAGGCCCGGTTGGCGGCGGGCACGCCGGCATAAACGGCGACGTGAAGCAGGGCTTCTTTGATGTCTTCCGCCGTGGCACCGGTATTGGCGCAGGCCTTGATGTGCATGGCCAGTTCTTCGTCATGGCCGGACGCCGCGAGCAGGGCGACTGTGATCAGGCTGCGCTCGCGTTTGTCGAGACCGGGCCGTGACCAGACCGATGCCCAGGCGCCTTCGGTGATGAAGCGCTGGAAGTCGGCATCGAAATCGGTGGTTGCTGCTTCCGCCCGGGCCACATGATCTTCGCCGAGCACCGCCGCGCGGGTCGTGCGCCCCACGGTTCCTTTGTCATCTTCAGGCAAGCCCGGCCTCCCGGGTGAAGTTCAGGATGTGATCGGCCATGACCGCCGGCTGCTCGATGCAGGGCAGGTGGCCGGCCCCGGCGATCACCTCGCAGCGGGCGCCGGGTACCAGGGCCGTCAGTTCCTGCATCAGGGCAGGTGGCGTCGCGCCGTCCTCCTCCCCCACCAGACAAAGCGTCGGCACGGCGATCCGTTTGGCTTCTTCTGTAAAGTCCGTGTCGCGGATGGCGGCAGCGGTGCCGGCATAGCCGGCCGCGGGGGTGCGGGTCAGCATGTTGCGCCAGCCGGCCAGCGCCGTCGGATCGTCGCGGCGCAGGGCCGTGCTGAACCAGCGTTCCAGGATGGCATCGGCGATCGAGTCGATGCCGTCGGATTCCACCGCTGCAATGCGGGTGTTCCAGAGGGCGTCGTCGCCGATCTTATGAGCGGTGTCGCAGAGGATGAGGCCGCTTACCAGTTCAGGCCGCGCGGCGTAGAGGCCCTGGGCGATCAGGCCGCCGACGGAAAGCCCGCAGATGACCGCCTTGTCGATGGCGAGCGCGTCCAACAGCGCCACGAGGTCACCGACATGGTCGGCCATGGCATAGGGTGTTTTGCCGAGGTCGGAAAGACCGTGCCCGCGCTTGTCGTAGCGCAGGATGCGAAAGCGGTCTGCCAGGCGGACCACCACTTGGTCCCAGATCCGGAAATCCGTACCCAGCGAGTTGGAGAACACCAGCACCGGTTTTCCGCTGTTTTCCGTGGCTCCGCTGTCCCTGACATGCAGGGTCTGGCCGTTTACCGCCATGAAGTGCATCGCCGTCCCAACCTTTTTCTTCTTTATGCTTTGATCGACGGCCCCTTTATTCCATATCTCGCGGGCTATTCAAAATACCCAGCTTTGGCGCCCTCTTGACCCGTAGGGTGTGCTGGGGCCTAGTGGCTGCCGTCATAGTGAAAAAGCAAGCCCCCAGAGAGACTCCGTCATGAAGCCTGAGGATCGCTCCGTCGTGCGCCGCTCGGCGCCGCCGGCATCGGAAACAACGCCGCTCGTCACACCCCTGTTCCCCTCCGTCGTCTACTGCGCGGAGGATGCTGATGCCCTGGATGCCGTTTATGAAGGCCGCGCCAGCGGCTACAGCTATGCCCGCGAAGGACACCCCAACGCCAGTCTGCTGGCGGACAAGATCTCCTGGATGGAGGGCATCGAGGGCGGCATCATCACGGCCTCCGGCATGGCGGCGCTCTCCGCTGTCTTTCTGGCTTTGCTCGACAAGGGCGATCACATCGTCGCGGGCAACCAGCTTTATGGGCGCTGTCTCAGACTGCTGACCAAGGATCTGCCCCGCATAGGCTTCGATGTCAGCCTTGTCGATGCCGGCGATGCCGATGCGGTTGCCGCGGCGATCCGCCCGGAAACAAAGCTGCTGCTGGTGGAGGTGGTGGCCAACCCGACCCTAAGGGTTGCCGACATCAAGGCGCTGGCGACGCTCGCCCGGGAGCACGACCTGATTTTCGTGGTCGACAACACCTTCACCACGCCCCGCGCCTTTCGGCCCTTCGACCACGGCGCCGATATCGTCGTGCATTCTGTGACCAAGCTGCTGGCCGGGCACAGCGATGTGACCCTCGGCTACGTGGCCGCAAAAGACCCCGTCCGCCACGAGGCGCTCTACGACGCCGTTACGACCTGGGGCCTGAACGGCAGTCCCTTTGATTGCTGGCTGGCGGAGCGCGGCCTCAATACCTTCGATCTGCGGTTTCAAAGAGCGCAGGAAAACGCCAAGGCCCTGGCGGATCATTTGCGTGGCCTGCCTGGGGTTCTCCAGGTGCTTTATCCCGGCGAGGATGACCACCCGGACCGCGACCTGGCCCGCGACCTGCTGCAGGGCAACAACAGCCATATGGTGAGCTTCACCCTGGATGCGGAACGGACGGGGGTGAATGCCTTCGTGCGGGCGGCGGCGAACATCGCCTTCGCACCGACCCTGGGCGATGTCGGCACCACCATCAGCCACCCGACCAGTTCTTCCCATCGCGGCCTCACGGTCGAAGAACGCGCGGCACTGGGGATCAGCGAAGGCTTTATCCGGGTTTCGGTCGGGGTCGAAGACATCGACCTGCTGAAGCGGGAATTCACCGCCGCCGTAGCCGCGGCGCACCTATAGAGCACGGTCTAGCAGCCTGCTAGATCTCGGTCCAGGGATCCGGAGAACTGACCGAATGCTGGTTGAGGCATAGCAGTAGTCGTGTCTGGCCGGTTCCGGCAATTGGCGGCGAGCGATGAACGATGCCGCTGTTGGGACCGGCACAGCTTCCTTTGAACAGCGCCACGTCATGGAGCCCGAGGCGCTCCAGCGGCCCCTCATAGTCTTGCTGCTCGGCCAAAGCCCGATCGGCATGCACCATCTGAACCCACTCCGTCGTCGGCCCGCGATACGTCGTCAACAGCCGGGCTTCGACATTGTCGCAATGGAACTTCCAGCAGGCATCATGGTCGACCCGTTGCAGCCGTAGGTCGACGGATTCGCTGCGGGCAGTTTCAGCGAACCTGCGAACTAGATCATCAATGTCTTCGACGAGCAGGTCACGCATGTCACAAGCGGGCATATCGCAGGCGTCGAGCAACGGATCGATCGCGCGGCGAAGGTCGCGAGGCTCAACGAGGATTCGAAAATCGGGAAGAGTCGCGGCATCCAATCGGTCGAGCCAGTCTTGGAAACGCTTCGGGAAGTCGCGCTGCCAGATTACGAGTTCCGTACTGGGCTTCTTGATGGCGGCGAGGCCGTCCTCCGTCCTGCAGATGTCTATGCCCGTCATCAGAGGGGTGGGTTGCCCGGCGCCGCCGGGTTCACCGGATGCCTGAGGCTCCATGTCAAATAAGGTCAATACGCCATCGTCCTCAATCTGGTCCCGTCGCACGCGCCTGCGTCGCCTTAGGCCACAGGCAAGGTCACACGATACTTAAGCTGACGTCATCGACCTACGGGAGCGGGTGGTCAGGCGATCTGGAGCATATCCTGGTGAAAGCGTTCAGCTGCCTTCGCTGAGGCAGTTGCGCAGCGCTTCGGCGTTGCCGCGCATCAGTTCGAAATAGAGTTCCGGGCCGTCTTCCAGCGCCGCGCCCAAAGGATCAAGGCTGCCGGTTCGGGCTTCGGTTCCTTCCGCCACCACACTGACCAGCCGAGGCTCGAACTGCGGTTCACTGAAGATACAGCGCGCGCCCAGCTCCGTGATCTTGCTCCGGATCTCGCTCAACCGGGCGGCGCCAGGCTGGCGTTCCGGACTGACGGTGATGGAGCCGACCGTGTTCAGGCCGAAGCGACGCTCCATGTACTGATAGGCGTCATGGAAAACGACGAAGGGCTTGTCCTTCACGCTCTCCAGATCGGCCGACATCTCGGCGCTCAGTTGATCGAGCTGCCGCTCCATAGCTTGGCTGTTGGCCAGATAGATACCGCTGTTGTCCGGATCGATCTCGGTCAGCGCTTTTGCCACTGCGGCGACCATGGCTTTGGCGTTCTCCGGATCGAGCCAGATGTGCATGTCGTTTTCACCATGGGCGTGACCTTCATGCCCGTGTTCGTCATGCCCATTTTCCTCGTGAGCGTGCTCCGCATGCGCGTGCTCTTCGTGCGCATGTTCCTCATGCTTGTGTTCCGCATGGTCGTGTTCTTCATGTGCATGCTCTTCATGTGCATGTTCCTCATGCTTGTGTTCCGCATGCTCTTCGTGCCCATGGTCGCCCCAGGGACCGCCCTCCCGGAAGGGGAGCAGGTCAACGCCGGGTACTTCGGCAAGAGAGAGGACCTTTGCGCCGCCTGCCAGACTTCTCATGGAGTCTTCCAGAAAGACTTCCAGTTCGTCGCCGACCCAGAAGACGAGCTTAGCCCTTTCCAGGGCTGCGGCATCGGAGGGTTTCAGGGCGTAGCTGTGCGGTGACCCGCCCGCCTTGACGATCAAATGCGGCTCTCCGGCGCCCTTCATGACATTGGCAACCAGGGAGTGGACCGGTTTGATGCTGGTCACCACAACGGGAGCCTCGGCAGCGGCCGTCGGCGGGTTGAGGGTCCAGAGCACGGTGGCGAAAGCCAGGGTGAGGGCTGATTTGCGCACGATGGGTGGTCCTTGTTGTTCTCGGCTACAAGATGTAATGATATAACGTTAGTCTTTTCACCGCGCAACCGGAGTCTTACAAGAGCTCATGGTGAACATGATAGAGCTTGACGACCAGGGGGCGAGCCGGCCTGAAGTCCGTTCCGCGGCTGCCGAGGAGCCGCTGGTCGAGGCCAAGGGGCTGGGTGTGCGCCAGGGCGGGCTCTGGCTTGTGCGCGGTGTCGACCTGACCATCCGGCCGGGGGAGATCGTTACCCTGATCGGTCCCAACGGCAGCGGCAAAAGCACGACCGTTAAGGCGCTCTTGGGGATTATGGATACGGCGGAGGGCCGGTTGCAGCGGCGCAACGATCTCCGCATCGGCTATGTACCGCAGAGACTCTCCATCGACCGCACCATGCCGCTCACTGTGCGGCGCCTGATGACCCTGACAGGTCGCCACAGCGGCGCTGAGATCGATACCGCCCTCAGCGACGTCGGTATTGCCCATCTGTCCAGCCGACCGGTGCAGCAACTCTCGGGCGGGGAGTTTCAGCGTGCGCTGCTGGCGCGGGCTTTGATACGCCGGCCGCAGCTGTTGGTGCTCGACGAGCCGGTGCAGGGCGTCGACTTTGCCGGCGAGATCGAACTCTATGAACTGATACACGACATTCGCGAGCGCCTGGGCTGCGCCATTTTGATGATCTCCCATGACCTGCACATTGTCATGGGCCAGACCGACACGGTGATCTGCCTGAACGGTCACGTCTGCTGTTCGGGCACGCCGCAGGTGGTGACCGCCAGCCCGGAATACCGCGCCCTCTTCGGGACGCGGGCGGCTTCGGCGCTTGCGATCTACCGTCACGACCACGATCATGTTCATCTTGCCGACGGCAGCGTGGTGGGGCATGACGATGGTCATGATCATCGTCACGACCGTAATGAACGGAAAGTGAGCAAGGAAGAGTTCGATGCTGGATGATTTCTTCATCCGGGCGCTCGTCGGCGGCATCGGGGTGGCCCTGGTCGCGGGGCCGCTGGGGTGTTTCATCGTGTGGCGGCGTATGGCCTACTTCGGGGATACTATGGCTCACTCCGCTCTGCTGGGCGTTGCTCTGGCGTTGTTCCTGGAGGTCAACGTGATCCTTGGGGTCTTCGCCATTGCCGCCGCCGCCGCCCTGGCGCTGGTTCTGCTTCAGCGCCAGGCGGTTTTGCCGACCGATGCATTGCTTGGCATTCTGTCTCACTCCACGCTGGCGCTGGGTCTGGTGCTGGTTTCCTTCATGGCCTGGCTTCGGATTGATCTGCTGAGCTACCTCTTCGGCGATCTGCTGGCTGTTTCGCTTCTCGACATTGCCCTGATCTACGGCGGCGGCTTCGCCGTGCTCTGCCTGTTGGCGATGATCTGGCGGCCGCTGCTGGCCGGCACGGTGAGTGAGGAACTGGCCGCCGCCGAGGCCCTGAACCCGGAGCGGGCGCGGCTGATCTTCATGATCCTGATGGCGGCGGTGATTGCCATCGCGATGAAGATCGTCGGCATCCTGCTGATCACCTCTCTTCTGATCATTCCGGCGGCGACGGCGCGGCGCTTTGCCGGTGCGCCGGAATCCATGGCGCTCACAGCCGCCGGCTTGGGCGCCCTCGCCGTGATAATGGGCCTCTTCGGGTCGCTTCACTTCGACACGCCGTCCGGCCCATCGGTTGTCGTTGCCGCCCTCGTCATCTTTCTGCTCTCGCTCCTGAGCCAGAGTTTCAGATGGCGCGGCCGGGAAATCGAGAGGTTGCCATGACCAGCCGCAAACTAACCCGCAACCAGCAGTTGGTGCTTGATCGCCTGACCAGCAGCAGTGCCGCCCTGACGGCCTACGATCTTTTGGATCAGTTGCGTGACGAGGGCCTGCGCGCACCGGTTCAGGTCTATCGTGCGCTGGAGACTCTCGGGCGGCAAGGGTTGATCCATCGCATCGAAAGCCTGAATGCTTTCATCGCCTGCTGTGCCCATGATCATCAGGCGGCGGCGGGCTTTGCCATCTGCGACGACTGTGGCGAGGTTGCCGAGTTTTCCTTTCCCGCCAGCGAGAAAGGGCTGAAGTCGGTCGCAGGCGAAAGCGGTTTTGAGACCCGCCACATGACGGTGGAACTGCATGGCCGCTGCGCCGCCTGCGCCGCACGCTGAGGCGGGCCGGGTCGGCGATCACTGCGTCGATCTTCCTCGGATTTTGAACCTTTGCGGTGTCGATCACGACCAGAAGATAGCCGTATCGTTCCTTTGTCGGTAAGCCGGCGGCGCGTTATGGCGCCGTTCGCTAGTCGGGCCAAGGCATCACGTTGCTGGAGAGGCATCCTATGCTTGGTATTGTGATCGCGATGCTTTTGTCGCTGGGCTCGGTCGTCTTGATGCTCGGCGCCGTCATTCACAACCGGATCGACCCGACCTATGCCACGGCCCTGACCCTTCCGCTGGCCAACGCCCTGGCTTTGACAGCCGCCGTTCTCGGCCTGGTTATCGCTGTGGTCGCCTATCGGAAGGACAGAGAGTCGGTCCTGGCGAAACGATCGATGATCTTCGCTCTCGTTTGTGCGGTGACTTTGGCGGTCCTCTTGCCGCTTTCGAACATGGGTTATCTGAGCCGGGTCGCGTGAACCGTGCTTCGCGGTGTGTTCTGCGCCGTCACCGGGGCCGCATTTCTCCTCTCCGCAGCAGGGGCAGTCCTTGCTGAAGACCGCAGCTCCCAACCTCCCTATGGGCTGACGACGTTTGAGCCGGTGACGCTGGCCCTTCGGCCGGGCGATTCCAAAACACTCCTGGTCGTCAATAAAAGCGGCCGCATCGACATCTTGGACATCGCCGACCCTGAAAGCCCCGTTGTGCTTCGCTCGCTTGAGGCCAAGGCGATCGCCGCCGCCTTCAGCTCGGACGGCAATCGCATCGTCTCAGGCGGGAGGGACGGAACCCTTCGCCTTTGGACACTTGAAGGCCGTCCGGTCGCGACGCCGTTTCGCGGCCACGAAGGCAGGGTTTTCAGCGTTGCGTTCAGTCCCAAAGGCGACCGCGTTGCCTCCGGCGGTGAAGACGGTACGGTTCGCCTCTGGCCTCTGGAAGGAGCGCCGGCCACCGCGCCCTTCCGGGGGCACAAGGGCTGGGTCTACAGCCTCGCCTTCAGCCCGGATGGAAACCGTATCGCCTCGGGTGGCACGGATGGCACCGTCCGTCTCTGGACTCTTGAGGGCGAGCACGCCGGTCAACCATTTCAGGGGCACCGTGGCGGGGTCAACAGTCTCGCCTTCAACCCCGCCGGTGATCGAATCGTCTCCGGCGGCAGCGATGCCACGATCCGCCTCTGGACGCTTGAGGGCCAACCTGCGGTGGAACCGTTCCTTGGGCATAGAGGAGGAATCAACAGCGTCGCCTTCAGTCCTGACGGCGATCACGTCATTTCCGGCGGCCGGGACGATACGATCCGTCTCTGGACGCTTGACGGCACCCCCGCCGCTCCGGCTTTCGAGGGCCACGCGCTTGGGGTCAACAGTGTCGCCTTCGTCCCCGGCGGCGATCTCGTGGTCTCCGGCAGTTTTGACCAGACCCTGCGCTTCTGGACACATCAGGGTGAGGCGGCGGCGTCACCCTTTCGGCGACATCAGCAGCGGTTGCCATAGCAGCTTCACCAGTTGTGGTGTCACTGCGTCGCCACCTCTCCTTCGTCGCCGAGATAGCCGGCCCAGGCGAACCAATAGGCGATGTGGCCGGGCAGACGGGCCAGTTGCGCGCCGTCGGGGCCGATGAGGGCCTCTTCGGTAACCTTCCAGACGGCTTCGCCGGCGCGTAGTTCACTCAGGTCTTCGCCCTGTTGAAAGGTTTGTCCGTTGCGGCGGTAAGCGCGCACCGTGCGTGTTGCGGTGTCACCGATCAGAACCAGATCGAGAATGCCGGCTGTGTCATTGATCACCTGACCCCCGGCGAAGCGGGTCAGCGGCCAGGCCTTTTCGGTGCCGCTGGAGCGCAGGGCGAAGACGTAGTCCTTCGCCTGCAGTTCTTCTTTTTTCACCAGCGCCGGGAACATCAGGTCGGGGCTGGAGAAGTAGCTGCCGTAAGGCGCGCCGGGGCGGTAGTCGCGCAAATGCCCGGTCTCGATGGACAACACCTTGGTGTCCGGGTTGGCTTCGCGCCAGGCCTGCCAGGTGGTGATGGCGACGGGCCGGGTCTTCAGTTCGATGCCGGAGCCGGTCAGCGGTCCGACCACCGGTTTGCCGGTGAACTGATTCCACAGCGAGTGGGTCTCGTGATCGTACATCAGCTTGTTGGAGCGATAGAGGAATCCGGAGGACCCGAAGACCAGGGGCGCTGCACGCCCTTCGATTTCGGTCTCGAAGAGAATGCCGGAACCGCAGAGTGTGCAGTACGCGAGACTGACCGGGACGCCGCCGACGACATCGTTGAACATCTCGTGCCAATCCATGATGCGCAATGGATAGGCCCGGGTGTCGCCATTGATCTTCACGCCGAAAACCAGTTCGTCGTCGGTCAGATAACCGGCGGACTCCGTGCCGACCAGGTCCGGATTTGTGAGCGCGGGGATGCCGTCCTTGATCACGCCGCCCCAGACGATCTCTTCCAGACGGATGTCGTGCGCGACGCCGGGTTGCAGGAAGAGACCGAAGTTCAGGTCGATGCGCTGGAAGACGATGGATTTGAAAGCATCGAAGCCTTCGAAGGGTTCGATCTCTGGATGGGCCTCCTGCCAGAGCATCCACTCATGCCAGGAATCGGCGTTTTCTTCGCCGGTCAGTTCAATGAGGGCTTTTTCAATCTGCGGCACGGCGCCCAGGAAACGGCGGGCCTGAATCAGGGACGCAATCGCGTCTTTGCGGCCGCTTTGACGGATTTCCTCGATGGCTTCGAGCTGTAGGTCTTTGTTGCCGGAAAACAGCGCCAGACTGCGCCGCAGCATATCTTCATCCAGTTCG
Organism: Pelagibius sp.; assembly: GCF_965249265.1. Taxonomy (NCBI): domain Bacteria; kingdom Pseudomonadati; phylum Pseudomonadota; class Alphaproteobacteria; order Rhodospirillales; family Rhodovibrionaceae; genus Pelagibius; species Pelagibius sp. Next base: position 4,147,507 of record NZ_OZ252224.1, on the reverse strand, counting down.
ATTCCGGCTTCGCCAGACTGGGCCTCGGCTTCGCCCGGCAATCCGGTGGTGAGAAAAACGCTGAATGCTAGGAACAGGACCAGAAAAGCAGGGCGGCGCAGGCGCATTGTTGGGCCTTTCTCTAAGAAAAAAGTCTCGAAGAGAGAAATGCGGCCTCAGCGGCCTCTGGGCGATTCACACTTGAACACAGTCTCTTGAGCTTTTGAATCAACGGCTTGTGCTGGTTTTGGGGATTGCCGGGCGGCAAAAAGGGCAAAATCCGGGCAGTTTGAGGCGAAACCTGTGACAAAGTGCACAACGGTTTCGCCGCCGCGTCCCTATATACCCTGTCATGGAACACAGAATGCAGCGGACGAGAGCCATGTCTGGACAGATGAACGAAACGGCGACGCGGGTCTCAGTGGATCACTTCCTGGCCGGCCTGGCCTTCTGGGCCGCCCTGATGGTGGTTGTCGCCGTCTTCTAGGCGTTTCGCCACCGCGACACCAGCGCCGCGGCGGTGCTATAATCACCGCGTGGCGTTGCGAAAAACCAAGACATAAACTAGTGCTCGTCGGAGCGAAGCCGGTAGTTATGCCGCCTTTTGCGGCCGCTCTCATTCTCACCGTCTTGCTGTTTTCCTGTCTGTCGTCGAAAGATGTGCTGGCCGATCAGCGGGTCAGCTTTCCGTCTCTCGATGGCAGCACCGAACTGACGGCCTTCCTCTTCAGGCCCAATGGTAAAGGACCTTTTCCGGCGGTCGTTTTTCTCCATGGCTGCAGTGGCCTGGGCCTGGGCGGTGGCATTGCTGCCGGTTATACCGCCTGGACTCGCGCCATGACCGGGCACGGCTACGTGGTGTTGCTGGTCGATAGCGCTGGTCCTCGGGATTTCACCGCGACCTGCAACCGAAGTCCCGACCGAAGCGTCATGTATCGGGATCGCCCGAAGGACGCCTATGGTGCTCTTGTCTATCTCCAAGCACGGTCCGATGTTCGGCCGGACCGCATTGGTCTTGCGGGTTGGTCCCAGGGCGGTGGTATCGTGCTCTTGTCGGTGGTCACGGAGAGTATCGGCAGGCCCCAACCGCCACCACTACATGACTTCCGCGCAGCGGTTGCTTTCTACCCTGGCGCCTGCAGCGAGACCCGACAGTCGGCTCCTTACACCGATGTGTCACCAGGGACATGGTTCACGGACATTCCTTTGTTGGTTCTCCAAGGAGAAGCCGATAACTGGACCCCCGCTGCACCCTGTGCCGCTTTGATCGAAAGTGCCCGGAGCCGCGGCGCGCCGGTGAAGATAAAGATCTATCCCGATGCCCTGCATTCCTTCGATGTGCCCAACCTGGCAAGGCGTGAGCGACCGCGAGACCGAACGTCAACTGGTGTCGTGCCTATGGTCGGCAGCGATCCCATTGCCCGCAGTGATGCGCTGGAACGAGTGCCTGCCTTCTTTGATCGCTACCTGAAGAACTAGGGCAATGGCCGTTTGTCCTCTCCGTCATAGCGCCAGAGGCGTTCGCGGGGCAGGGGGCCTTTGTTGCGCTGGCCGGATTGCATCTCCTCCCAGGCGTGGGCCAGGATGCCGACCGAACGGGACAGACAAAAGAGGCCGCGGGCCAGCGGTGCCGGGAACCCCAGTTCGCCATAGATCACCGCCGTCGCGCCGTCGATGTTCATCGGGATGTTCTTGCCTTTGCGGGCAGCGAGGGTTGCTTCAACACAGCGGGCGATAGCGGCGAAACGGCCACTCACCGCATCCTTCTCGGCGTATTGGTCGACCAGTGCCAAGAGGCGCGGCGCCCGGGGGTCGACCGGGTGAAAACGGTGCCCGAAGCCGGGAAGATAGCGTCCGCCCGACGCGGTGAAGCGGTCGAGCGCCTCTGTGGTGGCGCTCTCCATCTCAGCGCCGTCGTCCATCAGTCCGGCGATTTCCTGATAGAAGGCAAGGGCCTGTTCGCCGGCCCCGCCATGGACGTCGCCCAGTGCGTTGACGCCGGATGCCATGGCGTTGTTGAGGCCGACGCCGCAGGTCGCGGCCATGCGGGCGATGGCGATGGAGGGGGCCTGGGGCCCGTGATCGACGGCGGACATCAGGGCCGTATCCAGCAGGGCCGCTTCGTCCTCGCTTGGCAACTCACCGCGCAGCAGCAGCCAGAGGGTTTGCGCGAAGCTGGCCTGACCGATCAGCTCCTCGATGGGGTAGCCGCGGTAACGGATCACGCCGGGCTCCATCTCTATGATCGACGTCGACCACCAGGCCGCCTCGGCCTGCTCTTCGGTTTCCTTGGTCATACAACGCTCTCCTCGGCCAGCGTTTCGATCTCGGTCTCGGAAAGGCCGAGCTCGGAAAGGATTTCGGCGGTATGCGCGCCAAGCTGCGGCGGTGGCTGGTGGACAGACGGGGCCGCGCCGTTCACCTTGAAGCCGGTGCGCACCACCCGGATATCCCGCCCCACCCCCGGCACATCATCGAAGACCGCAACCATGCCGCGGTCGCGGACCTGCGGCTCGGTCAACGCTTCGGGGACCGTCAGGACGCGCCCTGCCGGGACGCCCTGATCGTTCAGCGCTTGCTGCCAGTCGGCGGCGCTTCGGGAACTCAGCGCTTCTTCCAGGATGACTTTCAGTTCCCCGCGGCGGGTGAGGCGTTCCTGTCTTGTCGCAAAGCGCGGGTCCGCGGCGAGTTCACCGCGGCCAACCACCCGGCAGACAGCCTCGAACTGCTCCTGCTTGTTGGCGGCAATGTTCAGCAGGCCGTCGCCGGTGCGGAAGGTGCCGGAGGGGCTGGCGGTCATGTTCTCGTTGCCCATGGCTGTGGGGCGGCGGCCAGCGATGAGGAAGTTGGAGACCACCCAGCCCATGGTGGCCAGGGTCGCCTCCAGCATAGAGACATCAATGAAGCAGGCCTTCCGCTTGGCCCCTCCGCGACGCGCCAGGGTGGCTGCGATGGCGAAGGCGGCCGTCATCCCCCCGATGGTGTCGGCGATGGGATAGCCGACGCGGTAGGGCGCGGTTTCCGCGTCGCCGGTGATCGACATCACGCCGGACATGCCCTGGATGATCTGGTCATAGGCCGGCAGGTCGCTCAGCGGGCCCTCCTGGCCGAAACCGGAGATGGCGCAGTAGACGAGATCCGACCGGTCCTGTTTCAGCGTGTCGAAACCGAGACCGAGGCGATCCATGACACCGGGCCGGAAGTTCTCCACCACCACCTCGGCGCTTGCCACCAGACGGCGGAACAGCGCTTTACCCTTTTTGTTTTTTAGGTTGAGGGTGAGAGAACGCTTGCCGGCATTCTGCGCCAGAAAAGAGACGCCCATGAGCCCGGCGTTGAGATCGGCATCGGCCCCCAGCTGACGGGCGAGATCGCCGCTGCCGGGCACCTCCACCTTGATCACCTCCGCCCCCATATGGGCCAGCTGATGACAACAGAACGGTCCGGCCAGGACATTGGTCAGGTCCAGTACCCGGATTCCTTTGAGGCAAGTCTGCATGGGTCGGATTTCCTCGGCCTTTCGCAGGAGATGTTTGCGCTATATGTTCTCTATGACGCAACGAAAAATCCATTTAGTATCAGATTCATTCTGCCTGTCAGAATTTTGGAGAGAACATGGCGGATGACCGGGTCGCGGCGGTCGAGCGGGCCCTGACCATCCTGGAGGCTTTTGCCGAGGGCGCCGGTGAGTTATCGCTGGCTGAGCTGGCGGCGCGGACGGGGTTTTACAAGAGCACCATTCTGCGTCTGATCGCGTCGCTGGAGCGTTTCGGCTACATCCTGCGCACGCCGGCTGGGCGCTACCGGCTGGGCCCCAGTCTCGCCCGGCTCGGTGTTCTCTACCGCGACGAAAGAAATCTGGAGCCGATCCTGCGTCCCGCGCTGCGGCGGCTCCGCGACGACAGCGGCGAGACGGCGTCGCTCTATGTCGGCAGCGGATTGACCCGGACCTGCCTCTATCGGGAGAACTCGGTTCGCGAGCTGCGCCATCACCTGGAGGAAGGCGCCCGCCTGCCGCTGGCGCTGGGCGCCGCCGGCAAGGTGCTGAGGGCCTACGCAGATGAAGCGGACGAAACACTGCGCCGGGTGCGGCGCGACGGCTATGCTTTGTCGTTGGGGGAGCGCGACCCCAACATTGCCGCTGTTGCGGTCCCGTTGCTTGATGGCACCGGGCGGTTGTTGGGGGCGCTGTGTCTTTCCGGGCTGGCGGCGCAGTTCACCCTCGGCCACCAGCGCCGCTGCCGCGATTTGCTGCTGGAGGCGGCAGCGGTGTTGCAGAACACGGTCTAGGCCGCCGCGGGCTCATCCAGCAGTTTCTGGGCGGCGGCATAGTCAAGCTTGCCGCTGCCGAGAAGCGGGATGCAGTCGACCCGGCGAATTTCCCGGGGCAGCATGATCTCGCTGAAGCCGTTGCTGCGGGCATGGGCGACCAGGGCCTCCAGGGAACAGTCCGCGTCCTCGGTCAGCAGGATGACCTGCTCGCCTTTGCGCGGGTGCGGTGTGGCCAGGGCGACCATGACGACGCCGGGCCAGAGCTCGCCGGCCAGGGCTTCGATAGCGGCCAGGGACACCATCTCGCCGCCGACCTTGGCAAAGCGCTTGGCGCGCCCGCGGATGGAGAGGAAGCCGTTTTCGTCGATCACCACGATGTCGCCGGTGTCGTGCCAGCCTTCCGCCGGCGGCTCCAGCACGCCGGGGTTCTCGGCGCGTAGATAGCCCATCATCACATTCGGGCCGCGCACATGCAGGCGGCCGCCCTCCTCAATGCCCGGTACCGGGTCGATGCGCAGGGTCATCCCTGGCAGCAGGCGTCCGACACTGCCGGCGCGGTTCTTCATCGGCGTATTGACCGCCAGAACCGGGGCGGTTTCGGTGACGCCGTAGCCCTCCAGCACCCGCACGCCGAATTTCTCGGCCCAGGTGCTGCGGGTCTCCGGGCGTAGCCGTTCGGCCCCGGCAAAGACCATGCGCAGGCTGTAGAAGTCATAGGCATGGGCCATGCGGGCATAGCCGCTGAGGAAGGTGTCGGTGCCGAACATGATGGTGGCGTTGGTGTCATAGGCAACCTCCGGCACGATGCGGTAGTGCAACGGCGAGGGATAGAGGAAGGTTTTCACGCCGGAGAGCAGCGGCAGCAGCGTACCTGCCGTCAGGCCGAAGGAATGGAACATCGGCAAGGCGTTCAGCACCGTGTCCTCGTGGCTGAAGTCGACCATGGCGGAAACCTGATAGCGGTTGGCCTGGATATTCACGTGGCTCAGCACGACACCCTTGGGCAGGCCCTCGGACCCGGAGGTGAACAGCACCACCGCCTCGTCCTTTGGGTCGACCTTGTGCAGACCCTGCAGGCGCAGGGCGGCGCGCGGGAAGCGTGCCTTTACCATGGCCGACAGCTTGGCGAAGAGGCCGATCTTGGGGCGCAGGTCCTCCAGATAGATGATCTTCGCTTCTTTGCCGATCTCCTCGATCAGCGGTTCCAGCTTGCCCAGCTCGACGAAGCGCCGGGAGGTGATGACGGTCTTGATCTCCGCTGCCGTCAGGGCTGCGCGGATGGCGGCGGCGCCGGCGGTGAAATTCAGCATCGCCGGGGTCTTGCCGCAGGCATGGCAGGCGAAGAAGCTGACCACTGCGGCGTTGGCGTTGGGCAACAGCAGGCCGAGGCGTTTCTCGCCGCTGGCGGCCGCCTTGAACGTTGCACCGAGAGCGAAGGCGCCGGTGAGAATCCGGCTGTAGCCGATGGGGTTGCGCTCGATGTCTTCCAGCACCGGGCGTTTGCCGTGCAGGCTGCGGGCATCGATGAGGCCCTGGATCAGCGTTCTTTCCCGCGGGCTGGTTTCGAACACCATCTCCGTCATGATGTCGTGCAGGCGGGCGCCGGCATGGGCGCGCCCGGCCCGGCCGCGCAGGTGTTCCGGCACCTCGATGGATCGCGCCGGCAGCACCGTCAGCGTAATCTTCGGCAGGAGCTGGCGGCGCAGTTTGCCTTTCAGACGGGAGAACAGCGTGTGCTGCGCGCCCTCGATACGCAGCGGGATGATCGGCGCTTCGGCGCGGGCGGCGATCATCGCCGGTCCGTCGTGGATCTTCATCAGCGCGCCGGTCACCGTCAGGCGGCCCTCGGGAAAGATCACCAGGCGGCGTTTCTCCTCCTTCACAAGCTTCACCATGGTGCGCACGCTCAAGGGACTGGTGGGGTCGACCGGAATCAGGTCGAAGAAGAGGAAGGCCGGGCGGATCCACCATTTCTTGGCGACGAAGGCGTTGATGGCGAAGGCCGGCCTGCCGGGCAGCAGGCAGCCCAGCAGAACCGCATCCAGGTAGGAACTGTGATTGGCCACCACCACGGCGGGGCTGCGCCCGTCGCCGTAATTATCCGGATTGATCACGCGGGCGGCGAAGAAGCGGCGCAGCAGGGTGGCGCCGATCGCTTTGATCACCTCGTCGGGGATCAGCTTCACGACATAGACGGCAACCAGCAGGTTGGCGAGACCCAGCCAGAACATCAGGGTTTCCACCTTGATGCCGAGTGCCAGCAGCAGGGTGGTGAGGCCCAGCAGAGCGACCATCACCAGGCCGTTCAGGATGTTGTTGCCGGCAATGGCGGAGGAGCGTGTCTGCAGGCGGGAGCGGGCCTGCAGCAGCGTATAGAGCGGGACCGTGAAGATACCGCCGAAGGCAGCCAGGCCGATCATGTCCAGGGTGATGCGCAGCCCGGGCCAGGAGGAGAAGAAGGCGGCCATGCCGGTTTCCGTGGTGGTGGCGACCAGGTCGCTGTAGGCCGTCACCGCAAAGGAGAGATCGATCAGACAGAGCGCCATGCCGAGGGCGCCGAGCGGCACATGGCGCGCCGAGACCTGGTCCTTCAGCAAGGCGGTTACCGCCGCCGTGCCGGCGGCGATGCCGAGGACGAAGCTGCCGATCAGGGCATTGGCGACATTGGCCGAGACGTTGAGGTCGCGCTTGGCGACGTCGGGGAAGATCGAAATGACGATCAGGCCGACGGCCCAGAACCAGGAGATTCCGACGGCGGAGCGCAGCAGCGTCATCCGCTGGCTCACGACGCCAAGGGCGTTCAGGGCGTTTTTCAGGGGCGCGAAGGCATAGGGGGCGGCATCTACCGCCGCCGGCGCAGCGGGCACTAGGCGGGCGATCAGATAGCCGGCGACCGAGAGCGCCAGCAGGCTGCCGATCACCACGTCGATCATCCCGTGGGCCGCCAGAAAGCCGCCGAAAAGCGTGCCGGCGAGGATCGCGACAAAGGTTGAGGTCTCGATGAGGGCATTGGCCCGTACCAGATGGTCTTCCGGCAAGTGCTGGGGCAGAATGGCGTACTTCGCCGGGCCGAAGAAGGCGGACTGGGTCGCATAGGCGAACATCGCCAGCAGGACCAGTGCAGACTGGCCGGTGATCAACGCGGCACCGGCGAGCAGGGCGAGGGGAATCTCGATCATCCGGGTGATGCGGACGATCTTTGCCTTGTCGCTGGCATCGGCAAGCCGCCCGGCACTGCCGGAAAACAGCAGCAGGGGCACGACATAGGCCCCCGTGCCGATCATCAGCGAAACGCCCGGCGGTGCCCCGAAGAGCGAGAGGCCCTGAAAGGCGACCAGGAAAGCAAAGGCGCTCTTCAGCACGTTGTCGGTGAAGGCGCCAAAGGCCTGGACGCAGAAAAGCGGCAGAAACCGGCGGCCGCGTAAAATCGACTGAGACATGATCATTCCCCTATTTTCCACGGCCCTGTTGTCCACAGAGGCGGCCAGCTTGCGGCTGGCCAAGTCTGGGTCCCTGTTTGAACAACGCAGGTTCAAAATTGAACGTTGTTCATTTATCTGTGCATTAATTGAACGTTGTTCAATAAGAAAATTCCGCGACGCTGTGTTCAGGCTTAGCGCAGCCGCAGCTACAGGGAGGTTATTTTCTATTTTGTGTACAAAGTAATTTTCAGATCGCGTAAAACCGATCGTGTTTGCACAAGTGATTCGGGCTTTCTTGACAGTGAAATTTTATGTTGCATACTAAACAAAAAAAAGCGTTCTGGGATCGGGGAGTTCGGCAGGTGGGGTGTTACCTTCGCCCGCAGCGGCTTGAAGAAGCGGTCGGCGCCTTGGCGGACGGCGGCTACACCGTGCTGGCCGGTGGCACCGATTTTTATCCCGCCCGGGTGGGCCGTGCCCCGGACGAGGCGGTCCTCGATATCACGGCCCTCGATGATCTGCGCGGCATTGCCGAGCTTGGCGACAGTTACCGCATCGGCGCGCTGACGACCTGGAGCGAGGTGATCGCCGCATCGCTGCCGCCGATGTTCGACGGGCTGAAACTGGCGGCGCGGGAAGTGGGCGGCGTGCAGATCCAGAACGCCGGCACGCTCTGCGGCAATCTTTGCAATGCTTCGCCCGCCGCGGATGGCGTGCCGCCCTTGCTGACCCTGGCGGCGGAGGTCGAACTGCAATCGCAGGGTGGCAGCCGGCGTCTGCCCCTGGCTGACTTCGTTCTCGGCAATCGCCGGACCGCGCGGCGGCCTGATGAACTGGTGACGGCCATCTATCTTCCAAAGCCGGCGGGCGAGGTCTGCAGCGACTTCGTGAAGCTCGGCGCCCGGAAGTATCTGGTGATTTCCATCGTTATGGTCGCGAGCCTGCTGGAGCGCGACGCCGACGGTCGGATCACCGCGGTGCGGCTCGCCGTCGGTTCCTGCGCGGCGCAGGCGCAGCGCCTGCCGGCTTTGGAGCAGGCCTTGCTTGGCAAGCCGCTCGACAATGCGCTGCCCGGTTTGGTGGATGCTGTGCACCTGCAACCCTTGTCGCCCATCGACGATGTGCGCGGCAGCGCCGAATACCGGATGGAGGCGGCGGCGCAGCTCCTGCGGCGCAGCCTGGAACGCCTTGCCGGAACGTCGCCAGGCGGTGCGCCATGAGGGACGGCGAGATCACGGCGGCGACGGTCGCATTCTCTGTGAACGGGCAGGCGGTCCGCCTGGAGGTCGATCCGCGCGCGCGCCTCAGTGAGGCTCTGCGCGACCGTCTGGGCCTGACCGGGACCAAGGTGGGCTGCAACGCCGGCGACTGTGGCGCCTGCACGGTTCTTGTGGATGGCGAACAGCTCTGTGCCTGCCTGATGCCCTGCGGTCAGGCTTCCGGCAAAGCGGTGACCACGGTCGAAGGGCTTTCGGATCTGCCGGTCATGGCCGAACTGCAGCAAGTCTTCCTCGATCATGGCGCGGCACAGTGCGGTATCTGTACGCCCGGCATGTTGATGGCGGCGGCTTCACTGCTGCAGGCGACACCGCAGCCGAACAAGCAACAGGTACAGGATGCCCTGGGCGGCGTTCTTTGCCGCTGTACTGGTTATCAGAAGATCGTCGAGGCGGTTTGTTCTCTTGCCGCTTCAAATAAAGCCGTCGCCCCGCCGGTCGGTGATGCGGTCGGCGCGCGCATGGTGAAGACCGACGGTGCGGCCAAGGTCGGCGGCGGCGAACTCTATGGTGCCGACAAGGCACCGGAGGATGCGCTCTGGCTGCGGGTCATCCGCTCGCCTCATGCCAGGGCAACCTTCTCGCTCGGCGACATCGCAGGTCTTGTGAACGATACCCCCGGTTTGACGGCCGTTCTGACCGCCGCCGATGTACCCGGCAACGCCTTCGGAGTCTATCCGACCTTGAAGGATCAGCCGGTGCTGGCGGATGGCGTCGTGCGATACCGGGGCGAGGCGGTTCTGGCCTTGGTCGGCGAGCGCAACGCTCTCTGGTCAATTGCGGAAGACGGCCTGCCGATCACCTGGCAGGTTGAGGCGCCTCTGGATGACTGCTGGCGCGACGTCGCGGAAGGCCGTCAGGTCCATTCGCAGCACAAGGACAATGTTCTGGCCCGTGGCCATGTGAAAAAGGGCGATGCCGACGCAGCCCTCGCTACGGCCGAAGTGGTCGTGGAGGGCAGCTTCGCCACGCCCTTCATCGAACACGCCTACATCGAGCCGGAAGCCGGCTATGCCCTGCGCCGGGGCGATCAGCTGGAGGTCTGGGTGTCCACCCAGGCGCCCTACATGGACCGCGACGAGACGGCCCTGGTTCTCGGCCTGGAAAAGGAGCAGGTGCGGATCGTGCCCTCCGCCTGCGGCGGCGGCTTCGGCGGCAAACTGGATATCTCGATCCAGCCGCTGGTCGGTCTGGCCGCCTGGCTGCTCGACCGGCCGGTGCGCGGCGAATACAGCCGCCCGGAGTCGATGATGTCCTCGACCAAGCGTCATCCTTCACGTATTGCCGCAAAACTGGGCTGCGGCCGCGACGGCAAGCTGACGGCGCTGAAGTTCCACGGCGTCTTCGACACCGGCGCCTATGCCTCCTGGGGACCGACGGTTTCCGACCGGGTGCCAGTGCATTGCAGCGGGCCTTACTTCCTGCCGCACCTGCTGGCGGACTCAGAAGCGCGCTACTCCAACGCACCGCCGTCCGGGGCCTTTCGCGGTTTCGGCGTGCCGCAATCGGCGCTCGCCAACGAAGGCCTGATGGATGACTTGGCCGGGCAGATCGGCATGGATCTGCTGGAGTTCCGCTATCTCAATGCCATCCGCGCGGGACAGGCGACGGCAACCGGCCAGGTGCTGCAGGCCTCGGTCGGTCTCGACCAATGCATCGACGCCCTGCGCCCGTATTGGCAGGCCTGGCGCGGGGCGGCGGATGACTTCAACGCGGATGGCAGCCGGCTGCGCCGCGGCGTCGGCATCGGCTGTATCTGGTACGGCTGCGGTAACACCTCGATGTCCAATCCCTCGACCATTTCCCTGGGGATCGACCGGCAGGGCAAGGTGACGCTCTACAACGGGGCCGTCGATATCGGCCAGGGCAGCAACACGGTGATGGCCCAGATCGCCGCCGATGCCGCGGGTCTGCCCGCCGGAGAGATCACGGTGGTCATGGGTGACACGGCCTTGACCGCCGATGCCGGCAAGACCTCTGCCTCGCGCCAGACCTTTATCTCCGGCAAGGCCTCGGAGCGTGCCGGGGCCGATCTGCGCCAGCAGATCCTGCGCCTCGCCAATGCCGGGGAGGACGCGCGGCTGGAATTGAAAGGCGACCGCATTCTGGTGCACGACCATGTCGATGTCCGCAGTATCGCGCTTGCCGAACTGCCGCAGGGTGAGAACGGCGATGTGATCCGCGGAACCGGCACCTTCGATCCGCCGACGGCGCCGCTCGACGAAGATGGCCAGGGCGATCCCTATGCGACCTACGGCTTCGCCGCCCAGATGGCCGAGGTCGAAGTCGATGTCGAACTGGGCACCATCAAGGTCCTGCGCATGGTCGCCGCCCATGATGTCGGCAAGGCGATTAACCCGACCCTGGTCGAGGGCCAGATTCACGGCGGGATCGCCCAGGGCCTGGGTTTGGCGCTCATGGAGGAGTACCTGCCGGGCCGCACCGAGAACCTGCACGACTATCTGATCCCAACCTTTGGGGACATGCCGGAGATCACCTCGATTCTGATCGAGGATCCGGAACCGCTGGGCCCCTTCGGCGCCAAGGGCGTCGGTGAGCATTCCCTCATTGCCACGGCGCCGGCGATTTTCGGCGGCGTCCACCAGGCAACCGGCGTGCGGCTGCGCGAGACCCCGGCGACACCGGACCGGGTGCGCGCGGCGTTGCGCGAGGCCGGATTCCAATGAGAGAGCTGTCATGAGCGACGCCGAAACCACGACGGGAACAAGGCGCAGTGACCGCGACGACATCGTGGTCTGCGACGCCTGCCCGGTGCTCTGCCGCATCAGGCCGGACAAAACCGGTGCCTGCGGCCGCTACGGCAATCTCGATAACGCCCTGGTACGCATGGACCCAATCATACTGGCGCGCCAGGCTGCCGAGCGCGACGAAGAGATGGTGCCTTTCCTGGCCAACCCGGCGGCGGGGGCGGAATGGGACGGCAGCCTGGTGTCGGGGGGCGAGGCCTTTGTCACCGGTATCGGCGCCGGCACCACCTATCCGGATTACAAGCCCGCGCCTTTTATCGTCTCCTCCAAGGCCGAAGGCGTCGACATGGTCACCGTGGTGACCGAGGGCATCTTCAGCTACTGCGGCGTCAAGGTGAAGATCGATACCGACCGTCACCTGGGCCCAGAACAGGCGGCGGTGCGCTGCAAGGGCGAGCAGGTCGGTCATGTGACCACGGCGGAGTACGGCTCTCAGATGCTGGCCCTCGGCGGCGTGCGCCACCTGACCGGTGGCAGCAAGAAGGAAGGCAACGTCACCTGCCAGGCGCTGCTGTCGCTCTGCAACAAGCAGGCGGTGGAGCTGGAGATCGACGGCGGCGCAAAGCTGGAAGTGCAGGCGGGCAAGGCGCCGGTCATCAACGGCGTGACGGAAGAGCGCATGCGCGTCGGCTGCGGTTCGGCCACCATCGGTATCTTTGCGCAGCAGTGGCTTGGCCATGCGGACGAGGTGATCGTGGTGGACGACCACATCACCGGCGTCCTGACCGAACATCAGGCCGGCAAGTTTCTCGACATGCCGGCCAGTGGCATCCGCGTCGGCGGACGGCGCTCGACCCCGGGCCGCTATTTCCAGGTTGCCGAGCCGGGTACCGGCTGGGGCGGTACGGACATCAGCGATCCCCTGTCGATCATCGAACGGATCGACCCCAAGACGGCCTGGCCTGGCCTGCGCCTGTTGATGGTCAGCACCACCGGCGAGCATGCCGCCTGGTTCGAACTCGACGAGGACCTGAAACCGCGCGAGGCGGAAATGCCCTCGCCGATCCAGGTCGTCGTCGACCGCATCGGCGAGAACTGCGAGCCGGCCCTGTCATCCGTGCTCTTCATGGCCGGCGCCGGGGGCAGCCTTAGGGCCGGGGCGACCGAGAACCCGGTGCGTCTCACCCGCTCGGTGAAGGACTCCCTGACCCGGGTGACCGCCGGCGGCGCGCCGGTCTACGTCTGGCCCGGCGGCGGGATCACCATCATGGTCGACGCGCTCGCCATGCCGGACAATGCCTTTGGCTACGTGCCGACACCCGCCATCGTCGGCCCCATCGAGTTCACCATGCCCTACGAAACCTACGCCGAACTGGGCGGGCATATGGATTTCGTGCAACCCCTGGAGAGCGTGTTAGCGCAGAACGGGGGCGGTGGACGTATCCAGATGACTGAGCAGAAGGCTGAGAATCCCTGGCCTTTGAATCCCGGGCCGCTGCAGCCCGGCCGCGTCGGAGAAAACCGCTGATGCGCGCTTCGATCCAAAGCGCGTTTCTGCCGGATGGCCGCCTGCATCTGCAGGAGGGGCCGATCGATCTGATCATCGAGGCTTTCGGCGCAGCAACCGAGGTGCGTCGTGCCTATGCCGCGGCGGCGGAGGCATTCCAGCATGTGTTGCCGGAGTTGGTTGGTGAGCTTTCGCTGTTGAGATCTCCCCTGCGTGAGAGCCTACCGGCCGTGGAGGGAAGCATCGCCCGGCGCATGTTGCGGGCCTCGGCTGTCCATCGCCCAGCCTTTGTAACGCCTATGGCGGCGGTCGCCGGGGCGGTGGCGGATCATGTTCTCGCTGCCATGACCTCTGCAGCCACGTTGTCGCGCGCTTATGTGAACGACGGCGGCGACATCGCCCTGCATCTGGCACCCGGGGAAAGTCTGGCCTGCGGCCTGGTGGCGGAGGTCGAGGTGCCGCGCCTGAATGGACGGGCTCTGGTTTCCGCCGGGATGCCGGTCCGGGGGATCGCGACTTCCGGCCGTGCAACCCTGGGCCAGGGCGGGCGCAGCTTCTCTCTCGGCATTGCCGACGCGGTGACGGTTTTTGCTAAGGACGCGGCCGCGGCCGATGTTGCGGCGACGCTGCTGGCCAATGCGGTCGATCTGCCAGACCATCCCGCTGTTTGCCGCTGCCGGGCTGAAGAGATCGACCCGGAAAGCGATCTGAGCGGTAAGATGGTGACCCTGGAAGTCGGCGATCTGAACCGAACGGCGCTGAAGGAGGCGCTGGGCCAGGGCGTCTCGAAGGCCTGGGAAATGCGCGAGGCCAGATTGATCGAAGCGGCAGTGCTCTTTCTGCGCGGCGAAGTTGAGGTGGTTGCCGCCTCCAGCGGTCTGCTGGAAGCGGCTTGAGAATAAGGAAGTTTTATGTCCGTGGACGTGCGCAAGTATCAGACGACGGTGGAAGAAATCCTCCATGAGGGCGGGCCGCCGCCAGCAAAGCCTTTGCTTGTCGGCTCGGTTTCGGCTGTCATTGAGAACCCCTTTGCCGGCCGTTATGTCGAGGAGTTGCAGCCCTTCATGGAGGATTTGAAGCCCTTTGGCCTCGCCATGGCGCAGCGTCTGATCGATGCCCTGGGCGGCGACGCCGCGGCGATCTCCGGCTACGGCAAGGCGACCATCGTCGGCGCGGCGGGGGAATTGGAACATGGTGCGCTCTGGCACGTGCCGGGCGGCTATGCCATGCGCGAACTGCTGGGCGACGCCAAGGCCATCGTCCCGTCTTCGAAGAAAGTCGGCGACGTTGGCGCCCGGATCGATGTGCCGATCACCCATATCAACGCTTCGTATGTGCGCGGCCACTTCTCGGCCCTGGAAGTCGGGGTTCCCGATGGGCCGCGGCCCAACGAGTTGGTGCTGATCCTGGTGATGACCACTGGCGGTCGCATTCATGACCGCATGGGCGGCCTGCGGGCCGAGGACGTAAAAGGGGAGGACGGCCTCAGATGACCATCAAGGTTCGCAAGTTTGTCGTGACCGTCGAGGAGACCGAGAAGGAAATCGGCAAGGCCGTTACACCGCCGACCCGCCGGGCCGCAGCACTGGCGGTGATCGAGAACCCCTTCGCCGGAACCTATCAGGAAGACCTCGAAGTGCTGATGCAGGCCGGAGAAGACCTGGGCCGGATCTTGGGCGAGAAGGCCGTTGCGGCGCTCGGTGTCGCCCCTTCCGCCATCGAGAGTTATGGCAAGGCGGCCATCGTCGGCGAAGCCGGGGAGTTGGAACATGCCGCTGCCATCCTGCACCCGCGCATGGGCAAGCCGTTGCGCCAGGCCGTGGAAAAGGGCGCAGCCCTGGTCCCCTCGTCGAAGAAGATGGGCGGGCTCGGCACCGTCATCGACGTGCCGCTGGGCCACAAAGATGCGGCCTATGTGCGCAGTCACTTCGATGCCATGGAGGTGCGGGTGCCGGATGCGCCGCGCCGCGGCGAGATCGTGGTCGCCATCGCGGTGACGGATTCCGGCCGCCCCCTGCCGCGGGTCGGCGGCCTGACCACGGATGAAGTTAAGGGGGAAGACGGCCTGCGCTGATCATTCCCCAGGAGACCAAGGCGCGCTCCCGAAGGAGGAGTTGACGATGAGTTTTGTACGTAATGCCTGGTATGTGGCGGGTTGGGCCGAGAATTTCGGCCGCGCCCTGACGCCGCTCACCATCATGGACGACGCCATCGTCATCTATCGCACCGAGGACGGACGGGCTGTCGCCCTGGCCGATGAGTGTCCGCACAAGCGTCTGCCGCTGTCCAAAGGGAAGCTGAAGGGCGATGCCGTCGAGTGCGGCTATCACGGCCTTACTTTTGACTGCCTTGGCAAGTGTATCCGCGTGCCCGGCCAGACGACGGTTCCCAAGGCCGCCTTCGTGCGCAGCTACCCCCTGGCGGAGCGCCGGGGAATCCTGTGGGTCTGGATGGGCGAGGCAGAAGCTGCCGATCCGGATTTGATCTTCGACCTTCCTGCCTTTGACGAGTCGGGCTGGGCGCCGCACTTCGGCGATGCGCTGGAAATTGAATCCAACTATTTGAACGTGGCGGAAAATCTCTGCGACCCCGCCCATGTCAGCTTCGTTCACCCGACCACCCTGGGCAATCCCGAGAGCGAGGATGTGCCGATCGAGAGTTACCGCGAGGACAAGACGGTGATCACCTCGCGCTGGATCCGCGACGCGCCGCCGGTCGGTTTTTTTAAAGCTTTCGGGAATTTCCAGGGCCACGTCGACCGCTGGCACTACTATCTTTTTCACGCGCCCTGCGTGGCGGTGATCGACTTCGGCAGCGCCGACAGTACTCTGAAGATCGGAGAGGACGAGCGCGACCGTGGCGTCCGGCTCTTCGCGTTGCATTTCCTGACCCCGGTCAGCGAGACCCGGACCATCGACCATTGGATGCATCTGCGCAACATCGCCCAGGATGATGAGGCTGTCGGCGATCAGATGAACGCGCAGTTCCGCCTCGCCTTTGATGAAGACAAGGAAATTCTGGAGGCGGTCCAGCAGCGTGAGGCGCGACCGCGTCGGCAGCCGCCGGTACGCATCGCCATCGACCGCGGTGCCAACCTGCTGCGCCGGGTGATCAAGGACATGGTCGAAGAAGAGATTGATTTGGAAGACGTTTCGCACCGTCAGGACGGCGGGGAGACGGCGCGGCCCGTGCGGGCGGTGCCCCACTAGAAAGACCGGCGGGAGTGTTTGCCGGAGAAGAACAACGAAGGAAAACAAGGAGGCCAAGATGGGGTTGAGAAAACTGTTTAGCTTTGCGGCACTTGCCGCCGGCATTGCGGTAAGCGGTGTCGCCGTAAGCGGTGTTGCAGGGGCGGCGGATACCATTCGCATCGGCGACATCAACAGCTACAAGCGTCTGCCGGCCCACACCATTCCCTATAAGCAGGGGGCGGAGCTGGCGATCGAGCAGATCAATGCGGCGGGCGGCGTGCTCGGCAAGCCGCTTGAACTGGTGTCGCGTGACGACCAGGGCAAACCCGGCGAAGCCGTGCGTTATGCCGAGGAGCTCTTCGCCAAGGAAGGCGTGGTGATGATCTCCGGCTCGCTCTTCTCACATGTTGGCTTGGCACTGGCCGCCTATGCCGACCAGAAGAAGCGGCTCTATCTCGCCGCCGAACCGCTGGCCGATGCCATCGTCTGGGAGAAGGGCAACCGCTATACCTTCCGCCTGCGGCCCAGCACCTACATGCAGGTGGCCATGCTGGCCGAGGCAGCGGCGGAAAGCGATGCCAAACGCTGGGCGACCATTGCGCCGAACTATGCCTATGGCAAAGACGCTGTGGCTGCCTTCAAGAAAATCCTGAAAGCCCGCAAGCCGGACGTGGAATTTGTCGGCGAGCAGTGGCCGGCGCTCTTCAAGATCGACGCGGCGGCTGAGTCCCAGGCTTTGGAAGCAGCCAAGCCCGACGGCATCTTCAACGTGACCTTCGGCAGTGACCTCACCAAGCTCGTGCGCGAAGGCACCCTGCGCGAGCTTTTTGAAGGCCGCACGGTTCTGGGTCTGCTGACCGGCGAACCGGAGTATCTCGATCCGCTCGGCGCCGAGGCGCCCAAGGGTTGGATCGTAACCGGCTATCCCTGGTATGAAATCGACACGCCGGAGCACGACAGCTTCCTCTCCGCCTATCAGGCGAAGTTCGATGACTATCCGCGGATCGGCTCCCTGGTCGGCTATAACGCCATGCTCTCCATCGCTGCGGCGCTGGAGCGGGCCGGCTCTACCGATACCGAAGCGCTGGTGGATGCCTTCAAGGGCCTTAATCTGGATTCTCCGGTCGGGCCGATCACCTATCGGGCCATCGATCATCAGTCCACCATGGGCGCCTTCGTCGGTGTGACCGATGTCCGGGACGGCAAAGGTGTGATGGTCGATTGGAGCTATCGCGATGGCGCGGCCTATCTGCCGAGCGACGAAGAGGTGCGCAAACTGCGCCCCGCCGGCGGCAGTTGACGATAAGCCTGTGCCGCCGCCGAAACCGAAGGGGGCTTCGGCGGCGGCCGCTTTCCTACCAGTTGCGATAGGTCTTTTATGTCTGTCTATCTGGTACAGTTCCTGAGCGGACTGGCGAGCGCTTCGGCGCTCTTCCTGGCCGCTTCGGGGCTTTCCATCATCTTCGGTGTTACCCGCGTGGTGAACTTCGCCCACGGCTCCTTCTACATGCTGGGTGCCTTCTTCGGTTATACCTTCGTGCGCGAAGTGGGCGGCGGCGGGATCGGGTTCTGGTTCGCCCTGCTGCTGGCCGCCTTTGCGGTCGGGCTCGTCGGTCTGGTGGTCGAACTGGTGATCCTGCGCCGGCTCTATAAGGCGCCGGAGCTGTTCCAACTCATCGCGACCTTCGGGGTGATCCTGATCGTCCAGGATGTCGCGCTCTGGGCCTGGGGGGCGGAGGATTTGCTGGGGCCGCGTGCACCGGGGCTGACGGGGATTGTGCGGATTTTCGGTACGCCGATGCCGGTTTATGACCTTGCCCTGATCGCCGCCGGGCCCCTGGTGCTGGCGGCGCTCTGGCTGCTGTTCAACCGCACCCGCTGGGGCATTCTGGTGCGCGCCGCCACCGAGGACCGCGAGATGGTCGCGGCGCTGGGCGTCAACCAATCGCTGCTCTTCACCGGTGTCTTCGTGCTCGGTTCCATGCTGGCCGGTCTCGGCGGGGCGATCCAACTGCCCAAGGGCGGGGCGGACCTGCTGATGGACTTCGGTATCCTCGCCGAGATGTTTGTGGTCGTGGTGGTCGGCGGCATGGGTTCGATCCTCGGCGCCTTCCTGGCGGCGGTTTTGATCTCGCTGCTGAACACCTTCGGCATTCTGGTCTGGCCCGACGGTACGTTGGTGCTGATGTTCATCCTGATGGCGGTGATTCTGGTGGTGCGCCCGACCGGTTTGCTGGGCCGCCCTGAGACCGCCGGCCACAAGGCCGAAGCCGGATTCGAGACAGCGCTGCGCCCCGCCGGCCCGCATTACAAACTTTTCATTGCCGCAGTTCTGGCACTGCTTCTGGTGCTGCCGGTGTTGGTCGGTGAGTTCTATCTGATTCTCGTCATCGACATTCTGGTCTTGGCGCTCTTCGCGACCTCCCTGCATTTCCTCATGAGCACCGGCGGCCTGGTATCCTTCGGACATGCGGCCTTCTACGGCGGCGGCGCCTATGCGGCGGCCTTGCTGGTGACCTATGCGGCGACACCCTTTGAACTGGCATTGCTGTTGGCGCCGTTGGGCGCCGGGCTGCTGGCCCTGGTGATCGGCTGGTTCTGCGTGCGCCTCTCCGGCGTTTACTTCGCCATGCTGACCCTGGCCTTTGCGCAGGTCGCCTGGTCGATCGTCTTCCAGTGGTCCGACGTCACCAACGGGGATGACGGCCTGCTGGGCATCTGGCCCTCGGCCTGGGCCTCCGGCACCCTGGCTTTCTACTTCCTGGCGCTGGTTATTGCGGTCGGCGGCATCTTCCTGATCCGCCGGGTGATCTTTGCCCCCTTCGGCTATGGCTTGCGGGCGACGCGGGACTCCACCTTGCGGGCGGCGGCCATCGGCATCGACATCAAGCGCCAGCAACTGGTTGCTTTCGTCTTCGCCGGGGCCATGGCCGGGCTGGCCGGGGCACTTTTCGTCTTCTCCAAGGGCTCGGTCTTTCCCGACGAGATGTCCATTCCGCGCTCATTCGATGCGCTTCTGATGGTGCTGCTCGGCGGCGTGGAGTCGCTCTCAGGTCCCTTCGTCGGTGCCGCCGCCTTTACCTATCTGCACGACGAGCTGATCACCTTCGAATACTGGCGTCTTTTGCTGGGCCTCACCATCGTCGCCCTGGTGCTGCTGTTTCCGCAGGGCCTGGCGGGCGCGGCCAAACACTATCTCGGGCGTTATCTGAAGCTGGAGGCGGAGCCCACCGGCGCGGCGGTGACCAAGCGGGAGGTGCGGGAGGCATGAGCGAGGCTGTTGTGAAACCAAACCCCTCTGCGCCCAGTCTTGCGGTGCGTCACCTCAGCAAGGCCTTCGGCGGCGTGCAGGCAGTGCGCGACGTCAGCTTTGACCTTGGCAAAGGGGAACTGCTGGCGCTGATCGGACCCAACGGGGCGGGCAAGAGCACCTGCTTCAATATGCTGAACGGACAGATCCGCGCCGACAGCGGTTCGGTCAGCCTGGCGGGAGCGGAGCTGATCGGCCGCAGCCCCGCCGACATCTGGCGCCGCGGCGTCGGGCGCACCTTTCAGATCACCGCGACTTTTCCTTCGATGACCGTGGCGGAGAATGTCGCCATGGTGCTGATGAGCCAACGGCACGAGCTGTTTTCTTTTTTGAAGACAGCGGTGCAGCGGCATCGCAAAAAAGCACTGGAACTGCTGGACCTTGTCGGCATGACCGGGCAGGCCGACCGGCCCTGCGGCGTGCTTTCCTACGGCGATCTGAAGCGGGTCGAGTTGGCGGTGGCGCTGGGTAATGAGCCCAGTGTCCTGCTGATGGACGAACCCACCGCCGGTATGGCGCCGCGTGAGCGCATCGAACTGATGGGGCTGGCGGCGCGTCTGGTGCGCGACCTCGGCCTCTCCGTTTTGTTCACCGAGCACGACATGGATATCGTCTTCGGCCATGCCGACCGCATCATCGTGCTCAGTCGCGGCGAACTGATCGCCGAAGGCACGGCGGAGCAGATACGCAGCAATCCCCTGGTACTGAAGACCTACCTCGGCGAAGGTCAGATCTACGGCCGGAAGGAGGGTTAGGCGATGTTAAGCGTCGAGAAGATCCACAGCTATTACGGCCAGGCCCATATTCTCACAGACGTTTCCCTGACGCTCTCGACCGGCGAGGTCGTCGTCCTGATCGGCCGCAACGGCGCCGGCAAGTCGACCACCATCAAGTCGATCATGGGCATGGTGAAGGTGACCGAGGGCGATATCAGCTTTGATGGCGAGGCCCTGCGTGGCGAACCGACCCACCGCATCGCCCGCCGTGGTATCGGCTATGTGCCGGAGGAACGTCGGGTTTTTACGCGCCTGACGGTTCAGGAGAACCTGGAGGCGGGTCAGCAACCGCCCCGGGAGGGGGCGCCGCGCTGGCGTTTCGACGATCTCTTCGATCTCTTTCCCAACCTGGCTGAGGCGCGCCACCGCCTGGCCGGCACCCTAAGCGGCGGCGAACAGCAGATGCTGACCATTGCCCGCACGCTGATGGGCAATCCCGGCTGTATCCTGTTGGACGAGCCTTCGGAGGGCTTGGCCCCGGTGGTGGTGGAACAGATCATCAAGGTGATCCAGCAGATCAAGGCGCAGGGTCTGCCGATCCTGCTGTCGGAGCAGAACCTCTATTTCGCCTCGCTGGTCAGCGACCGCGCCTATGTGATCGAGACCGGGCGTATCCGCTTTTCCGGCACGATGCATGAACTGGAGGAAAACGCCGAGATACGCCAACAGTATCTGGCGGTCTAGGGACGTGAAAGAACGCGCGAATGAACGGATGATGCGATGAGTGCAAATCAAAGCGGCGAGAAGCTCGTCGTCAAGAACATCGGCCTTCTGCTTTCCGGGGACCTGGAGCAGCCGATCCTGGAGGCTGACTGCCTGGTGGTGGTCGACGGGCGGATCGCCGAGGTCGGCAAGGCCGCCGAGGTCGATACCGGCAATGCCGCCGTGACCGTTGACGCCAAGGGTACCACCGTCGCACCCGGCCTGATCGACAGCCATGTGCATCCGGTCATCGGGGACTGGACGCCGCGGCAGAACCAGATCTCCTGGATCGACAGCTTTCTGAACGGCGGTGTCACCACCATGATCTCGGCAGGAGAGGTGCACCTGCCGGGCCGTCCCAAGGACATCGTCGGCCTGAAGGCCCTGGCGGTCACCGCCCAGCGGTCTTTTTCCAACCTCCGGCCCGGCGGCGTGAAGGTCCATGCCGGCGCCCCGGTGATCGAAAAGGGCATGGAGGAACAGGACTTCAAGGAGCTTTCCGAGGCCGGGGTGAAACTGCTTGGGGAGGTCGGCCTGGGCGGGGTGAAGCAGGGAGACGAGGCGAAGAAGATGGTTGCCTGGGCCCGCAAGTATGGCATCCAGAGCACCATCCACACCGGCGGCCCGTCGATCCCGGGATCGGGCCTCATCGACGCCGACGTGGTGCTGGAGGCCGATGCCGATGTGATCGGCCACATCAACGGCGGCCACACGGCACTGCCGCTGGATCAGATCCGCTGCCTCTGCGAGAGCTGCAGCCGGGCGGTGGAGATCGTGCACAACGGCAATGAGCTGGCGGGCCTCTTCGCCATGCGGACGTCCATGGAGCTGGGCCAGCCGGAGCGGATTATCCTGGGCACCGATTCGCCGGCCGGCTCCGGCGTGCAGCCGCTGGGTATCCTCCGGATGATCGCCCTGCTTTCGGCGGTGGGCGAGGTGCCGGCGGAAACCGTTTTCTGTTTCGCTACCGGAAACACCGCCCGGATGCGCGATCTGGATTGTGGCCTGATCGAGGTCGGCCGCGCCGCCGATCTGGTGATCATGGACCGCGCCCAGCACACGGCGGGCAAAACACTGCTGGAGTCCGTGCGCTTGGGCGACATCCCCGGCATTTCGATGGTGATCATCGACGGTGTGATCCGTTGCCGGCGTTCGCGCAACACGCCGCCGGCGGAAACCCTGGCGGAGTTGGTTTGATGGCGGAGGTCAAGGCGCCCGCGCCGCCCCCGGCCGGCGGAGCGGTGGGTGAGGATTACCGTCTGGAGGCGCAGATCGGCTTTCTGCTGCGCCGCGCCCACCAATACGCCAGCGACGTGTTTCAGAACCGGATCGGCGCCCGAAACCTGACGCCGCAGCAGTTCTCGGTGCTGGTGACGCTGCTGAAGAACCGCGAGGTTGCACAGACCAAGCTGGGCGAAATCACCGCCATGGACCCGGCCACGGTTCTGGGGGTGGTGCAGCGTCTCGCCCAACGCGGTCTGGTCGCCGTGCGCACCGATCCTGCCGACGGCCGCCGCCGCCTGGTGCAACTGACCCGCGACGGCCACGAATTGGCGCACGAGCTGGAAGCCATCGGTCCGGCAATCTCCGGGGAAATCCTGGCCGGTTTCGATGAGGAAGAGCAGCGCAGCCTCCTGCGACTGCTGGATCGGCTGGGCCAGAAGAGCTAGTCTACCCTCAACTGCCCACGGGCAGACGTCAGACAGCCACCAAACGGCTTCGGCAAAGGGGGTCTCCTTGGTTCAAACCTTGATACAGCGGAAC
This sequence comes from Pelagibius sp., assembly GCF_965249265.1. NCBI lineage: Bacteria > Pseudomonadati > Pseudomonadota > Alphaproteobacteria > Rhodospirillales > Rhodovibrionaceae > Pelagibius > Pelagibius sp. The sequence goes on along the minus strand of NZ_OZ252224.1, from coordinate 4,124,599 downwards.
ATCGTCTGGTCGGCGGAAAGGGTCAAACAGGATCCCGACTACTTCAAGCGGCTGTGTGAGATTCAGAATCCGCGCTATCTCTGGATCGGCTGTTCGGACAGCCGGGTGCCGGCCAACGTCATCGCCGGCCTGGAGCCGGGCGAGGTCTTCGTCCACCGCAACGTCGCCAATCTGCTGCATCCCGGCGATCTGAACGGTCTCTCGGTTCTTCAGTACGCGGTCGAATCCCTCCAGGTGCGCCAGATCATCGTCTGCGGGCACTACGGCTGCGGCGGCATCAATGCCGCCGTGGAAGCCCGGAGCCACGGTCTCATCGACCATTGGCTGCAGCCGATCCGCGATACCGCGGCACTCTGCGCCCATGAGCTCGATGCCCTAAGCGACGAGAAGAAGCGCCTGGACCGGCTTTGCGAGTTGAATGTCATGGCGCAGGTCAGGCGCGTCTCGGAAACACCGATCGTGCAGGAGGCCTTCAGCAGAGGCCAAGACCTTGAGGTGCACGGCCTGGTTTACGCTTTGACCGATGGCCGTCTGCGCAACCTCGGTTGCAGCGTTCCGCCGGGTTCGGGGTCCTGAGACGGCCTGTTTCTGCCTCTCTTTTGCATCTTTACTTCTCGTCGACGGTATAGGCTGCGTCCAGCGGCAGCATGAGGACGGCGCGGAGGCCGCCCTCCGGCCGGTTTGCCAGCCGCAGATCGCCGCCATGGGCATGGGCGATGGAGCGGGCGATGGCCAGCCCCAGGCCGACGCCGCCGGTATCCTGGCTGCGCGACTCCTCCAGGCGCACAAAAGGCTCAAAAACCTGTTCAAGGTGTTCCTCGGGAATGCCGGGCCCGTCGTCTTCGACGATGATCGTCAGAACCTTGGTCTCCTGCGCCAGCCGGACTCTGGCCTGCCCGGCATAGCGCAGGGCATTTTCGATCAGGTTGTGCAGGACCCGCCGCAGGGCGACCGGGCGGCAGTCATAGTTGGTCTTCTCCAATCCGTCTTCGACGGAAAAAGTCGCTTCGCGGCCCTGATCGGCAAGATCATCGACCAGACTCTGAATCAGGGCCGTGAGATCGACCCGCCGCGTCGGCTCTGCCGTAGCTTCTTCTCTGGCGAAACTGATCGCCGCTTCGGTCATGCGGCTCATGTCGTCCAGGGTTTCGAGGATCTTTCGGTGGGTTTCCGGATCTTCGACGAACTCGGCACGCAGCCTCAAGGCCGTGATTGGCGTGCGCAGGTCGTGGCCGATAGCGGCCAGCATCCGGGTGCGGTCCTGAACGAAGCGGGTTAGCCGCTGTTGCATGGCGTTGAAGGCGGCGGTGGTACGACGTATCTCGCGAGGCCCGCTCTCGGCCAGCAGTTCCAGGCTCTCGCCACGTCCCAGCTTCTCGGCGGCTTCGGCCAGCGATCTCAAGGGCCGGGTGATGCGGCGAACCGAGAAGATGACGATGGCCAGGATCGCGGTGGCCATCAGGCCCATGGAGAGCAGCGGGAACCAGGCCCAGGCGCGCGAAGGTTTCGGCAGCGCGGTTTCGGCGTTCAGCCAGCCGCCGTCGGTCAGCGGCACGGAGACGAGAAAACTGACGGGAAGACGCAGGCGCCGATGGGGCGGAGGGTGGTCATCATCATCTTCCTCCTCCTCGCTTTCATGTTTATGGCCGTGCCAGTTTCGCAGGCCCCAAGGTTCGCGCCGAAGCAATTGGACACGGGCTTCCCGTGCATCCCCAATCAACTCGCCCAGACGCATCGCCAGGGCCTGTTCCCGGGCATTCGCCGGGGGCCGGGGCACCGCGCTTTCCGCGGCAAGGGTGAAGTCGAGCCGCGGCGAGCGGGCGGAGTCCAGAATACTTTGATGCAGGGCGCCGGGTGTTTCCTCCAGCAGGCGCACCAGGGTGGCGGTGCGCGCCAATACCTGGTCGCGGTTTGCCGCGCGCAGGGCAAAACGGCGCTCGTCGGCGAAGATCAGTACCGTCGCGGCCTGGGAAAGTACCAGCGCGATGAGCAGCAGCGCGATGAGCTGTCCGGCAAGACTGCGGGGCAGAAGGCGCATCAGTCGACCGCCTCCACTGCGGGCGTAAAGAGATAACCGCCACCCCAGACCGTCTTTATGAGCGCCGGCTTCTTGGCATCGCGCTCGATCTTCTTGCGCAGGCGGCTGACCTGATTGTCGATACTGCGGTCGAAGACCTGTGCCGCCCGGCCACTGGTCAGATCCAGCAACTGCTCGCGGGAGAGCACGATGCCGGGCCGCTTCAGGAAGGCCGACAACAGGTTGAACTCCGCCGTGCTCAGCGGGACGGCAACGGACTTTTCGTCCAGCAACTCGCGCCGCTCGCTGTCCAAAGTCCAGCGGCCGAAACGCAAACGCCGCTGTTCCAGGCTATCGCGGGGCCGCGGCACGGCTGTGCTGCGCCTGAGGACCGCCTTGATCCGGGCCAGCAGTTCGCGCGGGTTGAACGGTTTGGTCACATAGTCGTCGGCGCCAACCTCCAGGCCGATCACGCGATCGGTCTCCTCGGTCATGGCGGTCACCAGAATGACCGGAATGTCGGAAGTAGCGCGGAGTTGACGGCAGAGCGCCAGGCCATCCTCACCGGGCATCATGATGTCCAGGACGACAAGATCGACGGCGGCGGCTTTCATCAGCCGGCGGGCCGCAGCCACATTCTCGGCGAGGCTGACCCGCAACCCGTTCTTGGCTAGATATTTGCCAAGCAGGTCCCTGATGTCGCGGTGATCGTCGACGACCAGAATGTGCGGACTGGTATCCATAGTGCCTTTGAGCGTCTGTTGGCGGGCGGCTACCCCTCATCTATAGGGTCGCTTGCGTCGCGACGACCAGAAAAAGTGTAACCAAATGTATCAGGCCCTGGGTCCGGCGACAGCTTGAGACAATGACCCGCCGATCCTGGTGAACTTTTGCGACATCGGCTCTCTATCTAGGAAGCATCGACAGCAATCATAAATGAACGAGGTGTTTTCCATGAACAAGACAACCAAGATCGCAATTGCAGCCGTTGTGGTTCTCGGTGTCGGCGCCGCGGCGGTCGCGGCCCAAGCAGACGGGCGCTGGCGGGGGCATGGTGGATCGTCCCACTGCAGCCAAGGTTATGGTGGTGGGCCCGGAATGGGTGGTCACGGCGGGCGCATGGCCACCATGTTGCGGTACTTCGACAGCGACGGCGACGGCGCGGTGAGTCAGGCGGAAATCGACCAGGTCCGCGACGAACGCTTTGCCGCCTTTGACGGCGACCAGAGCCAATCCCTCAGCCTGGCCGAGTTTGAAGGGCTCTGGCTCGACTTCATGCGCGAGCGCATGGTGGATGGGTTCCAGCGGCTTGATGCCGACGGCGACGGTCAGGTCACCTTGGCGGAGGTCAACCGCCCGCTGGGCCAGATGGTTCAGCGCATGGACCGGAACGAGGACGGCGTGATTGACCGCTCAGACTTCAAACGCGGCAAGGGACGTGACCGCGACGTCGACGAGGACTCCGACAGTTAGAACCGATCTGCTTTAAGGGCCCGGAGGCCACCCCCCGATCTCTCCGGCCTCGGTGCCCTGCGCCACGATGCGAGCCCCCTCGTGTCGTGGCGCAACTTCATTTACTGGCGGGCGTGATCGGGATCGCCCTGATACATGGCGTGGAGGTCGACCGTTGCCTTTTCGCCGAGGTGTTCGAAGTTCTCAGCCAGCCAGGCGTCGGCGCGCCGATAGCCGATCTCGAAGAGATGCTCCAGAAACGCCCACTCAGCGTTCAGTTTGCTGGAAGCGCCCAGCGGCTTGATTTCGTCTTCCGCTTCAATACGGTGGATCAGCACTTTCTTGTAGGCATCCGGGTCAAGCTTGCCGTCGTCGAGCAGCCGGGTGACGAAGTGGATGGCGCGAAAATCGCGCAGCAGACTGGAATTGAAGGTGATTTCGTTCACCCGGTTGAGGATTTCCCGGGCCGACTTGGGCGCGCCTTTCCGGGTTATCGGATTTAACTGGACGATCACAACATCATCCGAGTTGCAGTGGCTGAAGAACGGAAACAGCACCGGGTTGCCCATGTAACCGCCATCCCAGTAGGGCACGCCGTCGATCTCCACTGCCTGAAAGAGGAAGGGCAGGCAGGCCGAGGCCATGACCATGTCCGCCGTCAGTTCGCGTCTGTCGAAGACTTTGACCCTTCCGGTTTCCACGTTGGTCGCGGAGACGAAAATCTTCATCTTGTCGCAACTGCGCACCCGGTCGAAGTCGACGAATTCTTCCAAAAGACTCTGCAGCGGATTCAGGTTTAGAGGATTGAGTTCGTAAGGCGAGGTGAGGCGGCCCAAGAGGTCGAAGAAGAGATAGCTGGGCGAGGTTTCCAGACTCCAGTTGCCCATGAAGACGTCGATGGGCGAGCGTTGGATCGGGCTGGTTCGGCCTGCATCGCTGACGGCTTTCCAGAAGCGATGCAGGCAATGCCGGGCGCCGTCGTTGCCGCCGCGCATCAGCCCGTCGGCGACGACGGCGGCATTCATCGCCCCGGCGCTGGTGCCTGAGATTGCCTCGATATGCAGCCGGTCATCTTCCAGGATGCGGTCGAGCACACCCCAGGTGAAGGCGCCGTGGGCGCCGCCGCCCTGGAGCGCCAGGTTGATGGCGCGCGGCGCCGATTTGGCTTTGGCGCTCACTGGGCCGTCCAACCGCCGTCGACCGGCAGGGCCGCTCCGGTAATGGAGGCCGCGGCATCGCCGCAGAGGAAGACGGCCAGCCCGCCCAGTTGCTCCGTGGTGACGAACTGTTTGGTCGGCTGGTTGCCGAGCATGACGTTCTGGATCACCTCCTCCTCGCTGATACCGCGGGCCTTGGCGGTGTCCGGAATCTGCATCTGTACCAGTGGTGTCAGCACATAGCCGGGGCAGATCGCATTGACTGTCACGCCATGCTCGGCGGCCTCCAGAGCGACCGTTTTGGTCAGGCCGAGGACACCATGCTTGGCCGCGACATAGGCGGATTTGAAAGGCGAGGCGACCAGGCCGTGGGCGGAGGCGATGTTGATCACCCGGCCCCAGCCGCGCTGCTTCATGCCGCCCAGGGTCAAACGGATGGTATGAAAGGAGCTGGTCAGATTGATCGCGATGATGGCGTCCCACTTGGCGACCGGGAATTCCTCCACCGGTTGGACATTCTGGATCCCTGCGTTGTTGACCACCACGTCCACCTGGCCGAAATCGCTTTCTGTCTGGGCGACCAGCGCCTCGATCTCCTCCGGCTTCGTCATGTCCGCGCCGTTATAGGCGACTTTGACGCCGTGATCGGCCGCAAGCTTTTTGCGCGTCTCTTCTATTTCCGCTGCGTCGCCGAAACCGTTCAACATCACATTTATACCGGCGGCAGCCATGGCTTCTGCGATACCGAGGCCGATGCCGCTGGTCGAGCCGGTGATGATGGCGTTCTTGCCCTGGGTCATTTCGTTGTCTCCTCGATGTCTTGTGCCGTCAGGCCAGATAGTCATGTATGACGCGCCCGAAGGGCAGGGTCAGGTCCGCTTTGTAGTGGCGGCCGCCGATCATGTGCCGCACCGGCAGGTCGGCGACCGGGGCGTTCACATGAGGCACGAGGTGTAGGCGGGCCGGGCCGCCATAGTGGAACTTCACATCGATTTCTTCCAGATTATAGGCAACCAGCTGCGCGACCAGTGGTTTGCCGGTGACGCAGGGCAGCAGTTTCAGGTTCACCTGCGTCTTTTTCAGGGCCTCGTTGCGCTTGCTCGGGTCCTTGATCAGGTTCTCGTGCTTGTAACCCATGGTGCCCAGTGCGACCAACTGGCCGGCGTAATGCAAACTACCCGTCAGGGTGTCGGTCTCGACCCTCAGGCTGGGTTCGCCCCAACGCTTTGGGAAGCCCCAGATTTCCCGCCCGGCTGAGATCGGCGGTTCGTCGTTGAGAAACATCATTGCCGTATAGTTCACCGCCTCTCCGTGAAAGCGGCAAGGGATCACGACACCCGATTCCTCATAAGACCCGAACCCGGAGCTGTCCGGCATGTTGATCCACTCGTAGTAGACCTGGCCGGAACCATCGGGCTCCAGGGGTTCCGGCACCAGCTGGCGGATCGCTTCCGGGTCGCTCTCATAGATGATCACGAAGTATTCCCGTCCGACAAAGCGGTAGGGCCCGGTCGGATAGCTGGGATTGCCCGGCGGCATTGAGGGTAGGGCGAGGATCTCTTCAGGGGTCATCTCTAATCCTCCAAGTCATCATGCATCGCCGCCCGCGGCGGGGCCGCGGGGCGGTCGTCTGGTGCATTCCTCCGACTTGGCCCCTTTTTTGGCTTCTCGTCAGTATCACCGCCTGCTTGCCGGCTGTGTTGTTGGGCTCTGATGAGCGCGACCTTTGCGGTTACATGGGCCTCTTCTGCCTTAGAAACTAGGGCTCCGGTTCCCGAGAGTCCGGTTTTCCCTGTTTCGCATCCAACACCGCGGTATTCAGGTCTCCCGGGACGTCGCTCGGCGAGAGGGCATCTCCATCTTTCAGAGTTTTCCAGCACCAGCCTAACGTCGCCCAGAGACATAAGAAACAGAAGCGGATGTTTAGTCTTGGCTCATCGATGCCATTTGCCGATCGTATCGATGCGTATAATGGTGTGATGCAGCTTGTAACTGCGACAAGCCGTGCGGCATCTGGAGCAGGCCCGCGCCGGGCGCCAGGGTGGCTTGCGCCACAACCGAACCGGAAGGGATAGCAGGTTATGTTGAATGAACTTCAGGAGAGCTGGTGTAAACAGAACAAGTGGGATTTCAGCGACCTGAAGGCGCTATTCCTGAACTGCACCTTGAAACCCAGCCCCGGGCAATCCCACACCCAGGGACTGATCGACATCGCAAAGGCTATCATGGAGAAGAACGGCGTGGCGGTGGAGGACCTGCGGCCCGTCGATCACACGATCGCCTATGGTGTCAGCCCCGATATGACCGAGCACGGCTGGGCGCAGGACGATTGGCCGACGCTATACGACAAGGTGAAAGCCGCGGACATCCTGGTGATCACCACGCCGATCTGGCTGGGTGAAAAATCATCGGTTTGCACCAAGGTGATCGAGCGGCTGTATTCCTCCTCCGGCGACCTGAACGCAGCAGGGCAGTATGCCTATTACGGCAAGGTTGGAGGATGTCTTGTGACCGGCAATGAGGACGGTGCCAAGCATTGCTCAATGAACATTCTCTATTCTCTACAGCATCTCGGGTATTCAATCCCGCCCCAGGCCGATGCCGCCTGGTTGGGCGAGGCCGGGCCGGGGCCGTCCTACCTGGATCCCGGCTCCGGCGGTCCAGAGAACGACTTCACCAATCGCAACACGACTTTCCTGACCTGGAACCTGATGCATCTGGCGCGTTTGTTGAAGGACGCCGGCGGCTTTCCGGTCCACGGCAATCAGCGTTCCCTCTGGGATGCCGGCTGCCGCTTCGACCATCCGAACCCGGAATACCGCTAACGCTGCTCCGTTACGGCGTCTTCCCATTCCGAGAGGAAAGCGCGGCGTTTCAGCCCGTCCAGGAAAACCAGCAGGCCGGGCCCGAGCCGCACGGGAATCAGGGTGCCGGTTTCGCCCTCCGGCAGGGCTGGGGCGAGGCTCACTTCCCCGGCAATCACGCGCTGGCCCTCCGGCGAAACCAGGAAGTCGACGAAACCGCCTGCGACTCCCGGATTGTCGCTTGTCTTGGGAATCAGCGCCGTGCGGACCATCAAAAGCGTGTAGTCCTCCGGGTAGACGATGGCGATGGAGGCGCCGGCATCGCGCCGCGCCTGGGCGTAGGAGCCGAGGACGTTGTAGGCCACGGCGATTTCCCCCTCTTCGAGCAGGTCGAGCATCTCACCCGAGCAGCAGGAGAGCTTGGCCGAGAGGTTGCCGAAGACCTCCATCAGCCGCCAGTAGGTGTCCGATTGCAGGCTGTCCTGGGTGGCGAAGAGGTAACCAAGCCCGCTGACTTTCGGATCGTAGGTGGCGACGCGTCCCGCAAAACGGGCCTCCGATCCACGCAGCAGGCTCAGCAGTTCGAAACGGGACTGCGGCGGCGTCCCCTCGAAGGCGCGCGGATCATAGGCGATCACCGCCGGTTCCCGGGTGAAGCCGAAAATGCGCTCGCGCCAGCTTGCCCAACGCGGCAGCCGCGCGGTGGCGACAGAGCGGTGCGGGCGGGCATAGCCGTCATTCACCAACTTGATCTGAAGGTCCATGGCTGAGGAAATCGCCAGATCGTAGGATTGGCCGTCGAAGCTCTCCCCTCCTTCGACTGCGCTGAAGACATCGCGACTGCTGGCCTGATGATAGACCAGCGCGATTTCCGGCTGTTGAGCCCGATAGGCGCGGATCAATCCGTCCATGGTGTCGGCATCGGTGGTTCCGATGATATGCAGCACGGCGCTGGCGCCCGCGTCGCGCAGCGCAGGGTAGCTGCGCGCTTCTTCGATCTCAAAGGCTTGCGCCGGGTTCGCGGCCAGCGCGAAAGTGATCGCCATCGGCGCGAAGCATCGAGCAAGGATGTTCATTCGCGGTGTCCTGCTGTTTTGCGAACCGGCGGAAAGATCAGGCGTACGACGAGGCCCTGCGGTTCGTTGTGCTCCAGGCGCACCCGGCCGCGGTGTGTCAGCATGACCTGGCGGACGATGGAAAGCCCCAGGCCGGAACCGAGCGAGCGCGGATCGACGGCGCCACGGCGGAACCTTTCGAAGACCAGGTCACGGTCCTTGCGCGGGATGCCCGGTCCGTGATCGGCGATGGCGATTTCCGGCGCCGGATCGGCTTTGACCGTAATCTGCACGAAGTCGTCGGGCGGACCGTACTTGATGGCATTGTCCAGCAGATTGCGGATGGCTTCCAGCAAGGCAATTTCGTCGCCCTGGATATCCAAGCCCTCGGCCAGGTCCATGCGAAAGTCGATGCCGCGCATCTCGGCGGCGACTTCCAGGTCGCGGGCCGCCGTGCGCGCCAGGCTGGCGAGGGAGAGGCGCTGACGCTCGGCGCGCTCGGCGCGGTAGGCGACCATCGCCTGGGTCAGCAACTGGGTGGTCAACTGCGAGGTCTCGTCGGCGGCGTGCAGCATGCGGCGCAGGCTCTCCTCGCTCGTCTTTTCCGGCCCGGCCTTCAGGCTGACCTCGGCCTGGGCCTTCAGCGCCGCCAGGGGTGTGCGGATGCGGTGGGCCGCCTCGGCGATGAACTGTTGACTGGTGTCGAGGGTCAGGCGCAGGCGCTCAACGAAGTCGTTGATGGCATCGACAAGCGGCAGAATCTCCCGCGGGGCGGCGGTTTCCAGGGTTGAGAAGTCGTCCGAGGCCCGGGCGGCGATGGCACGTTCGATCTCCTGTACCGGTTTCAGGGCGCGGGCGATGGCGATCCAGGCGAGCAGGCCGGCGAGGGCGAGGAAGCCGCCACCGACAGCGGCGGCGGAAAGGGCGATACTGGTGGTCAGGGCGCCATGGGCTTCGCGTGTCTGGGCAACCGTAATCAGGACGGTTTGCCGCGCACCGCTGGCCAGGATGGAGCGGCGCGCGGTTGCGACGCGCACGGTGTCGCCGCGGTAAACCGCAGTGAAGAAGAGGGGAGCTTCTTCGCTCGCCGGTGCCGTGCCGGCTGGCAGGTCCTCATAGCCGGTGACCACGGCGCCCTTGCCGTCGGCGATGCGATAAAAGACGCGGTCCTCGCCGGCCAGGCCCAGCATCTCCAGCGCCGCATAGGGCAGGTCGACGGTGATGCTGCCTTCCACCACCCGTACCTGTTCGGCAATGGCGATGGCCGAAGCGCCGAGGATGTTGTCCTGGGTCGCATCGGCCGCCCGTCCCGCAACCGCCTGGACGGAGAGGTAAAGCAACACCGCCAGACCGGCGAAGACCAGCAGCAGCTGGCCGAGCAGGCGGCGGCGCAGAGACCAGCCCGGCGGCGACCAGTTGGAAGAGGGTCGGGCGGAGGAGGACCGGGCGGCGGTCATTCGCGGCTCTCGCCCTGTTGGCCCTCGCGCAGCCGATACCCCAGGCCGCGCACGGTTTCGATGATCACACCGCTGTCCTGGATCTTGCGGCGCAGGCGGCCGATGTAGACTTCGATGGCGTTTTCGCTGGCGTCATCGGTCAGGCCGAAGAGTTTGTCCATAAGCTGACTTTTGCTGAAAACCTGACCGGGCTGGGCGATCAGCACTTCAAGCAGGCGCAGTTCACGGCTGCGCAGGTCCAGCGGCCGCCCCTGAGCCATGACCCTGGAGGAAGCGGCATCCAGTTCCAGGGCGCCGACCTGGATGAGGCTTTGGGCCTGTCCGTGGCGCCGGCGCACGACGGCGCGGCAGCGGGCGTCCAACTCGGCGACGTCGAAAGGCTTGGTCATGTAGTCGTCGGCGCCCAGATCCAGCAGGTTTACCCGGTCGGTGATCTGGGAACGGGCGGTCAGCACCAGCACCGGCAGGCCGCTTTCGCTGCTGCGGATCCGCTGCAGGATCTCGCGCCCGTCGCCGCCCGGTAGCATGATATCGAGGATCACCAAGTCATAGCCCTGGGTGTCGGCGCGCAGAAAATCCTCGGCTTCCGGGGCGCTGGGGGCCCAGTCGACGGCATGGCCGCCACTCCGGAAATGGCGTTCCAGGGCATCGCCGAGATCTTCGTTGTCTTCCACCAAGAGCAGCCGCAACCCGGGCTCCTTACGTTTTTCTTCTCATAGCGCGGGCCAAAGCACGGGATTCGGCGCGACAGGTTGGCGTCAGGTTGCCGCGCTATGATCATATTTGGGCAAAACGGGCAATTGACCCGTCAATAATGCATTGGGAGGAAAGAATGCGAAAGTTTCCCTTGTCCCGCCGCGCCTTGGTTGCGGCGGCTACCGGCGCAGCTCTGGCTGCCTCTTTGGGTATGGCCTCGGCGCAGGCCCAGGAACTCGATAAAATCCACTTTCTGATCCCCGGCGGCGCCGGCGGTGGCTGGGACGGGACCGCCCGCGGCACCGGCGAGGCGCTGACCAAGGCGGGTCTGGTAGGTACAGCTTCCTACGAGAACATGTCCGGTGGCGGCGGCGGCAAGGCCATCGCCCACCTGATCGAGACCGCGGCCAAGCAGGGCGACACCCTGATGGTGAATTCCACGCCGATCGTCATCCGCTCGCTGCAGGGTGTGTTCCCGCAGTCCTTCCGCGACCTGACGCCGATCGCTTCGACCATCGGCGACTATGCGGCCATGGTCGTCCATAAGGACTCGGCGATTCAGGATTTCGGCGGTTTGGTTGAAGCCTATAACGCCGACCCCACGAACGTTGCCATTGGCGGCGGTTCCGTTGCCGGCGGTATGGACCATCTGGTTGCCGCCCTGGTGATGAAGGGCACGGGCGCCGAGCCCACCGCGGTGAAGTACATTCCCTACGACGCGGGCGGCAAGGCCATGGCCGGCCTGCTCTCCGGCGAGATCAAGGCGCTTTCCACCGGCTTCGGTGAAGCCATCGAACTGGCCAAACAAGGCGAAGTGCGCATTCTCTGCATCACATCTGCCGCACGCCTCGACGCCGCTTCCGACGTTCCGACCTGCGACGAAGCCGGCTCCAAAGGCACCCAGTTCGTGAACTGGCGCGGCTTCTTCGCTGCTCCCGGCCTTTCCGAGGAAAAGAAGGCGGCCTACGTCGCGACGATCCAGAAGATGTACGACACCCCGGAATGGGAAACCGTTCGGGCCCGTAACGGCTGGGTGAACATCTACAACCCCGATGCGGAGTTCGTCGGTTTCCTGGAAACCCAGGAACAGCAGATCGGCGACCTCATGAAGGAATTGGGCTTCCTGTGATTGGCTCAGGCAAGTAGCCTGAAAGCGATCTGAAGGAACTCCCGAAAGGGGAAGCCAGGACCCCGGCTTCCCCTTTCTTTCCTTGATGCCGGGCGAAGAAGCTTGGCAGACTGTTCCGAAAATTGGGGGGACCCCGTCATGTTGACCCGCGATCGCATCGGCGCGCTGCTGATGCTGGCGTTCAGCCTTTTCTACTGGCTGCAGATCGATGAGATCCGTGTGCTGCCGTTTCAGGCCAACGCCGCCTTCACAGCCCGCACAATTCCCGAGATTCTGGCGATCATGGGCATCGTTTTGTCCCTCGTCCTGCTGCTCAAGCCTGGCAGCAACGAGAAGATGCAGGTGACCGGGTTTCTCTGGGGCAAGGCGGCCCTGATCTGTATTGCCATGGTGGCTTACGGTTTGACGGTACGGCCGGCGGGCTTCCTGATTTCCACCAGCCTTTTCCTCATGTTCGGTTTCTGGGTTCTGGGCGAGCGCCGCCCCGTGATCATTCTCGCGGCCTCGGTGCCCCTGGTGGTGCTGTTCTGGCTGCTGATGACCCAGGTGCTGGATGTCTACATCGCGGCGCTGCCCGCGTTTCTGGAGGGTTAGGCCGTGCTGGAAGGTATTCTACAGGGACTCTCCACGGCGGCTTCGCCGGTCAACCTGCTGATGGTCGCCGCCGGCTGCTTTGTCGGCACCTTCATCGGCATGCTGCCGGGCCTCGGGCCCATCTCCGCCATCGCGCTGATGATCCCCATCACCTACGGCTTCGACCCGGCCACCGGCCTGATCCTCATGGCCGGGGTTTACTATGGCGCCATCTTCGGCGGCTCGACCTCCTCGATCCTGATCAACGCCCCCGGCGTTGCCGGTACGGTGGCGACCGCCTTCGACGGTTATCCCATGGCGCGCCAGGGCATGGCCGGCAAGGCGCTGGCGATCGCCGCCTACTCTTCCTTCTCCGGCGGCACCATCGCCGCCGTGTTCCTGCTGATCGCCGCGCCCTCGCTGGCGGCGGTGTCGCTGGCCTTCCAGTCGACGGACTATTTTGCCCTCATGGTGCTGGGTCTCACCGCGGTTGCCGCCTTCGCCGGCAAGGGCAACGTCATCAAGGCGCTGCTGATGACTGCGCTGGGCTTGATGCTGTCCACCGTGGGCACCGACAAAGGCGTCGGCGTGCCGCGTTTTACCTTCGGCAGCCAGTCGCTGATCGACGGCATCTCCTTCCTGCTGCTGGCCATGGCGACCTTCGCCTTGTCGGAAGCGTTGATGTCGATCCTGAGGCCCAAGACCGATGCGGACCGCAAGAAAGAGATGGAGGCGCAGAAGCGGCTCGGCTCGATGAAGATCGAGAAGTCCGAGGTGAAGGAGATGGCCCCGGTGATCGGCCGTTCCTCCGTGCTCGGTTTCTTCGTCGGCGTGCTGCCGGGCGCCGGTGCGACCATCGCGTCTTTCCTCGCCTACGGCATGGAACAGCGTATCGCCGGGCCGAAGAAAGGGGCCGAGTTCGGCAAGGGCTCGATCCGCGGCCTTTCGGCGCCGGAAACCGCCAACAATGCCGCCGCTTCCGGGTCTTTCGTGCCCCTGCTGACCCTGGGCATTCCCGGCTCCGGTACCACCGCGATCATGCTGGGCGCCCTGCTGTCTTACGGCATCCAGCCCGGGCCGCGGCTGTTCCAGGACAATCCGGAGGTCTTCTGGTCGGTCATCATCTCGATGTACATCGGCAACGTGATCCTGCTGATCCTGAACCTGCCGCTGATTCCCTATATCGCCCGGGTTCTGGCGATTCCCTCCAACATCCTCCTGCCGTTGATCGTGTTCTTCTCGCTGATCGGCGTCTACTTCGTCTCCTTCAACACCTTTGACATTCACCTGATGGTGCTCTTCGCCATCGCCGCGGTGGTGTTGCGCCTCCTGGATTTCCCCATGGCGCCCATGCTGTTGGGCTTCATCCTCGGCGGCATGATGGAGGAGAACCTGCGCCGCGCCCTGATGATCAACAACGACAGCTGGTCCTTCCTCTGGGAGCGTGACCTGACCCTGTCGATCCTGATCATCGCCGCCGTGGTGCTCTTCGTTCCGATGATCGGCCCGCGCATCACCGCCGCCCTCAACCGCCGCCGCGAGTCGGCCGGGGAGGGGGGTTGAGGAGAGGCTTTTTCCCCCCGTCGGCGGTGTTATAGTTCCCGCCAAGCAACAAGAAGATCAGATCGAGGCGGGGAACACCGATGGCGGCGGGGACTGAGCGGCAGGACGCCGGAACTTACGACTATGTGATCGTTGGCGCGGGCTCGGCCGGCTGTTGTCTCGCCAACCGTCTGTCTGCCGATCCGGATGTCTCGGTGCTGTTGCTGGAGGCCGGCGGCAGGGACTCCTGGCACTGGATTCATATCCCCGTCGGTTACCTCTACACCATGAACACGCCGCGCACCGACTGGTGCTTCAAGACCGAGGCGGAAGCGGGGCTGAACGGCCGGGCGCTGAATTATCCGCGCGGGCGTGTGCTGGGCGGATCTTCTTCCATCAACGGCATGATCTACATGCGCGGCCAGGCGCGCGACTACGACAACTGGCGTCAGTTCGGCAATCCCGGCTGGGCCTGGAGCGACGTGCTGCCGCTGTTCAAACGCTCGGAAGATCACTTTGCGGGCGGTGACGACTTCCACGGCGGCGACGGCGAACTCAGGGTCGAGGAACAGCGCCTTTCCTGGGAGATCCTGGATGCCTTCCGCGAGGCGGCGGCGGAGAGCGGCATTCCCCCGACGACGGATTTCAATCGCGGGGACAACGAGGGCTGCGGATACTTTCAGGTAAACCAACGCAAGGGCGTGCGCTGGAGTGCGGCCAAGGCCTTCCTGCGTCCGGTCGAGAGCCGGTCCAATCTTACGGTGATGACCCGGGCCCAGGCGGAAAGACTGGTGCTGGACGGCAGGCGGGTGACCGGCATCGACTTCCAACAGGATGGCCAGCCGCGCCGCGCCGCGGCACGCGGCGAGGTGGTGCTGAGCGCCGGGGCCGTCGGGTCGCCGCAGTTGCTGCAGCTTTCCGGCATCGGGCCCGGCGCGCTGCTGCAGGCCCAGGGCATCGACGTGGCCCATGAACTGCCCGGCGTCGGTGAGAACCTGCAGGACCATCTGCAACTGCGCATGATCTTCAAGATCCAGAACACCAAGACCCTGAACAAACAGGTCCAGAGCCTTTTCGGCAAGGCGCTCATGGGCTTGGAATACGCCTTGTTCCGGCGCGGCCCGCTGTCGATGGCGCCCAGCCAGCTCGGCGCCTTCGCCAAATCGGACCCGGCGCGCGAGACGCCGGACCTGCAGTACCACGTTCAACCCCTCAGCCTGCCCAAGTTCGGCGAACCGCTGCATGACTTCCCCGCTTTCACCGCCTCGGTCTGCAATCTGAGGCCGGAGAGCCGCGGGACCATCCATATCCGCTCGGCCGATTTCCGCAAGGCGCCGGTGATCAAACCGAACTACCTGACCGCAGCCAACGACCGGACCATCGCCGCAGCGGCCCTGCGCCTGACCCGGCGCATCTGCGCGGCCCCCGCCCTGCAGCGTTTTCAGCCGGAGGAGTTTCTGCCGGGTGCGGCCATCGAATCAGAGGACGACTTGGCCAAGGCCGCCGGGGATATCGGCACGACGATCTTCCACCCCGTGGGCACCTGCAAGATGGGCAGCGACGCGGGCGCCGTGGTCGACCCGCGCCTCCGCGTTCAGGGCCTTCAAGGGCTGCGGGTGGCCGATGCCTCGATCATGCCGACCATCACCTCCGGCAACACCAATGCGCCGGCCATCATGATCGCCGAAAAAGCGGCGGTCATGATGCGTGAGGACCGCCAGGCCTCGATTTGATGGGCCGACTTCCCATTTGACTGAAATCAATGCCGCCGCAGGCCCAGGCGGCTAGCTTCGCATCATGACAAGCTTGCCGCTCCGCCTGGCCGAAGCCAGGGCCCCGCGCTACACCAGCTATCCGACCGCCCTGCACTTCCATGACGGGGTGGAGGGGGCGCTTTACCGCCAATGGCTGGCGGAACTGCCGGCGGAGATGCCGCTGTCGCTCTACCTGCATGTGCCCTTTTGCCGCCAGCTATGCTGGTACTGCGGCTGCCACATGACGGTGGCCAACGGCTACAAGCGGGTGGCGGCCTATGTGGCGCTGCTGCGCCGTGAAATCGCGCTGCTGGGCGAGGCCCTGGGCGGCAAACGGCCGGTCAGCGGTATCCACTGGGGCGGCGGCACACCCTCGATCCTCAGCGGCGCCGACTTCATGGCGGTGATGGACGATCTTCGACAGGTTTTCGATCTGCTGCCCGGGGCCGAAGTGGCCATAGAGATCGATCCACGCCACCTCGACCGCGAAAAGGCCGAGGCTCTGGCCGCCGCCGGGGTCAACCGGGCCAGCCTGGGGGTGCAGGACGTCAATCCCCACGTTCAGGAGGCGATCAACCGGGTGCAGCCCTTTGCCGTCACCCGCCAGACTGCCGGGCTTCTGCGGGCCGCCGGTATCAAGGCCCTCAACTTCGACCTTATGTACGGCCTGCCGCACCAGGGTCTGGACGACGTGAAGCAGACCGCCGCCCTGGCCGCCGACCTGCAGCCGGACCGGGTTTCCGTCTTCGGCTATGCCCATGTGCCCTGGATGAAGAAGCACCAGAAGATGATCGATACGGCGGCCCTGCCGGGTGCCGAGCAGCGCCTGACCCAGGCGGAACTCGCCGAGCGTATCCTCACGTTGAAGGGCTATCGCGCCGTCGGCCTCGACCACTTCGCGTTGCCCGGCGATCCGCTGTTTCAGGCCGCTGCGGAAGGGCGTTTGCGGCGCAACTTCCAGGGCTACACCACCGATCCGGCAGAGGCTCTACTCGGCCTCGGCGTTTCTTCCATCGGCAGTCTGCCGCAGGGCTATGCCCAGAATGAAAAGGACCTGCTGGCTTACAGCAAGGCCCTGCGAGAGGGCCGGCTTCCGGTCTGCCGCGGCATCGCGGTCACGGCGGAGGATCGGCTGCGGCGAAAGGTCATCGAACGGCTGATGTGCGATTTCGCCGTCGATCTGGCTGCCATCGCCAAGGATCAGGGTTTGCCGGGCTTCGATTTCTCCGAAGATCTGGCGCGCTTGGACCCTTTTATCGAGGATGGGTTGGTCCAGCGCAGCGGCCTGCGCCTGCAGGTGACCCCGGCAGGCAAACAGGCCTTGCGCCTCATCGCCGCCTGTTTCGACGCTTATCTCGGCGAAAGCACGCGGTACAGCCAGGCGGTTTAGAGCAGTCATCTTGGGCTTTGATAAGCCCTCTCACTACAATCTAAGCAATACAGCTATATTCTGGCTGGGCATGGCCCCGGGATGACGATCAAGGTATAGTCGACTCTCAGTGAGACGAATGCGCGGTGGGGATCTGTTTTTTTGCAGGAGCCGCGCCGCGCTGCCGTGCAGGGGGTGCAAGGCATATGACGTTCAACGCGGACGGAAGCGGTCCGAAGGCGGAGCCATAGGTTGGTTTCCGCCATATTCTATTGCCATTCCCAATTCCTTAATTGAATGCATTCGGAGATTCATTGATGAGCGATTCGACAAGCATGAGCGGCGGCCCGGCCGCTTCGGCGGCGATTTCTGTAGGCGCCGTCATCAAGCGCACCTTCAGCGTCTTTCTCGCCAACCTCGTGCCCTTTAGCATCTTGGCTTTGG
The DNA here is from genome assembly GCF_965249265.1 of Pelagibius sp. Lineage (NCBI taxonomy): Bacteria > Pseudomonadati > Pseudomonadota > Alphaproteobacteria > Rhodospirillales > Rhodovibrionaceae > Pelagibius > Pelagibius sp. The sequence continues at coordinate 4,107,150 of NZ_OZ252224.1, read as the reverse complement.
TGCTCCAGATTCCCGCTTTGCTCTACAACCTGACCACTGTCGACGATCTGATGGTTGGTGCAGAACCTGACTTCGACCTTGGCGGGACCGTGATTCTGCTGGTGTCGATCGTTCTGTCCTATGTGCTGATGGCTGCCTTGGTCTACGGCACCGTCGCCTATATGCGCGGACGACCGGCGGGCATCGGCCAATTGATTTCGAGTGGTCTGGCGGCATTCTTCCCCGTTTTGATCATCGCCATCCTGGCGTCGCTGATCATGGGCGTTGGGCTTGTTCTGCTCATCGTTCCCGGCGTTTTCGCGATTGTCATCTTTGCCGTCACTGTGCCCGCCTATGTCGTCGAAAAGCCCGGCATCATCGGCAGCTTCAAACGCAGCATGGAGTTGACTAAGGGCAATCGCTGGCAGGTTCTCGGCGTGCTGGTGATTCTCTTTGTGGTTTTGCTGATTCTGGGGTCGGTTTTCGGCCTTGTTGCCGGCGTCGCCGTCTTCACGGGCTTTGGCCTCAGCCTGATCATGATCGTCAACTATGTCGTGTCGGCCATCTCGAGCGCTCTGCTGGCCGTTGCGGTCTCCGTGCTCTACCACGACCTGCGCATCGCCAAGGAAGGCGTCGATACCGAGCAGATTGCGGCTGTTTTCGACTAACTTCCGGTCGCACCAGGGCCGTCGGCGGAGCCCGGCGGCCCCTTGCGGTCGTGCTTGTTCTCGCGGCGCTCACCGAACAGGAGGCGGGACTCCAGATGGGCCCGCAAGGCGGCGTAGAAGGCCTCAAGGAAACGGCGGTAATCGACTTTCTCCTCACCGGTCCAACCGATCTTACGCTGTACGCGCAGTGTCACCTCGCGCAGGGTTTCCTGGGTCTGCGGTCCCTTCTGGCGTAGCACATCCTCCAGGGTCTGCAGCTCGTAGATGCCGTAAATCTCCAACTGACTGCGGCTAAAGGGGAACTCCGGGGCGGCCGTTTGGTTCGGGCCTTGCTTTGCCTTCGCGCCGGCGGCTACGTCGGAGAGCAGCAGGGTCTTCGGTGCGGACACGACCCAGGTACCGGCGATTACGTCGCCGGCGCGTAGACGGTCCTTGTTGAAGAAGGGCAGCAGGATGAAGACCGATAGCCAACCGAGGGTCAGCAGGTTTACCCAGGCGCTGCTGCCCTGCTCGGGTCCGGCCAGGAGCAGGGTCAGAGGCAAAAACAGCTCCACCTCGCGAAGGATGTTCCGGGCAAAAACCGCATCCGGGCGCAGGTAGCCGCCCTTGCGGTCGATAACCCGCAGGCCGAGGGCCCGCTTTCCCGGGGTTGCACCCTGCCAGCGCAGTTCGAAGTAGACGAAATAGAAGGTGCGGATCAGGAAAAACAGCAGCAGGGTGACGCCGATGATGATCTCGGAGAACCCGAGTTGCCAGGAGACGAATACGAACGAAAGCACCACGGCACCCAGGGCAACCAGCATGATCACGAGATCGATGAGGACCGCGGCGGCCCGCTCTCCCCGCTCGGCCAATTGAAAGGTCAGCGGCACCCCTTCCGGGGTTACGATCCGGCGCTCGCCCTTTGACCTGGCGGCCGGTGCCGGTTGATTGGGCGTGACCCGCGTACTAGTCGTCGCCATCGCTACGGCCCCGCCCGGAAAACGTGAAGTAGGTCAGCCAGAAGGCCAGCATCAGACCGCCGATGGTATAGCGGACGGCGGTGTCTGTGACCAATTGGCGCACGAAACCCTCTAAGAGTCCGGCGACGAGCAGCATCATCACGGCGCCGACGGCCAGGGTGCCGGCGGCACGGCCGCGTCGCGCCAGGCTGTCCAGACGGCTGTTCTGATCGGGAAAGATGATCGCGCGTGCCAGCACCAGACCGCCGCCGCCACAGAGAATGATGGCCAGTATCTCGGTCGTGCCGTGGACCGACAGCCAGCCGCCGAGATCGCCTAGCAGTCCGTGGCCGTCGAAGAGCGCCAGGAAGGCGCCGAGAATCAGGCCGTTGTAGAACATCAGCAGAATCGTCGGGACTCCCAGGGCAAAGCCCAGGGCAAAGGCCATCAAGGCAACCTTGGAGTTGTGAGTGAAGAGAAAGGTAGCGAAGACGTAGAGGCGCTCCGCCGTGTCGGCACCGTCAAAGAGTGTGCGCCGCAGACTCTCGGTCGAGCTTGCGGGGGTGCGGTCGCCGGCGAGATCGGCGGGCACAAAGCTGTAATACCAGTCCGGCGAGGCTTGAACCAGAAGGAAGCCGATGGTCAGGCCCAGAGTCATCCAGAACCCGGCGATGATGATGGGCCAGAAAGCGCTGCGGACAGCCGCCGGGAAACTCACGGCGAAGAACTGGCCGACGCTCTCGAAGAAGTTCGAGCGCGCGCCGTAGACCTGGAAGTAGGCGCGGGCGCAAAGACTTTCCAGGTAGCCGACGACGTTCTGGTCGAGGGAGATGCTGCGCGCCACGGAGAGTGACGACAGGGCGGCGCGGTAAAGGCTCGGCAGCCGGAGCAATTGTTCGGCAGGCAGCGATTTCAGGCCTTTTTTCTCGGCAATGCCGATCAGGTTCTCCAGCTCCCGCCAGCTTGCCTCACGTTCGCGCCGAAACTCGAAGCTCTTCAGGGGCGCGTTCATCAGATCAACTCCAGACGCTTGATTTCAAGGTAGCGATTGATGATCTCCGGGCCGATCTGTTCGGCCTTTACGTCCAGGCAATGCACGCCCATGCGCCTCAGGCGCTCCATCACGATGCGCCGTTCCCGCAGGAATTCGTCTGCGATGACCGACTTGGACATGGCATTCACATTTGTGGGGTCTCCGTCCACGGTTTCATCCAGGGTGGAGTCCTGCAGGCAGACGAAGAGCACGAGGTGCCGGGCGGCCAGGCGCTCTATGTTCTCCACCATCAACTCGGCGGTGATGGTGTCCACGAACTCGGTCTGGAGGATAACGAGAGATCGCCGGTTGAGACGCCCGGCCAGGGCCGAAAGGCCAAGGGTGAAGTTGGTCTCGTCGGGGCTGTAGCTCAGCTCGGACGCGGCTTTCTGCAGACGCCAGAAGGTTCCGACCCCGCCCGTCGGCTGGCTGAACAGGCGCACGCGGGAATCGAAACCGAAGACGCCGATACGGTCGCCGGCGCGCAGCGAGACATAGCCAAGCTGCAGGCTGGCATTGACGGCGTGGTCCAGCTTGCTGATGCCTTGCAGCGGCTCGCTCATCAGATGACCGGTATCGAAAGCCAGCACGATCTGATGGTTGCGCTCGGTTCGGAACTCCTTGCAGACCAGGCTGCGGTGGCGGGCCGAGTGCTTCCAGTCGATGGAGCGCTGGTCGAGACCGGGAACATAGTCGCGCAGGGCTTCGAACTCCGAGCCTTCGCCCTGCTGGCGCTGCGCCTTGATGCCGAAAAAAGCGTTGGGATCGGAGAATTGGATGGCGGTTTGCCGGACACCGCGGATGTTCGGGGTGACCGAGAGTTCTGCGTCGATCGGCACCACGTGAACGGCGCGCACCAGCCCGAGAGGGCCGGACCAGCGCAGCCAGAGCCGCTCGATCACCGCCGTGCCTCGCTGTTTGGGTTGCAAGGGGAAGGGCAGTATGGCGGTTCCCTGGGCGTTCAGGGGTGCCAGCAGGGGCAAGGGGCGTTCGATCAGACCGTTCACATCGCAGACCGCTTCGATGGTCGCCCGGCGTTGCGTCATCGCCTGCAGGCGTACCCCCAAGGTCTCGGTCTCTCCGATGAAGAGAACTTTCGGGATCTTCAGATCGATATCCAGGCGACCCGGGGAGAGCATCAAAACGCTGTCGGTCAGCAGCGCGAAGCCCGACAGGAACAGCAAGGCGACAACAAAGGGCCAGTACGATTCTTCCGCCAACAGCACACCAAAGGCCAGCGGAACACCGGCGGCAAAGAGGGTGACAGCGCGGAAGGTCGGGCGGATCATCGTGGGGCGGGCACCTGGTCGAGGACCTGACGGATCAGAATGTCGGGCTGCAAGCCCTCGATCTCGGCACCCGGCGCCAGGACAATGCGGTGGCGCAGAGCCGGCAGGGCAATGAACTTCACGTCATCGGGAATGACGTAGTCGCGTCCGTTTATGGCAGCGTAAGCGCGGGCGGCGGTCGCGATCATGTTTGCCGAGCGGGGTGAGGCGCCGAATTCCAGCGACTCGTGTTCGCGGGTCGCACGCACCACATCGACGATATAGTCGACGATGTCGTCTGAAAGCCGCAGCTCTGAGATAGCGCCCCGCATGGCCCCCAGGGCCGCCGGATCGGCGACCTGCTCCAGGCCGAAGTCGGATACCTCCGGCATGACGCTGCGGTGGCCGTGGCGGGCGACGATGGCGCGTTCCTCGTCGCGTGCGGGATAGTCCAGGATATGCTTGAAGAGAAAACGGTCGAGTTGCGCTTCGGGCAGGGGATAGGTTCCCTGCTGTTCGATCGGGTTCTGGGTGGCGATCACCATGAAATTCTCACCCAGGGAATGTGTCGATCCGTCGATGGTCACCGCCCGCTCGTGCATGGCCTGGAGCAGCGCTGCCTGGGTTTTCGGCGGAGTCCGGTTGATCTCGTCCGCCAGGAGGATCTGGCTGAAGATCGGTCCCTTGGTGAGTACGAAACCGCTGGTCTGGAAATTGAAGATGTTGGTGCCCAGAACGTCGCCGGGCATCAGGTCCGGGGTGAACTGGATCCGTCCGAACTGCAGGGAAACCGACGCGGCAAAGGATTGGGCGAGCAGCGTCTTGGCGGTGCCCGGAACACCCTCCAGCAGAACATGCCCTTCAGACAGAAGGGCGACGATCATCAGGTCAAGCGCGGCGTCCTGTCCGACCACGGTTTTGCGAACCTGCTCGCGTATCCGAGCGCAAACCGTTTGGATCGGCTCTATGTCCATGAATCATCTCCTGTTTCCATCGGTAAAGGCGCCGCGCGGCGCGCAGGTAGTGTTGCAGAGGCGGGTTCAGCTGTTGGGTTGCTGCCGCGGCGCGGCTGCTGACCTCGCTGTAGCGCAGGCTGGTGCCGCGCGCCTCGCCGACCCGGTCAAGCCAGCGTGTGAGATCGTGTTCATCCAGATCGCGCGGAATGTTCATATGGCGTCCGAGATCGCGCAGGCAGGCATCGTGATAGCGGCGCAGGATGTCCGGCAGGTTGCCGGCATATTCGAAGAGGCTGGCGGTGTTGTCGATCAATCCACGCTTGCCGGCTTCCAGCCGTGGCGGGGTCGGCAAGGGGGCGCCGAAGCGGCCCGCCGCCGCCCAAACCAGGATGCCGACCGCGGCCAGCATCTGCAGGGCGGCGAGGTTCAGCGGAAAGCTGAGAAGATTGCGCCATAGATCCGGCGAAGTGGTGAAGCCGTGCACGGCTTCATCGAAGACGACCGTGCCGCCGGCCGGTAGCAGCGCCTCAATCAGCGCGACCGCAAAGAGGGCATTGTCGCCCTCGTCGATGCCGCTGTTTGAGATCACATCGGGGTCGGACAAAATCCAGTAGGTTGTGCCTCGGTCGCGCACTTCACCGAGCAGAATGCCCTCATCGCCTTCCACGATTGGGGCGATGTCGTCGGACCGCATCAACTGGGCTTTGCTGATACTCGGTTCGATATCCCAGTCGGCGCCGCGCCAGGTCTGCAGCGTTTCGCTGCGGATGATCTCTGCATCATCCACGACCATGGACAGAACCTGTTCAGGCGTTGAATCGTTCAGCAGACGCATCTCCGCAAGCCAGCGCTGGTTCGGGAAGTCCGGGCGTCCGGCCCACTTCGGCAGGACGATCAAAACGGTCCAGGCTTCCCGCATGGTCTCAAGAGCCTGCACGGCGTCGCTGGTGATGTGGGGCTGTGCGGTTACCAGCAGCCCGTACTCCCCGGCTTTCTCCGCCGAAGCGTTGCGGCTGACGAGAAGGGGAATCTCGAGATCTTTCAGGATTTCGGTCCAGGCACGGTGACCGATGGCCGAATCGGAATAGGCATTGGTGCCGAAGGTCCGCTCGCTCTGGGGATCGGAAAAAACGGCAAGCAATGTTGCCGTTGCAAAGCAGAGAATGCCGACCACCACAAGAATGGCGACGGCCTGAAAGGAGAAGACGCCCCCACCCGGCCCCGAGCCACCCGGTCCAATACCACCCGGCCCTGTCTCACCGGGTGCTTCGGGCCGACCGCCGCTGCTTGCGGGAATCTGGCTCATCGCGCCGCTTCACCTTGTCCGCTGAATTGCAGAAAGTCCTGCCGGCATTGATCGTAGTCCGGGCCGGCCGCATCGCGTCCGCCGAAGTGTTTGATTTCCGAAAGCGAGACCATGCGGGACAAAGGTTCGACCACGGCCGGCGGCACCGGCGCCAGTTGCAGCACCTCGCGGCCGGTAAGGGCCGGTGCGATTCGCGCGCCCAGTTCTCGTCTCAAGCGATCCATGGCAACCAGAAGCAGAAGGTGGATGGCTTCCGCGAAACGGCCCTGGGCAGCCAGAGCGTCGGCTTCTTCCAGGCTGCGGTCGACAACCGCTCTCTGCATATCGAAAAGCGGGGTTTCAACGAGAGTCGCGGAGGGCTGCTGTTTCGATTTGCGTTTCAGTTTGAAGCCGGTGCGGTTCTGCAGGGCATTGAACAGAAAGACCGCCACCATCACGACGAGAATCGCGGCGATGGTCCAGAGGAAGGCTTCTATCACCCAGGGCGGCAATCGCAGGGGTTCGCCACGCTCTTCAACCTCGGGCGGCGCCGGTCTTTCGGTCTGGTAGTTGCCAGAATCCAGCACCCTGTCGCGGCTTTCGCGGATCTGCGCCGGATCGCTCAAACTCTGGGCCTGACCGGTGCCGGGTGCCATCAGTCCGCCGCAGACCGCTACCGCGATCATGATGCCGCAGAGGCAGAAGCGGCGCAGCACGGCCTTGGTCCGCTGCCAAGCGACGCCGCACTGCTGCTTCGATGCCTTGGGCATACCCTGGGCCGGCCCCTTCCATTCGGAGGGGCTATGTCCGTTCAACTGAAAGTTCATCCCCTCTCGGGTATAGCCTGCCGGGAAGGGGCAATCTATCGCGAAGTTTTGCCGCCGCCGTTTCCGCTCCGCTCTGGCGCCGTCGGGCTGCTTCCAGTAAGGGAACAGTCGCGCTTTCTTTTGTCGTAAGAGACAGAGTCGTTTTGCATACTATGGTATCTAATCACTCCTCGTCGTCCGGACCGCCGCCTTTGAAGGTGGTTTGCTTTGGGGCCTGCCATCTTGACCGTAAGGCACAGGCCGCGCGGCCTTTCGTGACCGCGGCATCCAATCCGGTGGCGATTGAGAGTTGTTTTGGCGGCGTCGCCCGCAACGTCGCTGAGAATCTGGGCCGCCTGGGTGTGCAGGCCGTGCTTGTCAGCCGCATCGGCGAAGATGCCGAGGGCCTGGCCGTCCTTGAGAGCCTGGACAACCTGCCCATCGACCACGGCCACCTCAGCCGGTCGGCCACATCGCCGACGGCTTTCCATTTGATTGCCCTGGAGCCGGAAGGCGAGATGCTGGTCGCGGTGGCGGACATGCGTATCTATGATGAGATCGAACCGATTGTGTTGCAGCAGCTTCCGGATGATCTCTGGTCTGCCGAGGCGATCTTCGCCGATTGCAACCTGCCGCCGGAGAGCCTGGCCTACATCGCCGCCAAGGCGGGTGAAGGCTGCCCGCTGGCCGTGAACGGTGTTTCGCCGGCCAAGGTGCTGCGGTGCAAAGCAGTGCTTTCCGAGACGGCCTTTCTCTTTGTGAACCTGCAAGAAGCCATGACGCTGGTCGGGGAGAGCGGAGGCGACGCCACGCCGGAGGCCGCTGCCGCTGCCCTGCGGGCACTCGGAGTCGACGAGGTCGTGATTACCCTGGGTGCAGAAGGTCTCTTGGTCGCCGGCGCGCAGACCTGCCAGCGACTGGAGAGTCTTCCCGGGCCCTTGCGGGATGTTACCGGCGCTGGTGATGCCCTGGCCGCGGCCTATCTGGAGGCGCGTTTGCGGGACCTCGCGCCGGAGGCGGCTGCGGCGCGAGCCCTCGCCGCTGCGCGGTTGACCGTCGATTGCGCCGAGAGCGTTTGCCCTGACCTGTCATTGGAAAAACTGGAGCGCATGACCGCATGAGCCGGACCATCACGACAATAGATTCAGAGCGCCTGGCAGTTCATCCCGAGGTCAGCGAGGCGCTGGCGGAAGGGCGGGCGGTCGTGGCGCTGGAATCGACCATCATCACGCACGGCATGCCGTTTCCCCGCAATCTGGAAACCGCGCTGGCGGTGGAGAGCGACATCCGCGCAGGCGGCGCGGTACCGGCGACCATTGCGATCCTCGACGGCCGCATCCGGGTGGGCCTGGAGGAAACGGAACTGCGCCGCCTCGCCGACATGAAGGCGGTGGCAAAGGTCAGCCGTGCCGACCTTCCGGCGGTATTGGCCGCGGGTCAGGCGGGTTCGACCACGGTTGCCGCCACCATGATCTGCGCGGCTCTTGCCGGGATCCGTATCTTTGCGACCGGCGGCATCGGCGGTGTTCACCGCGGCGCCGAGTTCAGCTTCGACATTTCCGCCGACCTTCAGGAACTGTCGCGCAGCCCGGTCGCCGTGGTCTGCGCCGGCGCCAAGGCGATCCTCGACCTGCCCAAGACTTTGGAAGTGCTGGAGACCCTGGGGGTGCCGGTCATCGGCTTCGGCAGCGATGCCTTTCCGGCCTTCTACAGCCGCGAGAGCGGCCTTGCCGCGCCACTGCGTTGCGACAGCGCGGAACAGGTGGCTTCGGTCATGGCGGTCAAGTGGGGGCTCGGTCCTGCTGATGGTCCCACGGATGGTCCCAGTAATGGTCTGGGCGGTGGTCTGGTGATCGCCAATCCGATCCCGGTTGAGGATGAAATTCCGGCCGCGGCGATGGAAGCGAACATCCAGACTGCGCTGCAAGAAGCTTCGGCGCAGGGCATTCAAGGGAAGGACGTGACGCCGTTCCTGCTTGGACGCCTGGAAGCCCTGACCGAAGGCGCGAGCCTGACCGCCAACATCGCTCTGGTACGCAACAACGCGCGCCTGGCAGCAGCGATCGCCGGTGCTTACAGTGCCGAGGGTTCTTAAAGCCGCTCCGCCACAAGGTGCCAGTGATAGGAACCGGGGCGCTCGTGTTCGCAGTCGACGAGCGACAGCAGCTCGAAGTCTTCGAACAGATTCACTAGTTCGCCCGCCTTGCAATAATAGTGCGGATGGTTCTTGTCACCGTCGCCCGCATCGCTGACCACGAAGGTGTTCGGCGCGACTTCTACACCGATGCCATAGTTGGCATTGCGTTTCGAGAGCATGGTCCCCTGGAAAAGGCCGCCGGGCTTCAGGACGCGGTGGATCTCCGCAATGCTGCGTGCCACCACCTCGCCGTCGCCGTGATAGATGACATTGAAGGACAGTACATAGTCGAAACTGGCGTCGTCGTAGGGTAGGGCCGTCATCAAGCCTTGTCGGCAAGTGATCTCAAGACCATGCTCTGTTGCCTGATTGGCCGCGAACTCGAGGCCGGAAGGACTGGCGTCCATCGCGTGAACGTCAAAACCCTCGCTGGCGAGGTAACAGGCGTGCCGCCCGACGCCGCAGCCAAGATCAAGAATGCTGTGGCAATTTCTTGAATGCAACAGAGGTACGATTGCGGCGACGTCGGGATCAGGATTGAGCCAATCCGCCCGACCGCTCTCGCTCTGCCAGCGGTTTTCCCAAGCTTCGTGAGCGGTGGCCGATTGGTTGGTGAGGGCGTTTTCCTGCATGGCTGCTTCTCCGTGGGTTGGTTTTCGCGAAGGCTCGCTCTCGCCGGCCTGCTCACATGATGCGGTGCCGCAGCCGGCTGCTCAGACGCTCGACCAGCAGGACGAGAACGAAGATGCAGACGATGATCGTCGCGGCTGTCGGGTACTCGAAGAGGTCCATGGCCACTTTCAGCTCAATACCGATGCCGCCGGCGCCGACGAGCCCAAGGACAACGGAGGAGCGCGTCGCCTTCTCGAGACTGAACAGCCCGGTGTTTATAAAGGATGGCATCGCGGCCGGAATGACGGCGCTGCAGATGACACCGCTGGGGCTGGCGCCGAGAGCGGTCAGCGCCTCTTGAGGGCCGGGCTCGGTTTCTTCCATAGCCTCGGCGAAGAACTTTCCGCAGAAACCCATGGTATCGACCATCAACGCCAAGGTGCCGGCAAAGGGTCCGAGCCCGACGGTAACGACGAAGAACAGAGCCCAGACAAGGTCGGGGACAGTGCGAAACCAGGAGATCAGGCCTCTAGACAGATAGTAAATGGCCGGGTGCGGTGACAGGCGACGGGTTGCCAAGACCGCCAGCGGCAGGCTGAAGGCGACGCCCAAGGTGGTGCCGACCAAAGCCATCTGAAAGGTTTCAAGGAGCGCCTTGCCGATCGGCACGATGCGGCTGATGTCCGGCGGCACCATACGCGCAAAGAGGTCGGCCATCTGGGGCAGCCCCTCAACAAACCCGGATATCGAGATTTTCGAACCTTCCAGCGCGAGAATAAAGAACCCCAACGCCAGAAGGTAGACCAGGAAGACGGGAATGCCGGGACGCTCGAGACGCGCCGGCAGGGCGGGCTTGTTTGGGCTTTGCCCTAACGCCTGGTCAGGAGGTTGATTGACCATAGGCTTGATCCTGAGCAGGTTTCGGGCAAAAGCGGCTTCATTGGTAGATCGACTTCAAGGTCGCCAAGTTCTGACCCGCGCTAACGCCGTCCAATACCTTGCGTCCGCTCTGCAGCGCGATCAGATGATCAGCGAAGTCGAGGGCGTGGTTCAGATGATGGGAGGTGAAGAAGAGTGTTACGTTCTGGTCCTGCATCAAGTTGGCGAAGAGGGCCATGACGTCCTCGCCGGCGGCGGGATCGAGGCTGGCGACGGGTTCGTCTGCAAAGACCATATGTGGCCGCTGCATCAGCGCCCTGGCGATGGCGACGCGCTGCGATTGACCGCCGGAGAGTGTGTCCGCCCGCTTTGCCGCCTGATCGGCCAGGCCGACCAAGTCAAGGCAGTGCATGGCCTCTTCCCGGTCTTCGGTTCTGGCAAGCCCCTGGAACCATGTGCTTGGTCCACCGCGCCGCGCCTGCGCTCCGTGGAGCACGTTGCTGAGGACGGAGAGGCGGGGCACAAGATTGTGTTTCTGGAAAACAAAACCAACTCTCGCTCTGAGGCGACGCAGGGCCCGGCCATTGAGTTTTGTAATGTCGCTGCCAAGCAGGCGTATTGTGCCCCCGTCGGGGTCCAGCAAACGCAGGCAGCAGCGCATCAGCGTTGATTTTCCCGAACCATTGGCGCCTATCAGAGCGACCGAACGCCCCTTGGCTATTTCCAGATCCACGCCACAGAGAATCTCGACGCCGCCAAAGCTCTTGCGGAGCCCGCGCAGAGCCAGATCTGGAAAGGCCCCGGCTGCCGTTTTGGGGCGCGCCGGGACCGCTTCAAGGGTTGCGTCGAGGGACGCGACCGCCATCAGTTCCCCACAAAGTCGGAATACTGGGGGTAGCCGATCGTTGCGTAGGCATCGCGGATGTACTGATAGTCCCTGTCCTCGACACCGGGCAGGAACTTCATCCCTTTGTACTTCTGATTCTCCTCGCCTTTCAGAATAGCGGTGACCAGCTCGTCTGACCTTTCCGCGAAGATGTCGCGCACTTTTTCGACCACTGCCGAGTCGACGTGCGGGCCGGCGAGGAGCACATCGTTCGGCAGGTCCGGTCCGCGGGCTATCACCTTGAAGGCGCCAGGCTCGAACTCCGTATCCTTGGCGCGTACTTTGTCGGTCCAACTGCGGTAATTGACGCCCAGCCCGGCGACGTCGCCGCGCTTCAGTGCTTCATGGCCAACGTTGCGGTGAACGTGCAGGGACTTCACGTCGTTGCGTGGATCGAGGCCGTAGTCCGCCAGGAGTTGCATTGGTCCGAGATGCCCGGAGGTGGAACCGATGTCGCTGAATGCAACGGTCTCGCCCTTGAGGTCGGCTGGCCCGTTGATGCCGCTGTCCGCCATGACGACGATTGCCGAGAAATAGTCCGGCCGGCTGAAGCCAATAACCGGGTAAGCCTTTGTCAGCTTCCGCATGACAACGTATTCCGCTGGGCCGGTGAGCACGAAGTCGATTTTCTCCGCGCGCAGCGCTTCGGCAGCCGCCGTGCGGCTGGTCACTGGAAAGAGTTCGACATCCATTCCGCTGGCATCCTTTAGAATGTCAGCAAAGGGACCGTACTCGCGCTGCAGCGTTTCCAGGCCCTCCACATCGGTCACGGCAAAGCGTATGACGTCGGCTGCGTGAGCGGTGGCAGCTGTTACAGTAAGGGCTGCTGCCAGACCGGCGGCCCCGATAATTCTTTTCAACATGTTCGCGCGCCCCTTTGTTGGTGAAAGCCGGATAGCAAACAAGGGGCAGGCAAAAGAAGAGCTGCCCAGGATCTTTGCTATCTCTCTGCCATCCAAGGACAGAGCGATGACGCGTGGATGATGTGAAAGTTATACTGAAGTGACAAAAGCTGGATGAGGCGGTCTATTTGTCCAGCTGTCCGAACCTTTGCCGGAATTCCACCGCAGAGCCGCGACTCAGGGCTGCACCACCAACTGTGCACGGTCGGCGGCCATGCGGCCCCAGCCGTACTCAATGACGCGGCCTTCCGCATCGACGTTGATGGACTCTGTCACCAACACCGGCTGACTGCGCGGCAGGGCCAACAGCCGGGTCTCGCTTGTCGTTGGAAGCCGCGCGGTTATGCGGGTTTCTTTGCGGGTGTAATCGTCGATACCGTAATGGCTCAGGGCCTTCGTGACAGAGTTTCCCCGCTTGTAAGTTTCGATGAAGTCGGGAAAACGGCGCGCTGGAAAGTGGTGAGCGGAGACCGAAATTGCCCGGCCGTCGACCATGCCGATGCTTTCGATCAGGGCCACCGGTGCGCCTTTGCGAAGGTGTAGTTGTTTCGCGATGTAGGCATCCGCTGAGATCACCATGGCTCTGACCAACTCGCCGGAGGGAATGCGCGATTGTTTTTCGATGTTCTCTGAAAATCGCGTCCGCTTGCCGAGCTTGTAATCGACAACCCGCTCCTGCACGAAGGTGCCACGGCCCTGTTCGACGCGGAGGATCCCTTCCTGCTCCAGATGGGCGATGCCCCGGCGTACAGTATGGCGGTTGACCGAGAAGCGCTCTGCCAACTCTGCCTCGGTCGGCATCTTTTCTCCAGGCTTGAACACGCGGTCCTTTATGTCGTTTTGCAGTGTTTCTGCAATCTGTCGCCAGAGTGCGACGCCCGCTTGCCGATGCAGTGTCATGGTGCGTCCCGTCATGCAAAATTCATGAAGTTATGCTTTACACCTCTTGGTCCATTCTCTTACTTTAAAGAGGTATGGACGTCTAGACAAATATGGAATTTGTATAATGGATGCCGCTTCAAGCGAGGGTTCAAAGGCGCTGGACCCGGATCAGGCCGCGCGTCGGCGCTGGATGTCCGTTCTGGCCAAAGCCCGTCTTGCGGAACTGGAAAGCGCCTGGGACGAGATGCCGGAGAAGCCCGACTTCGCCTGGCTGCGCGCGCCGCAGAGTGGGATGGTCATGTTACGCGCCCGCAGCGGCGGGACCGGCTCCCAGTTCAATCTCGGCCAGATGACCGTTACCCGCTGCGCCCTGCGTCTGGAGAACGGCAACGCCGGCCTGGGCTACGTACAAGGCCGCTCAAAGCGTCACGCCGAACTTGCGGCGATCTTCGATGCGCTTCTTCAGGATGAAGCAAAAACCGTTGAGCTTGAAGCCAAGGTGATCGCGCCTCTGCTGGCCCGGCAGAAAGGGCGTCGTGAGGAGGCCAGCAGGAAAGCCAACGCGACAAAAGTGAACTTCTTCACCCTGGTGCGCGGGGAGAACGACTGATGGCCGAGCAAGCAGCGACGACCGCTACAACGAGGACGGGCACAACATCGGTTGGCATCGATATCGCGGACCTTAAACCCGGTCTGGGTGACTCGGTTCATGATTCGCAGCGCATTTTCCGTAGTCTTCTGGAGATCATGGCGCGGCCGGGCAAGGTGATCGATCTTGAGCACGATCTCGACGTGCCGGCGCCTCTGGATGTCGCTTCAGCCGCTGCCTTGCTGACACTCTGCGACCAGGACACCCCTTTGTGGCTCGACTGGATCGCCGATACGCCGCCGTTGCGGGCGTATTTCGCCTTTCACTGCGGTGTCCCTTTGGTCGAGCGGAGCCAGGATGCTGCCTTCGCCCTGGTCAGCGATCCTTCGAGCATGCCGCGTTTCGCGCTTTTCGCTCAGGGCCTGGATCAATACCCCGATCGTTCCGCGACCTTGGTGATTCAAACCGAAAGCCTGAACGAAGGCCCTCAGGTGATGCTGAGCGGTCCCGGTATTCCCGAAAAGGTGTCGTTGCGTGCTGCCGGTTTGCCGGAATGGTTCTGGAACGATTGGCGGCTCAACGCAGCGCAGTTTCCTTTGGGTGTGGACCTCTTTCTCACCGCCGGCCGTTCGATCGTCGGATTGCCGCGAACCGTGGTTGTGGAGACTTAAGCTATGTATGTCGCTGTAAAGGGTGGCGAGGAAGCGATCCTCAACGCGCACAAGCTGATCGCCGAAGAACGGCGCGGCGACACGGTGCTGCCTGAACTGTCGCTGGATCAGATCAAAGAGCAGATGCAACTGGCCGTCGATCGGGTAATGACCGAGGGGTCGCTTTATGATCGCGACTTGGCGGCCCTGGCTATCAAGCAGGCTCAAGGCGATCTTGTAGAAGCGATTTTTCTTCTCAGGGCCTACCGCACCACGCTCGCCCGCTTCGGGGAAACCCAACCCATCGACACCGCCAAGATGGCGGTGCGGCGGCGCATTTCCGCGGCTTACAAGGACCTGCCCGGTGGCCAGGTTCTGGGGCCGAGCTACGACTACACCCATCGTCTGCTGGATTTTGCCTTGGCGGCTGAAGAAGGGGTTGGCGCGCCTCAGGCAGAGCTGGCCGAGCAGACGGTGGATGAAGACATGCCCCGGGTTACTGACATTCTGAACCACGAAGGCCTGATCGAGGAGGAGATCGCCTGCGACGACGACGGGCCGGTCGCCGATCTGACCCGTGATCCGATGGAGTTTCCGGCTGACAGAGATATGCGACTGCAGAACTTGGCGCGGGGTGACGAGGGCTTTCTGCTCGCCCTCGGCTACTCCACTCAGCGCGGCTACGGGCGCAATCATCCCTTCGCCGGTGAGATCCGCCTCGGCGAGGTGGCGGTGGAGTTTGTGCCGGAGGAACTGGGTTTCGCCATTGAGATCGGCGAAGTAACCGTCACCGAATGCCAGATGATCAATCAGTTTGCCGGCTCGGCTGAGCGCCCGCCCCAGTTCACCCGCGGCTACGGGCTCGCCTTCGGCCATTGCGAGCGCAAGACCATGGCCATGGCCCTGGTGGACCGGGCGCTGCGCGCGCGGGAGCTGGATGAGTCGATCGAATATCCCGCCCAGGATGAGGAGTTCGTGCTCTATCACTCCGACAACGTCGAGGCCTCCGGCTTCGTCCAGCACTTGAAGCTGCCGCACTACGTCGACTTTCAGTCGGAACTGCAATTGATCCGCAGCCTGCGCCGGCGCCATGACGAGGATCACCTGGAGGCTGCAGAGTAATGCAAAAGTCTGAAAACCAGATACCGGCAGCCCCAGAGATGGATGAGGGCTACAACTTCGCCTACCTGGACGAACAGACCAAGCGCATGATCCGCCGCTGCATCCTGAAAGCGGTGGCCGTGCCGGGCTACCAGGTGCCTTTCGGTGGACGCGAGATGCCGCTGCCTTACGGCTGGGGCACGGGCGGCATGCAAGTGACAGCCAGCATCATCGGCCTGGACGACACCCTGAAGGTGATCGACCAGGGCGCCGACGACACCACAAACGCGGTGAACATCCGCCGTTTCTTTGCCCGCACCGCCGCGGTTGACACGACCGAAGTGACAGACGAGGCCAGCATCGTTCAGACCCGGCACCGGGTGCCGGAAGATCCCATGACCGAAGACCAGATTCTGGTCTACCAGGTGCCTCAGCCGGAGCCGCTACGCAGCCTGGAGCCGCGGGAGATCGAGTGCCGTAAGATGCATGCCTATAAGGAATACGGCCTGATGCAGGTGTCTCTTTATGAAGACATTGCACGCTTCGGTGAAATCGCGACGTCTTACTCCTATCCGGTGATGGTCAACGACCGCTATCTCATGTCTCCGACGCCGATCCCCAAGTTCGATAACCCGAAGATGGACGGTTTTCCGGCCTTGCAGCTCTTCGGCGCCGGGCGGGAGAAGCGCATCTACGCGATCCCGCCTTACACGAAGGTGAAAAGCCTCGACTTCGACGATCACCCTTTTCAGATCCAGCAGTGGGAGCAGAATTGCGCCCTCTGCGGGGCTGAGGATACCTTCCTGGACGAGGTGATCCTGGATGACCGTGGGGGCAAGATGTATGTCTGTTCCGACTCTCATTTCTGCGCGCGGCGGCGGGAGGAAGGGCATAGTGGCAGCCTGCCAGACTCGGCGGCCGCTGCCTACGCCGCGGCTGTCGGCGCCCAGGAGCAAGCGGTTAGGGGAGAGCGTGAGCAATGAACGGCGCGTCTCCCCTGCTGCGGGTGAACAACCTCTCCCATGCCTTTGGCAACCTGCTGGCCTGCTCGGACATTTCCTTCGAACTGCACAGCGGCGAAGTCCTGGGGGTCGTCGGCGAATCCGGTTCTGGCAAGACAACCCTGTTGAATTGCCTCTCGGCGCGACTGATGCCGACCAACGGCATTGTTGAATACGATCTGCGCGATCGCGGTCTGACCGACATCTATGCCCTGTCCGAGCCGGAGCGGCGCTTTCTCCTGCGCACCGACTGGGGTGTGGTGATGCAGAACCCGCGCGACGGTCTGCGCATGGGCGTTTCCGCCGGCGGCAACGTCGGCGAGCGCCTGATGGCCGTAGGGGCGCGGCACTATGGCGAAATCCGCGGCGAGGCGGAGAGCTGGCTGTCAAAGGTCGAAATGGATCTTGGCCGCATCGACGACGCACCCAAGCATTTCTCGGGCGGTATGCAGCAACGTCTTCAGATTGCCCGCAATCTGGTGACCAAGCCGCGGCTGATTTTCATGGATGAGCCGACCGGCGGTCTCGACGTTTCGGTGCAGGCCCGTCTGCTCGATCTTTTGCGCGGTCTTGTCCGCGAACTGAAACTCTCTGCGATTATTGTTACCCACGACTTGGCGGTTGCCCGCCTGCTGGCCGACCGCCTGATGGTGATGAAGGATGGCAAGGTGGTGGAAACCGGTCTTACCGATCAGGTGCTGGATGATCCCCATCATCCCTATACGCAGCTTCTGGTCTCCTCGGTATTGCAGGTGTGACATGACGGAAAACCAGAACCAGCAGCTCCTCATCCGGGTCGAAAACCTCAGCAAGACCTTCACACTTCATGTCCAGGGCGATGCGCGCATTCCCGTCTTTGCCGATCTCAGTCTGGAGGTGGCGACTGGCGAATGTGTGGCGCTCTACGGGCCCTCGGGCACCGGGAAGTCGACCCTGCTGCGCTCGCTCTATGCCAACTACAAACCCGGCGGCGGTCACGTCTGGGTGCGTCATGGCGACGATTGGGTGGACATGGCCACGGCCGCCCCGCACCGGGTGCTGGAAGTGCGCCGGGAGACCATGGGCTATGTGAGTCAGTTTTTGCGGGTCATTCCGCGGGTTTCAGCCCGCGACATCGTCGCCGAGCCGCTGCACGCTCTCGGCCGCGACCTGGAAGCGGCCCGAGCCAAGGCAGAGGTCCTGCTGGAGCGGCTCAACATCCCCGAGGCGATGTGGGATCTGGCGCCGGCCACTTTCTCCGGCGGCGAGCAGCAGCGCGTGAATATCGCCCGGGGTTTTGCGGTCGACTATCCGATCCTCCTGCTCGACGAGCCGACAGCCTCTTTGGATGCCGGTAACCGTGCTGTGGTGGTCGAACTGATCCGCGAGGCTAAGGCCAGGGGGGCGGCCCTGGTCGGAATCTTCCATGACGACGAGGTGCGCGAGGCCGTCGCCGACAGGATCTTCGATGTCGAGGCAGGAGCTCTGGCCGCATGAGTTTGGGCAGCATGAGTAGGGGTGGCATGACAGCAGAACGGATTCTCAGCAACGCCCGACTGGTCTTGGAGGAAGAGGTCGTGCAGGGCAGCCTGGTCATCAGAGACGGTCGGATCACCGAGGTCGCGGCCGGTGGCACCGCCGTTCCGGCTGCAGAAGACATGGCCGGAGACTATATCCTGCCCGGGCTCATCGACCTGCACACCGATCACTTCGAGAAACACGTCCTGCCGCGGCCCGGCACGCAGTGGAGTCCGGTTGCCGCGGTCATGGCGCATGACGCCCAGATGACCGCAGGTGGTGTCACGACGGCTTACGATTGCGTTTGTGTCGGGGTCAGCATCAAACACCCGGAGCGTAAGCAGATATTCCGCCCGATGATCGACGCGGTCAGGGAAGCGCGCGCGAAAGACATGCTGCGTGCTGATCACATCGTGCATCTGCGCTGCGAGGTGACCGACGAAGAGGTCGTCGACCTCTTCGACTCCGTTGCCGACCACGCCGCGGTCGGCATGATGTCGCTGATGGATCACGCGCCGGGCCACCGGCAATACCCGGATGTCGAAAGCTTCCGCGAGCGCACCATGAAGAATCTCAGCCTCAGCGAGGCTGAGGCGGATGCCCACATCGATCGCCTGACCGGCGCGCTGGACCAGGTGGCACCGAAAAACCGTGCCGTCTTGGCCGAACGCGGTCGGCAGCGGGGGTTGGCGATCGCCAGCCATGACGACGAGACCGAGGCCCATGTGGAAGAAGCCGCCGCCATGGGGATTACGGTCTCCGAGTTCCCGACGACCCTTGCGGCGGCGCGCAAGGCACGGGCGCACGGCATGCATGTCGTCATGGGGGCGCCCAACCTGATCCGCGGCGGCTCCCACTCCGGCAATGTCTCGGCGGCGGAGCTGGCGGAGGAAGGGTTGCTCGACAATCTTGCCTCCGACTACATCCCGGCGGCCATGCTGCAGGCCGCCTTTCGGCTGACCCAGGGTCCGCACGATGTGGCTCTGCCGCGGGCCCTGGCCAAGGTAACCGCTAATCCGGCGCGTGCGGCGGGCCTTGACGACCGCGGCCGCCTCGCGGCCGGTCTCAAAGCCGACCTGCTGCGGGTTGCCATGGTGGAGGACAAGCCTCATCTTCTGACAGTGTGGCGTGATGGAAAGCGGGTAATGTGATGTTGCAGCAAGAGGTAGTGGAAGAGCAGGCGTCTCAAACGCCTGCCGAGGCGGAACCCCTGGTGTTGGCCAATGCCCGGGTGGTGACGGCAGAGGCGGATTTCCGCGGCTGCGTCACCGTGATCGGCGGCAGCATCGCCGAGGTGAGCGAGGGGGGTGAGGTTCCCACCGGGGCCGTCGACTGCCGGGGCGAGATGGTTCTGCCCGGCCTGGTCGACCTCCACACCGACCACTGCGAGCGCCACGCCGTGCCGCGGCCCGGCGTCCAGTGGGACCCGCTGCAGGCGGCAATCGCCCACGACGCCCAGGTGGCTTCGGCCGGCATCACTACGGTTTTCGATTCCCTGGTGGTCGGCCTGCGCGACGCGGACCAGACGCGCCGGGACCTGCTGGGCCTGATCATGGCGGCGGTGGAGAAGGGCGAGGCGCTGGGCCTGTTCCGCAGCCAGCACTTCCTGCATCTGCGCTGCGAAGTGACGGACCCGACGCTGCTGGATCAGGTCGGCCCCCATATGGATCACCCGCTGCTGCGGCTGGTGTCGATCATGGAGCACACGGTGGGCCAGCGTCAGTTTCCCGACGCTGAAAAGTACCGGGAAGTGCTGGTGAAGCTGTTTCACGTGCCGGAAGACCAAGTCGATGAGCGCTTCCGCCGGGATGCCGAGGCCTCGCGCACCTTTGCGCCGACCTATCGGGCGGCGATCTGCCGCATGGCGCATGAAAAGGGTATATCCGTTGCGGCGCATGACGACGAGACTTTGGAACACGTCGAGGAAGCCGCCCACCTGGGAATGGCGATCTCGGAGTTTCCCACCACGCTTGTTGCCGCCGAGGCAGCGCGTGAATGCGGCATGGTCACCATCATGGGTGCGCCCAACGTGGTGAAGGGCGGTTCCCAGACCGGCAACGTCTCCGCGATAGAACTGGCCCGAGCCGGACTGCTGGACATTCTGGCTTCCGACTACGTGCCGATCGCCATGCTTGCCGCCACCCTGCGCCTGACTCAGGATGATGTGGGTCTCTCATTGTCCCGGGCGGTGAAGATGTCGAGCCTAGCGCCAGCCCAGGCGGCGAGCCTGACCGACCGCGGCGAGATCGCTGTCGGCAAGCGCGCCGATCTGCTGCGTGTGCGCATGGTGGATGACCATCCCGTGGTGCGCACGGTTTATGCAGCAGGAAAAAGGGTGGCTTAAGGTGCCGTTTGCCGACGGGTGAGGGCGAAGACGTACTCTGTGCAGGCCTCACCCTGAAAGATGGATTGCAGGGTGTCGATTTTGCGGAAGCCCAGGCGCTCCAGCAGACGGATGGAAGGCAGGTTTCTGGTATCGGTGATGCCGATGACCCGGTGCGCCGGCGTCTCGTCGAAAACCATCTGAATTGCCGCGCGAACGGCATCGCCAGCCAAACCTTTTCCCTGGTGCTGCCGGTTCAACGAGAACCCGATTTCAGCCTCCGTCTCGTCTTTTGACAGGCAGATACCGATATCGCCGATCAATGCCGCATCGGGGCGCACGGCGATGCCGATTTGGCACCACTCGCCCGCTTGCAGCAGCCTGCCCTTACCGGTTGCGTCCAAGAAAGCTCGCGCTTCGGAGTCCGACGTGGCTTCCCAACCCTGGTAGCGGGCGACATCCGGATCGCAGCGATAGGCCTGGAAATCGGTGAGGTCATCGACCGAAAGGCGGCGCAGAACGATGCGTCGGCGCTGCGGGGTAAAAGGTCCCCGGACATGATCGAGGATTGGGACATGGCCAGGATTGTGGCGCGGGAACGATACGCAGAGCAAGTCATCCTTCGCCATCGACTGAGTGGGCGATTCACTAGATCGGATCATTTTTTGACGGAACCACTTCGTGGTTGCGCCAAAACATGTGAATTCGATCGCCATCAAAGACTTAGAGCAGATTCACCGGGTTGGATGGATCGCTAAAGCGATTCCATCCAACCCGGATCTGCTCTAGGCCTGCCATACAAACTGCCTTGCGGAAGCCCCTGCGCCTGGGGCAGATTTCGCTTCAAGCTCTTCAATTTACTTCGATTGTTGGTGTTTCAATGATCATTGCCGAAGACGACCTGCGCGGACCGGAGATCGCCGCGCTTCTGGGTGCGCATCTGGAACTCATGCGCGCAACATCGCCGCCGGAATCGGTCCACGCCTTGGATCTCGACTCCCTCAGGGCGCCGGAGATTACCTTTTGGACACTGTACGACGACGGGCAACTGCTCGGCTGCGGTGCTCTGAGGGAGATCGATGGCCGTCACGGAGAGATCAAGTCCATGCACACCGCCGCCGCCGCCCGCGGCAGAGGTGTGGCTCGGCGTTTGCTGCAGCATATTATCGCAGAAGCCAAGAGCCGCGGTTATCGGCATCTCAGCCTGGAAACCGGTAGCCCCGAATCCTTCGCGCCGGCGCGGGCGCTCTACCAGGCTTTCGGATTCCAAGCCTGCGGGCCCTTTGCCGACTACGTGTTCGACCCCTTCAGCGTTTATATGACACTGGAGCTTGAAAGCTGCGATAGGGATCCGCTCTAGAGGGTCAGCACTTTGTCATTCATCCGCCGCACCCGCGCCGCCAAGGTGCGCATGACATCAAGGGCGAAATACGGCGTCTCGTGGATGAGGTAGAGGAAACTCTTCTCTGTCACCGGAATTACTTCGCTGGCTTCCAGGGCCATCACCGAAGCGCTGCGCGGTGAGCCGTCGATCAGGCCCATCTCGCCGAAAACGCCGCCGGCGCCGACCTCTTCAACCTGGGCGCCGTTGACGATGATGGCGACCCTTCCCTTGCGCACCAGGTACATCTCGTGGCCGGTTGAATCCTGTTCAATGATGGTCTGGCTTGCCTCGAAACTCTCCGGCTCCAGGCCGATATTCGTGAGAATACCGAAGTCCATCTCGCGCTTCTCGGCAATGTCCATGTCTGCTCGCCCTCTCCCGAATTGCTGGCGGCAAGATCATTATTCATATGACGATTTTATGACAAAGAGTGGTTTCCGTCGAAACCCGGTCTCAGCACAGCGGAAAAAGCGCACTTATGATTTCTCCTAGGCCTCGTACCTCTCCAGAAATGCTTCGATCCTCAGTGTTCGGAAGTCGGGCAGGGCATCGCGCAGCCGCTCGTGCGGCCAGTCCCACCAGGCGAGCGCCTGAAGGCGGTCGGTAATCTCCGCTTCGAAGCGCCGCCGGATGGGCTTGGCGGGAACGCCGGCGACGATGCAATAAGGTGCAACATCCTTGCTGACCACCGCACCCGCGCCGACCACTGCACCGTTTCCTATCGTAACGCCGGCCAGGACGGTGGCGCCGTGGCCGATCCAGATATCATGGCCCAAAGTGACCGCGTGAGATTCACGCCAGGCGAAAACCTCGGCGTCATCGTCCTCGGCCAGATCGTACTGTCTGCTGCGGTAGGTGAAATGGTGCTGGCTGGCCCGCCAGACCGGATGATTGCCGGGATTGATCCTCGTCTGGTTGGCGATGGAGCAGAACTTACCGATGGTGCTGCCTGCAATATGACCATCGGAAGTGATGTAGCTGTAGTCGCCGAAGACGGTATCGATCATCGCTGTGCGGGCGCCGACTTCGGTGTATCTGCCCAGGGTGCAGCCGACGACCTTCGCGGACTCGTGAATATACGGCGTTGCGCCGAGTACCTTCTTCGGCGGCTGTGCAACGTCAAAGGGTGTGGCAGCTTCGCTCACTTTGCAGAACTCCCCTAAGGCCTGTATTCGTTCTTGCCGATGATCTTTCCGCGTAGCCAGCCGGAGAGGCTGTCGATGGCATAGACGGTAATGAGGATGAGGATGACGATGGACATCACCTCGTCCCAGTTATTGGCGCTGATCCGGTCGTAGAGTAAAAAGCCGACGCCACCCGCGCCCACCACGCCCAGGATGGTGGCGCTACGGGTATTGGATTCCAGGTAGTAGAGCAGGTTGGACAGCATGACCGGCAACACCTGGGGCAGAACCGCTAAACGCAGAGTCTGCAACGGTCCGGCGCCGGTTGCCTTGACGCCTTCGATCTGCTTGTTCTCTACGTTCTCGATGGCTTCGGCGAAGAGTTTCGAGAGGGAGCCGATATCGGAGACCATGATGGCGAAAATGCCGGCCAGGGGACCGAGACCGAAGGCCCGAATGAAGATCAGCGCCAGGACCAGTTGCTCAAAGGCCCGCAGGGTATCGAAGCCGCGGCGGACGCCAAAGCGCATCCATTCGACCTTGAGGATGTTCTTGGCGCCGAGGAAACCCAGCGGCAGCGCCACGATGCCCGCCAGCAGGGTGCCGAGGAAGGCCATGGCAAGTGTCTCGCCAATGGCGGTCACCGGCTCCATGAACAGCTCCCAGCTGGGCCAGACATAGGGCGGCAGCATGAAGGAGAGCACGAATCCCAGTTTACCGAGCCCGGTCCAGATGCGCTCTGGCGAGAAATTGAAGGCAATGAGGGTGTAGGCAACCAGTCCGATAAAGAGGCTCCAGCCGATCAGCTTCGTCAGCCTTTGGCGTGGCGTCTCGCTGAAAGCCCGTGGCAGGCGCGTCTTGGCGGCCGCGATTTCTTCTGCACTGATCTCGAGAATGTCTCGCATGCTGCGATTTTCCTAAAGCCCCTCGCGGCCGATGAAGCGGTGGCGGATACGCTCACAGATCAAATCGATGCTGGCGACCGTCACCAGGATGATGAGAAAGAGCGCGGAGATGTCGGTGTAGTACTGAAAAGAGATCGCGGTGCGGATCTCCTGGCCCAAACCGCCGGCGCCGACGAAGCCGATGATGGAGGAGGAGCGTACGTTGATCTCAAAACGCAGGAGCGTGTAGCTGACATGATTCGGCAGGACCTGCGGGACCACGGCAAAGCGGACCATCTGCACCCAGTTGGCCCCGGCGGCCCGCAGACCCTCCGGCGCCTTCATGTCGATGTTCTCGTTCACTTCCGAATAGAGCTTGCCCAGCGCACCCATGGTGTGCACCGCGATGGCCAGCACGCCGGCCATGGGGCCGATACCGAAACAGAAGACAAAGATCAGGGCGTAAACCAGTTCCGGTACCGTGCGGGCGATTTCCAGCAGGCGGCGGCAGAAGAAGAGAATGCCGCGGTTCGGCATCAGGTTGCGCGAGGCGGGGAAGCTCAACAGAAAGGCGCCGAAGACACCGAAAACCGTCGCCAGGAAGGCGATCAGGACGGTTTCGATCAGGAGCTTGAACCACAGCCGGAATGGCAGGAACCATTCCGCCAGATCCGCGGCGAGGCTCTCCCAGCGCAAGACCGGCAGGATCTTGACGATGAATTCATGCAGTCGCGGCAGGCCGTTCCAGATCCTCACCGGGTCGAACTCGCCGATGACCACGGCGATGCCCAGGCAAATTGTGAACACGACGAGGTAGATCAGGTCCATCCGGCGTTTACGCCGCCGTGCTGCTGCGTAGCTTCGGCGAAAGCGCGACACCGCGTCGCTGTCGGGGGAGAGTGTGAGCTCGGTCAAGGCTTGGAGGCTGCTGTCTAAGGAGCAAAACTTGAGGTGAATGGCCGTCGGCACCCGTCAGAGGCGGCGGCCATTCACCTATGGTTCAGCTGCCGCGGTTGCGGCGGATCTTGCGAATCTCGTCGCGCATTTCGACGATCCACTCGTAGCGCTCATGATCGACGCGGATCCAACCAACTTGTTTGGGGTTGGCCGTCATGGCGGCGAAGGCCTCCGGATCTTTCTCCGGAATCTCCATCAACATTGTGGCGATCTGCTCTTTCATCTCGCCGGGCAGGTTCTTGCGGGCGGTGAAGGGGCCGGAGGTAATCTCCGGCGACTTCCAGATCGGGCAGACGACACCAGCCTCGATCATCCCTTTGTTCACCATCCGCTGTGGAATGCCCGATTCTTCGTTGGTCATGTAGGTCGCGACCGCATCGAACTGGCCGTTGGTCACACCCAAAACGCCGGTTTCGTGAGCACCAGCAAAGGGCGTTGCAGCGAAGTAGGTTTCCGGGTCGTAACCCTGTTTCAGCAGGTTGTAATAGGGCACCGCATAACCTGAGGTGGAGTCCGGATCGGCGAAGGCCAGGGTCTTGCCCTTCAGGTCCTCAATCTTCTCATAGCCGCTGTCGCAGCGCACCGTGACGATGGAGTAGTAGCCGGTGCTGCCGTCGGCCTGCTTGCGCGATACCAGTGGTTCGACACCGCCTTCGGTTTCCTTGTAGGCCGCGGCATAAGACGACGAACCAAAGAAGGCGAATTCGATCTGGTCGGCGGCGATGGCCTGAATGACGCCATCGTAGGAAGACGCAGTGTAGATCTTCACCGGCAGGCCGGTTTCTTTCTCCAGATACTGCTTGAACTTGGTATAGCGCTGAATGCGGTCCTTTTCATTCTCGCCGGAGAGGATTCCGAAGCGAAGTTCCTTGAAGTCCGATTTCCATTCGCCAGCAACGGCATTTTGAATGGAAGCGCTGGCAACGAGCGTGGCGGCGAGGGCGGCACTGCCCAGAAAAAGGCTGCGAAACATGGATCAAGTCTCCTTCGGCGGGTGAGTTGAAGAGATGGATCTGCGGAAAACAGACCGACGGCGGTTCACGCCGAGAGCGCGACCTGCCTGCCATTTGTGTCAGGCTGTGTCCCGGGCCTCCCGGGCTGCATTCCATCAAGCGGCAGATTCGGCAAGGCGGTGGAGGTGATGGTCTCCGAAATCGAGTCATCTTCGCCGGCAGCACCATAAATCTTGCGCACCACGGTCTGGGTCAACTGCTCCGCCGCGCCGTCGAAAACCACACGGCCGGCCTTCATCCCGACAATGCGGTGGCAGTAGCTACGGGCAGTGTCGAGTGTATGGAGGTTGCAGACGACCGTGATGCCGCTGTCCCGGTTGATCCTTCGCAAAGCTTCCATGACGCGTGTTGCGTTGCGGGGATCCAAAGAGGCAATCGGTTCATCGGCAAGGATGATCTTCGGTTGCTGCAACATGGCGCGGGCGATGGCGACGCGCTGCTGTTGACCGCCGGAGAGCGTGTCGGCGCGCTGCAGGGCCTGGTCGGCAAGGTCGAGGCGGTCGAGCGCTGTGATGGCCAGAGTGCGCTCTTCTTCGGTGAAGCGCTTTACAAGCGACGATAGGGTGCCGTGGCTGTTGATCCTGCCGATCAGCACATTGGTCAGGACGTCCAGCCGGTTGACCAGGTTGAACTGTTGAAAGATCATCGCGCAGTCTGCACGCCAGGCAAGCAGGTCACGCCCTTTCAGCTTTGTGACATCGGTGCCGCTGAAATGTATCCCGCCACCGGAAGGCTCCAGCAGGCGATTGAGTAAACGCAGCAAGGTCGACTTCCCGGCTCCGGAGCGGCCGATGATCCCGACCATCTGGCCTTCCGGTATCTTCAGGGAAACATCGGCTACTGCCGCAACGCTACCGAAGTTCTTACCAAGTGCGGAGATTTCCAGCATCCTAACCCCCAAGTGACGCCTAAGGTAACTGGCGCCTCGGCGCCCCTCTCTTTCGCGCGGCGGGCAAAAAGGCTCTTGGCAATTACATCCAGTCGTCTAGATGATTCTAATGGCTGTTGTGCATATCATCGCCGAGTTCGCCCGGACAGATGTGTGCACGCAATGCCTCTAGGATCGCGACCTTCTATGCCGCCTTGAGCAGGCGCTGCGGTTTTCTCCGCAGGGCGCCCTTTCGCGCAAAGACATCTTCTTTGATCAACAGGGAGAGCCTAACAAGATGCTGATGACACCTATGTGACGCCGAAGTCACGCTTCGGCGTCATTCCCTAGGCCTTTAAGTCAATACATCTACTTGGCGGGTTTTGCCTGACGGGAAAGCAAAACGCAGGTACGAGCTCTCTAGCCCTTGGCGGTGGAGAAGATGTAGCCGGCGCCGCGCACTGTTTTGATGACCTGGGGCTTCGCGGGGTCGCTTTCGATCTTGCGCCTTATGCGGGCGATACGGATATCGATCGAGCGGTCGAAGGGTTCCCAATCACGGTTGTGCGCGAGGTTTAGCAATTGATCGCGGGTAAGCACACGGTTTGGATTGTCCGCAAAGGCTTTCAGCAGGTCGAATTCCATGCTGGTCAGCGGCACTTCAAGCCCCGAGGCTTCGAAAAGCTTGTGGGATTCCAGGTTCAGGGTGAACTCGCCGAAGGGCACCACACGCGCAGCGCTGTCCGTACCGCCGGCGGCGGCTTCTTCTTTCTGGGAGGCGCGGCGCAGCACAGACTTTATGCGTGCCAGCAGCTCGCGCAGATCGACCGGTTTTGCCAAGTAGTCGTCGGCGCCCATTTCCAGGCCGACAATGCGGTCGACCACCTCGCCGGCCGCGGTCAGCATGATGATGCCGACCTGCGTGTTCTCGCGCAGGTAGCGCGCCAGGGAGAGGCCGTCTTCTCCCGGCATGCGGATATCCAGCAGGACGAGATCCACATCCTTGTCGTCGATGACCTCGCGTAGGCCCTCACCGCCCCCGACGGCAGTGACCTGAAAGTCGTGGAGTTCCAGGTATTCCTCAATGGTTTCCCGGATTCCCGGTTCGTCGTCGACAACGACGATGTGCTTTCGCCCCTGCATCTCAAAGGCTCCCTCAACTGCTCTCTCAACAGGTCTAACCGGCATTCATTCCGTTCTCCGCCTTGCGGGGCCTAATCGGCCTCGGTTGCGGCTGTTTCCTCACCCTTGCGGCTTTCCTGATTGCGCCCGAGGATCTGATCGACAAGATCGTGAACTTCCTCAAGTGCAAAAGGTTTTTCGATAAACGGCCGATGGACGCGCTGCAGGAACAGGCGGGCCGAAGGACTCAGCGTGTCGCCGGAAACGAAAGCCGTCCGTTTCAGAAGTTCGGGGTCGCGCCGCTCCAGTGCCGCGTAGAGGCTGGGCCCGTCCAGGCGGGGCATGCGCACGTCGCTCAGGATCACATCGAAGTCGTCGCGGTCCAGCATGAGCAGCGCTTTTTCGCCTGAATCCGCAGTCTCCACCCTGTGCCCCTGGACAGCCAGGATGTCTCCGAGCATCTGTGCAACCTCGGGCTCGTCGTCGATAATCAGAATCGTCGCGCTTTTGCCGGAACGGTCTCGGGCGTTTCGCTTCGTTTTGGTGGCCTGCTGTGTTTCTTCGCGGCTGGCCGGCAGATTGACGATAAAGGTCGAGCCTTGGCCGACCCTGCTTTCAGCGCGGATGCGTCCGTCGTGGGCCTCGACGATCCGGTGACTGACCGCCAGGCCGATACCCGTGCCCTCGCCGATATCCTTGGTGGTGAAGAAGGGTTCGAATATCCGGTTGCGGATGTCTTCGGGAATGCCGGGCCCCGTATCCGTCATCTCAAGAACGACTTCTTCACGATGATCGTCGTAGCTCGCGGTGATGTCCAGCTTGCGGGGAGATTGAACCTCCATCATGGCCTGTTGGGCATTAACGGTCAGGTTGGTCACCACCTGGTTCATCTGATCGGGATCGGCCCAGACCGGAGGGACCTTGGGGTCGATATCGAGTGTCACCTCGACGTTGGCGGTACGCAGCGAGTAGCCGGTAACGTCTAAAGTCGCCTGGATGATATCGCGAAGCTCGACGGCCCGGCGTTCCGGCGGGCGCTGCCGCGCCATGGCAAGGAAGGATTTCACGATCCGCGAGCAACGGTCGGCGGCATTGCCGATTTTCGTCGCCCGCTCGATTGTGCGCACGTCGACGGCGGTTTCCTTCATCAACTGAGCATGGCCGACGACGACGGAGAGCGGATTGTTCAGTTCATGGGCGACGCCGGCGAGGAGCGAGCCGAGGGCGCTCAGTTTTTCGCTTTGATAGAGCGCTTCCCGGTGACGGGCCATTTCAGCTTCGACCGCGCGCCGTTCGGTCAGGTCATAGGCGCTGGCGACGATCATTTCCTCGCCCTGGTATTCGATCAGGCTGGCGGTGAGAGACGCCCAGACATGTTCGCCGTCGGCTTTGCGCAGCTCGACTTCGAATCCCTGCAGGGTCCGTCTCTCGCGCAGCAGTTTCAGGTAGCGTTGCCGGTCCCGGGGGTCGACATAGAGGTCGGTGATGTATGAAGGCTCCCCCGACTGCTGCATCTGTCCGAACAACGCCCGCGAGGCCGGGCTCTCGTAAATGATCAGGCCGTCGCTGACGCGGGTCATGGCGACAGGTACCGGTGAGGCCTCCAGGATGCTGCGTACAAGGTTCTCGCTCTCCCGCAGGGCTCTTTCCATTTCCTTGCGGTTGGTGATGTCGCTGCGGGTAACCACAATGCCGCCCTGGCGCGTCGGTTGGTTGGCAAACTGGAACCAGCGTCCGTCGGCCTGCTGGAATTCCATCTCGGTACCGAACTGCAGCCGTAGCGCCTTGCGTTCTTCCAGCCAGGCGTCCACCCGACCTTCCGCCCCGACATATTGGCCGCGTTCGGCGCCGGTGCGGATGAAATCCGTCCAGGCGACACCGGGTTTCAGCACGTCGTTGCTGAGCTTGTTGAAGTCGCGGTAGCGCTGGTTGCATGTAACGAGACGGTCTTCGGCATCGTAGAGGGCGAAGCCTTCGGACAGTGACTCGACGGCATCCTGCAGGGTTTCCTGCGCCTGGCGTATCTGCGCTTCCTTGTCGCGTTGTTCGGTCAGGTCGACCACGCCGCCGATGGCGATGGTCTTGCCGTCATGTTCGCAGAGCCGCGAAAAGACGGCGCCCCAGAAGACCGTGCCGTCGGCCTTGCGGAACAGGGTTTCCCGCCCGTCCAGCCTGCCTGCCGCAAGCAGTTCATCGGTGCAGGCCCGCCGGTCCGCCGGATCGGCGTAGGCGCGCTCCGACTTGTAATGCTCCGTCACCGGCCAGTCGTAGCCGAGCAGCGCCGCCGCCGCGGGGCTGTGATAGAGCACGATGCCCGAATCGACGTCGGTGAGCCAGAGCGGGAAGGGGTTGTTCTCGACCAGACTACGGAACTGCTGCTCGCTTTGCAGCAGGGAAATCTGGGCTTGCTTCAGTTTTGTGATGTCGGTGCGTATATAGACCCGTCCGCCGCCACGAATGGGGTGCGTCGTGGTCTGTTTCCAGTCGCCGTTCCTTAATTGAAACTCCACCGGCACATCTTCGGACTGGCGGACATGGCTCATCCATAGTTCCGGCGTGATGGACAGACCTTCGATGCTCTCCCCGTTGATGCTCTGCAACTGCGGCAGCACTTCGCAGTAGTTGTCATAGGTGGAACTGCCCACCATGGATTCCGGGGTTCTGCCATAGATCTCGGAGAAGGCGGCGTTGCAGAGAACCAGCTTCTCTTCCGCGTCATAGATGGCAAAGCCGTTGGGGATGCTCTCGACGGCGTCCTGGAGCAGTTGCCAGAGATGATTGATGGTCGCTTCCGCGCTGACGCGTTCGCTGATGTCGCGCAGTTCAGTGATCACCGCGCGGCTCTTCCCAAGATCGATGGCCGACAGCATCACCTCGACCGGTAGCTGACTGCCGCTGCCTCGCCGTGCCGTCAGGGTAAGGGTCTCGGAAGCGGCCTGTTCGCCTTTGCCCCGGAGCAGCCGCTCAACGGCCTCTCTGAAACTCCCGCGATTGTCCTCGATAAACAGGTCTTCGGCCTGCATGGCTTGGGGAGGGGCGGTTGCGCCGTCAAAAAGCAGCTTGGCGGCAGCGCGGTTAAACTCAGTGATCAGGCCGCCGGGCTCGCAGATCAGGATAGGATGGGCGGCCTGATCAATAATGGCGCTGCGCTGGCTGGCAAGTTCGTCCGGACCGGTTGTTGCTGTCGGCGTCTTCTCGTCGATAAGCGTGACGCAGCCGTTGACGATCGAAGCTGCCGAAGCATCGTGTCCTTCGGCGCTGCCGAGGGACATCTCGTCGCGACGCCAGGCGTAGTTTTCCGGTCCCATCGCAACTCGGTATTCGACACTGGCTGCCCGGTGCTCAAGGAGATCGGCTAGGGCCGTCCGGTATTGATCCAGGTCGTCGGGGTGTATCAGGTCGGTGATGGCGGTTTCTGATCCGCGGATCGCATCGACGGGCTTTCCGAAGTGCCGTTCCGCCCCGGGTCCTACGAAATCGAGGATCAATTGCTTTTCGACAAGCCGGCCGCGGTAAAGAAGCAGGGCGTGCCGCGAGGCCACGAGGTCAAGCAACTGACGTTCGGCCCCGTTGGACAAGTCCCAGTCAGAAGGCTTGCCGCCGGGCGTGTCAGGGGCGTTATGGCTATCGGGTGTTGCCCGCGCCATCGCTGGGCCTCCTGTGACGACGTTCTGTTTTTCGCCTTGGCGGAGGGCCTCTTCACTAGGAAGGTCTTCCGCAAAATCAGCAGGCAAACAGGTTAGCCGAGGGGCGCACCAGAGAAAAGAACCGATGGAATCAGGGGTTTGCGCCGCAGATGCCGAGCGTTTTCGCAGCTCTACGGCCGCTCCATGCTGTAATGGTTCCGCCATCGATTTAACCCGCCCCAGTAAGATTGACCCTGGGTGAAGATCACCCCTTGCGTTCCCCAACTGTGTTGTTGCCCGGATCAGCGCGGCTCCCAACGCGCTGACCCGGGTGTGTTCTTTAGATCCGCATGCTCTCGCTGCGACCGTGCAACCGCTCTTCGGTCGCCTGTGCTCTGCTGACAATAGACGAGCGGTTCAAGCCGATGTCGCGCAGCATATGGTCGTCCAGCTTGGAAAGTTCCAAAACAGTCCGGCGGACCCGAAGATCGCGAAACAGCGGACCGAAGGTCCGTGCTGCTAAATCCTTTAAGCTGTGCAAAACCCTGCCCCTAAGGGACGGTTTCACGGCTGCGCCAAAGGGGCTGGCCGGTCGAATGCCGGGCAGAACCATCGGCGAGCCAAATAAGTTTGAATTACTCATTGCTCCACCAAGCTCCTGAAAACTCTTCAATCAATTCGTTGTCTGGCAATTCGTTGTCTGGCAATTCGTTGTCTGGCAATTCGTTGTCTGGTTCGCCCAAGAAGGCCGGCGACGTCTGTCCTCGCAGTCGCCGATCAACATGGCTGCCAGATATAGGCCCCGGCTGTTTCCCGCGGATTTCTCGGTCGGGCGTTTTTCGTATCAATTGTTCGCCGGCATTCTGGGCGCGCTTGCGGGAATTGCGGCTGGCAAAGACGTCGAGGCTGAAGCGCCGGAGCCACTCCCGGCCTGGAGTGTTGGTGATAAACCTAAGTTCGGATAAGGCTTTACAGTATTTGCTGTTGGGTCATGGAAGAGAGGCTGAGGTTCGAGAGGGCTCCTTAATGGAGCGAAGACGCCGGAAACAATTGAAACAATGGGCTCGAAAGCGATCCTTCGCCCTGTGTTCGCAACGTTTGCCACGCGACGGGGCGTTGGGAGGACACAGCATTCGGAATGCGTGCGAGTCTGTGCAGAAATTCGCCTCAATTAGGACATTTGCTGTTGCGGCGGCGATCCTCCTATCCTTCGTAAAACAGTAACGGAAAAGACATCCGGGCGTCATACGGAGGGCCGCAATGACTCCTTTGCCCGCATCTGATCTGCCGCTTGGCCGGCGGCCGGGGCGCTTAACCGCGTCTTCGGCGCAGGCCGTGACCACGCTGATCGTTGTGTTGTCGGTGGGCGCCGCGGTCCTGCTGGTTCTGCTGCTGGCCGTTCAGACACGCATTCCGCTCTCGGATCTGACCCGGGACCCCCTCGCCATCATGGGTAAAAAGAGCGCGCCGCACCTGGGTTCTCTGTCCAATCTCGGTGTTTTGCTTTGGTGCATGACAGCAAGCGTCTGCGCCTTCACCGGCCTGCGTCTGGCCGCCGGCGCCGCCGACCGGCGGGCCGGTGTCTTTCTGTTGGTGGCCGCCGGTTTCACGGCGGTGTTGATGCTCGACGATCTATTCATGTTGCATGAGAATCTGACTCTGCGGTTTCCGCAGGGGGACATCGCCTTGTTCACCCTCTATGGACTTCTCGCCCTTGGTTACATCCTGGCTTTTCGGCACGTTCTGCGCAGATTTGGCGTTTTGGCCCCATTGCTCGCGGTTGCTCTGCTGGGCGTCAGCGTTGTGGCTGATCTCGGCAGGCTGACCGCGGTTATGCCGGGGAACTGGCCCTGGGTGGTCGAGGATGGGTCGAAATTTGTCGGTATAGTGCTTTGGGCCGCTTTTCACCTCAGGGTTTCTTGGATATCCGTGCTGCCTGAAGCTCAGAGGTCACAAAAATCCCGTTAACGTGACGTTAGGTCGCTATGCGACAAGTTTTCCGAGGTGTTACGCTCCAACGAGGGTCATAGATGCCTTGGAGAAAGATGAGATGAGACGCCTAGCTGCACCGCTGCGCAGGGTTTTCACGGCTGTGCTGGCGGCGTTACTGGCTTGGCCATTGATGGCGGGCCCGGCCGCGGCGCATCCGCATGTTTGGATCGACTCCTATGTGCGCGTGATCTTTGACGAGAACGATCATGTCGTCGCACTGGAGATCGACTGGCGGTTTGACGAATTCTACAGCCTCTTTGCCATCGAGGGCCTGGACAAGGACGGTGACGGGAAACTGGAAGAGGCCGAGCTGAGACCCTTGGCCGAATTGAACATCACCTCCCTGGAAAGCTACCGCTACTTTACCTATGTCACGGTCGACGGTGCCGATGCGGCCTATGGTGAGGTCCGCGAGTACAGCTCCAGCTTTGCGGAGGGGGAGGGTATTCTCAGTTTGCGCTTCGTGCTGCCCTTGACGGTGCCTGTCGATCCACGCAAGGCAGAGTTTTCCCTTACCAGCTATGATCCCAGCTTCTACATCTCGATCGAACCTCGGCAGCAGGATGGCGTTGTGCTGTCTGATGGTGCACCAGAGGTTTGCGCGGTGCTGATGACCAGAGGCGCGGAGACTGAAACCTTGAATTTCTCCGATGCCGAACTTTTCGGCAATGCCCAGAGCATCGCCGCCCGCTTCGCCTCTCGCGCGGCACTCGACTGCAGCAGCCGAACGGTTACCCAATGAAGGTTCTGGTTTACAGGTCGTTGGGTTTGACCGGCTTCTGCGTCCTGCTGTTGCTGACCTTGATCATCCTTTGGGATGGTTCGCCGACCGGGGTTCAAACCGCGTTGGTGCCATCGCCCGAGGCTTCCGGAGCACAGGCGCTGTCCGGCCCCTGGCAGGATTTGTTGGTGTACATTCATCAGGTGCAGGGTGACCTGCATCGCCGGCTGGCCGGCGCGGTGCGTGCCCTAAAAGGGGATGCTGCTGGCGAGGCTGCGCTTTTCCTGATTGTGCTCAGTTTCCTCTATGGGGTTTTCCATGCAGTCGGGCCCGGCCACGGCAAGGCGGTGATCTCCACCTATCTCCTGGCCAACGAGTCCGTTGTCCGGAGCGGCATAGCCCTGGCTTTCTTTGCGTCATTCGTCCAGGGCCTTACGGCGATCGCTCTGGTCGGGCTGTTGGCGGTGCTGCTCGACATGAGCGGCCTGCGGGTAAGCGCTTCGGTTGGTGTGCTGGAGAGTGCCAGCTATGCCCTGGTCGCCTTGGTCGGCTTCTGGCTCCTCTGGTCGCTTGTGCGGCCCCTGTACATGCGCGGCAGAGACGCTAAGGGGAATGATGACGGGGCAGGCTGCGGTGGTTGCGGACACAACCACGCACCGGACCCGGCACTGCTGTCGCGCCAAGGTTTGTCGTCAAAAGGCTGGGGTATCGTCACCGCCGTCGGTCTGCGGCCCTGCAGCGGGGCCGTCTTGGTGTTGTTGTTCGCCCTGGCGCAGGATGTTTTTGCCGCGGGTGTCGCCGCCACCGCGGCAATGTCACTTGGAACCGCGCTGACGGTCTCGGTGCTCGCTTTGCTGACGCTCTGGTCGAAGCGCCTGGCGATCGCGGCGGTGGGGCCGCGAAGTCACTTGGTCGATACCCTTTATCGCCTCCTTGGTTTCGGTGGTGCGGCGCTGTTGATCCTTCTAGGCGGTGCGCTTTTTGTCACATCCTTGCAGATGTCCAGCCCCCTTCAGGGGCCATTGTGAGCATTAAGGTGCTGTTTTAGATAAATAAATCTCAATTTTCTCCTTCTGTGGTAATCCTCACAGACCCTTCCTTGTATGAGCTTTAGCTTCTTCGTTAACGGACGTTGGTCCTGACCGCCCCGGGGGGGCGGATCCGTTGGACCGGGGAAGCTTTTGTCGAGCCGAGGGGTTGGTGGGCGAAAGGGAAGGGAGAGCACCGTTATGTCTGAAGTCAATACGCTACTGGTAGGGCGCAATCGCCTGTTCCTCGAAGGGCTGAAGAGCCTGTTGAGAGGAAGTTCCTTCAACGTTTGCAGCGAGCTGACCAGCGTTTCGGCGCTGGGCGAAGTTACCGATGCGGCGGATCTGGAACTGATCCTCATCGAACTGCGTGGTGAGGTTTCCCGGCTGGTTGACGATCTGCGCCAGTTGCAGAACGAACTGCCGAATACGCCCATCGTCGTTCTCACCGACGAGAGAGACCCGCGGACATTGGCCGCCTGCCTGAACGCCGGCGCCGATGCCTTCCTGCTGAAGGATATTTCTCTGGAGGCGCTGATCCATTCGCTGAAGCTGGCCATGATGGGCCAGAAGGTGATGCCGACGGATCTTGCCACAGCCCTGATCAACGGGGCCGTGGGTGTTGCGCCGGTCGGCGACAAGCGCATCGAGGAGTACGGCCTCTCCGACCGCGAGCAGGAGATTCTGCGCTGCCTTGTTTACGGCGACGCCAACAAGGTGATTGCCAATCGCCTCGACATCACCGAGGCGACGGTGAAGGTGCACATGAAGAGCCTGCTGCGCAAGATCAAGGCAGGCAACCGGACGCAGGCGGCAATCTGGGCGCTGAATCACGGAATGGCCCCGGGTCTGCCTTTCGGAGGTGGGGCCGAGCCTATGTTTCCCGCTGCCAGCGGGGCGCCGGCCCTTTCTCAACTGACCGGCTGAGGCACCAGGTTTCGGTGTTCTGGGCCTGCCGGAGCATCCCTTGAAACAAGGTCCTTTTTGAGGGGCCTTGGGACCCGGCAGCCGATGCCTCTTCCATTCCACCGACGGTGGGCCCCGTGGCGGCCGACCGTCGGTTTCCTTTTTCCGCCGGGCCCGGGTTCCGGCCCGGTTCTTTTTCCCGATGCTAGCCCCGAGTGCTAGCCCCCGACCTGCGCCGTCCAGGCGTCGATCGAACTGCCGCTGCCTGGATAGATCACCACAGCCCCCCTGCCGGAGCCTGCCGACACCATGTTGGTCCAGGCGGCGATGGTGGCGGAGGTGCGCAGACTCGACAGAAAGCTGGGCGTGGAGGATCCGCCGCCGCTTTTCGGTGCGAAGAAGGGATTGAAGATGCCTGCGCCGTCAGCCGGGCTGCGCCGGAAGCTGCTGCCGCGCGCCGCAGCGCCCGGAATAAAGGGAGCGACCTGACCACTGACGATGGCGGTCGAACCCGGTCCTTCCGAGACGTCGACCAAGGCGCCGTTCGCGCCGCGCCGCAGGTTGTCCGGGGTGAGACCCAGGATCTCCTGCTGCAGGATGGCCTGGCGGCCGGCGAAGCTCATGCCCACGCCGCCGCCGCTGTTGAATGAAAAAGGCCTATTGTTCCACTGCGCTTCGGCCTCCGGCGCAACGCCCAGTGTTGCGATACCGATGAGGGCAGCGCCGAGGCTGTGGAGGGCCAATCGATACGGCGACCGAAGCTGCCGATTCTGAGACTGCGGGCGGAAAGCCATTCCCGGACTCCTATGGTGAGCAATAAGGGACACCACGGCGGCCGGTCGTTTTGCCGGTCCAAGGAGCAAGCGGAAGACCGCTATGGCGTGTAACTTATCACTTTCGGGGAATGGCGGCGCAATTCAACGCGCCAGAAGAGGTAATACCCCCTTATAGCTTCAGGACCAGTCGTCCGGCCCCTGGCCTGGCGCGCCATTGGAGGTAGGCACGGTATCGTCTTCTCCGAAAGCGGCTTTCTGCTGAAGACTTTCCTGAAGCGGCAGCAGAACCGTTGCCGCCAGCACGGCCGCTTCGGTCCGGTTGCGGCATTCCAGCTTTACGAGGATGGAGCGGACCAGTGACTTCACGCGGGTTTCACTCTCACCCAACTGTTCGGCGATGCTGCGGTTGCTGTCGCCATCGGCCAGCAGTTTGAGGATCGCCTGCTCACCGTCGCTGAGGCGGCACAGCATGTCGAGATGACAGTAGGAGCCGCCGCCGTCTTCTCTTGTGGTTGGCAGAACCGAATAGCCCTCACGGGCAAGACAGAGACTCTCCTCCAGATAGTTCAGGCCGGCCTCGAGAAGAATCAGACCGTCTGCCCGCCGCGCCAGATCACCCAGGTGGGCGCATTTGGATTCCGGTACCGCCAGCAGCACCCGTGTCTTTTCTCCCGACCAACGTTCGATCTGTTGCTCCAGACGCCCGAGCCGGTTGCCGTCGTCCACCGCCAGGATCAGGTAATCGGCTTCCGGCTCGCCCAGCCCATTGGAGGGAAAGATGCAGATGTCGCCGACGCGCGTGTTCGGGACGCGGCGCAGCGCTTCCAAAAGGGGAGCGGTGTCGACGCCCGATGCCAACAATGCGCAACGTTGGTTGTCGGTCATGCTGCCTCTCTTCATCTGTTGAGTGTTGTCTTCGAACATGGCGGTGAACCTCCAGGATGCCGTGTCATGGCGCGGTCTCTGCCCATTTTCCCGAGCTTTGCGCCACGATTTCCCGGAGACTAGCACGGAGCTTTCCCACATTCTTTCGCGCAGGCATAGTAATACTTTGGTATAGGGTGGTAATACAGAGGTGTCGAATATCTATATAGTTACCCATCTTTGAAAGTATTAATTCAGTTTTATTTTAATACATCCCTTCGCTCACTTTATTATTTAAATAGATCCCGTACCATCCCTGAACATTGATCCCGCGCCAAGACAGCGGCGGGCGGATCGATGGAGACAGATCGATGCATAGGGGATGGAACATGCGAGCAAGAGCTTGCGCCTACGTAGTTGCGGCCGGAATGGCGCTTTCGGCCTGTGCCGGACCACCGTTTCCCGATACCGGAGTGGCGCCGGTCTTCAGTTTCCCGGTTACCAGCAATCACACGCCTTATAGCCAGTGCCTCAGCGGCCTGGCCGATACGCCGGGGGCCAATCTGCCGGTCTTCTCGGTCGGCGAGGTGGCCGACAAGACCGGGCAGGTGAACTACGACGACAACGGTCATGCCCTCAGCCAGGGCGTTTCCGAGATGATGATCTCCGCCCTTTGGAAGACCCGCAAGGCGCGGCTCATAGAGCGCCTGGATCTGCGGATTCCCCTGGCGGAGATGAAGCTCTCCGAACAGGGGCGGCTGGGCCGCGATCTGACCGAATACGAGTTGCCGGCCAGCGATTTCATCGTCGTCGGCGCGCTCACGGAACTGAACTACAACATCACTTCCGGCGGTGCGCGCCTCTTCGTCAATGGGATTGGCGGCGGCGGGCGCACGGTGGTGATCAACGTTGCGCTGGACCTGCGTGTGGTCAACGCGCGCAACTTCTCGGTTGCCTATGCAACCTCGCTGCAAAAGCAGATTTACGGCTTCGAAGTGGAGGCCAACGTCTTCCGCTTCTTCGGCAATACCCTCATTGAATTTGACGCTGGAATGATCCGCAACGAGCCGTTGCAACTTGGCGTCAGATCCGTCGTGGAGATGGGTGTCTACCTTCTTATGACGGACTTTCTGGGTCTGCCCGCGATCCAAGGCTGCGATCTCGTGGAGACCGATCACTTCGCTGGATACCTAAAGGAGATAGACGATGAAAGCGAATAAGTCTGTACTGCTCTGTGGAGCTGCGGTGGCCGCCCTCGGTCTTGCCGTGTCGCCTGCGGCGGCCTTCGATGAGGTCGATTGGCACTGGGATCTGGAAGTCATCGAGCACGTGACCAAGGATGTGGACATCGATGTCGATATCGATCCCGTCGGTTTGGTTCTGCTCGAAGATCTGCAGATCTACATCGGTGACGTGACGGCCGAATCCCAGGTTCGGGGGATTTACAACAACCAGCCGAACGAAGGCGGCGGCGTCGGTGCCGGTACGGTCGACTTCACGGTCACCCTGGACGGCATGACCGACGACGAGACCGATCCCAGCACCGTTTCCGGTGTTGCCGATCTGAGCGGCGATCTGATGGGAACCTCTTCCGATGTCTCCGGCACCCTCGACGAGGGCACCGACGATCTGGACGTGGTCATGACCTTCGAGGACATCCCGGTGGAGAACATCGAAATCGAGCCGACCGGCTCCTTCGATGCCCTCACCGAGTTGCCCGAGGTGGTCAGCACCGCAACGGCGATCGCCAACAACGTCAGCATCGACAGTGACGTGATGGTCGAGATCCACGAAGGCCAGTATGTCTTCAACACGGGCGAGTTCGGCGACGATCCGAGCCCGACGCCGGTGCCGATCGGGCCGGGCGGCGACGGCATCAGCCTTGCGTCGATTGAAGACGGTGCGGACTTCGGCAACAACCGGAACGAGTTCCACGATGCGGCGGCGCTGCTGACCTTTGCTGCGCTCTTCAACGTGATCGAGCCGTCTGAGATCTCTGCGGTTTCGCAGGTCGATGACATCCTCAACGCTTCGGTTGACAGCGCCGCGACGGCGGTTGCCAACAACAAGGCGATCACCGTCGACGCCAAGGTCGCCGATGACGCCGTGGTCATGGGCGACATCACCCAGTTCGCCTATGCCAACACCTCAGCCCTGTCCCAGGTCGGTTTCGGCGCCTGTGATCAGGAATGCGGCGGCATGGAGTATGGGGTTGAGGTCAACAACTATACCAATCTTGGTCAGTTGGACCGTCCCCTGGTGTCATCGGTCGCCACGGCCGTTGGCAACAACCTGTCCATCTCTGTCAGCACGCCTGAAATCGGCGGCGGCAGCTAACCTTAAACCAGCCTACCGACCCCGGGGAGGGAGCAGAGTCATTCTGCTCCCTCATCCCCCTCTCTCACCGGGGCCGCTTTGTTTTCAGGAGGTGGAGATGAAACGGACTTTGATGCGCTTGACGATCGATGGTTTGACCCTGCTGGTCTATGCGGCCTTTGCCCTGGCGCTGGTAACGCGGCTGGCAGCCGATGCATCGGCCCAGATGTACGAACAGCCTTGGGGCTTCGCCGCACGCAACGGCGGCAACATGGCCGTCGTCATGAAACAGGTCGAAGCCGGGCTGCTGGACGGCAACAGCGGCAGCTCAGCCGCAGCGGTGACCGGCAGCACGACCTTTCTGGTGTGCGGCGGGGAAAGCAGCGCGGGCGCGCGGGGCAACTCCTCCTGCATCATCCTCAACAACTCCGACGGCGCCCTCAGCATCGGCCAGGATGCGGTTGGCGATCAGAACGCGGAAAGCACCACGACACAGACACAGAACAACGGCACTGACGAGGTCAGCGAGATTCTGGCGGGCGACACGGCCAGCCAATAACGAGAGACAACCCGGCTGTTGTGCCGGGGTTCTTCAAAAGAGAAACGATCAACGGCGGCCTTGGGCCGCCGTTTCGCTTTCCATCACTCAAACCGCATTTGCGGATTGGACCGAGACTTTCGGGTCGCTTAATTCCGACAGACCATCATCTCTGTCGGGCGGTCGGCGCCCGGCAGGCAAAGCGCTTGCAGGCCACAGCGCCGGGAGGGTGGACTTGCGGCGGGTGTCGGGGTGACTTCCGGAGCTTTGTGTTGGGTGCCGTTTTGGGCGCGCAGATAGGCCCGCAGCCTTTGGCGGCAGAGCGGTGTGGCCCGATCGTCGGTCTGGGCGAGTGCGTCCTGCAGCTCCCGGGGGGAGTTTGCATCAAAGGGCCCGTTTTGGCCCGCCGTGCTGCTGCCGGTTTCGCCTGTGCCGCCACCACCGATCGCGTTCAAGGCCATGCCGGCGGCCCCGGCGAGGCCGGTCACGCAGCCGCCAAGACAGAGCGGCGCCATTATCGCGAGAGCCAAGGCAGTGCCGCGCCTTGCGGACGCCTGTTTCGAGTCGCTGAGACTGCTGCGCATCGTCGCCGGCGAGCCTAAAAGGCCGGTTGCAACAGCGAGTCGCTCTTCATTGAGGAGAGGTAGCTGCGCAGGGCATAGACCTCGCTCGAGGTCAGAATGAACTGGGGCATCGGCGGGTGGTCCGCCGCCAGCCAGGCCTGAAACCGCAGAGTCGACCAGTCGGCCGCCTGGGCCATTTCGCGCAGAGTCGGCGCCGCCGTCGTGCTGTAGGGGGCGTCCGGTCCCGCATGGCAGCGCAGGCAATGCTCGGCAACCAAAGCGCGCCCCTCCGCAATTTCATCGCCGTGAGCAGCCGGAACCAGCGGCAGCGAGGCCCAGAACAGGCCGGCGGTCAGGCAGGCGCCGGCCAGCAGCAGGCAATCCTTGATCTTGACCATCCCATGCCGGCGTTGTCCGTCGCGCGGATCGCCAAGCTTGCGGGCGCTATTGGATCTGGCTGAGCGCATTGCTGAAGCCCTTCAGCGAGAAGCGGGCGACGACGGTCTTGTCCGCCACGCGATAGGCGGCGACCCCTTCCAGGTCTTTGCGGAACCGGGCGAGGACCTGATCGGTGGCTTCCAGGCTGATCACCGCCTGGCAGAACAGATTATTGCAGGCGTTCGTCAGCAAGCGGGTTTTCCAGCCGCTGTCGAGCTGAACCGCAATGGGCGCGTTTGTGCCGGCCTGGTGACTGATCCGCAGGATGGCGCGCAACCGGCGGCTGCCACGCTCAGGGGCGATCAGGATCTGCAGTCCCGGCGCTTGATAGTCGGCAAGACAGGCGGACTGGCCACAGACCACGTTCCATTGCTCCGGCTCGGCGGCTGCAGGGGCCGCCATCAGGGCCGTGCCGGCGGCAATTGTTGCAGCAAGGCAGGCGCGCTTCAGCGCGGAAGAACCGGCGCACTTGAGCGCGGAAGGATAGGTCCGGGTGAGAGGCGTTGACTTGCGAAGGGCGCTGATCATGGTGCTTTCTCCCGAAAGTGCGGTTGCAGCAGCGATTCCGTCGAGTCTGACGGCTCTCTGGTGAATCCGCGAGGGAGCAGGGGGAGGAGTGACCGGGACTTGAGGCTT
This sequence comes from Pelagibius sp., assembly GCF_965249265.1. NCBI lineage: Bacteria > Pseudomonadati > Pseudomonadota > Alphaproteobacteria > Rhodospirillales > Rhodovibrionaceae > Pelagibius > Pelagibius sp. The sequence goes on along the minus strand of NZ_OZ252224.1, from coordinate 4,064,999 downwards.
AGGCCGCCGGAGGCTCTCCTACGCCCTAAGAGTGAGGAATTCAGCCGTTTTTGCGGATTTTGCGCTTTTATGCGTCGGGTGTGACAAATCCCACAGTGTCTTTGGCGCCGCCGGCCTATGTTCAGGGCGTTGTTGTGGAGGTCCTCCCTCAAGCCACGATGACGGACCTTAGGTGAGCCCAAAGCCCCGTCCGCCGCCCATCGGACGGGGCTTTCTCATGCCTGGGGGCATTCTGGTGTCTGAGGAAAGGTGGCGCGCCGACCGGCCTTTTGGAACGGGCCCCGCGAGAGAGGCGCTTTGCGGCCTTAGTCGCCGGAGACCTCGTGGACCATACGCTCCAACTCGGCCACGTCGCTGACGATCAGCGTCCGGCCGTCGCGTTTGATCAAGCCGGATTTTGTCAGATCGTTCAGTTCCCGGGTGACCGCTTCGCGGTGAGTCGAAATACGGCTGGCAATGTCGGCGTGGGTCGGCGCCGGCGAGAGGTGCGCCGTGTTGTCGTCGCCGACGTTGTCACGGGCGAGCCGCAGCAATTCCGAATGAATGCGGTTCTTCACTGCAAGCGTGCTGAACTCGAAGATCCGCTCACTCAAAGACCGGACCAAACGGGTCAGATAGGTCAGCATCGCCATGGAGACCGGCGGATACTCCTCCAGGATCGTGCGGAAGGTCTCGGCGGGAACGGAGCCGATCATCACATCGGTCAGGGCGATGACGTTGGCGGAGCGCGGAGCACCGTCGATCGCCGAGAACTCTCCGAAGCACTCCCCAGCCGAGATGTCGCGAAAGGCAACCTCTTTCCCGGCGCTCGAAAAGAGAATTACGCGGACCGTTCCGGAAACCATGAAGTAGACGTCGGTGGAAACCTCCTGGTGGCCGATGATCTGTTGTTGCGCTGTATAGTTGCGCCAGTGCATGCGTTGCGACAGACGTTCGATCTCCCGCGCTTCCAGACCCTTGAAGATCTCGATCCGCTCAAGCGCGTAGCCTGTGCCACCTGAAAGCCGCTGGTTGGCTGTCATCGACCCCATCTTTGCTTTTTTGGGTCCCTCTCAACGACCGCGATTTGCGGTCCGTGAAGCGAGACCTAGCCACCAAAAAGTCCGAAGCCCTCGTATTCTCGCCACCCCGTCTCCCATTGGCCGGTCCCTGTTAACCGGCTTCTGCCAGCCAATTCCCTGATCGCCGGTCTCAAAAACGAAGTGCTGCAGATCGGCCCATCCGGGCGGAAATGTGCCTGGGCAATACTACCCTGACAAAGAAGGGATGCAACTGGCTCATGGTCGTAAGCCGCAAACGAAATCGCGTCAGTGGGCGGCCGTGACGCCGGACTCAGCTTGATAATCCAGATATCTGGCCCCTTGAGTCACCGAAGCCAAAGGGTTATGAGCCTTCGCTTGCAGCTTAACATGCGCCGCGATGCGCTGCGGAAACGAAAAAATGTCACAGGACCTTCCCCCTTCGCCCTTTCCTTATCCGGCCCTCGAAGATTGGCTGAGGGCGAAGGTTCTACCGTTCTGGGCGAGTGAGGGCTTCGATTCTGCAAGCGGCGCCTTTGTAGAGAAGCTGGATCTCTCCGCAAGGCCGAGCGAAGAGGACTATACGCGCGTCAGGGTCCAGGCCCGACAGATTTACGTCTATGCCCATGCGCAGACTCTGGGCCTTTTCCCCGAAGGTCTTGTTTTGGCCCGCAGTGCCTACGACTTCTTGATCGACAATGCCTGGGACATCGAAGAAGCCGGCTGGTTTCATCGGCTGAGCCGCAAGGGCAGTCCGCTGGACCGACGCAAGGATTGCTACGACCACGCGTTTATGTTGCTAGCCATGGCCTGGCTCTACCGGGCAACGGGCGCGCCGCAGGTTCTCGACCGGGCCAGGCAGACCATGGCCTATCTCGACAGGGCCATGGCGGTCGAACGCGAAGGCGCCTTTGACGGTTACGCCGATTACGTCGTGCCGGCGGATGAACCTGCGCCGCTGCCGCGCCGGCAGAATCCGCACATGCATCTCTTCGAAGCTTTGCTCGCCCTCTACGAGGCGAGTGGTGAGCGCGGCTGGCTTGACCGCGCCGGTCGTATTCTCGACCTGTTCAGGCGGCGTTTCTTCTCACCGCAGAGCGGACAGCTAACAGAGTTCTTCGACAACGATTGGCATGAAACGCCTGTTGAGGGCGTTTTCGTTCGCGAACCCGGCCATCACTTTGAGTGGGTCTGGCTGCTGCATCGCTATGGTGTGCTTGCCGGAGAGGACGCGGTTCTGCCGATAATGCAAAAGCTCTTCGCCTGGGGCTGGCGCCACGGCATTGACCGGCGGGAGAGCGGAGCCTTCGGGGCTTATGACGAAGTCGATCCGGCGGGCCAGGTGCTGAAGGGCGGCAGCAAGCGCTTGTGGCCTCAGACGGAGGCCCTGAAAGCCTGTCTTGCCTTGTGGGAGCGCAGTGGCGATCGGACGGCTGCGGCCGGTATCGACCCCCTGCTTCAGTCGATGTTCACAGACTTCGTCAGCTTCGATCATGCGCTCTGGCAGGATCAACTGGATGGTGCGGGGAAGGTGATCGCCCCGGGGATTCCGGCCAGCAGCCTCTATCACCTTTTTCTGGCGATTGCCGAGACTCTGCGTGTGGCACCCAACCGCCCCTGAACTGATTTCCGGCTGCTGAATCGCAGTCACGCGGCGTCTTCGGAGGAGTCATTCGGGGGTGAAAAGTCCTTGGCCCAGGCCAGCCACATGGCGGCGGTCCAGGTGAAGTCGTCGCCGCCGAGGCCGCGCCCTGTGATCGGATCGAAATACTCCCAGAACCCGCTCTGCCGAATGGCTCTTGCCGTGGCGCCCGCAATCCGCGCGGCCCAACCCTCGTGGCCGCAGCCGGTCAGCCCTTCGGCGATCATGTGGTTGACGATGGCCCAGGTCGGCCCGCGCCAGTAGCGCAGGCTGTCGAAGCGCTGATCGCCCGGATCGAAGCTGGGGACGGGATAGCTGCTCTGTGTGCCCCAGCGCTCCAGTACCTCGACCATCCTGGTGCAGCGCTCGGGCTTCACGCCGCCGCCATAGAAGGGCAGGAAAGATGCCGAAGTGATCGCGTCGGTGAAGCTGCCCGAGATCAAGTCATAGGAGCGAAAGACGCCGGCCGTCTCGTCCCAGAGCCGGTCGAGCGCCGATTCACCTCTTGCGATCCAGCGATCGATTTCAACCAGGTCCTCACGATAGCCCAGGGTCTCGGCCAGCACCCTGAGGTTGCGGTCGGCGCGGAGCAGAATCGCAACGGTGCCGATGTCGACCATCCTGAACGGCGAGGCCTCGTAGATGGCCTTCGGCTCATAGCCTTTTCCCCGGAAGGTTAGGATCAGGGAAAGATAGCGCTCGTATTGCTCCTTACGCGGGCGCTGGGCGGCGTCGACCCGGTCGAGATCGCGGCGCTGGAACGGCGGCAGGTCATCGGTCGGCACGCGCGAGAGGGCCGCATCCCAGTCCTGGCTGTTGTCGCGGCCGGACTCCCAGGGATGCAGGATCGCAACCATACCGTCTTGCGCCGGATCGCGCGCCGTGTGGAACCAGCGATGCCAGGCGGCGATCTTTGGGTAGAGCCGCTCAACAGCAGCCTTGGCCTGTTGCTGATCGCGGGCGCTGCGCCAAAGCTTCAGGGTGATGGTCGCGGCCAGTGGCGGATCGGATATGCCGGAGGTCGGCACCGCCAGGCGGTCGCCCCAAAGTGAGGCCGTACCCCAGATATCCGGGCCCGGAAAGTAGCCCGGATCGTCTCGGTGGAAGACGATATGCGGGACCATGCCGTCGGGCCACTGCCCGATGAAGAGGCTTTCGATCTCCTGCCAGGCCCTCGTCTCGTCAAAGGTCGCCCAGCCGAGCGCGACGAGGCAGCTATCCCAATTCCATTGGAAGGGATAGATGTTGGGGGTCGGTACGGTGTAGCCGCCTCTGTCGTTTTGCCTCAGGATCCGCTGCGCTTCTTTCGTGCAGTCTTCCGCGTCGCTAAAGCGCCAGCTTGCGCCAGGTGTTCCAGCCTCAACCATGTTTCTTGGAATGCCTTACAAAGGTATTGGAATGCGGTTGTCAGTGCAGCGCTTGGCCGCTTTCGCTGTCGAACCATCGCAGTCGTCCCGGTGCCAGGGCCAGATGCACTTCCTGACCGCTTCTGATCGGCGAATCGGCCGCGGTCGTCACCCGGAACAGCTGCTGATCGACCGACAGGGTGAGCAGGTTATGGGGGCCGAGCGGCTCGACCACGGTGACATGTCCGCTCAAATGATCTGCTGCGGACGCTTCGGCGACGACGACGTCTTCCGGCCTGATCCCCAGGGTGACCCGGCCATTGCCCTGGCTGGGCGCCGTGAGGGCAGCCCCGGCAATGTGACAATGCCCGTTCCGGCGCTCGGCCTGGAGAAAGTTCATCGGCGGGTTGCCGATGAAGCCGCCGCAGAACTCGTTGGCGGGGTTCTGATAGACCTGGATCGGGCTGTCGTACTGGATGATGTGGCCGCCATGCATGACGGCGATGCGATCGGCGAGACTCATGGCCTCGACCTGATCGTGTGTCACGTAGATCGTCGTGGTTCGGCTCTCCGCCAGCAGGCCTTTCAGCTCGGCCCGCATCTCCAGGCGCAGCAGCGCATCGAGATTGGACAGCGGCTCGTCCATCAAAAGGACTTCCGGTTCCATCGCCAGGGCGCGGGCCACGGCGACCCGCTGGCGCTGGCCGCCGGAAAGCTGACCGGAATAGCGCTCCAGCAGGTGTTCGATATGCATCATGCCGGCGGCTTTTTTTACTCTTGGTTCGATCTCGCTGTTCAGCAGCTTTTTCATGCGCAGGCCAAAAGCGATGTTCTCGAAGATCGTCAGATGCGGAAAGACCGCATAGTTCTGAAAAACCATGGCGATATTGCGGTCGCGCGGCGGCAGGCCGTTGACCTGTTTGTCACCGATCTTCAAAACGCCGGAGGTTTCCGTCTCCAAGCCGGCAATGATGCGCAGCAGGGTCGTCTTGCCGCAGCCCGAGGGCCCGAGGAGAACGGTAAATTCCTCCGGCTGGACGTCCAATGATACGGACTTCAGGGCCTCAAAGGTGCCGAAGACTTTTCGAACCTTGTCGACATAGATACCAGCGGCCATGGTTTTACTCCCTAGTCGTCGCGCAGTCTTGGCTGCGCTCGGTTTTGGCTCAGCGGTTGGCAATACCCCACATGCTGAAGAGGTATTTGCGGACGGCAAAAATGAAGACCAGCGCCGGCACCACCAGGAAAAAACCACCGGCAAAGCGGAAATAGAGGGGCGATTCCGACAGCGTGGTCAGCAGGAAGGCGGTCAGTGTCGGGTGCTGCAGGGTCAGGATGGTCGCCGCGAAAACCTCGTTCCAGGAAATCACGAAGGCGAAGATCGCTGCGGCCGCGAGGCCGGGCGTTGCAATCGGCATGACGACGCGCAAAAAGGCCTGAAAGCGGGTGCAACCCATGGTCCAGGCGGCTTCTTCCAACTCAAAGGGAATGCCCATGAAGAGGCTGGAGCTGATCAGCACGGCGAAGGGCAGGGCAAGCGCCGAGTGCACCAACGCCACCCCGAAGACCGTGTCGTAGAGGCCGAGCTTGATGAAGGTGACGGTGAGCGGCAGGGCCAGGATCGCGATGGGGAAGGCGCGGGTCATGACGATCAGCAGGCGAAAGCTGTCCTTGCCGCGAAAGCGGAAGCGCGCCAGGGCATAGCCGGCCGGGGCGCCGAGACCGATGGAGATCACCATGGTCAGTGCCGCCACCATTACCGAATTCAGGAAGGCCGAGAAGACGCCGCGGACCCCGAAGAAAAAAGCGATGGTATCGGTGGAGATATCGAAAGGCAGATAGGCCTTGGGCCAGGCGAAGACCGCATCACGCGGCGAGAAGGCGCTGAGCACCAGCAGGTAGATCGGCAACAGCACCCAGAGGCAGAGGATCAGGCAGATGGTGGCGAAGAGCCACTGTCCAACGCTCCAGCGCGGCAGCAGGCGGTCGAGCAGGCTGCGTTTGTCCTGAAGGTCTTCTTGCGTGGCGTCGGTCATCATTGCGGCTCCTCTTTCACGCGCAGCACCCGCAGATAGACCAGGGTGAAGGCGATGGAGATGAGCAGGATGAGCACGGCATAGGCCGAGGCGACGCCGCTGTCCCGGTAGTCGAACTGCCAGAGAAAAGCCTCGCCCATCAGGACCGGCAGGTCACGGCCGCCGAGGGCGACGACCACGGCAAAGACCTCGAAAGCGAGCAGAGTGCGCAGGATCAGCGCCGTCTGCAGGCTCGGCTTCAGCAGCGGCAGGGTGATCTTGATGAAACGCTGCCAGGCCGAAGCGCCGAAGATTTCCGCGGCTTCGTTGTATTCCTTGGGGATCAGCTGAACACCGGCCACCAGGATGACCATGACGATGGCGGTGGCACGCCAGACCTCGGCAAGGATAACGGCGGCGAAGAGCGCCACCGGTGTTTCGTAGCTGAGCCAGAGCGTGGGTCCGTCCAGCAGGCCGAGGGCCGAGAGGGCCGTGTTGATATAGCCGCGCTCGCTCAGCAAGGCGAGCCAGACCACCCCGGCGGCCAGGTCGGAGATGCCCAGAGGGATGGTCCAAACGTAAAGCACGAGGTCGCGCCCGGCGCGGATCTTGGTCAGCATCATCGCCATGGTGAGGGCGATGGCGAGCTGCAGGGGAACGACGATCAGCACCAGGATCAGGGTGTTCCAGAACGACAGACCGAAGTTGATGTCGTCGGCCATGGTCCGGAAATTTTCGAAGGTCCACTGGCCGTCCGCTTGAAAGGCGATGATGAAGGCGTCGGCGAAGGGATAGGCAAAGAGCGCAATCAGAAAGACCAGGCTCGGCGCCAGCAGCCAGTAGGGCAGCGTTTTCTCAGAGATCATCGTTCCCCCTTTATCGTTCCGCTGACGGGGATCTGGCGCCTTAAGGCGTTGATCCCCCGTCAGCGGACGATCAAAGATACGGGTCTTCCCGCTGCGGCTATTTTACGGGGCAGGCGCCGTCGCTCGGCTCGTCCGGGGCCCAGCAGGGTGCGCCGGTCTCCTCCATCAGCTTGCGCAGGTTGCCGGCCTGGCGGTCCAGGGTTTCGTCGATGTTGGCATTGCGCAGCACGATCAGTTGGAAGGTATCCATGAAGACCTTGTTGAACTCGCGGCCCTTGTCACCCAGGCCGACCGGCAACAGGCTGGGGTTCGCATCGGCGGAAGCCGACTGTGCCGTCACTGCGGCCCCGGCGATCTGCACGCCGCGCGGCAGGTCGTCCGGCAACTCCATTTCAATCGCCGGGAAGAAGCCGATGGCTTTCAGGGTGGCGATCTGTGTTTCCGGTTGCGTCATGTAGTCAATCAACTTGGCCGCGGCGTCGCGGTCGGGTCCGTTGGCCGGCACCGCGAGGCCCGCGACCACGGGCATGAAACCCCGTCCTTCGGGGCCGGCGGGGGCGGGGAAGGCGATGAAATCGTCGGGGCGCTGGTTGAAAGCGTCCATCAGGCGTGCCGTATGGTCGAAGGCGACCCAGACCTCACCGGCCAGAAGCGGTTCCTGCATGAAGTCGTAGGAGGTGGAGCGCGGGTTCACGGTTTTCCAGAGATCCCGGAAAGAGGCCCACATGGCCGAAGCCTTTTCGCCGCGGTACTCGGTGACCACGGAATCGGTGAAGGAGGGATAGAGATAACCCTGGAAGAAGCGGTGCATCAGGCCTTTGCGCCCGGCAGGGAAGCCCAGTTTGCGCTCCCCGGTGGCGGCTTGGATATTGGCGCTCCAGGCCGCCAGTTGGTCATAGGTCAGCGCCATTACATCAGCACCCTCTGGCAGGTACTGCAAGGCTTCGCGATTGGCGGCCATAACATAGCTGGCCTGCATCCAGGGAACGTAATGCTGCTTGTCGGTGCCGAGCTTGCCGAGCTCGACGAAGGTGCCGATCAGTTTGCGGTCGCCCAGCGACGACATGATGTCGTCCACCGGGGCCAGGGCGTCGGCGCCGGCCAGGACTGGAAAGTTGCCGTGTAAAGCGCCGACCAGACCGATGGAAACGTCGCCGGCCTCGGCTTCGGCGAGAATACGGTTCAGGAAGGGGCCGTCTTCCTGTGGGATGTAGTCGACCTCACCGTCGAAGGCGCCCAGCACGGTGTTGCGCATGGCCTCCGCCTCTTCGATGGGCCGCGCCTGGGTCGAGAGAAAAATGGTTTCAGCCGAAGCGGGATAGCCGGCGAACAGAAGGGTGGAGACGGCGGCGGCCGACAGGCCGGTCTTGAGCATGGTCTTCATCTTTTCCTCCACTGTGTTTTTTCGTTTTTCTTTTTCGTTTGGGTTTTGATTCGGTTTCAGGGAGCGGGCCCGCTCGACTCGCGTTCGATCAAGGGGGCCTCCAGCAGTTCCTGCAGATCGGCAATGGCGGCGCCGCCAAGACGGGCGCAGACCATGTCGGCGAGCCTTGCACCGGCCCCGCGGATGTCCTGGCGCATGGTGGTGAGGGCCGGTTCGGCCTGGGCGGCCATCGGCAGGTCGTCGAAGCCGACGATCGACAGTTCCTCCGGTACCGCGATGCCCAGACGGCGGGCGATGCGCAGGGCGCCGAGGGCAATGGAATCGTTGGCGCAGAGCAAAGCCGTCGGTGGCTTTGCGGCGCCCAGCAGCCGTTCGGCAGCGGTGGTGCCGCCGCGTTCGTTCAGCTTGGTGACGGCGTAGAGATCCGGATCGAAAGCGATGCCGGCCTCCTGCAGGGCATCTTCATAGCCGGCCCGGCGCTCGCCCGCGGTAAAGAGTTCCTCCGGCGCGCCGATGAGCGCGATATGCCGATGCCCGAGTTCGATGAGGCGCCGGGTACTGCGGCGAAAGGCTGTCCGCGCATCGGCATCGATGAAGGCGATGGGTGTGGCTGTTTCGGCCCGGCCGTGCGCGACGAAGGGAATGCCGCGCCCGATCAGATAGTCGATCCGTTCGTCATGGCGGCGGGTCCGGGCGATGATGACCGCATCGGCCCGGCGGCCTTCGACCAGGCGTTTGTAGGCATCGAGTTCCGCCGGCCCCTCCGGCACCGCGCAGACCACAAGATCCAGATTGGCGTTGTGGAGACGCTCGCCGACGCCGACCAGCAGTTCCAGGAAGAAGGGGTCCTCGAAGTGGCCGAACTGGCTCGGCAGGATGATGCCGACGGCCTCGGCGGTGCCGCGCTGCAGGGCCTGGGCCAGGCGATTGGGCACATAGCCGACCCGCTGAGCGGCCTCTCTCACCTTTTCGCGCGTCGATTCACTCACGTCAGGGTAGCCGTTCAGCGCCCTGGAAACGGTTGTGATAGAGAGGTTTAAGTCTTCGGCGACGCGCTTAAGGGTCATTTTTCATGATCCAAAACGTTTTGGAAAGTGTATTTCGGATGATTATTGCCGTCAACACGTAATATTATTTCTTCGAGACTCGTGATCCGAACGGCCTGGCCGTCGCGGTGCTACGCGGAAATGCGCGCCAGGGTTGCTTTGACGGCCCGGGCGCTGCCGACAGCGAGAAGGCGCCCGAGGGCCTCGCTCAGCGCCTGGCGCAGAGCGCTGTTGCCGGCGAGATCGGGATCAAAGACCTCCTGGAGGGCGACGAAGGCGGTGACCGTCTGCGCCGCATCCCCCTCGCCCTCGGCAAATGCGCGAGCGAGCTTTGCGGCCAAGGGGTCGCGGACGTCGATGTCCTGCCCGCTCTCATCCTTGCCGGCCACGTAACGCATCCAGCCGGCAACAGCCAGGGCCGAGAGATCGATGGGCTGGCCGGCTTGCAGGCGGTCGCGGATCGTGCCGAGCAGCCGTTGCGGCAGCTTCTGGCTGCCGTCCATGGCGATCTGCCAGGTGCGGTGTTGCAGGCCGGGATTGGCGAAACGCTCGATCAGAGCACCTTTGTAGCCCTCCAGATCCGCGCCGGGTGGCAGCTTCAAAGTGGGACCGGCCTCGCGGTCCATGAAGGTCCTGGCGAGGTTCCGCAGGGTATCATCGGCCATGGTATCGGCGATGGTCTCGTGGCCGCAGAGATAGCCGAGATAGGCGAGCAGGGAGTGGCTGCCGTTCAGCAGCCGCAGTTTCATCTCTTCATAGGGCGCCACGTCCCCGACCATCTCCGCGCCTGCCTCTTCCCAGGGCGGGCGGCCATCGGCGAAGCGGTCTTCGATGACCCATTGGCGGAAGGGCTCGCAGACAACGACGCCTTCGTCGCGCAGGCCGAGCTTCTCGGCGATGCGCCGGCGGTCCGCCTCGGTGGTGGCCGGCACGATGCGGTCGATCATGGTCGACGGGAAAGGCACTTCGGCTTCGATCCAGCGGGCCAGGGCCGGATCGGCGGCCTCGGCCATTTCGAGCATCAGCCCGCGCAGGGTGGTGCCGTTGTGGGGCAGGTTGTCGCAGGAGAGCGGCGTAAAGGGCTTTCGTCCTTCCTCGTAGCGCTTGCGCAGCCCGGCGAGGAGAAATCCCAAAGCCGAGCGCGGCTGTTCCGGGTGCTGCAGGTCGTGGCGGATGTCCGGGTGGTCGTGCTGCAGCGCGCCGCTGGCTGGGTCGTGGCAGTACCCTTTTTCGGTGACGGTAAGCGAGACGATGCGGGTCTGCGGATCAGCCAAGCGCGTGACCAGGGCGCCGGGGTCTTCCGCGGCGAAGAACACCTCTCTTACCGCGCCGATGACGCGCAGGCTTTCGCCCTCCGGTCCGGCCACGGCTTCGGTATAGAGACCGTCCTGGGGCGCCAGTTGATCGCGCACGCCGGGCCCGCGCAGGCTCGCCCCGCAGATTGCCCAGTTATGATGTCCGGCAGCCAGCAGGTCGTCGCCGTAGACCGCTTGATGGGCGCGATGAAAGGCGCCGATGCCGAGATGGACGATGCCGCTCCGGCAGGCGCTGCGGTCGTAGGCCGGGCGCCTGATCTCCGACGGCAGCGCGGTCAGCGTCTTGTCGCTCAGCCGCTTCATCGGACAAATGGACCCTTCGGCGTCATAGCTTGTAGGCCTGCTTCACCAGCCGGTAGGTCAGATCCTGGGCGACCTCCAGGGCCTCGTCTTCGTCCAGGCGGTGGCTGCAGACCAGCTCTGCCAGATAGGCGCAGTCGACCCGCCGGGCGACATCATGGCGGGCGGGGATCGACAGGAAGGCGCGGGTGTCGTCGTTGAAGCCGACGGTGTTGTAGAAACCCGCCGTTTCGGTGAGGGCGCGGCGATAGCGCAGCATGCCTTCGGGGCTGTCGTAGAACCACCAGGCGGGGCCGATCTTCAGGATCGGATAGTGACCGGCCAGCGGAGCCAATTCGCGGCTGTAGCTGGTTTCATCCAGTGTGAAGAGGATGACAGAGAGTCGTTTCTCGTTGCCGAAGCGGTCGAGCAGGGGCTTTAGGGCCGAAACATAATCGGTCGCCGAGGGGATATCGGCACCCTTGTCGCGGCCGAAACGCTCGAACAGCCCGGCGTTGTGATTGCGGAAGGAGCCGGGATGGATTTGCATCACCAGGCCGTCGTCCAGACTCATAGCCGCCATTTCCGTCAGCATTTGGGCGCGGAACAACTCGCTGTCTTCGGCCGTGCCGCTGCCTTCGAGGCATTTGGCGAAGAGCGCGCCGCAGGCTCCCGGATCGAGATCGGCTGTTGCGGCGCTGGGGTGGCCATGATCTGTCGAGGTCGCCCCCATCTCCGCGAAGAACGCGCGGCGCTGCCGCAAGGCCGCCAGATAGCCGTTCCATGTCGTCGTGTCTTCGCCGGTCAGGTTGCCGAGCGCCGCAAGGTTTTCGGCGAAACCCTCGAAATCGGGATCGACCACCGGGTCGGGCCGGAAGGCCGTGATCACCCGTCCGTTCCAGTTGCTGTCGCGGATCGTCTTGTGATGCGCGAGGTCGTCGAGGGGCGACTCGGTGGTCGCCAGCACTTCGATGTTGAAACGGTCGAAGAGCGCGCGGGGCCGCGCATCGTTTTGCTGCAGCCGCTCTGAGAGCTGATCGTAAATGCGGTCAGCCGATTCCGCTGTCAGCAGTTCGCCGATGCCCAGCACCTCCGAGAGCGCGTGGTCGAACCAGAGGCGCGAAGGCGTGCCGCGAAAAAGGTGGTAGTGCTCGGCGAAGCGCCGCCAGATCTTGCGGCCGTCGCTTTCCACCGCTCCGCCGTCGCGGCGCGGCACACCGAGGTCCTCCAGATCGACGCCCTGGCTGTAGAGCATGCGGAAGAGATAGTGGTCGGGGATAATGAAGAGTTCGGCGGGGTTGCCGAAAGGCCGGTCCTCGGCGAACCAGGCCGGATCGGTGTGGCCGTGCGGCGAGACGATCGGCAGATCCTTGATCTCGGCATAGAGCCGCCGCGCAACGGCGCGTTGCGCGGCCTCGGCGGGAAACAGGCGGTCTTCGTGAAGCTGCAGCGGCTTGCCCATGCGGTTCTTCTTTTCCTCTTCGGCTGGTCGTTGTGCAGCAGTTCGGTGGCCGCAAGTTATGGCAGAGCCTGGCCGCAAGGGTAAAGCGGCCTTCCCCGACCTTGTCCACTCTCCCGCACTTGACATCGGACTTAGGGGCTTCTATTTAGTTAGGACTACGAACTAAAGAGATGGCCATGAGCCCGAAACCCTTCCAGGAAGAAAGCGATGCCCTGAACCGCAAGGTCGGTCTGGGTCTCAGCAAAATCGGCCAGGCAATCCGCAGCCAGGCCTGGAAAGGGGCGGGCAGCCAGGGGCTGACGCCGACCCAAGGCCAGGTTCTCGCCGTTCTGGCGGGCATCCAGGCGGATCAGCCGGGCCTGCGTCTTGCCGCCGTGGCTGAGGCTTTGGGGATTACCCGGCCGACAGCCAGCGAGGCGGTGGGAACTCTGGTCCGCAAGGGCTTGGTGGCGAAGGGACCGGACCCCAAGGACAGCCGTGCCGTCGCCTTGCAGCTAACAGCGGAAGGCCGGCGTCAGGCGGCGGAAGCATCGCTCTGGCCGGACTTCCTCCTGGCCGCTGTCGACGACCTGGAGGTTGCCGAACAGCAGGTGTTCTACCGGGCGCTGATGAAGATGATCCGCAACCTTCAACAGCGCGGCCAGATCCCGGTCTCGCAGATGTGCGTCACCTGCCGTTACTTCCGCCCCGGGGTTCATGACGATCCCTTGCGCCCGCACCACTGTGCCTTCGTCGATGCCGCTTTTGGTGAAAAGGAACTGCGCCTCGACTGTTCCGATCATGTTGCCGCCGAACCGCCGCTTCAGGAATTGAACTGGAGCCGTTTTCTGGAGTCCGTCGTTACCCCCCAAAACGACCCCTAGAAGCTTAGGAGCAAAACCCATGTCCGTTTTAAAAGCGGGGATCGCCGCCACGGCGATTACCCTGAACGCTATCGCTTTGCCTGCCTCCGCCGGTGCCGAGGAGGCGCCCGGTTACCGTTACGCCAGCACCGATCTGCCCCGCTCGCCGGTCACTCTGAGCGACCTCGATCTGCTGAAGAAGACCTTGTTGTTTACTGAGGACGACGTGACTCATCTGCGGCTGGCCGGTGAGGTCTTGTCGGACCAGATCGAGGCGGTGCTGGATGTGTGGTACGGCTTCGTCGGTGCCAACCCGCATCTCATCTATTACTTCACCAACAAGGCCGACGGTTCACCCAACACGGAGTACCTGGCCCGGGTACGCCAGCGTTTCGCGCTTTGGATCCGCGACATCACGGCGGCCAACTACGACCAGGTCTGGCTCGACTATCAGCACGAGATCGGCCGCCGCCACCACCGTATCGGCAAGAACGAAGTCGATGCCGCCCCGTCGGTCGATCACATCCATTTTCGTTATCTCGTCGCCTTCATCTATCCGATTTCGGCAACAGTGAAACCGTTCCTTGCGAACAAGGGTCACGCGCCTGAGACGGTAGAGAAGATGTATGCCGCCTGGACCAAGGCCGTCATCCTGCAGACCATTCTCTGGAGCCACCCCTACATCCGCGAGGGAGACTTCTGATGGAGACCTTGGAGCAGGCGGTGGAGGAATGGCCGCTGCTGCCGGACTGGTCGGTCGCGCAGTGGTTCAACACCGAAGTACCGCTTAGTCTTTCGGACCTGCGCGGCAGGGTGGTGATGCTGTTCAGCTTTCAGATGCTCTGTCCGGGCTGCGTCGCCGAGACCCTGCCGCAGGCGAAGAGACTGCGTGAAACCTTCCGTGAAGACCATCTTGCCGTCATCGGCCTGCACACGGTCTTCGAGCATCACGAGGCCATGGGCCCGGCGGCGCTGGCGGCTTTTATCCACGAGTATCGTTTGACCTTTCCCATCGCCGTTGATCTGCCTCGGAAAGACAACCCTGTGCCGGAGACCATGGCCCGCTATGGCCTGCGCGGAACCCCCGGCCTGCTGCTGGTGGACCGTGCGGGCCGGCTGAGACGCCACCATTTCGGTCATTTGCCGGACTTGCAGCTCGGCGCCGCCGTCAGCAGACTGCTCGCTGAGAGCCCGGCGTCACCGGAGCGGCAGCCGCAGTCTGTGGCGGAACCTCTTGCCGGCCGCTGCGAAGAGGGAGTCTGTACTGTATGACCAAAACGGCTGTGGCCATCCGCCATGTCGCCTTCGAAGACCTCGGCAGCTTTGAGCCCGCGCTGCGGCAGCTTGGCTTTGAGGTCAGCTACCGCGAAGCCGGTCTCGACGATCTGGCGGACCCGGCGCTGCTGGCGGCCGATCTGTTGGTCGTCCTTGGCGGTCCCATCGGTGCTTATGAAGATGACAGCTATCCCTTTCTGGGCGATGAGATCGCCAGCATCGAAAAGCGGCTGGCGCGGCAACGCCCGACCATCGGTGTCTGCCTCGGGGCGCAGCTCATGGCCTGCGCCCTGGACGCGCGGGTCTATCCCGGCGGGGTGAAGGAGATCGGCTACGGCACCCTGACCTACAGCGATGCGGGGCGGCGGGTCCTGGCGCCGGTCGCAGAGGCCGAAGCGGCGGTTCTCCACTGGCACGGCGACACCTTCGACCTGCCGGAGGGCGCTGTTCGGCTGGCCTCGAACCAACACTACGAGAACCAAGCCTTCGCCCTCGGCGACTTCGCTCTGGCGACCCAGTTCCACATCGAGGCGACGGTAGAAGGTCTGGAGCGTTGGTTCATCGGCCACACCCTGGAGATCGCCACGACGCCCGGCGTCGATGTGCCGGGACTTCGGGCGCAGGCGAGGCGCTTCGGCGACGGCTTGGCGACGGCATCTGCTGCTACATTGGAGACCTGGCTGCATTCGGCGGAGAGAGAGGCCGCGTCCGCCTAGTGTGCTCCCTCCAGCACGTTGGCGCCCATGCGTTTCTCCAAGTGGCGCACCAGCCAGGAGACGACCAGTACCAGCACCAGGTATTCGAGCAGCAGGATGGTATAGATCTCCAGCGGGCGGTAGACGGTGACTGAGAGTTCGTTGGCGCGGCGGGTCAGCTCCGGCAGGCCGAGGACGTAGACCAGCGACGACATCTTCAGCATGTAGACGAACTGGTTGCCCATGGCGGGCAGGATGCGCCGGATCGCCTGGGGCAAAATCACCAGACGCATTTTCTGGAAGTAGGTAAGGCCGAGGGAGTCGGCGCCGTCGATCTGGCCGCGCTCGATGGACTGGATGCCCGCGCGGAAAATCTCGGCCTCAAAGGCGCTGTCGCAGAGCGCCAGGGCGATGACCCCGGCGACGAAGGGCGAGAGTGAGATGCCGAGCAGGATCGGCAGGCCGTAGTAGGTCCAGAGCAGCATCACCAAAATCGGGATGGCCCGGAAAATCTCGACATAAACCCTGTTGAAGGCCCGCAGCTTTTTGTCTTTGGCAAGGCCGGGCAGGGCGACGAAAAGGCCGATCAACACCGAGAAGAAGATCGAGACGCCGGAGATCGCGATGGTCAGCCAGAACCCGCTGAGCAGGAAGAAGAAGTTGTCGCGTCCGCGCGGCGTGGTCGGCAGCACCTCGTACCAGCCCCAGGAGACGCCCCCCGCGTTGCCGCAGGCGCTGAGGAGGAGCAGAGCGGCGAGGAGCGCGCCGAGAGTGGCGAAGAAGCGGGTCGTGGTCTGGGCCATAAAAAAAGGCGGCGGTGCGAGCCTGGAGTGAATACATTCCAGGCCCGCGCCGCCTCTCCGTCAGAGGGTCAGGAATTGCTCAGTCGAGCGGGATCCACTTGTCGGTCAGGTCATCAAAGAAGCCCTGGTTCTCTTTGATGCGGATCCAGTGGTTCAGGTAGTTGAGCCAGATCTGGTCGTTCTGCTGCACCAGGAAAGCGATGTCAGCCGGGGCCGCCGGTTCGTCCACCGGCACGATGGTCAGGACCTCGTGCGCTTCGACCAGCTTGGAGGCTTCCACGTTGCTGGTGACCGAGACATCGGCGCGGCCGGCCAGCACTTCCTGGAAGTCACGGGCGGGTGCTTCGATGGTGCGGATCATCGCTTTGGGGAAAAGCTTCTTCACCTGCTGTTCCTGGCTGGTCCCAAGCGTTACCGCCACGGTCACATCTTCCTGGTTGATGTCTTCCCAGGCAGTGAAACGACCGGCGTTCTTCTGCTGGGTCAGCGGCACGGTACCCAGGGTGTAGTAGGATTCCGTGAAGCCGACGCTGCGGATGCGCTGCGGGGTGATGGAAGCGCTGGTTGAGATGTCGTATTTATCGGCGACGATGCCCGGCACCAGTGTCTTCCATTCCGTCGGCACGAATTCGATGTCGACGCCCAGGTCCTTGGCCAGTTCGGTCATCACGTCGATGTCGAAGCCGGTGTAGCCGCCGCTGGCCGGATCCTTCATCGACATGGGGTTCCAGTCGCCGGTGGTGCCAACCCGCAGTTTGCCGGATTCCAGAATCTTGGTGAGGGTGGAGTCCTGCGCCGCGGCCGGGATCGCCCAGCCGAGCCCGGTCAGCAGAAAGGATGCCAGAAGAAGCCTCAGTGTTTTCATTGTCGTTTCCCTTTTCCCAGGATTTTATGCGGGCACGCATCTGGAGCGGCCCTCTGCATCAAAGAACGCGGCCTCGCGCCGCAAAGAATCCTCTGCCTTTGCCGCCCGTGTCAGTCGACGATGAGCCGGCGCGGCGGACGCGCGAAAACGCGTTGCACCATCGGTTCGAAGAAGCTGAGCGGCGCCGTGTCGTAGCGGGCGCAGATCGCGCGCTGGTCGTAACAGTCGACAAAACGGGCAGTCCAGTCGAAGTGGGGATGGCCGCGCCAGCGTTCCCGCTCCTCCGGGTCGACCTCGTGGTCGTGGACCCCGGCCAGATGAACCTGTTGGAAGATGGCGTGGTGGCGCAGCATCCAGATGTTCTTCTCTGAGACGTAGTTGGCCAGCAGCGCGGCGGCAAAGGCGCCGTGGCTGTCGGGGCAGGCCACAAAGCCGATATCATGGAACAGGGCGGCGACGACGGTTTCCTCGTCTTCGCCGGCGCGGTGGGCGAGGGTCGCCGCCTGCAGGCAGTGCCGGTAGTTGTTGATCTGATAGCCGAAGCTGGCGTCCTGCTCCGCGGCGGCGAGAAACCGCAGGGCCTGCAGCGCCTGCTGTTCGGCGTAGTAGGCGTTGCGTTGTTTCTGCAGCAAAGCCCATTCGCCGGCCGTCAGGTCGTCCAGTTCCGGTTTATCGACATAGTGCCAGTCTTTGCGGAGCAGCGGGCTGCGCTCGGCGGCGTCGTGTCCCGACGCCATCACCGCCCCGCGGCTATTGCCCCCGTCAAGCCGGATGCCGCTGCTGTGCTCCATATCCGGAGCCCGCGTCCTGCGGTCGCCCATCTCACGCCCCTGTTGTCCTCTATCCCCCTGTCGGCAGTCTTGTTCGCTGCCGCTTTGCTTAGCGGGAAGTGTCGAAGAACTCTGACTGGCTGTCAAAGCCGGAGTTGAAATAGGAATTTATGTCCTGTCTTGACATTTCTGTATTTAGAATGTATCTAAGAAGCATTCGCAATTAGAAACTATCGAGGAAGGCAAACCATGAAGCGGGATCTGGCGAAAACCGTGTCTTTCGCAGTGCTTCACTTCGCTGTCGGCTTTGGCGTGACCTTCGCGCTCACCGGCTCGGTGGTGATTGCGACCGGCGTCGCGCTCATCGAACCGGCGGTCAACACCGTGGTGTTCTTTTTCCATGAGCGCTTTTGGCAGCGTATCGGGAGATCCGGCAATGCAGGCTTGGCATCGCCAGCAGCGAGCGCCGCGTGACCCTGTTGTAGAGACGGAAGAGGCTGGGCTGCGCGCCGTTCTCGTCAACTGAAGGGACCGCGTCTGAAGGCTGCGACAGATCACAGATATATTACAATTACATGACAGTTACGTGACGCATGCTGTCGGCAGATGTCGCTGCAATGCTGCCAAGGCTTGTCATGCCCCGATCTTCCGCCGCCGCGCAACCGCCCCTTTTCGACCCCTCTAATCCGGCCGAGGTCGATACGGCGCTTGAGGCTGCAGGCCCGGGTCAGGCGCGGCATATCCTGACCATCAAGCTGAGTTATGTTCTCGGCTTTCTCTGGGTCGCCGTGGCCGGCGTCGTGATGCTGAGCCTGCTGCAGGATCTGCTGATCTTCGGGCTGCCGGATGCCGGCCTCTCCGAGCGAATCTACCGTCTCGACCTGGATACCGAGGCCAGCCTGCCGACCTGGCTGGCCAGCGCCTTGATGGCCTGCGCCTCCGCGCTGCTTTTCCTTGTTGCCGTACAGGTAAAGCGTGAGCAACCGCGCAAGGCCATCCCCTGGTTCTTTTTGGCAGTTGTCTTTTGTGCGCTTTCAGTTGATGAAATCGCGATGATCCATGAATGGCTTTCGGGGTTTCTGAGCGCCCGGATCGACAACAGCGGTCTGTTCTACTTCGCCTGGACCATTCCGGCTCTGGTGATCTGCCTTGCGGGGCTGATCTGTTTCATACCCTTCATCCTCAGCTTCAAGGGAATTGACCGCATCCTTCTGGCTGGTTCGGCGGTTGTCTTCCTCTCCGGTGCTATCGGTATGGAGATGCTCGGCGGTTCGGTCGCCGAAGTGGGCGGCGTTGAAACGCTGCAGTACCGGATATTCACGACCATCGAAGAGACGCTTGAATACAGCGGCGTTCTTCTGTTTCTCTATTTCATCCTCAGACAGCTGCGCCGGTCTTTCAACCGCACCACGATCTGTTTCGAATAGTCCTGGTTCTCTATCAGACCTTCGCCTGCGGTGCCGTTACGCCGAAGCTTTCCGCAAGTTCATTGAAGACCTGCCAGTTGTGGGCGTCGAGGGGAATGCCTTCGGCTCGACGATTGCGCTCGACCGCCCATTCGCGATCGCCCGCCGCCATGACCTTTTCACCGCTCTGGGCCCTCTCGCCGCGCAGGGCTTTCAGATATTCCGCCATACGCTCTGCGTAAACGGCGCCCGGCAGAAAGGTTTCCGGCTTCAGGGCCAGGAAGAACTGGCCCATCTTCCGCGGTTCGGCCCAATCCGATGCGATCATGTTGGGGATCTCGTGACTGAGGCGCATGCCGCTCAGCATGGCGGACATGACTTCGACCATGCCGGCGAGCGCGGCGCCCTTGTAGCCATAGGTGCTGCCGCCCAGGGGCAGTAGGGCATCGGCTGCCGACGGGTCCTGTGTCACCTGTCCCTGATCGTCCACGGTGACCTCCGGCGGCAGGGTTTTGCCGATCGCCTTGAACTGCAGGACACGGTTAAAGGGGATCGAACTGGTCGCCATGTCGATCAGATAGGGCCGTTCCCCCGCGACCGGCGCGGCGAAGCTGATCGGGTTGGTGCCGTGAAAGACGCCGTGCCCGCTGTGCGCCAGGACGGCGGCGTCGCTGTTGCAGACTGAAAGACCAAGATACCCGGCCTCTGCCGCCGCCAGGCTGTAAGCGCCGGCGGCGCCGAAGTGTGAGGAATTGCTGACGGCCACCGCACCGATGCCGGCCTCCTCCGCCAGCGTCATGGCTTCTTCCATCGCACGGTAGCCGGCCAGGTGCCCCAGGGCATGGCCGGCATCGAGATTGCCGACCGCGGCGGCGCGCTTCTCGAAGCGCATCTGCGGACGCCCCTTGACGCGGCCGCCCTGCAGCACCTTGACGTAATGCGGCAGCAGGCGGACGCCGTGACTGTCGACCCCCCTTAGGGAGGCGCCGATCAGCGCCCGCACGGTAGCTTCCGCTGAGGGGATATCGGCACCGGCGGCGGAAAGGGCTTCACCCAGGAAGCGCGCCAACTCCTGTTCTTCTATTCTGACGGCCTCTTCGATCCCGGGCTTTGACGCCGCTGTCGCCGCTGTGGTTTTGCGGGCTTCGCTCACATCACCGCTCCGATCTGCCAGGGGATGAACTCGGCGTCGCCGAAACCGAGGGCTTCGGACTTCGAGGGCTTGCCGCTGGCGACGTCCAGGACCTTCCGGAAAATCTCCTCGCCCACTTCCGCCACTGTCTTGTCGCCATCGGCGATGCCGCCGCAGTTGATGTCCATGTCCTCTTCCATGCGCCGGTACATGGCCGAGTTGGTTGCCAGCTTGATCGAAGGCGAGGGCTTGAAGCCGAAGACCGAACCGCGGCCGGTTGTGAAACAGACGACGTTGGCGCCGGCGGCGACCTGGCCGGTGACCGAGCAGGGGTCGTAACCCGGGCTGTCCATAAAGGCGAAGCCCTTGGCGGTGACAGGTTCGGCGTACTTGTAAACACCGGTCAGGTTGGTGGTGCCGCCCTTGGCGGCTGCCCCGAGAGACTTTTCAAGGATCGTCGTGAGGCCGCCGGCCTTGTTGCCCGGGGAGGGGTTGTTGTTCATCTGGCCGCCGTTGCGTTTGGTGTAGTCCTCCCACCAGCGGATGCGCTCGATCAGTTTTTCGCCCACCGTCCGGTCGACGGCGCGGCGTGTCAGCAGATGTTCGGCACCGTAGATTTCCGGGGTTTCGCTGAGGATCGCGGAGCCGCCATGGCGCACCAGCAGATCCGCGGCTGCGCCCAGGGCCGGATTGGCGGTAATGCCCGAATAGCCGTCAGAGCCGCCGCACTGAAGAGCGAGGGTCAGTTCGCTGGCCGGCAGGGTCTCCCGCCGCGCGGTCTCGGCGGCGGGCAGCATGGCGCGGATCCGCTCGATGGCTTCATCGACAGTGCGCCGGGTGCCGCCGCTCTCCTGAATGGTCAGGGTCTGAAACCCGTCGCCCGGCTTCAGACCATAGGCATCCAGCAGAAAGGGAATCTGATTCACCTCGCAACCGAGCCCGACCATCAGCACGCCGGCAAAGTTCGGATGACGCGCGTAGCCCCAGAGCGTGCGTTGCAGCGCCTCGTAGCCGTCGCCGCTGTCCGCCATGCCGCAACCTGTGGAGTGCACGAAAGCCGCGACGCCGTCGATGTTGGGGTAGTCGTCGAGGATCCCCGTCTTGTTGAAGGCCTCGGCGATGTAACGCGCCACCGTGGCCGAGCAGTTCACGGAAGTCAGGATGCCGATGTAGTTGCGGGTCCCGGCACGGCCGTCGGCACGGCGGAAACCCTGAAAAGTTGCGGCTGCCTCCGGTGCCACGAAGTCCGTCGGTCGTGCGCCCTCGCAAAAGGCATAATCGCGTTCGAAGTCGCCCATGCCGCAGTTGTGAACATGAACATGCTCGCCGGCGGCGATGGCTTGCTTGGCAAAGCCGATGATCTGATCGTATTTCACCACGGCCTCACCGGCGGCGATGGCGCGGGTGGCGAGTTTGTGTCCGGTGGGGATGATGTTACGGGTCGTCACGTTTTCCTGAGGCACATCGGTTGCCTCCAGAATCTCGGCGCGGCTGACCACCACATTGTCGTTGGGGCTGAGCCTGATGGTCAGGCTTGCACCCTTGGCGGAATCGGCACTTGTCATATTCATTTCCGTTTCTTTCAAAGCGCTTGTCAGCGGCCGACGGCGCGCCGTCCGCGCTGTCTCTCCAGATCATCGACTTCGCCGGCGAACTCCGTCTCGGAGATTCGCAAGAGGTCGTCGGCAACGCGCCGCAGGTGAAGGTCCATCGTGCTGCGCGCCAGTGCCGGATCGCGTTGTTTCAATGCCTCGATGATGTGGCGGTGGTCATCAAGGGAGGCCGGGCGTACCTGTGCCGCGCGGACCCTTTCGTGAAGCTTTGCCCACATGGGGGAGGCTTCGCGGAGGTCCCAGAGAACCTCCACCATCTTCATCAGGGCATTGTTGCGGGTTGCCTGGGCGATGGCCATGTGGAACATGCGGTCGCCGCGTTCGCTCTCAAAGCCTT
Organism: Pelagibius sp.; assembly: GCF_965249265.1. NCBI lineage: Bacteria > Pseudomonadati > Pseudomonadota > Alphaproteobacteria > Rhodospirillales > Rhodovibrionaceae > Pelagibius > Pelagibius sp. Next base: position 4,042,886 of record NZ_OZ252224.1, on the reverse strand, counting down.
CCGCGTGTTCGTGCTCCATCAGGCGCAGTGCGGCCTCCAGCGCTTCCAGGTCGCTGTTCTCAATCTGCTGTGCGGCAAAGTAAGCGATCTCACCCTCCACCAGGCGGCGGGCTTCGATGAGTTCGAAAGGCCCCAGGCCGAGGTCCTGTTGCGGTATCGGTGAGGGGGTCGCCGGGCGTTCGGCAATGACGAAGACACCCGAGCCTACCCGCACCTCGACCAGGCCCGAGAGTTCCAGTGCGATCATCGCCTCACGCACGGTTGCCCGGCTGACGCCGAGTTGCCGCGCCAGATCGCGCTCCGCCGGCAGCCTTTTGCCCAGCGGGAATTCCCCTTTGCCGATCAACTCCGCCAACTGTTCGAAAACCTGCTGAAACAGTCGCTTGGTCTGGATCATCTCGACCGGCATGGGGCGATCTCTCGTCTTTGAGGACGGGTACCGGCAGCTTGTGCCGCTGATTCCCACTGGCCATAGGGTGATAAGGAATGATAGAAAGGTCAAGCTATCAGGTGGTCAGGCCAATTTCTTGACCGATGGAAAGCGCCGAAAAGCTGCGCTGATCGACAAAAAACACTCGGAGGAAACAATGCGGATCTCATACAAACGGCCGTTTCTTGGCCTTGGCGTCCTCGCTTTTGCCCTGGCGGTGCTGGTCTTGGCTCTGCCCGGCCAGGCGACTGCCGCCCAGGTGCTGAAGTGGGCCCATGTCTACGAAACCGGTTCGCCCTATCACAAATGGGCCGTCTGGGCCGGCGAGGAGATGAAGAAGCGCTCCGGCGGCGAGTACGAGATCGAAGTCTTCCCGGCGTCCTCGCTGGGCAAGGAAGTTGACATCAATGAAGGGCTGACCCTTGGCACTGTGGACATCATCTACACCGGCCAGCTTTTTGCCGGCCGTTCCTATGGTCCCATCGCCATCGGCGGCTCGCCCTATATGTTCCGCGACTATAACCACTGGGTGGCCTACCGCGACAGCGACCTGTTCGGCGAGATGGTCGGCGGTTACCGTGACAGCACGGGCAACGAGGTGATCACCCTGACCTACTACGGCCAGCGTCACGTGACCTCCAACAAGGAGATCAAAGCCCCCGGCGATATGGACAACCTGAAGATCCGCGTGCCCAACGCGCCGCTTTACAAGATGTTCCCGGAAGCCGTGGGCGCCAACCCGACGCCGATTGCTTTCGCCGAGGTTTATCTGGCGCTCCAGCAGGGGGTGGTCGACGCGCAGGAAAACCCGCTGCCGACGATTCAGTTCAAGAAGTTCTACGAAGTGCAGGACTACATCACCCTGACCGGCCACATCACCGACGCGTTGATGACCATCGTCTCCGGGTCCACCTGGAACGGCATGTCGGACGAGGACAAGGCGATGCTTGTCGGCGTGCTGAAGGAAGCAGCGCAGAACTGCACCGACGATATCATCGCGGCTGAAAACAGCCTGGTGGCCTGGTTCCGTGACCAGGGCAAGACGGTGAACGAGGTCGACCGTGCGGCTTTCCGTGCCGCCGTGGTGCCGCTGCATAATGGCCCGGCAGCGACCTGGGATCAGGCGACTTACGACAAGCTGCAAGCCATCCAGTAAAGCGCGCGGACTTGTCATATGGCCGATACCATGGAGGATGAGAAAGGGGAGGCGTCGCCGGCGCCTCCCACCTTTCCTGAGGATGACGGCCCCGTCGATCTGAGCGACATCAGGCCGGAAGACTCCGTCGTCCTGGTTCTGTTCTGGGTGCTGGCCGGGGTGGTTTTCCTGCAGTTCTTTTCCCGTTACGTCCTGAACGATTCCATCGGATGGACCGAAGAGATTGCGCGCTACCTGCTGATCGGCGTCACCTTCGTCGGTGCGGCGCTGGCAGTGCGTAAGAACAGCCACATCGCCGTCGAGTTTTTCTATCGCTATCTGCCCGGCGCCTGGGGACGGGGGCTTTCGACCCTGGTCGATCTGCTGCGCATCGCTTTTTTCGCGGTTTCCGCCTGGATCACCGCCAAGCTGGCGTTGAAGACCAACCAGAAGATGGCGTCCATCGAACTGGGCAAGGATGTTGTCTACTGGGTCGTCTTCGTCGCCTTCGTTCTCATGACCCTCTATGCCCTTTGGGTCGCCTGGCGGCACTGGCGCCAGGGGTATTCCGTGCTGACCCGGCCGGGCGCGCGCCAGATGATCGATTGAGCGGAGCTCACGTTTCATGTTGATGGCCCTGTTGTTCATCATGGTTTTCGTGCTGCTGGTGTTCGGTGTGCCGATCGCCATCGCCCTTGGTTTTTCTTCGCTGGTTTTCATCCTGCTGTCCGGTCAGGTGCCGGACCTCGTCGTCATCCACCGTATGGTGAACGGGGTGGATTCCTTTCCGTTGCTGGCGGTGCCTTTCTTCATCCTGGCCGGGAACCTGATGAACACAGCGGGCATCACCAATCGCATTTTCGATTTCGCCAAGGCCTGCGTCGGCTGGATGCGGGGCGGTCTGGGCCATGTGAACGTCGGCGCCAGCGTCGTCTTCGCCGGCATGTCCGGCGCCGCGGTCGCCGATGCCGGCGGTCTCGGCACCATCGAGATCAAGGCGATGCGCGACGCCGGTTACGATGCCGATTTCTCGGTCGGCGTCACCGCAGCCTCCTCGACCATCGGCCCGATCATTCCGCCCTCGCTGCCGATGGTGATTTACGGCGTGGTGGCTTCCGCCTCCATCGGCCAGCTCTTCGCTGCCGGCTTCATACCCGGCCTGCTGATGGCCGGGTCCCTGATGGCCATGGTCGCGTGGTATGCCCGGGCCCGGAACTATCCGCGCGATGCCCGTTTCGCCTGGGCCATCCTGCTGGCCGGCTTCAAGCGCGCTTTTCTCTCGCTCCTGACCCCGGTGATTATCGTCGGCGGCATTCTGGGCGGGGTCTTCACGCCGACCGAAGCGGCGATCGCCGCTTCCGCCTATGCGCTGCTGCTTGGCCTGCTGGTCTATCGCACCTTGACCCCGCGCCGTCTGCTGCGGGTGAGCTTCGACACCATTGAAACCACGGCGATCGTGATGTTCATCGTCGCCGCCGCTTCTATCTTCGCCTGGATTCTTGCCAGCAACAGAGTGACGGAGTTGTTTGCCGACCTGATCCTGCAGGTCACCGAGAACCCGATCCTCATTCTGCTGATGATCAACGTCATCCTGCTGATTGTCGGTTGCTTCATGGAGACCATCGCTGCGATCACGATCCTGGTGCCGGTGTTGCTGCCTATCGTGGTGAAACTGGGCATCGATCCGGTGCACTTTGGTGTCGTCATGGTGCTGAACCTGATGATCGGGCTGCTGACACCGCCGGTGGGCATGGTGATCTACGTACTCTCCCGGGTTTCGGGCGTCCCCTTTGAGCGTTGCGTCGCTTCGACCGCACCCTTCCTGATTCCCCTGGTTACCGTGCTTCTGCTGGTGACCTTCGTGCCGCAGCTTTCGATGTTTCTGCCGACCCTGCTGTATCGCTAGGTTCTGGCGCTAGCGCGAATTGATGCGCCTCAATCCAGCCGGTGTCTCTCTCCTGCTATGCTGCGAGCATGAGCGGAGACACCATGCAAGCGATGATCCTGCGTGAGGCGGCGGCAGGCAAGGTCGAGAAGGCGGAACTGCCGCTGCCCGAGCCCGCTCCCGGGCAGATCCGCCTGAAGGTGCAGGCTTGCGGCGTCTGCCGCACTGATCTGCACGTGGTGGACGGCGAGTTGCCGGAGCCGAAGCTGCCGGTGGTGCCCGGCCATGAGATCGTCGGCAAGGTCGATGCTCTGGGCGAAGGCGTGGACCGGTTCTCCCTGGGACAGCGCGTCGGCGTGCCCTGGCTGGGTTTTTCCTGCGGTGTCTGCGACTACTGCCGATCGGGCCGGGAGAACCTCTGCGGCGAGGCGCGCTACACCGGCTATCAGATCGACGGCGGCTATGCCGGCTACTGCCTGGCTGACGCCCGTTACAGCTTTGCCTTGCCGGAGGGGTACAGTGATTCGGAGGCTGCGCCATTGCTCTGCGCCGGGCTTATCGGTTACCGCGCCTACCGCATGGCAGGCGAGGCGCGACGCCTGGGCGTCTACGGCTTCGGCGCCGCCGCCCACATCATGATCCAGGTGGCGCTTTGGGAGGGGCGCGAGGTCTATGCCTTTACCCGCGAGGGCGACGATGCGGCGCAGGCTTTCGCGCGTGACCTCGGCGCTGCCTGGGCCGGCGCTTCCGGCCAAGCGCCGCCGCATGAACTGGACGCCGCCATCCTCTTCGCGCCGGTGGGCGCCCTGGTGCCGGAGGCGCTGAAGCGCACCGCGCGCGGCGGCACCGTGGTCTGCGCGGGCATTCATATGAGCGATATCCCCAGCTTCCCCTACCGTATCCTCTGGGAGGAGCGCACGATCCGCTCCGTCGCCAACCTCACGCGCCGCGACGCCGAGGCGTTTTTGGCCCTGGCATCCAAGGTGCCGGTGAAGACCCACACCCAGGATTATCCGCTCGCCGAGGCCAACCGGGCGTTGGACGACCTGCGTTTCGGCCGCTTGCAGGGGGCCGCCGTGCTGCGGCCCTAGAATCCCGGCGCCGGTAGCGTCGGACGGAACACAGCGGCGTCCGGTCAGCCCGTCAGGTAGCGCACGACCGTCGCGGTCAGCTCATCTTCGATCCGCTGGGGGTCCGGGGTTTGTTCCTGGTCGAGGATTGCGGCGTGCGTGACGCCTTCGACCATATGCAACACGACGAAGGCGGCGGTGTCGAGATCGGTGACGGTCAAGTCGTCGCGATAGGCTTCCAGCCAATGGCGAATCTGCCCCTGGATACCGGTTTTCAGAGTCTCCCGTGTTTCTGGGTTCACCGAGTCCGCCACCCTTTCGGAGAGCGTGCGGTGCAGGTCCGGATCCAGCAGATGCGCCTCCAGGCTGGCACGCACCAGCCTGCGAGTCGCTTGCTCGAGCGGCATTCCGGCGGCTTCCGAAAAGGCGGCCGCCATGACGGCGCCCAGGTCGGCGTGGTGGCGCCGCTGCACCGCCGCGACGATCGCGTCCTTGTTCGGAAAGTACTGATAGAGCGAGCCGACGCTGGTGCCGGCGCGTTCGGCGATGCGGTTTGTACTGGCCGCCGCATAGCCTTCTTCAGCGAGGATCTTCCAGGTGGCCTCGACGATGACGTCGACCATCGCGCGGGATCGTTCCTGCCGCGGCATGCGCCGGGGTCGGGTCGAGTCGTTGGCGGCTCTCTTGTGTGACGACTTGCTCATATTAGCGGCACTTTCAGGTAGGGCTTCGCGGTCGTTTACAGCTTCCGCGCTCACCGCAAAACGCGAGTAAGCGATTCTGAAGACAGAGTCTTAAATGCGGCTCGTCCTCGGCTTTTCCAGTGTTTTCGGTGGTTGGCTGAACGCCGCCGCCGATCTTTTTGCGGCGCCGGAACGCGAGTTTTCAGACCGCGGGCTTCTTCTCACAATGCGGGTCAAATCGACCTGAGAAGAGGAGCTTTTCGAGCGTGCAGGAACCTATTTCATCTTTCCGACTTTTCGTTGCGGCGGCCGCGTCCGCGTTCTCCCTGCCGGCTTTGGCCGAGGAACCGCCGTCGCCGCGGGACGATGGCGGCGTCAGCGGATTCGTGGCGCTGGGCCCGGCAGTCTCGCCGGAGTTTGAAGGGTCGTCCGACTATGAGCCGGTCCCACTGATCATCAGCCGGGTGGACGCTTTCAATCTCAGCCTGGAGATCGAAGGCCTGGACGCCCGCCTCAATGTGTTGCCCCGCTCGCGCTTTCAATTCGGGCCCGCCGCGACTTATCGTCCCGGACGCGACGATGTGAGCAACGATACCGTTGACCGCCTTTCCTCGATTGACGACGCCTTCGAGCTGGGCGGTTTCGTACGCTACCAATTCACCGAACTGCTCGATCCCCGCGATGAGTTTGAACTCAGCGCCCAGGTGCTGGCCGATGTCACCGGCACCCACGAGGGCCTGACCGCGACGCTGGGCGGCGGCTATGCGCTGTTCTTTGGCCAGCGCTGGCGTTTGGGGCTCGGGACGGAGGCCACCTTTGCCAGCGATGACTACATGCAGACCTATTTTGGGGTCGATGCCCGTGATGCCGCGCGCAGCGGCCTGCGCCGTTATGAGTCCGATGCCGGCCTGAAAGACATCACGGCGGAGGCGACCCTCAGCTACAACTTCTCTGAAAGCTGGGGCGTGGTCGGCCGGGTCGAGTACACGCGCCTGGTCGGTGATGCCGCAGACAGTCCGATCGTCGATGACGAGGGATCGCCCGATCAGGCCTTTGCCGGCCTGGCCGTGTTGTTCCGGTTCTAAGATGGCTGGCCTCTATGGCATGAGAACGGGGCCGCTGCGCCGGGTATCGCTGACGGTTCTCTTGCTTTTGGCTTTTGGCGTGGGCCTGGTTTCGCTGCGCTACCTTTCCGGCGATCCGGCCGTCGTACCGCCGTCGATGCAGGCCTCTTTTTTGGCGAATGGCTGGATCTTTGTCATGCACACCACCGCTTCGGCCATCGCGCTGATGGTTGGCGCGGTCCAGTTTCTGGCCGCACTGCGCCGACGCTGGCCGATGGTTCATCGCTGGGCGGGACGGTGCTATGTAGCGTGCTGTGCCGCCGGCGCTTTCTCTGCCTTCTGGATTGCGCCGGATGTCGAAAGCGGCCCGGTTGCGACAGCGGGATTTTCGGCCCTCGCTTTCGCCTGGATCGGCGTCACGGTGGTGGCTTGGCGACATGCCGTCGCGCGGCGCGTCGACTGCCACCGCCGCTGGATGTTGAGGTCATTTGCCCTGACCGCGGCCGCCATTTCGCTGCGCATACAACTTCTTGTCTTCGAAGTGCTGGGTTTCGACTACGACCAGACATCGGCACTGTTGAGTTTCTCCTGCTGGCTGCCCAACGTCGTCTTGGCCGAGATGATGCTTTGGTGGATGCGGCGTCGCGGCATGGAATCTGAAGCTGTTCCCGACACAGTTTCGTAGGAATAGCAAACGTCGCTGACGCGGGCGAAATCGCCCTTCAGGTGGACCCTGTCAAGTTCGCCTCTGGCGTGTGGTTGTAAACTCTTTGCCCGAATCCTGGTGGTTAAGGTGCCAAATCGATTTTCGGGTCAAATAGGACATTTGTCGCAGAATCTCCAAATTTTCCTAGGAAAATAGTCTTATACATCAGCAATGATGAAGATTTTTGCCGATTGTAACAAAAAACTCATACATAAACTGATGCTTTGTTACCGTCAAAATCTTGTTAATGCACCGGGCTGCGACAACATTCTGCGCAACCACAGCTATAGAAACGGATCGCCGCTCGGTCCGCTCGTCTGTGACTTGGATGAACATTTTTTTCTTGGAGAAAGTACATGACGGACGATCTGTCGAGCGGATTTGAAGGTCGGGAAGACATCACGGCGGCGCTCGCCGAAACCGACCACGCCAGCGGTGGCGGAAGCGACACGGAGACCACCGGTCAGGCCGGCGCGGTCATAAGCCTTCCGCGCCCGACGCCCGGCCAGACGGTCGAGGTTCAGGCAGCGGCGGGCCAGGTCTACAATCTTGATTTCGCCCCGGGCGCGGCGCAGGTGCAGGTCGAGGGCGCCAACTTCATTCTGGCTTTCGACGACAACGGCGACGGCACCCCGGACAGCCAGATTGTGTTCCTCGACATGGTCACCCTGGTCGAAGGCGGCGACGCTCCGAGCTTCACCGTCGGCGGTGTCGAAATCGGCGCCGAGGTGCTGCTGAGCCAAGCCTTGGCGCTGGCGGGGACCGACGACACAAGCCTCGAAACGGCTGCCGGCCAGGGACCGCTCAGTGGGGGCGGATCGCAGTACAACGACGATTTTGGCGAGACGGTCGATTTGTTGTCGGCCCAGGATACGCTGGGCACCACCGAACTCGCATTTGGTGCGGCAGGCGTCGAACCCGACGAGATCGAGTTTGTCTTCGTCCCGCCGCCGGTCCTGGTCAACGAGATCGGCCTGGGGGTTGCGCTGCGCATTCCCGATCTGCCCGGCACCGAATCTGCGGCAGATGAGGAAGGCGCTTCCAATGAGCTGCTCCAGGAATTCAACTATATCGAGCTTCTGAACACTTCAGATGACGAGATTTCGCTCGACGACGTGACAATCGAGATCGTCAATCCCGATGGCGATGTCATAACCGTGGTGATTCCGGATGGCGTCACCATCCCGCCGGGCGGATACATCGTTTTCTACCAAGTCGCCGACGATACCGGCGAAGACGGTGAGGAAATCATCGTTGCGCGGGTCTTCGATGCCGACGGCAACGTGGTCGACGGCTTCGAAATCGACGATGCCGAATTCTGGGACCTGGGCGAGGATACGACCGACCCCATCGCTGTGAACGTGGTGTTCCGCGCCGGTGAAGATAATCAGGGCGACCAGCATGTCGACGGTTTTGCCGCCAACGGCGCCGATCAGGACGGGCTGAACAATCCGAACTTCGCAGGGGCGCCGGAGGGTTTCGGCTCGCCGCTGCTCAACCTCGATTTCGAGACCTTCAACGGTATCCTCACCAGCGGTCACAAGATTTTCTCGCGGGTAGATACTGACGACACCGACAGCCAGGACGACTGGACCACGGGCACGCAGCCGACCGACGGCAACGCCAACAACACGGATGAGGTTTTCGGCGAGCCGGATCTGAATCCCGGCGATCCCTTGAACGACGACCTGGACCCGGGTCAGGACAACCCGGACCCCCTGGCCGGACAGAACTTTCTGCAGGCCGAAGACGGCGGCGATCTGCTTGAAGGCAACGGCGGGCCCGATTTTCTGCTCGGTGCCGGCGGTGACGATTCCCTCTACGGCGGATCGCAGGACTTGGCGGAGCAGCAGGCTCAGAAAATTCTTGACCAGTTTGAACAGCTTCTGACCGACGGCGGCGAGGGTGCGGCCGGTCTGGATCAGGAACCGCTGTTCAGCGACCACAACGACTTCCTCTTCGGCGAGGCCGGGAACGACGCCCTCTATGGGGGCTCCGGCAGTGACTTCCTGATCGGCGGCCAGGGCGACGACTCCCTGGACGGCGGCACCGGCGACGACCAGCTCTTCGGTGACGGCGCCGGGGAGGTTGGCGGCCTGCCCGAGGATGACCTGAACCATGCCGGCAACGATGTGATTGCCGGCGACGCGCTGAACAATGTGAAGAATCTTGATGACGGCGATGGCGGCGAAGGGGGCGTCGGCGAGTACGGCGATCCGGCCCTCAGCGACATGTTCGACGGAACGGAGTTCGATGCCATCGCCATCCTCGGCGGCAACGACAGCATTATTGCCGGCAACGGCGATGACCTGATCTCCGGCGATGCCCTGGCGACCGATGCGCAGACCGCGCGGGCCTATGCCTACGCTGACGATAGTGTTAATCGCGCCGATAACAATTCTGCAGATACCGGCTTTGCCAATGACGTGATTGACGGCGGTGAAGGCTCTGACGTGATCGGTGGCGACGCTGCGGCCATTGCCGGCAACAAAGACGCATTCGGCGCTTTTGCAGAAGCCATGGCCGTCAACAAGGCGGTCTTTGGGGCCTCCCAGGCTCCGGTCGGCAGCGATTTCATCGACGGAGGCGACGGCGATAATGTGATTGCCGGTGATGCGCTGGCGGTCGCTATCGGCGACTTTGGCTTCGCCAATGCCGTTGCTGAGAATTCGGCCGCCAATCTCGCGCGCGCCGGCAACGACACCATTTCTGCCGGTGACGGCGACAATCTGATCGCCGGTGACGCCCTGGCCTTTGCCGATGGAGCGGAAGGCCGGGCGGCGGCTGGGGTATCTAATGACGCCAGCGGCAGGGGCAGCTTTGCCGGCAATGACAGCATCTCTGCCGGTGCCGGCAACAACCGGATCGCCGGTGACGCTATGGCCGTAGCCACGGGTGCCTCCGGCATCGCATTCGTGGAAGCCGGAAACACCGCCAACAGCGGTTCCGCCGGCAACGACGAGATCATCGGCGGCGGCAACGACAGCATCGCCGGCGATACCCTGGCCGACGGCGTGAACGGGGCAACAGCCACTCAGGTCAACACCGCGAGCGGTCTCATCGGCCGGGCCGGCAACGACAGCATCGATGCCGGCGACGGCAACAACCGGGTGGCAGGTGATGCTCTGGCAATCTCCACCAATGGCCAAGCGGCGGCTGACGTCACCAATACCGTGACGGCAAACTTTATTGACGGCGCCTTTGCCGGCAACGACAACATCGACACCGGAAGCGGCAACGATCTCGTTGCCGGTGATGCGCTGGCGGTTTCCGCCGGTGCCCTTGCCACGGTCGTGAACAAGGTGATGGCTACGCTGGGCATTGGCCGCGCCGGCGGCGATGTGATCGACCTCGGCGGCGGCTCCGACACGGTCGCGGGCGATGCCCTGGCGGTCGGGGCGGGTGGCACCGCCACTGTCCGTAACGATGCCGAAGCGAGCCTGCTCGGCATTGCACAGGCCGGTAACGACTCCATCACGGCGTCGGACGATCACCAGGGCGATGTGATTGCCGGCGATGCCGCCAGCACGGGTGCTGATGGCGGCGATGCCACGGTGGAAAACAATGTCGTGGCCTTCTTCGGCGGCCTAGCCTCCGCCGGTAACGACACCATTAAGGCGGGCAACGGTGACAATGTTGTCGCCGGTGATGCTCTGGCAACGGGCGCCGGGGCCAAGGCCCGGGTCGTCAACACCTATTCCAATGTCGCCGGTCTTGCCATCGTCGGCAGTGATCTGATCGAAACCGGATCCGGCAACGACCTGATTTCCGGCGATGCCCTGGCGACCGGTGGCGGCGATGCCGAGGTGGTGAACGATCCGACCGGCGGCGACCCCAACAACCGGGTCAGCCAGGACACCATCATTGCCGGCGACGGCAACGACACCATCTCGGGCGACGCGCTGTCCGTTGGTGGGGTCGCAAGGGTCGATCAGGGTGGCGACGACTCCATCCTGGGCGGCGAGGGCGACGATCTGATCGCCGGCGACGCCCTGGCGACCGGGGGCGGCTCGACGGAGGTCGGCATTGGTGGCGACGACACCATCTTTGGCGGCGGCGGCAACGACGTTATCTACGGCGATGCCAGCGACGGCAGCGAGCAGACTGGCGGTGCCGATCTGCTCTACGGTGACGAAGGAGAAGACAACATCTTCGGCGGCGGCGGTGCCGACACGCTCTATGGCGGGGCAGGCAACGATGATCTCTACGGTGGTGGAGGTAGTGATGAGCTGTTCGGTGGTGAAGGTAGTGATGAGTTGTTTGGTGGTCTCGGCAACGACTTCCTCGATGGCGGTGCCGGCAACGACATCCTTTTCGGTGGTGAGGGCGATGACGTTCTCTTCGGCGGTGAGGGTAGTGACAAGTTCGTCTTCACCGCTGCGGATACCGGCGATACCGACACGATCGGTGACTTCACGACCGGTGACGGCGGCGATGTGCTCAACCTCGTTGATTTACTTGAGGCTGCGCCGGAAGAGGCGTCCGCAGAGGATCTGGATGCCTTCCTGGACTTTGACTTTGACGGCACCGACACCACGATAACCGTCGATCTCGACGGCGAAGGCGCCGGCGAAGATACGACGACGATTGTCCTGCAGGGTGTGGACCTGACCGCTCTTGGCAACAATGATGCCGAGATCATCCAGGCCCTGATCGACAGCGGCAATCTGGCAGCCTGACCCAGCCCGTGGGGGGGGTCGGGTTCGGCCAAGCGAGACGGGTGGTGGCGAAAGCCACCGCCCGTTCTTGCTTTCCGGGCCATGAAGCGCAATCCAGGCCCAAATTTCGCCTTTTTCGCTTATTTTTCCATGTGACACAATTTCAGATAGTGGTTGGCGGTATCCGCGCCAAGGCCGAATTTGACACAGCCTCGGCGAGTTTACCTTTACGTCATCTTATTGACGTAACCTTTACGATCTACACATAGTCAAAGGTGTGGAGAGGCTGGTGCCGGAGGCCCGCTGGGGCGCCGCCCGCCAGAAACGCAGATCCCTTTCACGTCGGCAGAGTGGTGGAACGTGGCCTTGGGAACTTCAGAAGTACAGACGCAGGCGCAGCCCTGGGATGAATCTTATCCGCCCGAGATCGAGTGGGGTGGTGATGTCCTGCAGGAGCCCCTCTACGAGGCCTTCGACCGCGCTGTCGCCGGCTATGGCGACCGCCCCTGTCTCGATTTTCTTGGCAAGCGTTACAGCTATGCGGAGATCTCCGCGCTGGTTGATCGGGCCGCCCGCGGCTTTCAGGACCTGGGGGTAAAGAAAGGCTCGCGGGTCGCGCTCTTCCTGCCCAACACGCCCTACTATGTGGTGAGTTACTTTGCCCTGATGAAGCTGGGCGCCATCGTCGTCAATGTGAATCCGCTCTACGCCGAAGAAGAGGTGCTCGGCCTGATCGAAGACTCCGGTGCCGAGATCGCGGTCACGCTGGATCTGAAAATCCTGCTGCCGAAGCTGGTCACCGCCTTTGAGCGCACGCCGCTGAAAAAGGTCGTGGTCTGCGCCATGACCGACATCCTGCGGTTTCCCAGTCGTCAGCTCTTTGCCATTGCCAAGCGGGGAGACCTGGCCAAGGCCCCGGCGGGCGATGGCTATCTGCGTTTTGCCGACTTGATCGATAACGACGGCGGCTTCGAGCCGGCCAGCGTCACCACAGAGGACGTTGCGGTGCTGCAGTACACCGGTGGCACGACCGGCGTTCCCAAGGGGGCGATGCTGACCCATGGCAACCTTTCGGCCAATGCCAGCCAACTCTGGACCTGGTTCATCGGTGCGGAGATGGGCAAGGAGCGGATGCTGGCGGTGCTGCCACTGTTCCATGTCTTTGCCATGACGGTGATCATGCACTTGGGAATTCGTGGCGCCGCTGAGATCATTCTGCTGCCGCGTTTCGAGATCAAGATGCTGCTGAAGGCGATCGCCCGCACCAAGCCGACCTGTTTCCCCGGTGTACCGACGCTCTACAACGCCATCATCAACACACCGAAGATCGAAAGCTACGACCTCTCCTGTATCCGTTATTGCCTCTCCGGCGGCGCGTCGCTGCCGCAGGAGGTGCGCGAAGGTTTCGAGGCGATCACCAGCGCCACCCTGCTGGAGGGTTACGGCCTCAGCGAAACCTCGCCCGTAGTGACCTGCAATCCGTTGTTCGGGACTCAGAAAGACGGCTCGGTGGGCTTGCCGATGCCGGCGACGACCATCGAAATCCGCTCCCTCGACGATCCCGACAAGCTTATGCCCCAAGGCGAGGTTGGCGAGATCTGCGTCAGAGGCCCCCAGGTTATGGCCGGCTACTGGCAGCGCCCGGAAGAAACCGCCCAAACCTTGCGCAACGGCAGCGTCCATACCGGTGATGTCGGCTATATGGATGCTGACGGCTACACTTTCCTGATCGATCGCTTGAAAGAAGTCATCATCTCCAGCGGCTATAACGTCTATCCGCGCCACATCGAAGAGGCCATCTATCGCCATCCCGCCGTCGCCGAGGTGACGGTGATCGGCGTGCCTGACGACTACCGCGGCGAAATCCCCAAGGCCTTTATCCGCTTGAAGGACGGCGAAAGCCTGGAACTGGAGCCGCTGCAGGAGTTTCTGGAAGACAAGCTCTCGCCCATGGAGATGCCGCGTCAGATCGAGATCCGCGACGCCCTGCCGAAGACCATCATCGGCAAGCTCTCCAAGAAGGAACTGGTCGCCGAAGAGCGTGCGAAGCAGGCCGGGGACAAGCCCTCGTGAGCAAACTCTATTCGGTCACCGAGCTGTCGACGGAGTTGAAGGTCACCCCGCGGGCTCTGCGCTTCTACGAGGACAAAGGCCTGATCGCGCCACAGCGCGCCGGCAAGACCCGGGTCTACAGTCATCGCGACCGCGGCCGCATCATCCTCATCCTGCGCGGCAAGCGCCTGGGGTTTTCACTGAAGGAGATCGCCGAGTGGCTCGATCTCTACGACCAGGACCCCGACCAGGTCGAACAGATGCGCCTGACCCTGGCGAAGACGCGAAAGCGCATCAAGTCCCTGGAGGCGCGGCACAGGGACCTGGAAGAAACCCTGCAAGAGCTGCGCGGCATCGAAACCGCCGTTGTCGATTTTCTGAAAACAAAGGGGGCCGACGCCGAAGCGGCCGAATAGCCGCAGTGTCCCCAAGCCGACCCAAACGCCGAAAGGTCCGATCATGCATAAGAACGTTGTCATCGCCGGATACGCCCGCTCCCCCTTTCACTTCGCCAACAAGGGTGACCTGGTGAAAGTCAGGCCCGATGAGATGGCGGCGCAGGTGGTGCGCGGCTTGCTCGGCAACACCGGTATCGACCCCAAGGATGTCGAAGATCTGATTGTGGGCTGCGCCTTTCCCGAGGGCGAGCAGGGCCTGAATGTCGCGCGTCTGATCGGTTTTCTCGCCGACCTGCCGATCTCGGTCGCCGGCACCACGGTGAACCGTTTCTGCGGTTCCTCCATGCAGTCCATCCACATGGCGGCGGGCAACATCCAGATGGACGCGGGAGAAGCCTTTATCTGCGCCGGGATCGAGTCCATGAGCCGGGTGCCCATGGCCGGCTTCAATCCGCTGCTGCATCCGGGTTTGGCCGAGCGCTTTCCGGCGGCTTACATCTCCATGGGCGAGACGGCGGAGAACGTCGCCCAGAAGCACCAGATCCCGCGCGCGCGCCAGGAAGAGTTTGCGGTATCCAGCCATCAGAAGGCGGCGGCTGCCCAGGCCGCCGGCAAGCTGAAAGACGAAATCGTCGCGATCCAGGCCAACGGCGCCTCGGTGGAGGCCGACGGCTGCATCCGTCCGGACACCTCGGCGGCGGCGCTGGCCGATTTGAAGCCGGCCTTCTCGACGGACGGCAGCGTTACGGCGGGCACCGCCTCGCCGCTGACCGACGGGGCCTCGGCCGTTCTGGTGACTTCCGAAGACTATGCCAAGGCCCACGGCCTGAAGCCGCTGGCGAAGCTTCGTTCCATCGCGGTTGCCGGCTGCGATCCCGATATCATGGGCATCGGCCCGGTGGCGGCCAGCCGCAAGGCGCTGGAACGGGCCGGAATATCGGCGGGCGACCTGGACATCATCGAGTTGAACGAGGCCTTCGCCTCCCAGGCGCTGGCCTGTGCCGACGAACTGGGGCTCGATCTGGACAAGGTGAACCTGGACGGCGGCGCCATTGCCCTGGGGCACCCGTTGGGCGCCACCGGCGCAAGGATCACCGGCAAGGCTGCGCAGCTTCTGCAGCGCGAAGGCAAGCAACTGGCGCTTTCCACCCAGTGCATCGGCGGCGGACAGGGGATCGCCACGGTGCTGGAGGCCGCGTGATGAGCATCGCCACTGCCGCCGTTATCGGCGCCGGCGTGATGGGGGCGGGGATTGCCGCCCATCTCGCCAACGCGGGGGTTTCGGTCCTGTTGTTGGATGTCGTGCCCAAGGAAGGCGACAACCGCAACGCTCTTGCCGAAGGGGCCATTGCCAGGATGTTGAAGGCCGATCCGGCGCCCTTCATGTCCAAACGCATGGCGAAGTTCGTCACCCCCGGCAACATCGAAGACGATCTCGACAAGCTGGGCGCGGTCGACTGGATTGTCGAAGCGGTGCTGGAAGACCCGGAAATCAAGCGGTCGCTTTATGAGCGTCTGGAGGCGGTGCGCAAGGACGGCTCCATCATCTCTTCCAACACCTCGACCCTGCCGCTGTCCCTGCTGACCAAGGAGATGCCGGAACGCTTCTGCGCCGACTTCCTCATCACCCATTTCTTCAATCCGCCGCGTTACATGCCGCTATTGGAGCTGGTGACCGGGCCGAAGACCAAGCCCGAGGTCCTGGAAACGCTGTCTGCCTTTGCCGACCGTGTGCTGGGCAAGGGCATCGTGCTCTGTCACGACACGCCGGGTTTTGTCGCCAACCGCATCGGCACTTTCTGGCTGCAGTGCGCGGTCGTGGAAACGCTGGAGCGTGGGCTCACCATCGAAGAGGCCGATGCCGTCATGGGCCGCCCCGTCGGTGTGCCCAAGACCGGCGTGTTTGCGTTGCTCGATCTGGTGGGGCTGGATCTGATGCCGAAGGTCGACGCCTCCCTGGCGGCGACCCTGGCGGACGACGATCCCTATCAGGCGTTGCGCCGGCCTTTCCCGCTGCTGGAAAAGATGATTGCCGAGGGTTATACCGGGCGTAAGGGCAAGGGTGGCTTCTACCGCCTGAACAAGACCAATGGCGCGCGGGTAAAGGAAGCCGTCGACTTGACGACCGGCGACTACGCAGCGGCTGCCAAGCCGTCGCTGGCCAGCGTTTCCGCCAGCCGCCGCGGCGGTCCCAAGGCCCTGGTCGCCCATGACGACAAGGGCGGTCAGTTCGCCTGGGCGGTGCTGTCTCAGACATTGGGTTATGCCGCCGCCCTGGTGCCGGAGATTGCCGATGACGTGCCCTCGGTCGATCGTGCCATGCGCCTCGGCTACAACTGGAAATTCGGCCCCTTCGAACTGATCGACAAACTGGGCGCCGCCGACTTTGCCGAACGGCTGAAAGCCGAGGGCAAGGCCGTGCCGCCGCTGCTTGAAAAAGCTGCCGCCGCCGAAGGCTTCTACCGCGTGAAGGACGGCAGGCAGCAGGTAATGGCCATCGACGGCGACTATGTCGATGTCGAACGCGGCGCGGGCGTGCTGCTGCTCTCCGACGTGAAGCTGCGCGGCGAACCCCTGGCCAAGAACGGCTCGGCCAGCCTTTGGGACATCGGCGACGGTGTGGTTTGCCTGGAGGCTCACACCAAGCTGAACACCATGGACCCGGAAGTCTTCAAGATCATCGCCAAGGCCCTGGACATCGTCGGCAAGGATTACAGGGCCTTGGTGATCTACAACGAAGGCAGCCATTTCTCCGCCGGGGCCAACCTGGGCCTTGCCATGTTCGCCGCCAACGTCGGCGCCTGGCCGATGATCGAGGACATGGTGGCCCAGGGTCAGAAAATTTACACCGCCCTGAAGCGCGCACCCTTTCCTGTGGTTGCCGCACCTTCCGGCCTGGCGCTGGGCGGCGGCTGCGAAATCCTGCTCGCCGCCGATGCGGTGCAGGCCCATGCCGAAAGCTACGTCGGTCTGGTGGAGGCCGGGGTCGGCGTGGTGCCCGCCTGGGGCGGCTGCAAGGAATTGCTGAGCCGTCTCGCCGCCGATCCGCGGCGGCCCAAAGGGCCCATGCCCGCCGTTGCCGCGGCCTTCGAGACCATCGGCATGGCCAAGGTGGCGAAATCCGCCTTCGAGGCCAAGGAACTGGGCTTTCTGAGCGGCTCTGACCAGGTCACCTTCAACCGCGAACGCCTGCTGGCCGACGCCAAGGCCAAGGCGCTTTCGCTTGTCGAGGGTTATCAGCCGCCCGAACCCGTCGAACTGTCGCTGCCGGGACCGTCGGGCAAGGCGTCGCTGGCCTTTGCCCTGCGCGATCTCTACGCCAAAGGCCTCGCCACCGAACACGACATGGTCGTGGCCTCGGAACTGGCCGATGTGCTGACCGGCGGCGACGACGCCGACCATACCGAGCCCTTGCCCGAGGAGAAGGTCCTGAAGATGGAGCGCGAGGCCTTCATGCGGCTGGTGCGCACCCCGGGCACTCTGGCGCGCGTCGAACACACCCTGGAAACCGGCAAGCCGCTCCGCAACTAGGCGGCGCTGGAGGAACGACATCATGGTTAGCTATTCCGCCCCCCTGGACGACATCCGCTTCGTGCTCTACGACCTGCTGGACTACGACGGCCAGGTCGCCAGCCTGCCCGGTTACGAAGAGGCCGGCCGTGATCTGGTCGATACGGTGATCGAGGAAGGCGCAAAGTTCTGCGAGAACGAACTGCTGCCGCTGAACCGCTCCGGCGATGAGGAAGGCTGCACCTTCGAGAACGGTGTGGTGCGCACGCCCAAGGGCTTCAAGGAACTCTACGAGGCCTTCTGCGAGGGCGGCTGGAACGGTCTGGCGCTCTCCCCCGATCATGGCGGACAGGGGCTGCCCAAGACCTTGCAGTTCGTGCTGACCGAGCTGATCTGTTCGACCAACCTCAGCTTCGGCATGTATCCGGGTCTCACCCACGGCGCCTGCAATGCTCTGGAGCTGCACGGCAGCGAGGCGCAGAAGGCGGCTTATCTTCCCAACATGATTCACGGCCGCTGGACCGGCACTATGTGCCTGACCGAGCCGCATTGCGGCACCGATCTTGGCCTCATTCGCACCAAGGCCGATCCCAACGGCGATGGCAGCTACAAGATCACCGGTACCAAGATCTTCATCTCCGCCGGCGAACACGACATGAGCGAGAACATCGTTCATCTAGTGCTGGCCAAGCTGCCGGATGCGCCGGAAGGCTCCAAGGGTATCTCGCTCTTCATCGTGCCGAAGTTCCTGGTGAAGGACGACGGCTCTGTCGGCCCGCGAAACGGCGTCGCCTGCGGCTCCATCGAACACAAGATGGGCATCAAGGCCTCGTCGACCTGCGTGATGAATTTCGACGAAGCCGAGGGCTATCTGGTGGGTGAGCCCCACACCGGCATGGCCAAGATGTTCACCATGATGAACGTCGCGCGCCTGGATGTCGGCATGCAGGGCCTGGGCCTGGCGGAAACCGCTTACCAGTCGGCGGCGGCCTACGCCAAGGAACGCCTTCAGGGCCGCTCCCTCGCCGGGCCGCAGCATCCCGACAAGGCAGCCGACCCGATTATCGTGCATCCCGATGTGCGCAAGAACCTGCTGACCATGAAGGCCTACAACGAAGGCTCGCGCGCTCTCGCTTTCTGGGTCGCCATGGCGGTGGACATTGCCGAGAAGCATCCGGATGAAAAGAAGCGCCAGGAGGCCGACGATCTCGTGGCCCTGATGACGCCGATCATCAAGTCCTTCTTCACCGATCAGGGTTTCGAGAACACCAACCTCGGGGTCCAGGTCTTCGGCGGGCACGGCTACATTCGCGAATGGGGCATGGAACAGTTGGTGCGCGACGCCCGCATCGCCCAGATCTATGAGGGCGCCAACGGCATCCAGGCCCTCGATCTGGTGGGCCGCAAGCTGGGCCAGAACATGGGCCGCCTGCTGCGCCGCTTCTTCCACCCGGTGCAAGCCTTCATCGAGGACAACCAGAGCGACCCGCAGATGGCCGAATTCGTCGCGCCGTTGGCGAAGATCCTCAGCCGTCTGCAGCAGTCTACCCTCTGGATCGCCCAGCAGGGCCTGAAGGATCCGGAGGAGGCAGGGGCTGCCGCCACCGACTATCTGAACCTCTTCGCCCTGACGGCACTGGCCTATATGTGGGCGCGCATGGTGAAGGTCAGTCTCGCCGCATCAAACGGCGAGATACCCGAGTTTCACGAGGCCAAGCTCGCCACTGCGCGCTTCTTCTTCCAGCGTCTCCTGCCCAAAAGCTCCGGCCTCTTCGCCGCCATCATGGCCGGCAAGGCGCCGCTGATGGAGATGAAGGAAGCGGCGTTCTAATCGCCGCGTCCCTGATTTGCCGATGGCAAGGCTTGATCCGGAACGCTAGTCTCCCAGCCTGCGAAGGTCAGATGTTTTCGGGGGACGCGTGGACGCGATTTCACAAACGGAACCGGTGGCTTTTCCGGCCTTTCACTTTGCCGGGACGTGGCGCGGTTACCAGGCGCGGGTGCTGGCGGAATTGCAGGGCCACCTGGATGACGCGCGCCTGAACATCGTTGCGGCGCCGGGGGCGGGGAAGACGGTGTTGGGGCTGGAAGTTCTGCGCCGCCTCGGCCGCCCGGCCCTGGTGCTCTCGCCGACTCGCGCGATCCGCGATCAATGGATTACCCGTCTGCATGAACTCTTCCAGCCCGAGGAAGGAGACTGGCCCGCCGGCCTGGGCATCGACCTCGCCGCGGCCGGCTGGCTGACCTCGGCCACCTATCAGTCCCTGCATTCGTCCCTGCGCGGTCTTTTGGATCCCGATATGGCGGCGGAGGATGAAGGATCGGAAGAAGAGGAAGCCGGTGACGTCGACGACGATGACGATGAAGAAGAGCCAGATACCGACACCGCGAAAGATCCGGCTCGTCTGGCGGGCGAGGCCTTGCTCCAAACCCTGGAGCGTGCCGGGATCGAGACCCTGGTGCTCGACGAGGCCCATCACCTGCGCCGCGCCTGGTGGGAGAGTCTGCAGGAAGTCATCGGCCATTTGAAAGAGCGGCGGCCCGGCTTTCACATCGTCAGCCTTACCGCAACCCCGCCCTACGACGTCGAGCAGGAGGAATGGGACCGCTATGCTGAGGTCTGCGGGCCGATCGACGCGGAAATCTCGATCCCCGAACTGGTGAAACAAGGCGATCTCTGTCCGCATCAGGATTTTCTCCACTTCAGCGTTGCCGAGGGGGAGGTCATCGAAAGCCTGGAAACCTTTGCCCGCGAAGTGGAGGCTTTGGCCCGGACCTGGGCGCGGGACGAGGAACTGCAGGTCTGGGTGAGGGAGTTCATCTGGCTGCAGCAGCCTGCGGCCCACGAGCTCGACATTCTTCGCGCGCCGGATGCCTATCTGGGCGCGCTCTCGGTTGCCAGGCTGGCCGGCTTGGAAATCACCGCGGAGGCTCTGGCGGTTCTCGACTTCGACCTGGAGGAGATTCCCGAACCCGCTTCCAACGTTCTCGAAAGCCTGTTCCAGAACCTGCTCGACAATCAGGCGCCTTTCGACTGCGGCCTGCTGGCCGAACGGCTGCGCCGGGATCTTCGGGCCGTCGGTGCGCTGTGGCGCGGCAAAACCCGTTTTCATAAAAAAGAGAAGCTGGCGCGGGCCCTGGCCGGGACCGCCGGCAAGCTGGCCAGCATCGAGGACATTACCCGGGCCGAGCTGGAGAGTCAGGGCGAGGCGCTGCGCCTGGTGGTGCTCACCGACTTCGTACGTTCCGCCGCTCTGACGCGCCCGACCGACCAATCGAGCAACGTCCTGGGCGCGGGCCCCATTCTTCGCCGCCTGGGGCAGGCGGGTCTGGCCCCCGCTCTGCGGCCTGCCCTGATGACCGGCAGTTGGGTCGTAATCCCCGACGAGGTCATACCGGCGCTGCGCAGCGAGGCCGCGAAGCTCGGCCTGCTGGAAGAGGACATGGCGATCAAGTCGTTGCCGCATCTGCCGGGCTGGTCGCGGATCTCGGTCACCAACAGCAAGGCGCCGCTGAGGCTGCGGGTCATCACCCACCTTTTCGAAGAAGGGCATCTGCGCTGCCTCATCGGGACCGCGGCGCTGCTGGGCGAGGGCTGGGATGCGCCTTCGATCAACGCCCTTGTTCTGGCCACCTCGGTGAAGTCCTTCATGCTGTCCAACCAGATGCGCGGCCGGGCGATCAGGGTTTCCCGGCGCAACCCCGACAAGGTGGCGGCGATCTGGCATCTGGCCACCATCCTGCCGCCTTCGGCGACGCTTTCGCAAAACGAGGTCTCGGTCTGGGAGCGTTTGGGTCTCACCAAACGGGAAACCGAAGCCAGGGGCCGGCTGGACGTCAATCCTTCCTGGCTGGGCCGGGATGCCGTAACCGTTTTCCGGCGTTTCAAGGTTTTTGCCGGGGTGTCGCACAAGCCGCCTTATGTCATCGAATCGGGTATTGACCGGCTCGGCATACAGACCCACCGCTGGACGGAGTCCTCTGCGGCAACCTGGAATCAAACCATGCTGGAAAGGGCGGCAGCCCGTGCTTCGGTCGGGGATGCCTGGAAGGCGGCCTTCGACTTCAAGGCGGAGGTCGAGAGGCCGGCGACCGGGGCCTCTGTGCCGCAGGTCAAGGGGCACAAGGCGGTGGTGCGCTTCGGGACGACGGCCCTGATGGCCGGCTTCATCGGTCTGATCATACAGGCGCTTCAGTTTTCCCTGAACTTCAGCAGCCTGGGGCTGCGCGCCGTGCTGGCCGTTGGCGGCGGAGGGCTGATCCTGGTGACGCTTCTTTCAAGCGGGGCCATTCTTCGGACCCTGCGGGCCGGATCGCCCGCGCGCTACATGGCCGAGATCGGCCGTTCGCTGCTCGACAGCCTGGCGGTTGCCGATGAACTGCATACGCCGCGGCACCAGGTCGATGTCTGGGTCGAGGATTCTGCGCCCCAGGCGATACGCTTTTGCCGGGTTACCGGCGGGGCCCACCACGATGAAGTGGTTTTCGCCGATGCCATGGTCACCTTCTTTGGGCCCATTGAGTCACCCAGATATCTTCTGATCCGCCGTCACCGGCGCGGCTGGTTGAAGCAGATCGACTATCATGCCGTTCCCGACGCTATCGGTCATCACGAAGCGGCGCGGGCCATGCTGAAGCGCGCCTGGGAAAGGCGCATCGGCGCTTGTGAGCTCGTCAACACGCGGACCCGCGACGGGCGCAATCTGCTGCTGCGGGCGCGCATCCTGTCTTATTCCGCCGGGCTGCGGGGCGATGCGGAACGCAAGCTGCGTTGGGAATAGCGGGCTATCCGCGCTCGATGCGGAACTGAAAACAGTTGTTGTTCGCCGAACGAACGTGAATGTAGGCGATCTTGGGGTCCGCGAAGATTTTCGCCGCGGCGGTTTCGATCTCCGCCGGCGCGACCACCTTGCCGGTGCCGTAAACGATCCGATCGTTCGTGCCGTAGCCGCGGATCAGTATCCCTTCACGCGTCTTCAGATAGGCCGGGACGCCGGCAGACTCCGAATGGCGCGGGCAATCCCCGGCGTGAATGAAGAGCGGGCCGACCTCGGCATAGGGCTGGGCGCCCGGGAAGGGGCGGTGGGCCAGAACCAGAAAGGGATCGCCCTCCGGCATATCCTCCAGGCAGTGGCGGCAGGGGTTGCCGCCGCCGTCGGAAACCTGGGGCTCCGGCGTTTGGCCGTTTGCATCCTTGCCGCCGTTGCGCAGGCTCTTCACGGTCTCGCTGTCCAACGCGACAAATCGCAGAGAAGTCATGGGTTCCTCCGGGTTTAGGCCGATTTCCGGAGGATGCGAGGCTTCGGCTCAGCGCTCTATCCGCTTCTTGTGCTCGCCGTCGGAAACTGCTCATTTGCTGGCGGCGAGGATCAGGAGTTCTGCAATGACAGTCACGGCAAAAGATCTATCCGAGATATCCGCGCTGGTGGTCGGCGGGACCTCCGGCATCGGCTTCGCGGCGGCGGAGGCCCTGCTGAGGGCCGGGGTGCCGCGGCTGCGTGTGGTGGGGCGCAACCCTGAGCGGGCGGCGCTGGCCGTGGACGATCTGCGGCGCATCGACGAGGGGGCAGATGTCGGTGCTCTGGTTCTGGATTGCGGTGACGGGGTGGAGGCGGAGAAGATGGCCGAGGCGGCCGCCAAGGGCATGGAGGGCATCGACCTGCTGGTCTGCTCGCCCGGTGGCAACAACCTGCCGGAGCTGCTGTTCCGCCAACCTATCGCCCAGTTGAACGACACGCTGCTGCAGGACCTGGCGCCGACCTTGAACGCCTGTCGCGCTGTTCTGCCGGTGATGATGCAGGCTGGGAGTGGCTGTATGCTCACAGTCGCTTCCGATGCCGGCAAGGTGGCGACGCCAGGAGAAACCGTGATCGGTGCGGTGATGGCCGCCATTATCCAGTTCACCCGCGGCCTGGCGATCGAAGGCAAGCGCAACGGTGTTCGCGCCAATGCCATCACGCCTTCGTTGGTCGAGGGCACGGCCCTGACCGAGCGCTTGATGGCCGACGGCACCTTTTCCAAGAAACTTTTTGAGAAGGCGCGGCCGCTTGCCGGCCTTGGTCCGACCACGGCGCAGGATCTGGCCGAACTCATCGTCTTTCTGGCCAGCCCGGCGGCGGCGAAGATCACCGGTCAGGCGATTTCGGTGAACGGCGGCATCAGCGCAGCCTGAGCGGAACCAAACCCCTTCCTAGAGGCGGGTGTTCCCCACGAATCGAAGCGGTCATCGGGCTGCTTCACGGCGATGTGATGCCGTGGCGGCTGCAATCGTGGAATAGCCATGACTTGCGGCCCGTAGGTCAGAGGCGTCAGCGCCGGCCCGAAAGCCAGCTTGGCGTCTTTCTTTGACCGAGTGAAGGAATTCCAACTCATGAACAGATTTGCATTGTTCGGTGCCGCCGTGCTGGCCCTATTGTCTACGGCCAGCCTTGCCAAGGCTTCAGGCCTTTACGATCCGGAAGTTGCCCATGCGCCGAAGGACGGCGTCATCCGCGTCTTCGGCCCAGGCGGGCCGCATAGTGCCTTCATCAAAGCAGCCGCTGCATTTGAAGCAAAGACCGGCGTCAAGGTCGAGGTTGTCTTCGGCCCGGAAAGCAAGTGGACCAAGGATGCACAGGCCGGCGCGGATATGATCTTCGGCAGTTCCGAACAGTCGATGACGGCGTTTCTGGAGACCTACCGCTTTGTCGACAGCCGCGATGTTGAACCGCTTTTCATTCGCCGCTCGGTCATTGTTGTCCCCAAAGGAAACCCTAAGGCGATTGCCGGTTTCGACGATCTTTTGCAGCCGGGAATGCGGATTGTCGTGACCGAGGGAAAGGGTGTCTACAACACCTCTGGTACCGGCCTCTGGGAGGATATCGCTGGCCGCCTCGGCGCCCTTGAGGACGTCAGAGACCTGCGGGCCAACATCGTTGCCTTCGAAAAAGGCAGTGGCGCCAGCTTTCGCGCCTTCAAGTCGGGCAATGCTGATGCATGGCTGACCTGGGTGCATTGGCCCCTCGATCACACTGAAGTTGCTGACTTTGTGGAGTTGGAGCCCGAGCGGCGGATTTATCGGGTGACCAATACGGTCGTCTCATCCGACGCGGACCCGGCAACAGAGGACTTCCTTGCCTTCCTGAAGGGTCCTGAAGCAGCTGCGCTCTTCGCGTCGGAGGGTTGGGTCCAATAATCCTATCCTATTCCCAGCGTTCGCCGGGGCCATCGGCCCCGGCGACATCGCGCCGATCCGGTCTCTAAAGTCACCGCGCCTGAAATAAAATCGCCCGATGGCACGTATATAAGGGAAAGGCATCGCCGATCCCAAGCAAGCCCATGGGAAACTCGAGAGGACCGCCCGGGTATGTTGAGGAACCGTTCCTTGTTGATCGCCGAGATTCCACATCTCAGGCGCTATGCACGCAGCTTGGCGCGCGATCCTGATGTTGCCGACGATCTGGTACAGGGCTGCCTGGAACGGGCCTTGTCGCGCTTCCATCTTTGGCAGCCGGAGCGCCGCCTGCGCCCCTGGCTGTTCACCATGCTGCACAACCTTCACGTCGACAGCCTGAGGCACCGCGCCAGCGCGGCGGCGGGGGCGCTGCGTGAGCAGACCGCTAGCCGGCCCAGTCAGCATGCCAGTCAGGAGCATCATCTGACCGCCCGGCGCGTGCTGGCGCAGATCGACCGTCTGCCGCCGGAGCAACGCGATGCGGTGCTGCTGGTCGGCGTCAACGAGCTCAGCTACGGCGAAGCGGCGGCGATTTTGGGCATTCCCCCGGGAACTCTGATGTCGCGACTGCACCGCGGCCGCGCGAAGCTGCGCGAGCACTTGGAAATGACGGAGGGCACACCGGCGATCCGCCGGGTAAAGTGATGGACGCAATGAAAAACACGCGCGCTTTGATAACCACTGAAGACCTGCATGGCTACGTAGACGGCAAGCTGCCGCCAGAGCGCGCCGAGGAGGTTGAGGCCTATCTGCTGGAGCACCCGGACAAGGCCGCCGAGGTGGAAGACTATCGGCGCATCAACCGGGCGCTTGGCAGTGTTTTCGACACGGTACTCGACGAACCGATCCCGGCCGACCAGATCGCCGCAGTACGAGATGCCCGCCCGCGCTTTGCCGTACCTCTAGCTGCCGCGGCGGGGCTGTTGCTGGGTATCGGTCTTACCTGGTTCGCCCAGGGGTTTGATGCTGCCGACGAGCTTGCTCTCGGCCAACTCGCCGAGCGGTCGGCGGCTGCCTATGTGGTCTACGCGCCGGACGAACGCCATCCGGTAGAGGTCGCCGCGTCGGACTCCGAGCATCTTTCGGCCTGGCTCTCCAACCGCATGGGCATGACCTTTCAGATCCCTGGGTTGGGCAATCTTGGTTTCGAACTGGTCGGCGGCCGGCTGATGGTCGGCGACTCGGCGCCTGCCGCCCTTCTGATGTACGAAAACGGACAGGGCCGCCGCCTGGTCATTTATCTGCGCAATGACCTGCCGGAGGCCACCGCCGCTGAGCCGCGCTATGCCCGCGCTGGAAAGACAGGGGTCGTCATCTGGGCGAGGGGGGCCACCGGTTTCGGCCTCGCCGGCGCCTTTTCAGAAGAGGAGCTGTTACCGGTAGCACATCTTATACAGGCCCAACTCTCTTCCTGACCCAACCCGACTCGGATGGGTTAGAGCGCTGACAGCGTCACGTCTTCGCGGTTGTCGGCCAGCGGTCCTGTGGCGGGCGTTATCGTCTGGTTTTGCCGTCGAGACTGGCTTGCACGGCGAAAGTCTCTGGGAGACTGGCCAAAGCGCTTCTTGAAGGCGCGGCTGAAATGGGTGCTGTCGTTGAACCCCCAGCCGTAACTGATTGTCGTGATGCTGGTCTTTGCAAGCTTCGGGTCTTCCAGGTCCTCGCGGCATCTTTCCAGGCGTCTTGTCCAGATCCAGCGCGACGGGCTGACGCCTTCGATACTGAATAGCGACTGAAGGTACCGAGGTGAGATTTTTTGCGAAACACGGCGCTTTCTTTGCCCATGTCGACGTACTTACTACTTTATTCGCGCGTAGAAAGACTGTCGGAATCGGAACAAGAAGATGACTCCATCGGAAGAAGCGAAGGGATCGAGGGAATAAACCTGTGGGTTCATCCGTAGGTCAGATGCCGCGAATATGAAACCGGAGTCTTTCTTGATGGTGAAATCTCATCTCTCGAGCTTTTTGGGGCTCGTCCTGCTCACGGGATGTGCTGCCGGCCAGGCAGTTGCGGAGACCGCCTCCGAGCGCGCTACCGCCCACTTTCAGGCGATCGGGCAGGGCCAACTCGATGTCGTTACCGCCGCCTACACCGATGCCAGCACATTTCAATGGATCGGCGGGCCGCTGGACGGTGAGTACAAAGGCAAGTCAGCCATTGCCGAGGTCTGGCGGAAATTCACCGCTGCCCAGGGCAAGCTGGAGGTAGCGGTTGCCAACGTTACCGAGAATGGCAATCCTAAGGGTTCTACGGTGACAGCAGACGTCATGTTCAAGGGAAAGAAGACCATTCCCGTGCGTTATGTACTGACCTACCGCGGCGCCGACTTGGTCACGGAGATCTGGCAGATCGATCCGAAGCTGGCACAGTACTGAGCTTACCCCTGTTATTGCCTTCTGGGTGTTGGTGCCGGTTCGCCAGCGCCACGCCGAGAAGGCAGAGGGCGAAGCCGGCCCAGCCGGCTGGACTGAGGGCCTCGCCGAACATCGCCCAGGCCCAGATCATGGTGACGGGGGGCGTCAGGTAGATGAGGCTGGAGACCCGCGTCGCCGTGGTGCGTTTCAGGCAGAGCCAGTAGAGGCCGTAGCCGCCCAGAGTCGAAAAGACGATGAACCAAGCCACGGCGAAGAGGAAATCACGATCCAGCGGCGGGACGAAGTTACCTTCCGACAGCGTCAGGATCAGAAAAACCGGCGTTGCGACAAGGCAGTGGATGGCGAGAGCGGGCAGAGGGGCGGTTGAGTCGCCTGGAGTCTTGGCATAGAGCGTCGCCCCGACCAGACTGGCCATGCCCAAGAGGCAGAGACCATAGGCCCAGACGGGCGCGTCGCCGCTGCTGCCGCCGACCGCCAAGGCGACACCGGCGAAGCCGAGCAGCAGGCCGAACCATTGACGCCGTCCCACCAACTCCCCGAGCAGCGGGCCGGCCAGTGCCGCGGTGGCCATCGGTTGCAGCGCCCCGATGAGAGCGGCCAGACCGGCGGGTACGCCCAGTTCGATACCCTTTAACCCGGCGGCCAGATAGACCGTCATGCCAAAGAACCCGATGATCGCCTGCCGGCAAAACTGGGAAGCGCTCAGGCCTTTGCGCAGAGCCTGGACAGTAAAGGGGGCGAGCAGCAGGCTGGCGATCAGAAAGCGCCAGAAAAGAACCAGAAAGACTCCCGGCGTGTCGGCTGACAGCTTGCCGCCGATGAAGCCGGAACTCCAGGCGACCACCATCGCGGCTTCCAGCAGCAGCGTGACCAGCAGCGCACGGTTCATGTGCGGTGCTGCGTCGTCGGTATTGGCGATTCCTGGTTCAATAGATCTTCCGCAGCATCGCGCGCTTGCTTGATGGCAGCCCGGTTGCCGAGAAAGCCGCAAGTGGCTACTGCGCCTTCAAGCAGAAGAAAGATTCTGGGTGCCAGCCTGCGCGCGGCGGCGGCGTCCCAACCGCCTTCGCGCAGGTGTTTGCGGCAAAACGCCAAGTAGTCTTTCTTGTGCTTTTGGACACGTGTGCGGACCGCCGGTTCCTCGGGGTGCTCCGATGCCGCCCGTAGAAAAAGGCAACCATTCTCGTTGCCAGGCTTCTGTTCGGCCCAACTCAACATGCCGTCAAACAGACTGAGAACCCGGTCCGGGCCCTTCTTGCCCGCTGCGACTTCGTCAAGCCTGGCGAAGAAAGCGGCTTCTCTGTAGTCAAGCACGGCGACAACAAGATCAGCTTTTCCATTGAAATGACGATAGAGCGTTCCCAGAGCGACGCCGGCGTCCGCAACCACGCGGTCGATGCCGGTGGCGGCAAATCCCTCGGTATAGAAAAGCCGGTCCGCGGTCGCGACCAGCGTATCGCGCTTGCTGCTCATGTCTTGTGATTAGAACGAACGTTCTAGTTTTGTCAAGGGAAGCGGATCAGGATGCTGCCTGGGCGCTCTGTGCTTCGTCTTCCAGCCAGGCACAGAAGGCCTTCACCTTGGGCCGCTCGAAGGCGCCCGGCGGAGCTGCCAGAAAGTAGGCGGGCTCACTCGGTACCCGCAGATCGAAGGGTTCCACCAGGCGGCCGGCAGCCTGGTCATCGGCGACGAGAACCCTCTGGCCCAGCGCCACGCCCTGGCCTTCGATCGCCGCCTGCATCATCAGGCCGGCATCGCTGAACTGCGGACCGCGGCGCTGGGCAAGCTGCTCCAGCCCGGCCGCCTGCAACCATTTGATCCAGTCGGGGAACATCAGCCTCAGCATGGTGTGGTGCTGCAGATCCTCTGGCCTGCGCAACGGCCGGGGGCTGCGCAACAGGGCCGGGCTGCAGACCGGGAACAGCTCCGTCGTCATCAGGAGCCGCGCCGCCGCGCCGGACCAGTTGCCGCTGCCGAAGCGTATGGCCAGATCGATGTCGTCCTCGCCAAAGCTGGTCAGGCTGTTGGCGGTGGAAAGGCGGACGTCGAGGTCGGGTTGCTCGGCCTGGAACCGGGCCAGCCGGTGCACCAGCCATTTGGCCGCGAAGGACGGTGTGGTGGCGACGGTCAGCCGACCGCCCCGGTCGGCATAGCGGGCCTGCTGGGTGGCCGTGGCGATCTGGTCCAGGGCCGGGCCCAGCGCCTGGGCGTAGTCTTTTCCCGCCGCGGTCGGAACGATCCCTCTGGCCTGGCGCAGGAAGAGCTTCACACCGAGGCGCTCCTCCAGGTGCCGGACCTGTTGGCTGACGGCCGCCGGTGTAATCGCCAGTTCCGTCGCCGCCTTGGTGAAGCTGCCGTTGCGGGCGGCGGCTTCAAAAGCGCGCATGGCGATCAGGGGCGGCAGGTCGCGGGCCAAGGCAAGTTCCAAAAGATAAGTTAAACTTAGTCTCAGCTTAGTTCTTTTCGTTTGTCAAGCGTCGGGCGCGAGACCATCTTCCGACCACACTCCCCAAGTGAGTGGCTGTCCTCCCTCCCATCCAGGATGGCTGCGTTCTGTGGACCCGCGTGATGGAAAGCACCGCCCTTCGCTTGTCGTCACGCGGGTTCCCAGGTTTCAACCAGGCGTAAAATCGCGCGCCTCTGCGTTGTCAGACGCTAAGCTGTGCTATAGGAAAGGCAGGGACACTTCGTCCTCGCCGCCGCCCTGAAAAGAACATCCCTGACGCAACAGGAGATCGCCATGTCCGAATTCTCGCCTTTCCTTGCCCGCGCGGAACGCTACGACAGCATGACCTACAATCGCTGTGGCCGCAGTGGGCTGCACCTGCCGGCGATTTCCCTGGGATTGTGGCACAACTTCGGTGGCGACCGGCCCTATGAGAACGGCCGCGCCATATGCCGCCGCGCCTTTGATCTCGGCATCACCCATTTCGATCTGGCCAACAACTACGGCCCGCCGCCGGGCTCCGCCGAGTCCAATTTCGGGCGCATGTTGAAGGCTGATTTTGCGCCTTACCGCGACGAACTGGTGATCTCCTCAAAGGCCGGCTACGACATGTGGCCGGGCCCCTATGGCATCTGGGGCAGCCGCAAGTATCTGATGGCCAGTCTCGATCAGAGCCTGCAGCGCATGGGCCTCGACTACGTCGATATCTTCTACTCGCACCGGGTCGATCCCGAGACGCCTCTGGAAGAAACCATGGGCGCGCTCGACGCCATGGTCCGCCAGGGCAAGGCGCTCTATGTCGGCATCTCTTCTTACGGGCCGGAGAAGACGCGCGAGGCCGCGCGTATCTTGCGCGAACTGGGAACCCCCTGCCTGATCCATCAGCCGAGCTATTCCATGCTGAACCGTTGGGTCGAAGACGACGGCCTGCTGCCGGTTCTGGAGGAAGAGGGGATCGGCTGTATCGCCTTTTCGCCGCTGGCCCAGGGCATGCTGAGCAGCAAGTACCTGAAGGAGGTGCCGGTGGACAGCCGCGCCGCGGCGGACAAGTCGCTGAATCCGAAGCTCATCTCCAAGGACAATCTGGAGAAGATCAAGGGTTTGAACGAGATCGCCCAGCGGCGCGGTCAGAGCCTGGCGCAGATGGCCGTGGCCTGGGTGCTGCGCGATCCGCGGATCACCTCCGCCCTGATCGGCGCCAGCAGGGTCGAACAGGTCGAGGATTGTGTGGCGGCGCTCGACAACCAGACCTTTACCGAGGCCGAGCTGGCAGAGATCGACGGTTTGGCGACCGAAAGCGGCATCAACCTCTGGGCGGCTTCCAGCGCCCATGGATAGAAAGCAAGCTGCCTCCGAGTATCCAGGGTTTGTGCCAAAAGCCTGCTGTCAAGGCGCGCAGCGATAGGCGACACCCGGCGACAGGCTATGCTATGCTAAGCCCCTGTATCGCGCTGGGTGTTGGCGCGTAAGCTTGCGCGGTTGGGGTCCTGCGCAGGGCAGGAAGGGATGGGATCAGCGTGATATCGTCGATCGAGAGCGCGGCGCTGAAGGCTTTGCTCTCCCATTATCTGGAAACACTCGGCGCCAAGCGTTTGCCGTCGCGCCAGGACATCGATGCGCTGAAGCTGGGCAGCGCCCTGCCCGTCATCTGGATAAGCGAATACGAACCCGCCGCCGGAACTTTTCGCTACCGCCTCGCCGGCGAAGAGGTGAACGATGCCTTCGGCCAGTCGGTCAACGGACGCCTGCTGTCTGAGATTGTCTCGGCGGATCGCTTCGACTCGGTGAACGCGGCCTTCCGCCGTGTGATCGAAGAGGAAGCGGCAATGTTGGCTGTCGGCCCGGTTTACCGCTGTACCGACCGTGTCGCTTTGGGTGAGCGCCTGGCCTTGCCGCTGTCCAGCGATGGAGAAACGGCGGATGGACTGATCGGTGCGACGGTCCGCAAAACCCTGGTCGATCTCGATATCGCCGTGATGCAGGAACAGAAGCTCGTCTACGTTCCCGTGAATGACCTGGCGGAACCGACGAAGCGCGAAGCCGCCGGCCGCCTGCGCGGGTGACTTGCCGGGCTGCGATGATCACGCTCTGCCGGATGCACGGCGCACCGGACGAACAATCAGTGACTCGCTCTGAACTGCCCTTGCTGCGTCTCTGTCTTGTTGTTCTTCTCTTCATCTCCTTGGGGGGCTGTTCACCGCTGCGGGTTATCGAGTCGGTTGACCTGCTCACTGACATCGCTGCGGGTGAAGTGCCGCCCGGCATCGAGCGGCAGGCCGTCACCTTTAAGGTTGAGGACCGCGAAGGGGCCGGTGACCTTTATCGGAGCATGAGTGAGACGCCGCGGGCCGGCCTCGTCGTCCTGCCGGGCGCGAGCCCGCAGGGCCGTGACGACCCCAGGGTTGTCGCCTTTGCCGCTGCATTGGCCGATGCCGAGTTCGCGGTTCTGGTACCGGAGATCGAGAACCTGCGCCGGCTGACGATTTCCTCCGACGACACCCGGGTCATCGCCGACGCTCTGGTTTATCTTGACCGGCAACAGGGCGGCGACCGGCCGCTCGGCGCCGTCGCGATTTCCTACGCGGTCGGACCGACGGCACTGGCGACGCACCAGCCGGAATTGCGGGACCGGGTCGATCTTCTCGTCGGTATCGGCGGTTACTACGACAGCGCGGCGGTGGCGACGTTTTTCACCACCGGCTATTTCGAAGATCCCGAGACCGGGTCATTGCGTTACCTGGAACCCAACAGCTACGGCAAGTGGGTTTTCGTGCGGGCCAACGCCGAACGCCTGCGTGAACCCCGTGACCAATGGCTGCTCTCCGCCATGGCCGACCGCCGGCTTGCCGACCCGTTAGCGCCTCTGGAGGATCTTGAAGGCCGCCTGGGACCGGACGGCAAGGCGGTTTCTGATTTTCTGAACAACCGCGATCCGGCGCGGGCGGCGGCACTGATCGCCGCCTTGCCGCCCGGCGTGCGCGCGGAGATGGAGGCCCTGGATCTTTCTGCGCAGGACCTGAGCGGACCCGGCCCGCTGCTGGTGCTGGTTCATGGCCGCGACGACGCCATCGTGCCTTACAGCGAAAGCCTGGCTCTCGCCGCGGCGGTAACAGAGCCAGGCGATGCGCCGCGCGCCCGGGTTCATCTGCTGGGCGGTCTCGACCACGCGGACCTTGAGTCCGTCTCGCTGGGGGACGCCTTTACCTTGGTTCAGGCGATCTACGATGTACTCTTGGTACGTGACAGCGGATAGACCAACCCAAGGAAAATGCAATGTTGATCATGCCCGGCTACGTGATGGAGATGGCGGCGCACAACACCTGGCAGAACGGCGTGGTCTTCGGCCTTGTCGATCCGCTTGACGATAGGGAACGCCGCCGCGAGCGCGGCATGTTCTTCGGCTCCATCCACCATACCCTGGATCATATCGCGGCCATCGACCGCTGGATTCTGGAGGTGCTGGACGGTGCGGAGCCGTGGCGCTTCGACATGAAGGAGATCATCCACGCCGGCTGGGCTGAACTGAAAACCGAGCGCGAACGCCTTGATGAGCGTATCCGGAAGCTGGGCGATCGCGTCGACCAGGCTTGGCTCGATGCGGTGATCGAATTCGACAGCTCGGTTTTCGGGCGCATCAGGAAGATTCCCCGCGGGCTCTATGTGACCCAGATGTTCAGCCACCAGACCCATCACCGCAGCCAAGTCTTCTCGGAGCTTTGGCGCATGGGCATCGACTATGGCGGCACCGACATCCCCTTCAGGCCGGACAGTCCTTATTAGGGTTCACAAAGGCAATTCAAACACCCGGTCGAGTGTCGTTACCATCCCGGCCGGCCTGTAATCGGATAGCGCGGGTCGTTGTAGCCCGGCGTCGAGGGGTGGCCCGGCGGGACCAGGCTGTTGAGCAGCGCCTCGTCTTCGGCGTCGAAGGTCTTGTCGAGAGCGGCGACATAACCCTCCCAATGCTCCATGGTGCGCGGGCCGGCCAGGATCGAGGTGACGATGGGATTGGCCAGCACCCAATTGACGGCGAAGTCACCGGGGGTCATGCCCTTGGCCTCCGCGTGCTCCTTGATCTTCTGGGCGATGACCAGGGACTCCTCGCGAAACTCGGTTTCCATCATGCGCACGTCCTTGCGGGCGGCGCGGGTGCCTTCCGCTGGCGTCGCGCCCGGTGCGTATTTGCCGGTCAGCACGCCGCGTGCCAGCGGGCTGTAGGGCACCACGCCCAGGCCGTAGTATTCGCAGGCCGGCAGGATCTCCACCTCCGGCACCCGGGTCATGGCGTTATAGTAGGGCTGGCAGACGACCGGCCGGTCAATGCCCGCCAGTTCAGCCAGGCGCACCAGTTCGCAGATCCGCCAAGCGCGGAAGTTGGAGACGCCCCAATAAATTGCCTTGCCGGCGCCGAGCACGTCGGCCACCGCAGAAATCGTTTCTTCCAGCGGCGTGGTGTAGTCGTCGAGATGCAGATACCAGATGTCGACATAGTCGGTGTCCAGCCGGTCGAGGCTTTCCTCGATGGCCTGCAGCAGCCACTTGCGCCCCAGACCGGCACCGTTGGGCTGGTCGCCCTTCATCGGATTGCCGGCCTTGGTGGCCAGAACCCAGGAATCACGGTCCTTGGCGATGGCTCGGCCGACAATCTTCTCCGACTCGCCGGCGGCATACTGGTCGGCGGTATCGATGAAGTTCACGCCCCGGTCGCGGGCATGGTCGATGATGCGTTTGGCCTCGGCTTCTTCGGTCTGGTCGCCGAACATCATGGTGCCCAGACAGATGGGGGAGACGGTCAGGCCGGAGCGGCCGAGTTTGCGCATATCCATGGGGATCCTCGCTGCGGGAGCTTATTCGTGGACGGATTTAGGGATGAAGTGACGCCGCGAGTGTAGTCCGATACCGGCCGTTCGGGCAACCTTCCGTCACATCTGTTGCATGACTGAAACAGCTTGGGTCTTGGACTGCCGCGGGGGCGCGTGCTAAGCCAATAGGCAACTTCAGAAACGTCTTGAATATGCGGAACGGGAGCGAGATCGTCATGCGTGTCGGACAGCTTTTTTCATCCTTCGCCGTTGCAGCACTGATCGCCGGCGCGGCCCAGGCGGCCGACGTCACCGTGGCCACCACCGCCATCGTCGAACATCCGGCCTTGGATGCGGCGCGCGACGGGGTGCGTGACGAACTGGCTGCCGGCGGTTATGTGGAAGGCCAGAACCTGCGCTTCCTCTATGAGAGCGCCCAGGGCAACCCGGCCACCGCCGCGCAGATCGCCCGCAAGTTCGTCGGCGAGTCGCCCGATGTCATCGTGCCGATCTCCACTCCCTCGGCGCAGGCCGTCGCTTCGGCGACCCAGGACATTCCGATCGTCTTTTCGGCGGTGACCGACCCGGTCGGTGCCAAGCTGGTCGGCGATCCGATGAAGCCGGGCGGTAATGTGACCGGCATGTCCGATCTCTCGCCGATCGGCAAACACCTCGATCTCATCAAGCAAATCACGCCGGAGGCCAAGACCCTCGGCGTGATGTTCAATCCCGGTGAGGCCAACTCGCTCAGCCTGCTGGAACTGGTGAAGCAGGAGGCGCCAGGGCGCGGCCTTACCGTGGTCGAGGGACCGGCTACTAAGACCTCCGAGGTGCTGGGGGCGGCGCAGAGTCTGGTCGGCAAGGCGGACGTCATCTATGTACCGACCGACAACACCATCATTTCGGCCTTCGAGGCCGTGGTGAAAGTCGGCATCGACAACAGGCTACCGGTTTATGCCGGCGATACGGACTCGGTCGCGCGCGGCGCCATTGCCGCCCTCGGCTTCAACTACTACGACGTCGGCCGCCAGACCGGGAAGATGGTCCTGCGCATCCTGAAGGGCGAGGCACCCGGCGACATCGCGGTTGAGGGTGTCGACATCACCGAGCTTTATGTGAATCCCGGCATGGCGGAGAAGATGGGCGTCACCATTCCAGACGCGCTGATCCAACAAGCCAAAGAGGTCGTGCGCTAAGACCATCTGAACGAAAGACGCCCAAGGACCGTGCCGCCGCAAACGGGCCTGCAAAGCTTATGAATCTCGTTTCCTTCCTCGGGGCGATCGAAATCGGCCTTGTCTATGCGCTGGTCGCCCTGGGGATCTATTTCTCCTTCCGCATCCTGAACTTTCCGGACCTGACGGTGGACGGCAGCTTTCCCCTGGGCGCTGCCGTCGCTGCGGCCCTCATCGTCTCCGGCGTCGATCCGTACCTGGCGACGCTTTTTGCGGTCGTCGCCGGGGCGCTTGCCGGTCTGGTGACGGCGGTTCTGAATTTGCGCTTCGGCATCCTTCATCTGCTTGCCTCGATCCTCACCATGATCGCGCTCTATTCGATCAACCTGCGCATCATGGGGCGGCCCAACATTGCGCTGATCACCGAGCCGACGGTACTGACTCCTTTCGAGGGTCTCGGGCTCTCGGGCCTCTACTTGAAGCCTCTTGTTGGCCTTGTCGTGGTGCTCGCGGTCGCCGGGCTGGCGGCCTGGTTCCTGACCACCAACTACGGCCTTGGCATGCGCGCCACCGGCGCCAACCCCCGTATGGCCCGGGCGCAGGGTATCGCCACGGCGAAGGTGACCGCCGTCGGTATGGCGCTCTCCAATGCGATGGTGGCGCTCGGCGGCGCGCTCTTTGCGCAGATGAACGGTTTCGCCGACGTGACCATTGGCACCGGCACCATCGTTGTCGGCCTGGCCGCCGTGATTGCCGGAGAGGCGATCTTCCGCGCGCGCGGTGTGGTGATTGCCGTGGTCGCCTGCGTCGTCGGCTCCATCCTCTACCGCATGGCCATTGCTCTGGCACTCAACGCTGATGCCTTGGGGTTGAAGGCGGCCGACCTGAACCTCGTGACCGCCATCCTGGTGGCGCTGGCGCTAATCCTGCCGGGTGCGCGCAACCCTTTCAAAAGCCTGTTCAGGCGGGGAGGCGACGCATGATCCGGGTAGAGGATCTACGGGTTACCTTCAGCGCCGGCACGGTCATGGAAACCCGTGCCCTGCAGGGTCTCTCCGCCGAGGTTGCTGCCGGGGAGTTTGTGACCGTCATCGGCTCCAACGGTGCCGGCAAGTCGACCCTGCTGAATTGCCTGACCGGTGATGTCGCGCCGACCGCCGGGCGCATCGTCATCGATGGTACCGATGTCAGCAGCTGGCCGGCGCCGCGCCGCGCCGCCCTGGTGGCCCGCGTTTTCCAGGACCCCTTGGCCGGTACCTGCGAAGGCCTGACCATCGAAGAAAACCTCGCCCTCGCCGCCGCAAGAGGCACCCGCCGCGGGTTGGACAAGGCCCTGACCGCCGCCCGCCGTGAGGAGTTTCGCAGCAAGATCTCCCGCCTCGGACTCAATCTGGAAAACCGTCTCGGCGACCGCATGGGCCTGCTGTCCGGCGGGCAGCGCCAGGCGGTCAGTCTGGTGATGGCGACCCTGCGGCCGACCAAGATCCTGCTGCTCGACGAACACACCGCGGCTCTGGATCCGCGCATGCAGGCCTTTGTGCTGGACCTCACCCGCGAGCTGGTGGAGGCCGAAAAACTCACCACCCTGATGGTCACCCACTCAATGCGCCAGGCGCTCTCGCTTGGTACCCGCAGCTTCATGCTGCATGAGGGCAAGGTGGTGCTGGATGTGGCGGGTGAGGAAAGATCCCGTCTTGAGGTCGGCGATCTCATGGCCCTCTTCGCCAAGGTGCGTGGCGAAGAATTGGACAGCGATTCCCTGTTGCTGAGCTAGCGATCGACGACCATATAATTATACAATTGTATAATTATATGGTGTATCTTGCAGCTGTTCCCTGGGTCAGCGAAGGAGCCGGATCGATGTCCGAACCCGTGAAAATCCGCAAGATCGGAAACTCTCTTGGCGTGACGCTCTCAGAGCACGTGCGGGCAATGGGTCTCAAGGAGGGGGATAGCCTCTACGTCGTGCAAACTCGCGACGGTATCGAACTCACACCCTATGACCCCGACTTTGCAGAGGCTTTGGAAGCCGCCGGCGATTTTGTCCGGAGGTACCCCAATGCCATGAAGAAGCTGGCTGAGTAATGAACCGCCGTTGGTTGACCCTCGCCATGGTGATGGCCTTTCACCGTGAGTCCATTGCCCGCTTCGGCGGTAGCGACGGGGTGCGCGATCAGGGCCTGCTGGAAAGCGCGCTGGCCCGCCCGCGGAACCGGGCCGGTTACGAGGACGAAGTCTCTCCCTTCGCGCTGGCGGCCGACTACTGCTTCGGCATCATCCGCAACCACCCATTTATCGATGGCAACAAACGCAGCGGTATTCTGGCTGGTGCCGTTTTCCTCAGTCTGAACGGTTATGACTTTGAGCCGGAAGAGACAGCGGTTGTTCAAGTCATTCTCGATCTGGCGGCCGGCAATGTCGATGAAGAGTTCCTGGCCCGGTGGTTTGAGGACTCTTCGAAGCCGAAAATCGAAGGTTGAAGGCAGAACAGCTACTAGCGCGCTTTGGCCACCGCGAGGTATCCGGCGCCGCCGCAGATCATCACGGCGCCGAGCACGGCGGCCAGACTGGGCCACTCATCGAAAAAGAAGATACCGAGAAGCGCTGCGAAGACCACGCCGCTGTACTTGATCGGCACCAGTTCGCTGGCGGCGGCCAGGCGAAAGCCACGGATGTTGCAGTACTGGCCGATGATCGCGACCGGGCCCATGGCGAGCAGGATCGCGATGTCGCCTGCCGGTAACTGATCCCACCAGGAGGCGGTAAGGAACAGCAGCAACAGGCTGGCGCTGCCATTGACCAAAGTGAGGGTGCGCTGGGTTGTGTCGTTCACCGCAGTGAAGCGCAGCAGCACCACCTCGGCCCCCCAGGCGAAGGCCTGGACGAGGGCGGCGGCGGCGCCCAGCGAAATCCAACCGGCAGCACTGATATCAGGTTCGGCCACGACGATGGCGCCGGTCAGGCAGATGATCCCGGCCGTCGCGTCTGCGATGGTCAGTCGCTCTTTCAAGAAAAGCGCCGAAAGGATGACCGCGAAGACGCCATTGGTCATGGCGATCGCCTGGGCGTTGGCCAGGGGGATATGCGTCACCGCATAGGTACCGAAACAGACGCTCGCAATACCAAAGCAGGCCCGCAGGCCATGCAACTTGTTAAGGCGTCGGCGCCGGGGGCCGATCAATTCCGGTAATGCACCGCGGGCGCCGTGGGCCTGCAGGAAGAACGGCAGGATGATCATGAAGCCCGCGAGATAGCGCAGGAAGGCGACCTGAGGCGGTGTCACCGCCGCCGAGGTCAGCTTCGGCAGCATGAACATAAAGGCAAAGAGAAAGGCCCCCAGGGTCACCCAGGTCATGGCCTTTGCGAGATCGCGCGACAAGAGGCGCCTTCCTCCGGATTTCGAGCGGTTGGTCAGGGAATGTCCAGGCCGGAACGTCTGCACCGGCGGCATTGTGGGTTATATCATTGGTGCATGGAAGATGGATTTATTGTATATCTGTCATGCTCTGATGAATGGAGCGCGGAGACCGGAGGAACGGCGATGAAACACAATGTGCTGGCGGAGATGAACTGGGACGACCTGCGGGTGCTCAATGCCGCCGCCGACAGCATGAGCCTTTCGGCAGCCGCGCGGCATCTGGGGATCAGCCAGCCAAAAGCCAGCCGCCGCATACGGGCGCTGGAAGACATGCTGGGCGCGCGCCTCTTCGAACGGCTGCCGAGCGGTTTGGCCCCGACCCCGGCGGGCCGGCAGATGATCCCCCTGGTGGCGGAGATGGCCAAGGCGGCGGATGCGGTTGCCCGTCTGCGCCCGGCGCTGCCGGAAAGTGCCAGCGGCACGGTGCGGATCTCGGCCATGGAGACGGTGTCGCGCTACCTCAGCCGCCGGATGGATCGGCTGTTCGCGGCGGCGCCCGGGGTCGAGATCGAACTTCTGCCGGCTCATGCGGACGTGAACCTCTGGCGCCGCGAAGCCGACCTGCAGATCCGCGAATGCCTGCCGGAGGGGGCCAGCCTGATCGTCACACGCCTGGGCGACGTCGGCTACGCGGTCTATGGCGCGCGGGAACTGATTGCCCGTCAGCCGGCCGCCCGCAGCGAGGCGCGCTATGACGCCTGCGACTGGATTGGCTTCAGCGAGGACCGTTTGTTCTTTCCGATGCAGAAAAAGTGGCTGGACAGCCGCCTTTCACGCCCGCCGCGCCTGCGCAGCACCGACATGGATGTGGTGCTTGAGGCTCTGGCCGAGGGGGTCGGTCTGGCTGTCGTGCCCTGTTGCCTGGCCGACAGCGATCCGCGCCTGGAACGCCTGACCCCGCCGATCGATGGCCTCGGCAAACGTCAGCACCTCCTGAGCCATCGCGACATGCTGCGCGAGCCAGCGGTCCGCGCGATTGCCGATGCCTTGAAAGCACTCTTTGCGGCCGAGCGGCGCTTTTTGAGCGGAGAAGATCTGACGGCTGCGTGACCGCGCAGCTTGGCTGCCTGTTTCTAAGACCGCCGCAAAGAGAGGGTGAGCAAACCTGCGCCGACCAGAAGGGCGCCGCCTGCTCGATTGAGCGCGCGGCGCCAGTCGGCGCGGGACAGGCGCTTGCGCAGGA
Organism: Pelagibius sp.; assembly: GCF_965249265.1. Classification (NCBI taxonomy): domain Bacteria; kingdom Pseudomonadati; phylum Pseudomonadota; class Alphaproteobacteria; order Rhodospirillales; family Rhodovibrionaceae; genus Pelagibius; species Pelagibius sp. The sequence continues at coordinate 4,002,680 of NZ_OZ252224.1, read as the reverse complement.
TCTCGGCCGTCAAGGCATAACCCGTGTTGATCGGCAGAACGAGCAGCAGGAAGGTCGCCCCCAATATTGCCATCTGCGGCGCGACAGCTTCGCCGGTGTTGAGGAACTGCGGAAAGAAGGCGGAGAAGAAAATGATGCCTTTCGGGTTCAGCAACGTGACCAGAAAGGCTTCCCGCAGCATACGCCGCTTCGTCGATGCCATAACGCCGGATGCCAGACCGGAATCCGCAACCGGCGCACGCCACTGACGGATACCGAGATAAATCAGATAGGCCGCCCCGATCCACTTCATCACCAGGAAAGCTTCTGCAGAAGCTGCCAGCACGGCACCCAGACCGGCGAAGGAAAGCGCCATGCTGGTTGCGATCCCCGGCAGAACTCCGAAGACTGTTGCCAGCCCGGCGCGCTTGCCCTGCTGCAGGGTGTAGGCGACGACCAGCAGATTGGTGGGACCGGGGATGGCGATCAGAAGCGCCGCGGCCAGAGTGAAAGCGAGCCAGAGATCAAAGGACATGGGCAGCGGTCCAACGCCGGGACGGAAAGGGACGATGCCGCAGTCTAGCGCCCTGGATCAGTCGTTGTCTTTCTTCTTCGCCATCTCGCCGCGCAGTCGGTCCTGGAACTTACCGCCGTCCTGACGGGTCGCCAGAAACTGGCGCACGGCCTCGCCGGCGGATTCACGATCATAAGGTTCCCAGCCATCGACCTTGGTCAGAAAATGATCGAGGACGCGCTGATCGATCCGCCCGCGCAGGGCGCTCAATTGTCGCAGCAGATCACTGCGAAGATCTTTCGAAGAACCGCTCATTCGGATCGCTTGCTGGGTTCAAAAACCGCGAGGCGTTCTGACTCATTTTTGTCATTCTACAAGGCGAGGCGGCAATCTTTCGTTAACGCCCCCGGATCGCCTATAAGCTAGGGTTTGTCCGGCTTGTCGGCTTGATCGCACTGGGTCACAATGGTAGAAGATGCGCCCGTCTCGATCAAAGACAGCGCGATTTCAATCGGTTAGATCCGGCCTCCGACAGTCTTGAGCCGGTTCCGCGCCGCCTGATTGGAATTCGCTTTGTGGGACTGACTTTGAGGTTGGGAACCAGGAAGAACGAGAGCGTTAACCGGTATGTCTTTGGGCTTGCATGAAAATCGCCAGCGCCGCCGTCGGCGATTCTGGTGGGGCGTGACCAAGTGGTCTCTGGCTTTGGCTGCGATTGTCGCTGCCGGAGCCTATTCCTATCGCATCGGCGCCCAGCTTGCCGCCCGTGACGTGACCAAGGCGGAACAGCGGATCGCGGAGTTGAGCGAAGAAGTGTCGGGGCTGGAACGCCAGTCTGCCGCCTTGGCAGCGGAACTCGCAAAGTCCAAGGAATCCATCACTGCCTGGCAGGCCCGCTACGAAAAAGAGGTGCCGACCGGCTTCGTGCGCGAGCTGATGAGCATGGTTCAGCAAAAGCTCAGCGCCGGCGCCGATGAAGAGCGCCTGGCGTTCCTGATCTCGGCGGCGGAGAAACCGCGGACCTGCGACGATCAACCGGAGACCAAGCGCTTTATCGTCACCACCTCGCTGCAAAAAGGCGCCAACGATGCGGTCAGTTTCGCCGACCGCAGCATCACGGTGACCGGCAACGGAACAGCGGCGCGCGATGCAAACGGCAACATCGAAGCCTGGTTCGACCCCAATCAGCCGATATCGGTTTCCTTTACGGCTTTGGGGGGCAAGTCGGTGACGGCGGAAGGAAGCTTGCCGTTGCATCATTCGGTGGTTGTCGGCAGCAACGAGTACCGTTTCACGGTTTTGCCGGGCGCACGCGGATTCCTGAGCGTTACGGCGGATCGCTGCGACTATCCCTGACGGCCTGTATTTGACGCGCCTCCTCCGCCGCGCCCCGCTTCCAACGGCAGCCCGCGCCATGCTAGCGTTCGCGGACCGGCCTCTGCCGGATGAGGTGACGACGTTGCGCTTTCCGGCCGCTTTCGCAGTTCTGTTCTTCTTCTCGGTTTGTCTGGGCCTGGGCGTACCGACGGCGGCCTTTGCCCAGACCACGACCAAGGCCGACACGTCGTCGGTGCTTGTCGATCAGTGGACCCGAACGCTCGATCTCATAGAGCAGGAACTGCGCCGTGCGGATACCACCGCTGAGAGCGCCCGCAGGTTTCTCGACCTGACCGCACGGGTCCGTCGTGAAGCCACTGAGATCAGGAATCTGGCACAGGAAAAAGTCGATGGTATAGAGCGGCGCCTGGACGTTCTCGGACCGGCCCCCGAGGGCGAGGAACTGGCCGAGGCCGAGGAAGTCGCGAGCCAGCGCCAAGCCCTTGATGAGGAGCTGAAGGGGCTCAGAGCCCGCGTCGCACAGGCGAATCTGGCTATTGTACGCGCCGACGAGCTGGACCGTCTGATCGGCTCCCTTTCTCAGAAGAAACGCTTCGACGCCCTGTTCCAGGTTTATCCTTTCCCTTGGGCGCCGGACACATGGGTTCGTGGTGTTCCCGAATTCGTGGTGGTCATTCAGAAGATCGGCCGCTCGCCGGTGGTCTGGTGGCTGAGTCTGGAAAAACAAGAGCGCCAGAACGCGGTTCCCGCTCGCATTGCATTCATCCTCGGTCTGGCTCTGGTTATCGGTTGGTTGCTGCGGCGCTGGCTGCTCAAACGCTATGACCGCGATCCCGCTCTCTCAGATCCGAGCTACGGCCGCCGGCTGATCGCCGCCATCGCCAACGCGGTGGCACGCGGGATTATACCGGCGCTGGTTTTCGGTGGTCTGCTCTATCTCGCACTCTCCGGCAGGTCGTCGGACCACAGCCTGTTCTGGGCGCTGGTGCCGTTGTTTTTCGCGGTGATGGTGTTCTTCTCCCTGGCCTGGGCCTTGCCCTATGCAGTGCTTTCGCCGGACATGCCGCAGTGGCGCCTGCTGTCGGTTTCGCCGGACAATGCCCGCATACTGGGCCGCCGGTTTACGCTGCTGGCCGCCCTCCTCGCCATCGGGATTTTCATGACCGAGGCGCACAGCCAGATCGGCGTGACGGACATCTACTTCTCGATGGCGACCTTTGCGCTGAATACCCTGCCGGCGCTGGTGCTCATTGATACGGCGCGTCGCAGTCGCTGGCTCATGGCCGCGGAACAGGCTGATGAAGAAGGGGCGCCGGCCCCCGAACCCAAGATGTTCATTCAATCAGGGTTCTGGCGCCTGGTGCGCCGCCTGGTGATGGCGCTGGCGGTGGCCAGCGTTCTGGTGTCGCTGATCGGTTATGTGGACTTCGGTGACTTTCTACTGACGAATTTAGTTCTCTCTGCGATCAGCCTGGGCGGTGTCGTCATTCTGCGCGGCCTTGGGCGGGAGCTCATCGGTATCTCGCTGCGCTCCGGGTTCATGCGTGACAACCTGGAGATCCGCCATGTTGCCCGCAGGCGGATCAAGTTCTGGCTGCGCACCCTGCTGGACGCAGCCTTCGCCGTCGCCGGCGCATTCCTGATTGCCGCCATATGGCTGTCGCCCTTTGGTGAGTTTTGGGGCGAGGCGCGCCGGTTGCTCACCGGCTTTACCATCGGCGGCGTGACCATCGCCTTCACCGATGTGCTGGCGGCCATCATCGTCTTCGCCGTGATCCTGCTCGTCACCCGGCTCAGCCAACGTTTTTTGCGGACCAAGGTGCTGCCGGAAACCGGATTTGATTCCGGTGTTCAGCACTCCCTTTCCGCCGGCTTTGGCTACGTCGGTATCATCCTCGCCGCAGTCTTCGGTATTTCCGCCCTGGGTATCGATCTTTCAAACATTGCGCTTATCGCCGGTGCGCTCTCCGTGGGTATCGGTTTTGGCCTGCAGACCATCGTCAGCAACTTCGTCTCCGGCATCATCCTTCTGATCGAACGTCCGATCAAAGTGGGGGATTGGGTGATCGTCGGAGCGAACGAAGGCTTCGTAAAACAGATAACCGTGCGTTCCACAGAGCTGCAGACCTTTCAGCGGGCGTCGGTCATCATTCCCAATTCGGACTTCATCTCGACGGCTGTGGTCAACTGGACCCACAAAGATCACTACGGCCGCATCGAAGTAGCGGTCGGCGTCGCCTACGGGTCCGATGTCGAGAAGGTGAGGGAGATCCTGCTCGGCTGCGCAGGGCGTCACGAGAGGGTGCTCACGTCACCTGAACCTTTTGTCGTGTTCATGGATTTCGGGGCGAGCAGCCTGGACTTCGAACTGCGCTGCTTCACCAACGAAGTCAGCTATCGCATTATCATCGCCAGTGACTTGCGCTTTGAGATCGATCGTTTGTTCCGCGAAGCCGGGATCGAGATTCCCTTCCCGCAGCGGGTCGTGCATTTCGCCGACCCCTCGCCCAACGAATCCACGCCCAACGAATCTAGGCCCGACGAATCCCGGGCCGGCGGGTCTTCGCCCTCGCCTGATCCGAACAAGCCGAAGCCCCCTTTGCCACCCCCCGGCGGCTGAGATCGGTCGGTAGACATTTCCCGGGGTCGCACTATCCTCTCAACAGGGGCGGTTGCGTCAATTGCAGCCTGGTCGGAACGGTCGCTGTTGGCGACCCTTTGCCGAGGATCGGCAATGGATGAAAACCAAGGGAATCCGCTGCTTGTACGGCTGAGACGCCGGCTTTCAGAGGGGGCGATAAGCCGGCGTTCCTTCTTGCGCGCGGCGGCCTTGTTGGGCGTTGCGGCGCCGCTTGCTTACGACATGGCAGGTCTCTCCGGTGGCGAAGCCGCTGCCGCGACAACCTCCGGTAAAGGTCCTGCAGGCGGGCGGTTAAGCTTCGGCATGCGGATCCAGCCGATTGATTCCCCCCATGCCCTGAGCTGGCTGCAACCCGCCAATCTGGTCCAACAGGTTTGTCAGCCCTTAACCTGGACCGGCTTCGACAACGTGACCCGTCCCCATCTGTTGTCATCCTGGCGCGCCTCGCCGGACCTGCGCTCCTGGGATCTGTTTCTGCGCCAGGATGTCAACTGGCACAATGGCCGGCGCTTCACTGCCGACGATGTGATCTGGAATTTGCGCCATCTGCTCGATCCCGCCACCGGATCTTCGACGCTGGGCCTGATGCAGTCTTATCTGCTGCAGGATAACCCGGCCTTGGTTTCCGATGGACCGGCTTTATGGGATGCCGCGGCCATTGAAAAGATCGATGACTTCCATGTCAGGCTTAATCTGAAGCGCCCGCAGGTCGCCGTACCGGAGCACCTTTTTCACTACACCAATGTGATGCTGGATCCGGAAGACGACGGTCGCTTCGGCGTTGGCGCCAACGGCACCGGCCCATTTACGCTGCGGGAGTTTGCGGTCGGCGAAGGCGCCTTGTTGAGCGCGGTCGAGAAGGCGGACGGCAGCCGCGCGTGCATCGACGAACTTGCCTTTGTCGATCTCGGCGATGACCCGGCGGCGGCGACCGCGGCTCTCCTTTCCGGGCAGGTCGACGGTCTGGACCGCTGCGACTATTCAGTGGCCGAGAGTCTTGCGGCACACACGGATTTCACGGTGCATCGCACAGCGACCTCGGCAACCGCCATGCTGCAGATGAAGGTGAACCAGGCGCCCTTCGATGACGTCCGCGTGCGCCGGGCCATGCGTCTGGCGATTGATACGGCGGCGGTGACCGAGCTGGCCCTGCGGGGTTTCGGTTCACCGGCGGAACATCATCTCGTCTCTCCGGCGCACCCCGATTATGCCGCCCTGCCGGCTTTTGAGCCCGATCCCGATCAGGCCCGCCGCCTCTTGGCTGAAGCCGGCTATCCCAACGGTATCGATATAGAGATCACCTGCAAGAACTGGCCGGGCTGGGAGCTTGCTGCCGTGCAGGCCATGGTCGAGCAATACCGCGAAGCGGACATCCGCGCGACCATCGACTTGATGCCGGCGGCCCGCTTCTGGGAGGTCTGGAACGAGGCGCCGCTGGCCTTCGTGGAGTGGGCGCCCCGGCCCTTGGGCTTCATGCTCCCAGGGCTCACGCTGCGCTCCAACGTGCCCTGGAACAGCACCGGCTTTTCCGATGCCGAGGTGGATACGCTGATTCTGGAGGCGGAGGCGATGTTGGATGTGGAGCGGCGGCGGGAGGTTCTACGCCGTCTCGAACAGCGTATTCAGGATATTGGTCCTATGGTCCAACCGTCCTGGCTCTCCGTGGTGACGGTGGTTTCCAAGAAGGTTAAGGGCTTCCGCCTGCACCCCACCACCCTGCTTTCTGCCGCCGACTATTCGGTCGTTAGTTAGCAAAACACCAGAAAGGCTGTTGCGTCTGCGGCCGGGACGCCTAAACTCCGCTGCCCCGAAAGGGCCCGCAGGTGCTGCCGTGAGAGGAGGCTTTGCCTGTCGTGCCTATGATGCTGACTTGGGAGAGGCGAAATGCAAGAAGGCTATGCTGGTGATCTGAGCCCTGCCGAGGCTTGGTCCTTGTTGAAGGAAGACCCGAAAGCGGTTCTGGTCGACGTGCGTACGATGCCGGAGTGGAACTTCGTGGGCCTGCCGCGGCTTGACGGTCTGAGCAAGGAGACGATCTGCGTTTCCTGGCAGGTTTTCCCGGGCATGGACATGAATGCCGATTTCGCTGGAGAAGTCGCTGCCCGTGGCGTCGCCAAGGACCAGCCGGTGTTGCTGATCTGCCGCTCCGGTGCGCGGTCGCGCTCCGCCGCCATGGCGCTCACCGCTGCGGGCTTCGGGCCCTGTTACAATGTGGCTGAGGGTTTTGAGGGGGATCGGAACGGCGATCTCCATCGTGGTTCCGTCGGGGGCTGGAAGGTCGCCGGCCTGCCCTGGGCTCAGGGCTAGAACGAGACGATAGCCGCGCCGACTGCAAGAACAGGAAGATGAAAGTGCCCAAGGATTCAAACACGACGCGGCGCTGGCGCCCGCAAACCGAACTGGTGCGCGGCGGTCAGTCCCGCAGTGGCTTCGATGAAACCAGTGAAGCGCTCTACCTGACCTCCGGCTATGTCTATGCCTCCGCCGAAGAGGCCGAGGCGGCCTTTAAGGGCGACAAGGATCGTTTCGTCTATTCCCGCTACGCCAATCCGACGGTGTCGATGTTCGAGGAGCGGCTGCGCCTGCTCGAAGGCGCGGAAGCCTGCCGCGCCACCGCCAGCGGCATGAGCGCCGTCTTCGCCGCCCTGCTCTGCCAGTTGAAGGCGGGCGACCGGGTGGTCGCCTCCCGCGCGCTGTTCGGCTCCTGCCACTACATCGTTGCCGAGATGTTGCCGCGCTACGGCATCGAAACCCAGTTGGTCGACGGCACCGATCTGGATGCCTGGGAAGCGGCGTTGAAGCCGGGAGCCAATTGCGTATTTCTGGAGACTCCCTCCAATCCGACGCTGGAGATCATCGACCTGAAAGCGGTGAGCGATCTGGCCCACGCCGCCGGCGCCACCGTGGTGGTCGATAACGTCTTTGCCACGCCGATGCTGCAGCGGCCGCTCGACTTCGGCGCCGACGTGGTGGTCTATTCCGCCACCAAGCACATTGACGGCCAGGGCCGTACCCTGGGCGGGGCGATCCTCTCCAGCCAGGCCTTTATCACCGATCATCTGCAGATGCTCTACCGCCATACCGGCCCTTCCATGAGCCCCTTCAATGCCTGGGTCATGCTGAAGGGCCTGGAGACGCTGGATCTGCGGGTCGAGCGCCACTGCGCCAATGCGCTGGCCGTGGCACAGTTCCTGGAACAACAGTCCGGCGTCACCCGGGTGCTCTATCCCGGTCTCGACAGCCATCCCCAGGCAGCCCTGGCCAAGACCCAGATGAAGGGCGGCAGCAGTCTGGTGGCCTTCGAGGTCGAGGGCGGCAAGGCCCGGGCTTTCCGCCTGTTGAACGCCCTGGAGGTGATCGACATCTCTAATAATCTGGGCGATTCCAAAAGCCTCGTCACCCATCCGGCGACCACGACCCATCAGCGCCTCTCGATCGAGGAACGTGCCGAACTGGGTATCGGCGATGGTCTGCTGCGGCTCTCGGTCGGCCTGGAAGACCCTGCCGACCTGATCGAGGATCTGGACCTGGCACTGAAGGCCTGAAGACTCCGGTCTAGGCTGTTTTCGCCAGGGCGCGCGTTTCGATTGTCCGGTCGATCCGCTGTGCCAGGGCTTCGCTGATGCCGGTCATCGGCAAGCGAAGTTCCGGGCTGTCGATCAGGCCCATACGCCAGAGCCAGTGCTTTACCGGCGCCGGGCTCGGTTCGGCGAAGAGCAACTCCGGTAAATGCGAAAGCCCGTACCAGTCCGAGAGCGCGGCGGCCTGATCGCCGGCGCGCAGCTTGTTGCGAACATCGGCGAAGGCACGGGGTTCGATATGCGCGGACATGGTGATGCCGCCGTCGGCCCCCTGGGCCAGGGCGCTGTAGAAGAGGGCGTCCTCGCCAGTCAGGACCGCAAAGTCTTTCGGCCGGCGGCGCAGCAGGTCGAAGGACTGGGCGGGATTGGCCGAGCAGTCCTTGAGCCCGACGATGTTGGAAAATGCGGCCAAACGCAGCATGGCCGCGTTCTCCAGATTTACCCCCGTGCGATAGGGAATGTTGTAGATGAGGATCGGCCGCGCCGTCGCCCCGGCTAAGGCGGTAAAGTGCTGGAGCAGGCCTTCCTGACTCGGCCTGATGTAAGAGGGGCAGGCGATCAGGTAGCCGTCGAGGGGCCAGCCGTCCGTGCGCTGCAGCATCTGGGCGACTTTGCGGGTAGCACTGCCGGAGAGCCCGAGATAGACCGGCAGGCTCTCGCGCCTGTCACCAAGTTCTTCCGCGGTGATCGAAACGAGACGCTCCGTCTCCGATTCATCCAGGGCCAGGCCCTCCCCCGATGTCGCAGCCAGGATCAGGCCGTCGATGGGCTCGGCCGCGTAGTGTCGCAGCAGTCGGCGCAGGGAAACCTCGTCCAAGGCGCCGTCATTAAAGGGGGTGATCAGCGGCAGCCAGAGACCGCTCAGTCTCGCCGGGTTGTTGTCCATGTTGTCTCTCTCCTTGCGGGCCGCAGACGGAGCAACAAAAAACCCCGTCGAAACCGGCGGGGTTCAATCGGGTCGTTATGGTCCACTTCCTAAAGCGCGCAACGAATCCCGGCCCCCGGTGAGGAGGACTTTTTCAGTTTGGCAGCGCTGCGGAAGACTTGGCTCATGGGCGGTTTATTGCAGTTCTTGCGCGGAGCTGTCAAGGCGGCGGTGTCTTGCAGCTTCCCGGATTGCCCGGATGAGACGCCAGGGATTGATTCCATCAAACCCGGATCTGCTCTAGGCTCGCGAACGGATTTCATCGTCGGGGTACGGTACGATATGAGAATGACGCTCGATGCGGATCGCATCATTGCGACGGTGGACACACTGGCTCAGCGGATCGGCGAGCGCTTTCCAGAATCGGGGCTGCGCCGGGTGGCCGAGGACTTCACGCAGGTGGCGCGCGAGATGCGCGGCGATGCCCTGGCGCTGGGGCGGCCCAACTGGCGCCTCCGCCTGATCACTCTTGGGATTCTGGCGGCAGGCCTTGCTCTTTTCGCGATGGTTTTCAAAGAGCTTCATTTCAGCTCTCCGGTAACCGAGGCCACCACCTTGGTGCAGATCATCGAGCCGGCGGCCAACATTGCCATTATTGTTGCGCTTGGTATCGCCTTCATCGTCAGTCTGGAATCACGCTGGAAAAGAAAGCGGGCCCTGGTCTCGCTGCATTCGCTGCGCTCGATGATCCATGTGATCGACATGCACCAGTTGACCAAGAACCCCAGCGTGCTGCTGGATACCATAGAGCCGACCGCGAGCTCCCCCAAGCGCGTGATGGGCCGCCAGGAAATCGAACGCTATCTCGACTACTGTTCGGAGATGCTGTCGCTCTCCGGCAAGATCGCCGCCCTCTATACCCAGAGTGTCCAGGACTCCGTGGTCATCGATACGGTGAACGAGTTGGAGGAACTATCCACCAACCTTTCCCGCAAGATCTGGCAGAAAATCATGATCCTCGATCTGTCGCTGCAAGATAGCATCACGGCAGAGGCGCGACAGTCGCCTTCGGCGGACAAAAAGCCGGGCATCGATCCGGCATCGCCCGACTGATGAGCCCGTTGTCTGCGGCGTTAGACTCCCTTCGCCGCTTCGCTCAGTACCCGCAGCTTCTTCATGGCGAGGTCCCGCCCCAGATGGCCGAGGCCGCAATCCGGGCCGGCGATCAGGCGTTCGGCGGGGAGGTGCTGCAGGGCTGCCTGCAGGCGTTCGCGCACTTCCGCCACGCTCTCCACCCGGCTGCGGGCGATGGCGATGACGCCGAAGATGACAGCGGTGTCTTTGAAGCGGTCGAGCAGGCCGAGGTCGTTGTGGCGGTGCGCGTCCTCGATGGAGACCACATCAACGCGCGAGGCATCCACGGCCTCGGCCAGTGCCAGATAGGCGTTGGGGTCGGCCTTGGCGTAGTCTTCCTGATCCAGGTAGTTGGGGTAGCCGCAGCACATGTGCATCACCTTGATAACGTCTTCCGGTACGTCCTGCCAGCAACGGTCGATGTTGGCCATGCCATAGTCCAGCGCCGCTTCGGGCTTGCGCGCGAAGAGCGGTTCGTCGATCTGGATCACCTTGCAACCGGCCTCGGCTAGGGCCAGCACCTCGGCGTTCAGCGCCGCGGCCAGGTCATGCCCCAGAGTCTTTGGGTCGCCATAGTGCTCGTCCGCGGTGGTATCGGCGATGGTCATCGGCCCGGGCAGGGTGATTTTCACCGGCTTGTCGGTGAAGCCCTGGGCAACCTTCCAGTCATGCGGCAGGAAGGGCGCGCGCGCCCGGATCGCACCGCGGATGGTCGGCAAATCGGTTTCGTAAGCGCCGCCGCGCAGCACGCGATGGGTCAGGTTTTCAAAGTCGAAGCCGTCGAGGTGGCGGCAATGGTAGTGGACATAGTTTTCCCGCCTGACCTCGCCGTCGGTGGGGATATCGATGCCGCAGGAAACCTGGTCCTCGATCACCTGGCGCGTGCCTTCAGCGAAAATCGCCTCGGCCTCCGAACCCAGACGCTCCAGGGCGGCTGTATAGCCGGTGGTGGCGACGGAACTGTCCATGGCGCCGGGGTCGAACCAGTCCGGCACGGCAACGCTCTCGGGTTTCGGATAGGCCCCGATGGTGGTGGTCAGCAGCGGCATCTTCGGACTCCCCCAAAACGAGTTCTGGGCCGACGCTAGCAGAGGGGGGTGTTATCGCCAATCGCCATGCGTTGACAGTGGCTCTCATCTGTCGCCCTTCATCCAGCCGACTTGGCGCCCTATGATCGCTGTCAACAAAACAGAGGGAGTGGATGACATGCGGGCCTGGCAGATTCAAACGCCCACCGGTATTGACGGATTGAAGATGGCGGAGTTGCGCCCGATCGAGCCGGGCCCCGGCGAGGTGCGCGTGCGAAACCGCGCCAGTTCCATAAACTATCGCGATCTCAGTGTGGTCAGCGACCCAGCGGCCCGCGGCATCGCCCTGCCGCGCATTCCCAATTCTGATGGCGCTGGCGAGGTGTTGGCGGCGGGCGCCGGGGTCACCGAGTTTGCGCCCGGCGACCGGGTGGCCGGCTGCTTCTTCCAGGACTGGGGCGACGGCGCCTGCACGCCGGAGGCCATGGCCTCGGCATTGGGTGGCGCGCTCGATGGCATGCTGGCGGAGGAAGTAACCGTCAGCGCGGGCGGGTTGGTGAAGATCCCCGGTCACCTGAGCTACGCGGAGGCGGCGACCCTGCCTTGCGCGGCCTTGACGGCCTGGCGCGCACTGGTCGACGTTGGTCGGGTGAAGGCCGGTGACAGGGTGCTCTTGCTCGGCACCGGCGGTGTCTCGATCTTCGCCTTGCAGTTCGCCGGCCTAATGGGGGCCAGGGTGATCATCACCTCCTCCAGCGATGAGAAGCTGGCGCGCGCGAAGAGTCTGGGCGCCTGGCAGACGGTGAACTATCGTCGCAGCCCGGACTGGGAAGAGGCGGTTCTTGAGCTGACTGAGGGGCGGGGGGTCGACTTGACGGTGGAGGTCGGCGGCGCCGGCACCTTGGAGAAGTCGATCGCCGCCACCCGGATCGCCGGAACCATCGGCCTCATCGGCGTGCTCAGCGGCGGCACCATCAATCCACGGCCGATCATGGCCAAGTCGATCACCTTGCAGGGCATCTATGTCGGCTCGCGGCGGTTGTTCCAGGATATGAACCGCGCCATTGCAGCATCCGAACTGCGCCCGGTCATCGACCGGACATTTGCTTTCGAGGAAGCCCCCGAGGCCTACCGTGCCATGCAGGCCGCCGGCCATTTCGGCAAACTGGTGATCGAGGTCTGAGCGGGAGCGGATCAGGGCGCGGCGTAGCCTGCGGTCTTGTCTTTCAGGGCGGCGATCAGGGCGTCGATGCCCTGGTTCTTCACGATACCGCTGTATTCGGAGCGGCGGGTGGCCAGTTCGCTGTACTTGGCGTCGAGCAGGATATCGACCAACTGCCAGCTTTCGCCGCCCTTGCCGGGCCGGGCAAGATAGTTGATCGGCACCGCTTCACCGTCGCTCTTCACGATCTGGTTGCGGACCAGCACGGCGCCGCGCCGCGCCGGCTGCTCGCCCAGGATTTCGAAGCGCTCGCCGGAGAAGCCGTCGAAACGGTCGGCAAAGACGGCGACACTGAAATCCGTAAAGGCCTCGGTAAAGGCTTCCTGCTGCGGCGGCTTCAGGTCGCGCCAGTGGCGGCCCAGGGTAATGCGGGCCATGGTTGCGAAGTCGAAAACGTCCTCAAGCTGCGGCGCCAGACGCTCGACCCGGCCCTCGTACCCCAGGGCCTCGGCATTCTGCATCACGTCGAGCAACGCGGTGTTCAGGCGCTCAACCGGCGCGGTGGCGCTTTCCTGCGCCGTCGCCGGTCCGGCGGCGAACAAAAGAGCGAGGGCCAGAGCGGGGAGGCTGGGCAGTCTCACAATGGGTTCCTTCATCTCGTTGTCATCAGATGTACGGATGAATGGCGGGGGTGCAAGGGCTTTTCTATTCCATTCTATCTGTGTCTGCGACTTGCCGTACCGGGCTGCCGCGGGCAAGCTGCCGGCCATGACGACATTGGTTACAGGCGGCACGGGCTTCGTCGGCTCTGCGGTGGTGCGGGGGCTGATCGCCAGGGGCGAGCGGCCGCGCTGTCTGGTGCGGCCCGGCAGCGACCGGCGCAACCTTAACGATCTCGCCGTCGATCTGGTCGAGGGCGACCTGACCGATGCCGATTCCCTTGCGGCGGCCCTGCAGGATTGCTCTGCGCTGTTTCACGTCGCCGCCGACTACCGCATCTGGGTCCGGGATCCGGCGGCAATGGACCGCGCCAACGTACAGGGTACCCGCCAGCTCATGGCCGCGGCCCTCGCCCAGGGGGTCGAGCGGGTGGTCTATACCTCTTCCGTTGCGGTGCTCGGCAAGGCGCCGGGCGGGACGCCGGCGGACGAGGAAACCCCGGTCGCCCTGGACGATATGATCGGCGTCTACAAACGCTCCAAGTTCCTGGCCGAGGAAGAGGTTCGCCGGATGCAGCGGGAGGCGGGACTGCCGGTCGTCATCGTTAATCCCTCCACCCCCATTGGCCCGCGTGACGTGAAGCCGACCCCCACCGGGCGCCTGGTGGTGGAGGCGGCGACGGGTCGCGTGCCCGCCTTCGTCGATACCGGCCTTAATGTTGTCCATGTCGACGATGTCGCCGCCGGACACCTGCTTGCCTATGACAAAGGCGTGATCGGGGAGCGCTACCTGCTGGGCGGCGAAAACCTGAAGTTGGCGGAAATCCTGTCACAAGTGGCGGCTTTGCGGGGGCGCCGCCCGCCGAAGATCCGCCTGCCGCGCCGGCCCCTCTTTCCCCTGGCCTATGGGGCCGAGGCCTGGGCCCGCGTCAGTGGCGGAAAGGAGCCGCTGCTCACGGTGGACGGGCTGAAAATGGCGGCGAAGCCGATGTATTTCCGCCATGACAAGGCCGCGGGGGTGCTCGGCTATCAGCCCCGCTCGGCCGGCGAAGCGATCCGCGATGCCGTCGCCTGGTTCGAAAGGGAAGGATATCTGGGCTAGGGTCCTTCGAGAAGGTGCTGGCGCATCTCCTCAGGACGAGGGCGAAGTGAGACCTCATGGTGAGGAGCCGCCCCTAGAGCAGATGCGGGTTTGATGGAATCGCGTTAGCGATCCATCCAACCCGGTGAATCTGCTCTAACTATTTGATGTCGATCGGATTCACATGTTTTGGCGCAACCACGAAGTGGTTCCGTCAAAACATGATCCGATCTAGGCGGCGTCTCGAACCATGCAGCCCCATTTTCGCTCTATAACCCCACGGTGTTTGGGGTGGTGTTGCGGCGCAAAATCGCTAGACTGGCGCCGTTCGGTTCCCGCTTTTCTGACCTTTTTTGGAGTCTCGCCTTGGCGGTTCCCCTGATACAGCAGCTGCGCGTCGGCGCTTACATCATGAAGCAGCGCCTGCAGCGCAACGAGCGCTATCCGCTGGTGCTGATGCTGGAACCCCTGTTCCGCTGCAATCTGGCCTGTCCGGGCTGCGGCAAGATCGACTATCCGGACGAGATTCTGAACCGCCGCCTGAGCGTCGAGGACTGCATCGAGGCGGTCGAGGAAAGCGGTGTGCCCATCGTCTCGATCCCCGGGGGTGAGCCGTTGATCCATAAGGAGATGGATCAGATCGTCGCCGAACTGGTGAAGCGCAAGCGCTTCGTCTACCTCTGCACCAACGCGCTGCTGCTGGAAAAGAAAATCGATCTCTTCAAGCCCAGCAAGTACCTCACCTTCTCCATCCATCTGGACGGCCTGGAGGAGGAGCACGACCGGGCGGTCGATCAGAAGGGCGTCTTCAAGCGCGCGGTGAAGGCCATAGAGGCGGCCCGCGACCGCGGCCACCGGGTGAACGTGAACTGCACCCTCTTCAACAACGCCAAGCCGGCAGAAGTCTCGGAGTTCCTCGACTTCGCCCGCGATCTGGGCGTCGAGGGTGTCACCATTTCGCCGGGCTATGCCTATGAGCGGGCGCCGGATCAGGAGCACTTCCTCAACCGGCGCCAGACCAAGGAACTGTTCCGCGATGTCTTCCGCCGCGGTAAAGACCGCAAGTGGCGCTTCTCCCAGTCCAGCCTGTTCCTGGATTTTTTGGCCGGCAACCAGAGCTACCACTGCACGCCCTGGAGCAACCCGACCCGCAACGTCTTCGGCTGGCAGCGGCCCTGCTATCTGCTGAACGAAGGCTATGCGCCCAGCTTCAAGGCCCTGATGGAAGAGACCGACTGGGACGGCTACGGCACCGGCAATTACGAGAAGTGCGCCAACTGCATGGTCCATTGCGGATTCGAAGGCACGGCAGTCGCCGACACGGTGAAGCATCCCCTGAAGGCGCTGAAGGTAGCGCTGAAGGGCCCTGCCACCGAAGGCGAGATGGCGCCGGAGATCGATCTCTCCAATCAGCGTCCCGCTATCTATACCTTCGAGGAATTCGTCGCCGAAGCTTCGGCGCAGAAGCCGGAAACGGCTGCCAAAGAAGGTAGTTCCTCAACCGCCGCGGCGGAATAGCGCCTCCGATTTTCGCATCGCTTCGCCAAGTCTTGCCAGGGCCAGGGTGCTGCGCCGGGACAGGCGGAGCGCCGCCGGCAGTTGCCAGGGTTGCGCTGCGAGCGCGCCCAGGGCTCTTAAGACTGCCGTTTCGCCGTTGGCCTTGACCGCGTCGGTTACGAAAGCCGGCAAGGGCGTATCGGCGGTATCAGCGATGGCGCGCAGCGCCAGGAAGGGGACGCCGTGGCGCGCGGCGACGGCGGCGACGGCGTGGCTTTCCATGTCGACCGCCAGACAGCCGCTGGCGCCAAAGGCTGCGGCCTTCTGATCGGTCGTGAGCAAGGTTTCCGTTGACCCGAGGATCACGCCCTGGCGGACTGTGGCAGCCTGGCCGGGTAGACTTCCGGCAACGGCCACTCGCCAGGTCTCGTCAACGGCGTAATGCTGTCCCTCGGGCGCGCGCACGCTGTGGGCCAGGACGAGATCACCGCTTGCCAATGCCGGGTCTAGCGCCCCGGCGATACCGAAGCTGATCAGTGCGGTTGCGCCTTCGGCCAGCAACAACTCTGCCCGTTCTCCGGCACGTGTGCTGTCGGCGCCGGCGCAGTAAACACGTACGCCCTCAGGTAAGCCTCGATCGTCGGCGATCAAACGGGACTCTGCGGCCAGGCCGGTGACAACACCAACAGAGCTGGGCCGGTTGCCGCTCACCTGCCGCTCGACACTACATGCCGCCCGGCATCACATGCCGAAGGCGACGCGCCGCTCGTTCGCACGCATGAGGTTGCGGTAGCGGGCGAGGGCCATGAGCGGGAAGTAGGCGCTGTAGCCGTGGTAATGCAGATAAAAGACCCGCGGGAAGCCTGTGCCGGTCCAGTGGGTGTCGAGCCAGCGCTTCTCGTCGCGCGGGCAGTTCTGCAGAAAGGCGATACCGCGGCGCACCGCATCGCTGTCGACCTCGCCGGCGGCCATCAGGCCGAGCAAAGCCCAGGCGGTCTGGGCGGCAGTGGAGGCCTTGGCCTCGTAACGCCGCGCGGCCCAATAGGTGGCGCAGTCCTCGCCCCAGCCGCCGTCTTCGCGCTGGCGGCTTTCCAGCCAGGCCACCGCCCGGCGGACCGGCGTCGAGGAAAGATCTTCGCCGCAGGCATTGAGCGCTGAGAGCACCGACCAGGTGCCGTAGACATAGTTGACGCCCCAGCGGCCGTACCAGGAGCCGTCGGCTTCCTGCTCGCGCAGCAGATAGTCGAGACCGCGGCGCACGACGGTGTTGTCGCGGCCGTAGCCCAGTTGCGCCAGCATCGACAGGCAGCGTGCCGAGACGTCGGCCGTCGGCGGGTCCAGCAGGGCGCCGTGGTCGGCGAAGGGAATGTGATTCAGATAGTCGAAAGCGTTGTCCGCATCGAAGGAGCCCCAGCCGCCGTTCTTGCTCTGCATGGCGATGATCCAGTCGGCGGCGCGGCTGACGGCGCCTTCAGAAGCTTCCGATTTGGCACGGTCCATGGCCATCACCACCACGGCGGTGTCGTCGACATCCGGGTAATGGGCGTTTTGATACTGGAAGGGCCAGCCGCCGGTCGGGGCGTTGGGGCGCCGCCAGGCCCAATCGCCCCGCACCTCCTTGATTTCCCGCTCCAGCAGCCAGTTAAAGGCCCGGTCGAAGCTGTCGCTGTCACCGGGTTCGCCCGCTTCCAGCATTGCATGAGCGGCCAGGCAGGTATCCCAGATCGGCGAAAGGCAGGGCTGACAGGTGACGCGCTCGCCGTTGCGGGCGATCAGCAGGCGGTCGATGGCTTCCCGCGTCATGCGGTAGTTGGGCTCGTCCCAGTCGTATCCCAGGGCGTGAAAGGCCATGGCGGCGTTGGCCATGGCCGGGAAGATTCCACCGAGGCCGTCTTCGCCGTTGAGGCGTTCTTTCACGAAGTCGATGGCAGCGTTGATCGCCTTGCGGCGCTGGGCGCGGGGCCGTAGCGGATCGCTGAGGCGCAGCACCCGGTCGATGCCCGCGAAGATCGCCCCCAGTGGGCTGCCGGTGGCGTTCATCGGATACTGGGCGCGCTCGGGCGGCTGAACGAAGAGTTCGCCGATGGAGACCTTCAGCGGATTGACCGCCTTGGGCTTCAGATCCATCAGGATCAGCAGCGGCGCAATGACCGTACGCGACCAATAGGAAACCTTGGAGAGGTGGAAAGGGAACCAGCGCGGCAACAGCATGATTTCCACCGGCATTTCCGGCACCGCGCGCCAGGGCACTTCGCCGAAGAGGGCGAGGGCGATCCGCGTGAAGACGTTGCTCTGGGCCGCACCGCCCTGGGCCAGGATCGCCGCCCGTGCCTTGGCCATGTGCGGGGCATCGGGATCGTCACCGGCCAGCTTCAGGGCGAAGTAGGCTTTCACGCTGGCGCTGAGGTCCATGTCGCCGGCGTGGAACAGCGGCCAGCCGCCGTCGTGCCCCTGAATGGCCCGCAGATGGTTGGCGATCTTCGGCTCGACGTCCCGGTAAGCGGCGGACTCGATGGAGCCGAGGAAGTGCTGCAGGAAGATGTACTCGGCCGGAATGGTCGCATCGGCCTCCAGCTCGTAAAGCCAGTGGCCGTCGGGGCGTTGCTGCGCCAATAGCGCCTGGGACATCTCGTCGACCAGTTGGTCCACGGCCTGCAGGTCCGGCAACTCGGCTTCCGCCGGGCGTGCCAGAGCACGCTCGTCTCTGATCGCGTTGCTTCTTGTCATATCGATTTTCTGTGCTTTCGCCCGGAAAGGAGCAAAGGAATAACCCCGCCAATGCCATAACAATCGGAAAGCGCGGCCGCCCGCCCGAAGCCGCGAATCGCCGGTTCAATCGCTGCGATTGTGAAGAAGCCGCCGGTTGCTTGCAAGCCCCCGCAATCGGGCAATTTCATGGCAAAGTCAGTGCCTTGGCGGCTGCTTCGCCGGACCTGATTGCCGATTCTATGGTCGCCGGCAGACCGGTATCGGTCCAGTCGCCCGCCAGCAGAAGATTACCCCAGGCGCTCTGCGGGCCCGGGCGCCGGCGCAGGGCCGCCGGTGTTTGGGCAAAGGTCGCGCGTTTCTCGTTGATCACCCGGATTGGCGGCTGTTCTGCGGGGTCGAGGCGCAGCGCCTTGGCGGTATCGGCCCAGAGGCGGGCGGCGATCGCATCGTTCGGACTCTCGGCTAGCCTGCTGGCCGCGCTCACCGTCAGGCTGACCACATCGCCGCGCAGGAAGAGCCAGTCGGCCGTGCCGCCGACGAGACCGAGGAAGGGCACCTCGGGCAGAGCCTCGTCTGCGTTGCCGAAGGGCCAGGCCGGGGCCTGGTTCAGGCGGATATGGGCATTGACGATGGCATGGCTCTCCAGCGGAACGTCGACGCCCGGCAGCAGGGTCTGGATCGCCTGCGGCGGCAGCGCCAGGATCACCCGGTCGTTGTGGCCCAGAGCGATTGTCTCCTGGGCAAGATCCAAAGCCGCAACCCGCCCGTCCGTGAGGTCCAGCCTGCGCAGGCGCTGGCCGAGACGAAGGCCGGCGCCCCTGTGCTGCAGAAACCTCAGAGCCGGATCGACAAGGGCCGGCCCCAGGCCTTCGCGGGCGACAAGCGGGCGGCAGGCAGCCTCGCCCTTCGCAAAGGTCTCCGTCAGGACGCGCCGCAACAGATAGGCCGAGGCCTCTTCCGGCGGTGTGTTGAGGGCCGCGACCACCAGGGGTTCCCAGAAGGTCCGCCAAAGGGGATTCTCCCTGTCGAGGCAGTCTGTCACCCTGTCGTTTTTGCCGGCGAAGCCGAGGCGCAGGCCCTTCAGGTAATCGAGGGTGCCGGTTCCCGGGATGCGCTGCTTTGGATCGAAGATCCACCAGGGAAACCGTCCGCGGCTCGGCCGCAGGTGCCAGGTCCGGCTGCTGGTCAGATCCAGGAAAGGATAACTCGCGCGTGCCGGCTCGGTCAGCACCGGCCCGGCATCGATTAGCGCCAGGTAATCCAACACGGCGGTGTTGGCGGTCATCATCAGGTGGTTGCCGTTGTCGATCAGCCGGTCGAGCTTCGCGTCGTGAAAGGACCGGCAACGCCCGCCGGCATTCGCGGCGGCCTCATAGACTGTGACCGGATGGCCCCGCTCAGCCAGACGCACTGCAGCCGAGAGCCCGGCGAGACCGGCGCCGACGATGTGGACCCGCGGCCGGCTGGTGGTTCCCGTCATCGGATCAGAATCCGTTTCTGAGCGCGATCCAGAGCTTTTCCGCTTTGGGCAGACGTACCCGGATATTGATGTCGGCCCAACCCTCTTTCTGCAGGCGGGTGAGCAGGCGTTGATAGACCGCCAGCATGATACGGGCAGGGCGCATCGGCCCGCGCCGGCAGGAAGCCATAAGACGCCGCGCTTCATTGAAACGCTCCTCGGCCATGGCGGCGAGATCGAAGCAGACCGCCGGCAGGCGTGGATCGCTGGCGACGGTGACCGGATCGCGGCTGTCTATGCCATGCCGCAGCAGCAGGTCGCGGGGCAGATAGAGCCGGCCGCGCTCGGCATCCTCGCCGATGTCGCGCAGGATGTTGGTGAACTGCAGCGCGTCGCCCTCGGCGAGGGCCAGATCCCGGGCCTGCGGTTCCTCGGCGCCAAAGGCGTGCACCGAAAGAACGCCGACCGCCCCGGCGACACGGCGGCAGTAGAGCCGGAAGGTCTCCATATCCGGAGCGCGGATGTCTTCGCGCGCATCCATTTCCATGCCGTCGATCACGGCATGAAACTCTTCCTTCGGAAGCCGGTAGTCCTTCACCGGCCGCAACAAAGCCCGGGCGATAGGCGTTTCAGGACAGCCGTCGTAGAGGCGCTCGATTTCCGCACGCCAGCTCGCGAGATCCCGCTGCTTGTCAGGCGCCGCGCCGCCATCGTCTGCGATGTCGTCGACGGCGCGGCAGAAGGCATAGATTGCATACATGGCATCGCGCCGCGGCTTCGGCAGCAGGCGCATGCCCCAGAGAAAGGAAGAGCCCGAAGCCGTCGCAATGGCGCGCACCTGCTGAAGGGCTTCGTCGGTGTCGCTGCTCTCTTGCCGAAGGGCGGTCACTTGGTCCGGCCTGTGGTTTGAGGTTTGCCGAACAGACGCTGTATCTGGACGCCGAAGATCCCGCCAAGTCCGGCAAGTGCAAAGTCCGTCTTGCCGAGGGCAACCCGCCGGGCGAGCGGATCGCCCTCTCTCAGGTGCCGGGTGAGGCGCGTTGCCAGCTTTACGATCACAGCCGATTCCATCGCCAGGCGGGAGGATCGAAGCTGGCCGGGCAAAAGCCGGGCTTCGGTCAACAGGCCGTCGACCCGGTCGAGGCAGAGATCGAGCACCCGCCGCAGTCCGGGCGGGCTGGCTTCGGCATCGAGCACCGTTACATCGAGCCCTTCGGTCTCCAGCCAATCGAGCGGCAGGTAGACCCGATCGAGGGCGTGGTAGTCGTCCTGACAGTCCTGCAGATGGTTGAGGACCTGCAAGGCCGTGCAGAGCGCATCGGAGGCGGCATAGCCGCTGGGGTCCTCACCATGAAGGTCGAGCAGGAACTGCCCGACCGGATTGGCCGAGAGGCGGCAATAGCCCAACAATTCTTCCCAGTTCCGGTAGCGCAGCTTGACCGCGTCCTGTTTGAAGGCGGCAACGAGATCGCTGCCGCGTGCAGTGGATATGCCATTTTCGGCGAGGCAGAGCCGCAGGGCTGTGGCCTTTTCCAGACCGGGTCCGTCACTCTCCGCAGATCCGAGCGCCGCGTCGAAACGGCTGAGGCGGTCGATCTTATCCTGCGGGGCGAGTTCAGGATTATCGGCAATATCGTCAATGGCCCGGGCAAAAGCATAGTAAACGGCGACCTGGGGTCGCAGTTCCGCCGGCAGCAGCCAGGAGCCGACGGGAAAGTTCTCGTCGCCCGCGCCTTTGCCAGAAGGTGTTTCGACGCTTGCCAGCGCCATCCATGATCTCTTTCTGCGGTACCGGGACCGCTCATTCTGCTGTTGTCTTAAGGAAAGATCCAACCCTTGTCGCAGCGCGAACTCGGACTGACTTACGTAATCAACCCGAATTTTGGTTTCGCGCCTGAATTCGCCCTTTCCAGTTGCCGCCCGCGCCCTGCCAATGTCGGCGGGCGGAATCGACGGTCATGGCGCTGTATAAAGCAGCGGCGAGCGGCAGCAAAGCCGCAAGCCAGGGTGATTGGCCATACAATCGCAGGACCGGCAGCAGTGATACCGTCATGGCGGTCCAGACGAGCCCCCCCAGAACTGCCGCTTCGGTGTTCAGGTGCCAGGGATAGCTCAGCAGGGCAAGCGGCGGCGCGAGATAGGTCAGGAACATACCGATCAGGGTGCCGAGCAGTACGGCCGGGCTGTTCGCCAGTTGTGTGTAGGCGGTGCGGGCCACCATGGTCCAGATGCTGCCGAGCCCGGCATAGGGCCGGATGGAGCGCGCCCGCTCGGCCAGGCCCAGCCAGATGCCGCCGCTGTTTGCCTGCCGATCCTCCTTGACCTTCGCCGCAAGGCTGCAGTCGTCAATCAGCGCGTCGCTCAGCGCTGCCAGTCCGCCAATCCGTATCAGGGCTTCCTGCCTGATCAGGACACAGCCGCCGGCCGCCGCCGCCGTTTGTCTGTTCGGGTCGTTGACCCAGGCAAAGGGGTAAAGCTTCTGAAAGAAGTAGATGAAAGGGGGAATCAGCAACCGCTCCCAGAACCCTTCGCATCGCAAGGCCACCATGAGGGAGACGAGATCGCGCCGCTCGTTTTCCGCCTTGGCCACCAGCCGGGTCAGGGCATCCGGCGGCTGGCTGATGTCGGCATCGCTGAACCAGACATAGCGGCTCCGGCCGTCGATCCTGCGCAGGCCCTGTTCCAAGGCCCAGAGCTTGCCGGTCCAGCCCTCCGGCAGGGCCGGGGCCTGCAACACCGAAAGGCGCCCGCCCTGCGGACTCTGTGCCGCCGTCTTTCGGGCAAGGTCTGCAGTGCCGTCGCGGCTGTGGTCGTCGACCAGAAAGACTGAGAAGTCGCCCGCGTAGTCCTGTTCGAGGAGCGAGGAGAGCGCTTCTTCAATCACGTCCGCCTCGTCGCGTGCCGGAACGATTGCGGCAACCGCCGGCCAGTCTGCCGGTGCGGGCGGATTGCCGAGCCGTTCGGCGCAACGCCAGAACCCGCCGCGGAACAGCAGCAGATAAACCCAGATAGCTGCTGAAAGGAGAACGATCCAAAAGACTGGCGTTGGCAAAGCGGGCGGCTTCCCGAACTGGGCCATCTGCAACTGCGAGACGGCGAATCAGTGAAACCCACAGACTAGAGCAGATCCGGGATTGATGGAATCGTCCCAGAAAATCGATCCGGAAAAATCAACCCGGAAACCCGACGGGGAGCGATCCAAACAAACCGGTGAATCTGCGGTCGGGACTTGAACTTGAGTGTCAGACCGCGTCGCTTTGCGGTGGACTGAACTGATTCTGCGCGCGAAGAACAGTGCTGCGGTCATTCGGGTCGCTGGGCAGATAGAGCATGGCGGAAAGGACCATGTTCACCGACTTCTGATTGTCGCTGAGTGGCAGCATCAAGCGCTTCGCGCGCAGCTTCTGCGATGGATCGCGCCCGAAGGTGCTCTCCGAGTAGATCGGGCCGAAGTCGTCCAGCAGCTTGCGATAGAGATCCAGAACGTAGTCCAGATAGCTGCCGTGCATCAAATCGTCGAGGTAGCAGTTGGTCAGCGAGCAGCCGAAGCGTTCTTCCACCTGGGTGCCGGCAAGGCGGTAGCGAAACCTTTCCCCGCCGCCGATGACCTCGGTCAGCGTAAGGTGAGGCAGAAGCTGCGGGATGTCGATGGGATCAATGTCGGATCGGGCTGCTGCACGGCGACCGTCGCACTTGGTCAGCCAGTATTGATAAAGCTCGCCGAGCACCGGCTCGCCGAGTTGCGCTGCGAACTGCATATGATTTCGTCTCCCAGCCCAGTGGCGACTCGCAGTTGCCCCTGAGCCCCATCATCCCAGAATTGCGACCTCTACGGGAGTTTTTTTTACACCATTCCCCCTGCAAGAAGTAAATATAGCTGGAACGATTACAAGAGTCTCGACAGTTTGCTGTGGCGCTCCAGAAAAAGACGCTTCGCCTTGCCCGCGGGCCAGGGGGTCAGGGTGATCGACTCGAAGCGCTTATGCTGGCCGAAAAGGCGGCGGCCCTCACTGACGGAGAAGCCCGCGAGCTGGGTTGCTTCCAGATAGGCGGCCGTGCGGTCAGCTTTTTTGATCAGTTTGGTCAGGGCGGCGGGCTCCCGGCCGGGAAGGCCGAAGCGAATCCGGATCGCGGTCATCAGCCGCTTCTCCAAGGCTTTGTAGTCGAGCCCGACCGCGGCCTTGAAGGGGGTAATGAGATCGCCGATCACATATTCCGGTGCGTCATGGAGGAGCACCGCCATGCGTTCACCGGGGCCCGATGCGGGCCGAAGCTGCCCGGCGATCTGTTCGACGAGAAGACTGTGCTGAGCCACTGAGAAAGCCGATGCGCCGCTGGTCTGTCCGTTCCAACGGGCCACCCTTGCGAGGCCGTGGGCGATATCCTCGATCTCGATGTCGAGCGGTGAGGGGTCGAGCAGGTCCAGCCGCCGTCCCGAAAGCATGCGTTGCCAAGCCCGCGCTTCGTTCCCTGTGCCCACTTCGGCCCTTTCGTTGCCGCTCAAGGTTGAAAAGAAGGCATAGGCGGCAGATGCCGCCGGCGCAAGCCGCCAAATGCGACGCTGCCCTTGCGGGCTGAGGGTGGAACCTCTGCGCCGTATTCAGGCGTGCTTGCTGCGCAGACCGTCCAGCAGGTTGGAGAGGCTTTCATCCAGCTCCTGGGTGTTCTGCGCGACGATACCGGAGGCATCGACCACCTTGTGCACAGATCGGCTGGCGGTTTCCGTATTCTGGCGGACCAGGGCCATGGCTTCGTTCATCTGCCGGCTGCCGTCCGCGGCCTCTTGGATATTGCGGGAGATATCGCGCGTCGTCGCGTCCTGTTCCTCGACGGCCCCGGCGATCTTTGTGGCGTGTTCGTTCAACTGATTGATGACGTCGCGGATCTCCTTGATGGCGTCGACGGTGATTCGCGTGGAGCCCTGCACTTTTTCGATACGCCCGGTGATGTCTTCGGTTGCACGGGCGGTCTGTGTGGCCAGCGACTTTACTTCGTTGGCGACGACCGCGAAGCCCTTGCCCATTTCGCCCGCGCGTGCCGCTTCGATCGTTGCGTTGAGCGCCAGCAGGTTGGTCTGCTCGGCGATTTCGGCGATCAGTCCCACCACTTCGGAGATGCCGGATACCGCCTCGGCCAGGTCCCCGACCTGACCGGAGGTCGAATCGGCCTTGCCTTCCGCTTGCGCGGCGATATCAGCCGTTTCGCGCACCCGGGCCGTGATCTCGCTGACCGAGGAAGAGAGTTCACCGACGGCACCGGCGATTGCATCCACCTTTTCGGTGGTGCTGTCCGCCGTATCGGCCACCTGAACAGCGGTGCCCTGGGTCTTCTCGGCGCGCTCCAGCATGGCTTTGGTCTCCCCCTGCATGTCGTCGAGGGAGGAGCGGATCTGGGTGACGGCGCCTTTGACGCCGGTTTCGAATTTGTCGGCAAGAGACAGCAGCAGTTCCTGCCGTTCCCTGGCCGCTTTGCCCTGTAACTCCTGCTGCTCCCGACTCAGCTTCTCGGTTTCGGCGACGGCGGTTTCGGCCTTCGCCACGGCGGCCGCGGCGCTGTCGAAGAGGCTGACCAGCTTGTGGCTGAGCAGAACCAGGACCACCACCTCCAGAACCACGACGACCGCATGCAGAACCACCCGGGCGAAGTTCGCACCGTCAGGGAAGACCGCCCAGGGCATGAGGAAGTTCAGGGCGATGTGATGCACGGCCGTGACCGCAGCCGCCACCAGGATGGTCCGCCAGTCGCAAAAGGCGACAAGCATCGCCAGGGCAGCGAAGTAGATCATATGGAAGTCGATCTGCCAGGGCCCGGCCGCCGCGAGCACCATCAAGGAAACCTGCACCACGGTTGCGACGGCGATGACATAGCGCGTCAGGGCGGCATCGCCGCCGGCAACTCTCCAGATGGCAAAGGAACAACAAGCGACAAGCAAAGCCGCGACGGTCGGCGTCAGCCAGGCATTGCCCGTCAGCAGAGCCGTCGCCGCCACCGCAGGCACCACGGCAAAGAGCAGCAGGCTGGACCACTTGCTGGCGGTGCGGCGTAACGCGGTGATTCCTTCTGTCTTTTCGTTTTCCTCGATGACAGCGGGAAGGTCTCCCACCTTTCTTGTCGCCTGAAGCATGTTTCGACCCTTATGTGTTGATGTCTGTCTTGCCGATAAGCAGGCAGCCGGCTGCGGTCTGCGGATCGGCCACCAGCCAGGCGCCGGCTTCGCGAAGCCGCTTGGCAAAACCGCTGATGTCGCTGTGCACGATCAGCACCGTGTCCCAGCTTCCTGTACGGATCACCAGACCATCGGCCTCGGTGACGGCGGTCATGGCTTCCTCTTTCCCGGTTCCGGGCGGAAAGACTGCCGCCACTGTGCCTTGTGCATCGCCGGGAAGATCGGCAACCGCAAGCAACGGCGCCATGCTGAACAGCAGCAGGAACGTGACGACAAGGCCGGTCGTGAAACGGCTGGTTCGAACAGACGCGTTCGCTGCGGCACGCGGACATGATCTGTTTTGACTGGTCATCGGCTTTCGATCTCTGGTCGCCGGCGATTAAGCCAAAAAAGCCTTTAGGCCTTATTAAACCAGAATGCGTAGCTAGTTGTTTTGATTAAGTAATTTGATTGTTTGCCGATAGCCGATAACCTGGGATCGGCTAACGGGCGGGCGCTCTGCTGTTTTGAGTGAGTGGATTTTCGAGGTGTTGCTTCGCAATGCAAAGCGTGTTGAATGGCAAGGCTGATTTCAAACGCTATGGGCCAGTCGATGACACCGAATGTTCTTTTCATCACCGCCGATCAGTGGCGCGGCGACTGCCTCGGCGTGGCCGGGCATCCGGTTCTGCGGACGCCGGCAATCGACCGGCTGTCGGCCCAAGGCGTTTTCTTTGCCCGGCACTATGCCCAGGCAGCGCCTTGTTCGCCCGGACGGGCATCGCTCTACACCGGCCTCTACCAGATGAACCACCGCGTCCTGCGCAATGGAACGCCGCTGGATGCGCGGCACGACAATGTGGCGCTGGCGCTGCGGCGTCAGGGTTACGAACCGACGCTGTTCGGCTACACAGACCAGGCCGTCGATCCGCGAACCACGACGCCGGACGATCCCCGGCTTCGCAGCTATGAGGGCGTGCTGCCCGGGTTCGCCGCCGAGATCCAGATGACGGAAGAAAACGGCCCCTGGTTCGACTGGATGGCCGCGCGGGGACATCGTCTGCCGGAAGACCCCTGGGCGCTGTTCTGGCCGCCGGAGGGGCGGCCGAAGCTGCCGTCAACGGCCCCCCCGCGCTTCGGTCAGGACGAAACCGACACTGCCTTTCTGACCGACGTCTTCATCGATTGGCTTTCGCAGCGGCGCAAGGGTGCGCCCTGGTGCGCCCATGTATCCTTTTTGCATCCGCATCCGCCTTTCGTCGTGCCGGCGCCCTTCAACAGCCTCTACGATCCCGCCGATGGGCCGGCCTTCCGCCGGGCCCCGGACGTGGCGGTTGAGGCTGCGCAGCATCCTTATCTCGCCTATTGGCTGGGCCAGGCCAAGACCGCCAGCTTCTGTTTTCTGGAGGATGGCAATGGCCTCGTAGCCGACTGGCCGGAAGAGGCCTTTCGCACTGTCCGCGCCACTTACTGGGGCATGATCTCCGAGGTGGATCGCCAGATCGGCCGGTTGATGGCAGCGCTCGAGGCCGCCGGCGCCTGGGAGGATACGGTCATCGTCCTCACCTCGGATCACGGCGAGATGATGGGCGACCACTGGACACTTGGAAAGTTCGGTTACTTCGATCAGGCCTATCATATTCCGCTTATCGTGCGGGACCCGCGCCACCCGCAGGGGTTTGGGGCCTGCGTCACGGACTTCACCGAGGCGGTCGATGTCATGCCGACGCTTGTCGAAGCGACCGGCGCGTGCCGGGAAGGGCCGGCCGACGGCCATTCCCTGATGCCCTTCCTGCGCGGGGAACCGGTGCCCGGCTGGCGCAAGGAGGTGCACTGGGAATTCGACTTCCGCGACGTGGCCGGCGGCGGTGCCCAGGCGGCGCTGGGGCTGGATCTCGACGACTGTTCGCTCGCCGTCATCAGGGATGCGCGTTTCAAATATGTCCACTTTGCCGGTTTGCCGTCGCTGCTTTTCGACCTGCATAAAGATCCCGGCGAACTTCACAACCTTGCCGAAGATGCGGGCTACCAGGGTCAGCGTCTTGCGATGGCCGAGAAGCTTCTGGCCTGGCGCAGCCGCTATCTTGACCGGCGCCTGACCGGCATCGCGCTGACGGCGGACGGCCCGCTGGATGCCCGTGCCTAACTGAGAGACTCCCAGGCGCCCGACTTTTCTGAACGGAACAAGGCGTCGATGATCCGCATGTTCTGGACCGCATCGGCGATTCCGTAGGGCAGGGGGGCTTGATCCAGCACCACTGCGGCAAAAGCGTCGGCCTGTTCGGCATACTGATCGGCGGCGGAGATTTCCTGTATCTGGACGGACTCGCCGCGCAGATTGCCGCCGTTATCCCGGAAAACCCGGGTCGCTTCCCCCTGCGGGGCATTGAAGGGTATCTCGATCTCCAGGCGTCCCTCGGTACCGATGACCTGGACGCGCTGATAGGGGATGACCTGGGTGGAGACGGTAAAGTCGACCCGGCCCTTGCCGCCGAAATCCAGAATACCGGTGGTCAGGCTGTCGACCCCGAAGTCCGGATCCCGTTCGATCAGGGCAAAGACCCGCTGCGGTTCGGCTTCCAACAGAAACCGTCCGGCGACGATGGGATAGCAGCCGATATCGAGCAGCGCGCCACCGCCGGTCTCCGGCGCGTTGCGGATGTTCGTTGGATCACGGTTGAAGTAAGAGAAGAAGGACTGGATCGCCCGCAACTCGCCCAGACGGCCCTCACGGATCTGCGCGCGTGCCCAGAGCCACTGCGGATGGAAGCGCACCATAAAGGCCTCCATCACCGGGACTTCGCCTTCGACGGACAAGAGCCGTTCCGCATCGGCCCGGTCCATGCCGATGGGTTTCTCGCACAGCACGGGCTTTCCCGCGGCAACGGCCTGAAGGGTCAGCGGGACATGGAGGTTGTTGGGCAGGGGGTTGTAGATGGCGTCGATATCGGGATCGGCCAGCAGGTCCGCGTAGCTGCCATAGGCCTTCTCGATACCGAGCTCGTCCGCCGCCGCCCGCGCGCGGTCAAGGTCGCGTGAGGCAATGGCCGTCACCCGGCCCCGTTTAGAGCGCTGGATGCCGGGGATGACCTTCTCCAGGCCGATTTTCGCAGTGCTCAGGACACCCCACCTCAGCTCACCCATCGTTCAACGCCCTCTCTTGTCGTCTATCCCGATCAGGTCCGGGCCGCGGCATTGTCGGTTTCGCCGCCCATGCCGGCCAGCAGGGGCGGGAAGCCGGGTGCCCGCAGTGCGTCGCCCAGTTGATCCTCCAGAATTTTCACCGCCTGGGTAGACCAGGCGTCTTCGCCATAAGCTTCCTGCGCCTGCTCGAAGTAATTCTTGACCAACTCGGCCAAAGCCAGGGGCGTTTCGGTTTCCTGTCCCAGTTTCATCGCCAAGCGCATGTCCTTCAGGGCCAGCGCCATGGTGAAGGCACAGTTGTAGGAACCGTTCAGGACAAGCTGGCCTTCGGTTTCGTGGGCAAAGGAATTGCCGGAGGAAACACGGATGCCGTGAAAGGCCTTCGCCAGGTCGACGCCCGAACGCTTGGCCAGCATCATGGCCTCGCCACTGGCCCAGAGATGGACGAAGGCCAGCATGTTGGTGATTACCTTGACGACGGAGGCCGCACCGATCGGCCCCATGTGTTCGATGGCGCCG
This sequence comes from Pelagibius sp., assembly GCF_965249265.1. Classification (NCBI taxonomy): domain Bacteria; kingdom Pseudomonadati; phylum Pseudomonadota; class Alphaproteobacteria; order Rhodospirillales; family Rhodovibrionaceae; genus Pelagibius; species Pelagibius sp. The sequence continues at coordinate 3,973,225 of NZ_OZ252224.1, read as the reverse complement.
CCCATGACGCCGAGCAGATCGCGATAGCGTTCGAAGACCGCTTCGTCGCCGCCGACCAGGATCGAGATTTCGCCGGTCCAGGCACGATTGGCGCCACCGGTGATCGGCGCCTCCAGCACGTCGATGCCGCGTGCGCCGGCCTCCTCGGCGAAGCGCCGCATGTCCGCTTCGTCCGTAGTGCTCATTTCAATCCACAGGCTGCCCGGCCCGAGGGCCGAGAGCAGCCCGGTTTCACCCGGCACCACCGCGGCGACGGCAGCGGGATTGGGCAGCGAGGTGACGGCCACCTCGGCCCCCTCCGCCGCCTCACGGCTCGACGCTGCCAGTCTGGCGCCGGCGTCGACCAGGGGGGCTGCGCGTTCGGGGTCGAGGTCGAAAACCGTCATCTGATGTCCGGCTTTCAGGAGATTGCGGGCCAGGGGCAGTCCGACGTTGCCCAGGCCGATAAAGGCGATCTGCATGGCGCTCTCACGTTCCAGAGTCTTTTCCAGAAGGCAGAAGAGACCGAACCTCTCAAGCTGTCCAGTGCTATTGCAAGGTGAGCCGAAAGACTTCGATGCCGCCTTTCCCGGCTTGACGGGCCCATCACCAAAGCCGCGTAATCATGCATCGCTCCGCCGAGGCCTGCGATTCGCCGGTCCGGGTGAGGCGGAGGGTCGCAAAGGGGGACTTGCAGATGAAGATCAGCGCCTTTGAGGTTTTCGTTGTCGGCACGCCGCCGCCGCACTTCGGCGGGCGCTACTGGGTCTTCGTCAAGCTGACCACCGACGGCGGTGTGACCGGGATCGGTGAGATCTACTCCGTTCCTTTTCATCCCCGCAGCGTTGAGAAAATGGTTGCCGATGTCTGCGAGCGCATGGTGCTCGGCGCCGACCCCTTTGGGATCGAGGCCCTGTGGCGCCGGGTCTACAGCAGTGGTTACAGCCAGCGCCCCGATCCATCGTTGCTCGGGGTGCTGAGCGGCATCGAGATGGCGTGCTGGGACATCATCGGCAAGGAACTCAACCGGCCGGTCTACGATCTCCTGGGTGGCAAGGTTCACGAGCGCCTGCGCAGCTATACTTATCTTTATCCCAAGCCGGGGGAGGAGGAGCGCGTCTACAGCGATCCTGACCTGGCGGCGGAGCGGGCCAGCGAATACCTGGCCCAGGGCTTCACGGCGGTAAAGTTTGATCCCGCCGGTCCTTACAGCGCTTTCGATCCACGCCAGCTCTCTTTGGAGGCGTTGGAGCGTTGCGAGGTTTTCATGAAGCGCCTGCGCGAGGCGGTGGGTATGTCCTGCGATCTGCTGTTCGGCACCCACGGGCAGATGACCCCGGCGGGGGCGATCCGTCTGGCGCGGCGCCTGGAGCCCTACGATCCCCTGTGGTTCGAGGAACCGACCCCGCCGGAGGTTCCGGCGGCCATGGGGCAGGTGGCCCGTGCCACCACCATTCCGGTGGCCAGCGGCGAGCGGCTGACCACCAAGTACGAGTTTTCAGCACTGCTGCGCGCCGAAGCGGCGGCTATTCTGCAGATGAATCTGGGGCGGGTCGGCGGTCTCCTGGAGGCCAAGAAGATCGCCGGCATGGCCGAGACCTTCTATGCCCAGATCGCGCCGCATCTCTACTGCGGGCCGGTGGTCGGCGCGGCCAACATCCAGATCAGCACCTGCAGCCCCAACTTTCTGATCCTCGAATCCATCCAGACCTGGGGCGGTTTCCACAGCGAGATCCTGCAACGCCCGATCCGTTGGGAGGAGGGCTATGTGATTCCGCCGAGCGAACCGGGTTTGGGTGTCGAGTTGAACGAGGCAGTGGCCAGGGCCAACCCCTATAATGGCACGGCGCTGCATCTGGAGATGCGCGAAAAGCCAGTGTAAGCGATATCGATTGCCGGTACCTTCTGAGGCTCGGCTCGGGGAGCCGGTTTTGAGTTTTTGCACCACCACGGATCTCAGGCGCAGTTCATGTTGCTAAGTTTCTGCGGCGCTGCCGGCACGGTGACCGGCTCCTGTTACTGGCTGCGGACAGAACACTGCCAGTTTCTGGTCGACTGCGGGATGTTTCAGGGTTCCAAAACCTTGAAGGCCTTGAACTACGGGGCCTTTCCCTTCGATCCTGCCGAGATCGACTTCGTCCTGCTGACCCACGCCCATATCGACCATTCCGGCCTCATCCCCAAGCTGGTGAAGCAAGGCTTCAAGGGGCCCATCTTTGCTACCGAGGGATCCTTCGGCCTGCTCAGCTATATGCTGCCCGACAGTGCCTACATCCAGGAATCCGAAGTCGAACGGCTTAACCGCCGCAATGCCCAGCGCGGGCGTGCGACCGTCAAGCCGATGTACGACGGACGTGACGTGGAGGCGGCGTTGGAGGCTTTCTCGATCGTTGGTTACGAAACCTGGCGCGAGGTCGGTGAGGGCGTGCGCGCAAGGTTCTGGAATGCCGGCCACATTCTAGGCGCGGCGTCGATCGAGATCGAAGTCGCCACCGGGCAGCCCAGTCCACGGGTCTGCCGACTGCTCTTTTCGGGCGATATCGGGCCGGAGCACAAGCTGTTTCATCCCGATCCCGAGGCGCCGGAGAACTTCGACTACGTCTGTTGCGAGGCGACTTACGGAGGGCGCAAGAGAACCGATGCTACAGCGGAACAGCGCCGCGAGACCCTGGCGCGGGAGGTCAACGCGGCGCTGGAACGCGGCGGCAACCTCCTGATTCCCGCCTTTGCCGTCGAACGCACCCAGGAACTGCTGCTCGATCTTTCGGTCCTCTTCGACAGCGGCGTGCTGCCGAAAGTACCGGTGTTCCTCGACTCGCCGCTGGCGATCAAGGCGACCAAGGTGTTCCTGAAGAATGCGGCCTATCTGGAAGACACCGACAATGTGCCGGATCTCTTTCGGCGCCCGAACATTCGCTTCACTGAATCCGTCGAGGAAAGCAAGATGATCGCCCGCTTTTCCGGCGGCGCCATCATCATTGCCGGCAGCGGTATGTGTGATGCGGGGCGCATCCGCCATCACCTGAAACAGAATCTCTGGCGCCATGACGCCACTGTCATGCTGGTCGGCTATCAGGCGCCGGGCACGCTGGGCGCCTTGCTGTCCCGCGGTGTTTCCACCGTGAAAATCCAAGGCGAGGATCTGCGCGTGAAGGCGGCGATCCGCCAGATCGACGTGTACTCCGGCCATGCCGATGGGGATCAATTACTCGACTGGCTGAATGCCCGCCTGCCGGTGAAGGGGGCGATCTTTCTGACCCATGGCGAGGAGGCCGGCCTGGCGGCGCTGCGCGACGGCCTGGAGGCGGCCGGGGTGCCGTCGGAACGGATCATCATTCCCCAGCTTGACGACGTCGTCGATCTGTTGGCCGGAGAGAGCCGGGTGCGGTTCCGCCCGGTGCCGCACCGGCTGCCGGCCGAATCTCTGCGCGGTCTGGATTGGCACAACGATCTGGCCGCCTTCTCGATCAATCTGCGCGACAAGCTGGACGAAGCGGCCGACGACAAAGCGCGCCGCGTGATCCTGCGCCGCGTCGTCCGCGCGTTGGAAGGAAAGCGCAAATCCTGATCCATCGCCCCCAAAGGTTGAACGCGGGAGACAGTCGGGCATAGACTTCCAGGGTAAACGCCACCAAACAAGATCAAGGCGCAAGGAGCGTGATGCGATGAAAGCAATCGATCTCAAAAAGATGGCCATGTCCGCCCTCGCGTTTGCCGCAGTTCTTGGCGTCTTGGTATTCTTGAGTCCCGCAGCCCAGGCAAAGGAATTCCGCTGGGCCGCGACCACCGATCCGCAGACGCTGGACCCCCACGCGGTCAACTCGGCGCCGGTGCTCGGGTTTCTGAACAATGTCTATGAGGGGCTGCTGCGCCGCGACCGTGACATGAAGATCGAGGGCGCGCTGGCCGAGCGCTGGGAACCGCTCGGCGAAGACGGATGGCGCTTTCATCTGCGCCGCGGGGTCACCTTTCACGATGGCTCGGCTTTCACGGCCGAGGACGTCCTGTTCTCCTACCAGCGCGCCAGCGCCGAGGAGGCCGACGTGCGCTCCTGGTTTGCGCCGGTCAGCGAGGTGAAGCTGGTGGACGACTTCACCATTGACTTCATGACCAAGGCGCCCAATCCGATTTTTCCGGACTCCATCGCCAACTTCATGATCATGGACAAGGATTGGTCGGAGGCAAACGGCACCGCGCGGACCTCGATGCAGAGCGAGGGTTTTGCCACCCTGAACGCCAACGGCACCGGTGCCTTCAAGGTCGTCGAACGTTCGCCCGGTGTGCGCACGGTGCTGGAGCCTTTCGCAGGGTGGTGGGGAGAGGTCGAACACAACGTCACCCGTGCCGTCTTCACGCCGGTCACCCAGCAGGCAACGGCGGTGGCGGCGCTGATCTCCGGCGAAGTCGATTTCATCAATCCGGTGCCCTTGCAGGACGTGCCCCGGCTGGAAGGCGCTGCCGGGGTAAAAATCCTGCAGGGAGTCGAAGCGCGCGTCATTATGCTGGGCTTTGCCCATCAGGCTGCGGCGCTGAAGTTTTCCGATGAAACCAGCGACGCCAATCCCTTCCGTGATCCGCGGGTGCGCAAGGCGGTTTATCAGGCGATCGACGTCGATACACTGATCAAGAAGGTGATGCGCGGCAATGCCGCGGCCGCCAGCCTGCTGGTGAGCCCGGCAATGCGTGGCTACAGCCCGGACCTCTCGGCCCGCCACCCCTTTGACCGGGAAGCCAGCAAGGCCCTGCTGGCGGAGGCGGGCTATCCCGAAGGCTTCAGCTTTGGCCTCTCCTGTCCCAACGACCGCTACATCAATGACGCCAGCATCTGCACCGCCATCGTCGGCATGCTGGCGAAGGTGGGGGTCACTGCAAAGCTGAACGCCATGCCGGTACGGCAGTACTGGCCGGAGTTGCGGGCCGACCAGTTCGACATGTATCTGCTCGGCTGGTCGCCCGGCACCTTCGATGCCGAACATCCGGTCCGCTTCCTGCTGGCGACGCCGGATGCGGAGAAAAAGCTGGGAAGCTGGAACTTCGGCGGCTTCTCCGACGCCAGGGTCGACGCGTTGCTGCCGAAGATCCAGCGAGAGATCGATCCCGCCGCCCGCCAGGCGATGCTGGACGAGGTACACAGTTTGTTGCAGGAGGACGTGGCCTATGTGCCGCTCTACGTCCAGCCGCTGGTCTGGGGCATGAAGCAGAACGTCGAGGTGACTCAGCGCGCCGACAACTTCTTCATCCTGCGCTGGGTCCGTGTGAACTGAGCCGGAGTCCCGCCGAACAGCGGCAGTCCGTTCCTTTTCGAATGGATTGAGCTGATTTACCGGGATTGATGGATCGCGAAGAGATCGATCAATCCCGGATCTGGGCTAAGAAGCGTCGTTGAGCAGCTGGGCGATTTCGTCTTTCAGGGCCAGCCGTTCCTTCTTCAGGATTTCGCTGCGTTGGTCCGACGCAGCCTCGACCTCCGCCTCGATGCGGTGAATCTCGCGGTTGACCTTGTGGTATTCCTCGGCCAAGCGGGCGAAGTGTGCCGACTCGGTCTTCAGCCGGTGGATGGTACCGGTTGCTTCGGGGAACTCTTCGGCCAGTTCGTGAGGCGTATGGGTCATGCGCTGCTCCCTGATAGTGCTTGTAACGTGCTGTAAGGATCAGGCCATTTTCAGCCCCCACCGACATTGATCTTGGTCAAACCAGAAGGGGATCTTGGTCAAACCAGAAGGGGATCTTGATCAATCCAGAGGGCCGCGGCTGCCCGGAAAGACGGCCAGGGTCTTGACCCAGGGTCTTGACAAGGCGCCGCAGAGTCATAATCTACAGTCAACGTAAGGTGATGAATGTCTAAAATGCAGATAGGCGAGCTCGCGGCGCGTACCGGGCTGAGCCAGAGGACCATACATTTCTACGAGGAAAAGAGGCTGATCTCGCCGAGCGAGCGGGAAGGGCGTGGTTACCGTTACTATGATGAACAGACGTTGCGGCGCCTGGAAAAGATCTCCGCATTGAAGGAAATCGGCCTGTCACTGGATGAGATCGCCGGGGTGATCGATCTCTATTTCCAGGACGAGACCGGAATCATGGGTAAGCGCCGCGTCCTTGAAATTCTGCAGGGCCATCTGAAAGGAACTGAGGCCAGGATAGCCTCGCTGCAGGGCTTCAGGAAAGACACCAAGGCCAGCATCAAGAAGCTGGAAGGGCTGATTGCCAAGGCTGAAGGCCGCAGCTGATTTTTTTGTCCAAAATCTACAGTTGACGTTAGATGTTGAATGAGCTGATCCGTCTTTGAACCTCATCCCTCGCCGTCGATGACGCGAAGCAGGCTTTGCCGAACATCGACCGGGCGAAGGATGACCGATCGAGAATGAAGGAGCACCCAAAATGCAACTTTTGTCGGAAAGGAAGGGCTGGGCAGCCGTAATTGCCGGCCTTTCGATTCTTCTGTCGCCGACCGCCGGCACCGCTGACACCCATGGAGAAAACATGAATTCGCAGAATGAGAGTGCCATTGAGGGAAAGCCGCCGTTGGAGGCGATGCTGCCTGAGGGTTATCGCCTGGCCCTGTCGATGCCGGGGCGCATGGACGACGCGGAGATTGTGCTGGGGCGCTTTCAGCCGTCGGACCGCGCTTCGGTTGATCTCGGCGGCGAGCATGTCAGCTTTGTCGTCGAACAGGGATCGGAGCGCCTCAAAGGCTTCACCCGTCTTTATGGAGGTGTCTCCGACGGCGCCTTGCCGACGGAGGACGTAGCCCGGCAGGCGGCGTTGGGGTTTCTCCACCGGCAGGCCCCCGATCTACTGTCGAACCACAAAATCCTCTGGATCGACCGGCACGACGAGCAGGTTCAGGCCGAGGGCCGCAAGGTCACGCTGAGCGGCATGAAAGTGAAATTCCGCAATCTGGATGACGGGCTCTACTTCTGGGTCATTCTGGCCGCCGACGGCTCGGTCATGACTTTTGAGCGCGATATCCACTGGATCACTTTTCCCGGACACCGGGGCACCGAGAAATGGCTGCACGACAGCTGGCTTCAACAACAGGAGAACCTGGTCTTGAGTGAATTCGAAAGCAGTGAGAGCCGCATCGAAGCGGTGGTCGAAAACTATTTCCGTGGCGCTTTTCACGGCGACCGGGCACGCCTTGAAGGCGCTTTCGATCCTGCAGCCCGGATTGTCGGATTCTTCGGCGACGACAGAGCGGATCTCTCCGTCGCCGATTTCGTGGATCTCGTTGTGTCTCAGCCGTCGCAGGCGTCCTTGGGCGCGACGATGGACAAGCGCATACTCTCAGTCGAAGTCGCCGGGCGGATCGCCGTGGTGAAAGCCAGGGTCCCGGTCGGTGAGACCGTCTACATCGATTTGCTGACCCTGCATGAAACGGCCGATGGCTGGCGTATCCGTCACAAGAGCTTTGATTTGGCGGAGGCGTCGCCGGTCTAGGGAAGACGCACGGCCACAGGGGAAGGGGCATTGCCTAAAGCGGCAAAGCCCTGCACCCTTGCCCCCAGGACAAAAACGGCCCGGGGCAAGCGCAAGACCGCCACCTCGGGAGCAAAATGCCTGGGGAGGCGGAATTGCGTACGCAGGTGGCGATCATCGGCGCCGGACCGGCGGGTCTGCTGCTCGGTCAACTGCTGCACCGGGAGGGGATCGACGCCGTAATCCTGGAGCGGCGCTCGGCCGACTATGTGCTGGGCCGCATCCGGGCCGGGGTTCTGGAGTCCGGCACTGTCGACCTGATCGCGCGGGCCGGCTGCGATCAGCGCCTGCGGCAGGAGGGCTTGCCCCATGACGGCGTGAACCTCTGTTTCGGTGGTGCCCGCCACCGGATCGATCTGGCGGGGCTGACCGGCGGCAAGCAGGTCACGGTTTACGGCCAGACGGAGGTGACCCGCGACCTGATGGAGGCGCGTTCGGCGGGCGGCGCCAGGACAGTCTACGAGGCCGCCGGCGTCCACCTGGAGGGCTTCGGCGGCTCCAGACCGGTGGTGCATTTCCTGAAAGGCGGCATTGCTCAGACGCTGGAGTGTGACTTCATTGCCGGCTGCGACGGATTTCACGGAGTCTGCCGCCAGTCGGTGCCGGAGCGCGCCATCGAGACCTTCGAGCGGGTTTACCCCTTCGGCTGGCTTGGTCTGCTGGCCGACGTGCCGCCGGTGAACGAGGAATTGATCTACGTAAACCACGAAGACGGCTTCGCGCTTTGTTCGATGCGGTCGATGACGCGCAGCCGCTACTACCTGCAATGCCCGGCCGATGAGAAGGTCGAGCACTGGAGCGACCAGCGGTTTTGGGAGGCGCTGCGTGCGAGGCTCGACCCGGAAGCGGCAGCCGCTTTGACCACAGGGCCCGCTCTGGAGAAATCAGTCGCCCGCCTGCGCAGCTTTGTCGCCGAACCGCTGCGTTTCGGGCGGCTTTTCCTGGCCGGGGACGCCGCTCATATCGTCCCGCCGACCGGGGCCAAGGGCCTCAATCTCGCCGCCAGCGACATCCGGTACCTCTCCGAAGCTTTGGTTGAGTATTTCAATGGCGGTTCGACTGCCGGACTCGATGCCTACTCCACAAAAGCCTTGGCGCGTATCTGGAAGGCCGAGCGTTTTTCCTGGTGGATGACCTCGATGCTCCACCGCTTCCCGGAGGTCGGGCGCTTCGGCCACAAGATACAGCTGGCGGAGTTGGAATATCTGGTTTCCTCCGAAGCAGCCTCCGCTTCGCTGGCAGAGAACTACGTCGGCCTGCCCTACTAGGTTCCCATTCATCCAAGTCCGCTTACTTGAGGTTGTGCCGAATCTCAGGCCCTTCTTTGTCCTTTGGTTTGTTCCGATAGCCGTGGCTAGTCTGGCCAGTCGCTGGGCAATGTGAGTTCCCCCACAGTGCAATACACCCAGAGGTCTAAAGTGTTGGGCGGCGACACACGGGACGCTGGGATTCCGGCTGCGCCGACAATCGGGGTGAGAGGGCAATGAGCAACACAATCGAGGGCCTGGACAAGGCGCCGGAGACCTTACCGTCCGGAGAGGGCCGCGCCGAGAGCAGCCTGCGGCGCCTGACCATCGGCGGGCAGCCTTTCTTCGTGCTGAAGCAGCGCGGCAGTTTCCCGGACATGGCCTATGATCATGGCCGCCTGCTGGCACAGGAAATTGAAGACGGCGCTTTCCCCGAGATCGTTTCCACCATCGCCCGCGGGGTGAACCTGGAGAACGAGACCCTGCGCCATGTCGCCTCGGCGCTCTACCGCTGTTACAGCGACCGTATCCTGAACAATTCGAGCGAAGAATTTCAGCAGGCCGTCGACGGGCTGGGCGCAGGCTATCGCGCAGGCTTGGCCAATCCCGAGTTTTCCCAGCTTGAGGTGCGCGACGCCCTGATCGCGATTGAGGTCGGCAACATCATCGACGGCCTGTCGCGGATCTTCCAGATCCCCGGTGTGCGGGCAATCCGTGCACCGGCGATTCTGGCCTTGGTGCTGCCGTCGCTGGCCGATCCCGACGCCAAGGCCTATCTGGAAGAGGCAAAGCGGGAGCCGGAGAAACAGCACGACATCGCTGCGGCGCTCGCCGCCATGACCGGCCCGAACAACCGCTACGACTTCGGCTGTACCGGTTTTGCCGTACCCGGCGCGCTCAGCCGCGACGGGCGGCTTCTGCATGCGCGCAACCTGGATGCGGACCTGTTTCACTGGAACAAGGCACCGGTATTGTCCCTGCTGGATGAAACCGGCGACAACGCGAGCTGGCACAAGTACGTTGCCTTCGGTACTGCCGGCCTGATCTACCCCGGTGGTATCTCCGGCATGAACGACGCCGGTCTCTCAGTTTCGCTTCACCAGCTTTCGACAACGCAGCTCGAAAGCGGATTCCTCTTCGGTCATGGCGACATCTGTCCCTTCACCCAGCAGCGGATGCTGCGCGAGGCCGGCAGCATCGACGAGGCCGTCGACCTTGTGAAAGACGCCAAACACTTTGCGGCTTGGACCATCCTGGTTTCCGAAGCGAAGACCGGCCAAGTCTGCCGCATCGAACTGAACGGCGATCGCGTGCGGGTGATGAAGCACGACGGCGAGGCGGTGCCCCAGACCAACCATTTCCTGCACCACGATATGGCCGAGCGGCTGTTCGACGAGGATGACAACCATTTCACCGTGACCTTCGGCAAATGGCTGGAAACCCATGCGCGTTACGATTCGGTATCGGCGGCCCTGAAGACCGATGCGGGGCAGGAGAGGATCGACCTGGCCTGGGCTATGAACTGGCTCGGCTCCAGCCGCGATGGCGCGCTGGAGAAAATGCGTCTCGCCATGCCGACGCCGCCGGATCCGCTGGCCGCAGAGCGCGCCTATGGGCGGGTGCCGCGCAAGGTCTACAGCCAGCTCGGCAGCATCGTACTGGCCGACCCCGGGCGTCGGGCCGGCCGCGACGAAGTCTGGATGACCACCGGCGACCGTCAACCGAGCCCGCACAGCAGCTATTCCGGTTGGCAGCTCGACTGGGACGGCTTTGAGATCAGCCCGCTGCCGGACGATCCGGTGCGGCGTATGGAGAGCTATGCCGAGGGCGGACGCAAGAACTGGGAAGAATCCCTGGTGCGCTACCTCTGGGCCCGGCTGGCGATTACCCGGCCAAGGGATTCAGAGGGCGATCTGCTGCGCCGCCGGGTGACGGCGGCTGAGAGAAAAGAGGGTTTGGCCGGCGCGGTGCACCTCATCGATTCGGCGATCGAACTGGCGGCCATGGACCGCATCGTGGAGGTTCCCTATCACTACATGCGCGCACGCCTGAACCACGCCGCCGGTGACTATGCGGCGGCGGAGGGAGACTGGCGTCTGTTGAGGGCCATCTGGGCCTGGCAGCAGGACAAACCGGCCGTCGCCGCCGACTGGCCGGTCGCCGCGCCACGGGTCATGCCGCTGATGCATCCCTACGAGGGAGCGCTGGTTGGCTTGCTGTCCGTGGTGACGGAAGATCTGCGCCTTGATGGCACCGCCTGGAACGGCCGCGCGGGGCGGCTGGAAGAGGCGCACGGACTGTTCACGCAACTGCTGCAGGAAAACTTCGGTACCGACGGGCCGATTCACTTCGACCTCGAAAACTGGCTCGACCTTCTGGAGGCGGTCAGCGATGAAGGCGGGCAGGCGGTCGACCTGCCGGAGCCCGACTTCGTCTCTGGCGAATAAAAGAACCTGCCTGTTGCGCCCTTCGAGACGGCCTTTCAGGCCTCCTCAGGGTGAGGGAGAACCCGAACGTAAATCGGACCTCATGCTGAGGAGGTGCGCAGCACCGTCTCGAAGCATCATCTCCGGACACCGCACCCGCTAAACCTTTACAACGCCATCTGGGCGCGGCCGAGTTTGGTCAGATCGTCCAGAGTCGCCCGTCCCTTGAAGTCGACTTCGTAGTTCTCGGCGGCAAAGTCCGGCGCGGACTCGCCGGCCAGGAAGCGGGCTGCCTGTTTGCGGGCGTAGGCTTCGTTCTTGGCGCAGCGCGGCGAGGCGCCGACATAGATCACATTGGATTCTTGCTGGCCGTTGTGCACGTCCTCGACGGCATGGATCAGGTCGGGGTGCCACCAGACAGTGTCGCCGGGATCGACCCTGGGAATCGAGACCAGACCTTCCAGCAGATCGGCATGCCAGGCCGGGTCGGCGCAGAGCGCCTTGCCGGGTTCGGCGCCGCAGAGTTCGTCGGCGGGCACGTCCGGCTGCAAAGCCCGCAGCAACAGGTGGGCGATCCCGGAGGCAATGGGCACCAGCTGCAGGGTGCCGTCGTTCGGTCCCTGGGTGGTCAACGCCGTCCAGCCCTGGAAAGAACGGAACATGGAGCAGACTGCGGGCGAGGCATACTCGCGGGTCTGGGTGCGGTAGGTCGCCTTCCAGGGGTCGTAGGCGGTCCAGTCGCCCGAGAAGATCGGCTCGTAGATTTTCCGAAAAGCGGGATCGACCCAGCGTTCGTAGGAGCCGGCATCCATGTGCGGCGACAGGCCGAGGCGGCTGTCGCCGGGCTGGCGGCGCCTCGTACGGTCTGCATAGCTGTAGTCGTTGTCGGGGTCGAACTCATCGCCCACCGGCCCGCGCACATCCCAAAGGCGGTTGAGAAAGCGCTTGGTCTCGGCCATCTCCTCGGCCTGGCGGGCCATGATCTGCGGCTTCGACCAGTAGAGGCCGTAGATCTGCGGGCGCCCGGCCTCCAGGTTGTCGAAGTATTTGTCCATGCCCGACTTTTCCTGCGCCTTCTCCAGGTAGTCGTTGTCGGCGATGTAGGCACCGATCTCTTCGTTCCAGGCCTCCGCGCGGGCCTGAGGAAAGACACCGCGGATGACCACGGCGCCGCGCCGGCGGATGTGGTCGATTTGGCCGGCGGAAACCTTGTCGGCCTTGACCGCCGCGAAGTCGATCTGGGGAACGGCGGACCCGGTTCTGGCTTCTTCTTCCAGCACCGCTTCCACCTCCCGGCGCATGCTGTCCTTTACCTTTGCGAAAGCGGCAGCCACGTCCTGTCCGCTGCGGAGTTCTCTTTTCGCGTCGGCGATGAAGGGGCGGATCATGTCGTCCATCGGGTCCTCTCTTTGTGCGCTTCCTGCCGCGGTGTTCTTCTTCTTCTTGTTTTTAGGGGGCGGCCTCTTGTTGGCTGCCGGTTCTGAATCGAAGTTCCGGCTCACGGATCGTTTGAAGGTTTTCCATCGGCTCTTCGTTGATGCAGCCGACCAGAATTTGCGCCAGGGTCTGGCCGGTCGCGGTAAGATCCTCGTAGATGGTGTCGATGGCCGGCGTCGTGTGGTCGAGTACCGTCGATGTCTGTTTGGCGACCAGATCGATGTCGTCCCCGGGTGTCATTCCGGCGTCCCGCAGCCCGGCTGTAAGGGCGAGGGCGGAGACATCGCCGCTGCAGATAAAGCCGTCCGGCGCAGCGGTCTGGCCCATCATGTTGCTAATCGCTGCGCGGATCGTATCGGGCGCGCTGTCGGTATCGATTCCCGGTGCCGGAACCATCGTGGCGCCGAACTGGTGTGCCGCACGCTCAAAGCCCATGATCATATGGTTGTGGTAGGTCACGCCGCTGGGCGGGGCGATGATGCAGAGCCGTCGCCGTCCCTTGACGCAGAGCCTTTTGGCGGCTTCGAAGGCGAAGCCGTAGTTATCGAAGTCGTGGTAGGGGTGCGGCGTCGCCAGTTCGCTGCGGCCGTGGCAGACGAAGGGAAAGCCCATTTCCAGCAGATAGCGGATGCGTTCGTCCTGCGGGCGGGTGCGCGACAGGATGATGCCGTCGGCCGAACCGGTCTCTATAATGTAGCGGATCGGCTCCATGGGGTCGCCGCCCAGGAAATGCGGCGTGACCACCAGATGGTAGGCGGTGTCGCGCAAGGCCTGGGATATACCGAAGATCATGGAGGTGCCGTAACCCATGACCTCCTCGTGGGGGTTCAGGACGAGGCTGATGACATTGGTCTTGCCGGTTCGAAGCCGAACGCCGGCGCGGTCGGGCCGGTAGCCCAGGTCGCTGGCGATGCGGCGTACCCGTTTCTTGGTGTCTTCGCCGATCTCCGGTCCGTCCTTTAAGGCCCGGGAGACGGTGGTAACCCCGAGATTGGCGATTTCCGCGATGGTCTTCAGGGTCGGCCGCTTGGTTGACTCCGCCGATGACGGCAGGCCGCTCCGCAGCGCCGCCGAGGGGCGGTCTGCCGCTGAGAATTCGGCCTTGTCCTTGGGCGCCATCCCTGTCCGTCTCCCGTTTCGAAATCTCGGCAAATATACCTGTATCGTTACAGATGACAAGAGAGGTCATGGCTTGGGCTGTGCTTTCTGATGAATAACAACCAGAAAACATTATATTTATCAATATAATAGAATGAAGGCGATGGTCTGAGCAATGGCGACGGTTGACCGGCGCAAGCTGTAACGTTACAGATATCTCAGATGCGGAACTTCACCGCACGGCGAATTTGCTCAGAACTGGGAGGAATACCATGAACCGCTTCGCCCTCAGGCTGTCGACCAGCCTGCTCGCCCTGGGATTGCTGGCAGGGGGGATGGCCGTCAGCCAGGCTTCCGCTGCCGAGGATGTGGAGGTCCTGCACTGGTGGACCTCCGGCGGTGAAGCCGCCGCCCTGAACGTCCTCAAGAAGGATCTCGAAGGCAAAGGCGTCGGCTGGCAGGATATGCCGGTTGCCGGCGGCGGTGGTGAACAGGCCATGACCGTGTTGCGCGCCCGGGTGACCGCCGGCAATGCGCCGACGGCGGTGCAGATGCTGGGCTTCGATATCCAGGACTGGGCCCAGGAAGGCGCACTCGCCGATCTGAATGCATTGGCTGCTGATGAGAATTGGGACCAGGTCGTCCCCGCCGCCTTGCAGCGCTTCGCCAAGCACGACGGCAAGTGGATCTCGGCGCCGGTGAACGTCCATTCGACCAACTGGGTCTGGGCCAACAAGAAGATCTTCGACGAGTTGGGGATCGCCCAGCCGACTTCCTGGGAAGACCTGGTGGCGGCGCTGAAGAAGATTCAGGACGCCGGTTATACGGCGGTGGCGCATGGCGGTCAGGCCTGGCAGGACGCGACCATCTTCGACGCGGTGGTCATGAGTGTCGGCGGCCCTGAGCTTTACAAAGCGGCCTTCGTCGATCTCGATCCCGAGGCACTGGGCGGCGCACAGATGCAGGAAGCTTTTCAGCGCATGGAGACCCTGCGCGGCTTCGTCGACGACAACTTCTCCGGTCGTGACTGGAACCTGGCCTCCGCCATGGTCATCGAGGGCAAGGCCGGCGTCCAGTTCATGGGCGATTGGGCCAAGGGCGAATTCCTGAAGGCCGGCCTCAAGCCGGATGAGGACTTCCTCTGCTTCCGTTTCCCGGGCACCCAGGGCACGGTCACCTTCAACTCCGATCAGTTCGCCATGTTCTCGGTGGGTGACGAGCGGCGTGACGCCCAGGTGAAGCTGGCCTCATCGATCATGGCGCCCTCCTTCCAGTCGGCTTTCAACGTGGTGAAGGGCTCCGTCCCGGCGCGCACGGATGTCTCCGACGCCGACTTCGATGCCTGCGGCAAGAAGGGCATGAAGGAACTGGCGGCGGCCAGTGATTCCGGCAAGCTTTTCGGCTCCATGGCCCACGGGCATGCGGCACCGGCTTCGGTGAAGAATGCGGTCTACGATGTCGTGACCGCGCACTTCAATGGCGAGTATGACGCCGCGACTGCGGCTGAGGAACTGGTCAACGCGGTGGACGCCGCGCAGTAACCCTGCATTGACGGGACGGCGCCCGGGTTTCGGCTCGGGCGCCGATTCTGCCGGTACTCCCCCTCACAAGGCTGCCGTCTTCGCCATGTCGAACCGTTTGCGCGATGCCGCCCAGGACCTGCTGCCGAAACTTGTGCTGTCGCCGAGCTTCGTGCTGATCCTGATTTTCGTATACGGCTTCATCGTCTTTACCGGCTATCTGTCCTTCACCGATTCGCGCATGCTGCCGTCCTTCGATCTGGTCGGCTTCGCCAACTACTTCAAGCTCTTCAGCCTGCGTCACTGGTCGACCGCCCTCAGCAATCTGGCGATCTTCGGCATACTCTACATCGTCATCTGCACGGTCATCGGGCTGGGACTGGCGATCCTGCTGGATCAGAAGATCCGTGGCGAGGGCGTGTTGCGGCCGATCTTCCTCTATCCCATGGCGCTTTCCTTCATCGTCACCGGGACCGCCTGGAAGTGGTTTCTCGATCCCGGGATCGGCCTGGAAAACGTAATGCACCTCTGGGGCTGGGAGTCTTTCGAGTTCCGCTGGATCAAGGACCGCGACATGGCGATCTACACCATCGTCATCGCCGCGGTCTGGCAGTCCTCCGGCTTTGTCATGGCGATGTTCCTGGCCGGCCTGCGCGGCATCGACAACGAGATCCTGAAGGCCGCCCAGATTGACGGCGCCTCGGCCTGGAAACTCTACCGCCGCATCGTCATTCCGATGCTGCGCCCGGCTTTCCTCTCCGCTTTCGTGGTGCTCGCCCATCTGGCGATCAAGGCTTACGACCTGGTCATCGCGTTGACCAACGGCGGGCCCGGCCGGGCGACGGAGGTGCCGGCGACCTTCATGTATTCCTACACCTTCACCCGCAACCAGATGGGGGTCGGTGCCTCCTCGGCGGTGATCATGCTGATCATGATCGCCTCCATCATTATTCCCTATCTCTATAGCGAACTGCGGGAGAAGCGGACATGAGCGGCGGCGGCAACGACGTTGCCCTGCGCAGCGGCGCCGTCGCCCGCGCGGTCATCTATGCGGTGCTGATCGTCTTTGCGGTCTACTACCTGCTGCCGCTTTTCGTGATGCTGGTGAACTCGGTGAAGCCGCTGGAGGAAATCCGCTCCGGCAACATGCTGGCCCTGCCGGAGGTCTTCACCTTCGCACCCTGGGTACAGGCCTGGAGCAAGGCGCAGATCGGTGTCGAGCCCACGGGGCTTTCGCCGTATTTCGTAAACTCCCTGGTCATGGTGATCCCGGCGGTCGCGATCTCCACCTTTCTCGGCGCGCTCAACGGCTATGTCCTGACCAAGTGGCAGTTCCGCGGTCATCGCATCGTGTTCGGGCTGATGTTGTTTTCCTGTTTTATACCGTTTCAGATCGTGCTGATCCCCATGGCGCGTATTCTTGGCATGCTCGGGATCGCCGGAACCACCTGGGGCCTGGTTCTGGTTCACGTCGTCTATGGCCTCGGCTTCACCACGCTGTTCTTCCGCAACTACTACGATGCCTTCCCGAGTGAATTGATCCGCGCCGCCACCATCGACGGTGCCGGGTTTTTCCGGATTTTCCGGCGCATTCTGCTGCCGTCCTCCGGCCCGATCATCGTGGTGACGGTGATCTGGCAGTTCACCAACGTCTGGAACGATTTCCTCTTCGGCGCCTCCTTCGCCGACTTCGACAGTCAGCCGATGACCGTGGCGCTGAACAACCTGGTCTCCTCCTCGACCGGGGTGAAGGAATACAACGTTCACTTTGCCGGTGCGATCCTGGCCGCTTTGCCGACCCTGGTTGTCTATGTCGTGTCGGGGCGTTACTTCGTGCGCGGGCTGATGGCCGGCGCGGTCAAAGGATAAGGGATAATCATGGCTTTCCTCGAAATCCGCGATCTCCACAAATCATTCGGCGAGGTCGATGTCCTCAAGGGAATCGATATCGCCATCGAAGAAGGTGGTTTTCTCGTCCTGGTCGGGCCGTCGGGTTGCGGCAAGTCGACGCTGCTGAACAGCATCGCCGGGCTGGAGACGGTGACCTCCGGAGAAATCCGCATTGCCGGCCGCGCCGTCAACGACCTGCACCCCTCGCAGCGGGACATCGCCATGGTGTTCCAGTCCTATGCGCTTTACCCCAACATGAACGTGGCCGAGAACATCGCTTTCGGTTTGGAGATGCGCGGTGTTGCCAAGGCCGAGCGCGAAGCGGCGGTGGCCAGGGTCGCCGAGATGCTGCAGATCGGACCGTTGCTGAAACGCCGTCCGAGCCAGCTCTCCGGCGGCCAGCGCCAGCGCGTCGCCATGGGGCGGGCCCTGGTGCGCGACCCGCAGGTTTTTCTCTTCGACGAGCCGCTGTCGAACCTCGATGCCAAGCTGCGCGTGGATATGCGCACGGAGATCAAGAAACTGCATCAGACCCTGGCCACCACCATCGTCTACGTGACCCACGACCAGATCGAAGCCATGACCCTGGCAACCCAGATCGCCGTGCTGAAAGACGGCATCCTGCAGCAGGTGGGCACACCGGATCAGGTCTACTCCAACCCGGCCAATATTTTCGTCGCTGATTTTATGGGGTCGCCGACCATGAACCTGATGCCCGCCAGCCTGCAGCAGGCCAACGGCACGACTTCGGTACAGATCGGCGCGGTCAGCCTGCCGGTTTCCGAGCCCTCGGAGGCACTGCGTTCCCATGCCGGCCGGGATATCGTTTTCGGGGTGCGCCCGGAGGACGTCACCGACCTTTCAAGCGCCGACCGCTCGGCCCGCTTCGTCGAAACGCTGGAATGCGGTATCGACGTGGTGGAACCGACGGGGGCCGACAAGTTCGTCGTTACCCGCCTCGGCGAGAAGGAGGTTACGGCCAGGGTGCGCTCCAGTGAGCGTATTGCCCCCGGCGACCGGGTGCCGCTGGCCTTCAACATGGACAAGGTGCACTTCTTCGATCCGCGGACCGAGATGCGGATCAACTAGCGTTGGATAAGGGCTTGCTATGGCATTGAAGGTTGGACTGGTCGGTTACGGACTGGCCGGAAAAGTGTTCCACGCCCCGCTGTTTCCGGCCGCTGGACTTGACTTGGCGGCGGTCGCCTCCTCCGATAGTGCAAAGGTCCTGGCCGATCATCCCGGTGTTACGGTGCATCCGACCCCCGCGGCGCTCTTCGCCGATCCGGCGGTCGACCTGGTGGTGCTGGCGACTCCCAGCCCGACTCATCCGGCGTTGATGCTGGAGGCCCTGGCGGCGGGCAAGCATGTCGTCTCCGACAAGCCTTTCACCCCCAGCGCCGCGGAGGCCGATCGGGTGATCGCCGCCGCGGTGAAGGCCGGGCGCATCGCCACCTGTTTCCAGAACCGGCGCTGGGACTCGGACTTTCTGACGCTCGGGACACTCATCAAGAGCGGCGAACTGGGCGAGATCAAGAGCTATCGCGCGCACTTCGAATTCTACAAAGGCGAGGTCGGCGACCGCTGGCAGGAGCGACCGGCGCCGGGGGTGGGTATCCACTATGATCTCGGCGCCCATCTGATCGACCAGGCATTGCAACTCTTCGGCTTGCCGGACTGGATCGAGGGAGATCTGGTCATCCAGCGCGCGGGCGGGGAGATCGCCGACGGCTTTCATGCCCGCATGGGCAAAGGGGATCTGCGCATCGATCTCTTCGGCAACTACTACGCCCCGGATCACTCGACCCGCTATGCCGTTCACGGCACCCGGGGGTCTTATATGAAGCGCTTCATGGACATCCAGGAGGACCAGTTGCGCAGCGGCATGACGCCCCTCGACGAGGGTTACGGCATCGAGCCGCAGGATCGTTGGGCAAGAGTGACCACCTATGATGGCAGTGCGGCCTCGGCCCGCTTCGAGCCGAGCCTCCCCGGCGCCCACCAGCAGTTCTACAGCCTGCTGCGCGAGGCGATCGAAAACGGCAGTCCGCCGCCTGTCCTGGCGGAGGAAGCGCGCGATACCATCCGCGTCATCGAGGCGATCCGGGAATCGAGTGAAGCCGGCCGGCGGGTGACCTTCGGCTGAGTAACGGAACAGATAATGGTGGGCGCCCTGGGATTCGAACCCAGCCGTGCACGCTAATCCGGCGCTCTACAGGGGTATAAGCCCCGCCCGCACAACCAGTGCTGACGCCCGCAAAGGGGGACGTCAGGATATTCGGCCGGTTGTCGCTGCGAAGAAGGACATGGCCCAGAGGCAGGCTCTGGTGCCGCGTTCTGCAAGAGCAAGTTTGGGGACGGCACGGCTCATGAGCAGTCCGCCGCATGCGTTGGGCGCTCCCAATCGGCCGGCCAGAGTGCCAGGAGCCCGGGCGTGCGCTCGCTGTCGTCGGCGACGGCGAAGCAGGTGAGGCGCGGGTAGTTGTTGCTGTCGTTGGTGAAGTGGCAACTGAGGGACCAATCGCCGAGATTGCCGACCAAAGGCGCCGCGCCTTCGCGCCCGGAGGGATTCATCGCCAGGCGGCCGTCACCGCGTCTGCACGTCTTCAGTTGCAGATGATCGTCCTTTGTCTCGATGCGCAGCCAGTCAGCCAGGGGCTTGCCCGTGGCCCCCGGTTCCCGACCGACCATCTCGTAGGTTCCGGCAAAGTATCCGGGTGGTGGGCCTTCCTGCGCCGCGACCGATAGCGGCAGCGAGGTTGCGAGCATGAGGGTTGTCAGCAGTGTCTTCACGGCACGTTCTATACCTGGATTGGCTTTCCCCCGGCAAGGGCACAGCCGGTGGTCACCTTGTCAGTCGTGCCTTTGTGGCGATCGGTTCAACAGAGTTTCCCGGATCAATCAGGCACGAAGACCGGCAGAAATCTCAGAGATGGATCGGTCTCGCATTTCACGGCCAGCCGGGCAATCAGATTTTCGTTCAACTCGGTTCCGGCGCCGAGCAGCAGTTTGCCGTGGGAAGAGACAAGGTTCTCGGCGACAGTCATGCCCGGCTGGGCATCCTTGTAGTGGATATTCGTTCGCACCTTGCGTTGGGAGCCGTTCTTGCCCGAGGAAGCCTTCGGGTCGTCTTTCGTCTTCAGGGTCTTGGCATTGGCAAGTTTTGCTTCTCCGTCGCCTTCCGGCGCTTCGGCCTTGCTGTCCCCAATCTTGTCCTCTGCCGGTGGCGGAGCCGGCGCCGGGATGGCCTCATATTCGGGTTCCGGCTTCTTCACCACGTTGATAATGTCGTACTCTTCCGGGCTCCGCAGCTTTATCTTGCGCTGCATCGCCACGGCCAGGCGTTCACCCAACTGCGCCTTCGATACCGGCTTGCCGAGCAAGCCGCTGACGTCGAGGGCACTGGCATACTGCACCACATCCTTATCCGCGTTGCCGGTTATGATCAGAACCGGAAAGTCGCGATCCAGGGATGTCTTGCCGCTTCGCACGGCTTTCAGGACTTCCAGCCCGGTCTTTCCGTCCATCTGCTGATCCAGAATCAGGGCGCCGTCAACGAACTTCAGCGCCAGCATGGCTTCGTCGCCGTCCTTGGCCGAATGCGTTTCATAGCCAAGTTGCTGCAGCATCCGCATGACAAGGCTGCGCACGAATTCCTGGTCATCGGCGACCAGCACAGTCTTATGCGCTTTGGCGTTCTTCATCGCAAATCAGTCCTGCGTCTTCCAGATAGGATTTCAATCGGTCGGTTTCGGTCTCAAGGGATTTGATCAAGTCCTCGGCGCCATCCAGCTCGCCGCTGCCTGCGAGTTTCTCCAGGGTCTCGCAGGTATCTGCCAGGCTGTTCGCCATACCGTAGCGGGCGGTTCCTTTCGCCGCATGGGCCGCTTCGCGAAGGGCTGTCGTGTCTTTATTCTCTAAGGGTTCCTCAAGGGCGGCGAAAGAGGTCTGCCAACTTCTAAAGAAGTCGGATATCAGGGCATCCAGCGTCTCGGGATCGTCTTCGCCCAGCAGTTCTGCCAGGGCTTCCCGGTTGATCGGCGGTGCGGCCTCGCTTGAAGGCTCCTGTGCGGCCTCTTCCGGCAATGCACATTCCTCCGCCTCGGAGGGGGCTTCCTCCAGATCCTTCTCTGATGCCTTCCACCATTTCTGTATCGTGGCGGAGAGTTCGGAAAGGCTTGCTGGCTTCGAGAGGTAGGCGTTCATACCGGCGTCGTAACAGCGCTGTGCATCGCCGCTTACGGCGTTGGCCGTCAGGGCAATGATGGCGCAGGGCTTGCCGCCGCCAGATTCCCTTTCGCGGATGGCACGGCTCAAGTCGAAACCGTCCATGATCGGCATCGAGCAGTCGGTGATGACCATGTCATAGCTGCTGCGTTCCATGAACTCCAGCGCCTCCTGGCCATGTTCAGCGATGTCGCAGTCGATGCCCATCCGGCGAAGTTGGCGGCGCAGAACCATCTGGTTCATCGGCTGGTCTTCTGCAACCAGGATCCTGGGTGCTTCACCATCTTCAAACAGACGGCTTTCGACTGGAGCGCTGATGTTCTGCACCACGGCTGCCGGTGGCGTCACCCGTTCCTCACCGCGGATCGCGTGGGAGAGGTTTGATGCGGTGAGCGGCTTGGTGACGAGGTCCAGATCTTTGAAGAAAAGAGCTGCGCGGCGGCGGTCTGGGTCATAGCGCGAGGCCGCGACCAGGATCTGGTCGAAGGTTTTGCCGTGTTGTCTAAGAAACGCGTTCATGCCGAACTGCGCTGAGTCCCAATCGATAACAAGGGTCATTTGCCTGCCGTCACTCGCTTGGTTCACATCGGCAATCGCTGCAGGGTCGGTGGTCTGCAAAACCTCCGCACCGGCCGCCGTGAGGCCATTCGCGAGATCGTCGGGAAAATCGCCGGTCGGAAAGAGCAGAACGATACGGTCGCCGTTCAGGTCCTGTACGGCGTCAATGCTCCACTCCACAACTTCGACGGGGAGGGAGGCCACGAAACTGCTGCCTTCGCCGGGCTGCGCGTAGCAGGAGATTTCACCTTCGTGAAGCTCAAGCAGCCGCTGCGCGATGGTCAAGCCGAGACCGGTGCCGCCGAAGCTGCGGCTGGTCGAGTCTTTCTCCTGGCCAAAGGGTTTGAACAGGTCTGCCGCCTTTTCAGGGTCGAAGCCGGTGCCGGTATCGTCCACCGAGAAGCGCAGACGGGCCTGACTTTTGCCGGTCTTCTCGGCCGAGAGATAGATGCCGATGCGCCCATTCCCGGTGAACTTGATGGCATTGCCGACGAGGTTCGCGAAGACCTGCCGCAGGCGCATTTCATCCGCCACGACGATCTGCGGCACATTGGTGTCGACGACGGTGTAGAGATCGACGCCTTTGTCCTTGGCCGCGGCCAGGAAAATCGACTGGATGTTTTCGATCATTGCGCCGGGGTCGAACTCGACCATGTCGAGAACCAGTTCGTCGGCTTCGATCTTGGAAAAATCCAGAGTATTGCCGATGACCCCGAGCAGGGCCCTGCCGGCGCTCATGGAGGCATCCACGAGTTCCGACTGCTCATGCTCCAGCGGCGTGTCGCCCAGAAGCTCAAGATTGGCGATGACGCCGGAAAGAGGCGTGCGCAGCTCATGGCTCATGTGCGCCAGGAAGGCAGATTTCGACCGGGATGCCTGTTCAGCCGCCTCGCGCAGCCGGGTCGAGCGGTAGTCCGAGACGATCCGTGTGATCGCCTGGACGATGGGGCCGAGTTCTTCTGCCAGGGCCTCATCATAGCCACCCTCGCGGTTCGCCAGGGCGACCTCGCCGAGAATCTCGTAATCCTGGGCCAAGGGCAGGATCATGACATTGTCCATCGCCAGATGCCCGCAGGGCACGCCGGTGGATGCCGGGTGGCTTTTCGGATTGTTGGCAATCAGGGTCTTGCCTTCGCGAAGGGGCACACCGCGCAGGTTGTCGATGTTGCGGAACTCCATACCGCCCCTGCTGACGCTGTCGTACCAACGGCGCGTTTCATCGTCCCAGGAGATATCCGATATCGCCAGGCTGAGCAGGTAGGGGCGGCCTTCCTCGTCCTCCAGCTTCTCCGCGATCAGGCCGTAGGCGGACCCGCTGAGGTCCAGGATCTTCTCCAGGAGCTTTTCGAAAGAGTCCCTATTGCGAGTCTGATTGAGATAGATCGAATGGGCGTCGTTGACGGCGGACAAGATCGCGGTGCGGCGCTGATCGCGCTTGGCCAGCCGTACCTGTTCCGTGACCTCGATCAGTGAGGAGCGGATGGCCAGCTTGTTGCCCCAGTCGATCCGTTGCGAAGCGATGTCGACGAAGATGGTTTCGTCGTCGACCCTGCGGCCGGGTGTGCGCCTTTGTGTCGATGGTTGGCCGCTTTCCTTGATCTTGCGCCACTCCGCCCTTGTCTGGTTGTGCAGCTCTTCCGGAATGAAGTCGATCAGCGAACGCCCGCGCAGCTCGGTGCCATGATGCAATCCCCACATCTGTGCCGTTGCGTCATTGGCAAAAAGAACAAGGCCGGTGTCGTGGATGACAACGCCGTCGCTGGCATCTTCGATCAAGCCGCGAAAGCGGCGCTGAAGCTCGTTATCTTTTTCCTGGTGACGGTAAAAATTCAGAAGCAGTGCTGTCAGAGCGCCGAGAGAAGCAATCAGCACCAGGCCGAGACCGACAAGATCCGTCCAGAGGTCGGCGAAAACATCGCCGCTGCTCATGCTGGCCGTCGCGACCAGGGGCCAGCCGGGCACCGGAGCGACCGCCGTCAGGACGTCGCCGCCACCCACCGGACTACTCCAGAAGAAGCCCTCTTTGGAGACTTGTTCGGCCGGGACCCGTGATAGCCGGCCAGGCACTTGATCGGATGACTGCTCAAGGGGATCGCGCAGTAGATGGTTTGCCGTCGCAACGACAGCCCCATCTTTCGTGATTATCTGCCGCTGGACCGGAGTCTCGTGGCTAAGCGCAAATGTTTCGGCGAAGTAGTTCGGGTTGATCGATACCACGGCGACCCCGAGGAAGGTGCCGTCCGGCGCTGAAAGCCTGCGGGAGGCGACAAAGATCCACCTGTTTCCGACCCGGCTCAGGATCGGCTCGCTCAGATAGGTTCCCGCTGCTGCATGGTCCCGGTGAATCTTAAAGTAGGATCGGTCCGCGACTTGAAGGCCGCTCACCACCTTTTGGGGGTTGGCAATGACTAGGTTCTTGGCTGTGCCGCCGGCATCGACAAAACCTGCCCCGCCGACATATGGCGCAGAAGTGGTGACGCCGACAAGGGACTGATGCGCAGCGTTGTTGTATTCGTCCATGCGCAGGCCGTGGCGCTCGACTTGGCGGACCAGGTGCTCCAGTTCGATTTCCACTTGCCGCATTGCCTGAGCGATTTGCTCGGCCGAGGCCCGGGCTTCCAAGGCTAGATGCGCCTTTTCTTCTGCCAGCGTTCGCTCATAGGAAATAAATCCGATAAACGCGAAGATGGCAAGCTGAGCGAGCGCGACAAGGCCGATGGCTGCGGATTTGGGCACTGCTTGGATCATAATCTGGACGAGACCTCTTTAACCTAGTCTCTCCAACTACAAGAAATTCGCTAAACAAGTGCTAATTGTATTGACTATATGACTCTGCAACTTCGTTTAGCTCTCACTACTTAAGCGAGAAGGTCGGAGGCCAACACTCCGGCGTGACATCAACCTGGATTTCGCTCTGCTCCATAGAGGGCTGTGCCGGAGATGTCGAAGAGACGCGCCTGCGCCGGGTCGAAATGCAGGCCGACGCGGTCGCCCGGGTTTATCGGTGCATTGCCGGACTGGCGGGCGACCATGCCGCCCCAGTCGTCCACCTTCACATAGACGAAAGTGTCGGAACCGAGACGCTCGACCACCTCCGCCCAGCCGCAGCAGTCCCCCTGACCCCCGGCGGTCAGGTCGATATGCTCCGGCCGAATACCCAGGCGGGCGGGACGGAAGTCGGGTGACCAGGCATTGGGGCAAAAGGTCCCGCCGCCGGGCAGGTGAACGCCCCGTTCATCGGAGGTGCAGTCCACGATGTTCATTTTCGGCGAGCCGATAAAGGTCGCGACGAAGAGGTTCGCCGGGCTTTCATAGAGCTCGAGCGGCGTTCCGACCTGTTCGATGCGACCTTGGTTCATGACGACGATGCGGTCCGCCAGGGTCAGCGCTTCGACCTGATCATGGGTGACATAGACCATGGTTGCCCGCAGTTCCTGGTGTAACCGGG
Organism: Pelagibius sp.; assembly: GCF_965249265.1. Classification (NCBI taxonomy): domain Bacteria; kingdom Pseudomonadati; phylum Pseudomonadota; class Alphaproteobacteria; order Rhodospirillales; family Rhodovibrionaceae; genus Pelagibius; species Pelagibius sp. The sequence continues at coordinate 3,947,919 of NZ_OZ252224.1, read as the reverse complement.
CAATCTCGATACGCATCTCCACCCGCAGGGCGGCATCCAGATTGGACAGGGGCTCGTCAAAAAGGAACGCCTTCGGATCGCGCACGATGGCCCGGCCCATGGCGACACGCTGGCGCTGGCCGCCTGAAAGCTCCTTGGGCAGGCGCTCCAGCAGGTCGGAGAGCCCCAGGGTTCGTGCGGCCGTGTCCACACGCTCCCGGATCAATGCCTTGTTCTCTTTACGAATCTCCAGACTGAAACCCATGTTGCGGGCGACATTCATGTGCGGATAGAGGGCGTAGGACTGGAACACCATGGCGATATCGCGGTCGCGCGGCGGCTCGTCGTTGACCACTTTGCCGCCGATGGCGATTTCGCCCTCGGTGATAGGCTCCAGTCCGGCGATCATGCGCAACAAGGTCGACTTGCCGCAGCCTGAAGGCCCGACCAGAACGACGAACTCGCCGTCCTCGAAAGTCAGATCCACGTTGCGCAGGACCTCCACATCGCCGTAGCTTTTCGCAACGTTTCGCAGGTCGATTTTGGCCACGAGATTCCTCCCCGTTCTGCCGGTCAGCCCTTTACGGCGCCGGCGGTCAGCCCCTGCACCAGGAAGCGTTGGATGAAGATAAAGAACAGACAGCTCGGGATCAGCGCCAGAACGCCGGCGGCCATCATCTGACCCCAATCCACTGAGAACTTGGAGACGAAGGTAAGCAGTCCCACCGGGAAGGTCATGGCGTCGTTGGAATTGATCAGCATCAGCGCGAAGAGAAGCTCCGACCAGGCGGCGGTGAACACAAAGCCAAGCGTCGCGGCCAGGCCGGGCAGCGTCAAAGGCGCGACGACACGGCGCAGGGCCTGGAAGCGGGTGCAGCCGTCGATCATGGCGGCGGCCTCCAGGTCTTTGGGGATGCCGTCGAAGAAGGATTGCATCAAAAAGGCCGCGAAAGGGATGTTGAAAGCGGTATAGACGATGATCAGGCTCTCAAGCGTGTTGAGCAGGCCGAAGACGCCCATGATCCGGTAGATCGGCGCAATAATCATCAGCAGCGGAAACATCTGGGTCAGCAGCATGACGAACATGACCAGCCGCTTGCCGCGGAAGTTAAAGCGCGAGAAGGCGTATCCCGTTCCAGCGGCGATCAGCGTGACCGCAACCGCTGTGCCCAGGGAGACAAGCAGGCTGTTGGCGAAGTAGGCGATGAAGTCCGAGAAGAACAGTACGGCCTCGAAGTTTTCCCAGGTCATCCGGCTGGGCCATAAAGCGGTGCCTTCGGTATAGAGCAACTGTCCGGGCGTCACGGCGATCTTCAGCAGCCAGAACAACGGGAACAGGGCGAAGAGAACATAGCCGGCGAGGGCGAGGCAGCGCCCGGCGCCGGCGGCGCGTCGGTAGAGAGCGTGGTTCATCGCCGGCCCCTCAGACCCTGACCAGTCTGGCGCGCATCGACAGCAGCACCAGCGCATAGGCCAGCAGCAGCGCCAAAAGCACAATGGCGATGGCCGAGGCATAGCCGAAATCGAGGCGCCGGAAGGCGGTGGTGAAAATGTAAGAGGCAATGATCTGGGTGGAGTTCGCCGGGCCGCCACCGGTCATGACGAAGATCAGGTCGGCGAAGTTGGCGATCCAGATCGTGCGTAGCAGCACCGTAATCGCAATCATCGGCGCCAGAAACGACAGGGTTATCTTGGTGAACATCTGCCAGGCGGTCGCGCCGTCTATCGCCGCCGCTTCGTAAAGCTCCTTGGGGATGGACTGCAAGGCCGCCAGCAAGGTGATGGCGAAGAAGGGAATGCCGAACCACACATTGGCGGCGATGGGTCCCCACATGGCGATGTCGGGGTCGGCCAGGATGTTGTAGGGCTCTGAAAGAACACCCAAGGCGGCCATCCAGTGCGGCAGCGGCCCGATAACCGGGTTGAACAGCCAGGCCCAGGTCAGCCCGGAGAGAAAAGTCGGCACCGCCCAGGGCAGGAAAACCAGTGCCTGCACCAAGCGGCGACCGGCAAAGTGGCGGTTCAGCAGCAGCGCCAGCCCGAGACCCAGAAAGAACTGGAAGAAGAGCGAACCCAAGGTCCACCAGAGGGTGTTGGTCAGGGCGCGCCAGAAGTGGCGATCGCCGGCGAGGCTGCGAAAGTTGTCGAAGCCGACCCAGCCGCGGTCGAAGGGGTCGGTCAGTGACAGCTTCTGAAAGGCGTAGCCGATGCCGATCACCAGGGGCACGAACATGACCAGCGAGAGCAGCGTCAACGCCGGGCTCAGGTAGAGATAGGGTTCCGCTGCTGCCTTCAGCCAGATGAAGCGCCGCCGCCGGGAATCCTTCAGAGGCGTTCCCGGGGCGGTGCGGCCGCCGGCCGTTGTCACTTCCCTTTCCACTTGCTGTATTCGTCGTTCAGAAACGCGGCCCATTCATCGGCGATGTCCTGAGCCGAGCGTTGACCGAGCAAAGCCTCCTGGCTGGTTTCGAGCACTTTGACATCGGCGAAGTATGCGAACTTGGTCAGATAAGTCGGCATGACCGTCGGTTCGTACTCCGCATTGTTGAGTTCGGTGAACCAGCCGGAGAACTGCTCGCTGCTGAAGTAGGGGTCCTGATCGGCGCCCTTGTGGATCGGAATGACGCCGACCCGCTTGGCCCAGGCGATATTTGCTTCGGGGCTGGACAGCTGCGCGACCAGATCCCAGGCCTCGTCCTCATGTTCGGTCGCCTTGAAGATCGACCAGCCGGCATAGCCGATGGTCGGAAAGGCCTTGCCGCTGGGGCCGGTGGGCATTGGCGCGACGGCGAAGTCGGCGGCGTCCATCCGCTCGGCAATGGCGATCAGCGCATCGGGGTCCTGGTCCAGCATGGCGCAGGTGCCGGAGTAGAAGCCGGCGACGATCTCGTTGAAGCCCCAGTTCACCGAGTCCTTCGGTGCGTAGCCTTTTTGATAGATATCAAGCAGGAACTGTATGCCGGCGACCGAGCCCGGCTCGTTGATCCGGCTCTTGCCGTCCTCGGTGAAGAACTGGTTGGTGCCGTTCATCGCTGCGGCCATCATAACCCAGCCGTTCAGGCCGCCCGGCCCGCCGCGCAGGCAGTAGCCATACTTGCCGTCCAGTGCGGAGACCTTGCGCGAGACCTCCATGAACTCATCCATGGTCTTCGGCGGCGCGGAGACGCCGGCCTCGGCGAACAGCTTCTTGTTGTAGAACATGGCGCGCAGATAGAAGCCGTAGGGGATCATGTAGGCATTGCCGTCGACCAGGCGCCCCATGGCCAGGGTCTTGTCGGTCAGGGCCGCGGTTCCCTGCCAGCCGGCGAGGCGGGATTCCAGGTTCACAAGTTGATCGGAACCCGCATAGAGCGCCATCCAGCGGTCCGGCATCTCCACGACATCGGGAATGTCGCCGCCCGAGACCATGGTCGCCAGTTTCTCGAAGGCCTGTCCCCAGGGCAGGGAGACGATCTCGACCGAAACGCCGGGATGGGCCGCCTCATAATCGGCGACGATTCCCTTTAGTGTTTCGGTCCGCTCCGGGCTGGTGATTACCTCGACCAGCTTCAGTTTAGTTTCGGCCATTGCCGGCCCGGTGGCGCAGAGCGCGCCAAAGGTTGCGGCCATAAGAAGTTTTTTCATGTTTCACCTCCCTTGATGAATGCCGCTATGCCGCGGCTCCTTGCTGCAGGGCCGACACAAGGTCGCTCCACAGATCCTCAGCGTTCTCAAGCCCGATGCTCAGCCGCACGAGATTGTCGGGAATGCCGAACTCGGCCATTGAATTGCCTTCCGCCTTCTGGACCTTGCCGATTGCCGCCGGGAAGACGAGGCTCTCAAAGCCGCCCCAACTGACGCTCAAGCGGAACAGCGTCAGGGCATTGCAGAAAGCCCGTACCGAAACCGTTTCACTCAGTTCAATAGAGAACAGTCCGGAGTTGCCCTTCAGCGAGGGCACGGCGCCGGCGCGGGCGAAATGAACCCGCTCGACCAGCGGGTGGTCTTCGAGCCGTGCCACCAGGGTCTCGGCATTGCGCGCATGACGCTCCATTCTTGCATCCAAGGTACGCAGGCCGCGGATCAGCAGCCAGGCATCGAGGGGCGCCATCTTGGCGCCGAACAGCGGCACCTGGGTTTCGATGACTGGTTGCATCGCTGCGGCGTTGCCGGAGACCACACCGGCAACGACATCGGAGTGTCCGGAAATGTATTTCGAGGCCGAGTGGATCACCAAGTCCACGCCATGGGCGACGGGCTGTTGATGGATCGGCGTGGCCCAGGAGTTGTCGATCACCGTGACGGCGCCGTGGTGACGCGCATGGGCAACCGTCTTGTCGAGATCGAGCAGGTCGAAGGTGATTGAAACCGGGCTTTCCAGGTAAGCGAGCCGGACGCCACGCAGCAAATCCGGATCGCTGCCGAAGGCCTCGGCCGTATGATAACTCACCGTAACCCCAAAGGGTTTCATGACTCTCTCGAAGAGGCGGTAGGTGTCGGGATAGACGCCACGCACACAGGCGATCCGGTCGCCCGGGCGGACCTGAGAGAATACCGCCGCGGTAACCGCGGCCATGCCGGAGGCAAAGGCCGCGGAGACGTCAGCCCCTTCGATCTGCGCCATCAGACGCTCGAACTCGCGCACCGTCGGATTGTCGACCCGGCTGTAGACCGCGCGATCCGACTCGCCGGTGAAACGCGCTTCGAGCTGTTCATAGCTGTCGAACATGAAGAGGGAGGCTTGCGCGATCGGCGGCGGTGCCGAGGCGAATACGCCGCCGTAGGGTTCGGCGAGCATGGTTTCGCGCGCCAGATTTGCGGGCCGGCCCGCCGGATTGTTGGGGGAATCTTGTTTCACTTGGGTCTGTCCGCTCCAAGGGCCCCGGTACTCAGAATCCTGCGGACGTCCTTCTCGGTCTCATCGAGAATCAGGTTGATCTGTTCGACGGCGCGCTCGGCGTCACCGTCGCAAACCGCGTCGCAGAGCGCACCATGCAGTGCCAAGGATGCTGCGCCGATGGCGGTGGTGCCGAAGGGTTCGGGATAGATCCGGTGGAACGCCGACTGCACCTGCTGGATGACTTCGCCGAACAGCGGATTGCTGGAGGCATCGTAGATCGCGCGATGGAAAGCATGATCGGCCGCATACCAGTGCTCGCCGCTGTGGAAGACCTTCATCAGATGGTCGTAGCGGGCGCGAATTTCGGCGCGCTGAGCCTTCGTCGCGTTGCAGGCGGCCTCCCGTGTCACTGAGACTTCCAGGGCACGGCGCACCTGATGCGTCCGCAGCAGGCTCTCGCCCTCCAATTTTATGGTCAGGGGGATATGGAAAGAGCCGGGCGAGACGTCGGCGGCGAGGTAACTGCCCGAGCCGGTGCGCTTTGTGACCACCCCCAGGCTCTGCCAGGACTTCAGTGCCTCGCGGATGGTTGAGCGCCCGACCGCGAGGCGCTGCGCCAGTACCAGTTCGGAGGGCAGGCGGTCGCCGACTTTCAGCCCCGCCTTGGCGATCATGTCCGCCAGGGCATCCAGCACGTCCATGTCGCGGGTGCGGCTTTCCAGCGGGCGCAGATGCCCGGCGGCATCGTCGGCCTGGGCGTTGCGCCCGGAGCCGGTAGGGCCGGCGGCCGGCGGTATCTGCTTTTCCATCAAGCTTGGTCCTAATAGCAGGTAGTCAGGCTGCCAGACAGATTGAAGGAAAGTTTGCCGACGATCAAGTCTCGACATTGGATCGGCGGAGAGGTGCGGGCGGCTTGCCCGGCCCGATGTGGGCGCTGGCGGGCGCGGATACAGCGAGCCGCCCGTCAACTGCCGGCTCGGAAGCAGCCACAGCCGGCGATTGATCCACCTCATTTCAGTTTTATGACGAAAATATTACGGTCTCCGCCGTTCCTGCCATTCCCTTCACGGCGCCGCAGCAGCCGGAAGTCCGCGGAGGAGACGTCGTCCATGAGCATCATGAATGTCCAAAAGCTCGAGAAAGCGCTTCTCGTAAACCGTGGAGAGCTGTTCCGCTTCGGCTCGGCGCTGCTTTTCATTGTCGGGGTCATGCTGTTCACGGTGTCGCGGGACGCCGGCGGTCCTCACGGCACGCTGCTTGTCATTGCGGCCATGATCGGTGGGTACATGGCGCTCAACATCGGCGCCAACGATGTCGCCAACAACGTCGGTCCTGCCGTCGGCTCCAAAGCCATAACCCTCGGCGGCGCCATTCTCATTGCAGGGATCTTTGAAGCCTGCGGCGCGCTGATCGCCGGCGGTGACGTGGTGGGGACCATCAAGAAGGGCATCATCGATCCGGCCCTCATCCAGGATACCGACACCTTCATTTGGCTGATGATGGGCGGCCTGCTTGCAGCGGCGCTATGGCTGAACGTCGCAACTGCGGTCGGCGCTCCGGTTTCCACCACCCATTCCATCGTCGGCGGTGTGCTGGGGGCGGGAATCGCGGCCGGCGGCTGGGGTATCGCCGATTGGGCGGAGGTCGGCAAGATTGCCGCCTCTTGGGTGATTTCGCCGGTTCTCGGTGGGATCATCGCCGCCGCCTTTCTCTATGTCATCAAGCGCAGCATCACCTACCAGAGCGAAATCCTGGTCGCCGCAAAGCGCGTGGTACCTCTGCTGATCGGAATCATGGCCTGGTCGTTCACCACCTACCTGGTGCTCAAGGGCCTGAAACAGGTCTGGAAGTTCGACTTCGTCAGCGCGGCGGCGCTTGGCCTCGTCGTCGCCAGCCTCTTCTACTTTCTGATGCGAACCCATGTCGCCCGTCTTGTCCCGGCGCTGCCCGACAGCAAAGACGGGGTAAACGACATGTTCACGATCCCGCTGATTTTCGCCGCCGCCCTCCTCAGTTTTGCCCATGGCGCCAATGACGTTGCCAATGCGGTGGGCCCGCTGGCCGGCATCAACGATGCGGTGATGTCCGGCGGAATCGTGCAGAAGGCACAGATTCCCGTCTGGGTCATGCTGGTCGGCGCCCTCGGCATTGCCCTGGGGCTTGCGCTCTACGGTCCGAAGCTGATCCGCACGGTCGGCTCCGAGATTACCGAACTCGATAAGACCCGTGCCTTCTGCATTGCGCTGGCCGCGGCGATCACCGTCATCATTGCCTCCCAACTCGGCTTGCCGGTCAGCTCGACACACATCGCCGTGGGCGGTGTCTTTGGCGTCGGCTTCCTGCGCGAGTATCTGAAGGTCAGCTATTCCCGCAAGATCGAGGAGATCAAAGCGCACCATCAGGCAAACGCCCCGGAAGCGGTGAACGATTTCCTGGCGCGCTTTGAGGCGGCGACGGTCGAGGAAAAGGACACCATGCTGCGCGAGCTGAAGCGGCAGGCGAGTCCAGCGCTGCTGCACAAAAAAGAACGGAAGGCGCTGGGCAGAATTCATAACCTGGAGCTTGTGAAACGCTCGCTGCTCCTGCGGATCGCCAGTGCATGGCTGATAACGGTACCGGTCGCCGGCCTGCTGGGCGCCATGATTTTCTTCATGATCAGGGGCGTCATGCTGCCATGACCAGACGCCCCCTCCCGATCCAAAGGGCTCTATGACAGGACCTATTCTCTGTGCCGTCGACTTCTCGGCGGATTCGCGTGCGGCGCTGGATTGGGCCGTTGGTCAGGCCGGGTTGGCCGACTTGTCGCTTGTCGTGCTGCACGTGGTGCACGATCCGGCCGCCTCTCCCGGCTTCTACCGCACAGTCGAAGAGGATTGGCTGCGTCCCATGGCGGCGATGGCGGAACAGATGATGGAGGAGTTTCTGGCAGAGGCGATGGCGGCGAGTCCCGATCAAGCCAGGCTGGAGACCGCCGAACGGCGTATGGTCGCCGGCCTGCCGGCGGGGCGCACCGTCGAGGTGGCCGATTCCCTGGGCGCCTCGATGATCGTGATCGGCAGCTGTGGACGTAGTGGACTGCCCCATATCCTGCTTGGCTCGGTTGCTGAAAGGATCGTGCAGACCGCGCCAATGCCGGTCGTCGTGGTCAAGCCGCCGCGAAAGGGGGTGGCCTGATGGCAGGCGAGTTCAATCAGTTCGATCTCTGGACTGGATTGTTTGGGGGGCTGGCACTCTTTCTTTTCGGTATGGATCTAATGACCCGGGCGCTGAAGCGGGCGGCCGGCGATCGTATGAAAGAGCTGTTGGGTAAGTTCACACGCAACCGCATTGTCGGCGTCGGCATGGGCGCGCTGGTGACCGGCATGGTCAATTCCTCGTCGGTTACGACAGTGATCCTCGTTGGCTTCATTTCGGCCGGTCTGATGTCGATGGCTCAGAGCGTCAGCGTCATCATGGGGGCCAACATCGGCAGCACCGTGACCGCCCAGATCCTCGCCTTCAATGTGACGCGTTTCGCGCTGCCGATGATCACCTTGGGATTCCTGCTCTCTTTCCTTTCCCGGAGCGAACCTTGGCGGGAGTATGGACGCATTATCCTCGGCATGGGGTTGGTGTTCTTCGGCATGGGTGTCATGAGTACAGCCATGGCGCCCCTGCGTTCTTACGAACCTTTCATCGACTTCATTGCGACCCTATCGCACCCCTTGGCTGCCGCGCTTGTGGGGGCGGCCTTTACCGCGGTGATCCAGTCTTCAGCCGCGACCACCGGCATTGTCATTGTCCTGGCCGGGCAGGGCCTTATCGGCCTGGAAACGGCGATTGCCGTGGCCCTCGGGGCCAACATCGGCACCTGCGCCACCGCCGGTCTGGCGGTCATCGGCAAGCCCCGCGAAGCGGTTCGCGCGGCGCTGGTTCACGTGCTGTTCAACGTTGCCGGGGTTCTGATTTGGATCGGCCTGATTGGCGAACTGGCGGATTTGGCGCGCGCGATTTCGCCCGGTGATGGGATTGTCGGGACAGCCACTGGCGCCAACGCGGGGGCACCGCGTCAGATTGCCAATGCGCATACCATCTTCAATGTCGCGAATACCCTGATCTTTATCGGCTTTACGCCGCAGATCGCCCGCCTGGTGGAATGGCTGGTGCCGGACCGGCCGCTTTCCGATGAGGAGCCGCTGGCCCCCAAGTTCCTGGACGACAATCTGCTTTCGACACCGGCAATCGCGCTTGAGAACGCTCGTCATGAAATCGGCCGTATGGGCGAATACGTTCACGACATGCTGGTGCGTTCTCAGGTTGCGGCCCTGGGCGACAGCCGCGGGGAGCTGGACGCCTTGGAGGCGCTGGATCGCCCCGTGGACAAATTGCATCGGGCGATCATCGCCTATCTCCGCCGTGTTTCTCATGCCTCGCTTTCCGCAGAGCAGGCGCGCGTTCTCATGCAGTTGGTGGAGATCGCCAATGACCTGGAGCACATCGCCGACCGCGTCGCCTCGGATATCGTGACTTCGGCGCGTAAGCGCATAGAAGAGCATGCGTCGATCAGTGCGGACTCTGCTGAACATATTGATACGTTCTATAACGAGGTGGCGCGGGCGCTTTCAGGCGCGCTGGACGCTGTCATGACCCATGATCGCGATGCTGCAGAGGGGGTTCGCGGGATGAAGCGCGGTGTTTCGCAGATCGCCCGGGCGATAGAGCGGGACAGCTTTCTCCAACTCCCGGACCAGAAGAGCACGGACGTTCATGGCTATGTGCGCGAGGTTGAACTGCTGGAGATCCTTGACGGCGTTTTCAAGATTGCCCGCCGTATCGCACGCAGCGAGATTTACCTGGCCGATGCCATGGCGGTGAGGAATTGATGCCGGCTTAGGCCGGCGCCGGTCCGGTTGAATCGCGGACGATGAGTGAGGTCTCGATCTCCACGGCGCGCGGTGTGTCGTCACCCTTCAACCTTGCGAAGAGCATGTCGGCGGCCCGGCACCACATCTCCTGGGTCGGGACCCTGATGGTGGTGAGCGCGGGCTTCAAATGCCGTGACAGCACCAGGTCGTCGAAACCGACCACCGAGACCTCTTCGGGTATGCGGATGCCCGAGTGCTGGGCCTCCAGGATCGCCCCGAAGCCCTGGACATCGTTGCCGCAGAGAATGGCGGTCGGCGGCTCGGCGCGCGCCATCAGTTCGCGAAAGGCGGCGCGTCCCTCGGCGATGTCATAACGCCGTTCCAGAACCCTATCGTCCGGCAGTGACAGACCGCTGCGCGCCAGCTCCGCCCGCACCCCCTTGACCCGGCCGACGGCCCGGTCGTTGTGGGCGGTGATGCCGGCGATCATGGCGAAACGCCGGTGACCGAGCTGCACCAGATAACGCACGGCGGTGGCGGCGACCCCGGCATTGTCGAAGCCGACGCAGTAGTAGGGCTGGTCCGGAGTGTACACCCCCGTGTTGACGAAGGGCATGCCGTGGCGGTCGAGAAGGTCCAGACAGGCCGGCGTGTGGGTTTCCCCCATCATGATCACCCCGGCGGCATGCTGCTCCAGAAAGCTGCGGCAGACCTGGTATTCCTCTTCAGGGTCATAGTTGCTGGAGCCGATAAGCAGGTGATAGCCGCGCTCGCTCAGATGACCCTGCAGGGCTTCCACACCGGCGGCGAAGATCGAATTGTCGATGGAAGGAATGATGGCGCCGATGATCCGGCTGGACCGGCTCGACAGCGAGCGTGCCGCGCCGCTCGGGATGTAGCCGAGGTTGGCGATCGCCTGCTCAACCGCCTTGCGTGTCTGCGGTTTCACATAGTCGGCATTGTTCAGGACCCGCGATACCGTGGCCGTTGAGACCCGCGCCGCGGCGGCCACGTCCGCCACGCTGGCGCGACCGGCCGTTCGACCGCTGGCATTCTGTAATCGCTTACGCATTCCGACGATGTCTGTTCACGGGTTCAGGGAAACACAGGAAGAACATCAATGATACAGCCGGATTCCGGCTTGCGGCAAGAACTGAGATATGTAAACCTTTACATATTGGCAGAAACCGATCATCGGTGCTGCCTCGGCGCGTGCAGGGGAACGACTGATCGATGACAGCGCTGCAGGGAACCGTCGCGATAACCGGTGCCGCCGGCGGCATTGGGCGGGCGCTTTGCACGCTTCTGGCCGAGGCGGGCTGCCGTCTCCATCTGATCGACCGCGCGGAAAGCGACGTTCTTGCTTTTGCTGGGGAAATCGGGGCCAGCGCCAGCGATCATCCGGTGGCGGATGCAGCCGGGGCACGATCGGCCCTGGCGCCGGTTGACGGTCCGATTCATGGCTTCGTGCATTTGGCCGGCACCATGGAGGACGACCCGGAGCTTGGCGACGATCCGGCGGTATGGGACCGCTGCATGGCGGACAACCTGCGCAATGCCTACGATTTCGCCACCGCCGTGGGCGAGCGCCTGCCCGAAGGGACCATGGGCCGCTTGGTTTTTACTTCCTCGTTGGCCTTTCGCCGCGGTGCCGTCGACGCCGTCGCCTATTCCGCCGCCAAGGGTGGTCTTGTCGGCCTTACCCGGGCCCTCGCCCGCCGCTTCAAAGAGCAGGCAACGGTGAATGCTCTGGCGCCGGGCATCATCCTGACCCGGATGCCGGAACGGGTGATCGAGAGGCGCGGCGAGCGCCTGTTAAGAGAGATTCCGCTCGGCCGCTTCGGCGATCCGCGGGAAGTCGCGACGGTCATTCGTTTTCTTTTGAGTGAGGATTCCAGCTACATCACCGGCCAATGCATCAATGTCGATGGCGGGCAGGTGATGACCTGATCGGTTCCAGGTGACGTGCCGAAGAAGCGCGCGCTCTGTGGGAGGAATGGAATGGTTCAACTGTTGTCTCAGGGCGTCGCGCTGCTGCGCGGGATAAACCGCTCTGTCGAGTTCGTTCTGCGCCCGGTGATCATCGTCGTCGTTGTTGCCATGCTGGCGACCGTGGTCTGGACCGTGGTTGCCAGGTTGACCGGTTTCAGCGCGCCCTGGACGGAAAAGGTCATGCTGATCCTGCTGCCCAGCTTGGCTTTTCTCGTTGCGCCCATCGCCTATCGCCGCGCCGCCAACGTGGCGCTGGACATGCTGCACGATGCCTTGCCGAAGGCGTTGAAGAGCGTCCACTCCCTGCTGCTTCACATCATCATCCTGGGAATCCTGCTGATTGCGCTGGATCTTTCCCTGCGCAAGGTCGGCCTGAAGTGGGACGGGATGACGCTGATGCTGGACAGCATCTTTGGTCTCGATCTGAATTCGATCCGTCCGTTCAAGGCCAAGATGCGCATCCCGGTCATCGGCATCCAGTGGCGCCATGTCTTCATGGTGCTGCCGGTCTGCGTGACCTTGATGATCATCGTCAATTTCGAACTCCTGCTGCGCTACATCATCGGTCTCTTCGATCCGGACAATCGCCTGGTGCGTCCGGTGCGGTCTTTCGAAGACGTTTCCGCAAACGTGAGCGAGTGAGCCGATGCAAAGCGCTTTTCTCTGGCTCTTCCTCGCCGCCCTGGCCTTGTCGGTTCCGGTCGTTTTCGGCCTGCTTGGCGCCTCTGGCATCGTCGTTGCCAATGACCTGGGCCGCGACTTTGATACCCGTGACCTGAACTCTCTGCTCAGCCAGGTCTTCTCCGGCATGTCTTCGGTGCCGTTGATGGCGCTGCCGATGTTCATCCTCGCCGGCGAGCTGATGAACGCCGGCGGCATCACGGCGCGGCTGGTCCGCTTCAGCCAGTCCCTGATCGGCCACCTGCGCGGCGGCCTCGCCCATGTGAACATCCTGAGCTCGATCCTCTTTGCCGGCCTCTCCGGTTCCGCTGTTGCCGACACCTCCGCCTTGGGCTCGATGCTGATCCCGGCGATGGAAAAGCAGGGTTACACCCGGCGTTTCGCCGCGGCGGTAACGGCGGCTTCCTCTGTCATCGGACCGATCATTCCGCCTTCGGGCATCATGATCATCTATGCCTTTATCATGGGTGTCAGCCCAGCCGCACTTTTTGCCGGCGGCATCGTGCCGGGCCTGCTGATCGGCGGCGGTTTGATGTTCGTGACGTGGCGCTTGGCGATCAAGTACGACTTCCCGGTGGCCAACAAGCGCGCCTCGGCGAAGGAAGTGGTGGCGGCCGGGCGGGAGACCTTCTGGCCCCTGCTGACACCGATCATCCTCTTGGGCGGCATTCTCTCGGGTTTCTTCACGCCGACGGAGGCCGCCGGGGTCGCGGCATTCTATGCCCTGATCGTCTCGGTCTTCGTCATCCGCGCCCTCAAGTTCGGCGATCTGCCGGCGACCTTTTACCGGGCGGCTGTCGCATCCGGCATTATTTTGATGCTGATCGGCGCTTCCAAGTCATTCTCCTGGGTCGCCGATCAGGTCGGTGCGGCGCAGATGCTGGCGGACTTCGTGCTTTCGTTGACCGACAACCACTACCTGCTGCTGCTCCTGGTCAACCTGATGCTTTTCGTCGTCGGGATGTTCCTGGATGCCGGCCCCGCGATCCTCATTCTCGGGCCGATCCTCTCAGAGGTTTTTGTCGGGCACCTCGGGCTCGACCCGGTTCACTTCGCCATCATCATGTGTGTCAACGTGACCGTTGGATTGGCAACACCGCCCATGGGGCTTGTTCTCTTCGTTGCATCATCCATTTCACGAGAACGGGTGGAAGTGATCGCTAAGGCGATTCTGCCCTTTCTCGCCGTGGAAGCCGGCGTGATCTTCCTGATTACCTTTTTTGAGGATTTGGTCCTCTTCATGCCCCGCGCCCTGGGCCTTTATTAGGGCGCGGTTCAAGCCAACAACAAGAAACGACTAGGAGGAAAAGAAGATGAGCATTTGGAAAACCCTGACGGCAGGGGCCGCCGCCTTAGCCGTGACCGCCGGGGCGTCGGCCGTCATGGCCGCCGACACGACGCTGAAGATCGCCTTCCTTGGGTCGGAGGACGATGAAGACTTCGACGGTTCCCTGGTACTTAAGAACTATGTCGAGGCGGCATCAAACGGCGCCCTGGCGGTTGAGATCTATCCGAACGGGCGCTTCTGTTCCAACGCCGACGAGTGTTCCGAGGCGCTGCTCGATGGCCGGCTCGATATCTATATCACCACCAACGGGGGTCTGGCCGGATGGTACCCCGAAGCTCAGTTCCTCGATCTGCCCTATCTCTTCCCCAACGACCGTGTGGCCGAGTGTGTTTTCGACGGCCCGCTGACCGCGAAGCTGCGCACGGCAGTCCTGGAGGATGTCGGGGCGGCGCGGCTGATGGCGGTTTCCAACACCGGCGGCTGGCGCAACATCGCTACCACCAGCAAGCAGGTGAAGAGTCCGGATGACGTGAAGGGTCTGAAGCTCCGCACCATCGGTGCCGACATCCAGATCGAACTGGTGAAGGCCATGGGCGGTTCGCCGACCCCGATCGCCTGGCCGGAGGTCTACACCTCACTCGGCACCGGTGTCGTCGAAGGCACCAAAAACGGCATTACCGACATCGTCAACATGCAATTCCAGGACCACCTGAAGTACATCTCTCTCGACGGGCACGCCTACATGGGCGCGCTGTGGTGGATGAACGAGGATGTCTTCCAAGGGCTGCCGGACGATCAGAAGCGCATCGTCTATGACGGTTTCCAGGAACTGAAAATGACGGCCCGCGTGCTGCCGAAGCGCAAGGCGGTCGATGCCTTCAAGGCGTTCACCGATGCGGGCGGTACGATCTATACGCCGACCGCCGAGCAGAAAGCCGCCTTCCAGGCCGCCGCTAAACCGGTCTGGGATTGGTATGCGGATAACTTCGGAAACGAGTGGATCGATGCCGCACAAGCCGCCGTCACGGCTTGCGAGGCCTCGCTGGATGCGGAGTTCGCCGCGGCGGCTCAGTAAAGCCTGACCGCGCGATTGCGGTGCCAATTGAAATGAGAACTATGTATCCAAGTAGCGTAACTGTTCGAGTCGTGTGAGTAGAGCTGTCCTGGCGAAAGGTCCGGGCGCCTCTGGGGCCCGGACCGCCGCCATGACCTTTCTTCAGACCCTTTTCACTGTCCGGGAGTCGGCATGGCACAGCCGATTATCATTGTTTCCGAGTTTATGAGCGAGGCGGCTGTAGACCGCCTGTCAACTGTCTTTCCGACCACTTACGATCCCGGCCTCGTCGACCGTGACGCTGACTTGCAGGCTGCTGTGGCCGGGGCGCAGGCGTTGATCGTGCGCAACCGCACCCAGGTAACCGCAACCCTGCTGAAGGCGGCGGCCGCATTGAAGGTGGTCGGCAGACTCGGCGTGGGCCTCGACAACATCGACCTTGCGGCCTGCGAAGCGCAGGGCGTGGCGGTGCGTCCGGCCACGGGTGCAAACGCCGATGCGGTCGCCGAATATGTCATAAGCGCGGCCCTGCAGTTGCTTCGGGGGCGTGCCTTTTTCGCAACCGAGGCCGTTCGGGCCGGGGACTGGCCGCGCGCCGCCTGCCAGGGCGGAGAAATGGCGGGCCGCTGTCTCGGTCTGTTGGGCTTCGGCGATATCGCCCGGCGGGTGGCAAGGCGTGCCTTGGCGCTGGGCATGACTGTGGTAACCCACGATCCCGCCGTTTCAGCGGCGGAAGCCGAGGCTGCCCAGGCGAGGCTCCTGTCGTTCGACGGGCTTTTGGAGGCCGCCGATGTCCTCAGCCTCCACGTGCCCCTGACCGATGGAACCCGCGGGCTCCTCGATAGCGGGACCCTGGCGCGGATGAAGGACGATGCGATCCTGATCAACACGGCGCGCGGCGGCATCGTCGACGAAACCGCTCTGGGGGAAGCCCTGCGGGCGGAGCGCTTGGGCGGTGCCGCGCTGGATGTTTTTGCGGTGGAGCCGCTGGATGCCGGGGCGGCTGCGGTCTTTAAGGATGTGCCCAACCTGATCCTTACGCCGCACATCGCCGGCGTGACCGAGGAGTCCAACGAACGGGTGAGCGAGATGATCGCTGATGCGGTGCTGGAGGTTCTGTCGTGACGGCCTCTGTTGCCTGCGTCGGCATTGCCGTTCTGGACGAGATATTCGAGGTTCCGGCCCTGCCGCTTGCGGCGAGCAAGTATCCTGCCACGGCGCGCCGCGAAGTCGCCGGCGGGATCGCGGCCAATGCGGCGATGGCGGTCGCCCGCCTCGGCGGCGGTGCACGCCTGGTCAGCCGTGTTGCAGAGGATTCCGCCGGCCAACGCTTGCGCGCCGTGCTCGAAAGCGCAGGTGTCGACTGCGCCGCTCTGCATAGCCCAGCGAAAGGCAGCACCTCGACCTCGGCGGTCTTCGTCGATCCCCAGGGTGAGCGGATGCTGGTTAACCACAAGGACCCGGTTCTCTTTGCCGGGGAGCCGCCGGTCGAGAGTTTCGCCGGGGCTGATGCGGTGATGAGCGACCTGCGTTGGCCGGAAGCCGCCCGGCTTGCCCTGACGACGGCCGTTCAGGCCGGCATACCGGCGGTGCTGGACTATGACCTGGCGCCGGAAGACGGGGCTGACCTGATTCCCCTGGCCAGCCATGTGATTTTCAGCGAGGGGGCGCTCTTTGAACTGGCCGGCGGCGGGCATCGTTCCGCCGCCCTTGAGACGGTCGCGCGGCGCTTTCCGGAGATTGCCTTTGCGGTGACCGCGGGGGCCGAGGGCGCTTTCTGGATCGCGGCGGATCGCAGTGGCCATGTACCGGCGCTGCCGGTGCTGGCGGTCGATACGCTGGGGGCGGGCGATGTCTTTCACGGCGCGGCGGCCCTGGCCTTGGCCGAGGGCAGCGCCTTCCCGGACGCCTTGCGTTTTGCCAGTGCGGCGGCCGCCCACAAGGTCTCGCAGCCGAGCGGCGCGGCGGCCTTTCCGACCCGACAAGACGTGGAGAAACTGATGGAGTGCAGAGTATGACGCCCGGCAAGTTCTGGGGCCTGAGACGCATGGCGGACGCGGGCGGCCGCTTTAAGATGCTGGCGGTGGATCAGCGTCCACCGATCAAGAACAAGGTGATGGCGGCACGCGGCGAGGATGCGCCGCGCTACGACGACGTACGGGCGGTGAAGCGGGCCCTGATGGAAGCTCTGGCGCCGCGGTCGACGGCCGTGCTGGCCGATCCGACCTATGCCTTGAGCGATGCGCTCTCCATCCTTTCGCCTGGTCAGGGCCTTGTCGTCACTCTAGAGGATTCGGTCTTCGGTGAAGGCACGGACGGCCGTCTCTCCAAAGCCATCGACGACTGGTCGGTTTCGAAGATCAAACGGATCGGCGGCGATGCGGTGAAGGTCCTGACCTGGTTTCACCCGGAACAGGATGCCGCCTCGCGTCAGGCGCAACTGGACTTCACCAAGCAGGTGGGCGAAGCCTGTGCGCGCTACGACATCGCTTTTCTGCTGGAGATGCTGCTCTATCCTTTGGCCGGGGATGCCGAACAGACGAAGGACTATGTGGAACAGTCGGGCAAGCGCGCCGATCATGTGCTGAAGACGGTCGAGATCATGGCCGCGCCGGACTTCGGCGTCGATGTGTTCAAACTTGAGAGTCCCCTTCCGGCAAAGCAGGTGCCGCCGCCGGGCGACAGCGCGACTGCTGCGCTCTTCGCCGAGATGGGGCGTCTCGCCAACCGGCCCTGGGTGATGCTGTCTGCCGGCGCCACGCAGGAAGCTTTCCGCAATGTGCTCCACTACGCCTTTGATGCCGGGGCGAGTGGTTTTCTGGCTGGCCGGGCGATCTGGTGGGATGCCTTTCAGCATTTTCCGGATATGACGAGCATGAACGCCGATTTGCAGGGGCAGGCCGCCGACTACATGGCGGAACTGAATGCCTTGGCCGATGCGAAGGCCACGTCATGGATCGAGTGGTTCGAGGATGTGGGGGGGCCGCGCCCCGAGGGTTGGGACAGCGAATGGATGCAGGGCGGATACGCCGATCTGGAAGGAAACCTGCGATGAAGCTTGCCGTATTTTGCCTGGCGCGTCCGACCTTTGATGTCGAGTTGGCGGCGGAAACTGCCCGCAGTGCCGTCGATTCCCTGGCGCGCGGCGGGGCCGAGGTGCTTGGAGATGCAATGCTGCTGCTGGAAGCCGCCATGGTCGAGGAACGCCTGGCCGACCTGGCCGGTCAAGATCTCGACGGCGTCATCATTGTTCAGGCGACCTTCTGCGATGCCGCGATGACCGCCGCTATCGGCAAGGCGATCACCGCGCCGCTCGCCATCTGGGCCTTCCCGGAACCACGCGATGGCGGGCGGCTGCGGCTTAACTCCTTCTGCGGTCTCAGCCTCGCCGCCCATGCCCTGGGAAAAATCGGCCGGCGCTGCGGTTGGCTGCACGGTCCGGCGGAGGAGACGCCGGACCTCGCGGCGCTTCTGGGCACGGAAGACCGGTCGCCGGCCAGCCGTCCGGCCAAGCCGGGCACAGCCGCCAGTCTTGCCTGCCGAGTCGGCCTGGTCGGTGAGCATCCCGCCGGTTTCGATACCTGCGCCTTCGACGAGGCGGCTTTGAAGACGCGCTTCGGCGTCGATGTCGAACGCATCGATCTGACGGCTCTCTTTGACGCTGCAAAAGCTGCCGATGACGGGCGCATCGGCCGCTTGCAGGCCGAAGCGGCCGAACGGCTCGAGGGCGTCGACGCGCTGGATAGTGAACAGGTCGCACGGTCGCTGCGCTGCTACACCGCGCTGCGCGACATGGCTGAGAGCAAGAGCCTGGACGGATTTGCTGTACGCTGCTGGCCGGAGACCTTCACCGAATACGGCTGCGCGGTCTGCGGCGCCATGGCGACCCTGAACGGCGAGCGCATTCCGGCTTCCTGCGAGGCCGACATGCTGGGGACCGTGGGCTCGCACCTTCTGCAGGACCTGGCGGACAGCCCGGCCATGCTGACCGATATCGTCGACTTCGACACGGCGGACGATACCGCCGTGCTCTGGCACTGCGGGCTGGCGCCGCTGGACTTCTGCGATCCGGCCTTTGCGCCGCGGGCGACCATCCATACCAACCGCCGCATGCCGCTGCTGCACGAGTTTCCGCTGAAACCCGGGCGCGTCACGGTGGCGCGGATCAGCCAGTCCCGCTCGGAATTGAAGATGGTCGTCGGCCGCGGCGAAATCCTGCAGCGGCCGATGTCCTTCACCGGCACTTCCGGCGTCATCCGTTTCGACTGCGGCGCCGGGGCGGCGCGCCGCGCCTTGATCGACGGCCAGTTGGAACACCATGTATCCGTGGTTTACGGCGACGTGAAGGACGGGGTTGAGGCGGCGGCGGCGGCGGTGGATCTGCCCGTCCTCGATCTCGACGCGGCCCGGTGATGGCGGCGACTCTGCGTTACGGCGTCATCGGCGGCGGCATGATGGCGCGCGAACACATGGCCAACCTGGCGCTGATCCCGGGATCGGTGGTCACCGCCGTCGCCGACCCCGATTCCGGCCAACAGGCCTTGAACGCCGAGGCCGCACCCGGAGCAGCGCTGCTCAGCGATGCCGACAGCCTGATCGCCCGCGACGACGTCGATGCCGTGATCGTCGCAACCCCGAATCACACCCACTTCGACGTGCTGCAGCGGGTCTTTGCCGGCCGGCCGCGGCCGCTGCTGGTGGAAAAGCCGGTAGTGACCACGCCGGATCTCGGCACGCAGTTGGCCGAGCAGGCGGCGGCCTGGCCGGCCCCGTTCTGGGTGGCGATGGAGTATCGCTACATGCCGCCGGTGGCCGTGCTGTTGGAAGAACTGCGCGGCGGCGTCACCGGCCCGCTGCGCATGCTCACCATCCGCGAACACCGCTACCCCTTTCTCGAGAAAGTCGGCGACTGGAACCGCTTTAACGCCAACACCGGCGGCACCATGGTCGAAAAGTGCTGTCACTTCTTCGACCTGATGCGCCTCATCCTGCAGGATGAACCGCAGCGGATCTTCGCCTCCGGCGGCGCCGAGGTGAATCACCGCGCGGAGCGCTATGACGGCCGGCAACCGGACATCGTCGACAACGCCTATGTGATGGTCGACTTTGCGGGCGGCGCCCGGGCCATGCTGGAGCTTTGCATGTTTGCCGAAGGCGGCTGGTTTCAGGAGGAGATCACGGCGACCGGCGAGCAGGGCAGGGTCGCCTGCTTTATTCCCGGCCCGGCCCGGCGGATCGGCGGTGCCGAACGCGAGGCGATGATCGAGGTTTCGCCGCGCAATCCCGTGAACCCGCAACGCCGCCCGGTTCCCGTCGATGCCGCAGTTCTGCGGGCTGGTGAGCATCACGGCTCCACCTACTATCAGCATCTGCGATTCCGGGAAGCGGTGCTTGGCCGGGGGGCGGTCGAGGTCACCCTGAGCGATGGCCTGAAAGCTGTCGCCATGGGGGCGGCGGCGGAGCGGTCCATGGCCGAAGGGCGGCCGGTTATGCTGTAGCAGGCGACCGGGTGTGATGCAGCGCACAACCGACCGCTTGGACGTCCTTGATCGTTGATCTCTATCAGCAGGGCGCTGATCGGCGATTGGATTGACTGTTGGACGATCCCCATCTCCCTTCTGCAGAGAGCCGAATTGGCCAGCGGAAAAGGAGACAAGCGATAATGCCCCAAGGTTCCATTAAACGGCGGAAAACCTATCCCGGATCTGGTGTTGCCAGCCGGTTTCGCGCGCTTCTCATGACGCATCGCAGTCTGGAAGAGAAGCTGGAGGCGGAGATGAAACGGCCCCTCCCGGATACCGCCGTTTTGCGCCGGCTCAAGCGCCGCAAGCTTTCGGTCAAGGACGAGCTGGAAGGCATTCAGCGTTTGCTGGAGGCAATGCGCACCACGCGCGAGGAGAGCCGGATCCTGCAGGCCATCTGAGTTTCGCGGCTGCTGCTGGCGCGGCAGCCGCCTCTGCCTTCCCAGTTCTGGTTGACTCATTGTTCTTGTTTTGTTCCTAGAATTGCGCGATATATATCGTGCAATGCAACTTGCGCTACGGCTCGACGACCGGCAGAAGAGACTCGCGGAGATCGACAGACGGCTGCGCCGGCAGTTCGATCCGCCCGGCCCCTGGCTGCATCCGGATCCTGTCAGCCAGTTGGTGCTGGGTCTGGTCGGTGGCCGGACCCGGAGTACGGTTTCACTGCGCGCCACGGTCGCTCTGAAACAGCGCTACCGAACCTGGGAGCGGCTGCGCGAGGCGCCCGCGCCTGAGATCCATGAGATGATCCATGCCGTGACCTTCGCCGAGGTGAAGGCACGGCGGTTGAAAGCGGCTCTGCATAAGATCACAACGCTACGTGGCAACCTCTCCCTCGACTTTCTTGGATGCTGGCCTGTCGAGGAAGCTCTGGCCTGGCTTGAGCGGCTGCCCGGGGTCGGCCGAAAGACCGCGGCGGCGACCCTGAATTTCAGCACTCTCAGAATGAAGGCCCTGGTGATCGACACCCATCATCTGCGGGTGCTGCGGCGCATCGGCCTGGCCGGCAAGCGGGCCACGACGCCTGAGGTTTACGACCGGATCGTGCCGTACCTGCCGCCGGCTTGGAGTGCCGCTGATTTCGATGACCATCACCAGCGCATGAAGCGGTTGGGCCAGAAGACCTGCCGCCATGCGGTGCGGCTTTGCGATATCTGTCCGCTTTGCAGTTTATGCCGCCTCGGCACCTCGGAAGGCCCAACCAACAAATCGGCGCTCGATCACGGCAAAGATCGCGTACATGCCGACTCCCATGATAGCAATGACCAGCAGGCCGGCGAAGACCAGAGGCACGCGGAAGCTGGACGAGGCCGTCAGCATCAGGTGCCCCATGCCGGCATTGCCGGCGACGGTTTCGGAGATGACGGTGCCGACAAAGGCCAGGGTTACCGCGACCTTCAATGAGGCAAAGAAGTACGGCATGGAACGGGGCAGGCCGACCTTTAGCAGAATGTCGATCTTGCGGGCGCCGAGCGAGCGCAGCACGTCCCGCAACTCCGGCTCCAGGGTCGCGAGGCCGGTCGCGACATTCACCACGATCGGAAAGAAGGAGATGGTGAAGGCGGTCAGGATTGCCGGGATGGTGCCGATACCGAACCAGACCACCAGAACCGGCACGATGGCGACCTTGGGGATGGAGTTGAAGCCGACCAGCATCGGATAGACGGCCGCGTAGACCAGGGCCGAGGCGCCGGTGACGAGGCCCAGGGCCAGACCGAAGACCACGGCCAGCCCGAATCCGACCAGGGTCACCCAGAAAGTATAGAAAGCGTTCTGCCAGATCGCCGGCCAGTATTGAATCAGGGCGGCGATGGCCTGGCTGGGCGCGGGGAGAATGAATTCGGGGATCGCAAACAGCCGGCAGGCCAGTTCCCAGACGACGAAGAGTCCGATGGTGGCGATCCAGGGTGCGAGTTTCAGGGGGGAGATCATGCCGCGCGCACCTCGCCGATATGATCGCGCAGGCCGTGGACGAGATCGACAAAGTCCTGATTGAAGGTGGAGTCCAAGGTCCGCGGCCGGGCGAGGCCGATCGGCCGTTCGTAGACGATGCGGCCGGGCCGCTTGCTCACCACATAGACACGGTCGGCGAGATACACCGCCTCCCTCAGGTCGTGGGTGACCAGGATGACGGTGAACCTCTTCTTCATCCAGAGTTCCTGCAGCACGCCCCAAAGCTCTTCGCGGGTGAAGGCATCCAGAGCGGCGAAGGGTTCATCGAGCAGCAGCAGATCAGGTGCATGGATGAGGGCGCGGCAGAGCGATGCCCGTTGCTGCATGCCGCCGGAAAGTTCATGCGGTGCGTGGTCTTCATAGCCTTCAAGCCCCACAATTTTCAGCAGATCGTGGGCGGCGGCAATGTGTTCGGCCTTCTTGCGGCGGAAGCTGCCGCGGTGAGTCTTGCTAACCTCCAGGGGTAGCAGCACGTTTTCCAGCGTCGTGCGCCAGGGCAGCAGGGTAGCGTTCTGAAACGCCATGCCGACCATGGTGAGGGGGCCGGAAACGGTTTCCCCCTCGACCCGGGCGGTGCCGGAATCGACCGGCATCAGGCCGGAGACGATCTTCAGGATGGAGGACTTGCCGCAGCCTGAAGGACCGACCATGGCGACGAATTCGCCAGAGTCGATCTTCAGTGATGCCTCGGCCACGGCCGGCGTGCCCTTGCCCGGGCCACCATAGGTCATGGTGACCCGGTCGAGCTCAACAAAGCTTGTCACAACTGTATCAGCGATCTCTTGTTGGGATTTGCGGCAGGATCAGCGCTTCAGCATCCGGCTTTCCGCCGGCGGCAGAAATTCCGACGTCCAGACGGCTTCCGGCTCAGGCGTCGACTTCAGGTCATAGGCAATCGCCAACTGGGCAATCGCACTGCGCAGCCGCGCCTCGTCGACGTCCCCGATGCCGTTAGCCTTCACGTGATCGGTCAGCACATTCACGTCGAGGGCAAGCTGAAGCCGCTCCAGTTCCAAGCCCTTGTCGATCAGCGGATCGCTTTTGGCGACGATGTCGATAGCACCTTCGGGATCGGCGATGATGTCCTTCCAGCCCCGCACCGTGGCACGGATGAAACCGGCGACGGCCTCCGGGTGCTCCTTGATGAAGTCGCCCGAGGCGATCACCGCATTGCCGTAGAAGTCCATGCCGTAGTCGGCATAGAGAAAGAACTGGATGTCTTCCTCCGCCACACCCTTCGACTTCAGATCAAGCATGGAGGAGAAATAATGGCCGGAGATGAAGTCGACCTGCCCCTGGACCAGCATGGTCTCGCGCAGGGCCGGGTCCATGTTGACCCGTTCCACCGCCCCTTCGTCGATCCCGGTCTCGTGGGCGAAGGCCGGGAAGAGCTTGTAGGAGGCATCGAAGACCGGTGCCCCCAACTTGCGGCCGACCAGGTCCTCAGCCTTTTCGATGTTGTTCTTCTTCAAGGTGAAGAGTGAGAAGGGCGGAGCGTCATAGGCCATCATCACCGCTTTCACCGACTGGCCGGGGTTCTGGACGTTGAAGTCCACCAGCGCGTTGATGTCGGCGAATCCCATCTGATAGGCGCCGCCCGCGACCCGGGTGACCGCGCCGGCCGAACCGTTACCGCTGTCGATGGAAACATCCAGGCCTTCTTCGGCATAAAAGCCTTTGTCGGCGGCGACCAGGAAGGCGGCTGTCGGACCCTGGAACTTCCAGTCCAGGGTGAACTTGATGTCGGTCTCGGCCCAAGCCTGACCGCCGGCCAATGAGAAAACCACCGCCAGGGTGGCGCAGCGCAAGGTTTTGACGTTGAACATGCCTTTGATATCTCCCCGTTTTTATCGAGCGAACCTGCAGAAGCGGTGAGAGGCAATTCCCATGCCATTGTGCAGGTGCCGCTGGGCTTGTGGTTGCGCTGCAAGGTTCCACGGACAGCGTCCACATTTTAGGCAGCCTGCGCGCGGGATGATCAAAACCCGATCTTCTTTCCCTGCGCAGAGCTTTCTCTGAGCCTACTGCCGCCGATCCGCGACGTCGAGACGATTGATACGCGGCTGCGATCCGCGGCCGCGCTGCGCCGGACGGTAGCGGGCAAAAGGGGCGGCCTCTCGACTCACGACTTTTTGATCCTCCATCTTGCCACCACCACCGCGTGAATTGATGGCCTCTGCAACGTCGCTTGCTGCCTAGTTGTTTTGGCGAGGAAAACGGCGGGATCCGATCAATTCCGACGGATTTGCCGCTGCCCATGCAGCTCATGGTTTCAGCAATGATCAGCTTAACGCTATTGCTCTACTAAAACGTGTATTCCGGATTGGCGTTAGAAAAAGCTGCGATGCGGCGGGCCTCAGGAGACTCATACATAATTGCCAGATTATCACCCCCACTCCCCCTTTTTTGACTCCCGTTTCAGCTTGCCAACTGATAGTTTGCGGCAGGGGTCTGGGAGAGCACCTTATTGAATTTATTAAATTTTGTAGTCCTGTGAAGTCGGACTGAATCTGCCGCCCCGGAGAATTTTCCTTTTTCGGGGAGTGCCTTATGACTAAGGCGGCCGGTTCGAATCATGACGTTACGGACAGCAACCTCAGCGTTATTGAGGTCTCTGATCAATCCGGTATCGTCCTTAACGCAGAGATCCTTTTCGACGCAGACTATTTGCGGCTCGGCGACGATCTGCTTTTGCGGAGTCCCGATGGCGAAGAGATTTTGCTTCGCGATTACTTTCTCCAGGAGATGCCGCCGCCGCTTGAGACGGCCGAAGGCGCAAGACTGACGCCGGAGGCCATTGAGGGGCTGGCGGTGCCGGAACTGCCGACAGCCTTTGCCCAGGCCGGCAACGTTCAATTGGGCCAGCCGATCGGCGCGGTCAGCAGTCTGGACGGCATCGCCCGGGTCCAGCGTGCCGACGGCAGCCGCGACGACCTCAGGGAAGGCGACCCGATCTTCCAGGGTGATGTGGTCTCCACCGGTGTCGGGTCGGACCTCGGCATCCTTTTCATCGACGACACCATCTTCTCGCTTTCCGCCGGTTCGCGGATGCTCATTGACGAGCTGATCTACAGCCCGGGCAGCACCAGTAACTCCATGGGGGTTTCCCTGATCCAGGGGACTTTCGTCTTCGTCACCGGAAAGGTGGCGCCGAACGGCGGCATGGATGTTGAAACCCCGGTCGGCACCATCGGTATCCGCGGCACCACCGTGGGCGTGCAGGTTTCCGCTCTCGGCGGAGCGACCCGCATCGCCAACCTTATCAATCCGGAGACCGGCGAACTCGGCAGCTTCGTCTTCAGCAATGCGGCCGGTGATGCCCTGTTTACGCTGTCGAACCACTTTCTCGACATCCGAAGTGCCAACGTCGATCCCGGTGTGCCGACGGTGGTTTCCGGTGAAGCGATCTTCAACGCCTTCGGCCGTGCTTTGAATCGGGCGGTCGAGATTCAGCGCAGCCTGGGTCAGGATCAGGAAGACGAACCGACGGACCCGACCGAGGAACAGGAGGGGGAGGTCGATCAGCTTCAGGCGCTGCAGGAAGCGGGCCTGACCCCGGAACAGATCGACGCCCTGCTGAACGAGCCGCCGATCGAGACCGCTGCGGGTCCAGCGCCCCAGCAGCCGCTGGGCGAAGGCAGCAGTTTCGCCGGCGGCCTTACGCCGCCGGGCTCCGGCGGCGGCCCGACGGGCCCCGGCGGCGATACCGGTATCGAGACCTCCAGCCCGGCGCCGAGCCCCTCCGACGGCAACACCGAACCCCCAGGATTGGGAACACCGGGCGGCGGCGATGACGACTCGCCGACGAACTCGGCGCCGACCATCTCAGCGCCGGGTACTGCGGCGCCGGAAGGTGCCGTGGTGCAGATCGGCCCGGCGGCCTTGAGCGCCAGCGATGCCGAAACCAGCGATCCGGCGCTGCTTTTCTATACGGTGACCGCCGTGTCCAACGGCCTCGTGGTTTTGGCGGTCGGTGACGGTGTTCAGGTCGTGTTCAGTTTCACTCAGGCGGATATCGACAACGGTCTCGTGTTTTTTGCTCATGACGACAGCGAGACGACCCAGGGGTCTTTCACGGTCACGGTTGCTGATCCTAACGGCGGTGTCTCAGGACCGACGGTGGTGCCCATTGCGGTGGATCCGGTCGACGACCTTGTGCCGATTCTGCTCAACAGCAGCTTCACCGTGACCGAGGGTGAAACGGTGGTACTGACCAATGCCAACTTCAGCGCCAGCGATGCCGATACGAATGACGCTGACCTGATTTTCACTGTCAGCAATGTAACCGGGGGACAATTCCAACTGATGGCCCTCCCCCCTCCAGGCCCGATTTCCGGCTTTGCATCGCTTGCAGTTCAGCAAGCGGCTGTGACTTCATTCACCCAACAACAGATCGACAACGGCGAAGTCGAATTTGTGCATGATGGTAGCGAAAACCCGCCGCGCTACAGCGTCTCGGTCAGTGACGGCACAAATTCCAGCCCGACGGAAGCGGTGACGGCGGGCTTCACGCCGGTGAATGATGCGCCGGTTGCGGAGGATGATGCCTTCACGATTATCGGTGAGAACGGCAGCCTGACCCTCGACCTTCTGGCGGACAACGGCAACGGGCCGGACAGCGATGCCGAGGGTGACAGCCTTTCAGTGATTGAAGTCAACGGCGAAGCCTTCGGCGGCGGCGGGGACCAGGGCAACCAGATCGAACTGGACTCTGGTGCGTTGCTGATCGTCAATGAAGATGGCACCTTCGATTACGAGACCAACGAGCAGTTTCTGGGGCTTGGGGCCGGTGAAACGGCACAGGACAGCTTCACCTACACGATTTCCGACGGCAACGGCGGCACCGACACGGCAACAGTCACCATTACCATAGTGGGCGAGAACGACGATCCTCTTGCCGAGGACAACCTCTATTTCATCGGGGAGAATGACCCGCTTACCGGTAATGTGATAGAGGATGTCGATTCGATTTACGGCGGGGACTCCGATCCGGATGACAATGATGTTCTGACGGTTACCGAAGTAAACGGCGTTCCGGCCAATGTCGGTAGCCAGGTGACGCTGGCATCAGGCGCGCTGCTGCTGCTTAACGCCAACGGCACCTTCAGCTACAACCCCGGCACGGCCTTCGACAGTCTGGGCGGTGGTGAGAGCGGCAGCGACAGCTTCACCTACACTATCGATGACGGCAATGGCGGGGCAGATACGGCAACGGTCACCATAAACCTGACCGGCCTGAACGATGCGCCGGAGCTGCTCAACAATAGCCTAAGCCTTTCCGAAGGCGAGACCATTGTCTTGAGCGGTGCGAACTTTAGCGCTGATGATGTCGACAACGAGAATGGTGAACTGGTTTTCACCGTCAGCGACGTTACCGGCGGGCGCTTTGCGCTGACGGACAATATAGAAGAAACCGTCGACAGCTTCACCCAGCAACAGATCGCCGAGGGAGAGATCGTCTTCATCCATAACGGTGGTGAAGCGGCCCCGAGCTATGACGTCTCGGTAAGCGATGGCGATCTTGCAACCGATCCGGTGGCGGCGGAGATCGACTTCACCCCGGTGAACGACGGCCCGCTGTTGGGAAACAACAGCCTGAGCCTTGCCGAGGGCGACATCGTGGTGCTCGGCAGCCAGAACCTCAGTGCGGGGGACATCGATGATGACGATGCGAGCCTGACGTTCACCGTCAGCAGTGTTGTCGGCGGGCGTTTTGCGCTGGCGGCCGATGTCGAGGGACCCATCACCAGCTTCACCCAGCAGCAGATCGCCGAGGGAGAGATCGTCTTCATCCATGATGGCGGCGAATCGGCGCCAAGCTATAACGTCTCGGTGAGCGACGGCGATCTGCCGACGGCGCCGGCCGCGGCGGCGATCGATTTCACGCCGGTCAATGATGCGCCGGTCGCTGAGAACGACGCCTTCACGATCGTCGGCGAAAACGGTCGCTTGACTCTCGATCTTTTGGCCGACAACGGCAACGGGCCGGACAGCGATGCCGAGGGTGACGACCTGACGATTATCGCCATAGATGGCGAAAGCGAGCTCGGTGAACCGGGTAGCCAGATCGGACTGAGTTCCGGTGCTGTTCTGATCCTCAATGAGGACGGAACTTTCGACTACGAGACCAACGAGCAGTTTCTGGGCTTGGGTGCTGGTGAGGCTGCCGAGGACAGCTTCACCTACACGATTTCCGACGGTAACGGCGGCACCGACACGGCAACGGTAACCGTCACCATAGTGGGCGAGAACGACGACCCCTTCGCCTTCGACAATCTTTACTTCATCGGCGAGAACGACACGCTGGCCGGCAATGCGATCGATGATTTCGATTCCGTCTACGGCGGCGACTCCGACGCAGACGACAATGATGTTCTGACGGTCATCGAGGTGAACGGCGTTCCTGCCAACGTCGGGAGCCCGGTGACTCTCGCATCCGGCGCGCTGCTGTTGATGAACGAGAACGGGACCTTCAGCTATGACCCCGGCACGGCCTTCGACAGCCTGGGCGGTGGCGAGAGCGGAAATGACAGTTTCTCCTACACTATCGCCGATGGCAATGGCGGCACGAGTACCGCAGAGGTGAGAATCAGCCTTACTGGCGTGAACGACCCACTGGTCGCCCAGGACGACGGCTTCACCACCGATGAGGAGTCCAGCTTTGAAGGGGATCTCTTTGGTGACAACGGCAATGGGCCGGATGAAGATCCCGATGCCGCCAACTTGGTATTAACCGAGATAAATGGTCAACAAGCGTTCTTTGATGACGAATTCGCGTTGCCGTCCGGCGCGCAGCTTCTGCTCGACGAAGACGGTACCTTCACCTACAACCCGAACGGCGCTTTCGAGAATCTGGGCGTCGGCCAGAGCACGATGGACAGTTTTACCTACACCATCTCCAACGGCAACGGGGATACGGCGACGGCGACCGCGACGGTTATCGTCAACGGCGTGAATGACCCCCCGGAAGGCGGCCAGGCTTTTCTCAGCGTGTCCGTCGGTAGCACGGTCGAGGGAGATATCCTGAGTCCAAACAACGAAATTCCTGTCGACGATATCGACGACGGCGATTTGGAAAATCTGACTGTCACCCAGATAAATGGAGAACCCTTTGTCGTTGGCGTGGCGATTGTTTTGCCGTCGGGTGCATTGCTGACGATGGGCGAGAATGGCACTTTCGTCTATGATGAAAACGGGCAGTTCGAACTCAATTCAGACAATCCAACCGAAGAGGATACATTCGAATACACGCTCTCGGACGGCAACGGTGGTTTTGCTACAGGATCGGTAACTATTACCGTTTTTCAGTCTGGTCAGTTCAGCAGCTTCGCCACGACCGCAATTCAGGATAACGACGCCCTTGATGATGCGGGAGACCCGTTGACTGGCCAGGTGTTACTGGGGGGCGATGGCGATAATGTCCTGCAGGGGGGAGAGGGTGATGACACACTCGACGGCGGGGCCGGCAGCGACAGTCTCTTCGGGGGCGGTGGCGCGGATCTTTTTGTTCTGCGGGCGGCGGATGCCGCCGAAAGCCTCGATCTGGCGGACGTGATTCAGGACTTCGACAGTGGTATCGACAGTCTCGCCCTTGCCGATGGTCTGGCCGCCGAGGATCTCTCGATTACGGAAACCGATACGGGTGATGCCGTGATCGCCCTGCAGTCCAGCGGTGCCATTCTCGCCGTCGTGCAGGGCGTTGCCGCGGCAGATATCGGCGCCGACGATATCACGCCTATGGTATCCTGAGGGCGATGCCCTGATGCGGGCAGCGCGGAAGGAAAGGGGAGAGAGCCTGAAGTGACTGGGGAAGCCCTGCCGGCGGCGAACAGGCGTCCCTTCGCCGTGTTGCTGTCGAAGCTCTTCGGTTTGTTCGGCAATCGGCGCCTGCGGGCGCTGTTGCGCCGTTTCGGGTTCAGCCGTGTGCTGGGGTTGTCTCTGCTGCTGCCGCTCCTGGCGCTCAGGGTTTGGGACCCGGCGCCGCTGGAAATCCTGCGCGTCAAGATCTTCGATCTTTATCAGATCGCCCAACCGCGTGTGCCTCAGATGGAGCCGGCGGTGATCATCGACATCGACGAGGAAAGCCTGGCCGCCGTCGGTCAATGGCCCTGGCCGCGCAATGACGTGGCCCGGATGGTCGCGCGGCTGCGGGAGGCCGGCGCGGTTGCTATTGCTTTCGATGTGGTTTTCGCCGAGCCGGACCGGACCTCGCCGGGGCTCTATGCCGAGACCCTTGAGGGTTTGGAGCCGGAAGTCGCAACGGCCCTGCGGAGCCTGCCGAGCAACGACGAGATTCTGGCGCGCGAACTGCGGCAAAACCGTCTGGTTCTTGGCCAGTCCGGCTATCATCGCCGCTTGGGCAGTGCGGACCGTCCTTCGGAATCGGAAGCTCCCAAGCCCAGTGTTCCCCTGGCGGTCATCGGCGGGGACCCCAAGCCCTACCTCTTCCGGTTTCCGGGCCTGGTGCGCAACACGCCCGTCCTGGATGCGGCCGCTCCCGGCCGGGCGGTCTTCAATCTGGTGCCGGGGCGGGACGGGATCGTGCGTCGGGTGCCGGCCTTCGTGGTGGCGGAAGACCGGATCCTGCCGAGCCTCAGCATCGAACTCTTGCGGCAGGCGACCGGCGGCAACGCTTTTGCCATCAAGACCGATGAGGCGGGCGTCCGTTCCTTTGTGGTTGGTGGCGTCGAGGTGCCGACGGACCGGCATGGGCGCATCTGGGTCCACTACAGTCTGTCCCGCCCCAATCTCTATGTTTCGGCCAAGGATCTGTTGAACGGCGCGGTGCCGCCGGAGCGTCTGGCCGGAAAGCTGGTGCTGATCGGCACCTCGGCGGCGGGCCTGTTCGATATCAAGGCAACACCGCTGCAGGACCGGGTGCCCGGCGTCGAGGTGCACGCCCAGGTCCTCGAGATGATCCTTTCCGGCCAGCTTCTACTGCGTCCGAACTATGCCCTGGGGGCGGAACTTATGGTGCTGGCGGTTGTGGCGCTGACCATGATTGCACTGGTGCCGGTATTCGGTGCGATCCCTACCATGTTGTTCGGCGCCGTCGCTGCGGCGGCTCTGTCGATGGCCTCATGGTTCTTCTTCACCAGCGAAGGGCTTCTGATCGACGTCGCCTATCCGCTGATCGGGTCCTTCGCGGTCTTTACCCTGCTGGTCTTCACCAACTACCTGCGAGAGGAGGGGCGCCGCCAGCGGGTGCGCAGCGCCTTCCGGCAGTACCTGTCGCCCACCCTGGTTGACCAACTGGCCAACGAGCCCGACCGTCTGGTGCTGGGCGGTGAAAGCCGGGAGATGACAGTCCTCTTCAGCGACGTTCGCGGCTTCACCTCTATCTCGGAACACCTGCAGGACAGACCACAGGAACTCACCCGCCTGATGAACCGGCTGTTGACGCCATTGACTGCCGAGGTCATGGACAACAACGGCACTATCGACAAGTACATGGGCGATGCCATCATGGCCTTCTGGAATGCCCCCCTGCCTGATGTCGAGCACGTTGCCAACGCCTGCAAAGCGGCCCTCGCGATGCTGGAGGCTCTCGAACGCCTGAACCGGACGCTGGAGCGAGAGGCCGCAGAGGCGGGGAAAGAGGCGATCCCGATGAGGGTCGGCATCGGCATCAATACCGGGATCTGCGTCGTGGGAAACATGGGCTCCGAACAGCGTTTCGACTATTCGGTGCTTGGCGATGCGGTCAATCTCGCTTCGCGCCTTGAAGGTCAATGCAAGACCTACGGCGCGGATATCATCCTCGGCGAGTCGACGGCGGCGATCCTGGAAGATGGCGGTGCGGTGGTACCGCTCGACATGATCCGGGTCAAAGGCAAGCGCGAGCCGCAGCGGATTTTTGCGCTGCTGGGTGAGCGCGGCCTCACCGCGGAAGAGCCGATACGCCAAACAATCGGTGAGATAGCCGCAATGCTCTCGGCCTACCGCGCGCAGGATTGGGAGGGTGTGATCCGGGCTGCTGACGTGCTGTCCACCCAAGAGCTGCCGCACCTGGACTTGGCGGTTCTTGCCGGGCTCTACCGCGCCCGCGCCGCGGCCTTTCGCCAGGCGCCCCCGGGACCGGATTGGGACGGTGTCTACACTGCGGAGACCAAGTAGCGCCTGAGAGAATCAGCTTGCCGCCTTTGCGGCCTCGGCGGCGATGCGGCCGATGGCCTGAAAGCCCTCGCCTGACGTCGGTACCTGGATGTCGAAGACCTCGGCGATAACCTGGGTCCAGCCGTGCAGGAAGTAGGTCCAGCCGTCTTCGACCTGCAGGCCCGCGCCGGCCGCCTGAGCGCGGGCCTGTTCCAGAAAAACCAGGTCGCCACGGTAGTTGAGCTCCCAGACCACGGCCGCCTCGGGGAAGCACGCCGCGCTGCCGAGGGGCGAACCCGGCGCGTCCTTGCCGAGGCCGGTGGCGTTGATCACCAGGGATCGCGCCGGAAGGCCTGTAAGGACCGCATCATTGTCTGCAACTGTAGCGACTTCGACGTAGTCTATCGGGATGTCGGGAGCCATTTGCCGGTGGATTTCCCGGACGTGATCCAGCCTTGCGGCGGAGGGGTCGGAGATGACGATGCGTGACGGCCGGTCGGGCCCCCGTGTTTTTTGCAGCAGGTGCCAGGAAATGGCGATGGTCGATCCGCCGGCGCCCATGGCGAAGAGCGCCGCCTTGCTGTCTGCAAAGTGGCCCGCTGCGAGGAAGCCATCGATGGCAAGGCCTGAGGAAATCGGGTCCTTGGCGTGGCAGACGAGGCGATCTCCTTTCTTGGACAGGCAGGAGGTTTCGCCGAGGAGCGCCGCAAACGGGTCAATGTCGTCGAAGCGATCACGGCAGGCCGCAAAGAGATCGAGCTTGTGCGTTGTGACCAGCGCGCCCAGTGAGAGCGGATCGTTTTTGATGAAGTCCACCGCTTCGCGGTAGCGCTCGGCGGCGGAATGGGGGGCGAAGTCCATGCCGCTGATTTGGGCGTCTTTCAGCCCAAGATAGTCGGCCCAGGCCGGAAACACCCGCATGATCGAGCTCCGCCCCGTCGTCACGCCGATGAAGTGGAGTGTTGGCCGGCCGGCCGCTTCAAAAATCACACCGCGTTCCTCAACTTGCTGGCATTCGTTTTCTCAGCCGATACTCTACGATGCCGAGAGGCTATATTCGAAGCTTCAAAGAGAGCTCAGGACGATTCTTGACCGATGAGGAATGATCGCATTCACAAGATCCTATGCAGGGCGGGAGTGATCTAAATGCCGCGGGATCTCTATCTGGCGATTGACGTGGGGACCGGCGGCATCCGTTCGGCCCTGGTTGACCGCGACGGCAAGATGCTGGCCTTCAGCCTTCAGGAGCACGAACAGATCGTGCCGCAATACGGCTGGTCGGAGCAGCGTCCGGCGGACTGGTGGTCAGGGGTCAAGGCGACCATCCGCAGTGTGGCTGCCAAGGTGGAAGGCGCAGCAGGCCGGGTTGCGGCGATCTGCGCCTGCGGTCAGATGCACGGTTCGGTCTTGATCGATGCAGACGGGGCATTGACCCGTGAAACGGCGCTGCTGTGGAACGACAAGCGTACGGCGCCCCAGGTCGCCGACTTTGCTGCGGCCCATCCCCCCGAAAGCTACCTGACGGCCACGGCAAATCTCGCCGCGCCGGCCTGGCCTGCCTTCAAGCTGCGCTGGATCGCGGACAACGACCCGCAGGCCTACGACAGGGCCGCCACCTTGCTGATGCCCAAGGACTATATCGGCTTCTGCCTGACGGGAGAGCGGGCCTGGGACTGGACCGAGGCTTCCATGAGTTTTCTGATGGATGTCGGCAGCCGCGATTGGTCGGCGGAATTGTTCCGGGCCACCGGCCTGCGCCGCGATCTGCTGCCGGACATTCGCGCGCCCTGGGACCTCCTCGGCAGCCTGAAAGAAGATGCCCCGGCAGAAATCGGCCTGTCGCCTGGCACCCCGGTTCTGGTCGGCGGGGGAGACTATCCGGTTGCGCTGCTGGGCTCCGGCCTCACCCAGCCGGGCTGGGCATCCGACGTCACCGGAACCTCTGCCATCGTGACGGTGATACATGACGCGCCGGTTATCGACCAGGCTGTCTCCAACGTCGCAACGGTTGAGGGAAACTGGGGAAGCTTTACGCTGCTCGACGCCGGCGGGGATGCTGTGCGTTGGGCGCGCCGCGCCTTTCACGACAACCAGCTGAGTTATGCCGCCTTGACCGCGGCGGCGGAGAAAGCGGACTGCGGCGCCAGGTCGCTCTTTTTCCTGCCCTATCTCTCCGGTCAGCGTTTCGGGGAGGCCGCCAACGCCCGCGCGCAATTTTTTGGGCTCACGGCGGCGCACGGCTTGCCGGAGCTGCACCGCGCCGTTCTCGAAGGTGTCGCCTTCTCCATGCGCCGCGAGCTGTCGGGTCTGCAGGGCCTGGGGGATGCGCCGGAGCGGTTCGTTGCTGCCGGCGGCGGCGCCAAGTCAGACCTCTGGGTTGCCATCAAAGCCAGCATGTTCGATGCCCCCTATCTGATTCCGGCAGAGCTTGAATGCGGCGTCGTGGGGGCCGCCTGCATGATGGCCGTGGCCTCCGGCGACGCACCGGACTTGAAGGCTGCCGTTACCCGGATGGTTCGCTATGACCGGGAAGTTCAACCCGATCCGGCATGGCGTGACCGCTATGACCGCATGGCGCCGGTCTTCGATGCGATTTGTGAAGAGTCCGGCAGGCTCTACGACCGCCTCGACGGACTTGACGGATAGACGATGCTTTCTCACCCGAGAGACGATATCGAAAACCGGCTGCCGGTATGGGTGGCTTGCAGTGATCTGTATCTGGATAATGAACCTGGAGAGATCGGTCTTCGCAGCATCGCGCGGATTTGTGCATCCTCCCCCTATTCAGGTCCCGATCTGGATCGCATTATGTTCAATGAGGTCTGGCCGGCATTTTCGATGAATCTCTACTCGGTGGCCGGCGAATGGGCCGGCTGGGATGAGGGTTTTGTACAGGAGCAGATTCTGAAGACTTACAGCGGCCGTTGGCGGCTGCCTTGGCGATACCATCCCATGAAACGATCTCTCTCGGACGAATGGTTGGCGGTTAGGGCCTTGATCGATGAGATCAGGGCCGCCGGGCCGGAAACAAAGGACGGATCGATATGAAAGCAGCGGTTCTTGAGCGATGGAAGAGCATCGCCGTGCGCCAGGTCGGTGATCCCGAACCCGCTGCGGGAGAAGCGCTGGTCCGGGTCGGATTGACCGGGGTCTGCGGGTCCGACTACCACATCTTCAACGGCGATATACCGATCGCCAAGACGCCGGTGATTCCAGGCCATGAGTTCATGGGTACCATCGCCGGATTGCCTGACGGTGGAACGGAGACGCTGGCGGTGGGACAAAGGGTTGCCGTTCACCCCCTGGTCTCCTGCGGTACCTGCGTTGCCTGTAGGAGGGGGGTGCCCCACGTCTGTGCGAACCTCGTGGTCATCGGCGTCAATCGCGATGGCGCCTTTGCCGAGTACGTCGGCGTTCCGGCGGAACGCCTGATTCCCCTGCCGGACGATCTGCCGGATGAGGTGGCAGCGCTGGCCGAGCCTTTTGCCGTGGGTTATCACGCCTGCCGGCGGGCGGCGCTCAGCCCCGGAGAGCGGGTACTGGTGATCGGCGGCGGTCCGATCGGGCTCTTTGCCGCGATGGTGGCGCGGCGCCTCGGTGCTGCCGACGTCGCGGTCTCCGAGCCCCTGGCCGCCCGGCGAGACTTTGCCGAAAGCCACGGCGTCAACGCCTTCGATCCTCTCGCATCTTCCTGCCTTGCCGATCTCGCAGCGCGCAGCAGCGGTGAGGGTTACGATGTGATTATCGAGACCTCCGGCGTCGATGCCGGGATCGCCATGGCTGTGGAGGCGGCGGCGCCGCGTGCCCGCATCGTCTCGCTCGGGTTTCCGTCAGAGCGGTTTGCCCGCTACAACGTCACCTTCGGCATCATGAAGGAATTGAGCTTTGTCGGCAGCCGCGTCTATCCGCGCGAGGAATTCTGCGAGACGATTGATCTGCTGTCCCAGGCCGTCGAGGCAGGGGACATTGCCTTCGATCGGCTGGTGGCTGATGTCAGGGGACTTGACGACCTTGAACGCTCCATCCTGGGAGTCGCCGAAGGCGAAGAGCGGGGCAAGATCCTGATTCGCCCGGCTTAGCGGCGCGTTATGGTTTCGAAGAGATGGAAAGAGACGGGTGGTGCAAACGCGGTTGCACCACCCGAAGTGCACCAGGGGTTTTAGCGGATACCCTTGGAAGCCAGATCGATAACCTGGGCGGCTTTGTCCTTGGTGATCAGGTTCGGGCCGGAGCCGATGGCCGTGGCGGGCATAACGCCATATCTGGCATTGAGGGCGAGAAGCTGCACCGGCAGGAAGCCCTGCAGGTACGGCTGCTGATCGATGGCGAAGAGCGCTTCACCGTCGCGCACCGATTCCAGATAACCGCCGGAAAGATCGAAGGAGCCGATCTTGATTTCGCCGGCCCGGCCGAGTTCCGCCACCGCCGCGACGATCTGCTCACCGGCCAGAGAGGCGCTCAGCCCCAGGGCGGTGTCGAGATCCGCATCGGATTCCAGAGAGGCCTTTATCTTTGCTTTGATCTCCGAGGGATCGTTGGTGGTCGGCAGGACCACGATGGCGCCTTCAAAACCGTCGGCAAAACCCTGACAACGTGTGTCCAGGGCCACGTTGCCGACTTCGTGGTTGATGCAGAGGCCCTTGGTTCCTCCGGCGGCCTTCAGGGCCTTTCCGGCAGCGAGGCCGGCGGCATATTCCTCCTGGCCGACATGCAGCAGGGCGCCCAGCTTTTCGTAGACGTCAGAGCCAGAGTTCATGGAGATTACCGGGATACCGGCGGCGACGGCTTTTTCGATCGACGGGCCAAGGGCATCGGCATCGGGAATCGATACCATGATCCCATCGGGCTCCTGATTGACGGCCGCGTCGATCAACTGCGCCATGGCGACCATGTCAAAAGTCTCAGGGGCACGATATTCGACGGTCACGCCGTTGGCCTCTGCCGCCTCGGAAATCCCGTTCTTCACCACCGACCACCAGGGATCGGAGGCCTGGCCGTGGACAACGGCGATGATCTTGATTTCGGCGGCGGACAAGGCACCCGGGGTGCCGGTGGCGATTGCGCCGACCAGCGCGACGGCCGCGAAGACGGCCCTCATCAATGACTTCATTCCATCCTCCCTCTGCGCGCCCTGGGTTTCCGAAGAGGTTTTCTCTTTGCGGGTTTCCCCACAAGGTCGGTCTGGGCGCTTTCATGGTCTTTTCAGGCATATGACCTGAGTCTAATGGAGACTAGACCGGGGATGAGGAAAATGCAACCGGTTGCAATATAGGGTGCTGAGGCACAGAGTTGTCGGCACCTGCGGTATCGCCGAAGATAGGTAAACAACGGCGCCGCTGCGGGGATTCGGCAGGGCCAGCGAAGAGGGAAATCGGGGTTTGGAGCGAAGCGGGGATCGCAGCGGTCAGGGCGACGCCAAGGTGACTTTGAAAGAGGTCGCAGAGGCGGCGGGGGTGTCGCGCTCTGCCGTATCGCGTACCTTCACCGAGGGGGCCAGTGTCTCGCCCCGGACCCGCAAGAAGGTTGAAAAGGCAGCCCGCGATCTGGGCTACCGTCCCAATTTTCTGGCGCGCAGTCTGACGACCAAGCGCACGGCGCTGATCGGTCTGCTCTCCAACAACTTCCAGAATCCGGCCTTCATGGAGGTCTTCGATCTTTTCACCGCCGGTCTGCAGGAGCGCGGTTTGAGGCCGTTGCTGGTGAACCAGTCAGATCTCGACCAGGCCGAAGCCTCGCTCGAGATGTTGATGCAGTACAGCGTCGATGGGCTCATCGTCGCCTCGTCGACGCTGCCGCCACAGTTCTCCAAGGTTTTGGCCGAAACCCGCCTGCCGGTGGTGCATGCCTTCGGCAAACCGGCGGCGCCTTTCAAGGTGAATGTGGTGGGCGTGGACAATGTCCACGGCGGCGAGTTGGCGGCGGAGCTTCTTATTGAGCGGAACCACCGCTCGGTCGCTTTCCTGGGCGGCCCGCGCAAGGCGACCTCGACGGAGGATCGGCTGGCCGGGTTCGAGCGGCGGCTGGGCTTGGCGGGAATCGGCATTGCGCAAACCCGCTTTGCCGAGACTTACAGTTACGCCGCCGGGCGTAAGGAAATGGCGGCGCTGCTCGACCAGGGGCCGGTTGAAGCGGTTTTTTGCGGCGATGATATTCTCTGCATGGGCGCGCGCGACATCTGCCGCGAACGGGGTGTGACGGTGCCCGAGGAGATCGGCCTGATCGGCTTCAACGATATTGCCATGGCGGATTGGACGGCTTACGAGCTGACGACGATCCGCCAGCCGATCCGCGATATCATCATCTCCGCGGTGGAACTTGTGGTTCGGCTGGTCGAAGAGCCGGGCCGCAGCGCCGAGGCGCGCCTCTTCCCCTGTCAGGCCGTGGTACGCAAGACGCTGCGCTCGCTCTAGCCCTCTAGCTCGACCCAGGCCCCTCCGGACTTGGCCGAGGCGGCGGCGGCGTGAATGGCTGCAACACTGTGAAGGCCGTCCTCCGCCGTTGGACAGGCAAACGCATCCGCCGCCATGCTCCTGCCTTCCTTTTGGGCCCGAATGGCCTCGGCGAGATCGGCGTAGAGGTTGGCGAAGGCGGCAAACATTCCCTCGGTATGGCCGATGGCAAGGCGCGAGGCGCTCTGTGCTGCCGGTGACAGGCCCGCGGCGCCGCGCTCCAGGATCCGGCTGGATTCATTCAATGGCGTCCAGATCAACTGGTTCGGCTGTTCCTGCGCCCAGCGCAGGCCGCCTTTCTCGCCGAAGACTTGCAGGGTCAGGCCGTGCATGCGGCCGATGGCAACGGCGCTGGTCCAGAGCCGCCCGACGGTGCCGCCGTGCATGCGAAAGGCGATCAGGGCGTCGTCTTCCAGGGCGCGGCCCTCAAGGCAGGATGCGAAGTCGGCGGAGAGTTTCGTGACCGTCTGGCCGGTGACGAAGCAGGCCATGTGGAGGGCGTGGCTGCCGCAGTCGGCCACTACCGAAGAAACGCCGGCCTGGGCCGGGTCATAGCGCCAACGGACGCGCGGATTGTCGGCATCGGCGGCATCGGCGTGAAACCCGTGGGCGAATTCCGCGACCACCAGTCTGACGGCGCCGAGCTCGCCTTTCGCGATCATGGCCCGCATCTGGCGCACCAGGGGATAGCCGGAGTAGCCGTAGTTGACGGCGCAGAGGCGCCCGGCCTGGCGTGCGACGGCGACGATCTCCTCGGCCTCGGCGACGGTTGTCGTCATGGGCTTTTCGCAGAGCACGTTGAATCCGGCCTGCAGGAAGGCTTTGGTAATCTCGAAGTGGGTGTTGTTCGGGGTTGCGACGGTGATCAGGTCGACGGGGTCGGGCCGGTTCGATTCACCCTCCAGCATCTCCCGCCAGTCGCCGTAAGCGCGATCTGCTGCGGCGCCGAGACGGATGGCGAAGTCCCGCCCTTTCGCCGCGTCGATGTCCAAGGCGCCGGCGCTGAAGCTGAAGGCGCCGTCGAGCCCCGCCGCGACGCGATGGGCGCCCCCGATCTGGCTGCCCTCGCCGCCGCCGATCATGCCCCAGGTAAGCTTGTTCATGGACTTCTCCAAGGTTCAGGCGGCAAGGCCGATGCTGCGCAGGTAGTCCAGGTTCGCCCTGGCATCTTCCAGCGGTTTGGTGTTGCCGGCGGGATCGCAGTCCTGCTCCACCGTCGCCCAGCCGTCGAAGCCGTTCTCCGCCAGAGCATCGCGCATGGCTTCGAAGTCGACGGCGCCCCGGCCCAGATTGCAGAACAGCCCCCGGGCGCAGGCATCGTAGAAGCCGATACGCTCTTCAACCACCTGGGCCTTCACCCTGGGATCGACGTCCTTGAAATGGATATAGCTCACCCGGGCGGCGTGGCGGCGGTAAAAGGCGACCGGATCGAAGCCGGCATAGAGGCAATGCCCGGTGTCGAGGCAGACCGACAACAGCGCCGCATCGATTTCCGCCAGGGCGCGCTCCAGTTCGTCTTCGAACTCCATGAAACCTGCGGCATGGGCATGCAGGGCGACGGTCAAGCCGTAGTCCTCCGTGCCCATGCGGGCGATACTGTGGATGCGCTCGATAAAGCCGCGCCACTCGGCGTCGTTCATGCGTTCGGCTTCGTGCGGACGCCCTGCCGTCGGGGCCCGGCTGGCGGCGATGGAATCGATCAGTACCAGGTGTTTCGCCCCATGGGCCTTCAAGGCTTCGCAGGTCCGCCGGCTGGCGCCCTGAACTTCATTCCACTTCTGCGGATCGTGGAAGGGGCGGAAGATCACCCCGCCGATCAGCGACAGCCGGCGCTCGGCCAGGCTCTTGCCCAGCACCGCCGGGTCTTCCGGCATATAGCCGATGGGGCCGAGTTCCAGGCCGCCGTAGCCTGCCGCTGCGGCCTCGTCGAGAACCTCTTGCCAGCCCGGGTTCCGCGGATCGTCTGCAAATTCGACACCCCAGGAGCAGGGAGCATTGCCGATCGAAAGAGGCATGGTGAGTTCCTTGTTGATGACTGAAAGTTGTGTTCAGGCTTACACTTGGCTGACCGTCACCCAGCCGCGAGTTCGGTTGGAGAGCGCTGCGGCGGCAACGACACGATTGACCTCACAGCCATCGCGAAAAGTCGGCCAGACCGCTTTACCCGTTTCTATAGCCCGCAGAAAGTCGCGTGCCTCGATAATGATTTGGTCGTTGTATCCCGTGCCGTGGCCGGGACCGAGGCAAAAGGCCTCATAGTCCGGATGCGCCGGTCCGGTCAGGATCTTGCGGTAGCCTTCGCGCCCCGGCGCTGCCTCGTTCTCGTAGAGCCAGAGCGCATTCTGATCTTCCTGATCGAAGCGCAGAGCGCCCTTGGTGCCGTAGATCTCGTAGGCGTAGCCCATCTTGCGCCCGCTGGCGACGCGGCTGAAGCTGAGGGAGCCCATGGCGCCGCTCGCAAAGCGGCAGAGAAAGTGACCCTGGTCGTCATTCGCCACCGGTTCCGGTCCCTCTGGCCCGGGCCGCGTTGCATGGACGGTCTGGATATCGGCGACCAGGGATTCGATGGGTCCGGCAAGGCGCAGGGCCGCGTTGATGATGTGCGGCGAGAGGTCGCCCAGCGCACCGGAAGAAGCTTCGCGGGTGCGCCAGTTGGCTGGTGTTTCGGGGTCGGCCAGAAAGTCCTCGGTGTGTTCGGCGCGGATGTGGACCAGGCGGCCGATCTCGCCCGCCTGGATGATCTGCAGCGCCAATTGGCTGGCGGGCGTGCGGATGTAGTTGAAGCCCACCATGTTGACGATGCCCGCCGCCTCTGCGGCAGCGGTCATGACTTCCGAGTCCTCAAGCGTCTCGCCCAGCGGCTTTTCACAGAACACCGGCTTTCCCGCGGCGATGGCGGCCAGGGCGATTTCGCGGTGGGTGCGTTGGGGTGAGGCGATGACCACCGCCTCCACCGCCGGGTCGGCGACCAAGATCCGCCAGTCGTCGGTGGCGCGCGCGAAGCCGTAGGCGGCGGCTTTCTCGGCTGCTCCCGCCGCCGTTGTGGCGCAGATCATCTCGCAGACCGGCCGCAGACCCGTCTTGAAGACGGTCCCCACGGCTTTCAGCGCGACGCTGTGCGCCTTTCCCATGTAGCCGGTTCCTATGACCCCGACGCCGATGCTCTTCATGGCAACTCGCTTCCTGCACCGTTCTATGACTGCAACCGGTTGCAAACCCTCTATCGGATATATAGGATCGCCCGTCAAGTATGGTCCTTCATCCCGTCCCCGGGAAAGGGGCACCCCGCCTCCGGGAAAGGAGGGGGAAATCGTTGCATGCGATGGAGGTTCCGCGGCGATGGCGAGAGGCGATGAGACCCTGACGATGGCCCAGGCGCTGGTGCGCTATCTCGTCGCCCAGCGCATCGACATCGACGGCGAGGAGTGGCCGCTTTTTGCCGCCGTCTTTGCCATCTTCGGTCACGGCAACGTCACCTGCCTGGGTGAGGCCCTTTACGAGCAGCGCGACAGCCTGCCGACCTGGCGCGGGCAGAACGAACAGTCCATGGCGCTCGCCGGGGTGGCCTATGCCAAGGCGCGGCTGCGCCGGCAGATCTGTGTCGCCACCTCTTCGGCGGGGCCGGGTGCGACCAACATGGTGACGGCGGCGGCCTTGGCCCATGCCAACCGTCTGCCGTTGCTGATCCTCTCCGGGGACACCTTCACCAGCCGCCTGCCGGACCCGGTGCTGCAACAGGTCGAACACTTCCACAATCCCGCGATATCGGTTAACGACGCCTTCCGCGCCGTGACCCGCTATTGGGATCGCATTACGGCACCGGAACAACTGCTGCAGTCCTTGCCGCAGATGGTCGAAACCCTACTCGATCCGGCCGACTGTGGTCCTGCCTTTCTGGGCCTGCCGCAGGATACCCAGGCCAGGGCCTATGACTATCCGGCTGTCTTCTTCGAGCCCCAGGTTCATCGTATCCGCCGTCCAAGGCCGGACAGCGATGATCTGACCGGCGCGGCCCGGATGATTGCAGCCGCCCACCGGCCGCTGATCATCGCCGGCGGGGGTTTGCACTATTCCGGCGCTTCCGCAGATCTGGCGGCCTTCGCCGAGCGGCACGGCGTTCCGGTGGTCGAAACCCTGGCGGGCCGGGCCCTGCTGCCCCACGACCATCCGATGAATGCCGGGCCGATCGGCCCGACCGGGTCGCAGTCGGCCAATGCCCTGGCCAGAGAGACGGACCTTGTGCTGGCGCTCGGCACCCGGCTGCAGGACTTCGTGACGGCCTCCTGGTCGGCCTTTCAGAACCCCGAGATGCGCCTGGTTTCGGTAAACACCGCCCGCTTCGATGCGGCGAAGCACCGCGCCCAGGCGGTGATCGGCGATGCCAAGGTGGCGCTTGCCGAGATCGATTCCCGGCTTGGTGATTGGACGGCGCCGGCAAACTGGGCGGCAAAGGCGCAGAAGCTCTACGGGCAATGGAACACAGCGCTGGACGAACGCACGGCAGAAGAGTCCTCCGGGGCCACCAACAGCCTTCCGTCTTACGCTCAGGTCATCGGTGCGGTGAACCGGACAAGCGGGCCGGAGGATCGGGTTCTGACCGCCGCCGGCGGCATGCCGGCGGAACTCAACACCAACTGGAAAGCCAAGGGCATCGCCTCGGTCGACATCGAGTTCGGGTTTTCCTGCATGGGCTATGAAGTGGCCGGCGGCTGGGGCGCAGCCATGGCCAAGGCGGATGCCGGCGAGCCCGGCAACACCTACGTGCTGGTCGGCGACGGGTCCTACCTGATCATGAATTCCGATATCTACTCCTCGGTTCTGACCGGGCACAAAATGATCGTGATCATCTGCGACAACCAGGGTTTTGCCGTGATCAACAAGCTGCAGAACAACAGCGGCAACGAATCCTTCAACAACCTGCTGGAGGACTGCCGCATCGACAGCTTCGTGAACGTCGACTTCGCCGGCCATGCCCGGGCGATGGGCGCGGCGGCCGAGGCGGTGTCCTCGATCAGCGAACTGGACGCGGCCCTGGAACGCGCGAAGGCGGCGGCCGGCACCTATGTCATCACCGTCAAGGTCGACAGGTACGTCTGGACCGAAGGGGATGCCTGGTGGGAGGTCGGTATTCCTGAAGTCTCTAAGCGTGAAGGGGTTCGCGCAGCAGCCCGCAAATGGGACGAAGGCCGCCGGCACCAGCGGCGTGGTGTCTGAATTGGCGCAGACCCTTGCCATAGACCGTCTGAAGCGGGACCGCCCTTTCGGTGCGCTGGCCCTGGGGCGCGCCGGCCTGGATCTTTATCCGCTGGAAGACGGCGGCAAAATCGCCGAGGCGGCCGGCTTCACCAGCGATCTCGGAGGTTCAGCCGGCAACATAGCGGTTGCTCTGGCACGCCAGGGGGTGTCGGTAGGTCTGCTCTCTGCCGTGTCGGATGATCCGGTCGGTCGCTTCGTAAGCAGCCGGCTGGAGAGCTTCGGTGTCGATACCCGCTTTCTGCAGACGGTTTCCGGCGATCCGCGCACCAGTCTGGCTCTGGCCGAAGTCCGGGCGGCGGACTGTGAGGTTACCATCTACCGGAACAACGCCGCCGATCTGCAGCTAACAGCGGATGACGCGCTCGTGGCCGCCGTGGCCGAGGCCGGCGTGCTTATCATTACCGGCACTGCCCTGGTGGCCGATCCCTCGCGCGCTGCGACGATGGTTCTTCTGGCGGCGGCGCGGGCTGCGGGGACCGTGACGGTCTTTGACCTGGACTATCGCGCCTATGCCTGGTCGTCCCGGGAAGAAACGGCTGCGGTCTACGACCGGGCCGCCGGGCTGTGCGACCTCATCGTCGGCAACAGCGAGGAGTTTTCGGTTTTCTCCGCCGATGGCAACGGCGAGGCGGCCGCGGCAAGTCTGACGGAGACCGATGGCCGCCTTGCCATCGTGAAACGTGGCGGCAGCGGCGCAACGGTTCTCGGTGCCGGCTGGCGGATCGACAGCGGTGTTTTCCCGGTGACGGCCTTGAAGCCCTATGGCGCCGGCGATGCATTCATGGGCGGGCTGATGGCAGCCCTTTTGAAGCGTGAAACGCTGGAAGAGGCCGTCCGCTGCGGTTCCGCCGCCGCCGCCATGGTTGTCTCCCGCCGCGGCTGCGCTTCAGCCATGCCGGACAGTGCCGAACTCACCACTTTCCTGTCATCGCAGCAGATGACCTCAAACCCGACGAG
This sequence comes from Pelagibius sp., assembly GCF_965249265.1. Lineage (NCBI taxonomy): Bacteria > Pseudomonadati > Pseudomonadota > Alphaproteobacteria > Rhodospirillales > Rhodovibrionaceae > Pelagibius > Pelagibius sp. Next base: position 3,903,027 of record NZ_OZ252224.1, on the reverse strand, counting down.
GACTTGAGCCATGCACATTCAGCCTTATGACAACAAGAACGAACCGATTGTCGGCGCCAATGATGCGCGGGTGCCGCTGGTCTATATGAACATCGTCAAGCTTCAGAAGGGCGAGACCTTCAGCTACGCCGAAGAGGGCTACGAGACCTGTTGCGTGCCTGCCCACGGCACCATCGATGTGGCGGTCGGCAATCAGATCTTCGAGGCCGTGGGCGACCGCCCGTCGCTCTGGGAGGGAAATCCTTCCGGTGTCTATGTGCCGAGCGGCAGGTTGGCGTCCTTCACCTGTGTTTCCGAAGACACCGAGGTCTTCGTGGCCGGGGCCAAGTTCGACGAGGTGCTGGAGCCCTTTGTCGTCAGGCCGGATGAAATCGATCCGGTACAGTACGGCTCCGACGACACCAAGACCCACCGCAAGATCAAGCATATCCTGGGCCAGAAACAGGCCGGCAAGGTCGGGCGTCTGCTGGTCAGTGAGCTTTTCACCGTCGGTGCTGGCGGCTGGTCGGGTTTTCCCTCCCACAAACACGATACCGACGACCTGCCCGGGGAAACCCGCCATGACGAGGTCTATAACTTCCGTTTCAACCCGGATTGGGGTTTCGGCGCGCAGTTTCATCAGCGCGAGGACGAGGAGTTCGGTGAGTGCTATCATGTGAAGAACGGCTCGACCTTCGTCATCGACGGCGGCTATCACCCCTCCGTCGCGGCGCCGGGCTATGAGATGTATTACTTCACCATCCTCGGCGGCCTGTCGCAGCGCCCGCTGGTGCAGAACTTCCAGCCGGAGCATGCTTATCAGGTCGAGACGATCCCGGGCATCAAGGACATGATCGCCAAATTCAAGTAGATGCTGGGTTCAAATAGATGCTGGTCAACCTCTCGGAAATCCTGCAGCCGGCCCTTGAAAGCGACTATGCGGTCGGCTGCTTCAACGTTTTCGGCTATGAGGACGCGCGCGCCGTAGTCGCGGCGGCGGAGGCGCTCGGCGCCCCGGTCATTCTTTCCGCCAACCTGGACCTGCGTCAGTTCATGCCGGTGAAGATGGTGGCGGCCTTGTTCCGGGGGCTTGCCGAGGACGCCACTGTGCCGGTTTGTGCCCATCTCGACCACACCTATGAAATCGACGACGTGCTGGATGCGGTCGACCTGGGATTTTCGTCGGTGATGATCGATGGCTCCCAGTTGCCGCTGGAGGAGAACATCGCGGCAGTGCAGCGTGTCGTGGCGCATGCCCATGCGGCGGGAACCTCGGTGGAAGCGGAGATCGGCTCCGTTCCCTATGCGGAGGGCCGCGATCACATCAAGTCCGAGCTTACCGATCCCGCAGAGGCACGGCGCCTGGCAGAGGAGGGCGGTCTGGACGCCCTGGCCGTTTCCGTCGGCAACGTGCATCGGCTGAGCGCGCCCGCTGCGACGGTTGCTTACGACCGCCTGTCGGAGATCGAAAATCTGGTCAAGTTACCGCTCGTCATCCACGGCACCTCGGGCCTCTACGAAGAAGATGTCCGCAGGTTGGCCGCGACGCGGGTTTGCAAGTTCAACATCGGGACCGTGCTGCGGCAGGCCTTCGGTAACAGGCTGCGCCGGACCTTTGCGGAAGACCCCAAGATCTATGACCGTCTTGACTTGATGAGGGCGGCCATGCCGGCGGTTCAGGCCGAGGCCGAGAGGATGATTACGCTGCTCGGTTGGAAGGGGCCGAAGCGGAGCTGAGACTCTTCCGCTGGACAGGCCGTGATCAGTCTTTGCTTTGGTTGCCGTTCGCCGGCTGTTTGGGCAACTGCGTTACCTGTTCGTAGAACAGCGAAGGCGTGGACCAGTTCGGATTTTCGCCGGAGAAAAGATCAAGGAATGCGATGGCCAGGGCCGGATCCTCGGTGACGTTCTCCTTGAAGGACCACCAGGTACGGATATTCGACAGATCCGGGGTCAGGGTCAGCGCTTCGTCGAGATCCTGGGCCAGAACAGCGGCGCGCACGTTCAGGCAGTAAGCGACATAGACATAACCTTCGGGCCAGTAGTAGGCCGGGTTGGAGGCATCGGAGCCGACGGGAACGCTCACCACCTCCAGCGGGGCATCGCAGATCAGCTGTTGCAGCATCAGCCCGGAGGCAAAGTTCGTGAAGGCGCGCCGTGCGGCCGGCTGTGTCGGCTTCTGCGCTTCGAAATCGCGCAGCCAGGCGACGAAGACCCGGGCCAGCTTCTCGTTGTTGATGCTGTATTCGACGCCGCTGGCGTCGGAGATGGCTTTGACCTGCTCGGCAAAGGACTGTTTGAACCAGCGCATCCGCCGCATCGCCCGGCGGATCGGGCGGTCGGTTTCGCTGAGGGCGTCGGGAACCGGGAACCCCATGACCGCCTCAGATCTTGTCTACATAGGCGGCGAATAGGTCGCGCAGGCGCTCGACATCGCCGCAGCGCTCGGCCAGATCGGATTCCAGCGCCCGGGCGATATCGCAGCAGGTCAGCAACAGGGCCTCGACATCGTCCTGGTCACCCTCGCGTTCGACCAGGAACCAGAGGATGAGCGCGAAAATCGATACCTTGGCAAGCTCGGCCTCGGTCAGGCTTGCGGCTTCCTGGTCCGGTCCGGAGAGCAGATCGCGAACGACCTTGCGCTGCACCAATTCCTGCATCAGCGCCGCGGCGATGGAGAAGCGATCTCCTTCTGTAGCGCCGGACTGAATGACCGTTTTGTAGGCTTCGGCGATGCGAACCTCGCTGACCAGTCCTTCGTTGGCGCCGAGGTGGCGCAGCGCACAGGTCAGGCCCCGGTAAGCGGCTTGAGCGAAAACGATCTCCGCCTCACCGATGTTTTCGATGTCCTCCAGCGTGGCGGCCCGCAGGCGCCCCGGATCGCCTGAATCGAGGAAACGATGGGAAAGGCCGGCGGCGACATCGTTGACGCGGTCGGCAAACTGGTCGAAGTCCCGCAGCGCCGCCCTTGCGACCGTGCTGATCGGCGAGGGAACCGGCGCTAGCGGCTTGTCCAGCAGGCTGCGCCCGCGTTTCACCGTGAAACGCAGCATCCGCAAGGCGTCTTTGAGGGGCAGCGTGGCTGCCGATGTACTGAGACTCCGCTGACTGCCGGGCATTGCCTGAACCAAATCTCCCCTCAGTTATATAGTCTTCGTGCGCGGCGCCTACCAGTGCTGGAATCAGTTCCTGACTGCCGTCTGTTCCATGAAGGCTTGCGTTGCCGCGAGCGATGTGACGACGGCCTGAGAGCCGAGGCCCATGGCGTTTTGTGCCGAAGACGCCTGTCCCAGGCGCACACAGGTTTCCGGGTCCAATCCTAGGTGAAGACCGGTTGCGAAGCCCGCGTTAAAGCAATCCCCGCAACCGCAGGTGCATCGGACGTCGATGTCGAAAGCCGGAAGATGAAAGCGCGTTCCGTCGCTGTGCCGGTAGAGGGCACCTCCCGCGCCGAGAGTGAGGACGACGCAGCCGGCCCCCTTGTCCAGGAGGTAACTGGCGACATCGTCATAGTCGGTGAGGCCGGAAAGCGCCATCGCTTCCTCTTCGGACGGCAGGAAGTAATCAGCATAGGGAAGCAACCCCTCCACCAGAGGCATATCGTCCTGGGTACTGGCAAAAACGTCGAGGGTGGTGATGCACCCGCGTTCCTTTGCCTGGCGGATGAGGGCAACGCTGGGGGCGCCATCCATCCGGTCCATCAGGCCGATGCCGCCAATGTGGAGGATACGGGTATCGAGCACCCGGTCGATCTGGTTTTCTGTGACGAAGAAGGCTCCGGTGGCGCCCTTTTTGTGCAGAACCGAGCGGGCTCCGTCGGGGCGGGTGGCGACGATGGAGGAGGAGGTTGCGACACCCGGACAGACCGCCATGTTGGCGGTGTCGATGTCGAAGCTTCGAAGCTTCTGCAGCACCCATTGGCCCATGTCGTCATCGCCGACGCCGCCTACGGCCTGCACTGAGAGCCCGTGTTTGGCGGCGACGATGGCGGCGCTGCCCGCGGCGCCGGAGACAGCGATGGTCAGCTCGTCGATGAAATAAGTATCATCGCCCTGCGGAATGTCTCTCACCGGGCGGCCCAGGCAGTCGAAGGTGTAAAACCCGAGGGAGGTATAGTCGAACGTCATTTTACCGATCGCGTCCGTTGTTTTTCGTGTTGGCTTCTCATCCGGGCTGGCGCAGACGCTCGCCGGACACCCCGTCGAAGAGGTAGAGGCGATCGCGATCAAAGCTGATATGCGCCGTGGTGTCCAGCGGTGCCCGAAAGTCGCGGTCGGCGCGGATCTCGAACAGGTCGTCATCGGTGCGCAGGCTCACCAGGGTCTGGTCGCCGGTTGGCTCGATTCCGAAGACAATACCGGTCATCTCGGCCGGGGCGCTGTTCAGATGACAGTCCTCTGGCCGCACGCCCAGGGTCACCGCACGGCCGCTCTCGGCGTCGATACCTTCGACCTTCACGCCGGGCGCGATGAAGGTGCCCCCCTCGACGCGTCCTCTTATGAGATTCATGGGGGGTGAGCCGATGAAACCGGCGATAAAGGTATTCGCCGGATTGCTGTAGATTTCATCCGGCGTGCCGATCTGCTGGATCGCGCCGCCGTTCATGATGACGATACGGTCGGCCAGGGTCATGGCCTCGACCTGGTCATGAGTTACATAGACGGTGGTGATCTTCAGGCGGCGTTGCAGGTGCTTGATCTGCACCCGCATCGCCGAGCGCAGCTTGGCGTCGAGATTCGACAGTGGTTCGTCCATCAGGAACACATCGGGTTGACGGACCACCGCGCGGGCGAGCGCCGCGCGCTGGCGCTGACCGCCGGAAAGCGCGCCCGGCTTGCGGTCGAGGTAGTCGCCGAGCTCCACCATCTCCGCCGCCCGCTTCACCAGCTCGACATGCTGGGCCTTGGGCACCCCGCGCATGCGCAGGGGAAAGCGGATGTTCTCGAAGATCGTCATATTGGGATAGAGCGCATAGCTCTGGAAGACCATGGCGACATCCCGGTCACGGGCATCGACGTCGTTGACGACTTCACCGTCGATGATCACCTCGCCGCCGCTCGGGTCCTCCAGGCCGGCGATCATGCGCATGGTCGTCGTCTTGCCGCAGCCCGACGGACCGAGAAAGACCACGAACTCCTCGTCGGCGATCTTCAGATTGACGTCATCGACGCCGACGAAGTCACCCCAGTGCTTCCTGACCTTACGCAACTCAATCTCTGCCACGACTCATCCTTTTAAAGCCCCCAACGTCAGTCCGCGCGACAGATGTTTCTGGATCGCTATGACAAGCAGAAATACCGGCACAAAGGCCAGGAAGGAAACAAGCGCAATCGCATTGTATATCTTGCCGTCCGAGCCACCGGTGAAGTTCGCCAGAGCCACCGACATGGTGTAGGCGTTCTTGGTCGAGGCGATCAACAGCGTAAAGAGGAACTCGTTGATCGCAAAGATCGCCGCGATCACCGCAGCGGTGATGATTCCCGGCAGGCAGATCGGAATCACGATCTCCCAGAGAATGCGTAGGTCCGAGGCGCCGTCGGTGCGCGCTGCATCCTCCAGCTCGTGGGGAATATCCTGCATGTAGGAGCGGATGATCCAGGTGACGAGGCTGAGGTTGATCGCGGCATAGACCAGCATCAGGCCCCAGACCGTGTCGAGCAGGCCAAGACCCTTGAACAGGAAAAAGATCGGTATCGCCACGATGGCCGGGGCCATCATCCGGGTCGAGAGGATGTAGAAACCGATGTCCTCGCGGCCCTTGTAGTTATAGCGCGCCAGGGAATAGGCGGCGGGGATTGCGAGCACCAGGTCGATGACCACCGAGCCGACAATGGCCAGCAGGGAGTTGATCAGGTAATTGGCCATCGGCCAGTCGTCCCAGATCATATGCCAGGCGTCGAGGGAGAAGGTCGGCCAGTAAATCGGCTGCGGCGTGATGATCTCTGTGCGCGGCCTGAAGCCGATGGAAAGAAACCAGAGGATCGGCAGCAGGCAGCAGAGTGCCCAACCAGCCAGGATGACATAGCGGAGCACGCGGCTTTCGCCTGAGCGGCGGCGCATTCTTCCGGTCGCGGCCATCACGCCCTTCCCGAGCGGAAGAACCGCTTCAACAGCAGTTGGGCGACGATGATGGTGAAGATCAGCATCAAGGCGGAGGCCGCGGAGGCGTAGCCGAAGTTAAAGGTGCGAAAGCCCATGCGGTAGATGAAATAGCTGATGGTCTCGGTCGCACCGCCGGGCGTGCCTTGGGTGATGATGAAGACATTGGCGAACATCGTCGTGATGTCGATGCCCCGCAGGATGACGGCCACCGCGATCACCGGGCGCATCAGTGGAAGGGAGATGTTCCAGAAGATCGCCGGCCAGCTGGCGCCGTCGAGGCGGGCGGCTTCTTCGATCTCCTTGTCCTGGGCCTGGAGTCCGGCAACGAAAATGATGAACAGGAAGGGCGTCCACTGCCAGACGTCGGCGACGATAAGCGTCAGCCGGGCATTCCAGACGTCGCCCAGAAAGTCGATGTTTTCGGAGATCAGGCCGAGCTGCATCAGGAGGTCGGAGACCACCCGCCCGTCGTTGAAGGCCAACTTCCAGATGAAGGCCACCGCAGAGGGCATGAAGAGCATGGGCATCAGGAAGATGATGCGCCAGCCGCGGATGAAGGGATCGCGGTAGGTGTAGAACGCCAGAGTCATCGCGATCACGCATTCGAGGGCCAGGGAAATGCCGCCGATGACCAGGGTATTCCAGAGCGCCGCCCAGAATTCCCGGTCCTGCAACAGATTGGTGTAGTTCTCGAAACCGGCCGGCACCCAGCCGGTGAAGGTGACGAAGAAGAAGGACTGATAGATCGCGTAAACGCCGGGATAGAGGGTGATCATCAACAGATAGATCACCGCCGGCGCAACCAGCAGGTAGGGAAAGAGCTTGCGCCGGAAGGGACTGCGCCGGCGCCGCCGCAGAGAAGGGACGGCGGATATCGCCGTCCCCTCGCTTGTTGCTGCGGATTGCGTCATCGATGTCGGGCTCTTACCCGCTTCCCTGAGGACAGCACGCCGAACTCAGATCGGTGACGGCTTGCCACGGCCGGCCCAGGTGCCGGCCTCCACCGCGGAATAGGCAAAAGGCTCGCGGCTGCTGAAGAAGCCGTTTTTCTTCATGATCGAGCGCCAGGCATTGACGCCGTTGTCCAGTGCTTCCTTGGCGGGAATCTGTCCGACGACAGCACGGTTGATCTCGTTGCCGAGGGCCTGCTCCATCTCGAACATGCCGGGAATGCGCGGCGCGCACCAGGCATAGTCGAGACTCTCCGCCCAGACTTCGGCCGGTTGGGAAACGGCCCGCAGACGCTCGTTGTTCAGCACCGACTTGTAGCCCGGCGCCACGCCGTTGGCGTTGGCTTCGTTCATCGCCATGATCGACGCCGTGGTCAGGAAGGCGAGCATCAAGAACGCGCCTTCCGGGTTCTGCGAGGTCGAGGCGACGCAGGAGGTCGAACCGGCGATGTTCGGCGGCGCAAAACGGGCGCCCTCGATGTTCACCCGCGGCTCGTAGATGGTGACGAAGTCGTCGACGATCTGGCTCTGGTCCGGCCGCATGGCCTGGGTGCCGCTGTCCTGCCAGGAGATGTTGGTGGCAAGCTGTCCGCCGAGCCAGGCCGCCCGGTTTTCCGGCCAGCCCCAACCGGCAACGCCCTGGGCGGCATTCTTCTGAAGATCCAGGATGATCTCCAGCGCCTTGATGCCGGCATCGTTGTTGAAGATCGGGTTCCACTCGCCGTCGAAGAGGTCGACGCCGCATTGGGCCGCAATGTGCTCCCAGGTATAGGTCGACCAGAAGCCGCGGGCGGCCATTAGACCCACGCCGGCGACACCCGGCTCGATCTTGTTCAACTCGCCGGAGAGGCGGATCAGGTCGTCGTAGGTCTCGACCGTCTTCCATTTGTCGATCGGTCCGCCGGTGACCTGCTCCACATAACCTTTGCGCAGGTGCACCATCTGGATGTCGCAGTCAAAGGGGATTCCGTAGAGGCCCTTGTCGCCGAACTGGCCGTAATTGAGGCGGTAGGTGTCGTAGAAATCGTCGAGCGGCAGGTTCCATTTCTCGGCGTAGTCGTCGAGGCGCGCCAGGAAGCCCGGCGCGGCGAAGTCGCCCAGCCAGGGCGAGAAGAATTGCAATGCGTCGAAGCTGGCGTTGCCGGAGATGAACTCGGCAATCGCCTTGTCGTAGAAGCTGTCGTCCGGGATGGGAACCAGTTCGACCTTGATGCCGGAAAGCTTTTCGAATGGTACGAGGCCTTCGGCCGCTGATTCCTGGTCCGCCGCGCCGATGGCGAAACGCACCGTCTTGCCGGCCTGTTCGGCCCGCACAGCTTCCCAGTCCACGGTCCGGATCCAATCCTTCTGAGGATCCCAAAGTGGTTCGTCGGACATGCTGTAGAGCTTACGGTAGTCCTCACGCACATATTTCGGTACCGAAATGTCCGCCAGGACGGCAGCGGGATCGGGCAGTGACGACTGGGCAAAGGCGGGCGCCGCCAGCGAGGTTCCGGCACCGGCTGCAAGGCCGGCCGCAACGCTTGATTTCAGGAATGATCGGCGGGTCGTGCCGTAACTGTTAACGCGCATGGAAAAAACCTCCCTTTTTGATCGTTCTTACGTCTGAAGGCACTGCGGAACCTCGGGATGCCGGGCGCACGTCACTGTCGGCGTGCGGCTGCGTCCGGCAAGCGGGAGGCTTTACAGGGTGCTTCGCGGGAGGGGGTCGGCAGCGCCGTTTTCATGAATCCTCCCATTTATCGTTGAACAATGTTATTTCTATTCATTCAAATGTTCATTTGTCTTTCAGTCTTGTCAAGGCATTTGTGGGCCGGGCTCGCATTAGGGCCAGAACATGCGTATTGACGATAAAACAGATGTTCATTAGGGTCCGCATCAGGTCTGATGATGGAGTTTCTCTCTTGGCCACCAATGTTGAACTGACCGGCCTTGCCAAGGATCTTGCGGCTCGCGCCGATGCGGGCCGGCCGCTGCGGATCGGCCTGGTGGGCGCGGGGGAAATGGGCACGGACATCGTCACCCAGGTCGCCCACATGCCGGGAATCCGCATCGGCGCGATTGCCGAGCTGAACGTGCCGGCGGCAATGCAAGCGGTCGATATCGCCTTTAATGGTGCGGGCGGCGCCAGGGAAGCGGCGACCCCGTCGGCGTTGAACGCGGCCATGGAGGCGGATCAGATCGCTGTCACGCCGGATGCAGCGGCGATGGTCGAAAGCGGGTTGATCGACGTGGTGGTCGATGCGACCGGGGTGCCGGCGGTCGGGGCCGAGATCGGTCTTGCCGCCATGGAGCAGGGTAAACATCTGGTGATGATGAACGTCGAGGCCGACGTCACCATCGGCGCTTACCTGAAGGCTGAGGCCGACCGCCTGGGAGTCGTTTACTCCCTCGGCGCCGGTGACGAGCCGTCCTCCTGTATCGAGCTGATCGAATTCGTCTCGGCCATGGGGCATCCCATCGTCTGTGCCGGCAAGGGCAAGAACAATCCCCTCAACATCGAAGCGACGCCCGACGCCTATGTCGAAGAGGCGGAGCGCCGCAACATGAGCGCGCGGATGCTGGTCGAGTTCATCGACGGTTCGAAGACCATGGTGGAGATGGCGGCGATCGCCAATGCCACCGGCCTGCTCCCCGACAAGCCCGGACTGCACGGACCGGCGGCGACCAAGGAACAGCTTGCCGAGGTGCTGGTACCCGAGAAAGACGGCGGCGTGCTGTCCGATGTCGGCCGTGTCGACTATTCCATCGGCGCCGGCCTGGCGCCGGGCGTTTTCGTCGTCGTCGAGATGTCCCATCCCCGTCTCTCCGAACGCATGACCGACCTGAAGCTGGGCAAAGGCCCCTACTTCACTTTCCTGAGACCTTACCACCTTACCTCCCTGGAGGTCCCGCTGACTTGCGCGCGCGCCGTTCTTTACGGCAAGGCCGACATGGTCCCGCTGGACCGGCCGGTTGCAGAGGTTTGTGCGGTGGCCAAGAGGGACCTTGCGCCGGGCGAACGCCTGGATGCCATCGGTGAATACTGCTACCGCGCCTGGATCATGCGGAGCGAAGAAGCCCGCGTTGAAGGTGCTATTCCCTGCGGTTTATTGGCCGATGGTGAGGTAACCGCGCCGATCCGCAAGGGCGAGTTAATCACTTATGAAAACGCGCTGCCGCCCCAGGACGCCAAGATCGTGGCGTTGAGGGCGCGGCAGGATCAACTTCTTTCACTAAATTAGGAAACGCTATATCTGATGCTGGCTCACCCGCCTGCCAACGCCCCCTTTGCGATCCGGCAATACAAACCGGAGGTGCTGCGCGACGCGCTGCGCAAGATGTATCTGGTGCGGCAGTTTGAAGAGGGCGCCGAGGACTGTTACGTCCGCGGACTGATCCACGGCACCATGCATCTTTCCATCGGCCAGGAAGCCTCTGCAGTCGGCCTCTGTATGGCGCTCACGGATGAGGACAAGATCACCTCGACCCACCGCGGCCACGGGCATTGTATCGCCAAGGGCGCCGATGTCGGGCGCATGTACGCCGAGTTCTTCGGCAAGGAGAGCGGCTATTGCGGCGGGCGGGGCGGTTCCATGCATATTGCCGACGTTGCCAAGGGTAACTTGGGCGCCAACGGTATCGTCGCCGGCGGCATCCCCATCGCGGTGGGTGCGGCGCTTTCCGCCAAGCGGCTCAATCCCGGCTCTGTCGTGATGAGTTTCTTCGGCGACGGTGCCGTCAACGAAGGCGCCTTTCACGAGGCGCTCAACATGGCGTCGGTCTGGAAGCTGCCGGTCATCTTCGCCTGCGAGAACAATCACTACGGCATGTCGACATCGACCGAGAGGTCGAGCGCGCAGCCCCGCGTGGCAGAGCGCGCCGCCGCTTACGCGATGCCCGGCGTCACTGTCGACGGCAATGACTTCTCCGCCGTTGCCGAAGCGGGCTATATCGCCATCGAGCGCGCCCGGGCGGGTGAAGGACCCAGCCTTATCGAATCGGTGACCTATCGCTGGCGCGGGCATTCCAAGTCGGACCGGAACCGTTACCGCACGAAAGAAGAAATCGAGTCCTGGGTCGCCCGCGACCCGATCGTCCGCTTCGCCGAGCTGTTGGAAGAACACGGGGTCGTCGATGCGCAAGGCCTGGCGGCGCTGGAGCAGGAGGCGGCAGAAGAAATCGCCGCGGCCATCGACTTCGCCAAGACCAGTGCCGCGCCTGACCCGGCCGCTTTGACGCGGGATGTCTACACACCCGGTGAAGGGGAAGGAGTGTCGGCATGAATGCCCCGGCGCCCGCCCTCGACGCAGGTCAGCGCGAGCTGAGCTATGCCGAGGCGATCCGCGACGCTTTGGCGCTGGCGCTGGAATCCGATGACCGGGTGATCTTGATGGGCGAGGATATCGGCATCTACGGCGGCGCCTTCCAGGTTACCGGCGATCTTGTGCAGCGTTTCGGGGAGGACCGGGTGATGGACACCCCGATCTCCGAACTCGGTGGCGCCGGGGTGGCGGTCGGTGCGGCGCTCACCGGCATGCGGCCGATCTACGAGTTCCAGTTCTCCGACTTCGCCACCCTGGCCATGGACCAGATCGTCAATCAGGCGGCAAAGCTGCGCTTCATGCTCGGCGGCACCGTTTCGGTGCCTCTGGTCATGCGCTTTCCCGCCGGTTCGGGCACCGGCGCGGCGGCCCAGCACAGCCAGAGCCTGGAGGCCTGGTTCGGGCATGTGCCGGGCTTGAAGGTGGCGCAGGCGGCGACGCCCCACGACGCCAAGGGTTTGCTGTTGGCCGCTTTGGAAGACCCGGACCCGGTCCTGTTGTTCGAGCACAAGCTGCTCTACAAGATGAAGGGCCCGGTGCCGGAGGGCTACTACACCGTTCCCATCGGCAAGGCCCATGTCTGCCGTCCCGGCAGGGATGTCACCATCGTAGCGACCTCGATCATGGTGCAGCGCGCGCTTGCGGCAGCCGAGACCTTGGTGGATGAGGGGATAGAGGCTGAAGTGATCGACCTGCGCACGATCCGGCCGATGGATCGCGCGACGGTCATCGAGAGCGTCGCCAAGACCTCGCGGCTGGTTTGCGTCTACGAGGGCGTCACCACCCTGGGCATCGGCGCCGAGGTGAGCGCCGCCATTGCCGAGAGCGAAGCCTTCGACTACCTCGACGCCCCGATCGTTCGCCTTGGCGGCGCCGAGGTGCCGATCCCCTATAACCCCGAACTTGAAAAAGCAGCGGTTCCCCAGGTGCCGGACATCCTCGACGCCGTGCGGAACCTCGTCCGCGGCGCGATCTGACATGCCTGTTGAGGTGATCATGCCCAAGGTGGACATGGACATGTCCAGCGGGAAGATCGCGGTCTGGCACGTCGAAGAAGGGGCGGCGGTGAAGGCCGGCGACCCCCTGTTCGACATCGAAACCGACAAGGCGGCGATGGAGGTGGAAAGCCCGGCCAGCGGAACGCTGCATCACATTCTGGCCGAGGTCGGGGCCGAGGTTGCCATCGGCAAACCGGTCGCCTGGGTTTATACCGCCGGCGAGGCAGTCGGCCCGGCCCCGGCAGGCGGAAGCGACGAAGCGGTATCTGCTGCAAGCGTGGCGGCGGAGGCTTCGCCGCCGGCCAAGCCGGATGCATTCGAGATTTCCGACGGCCCGGGCCGGCAGGACAAGGCACGCGCGACGCCAAAGGCGCGGCGTCTGGCGCGGGAGCATGCCCTCGATCTTGCCGGCATCGATGGGTCGGGACCGCGCGGGCGCGTCTCCGCCGCCGATGTCGAGGCCAGGATCCAGGGCAGGACCCTCGACCCGCAGCAGAGCGGCAGGCCGGACGGATGGCAGGCCGAGGCCGGGGCCTTGAAGGTCCATCGTGCTGGTGAAGGCGGCAGTGTTCCCATCTTTATGATTCACGGCTTTGCCGGCGACTCCTCGACCTGGAAGGATCTGGAGCCGCACCTGCCGGCGGGGCATCCGGTTCTGAGGCTCGACCTGCCGGGGCATGGCAAGTCGCCGCGCCGAAAGATCGATTCCTTTCGCCAGCTTGCGCGGGCCGTGGTCGAAGCCTTTGATCTGGAAGACCTTCCGGCTGTCCATCTTGTCGGCCATTCCCTGGGCGCGTCCCTGGCCCTGGCCCTTGCCGATGTTCGTCCGCGGCGCATCGCCTCGGCCACACTGATCGCGCCGGCAGGGCTGGGGCCCGAAGTCGAAGGCGGTATTCTTGCCGGCATCGCCCGTGCCAGCCGGCGCGAGAGCCTCGGCCCCTGGCTTTCCCAGTTGACCGCCGGGGCGGAACCGCCGGGTGATGGGTTCATCGCCGCTGCCATGGCGGCGCGCAGGGACCCGGCCTTGCGCGCCTATCAGCGCGACCTTGCCGAGACGCTCTTTCCGGATTCGGTGCAAAGCTTTGATCTGGGGCCGGCGCTGTCGCGCCTTCAGGCGCCGGCAAAGATTATCTGGGGAAGGGCGGACAAGGTGTTCCCCTGGCGCCAGGCCTTGCGGGCGCCGGGCCGGGTGGCGCTTCATCTGCTTCAGGAAACCGGGCATATGCCGCAGAACGAGGCGCCGGAGGAGATTGCCGCCTTGCTCTCGGCGATGCTGCGCGGCACGGAACCACGGCTTGAGGTTGAAGGAACTGCAAGCGGCAGCTAGAACACCTCAGTCCTTGATTTTGCAGTCTTGTCTCTAGGAGTCCTATCGCTTGCCCCGAGAAGAGAAGCCCCAGGGCCGCAAGAAAGCAGGCGCACAGCAGGTCAATCTGCCGGATGCCAGCCATCGCCTGCGCGTTCGGGCGACCTGGATGTATTTTATCGAGGGGCGCACCCAGAGCGAGATTGCCGAAATGCTCGGCGTCGGACGGGTCACCGTGGTCCGGCTGCTGGCCGACGCGCGCCGCCGCCGCGAGGTGCAGATCACCATCACCGCGCCTTTGGCCGAGGTGACGGAGGTCGAGCGGATGCTTGAAAGCCGCTTCGGGATCGAACAGGCCATCGTCGCGCCCGTTTCGGGTCCGGAACAGGATCCGGCCCAGGTGATCGCCGCGGCGGCCGGCGCCTTTGTTTCGCAGGCCATGCGCTCCGGTATCACCGTCGGCGTCGGCTGGGGGCGCACGCTCTACTCCGCTCTGCCCTATATTGTCGGACGCACCCTGGAGAACTTTCGGGTGGTGTCGCTGCTCGGCGGCATCTCTCAGGCGCGCCGGTTCAACCCGGCAGAGTTCGCCTGGCAATTCAACGAACTGTTTCAGGGCGAGGGTTTTCTGGTTCCCGCGCCGGCGCTGGTTGACAGTCCGGAAACCAAACATGCCCTGCTGGAGCGTTGCGGCATTGCCCAGGTTTTCGAGATGGCCGACAGTCTCGACATCGCCCTTCTCAGTGTCGGCGGCATCTCCACCCTGACCACGTCGTATCGTGTCGGGCACCTCTCCGAAGCGGAGCGGCAATCGCTCATCAAGGCCGGCGCGGTGGGGGACATCCTCTACAACTTCATCGACGAGGACGGCAATCTCGTCGACCATCCGGTGAACGACCGGGCGATCTCCGTCGGTATCGACCGCCTGAAGCGGACACCGCGACGTGTTCTCGTCTCCGGCGGTGCCGACAAGGTTCCGGTTCTGCGCGGGGCGATCCAGTTGCTGGAGCCGACCGTTTTCATCTCCGACGAAGCGACGGCACGGGCACTGCTGTCCTAGATCGGACGCTCCTTTTTCGCGGTGCATCCCGTCAGTGCGGCGGGTTTTGCGTCCCCCTGGTCATGGCCACCCTGTTGATGTCGATACGCCAGTCGGGGTAAGCCTTAGGGATGGAGCAGATTCTCGAACCGGGCCGGATTACCGCCGAGCTCCAGGTCGCTGCCGATTGGTTGCTGCAAAACGTCGCCAATCCCTGGACCCTGCTGCAGGTCGTTCTGCTGGTTCTTCTGTTCGGCCTGTCTGTGCTGGCCGCCCGGCGTCTGCGTCCCGCTTTGGCAGCGCGCATCGAGAAAACCAAGGTGCCGCCGCGGTTTTCCGCCTTGGCGCGGGCTTTGCCCCAGGTGCTCACACCGCTGATCTACCTGCTCCTGCTCTGGCTGGCCATCGCTGCCATACAGCAAAGCACCTGGCCCAGCCGCAGCTACCTGCTGGGCGTGGTCGCCAGCCTGCTGACGGCCTGGGTGGTGATCCGGCTGGTGACGACCTTCGTGCGCAACCCGGCGCTGGCCAAGACTCTGGCTTTCTGCGCCTGGACGATTGCGGCGCTCAACATCACCGAGTTGCTGGACCCCACGGTCGCCTTGCTCGATTCCCTGGCGATCAGCTTTGGCGACCTGCGCATCTCGCTGCTGACCGTGGTCAAGGGCATGTTGACCCTGGCCCTGCTGCTCTGGGCCGCCTCCGCCCTGTCGCGTTTCCTCGAAGGGCGCATCAGCCGGGTTCCCGACCTGACACCCTCGGTCCAGGTGCTGCTCGGCAAGCTGCTGAAGATCACGCTCATCGCCCTGGCGGTGGTCATTGCCCTCAACAGTGTCGGTATCGACCTGACGGCGCTGGCGCTGTTCTCCGGCGCGATCGGCGTGGGTATCGGCTTTGGGCTGCAGAAAGTGGTTTCCAACCTCATCAGCGGCGTCATCCTGCTGCTCGACAAGTCGATCAAGCCGGGCGACGTCATCGAACTGGAAGAGACCTTCGGTTGGATATCCTCTCTTGGTGCCCGCTACGTCTCGGTGGTCACCCGTGACGGCAAGGAATATCTGATCCCTAACGAGGACCTGATCACCCAGCGGGTGGTGAACTGGTCCTTCAGCGACGAGCTCGTTCGCATGGAGATCACCTTTGGTGTCTCCTATGACTGCGATCCGCATGAGGTCAGGCGTATCGCCCGGGAAGCGGCCGCCAAGCCCAAGCGCGTTTCGCAGCAGACGCCCCCGGTCTGTCACCTGACGGGCTTTGGCGACAGCTCGCTCGACTTCGTGCTGCGCTTCTGGATCCTCGATCCGCAGGGCGGCGTCGCCAACATCAAGGGCGAGGTCCTGCTGGCGGTCTGGGACGCCTTCAAGGAGAACGGCATCGAGATTCCTTATCCCCACCGCCAGGTCATCGTGAAGGAACCTGTTCAGATTGCAGGTGGCGCATCATCGCCCGAGGGATAAGTCGCATAGGGTGAGAGGGCCGGGTCAGTAATCCCATTGGAAACGGACACCGGACTTGTTGGCGCCGGAGCCGGTCACTTCACTCTCGACCGTGATGTTGGGGGTCAACTCGACCTCGACCGTCGCGGCGCTGGATTGGGATGAGGCGCCTTGCTTGACCCCCACGTAGACTTCGTCGGTCAGGTATTTCCCCGCTTCCAGGGCGGGCCCCTGGTCGTCTGCTGCCTCTATGCGCAGCACGTCGACGCCCAGTGTGCGGCGGGCAAAACCCAGAATGTCGGCCCCGCCGCCGTTGCCGGCCAGGTCGCGCAGTGCGATGGCGAGCTGCGCAGCCTCTGCGGCGGTCAGCCCGGCGGCGGACTTGTTGAAAAGAACGCGGGAGATGATCTCGTCGCGCGGCACCTCGGGCGTGGAGGTCAGTGCCAGTTCGGGTTGCGTCAGCGGGCCGCTGAGCCGGGCGGTCACCTCCAGTTCCGGGCCTTCGTAGACCGCGATCACATCCAGGCTCGGTTCGGCGGTTTGTGACTCCGGCAGCGTGACCTTGCCGGAACGAAGTTCGAAGGGTTTGCCGACGACCGCCAGACGCCCGCGTACCAGATCCAGGCTGCCGGTCACCAGCGGATCGGCGGCGCTGCCCCGGACCGAGATGCGGCCCGCCCACTCGGAATCGAGACCGCGTCCGCGCACGAAAATCCGCCGCGGCATGTCGATGAAAATGTCGAGCACCGCGTCGACAGCCGGCGCCTTCTTCCGGTCTTCCGCCGAATCCTGAACGACACCGCCCTTCGCCTCGATGACGTCGAGACTGACGACATTGGGCGGCAGGTTGTTGAGCAGACTGACTTCCACGGTCTCGGTGGTCAGTCTGGCAGTCACCCGGGGGGCATCTGCGGTGCCGTTGATCTCGACGCTGCCGCCGGTCACCGCCGTTACATCGTCCCGGCGCAGTGCATGGAGCTTGTCGAGTTGGATGGCGATGTCGAAAGGAAAACCCTGCGCCGGATCGATAGAGGCCTGGCCTTCGCCGGTTATGCTGCCACCGGCTCCGTCGTTGGCGGTGAGGCCGGCGAGGGTCATGCGGTCATCCGCGATCTCGGCCCGCAGCGCAATATCGTTCAGGATGGTTCCGGTATCCAGATTCTCGTAGCGGCCGTTGTCGAGGGTGACGCTGCCGTTTACTTTCGGCGTTTCCAGGCTGCCGCTCGCGTCGAGGCTGATCGCGGCGGCACCCTTCAGCCTGTGCTGCGGCAAGGGGACGAAGAGCAGTACTGTGGTGATGTCACCCGACCAGTTCAGGTTTCCGGTGATCGGCGCAGTCGTGGCAAAGACTGCCGCGCCTTCGGCCGTCAGGGTTAGGGGAAGCTCGGCCTGGAAATCGGCAGCAGCAAGATCGGTACCACCGAGTTGGCCCTCCAGGTTCAGCCGGCCGCCGCGCCAATCGGCCTCTGCCGCCAATTCGAGTGGCGGCAGATCCGTGCTGCCGCTGGGCTGTAACCCGGTGGCCGACAAGGTGGCGCTGCCGCGGGGGGCGTCAAAAGACCCCTGCAGGTTGGCCTTAGCGGAAATCCGACCATCGACGCCGGTTGCCCAAAACCGATCGACGGTTTGCAGAGGCAGCCCGTCCAGCGTCGCGTCTACGGCGATTTCGCGTGCCGCGAAAGCGGCATCGGCGGTCAAACGGGCCTCGCCGGAGGCAAGGTCAAGACCGGTGAGGCGCATTTCTTCGGGCGCAAGGGTCAAGGTTGCGGTTTCGCGCAGCGTAAGCGCTTCACCGAACAACTGTCCTTCGGCCTGTGTCAGGGCCAGGGTCAGCCTTTCGCCTTCCCGGGTCATCCGTCCTGTCGCGGAGACCTCAAGAGGTTCGACCCAGGCGCCGCTGCTGGTCAGGCTAAATGTGAGATCACCCGGATTGCCTTTTCCTGAAAGGCCAAGGCTTTCCGCTTCAAGATCCTGCCAGCGCAGTTGTTCGGCCGTAATCTCAAAGGTCGCGTCTCCCGTCAAGGCAAGGTCTTGCGCCTGCAGGGCGGCTGTCAGGTTCTCCATCGTCAGCGGTGCGGTCTGGCCGTCGGACCGCAGCGCGATGGCGGTGAGATCCGCCGTGGCGACGACCGGCGCATCCTCCCCGCTCTGATTCAGTCTGACATCGATCCGTCCCTTGCCGTTGCCTGAGAGTCCGGCAACCGCCAGCCAGGGGCCGAGATCGTCGAGATCGGCCTGCAGCCCGGCGGTGGGTTCGCTGCCGTCGAACGGCAGGATGACATCGCCGGTTATCCTTGTGTCCGGCAGTCCTGCCTCTAGGTCTGTCAGGCCGAGGGTATCCGCGCGCAACTGCAGCTCGCTGCTTGCTTCCAGCGGGCCGAAAGGGCTTGTCAGGGCGAGAGTGACCGGGCCGTCGACATCGGAACCGGCGATACGCAGTTGATAGCCGGCGGTCAGGTCTCTCAGTTCCTGGTCTTCGATAGTGAGGCCGGCCAGCTTCGCTGCGCCGCTGACGGCCAGCGCATCGAAGGGACCGGCGGCTTCACCTTCGACCGTTGCCGTTCCCGTAACCTCGACACCCAACGCATCGGCCAGCACAGCGGCCTCGGGCAGGCGAAGACTGTAGCCTGCGTCGCTCAGTTCGCCTGCCGGCGAGATCGCCAGGCTTGCGTCGATGTTGGCGATGTCCGACCGGCCTGTGACCTCCTCGATGCGCAGTTCGCCGTTGTCGAAGGCGAGGCGGGTCGCGAGATCCATGCCGTCGCCCGCGGCGGCGGCGACCAGGGCAATCTCGCTGGACGGCTGGTCCCAACGCCCCGCCAGCTCGGCGGCCAGGCGCTGGCCGAAGCTTTTGACTGTAACGGGTCCGGCAAGACGGGCGGCTCCGCCCAGGGCGATGCCTGTCAGCGGTTGCAGCGCGGCCAGTTCAGGCACCGTCATCGCAACATCGAGACCTGCCGCGCCATCGCTGAGTCCGGCCTGACCGGTGGCGGTGATCGTTGCGGCCTCGGTGGTAAGCTTCAGGTCGGCAAGGTCGAGGATCGCCGGGCCCGTATCGATACTGCCGTTCAGCGACCAGGTGAGCGTTGGGCCGAGGAGCGGGTCGAGATTGTCTTGCCCCGGCAGCCGCGGTGCCGTCACGTTGCCGTTTAGATCAAAAGCGAAGACCGGCGCACCTTCCAGGATATTGCTTTCTGCATTCAGCTTGCCGACAGCGCTCGCCGTGTCGGCGGTGAAGCCCGGACCGGCGACAGCTTTGGCCGCAAACGCGATATCCGCCTGCGGTTTTTCGAGCGTTCCGCTGAGCGCTATCTCGGCCGAGGCTTCCTCCAGCCGTTCGAGACCCAGCAGACTGGCAGGCGCCGGGCTGTCTCCGGCCGTAGCGGCCAGATTCAGGTCAAGCGCCCGCGTCTCGACGTCGAACACGCCGTCGATGGAGAGGTTGAGGATATCGCTGGCCGCGGTGAAGCTGTCCAGCCTGACGCGCCGCGCTTCCTGCCAACCGCCTTTCAGCGCGAAGTCCGTGCGGCCGTCGATAAGAGCAAAGGCGCCCTCCGGTTCCGGCGCGGAGACGGCGCTGCGCCCGGTCATGGAGAAAGCGAGGTCATCGCCGCCGCGGCGTTCCAGGGTGATGTCCGCCGCCGCTTCGATAAGATCGCCGAGTGAAAGCATAGCATCGCCCTCCCACAGGGAGAGGGGGCCGCTGCCCTTCAGGCGCAGCGCCGCGCGGGGCAGGTCCGGCATCTCCAGAAGGGCGGCCAGGAGTCCGCCGGGGGCTTCTGCTGCCTCCAGGTCGGCCGTCAGGACATCGTCGGCCGGATTGTAGATCAGCTCGACGTCGAGCCGCGCCTCCGGGCCGTCGAGACGGTGCAGTTGAAGGCTGGTTGCGAGCGCGCCGTCTGCTTCGCTTTTTGCCGATCCGTCCAACGCCAGTTCCGCCGCTTGCCCCAGCACCGGCTGGCCCAGAGAGATCCGGTCGGCGTTGAGGCTGCCGACCCGCACCTTAACCGGAGAGCTCAGCGCAGCGAGCGGATCGCCACCGTTTTCCTCCTTCGCTTCCGCTTCGCCGGAAGGCAGGCGGGTGAGCGCGACCTCGCTGAATTTCAGAGAGTCGATCTCGAGTGTTCTGTTCAGCAGACTCCAGGGTTGCCAGGAGACTTCCAGGGCGGCGATGCTCAGCCAGAAGCCTTCGGCGTCACGCACCACGATGTCGCTGGCCCGCAGGCTCTCCAATACGTTGCCCTCCAGCCGACCGATGGAGAGTTCCATTTCACCCGGTGTCGTGGCTGCGGCTTCGATTTGGCGGGCCAGCCAGTCGCGGCCGCCATCGCTCTGCAGCCAGCCGTATCCCAGCCCGGCCGCGGTAGAGACGAGAAGTAGCAGGCCGCCGAAGCCGATGGCCAGTCGCTTGAGAATCTTCTTCGCCTGCGGCATGTCAG
This sequence comes from Pelagibius sp., assembly GCF_965249265.1. Classification (NCBI taxonomy): domain Bacteria; kingdom Pseudomonadati; phylum Pseudomonadota; class Alphaproteobacteria; order Rhodospirillales; family Rhodovibrionaceae; genus Pelagibius; species Pelagibius sp. The sequence goes on along the minus strand of NZ_OZ252224.1, from coordinate 3,882,474 downwards.
AAGGCCTGCCCGAAACTCACATAAAACTGGAACGCGTCATCCACATCGTCGCGGGGGTTGAGGGGGAAAGCGACGTCCAGGCGCAGCGGGCCGAACCCGGTGAAATAGCGTACACCCAATCCGGCGGCCCAGCGCAGCGTTTCGTCGCCGTTGGGCCAGGGATCATCGAAAACCGTGCCGCCGTCGACGAAAGGCACCACGCCAATCTCTTCGGTGACCCGCACACGAATCTCTCCCCCCAGTTCGACCAGCGATGTGCCGCCGAGCGGGTCGTCGTCATCGTCCAGGGGCCCCACCAGCTGGAATTCGTAACCCCGGATCGACCCGCCGCCGCCTGCATAAAACCGCCGGTTTGCCGGCAGCGTCTCGGTGTCCGCACCGACGATTGAGCCGACCCTGGCGCGGCCGGCGATAACGAAACGTTCCGCTTCGTCGACTGCATAGTAGGCTGACCCGCCGGCCACGGCGGTCAGAAACAGCAGCGTCTCATCACCGACGCCGGTCGTCGGTGTGAGGGAGAATTGCAAGCGCGACCCGCTGGCGGGATCGAGGGGGTCGTCGGTGGTATCCCGGGCCGCGGTCAAGGGCAGGCCGAAGAGCGTGAACTGGCGTTCACCGGTCTGCGCGTCGCCTTCGTCCTCGATGATCTCGTAGCCGGCGGAAACGCCGGCGGATCCCCGCCAGTTTTCGAAGAAAGACCGTTCCAGCCCAACCAGGCCCTCAACGAACTGGCGCTCAAAGGCATCGTTGTCCTCGAAACCGCCGGTCAGGTCCGCGAGCAGGGCTTGGTCGGGCCTGAGGAACGCCGGTTTACGGAAGCCCAGTCTGCCGCTTTGTTCGATCAGGGAACCGGTGGCGCTGGCCCGCAGTTGCTCGTTCTCACCCAAGAGATTGCGATGTTCCCAGAACAGCTCGCCGCCGGGTCCGACATCAGTCGAAAACGAGGCGCCGGCGCCGATGGAGCGGTGTTCGCGCTCAACCAGGGTTACCATGACCGGCAGCGAGCCATCGGTCTCCGGCATGGCGGCCGTCTCGGCATTCACTGTTGAAAAGAGGCCGGTTGCCGAGAGGCTGCGTTGAACATCCCGCAGTACGCGCCGGTCGAAAAGGCTGCCTTCCGGCCACTCGGCGATGCGCTGGAGGTAGTCCGCCGCGACCCCTTCCTGGCCCTTGAAGCTCAAGGCGCCAAACGTCGCTTGGGGGCCGGCATCCACGGAGAGGTCCACCCGCATGTCGGTTTTCTCGCGGTCCACGAAGGTTCTGCGCTCAGCCACGCGGGCGAAGGGATGGCCACGCTCCTGCAACAGCGTGATCAACCGCCGTTCGGCGGCGACGATGTCGGGTGCCCTGGCCGGCATGCCGATCTGGATGTCGATGGCCTCAAGACGCGGCTGCACGCTGTCCGTCGGAGGCGTGCTTTCCACATAGTTGATGTCATAGGCCCCCAGGCTGTAGCGTGTGCCCGAGGTGATATTGAGAATGGCCTTGGCAGGCCGATCGTCGGTTTCGATGTCCAGGACAATTTCGGCGGCGTAATACCCCTCCGACCGCAGAGCGGTCTGGAGACGCTCGACATCCGCTTCGCCGCGCCGCCTCAGCCCGATCACAGTGGCCGGCGGCTTCCCGGCAAGGCTGATCAGTTGGGACGAAGCCTCCAAGACCGAAAGAAGGTTGCTATCCTCGACGCCGGTCAATTCCACCGTGTAGTCAATGCCGGTCTCCTCAGCTTCAACCGCCGGAGGGGCTGTATCGCCGTGGATCTCTTCTGCCTGCTGCGCGACAGCCGGTAGGCCGGCAACGGCCGCGCAAAAAAAGGCGCCGAGCGCAATGGCGCACGGTCGGCGAAGTTGCTTTCGCGCCGTCGTGTTGATCCCCAAGAGTACTGATTCTTTCCCTTTGTCAGAACCGCTGCCGTCGGGCGGACGGTCCCGGATGCTCATGCCAGCCCGAGGCGTAAATCCATTTGGTTTTCTATATTCACTTGCAAATACTCATATGAAAGCGTGACGACCCATCTCCCAACCCGGCCGATTGAGGGTCCGGGTGGCCCAGGTGACGAGCATACCCCGTCGAATGGCCAGAGTCCGTCTCGAAAAGAGGTGCGGCAGCCGCGACTGCAGCATTAACCTGTAACCGGGTTGCAGTCCCAATGCCCTGTTCGGTACCGAAGTTTCTTGCTTCTCTTGAGATAGGCCGTTCCTGGCCGATCCGCCTGGCGAATCAGGCCGCCACGAGACAAGCCGAGGATTCTGGGGCGCCGGACTTTGGCCTTGATGACCCCGGGCAGATCTGATGTACAGAATTCAGGGTCAGAACAGGCGCGTCAGATGGTTCAGAATGCTCTCGCGGACATTGTCCATGTGAACCTTCATGGCCGCTTGCGCGCGTTCGGGGTCGCCGGAAACGATGCCATCGATGATGGCGATGTGCTCGTGGCACCCGGGTTCAAAGCGCTCGGGAATGCTGCCCTTGTCGAAGATTCGCGTTTTCAACTTCAGGTCCGAGATCAGCGTCTCCAAAAGCCGGGAGCCTGACATCAGAACCACCCTTTCGTGGAGTTCGTCGTCGGCGGCCAGATGCGCCTCTGCATCGGGCCGTTCACCCGACAGAAAACCCTCGAAGACCCCGCGCAGTTTCAGTAACGCATCGCGGCCCGGCGCCCCGGCGGCCTGTCTCGCGGCCTCTACTTCCAGCAGACGGCGGACATGGAGGATCTCCACGATTTCGTCAGTCGAAATGCGATGCACCACCGGCGCCCCGCCCTCCGGGCGCCGCACGAGCCCCTCGCCGGTAAGCCGGCTGATCGCCTCACGCACCGGGGTCCGCGAAATGCCAAGGCGGGCGGCGCAATCGTTCTCAAGGACGCGGGCGCCGGCCGAGAGTTCGCCGCTCAGGATCATCTGCCGCAACCTTTGATAGGCCGTATCGCCGAGGCTCGCACGGGGCAGTTTCGCCGTCATGCCGGGCGTCCAACTGTCGTCAATGGAACGCTGATCATCCGCATATTCTCTGTATACGCTGCTGAGCCATCTGCGCAATCTATACCTAAACGAATGAGATCGCCAACGCCAATTGCCAAGCCGCTCCCTCCCGTTGCGGGTTTAGGGCGGGTCGACCTGTCGTGCCAGGGTCCGGGATTTGCAACTGGAAGTGCCCTGTTTGCCTTGGCTTTCGAGCTCATGCCTTCTCTGGCGGAGATGAGCGGAGGGGAATGAGGACGGTCGCGATTTCGCGTTTCCGAGGCGAATCCATTTGACATACAGTCTGTATACACTGGAGTATCGCTGTTCCTACTTTTGAGATTTCACAGCGAAGCGGCTTTTGGGGGCAGGTGTAGATGAACGCTGCTGCGGCAGATCACAAACGTCCTGACGGCGGACGGCTGGAACTGGCGATCACGTTTCTCTACTACCGCGACCTTCCGGCGGCGATGCGTTTCTATGAAGACGTGATGGGTTTCACCCTGGCCATTGACCAGGGCTGGTCGAAAATCTATCGGATGGTCGGGCAGGCCCATGTCGGTCTGGTCGACGAAACACGAGGCATGCATCGCGCACATGACGTGAAGCCGGTTCAGCTTTGCATCCGCGTGCCTGATGTCGATGCCTGGCACGCCTACCTCGCGACCTTGAACATCGAAAGCCTGGGCAAGGTCTCCAGCAGCGAGCAGCTCGGCATCCGGGCTTTCGTCCTCGAGGATCCCGAAGGCTACCAGATAGAAGTGCAGTCCGCGCTGCCATGAGCCTGCGCCAAGAGCATGAGCTTGCGCCAAGAGAACGTCGATAACAGGGAGAAAAGACAGATGACTGTATCGTTCAGAAGCCGGTCGAGCCGGCGTCTCCTCGCCAGTGCCTGCGCCGTGGCGGCGCTCCTGCCCGCTGCGGTTATGGCAGAGGGCAAATCGGTCACCATCGGACTGACCGCCGACCCCAGCCACCTCTATCCGCTGGCGGGTGAGGAGCTGTCCTCGAACATCATGTACTACCATCTCTACGATCCGCTGGTGAAGCGGAGTGCCGACCTGTCGTTCGGCCCCGGCCTAGCGGAAAGCTGGGAGGTCGTGGACGACACCACCTGGCGCTTCAAGCTGCGTGAGGGCGTGACCTTCCACAACGGCAATGCCTTTACCGCCGACGACGTGGTCTTCACGGTGGAACATGCCAGAAAGTCGATCCGGCCGGATCTGGTTGCGAATATCGCCGCTGTCAGCGCCGTCGATGACCTGACGGTCGAGATCAAGACGCCTCAGCCATACGCCGTGCTGGCCATGGATCTGGCCGAGCTGCTGATCCTGGACCGGGAGTACACCACGGCCACCGGCGACGAGCAGATGGACCTGAAACCGGTCGGCACCGGCCCCTACAAGCTGGGTGAGTGGATCAAGGAAGAAAAGCTGATTCTGGAGGCTTTCGACGACTACTGGGCCGGCAAGGCGGGCATCGACACGGTGACTTTCCGCCCGATCACCAACCCGGCGACCCGCACGGCCGCCTTGCTGACCGGGGAAGTCGACGTCATTCAGGATCTCGCGGTGCGCGACGTGGAACGGGTAAAGCGCGACGGCAACTTCAAGGTTCTGACGCGCCCAAGCCTGTTGAACGTGGTTCTGGCAATGGACACCCGCGAGAAATCACCGACCATCGATCTCGACAAGAATCCGATGACCGATCAGCGGGTGCGGGAAGCCATTGCGCGCTCTATCGACACCGATGCGATCAACAAGATCGTCATGAACGGCCTGGCCAGCCCGAGCACCCAATACGTGCCGTCGTCCCACCTCGGTTATGTCGAGGGGATGAACTTCCGGGAGATGTATCCCCACGACATTGAGAAAGCCAAGGCGCTGATGGCCGACGCCGGCCATGCCGACGGCTTCACCATGACGCTGGATGCCACCAATAACCGCTATGTGAACGACGCCCAGATCGCCCAGGCTCTGGCTTCGATGCTCGCCAAGATCAATGTCGATCTGCAGCTCAACATCATGCCGAAATCCAATTTCTGGGGTTATATCCGGGTCCCGACGGAGCAATCCAGTTTCATCATGAGCGGCTGGGACGTGCCTTCGGGTGACGCCGGCTCGATGTACGGCGCCCTGTTCTATACGCGCGACAAGAAAGAGGGCTACGGTCAGGTCAACCGTGGCAGCTACTCGAACCCGGCGGTCGATGCTTTGGTCGACAAGGCGGACAGCACGTCGAAAATCGAGGAGCGCGACGGCTATCTTCAGGAAGCAACGAAGATACTGATGCAGGACATTCCGATGATTCCCGTACACTACGAGCAGGATATCTACGCCGTGCGCAACGGTGTGACCCTGGAGCCGCGGGTGGACAAGTTCCTTTGGGCCTACGAGATGGACGTCGACTGACCGCGTCCGACGTTCAGTGCGGCACGGCGCTTCACGGGAGCGCCGTGCCGCTCTACCCTAACCCCCCATTCCTTAGCGTCGTGTTGTCCGGATGATCGGTTATCTGCTGAAACGGCTGATCCAGATGACCATCGTTCTCTGGGTCGTCTCGGTCATTGTCTTCCTGATGATGAGCTTCACCGGTGATCCTGTCTTCATGGTGGTGCCCATCGATGCCACCGATGCCGAGATCGCCCAGGCGCGGCGGATCCTCGGTCTCGATCAGTCGCTCTTCGTGCAATACGCCAGGTTTCTGGCCAGCCTTGTCGAGGGCGACTTCGGACGTTCCTACGTCTTTCGCCAGCCGGCGCTCGATCTGATTCTGGAGCGTATGCCGGCCACCATCGAAATGGTGGTGGTGGCGATGGTCTTCGCCATTCTCGTCTCGATCCCGCTGGGGGTCTATGCCGGCGCCAATCCGCAAAGCCGGGTCAGCAAGGTCATCATGGCCGGATCGCTGCTCGGTATATCGCTGCCCGGCTTCTGGGTCGGCATGATGCTGATCTATCTGCTGGCGGTGCAGTGGGGCTTCTTTCCATCGTCCGGGCGTGGCGACACGGTCGAATTCCTCGGCATGCGCATCAGTCTGCTGACTGCCGACGGCTGGCAGCACATCATTCTGCCGGCATTCACCTTATCTTTGGCGACCATGGCGATTATCCTGCGCATTACACGCGCTGGAATGATGGAGGTGGGCCGTCAGGATTACATGAAGTTCGCCCGCGCCAAGGGGGCCACACCGCGCGACGTGCTCTACCGCTACGGCTTGAAAAACGCATTGATCCCCGTGGTGACGATCTTTGGGTTGCAGCTCGGCGATCTGATCGCCTTTGCGACCATCACCGAGACGATCTTCTCCTGGCCGGGAATGGGCAAACTGCTGATTGACTCGATCTATCGCGCCGACCGGCCGGTCATCGTCGTTTACCTGATGCTGGTGGCGCTGATCTTCGTCGTCATCAACTTCCTGGTCGATCTGCTCTATACGCTGATCGACCCCCGCATCACGTTGAAATGAGGCGCCGGATGCAGGGATTTCTGAGATCGGAATTTTTCTTCAACTACCGCCGCAGCGCCTCGGCGATCATCGGCAGCGCGCTGATGCTGATCTTCGCCGTCTATGTCGCCTTTGGGCCCTGGCTGGTGGCGCAGAATCCGCACGACATTGCATCTTTGGAGCTGCTGGACAGCTTCAAGCCGCCGGTCTGGTTGCCGGGCGGCGACCCGCGTTATCCCTTGGGTACCGACGGGCAGGGCCGCGATATGCTGGCAAGCATCGTTTACGGTGCGCGCATCTCGGTGATGATCGGCGTGGTAGCGATGCTGTGTTCCTGTTTCATCGGTACGGCGCTGGGCCTGCTCGCCGGGTTCTATCGCGGGGCCATCGACTCCTTCATCATGCGGGTCGCCGATATCCAGCTTTCCTTCCCCTCGATTCTGATTGCGCTTTTCCTGATGTCGGCCGTCGGCACCGGCATCGACAAGGTGCTGATCGCCCTGACGGCGGTGGGCTGGGTGGTTTATGCCCGAACCGTGCGGGGCTCGACCTTGAGTGAGATCGAGAAGGAGTACGTCCAGGCGGCGAGGGTCGCCGGTCTTCCAGACCGCAAGATCATCCTGAAGCACGTTTTGCCGAACGTCCTCACACCGCTGATCGTCATCGCCACTATACAGGTGGGCACCTTTGTTCTGATCGAGGCGTCGCTCAGCTTTCTCGGTGTTGGCGTGCCGATCACCCAGCCTTCGCTCGGCCTGCTGGTGAAGAACGGTTTCGACGTACTGTTCAGCGGCCTCTGGTGGACCTCGGCTTTTCCCGGTCTGGCGATCATGATGCTGGTCTTCGGCATCAACCTCTTCGGCGACTTCCTGCGCGACGAACTGAATCCGAGGCTGAAGTGAGCGCGGAAAAGACAGCCCTGCTGGATGTGCGCGGACTCGAGACCCGCTTTTATACCTTCGCCGGTGTGGTGAATGCCGTCGACGGCGTCAGCTTCACGGTCGGGCGCGGCGAAATCCTGGGTCTGGTCGGCGAAAGCGGCGGCGGCAAGTCAGTGATCGGCTTTTCGATCCTCGGCCTGATCGACAGTCCCGGCAAGGTCGACGGCGGCCAGATACTCTTCGATGGTGACGATCTGGCCCGTAAGTCAGAGAGTGAGCTGCAGGGTATTCGAGGGCGCGATATTGCGATGGTGTTCCAGGACCCCATGACCTCGCTCAATCCTCTGCAGACCATAGGGCAGCAGATGGACGAGATGCTGCGGCTGCACAGCAAGCTCGATGCCCGGGCCCGCCGCGCGCGCTGCATCGAGATGTTGAACGACGTCGGCATTTCGGAAGCCGAGCGCCGTCTTAAGAACTATCCGCACCAGTTCTCCGGCGGTATGCGCCAGCGGGTGGTCATCGCCATTGCGATGATTGCGGGGCCGCGCCTCATCATTGCCGACGAGCCGACAACGGCCCTGGACGTGACCATCCAGTCGCAGATCCTCAAGCTGATGCGCCGCCAGGTGCGGGAGCGCGATGCCTCGATGATCCTCATTACCCACGATCTCGCGGTCGTCTCGCAGATGGCCGACCAGATCGTTGTGCTCTATTGCGGAAGGGTAGTGGAACAGGGCCCGAAGGAGGCCCTGATCCGCAAGCCCGCCCATCCCTATACCCAAGGCCTGCTCGGCTCGATTCCCAAGCTGCACGGCCGCCAGCCGCGGCTGACGCAGATCCCCGGCGCGGTGCCCGATGTGCGCAACCTGCCCAAGGGTTGCAACTTCCGGGAACGCTGCCCCTTCGCCCAGGCCCGCTGCGCGGAGGAGGAACCGCTGCCGCATCCCCTGACCGGGGAGCGTTCGGTCGCCTGTCATTTTCCGCTGGAAGAGGGGAGCAAGCCGTGACCGCTTTCCTGGAGGTCGAGAATCTGGAACAGCGTTTCGATGTCAGCGGCGGGCCGCTTGACAGGCTGCGCTTTGAAAACGGCCTGCCGACACTCGCGCGACGCATCGTCCATGCGGTCAACGGCGTGAGCTTCCAGATCGAACGCGGCGAGGTTCTGGGCCTGGTCGGTGAAAGCGGCTGCGGCAAGTCCACCGTCGCCAAGACCATCGCACGCATCTACAAACCGACGGGTGGTGCCATCCGCATCGAGGGTGAAGACATCTCCCAGCATGACTATCGCCGCATGCTGCCGGTAAGGCGCAAGCTGCAGATGATCTTTCAGGACCCCTTCGCTTCCCTCAATCCGCGCCAGCGGGTGCGCAACATCATCATGGAGCCGATGCTGCAGCACGCCGATCCCGGTGACAGCTCGGTGGCGCAGCGGGCGATCGAGCTGCTGGCCCGTGTCGGGCTGCGTCCGGAGCATGGAGACCGCTATCCGCACCAGTTTTCCGGCGGGCAACGCCAGCGCATCGGCATCGCCCGCGCGCTCTCAGTGAACCCGCAACTGGTGATCGCCGACGAGCCGGTCTCGGCCCTGGATGTCTCGATCCAGGCGCAGATCCTCAATCTGATGATGGACCTGCGCGACGAGTTCGGCCTGTCTTACCTCTTCATCACCCACGACCTCTCGGTCGTGCGCCATATCAGCGACCGGATCGGCGTCATGTATCTCGGCTTCATGGTGGAAACCGCGCCCCGCGATGCGCTGTTCGAATCGCCGCAGCATCCCTATACCCGCGCCTTGCTGTCGGCAGCCCCGGCCATCGATCCGGACCCGGAGGCTGAAGAGGAGATCGAGCTGACGGGTGAGGTGCCCAATGCCTTCGAACTGCCGAGCGGCTGCTGCTTTCGCACCCGCTGTCCCTTCGCTTTCGATCGCTGTGCGCAGGAGCGCCCGGTGCTGAAAGAGGCGGCGAGCGGACACCAGGTCGCCTGTCACCTGATGGACGGGGAAAGCTGATGGCCCATACGAGAATCCTGCAGGCAAGGCTGCGACTGGATGATCCCCACAACTGTACCGATGTGAATGACACCCTGACGGTGCTGGAAGCGCTCTATGACGCATTAGTGCGGCGCGATGAAACCGCTGGTTTCGCGCCGGCCCTGGCGACCGGCTGGGAGGTGTCGGCGGAGGGGCGGGTCTGGCTTTTTCATCTGCGCGACGGCGTGCGTTTTCATGACGGCGCGCCCTTGGATGCCGGGGCGGTCATCGCCTCCCTGACCCGCATGGCGCGGCCCGACATGGGGGTGACGCTCGGCGCGCCGGGCGTCTACTCGCAGTATCTGACCGGGGCGGCCTTCGAGGCCCCGACACCCAGCAGCGTCCGCATCGTACTGGCCGAACCCATGGCGGATCTGCTCGATCTGCTGGTCTACGGCTACATCGTTGCCCCCTCGGTGCTGGACAACCCGCTGGCCCGGCCCTGCGGGACCGGACCTTACATCTTTGAGCGTGCCGGCGAGGACTTTTTCCGGGCGCGCGCCAACGCCGATCATTTCGATGGTCCGCCCTCTCATGAGGGAATCGAGTGGCGCAAGATCACGTCGGCCGAGGATCGGCTCGCTGCCTTGGAGAATGGGAAGGCCGAGGTGGCGAATACCCTGCCTTCTGGCGTCGACCCGGCAGGGGCGACGGCGCAGACCTATCTGTCGCCCACGACCATCATCTATCTGTTCAACGCGGCCTCGGGCCCGCTTCGAGACGGCCGGATACGCCGCGCGCTCAATCTGGCTTTGGATCGCGCGGCCCTGGTCGACGATGTGCTGGGCGGCGCCGGCGCGCCGCTCTACGGGTTTCTCAGTCCGGCTCATGTGGGCTATCGAGCTGAGGATCATCCAGCGCCGCGCCCCGAGGAAGCCCGCGCCCTGCTGCGGGAGGCTGGAGTCGAAGGCGGCCTTACGCTCGATGTCGATTGCCCGACCAGCCTGCCCAACGAAGCGGAAGCCTTGACCGCCGCCATTGCGGCGCAGCTCGCGCCTTTTGGCGTGACCCTGAACGTGAAGATCCATGAAGGCCGGGAGGCTTATGCCCATCGGGTCAGGCGCAGCGAGATCGCCGATCTCTGTGTGTTCGATTCCAGCCCTCTCAGCACCTTCCGGGTCCTCTGCGAAAAGATCGACTCGCGCGTTCAAGGGTCCTGGTGGCTCGGCTATGCCAATCCGGCGGTCGAGAAGCTGATCGACAGGGCCCGGGTCACGACCGGCGACACAGCCAGAGAAAAGATCTTTCGCGAGTGTCACGGTTTGCTCCGCGAGGACCCGCCCTGGCTGTTCGTCTATAACAATTTGCGACGGGTGGCGCTTCGCGGCCGGCACCCGGACTGGCGGATGCGCCGCGACGGCGTGTTGGACGTGCGCAGGCTGCCTCGTATCGAGGGGGCTGGCGATGGCTGATCTGATCATTTCGGGCGGCGTCGTTATCCCTATGGACCCGGCACGCCGTGTCATCGAGGACGGAGCGGTGGCGATCGCCGGCGACCGTATCGTTGCCGTGGGTTCAACCGCCGAGGTTCTGGCCGCGCATCAAGCGCCGCGCACCATCGATGCCGCGCGCAAACTGGTGCTGCCCGGGCTGATCGACGTCCACGCCCATGCCGGCCACGGACTCATCAAGTCCATGGGCGCGGCGCAGCCCGGTGCCTGGGAAGCGCTCTGCGGAGAGGTCTACACCACCGGCTCGACGCCCGCCTTCTGGCGCGCCGAGGCCGAACTGGCCGCGCTGGAGCGTCTGCGCTTCGGCGTCACCACCGGCGTATCGCTGTTGGGCGGCGGCGACACGGTCATGCGCTCCGACGATCCGGCCCATGCGGCTGCGCACTGCGAGGGCGTGCTCGCCGTAGGCACCCGTGACGTTCTGGCGATCGGGTCCACGCGCCCGCCGCACCCCAGGACCTACGCCGACTGGAAGGGCGACCAACGGAAAGACAAGCCGGTGGATTTCGAAACCCAGTTCGCCACGATGGCACAGGTGGTTGCGGACTGGCACGACAGCCATGACCGGCGCATTTCCGTTGCTCTTTTGACCCCGGTGCTGCGCAACGAACATGTCGGCGAACTCGGCCCGACGCTGATGGAAGAGGCGATGGAGCAGACCCGGCGTGTCCGCCGTCTGTCCCGCGACACTGGGACGATCTTCACTCAGGACGGCCATTGGCGCGGCTCGGTGGAGCGGGCGCAGGCCATGGGAATTCTCGGCCCGGATGCCCTGTTGAGCCATGCCATCGATCTCAGCGAGGCGGAGATCGCGCTTTGTGCCGAGACCGACACCAAGATCGCCCATAACCCCAGCGCCATCGCCTCGGTCATGGGCCGCTGTCCGGTAACGGAATTGATGGACGCAGGTGTGACGGTCGCGCTGGGCTCCGACGCCACGGCGCCCGACCGTTCGGGGGATATGTTCCGTCATATGCAGCAGTGCATGCACTACCACCGCACCCATTTCCGCGATCCCGACATCCTGCCGCCGGGCCAGGTGCTGGCGATGGCCACCATCGATGGCGCCCGCGCCTTGGGCATGGAAAATGAAATCGGCTCGCTGGAACCGGGGAAGAAGGCGGACCTTCTGCTGCTCGATCTGGCCCGCCCGCACCTCTATCCACTCAACATGCCGGCCTATCGCGCCGTCTGCTTTGCCAACGGCAATGACGTACACAGCGTCATCGTCAACGGTGAGGTGGTTTTGGAAGAGCGGCGTGCGGTTAAGGTCGATGAAACCGCTGTGCTGGAAGCGGCACAGATTGAATGCGAGCGCATGATCGCGCGGACGGGTTCGGCCGGCTTGCTCGCCATGCCCGACGACTTTTTCGGCCAGCCGCACCGACGTTAAACAGGGAAAGATCGAATGATGGAGTTTACGGAGTCCGCCCGGGGCGTCTATGTCATCGCGCCAACGCCCTTCACAAGCGAAGGGGCGGTGGATCTGGAGAGCACGGACCGCATGGTCGATTTCTTTCTGGAGCGCGGGGCCAACGGGCTGACCATTCTCGGCATGATGGGTGAGGCGCCGAAGCTCACCCTTGAGGAATCCTTCACCTTTGTCCGGCGCGTGCTGGCCCGGGTGAAGGGCCGGGTTCCTGTGATTGTCGGCGTTTCCGCCCCCGGTTTTGCCCAGATGGGCGCCCTTAGCGACAGAGTTATGGGGGACGGCGCCTCGGGTGTGATGGTCGCGCCGGCAGCGGCGCTGCGCTCCGACGAACAGATCCTGGGGTATTACCGTCAGGTCGTGGAAACGATCGGCGAGTCCACACCCTTCGTGCTTCAGGACTTTCCGCTGGTCACCAACGTGATCATACCGGTTTCGGTGATCCTGAAGATCGTCGAGGAACTGCCGAGCTGTGTCTGCCTCAAACACGAGGACTGGCCGGGGCTTAGCAAGATCGCCGCGCTGCGCGATGCCTCTGCGGCCGGGGCACGGCGCATCTCTATCCTTTGCGGCAATGGCGGTCTTTTCCTGCCGGAAGAGATGCTGCGCGGAGCCGATGGCGCCATGACCGGTTTCGCCTATCCGGAGATGATGATCGATGTCTGCCGTCTGCATGCTGAGGGAGAGACGAAGCGCGCCCGGGACGTCTTCGATGCCTACCTGCCGCTCGCCCGTTATGAGCAGCAGCCGGGACTGGGCCTTGCCTTGCGCAAGTACACGCTGGCCAAACGTGGTATCATCGCGGAAGCGAAACTTCGCCGGCCCGGGCCCAACCTCAGCGCTGCGGATATTGCAGAGCTCGAGGCCTTGATCGACCGCCAGACAGCCCGCTTGGCGGCGCTGGGATGACAGCGCTGCGAGGCGATGACAGCAACACAGAGGTTTGGTTCAAAGAGGCGCAGAGAAGAACAACAGCGCGCCGCCAGTTGGTGACTATCAAACGGAGACAAGCAGGATGAGTGACTACGATCTGGCCATCCGTGGCGGCACTGTGATCACGGCGTCATCGGCAATGAGCTGCGACATCGGCGTCAAGGATGGTGAGGTCGTCGCACTTGACAAAGAACTTGGTCCGGCTGCCCGTGACATCGATGCTTCCGGAAAGCTGATTCTGCCTGGCGGTATCGAAGGGCACTGTCACATCGAACAGGTGTCGTCCACCGGGCTGATGACTTCTGACGACTTCGAAAGTGCGACCATCTCGGCAGCCTTCGGCGGCAACACCACGGTTATTCCCTTTGCCGCCCAGCACCGCGGAGACTCGCTGCGCCAGACGGTGGAAGACTATCACGCCTGTGCCGGCCCCAAATCGGTGATCGACTACGGATATCATCTGATTGTGTCCGACCCGACGCCGGAAGTGCTGGGCCAGGAACTGCCGGCGCTGATCAAGGCCGGCTTCACATCGTTCAAGGTCTACATGACCTATGATGCGCTGCGTCTCGACGACCGCCAGATGCTGGACGTGCTCTCCACGGCCAGACGCGAAGGCGCGCTGGTGATGATCCATGCAGAAAACCACGAGATGATCCGCTGGCTGACCGAGAAACTGGTCGACGGCAGCAACACAGCGCCCAAGTATCATGCGGTCAGTCACAGCCGGCTGGGCGAAAGCGAGGCGACACACCGCGCGATTACGCTGTCGCAACTGGTCGACACGCCGATCCTGATCGTGCATGTCTCCAGCGAGGAAGCGACCTCGGAGATCCGCCGCGCCCAGGACAATGGCCTGAAGGTCTATGGGGAAACCTGTCCGCAATACCTGTTTTTGACGGCGGAAGACCTCGACAAGCAAGGGATGGAAGGCGCGAAGTTCTGTTGCAGTCCGCCGCCGCGCGATGCCGATGCCCAGGAGGCGGTCTGGCGCGGCCTGCAGAACGGCACCTTTCAAGTGTTTTCCTCCGATCACGCCCCCTACCGCTTCGATGAGACCGGCAAGCTGAGTGCCGGGCCGAATCCGCCCTTTACCAAGATCGCCAATGGCGTGCCGGGGATCGAGTTGCGCCTGCCTTTGCTGTTTTCGGAGGGTGTGCGCAAGGGGCGGATCGATATCCACAAGTTCGTCGAGCTTACCGCGACCAATGTGGCCCGGCTCTACGGCCTGTTTCCGCGTAAGGGCACGATTGCGGTTGGGGCCGACGCGGATCTTGTTCTTTGGGATCCGGATCTGGAGCGCACGGTCCGGTACGACGATCTGCACGACCGGGCCGGCTATACGCCTTATGAAGGCATGACCCTTACCGGCTGGCCGGTGATGGTGATCAACCGCGGCCGCATCGTTGTCGAAGACAACAGCCTGCAGGTGGCGCCGGGCTCGGGCAAATTCCTGCCGCGCGAGCTGTCGCGCTTTGCCGCTCCTCTTGGGCGTCTCGAGCCGGAAGTCGATCCAGCGCGTAACTTCGGCGCCCCAATTCTGCCCGCAGGCCGTTAAGCTGTATTCTGTGTCTGTGAGTCCTGAGAAACAAGCACTTCAGGATCGCATGACAGCGATACTCTTTCTGAAGCGGACCACAGCGAAAGCGAAGAAAAGGCTGCCGATGACCGTCACAAGTGCAAACTGCGGCCACACGATGTCGATGCCGGCGCCACGGTAGAGAATGGCTTGCGCGAAGCTGACGAAGTGGGTCGAAGGCACAGCCTGCATTATGGCCTGCAACAACTCCGGCTGGCTTTCGACTGGCGTCTCTCCGCCCGACAGCAGGTTCATCGGCAGGAAGACCATCATGAAAAGAAGACCGAACTGAGGCATTGAGCGGGCTATGGTGGCAAGGAAGATACCCAGCGCTGTTGCAAAGAACAGATAGAGCGCGGTTCCCGTGAGGAACAGCGCTTTTGAACCGGCGATCGGCACCTGCAGCAGCATCTCGACCATAAGCCACAGCGACAGCCCGGCGGCGCCGAGGATGACCAGGCCGTTTGCCCAGACCTTCGCCACCATGATTTCGATCGGAGTCAATGGCATGACCAGCAGGTGTTCGATGGTGCCGTGCTCACGCTCCCGGATCAAAGCGGCGCCGGTCAGAACAATGGCCAGCATGGTGACGTTGTTGATGATCTCCGTCACACTGGTGAACCAGGCGCTCGTGATGTTGGGGTTGAAGGCATAGCGCGCCTTCAGTTCAACAGGATGAGCCGTAGCGGGCGCTCCCAGGAAGGTGTTGATTTCCTGCGTCAGGATGTTGGCGATGTAGCCGTCGCCGATGCCCGCCTGCATCATGGCGGTGGCATCAATGTTGACTTGCAGCGCTGGGCGGCGATCCGCCAGGACATCGGCCTGGAAGCCATGAGGGATGACCAGTGCGAAAGTGTAACGCCCGGAATCCATGCCGGGGTCGATCTCCCTGAAGGAAATCAACGTCGGTTCCTTGAAGTAGGGCGGCAGGAAGGCCTCTCGAATGCGCGCCGAGAGTTGAGAGCGGTCCTCGTCGACGATGGCAATGGAGCCGTTTTTCAGCTCATGCGACATCCCGGTAGCGGCAGTGTAGATGGCGAAGGAGAAGGCCCAGACGATGAGCGCGAGCAGAACTGTATCGCGCCGCAGGCTGAACAGTTCCTTGACGCCCAGGCGGTAGATGTTCTCAAGACGCCGCATGATCAGCGCTCCTGCTTGTTCAGCAACAGCATGCTGAGGACCGTCAGGATGGGGATGAACGCGGCCAACGCCAGGAAGTCTCGATAAAGATCGGCAAAGCCGAGCGCCTTGGTGAAGGCTCCGACGCTGATGGTCATGAAATAACCGGTCGGAAAACCTTGCCCTATAAGGGCGGCGTTGCCGTCGAGCGAGGCCACCGGCTGCATCATGCCGGAAAACATGACCGCGGGGACCGTGGTTGCGATGGCTGTCGCGAACAAAGCGGCGATCTGGGTCTTGGTGAAGGAGGAGATGAGCAGGCCGAAGCCGGTGGTCGCCGTCACATAGAGGAGGGCGCCGACGCTGAGCGCCAGGAAACTGCCGTTCACCGGGACGCCGAACAGGAAGACCGCAAGCGCGCACATCAGCAGGAAGTTGGCCATTCCCAGGACAATGTAAGGCAGTTGCTTGCCGAACAGGAACTCAAGCCGGGTCACCGGAGTCACATAGAGGTTGGTGATCGATCCAAGCTCCTTCTCCCGCACCACGCCCAGGGCCATCAGGATCGCCGGAATAAAGACCAGCATCAGGGCGATCACCGTGGGGACCATGGCGAAGATGCTCTTGAAGTCCTGGTTGTAGCGGTAGCGGGATTCGATCTCCGCCGGCAAAAAAACCGGATCGCTGCCGGTGCTGCGCCGCGAAAGCTCTGTCAGATAGTGTCGGTGCAGGCCTTCCAGGTACCCCAGTGTCGTCTCCGCCGCGAAGGGCATGGAGCCGTCGATCCAGGCGGCGACTTCCGGGGTCCGGCCTTGAAGCAGGTCTTTGCCGAAGCCGGGCGGTATCTCGACCGCCAGTGTGATGTCGCCGCTTTTGAGACGCTGGTCCATCTCGCGGTGGGTTGACAGGGCCGGGCGCTCCAGGAAGTACCGGGAACCGGCAAGTCCTTCGAGGTAGCTGCGGCTCTCGGGCGTCTGGTCGCGATCAAGCACGGCGTAAGTCAGATCTTCGACATCGAAGCTGATTCCATAACCAAAGACGAGCATCAGAAAGGCGGTCCCGACCAGCGCAACCGCCAGCCGGATCGGATCGCGCAGGAGTTCCATGGACTCCCGCAGGCTGTAGGCGAAAAGGCGGCGTGGGCTGAAACCCAGCGCGGAGCTTGTCCGTGTAGCCTCGGTTTTGGATGACGAGATTTTGGGTGGTTGCGCAACCACAGGGCTGTCCCCGGTATCGCTTTGCCCGGTGGCTTCTTGGAGGTAGTCGATAAAGGCTTCTTCCAGCGTGTCGGCACCGCGCTGCTCGACCAGCGCCGCCGGTGTGCCGCTGGCCAGAACCTGTCCCGCGTGCATCAGAGAGATCCTGTCGCAGCGCGTTGCTTCGTTCATGAAATGGGTGGAGATGAAAATCGTGACGCCCTGATTGCGGGAAAGGTCAATCAGGAGTTCCCAAAAGCTGTCCCGGGCGATCGGATCGACGCCGGAGGTCGGTTCATCCAGGATGAGCATCTCCGGTTCGTGAATCGTGGCGACGGCAAGGGACAGGCGCTGGCGAACCCCCAGAGGCAGTGTTGCCGCCAGCACCTCGGCATAGCTGGTGAGTCCGAAACGTTCTATCAGTTCCTCAATCCGCCCTGCGATGCGCTGGCGCGGCAGGTGGAACAGCCTGGCGTGCAGATCGAGGTTCTGGCGTACCGTGAGTTCGGCATAGAGCGAGAATGCCTGGGACATGTAGCCGACCCGCTTGCGGGTTTCCAGGTCATGGGCTTTGGTTTCCTCACCGAACAACCAGGCCCCACCTTCGGACGCCGGCAGCAACCCGGTCAGGACTTTCATGGTCGTGGTTTTGCCGCAGCCGTTGGAGCCGAGGAAGCCGAAGATCTCTCCCCGTTCGATCTCGAAGCTGACCTGGTCGACGGCGGTGAAGTCGCCGAAGCGGCGCGTCAGTTTTTTGGCAACGATGGCGGGCGGCCCGTCGTGCTGCTGGCGCAACTGGATCGTCAGGTTCCGATGTCCGCGCCGCTCGTCCTCCGGCAGGAGGGCGATGAAGGCCTCTTCGAGCGTTTCTGCGCCCACCTCGTCCTTGATCTGCGCCGGGCTGCCGGTTGCAAGGACTGCGCCGTCGTTCATGGCGACCAGGAAGTCGAAGCGCTCGGCTTCGTCCATGTAGGCAGTGGCGACAAGCACGCCCATGCCGGGCCTCTCCAGCCGAATGCGGTCTATCAGGTCCCAGAACTGGCGGCGCGACAGCGGATCGACGCCGGTGGTCGGTTCATCGAGGATCAGGAGATCCGGGTCGTGGATCAGAGCGCAGCAAAGGCCGAGCTTCTGTTTCATGCCGCCGGACAGTTTGCCCGCCGGCCTGTCGGGGAAAGGGTCGAGACCGGTGCTTTTCAGCAGGTCTGCAATGCGATCATGGCGTTCTTTCCTGTCTTGTCCGAACAGGCGCCCGAAGAACTCCAGGTTCTCGAACACCGTCAGATCCATGTAGAGATTCTTGCCCAATCCCTGAGGCATATAGGCAATCCGCGGGCAAACGCGGCGCCGATGCCGCGGGTCGGCCATGTCGCCGTCCAGGGCCGTTACCCTGCCGCCTTGTATTTTTCGCGCCCCGGCCACCAGCGCCAGCAGGGTGGACTTCCCGACGCCGTCCGGGCCGATGAAACCCACCGTCCGGCCCGCCGGCAGGTCGAGTGTGACATCATCGAGAGCCAGGGTATCTCCATAGACATGCGTGAGGCTTTCCAACCGCACTGCCGGCGCCGGCCCTGCGCCCGCGGCGATCGCCCCTGCGGTCATTGCCCCGGCGCCGGGGGCAGCCTTACGCCGAGATTCTCCGGCCACTCGATATCGGAACCGAGCAGAACATAAGCCTCGCCGGGCAACCCGGTTTTTACCTTCTCGACGTGGGCGCGCAGAAGCGCGGGATCGATCTTGACTTTGACGCGGAACATCAGCTTCTCGCGTTCGCTGCGGGTCTCTACCTCTCTGGGTGTGAACTGCGCGTTGGCGGCGACGAAGGAGACCTTGGCCGGAATGACGAATTCAGGGACCGCGTCCAGAACGATACGCGCCTGCGAGCCGACAAACACGCGGCCGACCTGGGCGGTGGGAAGGAAAATCGTCATATAGACGTCACTCAGGTCCAACAACGTCACGACCTTGCCACCGTCGGCCAGAACCTCCCCCGGTTCTGCAAGCCGGTATTGAATCCGGCCCTCGCGCGGTGCTTTCAGAACCGAATCATCGACCTGGGCCTCTATGCGCCGTGCTTCCGCCGCTGCCGAATCCACGGCGCGCTGGGTGCTGAAAAGGCGGGCGCCCGCGGCGTCGAGTACCGCCTTTGCGGTGTCTCTCTCCGTTTGGCGCCGTTCGAGGTGTTCTTTGGAGACATGGCCTTTTTGGACAAGAAAAAGCGCGCGGTCCAGTTCCTGTTGCGCAAAACTGAGTTCGCTTTTGCGCTGGGCGATCTGGGCCTGTGCTTCGGCGACGGCCTCCTGGGCTTGTGCGATATCCGCTTCCGCCCTGGCAAGGCTTGCGTCCAGTTCGGCTGTATCCATGCGTGCCAGGATCTGGCCGCTTTCGACCATCTCCCCTTCGTTGACGAGAACCTCCATGACACGGCCGGCATATTTGGCGGCGACATGCACCTCTTCCGCCTCGATACGCCCATTGCCGGTGGCGATACCCTCCGGCAGTTGACTGCGCTGCTGCTGCCACCAGTAGTAGGCACCGGCTGCCGCGGCGAAACCGAGCAACAGAACAACGAGGATCGTTCGAACATGCTTCATCGTCAACTCTCAGGCCAATGCGGTAGACTTCGACGCTCCGAGCAGATCGTCACCGTTAGGACAGGTGTGGCTGCTGCGCTCAAGTTCAAGAAGATCCATGCTAGAGACAGCCCGTGTAAAACGCGCTACCTGACCCCACGGAACACGCGCCTCGTCGCGTGATCAACGCGCAAGTCACACAGCCAAATCCGCGCCCTGGGTCAGGGCGTGGGCTTCAAGGTCAGTTGTCTCACACTCCGCCGGCTGTATGGATGACCTAGATCAAGCTTCGCGGGCTCCGCGGGACACTCTGTCCTTTGGTTGCCCAGGGCGCCGTTCATGCCGAACCCTAGTATTCTTGATTATGACCTGTGTGGAGGGTGCCGGGTCCAATGGTTTGGTGCAGGCTGCCATGGGAGCATCCCGGCGCCACGGCAAAGCGGCGTTCCAATTCAATTGAAACGCCACCTGGTTTTTTGCCTGCCGTCTGTGCCGTCGATGACAGCAGACTTGTAAAGAAGGAGGGGTGACGCTCGGGCACAGCCGGGAGGCCGGCGCCCGAGCGTCTGTGAACCGCGATCACGCAAGATCAAAGCGATCGAGGTTCATGACCTTGGTCCAGGCATCCACGAAGTCACGCACGAAGGTCTCGCGGGAATCTTCGCAACCGTAAACCTCGGCGAGGGCGCGAAGCTGCGAATTTGAACCGAAGATGAGGTCGGCGCGGCTGCCGGTCCACCTCAGTTCACCCGTTGCGCGGTCCCGGCCTTCGAACACGTCGTCTGCATCCGAGGTTGCCTTCCACGTCGTGCCCATGTCGAGTAGGTTGACGAAGAAATCGTTGGTCAAGGTTTCCGGCTGCTTGGTGAAGACGCCGTGCTGCGATCCGTCGAAGTTGGCGCCGAGGACCCGCAGACCACCGACCAGTGCCGTCATCTCAGGCGCCGTCAGGGTCAGCAGTTGTGCCCGATCGACCAGAAGCTCCTCCGCCGAAACCGTGTACTTGGCTTTCAGGTAGTTGCGGAAACCGTCTGCCGCGGGCTCAAGGACGGCGAAGGACTCGACGTCGGTCTGCTCCTGCGAGGCATCCGTGCGCCCCGGGGTGAAGGGAACGGTCACGTTCTGGCCGGCCTTCCTGGCAGCTTGTTCCACCGCGGCGCAGCCGCCGAGGACGATGATGTCGGCCAGCGAAACGGCCTTGCCGTTGGCCTGCGACTCGTTGAAGGCTTTTTGGATTCCTTCGAGGCTCTCGATCACCCTCGCCAACTGGGCCGGTTGGTTCACCTCCCAGTCCTTCTGCGGTGCAAGACGGATACGCGCGCCGTTTGCGCCGCCGCGTTTGTCCGACCCGCGGAAGGTCGAAGCCGATGCCCAGGCGGTCGAGACCAGTTCGGAAACGGTCGGTCCTGCGGCAAGGATCTTTTCCTTAAGGGCAGCGATATCCTTGTCGTCGATCAAGGTATGGGTTGCCGTGGGGACAGGGTCCTGCCACAGCAGTTCCTCTTCCGGCACTTCCTTGCCCAGATAGAGCGAGCGCGGGCCCATGTCGCGGTGGGTCAACTTGAACCAAGCCCGTTTGAAGGCTTCCGCGAAGGCGTCCGGGTTCTCATGGAAACGCCGCGAAATCGGCTCGTAAATCGGATCCATGCGCATGGCCATATCGGCCGTGGTCATCATGATCGGAACCCGCTTGCCGGACCCGTCCACCTGCGGCGCGTGATCCTTTTCCGCCAGATCTTTCGGGGCCCACTGATTCGCGCCTGCGGGGCTTTTCGTCAGCTCCCACTCGTAGCCGAACAGCACATCGAAATAGGTGTTGTCCCAGGTGATCGGGGTCGGCGTCCAGGCGCCTTCGATGCCACTGGTGATGGCGTCGACACCCTTGCCGCTGCCGTGGGTGCTGAGCCAGCCGAGGCCTTGCGCTTCGATCGGCGCGCCCTCCGGCTCAGGGCCGACAAGCGCGGCATCGCCGGCCCCGTGCGCCTTGCCGAAGGTATGGCCACCGGCGACGAGCGCGACAGTCTCCTCGTCGTTCATTGCCATGCGGGCAAAGGTCTCGCGAATGTCGCGTCCGGAAGCGACCGGGTCCGGATTGCCATTCGGCCCTTCCGGATTCACATAGATCAGGCCCATCTGGACGGCGGCGAGGGGATTGTCGAGCTGCCGGTCGCCGGAATAGCGGTTGTCGCCGAGCCAGGTATCTTCCGAGCCCCAGTAGATGTCTTCTTCCGGCTCCCAGATATCGGGGCGGCCGCCGGCGAAGCCGAAGGTCTTCAGCCCCATGGACTCGATGGCGCAGTTCCCGGCGAGGATCAGCAGATCGGCCCAGGAAATCTGCTTGCCGTATTTCTGTTTGATCGGCCACAGCAGCATCCGCGCCTTGTCGAGGTTGCCGTTGTCGGGCCAGCTGTTGAGCGGCGCGAAGCGCTGCGAGCCCGAGGAACCGCCGCCACGGCCGTCGCCGGTGCGGTAGGTGCCGGCGCTGTGCCAGGCCATGCGGATGAAGAGCGGTCCATAGTGCCCGTAGTCCGCCGGCCACCAGTCCTGAGAGGTGGTCATAAGCTCGAAAATGTCTTTCTTCAGGGCATCCAGGTCGAGCTTCTTGAACTCCTCAGCATAGTTGAACGCCTTGTCCATGGGGTTGGACAAGGACGAGTTCTGATGAAGAATCCTGAGGTTCAACTGGTTCGGCCACCAGTCCCGGTTTGACCGGACCCCGGAGTTCGTGTGCATAACGGGGCACTTGCTTACGGCTCCCAAATCATTTCCGTCCATCGTTCTCTCCGGTGTTGGCTGTGTTGATACTGGGTTACGGGGGTGAAGGTTAAGGTTGCGGCACTGGCTGGCCCTCAATCTTCGACAAAGAAAATATAGCGCCCGCTGATCATCAATTTAAGTTGTATATACTGATCTTATTGATAAGATATTCTTATGATAAATCTAACCCTCAAACAGCTGCGCTATTTCATGGCTTTAGCGCAGCATGGGCACTTCGGACGGGCGGCCGAGGCCTCCGCCATCTCTCAGCCCGCCTTGTCCATGCAGATCAAGGAGTTGGAGGAATCGCTCGGCACCGCGCTGTTTGAGCGCAGTGCCCGGCATGTCCGGCTGACCAGCTTCGGCGAGGAATTCGCGCTGCGTGTCCGCGACATCCTGCGGTCGGTCGACGAACTGGGCGATTTGGCGCGGGCCTCCCATGACCGCCTGGTGGGGCGGTTGCGGATCGGGGTGATCCCGACGATAGCGCCCTATCTGCTTCCGACAATGATCGGAAATCTGACCCGAATGTACGGCGAGCTCGATATTCACGTGCGGGAGACGATGACGTCGCGGTTGATCCGGGAGCTGTCGGAAGGCCAACTCGATGCGGCCATTCTGGCCTTGCCGGTGTCCGAGCCGTCGTTTACCGAGCTTCCCTTGTTCACCGAGGAACTCCTGCTGGTGCGGCCAGGCGCCGATGAGGGCAAGCCCGTGCCGACTCGGGAGATGCTGCGCGAGATGCGGTTGCTTCTTCTGGAAGAAGGGCATTGCTTTCGCGATCAGGCTTTGTCTTTCTGCAACATACAGTCCGGACTGCCGAGAGAGGGATTGGACGGAACCTCTCTGTCCACGCTAGTCCAGATGGTCGGCGCCGGCGTCGGCGTTACCTTCATTCCGGAAATGGCCGTGGCGGTGGAGACGCGCTCGGCATCGGTTTCCGTCGCGCGTTTCAAGAGTCCTCAGCCCTCGCGAACGGTGGGCATGGTCTGGCGCAAAAAGAACCCTCTGACGAAACAGCTTCTGCGGATTTCCGAGATTGTTCGTCATTCTGCTGATACCTTGCGTGCGGAGCGCGACCCGCTATTGTCATCGCTGGCCTCTCAGGCATGACATCGGGGCCGCGGCAGCAGAATTCTGGCGTTAAGCGCAGCGGCTCGGGCAGCGGCATTGGAAAGAGTTGGTGAAACCTTGACTGAAAAACCTTGACTGGGATGGACCGCAAACTCTCCGTCGCGCCCATGATGGATTGGACAAAGAGTTCAAACATTATAGGCAGTTAGAGGGCCGCATGTGGAAATCCTGTGCACCAAGAGGGCCAAGGAGGTCCACGAACGTCCAGACTCACAGGCCCATAACCTGAGTGTCGCAGGTTCGGATCCTGCCCACGATCAAAAGCCTCACTCGGCCGGATGGCTGCGGCACGGGCCGTCGATATCATTGAGCGGATACCGAGGGTGGTCATGATCGCTGTCAGTGGCCGTTGCGCTTGGACAAGCAATTCGATCTCACTGATGTGCAGAGCGTCTCGGCGGGACACCTACGCTGCCTCCGGCAGCCAAACCGAGAATGTCGTACCGACACCCAGTTCACTGTCGACGGAGAT
This sequence comes from Pelagibius sp., assembly GCF_965249265.1. Lineage (NCBI taxonomy): Bacteria > Pseudomonadati > Pseudomonadota > Alphaproteobacteria > Rhodospirillales > Rhodovibrionaceae > Pelagibius > Pelagibius sp. The sequence continues at coordinate 3,858,508 of NZ_OZ252224.1, read as the reverse complement.
CGTACCACCCTGGCGTTCGATCAGCGTGTGCGTGATCGAGAGGCCGAGGCCCGTTCCCTGATCGCGTTTAGTCGTAAAAAATGGATCGAACACTTTCTGTAGAATATCGGCTGCCATACCTACGCCCGTGTCGGCAACCTCGATCACAACACCACTTCGTTTGTCGACATCGCGGTCGAACGTCCGCACGGCGAGGCTGCCTCCGTCCGGCATTGCGTGAATTGCATTGACCATGAGATTAACCAGGACCTGCTGCAACTCGGTCCGGTTCATGACGACCTGAAGGGTTGCAGCGTCCTCGCGCCTGACCGCGATCTTCGCCTTGTGCAAGAGGTGCTTCACCAACGGCAGGCAGTCTGAGACGACGTCCTGCGGCTTGTGGCTTTCCACGTAGTCCGCGTATTCCTCGGGCTTCGCGAACTGCAGGAGTTTCGTTACGATGACATTGATCCGATGGATCTGCTCATCAAGCAGCTTCAGCTCCGTAGTCGCCAAGGCAGCTTTGTCGCCCATAATGCTGCGCAGCACATCCAGGTTTCCCTGCATCACTGCAATGGGGTTGTTGATCTCATGGGCGACGCCGGCGGTAATCTCACCGATCGCGGCCAGCTTCTCGGACATGATCAATTGCTTCGTTGTTGCTTCAAGTTGACGATTGGCCAGTTGGAGTTCGCGTGTTCGCTCGTCCACCCGCTCATTCAACTCTTCGTTCCAGTTGCGAAGTTGCCGATCCCTGGTCTGAATTCGATCCAGGAGATCGTCCAAGTGAGCGGCCACGCGTCCGATCTCATCACTGGCGTCGACGATGCCCGTACGCGCGCTCAAATCGCCGCCTTCGACATGGCCGATCGTCGCCGTCATCCGTTCGAGCGGCCGGAAGATGCCACGAGCCCATCGCAGAAAGATCGGAATACTGGCTACGGTAATGGCGAGAAACGCAAGGACAATCGTCCAGAGTGTCTCGTACTTCGCCTCTTTGAACGGCGCTTCGAGGAAGCCGACATAGAGCATGCCGATCCGTTGACCGAAGCTGTCGATGATCGGCTCGTAAGCGGACATGTACCAGTCGTTTACGACGAAGGCGCTGTCCAGCCAAGTCTTGCCTTCGTCGAGCACCGTCGAACGGACGATTGCCGAGACCCGCGTGCCGAGCGCGCGCTGGCCCTCGAACAGCCGGACGTTCGTGCTGACGCGAACGTCTTCGAGGAACAGCGTTGCCGTACCCTGACTGCCCTCGGGCAGGCTCGCTTCCTGATAGACGAGGTCGTTGATCGTATCGATGAAAACCAGGTTTCTGTTTAGCAATATGCCGCCGACCAGAACGCCTGGACGGCTGTTTGAAATGGTCACCGGGACAGCGGAATGAATGACCATACCGCGGGTTTCGGACGTCCGATCTGTCTTGACGGCATTGGCTGTCGGGACCAGTTCCAATCGCGAGCGCTCGGCCAAGGACTGGGAGATCAGCGCCAGCTCTCCGTTCGAGTACAGGTCGATCTCGGTACGCGGTTCGCCCGCGATTGCCGATGCAATAATTGGCCAGGTTCTCCGACCGTGGTCTTTTGTGGTGGTCGGCGCCGCGAATAGGATTCTGCCGGCCTCGTCGCTGATGTAGAGGAAATCGAGTTTCTGCGACTCGCGGGAAGACTCGAGAAACTTCCCGATCCCATTCTCGCGCTCAACAACCTCCTCGAATCGGGCCGACGCGCCGAGTGCCTGAAGGCGATCTTGGGTCGCTTCCAAGATCCGAGACAGATACTGGTGCGCGATCGTCAGGTCGGCGTTGACTTTTGAGATCAGGGTCGCGTCGAAACGGTCGCTCCAGCGGACGATCGTGATGCCTAAAAGCACCGGCAGGATGACCAGTGTCGGCAGCAGGGCGATGGCCAGCAGCCGGAAGCGGACCGAGCGGCCGCGCGGTTTGGACATCGGCCGAGGCGCCGTTTCATGCATTCCAGGTGGCGCATTTGCGGTCGATTGTCTTCCTGGATATGCCCAGTTGGCGCGCAGCCTCTTCTCGGTTGCCGCCGACCGACTGGAGAACGGCGAGGATGTGCCGCCGTTCGACGCTGGCGAGGCTGATTTCGGGGCCACGGTTCGATGTGGCCTCGGTGCCGAACTGATCGGGGAAACGCCCGAGGATGAGAGACCGCTCGATCACGTTGCGCAGCTCGCGAACGTTTCCGGGCCAGTCATAATGTGACAGGCGTTCCTTCGTGCGTTCGCACATCTCCACCGGCGGCATGCCCAACTGCTGCGATAAACGCCGCATTAGAAGTTCCGCCAGCTCGTGGACGTCGTCGCCGCGATCCTTGAGCGGAGGGAGATGGAGTTGCATGACATTGATGCGGAAGTAAAGTTCAGCTCGGAACCGGCCGTCACTAACCTGTTCGCCGAGATCCGCGTTGGTTGCGAAGACGAAACGTACGTCGACCGGAACTTCGCGTTCGGCGCCAACGGGGCGTACCCTTTTATCCTCAAGAACACGCAGCAGCTTGCCCTGTAAGGCGTGCGGCAATTCCCCGATTTCGTCCAGGAAAAGCGTTCCGCCCCGCGCATGCAACAGGAGACCGTCCCGGCTTGCTTGAGCGCCGGTAAACGCACCTTTGACGTGGCCGAAGAGTTCGCTCTCGATCATCTCCGGCGGAATGGCGGCACAGTTGACCGGAACGAAGGGCTTATCGTTGCGGTCTGAGAGCGCATGCAGCGAGCGGGCCGCAATCTCCTTGCCCGTGCCGGACTGACCGGTGATAAGGACCGTCGTCGGCAGCGGTGCGACCCGGGCGATGGTATCGCGGACCTGCCGGACAACCTTCGACTCGCCGATCAGCCGGTCGCTCAGCCGCACATCGGAGGTCGACTCCAGCTGATGTCGCAGAACGTAATTTTCTCGTTGCAGCCTGACCCGATCCAGACAACGCGCCACCGCGTTTAGAATCTGGTTCGAGCGAAAAGGTTTCAGAACAAAGTCGGCCGCACCGGCGCGGAGCGCCTGAATCGCGGTTTCGAGATCGGCGTAGGCCGTCATGAGGATGGCATCGGCGAAGAAGCCGACCGAGCGCTGCTCCGCCAGCCACTCGACGCCATTTTTGCCGGACATGATGTTGTCCAGGATCAGAACATCGAAGTGATTTTCATCGAGCTTCGCCGTCGCCTCTTCCGTGTTCGATGCGGTTTCGAGACGCTTGCACTGCGGTCCCAGGGTGCGGAGGAGGAAGTTGCGCATACCAGGTTCGTCGTCGACGACCAAGATCGACGCTTTGGCCAGCCAGGGACCGAACTCGGGGCCGACACTGTGTTCCCGGTTTCTGTCTTCAGGCTCCACTTGCTTTTCCGCCACGCGCGGCATCACGCACTATCCTGCTTGTCTCCGGCCAAACGTCCTGCTGGTCCTTGGCCAAACAGGGTAAGGCGGTTAGCGTTGCCATTGCAAGGTTATGCGAATGCGTCTCATTCACAGAAACTACGACTTTCTATTGTAAAACCCAACAAAATCAAGACTTGCGTTGCTGGTTGGGTCTCCGATCGCGGGCGCTCTCCCCACCCCCGGCTGAAGCACTGAGATTGAATTCCTGTACATCGTCGTTCTGCGTCAACTCGACCTACTGGTGCCAAACAAGAAAGAACCCGCATCTTGAGGGACTGAACAAGAATGGCCACGGCGGTCGGCATCTGCATTGCTCTCTAGTGCGACATGAACACCGGAACGATCATGCTTTCCAACACGGTTCTGGTGACGCCACCGAGGATGACTTCGCGCAGCTTTGGTGTGCCGTAAGCGCCCATGATCAACAAGTCGGCGCCCGTATTCGCGAGTTCGTTCATGATCACGCTCGACGTGCTGATATCGCCCCTGGGCACGCGCTTCACGGTGTTGCTGATGCCGTGCGCCGTCAAATGGCGGGACAACTTCTCTCCGGGTTTGGTTTTCTGATAGTGCTCGATGTTTTCCGGATCGACGACGAGGATCAATGCTTCTTCCATTGTTTCCAGAAGCGGCAGGGAATCGTGCACCGCGCGCGTGGCCGCTCTGCTTCCGTCCCAAGCGATCAGCCCATTGCTGAACGGAACCCTTTTTGCGCCGACATAGGGCATGAATATGACCGGGCGGCCAGACGAGAACATCACCTGTTCGGAAAGCACGGCAACAAACGCGGCATGATCGCGGTCAGGGTTGGCCTGACGTAGGATGCTCAGGTCGTGAACACGGGCTAAGCGGGACAGTTTTTCGGATGCCTTGCCTTCATCGCATTCGATGATACTGGTCTCGGTGGCGATGCCAGCGGTCTCTGCCCGCTTGCGGAATTCATCGATCGTTGATTGCGCGTCGGCGCGGGCCTTTTCCACCACCGCATCGTTCCCTGAGACGCCAAGCTTCTGCAGGATGCCTGAGGAAGGCAGGGCGTCGACCACGACACCGGTCAGCGTGGCGTCATGAGCCTTGGCAATTGCAAGGGCGCTGCCGACACGTTCTTCGTTCGACTCGCCCTGGTCCAGATAAACTAGAATGTTTTTGAACCGCATAGTGTCGCTCGCTACTGATCAAGATACCGTTGCGCCAAAGCACATTGCTGATTTCACGGTCGTAGCATCCGGGTATTCGCGCAGTGCTACGTTGCCGTACGAAGTTTTGCCCCAGCATTTGATTTGCGCTGTCATTGGTGATTCTAGAAAAGAACGAAATTCTTCTCGAACATCAGACCAATGCAGATTCCAAAGATCAGTGCCAACAGCAACTTCGTTTGTCTGCTCATGCTCAGCTCACTTGTTTACCCAAGCTCTCTTGGCGTCCTGTCGCCCCACCTCTAAGCGACCGTGATCCCTGAAGTCGCTGTTTGAGGTTTTCCCAGAGCTTGGCCATTCCGAGCGGCTCGTAGATCATGAAAACGATGATCAGAACGCCAAACACCACCTGCTCAATCGAGGAGATGATGGTCGCGTCGATCGCACCGTGAAAGACGTTGTTGCCCAGACTGTTGAGCAAAACCGGGAAAAGCAGGATGAACGCCGCGCCGATAAAGGCGCCGTTTATGGTGCCGAGCCCGCCCAGAATGACCATGAAGAGGATCTTGAACGAAAGCTTGATATCGAAGGCGACTGGCTCCAGCGACTTCAGATAGGTAAACGCGAACAGCGCTCCCGCAATACCGCAGTAGAACGCGCTGATCGCAAATGCCTGCAGTTTGGTTTTCAGCAGCGATATGCCCATCGATTCGGCGGCGATGTCCATGTCGCGCACCGCCATCCAGTTCCGCCCGGTGCTGCCTCGCGCCATATTCATTGCTATCAGCGTCAGCACGGTCACGACAACGACGATGACGAAGAACATCTCCATCGGCGAGGTGAAAGACTTGCCCATGATGACGATGTCCTGCGCCGTGATGATGCCCGAAGAATCGTAGTTCTTGAACCAGCCGAACTTGTCGATCATCCAAATGATAAAAAACTGCGACGCGAGGGTCGCCACCATCAGGTAGATGCCCCTGACCCTCAAGCTCGGCAAGCCGAATAGGATGCCGAAAGCGGCGGCAATCAGTCCAGACAAACCCAGCGCCACGAAAAAGGGAATATCCGGCACGCGGAGAATGAGGTTGAAGCACGCAAAAGCGCCAGCAGCCATGAAGCCGGCCGCGCCGAGAGACAGCTGACCCGTGTAGCCCATGACGATTTGCTGGCCGATCGCGGCAAGTGCCAGGCACAACCAGGGTATCAGGATCGAGCTGTACCAATAGTCAGTCTCAACCGTCATCGGAATGATGACGAAAGCCAGCACCATCAACATGGCGAGATTGATGACATCGCCTTTCGTATAAGACATGAAGAGGGGTTTCGCGTTCACATGATGCTCCTGACCTAGACCCGTCGAATGATTTTTTCACCGAACAGGCCTTCGGGCCTGTACAGCAGGAAGAAGATCGCCAGAACATACGGCGCCCAGCCTTCGATGGCGCCGCCGAAGAATGGACCGATGTAGACCTCGAGAACCTTCTCTGTCGCGCCGATAAGCAGGCCGCCGACGATCGCGCCCGGGATCGAGGAAAAGCCGCCGATGATCAGGACGGGCAACGCCTTGAGTGCAAGATCGACAAGGGCGAACTGCACGCCGGCCCGGGCGCCCCACATCATGCCGGCGATAAGCGCGACGACACCGGCCGCCGTCCACACCATCAGCATAATGTTCTTCAGGGGAATCCCGATCGAACTCGCCGCGCCCGGATCGTCGGCAACCGCGCGCAAGCCCAGACCCATTTTGGTGTATTTGAACAGAAGCGCGAGGCCCACGATCATCGTCATGGCGACGAAACCCGCCGTAAGATCGAGTGCGCTGATGAAGAGTCCGAGGTTGTCGACGATCCAGGGGATCGGGAAGTCGCCTATACCAAGGTCCAGTCGCCGAACCTCGACACCCCAGGCCGCCTGAGCCAGTCCCTCGAGCACAAAGCCGAGCCCGATGGTGGCCATCAGCAGCGTGTCTTCGCTCTGGTTCATCAGCGGCTGCAGCACCAAGCGCTCTGTGCAAAATCCGACCACGAACATCAGGAAGACAGTGGCGATGAAGCCCAGCGGAAATGAGAGGCCGAGTTCCATCAGGCCGACGAACGCGAGCACGGCGAAAAACACCATCGCGCCCTGCGCGAAGTTGAACGTCGAGGACGCCTTATAGATCAGCACGAATCCCAGCGCGACCAGCGAGTACATAGTCCCGGCCAGAAGTCCACCGACCACAACTTCGATAAAGAACAGGACTTCAATCATGGGCCACTCCCAGATACGCGTCGATGACATCTTGATTGGATCTGACTTCTTCGGGTGGGCCGTCGGCGATGACTTTGCCGTAATCGAGCACGACCACGCTGTCGGAGATATCCATCACCACGCCCATATCGTGTTCGATAAGAACCATCGTGGTGCCGAGCTCGTCGTTGACCTTTAGAATGAAGCGGCACATCTCCCGCTTTTCCTCGACGTTCATGCCTGCCATTGGCTCGTCGAGCAGAAGCACCTCGGCCTCCGTAGCGAGAGCGCGGCCCAGCTCCACCTTCTTTTGCAACCCGTACGGCAGCTTGCCGACGGGCGTATCCCGGATGTCCTCGATCTCCAAGAACTCGACGATTTCTTCGCTCTTCACGCGATTTTCCTTTTCCTCGCGCCTCGCCCTCGGAAGCTGAAGAGCGACCTCGAGTACGTTGGCGTTCATGTGCAGCCTTCGGCCCACCAAAATGTTGTCGAGAACCGACATTCTCTTGAACAGCGCCAGGTTCTGGAACGTTCTCGAAATACCTTTTCGCGCGATGGAATTGGGATTGATCTTCGCCAGCACTTCTCCCTTGAAGGCGACGGTGCCTTCCTGTGGCTTGTAGATCCCGTTGATGCAGTTCAGCATCGAGCTCTTGCCAGCGCCGTTGGGGCCGATGATGGCGCGGATCTCGTGCGCCAGGACCTTGAAAGACGTATCGGTGATGGCCCTGACGCCGCCGAAACTCAGCGAAATGTTGCTCAACTCCAAAATCGGGGCGCCTATGGGGAAGCTTCTGGTCTCTTGCATGTCTGTCCTCTGATTGGCCCGCGGCGGTAGTTCGGCCCTGTCAAAACCCTGCCTGTCGGTCACGAACTCTCTGCCCTGAGCACGTCGCGGAAGTTCTTCCGGCCTTCCTTTGAAATGCCGAGGTACAGCTCTTTCACCTTTTCATCGTTCAAGAGGCTGTCGGCAGTCCCGTGAAGCATCACGTGGCCGGTTTCTACGATGTAACCGTAGTCGGCGTTCCGCAGCGCCACGTTGGTGTTCTGCTCGGCGAGCAAGATGCTCACGCCTTCCTTTTCGTTCAGCTCTCGGACGATGTTGAAGATCTCGGCCACCAGTTGGGGAGCGAGGCCCATTGAGGGCTCGTCGAGCAGCAGCATTTTCGGTTTGGCCATCATCGCTCTGGCGACCGCGATCATTTGCTGTTCGCCGCCTGAGGTGAAACCCGCCTGGCTTTTCCGCCTCTCTTTGAGTCGCTTGAAGTAGCCGTAGACTTTGTCGAGTTCGTTTCTTATTTCAGCCTTGGACAACTTTCTCGAATAGGCGCCGGCGATGATGTTCTCTTCGACTGTCAAGTGTCCGAAGCAGCGCCTGCCTTCGAGCACCTGGACCATGCCAAGCCCGACCATTTCGGCGGGGCCTTGGTTCTTCACCGGGGTTCCGTCGTAGGTAATCGTGCCCCGGGTTACCTTGCCCCGTTCCGCCGCCAGCATCGTGGACACGGACTTAAGGGTCGTGCTCTTGCCGGCGCCGTTGCCGCCGAGCAGCGCGACAATTTTCCTTCGCGGTACGGTTAGCGATACATCATGCAGTGCGGCGATCACGTTGTCGTACACCACCTCGATCGTATCGATCTCCAATATGTTATCTGAAATCTCACTCATCGAATTGCTACCACCCCACCTTCTCGGGTCTGCACAGTCGGTCAGCATCGAACTGACCAACAACGGCTAAAGAGGGGATCGAAATCGATTCGGTTGCCTTCACCGCTTTCGATCCCCCCATCTGGTCTAGCTGCCGTTTGTGATCAGCACTGTTTGGGCGTGATGTTGTTCTCTCTGGCGAACTTGGCCGCGGAATCCTCCACCAGTTGGCGGATGAAACTGGGATCCAGCGGGGCATCCCAATCCGTGACCTGGACGAACTTTTGCCCATCCCATTGCATCATCGCGAACTTGCCGGCGCCCTCGTGGTTTTGACACGAGATGGAGAACGGTGCGACCATGCCCTTGATCCCGATTTCCTCAAGGCGCGCCTCGGTCATGTTCAGCGCTTCGTAACCGTCCCTGAATTCGGCACCCGTGACGGCCTTGCCGACCTTGTTGTGCTTCTCCTGCGCGATTCTCATTGCCTCGATCCACATGACAGCGGCACCAAGGCCCCGGTTCCAGTACACGGATCCGACGCGGCTTTCCTCAGCGAGATTGCCCTTGCCGGCACCGTAGACCTGTTCCTTGATCCGTTTCACCAGCGGGAAATGATCACCCGGCAATGCATTGGCCATCGCATAGGTGCCCTTGGCTGAGTCGCCGGCCGGGTACATGTCTTCCTCGGCAGCGCCGAAGGTTACGTAGATCATGCGGTCGCGGGGGAAACCGACACGCGCGGCATTCGTCATCGCGGTCGAGTTCATGCCCGAACCGGCGCCCCAGAAGGTAACCCAGTCAGGCCTTTCCTTGCGGATCTGCAGCCACTGAGACTGCTGCTCCAGACCGGGCGGCGGAATCGAAATCTCCACCAATTCGACGCCCCAGTCGTTGGCGATCTTTCTCATCGCGGGCAGAGGCTCGCGCCCGTAGGCGGAATCAATATGAAGATGAACGATTTTCTTTCCGTTCATTTGGTCGATACCGCCTTCCTGTTCGGCCATGAACTTCATCTTCACCGCGATTTGCGACCAGTAGTGGCTGGCGGCATTGAAGACCCAGGGCCACACGCGGCCGTCGGCGGCGTCGGTCCGTCCATATCCGTACTGGGCGAGAACCACCTCGTCTTCGGCCATGCGGTTGATGACCGCGTAGGCGCCGGGCGTACCCAGAGTGTCGAACACGACAATCTGCTGGCCGTCCTTTTCGAGCAGGCGCTGATAACACTCGACCGTCTTGACCGCGTTGTATTCGGTCTCGCATTCCTGCCACGTCAGCATGACGCCGTTCACGCCGCCGTTCATATTGACGTAGTTCATGTAGTCGATTTGAGCGCCGTAATAGCCCGTGCCCATGGCCGAATACGGGCCGACACGGCTGCTGGCGACCGGGAAGTACTGGGTCTCCTCGGCGACAGAAGGCTGCGGTATCACTAAGGGTGAAACTACGGCGGCTACCGCGGCCGCTGCCGTCAGCCAGCTTCTTAATCCTCTTCGTATCATTTACTTCCTCCCTTGGTTGTTGATTTGGTTGACAATCCTCTTTCACACCGGACTTCGGCAAAGACGCAGGGGAGCCAAGATGCACGAGTGGCCGAACGCTCCCACGGGCGGCCGGACGTCTTGTGGGCCGGCGACTGGAGAAGGGGACCCGATCACCGCGGCGGCTGGCCGCCCGAGGATCAGCTTTGCAAGAAGGTGCGATCGGCCGTCGACGGCCCAAGCGTTCCGCTCGCCGCGGAAACTGGCAGCACTCACCAGCTTTGGCGGCGTGGTTTTGAAGTTCGGCGGCGAGATCGCCATATGCTATGTCCCCCACTCAGCGTTCGGCGGCGCTGGTCGGGAACGAATAGCCGGCGCACCGGACGGTGCCCGCAATTTGTTTCCTCCCGAGTCCGGTGTTTTCCCGGACTTACGCCCCTTAAGCTCGCGATCCCGATGTCCCGCCGAAACCGAAGGACATCTTTGCGAAAGCCTTGGCAGTCGCTTTGACGATCGGGGCACCATCGATCGGCAAGATGGGCCCGCACCATTGCGATTGCGTCTGATTATCAAGCAATAGCCGTGCCAGATCGTAATCTGCGAAAAACCAATAGGTTGGATTTATGGACGCCGTAGATTTGGACAGATTGTCCAATTGCGCGGACAGAATGACCAAGTGGGGCCACCTTCCTGACACGACTGGAGTTTGGTGGTTTCGAAGAAATCGGCGCCCAGATGCGGCGCCCAAGAGCGATGCAATGATCTTGAAGGTCGATGTTCGCTGCCAGCTGTTTTCGGCTATAAGTGGACTCGCACGATGCCGAGCGCTGTGACCGCTTCTCTTGGGAGAGGTGAAACCGACCGTTGACGGGATTGAGCAGAGGAATGCCACCCCGGCACAGGAGGCCACCAAGCGAGTTCAGCTTCGCAATGGTGTTCGGACTGTGAAGTTACGCGACCACGTTCCGCGGTTCGGTTGAATACGCCCGTGACGCAGAAGTGTTTCCGCTACGGCGGTGTCGCTCGTCTTCGACTGCCGATCGGACGCTGCTACTCCGCGGCTTCGAGGTGCGGGGCCGCCGGCCCAACCCGGCACGCGGCGAACTTGAACTCGGGGATCTTGCCATAGGGGTCGAGCTGCGGATTGGTCAATACATTGGCCGAGGCCTCGACATAAGCAAACGGCACGAACACCATGTCCTCAGCGACGGAGCGATCGGCGCGGGCCATGATCTCGATGGCGCCGCGACGGGTTTCGATGCGGATCATCTCGCCCGGTTCCACACCCAGCGCACGCAAGGTCCGCGGATGCAGAGACGCGTTGGCTTCGGGCTCGGCCCAATCCAGGACGCTTGCACGCCGGGTCATACTCCCGGTGTGCCAGTGCTCGAGCTGACGCCCCGTCGTCAGGATCATCGGGTAATCGCTATCAGGGCTTTCGGCCGGAGGGACGATCGAGGCCGGCGTGAACTTTGCCCGGCCTTCGGCGCGTGGGAAGGTATCGCCGAAAACGATGGGCTGGCCAGGATCGTCTGGCGAAAGTGACGGATAGGTGACAGCGTTTTCGCGCTCGAGGCGCTCCCAGGTGATGTTGTCGAGCGACTTCATCGAGAGCTTCATCTCGGCGAACACCTCGGATGGGTGCCTGTATTGCCAATTGAGCCCGAGCTTTTGCGCCAATTGCGTCGTGATCCACCAGTCTTCCTTGGCCTCGCCCGGCGGTGCGACGGCGGCACGGCCCATCTGGACCTGACGGTTCGTATTGGTGACCGTGCCGTTCTTCTCCGCCCAGGCGGTCGCGGGTAGAATGACATCCGCGTAGTTCGCGGTCTCGGTCAGGAAGATGTCCTGCACGACCAGGTGTTCGAGCATCGCCAGCGCGTCGCGCGCATGTTCCACGTCGGGGTCGGACATGGCGGGGTTTTCACCCAGGATGTACATGCCCTTGATATCGCCGTCGTGAATCGCATGCATGATCTCGACGACCGTCAGGCCCTTCCGGTTCGAGAAATCGCCTGAGTTCCAAATCTCGGTGAAGGCCGAACGCACCCCATCGTCCAAGACAGACTGATAGTCGGGCAGGAACATCGGGATCAAACCGGCGTCGGAGGCGCCTTGAACGTTGTTCTGACCGCGCAGGGGATGCAGACCCGTTCCCGGGCGTCCGACGTGTCCGCACATCAGGGCCAGCGAGATCAAGCAGCGCGAGTTGTCGGTGCCATGGACGTGCTGCGAAATGCCCATGCCCCAGAAGATCATGCCGGCCTCAGCACGCGCGAAGGTGTACGCCACGTCGCGCAGCAGGGCCGCGTCGACCCCGCAGATTTCTTCCATCTTCTCGGGTGGGAAGCCCTTCAGGTGCTCCCGCAGTGCATCGAAGTTCTCGGTCATCGCCTCGATGTACTGGCTGTCGTAGAGGCCGTCCTCGACAATCACGTGCATGATCGCGTTCAGCATGGCGACGTCGGCGCCGGGACGGAACTGGAGCATGTGGCTCGCATGGCGCTTCAGGCCCACGCCGCGCGGATCCATGACGATCAGTTTTCCGCCCCGCTTGGCGAACTGTTTGAAGTATGTCGCGGCCACGGGGTGGTTCTCGATCGGGTTGCAGCCGATGACGATGGCGACATCCGCGTTCTCGATCTCGTTGAATGTGGCGGTCACGGCGCCTGAGCCAACGTTTTCAAGTAGGGCCGCAACCGACGAGGCGTGGCAGAGCCTGGTGCAGTGATCGACGTTGTTGTGGCCAAAACCCTGGCGGATCAGCTTTTGGAAAAGGTACGCCTCTTCATTCGAGCACTTCGCGGAACCGAAACCGGCAACACGCGTCCCGGTGTCGTCACGCAAACGCTTCAGACCATCGGCCGCGACGTCGAGCGCCTCTTCCCACGTGGCTTCGCGGAAGTGGGTCTGCCAGTTCGCGGGATCGACGTTCAGCCCCTTCGCCGGTGCGTCTTCGCGACGGATCAGCGGCTTGGTTAGCCGGTGCGGGTGAGCCACGTAATCGAAACCGAAGCGGCCCTTCACGCAAAGACGGTTCTCGTTCGCCGGGCCGTCGATGCCATCGACCCAGGCGATCTTCTCGCTGCCATCGTTCTCCTTGCGGATCTTGTAACTCAACTGGCAACCGACGCCGCAATAGGGGCAAACGCTTTTGACTTCGCGGTCGTACGCACGCGAGTCACCGATCTCGTTCTCGTCCAATGCCCCCGCGGGCATCAATGCACCGGTCGGGCAGGCCTGGACGCATTCGCCGCAGGCGACGCAGGTCGACTGACCCATGGGGTCGTCGGAGTCGAACACGATCTTCGCATCGTGGCCGCGGCCCGCCATACCGATGACGTCGTTGACCTGCACTTCCCGGCAGGCGCGGACGCACAGGTTGCAATGGATGCAGGCATCCAGATTGACCCGCATGGCGACATGCGATGCATCCAGGATTGGCACGCGGTCTCTTTCGATTTTCGGGAAGCGCGACGACGACACGCCCTGCATGTCCGCCATATCCCAAAGGTGTGACGACCGATCGTGCGCTTCCTCACGCAGCGGCTGGTCAGCCAGAAGCAACTCGACGACCGTTTTACGGGCCTTGGTCGTGCGCTCGTTCTCCGTGTTCACGACCATGCCGTCGCGCGGCTCGCGGATGCACGAGGCGGCAAGAACGCGTTCGCCCTCGATTTCGACCATGCAGGCGCGGCAGTTACCGTCCGAGCGGTAGCCCGAGGCTTCCTTGTGGCAAAGGTGCGGGATCAGCTTGCCTTCGCGCTTGGCGACCTGCCAGATGCTCTCGCCCGGCACGGCCTCGACCTCGCGTCCGTCCATTGTGAAGGTGATGGTGTCGCTCATGGCTCAGATTTCGTCGGCAAAGTGCTTCATGGTGAGGCGGATGGGGTTCGGTGCCGCTTGACCGAGCCCACAGATCGAGGCATCGACCATCGTGTCGCAGAGGTCGCCCAAAACATCGCGATCCCAGGTCTCCTGCTGCATCAGCTTTACCGCCTTCTCACAGCCGACGCGACAGGGCGTGCACTGCCCGCAGCTTTCTTCTTCGAAGAATTTCAACATGTTGAGTGCGGCATCGCGGGCCCGGTCTTGGTCGGACAGTACGACGACGGCGGCTGAACCGATAAAGGTGCCGTGCGGCTGCAAGGTATCGAAGTCGAGCGGGATGTCGTCCATGCTGGCCGGGAGAATCCCGGAAGACGGTCCGCCCGGCTGATAGGCCTTGAAGGTGTGACCCTCGAGCATGCCGCCACAGGCCTCGATAATGTCGAGGATCGTCGATCCGGCCGGCAACAGTCTGACGCCCGGATCTCGGACACGGCCCGAAACCGAATAAGACCGAAGTCCCGTTCGACCGTTTTTCTCATGAACGTTCAGGACTTCCGGGCCGTTGCGCGCGATCTTGGAAACCCAGTAAAGCGTCTCGACGTTATGGACCAGGGTCGGGCGGTTAAACACGCCGACCTGGGCGACGAAAGGCGGGCGATGGCGCGGCAAGCCGCGTTTGCCTTCGATCGATTCGATCATCGCGCTCTCTTCACCGCAGATGTAGGCGCCGGCGCCGCGACGCAGTTCGATGTAACCCGGTTTGACGATTCCCGCAGCTTCCAGCGACCGTATCTCAGTGCGAAGAATTTCGAGCACGGCGGGATACTCGTCGCGCATGTAAATGAAACAAGCCTCGGCTTCGACCGCCCAGGCCGCGGTCAGCATGCCTTCCAGGAAGACGTGCGGCTCGCGCTCCAGGTAGTGACGGTCCTTAAATGTGCCGGGTTCTCCCTCGTCGCCGTTGACCGCCAGATACCGGGGTCCGGGTTCGGCTCGCACGAACGACCACTTGCGTCCGGAGGGAAAACCCGCACCTCCAAGGCCACGAAGGCCCGACTCCAGAATGCTGTCCTGCAATTCGTCCGGTGTACGGGACCCGCCGCGAAGGGCTTCCAGCGTGTCGTAGCCGCCCTCGGCTCGGTAGTCCGCAAAGGTCTGGTAGTCGGGAACGTGGGCGTGATAATCGCCCGTCGCAATCGCTCTCGCGACCTTTTCCGGCGTCGCGCAATCGATGTGATTATGGCCGATCTCGAGTGTCGGCGCCGTGGCGCAACGGCCCATGCAGGGCGCATGCAAAACCCGGACCTGGCGCCCCTCGCCGTAGGTTTCGGTCAGGGTCTCCAGCAGCTCTTCCGCACCGGCCAAT
This sequence comes from Pelagibius sp., assembly GCF_965249265.1. Classification (NCBI taxonomy): domain Bacteria; kingdom Pseudomonadati; phylum Pseudomonadota; class Alphaproteobacteria; order Rhodospirillales; family Rhodovibrionaceae; genus Pelagibius; species Pelagibius sp. The sequence goes on along the minus strand of NZ_OZ252224.1, from coordinate 3,843,442 downwards.
TCACAGGACAGAGAATCGCAGACCCGGATCGTGATCGGCGGCGGCGGGATCTCGCCCTCCTTCACAACGTCGAAGTGTGCATAGAACGTTGCGACCTCGTATATCTCGGCCTGGGCCAAGCGCATTTCCTCGGCCAGCGCACGGATGTGCGCCGCGGACAGATGACCATGGGCATCCTGGATCAGATGAAGGAACTCGATCAGGAGGTCGCGGCGGCGCGGGAGGTCTCCGAGGAGCCTTCGAACGTTGGCAAGCGCCTCGTCTTCGACCTGGCGCCCCTTCGGCGTTCTACGCCCTTTACCGCGCCCGGACTTCCAGACGCCGGGCCGACCACCCCCAGGTCCGTCCAAAGGGCTCATTATGGGTCTCCTCCACCATCAAAGGAGAGATCGTCCATCGCCCTGGGATCATTGACAAATCGTATCTCACGATGGTGCGTTTTGCTGAGCTTATCGTGGCCCGTTGCGGACACAGGCTAGCAGGGCATCGACCGCTGGAAGCGCCGGCTCCCGTTCGGAGACGACGACGCCGATCGGCTTCTCGACGACAGGATCGACCAGATCGAGGCGCAGGAAATCGCCCTCGATATGGACGTTGCCCAGCAACATCTGGGTTGCGACAGTGGCGGCGATGCCACTGGAAACCTGGGTCAGGGCCACAGTGAACGCATTGGTCTCCATCACGCAGTTTGGCTCGGCGTCGGCCGCACGAAATGCCTCGTCGATGATCCGGCGGTTCATCATGTTCGGCGTCATCAGGCACAGCGGAAAGGCGGCGGCAGCCTGCCACGATATCGTCTCTGCCGCGTCCGGCGCAAAAGCCCGGGGCACCAACAAAGCATAGCGTTCGTCGTAGATGTGGTCGGCTTGGCTCGAGGATGGCAGGGCGCTCTCCATGTAGGTAAAGCCGGCGTCGAGCGAGAAATCCTCCAGGCCCTTGGCAACTTCACCCGACGACATCGAAAAGATCTGGATCGTCAAAGCCGGATGGTCCTTTCGCAGACGCGACGCCACCTTGGCCACGAACGTCAGCGCCGTTGGCACCACGCCCATCGTAAGCCGCCCGGACAGGATGCCCCGCGCTCTTTCCATTTCCTGGTCGAGGCCCCGGGCGTCCGCAATCATCTTGTGAGCCCAGCGCAGCGCGATCTCGCCCTCCTCGGTGAACCCCATGAAACGGTTGCCACGCTTGACGATCGGTGCGCCAAGGTTGAGTTCCAGGTTGCGGATACGCGCGGAGAAGGCGGGCTGAGAGATACCGCATTCGGCCGCCGCGCGGGCGAAGTGCCCGTGGCGCGCCAGCGCTGCCAGCAGTTCCATGTCTCTCAAGTCGATCATGTGCCAACCATGGTACCCGCACAGTCGGCAAAGGCCATCACGCAATCATCTTGATTTTTCTTGTTCTGGGTGAAGGCGGCTCTCGGCATGGTCCGGCTGGTCGGCATGCCGGCGGGTAAGGTCGTCGCCTCAGCATTCGCACTGTCCGGTCTCCTTGCCGGAGTGGCCGCCATCGTCTGGACTGCACAGCGCGGCTCGGTCGATCCCTTGATGGGATTTTTCCCGGCGCTCAAGGCCTTCATTGCAACTGTCTTGGGTGGGCTGGGCAGTCTGTCCGGCGCCGTGCTGGGAGGCTTCGTCGTTGGCGTGATCGAGGTCTTCTCGCAAGCCTTCCTGCCGGGGGGATGGCGCCTTACCGCGACGTGATCGTGCTTGGCACAGTGATCCTGCTGATCCGGCCCGAAGGGTTGGTCCGCCAGCAATGGTCGACCGCAGTTGAGCTTATGTGCTTACACCTTCGTGCACTACGTAAGGCTTCACTGATGCCAGTCGGGCACAAACGTCTCACTGCGCAGCTTGTCGAGGGCTTCAAGTCGTGTTTTCAGGCTTGGCCAGGTCACGCTGTCGAGCGACGAGGCGATCAACTCCACGAGAGCAGTCATGCCGACAAGCGTGTCCCAAGGCGTCGACGCCTGAACCTTGCAACGCAGAGCGTGCTTCGCAAAGGTCGCTATCTCGCTCATCCACTTGTCTGTGAAGAGTATAACCGTCGCAATGCGTTCGGCAGCCCAGCGTGCGGTGAGGACCGAATCGGGCTGGTAGCGGCGGATATCAAAGACGATCAGAACATCGTTCCTGCGGATGTCCAGCATCGAGTCATTGCGCCGCGGCATGTCTGCCTCGAGAAGCGTCACACCCGGTCTCATCTTACGCAGATGAAAATGCAGGTGCATGGCCAAAGGGCCGGTGAACGTGCCGCCAAGGATGAAGATCTTCTGCTTGTTTTCCGACAGAAGCTCGATGATCTTCGCGAGCTCGTTCGGCTTGACCGCGCCAAGAGTGCCGTCAAGTGCGGCGATCAGGCTCTTGCGGAAGGTGTTTGCCGCCGGGACATGGTCCTCCGAGCGATGGAGGGTCAGGGGGTTTTCATCACTCTTGGCAATCTCGTCTCGGAGTTTCTGACGGAACTCAGGGTATCCGTCGCATCCCAGCTTTTGGACAAATCTTTGGATAGTCGCGGAGCTTACCTTCGCGGCCTTGGCGAAGCTGGTGATGCTCTCAAGACCGATCATGGGGTAGTGCGCCAAGAGGATGCGTGCTGCCTGCTTCTCATTGCGGGTCAAGGTCGGCATAGCGTTGTCAACGGCGACCTTCATGCTCTGTTCAGTTTCGGTCATATCGGGCTTGTTCCCACTGTGAAGCTGCATTGTTCATACTTAGCGGCCGGGCCACAGGCAACTTACGACTGAACGTAGCACCAACTTTAGCGGAACGATGTCTTCGGAGACCACAATACTCGATAATCACTGCGCAGAAAGAACCCCGCAACGACCGTGAGGCAGCGGTCGTGCCTGAGCGGGCGGCGTTGCTGTCCATCGACATGCAGAACGCCGAGTGGAGCCCACAGCAAGCGGAACGTGCCCGACAGAGCGGCAGCCCGGAGTCGGCAAAACGTTCCTTCCTGGAGAGGATGGAAACAGTCGTCATTCCGGCACAGAAACGCCTTCAATCTGCCGCCCGCGCGGCCGGTATCGAGGTCATATTCACTGTGATAGAAAGCCCTACGCTTGTTGGCGCGAGATCAGCCTCGATCACAAGATTTCAGGTCTCTTCTTTCCCAAAGGGTCCTGGGAGGCGCAGGTGATCCCTGATGTGGCACCGCTCGAAAACGAGATCGTAGTTCCGAAGACATCGTCAGGCATCTTCAACAGCACAAACATCGACTACATCCTGCGCAGCCTTGGGATCCAGTACCTAGTGGTATACGGTGTTTCAACGGATCAGTGCGTTGAGACGGCCGTGCGAGACGCGGCTGACCGCGGATTTCTTGTAACCCTCGTCGAAGACTGTTGTGCAGCCGAGGAGGCCGACCGTCACCGGACCTCGGTTCGAGCCGTTACTGGACACAATTGCCGGACCCGTTCCGCGGATGAAGTGACTGCCGAGTTCGAGAAAATCGGTGGGCCGGTGTAAGGCGCGTCCTTCAGGCCAACCGGCTGTTTCATCGCGGCCATCTATTGCCGCCCAGCCTCGCTCAGCCAGATGTATGGCATCCGAGGTCGCCGGCCCGCCAATCGCGCGCATCCGGGATCGGCAGGAGATGGAGCCCAACACAGGCTGTTCTCCCCAAATCTGGGCAAGAAACCGGTCGTTTGGATCAGTGTGGCACATGGGTTCTGGCGAGTACTGCACAATGCGATTATTGTGCTGCCGCGACTGAGGGCAATGCGCCACTCTGCCACCATGACAGAGTGAGAGTCACCGCTGTTAGCACGCCTGGGATCACGGAAGTTCATGAAGTTGGCGGACCCTTGACCAAGCTGGATCACACTCTCTCAATTGCGCCCATGATGGACTGGACGAAGAGTTCAAGCATGACAGATGGTTAGAGAGCTTTGTGTGCAGTATGTTCGCGCCAGGAGAGCCAAAAAGGTCCACGTTTATTCAAGCCACAGACTCGTGATCTGAAGGTCGCAGACTCAAACCCTGTCCTTGCAATCCTCTCAAATTGACAAGCCCCGTCCGCCTTGACTTCAGCAAGGTCTTCAGGGGATCGCCGCGCTGAAAAGATAGCCGGCGCCGTGCACTGTGACGATCCATTCCGGAGACTTCGGATCGGTTTCTATGTGCTTTCTCAGCCGAGCGACCAGAACGTCGATCGAACGGTCGTTGTGAGACCACTCGCGCTGGCAGATGCTGCGCGTCAGCAAAGTCCGGTCCAGGACCTCGCCGGGGCGGGTCAGGAACACAGCAAGCAGCCGGGCCTCGGCCGAAGTCAGTTGGCGCGTTTTGCCATCCGCAATCAGCCGGCGTGTCGTCTGAATCAGCTTGAAAGGACCGTGCTCGATTTCCTGGGTGCTCACCGGGAGCAGCGAGACTTCGCGTGCAACGAGCAGGTTTCGGATACGCAGGATGATCTCGGAGGCGCTGAACGGCTTGGCAATATAGTCCTGTGCGCCAAGCCCTAATCCAAGCGTCCGATCATGCTGGTCATCCATCACGCTCAGTATTATGACCGGGCAGCCGGACTTCTCTTTCACCGCTTGAAGAAGGAGCAGGCCGTCCGCATCCGGCAGCCGGCGATCTAGTATGACGAGGTCCCAAGGGCCCTGGCGCAGCCGTTGCTCGGCTTCCTCCGAACTGTTGGCGCCGCTGACGTCGTAGCCTTCCGCCAGGAGCGTTTCGCGCAACAGAACCTGTACGACCGGATCGTCGTCCACTACCAGAATGCGGTTCCGGTGTCGGTTTCCGACCGGACGCCGTTGTGTCAATGCCGCCTGCGGGATCATCCGGCAACCTCCGCCGCCAGGATGCGCGCCTGGCCTGGTGCGGCCTGCAGCTGCGGGCCAAGGCGCGCCTGCCATGTTGAAAGGTCCGGTTGGTTCTGCCCGTAGCGGCACTCCAGCTCAAGGTCTCGGAGTGATGCAGCCAGGCCGGTGATCCCCATCACCGCACAGCTGCTGGCGACTCGGTGAGCCTGCTCGGCCAGGCGACTTAAGTCGCCGCGCTCCATCGCACTGCTGAGCTTCGCAACTTCGTTGTCCCATTGGGCGGTGAAGGCTTCCGCCATGGCATCGACAACGCGGGGCGACAGTTCCGACAGGCTGCAGGGTGTATCCAACTTCTGTGGACTGGAAGGAACCGGCGATGGCAGTGGCCCTGGCGCCCGCACGGCGGCGGCCAAGTCCGCACCGGCAATCGGTTTGGCTAAAAGGGCATCGAATGGGTGGCCGCCCTCACAGGCCCTTTCCACCATGTCCGCATTGGCCGTCAAGGCGACAAAGCGCGGGTTGGCCGTCTTCGCAAGGTTGCTTCGAAGGCCGGAGACCAGTGTTGCGCCGTCTCCGTCGGAAAGATGATAGTCGACGACGAAGACGTCGAAAGCGCTGGCTTTGGTGTAGTTCAGCGCATCGGCAACGCTTGCCGCCTCGGTCACTGTAATGCCGTCGCGTCTCAACTGGTCCGCGGTCACCATTCTGCTGATTTGATCGTCATCCACCAGCAGGCAACTCAGTTGATCCGATTTGGGGATGGCATAGGACGTTTCGGGCCTCGTGGTCATGTCCGTTGTGGCTTGGTTCCTGAGGTACTCATAGGGAAGGTCGAACCAGAATGCCGCGCCCCCGGCGCGGCGGCTCCGGAAGCCGATCGACCCGCCCATCGCTTCGATCAGCCGCCTGGAGATGGCCAGGCCCAAGCCCGCGCCGCTGCTGCTTGCTGTCCCGGGCGAGCGCGCTCCGAAGGGTTCGAAGAGCATCTCCGCATCGCCGGGCAGGATGCCCCGGCCGTTGTCCAGGACTTCAAATCTCAGGAAGCGTTGTTCCAGGACCGACCGGCGGCGGCGCACGGCGATGGTAACGCCATCGCCGCAATCGTGGCGGATCGCGTTCGAAACTAGGTTGGTCAACACCTGCTGGGTCATTTCCCAATCGATCACGACGGAATGCGGCAGGTTACGGGCAACGGACAGGGACACGGGCACCTTGGCCCGGCGCGCCCAGACGGAGGCGAAATGGCCGTACTCCTTGAGAACGGCGTGCAGGCTACAGGGCTGTGGCGTAGGCTTTGGTGGCCTTGCCTCAAGCCGCGAGAAATCGAGCACCTTGTTGAGAGTCTGTAGCAGATGGCGGCCCGCGGTTTCGATCGCATCGACGTAGGGCCCTTGACACTCGCTGTCAGCCTCGCGCAAGAGCTCGCTGGCGCCCAGTACGCCATGCAGGGGGGTGCGTATCTCGTGGCTCATGGTGGCGAGGAAGGTCGACATGGCGCGGCGTGCGCGCTCGGCATCCTCCGTCGCACGGCGATGGGTCGTAACGTCGTGAAGGATCACGACGTAGCCGAGTTCGGTATTGTCGAGCGCATCGTGAATGCCGCGTTCGCGCAGGTCGAAACACATTGGTCCCCGACGCGTGTCGAGCCAGATCGAACGGTCATCGCCTTCGCCGGCCGGCGCTGCCATTCTCAGGACTTCTTCCAGCGGTGTCCTGCGGCCCCGCATGGAAGTCAGGTAGACGATCTCTCCGGCATTGGCCTCGCCGACGAAAAGCTCCGCGGCGGCTTGATTTGCGTTCACCAGGCGCCGTTGCCTATTCAGCAGAAAGGCCGGATCACGCAAACTCTCGAAGACTGAAAAGTAACGGTCCTTGTCGAGCGCAACACTGCGTGCCCGCGCCTGCAACTCCATCAGCCTTTCGTCTTCCGTGGCTTCGGCCCAATCGGCGCCAACGCTCAGCTCAGCCGCATCAAAGAATCCCTGTAGCCGATCGCGTGCCAGCCCCCTAGAGGCGGTCTCGGCCGGGAGATCAGCCAAGGTATCTAGGTAGAGGTTCCTGAAGTGCTTGAAGAGCCCGAGGTAGAGCTGCAGCGTCACGCCCATGGAGCGGTGGCGCATGGCGACCTCGCGCAGCAACGTGAAGCGCGGATCGCGCTGAAAATCGAGTTCGGCCTCTGGTTTGATGATCAGGGCCGCTTCGCTGGCCAGATAGGTGGCCAGGCATTCGTTCAGCGTGTCGATCGCCTCGATCCAAGCCGCTCGGATTGTCGTGGTGTACTGCGCGTAGCCATAATCCTTGGCAACCTGGATCGCCTGGTCGACCAGCACTTCGCGTTTGTCGCGAAAAAACCCGGGCAGCACCGCCGAACAGCGCAACACCGCACCGCTTCTCGCAAGATCCTGATCCACACGGCATGACATCTTGGTGTTTTAGGGCCGACGACGGCCCCTCCCCAGATGTTCTTGGTTGCCCCAACTACAGCACTCCCTGCGCATCACCGCAATCATGCAGGGGGTCCAGATTACACTCGGTTTACAATTTTTCACATGACCATAGCCTTCCGGAACGCGCTTCTGGCTATCCTTTGCGGAACGAATGCGATCCGTCGCCTGAGGTGCAGCTTCCCACAGCGGCCTCCGAAATGACGGCCGGCCAAGGGGAGGAGAGGACATGCTGCGGGTCAAACGCCGCGATTTCCTGAAGGCATCGAGTCTTGCTGGCGCCGGGGTGCTGGCGTCCAACAATGCTTGGTCGCTCAATCGCCTGGAGCCGATTGGCGATACCTTGGATGAGGAATACCCCTATCGCGACTGGGAGGACCTCTACCGCCGCGAGTTCACTTGGGAGAAGGTCGGCAAGGCCGCACACTGCATCAACTGTGTCGGGAACTGCGCTTTCGACGTTTTTGTGAAGGACGGCATCGTCCTGCGCGAGGAGCAGCTCGCCAAATATCCGCAGATCAACCCCAACGTGCCGGACGCTAATCCCCGCGGTTGCCAGAAGGGCGCGATCCACTCATCGGCGATGTACGAGGGGGACCGTCTGCGCTATCCGCTGAAGCGCGCCGGCGCTCGCGGCGAAGGCAAGTGGCAGCGTGTTTCCTGGGACGAGATCGCCGAAGAAATCGCCGACAAGATTATCGACATCTTCGAGAAGTACGGGCCCGGGAAGATGATGACCCATACCGGCTCCGGCAACCTCTCCATGGTCCGTCTTGCGGCGCCCTACCGCTTTGCCTCTCTGCTGGGCGGTGTGCAGCTTGACATCTTCACCGACGTCGGCGACCTCAACACCGGTGCCCATCTGGCCTACGGCAATCCATTGGAGAGTTTTACCTCCGACGCCTGGTTCGATGCGGACTACATCATGATGTCGCTGTTCAATCCGAATGCGACGCGTATCCCCGACGCCCACTATGTCTGGGAGGCAAAGTACAACGGCGCGCGCGTGGTCTCCGTGGCGCCCGACTACAATCCCTCATCGATCCACGCCGATCTCTGGCTGCCGATCAAGCAGGGCGCCGATCCCTTCCTCGCGATGGCCTTCGTCAACGTGATCATCGAAGAGGGGCTGTACAAGCCGGACTTCGTGAAGGAGCAGACCGACCTGACGGTGCTGGTGCGCCAGGACAACGGCATGATGCTGCGCGAAGCCGATCTCAAGGACGGCGGTTCGGACCAGGTCTTCTACCACTGGGACCTGAAGAGCGGCGCCGCGGTCGCGATAAAGGGCTCTATGGGCGCTGAGGAAAAGACGCTTGCACTTGGTGGCGCGGACCCCGCTATCGAGGGCAGTTTCGAGGTCGCGGGGATCACCGTCACCACCGTCTTCGAAAAGGTGCGGGCCGAGGCGGCCAAGTTCACGCCAGAGGCAACCGAGGTCGACACCGGCATCGAAGCGCAAACCGTACGCCGGGAAGCGCGTCTTTTCGCCAAAGCCCGCAAAGCGATCCTGATGACCGGCTTCAACATCGGGCGTTACTCCAACGGCATATTCACCGGCTGGGCCCAGGCCTTGATGCTGGCGTTGACCGGCCATGGCGGGAAGGCCGGCGGGCTCGATACATCCTGGATCGAATGGAATCACGGCAAACTTCTGGAACTCGCCCTCTTTGGATTCCAGAAGTTTCCACGCCTGGAGGCCGGCGGCCTCGGTGAGTTCCTGCGCGGACATATGATCGATCATGCGCGACAGCATTTCGACAACGAGAAGCTCAAGGCGCGCGTCGGTTTCGACATCGACGAGATGGAGGCGATGATCGACGAATCCGTGTCGGAGGGCTGGATGCCCTACCATGGCGACATGAAGGGTTTGATCTCCATCGCCGACAACAAGTTCCGGCGCAACAAGCATGCCGACAAGTACCGTGAACGCATTCTCGAGGAGGTGCAGGAGCTCTTCGTCAACATCAACATTCGCATGGATTCGACCGCGCAGTGGGCCGACTATCTGCTGCCGGCGGCCAGCCACTACGAGGCCTGGGACCTCCGCTCTGTCGGATTCCACCGCTTCGTCAATGTCTTCTCCCGGCCCGTCGACCCGATCGGTGAAGCAAGGCCCGACTGGGAAATCATGGTGCTTCTAAGCAAGAAGATACAGGAGCGCGCCCTTGCCCGCGGTGTCGGCGCCTATCAAGACGGGAACGTCAGCCGCGATCTGCACACCATCCACGATGACTTCACCATGGGCGGTACACTGCTGACCGACTACGACGCCACCAAGTGGCTGGTCGACAACAGCCCGGAGTTCGGCGGCGTGAACCTGGAGGAAGGCGCTGAGCAGGGCTTCTTCGTGATGAGCGCGGCGGGTGGTGCCAACCAGCCGATACCTGCCGACGAGCCTTACAATCCCTTTGTCGCCCAGGTCGAGGGCAAGAAGCCCTATGACACCCTGACCGGACGCATCACTTTTTACTGCGATCACCCGCGCTTCATGAAATTGGGTGCGGCTACGCCCACGGCACGCCACCATGCAGGGCGCGAAGCCTCGAACTATCCGCTGTCGTTCTATTCGCCGCACACCCGCTGGGGCATTCATTCGAACTGGCGGTCGAACAAGTTCATGATGCGGCTGCAGCGCGGCGAACCCAACATCTACATCAGCCCTAAGCTGGCAGCCGCGCGCGGCATCGTCGACGGCGGCCGCGTTCGGGTCTTCAACGGTATCGGGGAGTTCTTCGCCCAGGCCAAGTTCTATCCAAGCATACCGGAAAGCTCGATCATGATGGAACACGGCTGGGAGCCCCATCAGTACGAGCAGGGCAAACCCATGAACAATGCCATGGCGACACTGATTCAGCCGTTGGAGCTCTGCGGCGGATGGGGACACCTGGGCTTCAAGCTTTGGAAGTACAACGCCAACCAACTGGCGCATGAGAGCAGCGTAGATGTCGAGCCGGCCTAAGCCGATGGATGACATGGTGCTCCGAAGGGGATCTGGGGAGGAACGGAAATGGCTGTGAAACGTCAGCTCAGCATGGTCATGGACCTGAACAAATGTATCGGCTGCCACACCTGCACCTCCGCCTGCAAGCTGCAATGGACCAACCGCAACGGCCGGGAGTACATGTACTGGAACAACGTCGAAACCATGCCGGGTACGGGCTATCCCCGCGACTACGCGAAGATGGGCGGCGGTTTCGATGAAGACGGCGCCCTGAGGCTCGGCCAGGAGCCCAGCGCCGAGGACTATGGTGTGCCCTGGGAGTACAACTACGAAGAAGCGCTGATGACCGGCACGGACCCATGGCTGCGTCCCAACGTCAAACCCACCTGGGGGGCCAACTGGGACGAGGACCAGGGCGAGGGCGACTATCCCAACAGCTATTATTTTTACCTACCACGGCTTTGTAACCACTGTGAGAATCCGGCCTGCCTGGCGGCCTGTTCGCGCAACGCGATATACAAGCGCCAGGAAGACGGAATCGTTCTGATCGATCAGGAGCGCTGCCGCGGCTACCGCTACTGTGTCGGCGCCTGCCCCTACAAGAAGGTCTATTTCAACGAGGAAATCTCGAAGTCGGAGAAGTGCATATTCTGCTATCCGCGTATCGAGAAGGGTCTGCCCACCGCCTGCGCGAAACAGTGCGTCGGGCGTATTCGATGGATCGGCTATCGCGACGATGAAGCGGGTCCGATCCATCTGTTGGTCGAGAAGTACAAGGTGGCATTGCCGCTGCATCCGGAGTGGGGCACCAAGCCGAACGTCTTCTACGTACCGCCGCTGTCGCCGCCAAAGATCGATGACGACGGCGCGCCGATGGCGGAATCGCGGGTGCCGATCGACTATCTCGAAGGCCTGTTCGGCGACGGCGTCCAGTCGGCGCTCGACACCTTGAGCCGCGAGCGGCAGAAGAAAGCCGAGGGCGGCGAGAGCGAATTGATGGATACGCTGATCGGCTACCGCCATGCCGAGATGTTCAAGCTGAGCTGAGGGCGCGGCGGTGTCTGCACCACGAACGCACGCGCGCCCGGCAGGGGATTCAGCCGCGCGGGCCGCGGCGAAGGAGACGATCTGGCGGCTCGCGGCCATCGCCCTGGGGCATCCGGCTCCGGAGCTGCAGAAGGCGCTTGAAAGCGGCGCTTTCCATGCCGCCTTGAACGACGCCTGGCTCGCGGTGACGGGGCGGGCTTGGCCCAAGCGCGCGCCTTCAGTCGACTTCGCGGCCCTGGAATCCGGCTATATCGCGGCCTTCCTCCATGGGCCAAAGGGCAAACCGGTTGCCCCTCTGTTGGCCGGCGACCATGAGCGGCTGCTGGCGGGGCACGCCCGCCCGGTCTTCATGCTGAACATTGCCGCCTTCTACCGGCATTTTGGCTTGCAGGCGGCGGAGACCGACGAGGGCCGTGCAGACGAGCCCGATCACTTGGCCAGCATGCTCGAGTTCATGGCGGTGTTGGCGCATCTGGAGGCGCAGGCGCTCCGCCGGAATCGCGATCCCGCGGCCTATCGGCGAGCGCAGCGCGATTTTCTGCGCCGCTATCTCTGTCCGCTGCTCCGCGCCGTGGCTGATTGCCTGCGCGGCTGGCCGGTCGAATCGTTGGACGAGACCATCGGGCAACTCGTCGCAGACCTGCCGGACTGGGCGGACCACCAGGCTGCCGAACTGGAAGCCCGGGTCGGGCGCTACCGCGATCCGGACGCCGCGACCGCCGCCCGCGTCGAAGGAGCACAGAGCCGTGATACCGCCGCCGCCCGCGTCGTCGATCAGAACCTCTGGGGATAGGAGAGTCCAATGACAGCAATCCCTCCGCGCGGTCTTGCTGCCGTGATCTATGCGGTCTCCGCCTTTGCTGCCGCCGCGCCTGTCTTCGGCGACAGTATCGTCGAAGCGAACGTAAAGGCGCTTGGTCCCGGCGATGAGGTCGCGGTGTCGCGGATTCCCGATGGCATCTATCTGCGCTCGGTCAACGACCCGGATGACACCATCTGGGAGCGTTTGCCGGAGTACCGAACGAGGCTGGCCCCGGCACCGCCGGTCCACGAGTCCGTCGCTCTGAGATTGGACGAGGATGCGCCCGGGATGGATGTCTATTTCAGCCTGGCGCGGACCTCGGAGCGCTTCTATGTGCGTCTTCGCTGGCGTGACGACAGCCGCGATGCCGCCACCTTGCATGATCGCTTCCGCGACGGCGCGGCGGTACAGTTTGCGATCGGCGACGAGGAGACCTCCTACATCATGGGCAGCGGTCCGGAGGCACCGGTGAATATCTGGTATTGGCGATCGGACGAGAACTCGGTTGAAAGCCTTGCCGCCGGCGGGCCGGGCAGCACGACGCGGCTCGACGCACAGCCGGTCAGCGGCGACAGTCGGTATCAGACCGGGGAGGAGGCCCCGGCCAACCAATGGGTTGTCGTCATGTCGCGGCCGATCGCCGCGGCGGGTGAGCACCAGGTTTCCTTTGATCGCCCGCAGGTCCCCATTGCTTTCGCGCTTTGGCAGGGCAGGAATGGCGAGCGGGACGGCTTGAAGAGCGTTTCCGAGGACTGGATCCTCGTCAATCTAGCCGCAAGGTAGGGCCGCGCCATGGCACTCGCAGACAAACTCGCGGCCATCGATTGCGGCCTTGGCTACGCCTGTCAGTTCTGCCCGCAAGAGGATGTCTGCGCCCTCGACAAGCCCCATCACAACCGGGTGCTGATCGAAAACCGCCTAGCCGAGATCGATCAGATCATCCTTGTGCTAGCCAACAAGGGCGGTGTCGGCAAGAGCACGGTCTCCGCCAACCTTGCCGCCGGCCTTGCCGGGCGCGGCTTCAAGGTGGGTGTTGCCGACGCCGATGTCCACGGACCGAACCAAAGCCGCTTCTTCGGCTTCGCGGGCGAGCACGTGCGCCTGGGTGATAGCGGTTTGGCGACCCGGGACTATGCCGATCCCGCGATGGCGCAGCCGGTCAAGGTCGGTTCCCTGGCGTTTCTGCTGGAGAGCGACGATACACCGGTGGTGTGGCGCGATGCCTACAAGCATGACTTCGTGCATCACCTTGCAGGTTCGTTCGACTGGGGACCCTTGGACTTCCTGATCGTCGACATGCCGCCCGGCACCGGCAACGAACTGATCACGCTCTGCGACATGCTCGAGGGCGCCAATGTGTCGGCCTTGTTGGTCACCACGCCACAGGCGGTCGCGCTGATGGACAGCATGAAGGCGGCAAGGTTCTGTCATGAGCGTGGCCTGCCCATACTCGGCGTCGTGGAGAACATGGCGGGCATGGTCTGTCCGCACTGCGCGGGCGAGATCCACATCTTTCCGAACGCCGATCTGGAAAGCCGCCTCGCCGAGGCCGCCGTCGAGACGGTCGCCCGTGTCCCGCTGGCAATCGAACTGGCCTCAGCGTCCGACGACGGCGCGCCGTTGGTCATCTCCGCGCCCGAGAGCGCCGCCGCCAAGGCTTTCGCGCCGGCTGTCGATGCCTGCGCGGCCCTTGGCCGGGCTGACTTCGACGGCGCTGTCGCCCATGCTCTCGACGATGTCTTTGCGGAGAACCTGCGTGCCGACACACTCGAAGAAGCCTTGGCCGAACTCGATCCCTTGGCGCAGGCTGAGATGCGGGATGCGGTGACCAGCTTGCTCGGTGAAGAGGCCGCGCGGCTTCATGACGCTGCGTCGGCCGGTGAGCAAAAACGCGGTCAGTCATGAGCGCCGCTACCGCGACCGCTGGAAAAAGCCGACGCCGCCTGTTCAGCGACCTGCTCCGCGCCGACCCGGAGGATCCGCGCCGCAGCCCATGGAAGGCGATCGAGGGACTGGCCGCCGGCCCGGGCGATGTCTTCTGGTCCGGCTGGGCGTCCGACGGCGAGGTCTTTGTGGTCGGCGATGAGGGCACGGTTTTCCACTTCGCCGACGCTGTCTGGCGCCGAGTCGCGGCGCCCGCGCCGGTGCCGATCCATGCAATCTGGGGGCCTTCCCGCGACAATCTTTTTTCGGTCGGCTGGATGGGCTCGATCTTTGCCTTTGACGGCACGGAGTGGCGGTTGCTACGTGGCTGCGTCGTTGGAGAGAACGGCAAGTACGCTGCGGTCGAGGAGAACACGCCGCTGTTCGACCTGACCGGTGATGGCACGGGGCGGCTCTGGGCAGTCGGTGACGACGGCACCATCCTGGCCTGCCGGGACGGCGACTGGCAGCGTGAGGAGAGCGGCACCCGCGCCCACCTGCGCGCCATCGCGCGCCTGCCCGATGGCCGCCTGTTTGCTGCGGGAGGCGACGGTGCATTCCTCACCAGTTCGGGCGACGGCAACTGGGAGTCCCTCGAATGCCCGCTGCGCACCGGCTTTCAGACCGCGCTGGCCCTGGGGTCCGACGAGCTGCTGTTGGCGGGCGGGCGCTACTTCGTGGACTGCAACGGCTTTCGCGGCGATCTGCTGCGCTGGCGCGCCGGCCGCTACGAGACGCTGAAGGCCGAGCAACCGCTTTCCCGCCTGCGTGCCCTGGCCGCCTATCGCGACGGGGCGCTGGCGGTTGGTGACAAGGGCCAGATCTACTTCATCAGGGGCAGCCGGGTGGACCGGCTGGAGAGCGCCACCGGGAACGATCTGATGGGTATCGTGCCGCTGCCGACGGGGGAAGCCCTGGCGGTCGGTGACTTTGGCACGGCGATGACGGCGGCGCCGGACTTCCATGAAGCGATCGCGGTACCGAACATCGGTCATGGCGAGGCCCTGCCTGCCTGGGAGCCCATGGACAGCGGGCTTGACCGCCAGCTCTGGGGTCTCTGGAACGACGCCGCTGCCGGCGCGCTTTACGCCTGTGGTGAGGAGGGGGTCGTGTTGCGCTTCGATGGCGTGCGCTGGGAGGCCTTGCCGCCTGCCGGCGCGCTGGGGCTGCATTGCCTCTGCGATGCCGGCGACGGGGGACTGCTGGCCGCGGGGCAATTGGGTGAGATCCATCACTTCGACGGCACCACGTGGCGCAAGCACTTCGACCTGCATGTGGATGTCACGATCCTGTCGCTATGGGCCGGCGGTGCCGGCGAGGTTTTCGCCGTGGGCGACGAGGGGCTTGTTCTGCACTGGGATGGGGCAAGCTGGGAACGCATGACCAGCGGCACAAAGTCGGCCCTCTACGGCCTCTGGGGCCGAGACCCGGAACATCTGCTGGCGGTCGGCGACTTCGGCATGATTCTACGTTGGAACGGCGCGCGCTGGGACGAGTTCCATGCCGGCACAGAGAACTTTCTCTTCGACGTCTGGGGCGATGGTCTCGACAACATCTTTATTGTCGGCTTGTCCGGTACCATCGGTCATTTCGACGGACGGCGTTGGGCCTTGACCCCGGCGCGGGCGCGATCCGATCTCTTGGCCATTTCCGGTGGCGAAGGCGGCGTTTTCGCGGTCGGCGCAGGCGGCACGGCCCTCCACCACGCCGGGCGGGATTGGCGCCTTGACGCAACCGGCTTCGATGGCGGCCTGCGCGCGGTCGCGGCAGATGGGTCGCAGGGCGTTTTTGCCGCCGGCGACGGTGGCACCATCCTGCGGCGGCGCGGCGCTGACTTCGCTGGGTCATAGCCTGCCCCAAAACCGGCCTTAGACGCAGAGTCCAATTGTCGGGACTTGAGTGAATCTTGCCCCCGCAACAAGCAAAACACCCGGCCCAGAGCTGGGTGTTTTTGACGATAGCAGCTTGCTTGCCGTGCTCTACGCAGTTCGGTGTTGTGCCCCATGCGCATGCGATGGCTCGGATCGCCAGTACCGTAGCGGCGGCGATAGTGACCCTGGGTCGGCTTCAGGTGTCCTGGGTCAAAACAGGGATTTCTCTCCGCCCACGCTGCCATCTGCAACTGTTTCTGCGCCCGTCGCCGCCTCATGGCCAGACGCAAGCTTCGACTCCTCTGATGAGTGGCTCTCGCCGAACCGATGGCCGTAGTCCAGGCCGCGTGACACCGACATGCTCCTTGGGCGTGCGTGTTCGGCAGATGCAGATGTCATAGCGTGGTAATAGGACTTCGGTTTTGATCTGAGTGTCTTCTTTCCAAGCGTCGGCTTTTCATTGTTCAAGAATGCGGGCAACCTGTAGGTGGGTACTGCTTTCCGGGGAATGAACGGGGCCAGCATGAACACGTTGAGAGATCTGATTGCAAATAGCGAGGACTGGCTTGTCGAGCGTGTCTTGGTGTACGCGAAACGACATGGCTATACCCAGTTCAGCTCTACCTTGGCACAGCCTTGGCGAGAATCGATTTGCGGTTTCTCGCAGCCACTTCTGTGGGCGCTGGAGAAGACCGACGAGCCGGATGAACTGGCCGTGGGTACCGATTATGCGCAAGAACCCATTGCCGGTTTCGCTTTGTCGGAAGCGCGGTTGCATCGCGAGCGTGGCGTTCCCCTCAGCCTTTTCCTGGGTCTGACGAAGTACTATCGCCAAGCCTATCTGGACCTCATCCTGGAACAGGCCTATTCCAGCGCAGATCAGGAGCGTTACCGGTTGTTCGTCGAGCGCTTTTTCGACCATATCGAGATTGCCTTTTGCACCGAGTGGTCGGCGATCAGAGAAGCCGAGCTTTTGGCGGACGTACAATCCCGGAACCGTTTGCTCACCAATGAGAAGAACAAGTACCTGACGATCCTCGAGAGTATGACGGATCCGGTCATTCTGATCGACGAAGATGGTGGGATCGAGAACCTGAATTTCGCGGCGGCGGTGCTTTTTGACGAGAAGGCGGTGCCCGGTCAAGGATACTACGCCGACCAGTGCTATCCTTTGCTTGAGAGTCAGCTCGATCGTTTAGTCGGCACCAACAATCCCGGAAGGAGATTCGAGCACAGCATCGATACGGCGCAAGGGCCTCGCGAGTTTGACGTCAAGACCCAACCGATGTTGGACGTCAGCGAGAAGTTTGTTGGCACGGTTCTTATTCTTTCCGACGTTACGGAATACAAGCGCGCCAGACAGGAGGCAGATGCCGCAAGCCTCGCCAAGTCGACGTTCCTCGCCACGATGAGCCATGAGGTTCGCACGCCGATTACGGGAATACTGGGAATCGCCCACCTGCTTCAGGATGGCCCCCTAACCGATGTTCAAAGCCGCTATGTCGCTGCTCTCATCTCTTCGGGCGAGGTGTTGTTAGCCCTGGTCAACGATGTTCTCGATTACTCCAAAATCGAGGCGGGAACGCCGGTCGCCGAGAACCGGGACTTCGATCTTAGTGAGAGCGTGGAGCAGGTGTGCAATCTCGGCGCTGCCGCGGCGGGCGAGAGAGGGCTGAAGTTCACGATAGACATTGAGGACGATCTGCCAGCGCGGATCAAGGGCGATGAAGCAAAGGTCCGTCGGATTTTGCTGAACTTGGTAACCAATGCCGTCAAGTTCACGCCCGAGGGGTCGGTCACGGTTTCGCTATACCGCGTTGGTTCTTTCCTTCGCTGTTCGGTCACAGATACGGGTATCGGCATATCGCGACAGGCACGACCCAAGTTGTTTCAGCCTTTTGTCCAGCACCCGCCCGCAGACGACGTTCAGTCCGGCGGTACCGGACTTGGCTTGGCGATCTGCAAGAAGCTGGCATCGGCCATCGGCGGCGAAATCGGATTTGAGAGCCGCGAGGGCAGCGGCAGCACTTTCTGGTTTCAATTCCCGCTTTCGAAGGCCGATGCAGTATCAATCCCATCTCAAGTCCCTGGCGAGCAACCACCTTTGTCGGCTCTAAGGGTGCTGCTGGTCGAAGACAATGCGGTGAACAAACTGGTGGCCAAGGGCTTTCTGGAACGTGACGGGCATCAGGCCCTGGTCGTCGACAGCGGCGAAGCGGCGCTTGAAACCCTTTCCGCCGAACCCGTTGATCTGGTTCTCATGGACGTGCGGATGCGGGGAATGGGCGGCCTTGCCGCCATCGGCAAAATCCGGTCGCTCGATGATCCGAAAAAGGCTTCCGTACCAATTCTCGTGTTGACCGCTGACTTGGCGACGACTCAGGAGAGAGCCTGCCTGGAAAGCGGGGCCGATAATGTTCTGGGGAAACCCTTCGATCCGTCCGGCCTGCGGGACGCCATTGCGCGCTGTCTTGCAAGGGCAAAGGAAAGAAGGGCCGCCGACTCTCCGTTTCCCGCTGATCAAGGCAAGGTTTTCGACAAGGCCGTTATCGCAAGGCATCGCGATGCCTTGGGAACCGAGCGCACAAGGCGTATCGTCGACGCTTTTCATGACTCGGTCCCAGTGACGATGGACGCCATCAGGCAAGCCGTGGAAAGAGGGGATGTGAGCGAAGTCTCGGACCTGGCTCACGCGCTGAAGAGCGCTGCCGGTAACCTTGGGCTGGAACGCCTTAGACACTCGGCCAACGCGCTCGAGACCACTGCCGGTACGCAGAATCCAACGGAGCTGACACAGGCCGTTGAGCAGATATGCGATGACTTCGATCTATCGGTAGCCGCACTACAGGCACCCGACCTAGAGGACCTCCTGCGCGGCTGACTGTACCAAGCCCTATGGGGTTCAGGCGGGCTCGCGGCTATTGCTGGTGAAGACGTAGCCGAGACCGTGAACGGTCACCAGAAACCTGGGCTGCTTGGGGTCGCTTTCGATTTTTCGGCGCAGACGTCCAACCAATACATCGATTGTCCGGTCGTTCGGATCCCAGTCCCGGTGACTCACATGATCCAGCAGGCTGTCCCTTGTCAGGACGCGGCCAGGGTTGGAAAGCAGCGCGGAGAGCAGGTCGAATTCGCCCCGGGTCAAGGGCACGTCTTCTCCTCTCGGCGAGGTCAGCCGCCGGCTGTTCTTGTTGAAAACCCAACCGTCAAAAGTTCGCGTAGAGGCCTTCGTGCCGGATTCTCGCACTTGACGGGTCAAGCGGATGAGATTCTTGGCGCGCGCCAAGAGCTCTCGGGTATTGAAGGGTTTGGTGACGTAGTCATGGGCGCCGAGTTCCAGGCCAAGGATACGATCGATGTCATCTGTTTTTCCGGTCACCATAATGACGGCTACCTCTGATGTCTGCCGCAGTTGACGCAACAGAGACAGCCCATCTTCACCCGGAAGCTCGATATCCAGCAGGATGAGGTCGGCCGGGCCGGCCTCCAGCGCGGACCACAGGGCCGCGCCGTCTTCAACCTCGGTGACACGGTAGCCCGCCTTGTCGAAATAGCCTGCGAGCGTCGTCCGTGTGACAGCTTCGTCCTCAACGATCAGTATATGGCCGGAGTGGGTCAAGTCGATCTCTCTTGCCGTGATATAGCCTTCATTTACATCGTGTTTACATCATTCTACAGGCTGTTCATGACTCCAGGCAACCGGGTTTACAGCGTCCCTCTATAGCCGAGTGTCATTGCGGCTTACTGTGTTTGGGAGAGACTGCTTATGCATCGGTTGTGGCAGAAGTTTTGGCGTCCGAGCCTGCGCTACGGTCTTGGTCCTCTGCTTCTCGTCGGAGCCATCGGTGGGGTTGTGTTCTGGGGGGGATTCAACACCTTCATGGAATACACCAACACCATGGACTTTTGCGTTTCCTGCCATGAGATGCGTGACAACGTCTACGTGGAATACAAGGAAACCATCCACTATCAGAATGCTTCCGGCGTGCGGGCAGTCTGTGCGGACTGTCACGTTCCAAGACCCTGGACGCAGAAATTCGTCCGCAAGGTCTGGGCCACCAACGAGCTGTACCACAAGGTCGTCGGCACGATTTCGACGCCGGAGAAGTATGAGGCGAACCGGGCACGGCTGGCCAAACGTGTCTGGAGGACGATGGAGGCCAACGATTCCCAGGAGTGCCGCAACTGCCATACCTTCGAGGCAATGGACTTCCACAAGCAGTCGAAGGAAGCGGCGGAACGCATGCAGCCGGCCATGGAAAAGGGTGAGACCTGCATTTCCTGCCACAAGGGTATCGCCCACAAGCTGCCTGATCTCTCGACAGGCTATATCGCGATGTTCGAGGAATTGCAGACGCTGTCGAAGGAAGAGGGCGCCAAGGCAGACCGGCTCTTCAGCATCGCCACCAAGACGATGCACCTTGAGGCCGGAGAGGCCGAAGATGGCGAAGCCGAGGTCGGTAAACTGCTGCCGGCAACGGAACTCTCTGTGATCGAGCGCGACGGCGATAGCTTGAAGGTAAGACTGGAGGGCTGGCAGCAGGACGGCGTAGATCGCGTGATCTATGCCCTTATGGGTAAACGGATTTTCTCCGCTGCCTTGGGCAAGCCTGCGGTCGAAAAAATCGAACGCCACGAGACCATCGTCGATACCGATACGGACCTGACCTGGCACCAGGTGAGCCTGGATTTCTGGGTCTCGCGCGAGGATGTGATTTCCGATCAAGGGCGCCTCTGGGATTACGGCGCGGAGATGTATAATGCCAGCTGCTCGACCTGCCATACCCTGTCGGCGCCAGATCACTTCCTCGCCAACCAGTGGATCGGCAACATGAAGGCCATGAGCCGTTTCATCGTTCTCGACAAGGAACAGTACCGCTTTCTGCAGAAGTACCTGCAGTTCCATGCCAGCGATACGGCGGGAGGCAGCCATGCAGGCGGCTGATGCTGTGCCGGCCGCCGGGTTCGACAAGAACGCGGAGCCGCGCATTCCCGAAGAAGAACGCAGCTACATCTATCAGTGGTTCGCCGGCTTGTTCGGCCGCGAACTCTCCGCCGAGGCGCTGTGGAGCTATCACGACGATGCCGGGCAAGCGCTTCTGGACCGGCTTGGCTCATATCCCTTGCTTGCGCCGCTTGCCGAGACCGTCGGCGACCTGATTGCCGAGCCGCAGGCGATAGAGACAAAGGCGATGGACTTGGCGGGCGCCTTTGCCTGGTTGTTTCTCGGTGTGGGCGGGCGGCGCAGCGTGCCGCCTTACGAATCCCATTACACCAGCAAACGAGGCCTGTTGTTTCAGGAGGCCAGCGCGCAGACGGCGGCTGTCCTGGCCGAGTTCGACCTTCACGTGGATGCAGCCTTCCCTGAACCGCCGGATCACATTGCCGTTCAGCTCACGGTGATGGCGGAGTTCGCTCGGCGGGCATTGGAAGCTGCCGACCCGGCGCAGAGACAACGCAGCCGAGACGCGCAAAAGACGTTCCTGGAAACCCGTCTCTTGCCCTGGGTCGGGGCGTTTCGCGATGACTGCAAGGCCGCCGACCGGTCCAGGTTTTACGCAATGGCCGCCTCCTGTCTGGTTGACTTTCTGGTGGCCGATGCTCACCGGATACAGGCGGCCCCGCGATAAACCGTAAAAGGCTGTTTACATCCTGATCACATCATTTCACAGGCCGTTCAAGAGCATCAGGAATGACGTTTACACCGGCCTGCTATCAACCCTGCAGTGATGGTTTTAATCGACGGACAGCGGCCCTCATCTCCGGTCGGGAGCGGATCGCTGGTCATGGCACTATTGGGGGGCGGCTAGCATGTCCAAGCGCGTTACGCAAAACTCTGAATATGCTCTATCACGGCGTGAATTCCTGGGCAGCTCGGCTGCCATCGGCGCGCTGGGAGTCCTGACACCGTCGCTGCTGGCGTCGGGCGTGGCGGAGGCTTCGGTGCCTGACGGCGAGGTCCTGACGGGGTCGCACTGGGGCGCCTTTCAGGCGACGGTGAAGGACGGCCGCTGGACGGCCGTGCGGGGCTGGGAGAAAGACCCTCACCCGAGCCGACAGCTTGAGGGAGTGTTGGATTCATTCTATTCGCCGACCCGTATCAAGTATCCGATGGTCAGGCGTGCCTTCCTGGAAAAGGGACCCGGTGCAGATGTCGAAAGCCGCGGTAGCGACGACTTCGTTCGGGTCAGCTGGGACGAAGCCCTCGACCTTGTCGTCAAGGAACTCCGGCGGATCGAAGACACTTACGGTCCGACCGGCACCTATGCAGGATCTTACGGTTGGAAGAGTGCCGGCAAACTGCACAACTGTCAGAATTTGATGCGGCGCATGATGAACCTGAAAGGCAGCTTCGTGAACAGCTCCGGCGACTACTCGACCGGTGCGTCGCAGGTGATCATGCCGCACGTCATGGGCACGTTGGAGGTCTATGAACAGCAAACCACCTGGCCGGTCGTCGTCGAGAGTACCGACCTGTTGGTATTCTGGGGCGCCGATCCCATGATTACCAATCAGATCGGCTGGATCATTCCCGATCATGGCGGGTTTGTAGGGATGGCAGCTTTCAAGGAAACCGGAAAGCCAGTGATCTGTATCGACCCGGTTCGCACGGATACCAGCGATTTTTTCGGGGCGGAATGGATTGCGCCAAAGCCGCAGACCGATGTTGCCATGATGCTGGGCATCGCGCACACGCTCTACACTGAGAACCTGCATGATCCTGACTTTCTCGACGAATATGCCGTCGGGTTCGACAAGTTCCTGCCCTATCTTCTCGGCGAGACGGATGGCATACCGAAGTCGGCTGAATGGGCTGCGGAGATCTGCGGTATCTCGGCCGAGGTGCTGAAGGATCTTGCGCTGCGCTTCGCCGGCAACAGGACGATGCTGGCAAGCGGCTGGTCGTTGCAGCGCCAGCAACATGGCGAACAGCGCCACTGGATGCTGGTTACCCTCGCCTGCATGCTGGGGCAGATCGGCCTGCCGGGCGGGGGCTTTGGGTTGAGCTATCACTATTCGAGCGGCGGCTCCCCCGGCGCCAACGGCCCGGTGCTGCCGGGCATCACCGATGGCGGCAAGGCGGTTGAAGGGGCAGCCTGGCTGACCGAGAGCGGCGCGGCCACTATACCGCTGGCGCGGATCACCGATATGCTGGAAAACCCGGGTCAGGATTTCGACTTCAACGGCAGGCGCCAGAAATATCCGGACGTCAAAATGACCTATTGGGTAGGCGGCAATCCCTTTGCTCACCACCAGGACCGTAACCGCCTCGTCAAGGCCTGGCAGAAATTCGAAACGGTAGTGGTGCAGGATTTCCAATGGACTGCAACAGCACGCTTCGCGGACATCGTGCTGCCGGCCACGACTTCCTATGAGCGCAACGATATCGAGCAGTTCGGCGACTACTCTTTGAAAGCGATCATCGCCATGAAGAAGGTCGTTGATCCGGTGTTCGAGTCCCGCACCGACTTCGACATCTTTGCCGATATCTCCGATCGTCTTGGCAAAAAGCAGGAGTTCACCGAAGGCAAGACCGAGATGGAGTGGATCGAGGAATTCTACGCAGCGGCCCGCAAGCAGGCGGGCGCCAAGCGTGTCGAGATGCTGGACTTCGACGGTTTCTGGGAACAGGGCTACGTCGAGTTCCCGGTGAGTGAGGAAGGGCGAAATTTCGTCCGCTATGCTGATTACCGTGAAGACCCGCTGCTGGAACCTCTCGGGACCCCGAGCGGGAAAATCGAGATCTACTCTCGGAACATCGAGAAGATGGCCTATGACGACTGTCCGCCTCACCCGACCTGGATGGAGCCTGTCGAGAGATTGGATGGCCCGACCGCGCAGTACCCGCTGCATGTCGCCACTAGCCATCCCAGAGACCGCTTGCACTCGCAGCTCTGCGGCACGAGTCTGCGCGATCTCTATACGATTGCCGAGCGCGAGCCCTGTCTGATCAATACCGATGATGCCGCCAGCCGCGGCATCGCCGATGGGGATGTTGTGCGCATCTTCAATGATCGCGGGCAGATGCTTGCGGGGGCCAGGGTCACCGATGCCATCCGGCCCGGGGTGATTCGCGTGAACGAGGGCGGCTGGTACGACCCGGTCGAGCCGGGACAACTCGGCAGCCTGGATGCCTACGGTGATGTCAACAACCTGACCGTCGATATCGGTACGTCAAAGCTGGCGCAGGCCAACTGCGGCCACACGGCCATTGCGGAGATCGAGAAGTTCACCGGCGACCTGCCACCGGTAAAGGTTTTCGACACGCCAAAGGGTGGTTAGGCATCCTGAAGCTTGGTGCCTCACTTCTTTCTACGGCAGCAGCCAACAGCGGTCGCCCCCATCACCAGGGCGACCGCTGTTGGCTTCACCCAGGAGTTCTTTGATGAGCACAGCAAAAGATCCGCATTCCCGCAGCAGCTTCTCGGTCAAGGGAGTCAGGATGACTTACGCAGAGGCAGGCGAGGGTGTGCCTATCTGGCTGCTGCACGGAAATCCGACATATTCCTATATCTGGCGGAACATCATCCCTCACCTGACGAGCCTTGGGCACTGCATCGCCCCGGACCTTGTCGGCATGGGCGGTTCCGACAAACTGGCCGACTCGGGCCCGGAGCGGTACCGTTACGCCGAACAGCGCGAATATCTCTTCGGCCTCTTCGATGCTCTGATTGGAACCGAGGGTGTCGTTCTAGTACTCCACGACTGGGGCGCGGCGCTCGGCTTCGAATGGGCGCGCAATCATCCTGGCGCGGTTCGCGGTATAGCCTACATGGAGCCCATGCTCATGCCGCTGTCCTGGGATCTTTTTCCGCCGCCGGCTGTCGAGCCGTTCAAAGCCATGCGGGGGCCGCAGGGCGAACAGATGTGCCTGGAGGAGAACTTCTTCGTCGAACAGGTGATTCCCATGGCGGTTATGCGCGACCTGTCCCCCGAAGAGATGGGCGCCTACCGCAGGCCTTACCAGGAATCGGGGGAGGGGCGCCGGGCAACTTTGACCTGGCCGCGGGAAATCCCGGTCGAGGGCGAACCGGATGATGTCGCCGCCGTCTTGGAAGCCAACTGCGCGTGGCTGGCCTCGAGCGACATCCCGAAACTCTTCATCAGCGCCGATCCAGGCATGATGGTCACGGGCAAGGTGGCGGAGCGCTGCCGCACTTTTCCGAACCAGACCGAGGTGATTGTCAAAGGAGCGCACTACGTTCAGGAAGACTCGCCGGACGAGATCGGTACGGCACTGGCAAGCTGGATCACGGAACGGGTTGTCAAGGAAGATTGATCGCCACGTTTACAGCGCCCATCGGCATAGCGTCGAGCACAGCCCCGCAGGAACGCGAGACGACCAATTGAGCGGCCCGCCCGTTTATGTCTCGACGCATGGCCATCGTCCGGGCGACCCCGCCGACGACCAGTTCAAGCACCGGGCATTGAGAAAGCCCCGTCACTTGGATCAAATTGGTGTTGGGGCTCTGGCGAAACCAGGGTGTTGCGACTATCTTGACGCGATGAGCACCGAGAGATCACCGCGCCGGAGTAGGGAGCGAAGAGAAAAACCAAGCGCCTTGGATTTCCTTGGGTTTACCTTTTGGACAAGGCTGGCGAACCCTTGACCAAGTTGGACCACACCTTATCAGTTGCGCCCATGATGGACTGGACGGACCGCCATGAGCGGGCTTTCCTGCGCACCATCAGCAAACGCTGTCTGCTCTACACGGAAATGGTGACCACCGGTGCCATTCTGCACGGCGACCGGGATCGGTTTTTGGCCTTTGATGAGATTGAGCATCCGGTGGCGCTGCAGCTCGGCGGCTCCGAGCCGGAGGACCTCGCGGCTTGCGCCCGCGAAGGCGCGGCGCGGGGCTATGACGAGATCAACCTGAACCTCGGCTGCCCCAGCGACCGCGTGCAGCGCGGCCGCTTCGGCGCCTGCCTGATGACCGAGCCGGCCCTGGTGGCGGACTGCGTGGCCGCGATGAGCGAGAGCGTCGATATCCCGGTAACGGTGAAAACGCGTATCGGCGTCGATGACCAGGATTCCTATGAGGCCCTGCAGACTTTCGTTGAAACCATCGCCGCCGTCGGTTGTCGTTCCTTCACCATTCATGCCCGCAAAGCCTGGCTGAGCGGCCTCAGCCCCAAGCAGAACCGCGAGGTGCCGCCGCTGCGCTACGACGTGGTCTATACACTGAAGCAGGACTTTCCGGACCTGGAGATCATTCTGAACGGCGGCGTGCTGAGCCTGGACGAAGCCGAAGCGCACCTCGCCAAGGTCGATGGGGTGATGATCGGGCGCGCGGCCTATCAGACGCCATACACTCTGGCGGAAGCGGACAGCCGCATCTTCGGTGAAGCAACCGAACCGCGCGGTCGTGAGCAGATCATCGAAGATTTTCTGCCCTACGTCGAAAGGCAGCGCTCTCGCGGCGTGCCGCTGAAGTCCATCACCCGGCACATGCTGGGGCTCTTCAACGGTCTGCCCGGCGCCCGCGCCTGGCGCCGTCATCTTTCGGAACAGACGCACCAGCCCGATGCCGGCCCGGAAGTGATTCTGGCGGCCCTGGCCCGCTGGCGGGAAGCCGGCTCCGGCCGCAGGGCGGCCTAGGTAGCGGACTCATAAGCTTCGCACCAGATTCTGACAGCGGCGATTTTGATGAAGGCGAGGAAGGCATGTGATGTCTTGTCGTATCGGGTTGCGATGCGCCGGAAGGATTTCTTGATACGGCCGATGAAGCGCTCGACCTTGTTGCGTTGACGATAGAGTTCCCGGTCGAATGGGATCGGTATCTTGCGGTCGGATTTGGAGGGGATCACCGCTTCCGCTCCCTTCTCCCAGATCAGGTTTCGAATGTGGTTGGCGTCGTATGCCTTGTCGGCCAGAACAGCCTGTCCGGGTTGCAAGTCCCCCAGCAGAAGCGGCGCCACCGGCCCGTCATGGGCCTGTCCCGGCGTCAGGTGGACCTTCAACGGTAGCCCCCATTCATTGACCAGAACGTGGATTTTTGTGGTCAGACCGCCACGTGAACGACCCATGCATCGTCGGGGATCGTTTTTTTGAGCGTGGCCCCGGCGTGATGCACGCGCACCGACGTGCCGTCGATCATCACCACATCGCCGTTGTGAGCATCCACCACCGCGTCCATGATCCGGTCCCAGACGCCGGCCCGGGTCCAGCGGCGGAAGCGGTTGTACACAGTGGTATAGGGGCCGTAGCGCCCGGGCAGGTCGCGCCACGGACAGCCGGTGCGCAACACGTAGAAGATGCCATTCAGAACCTGCCGGTCATCGCGCCGCTGCACACCCCTCACCTTGTTCGGCAGAATCGGTTGGATGAACCGCCATTCCAGCTCCGTAAGATCATAGCGTGACATGCTCTCCTCCGAACGCCAAACCAGACCATCACAGAATCACAAACCGCTGATCTTGAAAATAGATTTATGAGTGCACTACCTAGGGCAGGGCCCATGAAGCTGGCGGAGATGACCTGGCCGGAGGTCGAGACTTACCTGGAGGCATCGCCGGGCATACTTCTGCCCACGGGCTCGACCGAGCAGCACGGTCCGATCGGGCTGATCGGCACCGATGCGATCTGCGCCCAGGCCGTTGCGGAAGGGGTCGGGGAGACGATGAATGCCATCGTCGCTCCGACGCTGGCGTTGACGCCGGCGCCGTTCAATCTCGCTTTTCCGGGCACCATATCGGTCAGCCCGCAGACCTTTATCGCCTTGGTTCAGGACGTGCTGACGTCCCTGGCGCAGCAGGGCTTCACCCGCATCTACATCGTCAACGGCCATGGCGCCAATATCGCGCCTCTCCGGACGGCGATCGAGAAGGTTTCCCAGCTTCTCGACGCGCCGCTTGAAGTAAGGTTGCGGTCCTGGTGGGACTATCCGCAGACCGACGCCCTGCGCAAACGGCTCTACGGTGACTGGGAGGGTATGCACGGTACGCCGAGCGAGGTGGCGATCACCCAAGCCCTGGTGCGCTCGGTCACCGGCGCGGAAGACCCGCCGGAAAAGCTCTCCGCCGAATACCTCCGCGACCACGCCGGGGACCGCCACGGTGAACCAGCGGAACATCGCCGCCGGTTTCCCGACGGCCGCGTCGGTTCCCACTCCGCCCTGGCGAGCCCCCAACAGGGCGTGGCTCTGCTGGAAAGCGCTGTGCGTGAAGCCGCTGCTGACTACCGGGTTTTCCTGGAGGAGACTTAGGCGCCCTTACACCACTTTGGTATGGAGGACACCGACGCCCTCGATATGCCCCTCCAACCGCCGTCGATCCAACCGCCCTCAGTCCTCCAGGCGACGGTCAGAAGAACCAGGAGAGCCGAACCTCCAGGAAAGAGTCGTCTTCGAAGCCGCTCAGAAGATCGTTCGAGTCGATGTTATCGAAGAGCTGGCCCTCGATTTCCAGATTCAGGTTGTCGCTGAGGCGGCGTTCGAACTCGACAGAGAAGATACGCTCTTCCTGGTCGAGATCCAGGATGGCGCCGGCTAGAAGCTCGGTATCTTCGACGTCGTTAAGCGCCAGCCGCGTGCCCAGGAAGATATCGTCCTCGAAGGGCGTGGCCGGAGTGCGGTTGTCGCGCCCATCGTGCAGGTATTCCGCCAGCAGACCCAGATCGGCGTTGCTCTCGAAGGCGCCGAAGAAGGTGTACTCGAAACCCCCGACGGCGGCGAAGAAACGGTCGCCGTCGTGGCCATCCCGGGTCAGAGCTTCCAGCTTCAGCAACCAGGGGCCCGTGGTGTATTGGGCGTCCAGGCTTGTTTGATGGATCAGGTCATAACGCTGCCGCAGAAAGGGGTTGCCGTCGGCATCGACGCCGGGGATCAGCCGCGGCTCGCGGCTGGTCCCGTAGAAATGGGCCAGGCCGAAATCCCAGTCGCCGATGGTATGGGAATAGCGCAGGGCAAAATCGACGTGCCACTCCTCGGCGCTTGATTCGTAGGAGGGATCGTCGTCGTCGATGGGCAGGGCGCCGCGCAGCCGGGCATCGTCATCGGGGAAGATGCGCTCGCGAAAGCCCGGCAAAACGAAGAAACTCAGGGTGCCCCAATCGCGCAGGAGGTTGAGGTTGGCCATGGGCTGGCCGAGCTTGTCTTCCTGGTCGGGGCTTTCCACCAGATCGGTCTGGTTGATGATGTCCACCAGATGCCGGGATTCAGCGACGCCCCAGAAGACCTTGCTGATGCCAAGCACGGTGTCCCAGTCATCGCCGGCGTGATACCAGCTCAATTCCCTGATATCGAAATGGGTCCTGTTCTCGTCATGGGCGTCGAGGCGCAGAAACGGGATGAACGAGAGACGGTCGTTGCGGCGGTTCCAGCGGTATCGGAACTCCGGCTGCAGCACCAGCGACGGCGAGACATGGCTGTTCCGCTGTTCGGGGAATTGCGCTTCGTCCGGGAAAATCCGGGTCTCTCCGGCAACGAAGCCGGAGAAGTCGAAGCCCTGTGCCGAGACCGGCGCCGCTGTGCCGAGCGCGAATAGCAAAGAGCAGGCGGCGAAGGTCGCCGCCTGCAGAGGCCTGTTCTGTAGCATGCCTAGCGCAGCCGCTTCAGACGGTTGGGGTTGAAATCGCGCTCGTTCACGCCGACGCGGAACTCCCATTCATCGAAGGTCAGGCGCGTGGACTTGCCGGTCTGATGGTTCACCATGTACTGCTCGTCGGCCCGCCAGTATTGATCGAGATACTGGTTATACCGGCTGAAGGTGAGGGTCTTCAGCAGGGAGTCCTTGCGGTCGTAAAAATCGATGCGGATCGGCCGGTACTCCTGCTGATCGATCCAGGTGACCTGGCGCACATAGCCGGAGTTCTCGTAGAGGGGAAAGCGTTCAACAACGAAGCAGTCGAGGCCGGCGGCTGCGTCGCCGCAGGGCTCGTCCCGCAGCCAGCGATAGCTGTACTTGTCGACCTCCTGGGACAGCAGGTCTTCGTAAGCGAATTCGCTGCCGACGAAGGGACCGGACTTGTTGGCCGAAGAGATTCGCTTCACCCGCTTCAACGCCGGCAGGTAGAGCCACTGGTCGTCGGGATCGAGGATCTTGGTGAAACTCAAGAAGGCCGTACCTTCAATGTCGCGGGGATGGTCGAAGGTGACCAGAGACTTGTCGCCGAGCTCACGTTCCGGCACTTCCAGCGTCTGGATGCGCAGCTCACGGGTGCTGCTTTGCCCCTGCTTGTTGGTCAGGACCATCTCCAAGGTGGAGTAGGAATCGCCGAACCCAAGGTCACGGCGGTCCACCTCCTCAGCAATGGCCAAGCCTTTTTCCTCCGGTGTTTCGCCAAAGGCCGAGGTGCTGGCCGCTGCGAAGATGACCAGCGCCAGAACGAAAAGCGACTTGCTACTCTCCAGCTTGAGGAACAGCTTTCGGTGCATCGGCATACTTTTTCTCCTTGTCGATGGCAAGCAAGAGGGGGGGCAGAAGCAGGAAGTCGGCGACCAGGGCGGCAAAGATGGCCAGGGCGGTCAGCAGACCCAGGCTCTGATTCAGTTCGAAGGCCGAGAGCGCCAGGACCGCAAAGCCCGCGACCAGAACGGCAGAGGTGACCGAGAGGGCGCGACCAACGGTGGCAAAAGCATAGCGCACGGCGTCTTCCGGGCTGGCACCCTTCTCGCGCCGGGCGCGCAGATACTTACTGAGGAAGTGTACGGAATCGTCGACGATAATGCCCAGGCTGGTGGCAGCGACCACCGAGGAAGCGAGGCCGATCTCGCCGACCAGCAGACCCCAGAAGCCGAAGGCCATCACCGCCGGGATGACATTGGGAATGATGCTGAGCAGGCCGATCTTCAGGCTGCGCAGCGCCACGATCAGAGAGAGCGAGATCAACACCAGGGCGAGGCCGGTACCAGTCAGCATCGATTTGATGTTGCGCTCGGAGATATAGGCGAACATCACGAAGGGGCTGGTCGCCTCGGTCACCGAGGCCGGGATGTTTTCGGCGATCCAGGCTTCAGAGTTCTGCTTCAGCACCCGGGCCTCGCGGGTCGTCATATTTTCAAGGGTGGCCAGAAAGCGCATGGAAGATTTATCGACGTTGATCTGATTGTTCAGATCCAGGCCGTAGGGCAGGGACATCTCGAAGAGCAGCAGGTACTGCGCCGCCAAGTCGCGCTCATCGGGCAGGCGATACCAGTCCGGATCGTCGCCGTGCATGTTCTTGTTCAGCCGGCGGAAGATGTCGGTGATCGTCTGCACGTGAACCACGCCGGGCTGTTCGCGCAGCCATTCGGAAAAGGTATCGACCTTTTCCAGATACTCGGGCTCGCTGATGCCGCCTTCCGCGGCCGCCGGCAGGGAGAACTCGATCTGATAGATCCCCGAAAGGTTCTCCATCGCGAAGTCGGTGTCGGCGCGAAACTGGATGCTCGGATCGAAATAGTTGACGAATTGATCGTTCAGTTCGATCCGCGGAATCCAAAGCGCCAGGCCGATGACCAGGGCGGTCATGCCGTAGAACAGCGGCTGGCGCCGCCGCAGCACGAACTCCGCCAGTTTCGCCATCATATCGCTGCGGGCCTCGACCTGCTTCTTCACACGAACCGGAACCACGGCCAGAAAAGCGGGGAGGAAGGTGATGGAGTAGATCCAGGCTGCGATCACGCCCATCGCGGTGATGTTGCCCAGGTCGCGGAACGGCGGCGCGTCGCTGAAGTTCAAAGAGACAAAGCCGATTGCCGTGGTCAGCGACGTCAAGAAGATCGGATGGAAGTTCACCCGAAGAGATTCGATGATGGCCTCACGCTTGTCGGCTCCTTGACGCATATTGTGCAGGAAGGTCACCAGCAGGTGAATGCTGTCGGCCACCGCCAGGGTCAGGATGATGGTCGGCGCGGTGGAGGAGGGCGGGGTGAGGTTAATCCCGAGCCAGCCGGTCAGGCCCATGGCGGTGCCGGCCGAAAGGCCGATCACCAGGACGGTGACGACGGTGCCGGCAATCGACCGCAGGAAGATCAGCAGCCCGGCGATGATGATCCCATACATGATCGGGATCAGGGTCGAGAGGTCGACGAAGCTCGCCTCGCTGAAGGCATTGTTCAGGGCGACGAGGCCGGTCGTCGCGACGATCACCTCGGGATGCCTGGCGCTGAATTCGTCAATAATCTCCCGGGCGGCGGCAATCGCTTCGGGCACCTCGCTCTCGCTCTCCCCGGGCAGGGTGAGGGTGACATTCACCCCCGTCGTGCGGGCATCCGGTGAGATGAGGCGGTTGATCAGCAAGGGTTCGGCAAGGGCAACGTCGCGGATCGCCGCGATCCTCTCCGCAGTCAGGCCGTCACCCTCCGGAACCAGATCCTCTACCGTCAGGTCGTCCCCTTCGGCGTAGCTGTGCTGAAAGTTGGTGATCGAATCGACCCGGCGCGAGAAGGGAAGCTGCCAGGAAGCCTCGGTCAGTTCCTGGACTGCAACCAGCATCTCCTCGGTGAAGACCTCCCCTTCCTTGGGCTGCAGCACGAAGAGAATGTTGTCGTCTTTGGTGTAGACCTGCTGCATCGCCTCGAAGGCTTTGAGCTGCGGGTTCTCGTCGCTGAAAAAGACGCGGTAGTCGGTGGAAAAACCCAGAAACTGGCCGCCGCTGGCGAAGCCGAGAGCGGCTGCGAGGCTGGCGAAGATCACCAGCCAGCGGAGCCGGATGATCAGCCTCGCGTAGGAAACGATCCAGTTCCCGGAACCGGATTCGGCCCCTAAATCCTTGGAATCCGACATCTTTGCTGCCCCACTGTCGCTAATGCCCGGTTGATTGTGCTAGCTTTAGAAGTCTGCTAGATCTGTAAACTACACTGTGCAGTTTACATAGGAACAAACCCCCACTGTCAAGCGATTGGTGATGTCGGAAGCGATAACTGGTGACAAGGTCCTGACGGATCAGACCTCGGAAAAGAGCGATTCATCTTCCCCAAAACGCGCGGCGATTGTCTGCGCGGCGGCAGATCTTTTCCTGCATTCCGGCTATGGCGCCGTCTCGATGGACAACATCGCTGCCGAGGCGGAGGTATCTAAACGCACGGTCTACAGCCATTTTCCGGGCAAGGACGTGCTCTTTGCTGCGGTGATGACCAATCACTGCAATCAGGTCTCGGGCATCGACACCTTGCAGCTCGATCCGGAGGCCGAGCCCGAGGTCGTGCTCAGCGATCTCGGCACACGCTTCCTGCTGCTCATCACCTCGGAGCAGGCCGTTGCGCTGTTTCGCACCGTGGTGGCGGAGGCCGGGCGTTTCCCGGAACTGGGACAGACCTTTTACGACTGTGGGCCGACGCGCTGGGTCGCGGCGCTCTCACCCTACCTGGCGGAACAGGACCGTCGCGGGCATCTCAATGTTCCGGACGTTGATGCCGCTGCCGCCTTCCTGCTCTATCGCCTGAAGGATCCGCTTCACATGCGCTGCATCCTCGGGGTCCAGGAGACGCCGTCCGACACGGAGATCCGCGAGCACGTCGCCGCCGCCGTTGCCGGTTTCCTGAAAATCTACGCGTCAGCCTAGGCTGCAGCCGGAGCCCTACTGGCGGATCGTTCCTTCGGGCCGGAAGGCGTGAAACACGAAGGCGAAGGTCACGTCATAGGGGACATCGACCAGTCCCTCGGCGGCCTTGCGTTGAACCACCACGTTGCCGATTTCGCGGCCCTCTGAGATCGCCCGGGTATCGAGGGCGGAGGTCTGACCCGGGGTCCAGGTCAGAACCAGATCGCCGCTTTCCACGCGGCCTTTCTCGCGCAGCAGGTCCAGGCTCCAGGCCTCGCTTTCCACGGCGACCACCCGCGCCATGGGAGCGATGCCCTCGGGCATGCTGCCGTTGTAGAGGAAAGGCTGCGCCGCAGAATCGTAACCGACATAAGGGTTGGCGCCATAGGGCCGCAGGCCGGGATTGTTGGGTATCAGAACTTTGCCCTCGGGAAAACGGGTGGCGAAGTTCTCCCAGGATTCCAGTCTTGCAGGGACCAGTTTCAGGCGCACCCCCGTCCGCTCTCCGGCGATGCCCTCGCCGAGGAACTGCTGCCACCAGCTTTCGGTCTGGCGGTCGTACATGACGAGGTCGGAGTTGCGCAGTTTGCCGGTCGTCCCGAATTCGGTGACCTCGCCTTCGACCGTGCGTTCGAAGACAAGAGCCGCGTTGCAGAGCGGACAGTAGGTGACAGCGACCGGAACGCTGCCGACCGTGTCGTTGACGATCTCGTGCCAGGTCAGGATGCGAAGGGGATAGGCCCGGGCGTCGCCGTTGATCGACAGGCCGATGACCGGCTCCTGCGCGGCAAGATCGGTTGATTCGGAGACCGCAACGAACTGCGGTTTGTCGATGGAGGGAATACCGTCTTTGGGCGGGCCGCCGCTGAGCACTTCATTCAGATCGATCGACGTCTGGGTGAAGTCGGTCTGCGGCCACTCCCGGGCCCAGCGCTCGGGGTTGGCATAAGCAGGATTCCAGGCTGTGGCCTGGGCTGCAAAAACGAAAAGCGCGGCGAGACCGAACCCGGTCAGGCGGCGCTTTGGGACGGCGGGCAGCTTGAACATGGCCCGATCATGGCCGTGAAGCCCTCATCAGCGCCAATCAAATTCACTTGAGGGAGGGAGAGGCCGGGGCGGGTCTCAGGTTCTCGAAGCGGCCCGGGTCAGCGCAGGCGTTAGGGCCAGCATCACCCGGTCGAGGACACCGGCTTGGGCATCAGCATAGGCCTGCGCGGCGGTGGCCAGCGAAAGGCGGGCTTGGGCGTCCGCCAGCAGCCTGTCGACGGCGGCCTGCAGTTGCTGGGGGTCGGCGACCTGCTGCAGAGCGCCCGCGGCGGTCATGCCCTCGGTCATCTCACTGAAATTCGCTGTATGGGGCCCAGCCAGAACGGCACAGCCAAGCTTTGCCGGCTCCAGCAGATTGTGGCCGCCAATCGGAACCAGGGAACCACCAACGAAAACAATCTCGGCCAAGTGATACCAAAGCCCCATTTCACCCATGGTATCGGCCAGATAGATGTCGCCGGAGGGGCTCACCGTTTCGTTGCGGCTGCGCTGGGCGACCGTCAACTGCCGGGCCTCCAGTGCGGCGCGGATCGCGTCGGCACGGTTGGGATGGCGCGGCACGAGGAGGGTCAGGAGATCAGGAAAACGGGCCTTGAGGGCGTGGTGGATCTGGCCGGCCATTTCATCCTCGCCGGGATGGGTGGAGGCGGCCAGCCAGAGGGGCCGGTTGCCAAGAGCCGCGCGCAGAGCGGTGAGATCTGTCTGGTTGGCGGCAAGTGGTGCGGCGGCAGCTTTCAGATCGCCCGGGCAGATGGCGCCGGCCGCTCCCAGGTCCCGCAAGTGCCTCTGATCGCGCGGCGAGCGCGCCATGACAAGACTGAACTGCCCGAGCAGTGTTGCGATCAGTGGGCGGAAGCGGCGCCAGGATCGATAGGAGGCTGTCGAGACCCGGCCGTTCAGCAGAATCAGCTCACTGCCCGTCTTCGTCGTCGCTGCGATCAGGTTCGGCCAGAATTCCGATTCGACCATCAGGCTGAGCGATGGCCGCCAGTGATCGAGAAAACGCTCCACTGCGCCCGGCAGGTCGACAGGCACGTATTGATGGATGACCCCGCCGGGCAGGCGTTCGGCCATCAGGCGCGCCGAGGTCACCGTGCCGCTGGTCATCAGCAGGGAGAATTGCGGCCAGTCGCGCTGCAGCCGCTCGATCAAAGGCAGCAGCGAGACCGCTTCGCCGACACTGGCGGCATGCAGCCACACGACGGCGCCCTTTGGCCGGGGCAGGGAGGGGGTGCCGAGACGCTCGCCGATGCGCTGAGGGTCTTCGCGGCCGCGGGCGATGCGACGGCGCAAATAGGCGCGGATCAGCGGTACGGCGGCTCTGCCCAGAAGACGGTATC
Source organism: Pelagibius sp. (assembly GCF_965249265.1). NCBI lineage: Bacteria > Pseudomonadati > Pseudomonadota > Alphaproteobacteria > Rhodospirillales > Rhodovibrionaceae > Pelagibius > Pelagibius sp. The sequence goes on along the minus strand of NZ_OZ252224.1, from coordinate 3,807,789 downwards.
CCCCGAAAACCGCGCCCGCGGCGGCCGCTCCGAAGCTGCCCGAGCCCCGGTTTGCAGGCGCCTGCTCTTCCCCGCCGCTGTCTTGTGTTTGCCCCAATGCCGTTGTTCCCTCGCCGGTCACGCCTCCGCGGAGGTCGCGAAGCTTGCCTTGAGCCCCTCATCTACACTGAAGGGTGGGCACCAACCAAGGGCCTTTCGGATGGGTTCGTTGTCGATGGTCAGAGAGCTTGTCAGCGCCGTCACCGCGGCCTCCCGCCCCAGCAGCCGTGCGAGCGTCTTCAGCAGGCTGACAGGAAAGGGCAGAAGGCGCGGGCTCCTTCCTTTTGCCTGCGCAATATGGCGCACCAGCTCCGGGGTTGAAAGATCGCGCCCGTCGGATAGCGCAAGCGGTGACGCCGAGACTTCCGCAACCCTCAGGGCGGCCTCGACGGCGCTGGTCAGGTTGCCGATGTAGAGCAGGCTGCGGCGGTTATCGATGCCGGCCAGCGGCAGGGGCAGTCCCTTGGCGATCAGGCTCTCCAGGCGGCGGATGTTGCCCGGCGCGCCCGGCCCATAGATCAGGGGAGGCCGCAGAACGACCAAGGATGTCTCCGTTCCCCGCAGGATCTCCGCCAGGGCGGTCTCCGCCTCCCGTTTGCTTTTTTGATAGGGATTGGCTGTTTCTGCTTGGTTTTCCGCCACTGCCGCGCCGATGGAACTGACGAGGACGATCCGGCGGACCGCCAGCGCGACAGCATGCCTTGCCAGGGCGGCCGCTGCGTCGACGTTGGTCTTGCGAAAGGCGGCCAGGGGGTCAGGGGCGCTTTCTGCCAGCACGTGGACCCGCGCGGCGCAGTGAACGACAGCGTCCACATCTGCCATGCCGGCGCTCCAATCGGTTCCGGCGTCGATTGACCCGGTGACAATCCGTTCGACGCCCTGCGGCAGCGCGGCGGTTTCGTTTCGGGTACTGCCGCGTAACGACCAGCCCCGCGCCGCCAGGTGGCGGCAGATCGCGGCGCCAACGAAACCGTTGGCGCCGGTCACCAGAGCGCGGTCGCCTTTGGGGGGGTGGATCTTAGCGGACAAAGCGCCTCCAGATCGCGCGGTCGGCAGCCTCGCGGACTCCGACAACGCGGCTGTGTTTCACAAGCCGGCCATTCAGAAGCGCAACTGGCGGGCGACCGAGAAGGCTTCTGCCGCATCAAGGCCCACGCAGCCGCCACGGAAACGGGCCAGATGTTCGACGTTTTCGATGGATCGTGAATGCGGAAAGGCCCGCATCTCCTGTTTGTAGCAACCCAATGCCTCCCGCTTTTTCTCGAGCTGCTTGCCGATGTCGACGAAGTGGCAGGGAATGAAAGGCTGGCCGATTTCCGGTGTCGCCCATTCGCTGCTCGACAGGGTTTCGAAGCAATAGACCGCTTCGACCTTGGTCCCGGGCAGGGGGCGACAGGCTGTCAGGACTGCCTGGTGGGTTAGGCGGTGGTCGAGGTTCAGGTCGCCGCCATGATGGGTGTATACGATACGCGGGTCGACGTCGTTCACCACAGCTTCCACATGCTTGACGATGTCTAGCAGATCCAACTGGTCCATCCGGTTGTCCGGCAAGCCGGCGAAGCGGGGTGGTTCGGTGCCCAGACAGTCCGCTGCCGCACGCGCGGCCTGCTTCAGCGCATCGATCGCCTGACCATGGGCTTTGCTGTCGCGCTGGTCATCGCGGGAAGTCGACCCCTCGGCCATGATCAACACGTGAACCCGGTCGCCTTCGTCTGCATGCCGGGCCGCTGTTCCGCCGACCCCAAGAACCTCGTCGTCGGGATGAGACGCCACGATCAGGATGTTCTTGCTTGAAGCCACAGATTCCCCCTGGCTGTAGGTGTTCACCGGCTCGGATACCACAGGACGCTAGCTCGCCGATAGACTTTCCGGACGACGCAGAATCTGTTTGGACGCCGCACCGTGGTTGAACAACAGATCGATCGCTGACATGTAGGGCTCAAAGCCATCGAAGCACTGGCGATATGTTGGGTGCTCATAGTCGTGGAACAGCAGCTCGATACCGGCTTCACGGAAGCCTTCAGTGTTCAGGTAATCTCGCCCGAACGGCCCGGAGAGGTAGGTTTTTGCCCCGGCTTTCCGGCACAACTCGATGATGAGGTGATCCTTGGTTTTCTCGCAACCCATCTCTGAACTCGACAGGATCTTCTTCTCCAGAGCAAAAGCGTCCAGGAAAATCTTCAGTCCCGCGGAATTGAGCGCGGCAAGGTGCGTCCAGGGTGTTTCGAACAATTCCTGAAACCGCTTTGCATAATCGGTGAAGTAGGGTGCACGTCGATAGTTGAGCTCAATGGCCCGCCAGTGCTTGGCGCGCCACCTGGTTTCGTTGTTTATCTCGATCTCGTTGAGCCGCAGCTCGCCGTGTTTCCCTTTGCTGCGTATCGGTGCGGTCAACCAACTCCAGCCCTGCGCCGTGCGGATGCGGTTGCGGTTGGCGAACTTGGTCTTGCTGTTTCGGTCAATTTCGACGTGATCCAGGACGATGAATACATCACTTGCGGCAATGCGGTCGAAGAACCCAAGCCAGGGCAGATAGGCCGGCTGCATGATGGTGACAATCATGACTGCTGCGCCTGTCTGCGAAGATACAGCGTGAAGTCGCCGGGATGATAATCAGTTCGAAGCACGGTCCAGGGTGAGAGGGTTCTGCAAAACTCGAAGCACCTGACCGGATCTTCGCGGTACTCATCGCTGCCATCGTCTGCCGGCTCGGCCCATGTGCTGAGACAGTTGAAGGCGACGCCTTTGCGGCAGAGTTCGAACATACGCCTGGCCGAGCGTTCCAGATGTTGAAAGGGCTTGTCTCTGCGCAGATAGAAGATCCCGCTTGCAATCACATAGTCGAAGCTCTGGTCGGACAGATGCGTTGCGTCGAGCAAGCCGCCTTCGCGGAATTTTGCCTCAGGGAACTTGTCGCGCGCCGCCGCGACCATGTCCGGTGTGATGTCGAGGCCACTGTAATCGACTTTCGTTCCCCGTTTCTTCAGATAACCGTAGAGATCCCCCAAGCCACAGCCGACGTCAAGAACACTGTCCGCAGTCTCGATGCCGATCTCGCAGAGAATGCGAAAGCGGTTTTCCTGTCCTTTCTGGCTACCCCAGTTAAGCGCACGAAAGTCATGGCCGTGCTGGAGCAGGCTGCTTGAGAAAACGTCGATCGTATGGCGATTGTCTTCCTCGGTCGTCATGATGTCTTTTGGGCTATCACACGCCATTCGGCGTGGATGCTTCCCTCTGGCGCGACCATGTCCGTCAGTTCCAGACGCTGGATCTGATGCAGCGACCAGCCGGTTGCCATCAACTCGATAAGCTGCTGATGGCCGACAAAGTGAATTTGGCCAGCGCCGACGAGACTGCCTGCGTCGATGTCTTTTACCAGACCGTCACCGGCGGGCTTGCCGGCTCTGGCGCTGCTGTGGCTGTCGGCGTAGGGATTGAAGAAGAAGTGTCCGCCGGGTTTCAAAACGCGCCGAACCTCCGCAAGCGCCCGTTTCAGCGCGCTATGGCCGCAACAGGTGAGCGCACCTCTGTCGATAATGCAGTCGAAGCTGTTGTCGGGAAAATCCAGCTTTGTAAAATCGCCGACCCGCAGGTCGCCCTCGAGTTTGTCCTCGGCGAAGCGTTTTTTTGCATAGTCGATGGCGCTGGCGCTGCCGTCGATGCCCGCAACGGAAAATCCTTCGCGAGCCGCAAACCAGAGATTGCTTGCGGTTCCGCAGCCGACCTCAAGGATCGCCACCTCTTGACACGGGCGGTCGCGGGGGGCGTGCCGAAAAACAAAGCTGACGACGACATCCCATGGGTAGCGCTGGGCGTGCCCGCTGGCGTACTTTTCTTCCCAGATGGCGTCAAACGTTACTGGCTCTGTCATAACAGGTCTTCCGGTGTCAAAACATGGCCCTTGCGGAGCGCCTTTTTTGTTCTGCGGCCCAGGAGCCAGTCTACGCCTTTCGGCGGCAGTCCGGTGCCCGGGCGGTTAAAGGCAATGTCGCTGCGCTGCAAAGGATGGTCGGCCTCGAGAGCCCGCGACGCGACGCAGGAAAGGCGCCATCCCTGCCGGGCTTCTTCTTCGCTGTCCGTGGGGCCTAGCCGTGGCGAGCCAAGCGCCTGTTCCGCAAGGCGGACGCCCGCGGTCATGGCGGAGAATTCCTCGGGATCGGCGGAAAAACGGTGATCTGGCCCGGGCAGCGTCTTGTCCAGAGTGAAGTGTTTCTCGATCCAGCTGGCCCCTCGACCGACTGCCAAAGCGGCAGCCATGGCACCTTCGCTATGGTCGCTCAAACCCACCGGGCAGCCAAAACAGTCTCTCAGCGTATCGATCCGGCGCAGATTCAGGTCCTTTGGGTCGCAAGGATAGTTCGATACACAGTGCAACAGGATGAGCTTGTCGTTGCCGGTTTGACGGAATGTTCGAACCGCGTCGTCGATCTCCCCCACTGTCGCCATGCCGGTGGAAAGCACGGTCGGCAGTCCGGTTGCGCCCATGGCGCGCACCAGGTCGAGATTGGTCAGATAGTCCGACCCGTTCTTAAGAACGCCCACGCCAAGCTCCGCCAGTAAACGGATACCCTCGGCGTTCGTGGGCGTGGAGTGGAATCCGATTCCAAGGTCGCTGCAATAGCCGGACAAGGCCTCCAGGTCGCTCTCGCTCAACTCGTAGGCTTTGAACATCTCATACTGGGAGCGGACGACAGTCTTGCCGTTCTCGATATACTCATGGGTCAGGCTGTGATCGGATATGAAATCCTCGGTCACGTAGTTCTGGAACTTGACCGCATCGGCGCCACTTCGCTTGGCAGCGTCGATTGTCTCCCGTGCCAGTTCCAGGTCACCGTTGTAGTTAAGGCCGATCTCAGCAACCAGGTAGCAGGGTTGCTGTGATCCGATAGGCCGATTGTCAACTATGATCGCCATGCCGTCCGTACACTCGCCTTTCCCATTGCCCCTATGCAGCCGTACTATGCAGCAGATTGTCTTTGAACGGGCGGTAGCCCGCTGAACGAAAGAGGGCGATGGAGGGGTGGTTATCCGGCAGAGTCTCTGCGCGAAACTCTACATCGGGCATCCAAACACGTATCTGTCTTAATGCGGCGAGACCAACGCCAACACCGCGGTGCTGGTCGTCGACCACGATCGATACCTCGAACACCCCTTGTCGGTCGGCTGTGTCGAGCCGATCCAGCCGCAACATCCCTGCGACGTCCCTTCCATGTTCGATCAGGGTTATGAAACAGTTCTCCGACCGTAAGCGATTCCAAAACCAGGCGCGGTGTTCCGCTTCGGTCGGAACCGCAGGATTCCGCGCGAGCGCACGTATTGAGGGTTGCTGCTGCCAGTACAACAAGATCGCTTCATCTTTGGCTTCCGCCAGGCGTAGTTGAACGCCAATGCCGTCTCTCGTCGGTTGCTCGGGCAACAGCGCGAGTATGGCCCTCAATGACCCTTGCCCGTCGCACAGTGCGGCGGCCTTGTTCGACATCTGATGGAGGCTTGCACGATCTTCGTCAAGTTCCTTCAGGGCCTCTGCGATGCCTCGCGCCGTGTCCGCGTTGTCGCCGTCGATCACCTTGACCGCCCCGACGGCGGACAACTGCCTGGCATTCTCCTGCTGATTGTCAGCCAGGACCAGCATGATGGTGGGCAGGCCGAGGCAGCAGCGCTCCCAGGATGTAGTTCCTGCCGCGCCGATTGAGAGATCGGCTTCCGCCATCAATTCGCCCATGTTGTGCGGGCTCACGTGAAGCCTGAATCCCTCCGGGCTTTCGCATCGTTTGCGCAGTCTGTCCAGAGATGCGAAGCCCTGGCCGGCGACCACATCGACCTCTGCCGATATGCCGCTTTGTTGAAGGGCGTCCAGGCAGGTTTCAGTCATGTTGTCCGGGTCGGTGCCGCCAAGTGTAACCAGCACACGAAGCTTTCTTTGTATCGGTGATGCCGGTCTGGGGTGATCTTTCCTTCTCGCCCTGAACTCCGGGCGTAGCAGCGCATAGTCTGTGCCGAGAAGCAGGTGGCAGTCAGGCGTCGACCACTCGGCGTAGTCCTCCGCCTTGCGGTCCAGCGTCTGATCCAGAAGCAGGTCGCAGTCGTGCGGCCGGTCGGCGAGGTCGTCCAGCACCATGATTTTTCTTGCCCAAGGACGGCAGGCCGTTTCGAAGCGGCGGTCTCTCTGATAGTGATCGACGATCAGCCAGTCCACCCCGTTCGGCCAGCGCCGGCTCAGCATCTCCGCTTCATCTGCGGCGTCGCACGTGATGGTGAAGATTTCATGAGTCGATTCGGCAAGCGCCGGTACCAGATCCGGGCTGCCCGATCCAACGGCAAAGCCGCAATGCCATCCGACAGTGGCGAGTGAATCGGCAAGCGTCTTGCAACGCATGATGTGCCCGCTTCCCACCCTGCGCGAGGCATCGGCTCTAAAGATCGCAAGCATTCAAGTTCGCAGCCCCTGGGAGTGTTCTGCCCGCTCTGCCAGCATTAGGATCGCCTCTCTCAGGTCGGCATCGGTGTCAATGTCGACGGATCTTTCCCGTGGCATCACATAGCCGACCAGAGGTTGGGCGACGTAGTCCCTTGCGGCTCGGAACCGCGGAACATCGAGAACATGGACCGCACCATTGGGCCGGAAGGCCTTGGGCATCGTCTGAGAGCGGCAATTCAGATACTCGGGAAACACGGGCTCCAGGCCATCGTTCTTGTCCAGGCGGTAGGCGGCGAAAGGCGTGTGGGAGTACTCCGCAACGCTCATCAGGAATGGACGGTCATGCTCGACGAACAGCTCGTAGGCGCTGCGCACATCGGTTGCGGTGCGGAAAGGGCAGGTGGGCAGCATGATGATCAGTGTATTGAATTTCTCGCCGGCGTTCTCCAGTTCCTCCAGGGCGTGCAGGGCCACTTCGACGACCCCAGCCGGGTCTCGGGCCAGTTCCTGCGGCCGCATGAAGGGAACGTCGATTCCCAGTTCGCGCGCTTTGTCTGCGACGGCTTGGTCCTCTGTCGAGAGAACCAGACGGTCAATGACGCCGCTTTCACGAGCAGCTTCCGCGGCCCAGGCAATCAGGGGTTTGCCGCCGAGCAGACGAATATTTTTCATGGCCAACCGCGTGGACCCGCCTTTTGCCGGGATTAACCCAAGTGTCGCGTTTTCCGTCACGATAAGATGCTCTTTGCCAAACGGAATTTCTCCGGCTTAGGCCTCTTTTGAAAAGAGCCACCAGTTCGTGTTGTCACTTTTGTCCAGCGGTTTCCAGAAGAAGCCGTAGTCGCGGACCCTTAGCTGCGGGTGGCGTTCCAGGTAGAAGCTGCCGAAGTCGCGCTTGAATAGATAGTCTTCCTTGCCGCGGTAGGAGACTGCGACGGGGTCTGAAGAAAAGTATTCGATGCAGACAACGTAACGCTTCGAGACTCTCACGATCTCGTCGACGATCTTGCCAAGGTTCTCCGGGGCAACGTGAATCAGGACGCCGCAGGTGAAAACCAGATCGATGCTGTTGTCTTCAAATGGCAGCTCGCCACCATGACCGCAGCGGATATCCGCCTGCTTCAATGCCGCATTCGAGCGTGCCATCTCGCAAACCTGCTGGTTTGGCTCGACACCATGGAGGTCTTCGACGAAGTGGCTGAGGGCCACCAGGTTCTGGCCGACGTTGCACCCGACTTCGAGGGCGCTGCCCGGAGGCGGAGAGATGGCCGTTTGCAAGACACGGGCCCAATTCTTCAGCGTCGCCCGCAAGCTTTCCGCCGAAATCTGGTTTGAGTTGCGGTTGGCATATTCGAACCCGAAGTCCGACGACCAGAGATCAACCTGCTTGTTCGTCATTGGTAAGTTCCTTGAATCGCCACCGAGGTCCGGTGACATGTCCAGATCTCGACGCGCCTTTTCTGTCTCAGGCCTTAACATCCGACCAACCGAGGGCCTGGCCGGCGGATACGGACTGAGCCAGCGGCTTGCCGATGATGCGTTCCGCTTCACTGGGAGGCAGGCCAAAGCCCGGCCGGCGATAGTCCAGGTCTTCGGGTTTCAGCACATGGCCGCTCGACAGGTCGCCGCGGACATGGATGCTTCTTCTCACGGCCATACGCTTTTCGGACTCTGCAGCGGTCATCATGCGCCGGCTCCCGCCCATCGCCGTTTCCAGTTCACGGATGGACCTGACGAATGCCGACATCTCGCTCGGCTCGATCGACATGATGTGCTCAACGCTGCGGGTCGTGCGGTCTTCTGTGATGGTTTTTTCCACCAGATTTGCGCCCAGGGCGATGGCCGCGATGTCCATTTCCCAGCCTGGGGAGTGATCGGAGTAGGCAATCGGGTAAGAGAACATCTGCTTCAGCGTCGGGATGACCCGAAGATTTACGCTCTCAAGGCGGGCTGGATATCCGGAGGGGCAGTGGTGGATAATGATGTTCTCATTGCCCTCGCCGCGGATCACATCGATGGCGATCTCTATCTCGCCAATTGTGGCGTTTCCGGTGTCCAGTTGCAGGCAGAGGCCGGACTTTGCCGCGCGCTTCAGCAAAGGAAAGTGATTTACATCAGCGGAAGCGATCTTGATCGAATGGCATCCCAGCTCTTCAAGAAAATCGACCTCGTCATCGAAAGCAATCGTCGCGAAGAAAGCGAGGCCCAAGGAGTCGGAATAGGCTTTTAGTTCGCGCCACTCTTCTGGCGTGAGACAGCGCCGGCAAAGAATATCGTAGAGTGGCTCTGATACCGTTTCGCGCTTGTCACTATCTCTGTCGACCAGGATGTCATAGGTGAAGAGTTGCTTGCGATCCGCGACCAGTCGATCAGGGTCGAAGATCTGGAACTTGACCGCGTTGGCCTCGGCTTTGGCTGCATGAGCAACCAAACTCTTTGCACTTTCCAACCCGTCATGTGTCGGCCCTGCTTCAAGTGTGATGAAGCAGGGGTGGTCGTCGCCGACCTGCTGTGTGCCAAACTGAACCATCTTTAGAGGCCTCCGGAGGCGGATTTTCGGGACGACGCATTGATGTCGGCGGTTCCGGTACCCAGCACCTGGGCCAGAGCGGAGACAACGCGATCGACGTCACTTTCCTCCATCCCGGCGAACAGTGGCAAGGAAAGTGCGCGTGCATAGTAACGCTCCGCGCCAGGAAAACTTACGTCGCCGTAGCGTTCCTGGTAATAGGGCTGCCGATGAACCGGAATGTAATGCACCTGCGAACCGATCCCGCGTTGGCGGAGGGCCTCCATCACCGTTCGACGGCTTATTCCAAGAGCGTCAAAGTCGATGAGTACCGGAAAGACATGCCAGGCCGGCTGACAGCTCTCAAGGCGCTTCAGCGGCTTCACGCAGGGCGTGAACTGTTGAAGCTGCGCGACATATCTGTCAGCAAGTTGCCGGCGCCGCGCGACAAAGCGCCCCAGCTTCTTGAGTTGGCTTAGGCCCAAGGCGCACTGTATGTCGGTGACCCGATAGTTGAGGCCGATGGCGGGCATCTCGTAGTACCAGGGATTGGGCATGCCGTCGGTATCCACGGCCATCGCCTTGTTCTGCATCTTGGCCGCTGCGCGTTCCATGCCATGGGACCGAAGGCTGCGAAGGCGTTCCGCCAGGTGGTCGTCGTTTGTCGTCACGGCGCCGCCTTCGCCCATGGCAATGGTCTTTACCGGATGAAAGGAGAAGGTCGTGAGAGCGACAATGCGGCCGTCGCCAATGGGTCGGCTGTCGCTTGCGGTGTTGTAATGGCTCCCGATCGCGTGGGCGGCGTCATCGACGATCGTCAGGTTGTGATCTTTGGCTACCGCTGCGATGGCATCGAGGTCGGCGCACTGGCCGTTCAGGTGTACCGGAAACACCGCTTTGACCGGGTTCCCGCCGCTGGCCGCGGCGCGATCCAGGGCCGCCTGCAATTGAGACGCTTCCATCAGGCCGCTGTCAGGATCGCAGTCCGCGAAGACCACTTCGCCACCAGCGAGGCGGACAGCGTTCGCTGTGGCCAGAAAAGTGATGCTCGGCACCACCACCTTGTCGCCGGGCTCAAGGTTCAGGACCAGGGCTGCGAGATGCAGGGCGGCAGTGCCGTTTGAGCAAGCAATCGCGTGCTTGGCTTGGACAACTTCACAGAGAGATTTTTCGAAGGCTAGGACGGCGGGGCCGGTCGTCAACCAGTCGCTTCGCAACACCTCCACCACTGCTGCAATGTCGTCTTCCTCGATGATCTGGCGGCCGTAGGGGAGGAAAGATTTGTCCGGCGGGCTCATTTCTCGCTTTCTGCAATCATGGTGCTGAGCCTTTTGTCGTCCAGCCAATCGTCATTGATGTTGCTTGCGAAGCGAAAACCTGCCGGGACCGGTTTGGCGCCGGAATTGGGAAACTTTCTGTGCATGCGTTCCCAGAACTCGGGAAGGATCATGTAGCGGTCGGTCAATTCGTAGGTGGACCGCGCATCGTCTTCGGTGATCAGGACCTCGTGGATCTTCTCGCCGGGGCGAATGCCGACAGTCTTTTGCGGCAGGTCGGGTGCCATGAAGCTGGCCAGATCGGTGATTTTCATGCTGGGGATCTTGGGAACGAAAATCTCTCCGCCCTTCATCAGCGACAGGCAGGAAAGAACGAAGTCGACGCCTTGCTGAAGCGTGATCCAGAATCGCGTCATCTCCTCATCCGTGATCGGCAAGCTGTCGGCATTCTGATCTATAAGCTTGCGGAAGAAAGGAATAACGCTGCCACGGGAGCCAAGAACGTTGCCATAGCGCACAACGGAGAAGCGGGTGCCGATGGAACCGCTCAGATTATTGGCGGCGACGAAAATCTTGTCAGAGGCCAGCTTGCTTGCACCATAGAGGTTGACGGGGCTGGCGGCCTTGTCGGTGGAGAGTGCGATGACCCGCTGAACGCCACTGCTCAGTGAAGCACGAACCACATTCTCCGCGCCAATGACGTTGGTTTGAATGCACTCGAAAGGATTGTACTCGGCGGCAGGAACCTGCTTGAGGGCAGCCGCATGAACGACAACCTCGACTTCGCGCAAAGCCATTTGAAGCCGGCTCTCATCGCGTACATCGCCGATGAAATAGCGCAAGCAGGGGTGCTTCGTGGGGGAGAGATCGATCCCCATCTCGTATTGCTTCAGCTCGTCGCGCGAGAAGACGATCAGTCGTTTGGGGTCATAGCGCTCAAGCACCGTTCGGACGAACTTCTGTCCGAACGATCCGGTTCCGCCGGTCACGAGAACCGACTTTCCATTGAGGTCCAGGTCGTCCTCGCTTGAGAAACTACTTAGGGTTTTTTCTGACATCTTTGCTTTATCTGGCAAAAACGTTAACAAACAGTGTTAACCCAGATTAACCTCAAACCTTAGGCAGGCTACCGCAGCCTGGGTGACTCGTCTGCCCAGACTGATGACAAGTGTCGGGCGCGGCTGGTCTAGCAGACAGCGACGACCAGGTTCCGCGGCGCCTTAACGAGCTCCCGGCGTCGCTCCTGACGCTTTTCCCGCAAATAGCGCGGCAAATAGGGCTTGAAATCCTTGTTTACGCGGCGATTCAGGTAGATGTTGGCGAGCCCTGATAGGACACCGAGTTCAGCCGCCAGCCCTTGTGGCGTTACCCGTGCGCCGGACTCAGTACCGTCCAACATCAAACGCGTGGTGTCGGCTTCGGATTCTGAATCAACCGACGACGGGACAGGCGTCGGGTTTTGGGTAGGCAAGTTAAACTCCGAGGCGAAATGGCTCAGCCTATTTCAGCGAATCCTGTTATTTCTTCTAACGTCCGGCAAGCTTCGATGTCAAGTGTTCACAACATGAACAAGAATCAAATTATGTAAGCAAATTCATTGATTTGGATGTATAACTCTGGCTTAATCGGCGGCCAATTGACGAATGAAAAGAACGAAAAAGCTGGCATCCGCAATGTCGGGCGAAAAAGTGGCGACTGGCTATGTTGTCTTTGATCTTGAAGCGACTTGTTGGGCACGCGGGCGCGAACAGGCGCCGTCGGAGATAATAGAGATAGGGGCGATCCGCTTTAATCTGGCGCCGGCGGAGGGGAAGTTGCAGGAGTTCCAGATATTTGTGCGCCCATTCCAGGCTCCCAAGATCTCAGAGTTCTGTACCGAGTTGACCACCATCCGGCAGGCCGACGTCGACGCCGCTCCCGGGTTTCCGGAAGCGCTGGCGGCACTCCATCGCTGGTCGGCGTCAGGAGGGGACTTCATCCTGGCGGCCTGGGGCAACTACGACGGCGCACAGATCGCCAGGGATTGCGCAAAACATGGGATAGATAATCCTTTTGAATCAGTCTCTTACGTTAACATCAAAACAACCTTCGCCAAGCATCTCGGATTGTCCCGCTCCATGGGGCTGGGCGGGGCGCTGCGCAAGCTGGGCCTGCGTCAGGAAGGAACGGCCCACCGTGCCATCGATGATGCGCGTTCGGTGGTACGCATCCTCCAGTCCGGGGTTGCCGAGGGTCTTTGAGATGAGGCGGGGCCGACAGCAGTTGCGGGCAATTTCTGCCGTTGGCGGCCGTGAGGGGGCTTTTTTCTGTGCGTCTGCCTGAGCAGCCGGAAATCGCGGTCGTCGGGCTGGGCTACGTCGGACTGCCCTTGGCGGTCGCCCTGGCGGAGAGTTACCGCACCGTGGGCTTCGACGTCGAAGCGCAACGCGTGTCGGAGCTGCGAGGCGGCCACGACCGAACGCAGGAGGTGAGCGAGGAGAGCCTTCGGGGCTCCTCGCTGCGGCTGAGCGCCGAGCTGGCGGAGATCGCCGCCTGCGATGTCTTCATCATCACGGTTCCGACCCCGGTGGACGAGGAGAACCGTCCGGACCTCGGCGCCGTGATCGCTGCAAGCCGTGCTGTCGGCTCCGTCATGCGGCCCGGGGCGGTGGTGGTCTATGAATCGACCGTCTACCCCGGTGTCACGGAAGATGTTTGCGGGCCCATCCTGGCCGAGGCGTCGGGGCTGAAGCCGGGCGAAGACTTCCTTCTCGGCTATTCGCCAGAGCGCATCAATCCGGGGGACTGCGAGCACACCCTGCGGCGGATTGTGAAAGTCGTGGCCGGAGAAACCCCTGCGGTGACCGACTATCTCGCGGAGATTTATGGCCGTGTGACCGAGGCAGGCGTGTTCAAGGCGGCCGACATCAAGACTGCCGAAGCTGCGAAGGTGATCGAGAACGCCCAGCGTGACATCAACATCGCCTTCGTGAACGAGGTCACGAAGATCTTCAATCGCCTGGACCTGTCGATTTACGATGTGCTGGATGCAGCCCGGACCAAGTGGAACTTCCTCGATTTCCGCCCCGGCATGGTCGGTGGCCACTGCATTGGCGTCGACCCATACTACCTGGCCCATTGCAGCGAGGCCCTGGGGCTGGATCCGCAGGTCATTCTGGCGGGGCGCCGCACCAATGACTCCATGGGGGCTTATTTCGCCGGCATGGTCGCTGAGGCCCTGCGCGGCAGAGAGGGGCGGCGCATTCTGGTCCTCGGCCTGACATTCAAGGAAGACGTGCCGGACCTGCGCAACAGCAAGGCCGTCGACTTGATTTCTGCGCTGCGCCAACGCGGCTATCAGGTTTCGGTTCACGACCCGCTGGCCGATCCGCAGGAAGCGTTGCGGGACTATGATCTTGAATTACTGCCGACTTTGGACGGGCAGGATGCCTTCGATTGCGTTGTCGGCGCCGTCGCGCATCGGCCCTACCGGGGGTTCTCCAAAGAGAGCTTCGAGGCCCTGCTGGTTTCCGACGGCCTGGTCTTCGATCTCAGGGACATGTGGTCTGAAACCGAAATGCCCGACGGCAGACGGCGTCACTCGATCTAGGGCGGCAGGCACAATGAGACATCAGGCGCCGAGGCTGGTTCGCTTGGAAAAGCCAGAAAAGGGATATCAATGTCGATTATCGTAACCGGTGTGGCGGGTTTCATCGGCTCTCAGGTGGCCGCCCAACTGATCCAGCGCGGGCAAACGGTGATCGGGGTCGACAATCTGAACGACTACTACGATCCGGCCCTGAAGCAAGCGCGCCTGGACCGTCTTTCGGGCCACAACGGTTTCACTTTCCGCCGGCTGGACATCTCCGAGCGCGAGCAGACGGAAAGCCTTGCTGTCGAGTTTCCCGATGTGACCGAGATTGTGCATTTGGCCGCCCAGGCCGGTGTGCGGTACTCGCTGGAGAACCCCTTTGCCTACGTGCAGACCAATGTCATGGGGCATCTCTGTATGATGGAACTGGCGCGCCGCCTCAGCAAGCTGCGCCACTTCGTCTATGCGTCCTCTTCCTCCGTCTATGGCGGCAATACGGAACTGCCTTTTTCCGTCGATCAGCGGGTCGACCGGCCGGTATCGCTCTACGCGGCGACGAAGCGCTCGGACGAACTGATGACGCATTGCTATGCCCATCTGTTCGGCTTGCCGAGCACCGGCCTCAGGTTCTTCACTGTCTACGGTCCTTGGGGCCGGCCCGACATGTCCGCCTTCATCTTCACCAAGGCCATCTTCGAGGGGCGGCCAATCCGGATATTCAACAACGGTGACATGCGCCGCGACTTTACCTATATCGATGATATCGTCGCCGGCGTGCTGGCGGTGATCGACTCTCCGCCGGATACAGCGGAAGGGGCGCTGCCCAACCGGGTCTACAACCTGGGCAACCATCGCTCCGAACCACTGATGCGTTTCGTCGAGCTGATCGAGGAGGCCTGCGGGCGGGAAGCGATCCGCGAGTTCGCGGAGATGCAGCAGGGCGATGTGAAAGAAACCTATGCCGATATCGGGCCGGCGCAGCGTGATCTGGGGTTTGAACCGCGGGTCTCCATAGAAGAGGGTATCCCCCGCTTCGTCTCTTGGTATCGCGACTATCACAAGGTGTAAGTTGCTGATATCAAAATACTCTCTCAGAGAGTATGGCGCCTGAAGAGAGCACTGTGACAAGCGTGGGTCTTGCCGAAATCCCCGCGTTGTTCCTTGATTCGCTCCGACAAAGACGTTAAGCCATTTCGCACCTGCAGCATTTTTTGGCAGCACTTTTAGCGAGGATTTCCTCCAAGATGGACCGCCTGGACGAACTGGAAGCGCAATCCGTTTACATCCTGCGCGAGGCCTATAACCGGATCGAACCGCTGGCCATGTTGTGGTCGCTCGGCAAGGACTCCAACGTCATGCTCTGGCTGGCGCGCAAGGCCTTCTTCGGCCACGTGCCCTTTCCGGTCATGCATGTGGATACGGGTAAGAAATTCAAAGAGATGTACGCGTTCCGCGAGCGCTATGCAGCGGAATGGAACCTCGATTTTCTGCGCGAGGAATGCCCGCCGATCGACGCGGTGGATGCCAGCCTGCCGCCGGCGGCCCGTTCCGCGGCGCGCAAGACCGAGGGGCTGCGCCAGGCGATCGCCAAATATCAGTTGAAGGCGGTGATCGCCGGCATCAGGCGCGATGAACAGGCCACCCGGGCCAAGGAGCGGGTCTTCAGCCCGCGCGACGAAACCGGTCAGTGGGACTTTCGCGATCAGCCGCCCGAATTCTGGGATCAGTACAAGACCGACTTCCCGCCGGGCGCCCATATCCGGATCCATCCGCTGCTGCATTGGACCGAGTTGGATATCTGGCTGTACACTCGCCGGGAAGGGATTCCGATCGTACCGCTCTACCTTGCCAAGGACGGTAAGCGTTACCGTTCGCTGGGCGACCAGGACATCACCAATCCGGTCGAGTCGGATGCTGCCACGATTGATGACATCATCGCCGAGTTGCAGACCACCAATACGGCCGAGCGCGCCGGGCGCGCCATGGACCACGAGCGCGAAGACGCCTTTGAGCGCCTGCGCGCCACCGGCTATATGTGATCGGGAGCCCCCCAGCCATGAACCGAGACACCAACCGGGACGGTGCCACCTTGTCTGAAGACGCCAAGCAGAGCGATGCCCTGCCGGGCCCCGATGATCAGGTTTCCGAACGCTCCCTGCATCACATCGTCATCGTCGGCCATGTCGATCACGGCAAGTCGTCCTTGATCGGCCGTTTGCTGCACGACACCAACTCGCTGCCCCCGGGTAAGGTCGAGGAGCTTGAACAGATTTCCGCCCGCCGCGGCATGGAGATCGAGTGGTCTTTCGTGCTCGATGCCTTTCAGGCCGAGCGGGACCAGGCGGTCACCATCGACACCACGCAGATATGGTTCAAGACCGCGCTGCGCGACTATGTGATCATCGATGCGCCGGGCCACCGCGAGTTCCTGAAGAACATGGTCAGCGGCGCGGCGAGTGCCGATGCGGCGGTCATGGTGGTGGACGCGGAAGAGGGCGTGCGCGAGCAGTCGCGGCGCCATGCCTATCTGCTGCACCTTTTGGGCGTGCGCCAGATTGCCGTCGTCGTGAACAAGATGGATCTGGTCGACTTCAGCCAGGCGCGCTTCGATGAGGTCTCCGGTCAAATCACCGACTACCTGCGTTCCATCGGCGCGGAGCCTTTGGTAATCGTACCGATCTCGGCGCGCGGTGGTGACAACATCGCCAGCCGCTCCGAGCGGACGCCCTGGTACGACGGACCGACGGTGATCTCGGCATTGGACGGTTTTCACGGACATCCCGGCATCGGTGCACAGCCGTTGCGGCTGCCGATTCAGGATGTCTACAAGTTCGATGCCCGGCGCATCCTTGCCGGACGCATCGAATCCGGCAGCCTGACGGTCGACGACACTCTCCTGTTCTCGCCGTCAAACAAGACGGCCAGAATTCGTTCGATCGAGGCCTGGTCCGCAGGTGATCTGCCGCAGACGGCATCGGCCGGGGAATCGGTCGGTATCACCTTGGATGAGCAATTGTTCGTCGAACGTGGCGAGCTGGTCAGCCATGTCGAGAAGCCGCCGAAACTCAGCACCGTCTTCAATGCACGCCTGTTCTGGCTCGGCCATCGACCTTTGAAAGTCGGCGCCCGCTATAAGCTGAAGCTGCTGACCCAGGAGGCGGAGGTCACCGTAAAGGCGATCGAGCGCATCATCGACACCCAGACCCTGGAGAACGCCGAAGGCGACCTTGTCGAGCGCAATGCCGTTGCCGAAGTGACGCTTCATTCCCGCAAGGTACTCAGCCTCGACGACTACGGCGATCTGCCGCGCACCGGCCGCTTCGTCCTGATCGAGGACTACGACACCGTCGGCGGCGGGGTGATCTCGATGGAGGGCCTGCCCGATCAGCGCCAGGCGATCACCGTGAAATCGACCAACGTCATTTCAGTGGAGCATCGCCTTGCTGCCGAAGCGCGGGCATCGCGCAACGGTCACTATGGCGGGGTGCTTTGGTTCACCGGCCTTTCCGGAGCGGGCAAGTCGACGCTGGCGATGGAGGTCGAGCAGCGGCTCTTCGCCAAGGGCTATCATGTCTATGTTCTCGACGGCGACAATGTGCGGCGCGGGCTCAATGCCAATCTCGGCTTTTCGCCGGAGGACCGCACCGAGAATATCCGGCGGGTCGGCGAGGCGGCGGCGCTCTTTGCCGACTCGGGCATCATCTGCATCACCGCCTTTATCTCGCCCTATCGGGTGGATCGCGACCGGGCCCGCGCCTCGGCGCCGGGCCGCTTCCATGAGATCTACATCGAGGCGGATGTGGAGACTTGTGAGCAGCGTGACCCCAAAGGCCTCTATAAAAAAGCGCGGGCCGGGGAGATTTCTCAGTTTACGGGTATTTCGGCACCCTATGAGCCACCGGAATCGGCCGACCTGGTGGTCGATACCAGTAACCACTCGGTGGCCGAGTCGGTGGAGCACATCATCCGCTATATCGAGAAAGCCTTTACGCTGAAGAAAAGCGACGGCTGACCGGCTCAGATACGTTGCGGTCCGGACCACGGGCAACCGGCGCCTTTGCGGCTCTTCTCTCTCTTGAGTTGCCCGAGGCTCTTGCCTCAGGGGGCTGCCTGGGCGGCCCGCTCCTCCCGCTCACGCTGCATTTCCTGACGGCGGGTCACCAGAGAGGCGACGAGAACGCCGGTTGCCACCAGCCCCACCAGAATGGTGCAGACGGCATTGATCTCCGGCGTCACCCCGAGGCGTACCTGGCTGTAGATCTTCATCGGCAGGGTGGTGGCGCCGGGGCCGGTGGTGAAACTGGCGATCACAAGATCGTCCAGTGAGAGCGTAAAGGACAGCAGCCAGCCGGCCATCACCGCCGGCGCGATGACCGGTAGGGTGATCTGAAGGAAGGTGCGGCCCGGTGTACAGCCGAGATCCATCGCCGCTTCCTCGATGGAGCGGTCGAAGGTAATGAGCCGCGACTGCACGACCACGGCCACATAGCACATCGAAAAGGTGATATGGGCGATGGTCACGGTGACAAAGCCGCGATCCAGGGAAATGGCCACGAACATCAGCAGCAGGGAGAGCCCGGTGATCACTTCCGGCATCACCAGCGGGGCGTAGATCATACCGGAGAACAGGGTACGGCCCCGGAAGGGACCGAAACGGGTCATGATCAGCCCGGCGAGGGTTCCGAGGACCGTGGCGAAGGTCGAGGCGACGAAGGCGACCTTGAAGGTGACCCAGGCGGCGTTCATCAGCCCTTCGTTGTTCCACATCTCGCTGTACCACTTGGTTGAGAAGCCGGCCCAGACAGTGACGAGCCGCGACTCGTTGAAGCTGTAGATCACCAAGAGGGCGATGGGCAGATAAAGGAACAGAAAGCCCAGAATCAGAGAGGCGCTGTTGAACCAGGTAAGGCCTTGTCTCATGGCGTCAGGCCTCCGCCCTGGCGCTGCGTTCCTGCATGCGCTGGAACAGGACGATGGGAATCACCAGCACCAGCAGCAGTATCACGGCAACCGCGGAGGAGAGCGGCCAGTCACGGTTGTTGAAGAACTCCGACCACAGGGTCTTGCCGATCATCAGGGTCTGGGAGCCGCCGAGCAGGTCCGGAATCACGAACTCGCCCAGCGCCGGGATGAAGACCAGGAAGCAGCCGGCGACAATGCCGGGAACCGACAGCGGCACGGTGACCACCCAAAAGGCCTTGATCGGCCTGCAGCCGAGATCCGCGGCGGCTTCCAGCAGGCTGAGGTCCATCTTCTCCAGGTTCGCATAAAGCGGCAGGACCATGAAGGGCAGGTAGGAATAGACGATGCCGATATAGACGGCGATGTCGGTGTTGAGGATCGTCAGGGATTCCGAGATGATGCCCAACTGCATCAGGGCCAGGTTCAGCAGGCCCTCTTTCTTCAGGATGCCGATCCAGGCATAGACGCGGATCAGGAAAGACGTCCAGAACGGCAGGATGACCATCATCAGAAGCGCAAAGCGCCAGCGCTTGGGTGCGCGGATCATGCCGTAGGCGATAGGATAGCCGATCAGCAGTGTCAGGCCCGTCGAAATAAGGGCGATACGCAGCGAGGAGAGGTAGGACTTCCAGTAAAGGCTGTCCTCCATCAGGAACAGATAGTTGTCCAGGCTCGCCTGTATGGCGATGAAGCCGTCTTCGATGAAGACGAAAAGCGGCGTATAGGGCGGTTGGGCGATCACCACCTCCGCCAGGCTGATCTTCAGGACGATCAGGAAGGGCGCCAGGAAGAAGGCGAGCAGCCAGAGATAGGGCACCGCGATCACCAGGCTGCGCCCGGAAAAGCCCATCCTGATCAGCGCGAGGACAAAAAGCCTGTAGGGCGGGAACAGCAGAAGACGGGCGTGCAGTCCCGCGATAAGGCCGGTCGAAGCGGTTCCGCCGGCCAGATAGGCGATCTTTGCGCCCGGGGTGGTCTTTTCCGTTGGCTCCGGCATGGCGGGGCTCAGTTCAGCAGAACGACGGCGGCATCGGGCGCCCAGGTCAGATAGACCCGGTCTTCCCAGGTGATCGGGCGTTCGATCAGGCGCGCCATGTTGGCCTGGGTCGCCGTCACCATTTTTCCGCTGTCCAGCTTCACGTGATAGATCGACAGGTTGCCGAGATAACCGATGTCCCAGACCTCGCCGGACAGGCAGTTGACGCCGGTTTCTGGCGGCGCCTGCAGGGCGATGTTGAGCTTTTCGGGCCGGATGGCGATCCAGACCTGACGGCCCGCTGGTTCGTCGGCGCTGGGGCCGGTCTTGATGGTGCAACCGGCTTCGCTGCTTTGGACCAGCAGGTGGTCGCCTTCCCGCTCGGCCACGCGGCCCTCCAGGATATTCACCTCGCCGATGAAGTCGGCGACGTAGCGGGAGTTCGGATATTCGTAGAGTTCCGCAGGCGTCGAGACCTGAACGATCTTGCCGTGATCCATGACCGCAATGCGGCTGGAGACCGTCATGGCCTCTTCCTGGTCATGGGTCACGATCACAAAGGTGATGCCTGTCTCTTCCTGGATGTTCATCAACTCGAACTGGGTCTGGGTGCGCAGATTTTTGTCGAGGGCGCCCAGGGGTTCGTCGAGCAGTAACATCTTCGGCTTTTTGACCAGCGAGCGGGCGAGGGCGACGCGCTGGCGCTGTCCGCCGGAGAGCTGGTGCGGCTTCCGCCTGGCGAAGGCGTTCAACTGAACCATCTCGATCACCTCGGCGACACGCCGCTCGATCTCTGGCTTCGGCACACCGTCCTGTTTCAGGCCGAAGGCGATGTTCGTCTCCACGTTCATGTGCGGGAACAGCGCGTAGGATTGGAACATCATATTGACCGGCCGCTGATAGGGCGGAACCCCGGACATGTCCTCGCCCTCCAGCAGAATCTGGCCATCGCTCGGCAGTTCGAAGCCGGCGAGCATGCGCAGCAGGGTCGTCTTGCCGCAGCCGGATGGCCCGAGCAGGGAGAAGAATTCACGCTGGTAAATGTCGAGAGAGATGTTATCGACGGCGACGAAGTCGCCAAAGCGTTTGGTCACATCGGCAATCTGAACATGCGGCCGCTCATTGGGGTCGTTCCAAGGTTCCCAGCGCTTGCGCGCGGCCGACGTGCTGCTGTTCCGTTCCGCTGTTCCGCTGTCGCTCACCGAATCCCCCGCCCCTGATCGCAGACTGCCTTTCCCCAACGAAAAACGGCCCCGCCTACTGCGAGACGGGGCCGCTCGAAGGGTTATTGGCCGCTCTTTACCCTGGTCCAGAGCCGTGTGACCACCCGCTGTACCTTCGGGGCATAGGGTGTGGTCGTGTAGAGTCCGTTCAGCGCTTCCGGTGACGGGTATATCGCAGTGTCGCCGATTACATCCTCGTTCAAAAACTCTTGTGAGGCCTCGTTACCGTTGGCGTAGTAGACAACATTGGATGCCTTGGCCATGACATCGGGCCGCATGATGTAGTTGACGAATGTGTGTGCGTTTTCCGGATGCGGAGCGTCAGCAGGAATTGCCATCTGGTCGAACCACATCAAGGCTCCTTCCTTAGGAACGACATAGTTGATAACAATGCCGTTGCCGGACTCATCGGCCCGGTCCCGAGCCTGCAGTACATCGCCCGACCAGCCGAGAGCAAGGCAGATATCGCCATTAGGCAGGCCGTTCACATACTCAGAAGAATGAAATTTTTGGATGTAAGGACGGATCGCCGCTAAGACGGCTTCAGCCTTGGCGATGACCTCGGGGTCCTGACTGTCTGGGTCCTCACCGATATAGTTCAAAGCTGCCGGAATGATCTCGTCTGATGCATCCAAAACATGGACGCCGCAGTCGGCGAACTTTGAGACGACCTCCGGATCGAAGATCATCCGCCAGGAATCGACCGGCGCGTCGGGCATGCGTTCCAGAATCAACTCTTCGTTGTATCCAAACCCGGTGGTACCCCACATGTAGTTGACAGAATAGGCATTGCCCGGGTCGTATTTGGCGGTTCGGTCGGCGACCACACCCCACATATTGGTGATGTTGGGAAGCTTTGATTTATCAAGTTTTTGGTAAACACCAGCTTGGATTTGGCGCAACAAGAAGGTGCCGCTGGGCACGACCACATCGTAGCCTGATTTGCCGGTCAACAGCTTCGTTTCCAGGATGTCGTTGGAGTCGTAAACGTCGTAGACGACCTTGATGCCGGTTTCCTTCTCGAAATCCTCAAGAATCGACTCGTCGATGTAGTCGGACCAGTTGAAAACGTTGACAACTTTGTTTTGGGCTACCGCGGGGCTCAAGGGCAGCGCCAGAGCGGCCACAGCAAGCGCCGGCGCGAAAAGCGACAATTTCTTCATGATAACTTCCCTGTTTCAGTGACTTCATATCGGTGCCGCGGGCACCTTTATTGGGTCTGTTCTGACCAACCTCACCCTGATATCAAGCCGCTCTGCGGTGCTTGTCAATGCCTCATCGCAGCCGCGAAGAGGCTGGGCGGCCAAGGCCCTGCGAACTGTTTGTTTCCCTATGGAACCGGGTTCCAAAAAAGGGCCGGGCGCCGGGATGACACTTCCCTGCCAGACCTTTGCCCTAACTTCGCCGTCTTTGTCGGCGAAAGATCGGTGTTGAGGGTTGAAGTCCAAAGGCGATAACTTAACGAATATAGTTATGACAGCAGTTTCGCAGCGAACCGCCGAAAGGCGTCGGGCGCTGGTGCATGAAGCGTACTCGGGTGCCTGTCGGGGGCCGGACCAAATTTGTCACACCGTACAGGAACCGTTACATATTAAGCACTTGGCGGCCATTTCCAGGGTTTCCGGCGAGAGGATTCGCTCGGAGCCGTACCAATGCCTTCGCCTTAGGGTTTCGTTAAGATTTTGCGGTTCACGATTGTCAGAGTTCCGGTGTGGCCGGGACGAGCGAAGATCAGGATAACGATAATGAGACTCCGAAACGGGGTCCTGGGGATGGCATTGCTGGGTCTTTCAGCGTGCGCGGAACTGGGTATTCAGTTTCCGCTGGCACGCCAGTCGGCGCCGGATGAGGTGCGTCCCGTGCCGGTCGAGGAGGCACTGAGCGACGTGGGCCGTTTTCCGGTGGAAGCTGAAGAGGAGCAGGCGGTGGACTTGAAGCCGCCGCCGCCGCTTCCGAAGCGCAAGCCGGCGGTGACCCAAGCGGCGATCGAAGCGACCCGGGATCCGCAGGCAGATCCGGACGCGCTGGTTGGGCTCGATTTCGAGCGGACATCGGCGTTGCTGGGCGATCCTGCTTTGCTGATTGAAGAACCGCCTGCCAAGATCTGGGCCTACAACGGCAGCAGCTGTGTTCTCCATATATTCTTTTATCCGAAAGTCGGCGGCAGCGACTTCCGGGTGCTGACATACAAGGTCAAGGGCGGGGCAGAGGGCGAGACCGGCGCGGATAGCGCGCCGGACGACTTTGCCCGCCTTTGTTTGAGCGAGCTGCTGGCTCAGGCCGAGGCCGAGCGGGAAGGCCAGGAAGTCCTTCCCGTGCAACCGGCGGGTGGGGCGGCTGGAGGCAGCTAGCGATGCAAGGAGCGAGGAGCAGGCAACAGTAAGGGGGCGCCAAAGGCGCAAGAGATATGATGGCTGTACAGCCGGTCGTGACAGAGACCACATTCAATCGTGTATTCATCGTCGATGACGATGATCTTTTTCGGGAGTCCCTCGGCCTCAATCTGGCCGAGGAAGGGTACGAGGTCGTCGACTTCGCCAACGGCGAAAGCGCGCTGGAATTCATGATGTCCGGCGAAGAGGCGGAGGCGGTCCTGCTGGACTGGCGGATGCCCGGACTCGACGGCTTGGCGGTGCTGCGCCGGATGCGCGAGTGCCGCATCCAGACGCCGGTGATTTTCCTCACCGTCCTCAGCGACGAAATCTATGAGGAAGCGGCCCTTAAATGGGGCGCGGTGGACTTCATAGACAAATCGCGGCGGTTGCCGATCATCCTGCAGAGACTGAAGCTGATCACCGAAGGCGTGAAACCTTCTGCCGACAGCAATGGTCAGACGCCGGCGGTGATCCGCAATGGCCCGCTTGAGCTGAAAACCGACATCTCCAGGGCATTCTGGGACGGCAAGCAGATCGACCTGACCCTGACGGAGTTCGCCATTGTGCTGTTCCTTGTGACACAGCAGGGCGGTGACGTTTCCTATCGTCAGATCTACGATATCGTCCGCGGCAAGGACTTCGTCGCAGGCTACGGCCCGGACGGTTACCGTGCCAACGTACGCTCGTTCATCAAGCGCATCCGCAAGAAGTTCCGCGATGTCGATGATTCTTTCGACGGTATCGAGAACTATCCAGGCTTCGGCTACCGCTGGCGCGACCAGGCCGGCAAGGGCGGGGACGCCTAGGTCGTGGTCGCACGGGTGGAAGGGCCGATTTCTTCTGCGCCCCCCCGCGGGTTTTACCTCGGGCTCCCCTTCCGCTCGCTCGTCAGCAAGCTGGTGCTTTTGCTGATCATCTTCTGCGCCGTGCCGGTCATCCTCTACACGCAGTTCCGCGAGGCCGATGCCGAGAAGCGCTTTCTCCTGATCGAGAGCGTGCGTGAACAGGGCCGTGTGGTGGCGGAAAGCCTGCGCCCCTTGCTGGAACAGCAGGAGGTCTCCTCGCTGCCCCTGCTGAATGACGAGGTGGCGCGCTTCGCCACCGATCAGACGGGGGTGAAGATTCTCTTCAGGCCGACCGGCGAGTACGGGGCTGAGAGTTTTTTCTTCGTTGCTTCCCAGCCGACCATTGCACCGACGGAGCTGACCGAAGAGCGCGACCGCCTGGTTGAACGCGGCGTTTTTGACAATCTCGCTCAAAGCTGCTGGGGCGAACTTTCCATGGCCCTGCGCCATCGGCGCCCCTCCGGCGAGGAGGAGTTGCTGACCTCGATCACGCCGATCAACACCAACGCCGGCTGCTGGGCGGTGATTACCACCCACTCCACGGCGGAGTTTCTCGGCACATCCATCGATCAGCCCTATTGGAAAACGATCGAGGTGCGGATTGCCGCCGCGATCTACTTCGC
This sequence comes from Pelagibius sp., assembly GCF_965249265.1. Lineage (NCBI taxonomy): Bacteria > Pseudomonadati > Pseudomonadota > Alphaproteobacteria > Rhodospirillales > Rhodovibrionaceae > Pelagibius > Pelagibius sp. The sequence continues at coordinate 3,782,971 of NZ_OZ252224.1, read as the reverse complement.
CATGGCGATCTTCACCATCGGCCTTTTCATCTCGATCTGGCGCGGCCTGACACGCTTCCGCTTTCTTGCCCGCTCCATCCGCACCGGCAACTCGGGCCACGTCAGCTTCGGAAATCAGAACCGGGTGCCGGAACTGGCGCCGGTTGCCGAGGAATTCGACCGTATGACCCTGGCGCTGCAGGATTCGGCCGAGAGCATCCGTCTGGCAGCTGAAGACAACGCCCATGCCTTCAAGACGCCGATCGCCATCATGCGCCAGTCGCTGGAGCCCTTGCGGCGCTTGGTCGCCCCCGAAGAGGTGCGCGGGCAGCGGGCTCTGGATGTTCTCGAGGTCTCCATCGACCGCCTCGATCATCTGGTTGCCTATGCCCGCCGCCTGGAAGAGACCACGGCCGAGTTGCTGGACCCGCCGCGGCAGCGTATCAGCCTGACGGAGATGCTGGAGCGCATGCTCGCCGCCTATGCCGATACCTTCGCCAGCCGGCGGCTTATCCTCGACGCCCGGCTGCAACCGGAAGTCTCGGTTCTTGCCGGCGAAGATCTGCTGGAAACGGTTCTGGAGAACGTCATCGACAATGCCGTCGAGGTTTCACCCGACGGATCGAAGATCATCGTCGAACTGCGCAAGGTGAATGACCGCGCCGAGCTTTCCCTGCTCGATCGCGGGCCCGGTGTCCCGCACGGCGAACTGACACGGATCTTCGAGCGCTACGTTTCCCTGCGCTCCCAGCCCGCGACCAACGATCCCGCCGCGGATGGGGGTGAAGGCAGCCCCCATATGGGCATCGGTTTGTGGATCGTCCGTCGCAACCTTCAGGCGATTGGCGGCAGTGTCCGTGCGGAAAATCGTCCTGACGGCGGCCTCGCCATGGTGATGCGATTTCCCCTGGCGGCTTAGCCCATCGGGTCATAACTACCCATATTTATTGCAGAATTGCTAAGCGAATTGAGCGGTTTTTGTACCGTTCTTCGCCACAACTTTGACGCACCGCCTGGTTGTGTCTCCGGCTAGATTGATGGCGATGCGGAGCAAACAAGGTTCTCAAGGGTCTGATTTTGGTGGCGCCCCCGTCGGCCCGGCGGTGACGCAACTCGACCGGATGAAGGCTTCTATGGAACGAGACAGGGGAAGCATTCTGACGGCCCCTCCCTTCGGGTTCTCCCCCGAGCTTCCCCTACGCCGGCCGGGTGGCCCGACAGCCCGGCCGGCGCACTCCGTCCCCGATGGCATCAAAGACAGCTTGCGGCGGTTGCGCGGGCTGCATCTGCGTCTTTCGCTCTGTCGCATAGGGCTGCGTCAAGGCAGCGATGGCCGTTTGGTGGCGATCGACGATGCCTATCTGATCGCCGAGCCAACCCGCGACGGTTCGTTGATTGTCGTCTTTATTCACCCGCCAGAGGTGGAAGACGATACTTCGGCTGAACAGGTGCTGATACAACGCCTTCAAACCACGCTGGCCAAACAGGGGCTGCCGGTTTGGGCGCTTCGCTTGGCAACGTTCCATTGCGACGCGGCGGCGATCGATGACGGCGGTGCGATACTGGATGCCCTGTTCGATCAGCCGCTGCGGCCGCTGAGCCGTCCGCGCCTGGCCGTCTGACACCCGCCTTTCTTAAACCCAACTTTCCTTAAACCTTGCCGGCCTTCTCGTCCGTGGCGCTGCGCTCCAGGGCCGGGTAGTAGAGGCCCAGCGTGATCGCCCGGGCGATCATGAAGATCGTGAAACTCAGCCAGAGGCCGTGGTTACCGAGCATCGGGGTCAACATCCAGGTTGCCGCCAGGAAGCAGCCGAGGGAAAGCACCATGGCGTTGCGCATGGCGGCGGTGCGTGTCGCGCCGATAAACACGCCGTCCAGCAGGTAGCTCCAGACCGATACGAGAGGCGACAGCACCACCCACCAGAGATAGCTGCCCGCGGCCTCGCGAACCGCCACGATATCCGTGAACAGCGCGATGATGAGTGGCCCCAGAGCAGCGAAAATCAGGCTGAGCAGGACGGCGGCGGCCAGCGACCAGAGGCCGCAGATCATGACCGCCTGGCGAAAGGTTCGCCGGTTCTTTGCGCCATAGGCCCCGCCGGCCAGGATCTCCACCGCATGGGCAAGGCCGTCGAGGCCATGAGCGATGACAGTCTGGAACTGCAGCAGGACGGCATTGCCGGCCAGCGTCAGATCGCCAAGGCCGGCGCCCTGGGAGGTAAAGACGCCGAAAGCCAGGAGCAGCATGATGGTCCTGAGAAAGATATCGGTGTTGACCTTGAAAAGGGCGATCAGCGGCCCGCGTTCCAGCAAACGTTTCAGGTCCTCGCGGTCGGGCAGACGGCCGAGACTGTGCAGGACGATCCCGATGCCCAGCAGTGCGGCCGTCACCTCGGCGACCAGGGTTGCCCAGGCGACACCGGCCACGCCCCAGCCGAAACCGAGCACGAAGACCAGGTCCAGCACGATGTTGATGCCGTTGAGGACGATCTGCAGCAGCAGAGCGGTACGGGCCCGTTGAACGCCCAGCAGCCAGCCCAGCACGGTGAAATTCGTCAGAGCTGCCGGTGCCGACCAGATGCGGACGTCGAAATAGGCCGCTGCCTCGCCGCTCACCGCGGGGCTGGCGTCGACGGCCCAGAGCGCGAAGGAGCGCACCGGCGCCTGCAGCAGGATAATCAGCAGGCCGAAGCCCCCGGCCAGGACCAGGGGACGAAGCAGGGCGGCGCGCAGCTCGGCGGTGTTGCCGGCGCCGAAGGCCTGGGCCGTGAAACCCGTCGTGCCCATCCGAAGGAAGCCGAAACCCCAGAACAGGAAGCTGAAGATCAAACTGCCCACCGCGACCCCGCCGATGAAGCGCGGGTCCGGCAGATGGCCGACGACGGCGGTATCCACGGCGCCCAGCAGCGGCGTGGTCAGATTGGCCAGCATAATGGGCGCTGCCAGGGCCCAGACCCGGCGATGCCAGTTGCCGCTCTGGTCCCCGGGTCGCGCCAAGGCGGTATCCGTGTCGGCGGACGCACCCTTTTTAGGGGATTGCCTTTCGGGCTCTTCGGTCATGGTTCCGGGCAGTCGGGTGGCTGACAGAGCGGGGCCGGGGATCATAGGGCAGCCAAAAGGCGGTTAAAACCGTTTCGCTCAGCTTGGCGCGGCGCTCCGATGTCCCTAAGATGCCGCGCTGCTCCGGATGGGGCGGCAGGGTTCAGTCGAGCCGGCAATCAATCGAGGGGCTGCTGCGGCCTGGCGTGGCGGCCCCGCCTATGACGAGGTTTAGGGGCATATGGCAATCGAGCATCCATACCTTTTGTTTCTCGGCGATGCGCCGGACCAGTTGGCGGCAAAGACCGCACAGGGCATCGCGCATTGGCGCCCGGACTGGTGCGTCGGGCAGCTTCGCCTGGAGGGCTGTAAAGCCGACCTCGGACTGCCGGACCTGAGTCTGGAGGCAGCCAGGGAAGCCGGCGCCAAGACCCTGGTGATCGGCGTCGCCAACCGCGGTGGCGTCTTCTCGGAGGCTTGGATCTCGGTTCTCGAAAAAGCGATGCTGCTGGGCTTCGACATTGCTGCCGGTTTGCACAATCGGCTGGTCGATGTGCCGTTGTTGAAGGCTGCCGCCGAACAGCATGGCTGCCAGCTCTTCGACGTGCGCCACCCCACCCGTGAGTTCGAGGTTGCAAGCGGCAGCAAGCGCCCCGGTAAGCGCCTGCTCGCCGTCGGCACCGATTGTTCCGTCGGCAAGATGTACACCACCCTGGCGGTGGAAAAGGAGATGCTGGATCGCGGTATGAAGGCCGACTTTCGCGCCACCGGCCAGACCGGCATCCTGATCGCCGGGCAGGGGGTCTCGATCGATGCTGTCGTGGCTGACTTCATTTCCGGGGCCGTCGAATACCTCTCGCCGGCCAACGATGATGACCACTGGGATATCGTGGAGGGCCAGGGCTCCCTGTTTCACGCGTCTTTCGCCGGTGTTTCCATGGGGCTGCTGCACGGCGCCCAGCCCGATGCCCTGATCCTCTGCCATGAGCCGACACGCCAGCACATGCGCGGCTTGCCGGACTTCAACCTGCCGACCCTTCAGGCCTGTATGGATGCCAATCTGGCTGCGGCCAGGCTGACCAACCCCGACGTGCGCTTTGTCGGCATCGCGGTGAATACGTCGCAGATGCATGAGTCTGCCGTGGAGGCTTACCTGCGCCGGCTGGAAGCTGACTTCGAGCTGCCGACGGTCGATCCCTTCGTTGAGGGGGTGAAGCCGCTGGTCGACCGCCTGCAAGATTCCTGACGTGGTCAGCCTCAGCGTCAAAACCGAATCATGGCCGATCCGCGGCAGCTTTACCATCTCCCGCGGCAGCAAGACCGCTGCCGATGTGGTGCTGGTCGAATTGAGTGACGGTGTTCATACCGGTCGCGGCGAGGCCGTGCCCTACACCCGCTATGGCGAGACCATTGAAGGTGTCGTTGCCGACATCGAGTCGCTGCGCGGGCGCTTGGAACAGGGCCTCGACCGTCTGGGCCTTCAGGACGTTCTGAAGGCCGGTGCTGCCCGCAACGCGGTGGACTGCGCCTTCTGGGATCTCGAGGCCAAGCAGGCCGGTCATCCCTATTGGCAACTCATCGGCGCTTCGCCACCGGGGCCGGTAACGACCGCCTACACGCTCTCCCTCGATACGGTGGAGAACATGAGCAAGGCGGCGGCGGCGAATGCGGATCGCCCGCTGCTGAAACTGAAGCTTGCCGGACCGGACGACATGGCGCGCGTCGCCGCGGTGCGCGAACAGGCGCCCAAGGCCCGGATCATCGTCGACGCCAACGAGGGCTGGTCGGCGGCGGACTATGCGCAACTGGCGCCGCAACTGGCGGTGCTCGGCGTCGAGATGATCGAGCAGCCGCTGCCGGCGGGGGAGGACGAAGCGCTGGCCGGCATGAAACGGCCGGTCCCGGTTTGCGCCGATGAGTCTTGCCATGACACGGCAACCCTGCCTGGGCTGAAGGGGCGCTATGACATGATCAATATCAAGCTCGACAAGACCGGCGGCCTGACCGAGGCGCTGAAGCTGAAACAGGCGGCCAAGGCCGAGGGTTTCGGCATCATGATCGGCTGCATGGTGGCGACCTCCCTTGCCATGGCCCCGGCGGTGATCCTGGCTCAGGGAGCGCCGGTGGTCGATCTTGACGGTCCCCTGCTTCTGGACGGTGACCGGCCCGACGGCCTGCGCTTCGATGGCGGCTTGGTTTATCCGCCCGAAGCCGCCTTGTGGGGCTGACAGGGCCCTGGATCCGTGAGCCGGTTCAGTGACTTCTCCCTGCAGGCGGCGAGTGCCGGGTCTCTGGCGGCGCTGATCGGCTTTGCCGGCTCCTTCGCGGTGGTGTTGCAGGGGCTGGACGGCATTGGCGCGAGCCCCGCCGAAGCGGCCTCCGGCCTTATGGCTTTGTCCCTCGCCATGGGTCTCTGCGGGATCTTGCTCAGCCTCAAGACAAAGCTGCCGGTCAGCATTGCCTGGTCGACGCCGGGGGCGGCCCTGCTGGCGACCACCGGGCCGCTGCAGGGTGGCTTCGCGGCCGCTGTCGGCGCTTTCATGGTCTGTGCCGCTCTCATCGTTCTCTCGGGCCTTTGGAAGCCCTTGGGGCGCTGGGTTGCAGCGATCCCGGCCTCGCTGGCCAATGCCATGCTGGCGGGGGTCATGCTCACCTTCTGCCTGGCGCCGGTGCAGGCGGTCGCGGAGGGCCCCGCATTGGCCCTGCCCATCATTCTCACCTGGGCCCTGGTCTGGCGGTTCAAGCGGCTCTATGCCGTGCCCGCCGCCCTGGTCGTCACCATCGTTGTGATCCTCTTGACCAACGAGCTGCCGCCCTTTGAGCCCGCTTATCTCATTCCCCAACCGGTGCTGGTCGTGCCCGAGTTTTCGCTGGCGGCCGCAATCGGCATCGCGCTCCCGCTTTTCATCGTCACCATGGCCTCGCAGAACATTCCCGGCATTGCCGTCCTGAAAGCCAACGGCTATCACCCGACGCCGGGGCCGCTTTTCGCCGCGACCGGGGTTTTCAGCCTGCTCTCGGCGCCCTTTGGCGGGCATGCGGTGAACATGGCGGCGATCACGGCGGCACTCTGCGCCGGTCCCGATGCCCATGCCGATCCGCAGCGCCGTTACTGGGCGGCCCTGGTCTCCGGCATCTTCTATGTCCTCTTTGGCTTGGTTGCGCCGGTCATTACGGTCTTCGTGCTGGCCCTGCCGACCTATCTGATCCTGGCGGTCGCCGGGCTCGCTCTGCTCGGGCCCTTTGCGTCGGCCCTGACCGGCGCCTTGGAAGAGACGGAGGATCGGCTGGCCGCGGTGGTGACCTTTGTCGTCACGGCCTCGGGTGTTTCTTTCCTGGGGGTGGGTAGCGCCTTTTGGGGATTGCTCGCCGGTCTCGGGCTTTATGCCCTGACCCGTTGGCGTGCTGCCTGAAAGACAAGCCGGTTTTAGGCAGCCGCAACATCGCTCAGGAAGCGCTCGACCTCGCTTTTCAGCGCATGAGTCTGCTGGCGGACGTCATGGGCATTCTTTGTCACTGCATCGGCAGAGTCGGCGGTGGTCGCGACGGCGTTGGAGACCATGCCGATGTTGCGGTCGACATCGCCGGTGCAACTGGACGCCAGTTCGACATTCTCGCAGATGCCTTTGGTCGCTTCGCCCTGATGCTCGATGGCCGAGGAAATCGAACCGGCGGCGGTGTTGATTTCCTCCATCGTCTCGGCAATGGCGACGATGGCGTCCACGGCCTCGCCGGTCGATCCCTGAATGCCGGCGATCTGGTTGGAAATTTCATCTGTGGCACTGGCGGTCTGATTGGCCAGGGCCTTCACTTCGCTGGCGACGACGGCGAAACCCTTGCCGGCTTCACCGGCGCGGGCGGCTTCGATGGTGGCGTTGAGGGCCAGAAGGTTTGTCTGCTCGGCGATGTCCTGGATCAGCTTCACCACGTCGCCGATGCGCCCGGCAGCTTCGGACAGGCCGGTAACCTTTTCGTTGGTCAGGCGCGTCTTTTCGGTGGCAGCCCTTATCCTGTCGGAGGTGCTGGAAATCTGGCCGGCGATTTCCTGGATTGAACTCGTCAGTTCCTCGGCGGCGGAGGCCACCGAGCCGACGTTGCCGGCGGCAGTGCCGGACGAACGCGTGGCGTCGCCGGTGCGTGCCGAAGTCTCTTTGGCGCTGGCGGTCAGGCTGGCGGCTGTGTCCTGCATGACGGCCATCTTCTCGTCGACAGCACTCAAGATGGTAGAGGCCTGTGCGTTGAAGCCGTCGATCAGCGTTTCAATGCGGCGCTGACGCGCTTCCCGGGCGGACTGTTCCTCTCCGGCTTTTTCCGCCAGCTTGCTGCGCTCGACCACGCCGTCACGAAAGCCGGCGATGGCCTGGGCAACGGCGCCGATCTCGTCCTTGCGGCCGGCCTGAGCGAATTGAACCGAGGTATCGCCTGCGGCCAGGCGCTCCGCACTGCTTACGAGGTCGACCAGCGGGCGGCTTAAGCCCCTGGCCAGCAAGAACGCACCGCCGATACCCAGACATGTCAGGACCAAGGCGAGGCCGAGGCTGAAGAGCAAGACGGCATCCATGGCCATGCCTGTGGCCAGGGTTTGCCCGGTACCGTCCTCGCCTGCCAGGGCGATGGCCTCATCGATGGCCCGCATCATGGCCCTGCGGTGGCGTTCCATACGCTCCGCGGTCGGTATTTCGGAAGCCGTCTTCAAGCCGAGGACAACCTCGGCGTCGCTCCGCCAGGCAAGGTAGGCCTGATTGAGAGCGGTGGCCGTTGCGCGCATCTCTTCCGAGAGCGCGGCCTCGGGCAGATTGGCGATGGCGGCGCCCAGTGGCGCTGCTTGCGCACGGAATGCGGTTTCGATCTCTTCGGGTGCGATGAACGAGGTCATTGCGGTGACCCGCTCGACCACCGCGTTCGCTCCCTCGAAGTGGCGCAGCGTCGCTTGGGCACTCTGATTGACCGAGAGGGCATTGCCGATGATCGCCTCGACTTTGGTCTGCTCCATCTTCGCCTGGAAGGCGATGAAGCCGGCCAGGAGGAGGGCGAAGAGCAGTGCACTCAGCAACGGCAGGAATATTTTTGTTCTGATCGACATGGTCGGCCCCCGGTACTTGTGATTCAGCTGCGTTGTTTCGCTAAGTGCTTCAATTGGGAAGATTGGGCATCGGCGTTTCCGAGACCTCGGCGGTGAGTGCCTGCAAAAAGGCGAGAAGGTCATCTCGCTCCCGATCACTCAGCTCGAAGGGAATCATGTGCTCGGAGCGCGACGGCCTCACGGCACCGCCGGACTCGTAGTGCCGGATGACGTCTTCCAGATCAGCCACCGAACCGTTGTGCATGAAGGGTGCCCGATAGGTCAGGTCGCGAAGGCCGGGAGTCTTGAAAGTATGGCGGTTGCCGGGCATCGAATCATCGACTGCGGCGCGGCCGATGTCGTCCGTATAGAGGCCGATGTCGTGGAAGCGGTTGTCGGTGAAGTTCCAGCCGGTGTGACAGACGGCACAGTTCGCCTTTCCATTGAACAGGCGAAAACCATTGACCGCAGCCGCGCTCATGGCGCCCTCGTCGCCATCGATCCAGCGGTCGAAGGGTGCCCAGCCCGACACGATGGTCCGCTCGTAAGTGGCAATGGCGGTCAGGATTGTTTCGCGGCTGACGCCGGTTCCCGGAAACAGGCGCTCGAACCAGGTCCGATACTCGGCAATGTCGGAAAGCGTGGCGATGATCTCGTCGAACTTGCCGTTCATTTCCACCGGCGCCGTGATGGGGCCGGCGGCCTGTTCTTCCAGGTCGGCGGCTCTGCCGTCCCAGAACAGCGGCGTGACCCAGGCCATGTTCAAGGTGGTCGGCGCGTGGCGGCTGAGCGGTTCGTTGAGGCCGCCCACCGCCAGTTCGACCGGCGCTTCGTAGCCGAAGGAGGGATTGTGGCAGCTCGCGCAGTTCATGTTCTTGGCGCCGGAGAGGCGCGGATCGAAGAACAGCATCTTGCCGAGCGTTGCGAGTTGCGGCGAGTAGGGCGCACTTTCGGGAAAGGGAATGGCCGTCGGGCACTTGTAGAGGCTTCTGAGCGCCTCCAAATCGATGCTGTCCTGACCCCCGGTATCCTGTGATGCCGTGGCACTTACGGCGCCCGCAAAGGCCGCAGCCGCCAGTAAACCGGCCAAAACAACTACCCGTATCATCCGCTACTCTTACCCAGCTTGGCAGCCCACAGCGGCAGAGTTGAAAGTAAGTCTCCGCTGTTTGCTTATGCGTTCATATCAGCGGCGATGTTGCTGAATTGTTAAGTTCGATAGATCGCCGAAGAGAAAGGCAAGGGGATGAGGCGTAGTTTCAAGTATCTAAGATAGCTATACTGTCAAATTTCTTCTTTATTATTCGATTAGATTTACGGCTGCGTTGCACCAGGGCTACGATCTCGTCTCCATCGGTTTTCATGCTGCGTTGATTGACGGGAGCGAGACGGTAAGCTGCTCCCAACATGATGCACCGCCACATTGATATCTATTGCGAAAGGGTCGGGCCGGAATTCTGGGCCGAGCCACTGAATGCCGTTTCGAATCTGGCATTCATCCTTGCGGGCGGGCTCCTGGTTGTCGCGTTCCGCCGGGAGGGGGCCACCCTGCGCAGCGACCCGGCCATTGCCGCGCTGATCGGATTGGTCTTCTTCATCGGGGTCGGCAGCGGCCTGTTCCACACCTTTGCGGTCGTCTGGTCCATGCTGGCTGATGTCATCCCCATTGCCGCCTTCATTCTGCTCTATATGTACCTGGCTCTGCGCCGGCTCGTCATGCTGCCGCTCCAGGCTTGCCTGCTGATTCTGCTCGTCGTGCTCGCTCTGGTGATCGCCATGCCGCTTCTTTTCGGCTTCAGCGTCTCGACCTATGCCGTCGCCCTGGCGGCCATGATGATTGTCGGTGGCTTCCTGCATTTCAGCCGCAAGCATCCGGCCGGGCGGCCTATCCTCGTCGCCGCCCTGGTTTTCGCGGTGTCACTGAGTTTCCGGACCGTCGATTTACCGCTTTGCGAGGTGCTGCCGATCGGCACCCACTACTTCTGGCATGTCCTGAATGCGGTAGTGCTCTATTGGCTGACCCGGACCATGATGCGCCACGGGCGTCAGGCGACGGCGGCTTAGGAGGCGTCCTTTTTCCAACCTTTATCGAAGGCCACACGCTCGGCGCCGGTGAAGCGGCGTTGACGTTCCAGTTCGGCTTCCAGACGGTCTTTTCGTGCCTTGGACAGCTTTACCTTGGGCTCCAGCCAGAGGCCTTTCACCCGCAGCAGGCCGCTGTCGCGCTCGTGCTTCATATCGATGCGTCCGATCAGCCGCTCGCCCTCCAGCAGCGGGAAGACATAGTAGCCGTAGCGGCGCTTGGCCGCCGGCACGAAGACCTCGATCCGGTAGTGGAAACCGAAGAGACGTTCGATTCGCTTGCGGTCGCGGATCAGCGGATCGAAGGGGCTGAGGACTCGCAGGCGCTTCGGCACCTCCGGCAGGTCTTTCAAGGGGTCGGTGGCGGCCCAGCAGTAGGCGGTGCGGGGCCGCCCGTTCCCTTTCGTCCTGGCGTTCTCGACAAGAACTTCCTCCAGCTCCCCACCTTTGCGTGCCAGGCACCAGGCTTTGGCTTCTTCGGCCGAGACCAGATCCCAAAAGGCGGCGATTTCACCGGAGGTGGCGAGCCCCAGCCGGTCGAGAGCGGCACGGCAGGCCCAGTCGACCGTTTCCGCCGCCGTCGGCTCGGCGCTGCGGTGTTCGTCCGGGATAACCCGCTCGGTCAGATCGTAGACTTTCTGGAAGCCGCTGCGGGCCGTCACCGCGAGCTGTCCGCTGTGCCAGAGATACTCCAAAGCGGTCTTGGAGGGATGCCAATCCCACCAGCCGCTGCTGCCCTTCGCCGTCTTGGGGTCTTCGTTGCCCAGGTCGCGGGCGAGGGCCGGGCCGTTCTCACGGATATGCTGAAGCACAGTCTCCACTTCGCTTTCGAAGTCACCGCGCCGAGTCTTCCCCCAACGCTGCCGGAGCGTCTCTCCCCGGACCGCGAAGCGCCGCTTCCAGTAGGGGAAGAAGCGGCTGGGAATGACCGAGGCGTCGTGAGTCCAGTTCTCGAACAGCGCGGCCTCCTTCTCGATCAACCGGCTGAGTTGTTTATGCCGGTAGGTCTGATTGCGCGCGAAAAGGATCATGTGGTGGGCGCGCTCCACGGTCTGTATCGAGTCGACCTGGACGAAGCCGAGCTTGTCGATCAGCGAGAGCAAGTCCGAATCGCCGATCTTGCGGTACGGCTGTTCGCAGAGTCCCTGGCGCTGCAGGAAGAGGCGCCTTGCCGAACGGTTGTCGATGATCCTTGGGTTCATGCCTTGTGCCGGGTTCCTCAGCTTCTGTTGCGCCGCCAGCCGCCGCGCCGCCGCGGCTGACAGACATGCCGGGTCATGCGGTCTGCAGGATAGGAGGCGGTTTCTTTCAGCATCTCGATGAGGCGTCCGCAGGCGCCGCGGGGCTGCGGCTCTTCTTTCAGTCTGTAGTCGTCGATCAGACGCCGCGCAGCCTGGGCGGGGTCGCGCCCTTCGCCCAGGCGCAGAACCCAGGCGAGCACCACGTCTTCCGCCGGGCCGGGAAAGGCTTCGCCCATTTCAAGGACTTCCCGAATCATGCCACCGGGATCGTCCGGCGAATCGTGCTTGGAGATGTAGCGTACGCCCATAGTCTAGGTTCGCTGCAGAAGGTTCAGACGGCTTGGTATCTCGAACCAGAAAGCGTCGTCGCGCTGTTCCGCCGCCGCCATAAAGGCCTGCCGCAACGACTCCTCGCGCGCCTCGACCGCCACGCGGCGGGCCGGATCGACGGAGACCAACCCGTCGCGGAATGCCTTGAAAGAGGGCAGGCGGTGGGGCGCCCGATAGACGAATTCCTCCTGCTCCGCCAGGCTTTCGCCGCTGCAGGCCTGCTTCACCGCATCGTAAGCCTTGGCGCGCACCAGGGTTTCGTCCTCGATCGGTTTCACCATCTCGAAGAAGGCGCCCTCGGCCAGAGGTTCTTGGACATAGATCCAGCCGCCGGAGCGGACAACCCGCGCCGCTTCCGCCAGGGCCGCGCCCTGCACCTCGACCGGCACATGGTGCAGGGAGTTGAAGAAGACCAGCCCGTCAAGGCCGCCATCGGGCAGCGGCAGGGCCTCGCCGTAGGCGCAGAGATAGGTTTCGTCACCGGCGGGCTCCGCCGCCATGGCGCGGGCCAGTTGCTGCGCGCCGGGCTCGATGCCCACGACGGTCGCGCCGGCCCGGGTCATCGCCCGCACCAGGCCGCCGTCACCGCAGCCGACATCGGCGATCTTTGCGCCGGCCAGCTTGACATGCTCGCGCAGCACGGCTGTGTGTTTCATCAAGGGAACTTCAGGCATCATGTCTTTCTTGTTTTGGCCGGGCACAGTCTAGGCGCTGCCACGGGGGTTCGGCCAGCGCTTCCTCCGGGGCTCCCGGCAGGTTGGTGCCAGACAACTGACACCTCTCTGTCATGCTTGGCCGCTATGTTTATTGGTATCGATTTTCAGAGGAGAGGCTGTGTTTTCGTTACAGGGTAAAAAGGCTTTGGTGATCGGAATCGCAAACGAGGACTCGATTGCCTATGGCTGCGCCAAGGCTTTTCACGAGCAGGGCGCGCGGCTTGCCATTACTTACCTGAACACAAAGGCGGAACCCTATGTCCGCCCCATCGCCGAAGCGTTGGATGCTGAAATCTGTCTGCCTTTGGATGTTCGTGAGGACGGGCAATTCGCTCAGCTCTTCGATGCCATTGGCCAAGTCTGGGGCGGCCTGGATGTCTGCCTGCATTCCGTTGCCTATTGCCCGCGTGAAGACCTGCACAACCGGGTTGTCGACTGCTCACGCGACGGATTTACCACTGCCATGGATATCTCAGTCCATTCCTTCATTCGCATGGTCCGTGGCGCAGAGGCCATGATGCCGGCAGGCGGCACCTGCATGACGGTTTCCTTCTACGGTTCGGAAAAAGTGGTCGACAACTACAATATCATGGGTCCGGTAAAGGCTGCGCTGGAGTCGGTGACCCGTTACATGGCGGCGGAGTTGGGACCTAAGAAGGTCTCCGTCCATGCACTTTCTCCCGGTCCATTGAAAACCCGCGCCGCTTCGGGAATCGACAGATTCGACGAACTTCTCGCCCGGGCTGCGGCGCAGGCACCGACCGGCGAACTCGTGAGTGTTGCTGATATCGGCGCTTATGCTGCATTTCTGGCCAGTCCGGAAGCATCGAACCTCACCGGCGGCGTTCACTACATCGATGGTGGGTATCACATCCGCGGATAGTCATCGGGCTTGCCGCATTGGGCCGCCGGCCTTGCAGGCTGGCGGCGATGCTTTAGGCTGTCCGCCCGATGACCGAGCAAGAAGAAACCTTCCCCGAGATCCGGCAGAGTTTGCGTGCACTTTGCGCCGGCTTTCCCGGCAGCTATTGGCGTGAACTGGATGCCGAGCGCGCCTATCCCGAGGCCTTCGTGAAGGCGCTGACCGAGGCGGGTTATCTCGCAGCCCTGATCCCCGAAGACTACGGCGGCAGCGGTCTGCCCCTTTCCGCGGCCGCGGCGATTCTGGAGGAAATCCACAAGGCCGGTTGCAACGGCGCTGCTTGTCACGCGCAGATGTATACCATGGGCACCCTGCTGAAGCACGGCAGTGCGGAACAGAAGCAGCGCTGGCTGCCGGGGATCGCCGAGGGAACGCTGCGGCTGCAGGCTTTCGGCGTGACCGAGCCGACCAGCGGCACCGACACCCTGAGCCTCGCCACCACGGCAAGGCGCGATGGCGGGCGTTACATCGTAAACGGACAGAAGGTCTGGACCAGCCGGGCCGAACACTCCGATCTCATGCTGCTGCTGGCGCGCACGACACCGAAGGAGCAGGTGAAGAAGAAGGGTGAGGGGCTCTCGGTCTTCCTGGTCGATCTGCGCGAAGCCGCCGGCAAGGGCATCACCATCAAGCCGATCCGCGCCATGATGAACCACGCCACGACCGAGGTCTTTTTCGACAACCTGGAAGTGCCGGCCGAGAACCTGATCGGGGAGGAGGGCCGGGGTTTCCGCTACATCCTCGACGGCATGAATGCCGAGCGCATTCTGATCGCTTCTGAATGCATCGGCGATGCCCGCTGGTTCATCGCCAAGGCCGGTGCCTATGCCAGCGAGCGGCAGGTTTTCGGGCGGCCCATCGGACAGAACCAGGGGGTGCAGTTCCCCATCGCCCGCGCCTATGCCCAGTCCGAAGCGGCGGCCCTGATGGTGGCGCAGGCGGCCACTCTTTTTGATGCGGGCCAGCGCTGCGGCAAGGAGGCCAACATGGCCAAGCTGCTGGCCTCCGAAGCGGCCTGGGCAGCGGCGGAGGCCTGTCTGCAGACACATGGCGGCTTTGGCTTCGCCGAAGAGTATGATGTCGAGCGCAAATACCGGGAAACCCGACTCTATCAGGTGGCGCCGGTCTCCACCAACCTGATCCTCGCCTATCTGGCCGAGCATGTGCTCGGCATGCCCCGCAGCTATTAGTCGGCACAAGAGAATGACGATGAAGCCCGTTCTGCTCGGCCCCCTCTATAGTGTCTATGTCCGTATCGTGCGAATCACCCTGATCGAAAAAGCCGTCGCCTACGATCAGGTTACTTTTGATGTGTTCGATCGGGCCGACTGGCCCGACGACTGGCTCGAGCGGCAGCCTTTCGGCCTGGTGCCGGCCTTCGAGCATGACGGGTTCCGGCTCTATGAGGCGCGCGCCATCACCCGCTACATCGACGAGGCTTTCGACGGCCCGGCCTTGCAGCCCGATGATCCGCGCGGCCGGGCCCGCATGGAGCAGGTGATCTCGGTGCTCGACGGTCAAGGCTACTGGCCGATGGTCCGGCAGATTTTCATCGAGAGCATCGAGCGTCCGCGCAACGGCGAGGCCGACGAGGCTGTCATCGCCGCCGCGGTCCCAAAGGCCGCGCGCTGTCTCGCCGCCCTCGCCGGTCTGATCGGCGATCAGCCCTATCTGGCAGGGCCCGCCTTCAGCCGTGCCGATGCCCACGCGGTGCCCATGTTCCAGTATTTTCTGGAGGCACCGGAGGGACAGCAATTGCTTCAGGCGCAACCGAGCCTGTTGGCATGGTGGCAGCGGGTTGCGCAGCGGTCCAGTGTCCAGTCCACCTACGTCCCGCCGGATCCGCCATGACCAAGCCCCTGGATGGACTGATCGTCGTCAGCTTGGAACAGGCGGTGGCGGCGCCCTACTGTTCCTGCCGTCTCGCCGATGCCGGGGCACGGGTCATCAAGCTGGAGCGGCCCGAGGGCGACTTCGCCCGCGCTTACGACCGCGCCGCCAAGGGGGAGAGCGCCTACTTCGTCTGGCTGAACCGGGGCAAGGAATCCATCGCCGTCGACCTGAAGACAGCCGGCGATCTGGCGCTGGTGCAACGTATGATCGCCAAGGCAGACGTCTTCATTCAGAATCTCGCCCCCGGTGCGGCGCAACGCCTCGGCTTGGGGTCCGAGAGGTTGCGCCAGGCCGATCCGCGGCTCATCACCTGCGATATCTCCGGCTACGGGGAAAGCGGTCCCTATGCGCAAATGAAAGCTTACGACCTGCTGGTGCAGGCGGAGAGCGGTCTGGCGTCGATCACCGGACGGCCGGAGGGGCCGGGGCGTGTCGGGGTTTCGGTCTGCGACATCGCCTGCGGCATGTATGCCTATCAGGCCATTCTGGAAGCGCTGCTGCGCCGCGGGCGAACGGGGCAGGGGGCGGGGCTGGCCGCCTCCCTCTTCAGCGGCATGGCGGACTGGATGACCGTGCCCCTGCTGCACAACGACTACGGTCCCGGCGCCCCGCAAAGGGTGGGGCTGAACCATCCAAGCATCGCGCCCTATGGTGTCTATTCCTGCGCGCGCCGGGAAGACTCAGAGGATCAGGAGATCGTCATCTGCATTCAGAACGAGCGGGAATGGGTCCGCTTCGCCGGGCAGGTCCTGAAACAGCCGGGGTTGGTCGACGATCCCCGCTTCCACGACAACACCGCGCGAGTCGAGAACCGCGACGCCCTCGACCGGGAGATCGAGCGCTGCTTCAAGGCACGTGACAGGGCGGCGGTCGTGGCGCTTCTGGAGGCCGCTGACATCGCCTTTGGGTCGGTGAACAGCCCGGCCGACCTGAGCGCTCATCCGCAGTTGCGTCGGGTGATGGTCGAAACCCGCGCAGGCCCGATCGAACTGGTGGCGCCGCCGGTGGCGGAGCGCGGCGTCGCCCCGGACCTTGGCAGCGTTCCCGCGCTGGATGCGCAGGGTGCGGCGCTGCGGCAGGAGTTCGGCGCATGAGCGGAACCCGGGATGATTGGTCCGATTGGTCCGATTGGGTCGGCCGCCGGGAAGAGGCCCGCGACAACCTGGATCTCAACCGGGCGCGGGCCTTGCAGGCGACTCTGGACGACTCTGGGGGTGATCCAGACGCGATGTTGGAGCCTGGAGCGGCGCTGCCGCCGCTCTGGCATTGGGCTTATTTCTGGTCGCTGGCGCCGACCGCCGGCCTGGGCCCGGACGGCCATGCGGCGCGCGGTGAATTTCTGCCGCCCATCGATCTGCCGCGGCGCATGTGGGCCGGCAGCCGGGTCGCCTTTTCCAGGCCACTCGCGCTCGGCGCGACCGTGACGCGGCGCTCGACCATTAAGTCGGTGACGCAGAAGACCGGGCGCAGCGGGCCCTTGGCTTTCGTTACCGTCGAACACGTGCTGTCCGACGGCGCGGAGCCCTGCATCGTCGAGGAGCACGACATCGTCTACCGCGAGGCGGCGGCTGCGGGCGCGGTAGTGCCGCCGGGCAAGCCCGCCCCCGCGAACGGAAGCTGGGTCCAGACCGTCTCCCCTTCGCCGGTGCTGCTGTTCCGCTACTCGGCGCTGACCTTCAACGGCCACCGCATCCACTACGACCAGCCCTATGCGACGGGGGAGGAAGGCTATCCCGGCCTCATCGTCCACGGGCCGCTGCTGGCGACCCTCATGGTGGGGCTTGTGCGGCGTGAACTGCCGGCGGCGCGGGTCACCCGTTTTGCCTTCCGCGCCCTTCGCCCGATCTTCGATCTGAAATCTTTCACCGTCTGCGGTGCGCCCGACCAGGAGTCCAAGCACGCCGATCTCTGGGTCACCGATCCCGACGGATATCTCGCCATGCAGGGCGAGGCGGAGTGGGTCTGACGACGACCCGCTGTCATTCAAACAACCGCGAATCGCAACGAGGATAGAAATGCTTTTGGACGTGCGTACCTACAAGGTGAAGCCCAATACCCTGAAGGCTCACTTCGATCTCTATGAGCGCTACGGCAAGCCGGCGCAGGCCCGTCATCTCGGCCAGCCACTGGCCTATCTGCGCACCGAGACCGGCGATCCCAACGAGTACATCCATATCTGGGTTTATGAAAACGCCGGCGACCGGGAGAAGAAGCGCGCCGCCATGCAGGCCGATCCCGACTGGAGGGATTATCTCAAGCGCTCGGCGGAGCTGGGCGCCCTTATCTCTCAGACCAACAAGCTGATGATGCCGGTCGACTTTTTCGATGCTCCGAAGCGCTAGGTTGCGGTGATCGATCCCACCGCTGCGGCGAAGCGATCCAGTTCTTCCTCGCTGTTGTAGTAGTGGACGGAGGCGCGGAGGAGATCGCGCAGGCGCCTTTTGGTCGCGTCCAGCAGCGTCGAGTTCGGATCGCTGACCGAGGTGTTGATGCCTTGGGCGCTGAGGCGTTCCCGGATTTCGCTGGCTTCCATTCCCTCTGCCTGGAATACGCAGATGCCGCAGCGGCGGCTGCCGATGTCTTGCACCGTCACACCGGGGAGGGCGGCGAGCCGTTCGCGCAGGCCGTTGGCCAAGGCGCCGACCCGCGCCTCGATCTCCGGCAGGCCGAGGGCAAGCGCATAGTCGACGGCGGTGCCGAGTCCCAGCACGGCGGCGTAGTTGTACTCCCAGTTTTCAAAGCGCTTGGCGTCGGGCCGCAGCTCGTAACGGTCAGCCGCCACCCATCTGGCGGCGCGCAGATCCAGGCTCGGCGGTTCGATCCGGTCCAGGAAGCCGCGCCTGACATAGAGGAAGCCGCTGCCGCGCGGTCCGCGCAGGTACTTGCGCCCGGTGACGGAGAGCAGGTCGCAGCCGAGCTTTTCCACATCCAGATCGATCTGCCCGGCCGACTGACAGGCATCGAGCAGGAAGGGAATGCTGTGGGCACGCGCCACCCGGCCGATCTCTTCCGCCGGATTTACCAGGCCGCCGTTGGTCGGTACATGGGTAACGGCAATCAGCTTCACGCCGGGCTTGGCGCAGGCTGCCTCCAGGTTCGGGATCGAAAGTTCGCCCTCCGCAGTGGAGGGGATGGTTTCGATGACCAGGCCTTTCGTTCGCGCCAGCTTCAGGTAGTTCAGATAATTGCTGGCATATTCCGCCTCGCCGGTCAGCAGGCGGTCGCCGGGCTGGAAGTCGAAAGCGAAGAAGGCGGCGTTCCAGGCCGCCGTTGCGTTCTCCATCAGGGCGATTTCGTCCGGTGCGGCGTTCAGCAGGCGCGCGATACTGTTGTAGACCAAGTCGATTTCGTCGGCCGCTTCTCTTGCCGCTTCGTAACCGCCGATCTCCGCCTCGCGGTGGATGTGGGCCAGTTGGCGCACCACGACGGCGTCGGGCATCAGCGCCGCGCCGGCGTTGTTGAGATGCAGTACATTTTTACAGGCCGCCGTGTCAGCCCGGACCTTTGCAAGATCGATCACCTTTTGCTCCCCTGCCGCGCTTTTCCCTGTCGGGTAGTTAGCGGGGGCGGGGCGGTGATGGCAAGCTGGGCGTCAGCTCTTGCTTCTGGCTGCTTCGCGCGCTGCCTTCAGCGCCGCCTGGCGTTCCCGGTTGGCGCGGTGCCGCTCGGCGCGCCAGGCCTTGAAGACCTTGGCGCGATAGCCGTTGGCGCGCAGGATGGTGCGGGAATGATAGTGGCCCACCGCACGAGTCCAGGAACGTGCCTCTTCGCGCAGCCCGGCCAGAAAGGCGGCGGCGTATGCCGTATTGCGGGCGGGATCGAAAGCGGCTTCCAGATTCTCGAAGGCTTCGGGGTGGTGGTAGAGGTTCACCTGCATGCAGCCGACGTCGATGTTGCGCACGCCCCGCGCTTGTAGAGCCTCGACCGTTTCAATCGCCGCCTGCTTGCTGGGCAGAAATCGCCCCTTTCCCTCGGCCATAACCGTCCAGGGCCAGGCAAGTAATTCCGAGGTCTCCCGGTTCCAGCGCCCCGATTCGGTCTTGGCGATGGCGGCCATCAGCAGAGGCGGCAGATCATGGGCCTGCTCCGCTGCGCGGGTGCTCGCTTGGCAAAGATTCCAAGGATTATCAATGCTTTCGCCTGCATGTGCGGGGGTAAGAGACCCGGCAAGGGCGAACAGCGCCAGAGCCAGAATCGCCGATGCGGTCAGATTCAGCGCGCCTGCAGGCTCGTTTGGATCGTGCTTTTTCATACCAGGAGAAGAGCAACAGGCGTGCCAAGTAGCGTCCGCGGAAGGAGCCGAGGCAGGCCCGGGCCCGGAAAACTGGGATTTTTTTGTGCGACGCAAAAGAAGTAGCGAAAACTGATTAAGCGCTGCGTTGTTGAATTGCGAAACTTATATGTAAATCAATGAATTGCTCAAAATGAAGTTGAAATCGTCTGCCGGCGCGCGCATATTGTGCACTGCGATATGGGAACGCTTCGGCGGGCCCTATCGCAGTTCCATAGGGCATTTCCTCCCTAAACTTGGGCCGCGCTTGTCGCGGCCCTTTTTTTTGGGTCGGAAAAGGCTAGGACGCTGGGAGTGTGCCGTCGCCCTGACCCAAGGGCCGCTGCATCAGGACGGAATCGAGCCAGCGGCCATGCTTGAAGCCGATCGCGCACAGGCACCCCATCTGCTGAAAGCCGTGTCGCCGGTGCAGCCTGATCGAGGCTTCATTGGCACTGTCCCCGATAACGGCGATCATCTGCCGGTACCCCAGGTTCTCACAGCGCTCTATCAGGGTGCCGAGCAGCAGACTGCCGATCCCGCGCCCGCCCTGGTCGCGGCGCACATAGACGGTATTTTCCAGAGTAAAGCGATAGGCCGGGCGCGTGCGGTAGGGGCCGGCGGAGGCAAAACCAATCAACTCGCCGCTGTTTTCCGCCGTTTCGGCGACCAGGTAGGGCAGGCCCCTCGACTGCGCTGCCTGGAGGCGGCGCTCCATCTCCGTGAGGTCGGGTGGAACTTCTTCGAAAGAGGCAAGGCCGTGGATCACGTGGTCCGCATAGAGTGCCTGGATCTGCGGGCAGTCGTCGGGATCGGCGTCGCGCAACAGGACGCCGGCGTCCTCTCGCGGCGCCACCGTCATCCCTTTGTGGAGCGCAGTTGTTTGGGGCCGAGGGCGCCCAGGGCGGCCACGACATCGCGCATGTCATGCGCCAGGGTGTTCAGCGCGGGGCGCCGTTCCATGCGCGACTCGTCCATATAGATCTGGCGGTTGATCTCAATCTGCAGGCTGTGGATGTTGGCCTCCGGACGGCCGTAGTGCCGGGTGACGAAGCCGCCGGCATAAGGGCTGTTGCGCACAACCCGATAGCTCTTGCCCGCCAGCGTATTCTCGACCGAGGCTGTAACGGCCGGACTGCAGCTTGTCCCGTGGCAGTCACCCAGCACAAAGGCAACGCGGCTGGTTGCGCAGCGACCCTGCCCCGGCTTGCCCACCGACGGCATGGAGTGACAATCGACCAGAATGCAGTACCCGAAACGCTCCTTGGTTTGTTCGACCAGCGCGCGCAGCGCCTCGTGATAGGGCCAGTAGCAGGTGCGGATCCGCTCCAGCCCTTCCTCCAGACTCAGCTTGTCCTTGTAGATATCGGCGCCGTTCGCCACGACCCGCGCGATGGTGCCCAGCCCCGCCGCAACCCGCGGTGAGCGGGTGTTGGCATAGGCCGGCAGTTTGTCTTTGAAGACCGCCGGGTCCAGCTCATAGGGCTCGCGGTTGGGGTCGACAAAGGCGCGGGGAAACAGGGCGTGGATCAGCGGGGCGCCCATCTCCGGCGCGCAGGCGAAGATCTCCTGAACGAAGCTGTCCTCCGACTGCCGCAGGCTGACCGGGTCCAGGCGCGAAGACGCCAGAAACTCAGGCGAATAGTCGCAGCCGCTGTGCGGCGAGGCGAAGACCAGCGGCAAGCTCTGCTGTGTCGGCCAAAGGATCTCGTGGGTCTCGTCCGCCGGGTGGAATTGGCCCGCTCGGGCAGTCGGCGCTAAGGCATCCATAGTATTAAAGCGCTTGTTTCCATTGTGTTCCCGGGCGTCGCAGAGCCGGCCTCCCGTTGCAAGCTTGCACCGTAAGGGCCCTGCTGATCAATGGCGGCTTTCCTGTGGGGCATCCTGACATTAAGCTCTGCTTGGTACCAGCGTGGTATTATAGTTTCACTGGCCCTGGCGGATTCGTTTCTCTTGCCGGGCAGGTGGTTAACGGCTTTCCCGGCGCGACAAACCAGAACAGGGTCATGGCGCAAATCCTTCTTGCAGAAGACGACGGCTCGATGCGGGAGTTCCTGGCCAAGGCGCTCCGCAAGGCCGGCCATCACGTGGTCGCCGTGGGGGACGGGCTGGACGCCATCAAGGCCCTGGACGGCTTCCATGCGGACCTGCTGCTGGCCGACGTCGTGATGCCGGGGCTCGACGGCATTGAACTGGCCCGCCAGGCGGCCAAGCTGCAACCGGGCCTGCGGGTCATGTTCATCACCGGATTTGCGGCTGTGGCCTTGAAAAACCGCGAACAGACCCCCCGCGGCGCCCGCATCCTCTCAAAGCCCTTTCATCTGCGTCATCTGGTGGAAGAGGTGGAATCCATGCTGACCGCCTGAACGGCACTAAAATTAGGTAGGCCTGAGAAGGCAGGCGGCGCTTGAAAAAGCCGGGGGATGATGGTACTTCGCCCCCTCTTCGGCAGACGCGCCGAAGAAAGCCGGGTCCGAAGGTGCCCAGGGCGGCCCGGCCGCCGGGATGCTGGGCAGGCAAAAAAGGGCGTATAGCTCAGCGGGAGAGCGCCTCGTTGACATCGAGGAGGTCCCTGGTTCAATCCCAGGTACGCCCACCATTCTTTCCAGTGATTTAGCGGAAATTCGCCGAAGCCTGGCTCGGGTCTTTCGGGTGCAAACCTGAAATACGAGTGGACTTTTGACAGTCTGTTCGACGGCGAGTTCGGCATTCCATCACTGCCGTAGCGACAGTGGGGGGCACTGAGGCGTCCCAGATCTCTCGGATAGCTGAGCGCAACAGGAAGTAGCCTTTATTGCCTGTACCTGCGGCGCAGGATCAGGAACGCGGTTGCACAGACGATGATGGCGATGCTGGTCAGGCTCACCGGATCGCTGAAGAAGACCGAGGGATCGCCGCGTGAGAAAAGCAGGGTGCGGCGCAGGTACTCCTCGAAGGCCGGTCCCAGGATAAAGCCCAGCACGATCGGCGTGGGTTCAAGGCCAAGCCGCACCAACAGCCAACCGAGCGCGCCGAAGGCCAGCATCAGCCAGACATCGAAAAGCGAGTTCTGCACCGAGTAGACGCCGATCAGGCTGAAGACGATGATAAGCGGCACGAGCTTCGGGAAAGGCACGCGCAACAGCGATGCCCAGAGCCCGGCGAGCGGCAGGTTCAAGACGACGAGGATCACGTTGCCGACGACCAGGCTGGCGATCAGCGCCGCGAAGAGGTCTGGGTTGCTGTCGATGAAGCTCGGTCCCGGTGCGATGCCGTGGATCATCAAAGCTCCGGCCAGGACCGCAATCACCGGGTTGCCCGGAAGGCCGAGGGTCAAGAGCGGGATCAGGGCGCTCTGTGCGGAGGCGTTGTTGGCCGCCTCCGGCGCGGAAACGCCGGCGACGGCCCCTTCGCCGAGCGGCTTGTCCGGCGTCTTGAACGCACGTTCCAGGCCGCGGGCGGCGAGGGCTGACATCACGGTGGTGACGCCGGGGATCACACCCAGAATGCCGCCGATGCCGGTGCCGCGCAGTGCCGGCAAAAGGGCGGCCTTGAGGTCCGCCCGCGTCGGCCATGGCAGGCCCAGCGGGGCGATGCGTTGCGGCCGGCTGCCGCTTTCAAGGGCACGGATGAGTTCGGCGATGGCGAAGAGGCCCATGACCAGGGGCATGAACCCGATGCCGTCGCGCAGTTCGGTGATGCCGAGGGTGAAGCGTGGCCTGCCACCGCCTGAATCGGTGCCGACCAGGCCCAGGCAGGCGCCGAAGAGGATCAGGGTCAGCGCCGCCAGCGGTTTGCCAGGTGCGATGATGGCGGCGGCGAACAGCCCAAGGGCAATCAGGCCGGCGAGGCCCGCCGGCGCGATGAGCAACGACCACTGGGCGATGGGTCCGGCCACCAGCGCGATGAACACGGCCGAGGCGAGACCGGCGAAGAGCGAGGCCAGGGCGGCGATTGCGATGGCCGGCCCGGCGCGCCCGGCCAGGGCCATGCGATGTCCGTCGAGCGCGGTCACCACGCCGGAGGATTCACCGGGCAGGTTCAACAGGATGGCGGTGGTCGAGCTGCCGTACTGCGCCCCGTAATAGATCGCCGCCAGCATGATCAGCGCGCCCGCGGGATCGAGCGTAAAGGTGAGCGGCAGCAGGAGGGCCAGGGTGGCGGCCGGCCCGATCCCCGGCAGAACGCCGACGATGGTGCCGACGAGGGCGCCGGTGAAGCACAGCAGCAGGTTCTGCAGCGTTAAGACGCCCGCGAAATCAGCGGCCCAGCTCACGACATCGCTCATCTCAGAAAGCCGCCCAGGGCCAGAGGCGGGTCGCGGGCGGCAACAGCGTCAGGCCGACGGCAAGTGTCGCTGCCCCGGCGAACAAGCCCGATAAGGCAAGAGCCCGCCAATGGCGATCGCCGGCGCCCCAGCCGGTGATGAGCGCCGTTGCGGTGCAGGCGACGACGAGGCCGGTGAATGGCAGCAGCAGAACGAAGACGAGAACGCCGCCCAACAGCGCGAGGCCCGGCCCAAGGGGCTTGGATGAGGGGGTGAGTTCTCCTTCGCCGCGTCCTGCTGCAGGATTCAAAGCAACCAGGACCGCCCACAGCAGCGACAGCGCGACAACCCCTTTGGACAGCCACTGGGCAAAGAGGCCCGGCCCAACCCTGCCGTCAATCCAGGCTGGCTGGGTATAAGCCAGCAGCATCATCGCCAAGCCCAGCGCCGCCAGGACGGCCGGGGCTTTGAGAGCGGAAAACAGGGAAGAGCGCGATGTCACGATTAAGGATTCTCTAAAATAAAGAACGACTTGCAGTTTTATTGACAGTGATTCTCATTTGCAATATCCAGTTTTCTCGTACTCTCCCGGTTTGCCGTCGCTGGATACGGTGGGCCTTTCCACAGCGAACAAAGGATTGTCCCATGATTACGAGACGCGCGTTGGTCGGCTCCGCCCTGGCAGCCCCCTTGGTGATCACTTCTTCACGGTTCAGCTTTGCCAACGACTGGCCGAAGGCAGGCCCCATTCGTCTGGTGGTCGCTTCCGGTGCCGGCGGCAATGCCGACGTCGTGACGCGTATTGTCGCCGCCGAACTTGAGACGGCGCTGGGGCAGAGCATCGTCGTCGAGAATCTCTCGGCGGCCTCCGGCATGCAGGCGACGGAGGCTGTCAGCCGGGCCGATGCGGACGGCTACACCTTCCTCGTCGGCACCTCATCCCAGCTCGTGCACAACATCGCGCTGTTCGATCCGCTGCCGGTCGACATCACCACCAGACTGCGTGGCGTCGCCATGATGAACGAAGTTCCGATGGTGATGTGTGTGAACAATGACGATCCGGCGGGTAATCTTGAGGAATTCATTGCGCGTCTGCGTGCGGCACCGGCGGACTTTCAGTATGGGTCGGGCCCGACCGGCACGACCACCCACATCACCGGAGCCCTTTTCCTGTCGGAGCTTGGTCTCGATGTGGTTCATGTTCCCTATCCGAAAAGCGGCGAAGCGCTGCGCGACCTGATCGCCGGCCGCTTGAGCTTTGTTTTCAATCCTTCCCTGACGGCGGTGCCCCAGGTGCGTGACGGTGCCGTCCGCGGCCTTGGCGTATCGGCGCCCGAACGCCTTGTGGCCATGCCGGATCTGCCGACCGTGTCGGAAGCGGGCCTGCCCGGTTTCGTATCGCAGACCTGGAACACCTTTGCGGCGCCGGCGGACACGCCTGAGGAAATCGTGGTGCAGCTGAATGAAGCGGTCAACGCCATCGTCCAGTCGGATTCGATCCGCAGCCAGCTCGTCGATCTCGGCTCGATCGTGCCGCCGAGCAAGACGCCCCAGGAAGTCGATGCCTACTATGCGCGGCAGAGGGAGATCTGGATCCCCGTGGTGCGTGGCACCGGCGCCACCCGCAGCGCGGGCTGACGCCGATAGTCAGTTGGGGAACGCAAGGAAGTCGTGCTTCGTCACTTTGATGTCGAGGGTTTCGACAACGAGGGTGGCGGCGTAGGTCTCGTCGCCCAGGTCGACGAAGCGCCAGCGGTTCGCCGCCTGTGCGTCGCCGGCGACGGTAAGCAGCCGCGGCGCTGAGCCGGGCAGGGCTGAGACCTCGAAACTGTCGAGTGGGGTCGAAAGGCCGCTGCCCGTTGCTTTGAGATAGGCTTCCTTGCGGGTCCAGCATGTCAGGAAGGCCTGGGCCTGCTCGGCGTCCGGGAGCGACAGGATCTGCCGAGCTTCGCCGGGTGCGAAGTACTGCTGTGTCAGCATCGCGACATCGATGCCTTTGCGATACCGTTCGATGTCGATGCCGAGAGGGCGGTCGCCCGATATCGCGATCAGGGCCATGTCCTCCGAATGGGAGAGATTGAAGTGCGTCGTCGTCGTGCCCTGCCGGGGCGAGATCACGGGCTTGCCGGCGGGACCGCTCTCGAAGCAAAGATCGGCAGCCGCCCGGTTTAGTTTTCGGGCAAGTAGGTGCCGCAGCGCGCTTTGAGCAACGCCGTAGCGGTGGCGGAGTTCTTCGCTGCGGAAGCGGTTTGCGCGTTCGCGCTCGTCTGCTGACAGAACACTTTCAAGTCTGAGGTGTTCGTCTGGCGCTCTGTCGAGCGGCACCCGCCAGACCTCGACCATCGTTGTCATTCTTTTACAGCCGGCGCATGCCGATGAAGAAGTAGATGCCGCCCACGAGGGAGGCGACGAGTCCGGCGGGAATCTCCTGCGGATAAAGGACTTGGCGCCCGACCCAGTCGGCGGCCACCATCAACAGGCAGCCGAGGCCGGCGGCCCCCAGCAGGTGGCTGCGCGCGTTGGTAAAGCCGGCCATGCGCGCCATATGCGGGGCCAGCAGCCCGACGAAGCTGAGCGGGCCGACGATCAAAGTCGCACAGGCGGTCAGCAGCGCCACCACAAGCAACAGCACAAAGCGGCTGCGGTTGGTGTTCAACCCCAAGCCGGTGGCGGCCGCGGCGCCGAGGGGCAGCAGGTCCAGCCAGCGCGAGAACAGCGGTACCACCAGCAGAGAGACAATCGCGACCGCGGCGATGATCGCGGCGGCGGTGATGTCGACGTAGTAGGTGGAGCCCGACATCCAGGCGATGGCCTGTTGCCCGCGGGGGTCGCCGCCGGCCAGGAGGATGGACTGGACGCCGCTGGCGATGGCGGTCACCGCGACGCCGGTCAGAAGCAGGCGTTGAGGAATGAACCCGCTGCGCCGGTTCAACAGAATCACCACCGCGATTCCGGCCAGCGCCCCGATAAAGCCGGCGATTACCAGGGCGGGTACCGTGGCGCCGCGCAGCAGGAACAGCGCGCCGATCAGGCCGAGGGCGGCACCGCCGCTGACGCCCAGAAGCTCCGGGCTGGCCATGGGATTGCGGGTCAGCCGCTGCACGATGACCCCGGCGATTGCCAGGATGGCGCCGGCACTGCCCGCCGCCAGGGCGCGGGGCAGCCGCCATTCCAGCATGGCGGCGGCGTGGGCGAGGTCGAACCATCGCCAACCCTGCAAAGCCTGGCCCGTACCCAGGGAGAGGGCGATGGCAGCC
Source organism: Pelagibius sp. (assembly GCF_965249265.1). Lineage (NCBI taxonomy): Bacteria > Pseudomonadati > Pseudomonadota > Alphaproteobacteria > Rhodospirillales > Rhodovibrionaceae > Pelagibius > Pelagibius sp. The sequence goes on along the minus strand of NZ_OZ252224.1, from coordinate 3,755,934 downwards.
AGGAGACCCAAGAGCATCAGGCCCCACTTCAGGGATCCATGGCGGCTCGACGGCAGGACCGGGCGTTGCCGCAGCGGTGGCTTGCCGCTCAGCTTCAGGCGAAACAGCAGCCAGAGCAGAAGCGGGCCGCCCAGGACCGCGGTCATGGCGCCGGTGGGGATGATCAGCGGAGAGGAGGCGCTCACGGCCTGCAGCAGCAGGTCGATGACCGCCAGCAAGAGCGCGCCGATGGCCACAGACCAGGAAGCCACGGCGAGAAATCCGCGGGCGCCGAGCAGCCGGGCGGCGGTCGGGGCGGCCAGGCCGACAAAGCCGACCACGCCGGCAACGCTGGTCACGCAGGCGGCGAGGAAAAGCGCGACCCCGAGCGCGGCCAGTCTGATGTAGTGCAGGGAGACACCCAGGCTTCGTGCCTGGGCATCGCCGAGGGACAGGATGTCCAGGGGGCGGGCGAGCAAAATCGCCAAGGGTGCGGCCAGCAGCAGCCGCGGCCAGAGAAACGCGACGCCGTCCCAGCCGCTCTGCGCCAGAGAACCGGCGCCCCAGATCAGGACGCCGTGCAGTTCTTCCTGATGCAGCAGCAGCATGACGATGCTGAGAGCGCTCAGGTAGAGATTGACGATCAGGCCGGCGAGAATGACCACCACCGGCGCCAGGCGGCTGCGCCAGGCCAGCAGCACGACCACCCCCATCGCCATGGCGCCGCCGGCCAGGGCAACCCACTCGCGCCCGACGATCACCAGGCCGGGAAAAGCAACGGTTGCAACAAGAAGCGAGAACTGGGTACCGCTTACCACACCCAGCGTTGTCGGGGTGGCGAGGGGGTTGCGCAGCGCCTGTTGCATGACGGCGCCGGCCAGGGCCAGCCCGCCCCCGGCCAGCAGCGCCATGACAAGCCGCGGCCACCAGCCGAGATAAAGCGCCGTCAGGTCCGGTGCGGTGAAGGCGCCGCCGCTGCCGGCCAGAACGATCAGTGTAATGCCGAGCAGAAGACAGACCCGGGCGGGGGGTGAAAGGACGATCATAACGCCTCAGCCAGGATGTCGGCGAAACGCCGTGCCGAGGGCAGGGCGCCGAAAGACCAGGCCGGTGGCAGCCACAGCACATCTCCGCGCCGCACCGACGGCAACGCCTGCCACAGGCCGCTGGCGGTGACATCGGTGCCCAGCGGCGTTGGCGCCACGATCACCAGGCGGCCTTCGATCGCTGCCAGCTCGCGCAGGCTGGTCAAGGCGAAACCCCAGGAGTTTGCCCGGCCGGTCCAGGCGTTTTCGATGCGCAGTCTTTCAAGGACGCTGCCGTAAAGACTGTCGATGCCGAAGACACGGGCATGGACCGCATCCATGAACTGCACGACCAGCAACGGCTCGCCCGTATAGTCGATCTGCCCAGCGAGTGCGTCGATGTGCTGTTCCGTCGCGCGGATCAGTGCGTCGGCCGCTGCGCTGCGGTTGGCGATGCGACCGATTTCCTTTGTCTGCGCGACCATCGATTGCCAGGCCGTCTCGCCGGCCTGGTTGTCGATCAGTGTCGTTGGTGCGATCCGTGACATTGGCCGTTCCAGAGAACGGAACATCCGCGTCAGCAGGATTTTTTCCGGCTGCATCTCGATCAGGAGTTCCAGGTTGGGCTGGCTGCGCAGCCCGATGTCCTGCACGGTTTCCGGCATGGCCGGTGTGCCGACCCAGGATTGATAGCCGGCCAGTTCGCCCACACCTTGGGGCCGTACCCCGAGTGCCAAAAGCGTTTCCGCCACGGTCCAGTCCGGCGTCACGAAGCGTGACTCCAGGGGCTCGGCTGCAAGCGGCAGGCTCAGCCCAAGCGAAAGCAGGCCTGCAAAAGCCAGTTGTATGACGGTCTTCATTTCACGATGGCAATCGCATGATCGCGCGTCGGGTGGGCCATCACCTGCATCTCGACGCCGTAGATCGCCTGCAGCGACTCCGTTTGCACCAGCTTGTCCGGTGCGCCCTCGGCCTGCAGCTTGCCGCTGCGCAGGGCGACGATGTGATCGCAGTAGCGGCTGGCGATGTTGATGTCATGCAGGATGACGACGACGCCGAGGTTCAATTCACGGCCAAGGCGCCGTACGAGGTCCATCACCTCGATCTGATGGGCGACATCCAGGGCCGCCAGCGGTTCGTCCAGCAACAGATGGCGGCTCTCCTGAGCCAGAAGCATGGCCAGCCAGGCACGCTGTCTTTCGCCGCCGGAAAGGGTTTCGACCCCGCGTTCCGCCAGGTCCAGCGTATGGGTCAGGGTCATGGCCTTACGGATCTGTTCGTTGTCCTCCGCCGTCATGCGGCCGAGCAGCCCGCGCCAGGGAAAACGGCCGAAACGCACCAGTTCGGCAACGGTCAGATCCTCGGTCGCCGGTAGTTCCTGGGCCAAATAGGCAACGCGCCGGGCGAAGGCGCGGCGGCTCCAATCGGTGACCGGGCGGCCGTCCAGGCGCACGTCCCCATCAGTCGGCGTCAGTTGACCGGCCAGAAGCTTCATCAAGGTCGACTTGCCGGATCCGTTCGGGCCGATCAGACCGACGACGCTTCCTTCCGCGACCTTGAAGGAGAGCGGCGCCAAGAGGCGAAAACCTTCGATTTCATAACAGGCGTTGTCTACGTCAAACATCGGCAACTCTAAACATGGGCAACTTTCGGGCAGTCGGGACAGATGGTCACCCCGGCGAGGCGGTCGCGCAGGCAGCAGATGCGGCGATGCCAGCCGAGACGGTCGTAAGGCGCTTCGAGCCAGATCTGCAGCGGGCGCCATACCTCCGCGGCCGGGACATGCTCTTGAAACTCGCGGAGGATCCAATCGAGATAACGCCCGGCATTGCTCCAGAGCACGCGCTCCGACAGGCGGGCCTGCCGGGACCAGGTCGTTATCAGAGGCGCGAGATGGCGCTCGCGCAGCAACTGGAAGCGCTCGTCTGCCTCAACGTTTCTGTCCAGTTTCGAACCTTCGTCTTTCAGTACGAAGGCAAGGGGCAGGCCGTCGTTACCGAGTGTGATCGCAACATCCTCCAGGGCGAGCGGCAGTTCCTGCTGGTACAGCAGGTTCGCGGCCAGCGCTGGTGGAAGAAACAGCAGAAAATAGAATTGGGTCCAGTGAGAGAAGACGGCGCGCGGATCTTGTTTCCAATCCTCGGGCCGGAACTTCTGCATTGCGGCCTCCATAACTTCAGGCTGGAGCAAATCAGTTGCCGGGCGGGCCGCCAGCGCTTCCGTATCTCCCAGCAGCATGCCCGCCATGTAGGGGGCGACGGGGGTTTCCAGCAGTGGCTGCAGGACGGGAACGACGCCCATCAGCCGGTGTGCCGCAGGCGGGTTTCGCTGTGGGAGTCGGCATAGAGGGAGGCGACGACCTCGTCGGAGCGGACCGCCAGCACCGACAGCAGGGTATCGGCCAGGCCATGGGTATCCTCGCAACAGCCCTGGAGGAAAACCCGCGCGCTGCAGTTCGCCGCCATGGGGACCCGGTAGCTGCGGTCAGCCTTTTCGGCGGTCATCCAGGGTGTGAGGTCCTTCAGGAGACTCTGATGTCCCTGGCGGTGGAAGCCCGTCGCGAGAACGACGCCGTCGTAGGTCGTCCAGTTCTCTGTCTCGCTGCTCATGTCGAGCAGTGCCATGGAGATCTTTTGATCCGCAGTTTCGATCCCCGCAATCTGATGGCGTGGCAGGAAACGGTGCCGCGACTCGCCCGTCACCTTTTGCTCATAGAGCCGGGCATAGATTTCCTCGATCAGGCCGAGGTCGATCACCGAGTAGTTGGTCTGAGTGAATGAGCGGATCATCGAGCGCCGCTCCGACTCCGGTGTACGATAAAATTCGTCGATGAACTCGGGATTGAAGATCTCGTTCACGAAGGGGCTGTCGTCGGCCGGGTGCAGGGCGCGGGCCCGGCTGATCAGGTCGACCTTGGCGGCGGGGTGGCGGTCCATCAGGTCACGGAAGATCTCCGCGGCGCTTTGCCCGGCCCCGACCACGGCGAGGCGGGCTTCAGCGCCGCCAAGTCTGTCGGCATGGGTTTTGAACTCCGAGGAGTGGATCAGGTTCGGATGATCGCGGTAAGGCTTGAAGATGTCCGGGATGTTCGGCCTGCCGCCGATGCCCACGACAATGGAACGGGTTCGGCGTTCCTTCAGCACGCCATCGGCGGAGTGGGACCGAATTGTCAGCCAATCGACCTTGCCGTTCGCCTCCAGCGGTTCGATGGCAATTACCTCTTCGCCATAATGCACTCTGTCCTGGAAGGTGCCGGCCGCCCAGCGCATGTAGTCGTTGTATTCCAGACGACTGGGGTAGAACGAACCCAGGTTTATGAAGGACTCGAGCCGCTTGTTTTGATGCAGGTAGTTGACGAAGGAGTAGCGGCTGGTTGGGTTGCGCAGGGTCACCAGGTCTTTCATGAAAGAGACCTGCAGATGGGTGTTCGACAGCAGCATGCCGCCGTGCCATTCGAATCCGGATTGTTTCTCGATGAAGCAGCTCTGCAACTGCTCGCCGTTCGCCGGCTGATGTTCGTCCATGGCAATGGCAATGGCCAGGTTTGCCGGGCCGAAACCGATACCAATCATGTCGTAGACCGGAATGTTCATCATGCTTGTCCTTTGAAAAAGGCGTCTCTTGTCAACAACATCAGAGCGGCGCGTTTATGGGGAAAGTCGAATTCCTTGATCTTCTCAAAACCCTGTTTTTCCAGGTAATCGATCATCTTGAGATTGTCGTAACGGGGTTCCGAAACGATGCGCTGGGTCGCCGGCGATTCTTCGAAGAGATGACGGCAGAGGGCTGAGAGCCAGGCCCTTACCTTGCGCGGCCCGCGATGCCGTTCCTCGCCGACCAGCATGTGAATGCCACGATCAGCCGGTGCGGCGGTGTAGTATGCCGCCAGCCGATCCTGCTCTGCCCAATAGACCTCGAGATAGAGAAAGGGATCGCCGTCCAGGCAGCCGATCAGCGGTTCCACCTGAGGGGCCCGGATCAGCTTCATCAGGTAATCTCGATGTTCATCCAGGGTGCCGCGTTCATCCCAGAACTGGGCGACTCGGTCGCTGTTTTGCCAGCGATTGAACCGCTCCAGATCGGAGTCCGGATCGAGATGGCGGAAGGAGATCGTCGACTGCAGTTCCGCATCGAAACGGCTGTAGAGGTCTTGCGCTGTCGTGGTCGGTGAGGGGTTTTGCATCAGACTTCAGCCTGCTCCGGAATGCCCGGCATCGAGCCGGTCGGGGACAGAATATCGGCCAGATCGTCAAGACAGGCCGGGTGGCGCACGATGCCGAGATGGTCGGTGGCGACGATCCGGCTGGTGGCGAAGGTGAGATTCTTGGCGAGGCTGTCCCAAGGGGTCGCGCCTGGCCGCGGCGGCTCGGCCGCCCACCAGGCATGGGCCGGAGTTTTCACTTTCGGCAGGACGTAGCCGTCGCAGAGCTTGCGGTGATGCTGTTCCAGAGCAAAGGCGAACAGCAGCTCGGAGACATCGGCTGCCTCGTAGGAATCGATCTGTTGTGTATCGAGCCACTGTGCCGCGGCCGTCGGCCAGTCCCGCGGCGGCCTCTTCGCAAGCCGGTCCAGGCAGTCGCGAACCGCGCGGTCGCTGAGCTGCGGCAACAGCATCTTCAAATGAGACGCGAGTTTCTGCCGGGTCTCCGGCGACGGCCAGAGGTCTTCGGCAACGCCGAACCCGGGAACATAGGCGTCCAGGAGCCCCAGGAAGGCGACTTCCTGGCCCGACTGTTCCAGTCGCTGTGCGATTTCAAGCGCCAGGGAGCCGCCCAGAGACCACCCAAGCAGTTCATAGGGGCCTTCGGCCTGGGTGTTGCGAATAGCTTGTGTGTAGCGGTCCGCCATTTCGGAGAAGCTGTCGTCAAAGTATCCGGGCTCGACGCAACTGAGGGATTGCAGGCCATAGATAGAACGCTGGTCTTCCAGGCGGCGGGCGAGAGCGTGATAGCCGTTGACGCGTCCGGTAACGGGATGGATGCAGAACACCGGCGCCCGTTCCCTTCGTTTGTTCATCAGGGGAACCAGGATCTCGGGATTGGCCGACGGCGCCTTGGATTTTCGGGGTTGCTCAAGAAGCGCAAGCAGCGCGGCGCGATAGCGCTTTGCCAAGTCTTCGATCTGTTCGGCGCTGTGATGGTCGAGGCTGAATAGCCACTCCATGCTCAGGGTTCCGCCGACGACCTGGGCATTGACGGTCAGCGGGGCGGCCATGAAGTTCTCAGGGCTCTGGGCGACACCACCGCCAGGGACCGGAGTCATCCAGTCTTCGCCATCATCGAGCTGGTACTGCCCGAGATAGTTGAAGGTTATCGGCGCCAGGCTGGGGAGTGCCGAGCCTTCTTCATGGAGAAACCGCAGGACGCCATAGCCGAGGGTGCCGTCGCGCTCCGCGGCGTCCAGGGTTTCGCGCGCCGCCGCAATGCAGGCCTTCGAGTCCGGATGCCAGTCGAGCAGGAGAGGGTAGAGACTGGTAAACCAGCCGACGCTGCGGCTGAGGTCGAGCTCGGGGGCGACGACATCGGGGCGTCTGCCGTGTCCCTCCAGGTTCACGGCAAGCGACTTGCCGCTCCCCTGTACCAAGGCTGCGGCCAAAGTGGCCGTCACATCCCGGCCTTTTCTCAGCAGCGCCTTTGTCTCTGCCGTGTCCAGGGTGACGAGATGCCGGTTGCAATTGCCGATCCGGGCCGGACACTCCACCGAGCCGGCATCCTGTTGTTGCCAGAAGTCCTGCTGCGCCCGGGCGCCGGGCCAGCGGGACAGGGTTTCGGTCCAGTCTTTCAGGCTGCCGGTCCTGGCGGGCAGGGTAATGGCGTGGCCGGCTTCGGCCTGGCTGTAAGCGAGGCGGAGATCCTCCATCAGGATGCGCCAGGAAACCCCGTCGACGGCCAGATGGTGAATGGTCAGCAGCAGGCGGTCGGGCTGTCCCTTTCTGGTGAGAAGCAGCGCCCGCATGAGGACACCGGCTTCGATGTCGAGGCTTTGCTGGGCCTGGGTGCAGAGGTCTTCTGCTTCCGCTTCGTCCCGGGCTTCGCGCTGCCAGAGCAGGTCGTCGGGCAGATCGCCGGCATTGCAGTAGCGTTGACTCCAAACCCCATCGCGGCAGGCGAAGCGCAGACGCAGAGCGTCATGGTGGTCGCGCAGGGCTGCTAATGCGGCAGCCAGGGCGTCTTTGTTCATTGGCCTGCGTGCTTCCAGCCAGAGATGTTGATTCCAGTGGGAGGGTTCCGGCGGGTTCAAGCTGAAGAAATGCGCCTGAATTGGTGTGAGTTTTGCGTTTCCGGTGGCGGGGCCCCGGGGCTGGGCGGGCTTGTCCTGGGGTTTGGCGGCAGCGGCGACGGCGGCCAGGGTCTGATGCTGGAAGAGATGATTGGGCTTCAGCGCCCAGCCCTCCCGCCGTGCCTGGCCGACGACCTGCAGGGCGATGATGGAATCGCCGCCCAGTTCGAAGAAGCTGTCCTGCCGCCCGATGCGCTCGACCTTCAGGAAGCGCTGCCAGATGGTGGCGATGGCCTGCTCCGCCGCGCCCTCCGGCGGCTCCTGGACTGCCTGCTGGCGGTCCGGGGCGGGCAGGGCCTGGCGGTCGACCTTGCCCGCCGGGGTCAGCGGCAGGGCTTCGAGGGAGACAAAGAGGCTCGGCACCATATAGGCCGGCAGCACGGCGCCGAGGCAGGCCTGGATCGCCCGGGTGTCTATGGCGGTGTCGTCTGTGGGCACGACATAGGCGACCAGCAGGGTGTTGGCGGCATCGCCGCCGCGGGCCTGGGCAACCACCACCGCCTCGCGCAGCTCCGGCAGGGCCATGAGCCGGGCCTCGATCTCCCCCGGCTCGATGCGGAACCCGCGGACCTTTATCTGCTGGTCGGCCCGGCCGAGATACTCCATCACCCCGCCCTGGACCCCGTCCTCGCGCCAGCGCACCAGATCGCCGGTGCGGTACATGCGCTCGCCCGGCGGGCCGAAGGGATCGGGCAGGAAACGCTCGGCGGTGAGATCCGGGCGGCCCTGGTAGCCGCGTGCCAGCCCGGCCTCGCCGGCGATGTAGAGTTCGCCCACCAAACCCGGCGGCACCGGGTTGAGGGTCTGGTCGAGGACATAGGCCCGGCGTTCGCCCACCGGGGTGCCGATGGGGGCATAGGCGCTGTCGAGGGGGGTGTCGGGATAGGCTTCCCAGATCAGCGGTGTGACCACGGTCTCGGTGGGGCCGTAACCGTTGATGATGCGCGGCGGGGCGACGACCTGCTGCAGGCGGTGATAGGTCTCGCGGGTGAAGGCCTCGCCGCCCAGGGTCCAGGAACGCAGGGGCAGATCGGGTTTGCTGTGTTCGATCCAGTCGAGCAGGGGGCCGACATAGCTGGGCGGGAAGCAGGCGATGGTGACGCCCTCTGCTATCAGGGCATCGCAGGTCTGCTCGGCACTCCACAGCGCCTGGTCGCGGATGACGAGGCGGCTGCCGAAGGCGAGCGGCACGGTCCAGCGCTCGACGGCGCCGTCGAAGCTGATGGAGGCGAAGAGCAGCTCGACGTCCTCGGGTGTCATGGCGTAGCGCTGCCCGATGGTCTGGACGTGCATGGCGAGACCACGCCTTGTGACGGCGACGCCCTTGGGGCGTCCGGTGGAGCCGGAGGTGTAGATGATGTAGGCGAGCTGATCGGGGTGGGGTGCCGGCAGGGGCGTATCCCAGGGCGGTTCGTCCAACGTCAACCGGTCGAGGGCGACGGCACGGGTTGTCCCGGGAATACCCAGGCGTTCGACGAGGTCACTGGAGGTGAGCAGCAGGGGGGCGGCGCTGTCGTCGAGCATGTGGCGCAGGCGCTCTGGGGGATAGTCCGGATCGAGGGGCAGGAAGGCGGCGCCGGCTTTGAGGATGCCGAGGAAGGCGGCGATCATGGCGGTACCGCGTTCGAGGGAGACACCGACGATGGTCTCCGGGCCGGCGCCCTGATCGAGCAGCCAGCGGGCGATGGCATCGGAACGGTGTTCGAGTGCGCCATAGCTGACGCGGTCATCGCCGTGGACCAGGGCCGGGGCCTCGGGGCGGGCGGCGGCCTGGGCACTGACCAGATCCACGAAGTCTGCCCCGGCATCGTAGTCCGCCGGGCGCTCGGCCCAGGACCGCAGCAGTACCGCATCCGGCGGCGACACAAGGCAGAGAGAGCCCAGAGCGACGGTTGGACTTTCAATGAAAACCTTGACCGCCCGCTCCAGCATTTTTGCCAGGCGCGCGCCGGTGTCCTCGGCGAAACGGTCGGCGGCATAGGTCAGGGTCGCGGTCAGCCCGCCGTCCTGCCCTTCATCGACATCCAGCGCCAGGTCGAAGAGGGCGTGGGGCTGCCCCTGGTCAAGCGGCCTTATCGAAAGCGCCGGCGTCAAGGTTTCGGAAAATTCGCCGTTGTGCCGATAGTTGAAGAGCACTTGAAACAAAGGGTTCTCGCCGGCGGCGCGGCGCGGCGCGATGGCTTCCACCAAGAGGTCGAAGGGTAGGTTCTGGTGTTCCTGGGCTTCCAGAACCCGCGCCTGCATCGCTGCGATCCAGTCGGAGACCGATTGTGCCGGGTCGATCTCTCCGCGCAGCACCACAGTGTTAATGAAAAATCCGATCTGTGCTGCCGTCTCCGGGCGTCCCCGGTCAGCGACCGGAACACCGATCTGCAGATCATCGCGGCTGCTGTAGACCGCCAGGGTCCACATCCAGGCGGAGAGCATGATGGTGAAAGGCGTTGCCTTGCTGGCGCGCGCCAGCTCCTGCAGCGGCGGCAGCGCCATGCGCAGGGTTGCGGCCTGTCTGGGTGCCCCGGCCCGCGCCGGCTTGTCGTGGGGTACGAGCAGGGGCGGCTGCTCGGCATTCAAACGCTGTCGCCAATAGGCCAGTTGCCGCTCTTCCTCGCCGGCCTCCAGACAGGCCTGCTGCCAGATTGCATAATCGGCGTAGTGGACTGGCAGTGGGGCCAAGGGCGCGTCGTCGCCTTCGGCGGCCCGCCAGGCCTGCCCCAATTCATTCAGGAAGATGCCGATCGACCAGGCATCGGCGATGATATGATGCAGTACAATCTGCAGGCGCCAGCGCTCTTCGCCCAACCGCATCAGCAAAACCCGGAAGGGCGCCTCCTGTTCCAGATCGAAGGGCGCCAGGGCTTCCGCTTCGGCAAGGCGCTGCACGGCCTCGGTGCCTTCGTCGGACATGTCGTAGTAGGTGAGGTCCGGCTCCGGCTCGTCGCCGATCACCTGCCAGGCATTGCCATCCTCTTCGACGAAGCGTGTGCGCAGCGCTGCGTGACGCTGCTGCACGGCTTTCAGCGCCGCGACCAGCGAGGCTTGTTTCAAGGGGCCGGTGAGATCGAAAGCCCCGATCAGATGGTAAGCCGTGTTCTCAGGGTCGGTGCGATGAAGCAGCCAGAGGCGCCGCTGCATGGGGGCCAGCGGCACCCTTTCGCCGTGGATGCCGCCCACCATCGGCAGGCGGTCAAAGCGGATTCCCTTTTGCCGCAGCACCGACAGAAAATGCCGGCGCTCCTCGCCTTCCAGGGCAAAGAAGCGGCGTGCCAGCTTTTCCTTGTCGATGCTCATCAGCTGCCGACCTCATCCAACAGCGCGGCCATGGCCTCGAGGTCGTCTTCGGCCCGGTCGCCGGCTTCCAGCTGCGCGGCAAGCGCTTCGAGAGTCTGGCTCTCGATGAAGGTCCGCAGGGGAACATCGCGGTCGAGTCGCGCCCGCACCAGGGCGATGGCCCGGATAGCCGCGAGAGAGTAGCCGCCGAGATCGAAGAAGTTGTCGTCCAGTCCGACCTCCGTGCAATCGAGGACCTCCTGCCAGACCGTGGCGAGATCCTTCTGTATCGCTGTCTGGGGTGCCCGATAGCTCTGACGGCGGCCTTCCGGACGCGGCAGGGCCTTGCGATTGAGTTTGCCGTTCGACGACAGCGGGAAGGCGTCCAGCGCCGTAAACAGGGTCGGCACCATGTAATCAGGTAACTGTGCAGTCAGAGCCGTTTTCAATTCACCCTGCCAACCGTCATTCAGGTCGGACTTGGGCACCACGTAGGCCGCCAGGAGATCGCCATGGGCGATGACCGCCGCATCTGCGATGTCTTCCTGCCGCCGCAGCCAGGTTTCCACCTCGCCAAGTTCGACCCGCAAGCCGCGGATCTTCACCTGCTGGTCGAGACGCCCGAGATAATCGATGACGCCTTCCGCTTCCCGCCGCACCAGATCGCCGGTGCGGTACATGCGGCTGCCGGGCGGGCCGAAGGGGTCGGGCAGGAAACGTTCCGCCGTCAGGTCCGGGCGGCCGAGGTAGCCTCGCGCCAGCCCGACTCCGGAGAGATAAAGCTCTCCGGGAACCCCGACGGGCACCGGGTTGAGCGCGCTGTCGAGGATCTGCAGGCGGATGTTGGCAATGGGACGCCCGATCGGCACCGTACTGCGTTCATCCTCCCTGCAATGCCAATAGCTGACATCGATCGCCGCTTCGGTGGGCCCATAGAGGTTGTGGAGTTCGGCGCGGGGCAGGGTGGCGAGTGTCTCCTGCTTCAGTTCCGGGCTCAGCGCTTCGCCGCTGCAGATGATGCGTTCGATAGAGGTGCAGCCCGTGAGCTCCGGCAAGGCCGCCTGCAGCATCGAGGGCACAAAGTGCAGGGTGCTGACACGTTCGGCGTCGATCACGGCCCGCAGGGCTTGCGGGTCGCCGTGTGCATCCGGTGGGGCGATGGCCAGGCGGGCGCCGGTCATGAACGGCCAGAAGAATTCCCAGACCGACACGTCGAAGCTGAATGGGGTTTTCTGAAGAACGCAGTCACCGGCTTTCAGCGGATAGGCCTGCTGCATCCACAGCAGGCGGTTTTCCAATGCCGCATGGGTGTTGATCACCCCCTTCGGCCGCCCGGTCGATCCCGAGGTGTAGATGGCATAGATCGCCTGATCGGGGTGCCACGACACTTGGGGCGGTGTGACCGGTTCTGCGGCGTTGGCGGGATCGTTCACCTGCCAGCAGGGGATGCCGTCCAGCTCGGTTTCGCTGAAGGCCAGGATTGGAGATGCCTCTTCCAGGATGGCCTGCATCCGTTCCGCGGGGTAGCCGGGATCGAGGGGCACATAGCTGCCACCGGCCCGCACGACGGCCAGAATCGCGAGCACAAGCTCGACCGAGCGCTTGAGGCTGACGGCGACCCTGACCTCCGGCCCTACCCCGGCCCGGCGCAGCCGATGGGCAAGCTGGTTCACCCGGCGCTCAAGCTCGCCATAGGTCAGGCATTCGCTCCCGTAGCTCACGGCGATGGCATCCGGCGTTCGCGCTGCCTGGCGGCTCTGGCGGACGGGTACCGGCAGGCAATCGCCCCAGTCCTTGGCGGTTTCATTCCAGATCTGCAGCTCTCGGTCTTCCGCCGCGCTGAGCAGATGGATACCGCCGAGCGCCCGCTTGGGCTCGGTTGAGGCCGCCTCTAGGAGGCGCAGGTAGTGGTTCAGCAGGCGTTCGGCGGTCTCGCCCCTGAAAAGGTTGCTGTTGTAGCTGATGTAGCCGCTGATGCTGCCATCGGGGTGGGCTTCGGTATCCAGGGCGAGGTCGAACTGCGCCCCGGCGCTACCGGGATCAAAAGCGGTGACCTCGGCGCCCGGCCAACCGGCGAAGGGCGCGGCCATGTCCTGCTGATGGTTGAAGACCACCTGGAAAAGCGGATGGCGGTCGTGGTTGCGCCCGGCGCCCAGTCCTTGAACCACGGTCTCAAAGGGGACGCCCTGATGACGCTGTGCGTCCAGGGCATTGCCGGCCACGGCCTTCATGAGGTCGCTGAAACCCTGCGCCAAGTCGATGCGGGCCTGCAGGGTCACCACGTTGATGAAGCAGCCGAGCATGTCTTCGGTTTCCGGTCGGCTCCTTCCGGAAACGGGGACGCCGACCGTGATGGTCTCCTGTCCGCTGTAGCGATGCAAAAGCAGCATCCAGACCGCCAGCAGTGGCGCAAACAGCGTGGTCGACTGGCCCTTCGCCAGGGCCTGGAGGGATTGTGCCAGTGCCGGTGTCAGCCGGAAGGGCAGGCGTGCTCCGGCCGACGGCCTGCCGTCGCGCGGGAAGTCGGTCGGCAGCTCGATGGGCTCCGCATCCGGCGCCAGGGTTTCGCGCCAGTAGTCGAGCTGCCGGCCGGCTGCCGGGCTTTCCAACCAGCCGCGATACCAGGCGGCGTAGTCCGCATATTGAAGTTCGGACTTCTCTGCTGCTGTCGCAGTGCCGTTGAGCAGGGCGCCATAGGTTTCGATCAACTCGTGGAGGAACAAACGGATCGATCGCCCATCGGTGATGATGTGGTGCTGCACCAGCAACAGCCTGAAGTGCTTCTCTCCATGCTGCACCACGCCGAGGCGCAGAAGCGGGTCGAGCGCAAGATCGAAGGGCCGCTCAAGCCAGTCTTTGAAAAGCGCGATTTCGGTCTTCAGCGGGTTGGGATGGCTGCGCAGGTCGTGCAGCTCGATGGCGACCGGGGCATGGGCGAGAATATGCTGCCGAAGTGCACCGTCCGGTGCAACGAAGCGGGTGCGCAAGATCTCATGGCGCGCGACCACCCGGTTCAGCGCCTCGACCAGGGCGTCGGTGTTCAGATCCCCTTCGAGATCGAGTCCCAGCGGTATGTGATAAGCCCCGTCCCCGGGTGCCAGTTGCTGGATGAACCACAAGCGGCGCTGGGCCGGAGAAGCCGGAAGGTTACCGTCGCGCCGAACGGATACAAGGGCCGGGTCTTTGTCTGCGGTGGCCTGGATCTGCGCCGCGCAGTCCGCGAGTCGGGGGTGATCGAACAGGGCCTGCAGCGGCAGTTGCAGGCCGTGCCGGCTTCGCGCAAGGCCGACGATGCGCAGCGCCAGAAGCGAGTGGCCGCCGAGATCGAAGAAGTTGTCCTGACGTCCGACCTGATCGGCCTCCAGGACGTCGCGCCAGATTGTTGCCAGCGTTTCTTCGGCTTGGCCTTGCGGTGCTTCATAGGCCGGCCGGCCTCGCCGTCTGTCCGACAGGGCTTCGGCGGGAAGGTCGTGCAGCTCTGCCGATAGGGCTGAGCCGCCCTCCGTCAGGCTGTTCAAGGCCGTCTCGAAACCTTCGGCCAAGGCTTCGATGGTCTCCTGCGTCAGCAGGGCGGCGTTGTAGGCGAACACGACCCGGGGCGCGGCGCCCGGCAGGACGGCCAGGGTCAGCGGATAATGGGTGAACTCGTAGATGCCCGGCATCTCGCTCGGCAGGTCGTCGAGGCCCGGATAGTTCTCGAACACCATCAAGCTGTCGAACAGGCCGTCGGCGGCATGACCGGCGAGGCTCTGAATTTCTGACAGCGGAAGGTGTCCGTACTCGCGCGCTTCGGCGCCGCTTTGCTGCAGCGCCGGCAGCCAGGGCTCGTTGGTCGCCGGGACTTCGACCGCGACCGGCAGCGTGTTGATGAACAACCCGATCATCTCTTCGCTGCCCGTCAGGTCGGGCGGGCGTCCGGCAACGGTATTGCCGAAGACGACACGGCGGTTGCCACTGTGCCGCGCCAGGGCCAGGGCCCAGGCGCCCTGCATCAGCGTGCTCTGGGTTACCTGCAGGCGCTGCGCCTTTTCCTGCAGGTTGCCGGGCAGGGCCAGGGTATGGCGGCGGAAGTCCTTTTCATCGTGCTTCTGGCCGGCGGCCAGCAGGGTCGCGCCGAAGCCGTCGAGGTAGTCGTGCCAGAATGTCCGGGCGGCGTCGCGATTCTGTTTCTGCATCCAGTCGAGGAAGGCAGAGAACGGCGGCGGCGCCGGCGAGAGAGTCTCGCCGCGATAGAGCCGCATCGCCTCATCCAGCAGCACGGTGGTGCTCCAGCCGTCCATCATCAGATGGTGCAGGGTCAGGACGAAAACACAGGTGTCGTCGGCAGTCTGGATGAGGTCGATGTGCCAGAGCGGGGGGTGCTGCAGGTCGAAATTCCGCCTTGCCGCGCAGATCGCCTCGACGTCGGGTTTGGACTCAAGGGTATGAAACTGCCAGGGTAGTTGCAGTGAACGCCAGGTCCCCTGCAGACCCTCGTGGTCGAGCGGGGCGCTGCGCAGCACCGGATGGCGTTGCATCAGCTCCTGCCAGACCACTTCGAACCTCTTGGGGTCCAAGTTCTTCAACGGCAGCGTCAGTTGATTGACATAGGTATCGCTGTCCTGGCTCAGTCGGGTGTGGAACAACAGGCCCTGTTGCAAAGGCGTGAGGGGCAGCACGTCCTCGATACCCTCGTCGCTGAGGCTGTCGAGCTTTGCCTGGTCGATGGCGGCCAGAGGCACGTCGGAAGGCGTCAGCCACGGCGCGGAGTCTTCGCAACAACGGATAACGGCCTGTATCTCCTCTTCGAAGACCGCCAGAAGTGCATGCTGTTCAGAGAGGGGAATGCCTGTGTGACTGAACACCACCTGCAGGGTGACTTCACCCGTCGGCTGTTGGATGACATCGACGACAAGCGGTGCATCCGCCCGCATGTGTGCCGGACGCCAGAGACCGGAGTCGCGCAACGACATGCCGTCGACTTCCAGCAGGCGACCGAGATAGTTGAAGAGAACCTCGGGCTGCGCGGTGGCCTCCAGGCTCCCGCTCTGGACCAAGGCGCCGTAGCCCAAGCCGAGATGATCGACGGTTTTGATCTGTTCTTTGATCGACTTGATCGCGGCGACGCGTTCCACCGGAATGTTTAAGGAAAGCGGGTAGAGGCTGGTGAACCAGCCGACCGTGCGGCTGAGATCCATTGCCGCGAGATCGGCGCTCCGCCCATGGCTTTCGCGGTGAAGCCGAACGGTCGGCCGTCCGTAGTGGCGGGCCAGCGTCAGGGCCAAGGCGGTATAAAGGAGGTCGTCCAGGTTTCCCCGAAGACTGGCCTTTGCGGCCTCTTCCGCGCGCCGGGCGATGTCGGCCGGGAGGATCAGGCTATGGTTTTGGGACGTTCTTGTCGGAGGCCCGTTCCAGAGCGCGGTGGCCTCCGTTTCCTGCTGTTGCCAGAAGTCCCGCTGCGCCTGGGCGCCGGGCCAACGGGACAGGGTTTCGGTCCAGTCTTTCAGGCTGCCGGTCCTGGCGGGCAGGGTGATGGCGTGACCGGCCTCGGCCTGGCTGTAAGCGAGGCGGAGATCCTCCATCAGGATGCGCCAGGAAACCCCGTCGACGGCCAGATGGTGAATGGTCAGCAGCAGGCGGTCGGGCTGTCCCTTCCTGGTGAGAAGCAGCGCCCGCATGAGGACGCCGGCTTCGATGTCGAGGCTTTGCTGGGCCTGGGTGCAGAGGTCTTCTGCTTCCGCTTCGTCCCGGGCCTCGCGCTGCCAGAGCAGGTTGCCGACCGGCTTGCCGGTATCGAGGAAATGCTGCCGCCAAGATCCTTCATGGCGCTCGAAGCGCAGGCGCAGGGCGTCGTGGTGATCGTGCAGCGCAACGAGAGCCGCCTGCAGAGGGACCGGCTTCAGCGGTTCGGTGAGTTCGAGCAGCAGGTACTGATTGCAAAGCGCGGCACCGTTCTGTTTCAGGAAGCGCGCCTGAATTGGTGTGAGTTTTGCGTTTCCGGTGGCGGGGCCCCGGGGCTGGGCGGGTTTGTCCTGGGGCTTGGCGGCAGCGGCGACGGCGGCCAGGGTCTGATGCTGGAAGAGATGATTGGGCTTCAGCGCCCAGCCCTCCCGCCGTGCCTGGCCGACGACCTGCAGGGCGATGATGGAATCGCCGCCCAGTTCGAAGAAGCTGTCCTGCCGCCCGATGCGCTCGACCTTCAGGAAGCGCTGCCAGATGGTGGCGATGGCCTGCTCCGCCGCCCCCTCCGGCGGTTCCTGCGTCGTTTGCTGGCGGTCCGGGGCGGGCAGGGCCTGGCGGTCGACCTTGCCCGCCGGGGTCAGCGGCAGGGCTTCGAGGGAGACAAAGAGGCTCGGCACCATATAGGCCGGCAGCACGGCGCCGAGGCGGGCCTGGATCGCCCGGGGGTCTATGGCGGTGTCGTCTGCGGGCACGACATAGGCGACCAGCAGGGTGTTGGCGGCATCGCCGCCGCGGGCCTGGGCAACCACCACCGCCTCGCGCAGCTCCGGCAGGGCCATGAGCCGGGCCTCGATCTCCCCCGGCTCGATGCGGAACCCGCGGACCTTTATCTGCTGGTCGGCCCGGCCGAGATACTCCATCACCCCGCCCTGGACCCCGTCCTCGCGCCAGCGCACCAGATCGCCGGTGCGGTACATGCGCTCGCCCGGCGGGCCGAAGGGATCGGGCAGGAAACGCTCGGCGGTGAGATCCGGGCGGCCCTGGTAGCCGCGTGCCAGCCCGGCCTCGCCGGCGATGTAGAGTTCGCCCACCAAACCCGGCGGCACCGGGTTGAGGGTCTGGTCGAGGACATAGGCCCGGCGTTCGCCCACCGGGGTGCCGATGGGGGCATAGGCGCTGTCGAGGGGGGTGTCGGGATAGGCTTCCCAGATCAGCGGTGTGACCACGGTCTCGGTGGGGCCGTAGCCGTTGATGATGCGCGGCGGGGCGACGACCTGCTGTAGGCGGTGATAGGTCTCGCGGGTGAAGGCCTCGCCGCCCAGGGTCCAGGAACGCAGGGGCAGTTCGGGTTTGCTGTGTTCGATCCAGTCGAGCAGGGGGCCGACATAGCTGGGCGGGAAGCAGGCGATGGTGACGCCCTCGGCGATCAGGGCATCGCAGGTCTGCTCGGCGCTCCACAATGCCTGGTCGCGGATGACGAGGCGGCTGCCGAAGGCGAGCGGCACGGTCCAGCGCTCGACGGCGCCGTCGAAGCTGATGGAGGCGAAGAGCAGCTCGACGTCCTCGGGTGTCATGGCGTAGCGCTGCCCGATGGTCTGGACGTGCATGGCGAGACCACGCCTTGTGACGGCGACGCCCTTGGGGCGTCCGGTGGAGCCGGAGGTGTAGATGATGTAGGCGAGTTGGTCGGGGTGGGGGGCCGGCAGGGGCGTATCCCAGGGCGGTTCGTCCAACGTCAACCGGTCGAGGGCGACGGCACGCGTTGTCCCGGGAATACCCAGGCGTTCGACGAGGTCACTGGAGGTGAGCAGCAGGGGGGCGGCGCTGTCGTCGAGCATGTGGCGCAGGCGCTCTGGGGGATAGTCCGGATCGAGGGGCAGGAAGGCGGCGCCGGCTTTGAGGATGCCGAGGAAGGCGGCGATCATGGCGGTACCGCGTTCGAGGGAGACACCGACGATGGTCTCCGGGCCGGCGCCCTGATCGAGCAGCCAGCGGGCGATGGCATCGGAACGGTGTTCGAGTGCGCCATAGCTGACGCGGTCATCGCCGTGGACCAGGGCCGGGGCCTCGGGGCGGGCGGCGGCCTGGGCACTGACCAGATCCACGAAGTCTGCCCCGGTATCGTAGTCCGCCGGGCGCTCGGCCCAGGACCGCAGCAGTACCGCATCCGGCGGCGACACAAGGCAGAGAGAGCCTAAGGGCAGAGTCGGGTTTGCAACGAACTGGGCGAGGATACCGAGGTAGCCGTCGGTGACCTGCTGCATGAAGGCTTGGTCGAAGATACCTTCGGCGGCTATGAACCGCAGCGTCACCCCCTTGTCGAGGTCCGGCGCCGCATCCAGCGTCAGGGCAAAGGGTGTCTCCGCGAGCAGCATCTCCTGGAAATCAACATCGAGATCGCCCATGGACACCGCTGCCCGCTCGCCCCGGCGGCGGCCATGATAGTTGAAAGCGAAGTGGAACGGCGTCGCGCTGCCGTCCTTTTCCAGGTTGTCGAGCGGCAGGCGGCCGTGGTCGCGGGCCTGGTTCAGGTCGTCGCCGACCTGGCGGATCCAGTCTTCGACGGAGAGTGACGGATGCGGAGAGCCGGTAAGGGGCAGGGTATTGACGAAAAAACCGACGGTGCGGGCCGAGGCGTTGCCGCGGTCGGAGGCCAGAGTGCCGACCCGCACCGACTGTTGTCCGGAGAGGCGGCTGAGCAGAACCTGAAGCGCCGCCAACAAGACGTTGAAGCGTGTCGCGTTCACGCGCTCCGCAAGGCTGTCGACGCCGGTCGCCAAAGAGGCGTCGATGGAAAGCGGGTGGTGAACGGTGGGATGAACGGCGCCGGGCGGCTGCAACACGGGCAGGCTCAGGACCGGATGATGCCCGGCCAGATTCTCCCGCCAGAAACTCTTCTGCGCCGCCGCTTCGTCACTGTCCTCCCATTCTATGTGCTGTTGCGCATAGTCGGTGTAGCGCAGTCGCACCGGCCGCAGCGCTTTGCCATTGTAGAGCGCCATGAGATCGGTGAGGAGCAGCCGGATCGACCAGGCATCGGAAACGATGTGATGGATGCCGACGGCGAGGGTATGGCGCTGGGCAGAAACCCGGTAGAGGCGATAGCGGAAGACATCGCCGGCCTCCAGATCATAGGGTTGCAGCAGAAAGGCATGCCCCTGGCTCATGGCTTCGCCTTTGGGGTCTGCCGTCTCCGCCACATCCTCTTCGTCTAGAGGCCGTCCGGTTGCGGGCATGATCTGTTGCCGCCCGTCGCGGATGCGGAGGCGCAGCATTTCGTGGCGCGCCATCAGACCGTTTAGAGCGGACGCTAACCGGTCATGGTCCAGCGTCCCGTCCATGTGGACGAAGAGACCGAGATTGTAGGCACGACTCTCCGGCTCCAACTGAGCGAAGCGCCAAAGGTGCCGTTGAAACGGCGAGAGCGGGTGCCAGGTTTCCTCAGCCAAGACTAGTCTCGCATGGCCTCGCGCAAACGCTTCGTCCGCAGATCGGTCCAGACCTTCGCGATGTGATCGAGGCAGACCTGCCGTTCGCCCTGAACGCCGACCGCCTCCCAGCCCGCAGGGACGGCGCGATAGGTCGGCCAGATGCTGTACTGGCCCTGATCGTTGACGACGACGTCGAAGGCCGTGTCCGTGTTATCGATGCTCAACGCTGTTTCTCCCGTTTCCTTGGGTCACCGTGGGCGCGTTCATGCAGTGTTGATGGCTTTGATCGCGTCCATCGAGGCCTCGGCGCGTGCGTCGCCTTTCAGTTCGATCAACTGGCCGCCGTCCATCTTCAAAATGCGGTCCGCCACGTCGAAGTAGTGGTCGTCATGGGTTACCGCGATGATGGCTTTGCCCCCCGCGCGCAGTTCCGGCAGCAGCGTGCGATAGAAGAACTGGCGGAACTGCGGGTCCTGGTCGGCGGCCCATTCGTCCAGCACCATGAAGTCGCGCTGTTCGGCAACGCTCAAGATCAAGGCCAGGCGCTTGCGCTGTCCGTGGGAGAATTCAACCTGGTCCAAACGGCCCTCGGCGTGCCCCGTCTTGTTATGCATGTCGAAACGCCGCAGCCAGTTCTCCACGTGATCGCTGGCGACTTCCTCGCCCGTGCCCGTAAGCAGCCGGCGAAAAAGGTGGAAGTCGGTGAATACGGCGGAAAACAAGTGCCGGTATGCGCGGCGGTTTTCCTCCCCCAGGATAGCGCCGTCGATCTCGATTGTGCCCGCGTGGGGGCGGTAGAGGCCGGTCAGCAGGCGCGCCAGGGTCGATTTGCCGCTCCCGTTGCCGCCGATCAGGAAAACGATTTCGCCGCGGCGGAACGTCAGATCCAGGGGGCCGACGGCAAAGCCCTTGTCGGCACTGTTCGCGCCGTAGCGGTAGAACAGGTCACGCAAGGCGATCTCGCGGCTTCCGGCAAAGGGCCGCCCGACACCGGTGAAGGCGGCGTCGAAAGGCAGGAGTTCCAGGGAATCGATTTTCCGCATGGAGACCTGGGCGGTGACCAGTGCGGCGATCCCCGCCATGGCCCCGACAAGCGGCGCGCGGAGGAAGAGAATGGTCAGGGCATAGGTTGCAGCGATACTCAGGTCCGCCCATCCCCGGCCCAGCGAGAGGTAAAAGACGAGACCGATGAGGCCCAACACCATGGTGTTGGCGATGTTGTGCAGCAGGCCGTTGTAGCCATCCGCCCAGGTCACGTGACGGCGGTAGGAGCGCGCGTTCCCGTCGAACTCCTCTTCATAGAAGTGCTGGGCCCGGTAGCGGTTGAGCGCCAGTTCTTTGCGTCCGTTGATGACCGAGAGATAGTCGCTATGCAGCCGGTCGTCGTCTTCCCGGACTTGTCCGACATGGTGATCGATACACCCGATGAGCAGCCAGCCGACGAAGCCCAGCAGCAGCATCCAAAGCGCGGTGGTCAGGAAGAGAGGTATGGAGAGAAGCGAGAGGTAGGCGAAGGCCGCGATACAGAGAAGACCGCCGAAGAGAACCTCTGGCAGGTGTACGAAGGCAATGGTCACGTTGCGGATGTCGGTGTCCAGCATCGCGATGAGACGAGGCCCGCCGACGGTCTCCAACTGCTCGATGTCGGTGTCCAGCACGCGTTTGACCAGCTTGCGGCGCAGACGATAGACGAAGCGGTGCCCGACGATGTGGAGGAAGATCCGGGCCGCCGTGGCGGCGAGGAAGGAAACGACCAAGAGGCCGGCGAAGAGCAGGAGCAGGGTGGAAAGTTCGCTCTCCGCTTCCGCCATGACACGGTTGACGAGGGCGAGCGCCGCGATTCCCGAGGCGGCACCCAGGAAGCTCAGGGCGATGATGCCGCTGACCGACCATTTGGCTTCGGCAAGCAGGAACCGCAGCAATTTCATCGTCGCCCTCGTCCAATCATGTCAGTCGGCTGCTCCTGTTCACCAGCGGTACTGCAGGCTGGCCGTGATGGTTCTGTCCTGCCCGTAGAAGCAGAAGAACTCTCCGGAACAGGAGGCCACGTGGCGATCGTCGAAAAGGTTGGTTGCGTTCAGGGCGAAGCGGAAGTTCTGCCACTCGTAACGGGCAGCCGCGTCGAAGAGAACGTAGTCGTCGACGTCAAAGGAATTCGCTGCATCCCCTGCCGTTTCGCCCTTGTAGCGGACCCCCGCGCCGAAACCCAGGCCTTCCAGAAAGCCTTCCTGCAGCGTGTAGAAAGCCCAGAGCGAGCCGAACTGGGCGGGCACACCGGCTGGCCTGTTGCCCTCCCGGATTGGACTGGGGTCTTCGGTAACCTCGACGTTCTGGAGCGTATAGCTGGCGGTGAGGTCCAGCCCAAAGTCGAAGCTCGCGACGCCTTCCAGTTCGAGCCCGCGCGAACGCACCTCGCCGACCTGGAACTGTTGATTCCCCTCGAAAACCCGAACGTTCTGACGGGTAATCTGGAAAGCAGCCAGAGTGACGAAGCTTTTGCTGCCGTCGGGTTGGAATTTAACGCCGACTTCGACCTGCTCGCCGGTTTCCGGTACAAACGCATCGCCGTTCCCATCGAAGCCGACAACCGGCAGAAACGACTCTGCATAGTTGATGTAGGGCGCCAGACCCACATCAGTCAGGTAAACCGCACCGACTCTTCCGCTGAATTCGGCGTCGTCCTGGTCGCTCCGGGAGCCGGTGCCCACGCGGGATTCGCTCTCGGACGAAACGAAGTCCACCCGTCCGCCAAGGGAGAGGATCAGGTTTTCGTTGATGGTGACCTGGTCCTGCAGATAGATGCCGTACTGCTGCTGAATGGTCTGGCCATCGGCAGTGATGGGAATGGCCGAAACATCGACGGGAGTGCCGTAGGTCGGATTGAACAGGTCGATCGTGCTTAACGTAAGCGAGGCTTGATCGCCGGTGCGCTGCCGCTCTTCGAAGTTGTTGTACTGATAGTCGAAGCCGACGAGCACTTTCTGCTGAATGTAATCCGACCCAAAGTCGAACTGCGCATGGGTATCGATCCCGAAGGCCTCGGACCTCGAATCGACAATGAAGGGCGCGCGGACGAGGACACTGTCGCTGAAGGGGAAGAACTGAAGCCCGAAAAACGTCTCGGTATCGCTCTCCACCCTGTTGAAGCGGGTGTTTTGCCGCACTGTGATGCTATCGTTGACCTCATGCTCGAAGAGGTACCCGAGCGCATAGGCCGTGCGGTCGAAGCGGTCAAAGTCCGGCTCGCCCGTGAAGCGTTCGGTCGGAATGGTGCCGTTGGGATTCGAGTCAAGCGTCCCGGATCTCGGTAAAAACTGATTGGTTGATCCGGTTTCATCGATCTGGAGAGAGCCCAGGAAAGTAAGCGTCGTGTCCTCCCTTGGCTTCCAGGTGAAGGCGGGGGCGAGGAACTGGCGGTCGTCATCGACGAAGTCCACCTGGGTTTCGGCATCGCGGGCGAGGCCGGTCAAGCGGAAAAATACGGATTCACTGCCGAAGATGGGGCCGCCGATGTCGAACTTGCCTTCGAGCTTGTCAAAGTTGCCCACTTCCACGCCGCCTTCCGCGAGCAGTTCAGAGGGCGGGCGCTTGGTGGCGATATTGACAAGACCGCCCGGTGATCCTGCGCCATAGAGAACGGAGGCCGGGCCGCGGAGGATTTCCACCCGCTGTGCCCCATAGAGTTCGGGTTTGAACTCCGCAAACCCTGAGGAGCGCAGCTGAAGGCCATCCTGGAATGTGCCGACACCGCCTTCATCGAAGCCGCGATACTGGAGGAAATCGACGCGGCTGTCGTTGCCGAAAGACTCGCCGAAGACACCGGGCGAATAACGCAAAGCGTCGCTGATACTGTCGGCGCTCTGGTCGTCCAGCCGGTCGCGGGTGATCACGGAAACCGACTGCGGAATCTCGATCAGCGGTGTGTCCGTCTTACTACCCGTCGTGCTGCGATCCGCGACATAGCCATCGACCGGGCCGAAGGGGCTTTCCAACTGCCCCTCGACCGTCACCGGGCCAAGTTGAACGGGGCCGCCGTCGGATTCGGCGGCCGCTTGCGTCAATGTGACCGTGCTGGAATCCACAAAGCTGTAGCTGATGCCGGATCCGGCGAGCAAAATGCGCAGAGCCTGTTCAGGTGTGTAGCTGCCTTGAACGCCGCCGGTCTGCGTGTTGGCTGCCAGTTCGGCGCTGTAAACCAACTGCAGGCCGCTGTCGTCGGCGAAGCTGTTCAGCGCAGGAGCCAAGGGGCCTGCGGGAATCGCGTAGCTTCGGGTCGCCGTGGCTTGGGCGAGGCTGTCGTTCCAAAGATCAGCCGCTGGTGAGGGGCTGTTCGGCGCGCTATAGAAACGGTCTTCCCCGAGACGGCCTGCTGCTTCCGCCTGCGTTGCCGCCGTGCCCGTCATGCATACAATGGCGCTTGTCGCCAGGATCAACGCCTTAAATCCTCTGGTGTTTTCCGTTGTTTGCCGCGCGTCGATGCGCGGACTCCCACTCTTCATGCTCCAATTCACGCCCGTAACTCCCCCGTAAGACCTCAAGCAAGTGCAAATGATAGTCGTTTGCATTTACTAAGACGGGCTGAGGAAGCAGATGAGGAGGTCGTTTTCGGAGGTTTTTTTGAGGCACCGAGTTTCGCTGGCGCCTGTTTCAGATCAGCCCCCAGCGAAGGGTCGGCTTCACACTGCCGGGCCTGTTTGTCGTTGGGACAGCGAGGCGGCCCTTCTTTTGGAGCGCTAGGTTGGCGCAGCGCTCTTGCTAGCTGTGCAGGAGGATCAGCAGATCCGTCAGCCGCGTCGAACTGAGTCCAAGGCTGGCTTCCAGCGCGTTCACCACCGCCACCGGGTCACGGGTCTCGAAGACACCGTTCACCTTCATGTCGCGAAGCCTCTGTTCGCCGATCATGATCTTTCCGGGATGATAGCGGTTGAGCTCTTCGATCACCGCGCCGAGGGTGACGTCGGAAAAAATCAGTTTGCCGCGCTGCCATGCGGTTGCCGATTTGGGGTCGACCGTCTGCAGCGGCCCGATGCCCTTGCCTTCGCTGTAGGCTACCTGCCGGTTGGCTGTGAGCAGGGCCTCGTGGTTCCCGCTGCCCGCATCATCGAGAGTCACCGCCACCCGGCTTTCCAAAACCGTCACGGTCGTCTCGGTACTATGGCGGCGGACCAGGAATACCGTGCCCAGCGCGGTACTGACTCCCCCATCCGCTGCAACCTCGAAAGGCCGGTCGGGGTCCGCGGCGACGGAGAACTCGGCTTCTCCGCTCAGGAGGCGTATACGCCGTTGCCTGGAACTGTAATCAATGGCGATCGCGGAATCGGTATTGAGCAACGCCGTGGAGCCATCGGGCAGCGTCACCGCCTTTATCTCACCGACTGCGGTTAGCGCATCGGCCTGCATACGGAGGGGCAGGTCGCTGCCCAAGGCGACAAAAAACAGCGCCGTGCCGGCGGCCAGCGCACAGGCTGCCTGCCAAATGCGCTTCCGTTTTCGTGATCCTTGGAGGGGGACAATTGCCGTCGGTTCGCCGTAGCGGGGTTTTGCGGGAAGGGCGCGTGGCTTCGCTGCCGCTGGAATCTCATCCAAATCCGACCAGAGCTGCTGGATCGTGCCGTAGGCCGCTTCATTTTGTGGGTCAGCACCTAGCCAGGCGTCAAAATCCACCAGCTCTTCAGATGTCAGGGCGCCGGCGTCTCGGCGCACGAACCAGTTGATCGCTTCCTCCAAAGCCGGATCCCGTTCTGCCTGATGGAAGCGGTCAGAGTGCAAGGGATCAGACAACGGCACTTCTGCGTCGGAATTGGAAGAAGGCGGATCGACTGGCACGCTCGTTCATTTCATTGTTCGTTTTTTGAACCCGTCATTTGTTCCAACGGTTCGTTGGCCCTACCTCTATGACGAACGATAGCCATATAAGAGGATGCAAAAAAGCGCTAATCACGCGCCTTCAGTCGCAGTGCGCAGTGCAAAAGGGCCTTGCGCAGGTGTTTTTCGACCATGTTGCGGCTGATGCCGAGCGATCTGGCGATTTCAGCCTGATGACGCCCCTCGAATTTGCGCAGGACGAAGACCTCGCGGCAGCGCGGCGGCAGTTCATCGACGGCCTGCATCAGTATTGCCACCCTTTGCCGCGCATCGATCATGGCCTCGACGGAAGGCTGGGCGTCGGCGACTTCCTCGGAGAGCGGTTTCTGCATCACGTATTTGGCGCGGGTTTTTTCCCGGCGCAGATGATCGATGGCGAGATTCCCGGCGACCCGGTAGAGGAGCGCCCTCGGGTTCTCGATCTCAGCGGATTTGTCCGTACTCGCGAGGCGGACATAGGTCTCCTGGACGATATCGTCGGCCAGCGCCGAACAGCGCACCCTGCGCCGGACAAAGGCAATCAGCTCGTCGTAATGCATGCGCAGAGCCGCCGTTACCGGTTCAACCGCGCCGTTGTCCGTCATCTCCTGACGCCTTTCACCCTGCCGCAACCTTGTCGTGCCGCGGTTCAGCCTATCCTAGAGAGGCGGCATAGTATCCATGATGAGAATGGTTCGCAATTACCCTTTGACCAGCCCTTGCTGGCCGTTCTTGGTTGGCCATCTTTTCATAGTCAATGCGCTTAGGAATATCGCTCTGGGCGCCTGCCGGCATAGGTTGGCCGGAGAGTCCGGCGTTCAGCTAGGTGACCCGGATGTAACCGGCGAGGCCGGTTTTCTGGTGCTCGATGACGTGGCAGTGGAAAGCCCAGTCGCCGGGATTGTCGGCGACCAGGGCGATGTCCATCGTCTCGTTGGCCTGCAGCATGGCGGTGTCAGTGAGCAAAGGCGGCAGCTTGCGCTTGTTTGAAGAAAGCAGGCGGAAGGTCAGGCCATGCAGGTGGATCGGGTGGTTGTAGCGGGTCTCGTTCTGCAGACGGAAGATATAGCTGCGGCCCATTTCCAATCGGGCGATGGCACCGGGCGCATCCGGCAGGTCGCCCGGCCAGGGCGTGCGGTTGATGGACCAGAAGGTATAGCCCAGGGTGCCGCAGATGCTGGAAGCCGGCCGGTCGCCGGGTCCCCAGCCGAACACGAAGGGGATGATCTCGGCATCGGCAAGAACCGGCTCGGCGACCGGGTTGGACGCCAGCGGGCGCAGTTCCTCGAGGCGCCGCCCGGCATCCTGACCCGTCGCGCGCAGCCGGGCGAGGGCCACAGGACGGCCCGCCACCAGGGTATTTACGACAACCGTCTCGCCTTCCGTGCCCGGCATCCTGACCGCAAGATCGGCGCGTTGTCCGGCGCCGAGAACGATTTCCTCCGGTTGGTAGGACGCTGGCGTGGGGTGGCTGTCCAGAGCGATCAGTCTGGCGTCGGTTCCGGTCAGGGAAATCCGATAGACGCGGGTGACGTCGGTCACGACAAGGCGCAGGCGCAGAAGGCTGCCGGCCGGCAGATCATAGGTCGGCTCTTCGCGCCAGTTTGCCGTCATGACGGTGCCCTGCGTGCCGCCGCGTGCGGCCTGACGCGCCCGGAACATGTTGATGAACTGGCCGTCCGGCCCCAGGCGGAAGTCGCGAAGGTTCAGCACCAGATCCTGGTCGAAACCGGCGTCTTCGTCGTCTTCGACGATCAAGATACCGGTCATGCCGCGCCCCATCTGCTCCAGGGTGTTGCAATGGGGGTGATACCAGAAAGTGCCGGCGTCGGGAGGCGAGAAGGCGTAGCGCAGGGTCTCGCCCTGCATGATCGGCCACTGGGTCAGATAGGGCACGCCGTCCTGGCTGTTGGCGATCCGCAGCCCGTGCCAATGCACCGTTGTCGGTTCGTCGAGACCGTTCGTCACGTCGATGAGGGACTCTTCGCCGCGGTGCAGCCGCAGAACCGGCGGTGGTCCGTCCGGGGCAAAGCTCATCATCCCGGCCGTCGTCTGACCGTCGCGCAGCGCGTGGTCGATAACGCTGGCTTTCAGGCTGTGAGCCGTCGCCGGGCTACCGGCGAGCGGGCCGCTTCCCAGGGCCAAGGCACCACCGGCCGCCGCGGCACTGCCGCCGAGCAGGCCGAGAGCGGCCCGCCGTGTAAGGGATCGTCTGTGGATCATCAGCCTCTGTTCTCGCCGGAGAGAAAGCCTCTTAGGCCCCCGATTGTATAGGGGTTGATCCTTGTTTGCGAATGATATTCACTTGCGATATTGTCGCAAACCTTGGCTGAGCCCGGACTCTGTCGTTCGGCGCGGCGGCACCACTCAAAAAGTCGGGACGACAGCTTTGTACAGATTTGCCTGCACGGTGACGGCTTTGATCCTCGGCTGTGCCTCTGCGGCCCAGGCCGAGGATTCAGGTCCCCTCAAGATCGAGCTCAACAAGCTGGAGGCGCAGGGCGAAGCCTGTCGCGCCTATCTGGTGCTGGAGAATGGATCGGCTCGCGACTTCACCGAGTTGAAGCTTGATATGGTGATGTTCGACGGCGAGGGGATCGTCAGCAAACGCCTGGCGGTTCAGGCGGCTCCGCTGCCGGCCGGCAAGACCAGCCTGAAGGTTTTCGACATCAGGGACATGCCCTGCGAACGTCTGGGCCGCGTACTGTTGAACGACGTCATGGCCTGCGGCGATGAGACGGGCGCGCGCAATGACTGTCTGGCACAGATCGAAGCAACGGCACAGGCCCCGTTGTCTTTCATCAAGTAGGAGCGCGCCGGAAGGGTTGACGGCTGATATCGATCATCGATATTGCATCGCCTCGTGAACAAAGCTGCCTGGTCGCCGCCAGCGGCTTTTTCAGAACTCGGAGTGGTCGATATTTCGATCCCTGATGACCGGTCCGGCGCGTGGAGCGTTCCTTGACGCAGGCGCCCAGAGTATCAACAGCCAGCCGAGAAGGGAGACTGTTCCCAACCACATGACAAAAGCGGCTGACTGGCCGCTGACCAGCAATGCAAACCCCGGTGCGAAGGCGAGCAGGCAGGCAGTAATCACATGGCGTCGCCCTTTATGGGGCTGCAACTTGAATGACCGTCGGCGCTTTGGGTCGGTTGCTGAGAGGTAAGCAATTCCCAGTAGACTCACGGCGATGGCTGCCAGGGTTATGCACGCGGTCATGGTTCCTCGGAAAGTGTTTTGGAGGCGTAGCGTGCTCTCCTATGCGACTTCGTCAGCCCTGTTCCGGCGATCACGAAGCCGGTACCGGCAATTATCAGCAAGAGGTCGAACGACACCACAGCGGTGTTTCCCATGGCCAATAACTCGGGCCAGGCAGGCCCGCCGGATAACATGCGAAGCAGCGGGAGAGCGATCAGGCCCGCACCGAGCATCAGCCTGTAGGCTCGGTTGAGTGCCAAGTCTCTTCTGACGGCGAGGCCGATTGCGATAGCGAGGCCTGCCACGACAAGAAAACCTATGGGTGTCCAGAATAGCGTCTCGTTTGTGCTCAGGCTGAGGAAATAGGCATAGCCGGCGCCGGTCATCGCGATGGGCAGCCCATAGACCAAAATTGTTAGCGCGCGGCCAAAGCGGCGCCATAGCGGCTGGTCCTCGTATCGACGCAGCCAAAGCTGTAGGCCGGTCACCGTCAGAAAACACATGGCTAGGCCAAGCGAGAACCAGATGACTTTAGACGCGGTTCCGGCAAAGTCGCCAAAGTGCAGCGCGAACATGAGCCCGAAGGCCGTGTCGCCGATCGATGGTGCCGTGCCGATGTCGGGTTTGCTCCCCAAGAACCTGCCGGTCTTTCCTTCAAAGCTGTGTTTCACGCCGCGCAAAGTACCGGCGGCAGGCGGGTGATACAGTTGCACGACGGCATCGGCGCGCGCCCAGTGATGGATGGCAAGACCGGTTGGCAGAGATCCGGCGATTTCCGTGGATCGTGCCGTGACCGAGTCAAGATCGACCAATGGCGCTGTGCCCGAATCCTCATAGTCTGGCAGGCCATACAGTGTCTCGAAGAGGGCCATCTGGTTTCCGCCAAAGGCAGTCGCGCCGACGACCGGCAGCCCAAGCGATACGGCGAAACTCAAGAATGAGCCGGTAAAGGCCAAGACAAAGGCGAAGGGCAGGGTCCAGCTTCCTGCCAAGACATGCCGGTCTCGGGCGAAGAGCACTAGGTTTGAGGGCCTTGGGGCGACAAAGAGGTCTTTTATCAGGTGGCGGTGAATAAGGAATCCAGACACAGCCGCCGCGGTCATCATCAACCCCAGAATGCCGGTGAGATAGAGCCCCCAGGGGTCGGGCAGATGAAGCCGAACATGCAGATCGACCAGGAAGCTGTCGAGAGCGCCGGCGGGGTCGGCGCCGTAGAGTTCGCTTCCAAATCCTTCGCGGCGGGAGACCATCTTGGTGGTGGTTGGGTCGAACTCGAACATTACGCCCTTGTCGTCGAGCTGTCCTACTTGGTTGGTAGCGTGGGTATGAAAGAAAGCGACGATGTGACCGGCCGAATTGTAGTAGACATCGACGTCATCCCTATACTCGACCGCAACGTCCTCCGCCATCTTCCGCAATGGGGCATCGAGCGGCGAAGCGAAGGGGTTGCCAGCCTCGGCGTCGCCGATCGACCATGCTCCGATTTCATCGGCGAAGACAGCGACGGCACCTGTCAGTATCACAACGTAGAGGGCGAGGCCCAGCAGTATGCCCGACCAACCGTGAACCGCCACAAGGCGTTTGGTTTTGTCTTTCGACAGTTCGATCACGGATTAGGTTCCTCGCAATTGGCAATCATGTTCAACTGAGCCCGCTGAACCGGATCATCCAGAACGCTGCGGCGATGTTGACTCCGATGATCGCAAGCATGACGAAGACTGCGCGCGGCAGGCTGTTTTCCAGAACCGTGTAGAAGAACAGAGTCGCCCAGAGCGCCGGGAACAATATCAAGGGAAGAATCAGATGATCGATCCCGGCCGAACCTACGGGAAGCCATATAGGCATTGCCGCCATTATGGCGATGGCGCCGGTCATCGCCCCGGGGCCGGCAAGCACCCAGCGTAGTGCAATTGAGTGCCTGTAAGCCCAGGCTTGCGCACCGAAACCCTCGCGCCGGCTCTGCCCTCTTTTCCTGATGAATCCCGGCATCCTCAAAACCTTATGGTCCCGGCGACACCGATGGTTCGGGGGCGCCCCAGAACCTCTGTAAGCCCGTCGTTTGGATCGACGACGTAGCGTTCGTCGGTCAGATTGGTGACAAAAGCATCAATCCTTAAATCGAAGTCATCGCTTAGTGAGAACGCGTAGCCCGCGGCCAGATCGACGACGACGTAGCTGTCGCTTTCATCGAATCCGAGACTGACTGTTTTTGAGTCGACGTAGCGCGCCTTGATCGATGCGTCGAAGCCAAGGTCTGAGATGTATGACAGGCCGCCGTTCAGTGTAAGGTTAGGGGCCTGCGGCAGATCCTCACCCTCAAACTGGGGTACGTTCGGCCCCGCATCGGTAATCTCGGTGTCGAGGAGACCGATGCCACCGTTCATGGTAAGGCCATCGACGATCTCGAAGGCAGCGTCCAACTCTAAGCCAAAGCCTCTCGCTTCTGGAACATTGCCGAACAGGCCGATGGCCCCGGCGGTCCCGGCTGCTGCGCCGCTAGTTTGAGCGTCGACAAAGGTGTAGTAAAAAGCGCTGGCATTGACGGTCAGGCGTTCGTCGAGAAAGTTTGTCCGGGTGTAAATCTCGTGCTGACGCAGGCGTTCCGAGTCGTACTCGACAACGCCGCCGACGGGATTGAACAGATCGAAGTCGACACCGCCGGGCCGGAAGCCTTCCGAATAGGTATAGCCGACTGTGACGGCGTTCGAGATATCGTAGCGAAGGCCGATTTTGGGGATGAAGGCCGTCTCCTCGACCGTCGTGTCCGTGCCTGCGCCGGCAAACGCAAGGAAACGGTCCCGGCTGTCGAACTCAATCCGTCCACCTGCAATCATGGTCAGACCTTCCGGCAGCCCGGCCTCAGCGAGGTCGAATTCCAGTTCACTGAAGATGCCGAGATTGTTGATTTCAGCATCCAACGCAAGCGGAAAAAAGGCCACTTCGTTGGTGGCATCGTCGCGCTGGTTTTCAAACGCGACGCCGAAGACTCCTTTGTCCAGGAGGCCGAAATCGCGAACGCGCAACAGGGCCTCGGACGTGATCGTGTCGGTATTCTGCCTAAAGTCAAAAAGGGGAGTCGTGTCAGGAATGTCAAAACGGTTGTCGAGAAAGGCGGCCCGGCCTTCAAACTCCAACTGATCCGAGATCGAATAAGTCAGATTGAAGGCATAGACAGTCTGTTCATTATCGCTGATAGAGTTGATTGACGTGAAGTTGGACGATTCGAAGTCATTCGCATCGGCGTCGACCAAAGGGCGGAACAGTCGCTTGGCCTCGGAATGGTCTACCGAGAACAGCAACTCCAGGTCTTCCGCCGCGTTCGGCGTGATCAATACCTTGCCGCGATAGCGCGCGTAGTCTTCGGACTCGATGTCGTCTCTGACGGCGGCCACCGCTGGCTCAACGACGTTCACATAGGTCTTTCCATGGGATCTCTCCGCTGTGAAGCGCGCGGCTATCTGGTCTTCCAGGATGGGAAGATTCGCCATCAAGGCGCCGCCCACGGTGCCATCTTGATCGAAGTAACTTCCCCGGGCCGCAGCCTCGTAGTCGAAAGACGGATCGATCGTGGAGACGCGTATCGCGCCGCCCAGTGAGTTGCGGCCTGTTGTGGTGGACTGGGGGCCGCGGGCTACTTCTATGGCCTCAAGGTCCCAGGTGCTGTTGATCGTTGGTGTCGCACCGATCGTCAGGGGTCTTGGTACGCCGTCGACGATAATGTTGACCCTCGGCTGAGCGCCTGTGGAGAGCGCCGCGCCGCCAGTTTGTCCGGCTGAGCCGTCAATGCCGCGAATCGACGGCACGTTTGCGTTGTCTTCGACGAGGACGTTGGGAATGCCCTGAATGGCATCGCGACTGTTACGGCTTAGCGGGGTATCGGCCTCCGGTCCAATGACGACAGTGCTTGCCGGTGTTTCACGCAACGTGCGGCCGATCTTCTCACCTTCTACGACGATTGGCTCCAATCGCAGCGGACCGCTGTTTTGCTCTGTCGTGTCAGCCTCCAGAGTGATTACCCCGGCGCTGGTGAAGCGGTAACGAAGGCCGGTCTCGGCAAGAAGAAGGCGAAGCGCCTGCTCGGGCGCATGGTCGCCCTGTACGCCGGGGGAAGTCTTTCCTGCCGCGATACGGGCGTCGAACAGGAGCTCCAGGCCGGTCTGCTCCGCGAATTTGAGCAGCGCTGAGGAAAGCGGCTGACCCGTGATTGCGAATGTCCGGACTTCAGTTTCCTGTGCTGAAGCCTGAGCCGCCGAAGCGACCCCAAGGCCTAGTAGAATAGCCATCGCCTGTACGCAAGCACGCGTATTCATGATTTCCCCCGGCCTCCAGTAGTTCACGCAAATGCGTCTTAATTGCATTCTCTATGTGAGAGGACGCGGGAATGCGTAGGTACCATTACTTCGGGTGGCAAAAAAACTTTCCTGCGCCGGAAGGTATCGCCTGTCGGGCTTCGTTCTTTGTATCGGCTATGGCGGAGGGTCGGCGTAGACGACGACCAGTAGATCGCTCAGCCGCAACAGCCGCAACGGCAGTGTCTGCTCGATGGTTCCCAGCGTCTTGTCGGCCTGGTCAATGGCAAAGGAGCCAGTCACGGGAAGGGTTTTGAGCGCGCTATCCAGAACCACGATGCGCCCCTTCCGGTAACGATCTAACTCCGCAAGAACCTCACCAAGCGGTTTGTTGTCGAAGACCAGCCGACCCCGGCGCCAGGCGAGCGATGTCTCGGTGTTGGTATGAGCCAGGAACGTCAGCCCGGCTTCCGTGATGCGGACACCTTGGCCTGCTGCTGCAACAGCAGGTCTGTGTTCCTGACCGGAGACGGTGACCCTGTTTTCGGTTACGATTACCTCAAGACGGTTGTCCCTACGTTTCACCGAAAAAGCGGTGCCTAGGACCTCGACCTGGCCGATTTCGGCATCCACGACGAAGGGGCGGCTGATGTCCTTGGCGACTTCGAAGTAAGCTTCGCCGCTGTGTAGGGTGATCTGCCTTTTGTCTGCAGTGAATTCGGTAGAAATGGCAGTCGCCGTGTTAAGGTGCAAGACGGAGCCATCCTCCAGGGTGATCTCACTTTGTTCGCCCGCCTGAGTCCGGTGCTCGGCGAACAGGCCGGCTGGGGTCAAGCCATAGGCGCTAAAACCGACAATTGCGGCGACAGAGGCGGCGAAGGCCAACCGTTTAGTGGCGTATCGGCGCACCGCGGGCCTTCTCGCCCCCTTCGCGCCGCGGGTATCCTGGATAACTCTGGCCGTGCTGCTTTGGTGGTCGACTTGGTCCAGCCCGCGCCATAGCCTTTCCATCTCCCGATAAGCATCGGCATGGGCGGGATCGGCATTGCGCCAAGCCTCAAAGGCGGCTCTGTCGCTGTCGGATACCGGATCATCGCGCAGTCGAACAAACCACTCCGTCGCGGCATCCTTTGTTGCCTGTCTGACCTTCTTGTTTGTCAATTGCCGCCGCCCATTGATCGATCGTCTTTTACTTGCATCGACAACTTCCTAAGCCGCTGTGCCGCTCCTATCGCATAAGACGTAGTCGGGCCATGGCGCCATTACTCGGATTGGAGGTTTTTGGCGTTATTCTTCGGAGAGGCGGTCTCTGCAGCGGGCGAGGGCCCGCATCATATGCACCATTACCGTGTTCTTTGAGATGTTAAGCCGTTCTGCGATCGCGCCATAACTCAGGCCCTCAAACTTGTGCAGCATTAGGATTTCGCGTTGTCGCGGGGGCAGGTCGTTGATGGCCAGTTTCAGGCTGCGTACTTCATCTTGTGCGAGAATGGCTCGTTCGGGGCCCGGCCTTTCATCCGGGACCGTGTCCCGAAACCCAGAGGCCACGATCCGCGGTTCGAACTTCACACCGCGGAAGTGATCTGCCACCAGATTGGAGGCGATTCTGTAAAGGTAGGCTCTGGGATTCTCAAGTGCTTCGGCGGGTTGGCCGTTCATCAGCCGAATAAAGGCCTCCTGCTTCAGATCGGCGGCTGTCTGCGCACAGTTCAACCGCCGGGTCAGATAGCGTTGAAGCTCTTCGCCATGCTCGAAATAGAACCGTTTGACATCGCTTTGTCGCACCGAAGCCCGGAGTTCCGTAAGGATTGCCTCTGCTTTGTAGCTTAATTGAGAACGGTTCGCAATTTGATTTGCGGAGTGGTCTTGGCCGGATTTTGGCTTGCCGGTGCCATGTCGCCGGGACCGTCGGGAATGATGATCGTGGCGCGTGCTGTTTGACCTTAGCGGACGGATAGCGCCTTGCCAGGGCGGCTGAATTGTGCTGAAAATGACTCTCATTCGCACGATTTTGCCCGGTTCTGCGGGCCCTTTGTGCTGTCTAGATGCCTTTACAGGATTGAGGTCCACGTCGATGAATGACGAACTGGAGTCCGCCACGCAGGCAGGGCCCGATACCGCTGTTTTGACAGCCGATGCAGTTGCATCGGAGGGATCTGCCGGCATGGCTGAGCGGGCTTTGGACCTGCTTCAGACGGGTGGTCCCGTTGTTGCCCTTCTGCTGGTCATGTCGGTTGTCGCTCTGGCGATTGTGGTTTTGAAGATCTGGCAGTTCCGCGCCCTGCGTGTCGGCGAACGCCGCACAGCGCGTGAAGCCTTGCGCCTCTATCGCGCCGGACGGTCGGACGCGGCGCTTTCCCAGGTGGCGGCTGCGCGTGGCCCAGTGGCACAGGCTGTTGCCAGGGCGATCCGCGGGCAGCGGCGCGGCATCGATGAAAGCATGGTGCGCGAAGAGGTTCTGCGTTTCGGCGGCGATGTCCTGGAAGCGCTGCGCAGTGGTTTTCGGCCGCTGGAAGTGATCGCCTCGCTGGCGCCTCTCTTGGGTCTCTTCGGAACCGTCCTCGGCATGATCGAGGCCTTTCGTCAGCTCGAGCAGGCGGGCAGTCAGGTGGACCCGTCGATCCTGTCCGGCGGCATATGGGAGGCGCTGCTGACGACAGCCGTTGGTCTTGCCGTGGCGATCCCGGTCGTCGTGCTTCTCAATTGGCTGGAACGGCGTGTCGACGCCCTGGCGCATGAAATGGACAGCATCGTGACCCAGGTCTTCACCGAGGATCTATCGGGTCACTTCGTCGACGAGGTCGAAGATGAACAGAATTATGCATCGGGCCGCTTCGCTGCCGCCTCAGCGGCGGCTGGCCGATAGCAACAAGGCGCGGCGGCGGTCCCTGGTCAGTCTGACGCCGCTGATCGATGTGGTCTTCATCCTGTTGATCTTTTTCATGCTGGCCTCGAGCTTTCTGGATTGGCGGGCGATCGCACTCAATGCGCCGGCCCCGGCCGGCAGTGCGAGCCCGATGGAGGGTGCGCTCTTGGTTGAGGTGATGCCGGACCGGCTGCGCCTGGCCGGCGAGACGCTTTCGCTGGATGCCTTGGCTGAACGGGTCGGCCGTCGGGTTGCGCAGGCGCCGGACCGCCGTGTTGTGATCAAGCCTGCAAGGGGCGTTTCCCTGCAACAGACTGTCCAGGTGCTCGACAGGCTGACATTGGCCGGAGCTGCCAACCTTTCCCTGGTCCGGGACCGGTAGCGAACACCATGCGCTTTCAATCACGCCAAAGCAGAAGTGACGACGAGCGGATCCTGCCGTTGATCAATGTCGTTTTCCTGCTGTTGATTTTTTTCATGTTGGCCGGGCAGTTTTCCGCTGCGGACCCATTCAGGATCGTACCGCCGCAATCGCTGGGCGAAGGCCAGGTCGCGGTCGAGGAACTGGTCGTTCAGGTTGCTGCCGAAGGCCAGCTCGCGCTGGACGGCGTCATCCTCGAAGACGCCGCCCTGAAGGCAGCGATGGCCGACCGCCTTGCCGGCCGGGAGGGTATGAAGATCCGGCTGAAGGCAGACAGTGAGGCGCCGGCCCTGCGCGTCGTGGCGGTGATGGAAGTACTGCGCGAGGCGGGGGTCGAGAAAGTGCAGCTTCTCACCGTGGCGGGCGGCAAGTGATACAGATTACCGCGCGGCACTGGGTTTTGGCCTCTGCGGTCGCGCTGTTGTTGCACGCCGGCCTTGCCGCTGCGTTCTTGTGGTTGCCGCCGGAGCGCGGCGCCGTACGCAGCGGGGTCGGCGGTATCGAGGTTGCGCTCGGCCCTGCGGGCGGTGCGCCGGGCAGCGCCAGTACGGATGACCGCGATCTTCCGGAAGCCGAACCCGCCGGGGTGCCCGAGGAAACCGCGGCGGTGATCCCCGACGAGGAAGCGGAAATCCTGCCCGATCCGGTGCCCGTCGATACCGAAACCGCGGATGATGTTGTCGAAACCGTCGAGGCTGAACCGGTGCCGGTCATGGACTTTTCCGAGAGTGCGGATGTGCCCGTGGAGCCGGAGGAGGTTGCCGCTGTCCAGGCGGTGGATGTGGTCGAAACCGCCCCATCCGAGCTTCCGGTGGAAGCCCGCCCCGTCCTCATTCCGCCGCGGCCGAGCCGCAAACCAGCCCCACTGCAGCCGGCTCCACCGCAACCGGCACCGGCCGTGCCGGTTGAGCAGGCGCGGACCGTTGAGAGAACAAACGAGCGAGCAGACAGGCCAGTTGGTTTGCCCACGGAGACACGCACCGATGTTGCCATGCCGGCGGGATCGGCAGGCAAGTCGGGCACCAAGGAGACCCGCGATGCCGGCAGCGGCAGTGGCGGGAGTGCAGGGGGTTCGCCGGCTGCCGTGACCGACTACATGGCGGAGTTGCTGGCTTGGCTGCAGAGACACAAGGAATATCCGCGCCGGGCAAAGCGGCGCCAGCAGCAGGGCACGGCCTTGCTCTATCTGGTGATGGATCGGGAAGGCCAGGTGCTTGAGTACCGGATACAGGAGAGCTCCGGTCACAGGCTGCTGGATCAGGAAGTGACGGCCATGATCGAACGCGCCCGGCCCTTACCGGGAATGCCCGATGAAATGCCCGGTGCCCAGCTTGAACTTGTCGTCCCCGTCGAGTTCTTTCTGAGATAGCGCGGGGAAGCCTCGCGAACAGCCGTCGGTGGCGCTGTTACATCCTTCCGAAGTTAATATAGGGGTTCGGGAGACTAAATCTGTGTCACGCAGTCCTGGCGGCTCATCGGAATTGGGTGAGGGCAGACCTTGGCCCACGTAACCCCTTGATTCCCCGTTTCTAGGAACACTGGCGCCTCCTTGACATCGAGGAGGTCCCTGGTTCAATCCCAGGTACGCCCACCATTTCCTTCACCTATCAGCCCTTCTTGAGACCTGGCGGCAGAGCCCGGTCCGCGGCCGGCCGGACGATCACTCCTTCGATTTGCGCCAGGCTGCGAAGGCCTCGAGATTTTCGTCCTTGGTGGCCGGATAGAGGCCGACAATGCTGGCGCCGTTTTTCACCTGTTCGATGACGAAGGTCTCATAGGCCGTCATCTCGCTCGCCTCCTCCGCGATTTCGTCGGCGAGGTAGGCCGGAATCACGATGACGCTGTCGTCATCGCCGACCAGGATGTCGCCGGGAAAGACAGGGGCATCGCCGCAGCCGATCGGCACGTTGAGGTCGATTGCCTGGTGGTGCGTCAGGTTTGTCGGTGAGGAGGGCCGGTTGTGATATGCCGGGATATCCAGCTCTGCGATCCTCATGGCATCGCGAAAACCCCCGTCCGTTACCACGCCGGCGACGCCGCGCATCTGCAGGCGGGTGATCAGGATGTCGCCTGCCGAGGCGGCGCGCGGGTCTTTTCGGCTGTCCATGACGAGGATGGCGCCGGGCGGACAGATTTCCACCGCCTTGCGCTGCGGATGATCGGGGTTGCGGAACTCGACCAGCTGGTTCAGGTCTTCGCGCGCCGGCATGTAGCGCAGGGTGAAGGCCGGCCCAACCATGTTGCGGCCGCTCGGCCGCAGAGGGCGCACGTCCTGTATTGTTTGGTTGCGCAGGCCGCGTTTGAAAAGCGCCGTCGCCAGGGTCGCGACGGAGACCGTCATCAGCTTTGCATGGGTTGCCGGGGAGAGAGCGTTTTCGGTCATGGGGGATCATCCCGTATTGCATCGGTTTCGGGCGGGCAGGGTCGTCTTGCGACGGCCGGCAGGTTCAATTGATTTCGGGTTCGTCTACCGGGGCGCCGAATTCGGTCTTCAAAAAGTCAAAGTCGCAACCTTCGTTGGCTTGCTCGATGTGCTTAGTGAAAAGCCAGCCGTAGCCGCGGCCATAGCGCGGGCTGGGCGCGGCCCATTTACTGCGCCGTTGCTGTAACTCGGCTTCCGATACACGCATGTTGAGGGACCGTTCCGGTATATCGACCTCGATGATGTCGCCGCTGCGCAACAGCGCGAGCGGTCCGCCGATGTATGCCTCCGGCGCCACATGCAGGATGCAGGCGCCATAAGAGGTACCGGACATGCGCGCATCCGAAATCCGCAGCATGTCGCGATGGCCCTTTTTCAGGAGCGCCTTCGGCATCGGGATCATGCCCCATTCGGGCATGCCGGGACCGCCCTGGGGGCCGGCATTGCGCAGCACGAGAACCGTATCGGGGCCGATGTCGAGGGTCTCGTCGTCGATGATTTCCTTCAGTTCGGCATAGCTGTCCGCCACCAGGGCCGGACCGCTGTGTTTGAAGAACTTCGGATCGCAGGCCGCCGGTTTGATCACCGCGCCGTCGGGTGCGAGGTTTCCCTTGAGCACCGCCAGGGAGCCTTCGTGGTAAACCGGATTGTCGAGTGGCCGGATGACGTCGTCGTTATGGACCTCCGCGCCCTCCAGGGTTTTCCCGAGTGTCTCGCCCGTCACGGTGAGTGTGGACAGGTCGAGCTTGTCGGAGAGGTTCTTCATGAGCCCGCGCAGACCGCCGGCATAGAAGAAGTCCTCCATGAGATAGTCCTTGCCCGAGGGGCGGATATTGGCGATGACCGGTGTGGTCCGGCCGATCTTGTCGAAGGCGTCGAGATCCAGCGAAATCCCGGCGCGGCGCGCCATGGCGATAAGGTGGATAATGGCGTTGGTCGAGCAGCCGGTCGCCATGGCCACGGTGACGGCGTTGGTAACGGCAGCCTGGGTGATAATCTGATCCGGTGTCAGATCCTCCCACACCATGTCGACGATGCGCCGCCCGGCCGCGGCGCACATGCGCTGGTGGTTGGCGTCGGCGGCGGGGATCGAACTGGCGCCCGGCAGCGTCAGGCCCAGGGCCTCGGCGATCGCCGTCATGGTCGAGGCGGTTCCCATGGTCATGCAGTGGCCATAGGAGCGGGCGATGCCGCCTTGGACGCCGACCCACTCTTCTTTTGAGATCAGGCCGGAGCGGCGCTCGTCCCAATACTTGAACGAGTCGGTGCCCGAGCCCAGGACCTGTCCGCGGTAGTTTCCGCGCAGCATCGGTCCGGCGGTCACGTAGATGAAGGGCAGGCCCATGGAAACCGCACCCATGACCAGGCCCGGTGTGGTCTTGTCGCAGCCGCCCATCAGGATGACCCCGTCGATGGGGTGAGAGCGCAGCAGTTCCTCGGTTTCCATGGCCAGCATGTTGCGGTAGAGCATGCTGGTCGGCTTCAGGAGGGTTTCCGACAGGGAATGCACCGGCAGCTCCATGGGAAAGCCGCCGGTCTGGAAGATGCCCCGCTTGACGTCTTCGACCCGGTGTTTGAAGTGCATGTGACAGGGCTGCGCATCCGACCAGGTATTGAGGATCGCGATGACCGGCTTTTCGCTCCAATCATCCGGCGCGTAACCCATTTGCATGGTGCGGGACCGATGCCCGAAGGAGCGGAAGTCGTCCGGCGCCATCCAGCGCGCGCTGCGCAGGTCGTTGTAAGTCTTTTTCTTTCCAGTCACCGCAACAATCCCATCTTCCGTATCAGGCAAAACCCCGGGCCAATACGAACATTAGTCCAATCAGTACGGCAGCCACGAAAATTCCGCCGGCCCAGGGCCAGAGGCCGTAGGCGTTCATATCCTTCTCACTGTCGCGCCCGATCATCTGGACCTCCTTGTCTTTATCGTCATCCGCCCAGGGCCTGGGGCAGCCAGAGGGCGATCTGCGGGAACGTCATCACCAGAACCAGGCCGATAATCTGCAACCCGATGAAGGGCAGGACGGAAACGAAGATTTCCTGGAGGCTGATGTCTTTCGGCGCCACTGATTTCAGCCAGAAGCAGGCCGGCCCGAAAGGTGGTGAGAGAAAGTAGATCTGAATGTTCATCACGAAAAGCACGCCGAACCAGATTTTCGCCTCTTCCTCGGTCAATCCCAGCTCGGGCGCCAGGGTCATCACCACCGGCGCGAAGACCGGCACTGTTATGAAGACGATGGCGATCCATTCCATAAAGGTGCCGAGGATGACGAGGATCGCCATCATCACCAGGATGACCCCCATCGCCGGCAGCCCGAGGTCCAGGAACAGGGAGCGCATGAACGCGGCGCCACCGACCAGATTGAAGATGCCGACAAAGGAGACCGCACCCAGGATCAGCCAGATGATCGTGCCGACCGTGGTCATCGATCCCAGCAGGGCCGCCTGGAGCACCGGCCATTTCATTTCGTGACGCACGGCGGCGACCACAATGGCGCCGAAGCAGCCCACGGCGGCGGCCTCGGTCACCGAAGCGATGCCGCCGTAGATCGATCCCATCACCGAGCCGATAAGCAGGATGCAGAGCAGGACCGCGTTCATGCGCGCGCGGGAAAGCTTGTTGCTGGTCCCCGTCATCGCCTCGACTTCCTTTGCGGTGGGGGCGAGTTTCGGGTTCAGGTTGACCCGCAGGAGGACGAAGAGCGCGTAGAAGGTGGCCAGCATGATGCCGGGCAGGGCACCGGCCATGAAGAGGTCGCCGATCCCCACTTCCGCGGACAAGCCGTAGACGATCATGATGATGGAAGGCGGGATCAGGGTCGCCAGGGCGCCTGAGGCGCAGATCAACCCGATGGTCAGTTTGCGGTCGTAACCCAGGCGCAGCATCTGCGGCAGGGCCACGAGGCCAAGCATGACGATCTCACCGCCCATGACGCCCGACATGGCCGCCAGGATGACGGCGACGACAACCGTCTGCACGGCCACGCCGCCGCGCAGGTTGCCGGCGAAAATCGACATGGCGTCGAAGAGGTCTTCCGCAATCCCGGCACGCTCCAGAATGGAGGCCATGAGCACGAAGAAGGGGATCGCGACCAGGGTATAGTGGTCCAGGAGGCCGGTGGCGTTGGTGGACACGAGGTAGAGCCCGCGCGGACCGAAAAAAGCGATCGCCATCAGAACCGAGACGATCAGGGTGACGATGCCGAGCGGCATGCCGGTCATCATCAGGGCGACCAGCAGCAGCACCATGACGAAGGAAACCGTGCCCAGGTCATAGGCGCGCATGTCGAGCACCTGGCTGGGGTCAAGCGCCTGGGCGATACCGCTGAAAAAGCTCTGGGGCAGACCCAGCATGCTGTCGGCGCCGCCGTAGTGGGCCGCCAGGGTGGAGACGAAGTAAAAGGCCATGAAGGCGCCGAGGGTTTTCACCGCAACGCGCCAGCCTGGCGAGTCGAAGTGACGGTAAAGATTCACCGTCAACTGGGTCAGGTAAAGGATGGTGCCCAGCAGAAGCAGAACCTTCAGCATCATGGGCATCGGTGAGTTGAAGGCGCTGCCGGTCCGCTCCACATGGTCGACCGCGGTAAAGGCGCGGATCGAGGCATCCGTCAGCAGCAGAAAGAGGGCGGCAATGCCGACCAGCATCGCGAAGAGATCAAGCCACCAGCGCACCCGGTCTGGCGCGAGAACATGAAAGACCGTGATCCCGATATGCCGCTTCTTCAGCGTCACGTAGCCCGACGAAATCATCCAGGATGTCGCGCAGAGAACCATGACGACTTCAAAGGCCCATTGCGTCGGCGCATGGAAGACATAGCGGGCAACGACTTCCCAGAGCGTCGCGCCCGCGGCGACCATGTAGAGTACCGAGACGCAAAGCCCCGAGAAGTGGCTGATGTGATCGACGATCCCGTAACGCGCCAGCGGCAACGACGTATCGTCGTGCAGAGGGTCATCCGCGCCGATCTCAATGTCGGTATCTTGAAGCGTTCCCGTTGGGTGACTCATAGAGGGGAGACCTTACCGGTCCGGCGTACTGATGCGGGCGACGCCGGGTTGGGAGAGGCAGCCTGCCTGTGCTCCAGAGGCAGGTCGGCAGCCGAAAGACATCAGACGTCGGCCACACCCGCCGGAGCAGGTGTGACCTTGCCTGTCGTCAGAAGTCTGCGTTCAGAAGACCGATCTTCTTCATGAATGCGATGTGCGATGCGTAGACTTCCTGAGCCATCTCCGAGGATGCGGCGTAGTCCTTCCAGGCGCCGACGGCGATCTCGCGAAAGGCATCGCGCTCGGACTGCGGCCAGTCGATGACCTCAATGTCGCCGGCGGCCTTGTCGCGGGCGACCAGTTCGCGGTCCTTCATATCGACGATCCGCCGCATGTCGTTGTAAGCGGCGAGATACCAGACCTCCAGCGCAGCCTGCTCGGCCGCCGTCATTTGATCCCAGGCCGTCTGGGAAACCGTGAACTGAAGGATCGGTGTGGAGTGAATGCCGGGAAAGATCGGGAACTTGGCGATCTTGTTCAGGCCGTTGGCATCGTTGTTGGCGTAGGCCGAGTTGTCGGCTGCGTCGATCACGCCTTTCTCGAGCGCCGTGTAGACTTCGGAGCCCGGCAGTGAAACCGGCGACGCACCGGCGCGCTTGAAGACCTCAGAGGCAAGACCTTCGGGGGAGCGGACTTTCACGCCCTTGAAGTCGGCCACGCCGCGTACCGGAACGCTTGAAACAAAGGCTTCGCGGGCATAGGCGCCGCAGCCGATGACCTTCACCCCCGGCTGATACTGGTCATAGAGCTTCTGGAGCATCTCCTTGCCGCCGCCGATCGCGCAGTAGGCCTGGATCTGGTCGGCACTGTCATAACCGGCGATCAGATCGCCCATCAAGGCGAAGGAGGGATCGCGTCCGGCGAAGTAGTTGATCGAGGTGAGATCGCCGTCGAGGATACCCATGGCAACGGCTTCCGGCGTTTCGCGATGCGGCACCACCGCCTTGATCGGCAGCAGTTCTATTTCCAGCGACCCGCCGGTCATGTCCTTCAGCCGCGGCACCCAGGTCTCGTTGAGAAAGGCCAGGGTGAAGTGGCTGGCCGTGGCGCTTGTCTGGACCTTGAGCGTGCGGGCCTCGGCCGCCGTGCCGAGGCCGATTCCAAAGGCGGCCGCGAGCGCCACAATCGTCGAGGCCTTGTTTAAGCTTTTGATTTTCATGATTTCCTCCCGTGGGGGTCGTCTTATTTGCGCGGCTGCCGTAACGCAGCTCTATGCGATGACAGTCAACTAATATATTAGCAGACTAGTTGAATCAAACTTTATCCCGCGCTATTTGAAGGGGACAAAAGGGGCCTCGGGCGAGGCCGCCGGAAAAGCAAAGGGGTTTTATGGCCGTTTCGATGTCCGATCACCGGCTGGCGGGGAGCGGCATGTTGCCCGCGAACCGTGGAGAGTCCGCGACTGCCTCGCAGCGTGTCTATGACGACCTGCGCCAGCGTATCGTCAATCTGGAACTGCCGCCCGGTGCCACCCTGTCCAGGGTCGAACTCACACAGCGGTACGAAGTCAGCCAGTCGCCGATCCGCGAGGCGATGCAGCGGCTGGAGCAGGACGGGCTTGTCAGGATTTTCCCGCAGTCCAAGACCATCGTCACCAAGATCGATGTGGCGCAACTCAACGAGGCCCACTTTCTGCGCATGGCGGTGGAGGCGGAAGTGGTGCGCCGCCTGGCCCGGGCGCCGGACCCGGCTGTTATCAAAAAAGCGCGGGCGATCTTGGATATGCAGGAGGTTCTTGCCGATAACCTGGACGAGATGGCGATGTTCAACGAACTGGACGAAGCCTTTCATCAAACCCTGTTTGACGGGGTGGGCCAGTTGAATCTGCACAGTCTGTTGAAAGCGAAGGCCGGGCATATGGCACGTGCCCGCCGCCTCGATCTGCCGAAAGAAGGCAAGATCAACGCTATTCTGGCGGCCCACCGCGCGATCATCGATGCGGTCGAGGCCGGCGATGAACAGGGCGCGCAGGAGGAAATGCGCCGGCACCTGACCGGCACCATCGAGCGGATCGATCTACTGCGCCGGGAATACCCCGATCACTTCAGGACGTCGGCGTAGTTGGCCGTCGATGCCGTCTCTGCCGCAGACCTTGATGTTCGGATGGCGGCCGACTTCGGCGTCGATGCGCAACCCGCGCCGGCACAGGAATCATCACCAGGGCAGTCATGCAACGGCCCGTTTCTTCCTGGCTGCCGCTGTGGCAAAAGGGAAGATCGGTATAAAGACCTTTCT
Organism: Pelagibius sp.; assembly: GCF_965249265.1. Taxonomy (NCBI): domain Bacteria; kingdom Pseudomonadati; phylum Pseudomonadota; class Alphaproteobacteria; order Rhodospirillales; family Rhodovibrionaceae; genus Pelagibius; species Pelagibius sp. Next base: position 3,710,966 of record NZ_OZ252224.1, on the reverse strand, counting down.
TGGGAGTGCGAAATGTCCGAACGCCACGGCGGCCAGATCCTTGTAGACCAACTGCGTATCCAGGGTGTCGACAGGGTTTTCTGCATTCCCGGCGAAAGCTACCTGGCGGCTTTGGACGGGCTGCACCAGAGTCCGATTCAGACGATCGTCTGCCGTCAGGAAGGCGGCGCGGCGATGATGGCCGAGGCCCATGGCAAGTTGACCGGCCGGCCCGGCGTGGCCTTTGTGACCCGGGGACCGGGCGCCACCAATGCTTCGGCCGGCGTCCATGTCGCCTTTCAGGATTCGACGCCGATGGTGCTCTTCGTCGGCCAGGTCGCCCGCGGGCAGCGGGATCGCGAGGCCTTTCAGGAAGTCGACTACCGGCAGATGTTCGGCCCCCTCGCCAAGTGGGTTGCCGAGATCGAGGTGACCGAGCGCATTCCGGAATACGTCAGCGCGGCCTTTCACGTGGCGGCCTCCGGGCGGCCCGGGCCGGTGGTCTTGGCGTTGCCGGAGGACATGCTTTCGGCCTCTGCCGATGTTGCCGACGCTGCGCCGGCTGTGCTCGCCTCCGGGCTGGCATCGCAGGAGGACGTCGGCTCGGTTCTGGCGCTGATCGAAGCGGCCGAGAAACCGCTCGCCATTGTCGGCGGCGGCGGCTGGTCGGCTGCTGCCGGCGCGGCCCTTGAACAGTTGGTGGGTAAGCTGTCGCTGCCCGTGGGCGTTTCCTTCCGCTGCCAGGACTACCTCGACAACCGGCATCCTTGTTACATCGGCGATGTCGGCATCGGCATCAATCCGAACTTGGCCGAGCGGGTGCGCTCGGCTGACCTGCTGCTGGTCCTGGGCGCGCGGCTGGGAGAGATTACCACCAGCGGCTACAGCCTGGTGGATATCCCCGAACCGCGGCAGCGGCTGGTCCACGTTCATGCCGATCCCAGCGAACCGGGGCGGGTCTACCGACCGGCCCGCGCCGTCGCTGCCTCCGCCGGGGCCTTCGTCCAGCAATTGGCGGCTGCAGTGGAAGCAGCGAGCGATGCGGCGCGAAGCGACTGGCTCGAAGCGGGGCGGGCGGACTACGAGGCCTGGCAGGTGCCGCAGGAAACCCCCGGCGCGCTGAAGATGGAGCAGCTCATTCTGCACCTTTCCCGGACGCTGCCCGAAAACGCCATCCTCACAAACGGCGCCGGCAACTATTCGGCCTGGCTGCATCGCTACTTTCGATACAAGTCCTGGCGGACCCAACTTGCCCCGACCAGCGGGTCCATGGGCTACGGTCTGCCGGCCTCGGTTGCCGCGAAGCTTGAGCATCCCGACCGTGATGTAATCTGCCTGGCCGGTGACGGCTGCTTTCAGATGACCATGCAGGAGTTCGGTACCGCGGTCCAATACGGCGCCAACATCATCGTGCTGATTTCCAACAACGGCCTCTACGGCACGATCCGCATGCACCAGGAGCGTGACTATCCGGGCCGTCCCTCAGGCACCGACATGGTGAACCCGGACTTTGCCGCGCTGGCCCAGGCCTATGGTGGCTACGGGGAAACGGTGGCCAGCCATGAGGATTTCCCGGCCGCCCTGGCCCGTGCCCAAGCCGCCGGCGTACCCGCCATCCTGGATCTGAAGGTTTCCCCGGCGGCGCTCACGCCCCGGTCTGCGGCCTGAGCTTTTCGCGATAGCAGCTCTTCGCAGTCATTGGATCGGGTTCGGCCATACAGCGCGGCTATGGCCGCCGTATCACCGGCTTCTTGTGCAACACCAGATGAATGCCCGTCCCGGTTGCGCATACGGCTGTGTAACCGCCAGTTTGAGTAAACCATGGCCGGCCAGTGGCTTAAGGGTGATTAAAGGATTTCTCGCTATCTAAGGTTAATGGAGGGAAGAAATCCGGCCGCAATTATCGCCGTGGTTCGGCCGGGTGCCCGTCTGATGAGTGAAGGAATACCATGGCTCAAGGTGCCAACTCGTCCCAGCAAGCAACGCTGAAGACCCAGATTCCATTTTGGATGCGGTTGAAAGCGTGGTGGGAAGGCTATGACCTGACGGTCCACCAAAAGAAGCTGGTGCCCTTCGAGTCCGGAGAACTGGACGAGGACGCGCCGGAGCCTGGTTCGCCGGAGTGGATGTCCAAGCGGCTTGAAGTGATGCAGGAGATCTGGGGCGAGGGCATGTCCGGCCCCGGCGACAAAAACTATATCCTGAAGCTGGTCAAGCCCTTCGCGCTGGATCCCAAACATACGGTGATCGAAGTCGGTGCCGGGCTCGGTGGCGCCACCCGGATCATCGCCGAGCATTTCGACATCTGGATGACAGGGTTGGAGGCCGACCGTGAAGTGGCGGATGCCGGTATGGAGCTTTCCACCATGGCCGGGCTCGCCAAGCGGGCGCCCATCCACTACTTCGACGTGGACCACTACGAGTTCCGCGAGTCGTCCATCGACTGTGTTTTTTCCAAAGAGGCCCTGTATCTGGTCGAGGACAAGGAGCGCCTGCTGGCTGAGATCATCAACATGATCAAGCCGCGCGGCCAGCTGCTCTTCACGGATTACGTGCTTGCCGAAAACGCCGACACCAAGGCGGTTGGAGACTGGAAGAAGGGGGAGCCGGTCGCACCCCATCCCTGGACGATGAAGGATTATGAGGCCGCCTTGACCGAGGCACGGCTGGATATACGCATCAAGGAAGACATCACTGAAGACGTCCATAAGATCATCACCAGCGCCTGGGCGGGCTTTCTGAACAGCATCAAAGGGCACACAATGGACAAGTCGACCGCGGATGCGGTTGAACAGGCCGTTGAGCTCTGGACCCGGCGCACCAAGGCGATCGACAGCGGCGCCCTTCGGATCTGCCGTTTTCATGCACTGAAAAAAGATGCGGAGAAGATGCTCTCCGACTGGTAAGGCCTGATCGTCATCCGCCCCGTTTTGCTTCGGTTTTCAGCGGATTCCGCGTGCTTGACAGCCCCCTCGCCGGTCCTTATGTTCCCGCCTTTCCGCGTCCGGGCCATAGCGGCGCGGCTCAAGAGGATAGAGAAATGAAGGTCGTTAACTCACTGAAGACCGCGAAACTGCGGGAAAAGGGCTGCCGGGTGGTTCGGCGCCGGGGTCGCGTCTACGTGATCAACAAAAAGAACCCGCGATTCAAGGCCCGCCAGGGCTGATCGGCGAGAGCTGACCGGCCGGGACCTGCCGTTCGGGGACAGGTTCCGGGGCGAATCGAGCGATTGAATTTGAAAGGCCGCGCTTCCCTTTGGGGGCGCGGCCTTTCGTTTGTCCACTCAATTTTGGTCTGTCAGTGATGCCAATTTGGCGGAATTCTTGGGATTCGGGCTCTTTACAGGGTGCAGAAGCATTGACCGATCCATTAGACCGGGCCATATTTCTGAAATTGGTATTACCAATTTAAGTGTTTCGCGGGTATCCCGGCTCTTGCCGCCCGGCCCCGAAGCGCTTCTTCATAAGCCGGGGCGGCAAAGACCCCTGGGAATGTGAAGACGAGGAAATAAACGCCGTCCGCCGGTAAGGTCGGACGCCACCCTGGGAGAGCGATGCGATGAAGATGCCCGACCCCGATCAGACGATCATTGAGGCCAAGGCCGACATCGTGACCGCTCTGCGGGCGATCGTGCCGGGCGAGGGGGTCATCGTCGACGAGGATGAACTCCGGGTCTACGAGTCCGACGGGCTTACCGCCTATAAGCAGCTTCCTTTGATCGTGGTGTTGCCGGAGACCAAGGATCAGGTCAGCCAGGTTCTCAAATGCTGCCAGGAACGCGGCGTCAAGGTGGTGCCGCGGGGGGCAGGCACCTCGCTCTCCGGGGGGGCCTTGCCGCTGGCCGACGGCATCATTCTGGGGCTCGGCAAGTTCAACCGTGTTCTGGAGATCGACTTCGAGAACCGCTGCGCCGTGGTGCAGCCGGGCGTCACCAACCTCGGGATCACCAAGGCGGTGGAGTCCGAAGGTTTCTACTACGCGCCGGATCCCTCCAGCCAGATCGCCTGCACCATCGGCGGCAACGTCGCCGAGAACTCCGGCGGCGTGCACTGCCTCAAGTACGGCCTCACCACAAACAATCTGCTGGGTCTGGAAATGGTGCTGATGGACGGCACCGTCTTGCGTATTGGCGGCAAGCACCTGGATGCCGAGGGCTATGATCTTCTCGGCCTTATGACCGGTTCCGAAGGGCTCCTGGGGGTTGTGACAGAGGTGACGGTGCGCCTGTTGAAAAAGCCGGAGACGGCCCAGGCGTTGCTGCTCGGATTTCCGACGGCGGAGCAGGCCGGCGACTGCGTTGCGGCGATCATTGCCGGCGGCATCATCCCCGGCGGTATGGAGATGATGGACAAGCCCGCGATCCATGCCGCCGAAGACTTCGTTCACGCCGGCTATCCCCTGGATGTCGATGCCTTGCTGATCGTCGAACTGGATGGCCCTCAGGCGGAGGTCGATCATCTGATCACCGAGGTTTCCGACATCGCCGAACGGCACGGTGCGGTCACCAGCCGGATCAGCGAAAGCGAAGAGGAACGCCTTTCCTTTTGGGCCGGGCGCAAGGCGGCCTTCCCGGCGGTCGGCCGGATCTCGCCGGACTATTACTGCATGGACGGCACCATCCCGCGGGCCCAGTTGCCGCTGGTTCTCCGTCGCATGCGAGAGATGAGCGAGAAGTACGGCCTGAGGGTCGCCAACGTCTTTCATGCCGGCGACGGCAACCTGCATCCCCTCATCCTCTACGATGCCAACAAGCCCGGAGAACTGGAGGCGGCGGAGGATTTCGGCTCCGACATCCTGAAACTCTGCGTCGAGGTCGGTGGCGTACTGACCGGCGAGCACGGCGTGGGGGTCGAGAAGCGCGATCTCATGGGCGCGATGTTCAGCGAGACCGACATGAAGCAGCAACAGCGGGTGAAATGCGCTTTCGATCCTGAGGCCTTGCTCAATCCCGGCAAGGTCTTTCCTCAGCTTCACCGCTGCGCGGAACTGGGGCGGATGCATATCAGCGGTGGCAAGCTGCCGTTTCCCGACCTGCCGCGCTTCTAGAGGGAACCGCAGCCGATGGGATCGACCTTCAGCATCGAAAACCGCGACCAGTTGGTTGAGGCGGTTACCTGGGCCGCCGCCGAAGAACAGCCGCTGGAAGTCATCGGCCGGGGCAGCAAGCGCGCCCTGGGAAGACCGGTCCAGGCCGCCCACAGCCTGGATCTTTCAAAGCTCACCGGGATCACGCTTTACGAGCCGGAAGAGCTTGTGCTCTCGGCACGGGCGGGCACCAGTATCGCCGAGATCGAGGCGGCCGTAGACGAGAAGAACCAGATGCTTGCCTTCGAACCCGCCGATCTGTCGCCGCTTTTGGGGGGCACGGCGGGCAGCGGTTCCGTCGGCGGCGTGCTGGCCTGCAACCTCTCCGGGCCGCGGCGCATCAAGGCGGGGGCCGCGCGCGATCACTTTCTTGGCGTCGAGTCCGCTTCCGGGCGCGGCGAGATCTTCAAGTCCGGCGGCCGCGTGGTGAAGAACGTGACCGGCTACGATCTCTGCAAGCTGCTCTGCGGGTCCTATGGCACCTTGGCGGTGATGACCGACGTAACCCTGAAGGTTTTGCCGAGGCCGCAGAAGACCTACACGGTTCTGCTGCTTGGTCTGGATGACGCCACGGCGATGAAGGCCATGAGCCGCGCCCTGGGCTCGCCGCATGAGGTCTCCGCTGCCGCTCATCTGCCAGCGGCGCTGTCGCCGGGTTCGGCGGTTTCCTACGTTGCCGAAGCCGGCGGTGCGGTGACGGCCATTAGGGTCGAAGGCCCGGGGCCCTCGGTCGAATACCGCTGCGCTGCCCTGCGCCGGGAACTGGCAGACCTCGGCCAGACCGAAGAGCTGCACAGTCAGAACTCCCTGACCCTCTGGCGGGAACTGCGGGACGTCCAGCCGCTTTGGCAAGAAGATGAGCGGGCGGTCTGGCGTCTCTCGGTCGCGCCCAGCGCGGGCCCGGAGGTGGTCGCCGCCATCGGCCAGGGCGCGGCCTACTACGATTGGGGCGGCGGACTGGTCTGGCTCGCGCTCTCGTCGGAGGGCGATGCCGGGGCACAGCGCATCCGCGACGTTCTCGGGCAATACGGCGGCCATGCGACGCTGATTCGCGCGCCGCAAAAGGTGCGGGCGGCCGAAGCCGTGTTCCAGCCGCAAGCGCCTGCCATGGCGGCGCTTACGGCGCGGGTGAAGGACGGCTTCGATCCCAACCGTGTTTTGAATCCCGGCCGCATGTACGCGGGGCTCTAGGCGATGCAGACGAATTTCACCCTGGCCCAACTCGCCGATCCGGATACGGCGGAGTCCGAAAAGATCCTGCGCAACTGCGTGCACTGCGGCTTTTGCACGGCGACCTGTCCGACCTACACCTTGTTGGGCGACGAACTCGATTCGCCGCGCGGGCGGATCTACCTGCTGAAGGACATGCTGGAGAAGGGGCGCCCGGCGACGGCGAAAGTCGTCAAACACATCGACCGCTGTCTTTCCTGTCTTTCCTGCATGACGACCTGTCCCTCCGGCGTGCACTACATGCATCTTGTCGATCACGGGCGTAAGTACATCGAGGAAACCTACCGCCGTCCTCTGTCGGAGCGGATGCTGCGCTGGATACTCGCCTTTGTTCTGCCGAGCCCCTGGCGCTTCCGTCTCGCCTTGCTCGGCGCCTATTTCGCCAAACCCTTCGCCGGGATCATGCCGGGCCGCCTGAAAGGGCTGGTGGCCATGGCCCCGTCGGAGGTGCGCCCGCCCAGCAAGGTCGACCGGCCCCAGGTTTTTACCGCCCAGGGGCAACGTCGTGCCCGGGTCGCCCTGATGACCGGCTGCGCGCAAAAGGTGCTGGCGCCGGAAATCAACGAGTCGACGGTACGGTTGCTCACCCGCCATGGGGTGGAGGTCGTAGTGGCAAAGGGGGCCGGATGCTGCGGCGCCCTGGTGCATCACATGGGCAAGGAGCCGCCAGCGCTCAAAAGCGCCAAGGCCAACATCGCCGCCTGGAAGCGCGAGCTGGAAGGCGAGGGGCTGGACGCGGTGATCATCAACGCCTCGGGCTGCGGTACCACCGTCAAGGACTACGGCTTCATGCTGCGCGAGGAGTCGGACTGGCGTGAACCGGCAGAGACGATAGCGGCGCTGACCAAAGACGTGACGGAGTTTCTCGACGGTCTCAAGCTGCCGCCTGCTGAAGAGCCTGCGGAGCTGACCGTGGCCTATCATTCAGCCTGTTCCATGCAGCACGGCCAACAGATCCGGCGCGAACCCAAGGCGCTGCTGACCGCTGCCGGTTTTGCCGTGAAAGACGTTCCCGAGGGGCATCTGTGTTGCGGTTCAGCGGGAACCTACAACCTGATGCAGCCGGAAATCGCAGGCCAGCTCAAGGCGCGCAAGATCAGCAATATCGAAAGCACAAAGCCGGATATCATCGCTACCGGAAACATCGGTTGCATGACCCAGATCGGCAGCGGCACCGGGATCCCGGTGGTGCATACCGTCGAGCTGCTGGATTGGGCGACCGGCGGTCCGAAGCCGCGGGCTTTAGCCGCCGGCGAGTAGCTGTCCTTAGCCGCCGTTCAGGCCGGCCAGGGCGAGGCGTTGGGTTTCGATGGCCCGGTCCCAGACCATCTGTTTCCAGTCGTCGGCATCCTGATAGAAGGCCTCGCGCACCTGCGCCTTGATGCTGCGGCCCTTGGCTGACTCCAGGTCGCCGTGCAAGTGCAGCCAGTTGTCGGCGCGCAGGGCGAGTTTCACCTCTTCCATTGGCAGGGTGCCGTATTCCAAGGCGAGCGGCGTGATCGCGGCATGGGGGGCGGCCTGCTCCATCCCGATCATGTTGAAGCCGCGTATGTCGGCAGAGGAAGAAGTGCCGAGGGCCGGGCAGGTATGATCGTCGCCATACCACTCCTGCACCCGAGCGAGGCCGGGTGAGTCGGGAAAAGCGGGACAGATGCGCTCGCCATGGCCGCGCGGGCCGAGCCCGGTGTGGTAGTCGACCACGGCGATGGCCTTGGCGCTGGAGAGATGGCGGAAGAAGATCTCTTTAAGCGTGCGGTGTGACCAGGTGGCGGCCTTCCCGCCGTAAAAAATCCCGTCCGGATGGCTGTACTGGCCGGCGGAGACGGCGGCCTGCAAGGCATCGGCGCCATGGGCATCGCTATAGGCATAGATGACTTCACGGGTCTCGGCGATGGTCGCATCGTCCCAGGTCGGCGGGCAGAGCGCAGCAGCCAGTTCGTCATAGCCGTCGTTGGTCGGCAGCGGCGTCGAGAAGTCGACGAAATTGCGGTTGAGGTCGACGTTGTCTTCGGTCACCCGGCGCAGCCAGGCAAATCCATGAGGGTTAATGGCATGAATGGCGACATAGGCAAAGTCATCCCGCATTTCGCCCGCCAAGCCGCTTTCGAACCAGCCGGTCTGAACGCCGGAGCCGCAGAATCCCTCAGCGCCGTGGGTGCCTGAGACGGTAAGCAGAACCCGCTCAGCGTCCTCCGGGCCCAGCCAGGCGACTTCGGTTGACAGGCTCTCGCCTTCGGGCCCGGTTCCGGGATGTTGGTAGCTGGTGATCGATGCATTTGCTGCGGCTGCGGCCTCGGCGAAACGCCGGCGTGCCTGGGAATAGTCGCTGGAGAAATACCGCGCCGCGGTCATCGGTCTTTGTTCCTTCATACAATCGTGAATACAAATCGGCGATCCGACACTATGGCGGCCCCGGACTTTCAGTCATACTTCAGAATATGAGGCTTTTCTGGTCAAAAGCGATTGCTGTGTTGTTTAGCCTGTTCGCTGCGCTTCCCGCGGCGGCGGATCAGAACGATGCGCGGCTGGATGGACTGTTCTCCAGCCTTCTTCAAGCACCGGGAGCAGCCGAGGCGCAGGCTCTGGAAGGGGCAATCTGGTCGATCTGGGGTCAGTCGGACGACGGCGCCGTTCGTGCACTTATGCAGGACGGGGTGGCGGCCATGTCGCGGCGTGACTATCGCCGCGCGCTGGCAAAGTTCGAGCAGATGGTCGCCATTGCGCCCGACTTCGCCGAAGGCTGGAACAAGCGGGCGACGGTTCACTATCTGATGGGCAACTTCGAGCAATCCCTGGCTGATGTTGCCAAGACCCTGAGCCTGGAGCCGCGTCACTTCGGCGCGCTCTCGGGGCGCGGACTGATCTACGTGGCCCTGGAAGACGAAAAGCGCGCTTTGGAGGCCTTCGAGGAGGCCTTGGCGATCCATCCGCACCTGGCCTCGGCGGCGGTCAACGCGGCGGCGCTGCGCAAGCGCATCCGCGAGCGGGAGATTTAGTCCCCGTCCGCTTTCACCGGCTTGTGCGCGGTGCCTTCGCCGGCTGTTATGAACATCATTTCACCGGCCTCGCGAACCTTGACGCGATGCCAGCAGCCGCGCGGTACGACACAGACTTCGCCGGCGTCGAGATCGATCTCCTGATCGTCCCCGTCTTGTTCCAGGACGACGGTAACCCGTCCCGACAGCAGCGCCAGAACTTCGTCACCGGCCGGATGCATTTCCCAATGGCCCATGTCTTCGGTCATGGCGGCAGCCATCATCAGGCGACCGGACAGCCGGCGCTCGCCGGACATTATCTGAGGCCAGAACTCGGGCGTCAGCGCGATCTCGGTGACTTCGCCGTCATCGCCGAGTTCCAGGTAGGTTTGCGTCAATCGTCGCGCGCCGGTTCTCAGCATGGTCTTCCCTGTGGCGCCGGGGCCTATTGCTCGATTTTGGCGATGCGCAGCATGTTGGTGGTGCCCGGCGTCTTAAAGGGCACACCCGCGGTGATCGCCAGGTTGTCGCCGAGGTTGGCGAAGCCCTCGCGCACCGCTATGCGGCTTGCCTTGTCGACCATCTCCTGAGTGTTGGAGACGTCTTCAGTATGCACGCAGTGAGCGCCCCAGAGAACGGCGAGCCGCCGGGCCGTGCGCAGTTCGTTGGTCAACACCAGGATCGGCACCTTCGGCCGCTGGCGGGCAGCACGCAGGGCAGTCGAACCGGACATCGTGTAGTTCACGATGGCGGCGGTGGAGATCGTAGCGGCGACCTGTGCGGCGGCAGTCGATATGGCATCGGCGCCGGTCGCCTCCGTATTGCCGTCGCGGGCATGGATGATGCCGAGGTAGGAGGGATCGGTCTCGGTGCTTTGAATGATGCGGTCCATGATGGAAACCGCCTCGTTCGGGTAATCGCCGGCGGCGGTCTCGGCAGAGAGCATCACGGCATCGGCGCCGTCGTAGATCGCGGTGGCCACGTCCGAGGCCTCGGCGCGGGTCGGGGTCGGCGCGGTGATCATCGATTCAAGCATCTGCGTGGCGACGACCACAGGCACGCCGGAAAGACGGCTGGCATGGATGATCTGTTTCTGACGGGCGGGAATGGTTTCCGGCGGCATCTCCACACCCAGGTCGCCGCGGGCGACCATGATGGCATCCGACAGCGCCACCAACTGCGGCAGACAGTCGATCGCCGCCGGTTTCTCGACCTTGGTCATGATCGCGGCGCGGTCTCCAATCAAGCGACGCGCTTCTGTCAGATCCTCCGGGCGCTGCACGAATGAGAGGGCCACCCAATCGACGCCCAGGCCGAGCGCAAACTCCAGATCGGCCCGGTCCTTCTCGGTAAGCGGCGAGATCGGCAGGATGACACCGGGCAGGTTCACCCCCTTGCGGTCGCGCAGAGGACCGCCAGTGATGACCTTGGTCTCGGCATAGTCCGGCGTGCATTCCTGGACCTCCAGGCGCAGCTTGCCGTCGTCTATCAGGAGGGCGGTGCCGGCGGTGATCGCCGCAAAGATTTCCGGATGCAGCAGCGGCGCCCGCTTCTCGTCGCCGGTCGCGGGGTCGAGATCGAGCCTGAAACTCTGGCCCGCCTCCAACTCGACCGCCCCATCCCTGACCGTACCGATGCGCAGCTTTGGGCCCTGCATGTCGGCCATGACGCCGATCGGCCGCTCCAACTCGCGTTCGACTTCCCGGATGGTATCGTAGCGGGCCTTATGATCGTCGTGGCTGCCGTGGCTGAAATTCAGGCGGAATACGTCGGCGCCGCATTTGAACAGGTTGCGGATCGCTTCTTTGTCGGAGCTCGCGGGTCCGAGGGTGGCGACGATTTTGGCTTTTCTGCTGCGGCGCATGACGCGGATCTTACCCAGAGATTAAAAGACGGCCCAGTTGCACGGCGCCGGAACGGCGCTTTTCGCAAGGGTCTACTGTATAGGCCGGATCAGGATTGCGCGAAAGTCATTCACGTTGGTGCGCGTCGGACCGGTTTCGATCAGGTCGTCCAACTTTGCAAAGAAACTGTAACCGTCGTTGTTCGCCAGCATAGCCTTTGCGTCCAGGCCGAGCGCTGTCGCGCGGCTCAGCGTATCGGGGGTTGCGACCGCGCCGGCATTGTCTTCGCTGCCGTCAATGCCGTCGGTGTCGCAGGCCAGACTGAAAACGCCGGGCAGGCCGTCCAGGGCAACGGTCAGTGCCAGCAGGAACTCGGCGTTGCGCCCGCCGCGGCCCGCGCCGCGCACCGTGACGGTCGTCTCTCCGCCGGACAGCAGCACGCAGGGCGCCGGCAATGGTTGGCCATACTGGACGACCTGCCGGGCGATGCCCGCCATTACCTGGGCAACCTCGCGGGCTTCGCCTTCGATCGAATCGCCCAGGATCACGGGGGTTATGCCGGCCTCCCGGGCAAGGGCGGCAGCGGCTTCCAGGGAGGCTTGAGGCTTTGCGACAACCACCGCTTCGGCCCGTTCCAGACGCGGGTCACCGGGCTTTGGCGTCTCTTCCGATGCTTCCCACAGCAGTGTCGATATGGAAGGCGGTGCGCTGATCCCATACTTCTCAAGAATGGCGCGTGCATCGGCAAAGGTTGTCGGATCGGCAATCGTGGGCCCCGAAGCAATAACCGCCGGGTCGTCGCCCGGTACGTCGGATATCAGCAGGCTAACGACTTTTGCCGGCGCGGCGGCGGCGGCCAGCCGGCCCCCCTTGATGGCGGAGAGGTGTTTGCGCACACAGTTCATCTCGTCGATGGCGGCGCCGGACTTCAGCAGGGCGCGGTTGACCGCCTGCTTTTCCTCCAGACTGATGCCCGGGGCCGGTAAGGCCAGGAGCGCCGAACCGCCGCCGGACATCAGGCAAAGCAGCAAATCGTCTTCCCCGAGGCCCTGCGCCATGGCGAGAATGCGTTTCGCGGCGTCGCGCCCGGCGACGTTGGGAACCGGGTGTGCCGCTTCGATCACTTCAATGCGTCGGCAGTCCGCCCCGTGGTCGTAGCGCGTCACCACCAGGCCTTCCAGAGGCCCTTCCCAGTTTTCCTCCACCGCCTTGGCCATGGCGGCCCCGGCCTTGCCGGCGCCCAGGACAACGGTGCGGCCCTTCGGCGGTTTGGGTAAGAAGCCGGGGACCGCCTTTGCCGGATCGGCGGCATCGAGGGCTGCGTCGAATAGTCGGCGCAGGAACGCGGTATCCTCGCTGTCGGCCATCACAGCGGTCCGGTCGGCCGCGTGGCGGGTCTGCCGGTGTCTTGAAAGCCCGGATAGGGTCGCTCAGCCAAGAGAGGACCCCGGCGAGCGATCGTCGGGGCTGCGTGTGGCGGAGCCTGCGGCCGGCTCGTCCGCGGCAGGGGCACCTTCCTCATAGCGCGACAGCACGGTGGTCAGATGGTCCTTCATGGCTGCCGCCGCCGCATCGCCGTCGCGTGCCTTGATGGCCGACCAGATGGCGCGGTGCTGCTGCGCAAAGCGCTGATCATCGCTCGGCGTCGCACAAAGGCTGTAGCGGTTGAATGCCAGCATCTGCTCCAGCACGTCGCCCAGTACGGAAAGAAGATGGAGATACACCGCCGAGCCCGAGGCCTTGGCAATGGCCATGTGAAAGTTCAGATCGTCTTCCGCCTTCATGCGCGACGGCCGGCCTTTGGACGTCATGGTGACGAAGGTTCGGTCGATCTCGGCGCGCTGCTCCGGCGTCGCACGTTCCGCCGCGCGGCGGGCGGCCCAGACCTCGAGGTTGGTGCGAACTTCCGCCAGATCGTGCAGGTTGTCGCGGTTCGAGCGCACGAGCCGCGCCAGCGCCGAATCAAGCTCGTCGGCTGCCGCGGTGATGCGGGTGCCGCCACCCTGCACGGCATTGACGAAGCCCTGCGCCTTCAGTTGCTGGAGGGCCGCGCGGATGGAAACCCGGCTGACGCCCATCATGTCCGCCAACTGCCGTTCGCCGGGCAAGCGTTCACCGGGGGCGAGTTCACCGCTGGATATCAGCCGCAGCAGTTCGCTGGCGATCCGGTCGGCGACCCGCTCGCGGGGTATTTCCTGAAATCTTGGGTCCATTCGCTCCTACTGCAGAGCGTTTGGCTCTGCGGCCTCCTGCCTGTCCGGTTTGCATCCGCCGCTTTGTTACAGCGGTGACCGATGCAAGTTCAGGACCAGTGGCATTTTGGTATCACCAATTTGGAAGCCCTTTATGTCGCCGGATCGGGCCGGCGTCAAGCCAAACGCAGGGTTTAACTCGATGCCGGTTATTATCGGACTTTCCCAGGTCCAGTGACCGCCTGGGCAAGACGGGCGACGTCTCGGCAAAGCGGCTTGGGCAATGCGTGCGGAGACGCCCAGCACAGCGCCAAGGCGTCATCGGCGGGCTGAGGCTGGCCCGTCAGCCAGTCGAGCCGGACCGCGATCATCAGGTGATGGACGCCGGCTGACGTTCTTTCCGGCCCCTCGATCAGATCGATGGCTTCAAGCAGGCGGGCATTGCCGCCGGTCAAGCCGGTTTCTTCGTGGAGTTCGCGCCGCGCGGCATCCAGCACCGTTTCCCCGGCTTCGACCTTGCCGCCGGGAAACCCCCAAGCGCCGGCCTGGGGCGGATTGGCGCGGCGCACGAGCAGCACCTTGTCATCGTGGACGACAACGGCCAGAACCGCCAGCCTTGGACCCGGGTTTTTCATCCCGGGGACAGAGCCTGACTTGGCCTCGTTCGTTCGCAGAGTTCTGCTTGGCAAAGCGCCTGTTCCTCAAAGCTCCAGTTGGTCATGAAACCCGAGGATCATGACAGCGGCGTCACGGCGTGCTATGGCCAGGGTCTTGTTTTTCTGAAGGAGGTGCAAGCGATGTCCGTTGAATGGCAAGGCGTCTTTCCCGCAGCGACAACCCAGTTCACCCCTGCCGAGGCGGTGGACATGGATGCCACCAGAGCCCATCTGGACATGCTGATCCGGGCCGGGGTGCATGGCCTTGTGATGCTGGGCACGGTCGGGGAGAACTGTTCCCTGGAGGCCGACGAGAAGCGCGCCATCATGAAGGCCGCTGTCGAAGTCTCGGCCGGCCGTGTCCCGGTGATCGCCGGTGTTGCGGAGACCTCCACGGCCCTTGCCTGCCGCTTTGCCGCAGATGTCGAGGCGCTGGGTGCCGACGGTCTGATGGTGCTGCCGGCAATGGTTTACAAATCGGATGCGCGGGAGACCATGGCCCATTACCGCAGCGTGGCCCGGGCCAGCGCCTTGCCGGTCATGTGCTACAACAATCCGGTCACCTACGGCATCGACATCACGCCGGAGATGTTCGCCGAACTGGCCGACGAACCGATGCTGGTGGCGATCAAGGAATCCTCCGACGACCCGCGCCGCCTGACCGACCTGGTGAATGCCTGCGGTGAGCGCTACGTGCTCTTCGGCGGGGTCGACGATCTGGTGCTGGAATCGGCCATGCTGGGCGCCGTCGGCACCGTTGCCGGTCTGGTCAACGCTTTTCCCGAGGAAACGCTGGAGCTCTGGTCGCTGGCGACCGAAGGCCGCTACGCGGAGGCGCGCGAACTCTATCGTTGGTTCATGCCGGTGCTTCATCTCGACTGCCACACCAAGCTTGTTCAGTACATCAAGCTGGCCCAGGCCATGTGCGGTTACGGCAGCGAGACCTGCCGTGCGCCGCGCCTCGCGCTGGAAGGGGAGGAGCGGGCGCGCATCACCGCGTTGATCCAGCAGGCCATCGACACCCGTCCCGGCAGGAAGGCGGCTTAAAGCGGCGTTGGCGCGTTGCCTCCTTTAGTCATCGCCGGCCGATCCGTCTGTTGCGGGTGGCGGTACCTGATCTTCATGACCACGATGGTGAGAACCAGAGTGGTTGATACGGCATTGGCCAGCACCAGGGGCCAGGATCCGATCAACAAGCCGTAGATCATCCACAGGGACACGGCGCTCAGCAGCATGAGGTTAGCTGCGAGAGAGATGCCGGCCGTCTGCTTTTCCCTGATCACTTTAACCGATTGCGGCAGCCAGCAGAGGGTGCCGAGAACCGCCGCTGCGCTGCCGACAACCTCAATCAGCCAGGGGGTGAGCGTGCCTGCTGCCATCTTGTATGACCTTACTGGAAAGAGAGGAACTTCACGGAACCCATTGGATTGCATGGGTCGTGAGCTTCCGGCGTCCCGGAGGCGGCTTCAAACGATTAAATCTATGCCTTCCGGCTGTTGCGCCCGCGGCGCTCCTGCGGTTCTATCGCCGACGACCGATCTTGCCTTTCTTTCGACCGATCAGGAGTTCGCCCATGCTTGCGGTTCAGCTACAACGCCATGCCCGTCCCGATCTTGCCTGCGCGGCGGTAGAGACGGCGGATCCGGGCGATCCCGGCCCGGGCGAGGTGGTGGTGGCGATCCGCGCGGCGGCGATCAATCCGGCCGACCTGCTGATCTTCGAGGGGCGCTATCCCGGCCCGGAAGAATTGCCCGCCTTCGTCGGCATCGAAGGGGCGGGCGAGGTCCTGGCCGTTGGCGAAGGGGTCGAGCTTGCACCCGGCGACCATGTGCTGAGCCTGGGCCGAGCCAATTGGGCGGAAAAGGTGGCGGGGCCGGCGGAACAGTTCATTCGCATCCCCAAGTCGCTGGCCTGGCGCGATGCCGCGCAACTGAAAGCCAACCCGCCTTCCGCGCATCTGATGCTCGAAGACTACGTCGACCTGCAGCCGGGCGACTGGGTGGTGCAGAATGCCGCGAATTCCGCCGTCGGGCGTCATATCATCCGCTTTGCCAGGGCGCGGGGCCTGAAGACCGCCAACATCGTTCGCCGTGAGGCGCTGATCGGGGAGCTTACCGAGCTTGGTGCCGATGTCGTGGTCACCGATGAGGGCGATGCGGCCGCCAAGATCCGGGCGGCGGCGGGCGCCGAAGCACCGATCCGCCTGGGCATCGACGCCATCGGCGGCGATGCCACCCTGACCCTCGCCGATACTCTGAGTGACGGCGGCACGGTGGTGAACTACGGCTTCATTTCGGGTGAACCCTGCCGCATGTCGTCCTACCACACGGTGATCCACGGCCTCAGCCTGACCGGCTTTTGGCTGGTCGGCTACATGGGCTCCACGCCGCGCTTCGAAATCGAGGGGATGTATGCGGAGATGGCGCGGGCCTTCGAGGACGGCGTGCTGATCTCGCCGGTGGAAGCGGAATACGCGCTGTCCCAGGCGACCGAGGCGCTGGCCCATGCCCATGCCGAAAGCCGTGGCGGCAAGATCCTGCTGACGCCGAACGGGCCTGTCTAAGCGCCAGCGGCCTGTGCGCCGGGGGCGGGCTGGAAGGTCTCCCTGTAGCGTTCCCGCAGTTCGTTCTTCTGCACCTTGCCCATGGTATTGCGCGGCAGCTCGTCGACCAGGAAGACCCGCTTGGGCTGCTTGAAGCGCGCCAGGTCGTCCTTCAGGGCCGCGGTGACATCGGTCTCTTTCAAGTGCTGCCCGCCATCGCAAACCACCACGGCGGCAACCCCTTCACCGAAGTCGGGATGGGGCAGGCCGATGACGGCGGATTCCTGCACCCCCGGCAGGTCGTCGATGAGTGCCTCGATTTCCTTGGGATAGATGTTGTAGCCGCCGGAGATGATCAGGTCCTTGGACCGTCCGACGATGGAGACATAGCCGCGTTCATCGATCATGCCGAGATCGCCGGTAATGAAGAAGCCGTTGTCGCGCAACTCCTCGCCGGTTTTTTCGGGCATGCGCCAATAGCCCTTGAAGACATTGGGGCCACGCACCTCTATGGCGCCGACGTCGCCTTGGGGCAGGGTTGCGCCGCTGGCCGGGTCGGTGATGATCACCTCCGTGCCGGGCAGGGGGAAGCCCACCGTGCCGGCCCTGCGCTCGCCGTCGTAGGGGTTAGAGGTGTTCATGCTGGTCTCGGTCATGCCGTAGCGCTCCAGGATCGCGTGTCCCGTGCGCTCCGCCCAGAGCTTGTGAGTTTCGGCCAGCAGCGGGGCGGAACCGGAGATGAAGACCCGCATACCGGCTGTCGCTTCCCTGGTCAGCCCGGGGCAATCCAGCAGACGGACGTAGAAGGTCGGCACGCCCATCATCGCGGTGGCCCGCTGCATGTCCTGCAGGATCGCCTCGGCATCGAAGCGGGCGCGGAAGATGATGCTGCCCCCGGCCAGCAGAGTGACGTTGGTGGCGACGAAAAGCCCGTGGGTGTGAAAGATCGGCAGGGCGTGGATCAGTACGTCCGCGGCGGTGAAGCGCCAGGTGTCTTTCAGCACCGCGGCATTGGAAGCGAGGTTACCGTGGGTCAGCATGGCACCCTTGGAGCGCCCGGTGGTGCCGGATGTGTAAAGGATCGCGGCAAGGTTGTTCTCGCTCCGCGCCGCCGCCTCGAAGCCCGGCGCTTGTGCCGCCACCGCCTCGCTGAGGCTGCCCCGGCCGTCGGCGCCGAGGGTGAGGGTGCTGCCGACAGAGGCCTCTTCGGCGATGGCCTGAAGGCGGTCCAGCCTTGCCGGATCGCAGACGAAAATGCGCGGCTCCGCATCGTCAAGGAAGTAGCGCACCTCCGCCGGGGTGTAGGCGGTGTTGAGCGGCAGGAAAACGCCGCCGGCCAGGATCGTGCCGAGGTAAAGCTGGAGCGCCGCCATGGACTTCTCGACCTGCACGGCAACGCGGTCGCCGGGCTCGAGGCCTGCCGCCACCAGGGCTTTTGCGTTGCATTCGGCACCGGCGAAGAGGGCGCCGTAGGATACGGCGGGGCGCCCTTCAGCCTCGGCAACCTCTGCGAAGCGGGCGTCTTCCTGCCCCAGGGAGGCGGCCCGCAAGCGGCTGAGGAGATGATTGGAGTCGTACATCTGGGCTATCCCCGTTTGCTGCTTTTCACGAGGCGCTGCACGGCCGGTGCACAGGCGATGCTGCCGTCGTTGGCGTAGGCCTCGTGATTCTTTTCGATATCCTTCAGGTCGTAGAGGTAGTTGACCATTACGCCCCAGGCATTGGCGCGTCCCCGCGGGCTGAGGTCGGCAGCCAGATTGATACGCTGCAAGCGGGCACCGTTGCCGAGGTGGAAGCGGGCCACCGGATCCTTGGCGCCTCCGCGCGGCGCCTTCGCCTCAAGCAGGTAGAGGGCGGCGAGGCCGAGCATCTCCTCGCTTGCTGTTGCCTCCTCGTAGGACTCCAGTCTCTCGACGAGGCTGTGCTGCTCACCGCTGAGCAGGCCCTCGGCATTCCGGGTTTCCTGCTCCGCCCACTGCCGCAGCCCGGGGACCGGTGAGAGGGTGACGTAGGTTGTCAGGCTTTCGAACTCGCGCCGCAGTTCCTCGACCACCTGTTTGATCAGGAAGTTGCCGAAAGAGATATTGCGCAAGCCTTTCTGACAGTTTGAGATCGAGTAAAAGGCGGCGGTGGTTGCCTTTGCCGGGTCCAGGGGCACCCTTTCCTCGGCCAGAATCGGGGCGATGGCATCCGGAATCTCGGCGGTCAGGGCGACTTCGACGAAGATCAGAGGGTCGTCGGTCAGCGCCGGATGAAAGAAACCGTAGAGACGCCGGTCGGGCGCGGCGACCCGGCGGCGCAGGTCATCCCAGCCGGTGATCTCGTGAACCGCTTCGTAGGCAATGATCTTTTCCAGGACTTCCGCGGAAGTCGACCAGTCGATGTGCCGCAATTCCAGGAAACCGCGATTGAACCAGGAAGCCAGGAGATGCTGGAAGTCGGTGTCGAGCGGCTTCAGATCCGCATCTTCCCGGCTGGCGCCGAGCAGATCGGCGCGCATATCAACGAGTGCCCGGGTGCCACCGGGCGCGCGGTTCAGCCGACGGATCAGCTCCTGGCTGCGTGGTTCCGAGGCGAAATGCAGCGCCCGCGCCGAGGTCGGCCCTTGTTTGCGCCAGGCCGCCATGGCGCGGTCCAATGATTCGGCGTCAACGTCGAAACTGTCTTTGAGCTGCCGGAAAAAGACAAGCTGCTCCTGCGCATCGAGCTTCGCGTAGGCGTCGAAGACCTGTTGGGCGATGGCCAGCCCGGTGGCCTCGCCCTTGCCGCTCACCAGCCTCTCGCAGAGCGCCAGCGCGTCGCCGCCTTGGGCCTGCGATCCCAGCGTGAGGCTGCGCCCGGCTTCGGCGATACGTGTGAGCAGGTCGTTCAGAATGCCGCCGCTGATCATTTTATGGCAGGCCCCATAAGCGCATCCGGCAGGCCGGTGACCATGCCGGGGAAGATCGAGAGAATGACAATGGCCAGTATCATGCAGACGACAAAGGGCAACGATCCCTTAAGGATGGTCTTCAGCGAGATGTCCGGCGCGATGCCGTTGATGACATAGAGATTGAGGCCGACCGGCGGGGTAATCAAGCCGATCTCCATGTTGATGGTCAGAATAACGGCGAACCAGTAGGGATCGAAACCGGCGGAGACCACGATCGGCAGCAGGATCGGGGCCGACATCAGGATGACGGCCACCGGCGGCAGGAAGAAGCCGGCTACCAGCAGGAATATGTTGATGGCGAACATCAGGGTCCAGCGGTTCACGTCGAGCCCGCCGATCCACTCGGCGATCGCCTGGGTGACGAAAAGGCTGGAGAGCATGTAGGAGAACACGCCGGCGGCGCCGATGATGAAGAGGATCATCACGCTCTCGCGCGTCGAATCCCGCAGCACCGCCCAGAGCGCGCCGGGATTATAGAGGCGGTAGATGATCACCGCGACGAGAACGCAAAGTAGCGCGCCGACGGCGGCGGTTTCCGAAGGGGTGGCGACGCCGCCGTAGAGCGCGTAGAGCACCCCCAGGATGATGGCGATGAAGGGCAGGACGCGGGGCAGAACTTCCAGCTTCTGGACCCAGGTGTAACGGATACGGCCCAGGGCCGCGTCGCCGCCGCCTTGGCGCCAGGTGTCGAAGATCGACCAGGCCATGAACAGGGCGACCAGCAGCAGCCCGGGCACCACCCCGGCCAGGAACAGCCGGCCGATGGAGGTCTCGGTCGAAATACCATAGACGATCATGGTAACCGAGGGCGGGATCAGGATGCCGAGGGTGCCGCCGGCGGCGATGGACCCGGCGGCGACCCCGTCGGGATAGCCGCGCTTGCGCATCTCCGGAATGCCCATCTTGCCGATGGCCGCGCAGGTCGCCGGGGAGGAACCGGACATGGCGGCGAAAAGCGCACAGGCGCCCAGGTTGGAGACGACCAGACCGCCCGGTACCCGGGTCAGCCAACGCTCCAAGGCTTCGTAGAGATCGGCGCCGGCGCGGGTCGAGGAAATCGCGGCGCCCATGATGATGAACATCGGAATGGACAGCAGAGCGAAGTTGTCCAGCTTGCCGAAGAAGAGTTCCGGCAGCAGTTCCATGGAACCGAAGCCGTCGAAAACAATGAGGAAACCGGCGGAGACGATCAGCAGACCGGCGGCGACCGAGACGCCGGAGAACAGCACCAGCACCGTGAAGACGGCAACCAGGGCGCCGAGAACGAGAGGGTCCATCAGCCGTCCGCCTTTCCAGTGGCAACTGCGAAAAGATCCGCGGCGAGTTGCAGAACGAAGAGACCGAAACCGAGCGGAATGGCGAGATAGGGAATCCACAAGGAGACACCCCAGACCGTATCGGACTTCCAATTCCGCTCGAAAGCGATGTGAAACAGCTCGAAGCCGTAGAAGGCGATGATCCCGGCCACGGCGATGGTCAAGACGAGGGTGAAGGAGGCAAGCAGGCGGCGCAGCGGCGGCGGCAGCACCATCGGCAGCAGGTCGACGTTCACATGCCCGCGCAGGCGCTGCACATAGGGCAGGCCGATCATGGTCGCGGCGATCATCAGGTAGACCACCATTTCGGTCTGCCAGATGGTGGAGGCGTTCATCACAAAGCGCATCCAGATCATCTGGCAGGTGATCAGCACGGAGACGAAGATCATCAGCGCGGCGGTAACGCCGCAAACCGTGGAGAGGACGCCGATGGCTTTGAGCAGGGGGCCTTCAGCGCGCGGTGTTGCCGGCTCGCTCATAGCGCCGCTCCAATCTGCAATAAGGAAGGAACCGGCGGCGGAATCGCGCCCGCCGCCGGCCGGTTGCGCGCCGGTCTTATTCGACCGTCAAGGCGAGATCCAGCAATTCCTGGCCGCCGGGGGTCTGTTCGACGAAGGCCTTGTAGGATGACGCTTTGGCGATGTCCCGCCAGGCGGCAAAGTCCGCTTCACTCATGTTGGCGATTTCGACACCGGCCTTCTTGAAGGCTTCGACAGAGGCGGCATCGGCCTTTTTGGCTTCTTCCAGATAGTAGGCCTCCGCCTTGGCGGCCCCGGCCTTCAGCGCGGCCTGCTGCTCGGCGCTCAAACCCTCGAAGGTCGTCTTGTTCATCAACAGCGGCTGGTACATGAACCAGAGGGCAACATCGCCGGCGGGCGTGTAGCACTTCACCTGCTCGTAGAGCCGGTAGGAGACGAAGCTGGAAGAAGAGGTGTTGGCCGCATCCAGCACACCGGTCTGCATGGCCGAATAGATTTCCGAAGACGGCATCGAGGTGATGGAGGCACCGGCGGCGGCCAGCATCTGTTCGAAGGCCTTGCCGGCGGCGCGGGTCTGCAGACCCTTCACGTCGTCTGGCGAGGTGATGCAGCCTTCCTTGCCGCTGAAGCCTCCGGCCAGATAGCCGTGCACCAGCACCATCACATCGTCGCCGGCCATGATCTCCTCCAGCTTCGTCATGAAGGGCGAAGCGGTGAGACGGGCACCGTGATCGTGGTTCTTCACCAGCCCCGGCATCAGGGTCAGGTTATAGGCCGGCTGCTGGCCGCCGGCATAGGACAGCGGCAGCACCGTCATGTCGAGACGCCCGCGGGTCAGCGGCGTGTACTGCTCGCGCGGCTTGAACAGTGACTTGGACGGATAGATCTTGATTTCCAGGCCAACATCCGCGGCGGCGACCTCGTTGGCGACGATTTCGGCCACCTTGTGGCGCACGTCGCTGGTAGACCATTGATGACTGAGCTTCAGCTCGGCCGCCTGGGCGGCGGAAAGCGTCGCCGTGAGCGTCAGTGCTGTCGCGGCGGCTGCCAAGGCGCCGAGGGTACGATTCTTGAGCATGGGTTCCTCCCGGGTTTTCACGGACTGGCTGTCCGCTTGTTGGTGACGGCCGCTCTCGCAGCCTGCCCCTGGTCATTTGAATAACACCCAGCTTGACTATCACCGTGTGAGTGCACAGTCAATCGTCATGTATACATAAGATCGATTGTCGTATATCGGGTTTTCCGCTAAGGTGCCTGCCGCAACCTCGAATGAGAGCATCATGGAAAAACGCGGAGACCGGTTGAGGGACGTCCTGGAGGAGGAAATCCTCACCGGCGTTCTGCGCCCGGGCGACCGCCTGGAAGAGCTGCAACTGGCGGCGCGCTTCGGGGTTTCCCGCACGCCGATCCGCGAGGCCCTGTTCCAGCTTTCTGCCGCCGGTCTGATCGAACAGCGCCCGCGCCGCGGCACTTTCGTGGCCGAGGTCGGCCCGCGGCGCCTGATGGAAATGTTCGATGTGATGTCGGAGCTGGAGGCAATGTGCGCCCGCCTTGCCGCCCGCCGCGCCACGCCCGACGACCTGGCAGCCCTGCACCAGGCCCATGCCGGCTGCGCCGAAGCCGCCGAGCGCGGCGACTTCGACGGCTACTACTATGAGAACGAGGTCTTCCACGAGAAGATTCGCGAGGCGAGCCGCAACGGCTTCCTCGTCGAACAGGCCGATGCCCTGCAGAAACGCCTGAAGGCCTATCGCCGCCTGCAGCTACGGGCGCGCGACCGCTTGCGCGCCTCCTTCGCCGAGCATGAGGCGGTGATCACCGCCATCGAGGCCGGGGACGCCGAGGCGGCGGCCGAAGCCATGCGCGGTCACGTGACCGTGCAGGGCGAACGCTTCGCCGACCTGCTGGCTTCCCTGGAACGGCGCGAAGTGAAAAGCGCCTGATCTAAGACGTCTGATCTAAGGCAGGCGGCTGACCGGAAGCTCTGCAAGAAGCCAGCGCCGAAAGCGCTTTTGCGCCAGCGGAATCTCGCGGTCCGACGGATGGTTCAGGAAGTAGTGTGCGCCGGTATCGACGACCGTGTCGAAGGGCTGCACGAGCCGTCCGATGCGCAGGTCTTCTTCCGCCAGCGCGCTGAAGAATAGAACCACACCGTGTCCATCAAGGGCTATTTGCCGAAGAGCGTTCGAGTCGTCGATCCGTGTTGCGGAAAGGGGCTTGGAGATCTTCAGCCCGGCGGCGGAAAACCACTGTACCCAGTCGCCTTCGTGGAACTCATAAAACAGCGGCAGCTTCAAAAGATCCGCCGGCTTGGCGTTCTTGCGCCGCAGGCCGGGAAAGTCCGGCGCGCAGACCGGCGTCAATGATCCGTCGAACACCCGCTCCGCCTTTACGCCGGGCCAGTTTCCGTCGCCCCAATTGATGCCGAGGTCGATCTGTTCGCGGCGATAGTCGGGTGGCTGGTAGGAGTGGTGCAGCCGCAGGTCTATTTCCGGATGGGCCTCGACGAACTTCATGATGCGCGGGGTCAGCCAGCAGGACGAGAAGAAGGGCGCGACGCTCAGGGTCAGAACAGTGCGGCCCGGCTGTGACGAAACGGCCCGCACGCCTTCCTCCATCCGGTTGAAGCCGTCCCTCAGCGCGGCAAAGAGGGTTCGCCCGGGTGCGGAGAGATCGTTGTGACCGGCATGCCGGTCAACGAGACGGACGCCCAGCTCGCGCTCCAGAGCGCGGACCTGGCGGCTGACGGCGGCTTGGGAGATGCCGAGGTCTTCGGCGGCGCGCGTGAAACTCAAGGTTCGCGCCACGGCCTCAAAGGCCCGGAGAGCGGCAAAGGGCGGCAGCGGTCGGCTCAGCATTATTACCTCTGGTTATGTCTTGCGGCAGCGAAGGAATTTGTGAAGGAGGCAAATTTGCCCTTCTACTCACCGGAAACGAGCCCAAGAGTCCAGCTAATCGTCAAAAATCAACAGGAGCAGACCTGATGTTGCCGTGGGTTTCACTGCAGAAAAGCGCGGCGGAGATCACCAAAGGTGACCTCCAGGTTATGACGCTCAGCGAAACCGACGTTATCAAACTGCTGGACATGCAGGCTTTGCTGGACGGCCTGGCCGAGGGGTTTCGGGCGCTGGCGCGGGGCGAAGTCCAGACACCCGACCGTCCGGAGATCACGATCCCGGAGAAGGGCTTCCTGCTGTCCATGCCGGCCTGGCGCAAGGGTTCTCCGGTCATGGTGAAGATGGTCTCGGTTTTCGAAGGCAATCTCGAACGGGGGCTTCCGAATCACCTTGCGATGATCAACCTCTTCGATCCGCAAAACGGCGCCCCCTTGTGTCTGATGGACGGCACCTACATCACCGGCATTCGCACCGCGGCGGCCGCCGTTCTTTCGGTGCGGGAGATCGCAAGGCCCGACGCGAGGGTCGCGACCGTCATCGGCGGCGGGGTTCAGGGCCGCGAGCATCTGCGCCTGCTACCCCTGGTGCGTGACTTCGACGAGATACTCATTGCCTCTTTGCATTTCGAGGACGCCCAGAGGCTGGCGGAACGGCATCCCAAAGCCAAGGCGGTCCGGGACGTCGAAGCGGCGGTCCGCCGCTCCGATGTCGTCTGCCTGGCAACCCACGCCTACCAGCCGGTCATCCATTCCGACTGGGTGCGGCCGGGCACCCATGTAACCTCCGTCGGCTATGCGCCGCCGCAGGGCGAACTGCCGGTTGCCCTGGCCCGTGATCACAAACTCTATGTCGAGTCCGATGCGTCGTTCCAAGCGCCGCCGGTCGGTTGCGGGGAACTTCAACAGCTCGATCCCGCGACGGCGATCAGGCTGGGTGATGCCCTTGTCGGTCGGGCGCCTTTGCGAACATCCGATGAAGAGATCACCGTCTACAAAGCCATGGGCATCGCGATGGAGGACCTTGTCGCAGCCGAGCTGGTTCTCCGCCGCGCCCGCTGCAAAGCGGCCGTTTCGACCGCCGTTTTTTGATCCTCCGGTTTCGGCCGGAGCGGGCTGATGGTCACTGACTGTTTCCGGCAGCTTTCGATAAGTTAGCGTTGTCTTCTCGGCGGCTTCCTTGTCGAGCAGACCGATGCCCTGCAGAAGCACCTGAAGGCATACTGCCGCGTGCAACTGCGCGCCCGGTTGCGTGCTTCTTTTGCCGAACACGAGATTGTGATCACGGCGATCGAAGCCGGCGACGCAGAGGCGGCGGCCGAGGTCATGCGCGGCAATGTGACCGTTCAGGGCGAACGCTTCGCCCACGTTCCAGCCTCCCTGGAGCGACGCGAAGTGAAAAGCGCCTGAAAAAACATCATTTTCTCAATGGGTTATGCTGGCAACCTTAGGAAAGCCTGCTTTGCCAGCCGCAGCGAGATCCGCCTCATTTGGTTAACGATTCCTTGGCGCTGCACTGCAGATCTGCACGCTGTTTGTGCGGATTCACGGGTTCCTTGGCGAAGGCTTTGCGCGTAATTCCGCGGCAATTCGTGCGCCGCCCGGATCGGGTCACCGTTCCGTTGAACCCCGATGGGTGACCGGGCGACGGACCGCTGGTTGCCGGCTTGGGCCGCGCAATAGGACCAATCATCTTAAGGAGACATGTATGTTCCGCCGCCGCAGCCGGGGTGACCAGCACCCTGCAAAACACCTTTCCACCCGTCGCCGCCACGGCTCTGCCTGGCGCCGCGCCCTGTTGTCAGCCACCGCGTTCAGTGCGGTCTTCGCCGCAAGCGGCGCAGCCTTCGCCGACTACGGCAATGCCTCTGTCACGAACTTCAGTGCGCCGCCTGTGGTGGTCGAAAACAACGGATCGACCTATACCGGCCTCTCCTCGCCGGCGGTTCCAATCCGGGGCGATCTGGAGATCGAAGTCGATGCCGAGATTTCCGGCCGGGTCACTGAGTGGTTCGCCCGGCCCGAGATGACTTTGCCGAACGGCAACACGATGCTGTTCCCCAACAGCGGTGTTTCCGATTCCTATGACACAAGGCGCCCGAAAAGAGTCGAGCGCACTCATCGCTTCACCATCGAAAAGACCGACTATGCTGCGACCATGGCCGTAGCCTGTAACCAAAACGCCCAGCGTTTGCAGTCCCAGGGCTGGAGTCAGGATCAGGTCTTCGCCCAGGACCATCAGGTACAGGTTTTTGTGGATGGATACGTCACCTACGAGACAACCGGTATCGAGGGCGTGGAGGAGCCCCCCGAAGTCGGTAGCCGACGGAACGCAGTGAACGTGACCTGCAGGCGGGAGGCCCCCGTCCGAGAAATACCCTCCGTCGTCTCACGTCTCAACATCTTAGAAGAGGCCAGCAACACGGGGGCCTGCACCTTGGGCCTTCAGGTTGAATTCGAAACGGCTTCCCCCAATCAGCTGGTCAGGTTCCGCTTTGTCGACGACACGGGCCAGCAGAGCAACATCCTGAACAGCCGCACCCGCGACGACGGGACCGCCAGCTTCACGCAGGACTATCAACTGACGGGCGGCGGCAGAAGCGGCCAGATCCGGATCGTCGGGGTGGACGCGAACTTCGCCTCACCCTGGCGGGAGTATGATCTTATCTGCGGTCAGGGCAACGGCGGTCTCACCACCGTGTTGCCGCCCAAAGCTGACTCGGTGAGCTATCAGGTGGAGTCTGAGACCGAGTTTCGCGGCCTTTACTGTCCCGAGGTGATCACGGTCGCCGGTGTGGCAAGGGGACGCGGTGAGTCTTCCGGCAGGGCTCTTCTTTCCGTCGGCAACCGGCCCCTGCAGATGTTCGAGTATACTTTCGACGATACCGAGAGAGACATCTTCAAGGCCACACACACTCTTTCCTGGGACAACGTCCAGCAAGCCCGCCAACCGCTGCGCATTGCCATGCAGTTGCGCAACAATGGCGGTGATCTGGTCGATGAAACCGCTCAGGATTTCAGTGTGGTCTGCCGCGCCCCGTCCATGCCGGTCGGCCAGGGTATCGGCGGTATCGGTGTCGAGCCGCGCGAGGAACACTCCCAGCAGGGTATCGGCGGCCGTCTGGCCCAGCCGGGCGGCGGTGCCAATGCGCAGCTCGCGGGTGTGGGCGAAGCGGCCACGGCCGGCTTTGACATCCAGGCCCCCGAAGGCCGGGTGCGCAAGGGCGTGATCCGGCTTTCCGGCGGTCAGGCCAATGCCAACTATGCCCTGCGTTTCTTCCGCAGAACGGACGGCGGTCTTCAGCGCGTGCGTTCGGCGCAGTTGCCTCAACAGATGACCGGGAACACGGCCAACTTCGATTTGCGTCCCCTGGCCGGCAGCCGGGCCTGGCGCCTGGAGGTTTGCCAGATCGGTTCCACCGGCATTTCGAGCACGGCGAACTGCGAGACCTCGGACTTCAGCCTGGGCCGTCTCGGCGGGGTGCAGTCCGGTGCTGAGCCGAGCGCTGAGCCGGTGAAGCGGCCGCGGCGCATCATGCAGCGGAACGCCAACTAGAGGAACGGTTCCGGGCACTGCTGCGCGTCACGAGAACATCGTGATTCCGGTGGTGCCCGGCGCCGCTCTCTTCTCTATCTGTCTTCTCTATCTGTCTTTACTGGCGGCGGGTCGTCTCGCCGTTCTGCAGATCGACGGGCAGGGCCACCGTTCGCTCGGTTTTCGCGCCGAGTATTTTCGCAACCAGCATCTTGGCCCCGGTTTCGCCCATCAGACTGCGATGGGTCAGCGAGGTGGTGATCGATTTGTCCAGCACCTTGTTGATGTTGAGACCGTTGAAGCCGACGATGCCGATGTCCCGGGGAACTTTCAGGCCCGCCCGCTCACAGGCCATGAGGCCGCCGAAGGCCATGTGGTCGTTGAGAAAATAGATCACGTCAGGCCGTGGCGCTGCGGTGGAAAGCATGGTCCGCACACCGTTGAAGCCGGCCTCGAAGGAGGCTTGCTTGCCGGCCCTGATGTCGTGATCGTTCGAAAGGCCGAAGCTCTCAAAGGCACTGCGGAGCCCTTCGAGGCGGTTCTCCGCTCTTGCGTCGCGGTCCTGCTCGACCCCGACATAGGCCGGGCGCCGGTAGCCCAGCTTCACCAGGTGCTCTCCCATCTCAAGCCCGGCGGCGTGATGATCGACGCCGACGCAGAGGTCGATGGGGTCTTCCGTGAAGTCCCAGATCTCCAGGGCCGGGATGCCGGCAGCGCGAATGCGGCTCCGGGTATGCGCGCTGTGTTCGGCGCCGCTGAGAATGATCCCCGCCGGACGCCAGGAGATCATGCGGTCGACCCAGCTCTGCTCGTGGGTCTTATCGTACTCGGTCGTATCCATGACGGTCTGCAGGCCGGCATTGGCGAAGGTGGCGCGCATGCCATCGAAGATTTCCGCGAACACCGCTTCGAACAGGGTCGGAACCGACACACCGATGAGGGTCGAGTTTGCCGCCGCCAGGGAGCCGGCCACGCTGCTCGGTTGATAGTTGAGGCGCTTGGCAAGGCGCAGGATTTCCGCCCGCTTCTTTGCCGATACCCCCTCGACGCCGCGCATGGCGCGGGAGACCGTCATGATGCTGACCCCGGCGTGACGCGCCACGTCTTCAATTTTAGCGGGCGCTTTTGTACTTCGCTTGGACGCCGCCTTGGGTCGGGATTTGGTCTTGTCTTCCAATCGCTTCCCAGTCTCGCCCTTGCATTGCAAGTCTGCGATCTACGTTAGCGTTAACGTAGTTTCCTAGCATAGCCGCTTGAAAGAAGCGATGGCATTCAGGACGCTGGTAAAAAACAAGAAATAGGGGAGGTTCCACCGTGCCGCACATCCGGTTTGCCGGTGTCGAGAAAAGCTATGGAGCCGTGCGTGTTCTGCCGCCGCTCGACCTGGAGCTGGAGGATGGTGAATTCACCGTCCTTGTCGGCCCCTCCGGCTGCGGCAAGTCGACCACCCTGCGCATGCTCGCCGGCCTGGAAAGCCTCAGCGGCGGCGAGATCTACTTCGACGACAGGCCGATCAGTGGACTGGAGCCGAAGGACCGCGACCTGGCGATGGTGTTCCAGGACTACGCGCTCTATCCGCATATGAACATCGCCCGGAACATGTCTTTCGCGCTCCGGCTTCAACGCAATTCCAAAGCCGAGATCGAAGAGAAGGTCGGCCGCGTCGCCAAGATGCTGAACATCGCCCATCTGCTCGACCGCAAGCCGGCCGAGCTGTCCGGCGGGCAGCGCCAAAGGGTGGCCATGGGCCGGGCGCTGGTGCGCAACTCCTCCACTTTTCTGTTCGATGAACCTCTGTCGAACCTGGATGCGAAGCTGCGCGCCAAGATGCGTACTGAGCTGGCCGAGATGCGCGACACCCTCGATAAGAACATGGTCTACGTGACCCATGACCAGATCGAGGCGATGACGTTGGGCGACCGGATCGTCGTGATGTCCGAAGGCGTCATACAGCAGCAGGGCTCGCCCGAAGAGCTCTTCAAAACCCCGGCCAATAGGTTCGTTGCCGGTTTCATCGGCAGCCCGACGATGAATTTCCTTGAGGCCGAGCTGACCGCGGCCGGCGATGTGCTCAGCGTTCAAGGCAACGGCTTTACGCTGCCCCTGGCAGACGCTCTGAAGGCCCGGTTGTCCGGCCATGCGAGCAAGGCGGTCACTATCGGCATCCGGCCCTCGGCCTTCAGCACGGAACTGACCTACGCCGCACCCATCGATCTCCATCTCGCCGTGTCCGAGTATCTCGGCGCCCACTCGGTCCTGGTGACCCGTTGCGGCGATGCGGAAATTCTGGTCGAGCACGACAGCGCCTCGCCGATGAAGGCCGGCGTCACCATGACATTCGGCGTCAAGCCCGAGGACATCATGGTCTTCGATAAAGAAACGGGACTCACGCTCTAAAAGAAACCAACCCCTGGGAGGGAAAGTCATGAGGAAACACTGGAAAGCAACCTTGGCGATGGCAACCGGCCTCGCCCTCTGGGTATCGGGCACTGCGGCCAATCCATACGAGCCTTATGAGGGAACGACCCTGGTCGTGAACTTCCCCGCGCATCCGCACTACAACGCGGTGATGAAGGTACTGCCGGAATTCACCAAGGAAACCGGCATCAGGGTCGAGGTGGATCAGCTTCAATATCTGAAGATGCGCGAGCGCCAGACCCTGGAGCTGACGAAGGCGCGGGGCGACTATGACCTGATTGCCTATGTCGTCTTCTCCAAGGCCGATTACGTCTTCGCCGATCAGTTGGAGAATCTGGCCCGGTTTTTCATGAACCCGAAGTTGGCCGACCCGAACTACGACAGTGAAGACCTGATCGACGGCTATGTGCAGAACATCGGCGTTGCCGGCGGGGTGAAAGGCTATCTGCCGGGCAAGACGGGCTCTACCTTCGGTATTCCTTTTGGATCTGAAACCTCGGTGCTTGCCTATCGCAAGGACATCTTCGAGAAGCACGGTATTCCGGTGCCGGAGACTTACGACCAGCTGCTGGAAGCGGCCTGCAAGATTCCCGAGGTCGAACCCGGCATGGGCGGCATGGCTTCGCGTGCGGCCTCGGGTCATCAGGCCAGTCACGCTTTCCTGCTTCATCTGGCACCACTGGGTGGCCGCGTCTTCGATGACGCCTGGAACCCGATCATCAACAACGATGCGGGCGTTGCGGCCGCCAAGGCGCTGAAGACGATTGTCGATTGCGGTCCCGAGGGCGCGCAGACCTTTGGTCCCGCCGAGGCCGCGGCCGCCTTCAAGCAGGGCCAGGCGGCGATGTTCATGGACTCCATCGCCTTTGCCGCCGGCTTTGAAGATCCGTCAAGCAGCACGGTGGCCGGCAAGGTCGGCTACGCCCTGCATCCGGCCGGCGTGCGCCGCGGCAGCCAGACCGGCGGTTTCGGCATCGCCATTCCCAAAAACGCCCAGAACAAAGAGGCAGCCTTTCTGCTGATGCAGTGGCTGACGTCGAAGAAGGGCGATCTGCTGGTGGCCATGGCCGGGGGTAATCCCTCGCGCTTCTCGACCTATCAGAATGCCGAGCTGAACGAGAAGTATCCCTATTCGGCGACCTTCGGCGAAGCGCTGAAGTACGCCGACCCCGACTGGCGTCCGATCATCCCCACCTGGGGCAAGATCAACGCCGATATCGGCACGACCATGTCCAAGGTGCTGACCGAGGATCTCGATCCTCAGGAGGCCCTGAATGGCGTCGCCGAGCGGGCCCGCGCCATCATGGACGAAGCCGGCTACTACACCTGGCAGTAAGGGTTGATGCGGGATGCCGGTCCGCTTGGATCGGTGTCCCGCCTCATCCCTGCAAGCTGTCGCTTCGCCGGAACGGACCCGGGCCCTTATGAAACCAGCCCTCGCCAACCGTCTGACGCCCTACATGTTCCTGGCTCCCGCCGGGGCGGTGCTGGTCGTGGCTTTGCTCTATCCCATCGGCTACATGGTTTACGCCAGCTTTCTGGATTGGAACCCGAGCCAGCGGATCGGTGAGGCGGAATTCATTGGCCTTCGCAACTACGTCAATCTGTTGGGTGACGACAGCTTCCGTGAAAGCCTTTGGGTCACCTTGAAATTCTCGGCGATCGTCGTGTCGCTGGAAATGGTGATCGGTGTCGGCCTTGCCCTGCTGCTCGACCGCAACATCCGCGGCATGTCGGTGCTGCGCACGCTGTTCATCCTGCCGATGATGATCGCGCCCATCGTGGTCGGTCTGATGTGGCGCTACATGTACCATCCAACGGTCGGGATCTTTAACCGCACGCTGAAGAACCTGGGTCTGGAGCCGATCCCCTGGCTGTCGGACGGCAGCTGGGCCTTTGCCTCGGTCATCATCGCCGATATCTGGCAGTGGACGCCCTTCATCTTCATCCTCTCGCTGGCGGCTTTGCAGTCGCTGCCGCAGTCGGCCATCGAAGCCGCGCGGATCGACGGGGCAAACGGCTGGCAGCAGATTGTCTATATCAAGCTGCCGCTGATGATGCCCGTCCTGGTCGTCACCTGCCTGCTGCGCCTGATCGACGCTTTCAAGGTTCTGGAGGTGATCCTGGTTCTGACCAACGGCGGACCGGGTCTTTCGACGGAAATCCTCAGCCTGCGCATTTCACGAACCGCTTCTGAATTCCGCGAGCTCGGCGAGGCGGCGGCGATGTCGAACTATCTCCTCCTGCTGCTCCTGCTGCTCACGCTCGCGATGTTTTTCTACAACAAACTGGCCGAGGCGCGGGCAATGCGTCTGCGCGCCGCGGCCGAGGTCGACGAGATATGAGCGCGCCCAGCTACGACAGACAGCACCCTGCCTACTATGCCTTGATCGTGGCTCTGGTCGTGATGTCGGTCGGGCCGATTGTCATGATGCTGATCACGTCGTTCAAACTGAACGTCGACATCATGTCCGACACCTCGGGTCTGATCTTCATGCCGACGATCCAGAATTACGAGGCAGCGCTCTGCAACATGCTGTGGTACGAGCCGGCGAGCGTCGATTACTGCGACCCGACTTTCGGGCGCGCGCTCGTCAACTCGCTGATCATCGCCCTGATTTCCACCAGCCTGACGCTGGTGCTGGGCTGCATGGCCGCCTATGCCATCGTACGCTTCCGCTTCGTGGGCAGGGGGACGGTTTCCCTGACCACCCTGCTGATGCGCATGGTGCCGCCGGCGGTCCTGCTGGTGCCGGTGTTCGGCATCTGGTCGTTCCAGTTCGGCATCGACGGCACCCGCAGCGGCATCATCCTCATCTATGTGGCGATGAACCTGCCCTTTGTGATCTGGATTTTGCAGAGCTTCATCGTTCAGGTGCCGATCCAACTGGAAGAAGCCGCCCGCATGGACGGCGCCGGGCCGTTCCAGGTCTTCTTCCTGATCGTGCTGCCGATCATCAAGCCGGGCCTGGCGGCGGCGGCGATCTTCACCTTCCGGATCGCCTGGAACGAGTTCCTGCTGGCGAACACCCTGGCCGACCGCAACTCGCGAACCGTCCCCGTCACCATCGTCAACTCGCTGACCGAGTACGACATCGATTGGGGGGTCATCATGGCCACGGGCATGCTGCTGGCGATTCCGCCGATCATCTTTACCTTTGTGGCTTCCCGGCAAATCATCACCGGGATGACGGCGGGGGCCGTCAAGGGCTGATGCAGGGGCTGATGCAGGGGCTGATGCAGGGGTTGATGATCGAGTGGCTTCTCGCGCCGATCGATGTCAGCCGGCCGCATGAAATCGGCGTTCTGGCCTCCTGGCACGCCCGCCTGATGGTGCTGGCCTGGACCTTCCTGTTTCCTCTGGGAATACTGGCGGCGCGCTACTTCAAGATTATGCCGGGTCAGGATTGGCCCGATCAGCTCGACAACCTCACCTGGTGGCGCACGCACCTTGTCCTGCAGTATGGCGGCGGCATCGCGGTCGTGGTGGCGGTCGCACTGATTCTCCAGGTTTCAGTCCTGGACTTCTGGCATATTCATCATGTTTTCGGCTGGCTCGCCGTCGGCCTCTGCAGCCTGCAGTTCCTCCTGGGCTGGTTCCGCGGCAGCAAAGGCGGCCCGACGGACCCGGCCTCCGACGGTTCCTGGTCGGGCGATCATTATGACATGACACCGCGCCGCAAGGTCTTCGAGTATTGCCACAAGTCGGCGGGATACATCGCGCTGTTCTCGGCGGTTGCCGCCATCGCCACCGGCTTCTGGTTCGTCAACGCACCGCGCTGGATGTGGATTGCGACACTTGTGTGGTGGGCTTTTCTCGTTGCCTGTTTTGTCGTTCTGCAGCGCCGCGGTTGGGCCATCGATACCTATCAGGCAATCTGGGGGCCGAACCCTCACCATCCGGGCAACCGGATGCGGCCCATTGGATGGGGGGTTTCGCGAAAGAACGATTCCGGCGGTTCCAGGCAGCGTTCGGTGCCGCGCTAACGGCTCCAGGAAACGGCAACCTTGCGTGCCAGTTCCTGGTTGAACAGACGCTCCATGGAGATACCGAGCGCCGGCGTGCGCTCGATTGCCTTGCGCAGAGCCTCCCGCGGCCAGGCGATGTACTCGGTGCCTGCGGTCGCTTGAACCGAGGCTGTTGCCGTGCCGCCGAGCAGGAAGGAAACCTCGCCGATAAAACGCCCGGCCCGGAGGCAAAGCTGGCCCCGTCCTTTTCGATTTCGACCTGCCCGCCGGTCACGAAATAGAGGCTGCGCACGACCTCACCCTCCCGGGTGAGTTCGACGGGCTGCTCCGCCGTGTGCCACTCCGCCATCTGCATCAGACGCCGGAACTCGCCGGGGGTCAGGACCTTGCGGATGTTGAGAAAGGACTCGCTGGTTCGATCCCCCGGGCTTTGATGACGGTCGTGAAGCAGCCGGATGATGCCGATAAGGCCCGCCAGCGCCAGGACGGAGGACCAGAAGATCGCCCCGAAAAGCGGCTCTTCGGGATGAAAGTAGTAGTAGGGGATATAGACGAGGTTGCCCGCCAGAACGAGGCAGCGCAGCATCAACTGTCCCCGATTCAGAAAACCGAGTACTTGAAGCAGTGCCGCCGCATGCACCAGCAGCCCTGCATTCAGAGCAAGATCAAATTCCTGCATTCCCCACCCCTTCTCACGCCCCTTTGCCGCGTCCCCCTTACGACCAGACAGCTCTCCCAAGCCCTAAGACTGGATGTTGCGGCGAGCTTCATCGATCAAATCTAGACGATTTGACTATATCTGAAGGCAGAGAGTGCCCCTGTGGGATTTCTCACTAGAGCGGATCATGATTGGACGGAAACACATTCATGTTTGCGTCCAAGCATGTGAATCCGCTCTACACTTAGAAGTTAGAGCAGACTCACCGGATTGATGGATCGCTAAAGCGATTCCATCAAATGCGGATCTGCTCTAGGTAGCGGACTCATAAGCTTCGCACCAGATTCTGACAGCGGCGATTTTGATGAAGGCGAGGAAGGCATGTGATGTCTTGTCGTATCGGGTTGCGATGCGCCGGAAGGATTTCTTGATACGGCCGATGAAGCGCTCGACCTTGTTGCGTTGACGATAGAGTTCCCGGTCGAATGGGATCGGTATCTTGCGGTCGGATTTGGAGGGGATCACCGCTTCCGCTCCCTTCTCCCAGATCAGGTTTCGAATGTGGTTGGCGTCGTATGCCTTGTCGGCCAGAACAGCCTGTCCGGGTTGCAAGTCCCCCAGCAGAAGCGGCGCCACCGGCCCGTCATGGGCCTGTCCCGGCGTCAGGTGGACCTTCAACGGTAGCCCCCATTCATTGACCAGAACGTGGATTTTTGTGGTCAGACCGCCACGTGAACGACCCATGCATCGTCGGGGATCGTTTTTTTGAGCGTGGCCCCGGCGTGATGCACGCGCACCGACGTGCCGTCGATCATCACCACATCGCCGTTGTGAGCATCCACCACCGCGTCCATGACCCGGTCCCAGACGCCGGCCCGGGTCCAGCGGCGGAAGCGGTTGTACACAGTGGTATAGGGGCCGTAGCGCCCGGGCAGGTCGCGCCACGGACAGCCGGTGCGCAACACGTAGAAGATGCCATTCAGAACCTGCCGGTCATCGCGCCGCTGCACACCCCTCACCTTGTTCGGCAGAATCGGTTGGATGAACCGCCATTCCAGCTCCGTAAGATCATAGCGTGACATGCTCTCCTCCGAACGCCAAACCAGACCATCACAGAATCACAAACCGCTGATCTTGAAAATAGATTTATGAGTGCACTACCTAGCGGAGGGATCGGCGCTTGGCTTTTGTGCCCTGCGGCTACAGCCGGGAGACGGCGACCTTGCGGGCCAGTTCCTGGTTGAACAACCGCTCCATGGAAGCGCCCAAACTGGGCGTACGCTCGATGGCCTGGCGCAGCTTTTCTTTCGGCCATTCAATGTATTTGGTGCCGGGCGGGACCGAAGAACTGGCGGTTGCGGTGCCGCCGAGCAGGAAGGATATCTCGCCGATGAAAACGCCGGAGGGCAGGGAGAAGGTCCAGCCGGATTTATCGATATCGACCTGGCCGTCGATGATGAAGTAGAGGCTGGAGACCGTTTCGCCCTGGGTGGTCAGTTGCGTCTGTTCGTCGACCGTATGCCAGTCGGCCATCTGCATCAGGCGCCGGAACTCGCCGGGGGTCAGGACTTTCAGAATGTCGAGGAAGGCGGTTTCGTCTTCACCATGGCGGCTGCGGCGGCGGTCCAGCAGCACCCTGACAATGCCGATCAGGTTTGCCACGGCCAGCGCCCCGGCCCAGAACATGGCACCCCAGAGCGGCGTTTCCGGATGATAGTAATAATAGGCGATGTAGGTAAGGCTGCCGGCCAGAATGAAGCCGCGCAGGACCAGTTGTTTTCGATTCAGAAAGCCCAAGACCTGGAGCAGCGCGGCGGCATGCACCAGCAGGCCCGCGTTCCAGGCCAAATCCCATTCCAGCACTTCCCACCCCTCCCAAGGCTGCTTTCGCGATTGTGATTAGCCTGTCGCCCCCGCCACCTACCCATTAGGTGTGAGGGATACCCCTAACGTGCCACGTTGATATCAAAGCCCCTGTGGCTGGACTGTGGGAAATCGCACGGCGGAACGCCGCAGGCCTCGCGTCCGATCTGCACGGTGGAGGGGTCAACGCTTCAGACCAACTGAAACCCGTGGGCATAGGGGTCGCGATCGTCGATGGTGATGGTGTTGAGGCCGGTCATTCTTGCCCAGCCCTCGATGGACGGAATGATTCCCCGATGGTTGCCGACCTTGGTCTCTTTCTCCACCCGTCCGGTGAAGAGGCTGCCGATGATGCTTTCATGAACGAAACTGTCGCCGGGCTTCAGCTTGCCCTTGGCGGCGAGCTGGGCCATACGCGCCGAGGTGCCGGTGCCGCAGGGGCTGCGGTCGATGGCCTTGTCGCCGTAAAAGACGGCGTTGCGCGCGTCGGCTTCCGGTTTTGTCGCTTCGCCGGTCCAGAGGATGTGGCTGACGCCGCGGATGGTCGGGTCTTCCGGGTGGACGATGTCCGTCGCCTCGTTGAGCGCCCGGCGCAGCAGCGGCGAGAGCCTCAGAATGTCGCCGGGGGCCAGATCGGAAAGATCCCGGTAGTTCGGTTGCGGCTCGACAACGGCGTAGAAGTTGCCGCCGTAGGCGATGTCGACCGTGACGGGCCCCAGGCCCGGGCAGTCCACGGTCACCGCTTCGGCGGCCAGATAGGCGCCGACATTGGTCAGGCGCACG
Source organism: Pelagibius sp. (assembly GCF_965249265.1). NCBI lineage: Bacteria > Pseudomonadati > Pseudomonadota > Alphaproteobacteria > Rhodospirillales > Rhodovibrionaceae > Pelagibius > Pelagibius sp. Next base: position 3,673,617 of record NZ_OZ252224.1, on the reverse strand, counting down.
CTTTCGACGAAGCCGTCCTTCAAGGCATAGCGCGCTTCGACCGGCCCCGCCGGGGTGTCCAGCATCAGCCGGCCCGGTTCGCGCGGTTGCACCAGGCCGCGTTCGACGGCGAAGGTCACCGTGCCGATGGTGCCGTGGCCGCACATCGGCAGGCAGCCGCTGGTTTCGATGTAAAGCACCCCGACATCACAGTCTTCACGGCTGGCCGGGTAGAGAATGGCGCCCGACATCATGTCGTGGCCGCGCGGCTCGAACATCAGGCCGGTGCGGATCCAGTCATAGCGGGCAAGAAAATCCTGCCTCCGGGCGCTCATGCTGGCGCCTTCCAGCGCCGGGCCGCCGCCGGCCACCAGGCGGACAGGATTGCCGCAGGTGTGCCCGTCGATACAGAAGAAGGTGTTGGGCCTGACCGCCCCCTGGTTGGTCTCCATGAGCCGGAGTATCGGGCGCGCCCCGCGCTTTGGCAATGCCGGGGGCCCGGGACGTGGGGCGGTGAAAATGGCCGGCGGGGGGCTTTTGCTGGGGCCCCCGCGGCGGCTATAGTTCTTCTCTTATGTCGATTGCAGCGATGGATAGTCCCGAGACGGTGACGGAACGGAGCCGGACCCAGGGTGCCGAAACCGGCTTGCTGGCCGAGGACGAGCCCCGCCCTTTCGAACTGTTCAATGCGGGCGGCGGGGCCCCGGTCCTGCTGCTTTGCGACCATGCGACCCGCTTCATCCCCCGTGCCCTGAACAGCCTTGGCCTGGATGAGGCCTGTCTGACCCGCCACATCGCCTGGGACATCGGCATCGCCGAGGTGACGCGACGTCTGGCCGAGCGGCTGGACGCCCCGGCCATGCTCAGCCACTTTTCGCGCCTCATCGTCGATCCCAACCGCCGGGCCGACAATCCGACCCTGATCCCGGAGATCAGCGACGGCGTGATCGTTCCCGGCAATCGCGGCCTGACGCCGGAACAGAGGGAAGCCCGGCTGGAGACCTTTTTCCGTCCCTATCACGCGGCAATCTCGGATCAACTCGACGCCATGCTGGCGGCGGGAACCGCGCCGGCGCTGATCTCCATGCACAGCTTCACGCCGGTGATGAAGGGCGAGGAGCGGCCCTGGGAAATCGGCATCCTCTGGAACCGCGACCCGCGCCTGCCGCAACCTTTGATGGCGCGTCTGCGGGCCGAGGGCCTGACGGTCGGCGACAATCTGCCGTATTCCGGTGCCGACGAGCACGGCTATACGCAGCACATGCATGGTGACCGCCGGGGGCTCGCCAATGTGCTGATCGAGGTGCGGCAGGACCTGATCGATACGCACCAGGGCGCCGCCGACTGGGCCGACCGCCTGGGCACGGCCCTGGCGGCGGTGCTGGGGGACCCCGGCCTCTACAAAGCGGAGCACTACTGATGCCGAGCGAGCCTTCCTTTACCGTCGGCATCGAGGAGGAGTACCTCCTGGTCGACCGCGAGTCGCGCGACTTGGTGGTCGACCCGCCGGACGCTTTAATGGCGCGCTGCGAAAAGGAGCTGGAGGAGCGGGTCAGCCCGGAATTCATGCAGTCCCAGATCGAGGTCGGGACCAGCAAGTGCGATACCGTGAGCGAGGCGGGCGCGGAACTGGCCGAACTGCGCGGCTGTATCGCCCGGATCGCGGCGGATTATGGCCTGGCGCCGATCGCCGCCTCGACCCATCCCTTTGCCCAGTGGGACGCGCAGAAGCACACGCGCAAGGAACGCTATGACGAACTTGCCCGGGACATGCAGGCGGTGGTGCGCCGCCTGCTGATCTGCGGCATGCACGTTCACGTCGGTCTGGACGATGACGAACTGCGCATCGATATGATGCAGCAGATCAGCTATTTCCTGCCGCACCTCCTGGCGCTGTCGACCTCCTCGCCGTTTTGGCGCGGCGAGGTAACCGGCCTGAAGTGCTATCGCCTCTCGGTCTTCGAGGAACTGCCGCGCACCGGCCTGCCGGAGACCTTCGACAGTTTCGGCGAGTACCAGCGCCATCTCGACGTCATGATCTCCGCCGGCCTGATCGAGGACGCCACCAAGATCTGGTGGGATGTGCGGCCCTCCGCGCGCTTTCCGACCCTGGAGATGCGGGTGGCAGACGTTTGCACCCGCATCGAGGACGGCATTACCATCGCCGCGCTCTACGTCAGCCTGACCCGTATGCTGCATGCCCTTAAGCGCGACAACCAGCGTTGGCGCAAATACTCCAACATGCTGATCCAGGAAAACCGCTGGCGCGCCCAGCGCTACGGTTTCGATGAAGGCCTGGTCGATTTCGGCAAGGGCAATGTAATGCCCTTTGCCGGGCTTCTTGACGAAATCATCGGATTGGTGACGGACCATGCCACGGCCCTGGATTGCCTGGCGGAGGTCGAACATGCCCGGGATATCGTGCGCCGGGGCACTTCCGCCCACCACCAGATGGCGATTTTCGACGCGGCGATGGCGGAGGGCGCGGACAAGCACGAGGCCCTGGTCAAGGTGGTCGATTATCTGGTCGAGGAAACCGCGCCGCCGGCAAAGGGACCGTGAAGGCCGGAGAAACTGGAAAAACGCCTTCGGCATCCCAAAATCAAGAAACAAGCGAGACCCCGCGATCCGGGAGAGAAAAGATGGACGATAAGACCCAAACCGAATTGGAGGCCGCTGCCTTCCGTACCCTCGTGGCCCACCTGCGTGAGCGCACGGATGTCCAGAACATCGATCTGATGAATCTGGCCGGATTCTGCCGCAACTGCCTGTCGAAATGGTACCGCGCGGCGGCTGAGGACAAGGGCATCGAAATGGATTACGACGCGGCCCGTGAGCTGATCTACGGCATGCCTTATACCGATTGGAAGACCAAGTATCAGACCGAGGCCACGGCGGAGCAAAAGGCAGCCTTCGAGATCAGCCACAAGCACGACTGAAGGTTCGCGCCCTAGGTCGCGTCGGTTCCAGCCCGCTTCCCCTCCCGGCCGCCCATAGGACACTGGTGTCGGGTGGCCGGGAGGGGAAGCGGGCCGGTGCCGAATAAAACCCACCAAGCTGCTTTTCCCCCGTTTTCCACAGGCCGGCGGCGTTGTCAGCCCGGGGCGCTCCGGCTAGTCTGCGCGCCGTTTCTTAAGCCAAAATCCAGCAGGTTTCAGGAGTTTTCGCATGGCTGATGTCGGCGGCGTCGGGGCGGACCGTCTGCGGTCCTTTATCGAACGGATCGAGCGTCTCGAAGAGGAGAAGGCGGCCTTGACCGCGGATATCCGAGAGATTTATGCCGAATCCAAGGGCGAAGGCTTCGACACCAAGGTGATGCGCCAGATCGTCCGCCTGCGCAAAATGGATTCCGGTGACCGCCAGGAACAGGAAGCCATCCTGGACCTCTACAAACAGGCCCTCGGTATGGCCGGCTAAAGCTGCACTCTCTTACTTTCCGTCACCCTCGGACTTGTTCCGAGGGTCCATTTTTGCGGCCACTCGGATTCTTGGGTTCTAAAGCCCGCGCGGCTGATTCATGGATACTCGGGACAAGTCCGAGTATGATGCCCTGTGTGGGGTTAGAAGATCGTGCGAGCCATGCCAAACTTCTCGCGCTCTGGGCGGCCTAAAGTGATTGAGAACCAAATCCAGGCCGGGCGGCTGCTGACGGATCGGTGGTTCAAAGCAAGCCATCTCCAGCAGCCCGGGCCATCCTCTCGGCCGTCGCCTCACCGACGTGCTGCTTCACGTGCTCCTCGAACTCCTTCAGCAGCGACTGCTTTTCCGCAGGCGGCAAGGCCTGGAACTGTTCTTCGGTCATGTTCTTTGCGTTCAAAAAGGCCTCGAAGTAACGCTGCTCGGGCGTTTTGGCGATGTATTCCAGGAAGGCTTCGACGGCATCGCTTTTGCCTTCGGCGACCTTCTTCTCGGCTTCGGAGGCTTCTCTCACTTCTTCCTCGCTGTCTGCTTGCGCCATTTCCTGGCCGGTGAGAGCGGAGTCGGCCTGGGCCGCACCGAAAGCAGCCGCAGATCCGGCTTGCTGTTTATGGCGCGCATCCAAGTGCTCCTTCATGGCGCCAAGGAACTCCCGGAACTCGGTGTCGGACATCTTTTGCGGTGCCCCTTGTTTGGCGCCGTCCTGCGGCACTTCACCTCTGATCAGGGCATAGGCGGTCGATATGGAAGTCATGATGCGGTTCCTTCGTCTGCAGATTTTGCTCGCAACCCCAGCGTCAAAACCGCTGCAATAAATACGCCGGTTTTATGCTTAATCCGCGTTCACCACGCTCTTGGCGGAATTGTCGGCTTTCTTGCCCGGCGGTGTGACCCGGCCAGTCTCCTGGTCGTCGATGGAGGTGCATTTGAATCGGCAGATCCTGCCGCGGCAGCGGGTCGTTCGGCAGAATCTGACCCACAGCGATCCGCGAAACAAAGCCCGCTCACCCCGGCCCTCTCCCGCCCAGGACCTATTCTTTGGGGGGAGAGGAGGCACCAAAAAAGCGTCGCGGTAAATCCCCTTTTCCCTTGTGGGAGAGGGAGGGGCCCGCGCCAGCGGAAAGGTGAGGGGACCTGGAAGACTCCGCCCCATTGACGCTGTCGGTCCGCTCCGCCGATACTTTGTCCAAGAACAATTGACGAGGGAGCGGCAGAGGATGCTGCGCAGACATCATGACATGGGCGGGCTTGAGGCCGGACCGGTCGATCCTTTCGGGCCGGGCGCTGAGCACGATTATGCGCCCTGGGAAAAGAAAGTGGATGCGATCCTGCGGCTGGTGAGCGACCAGAAGCGCCGGATTATGACCGTGGACGAACTGCGCCGCGGCATCGAGGAACTGGGGCCGGGTGTCTACGACGAACTCAGCTACTACGAGCGCTGGATCGCTTCGGTCACCAACAACCTGATCGAAAAGGGCGTTATCGACATCGACGAGCTGGGCCGCCGGATGGCTGCGGTCACCGAAGCCTGGCCTGCCGGTGGCGTGACAGAAGCCGAACCCAAGACCGGTGGCGAGAGCACATGAGCGCGCGTTTTGCCGTGGGTGCCCGGGTATCGGTGCGGGCTGCTTTTCCGCCGGGCCATGTCCGCACGCCGTTTTTTATCCGCGGCAAGACCGGGGTGGTGACCGCTATCCTCGGTCCCTATCACAATCCGGAGGAACTGGCTTATGGCCGCAGCGGCGAACCTGTACTGCCGCTCTACCGCGTCAGTTTCCACACTGCCGATCTCTGGCAGAACTATGATGGCGGCACCAAGGACAGCACGGTGGTGGATGTCTATGAGAATTGGCTCGACGACGCCAGCGGGGAGAAAAACTGATGGCCGAAGATCATACGCACGATCACCCGCATGATCACAAGCATCCGCATCCCTTCCAGCCGGATCTCGAAGACAAGCCGCTCACCCACTATCAGGCGATGACCGAAGCGGTCGGCGAACTGCTGATCGAGAAGGGCGTGATCACCGGCGACGAGCTGCGGGCGATGCTGGAGCTGATTGACTCCAAGAGCCCGGCTGCCGGCGCCCAGATGGTGGCCCGCGCCTGGGTCGATCCCGCCTTTAAGGAGCGCATGCTGGATGACGTCCTGGCGGCGGCGGAGGAGTTGGGCATCGATGCCGGGGGCATCCCGATCCGCGCGGTGGAGAATACGCCCGGCGTGCACAACGTCATCGTCTGCACCCTCTGTTCCTGCTACCCGCGCCAGCTCATCGGTCTGCCGCCGGATTGGTACAAGGCGCGCAGCTACCGCAGCCGCACGGTGCGTGAGCCGCGCAAGGTTTTGGCGGAGTTCGGGACCGTGATCCCCGACGACGTCGAGGTCCGGGTACACGATTCGACCGCCGACCTGCGCTACATGGTGATCCCCGAACGCCCCGCCGGCAGCGAAGGCCTGGACGAAGCGGCCCTGGCCGGTCTCGTCACCCGCGACTGCATGATCGGCGTTACCCTGGCGAAGGCGGTGGGGTAGAACGAAATTCTGTAAGCGCGGCGCTTTCTAGCCCTGTGCCCGGGCTTCGCGGAAGGAGATCAGGCGGCGTGTGGTTTCGCACCAGAGGGTGAGGCGCACGCAGCCGAAGCTCTGCCAGAGCGTCACCCGGCCAACGCTCTTCAAGTCGGGGTGGTCGCGCAGCACCCGCGGCAGGCGGTAGTAGGGAATGCGGCTGCTGAGGTGGTGCATGCCGATGTTGGCGGTCAGCCAGCGCAGGGGAAGCGGCAGGTCGTAGTGGGAACTGCCGTTCAGCGCCGCCTCATGCAGGTCCCAGTTCTGGCTTTCCGCCCAGTAAGTCCCCTCGAACTGATGCTGTACGTAGAACAGCCAGACGCCGATTGAAGCGGCGAGCAGCGTGATCGGCACCTGGACCATCAGGAAGGTTTCCAGGCCGGTGAACCAGATCACCGTGGCAACGACAAGGGCGGTCGCCAGATTGGTCGCCATGGCATTGAACCAGGCCTGGTTTCGATTGCGGGTGACGCTGTGCGGCAGGCGGTGCTGCAGTACGAAGACAAAGGCCGGCCCGATGCCGAACAGCACGACGGGATGCCGATAAAGGCGATAGCGCAGGCGGCCCCAAGGGTTGAGCGCGCGGTATTCGCGCACCGTCAGGGTGTCGATGTCGCCGACGCCGCGGCGTTCCAGATGGCCGCTGCTGGCGTGGTGAACGGCGTGAGCCTGACGCCAGCTGTCATAGGGTGTGAGCGTCAGCACGGATATCGCCCGGCCGATCCAGTCGTTGATCCGGCGGCGGCGGAAGAAGGCGCCGTGGCCGCAGTCGTGCTGGATCATGAAGAGGCGGACGAGGAATCCCGCCGCCAGTAGGGCGGGGAAGATCGAGAGTGCCCAATAGCCATAGTGAACCGTGGCCCAGGTCAGGATCCAAAGCCCAGCGAAGGGCAGGGCGGTGACGGCGATTTCGAAGAGGCTGCGGCCATGGCTGGGCTTGCCGTAGGGCGCAAGTCTGGCGCTCCATTGCCGCGCCTCGGTAAGGGGGCGGTCGGCAAGGGGTTTCGGCGCCCCGGCTTGCGGGGCTGCGATCGAGGTTTCTGAAATCGGCTCGGCTCTGCGGTCTAAGCCCGCATCGGGCCGCCGCCTGCTGATGCGGGCGGCGGCCCGATTGCGATAAAGCGGTCTGGCGACCGCTATCGGTCAGGCGATTTCGATGGTGCCGACGGCGATCTTGCCGCTGCGCGGGTCGTTCTGCGTGTCGAACTTCACCTTCTGGCCTTCCTGAAGGCCGGCGATACCGGCGCGCTCCAGCGCGGTGGCGTGGACGAAAACGTCCTTCTGGCCGTCTTCCGGCTCGATGAAACCGAAACCTTTGTGTTCGTTGTAGAACTTCACGGTGCCCGCAATCATGGGGAATTCCTTTCACTAACGGGTTGCACAAGAGACGCGGCACACGAAAAAGGCGTGAGCCGATTCCCAGTTCGTTGAATTTGGAGAGAGCGTCTGAATCGTGCGCGCCCGTCAGTGACGAAGCGAAGCGGCCCAGTCATCCGGCCAATATTCACCCGCAGTACATAGGCGTGAAGCACGGCAATAGCAAGTTATGACCTTCAGACGGTCATTGGCGCCTGCGTTTCCGCAGGTCCCGGATGGTGTGGCCGAAGTTTTGCGAGAAGGCGCGGGACAGGGTTGCGGTTGAGACGAAACCGGTCCTGGCGGCGATCTCGGCGACCGTCAGGGCAGTCTCCTCGGCCAGGGAACGGGCCAGGTTGAGTCGCATCATCTGATAGTAGCGGCCGGGCGAGAGGCCGAGTTCGCGGTGGAACAGACGATCGAGGCTGCGCGTTGAGAGGCCTGCGCTCGCCGCGATCTGCCGAATGGCCGGCGGCTCTTCGATGGCCTCGCGCATGGCGAGCAGCGCGCGCTCCAACTGGGGGACGCGGATCAATGAGGGGTTGTGGGCGCCACGGCCACGGCTGAAGTTGGTCTCGACGTCGTAGACAAAGAGGTTCGATATGTCGAAAGCAAGCGCATCGCCGGCCGTCCCCCGGATCAGTTTCAGCATCAAAGCCAGGACGGTTGAGGCACCGCCTGCGGTTATCCGGTTGCGGTCGAGGACGAAACGCTCGGTGCTGACACTGATGTCGAGAAAGCGCTCTTCGAAGGCCGTCAGTTCCTGCCAGTGAACCGTGGCGCGATAACCGTTCAGCAGCCCGGCTTCCGCGAGCAGCCAGGCCCCCATGTCCAGGCCGCCGACCATTCCGGCTTTGCGCGCAGCCTTGCGGACCGCGGCGAGAACCGGCTTTCGGGCCAGTTTGCGCACGCCATAGCCGCAGATCACCAGCAGGCTGTCGAAGGACTCGGCTTCCGCCAGGGCGAGTTCAGGGTGAATGCTGAGTCCGCTGGAGCTGCGCACCGCTGCGCCGTCGAGGCTTGCGAGTCGCCAGGTGAAGGGCGCCTGCGGTGCGAGATCGCGGGCTGCCCGCAGGGGTTCCACCGCCGAGGCGAGCACCATGTTGGAGAAGCCGTCGAACAGCAGGACCAGAATTTTATGTGGCTGGTTTGGCAGCATTAGCAAAATATAAGACAGAATAAGCAAAAAATTACCAGTCCTCAGCGCCTAGTCTTGAACTGGGGGACGCGGCCCGCCTGAGGCCGCCGTTTCCGGCTGAGGGGGCGGCATATGACACTGCAGATCAACCGCGACGTCTTCATTACCTGCGCCGTCACCGGCTCCGGCCAGACTCAGGAGCGCAGTCCCCATGTGCCGCGCTCCCCTGCCGAGATTGCCGAGAGCGCGCTTGCGGCGGCCCGGGCGGGGGCTGCGGTGGTGCATTGCCATGTCCGCGATCCGGAGAGCGGCGCGCCCTCCCGCGACCCAGCGCTCTATCGCGAGGTGACGGAGCGTATCCGCGACTCGGAGACCGATGTGGTCTTGAACCTGACGGCGGGCATGGGCGGAGACCTTGTCTTCGGCGGCCCCGAAAAGCCGCTGCCCTTGGCCGAGGGCACCGATATGGCGGGCGCGACGGAGCGCATGGCGCCCATCGCCGACTGCCTGCCCGAAATCTGCACCCTCGACTGCGGCACCATGAATTTCGCCGAGAACGACTACGTCATGACCAACACGCCGGGCATGCTGCGTGCCATGGGGCGGATGATGACGGACTTGGGTGTGCGGCCGGAGATCGAAGCCTTCGACACGGGGCATCTCTGGTTTGCCAAGCAGCTTGTGGAAGAGGGCGTGCTCGAAGGGCCGGCGCTGGTGCAGTTCTGCATGGGCGTTCCCTGGGGCGCGCCCAATGACCTGAACACGCTCCTGGCCATGGTCAACAACCTGCCGCCGGATTGGACCTGGTCCGCCTTCAGCCTGGGGCGTCACCAGATGCCTTATGTGGCGGCGGCGGTTCTGGCCGGCGGCAACGTAAGGGTCGGCCTGGAGGACAATCTCTTTCTGGACCGGGGGGTCCTGGCCACCAACGCGCAGCTTGTCGAGCGGGCGGTTTCCATCGTCGAAGCGCTCGGCGCGACGGTTTTGGACGCCGCGGCGGTGCGTGCGCGCCTCGGCCTGACCAAGCGGGCGCCACGATGAAGGCGGCCATTATCGGCGGTGGCGTGATCGGCGGTGGCTGGGCCGCGCGCTTCCTGCTGAACGGTTGGGACGTCGCGGTTTTTGATCCCGACGCCGAGGCCGAGCGCAAGGTCACCGAAGTCATCGCCAATGCGCGCCGCAGCCTGCCGGGGCTCTATGACCGGGCTTTGCCGGAAGAGGGCAGCCTGCGCTTCTGTGCCTCCCTCAGCGACGCCGTGTCGGCGGCCGCTTGGGTGCAGGAAAGCGTTCCCGAGCGTCTCGACTTGAAGCAACGGGTGCTGTCGGAGATCCAGGCCGCGATCGAGCCTTCTGCGGTCATCGCTTCTTCGACTTCCGGGTTCAAACCGTCGGAACTGCAGGCGGCGGCGCAGCGTCCCGAGCAGATTCTGGTCTGCCACCCCTTCAACCCGGTTTATCTGCTGCCGCTGGTCGAGGTCGTGCCCTCCGACGCCAACACACAGGAATTGCGGGAGCGTTGCACGGCCATCCTCCAACAGATCGGTATGAAGCCCTTGGTGGTGCGGCGGGAGATCGACGCCCATATCGCCGACCGGCTGCTGGAAGCGGTGTGGCGTGAGGCGCTCTGGCTGGTGAAGGACGACGTCGCAACAACGCAGGAGATCGACGACGCGATCCGTTTCGGCTTCGGCCTGCGCTGGGCGCAGATGGGTCTATTTGAGACCTATCGCATCGCCGGCGGGGAGGGGGGCATGGCCCACTTCATGAAGCAGTTCGGCCCGGCCCTGAAATGGCCCTGGACGAAGCTCATGGACGTGCCGGAGCTGACAGATGACCTGGTGGCGCGCATCGCCGAGCAGTCGGACGCGCAGTCCGGTCATCATGATCTGCGAAGGCTGGAGCGCCTGCGTGACGACAACCTCGTCGCCATCCTGCGGGCCTTGAAAAACAACGCCTGGGGCGCAGGGGAGACGCTCGCCACGCATGAGGAGACGCTGCCGGATCCGGCCGAAGCGGAGGCCGAAGATGCGATCACCGTCGAGCGTCGTGTGCCCTACAGCTGGACCGACTACAACGGCCATATGAACGAGGCGCACTATCTGGAGGTCTTTGCTCAGGCCAGCGACCGCTTCATGGCGCTGATTGGTGCTGATGCCGACTATATCGACAAAGGCAGCAGCTACTTCACTGTTGAGAGCCATCTGCGCCACCTGGACGAAGTGAAAGCCGGGGAAGACCTCAGGGTTCGGACGCGGGTAATCGGCGGCGACGGGCGGAAACTGCACCTCTTTCATCAAATGGAAAGCGAAAACCGCCGTTTGGCCGCAACCGGCGAGCACCTGTTGATCCATGTCGATCTGAAAACGCGACGCAGCTCAACCCCTGGTGCAGAGATCTCAGAGAATCTGTTGCGTTATCAACGCAGGCACTCCACGCTGGGTACCCTAGGAGGCGTCGGTCGATTCGTCGGGCAGCGGCACTAGCGCCAAGCGCCGCGGAAACAATGGAAGCGCCCAGAGAAGCGCATTAACAGCGGCTTCAGCAGAAGCCCAAAAACATGAAAAGGCTGGGAGGATAAGGAATGTCAGATTCGAATCCGAATTCCCATCTGGTTGCAAAAACCGGTTTCTTTACGGGGTTGCATCCAGGCATGGGATTGGCGGCGAAGGGTATGGTCGCCGCATTTGTCATCTTTACGGTTTTGAACGTTGAACTTGCGGGCAGCGTCTACAGTGCGGTGCGCGGTTGGATCGAAAGCGGTCTCAGCTGGTACTATATCACCACGCTGACGGTGCTTTTCTTCATCTGCGTTTACCTGATGTGCTCCAAGTGGGGCAGCATCAAGCTGGGAGACGACGACAGCAAGCCGGAGTTCAGCTACTTCTCCTGGTTCGCCATGTTGTTCTCGGCTGGTGTCGGAATCGGCATCCTGTTCTTCGGTGTCGCGGAGCCGATTTTCTATTTCGATAACTCCGGTGCCTTCGGCTATCCGAACAACCCGCATGCCGACTTGAACGGCCATGCGGAGATGACGATTCAACGCGGCGTCGATGCGATGCGCGTCACCTATTTCCACTGGGGCTTCCACGGTTGGGCGGTTTATGTGATCGTCGGCCTCTGCCTCGCCTACTTCGGCTTTCGCAAGAAGCTGCCGCTCACCTTCCGCTCCTCGCTCTATCCGCTGATCGGCGAGCGCATCTATGGCCCCATCGGCCATGCCGTCGATCTGCTGGCGGTTTTCGGGACGGTCTTCGGCGTCGCAACCTCTCTCGGCCTCGGCGTCAGTCAGATGGCGACAGGGCTGAATGTGCTGTTCGGTATCGACCCCGGCATCACTACCAAGCTGGTGCTGATTCTGGTGATCTCGGTCATCGCCACCCTTTCGGCGGTGTCCGGCGTGGGCAACGGCATCCGCATCATCTCCGAATGGAACATCTGGTTGTCGGTCCTGCTGCTCGGGGCTTTTGTTGTCTTCGGACCTTTTCAATGGCTGATGAGCTTCTTCATCACCTCCATTGGCGACTACATCTGGAATGTGGTGCCCATGGGCTTTTGGACTGCAAACGAGCCGGGCAACGCCGCCTGGCAAGGCGGCTGGACCATCTTCTATTGGGGTTGGTGGATTTCCTGGGCGCCCTTTGTCGGCATGTTCATCGCCCGGATCTCGCGGGGCCGAACGATCCGTGAGTTCATGGTCGGTGTGATGTTCGTACCGACGACCATCGCCTTCTTCTGGCTCTGCATGTTCGGCGGCAATGCCATCTGGCAGGAGCTGAATGCGGTCGGCGGACCCGGTGCCGCCGGCGGGGCGGGGATCATCGAGACGGTCAGGGCCTGGAACCTGCCCAACGCGCTCTATGGCACCATCGCCAATCTCGGCGCGACCTCTTGGGCCGGTGATCTCAGTTGGTTGACCTGGCCGTTGTCGGCCTTGGCGACCTTCCTGCTGGCCTCCTGGTTCATCACCTCCTCCGATTCCGGAACGCTGGTGATTACGACCATGCTGTCGATGGGCGACGATGATCCGCCGAAGGTGTTTCGGATCATCTGGGGTATGGGCGAAGGCCTCGTGGCTGCCGTGCTGTTGCTTGCCGGCGGCCTGGGGGCCCTGCAGACCGCCTCCATCGCGGCGGCCTTCCCGATTTCCTTCGTCCTTCTGGCGATGACCTGGGGCCTGTTGAAATCGCTGTCGACAGATCCATCCGCTGCGCCCTTGGGCGAACGGAAGGTGGCGCCTGATGGCACCAGGATCACGCAGGAGCTGCACGCCTAGCTGGGATCCGCAGGTTACCCTATCGGCCCGGACTCTTTTGAGTCCGGGCCGCTTTCTTTTGAGTTAACGCCTGTTTCGGGGAGGCCGCGTCATTCCCTGGCGGGAGGGGCGGCATCGTCCAATTCGGCCGCGCGCTGGTAGGCGGGACGATCGGTGAGCCGTGCGACATAGTCGGCAAAGCCGGGCCGCGTCTCCATGGTGCCGAACTGCAGACCCCAATTGATCTGCGATCCCAGGTAGATATCGGCCGCCGTGAAGCTTTCCCCGGCGATGTAACCGCCGCCGGCGAGCGCTTTCTCAAGGGTGTCCATCACCGTTGCGAAAGTGCCGTAGCCGACCATTGCCTGCTGCTCGCCTTCCGGATCGAAGCCCAGATAGTGGTGTGTCACGGCTGATTCGATCGGCCCGGCGGCGAAGAACAGCCAGCGGTAGTAGCTGCCGCGCTTGTCGAGCGGCGGCGCCAGTCCGACGTCGGGAAAAGCATCGGCCAGATAGGCGCAGATGGCTGCGCATTCGGTGACGAGATTGTCTCCATGACGTATGGCGGGCACCTTGCCCATGGGATTGATCGCCAGATAGTCCGGGCTTTTCATCATTGCGCCGTATTCGATGACCTCGGTCCGATAGGGCGCCGCCACCTCCTCAAGCATCCAACGGGCGATGCGGCCGCGTGATTGCGGATTGGTGTAAAAGACAATTTCTTCTCTCATGGATCTGCCTTCTGCTGATTGCCGAGGGACGATATCGCAAGCGGCGGTAGGGTTCATCCGCTGAATACCCGTATCGCGGAAATACCCACCCCCCTCTCCCTTGGCATTACCTCTTCGGTTCCCTGCCGTCGGCCCGGTAAGGCTGCTAATTTGGCGCGGGAGAGAGAGTTCTCCGGGCCCTAAAGGGTTCGGGGTGACGAAGGAAAGCAGGGGAAAAATGACATGGCTGTGAATGTCTACTTCGCGACCAACCGCAAGGTGAGCGGTGGCGCCAAACCGGAGATTGGTGAAGACTTTCACCCGAATCTCGATGAACTGCGGTTCGGTAAGGTGAGTTTCGCCGGCAAAGATCTCTACAAGAAGGATCTCGGTTCCTTCGTTCAGTCGGGAAAGATTTCCCTGGCGCCGGAACGCTTGGACCGGGAAGATGCGGCCCGCTCGAAACTCGGCAGTGCGGCGATCTTCGACGAAGTGCGCCAGGAGATGAAGAAGAAGGGGGACGCCCTGATCTTCGTGCATGGCTACGATCACAAGTTCCGCGAGGCGGCGGGCCGTGCGGTTCAACTGCAGCAATGGTTGGCCGCCGGCGGCAAGGACATGACCATGCTGTTCTTCACCTGGCCTTCCGCAGGGGCGGGGGTTTCGCGGCGCACCTATGCCGACGACCGCAAGCGGGCCGAGGCGTCAGGCGCGGCCTTGGGCCGGGCGATCCTGAAAGCCACGGACTTCATCCGCAACACGGCGCGCGACGAGCGCTGCGACGGCCGCATTCATCTGCTCTGCCACTCCATGGGCAACTGGGCCATCCGCGGCGCCGTGCAGTCCATGCGCACCTTCGTCGGCAACAACCTGCCGCCGCTCTTCGAAGAGGTCATCCTGGCGGCCGCCGACGAGGATGACGACACCCTGCAGTCGACCCACAAGATCGCACCGTTGCTGCGCGGCTGCCGCCGCCTGACGGTCTACTACAACCACCAGGACGCCGCCCTGAAGGCCAGCGATTTTGCCATGGGCAATCCCGACCGCCTGGGCCGCAGCGGCCCCTGCCCGACGGAGGATGTCAAGCTCTCGGCAAAGGTTTCCGTCGTCAACGTCTCGCCGCGGATCATCTGGGAGGCCAAGGGCGCCAACGCCTGGACCGCCGACCCGACGGGGCATCAGTACTTCCGCAACAACCGGCGGGTCCGCAAAGACCTGATCGACGTGCTGGGTGGTAAGCTTGACGAGGACTTTTTGGCCGATGAGGAGCGCCGTCAGAACGACGCCGGGACCTATTGGCGGTTGGAGTAAGGAAACAAAAAAGCCCCCTCACCCCGACCCTCTCCCACAAGGGGAGAGGGGGAAGCAAAAAATGGGATAGTGCCAGTAAACCCTCTCCCCTTGTGGGAGAGGGAGGGGCCCGCGTCAGCGGGAGGGTGAGGGGGCTTTGTTGTTTCGCTACTCGGCCGCCGTCTGGCGCTGCGCCGGATTGCGCAGGGCCTCCAGCAGGTCGCCTTCGCAAGCCTTGGCGGTTTTCACATGGGCTTCCTTCACGTGGCCGTAGCCGCGGATCTTTTCCGGGATCGAGGCCAGTTCCACGGCGATAGCGTGGCTGTCGATGGAGAGCTTCCCTGCAACCTCTTCCATAACCGCTTCATAGTCCCGGATCAGCGCCTGTTCCATCTTGCGCTCGGCGCTGTAGCCGAAGATGTCGAGGGCCGTACCGCGCAGGCCCTTCAGCTTGGACAGCAGGCGGAAGGCCGGCAGCATCCAGGCGCCGAACTCCTGCTTCTGCAGTTCGCCGTTGTCGGGATTGCGCTTGGCGATCAGCGGCGGGGCGAGATGGAAGGAAAGTTTGAAGTCGCCCTCGAACTGCTCGTTCAGCTTCTGACGGAACTCCGGGCCGCTGTAGAGCCGCGCCACTTCGTATTCGTCCTTCACCGCCAGCAGCTTGAAGTAATAGCGGGCGACGGCCTCGGCGAGGCCGGAGAAGCCGGGCGCTTTCTCCTTTTCCGCCTGACGCAGGCGTGTCACCAGTTTCTTGTAGCGCTCTGCATAGGCGGCGTTCTGATAGCCGGTCAGGAAGTCGGCGCGCCGGGAGATCAGCTCGTCCAGGTCCTGGGAGAGGTGATGGCTCTGCGGTTCGGCCTTGGGCGCAATGGCCTTTTCCACCCTCGCCAGATCGTGGGCGCCCCGCCGCCCCCAGCGGAAGGCGCGCTTGTTGGCTTCGACCGCCACGCTGTTCAGTTCGATGGCCTTGTTGATGGCTTCTTCGCTCAGCGGCACCAGGCCCTTTTGCCAGGCAAAACCCAGCATGAAGAGGTTGGTGGCGATGGAATCGCCAAGCAGGGCGGTGGCGATGCGCGTGGCATCAATGAAGTCGGCCTTGCCGGGGCCGCTGGCTTCGGCGATGAGGCGCTGCAGTTCGCCGCCCGGGAACGCCAGGTCGGGATTGCGGGTGAATTCCCCGGTCATCACCTGATGGCTGTTGATC
The DNA here is from genome assembly GCF_965249265.1 of Pelagibius sp. Lineage (NCBI taxonomy): Bacteria > Pseudomonadati > Pseudomonadota > Alphaproteobacteria > Rhodospirillales > Rhodovibrionaceae > Pelagibius > Pelagibius sp. Next base: position 3,657,706 of record NZ_OZ252224.1, on the reverse strand, counting down.
ACCGCATGGGTATCGCCCGGGGTGATTTTGGACAGGGCCTCGAAGCCGCTGGCGACCACGAGGTCGCAGCCGAGTATCAGCTTGGCGCCGCCGGCGGAGATGCGCACGGCATGAATGTCTTCCGGCTTGGGGGCGAGGCGGATGTGGCTGACCACGGCGCCGCCTTTTTGCGCCAGCCCTGCCATGTCGAGCAGGGAGCAGCCGCGCCCCTCCAGATGGGCGGCCATGCCGAGCAGCGCACCGATGGTCACCACGCCGGTACCGCCGACCCCGGTGACCACGATGCCGTAAGGTGCGTCGAGGCTCGGCACAACAGGTGCCGGCAGATCGTCCCAGGTATCCGCCGCCGGGCTCGGCTTCTGCGACAGCGGCTTCATCTTGCGGATGGCGCCGCCATGCACCGTCACGAAGCTGGGGCAGAAGCCGTTCACGCAGGAAAAGTCCTTGTTGCAGGACGATTGGTCGATGGCGCGCTTGCGCCCGAATTCGGTTTCCACCGGCACCACGGAAACGCAGTTGGATTTTACCGAACAGTCGCCGCAGCCCTCGCAGACCAGATCGTTGATGAAGGCGCGCTTGGGCGGATCGGGGAAGAGGCCGCGCTTGCGGCGCCGGCGCTTTTCCGCCGCGCAGGTCTGATCGTAGAGCAGCACGGTAACGCCTTCGATCTCGCGCAGATCCTTCTGGATCGCATCGAGACGCTCGCGATGCTCGACGGTCACGCCCTCGGCCCAGTTGGTGCCCAGGGGATACTTTTCAGGCTCGTCGGTCACCACCACGATGCGGCGCACGCCTTCGGCGGCGACCTGACGGGTGATCATGGCCGGGTCGAGAGGACCGTCGACCGGCTGCCCGCCGGTCATGGCCACCGCATCGTTGTAAAGGATCTTGTAGGTGATGTTGACACCGGCGCCGACGGCGGCACGGATCGCCAGGATTCCGGAGTGGAAGTAGGTGCCGTCGCCCAGATTGACGAAGACATGCTTGGTCTTGGAGAAGGGGGCCTGACCGACCCAGGCGACGCCCTCGCCGCCCATCTGGCTGAAGGTGTCGGTGTTCCGGTCCATCCACTGCACCATGTAGTGACAGCCGATACCGGCCAAGGCACGGCTGCCTTCGGGAACCTTCGTAGACGAGTTGTGGGGGCAGCCGGAGCAGAAGTAGGGAACCCGGGTCATCGGGGTCTGCTCGGCGCTCAGAGCCTCTTCCTTTTCCGCCAGGAAACGCAGGCGCTGGTCAATGTCCTCGCTGGAATGAAAACGTGCGATGCGCTTGGCGATGGCGCGGGCAATGCGCGCCGGGGTCAGTTCACCGATGGAGGGCAGAATCCAGTCGCCGTTTTCGTCGAACTTGCCAACGATGCGCGGGCGCACGTCGGCGCGCCAGTTGTAGAGCTGTTCCTTCACCTGGTTTTCGATGATGGCGCGCTTTTCCTCGACCACCAGGATTTCTTCCAGGCCTTCGGCGAACTGGCGGATACCTTCGCGCTCCAGCGGCCAGGACATGCCGACCTTGTAGACCGCCAGGCCGACTTCCCGGGCCCGGGCTTCGTCGATGCTCAGATCGTCGAGGGCCTGGCGTACGTCGAGATAGGCCTTGCCGGCGGTGACGATGCCAAAGCGCGGCTTCTCCGCGCCGAGCACCGTCTTGTCCAGTTTGTTTGCGCGGGCAAAGGCGAGGGCGGCATAGATCTTGTGGCGGTGCAGGCGTTCTTCCTGCTCCAGCGGCGTGTCCGGCCAGCGCACATGCAGGCCGCCCGGCGTTTCCTCGAAGTCCTCCGGCAGGATGATCTGGTTGCGCGCCGGATCGATCGACACGCTGGCGGAGGAGTCGACGGTCTCGCCGATGGTCTTGAAGCCGATCCAGCAGCCGGAAAAACGGCTCATCGCCCAGCCGTAGAGGCCGAGATCGAGAAACTCCTGAACCCCCGCCGGGTTGAGCACCGGGATCATCAGGTCCATGAAGGTGTATTCGCACTGATGCGCGGTGGTCGAGGATTTGGCGGTGTGGTCGTCGCCGGCCAGCAGCAGAACGCCGCCGTTGCGGCTGGCGCCGGCCATGTTGCCGTGGCGCAGCACGTCGCCGGAGCGGTCGACACCCGGGCCCTTGGCGTACCACATGGAAAAAACGCCGTCGTAATTGCTGTCGCCGAAAAGGTCGCCCTGCTGGCTGCCCCAGACCGCGGTGGCTGCCAGGTCTTCGTTCACGCCGGCCTGGAAGTGGATGTGATGTTTCTTCAGGAATTGCACGGCGCGGCCCATCTGCTGATCGACACCGCCCAGCGGCGAGCCGCGATAACCGGTGACGAAGCCCGCGGTGTTGAGCCCTGCGGCGAGATCGCGCTGGCGCTGCATCATCGGCAGGCGCACCAGCGCCTGGGTGCCGGTCAGGAAGACCCGGCCCCGTTCAAGGGCGTATTTGTCGTCTAGGGAAACCGCCTGCAAAGCCATAGTCACGGGTCCTGCTTGCTGTTACGGCGCAGTGAGATTTCTGATCTCTCATAAAAAGGTAATAGATGCTGACCTAAATAACAATTTAAGAGGCTGCCGGCGACTGAAGAAAGCAAGGATCGGGCGAATCCCAAACCGCTTGAGATCATATCGCAACGTTCTCTTCGGGGCAGGCGAAAGATTTGCCAAGGGGGCGAGTCGAAGCGGCACGTTTTGCTGCATAGCAGCAAGGAATGAACGAACAGCGCAATGGATTCCGGCCTATATTGATGGTTGCAACTTGACGGTCTAAGGCTGTCAGCAACAAGGCGACATCTGTTGCGCCGCTTCCACACAGGCGAAGCCGGGCGCTCGGTAAGACACGATCAGAGGAGAAAGGACGCTGCCATGGCCGACCATTGGGACAATCCGATGCAGACCGATGGTTTCGAGTTCATCGAATTCACCTCGCCGGAACCGGAGGCGTTGGGGCGTCTCTTCGAAACCATGGGCTTTACGGCCATTGCCGAGCACCGCTCGAAGGCGGTGACGCTTTACCGCCAGGGCGATGTGAACTTTATCCTGAATGCGGAGGGGCAGGGTTTCCCGCAGGCCTTCACGCTGCTGCACGGTCCCTCGGTCTGTGCCATCGCCTTTCGGGTGAAGGATGCGGCGGCGGCTTGCAAGCGGGCCGAGGAACTGGGCGCCTGGGTGGTCGAGTCGAACGCCGGGCCGATGGAACTGAACATCCCGGCCATCAAAGGGATCGGCGACTCGCTGATTTATCTGGTGGACCGTTACGCCGACAACGGTTCCATCTATGACGTCGACTTCAAGCCGATCCCCGGTGTCGACCAGCATCCGCCGGGCGCGGGCCTCACCTACATCGATCACCTGACCCACAATGTCTATCGCGGCCGTATGAAGGAGTGGGCGGACTTTTATGAGCGGCTCTTCAACTTCCGGGAAATCCGCTACTTCGATATCGAGGGCAAACTGACCGGTCTGAAATCCAAGGCCATGACCAGCCCCTGCGGCAAGATCCGCATTCCGATCAACGAGAGTTCCGACGACAAGTCGCAGATCGCCGAATATCTGGAAGAGTACAAGGGCGAAGGCATTCAGCACATCGCCCTGGGCACCGACGACATCTATGATTCCGTTGAGACGCTGAACGCCAAGGGTGTCGAGTTCCAGTCCGGCGTGCCGGATACCTACTACGAGCAGGTCGATGGGCGGCTGCCCGGTCACGGTGAAGACCTTGAACGCCTGGCGGCAAACAAGATCCTGATCGACGGCGCGCCGACCGAAGATGGCGGGCGGTTGCTGCAGATCTTCACCAAGAACGTCATCGGCCCGGTGTTCTTCGAACTGATTCAGCGCAAGGGCGACGAAGGTTTCGGCGAGGGCAATTTCCAGGCGCTGTTCGATTCCATCGAGGAAGACCAGATCCGCCGCGGCGTCCTGAAGGCGGAGGGCTAGCGCAGTTATCGCGCAGCACCCATATCAGGGTTAACGCTTGGGTAAGGAGGGTGCTGTCAAGCTGATGGCCGAGGTCGGTGCCCCCAAACGTTGATCGCGCTTCCCGAAGCGGGAAGGAGGAAGGATCATGGCAAAGTCGACCAGTTACGAATCGAAGATCCCGGACAGCAGGGGGATCATTTCCTACAGCGACGAGGAGAACGCCGTCTGGCGCGATCTTTACGCCCGCCAGAAAGCGCTGTTGCCGGGCCGGGTCTGCGACGAATACCTCAACGGGCTGAATGCGCTCGAGCTGCCGGACGACCGGGTGCCGCAGTTGAAGGACGTGAATGCACGCCTGAACGAGATCAGCGGTTTCGGGGTGGAGCCGGTGCCGGCGCTGATTTCGCCCAAAAAGTTTTTCACGCTCCTGTCCGAGCGCAAGTTTCCCGCCGCCACCTTTATCCGCCGCCGTGAGGAGTTCGACTACTTGCAGGAGCCGGATGTCTTTCACGAGATTTTCGGCCACTGCCCGATGCTGACCCTGCCGACCTACGCCGATTTCCTGCAGAAGTACGGCGAGAAGGCCTTGCAGCTCGACAAGTCCTACATCTGGATGATGCAGCGCCTGTTCTGGTTCACCGTGGAGTTCGGCCTGATCCGCACGGAGGAGGGGATGCGTATCTATGGTGCCGGGATCGCCTCCTCGGCGGGCGAGGCGCCCTATTCGGTGGAGAGCGAGAAACCGGAACGCCGGCCCTTCGATGCGCTTACCGTGTTCCGCACCCCCTACCGCATCGATATCTTCCAGACCGTCTACTACGTCATCGACTCGGCCCGGCAACTCTACGACCTGGTGAGCAGCGATCTGGTGCCGATCATGGACGAGGCCAAACGCCTGAAGTCCCTGTCGCCGACCTTCCCGCCCAAGGACGAGGCCGGCGCGGCTTAGGAGGCGAAGTAAGGCCTTTCGCCTCAGCCGTCGCGCTTGCGTCCGCCGCTTGCCGCGACAATGACCGCGATGATGATGAGCCCGGTCAACACAAGCCGCACGCCTGCGCCGGCGCCGAAAGTGTTCAGCATCGTGACCAGCAGAAACAGGAACAGGGCCGCGCCCCAGAGGCCGGGTACATTGGCGTAGCCGCCGGCGACCGAAGTGCCGCCGATCACCACGACCGCGATGGAGGAGAGGAGATACTCTTCGCCCATGTTAAGCGCGGCTCCGCCTGAAAAGGCGCCGAGGAAGTAGCCGCAGCAGGCCGCGAAGACGGCGCAGTTCACATAGGTGATGGCGCGGGTCCGCTCGACCGGCACGCCGGCCAGATGGGCAGCGCGCTGGTTCTGCCCGATGGCGATGACGCCGCGGCCGTAGACCGTCCGCACCAGGACGAAGTGCATGACCACAGCCAGCAGGACGACGGCCACGGCCAGGACCGGAACCCCAACGATCTTCGCCGTCGTAAAATCGGCAAGCATCTCGGGCGGTTTGATGCGCAGGCCGCGGTTGTACCAGATCGCGGCGGACTGGAAGATGAAACTGGACGACAGGGTGGCGATGATCGGCGGGATCCTGAGAAAGCGGATAAGGCCGTAGTTGATCGCGCCGACACCCAGCCCGATGGCGACGGCCAGAAGGAACCCCACCGGGATCATGGCATTGGCGCCGTCCATCACCTTCATGGCCACGGTACCGGAGAGGGTCATGGCTGCCGGAATTGAAAGGTCGACGTTGCCGGGCCCCAGGGTGATGACGAACATCTGGCCCAGGGCCACGATGACGAAGAAGGCACCGAAGGTCGTGGCGGCGCTCATCACCTGTGCCGCGCCCTGGCCGCCGGTGAAGACCGCCGTGGCCAGCCACACGGCAAGGGCTGCGATCCAGGCCCAGAGCCAGGGCTGCCGTCCGATGCGGGAGAGTGTCTTCACGACCGCACCTCCATCCGCGAGATCAGGACACGCAGCGCCAGCACAATGATGAGGATCGCGCCCTGCGCGCCGATCTGCCAGTCCGGATTGAGGCGGAGAAAGGAGAGGAAGGAACCTGCCAAGGTCAGGACGATGGCGCCGACCACGGCTCCGACCGGCGAAACCCTTCCGCCCACGAACTCGCCGCCGCCGAGGATCACGCCGGCGATCGCAAGCAGCGTGTAGCGTAGCGCAATGTTGGCGTCCGCCGAGGTGGTCAGGCCCACCAGGGCCATGCCGGAGAGAACGCCGAAAAACCCGGCAAGCGCGAACATGGTCATCTTGATCTTCAGGATCGACCAGCCCGCCCGCTCCAACGACTTCGGGTTGCCGCCCGCCCCGCGCAGCACCGCCCCATAGGCCGAGCGCATGAGGCCCAGATGCACGACGCCGGCGATCACCACGGAGGCGATGACCGGGAAAGGCACATAGGCGGGCTTCAGGGTCATCAGGGCCCGGATCCATTCCGGCGCCTTGCCGCCCGGCGTCGGCAGCACCAGAACCGCGAGACCGAGCCAGACGAAGGACATGCCGAGGGTCACGACAATGGACGGCAGGTTGCGCAGATGGATCAAGGCGCCGACACCGGCGTAGACGAGAACCAACCCGGCCAGGGCCAGCGCCCCCAGAAGCGGGGAGTCGTTGAGCCAGGTCGCGGTGATGCAGGCGACGAGGCTGACGAAGGCGCCGATCGAAAGATCGAGGTCGTTGACGCAGAGGATGAACATCTGGGCGATCGTCGCCAGCGCGATGGGAATCGCCAGGTTGAGCAGCAGGTTGAGCCCGAAGTAGCTCATGGTGCGCGGCTGCAGCCAGAAGATCGCAACCAGAATCACAACCAGCGCCGCAATGGGCAGGGCACCCCGCATCGCCCGGGGCGTCAGGAACTGTTTGATCATGCGTCTGCCCGGAAAGACGAGTGGAGCACTTTTTCCTCGGTCATTTCGCCGCGCGTCAGATCGGCGGCGATGATGCCGTCGCGGAATACATAGACGTGATCGCAGTTGCGCAACTCATCCATCTCCGTCGTGTACCAAAGGAACGTGCGGCCCTTGGCGGCTTCGTCGCGGATCATGGCGTAGACTTCCTGCTTGGTGCCGATGTCGACGCCGCGCATGGGATCGTCCATGACCACGATCTCCGCTGTTGAGCCCAGGGCCCTGGCGAAGAGTGCTTTCTGCTGGTTCCCGCCGGAAAGCGACAGGATTGGCGCGTCGACATCGGGCGTGCGAATACCGATCTTGCTGCGCCAGCCCTCGGCGAAAGCTTTTTCTTCGCTGCGGTCGAGCAGAGGGCCGGAAAGAAACCGCCGCAAGGATCCGATCGATATGTTCTCGGCAATCGACCAAAGCGGGAAGACGCCGTCGCTCTGCCGGTCGCCGGCCACCATCGCAACATCCCCCGATACCTCGGCGCCGCCCGAGCCTTCGAAAACCTGCACGATCAGATCGGTCTGGCCATGCCCGCTGAGTCCGGCCAATCCGACGACTTCTCCGCGGTGCGCCGTCAGTTCCATCGCGTCGGCCTGGGCCTTCGGCCGCGCGCGAACGACCGCCGTCCCGCTGTCGCGTTTCGAAGCGCTAGCCTCTGCCGTTTGCTCTTCCGCGACACTGCCCATCGCCGCCACCAGGGATGTACGGTCGAAAGCTTCAGCGCGGTCCAGGGCCACCACACCGCCATCGCGCATCACCGCGATCCGGTCGGCGCTGGAAAGGATCTCGCCCAGCAGGTGGGAGATGAGGACACAGGCACCGCCCTCGGAAACGTATTGCCGGACGAAGTCGAGCAACTGTCCGGCGACGATGGTGTCGAGCGATGACGTCGGTTCGTCGAGGATCACCACTCTGGCCGGCGCCTCGGTTACGGAAAAAGCCCGCGCGATCTCCACCATCTGCCGCCGTGCAATGGACAGATCGCCGACCAGCGCATCGGGGTGAATCCCGTGGCCGGGAAAGACCTTGTCGAGTTGGCCGACGATCAGATCGCGCGCCCGACGCCGCCAGCCGATGCCGCGGATCGTCGGATGGATGATCCGGGCATTTTCCGCAACGGTGAGATTGGGGCAGAGCGAAAGCTCCTGGAACACGCAGCGTACGCCCGCCCGATGCGCCGCCGCCGCGCCGAAACGTCCGGTAAGGTCATTGCCGTCGATGGCGATCTTCCCGGCATCTGGGGCCAGGACCCCCGACAGCACGTTCATCAGGGTGGATTTGCCGGCCCCGTTGTGTCCGACAAGACCCAGGCATTCGCCGCGCTGCAGTGACAGGCTGACGCCCGCGAGCGCCTGGACGGCGCCAAAGCTCTTGTCGACGCCGTCCAGTTCCGCAGCCGTACCTGAAGAGACACCCATATCCGACGGACAAGCGCAGCGCGCCTGCGCGCTCAGCCCCCGGCTGCCGCGATCACCGCCTTGGCATCTTCAAGCGAATACTCGACATTGGCGACACCGCCGGCCTCTGTGTTTGCGAGATTTGCTTCGAGATTACCCTGGTCGATACGCAGGAACGGCACGACGAGATCTTTCGGCACGTCCTGACCGTCGAGAACCTGCTGAGCGACCCAAAAGGCCAGCGTCGAGACACCCGGTGCGATGGAAACCGACATGGTCTCGTAGCCGCTGGCGTCCTTCTGTTCCTTCCACCAGGTCAGTTCGTCGTGACGGTTGCCCATGACGATCACCGGCGTTGGCCGCCCGGCCGCCTTGAAGGCCTGTGCAGCGCCGTAGCCGTCGCCGCCCTGGGTCACCACCGCCGCGATTTCCGGCAGGCTTGGCAGGATGCCGGCAACGGCTTTCTGCGAAACGTCCTGTGCCCAGTTGCCGTGGACGGAGCCGACGATTTTGAATTTCCCGGTTTCTGCGACACCTTCATGAATGCCGGCCGAAATCTCGTCGTCGACGAAGACACCGGCGAGGCCGCGAATCTCCAGCAGATTGCCGCCGTCAGGCAGCTTGTCCGCGAGGTAGAGCACCTCGTCTTTGCCCATTTGCTTGAAATCCACGGCGATGCGCCAGGCGCAGGGCTCGGTCACCACGCCGTCGAATGACACGACGGTCACCCCGGCGTCGCAGGCTTCCTTGACGGCCCCGTTCAGGCCTTCGGGCGAAGCGGCGTTGATGACGATGGCGTCGTAACCCTGAAGGATGAGGTTCTGGATCTGCGCGGCTTGTTCGGTTACCTGGTTCTCAGCCGTGGTGAAAGGGTCGGCAGCAGCCACCACGCCCTTGTCCACGGCCTGACTTGTCACCTTGTCCCAACTGCGCAGCATTGCCTGGCGCCATGAGTTTCCGGCGTAGTTGTTCGAAAGCGCGATACGCTTGTCCGAGGTATCGGCCACGGCCTGATTGCCGGCACCGATGGCCAGCGCAGCAACGACGATCGCTGTGGGAAGTCGCATTCTTTCCTCCTCCTTGTTTTGAACCGGCGCTCTGTAGGCGCCTTGCGGCCGCGGTGTTACCGATAACGGTGTGGCGCGCGGACGAGACTATAAGGTGTTCATGATGGTTCCCAAAGAGGTTTTGAGATCGGGAACTATCCGATTCTCGGCTTGCGGGTTCACCGGAATGCCCCTACTCGCTCTCAGCGAGAAAGGGCTCGGTGGAGAGAACCCGCGCGTAGCTGCCGTTCAAAGCGGCCATGAAGGCCGCATGGACCTGAGGTGCCGCCACCGCCTGCTCCCGGAATGTCTGTTCCTTTGCGCCGCAGGCATCTTCCACGACCGTGACCCCGAACCCGAAATCGGCGGCGGCCCGGGCCGTGGCGTCGATGCACATCTGGCTCATGGCGCCGCAGATAACGACGTCGGTGATCCCTGCTGTCTTCAGGTCCTGGTGCAGCGAGGTGTTGTGAAAGCTGTTAGGCCGATGCTTCAGGATAACAGCCTCGCCCTGCTTCGGTGCGACGGCGCTGTGGATTTCGGCGCCCGGCGTGCCCGGCCGAAAGAACGGCGCATCGTCGGAGAGGAATTCATGGCGAACGTGGAAGACGGTCTGGCCCCTGTCGCGGGCGTGAGCCAGCAGCCGCGCGGCATTGGCCGCGACTTCGGGCATCTTGTCGACCGGCCAGCGGCCGTCTTCGAAATAGTCGTTCTGGATATCGACAAGGATGAGGGCGGACTTGGACATTGCGGGTCTCCATTCTTTGCGGTGACCCGATATCTGCACCCTTTTGCGGTGTTTTGTAATTGGCGTAAATGACATTTCATATGCTATATGCGCCACATGACAGCCACGCAAAGTCAGTCTTCGATCGCTATCCTTGTCTATCCGGGTGTGCAGATGTCCGCGGTTCTGGGTCTGGGCGACCTGTTCCTGATTGCCAATCGCAGCAGCCGGCGGCAGGGCGGCGGCCAGTTGACGGTCACTCAGGTCACCCCGCAGATGATACAGGACCCGCCGACGGGCCGCTTTGCGGCGGTGGTTCTGCCGCCCAGTCTGGAACGGGCGCGCGGTGGGGATGAAGAGGCGGTTCACGACTGGCTGCGCCGCCAGCATCGGGCCGGCGCGCTGATGTGCTCGGTCTGCGCCGGTGCTTTCTGGCTCGGTCACAGCGGCTTGCTGAAGGGCCGGCCCGTCACCACCCACTGGGCCTTGGAGGAGGAGTTCCGCGCAACCTTTCCCGATAGTCAGCTCAATGCCGAACACCTGCTGGTCGACGACCACGACATCGTCACCGCCGGCGGGCTGATGGCCTGGCTGGATATGGGTCTGTTCCTCGTCAAGCGATGGCTCGGCCCGCAGGTGGTCTCCGAAACGGCACGCCAATTGCTCGTCGATCCCAGCGGGCGCGAGCAACGCAACTATCGCAGTTTCCGGCCTTCGCTGACCCATGGCGACGCGGCGATACTGGCGCTGCAGCACTGGCTCGAAGGAAACGCCGACGGCGAAGTTACCGTCAAATCGATGGCCCGGCGTGCAGGTCTTTCCGGGCGGACTTTCCTCAGGCGCTTCAAGGCGGCCACGGGCTTCACGCCGAATGCCTACCTGCAGAACCTGCGTATTGAGAAGGCGCGCGGACTGCTGGAGCGGACCCGCATTCCCGTCGGCGAAATCGGCTGGCGCGTCGGCTATCTCGATCCTTCCGCCTTCAGCCGGGTCTTCCGCGCCACCACCGGCCTGACTGCCGGGGATTACCGGAATCGCTTCGGTGTCCTTGGCAATGGCGCCTCGGCGAGAGAAACCTAGGCGCCTGGGCTCGAATCAAAGAGGCCGGCGCAGCCTGAGCCGCCCGGCCTCTGTATCCCTCTCGAGAAGACGCGGTCTAGAAGATCTCGTCGATCGGCAGGTGATAGTAGAGCGTCAGCACTTCAACGCCGGGATTGTCATCGTCGATGCTGGCGTTGGAGGTGTGGCTGAAACCGAGGGAGAGGCGGGATTTGTTTTCGAACTGATAGCCCAGTTCGATCTGGCTGCGGAACTCGAGCGCGCTGCCAAGATCCTTGCCGTCGCCTTCCTCGTAAAAACCCGGTGCGAAGCTGCCGGTGAGGATGAAGTCGTCGTAGAAGACCACGTCGACCAGAACACCGATGCCGCCCCAGACGGAGCCCTCAGAGGTAACCTCCAGGCCGACCCAGGGCTTTAGGAACAGAAAGTCGTCGCCGTGACGATACTCAAGGCGGAAATCCGCGGCCTGATCGTCGGTTTGAACGAGGTCGAACCAGCCCACACCGGCGCTGATAACCGCCGGCGTGTCATTCAGTGTCACCTGCGCCGTGGCGCGTTCGCTGAAGCCAAAGACAACGAGACAGGACAGCGCTGCCCAGAGCGCTAAGCGTTTGATCACCTTAGGAATCCCCCAATTCAGAACGGTGCCCGAGCGTTACCCGAGATTCTCTCACTTCGAGAGCCAAAGCAAGGCCTCAAAACCCCTTATGTCACAGCTTCTGCCGCCGATCCAGCTTCAAGGATCAGAAATGATTGATATCCGACCAATGATTTAGGCGGCGTTAAGGCGATACGCCTGGCTGTTCTCCCGAAGAAGGTCCGGCGTCCTTGCGCTTTTCGTAGAGCGCCTCCACGCGACTGCCATAGGCCTCGCGGATCTTGTGCCGGCGAATCTTCAAGGTCGGCGTCATCATGCCATTCTCTACGGTGAAGGCCTCGGGCAGGATGGTAAAGCGGCGAATCTTTTCCAGCGGGGAAAGCTCGCCGTTCACTTTGTCCACCACGCCGGAAACGGCAGCGCGGAAACCGGCGTCTTCCGACAGTGCGGCCAGATCCGGCTCTTTACCGTTCTCCTTGGCCCAGTGCGCTATGAACTCCTCATCCGGCACCAGCGCGGCGACCAGGTAGGAGCGCTTGTCGCCATAGACCATGGCCTGGCTGATTTCCGTTCTCAGGGTAAGGATCCCCTCGACGCGGGCCGGTGAAACATTGTCGCCGCCGGAGAGGACGATGATGTCCTTCTTGCGGTCGGTGATCATCAGATAGCCGTCTTCGTCGAGCTTGCCGACGTCGCCGGTGTGCAGCCAGCCGTCCTGAATGGCCTGCGCCGTCCCCGCCTCGTCGCGCCAATAGCCGTTCATCACCAGCTCGCCGCGGATCAGGATTTCACCATCCTCGGCGATCTTCACCTCGACGCCTTTGAAGGGCGGGCCGACCGTATGCAATTTCACTTTCCAGGGCGGGTTGGCGGAGACCACCGGCGCCGTCTCGGTCTGACCGTAACCCTGAAGGATCGGCAGGCCGAGGGCGGTGAAAAACAGGCCGATGTCGAAGTTGAGCGCGGCGCCGCCGGAGACAATCCCCTTGATGCGCCCGCCGAAGCGCTGCCGGATCTTTTTGCGCACCAGGATCTCCAGGAAAAGGTCCTGAAACTTATCCAGCAGGCTCAGCTTTTCAGGTGCCAGATAGCGCCTGCGGCCGATCTCCTCGGCCTTGGCGAAGAGCTTGGCCTTCAGTCCGCCTTGCTTTTCCATGTTGCGGCGGATCTTCAGGTGCATCGACTCGTAGAGGCGGGGCACGGCGGTCAGGATCGTGGGCCTTGCCTCGCCGAGGTTGCGCAGCAGATGCTCGACCCCTTCCGAATAGTAGATTTCGGCGCCGATGGTGATCGGAAAAAACTGGCCTGCGGTGTGCTCATAGGCGTGGGACAAGGGCAGGAAACAGAGAAAAACCTCATGGCCCAAACCGACCCTCTTCAGCAACTCGTAGGCGCCCATGCAGTTGCAGATAATCGCGCCGTGACTCAACATCACCCCGCGCGGCACCCCGCCGGTGCCCGAGGTGTAGATGATGCAGGCGGTATCGCTGCGCTGGGCTCGAGCCGCATAGTCTTCGACGTCGTCGGGCAGAGCCCGGCCCCGTTCCATCACCGCCGGCCACTGATGCAGCGCCTTGGGGCCGGCCTGGCGCTGCGGCACATCCTCCATCGCGATGACCCACTTGCACTCCTCAGCGTCGAGCACGGCCGGCATCAGCTTCTGCGCCAGAGCGCGGTCCGAGACGATGGCACCGACGGCGCCGCTGTTGGTCAGGATGTGCAGGTGGTCTTTTGTCAGGTTGGTGGTATAGGCGGGCACCGATATTGCCCCGGCCGCCATGATTGCCAGATCGGCGACCAGCCACTCCGGCCGGTTTTCCGCCACCAGGACAACGCGGTCGCCCCGCTGCAGGCCCAGGTCGCGCAGCCCGCGCGTCAGATCCTTGATCTGCTGTTCGATCTCTCCCCAGGTTTGCGGGCGATAGGCGCCGTGCTGCTTCGACCAAAGAAAGTTGGCATCGCGCCGCGTCTTGGCTTGCTCGAAGAAGATCTCCGTAAGTGATTGCCAGGCCGCGAAATCCATAACGTCTCCCCGGGGATGCTTTGATTCGGAAGTTCTGTTTCCCCTGTCAATCTCATCCCGCTATGTTGACCGGAGAGGCCCCGGCGCTGACGGCTTGTTGACTGGATGACCAGTATTTGCGGCCTATATCCCAAAGGGTCAAGCTGTTGTGTCGGTGGTTTTCCCCTAATTAGTCTTTTGAGGTAGTGATTTGAACGGTAAACCGGTAGTTGACGAGGCACTTGGCGAGCTTCCGGCCTGGGATCTCACGGATCTTTATCCAGGTCCCGATTCGCCGGAACTGAAACAGGATCTGGCGCGCAGTGAAGACAGCGCCAGGGATTTCCAGAAGACCTATGCCGGCAGGTTGGCGAGCCTTGACGGCGAGGCGCTGGGCGCGGCGATCGCCGCTTTCGAGTCGATCCAGGAAGTTCTCGGGCGGGTCATGAGCTACGCTCAACTGGTCTACTCCGGAGACATGAGCGATCCCGAGGTTTCACGTTTCTTCCAGGGCATGCAGGAGCGTTCGACGACAATCTCCAGCAATCTTCTGTTCTTTGCGCTGGAGCTGAACCGCCTTGAGGACGCGGATCTTGACGAAAGATTGAAGGCGCCGGGGCTGGCCCGTTACGCGCCCTGGCTGCGTGACCTGCGCGCCATGCGTCCGCACCAGCTCTCCGACGAGCTTGAGCGTTTGCTGCACGAGAAGTATGTGGCCGGACGCGCCGCCTGGACCCGCCTTTTCGATGAAACCATGGCCAGCCTGCGGTTTCCCTATCAAGGCAAGATGCTGACCTCTGCCGAGGTGATCAATCGCCTGACGGACCGCGATCCGGCAGCCCGCCGCGAGGCGGCAAAGTCGCTCGGCAAGGTGCTGGGCGACAACATGCGCGTCTTCTCCCTCATCACCAACACCCTGGCCAAGGATAAGGAGATCGAGGATGGCTGGCGCAGCTATGCCCGGCCGGTTTCCTCGCGTAACCTCGCCAATTTCGTCGAAGACGAGGTTGTCGATGCGCTCGTCGGCTCCGTGCATCGCGGCTACCCGCGCCTGGCCCACCGCTACTATGCTCTGAAGGCCAAGTGGTTCGGCGTCGAAGCCTTGCCCTACTGGGACCGCAATGCGCCGCTGCCGGAGGACGACGATCGCCTGATCCCCTGGCAGGATGCGCGCCAGCTGGTGCTGAACGCCTATGCCGACTTCTCGCCGGCTCTGGCGGCGATCGGCAAGCAGTTTTTCGACCAGTCCTGGATCGATGCGCCGGTGCGCCCGGGCAAGGCGCCCGGCGCTTTCGCCCATCCGACCGTACCCTCGGCCCATCCCTATCTGCTGCTGAACTACCAGGGGCGCACCCGCGACGTCATGACCCTGGCCCATGAACTGGGCCATGGCGTGCATCAGGTGCTGGCCGGGCCCCAGGGTCATCTGATGGCGGAAACGCCGCTGACCCTGGCCGAGACCGCTTCGGTCTTCGGCGAGATGCTGACCTTCCAGGCGATGCTTGCGGCCGAAACCGCGCCGAAGCAGCGCAAGATCATGCTGGCCTCAAAAGTCGAGGACATGCTGAACACCGTGGTGCGCCAGATTGCCATGCACGAGTTCGAAACCCGTGTTCACGACGAACGCCGCAGCGGCGAGCTGCTGCCGGACCGGCTGGGCGAGATTTGGCTGGAAACCCAGACCACCAGTCTGGGGCCGTCCATCGCCTTCGACGACGAGTACCGGCATTTCTGGGCCTATATCCCGCATTTCATTCATGTGCCTTTCTACGTCTATGCCTATGCCTTCGGCGACTGCCTGGTGAATTCGCTTTATGCGGTCTACCAGGGGGCGGAAACCGGTTTTGCCGAGAAGTACCTGGAAATGCTGCGGGCGGGCGGCAGCAAGCGGCACAAGGAACTGCTGGCGCCTTTCGGTCTGGACGCCTCCGACCCCGCTTTCTGGGATCGCGGCCTGGCGCTGGTGGAGAGCTTCATCGAAGAACTCGAGGCCATGGACTAAGCAGTCGGACGACGGATTCCAGGCGGCTAGAGGTCTTGCTTGCCCTCCGAGTCGCTGTTACCCGCCTGCCATTCCAAGAGGTCACCGGGCTGACAGTCCAAAGCCCTGCAGATGCGGTCCAGGGTTTCGAAGCGCACGCCTTTCACCTTGCCGGACTTCAACAGTGACAGGTTCTGCTCGGTAATGCCGATCTGTTGTGCCAGCGTCTTCGAACGCATTTTCCGTTTTGCCAGCACAAGATCGAGATTCACGATGATGGCCATGGCGCGCCCTAGACGATCTGGCGGTTGTCTTCGGCCAAGCGGGCCGCTTCTGCCAATACCCAACCTATGACCAACAGCATGGCGCCTGCGACGCCGACGACGAGATGGGTTTCCGTCATCGAGATCGTGAGTTGGCGTTGCCCGACCTGATTGTGCATCGTCAACAGAACCGAGGTTGCGGCCGTCATCAAGATCTGCGCCAGCGGCGTCATCGCCAGGGCGATTCCCATGTATGTGAGCCGGCGCCCGGCGATTTCGGTGAAGACCGCGCCTTCTCTGTAGCCGAGGAACAGCTTCAGGGCATTCCAAAGGCCCCAGAGCGAAAGAGCCGTCGGCAGCGCGGCGATGGAGAGCCATGCGGCGGCGATGGGATCCGAGAGTCTATAAGGCGTGCCCGGTGTCAGTATTTCAGCCTCGATTATGGCGATGAGGGTCGGTCGGTCGAACCAGAGATTAAGATACACAGCGGCGATTCCTGCCATTAAGAGGCCGGTGATTCCAACCATGGCGAGGCTGACCCAGCGGATCGCCACAGCGGACCGGTTGTCTGCAGATTGCTGCATTGAGGTTCCTTCGAATGATGCTAGAAATTATCATGTAACAATGATTTATCATCGTAAAACAATAATTTCAAGAAGCTGATTTTCGGCTTTCTCTGCCGGATGGAGGATTGATCCTGCGCCCGGCAGCTCACTTTCGGTGCCTTGCATGACCAAGGGGTGATCTGGCTCAAGGCGCTTCTTGCGCCGTTGCCATCTACTGCTTGCATCCGCCGTCCCGGCACTTACTGCCAGGGGCGCGGTCTTGTCTCGTTTGACGGAGGTGGCGGTGACGGCAAATGCCAAGCGTCCTCGGCTCGTCACAGGTGGCGATCATGCTCTGCCGCCGGGGTCGGCACCTGACATCGCAACCGAAGCGCCCGACGTCGACCGCCTGCCGGATGTCGCCGGCTACAAGGTAGGGCCCGAAATGGCGCCGACGCCGCCTGTTCTGACCGGGGTCTTCGGGGATGGTATCCTTGATCGCATGTTGCACGCCGGGATGGCACGCTTCACCGCCGGGATCTCCCCGGCTGCCCTCGGCCTTGCTTACACCGATTGGTGGACGCATCTGGCGATGGCGCCGGCCAAGCAGGCGGAACTTGTTCAATCGGCCTGGTCGCAGTCGCTCCGCCTTGCGCTCGCCGCGGCGCAAGGCCCCGGGGCGCCGCCCTGCATCCGGCCCCAGCACCGGGACAAGCGTTTCGATGACCCTGCCTGGCGCCGGCGGCCTTTCGATATCATGGTTCAAAGCTTCCTGCTGACCCAGCAATGGTGGCAGGAAGCGACGACGGGTATCTGGGGCGTCTCCAGGCATCACGAAGCCGTGGCTTCCTTCGTCGCGCGCCAGTTGCTGGACGTCTTCTCGCCATCCAACTATCTGGCGGGCAATCCGCTGCTGTTGCGCGAAACCGTCGAGCAGGGCGGCGCCAATATCTACAATGGCTGGCTTAATGCCTTGGAAGACGCCGCGCGCCGGATAAGCGGTCGAGGTCCGGTCGGCACCGAAGCCTTTCGGCCGGGATCTGAGCTTGCGGTGACGCCCGGCAAGGTCGTCTACCGCAACGATCTGATCGAGCTGATCCAATACAGCCCGACCACCGAAAAGGTTTATCGCGAACCGCTGCTGATCGTGCCCGCCTGGATCATGAAGTACTACATTCTCGACCTCTCGCCGGAGAACTCCTTGATCCGCTACCTCGTGAGCCAGGGGCATACGGTCTTTGTGATCTCCTGGAAGAACCCGGGTTCGGAGGAACGTGATCTGGGGATGGACGACTACCGGCGGCTCGGGGTCATGGCGGCGCTGACCGCTGTCAACGCCATCCTGCCGGATCGCCGGGTGCATGCGGTTGGATACTGTTTGGGCGGCACGCTGTTGAGCATTGCCGCTGCGGCCATGTCCCGCGATGGCGACGAACGCCTGAAGTCGGTGACCCTGCTGGCCGCACAGACCGACTTTACCGACGCCGGCGAGTTGATGCTGTTCATCGACGAAAGCCAGCTTGCCTACCTGGAAGACATCATGTGGGCGCAGGGTTATCTGGACACCAATCAGATGGCCGGCGCCTTCCAACTGCTGCGCTCCAACGACCTTATCTGGTCGCGGATGGTGCATGACTACTATTTCGGCCAGCGCCGCGATCAATCGGATCTTATGGCCTGGAACGCGGATGCGACACGGATGCCCTATCGCATGCATTCGGAATACCTGCGCCGCCTGTTCCTCAACAACGATCTGGCGCAGGGTCGCTATGAGGTGGAGGGCCGGCCGGTCGCGCTCACCGACATCACGGTTCCGATCTTTGCGTTGGGAACCGCCAAGGACCACGTGGCGCCCTGGCGATCCGTCTACAAGATCGTCTTGCTGACAGACACCGATGTCACTTTTCTCCTGACCAGCGGTGGCCACAATGCCGGTATCGTGACGCCGCCGGGACACCCCCGGCGGATCTATCAGTTCGTCCGCCTGGGCTTTGAGGATGCCTATCTCGACCCTGACCGCTGGCGGGAAACCGCGCCGGTGCACAAGGGATCCTGGTGGCCGCAATGGCAGGCCTGGCTGGCCGATCACTCAGGCGCAGAGGTGGCGCCGCCGCCGCTCGGCCGGGCCGCGGCCGGCTATCCGGTGCTGGACGATGCCCCCGGCCGCTATGTCCATCAATCCTAGTAAGGCGCTGCTTCAGCCGGTCGCCGCTTCTGGTTGCGCGGCGATGATGTAGTCACTGTGAACCCAGCCGGTCGTCTCCGGCATGCCCTCCGCATCGAGGACCTCGACCATCGCCCATTTTCCCTGCTGTGACAGCAGGCTGAGGAAGGTGCCGCTGGCCAGCGGTGCCTCCGGCAGCTTGGCGCCGTCGAGGCCGGGACGGTCGCGGATGTTGAGGCGGGTGATGGTTTCGAAGCGCGCCGGTTCTTCATCGCCGCGTCCCAGGGCCGCCGCCCGGAAACTCTCCATCGCGAAGGCCGGGCCCGGATCGGTCTTGCGCTCCGGCGCCACATCGTCATGGCCCAGGATGTTGGCCAGGCCGTAGTGGCGGCAGAGCGCGGTGGCGGCCTCAAGGGCCGCCGCAATCTGCGCCTCGCTATAGGTCTGCCAGCCGCGCCGCCGGCCGCCGTTCTTGTGGCGCGCCACCAGAACCTCATCGCGCGGATAGTCGCGTCCGAACCAGGATCGCCACTGATCGCCATGGCGGTCCAGGGGGCCGGCGTTGTCCAGCTCGATCCCGATGGAATGCCGGTTGAGCCCGCTGAGCCCCTGCCAGCGGCTGCGTCCGGCATGCCAGGCGACGCGATTGAAAGGCACCAACTGGGCGATGGCGCCGTCACGGCCGATCAGCAGGTGGGCCGAAGCGCTTGTTCCGCGTCTGGTCATATGGCTGAGCGAGCTCTCGAAAGAACTCCCGGCGGTGTAGTGCATGATCAGGAAACGTGGGGTCAGCGCCCCGCCCCGGTTGGGGCTTTCCACATAGCGGACGGGTTCTCCGTTATCGTAGTGCAGACGGTGGCGGCGGATCTGCATGGAAATCTCCCTTTCACGGCGGTTTTCGGCCAGTCTAGGTGGAAGCCTCCCTGTGGGACAGTGACGCCCTGGTGGTATTCCTTTTGCTCATTGCTGGACTTCTGTCCTCTTCGGCCCCAAGTTCTAGCCATGCCGGAGATTGATGACGAAAACCAAGAGCTTAACGAGTCGGAAACCTCCCGCCTGTCGGGCCGGGTGCGGCGCTACGCCAAGGTCGGCACCTCGGTCGGCGGCCTGGCCGCCCAGGTGGTGGGCGCCCGCTACCTCGGAATCGGGCTGGATCGGGACAAACACTCTTCGGAACTGAAAGCGGCGCTGGGCGGCCTGAAGGGCCCCTTGATGAAAGCGGCGCAGATTCTGGCCACGATTCCCGACGCCCTGCCCAAGGAGTATGCCGAGGAACTGCGCCAGCTTCAGTCCAACGCGCCCTCCATGGGCTGGCCCTTCGTGAAGCGGCGTATGCGTGCCGAGTTGGGACAGGACTGGCAAAAACAGTTCAAGTCTTTCGAGCGCGAGGCGGCAGCGGCGGCCTCCCTCGGCCAGGTACATCGCGCCGTCAGTCCCGACGGCCGCGACCTGGCCTGCAAGCTGCAGTACCCGGACATGCTGTCGGCCGTGGAAGCGGATCTGCAGCAGTTGAAGATTCTTTTTGGCATCTATCGCCGCTACGACCGGGCCATCGATCCTTCGAACATCTACCAGGAACTGGCCGACCGCCTGCGCGAGGAACTGGACTACGAACGCGAAGGCCGGCACATGCTGCTCTACAAGGACATGCTCTCGCAGGAAGCCGGAGTCCACGTCGCCGATCTGCTGCCCGAGCTTTCCACCCAGCGCCTACTGACCATGACCTGGCTGCAGGGCACGCCGCTGCTGGACTTCGTGAAGGGCTGCGACAGCGTTGAAGAGCGCAATGCCGTGGCCATGAACATGTTCCGCGCCTGGTACGTGCCCTTTTATTTCTACGGCATCATTCACGGCGACCCGCACCTCGGCAACTACACCATCCGCGACGACGGGACAGTGAATCTCCTGGATTTCGGCTGTATCCGGGTGTTCCCGCCGAAGTTCGTGAAGGGCGTGATCGATCTCTACTTCGCCTTGGAGCGTGACGATCCCGAACTGGCGGTGGAGGCCTACCGCACCTGGGGTTTCACCGAGATCAGCAAGGAACTGCTGGCGGCGCTCAATCTCTGGGCGGCTTTCCTCTATGCGCCTTTGCTGGAAGACAAGCCGCAGAAGATCATGGGCGACAAGAACAGCCTCTACGGCGCCGAAGTGGCTGGAGAGGTGCACAAGGAACTGCGCCGCCTGGGCGGCGTGACGCCGCCGCGCGAATTCGTGTTGATGGACCGCGCCGCCGTCGGCTTGGGCTCGGTCTTTATGCATCTCGATGCCGAGATCAACTGGCACCAGATGTTCCACGACATGATCGCCGAGTTCGACGTGGATGCCCTGGAAGAACGTCAGGCCAAGGTCTTGAAGGCCCAGGACCTGCCGCTGCCGGTTTAGTCGGAACCGGCGCCGGGGGTTTCTGCTGCGTCGCCGCCGGCAGTGGATTTTCTTTTTCCAAACCCTTCGCCCAAACGCTGCATTACCACGTAGAAGACAGGCGTGAAGAGCAGTGACATGAGGGTGGCTGCGGCCATGCCGCCGACCACGGCGGTACCGATGGCCGCGCGGCTGGCGGCGCCGGGGCCGGTGGCGATCACTAGCGGCATGAAGCCGGCGATGGAGGAGATCGCCGTCATCAGGATCGGTCTGAAGCGCAGCTTGGCCGCCGAGGCTGCGGCCTCGAGGATCGACTTGCCCTCGGCATGCTCAGCGCGCGCGAATTCGACGATCAGGATGGCGTTCTTACTGGCCAGGCCGATCAATAGCACGATGCCGATCTGGGTGTAGACGTTGTTGTCGAACTGGCGGGCCAGCAGCGCGGCGACGGTGCCGAGCAGGGCTAGGGGCACCACCAGGATGACGGCGGCGGGGCTGGTCCAGCTTTCGTACTGCGCGGCCAGCACCAGGAAGACCAGCAGGATCGCCAAAGCGAAAACCACAATGGATTCGGAGCCGACCTGTTTCTCTTGAAAGGAGATGCCGGTCCACTCGAAGCCCATGGCCGCGGGTAGCTTGGCGTCGGCCAGCTGTTCCATCAGGTTCAGGGCCTGGCCGGAAGAGAAGCCGGCGGCGGCCTGTCCGGTGATGGTCGCGCTGGGATATAGGTTGTAGCGCATCACCGTCTGGGGGCCGAGAATCTCCTCCACCGAAACCAGGGTGCCCAGCGGCACCATGCCGCCTTCGGCATTGCGCACGTCCAGGCGGCGAATGTCTTCGGCTTCGATGCGGTATTGATGATCGGCCTGAACCTTCACCTGCCAGGTGCGGCCGAAGCGGTTGAAGTCGTTCACGTAGGCCGAACCGAGATAGGTCTGCAGGGTGCCGAAGACCTCGTTCAGGGAAACCTCCAGCGACTTTGCCTTCACACGGTCGACCTCGGCGAAGAGCTGCGGCACGTCGGCGCGAAAGGTCGTGTTAAGATTGGCTAGGCCGGTCTGCGCGGCGCCGTCGATGGCCATTTCCTGCGCCAGTTGCTGAAGCTGCACAAGGCCGAGGTCGCCGCGGTCCTGAAGCTGCATCTGAAAGCCGCCGGAAACGCCGAGGCCCGGAATGGCCGGCGGCGGAAAGGCAAAGGCGACGGCTTCCTGAATCTGCGAAAGCCCAGCCTGCAGCTTGCCGTATATGGTGCGCAGCGAGAGCTCCGGCGTCTGGCGCTCCTCCCAGGGAATCATGGTGACGAAGATCGTTGCGGCATTGGAGGCGTTGGTGCCGTCGATCAGGGAGAAGCCGCCGAGAGAGACCCAGTTTTCTACACCGGGAATCTCGCCGACGATGGTGTCGATCTTGTCGAGCACCGCATTGGTGCGCTCCAACGAGGCGGCGTTGGGCAACTGGACCGAAGCGATGAGGTAGCCCTGATCCTCGAGCGGCAGGAAGGCGGTGGGCAGCTTACCGAACTGCCAGCCGGTGAGCGCCCCGAGGCCGACGAAGAGCAGCATCACGATGGCGGTCATGCGTATCATTTTGTGGGTCAGCCAGGCGTAACCGTTCTCGGCCTTCAGAAAGGCCTTGTCGAAGCCGCGGAAAAACCAGTTCTTCTTTTCTTTCGGCGGGCGCAGCAACAGCGCCGCCAGGGCCGGGCTCATGGTCAGGGCGTTAACCGAGCTGAAAACCGTGGCCACGGCGATGGTGATGGCGAACTGGCGGTACATCTGGCCGGTGATGCCGGGCAGGAAGGCGGCGGGAATGAAGACCGCGAGCAGCACCAGGGTGGTGGCGACGACGGCGCCGGAAACCTCCTTCATCGCCCGCATCGCCGCTTCTCTCGCCTTCATGCCGCGCTCGATATGGGCGGCCGTGGCCTCGACCACGACGATGGAGTCGTCGACCACGATGCCGATGGCCAGCACCAACCCGAAGAGGGTCAGCATGTTCAGTGAAAAACCCAACATGCCCATGACGGCGAAGGTCCCGATCAACGATACCGGAATGGCCACCGCGGGAATAACGGTGGCCCGCCAGTCCTGAAGGAACAGGAAGAGCACCAGGAAAACCAGGCCCGCCGCCTGGAACAGGGTGATGTAGACCTCCTGGATCGATTTCTCGACGAAGATCGTCGTGTCGTAGGGGACGCTGTAGACCATTGCCTCGGGGAAGCGGCTGCTGAGTTCGTCCATGGCCGCCCGGACATTCTTGGAAACCTCCAGGGCATTGGCGCCGGGCAACTGATAGACGGCGATGGAGGCCGAGGGCGAACCGCCGATCCGTGAGGTGATGTTGTAGCTCTTGCCGCCCAGCTCGATGCGCGCGATGTCTTTCAGATAGGTGATGCCGCCGTCGTTGCCGTGCTTGATGATGATCTGTTCAAACTGGCTGATGTCGCTGAGGCGTCCGAGCACGTTGACCGCGTACTGGAAAGACTGGCCCGTCGGTGCCGGGGGCTGCCCGATCTGTCCGGCGGCGACCTGGACATTCTGTTCGCGAATGGCGTCCACCACCTCGGTGGTGGTCAGACCCCGCGATTTGAGGGCGCTGGGGTCAAGCCAGATGCGCATGGAATAATCGCTGGCCGGGAAGACGAAAACCTCGCCGACGCCGTTGATGCGGCTGAGAGTGTCGACGGCCTGCAAGGTTGCGTAGTTGCTGAGGAAAAGCTCGTCGTAACGGTTGTCTTCGGAATAGAGCGAGGCGATGAGGATGATGTTGCTGGATTTTTTCTTGGTGCTGACGCCCTGACGCACCACCTCTTCGGGCAGGTTCGCTTCCGCCAGGGCGACCCGGTTCTGCACCAGGATCTGGGCGAGGTCGAGATCGGCACCGACCTCAAAGGTGACGGTCAGGCTATAGGACCCATCGCTGGCGCTGGTCGAGGACATGTAGATCATGCCCTCGACACCGTTGACCTGCTGCTCGATGGGCGAGGCGACGGTTTCGGCGACCACCTGGGCGTTGGCGCCGGGATAGGCGGCGGACACCTCCACCGTCGGCGGTGTGATCTCAGGGTACTGTTCGATCGGCAGGCCGAAGACGGTGACGAGACCGGCGATCACGATGACGATGGAGATCACCGACGCGAAGATCGGCCGCTGGATGAAGAATTGGGAGAACATGGTGCCGGTTCTCCGCTATTGGGTGGCGCTTTGGGTTGTTTCCGCCGCTCCGGCGCCCAGGGCCGTTGCGGTGAAGGCCGTCATTTCAGCTTCCTGCGGATCGACGATGGAGCCGGCCCGTATCCGCTGAATGCCGTTCACCACCACTTTTTCTCCGGCGGCGAGGCCGCTTTCGATCACCCGCAGGCCGTCAATCAGTTGGCCGATGGTAACGCCGCGCTTCTCGACTTCGTTTTCCGCGCCCAGCACGTAGACGAAGCGGCCGGACTGGTCGGAACTGATTGCCCGCTCGGTCACCAGCGGCAGATCCTGGCGCTCGGCGACCGGCACCCTGACCCTCGCGAAGAGGCCCGAGATCAGGGCAGCGAAGGGCCCCGGATTCTCGAAACGGGCGCGGAGCTGCAAGGTGCCGGTTTCCGGGTTCAAGGCGGACTCGGCAAAATCGAGGATGCCAACGAAGGGATAGTCCTCGCGGTCGTCGGTCGCCATCTCGACCCGCAGGTTGCCTTGGGCCTCCGGCGCCGTGCCCGCGGCCTTTTCAGCTTCAGCCCTGTATTGCTCCATACCCGCCAGGAGATCGCGTTCGTTGATGTTGAAGTAGACGAACATGGGGTCGTTGGCGGTGATGGTGGTCAGCAGAGTTGCCTCGCCTTCGCCAACCAGATTGCCGACATCGACCATATTGCGCCCCACGCGCCCGGCGATGGGCGCGCGAATTTCGGTGTACTCCAGGTCCAACTCGGCCTGGCGCAGGGCCGCCTGTTTTACGGCTACTTCCGCCGCCGTGGTGCGGGCGGCGGCCTCGGCCTCGTCCAGGCTGGCCTGGGAGATGTTGCCGCGTTTTATCAGGGTTTGGGCGCGCTCCAGAGATCTGTCGGCTTCGACCTTCTGGGCCTGGGCGCTGCTGACCTCGGCCTTGGCGATCTCCAGATCGGCCTGATATTCGCGTTGGTCGATCATGAACAGGGGGTCGCCTTCGGCGACTTGACGGCCCGGCGTAAAGGACATGCTTCGAAGCTCGCCGGCGACGCGGGCCCGCACATCGACCACGGCGGCGGCCTGGGTCGTGCCGGTGAAATAGAGATAGTCGGTGACGTTCTGGACTGCCGGTGTCGCCACCGTGACCCTGGGCGGCGGCGGCTCTACGTAGGTGTTGCTTTCTTCACAGGCCGCAAGAACAAGCAGCATCAGGACCAGCGGCAGATTTCGTATCATGGTATTCAGGTCTCTACTTGCAATCGGCGACGACGGCCAGCATAGCGCAGGCTTTGGGGCGCTGGCTATCGGCCATCAAGAAAGAACCTGCGTCTCTTAAGAGCGTGCCTCTCCTTGAGAACCTACGGCAAACATAGGCGACCAAGTTTCAACTCTGTGGCTCTTTTTTATCGCAGAGCCTTTAGCAGGTCCCGTCTTAACGCTAGAATTGATTGCAGCGGTTGGAGTCTTCCGTAGGTCATATTTGTGAATGCTGATAGGCAATTGGGTCGAGGCGTCTTTTTATGGTTCATCTTTGCGTTATCCTGATGCCTAATGGCTGACAACCTAATCGTCGTCGACGATTTTCTGACCTACACCATCGGCATCGTGGTCTATTTTCTGGGCATGCGGCTGACCGGACGCATTGCCTTTCTGAGGGCCTATAACATCCCGGAGCCCGTGACCGGCGGCATACTCGCCGCTCTGGTGCTGCTCGCGGTCTACCTGGCGACGGGCCAGCAGATCGAACACGAACTGGAGACCCGAGACACCCTGCTGGTCTATTTCTTCACGGCCATCGGCCTGAACGCACGCTTTTCCGACCTCCTGTCAGGCGGCCGACCCCTGGCTATCCTGCTGGCGTTGACGCTCACCTACATTGTTTTTCAGAACGTCATCGGCCTTACCGTCGCTCAGGCGCTCGGCCAACCGAACGCCATCGGCGTGCTGGCCGGTTCGGCTTCGCTGATCGGCGGCCACGGTACAGCGATCGCCTGGGCGCCGGAGATTGCCGCCAATCATGGCGTGCCCAACGCCCTTGAGGTCGGCGTTGCCGCTGCGACCCTCGGCCTGGTGCTAGCCAGTTTGCTCGGTGGGCCGATCGCAAAGTTTCTCCTGGCGCGTCATGGCATTGCTGATGCCAAGGCTGACGGGCTCATGGTCGGCATCCCCCATGAGAAGGAGGACACCGAGCAGATCAACCACATCAGCATCATGCAGGTGATCCTGGTGCTGCACATCGCCATCATCATCGGCTACGCCGCCAACGAAGCGCTGGCCGAGACCGGCCTGAAGCTGCCGCTCTTCGTGCCCTGCCTGTTGGTGGCGATCCTGCTTTCCAATAGTGTCCCCTACCTGCTGCCCAGGATGCGCTGGCCGGCCCGCACCCGGGCCCTGGCCATCGTCTCCGACTTTTCCCTCGGCCTCTTCATCGCGATGTCGCTGATGAGCATGCAGCTTTGGTCGATCGCCGATCTTGCCGGCCCCTTGCTGATCCTGCTTGCCCTGCAGGCTCTGGCCACCGTTGCCTTTATCCTGCTCGTGCTCTTCCCTTTAATGGGACGGGATTATCTGGCGACGGTCCTGAGTGCCGGTTTCGCCGGCTTTGCCCTCGGCGCGACGCCGACGGCCATTGCCAATATGACCGCGGTGACCAAGACCCACGGGCCGGCGCCGACGGCCTTTATCATTTTGCCGTTGGTGGGTGCCTTCTTCGTCGACCTAACCAATGCCTTCGTTATCCGGTTCTTTCTGGCGCTTTAGATATCTTCGCCGAAAAACAGCAGGCAGCCGTCCGGGTCTTTGACATGGAACTCGCGCATGCCATAGGACTGATCGAAGGGTGGCCTGAGGCGGCCTTCCGGCAGACTTTCGAGTTTTGTCTTCATTCCGTCATAAAGCTGATCCAGGTCTTTCACGTGGAAATAGACAGCGATGTTGTTGGCGGTCGCCTTCAGGGCCCCGGGATCATCGCAGGCCAGCAATTGCAGACCGAAGCTTGGTCCGCTCATGACCATGGCAAAGCCGCCGTCGTCGGCCAGGAAGCGCGTTTCAAAGCCGAGGATATCCGCGTAAAAGGCGATGCTTGCGCGCACATCGCGCACCGGCACGATGGTCATTGCACTCTCGATTGCCGGCCCGCGCTCCTGCTGTGACATACCGATCCCCCTTATCGAAGCTTTAACCCGGTTTGGATCAAATCACTGTTGGTCGATGTGGAAAACAGTTGTTTGAGCCAGATGCCTGAGATTGTTGAGACTCGCCACGCCCGCCCGGCCGCAGTGTTGCGGTTTGCGGTGATCCTGCGGGGCGAAAATTTTGTTACCGATGGTGGTGAGGGAGAGCCCGAGCGCGTCGGATTCTATGTCGTGCGTACCGCAACAGCCGTCGATCAGGCGACCGCGGAGCAGTCAGCGCTGTTCGATCTCGAAGCGGAGATTCTCTCGCGTCCAAGCCTCAAGGCCTACTTTGCGGAAACCGGCACCATCGCCGTCGAAGAGGTTGCGCTGCTCGATGACGATATCGACGACAGCAACAGCGGCTTCATCTTCTATCGCATGGATGAAGGTTCACGCGCCTGACAGCCGCCTGACGCGGTGTCTTCCTTACCAAAGAGCGGTCGGTTTTGATCTTTGACTGATGATCTTTCTCGGCTGTACCCAGCGCGGCGTGAAAGAGTCGGGATCAATCTCCGACTGGTCTTTGAAAGAGATCCCCTGGTCGGTGAGATAAGACGCGAGCTGTCCGCTCTTGAAAGCCTCGAAAAGCTCGCTGCATCCGCCGATGAAGGTCTCACCAATAAAGATCTGCGGTATGGTCGGGGAGCCGGTGCGGGCGGTAAGCGCGCGACGAAGGCGCCCGCCCAGATCGTCTTTCTGAAAATCGACGGAGTCGAGATCGACCGAATGGTAAGGAATGCGCAGTTGGGCAAAGAAGCGGCGCACCGACCAGCAGAATTCGCACCATTCCAGGGCGAACATCACCACGGGCTTTGCCGGGTCTGCGATTATCCTCGTGAGGTAGTCGATTGCCTCTTCGTCGCTGTCGCCCCGGCTCTCTGCGGTTTTGTCCGAACGGTTGACGGGGGGTGGTGCAGTCGGCAGATCAAAGCGCGCGGAGGGCGTGGAAAGAGATATATCGATTTCCGTCTCGTTCATGTCGGCGTGTGTGTCCTCAAAGAGTACGGTGCTGAGGTAACGCTCGCCGGTATCCGGCAGCATGCAGAGTATGCTGCTGCCTTTAGGGGCCGTCCGGCCGACTTCAAGGGCGCCCGCAAGCGTGGCACCGCCGCTGATTCCGGTGAAGATACCCTCCTGCTGTGCCAGGGCGCGTGACAGACGCAGGGCTTCGTTGCCGCTCACCGGAATGATGCGGTGGACCAGCTTTGCCGCCAGCGCCTGCTCGGTCAGGCCGGGTATGAAGTCCGGGCTCCAGCCCTGCATAAGGTGCGGACGGAAATGCGGGTGGCTGCTGCTGTAGCTGCCGTCGGCATTGCGTTCCTGGCCGATGCCGCTGCCGAGGATCTGGGCATTGTCCGGTTCGCAGGCGACAACCTGGGTGTTCGGGCTTTCCGCCGCCAGGACGCGGGCGACCCCCTTCAAGGTGCCGCCGGTTCCGCAGCCGGTTACCCAGTAGTCGAGCGGACTGTCGGCGAAGTCGTCGAGAATTTCCCTGGCTGTCGTACGCGAATGCATCTCCGCATTGGCTTCGTTGTCGAACTGCCTGCAGAGGAACCAACCGTGTTTTTCGGCGAGTTCGGCCGCTTTTGCCAGCATACCGCTGCCCTTTTCGGCAGCCGGTGTCAGAACCACCTTGGCGCCCAGGAAACGCAGCAGCTTGCGCCGCTCGACGCTGAAGTTTTCTGCCATGGTGACGACCAGAGGATAGCCTTTGCGGGCGCAGACCATGGCCAGGCCGATGCCGGTATTGCCGCTGGTTGCCTCGATGACGGTTTGCCCGGGCGAGAGCAGGCCGTGGCGTTCCGCATCCTCGATAACGGCCAGGGCAAGTCGGTCTTTCACCGACCCCATGGGGTTGAAGGCCTCCAGCTTCGCGTAAAGCTTGATGCCGGCGGGGGCAAGCTTCTTGATTCGGACAATCGGCGTGTTGCCGATCGTGTCCAGAATGCTTTCAAACTTGCGGTTCATCTTGGTGTTCTCCTGGGAAATTAGGACGGGCCCGGTAGCGGCCTTGAGCAGTTGCCGAGCGCGGATGTCAGCGGCGATGCCCCGTGATGCTGCGGTTTCACCATTGTCAGCCGGCGACCAGCGGGGCGAGGGCGGTATTGATGCGCTGCGCCTGTTTTTCGGTGATGAGGTCGCCGAGAATGCGCTGGAAGGGTCTGTGCTGCGCCCCGGAGACGACGTACTGCCAGCGATAGGCGCCCAGGATCCCCTGTTCCAAACGCTGTTGTTCGTCTTCGGAAAGCCTGCGACCGCAGTTTTCGATGAAGTAGCGGGCGTCTTCACTTGCCTGGGCCTGCAACAGGCCGTCGACCGCACCGACAAGGGAAATGAACTCGTCCACCGCCTCCTCGCGCTGCTCGGCCGTCATCCCGGCGTCGATGCGCCGCAACTCCAGCTCGTCCATGATCGCGTGCTGGCTCTCTTCCTTCCAATGGAACAGGAAGACATCCTTGAACAGCGGCGAGAGCGTTTCGTCCGGTTCCAGGCTTTCACGGTAATGCAACTGGGTGAAGAGTTCGATATGCAGCGTCAGGACGAGAACCGCCCAGGTGCTCATTCCGAGCACGGCTTGCGCGACTGCGTCAGGGTCTCCGGTGTACTTATAGCCCCCCGGCATCTGATCGCCGGCCATCGCGTCGATGCGGCGGAACAGTTCCTGATGCTTCAACTCTTCGTCGCTGAAACGGACCAGAGCCTCCAAGGCCGTCTGATCGCCCAGTGCATGATCCCGGCTGATTTCGAGAACCTTGGCATTGATGAAACGTTCGACCAGGCCGAAGATGTTGGCATAGGTGCGACCTTGAATTTGGCTGAGGAAACGCTTCTCCTCGTCCGACAGAAAGCTCAGGCCGCCAACCTGTGAGAGGCCCTCCGGCAAAAATGTCTGTTCCATATCGAGCTTTCGGCCGCGGATAACATCCTCGTCGATGTCCCAGCGCACCCGCTTCGAGACCTCTATGCAGCGGGCAAAACGCGTTGTGTCGGAATCTGCGGTTTGGTTTTGCATATTTGTCTCCCTTCAGGTCTTCGGTTCTTGATCGGACAGCGTGCTAAGGCCCGTGCCGGAAAACGTTGGCTGCCGAAAAGGAGCCTTCGGTTTTTGATTGGCTTTCAGGAAGCTCACGATATGACGGTTGACCAGCTCCGCATGGCTGATCGGCCCCATATGTCCGGCGTTGGCAAAGGATTTGGTTTCGCAGTTAGGCAGGGCGCCCGACAGCAGGCGGGCCACCGCGGCGGTCGGCGCAGGCGCGAGGCTGCCGCGAAGGATGGAAACCGGGAATTCCAGGGCCTGGTAAGCTTCAAGCGGCGTGGTTTCCTCGATCAGTGCATGAAAGTCGAGCGGTGCTTTTGGCAGCCACTGGGTCAGGCCGCTCCTCAAAGAGGGGCGCAGGGTCGCCCAGGCGCCGGACCCGCTCCAGTAGTCGACAAAGGCTTCGGCGGCGCCGCGGTAATCGCCGGTGGCAAGGCCGCGGGCCGTTGCGTTGGCCACGGCCTTGATCTCGGCGAAGGTCTCGGCTTCGGCAGCGCCAACCAATCGCAGCAGATGAAAGGCCGAGGGTTCGTAGAGCGTCAGGCTGCTCACCGCCTGCGGCCGCTGCAAGGCGATGTGCAGGGCGACGCCGCCGCCATAGGAGTGCCCAACCATGTGGAAGGGTATCGCCATCGCGTCGATCAACTCGAGGATCGGGCGTGCTTCCTCGGCCAGACTGAACGGGCGGTCGCCGCTCCAGCCCCGGTGGCCGGCGGCGCCGTAGAAAGCCGGGGCGATCAGTTGAAGGGGAGGCTCGAGCGCTTCGGACAGGGCGCGCCATTGGCGGCCGTCAGCGCCGGAGCAATGCAGCGCGACGACCGGCTGCGTCGGGTCGCTATCGGGCAGCAGGAACGGAATCTTGTCGCTTTGGATGGTCACTCAGAGGCGCTTTCGTTACTGCGGCGGCCGCTCTGATATTGCCCGGCGGCAGGCCGGGGGAAATCGGGCAACTGTCCCGATTCCGGCTTTTTCCGGCGGTTTTGTTATGAGACAGTTGTCCCGAACGGCGGAATTCTGCGGCGTTTGAGCGGGGATCATTGAAACAGCAGATCAGATACACGCGCTCGCGGGATGGAACGGCATTGGCCTGGGCCAGCGCCGGCAAGGGGCGGCCGCTGGTTAAAACCGCCAACTGGCTGACTCACCTGGAGTACGATCTGGAGAGTCCCGTCTGGGCTCATTGGGTGCGGTTCTTCGCCGATCATTTCCGCTTTGTCCGTTATGACGAGCGCGGTTGCGGTTTGACCGACCGCCACGTCGAGGATTTGTCCTTCGATCGCTGGGTCGAGGACCTTGAGGCCGTGATCGATGCCGCCGGCATCGATGAGCCGGTCGACTTGCTCGGCATGTCGCAGGGAGCGGCAACCGCTTTGGCATATGCCGCCAAGCATCCTGACAAAGTATCGCGGATTATCGTCTACGGCGGTTATGCGCAGGGCTGGCGGGCCCGCGGCGATGCCGAGGGCGCAAGGTTCTACGATGCAATTGTCGAGATCACATCGCAAGGCTGGGCGCTGGAGAATCCGGTTTTTCGGGAACTCTTCACGAAGCGTTTTATCCCGGCCGGCAGTGATGAGCAGATCGACTGGTTCAATGACCTCTGCCGCAAAACCGTGGCAGCGGACATGGCGGCCCGGCTGCTGGCCGCGCGCGCCGATGTCGATGTCACTGCCTTGCTCGACCGGGTTACCGCTCCGGTTCTTTTGCTTCATCCTGCCGGTGACGAGGTGGTGCCCTTCGCGCAGGGGCGGAAACTTGCGAGCCGACTGACGGACGCTGAGTTTGTCAGCCTGGATTCCCGAAACCATATTGTCCTGAAGCAGGAGCCCGCCTGGACGCGCTTGAAGGAAGCGGTGCTGGACTTTACGGGAGAGACCTCGGCAGGCGGATTTGGTGCCTCGTCGGACATGGAGAACCTTTCGCCGCGTGAACAGCAGATCCTGGCGCTGATCTGCGAAGCCAAGTCCAACCCGGAGATCGCCGGCCTGCTGGGACTGTCGGAGCGTACCGTGCGCAATCACGCCTCCAACATATTCAGGAAGCTGGGCGTGAAGTCCCGCGCCGAGGCGATCCTTTACCTGCACGCTGGGCCGCGCCGCTGAAAGCAAGGCGCTGTCTCAATCACTTCTCTGTGATTTGCTTTGGTCTACCCCTCTCGGATTAGGTAGTGCACTCATAAATCTATTTTCAAGATCAGCGGTTTGTGATTCTGTGATGGTCTGGTTTGGCGTTCGGAGGAGAGCATGTCACGCTATGATCTTACGGAGCTGGAATGGCGGTTCATCCAACCGATTCTGCCGAACAAGGTGAGGGGTGTGCAGCGGCGCGATGACCGGCAGGTTCTGAATGGCATCTTCTACGTGTTGCGCACCGGCTGTCCGTGGCGCGACCTGCCCGGGCGCTACGGCCCCTATACCACTGTGTACAACCGCTTCCGCCGCTGGACCCGGGCCGGCGTCTGGGACCGGATCATGGACGCGGTGGTGGATGCTCACAACGGCGATGTGGTGATGATCGACGGCACGTCGGTGCGCGTGCATCACGCCGGGGCCACGCTCAAAAAAACGATCCCCGACGATGCATGGGTCGTTCACGTGGCGGTCTGACCACAAAAATCCACGTTCTGGTCAATGAATGGGGGCTACCGTTGAAGGTCCACCTGACGCCGGGACAGGCCCATGACGGGCCGGTGGCGCCGCTTCTGCTGGGGGACTTGCAACCCGGACAGGCTGTTCTGGCCGACAAGGCATACGACGCCAACCACATTCGAAACCTGATCTGGGAGAAGGGAGCGGAAGCGGTGATCCCCTCCAAATCCGACCGCAAGATACCGATCCCATTCGACCGGGAACTCTATCGTCAACGCAACAAGGTCGAGCGCTTCATCGGCCGTATCAAGAAATCCTTCCGGCGCATCGCAACCCGATACGACAAGACATCACATGCCTTCCTCGCCTTCATCAAAATCGCCGCTGTCAGAATCTGGTGCGAAGCTTATGAGTCCGCTACCTAACCCCGATAAGGCGCGCCCTACGCCATTGGCACTTTTCTTGCCAGCCAATTCGTGAGATAGAACTCACCGCTAAGTTGCCGCTAGCCTGAGTGAGAGGACGGAGTGGGACTCCGACTCTTCCGGTAGGAGCTGAGCAGTGACACAGCGAGTTCGGTTCACGCGATCGAAAGACGGGACAGCGTTGGGTTGGGCCAGTAGTGGCGAGGGGCCGCCGATGGTCAAAACCGCCAACTGTCCGACCCATCTGGAGATGGATCCACAAAGCCCGGTCTGGTCGCACTGGCTGCGCTTCTTCAGCGATCACTTTCATTTTGTGCGTTACGATGAAAGGGGCTGTGGGCTTTCCGACCGCGAGGTGGACGATCTTTCCTTCGAACGTTGGGTCGAGGATCTCGAGGCGGTAATCGATGCCGCCGGCATCGATGGCCCCATGACCCTTCTGGGCATATCGAAGGGGGCTTCGACGGCAATCGCCTTCGCGAGCCGGTATCCCGAGCGCGTTTCGCGTATCATCATCTATGCGGGCGACGCTCAGGGCTGGGCGGCCCGCGGCGATCCACAGGCCGCGCAGTTCTATCAGTCGATCTCCAATCTGGTGGCCCTGGGTTGGGAGCTTGAGAATCCCGTTTTTCGCGAACTGCTCACCAAGCGCTACATCCCGAATGGCAGTGAAGAACAGATCGGCTGGTACAACGATCTCTGCCTGCGCACCATGTCAGCCGCAACGGTGGAGCGGATCATGAAAGAGCGTGCCGATGTGGACGTGCGTGCCCTGCTTGCCCGCGTCGCCATGCCGGTCCTGGTGATGCATCCCAATATGGATGAGGTGGTCCCTTTCGAGGAGGGGCGCCTGCTGGCCAGCGGCCTGCCCGATGCGGAGTTCGTCGAACTGCATTCGCGCAACCACATCATCCTGCAGGATGAACCGGCCTGGCGACGCTTTAAAGAGGCGGTATTGGATTTCATGGACCGGATCCCGGCTGCCGGCGGCAGCGAGGTCGCTTTGACTCGTCTTTCGCGGCGCGAGCGCGAGGTCGTCGGCCTGATTTGCGAGGCGAAGTCGAACCCGGAGATTGCCAGCCTGCTCGGGCTGTCCGAACGTACCGTGCGCAATCACGCGTCCAACCTGTTCCGCAAGTTGGGGGTCAAGTCGCGGGCCGAGGCAATTCTCCATCTCCACGGCGCCTCCCGGCGCTAGAGCGGATTACACGGCCTCATCTGTATTGGCCCTGTGTCCGAGGGCGCGGCGCAAGCGGCGGTCAACCGGCTTGCGACGAAGATCTTTCGATCATCAGTGTCTGTCCAAGCCCTGTAACTTCTTCTATCAACAGATCGAGATCGCGCCGCTGTGTCCGATGGTTGTTGATCGCCACCCTCAGACAGTGAGCGCCGTGAACCGTTGTGTCCGACAGCGCCGCTGTACCGTTTTCCTGCAATCGCAGCATTATTTCCGTGTTGATGGCGGCCAGCTCTTCGGTCGTCAAGCCGCCGGGATTGTAGCGGAAGCAGACAATGTTGATGTTGGTCGGCACCGCAAGTTCCAACGCCTCGTTTTCTTCAATGCCCTCGCTCAGGTACTGAGCCTGGGCGATGTTCTGATCGATGAGACGGCCAAACTTTGTTGCGCCGTGCTCCTGCAAAGCCATCCAGACCTTGAGAGCTCGGAATCCGCGAGAAGTTTGAAGGCCATAGTCGTGAAGCCATGTGCCCGAGGCGACTCCCCGCTCTTTCTGTTCCAGGTACTCCGGCGTCAGGGTAAAGGTTTGCAGATGCTTGGCGGCATCACGGACAAGAACGCAGCCGACTTCGAAGGGCGCGTGCAACCACTTGTGCGGGTCGAGTGCGATTGAATCCGCCTTGTCGATGCCCGCGACGCGGCCTTTATTGCCGGGTGCGATCGCGAGCAGGGCGCCGATGCAGCCGTCCACATGAAACCAGAGCCCTTCGCGGCGGCAGACCGCAGCGATCGCCTCAAGATCATCGATTGCGCCGGTATTGACGGTACCGGCGTTTGCGATGACACAGGCGGGATTTAAGCCGGCTTCGCGGTCGGCGCGTATGGCGTCTGCCAGTACCCCAAGGTCAAGTGTCAGATCGGCCGCGGTCGGAATGAGCTTCAATGCCGCATTGCCAAGGCCCAGGGTCTCGACCGCCAGTTGGTGACAGCCGTGCATCTGATCGGAAGCATAGTAGCGCAGGGGTTTGTCCAGGGCCTGAAGGCCATGCTCTCTGAGATCGCAACCTGCCATCACATTCCGGGCGACGGCCAGTCCTATCAGATTGGCCATCGAGCCGCCGCTGACGAGTGTGCCGCTGGCGCTCTGCGGAAAGCCCATCATTTCCTTGCACCAGTTTACAACCTGGTCATCGATGAGTGCCGCCGCGTGATTGCCGCCGCCCAGGTTGGAGCCGAGAACGGCCGCAAGAAAGTCACCCAGGGCGCCCGTGAAGTTGCTTGATCCCATGTACCACATCCAAAATCGCGGGTGGATGTTGCCCATGGGATAGGGAAGCATGTTCTCGGCCAGCGTTTCATAGATCTGGCCGAGCGGCGTCGGATCGTCCGGCAGTGATTTGGCGAAAGTGGCCTTGACCTGGTCAGGCATCGGCTGCCAGATCGGCCTCTGCCGCACATCGCGTACATGGTTGATGCTGTCGTCGACAATCCTGTGGGCGAGTTCACGCATCTCGTCCCAGTTCTGGGGGTCGAGTGTTTCTTCTTCAAGACTCAACGTAGTTTCCTCTTCGATACTCGGGTGACGGGCATGGTGACCGGTGTCGTCCACCGGGGTGAAAACGAGCCTCTTGTCCATCTCCCGATCGGCATGACTGCCGCTTAAGTCGCCGGTCCCAGCGGCGGCGGGGCAAATCCGCGGAGGCAGCATACCCTGCCGGCATCTGCCTGCGAAGTGCGTACTATATCCAACCACTGATACGCTGGCCCTAACTCCAAACGAATCAAATGGTTCCCGCCTCCTCGTGTGACTGGCCGGGCGGCTTTTCCATCCGTAACAGTGTCCGCAGGAGATTGGCATAGCCGCGTGCATCGTCGATTGAGAGGTGGCTATGCGGCACATGGCCGAGCCAGTCCGGCGGATAGTCCTCGGTCCTGCAGGCGGTGAAGTCCCAGCCGGTGCGTCCGGCGGCGAAGGCCTGGATGCAAAGTCCGGCGGTGTGGAACAGACGTTCACCGGTCCACGGCCCTTTCAGCATCCTGATACCGGTAAAGCGCCGGAGGTAGTAGTCGATCCAGGCGCCGTCGAAGGCCAGGGGATGGGCGGCGAAAACAGGTTGTCCCGGCAGGCTCCGCACCCAGGCGGCGTAGCGCTGCATCACCCCGTCCGCCTCTTCCGGGTTCCGCGTTGCGGCGGCCCAAGCTTCCGGGAAACCCTGAAACCAGTTGATGGTGATCGGGTCCTCACCGGCTTCCGGCAGGGTTTCCAAAACAGCTTCGAAACTATCGATCTCGTCACCTTGGGAACC
Source organism: Pelagibius sp. (assembly GCF_965249265.1). Lineage (NCBI taxonomy): Bacteria > Pseudomonadati > Pseudomonadota > Alphaproteobacteria > Rhodospirillales > Rhodovibrionaceae > Pelagibius > Pelagibius sp. Next base: position 3,620,909 of record NZ_OZ252224.1, on the reverse strand, counting down.
GAGGGCAACCGAAGCAAAGGCGAGCATCGAGTGCTCTCCGGGCGTCGGCCCGTTCACCTCGATGTCGGTGACGACGTAGGTGAGGTCCATCACACTTCGTAGCCTGCGGCGGCCAGCGCCTCGCCGGCCACTTCGCGATAGAGGGCGTCGCATTCCTCGTCGAAATGGTTCTTCCAGTCGCCGGCGATGCCTTTGCGCAAGAAAGACCTGGCATCGGTCTCGCCGGGTTCGCGACCGCCCGAAAGGGTCTGGAAACTGTTGCGGCGGACGACCTCGGCGATCGTTGCGTCAGAGACATCGCAACCGAGCCAGTCGAAGAGCGCCGTCATCTCCCGCCCCGTGTCCGTCAGCATGTTCTCGTAGCGCAGGGAGAAATGACGGCCGGGATGGTCGGCGGCGTCTTTCTGAAACTTGGCCGCGGTGTCGCGCCAGGTGGCCGCATGTCCCTTGATACGGCCGATGAAATCGGCCCGGTTTTCCGCCGCGAGGGGCTCGCGGTCCGGATAGAGGTGGAACCAGAGCGAGACATAGCAGTCGCGCCCGTCGCGGATCGTCGAGATGATCCGCGCATCGGGCAGAATGGCGCGCCAGGAGACCAGGTCGCGTTTGTAGTCCGGGTCCTTGTCGCCGACCCAACGCAGCGCGGCAGTCTTGCCGGCTGCTTCAGCCCGGCGCTGAACCGCCGCCAGGCGGTCGAGGAAAAAGTACTGCATGGCCGCGAGAAGCTGTGGCTTGCCGAGGGTCTCGTAGACCGCCTGTTCCTTGTAGATCTTGTCGTTGGTCTTGGTGAGGGCTGTGTTGTATTCGCGGATCGCCGGGGCAAGCTGTGTGAGTAGGACGTTCAGCTTGCTTTCGCCCCCGCAGGCGACTTCCGGATGACTGTCCAGCAGCCGCTGCAGCCAGGTAGTGCCCGACTTTGTGACGCCGGTGACGATGAAGAGGCCGGCCCGATCAAGGAGAGGACGAAGCGCCTCGGCACCCGATAACAGTTTCACGTTTCAGTTTCCCCTGCGGCAGGATTGCGCCTGCGCTTCTGGTTATCGGTCGGCGTGGCGAATGTCCACCGGTCAATCACGGTTTGGCGCAGGGGCAGTGAAAAGGGGCGGTAAGACCTGGGGTTCGGCAAACTCCGATTTCCACCAAGTTTCGTGTGAAACATCGCCGCAGGATGGTGCGGCGTTGCCGCCCGACGGCGGGCTTTCGGGCAAAAGAGCTTGAATCGGAGCCGCGCGCCAGTCATTAAAGGAGTATGCCGTAAAAATCTGTGCCGCGCTGTCGTGACCGACGGGCGCGGCTGCGGCGTCAGGTGTTTTGGGGCGTTGCTCAGCGGGCGGAACCCGTTAGCGCGTTCCCAACGGTGGGTGATTTGGTGCGCGGTCTCCCAAAGACCGCAGGGCAGACAGGGGAATTCCATCACATGAAGATCGCGATACCCAGGGAGCAGCGCCCTGATGAGGCGCGAGTGGCCGCTTCGACGGAGACTGTGAAAAAGCTGATAAACCTGGGCTTTGAGGTGGCGGTCGAGACCGGGGCGGGAGAGGGTGCGGCCTTCACCGACGAGGCTTACACGGCTGCCGGCGCCACGATCACCCCGGATGCCACGGTGGCTTTTGGCAATGCCGATGTCATCGCCAAGGTCCGCCGTCCGCTGCCGGACGAACTGAGGGGCCTTAAGTCGAGTGCCCTGCTGATCTCCATTATCGATCCCTTCCGGGCCGGCGACGAACTGCAGGCCTTGCAGGGTGCCGGTGTCACCGCCTTTGCCATGGATCTGATCCCGCGCATTACCCGGGCCCAGTCGATGGATGTTCTCTCCTCCCAGTCGAACCTGGCGGGCTACAAGGCCGTGCTCGACGGCGCTGCCGTTTACGGCTCCGCCTTTCCGATGATGATGACAGCGGCGGGGACCGTGCCCCCGGCCAAGGTTCTTGTCATGGGCGCCGGGGTTGCCGGCCTGCAGGCCATTGCCACGGCCAAGCGCCTGGGGGCCGTCGTCTCGGCGACCGACGTGCGACCGGCGGCCAAGGAACAGGTGGAGAGCCTGGGCGGCACTTTCGTGGCGGTCGAAGACGAGGAATTCAAGCAGGCCGAGACCGCCGGCGGCTATGCCAAGGAAATGAGCGCGGAGTATCAGAAAAAACAGGCGGAGCTGATTGCCGAGACCATCAAGAAAATGGACATGGTGATCACAACCGCTCTGATCCCGGGGCGTCCGGCGCCCAAGCTCGTCTCGGCAGAGATGGTCGCTTCCATGAAGCCGGGTTCGGTCATCGTCGATCTGGCGGTGGAAACCGGCGGCAACTGCGAGCTTTCCGAAGCCGGCAAGGTGGTTGAGAAGGACGGTGTGAAGATTGTCGGCCACACCAACGTGCCCGGCAGGCTGGCGGCCGATGCCTCGGCACTCTATGCCCGCAACCTCTACAACTTCGTCGAATTGCTGGTCGACAAGGAAAGCAAGGCCCTGGCTATCGACTGGGAAGACCAGATCGTTTCCGAGACCTGTATCGTGCGCGACGGCGAGCTGGTGCATCCGGCTCTGGCGCCGAAGCAAGAGGCCCCGCCACCGGAACCTGAAACGGCGCCCGAACCTGAGCCTGAGAAGAGTGAGGCGGGTTCGGAAGCGGCGGAAACCGAGTCCAACGGGCCCAAACCCAACGGCGAGCAGGGAGGCTGACGGTCATGGCAGGCGAGAACTTCGCAGAACGGGCAACGGAGATTGCCAACGAAGCACGCGAGCTGGCAAACGACGTCGCGTCTTTGGCCGTCGAGGCAAGCCGCCTCTCTACGGAAGCGGCGGGTCAGAGTGAAACATCGGCCCTGGTGGTGGGGCTGACGGTTTTTGCCCTCGCCGTCTTCGTCGGCTACCACGTCGTCTGGCGTGTCACACCGGCGCTGCATTCGCCCTTGATGGCGGTGACCAACGCCATTTCCTCGGTGATCATCGTCGGCGCCCTCATAGCCGCGGGTCCGGCGGAGTTCGGCTTCAGCGAGGTGATGGGTTTCCTGGCCGTCATTCTCGCGTCGGTCAACATCTTCGGCGGCTTCATCGTTACCCAGCGCATGCTGTCCATGTTCAAGAAAAAGAAATAAGGGGGCTGGACAATCATGAACGCTGATCTCGCAGCGCTGCTGTATCTCGTCGCCTCGATCTGTTTCATCATGGCGCTTCGCGGCCTGTCGCATCCGACGACGAGCCGCGCCGGCAATCTCTACGGCATGGTCGGCATGGCCATCGCCATTCTCACCACCCTGGCGACGCCGGGCGTTGTGAGCTATTCGCTGATCATCGTCGGCATGCTGATCGGTGGTGCCATCGGTACCGTCATCGCCCTCAGGATCCAAATGACGGCCCTGCCGCAGCTTGTCGCGGCTTTCCACTCCCTAGTCGGTCTGGCGGCAGTCTTCGTTGCCGCTGCGGCCTTTTACCGGCCCGAAGCCTATGGCCTCGGCGTACCCGGTGACATCAAGGTCGGCAGCCTTATCGAGATGTCGCTCGGCGTCGCGATCGGTGCGATCACCTTCACCGGCTCGGTCGTCGCTTTTGCCAAGCTGCAGGGCCTGGTCACCGGCAAACCGCTGATCTTCCCGATGCAGCATCCGCTGAACGCAGCTCTGGGCATCCTGACGGTTGTTCTGATCGTGCTGCTCTGCATCGATCAGTCCGGCTGGGTGTTCTGGCTGATCGTTCTGATCGCCCTGGCGCTGGGTCTGTTGCTGATCCTGCCGATTGGCGGCGCCGACATGCCTGTCGTCGTCTCCATGCTGAATTCCTATTCCGGCTGGGCGGCCTGCGGCATCGGGTTCACGCTGCAGAACAATCTGCTGATCATTACCGGGGCGCTGGTCGGCTCCTCCGGCGCCATCCTCAGCTACATCATGTGCAAGGGGATGAATCGCTCGATCTTCAACGTCATCCTCGGCGGCTTCGGCGGTGAGACGGCGGCCGCGGCCGGGGCCGGCGACGACGAAGACCGCACCGTCAAGTCCGGCGCCGCCGATGACGCCGCTTTCCTGATGAAGAACGCCAACAAGGTCATCATCGTGCCGGGTTACGGCATGGCGGTCGCCCAGGCCCAGCACGCCCTTCGGGAAATGGCTGACATCCTGAAGAAAGAGGGCGTCGATGTGCGCTATGCCATTCATCCGGTCGCCGGGCGCATGCCGGGCCACATGAATGTGCTGCTGGCAGAGGCCAACGTGCCCTATGACGAGGTCTTTGAGATGGACGAAATCAACCGCGATTTCGCCGCCACCGAAGTGGCCTTCGTCATCGGCGCCAACGACATTACCAATCCGGCGGCCAAGACCGATCCGGCCTCGCCGATCTACGGCATGCCGATTCTGGATGTCGACAAGGCAGGCACGGTGCTGTTCATCAAGCGGTCCATGGCCAGCGGCTATGCGGGCGTGCAGAACGAGCTGTTCTTCCGCGATAACACCATGATGCTGTTCGATGACGCCAAGAAGATGTGCGAGAACATCGTCAAGGCCCTAGAAGCGGACTAGGGGGAAGCGGACTAGGGGAGGCGACCCGATCCCGCTTCTGCGCCGATAGAGGTCGCAGTCGGAACAGCCCGGGCTCTCGCCTTGTTCTGTAATATCCTCTGCGGGCCACGTAAGGCCCTGATTCGCTTAAGGACATTCGAGAGGCTATGAAAAATCAGAGCAAGATTCCCGCGACTGTCATCACCGGCTTCCTGGGCGCCGGCAAGACCAGCGCCATCCGCCATCTGTTGCAGAACGCCAAGGGTCGCCGCATTGCCCTGGTGATCAACGAGTTCGGCGATCTCGGCGTCGACGGCGAGATCCTGAAAGGCTGCGGCATTGAGGACTGCGGCGAAGAGGATGTGGTGGAACTGGCCAACGGCTGCATCTGCTGCACCGTGGCAGACGACTTCCTGCCGACCATTCAGGCCCTGCTCGACCGGGCCGATCCGCCGGATCACATCGTTATCGAAACCTCCGGCCTTGCTCTGCCTAAACCGCTGGTGAAAGCCTTTGCCTGGCCTGAGGTGCGCACCCGCACCACGGTTGATGGGGTGATCACGGTCATCGACGGCCCCGCCGTGGCCGACGGGCTCTTCGCCGGTGACCCCGAAGCTGTGGCGGCCCAGCGCGAAGCCGACGAGAACCTGGACCATGAAACCCCGCTGGAAGAGCTTTTCGAGGAACAGCTCGCCTGCGCCGACATGGTGGTCATCAACAAGGCGGACATGCTGGACGATTCCCAGCTTCAGTCCGTTGAAGCCACGGTCGCGCGCCATCTGCGCCCGGCGGTGAAGAGCCTGCGCAGCAGCCATGGCGCCATCGACGCCTCGGTTCTGCTGGGCCTGGAAGCGGCGGCGGAGGACGATCTCGATTCCCGTCACTCCCATCACGATGCCGCCGGCGAACACGACCACGACGATTTCACCAGCTTCTCGGTCGCGCTTGACGAAGCCGAGGCGCCGGAGGCCTTGCTGGCGAAGCTGCTGCCGGTCATCGCCGAGCACGGTGTTCTAAGGGTGAAGGGTTTTGCGGCCGTGGCCGGCAAGACCATGCGCCTGGTGGTTCAGGGCGTTGGCGACCGGCTGCAGCACTACTACGACCGCGACTGGCAGCCGGGCGAGGAACGCGCCACTCGTCTGGTCATCATCGGCGAGACAGGCCTGGACGAAGCTGCGATCCGGGCCGCGCTCGCAGGCTAGTCCGATGCACCTTCTCCAGGCGACGCCGGGGGCCGTTACCGATGGATCGGAAGCGGTCGATCTCGGCCAGACGCCGGGTGATATCGTCTTTCTCTCTGCCGCCGACACCGAACTGGCCGCTCTATCGGCGGCGCAGGCAAAGATGGGCGAGAAGGCCCCAAGCCTGCGTCTCGCCAACCTCATGCAGCTCGGCCACAACCTTTCAGTCGACCTTTATGTCGAGCAGGTGATCGCCGGGGCAAAGCTTGTCGTCGTCCGCCTGCTGGGTGGCGAGAGCTACTGGCCCTACGGCGTCGAGCAGATCCATGGCGCCTGCCTCGCAAAGGGCATCAAGCTGGCGATGCTTCCGGGCGACGATCAGCCCGACCCCGACCTCTCGACCTATTCAACCCTGGACGAGGAACCCGCCTTTCGCCTGTGGCGATACTGCATCGAGGGCGGGCCGGAGAATGCGGAAAACCTGCTCGCCTACGCGGCCAGCCTCTTGGGCTGGGAAAGGGACTGGCTGGAGCCGCGCCCTCTCTTGCGTGCCGGGCTTCACTGGCCCGGCGTCAGCCAGCCGGGCCTGGACGACCTGCGGCGCGACTGGCGCCCCGCATCGCCGGTTGCGGCCATCGTCTTCTACCGGGCGCTGCTGCAGGCCGGCAACCTGGCCACCGTCGATGCCCTGATCGCCGCCTTGAAGGCCCAAGGCGTCAATCCTCTGCCCGTTTTCTGCAGCAGCCTGAAGGACGCGCAGGCGGCGGAGGTCGTTGCCGGCCTGCTCGGCGACGCCAAGGCCGAAATCATCCTGAACGCCACCGGCTTCGCTCTGGCGGTGCCCGGCGCCGAGCGTGGCAAGACACCCTTCGATGTCTGCGACGGACCTGTTTTGCAGGTGGTCTTCTCCGGCGGTAATGCCGCGGCCTGGGCCGGGGGCACGACCGGCCTTTCGGCCCGCGACATCGCCATGAACGTGGCCTTGCCCGAAGTCGACGGCCGGGTGCTGACCCGGGCCGTCTCCTTCAAGGGCGAGGCACGCTACGATGCCGTCACCCAGACCTCGGTCGTAGCCTACGAGCCGCAAGCCGACCGTGTCGACTTCGTTGCCGCTTTGACCGCCAACTGGCTGCGCCTGCGGCGCACGCCCAAGCCGAAGCGGAACCTCGCCATCGTGCTGGCCAACTATCCGAACCGCGACGGGCGGCTCGGCAACGGTGTCGGCCTCGACACCCCGGCAGGGACGATGAACGTGCTGCGGGCGCTGCAGACCGAGGGTTACGACTGCGGCGAACTGCCGGCTGACGGACAGGCGCTGATCGAGCGTCTGGCGGCAGGGCCGACCAACGACCTGACGGACCGCCACAACCGGCCCGGCGGCGAAACCTATGCCCTTTCCCGATACCGGCGCTTTTTCGCGGGCCTCCCGCAGGCGGTACGCGAGGCAGTGACGGAGCGCTGGGGCGATGCCGCCGAAGATCCTTTTGTGGAAGGCGACAGCTTCCGCCTCGCCGCCTTCCGCCTGGGCAAAGTGATCATCGGGCTGCAGCCGGCGCGCGGCTACAACATCGATCCGGTGGCGAGCTATCACGATCCCGATCTGGTGCCGCCGCACGGCTACCTCGCCTTCTATGCCTGGCTGCGGCAGGCGGTCGGTGTGCAGGCGGTGGTCCACATGGGCAAGCACGGCAACATGGAATGGCTGCCGGGCAAGGCGCTGGCCTTGTCGGAGGCCTGTTTCCCCGAAGCGGTTTTCGGTCCCCTACCGCACCTCTATCCCTTCATCGTCAACGATCCGGGCGAGGGCACCCAGGCCAAGCGCCGGGCCCAGGCGGTGATCATCGATCACCTGACCCCACCGTTGACCCGCGCCGAATCCTACGGCCCCCTGGCGGAGCTGGAGCGGCTGGTCGACGAATACTACGATGCGGCCGGCCTCGACCCTCGCCGCCTGAAGGTGTTGCGCGAAGAGATCCTCGATCTTTCGGCTCAGAGCGGTCTCGACAAGGACTGTGGTATTGCGGTGGAGGACGACCCGGAGACCGCGCTTGGCAAGCTCGACAATCATCTCTGCGAGCTGAAGGAGATGCAGATCCGCGACGGCCTGCACATCTTCGGTGAAGCCCCGGGCGGGCAGCAGATGACCGACCTGCTGGTCGCGCTGACCCGCGTGCCGCGCGGCAGAGGGGAGGGCGCCGAAGCTTCCCTGATCCGGGCCCTCGCCAAAGACCTTGGTTTTGAAAGCTTCGATCCGCTGGATTGTGTTCTGGGAGAGACCTGGGACGGCCCGCGGCCTGCCGTACTGGGGGAGACCAAGGGCTGGCGCAGCCGGGGCGATACGGTGGAGCGGCTGGAAGTCCTGGCGCAGGCGCTGGTTTCCGGTGACAGGGATGTGGACGCGGCCTGGAGCCGGACGGCGGCGGTGCTGGAAGGCATCGAGCAGCGGGTCCGGCCTGCGGTAAAGGCTTCCGGCGAGGCCGAGGTCGCAGGCCTGTTGAAGGGTTTGAACGGAGGCTTCGTCGAACCCGGTTCTTCCGGTGCGCCCACGCGCGGACGCCTCGATGTGCTGCCCACCGGCCGCAACTTCTACTCCGTCGATACCCGCACCGTGCCGACCCCGGCGGCCTGGCAACTGGGCTGGGCCTCCGCTGAGCGACTGCTGCTGCGCCACCGGCAGGAGGAGGGCGGCTGGCCGCGCCGTCTGGCGCTGTCGGCCTGGGGCACCGCCAACATGCGCACCGGCGGCGACGACATTGCCCAAGCCCTGGCGCTGATGGGGGTGAAGCCGACCTGGGAAACCGCCTCGCGCCGCATTACCGGCTTCGAGGTTCTGCCGCTCTCGGTTCTGGACCGGCCCCGGGTCGATGTGACGCTCAGGGTTTCCGGCTTTTTCCGCGATGCCTTCCCGGCCCAGATCGATCTGGTGGATTCCGCCGCCCGTGCGGTGGCGGCCCTTGACGAGTCTGCCGAACAGAACCCGCTGGCCGCCCAGGTGGCTGAAGATCGGGCCCGCCTGATGGCCGAAGGCGTTTCGGAAGACGAAGCCGCGCGCCGCGCCGGTTTCCGGGTCTTCGGCTCCAAGCCCGGCGCCTATGGGGCGGGGCTGCAGGCGCTGATCGACGAGCGCGGATGGCGCGAAGCCGCCGATCTGGCCAAGGCCTACCTCGCCTGGGGCGGTTATGCCTATGGCGCGGGGGCCGGCGGACAGGCGGCCCAGGGCCTTTTCGAGGACCGCCTGAAGAAGGTCGAAGCCGTGGTCCACAATCAGGACAACCGCGAGCACGATCTGCTGGATTCCGACGATTACTATCAGTTCGAGGGCGGCATGACGGCGGCGGTGGAGCATCTCTCCGGTGCCCGCCTGCGGGTTTACCACAACGACCATTCGCGCCCGGAAAGCCCGAAGATCCGCACCCTGGAGGAGGAAATCGCCCGTGTGGTGCGGGCCCGGGTCGTCAATCCCAAGTGGATCGCCGGGGTCATGCGCCACGGCTACAAGGGCGCCTTCGAGATGGCGGCGACGGTGGATTATCTCTTCGCCTTCGCCGCGACCACCGGCGCCGTCGCTGATCACCACTTCGATGCCGTCTACGAGGCTTACCTGGAAGCCCCGGCTGTGCGATCCTTTCTGGAAGAGAAGAACCCGGCGGCCCTGGCCGAGATGGCGGAGCGCCTTTCCGAAGCGCAGGAGCGCGGCCTCTGGCGCCCGCGTTCCAACTCTGCCGCCGGCGAACTTGCCGCCCTGAGATCCCTGGAGGTTGCCTGATCATGGCCGAGATGACCGAAGACGAAATCAACGCCCGGGCCAATGAAAAGGCGAAGAAGCGCAAGGCCGCGCGCGACAAGATGCTGGCCGACAAGACCAAGGAAAAGGGCCTGCTGATCGTCCATACCGGCAAAGGCAAGGGCAAGTCGACGGCGGCCTTCGGTCTGGTGTTCCGCGCCCTGGGCAACGGCATGCGCGTCGGCATCGTGCAGTTCGTGAAAGGCAAGTGGGAGACCGGCGAACGCGTCGCGCTGGATAAGTTCTCCGACCGGGTGACCATCAAAGCGATGGGCGAGGGCTTCACCTGGGATACCCAGGACCGCGCCCGCGACATCGCCGCCGCCAAGGCGGCCTGGGATTATGCCAAGGAGATGATCGAGGCCTGCCGTAGACCCGATAGGCCCTACGACATGATCCTGCTGGATGAGTTGAACATCGTGCTGCGTTACGACTACCTGCCGCTGGAGGAGGTGGTGGCCTTCCTCAGCGACCGTCCGGAAATGCTGCATGTCATCGTCACCGGCCGCAACGCCAAGCCGGAGTTGATCGAGGCGGCGGACCTGGTGACCGAGATGACCCAGGTGAAGCATCCCTTCCGCGAGCAGGGGGTGAAGGCGCAGTTGGGCGTCGAATTTTGACGTCCACACCGGCCATCATGATCCAGGGCACCGGCTCCGACGTCGGCAAGTCCCTGCTGGTGGCCGGGCTCTGCCGCGCTTTCACCCGGCGCGGCCTTACGGTCAGACCCTTCAAGCCGCAGAACATGTCGAACAACGCCGCGGTCACCATCGACGGCGGCGAGATCGGCCGTGCTCAGGCGCTGCAGGCGCGGGCCTGCGGCGTGGCGCCGACCACCGATATGAACCCGGTGTTGCTGAAGCCGCAGAGTGAGATCGGCGCCCAGGTCGTCGTTCAGGGCAAGATCCGGGGCAACGCCAACGCCCGGACCTATCAGGCGATGAAGGGCGAACTGCTGCCCAAGGTGTTGGAGAGCTTCGACCGATTGCAGGCCGAGGCTGACCTGGTGGTGGTCGAGGGAGCGGGCAGTCCGGCGGAGGTGAACCTGCGCAAGGGTGATATCGCCAACATGGGTTTTGCCGAAGCCGCCGATCTGCCGGTTTTGTTGGTGGCCGATATCGACCGTGGCGGCGTCATCGCCTCTCTGGTCGGTAGTCATGCGGTGATCGATCCGGCGGAGGCGCGGCGCATCGCCGGCTACGTCATCAACAAGTTTCGCGGCGACGTCAGTCTTTTCGATGATGGTTTGACGATCATCACCGAACACACCGCCTGGCCGTCGCTGGGCGTGGTGCCTTTCTTCCCGGAAGCGCGGCATCTGCCGGCGGAGGATGCGGTGGCGCTGTCGCAGACTGAAGCGTCGGCGGGGCGGGCCATCAAGGTCGCCGTGCCGCAGCTGGCGCGCATTGCGAACTTCGACGATCTGGACCCTCTGATTGCCGAGCCGGATGTGGCGGTGGATTTCGTCGAACCCGGCCGGGCCCTGCCGGGCGATGCGGATCTCGTCATCCTGCCCGGCTCCAAGGCGACCCTGTCGGATCTCGCCTTTCTGCGCGCCCAGGGCTGGGACATCGATATCCAGGCGCACCTGCGCCGCGGCGGGCGGGTTCTCGGCATCTGTGCCGGCTATCAAATGCTCGGTCAGCGTGTCGAAGACCCCGGGGGAATCGAGGGACCCGCCGGGACCTCGGAAGCGGGCCTCGGTCTATTGAAGGTCACGACCCGCCTCAGCGGCGACAAGACACTGGAAGAGGTTGAAGGGCGGCATCTGGAAAGCGGCGCTGAGATCCGGGGCTATGAAATGCACGTCGGTGTTACCGAAGGGCCGGGGCTGGAGCGGCCTTTCGCCAGGCTTGGCGATAAGCCCGAGGGCGCGGTTTCCGCCGACGGCAAGGTGGCGGGCTGCTATCTTCATGGGCTCTTCTCGGGTGACGCGTTTCGCGCGGCTTATCTGGCGGGCCTGAAGGAACGGGCCGCCTCGGGTCTGACCTACGAGTCAAAGGTAGAGGACACGCTGGACGCGCTGGCGGCGCATCTGGAGACGCACCTGGATCTGGACCAGGTTTACCAGATCGCCCTGGCGCGGAGCCTCAAGGAAGCGGTGGTCGAACAATTCCCTTTGCCCCGTCCCCGTAAGGCCCCGTAAAGTCCGGCTCAAGAATCAAACCACAGGCAAGCAGGCGTTTAAGGAGAGACTGATGGGCAAGATTGGCGTGATGGTCTGCGGCCACGGCAGCCGCGACGAAGGGGCGGTGCGCGAGTTCGAGGCCGTGGCCCGCGGTATCCGGGCCCGTCTGCCGCAGTACGACGTGGAAAGCGGCTTTCTGGAATTCGCCACGCCGATCATCCGCAACGGCCTTGACGCGCTGCGCGGGCGCGGGGTCACCCACTGCCTGGCGATCCCGGGCATGCTCTTTGCCGCCGGCCACGCGAAAAACGACATCCCCTCGGTCCTGAACACCTATCAGGCCCAGCATCCTGAAATGGCCATCGACTACGGCCGCGAGCTGGGCATCGACACCAAGCTGCTGCAGGCCGCCAGCGCCCGCATCGAAGCGGCCCTGGCTGCGGCGGGCGATGACGTGCCGCGCCACGAGACCCTGCTGATGGTGGTGGGCCGCGGCGCTTCAGACCCCGACGCCAACTCCAACGTGGCCAAGGTCATGCGCATGCTTTGGGAGGGCCTGGGCTTCGGCTGGGGCGAGACCTGCTATTCCGGCGTCACCTTTCCGCTGGTTGAACCGGGCCTGGAACATGCCGCCAAGCTGGGCTACCGCCGCATCGTCGTGTTCCCCTACTTCCTGTTCACCGGCATTCTGGTGCAGCGCATCTACGATTACGCCGATCAGGTGGCCGCCCGCCATCCGGAGATCGAGTTCGTCAAGGCCTCCTACCTCAACGACCATCCGGCGGTGCTCGATGCCTTTGCCGAGCGGGTGCAGGAGATCATCGACGGCGAGAACCTGATGAACTGCAAGCTCTGTAAATACCGCGAGCAGGTGCTGGGCTTCGAGGCCGAGGTCGGGCTGGCCCAGGAAAGCCACCACCATCACGTCGAGGGCATCGGTACCGGTACGCCCAGTCACGATCATGATCACGAACACAGTCATGATCATGGACACGACCATGACCACGGGCATTCACACGATCACCCCCACGGGCACTCCCACGGGCACGAACACGGCCACAGCCACGGGCACGGGCATGGGCATGGGCATGGGCATGGGCACGACCACGGGCATCATCATCACCCTTATCCCCATGCCGACCACCCCTTGGGGCCGGTCAGCATGAAGAAGAAGTCGGCTTGATCGTGCCCGTTGTGCCGACAAGCCTCCTCACCCCAGCCCTCTCCCACAAAGGGAGAGGGGGAGTTGTGGCGAGGTTTCCAAAGTCTCTTGCTCCCTTGATGGGGGAGGGTCGGGGTGGGGGTGACACCCTCTGCAGGATGCTGCGTTCTTCAAGCCGGAGGGTGACGCTTGGAGTTGGGTCGGTAGCATGACCACGACCCTGGAGGATTACATCCGTGACCCGCAGGAGATCGCCCGCCGCTCCTTTGAGATCGTGCGGTCGGAGACCGATCTCTCGGCCTTGCCGCCGGAGGTGGCGGAGATTGCGCTGCGGGTGGTACACGCCTGTGGAATGCCGGAGATTGCCGGCGATCTTGCCTATGCCGGAGACTTGGCTGGGGCCGGGCGGGCGGCCTTGCAGTCCGGCGCCGCTGTCCTGGCCGACTGCGAGATGGTCGCTGACGGGATTACCCGCAAACGCCTGCCCGTCGATAATCCAGTACGGTGCAGCTTGAACGACGCCCGCACGCCCGGTCTGGCAAAGACCTTGGGCACAACCCGTTCGGCCGCCGCCGTCGATCTCTGGGGTGAAGACTTGGCGGGCGCGGTGGTTGCCATCGGCAATGCGCCGACAGCGCTGTTTCGTCTTCTGGAGTTGCTGGACGAGGATGCACCGCAGCCTGCGGCAATCCTTGCCTTTCCGGTCGGTTTCGTCGGCGCCGCGGAGTCGAAAGAGTCGCTCATCGCCGCAAAGCTGGCTGTTCCCTATCTGACCCTGCGCGGCCGGCGGGGCGGCAGCGCCATGGCTGCGGCTGCCGTCAATGCCTTGGCGCGGGCCGGGATCTGACGGTCATGACCGAAACCTGGCTTTCCTTGATTGGGATCTGCGAAGACGGCTTGGACGGCCTCACGCCTGCCGCGCGGCGGTTGGTGGACGATGCCGCCGTGCTGGTCGGCGGCGAACGGCACCTGGCGATGGTGCCGGAGGACGGGCGCGAACGCCTCGCCTGGCCCAGCCCCTTTACCGCGCTGCTGGACGAGATCGAGGCAAGGCGCGGCACCGCCGTCTGCGTTCTGGCCACCGGCGACCCGCTTTGGTACGGCGTCGGCTCTGCTCTGCTGAAGCGCATTCCGCTGCAGGAGATGACCATCCTGCCGGGCCGCTCGGCTTTTGCTCTCGCGGCCTCGCGGCTCGGCTGGCCGCTGGCCGAGGTCGAGACGCTCACGCTGCACGGCCGGCCCCTGGCGCTCCTGCAGGCCTACCTGCAGCCCGGTGCCAAGCTGCTGGTTCTCAGCGAGGGCGCGGAAACCCCGGCGGCGGTGGCGGCCTTGTTGCGTGAGCGCGGCTTCGGCGACAGCCGGATGACCGTTCTGGAACACATGGAGGGTGAGGCCGAGCGGCGGATCGACGGCACCGCTGCCGATTGGCGGGCCAATGACATCGCGGCCTTCAACACGCTGGCAATCGATTGTGTCGTTGATCCGGAGGCGGTCTTGCTGCCGCGGGTGCCCGGCCTGCCGGACGAGGCCTTTCGCCACGACGGGCAGATGACCAAACGGGAAGTGCGTGCGGTGACGCTGGCCGCTTTGGCACCGCTGCCCGATCAACTGCTCTGGGATGTCGGCGCTGGTTGTGGCTCCATTTCCGTCGAGTGGATGCGCGCCGCGCCGCGCAGCCGGGCCATTGCCGTGGAGCGTAAGACCGAGCGCCTGAAGATGATTGCCGAGAACGCCGAAGCCTTGGGAACGCCAACGCTTGAAATCGTCGAGGGAGAGGCGCCCGCGGCACTCGCGGGCCTCAAAGCGCCGGATGCGGTTTTCATCGGGGGCGGTGCCTCGGGCGAGGGCGTTATGGAAACCTGCTGGCAGGCATTGAAGGAGGGCGGCCGTTTGGTCGCCAATGCGGTGACCCTGGAGGGCGAGCAGGCTCTCTTGGCCTGGCAAAAAAAGAACGGCGGTGCGCTCAGCCGGATCGCCGTTTCCCGCGCCGAGCCGGTCGGGCCCTTTCAGGGCTGGCGGCCGATGATGCCGGTGACGCAGTACAGTCACCGCAAAGCCCTTGCCGGGAAGCCGCTATGACGGGAAAGCTCTACGGCCTCGGCATCGGGCCCGGCGATCCCGAACTGCTGACGCTCAAGGCGCTGCGGTTGTTGCGGGCCGCGCCGGTGATCGCTTATCCGGCGCCGGAGGAGGGGGACAGCCTGGCCCGCGCCATCGTCGCGCCGCACTTGCCCGGCGGGCAGACCGAGATCGAGATTCGTATGCCCATGGTCGCCGCGCGCTTTCCGGCCCAGGAGGTCTATGACTGGGCCGCCGGCAAGATCGGCGGGCATCTGGAAGCAGGCAGCGACGTTGCCGTGCTCTGTGAGGGTGACCCGTTTTTCTACGGCTCCTTCATGTACCTCTTCGGCCGGGTGGCGGAACGCTTTCCGGTGGAGGTGGTGCCCGGCGTTTCCTCGCTGACCGCCTGCGCTGCCGTGCTGGGCGCACCCCTGGCCGCGCGCAACGATGTGCTGACCGTCGTCCCGGCGCCCCTGGACGAAGATGCCCTGGCGGAACGGCTGCAGGGCGTTGAGGCCGCAGCCGTGATCAAGGTCGGGCGTCATCTGCAGAAGGTGCGCCGGGTGATCGGCGATCTTGGGCTTTCCGATCGGGCGCGCTATGTCGAGCGGGCGACCATGGACCAGCAGCGCATCCTGCCGCTGGACAGCCTTGAGGAGGACGGCGCGCCCTATTTCTCGATGATCCTGATCCACCGGCGCGGGGAAGCCTGGACATGAGCGCGGCAGGGATGGTCGGGGGCGAACTGGCGCCGGTTTTTGTCGCCCTCACCCAAGCGGGTGCGGACCTTGCCGCCGATCTGCGGGCGGTCCTGCCGAACGCCTTGCTCTACGGCAAAGCCGGCCGTGTAACAGGGGCCGATCTGAGATTTGAGGACTTCTCCGCAACCCTGCAGGCGGCTTTCTTGGAGGGCCGGGCAATCATCGGCATTGCGGCAGCCGGCACGCTGATCCGGGCGCTCGGCCCTCTGCTCGCGGACAAGCGGGTGGAGCCGCCGGTGGTTGCGGTGGCGGAGGACGGCGCTGCCGTCGTGCCGCTGCTGGGCGGTCATCGCGGCGCTAATGACCTGGCCAGAGAACTCGCGGCTGCACTGGAGATCGAGGCGGCGGTCACCACCGCCGGCGACCGGCGTTTCGGCCTCGCCCTGGACGCCCCGCCCGCTGGCTGGCGGCTCGGTAATCCCGAAGACTACAAGGAGTTCGCGGCGGCGCTTCTGTCGGGTGAGAAAGTGACGCTTCACGGCGAGGCGGACTGGCTGGCGCAAAGCGATCTGGCCTTCGGCGAAGACGGCGCGCTATCGATTCAGGTCACCGAAGAACTCGGCGCCTCTGGCCCGTTTTGTCTGGTTTATCATCCGGCGGTCCTGGCGCTCGGCGTGGGTTGTGAGCGGGATTGCGATCCGGCGGAACTGGCGGACTTGGTTGAGACAACCCTGGGGCAAGCCGGTTTGTCGCGCCAAGCCGTGGCCGGGGTGTTTTCCATCGACGTGAAGGCGGATGAAAAAGCGGTCTTGGACTTGGCTGCCAGCCTGGCGGTGCCCGCCCGCTTTTTCGATGCCGCGAGCCTGGAGGCGGAAGCCCCGCGTCTCGCCAACCCTTCCGATCTCGTGTTCCGCGAAGTCGGCTGCCACGGCGTCGCCGAAGGGGCAGCCCTGGCCGCCGCCGGACCGCAAGGCAGCCTGGTTGTCGCCAAGACCAAGTCCCGCCGGGCGACCTGCGCCCTTGCGCTGGCTCCAAGCGTGATCGATGCGGTGAGTCTTGGCCGGGCGCAGGGCAGTCTTGCGGTGGTCGGCACCGGCCCCGGCGATCCGGTCTGGCGTACGCCCGAAGTCGAGGCTGCCGTTTTGTCTGCGACGGACCTTGTGGGCTACGGGCTCTACATCGATCTGCTGGGACCGCTTGCCGCCGGCAAAACGCGCCACGGCTACGAACTCGGCGAGGAAGAACAGCGGGTGCGGGTGGCGCTCGATCTTGCTGCCGATGGCAAGGACGTGGCGCTCGTCTGTTCCGGCGATCCCGGAATCTATGCCATGGCGACCCTGGTCTTCGAACTCCTG
This sequence comes from Pelagibius sp., assembly GCF_965249265.1. Classification (NCBI taxonomy): domain Bacteria; kingdom Pseudomonadati; phylum Pseudomonadota; class Alphaproteobacteria; order Rhodospirillales; family Rhodovibrionaceae; genus Pelagibius; species Pelagibius sp. The sequence continues at coordinate 3,604,052 of NZ_OZ252224.1, read as the reverse complement.
GACCGCGGTGAAAACGATCTCTGGCGACGTATCGACATCAAGGTCACGCCTGGCGTCTCGGCCTTGCAGGCGGCGGCGGCGCGGGCCGGTGCGCCCCTGGGGCACGACTTCTGCACGATTTCCCTCTCCGACCTTTTGACGCCCTGGCCGGCGATCGAGCAGCGCATCGAGGCGGCGGCGGCGGGCGACTTTGTCATTGCCTTCTACAATCCTGTCTCCAAGCGCCGTACCCGGCAGCTTGCCGCAGCGGTGGAAATCCTGAAGCAACACCGCCCGGCGGAGACGCCGGTCGTCTTGGCGCGCAATCTGGGCCGGCCGGGTGAAACCGTGAAGCTGGTCGACCTGGCCGCGCTGAAGCCGGACATGGTAGATATGCTGACTGTGGTGCTGGTCGGCTCCAGCGAGACGCAGCGCGTCTCGCGCGGCGGCGGGGGGCAGTGGGTCTACACGCCCCGCGGTTACGCGGCGAAGGCCAAAAAGAAATCGGAGGATGCGGCGTGACGGTCTATTTCATCGGTGCGGGCCCCGGCGCGCCCGATCTCATCACCCTGCGCGGACGTGATCTCATCGCGCGCTGTCCGCTGGTTCTCTATGCCGGCTCTCTGGTGCCGGAAGAGGTGGTGGGCTTCGCCCGGCAAGACGCCCTGGTGATGGATACCGCCCCCCTGACCCTGGACGAGATCCTGCATGAGATGATCGAAGCCGATGCGGTTGGTCAGGACGTGGCGCGGGTGCACTCCGGCGATCCTTCGCTCTACGGCGCCATCGCCGAACAGATCCGCCGCCTGCGCGAGGCCGAGATTGCCTTCGAGATCGTGCCCGGCGTACCGGCCTATGCGGCTGCCGCCGCGGCCTTGGAAAGCGAACTGACTCTGCCGGAAATCAGTCAGACGCTCATCCTGACGCGCACGGCGATGAAGGCTTCGGCTATGCCCGAGGGCGAGGATCTCGCGACCCTGGCGCAGTCCGGGGCGACCCTGGCCATCCACCTTTCGATCCGGAACCTGAAGCATATCGAGGCGGAGCTGACACCCGCTTACGGCGCCGACTGCCCGGTCGCCGTGGTCTACCGCGCTTCCTGGCCGGACCAGCAGATCATCCGCGGCACCCTGGCCGACATCCGCCAGAAAGTGCGCGCGGCCAAGATCACCCGTACGGCCCTGATTTTGGTTGGACGGGTTCTCGGCTCCAACGACTTCAGCGACAGCCGCCTCTACGACCCCGGGCACGTCCATGTGCTCCGGCCCAAGCGGCGGGCTTCGTCGGGGTCATGAGCGTGGCCCCAAATGCTCTTTCCGTGCGCCCGGCCAGAGACGGCGATGCCGCCGGGCTTTGCAGTCTGCTCAATGAAATTATCGCGGTCGGCGGCACTACGGCGCATGAAACCCAATTGACCGATGCCACTTTCAGGGACTACTTCCTCGTCGGCGAAGATCACCTGAGTTGCCAGGTGGCCGAGAATGACGACGGACTGCTGCTGGGGTTCCAGTCCCTCGAAAGAAATCTCGGTCTGCCGCCTGATTGGGGTGACATCGCGACCTTCGCGCGGCTGCAACCCAAGGTGCCCGGTGTCGGCCGCGCCCTCTTTGCAGCGACTCTTGCGGTCGCCAGGGATCTCGGCCTTGTCGCGATCAATGCGACGATCCGCGCCGACAACACAAGCGGCCTGGGTTATTACGGGAAGATGGGTTTTCAGGACTACGCGGTGAAGGCGGCTGTTCCGTTGAGCGACGGCACCCCGGTCGACCGCATCTCCAAGCGCTACCTGATCGCTTAACCCAGACCGAGGGCGGCCCGTCGGCGCAGACCCTCCGGGTCGGCTGCCTTGGCACGATCGATCAGGCCGTCGGTATAGGCTTCGGCGTGGCCGACCGGCACCACATAACTCAAAGCGTGGCGGGTTTCGGTTTCATTGGTCAGGCGCAGCAGAAGCCAGGTGGCGAGGTATTGAGCCGACAGACAGCCGCCGGCCGTCGCGATGTTGCCGGAGACGGAGAGCGGTGCCTCGAGGGTCTCGAAACCCATGTCGGCGATCCGCCCCCTTGTCTTGTCATCAGTGCTGACCCGGTGCCCCTCGAGCAAACCGAGCTTCGCCAGAATCAAGGCGCCCGAACACTGGGAGGAGATAATCTGGCGGCTTGGATCAAGTGCAAAGCGTGTCAGGAAGGGCGTGTCCGCCGCGAATTCAATCGACCGTTGGCCACTCCCCATGACCACCGCACTGGCTTCGGCGATTTCCGCAAAGCCTGCTGAAACGACCGTCGGCACATCGTTCATGGAGACCACTTCGCGGGCGGGTCCGGCAAGAAAAGCGGTCACCCCCTCCGCCCGGTTCAGAAGGCTCAGGGCGAGGAAACTGTCAATCTCGTTGAAACCGGGAAGTGTCACGATGGCAACGGCGGTCACGTCCAGGCATCCTGTCAGAAGTAACGCGGGTCTCTCACCATAGTATGGCGCCCATAGTATCGCTCTGTTTACGGCGTCTTGTCGATCTCCAGCAGTGATTATTATGGGTTGAAGTGTCAGCCTGCGCGCGCCGCCTTCAGGAATTCGGTTGCCGACTGATCGAGGGTTTTGATCTGCGCGGTCATATCGTCGGCCGTCGTCTCTATAAGTTTGGCGGAATCCTGAGTCTGATTGGCGGAATCGCTGACGCGGGAGACGTTCTCGGCGATCTCGGCCGCGCCGGCGGATGCCTGCCCGATAGAGTTGGCGATCTCGCGGGTGACGGTGCTCTGTTCTTCGGCGGCCCCGGCAATCGAATCGGCAATTTCGCTGATCGTGTCGACGGTGCTGGTAACCCTTTCATTGGCGTCGTAGGTGCGCTGTGTCGTATCGCGAATGTCGGTGACCTGGCGGCCGATTTCCTCGGTCGCCTTGGCCGTCTGCTGCGCCAGGGTCTTGACCTCGCTGGCGACGACGGCGAAGCCCTTACCTGCCTCACCCGCGCGGGCGGCCTCGATGGTGGCGTTCAGCGCCAGCAGGTTGGTCTTGTCGGCGATCTCGGTGATCAGATCCAGGACCTGGCCAATCTGTTCCGTGGTTGTGACCAGGGCGCGCATCTGATCGCGGGCATTCTCCGCGTCTCCGCGTGCCGAATGCGCAATCTTGGCCTGGTGTTCCACCTGCTGGGTGATTTCTTGGATTGCGGTGGAGAGCTGCTCGGCGGCGGTGGCGACCGATTTCACGTTTGCGGAGGCTTCGCCGGCGGCCGCGGCCATGGTCGTCGCTCTGTGCGTGGTTTCGTCGGCGCAGCTCCCAAGGCCCTTTGACTGTTCGCCAAGGCTTGAGACGGCCTGCTCGACCGTCTCGATTGTCGTTTTGACCTGTGCCTCGAAAAAATCAGAGAGCTCAGAGAAATGCCGCGTGCGGTCGGCGATGTCAGCGATGGCCGTGTTGACGCGCCCGGCGCTCGCCTGGAAGTCGCCGGGCAGGCCGCGCAACAGGATCTTGCGGTAATACTTGCCGGCGGCGACGTGCTGCATGGAAGCCCCGGCCTCGCGCACGAAGGCATCGGTTACGTCGACCAGATGGTTGATGGTGTCGCGCAACGCCACGATCTCTCTGGCGGCCTCGGGCCGCTGAACCCGCAGATTGAAGTCGCCGCCCCGGGCGATCTGCTGCGTTGTCTCCATGATCTTCATTGTCTCGCTGCCGACGCGATGCTGGACCCAGATCGACAACGCGACCGCCGCAAGGGCCAGAAGCTGTATGGCGATAGCCGCGATCTGCGCATTCCCTGCAGCCGTCTGCCAAGCAATCGCGGCGATGATCGACAAGGCGGCGAGGGTGGCGAGGCGCTGGCCGTTAGACTGTGAAGATAAAGCGTTCATAGGTCGTTCCCTGCCCCTGTAAGGTCCGCTGAAGAAAGTCCAGTGCGGCGGTCATGCCGTCTTTCAGCCGCGCCGCGTTGCTCTCGGCCTGGCGCAGTTCCTGGTAGATCGGTTCGATCCGGGCGATCTGTTCGGGGTCCGGCTTGCGCCGGTTCGAGTGATAGCCCTGGACCTTTCCGTCTTTGTCGGGGCTCGGCGTAACATGGGCGAAGACCCAGTAGTGATCGCCGTTCTTTGCCATGTTGATGACGTAAGCGAACACTTCCTCGCCTGCCTGGAGTTTGTCCCACAGCAGCTTGAAGACACTGTGCGGCATGTCCGGATGGCGAATGAGGTTGTGCGGCTGGCCGACCGCCTCTTGTTCGGAATAGCCGCTGACCCGCAGGAAGACATCGTTGACGTAAGTGATTCTGCCCTTGAGGTCTGTTTTGGAGACGATGATTTCGTCGATGCCGAAAAGGGCTTCCCGGCCTGTCGGGGTAACGATCGAGCGTGACATGCTTACCGCGCAGAAAGTGAAAGCGAACTGACTGGCAAGCGTTCTAGTTTTCTCGCATTAAAGAAAGATTGAGCTGCGACGGCATGTCGTGGGACTTTTTGTCGCTACTGAATTTGCTCAGTTCGATTTGATTATTGATAACCGCGAATCGATGCTATCGCCTTCGAAGACGACACATCGACCAGCGGAATTGGTCTGAAGATCACGCCGATTCAAAACCGAGAAATCACCAGACCGGCGCCCACCAAGGCAACGGCACCGACTCTTGGGATTGTGATTTCCTTGACCGGCAGTCCGAAAGCGCCGTTAGCGTCCAGAAGCAGTGCGGCCAGGAGTTGCCCTAAAATCAGAACGGCAAAAGTGGTCACGACACCGAGCTTGGGAACGCTCCACAAGACGGCCCAGACGTAAAAGGCGCCAAAGGCGCCACCGGTCCAACACCACCAGGGTACGGCTTTCAGGGCTGTCAGCGGCGGCAGGGCGCCGCGGCTTGCGGCCAATCCCAGCAGCAGCAGGAAACCGATCCCGAAGGAGATCATGGCGGCGGTGATGCCGTCGCCGACGCTGCGGCCGAGAGCGGCGTTGATCGGCGCCTGGATGGCCAGTGCCATGCCACCGACGCCGACCAGAATCAGGGCAGTCCAGAATGTTGCGGCCATTGGTGTTTTCTCCCGGTTCCGGTTTGCTGTCTTCGGCTGGGTCAGAGCCGCTGTGAAATCCACTTCAAGGCCTCGTCGACCGAAGCGGCGACCTCCGCCTTTCTAACTGAGGGCCGTTCGATCATTATGACCGGTAGGCCGAGTTCCCGCGCGACGGCGATCTTGGCATAGGTGGCCTCGCCGCCACTGTTCTTGGTGACCAGGGCCTGGATGCCGTGCAGCAGGATGAGCGCGCGCTCGCCATTGGCCTCGAAAGGGCCGCGGCCCAGCACCACCTCATAGTTTTTCAGCGGCAGGTCCCCACGGGGGGCGTCGATCATACGGACCAGGAACCAGATGTCGCGGAGGCCTTCGAAGGCCTCCAGCTCCTGGCGCCCGACCGAAAGAAACACCTGTCGGGCAAGGCCTTTCAGCGCTTCCGCGGCCGCTTCGGCATCGGCCACCGTGATCCAGTGGTCGCCCGCGACCGGCTGCCAGGGCGCACGGCTGAGCACCAGCCGTGGTGTACCGCTTTCGCGGCAGGCGGCCTCGGCATTTTCGGAGATGCGCTCGGCAAAGGGATGGGTGGCGTCGATCAAAAGATCGATCTTCTCTTCATCCAGGTATCGGGCCAGGGCATCGACGCCGCCGAAGCCACCGATGCGCAGCGAACCGGGAATGGCCAGGGGATGCTCGGTGCGGCCAGCCAGAGAGGTGATGACCTCCAGGTCATGGCGCTCGACCAGCCGCGCCGCCAGGGCGCGGGAGTCGCCGGTGCCGCCGAGCAGGAGGATACGGTGCCTTGCCGTCATGCCGCCCAACCGGAAGCGCGACCGACGAGACCACCCTGACGATCGAAGATCAATACCTCCACCTCGGTCTCGCCCTCCAGCACGGCGAGGGCCCGGTCCCGCGCGCCTTCGGCAATGCTGTCGGCCAGGGGAAGGCCGGCGGCGCTCGCCATATCGAGTACCTGTTTGGCGGTGTTCGCGCGGCGGCTTTCGTCGATCAGGTCTTTTGCCGCGCCGAGGCTCTTCAAGGTTTCGGCCAGCAGATCGAAGTCGACCTGACTGCGTCCGGAATGCAGGTCCAGATGCCCCGCCGCCAGTTTGCAGAACTTACCGAAGCCGCCCCCCAGCGTCAGGCGGGGCAGGGGATGCTTGCGCAGGTACTTCAACAGACCGCCGGCGAAGTCGCCCATATCGAGCAGGGCGATCTCCGGCAGGCCATAGAGTCTTTGCACCGCCGCTTCGGAAGTGGAGCCCGTGCAGGCGGCGACATGTAACAGCTTGTTGGCGCGGGCGACGTCGATGCCGCGGTGGATCGAGTGAATCCAGGCCGAACAGGAGAACGGCACCACGACGCCCGTTGTTCCCAGGATCGAGAGCCCGCCGAGAATGCCGAGCCGCGGGTTCCAGGTCTTTGCCGCGAGGTCTTCGCCGCCGTCCACCGAGATCTCGATCTCCACGTCGCCCGGCGCGCCATGGGCCTCGGCGACCTCCGCAATGACAGCCTGCATCATCTGCCGGGGTACCGGGTTGATCGCCGGCTCGCCGACATCCAAAGGCAGACCCGGTTTGGTGACGGTGCCAACCCCGGGCCCGGCCTTGAAGACGATGCCGCTGCCGGCCTCCGCGAGGCGCAGGGTCGCGCCGACCAGGGCCAGGTGGGTGACATCCGGGTCGTCGCCCGCGTCCTTCACGATGGCCGCGCTGGCCCGGCCGTCGCCAAGAGCCTCCCGCGCCAGGGCGAAAGCCGGTTGCTCCCCTTTGGGCAGGGTGATGGTCACCGGGTCGGGAAAGCTGCCGGTCAGCAAGGCGGTATAGGCGGCCTTGGTCGCCGCTGTCGCACAGGCGCCGGTGGTCCAGCCGCGCCGCAATTCCCCCTCAGGCTTTCGCGTCATGTCGTTATTCTACAAATCCAGGCTTTTCCCTGACTAGGCTAGCCGGGCTGCTGCGTCTACACTCCTGCGTATGAATAACACGCTTGATGGCTTGCCGGTGTTTCAGCCGGGCACGGTCTGGCTGGTCGGGGCCGGTCCCGGCGACCCCGGTCTGTTGACCCTGCATGCCGTGAACGCCCTGCGCCAGGCGGACGTGCTGGTCTATGACGCCCTGGTCGGCGAGGCGGTGCTGGATCTGGCGCCGCCTGAGTGCGAGCGCGTCTATGCGGGCAAGCGCGGCGGGCGGCCGTCACCGGTGCAGGCCGATATCTCCCAGCGCCTGGTCCGTTTCGCCAAGGCGGGCAAGCGGGTGCTGCGCCTGAAGGGCGGCGATCCCTTCGTCTTTGGCCGTGGCGGCGAGGAAGCGCTTTCCCTGGTGGCCGCCGGTGTGCCGTTTCGCATCATCCCCGGGGTTTCCGCCGGAATCGGCGGATTGGCCTATGCCGGCATTCCGGTGACCCACCGTGATACCAACTCGGCGGTCACCTTTCTGACCGGCCATGGCGTCGGCGGTGAGGTGCCCGACGGCATCGACTGGGCGGCGTTGGCCAAGGGCTCTCCGGTTATTGTGATGTACATGGCGCTGAAGCACATCGCCACGATTGCAGGGGCCTTGATCGAGCATGGACGCCCGGCCGCGGAACCGGTGGCGGTTGTCAGCCAGGCGACACTTCCTGCCCAGACCATCCTGGAGACCAGCCTGTCGTGCTGCGCCGAAGACGTCGCAGCGGCTGGAATCGAACCGCCCTGCATCGTGGTGGTCGGCGAGGTGGTGCGCCTGCGTGCCGGCCTCGACTGGCAGGGGGCTGCCGGAGGCCGGGCTCTGGACGACGATCCCCTCGGGTTGCGCAGCCGGCGCGAAACGGGATGAGCGGCGAAGGGGCGGGGGGCAGTCTGTCCGGGCTTGGGCCGGCCGGGCTGTTGATCGCCGCCCCGGCATCGGCCAGCGGCAAGACCACCGTCACCCTCGCCCTCCTGCGCCTGTTGCGCCGCCGCGGCCATCGGGTCGCCGCCGTAAAGGTCGGTCCCGACTATATCGATCCCGCTTTCCATGCCGCCGCCGCCGGGCGCCCCTGTTTCAATCTCGACCCCTGGGCCATGCGGCCGCAAACCCTGGCGGCGGCGCTCGAGAAGACAGCCGAGGATGCGGAACTGGTTGTCGGCGAGGGGGTCATGGGCCTCTTCGACGGGGCGCCTGTGGAAGACCAATGGGGCTTGGCCGCCGGCTCCACCGCTTCCCTGGCGGCTGCGGCGTCCTGGCCCGTGGTTCTGGTGGTCAACTGCCAAGGCATGGGGGCTTCCGTCGCCGCCCTGGCGCATGGCTTTGCCCAGTTTCATGAACGCGTTCGGCTCGGCGGCGTGATCCTGAACGCGGTCGCTTCCGACCGGCATGAACGTCTGTTGCGGGAAGCCTGCAATGCCGCTGCGATGCCGGTTCTGGCCGTCCTGCGCCGGGTCCCCGGCCTGACGCGGCCATCCCGTCATTTGGGTCTGGTTCAGGCCGGCGAAGACGAGTCGCTCGACCTGTTTCTCGACGCCGCCGCCGATGCTCTGGCCGCGGGTCTCGATGAAGCGACCCTTCTCGCCACACTCCGGCCCGCTTCCCTCAGGGCGCAGGCGTGGTCGCCGCCCCTGGCGCCCCTTGGTCAGCGCATCGCTGTGGCCGCGGATACGGCCTTTGCCTTTTGCTATCCGTTGACCCTGGAGGGCTGGCGGGATGCCGGTGCCGAACTGTCGTTCTTCTCTCCGCTGGCCGATGAGGGCCCGGACCCGGCAGCCGACGCGGTCTATCTGCCCGGCGGCTATCCCGAGTTACATGGCGCGACGCTTGCCGCCAACAAGAGATTCCAGGCCGCCATGCGGTCTGCCGCCGGGCGGGGCGCGGCCATCTACGGGGAGTGCGGCGGCTACATGGTGCTCGGCAGAAGCCTGGAAGACGCCGAGGGGCAGAGCCATGAGATGCTTGACCTTCTGGCTGTCGAAAGCTCGCTGAAGGCCGCCGCCCGGGTCTTGGGGTATCGGCGTGCCAGGCTCATGCAGGACGGCCCCCTGGGGCCGGCGGGTAGCGCTTACCGGGGGCATGAGTTTCACTACGCCTCGGCGCGGAGCGATGGCGACGAACCCTTGTTTACGGTAACGGATGCCGCGGGTCAGGACCGCCACCTGGCCGGGCAGCGCCGGGGCAAGGTCATGGGTTCCTTCCTGCATCTGATCGATCGTGAAGACGCCGGCGCGTAATTATCTTCCAGACAGTCGGAAAGACCTCTAAGGTTGTATTCGTCACAGATTTGACTTTGGATCGCGCTTGCGAAAAACGGTCTAGTCTCGTGACCTTCTTGTGATCGCAGCACTCTGCTTTCCTTCGAAGAAAGCTACGCAGATCATTGAGTCTTGCTTTGCTTTTTGATTAGGTTATTAAAAAGAGGGTGACTAAACCGATGGGCGGTCGGGATTTCCGGGGATTTGTCGGGGGCTCCCGCCGTTACTCGCACGAGGTCGCAAGAGCAGAACAACAAAGTGCGGACAGCAGCCGGTAACACCGGCAGTTTCGAATGCCGCGCCAACAAGTCTGGGGAACGTTAAATGGACGATTCAATTTCAGGTATCTGGGGGATGGTGGTGGGTCTGATCACCACCTACGGCCTGAGCGTTGTCGGCGCCATTATCATCCTGATCGTCGGCTTCATGATTGCCGGCTGGGTGAAGTCGGCAGTCAGCAAGGCGCTGAGTAAGGTGGAGAAGGTCGACGAGACGCTTCGGGCGTTTTTTGCCAGTCTTGCCTACTACGCGGTTGTCATCTTCACTGTTGTTGCAGTTCTGGCCCAGTTCGGGATTGAGACAACCAGCTTCATCGCCGTCCTGGGCGCCGCCGGTCTGGCCATCGGCCTCGCCCTCCAAGGCACCCTCAGCAACGTCGCCGCCGGGGTCATGCTGCTGCTTTTCCGGCCCTTCAAGATCGGCGACTACATAGAAGGCGGCGGCTTGGCCGGAACGGTGAAGAGCATCACGCTTTTTGTCACCGAACTGGCGACACCGGACAATGTGCAGATCATTGCGCCGAACTCCCAACTCTGGGGCTCGGCGATCAAGAATTACAGCTTTCACCCAACGCGGCGCGTCGATCTGGTGATCGGCATCGCTTATGAAGACGACATCGACCGCGGGCTTGCAGCCTGCGTGGATGAGGTCAAAAAGGACTCCAGGGTCCTTGCCGACCCGGCGCCCATGGCCGCCGTGACTGACCTGGGCGACAGCTCGGTGAATTTCACGGTGCGCATCTGGTGCAATGCGGCGGACTACTGGGGGCTCAAGTTCGATATGACCAAGAACCTAAAGAATCGGATGGATGCAGAAAACATCTCTATTCCCTACCCGCAGCGTATGGTCCACACGGCAGGCGCGGCTGCTGCGGAGTAGCAAAGCGCGCGACAGGCGCGGTCTCTCACGGGCCGGCGTGGGGGCTTGGGCCCTGGCGCTGGCCCTTCTTGTCCTGCCCCTGGCTGTTTTGCACCCTGCCGGCCAGGCCTTGGCCCAGGGCAGTCTCTTCGACAAAGCCAAAGATCTTCTGAAATCCGGCGAGGGCGAAACTGCGGGCGGCCTCTCCGCGACCAGCCTGAGTGCGGCGGAAATCGGCGACGGCCTGCGCGAGGCCTTGCGGGTCGGGACCGAACGGGTGGTCGGCCAACTCGGCCAGACAGACGGCTTCAACGCCGATCCCGATATTCACATTCCGCTACCGGACTCTCTGCAGAAAGTGCAGTCGGCCCTGCAGGCCGTCGGCATGTCCGATCTTGCCGACGAGGTTGAGCTGCGTCTGAACCGTGCCGCCGAACAGGCGACGCCCCAGGCCAAGCAGATCTTCTGGGATGCGATTTCGGAGATGTCGGTGGAGGATGCGGAAGGCATCCTGAACGGGCCGGACGATGCGGCAACCCGCTACTTTCAGGACAAGATGTCGGCGCCCCTGTCGGACGCCATGCGCCCTGTGATCGATGACAGCCTGGCTGACGTCGGCGCCATTGCGGCCTATGACAATATGATGGAGCAGTATAAGACGATCCCCTTCGTGCCCGATGCCAAGGCGGATCTGACCGATTATACTCTGGCGCAGGCGCTGGACGGACTGTTCACCTATGTGGCGCGTGAAGAAGCCGCGATCCGCAGCGATCCCGCCAAGCGCAGCACGGAAATTCTGCAGAAGGTATTTGGGGAGTAACGGTGTCCGCGCGTTCGGGCGGCGCCAACTTTGGAGGGCTTAGGTAAGATGAAAAAGGTATTGATCGGGCTTGGCGTGATTGTGGTCCTGCTTGTTGCGGCAGTGGTCATCATTCCCCAGTTCGTCCCGCTGGAAAGCTACAAGGCCGAAATCCAGGCCCAGGCGAAGCAGGCGACCGGCCGCGACCTGCGGATCGACGGCCCCATCTCGCTCTCACTTTTCCCGGCGATTGCGATTTCCGTGGAAGATGTCGGTTTCTCCAATGCACCCGGGGCTGCGGCGCCTGAAATGGCGACCATCGAAAGGCTCGATGTTGCCTTGCAGATCCTGCCGCTGATCGGCGGTGAGGTAGCCGTCGACCGCTTCATTCTGGAGCGTCCGGTGATCAGCCTCGAGGTCGATGCCGACGGCAAGCCCAACTGGGATATTCAAACGGGCCAGGCCGATACCGCCGGCGGTGAGACTTCCGGCGGCGCGGGTGATGGCGAGAGTGGCGGCGGTTCCGCGGTCAGCGAAATCCGTCTCGGCGAGGTGCGTCTGATCGACGGCACCTTCTCCTACGCCGATCGGCAGAGCGGGCAGGAGGAAACCCTCAGCGCGGTCAACATGGAACTCTCCCTGCCCAGCCTGTCGGAGCCTTTTGCCGCAGAGGGCTCTGCCGATTGGAAAGGCGAGACCGTCACGCTGTCGGTCAATGCCGAGAGCCCAAGAAACCTGATGTCGGGAGAGACAAGCAATCTCGCCATGACGGTCGAGGCTGCACCGGTCACGTTTTCCTTCGACGGCGCGGCACGCAATGCGGATGCACTGGGCTTGCAGGGCCAGCTTGCCCTTGCTGTCCCTTCGATACGCAATTTGGCGGCCTGGACCGGCAATCCCTTGGAGTTCCCGGGTGACGGCTTGGGGCCGTTCAATCTGGAAGGCGTGCTTGAAATGACCGGCGCCAAGGTCGCGCTTACGGATGCCAAGCTCTCGGTCGATGAGATTGCCGCCGACGGTCTGTTCTCGGTCGATGCGCGGGGCGCCAAACCAGTCATCAAAGCGGAACTCAATGTCGATCAACTGAACCTGAACCCCTATCTGCCGCCGGAAGGTGAAGGCGGGGGTGAGGCGGCTGCTTCGGGCAGCGGCGGTTCCGGTGCCGGTGCCGAAGGCGGGCAAGGTGATTGGAGCGATGAGCCGATCGACGTTTCCGCCCTTGGCGCTCTGGATGCCGATCTCGCCTTCAATGCCGGCGGCATTCAGTTCCGGGAAGTGAAAATCGGCAAGAGCAGCCTTACGGTGCTTCTGCAGGACAGCAAGCTGACGGCCGATCTGTCGGAAATGCTGCTCTACGAGGGGGCCGGTAAGGGGACCATCGTGGTCGACGGCGCCAGCGGCCAGCCGGCGATTTCTGCGGACTTCGACCTCGCCAATTTCCAGGCCGGACCCTTCCTGACCGATCTTGCGGACTTCGACCGCATTCTCGGCACGACGGAGACCAAGCTCTCGGTGACGGCTGCCGGCGCTTCCCAGCGTGAACTGGTTTCCAGCCTGAACGGCGATGGCGCCGTGGTCTTCAAGGACGGTGCCGTCAAGGGCATCAACCTAGCCGCCATGATGCGCAACATCTCCGCCGCGGCCATCGAGCAGTCCTTCGATTCCGCCGAGCAGACGGACTTTGCCGAGCTGTCCGGCACCTTCCAGATCGACAAGGGGATCGTCTCCAACAAGGACCTTACGCTTGTCGCTCCGCTGGTTCGGATGACCGGGGAGGGCACCATTCCTCTGCCGCCGCGCACCGTTGACTACCAGGTTAAGCCCAAGCTGGTCGGTTCGCTCGAGGGTCAGGGCGGTGAATCCGATCTTGCCGGCATCGCGGTGCCGATCAAGGTGACCGGTCCCTGGCACGACATCTCCTATCAACCGGATCTGGCGGGCGCTTTGAGCGACCAGATCAAGGATCCGGGCGCTCTGTTGGAGAAGGTGCCGGATGCGGACAGCCTGAAGGACGCAACGGAGGGCGGCGCCAAGGGGCTGCTGGACAAGCTGGCGCCCAAGTCGGGCGGGGACGGCGAATCGAAATCGCCGCTCGACGGTCTCCTCGGCAACTGATCGGCGCGGCTGTGGAACACCAACGCCAACTTGGGGCAAGAACAACGGCGGCAGCGCGCTGGGTCGCGCTGCCGCTGGTCCTTGTGCTTTTGGCGGCCTGCGCTTCCACAAGCCCGATCCCGCCGCAGGTTCGGATTACCGATCTGCGCCTGTTGGACAGCGGCGTCTTCGAACAGCGCTTCCAGATCGACCTGCGGATCGGCAATCCCAACGACTTCGCCCTGCCGCTGGACGGACTGACGTTCGACCTGGACGTCAATGGCGCCGATTTCGCCAGCGGTTTTTCCAACGAGACCGTAACCGTGCCCCGCCTGGGCGAGGCGGTGCTCTCGGTGACCGCTTCCACGACTGTCATCGACCTTGTCCAGCAGATGGTGTTGCTGGCCGAGCGCGGCGATTTGAGCTACCGCGTCCACGGTGTCGCCTATCTCGACAGTCTGGCCCGGCGCCGCGCCCCTTACGAGACCGTCGGCACCTTCCGGCTGTCGCGCGAACAGCAGATCCGCGCCGACCATCCGCTGCAGCCGCGCTTCTGATCTTAAAAGCGTACCGCGGGGCTTCCGGCCAGGGAGACGGCAGGCTATCATTGCGCCAGGAAATTCGGGGCAGTGCTGGGGCGTCCTCGAGTCCCAAATGATTTGCGCTGCCGGGAGAAGGCGTCATGACGGTTACTCATAGCGATACCCAGGCCGGATTTCCGCCGGTCCGCCGACTGGAACTTGAACGGCCCTGGTCCTGGCTGTCGGCCGGCTGGCAGGACCTCTGGCAGGCCCCGGGCGTCAGCCTGACCTACGGGGCGCTTTTCTGCCTGGTGTCCTTTGCCATTACGGCCGGTGTCTTCTTGGCCGACCTGACCTATCTGCTGTTGCCGCTCACCGCCGGCTTCATGCTGATCGGGCCGATGCTGGCCGTCGGCCTCTACGAGACGAGCCGCCGCCTGGAAACCGGCCAGCCGGTCAACCTTGGGGCGGCGCTCTTCGTGGCGACGCGCTCACCCATGCGGCTCGCCTTCCTCGGCGTCACCCTGATGATCGTCCTTCTGGTCTGGATGCGGCTGGCGACCCTGCTCTTCGCGCTTTTTCTCGGCACCACTCAATTCCCGCCGCTTTCCGAAATCGTGCCGACCCTGCTGTTCACCGCCAACGGGCTGCTGCTGCTGATTGTCGGTTCTGCCGCCGGGGCCCTGCTGGCGGCGCTGGTTTTTGCGATCAGCGTCGTCTCGGTGCCCTTGCTGATGGAACGCGATGTCGACTTCATGACCGCGGTGATCACCTCCATCAAGGCGGTCACCCGCAACCCCAAGCCGATGCTGCTCTGGGCCTGGCTGGTGGCGCTGCTCACCGCCTGTGGCCTGGTGACCCTCTACATCGGCCTGATTGTCACCTTCCCGCTGGTCGGCCATGCCACGTGGCACGCCTATCGCGACACCATCGGGCGTTAGGATGAGCCTTGTCCGGGGCGCGTGGCTGCGGAGCCTTGCAGTCCCAGTGACGCTGGTTTGCGTCCTGACGGCCTGTGAGGACGAAAGTGCGACCGCACCCCGTTTCGACGGCGTCATCGCCCATGAGAGCGGTCTGATGGCGCCGGCTCCGATCGGGTTCGATCATCGCGTGACGCCCGATGGACTGGTGTTCCAGGAGTCGGGCGGCCTCCGCTCGCCCCGCTACGTGAGGATCGGTTATGTCAAGAAGCGGCCGGCGTTTTTGGAGAGTGCCAGCCGTAGTATCGCTGGCGGCACGGCGGATTTTGAAGTGACGACCCTGAATGGTGGCTCCGGCGGCGTCGAGCATCAGCTTATGGCTGCCAAGTCTGTCGCTGGCGGTTGGATCACGGTGACAGCCGTCACCCAGACCGAGTTTGGGCAGCCGTCCTTCGATCTGGCCTGGGCGGTTCTCGAAGAAGCATACCTTGCTGAATAGGGGCTGAATAGGGTTGCAGCCGCATTGACCTGCCTTTCCGGATATCTTCTGCGATGACTCTGCCAAAGCTCGACAACGACCGCTTTACGACCGAGGCCGGCTACCTTGTCACCACCCAGACGCCGGAGGTTTGCGTCGAGGTGATCATGAAAGCGGTGGTCGCCTGCCATGATCTGAAATACGGCGACTACGATCAGGTGGCCTTCAGGACATCACCGGGCGTCCAGCAGTTTCGCTCGCTGCCCGGTGGGCGGAACGCGCCGACGGAAGAAGCCGTAACAATTCCTTGTGTGGAGCTCTCGTTCTTTCTGCCCGCCAACGAAACCGTACTGACGTCGGTGCTGAAGGCGATCTACGACGCCCATCCCTATGAGGAACCGGTGATCTTCGTGAAGGAGAGCCTGCGTACGCTGCACATCTCCGGCCTGGATGAAGACAACCCCAACCGCTACTGGAATTGGGAGGAAGACCCCTGGAGCCCGGAGCAGAACCGCGGATAGCGACGGCTGGCTCGCCTATTCCTTGTTCTGCTGTCCTTTACGAGGCTCCTCTTCCTCCTCATCCAGCAGGATGCGGTGGGCGGCGCCGTCGAGATCCTCGAACTGACCGCTTCTGAGCGCCCAGAGAAAGGCGACGAGGCCGACGAGCCCGAGGAAAAGGGCGGCCGGAATGAGGTAGACCAGGGCGCTCATGCGCCTTCGTTCCGGCTTTTCAGGTTCAGCCGCATGGCGTTTGCGGTGACGATGATCGACGAGCCCGACATGGCCGCCGCGGCAATCAACGGCGTTACGAAACCGGCCACGGCAATGGGCACGGCGATCAGGTTATAGAGCATGGCGAGGCCGAAGTTCTGGAACACCAGCCCGCGGGCGCGGCGGGCGGTGCCGATGGCCTCTACCACCGGCGACAGGCGCTCGCCCTGAAAAACGATATCGGCGGCGATCTGGCTGACATCGGCCGCCTCCGCCGGGGAGAGGGAGGCAAAGGCGGTGGCGAGCGCCGGGGCGTCGTTCAGGCCGTCGCCGATCATCGCCGTGCGCCGGCCCTCCGCCTTCAGGTCTTCGAGCCGCGCGATCTTGTCGGCGGGCCGGCAATCCCCGCGCCAGATTTCTATCCCCAGATCTTCGGCAAGCTGACCCACCACGCCGCTGCGGTCGCCGGAGAGCAGTTCGACGGCGATGCCGCGGGCGCGCAGGGCGGTGATCACCTCGGCGGCGTCGGCCCGGGGCGCGTCATTGAAGGTGAAACGCTGAGGGGCGAAGTCGCCGCCGCTTAACCAGAGCTCCATCGCAGCGTCGGCGGAACCGTCATCAACGCCGCACCAGCCGCGGCGGCCAAGGCGGATCGTCCTGCCGTCGATTTCGGTCGAAAGCCCATCCCCGGCATGCTCCTGAACGGAAAGGTGGCGATTGGTGCCCGCCGCCGCGCGGCTCAGGGCGCGGGCCAGCGGATGGCGGCTGTGACGGGCGATATCGGCGGCCAGGGCCAGCAGCGCGGGATCGACGGAGCCGGCGTTCTGCAGGGAGGGACAACCCCGGGTCAGGGTGCCCGTCTTGTCGAAGACAACAGTATCCACCTGGGCCAGACGCTCCAGCGCGTCGGCGGATTTCACCAGAATCCCCTGTTTCATCAAGCGCCCGACGGCGGCGACCTGCACCGCCGGCACCGCCAGCCCCAAGGCACAGGGACAGGTGATGATGAGGACCGCAATGGCGATCATGAGGCTGTCCTGCCAGGGCTGGCTGGAAAGGGCGAGCCAGCCGCCGAAGGTTGCCGCGGCCAACAGATGGACGACGGGGGCGTAGAGACGGGCGACCCGGTCGGCGAGGCGCACATAGCGGTCGCGGCTCTGCTCGGCGGACTCCATCAGCCGCACGATTTCCGCCAGCAGGCTTTCGTCGGGCAGGGCGGTAACCGCAATGCGCAGCGCCCCGCCGCCGTTCACGGTACCGGCGTAAACCGCGGCGCCTTCGTGCACCGGCTGCGGCAGGCTTTCGCCGGTGAGGAGGGAGGCATCGACCTCCGAGCGGCCGGAGAGGACCTCGCCGTCCATGGGAATGCGCTCACCGGCGGCGACGGCGACGGTCATGCCGGGTTTCAGTCGGTTGATGGGCAGGCTCCGCAGGCTGCCGTCCGCGGCAACCACCGTCGCCGCCGTGGCCTTCAGCGCCGTCAGGTTCTCGGCCGCCGAGCGCGCCCGGCCGCGCAGGCGCAGGTCGAGGAAGCGGCCGATCAACAGGAAGAACAGCAGCATGACCGAGGCATCGAAGAAAACATGTTCGCTGCCGCGCAGGGTCTCCGACAGGCTCATGCCCGCAGCCAGGATGACGGCGAGGGAGATCGGCACGTCCATGTTGGTGTGGCCGCTGCGCAGTACCGTCAGGGCGGAGCGGAAGAACGGCCGCCCGGCATAGGCCACCGCCGGCAGGGCGATCATCGCCGAAACCCAGTGCATCAAGGTCCGGGTGGCCGGACCCATATCGGCGGCAAGGCCGGACCAAACCGCGACCGACAGAAGCATGACGTTGCTGGCGGCAAAGCCCGCCACCGCCATGGCGCGCAACAGTTCGCGGCCCTCTGCCGCTTCCGCGCTTTCAAGCTGATCCGGGTCCAGCGGCACCAGACGATAGCCCCGTGCCTCGACGGCGGCCAGCAATGGCTCGGCTGTCGTCTGTTTTGGGTCCCAGCGCAGGGCGAGCCGTCGGGTGCTAAGGTTCACACGCGCCTTCAGGAGGCCGGCTTTCTTCTCGACCGCCGACTCGATGCTGCGGATGCAGCTCGGGCAATGCAGGTTCTGCACTACCAGGGTCAGCGATTCGCTGCCGTCTTCATGCTGGCGGAGCTGCTCGGCGAAGTCAGAGGCACGCAGGCCGCTGTCGTCGATCTGGGCCAACTCTACTGCCATACCCGCGGGGCAGCACAGGGGCGGCGTCGCACGGTCCTCGGCGGCGGGTTTCGCCGCCGAGGTAAGGTCGGCGCTTATTTCAGCCATAGCCGCGTCTTCATTTCAAAGGGCGTCGCTTCCGGCGCCGCGCCGGCGCGGCTGGCGGAGAGGGTAAGATCCCAGTTGCCGCGCAGCGGCAAGGAAAGGGTGGTGCTGTATTCGCCGGCTGTTCCTTCCTCCAGTGTCAGAGATTCGTCGTAGTTCTCATTGGTCGGCCGGCGCAACTGGGCGCTGACGGTCAGATCGGGCAGGGGCCGGCCATCGTGGTCGCGCAGCACAACGGTCAGCAACTCCGAGCCGTCAGCCGCCGCTTCCACGGTAACGGCGCCCTGCCAGCCCAGCGCCCTCTGGGCATCGCGGGCGGCAATGGTCTCGTTGTAATTCAGGCCCTTTTGATAGGCGTTCTCCGTGGAAAGCCCGGTCCAGGTGCCGAGGGCGAAATAGACGAAGACCAGGTTCACGGAGATGATCACCCCAAAGAAGGCCAGCATTCCCATCAGCACGTGCTTGCCGCGGATGATCATGGGTTCCCTCTCCAGGCTGACATTGCTCATTGCTCCGGTCCTCGGAAGACAGAATCGTTGGTCGCCTCGTTTCCGTTCTCATCTATGACCCGGAAACGGATGTCGGCTGCGCTATCCTGCAGGGCCGCGCGGGGCACCGTCGCGAAAACACGATAACTTGCCAGACTGTCGGGGCCAACCGTCAAGGCCTCCGGATCGGCACCTGACCCGACGACCGAAAGCCGGCTTTCGGGCAGGCCCTCCAGGACCAGGCGGAAGCTGCGCTCGTTGTGCTGCTTGTTGGTGATCTTGACGGTATAGCCGTTGCGGATCCCGCCGTCCGAAAGTGTGACGAAGAGCGGATTGCGGTCGCGCAGAATGCTGAGATCGAGATCGGAACGGGTGATCAGCGAGAACAGCATGATCAGGCCGACCACCACAATAAGGCCGCTGTAGATGATGGTGCGCGGACGGATCAGCCTCAGACGCGGTTTCTCCCCGGCGCGCACCCGCTCGACATTGGCCAGTGTGGAGTACTCGATCAGGTTCCGCGGCAGGCCGACCTTGTCCATCACCGTGTTGCAGGCGTCGATGCAAAGGCCGCAGGTGATGCATTCGAGTTGCTGGCCGTCGCGGATGTCGATGCCCATGGGGCAGACCGCCACACACTGATTGCAGGCAACGCAGTCCCCCAGGTTGTCGGGGTGGGTGTCCTTCTTGCGCGCGCCGCGCAGCTCGCCACGGTCTTCGTTGTAGGCGATGACCAGAGACTCTTCGTCCAGCAAGCCGCCCTGGATGCGTGGCCAGGGGCACATATAGGTGCAAACCTGTTCCCGCGCGAAACCACCCAGCAGATAAGTGGTGAAGGTGAGGACGCCGATGGTGATGTAAGCCACCGGCGGCGCCTGGAAGGCGAGCAGGTCTCCCATCAGCGTCGGCGCGTCGGCGAAGTAGAACACCCAGGCGCCGCCGGTGCCGATCGCGATGATCACCCAGACAATCTGAGTTGCCGCTTTGCGGAAGATCTTCTCGGGCCCCCAGGGGGCCTTGTCCAGGCGAATGCGTGCGGCACGGTCGCCCTGAATTTTGTGCTCTACGGCGATAAAGAGATCGGTCCAGACCGTCTGCGGACAGGTGTAGCCGCACCATACCCGCCCGGCGAGACTGGTAATCAGGAACAGCCCGATGGCGGCGAGGATCAGGAGGCCGGTGAGGTAGTAGACCTCCTGCGGCCAGATCTCGATGAAGAAGAAGTAGAAGCGCCGCCCGGGAAAGTCGATCAAGACCGCCTGGTCCGGGGTGTTGGGACCACGGTCCCAGCGAATCCAGGGTGTCAGATAGTAGATACCCAGGGTCACCGCCATGATGACCCACTTCCATCGCCGGAAGGCACCCTTTGCCAGCTTCGGATAGATCTTGATCCGCTTCTGATAAAGGGAACGGTGTTCCTTTTTGTTGACCGCATCAGCGTCGGAGCGTTCTACGCTCCCATGTTGGTCAGGCTTCACTCCTGCGCCGGGGGTCTCCGCGACCGCCTGTTCGACCATTGTCTCTCCTCAAGATCACTCGCCGCCCCCCAGCGAGTGAACATAGATTGCCAGTTTCTTGATGGTCGCCTCGTCCAGACGCCCCGTCCAGGCCGGCATCATGCCGGCACGGCTGTTGGTGATTGATTCCACCACAGCACTCTTGTCGCCGCCGTAGAGCCAGATGGCATCTCTCAGGTTCGGCGCCCCCAATTCATAGTTACCCCCGCCGTCTTCCATGTGACAGGCACTGCACTGCTCGGCAAAGGTCACCTCGCCCCGCGCAGCGGCGGCAGCGTCGCTGCCGCTGTTCGAGAGCGAGAGCACGTACTCCGCGACGTCGTCGATTTCTTCGCGGGTCAGCAATTCGTCGCGCCCGTAGGCCGGCATCTCGTTGAAACGCGTTTCGTCGTGATCGGAGCGAATGCCGAAATGGATCGTGTGGCTGATGGCGTCGAGATCGCCGCCCCAGATCCAGTCGTCGTCGTTCAGGTTCGGGTAGCCGACGAAGCCGGCGGCGCCGCTCCCATGACACTGGGAGCAGTTCACCGCGAAAGCCGATCTGCCGCCGGCCAGGGCAAAGTCCAGCAACTCCTGGTCCGCCGTGATCTGTTCCAGCGAGGCTGCGTCGATGCGGTCGAGGTAGACCGACTGCGCGTCACGGGCCCGCTCGACCGACTTGGCCAACTGAGCGCGGGAGGAGTATCCGAGGAAGCCCTCGGTATGGCTGCTGATCAGCGGCCAGGCCGGCATCACGATCCAATAGGCGAGGGCCCAGATGCAGCAGGCATAGAAGGTCCAGAGCCACCAGCGCGGCAGCGGGTTGTTCAATTCGCGGATGCCGTCCCACTCGTGTCCGGTGGTCTCGACCCCCGAGACCTGATCGATTTCCTTATGGTCGGCCATGATCAGTCATCCTCCAGCGGGCGCCGTGCCGCTTCATCGAATTTCTTCTTGTTCTTCGGCCAGAAGGCGTACAGCAGCACGCCGGCGAAGAGAATCATCAGGTAGAGCAGTCCGTAGGTGGCGGCGAACTCTCTTGCGCTTTCGTAAGTCATTCGCTGCGCCTC
The DNA here is from genome assembly GCF_965249265.1 of Pelagibius sp. NCBI lineage: Bacteria > Pseudomonadati > Pseudomonadota > Alphaproteobacteria > Rhodospirillales > Rhodovibrionaceae > Pelagibius > Pelagibius sp. Next base: position 3,582,868 of record NZ_OZ252224.1, on the reverse strand, counting down.
CTAGCGGTAGTTGGCTTCGGGCTCGTAGGCCTCGAAGTCGACCAGCGTGCCCATCATCTGAAGGTAGGCGATGATGGCGTCGAGCTCGGTGAGTTCGGGGTTGCCATCGAAGTTGGCGATGATGGCCCCGGGATAGCGTTCGAGAACCGCATCGGCGCCGTCGGAATCGGGATCCGCCTGGGAAATCAGGTCCTGCTCCGCCATCTCGATCATTTCATCGCTGTAGGGCACCCCGACGCCGCGGTTGGCGCGCAAGTGGGCGGCAACGTCGACAACTTTCAAGGGGGTTTCCGCCAGGAAGGGATAGCCCGGCATGATCGACTCCGGCACCACGGAGCGCGGGTTGATCATGTGGGCGACGTGCCAGTCGTTCGAGTAGCGGCCGCCGACGCGGGCAAGATCCGGGCCGGTGCGCTTGGAGCCCCACTGGAAGGGATGATCGTACATGCTTTCCGCCGCCAGGGAGTAATGGCCGTAGCGTTCCTCCTCATCGCGCAGCGGGCGGATCATCTGGCTGTGGCAGTTGTAGCAGCCCTCGCGGATGTAGATGTTGCGTCCGGCCAGCTCCAGCGGGCTGTAGGGCCGCATGCCCTTCACCTTTTCGATGGTGCTTTCCAGATAGAACAGCGGGGCGATCTCCACCAGCCCGCCGATGGAAACCACCAGCAGGGTCAGGACAGTCAGGAGGATCGAGTTCTTTTCGATAACGTCGTGTTTGAAAGACATGGTCGCCTCCTTACTGTGCGGCTGCGGCCGAAGCCGGCTGAGGTGAAACGGGAAGGCCCGCAACCTTCTCGTCCTTCAGGTCGCCGCGGATGGTCCGCCAGCAGTTGTAGACCATGATCAGGGCCCCCAGCAGGTAGAGGGCGCCGCCCAGGGCACGGATGACGTAGAAGGGATGCATCGCCTCGACGGTCTCGACGAAGGAGAACTCCAGGAAGCCGAGGCTGTCGTAGGCCCGCCACATCAGGCCCTGGAGGATACCCGAGACCCACATCGCGGTGATGTAGAGCACGATGCCGATGGTCGCGACCCAGAAGTGCAGGCTGACCAGGTTCAGCGAGTAGAGGCGGCTGCGCTGCCAGAGCTTGGGCACGAGGTAGTAGATCGCGCCGAAGCTGACGAAGCCGACCCAGCCGAGGGCGCCGGAGTGCACATGACCCACGGTCCAGTCGGTGTAGTGGCTGAGGGAGTTCACCGCCTTGATCGACATTACCGGGCCCTCGAAGGTGCTCATGCCGTAGAAGGCGACGGAGACCGCCAGCATGCGCAGGACCGGGTCGGTGCGCAGCTTGTCCCAGGCGCCGGACAGCGTCATCAGGCCGTTGATCATGCCGCCCCAGGAGGGCATCCAGAGCATGATCGAGAAGGTCATGCCCAGGGTCTGGGCCCAGTCGGGCAGGGCGGTGTAGTGCAGGTGATGCGGTCCCGCCCAGATGTAGAGGAAGATCAGCGACCAGAAGTGGACGATCGACAGCCGGTAGGAATAGACCGGCCGGTTCGCCTGCTTCGGCACGAAGTAGTACATGATGCCGAGGAAGCCGGCGGTAAGGAAGAAGCCGACGGCGTTGTGGCCATACCACCATTGGGTCAGAGCGTCCTGCACGCCGGAGAACAGCGAGTAGCTCTTCGCCCCGGTGAGCGATACCGGCAGAGCCAGGTTGTTCACGATGTGCAGCATCGCGATGGTCACGATGAAGGCGAGGTAGAACCAGTTGGCGACGTAGATGTGCGGTTCGCGCCGCTTTGCCAGGGTCCCCAGGAAAACCAGCAGGTAGACGACCCAGATGATGGTCAGCCAGAGATCCACGTACCACTCCGGCTCGGCATATTCCTTTGACTGGGTGACGCCGAAGACGTAGCCGCTGGCCGCCATCACGATGAACAGCTGATAGCCCCAGAAGACGATCCAGGGCGCCCAGTCGCCGGCCAGCTTCGCCCGGCAGGTGCGCTGGACGACGTGGAACGATGTAGCGATCAGAACGTTACCGCCAAAGGCGAAGATCACCGCGGAGGTATGTACCGGCCGCAGGCGCCCGAAGGTGGTCCAGGGCAGATCCAGGTTGAGGGCGGGGAAGGCCAACTGCAATGCGATGACCAGGCCCGCCAGGAAGCCGACCACGCCCCAGAACAGGGCGGCGATACAACCGGCCCGGACCACAGCGTCGTTGTAGACGACGCCGTTTTCGGCGATCACCGGGGCGCCTGCCTCGTCGTAGTGACGCTTGATCATCCAGAAGACGCCGAGGGTGCAAAAGGCGACGAAGAGATAGCCGTGTCCGGCAATGACCGCGTCCTGGGCATTGGTAATCAGGAAAAGACCCAGGAGGCCGCCAAGCGCCAGGATAAAGCCCAGGCCATAGGTGAGAGGTGAGGTTGTTCTAACCTCGCTCGCGCTGTTCATTGATCGCCCCAGTCGTATTCTGTTCTGCCGGTCTCTTTTTGTGTGGATGGCATCGGCGCTGCCGCAGGAAAACCCCTGAATGCCTCTCGGCACAGGTTGAATATCTGCTGCGCTTTCTTGCTACCCACCACTACTCTGTCATGGCAGCCTAACCCAGGCTTGCCATTGATCCAGGTCAAAGCCACATAAGGCGTTGACGGATCTTTTGGCGCGGCCCTTGATATGTAACGAAGATACCGCCCCGCGCCGGGCCCTTACCATGCGTCAGAAGGCCGCGCGACAGTTTGGTGTGACGCCGTCGTTTCCGCCGGCGAATCGACCTTCGATCCAATATTAAGATCTGCTAATAACCGGATAACTGAGAGACTGCCTTCGTGCCAGACGATATCTCCGACAGCCAGACCCCCGAGAACCTGCAGGGTTCCGGGCCGATCGCGGCGATCCGCCCCAAGACCTACAGCCATCATGGCATCACCCGCGAAGACCCCTATGCCTGGCTGCGGGCCGACAACTGGCGGGAGGTCATGACCGATCCGGGGGTTCTGGGGGACGATATCCGGGATTATCTTGAAGCCGAAAACGCCCATACCAAGGCCGGCATGGCGCCGACGGAGGCGCGGCAGCAGGCCCTTTTTGCGGAAATGAAGGCGCGCCTGAAGGAGGACGACAGTTCCGTTCCCAGCCCCGACGGCGCCTATGCCTATTATCACCGCTACGAAATCGGCGGTCAGCATCCAGTCTTTTGCCGCAAGCGCCTGGATAATGACAGCGAAGAGGTGGTGCTTGACGGCAATCGGGAGGCCGAGGGCGAATCGTTTTTCCGGGTGATCGCCTGCGAGCACAGCCCGGACCATCGCTATCTGGCCTATGCAGCCGACCGCAACGGCTCCGAGCAGTACGTTGTGAACTTCAAGGATTTGGACAGCGGAGAGAAGCTGGCCGGCAGCCTCGGCGGCGCCCAGGGCTCCCTCGCCTGGGCCAACGACGACAGTACCCTGTTTTACGTGACGCTGGACGCGGAGCATCGGCCGTCAAAAGTCTTCCGGCATCGCCTGGGCAGTGACCCCAAGGAAGATGTCCTGGTCTATGCGGAGTCGGACCCCGGATTCTTTATCGGCCTGGATGTCAGCGAGAGCCGGCGTTTCATCGTCATCTCCGCCCACGATCACACCACCTCTGAAGTGCGGGTCATCCCGGCGGACCGTCCCGAGGAAGAGCCGCGCCTGATCGCACCGCGCGACCGGGGGGTCGAGTACGAGGTCAGCGATCAGGGTGAACGTTTTCTGATTCTGACCAATGCCGACGGCGCCATCGACTTCAAGATCGTCGAGGCCCCGCTGGACGATCCCGGACGTGCCGCTTGGCGTGACCTCGTGCCCCATCGTCCCGGGCGCCTGATTCTGAGTCTGCTGACCTTCAAGAACTTCGTCGTGCGTCTGGAGCGCGAGGACGGCCTTCCGCGGGCGGTCATCACGGCGTTGGACGACAACAGCGATCATGCTGTTGCCTTCGACGAAGCGGCCTATTCCCTGGGCCTCCTGCCGGGCTACCTCTATGACACCGCAAGTCTGCGCTTCGTCTACAGCTCGCTGACCACGCCGTCGCGCACCTACGACTACGATATGGCGACGCGTGAGCGGACGCTCTTGAAAGAGCAGGAAGTGCCCAGCGGCCACGATCCGGCGGACTACGTGAGCGAGCGTTTCATGGCGCGCGGTCATGACGGCGCCGAGATTCCGGTTTCCCTCGTGCGCCGTACTTCCACGCCGACCGATGGTTCGGCGCCGGTCCTGCTCTATGGCTACGGCGCCTACGGTCATGCGATCCCCGCCGGCTTCTCGACAAACCGCTTCAGCCTGATCGACCGCGGCTTCATCTATGTGATCGCCCATGTGCGCGGCGGCACCGACAAGGGCTACGGCTGGTATCTCGACGGCAAGCTGGAGGACAAGGCCAACAGCTTTCGCGATTTCATATCCGCCGGCGAGGCGCTGGTCGGCCGGGGCCTGACGCAGAAAGGAAGGATCGTTGCGCATGGCGGCTCGGCGGGCGGGTTGCTTGTCGGCGCTTCCGTCAACATGGCACCGGATCTCTTCGGCGGGGTGATCGCCGAGGTGCCTTTCGTCGATGTTCTGACGACGATGTGCGATACGGAACTGCCTCTCACGCCGCCGGAGTGGCCGGAATGGGGCAACCCCATCGAGGACCCGGAAGCCTATCGGACCATCGCCGCCTACTCGCCCTACGACAATGTTGCAGCCAAGGCCTATCCGCCGATTCTCGCGACGGCCGGCCTGACCGATCCGCGGGTGACTTATTGGGAGCCGGCGAAGTGGGTGGCCAAGCTGAGGGCGACGAAAATCGACGATAACCCGCTGTATTTGAAGACGAATATGTCTGCCGGCCACGGCGGCGCCGCCGGGCGCTTCGACAAGCTGAACGAGGTCGCCCTGGCCTACAGCTTTGCGCTGATGGTCGCAGAAGAAACGCAGCTCGCTTCAGAATGACAGTTGCCTTGGGGGGCAGGTAATGAGCCTTAGAATGTATGACCTGGCGGGGGCTGACCCTTCCGTCCGCTTCAGCCCGTACTGTTGGCGCAGTAAAATGGCGCTGGCTCACAAGGGTCTGGCGGTGGAGACCATTCCCTGGCGCTTCACCGAGAAGGACAGCATCGCCTTTTCCGGGCAGGAGCGGGTGCCGGTCTTGTTGGACGGCGAGGAGGTGGTGACCGATTCCTGGAACATCGCTCTCTATCTGGATCGGACCTACGGCGACCGGCCGGCGCTCTTTGCAAACGACGAGGCCCGCGCCGCCGGATTCTTCATCAAGCGCTGGGCCGAACTGCAACTCCATCCGGCCCTGGTGCGCTTGATCGTTGCCGATATCGTTCAGATTCTCGACGCTGAGGACGGCGCTTACTTCAGGCAGACCCGGGAGGCCGCCTTCGGCATGAGTCTTGAAGATTATTGCCGGTCCCGGGAAGAGAGTGCGGCGGCACTGGACAGCTGTCTGGCGCCCCTGCGATCCAGCGTGAAGGTGACCGGGTTCCTGGGCGGTGAGACGCCGAACTATGCCGACTACATCGTCTTCGGCGCCTTTCAGTGGGCGCGCTGTTCCGCGCGCGGCGCGCTCCTGCAACCCGGCGATCCGCTGGCGCTGTGGTTCGAGAAACTCTCGGCCCTGTTTGACGGCCTCGGCGCAAAGGCCCCGCGCGCTTTTGCTTAGCACCGGGGCCTGAGGCCGGCCACGCCAAGCGGTTTCAGCGTGCCATGTAGTCCGGGTCCAGTTCCTGGTAGACCTCGTCGACCATCCAGTCGCGGATCACTTCGGGGATGTCTGTCTCGCTGAACTCACTCTGCGCTTCCTTGTCCGCGGCGAAGGCGGCGAGATGGGCCAGCTCTTCGCCGGTCAGTTCGATCTGGTAGCCGAGCTCCATTTCCTGCAGCACGATCATCGTGGGCGCGCCCCGCCACATGCGGGCGACGAAGTCGAGAATGTCGAGGTTGAATTCATCGCCCGTGGCGTCCAGCGCGGGCGCGGCCTTGCCGCCGACGCCGTTCACCGAATGACAGACAACGCAGCCTTTGCCCACGAAGAGGCTACGCCCCTGCTCGGCATCGGCCAGCGGCACCACGATTTTACGGGCCTCTGAACTTGCTGCGAATACTGTTTCAGGGACCGCGCCTACGGTGACAAGCGCTACAAGGCAGACAGGAAAGACAAGGCGAACGAGGCTGGGCAGCATCTAGGCATCCTTTCAGGACTTTAGATCAGTATGCCTACCCAGACATTGCAGGGAACCTACAACAATCCGCGCTTTTGGTGAACCGGACTTTGCGATGCCGGCCGATGCTGCCGCCTCCCGTTTGCGGAAAGGCAGGGCGCTCAGGTCTCTTCCGGGCTGTTTACCGTGTCTTCGAGGGGGGCGGGCAGAGGCCGCAGCGGCAACAGCTTTGGATTCGTGGCTTCCGAATCGGCCGGTGGAACGCCTGCCTCGGGAGAAAGGATCTCATTTGATTTATCATCGCCCAGGGCATCGGGCAGGGTTGTCGGGGTCGGCGGATCGCGTTGGACAGCCGGGGAGGCCTCCGTACCGACCGCTGCGGTGGTGCCGCCCTGGAAACCCGCATTGATCGCTTCAGCGATTTCCAGCAAGCGCCCCTGCGCCATCATCCCGATCAGGCTGAAAGCAAATCTGCCGTCCTGCCAGAAGAACTGCGATACCTCTCCCTCCCGCCGAAAGGCGAAAGTGGACTTCGCGGCATTCTGACCGCCGCGCAGGTAGAGGGTGATGCGCTGGCCGTTGTCGTCTTCATAAATCAGTTGGGCGGCTGCGTCGCTGTCCGAGAAGGGCAGAACACGGTCGGCGACCAGTTCAAAGCCGATGTCCTTGAGGTCCGGCAGTTGCAGGCCTGCGCCATTGGGGGAGTCGGCCAGCCAGGTTATGACGCGGCCCCCGTCTGCGCCCGCTTCGCTCAATCCCGCTGCCTGGTGGTTCGCCACCTGGGCATGGGCGGCGGCGGCCTGTCGGTTGAAGGCGGCCAGCGGATCGTTGTGGCGGCTGAGTTGATCGTGGGTGAGCCAACCGCCGAGGCCGGCGGCAAACAACAAGGCAAAGCCCGCCGCGAGGCGTGGCAGACGGCCGCCGGCGAACCTGCGGCGGCTGAACTTGTGGTCAAGTTGTCCGGCCAGTCTGGCCATTTCCGGCGGCAGGTCGGCAAGGTCATCCTCGCCGTCTCTCGCATCGAAAAGCGAATGCAGGCCGATGTTCTGCTTGCGATAGCTGTCGAGGCGGTCGGCCTGTGCGGGATGGGCGGCGAGATAGCTCTCGATCCGGACCCGGCCGCCGGCGGCCAGTTGCCCGTCGACATAGGCTTGAAGCTCCGCTTCGGAAACCTGGTTGTCGTTGCCGGCTTGCCGGGCGCCCTTACCGGGGGGCTCTTGCCCGCCCAGTGTCATTTCACTTTCCGAAGATTGGCCATGGGGACACCGCTGGTCAGTCGCCTCAGCGCTTCGCGGCCGCGTGACAGCCGCGACATAACGGTGCCGATGGGAACATCCAGCGCCGCCGCCGCATCTTTGTAGCTCAGACCTTCGTAGCCGACCAGCAGCACGGCCTGACGCTGTTCCTCAGGCAGCTTCTGCAGCGCTTCGGCAAGCTCGCGCAGGGCCAGACGGTCGGGTTGCGCCGCCGGGCGCGAAAGACGCTGCTCCAGGAACTCGTCCGAAATGTTGTAGTTCCAACGCTGCCTGTCGTTCAGCCGGTCGATATGGGCATTGTGCAGGATGGTGAACAGATAGGCTCTCAGGTTGCGGATGTCCGCGCACTTCTGGCGTCGCGCCAAAGCACGACTGAGACATTCCTGAACCAGATCGTCGGCCTCTGCGGGGTCTCCTGCCAGGGCTCTGGCATAACGCCTGAGACCTGGAATGTATTCCAGGACTGAAGTTTCTGCATCTGCCACGCCGTTTACCTCCGTGGGTATCGCATTCGCAGCGAGTCGAAAAATCCCGCGGCGATTGAGTCGAAGGTAGGCAGCGGCTGTTGCTGTGTCCTGGAACTTTAACGGGACGTCTTTAGGGCGAAATGTGGCATCAAAGGGAACGAACCCGGCGGCTGCCTGCCGCCGGGCGTCGCCGGCCCAAAGGGCCGGCGGGGTCTGGCTGTCACGTGGTGCCGCCAGACCCATGACTTTCAGACCCATGACTTACTGCGTCGTCTCGGCAGGTGTCGGCAGATCGCTCTGCGTGTCGCTGCCGGTTGCATCGGGTTGCATGGCCTCCGGTTGGGTGCTGTCCGGCTCGGCCGTGCCGGGAATGACCGCGGAAGGCTCGCTGCTCGTGGCTGCGGGGCTTTCAGGCACCGCGCCCTGCTGCTGCATGGGCTCAGAAGAAACGTCACCGCTGTCGGCCTGCTGTTGGTCACAGGCCGCCAAAGCAAAGGCAAGAGCGCTCGCCGCAATTGTGGTGGTCAGAGTTGCTTTTCTCATCGATCAAATCCTCCGGATGATAAGTCGTGAATGACACTGCTCGCTTTGGGCCTCGATCTGGGCTCCGGCCCGCGCCGGCCCCCTTTGGCGGCGGCCGGCGCCTTGGGGAGAGAGCTGCGCCGGCCGCCTTACGGGCTGTGAGGGAAGGGCACCGCCCGTAATTGTCGTCACCTTTCACAAAACGCCTTGACCCCGGCTTCGCCCGCGCCTCTCGGATTCAGCCGATATTTGACACTGAAATCCGGGATCCTGGGGGATTCCGGGTGTCTTCTGCCTTCACCCGCCTGGGCTACCTCTGCTTTAATGTCTCCACGGTGCGAGTCGCTCGAGGCCAGGGCCGTCTGCGTTGGGTGCTGTGTGTCGCGTTTTCCTCCATTGGGTTTCCATTAGAGAGACCTGCCAGCCAGGTGGTTTATTCCCCAATCCTTGCGTCGATTGCAGCGCGGCGACATCCGGTTATCCGCGGCGGTTTGTGGTTGGTGCGCTTTGCCCTTAACGACCCGGTAAGGCTGCGTGAGGCATTTAGAACCAAGAGAGCGTCGGCGCTGCGGAGCGATTCTGCGCCGCCGACCGGAAATCCGGGCCGAGGGGCGTTCCGAAAAGGGAGTCCGAAGAGGCTATGCGTTGGCTTGACGGTCTTGCGGTGCTGATCGTTGCCGGGGTGGCAACCCTGGCGGTGGCGCAGCCGGCTATTGTTGCGTTGGAGGCATCGGCTTTCGACGCGCTGCTTGCACTGCGCCACCAGGTTTATGGCCAGCCCTTCAGGCGGCAGCGCTCTCACGCCGTTGTCATCGCCCTGGATCAGGAAACCGCTTTGCGCCCGCCCTTTGACCGCTTGCCGGTGAGCCTCTGGACACCGCAGTTGGCCAAGGTCATGGCGGCGGTGTTGGATTCCGGGGCCGATGTGATCGGCCAACAGGCCTTCACCACTTCGGCCGCAGCGGCCCTGCCGGACTACGATGCCGACTATCGTGCCGTGCTCGCGAGGGCCGCCGCCGAGGATCGGATCGTTCTCGGACGCAATGCGCCGGGACCCGACCGGCTTTCGCCCTTTCCGGGGCATGTCGAAGCGGTCGGCGGCTATCGCAATGTCCGTCGTGACGAACTGACTGCAGATGCCGACGGAGTTATCAGGCAGATGGCGTTGTTCCACGAGACCCTGGCAACAAACGGTTCGGCCGGCATTCAGCCGTCTCTGGCGCTCGAACTTGCGGCGCGCGTGTTGAACGAGCGGCCCCAGATCGTCGCCGGCCGCAATGTCGTCCTCGGCCAGTACCAGGTTCCGAAATCATCGGAAGCGGCAATGCTGATGAACCCCCAGGGCGGCGACGGCGGTGTGCCGGTTTTCTCCCTGGCCGATCTGTATGCCTGCGCCGAAGCCGGTGACGAGGCTTTTTTCCGCAAATACTTTGAAGGCAAGGTCGTTATCGTCGGCAGGCTCGGCCCTGCAGAGACGCGCCATCGAACGGCGGCACGGCTTCTTGGCGTTAAGGACGAAGACCGCGAAGCACGTCGCTGCCGCCTGTCGCCGATGCGCAGTCTGAAGGCTCTCTCCGCCAAGTCCGACACGCCGGATCCTGTGATCATCGCGACCGCTGTCAACAATCTGTTGCGGGAGAATGCAATCAACCGGTCGGCGGCGCCCTTTGGCATTGTGATTGCCGGCTTGCTTGCCCTTGCCGCCGCCATTCTGGGGCTCCGCGTGCGCTTCCTGCTCGCCTTACCCATCAGCGCAGCTTTCCTGGGCGGTTGGCTCTACCTTGCAACCCTGACACTGGCAAAGCAGGCTTGGCTGATGCCGTTGGTGCAGCCGTTGTCGGCATTTCTGCTGAGTCTGATAATCGCCTGGGGTTTTGGCCTGCTGCGCCCGCGTTTGAGGCGCGGCCGCGCAACCGCATGAGCGTGTTCTTCGGACATCATCGACAGCGCGGCCGGCTTTCAGTTGAGCTAGGTCAAAGCCTTTCGCGGGTAGGCTGGCGATAGTTCCTGCATCCCTGGACCGACCTTCTGGTCGGCTGATCGTTGGAGATGCTGAATGCTTGCTTCAAAAGCCCGACGGCCGTCTTTTCTGGCAGCCCTTTTTGCCGCTTCACTCTATGGCGCCCCGGTGCTTGCTCAAGACCCGGAGTGGGGGCCGCTGCTGACAGATCAGATGATGGTCGAGTACGACTGCGAAGTCGCCTTCTTCAGCCAGGTGGCGGAACGGGAGGTAAATGGCGAGGTTATTGTCATTGCCAAGGTTCACTGTACCGACCAGCGTAGTTTTGACGCCTATCGACCCGGTTCCTTTTCGCTGTTCGAAATACACCCCTGCGAGAACCCGGAGAACCGCGTCTGCTGAGTGCAGATCAGGGTCTCGTCAGTCGAGCGCCTTTGCCGCGCCGTTTCCGTCAAGGCGCGGCGGCAGGGCCGGCATCAACAGGCGGAAAGGCAGCAGCATCACCGTCGTCATGGCGATCTTCACGGCGAAGTCGCCCAGCGCCCAGGTCACCCAGGGCAGGCCGGTGCCCAGGAAGGCGATGTTCCAGAACAGCACCGTGTCGACGACCGATCCGAAGGTCGAGGAGACCAGCGGCGCAGACCACCAGCGGCCGGCACGCAGACGGTCGAAGATGGCGACGTCGAGCAGTTGTGCGACCAGAAAGGCTGACCCCGACGCAACGGCGATACGCGGGCCGGCAAGCCACAGCGACAACACCACGGCAAGCGCGAAGCCGGCGCCGATGACCATGCGCGCTGCGCGTGGCCCCATCGACCGGTTGGTCAGGTCCGTCACCAGAAAGGCGATGGGGTAGGAAAAGGCGGCCCAGGTCAGCCAGTCGTTGATGGCAAACTGAACGAGATAGTTCGACAGCGCCACGATCGCCGCCATGGCGGTCACGCCGGCAAAGATGCCGGTGGTTGAAAGCCTGAAGCGTGGTTCGTTCATCTCAAAAGGGCCTGTGGTTTCGGGCTGGGTCGCGGAACAAGGGGGTTCCTGTGACCGGCCGGTTTCCTAGCAGACCCGGCTGCCTGAGGCCAGCGACATCTCAGGTGAACAGATCCAGTGGGGGTTGAGGGCCGAAGGCCGTCAGCCCCCGGGGCAGGCCCAGCCAATCCGCGGCGACGCTGGCGTAGAGCCGGCGGAAATCGAGACTGTGACGAAGGTCGCCATCCTCGAGGTCGGTGAGCGAGGGCTGCCGGCCCAGCAGGCCGCCGCGCAGGCGCGCGCCCATGAAGAGGTGCGGCGCGGCGGTGCCGTGATCCGTGCCGCCGCTGGCGTTCTCCCCGACCCTGCGGCCGAACTCGGCGTAGGTCATGACCAGGCAGCGTTGCCAGCTCCCGGTTTCGATCAGCGCCTCGCGAAAAGCGGCCAGTGCCGCAGCAAGCTCGCCCAGCAGTCGGGGATGGCGGCCCGCCTGTCCGGCATGGGTGTCGTAGCCGCCCTGCTGGACTTTGATCACCGATGCAGGCACCGCGCCGGCGATCATTGCCGCGGCCTGCGCCAACTGCCGGCCCAGGGAAGTTTTGGGAAACACGGTTTTCAAGGGAGAGGATTTGGCCAGCCTGGCGGCAATCCGGTTGGCTGCATCGTGGGTCTGACGGCGTACGCTGAGGATGTGGTCGAGTGCCGGGTTGCCCGAAGCAGCGGACTGGTTTTCCGGCAGCCCTGCCGCTCTTGCCAGTTGCTGGCGGTTTTTCATCACCACGGTGGTCAGCGCATCGCCCGCCAGCGGCCCGGTTGCGCCGCCAAGGACAATCCCCAGCCTGCCTGCCCCGGATGCCTGCTCACCGGCTTCCTGCAGCGCCTGATGCAGCCAGCCCTGGTGCAGGACTTCTGCACTGTCCGATGCGGTATTCCAGATTTCGATGGAACGGAAGTGGGAGCGGTTGGGGCTCGGGTAGCCCACGCCCAAGGCGATCGCCAGGTCCTTGTCCCGCCAGGCCGGCATCAGCGGTTCCAGTGCCGGGTGCAGGCCGAGGGCCTGGTCAAGTTGAAGAACCCGGTCGGCCGGAACGGCAAGCGTTGGCCTGGCGCGATAGTAGGCCGCCTCGCGGTAGGGTACGACGGTATTGAGGCCGTCGTTGCCGCCGTTCAATTCGACCAGTATCAGGGTTCTCGGCACGCTCGCCGCCCGCAGCGCGCCGGGTCCCAATGGCAAAGCCAAGGGTATCGCAAGAGGCAGGGCTGCGGCGGTTGTCAGCAGACGGCGGCGGCTGATGAAGTCCAAGAGGCTCCCTCCTACTTCAACTGATAAGCCGGATCGAGGACAAGCTGGCGCAGCAATGCGCCGCTGGCGTTCCGGTCGAGGATTTCCACATCCACCGGAGAAACGGGAAGCAGCAGAAGGGCGATCGCCTCGGCCCCCTGCCATGCGGCGCCCTGAGACGCCAGCCAGTCGTCAAAGCGCCGGGCGCGCTCTGCCTGTCGTTTTTTGGGGCCGCCCATGGCGACCGTTTGCGCGCCCTGGGCTCGGCGTCCTCCGGTGACGCGTTCCGCCATCGCCTGGCGGTCCAGCAGGCTGGCGGCGACGATCCAGTCGGTGCCGCCCGGCCAGCCCTTCACGTTCGGCGGGTTGAACAGATCCTGGCCAAGGCGCCGGCTGAGGCGCGCCAGGTCGCGATAGTCGCTGACCGGCAGGTTGAACAGCCGTACCGTCCCGACGATGTAGTCGACCGGGGACTTGATCAGCCTGCCGCGGTTTTCCGGCGCCCAGAAAGCATCACTGGCAAAGAGCGCTGCGAGCAGCGGTTTGATCTCATAACCCGATTCGCGGAAGAGTCGGGCGAGGCGGCGCACTTCTACGCGGTCCGGTTTTTCGGAAATGAAGTGCCGCCAGAGCTTCTCGACAATGAAGACGGCGGTCTGCGGCTGCTCCAGCAGTGTTTCGATGACATCGTCACCATCCAGCGGGCCGTTGCTGCTGAGGACCGTCTTGTCACCGCCGTCATGCCACTGCCTGCGAAAGCTGAAGGCGGCCGTACGGCGATCGATGCCCCAGCCGGTGAAGGCGCGTGCGGCCTCTTTTACGTCCGTCTCCCGGTAGTGGCCTTCACCGAGGGTGAAGAGTTCGAAGAGCTCGCGCGCGAAGTTCTCGTTGGGCGCACCCTTGCGGTTCTTCGCACCGTCGAGATAGATCAGCATGGCGGGATCGCGTGCCACCGCTTTCAGCAGACGCGCAAAGTTTCCCAAGGCCTCGCGCCGCAGCAGACGGTTCTGGCGATAAAGAAGGACAGGAGCCTTTACCTTCCGCAGGCTGGAGGTGAAGTGGTTGTGCCAGAACAGCGTCATCACTTCGGTGATAGGTGTCGGGGTGGTGACCATCTCCTGCATCCACCAGGCACGCAGCTCGAGGCCTCTTTCCCGGTTCAGTCTTCGGACGAGCTTGCGTTCTTCAGGGGAGAGTTCCTTCATCCGCGGCGGAACCCAGTTTTCGATCCAGGCCGGGGGCGGCGTGGCCGCTGCATCCGCTGCACTCTCCAGTATGGTTTCGACGGCCGCCTCGCGGGATAGGGGAATCAGTGCGTCAATTTCCGCCGGCGTTGCCGCCGTGCCGCTGCGCACCAATAGGTGACGCGCTTCCGCGGCGCTCAGCGCGGCGGCGGGCGCGGCCAGGCCGACGCCGGCAGACCCCAGGAGAATCCCGGCGCAGGCAAGCAAAACCAAAGACTTCGCTGCCGACTCTCGGCCTCTCTTCACATCGGTCTTCACGAGCCCTGCCTTTTCCCGGCGCTCCTGCGGGATGTCGATCCAAACAGCCGGCGACGGCGCTTGGGAAGAGTTATCCTCATGTTACGCCTTTTGCGAGGCTTTCATCCCCCGCGGCGAATGGGCTAGCTTCCACCTGCCGTGGCCAAAACACCATCCGCAAAGGCCACTGTTGTCGGGGGTACCTTCTTGTCGTTCCGCAGTATCTGCGCGTTTGCGGCCTTTGCGTCGAAAGTCCGTCTGTCGACCTTTGGCCATTCCCTGCGGTCTGTGACGGCCGCAAGCGCTCTCATTCTGTCTTTTGCCCTGTTTTCCCTGTCCGTTCCGGCCTTTGCTCAAGAACTTGCGCTGCCACCGGCGCCCTTCAAGGCTTTGCCGGAGGGAACGCAGATGATCTGGGAAAACATGGATACCGGCGAGCGGGTCGAAGGCGTGGTCGGGCGAACCTCCGGCCGGATCGTCAGCTGGATCTGGAAGGGGCGCAGCTTTTCCAGCTGGGGGCACGTCTGCATCGACTGCGTGGCCGCAGGGGTATCGCCGGATGGTGGCGTGCTGGGCCGCCTCTATCCGCTTGAGGTTGGAAAGGCGGTCACCTTCACAAGAACCTGGGCCGGTCAGAGATGGAAGGACCGCATTTCGGTCGACAGTGTCGAGCGCATAGAGGTTCCGGCGGGCACCTTCGACGCTTTCGTACTGCTGCGCCAGTCCGAGCAGGTGGACGGGGACTGGCGGGCCGAACAGCGCACCTGGTACGCCCCCGAACTCGGCTGGGTCGTCCGATTTGAAGGTTTTAACAATCGCGGCGTGGGGGAACGCTGGCAGGCGGTGGGGTTTGACTAGCCGATGTTTTCAAATTACCGACACGACTTCGCGCTGACTTGAAGGGCTGAATCATACTGGAGTCAGATAGTTAGTATTCATTACCTCTTAGAATCGATTAAGCCGATCTCCAGGGGACAAACCGGGAATTGAATGAGGGCTGTTAACAGTCAACAAACCCACAGAAAACCTCACTTTTCCACAGATCCCGCCCTGGACATCGTCCCCCTTCCACTATATTGTGCTGCTAGTTCAGCAAAGTACGATATATAGTATAGAGCCCAAAATATGGTGAATTACTTAGAGGCAATCCCATGACCTGGACAGAAGAACGCGTTGCCGAACTCATGCGACTCTGGGAAGCCGGACGTAGCGCATCCGAGATCGGCCGCTTGCTAGGGGTGTCGAAAAACTCGGTTGTCGGGAAGGCGCATCGCATGAAGCTTGCGGCACGGCCCTCGCCGATCAAGCGGGGTTCCGGCACGCCGAACCGCCGCCCGGCGGTTGCACCGGTCGCCAGCCGCGTGGTTCACGTCGAAGCGCAGCCGAAGGCCGAGCGGCCCGCACCGGCCGCGCCGGCGCCGCGCCCGGCGGTTCGCCGCCAGGCACCGGCGCTGCGCCGTGCAACCAACGGCAAGGGGCCCAACTGCCTCTGGCCGATCGGTGATCCCGGCGATGATGACTTCCATTTCTGTGGGGCCCCGGCGGTTGCCGGCAAGCCTTACTGCGCCGAACACTGCGCGCGCGCCTATATCGTTCGCAACAACCGCTCGGATTCCGAAGCGGCTTGATCTCCGGTTGCCGCCTGGGTCTGGACGGGGCTTTCGTGCCCGCCCAGACCCAGGCGTTCCCGCCTTCGCGGCGTCAGGTCTTGGCGCGGGGTTCAGACGATCCGCGCGACACCGCCGCGCCGCGGGTCGCCGGCGGCACTGAAGCGCCCATCAGAATGGCGCACCACGCCATGGACACCCCCGAAAAACAGATTGTGTGCCGGCCAGTCGATGGTGCGGTAACCCTGTGCGGCGAGTTCGACACCGACAGTCTCATCCACGCCACCCTCCAGGTTGGCGACACCGGCTTCGAGATGCAGACGTGGCGCTTGCGTGGCTTGGTCGAGGCTCATGCCGTGATCCAACAGGTTGATCAACACCTGAAGGACAGCCGTGCGGATACGGTTCGAGCCGCCGGAGCCGATTGCAATCAGCGTGCCGTCGGTGAGTTGGGCCAGGGTCGGCGCCATCATGGAGGACAGGCGGCTGTCGCGGGGCCAGCAGTGAAACCCGCCCCGGTTCAGGTCTTCCTCGCCCAGCATGTTGTTCAGCATGATGCCGCTGTTGCCCAGATGGGTGCCGCAACCTTCTCCGTTGGACAGGCTCATGGCGGCAAGATTGCCGGCCGCATCGGTCACGGAGATATGGGTGGTGCCGCGGGTGAAACTGCCTTGCTTTGCGACCTCCCCGGCGTAGCGGGCCAGTAGAGAGGGTTCGAAGAGGCGCCCGGCGGCGGCGGCTTCCTCGCGCTCGCCGCTGGCCTCCTCAAGCCGCGCCTCGACCCGCGCCTTGTTGGTCAGTTCCATTACCTGTGCCATCAGCAGGCTGCCTTCGCTGCTCTCCGCACCGTGTTCACTCAAGGTCGTTTTCGCCAGAAGGTCGAGCGCGAAGCCGATCAGGATGCCGCCGCAGGAAGGCGGCGGATTGGTCGTGACCTCGGCGCCGCTGTAGCGGACCACGAAGGGCTTTCGTTTTTCCACCCTGTAGCCGGCGAGATCCGCCGCGCTCAGCAGGCCGCCGCCCTCGCGGCAAAGGGTGACCAACTGCCGGGCCAGTTCGCCTTCGTAGAACAGTGCCTCGCCGTCGCGCGCCAGAGCTTCGAAGGTGTCGGCCAACTTGGGCTGGAAGAATTTCTCTCCTGCCCCCAGAAGAGCGCCCTCAGGGCCGGTGAACAAACCGCGCGCGTCGGCCCCCGCCGTCAGGATCGGGGCGACAACCTGAAACAGGTAGGCGTCGATGGGGCGCACGGTGACGCCTGCACGGGCCAGCCGTGCCGCCGGTTCGATCAGACGGGCGAAGGGCAGGCTGCCCAGCTCGCGATGGATGGCGAAGATGCCGCGCACCGCGCCGGGCGTGGCAACGGCGCCCAGCCCGATATGGAATTCCTGTGTGGCGCTCCCGAAGTCGGCGAGGATCGGATAGAAATCCAATGTCTCCGCCGGCTTGTTCTCTTTTGGCGTCTGCACAAAGAAGTCATAAAGCGCCGCTTCCTGGCCGTCGGCCTGGGCCAGCAGGAAGCCACCGCCGCCCAGCGAGCAGAGAACCGGCTCGGCGACGCAGGAGGCGCAGAAGGCGGCGACCACCGCATCGAAAGCGTTGCCGCCCTCTTTCAGGATTTCTTCGGCTGCTGCTGCGGTTTCCGGATGGCCGCAGGCCACCGCGCCCAGCGGCCGGGCACCCTTTCCCGATCTACCCGAATTCATAAGTCTTCCCGTGCCCCCGCCCCTGCCTGTGGCCTTGCGCGTCAGGCGGCCAGCTTTGTTCCTGGTCCTGAAGAGACAAAGTGATGATTTTTCCGGGCGATGGCAACGCCGCCGATATTAGTCCCCGGCCTGCGTGTCGGCGGCTTTCAGCACCGCCTCGGCGGTATCCTCGTCGGAAATGAAGGCATCGACCGCGCCGCTGCCCAGGGCGGCGGCCAGGATCGGTACCTTATGCGCGCCGCCGGCGGCCAGGATCACCGACCTCATGTCGAAGAGATCCTTCATGCCTACGCCGATGACCCGGTCGTTGATGGGGTGATCGACCACTTGGCCCTGCGCATCCAGGAACTGGCCGAGGATGTCGCCCACGGCGCCGGCTTCGATCAGTTCCTCGACCGCGATGTCGCCGGGCAGGCCGTCGTTCACCAGGATCGATGCCGCGCTCATGTCGCCGGCCGCCATGGTGACTGCGTCGACGCGTCGGATCTTGTCCAGTACCGCGCGAAAGACATCGAGCCCCATCAGGGTGTCGCGGCTTTCCTTGGAGCCGGTATAAAGCGGCGCCGTGAAATAGCTGTGCTGGGCGCCGCAGAGATCGGCGAGGCGGGTCGTCACCTCGAAGGTGTTGATGTCGGAGCCCTTGGTCATGCCGCCCATCATCGAGACGATTTCCAGGTCCGGGCGGTGCACCGGCTCCATGAATCGGGTGGCCAGATTAAGCGTGTTGCCCCAGGACATACCGAACAGCCTGATCTGTGGATCTGCCAGAAGACGGGTAAGGTGGTGGCCGAGGGCGGTGCCGACGATGGTCTGCACGTTGCCGGGGTCGGCGGGGCTGGGAACGATAAAGGCCTCTTCCAGTCCGAAGCGCGATTTCAGCCGCGCCTCTATCTCCGCGCAGGAACCGAAGCTCGAATTGATGGAGATACGCACGATGCCGAGGCGGCGGGCATCGGCCAGGGCCTTGTTCACCCGCAGGCGGGTGACGCCCAGACGCTCGGCCACCGCGCCCTGGGTCAGGCCTTCGACATGATAGAACCAGGCGACCCGGGCGAGGAAGCGCTCTTCCTCGTCTATCTGAAGTGTCTTGGGCGCCCGCACCATAGCCTGCCGTACCCCGTGTCCTTACCGCGCTTCGAGGATTGCATCCGCCAGTTCCTGAAAGCCGGCGGCGGAGCGCTGCCGGGTAATCCAGTTCGGTGGCGCTGCAAGATCGAAGTCGCGGACGTTTGCCACACCCACGGCATTTTCGAAATAGGCAAACATCGGCTGGTCGTTGGGCGAGTCTCCGGCGAAGACGATTTCCGCTTTCGCCCGGTCCATGTCGAGGCCGAAGCGCTCCTTCAGGCAGCGCCGGGTCATGGAGAGCTTGTCGTAGTCGCCGAACCAGCCGTTCACATGGATCGAGCTCACCTTGGCCGTCGCCCCGGCTTCCTTGAAGAGGGTCACGATGCGTGCGACCGCATCATCGGAGAGGGGGGCGACGTCTTCGCAGAAGTCGATGGCAAGGTCGGCGATGCGGTAGTCCTGGTCTGAGGCGACGCCGGAGCCCGGCACTGCGGCCAGGATATGTTCGCGCAGTTGTTCCAGGCGCCGGCGGTCGGTTTTGCGCGCCTCTGCGCTCTTGGCGAAGCCCTGGTGCATACGCCGCTGCGCAGGATCATAGGCGAAGTAAAAGGCGCCGTTCTCCCCGACCACGGCATCGACCGGCCACATCCGGGCGATGTGATCGCACCATCCGGCCGGGCGTCCCGTGACCGGGATCACGTGCAGGCCGGCGGCCGAAAGCCGCTCCATCGCTTCGAGGCTGGCGGCGGGCAGGCGGCCGTCTTCGGTCACCGTATCGTCGATGTCGGCGAGGACGAAGCGCAGGCGGCGCAGTGCCTCGGCGGGAAAATCGGCGAGGGGCTGGAGCGCCATTACTTAACCGCGCCCATGGTCAGGCCGCGCACCAACTGCTTGGAGGCGATGAGGGCGAAGATAATCACCGGAATGACGATCAGCGTGGAAGTCGCCATGATCTTTCCGTAAGGCAGGTTGTAGCCTTCCATGAAGCCGACGGCGATCGCCGGGGCGGTCTTGGCGGCGGTGCGGGTCAGCACCAGGGCGAACATCAACTCGTTCCAGGAGAAAATGAAGGAAAAAATCGCCGAGACGGCCAGTCCGGGCGCGGCGAGCGGCAAGCAGATCGAGCGGAAGATGCGGAACTGGCTGGCGCCCTCCAGGGTTGCCGCCTCGTCCAGGTCGCGCGGGATGGAGCGGAACTGGTCGGTGCAGATCCAGATGACGATCGGCAGGTTGAAGGTGAGGTAGATCAGGATCAGCACCAGATGGGTGTCGAGCAGGCCGAGACTGCGCACGATGAGGAAGAAGGGCAGGGCGAGCACGATGGGGCTGACCATGCGGTTGGTGATGAACCAGAACCAGAGGTCGCGCTTGCCGCGAAACTCGAAGCGGGCGAGGGCATAGGCCGCCGGTGCGCCGAGCACGAGGGCTAGAAGGGTCGTCGACACGGCAACGATCAGGGAGTTGATCAGACTGGCCCCCACCTTGTCCTCGAAGAGGGCCTCGATGTAGTTGTCGAAGGTCGGGGCGAAGGTCCAGACCGGCGGTGAAGCCAAGGCGACGACCTGGTCCTTCAGGCTGGTGGTCACCATCCAGTAGAACGGGAAGAGGCAGAAAAGGACGATCGCCACCAGCAGCAGGATCTGAAGAAAAAGACTGCGGTTGGTCATTGCTCGACCTCCCGATAGATCAGCCGGATGTAGAGTTGGCTGAGCAGGATGGTGATGATCAATAAGATAATCGCCTGGGCCGAGGCGAGGCCCTGGTCGAAGACGCGGAAGCCGACCCGCTGGATCAGCAGGCTGATCAGCTCGGTGGAGGAGCCGGGCCCGCCGCGGGTCAGGGTGAAGACCATGTCGAAGAGCTTCAGGGTGTCGGCGGTGCGCAGAATCAGGATCGCCGTCAGGCCGGGGATCAAGAAGGGAAGCTGCACATGGCGGAGGATCGTCCACCACTTCTTGGTTTCCAGTCTTGCCGCTTCTTCGATTTCACCGGGGACGGTGGTCAGCCCCGCCAGCAGCACAAGCGCGCAGAACGGCGTCCATTGCCAAACATCCCAGAAGGCGATGGTGATGAAGGCGTTGGTCGGATCGCCGAGCCAGTTCACCGGATCGAAGCCGAGGAAGCCGATCAACTGGTTCACCACACCGTATTTCAGATTGAAGGTGATCTGGCCGAGCAGCCCGACCACGGCATAGGTGGTCGCCATGGGCACCACCAGCGACAGCCGGGTAAGGGTTTTCAGGAATCCGAGGCCGGGGCGATGCAGCAGCAGGGCGATGCCCATACCGATCATCAACTGCAGAGGCAGCACGATGACCAGCAGGGTCATGGTGCGCTGCATGGCGTCCCAAAAAGACGGATCGCTCAGGACTGTTTGATAGTTCTCCAAACCCAGGAAAGGGGTGCGGCGCAGGTTGGTGAGCTGGTACTTGTGGAGCGAGGTATAGATCGCGAAGACCAGCGGCACGATCCCGATCAGGGCCAGGCTGAGCACCGCCGGGCCGAGGAAGCCAAAGACGGTGAGCCGGCTGACGCGGCCTGCCTGCATAATGGTTCAGCCCCTCTTCAAGGATCGAAACGGTCGGATGACTCTACCAAAGCCGGTTTGGCAAAAGCATGCAAACCTGTCCGGCAAAAATAACGGCGAGGGGAACCGATCAGGTCCGTTCCGCCTCGCCGCCAGGGAGGATCGCTCGCCCGGGTAGAGTCGTCCCCGGAAAGCAAATACTGGGGAAAGCAACGACAGGGGGACGCAATTACTGGCGCAAGCGACTACTGGGCCAGCGGCTTTTCACCGGCGTAGTAACCGGCCTCTTCCAGCACCGCTTCCATCCGCTTGCCGAGTTCGGCCGCGCCTTCCTCGGTGGTCACATCGCCCAGCATGATCTTGGTGCCCCACTCCTGGACGATCTCGGTGATTTCCGGCCACTCGGCGAAGCGGGGACGGAACTCCGGCACGCCGTCCTGCCAGGACTCGACCAGGGCATCGACGAACTGGTACTGCTCGGCCACGCCCGGCAGCTTGTAGACGCTTTGGCGGGCCGGCACGCCGCCCATGTCCAGATAGCGTTTGGCATTGGCCTTGGAGGTCACCCACTGGATGAAGAGATAGGCGGCCGCCTGCTCGTCCTCGTCAGCCTGGCTGGCCACGGCCAGAGAGAAACCGCCCAGGGCCGGCTTGCGACCGGCGGGGCCCATGGGCTCCGGCGCGACGCCAAAACAGTCGCCGAGCTTGGAGGTTTCGGGGCTGGTCAGGGTCGAATAAAAGGCCGACCACTCGGTGATCATGGCGACGTCGCCCTGGGCCAGGGCATTGACGGTCTCGGCATGGTCATAGGCGACGATGCCTTCAGGCATGTACTGCATCAGCTCCTGACGGAACTTCAGGCCGGCCTGACTCTCCTCGGACAGCAGGTTGGACTTGAAGTCCTTGTCGAGGAAGGAGCCGCCGAACGGCCAGAGCACCCGTGCGAAGCTGTCCGCCGATTGTGTTTCGTTGCGCTTGGACTGCAGGGCGAAAGCGTACTTGCCGTCTTTGGTCAGTGCCGGACCGTAGACGTCTTTCAGTTCGGTCCAGGTCTTGGGCGGCCCGTCGAAACCGGCCTCCTTCAACATGCAGGAATTGTAGAACATCAGGCCGGAGTAGTTATCGAAGGGCAGGCCGTAGACCGTGTCGTTCCAGGCGCCGAAGGCGTTCAGCACCAGCGGAAAGAAGTCGTCGATGTCCAGCTCCGGGTCGGCCAGATCCGGGTTCGAGGTGAATTTTTCCAGCGGCACGATCCATTCGTTTTCGGCGAAATTGCCGATCCAGACCAGATCGATCAGGGCAATGTCCAGGTCGCCGCCGGCCACGAAGTCGCGGACCTGTTCACCCAAGGCATTTTCATAAGGGTGTTTGATGATGTTGACCTTGATGCCTGTGGCGGCCTCGAACTCCGGCAGCACTTCCTCGGCCGCTTCGTAGCCGGGGCGCAGCAGGAAGACGACATCGACGGTGGTGCCGGCGTAGGGCTTGGCGGCCTCCTCAAGCGACCAGCCGAAGGCCTGCCCGGCGCTCAGCGACAGGCTTGCCGCCGCCCCCAGGGCCAAGCCGCGAACTGCTGATTTCATCCTCATCAGATCCTCCCTTTGTTGTGTTGTTATCGAAACATACAAATGTCTTATTGGATTTACAATTGTTTTTGTGCGTGGTAGCGATAGATCTGGTATCGCCAACGACAGTGTCGTCACGGAGCGGCACATCCATGGGCTGCAGCAGCGCGAAAGACAGCCGGTAAACGATAAACAGGGGGAAGGCTTTTGGCGCGTGTCGCCCTTGATAACGTTGACAAGTTCTATGGCGCGGTTCAGGCGCTGTCCGCCGTGTCGCTGGACATCGAAGACGGCGAATTCGTCGTCTTCGTCGGGCCGTCGGGTTGCGGCAAGTCGACCCTTCTGCGCGCCATTGCCGGGCTCGAATCCATATCCGCCGGCACCATCGCCATCGGCGGCGAGGATGTGACTGCGGTCGCCCCTTCCGACCGCGGCGTGGCCATGGTTTTCCAGTCCTACGCGCTCTACCCGCACATGACGGTCAGCGCGAACATGGAATTCGGGATGAAGATCAACGGCGTCTCCCCTGCCGAACGGCAGGCGCGGGTCGCTGAGGCGGCGCGCATTCTGCAACTTGACGATCTGATGGACCGCAAGCCGGGGCAGCTTTCCGGCGGCCAGCGACAGCGGGTTGCCATCGGCCGCGCCATCGTCAAGGAGCCGCGTGTTTTTCTCTTCGATGAGCCGCTGTCGAACCTGGATGCGAAGCTGCGGGTGCAGATGCGCGTCGAGTTGGAGGCGCTGCACGAACAGCTTGGCGCCACCATGATCTACGTGACCCACGATCAGGTCGAAGCGATGACCATGGCCGACAAGATCGTGGTGCTGAACGGCGGCCGTGTCGAACAGGTCGGCCCGCCGCTGGAGCTCTATCACCATCCGGCCACCGAGTTCGTTGCCGACTTTATCGGCGCCCCCAGCATGAATTTCCTGGATGTCGACCTGGTGGCGGAGACGGGCGGTCTCACCGCCGCCTACGGTGCCAGGCGCATTCCAATCGACGGCGCCGCGCCGCAACCCGGACCGGCGCGCCTTGGCATCCGCCCGGAGCATCTGCATCTTGCCGCGCCGGGCCAGGGCATCCTCGATGCCGAGGTTCAGGTCACCGAGGCTCTGGGCGGCGAAACCTATCTCTACTGCCGCACCGCCGAGGGCGACCGTCTGGTGATCAAAGCCGAGGGCGACTCGCCGCTGGCCGCCGGGCAGACCATCGGCCTCCAGCTCGACAGCCGGCGCCTGCACCTCTTTGGGGGCGACGGGCAAAGCCTGCGCGTCTGATGTCCGGCGCCCCAAGGTTACCGGAGGGCGATGGGAACGGCATGCCCGATTGGAAGGCCGAGCTCGAAGATCTCGTGATGCCGGCGGTGGCACGCTCGCAGCATATAGACCGCATCGTCATGGACAGCGGCGCTCTCGAAAAGACGGCGGCGGTTTTTGCCGAGTGCTTCGGTGAGACGTCGGCCTTTCTGGTTGCCGACGACAATACCTTCGCCGCCGCCGGCAGAGACGTGGTTGGATATCTGACCGCCGCGGGTGTCGCCTGCGAGACCCTGATCCTGCCCGCCGAGCCGCGGCCGAAGCCGAGCCTTGAGCGCAGTGCGGAAGTGCGCCGCCGCTGGAAGGCGACAAGCCCCGGCGCGGTGCCTGTTGCTGTCGGCTCCGGCGTCATCAACGATCTTGTGAAGCATGCGGCCTTCGAGGAGGGACGAGCGTTTTTCTGCGTCGCGACGGCTGCTTCCATGGACGGCTATGCCAGCGCCGGCGCGCCGCTGGTGGACCGGGGCTTCAAGCACACCATACCCTGCGCGCCGCCGCGCGCCATCCTGGCCGACCTCGACGTCATCGCGGCGGCGCCGCCTGAGATGACCGGCTGGGGCTACGGCGATCTGGCCGGCAAGGTGCCTGCCGGGGGCGATTGGATCTTGGCGGATGCCCTGGGGGTCGAACCCCTCGACGATGTCGCCTGGCCCCTGGTGCAGGATCGCCTGCGAAGTTGGCTTGCCGACCCGGCCGCGCTGCGCAATGGGTCGGCCGGTGCTATGGCCGGCCTCTTCGCCGGGCTTACGGTGACCGGCCTGGCGATGGAGTTTCATGGCTCCTCGCGCCCGGCCTCCGGCGCCGATCATCAGATCGCCCATCTCTGGGAGATGGAAAACCTCAGCCATGAGGGTTTGCCGGTGTCTCATGGCGCCTGCGTTGCCATCGGCAGCCTGACGGTGCTGGCGCTTTTCGACTGGCTGATCGACCAGGATCTGAAAAGGCTGGAGCCGGAAAAGATCCTGGCCCAAGCGCTTGATTTCAAGGAAATCGAGGCTGCGATCCATGCGGCCTTTCCCATCGCCGCCGTTGCCGAGCGGGCGCTTACCGAGAGCAAGGCCAAGCATCTGTCCAAGACGGCCCACGCCGACCGGCTGGCTCTGATCAAAGACTCCTGGCCGGCGCTGCGCCAACGCTTGAAAGCGCAACTGCTGCGATTCGACGCAATGCGCGATCTTCTCGCCGCCGCCGGGGCACCCACGCTGGCGGCGGAGATCGGGCTCTCTGCCGAGCATCACAAAGCGACGGTCATCAGGGCGCGCTATCTGCGCAGCCGCTATACGATTCTGGATTTCCTGTCGGAGACCGGCCTTTTGGAAGCCGCGACGGAGGCGGTCTTTCAAGGTAACGGGCATTTACGGTCCTGAACGAAATCATTCCTGCGCGAGGAGATTGTCATGTCAGCGAGCACCTCTGAACCGGCATCGGGGCGTTGGATCGAGCGTTTCTCGATCTCAGGCAAGCGGGCGGTGGTGACCGGTGCGTCAAAGGGCATCGGTACGGAAATCTGTTCGGTCTTTGCCGATGCGGGCGCCGACATCGTCGCCGTCGGCCGCGACGCGCCAGGGCTGGCCGAAGTGATCGGCGGGATCGAGGCCGCGGGACGGCGCGGGCTGGCTGTCGAAGCCGATATGGCGACGGTCGAAGGGCCGCGGGAGGCTGCGGCCAAGGCGCTGGAGTTCTTCGGCAGCGTGGACATTCTGGTCAACTGCGCCGGCGTCGCCTTGATCGATCCTCTGCTTGAGGCCTCGGTCGAGGACTGGGACCGCACCATGGCGATCAACCTGCGGGCGCCGTTTCTGCTCGGCCAGGCCCTGGCCCCGGGAATGATCGCCCAGGGCGCCGGCAAGATCATCAACGTCTCTTCCCAGGCCGGGGTCATCGCTCTCGACGACCATGCGGCCTATTCGGCCTCCAAGGGAGGGCTCAATGCCCTGACCAAGGCGATGATGGTGGAATGGGCAAAGCACAATGTGCAGGTGAATGCGATCTGCCCGACGGTGATCATGACTCCCATGGGCCGTCAGGTCTGGGGCGATCCGGCAAAGGGTCAGCCGATGCTGGACAAGACGCCGCTGGGCCGTTTCGGGGAACCGGTGGAGGTGGCCGACCTTGCCCTTTATCTGGCCTCCCCGGCCTCCGACCTGATGAACGGCGCGATTGTGATGCTGGAGGGTGGCTACACCTCGATTTGAGGCCGTTAGCCTTGTCCCGCCGGGACAGGCGCAGAATCCCTGGCTTCTCCGACCAGCCTGGCGGGCCGGGCTTAACCAAGAAGATAAGAGGACCCTTAACCCAGGCGTCGCACCATGAGGCGGCATCGGGGGAGGTGTCGCCGGGGCTTTGTCCCGGCCAATTCTGCATGCCGGCAGAAAGGAGCCGCCATGGCCGATTTCAAGGAAGAGGGGGGGACCGGCACGGGCTTGCTGGGGTACACGCTGCGCCTGGCGATGGCGGTCGTGGTGACCGGTATCTTCGTCGTCTTGCTGTTGGATCGTGATCATGCCGCCACCGAGGCGCATGAGCCCCAGATCCGCGACGTGACGCCAGCGTCAAGCGCGTCTGCGACCACCCGCCTGTCTGTCGAATCGAACGCGGCGAGCTCGGATATTGTCCTGAGGGCCGGAACCCATGGGCATTTCCTGGTCGACGCCCAGGTCAATGGTGAGACGCTGCGCTTCCTTGTCGACACCGGCGCCAGTTCGATTTTTCTAACGCCCCAGGACGCCGCAAAGCTGGGTTGGACGCCGAACCGCCTGACCTTCAGCGAGCGCTATGACACCGCCGGCGGAGAAATCCGCGCGGCGCCCGTTAAACTGCGCTCTCTGCGCATCGGGCAGATGGAACTTTACGACCTTCCGGCCTCGGTCGGCGAGCAGCCTGGCTCGATCTCGCTGCTCGGCATGACCTTCCTGAAGCGCCTCGAAAGCTATCAGGTGCGCGGCGACACCCTGGTTTTGACCTGGTAGGCGAACCGCCGGCACAGCCGTCAGCCGGCCAGGCTGGTTTCCAGGTCCGGGAACTGCCAGGGAAAGGCGGCTTCGAAAGCGCGCGAGGCCCGTAACACCAGAGCATCGGCATAGCGTGGTCCGACGATCTGCAGGCCGATCGGCAGGCCGGTCGAGGTCAGCCCGCAGGGCAGAGAGGCCGCCGGCTGCTGCGTCAGATTGAAGGGGTAGGAGAACGGCGTCCAATCCGGCCAGCGCTCCATGCCGCTGCCGGGAGGCACCTCCAGGCCTGCTTCGAAAGCCGCGAGCGGCAGGCTCGGCGTGATCAGAATGTCGTAGTCCTTGTGAAAGAGGTTCGTCTCTACCGTCAGCTCTTCGCGGCGTCCCACGGCGGCCAGATAGTCGAGCAGGCTGTAGCGCGCTCCCTCGGCGGCGATCTCCTGAAATCCTGGGTCCATCTGCGCCTGCGCCTCGGCATCGAAGCGGCGCATCAGGTTCGCGGCGCCGGCATACCAGAGGCAGCGAAAGACCTCATCCGACCCGCTCAGATCGGGCTCGGCCAATTCGACCTCGGCGCCCAGATCGGCAAAAGCCCAGGCTGCCTTCGCCACCAGAGCGGCGATTTCCGGATCGACGGTGTGCCCGCCCAGGCTTGGCGAGAAAGCGACCCGCAGGCCCTTTACGCCGTCATCCAAACCCTGCTGATAGTCGGCGCCGTCGTAGGGCAGGCCATAGGCATCGCGCGGGTCCGGTTCTGCGAGAACCGTCAACAGCAGAGCCGCATCGCCGACGCTTCGGGTCATCGGTCCGATGTGGGATACCGTGCCGAAGGGGCTCAGCGGATAGGCGGGTATGCGTCCGAAAGAAGGCTTCAGGCCATAGATGCCGGTGAAGCCGGCGGGAATGCGGACCGATCCGCCGCCGTCGGTGCCCAGGGCCAGCGGGCCCATGCCGGCGGCAACCGCTGCGGAAGCGCCGCCGCTGGAACCGCCGGGCGTGGTTTCGGGATTCCAAGGGTTGCGGGTAATCCCTTCGAGGGGGGAATCCGTAACTCCCTTCCAACCGAATTCGGGTGATGTGGTTTTCCCCAGCAGGATGGCGCCATGTTCCCTCAGCCGGGCCACCGCCGGTGCGTCTTCGGCCCAGCTCTGCTGCCGGTCGATGGCCTTGGATCCGCGCAGGGTCGGCCAACCCTCGGTCAGCAGCAGGTCCTTGATCGACACCGGGCAGCCGTCCAGACGGCCGCGCGGTACCCCCAGACGCCAGCGCTCCGCCGACTCTGCGGCGGCGGCCAGCGCGCCCTCGGCATCCACCAGATTGAAGGCGTTCACCCGGCCGTTGAAGCGCTCGATGCGTGTGAGGGCCGCCTGCGTGGCATCTACGGGCGAAATCTCTCCTGCCCGATAGGCGGCCAGCAGTGCCTCGGCTGTCAGCATTGCAATATCGTCGGTCATACGCCTTGGTCGTCCCCCATTTTTGACTGCACGGCTGCCTTTTGGCGGAGCGATTCCTCGCATGCCGGAAGGGCCTCTGTCGAGAACCGCGCAAGGGGAGAGGGAGACTTTCCGTTGATTGCGGGAATTCTGCCCGAAACTGGCCACTTTTCGCGTATAGACTGCTGGAATGACGCAAACGGGTCTGGAAGGATGCCCCTGCATCCCCGGGTCGCGGCAAGGGAGCAATGCCATGCGCGCATCTCGAAAAGCCTTCATTCCTGCGGCTTTCGCGGCTGCAATTCTGGTTGCGATCGGCCTTGTCGTGGGGCCTTGCGGCCGGGCCATGGCGGCGGAACCGCCGGAGAACGAAAGTCCCGGCGAACTGGCGCGCGAGGGCATCGAGCAAATGATGCGCGCGCTCAGGCTGCTGGTCGACAGCATTCCGCAATACGAACTGCCGGAAATGCTCGACAACGGAGACATCATCATCCGACGCCGTGATCCCCAACCGGCGCCGCGTCCTGATGAACCCGAGGTTGACGAAACCGCGACCTAGCGGTTCTATCCCCTGCCTCGATCTGAATGCTGAGAGCGCGGAAGCGGGGCGCGGGTGGCCCGGGATGTTGAATGCCGGGGTGTCGAAAGCCCGGGTCTTGAAAATGGGGGAGCCATCATGACACAGCAGGATCCTTTTGCCGGCCTGGACGACGGCCGACCGCCCTGGGATGCGCTGGGCGCTTTCGTTCCCGCGCCGCAACCCCATATCGCCGGCGCCGAGACCGGCCCCTTGGCGGGCCTGCGCTTCGCCTCAAAAGACATTTTTGATGTCGAGGGCTTTGTGACCGGCTGCGGCAACCCGGACTGGGCGCGCAGTCACGGTCCGGCCGCCAGCCACGCGCCGACGGTCCGTGCCCTGCTGGACGCCGGGGCGACACTTGCCGGCAAGACCATTACCGACGAAATGGCCTTCAGCCTGAACGGTCAGAATTTTCACTACGGGATGCCGACCAATGTTAACGCGCCGGGGCGTATTACCGGCGGCTCGTCCTGTGGCTCGGCTTCCGCCGTCGCGGGTGGTCTTGTCGATACCGCTCTTGGCAGCGATACGGGCGGGTCGGTGCGCATCCCGGCCAGCTATTGCGGCCTCTTCGGCCTGCGGCCGAGCCACGGCCGTATCTCTCTCGAGGGAGTCAATCCCCTGGCCCCCAGCTTTGACACGGTCGGCTGGTTTGCCCGAGATGCCGAGCTTTTCCGGCGCGTCGGAAGTGTCCTGCTGGAAGACGGGGAGGGTCAGTCCGGACGCTGGCAGCGGCTGCTGCTTGCCGAAGATGCCCTGGCCCTGGCAACGCCGGCGGTTCAGGCCGCCTTGGCGCCGCACATCGAACGGCTGGAGCAGAGGATTGGCGCTGCAACGAGAGTGCAGGCGGCTACTGCCGGACTGGGCCTGGAGGACTGGATGTGGCATTTCCGCCATCTGCAGGCGCGGGAAATCGTCGTCGCGCTCGGGGATTGGGTTGCCGAAGCCCGGCCGCGTTTCGGGCCGGAGATTCAGGAGCGCTTCGACTGGGTGCACAGCATCACCGACGAACAGGTGGCGGAGGCAAAGCCGCTTCGCGAGACCTTTGCCGATCACATGGGTACTCTGTTGGGAGAGGACGCACTGATCGTGCTGCCGACGGCCCCGGGTATCGCACCGCGCAGTGATGAAGACGCCGAAGCGCTGCGCACGCATCGCTCCGCCGTGCTGAGTCTGACGTCGATCGGCGGGCTCTCGCGCCTGCCCGAGATCACGCTGCCCCTTGCAAGGGTTGACGGCTGTCCGGTCGGCCTGTCGCTGATGGCCCCTTTCGGCAGCGATGCCGACCTCTTGATGTTCGCCGAAGAATTCTGCCGGGTACCCGAAGAGCGCGGCGATCTCTAGAGTTTGAGTTCTCGGGTCCGGCTCTGCTCTAGGCCGCGTCGACAAAGGTGGTGCTGACCCGTTCTGCAGGCAGATGGGCGCCGATGTCGGTGCCTTCCCCAAGGGTGCTTTCCATAACCAAGCGGCCGCCGTGCAGTTCCAGCAGCGCGCGGCAGAGCGGCAGGCCCAGGCCGGTTCCCTCGTGGCTGCGGCTGAGGCCGGATTCGACTTGGGTAAAAGGCTCCAGCATTCGGGTCTTGTCTTTCTCGGCGATCCCGATGCCGTTGTCGATGACCGCAAAGCCGGCCCCCTCATCGGGGCTCGCCCAGGCCTTCACGACGATCTTTCCGCCGCGGGGCGTGAACTTCACAGCGTTGGAAAGCAGATTGATCAACACCTGTTTCAGGCGGCGCTGGTCGGCCCGCACCAGCGCCAGAGGCATCTTGAAGTCGGTTTCCAGCTCGATGGCGCTTTCCCGGGCTCTGGGCCCGATAAGACGCAGCCCGGAGGCGACGACCTCGCGCAGATCCACGTCTTCTTCGTAGAGATCGATCATCCCGGCTTCAGCCTTTGAGACATCGAGGATGTCGTTGATGATCGTCAGAAGGTGGCTGCCGCTTTCGTGGATATTCTTGATGTAGTCGCAATAGTTCTCGTGCCCGACGGGCCCGAAGACCTGTTGATCGATCAGTTCCGAAAATCCGATGATGGCATTCAAAGGCGTCCGCAGTTCATGGCTCATGGTCGCCAGGAACTCGCCCTTTGTGCGGTTGGCCATCTCGGCTGCTTCCTTGGCGCGCAGAAGCTCCTGTTCCGCGGCCTTGCCCTCCGTCACATCGCTGAGGGAGCCCGACATGCGATAGACGTGGCCCGCCTCATCGCGCAGTCCCAGACCGCGCAGGCGAACCCAGCGATACTGTCCGTCGTCGCCCCGGACGCGGTACTCGTGATCGTAATACGCGGACTTGCCGCGCAGATGATCGCGCATTCTCGCACGCATGGCGCTGAGATCTTCGGGGTGGACGTGGCTGTACCATTCGTCTGCCGATACCGTCGGACCGAAGCCATGAAGACAGACGATTTCCCGCAAGCGCCTGGAGAGGTAGACGCCGTTGATTTCGTCGCCCCACTCCCAGATTCCCTCGTTGGCGCCCCTCAAGGCAAGTTCATAACGCTGCTCGCTCTTGCGCAGGGCGGCTTCGATCTTCTTGGTCTCTGTAATGTCGGTATAGACCATCACATAGCCGCCGTTCGCGAGGCGCCGGGTCCGCATCTCCAGAACGCAGCCGTCGGGGCGCCGGCGTTCCATTCTGATTTGGAGATTGTTCAGGAGGATAGAGGTGCGGCGTTCGACCTCGGCTTCGACATCAACCTCGCCATACTCGCCCCGTTGTCCGTTGAAGCGGGTCAGTTCCCTGAAACTGGTGCCGCGCTCCAGCATCTCCAGGGGCAGGCCGAGGAGCTTGCTCAGTTCCCTGTTGAAGGCGACGAGCTGCAGATCGGCATCGAAGATGCAGACGCCAACCGGAATGTTCTCGATGATCGCAGTCACCAGGCGTGACTTGCTGTCGGCCACGGCCTCTGCCGAGGTCTTCGCACTGTGAAGCGCATCCTGTACCGCGAAGATCATGCAGATCATGCACAGCAGGACCAGTCCGGTGTGCAGGATCACCCGCCAGTCGCCGGCGGGGTTGAGCGCGGTCATCGCCGGGTCGAGCAGGATGCGCAGCAGTTCGGCGAGCAGGTAGGTCGCGAAGACCAGCAGCGGCCCGGCGCAGAAAATTGCCGCCTTTTGGCCTTGGTCGCGGTAGCGGCGCCAGAAAAGAATGCCGGCCAGCCCGACAGCGGCTATGGCGCCGAGCCGCAGGGCGAGAAAGACCAGGGTCGGCACTTCGGGGTAGGCAATGCAGCTGGAGGTGCCGATGAAGACCACGGTTACCGCAAGCAGAATCGCCCGCAGGTAGGTGCGATATCCCAGAAAGCTAAGGGTGCCGCCCAACAGCAGGAAGGCGATGATTGCCTGCCCGCCCTCGTGGATTGCCTCGAAGCAGTCCGGGAAGGTCCAGGATGAGACGGCGAGGGCGCCCAGTTGAACGGCGACCATCGCCAGACTGGCGGACCACCACTTCAGTGCCGGGGTGCCGCCGCGCTGACGGTCGAAGGTCAGCGCCATCGCGGCCAGCATGGCTGGCGCCATGGCTGTGACCAGCATGACCGCGGCAAAGGAAAAGCTAGTAGCCTCAGCAGGCATGAAATCGACGCACCCCGACAACCGGACGCTTGCCGTTTTCTGAGGGGCCGGCGCGGTCGCCAAACCGCGGGAGTCCGCACATTACCGGGCAAGCGCGAACTTCGAGAGATAGCCCAGAGAAGGTTAACCGACTCTGAAGGAATCGCCGTCAGGAGACCTCGGAAAGAGAAGTTTTCGCGCCCAAAGCGATTTAGCTGTCGTAGGGCAACAGGGTGGTAATCGGCATGTCCAGATTATCGCGGCCCTTCAGGAAGGTCAGTTCGATGATGCAGGCCGCGCCGGTCACCTCAGCCCCCGCAGATCGCAGGAGTTGTGCTGCTGCATTCATTGTCCCGCCGGTGGCGAGCAAGTCGTCGACCAGAAACACCTTCTGGCCCGGCGCTACGGCGTCGGCCTGGATCTCGATGGTGTCGGTGCCGTACTCCAGGTCGTAGGTATAGGGAATCGTCGCCCCCGGCAGCTTGCCCTTTTTGCGCACCATGACGAAGCCGAGATTCAGCCGCAGGGCCAGCGGGGCGGCCACCAGGAAGCCGCGGGATTCGATGCCGGCCAGGACGTCCGGCTGGTGTTCCTCGACGATGGCCGCCAGACGCTCGACCGTTGCCTGCCAGGCCGCCGGGTGGGCCAGGAGCGGGGAGATGTCGTAAAACAAGATGCCCGGGCTCGGAAAATCCGGAATCGAACGGATGTGATTCTTCAGGTCCATGACTTTCCAGGTGCCCCCATTTTTTAGCTCTGCCTGCCCGGCGGCATCGCGCCGTCGGTGTTTCGCCCCGCGCACCCGCTTTCGGCGAGTGCCGGCGCATCCTACTGGCCCTCATTCCCAGAGACAACGCGAACTAGGGGACAACGCGAAGCTCGGCCCCTGCTGTCTGGCGCCCATTGTTCATCTCTGAGGGCAATTTGTTTACCTGCCGGCAATGAAGGCTTGTCGGCATCAGGTGCCGGGTGTCTTATTTGTCATCACACCCGCCGTCCGGCGACAGCCCGAGAGAGCCAACCCGTGAGCTACATTTTTCCACGCCACAGCAAAGCGAGCTACCCGACCGCCTGCGCCGGTGAAGGGGCCTACCTGGTCGACACAGAGGGGCGGCGCTATCTGGACGCCTCCGGTGGGGCCGCTGTCTCCTGCCTCGGCCACGGCCATCCGGCGGTGATCCGCGCCATCAAGGGTCAGGTCGACAAGCTGGCCTATGCCCACAGCGGCTTTTTCACCAACGAGGCCTCAGAAGCCCTGGCCGAGCATCTGATCACGCGGGCGCCGGAAGGCTTGGCGCGTGTCTACTTCGTTTCCGGAGGGTCGGAAGCCAATGAGACGGCGCTGAAACTTGCCCGGCAGTTTCATCTGGAGCGCGGCGAACCTTCCCGCCACCGTTTCATTGCCCGTCAGCAGAGCTATCACGGCAATACCCTCGGCGCGCTTTCGGTGGGCGGCAATGCCGCCCGGCGCGCGCCTTTCGATCCCCTGCTGATGCCGGCCAGCCATATCGCGCCCTGCTATGCCTACCGCCATCAAAAAGCCGATGAGACGGCGGAGGCCTATGGCCTGCGCGCCGCCGACGCCCTGGAGGAGGAGATCCAATGCCTGGGTCCGGAAAACGTCGCCGGTTTCATCGCCGAACCGGTGGTCGGTGCCACCGCCGGCGTGGTGCCGCCGGTGCCCGGCTATTTCAAGCGCATCCGCGAAATCTGCGACCGCCACGGGGTTCTTCTGATCCTCGACGAGGTGATGTGCGGCATGGGTCGCACCGGCAGCCTCTATGCCTGTGAGCAGGACGGCATCTCGCCGGACATCCTGACCTGCGCCAAGGGGCTTGGCGGCGGCTATCAGCCGATCGGCGCGATGCTGGCCTCTCACAGCATCTACGACACCATTGCCGAGGGCAGCGGCGCCTTCGAACACGGCTTCACCTACATCGGCCATGCCACCGCCTGTGCGGCGGCGCTGGCTGTTCAACAGACCATCGAAGGGGAAGATCTTCTGGCCAATGTGCAGCGGCAGGGCGCGGTTCTGCACGATGCTCTGGCGGCGCGCTTCGGCAACCACCACCACGTCGGCGACATTCGCGGGCGTGGCCTCTTCATCGGTC
This sequence comes from Pelagibius sp., assembly GCF_965249265.1. NCBI lineage: Bacteria > Pseudomonadati > Pseudomonadota > Alphaproteobacteria > Rhodospirillales > Rhodovibrionaceae > Pelagibius > Pelagibius sp. Next base: position 3,548,391 of record NZ_OZ252224.1, on the reverse strand, counting down.
TGGAACTGGTCGCCGAACGCGGCAGCAAAGAGCCTTTCGATCCGGCGCTTAAGATCAACGCCAGGATCAAGAAGCGCGCCATGGCCGAAGGCCTGGTCTGCTACCCCGGCGGTGGTACGGCCGACGGCCGGCGCGGCGATCATGTACTCCTGGCGCCGCCCTTTATCATCCAACAGGACCAGGTCGAGGAACTGGTGGATAAACTGGGCCGGGCGGTCGACGGCGTTTTGAATGAGATTGCGGTGCCGGCGTGACCGCGGCCTCGGGCGGCAATGGTGCAGATTGGTCGCCGCTGATTCTTGCGGTTGCGCCCAACGGTGCGCGTAAGACGAAACGGGACCATCCCGCCTTGCCGATCACGGCGTCGGAAATCGCCGACACCGCCGCCGACGCCTTGGCGGCAGGCGCGGCGATGATCCATCTTCATGTGCGCGACGGCGAGGAGAAGCACAGTCTCGATGCGGATGCCTACCGTGAAGCGATCGCCGCGGTGCGCGAACGGGTCGGCGACGATCTTGTTGTTCAGGTGACAAGCGAGGCTGTCGGCGTCTACAGCGCCGAACAGCAGATGGCGATGGTGCGCGATGTGGAGCCGGAGGCGGTGAGCCTGGCGGTGCGCGAAATCCTACCCGATGCCGAAAGCGAGCCCGCGGCCGCGCGCTTTCTGGCCTGGTTAGCCGGGGCCGGGATCATGCCGCAATACATCCTTTACGACTCAGACGATGTGGCACGCTTCGCCGCCCTGCGGGCCTCCGGCGTCGTGCCTCCGGGGCCGGCTTTCCTGCTTTTCGTGTTGGGGCGCTATTCTCCGGGTCAGCGCTCTCAGCCGTCTGATCTGTTGGCTTTCCTTGCGGCCAGAGCAGCGGCGCCGAACCTCCGGGATTTGCCCTGGGCGCTCTGCGCCTTCGGGGCGCTGGAGACCGCCTGCGTGGCGACGGCGGCGGCCCTCGGCGGTCATGCAAGGGTGGGATTCGAGAATAACCTGATGCTGCCTTCGGGCGTTCAGGCACCTGACAATGCCGCGCTGGTCGCCGCCGCCGCGGCTGCGGCGGCGGCGATCGGCCGTCCTCTGGCCGATGCCGCAACCGCGCGCCGCATCATGCGGGGCGAGGCACCAGCGAATTAGTTGTTCTTGGTGCCGTGATCCATGTGGTCATGGTCCGCGTGGTCATGGTCCATCTTTTCCATGCCGTCGTGCTTCATATCGCCGGACATGGAGCCCATGGAACCAACAGCTTCGACATTGACCTCAACCGTGGTGCTGCCGGCCTTCTCGAAGGTCAGCGTGAGAGGAAAGCTTTCCCCCTCTTTCAGGGGCGCTTTAAGGCCCATCAGCATCACGTGGAAGCTGCCGGGCTTCAGCGTTGCCATGCCGCCGGCAGGCACGTCGATTCCCTCTACCTCACGCATCTGCATCACGCCGTCGACGTTCAGGTGATTGTGCAGTTCGACACGCTGGGCAACGTCAGTGGCGGCCGCAACCAAGCGGTCGTCCGCGGCCTCGCTGCTGTGGATTACAAGATAGGCCGCACCGTTCTTGGCTTGGCCGGGGGTCGCGCGGGCCCAGGGATGATCGATCTTCAGGCCGCCGACGGTGAAGTCGTGGGCCTGTGCGGGCAGGGCGGCGGAAAGCATAAGGCCGAGCGCGGCTGCCAGGAGCGGCAGAAAAGCAATACGGTATCGCATCAGTGAAAGTCCTCTTTGAGTCTTGCCGGCTACCCGGAAAAGCCGCGGTGCCGGCCCTGCGCCGGTCGGCGGCAGGTGTCAGTCTGTCAATTTGCTTGCTGGAAGTGGTGTGCGCCTAGGCCCGGCGCGGCGGCGCGCGGCTCTGGGGAAGCCGGGCCGTTTGATGTTGCTGGGCGGTTGCCTGATGCCAGAGCAAAGGCTCCACGCCGCCGCCGAGTGCAACCGGCGTCGCAGCCGCCGGCGGGGTCGCACCGCTCAACTGGCCGAAGGCCGTGCAGACCGGGCATCCATCCAGAGACTTGCCCGAATGGTGCCTTTCAGGGCCCTGGGGCGCATCCTGATTCAACGGCTGGTCGAAAGGCAGGTAGACGATCCCCTCGGGGGTGCAGATCTCCATAAAGGCCGGCAAGGGGGATGCATTGGCTGTCGGCGTCAGGGCGACGGCCAGCAGCATGGCAAGGCTGTGCCCCATCAAGGCGACAGAGGCCAAAGCCGCAGCGAATCGGCGGAACACCAGGGTTCCTGCCGCCCGCTTCAATACCGGTTTTCGGCTTAATCTGCGCATTACCGGCAGAGCATAGGTCAGAATCCCGGGGCGAGCCAGCCCGCGCCCTGCGACAGAGCGCCGCGAAACCGGGGTTCTTAACCATGGGTTACAGGCGCAGTTGTTCGTTGGCTTGCAACTACGGGGTGGACAATTTGCTTAGGAACTGTGTTGAATGGACCCACAACAACAGCGAATCAATCGCTGGATAAATAGCACAGGGAACCATCAGCTCTGAAAAGTGCTGCGCTACAGCTTACGCTGCAACACGACGCTGGACCGGTCCGATCGGGGCTCGCCAGAGCCCTGTTCGCGGCCGATTCCCGCATTTATTCCCTCTGCAAGCCTGGTTTTCGAATCGGGGGGAGAGCGGCAGGCCTCCGGCAAGGGGCCTGTCAGTGATTATTTCAACTCAGACCGTGAAGGTCGGGAGCGAAGAACTCATGAAACGTATTGCATTGAAGTCAACTGTCCTGGGCCTGTCGGTGGCCGCCGTGCTGGCGGGCGCATCAGTCACTGCCCAGGCAAACGAAAAGTTCGTCACCATCGGCACCGGCGGTCAGACGGGCGTCTACTACGTAGTCGGCCAGTCGATCTGCAAACTGGTGAACCGCGGTCAGAAGGATCACGGGATCAAGTGCACGGCGCCTTCGACCGGCGGCTCCGTCGCCAACCTGAATGCCATCGGCAATGGCGAGCAGGATATGGGCGTCGCCCAGTCCGATTGGCAGTACCATGCCTATAACGGCACTGCGGCCGACAAGTTCCCCAATGGAGCCAACAAGGATCTGCGCGCCGTCTTCTCCGTGCATCCTGAGCCGTTCACCGTCGTTGCCCGTTCGGATTCGGGGATCAAGACCTTCGCTGATCTGAAAGGCAAGCGCGTGAACGTCGGCAATCCCGGCTCCGGCGCGCGGGGTACCATGGAAGTGGTCATGGGCAAGCTCGGCTGGGAAATGGGCGACTTCAAGCTGGCGTCCGAACTGAAGTCGGCAGAGCAATCCGCGGCCCTCTGCGACAATAAGATCGATGCCATCGTATTCACTGTTGGTCACCCCAGCGGTACCATCAAGGAAGCCACGACGTCCTGCGAGTCGATCATCGTGCCTGTCACTGGTCCGGAAATCGATGCTCTGGCCAATGACAATGACTACTACGCCAAGGCCACGGTCGTCGGCGGCACTTATGACGGCACGGCTGACGATGTCGAGACCTTCGGCGTCGGTGCGACCTTCGTCTCCTCCACCAAGGCGGACGAAGAGACCATCTACCAGGTTGTGAAGGCGGTCTTCGACAACTTCGATCGGTTCAAGAAGCTGCATCCGGCTTTCGCGAACCTGAAAGAAGCGGACATGATCACCAACAACCTCTCGGCCCCGCTGCATCCGGGCGCCGTGAAGTACTACAAGGAACGCGGCTGGATGTAGTTCCGGCCCTGGTGGGCGGGGTTCTCCCGCCCACCGTTTCCTTTGGTTGACGTAAGAGCAAAAGAATAAGTCCGGCAAAGACCGGGCAGCTTTGTTTTTGGGGATGGAGGGCGCTGCAATCCGGGCGGCCCTCAAGAGCGGGGAACAGCGATGTCAGACGATTCGAACAGCGGCCGTCCGGCCGGTGCACAAGCAGGGGCCGGCGGTGCCCCGATGTCCGATGACGAACTGCAGGATCTGGTTGCCTCTTCGGACACCGGCGGACGCGCCCCGAGCGGCATCCCCATGCACATCATCCTCTGGACAGCGGCGGCCTGGTCGCTGTTCCAGGTCTGGATCGCCTCGCCCTTGCCTTTTGTGTTTGCAGAGATATCCGGCCTGCCGGTGGTGCTGAACAACACCGAGTCGCGGGCGATACATCTGGGCTTTGCGATTTTCCTGGCATTCCTGGCCTACCCGGCGATGAAGCGTTCGCCGCGCCACTACATTCCGATTCAGGACTGGGTCCTGGCGCTGGTCGGCGCTTTCTGCGGCAGCTACCTGTTCTGGTTCTACGATGCCATTTCCCTGCGCCCGGCCAACCCCAACACGATGGACATTACGGTCGCCTGCATCGGCATGGTGATCCTGTTGGAGGCGACACGCCGCGCCTTGGGCCCACCGCTGATGGTGATCGCCTCGATCTTCCTGATCTACACCTTCTTCGGTCAGTACATGCCGGACCTGATCGCCCATAAGGGCGTCTCGCTTGCCGGCGTGGTCAATCATCAATGGATCACGACGGAGGGCGTCTTCGGTGTTGCCCTCGGCGTGTCGACCGACTTCGTTTTCCTCTTCGTTCTGTTCGGCGCCCTGCTCGACAAGGCCGGTGCCGGCAATTACTTCATCAAGGTGGCCTTCTCGCTGCTCGGGCACTATCGCGGCGGCCCGGCCAAGGCGGCGGTGGTCGCCTCTGCGATGACCGGCCTGATCTCCGGCTCTTCGATCGCCAATGTGGTGACCACCGGCACCTTCACCATCCCGATGATGAAACGGGTCGGCTTCTCGCCGGAGAAAGCCGGCGCCGTCGAGGTCGCCTCTTCCGTGAACGGCCAGATCATGCCGCCGGTCATGGGCGCCGCCGCTTTCCTGATGGTCGAATACGTCGGCATCTCTTACTTCGAGGTGGTGACCCACGCCTTTGTTCCGGCGCTGATCTCCTACATCGCGCTGGTCTACATCGTTCATCTGGAAGCGATGAAAGCGGACATGAAAGGTTTGCCGCGGGCCTCCGAGCCGACACCGCTGATGAAGTTCCTGATCATGACGGCTTTCGGTCTCGCCGTGGTCTGTGGACTGGCGCTGGCCACTTACTATGGGCTTGGCTGGATCAACGTCCTGTTCGACGATTACTCCGGATGGATCATTGCGGCGCTGCTGACGGCAGTCTACACGGCCATCGTGAAGTTCTGTTCCGCCTACCCGGACCTGGAACTGGACGATCCGAATGCTCCCATTGTCTCGCTGCCCAAGGTCGGGCCTACGGTGAAATCCGGCATCCATTTCGTCCTGCCGGTCATCGTGCTGGTCTGGTGCCTGATGGTGGAACGGCTATCGCCCGCGCTCTCGGCTTTCTGGGCGACGGCCTTCATGATCTTCATCGTCGTCACGCAGCGGCCGCTGTTTGCGCTGTTCCGCGGCGAGTCGGCACTGGGCGCCTGGTTCGGCAAGGGTCTGACCGAGCTCTATGAAGGCCTCGTTGCCGGTGCCCGCAACATGATCGGCATCGGCATCGCCACGGCGACTGCCGGCGTTATCGTGGGTTCGGTGTCCCAGACGGGCGTCGGTCTGGTGCTGGCCGATCTCGTCGAGATCCTCTCCTTCGGCAACATCCTGCTGATCCTGCTCTGGACGGCTGTTCTGAGCCTGATCCTCGGCATGGGTCTGCCGACCACGGCAAACTACATCGTGGTCTCGGCACTGCTGGCGCCGGTCATCGTTCAGCTCGGCCAGGATGCGGGTCTCATCGTGCCGCTGATTGCCGTGCATCTCTTTGTCTTCTACTTCGGCATCATGGCCGACGTGACGCCGCCGGTTGGTCTGGCTTCCTTTGCCGCGGCGGCGGTATCCGGTGGCGACCCGATCAAGACCGGCTTCGTCGCTTTCTTCTACAGCCTGCGCACGGCGGCGCTGCCCTTCCTCTTCATCTTCAACACCGATCTGCTGCTGATCAACGTCGACTGGTTGGGGGGCATCATGGTCTTCGTTGTTGCGACCGCGGCGATGCTGATCTTCGCGGCGGCGACCCAGGGCTTTTTCCTGGCCCGCAACCGCGCTTACGAGACCGTGGCGCTGCTGTTGATCGCCTTCACGCTGTTCCGGCCGGGGTTCTGGATGGACATGGTCTCGCCGCCGACCCGCGATGCCGCACCTGCCGAGATCATGGCCGTGGCCGACCGCCTGCAGGCGGGCGAGACCTTGCGCCTGCGTGTCGATGGGATCGACGCGGTCGGCAATCCGCGCAGCTTCGTCGCTTTATTGCCCATGGGTGAGGGGGCGACCGGTGAGGAGCGGCTCTCTGCAGCCGGCCTGGATGTGCTGATCGACGGGGAGCAGGTCTTGGTCGACAACGCCGGGTTCGATTCACCCGCTGAAGCGGCCGGTCTGGAGTTCGATCAGGTGATCGTTTCCGTCAAGGAACCCATCGACCAACTGCCCAAGCAGCTCATGTACATTCCGGCGCTGTTGCTGTTGGGCCTGATCATCATCATGCAGCGGGGGCGCCGCAACAAGATGCCCGCCGCGGCGGCTGCCTAGAGCAGATCCGGGTTTGATGGACTCGCGTGAGCGATCCATCCAACCCAGTGAATCTGCTCTAACTGTTTGAGGTCGATCGGATTCACATGTTTTGGCGCAACCACGGAGTGGTTACGTCAAAACATGATCCGATCTAGGATATCGGTAAGGGGGAAGTACAGTCATGTTTAAGGACATTCTGCTGCCGGTCGACCTGGGCAATCAGGAAACCCAGACCAAGGCGGTTACGGCTGCCGTCGAGATCGCCAAGGCCTTTGGCAGCCGCCTGCACGTCATGACCATTGTGCCGAACTTCGGGATGAGCATCGTCAGCGGCTTCTTCCCGGCGAATTTCGAAGAACAGGCCCTGGAAGAGGCCAACAAACAACTCCATGCCTTTGTGGCTCAGGCTGTTCCAGACGACATCAAGGTGCAGCACATTGTCGCTCACGGCACGATCTACGAGCAGATCCTGCATTTCGCCAAGGAGGCCGATGTCGATCTCATCGTCATGGCTTCCCATCGGCCGGAACTGCAGGACTACCTGCTCGGCCCCAACGCCGCCCGTGTCGTGCGCCACGCCCATTGCTCCGTGACGGTGGTGCGGGACTGAGGGGAAGGCCCCCCCGGCTTGCTGGCCGGTGGCGGGTTCCACTGAATTGTGAAACAGCGTTAGTGGATCGGCGGCCGCCGTCCCGGTTAATCTCTCCTGATGTCCTGGAATGCAACTCACCTCGGCGGCTTGGCCGCTGTGCTGGCTCTGGCTCTGGCTTTGGCGGCTGTGCCGGAAGCCGCCCAAGGCGGCGCGGCGCCCTTTAAGGAACCAGCGGTAATCGGGATTCCCGCCGGGCCTTTCATCGCCGGTTCGGATCGGGCGGAGCGGGAGGCTGCCTACCGCCTCGACGAGGCCGCCTATGGCCACAGCCGTACGCGGCAAGGGCGCTGGTACGAGGCCGAGCGTCCAAGGACGGAACAATCGTTGCCGGCCTTTCGGATCACCGAAACCCCGATCACCAACCGACACTATGCCGCTTTTGTTGCAGCGACCGGTCATGCAGCGCCGGACGTCGATCCCCGCACCTGGGCCGGCTATGGGCTGATCCATCCCTTCGAGCGTACCCGGCGCCATGCCTGGATTGGCGGCAAACTGCCGGCGGGCAGGGAAGACCATCCGGTGGTGCTGGTCTCTCATGCCGATGCCCGGGCCTTTGCGGCCTGGCTGACGGCGCAAACCGGGCGGTCGTGGCGCCTGCCGACGGCGCTTGAGTGGGAAAAGGCGGCCCGCGGTCCTGCGGGCCTGCGCTTCCCCTGGGGCGATGCCTGGGACCCTGCGCGGCTCAACAGCCACGACCGGGGGCCTTTCGACACGCTGCCGGTCGGGCGCTTTCCCGAAGGAAACAGCCCCTATGGCCTGGTGGATGCCGCCGGGCAGGTCTTTGAGTGGACGGCCACAGCAACCGCCTCAGGAAGCGGCGACCGCTATCTGGTCAAAGGCGGATCCTGGGACGACAGCGGTTGCGGTGTTTGCCGCCCGGCGGCTCAGCACAGCCGGCCTCAAGCACTGAAACACATTCTTATCGGTTTTCGCCTTATCGTAGAATAGGGTTATTCTGGTATGTCGGCTGTTCTGCCGTCGGCACCGGTGCTAGCTTCACGTCGAAGTGATGCTCCGGGGGCTCGTATTGCGGCCCGGGCGTATGTAGGTATCTGAGATCATGAGAAGCGAAGCACAGATCAGAGAAAGCGCGGTCGACAGCGATTTTGCTTTGGAGCCGCTTTCAACCGAAGACCTGGAAGCCATGGCGGAAGCCGGCCAGGAAGTGGCCGAGATTCACCGCGTCCTCGCCAAAACCGGTGACAACATCGTTGGGGAGCTGCTGAAGAACAACGGGACCTTCTATGAGTGGGATCACTATCCGCCGGGCGATGTCTACGACCACGAAACCCACGGCCAGTTCTACTATCATGCCCATGCGCCGGATCAGCGCTTCGAGGGCGAGCACGGCCATTTCCATACCTTCGTCCGGCCCAAGGGTATGCCGCCCGGTATCAAACCCGCGGCTGTGCCGGGTTTCGTAAAGCCTGAAGACCCCAACGATGCCCTCAGTCATCTGATCGCGATTTCCATGACCCCCGAAGGGCTGCCGTTCCGGATTTTTACGGTGAACCGCTGGGTAACCGGCGAGGTCTGGTACGACGCCAAGGATGTCACGGTGCTGCTGGACTATTTCAAGATCGACCATACCCAGCCGTCCTGGCCGGTGAACCGCTGGGTTACGGCCATGGTCCAACTCTACAAGCCGCAGATTATCGAGCTGCTGGAGGCCCGGGACCGCAAGGTTTCGCTCTGGCAGCAGCAGAATGGAGACCGCGATGTCTTCGAGGATCGTGAGCTGGAGGTCACGTCGTTCCTGGATATTGACCCGAACAAGCAGATCCAGGCGGTCGCCAAGCAGCTTCTCGCCCGTCAATAAGGTGCCGCCAGGTTTCTACCTGCAGTCGTGGTGTCGTGGGAATTCGGCCGTAATCGGTAGTACCCTGTCCGAAAATCCTTAGTCCGGCCTGTTGAGGCTTGAGGGTCATTGGTCAGATTTTAAGCATGAATTAACGCCGCAGGAGGATACTTGCTTCGTGGGATCGCAGGCCTCCGGGCCTTTTGTCGGTGCCCACACCCGAAGACAGACAGCGGGCAGACAGAGAGACATGACAGGAAGCCTTTCCCAGGAGGATGTTGCCCGATTGATGGCTGACCCTTCGCCATCTGTGCGTGCCGAGACTACCTCGAAGATTGCAACCCAGTACGACCAGCGTCATCCGCGGATGAGCGACTCCGAGCGCAAGATCGCCGAGGAGATTTTCCGCAAGCTGACGCAGGACGCCGAGATCAGGGTGCGCGAGGCGCTGGCCGCCAATCTGAAGACGACTTCCGATCTGCCCCACGACCTTGCCGTAACTCTGGCCCGCGATGTCGACTCCGTCGCTCTGCCGGTGCTGAAGTTTTCCGAGGTGCTGACCGACGAAGACCTGATCAGCATTGTCCGCGGCGAGAATGCGGGCACCAAGCAGGTTATCATCGCGCAGCGCGCCACGGTTTCCGGCGCCGTCGCCGATGCCCTGATCGAAACCGGCAACGAAACGGCGGTGGCGCGGCTGGTCGCCAACGAAGGCGCCGAACTCAGCGAAGACGCGCTCGACCGTGTTTTGAACGAGTATGAGGACAGCGAGGCTGTTTCCGACTCCCTGTCCCGCCGGCCCAGCCTGCCGGCCAGCATCAGCGAACAACTGGTCAGCGCGATGACCGAGAAGCTTCAGGGCTATCTCGTCAGCAAGCACAATCTGACCCCGGATGCGGCAAGCAACCTGGTTCTGCAGACCCGGGAGCGGGCGACCGTCAGCCTGTTGAGCCGCGGCTCCTCGGATGCGGAGTTGGAGGAACTGGTCTTCCAGCTCTACACCAATGGCCGTCTGACGACGTCATTGATCATCCGCGCGCTTTGCGTCGGCGACATGCCCTTCTTCGAAGCGGCCATGGCGCGCCTCGCCAACGTGCCCTTGAAGAACGCCCGCAAACTGATTCATGACGAAGGCGGTCTTGGGCTCTCCTCGCTCTACGAGAAAGCCAAGATGCCCGGGCGGTTGCTGAGCGCTGTCTCCGCGGCGGTGCGGATCCTCGATGAAGAGGACTACGATGGCGGCCGTAACGACCGCGAGCGCTTCGTCAGCCGGATTATCGAGCGGCTTCTGACCCAGTTCGAGGATCCGTCCTCGACCATGACCAAGGACGATATCGACTACCTGATGGCGAAGCTGCATCAGTTGGCTGCCTGAGGACGTCCGCAGAAAGCCTGTCCGCTCCTTCGCAAGGGCTTTGAAAAAACAGAAACGGCGCCGGGCCCAATGCGGGACGGCGCCGTTTCTTGTTGGTGGCGATGCGGCAGCGTCAGTCGAGCAGCAAACGCGGCAGCCAGAGAGCGATCTCCGGGAAGGCAATGACCAGCCCCAGCCCGGTGAGCTGCAGCAGCACGAAGGGAATGATGCCCTTGTAGATCTGCTGGATCTTCACTTCCGGCGGCGCCACGCCCTTCATGTAGAACAGCGCAAAGCCGAAAGGCGGCGTGAGGAACGACGTCTGCAGGTTGACGGCGAGCAGGATCGCGAACCAATAGACCAGCTCGGTGCCCTGAACGTGATCACCGAAGTCGAGCTCGGCGATGATGGGTGCGAAGACCGGCAGCACGATCAATGTGATCTCGATCCAATCGAAAAAGAAGCCGAGGAAGAACACGATCCCCATCAGAATGAAGAGCAGGCCCCAGGACCCGAGGCCGAGGCTCTCGACCAGTTCGATCACGATGTCGTCGCCGCCAAGCGCCCGGAAGACGTAGGAAAAGCAGGTCGCCCCGATGAAGATGCCGAACAGCATGCCGCCGGTCAGTGCCGAGCGTTCGATGACGTCTTTCAGCACCGTGAAGCTCAGGCGCCGGTTCAGGATTGCCAGCAGGATGGCGCCGGCGCCGCCGACACCGGCGGCCTCCGTCGGCGTGGCCCAACCGAAAACGATCGATCCAAGCACCAGGAAGACCAGGAAGAGGGGCGGAATGAAAGAACGCAGGACCATCGTCATCAGACCCAGCGCGCTGTCCGGCCCTTCCTCGGCCGCCAGCGGCGGCGCCAGTTCCGGTTTGAAACGGCAGAGTACGAAGATGTAGATCATGTAGAAGGCGGCCAGCATGAAGCCCGGCACGATGGCCGCGACGAAGAGGTTGCCGACCGAACGGGCAAGCAGATCGGCCATGATCACGAGCATGATCGAAGGCGGGATCAGAATGCCGAGAGTCCCCGAAGCGGCGATGGTGCCCGTGGCCAGGGGTATGTTGTAGTTCTGCTTCAACATCACCGGCAGGGCCAGCAGGGTCATCATCACGACCGATGCGCCGATGATGCCGGTGGTGGCCGCCATGATGGTGCCCATCAAGGTGACCGAGAGGGCCAGACCGCCGGGTACCCGCCGCAGCAGAACCTGAAGACAGTGCAGCAGGTCGCTCGCAACACCGCTGCGTTCCAGCATGGTGCCCATGAAGATGAACATCGGGATGGCGGTGAGGACAAGATTCTCGGCGATACCGCCCCAGATGCGCGGCGCTATGTTGAAGAACTGAATGAAGGAAAAGACCTCGAAGTACATGCCGATGAAGCCGAAGGCGAGGCCGATGCCGCCGAGGACGAAGGCCACCGGGTAGCCGCTGAACAGCAGCATCGCCAGCGCGCCGAACATGAAGAGCGGCAGATAGTCTTCAATATAGAAATCCATCAGCGTTGCTCCCTGTCCTGGTCGTCCAGGATGGGCCGCACCGCATCTTCCAGATGCTCGGCCTCTGCCTCCTCGGTATCGTGAACCTTCTCGCGCAGCGGCGGCGGTCCGAACAGTTCGACAATCTTGCGCAGCACCACGGCAACGCCGCTCAGCGCCAGGAAGGTAAAGCCGAGCGGGATGGCCGACTTGATGATCCAGCGGTGGGTCAGGCCGGTGGCGGAGGCCGAAACCTCGCTGGTGGCGAAGGACTTGTAGGTGTATTCAACGGAGAAATAGATCACCAGGGCGCAGTAGGGAATGAGGAACAGCAGGCAGCCCGCCAACTCGATCCACCACCGTGTTCTTTCACTGAGGTTTTCGCGCAGCAGGTCAATGCGCACATGGGCGTCTTTCAGATAGGCGAAGCCCAGACAGAAAGCGAAGAGGATGGTGTGGAAATGCCACTCCAGTTCCTGCAGCTTGGTCGAGCCGAGAACGAAAAAGCGGCGCGTCACCACATCGAAGACAGTGATCAGAATGAGGATCAGGCCCGCCCAGGCGGCGATCTTGCCGACCTTCGTTATAACGCGGTCCAGCCCCTCGCTGACGCGTATCAAGACTTCCATGCTGCTTCCCATCCTGCCCTGTTCAAGGTCCGGGTCCTGCCGTCCCGGGCTTGCTGCATTTCCCGCGAAAGTGGGTCTGCTTGAAAAAAAGCGCCGGAGCCCTGTTTCGAGAGCTCCGGCGCTGCTTTCGCTAAGACCGCTTCAGCGGGTCTTGGAACGCGGTCGCGTCCGGATCTGCGTCCGGATCAGAGATAACCGAGTTCGTCCCAGATTTTGTACTGCTCGCGGAAGGCGCTGTAGGATTCCCAGACCTTCTTGAAGTTCGGGTTCTCCGCGGCCAGCTCACCGGCGACCTCGTTCCAGGCACCGTTCAGCTCTGCCAGAACCTCGGGCGGCCAGCGATGGATGGTCACGCCCTTCGACTGCAGCTCGGCCAGGGCGGCACCCTGGATCGCTTCGCCTTCGGCCAGGCCCTCGCGCACGTTGTCGCCGCAGGCCATTTCAAGCTGGGCCTTTTGGGTTTCCGAGAGGGCGTCGTACTTCTCCTTGTTCATCAGCAGCTCGAACAGCGTCGCCTGCTGGTGCCAGCCGGGGAAGTAGTAGTGCTTGGCGACCTGATAGAAACCGAGGTTCAGGTCGATCGCCGGCATGGAGAATTCGGTGGCATCGATCGAGCCGCGCTCAAGCGCCGGGAAGATGTCGCCGCCGGCCAGGAGCTGGGTCGAGACGCCCATCTTTTCCATGACCTTGGCGCCGAGGCCGAAGAACCGCATCTTCAGGCCCTTCAGGTCTTCAACGCTGTTGATCTCCTTGCGGAACCAACCGGAAGCTTCCGGCGCGATCACGCCGCAGGTGATGGCCTTGATGTTGAAGGGGCTGTAGAGCTCGTCCATCAGCTCCTTGCCGCCGCCGTAGTACATCCAGCCGAGGTACTCACCGGCGCGTGGACCGAAGGGCACGGCGGAGAACATGGCGAAGGTCTCGTCCTTGCCGACCCAGTAGCCGGCGGTCGACCAGGCGGCATCGAGCGAGCCGGCGGAAATCGAGTCGAACATCTCCAGCGGCGGCACCAGCGCGCCGGGCTCGAAGAACTTCAGGCGGATGTTGCCGCCGGTCGAGCGTTCGACCTTTTCAGAAAGGCTGACGCCCAGCGTGCCGAGCTGGGTGAGCTTGCTGCCGAAGGCGCTGCCCATGTTCCAGCGAACGCGTTTGTCCTCGGCGTCGGCCTCCCCCGGCCAGCCGAAAGCCATGACCGCGCCGACTGTCAGCGCCGAGACGGCAAGCGTGAAGGTTCTGCGGATGCGCATAATGATGTGTCCTCCCGTGTTGCTCGCACCCGCCGTGAAACCTGGCGGGCCTTGATTCTTGTTTCCCGCTCTGGAGGACTGCCTGAGATCCCAACCCCCGACGCCCCCGCAAAGTGCACAGAAGCTAGCTTATGGCACTCCGGCGAACAAGCCCTAAGCAAAGTCGGAAGGGGTAGATCGAGGGCCTACCGATGATTGGCAAACAGCCTGTGAAACAGTGCGCTAGCCGGCATTTTTTGAGACTTCTGCAGGATTGGCCGCCGGCGAAGGCGGCGCGGGCCTGAGGGTCCGGCGCAGAGATCCCGGACGATCAGTTTGTCGGGTTCTCGTTGCTGTCGCGACGCTTGAGCAGGCCGACACTGCGATAGAAACGCAGAGCCCCGGGATGCAGGGGGATACCGACCCCTTCCAAGGCGGTTTCGAGGCGAATGACCCTTCCCTGGGTGTGTCCCCGGTCCAGCAGCCGGCGGGCATCGCTGCGCCACAGCGCCTGAAGGATGCCGTAGACCGTTTCTTCGGCGATATCCTCGCGGGTGATCCACTGCGCCGCGACGGTCAGGGTCTCGACCTGGCCAACCCCTTCGTAGGTGGCGCCGGGGATCACGTCGCGTTGCAGAAAGGGATTAACCTCGACCAACGTCGCTGTCTCGGGCCCGGTGATGGGAAGCAGGCGAATGTCGGTATGTTCATTGGCCCACTGCACCACTTTTGCCGGATAGCCGGCAATCAGGAAAAACGCGTCGAGTTCACCGGCGACGAGTCTTTCCATGGCATCATCGGACTTCAGGTAGGTGACGGTAACCCCCGCTTCGACCAGTTCGAAAGCCTCAAGAATCAGTTCCGCGCCGACCAGGGTGCCGGAGCCGGCCTCGTCCAGAGCCACACGCCGTCCCGCAAGCTGGGGGACAGTCTCGATACCGCTGTCGCTGCGCACAACGATGTGAAAAGATTCCGGATAGAGATTGGCGATCGCGCGGAGCGAGGTCTGGCGTCCGTCGTCAGCAAAGGCGGCAATGCCGGTGTAAGCCCAAAAGGCGACGTCGGACTGGACGAAGCCGGACTCGATCCGCCCGCCGGCGATGTCCCTCACGTTGGTCACCGATCCGCTTGAGGACTGGGCCACCGCCACCAGGCCCGGTACGCCGCAGACCTCATCTGCTTCACAGTGGCCTGCAGGGTTGCTGATGGCCTGGGCGACCAGCCCGGCGATGGGATAATAGGTCCCGCCAACGCCGCCGGTGCCGATGCGGAACAGGGAAAGCTGCTCTGCGGCCGCAGGCCCCATAGTCAGGGGGGAGGCCACGAAGCTCAGCAGAATGACGGCGATCAGCCTGTTGAGACGCTTTGTCGAAGCCTTGTTCACTTTCTTCGGTGTCCAGTTAGCGCGATGATCTGTAAAGCAGATAGGGAATGAAAAAGGATTTTTCGCTGAAATTCCGGATAAGATTTGACGAGGACTTACCAAAGAAATGCCCTGAAGTGCTTTATTGGCGCCATCCCGCCGGATTGTACAGGCCCCGTCAAGCGCTCAATCATAGGTTCTGCAGACAAGTATCGCAGAAGGGTTCCGGATTCGTTAACAAAGAGATCCGCCTGTCTCCCAGCGGCGGTGGCCGCCGCCGGGATTGCAATGCCCAGTGGGAATCGCTATAACGCGCCGCGCCGGGGAGTAGCTCAGCCTGGTAGAGCACTACGTTCGGGACGTAGGGGCCGGAGGTTCGAATCCTCTCTCCCCGACCAATACCAAGGAAATCAAGGTGATCGGACGATCGCTGTCTTGGATTGGTCCGGCAAGCAAGGCGCAGCAATCAGACAGATATCTCATCCCTGACGAAAGCCCGGGGCCGCCTGAGCGCCCGCCCGGTCCTGCTGGCTGCCGCCCCATGTGGAGCGCCCCCAGGCAGAACGCCCCCATGCAGCACGCCCCGGACAGCCCGGCGCTGGCCGGTGACGTCAGCCCGGCCGCCGGTCGCCGCCACGGACCTCGGCCTCTTCGGCGGGCTGCGGATCATTGGCGATTTCCGTCACTGCCTCCGCACGGCCCGCCCGTTTCTCCTGTGCCGCCTGATGAACGGCCTGGACGCTGCGCGGCGCCCCGCCCGCCGGGGCATGGCGCAGGCGGCCCACAGGCAACAGTCTGCGGAACCCGGAGAGCAGTTTGGTGATGTTCCCGGCGGGCTCTTCAATCTGCGCCGAGGGGCCGCCGGTGTGAAACGGATCGGCGTGAATCTGTTCTTTCCCGATACCGAAGTCGGCCACCACCTTTGACACGGCGGTGACCATCTCCGGCGGCCCGGCCATATAGAATTGCGCCGTGGTATGGGCGATCAGGTCCTGGGCGAGAACGTCGGTCAGCATACCCGTGCGGCGCTCGGTCTGCCCCTGCGGTTCGGAGAGGACGGTCTCGACCTTCAGGTTTTTGTAGCGCGTAGCGAGGACCTGCAGTTCGGTCTCGTCGTAGACGTACTCCTCATTGCGCACACCGAAGTAGAGATGCACCTCCCGGTCGGGCTGATTGAGCAGTGCCGTTCGAATGATCGACTTCGCCGGGGCCAAGCCCGAACTGCCGGCAACCAATACCAGCGGACTGCGGTCTTCGGGGCGCAGGTGGGCGTTGCCGAAGGGCCCCTCGATCTGAACCGTATCACCGACTTCCAGGTCCTGGGCGATGTGATTGCTCACGGCGCCGCCGGGGATCAGGCGAATGTGGAACTCAAGGGCTTCGTCGCCCGGTGCGTTGGCCATCGAATAGGCCCGGGCCGGCAGATTGCCGAAGCGCAGCCGCGCGAACTGTCCAGCGGCGAACTGCAGCGTCTCTTCCGGCCAGACATAGATTCGCCGGATGATCGGGTTGACCTGCTCGATGTTGGTGACCTGGGCGTTCATGCGGCGGATCGGCAGCTCGATATTGACGGAGCCGCCAAGCCAGGACACGTGGACATCGCAGAGCGGCTTTGCACGGCAGGCGAGGACAAAGCCGGCCTTCTTCTCGGCGTCGCTCAAGACCTCGCGATCGTAGTTCGACATCGTGACGTCGCCCGACAGCAACAGGCTTTTACAGGCGCCGCACTCGCCGGTGCGGCATCCATGCGGAAAGGGCACGCCCGAGGCCAGCGCGGCGTCCAGAATGGTCGACCGGCCGGTCTCAACCGGCAAAGGCCACTGTCTGATGGTAAGCTTTGTCATAGCGACAGTGTCCTTGGATCAAGTCATTGGAGTTCGAGTTGAACAGGCCTCAGGTGAAAGCTGTGCCGGGTCTGCGTGTGGTCGAATATCGAGACCCAGAGGTAGGTGCCCTCACCGATGGTGACGTCGTAGTCTGAGGTTGATTCGAGTTTCCGTTTTACTTCCATGCGCCACCAGCCGTCACGCCATTCGGCGACGGCTTCGACATCGCCGCGGTCACCCTGGAATGGTTCTTCGACAATAACGCTCGGCATCACCGTGCCGACGGGAAAGAGGGCGTCGTGTTCCGGTGTCGCCTCGACCATCAGGCTGCGCGGCAACCACCAGAGGCCGTCGTCACCCACGTCGGGATCCATGTTGATCGGCCCCATGCGTTCGGCAAGAACGTCCGGCGAACGCGGCAGCCAGCGCGGTTGCACCGTGCCGGTGTCGAACTTCTCCCAATTCATGGTGAAGCCGCCGCCGGTCTTCGGGTCCTGTGTGTAGCCGCCCGTGTAGCGTGCACCGGCCGACTCAGGCGCCGCGCGGGGAGGGCCGAAATAGTTGTCGTCGATCTGGCCCAGCGGGCCGACGCGCACCGACTTCCAATGCCAGACGTCCACGACGGAGTTGTCGGTCGTATAGTGCAGGCCGCGTCCGCCCTTCGGCCCCGGCAGATCGTCGAGCGGGCGCGCGCCGAGATGGGATGTATGCAGGGCCGCAAGCTGAGAGTCGCGCGACAGCATGACCGCAAACTTGTCTTCGTAATACCGGTCTTCGTCGGCTCTCGCGAAATCGGTCTGGACGACGCGCCAGCCCTCGGCCGTCTTTTCCAGCGGCAGGTGTTTCTGGCTGCGCGTTGTGTCGGGCCATTCGAACAGCAGGTAGGCATGGGTCCCGTCGTGGACGGCGCGCAGGTGGACCGGGATGCTGCCGTTCGGCAGGTTCGCCCCCTTGTGCGTATCGATCACCACCATGCCGGCCGTCCGCCAGGCGGCGTCGTCAATCTCTCCGTCAAGGCTGGGCGCCTCGCTGACTTTGGCAACCACCAGTTTGGGCAAGGTCATCTGGTCGAGCGCAAACAAGCCGGCCGCAAAAGCCCCGGCACCGGCAAAGGCGATGACCGCGGCTGCCATGTAGGCGAGGCGCGGG
This sequence comes from Pelagibius sp., assembly GCF_965249265.1. Taxonomy (NCBI): domain Bacteria; kingdom Pseudomonadati; phylum Pseudomonadota; class Alphaproteobacteria; order Rhodospirillales; family Rhodovibrionaceae; genus Pelagibius; species Pelagibius sp. Next base: position 3,530,476 of record NZ_OZ252224.1, on the reverse strand, counting down.
GTCACGATCTTCAACAGCCCGCGCCAGCCGGCCATGGCCCATTGCGCGATCACATGGAGGAAGATGTAGGCGAAAAGCGTCCAGGCGACCACGCGGTGGAGCGTCGTCACCAGGCTTTGCGATTCCGGCAGCAGATGAAAATACATCAGGCTGCCGGTGACTGCCGCAGCGCCGACCAGGAGGAAGGCCAGCCAATAGATCAGAACGTTGATGGACTGCCAGCGCGTCCGCCGGTCATGCGAGGAGAGGGCGCGAAAGCGGCTCGCGTCCAAGGCAACGCGTGGCCCCAGGTGGGCAGCCAGCAGAAAAATGATGTAGGCGATACAGGCGGCCGTAAGAGCCCAGGCCGACCATATGTGGAGAACGTAAACGTCGCCCTGCAGCAGAACTGCGTCTACTGCTGAAGACCAGGATGCATCCGAAGCGTCGCTGGCAATCCGCAGGCCGGTGGTAAGGTTAACGAGGAAGAGAGCGACGATGGTCCAGTGCAGGGCGGCGGTTGCGAAGTCACTTCTAAGCCGCTGCTGCAAGCCGGGCGGAGCCGCCGGCTCAGAAGAGTCTAGTTGCTGCACAGTCAAGCTCCCTGCTCAATCACCCCCCCAGGCGGCTTAGCTGCGCCACCTTATCTTTCCGGCGGATGAGCCTGTTGATCCTCTTGTTCTTCGATCTCTCCTGATGCAACCGGGAGATTAATACTTGCTGTGGTACCGACCCCCCTTTCGCTTTGCAAGCTTAACTTACCGGAGTGCAGTTCGACCAGCGCCTTTGTCAGAGGCAGGCCCAAACCCGTGCCCTCAAAGCGCCGCGATAGTGAATGTTCAATCTGCGTAAAGGGTTGCATGGCTAACGCCATTTCCTTCTCGGTCATGCCGATGCCGGTATCGACGACATGCAGCTGGCTGATTCCGTTTTCCAGCATGTTTGAGCGCAGAGTGACGCTGCCGCCGCTGGGCGTGAACTTGATGGCGTTGGAGAGAAGGTTAAGGATGATCTGCCGCAGACGCGTCTTGTCGGCGACCAGGTCGGGCATATCGATCGCCGGTTCGATCTTCAAGGCAACGCCGGCGCTGGAGGCACGCTCGGCCATCAGGCGGCCGCAGGAGCTGAACAGGTCGTCTATGCTGATTCGATCGCGTCTCAGGTCGAGCTTGCCGGCTTCCACCTTCGCGATGTCGAGAATATCGTTAATGATTTCGAGCAGGTGCCGGCCGCTTTGATGAATGTCGTTTGTGTATTCCTCGTAGCGCGCGTTGCCGAGCGGGCCATGCAGACTGCGTTGCATGATTTCCGAGAAGCCGATGATGGCGTTCAGTGGCGTGCGCAGCTCGTGGCTCATGTTGGCGAGGAATTCCGACTTTGCGCGGTTGGCCGCCTCGGCATCGTCGCGCGCCTGCGCCAGTTCGACACCACGCTTGGCCTCCTCTTCCTGCAGGCGCTGGTTTTCGATCGACTTTGCTTTGAATACCTGAACGGCGCGCGCCATGTCGCCGACCTCGTTGCCGCGGTCGAGGTTCGGCACCTCGGTGGAGGTTTCTCCGGTCGCGATGCGGCGCATAGAGGCGACCAGCGCCGTCACCGGACGGGCAATGCGGAAGATGAGAAGATACCAGGTGACGGCGAGCGCGATCAGCCCGCTGGCCAGTGCCGTTGCCGACCAGGCCGAGAGCTTGGACTGAATGTTCTTCAGCTCTTCGAAGTTCTGGGCGGAGTGTTCGGCCACGCGCAGGCGTACGGTTTCCGTGAAGACATTCAGCGCGCCGCGATAATCCAGCCACTCATCGTGATTGCGCTCCAGCTGTGCCAGCTCGCTTGGCGAAGGGACGGGGCCGGTCGCTTCGAAGAGCAGACGCGTCTTTTCCAGGAAGCTGGGCAGCCCGTTGATCGCTTTTGCGGCACGGGCCTTGGTTCGCTCGTCCGAGAAATCGGAGAGACGTTTGTCCACCAGGCTCCAGTGCTCGACGATACGGTTGCCGAGACTGGGCAGCTCGTAGGCGATGCTTTGCGCGGCATAGATACCGCCGCTGACGCCGATGATACGGTAACTGAGCAGGGCGAGGTCATCCGCCAGGGCGTCGATGGCGCGCCGCGATGCCTCGTTTTGCTCGACGATGTCCTGCATCAGCGCCTGATCGCGCTGAAGGGCATAGGTCAACGCCGCAAACTGGGCGACGAGAACAATCAGGAACACCACCAGGGCCGCTTGGGCCTGGGTCCTGATCCTTCCGAACCATCCTAACCGTCGCGCCCGACGAGCCAACAGGCGAGCCCCTTTATCCTATGGTCGACGCAAACCCCACATTGCGTCAGCGGGAAATAGGAAGCTCGCTTGCCGCCCATTCAGAGAATCCGCCACGCATCCACATTACATTCGTGTAGCCGGCTTCGACTGCACGCTTCGCGGCCCAATAGCTTTTCCAGCCCGTTGTACCGTGGCTGTAAAACAAGACCCTATCCGACTTGTTGGGCCCAAGGAAGCCAGTATCCAAGGTTGTTGTCTGGGCATTGTAGTAGGCCGCTGCCGACTCGGCGCCCGGCACGTGCCCATCAACGTAAGACGCTTTTTTGCGCAGATCGTAGATGAAAATGCCCTGATTCAGCATCGGTTCCAGTTCCTGAGCCGAAACGATGGTCACACCCTCAAGCTGCAAAGGAGTTTCCTCGGCTGCGTTCGCTGCTCCGGCAAGTCCCAGGCCGAGAATGAGCGCGCAGATAATCCTCTTCATGATGAGTTGCTCCACTTTGTTAACCGTAGTTTAGCCCACAAACTAGTAACTGGAAACTAATGACGCATTAACAGGAGCAATAGATAAAACTGAAAGTTGACAATGCTTTGTAGCTGTCCAAGTAAAGCATTCTTCTGACTGAATTTCTGGGTTTTTGCTCACTGATTCACCGTGCCGCATCATACGCCTGAAAAGAGAATCTTGCGTTGCTAGTGTCGTTTACGTTGCATCATCGCGCGGTCCAGGGCCCGGGTGTCGATGTTCGTGGGCAGCCCGGATTGAGGACTTTCGCCAAATCTGGCCATCCCGAGGCTGACGCCTGAGAGGTCCGCATCGGCCAGATCGGTGCCCCGCAGATCAGCCTTCTTGAAGTCCGAGCGGGAGAGGTTGGCCCCCGATAGATTGGCGGCCTGCAGGCGGCTGTTTTCAAAGCGGCAGCCGGCGAGGGTGGCGTTCTCCAGCTTGGCATGGGAGAGGTCGGCGTCGCTAAAGTCGCATTCGATGATATCTGCGCCGCTGAGGTCGACTCCCTGCAGATCGAGGCCCGAGAGGTCACAGCGCAGCATCACGGCCCGCCGCCCGCCGCGGGCGCCTTGGCGGAACTGCGCATGGGTGGACAGCAGGCGTTTGAGCTCCTGCGGGGTGACGCGGCGGCTGCGGAGCACGCGCTGGGGCGGCCGCTCGCGGGTCAGAAAATCTGGAAATCCGGACATCTCAGGCTCCTATGCAGGGCGACACTTTCAAAGGGACCAAGATAAAAAAAGGGGGTCGAAGTAATTCGACCCCCAAATATTGAATATGCAGCAACAGTCACAATCGTCGGAGAGGTTTGTTTGCGATGCGAAGCGCGTAGATCAGGAACGTAGGAAGTGCGATCTCTCTCTGAACGATGATGAGAATATACTTTTTCTCTTTTCCGGAGTCAACAACAAAACAACTCTATTCTACAAATTTCGAAGTATATAAAATTTTATAGACTAATTATTAGGGCATAATAGCCTTTTCAGCCGATATATTCACTGAATTCGCCTGAGTTAAGGGCATTTTGCCCAAAGCAGATTGCAATGATGGGGCATATTGTCCGTTTCAGTTTTGACGCAAAAGGCAAATTGCCCTATTATTCGCGAATCGAAGCGAGAGGCCAGGAGAAAGCCATGGCGGAATCCATCGAGGGCGAGATGGCCGCGGAAGAGTTGGATCGAATTTGCACACAGTTGTATGGGACGCCGCGGTGGCAGACGGCGTTGTCGCGAGAGTTGCGCGTGAACGACCGACGGTGCGGCGCTGGGCGTCGGGAGACACGGCGATTCCGCACCCGGTGGCTCTCTGTGTGCGGCTTATGGCGTTTCTGGACGAATTGAGCTGGCTTGGCGAATGGCGCCAGTTAATGGCGGAAGAGAGCTGACAGCGCGGAGATCCATGTGGCGCCGCCGGAGCGGCGTCAATAGGCCCGTTCCACGCAGAAGTCGGCAATGTCGCGGAGCGCGGCTTTGGCCGGGCTCTCCGCAAAGCCTTCGAGGGCCTGGCGGGCAGAACTGGCATAATCCCGGGCCTTTGCCATCGAATCCGTCAAGGTGCCGTGGCGCTGCATCAGACCGATCGCTTTTTCCAGATCGCCCTCCTGATGGTCCTGATCCTCCAGACAGCGCCGCCAGAAGACTTTCTCCGCCTCATTGGCGCGCTGGAAGGCGAGCACCACGGGCAGGGTGATCTTGCCGTCGCGGAAGTCGTCGCCCACCGATTTGCCGAGATCGGCCTGTAGGGCGGAATAGTCGAGCACGTCATCAACCAGTTGGAAGGCGATCCCCAGATCCCGGCCAAAGCGCTCCAGGGCCAGTTCTTCGGCTTCGGGGCGTTCTGCCACCACCGCACCGATGCGGCAGGCGGCGGCGAAGAGCGCCGCCGTCTTGGCCTCGACCACCTCCATATAGGCATTCTCGTCCGAGGAGGTGTCGTTGGCGGTCATGAGCTGCAGGACTTCACCCTCGGCAATCACTGCAGAGGCATTGGAAAGAATGCGCAGGACATCCAGGCTGCCGTCGGCGACCATAAGCTGGAACGCCCGGCTGAACAGGAAATCGCCCACCAGCACGCTGGGCTTGTTGCCCCAGACGGCATTGGCCGTGGCCAGGCCGCGGCGCAGGTCGCTGGCGTCGACGACATCGTCGTGCAGCAGGGTCGCGGTGTGAATGAATTCGACGCAGGCTGCCAGTCCCAGATGACGCTCGCCGCGATACCCGCAGAGCCCTGCGGAGGCGAGGGTCAGCATGGGCCGCAGACGCTTGCCGCCGGCGGCGACGATGTGCCCGGCCAACTGCGGTATCAAGGCGACCGGGGAATCCATGTGCTTGACGATCAGCTTGTTGACCGCCTGCAGGTCCTCCGCCACAAGCGTTGTCAGGAGTTCGACACCGGTTCTTTCCGGGTTTTTCTCCTCTTTGCCGATTTCGGCGACTAACGCCACGACGGACCTCTCACGCTTAAGCAATCCCTTAATATAGGCGTGCCCTGACGGCCGCCGTTACGGGTCTCCGGACTTGTTTCGGACCCTGCAAGGCAGCATAGGTTTAACCGCCGGGCGGTCAAGTCCGATACCCCGGGTGCGACGAAAGGCGTTATAAATGGCGAGGATATGAAAGAACTGCTGCGCACGAACGACATGGTCAAGCTCTCCTGGCTGGAGGCGCTTTTGGCTGATGCCGGTATCGAAACCCTGGTCCTCGATCAGCATACATCCGTGCTCGAGGGATCCATTGGGATTCTGCCTCGCCGATTGATGGTGAGTGACCAGGATTACCAGCGCGCCAGGCATGTGATGTCGGAGGCGGGGGAGGAAACCAGCCTGTGACGGCTCCGACCGTGATGACAGAGGACAGCCTGCTCGGCGGCGGGGTGCGCCTGCGCCAGCCGGCGGAGGGATATCGGGCGGCCATTGACCCGGTTCTGCTGGCGGCTGCGACGCCGGCTTTGCCGGGCGAGGTGGTGGCGGACCTGGGCTGCGGTGTTGCCTCCGCCAGCCTTTGCTTGCTGCACCGGGTTCCGGAGACTCGCCTCGTCGGCCTCGAACTGCAACCGCTGCTCGGCAAGCTGGGGCAGGACAACGCGCGTCTGAACGGGGTCGAGGATCGTCTTTCGGTCCACATTGGCGACGTCGGCGCCCCGCCTGCCTTGGTTGCGGCTGGCAGTTTCGATCACGTTATGATGAATCCGCCTTACCTCGACCCGGCGGCGGCGCGCCTGTCGCAACACGAGGTGAGGCGTATCGCCACGGTGGAGGGCGAGGCGGGACTGAATGCCTGGGTCGATTGCGCCCTGGCCTTGTTGCAGCCGCGGGGCAGCCTGACGCTGATTCACCGTGCCGACCGCCTGAACGAGATCCTGACGCTGTTCTCACAGGACTGGGGCCACCTGACCGTCCTGCCGCTGTGGCCGCGCCGGGGGCAGCCGGCCAAGCGGATCATCGTTCAGGCCCGCAAGGGTACCGGGGCCCCGCTGCGCCTGTTGCCTGGACTGGCTCTGCACGGTGATGACGGCAGCTACAGCCCGGAAGCCGAAGCGGTGCTGCGCGCCGGTGGCCCTCTGGTCATGTAGCCGCTTTGCGGCAACCCTCAGGCCGTGCCACAGGCAACGGCCTCAGGCGCTGGATTTGGAAAGCGCCGCTTTAGCCCTTATGTTTCTGGGATGGCTATGCGATCGATTATAGACTTTGTCACATTCCGTTGGCTGCGGCCGCGCCGGCCCGAGGTCGCGGTTTTACGTCTGGCCGGCGTCATCGGCGGCTTCGGCCCGCTGCGCAGCGGCATGAGCCTGGCCAGCACCGAAGCGCTGATTGAGCGTGCCTTCGCGGTTCCGCATCTGAGCGCGGTGGCCCTGGTGATCAACTCACCCGGCGGCTCCCCGGCTCAATCGGCGTTGATTGCCAAGCGGGTGCGTGATCTGGCCCATGAGAAAGAGGTGCCGGTTCTGGCCTTCTGTGAGGACGTCGCGGCCTCCGGCGGCTACTGGCTGGCCTGTGCCGCGGACGAGATTTTCGTCCAGCCGACCTCCATCGTCGGCTCCATCGGCGTCATCACCTCTGGCTTCGGCTTCACCGAAGCCATGGAGAAACTGGGTGTCGAGCGGCGGGTCTATACCGCCGGCGAGCACAAGTCGACCCTCGATCCCTTCAGTCCGGAAAACGCCGATGACGTAGTGCGCCTGAAGGCCCTGCAGGAAGACCTGCACGATGTGTTCAAGAAAACCGTGCAGGACCGCCGCGGCCAGCGTTTGAAGGCGGCAGAAGACGTCTTGTTCAGCGGCGAGTTCTGGTCCGGCCGCAAGGCGGTCGAGCTCGGCCTCGCCGACTCCGAGGGCGACCTGCGCCAGGTTGCGCGTGACCGCTTTGGCAAGCGGGTGCGTCTGCGCCGCATTCAAGGGCCGAAACGCCTTCTGCGCCGTCTCGGACTGGGCCGGGGAAACGCGGCTGACAGCCTTTTCGCCTCGACCGAGGGGCTGCTTGACCCGGCGGATTGGGCCGCCGGGATGCTATCGGCGGTGGAGGAACGGGCGATCTGGTCCCGCTTCGGACTCTAGGCGGATTCGACGTCCGGGCTCGGTTTGCCGAGCCTGCTTGACCGATGGGGCTGCGCACCGCTAAATGCCGCCATGTTCGGACTTCCTTCGATTCAGAAGCTTATTGTTCTCGGTCTGGTGATCGCCGCCGTTTGGTACGGGTTCAAGTTCCTCGGCCGGCTGCAGTCTGCCCGCAAGGCGGAAGCCAAGCTGCGCGCGGCTGAGAGCAAGAAGCCGCCGAAAAAGACCCCGGACCCGCCGCCGGCGGACGACAAGGTTGCCGATCTGGTGCCCTGTCCCACCTGTGGGGCTTACATTCAGAGCGGGACGGATTGCAACTGTGGCCGCAAGGGCTGAGTGCGGCGGGTCGCCAGGCCCGTTCACGGGGTCTGTTCACGGGGCCGGTTCAGCGGCCGAGAAAGCCGATCCCCCGGCTTGATTCGGGTTCGGCGCCCCGCTAAGGTTCGCCCGCATTTACTGCGGTGCAACATGCCGCAGCACTAAAACCAGCCCAAAGACGATGTCTCACGCAAATCCGGACACCTGTTTTCAGCGTCTGATCCTCCGCCTTCAGGATTTCTGGGCGCAGCAGGGCTGTGTCATTCTCCAGCCCTATGACATGGAGATGGGGGCGGGGACCTTCCACCCGGCAACCACCCTGCGGGCGCTGGGCCCGGGCACCTGGAAGGCCGCCTACGTGCAGCCCTCGCGGCGTCCGACAGACGGGCGTTACGGCGAAAACCCGAACCGGCTGCAGCACTACTATCAGTTTCAGGTGATCCTGAAGCCCTCGCCGGCGAACAGCCAGGAGCTCTATCTGGATTCGCTGCGCGCCATCGGTATCGACCCGATGAACCACGACATCCGTTTCGTCGAGGACGATTGGGAGAGCCCCACCCTGGGCGCCTGGGGCCTGGGCTGGGAGGTCTGGTGCGATGGCATGGAGGTCAGCCAGTTCACCTATTTCCAACAGGTCGGCGGCATCGACTGCAACCCGGTCTCCACCGAGCTGACCTATGGCCTGGAACGTCTCATCATGTACGTCCAGGGGGTGGAGAACGTCTACGACCTGGATTGGGACGGCGTGCCCAAAGACCAGGGCGGCAAGACCTACGGCGACATTTTTCTGCAGGCCGAGCAGGAATTCTCCGGCTTTAATTTCGAGGTGGCGACGGTCGAGACGCTGTTCCAGCATTTCAAGGATGCCGAGGCCGAGTGCCAGACGATCCTGAAGTTCGGTGACGACAACGGACGGCCCATGCCGCTGCCCGCCTATGATCAGTGTATGAAGGCGAGCCACGTCTTCAATCTGCTGGACGCCCGCGGGGTGATCTCGGTCACCGAGCGTCAGGCCTACATCGGGCGCGTGCGCAATCTTGCCAAGGCCTGTTGCGAGGCCTGGGTCGCCACCCAGGGGCAGGGCGATAGCGGGAGCGCGGGCTGATGGCCGAGCTTCTGATCGAACTCTTCTCCGAAGAGATTCCGGCGCGCATGCAGGCGCGTGCCGACGAGGATCTGAAGCGTCTCGTGACCGAGGGCCTGAAAGCGGCGAATCTGACCTTCGAATCTGCGGCCGCCTATGCGACACCGCGCCGCCTGGCCCTGGTAGTCGACGGCCTGCCGCTGCAACAACCGGATCTCTCGGAAGAGAAGAAAGGCCCCAAGGTCGGTGCCCCGGAGCAGGCGGTGCAGGGCTTCATGAAGGCCAACGGTCTGGCCTCCATCGACGATGCCGAGGTGCGCGAGACCCCCAAGGGTGATTTTTACTTCGCCGTGCGCCATGTGGCCGGGCGCCCCGCCGCCGCGGTCTTGCCGGAGGTGCTGGCCAAGGCCTTCAACGATCTGCCCTGGCCCAAGTCCATGCGCTGGGCCGACGACAGCCGCCGCTGGGTCCGCCCGCTGCATTCGATCCTGGCGCTCTTCGGTGGCAAGGCCCTGGAAGGGGCTTTTGAGATGGCCGAGGGCCGCGCCGTTGCCTTCGGCGACAGTACAGAGGGCCATCGTTTTCTGGCGCCGCAACGCTTCTCCGTGACAAGCTTCTCCGACTACCGCGACAAGCTGCGCGCGGCAAAGGTGGTGCTGGCCGCTGCCGAGCGCCGCGACCTGATTGCCGAACAGGCGGCGGCCCTGGCCAAGGAAGCCGGGGTTAAGATGAAAGACGACCCCGCCCTGCTGGACGAGGTCGCCGGACTGGTGGAATGGCCTCAGGTCCTGATGGGCCGCATCGACCAGGCCTTCATGAGCCTGCCGGGGGAGGTGCTGTCCACCTCCATGCGCAGTCACCAGAAGTATTTCTCGACCGAGACGGCCGACGGCAGCCTGGCCGACCGCTTCATCTTTGTCGCCAACATGGAAGCCGAAGCCGGCAGCGGCCGCGCCGCCACCATCGTCTCCGGCAACGAGCGCGTCCTGAAGCCGCGGCTCGCCGATGCCCGCTTTTTCTACGACCAGGACCGCAAGGAACCGTTGTCGTCCCGGGTTCCGGCGCTGGGCGATATCGTCTTCCACGCCAAGCTGGGCACCGTGGCCGACAAAGTTTCGCGTCTGCAGAGCCTGGCCGTGGCGATCAGTGAATTCGTGCCCGGCGCCGGGCGCGACGAAGCCCGCTCCGCCGCGCGCCTCTGCAAGGCCGATCTGGTGACCGGCATGGTCGGCGAGTTTCCGGAACTGCAGGGCATCATGGGGCGCTACTATGCGCTGAACGACGGCGAGACCCCGGCGGTGGCCGAGGCGGTGGCGGAACACTACCAGCCCCTCGGCCCCAACGATGCCTGTCCTTCGGCGCCGGTCAGCATCTGCGCGGCTCTGGCCGACAAGATCGACACCCTCGTCGGCTTCTGGATGATCGACGAAAAGCCGACCGGCTCCAAGGATCCTTACGCGCTGCGCCGCGCCGCCCTGGGTGTGATCCGCTTGATTGTCGAGAACAAGTTGCGGGTCAATTTGGCGCGGGTTTTCGCGGCGGCGCAGTCGGAATACAGCGGCCTTTCAGCGGCGCCGGTTGCCGAGGACCTGCTGGCCTTCCTCGGCGAGCGATTGAAGGTGGTTCTGCGTGATCAGGGCGTGCGCCACGATCTCATCACTGCGGTGATGGCCCAGGGCGGCGAGGATGATCTCGTCCGGCTCCTCGCACGGGTCGAGGCGCTGAAGTCTTTTCTGGACAGCGACGACGGCGCCAATCTCCTGGTCGCCTATCGCCGCGCCGCCAACATCGTGCGCATCGAGGAAAAGAAGGACAAGCGCCGCTATGGCGGTGAAGTCCGTTCCGACATCGTGGCACAACCCGAAGAAAGCACACTCGCGGAACACCTCAGCAAGGCGGCGGGCGGTGCGAAGGATGCGCTCGGTGGTGAAAACTTCGCCATGGCCATGCAGACCATGGCGCAGTTGCGTCAGCCGGTCGATGCCTTCTTCGACAAGGTGACGGTGAATGCCGACGACGCAGCCTTGCGGGAAAACCGCCTGAACCTTCTCAGCGCCATCGGCGCGACACTCTCGGAGGTCGCGGATTTCTCGAAGATCGAAGGCTGATAACAAGTGGTGGCACGAAAAGCCGCCCGGGTAAGCAGATGAATTTCGACAGACAACAACAGGCAGGGAACGGAAAGCAGACGATGACCAAATGGGTCTACAGCTTCGGCGGCGGAACGGCTGACGGCCGGGCCGAGATGAAAGAGCTGCTCGGCGGCAAGGGCGCAAACCTTGCCGAGATGTCCTCCATCGGTCTGCCGGTGCCGCCCGGCTTTACCATCACGACCGAGGTCTGCACTTACTTCTATGACAACGAGCGGCGCTATCCCGACGATCTCGGCGAGCAGATGAATGCGGCTCTGACGAAGATCGAAGAGGAGGTTGGCGCGAAGTTCGGCGATCCCGAAAATCCGCTGCTGATTTCCGTACGCTCCGGGGCCCGCGCCTCCATGCCGGGCATGATGGATACGGTTTTGAACCTCGGTCTCAACGACGAGACGGTGGAAGGCTTGGCCAAGCGCGCCGACGACCGGCGCTTCGCCTACGACAGTTACCGCCGTTTCATCCAGATGTTCGGTGACGTGGTTCTCGGGGTCGATCACCATCACTTCGAAGAAATCCTGGAACTGGCCAAGGAAGACCGCGGCTACATGCTCGATACCGAGATGACGGCCGAGGACTGGGCCGGGGTCATCGAGCAGTTCAAGGCCAAGGTGGTGGCGGAGACCGGGGAGCCTTTCCCCCAGTCGCCCAAGGACCAGGCCTGGGCCTCGATCGGCGCTGTGTTCGGTTCCTGGATGAACCAGCGCGCCATCACCTATCGCCGCCTTCACGGCATCCCGGCCGAGTGGGGCACGGCGGTGAACCTGCAGGCGATGGTCTTCGGCAACATGGGCGAGGACTGCGCCACCGGCGTCGCCTTCACGCGCAACCCTTCCACCGGCGAGAACGCCTTTTACGGCGAGTACCTGGTGAATGCCCAGGGCGAAGACGTCGTGGCGGGCATCCGCACACCGCAGAACCTCACCCTGCGCGGCAAGGAGATGAACAACTCCAAACTGCCGGCCATGGAAGAGGTTATGCCGGAGGTGTTCGGCCAGCTCGATGGCGTGCGTCATGTGCTCGAGAAGCACTACAAGGACATGCAGGACATCGAGTTCACGGTGCAGAGCGGCACGCTCTACATGCTGCAGACCCGCAGCGGCAAGCGCACCGCGCCGGCGGCTCTCAAAATAGCCGCCGACATGGTGGGCGAGGGTCTGATCGACGAGGCGGAGGCGATCCGCCGCATCGACCCCAACGCCCTGGATCAACTGCTGCACCCGACCCTGGATCCCAAGGCCGAGCGCAAGGTCATCGCCCGCGGCCTGCCGGCCTCGCCGGGTGCGGCCTCCGGCAAGGTGGTCTTTACCGCCGACGAGGCTGAGGCGCTGGCCGCCGACGGCGAGAAGGTCGTCCTTTGCCGCACCGAAACCTCGCCGGAAGATATCCACGGCATGCATGCCGCCGTTGGCATCATCACCACCCGCGGCGGCATGACCAGTCACGCAGCGGTGGTCGCCCGCGGCATGGGCCGGGCCTGTGTTGCGGGTGCCGGCGAACTGCGCATCGACCACAAGAGCGGCGTCATGCGGGTGCGCGATCTGGAACTGCATGCGGGCGATCTGGTGACCCTCGACGGTTCGACCGGCGAGGTCATGGCCGGTGCCGTCGACACCATTCAGCCGGAGCTGTCCGGCGACTTCGCCACCATCATGGATTGGGCCGACAAGCACCGCACCATGGCGGTGCGGGTGAACTGCGATACGCCGCAGGAGGCCAAGATCGCGGTGCAGTTCGGCTGCGAGGGCATCGGTCTCTGCCGTACCGAGCATATGTTCTTCGACAGCGAGCGCATCGTCGCCATGCGCGAGATGATCCTGGCGGATTCCGGCGAACAGCGCCGCCGCGCCCTGGAGAAGCTTCTGCCGTTCCAGCGCGACGATTTCATCGCCCTGTTCAAGGAGATGGCGGGCCGCCCGGTGACTATCCGTCTGCTCGACCCGCCGCTGCACGAGTTCCTGCCCCATGAAGACGGGGCCGTGGCAGAGGTCGCCAAGGCCTCGGGTCTTTCGGAAGAGCAGGTGCGGGCCCGCTCCCTGAAGCTGGTCGAGACCAACCCCATGCTCGGCCACCGTGGCTGCCGCCTCGGCATCACCTATCCCGAGATCTATGAGATGCAGGCCCGCGCCATCTTCGAAGCGGTGGCGGCGGTGGAAAAGGAAACCGGTGAGACCGTGGAGCCGGAGGTGATGATCCCGCTCATTTCCATGGAGCAGGAGTTCCCCGTCCTCCGGGCGCTGATCGACAAGGTGGCCGAGGCCGTGCGCAAGGCCGAGGGCGTGGAGATCCGCTATCTCGTCGGCACCATGATCGAGCTGCCGCGCGCCTGCCTGCGCGCTGGCCAGATCGCCGAGGGCGCGGAGTTCTTTTCCTTCGGCACCAACGATCTGACCCAGACCGCCTTTGGCCTGTCACGCGACGATGCCGGCAACTTCCTGGGCGCTTACGAGCAGCATGGCCTGATCGAGCAGGATCCCTTCATCTCCCTCGATCCCGAAGGTGTCGGTGAGTTGATGAAGATCGGCGCGGAGCGGGGCCGCAAGACCCGCTCGGACATCAAGCTCGGAATCTGCGGGGAGCACGGTGGCGATCCGGCCTCCATCGCCTTCTGTCAGACCGTGCCGTTGGACTACGTCTCCTGCTCGCCTTACCGCGTGCCCATCGCCCGCCTCGCGGCGGCTCAGGCGGCCCTGGCCAGGAAGAACGCTTAGGGGACGGTGCTTACACATCTGCTCAAGATGAGGCGCTGCCGATTGCGTCTGTTTTCGGTGGGGAGAACGACCTTGCGACCTACGATTGAGCAGAGTCGATCTCGGCGTAGATTTCCAGGACGTTACCTTCCGGGTCTCTGAAAAAGAGCGTTCGGTGGCCGAAGTGCTGATCCTTGGGGCCTTCGATTACATCCACATTCTTTTCGATGAGCTCTGCATGGCAGTTGTCGACCTCGTCATAGCCGACACAGAAAGCCAACTGCACAGCGGCCGAGTCTTTCGGGACCGGGCCGTCCTCCCACCCAAGCCAGGGGCCGCGCGGACGGAGTGTCAGGGCACAGCTGCCTACCCTGAACTTGACCCAGTGAGGATTGTCCTCCTCTATCCGGAATCCCATCCCGTCCTGATAGAACCCCTTCATCCGCTGGATGTCATCGCACAGCAGAATAACGTAGTCGAGGTTCCGGATCGCCCTTAGTCCCATCAAACCAGTGTTGCTCAGGCGCTTTGCTTGAGTCCATCCGGTTCTTGCGCACTTTCCGGATCGATTTGACGGCAGCTTTGGGCTCAAGCACGGTCCGGTGCAAAACAGCGTCACAGCGCCTGTAATGGCCGCCGTAGCTCCCGCAGGCTAAGTGGACTCCGGCGTTCCCAGTTCCTCCTTGTCTTCCCGCTGCTCGAGAATGCGGTCGATCAAGCCCCACTCAAGGGCCTCTTCCGCCGACATGAAGCGGTCCCGGTCTAGGGTGCTTTCGACCTCCTCATAGCTGCGCCCGCAATGCTCGGCATAAAGGCGGGTGATACGCTGCTTGGTTTTTTGCATCTCCTCGGCATGGATCAGCATGTCGGAGGCCTGGCCCTGAAAGCCGCCCAGCGGCTGGTGGACGTGCAGGCTGGCGTTCGGCAATGCCGCCCGCTGGCCCGGCTCTCCCGCCATCAAAAGGAAGGAGCCCATGGAGCGCGCCGTGCCGATGCAGACCGTCTGCACAGGCGCCCGGATGTATTGCATCGTATCGTACATGGCGAAGCCGCTGGTCACCACGCCGCCGGGTGAGTTGATGTAGAGATGGACCGGCTTCTTCGGGTCCTCGGCCTCCAGGAAGAGCAACTGCGCACAGACCAGGGCGGAGACTGTGTCGTTCACCTCTCCGTTGAGGAAGATGACCCGCTCGCGCAGAAGCCTTGAATAGATGTCGAAGGAGCGTTCGCCCCGACTGGATTGTTCGACCACCATGGGGACGAGCTGCATCGCTTCGCGCATCGGCGAACTCCTGTCTTCCGGTTTTGTGTTTCGGGCTGCGGTGTCAGGCAGCCAGCATCATCAGGATTTGGGTACTGTTGGCGGCCGAGGGCTGCTCTATCGGCTCCGTCTCCACCAGCCTGTGGATGACCCTGAGGGTGGTACCGCCCTCGGCGTTGGGATCGATCTGAAAGGCAACGACGCTCTCCAGGAAGGGCGGTTCCTGCTCCCGCATTCTGTAGCGGATCTCCTCACCCGCTGTCGAAGAGACGGGTTCGGCATCGGCCAGGTCGCCCGCCGGCAGCCACTTTTCGCGGAACGAGGCGATAGAGATGGCCCGCCAGACGGCCTCGGGCGATGCGTCGAGTTCGTATTCGAGCACCACGCCCTTTGTCTGTTTCTCGGTTTTCAGGTCATTCATCAGTCCATGTCCTTCAGCAAAGCCTTCAAGGCGTCGATCCGCGCCGGCCAGTAGGCGCGGTACTTCGCAAGCCATCCGGCGATCAGCGCCAGACCGTCCGGGTCGACCTCGTAGTTCACGAAACGGCCCTGCCGCTCTTCGCGCACCAGTCTCGCCTTGCGCAGAACCGCAAGGTGTTGGGACATGGCCGGCTGACTGATCTCCATGCCGTTGCGCAGCGCGGAGGCGTTCATGCCGCCGGCGGCCAGCTTCTCAAAGATCGCCCGGCGGGTCGGATCGGCGAGCGCTCTGAAGATGTCGTTCTCGATCATGAAATAACATAAGTACAGACTTATGTGATTCGCAAGCCTTTTGTCGCCGCTGCCGGATAGATCGGCCCAGTGCCTAGCGTTTCCGCAGGTCCCTCAGATAGGTGTTGGCGCGGCGGCTCTCGTCAAAGGCGCCGGGATCGATGTCGGCGAAGAGGAGTTCTGCCGTGTCTGTGTCCGAGGCGGCGAGGCTCTGACCGTCGGGGCCGACGGCCCGTGACAGGCCCGCATAGCTAAAGTTTGCATCACCGCCGCCGTGATCGGCGTAGACCACGAAGACCTGGTTCTCGAAAGCCCGGACCGGGACGACCCGGGTGGCGATGAAGCGGGCGAAGCTACCCTCAGGCAATGCCGTGGGCACCAGCACCACATCGGCGCCGGCCCGGGCGAGGCGGCGGACGTTTTCCGGGAACTCCACGTCGTAGCAGATCAGGAAACCGAGCTTCAGACCCTGGAAATTGCGCAGGGCGCTGTCCGCTTCTCCGGGCGTGAAGAGTGCGCGCTCGTAGTCGCCGTAGAGATGGGTTTTGCGGTAGATGCTGGGTGTTTCAGAAGCTTCCGCCATGACGAGGCTGTTGAACACCTCCTCGCCGTCGCGCTCGGCGAAACCGGCAACGAGGGCCAGGCCGTGCTTCCTTGCGATTGCCGTCAACGCCTGAACCTGCGGCCCCTCCGCCGTTTCGGCAAGGTCGCGGATAACGTCGCCGGCGCCGTAGCCGGTGGTGGCCAGTTCCGGGGCGATCAGGAGCGCCGCGCCGCCTGCCGCCGCTTTCTCCGCTGCCGCCTCGATCTGCTTCAGGTTGGCGGCGACGTCTCCCGGCACCGCGATCATCTGCAGGATGGCGATGCGCATCACTTGTCTCCCGACGACCAGGCGCCGAGCAGGCGCGGCAGGTCGCCGTAGCGGGCGACGAGGCCGAAAACGACCGCAGCGATGACCACGAAGAAGATCGAGACCGCCGCCATGGTCGGCGTGTAGCCATAGCGCAAGGCATTGAAGATCTTGATCGGCAGGGTCTCCAGAGTGAAGCCGACGGTCATGTAGGCGACGATGTACTCGTTCAGCGACAGCACGAAGGCAAAGGCGTAACCGGAGACCAGATAGGGCGTGATCAGGGGCACCACTACCGTGCGGAACACCCGGGCATCGTCGGCACCCATGGTTGCCGCCGCCTCGACCAGAGAGCGGTCGATGGAGGCGAAACCGAGCGAGAGCGTGACCAGCGGCAGGGTGACGAAGAAGATGGCGTGGCTGATGACGGCGGTCCAGGGTTCGCCGTAGAAGCCGCCGGTTGCCCAGAACGACAGGAAGCCGAGGGCGGTGATCACCGGCGGCAGCAGGAACGGCGCGACGCCGAGGAACTGGAAGAAACGGGCCCAGGGCGCGACCCGGCGCCAGAGAAACCAGGCCAGCGGCAAAGCGATCACCACTGCCAAGGCCGCCGAGAGCGCCGCCAGCCCGACCGAGGCGAAGAGGGCGCTGCGCCAGTCGTTCTGGGTGAAGATGTCGGTGTACCAGGAGAACGAGAAACCTTCCGGCGGGAACAGCAGGGTTTTCTTGGCGTTCACCGAAACCCCGGCCACTACCACCAGGGGGGCGGCCAGGAAGAGGGCGATGAGGGCCATGTAGCCATTGCGTATCCAGGCCGGGGTCATGCCGTCAGGTCCTTGCGGCCGCCGACCAGCAGCGTCAGGCCCACTAGGGCGAGAGAGATCAGCACCAGGAAAACCGCCATGGCCGCGGCAAATGGCATGTTGGACTGATAGATCGCCTGATCGGTGATCAGCACCGAGAGGGTCCAGTGCTGCGGGCGGCCGAGGATCTGCGGCAGCAGGTAGGAACCCAGCGCGAAGACAAAGACCATGATCAGGGTGGCGACGATGGTGTTGCGCAGCGCCGGGATCACGATGTCGAAGAAGCCGCGCAGCGGCGAGGCGC
The DNA here is from genome assembly GCF_965249265.1 of Pelagibius sp. Classification (NCBI taxonomy): domain Bacteria; kingdom Pseudomonadati; phylum Pseudomonadota; class Alphaproteobacteria; order Rhodospirillales; family Rhodovibrionaceae; genus Pelagibius; species Pelagibius sp. The sequence continues at coordinate 3,513,010 of NZ_OZ252224.1, read as the reverse complement.
CAAGGGTGCGGGAAGCCTCCAGCAGGGTCGGCTCCAGCCGCACCAGGGCGGGGTAGAGCACCAGAATGGTGTAGGGCAGGGCCTGGTAGACCATGCCGGTCAGCACGGCGCCGAAGCCGGGCAGCAGCGCCGTCGGCTGCTCTATCAGGCCGAGGGCGACGAAGAGGTTGCTGATCCCCGCGGTGCGCGAGAACAGCGTCGACCAGGCAAAGCCGATGATCACCTCCGACAGCGACAGCACGGAAAGCAGGCCGACCAGCCAGGCGATCTGTACCCGCCGCGTCCGGCAGGTCAGGAAATAGGTGAAGGGAAAAGCCAGTACCACGCAGCAGACCGCAACCGCCATCGCCAGCAACAAGGAGAAGCTGAGCACGCCGCCGAAGAACGAAGACAGGAAGCGCGCGTAGTTCGAAAGCACGAAGTCCGGGGTGTAGAAGCCGCCCTGTTCGCGCTGGAAGAAGGAGACGGCGATCATGATGCCGAAGGGGATGACGAAGAAGACCAGCAGCATCAAGGCCGGAAAGATGACCGGCATGTGGTCGCTCAGGGTCCGTGCCGGCTCCCGTCTCATTCCTTGAGCACCACGCAGGCTTCGGCGGGCAGGGCGACGCCGATGTCGTCGCCGGCAGTGACGTCCGGGCGTTCGCGCGGGGTCGAGACGGCGGTGAGCGTGGTGCCGGCAACCTCGATGAAGGTCTCGACAGTGCCGCCGAGGTCACGAAGGAAGGTGACACGCCCGGTCAGGCTGCCGTTCCCCGGCGCGGTCAGCTGGACGTCCTCCGGGCGGATGGAAAGGCGCGCCCTGTCGAGGCCGCTGGGCAGGGCGAGGCCGGGGATGGCCTTGCCGGCGAAGATGGCACCTCCGCTGCCGTCGCGCGCGATCTCCAGCAGGTTGGTGGAGCCGATGAAGTCGGCGACGAAACTGTCGGCGGGCTTGCGGTAGATCTCGACCGGCGGCGCCGCCTGTCGGATGCGGCCCTCACCCATGACCACCACCAGATCGGCCATGGTCATGGCCTCGCGCTGGTCATGGGTGACCACGATCGTGGTGATCCCAAGTTTCTGCTGCAGTTGGCGCAATTCGACCTGCATGGCTTCGCGCAGCTTGGCATCGAGGGCGGAAAGCGGTTCGTCGAGCAGGAAGAGACGCGGCGACACGGCCAGGGCGCGGGCGATGGCGACGCGCTGGCGCTGACCGCCGGAAAGCTTGCTGACCGGCCTGTCGGCATGGCCGGGCAGGTGCACCAGCTCCAGCAGCTCTTCGACGCGTTTGATCTGATCGGCCTTGGCGGTGCCGCGGATACGCAGCGCATAGGCGATGTTTTCACCGACGCTGAGATGCGGAAAGAGCGCCAGGGACTGAAACACCATGCCGAAGTCGCGCTTGTGGGTCGGCACCGCGGTAATGTCACTCCCGTCGAGCAGCAGGCGGCCACCGCTGGGGTCCTCAAGCCCTGCGATCATGCGCAGCAGGGTGGTCTTGCCGCAGCCGGAAGGGCCCAGCAGGCAGACGAAGGTGCCGTGCGGCACGCTCAGCGTGACGTCGTCGACCGCGGTGAGGTCTCCGAACTGCTTGGAAACCGCCTCAAGTGTCAGGCCCGACATGGATCACCAGCCGTTGGAAAAGGGGGAATCGGCCGCCGGCGGAACCGGCGGCCGTAGGATTGCAGATCGCGGGCTGACTGCCTAGAGCAGGTCCGGAATTGATGGGATCGCTTTAGCGATCCATCAATCCGGTGAATCTGCTCTAACTTAACGGTGTAGAGCGGATTCACATGTTTTGTCGCAACCACAAAGTGGTTTCGACTAAACATGATCCGCTCTAGCCGACGATCAATTCCGTCCACTTCTGGTTCAGCCAGTCGGACTTGGTCTGATAGAGATCGTAGCGCGGGATGATCGGATCGATCTCCGAGGAAACGCTGGCGAACTCGTCGTCGCTCAGGTCGAGAAGTTCGCGTTTCACCGTCGGGGCGGTGCCGACCTTGCGCGACATCTCCGCCTGGATTGCCGGCTGGCTCATGTAGTCGATGAAGATGTGGGCTTCATCGGTCTTGGCCGAGGCGCGTGACAGCGCCCAGCAGCCGCTGTCGAGAATGCCGCCCTCCTTGGGGAAGGTGGAGCGCACGGGGTGGCCGTCGGCGGCGGCCAGCCCGGTCACGTCGTGATAGTACTGCCCCATGGGAATCTCGCCGGTCTTCAGCGCCTGTTCGAACTGCGCTTCGTCGCGGTACCAGAGACGCACGTTGGGCTTCACCTCGGCCAGCTTGTCGAAGGCCTTCAGCAGGCCCTCCTCGCTGTCCAGAGCATCGGTGCCGCCCATGAAGGTCTTCGCCGTCACCTCCAGCAGGAAGGAGTTGGAGACCAGGGCCAGCAGACCCAGCTTGTCCTTGTTGGCGGGATCCCAGAGCGCAGCCCAGGAGTCCGGCGCCGCGGCAAAGCTTTCGGTGTTGGAGACCAGGGTGATGTACCAGGCAACCGCGCCGATGCCGGCAATGCGGCCGTCGGGATACTTGTTGACGAACTGATCGACCAGGTTGCCGGCATTGGGAATTCGGGCAAGGTCCAGCGGCGTCCAGAGGTTCGTCGACTGGCCCTTCAGCATGGCGACCTGGGACATCATGGAAATGTCGGCCGGGGCGCGGCCCGCCTTTGCCGCCTGCTCCAACTGTACCAGCCAGGCTTCCCCGGTCGGCTCCGCCACCGACTCCACGGCGATGCCGCTGGCCTCGGTAAAGGCCGGGAAGATGTGTTTGTCGAAGGAGTCCTTGAAGTAACCGCCGTAGACGCCGACCTTCAGCGAGCGCTCCTGCGCCCGCAACACCGTCGGCATGGCTAAGACACCAGCACCGAGGGCGCCGGCGCCCGCAAGGCCCGCCGCCATCAGGGTTCGGCGGCTGATGCCGCTCTTGGCAATTCGCTTATTCATCTCTCACCTACCTCCACTGTCTTTGTTGCGACCGTTTGTCCTGGCCGGATTGATTGGACCTTCCCCCTTTTCGGTTGGGTTTGCCCCAACGCCAGCCGTCACGAAAACCGCGGGCTGTAAACCATCAGACTGAGAATCTCGAAGAGTACCTGAGCGCCGACCTGGGCGGTGTTGGTGGTGGTGTCGTACTGCGGCGCCACCTCCACGACATCGCCGCCGATGACGTTGATGCCCTTCAGGCCATGCAGGATCGCCAGAACCTCGCGGGTCGTCAGCCCGCCCACCTCCGGCGTTCCGGTACCCGGCGCAAAGGCCGGATCGATGCCGTCGACGTCGAAAGAGATGTAGGTCGGGCCGTCGCCGACCACCGCCAGCGCCTTTTCGATGACGGCGGCAATGCCCAGCTTGGGGACTTCCTCGGCATGGATCACCGTCATGCCGCTGTCGAAAGAGAACTCCCAGAGGTATTCGGCGGAGCCCCGGATGCCGATCTGCACCGTGCGGGTCGGGTCCAGCACGCCGTCGAGCACGGCGTTACGGAAGGGGCCGCCGTGATGGAACTTGGTGTGATCGAAGGAGCCGCCGGTATCGCAGTGGGCATCGATGTGGACCATGCCGACCGGTTCTTCGCGGCCGATGGCCTTCATGATCGGATGGGTGATGGAATGATCACCGCCCACGGAGAGCGGCACCACCCCGGCGGCAAAGACCTTCTCGTAGTACCGCTCGATGTCGTCGAGGCTGCCTTCCAGGCGGTAGCGGCTGTTGAAGGGCACGTCGCCGAGATCGGCGACCCGCAGATCGTAAGTCGGCGCGCAGGTGAGGACGTGATTATAGGGCCCGATGCGTTCGATACCGCGCAGCGCCCGCGGGCCGAAGCGTGCGCCGGGCCGGTTGGTGACGCCGAGGTCCATGGGCACGCCGATCAGACCGACCTGCAGGTCGCCGAAGTCCGGATTCTCGGGATCGAGTTCGCGCAGCGGCGCATCCAGAAAGGTCGAGACCCCGGCATAGGGCGCCATGCGGGTGCCGCTGGCGTCGAAGATCTGGTCCGCGACCTTGCGAAAGGCCGGATCGACGAAGTCGCCGCCCTGGCCTTCGGTGTACTTGTCGCGCAGCGCCGCCAGCTTGTCCTTGTCCCAAGCCATAATCCCGCCTGTCCCCCGTCCTACCTTCGGTGTCTTTAATCCGACTTTCTTAGGGGCAGTATCGCGGAAACCGCGTTGCGAGGGCAATTGACATTGTTGTAGCATTTATTGTGAAAATTTCTCACAAAGGATCGCCGCATATGTCGACCCGCCTGCCGCCGCTCAACCCGCTGCGCGCCTTTGAGGCCGCGGCCCGGCACGGCTCGGTTTCCAGCGCGGCCCGGGAATTGAACGTGACTCACGGGGCGATCAGCCACCAGATCCGCAGTCTTGAGGCGGCCCTGGAGGTGACGCTGCTGGAACGCGGCGCCCGGCGGGTCAAGCTGACGCCCCATGGGGCCGCCCTGCTGCCGACCCTCTCGACGGCCTTTGAGGACATCGCCACGGCGACGGCCCGCATGACCCGGCCCTCGACCGGCGGCGATCTGGTGGTGAGCTGCGTGCCGGCCCTGCTGTCGCTTTGGCTGATCCCCCGCCTCAACCGCTTCACGGAGCAGTTTCCGGGGGTGCGCCTGCGCCTGACCGGCGGCAACGACCCGGAGGCGGTCTTCGATCCCGATATCGACGTCTGCATCCGCTACGGCCAGGGCAACTGGGGCGACTGCTGGGTGCGGCACTGGTCGGATGTCGAGCTGTTCCCGGTTGCCAGCCCGACCCTGCTGAACAGCCGTCCGCTGCGCTCGGTGAAGGACCTTGCGCACCATGTTCTGCTCCATGCCGACGAAGGGCGGGAATGGCAGACCTGGCTGACCGCCGCCAGGGCGCTGGAGTTGAGCAAGGGGCCGCACCACTTCATGAGCGATGCCCGCCTGGCCGTAGAGGCGGCCCTGCACGGCAACGGCGTGGTGATCGGCGACAGCCGGACCGCCAGCACTTTGATGGCCAGGGGCAGCCTGATCGCGCCCTTCGATCTTTCTGTGCCCGCCGTCGACAGCTTTTACGTCGTCTGCCGCAACGAGGTGAAGGCCGCACCCATCGCCAGCGTTTTCATCGACTGGCTCTTCGCCGCCCGCGACGAGGAAGAGGCCCGCACCGAAGTCCAGACCGCCGCTCGGCGTTCCCTCAGGCGCGGCCGGAAAACGGGGTGAGGGGGCTTTTGGTTTTTTAGCCCGGCTTGTCGAAGACGCCCTGGACCACGGTGATGCGGTCTTCGAAGAGGCTGCGGCGCAGGTTGGCGACCATCTCGGCGAAACTCGGTCCCAGGATGATGGCCGGACCGGCAGTCGTCTGCCCTGCCTCTTGCGCCGCGACGGCCTTTTCGCTCCAGGCCTTGGCCTCGGCGGTCAGGTCGCGCCAGTGCCGTTCTTTCAGGCCGGTGGCGAGAATGGCCTCGCGCACCGCTTCGGGGGCGGTCAGGTGGCTCCAGGCCGCCTTGCTAGACCAGGGCAGGGGAAAGTGCGGGTCGCCGCCGGGGCCGGCCATCACGTCATAGAGGCCGAAGCGCCCGCCCGGTTTCAGCACCCTCGCCACCTCGCGATAGAGCCGTGCCTTGTCGGCGATGTTCATGGCGGCGTGCTGGGTCCAGACCTGATCGAAGCCGGCGTCGGCGAAGGGCAGGGCGAGGCCGTTGCCGCAGACGAAGCTGCTCCGGCCCTCCAGGCCGACCCGCGCGCTCAGTTCCCGTGCCGTGGTGCAATAGACCTCGGTGAGGTCGAGGCCGACGACCCGGCAGCCGCGTTGATCGGCCAGCCAGCGCGCCGGCCCGCCGATGCCGCAGCCGAGATCCAGCACCAGCGCATCGCTTTGGGGCGAGAGCAGTTGTGCCAGTTCTTCCGTGGCGCGGTGGCCGCGGCTGTGAAATTGATCGTAGGGCGTGAGGTCCGCCGCGCTGAGGCGGCTGAGGTCTTTACCGGCGGCCGTAAGCGCGGAGAGGATGCGGCCGGTCAGTGCGCCCTCCCGGGCGTAGTGCGAGGCGACGTCGTGTGATGGGCTCATATGGGTCGCGAGCATGGCACCGGCGGGGTTGCGCCCGCAAGGGCCTTCGCTGAATGGCACGGCGCATCATCGGCGGGTCCTCACAGGTCTTCGGCGAGCGTGTTGGTGTTGTTCTCCGCCAGATGAATGGCGTCGGTCAGCAACTGGGCGATTTCCAGATTGTTTTCCATCACCGTCTTGGCCTCCGGCCGCGGGTCTTCGCCGTAAGCGGCCATGCGCGTCAGCAGTTCGGCGCGGATCTCGCTCAACAGTTCCTCGGTGCGCTGGCCGCCCGGATTGTCGGCCGATACCAGGTGCTTGCTCATGGGGTCTCATCCCTCGTCAGGGTTGTTTTGCCGCGCCAGTATTGGCGGAAAATACTTAACAAGGGTTAACGGTGCAGCCGCGATTGGGAAAGCTGTGAGGTTGCACAACTTCCGGTCATAGCCATACTTCAATTAATCTATGGGAATTTGGGCCTTGGATGGATGACTTTTAATGAACTGAAGGACAGGGGCGAAGAGTTGCTGTTGGAGCTTATCGCCAACGCTCACCAAGAAAGCTTTGGGTTAGAGTTTAAACAGAAGGAAGACCCAAGAACATCGAATCTATCGAAGAACGATAGGCGGAATCTTGGTGCGGCGTTGAGCGCTTCCAGCAATGCTGACGGCGGCGTCATCATTTTCGGTGTTGGCACCAAGAAGGATGAAGGAATCGATGTCGCTGTAGAAGCTTTGCCCATTGCGGATATTGGTCGCTTCGAAGCTTCGATAACATCCTTGATTGGTGAATACCTTCGTCCCGAAAACCCGAGCATTGCGACACTTGCGATCCCATCAACAAACGAAAATGGCGCTGGGTATCTTGCAATCCAGATAGGCAAATCTGAGATGAGGCCCCACATGAGCATGGCGCCTGATCACCAGAAGTATTTTCGTCGGGGTGTCGATTCCACGCGGGCGATGGATCACAGTGAAATCAGAGACATGATGATGGCGCCAAGAGAAGCGCGCTTATCTGTGAGTTTGGAGTCTGAAGGCTTTAGGGTCGAGACTCAATTGAGCCACCAAGTGATAGATGCGGCCAGACAGATGGCGGCGAGGAAGATATCGGCGCGCTTGTCGTAGCGGGTTGCTATCCTTCTGAAATCCTTGAGCCGACAGAACATCCGCTCCACGCGGTTGCGGTCTCGGTAGGCGACTTTGTCGTACGATTGAGGATGCTTGCGGGTTGGGTTTGGAGGGATGACCGGCTGGCAGCCTCGTTCGATCAACCAGTCCCGCAGCTTTGCGGCGTCATAGGCGCGATCGGCCAGGAGCCGTTTAGGGGTTGGTATGCGCTCGAGAAGCATGGCCGCGCCGACCAGATCATGGGTCTGTCCGGGCGTGATCGAGAGGGCAATAGGGCGCCCCAGTGCATCGGTTATGGCATGAATTTTAGTCGTCCGTCCGCCGCGCGATCGACCGATTGCGTGCTCGAAGTCCCCCCTTTTGCCCCCGCCGCCGAGCGGTGCGCCTTGATGTGGGTGGAATCGACCGCTGTGGTCGATACGACAACACTTTTACCCGTCAGGGCGTAGAAAATATCCTCCCAAACCCCTTGCTTGCTCCAGCGATTGAAGCGGTTGTAGATCGTCGTGTAGGGGCCGTATTCCGACGGACAGTCGCGCCAGCGCGCTCCGACCTTGAGCATATGGACGATACCGGAAATCACCCGACGGTCATCCACCCGATGAGCCCCGCGCCGACCGCGCGGCAGATAAGGCTCGATCCGAGCCCATTCCTCGTCCGAAAGCCAGTAAAGCCGTGCCATCCAATCCTCCCTGCCTTGGGAAACCTGGATCAAAGAATCACAACTGCAGACGTAGGGGAATCCCTAATTGAGTACCGACCCTAGTGCCGCACACAGAGGTCGCCTCCTAATTGTTCAGAACCACATTGGTGTATACATCAAGAATGAAGGTTTGGCGGCTGCTATTGCACCCTTCATTAGGTTTGAGGTGCCCGACGGATCGTTTGGTGTTTCAGCCGTTCCTCCTTTCGTCCAAAGAGTACATAGAGACAAAAAGGCGAGTCTAAATAGTCTGCGAGACTTTGTTCTGCATTCGGGTGATGATGTCCGAGCCGGCAGCCTCCAGCTTCCCGCTGCTGTAGCGCTAGATCAGTTATTAGATCGCTATAGAAGCTCTGGTAGGAGTGCTCTCAAAGATCCTGAATTGTGGTCGTTCGGTTATGAGGTCAACGATCAAGGCATAGCTTCGATAGATGAGCCGCTTCTCGTCACTAGCATTGCATTTACGTTGGGAGCTGAGAATGCGGTAGCGGTTGATGATCGTAAAAGCTACCAAAAGACTGATTTGATTGATCTTACCGTCTCGAATGCAAAGAGCGAACTGCTGCGTTATCTGCCAAATCACTGAGTTTATTGGAAGCGCATTGAGAACCCGGGCCGCATCTCTGCAGCCCGGGTCAGTGTTATCTGAAGCAGACTTGGTGCCGCCTACTTTCCGCGAGAGATGGTGATCTTCTTGGCCTTCTTCTGCGCGGTCTCGGTTTTCGGCAGGTCGATGGTCATGACGCCGTCCTTGAAGGTGGCGGCGATTTTGCCTTCGTCGACTTCGCTGGGCAGGGTGAAGGAGCGGCGGAAGCTGCCGAAGGAGCGTTCGCGACGGTGCAGGTTCTCTTCCTTCACCTCTTTCTCTGCCTTCTTCTCACCGGAAATCGTCAGCATGTTGTCGGCGAAGGTGACCTCGACGTCTTTCTCGGTCATGCCCGGCAGTTCGGCAACGACGTGATAGGCCTTATCGTCCTCGCTGGTATCGACGCGGACGTCAAAGGTCATGGCACCGCCGTTATCGTTGAATAGGGCAGGGCTGGCGAAGCCGCGCCAGAAGTCTTCGAAAACGCGGTCGACCTCGTGGTGCAGGTCGGTCATCGACGGCACGGTACCGCCGGTGCCTTTGCCGTGGTGCCAGGGGGACAGGTCTTTAAGAGCCATTTTGGGATCTCCTCTTACTGACATGACGCCCGGGATCGTTGTGCCGGGCGATCCTGGGCAAGAAGTTACCCGTGGCAGCGCCACTGTGCGTTGAGGCAGATCAAGCCCTTCCTTTGGAGAACCTCGCCGGGAAAGTCCTGGCTTGAATGGCCGAGGCCGGTAAACCATGGGGTTTCACCCTCTTCGCCCTTGACCGCGCCGTCGCGAAGCGGCCAACTATCATCATGACTCTCGGACACCCGATGACGCTGAAAGATCTGCTCGCCGGTGGCAAGGCCGCCATGGCGGAGGCTTTGGCGGTGCTCGAATCCTCCGCCGAGGCGGGGGAGACTGTTGCCCTTCTGGATCAGGCCTTCGCGGCCCCGCAAGGCCACGTGATCGGCGTGACCGGTCCGCCGGGGGTCGGGAAGTCGACCCTCTTGGGCGCGCTGATCCCGGAACTGCGCAGTGCCGGGCGCTCTGTCGGCGTGATCGCCGTCGATCCCTCTTCGCGGCGCAGCGGCGGTGCGCTGCTGGGGGACCGCCTGCGACTGATGACCGATCCGGAAGACAGCGGCGTCTTCGTCCGTTCCATGGCGGCGCGCGACCGTCTCGGCGGCCTCGCCGAGCTGACCGTCGCCGGCATGCTGCTGATGCGCGCGGTTTATGACGTGGTCTTGATCGAAACCGTGGGCGTCGGCCAGTCGGAGACCGACGTCGCCTGGGTCGCCGATACGGTGGTCTTCTGCGTCCAGCCCGGTTCCGGCGATTCCCTGCAGTTCATGAAAGCGGGGATCATGGAGATTCCGGACCTTGCGGTGGTCACCAAGGCGGATATGGAGGCGGCCCAGCGCAGCCAGGCCGATCTGCGCGCCGCCCTGACCCACCAGCGCCGCAGCAGCGGCTGGAAAGTGCCGATCCTGCCGGTCGCCGCCCAGCGCGGCGACGGCATCGCGCCCCTGGTGGCGGCCATCGACCGCCACGCCGCCTGGCTCGCCGATGCCGGGCGCCTGGAAAAGCGCCGCCACACCAACGCCCGCATCTGGTTTGCCGAGGCCCTGCGCACCCGTTTCGGGCGCGAGGGCGTGAAGCGGGCGGAGGTCATCGGCTGCCGCCTCAATCTCGACCGCGGCGACGCGCCTTACGAGCGTCTCGCCGATCTCTCAGCGGCCATCGCGGACTGAAGCAGCGCACTCAAGTCGTCATGCTTGGTGCTTCGAGACGCGGCTTCGCCGCTCCTCAGCATGAGGTTCCTGCATGCCTCACCCTGAGGAGGTCGCAAAGCGACCGTCTCGAAGGGTGGACCCTCGGAACAAGTCCGAGGGTGACGAGAGAGTCCTTAAGAGTTTTCAGAAATCCGCCCAGTCGGGCTTCTGAGCGGTTGCCTCTGCATCACCAATCATCAGGGGACCGTCGAGGCCTTCGCCGAGGGCATCCAGGCGGATCAGGGCGAGGCCGAGGGTCTTGCCGCCTTCGGTGGCAACGCCAGAGCGCAGAACGCCGGCATTCTTGCCGTCGCGGGTGACGGCGCTGCCGCTCTCCGGCAGGGGGCCGTCGATCTCCACCGGCATCAGGCGCTTTTTGATGAGGGCGCGGTACTTGGTGCGGGCCGTCAGTTCCTGGCCCATGTAGCAGCCCTTGTCCCAGTCAACGCCGTGCAGTTCGTCGAAGCCGCTTTCCAGCAGGGTCGATTTTTCGACCTCCAGGTCGCGGCTGCCGTCGGGAACGCCGGCGGCAATGCGCAAGCGGTCGTAGTCTTCGAGGCTGCCTTCGGTGAAACCGGCGTCGGCCAAGGCCTGCATTGCGCCGTCGCGCGGCAGGACGGCGCGGGCGCCGAGGGCGGGAAGGCGCGGATCGGTTAAGACGAAGCCGCCACCGAACGACCGCGTCGCCCCGGCCTCCGCCGGCAGGTCGAGCCGGGACAGTGCGTCTTGCCCGATCAGGGCGACAGAGACGAAGGCCGCCGTCGCGTCTTCCACCGCGACCTGAGAGCGCAGCTTATAGAGCTTGAGACGCCGGGCGAGGTCGGCGCTGCGCGCCGCTTCGCAATCCAGCAGCAGGCTGTCGCCCTCGGCAATCAGGAAGAATTCGTGCAGGAACTTGCCCTGGGGCGTCAGAAAGGCGGACCAGAGGCTTTGCGCTGCCGTTACGCGGGCGACGTCGTTGGAGACGATGCCCTGCAGAAACTCGATACGGTCGGGCCCGCCGACCCGCAGCAGTCCCCGGTGTTCCAGGGTGATCGCCTTGGCCTCGCTCATGATTGCCTCAATCCTTCCAGATTATCCGGTGGCTTAGAGGTGGCATCCTCCGCCGCCGGGTACAAGGGTCTTTGCCAAGCCTGGAATGCGGCTCTATAAGCGGCCTTTGTAGCATTTCACACGAGCTTGGGCCGGATCAGCGCCATGCGCCTGCTGTTCATCACCGCCACCCGTATCGGCGACGCCGTGCTTTCGACCGGCCTGTTGGCCCAATTGCTGGCCCGGCACCCGGGTATCCGGGTCACGGTCGCCATCGGCCGCCTCTCGGCGCCGCTGTTTCAGGCGGTCCCCGGCCTGGAGCGCCTGCTTCCCGTCGACAAGCAATCTTACAGCCGCCATTGGCTGAAACTCTGGGGGGCCGCGGCCCTGACCCGCTGGGACATCGTCGTCGATCTGCGCGGCTCGGCCACCGCCTATCTGCTCTGGACCGGGCAGCGCATCGTCATCGGCAAGCGCCGGCCCGGCCGCCACCGGGTCGAAGAGCTGGGCGATCTGCTGGATCTTTCGCCGCCGCCTGGTCCAAGAGTCTGGCTCTCCGAGGCTGCCCGGCGGCGGGCAGCGGAACTGCTGCCACAGGGCGCGCCGGTCCTGGCCGTCGCCCCGGCGGCCAACTGGATGGGCAAGCAGTGGCCCGCGGAACGTTTCGCCGAACTGGCCCAACGCCTGAGCGGGCCCGAGGGTATCCTGCCGAATGCCCGAATTGCGGTCTTCGCCGCGCCGCATGAGCGAGCCCAGGCAGCCCCGGTCCTGGCAGCGGCGGGGGACCGCGGGATTGACCTTATCGGCAGCGGGGATCTGCTGGACGTCGCCGCCTGTCTGCAGCGGGCGGATTTCTTCTGCGGCAACGATTCCGGGCTGATGCATCTGGCCGCGGCCAGTGGCATTCCGACCCTCGGCCTTTTCGGCCCCAGTCCCGATGCGCGCTATCGTCCCTGGGGAGCGAAAGCGGGCTTTGTGCGCACGCCGGAAAGCTTCCTGGAACTGACCGGCGACGGTTTCGATTTCGCCGCCAAGGCCTGCTTCATGGAGAGCCTCACCGTAAACGCGGCGGAAGCGGGCGCGCGGGAGCTCTGGGCCCGGGTCTCGAAAGATTAGGTTTCGCCCGGAAGGGCCGTCAGCACCTCTTCCAAGGTCAAATCACCGAGGCTTTCGCGGCGCAGGGTTTTCACGACCGGACCGCGCGGGGCGATCTTCGCCGGGTCGGACTCCATGGAATAGAGCACCAGGGAGGGAGCACCGGCGGCGGCGATCATGTGCATCGGTCCGGTGTCGTTGCCGACGGCGAGGCGGGCGCCCCGGCCGAGGGCGGCCAGGGCCTCCAAAGTGGTGCGGCCGCAGAGGTCGCGGGCGCCGGGGGCGGCTTCGGCGATTGCGGCGATTTCGGCTTGTTCCGCCGCCGCCCCGAGCAACAGGGGAATGCTTCCCTGATCCAGCAGATGACGGGCGAGGGCGGCGTAGCGTTCCGCCGGCCAGCGTTTGCCCGGGCGATGGGCGGAGCCGCCGGGAACCAGCAGGGTGTAGTCGGGCGGCAGGTCCAGGGGTGTCAAATCCGCAGTCAGAAAAGATAGGTCCGGCAGGCCCGGCCGCGGCACGCCGGCGAGGGCCAGCTGATCGGCCTCCCGCTCGCAGATGTGCCGCGCCGGCCCGCCCGGCATGACATAGCGGTGGGAGGCGCCGGCAACAGTACCGACCCATTCCGGCTTGGGGTTTGGCAACAGCCGGAAGTAACCGCCGCTGCGGTCGGAGCGCTGCAGGTCGTAGACCCGAGCGAATCCGCCACCGGCCATCCGGCGCTTCAGCGCCAGCCAGCCGCCGAACTGCCACCAGGCCGGGCGTTTGTCGATCCACACGCTGTCGAAACAGCCGCTGGCTTCTGCCATTGCCCGGTAAGGCCTCGTGGTCAGCAGGGTGATTTCGGCCTCGCGGTGGTGCGCCCGGATTGCCTGAAACGAGGCAATCGACAGGATGAAATCACCGAGCGCGGAAAGCTTGATGACGAGAATCTGTTGCGGGCGCTGTTTGGTCATTTTGATTGGATCATCTAGCTTGCCTGCCGCTGCCGCTGCAAGCAAAGCCTTGCAGACGCATTGAAAAACACACATCTGGTCAATTATAAAGAAGCCTCAAAGTTGGCTCGTGGTGGTAAACCGCCGGGCTGTCGCTATCTCCCGAAAATCGTCGCCAGGGCGTGATGTCTCAAAGAAATGAACCCAAGCAGGGCGCTGACGTGGCGCCGCGGAAGGCTGCTGCCAGCACAACCGGCAATGCCTCCGCTGAAACGTTGCCGCAAGTGCTGTACCTCTGGATGCCGCTGGCCGTCGCCGCCGTGCTGATCTTTCTGGCGCATTACGACCTGGCCTTCTATCGGGAATACATGGGCAGCGAGGAGATTGGGCTTCTCGAATTCTCCCATGTCCTGGTCCCCTTGATCAGCGTGTTCTATTGCCTGCGTATTCTGAGAATGTCCGAGGCGCGGGCGGACCGGTTGATCGTTGTCTGGATCGTGCTCGGCATGCTCGGCTGCATCTATATCGCCGGGGAAGAAGCAAGCTGGGGCCAGCACTATGTCGGCTGGTCGACCCCGGAGTTCTGGAAGGCCGTCAACGATCAGGGCGAAACCAATCTTCACAACATCTCTTCCTGGTTTGACCAGAAGCCGCGTACCCTGCTGGAGTTCGGCGTTATCATCGGCGGCATCATCATTCCGCTTGTGGCGCTGCGCCGGCCGCAGATTCGCGAGGGCCGATTTGCCATCTTCCTGCCGCCGCTGGTTTGCCTGCCGGTGGCGATCATCGCCGAGTTCGCGAGAGGCTGGGAGCGGCTGCAGGGCCACGGGCTCTGGGACATCATGATTTTCTATCGTGCCAGCGAGGTTCAGGAGCTCTACTTCGCCTTCTTCATCCTCTTTTATCTGATCGTGTTCCGGCAGCGTTTGCTGGCGCGCCGATGGGCTGTGCGTTACTGAGTGCGGCTCGCTGAAACCGTTCAAGGCAAGTGCGTCCATTACCTGGGTTGTTGCGCTTGCCTGCCGTTGCCGCTGCAGGCAAGGCCTTGCAGCCGCATTGAAAAACCTGCATCCGGTAAACTATAGTAACGGCAGAACGTTAGCTCGCGGTGGCAAGTCGCAGGGCTCTCGGTATTCCCTGAAAATCGCCGTCAGGACGCGATGTCTCAAGCAAATGAACCTAAGCAAGGCGCGGGTGCTGCGCCGCAGACGGCTAAGGTCGTGCCAAACGGTAGAGTCTCTGCCGAGTTGCTACCGGCTTGGCTTTATCTCTGGGTGCCGCTGGCTGCCGCTGCGGTACTGATCTTTCTGGCCCACTACGATCTGGCCTTCTATCGGGAATACATCGGCAGTGAGGAGGTTGGGCTTCTCGAACTCTCCCACGTCCTGATCCCCCTGATGAGTGTCTTCTATTGCCTGCGTATCCTCGGCATGCCCGAAGCGCGGGCGGACCGGCGGATCGTCATCTGGATTGTCCTCGGCATGCTGGGCTGCATCTACATCGCCGGGGAGGAAGCAAGCTGGGGCCAGCATTATATCGGCTGGCTGACGCCGGAGGCCTGGCAGGCCTTCAACGACCAGGGCGAGACCAATTTTCACAACACTTCTTCCTGGCTGGACCAGAAGCCGCGCACCCTGCTGGAGTTCGGCGTCATCATCGGCGGCATCATCATTCCGCTTCTGGCCTTGCGGCGCCCGGGTATCCGCGAGGGCCGCTATGCCATCTTCCTGCCGCCGCTGGTCTGCCTGCCGGTTGCGGTGATCGCCGAGTTTGCCAAGGTCTGGGAGCGTCTGCAGGGCCACGGGCTCTGGGACATAGCTATTTTCTATCGTGCGAGTGAGGTTCAAGAGCTTTACTTCGCCTTCTTCATCCTCTTTTATCTGATCGTGTTCCGGCAGCGTTTGCTGGCGCACCGGAGCGCTGCGACGCCCTAGGCCCCGCCTGCTGAAAGTTCTTCCAAAGGAGTATCTCGGTTCCATGCCGCGCTTGCTGCAGGCCCTGGCGGGCGCCCCGGAAGGGGGCGCCGAGATGCATTTTCTGCGTCTCTGCTTGGCACTGAAGCGTGCCGGGGTGGAGCAGCGGGTGGTGATCCGCCCCCATCCCAAGAACCTGGACGTCCTGCGTGGCGGCGGCATCGAGCCGGTCACCGCGCCCTTCGGCGGCCTGCTGGACATGAAGACCAGCCGCATTCTGAAAGCCGAGATCGCGGACTTCCGGCCCGATCTCGCGCTGACCTACATGAGCCGCGCCTCGGCCGCCATGCCCAAGGGCGACTTCCTGCATCTCGCCCGCCTGGGCGGTTACTACGATCTGAAATACTATAAGCGTTGCGATCATCTGATCTGCATCACACCGGACATCAAGGCCTACTGCGCGCGCGAAGGTTTTCCCGAACACAACATCCATGTGATCCCGAATTTCGTCGAGGACCGCCAGGCGGAACCTCAAGAACGCGCCGCTTTGGATACGCCGGAAGATGCGCCGCTGGTCTTTGCCTTGGGCCGCCTGCACGAGAACAAGGCCTTCGACATCCTCCTGCAGTCGGTGGCGCAGATACCCGGCGCCTATCTCTGGCTCGCCGGCGACGGCCCGCTGCGCCAGAAGCTGGAACAGGAAGCGGTGCGTCTTGGCATTGCCGAGCGGGTGCGCTTTCTCGGCTGGCAGCATGACCCTGCGCCCTTCTTCGCCGCCGCCGACATCTATGTCGTACCCTCGCGCCACGAGCCGCTGGGCAGCGTGGTGCTGGAAGGTTGGATGTATCGCGTGCCCATGGTGGCGGCGGCGGCCCAGGGGCCGGGATGGCTGGTGAAGGATCAGGACGACGGCTTGCTGGTGCCGATCGACGATGCCGATGCTATGGCCGCCGCCATCGGCCGCCTGATTGCCGAACCCCAGACCGCCGAGCGCCTGGTGCAGGCCGGGCGCCGCCGTTTCGAAGAAGGCTTCACCGAACAGGTTGCGGTGGCCCGCTATCTTGATCTTTTTGACCGCCTTCTGGGCGGCCCCGCCCAAGTGTCACGCTCCGCCGGATAACCCGGCAACACCTGAGGCCTGCAACAGTTAGGGCCGGTAACACTTAAGGAACGACCGCTATGTCCAAGGATTGGGATCTCATCATCACCGGTGGCCAGGTTTTCACGCCGGCCGGGCTGGCGCCGGGCTCGGTGGCCGTAAAGGACGGCAAGGTCGCCGATATCGGCGATCTGGACACGGGGCAGGCGGCGGAGGTTTTCGATGCCTCGGGTCTGACGGTCTTGCCGGGTGTGATCGACACCCAGGTGCATTTCCGCGAGCCGGGTCTGGGTCACAAGGAAGACCTGGAAAGCGGTACCCGGGCGGCGGTGCTGGGCGGGGTGACGGCGGTCTTCGAAATGCCCAACACCAATCCGGCCACCATTGACGAGGCGGCGCTGAACGAAAAGCTTTCGCGGGCCAAGGGACGCGCCTGGTGCGATCATGCCTTTTTCATCGGAGCGGCGGCGGAGAATGCCGACAAGCTGGGCGAACTGGAGCGTCTGCCCGGCTGCTGCGGCGTGAAGATCTTCATGGGTTCTTCGACCGGTTCGCTGCTGGTGGAGGATGACGATACCCTGTGGGCGGCGTTGCGCAGCGGAACGCGCCGCGTGTCGGTTCATTCCGAGGACGAAGCAAGGCTTCGTGAGCGCTTCGAGTTGGTGCGCGACGGCGCCAACGTTGATCAGCATCCCGTCTGGCGGGACGAAGAGACGGCGATCCGGTCGACCAAGCGCATCCTGAAGATCGCGCGGCAGGCGGGGCGCCGCATCCACGTGCTGCACATCACCACGGCGGATGAAATGCCGATCCTCGCCGCCAACAAGGATATCGCCACGGTGGAGGTGACGCCGCAGCACCTGACCCTGGCGGCGCCTGATTGCTACGAGCGCCTGGGCACCCTGGCCCAGATGAACCCGCCGATCCGCGCCGAGCATCACCGCGCCGGCCTCTGGGAAGGACTGCGCCGCGGCATTGTCGATGTCGTCGGTTCAGATCACGCGCCCCACACGCGCGAAGAGAAGGCAGGGGATTATCCGCGGACCCCGGCGGGGCTGCCGGGGGTGCAGACCTTGCTGCCGCTGCTGCTGGATCATATGAACGCTGGGCGCCTCACCCTGCCGCGCCTGGTCGACCTCACCTCGGCGGGCGCCCAGCGCCTCTTCAACATCGCCGGCAAGGGCCGCATCGCCGTCGGCTATGACGCCGACTTCACGCTGGTCGATCTGAAAGCCAAGCGCGAGATCACCGGCGATTGGCTGGCCTCCAAGTGCGGTTGGTCCCCTTTCGAGGGCATGACCGTGACCGGCTGGCCCATGGCGACCATCATCCGCGGCAGCATCGTCATGCGCGACGGTGAGCTGCCGGGCCAAGCCGCCGGCAACCCGGTGCGCTTCACGGAGACCATGCCGCACAGCGCATGACCGAGACGCGGGGAAGAAGCGGACCCTCCGAGTGGGAATCAGGTCCGATCATTGCGTGGCTGCTGGAAGAGGGCCGCCTGCTCGGCGGTGTTGACGAGACGGTCGACCAGCTCGGCCAAAGGATGCTGTCCGCGGGTGCGCCGCTCTGGCGCCTGCGGCTTTCCATGCGCACGCTGCACCCGCTGATCGCCGCCTTCAGTTCGGTCTGGGAACGCGATACGGACGACACCGCGCATATCGAAACGCCCCACGGGCTGGAGGGCCGATCCGGATACATCGGCAGTCCGCTGGAGATCATCGGCCGTACCGGAGCCGCTTTCAGAAAGCGGCTTTCGGAAGCGCTGTCGGCTGAGGACCACAACGTTCTGCACGAACTGAAGGCCCGCGGCGCCACCGACTATTTCGGCCTGCCGCTCCGATACAACAGTGGGACCAGCGCCAGTCTCGTGTTTACAACGGATACCGCCGGCGGCTTTTCGGCGCATGACATCCGGCAATTCACCGAGATCGCCGCCGTTCTGGCTCCGGTCGCCGAAGTCTTCAGCACCCAGCGCATCGCCCGCGCGGTTGCCGAGGCCTATCTCGGTCCCCGGACCGGGCGGCGGGTGCTGGACGGCCAGATCACCCGGGGCGACATCGAGAAAATCGACGCCGCCATCCTGGTCGGCGATATCCGGGACTGGTCGGGTCTGAACGCGCGTCTGCCAGCGGAGGAGGCCGTGGCGCTGGCGAATAGCTACTTCGAAATCGTCGCGCAGGCGGTCGAGGCCGAGGGCGGCGAGATCCTGAAGTTCATCGGCGACGGCGTTCTGGCGGTCTTTCCCGCCGAAGAACAGGGCGTGTCTCCGGAGGCTGCCTGTCAGAACGCCCTCTCGGCGGCCCGCCATGCCTTGCGGAACGCTCAGACCGCCGAGCCGCCTCTCGACCTTCGCTTCGGCACCGGCCTGCACTTCGGCGAAGTGCTCTATGGCAACATCGGTTCTGAGACCCGAATCGACTTCACCGTGCTCGGTCAGGCGGTAAACATCGCGGCCCGTATCGAAGGACTCTGCGGTCGGCTCGACGAACCGATCCTGTTCTCGGAGGCCTTTGCCGCGCGATTAGGCGAACCAAGTTCGGTCGTGGCCGAAGAAGCCCTGAAAGGCCATGATGGGGCGTTCAAGATTCTGACGGCGGCGTCATAAGCCTAAGAACTTTATCCGCCCGGCTTTCTTTCACCTGCTTCTTCATTTGAACAAACCGACGAAGTCCTTGCTGTTGCTCGGGTCGCCGACGCTCCAGGCGGTGAGGCTGGCCAGCAGATTTATCTCGGCGGCGGAGAGGTTGGTGTCGAGCGTGCCGTAGTGCGGGAAGTCGGCGCTGGCGGCGACCAGCTTTTTCACGTCCGGCCGCAGCAGGGAAATCCAGGTCTCCACAGCATTGGTATAGACCCAGAGGACGGTGACGTCGCGCTTCGCGACGCCGAACCAGTCGTTCTTCTTGGTCTTCAGTTTCTGCAGGGCATTGGCCGGACAGGTATTCTTGCCGGAACCGCTGTTCTTCCACAGCGCCTTCAGCAGGGCGGGAAAATCGCCGGCCGGGAAGACCTGGGACTGGCTCATGAACAGGTTGGCCTTGGCCGTCTTCTTGCCGAAAGGAACGTAGCCCTTCTTGGGGTCGTAGGGCTGGTAGCCGAACAGCGGCGGGATCTGGCCGTCGACGATGATTCGCGTCTTGGGGATCTCCTTGCCGCTCTTCGGGTCGATGACGCCCTTCTTGCCCTTGGTCATCGGCGTCGCGCTGTTGACGCAGGCGATTACCGAGTCGATGTCGCCGTAAGACAGCATGCTGGCGACACCGGTATTCTCCAGATTGCCGCCGTCGGCAAAACGGGTGGACTTCAGCTTCGCGTTGGGCTTGACGTTGCGGACGGGCCAGTAGTCGTAGGCCGGAATGAGCGCGCCGGGGTCGAAGATGGCCGTATCGGCAGCGACTTCGGCGAGGGTCGGCGCCTTCACAAATGACTGAATGCGCGCTTCGTCCACCTTGGCCAGGTCGGCGCTCGACAGGTGGCTCTTCAGCCACTTCCAGATTTCGGCGGCGAACTCTTTGAGGTACTTCAGCAGCAAGAGCGGGTCGTTGATGATCTGCTGAAGCTGGCCGGCAAAGGCGGCGCTGGAGGCGCCGACGATGTCGGTGAGCGACCACTGGCGCGCCTGGGCCACCGTTACGTCGGCGCCGGAGACGCTCTGAAGGGCGGAATTGAAGGCAAAGGAGGTGACGCCGCCGCCACCGACCTTGCGGCCGTTGGCATCGACGGCATCGGGCGTGCCGACGATGCCGGTAAAGAAGGGGGTCGCCTGCACCGGGGCCAGCAGTTGGGTCTTGCCCTTTTTCACGAACATCGCCGTGTTGCAGAGGATGTAGGGGCGTGATGTGCGGCCGGCACCGCTGGCCACCAGATGCGCGGTCTCCTTGGCGAGGGAGGGATTGGGGCCGACCACGGCCTGCTTCAGGGTCTTCTTGTCCCAAGAGAAGAGGGAGGTCGGCAACGCCTTGGCGCCCGGCGAATAGAGGTTGTGTTCGCTCATGATGTGGAACCCCATCAGCACCTGCCAGAGCATGTTGGCGGGCGTGCCGAAGAACTTCCACAGGATGTAAGCCTCGACCGCCAGGACCGGCACCGAGAACAGGCGCGACGTCGAGGGCACGCCCATGTTGCCGCGCGGCAGCTTGTCGAGGGTTACGCCGATGCTGCTGCCCTTGCTCGGCACCAGATCGTGGGGGTTGGCGATATAGGCGTTGAGGAAGTCGGTGTCGCTGGTCCTGCCGCTGAGGTAGGTGAAGCTCACGCCGAGCCAGGACCCGCCGGAGACGGTCGAGACCGCTTTCACCTGGCTGAGCAACGAGGGCCCGTTCTTCTTCGTTGTCAGATAGTTGAGCGCACGCAACTGCCCCATGCCGGCGGTGAGGGCCCGCGATCCGCCGCCGGAGAGACACAGCCCGACATTGCCCGGGGTTGTGCGGCCCTTGCCGACGAAGCGCTCGACGGTGAGCGGCGTTGAGACTGTATCGCTGGTTGTGGCGTTGTAGGTCATCTCGAAGCCCTCTCGTTGGGGGATGGCGCTCCAGGCGCTAGACGCGTCGTCGAGAATACAACCTAAAGTATCGGGAGTCTTTGAGAAGCGCAGCTGCGCTTCGGTGAGACTCTTCCGGCAATTAGCGGATAAGTCCGACTGACCCGGCCGGGTCTTGGCTCAGGTCGTGCCGCGTTCGACGATCTCGAAACCGAGGTTCAGCCTTTCCTTCGCTTCCGGCTCTCCCCGGCCGCGGGCGAGCAGCAGGCGGGCCGCTTGTTCGCCAATGCGGTAGCGGGGGATACGCACGGATGTGAGGGCCGGGTCCACGTGGCAGGCGATCTCCAGGTCGTGGACGCCGACCAGGGCGAGGTCGTCGGGGTACTTTAGGCCCATGGCCTTGCCGCGCAGGTGGGCACCGATAGCCAGGGTGTCGCCGTTGAAGAAGATGGCATCGGGCGGCTGCTCCAGGGCCATGAGCCGCTCCAGGGCCTCGGCGCCACCGCTCAAGGTCGGCGCGCAGGTGATTTGCAGGCCCGGATTGGCGTCCAGCCCCTGGGCCGCCAGTTCTTCGCGGTAGCCGGCCAGCCGCTCGCGGCCGCGGCGGCGTCCGGCAACGGTCACGAAGGCGATCCGGCGATACCCTTTCGCACTGAGGAAGGCCGTGACGGCGCGCGCCAGGGCGCGGTTGGAAAAGCCCACCAGCATGTCGATGGCCGGATCGCCATAGTCCCAGATCTCGACCACCGCCGTGCGTCCACCCGCCAACAACCGCTCCACGCCGGGGTCGTGGCTGCGCCCCGTCAGAATCAGCCCGTCGATCTGTCGGCCGTAGAAAGCCCGGATCAGTTCCGCCTCGCGTTCCATTTCATAGTTGGAAAGCCCGACCAGAAGTTCCTGGCCGGCGGTGTGCAGTACATCGGCAACACCCTGGATCGTGTCGGCAAAGATCGAATCTTCAAGGGTCGGGACAATCGCGCCGATGACGCCGCTGGAGGCCGAGACGAGGCTGCGGGCAACGGCATTGGGCACATAGCCGATGTCTTCGACCGCGCGGCTGACTTTTTCACGGGTGCGGGGACTTACCAGATCGGGGCTGTTCAGCGCGCGCCATGCGGTGATGTAGGAAACGCCCGCCGCGCTGGCGACTTCCTGAAGGCGTGCATTCTTGGCTCGCATCGTGGCCTCAGTATGGTTGTGCACCCGTCACTCCGCCAGCCGATTTTCAGCCCTGCGCCGCTCGTCTCGGCAGGGCTTGTATTGGAAATGATAAACGTTTATCATTTTTATGTTCGCCGAGAAGGACCGCAGCAATAAGCGGCCAGTTAACGTTGTCGAGAGAGACGGCGGCCCGGGCGGACGGGGAGGAACAAGCGTTTGATCGACGAAGCCCAGTTGTACAGTCTTCGGGTCAGTGACAAGACCGTCTGGCGTTTCATCGCGGTGACATGCGCCGACAGACGCCAGGGCCTCGGCGAATTCACGCTGGATGCGGTGCCAGACGGGCTGGAGGCCTGGGTTGCGGAGGTCGGCGAGTCCTTGCTGGGCCACGAGGCGACACCCGCTTGCCTGCACGACCTGTTACCCCTGCCGTGCGGCGATCTCGCCAAGGCGGCGGTCTACTCGGCCTACGACCAGGCGCTCTGCGATCTGGCAGCGCAGGCCCGCGAACAGTCTCTCGCGGCCTTTCTGGGCGCAAAGAATCCCGCTTCTTCGATTCCGCTCTACGCCAACGTTAACAGACGCACGCGCGATCGAAGCCCGGAAGGATTTGCGCTGAGCGCCGCGGAGGCCGCCGCGCAGGGTTTTGCTGCGGTGAAGATCGCCCCCTTCGACAGCCTCGATCCCAAGATCTGTGCGACGCCTGTGGGACAGCGCGCCATCGACGCGGGTCTGGAAAGGGTGGCGGCGGTGGCCGAACGCCTGAACGGCGCGGCCGGGCTGATGGTGGATTGTCACTGGCGGTTTTCCGCCGAAGCCGCCGAGGCGCTGATCGGCCCCCTGTCTTCCCTGGGCGTGAGCTGGCTGGAGTGCCCGCAGGAGGAGTCGGTCGAAGCCGTCGATGCGCTGCGCCGCGTGCGAAATCTTGCCAACGACGCCGGCATGCGTCTGGCCGGCTGCGAGACGATGATCGGGTGGGAGGGCTTCCGTCCCTTCGTGGAGGGCGGCGCCTATGACGTGGTGATGCCGGACGTAAAGTATGCCGGTGGGCTGGCGGCCATCGTCGAGATCGCCGCGCGCGCTTCGGCTGCCGGGGTCGGCGTCTCCCTGCACAATCCCTCGGGGCCGGTTGCGCATCTCCACAGTCTGCACGTCTCGGCGGCGCTCGAGAGCGCACTGCCTCTGGAACTGCAGTTCGACGAATCGCCGCTGTTCAATTCGATCACTCGGCCTGCCTGCCGTTTCGAGGGCGGTCGGGCGCTGCTGCCGGACGGTCGGGGCCTGGGAGCCGCGCTGGACACCGCGCGGATGGATCAGCCCGCTACGAAGCCGCGCACCGCCGCCGCCGGCCGCAACTAGAAGCGCGGAGGCCGTCCGGAGAAAGAGGCGGCCCCAAGCAAGAACGATAAGAACCGCATCATGAGGAGGAAAGGAATGAAACGAACCTATGCTGCCTTGACAGCCTGTGTCGGCGCCATGCTGGCCATGGCCGCCCTTGACCCGTCGCCAAGCCTTGCGGCGTCCTACCCGGAAAAGCCGATCAAGGTCATCGTGCCCCATGGGGCCGGCGGGTCTACCGATATCACCACCCGCCTGGTGGCGGAGCCCTTTGCGCAGAACCTCGGTCAGAGCGTCGCCGTGGTCAACGTCAAGGGCGGCGGCACTGCCATCGGCGCCCAGGAAGCCGCCCGCTCCGCCCCTGACGGCTACACCCTGGCAGCGACCCATGTCGCGCTCTTGACCTCTTCGGCCATGGGCGCCAACAAGATGGGTCCCTCGAGCCTCAGGCCCATTGCCCAGGTCGGCTTCGAGACGCAGTTGATCGCAGTGCAGTCCAGCTCAGCTATGAACAGCCTCGAAGACTTCTATGCGGCAGTAAAAAGAGGCACCGCGCCCAAGCAGAAGCTCGGCATCAATGCCGGTGCCGCCAACCACTTCGCTTTTCTGCGAATCATGCAGCCCATTGACTGGGACGTGCTATTCGTACCCACCGGCGGCGGGGGCCCATCCCTGAAGGCGCTCTTGGGCGGTAGCATCGATGTCGGCACCTTTGTCGTCTCGGAGGTGATCGATCAGATCCGCGCCGGCAACATCAAGGCTCTCGCGGTTTTCGGTCCCAACCGCCATCCCGATCTGCCGGATGTGCCGACGGCACGGGAGTCGGGCTATGAGATCGACGTCGGCCTGCACTACGTCTGGTACGCGCCGAAGGATACCCCTGACGAGCGGATCGTGGTGCTGGCGGATGCCATGGAGAAGACCATCGCCGACACAGTCTTCCAGAAAACCATGCTGGAGCGCTCGATCGAGCCGGCCTTCATGCGCGGGCCGGGTCTGGTGACAGTGCTGGACGAACGCTACGAGACCATCAAGACCCTGGCGAAGGAGGTGGTAAAGTAACCCGGGTGTCGTCTTTCGGGGCACGAAGGTTTGGAGAAAGAGGTTTTGGCCGAAGCTGAGCGCCGTCTGGGCCGCTGGGTCGACCGGGGCGTCGCCCTCGGTCTGGTTGTTCTGGCCGCCGTTGTCTGGAACTCGGCGGCGGCTATCCCCCCGTCCTTTCTCGACACCGGTTTCGGCGCAGATTACCTGCCGAAGCTTTTGGCGGTGGTCCTTGTCGTGCTGGCGCTGACCTTACTCGCGGAGACGCGTAACAAGGATGCAGAGACACGAACCGGGACTGAGCCGTCCACGGTGTTGGATGGTGGCTTGGTCGCGCGTTGCTGGGCGATCGCCCGGCGTCCCCTGGCTCTTGCCGTTTTGCTCGCCGCCTTCATTCTGGCGATCGATCTGGGCTTGCTCGGTAGTTATCCCGCCGCGGCGCTGTTCCTCTTTGCGGCGGGATTGCTGCTGGCTGGAGTCAGTCGCCGCTCGTTGCTGCTGTCGGCGGCCTGCAGCCTGCTGGTGACCCTGGCGGTGTATCTTCTTTTCACCCAGGTCTTTACGGTGCTTCTGCCATGAGCGGGGAACTGCTCTCCTCCTTTGGCGACGTTCTCTCCCTGACGCCCCTGGCGCTTATCGTCCTGGGCACGGTGCTGGGTATCGTCGTCGGAGCGATCCCGGGCCTCAACGGCGCGATGCTGGTGGCGCTCAGCCTGCCGTTGACCTTCGGCTGGCCGCCCCTGAATGCCATCTGCTTTCTGGTCGGTGAGTACGTCGGATCGATTTCCGGCGGCCTCATCTCCGCCACGCTGCTGAACATTCCAGGCTCGCCCTCCAACCTCATGACCACCCAGGATGCCATGCCCATGGCGCGGTCGGGCAAGGCGGGTCGCGCCCTGCAGCTCGGCATACTCTCTTCCTTTGTCGGCGGGATGGTATCCTGGCTGGCGCTGGTGACTCTTTCGCCGCCGCTGGCTGCCTTTGCCCTCTCCTTCGGCCCACACGAGTACTTTGCCCTGGTGCTGGTGGCCCTGGTGCTGATCTCCAGCCTGAATGAAGGGTCTCAATGTCGCGCGCTGCTTTCGGGCGCGCTGGGCATTCTGGCGGCCTTGCCGGGCCTCGACCCGGTCACTGCTCAGCCACGCCTCGACTTCGGCTTTCAGGCCATGCTCGGCGGCTTCGATCTGCTGGCGGTTCTGGTCGGGGTCTTCGCCGTGTCCCAATTGCTGCAGGACGCTGCGCCGGCGCGCGTATTCGAGCGCATCGCCGTCCAGTCCTCACGCCTGCAGGTTGGGCTCGGCGAGTTCGTCCGCCATTGGGTAAACCTGCTGCGCTCCGCGGTGATCGGCACGGTGATCGGAATCCTGCCCGGTGTCGGCGGATCGGTCGGCTCCATCGTCGCCTATTCGACGGCCCGCAGCCTCTCCAAGGCGCGCGCCAAATTCGGCAAAGGGTCGGAAGAGGGGGTGATCGCCTCTGAGACTGCCAACAACGCCACCGTCGGTGGTGCCATTATCCCGATGATCACCATGGGGATTCCCGGCTCCATCATCGATGTCATCCTGATCGCCGCGCTAACCCTGCATAACCTGCGCCCCGGACCGCTGCTGTTCAACACCAACCCGGAAATCGTCTACGGCTTCATGTCGTCTCTGCTGGTGGCCAATCTGGTGATGCTGGCTGTCATGCTGGTTTCGATCCGCTGGCTGGCGCGGCTGATGGAGGTGCCCAAGGCCTACTTGGTGCCGGCGCTGCTGGTCTGCTGTGTGGTCGGTACCTATGCGGTGAACAACCGCCTGTTCGATGTCTGGGTGATGTTCGCCTTCGGGCTTGTCGGCCTCCTGTTCAAGGGCCTGCGCTTTCCACTCGGCCCCTTCGTCATCGGTTTCATCTTGGCGCCCATCGCCGAGTTCAACCTTCGCGCCGCGCTGATCGCCGAGGAAGGGCGCTGGGCCAGCTTCCTCGAGCGTCCGATCTCTCTGGTCTTCGTCGCGGTCGCAGCCCTTGTCCTGGCCGCCCCGCTGCTGCGCCACCTCGGTGCCATACGCAAGGGTAGCGCCATCTGAGCCGCGGGCTCTCGTCCCAATCCCAAGACTCCACCGAATCCGCCGGCTTTCAGTGGTTGCTGTAAGCCCTAGAACCGCACCGACATGCTGAGGGTGCCGAACTGGTCGGGGGCGTCCTGCTCACGGAACTCCTCGGTACGCCAGAGGTGGGTATAGGCGAGGCGCACGCGCTCGCCCAGAGTAATGGCGAGCCCGGCTTGCAGGTCGGCCACCAGCGGGCGTTTGTCGACGCTGTGGCTGTCTTCGAAGGTGTTGCCGTCGAGGAAGATGTTCTGCAGCACCAGCCGGCCCTCGACTCCCGCGAAGAGATACCAGCCGATCGCATCGTCCGGCCGGAAGTAGTCCGAGCCCGGCAGGTTCGGGCGCAGCTTCGGCGGGCCGTAGTCGCTGGGAAGATCCTCGCCGATACGCAGGGTCAGGCCGCCCGCACCATAGGTGTAGACGTTACCCAGCGCGCCGCCCAGGTGGGGCGTAACGTCGAAGGCCAATTCGTCGAGTATTTCCAGGTCGGTGACTTCGGTTTTCCAGAGATTGCGCCACTTGCGCTCATAGTAGAGGACAATGCCGGGCTCGTTTTCGAGCTGGTTGTCCCAACCCTCGGGCGTGGTGATGTCGAGCAGCCGGTGCCATTCGGTCTGGACCTGCTCCGCCAGGGAGGCCGGACCGACGATGCCGACGTTCAGCTCCAACTGATCGAGGCGGCTGCCGTTCTCGGAAACCAGGCCGATCCCGCCATAGAGCCATCCGGCATAGGGCCTGTCGTCCTCAATCAGATCGCGTTCCTCGATGCGCTCCGGCGTAAAGATGTCCTGGCCGAGGCTGTAGCTGACCCGAAGATTGCCGTCTTCCGGGAAAAGCGGCAGGGCCTTTGCGGCCGATTCGATAAAGTCGGGTACATGCCCTTCCGGCGAGAGGGCGGAAAACCGTGTTCCGTGGGTAAAGTGACGGTCCGATCCGCCGAACATGTCGTTGCTGAACTGCAGGGAAATGATCCAGGATTCGTCCGGTTTGTCGGGTTCGTTTTCCTCCGGGTCGGACTCCTGGGCAAAGGCGGGCAGGGAGGTCGCCGGCGCCAGCGCCAGGGCGATCAGGCCGGCGAGGACAAGGCCGTAGAAGCGCCGCCGCGGTGCGTCGTATTCTCGGATCGGATTCATGGCAGACGACCCCATCTCATCATCAACGTCTCCCCGACAGAAGTCCTAGCCGCCGCCGGGCCGCTTGGCCAGCCCTTCGCTGCGCTGGCCCAAGAAAGCCACGGAAGAGGCGGCCCGCCGGGCGCCCTCGCGCCTGTACGCCCCGCCTGTACGCCAGGGGGCGGGTTTGCTATTGTGCGCCGCGAAAACTCACGGGAGATATCGAGATGACCGCCTGTATCGTCGGCTGGAGCCACACCCCCTTTGGCAAGCATGAGGGTGAGGATGTCGAATCCCTGATCGGCCGGGTCGCAACCCAGGCGCTGGATGATGCCGGTCTGAGCCCGGACGAGGTCGATGAGATCGTGGTCGGTCACTTCAACGAGGGCTTTTCGCAACAGGCCTTTCCGTCATCCCTGGTGCTTCAGTTCGATGAACGCTTTCGCTTCAAGCCGGCAACCCGCGTCGAGAACGCCTGCGCGACCGGTTCCGCCGCCATCCACCAGGGGCTGAAGTCGATTGCCGCCAAGTCGGCGCGCTTCGTGCTCGTCGTCGGCGTCGAGAAGATGACCGGCATACCCGGCAAGGAAATCGGCGAAGTGCTGTTGAAAGCGTCCTACCTGAAGGAAGACGGCGGTATCGAAGGCGGATTCGCCGGGGTCTTCGGCCTGATCGCCCAGCAATACTTTCAGAAGCATGGCGACCAGTCCGATGCGCTGGCGCGGATCGCCGCGAAGAACCATCGCAACGGAGTCGCCAATCCCCTGGCGCAGTTGCGCAAGGACCTGGGCTACGACTTCTGCCGCGAAGTCTCCGAGAAAAATCCGCTGGTGGCCGGCCCGCTGAAGCGCACCGACTGTTCCTTGGTGTCCGACGGTGCGGCGGCGCTGGTCCTGACCGATGTCGAGACGGCGCTTTCCATGAACAAGGCCGTCGTCTTCCGCGCCGCTCAGCAGGTGAACGACTACCTGCCGATGAGCAAGCGCGACATCACGCTTTTCGAAGGCTGCGAGCAGGCCTGGAACCAGGCGCTCGAGGCGGGGGCGGTGAAGCTGGACGACCTGAGTTTCGTGGAGACCCACGACTGCTTCACCATCGCCGAACTGCTGGAGTACGAGGCCATGGGTCTCACCAAGCGCGGCCAGGGTGCGCGGGCGATTGCCGAGGGCTGGACCGAGAAAGACGGTAAGCTGCCGATCAATCCTTCGGGCGGCCTGAAATCCAAGGGCCATCCGATCGGGGCGACCGGGGTTTCCATGCATGTGATGACGGCGATGCAGCTGACCGGCACGGCGGCGGATATGCAGGTGAAGGACGCCAAGCTGGGCGGCATCTTCAATATGGGCGGCGCTGCTGTCGCCAACTACGTTTCGATCCTCGAACCGCTGCGCTGAGGCCGGGTTTCCGGGGAGAGCAGTCTATGGGCAACGTGATGAACCTCGGGCGCCTGCTGTCCGATACGGCACGACGTCTGCCCGGCGGGACCGCCCTGGTCTGGGGCGCGCAAAGCTGGACCTGGGCGGAAACCGATGCCCGCGTGAATGCCCTGGTGGCGGCCCTGCGCAAGCGCGGCCTCGGTAAGGGCGACCCGATCCTGGTGCAGGCCCGCAACAGCAATCAGCTTTTTGAATCTCTCTGGGCAGCCTTTAAGCTGGGCGCCGTCTGGGTGCCGACCAACTATCGCCTGACCCCGCCGGAAGTGGCTTACCTCGCCACATCCTCGGGTGCCAAGGCCCTGATCTACGACGATGCCTTTCCGGGCCATGCCGATGCGGTGCGGGCCGCCTCCGAAACCCTCCAGGTGACCCTTGCCATCGGCAGGCCGCGCGATGGGGAGTCTTCCTTCGATGCGCTGATCTCGGAAGACTTGGGCGCCACAGAGATCGAAGCCGAGGTCGATCATGACGATCCCTGCTGGTTCTTCTACACCTCCGGCACCACCGGCCGGCCCAAGGCGGCGGTGTTGACCCATGGTCAATTGGCTTTCGTGGTGAACAATCACCTGGCCGATCTGATGCCGGGCACCGGGCCGGAGGACGCGTCTCTGGTGGTCGCACCGCTCAGCCATGGTGCGGGGGCACACGCCTTGTCACAAGTTGCCAAGGGCGCCAAGTCCGTGCTGCTGGCGGGCGACCGTTTCGACGAGGAAGAAGTCTGGCGGCTGGTCGAGGAACACCACATCACCAACATGTTCACGGTGCCGACCATCCTGACCCGCATGGTGCGGCATCCGGCGGTGGACCGTTTCGACC
Organism: Pelagibius sp.; assembly: GCF_965249265.1. Taxonomy (NCBI): domain Bacteria; kingdom Pseudomonadati; phylum Pseudomonadota; class Alphaproteobacteria; order Rhodospirillales; family Rhodovibrionaceae; genus Pelagibius; species Pelagibius sp. Next base: position 3,483,296 of record NZ_OZ252224.1, on the reverse strand, counting down.
ATGCCTCGCTGCGCTATGTCATCTATGCCGGGGCGCCGATGTACCGGGCCGACCAGAAAGAGGCGCTGGAGAAACTCGGTAAAGTCATCGTGCAGTATTACGGCCTGGGCGAAGTGACCGGCAACATCACGGTGCTGCCGCGCGAAGATCACAGTCTGGACGATAAGGAGATGCCCGTCGGTTCCTGCGGCTTCGCCCGCACCGGTATGGAGATCGCCATCAAAGACCTGGAGGGAAGGCGGCTCGGCCCGGACGAACAGGGCGAGATCTGCGTGCGCGGTCCAGCGGTCTTCGCCGGCTATCACAACAATCCCGAGGCCAATGCCAAGGCGCTGAAAGACGGCTGGTTCCACACCGGCGATCTTGGCCGTCTGGATACCCGGGGCTTTCTCTACATCACCGGCCGCGCCTCGGACATGTACATCTCCGGCGGCTCCAACGTCTATCCGCGCGAGGCGGAGGAACTGCTGCTGACCCATCCGGCGGTGGCGGAGGTGGCTGTGCTCGGCATACCCGACCCGGATTGGGGCGAAAGCGGTGTCGCCGTGGTGGTGACCGAGCCCGGGCAGGCGGCCGACGAAGCCGAGTTGCTGGCCTTCCTGAAAGACAAGCTGGCCCGCTACAAGCAGCCCAAGCGCGTCTTCTTCTGGGATGAACTGCCCAAGTCCGGCTACGGCAAGGTGCCAAAACACCTGATCCGCAACGAGCTGTTCGCACGCGGCGACCTGACCGAGGTGGCAGCCCAATGAGAACCCTGGTTCAGCCCGGCGCCGCGCTGCAACCGCGCCGCATGCTGGAGTGGGCGGCGCCTGCCGGTGATCTGCGCGTGGAACTGAGCGTCGGTCAGGATCTGCTGCGTGGGCTCGTGACAGCCCTGGCGGCGCGGGAAGTGACTCACGCGGCGGTTCAGGTGCTTTCCGCAGACATCGCCCGTATGGCTTATCTGACCGGGGCGGAGGATGAGACAGGCGAACGCGTGGCGACCTATGGTGCGCCGACCTGGCTGGAAGGCCCGGTCACCCTGCTCGGCGCCAACGGCATTCTGGGGCCCGGGCCCGACGGCGACACCCTGCTGCATTGCCATGCGGTGGTGGTCGATGCGGAGGGCCGGCTGCACGGCGGACATCTGCCGCCCGGTGACTGCCTGCTCGGGCCCGGTGGCGCCGTGGCGCTGGCGACGCCGCTGCGCGAGGCGGCCTTTGCCGCTGCCTTCGACAGCGAAACCAACTATCCCCTGTTTCAGCCGCGAAAGATCCCGGCATGAAAGAGGGCGCTGTTTTCGAGGAAGGCCGGCTCGGGCGGATCGCCGTGGTGCGTCTTCGGCCCAACGAGGACCTGGTGACGGCGATAGAGACCGCCTGCCGGGAGCACGGGCTGCGTCATGCCATCGTACGCTCGGCGGTCGGCAGTCTCGTTGACGCGGTGCTGGAGACCGGCGAGCGGACCGTGGCGGTGCCGGGACCGGGGATCGAGATCCTGACCTTGAGCGGCGAGCTGCGCTCTGGAACCGATGGCGGGATCGCCGCCGATCTGCGCGGCACCATTGCCGATGGCAAGGCGCAGGTCTACGGCGGTCGCTTCCGCCGCGGCGAAAACCCGATCTGCATTACTTTGGAACTGGTTCTGCAGGAATGGTTGCCGGCTTGACCTTGAAGCCGTTCGCGCGACGGCAGAGCAAAAAACAGGAGTGACTGGGCGTGTTCAAGGCGATTCTTCTACAGGAAAACGACGGCAAGGTTTCGGCGGAACTGGCGGAGCTGGATGACAGCCGGCTGCCGGACGGCGATGTCACGGTGGCCGTCGACTATTCGACCCTGAACTACAAGGACGGGATGGTCTTGAACGGCATCGGCCGTCTGGTGCGCAACTATCCCCATGTGCCGGGCATCGACTTCGCCGGTACGGTCGAAGAGAGCAGCCATCCCGATTACAAGGCCGGCGATGCGGTGGTGCTGACCGGCTGGCGGGTCGGCGAAATGCACTGGGGCGGCCATGCCGAAAAGGCGCGGGTGAAGGGCGACTGGCTGGTGCCGCTGCCCGCCGGGCTCACTGCCAAGCGCGCCATGGCGATCGGTACGGCGGGTTTCACGGCCATGCTGGCGGTCATGGCTCTGGAAGATCACGGCCTCGACCCTGCTAAGGGCGAGGTCCTGGTGACCGGGGCCGCCGGCGGTGTCGGTTCGGTCGCGGTCGCGGTTCTGAACAGATTGGGTTATCAGGTGGCGGCCTCCACAGGGCGCGCCGAAACCCACGACTATCTGAAAGGGCTGGGGGCGACGACTCTGATCGACCGCGGCGAAATTGCCGAGCCCTCCGGCCGTCCCCTGGACAAGGAGCGCTGGCAGGCCTGCATCGACTCCGTCGGCGGCTCCACGCTGTCCTGCGTGCTGCCGCAGATCGCCTACGGAGGCTCGGTGGCGGCTGTCGGCCTGGCCGGGGGCAGCAATCTGGAAACGACGGTGCTTCCCTTTCTGCTGCGGGGCGTAAATCTCTTGGGTATCGACTCCGTCATGTGCCCGCTGGCGCGGCGTAAGGCGGCATGGGCGCGGCTGGAAAAGGATCTGCCGATGGACAAGCTCGACGGCATGATCAACGAAGCCGGACTGGCTGATCTGCTGACCCTGGGCGGCGACATCCTGAAGGGGCAGGTGCGCGGGCGTGTCGTCGTGGATGTGAAGGCCTAGGCGCGGGATGACTGAGCAGGTGGAAAACCAAGCGGCAAGCGTCAGCGTTGAAGAAGCCCTGCCCGGACAGGCGGTCTATACGCCGGCCAGTCTGCGAATCTATGATTTCTTCGTGCTCAGCTTTTCCAATCGCTTTCTTTGGAACTGTCCGACCTCAGAGCTTCTGGCACACTACGATGCCAACGTCAGCGGCAACCATCTTGATGCCGGCGTGGCCACAGGCTTCTTTCTCGATCGCTGCCGCTTCCCGACGGCGGAACCGCGCCTTGGCCTTCTGGACCTCAATCAGACCTGTCTGGAGACGGCGTCGCGGCGAGTCGCGCGCTACGCGCCCGAGGTTTACAGGGCCAATGTGCTGGAGCCCATTGCCATCGATGCACCGGCTTTCGAGAGCATCTCCGTGATGTACCTGCTGCACTGCCTGCCCGGGCCCATGGCGCGCAAAGCGGTTGCTTTCGGCTACCTCAAAGCCCATCTGGCACCGGGCGGAAGGCTGTTCGGCGCGACCATCCTGGGCCGCGGCGTCGAACACAATGCGCTGGGCAGAAAGGTCATCGACATCTATGCCTCCAAGGGCATCTTCGGCAATGCGGAGGACGACGAGGACAGCCTGCGCCAAGCGCTTGCCGATCACTTCGCCAAGGTGGACCTGCTGATGCGTGGCCGCGTGGCGATTTTCTCCGCCTACGACTGAGCGGCCGCCTCATAGCCGCCGCCTTGGTTGCATGCCGTAAGCACAGAGTTCATTTTCTGAAAGAAGGGTAGATTTATGGGTATTGAAGTCGGCGGGATTTTTGGGCTTTTGCTGTTGGTCGCCAACATCTGGGCCATCGTGAAGACCGTGCAAAGTGGAGCTTCGACCGGTGGCAAGGTGTTCTGGATCGTTCTTATTCTGATTTTGCCGTTGCTGGGCTTTATCATCTGGCTGCTGGCCGGGCCCAAGGGTTAGTGCCCCGGGGTTGTCATTGGGGAGCCGTTACCGGTCTCCATGGTTGTTTCGCACTGGCCTTTCCTTGACGGTCTGGCTAGTCTTTTGCGGCAGGCAGTGAGGATTAGAAGGGCGTAATACCTTTGACCAGCCTGCGCAGCAGCACAACGGCGCGCCAGAATGCAGAGCGCCATCAACCAAAGGGGAAGCGCGTGTTCAAGACTTTTGCCCTGGCCGCCCTGGCCGCTCTTTTTGTGACAAGCCTGACGCTGCCGGCCCAGGCACAGTTCAATCCTTTTCAGCGCTCCGGCTTTGAGCTGACGCAGAAGGATATAGAGTTGCTGGTCGCAGCGGCGGCCAAGCTCTACCAGGGGGAAACGGCCGAGGTCGGAACCGTCGAGACCTGGTCCAACGAGACGAGCGGCAACACCGGCGCCGTTCAACTGATCAGAGTCTTCGAGCACAAGGGGCTGACTTGCCGGCGGTTACAGCACGACATCCAGGTCAGCAAGGTCGCCAATACCTTCCGCTACATTTTCGACCGCTGCAAAACAGAGTCCGGTGAGTGGAAGGTGCTCTGACCCAGCGCTGGGAGGGATCTGCCGGACGACTAGTTCTTCAGGCCGATCAGTTCTTCAGGCCGATCAGCCCGCGCGCGTAGGCCAGATCGACGCTGTCGAAGCCTTCGGTAAAGCGTCTGTAAACGCCTTCTAGAAGTTCGCCCGCCGGCGCCGCTTTTCCTTTCTTCTGCCACAGCTTTGCCTGGCTGCAGGCGGCGCGCAGTTCCAGGGACAAGGCGCCCTGTGCCACGGCGATCTTGCGGGCTTCGAGAAAGTGGTGTTCGGCAAAGGCGTCCTGGCCGCAAGCGGCGTTCAAAAGGATCTCGCCCAACATCCGGTGCGCCTCGCTCTTGGCCCAGTGATGCTGCCGCCGCTCACTGATTTCCTCAAACACCTCGTTGATCACGCAGCGAGCCTCGTTGTGAAGGCCCGCTTCGGAGAGGCATTCCGCGAAAAGCGCATAGTGATAGGGCTCCCGCGCCGTGCCGCCGCTGCGCTTGGTGAGATCGAGGACGCGGCGCATCTCGTTGAGCGCCTCGCGCTCGCCACTTTCTTTGAAACGGCACCAGGCCAGGGAGAAACGGCCGATGTTGGCGTGCATGGCAAACCCGAGTTCTTCGCCCAGTCGGCGCAGCTCTGCAGCGACAGCCTTCAGCGCCGGCCGGTCTCGGGCGGCAAGATAGAGGTCGGTCGCATTCAGATAGGCGCTGGCAAGGCTGGGCCGGTGATTCAGGCTTTCGGCCAAAGCAATCGTGGCCGTCATCTCACTGACCGCCGAATCAAGCGCGCCCTGGAGCCCCAAGACGATGGCCCGGGTGCCCCGGGCGCAACAGATCGGATCGTGACCGCCGAACAGGTAGTGCGGCGCGGTGTGGAAGCTCTGATCGGCGAGGGCCATGCCGGCTTCGGTATGGGCCATTGCCTGCGCCAGCGAGCCCGTGAAGCGGGCCGTCGTCCAGATCGCCTGATGGGCGTGGAAGTTCAGCTCCACGTCCGGGTCCTTACCTGCCAGATCGAGTAACTCGTCGGCCAGATTTTCCGACGACTGGAACCGCGCGTTCATGACCGTATAGTGCCAAAGGCCCCAGAGGGCGACGAAACCCTCCCGCGCCTCGGCGATGCCGCCGCTGATTTCACGGGCCTGACGATAGACCTCGCCAACCGCCGGAGCGCCCGCACCCTTGAGGTTCTGCAGGACGGCACCGAGATCGATGAGGATCGCCAGCTTGGCTTCCGCCAGGCTGTTGTCCGATGGTTGTCGGTCGATCAGCTCGATCGCTGTCTCATAGTGTGCGACCGCCTCGACGCCGGTGGCCTTGGCCGCCGCCTTGCGCCCTGCGGCATGCCAATGGGTGACGGCCTCCAAGGTCCTGCCGGCTTCGGTCAAATGGCGGGCGAGAATTTCCGGACGCTGATCGACGAGATCGGCGAAGTCATTTCTCAATGCTTCGGCAATGTCCAGGTGCAGCTTGCGGCGCGCCTTGGCGACCAGTCCGAGGTAGGCGACATCCTGGGTCAGGGCGTGCTTAAAGGCGAAGATGTGGTCGGGCGCGCCATGACGCTGGTAGAGCAGTTCGGTCTGCTGAAGGCGTTGCAGAGCCTCGCGACGCGATGAGGGGTCCAGCCTGTCGACCTTCTCCAGAAGCTTCAGGGGAATGCGGGCACCGATCACAGCCGCGATTTGCAGGAGATGCTTGTCGAGGTTCGGCAGGCGGTCGATCCTGGCGGCAATGACGGCCTGTACGGTGTCGGGAATGCTGCGGGTCTCTGTTGACTCACCCGGGTAGGTGAATGCCAGTTCCTCCAGAAAAAAGGGGTTGCCCTGGGCCCGCGAGACGACGCCCGCGAGGGCGTCCGGAGGCAGCGCCGACTTGCGGGGAACCGAGCGGATCAATGCACTGCTGTCCGCCGGGTCGAGCACCGGGAGCGCGATCTGAGTCGCCGTCGAGTGGCTTTGCCATGGGGCATGATATCCCGGCCGATGGGTCACGAGCATGAGCACGGACTTGCCGGTCAGGCGCATTGTCTGTTCCTTCAGCCACGCCTCGGAGGTCGCGTCGATCCAATGAAGATCCTCGATCAGCAGGACCAGGGGCGACCGTTCCGCCGCCTTGGCCACCAATCGGTGCAAGCCTTCGAAAATAAGTTGCTGTTTCTGCTCGGCGGCAAGGCTGTCGGCAATCCTGCTGTCAACGGGCAGGCCCAGGATTTGCAGCAGCAGCGGCTCCGTTTCCGTCTGCTCCACACCGACCTCGCCCAACTTCTTGGAAAGGCGCTCGGCCAGCGTCCTGTTCTCGACGCCGGAGTCCTTGGTGCAGATTTCCTGTAGCAGGCGGGCGAGCGGAAGGTAGGGGCTGCTTCGGCCATGCGGCAGGCAATGGGCACGCAGGACCCGGACCTCGGTATCGGCGAGGGTTGTTTCCAGCTCCGAGGTGAGCCGCGACTTGCCGATCCCCGGATCGCCGGTCACGTTGATGACCTGTCCCCCGCTCAAGGAGAGGGAACCGATGCGCGCGAGCAGCATGTCCAGTTCCCGTTCCCGGCCGACAAACTTGCTCAAAAAGGGCTGGCCGCGCCGCGGCACGCCTGACCGGCGGTCGGTGAAGGCGTGGACCTGAAAGGCCCTCACCGCATCCTCTCCAAGGCCGAAGCGGCTGGAGATGATCTCCGAGCCAACCATAGTGCAGGTCTCGGCACTGGCCAGCAACACACCGGCGGGGGCGCCGATCCGCAGTTGCTTGGCCGTCTCGGTCGTCACCCCAATGGCGGTGAAGATTTCCTGCGAGCCCGCTTCACGGAGGCCGACAACGGCCGGCCCGGTATGAATGCCCACGGAGAGCCGCAGCTTCTCGGTACCGTTGAACAGCGGTATCGACTCTGCTTCAAAGCGGCGCATCAGCTCACGTGCCGCGCCGATAGCGGAGCGGGAATGATCCTCCAGCGCCCGCGGCGCGCCAAAGAGTGCGACCAGACCGTCGCCGAGCCACTGCGCCACGGTACCGTCGTAGCGGCCGATGACCTCTCGGGCGATGTGATGCAGATGGTCGATGCTGTCCGCCATCGCCTCCGCGTCCAGCCGTGCGGCCAGGGCGGCCGCGTCGCTGATCGCGCAATCCAGAACTGTCACTTGCTTGTGCTCGCGCCCGAGGACGAAGATTGCCGGCTCGTCCGATGGTGGGGCCGGGTCATCCGGCTGCCTCGGCTCTGGGGTATCGGGGGTCGCCTGTTGAAGCGCCGGCAACAGCCGATAGCCGGCTTTGGGCACGGTTTCGATGTAGCGCGGCCTGCGCGCAGAGTCATTGAAGGCGCGGCGCAGCTCGGCGATGGCCTGGGTAAGCACTTCCTCGCCGACCGTCACTTCGGGCCAAACCTGGTCCAGCAGGTGTTCGCGGGGCACAACAGCTCCCCGGGCCTCCGCCAGGATCGTCAGGACCAAAGCGGCTTTCGGCGAGACCCGCCGTGCCTCGTCGCCCCGGCTGAATCGCCTGGTTGCCGGGTCTATCTGCCAGTCACCTACCTGAAAGGAAGCTGCCGGGGCCGACAGCCTTGCTAAGTTTGATCGCTCTCCCACGCGTACTCCCACTCCCACTGAACGCTCACCCCTTCCTAGCGCCTACCCAGGGAGCGCTCCCACATTCCGTAATGGGTCCGGGATCATGATGAGGCTTTGTTTCAGTCGCATTTCGCTTTGACACTGAAGACCCGCCCCGGATCACATCTTCGTGAGAGCGATCACGCGCGCCGGGGCGCCCGGCCGGCCGTGGATGGAAGTTTCACATATTTCTTTTCTTTTCTTCAGGTCTTCGCCGCGCCGTGACGATTAGCGTCGCGCCGAATGGAAGGCCGGAGCCCAGCCGTAGCCCAAGGGCGCCACCGGCTGACGGATTTTCCCAGCTATTTCAATGACCAGAAGCTTACAAGAAAGAGGTATAATAATGGCGTTACAGCTTAACCAAACCGCCCCCGACTTCACCGCGCAAACCACCGAGGGGTCGATCAGCTTTCACGACTGGATCGGCGACAGCTGGGCGGTGCTGTTTTCACATCCAAAGGACTTCACGCCCGTCTGCACCACCGAACTGGGCTACATGGCCAAGCTGAAGCCGGAGTTCGAGAAGCGCAACGTGAAGGTGGTGGGTCTCAGTGTCGATCCGATCGAGGATCATGAGCGCTGGGCCGCCGATATCGAGGAAACCCAGGGCTACGCTCCCAACTTCCCCCTGATCGGCGATGCCGACCTGAAGGTCGCCAAGCTCTACGGCATGTTGCCGGCCACGGCCGGTGATACCGCCAACGGCCGTACGGCGATCGACAACGCCACGGTGCGGACGGTTTACGTCATCGGGCCGGACAAGAAGATCAAGCTGATGGTCGTCTATCCCATGAGCACCGGCCGGAACTTCGACGAAATCCTCAGAGTCATCGACTCGCTGCAGCTCACCGCCAATCATTCCGTCGCCACGCCGGTGAACTGGAAGCAAGGCGAAGACGTGATCATCGTTCCGGCGTTGAAGGATGAAGAGGCCCGCAAGAAGTTCCCCGACGGCTGGCGGGCGCCGCGCCCCTATCTGCGGATTGTCGCCCAGCCGGATTGACCCTCTGTTCGGCCCGGTCGGGCAGGGAAGTCGCCGCCAGGCGGACCAAAGGAAGTTCACGACAATGCAAAGCGACTTGGAAGCGGCCAAGGCGAAGGCCGAGGCCACCTATAACTCAGCCGCCGATCTCTTTGATGCGGGTTCCAACGGCTTTTGGGCACGCCACGGCCAGGGAACCGTCGATCGGCTTGATCTGGCACCCGGCGCCAGCGTGCTCGACGTCGGCTGCGGTACCGGCGCTTCGGCGATCCCGGCGGCCGAGCGTGTCGGCCCGCGCGGGCGGATCATCGCCGTGGACCTGGCCGAGAACATGCTGGCCCAGGGCCGCCGGGCCGCGGAGAAGAGAGGTCTGACGAATATCCAGTTCCGCCGCGGGGATATGACCGGCCTCGGCTTCCCCGACATGCACTTCGATGCGGTGGTCAGCGTCTTTTCGATCTTCTTCGTTCCCGACATGGAACGCCAGATAGCCGAGCTTTGGCGCATGCTGCGTCCGGGTGGGCAACTGGCCATCACCTCCTGGAAGGCGAGTTTCCTGGCGCCTTGCGTGGAACCCTTCTGGGACGAGGTCGCGCGGCTGCGCCCCGACCTGCGCCGTGCCTTCAACCCCTGGGAGCGGATCGATAATCGCGACAGCTTTCACCGGGTGCTGAAGGCCGGCGGTCTGTCGAACATCGAGATCGAAGATCACCCGGACCGCCAGGAACTGGCCGATGCCGAGGACTGGTGGACCGTCGTGCTGGGCTCCGGTCTTTGCTGGACGGTCGATCAGATGCTGCAGGCAGAGGCGGAAAGCCTGTGCCGGGCAAGCGTCGCCTGGGTCGAGGACAACAACGTCACATCCTTCGATACCTCGGTTTTGTTTGCCAGAGCCCGCAAGGCCCAGGCCTAGGCCGGGGTCCTTGCCGCAGGGCCCAGGAAGGGCGCAGCGGAATGCAAGAGTGGTGGGGCGACGGCAAGACGCTCCCCCTTTTATTGACGAGCCGGCGGCCGCTCAGGCCGCCTCATTTTGACGAAGAGGAAGTATACGATGACCATATTCAGTTTCAGGCTCAGTCGCTTTCTGGCGCCCCTGGCATTGGCAGGGCTGACCGCCTGCGCCAGCCATGCGGCCGACCAGGGCTATGCCAACAATGATCTTCTGACCGATACCGAGGGCCTTCGGGTGATGATGGAGACGGGAGCCGTCAATATCGTCGATGTGCGCCCGAGGGAGGCTTACGATGAGGGGCATATCCCAGGTGCCGTTCATCTGGGTGCCGACGATGTTATCGATGCCGACAGCCACGTTTCCGGCGATCTGCTGCCTCACGAAACCCTGGTTCGGATGCTTGGCGAGCGCGGGATCGATAAAGACACGCCGGTCGTTTTCTACGACGACAAGGGCGGCTTCCACGCAGCCCGGCTGTTTTGGATGGTCGAGTATTTCGGCCACCGCCAGGCCAGCGTGTTGAACGGCGGGTTTCCGAAGTGGGTCGCGGAAAAGCGGTCTGTTACCAAGGAGGTTCCCCAGGTGACCGCCCGGGCTTTTGCCTATACGCCGACCCCCCGGCGTCTGGCGACGGCGGACTGGCTGTTGGACCGCCAGGATGACGACTCGGTGGTGGTGATCGACGTGCGGCCGTCGAAGCTCTACGAAGCCGGTCACATCCCCTGGGCCAAGTCCATTCCCTGGAAGCAGAATCTGGCCGCCGACGGCACGATGAAGCCGGCCTCGGCACTGTTGAAGCACTTTGCCGGCCTGGGCGTGACCCGGGACAAGAACGTCGCCGTTCACTGCCAGAACGGCAAGGCCGCGGCGCATTCGTACTTTGCCCTGCGTCTGCTCGGCTTCCCCCGGGTTCGCAGCTACGACCGTTCCTGGGCGGAGTGGGGCGCTGCGGAGGATCTTCCGAAGTCGGCCGTCACCACCGGCGGCTGACGCGTGGCGATCAGGCGACCTCTCCATTGTACGGTGTCCCCCCGTGTACCTTGGCCGGAGAGGTTGCCTGGCTCGCCGCGTTTAATGAAGCGGAGGCAAGATTGATTTTCCGTCAGATCTTCGACCCGACGTCCTGTAGCTATACCTACCTCATCGGCAACCAATATGGCCGGGAGGCGATCCTGATCGATCCGGTCCGTGAACTGGTGCCGCAGTATCTGGCCCTGTTGAGCGAGTACAATCTGAAGCTGGTCCAGGCCGTAGACACCCATCTCCATGCCGATCACATCACCGGCCTCGGCGAACTGCGGCGGACCACCGGCTGTCTGACGGTGATGGGCGAGCAGAGCCGTTGCAAGCTGGTCGACGTCAGACTGCGCGACGGCGACCTGATAAAGCTTGGAGACTTGGTTTTGCGGGCGGTGCATACGCCGGGCCATACGCCGGACTCGCATTGCCTGGTGATGCGGGACCGGGTGTTCACCGGCGATACGCTGCTGATCGGCGCGACCGGTCGGACAGATTTTCAGGGCGGTGACGCCGCCGCCCAGTATGACTCGCTCTTCGAACGCCTCCTGATTATGCCGGATGAAACCCTGGTCTATCCGGGTCATGATTATAAGGGGCGCTGGGTCAGCAGCATCGGCGAGGAGAAGGCGCTCAACCCCCGCCTTCAAGCCGCTTCCAGCGACGAGTATGTGGAAATCATGGCGAACTTGAAGCTGGCGCCGCCGAAACTGATGGCAGAGGCCGTGCCATCCAATATCGCGCTTGGCATGCCTCCCGGCGGAGGGGAGAACTTGACGGCCAGAGACAGGGCGGCGCTGGTTCCCTTTTCGGGGCTTTAGCCTTCCGCGCTGGCTCCGGAGTCAGCGCCGAAGCAGAGGATGTTGCCGTCGGGGTCGGTTATCTCGAACTCGCGCATCCCGTAGCTCGTGTCTTCAAGCGCCCGGGTGATGGGCGTGCCCACTGCGGCGAAGAAAAGATGAAGCGCGTCGACATCCTTGGTGTGGAAGTAGGCAACCCAACCGCCGTCAGAAGGCTTTGGTGCGCCGTGCCAGCCGTCCACAAAGATGGTGGCCTTGTCCTTTTCGAAAATCCCGAAGCGCGGCGGATCGCCGCCTTCTTCGAGCAGCCGAAAGCCCAGGACATCGGTATAGAATGTGCGGGCGCGCTGGTAGTCGCCGGTTTTCAATACCGGTGTTGCCCGCAACAAAGCGCTGTTTTCTGAGTCTTTCATGATACCCGGCCTTACTGCTGCGGTGGGGCGGTGGGTGAAGATACATCGATCATAAGGCCGTCCGGGTCGAGGGTCAGGAAGCGTCGCTGCCCGTAAAACTCGTCGCGTGGCTTCTGTAGTATCTTGCAACCCTGCTCAAGCGCGCGCTGATAGACCGCATCGGCGTCCGGGACGACGAAAGTCAAATAGGCTCCAGCGGGCTTGCCGCGATGGCTCTCAGGGATCAGCTTACTGTTCCGTTCGATCAGCCCGAGCTCGAAGCTCTGGGCCGCCTGATCCGTCAGAATCACATACCAATCGCTCTCGAAATGCCGTTTCAGGTCGAGCAGGCCGGCGTAGAAATCGGCGCTTGCGCCAAGGTTTTCGACCATGATGTTGGTTAACAGACGATCGGCCATTGCGGCGGTTCCTTTGCGGCTTTGTATGGGGCGATGGCGGGGCTATGCTGATCCGCGTTGCGCCTGCCCTAATGGCGTAACAAGGGAGGTGAAATCATGCAACGGGCAATTCCCGGCTTTCGTCTTGTCTTTCTCGGCCTGCCCCTTATGGCGGTCTTGACCGCCTGCGCGGCCGATCCGCCGCCACGCCTGACCTATGCAGAGCGCGACTGCTACCGCACCCTTGCCGAGGTCGATTGCCATGCGCAGGCCCTGCCGGATGAAGAGAACCGCCGCGTCGGGTTTTATGACGAACCGGTAAAGGTTGAGCAGAGGAAGGCATGGCCGCTGAGCCTGTTCTACTAGCGGAACGGAAGATCACCACGGTCGAGATGCACACCGGTGGCGAGCCGGTGCGCATTGTCACGGCGGGATATCCGGCGCTTGCCGGCCACAGCCTTCTGGACAAACGCCGCGACGCGCTGACCCATCACGACGCGCTGCGCCGCCTCCTGATGTATGAGCCGCGCGGCCATGCGGACATGTATGGCGCGGTCATTGTCGAGCCTGACCATCCGGAGGCGGATTTCGCCGTCCTGTTCCTGCACAACGAAGGCTATTCCACCATGTGCGGCCATGCGGTCATCGCGCTCGGCCGCTGGGCTGTCGACAGCGGCCGGGTCCCGGCGCGGGAACCGGAAACCGTCGTCAACATCCAATGCCCCTGCGGCCTCGTGCGCGCCGTGGTGGCTGTGGAAAACGGCAGGGCAGGGGCAGTGCGCTTCCGCTCGGTGCCGGCTTTCGCCTTTGCCCGCCAGGCGATGGTAGCAACGCCGGACTGGGGCCCCGTGGAACTGGACATCGCTTATGGCGGAGCCTTCTATGCCGTGCTGGCAGCCGACGGCATTGGTCTGGAACTTGATGCGGGTTCGCTGCGGGCATTGAGAGACGCAGGGGAGGCGATTACCCGGGCAGCCGCGGCGCAGATTCCGCTCGAGCACCCCGATGATTCCGATCTCGGTTTTCTCTATGGCACCATCTTCACCGACGGCCGCGATGCCTTCGAGGAAGCGGCAAGCCGCAACGTCTGTGTCTTCGCCGGCCGCCAGGTCGACCGCAGCCCCACCGGCTCCGGCGTGACCGCCCGCATCGCCGTGCAGTGGACCCGCGGTGAGGTCGCTCTCGGCCAGCCCCGCGCTTTCGAGAGCATCACCGGCGCCGTCTTCACCGCCACAGCGGTGGAGGAAACGGCGGTCGGTCACCACCGCGCCGTCGTGGTCGAGGTTTCCGGCAAGGCCCACTACAGCGGCGAAGCCTGCTTCACACTTGAACCTGACGATCCCTTGGGCGAAGGGTTTCTCTTGTAGGGCGGTAGAAAAGAAGTCCCCGGCGACTGGCGCCGGGGAAGTTTCGTAACAGGGAGTGTCAGGCAAAATCGGTTGCGCCGAAGTGGGCTTCGATGGGGTGCATCGATGTTCGGCGCAGGGACACCCTGCCTGGGTCACCCGCGCATCACAAGCCGTACAGAAGAGGTAGCCCGATTAGCCCGCAGCGGCGAAAAAGAGTCGAAGCGGCCCGGTCCCTTCATGAGCGACAGGACTAAGAAATGTCGATGTTCACCTTGATGTCCAGCAAGTCCTGGAAGGAGTCGACACTGCTGCCGTCGAGCCCATCCAGGGTCAGGCTGCCGCCCTGTTCGAAGGTGATGACAATCGAATCCGCCGTGCCGCTGACCGTGTGACCGCCGGCATCCAGATCGGCGATGTTCGTATCGTTGTCGCCGTTGACGTCGAGCAGGTCGGTCAGCTCCAGGCGGTCGCCGCCGTTGCCGGTGTTGAAGTCGAGGATCAGGTCGTCGCCCTGGTTCTCGGCAAGCGAGAAAGAGAAAACGTCGCGGCCGTTGCCGCCCTCCATCACGTCGTTGCCAAGGCCGCCTTCCAGGGTGTCGCGGCCGTTGCCGCCAAGCAGGGTGTCCTGACCGTCACCACCCTCCAGGGTATCGCGCCCGCCGCCGCCGGACAGCAGGTCCCGGCCGTCGTCGCCCTCCAGGGTGTCGCGGCCATGGCCGCCGAGGAGGGTGTCATCACCGGCGCCGCCGATCAGAATGTCGTTGTTCCTGCCACCGTCCAGCAGATCGTCATCGGCACCGCCGACGAGGCTGTCGTTGTTGTTACCGCCGAGCAGGGTGTCGTCCCCTGCGCCGCCGAGCAGGGTGTCATGGCCCCGGTCGCCATCGACGAGGTCGGCAAGGCTGCCGCCGGTCACCAGATCGTTGCCTCTTCCGGCATCGAAAAGCGTGCCCTCGGCAAAGCCGGCTTCCAGCGCCTCGCGGGCGTTACCGGGTAAGACAACGGAGTCATTGCCTCTGCCGGCGTCGTATTGCGTGCCGTCCTGATAGCCGCCGACGTCGATGGCGTTCAGGTCGACGTTATCTGCAAACCTGCTGAAAAGTGCCTGATCCGCGCCGGGGCCGACCGGATTGACCGGAGGCACGAAAACCGCTGGCTGTCCCTGGGATGTCGGTCCCGGATCACCGCTGCGCAGGGCCAGGAAAGCTTCCTCGGTGGTCCGCGTTTCGTCGGACCCCTCCGCAGGTGGCGTGGGCGCGCCGGGGGTTGAAACACCCGCGTTGCCGTCGGCTGCGACATCTTCGACGCCGCCGCCGCCCGTGTTGCCGGTGAGGCTGAAAAGCAGGTTGCCGAAGTCACTCTGGTAGACCGAGGTTCCACCGCCGCCGGTCGAGGGGTTGCCGCCATTGCCCTCGGGGCCCGCAGCAGTCTCGAGGGGGGGCAGGGTCTGCAACTGCTGCAACAGATCGTCGCCGTCGATCGGCGTGCCGTCGGGAAGGACGATCTGAGGTGCGTCGCCGTTTTCTTCATCGAAGCTGCGCGGCGCAACCTGGCCGTCGTTGGGAAAGCGCAGAAGCAGATCGCCGTCGACCTGGGCAACCTGGATTGCCGTGGGCTCAAAGCGGAACTGCAGGTTGGCGCTGTCACCGACAAAGACGGCGATTTCTTCACCCGGCGGGGGCGGGTTGATCACGGTCGTGTCCTGCTTGCCCAGCGCTTCGCCCGACTCTTCAGGCTGGTTCGAAGGGATGCCGTCCTGGCTATTCTTCGTTGCCATCGTCTGCTCCTAAAATGCCGATCGGCCGCGCCCCGGCAAGGGACGCGGCTTCAGTGCGGACGAGTAATATAACAAACAAGCCTTAACGAGCCTTTAGGAATTATCGTAAACGCCGCCGATATTGCGACGGACCTTTATCATATTGATATCTATAAGAAATAACGATGCGATTTGACCGGAGTGCGCGAAGGATTGCCGTTTGAAGCAATACCGATGCAGCCTTTCTAGCGCCGGGCGCGCATGGCCTCGATCTGTGCCAGGACGCCGCGCCACCCAAGGCTGTTGCAGTAGCGGATGGCGCCTTCGACGCCGACTCTGTCGACCAGTTCGAGGGCGAGGTCGGCGAGATCGCGTTGGATGGTAACCGCGTCTTTGGCTGTGCCGGATGTGAGGGTCATGGTGTCCTAGCCTCCGTCTCGGGCACGGCATTATGTCCGTGCTCATCTGTTCCAATAACGGTCCGGCAGACCGCTTATTCCACCCTCTCTCGGGCATTATCTCTTAGTCGTGCCGGGCAAGGCCAAGGTTCAACGGAACTAACCCCAGAGAAACCGCGGGCTGCCTCCTCTGGCTTAGCCAAAAGAAGGCAGCTTCGCCCCAATGCAGTCCAACCGATATCACGGTGGATCTTAACAAGCGGCAAAAGGGCGGCTGTCTGTTTCGGTTACAACGCGAGATGTCGGTCCGCTGTTTCGACGACGGACTCGACAGTGCCGTCCGCATCGATGGTGGTCCAGGTCAGGCGGCCGAGGTCATAGTCCAACTGACGATCGACCACTTTGGCGGTGGCGTCGGAGGCGTCGTGACGCCGGCCCTCGACTCGTGATCGAAGATTCGCGGGACGGGCCTCGAGCCACAGGCCCGAGAAGGTGCACCCGCTCGCCCGGGCGACCCGCTCCAAGGCCGCCCGTTCTTCGGGTCTCGCGAAGACCGCGTCGACGATGACCGCGTGTCCGGCAGCGAGCACATTTGCCGCTTTTCGAAGCAGGTCGTCATAGACGGCTCGATTGGCTTTGGGGTTATAGGCTTCCGGCGGCAGGCGGGTTTCCTCGCCGACCCCGGCGAGCGCCTTGCGCAGGATGTCGCTGCGCAGGTGAACCGCACCGGGGGCGGCGCCCAGCCGCGGTGCGAGGTGGCTTGCGACGGTGGTCTTTCCGCTGCCCGAAAGGCCACCGACGGCGACCAGCCGGGGCGGTGGCGGGGTCAGGAAGGCCAGGGCTTCGCTGAAGTAGTTCTGAGCCTCGGCCCGCCTTTTGGTTTTCTGCGCGGGCTTCCCGGCCAGTTTCTCCAGGCTGGCGGCAACCTTGGCCCTGACGCAGGCGCGGGCAGAGAGAAAAAGCGGCAGCAGCGGCAGGGCGTCCAACGCCTCGCGATGCTGCAGGTAGCGGTTGAGCACCAGATTGGCAAAGGGACGCAGCCCGCGATGCTCCAGATCCATCAGCAAGAAGGCAAGGTCATAGAACACATCGATACAGGCGATCGCGTCATTGAACTCGATGGCGTCGAACAGCCTGGGATGGCCGTCGAGCAGGACCACGTTGCGCAGATGCAGATCGCCATGGCAAAGCCGGACCTGGCCGGCGGACGCCCGAGCATCGAGTAAGGACTTCCGCCCGGCCAGTTGCGCCAGTGAAAGTTCGGCCAGCCGCGCGACGTCCCCGGCCGGGAAGAGGTCGCGTCGGTCGGTCAGCTCTTCGATGTTTTCGCGCACAACCCAGTCGAAGGTCTCCGTGCCGGCCGGGTTTCCTGCTTCCGTCGCGCCGGGCGGCGGCGGTGCGGTGTCGTGAAACTCGGCCACGACTTCCGCCAACTCGACCATGGTCTCTCGGGTCAATTGCCTGCGGTCTGCCTGGTTGCTCAGCAGGTCTTCCTGGGGAAAGCGCTTCATGACCAGCACCCACTCCACCGTGGTGCCGCCTCCATCCAACGCCAGGCAACCGTCTTCGCCGCGGGTTACCGCTATGACCTTCAGGTAGAGCGAGGGCGCGGTGCGGGCATTCAGTGAAAGCTCCCGCGCGCAGGCCTGTTGCCGCTTCTCCAGGGTCGAAAAATCCATGTAGGGATAGCGCAGCGCGCGCTTGATCTTGTAGGCGAAATCGCCGGCCAGAAACACAATGGCCCCATGCGTATCGATACGGGCGACTTCCTGAACCTCTGTGCCGTAGGCCGATGGATCGCCAAGAAATCGCAGGACGGAATCCTGATCGGCGCCTTCGGGCGTGTCGCTCAAGCGTGGTTCCGAGATGCTCATCCGGTGTCGCAAACCATGGTGATTTCAGGTCTGCAGACAGCCTATCGGATGGACTGGCCGCCGCATTGAGATGGCTCAACGCGGCGGCATTGTTCGACAGGCCGGTTTGCCTGTCGGCACAGTAGGATCAGGCGTTGGCGGCCTGTTTCTGGGCGTCGTTCAGGTAGTCGAGCATGGTCACGGCGTCACTGACCGCGAAGGGGTCGCCTGTTGCCGCGCGATCTTCGACGAAGATCTTCTGTATCACCCCGTCGGCGACAAGCATGGAATACCGCCAGGACCGCTCGCCGAACCCCAGCTCGTCCTTGTCCACCAGCATGCCCATCGCACGGGTGAAATGCCCGCTGCCGTCGGGCAGCATCGTGACCTCCTCTTCAACGCCCTGGTCCTTGCCCCAGGCGTTCATGACGAAGGCATCGTTCACGGAGAGACAGATGATCTCGTCGACCCCCATGGTCTTCAGGTTTTTCGATAGCGCCATATAGCCCGGCAGGTGGGTCGAGGAGCAGGTCGGCGTGAAGGCCCCCGGCAGGGCGAAGAGGACGACGTTGCGGCCCTTGAAGTAGTCCTGGGATGTCCTTTCAAGCCACTCGCCGCCTTTGCGGAGTTTAAAGGTTGTCATCGGAACAGCATCGCCGACACCGCGCATCGCAAGAGATCCTTTCTGTTTGACCGGCTCCGAATGGCCGGGTTGATGAATTTGTCTGTGAAAGAGCCGGCAGGCACCTGGCCTGCCCCGGCCAGGCGTCAGTGCAGGGTGGGCGAAGCTGCTGCCTGGCGCTTTGCTGGGTCACGGTGTTCACCGAGGTCGACCACGATGTCGCTGGCCATATAGCGGACCCGATCACTTGTGGTCGGCGGGTGGGCGGCTGATTCCAATGCCGCGTAATCCCAATCACGAAGGGGCAGGATCTGCCCGTCCAGCATCAGCCCGCTTGCGAGCCCTCGCGCCGCATCCAGCGACAGTCGCAGTGCCGCCGGCGGTAACCAGGCGGCGAGTGCGGCCGTAGCGGGCTCCGGCATCTCGCGTTGCAGCCAGGCAACGCAGTCAAGCAGCCGGGCTTCATCGGGGGAAAGACCGGGGCATTTGCGGCAGCGCACATCGATGGACCGCAGGGCCGAGAGAGTCGTGTTGTGCAGAATGGTATGCAGGCTGAGGGCCGGGTCTGCGGCGCCGGATCGCCCGAAAAGCCCGCGCAGAGAGCCTAGAGGGTCCTCATCGCTCTTGAAGGCGTCGACCCAAAGGCGCAGTCCACTCACGAGGTGCCGCTCGGAAGCGGTCAGACCCTGCCAGTCCTTGGCCCCGGCAATTTCACTTTGCCGGCCGAGGGGCTGGGGCCGCGTCGGGTCGTGCGGGATGAACTGTCCCGCTTCGGCCATGATCTCCGCAAGCTGCCGCGCAGCGCTGGCGAAGCGGCGCTGCTCACTGCGCTGGACCAGCCATTCGCTCAGGCGCTGTGCCAGGGCGGTCTCGCCGTGTTGAAAGGCCGAGAGGGCCGCCAGCACCGCTTCTTCGCGCGCGGTCACCCGGTCGTCGTTGATGGCGGCTGTGGCTTGGGGCAGGCGGCCCGCCCAGCTCAGGCTGCGGGTCAGGCTCGCCAGCGCGGCCAGGCTTTCCTCCAGGCGCGCGAGGCCAAGGGCGCGGGAGAATTCCGGCGCTATGCGCGCCTCTCTGTGCTTGTCCGCACAATGACCCGAACCCTTGACTGCGCTGTTCCCCGGTGCCGTGGCGGCGAGAGAGTGCCTGAGCGCCCAGACGATGATGATTTCGGGAAAGGCGAGATTCGCGACAACGCGTGGCTTTCGGGCGGCCTTGGCGCGCAAAGCATGAGAAGTGAGCATGGAACCGTCCGGTCGGGCTGTCTCAGGGCCGAGTTGATGCGAATGAAAATGACTCGCAATTGCAATATGGTCAAGGCAGGAATTGGGCGGTCCCGAAATTGTTCTGATCCGAGCGAGTCCGGCCAAGTCTCGCTCCGCTTGGTGCCGGAAGAATCCCGACAGCGATGCGGCGGGTCTTCAGTTGCCGCTGAAGTTGGCTTTTCGCTTGTCGAGGAAGGCGCGGATGCCTTCCTGGCCGTCGGCGCTGGCGCCCATCTCGGCGATGAAGCGGGTTTCCCGTTCCATCTGGGTTTCCAGGCTTTCGGTGGCGGCGGTCTGCAGCAGACGCTTCACCCCGCCGAAAGCGCGGGTCGGCCCCTGGGCCAGTTCGGCGGCGAGGGCGCCGGCCTCTTCGGTGACCTGCGCCGCCGGCACCACCTTGTTCACCAGGCCCCAGTCGAGCGCCTCCTGGGCCGACAGCACCCGGTTCGTGAGATAAAGCTCCATCGCCCGGCGTTGCCCCAGAATGCGGCTGAGGAAATAGGTTGAACTGCCGTCCGGCGTCAGCCCGATCTGGGTATAGGCCGAGGTGAAGGTTGCGCTCTCCGCGGCGACCACCAGATCGCAGAAGGCAACGGCGCTGAGCCCGGCGCCGGCGGCAACGCCGTTGACCGCGCCGATCAGCGGTGCGCGCATCCAGGCAAAGCGGGAGACGGCGGCATGAAGATAGGTCGTCATCTCCTTCACCAGCAGGTCGATCTCGTCGAGCCTCTTGCCGAATTCGGAGACGTCGCCCCCGGCGCAGAACGCCTGGTCGCCGGCACCGGTCAGCACCGCGGCCCTTACGGCCGTGTCGCTGGAACAGCGCATGGCAACGTCGCAGAGCTCGCGGACCATCACCGGGTTCAAGGCATTGAAGCGGTCCGGCCGGTTGAAGGTGATCCAGGCGACGCCGTCGCGCAGATCGTAGTCGAGAGTCTCATACGTCATGGAGGTGCTCCTGCCCCTTGCGGTTTGCCCGGCGCCGATTGAGCCTTACGGCCCTGCATCCTGGCAACAGCTTGTTTTTTGGTTCAGCGATGGCGTGTCCATGCGCTCAGCGCACCACCGCTCTTTTCTCCGGTGCTCTTGTTTCGTGGCGGATCGAGGCGTAGTTGCCGGAGAAGATGATCGCCGCGCCGATCAGGGTCATGGCCTCGAAGGCCTCGGCATAGAGCAGATAGCCGAAGAGGGCGACCAGCGGCAGGCGCAAAAACTCCATCGGCATGATGAAGGTGGCATCGGCGCCGGCCAGGGCGCGGGTGAGACAGTAGTGCGCGGTCAGGCCGGTGATCGAGAGCAGCAGCAGCCAGGGGGCCTGATCCCAGGTCAGGGGTGCCCAGACGAAGGTCGAGGCGACCGCGCCGAAGAGGGTCTGTATCACCACCATGAAAAAGACGATCGCCAAAGCGGTCTCGCGCCGGGTGAGCCACTTGGTGGTGGCACCGGTTGCGCCGAAGAAAAAGGCGCAGGCCAGCATGATGAGGATGCCGTCGCTGACTTCGACCAGGCCGGGGCGGACGATGACCAAGACGCCGACGAAGCCGAGAGCGAAAGCGATCCAACGCCCGCGATTCATCTTCTCGCCGAGGAACAGCACGGCAAGAAGCCCGCCCCAGAGCGGCGACGTGAATTCCAGTGCAGAGACGGTGGCCAACGGCAGCACGGCGATGCCGAAGATCCACAGGACCTGCCCGGTGAAGTGGATCACGTTGCGCAGGCCGTGACCGGCCAGGTGAGTCAGGCGGATCTGGCCCCAGCCCTGACGCTGTAGAAAGGGCAGCAGAATCACGATGCCGATGGCGCTGCGGATAAACAGCATCTGAAAGGCATGCAGGTCGGCGGTCAGCTCGCGCACCGATACGGTCATCGCCGCGAAGGACAGCAGCGCGCCCATCATCCAGGCGATGGCCTTCACGGTGGGGGAGGCAACGGGCATGAAAGAGAATCCGAAACAACAAGGGATGGCCGACGGGGGCGCAGCTTGCCACGGCGGTTCACGGCCTGCCAGCGCCGCGGTGGCTGCCGCAGTTCCGCGGTCCGCTACATTGGCCGGATCGCGCTAGGCGCTGTCGGTCTTGCGTCAGTCTTTGTGTTTGCCCTCTCCCTTTCCGTTCCCGTCGCTGCCCCGGGCCAGCCGCCCCAGGATCATCGAGGTGCGGGGCAGGTAACGATAGGGTGCGCGCGGTTCGGCGCCGGCGCGCCGGGTCATGCGGAAGAGGGTGAAAGCGACCAGCAGGAGGTGCACGCCCGCCATGAAGACGAACATGGCGTTGGCCCCGGCCAGGGCGATCAGCCAGGCGGAAATCGCCGGGCTGACGATGGCGCCGAGTGAGAAAAAGAAGATGAGCGCGGCGCTCAGTTCCACCATGAAGTCTGGATCGGCAAAGTCGTTCGCATAGGCCGCGGAGACCGAGTAGATGGGAAAGGCCGTGGTGCCGAAGACAAAGGCGGCGAGATAGATCATCGCCGCGTTGCCGGGTTCGACCAGATAGCCGATGCCCAGGCAAGTGATGGCGGCGACGATCGACAGCATCAACAGCACCATGCGCCGGTCGGTCTTGTCGGCGATCCAGCCGATCGGATACTGCGCGGCGATGCCGCCGAGCATGCCCGAGGCCAGAAAGATGGCGATCTGTCCTTGGCCGAGTTCGTTTTCCACGCCGTAGACCGGGCCGACCATGCGGAAGCCCGCACTGGTCACGCCGGCAACCACCACGCCCATGATCGCTGTCGGCGACAGCAGCAGGGCCTTGATTGGGTGCAGCCGCGGGGCATCCGGCGTCTTGGGCGCGGCGCGCTGGGTCAGCGCCAGAGGCAGCAGGCAGATGCAGCAGAACGTGGCGACGATGTTATAGGCCGCATAGCTTGCGGGCTCGAGAATGGCGATCAGGCCCTGGGCGCTGACCGCGCCGATCAGGTCGACGACGCGGAACAGCCCATAGACCCGGCCGCGGTTCTGGTTTTCGGTCTTGGCCTGCAGCCAGGACTCAATCACCGTGTAAGCGGCCGCGATGGCCAGACCAGTGAGCACGCGCAGAAATGCCCAGTAGACAGGGCCTTCGAGCACCGGGTGCAGCAGCGCGCCGATGGCACCGATCGCCGCCGCCGCCGCGAAGGTCCGGGAATGGCCGATATCGCCGACCAGACGCGGTGTGATGTAGCAGCCCAGGAAAAAGCCGAAGAAGTGCGCCGAGCCGAGCAGGCCGATCTCCTCGGTGGTGAAGCCGAGCACCGACCCGGAGAGCGCATCCAGCGGGCCCAGCGAGCCCGAACCCAGTTGCACCAGGAAGATCGACAGAAAGAGTGCGGCGAAGGACAGCAGGGTGGTCATGGGAAAGTGGCTGCCTTGTCGAGCGGTTGCGTCGGGGCCGGGCGGGCTGTGTCTGCTTTCTCCCATAGCACCCCCAGCCGACGGCAGGGATGCTCAATACGGTCGGCAGCCAGACTTTCGCTGCAAGGCTTGATGATGGTGCGGCGATGAGCGCCTAATGGGGATGATGCCGGCCTGGGCCCCGATGCCGAGTCCAAAACGCCCTGGATAGTACATTTGTAGCCAATTATAGGATTAAGTGCCTGCAACTATAGCTTATGCTTAATACCCTTTTTGTCCCTTGCCGGAAGGCGTTCCGGGCGCGTAATGAATCTGAGGTTGAGAGAAATTTGCGTGCCAAAATCCGTCATTGCTGTGGAATATCAGCGGCGTTGCAGTGCAACCTTAGGGAGTCAGTTGCATTTGAGTGCAGGATAGGTCTCGCTGCTTCGTTTAGTTGGCCGGTCTCCCTGCTCTCCGCTTCTTAGCGGTCCCCTTTGCTGGGGAGTGGATGGCGGTGTGGATTTCATCCGGGTTTCGCAAACCCTGGGGTCTCTCAAGCCTGGGGAGCAGGCAGCTCATTACGGCGGCAAGCTTCCCGAAGACCGAGCGGCGGAGCGTGGCGGCATCTTCGACGGGGCCGGCAAGAACTCTGCTTGAAAGCAAATCACAAGGGAGCATCAGACCATGAACGGGAAATTGGCAATTGCAATGTCATCGCTTGGGCTGCTTGTCCTGGCTGCATGCAGCGGCACGGGGTTGGAGCAGGCTGAAAACGTTTCGCCGCAAGGCACGGCTTACGACCGCGAACTCTATGACGGCTATTTGACGCTCGCGCGAAACGAATATGAGGAAGGCGACTACGGGGATTCCGACCGCTTCGCGTCGCGCGCCATCGATGCCGCTGCCGGCGGCGGCGTGGAGCCCGAAGCGATCGAGGCGCGCAGGCTGCCTGCCGACAAGACCGCCGAGTTGGCTTCCGCCCGTCAGCGCCTTGTCGCCGCTCAAGCTGCGGGCTCTGCCGCGCGTAAGCCGCAGGAGACGGTCGACGCCCAGATCGCTTTCGACTGCTGGATGCAGGAGCAGGAGGAGAACCGTCAGCCGGGTGATATCGCCGGTTGCCGCGAGGAGTTTTTGACGGCGCTGGCCAGCATCGAGGAGCAGCCGACCGTCGCCGCCGCACCGCCGCCGCCGACACCGGAGCCGCTGCCGGGGCCTTACACGGTTCTTTTCGAATTCGATAAGTCCGATTTGACGGTGGATGCGCGCACGGCCTTGGCCGACGTGGTAGAGGCGGCGCAGAAAGCGGGCTACCAGACGATCAATGTCAGCGGCTACACCGACCTGATGGGCAGCGATCTCTACAACGAAGTTCTCTCGGAGCAGCGCGCCAACGAGGTGATCAACTTCCTGGTCGAAAGCGGTATCGAGAAAGAGAAGATCGTCGGGGCCGGCTACGGCAAGGCCGATCCCGTGGTCGCCGTGCAGGAGCCGGAGATCCGCAACCGCCGCGTCGAGATCAAGCTCGAACGCTAGGGCGCTGCGCCAAAAAGCGCGGTTGGCAAAAAGGGAAAAATGGTGCCGCCGGGGTGAATTGAACACCCGACCCCACCCTTACCAAGGGTGTGCTCTACCCCTGAGCTACGGCGGCACTGGAGGGCATCTGCCTGATGCGGGCGGAACATGCCACCGGTAAGGCGTGATGGCAAGCGCTTCCGCAGCGATTTCCAGAAGCGGTTTGTCCCACCGCGGTAGCGGCGAAAAGGGATAGCGGATCAGCCTTTAAGGCCCGCTTAAGGGCCCGTTTCCGGCTGTCTGCGGGGGTCGGGGGGCCTTCGGACGGCCTTGACCTTGCCACAATCGGGCGGCAGTCTCGCGCCATGCCACCGGAAAGCAAGAAAGCCGACGCCAGAGTCCCTGGGACCCAGGGAGGAACGGAAGGGCGTGAGCAGCGCCTGGCTGCGGCTTTGCGCGATAATCTGAGGAAGCGCAAGGCCCAGCAACGTGGACGCTCGGCGGCTGAAGAGGCCGAGGATTCCGGCGAAGGCGGGGGCCGGGACTGAGGTGATTTTGGGGTCTGTGTGGCTCAGCGGAGCCTTAGCCGCGACTTTCTTGTGGATTTGCGGCCTTTCCAGTAGAAACGCGCCATTCCCGGGCAGCACCGGCCCGGGGCGCCCGGAGGCCTACATCTTTGCCCGATTTCCGGGCCCGAACGGGCTTTTGACCTTTAATAGCGGGGGAGCGTGACGGCCATGGCCATCATGCCGGACAGTTGGATTCGCGAAATGGCCGAGACCGAGGGCATGATTGAGCCCTACGTCGAGGCGCAGCGCCGTGACGGCGTGATTTCCTATGGTGTCAGTTCCTATGGCTACGACGCCCGGGTGGCCAGCGAGTTCAAGATTTTCACCAACGTCGACAACGCGCTGGTGGACCCCAAGAACTTCTCGGACCAGAGCTTTGTCGAGCGCGACACCGAGGTCTGCATCATCCCGCCGAACTCTTTTGTGCTGGCGCGGACGGTTGAATACTTTCGTATTCCGCGCGACGTTCTGGTGATTTGCCTCGGCAAGTCGACCTATGCGCGCTGCGGGATCATCGTCAACGTGACGCCGCTGGAGCCGGAGTGGGAAGGCCATGTGACGCTGGAGTTCTCCAACACCACGCCGCTGCCTGCCAAGGTCTACGCCAATGAAGGCGCCTGCCAGTTTCTGTTCCTGAAGGGGGCTTCGGCGCCGGATGTCTCCTACGCCGACCGGGCGGGCAAGTACATGGGCCAGCGCGGCGTTACGCTGCCGCGGCTTTAGCATCGATATTGGGATTTTCGCCGGCCGCCTGGCGCCGGCTGTGAGGTGAAGTGAGCATGGACCAGATCGTTATCCGGGGCGGCAAGCCGTTGAAGGGCGAGATCAGGATCAGCGGGGCGAAGAATGCCGCGCTGCCGCTGATGGCCGCCAGCCTGCTGACCGAGGAAACGCTGGCGCTTTCCAACGTGCCGCATCTGGCCGACATCGCCACCATGGCCCGTCTGCTGGCCCAGCACGGCGTCAATCTGCATATGAACGGCGGGGTGAAGAACGGCAGCAACGGCGGGGTCCTTGACCTGCAGGCGGCTGAAATCACCTCGGTAGTGGCGCCCTACGATCTGGTGCGCAAGATGCGCGCCTCGGTGCTGGTCCTGGGGCCGATCCTGGCGCGCGAAGGACGGGCTCAGGTTTCCCTGCCCGGCGGCTGCGCCATCGGCACCCGCCCGGTGGATCTGCACCTCAACGGTCTGGAACGGCTCGGGGCCGAAATCGAGCTGAAGGAAGGCTACATCTATGCCTCGGCGCCCAAAGGGCTCGTCGGCGCTTCGGTGGTCTTTCCCAAGGTCTCGGTGGGGGCGACGGAGAACCTGCTGATGGCGGCCTGCCTCGCCAAGGGTGAGACCCAGTTGGTGAATGCCGCCCGCGAGCCGGAGGTCATCGACCTCGGCGACTGCCTGATCAAGATGGGCGCGGAGATCGAGGGGCTGGGCAGCGACCGTATCACCGTGCGCGGGGTCGACAGGCTGCATGGCGCCAGCCACAGCGTGGTCGCCGACCGCATCGAGACCGGCACCTATGCCATGGCGGCGGCAATCACCGACGGCGAACTGGATCTGATCGGCGGCCGCGCCGACCACCTGTCTGCGGTGATCAAGGTTCTGACCGAGGCCGGGATCGTGGTGCAGGAAACCAACCGCGGCCTCAAGGTGCAGCGGGCCAACGGGCGGGTGCAGGGCGTCGATGTGATGACGGAGCCCTATCCCGGTTTTCCCACCGACCTGCAGGCCCAGACCATGGCCCTTATGTCCACGGCCGAAGGGGCCTCCATGATCACCGAATCAATCTTCGAGAACCGCTTTATGCACGTGCCGGAACTCAGCCGCATGGGTGCCAGCGTCAATGTGCATGGGGCCTCCGCCCTGGTGCGCGGGCAGGAAACGCTGACCGGCGCGGAGGTTATGGCGACCGATCTGCGCGCCTCGGTCTCCTTGGTCCTCGCCGGCCTGGCCGCGGAGGGGGAGACCGTGCTGAACCGGGTCTATCACCTGGACCGCGGCTACGAGTGTCTGGAACAGAAGCTGGCTGCCTGCGGCGCCGACATTGCGCGCCGCCAGGCGCCGCGCTAGGGATGGAAGGGACGGAGACGCCGCAATGTCAGAAACCGCGCCGCTGAAACTTCGGGCCCTGGATCCGGAGGACATGGACGTCATCGCGGCCCTGTTGCAGGACGCCCTGGTGCCCCTGGCCGATATGGCTTTTCTGGCCAAGGAAAAGCGCTTCGTCATGGTTGCCAACCGTTTTCAATGGCCGAAGGATCAGGCGGCGGAAACCCCTGCACCGTCCCAGCCGGTGGAGATGCCCGAAGGCGAAGATGCCGCCTTCGACGACAGCGACAATCCGCCGCCTTTTGAGCGGGTCAACAGCGGGATTTGCTTCGACAAGGTGGAGCGTGTGCGTTTCCGAGGCATGTCGCCGGCGGACAAGGACGAGATTCTGAGCCTGCTGACCATCACCTCGGAGCCCCGGTCGATCACCCTGTTGTTCTCCGGGGACGCGGCGGTGCGCCTGGAGATCGCCTCGGTGCACTGCCATCTGGAAGACCTCGGCCGGCCCTGGCCGACCCGCTGGCGTCCCGATCATGATGGCGCCCACGACGGTGCCTCAGATTCCCCCGGGGATGGCGATAAGGCCGAGGCGCAGTCGGAAAGCAGCAGCAACTAGCCGGGCTGGCCGCCTGATCCGTCCGATTTGCAGCCCCGGCTGCGGAAAAAAGGCGGTGGCAATTCCAGGCAAAAATAGCCATACCAGGGCGGCTGGAGCGGCCGCTTCCACCGCTTCCAGCGATATCCGCCGGCCTTGGAAGGTCCGGCCTTTATTGACGAAAACCAGTGGAGCCTGAGCGTGACCTCGAACGAAGCCCTGATCCTGGCGGTGCCCAAGGGCCGTATCCTGAAGGAACTGACGCCTCTGATGACCCGGGTGGGGATCGAGCCGGAGGCGGCTTTTGCCGACGATAATGCCCGCCAGCTGCGCTTTTCGACCAACCTGCCGGGCCTGGACATCATCCGCGTCCGCTCCTTCGACGTGGCCACCTTCGTCGCTTTCGGTGCCGCCCACCTGGGGGTTGCGGGCAACGACATCCTGATGGAGTTCGACTACCCGGAGCTCTATGCGCCGGTCGACCTGGATATCGGTCATTGCCGCCTGTCGGTCGCCGCTCCGCGGCATCTGGCGGAAAGCGACGACCCCAGCCGCTGGAGCCATATCCGGGTCGCGACCAAGTATCCGGAAATCACCCGGCGGCACTTCGCCGCGCGCGGCGTGCAGGCGGAGTGCATCAAGCTGAACGGCGCCATGGAACTGGCGCCCGGTCTGGGGCTCTGCCGCCGCATTGTCGATCTGGTTTCCACCGGTTCGACCCTGCGGGCCAACGACCTGGTGGAGATGGAAACCATTGCCGAGGTGACCTCGCGCCTGGTCGTCAACCGTGCCGCCTTCAAGACCCGCTCGGAGGAACTCTCCGACCTGGTCGAGCGCTTCCGCGAGGTCGCCGATGCCGCTTAGGCTGAACAGCAGCGACAGGGATTTCGAAACCGCCTTCGCCGCCCTGCTGGGCAGCAAGCGTGAGACCGACGAGGACGTCGATGCCGCCGTCGCCGAAATCCTGACGGCGGTTCGCCGGGAGGGCGATGCGGCGGTGCTGCGCTATACGGCGCGCTTTGATCGTCTTGAACTGAGCGCGGAGACGCTGCGGTTCTCCGAAGCCGAGCTGGCGGAAGCCGCGGGCCGATGCGACCCGGAAACGCTGGCGGCTCTGGAACTGGCGGCCGAGCGCATTGCCGACTATCACCGCCGCCAGAAACCCGAAGATCTCGACTACCGCGATGCGGCCGGGGTGCGGCTGGGGCATCGCTGGACCGCGGTTCAGGCCGCCGGCCTCTATGTTCCCGGCGGTACCGCCGCCTATCCTTCCTCGGTGCTGATGAACGCGCTGCCGGCCAAGGTTGCCGGGGTTGAGCGCCTGGTGATGACCGTGCCGACCCCCGACGGCGTGGTGAACCCGCTGGTCCTGGCGGCGGCGCGTCTGGCCGGGGTGACCGAGGTCTATCGCATCGGCGGCGCCCAGGCGGTTGCCGCCCTGGCCTACGGCACCGCGACCATCGCCCCCGTCGACAAGATCGTCGGTCCCGGCAACGCCTATGTGGCTGCCGCCAAACGCCGGGTCTTCGGGACCGTCGGTATCGACATGATTGCCGGTCCGTCGGAAATTCTGGTGGTGGCCGATGGCGACAACCGCCCCGACCTGATCGCCGCCGATCTGCTGTCCCAGGCCGAACACGATACCGCCGCGCAGTCGATCCTGATGACCGACGATGCGGACTTTGCCGATGCCGTCGTCGCGGCGGTCGAGTCTCAGCTCGCGGAACTGCCGCGCGGCACCATCGCCGCAGAGAGCTGGCGCTGCCACGGCGCGGTGATCACGCTTGTGTCGATGGAGGAGGCGCCGGCCCTGACCGACCGCATCGCGCCTGAGCATCTGGAACTGGCGGTGACCGACCCCGATGCCCTGGCAAGACGGATCCGCAATGCCGGCGCCATCTTCCTTGGGCGCTATACGCCGGAGGCTGTCGGCGACTATCTGGCGGGCCCCAATCACGTCCTGCCGACGGCCCGCTCGGCGCGCTTTTCCTCCGGGCTCTCGGTGCTCGACTTCATGAAGCGTTCCTCGCTGATCGCCTGCGACGCCGAATCTCTTCAGACCATCGGCCCGGCCGCCGTGCGTCTGGCGGAGGCTGAGGGCCTCGATGCCCATGCAAAGTCGGTGGCGCTGCGTCTTGCCGCCAACCCAGAACCTGCCTGATCCGGCGATAGACCAGGGGGCAGAGCGGGCATGGCTGAAGAGAGCGGGGGCGAAGCGGCGGACAAGGCGCCGGGACCGAGCCAGAAGCTGACCGACATCACCCTGGACGATTCCTCTGTCGTGCGCCGCAGCCCGGAAGTGGAACACGAGCGCGCCGTCGCGATCTATGATCTGCTGGAGGAGAATTCGTTCTTTCCGGTCGGCGACTTTTCCGGCCCCTATCACCTTCATCTGTCGATTGCGGAGAACCGGTTGCTCTGGGACATCCGCACGGAACAGCAGGATAGTCTCGGGGTGGTGACCCTGCCGTTGACGCCCTTTCGCCGGGTGATCAAGGATTACTTCACCGTCTGCGAGACCTACTACGACGCGATCAAGACGGCGAGCCCGGCCAAGATCGAGTCCATCGACATGGGGCGGCGCGGTTTGCACAACGACGGCTCCGAGCTGTTGCGCGAGCGCCTTGAGGGCAAGATCGAGATCGACTTTCAGACGGCGCGGCGGCTCTTCACGCTGATCTGCGTCCTGCATATCCGCGGTTAGGCCCGCATGGCCGATCTGCCCGAGGCCGTTCTCTTCGCCTGCAGCCACAATTCCGTGCGCTCGCCGATGGGCGAGGCCCTGTTGAAACACCTGCTGGGCCATCGGATCTATGTCGATTCCGTCGGCGTGCGCCCGCAGGATGTCGACGGCTTTGTGGTCGAGGTGATGGACGAGCTCGGGATCGATCTCTCGAAACACCGCTCCAAATCCTTCGACGATCTAGAGGACACCTCTTACGACCTGATCATTTCCCTCTCGCCGGAGGCGCAGCACAAGGCGGTCGACCTGACCCGCACCATGGCCTGCGACGTGGAGTTCTGGAACACCTTCGATCCCAGCCTGATCGAGGGCAGCCGCGAAACCCGGCTGCAGGCTTTTCGCGCGGTTCGCGACCAACTGCGCAAGCGGATCGAGGAGCGCTTCACCCTGGACCTGAAGCCGGATCGTTAGAAACCCACCGATCTCCGGGCTTTTTGCCGTGTTTTCCGGGGCTGATCGGGGCGTTTGTTCTTCGCCGGGCTTTTATGTATGATCCGCCGCGTTTTCCCGGGGTGAGAGGCCGGGATCAGGAGATGATCGGGGCCGGGGCGCTATCCGCTTCGGCAGAACTTTCAAGATCGAAGGACTGATGGCCAAGGAAGACCTCCTAGAGTTCCAGGGTACCGTGGTTGAGCTGCTGCCCAACGCGATGTTCCGCGTCAAGTTGGACAACGACCACGAAGTGCTGGCCCACACGGCCGGCAAGATGCGCAAGCACCGCATCCGCGTTCTAGCGGGAGACCGCGTGAACGTGGAAATGACGCCCTATGACCTGACCAAGGGCCGCATCACTTTCCGCTACAAGTAAGACGGCGGGCCGCAGCATGGCCGTCGCCCAGGGCAAGGCAACCGCTTCGGCTGATGCCGCAGAGCCTGCGAAGGCGGCATTGCTTGTGCTGGCCTCGGCCTCGCCGCGCCGTCTGCAACTGCTGCAGCAGATCGGCATGACACCGGCGGACATCGATCCCGCCGATATTGACGAAACACCGAAGAAGGGCGAACTGCCCGCGCGCTATGCCAAGCGAATCGCAGCGGAGAAAGCCGCTGCCGTGGCCGGGCGCCATGGCGGCGACTTCATCCTGGCGGCGGATACCGTGGTCGCGGTCGGGCGGCGTATTCTGCCGAAGCCGGAAAACGAAGACGCGGCAAGAGCCTGCCTTTCCTTGTTGTCCGGGCGGCGCCACCGGGTGCTGGGCGCCGTCGTCGCCCGCGCCCCGGACGGGCGCTGCGCCGAGACGCTGGTGACCACGGCGGTGACCTTCAAGCGGCTTTCCCGGGCTGAGATCGACGGCTACCTGGCGAGCGGCGAGTGGCGCGGCAAGGCCGGCGGCTATGCCATCCAGGGCCTTGCGGCCGCATTCATCCCGCGGATCATCGGCTCCTACCCCAATGTGGTCGGCCTGCCCCTGGTGGAGACCCGCAATCTGCTGACCGGCCTGGGTTACAGGGCCTGATCGGGCATGCCGGGCAAGCTGATCGTCTCCGCCCTGCCCGGTGAGGTGCGGGCGGCGGTTCTGACCGGCGACCGGCTGACCGATCTTCTGGTGCTGCGGGACGACGGGCCGCCCCAGGCGGGTGATCTTTTCCTGGCGCGGCTGCTGCGTTTCGAAAAAGGGCTTGACGGTGCCTTCGTCGAACTGGGTCTGGAACGGCCCGGGCTGCTGCCTCGGCAGGAGATGACCGGACCGTTGCCCGCCGAAGGTACCACGCTGCCGGTGAAGGTGCTGCGGGCGCCGGGCGGCGACAAGGGCGCCCGGGTCTCCGCCAAGCTCAGCCCTGAGGAGGCCGAACGTCTGACCGGCCGTAAGGCCCCGGCGCGTTTGCCGGCCGAGAACGGCCCCTTGCTCACTTTGCTGAGAGCCGCCGCGCCGGAAACGGTGGTCACCGATGACGTGGCCCTGATGAACCGCTTGAAGGCGCAGACCGCGGTTGGCAACTACGATTTCACGCTGCACAGCGACCCGGCGCCGCTGTTCGAGGTCTGGGAGATCGAAACCCAGGTGGAGGCGCTGCTGCAGCCGCTTGTCGAAACGCCCGGTGGTGCCTCTCTGCTGATCGAGCCGGTGCAGACCTTGACCGCCATCGACGTCAACGCCGGGCGGCACGACGGGCGCGGCGGTGCCGCCGTACAGGCGCGGGAAGTGAATCTCTCCCTGGTGCCGGAGATAGCGCGACAGCTGCGCCTGAGGGCCATTTCCGGGCTCATCGCCATCGACTTCCTGGCGTTGCGCAAGCCGGAAGACCGCAAGGCGGTGGCGGGGGCGTTGCGCAAGGCCGTCGCCGGAGATCCCGAGCCCTGCCAGGTCTTCGGCCTTTCACCCTCTGGCCTCCTGGAAATGACCCGCCGCCGCGGACGCCTGCCGCTGCACGAGGTGCTTTGCCGGCCCTGCGGCCTCGGCGGCAGGGGCTGGGAAAAAACACCGGTGACCCTGGCTTACGAGGCGCTGCGCCGGGCCGCGGCAGCCAGAAGCAGCGGCGCTACCAAGATCGGCCTCAGGGCCGCACCGCCGGTGGCGGCGGCGCTGCAAGGCGCACAGGCGGCGGCTTTGGAAGCGGTCGCTGAGCGTCTCGGTGCGCCGCTCGCGGTGGTTGCCGACCCCTTGGTGGAAAGCTACGACCTCGTGCTAGGCTAACATCGAGAGGCGTTGGGAGGGAGGCCGCCTATGGAAGAGGACAACAGCGACAGCGACGCGCGCGTCGTGCCCCTGCCGCGCAAAGGAAAAGGGCTGCGGCGCTGCCCGATCTGCTCGACGCCGGCGGTGCATCGCTACCAGCCCTTCTGCTCGAAGCGCTGCGCCGATATCGACCTGGGGCGCTGGTTGAAAGGCAACTACAGCATTCCGACCGAGGAAGCGCCGGCGGGCGAAGGCGCCCCTGACCCGGACGAAGGCGAGTTTTAGATCATGGCCGCGTCGACCCCCCGCCGGATGCTTGCGGTCGTGATCTCGGTCGTGGCGCTGCTGGGGATCGCGCTGATCACGCCGCCGGGCCCGAGGGCCGCGGACTTCGAACCCGGGGTTCTGAATTCGGTGGTTTCGGTGCTGCCGCTCTGGCCCGGCTACGGCCAGGGCCGCCAACTGCCGCCGGGCGCGGCGCCGGAGGGCACGGCGGTGGCCATCGCCGAGGGCGGCTATCTGGTGACCGCCCATCACGTCGTTGCCCGGGCCACATCGATCAAAGTCAGGCTGCCGGACGGGCGCGAGGTGGCGGCGGAACTGGCGGGCGTCGACCGGCCCAGCGACCTGGCGCTGCTGAAGATCGCCGTCGACCTGCCGCTGCTGCCCTACGCGCCGGAGCCGGCGCTGGCCGACCCGGTCTGTGCCGTGGGCAATCAGTTCGGGCTCGATCTCTCGGTCACCTGCGGCGTGGTCTCCGCCGTGCACCGCGCGGGCACCGGCTTCAACCCGATCGAGGATTTCATTCAGACCGATGCGGTGGTGAACCCCGGGGCTTCCGGCGGGGCGCTGGTCGACCCCCAGGGCCGGCTGGTGGGCCTGCTCTCGGCGATCTTCACCAAGGAAAGCGATGCCAACATCGGCGTCAACTTCGCCGTCTCCGCCGGGCTGGTGCAGCGTGTGGTGGAGGACCTGCTGGCCTACGGCGAGGTGCGGCGCGGCAGGCCGGGCTTCGGCATGGCGCCGCTGGAGCCGGAGGAGCGGGGCCGCTGGTCGGGCCTGCGGCTCTGGGGCGTACAGCCTGGCGGCGCCGGAGCGGCGGCGGGCCTGAAAGTCGGCGACCTGATCACCGCCGTGGACGGCCGCCCGGTGCGCAAGGTGGCGGAGGCGACCAGCGCCATCCAGTTGAAACGCCCGGGCGAGGTGGTGGAAATCACGGTTTTGCGCGACGAACAGCCGCTTACCCTGCGTCTGACGCTGGCGCCCTGAAAAGCCGCCGGATTCTTTCGGCTCGGGGCGAGTTTCGGGCGGGTTTGGGGCTGGACAGGGCCGGGCCCAGGGCCTATAAGCCTGCGTCGCTGTCTTGCAGCGTTCGGAGGAGCCGCAGCCGCCAGGCCGCCAAGGCCCCCTCCCATACCAACGATACAGTGCCCAGGTAGCTCAGTTGGTAGAGCACATGACTGAAAATCATGGTGTCGGTGGTTCGATTCCGCCCCTGGGCACCATTCTTTTTCCTTCGTTTTCCCGGTCTCTCCTATCCGCTATTCGGCGGCCTGTTCTGCGAAGGCGGGTTGCAGGCTTTCGGCCCAGATGCAGTGGCCGGCATTGCGGGCACCGAGGATCGCCATCAGGGTCGCCTCCTCTTCGCCGACGTTCCGGAAACCGCGCAGCACGCCGCCGGGAACGACGATGCCGTCGAAGGGTTCCAGCACCGTGCCGCCGTCCTTGCCCTCATCGCCCCAGAAGATCTCCCACTTGCCGGTGAGGGCGACGAAGGTCTCCTCGGAACCGTGGCTGTGCAGGGCGGCGCCGTTGCCCGGTGCCGCCTTTACGAAGTCGATGTGATAGTTCTCGGCCTGCTCGACGGCGGTGCCTTCAAGCTGTTCCTCGTCGGAGCCATGGCCGAGGGCGCTGTAGAGCGTGCGGACATGGCCGGGCAGGGCGCAGTCCAGAAAGGCCCGGGGCGAGGGGGTAAGGTCGTCGAAGCGCCAGACCCGTTTTTCCATCTTGCCCCTCGCGACCGGCATGGAGCGGCCGAACCAGGCACCGGTCTTCTCATCGAAGCGGATATCAAGCTCTTTGCGCATTGTCTTTCCTCTCTCGTTTCGCGCCGGCTTTCGCGGCGGTTTGCAACAGGGTCGCTGCAACCAAATCCGGCTGCGTCATCATCATCTCGTGGCCGCCGGGCTGCCGCGTCACGGTCCAGCCTTCTTCGCTGAGCGCCGCCGCGGTTCCGGCATAAGGTTGGGGATCGCGGTCCGCCGCTATCACAAAACGGCGGTCCGTCGGCAAGGTCGCCGGCCCCGAGAGGCGCAGCGGGTCGGTGAAGGTCTTCAGCGGATGGTCGGTCAGGCGTGCGGCGATGGCGGCGGCCAGCGCCGCATCGGCAATGGCGAACTGGGCCACGTCGGGCGGCGGCATGCGCCAGCCTTCACCCGCGCTTTCGGCGCGCTTCCGAAAAAGTTCGCCCATGGCCGGCGGAATGATATCGAAGGCCGCCTCGTTGTTGCCGGGCCAGAGCGCCTCGATCAGCACCAGCCCGTCGATCAGCGCCGGCCGGCGGTCGACAAGACCGCGTGCCAGCATGCCGGCGTAGGAGTGGCCGCAGACGATAGCACCGCCGAGGCGCTCGAGTTCTGTCAGGGCGAAGGCGAGATGCGTTTCCAGGCCGATTTCCGGTGTCAGGCTCCCTGCATCGGCGCCCAATCCCGGCAGGTCCGGTGCCGAGACCGCATGGCCCGCCCGGTTCAGCTTTTCGGCCACCGCCGCCCAGCACCAGCCGCCGTGCCAGGCGCCGTGTAGTAACAGGAAGCGTGCCATGGCGGCTAAACCCGGCTGCGGGCCTCGAGCTTGGCGAAACAGACTTCGGCCTCCACAAGGCCGTCGCCGGCAAAGGTGCCGAAGCCGCAGTCCGATCCGGCCATGACGCGCTCAGGCCCGACGATATCGGCGAACTTCATCAAACGCTCAGCCACCAGTTCAGGGTGTTCGACGTAGTTCGAGGTGGAATCGATCACACCGGGTACCAGGATCCGGTCGTCCGGCAGTTCGACCTCCTGAAAGACCCGCCACTCGTGGGCGTGCCGCGGGTTGGCGGCCTCGAAGAGAAGGATTGCGGGCCTTGCCTTCAGCAGCACGGGCAGAACCTTTTCCAGCCCGATGTCGCGGGTGTGCGGACCCTCGTAGTTGCCCCAGCAGATATGGATGCGCAGGCGCTCGGGCGGCAGGCCGTCGAGCGCGGCGTTCAGCACCTCGACCTGCTCGTGGGCGCTTTTCAGGAAGGTCGCCTCATCGTCATGCTTGAATGTCGTGTGACGCCCCATGTCGAGATCCGGGCAGTCGATCTGCAGGAAGAAGCCGGCCTCGACGATGGCGCGGTACTCCTCCTTCATCGCCTCGGCCAGGGCCGCCAGATAGGTGCTTCGGTCGGGATAGTATTCGTTGGCCTGGAACAGGGCGATGACGCCTGGGGAGGCGGCGTTGATGAAGCCACCACGGGCGCCTGCCGCCTCGACGGCGGCCTTCAGGCGGGCCGTGTCGGCCTTCAACTGATCACGGTCCTTCACCGCGACGGGGCCGGTGCAGCAGGGCGTCGGGCGGGGCAGAGCGCCCTCGCGCCAACGGGCGAGCATCTTCAGGAAACCGGGAAAGTCGTCCAGGTCGGCGCCGGGAACACGCGGGCTGTCGCCGGAGAATCCGGTCAGACGGTCCTTCACGTAGTTCGCATAGCCGATCTTGGAAAATTCGCCGTCGGAAACGTAATCGATGCCGATCGCAACCTGGCGGGCGACGATGGCTTTCACTTCCCGCGCCACCACCGCTTCGAAGTCATCTGGCGGGCCGCCCTCTTCTTCGCGGGCCTGCAAGACATCGCAGACGCAATCGGGCCGGGGCAGGCTGCCGACATGGGTGGTCAGGAACTTCGACATCGGGATCCCCTCGGTACCGGACGGGCGGCAGAACAGCTACTGCGGGCTTGAACGCCGTCCCTGCCCACGCCGACGCGGCAGGCGAAAATCGTTCGTGGATTGACAATTCCTAAAATATGCATTCGAATGCACATCAATCAAGCCCTTTAAGCTGGGCCGCGTCAAATCGGGCCACAAAACAATCGGGCCATATGAAAACCGGGAGGAAAGCATGAAACTCAAAAGGGCATTGGGGGTTGCGGTCGTCGCCGTTCTTGCGAGCGGGGGTGCTGCGCAGGCCGACTATCCGGAACGCTCGATCGGGATGATGATTCCCTTCAGCGCCGGCGGCGGCACCGACGTGCCGGGCCGCTTCTTCGCTGCCGAGATGGAGAAGATTCTCGGCACCGATATCGTCGTCAGTAACGTGACCGGCGCCGGCGGCACCATCGGCGCGACTCAGCTTTCAAAGGCCAAGGCGGACGGCTACAGCCTCGGATTCATGCCGGTGGGCACCACTACCACGCAGCCGCATCTGCGCAAGACCAGCTATAACGCGGAGAGCTGGGCGCCGATCTGCCTTGTCGCCCAGGGCCCGCTCTATGTGACGGTGCTCGAAGACTCGCCGATCAAGACCGTCGACGATCTGATCGCCAAGGCCAAGTCGGGCAAGGTCGTGACCGGCGGGCCGCCGCCGGGCTCCCTGCCGCATATCGCACAGGCCGCGGTCGCCAACGCCTACGGCGTTAAGTTCAACTACATTCCCCACGAGGGCATCAACGAAGTGGCCAAGTCGATGCTGGGCGGAAGGGTCGATATGGCCATCTGGTTCGGTGATGCCAAGGCGCGCTTCGGCCTGCGGCCGCTGGCCATTCTCGATGTGGAGCGCTCTGCGGAGTTTCCCGACGTGCCGACCATGACCGAGTTGGGGCAGCCGGTTGAATCCTTCGTCTGGTTCGGCTTCTTCGCACCAGCCGGAACCCCGGAAGCTATTGTGACCAAGTTGTCCGATGCCTGCGACAAGGCGGCCAACTCCGACGGCTTTCAGGACAACATGAAAAAGGCCAAGCGCCAGGTGCGCTATATGCCGCGCGACGAGTTTGCGGCCTTCTTCAAGAGTCAGTACGAGAAGAACGGAGCCCTTTTGAAGGAAGCCGGACTCGTGAAGTAGGGATCGGCCTGGACACGGCCCGCCCGGGACAAACGGGCGGGCCGGCCCTGCCGGGAGGGGCCTTTGCCATGCAACTCACTTTCGACCGTTCCGTCTTCGCCCTCATTGCCCTGGCAGCCGCCGGCCTTTTCGGCTCGACCTTCTCGGCTGACTATGACGTACCGAGTTTTGGCGGCGACGTTTCGACCGTCTTCACGCCGCGCATCTTTATTGCCCTGATCTTCCTGCTGTCGGTCTTTCTTCTGATCACCAGCAAAGCCGCCGGCGCGCCGCGTGAGAACCTGAGCCGCCGCGAGGTGACCAAGCTGCTGGGGGTCGCGGCGGTCTCGCTTGCCGTTGCCTTTGCCTTGCCGGAGGCGGGCTTCGTCGCCACGGCCTCGCCGGGCATGTTTCTGTTCTGCCTGTTCTTTGGCTATCGGCGGCTGCCGGTCCTGGTTCTGAACAGCCTCATCGGTCCCTTCGCCGTCTGGTACCTCTTCAGCCGCTTGTTGGAGCTGCCGCTTCCCGAGACCCATTGGATCTCTTTCTGATGGATGCCGGCTGATGGGCGTGCTCGACAACCTTTCGCTGGCCTTGAGTCAGATCGCCTCCTGGGAGGTGCTGCTGGCGATTTTCATCGGCACCGCCTACGGCACCCTCGTCGGCGCTTTGCCGGGCATGGGGACAGTCGTTGCCTTGGTGGTTGCCCTGCCCTTCACCTACTCTATGGGCACGCCGGCAGCCATTGCGCTTCTGCTGTCCATCTACTGTGCCTCGGTCTACGGCGGCTCGATCACCGCCATCCTCATCAACACGCCGGGCACGCCGCAGTCAGCCGCCACCGTGTTGGACGGCTATCCTATGGCCAGGTCGGGTAAGGCCGACCTGGCTCTGGGTTGGGCGACCTTCGCCTCCGCTTTCGGCGGGGTTTTTTCGCTGATCGTGCTGATCATCGCGGCGCCCCAGCTTGCCCGCCTGTCGGTCTATTTCGGGCCGGTGGAGACCTTCGCTCTCATTCTCTTCGCACTCACCTGTATTGCTTGGGTTTCCAGCGGCAGTATGGTGAAAGGCCTGCTGGCCGGCGCCATCGGGCTGTTCCTGGCTTCCATCGGGCCCGACAACATGACCGGCCTGTCGCGTTTCGGCTTCGGCATCGACGCGCTGGCGGGCGGGCTTTCCCTCATCTCCGTGCTGATCGGGCTTTTCGCCCTGTCCGAGGCCTTTACGCGCGCGGCTTATTATGTCCAGGGCAAACCGCCGGACGTGGCCGGTGTCGGCTTTCGCCTGCCACCCTGGAGTGACATTCGCATCCGCCTGCGCATGTTGGTGCAGAGCAGCGCCATCGGCACCGCCATCGGCATTCTTCCGGGCACCGGCGCCACCGCGGCAACCTTCGTGAGCTACGCCGAGGCCAAGCGCACTTCGCCGCGGCGCGAGAATTTCGGCAAGGGAGAACCGGACGGTGTGGTCGCCTCCGAGGCTTCGAACAACGCAGTGACCGGCGGTGCCCTGGTGCCGACCCTGGCCCTTGGTATTCCCGGCGATGGCGGCACGGTGGTTTTGCTCGGGGCCCTTCTCATCCAGGGGCTGGTGCCGGGCGTTCAACTCTTCCAGAACAATCCGGAAATCATGATCGGCGCTTTCATCGTGATTCTGATCGCCAACCTGCTGATGGTCGTCTTCGGCGCCATCGGTGCCCGGGGGTTCCGCCGGGTCATGGGCCTGCCCGAACCCCTGTTGATGGGCTGGGTGGTGCTGATGTCGGTCGTCGGGGCCTTTGCCGTCCGCGGCAATCCCATCGACGTGGTCGTCGCCGTCCTGGCCGGCCTTTTCGGGGTGGTCATGCGCTTGGCCGGGGTGCCTGTCGCCCCCATTGTTATCGGCATGGCGCTTGGCAAGACGCTGGAGCAGTCCCTGCGCCAGGGCCTGATGCTGAATGACGGCAGCTTTCTTGCCTTCTTCGGCCAACCGATCGCCGTTGGTATCTTCGTGATCACCCTGGTTTTCGTTGGCGCGCCGATCTACACGGCCTACCGCAAAGGAAGGGGCGCATGACCCGCAGAAAAGACCCGGATAAGCCGTCCGCCGGAACTGCCCGGCGCAGGAAGCCGACGTCCTATGACGTCGCACGCCTTGCCGGCGTTTCCCAGTCGGCGGTTTCGCGGGCGTTTTCCAACAACGGCTATGTTTCCGAGGCCGCCCGCGAGAAGATCAGGGCTGCAGCGGCGCAACTCGGTTTCCGGCCCAACGCCCTGGCGCGCGGCCTGATCACCCAGCGGTCGCGCCTTGTGGGGGTTGTGGTCGCCGATCTCTATTACTCTTTCTACGTCTCGATCCTGCACCAGCTCAACGGGGCGCTGCGGGCATCGGACTTTCAGGCGCTGCTGTTTTCGATTCCCTCGGGCGACGATATCGATTCCATGATTGCCGACGTTCTCGCCTACCAGGTCGACGGCGTCATCATGAACTCGGCCCGTCTGTCGAGCAGAGCGCCGTCGATCTGCCGCGATGCGGGCATTCCGGTGGTGACCATGAACCGTATTGTCGACGATCCCGGCATCAGCGCCGTGGCCACCGACAACCGCGGTGCCGGACGCATGGTCGGCAGATTCCTGCAGAGCGGCGGACATCACCGCTTCGGCTTCATCAGCGGTCTGGACGACACCTCCACCAGCCGGGACCGCCAGGCCGGGTTCAGCGAGACCTTGGCACGAGCCCCGAAAATCGCCTCCGGCGGCTTCATCTATGACGGCGGTTATGACGCGGCCCTGGAACTTCTCCGCGGCGCCGATGCGCCGGACGCGATCTTTTGCGCCTCGGACATCATGGCCATGGGGGCTATGGATGCCCTGCGCTTCGAACTCGGTTTGACGCCGGGCCGTGACATCTCTGTCGTCGGCTTCAACAACGCCGCCGAAGCAGCGTGGCGCACCTACGACCTGACGTCGGTTACCGCGAGCGCGGAGGAGTTGAGCCAACGTGCCGTTGAGATTCTGGCGTCTCTTATCGAGGACCCCACAACCGAGGCGCAGCGCGAACTGCTGCCCGGGCAACTGGTGCTGCGCGGCTCGGCCAGAATTCCCCAAGATTGGGCGCCGGAAGACGATTTTTCCGCTCTCGCGCCGATCCGTCACCCTAAGGATAGCTAGATGACCCGACCCAACGTACTGCTCATTGTCACCGACCACTGGTCCGCTCATCTGCTGGGGTCCGCCGGGCATCCGGCGATCCAGACACCGGTGTTGGACCAGCTGGCGCGCAACGGCGTCCGCTTTACCAATGCCTATTCGGAGCATCCTGTCTGCCTGCCGGCGCGGCGCTCGCTGATGACCGGTACCTCGGCCCGCCGCCACGGCGACCGCAGCTTTCAGCCGCAGCTGGAGATGCCGGCAGACCTGCCCACCCTGGCCCAGACCTTCCGCAATGCCGGCTATCAGGCCCAGGCGGTCGGCAAGATCCACGTCTATCCGCAGCGCGACCGCATCGGCTTCGACGATGTGCTGCTGGACGACGAGGGACGAACCCTCTACGGGACCACCGACGACTACGAAATCTACCTGGGGGAGGCGGGTTATCTCGGCCGCCAGTACGACCACGGCATGAGCAACAACACCTATGCCTGGCGTCCCTGGCACCTGCCGGAGGAGACCCATCCAACCAACTGGGCGACCCGGATGACGGCGCTGGCGATCAAGCGGCGCGATCCGACCCGGCCCAGCTTGTGGTACTGCGGCTACCGCCATCCGCATCCGCCGCTGGTGCCGTTGCAAAGCTATATCGATCTCTATCGGGATATCGAGATCGATGAGCCTTTCGGGGGCGCTTGGGCAGAGGATCGCGCAGCGCTGCCCTACAATGCCCAGGCGACTCAGGCGCGCGGCGACGCGCTGAACGCTCAGCAGGCGCTGGCCGCCCGCCGTGCCTTCTACGCGCTCTGCACTCACATCGACCATCAAGTCGGCTCCCTCATCGGCACACTGCGGGACGAAGGGGTGCTGAACGACACCATCGTGCTCTTCACAACAGATCACGGCGACATGCTTGGCAACCACGGCATGTGGGCTAAGCAGGTCTTTTATGAGCCCTCCTGCCACATTCCGATGATCCTGATGGGGGTCGCCGACGATCAGCGGGTCGGGTTTCAGCGTCAGGACGATCGCTTGGTCTGCCTGCGCGATGTCATGCCGACCCTGCTGGATCTCTGCGGCATTCCCATTCCGCAGCAGGTTGAGGGCCTGTCGATGCTCGGCGACGCCCAGCGCAAGACCCTCTACGGCGAGTTCGGTGAGGGGCCCCACGCCTCGCGCATGCTGCGGCGCGGCGGTCACAAGCTGATCTGGTATCCTTGCGGCAACCGTTTTCAGCTCTTCGATCTCGGCGACGATCCACAGGAATTGCATGACCGCGCCGGCGATGCTTCACTGGCTGCTGTGCAGGCGGAACTGACCCGGACTCTTTTGGGCGAAATCTACGGTTCCGACGAAGTCTGGATGAAGGACGGGGCGCTGGTCGGGGAGCCGGGGCGAACTTTTGTCGCCGGTCCCAACCGCTCGATCTCAGCCACCCGCGGCCGCCAATGGCCGGTCTCTCCCGCCAACGATACGGGCTTCATGCAGTTCTACCCAGAAAGCAAGTAGCAGGCGGGGCCTGTTTTACAGACTGGGCTTTCTCTTCACCATCGTCTCCGGCTAGGTTCGGGACGGAACGTCTTTGGAGTCGTCTCCGCGCTCCCTCCTGCTGTTAACCCTCCTTGCCGTTAAGAGGAATGCTTTCATGTCCATCCAGAAGATCGCCGTGCTGGGGCTCGGCAAGGTCGGCTCGCTGACCGCGCGTATGTTGACCAATGCCGGGTTTCAGGTGACCGGCATCGACACGCGGGAGCTGCGCCGCACGCCGCCGTTTGAGGTGCGCAGCGCGGATCTGGGGGACGTCGCGGGCTTGCCGGCGCTGCTGCGACCCTACGACGCGGTGATTTCCTGCCTGCCCTACATTCTCAACAAGAATATCGCCTCGGCGGCGCATCAGGAGGGGCTGCATTACTTCGATCTGACCGAGGACGTGCCGACCACCCAGGCGATCCGCGAACTTGCCAAAACGTCCAAGGGCGTGATGGCGCCGCAGTGCGGCCTGGCGCCGGGTTTCGTCGGCATCGTCGCCGCCCATCTGGCCGATCAGTTCGAAACCGTGCGCTCGGTGCGCATGCGCGTCGGCGCCCTGCCGCAGCATCCGACGGGGCACCTGGGCTATGCCTTCAACTGGTCGCCGGAAGGGGTGGTGAACGAGTACCTGAACGACTGCGAGGTGATCGAGGAGGGACAGCACAAGTGGGTTTCCCCCATGGAGTGGATCGAGACCCTCTACGTCGGCGGCGTGAAGCTGGAGGCCTTCACCACCTCGGGCGGCCTGGGCACCATGTGCGAAACCTTCGAAGGCCGGATCGAGAACCTGGACTACAAGTCCA
Organism: Pelagibius sp.; assembly: GCF_965249265.1. Classification (NCBI taxonomy): domain Bacteria; kingdom Pseudomonadati; phylum Pseudomonadota; class Alphaproteobacteria; order Rhodospirillales; family Rhodovibrionaceae; genus Pelagibius; species Pelagibius sp. Next base: position 3,439,837 of record NZ_OZ252224.1, on the reverse strand, counting down.
TGCGCTATCCCGGCCATGTCGACATGATGAATTTCTTTTTCCATGAGCTGTTGATGCGCGAACAGCGCGAACTGGCGGGCAAGATCCTGACCAACGCCAAGCCGCCGGTCGACGACGACGTAGTCTATGTGCATGTTGCGGCGGAGGGGATCTCCGACGGCCGCCTGAACCGCAAGGAGTTCGTGCGCGCCTACTATCCGATCGAGGTTTCCGGCGAACCCTGGACCGCCATTGCCTGGACCACCTCCGCCTCGGCCTGCGCGGTCATCGAAATGGTGAACGAAGGCAAGTTGCCGTCCCAGGGCTTCATCAAGCAGGAGGAAATCCCCTTCGAAGCCTTCCTGAAGACCCCGACCGGCAAGCTCTACGGCGACAGGGCGGGCTGAGGCGGCGCCTCAGGCAAGCAATCCCTGCATGGCGGTCACGAATCAGTGATCTGCATCGGCAGCCGCAGTGTGCCTATAGTTGCGCGCCAAGGGTTGTCGCCGTGAATCAGACCTAAGGGAAGGGAAACAGGCAGCCGCAGAGCGGTGCCGGCCAGATAGGGATTCCGCTATGAAGCGACAAAAACGCAAGACGGCCTCGAAAAAGAAGCAGGGGAGTATCCTCGGCGAACAGACCGCGGGCTCGTCAGGGCCAAAGAAAAAGATCCGCAGCCGCCGCGATTTTCTGCGGAACATCGGCTACAACGTTGCAGGCCTCGCCATCGTCGGCGGTGGCGGCTGGTATCTTGCGCGCTCTGTTCACGCCGGCATTGTCGAGCAGGACCTGTCGCGCATCGGCAACGGCATTCCCACCGTGGTGCAGATCCACGATCCGCAGTGTTCGCTGTGCCGCGCTTTGCAGAGCGAAGCCCGGGATGCGTTGTCGCAATTGGACGACGACGACATTCAATATGTCGTCGCCAATATCCGTCATCCGGACGGGCAGGCGCTGGCCGACGCCCACGGTGTTCCGCATGTCACCCTGTTGCTCTTCGACGGCAGCGGAAAACGGCGCGGCGTTCTTTCCGGCCCGAACACCAGTGAGTCTCTGCTGGTCGAGTTCAAACGGCTGATCCGGAAATCCAATCCGGGATAACGCGCGGTTCGGGGTGAGGTTACGGGCCTCCGCGATGATCAAGAGGTGCGTCCAGGCCTTCGGTTTGTAATCGCCGGCAGAGAGACCGCCCGCCGTCAGTTGCTCAGCAGGACCGGGCCGGGCTCCGCGAAGGTCACGCTGACCGACTGGCCGCGCTGGAAGTCGGCGTTGACGTCGGGATCGACGGCGAAGACCGGCCCCAGCGCGGTATCGATGAAATACTCGAGGTGGCGCCCGACATAGGTGATCTTTTTCAGATCGCCGGGAATGGCATTGGCCGCACCCCCCGCTGCGATGACCACCCGGTTGGGCCGCACGGCGACGAAGGCCTTGCCGGGGTTGATGCCGCGGGCCGGCAGGGCGGTCCTGTAAGTACCCAGGGCCACTGCGGCCTCGCCGTCGCTGACGCTCTCCACCGTGCAGTCGAAGATGTTTGCCTCGCCGATGAAGTCGGCCACGAAGCGGCTGGCCGGGGCGTCATAGAGATCGCGCGGCGCGCCGTCCTGGGCGATGACCGCCCGGTTCATGACGATGATCCGGTCGGAAACCGCCAGGGCCTCTTCCTGGTCGTGGGTGACGTAGACAACGGTCAGCCCCAGCTTGGTCTGGATGTCGCGGATGTCTTCGCGAACCTGACGGCGCAGCTTGGCATCGAGGTTGGAAAGCGGTTCATCGAAGAGCAGAACCTGGGGTTCGAGGACCAGGGCGCGGGCCACCGCAACGCGCTGCTGCTGGCCGCCGGAAAGCTCGCTCGGCAGCCTTGCGCCATAGTCCTTCAGGCCGACCAGGTCGAGCCCGGCCAGCGCCCGTTCGCGCACCTCCGCCTTGGGGAAGCCCGAGAACTTCAGGCCGTAGGACACGTTCTCCAGCACCGTCATGTGGGGGAAAAGGGCATAGGACTGAAAAACCATCGACACATCGCGGTCGGTGGCCGGCAGCCGTGTTACGTCCCGGTCGCCGATCAGGATGCGGCCTTTGGTCGCCATTTCCAGGCCGGCGATCATGCGCAGCGTGGTGGTCTTGCCGCAGCCCGAGGGGCCGAGCAGGGTCACCAGCTTGCCGGCCTCCACCGACAGCGAGATGTCATCCACCGCCACCACATCCTTGCCGAATGTCTTGGTGACGTTCTCGAAGACCACGGAAGCTGCGTTTGATTGCACGGGGCTTTGCTCCACTTGGCTAGGTTGCCGTCACCGCGGCGCGGGCCTGTTGGCCGCGGCGGCCGATGCTGCGTTTGCCGACCAGCAGTTGCAGAAGGCCGATGGCCCCTAGCATGACGAAAATCAGGGTCATCGAATAAGCGATGGCGAGGCCGTAGTCGTTGTTCTCGACCCGGCCGATGATGTAGCTGGTGGCCATATCGTACTCGGCGCTGACCAGAAAGATCACCGCCGAAACCGCTGTCATCGCCCGCACGAAGCTGTAGACCAGGGCGGCCAGGATCGCCGGGCGCAGCAGCGGCAGAACGACGCGCAGAAACGTCTGCCAGGAATTCGCCCCCAGTGTCAGCGACGATTCGTCGAGGCTGCGATCGAGCTGCGACATGGAGGCGATGCCGGCACGCACCCCGACCGGCATGTTGCGGAAGATGAAGGAGACGACAAGGATGACGCCGGTGCCGGTGATCTCGATCGGCGGCACGTTGAAGGCCAGGATATAGCTGACCCCGATTACCGTGCCCGGAATGGCGAAGGACAGCATGGTGCCGAACTCAAAAGCGTTCTTGCCGGCAAAGGATTGGCGGACCAGCAGGTAGGCGGTGACAAGGCCGACCGCGGCGGTCAGGGGCGCCGAGACGGCGGCGATCTGCACTGTGGTCCAGAAGGAATCCCAGGCCGACCCGGTCCAGCGGATACCTTCCTCGGTGATGCGCAGGGCAAAGGCGGTGACGTAGTGCTTCAGCGTCAGGGTGTTGTTCACGCCCCAGAGCTGCACCACGCTGCCGTAGAAGATCATGCCGTAGATGACGATGGTGAAGAAAGTCCAGGCCGCCACGATGGCGCCGACGGCAAAGGCGAAGGGGGCCGGCAGCTGCGGATGGACGCCGGCGTCGCCCTTGCCGGTCAGCGTGGTGTAGGACTTGCGGCCGAGCCAGAAGCGCTGCGCATAAAAGGCGCCGAGGGTGAAGGCCAGCAGCACGATGGCGAGGACGGCGGCGCGCCCCTGATCGTACTGTGCGCCGACGATGGCAAAGAAGATCTCCGTCGAGAGCACATCGAAGTTGCCGCCCAGAACCAGCGGATTGCCGAAGTCGGCCATACTCTCGATGAAGCCGAGCAGGAAGGAATTGGCCAGGCCCGGCCGCATCAGCGGCAGGGAAACGGTTCTGAAGGTATGCCACTTGCTGGCCCGCAGGGTCTGGGCGGCTTCCTCCATCGAGGGACTGACCCCTTCGACCACCCCGATCATCACCAGAAAGGCGATGGGCGTGAAGGCCAGAATCTGGGCAATCAGCACCCCGGGCAGGCCATAGACCCAGCGCGTCGGCTGAACGCCGAAAAGATCCGCCACGAAGGTCGTCACCGTGCCGGAGAGACCGAAGAGCAGGATCAGGGCGAGGCCGATGACGAAGGGCGGGGTGATGATGGGCAATACCGTCAGCGCCCGCAGGCCGCGTTTGAAGCGGAAACCGGTGCGGGCCACGATGAGCGCGAAGCAGAGCCCGAGGACGGTCGTCGAAGCCCCGACCAGGATCGCCAGGATCAGGGAGTTCCAGGCCGCTCCGCAGCGTCCGGAGAAGGTCATGCAGGCCGTGCCCCAGAGTTTGTCGTCGAAGAACTTGGCGATGAACACGCCAGCGGAATAGCCGCCGTCCTCGGTGATGAAGGCGCTGGTCAGCAGACTCAGGATCGGGAAGAACACGAAGACGGTGACGATGGCGATAACAAAGCCGATCGAGCCGACGACGAAGACATCGCCGTTGATCGCGCCGCGTGCCGCGATGCCCTGGGTGAAGAAGAACAGAAAGGCCGTGGCGGCCAGAAGCGCGCCGTACCCCATGCCGAACTGACGGTCGCCCAGCGGGCCGAACAGGGCTTCCAGCCACTCGAACTGAAAACCCCGCAGCCCGATGCCGAAGCCCTGGGCGATCAGCCAGCCGAAGCCGAAGGCACCGGCCAGGATCAGCAGGGTGGAATGGGCCTTGGCCGATTTGGCGGTCGCCAGGGCGAAGATCGGCAGCAGCAGGCCGATCACGATGGGTGCGAGCCAGAGCTTCTCGCCCTGGAGCAGAAGAAAGAGGCCCGGCGCATAGCCGGGCTCGAAGGGATAGCCGTCAAAGAGCCAGATCAGCGACAGGAAGCCGTCTTCGATGCCGTACCAGGGAAGCAGGCAAAAGCCGACCCACCCGACGATCAACCAAAGGGCAATCGTCGGGTGGACGCGGCGGTGGGTGTCGACCTTGCGCAAGGTCCTATTGCGGCAGGGTCGAAACCTCGTCGTCCCACTTCTTCAAGAGGCGCTTGCGCTCTTCGCTGGAGCCGTACTTGTTGAAGTCGTAGTCGATCAGCTTGATGCTCGAAAGATCCGGCGCCTTGGGCGAGGTCTCCGACGCTTTGTTGGACGGCACCTGATAGGCCTTCACCTGCAGGGCCAGGGTCTGGGCTTCCTTGGAGAGCGCCCAATCGTAGAACTTCTTGGCGTTCTCCAGATTGCGCGCGCCTTTGATGATCGACATGGAGCCGATCTCGTAGCCGGTGCCTTCGCAAGGCGCCACGACCTTGATCGGGAATCCGGCGACGGCCTGTTTCACCGCATCATGCATGAAGACGATGCCGATGGTGTTTTCGCCGCGGCCTGCAGCCTTGATGGGGGCCGAACCGGACTTGGTGTACTGGTTGATGTTCTTGTGAAGGCCCTTCATGAACTCAAAGCCTTCGTCCTCGCCGAAGAGCTGCACGATGGTCGCCAGCGTCGTGTAGGCGGTGCCCGATGAATTCGGATTAGCCATCTGCACGTGGCCCTTGTACTCCGGCTTCAGCAGATCCTTCCAGCAGGCCGGAACCGGCAGGTTGTTGGCCTTCAACAGGTCCTCGTTGTAGCCGTAACCCAGGGCGCCGGAGTAGATCCCGATGGTCTTGTCATCGGCGGAGCTCGCCTGGGAGATGGCCCAGTCGTTCAGCTCGCCGCGCATCGGCGAAACATAGGGCTCGGTCAAGCCTTCCTCGGCTGCCTGCAGATGCGGATCGCCGGTGCCGCCCCACCACACATCGCCCTTGGGGTTGCTCGCTTCGGCGCGGACCTGGGCATAGGTCTCCCCGGCGCTCTTGCGGGTCATGTTGACGTCGATGCCGGTGGCTTCCTCGAAGCTCCGCGCCATCAACTGGCACCAGTCTTCCTGGGCGCTGCAATAGTAGGTGAGTTTGCCCGCTGCCTGCGCCGGCAAGGCGGCCGCCCCAAGCCCCAGCGCCGCAGCGCCCAGAGCCAAAACGAACGTTCTTTTCATTGAGTGTCCTCCCTATCGTCACATGACAGTTTTTTGAAGTTTTTGTGACAAGGGCATGGTGCGGGATTTTCAGGTTGTTGGCAAACTTATGTCACAGGGCAAATTGAATTGCCGCCGTCCGGCAATCCAGGCTCGCATTGCTGCTGTCCTGACCAACCTGAGGGGGAGTGCGGGGTTGGGTGGCCGCTGCTGACGTGGAGAGAGCAGGTGAGATCCGATTCGACGGGAGCTGCGAAGGATCTAGTGCTCGTCGGCGAAGAGGTGGGCCTGCAGGTCTTGCAGCTTGTGGATGACATGGACCTTCATGATGCGGCCGAGCTGCACGCCCTTGCGGTTCTTGATCGCTTTCACCATGGCCTGATGTTCTTCCACGGCCTGGGCCCAGCGCGCCGGTGACATCACCAGTTCGTAGCGGGCGCGGCGCATACGCTCCGACAGGACGCGGGTCGAGCGGGTCAGGGTCGGGTTGCGCGCCATCTCCATGATCAGCTGGTGGATGCGGGAATTCAGCTTGTAATAGCCGGCAAGGTCCTCGGCCTCGAAGCGCTCCGTCATCCGCGCGGTCAGCTCTTCAAGCTCGGCGATCTCGGCTTCCGTCGCGTTCTGGCAGGCCAGCTCCCCGGCGACGGCGTCCAGCGCGCCCATGATCGGCAGCGCTTCTTCGAAGTCCTTCAGGGTGAGTTTCACGACCGAGGCGCCGCGGTGCGGCGTCAGGTCCAGAAAGCCCTCGGCCGCGAGAATCTTCACGGCTTCGCGCAGGGGGGTGCGGGAAACGCCGAAGCGCTCGCAGAGCGCCTTCTCGGAGATCTTCTGCCCCGCCTCAAGCTGGCCTTCGATGATCATGTCACGCAGCCGGTCCACCAGTTCGTGATGCAGCGGGCGGCGGTCGATGGTTTCCGTCAGGCTCATTGCATTCCCAACTCATGACTCTCGGGGGCCCGGCTCGCGCGCTCCAGCACCACGGCGACATGAACCGCCTCCCGGTTGCTGCCGTCGGCGATCTGATGCCGGCAGGAGGTGCCGTCGGCCACCACAATCGTATCCTTGTCCGCCGCCCGCACCGCCGGCAGCAGGCTGAGCTCGCCCATGGCGCGGGAAACCTCCAGCGTCTCGGCCTGATAGCCGAAAGCCCCGGCCATCCCGCAGCAGGACGACTCGACCAAGTCTACCGCAAGTCCGGGGATCTTGCCGAGAACCTGCTGCACCGGTGTAACAGCGTTGAAGGCTTTCTGATGGCAGTGGCCGTGCAGAAGGGCCTTGTTCTGGGCCAAGGACCCAAGGGGAAGGTCGAAGTCTCCGGCTTCCTGCTTCCGGGCGATGAACTCCTCGAACAGCAGGACCCGGCTGCCAAGTTCGACCGACCAGTCGTCGCCCAGCAGGGCCGGGGCCTCGTCGCGGAAGGTGAGGAGGCAGGAGGGTTCGAGCCCGACGACGAAACCGCCGCGCTCCAGCATCGGCTTCACCGCCGCGATGGTGCGCCGCATCTCCGCCTTGGCGTCCTCGACCAGCCCGGCAGCCAGATAGGTACGCCCGCAGCACAGTGGCCGCGTGCTGTTTTCCGGCAGGGCGTGCCCCACCTTCAGGCCGGCGCGGCGCAACACCGTTTCGGCGGCGCGCAGGTTATCCGGCTCGAAGTAGCGGTTGAAGGTATCGGCGAAGAGGATGACCTCCGCTGCCTCGTTCTCCCCTGGATCAGGCCGGTAGGGCTCGCTATGCCAGAGCGGCAGCCTGCGCTCGGCGCTGAGGCCGAGCAAGGTTTCCGAAAGCTTCGCTGCGCCCGGCAGGCGGTCGCGCAGATTCATCAGCCCGGCAAAGCGGGCCGCCCAGGGGGCGTAGTGCGGCAGCTTGGCGATCAGGCGGTCGCGCAGGGAAAGGCCGTGCTTTTCGGCGCGGGCCGCCAATACCTCGATCTTCATCTTCGCCATATCGACGCCGGTCGGGCACTCGCGGCGGCAGCCCTTGCAGGAGACGCAGAGCTTCATGGTCTCCGCCATGGCGTCGGCGGTCATGGCCTCAGGCCCCAATTGGCCGGAGATCGCCAGGCGCAGCGTATTGGCGCGGCCGCGCACAAGATCCCGCTCGTTGCGGGTGACACGGTAGGAGGGGCACATGACCCCGTCGCCGATCTTGCGGCAGGCGCCGTTGTTGTTGCACATCTCCACCGCGCCCTGCAGGCCGCGTCCGGCCCCGGGGTAGCCGGCCCAATCAAAGACGCTGCGCAGTTCCGGCACCTTGTAGTCGGGCGGATAGCGGAACAGGTTGCGGTCGTCCATTTTCGGCGGCCGTACGATCTTGCCGGGGTTCAACAGCGCGTCCGGGTCCAGGCGGTCTTTCACCCACTCGAAACTCTTGACCATGCGGTCGCCGAACATCTCGCGGTGGAACTCCGAACGGACGATACCGTCGCCGTGTTCGCCGGAGTGGGAGCCGCGGTATTCGCGCACCATCTCAAAGGCTTCTTCGGCGATGGCCCGCATCGCCTTCACGTCGTTATCCAGGCGCAGATTCAGCACCGGACGGACGTGCAGGGTGCCGACCGAGGCATGGGCGTACCAGGTGCCGGTGGTGCCGTGCTTGTGGAAGATCTCCGTCAGACGTTGGGTGTAGTCGGCCAGGTCCTCCAGGCGCACAGCGCAGTCTTCGACGAAGGAAACCGGTTTTCCCTCCGCCTTCATGGACATCATGATGTTGAGGCCCTGGGCGCGGACGCCGAAGATCTGTTTCTGGAAGTCCGGGTCGATGGCTTCGACAACGCCGCCGTCCTTCTTGCCCGCATCGCCCCAGCGAAAACCGAGCGCCGCCATCATATCGCCCAGGGTCTGCAGGCGGCGGAGGTTCTCGTCCTGATCTTCTTCGGCGAACTCGACCAGGAGCAGGGCTTCCGGCTCGCCGCGCACGAAGCGGTCGACAATGGGCCGGAAGAGCGGGATGTCGCGGCTCAGCTCGATCATCGTGCGGTCGATCAGTTCCACCGCCGTCGGGCCCAGGGTGACCAGATGGCGCGCCGAATCCATCGCCTCGTAAAAGCTCGGGAAATGACAGATTCCCAGCACTTTGTTCTTCGGCAGGGGGGCGAGCTGCAGCTTGATCTTCTCGCTGACCGCCAGTGTGCCTTCGGAGCCGACCAGCAGATGCGAAAGGTTGTTGGCGGGGCCGTTGGGCACCAGCGCATCGATGTTGTAGCCCCCGACCCGGCGCATCAGGTCGGGAAAGCGCGCCTTGATTTCTTCCGCCTCGCGCTGGCCGAGGTCGAGCAGCTCGCGGAACAGATCATGTTTCGGGCTCGGGCTGTTGACCCCGGCCAGATCCTGGGGCACCGGGCCGAAATCCATGCGGCTGCCGTCGGCCAGCAGGGCATCGATCCCCAGCACGTTGTCGCGCATGGTGCCGTAGCGGATGGAACGCGCGCCGCAGGAGTTGTTCGCTGCCATGCCGCCCAGGGTCGCGCGCGAGGCGGTGGAGACGTCGACCGGAAACCAGAGGCCGTGCTGCTTCAGGGCGGCGTTCAGATGGTCCAGCACCAGACCGGGCTCGACCTCCGCCGTTGCGTTCACCGTATCGACGGAGAGGATGCGGTTCAGGTGCTTGGTGAAGTCGATGACGACGGCATCGTTGACGGTCTGGCCGCATTGCGAGGTGCCGCCGCCGCGCGGCAGAACCGGCACACCGGCCGCGCGGGCGATGGCCAGGGTGGCTTCCACGTCCGCCATGGTTCTGGGCACCACCACGGCGCGCGGCATGATCTGATAGATCGAGGCGTCGGTGGCGTAGCGGCCGCGGGAGAAAGCATCGCCGTAGGCCTCGCCCTCCAGGGCCGCGTCGAGCCGGGCAACAAGATCCGCTGCCGGACCCGTGGCTGTGTAGCCGCCGCCTTCCGGTCTTTTCTCGTCTCCCCGCGTTGCAGCGCCCATTGACAGCCGCCTCAAATTTGTATTTTGTATTCAGTATTCATATCCGCTTTATCCGGGCGGATGCAAGCCCTCCGATCGAGCAACGCTGCGGCGTTCGGGAAAAGCGGAGCGCAGGGAGGAACACTAGATGTCAGGACGCCAGGGGGCTTCGCCCGGCCGTCACTTCTTACAAATTCCGGGACCGACCAATGTGCCCGACCGGGTACTGCGGGCGATGGATCTCCCCACCATGGATCACCGCGGCCCTGCCTTCGCCGATGTCGGCATGAAGGCGCTGGAGGGCATGAAGGCGGTCTTCAAAACCGAAGGCTCTGTCGTGATCTACCCGGCGTCGGGTACCGGCGCCTGGGAAGCCGCGCTGGTGAACACCCTTTCGCCGGGCGACAAGGTGCTGATGTACGAGACCGGCCACTTCGCGACGCTGTGGAACCGCCTGGCCCAGCGCCTCGGCCTGCAGCCGGAGTTCATCGCCGGTGACTGGCGTCACGGCGCCGATCCCGAAGCCATCGAGGAACGCCTGCGCGCCGACAGCGGGCAGGAGATCAAGGCCGTCTGCGTGGTTCACAACGAAACCTCGACCGGCTCGGTTACCCAGGTGCCGGAGATCCGCCGGGCCATCGATGCGGCGGGGCATCCGGCCCTGCTGATGGTGGATACCATCTCTTCGCTTGCCTCCATCGACTATCGCCATGACGAGTGGGGTGTCGACGTCACGGTGGCCGGCTCGCAGAAGGGATTGATGCTGCCGCCGGGCCTTTCCTTCAACGCCGTCAGCGCCAAGGCCGAAGCGGCCTCGAAGAACGCCGGCCTGCCGCGGGCCTATTGGTCCTGGGAGGAGATGGCCGAACCCAACGCCAAGGGCTATTTCCCCTATACCCCGGCGACCAATCTGCTCTACGGCCTGGTGGAGGCCGTCGATATGCTGCAGGAGGAGGGGCTCGACAACGTCTTTGCGCGCCATCAGCGTCATGGCGAAGCGGCACGCCGCGCGGTGCGGGCCTGGGGGCTGGAGGTGCTCTGCCTGGAACCGCGTCACTATTCCGGCTCGCTGACCGCGGTGCTGATGCCCGAAGGCCAGAGCGCCGATGCCTTTCGCAAGACGACCTTGGAAAACTTCAACATGTCGCTCGGCAACGGCCTCTCCAAGGTCGCCGACAAGGTTTTCCGCATCGGTCACCTGGGCGACTTCAACGATCTGATGCTGATGGGCACCCTCTCCGGTGTGGAGATGGGGCTGGAGCTTTCCGGCGTCACCCATCGGCGCGGCGGCGCCCAGGCGGCGCTGGACTATCTAAGCGGACGCGAACAGACGTCCGCCTCGGCGGCTGAGTAACCGGCCAAAACAAAGAAGATAAAAAAGAAACCCAACGGGAGGAACCATCATGAAGTTAGCAAAGATCCTGACAGGAGCGGCCGGCGGGGCCGCCTTGATTTCCGTTCTTGCAAGCCCGGCCATGGCCGAGAAGATGACCCTGAAGTTCGGCCACGTGGGTCAGCCCGGCTCGCTTTTCGAGACTTCCGTGAATGCTTTTGCTGCCTGCTCCAACACGGCGCTGGGCGATGCCGCCGAGGTGCAGACCTTCGGGGCTTCCCAGCTCGGCAAGGACAAGGAATTGTTGCAGAAGTTGAAGCTGGGTCAGGTGGATTTTGCATTGCCCTCTTCGGTAATGTCCTCGGTCGCCGATGTCTTCGGCGTCTTCGAGATGCCCTACATCATCCAGGACCGCGACCACATGCGCCGGGTCCAGGCCGAACTGATGGACAGCACCTTCCAGAAGGCGGCCCAGGAAAAGGGCTACCGCATCATCGGTTTGTTTGAGAATGGCTTTCGCAACATCACCAACAACACCCGCCCGATCAACAAGCCGGAAGACCTGGCCGGCGTGAAGCTGCGTACCCCCAACGGTGCCTGGCGGGTGAAGATGTTCAAGCTCTACGGCGCGAACCCCACACCGATGGCCTTTTCGGAAGTCTTCACGGCCCTGCAGACCAAGGTGATCGACGGCCAGGAAAACCCCTACGCCCAGATCTGGTCGGCGAAGTTCCAGGAAGTGCAGAAGTATCTGTCCATCACCGGCCACGTCTATACGCCGGCCTATGTTCTGGTGTCGGAGAAGCACTTCGCCAAGCTGCCGCAGAACGTTCAGGATGCGCTGGTTCAATGCGGACGGGAAACCCAGGACTTCGTCTATGAAGAGGCCGCACGCCTGGAAACCGATCTGCTGCAGAAGCTGAAGGACGGCGGCATTCAGGTGAACACCGCCGACAAGGCGGCTTTCGTCGAAGCCTCCAAGCCGATCTATGACGAGTATGCGTCCAGCGTCGATGGCGGCAAGGATCTGATCGACACGGTGCTGCGTCTGGCGGACGGCTCGTAAGGTCCTGAACGGTAAGGCGCCGGGTTGTGCGTTGTCGCGCAGCCCGGCCTGCCGATCTCTCACCTCTCTTCTCGATGGTCCCGCCCTGCGGGCTCACTGACCCCGGGTCCTGCCCGTGGCAAAGGAGATAGCAACGGTGCTTGCGGCGGCAAGACGAAGCCTTGAGTGGTTGCTGGAATGGGTTGTCATCATCCTGATGATCGCCTTGACCATAGTGGTCATCGCGGCGGTGCTGGTGCGGTTGGCCGGCGATTCCTTCAGTTGGTACGACGAGGTGGCGGCGATCCAGCTTTCCTGGATTACCTACTACGGCGCCGCCCTGGCGGCCCTGAAGCGCCGCCACATCGGCTTTGACTCGGTTCTGCTGTCGTTTCCGCCTCGACTGCGCCGCTTGGCCCTGATCCTGGCCGAAGCAATCGTCCTCGGTTTCTTCATCCTGATGGCCTGGGCCGGCATGCTGGTTCTGGAGATTCTGGAAGGCGACCGGCTGGTCTCGCTCACCTGGGTGCCGGTTCAGTTGACCCAGTCGGTGATTCCTATCGGCGCCGCTCTCTTCATCATTTGCGAGCTGCTCAGCTTGCCGGACTACTGGCGCAGGACCATGGCGGGCATCTCCCTGGAACACGCCGAGATCGAGGAAGAGGTTGAACAGGAGATGCAGAATGCGGAACGGCGCTGATCCATGCTGATGCTCTTCATCTTCATCGTCCTGGTGGCGATGATCTGCCTCAACGTGCCCATAGCGGTCGCCCTGGCGGTCTCCGGTGTGCTCGGCCTATTGCTGACCGAAGGCCCCGACAGTCTGGTGACCGTCGCTTTGGACATGTACGACGGCTCCACCAAGTTTTCCCTGATCGCCATTCCCATGTTTGTGCTGGCCGGCGCGATCATGAACGCCGGCGGTGTTACCGACCGGCTGATCAATTTTGTCTCCGCGCTGATCGGTTTCGTGAAGGGCGGGCTGGCGATGGTGAACATCGGCGTCTCCCTGTTCTTCGCCGAGATATCCGGCTCCGCCGTCGCCGATGTGGCGGCGCTTGGCTCCATCCTTATTCCGCAGATGAAAAAGCGCGGCTACTCCGCGCCGCTGGCTGCCGCGGTCACCTCCTCGTCGGCCTCGCTGGCGATCATCATTCCGCCCTCGATCCCGATGATCCTCTATGCCACCTCGGCCAACACCTCGGTGGAGCAGCTTTTCGTTGCCGGTGTGGTGCCGGGGCTGATGGGGGCGGGTGGCTTGATGTTCGTCGCCTACCTCTTCGCCCGGCGCTACAACCTGCCGGTGGAGGAGGCCTTCAATCTCCGCCACCTGCGCCAGACCTTCCTGGAGGCACTACCGGCCTTCAGCCTGCCGGTCATCATCCTCGGCGGCATCTTCGGCGGCTTCGTCACGGCGACTGAAGCGGCAGGCCTGGCGGTCATCGCCGCTTTCCTCGTCGGGCTCTGGTACCGCCAGATCGACCTGCGTCACCTGAAGCGCGCCATGCTGGACGGCGGCATGCAGACCGCGGTGGTCATGCTGCTGGTTGCCGCCTCGGTGCTGATGGGCGGTTTCCTGACCCGCGCCCAGATGCCCCAGGAACTGGCCGCGGCAATCCTCGACTTCACCGACAACAAGTACGTGATCCTGCTGATCCTGAATTTCTTCTTCCTGGTGATCGGCTTCTTCCTGCATTCCGCCGCGGCGATCATCCTGGTGGTGCCCATCGTCATTCCGCTGATCGCGGCGGCGGGCATCGACCCCGTGCATTTCGGTCTGGTGGTGACGCTCAATCTCGCCATCGGTCAGCAGACGCCGCCGGTTGCCAGTGTGCTCATCACCTCCTGTGCCGTGGCGCGGGCCAATATCTGGGCGGTCTCCAAAGTGAACGTCTACTTTGTGGCCGTACTTCTGGCGGTGCTCCTGATCTGTACCTACGTGCCGGCGATCCCTATGTTCCTGGTCGAATACTTTTATCGCTGAGGATTGCCCGATGACCGCCACTGACGAGTTGTTGTTCGAGCGTGAAGGGGCCATCGGGGTGATCACCCTGAACCGGCCCCAGGCCCGCAATGCTCTGACCTTCGCCATGTATGAGCGCCTGGCGGAACTCTGCCGTGATACGGAAAGTCTGGGTGTGAAGGCGCTAATCGTCACCGGCGCCGGCGACAAGGCCTTCGCCGCGGGGACCGATATCGCCCAGTTCCGGGGCTTCACCACCGAGCAGCATGCCCTGGACTACGAAGCCAAGATAGATGCGGTGCTGGGCGCGGTGGAGACCTGTCCGCTGCCGACCGTCGCCGCCATCTCTGGCGCCTGCACCGGCGGCGGGGCGGCGATTGCCGCCGCCTGCGATCTGCGCATTGCAAGTACTGACCTGAAGTTCGGCTTCCCTATCGCCCGTACCCTGGGCAATTGTCTTTCCGTCGCCAATCTGGCCCGCCTTGCGGCCTTGCTGGGGGCCGGGCGCACCCGGGAGATCCTTTTTACCAGCCGGCTCGTCGGCGCGGAGGAGGCGCTGGCCGCCGGCCTGATTTCGGAGGTTCTGGCCGATCATGACAGTCTCATGGCCCGTGCCCGCGCCCTGGCGGCGCAGTTGACCGAACAGGCGCCGCTCACCCTGCGCGCCACCAAGGAAGGCCTGCGCCGCCTCGTTCAGCCCGGCATCGAAGACAGCGACCTGATCGTCTCCTGCTACACCAGCGAAGACTTCCGCGAGGGGCTGGAGGCTTTCCTCGCCAAGCGCAAGCCGAACTGGCAGGGCCGCTGAAATGACGGAGACCACATCCGGTCCGCTCAGCGGCTGTCGCGTCATTGAACTGGCGCACATCATGGCGGGACCCTTGGCGGGGATGATGCTGGCCGATATGGGCGCCGACGTGATCAAGGTGGAAAAGATGGCGGGGGACGACACGCGCCGTATGGTGCCGCCCACCATCGGTGATGAGAGCGCCGCCTTCATGATGTTGAATCGCAACAAGCGCGGAATCGTTCTCGACCTGAAGCAGCCGGAAGGCAAGCAAGCCTTGCAGCGCCTGCTGCGTGATGCCGATGTGGTGATCGAGAACTATCGCAAGGGCACGATGGAGCGGCTCGGCCTGGGTTACGACGAACTGCGCCGCGAGAATCCCGGCCTCATCTACTGCGCGCTTTCCGGTTTCGGGCGCAGCGGCCCCTATGCGGAGCGCGGCGGCTTCGATCTCATCGCCCAGGGTATGTCCGGGCTGATGTCGGTAACCGGCGAGGGCCCCGGGCGGCCGCCGGTGAAGGTCGGCCCGCCGGTCAGCGATATCACCGCCGGCATCCTGGGGGCCATGGGCATTGCCGCGGCCTATGCTCACAAGCTGAAGACCGGGGAAGGGCAGATGGTCGACACTTCGCTCTTCGAAGCGGGCATCACCCAGACTTTCTGGCAGTCGGCCATCGCCCTGGCCACTGGCGAAACACCGCAGCCCCTGGGCTCGGCCCATCCTCTGAACGCCCCCTATCAGGCCTTTCAGACCGCCGATGGCTGGATCAACATCGGGGCCGCCAACCAAGCCAACTGGGAGCGCCTGACAAAGCTGATCGGCGCGCCGGAACTGCTGGAGGATGAACGCTTCCGGGACAACGCCGGCCGTATGGCGCACCGCCTCGACCTGGAAGAGATTCTGAATACGATCTTTCGCGAACGGCCGACGGCGGACTGGCTGGAAACCCTGGAGACGGGCGGCCTGCCGGCCGGGCCGGTGCTCAGCATCAACGAGATGCACCGCGACCCCCAAACCCTGGCACGGGGTATGGTCGTTGAAACCGATCACCCGGCGGCAGGCCGGACCAAGGCCCTGGGCCCGCCGGTCAAGTTCTCGGCCACGCCCGGCGGCGTCAGGCGCGCCGCCCCTTTGCTGGGGCAGCACAGCCGGGAGGTGCTGGCCGAGGTTGGCTACAGCGAAACCGAGATCGCGCGGATGATCGAGTCTGGGGCCGTCTGCGCCGGCGCGTTCGCGGAGAGCCCTGCGGGTTAGTTTCCGGCTGCCGCGAAACTGCGCGCCTTCATTGCCTTTTGGATCTCGTAGATCGACCCCTTTTTCGGCGGCTGTGGTTGTGGCAGGCGCACGGGGGCCGGTGTCATCCGAGGTGAAAGCGTAGCCTTGCCGCAGAGCAGGCGTTTGTCGAAGTCGTCCAGGCCTTCATAGGCTGTCATCGAGCCGGCGATCGGGAAGGCATCGGCTGCCGCAACCTCGTAAAGCAGCAAGCGCCGGTCGCGGTCGGAAGTGTTCACGGCGGAACCATGCACCAGGCGCACGTGATGCAGGGAGATCGAGCCCGCCGGGCCTGTCAGCATGACCGCGTCCTTCGGGTCCAGGTTGCAGGCTGCCAGATCCATCGCCCCGGCAAAGACTCCCTCCGCATGGTGGTCGTGAACCGGGCCGCGGTGAGAGCCGGGGAATACCATCAGCGGCCCGTTTTCGGGCGCCATGTCGTCGATCATGACACCGACCGCCAGGATGTCGTCGTTGGTGTGGGGATAGAAGGCCCAGTCCTGATGCCACTCCACCGCGGCGCCGTAGCCGGCGGCCTTCATGTTCAGCTTGGAACCATGCAGGCGCAGGCTCGGCCCCAGCAGGTCGCGCAACGGCGCCAGAATGTGATCTGACCGCGCGAGGTCACGAAACGTCGGGGAGAGCTGATAGGGCGCCTTCACGCGCCTCACCCGCGGCGCGTCGGGGCTGTGGCTGTCTTCGAGGTCGAGGCGCTCGTTGGATTCCGTCAGACCGCGCGCTTCTTGAACGAAACCGTCAATCTCGTCACGGATCCTTTGCAGGATAGTTTCCGGAATCCGCTTCGCCAGAACCAGATAGCCTTGCTCACTGTATTGCTTGCGCTGGGCCTCGGTCAGTACTTCGCCCTGTGTTTCGCGGATCATGACATCTCCCTCGGCTGGTCGGGCGCACAGTCTAACCCGGAAGCGCGGCAGCGTCACCCCGAGCAGGGCGGCGGAAATCCCTGTAAAGCGCGGTGGCCCAGCCGACGCAGGGCCGGTCGCGATAGGCCTCCATGATCCTTCGCTGCGCCTGCCAGGGGGGCAGGGTGCCATAGACCGGATGCTCGGCCGGAAAGATGATCGGTGACAACAGGCTGGCGACGGCGATGTCCGCGCGGCCAAGGCGATCGCCGACGAGAAAGCGGTTCTGGCCGCTGACCAGCCGGTCGAGATGGTCCAGTTCTCTCTCCAACGCCGCCCGGGCGTCCGGGATGTCTTCGGCTGTTGCCCTCAATCCTCTCATAATTGCCCGGCGCGAAATCGGCCACATCAGCGGCGCCAGGGGCCGTTGCCACCAGATGGCGCCGCGAAACAGCACAGCCGCGACCGCGCGGCTTTCCCTGCCGAGCGATGTCGCGTAGATGAGCCGGCGGACGGCAACGCCGAGGGCATTGTCCGCCCATGCCTCAAGCTCTGCAATCTCCGCTTTCTCTGCCGAGGACACGCCCGACCGCCAGTTCATCCCACCGCTCGCCTCGGCCCAATCCGTGATCCGGCCGCTGCCTTGGATGATTGTCTTTGAATGACACAGGATGGGAACCAGGCTCTGCGGAGCAAGGCGCCGCGCCGACAGCAGGTGGGGCCCGGGTGCCCAGCGGACCTCCCGGTATCGTACGCCGGCAAGGTCCAGCGCCCAGCGCGCTTTCTCGCAGTAGTGGGAGGGGCCGAAAGTGAAGAGTGTTGCCATTTGTCACATTGCCCGGTCTGTCATTGCTAGATACGACGGTTGCAGGCGGTGGATCACCAGGATTGCCGCGATAAGGCAAAACGGCATTGTGAGAAAGCGATTATGATACGCCACATCGTTCTGTTCCGGGCCAGGCGTTCGGAGGATGTTGAAGCCATTCGGACCGGCTTGGAGCGACTGAAGGAGATTCCGGCGGCTGCCCGATTGGAGGTGGCGCTGAACGGTCGGCAGGATGCCTGGTCGAACGAAATCGATGTGGTTGTATATGGCGAATTCGCCGATGCTGGCGCCTTGGAATCCTATAAGGCGCATCCGTTGTATGATGAGGCCGTGCGTCTTGTGCGGCCGCTGCGCGATCTGCGCTTTGCCGCTGATTTTGAGACACAGGCCGATTGAACAAAGATCGATCGGCAGGCCCATCTCTATCCGGTGATGGAGGAAGACTGACATGCAGATCGAACTGAGCGACGAGCGGCAAACCGAGTTCAAAGAACAGCTCAAGGCGCTGTTCCTAACCGAGTTCGAAGTGGATCTGTCGGACTTTCGCGCCGATGCCGTCCTGGGACTATTCCTGAAAACACTCGGTCCCGCCGTCTACAACCAGGCGGTACAGGATGTGCGGGCGCATCTGCAGGTCAGGCTCGACGACCTGGAGGGCGAAGTCTATGCCGATGATTGAAGGGTTTTAGGGTTGCAGTCGCGCTTCAAGTTCGGCGAGCCAGTCCTCGACCCGCGCCTTGTTGACCCCCAGATCCGAATAGCCGTATTTCGAACGCGAGAAAACCGCCAGGGCACTGCCGCCTTCGACCGCCATCACCTTGACGGTGACGAAGTCCGGAAAGCCCATCAGTTGAGATCTGACCATCACGGTCATATGGCCCGCTGCGGCAGAACCCTGGATTAAGCTGCTGCGCGGCATGGCGCCGGCCAAGGCTTGGAATGCAGAGGCCAAAGTCTCCGGCGTCGTATCGAAGACCGGAGCGGGCCCATCGCCGCCCTCCGGCCGCAACAGATAAAAGTTCTCCGCGTCGGGCCTTTCAACGGTCATCGGGTCGACATGCCAGTCTTCGGGCGTCACCGGCGCAAAGCGTACGAAAAGACCGACCGCCACCACGCCCAGGATGATCAGTAGCAAGCCTCTGAACAGATACTTCATCGCCCGTCCTTGTTTGGCAGCGCCGGTTGCGTCACGCGATGGCGCGTCTGAGTGTCCTACAGCAGTCGTCGCCGATATGAAACTGTGTTAGGCTCTTTGCCACAGCGTTTACAGAATAAGAACAGGGCTTTACCCAGCTCTGGCCTGCGAGGGAATGCGACATGCCCAGCGTATTGAGCCCCGACCAAAGGGCCGCTTACGATGCCGATGGCTATGTTGTCGTCCGCGGCTTCTTTGATGCCGAAGAAGCGGCGCTGCTGAAGCGGGCGATGGAACAGGACCCGGCGATCCGCAGTCACTTCTACAATCGCGGCGACAATGACGGCGGCAACACCAAGATGGCCTTGTGGAACCATCCGGGCGACAGCGTCTACGGCATGGCGGCGCGCTGCCTGCGCATGGTCGACACCATGGAGGATCTGCTGGGCGGCGAGGTCTATCACTACCACTCCAAGCTGACGGCCAAGGAGCCTTTTGAGGGCGGTGCCTGGGAATGGCATCAGGATTACGGCTACTGGTATCACAACGGCTGTCTGTTTCCGCTCATGGCCTCGGCGATGATCGCTCTGGACCGCTCGACGCGGGAGAACGGTTGTCTGCAGGTCTTGAAGGGTTCCCATCTTTTGGGCCGGGTCGAACATAGGCTTCTGGACGGTGAGCAGATGGGCGCCGATCTGCAGCGGGTCGAGGAGGCGCAGAAGCATCTGGACACCGTTTATGCCGAAATGGATCCGGGCGATGTGCTGCTGTTCCACTGCAACACCCTGCACCGCTCCGACCAGAACCGCTCTGAGCTCAGGCGCTGGACCATGATCAGCTGCTACAACGCCGCCCGCAATGATCCCTACCTCGACCATCACCATCCGCGCTACACGCCGCTTCAGAAGGTGACGGATGATGCCATCAAGGCAGCCGGTCTGGCTTTTGCAGGTGCTGAGGATGAATCGGCCTTTATGGTCGAGGCGGTCGCGCCCAGCGAGATCCGGGCTAAGCGAGATTCGGGCTAAGTAAGATCAACGAAAACGACGGATGCTGAAGCGGCCTGAAATGACGGCCCGCCGCCCATTGTCTGCGGCGGGTGCTGGCCGGGCATCCAGATCCCGCCGGTTTGCGTAGAACCTCCTATGCGAAGGAATTTCTTGCGGCGGCTTCTGTCGCTCACCCCGCTGGCGCTGCTCGGTGCCTGCTCCGGAGCCGACATTCTGAACGGATTGACCCCGAAAGAGGGCTACCGCGTTGAGACCGCGATCGCCTACGGCGATGACGAGCGCCATCGTCTCGATCTTTACACACCTGATACGGGCGATCCCGCGGCGCTGGTGGTTTTCTTCTACGGCGGATCTTGGGAGAACGGAGAGCGCGGCGACTACCTTTTCGTGGGCGAGGCCTTCGCTTCCCGGGGTGTCGCCGTGGCGGTGCCCGATTACCGGCTATATCCCGATGTGCGCTATCCGGCCTTCCTCGAAGATTCAGCCGCCGCGGTTGCCTGGGCACACCGTCATCATCAGGGGCCGGTCTTTCTGGTCGGTCACTCCGCTGGTGCTTACAACGCGATCATGCTGGCACTGGACGGCCGCTGGCTGGGTGCCGAGCAATTGCGGGCCTGCGATACCTTGGCCGGGGCTGTCGGTCTGGCCGGACCTTACGATTTTCTGCCGCTCCAAAGCGTCAGCCTGAAGGACATTTTTGGCCCGGAGGAAACCAGGGAAGATACCCAGCCGATCAACCACGTGAATGACTCCGCACCGCCTTTGCTGTTGTTGAGCGGCGATGAAGACGGCATCGTGTCGCCGCGCAACAGCCGCGTTTTGGCCGAGCGTCAAGAGGCGGCGGGCGGCAGGGCGCAGGCGCGCTTTTATCCCGGTCTCGGACACCTGCGGCTGGTCGGGGCGTTGTCGCGTCCGCTGCGCGGTTCAGCCCCTGTCCTCGATGACATTGTCGCCTTTGTTCAACGAGAATCCGCAGGACGGCATCGCGGCTGCTGAGCGTTTACTCCGCCGCAGCCTGCAGGGCTTTACGAAAGGCGGAGAAGCGGCGCCGGTAGTTGCCGGGACTCATCCCCACCTTGCGGCGAAACAGGCGCCGGAAAAAGCTGGCGTCTTCGTAGCCGATTTCGTTGGCGATCGCCTCGATGGGCAGGTCGTCGGATTCCAGCATCTGCTTGGCTTCTTCCAGGCGCAGCGTGTGTACATAGTCCAGGGGCGCCATGCCCGTTGCCTTGGTGAAGCGCCGTTTGAAGGAGCGTTCCGGCAGGCCGCTGAAGGCGGCCATGGCGCCGACGGGACCGGCCTCGGCGTAGTGGTCGGCGATCCATTCCTGGCTGGCGGCGATGCGGTTGTCCTCGACCTGGCGGCTGCGGGCGAGGGTGGCATAGGGAAGCTGGCCGTTATGATGCCAGTCCAGCAGATAGATCCGGGCGATCCGCACGGCCTCTTCCTGGCCGAGAAAGCGCGCCACGAGATAAAGCGAGAGATCCTGCCAGGAGGTGCCGCCACCCGCTGTGATCAGGCGTTGGCCCGGCCCCGAGGCCACCAGGGCGCGGGCGGGATGGACCTTCACCTGCGGATAGTCCCGGGCCAATGTCTCGGTGAACCCCCAATGCGTGGTGGCATCGCAGCCGTCCAGCAATCCGGCCTCACCCAGCAGCAGGCTGCCGGAACAGGCCGCTGTCAGGGTCGCGCCCCGGTCGTAGCAGGACCGCAGCCATTCGACGGTGGCCGCATGACAGCCGGCGATGGGCTTTCCCGGCGGGAGGTGAAGGTCGGGGATGCAGATGATCTGCGGCGGCGGGCAGTCCGCGATGCTGACCTGCGGCGTGATCGGCACGCCGTTGGCGGCGGCGAAGGTCTCCGTCGTCTCGCCGACCACATAGGATTTTATGGCTGGCTTACCGGGAACACCGGTGGTGATGAAATCCCAATCGCGCCCCGCCGAGCAGAAAACGTCATGCATCCCGTAGAGCGTGGAGGCGGAACTCTCCGGCGTGGCGAGGATGGCGGCGGTTATGGGAGTCTTGGCGGAAGGTGCCTGCATGACCGATTCAACCCGTTTTCGACCTGTTTGACTTTGGTGCGACGGATGAAAGGAGCGTAGAACCCCTGCGCCGCGTCTTCTACCTACGAAATTGGAGACTGCCGGGATGTCCTCCGCCGTCCAAAATCCTCAGAAAGCCGACTTCGATACCCAACGCAGCGAAGCCTTCGAAGCCCGCATGGTCGGGGCCCTCAACGAGGCCTCAATGATGCTGATGACCTCTCTGGGCCACCGCAGCGGGCTTTTCGACGCCCTGGAGGGCGCACCGCTCTTGACGGCCGAGGCTCTGGCGGAGCGCGCCGGCCTGCAGGAGCGCTACGTGCGGGAGTGGCTGGGCGCCATGGTCGTCGGCGGTGTCGTGGATCTGGACGCGGAACAGGGCAACTATCGCCTGCCGGCGGAACATGCCGCTCTGCTGACCCGCTCGGCCGAGGCCAACCTGGCGGTCTTCGCCCAGTACATCGCCGTGCTCGGTAGTGTCGAGGACGACATCCTGGCCTGTTTCCGTGAGGGTGGCGGGGTGCCCTATGCGCGCTACGACCGCTTTCACGAGGTCATGGCCGAGGACAGCGCCCAATCGGTGCTGCCCGCCCTGTTCGATCACATCCTGCCGTTGGCGCCGGGTCTGATGGAGCGCCTGGAGAGCGGCATCCGCGTTCTCGACGCCGGCTGCGGCCGGGGCCGGGCCCTGATGCTGATGGCTGAGCGTTTCCCCAAGAGCCGTTTCCAGGGCTACGATCTTTCCGAAGGCAACATCGCCTGGGCGCGCGCCGAAGTCGTAAGGAAGGGTCTTAAGAATCTGACTTTCGACGCCCGGGATCTGAGCGACTTTGATCGGACTACGTCGGAAGCGACTTTCGATCTGGTCACCACCTTCGATGCCGTGCACGATCAAGGGCAACCCCTCAACCTGCTGAAGGGCATCCACCGCGCTCTGGCTAAGGACGGTGTCTATCTGGCACAGGACATCAAGGGATCGAGCCACCACCATCATGACCGCGATCACCCCATGGGCCCGATGCTCTACACGGTTTCCTGCATGCACTGCATGACCGTGTCATTGGCCCAGGGCGGCGAGGGCCTCGGCGCCATGTGGGGGCGCGAGACGGCGGAGCGCTACTTTGCCGAAGCCGGTTTCACTTCGGTCGAGGTCAACGAACTGGAGCACGACCCGGTGAACTACTACTACCTCTGCCGGCCTTGAGAGGGCTGCATCATTAACGGCAAAGGCCGCCACGGATTATCCGTGGCGGCCTTACTTGATGAACCGGAAAGGTTGAGGTGATCAAGCCGCTCTTGGGCGGCCCCTCGGGGCGTTGCCGCCGGCGCCGTGGCGGCGCGGGGACTGTCCGCCGCCGTTCGGCTTCTGGCCGGAATTCGCGCCCTGTTTGCCGCTGCCGAAGCGCTTTTTTGCGCCGTTTTTGGGCCCGCCGTTCTTGGGTCCGCCTTTTTTCGGCGATCCATTCCCCTTGTTGCCGCCGTAACCACCGCCGCGTTGCTTATTGCGTGGGTTATTCTTGGGGCCGTTCTTGCGGGCCGGTTTCCGGACCGGGTTGTCGTTGGCCGGGGCCTCGCCGATCACCTCCAGGCGCAGCTTGATCAGCCGTTCGATGTCGCGCAGGTAGGCCCGCTCCGTCGCGTCGCAGAAGGAGATCGCCGCACCCTCGGCGCCGGCGCGCGCGGTGCGGCCGATGCGGTGGACGTAGCTCTCGGGTTCGTTCGGCAGTTCGTAGTTGATCACGTGGGTGACGTCGGAAACGTCGATACCGCGCGCCGCGATGTCGGTGGCCACGAGCACCCGGGCGCGTCCCTTGCGGAAGGCGTCGAGGGCCCTTTGGCGCGCGTTCTGCGACTTGTTGCCGTGGATGGCGTCGGCGGAGATGCCGGCCTTTTCCAACTGTTCGGCAACCCGGTTGGCGCGGTGCTTGGTGCGGGTGAAGACGATCACCCGCTTCAGGCCGGGGTCGGCCAGCAGCGATTCAAGCAGCGCCCGCTTCTGCGGCGTGGCGACGTGGTGCACGGACTGGGCGATGCGCTCAACCGTCACCACCTTGGGCGTCACCTCGACCCGCAGGGGGTTGTGCAGCATGTCGCCGGCCAGCTTGGCCACCTCCGCCGGCATGGTGGCGGAGAACAGCAGCGACTGACGGCGCTGCGGCAGGGCTGCCACGATTTTCCGCACGTCGCGGATGAAACCCATGTCGAGCATGCGGTCGGCCTCGTCGAGCACCAGATGGGAAACCTTGTCGAGGCGCAGATGACGCTGGTTCAACAGGTCCATCAGACGGCCCGGCGTGGCGACCACGATATCGAGGCCGCGCGCCAGGGCGCGGACCTGTCCGTGTTGGGAAACGCCGCCCAGGATGACGGTGTGGCGCAGCTTCAATTGCCGGCCATAGACCTTCAGCGCATCGCCGATCTGCACCGCCAGCTCGCGGGTCGGCGCCAGGATCAGGGCGCGGGTCGCCTTGGGTCCGACGTGCTCGCGGTTCTCCGCCAGGCGTTGCAGGAGAGGCAGGGAGAAGGCGGCGGTCTTGCCGGTGCCGGTCTGGGCGATGCCCAGCATGTCGCGGCCCTTCAGCAGCGCCGGGATCGACTGCGCCTGAATCGGCGTCGGGGTGGTGTAGTTCGCTGCGGCCAGTGCGTTCAGCAGCGGCTCGGCGAGGCCGAGATCGGTGAACTTCGCGTCTTCTTTGTTGGAAGAGGCGGTATCGATGTTCTGGGTAGGGGTACTGGTATTCAAAACAGAGTCCTTTTGCGCCGAGCGCGCCTTCCGTTCAGGCCCACAGCCCTTCAGACAAGCCAAAACGCCGGTTAGCGCGTTGCCGTCATCCACGCGCACCTGGAGCAAACGGAATTTTTTGGGAAAAGATGGATCTCGGGATGAGAGGCGCCCCCGCCAGGAGAGGCCTTTCGCGCGATCGCGAGATATCGATGAGCGCTAGATGCCTCTTTTCGCTCCCTAAGTCAAGGAGAGTTATGTTGCATTGCACACAAAAGGGGCCGGAAAGGGCAGAAACCCTGGGGTTCAGAGCCCTTACCCTCCCAACAGAGAAGAGCCCTGTCGCCGGCCTTGCCAGTTTTACTCTACCCCACCACCCGTCGATAGAGATGCCAGGTCGCGTGGCCGAGGACCGGCATGACGATGACGAGGCCGAGGAAGAGGGGGAGGGAGCCGAGCACCAGGGCGCCGGCGACGATGAGGCCCCAGAGCGCCATGGTGCCGGGGTTGACCGCGACGGCGCGCAGCGAGGTGCCGACCGCGGTGCCGATGCCGACCGGGCGGTCGAGCAGCAGCGGGAAGGAGACGACGCTGATGGCCAGCACGATGAGGGCGAAGAGGAAGCCGACCCCGCAGCCGATGAGGGTCATGGTCCAGCCGGCGGAGGTGGTCAGCACGTCGGCGATGAAGGCGCTCATGGAGACCGGCGGCTCCGGCCCCAGGGTCGCCATGTAGATCAACTGGGCGGCAGTCAGCCAGAAGAAGAACAGCATCAGCAGGACCAGCCCGAGGATGGTGATGGCCCCGAAGGAAGGCTGCCGCACCATGCCGAAGGCGTGCAGCCAACTCGCGGGCAGGCCGCGCTCCCGGCGCCGGCTCAGTTCGTAGAGCCCCACCGCGGCGACAGGGCCGACCAGCGCGAAGCCGGAGGCGAGGGGGAACAGCAGCGCCAGCAGATTCTGGTTCAGGGCCGCATAGACAAGCACGATGCTGATCGCCGGGTAGATGATGCAGAGGAAGATCACATCGCTGCGGTAGGTGGCGAAGTCGTTGAAGCCCTGCTTCAGCGCGTAACGCAGGTCGGCGGCGCCGATCCGGTTGACACGGGGCCGTGTCCGCCCGCTTGCGGTTTCGCTGCCCTGCAGGGCATTGCTGGTGGACTCGATGGCATGGCCCGCATCCTTCAGGGCGTCCATGCCCCACTCGATGGGGTTCCGGATGGTATCCATGATGCTCCCTCGCAGGTTTCGGTTCGGCTACCGCATCCGGCTCCGGCCGGACGCTTGGCAGCGTTCACCGGCCGCAAGAAAGCCGGAATCTGTTTCTTTCCGATAGCTTACGCCAAGTTTCGGGCTTCGTCTCTTCACAACTGGTTGTTTTCTCAGACCGGAATGGCGGAGCCGTCCGGATGCCTTGTGTTGAGCGGTCTTGCGGGGCCTGTGTCATTGGATGAATAGTGCGCCCGATGACGGAGAAACCCTCGATTCTCAGTACGGGCCCCGATTTCGGGGCCGACTTTCAGGCAAAGCTCGAAGAGCTTTTGGTCTGGCGGCGCGACGTGCGGCACTTCCGCCGTGATGCGCTGCCCGAGGGGCTGCTGGAACGGCTGCTGGGTCTGGCAGCACTGGCGCCCAGCGTCGGCCTCAGCCAGCCCTGGCGTTTTGTGCGGGTGATCTCCGTCGAAAGCCGGGCGCGCGTGATCGAGAATTTCGAGGCTGCCAATGCCGAAGCGCTGGCCGACTACAGCGGCGACCGCGCCGCGCTTTACGCGAGGCTTAAACTGGCGGGGCTGCGCGAGGCGCCTGAGCATCTGGCGGTCTTCGCCGATCTGGCGCCGGAGGCGGGGCAGGGGCTCGGCCGACGCACCATGCCGGAGACGTTGCAGTACTCCACCGTCTGCGCCGTTCACACCCTTTGGCTGGCCGCGCGTGCTGCCGGTGTCGGGCTGGGCTGGGTTTCGATTCTCGATCCCCAGCGCCTCACCCGGGATCTTGCGGCCGACGAGACTTGGCGGCTGGTCGCCTACCTCTGTCTCGGCTACCCCGAAGCGGAGCACGACGATCCGGAACTGCAAAGACAGGGCTGGCAGGCGCGCGCCGAAACCGGGCCGGTGGTCCTGACCCGCTAAGCCGCTCGAACCCTTCGCTGCAAAGGTCGAGAGCCCTTCCTATCTAGAAGGAGCGGCAAGGCTGCTGTCTTGCTGGTTAACAAAAGGGAGTGGGAAGCATGGCGGAACGACAATCTTGCGTGATCCTGGGTGTTGGCCCGGGCCTGGGTGCGGCGGTGGCACGGCGCTTTGCGGCCGGCGGCTATGCGGTGGCGCTGGCCGCCCGGCGGCCGGAGCGGCTGGGCGATCTGGTGGCGGAGATAACGGCCAGCGGCGGAGTTGCACAGGCCTATCGGGCCGATGCAACCGAAGAGGCCGATGTGGTCGCCCTCTTCGATGCGGCAGAGCGCGATCTCGGCCCAGCGGCGGTCGCTGTCTTTAATGCTTCCGGCCGGGTGCGCAAACCGATCGCCGAGATCGAGGCGCAGGAATTCATCGATGCCTGGATGCGGGGCTGTTTCGGCGGTTTCCTGTTGGGCCGCGAGGCTGCGCGGCGCATGCAGCCGCGCAAGGCCGGGACCATCCTTTTCACGGGCGCGACGGCGAGCACAAAGGCCTTTCCGCTCTCCGCCGGCTTCGCGGTCGCGAAATTCGGTCTGCGCGCGCTCGCCGAATCCATGGCCCGGGCGCTGCAGCCGGAAGGAATCCATGTCGCCCACTTCGTCATCGACGGTGCCATCGGCAGCGATGGCGGGAATGCGAAGCTGAACCCGGCCGCCATTGCCGAAACCTACTACCAGACCCATGCGCAGCACCCCAGCGCCTGGTCGAGCAGCGTGGAACTGCGGCCCTGGACCGAGAATTTCTAGAAGCCGGGTTTTGGGGCTGCAGACCATAGCTGCGGCAGGTCCGGCCGAGGGCTGGAGGGCGCGTGACAAATTCTGGCCCCCGCGGTTTCGCGGAATAGGGCCGGTCCTTCGGCGTCTTGCTTGCAGCCACAAAACGGGAAGACCGCCCATGCGCATAGCCGCCGGCGCCTTTCCAGATCCAGAGAGGGCTTTGCGATGCTGAAGTTTCTACCGGTTGCCGTCGTTGCCGTTCCCCTTGCGCTGCTGGCCGGTTTCCTGCCGGGACAGGAGGCCCGCGCCGCCTCGAACGGCCTCTTGCAGCTCGTCCAGGCAGAGAACACGGGCTTCAGCGACGGCCAGTTGGAGGCCTATGTATCGGCGGTGGTGAAGATCCAGGAGATCGACAAAGCCTGGCAGCCGCGCATCGAAGAGGCGCAAACATCGGGCGAAGCCGCCGACCTGACGCGTAAGGCAACAGAGCGCATGATCGCAGAGGTCGAGGCTCAGGGGCTCACGGTGCAGGAGTACAACTCGATCACCCAGGCCGCCGAAAGCGACGACCAGCTCTATGAACGCATTCTGACGCTGCTCGCCGAATCCCGCTGACCGTTGAGCGCGGTGCCGACCTGGGTCGCGACGCGGCGGATCTTGCGGGCCGCGGCGCTATCGGGCAGTTGCCATGGATCGGCGGAAGCTTCGGCCTGCAGTGTGCCGTCCCGCATGGTGAGTTCGGCCCCCAGGCTCTGCATCAATCGGCGCAAGCTGTGATTTTCCGTCAACAGGCTGCCGTGAAAGCTCTCCACCCCTGCCGCCACCGCCGAAGCGCCGAGCGCTCCCAACAACACCTTTGAAACACCCTGGCCCTGGTGCCTGTCGCAGACGGTCAGGGCGACCTCCGCCCGGGACGGCTGCGTCTTGTCGCGGACGTAGCGGCCCAGCGCGATAGGGAAGTCCTCCGGCCTTTTCGACGGATCGATCACCAGCCAGGAGACATGGTCACGCCCATCGGTCGTCGTCAGATAGTCGAGGTCCTTCTTGCTCAACTTCACGCCGTGGCTGTGGAAGCGCGAATAGAGCGTGCGCGGTGACAGCAGTTTAAGGGCCTGCTCGATCATTTCCCGGTCTTCCGGGCAAAGCGGGCGAACCAGATAGTTGGTTCTCTTGTCGGCGGTAACGGCAATGGTGTCAGGCATCAGGCCCTCCTGTATCAGCGTTTTGCCGCGGCGTCCTTTGCTTCGATTGAAAGTTTGACGCTCTTGCACCTCTCTTGGCAAGCTCCGGGCGGTGGAGACAGGTCGCTGGACGCAATTCCTCTGCCAAGCAGGAAAGGTTGAGCCGCAGGCTCTTTGGCGATGAACCTGATCTTTCGTCTCATCAAAGTTCTGTTCGCTGCGCGCTTTGGTGCGGCGCTTGCCGCGCTGGATGTCTCGGTTATCAGCCTGCGGGTCTGGCCAAACGATCTCGACTTCAATCTTCACATGAACAACGGGCGCTATCTGACCTTGATGGACCTCGGGCGGATCGATCTGATGGCGCGCAACGGCGCTTTGAAACTGTTTCGCCAGCGCCGCTGGATGCCTGTTGTTGCGGCACAGACAATTACCTTCCGCCGGTCGTTGAAACCCTTTCAGCGTTTCGAATTGCACACCCGCGTCGTCTGTTGGGACGAAGACTTCGTCTACATGGAACAGATTTTCATGTCCGAAGGACGCATCGCCGCCCTGGCGCTGGTCCGTGCGGCCTTTGTCGAGGACGGCCACAGGCTCACCTCGGCAACCGTGCTGGAGGCGCTCGGCCTGCATCGCCGCTCCCCGCCCATGCCTTCCGGCATCAAGGCCTGGACCTCGGTGGAGGATTGGCACCGTGAGGTGAATGCCGCTGACGTGCATCGGCGTGAAGCTCTGCCGAAAAGCGAGTCGCCGGAAGAGCCATAGGCTTGAACGTCATCGAAAGCCTTCCCAGTGCGTTGCGGAGATGATAGCCTCTAAGGCGCCAAGCTACTGAAATGGAACAATAAAAAGTCCGGTTTGGCGCTTCTAAGGAGGAAAGCGCCGATGGAAAGACTGACCCTGCATTCCCTGGCAGCCCGTCCGGTTTCAGTACCTCTTGATCCGCCCTTGACCGCGGCAAGCGGCCAGGTTCCCGAAGCGCCGCTGGTTTTGATCGATCTGCACAGCGAAGAAGGCGTTACCGGCTGCGCCTATCTTTTCTGCTACAGCCCTGTCGTCATGGGGCCGATTGCCGAGACCCTGCGCAACATCGAGCCCATGGTGAAAGGCGCTGCCGTCGCCCCGCAAGACCTCGACCGGCTGCTGCGGGCGCGCTTTCGGCTGCTCGGCGTGCAGGGGCTCGTCGGTATGGCGATGGCGGGCCTGGACATGGCGGCCTGGGACGCGCAGGCCAAGGCGGCGGGCGTGCCTCTGGTGCGTCTGCTTGGCGGCGCACCCGCTGCGGTTCCGGCCTACGACAGCCATTCCATGCTCACCGCCGAAAAGGCAGCCGAGGCCGCGGCGGCAGCCTGCGAAAGCGGCTTTCGTGCCTTCAAGGTCAAGATCGGCCATGCCACGATTGCCGAGGATCTTGCTGTGATCCGTGCGGTCCGTGACGCAGCCGGCCCGGACATGGCAGTCATGGTTGATTACAACCAGTCACTCTCGGTGCCCGAAGCCCTGGCGCGCACCGCCGTTCTCGACAATGAAGGTCTCGCCTGGATCGAGGAGCCGACCATTGCGGAGGATTTCGCCGGCCATGCGAAAATTGCCAGGGAAACCCGCACGGCGATCCAGTTCGGCGAGAACTGGTGGGGGCTGCCGGATATGCAGAAGGCGGTCGCCGCCGGCGCGTCGGACCTGGCGATGGTGGACGTCATGAAGATCGGCGGCATCACCGGCTGGATGAAGGCGGCCGCCCTGGCCGAAGGCGCGGGCCTGCCCGTATCGAGCCATCTCTGGCCGGAGGTCTCGGCCCACTTACTGGCGGTGACCCCGACGGCGCACCTGGTGGAGTATCTCGATCTTGCCGCCGCAGTCCTGCAGCAGCCGGCGGAACTGCGCGACGGCAAGGTCTTGATCCGTGACGAGCCGGGCAGCGGCGTTGCCTGGGACGAAGCTGCCGTGGCGCGCTTCGCGGTTTGACGGGCGCTGCGGGGTCTCCGGACAAAGGCGTTTGTGCGGGACTGGCGGAACCAGCGGTTAAGGTGCTATCCTGTTGTTTCACCTGCCAAACTGATCGTTCGGATCCGGAAACTTGCCGAACCCTGCGTCAGACCGGCCCCGGCCCAAGGTCGATGCCGGCCTCGTAATCGTTTTTGTCGTTGCCGTCGCTGCCGGCGCGCTCTGCTACATGCTGAAGGGCCCTGGGGTCTTTTGGTCGGTGCTGGGCGACGACCTCTGGCTGCTGCTGGCCATCGCCCCAAAGGTGCTGGCCGGCGTGTTGCTGGCCGGGCTCCTGACGGTGCTGCTGCCGCGCGAGCAGGTGGCCCGCTGGATGGGCTCGCGCTCGGGCTTCAAGGGCCTGGCCCTGGCGTCCTTGGCCGGCGCGCTGCTGCCCGGCGGACCGATGATGACCTTCCCGCTGGCGGTGGCGCTGGGGGCGGCGGGTGCCGACATCGGCACCGCGACGGCCTTCATCGCCGGTTGGGGCCTGCTGAACGTGAGCCGGACCTTGGTCTGGGAGTTCTCGTTCTTTGACGGGGACTTTGTACTGCTGCGCTATGGCCTGAGCCTGTTGCTGCCGATCCTGCTGGGCTGGCTGGCCCGCCAGCTCTTCGGGCGCGCGAAAGCGTTGGCCGAAGGGCAGGGAGGGGCGGAGTGAGCATCATCATCGCCTCCGCCCTGCTTTATGGCGCCGTTTTGGCCTTGGGCTGGCTCGCTTTCCGCCGCGGCGGCGATGCGGTTCCCGAAGCTTGGAGGATCGCCTGGGAGCAGGGTCTTTCCGTGGCGCCGCGTATCATTCTCGCGGTGATCGGTGCCGGTTTCATCGCCGCCCTGGTGCCGCCGGAATGGGTGGCAACATTCGTCGGGCGGGACACGGGCTTCATGGGTTTGCTGTTGGCCAGCCTCATCGGTGCGCTGACTCCGGGCGGACCGATGCTGGCCTTCGCCGTCGGCGGTGCGGCGATGGAGGTCGGGGCCGGGACGCCGCAGATGATGGCTTTCGTTTCCGCCTGGTCGCTCTACAACCTCAACCGCGTGCTTGTCTGGGAGGTGCCGATCATGGGACACCGTTCGACCCTGCAGCGCTTCGTCATCGCGCTTCCCCTGCCGGTTCTTATCGGCCTCGCGGTCGGACAGATCGCGATCCTCTGAGCGGCGGATTCTCCGCCGTCGCGTTTGCGGCAAAGTTGGTCGATTGTGCGCTTGGCTAAAAGAAGCATCGCCTTATACTCGGGCTTCGCCCCGACAGGCCGCTAACTGCTTTGCGTGCCTATGGTTTTCGTTCTCGGTTGTAAAGGTTCCTTACGATGTTCTCCGCCCTTTTTCTCGGTTTCCTCATCGGTCTGCAGCACGCTTTGGAAGCGGATCACGTCGCTGCCGTCGCAAGCATCGTCTCAGGCGAGCGCAAGCTGGGCTCCGCCATCCGCCACGGTGCGGTCTGGGGCCTCGGCCACACCCTTACCCTCTTGCTGCTCGGCGGCATCGTGGTGCTGGCCGGTGAGGCGATTCCCGAGATCTGGGCCCAGAGTCTGGAACTTCTGGTGGGTGTGATGCTCGTTGTCCTGGGGCTGGCGGTGCTGCGGCGTCTGTGGCGGGACAAGGTGCACTTTCACCTGCATCGCCATGCCGACGGCGTCACCCACCTGCATGCCCACAAGCATGAAGCCGACGAAGGCCCCCACGACGCGCGCCATCATGAGCACGAACATCCGGCGGGCCTGCCGCTGCGCAGCCTGGCGGTCGGCATGATGCACGGCTTCGCCGGTTCGGCGGCGCTGATCCTGCTGGCCCTCGCCTCCGTCACCTCGACCTCCATGGCGCTGGGCTACATCCTGGTCTTCGGGATCGGCTCCATCGTCGGCATGGCGCTGCTTTCCGCCGTCATCGCCGTGCCGCTGGGCTACACCGCCGGGCTCTTCACCTGGGCCAACCGGGCGCTGCAGAGCGCGGTGGGCCTTGTGACGATCGGGGTCGGCGGTTTCATCGTTTACGGCATCGCCGTGGCCGATTGGGGCCTTATCTAGGCTACACAGCCGCTCAGACACGACTTTGCCAGACATCGCAGCGGTCACGTAACATGGGTTGTGTGCCGCTGCGCGGCTCGTCAACCGCCGAGGGCGACAGACTTTCGTCCGGGATTCTTGCCGGTCTGGCGATCGTGGTCCCGGATGAACTGCTTGATGCGCGGCGCGATCTTCTTGCGCCACTTGCCGCCGTTGAAAAGGCCGTAGTGCCCGACGTCCTTTGCCAGATAGTAGTCCTTCATCGTGTCGGGCAGGTTGGGCGTGATCTCCAGTGCTGCCTTGGTCTGGCCGATGCCTGAGATGTCGTCGAGTTCACCTTCGACGCAGAGCAGGGCAGTCTCTTTGATCTGCTCAGGCAGCACCGGATGCCAGCGGGCGATCATCTTGCCTCTGGGCAGTTCGTGGTCCTGGAACACGGTCTTGACCGTCTGCAGATAAAACTCCGCCGGCAGGTCCATCACCGCGCGGTACTCCTCGTAGAAGGCGCGTTTCTTGTCCGCCGCTTCTTCGTCGCCGCGCACCAGATGATCGAACAGCTCGCCGTAGGAGGTGAGGTGGCGGTCGTAGTTCATGGCGATGAAGTTGGTGAGCTGTATGAAGCCCGGATAGACCTTGCGGAAGACGCCG
Organism: Pelagibius sp.; assembly: GCF_965249265.1. Classification (NCBI taxonomy): domain Bacteria; kingdom Pseudomonadati; phylum Pseudomonadota; class Alphaproteobacteria; order Rhodospirillales; family Rhodovibrionaceae; genus Pelagibius; species Pelagibius sp. The sequence goes on along the minus strand of NZ_OZ252224.1, from coordinate 3,406,721 downwards.
GGATAGGGCGGCGGTACCTGAACGACTACATTGTTCTCGAACCATTCGATCGAGTTTTCCTTGGCCAGTTTGTTGACCTGCGTGGGCGACTTGCGGGTATCGATGGGCCCGCCGATCATGGTCAGCGTGGCCGGCAGACAGTTGTCGCCCCAACCGGACATGACAGAGACGGCGGCGAGCGCCGGTACGGAAGGCTGACAGACAGCGATGATGTGGGTGTTGGGGCCGAGCACATGCAGGAAATCGATGAGATAGTCGATGTAGTCGTTCAGATTGAAGCGGTCGTCGGTGACGGGGATCATCCGGCAATCGCGCCAGTCGGTGACGAAGACATCGTGGTCCGGCAGCATGGCCTCGACGGTGCCGCGCACCAGGGTCGCATAGTGGCCCGAGAGCGGCGCGACGATCAGCAGCTTGGGGGCCTCCGGACGCTCACTTGCCTTCTTGAAGTGCAGAAGGTCGCAGTAGGTCCGTTTGATCACCACCTCTTCCTCGACCGCGACGTCGACGCCGTCGATAGTGGTGGTATCGAGCCCCCAGTTCGGTTTGCCGTAGCTGCGTGTCAGATGCTCGAAGATGTCTGCCGCCGACTCGATTGAGCGCGCCATCGGCGAGTTGGTCATCGGGTTCATCGGATGATTCAACATCATCCGCAACCCGTCGCTCATGGCGCGCGCCGGCGCCATGGAAAGACGGGACATCTCGTGCAGATAGTAAAGCATTGGGCTGCTGTCTCCCTTATCGGGCTGCTGCGCCGGGACGGGCAGTCTTCACAGCCGTGATACTTGCCCGGCTGGCGGCAGCGGGAGCCTAGGCTCAACAGCTTGATGATGGCTTAATGAGAGTTAACTGATTAGAAAAGTTGAGTTTTTCTCAAAAGAAGACACTTCTGAGAGCGGCGTGTCTCCGCTCCGGGTCCGATAGGGTTGGGGGTGAGCGCGGCGCTCTAGCTGTGAGCTTTCAACAGGTTGTCCACTCGGCCCCGACCGAGGAAGCTGAAGTTGCTGAAGCTTTAGCGAACCCGGAGGGACCGAATGGACATCCACAAGAATGCCCGTCTGACACCGCATAGTCGAGGCGAGCTGGTACGCCGGGTGCTGTTCGACGGGCAGAGCTCAAAGGCCGTGGCCGTCGCCCTCGGGGTCTGCGAGCGAACCGTCCGCAAATGGCTCAAACGCTATAACGACGAGGGGCTGGCAGGCCTGGCGGACCGTTCGTCCCGGCCGTACCGCCTGCACCAGCCGACGCCACCGGCCAAGCTCCAGCGCATCGAGACCTTGCGCCGACAACGCTGGACCGGTCAGCAGATCGCCGCCGAGGTCGGCGTGTCGCCAGCCACGGTCAGCCGCGTCCTGAGACGCCTGGGGCTCAACAGGCTGAGTGCCCTGGAGCCGGCCGAGCCGGTGCGACGCTATCAGCGAGAGCGTCCCGGCGAACTGATCCACATCGACATTAAGAAGCTCGGCAAGAAGCTCGGCCGGTTCTCCAGGACCGGACACCGCATCACCGGCGATCGCAGCGGGCAGAGCCGAACCCGCGGCATCGGCTGGGAGTTCGTCCACGTCTGCATCGACGACAGGTCCCGCCTCGCCTTCAGCCAGATCTTGCCAGACGAGCGAAAACACAGCGCCGTCGCCTTCCTGGAGGCCGCCGTCGCCTACTACAAAAGCCTCGGCGTCATCGTCGAGAGGGTCATGACCGATAACGGCTCCTGCTATCGCTCCAAGGACTTCGCAAAGGCCTGCAAAATCCTCGGCCTTAGACATATCCGCACAAAACCCTTCACCCCCAAGACCAACGGCAAGGCCGAGAGGTTCATCCAAACCGCACTCAGGGAATGGGCCTATGCCAGGGCCTACCAGACTTCCGAACAGCGCGCCCAGGAACTGCCACTATGGCTCCACCGCTACAACTGGCACCGACCCCATGGTAGCCTCAATGCCAAGACACCAATCAGCCAAATCGGCATAGCCAAGGACAACCTGTTGAGGCTCCACAGCTAGAGCAGAGCCGGGTTTGATGGAATCGCTTTAGCGATCCATCCAACCCGGTGAATCTGCTCTAACCATCTGATGGCGATCAGATTCACATGTTTTGGCGCAATCACGAAGTGGTTCCGTCAAAACATGATCCGATCTAGTGCTGGCGGGCGCGGACGATGATGCTCTTGATGGTTTCCTCACCCAGGGCGCGGCAGGCTTCCAGACGGTGCAAACCTTCGATCAGGACGAAGCGTCCGTTGCCCTTGCGCACGGAAATCGGCAGCTTCAGGCCTTCTTCCATAATGCTTTCGGCCAGTTCGTCGACCTGGGCGGGTTTCAGGGTGCGCTTGCGCTTCGCCGGCACGTAGATCTTGGCAATCGGGATCTCAATGCTTTCCATCGTCCGTTCGACCATCCGCGCCTCCTGATACCTTTGTCCGTCCCAATCGGTGTTTTTCCCGCCGGATCGGACCGTGATCCAAGATGCCCAAGTCTACGCACAGGGCGTTAACAGAATCCAGCCTGAGCGGCTAAAGCAGGTCCGCTCCAGTTCGCCGCGCTAAGCGGAAGAACTGACGCGGGAGACCGCGTCGCGCCAGCCCTCGTAACGCTCCTCGCGGTCGGCCTCGGCCATCTGCGGCTCGAAGCGGCCGTCGCTCTGCCACTGTGTTGCGACGGCGTCGAGGTTCTGGAATAGGCCCCGGTTGAGGCCGGCCAGGTATGCGGCCCCCAGGGCCGTGGTTTCGGCCACCTGCGGCCGTTCCACCGCAACCCCCAGAATGTCGGCCAGCATCTGCAGCATCCAGTCGTTGGCGACCATGCCGCCGTCCACCCGCAGGGTCTCCAGACCGCTGGCGCCGTCAGCGCGCATCGCCTCCAGCAGGTCGCGGGTCTGATAGCAGACCGCCTCCAGGGTGGCGCGGGCAAGTTCCGCCGGGCCGCTGGCCCGTGTCAGGCCGAAGACCGCGCCGCGTGCCTCTGCGTCCCAATAGGGCGCGCCGAGGCCGGTGAAGGCCGGCACCAGATAGAGGCGCTGGCCGGTATCGGCCTGCTTGGCCAGGGCCTCGGTTTCCTCGGCCGAGCCGATGACCCCCAGGCCGTCGCGCAGCCACTGTACCGCCGCGCCGGCAACGAAGATGCTGCCCTCCAGCGCGTAGGTGGTCTGGCCGCCGAGGCGATAGGCGATGGTCGATAGCAGGCGGTTTTTGGAGAGCACCAGTTCGCCGCCGGTGTTGAAGAGGGCAAAGCAGCCGGTGCCGTAGGTCGACTTCATCATCCCGGTCTCGAAGCAGGCCTGACCGACGGTGGCGGCCTGCTGGTCGCCGGCGATCCCGCCGACGGGCAGGGCGGCGCCCAGCAGCCCGGCCTCGGTGGTACCGAAGTCGGCGTCGCTGTCGCGAACCTCCGGCAGCAGGCTTTCGGGAATGCGCAACAGCTCCAGCAGATCCTTGTCCCAGACCTGGCGTTTGATGTCGAAGATCAGGGTGCGGGCGGCGTTGGTTGCATCGGTGGCGTGAACCCGTCCGCCGGTGAGGCGCCAGAGCAGGAAGCAGTCGATGGTGCCGAAAGCCAGTTCACCCCGCTCGGCCCTTTCGCGCGCGCCCGGCACCTTGTCCAGCAGCCAGGAAATCTTGGTGCCGGAGAAATAGGGATCGAGCAGCAGGCCGGTGCGCTCCCGCACCAGCTCTTCGGCACCGGTTGCGCGCAGGTCCTGGCAGAACTCCGCCGTTCGCCGGTCCTGCCAGACGATGGCCTTGTGGATCGCCTCGCCGGTCTTGCGGTCCCAGATCACCGTGGTTTCGCGCTGGTTGGTGATGCCGATGGCGGCAACCTGATCCATGGTCGTGCCGGCGTCTTCGACGGCACCGCGGCAGACCGCTAGGGTGTCGCGCCAGATATCCTCGACATCGTGCTCAACCCAGCCGGACTGGGGGAAGTGCTGAGGCAGTTCCTGTTGTGCCTGGCCCAGCCGCCGGCCCTCCGGAGAGAAAAGAATCGCCCGGGAACTGGTGGTTCCCTGGTCGATTGCCAGAATGCTCTTGCCTTCGGCCATGGCGCCGCGTCCCCCCAACTGAATTGCTTGTTCTTGGTCTTGCTGTCGGCGGCCCGGCCGGCCGCCGCGCGCATGGTGTCGGCAGGTTTCCGGAAGATCAAGCCCTTGCAATGCAGGCTGTTGCTGCCTCTGAAAGCCTAATAAGCGATTTCTTATCTATTGATCTGCGTCAAGGCAAAGCCGCGGGCGTGGCGCTAGCTTCAGCTTATCTGCCGTATCGCAGGAGGTGGTCCCCACCATAACTCTTGGCCTCCTGTGCGGCGGACCCGGTCTTAGCCCAGTTGGACCGGGGAGGGCAGTTCGGAGTCAATCCGAAATGCTGCTCCAGACATCTGCCCGGTGCCGAACACTCCCGGCACCGGGCAATTTTTTTTGTCCTGCCCAAGCGGTGAACCTTAGCGTCTGTGTCGGCGGGGGCTGCGGGGCCAATCGACGTACTCCGGCGGTTGCCGCCGTACCCAGGTGATGAAACGCTGGATTTCCGGATGATCGCGCAGGGTCGCCGGGTCGGCATAATGGGCGGCCAGGGACTTCTCGTCGAAGAGGCGGTGGATCATACGGTGGCAGACCTTGTGCAGCACCGCGGTTTCCTCGCCGCCGGCGCTGCGCGGCATCCAGTGGTGCCGGTCCACGCTGGGCCCCTCGATCATCGCCCGCCCGCAGATCGGGCAGGGGCCCAGGGTCTCTTTGTTCTTCACGGCAGCCCTCAGTCGAATGGCAGCAGTTGCGGCACGCCGCGGCGGCGCGGCCCGATGGCCGGGGCGGGGAAGGCCGCCGCCTGCCGTTTCAGCCAGTCGTGCAAGCTACGCACTTCTGGTGTTGTCTCCCTGCCGGGCAGACAGACGAACCAATGGGCGCAGTCATAGGAAACACGGGCCTCGAAAGGGGCGACGAGACTGCCCGCCTCCAGGTCGTCCCGCGCCAGTGCTGTATGGCCCAGAATGACTCCGCGACCGTCTATGGCGGCCTGCATGGCCATGGAACTGTCCAGGAACTCGGCGCCGACCTTGAGGTTGTCGCCGGCCAGGCCGGCCCGCTCCAGCCAGTCCGACCATTCGGTGCCGAAGTCGCGCAGCAGGGTCTCCCCGGCAAGGTCCTCCGGCCGGGTCAGCCTCGCGGCGATGGCCGGGCTGCACATGGGTGTCAGTTCCTCGGTCAGCAGAATCTCGGCGAAGAGACCTGTGTAGCCGCCCGGCCCGTGGCGGATGGCGCAGTCGATTCCATCACGTGCCAGATCGACGACGTCGAAGCTGGTGTGGATGCGCAACGAGATATCCGGATGGGTTTCGATAAAGTCGCCGAGACGCGGCATCAGCCATTTGTGCGCAAAGCTCGGCAGGCAGGAGAGCGTGAGCTTGCGTGGCTGCGTTTCGCGGCGCAGTTCGGCCGTGGCCTCGCCGATCAGACGCAGGGCTTCGCGTACCACAAGCACGTAACGCTCGCCGGCCCTGGTCAGGCGCAGCTCGCGGCCCTGCCGGCGGAACAGCTTTGTAGACAAAGCCTCCTCCAGCACCCGGACCTGTTGGCTGACCGCGCCCTGGGTGACGCAGAGCTCGTCGGCTGCCTTGGTGAAACTCAAGTGGCGGGCGGCGGCCTCGAAGACGCGCAGGCTCTTGAGCGGCGGAAGATCGTTCATGGGTGTCTAAAAATTAGATTTTCTAATAATTGAACCGAGAAAAGATGGTTTGTCACGTTGTCACTTGTCAATCATTTTGCTGCTCCGCGCCGCCCCAGAGTCCATCTTCAAGCAAAGGGCAACCGACCATGGCCAGCGTGGCAATCTTCTTCATGACCGTTCTCATCTGGGGCAGTACCTGGATCGCGATCAAATATCAGAGCGGTCCCGTCGCGCCAGAGGTTTCGGTCGCCTACCGCTTCCTGGGCGCGGCGCTGGTGCTTTTCCTCTGGTGCGGCCTGCGTCAACTGAGGCTGCGGTTCTGTCTGCGCGACCACCTTTTTCTGGCGCTGCAGGGGCTGTGCCTCTTCTGTCTCAACTACATTCCCCTGTACTGGGCGAGCAAGTGGCTGACCAGCGGCCTGGTGGCGGTGGCGTTTTCCACCGTCGTGATCTTCAGCCTGCTTCTCAGCCGGCTGGTTCACCGCAATCCCATTGAACCGCGGGTCGGTCTCGGCGCCTGCTGCGGCGTTGGCGGGCTGGGGCTGATCTTCTGGCCGGAGCTGAACGGCCTCGTGCTGTCCGATCTCACGCTCATCGCCATCGGTCTTGCTCTGCTCGGCGCCTTTATGGGTTCGAGCGGCACCCTCGTCGGCAGCCGCAACTCCAAGGCGGGGATTCCCGTGGTGCAGGCCAGCGCCTTTGGCATGCTCTACGGCGGCCTCGCCACCGCGGCCTACGTAACCCTCTCGCCGGTGACATGGACGTGGGATCCCGCGCCGTCCTATTCGGCCTCGCTCGCCTACCTCATTTACTTCGGATCGGTCATCGGCTTCTGGGGATTCTTGACCGTCGTTGCCCGCATGGGGCCGGAGCGCGCGTCCTACATCCCCGTGCTTTTCCCGGTGGTGGCCCTGGCGATCTCGACGCTGGTGGAGGGCTATGTCTGGTCCGTCGAAGCCGCCATCGGTCTCGCCCTTGTCCTGTCGGGCAACTTCATGGTGTTGATGAAGTCCGGTGGCTCCGGTCAGAAATCCTCATCGGCGAAGGACAAGGTCGATCCGGCGCCGGCGGTGACGGACTCGGCCAAGGCGGAAGCCTCGCCCAGCAGGTTGTCGGCATAGAACCGCGCGGTTTTCGCCTTGGCTGCCACAAAACCGTCCTCGCCGCCGTCTTCCTGCTGCGCGGCTTTCGCCAGCAGCCAGCCGCCAAGAACCAAACCGAAAAGGCTTTGATAGGGTGTGGCCGAGGCAGCGCCGTTGGCAAGGCTCTGGCCGCCCTGCTCCAGCATCCAGGCGGTCGCCCTGTCGAGGGCTTCCAAGGCTTCGGCCAAAGGTTGGCGAAGCGCGGCCAGGGCATCGCCCGCATCTGCGGCCGGGAGGCCGGCGCGCATTTCCAGCATCAACTGGGTCATAGCCGCGCCCTCATCACGCAACAGCTTGCGGGTGAAAAGGTCGAGGGCCTGGATGCCGTTCGTGCCTTCGTAGATCGGCAGGATGCGGGCATCGCGGTAGTGCTGGGCCGCGCCAGTTTCTTCGATGAAGCCCATGCCGCCGTGAACCTGAATGCCCAGGGAGCCGACCTCGCAGCCGATGTCGGTGCACCAGGACTTGGTGACCGGAATCAGCAGGTCCAGCAGCGCCTGCTGTGCCTTGCGGCTTTCTTCATCGGTCTCCCGCTTTGATCGGTCGAGCGCCGCCGCGGTCCAATAGGTCATGGCCCGTGCCGCTTCGGTCTTGGCCTTCATGGTCGCCAGCATGCGGCGCACATCCGGATGGCGGATGATCGCCACCGACTTGGCATCGCCCTCCCCGCCATTTCCCGTGAGGGCGCGGCTCTGGGTGCGGTCGAAGGCGTAGGCGCGGGCCTGCTGATAGGCGCGCTCGGCGACCGCAACGCCCTGGATGCCGACGGCCAGGCGGGCGTTGTTCATCATCGTGAACATGCAGGCCATGCCCTTGTTCTCTTCGCCGACCAGATAGCCGATGGCGCCGCCGGAATCGCCGTAGGCCATGACCGCGGTGGGGGAGGCCTTGATGCCCAGCTTGTGTTCGATGGAAACGCAGCGCAGGTCGTTGCGCGGGCCACGGCTGCCGTCCTCGTTCACCAGGAACTTCGGCACCAGGAACAGACTGATCCCCTTGGTCCCCGCGGGCGCATCGGGCAGCCGCGCCAGCACCATGTGGATGATGTTGTCGGTAAAGTCATGCTCGCCGAAGGTGATATAGATCTTCTGGCCGGTGATCAGGTAGTGGTCGCCGTTGCGCTCGGCCTTCGTCTTCACCGCGCCGACGTCGGAGCCGGCCTGCGGTTCGGTCAGGTTCATGGTACCGGTCCACTCGCCGGAGATCATCTTCGGCAGATAGGTTTCTTTCTGATCGTCGCTGCCGTGTTCCTGCAGCAGCTCGACCGCGCCGGCCGTCAGCAAAGGGCAAAGCCCGAAGCTGAGGTTTGCCGCCTGCCAGATTTCCTGCACCGCCGAAGCCAGCGTCCAGGGCAGCCCCTGACCACCGTAATCCGGGTCGAAGGGCAAGGCGTTCCAGCCGCCTTCAACGAAGAGGCCGTAGGCTTCCCGGAATCCCTTCGGCGTGCGCACAACGCCGTTCTCGAAAACCGAGCCCTCGTGGTCGCCCGAGTGGTTCAGCGGTGCCAGGACTTCGCCGCCCAGTTTGCCTGCCTCCTCCAGGATGGCATCGACCATGTCCGCTGTCGCCTCCTCATAGCCAGGCAGCCGCGCAATGCCCGGCAGGTCGGCGATGGCATCCAGCGCAAAGCGCATTTCGGTGATCGGTGCGGTATAGGTCATTTCCTGGTTACTCCCGGGCGGGTTTTTCTGGGCCCAAAGGGCGCCGCTCCCCACAGTTTTTTGCTCTGAGGGAAAGATGGAGCAGGATGGCCGCCTTGGCAATGGAGGGGCGACGGCTTTGAACCCTCCACCCCCCGGCTTGCGACTACAGGTCATAGGGGTCGCTTGAGGCCGATGTAAGGTTCTGGAAGTCCTCATGGATAAGTTGGATCAATTCAAGCGCGCGGTACTCGGCTACTCGGCGGGGGCCGGCCTGGTCGTTGTGACCATCGCGGTCATGACCGGGCCTTACGGCTTCGCGATTGCCTTTCTGGTCGGTGCGGCGGTCGCCACCCTCTGCGGCATCTTCATTCTCCTGCCGATTGTCGCGTTGTTGATCTGGGTCGGGCAGCTTCGAATCTGGTGGGCCATTCTGTTGGCGCCGGTCATCCTTCTGGCCGGCAGCAGCATCCTTTTCCCGCCGGACGATCTGGCACTGATCTTGACGTTCCGGGAAAGGGGCGCCGATGGGCAGCTTCTTCCGGACTGGCGACTCATCACCATGGCCGCCCTTGCCGCCTTGGCCGCTCTGGTCGGCTGGCTGGTCGCCTTCGGGTTTCGAACCCGGCCCGAATCGCAGGAACGGGAACCACTGGCGTAGTGTGCCCGGCGGCGTGAATTTGGCGCTGACGGCAGGACTGGCGGCGCGTAAACTGCGCGCATGGCGGAGATCATCAATCTGCGGCAGGCGAAGAAGCGCCGGGCGCGCGAGGAAAAAGCGGCGAAGGCGGAGACCAACCGTGCCCGCTTCGGCCGCAGCAAAGGCGAGCGCAAGAAGACCGAGACCGAGCGCGACAAGGCGGCACGCGATCTCGACGGCAAGAAACTGGACTGAGAATCCCCCACCGCTGTTGTTTAGTGGCTGCTGATTTCTGCGGCCGATCGTCGCAGAACCTCGATTATAGAAACCGAATCAAACCTCTAGCTGATTTCCGTTTGCCTTAGATCAATGCGGCCGACTGCCGGAGGTGATCTCCTTCACCCATATCGTTGGTGTCTCCTTTTCCCGAACCCGTGACCACGTTTCGTGCTGGGCGGAGCGTTGAAGTGCGTCTGCCAGTCACAGGGGAAGGGAAGTCGCGACACCGCCTTGAACCTCGAGAGTGGAAAATAAGGAGACGACATGACCAAAGGGATTTTTGGCTCTGCGATCTGCGCGACCGCAGTGTCGGCCCTGTTGCTTACCGCCGCGGCACCGGGCCAGACAGCCGCGGCCGAAGAACCCTTCAGGCCTTTTGGCCTGAATCTGGAGGGCTCCCTGGGCGAGGGCGGGCACAGCCGTTATGTGCCGCCACTGACCAACCCCCTCTTTAACGAGACGCCCTATATCACGACGGAAGCCCGGGCGATCTATTTCTATCACGCGCTTCCGAACGACTTCGTGACCGGCGGCGGCGACGTCAACCTTGTGGCGCTTCAGCTTCGCGTAGCCCTGACCGAACGTCTCGGCTTCATCGCCACCAAGGACGGTTATGCGGATTTCCAGTTCGACGACGTGCTGGAAGATGAGAGCGGCTTCGCGAACATTGCCTTCGGCTTCAAGTATGCGCTCATTTCCGAGCCGGAAGATGAAACGCTCCTTACGCTGGGTCTGCGTTATGAGATACCGGTCAATGATCTGGAAACCAGCGGGATCGAACTTCAAGGCGATGGCGACGGTTTCCTCAATCCCTTCGTGACGGGTGCGACAACCTTCGGCGATCTCGGCCTTCAGGCCAGCTTCGGCGCCAATATCGCCCTGGACGGCGATGCCGACACCTCGATCGTCCATTATTCGGCGCATGCCGATTATGAGGTCCTCCCGGGTTTCTTTCCTCTCATCGAAATCAACGGCTTCACGCCCATTGACCATGGCAATCGCCTGACCGGCGCCTTGGGGGATCTCGATGGCGTGGATGTCCTGAACTTCGGCAGTGACGACCGGGATACCACGGTGACGGTTGGCGGCGGATTTCGCTATCAGTTTAACGACAATGTTCAGATCGGACTCGGTGGCGAGACCCCGATCACCGACAAGGACGATTCGATCTTCGACTATCGCGTCTATTTCGATCTCGTTCTCTCACTGTAGGAATCCGATTGCGCTGCGGGAAGGCTGTGACGGCGCGCAGGAGGGCGCCGCATAGCCTTTGCCGCACAAGGCTGGACTTGGATTGGTTTTCCGGGTGATTTTCTTTACCCTTGTTGAAACCACTCCGTACAAGCCCCGCAGCGCCGTCGGCTGACGCTTCCGAAAGGTAAGCGGTCGCGCCGCCCGGTCCTTGCGCTACCTGGGAAGATCATGACCGTTTTGCCAAAGCCCGCGGGCAGCATGCTTTTTGCCGCCGGCTTGCTGGCCTTCGCCTCGCTCTGCTGGGGCGGCAACATCATCATCGGCCGGGCGATGCATGCTGAGGTCCCGCCGGTTGGTCTCAGCTTCTGGCGCTGGCTGTTGGCCTGTTGTCTCTTTCTGCCTTTCGTCTGGCCCCGCCTGCGGCGGGATTGGCCGCTGGTCCGGCAGCACTGGAAAACCCTGGCGGCACTGGCCTTCTTCGGCATGGCGGCGTTCCACACCTCGCTCTATCTCTCGGTCAACTACACCACGGCGACCAACGCCGCCCTTCTGGTGGCGATCTGTCCGGTCCTGGTGCCGATCCTGTCCTGGGCCCTTTTCCGCGAGCGGATTACATCACGTCTGGTGCTGGCGACGGCGGTCTCGCTGATCGGTGTGGCCGTCATCGTCACCCGTGGCCAGCCCGGCCAGGTCCTGGCGCTCGACTTCAACAGGGGCGATCTCATCGTGATGATCTCGGTCGTCACCTGGTCGCTCTACACCGTACTGGTGAAACGGCGGCCGGCGGGGTTGCATCCTCACAGCCTGCTCGCGGTGACCATGATGATGGCGGTCGTCATGCTGTTCCCGGCCTACCTTTGGGAGAGCATGATGGTCCGGCCCATGCCGGTAACCGCGGAATCGGCGATGACCATCGTCTATGTCGTCGTCTTCGCGTCACTCATGGCTTTCCTTGCATTCAACCGCGGCATAGAGGTTCTGGGGCCAAACAAGGGTGGGCTTTTCATGCACCTGATTCCGGTCTTCGCGGCCTGCCTGGCGGTGATTTTCCTGGGTGAGCGGCTGCAGTGGTTTCATGCCCTCGGCATTGCCGCGATTTTCGCCGGAATTGTGCTGGCGAGCTGGTCAGCCGGGTCAAAGCGCTCTGCGGTTTAGGTAGTGCACTCATAAATCTATTTTCAAGATCAGCGGTTTGTGATTCTGTGATGGTCTGGTTTGGCGTTCGGAGGAGAGCATGTCACGCTATGATCTTACGGAGCTGGAATGGCGGTTCATCCAACCGATTCTGCCGAACAAGGTGAGGGGTGTGCAGCGGCGCGATGACCGGCAGGTTCTGAATGGCATCTTCTACGTGTTGCGCACCGGCTGTCCGTGGCGCGACCTGCCCGGGCGCTACGGCCCCTATACCACTGTGTACAACCGCTTCCGCCGCTGGACCCGGGCCGGCGTCTGGGACCGGGTCATGGACGCGGTGGTGGATGCTCACAACGGCGATGTGGTGATGATCGACGGCACGTCGGTGCGCGTGCATCACGCCGGGGCCACGCTCAAAAAAACGATCCCCGACGATGCATGGGTCGTTCACGTGGCGGTCTGACCACAAAAATCCACGTTCTGGTCAATGAATGGGGGCTACCGTTGAAGGTCCACCTGACGCCGGGACAGGCCCATGACGGGCCGGTGGCGCCGCTTCTGCTGGGGGACTTGCAACCCGGACAGGCTGTTCTGGCCGACAAGGCATACGACGCCAACCACATTCGAAACCTGATCTGGGAGAAGGGAGCGGAAGCGGTGATCCCCTCCAAATCCGACCGCAAGATACCGATCCCATTCGACCGGGAACTCTATCGTCAACGCAACAAGGTCGAGCGCTTCATCGGCCGTATCAAGAAATCCTTCCGGCGCATCGCAACCCGATACGACAAGACATCACATGCCTTCCTCGCCTTCATCAAAATCGCCGCTGTCAGAATCTGGTGCGAAGCTTATGAGTCCGCTACCTAGTGCGGAACGACCTTACCTGGATTCATGAGGTTTTTCGGATCGAGGGCCGCTTTCACCCGCTGCATCATCTCGATCTCCAAAGGCGCCTTGAAGCGGGTGTTCTCGGCAACTTTCATGAAGCCGATACCGTGCTCGGCTGAGATCGAACCACCCATTTCGACCACCAGGCTGTGGACCGCGTGGTTCACTTCATCCCAACGCCCGAGGTAGGCCTCCCTGTCGGCGTCCTCCGGCTGCGAGAGATTGAAGTGGATATTGCCATCGCCCAGATGGCCGAAGGGCACGGGACGGATGCCCGGCACCATCTCTTTCACCAGTGTCAAAGCCTGATCCAGAAAGGACGGGACCTTGGAGACCGGCACGGAGACGTCGTGCTTGATCGATCCGCCCTCGAATTTCTGTCCCTCGACCAGGCCCTCGCGGATATGCCAGAAGGCGGCGGCCTGGCGTTCGTTGGCGGCCAAGGCGGCATCGATGACCAAGTCGTCCTCGCAGGCCCCGGCGAGCAGGTCTTCGAGCACCGGGCGCAGGCTGCCGTCGGCCTGGCCGGAGGCCAGTTCGGTCAGCACGTACCAGTCGTGGTTTTCCGCAAGCGGATCCTCGATCCCGTTGACGTGACGCAGCGCGAAGTCGAGACCGATACGGGGGATCAGTTCAAAAGCCGCGACCCGGTCGCCGGAGGCTTCTCGCGCGCGCGCCAGCAGGTCGACGGCGGCAGCGGGACCGGCAACCGCGATGAAAGCGACGGCGGTTTCTCTGGGTCGGGGGAACAGCTTCAGGGTCGCCGCGGTGATGATGCCCAGGGTGCCTTCGCCGCCGATGAAGAGATGTTTCAGGTCGTAGCCGGTGTTGTCCTTGCGCAGGGCGGTCAGGCCGTCCCAGACGCGGCCGTCCGGCAGCACCACCTCCAGGCCGAGCACCAGATCGCGGGCGTTGCCGTAGCGCAGCACATGGATGCCGCCGGCATTGGTGGAAAGATTGCCGCCGATCTGACAGGAGCCTTCGGCGCCGAGGCTCAGGGGGAACAGCCGGTCGACCGCTTCGGCGGCCTGCTGAACGGATTGCAGGATGCAGCCGGCCTCGACCGTGATGCTGTAGTCCGTCGGATCGAGGTTGCGCACCCGGTTCATGCGCCCGAGGTTGATCAGGATCGCGCCGTCTTCCGGGAAGGGCACGGCGCCGGCGACCAGGCCGGTGTTGCCGCCCTGGGGTACCAGCGGCACGCCGGCCTCTGCACAAAGCGCGACGGCCCGCGACACTTCTTCGGTATTGGCCGGGCGGATCATGAAGGGGGTCTGCCCTTCGTAGCGCCCGCGCTGATCCTTCAGAAAGGGGGACAGCGTTTCACTGTCATCGACCACGCCCTTCTCGCCCAGCAAGGCAATCAGGTCCCGGCGCAGGGCGTCGTAGTCGGCGGTCTTCGGGCTCACGGTATCCATGTTCATGATTTTAATCCGCCGGGCAGGCGCTGGCGAGTCCGCTCGGAGCGCTTAGCCTTCGCGCGGTGCTGCCGCGCGGCGCAGGCGGTCGTTGATGGCGATGCCCAGGCCCTGCTCCGGGATGGTCATGGCGGCGATTCCGGCGGCGGCGCTCTCGTCCAATTCCCGCAAGGTGCTGAACAGCCGGGCGGCGGCCTCGGTAAGATCGCCCGACGGACTGAGGTTCACGGTCACGGCGGCGCCGGACGGCGCGGCGGGCCCGAAGGCCAGAAGCGCCTCGTCTGCGTCGGCGCTTTCGGCATGAAGGCGCAGTGGCTTGGTCGGCGCATAGTGGCTGCTCAACATACCCGGCGCCTTCACCGCGCCGCTGCTGCTCTGTGGTGGTGTCAGGGGCCCGAGCAAATCGGTTAGATCCTCTGCCGTGACCGCGCCGGGCCGCAGGATCGCCGGTCTTTCCGTCGAGAGATCCAGCACCGTGGATTCGAGGCCGACGGCGCAATCACCGCCGTCGAGAATCAGCGGCACCCGTCCAGCGAGGGATTCGGCGACGTGCGCGGCCCGGGTCGGGCTGATGCGGCCGGAGGCGTTGGCGCTGGGCGCGGCCAGGGGCCGGCCGGTTTTGGCCAGCAGATCATGGGCCAGCGTATGGGCGGGTACCCGGACCGCCTGGGTGTCCAGACCGGCGCTGCAGAGCAGGGAGAGGCGGCTGTCGTGCCGCCGGGGCAGCACGAGTGTAAGGGGGCCGGGCCAGAAACGCCCGGCCGCGGCTTCGGCGCGGGCGTCGAAGACGACCTCGCGGGCGGCCGCAGCCGTGTCGGTGAAGTGAACGATCAGCGGATTGAAGCGCGGGCGGTCTTTGGCGGCGAAGATACCGGCCACCGCCGCGTCGTCGGTGGCATCGGCGCCCAGGCCGTAGACCGTTTCCGTCGGAAAGGCGACCAGCCCGCCACTTCGCAGGATCTCCGCCGCCTCACGCAGGCTCGCCGCCTCGGCCGGGCGTATTTTGGTTTCGCTGCCGCTTTGCATGGCGGCGCAGTCTAGTCATGCCGGCGATAATGAAAAGATACCCGGCGAAAAGATACCCGGCGAGAAGACCCTGGGCCTGCCTGACGGCGCTGCCATCCGGTCACGCAAAACGAAACCGGGGCCTGGAGCCCCGGTTCCTTTGCTCTCGTCTGTCCAGGATCGGTTCCTACCGCGGTTTTAGGGGAACCTCCTGCCGAGTCACCGCACAGGCATTGCGGCGGCTAAATCGTCACCGGTTTACCGGCCACGTGCAGACAGTTTGCGACTCTCCGAGTGGTCTGGTCAAGACTCCAATTCTGTGGAAAAGCGCAGAATTCTGCCACTTGTGTTGGTGATTTCGCAGGTGCAAACTGAGGCGACATCAACAAAAAAGCGGATGGGCAGCATGGCCGCACGGATTCTTACCGTGGCGCAGCAAAAAGGCGGCGCCGGCAAGACGACACTGGCGGCTAACCTTGCGGTTGCCTATGCGCAGGCGAAGAAGCGTGTTGCGGTTGCCGATATCGATCCGCAGCGCTCGCTCACCATGTGGCATGCCCTGCGCCAGGAGCTGAACGGAGAGGACTCGGGCCTGACCGTTTCCAGCGTCGGGGGCTGGAAGCTGGCCGGTGAGATCGACAGCCTGAAGCGCGACCACGACATCGTCATCGTCGACTCGCCGCCCCATGCGGAGACCGATGCCAAGATCGCGGTGCGCCAGGCCCACCTGGTGATCATTCCGGTTCAGCCCTCGCCCATGGATGTCTGGGCGACGGAGCCGATCCTGGACATGGCGGCGAAGGAGAAGTCGCCGGTTCTGCTGGTGCTGAACCGGGTGCCGCCGCGCGCCAACCTGACCGATGAGATGCTTTTCGAGATCAAGGACTACGGGGCGAAGGTCGCCCAGAGCCGGATCGGCAACCGGGTGGCTTTCGCGGGCGCCATGCTGAAGGGCCTGGGTGTCACCGAGTTCCAGTCGAGCGGGCGCGCCGCCCAGGAAATCCGCGCCCTCGGCAAGGAAGTTCTGCGCCTCAGCGCGTGATCCCGGCAAGCGCCTCGCGCCGCCGTTCCCAGAGGCGCCAGACCGCCCAGAGATTGACGAGAACGAAGAGCGGCACGCCGATCATCGGGGCAATCGACATCGGATAGGTGAAGACGGCCCGGGCGTCGGGCGGGCCGGTGAAGACCTGCAACGGTCCGGGCAGGCCGAGCTGCAACAGGATCGGCGCGGCGGGCACGATGACCAGGGCGCCGACCAGGTTCCACATCAGAAAGCCACGCGCGGTCAAGGTGCCGCGTTTGGCCCGCCCGGCGATCCAAAGGGCCGAAAGCCCGAACAGCAGATCGGGAATACCGACCAGGTATTCGAAGTAGGCGGGAAATTCGCCGGTGTAGGTCTTATAGGCGGTACCGAGCGCCGCAATCCGCAGGGCGTGGAAATAGGCCAGCCAATGCCAGGGTGTGGCATCGAAGACGCGGCGAAGGCCGCCGCGCAGCGGCGCGAAAAGCAGCACCGGCACGACGCAGACCGCCACCGTGATGATCTGCAGCCAGAGACCGGGCAGCCAGGCCATGAGATCATCCCGCACGAAGATTCCACGCGCGCCCAGGATCGAGGTGATGACACCGTAGAGCGCGATCCAGCCGAGATGGGCATGGACCGCCGCGGTCGCATTAGGTTGTGGCGCAGCCTGAAGACAACGCCAGGCCAGCATGAAAAGAAAGCCGATCTGAACGGCGAGGAGAAAAGGGGTGAGCGAGAGTTGCATGTCGTTTTCCGCAGGCTTGGTGAGGTGTTCTTTGCGGCGTCACCAGGTTTCGGCAAAGGGCCGGATGATGTGATCGAAAGACCAGGTCGAGCGATGTTGCTGGCCGACGTGGAAGACTTCGTCGGCGATGGCTTCCGGCTGTGCGAAGAAATCCGCTCTTCTGTGCGGCCAATCATCCGGCGGCTTCAGCCAGGCGGGCTTCTGCGCCTCCGGGCCGTACCAGGTCACGTCGATGGCGGCGTCTACGGTGATGTAGGCGACGTGAATGCCCTCGGGGCCCAGATCGCGGGCGAGGGACTGGGTGAGGATGCGCTGCGCCGCCTTGGTCGGGGCGAAGGCGGCGTAGGTCGGCACGCCGCGCAGGGCCGCCGTGTTGCCGGTGACCAGGATGGCGCCTTTCCCTGCCTTGCGCATCGCCGGCGACAAGTCCTGCACGAGTGCCAGTAGCGCGGATGTGTTGACCCGGAAGTTGGTCTCCAGGTCCTCGACCGTCACCTTGTCGAACCGCCTGAAAGTCGCCGAGACCGCATTGTAGACCAACACCCCGGGGTCGCCCATTTCCGTACGGATCAGATCCAGTGTTTCTCTCAGTGCCTCGAAGTCCGCGACATCGCAGGCATAGGCGCATGCACCCGGGATTTTGTCGGCCAGTGCTGCAAGGCGCTGCGCGTTTCGGGCGATCATCGCGACGCGATAGCCGCCGGCGGCGAAGCGCCGGACCAGGGCGGAGCCGGTGGCGTCGCCGACTCCGACGATGAGGCAGAGCGGTTTCTTTGCCACCGGTTCCATTTGTCTTACGCCGCCGACTGTTTGGGGCCGTAGGGCGCGCCGTACTTGGCGTTCTCTTCGCCGGCCTTCACAACCTCATGCAGGGCCGCATCGAACTCGTAGGTGCGAATCCATTCCAGGTCGCCGGCCATCATCAGGCGGCTGGAATGAGGCGAGCGCGTCCGGCGGCGGTAAGAGACCAGCACCGCGCGGCAGGCCTGCCCGCCATAGCCGTAGGCGTAGCCGTCGCCACCCTCGGGCACCCAGCGCAACTGGTAGAACTTCCAGTACTGGCCGTCGTGCTCGTAGATGGCGAAGGTCATTTCATGGGTGTCGTACTGCCAATGCCAGGTGCCGCTGTCTTCGATCTTGCGCCAGTCCTTGAACCTGCTGCCGTCGCTGAGGGTTTTGCCGGGCTCGCGCCACTGAAGGGTTTCAGTCATCTGTTTTTCCTTTCCCGGTGTTGGGCCTAGAAGGCCTAGCTTTCAGCTGCGGCCAGCAAGGGGCTGTAACCCTGAGTCGCCAGGGCCTTGCCGACATAGGTGAAGTAAGCGGGGTTGCCTTCGATCCCCATGCCCTCGACCAGTCGGTTCACGTAGCCGAAAAGCGCGATCACATTGACTGCATCTTCGACCGCTTGCTCCGACCAGCCGGCGGCGCGCGCCTTGGCGATGTCGTCCGCGGAAAAGTTGGCGGGATCGCGGGTCAGGCTTTCGGCCAGGGTCAGCAGCGCCTTCATCCTGTCGTCCACCAACGCGAGCTGCGGTGTCGTGTCGATGGCGGCGATGGTCTCCGATGGGCTGCCCATGGCGTCCAGGGTCGCGCGGTGCGCGCCGACACAGAAACCGCAGCCATTGAGGCGGGAGACGTAGCCGGCGAGGACCTCGCGCTCGGCCTTGCCGATCTCCGACTCGCCGGTCATGACCGCCTCGATGAAGAGCAGCAAAGGCCGGTAACGGGCCGGGTCGCGGAGGAATACATCGGCGACGCCCTGAAACTCCTTGGCATAGCTGAGATAAGGCATATCTGTCTCCAATGGTGCTGAAAACTGCTTCTGTTCCCAGAAATATGCAGAGCAGTGGCAGGTCGCAAACGACGAAAATTGAGCCTTAGGATAAGAAAAATTTGAGGTAGATCATGGGCCGGAACCGCTATCCGCTAAACGCCTTACGGGCCTTCGAGGCCGCCGCCCGGCATCTCAGCTATGTCGGCGCCGCGGGCGAACTGCATGTGACGCCGGCGGCGGTCAGCCACCAGGTGAAGGTCTTGGAGGACTATCTCGGCAGTCTGATGTTCAAACGTCAGCCGCGCGGTCTGCTGCTGACCGACGCAGGGCAGCGCTTCGCCCAGGCGCTGCACGCCGTCTTCGATGATCTGGACGGGGCGATCGAGCGGGCACGCAGCAGCGAGGAGAGGGGGCCGCTCAACATCTCCGTCGCGCCGGCCTTTGCCAGCAAGTGGCTGGTGCCGCGCCTCGAGCGTCTGGAGACGGCCTGCGAAGACCTCGACCTGCGGCTCTCCGCCGGTCTCGAACTTGTCGACTTTCGGAGCTCATCCTTCGACGCGGCGGTTCGTCTCGGCAAGGGCCGTTACGATGGTCTCGAGTCCGTGTTGCTGTTCGACGAAGAGGTGACGCCGCTTTGCAGCCCACGTCTTTGTGAAACCCCGCTGACGCCTGAACGTCTCGCGGGGCTGCGTCTGCTGCACGACGATTCGATGCTTTATGATCCCGACGCGCCGACCTGGCAAAGCTGGTTGGCGGTGGCCGGTCTCGACGCGGTTCTTGCGGAAAAGGGCACGCACTTCAATCATCCCGACCTGGCGCTGCAGGCGGCGATGGACGGGCAGGGGATCGTTCTCGGGCGCTTGCGGCTGGCCAGCGACGACCTGGCTGCCGGACGGTTGATTGCGCCCTTCGACCTCAAGCTACCGCTGGGATCAAGTTTCTTCCTGGTCTATCCGAAGGCCGCGGCGGCAGACCGCCGCATCGCGCATTTCAAGACCTGGCTGCTACGCGAGCTTGCCGCTTTAAACGAAGCTTCGCGCTAAGCGCTCTGGCGGCTGCCGAGCGCGTAGAAGTTGGGGTTTTCGAAGCCCGGCTTGCCGTAGTCCAGCGGTTCGTCGTCGAGGGTGTAGACCTGCCCGCCGGCGGCCAGCAGCACGGCGTGCCCGGCGGCGGTATCCCATTCCATGGTGCGGCCGAGACGCGGGTAGAGGTCGGCCCGCCCTGAGGCGACGAGACAGAACTTCAACGAACTGCCGGCACTCACGGTTTCCGCGACCTTGAAGCGGCTGAGAAAGTCCTCCAGTTCCGCGCCGCTGCCATGGCGCCGGCTGGCGACGACGACGGCGCCGTCTTCCGGCATGTCGCGGGTGCGGATGTCCATGACGGGTTTGTCTGTCTCGGCAAAGACGGCCTGGCCGGCACCCTTGCCGCCGTCTTCCTCGTCACCGCAGACCCCGGCCCAGGTCATGGCCATGGCCGGGGCGTGAACCACGCCGGCGACGGGCTGGCCGTCTTCGATGAGGGCGATGTTGACGGTGAACTCGCCGTTGCGGCTGATGAATTCCTTGGTGCCGTCCAGGGGGTCGACAAGCCAGAAACGGTTGCCCTCGATCACCGGCTCCTCACCGGCGGCCATGGCCTCCTCGGCGACCACCGGAATGTCGGGCGTCAGGGTGTTAAGGGCGCCGAGAATGAAAGTCTCCGCCGCCTCGTCGGCCTCGGTGACGGGCGAGGCATCGTCCTTCTGGCGGACCTCGATCTCCTCGCCTTCGACGTAGTAGGCGAGGATGATCTTCCCCGCACGCTCGGCGATCATCTTTAAGGTGGCGATGATGTCTTCCGCGCCGAGTTCGTCCGCCGTTTCCACGGCTGCGCCGTTGCTGTTGCTCACCAATTACTCAGCCGCTTTCTGTTGTTGTGCATCCTGTATGGTCCGCCACACCTTTTCCGGCGTCGCGGGCATGTCAATGTGCCGGATGCCGAGGGGCGAAAGTGCGTCAACAAGGGCATTCATGACAGCAGGGCAGGCGCCGATGGCCCCGGCCTCGCCGGCACCCTTCACCCCCATGGGGTTGGTCGCGCAGGGCATGTCTTCCACCATGGTCAGTTCGATGGACGGCAGGTCGTCGGCCCGCGGCATGCAGTAGTCCATGAAGGACCCGCTGAGCAGTTGGCCGTTCTCATCGTAGACCGTCTGTTCCAGCAGCGCCTGGCCGATGCCCTGCACGGTGCCGCCATGCACCTGGCCGGCGACCAGCAGCGGATTCACCAGCACACCGAAGTCGTCGATCACCACATAGCGCTCGATCTTCACCACACCGGTATCCGGGTCGACCTCCAGCTCACAGAGATGACAGCCGTTGGGGTAGGTCTGCGCCTCGGCAACGAAATGGTGCTGGTCTTCCAGAGGTTCCTGCATATCTTCCGGCAGGGCGTCGCTGCCGCCGGCCTTGGCGACATCGGTCAGGGAGACCCGCCGGTCGGTGCCGGCGACGGTAAAGATGCCCTCGGCGAACTCGATGTCCGCTTCGGCGGCCTCCAGCAGGTGGCCGGCAATCCGGCGGCCGCGTTCGATTACCTTGTCCGCTGCGCCGTCAAGCGCCCGGCCGCCCATCAGCAGGGAGCGTGATCCGCCGGTGCCGCCGCCCTGGGGCAGATCCCAGGAATCGCCCTGGTGGATTTCGATCTGCGCCGGCTCCAGCCCCAGCTTGTCGGCCAGCAACTGGGTGTAGGCGGTGTGGTGGCCCTGGCCGTTGGACTGGGTGCCGATCCACAAAGTGACTCCGCCGTCCTCGCGCAGCTTCAGGTGGGCGGTTTCCTCGCCGTTGGAGCCGCAGACCTCCACGTAGCTGGCAAAGCCCAGGCCGCGCAGCCTGCCTTTCGCCTGCGCCGCCTCCCGTCTTGCCGCAAAACCATCGGCGTCGATGGCCTTCAGTCCCTCGGTCAGGGGCAGGTCGAAGTCGCCGCTGTCGTAGGTCTCGCCGAAGGCGGTTTTGAAGGGCAGGGCTTCGGGGGTGATGAAGTTGCGCCGCCGCAGCTCGTCCGGCGCAAGCCCGACATCGCGGGCGGCGGCGTCCATCAGCCGCTCGATCATATAGGCTGCTTCCGGTCGCCCGGCGCCGCGGTAGGCATCGACCGGAACCGTGTTGGTGAAAACGCAGGTGACTTCGGTATAGCCGACGGGAATGGCATAGAGCCCGCTCAGCATCGGCCCATAGCAGCCGGTCGGAATATAGGGTGCGAAGGCGGAGAGATAGGCGCCCATATTGGCGGTGGTGGTGACCCGCAGACCCAATGCTTTGGCGTTCTCGTTCAATGCCAGTTCGGCGACCGTCACGTGGTCGCGGCCCTGTGTATCGCTGAGGAAACCCTCGCTGCGCTCTGAAATCCAGCGCACCGGGCGGCCGAGGCGGCGGGCGGCGAAGAGCACCAGCACGGTTTCCGGATAGACAAAGATCTTCATCCCGAAACCGCCGCCGACATCCGGCGATATCACGTGCAGCTTTTCCTGCGGCACCTTGAAGACGCTGCTGAGAGGCCCGAGCATGCGGTGCGAGCCCTGGTTGCCGGTGTAGAGCGTGAAGACCTCGCTCGCCGGATCGTAGTCGCCGATGGTGCCGCGCGGCTCCATGGCGTTCACCACCACGCGGTTGTTGACGAACTCCAGCCTGGTGACGTGATGGGCTTGGTCGAAGGCGGCCTTGGTGCCGGTTTCGTCGCCCATGTCCCAGACCAGGCTGGTGTTGTTTGGCGCTTCCGGCCAGATCTGCGGCTGGCCCGGTTCCTTGGCAGTTTTCGTGTCCGTAACCGTTGGCAGTTCGCCATAGTCGACCATCACCAGCTCGGCGGCATCGCGGGCCTGGTCCTGGGTTTCCGCGACGACGAAGACGATGGGGTCGCCGACATGGCGCACCCGGCCGCGGGCCAGGGCCGGATGCGGAGGCATGACGATCTTGCTGCCGTTCTTGCCCGGCATCGGCACCAGGCAGGGAATGTCCGCGACGCCGTCAACCTTCAGATCATCGGCTGTGAAGACGCCCAGCACCCCCGGGGCCGCCTTGGCGTCCTCCAGGTCGATGGACAGGATTTCCGCGTGTGCGTAGGGGCTGCGGACCAACACGCCGTAGCTCTGCCCCTCCAGCTTGATGTCGTCACTGTAACGGCCCAGTCCGGTCAGGAAGCGCAAGTCCTCCACCCGGCGCAGGCCCTGGCCAACGCCAAATCGCCCCATGGCTACAGAGTTCCTCGTGAAGAAAGAATGTGTGGATAGATCTTGATGATAGTCGAGGGACCCGCCGGGCACCAAGGGGAAAGTCATGACGGTTCCATGAGGCAGACGCATGGCCGGATTGCCGGTACACACTCGAATTGACAGGAGCATGTCGGCTGGCCGCCGGGTTAGCTTCACGGCCTGGAGCAACAAAGGAGCAGCAGATGGAACAGCGCCTGACCATGGTGACCCTTGGGGTACGGGACCTTGCCCGCGCCCGGGCTTTCTACGAACAGGGCCTCGGCTGGACTCTGGGAGACGGGGTGGACGGACAGGTCGCCTTCTATCAGCTCGGCGGCATCCTTGTCGGACTCTACGGACTGGAAGCCCTGGCCGAGGATGCCAAGCTGACATTGGCCCCCCTGGAGCCGGGCAAGACCCTGGGCGGCATAACCCTGGCCTATAACGTCGGCGACGAGGCGGCGGTGGATGCCGCCCTGTCGGAAGCCGCAGCGGCGGGCGCCACCATCCTGAAGCCGGCGGAGAAGGTGTTCTGGGGCGGCTACTCCGGTTACTTCGCCGACCCCGACGGTCATCCCTGGGAGGTCGCCTTCAACCCCTTCTGGACCCTGAACGACGATGGTAGCGTGAGCCTGGACAAGAAGGACGAATAGAAACGGCGAAGGCGATGGTGTTGAAAGATGACGGGCTTGCGGCAGCAATCGCGCGGGCGAACAAGGGTCGCCTTGGCCTGATGCCCGATGCGGCCGCGGATGAAGCTTTGCTGGAGCAGCGCTTCAACTGTTCCGAAAAACTGGCCGTCTACGGCACCCTGGCGCCGGGCAAGGTGAACCACCATCAGATCGCCGATCTCGGCGGCGAGTGGTGCGACGGGTCGCTGCGCGGGGACCTCGGGCAGGTACCCGAAGGCGTCCACCAAGGCCTGCCGGGCCTGCGGCTCGATCCCAAGGGGGCGGTGATGCCGGTGAAGCTGCTGGTCAGTGCCAAGTTGCCTGATGCCTGGGCCCGTCTGGACTCTTTTGAGGATGTGGAGATGCAGCGTTTGCTGGTGACCCTAGAGCAGGGCGGAACCTTGCTCGGCGTCGCCAACGTTTACGCCCTGCGCCGGGCGATGATGGCGGCGCTGGGGTATAGATAAAGCGATACCACCGATGTCATGCTCGGGCTTGACCCGAGCATCCATTCTGAAGCTTGCTGGAACCGCGCAGTCGGCGCCATGGACCCTCGGGACAAGCCCGAGGGTGACAGGCTGAACAGGGGTCAGTCGAAGGCCTCTTCCCAATTGCCCTGGGTCGCGGCCTTGGAATACTCCGTCGCGCGGTTTTCGAAGAAGTTCACGTGTTCGACACCATTCAGGATGGAGTCCAGCCAGGGCAGGGGGTTCTTGTCGCTGCGATAGATCGGCTGCAGGCCGAGCTGTGTGAGGCGGCGGTCGGCGATATAGCGGATATAGGCCTTCACTTCCTCGGCCTCCAGGCCCTCGATGCCGCCCTGTTCGAAGGCGAGATCGATGAAGGCGTCCTCGTGGGTGACGATGGTCTCGCAGGCCTTGTAGAGATCGCGCTCGAACTTCTCGGTCCAGATTTCCGGATTCTCTTCGATGAAGGTCTTGAACAGGCGGATCGCCGACTGCGTGTGCAGGGTCTCGTCGCGCACCGACCAGGTGACGATCTGGCCCATGCCCTTCATTTTGTTGAAGCGTGGGAAGTTCAGCAGAATGGCGAAGCTGGCGAAGAGCTGCAGGCCCTCGGTGAAGGCGCCGAAGACGGCCAGGGTCTTGGCGATCTCCTCCTTCGTGTCGCAGCCGAACTCGTGCATGTAGTCGTATTTGTCCTTCATCGCCTTGTAATGAAGGAAGGCCGAATACTCTGATTCCGGCATGCCGATGGTGTCGAGCAGATGCGAATAGGCGGCGATGTGCACCGTCTCCATGTTGGAGAAGGCGGCCAGCATCATCTGCACCTCGGTCGGCTGAAACACCCGGCTGTAGTGCTTCATGTAGCAGTTGTTCACTTCCACGTCGGACTGGGTAAAGAAGCGGAAGATCTGGCTCAGCAGGTTCTTCTCGGCACCGGTCAGGTTGCGGTTCCAGTCCTTCACGTCGTCGGCCAGCGGCACCTCTTCCGGCAACCAGTGAATGCGCTGCTGCATCAGCCAGGCGTCATAGGCCCAGGGGTAGCGGAAGGGTTTGTAGACGGGGCTGGCATCAAGCAGGGACATGGCGTGACTTCTCCAAAGGTGGCGCCCGGTCTTCAACGACGGGCTGCCGTTCAGTGTTCTGGGCCTTTTGTTCCGCCAACGTAACGTTGGCTAAGGCCTTTGGCAGGTGAGGCCGGCGGTCCCCCCGAACCGCCGGCCTCTGAGCCCCGAAGCATCCCCAATAAACTCTGGTTCTTCGAAGGCTAACTCTGACGGCCCTAAGGGGCCGCGTTATCGGTGCTTACTGACAGGCAAGGCACTCCTCGTAGTCCGTCGCGTTGGCCGCGGGCGTTTCCTTGGAGGATATCTTGCCGAGGTGCGGCACGGTGGCGGCGGCGCCGGAGATCTCCGAGGATTCGGCCCGCTGGATCGACTTGGAGCGGCAGTAGTAGAGGCTCTTCACGCCCTTTTTCCAGGCCTGGTAGTGGATCTGATGCAGGTCGCGCTTGTGCACGTCCGCAGGCACGAAGACGTTTAGCGACTGGCCCTGGCAGATGAACTCGGAGCGGTCGCCCGCGTGTTCGATCAGCCAGCGCTGATCCAACTCGAAAGCCGTCTTGAACACGTCCTTTTCATCGTCACTGAGGAAGTCCAGGTGTTGGACGGAGCCTTCGTTGACGGTGATCGAGGTCCAGACCTCTTCGGTGTTCTGGCCCTTTTCCTCCAGCAGCGCGGTGAGGTGCTTGTTGCGCACGTTGAAGGAGCCGGAGAGGGTCTTGTGGGTGTAGCTGTTGGCGGCGATCGGCTCGACACCCGGCGAAGCGCCGCCGCAGATGATCGAAATCGATGCCGTCGGCGCCACTGCCATCTTGTTGGAGAAGCGCTCCATGATGCCGAACTCTTCGGCATCCGGGCAGGCGCCGCGCTCTTCGGCCAGCTTGCGCGAGGCCGCGTCGGCGCCTTTGCGGATATTGGCGAAGATCTTTTTGTTCCAGACCTTGGCCATGACGCCTTCCATGGGAATGCCGTTGGCCTGCAGGAAGGAGTGGAAGCCCATGACGCCGAGGCCCACGGAACGTTCGCGTGCCGCCGAATACTTGGCGCGGGCCATGGAATCCGGTGCGTTGTCGATGAAGTCCTGCAGCACGTTGTCGAGGAAGCGCATGGTGTCTTCGACCAGCGCCTCGTTGTCCTGCCACTCGAAATAGGTCTCGAGGTTCATCGACGCCAGGCAGCAGACCGCGGTGCGGTCGACGCCGTGGTGGTCGATGCCGGTCGGCAGGGTGATCTCGCTGCAGAGGTTCGACATTTTCACCGTCAGGCCGGCCAGCTTGTGATGCTCCGGGATCTGCCGGTTCACATGGTCGCCGTAGATGATGTAGGGCTCGCCGGTTTCGATGCGGGCGGTGAGGATGCGGATCCAGAGATCGCGCGCCTTCACCTTGCGGATGACGGCGCTGTCCTTGGGGCTCAGCAGCCCCCATTCCTCATCCTTTTCGACGGCGCGCATGAAGGCGTCGCTGATCACCACGCCGTGGTGCAGGTTGAGGGCCTTGCGGTTCGGGTCCCCGCCGGTCGGCCGCCGCATTTCGATGAATTCCTCGATCTCCGGGTGGGAGACGGGGATGTAGCAAGCCGCCGAGCCGCGCCGGAGGGAGCCCTGACTGATCGCCAGGGTGAGCGAATCCATCACCCGGATGAAAGGGATGATGCCGGAGGTCTTGCCGTTCTGGCCGACCTTCTCGCCGATCGAACGCAGGTTGCCCCAATAGCTGCCGATGCCGCCGCCGCGCGCCGCCAGCCAGACGTTCTCGTTCCACAGGCCGAGAATGCCGTCCAGGCTGTCGCCGGCTTCGTTCAGGAAACAGGAAATCGGCAGGCCGCGCTTGGTGCCGCCGTTGGACAGCACCGGCGTGGAGGGCATCAGCCAGAGCTTGGAGATATAGTCATAGAGACGCTGGGCATGGGCGCTGTCGTCGGCGTAGTGGGCGGCGACGCGGGCAAAGAGGTCCTGAAAGCTTTCGCCGGGCATCAGATAGCGGTCGGTCAGGGTCGCCTTGCCGAACGCGGTCAGCAGGTCGTCGCGCTCCCGGTGAATGCGGACCTTGATGCCCCGCTCGTTCTGGAACTCGTCGCGGATCTGGCCGTTGCCGAGCAGATCCTCGGTGTCTTCCGATTCGGCGGAGGCGGATTCGCTCGCGCCCTCAGCCTTCACGGCATCGGCCTCAGCCGCCGCCGTATTCAGGTGTTTCGCGGCGTGATCGGGTTGCATTTCGACAGGCGCTTCGTTATCCACAACACCCGGGTTGGCTTCGACCTCGGCGTCGACAGCCCGGTTGCGCGCGAAAATCCCCGATCCATCCATGTTTGTATCCCCTCAGTCCACAGCTTGTGGAAAATTCAAATGTGAAAACGGAGCGTAACTCCACTACATCTTGGGTTGATGCCCCTGGCCCCACACCAAATGTGGACCAAATCTATCCAGCTGTCTTGATTCTGTCATCGTGAACAAAATAAGAACATTAATCATAGTAGCGCTTAGGGCTTTTCCCGCAAGGGCAGAGGCGCGGTTACCCACAAGAAAGCTGTCTTTGCTATGTGCGGCCGCTTCCTGCTGACAACGCCCTTGGCGGCCGTGCGCCAGCTTTTCGGTTTCCCCGAGATGCCGAATCTGACCGTGCGCTTCAACATCGCTCCGGGGGAGCCGGTGGCGGCAATGCGGTTGGGCGAAGACCTGCAGCGTCACTTCGCCTGGCTGCAGTGGGGCCTTGTGCCGTCTTGGTCGAAAGAGGGCCGGGCCAATGATGGCGCGGCCAATGACGGCAAGGCGGTTGGCGCGCGGCCGATGGCACCGCTGATCAATGCGCGTGCCGAGACCGTCGCCGAGAAACCATCGTTTCGCGCTGCGTTCCGGTCTAGGCGTTGTGTGGTTTTCGCTGACGGCTTTTACGAATGGCGGCAGGGCGGCAATCGTCAGCCCTACCATGTTCGTCTGTTGGAGGGTGGACCTTTCGCTTTTGCGGCGATCTGGGAACCTGCAGGTGTGGGCAGCGATGCCAACAGCAACCAGGGCCGGGCCAGGGACACCTGTGCGCTGATCACCACGGCGGCCAACGAGGTGATGGCGACGGTCCATCACCGCATGCCGGTTATTCTGTCGAAAGATGATGTCGGGCAGTGGCTCGACCCGGCCAGCAGTCCCACGGCCCTCAAGCCTTTGTTGCGGCCCTTGCCGGGCGAGGCGCTGGCCCTGACCCCTGTCTCGAAACGGGTCAACGCGGTCAGAAACGATGATGCCGGATTGCTGGAGGAAGAACGCCTGCCCGAAGCGCCTTCTCAAATGAACTTGTTCTGATTTCCGAAGTTTTCCGGACCACCGGCCGCTAGCCGATCAGCCGCCGCCCCGCCACATCACGCGTGGTCGCGCAGACCCTTGCTGGTGCGGTAGAAGCTCTCCATGAATATGACAATCTCTTCGGGCGCTTCTTCGGGCAGGGTATCGCGGACGGAGTTCTTGCAGAGATCGATGGCGCCGGACAGCTCCGCCTGTTCGTCTTCGCTGAGGCGGTGGAAGCCCATCGACCAGTCGGTAAAGATACGCCGGTCGTAAAGGCCGGCGAAAAGCCGCATCACGCCGGAATGCCTTTCGTCTTTTTCGATGTGCCGGTAGAGGTCTTCAACCACCCCCTGCTCCCCCTCCAGGTACTGCAGGAAGTGGCGGTCGACATAGAGCAGCAGGCCGGAGACACCCAAATCGATGTTTTTTTCGCGCGCAACCGACAGAATGGCCTCGAGTTCCTGCTCGCCCATCGCCTGTTTCGACGTGCTTATGTACATGAGCCGATAAACCGGAACTGGCAATGATCCCCCGCATTGTTGTTTCGCGCTGCTGCAACGCAACCTGCGGCACAACTCCTAAGGCAGTATTAATCATACCGTTAATTGCCAATCAATCAAACGGGCGAGACGCGCGGGTCTTTGCAGACGGTTATCTGTCCGTGCCGAAGGCCGATTTGTCATGGCAAAGAGAATGCCAAATACCGGTGGCCTTTAGACTTCCAGAATACAGCCGAGAAAGCCGATTTCGGCTGGCCTCCCGTTGGCCGCCGGCGCTCTCACTTCGATTTCCGCTCAGGACTCAGGCTGTATTCTGCTGGCTTTCGAAAAGGCGCTGCAGCAACTCAGGCGTAATCTCCGGATCGCTGTCTCCAAGGCCAACACTTTTCTGATAGGCGTCGATCGCTCCACGGGTCCGCGGACCCGGCAGCCCGTCCACACTGCCCGCATTGAAGCCGAGTTGGTTCAGGCTGTGCTGAACGAACATAACGGTCGGTTTGTCGGCAAAGACTTGATCGCTCTGCGGTTCAAAAGCCGCCGCGCGGGCTTTACCGACTTCCAGTTCGCGTGCCGACATGTTGTTGGCGATGGCGGCGCGAATGTCTTTCGCATTCGCATGGCCCTTCTGTTCTGCGATAGAAAGCCAGCCATAGCCCGCGGGCAGGTTGGTCGGCAGACCCAGCCCGGCAGCCTGGATGACTCCATAGGAAAAGGCGCCGTCCAGATGTCCCTGTTCGGCGGCCTTGCCGTACCAGCGCGCAGCCCAGGCGAGGTTCTTGGTCACACCGCGTCCGTTGGCATAACATTCAGCCAGGAGGAACTGAGCCGGGGCATAATTCTGATCGGCGGCGTTCTCCAGATATCCTGCAGCGCGGACAAAATCCTGCTCGACGTCATCACCGTTATAGTAGGCCGCGCCGACGACATACTGCGCCCGCGGTTCACCGCGCGCGGCTGCCGCATTGATCCACTTTGCGCCAGCGCTTAAGTCCTGATCGACGCCGCGCCCCTGGTTGTAGGCCTCGCCAAGTTCGAAGGCGGCGGGGCCATGGCCCCGTTCGGCTGCTTCCTTGAAGCGGATGATGGCTTCGTCTTCGGCGCCGCCCTGCCGCAGGCTCAGACCTTCGTCATAGAGCGCATTCAGGGCCGCCGTATCCACCAGGGCGGCCTGTTCGCTGCTGGCTGCCGGTGTTCCGTCGCTGGTCAGCGCGCCCGACATGCCATCGTTAGCGCCGTCCAAGGCGTCCTTGACTTCCGTGCAGGCGACGACCACCGGGCCCAGCAGGACAAGGGCGGCGGCGGCTCTGAAGCCACGTCCGGTATAGCGTCCGGCATAGCGATTGCTGATCATTAAAGTATCCCTCCGAAAATACGGCTCTCCCAGCCGTGCTGCCGCTTTCCGGTCAGACGATCGCCAACTCAGGCGATCACCAACCGAAATAATGCCAACGCCGGGAATGCCCGGTGCCGGCACGGCAAAAGCACAACACATATTCCCCCATCAAAGGACCGCGCGGCAAAACAACAAATCGCCAGCGGTCCGTAACGTCACAATTTTCTTTCAATCGACTGTCGCGCGATACCGCAAGGGGCAAAATAGCGGCATAAATAACATTATTTATTTGTTATTTTAGAAAAATTTACATCGTGTAATGATTAATTATCGAATGATCGTTGATGACGGAAGGGCCGCAGATGTCTCAGATCGACTCACCACAACGGGGCCGTCTCCGGGCCGCCGGCGAGGCGGTTTTGGCGGCCTTTTTTCTGCTGGGCGCCGTTTTGGCGCAGCCTTCGCCCGCGCCCGCCGCCGGGAGTGTTGAGCCGCTTGTCGATGTTGATTGGGTGAAGGCCAATGCCGCGCGGGATGACGTCCGTCTGCTGGACATCCGCAACAAGATCGGCGGCGGGTCGGCTGCGGTCTTTGCCGAGGGTCACATCCCCGGCTCCGTCTACAGCGACTATCTGCGGGACGGTTGGCGCAGCAAGCGCGACGGCGTGCCCGGTCAGCTTCCGCCGGTTGCCGATCTGGAAGCGCTGATCGGCGGCCTTGGCATCGGCAACGACGACCATGTGGTCATCGTCGCTGCCGGTGCCAGCGCTCTGGAGATGGGCAGCGCCACCCGGGTTTACTGGACCTTCAAGGTCCTGGGCCACGATGCGGTTTCAATCCTCGACGGCGGTTACCGCGCCTACGCGGCTGATCCGTCGAACCCGGTTGCCCGCGGTCCGTCGAGCCCTGAAGCCACCATCTTCACAGCCGATTTCCGGCCCGAGATGATCGCCGACCGCAACGATGTCGCGGCTGCGATGAAGGCCGGGACGGTGCTGATCGACAACCGGCCGACTGCCCAGTATCTCGGCCAGAGCAGTCATCCGGCGGCTCAGCGCCCGGGCACCATTCCCGGGGCGGTATCGGTCCCGGAGAGTCAACTGACCGACGACAAAGGCCGCTTCGTCAGCAGCGGCCGGGTTTCCGAACTGCTGCAGGCCGCCGGTGTCGGCGCCGAGGACGAAGGGGCGATCACCTTTTGCAACACCGGCCACTGGGCTTCGCTGGGTTGGTTTGCTCAGAGCGAAATCCTCGGCCGCAAGAACGTACGCCTCTATGACGGATCGATGGTCGACTGGACGGCCCAGAAGGACCTGCCGATCGAAGTGAAAGGCCAGTAGCACGCCAAGAACCACCCCTTACAGCGGCATGGAGAAGTGACCTGGCTGCCATGACAAGCCTTGCAGATGCAGTTCACCGGCCGGACTGGCGCGTGTCGGGCCCGGCGCTTGTGTTGCTCGCCGCCGGCGCCCTCTATATCGCCGAAGGCGCCAGCGGCAAAATGGCCTGGCTTTACATCCTGGGCGCGGCGCTGGGGCTGGTCCTCTATCACGCCGCCTTCGGGTTTGCGTCCGCCTGGCGGGTTTTCATCGCCGAGGGCAGGGGCGCCGGCCTGCGCGCTCAAATGGTGATGCTGGGCTTGGCAAGCCTGTTGTTTTTTCCGTTGATCGATCACGGCTCTTTTCTCGGCCAGCCGGTCGGCGGCGGAGCGGTGGCACCCTTGGGCATATCGGTCGCGGTCGGTGCCGCCATCTTCGGCGTCGGTATGCAACTGGCGGGTGGCTGCGCCTCCGGCACCCTCTATACGGTCGGCGGCGGCTCGACCCACATGGTCTTTGCACTGATCTTTTTCATGATCGGCTCGCTCATCGGTACCGCCCATATGCCGTGGTGGATTGAGACCGCAAGCTGGGGCAGCGTTTCCATCCTGCGAGAGTGGGGCCTGTTTCAGGCCCTGGCGGCGCAGTTGGCGCTTCTGGCAGCGATTGCCGCATTCACGCTGTGGGTCGAACGGCGCCGCCGTCCTGGCGCAGCGGCATCCGGGACCGTCGGGCCGACGGGATGGCGCCGGCTTGTTTCCGGCCCCTGGCCGCTGCTCTGGGGCGCTGTCTTGCTGGCGGTCCTCAATGCCGTGACCCTGGTCTCCGCCGGTCACCCCTGGACAATCAGTTTCGGCTACACGCTCTGGGGCGGCAAGCTGGCCAGCGCCGCGGGTCTTGACCTTTCCACCTGGGCGTTCTGGACCTGGCCTTTTCCGAGCCGTGCATTGGCGGGCTCGGTGTTCGCGAACAGCACCTCGGTGATGAACTTCGGCGTGATTGTCGGCGCTCTGCTGGCCGCCGGGCTTGCCGGAAAGTTCAATCCGGCCTGGCGGCTGCCCTGGCGCAGGGTGCTTGCCGCGGCCCTGGGTGGTTTGCTGATGGGTTACGGCGCGCGTCTGGCCTATGGCTGTAACGTCGGCGCCTACTTCAGCGGCGTCGCCTCGGGCAGTCTCCACGGCTGGCTGTGGTTTGCCGCGGCGCTGGGCGGCAGCTACCTGGGCAATGCCCTGCGGCCTTTCTTCGGCATGGATGGTGGCTTTAGGGGCCGAAGGGTACCACAGGCTGCCTAGAGCCTGGGCTTTGGCCTCGATCCCAGGGATGTGACCCAAGCGCGCACGTTAAGCGCGAAGCTTGGCGCGCCCTGCATATCATGGTTGGCAATCCCCACCGAGTATCCAGGAAGTCAATCCCAAGTTCTTGTCATGGTTGCGAAGAAGCGCGCCTTTGCCGTACGGCTTGGCTCTTAACCCCTTGAAATACTTGAATCCAAAACCCAAGTAACCCCTATGAGCCAGACATCTTTGAAAAAGCCGGAAGCCGTTTCCCGCCAGGATTCAGTGATTCGAAGCTGCCTTAAATGCCGCGACCACTTTGAAAGCACTTGGTCGGGAGAACGCATCTGTAAGCGATGCAAATCCACGGCTGCTTGGCGCGAGGGCTAGGCCGGCTGAACCGTTTTGCGCGTTGCCGGCGTATGTAAGACTATGACGACGAAACAACCCCTCAGCCCCTACCTCCTGAAGCCGTTGCGCAGCCTCGAAGAGGTGTTGCGGGAACGCCACCTGACCGGCCGCAAGGCGGGGGTCAGCCCTGGCCGCAAAGCGGTGGTTGGTGGCCGTGCCGTCGATAACATGCCTGCCGCCGACAACAGCAATGACCGCCAGGCGGCGCCGTTGCGCTTCGGATCGGGTTGACGCCGGCCTGCCGCCATCGGCGTGCTTTCTTGGCTGAGGCGTTTTTCTAAATCGGAAGAATCATACAGGTGGTCGTGCCGTGCGCGTAAAGCTTGCCGGCATCATCAACAAGCTTGGCCTCTGCCGTTGCTGAGCGTCGGCCGCGATGGATCACTTGGCCTTGCGCCAGCACATCACCGGTCGCCTCGGTCATCGCCCGCACCAGATGCACCTTGAATTCCATCGTTGTGTAAGCTTCGCCGGCTTCCAGGGTGCTGTGCACGGCGCAGCCCAGGGCGGAATCGAGCAGTGTGGCCGCGTATCCGCCGTGCACGGTGCCCAGGGGATTGTAATGGTGAGAGCCGGGCGTGCCGCGAAAGACCGCTTCTCCATGCTTTGCGGAGATGAGGGCGAAGTCGAGGGTCTCCGCCATGGGGGGCGGCGGAAAGCGGCCCTCCACCATGCCCTGAAGCAGGGCGAGACCGGATATCTGCCTTACCGTCTCCAGCGGGATCAGTCCACGCCTCGGCTTGTTGCTGCCTTCCGGGCTCATTGCCGCACTCTCCTCGATCCGTCCCTCGTGCCGCGTCCGATCATTCCGCCGCCTCCGTCCGGGCATCATGATCGAACAGCTCTTCCAGTTCTTCGGCGGCCTCCTTTGCCATGTAGATCATTTTCTCCTCGTCATTGTGTTCCGCATGCTGGGCGACAAGGCGACGCTCGTCATGCTCCTGAAAGGTCTTCACGCTGCGTGCCGCTTCCGTGGCCGGCAGGCCGAGCCCGGCAAGAACGGCCTGCGAAAGATCCAGGCTGGCGTGCAGGGTCTCGCGGCGGATGTTGGTGATGCCCAGATCCATGAGCTGATGGGCGTGCTTGCGGTTTCGCGCTCTGGCATAGATGGTCAGGTTCGGAAAGTGCTCGGTCACCGTAGCGGCCGTTTGCAGCGACGCTTCGACATCGTCGATGGCCAGCACGAAGATCACCGCCTTGTCCGCCTGGGCCGCCCGCAGCAGATCGAGCCGCGACGCGTCGCCATAGTAGATCTTGTTGCCGAAGCGTTTGACGAAGTCGACCTGTTCGGCACTCACGTCGAGCGCCGTGAAACCGATCTTCCTGGCGCGGAGGATGCGGGCGATGATCTGCCCGAAGCGCCCGAAGCCGGCGATGATGACCTGGTTTTCTTCCATGTCTTCAGGCTTGGTCGGTGTTTCCTCCTGGCTTTTACCGCGGCCGGACAGCCAGCTGTTGGCCGCGGCGAGCAGCGGGGTGGCCGCCATTGAAAGGGTCACCACGACGATCAGGAGATCTGCCAGGCCGTTGTCCATCAACTGTGCGGCGACGGCGATGCCGAAAATGACGAAAGCAAACTCACCGCCTTGAGAGATGGCTGCCGCCAGATTACGGGCCGAGGTCCAGTTCAATCCCGCGAAACGTCCCAGCACGGCCAAGATCAGCCCTTTGGTCGCCATCAGGAAAATCACCCAGCCGATGATCTCCAAGGGGCTTTCGAAGATCAGCGAGATGTTCAAGGACATGCCGACCGCAATGAAGAAGAGGCCGAGCAGCAATCCCTTGAAAGGCTCGATATCCGCTTCCAGGGCATGGCGGTATTCGGAGTCCGCCAGCAGCATGCCGGCCAGGAAGGCACCGAGCGCCATGGAAAGACCGATGGACTCCATGATCAGGGCGGTGCCGGTCACCGTCAGCAGCGCCATGGCGGTGAAAATCTCCCGAACCTTGGTGAGGGCGACGATGCGCAGTGCATAACGCAGAAAGTAGCGGCCGCCGACGATGACCGCGGCGAGCACGGCCACCACCTTGGCCGCTTCCAGCCAGCCGCTGCCGCCGCCGCTGTCGCCACCGGCCGGTGCGAGAAGGGGGATCATCGCGATCAGCGGGATAACCGCAAGATCCTGGAATAGCAGAATGGAAAAGGCCGAGCGGCCGTGCCGCGTGGTCAGCTCGTTCTTCTCGGCCAGGCTTTGCAGGGCAAAGGCCGTGGAAGACAGCGACAGGCCGAGGCCGATGATGATTGCCGTCTCGATGGTGAGGCCGTAGATCAGGGCCGCCAGTCCAAGGGGAACGGCGGTCACCATCACCTGCGCCAGCCCTAAACCGAAGACGGATTTGCGCATGGCCCAGAGGCGGCTGGGTTGCAGTTCCAGACCGATGACGAAGAGTAGAAGGACGACACCGAACTCGGCAAAATGGAGAATCGCATCGACTTGGGAGATCAGACCGAAGCCGCCAGGGCCGATGGCCAGGCCGGCGGCAAGGTATCCGAGGATCGCCCCAAAGCCGAGGCGCTTTGACAGCGGCACCGCCACCACGGCGGCGCCCAGGAAGATGGCTGCTTGAGGAAGAAGGGCCAAAGGGACGCTCCGTTTGGGTCTGGGGGCCAGGCAACCGGCCCGGTTCACCGGTCCTTCGGTATAATGGCTGGAACGCCGGATGTCTGCCGTCTTGCCTGGCTTCCACCCTGGCCCTATATATTGATTAGTTAAGCAGCTAAATCTCAGGGGCCCAAGGCGGCCTGCAGACCAAAGCGCGGAAAGGTAAGATATGGAGAAGGTCTTTCAGGCGTTGTCGTCGACGGTACGGCGTAAGATCCTGGCCTACCTCTCCGCCAGCGAGTTGACGGCAGGGGATATTGCCGAGCGCTTCGACATTTCCAAGCCCTCGATCTCCAAGCATCTTTCTATCCTGGAAAACGCCGGCCTGATCGCCGGCGACAAGCGCGGGCAGTTCATTCACTACCGGCTGGTCGAGGAGAACCTGGTGAACACCCTGAACGGTTTCGTTCAGGAAGTCTGCCCGGTCTCGCGCCCCCTGAAGCGCGAAAGCCGTCGCAAGGCAACGGCTCGCTAAAACAGCACTTTCTTCAATAAGCTTTCTTCGCGCCCTTGCGGATGGCGATGCGCAGGTCTTCCGGCATGCCCCAGGAATAACGTGTCAGGATCTCGCGATAGAGCTGGGGCCACATCGGGCTTTCCGGGTCTTGAAGCCTGCTTTCGAACCGGCGCAGAGCCTGGCCGATCTCGGCCACGTTGTTGTAGTCCGGCCAGATACTGCGGGCGTTGTCGAAGGCTTTGATGGCGGCGGCGACGTCGTGATCGATCAACGCCTGAAAGCCGCGCCTTTCGGCGGCCTTTGCGCGGGCCGCGATGCTGTCGGCGGCGGGCGGTGACGACGGCGCCCGGCTCGGCAGCGCGCTTGGCGGTGGCGGTGGCCGGCGGGTCTGCTGAACGCTTTGAACCTCCGCGATTTCGCGGGTCAGGTTGCGTTCCAGGTTGGCAAGCTTGGCATCGATGTCCTCGGCGATCTGCGGGCTGGCGGCATTGTCTGAGCCGCTGGCCTGCTGGGCCTCCAGCAGTACCCGGACATCGGCGATTTCCGCCAGGGCCTGGGATTCGATCTGTTCGACCTTGGCGCCGATCCGGACCCCGAAAACGTCGATCTCACGCTCGAAGATCAAGGTTCGGACGTCGTTCTGATAGACGAGGACCACGACAATGGCGACCAGGGGCCACATGAAGGCACGGATGTAATCTAGAACCAGCCGGCCCAAGACGTAGTCTTTCCCAATGAGCGTTTTCCCGGCTTCACTTGCCATTGCTCTCCACCCCACACAGCTCAAAGCGGCGGGGAACAGGGTACGCTGAGCTACGCCGAGGGTCTGTGGCCAAACCCACATTCTCCGCGGTAGACTGCCTTCCGTTCACGGAAGACCATTGCAGAAGTTTAGGAGAACGCCCGGTGCCGCTGGGACTGACCGAAATACTCGCATTTGTCGTGGTGGCCGCCTTGCTGGTGATGTCGCCGGGCCCCAACGGCGTGCTGATCGCCAAGACCGTGCCGGCCTCGGGCCGCAGCGGCGGTTTCGCCAATATCGCCGGCTTTGTCATTGCCTTTTACGTCCACGGCGTTTTGTCGATCTTCGGCCTGTCGCTGATTCTGGTCCAGTCGGCGGAGTTGTTCCTGATCGTCAAGCTTCTGGGGGCGGCCTACCTGGTCTGGCTCGGCGCCAAGGCCTTGTGGGAGGCTTGGAAGGGCGCGCAGCCTCTGCCGCAGGCGCCGACATCCTCGGCGCGGCGGCGCGGCTGGCTGAAGGCTTTTGGCGAGGGCTTCCTCACCAATGCGCTGAATCCCAAGGTTTCGATGTTCTACCTTGCCGCTTTCCCACAGTTCATCCCGACAGGTGAGGGGGCGGTGACGGCCGCCTTCTTCCTGGTTTTCCTGCACGCCATGCTCAACGTGCTGTGGTTCGGCGTCATGGTGCGGCTGTTCGCCAGGCTGTCGTCCGGGCTGCGCAGCGGCGCCTTCCGGCGCTTCATCAAGGCGCTGACCGGCACGGTCTTTGTGGCCTTCGGCGCAAAGCTCGCCCTACTGCGGCTGTAGGTGATGACCGGCGATGCCGCTGTTCTTGAAGAACTGTCGCAGAGCTATCGAAGATTCGCCCAGGCTGAGGCGCACGGTGTATCGGCGGTTTACGAAGATCTGGCACTCTTCATTGGAGACTCACCGGAGCTTCTAGGTTTCATCGCCACGTTCCCCGATGAGCGCCGGCAACCCAACTTGTTCCTGGCTGCCGTGCGGCACCTGGCCGGGGTGCCGGCAAGCGGCGACGGTCTGGTCAGGGTTGTCCGCGAGAGGCCGCAGGATCTGCGCCGGATCATGCTGAAGCGGACCACACAGACCAACGAGCCGGCGCGCTGCGCCACCCTGCTGCCGCTTCTGGCGCGGTTGCCGCAGCCCCTGGCATTGGTGGAAGTCGGCGCCTCAGCCGGCCTATGTCTGTTGCCGGACAGGTATGGCTACGACTACGGCGATGTTTCCCTTCGGCCTGAACTGCCAAGCGGGACCATGCCGCCGGAGTTCCCCTGCAAGGTGGGTGGCAACACGCCCCTGCCGATGGCCTTGCCCAGGGTCGTCTGGCGCCGTGGGCTGGACCTCAATCCGCTTGATCCAGGCTCACAGAGCGATGTGGCTTGGTTACAAACGCTGGTCTGGCCCGGCCAGGAAGAAAGGGCCGAGCGTCTCCAGGCAGCCGTAACCGTTGCCCGTCAGGACCCCCCTAAAGTCCAGCGGGGGGACCTCTTCGTCGATTTGGACAAAATCATCGAGGCTGCGCCTGATGAGGCGACCCTGGTCGTCTTCCATTCCGCCGTTCTTGCCTATATCGGCGAGGAGGAGCGCCGCGAAGCTTTTGCTGAGAAGATGATGAACGCCTCGGCGGTTTGGATCAGCAATGAATCGCCCAGGGTCTTCCCGCGTATTGCGGCGCAGGCGCCCCCGTCACCGACCGAGGGCAGTTTTCTTCTGTCGATTGACGGTCAGCCGGTCGCCTGGACGGGACCGCATGGCCAGAGTCTCGACTGGTTCGCTTGAGCTTGAGGCGCTTTTCGACGGTTTTGGGTTTGGAGGCAGGATTCTGTGGCTTTGGAATGGTGGGCGATACTGGGATTGAACCAGTGACCTCTCCCGTGTGAAGGGAGCGCTCTCCCGCTGAGCTAATCGCCCGCACTGATGCCGCCGGATGGCGTCCGGTGGCCATGACGGCCCGTTTCGCGGTGGCGTGGTTTAGGACAGGCGCCCGGACCTGTCAAGGCGCCCGGATTTTCGCCTTTTTAGGGCATTTCCAATGGATGGCGGGGCCTTCTCGTTACACTGAAGAAACGACTGAGAAGACGCCCGGCGGGCCGCAAGTTAATCCATGAAATAGCCTTGGCTTGTCTTAGGTGCCAGGACCGGCTCTGAGCCGTGGTTTGCCATCTCGAAATCCCCGAAATCCAAGGAATGCTGCGGCTGAACCGTCCTTAATGAAGCCTGAAGTCGTCGCGCCTCTTATCCTCAATTCGACCTAAGTCTGGAATACTGGCTACTGTCCGCCGTCTATGAACTGCGGATTTCGGTAATCTTTTATTAATGCAATAGGGATATGACCCTTTCTTATTAGCCGAAATCCACTTGGGTTTACAGAGTTTGACGAGGAAATAGCAATGGCTATCACTAGCAAACAGGCTTCCCGGAAGTCTGGTACTAAGGCGGTGCGTAGAACCGCCGCCAAGAAGACCACGGCGCGCCGTAAGACCACGGCTCGCAAGACGGCTGCCCGGAAGTCGACGGCCCGGCGGACTACGGCCCGCAAGACCACGGCCCGGAAGACGACGGCTCGTAAGAGCCCGGCTCGGAAGACGGCGGCCAAGAAGCGCGTTGTGAAGAAGACCACCGCTCGGAAGACGACGGCTCGCAAGAGCCCGGCTCGGAAGACGGCGGCCAAGAAGCGCGTTGTGAAGAAGACCACCGCCCGGAAGACGACGGCTCGCAAGAGCCCGGCTCGGAAGACGGCGGCCAAGAAGCGCGTTGTGAAGAAGACCACCGCCCGGAAGACGACGGCTCGCAAGAGCCCGGCTCGGAAGACAGCGGCCAAGAAGCGCGTAGTTCGCAAGAGCGCCGCGCGGAAGACGACCGCTCGCAAGACCACGGCTCGTCGTAGCCCGGCTCGCAAGACGGCCGCCAAGAAGCGCGTAGTTCGCAAGAGCGCCGCGCGGAAGACGACCGCTCGCAAGACCACGGCTCGCCGCAGCCCGGCTCGCAAGACGGCCGCCAAGAAGCGCGTAGTTCGCAAGAGCGCCGCGCGGAAGACGACCGCTCGCAAGACCACGGCTCGCCGTAGCCCGGCTCGCAAGACGGCCGCCAAGAAGCGTGTAGTTCGCAAGAGCGCCGCGCGGAAGACGACCGCTCGCAAGACCACGGCTCGCCGTAGCCCGGCTCGCAAGACGGCCGCCAAGAAGCGCGTAGTTCGCAAGAGCGCCGCGCGGAAGACGACCGCTCGCAAGACCACGGCTCGCCGCAGCCCGGCTCGCAAGACGGCCGTCAAGAAGCGTGTAGTTCGCAAGAGCGCCGCGCGGAAGACGACCGCTCGCAAGACCACGGCTCGCCGTAGCCCGGCTCGCAAGACGGCCGCCAAGAAGCGCGTAGTTCGCAAGAGCGCCGCGCGGAAGACGACCGCTCGCAAGACCACGGCTCGCCGTAGCCCGGCTCGCAAGACGGCCGCCAAGAAGCGCGTAGTTCGCAAGAGCGCCGCGCGGAAGACGACCGCTCGCAAGACCACGGCTCGCCGCAGCCCGGCTCGCAAGACGGCCGCCAAGAAGCGCGTAGTTCGCAAGAGCGCCGCGCGGAAGACGACCGCTCGCAAGACCACGGCTCGCCGTAGCCCGGCTCGCAAGACGGCCGCCAAGAAGCGCGTAGTTCGCAAGAGCGCCGCGCGGAAGACGACCGCTCGCAAGACCACGGCTCGCCGTAGCCCGGCTCGCAAGACGGCCGCCAAGAAGCGCGTAGTTCGCAAGAGCGCCGCGCGGAAGACGACCGCTCGCAAGACCACGGCTCGCCGTAGCCCGGCTCGCAAGACGGCCGCCAAGAAGCGCGTAGTTCGCAAGAGCGCCGCGCGGAAGACGACCGCTCGCAAGACCACGGCTCGCAAGAGTCCGGCTCGCAAGACGGCCGCCAAGAAGCGCGTAGTTCGCAAGAGCACCGCGCGGAAGACGACCGCTCGCAAGACGGCGGCCCGCAAGCCCGCGGCCCGCAAAACGACGGCTCGCAAGACGACTGCCCGTAAGGCTATCGCCCGCAGGACGCCTTCCCGTAAGGCTATTGCGACGCGTCGCCTGATCGCAGCTCGTCTGGCATCTTCGCGTCCGTCAACGGCCAATCGCATGGCTGCGATTGCCAGGGCGACCCGCACGAGTTCCTACCGGAACGGCATGGCGCGGCGCTAATACTGACGCGATTTCGGCTTATTGAGTGCAAAGCAGGAGAGGGCGGATACCCAGCGGTATCCGCCCTCTCTCTTATTCGGATCGGGGAGCGGATACCTGGCGGTTTCCGCTCTCTGTGGCTTTCGGGTCCTTCCTTGAAACAAACCGCAACAGCCTGTAATAAGCGGCAACAATTGTTGATTTGCTGGGAAAAATTGGCCTGTGGCACTCTCCGCCCGGTTCAAGTGAAACGACTCCGGTCCTGGAGACTTCCGTCCGGCTTATCATCAGCACTGATTTAGATTTGACGATTCCACCATGTCAGACCGTAAACTCGCCGTCGTAATCCTGGCTGCCGGCAAAGGCAGCCGCATGAAGTCCGACCTGCCCAAGGTGCTGCACCCGGTTGCCGGCCGTTCCATGCTGCGTCACGTACAGTCCTCCGTCGCTACGCTTTCGCCGGAAGAAACCGTCGTTGTCATCGCCCCGGGCATGGCCGATGTCGAGGCGGCGGCGGCCCCCAGTCGTTGCGCCATCCAGGCCAAGCCGCAAGGCACCGGCCATGCCGTTGCCGCGGCCCGGGAGGCGCTGGAGCCTCTGCTCGGCATCGTCGAGACCGAGGTCCTGGTGGTCTTCGGCGACACCCCGCTACTGACCGCGGAGACGCTGAACCGGATGGTGGCGGCGCGCGCCGAACCCGGGGCGCCGGAGATTATCGGCCTGGGTTTCCGGCCGGAGGACCCGGCCCACTATGGCCGTATCATCCTGGACGACTCCGGGCGGGTTGAGAAAATCGTCGAATTCGCCGATGCCGACTCAGCGCAGCGCCGGATCAGCCTTTGCAATGCCGGTATCGTTATCGGCCTGGGCCGGCGCCTTTTCGATCTGATCGAACGGCTCGGCAGCGACAACGCCCAGGGCGAATACTACCTGACCGACATTTTCGGCCTGGCCCATCAGGACGGCCGCCCCGCCGGCGTGGTGGAGTGTCCGGCGGAAGAAGTACACGGGGTGAACTCACGAGCCGATCTGGCGCTGGTCGAGGGTGTGATGCAGGATCGTCTGCGCCGCCGGGCGATGGATGCCGGTGTCACCCTGATCGACCCGGCGACGACTTGGTTTTCCGCCGACACGCGGCTGGGGCGTGACGTAACCGTGTTTCCCTCGGTGTTCTTCGGACCCGGCGTCACGGTGGGGGACCGGGTGGAGATCCGCAGTTTCTGCCATCTGGAGGGGGCGAAGGTCTCCGACGACTCTGTCCTGGGACCCTTTGCCCGCCTGCGTCCGGGCGCCCGGCTGGCGGAAAAGACCCATGTCGGCAACTTTGTCGAAATCAAGAATGCCGAACTCGGGACCGGCGCCAAGGCCAACCATCTGAGTTACATCGGCGATGCCAGCGTCGGGGCGGGGGCCAACATCGGTGCCGGCACCATCACCTGCAACTACGACGGCTATGCCAAGCATCGCACCTCCATCGGGGCCGGAGCCTTCATCGGCTCGAACACCGCTCTGGTGGCCCCGGTGGATGTGGGGCCCGGTGCCTTGATCGGCGCCGGCAGCACCATCACCAAGGATGTGCCCGGCGATGCCCTGGCGGTGGCGCGTGGCGAGCAGCAGCAGCGCCCCGGCAAGGCGGCGCAGTACCGGGCTGAGCAGGAAGCGAAGAAGATCGCGAAAGACGGCAAGAAGGGCTGAATTCCGAACCGCCTTAAAGCGCTTCGGCAGCGTCAGGTAAACGAGAGGATCAAGGATATATGTGCGGCATCATTGGAATCATCGGTACCGCCCCCGTCGCCCCTCTGCTGGTCGACGGCCTGAAGCGACTGGAATACCGCGGCTATGACTCCGCCGGGATCGCGACGCTGATGAACGGCTCCATCGATCGCCGCCGGGCCGAGGGAAAGCTGGTGAACCTGGCCGAGCTGGTCGAACAGCAGCCGGTCGAAGGCACCATCGGCATCGGCCACACCCGCTGGGCCACCCACGGCCGGCCGAGTGAGACCAACGCCCACCCCCATGCCAACGAACGCGTCGCGGTGGTCCATAACGGTATCATCGAGAACTTCAAAGAACTGCGCGGTCAATTGGCCGAGGCGGGCCACAGCTTCGAGACCGAAACCGACACTGAAGTGGTGGTCCACTTGGTGCGCGATTACCTGGAAAAGCAGATGTCGCCGCAGGAGGCGGTTGCCGCCACCTTGAAGCGCCTCGAAGGGGCCTTTGCTTTGGCGATCATCTTTGCCGGCCGTCATGACCTGATGATCGGCGCGCGCCGCGGTTCGCCGCTGGCGGTGGGCTACGGCGACGGCGAGATGTTCCTGGGCTCCGACGCCCTGGCGCTGGCGCCGCTCACCGACCGTATCTGCTATCTGGAGGAGGGTGACTGGGTCGAACTCACGAAAGAGAGCGCCCAGGTTCACGATGCCGACGACCGGCCGGTGGCGCGAGAGGTCAAACAGACCGCGCTTTCCGGCGCCATGATCGGCAAGGGCGAATACCGCCACTTTATGCAGAAGGAGATTTTCGAGCAGCCGGCGGTGATCGGCGATACGCTGCACTCCTTTCTCGATCCGCTGAAGGGATCGGTGCAACTGCCGGACCTCGATATCGACTTTTCGGCCTTGCCGCGGATTACCATCTCAGCCTGCGGCACCGCTTCTTTCGGAGGGCTGGTTGCCAAATACTGGTTCGAGCAGATCGCCCGCCAGCCGGTCGAGGTGGACATCGCCTCGGAGTTTCGCTACCGCGAAGCGCCGATGCCCGAGGGCGGGCTCGGCCTGTTCATCTCTCAGTCCGGTGAGACCATCGATACCCTGGAGGCGCTGCGCTATGCCAAGCGCTGCGGACAGACCATCCTGTCTTTGGTCAACGTGCCGGAGAGCGCCATTGCGCGGGAGTCCGATGCCGTGCTGCAGACCCTGGCCGGACCGGAAATCGGCGTCGCCTCGACCAAGGCCTTCACCACCCAGTTGACGGTGCTCGCCTGCCTGGCGCTGGCCACGGCCCGTGCCCGGGGCAGCAT
Source organism: Pelagibius sp. (assembly GCF_965249265.1). Taxonomy (NCBI): domain Bacteria; kingdom Pseudomonadati; phylum Pseudomonadota; class Alphaproteobacteria; order Rhodospirillales; family Rhodovibrionaceae; genus Pelagibius; species Pelagibius sp. The sequence goes on along the minus strand of NZ_OZ252224.1, from coordinate 3,362,649 downwards.
CGACGCGGTCCGTGAGGCCGCGCTGTCACAGGCGCTGCTGGAGGTGCCCGCCCGGGTGGCCGAGGTGTTGAACCACGACACCACCATCCGCATGATCGCTGCGGATGTGATGGAGGCGCGCGATGTGCTCTACCTCGGCCGTGGGGCGCTCTATCCCATCGCCCTGGAAGGCGCCCTGAAGCTGAAGGAGATCAGCTACATCCATGCAGAGGGCTATGCCGCCGGCGAGATGAAGCACGGGCCCATCGCCCTGATCGACGAGGATGTTCCCATCGTTGTCTGTGCACCGGCCGGGCCGTTGTTCGAGAAAACCGCGGCCAATGTGCAGGAGGTTATCGCCCGCGGCGGCAAGGTGATCCTGATTTCCGATGCCGAGGGCATTGCCCGCGCCGGCGACGAAGCCGCCCACGTGATCGAACTGCCGAAGGTCGATCCCTTCGTGGCGCCGCTGCTCTATACACTGCCGGTGCAGCTTCTGGCCTACCATACGGCGGTGCTCAAAGGCACCGACGTCGATCAGCCGCGCAATCTCGCCAAGGCGGTCACGGTAGAGTAGAGAGGCTAAAGGGAGCCTCGATACCTTTCGATCAAGGCGCGGAAAGATGCTTTCTCGCGGCTGGAAGCCCGCATTGCGTCGATTCTCTCCTCAAAATCAGCCCCGATCTCCGGGTTGCCGACGACGACCAGCAGGGTCATGCCATAGGTTCCGTGGCGGCGGCAGGTGAAGCCGTAGAAGCCCTCCTGTTCGAGCGCCACCTCGACCCTTGGTTTGTTGGAAATCGCCACCTTTGGGGCCTGCTCGGGCCAGAACTGAGGAATGCTGTGAACGGTGTGGTGGGACCGCGAATTCAGAAATATCAGCTTTTCCCCAGGATCCAGTTTCACCAGATCGGGTGAGAATCGAAACATCTCATGGGCCGAGCGGGCCCGGGGATCGGTAATCTGATCGACCTCTATGGTTTGATCGGCGGTGGCCCAGAACGGATTCATGATCAGGGCCATGGTCGCGGCGGCGAGAGCGAGCTTGCGCATCGATTGACGGGTTCTCCCTTCCGAGTTGCCTCGGATCGTGCATCCGCATGACTTATGCGGATGATTCGCTCTACCCAGAGGTTTAGGGAACTAGTAACGCTGCATGCCGTCAACCCTGCAGTCGCCGGTCGTGTAAACCTGTTGAATCATACAGGTTCGGGTCATGTGGATCATCACATAGCCGCTGCAGGAGTTCCGCCGGACCCAGGCATCCCAGGTATAGTTGGTTGCTGACTTTGCGCCTTTTCCACGGCGCATTACCCTCACCGACTTCACGTCGTCCTGCGGAATCGACATGCCGGCAAGGGATTCATTGATCTGCGCCTCGCACTGAAGCGCCGCGGCGGCCGGAGTGGAAGCTGCCAGCAAGCTGGCCGCTGCCGGTAGGGAGATCAGACAGGCAAAGGCAAGGATGCGGAAGAGCATGGCGATATCCCGGAAATCAACTACCCAGGTTTTAAAACTGGGGTCGATCACACGTCATGCCAAGCCCTGCAACTCAGCTCTGCGCAATTGTCAGAGCTGATCGGGCAAATGCCCCATGTGATGTCTGGAGTCGGGTCTAATAGTTGGCGAGCCCCGGAACCGAGCAGTCGCCGCGGGTGTAGGCCTGACGGACAAAGGCGGCTGCGCGGTTCATGACGACAACCACATAGCCGCTGCAGTCGTTGAGGCGCACCCAGGCCTCCCCACCGCGGATATCCGGGCCGGCCCGGTCGTCTTTGCGCCGAAGCAGGACGATGCGGATGGATCGTATATCCGTTTCCGTGATGTCCAGCGTGGCCAGATGCGCCCGCGCCTTTGCCTCGAAGCGGTCGTCGCGGCTGTCGGCAGCGGCATTCTCTGCACCCAGGAACACCGCGATCGCGAGTGCGGCAAGCCAGACACCAAGGTTTGTCTTGATCATTAGAGTTCGACCTCTTTCCCAAATTACGCTTTGGCTTTCAAATAGGTCGGCGCTCGGAAATTCCCAGTCACGGACCGGTGACCAGAGCAGTGTTGGCGGAGGGTGGCTCGGCTCCGGCAATCGGTCTTGCCAGCCCACAGGCTGTCTTTGCCTTCAGTTCGGCCGCTCTTGGTGTCCCGCGGCGGAGCCTTAGTAGCGGGTCACACCCTCAACGGCGCAGTTACCCCGGGTGTAACTCTGGCGGACGAAGCAGGACCGGGTCATGTCGATCACCAGGTAGCCGCTGCAGGACTTCAGCCGGACCCAGGCCCGTACGCCCAGCAACTCCGGCCCCTGGTCCCCGCGATTGACGATCCGCTCGTAGCGCAGGGAGACGATCCGCTCTTCGGGGTCAAACGGCAGGCTCCGTATCTCGGCTTCGGCCCACTCGGCGCAGTTTGGAAAAGTCTGGGCGAGGGCCGGCGACGCTGCAGCGCCCGGCAGGAAGCAGACGAACGCAATGACCAAAAGTCGGCGGAGCATACGGAAGCCTCGTTGATCGGCGGTAGTGGCTTTGCGACGGATGACGGAGATCGCAGGAAGTTGCCGGCGGAGACCTTGGATTTAAGGGGAACTCAGTAGTTTGACAAGCCCTGGACGCTGCAATCCCCGCGGGTGTAGGCCTGTTTGACGAAGCAGCCTTTGGTCATGTTGATGACCAGGTAGCCGCTACAGGAATTCAACCTGATCCAGGCATCGACGCCAAAGATATCGGGGCCGAAATCGTCGGAGATGTTGGTTCGCTCGATGATGCGAAGGCTCTTTACCTCGCCTTCTGCCAGCGGCAGCTCTTCGAGATAGTCGACGACTTCCTTGTGGCAGCGCTCGGAAGCCTGCGCCGGCAGGGCCGAGAGCAGCAGCACCGCCAGGCCGGCGGACAGGCCGGCGCGGACAGGCTGGCCCATCGGCGCCGGAAACCGGGGCCTCTTGGGTTCCGACTCAGACTGTCCTGGTTCTCTGTGCTTCATGGTCTCATTCTCTCCGCTCTGGCGGGAAACGCTTTGGTCTCTGTCATTCTTCCACGGACCGCCGGGGGCGGGTTTCCCGGGACCGCCGGGCAAATCTGCCCTGCGTGTCCGGCAATTGTCCTTTCCTCTGACAGGTCTATACTCCGCCTCAAGATCTGACAATGCCGGGGACGACACCCCGGTCGACAGGAGGACTCCCCAAGATGACCGCGCAGACCCAACCCCTTGGCGCCGCCGCGCCGCGGCTTTCCGACCCCAGCCTGTTCCGGGAGCAGTGCTATATCGACGGCCAGTGGGCCGATGCCGATAGCGGCGCGGCGATCGAAGTAACCAACCCCGCCAACGGCGACGTGCTCGGGACCGTGCCCAAGATGGGGGCGGCCGAGACCCGCCGGGCCATCGAGGCGGCGGAGAAGGCCTGGCCGGCCTGGAGCGGTCTCCTGGCCAAGGAACGCGGTGCCATCCTCAGAAAGTGGTTCGATCTGATCCTGGAGAACCAGGAGGACCTGGCCCAACTCATGACCCTGGAGCAGGGCAAGCCCTTGGCGGAATCCCGGGGCGAGGTGGTCTATGGGGCCAGTTTCATCGAGTGGTTCGCCGAGGAGGCCAAGCGCGTCTATGGCGACACGATTCCGCAGCATCAGGCCGACAAGCGCATCGTCGTGATCAAACAGTCGGTCGGCGTCGTCGCGGCGATCACGCCGTGGAACTTCCCCAATGCCATGATCACCCGTAAATGCGCGCCGGCCCTGGCGGCGGGCTGCCCGGTGGTGATCAAGCCGGCGGCGCAGACCCCCTATTCGGCACTGGCACTGGCGGAGCTGGCTGAACGCGCCGGTATTCCAGCCGGCATCGTCAACATCGTCACCGGTTCGGCCAAAGAGATCGGCGGTGAGATGACGTCCAGCCCGATCGTGCGCAAGCTCTCCTTCACCGGTTCGACCGAGGTCGGCAAACTGCTGATGCAGCAGTGCGCCTCGACGGTGAAGAAAGTCTCCATGGAGCTGGGCGGCAACGCGCCCTTTATCGTCTTCGACGATGCCGATCTGGATGCGGCGGTCGAGGGGGCGATGATCTCCAAGTTCCGCAATACCGGCCAGACCTGCGTCTGCGCCAACCGCATCTTTGTGCAGGAAGGCGTCTATGACGCTTTCGCCGCCAAGCTGACCGAAGCCGTGAAGCAGTTGAAGGTCGGTCCGGGCCAGGAAGAGGGTGTTGGCCAGGGCCCGCTGATCGACACCGCGGCTTTGGAGAAGGTCGAGGAGCACGTCGCCGATGCGGCCGGGAAGGGCGCCAAGGTGGTGCTCGGCGGCGCCCGGCACGAGCGCGGCGGCACTTTTTACCAGCCGACCGTGCTGACCGAGGTCACGACCGACATGAAGGTGACGCGGGAAGAAACCTTCGGCCCGGTCGCACCGCTGTTCCGCTTCAAGACGGAGGAGGAGGGCATCGCGCTCGCCAACGATACGGAGTTCGGGCTGGCAGCCTATTTCTACGCCCGCGACCTGGGCCGCGTCTGGCGCGTCGGCGAAGCCCTGGAAAGCGGCATGGTCGGCATCAACACGGGCCTCATCTCAACCGAAGTGGCGCCCTTCGGTGGGGTCAAGGAATCCGGCATCGGCCGCGAGGGCTCCAAGTACGGTATCGAGGAGTTCCTGGAGACCAAATACCTCTGCATGGGCGGAGTGTAAGCGGCGCGCAGCGCTTCCCCCTCATCTAAGAGGACCATCCGGCACGATTCTCACTGCCGGTTCCCCCTCACCCTCCCGCTACGCGGGCCCCTCCCTCTCCCACGAAGGGGAGAGGGATCTGTAGAGTCCCTTTTTGTTTCTCCCTCTCCCCTGGTGGGCTATGGGATTCACACATTTTCGATGTTTGTTGCGAGTGCGAATCCGGTGAGTTGTGCTGCGAGGGTTTGCCAACCGGTTTTCATGGTCTTTGGTCCGGGCGGTTTGTAGTAGCAGTTCCATCCGCCGAGGCGGGCGCAGACCCAGGCGAGGAACGCGAGGCTGTCGGCTGGATGCGGATTTTTCTGGCGCTCGGTGTTGCCTTCGAGCGTCTTGGAGATCGCCTGGAGTGCGGGCAGAAAGCCGGCGTCGAGGGCGTCCGTCGCCGGTCGGCGCGAGCCGTCGCGGGCATCGACCAGTTGCATGATGCGGGCCGCGGCGCCGAGCGCCATGGCGGCGAACTTCATCAGCCGCCCGGCATCGTGCATCTGGGTTTCGTCGAAGCGCAGGCCGTCGCTCTTGCAGGTTCGGAACAGCTGCTCGATGCGCCAGCGCAGGCGGTAGAGCTGAACCGCACGCTGCGGCGCGATGTCCGCCGACGACAGCAGACGCCAGTGCAGCGCCGCCTTGCCCGCCGGCGGATCGGGCTCGCGCGCTTCGACGACGGTCATCTCGACCATCTCTGCGGCATGCGCCTTCTTCAGCCTCGAGGGGCGGACGATCCGCACACGGCGTGCCCGCAGTTCCACCGTGGCCTCGCGGCCCTTGTCGCCCGGCCCACGCGGGCCGACCTTCACGACAGACCGGCCTTGCGCAGGTTCCGCCGCCAGTGCCTCGAACAGGCGGCGGCCATCCGCCCCGTCTGCTTCGTTCTCCCCGTCCGCCAAGCCACGGTCGTGGCGCGCCCGCACCACAAGCTCCACGCCCTCGGGCTTGCCGGCAAACAGCGTGTAGACGTCGCTTTCCCGGTCGGCCACCACGGTTACGCTGGCGGCGCCGGCCAAACCCTCGCCGGCGCAGCGCGCCCCGGACAGCCAGCGACCGCTCTCCTTGTCCGAAGGCGCACGCCGCCGACGATCGCCCGCCTTGACCGGCGGCCGGGTCCAGATCTCGGCCCCCACAAGGCCAAGCACCGCCTCGTCCTCGGCGTCCACCGCAAGCAGCGGGTGCAGGAAAAAGGCCGGGCTCGTGCCATCCGCCCCGCATCCAAAACCCCGGCGGTTGGCCGCGCGGTTCTTGAAGTTGATCTCGCTCGTATCCTGGATGCAGATCACATGCCGACCCGCGCACACCGCCGCCGTCCGGGCCGCAAGGCCGGACAGGATCGCCGCAACGCTGGAATGCGGCGAAGACAAAAACCGGTGGCACGCCATCTCACCAGCCCGGTCACCACCAACCTTGCGCAATACGCAACTGCCGCTCGACACCAACTGGTCCATCATCCATTCCGACCGACCCGCAACACGCACGTCTCCAAACCCAGCCATCCAGATCCCCCAAAAAACCTGGATTGCTTGAATCACATCATCGCCTCAAAGAGAAGCAATTCCGTGAATGCCGTAGCCCATCAAGGGAGAGGGCCGGGGTGAGGGGGCTTTTGGTTCCGCTCGGACCCTACTCCGCCGCCTGGCTGGCCGCGCCGGCGCGGTCGTGCTCCCACTCATAGATGTAATCGCGGGTCTGCGGCACGGCGGTCGGGCTCTTGGTGATCTGAATCTGGAAGACCATCAGGCCCTGGTGGCGGAAGCCCATCTCGCAGCCCACCAGATAAGCCTCCCACATCCTGCAGAAGCGCTCGTCATAGAGTTCGGCGATCTTGTCCCGGTTGGCCTGGAAGCGTTCCTCCCAATGGCGCAGGGTTTCCGCGTAGTGCAGCCGCAGCACCTCCACATCGGTCACCGTCAGCATGCAGTCCTCGATGACCGGCAGGACTTCGCCCAGAGTCGGCACGTCGGTGCCGGGGAAGATGTACTTGCGGATGAAGGGATTCACCGGGCCCGGATCGTTCACCCGTCCGACCGAATGCAGCACGAAGACGCCGTCGTCGCTCAGCAGGTCGCTGACCTTCTGGAAGAACTCGCGGTAGTTCTTTTTGCCGACATGTTCGAACATGCCGACAGAGACAATGCGGTCGTAGCGGTCCTGGTCTTCGCGGTAGTCGCGCAGATGGAACTTCACCCGGTCGTCCAGACCGGCTTTCTTCGCCCGCGCCTGGCTCACCTTGTGCTGCTCGGTGCTGAGGGTGACGCCGGTGACGTCGCAGTCACCCGTGCGCGCCATGTAGAGGCCGAGCCCGCCCCAGCCGGAACCGATGTCGAGCAGCTTCAGGCCCGGCTTGTTCAGGTAGAGCTTGGCGGCGAGGTGCAGCTTCTTGTCGGCCTGGGCCTGTTCCAGACTTTCATCACCGTTGCGGAAGTAGGCGCAGGAATACTGGCGGTCGGCATCGAGGAAAAGATCGTAGAGTTCGCCGGAGAGGTCGTAGTGGTGGGCGACGTTCTGCTGGGCTTTGCCGATCGGGTTGTACTGTTTCAGATGCCGGGTGTGGCGGGCCAGGGCGAAGCCCAGCGAGACCAGCCTGTTGTTCTCCAGGACATGATAGTTGCGCGCCAGCATCTCGATGAAGCCGCGCAGGTTGCCTTCCTCCACCGTGATCTCGCCGTCCATGTAGGCCTCGGCCAGATAGAGCGGTGGATTGAGAACGAGCTTGTATTCAAGGCTGCGGTTATTGAGGCGCAGGGTGCAGCGCTGGCCACTGCCGTCGCCGCAGTCGTAGGTCCGTCCCGCAGCATCGATCAGGCGCAGGTTGCCTTGCTCGACGACCTTCTGCATCAGCTTTTGGAACAACATGGTTCAACTCCGGATATCCGTCCCTGTGTGGTGGTTTTGTGTCCCCACTGTTTCATTTGTTGCTTTTGTTACATTATCTTGGCGCGGTGTGATAAATCGCGCAACTCTTTGAGATTCTAAGCATCTAAGCATTCAGCGTAGCTTCCGGCGCCGCCCCGGGGCCGGCGAGCCTTGCGGCTCCAGGGGGCTCTGCCTAGATTGGCGCCTGACCAAGCCGAGCCCTATGCCTGGGCCTTTCGAAGGACAAAAAATGGCCGGATATGACTATGACCTTTTCGTTATCGGTGGCGGATCGGGCGGAGTCCGGGGCGCCCGTATGGCGGCTGCAACCGGTGCGCGCGTTGCCATAGCGGAATCCTACCGATACGGCGGTACCTGCGTCATCCGCGGCTGCGTTCCGAAGAAACTGCTGTCCTACGCCAGCCATTTTCACGAGGACTTCGAGGATGCCGCGGGCTTTGGCTGGACCGTGGCGCCGGCCAGTTTCGACTGGGCCACGTTGATCGCCAACAAGGACAAGGAAATCGACCGGCTGGAAGGCATCTACAAAAAGCTGCTCAACACAGCGGGGGTCGAAATCTACCAGGGCCATGCCCGCCTGCTGGATGCCCACCGCATCGAGGTCGGCGAAGAGGTGTTCTCCGCCGAGACGATCCTGATCGCCACCGGCGGCACGCCGACCTTTCCCATGGAGCCGGGCTGGGAGCACGGCATCTCCTCCAACGAAGCCTTTCATCTGACCGAACTGCCCGAGCGGGTGGTGATCGCCGGCGGCGGCTATATCGCGGTGGAGTTCGCCGGCATCTTCAACGGCCTCGGCAGCAAGGTGACGCAGATGTACCGCGGCCCGCAGATCCTGCGCGGCTTCGACGACGACGTGCGCAACACCCTGGCCGGGGAGATGGTGAAGAAGGGCATCGACATCATCGTCGAGACCATTATCGACCGGGTCGAGAAGCGGGAGAAGGATCTGCTGCTGCACCTCTCCGACGGCTCGACCCTGGAGACCGACCTGCTGATGGCGGCAACCGGCCGCAAGCCGAACGTGGAGAATCTCGGTCTCGAGGTTGCAGGTGTCGAACTGAACGCGCGCGGGGCCATCAAGGTCGATGCCTATTCGCGCACCACGGCGGACAACATCTACGCCGTCGGCGACGTCACCGACCGCATCGCCCTGACGCCGGTGGCGATCCAGGAGGCCATGGCCTTCGTCGACACGGTCTATCGCGGCACGCCGCGCGCCATGGATCACGCCGACGTGCCCTCCGCCGTCTTCAGCCATCCGCCGGTCTGCACGGTCGGGCTGACCGAGGTTCAGGCAAGGGAGAATTACGGCGCCCTTGATCTCTACCGCTCCACCTTCAAGCCGATGAAGCACACGCTCTCCGGCCGCGACGAAAAGACCATGATGAAGCTGATCGTCGAGCGTGCCGGGCAGAAGGTGGTCGGGGTCCACATGGTCGGCCTCGATGCCCCGGAGATCGTCCAGGGCATGGCCGTCGCCATCAAGGCCGGCGCCACCAAGCAGCACTTCGACGCCACCGTCGGCATCCACCCCACGGCGGCGGAGGAATTCGTCACCATGCGCGAACCGCTGCCCGAACCGGAAGCGCAGGCGGCGGAGTAGGGACGGGGGCTGGTGATAGCACAAGACCGTACGGCAAGAATTCTCAAACACTACGAGGACTACTTTGGTGGCCACCGGACAAAGATGGAACGGTGGGAACAGGGGCCAATCAATGCTGTGGTTCCTGGTTTTGAAGTGTTTTGCGCAGAGCCGGGGCCCGTCATCGGTCTTTGGACCTACTGCTCAATCGGCGCGAGTCGACTTTGGCATGATCAGTCAGGGTTGATGGAATTTGTCATTCATGCACAAGACTACAGTATTCGCATTGTCGAGCTTCTGGCGATGACTACCCACTATCATGCAAGGCATGACCTTGGCTTCGGCCATACCCTGCCAATTGGGGAGCCTTGGCTGCCCGGTTCCTACTGCGACTATTGGTTGGTCTCGAAGCCTTATCCTTTAGGGCCTGAGTTCGAGATCTGCAGCTTGGGTGATACTCACGCTCATGTTGCGTGGATGTTGCCTATCACCGAATGCGAACGAAACTATGGAGCCGACCACGGATTGGAAGCGCTCGAGCAGAAGTTCGAAGATGCCGGCTTGAAGTACTGGGAGGTTGGTCGCGAATCAGTCGTCTAGAGTTGGGAGTTTTGTTCGCCAAGAGGTTTTAATCGGGACCATTGCCACCAGCCATTCCCCTTCACCCAGCTTCGCCCAGGTTCGATCTGCGATCGTACCAAGGCTGCGCAACCCTCTCCCACAAGGGGAGAGGGTCTTTCGTTTGCGGTTCGTTGTTTTTCCTCTCCCCTTTCGTGGGAGAGGGAGGGGCCCGCGTGAGCGGGAGGGTGAGGGGCTATTGTTGTCAGAGTGTGTCGCTGTTCGCCCTTCGAGACGGCGCTGAAGCGCCTCCTCAGGGTGAGAGTCTTACCTCGGTCCCCTCATCCTGAGGAGCTTGCGGAGCAAGCGTCTCGAAGGATGACAGCCGCCTCAATCCCCCCGTTTCCAGGTGGTGCCGGCGGGGCCGTCTTCCAGGATGATGCCCTTGGCCTGCAGGTCGTCGCGGATGCGGTCTGACTCGGCGAAGTCCTTGGCCTTGCGGGCTTCGACGCGGGCGGCGATCAGCGCTTCGATCTCCTCGGCGGAGAGACCGCCCTCCGCCGTGTCGCCCTTGAACCAGGCTTCCGGGTCCTCCCACAGCAGGCCGAGCAGTTCGCCGCCGGCCAGCAATGCACCGGCCAGGGCCGCGCGGTCGCCTTCGTCGGTTGCCTTGTTCAGATTGCCCGCCACCTCATGCAGCGCCGCCACGGCCAAGGGCGTGTTGAGGTCGTCGGCCAGGGCGTCGAGCAGTTTGGCCGGGGGATGCTCGGCGCTCGCCTTCACGCCGCGCAACGCACCGTAGAGGCGGTCGAGCTGGCCTTTGCACTCGGCGATCTTGTCGCGGGTGATATCCAAGGGGGCGCGGTAGTGGCCGGAGAGCAGGGCGAGACGGATCGCCTCGCCGCGCAAACCCTCGTCCAGCAACTGGCGGACGGTGAAGAAGTTGCCGAGAGACTTGGACATCTTCTCGCCGTTCACCACGACATAGCCGTTGTGCATCCAGAATCGGGCCATCAGTTCGGTGCCGTGAGCGCAGCGGCTCTGGGCGATCTCGTTCTCGTGGTGCGGAAAGGTCAGATCGAGACCGCCGCCGTGAATATCGAAGGTCTGGCCGAGATGTTTTTCGGCCATGGCCGAGCACTCGATGTGCCAGCCCGGACGGCCGCGGCCCCAGGGGCTTTCCCAACCGGGCTGCTCCGGCGTGCTGGGCTTCCACAAAACGAAGTCGGCGGGGTCTTTCTTGTAGGGTGCGACCTCGACCCGGGCACCGGCGATGATCTCGTCGCGGTTATGGCGTGAGAGCTGTCCGTAGTCCGCCATCGAGGCAACGGCAAAGAGGACGTGGCCCTCAGCGGCATAGGCGTGACCCTTCTCGACCAGGGTCTCCATCATCGCGATCATCTGGCCGATGTGTTCGGTCGCGCGGGGCTGCACCGTGGGGTTGAGGGCGCCGAGCGCCGCCATATCGTCCTGATAGGCCTTTGTCGTGCGCGTGGTGATCGCCTCGATCGGCTCGCCGCTTTTGTCGGCGGCCTCGATGATCTTGTCTTCGACATCGGTGATGTTGCGCGCATAGGTCACCTGCTCGGCGCCATAGATGTGGCGCAGCAGGCGGAACAGGACGTCGAAGACCACCACCGGGCGGGCGTTGCCGATATGGGCGAAGTCGTAGACCGTCGGTCCGCAGACGTACATGCGCACGTTGTTCGGGTCGAGGGGCTCGAAACGCTCCTTACGGCGCGTCAGCGTGTTGTGAAGCTGCAGGTCGGCTTTGGACATTGGGAACTCACATCCGGGTCATCTTGGGGCGGGGCCCGTCGCGCGGGCCGCAGGCGAAGGGGCTGCCTCAGGCCGTAAAGGCCGGACAGTCGCAACATCGCGCGCAAATGCGGAGGAGAGCCGGGTGCGTCATGCCCGGGACTTTACGCCTTGCGGCGCCCCGGTCAAGAGATCTTGGGGGATCAAGGGGGTCTTTTGGGGTGCAGGCCCGCACCCTAGGCCGCCTTGCCGGCCAGCCGCGCCTCGGCCCTTTCGCGTCCGATGAGGGGCAGCAGAGCCTTCAACTCCGGCCCGTGGTCGAGGCCGGTCAGCGCCTGGCGCAGCGGCAGGAACAGGGCTTTGCCCTTGTGTCCCGTTGCCTCCCTCACCGCGCCGGTCCAGGCCTGCCAGGTGGATTCATCCCAGGGCTCGGGCGGCAGCAGTTCCGCCGCCTGCCGTGTGAAGTCGGCATCGACGATCACCGGCGCCACCGGTCCGCGGCAGATGATCTGCCAGGTCTCGGCCTCGGCCAGACGGGTCAGGTTGGGGCGTACCGCCTCCCAGAGGGCGGCGTCGAAGCCGCCGGGCAGGCGATCGGCTACAGCCTCGTAAGGCGTGCCGTGCAGCAGCCGGGCGTTCAGGTGTTCGAGATCCTTGGGATCGAACTTCGGTGTCGCGCGCCCGAAGCGCGCGAGGTCGAAGCCCGAGACGAGTTCTTCCAGGCTCTGCAGCGGCTCTACCGGGTCCGGCGTGCCGAGGCGGGCCAGGTAGCAGTTGAGGCTCATGGCCTCCAGGCCCTCGTCGCGCAGAGAGGCGAGGGAGAGGGAGCCGAGGCGTTTGGACAGGGTTTCGCCGCCGGCCCCGGCGATCAGGGAGAGATGGCCGAAAGCCGGCACGGTACCGCCCAAAGCCGCGAAGAGTTGCACCTGCACCGCCGTGTTGGCGACATGGTCCTCGCCGCGCAGGATGTCGGTTACTTCCAGCTCCATGTCGTCGACCACCGAGGTCAGGGTGTAGAGCGGGCGGCCGTCCTCACGGATCAGCACCGGGTCGCTGAGGTTCTCCCCCTGGAAGGAAACCGGCCCGCGGACCCGGTCGAGCCAGGCGATCTCGCTGTGGTCCAGCTTGAAGCGCCAGTGGGGGCGGCGGCCTTCGGCCTCCAGGGCCGCTTTCTCGTCATCGCTGAGGGCGAGGGCGCCGCGGTCGTAGATCGGCGGGCGTCCGGCATTGAGCGCGACCTTGCGCTTCAGCCCCAGTTCCTCCGGGGTTTCGTAGCAGGCATAGAGCCGCCCGGCCTGTTTCAGGCGCTCCGCGGCAGCGCTGTAGCGCTCCAGGCGTTCCGACTGCACCGCCTTTTCGTCCCAGGTGAGGCCGAGCCAGGTCAGGTCCCGCTCGATAGCGGCGGCGTACTCGGGCGTCGAGCGTTCCGTATCCGTGTCGTCGATGCGCAGCACGAAGCGCCCGCCTTTGGCGCGGGCATAGAGCCAGTTGATCAGCGCCTGGCGCGTATTCCCGACGTGCAGCAGGCCGGTCGGGCTGGGGGCAAAACGAACTTTCATCAGGCGGTCGGTTTCTCAAGGCTGGCAAGACGGGGTGTAAAGGCGGCTTGGCGCCTTGTTATCACCGCTGCGCCGGCCAACAAAGACTGAATGTGCGTGGGAAGTCCGTCTGGCGGTCCAGCGGCAACACGCCGGGGCAAACACGCCTGGCCGGCCCCTTCCGATGCAGGGCGCCTGGGCTCCTCGATCGTAAGTCTTGCATGATTGATTTACATCAATAGAGAGTAAATATCGGCAGTTTGTTTACTTTATCCGGTCAGTATCACGGCGATTTTGTTGTAGGGGACAAAGTTATTATATTTTGATTATTTCAAATAATCAAAACAATCACAATAAAAGGAGATAGCTATGCGCGCCGCCTTCCAGCTACCCGGAGGTTCCCCTGCCGCCTTTGACCGCCGCACCCTGCAACAGATGGTCGACAGCCTGCCGGTTCCGGTTATGACCCTGGACTTGAGAGACTTCACCATCAACTACGCCAACGAAGCCTCCATCGAGGCTCTGCGCTCCATCGAAACCGTTCTCCCCGTTCCCGCGGAACACATCGTCGGCCAGTCCGTTGACATCTTTCACAAAGAACCGGCGCATCAGCGCCGCTTGCTCTCCGATCCGGCGAACCTGCCTTGGCAGACCCGGATCCAGGTGGGGGACGAGACCCTCGACCTGCGGGTAACGGCCATCACGGGACGCGGTGGCCGTTACATCGGGCCCATGCTTTCCTGGAAGATCATCACCGAGCAGGCGCGCAAGGAAAAGGAAGCGGGTCTTCTGATCGACATGATCGATCAGATGCCGATCAACGTGATGCTGGCCGACAAGGACAGTCTGGAAATCACCTACGTGAACAAGACCAGCGTCGATACGCTGCGCCCGTTGCAGTCTTTGCTGCCGGTACCCGTCGACGAACTGAAGGGAACCTGCATCGACGTCTTTCACAAGAACCCGCAGATGCAGCGCGACCTTCTGGCGGACCCTTCTCAGTTGCCGCACAACGCGAAGATCAAGGTCGGCGAGGACACGCTGGACTTGCGTATGTCCGCCGTGGCCGACGGCGAGGGCGCTTACATCGGGCCCATGGTGACATGGTCGCTCGCGACGGACAGGGTTCGTCTGGCCGACGACTTCGAAGCCAACATCAGTGGTGTGGTGGACACTGTGTCTTCGGCTTCGACCCAACTGCAAAGCAGCGCCGAATCGCTCACCGCCACGGCTGAGGAGACCAACAGCCAGGCCAACTCGGTTGCCACCGCTTCCGAAGAGCTGACCGCCTCGGCGCAGGAAATCTCGCGGCAGATCAGTCAGTGCACGACCATCGCCGGTAAAGCGGTCGATGAAGCCAAACGCTCCACCGAGCTGGTCAACGGCCTTTCGGAGGGCGCGCAGAAAATCGGCGACGTGGTCAATCTGATCCAGGAAATCGCCGAGCAGACCAATCTCCTGGCCCTGAACGCCACCATCGAGGCGGCCCGGGCCGGAGAGGCAGGTAAGGGCTTTGCCGTGGTCGCCAGCGAGGTGAAGGCTTTGGCCAATCAAACCGCGAAGGCGACGGAGGACATCGCCGCACAGGTCGCGCAGATCCAGACTTCGACCGATGGGGCTGTCGGCGCCATCAAGGTGATCACCGGAACCATCGGCGAAATCAGCGAAGTCACGACCGCGATTTCCGCCGCCGTCGAAGAGCAGCAGGCCGCCACCCAGGAGGTAACCGGCAACATCGGCGGCGTCTCCAGCGCCTCTTCCGAAACCGGCAATGCCGCCGGTCAGGTCCTTTCGGCTGCCGGCGAACTGAACAGACAGGCCGACGAGCTCAAGCAGCGTGTCGGCCTATTCCTCGGCGAGGTCAGAAAGCTCTGAGGGTAAAAGCTTTTGGGGGCCTGGCTCAGGCCGGGCCCTTGAAGGCGTTGGTGATCGGATAGCGGCGGTCGCGGCCGAAGGCGCGGCGGGTGATCTTCACCCCCGGGCAGGCTTGGCGGCGTTTGTATTCCGCGAGTTCCAGCATCCGCCAGATGCGGTTCACCAGGTCGCGGTCGTGGCCGCGCGCGACGATACCGTCGATGCTCGCCTCGTCCTCGATCAGCGCTTTCAGGATCTCGTCCAGCACGTCGTAGGGCGGCAGGCTGTCCTCGTCCTTCTGGTCGGGCTTCAGCTCCGCCGAGGGCGGCTTGGTGATGATCCGCTCCGGGATCACCCGGCCGGCCGGGCCGAGAGCGTCCGGCGGCAGCACCTGGTTGCGCCAGCGCGATAACGAAAAGACCAAGGTCTTGTAGACGTCCTTCAACACGTTGTAGCCGCCGACCATGTCGCCGTAGAGCGTGGCATAGCCGACCGAGACCTCTGACTTGTTGCCCGTCGAAAGCACCATGTAGCCGAGCTTGTTGGAGATCGCCATCAGGGTCAGGCCGCGCGAGCGGGCCTGAATGTTTTCTTCCGTTGTGTCGCCGGCCCCGTTGGCGGCCGCGAAGCCGTTCAGCATCGGCGTCAGCATCTCGCCGAAGGCCTGCATGGCCGGCTCGATGGAGACCGAGTCCAGTTTGATCCCCATCAGGTCGGCGGCCTCGGCGGCGTCGTCCAGGCTTTCCTGACTGGTGTAGGGCGAGGGCATCATAACGCAGTGCACCCGCTCCGGGCCCAGGGCATCGACAGCGATTGCCGCCGAAAGGGCGGAGTCTATGCCGCCGGACAGACCGAGAATGATCCCGGGAAAACGGTTCTTTTGCACGTAGTCGCGCAGTCCCAGCATCAAAGCCCGATAGACCGGCTCCATGCCCGCATCGGGTCCGCCGTCCAGGCTGCTGTCGGGGGCTTCGCGCAAACCTTCTTCACAACGCCATCCCTCGTCACCGCGCTGCCAATCGCTGACCGCCACCGCTTCGGCGAAGGCCGGCAGATGGATGGGCATGGAGTTGTCGCTGTTCAGGGCGAAGGAGGCGCCGTCGAAAACGAGTTCATCCTGGCCGCCGACTTGATTCACGTAGATGATCGGCAGGCCGGTTTCGCTGACCCGGCTGACCGCGAGCTGGATACGCTCTTCGGTCTTGTTCGCCTCGTAGGGCGAGCCGTTGATCACCATCAGGATCTCGGCCCCGGATTCTTCCAGGCACTCGCTTACCTCCGACGTCCACATGTCCTCGCAGACCATCAATCCCAGGCGCACGCCGCGGTAGTTTACCGGGCCGGGCAGGGGGCCGGCGCCGAAAACCCGTTTCTCGTCGAACACGCCGTAGTTGGGCAGGTCGTACTTGGAGCGCAGCGTGACGATTTCGCCGGCATCCAGAACATAGGCAGAGTTGAAGACCTTGCCGAAGAGCGGCGGCCTGGCTTCCGGATCCGGTCGGGAAGGGCCGCCGACGATCATACCTGGCCCGCCGTCCGCCGTGTCCTTGGCCAGTTCGGCAATGGCGTCTTCAGCGGCATCGAGAAACATCGGCTTCAGCACCAGGTCCTCGGTCGGATAGCCGGTGATCACCATCTCGGAAGCGACCACCAGATCAGCGCCTTTGGCGGCGGCTTCCTTGCGGGCCGCGCGCAGGCGCTCAAGATTCCCCGCAATGTCGCCCATCGTCGGGTTGATCTGCGCCAGGGCGATTTTCAGTCGGTCGGCCATAAGCGATACTTACTCCCGCGACGCCTCAGCGACAAGGCCCTCCGGACTCTGGCCGCTTTCCGGCCCAACCTCTTGCAGGGCAAGCTGGCGAATGCGTTCGACCATGGAAAACAGGCCGTTGGCCCGGTTGGGGCTGAGGTGTTCGGCCAATCCCAGTTCGCCGATGGCGTTCTTGATGTCGACGGCCAGGATCTCCTCCGGGCTCCGGTTGTCGTAGATCGACAGCAGAACGGCGATCAGTCCCTTGACGATGTGGGCGTCGCTGTCGGCGCGGAACTGCAGCCGTGGCGGCGTTCCGGGTAGCACTTCGTCGATGATCCAGACCTGGCTGGTGCAGCCGCGGACCTTGGTCTCCTCGGTCTTCAGGGCCTCGTCCATGGGGGGCAGCTTGCGCCCGAGGTCGATGAGATAGCGAAAGCGCTCGTCCCAATCGTCCAGGAAGGAGAAGTTGTCGATCACTTCGGCGATGCGGCTGTCTTGCATGGTTCTTCTGTAAAGATGGTGGCGGATCGGACCCTGCCCGGCGAAGCTTGCCGTTACGGGCGGTTTATGGGTGAGGCGGCCTATTTTCGCAACAGGAACTCGCGGCCGACCTTCACCCGCGAAACACCGTCGTACTCGACGATATCTGCCGTGGCGTAGGTCTCCGACCACTTACCGGGCAAGTAGGAGCCGGTGCCGATCACGTCGACCGGCGCCTTGGCCTCCGCCATCAGGCGGCATTTGGCGGGACTGAAGCCGGAGGAGGCGACGATCTTCACCTTGTCGAAGCCCTCGTTGTCCAGGCTCTCCCGCATACGCCAGATGGCTGCGGCGGAGACACCCGCGCCGACCAGATAGCGCAGTTCGTCATCGGTACGGTAGCCGCGCAGCACGCCGGGGACGTTGCGTTCGACCACGGCGTAGGATCCGGGCGGGTCGAGCCCTTCGATGAAGCGGCCGCCCGGCGTGTCGATGCGGATCGCGAGGCTGCCGTCTGCGGCGCGTCCGGGAAAGCGGCGGCAACAGGTGAGGGCGTCGGTCACCTCCCGCGCGAAGTAGTCGACCAGCACCGTCATCGGTTCGTCGGGAAAGGTCTCGTCGTACATCTCCGCCGCCCGCAGTGTGCTGCCGGCATAGCCGATGAAGGCATGGGGCATGGTGCCCATGCCGCGGTCCTGGCCGAAATAGTGGGCGGTCGCGTCTGTCGCATTGCCGATGAAGCCGACGGCCCCGGCCTTGCGGCGGGCCCGCTCCGAGCCAACCGAGGCGGCATAGGCCATCGCCTCGGCCATCTCCGCACCGGCGCAGTGCCGGGCGTCCATCGCCAGGAATGCCGCCTTGGGCAGCTCCGCGCACATGGTATAGGCGTTGTAGGCGGCGACGCAGGTCGGCCCCAGCTTTTGCAGCAGCAGGGTTTCCAGGTCGGCCAGGTGCAGCATCTGGCCGGTTACGTAGAACAGCGGTTCGCCGGCGCCGACCCACTTGCCCTCGGGGTAGCGCAGGTCGATCTCGAAACGGGTGTTTCGGCGCTCGGCGATCTGGTGCAGCCAGTCGATCGCCAAGCGCGGCGCCGAGATGACCGGACGGCGCATGAAGACGGCGTAGGTGACGGTGATGTCGCCGAACCGCTCCACCGCCTTGCGGGTGCGTTTGAAATAGACATCGGTCCAGGCGGCGATGTCGGCCTCATCCATCGGCCAGCGATCGATCCGTGTCGGCGAATCAGGAATACTGTTGCGGCTGGGACCTTCCGGCATTACCCAACTCCCTCAAGCGATTGCTTGTCCTGGAAAGCCTAGCCCAGCGGGCTGGCCAGGGCCAGCACCCCTGAGCTGCGGGCTGCCATGCGCCTGACGCGAAGCAGGCCAAAAGGTATCGGGAAGGCCCGAAAACCCTAGAAAATCGCCGCTACCTTGTCACCGCCGCTGCGGCCGTTCCCGTTTTGGCGGGCGACACGTTCGTCCTTCAGGGCTTCCGAGATCAGGAAGGCCAGTTCCAGCGACTGCTTGGCGTTGAGGCGCGGATCGCAATGCGTGTGATAGCGGTCGCCGAGGCGCTCGTCGCTGATCGCCTGGGCGCCACCGATGCACTCGGTCACGTCCTGGCCGGTCATCTCGAAATGGACACCGCCGGCGTAGCTGCCCTCGGCCCGATGCACGGCGAAGAAGTTCTTCACCTCCGCCAGGATGCGGTCGAAGGGCCGGGTCTTGTAGCCGCTGGAGGATTTGACCGTGTTGCCGTGCATGGGATCGCAGGACCAGACGACCTGCTTGCCTTCGCGCTGGACGGCGCGGATCAGGGCCGGAAGATGGTCGCCGACCTTGTCATGGCCCATACGGGCGATCAGGGTCAGGCGTCCGGCCTCGTTCTCCGGGTTCAGGGTATCGATCAGGCGGATCAATTCGTCCGGGTCCGTCGTCGGGCCGCACTTCATGCCGATGGGGTTCTGGATGCCGCGCATGAACTCGACATGGGCTTCGTCCGGATGCCGGGTGCGGTCGCCGATCCAGACCATGTGGGCCGAACAGTCGTACCACTGGCCGGTCAGGCTATCGACCCGGGTCAGTGCCTGTTCGTACCACAGCAGCAGGGCCTCGTGGCTGGTATAGAAATCGGTTTCGCGCAGTTTCGGCACTGTCTCCGGCGCGATGCCGCAGGCGCGCATGAAGGCGAGGGCCTCGTCGATGCGGCCGGCCAGTTCCTCATAACGCTGGGCCGGTGCGCCGTCGGAAACGAACTCCAGGTTCCACTGATGCACCTTGTGCAGGTCGGCGAAACCGCCCTGGGCGAAGGCGCGCAGCAGGTTGAGGGTCGCCGCCGCCTGGTTGTAGGCGCGCACAAGACGTTCCGGATCGGGGACCCGCTCGTCCGCGTCGAAATCGATGCCATTGATGATGTCGCCGCGATAGCTCGGCAGCTCAACGCCGTCGATCACCTCGGTCGGGGCGGAACGCGGCTTGGCGAACTGGCCGGCGAGGCGGCCGACCTTCACGATCGGGCAGCCGGCACCGAAGGTCAGCACCACTGCCATCTGCAGCATGACGCGGAAGGTGTCGCGGATGTTGTTGGGATGGAACTCGGCGAAGCTTTCCGCGCAGTCGCCACCCTGGAGAAGAAAGGCACGGCCTTCGGCCACTTCGCCGAGTTGTTGGCGCAGGCGCCGCGCTTCCCCGGCAAAAACCAGCGGCGGGTAGGCGGCAAGCTGCTGCTCGACACGCTCCAGCGCGGCTTTATCGGCATAATCCGGCACCTGCCGGATCGGCTTGTTGCGCCAGGACTCAGGCGTCCAGGTCGTGGCCATGGCGGACCTCTTCATTCCTCAGAAACTCTCGGACCGCCGGTTTTACGCGCCTTGACCCGGTTTTTCCACAGGAAAAGCCGCAATCTGATTAACCAAAATGCACCGTTAACCCTGGAGTCGCGCGGCGATGTTGGATATTGCTGGCAATCAGCGAAAATCAGGCGAAACGGAGATCGTCATGATTCGAGGAGCCTGCCACTGCGGCGCGGTCAGCTTCGTCTATCCGGACCGGCCGGATTGGCTGAACCGCTGCAACTGCTCATTTTGCCGGCGCGCCGGTGCGCTTTGGGCTTATGCCGAGACCGGGCGTATCACGCTGAATTTCAGTGAAGGTGCGACAATCCGCTACATCTGGGGCGATAAACTGCTCGCCTTTCATAGCTGCAAGACCTGCGGCTGCACGACCCACTGGGAAAACCTCACCCCGGGGCCGGAGGCCCGCATGGCGGTGAACTGCGCCATGGCAGAGCCAGCCGATATCGCCGATCTGCGCATCCGTCACTTCGATGGTGCAGACACCTGGGCCTTCGTGGACTGAGCCGCCTTAGTCCTGAAGGCTGAACTCGATTGTGGAGACCACCCGGACCGTCTTGTAGATCTGTTTGGCCTCGTTGGCGCCGGGGATCTGGTCGCGCGGCCGGATCACGAAAACACCCTGATTGGCGCGGCGGATACCGCCGACAGTGCTGCCGGAATCGGCGGCAAACTGTTCGGCGCCGGCGCGGGCATTCTTGGTCGCCTCGGCGATCATCGCCGGTTTCAAATCATTGAGGCCTGTGAAGATGTAGGTCGGTCCCGCGGCCCATTGGTTTTCGTCGGAGAGGACCAGCCCGGTGGCGACCAGTTCGCCGATGCGCTTGAAGGTGTCCGCAACCCGGTCCACATCGGCTGTCCGCAGAGCGACGGTCTGGGCGATGATGAAGCGGCTGTCGACCTCGCCCTGGCGATACTGCTGTGCCAGGCGGTCGACAACCTGAAGATCCCGGTTCTCGATCTCTTCGGCTTTGAAGTCGCTGTTGATCAGGAAGTCCCGCACCACCGCACTGTCCGCGGCGATCTTCTGCTGCACGGCTGTCAGGTCGTCGCCGGTGGCGACAAAGCGCAGCGCCCAGACTGCGAGGTCGGCCTTGGCTTCCTGCTCGGCGACACCTTTTACCGTGACATAGCGGTCGGCCTTGCGGCCCTCCAAAAAGCCCTCGCCGACGAACCAGCCGCTCACGGCGATGCCGATGGCCAGGCAGAGCCCGGTGGCGAGGATGAAAATGTTGTTCGGCATGGGGACCCCCTTATTGTCACCTCTGTGTCGTCGTCGTCAGCGCCCCGGTTCAGCGATTAAGGCGCTCTCTGCGGCGGGTTCCGCAACACCCTCCGGCAGGTAGCGGTAATGGCCGGTCATGGGCCAGGAAAACAGCACGTCTTCAAGCTGCGGCCCCGCGCCGATGTTGTGAACGATCCTGGGAAGGCCGGAAGGCGCGATCCGGTCGGTGACGATGCCGATGTGCGGCAGGAAACCGCCGGGGCCGCGCAGGTTCCAGGCCACGACATCACCCGGTTTGTAATCCGCGGGATCGTCGCTCGGGGGCAGGGCCGTCCCCTGGCGCCGCAGGAAGGTTTCCAGGTTCGGCACGCGGCGGTGGTCGATGTTGCTGTCCGGCCGCGTCAGGCCCCAATGTTTGGGGTAGGCGGCAAAGTTCGCGCGCATGTCCTCGTGCACCAGCTTTTGCAGATCGACGCCGAGCGCGCGATAGGCTCGGATCACAACATCGGAACAGACACCGCGATTCTCGGCGACGTCGCCGCCGGGATAGGCAATCCGCACATAGGCGGGGTCGTAAAGCACGAAGGCCTCTGTGCGCGCCAAAGCGGCATCGTTGAGCCGTTCGGCGAAGCCGAGGCTGACAGGCGCGGCGGTTTCTGCGTCGCCGGTCCTCGGCAACGCCAAGGCGATGGCAAGGGCGAGCAGAAGGGCCGAAGAGGCTTTCTTGGTCATGTCTCCCTACTTCCAGGCTTTCCATAAGTCGTTCGCTTGATGCTGGAGGTTCATCGCCCGATGCGGCCATTTTGTGGCGCTTTTTTGCATTGTCGGGGGCATGGCCGTTGGACGTGCAGACCGGGGCGGCTAAGCTGTGCGCCGCCGAAAGGCGCGAAACCGCAAAGCAGGATTTCGAAAGGGGAAGGAGAAAGGGCGATGTTCAAGACCATTCTGGTTGCGGTCGATGGCTCCGGCCATGCCGGCAAGGCGGTCCGCTGCGCCGGCGACCTGGCCAAGACCTACGGGGCGACCCTGATTTTGATGGCGGTCGACGGCCACCGCCCGCTCAAGGGGCCTCTGGCCGATCTCGCCAATGCCGAGGACCTCAGCCGCGCCGAGGTTTTCGACCGCATCCTCTCCTCAGCCCAGGTTCTGGCCGAAGTGCCGGCGGGCGTGACGGTGGAGCGCCGCGTCGGCCATGGCGATCCCGCGGACGAAATCCTTGAGGAGGCGGGCCGGGCCGGTGCCGATCTGATCGTCGTCGGCCGCCGTGGCCTCGGTGAGTACGCCGAACTGCTGCTGGGTTCGGTCTCCCGCAAGGTCCTGCACCTCGCCAAGGTGCCGGTCATGGTGGCGCATGATTAGGGTTCTGGCTGCCGATCGGCTTCACCATGTCGGGTGATCCGCTTGAGATCGCACGCCAGGCGCTGGCGCCGGGCGAAACGCTGATCTGGGCCGACCGGCCGGGCCTCCATGCCTATGCCCGCACCAAGTTTCCGCAGGTGATCCGCGGGGTGCTGGGGCTGGCGGTGATCGCGGGGCTGCATTGGTACGGCTATGTGCCGGACTGGCGGTCGAGCACCGAAAACGCCCTGTTGTTCGGTTTCCTGGCCGCCGCCGGCCTCTACTGCATCGTGCTGGTCGTGGCGCCGAACATTGCCCGGCATGCGGCCCGCAGCATGGTCTATGCCGTTACCGACCGGCGGGTGATGATCCTGTCTTTCTGGCCGTTTCGCCTTGAACGCTCCTTTGCGCCGGCGGAGCTCGACGAGCCGCGTGCCATGGCTGACGAGGGCGGGCGGGGCAATGTGATCTTTCTGGAGCGTAAGCTGGGCTGGTGGCGGCGCTCGGCCGGCGGCAGCTATCAGATCGAGGGATTCTTCGGCATTGCCGATGCACCAAGGGTGGCTGCGGAAATCGCCAAGCTGAGAGATCCCGGCGACCCGGATCCCTTCAAGGATGAAGACTGACCTGCGGGCTTCGTGTTCGGGAGAAAAAATTCGGCGGCGGGCCGGTATTCGGGGGGAACGGCCCGCCGCCGCAGTTTGCAGGGTAAGAACGTTTACAAGGTGGGAATGCTGAGAGGATCAGCGGTCCCGGGCTTGTGGGTTTCGGTTCGGGCGGACTTCAGTCGATGTCCAGGTGACTCCGGTCCAGCCCGATGTCACGCAGCAGGTAGTCCGGCATGTCGCGCAGCCGGTCATTGTCCTGAACCCGCCGCTGCCACGCAATCAGCGGCCTGGCCAGCATGAAAAATCCGCTGATCAGGGCCTGAAGCAGCAGCCCGCGGCCATGGCGCCAGCGGACATCCGGCCGCCCGAGGTCGGCTTGGCTGTAGGGTGAACGGCCCGGCAGGTAGGGGATGCTTGCGGGGGCCCCGGGCTGGGCCCCTTTCGAAAGGGTCGTCATTAGAACACCTGATTGGCTTGGGTGGCTGGGAGGCTTGACAGCACAATTCTCTTCTGCCCAGAAATATCGGGTAATCGATAAGAATTCACAAACGACGATTGTTAATGGGTTGGATAAGCTGACCTAATGAAACACTAATCCCGGAGAAGCCGATGGCGCCGCCGCCGCTGGCCGCCCTGCGTACCTTTGAAGTCGCCGCCCGCCACCTCAGTTTCACCAAGGCGGCGGCAGAGCTTCACGTGACCCAGGGGGCGGTGAGCCAGCAGATCAAGCAGTTGGAGGCCAATCTGGGTTTTGCGCTCTTCCACAGAGGCGCCCGCGGCCTCAGCCTGACCGAGAAGGGCGAGGCGCTGGCGGAGACCGCCCATAGCGTCTTTCGCCGCCTTTTCGACAAGGTCGAAGAGCTTCAGCAGCCCGGCGACGGCGGCATCCTGACAGTCTCGGCCAGTCCCTCCCTGGCGGTGAAGTGGCTGATCCCCAGGCTCGGGCGCTTCCATGCCCTGCATCCTGACATCGACGTCCGGATCAAGCCCAGCGGCCTGCGCATCGACGTGGAGGCGGAGGCCGGCACCATCGATATGGCGATCCGCTTCGGCCAGGGGCCGTTTCCCGGTCTCGACGCCACGGTGATCATGCACGAGACGGTTTTTGCCGTCTGCAGCCCGGACCTGCTGACCAAGGGCCTGCCGCTGCGCCGGCCCTCGGATCTCGAAAACCATACCCTGCTGCACAGCGAGTCCACCCGGATGGAGGTGAACTCCATGGCGAACTGGGAAGTCTGGCTCGGTATTCTCGGCGTGCCGGGGGTCGATCCCGGCCAGGGGCCCAGCTTTCCTAACAGCTACATGCTGATTCAGGCGGCGATCCACGGTCAGGGCGTGGCGCTGACCTGGGCGACACTGGCCGACGATGACCTGCGGGCAGGGCGGCTGGTGCGGCTGTTCGACCGCTCGATCGAGGGCTCCATGGCCTATTTCGTGCTGACCACCAAGGCCGCCGCCCGCAAGCCCAAGGTTGCCGCCTTCCGTGACTGGCTGGTGGCTGAGGGCCGCAGTTTCGCCCGCGAGACGGCCCGCGACGGCGCCGAGGCGGAGGACGGCGTCGCGTCTTGATCCCTGCCTACCAGGATTGTCAGGATGTGGCGGGAGAGGCCGCCATGGCCGGCATTTCAGGGGCCCCAAGTTGACGTAACGTCCTGCCTGTGGTGAATAGCGCCCTCCAACGGGCGGGAAAGCGGCATGGCCGAGGATAAGCGGGTCTATCTCTTCGATTCCACTCTGCGTGACGGGGCGCAGAGCCAGGGCGTCGATTTTTCGGTATCGGACAAGCTGGCCATCGCCTCGGCGCTCGACCGCCTGGGGGTGGATTACGTCGAGGGCGGCTGGCCCGGCGCTAATCCGACCGACGATGCTTTTTTCGCCGAACCGCCGGGCTTCGAGAACAGCCGCTTCGTGGCTTTCGGCATGACCCGGCGGCCGGGCCGCAGCCCGGAAAACGACCCCGGCCTCTCCGGCTTGCTGAACTCCTCCGCGGATGCCATCTGCATGGTCGGCAAGGCCTGGGACTTTCACGTCGACGTGGCCCTGGGTATCGAGCGCTCGGAGAACGTGGCGATGATCGCGGACTCTGTGGCCCATGCCCTGACCCGCAAGGACGAGGTGATGTTCGACGCCGAGCATTTCTTCGACGGCTACCGCGCCAACCCGGCTTATGCGATGGAGTGTATCGAGGCAGCCCACAAGGCGGGCGCGCGCTGGGTGGTGCTCTGCGACACCAACGGCGGGACCCTGCCGGACGAAGTGGAGCGTATCGTTGCGGCGGTCTGCAAAAAAATCCCGGGCAGCCATGTGGGCATTCACTGCCACAACGATACCGAGAATGCGGTGGCCAACTCGCTGGCGGCGATCCGCGCCGGTGCGCGCCAGGTTCAAGGCACCATCAACGGGCTGGGCGAACGCTGCGGTAATGCCAATCTGATTTCCCTAATCGCCTCGCTGGTTCTGAAAACGGACTACGATGTCGGCCTGGACGAAGCGGCGGTGAAACAGTTGACCCATGTGTCGCGGCTCCTGGACGACCGTTTGAATCAGCAGCCGCAGCGCAACGCGGCTTATGTCGGCGAGTCGGCCTTCGCCCACAAGGGCGGGCTGCATGTCTCCGCCGTCGCCAAGGACCCGCGCACCTACGAGCACATCGACCCCGCCAAGGTCGGCAATCAACGCCATATCGTGGTCTCCGATCAGGCGGGCCGTTCCAACATCCTCGCCCGCCTCTCCGAGATCGGCATTGCCCTGGACGGTGATGATCGCGCCATCAACAGGCTGGTCGACGAGGTAAAGACGCGGGAATTCGAGGGCTTTGCTTACGACGGCGCCGAGGCCTCTTTCGAACTGCTGGCCAGGCGCGCGCGCGGCGAGGTGCCGAGCTACTTCTCGCTGGCCCGCTTTCGCATCATGGATGACCGCCGCTGGAACGCCCGCGGCGAACTGGTGACCGAGTCTGAGGCGACGGTGACGCTGGAGGTGGCGGGCAAGGCCAAGATGGAGGTTGCCGACGGCAACGGTCCCGTGAACGCTCTGGACACCGCCTTGCGCAAGGCCCTGGTGCCGCTCTATCCGCAACTTCAGGACATGCGGCTGGTTGATTACAAGGTGCGTATCCTGACGCCCCAGGCCGGCACGCGGGCGGTTACCCGGGTGATGATCGAGAGCGCGGATTCCCAAGGCAGGCGCTGGAACACCATCGGGGTTTCGACCAACGTGATCGATGCCTCCTTTAATGCCCTGCATGACGGCATTACCTGGAAGCTGTTACAGGATGGCGCAGAGGTGCCCGAGGAGGTTGCTGAATGAGGCTTGTTCTCGCATGGGTGATGGCGATGGCTTGTTTGCTACCGCTCTCCAGCCTTGCCCAGGACAGTAGTGGTTCAGAGGCGGTCGATGCCGAGACCGTACACAGTGCCTTTGTGAAACTGGTGGACCGCGGCGAGATGCGCGCGCAGCTCTTTGGGCTGCCGGCGGACGCTTTCTGGCGGCGCAGCGGCGGGCTGCAGATCGCCTTGCTGGCGGAGGATGCCGCGAGCCTGACGTCTTCGCTTGAGCGGGTCATGGCGATCTTCTCGGAAGCGACGGGCCAGCCAGTTTCATTGATCGAAACCGGCGCCTCGCCCGCGCCGGAGCAGGACGCCGCGGGCATGGCCCCGGAAGCGGATCTGGTGATTGCCATCGGTTCGCGCCCGGACCTGGCGCAGATCGCTTTTGCGGAAAAGTTCGATCTGGGCATGTTGGCGCGTTTCGAACTCGGCACCCTGCCGTTCATGTTTTCCTTCGCCGAGCTGCCGGGGCGCCGCAGCATCGTCTTGCTGGCCGACGACGAGCCGCCCCTGGCCCGCGAAGCCTCTTTCATCCTCGCGACGGTCTGGGCACTGGGTGGGGTGACCCTGGGGCCGGAACTGACCGGGCTGGTCGGCAACGACGAAGCGTTGGGGCCAAGCCTGACGCCGCTCGGCCAGGCCGTCTTCAGGCTTTTCTTCAACGACGCGCTGACGGTCGGTATGAGCATCGAAGAAGTGAACCTGCGCGCCAAAAGCCTCTTGGCCGAATAGGCGGGTCCTGAGAGTCATGGCGGGGACAGACCGCACCCAAGAACCCGTGAAAGACGGCGGGCCGGCAATCATCCTGGTCGCCCCGCAGTTGGGCGAGAACATCGGCATGGTCGCGCGGGCGATGCTGAATTGCGGTCTGACCGAGTTGCGCCTCGTGCGGCCGCGTGACGGCTGGCCCAGTGAAAAAGCCGCGGCGGCGGCCTCCGGCGCGCTGGAGGTGATCGAGGGCGCGCGGTTGTTCGACACCACAGAGGCGGCGCTGGCCGATCTGCAAAGGGTCTATGCCACCACGGCCCGGCCGCGGGGCATGGTGAAGCCGGTCGTAACCCCGGGACAGGCGGCAACGGAACTGCGCGCGGCGGCTGCGAAGGGGGGACGTACCGGGCTGCTGTTCGGGCCCGAACGCTCAGGCCTCGTGAACGACGACATCGCGCTTGCCGATGCCGTCTTGTCGGTGCCGCTCAATCCGGCTTTCTCTTCGCTCAATCTGGCGCAGGCGGTCCTCCTTGTCGGCCATGCCTGGTTCATGGCGGCCGACGACACCGAAGCGCGCAGGCTGGAACTGGGCGTCGGAGAGACGGCCAGCAAGGCGGAGCTGATGAACTTCTTCACCCGCCTGGAGGCGGCGCTGGACGAAACCGGCTTTCTCTACCCGCCGGAAAAGCGCCCGACCATGGTGCGCAACCTGCGCAACCTCTTTCATCGCATCGCGCCGACTGAGGGTGAAGTGAACACGCTGCACGGCATCATCTCGGCCCTCAGAGGCAAGTCTGGCCAGGATCGCTGACTCTGTACTAAACTCCGGCGCTCTTGTCGGGTTTGCCGTGCTCAGGTTCGCGATCCGTCATCAATCAAGAAAATCTGTTGGAGGAAGAGGCGATGGCTAAGACGGCTTTGGTGACGGGTGCGGGATCGGGGATCGGCCGTGCGAGCGCTTTGGCGCTGCACAAGGCGGGCTTCAAGGTGGCGCTTGTCGGACGGCGCGAGGAGGCGTTGAAGGAAACCGATGCCGCCGGTGGCGGCGGCATGGCCGTCATGCCCTGCGATGTCACGGACCCGGCGGCTGTCGAGGCGCTCTACGCCAAGGTGGAAAGTGAACTCGGTCATCTCGACGTGGTCTTCAACAATGCCGGCACCAACGTCCCGGCGACCAGCTTCGGCGACCTGACGCCCGATCAGTGGCTGCAGGTCATCGGCGTCAATCTGAACGGCGCTTTTCTCTGCGCCCACGGCGCCTTCAAGCTGATGCAGCGCCAGTCGCCGCAGGGCGGGCGGATCATCAACAACGGTTCGATTTCGGCCCATGTTCCGCGCCCGGGCTCTGCGCCCTATACCTCTTCCAAGCACGCCATCACCGGGCTGACGCGCAGCATCTCCCTGGACGGGCGGCCCTTCAACATCGCCTGCGGCCAGATCGACATCGGCAACGCCGCCTCCTTGATGACCGAGGCGATGTCGGCGGGCGTCCCGCAGGCCGACGGCAGCATGAAGCCGGAGCCGGTGATGGATGTGGCCCACGTCGCCGATGCCGTGGTCCACATGGCCGGCCTGCCGCTGGAGGCCAACGTGCAGTTCATGACCATCATGGCCACCAACATGCCCTTCATCGGGCGCGGCTAGAACCGGTTACTCGGTGAGCAGGAAAGAGCCGAGGACGTCGATCCTGCTGTCCTCGGCAACCTTCAGAACGAAGACCTCTCCCGACTGCGGGAAGACATCGATCAGGGCGGTGATGTTCACCTGATGGGTGACCAGGATTGCCGTTTGGTCTTCCGGCATGGCGGCCAGGAGGTCGCGGGCGGCCGCTGTCTGTTTCTCAGCGGTGCTGCGGTCGGCGAAGAAGGAATTCACGGCCGGTTCCGCCGTCACCGTTCCAAGGTCGAGCAGGCGGGCGGTTTCGGCGCAGCGGCACCACTGGCTGGTGAGCACCCGGTCGACCGATACACCGGCAGTTCGGATGGCGCCGCCGATGGCCCGGGCCTGATTCCGCCCGCGATCACTCAGGTTGCGTTGGGTCGTGCAGTCTCCCAGAGTGAAGTTCGCCGGATCGCCGGTTCCCGGCGCCAGGGCATGGCGCATGATCGCATGGGTGCGCGGCTCGTTGAGGCGCTGCAGAATCGCAGTGTCTGCGGCCAGCGCTTCCGCGATGGGATTGAACAGAACCACGAAGATGGCGAAGAGGACGGCGCGCATAAGGTCTCCCGGGACGGCGTTACAAGGTAAGACCTAGTCACCGCCGGCAGGGCGGCAAGGGCGTCAGTCGTCGCGCGGCGGGCGCTGGCGCAGTTTCTTGATGCTGCCGCGCTGGGTCTTGGCATCGACCCTGCGGCGTTTGGCGGCGAGTGTCGGCCGGGTAGGCCGGCGCGGCTCTGGGCGCTCTGCGGCCTCCTGCAGCAAAGTGACAAGGCGGGCGATGGCGTCTTCGCGGTTGCGCTCTTGACTGCGGAAGCGGGCGGCGGTCAACACCAGCACGCCGTCCTTGGTGAGACGCTTTCCGGCCAGCCGCTCGGCCCGCTGGCGCACCGCTTCCGGCAGGGAGGGCGAGTGCCGGATATCGAAGCGCAGTTGAACGGCGGTGGAGACCTTGTTGACGTTCTGGCCACCGGGGCCGGAGGCGCGCACGAAGGTTTCCTCGATTTCCTCCGGGTCCAGGCTGATCCGCTCGGTGACTTCGATCATGGTGAACGGGCTTTGCCGTTGGCGGTGAGGGCGTGTGCGACCAGGGTCGTCACCACGATGGCGCCGCCGATCAGCGACCAGTTGCCGGGGTATTCTTCGATCACCAGCCAGACCCACAAGGGCCCCAGCACGGTTTCCAGCAGCAGGATCAACGCCACCTCCGCGGCCGGCAGGCTGCGCGGCCCGAGGGCGATGAGGGCAAAGGAAGCCGGCAGAACCACAAGGCCCATGATCAGCAGATAGCCAAGGCGCGGGCCGGGCGGGACCAGGGCCGCAAAGTCGGCAAAGGGCAGGGCCAGCAGGGCCACCATGACACCGCCGATGGCCATGGAGGGGATCATGTTCACGGCCTTGGAATGGCGCAGGATGGTGAAGTTCCCGGCCAGGCAGAAGGCGCCGGCCAGGGCAAAGAGGTTGCCCCAGAACTGGCCGGCGCCCAGGTCGTTCCAGGCCAGGATGGCGATCCCCGCCAGGGCGCCGAAGATGGCCGCCCAGGTGCGCCCGGCGATGCTCTCGCCCAGGAAGATTCGGCTCATCAAGGCGGCGCAGAGCGGCGCGGCGGCAATGATGACAAGGGTGTTGGCGACCGAGGTGGCGTGCAGCGCCAGCACGAAAAAGAAGGTGCTGCCGGTGAAGGCCACGGCGGCAAAGAGACCGCGGCGGCCGATGGCGCGAAAGCTCTCCCAGGTGCGGCTCCGGTAGAGGATGAACAGGATGGCGGTGGTTCCCAGCGCCTGCAGCAGCCCGCGCCAGACCATCAAGGTGAAGGGATCAAGGTCCACCAGGCGGATCAGCAGGGTGTCCGGGGTCAGGATCAGCACCCCCAGGGTGGTCAGCACCAAACCCCTGGCACGCGACGCCGGGCCCGCTCCCGGGCCTGAATTCTGGCTGTTTTCCGCGCTTTTCGGGCTGTTAACAGGGGGAGAGGAGAGGGTCATAAAGGGTCCGGAATTCTGCGATCCTGAAGGTTTGACATTTCGGCGGCGCTCCGTATAGTCCGCGCTTCTTTCCGGGAATGCGGGCAGGCAAGGTCCTCAACCCCGTTCAGGACTACTACTTAGGCGATTTTCGCTGGTCTTGAAACTACCGGAACAACAAGCGTCCGTCTCTAACGGAGACGGCATCAATTAAGGAAAGGAGCCGCTCGGCCATGTCCAAGCGCATTGCTTCGAAGTACAAGATCAACCGCCGCCTCGGGGTCAATCTCTGGGGCCGCCCCAAGAGCCCCGTCAACAATCGCGAATACGGCCCCGGCCAGCACGGCCAGCGCCGCCGCAAGCCGACCGATTTCGGCATTCAGCTGGCGGCCAAGCAGAAGCTCAAGGGCTACTACGGCAACATCGGCGAGAAGCAGTTCCGCCGCTACTATCAAGAGGCCTCACGGCGCCGCGGCGACACGGGCGAGAACCTGGTCGGCCTGCTGGAGCGCCGCCTGGATGCGGTGATCTACCGCTCGAAATTCGTGCCGACGGTCTTCGCCGCCCGCCAGTTCGTCAACCACGGCCACATCACCGTGAACGGCAAGCGGGTCAACATCCCCTCCTACAACGTGAAGGATGGCGATGTGGTGCAGGTGAAGTCCAAGAGCCGCGAACTGCCGCTGGTGCTGCAGGGCGTCGAATCGGTCGAGCGCGACCTGCCGGACTATATCGAGGTCGACCACAACCAGATGAAGGCAACCTTCGTGCGCGCGCCCAAGCTGGCCGATGTGCCCTATCCGGTTTCCATGGAACCGAACCTGGTCATCGAGTTCTACTCGCGCTAACTCTGGGAGACGCAGCCCTCGAGGTTAAAGCCGGGGGTTGCCAAGGACAAAGCCGCTCAGCAGTCTGCTGGGCGGCTTTTTCTGTTGGAAGGGTGGATAGATGGCGAAGGTTAAGATCGCGGCCGGCTCGGTTTCTCTGGAGGTCGAGACCCGTGATACGCCGACGGCGGCGGCGATCCTGGCGGCCCTGCCGATACAGTCCACGGCGCGGACCTGGGGCGAGGAGGTTTACTTCGACACCCCCGTCAGTGTCGCGCGGGAGGCCGATGCCAAAGCGGTGGTCGAGGCTGGGGAGATCGCCTTCTGGACCGACGGCGATGCCATCGCCATCGGCTTCGGTCCGACGCCGATCTCCCAGGGCAATGAAATCCGTCTGGCCTCACCCACCAACATCTGGGCCGATGCCTTGGATGACGTGCGGAGGCTGGCCGGCGTGCGCGATGGGGATGCGGTGACGGTTGAGTGCGCCGGGTGAGCGAAAGGCAAACCGCCGGGACAGGCGGTCCCGGCGGTTCTTTCGGCTGGCGGTCGAAGGCCCTTCGGTTCAGTTGGGCTCCGCGCAAAAGCTGTAGTAGGCGTTGTTGCTTTCGTTGGTCTCGTTGACCTGATTCGTGTGGTCGATACTGATGTGGAACTGGGCCTTGCCGTTCTTCCAGGCCTGATCGGGGATGGCGACCGCGGATCCTTTTGCGTCGCCGGCTTGTATCAGCGGGATGGTATGAGTCAGGAACTGGCCGGTGGCGAAGGTGAATGAGACGTGGACCGGCGCGGCGACGTTGGTGCCCTTGTTGCGGACAATGATCTGAACATACCTGGAGCGCTGGTGCGGGCTCGATTCATTGGAGCAGTAGTGGCTGCCCTCCATGCCTTCCTGGATCTGCGGATTGAAGTACTCACCCACCAGGTCGATGAAGGGGCTGGCCAGGTTGTTTGACGGCCTGGTCGGGACTGTCGGCGCCCGTTTGATTGGCGCCCGTCTGTTTGGCGCCTTCTCGAACTTCTGACGCTGTGCCGTTTGGACCGGAAGCTGAACGATGCTGTGTCCATAGCGATAGGCGGCCGATTCGGCTTGAGCTTCCTTCATAAGAGACGGTGTCTTGGCGAAGTCGGGGGCGGCGGCAATGAAGGCGAGGGCGGCCGTAGCGGACGCCAGGGAAAGCTTTGCGAACATAGGATAATACTCCGACGATTGAGCTGGTCTGCTCCCTGGTAGTCGTTGCCTATCCCCAGAAAGTTCAAATCGGCGGATGCGGGCGCGGCGGCCCCGGCGGATGGACGGAGATGTAGAAGCAGCCGCCCTGGGGCAGGCCGATCAGGATCTCCGGAGTGAAGGCCGCCCAGGCGCCCGCTGCTTTCAGGTTCTCCACGAAACCGGGTTGATCGGATTGGGCGAGCCAGAGCCGCCCGCCGAGCAGGCTGCGGATGGGTCTGCCCTCGGCGGCGGCGATGCGCAGAAGATTGCCGTCCGCCGGCAGATTCCAGGGAAAGACCGCCAGCACCATCCCGCTTTCGTCGTCTTCGAGCGCGGCCTGGGGCAGGGCGATGGCCATGGCGGCCAACCAGAGGCCGAAGAATAGCGCCAGCACCTTTAGTGCAATGCCATGGGTGTTCTCCGCCATGGCCAAGGCCGGTCAGCCGCTTGCCGCCGGGCGGACCACACTCTGCTCGCGGATTGGCCAGTGAACCGCCGCCGCGAAGATGCCCAGAGCGACGCTGACCCACCAGACGAGGTCGTAGGAGCCGGTGACGTCGAAGAAGTAACCACCCATCCAGACACCCAGGAAAGCGCCGATCTGGTGGCTGAAGAAGACGATGCCGAACAACATGGCCATGTGCTGGGTGCCGAAGAACTGGGCCACCAGGCCGGAGGTCAAGGGCACCGTGGAGAGCCAGAGCAGGCCGATGGCCAGCGAGAAGGCAAGCACGCTGAACTCGCTGATCGGCAGGGTGATGAAGAGCGTGATCACCACGGCGCGGGCGAGGTAGAGCCCGGAGAGCAGGTACTTCTTGCTGTAGCGCCCGCCCAGAACGCCTGACGTATAGGCGCCGATGATGTTGCCGCCGCCGACCAGGGCCAGCGCCCAGGCCGCAAGCCCGGCATTCAGGCCCATGTCGGTGATATAGGCCGGCAGGTGAACCTGGATGAAAGCGACGTGGAAGCCGCAGACGAAAAAGCCGGCGACCAGCAGATTGTAGCTGGGATGGCGAAAGGCTTCGCTGAGCGCGGCGCCGACGGACTGGTGAAACTGCGATGTCTTGTTAGAACGCCCGGTCAGGGCGGCGGCGCAGGGCACCATGCAGAGCGCGATGAAGCCGAAGATGGTGAGCGCCATGGACCAGCCGTAGGCGCTGAGGAAACTTTGGCCGAGCGGTACCATGAGGAACTGGCCGGCGGAGCCGGCCGCGGTGCCGATGCCCAGGGCCCAGGAGCGCTTGTCCTCCGACACCAGCCGCGTGAAGGCCGCCAGCACGATGGCGAAGGAGGCGCCGGCGACGCCGAGCCCCACCAGCACGCCGGCGGAGAGAACCAGCAGGCCGGGTGTCGAGGCGTTGGCCATGATGAATAGGCCGGCGGCATAGATCACCGCACCGATGGTCAGTACCCGGCCGGATCCGTAGCGGTCGGCAAAGGCGCCGGCAACCGGCTGTGCCAGGCCCCAGAGCAGGTTCTGCAGGGCGATGGCGATGGCAAAGACTTCGCGCCCCCAGCCGAACTCGCTGGACATCGGCTCCAGGAACAGGCCGAAGCTTGCACGGATACCGAAGGAAAGCAGCGCCAGCAGACAGCCGGCGGCAATGATGAAAAGAGTCGCGCGCCAGAACGGCAGGGGATCTTGGGCCGGAGAGGAAGCGGTCATGGGCTGGCGGTTCTTGGTTCAGTGTGCGGCTGGGAGGAGTCTAAGGACTGTGGGAAAAAGGCGCAAACCGGCAGGTCCGGCAGGGGGCATGTGTGCCGGGCATGGCTCAGCGGCGGAAATTCGCCGGAATCACACGGCTCAACCCCCTTTTTCTGCCAATAACACCCTGCACCGCCGCGGGAATTGATCAGCTTGACGCGGCAGCCTGTCAGAGGTGCCCTGTCATCTGGCGCATTTGACCTTGGGCCTGACTCGTCTAAGTGAATAAAGGATCGGGATTGCCGGTCTTTTCAGTCTCTGACCGGGCGAGTATCGCAGATGGGGGCTCGGCCGGTCGGGGAGGGAGTGGGGAGTGCGCTTCACCCGCCGCCAGGTGCTTTCCTTGCCGGCTGCCGTCCTGGCCGCCAGCGCCGTTGTCCCATTTACAGCACGGCCGGCCGTCGCCCCGCCGGGCCGGCACAGGCATCCCTCGATCAGCCCCTTCCATCATTCAACACGGCATCACCATACCTTTCTTGCCCTGCAGCGGTCCGAGCCCAAGATAGAGGCCCGGTTGCAGCAATGGATGGAAATCCTCCAGCGCGAAACCCCAACTCTGCACACTTCCGATCACCCGGTCCTGGTCCGCTGGCGCCGCGAACTCTCCGGCTTGCCGCAGACGCATGACGAGCGGTTGGTGGCTGCCGTCAATCGAATGGTCAACAGCGACGTTCGCTATCTCTCCGACTGGCGGCACGGCGGGGGGCGGGATCGCTGGTATGGTCCCCTGGAGACTCTGCAAGAGGGGGGTGACTGCGAAGACTACGCGCTGCTCAAAGGCTATGTTCTCTATACCCGGGGATGGCCGCTTCAGAATCTGCACCTGGTGGCCGGTATTCTCTTATCCGGCGAGGCGCATATGATGCTGGGGGTGGACTACGGACCGGGACGCCAAGTGCTGCTCGACAACCTTGTGCCGCACATTCATGACCGGCCATTTGGCGGCTGGATGCCCCGGTATCAGATTGGCCCGCATCAGAAAACCCTGGTCTACATCAAGACATTCTAAGGTTCGCGCAGAAAAGAAAGAGCCGCCCCGAGGTCTTCGGAGCGGCTCATCTTGTTCACGGTTGCTGCCGGTGGTCAGGCGGCCGGTTTGGCGTTGACGCCGTTGGTGTTCAGGAACTCGGCGAGTTCGCCGGTCTGGAACATTTCACGGATGATGTCGCAGCCGCCGACGAACTCCCCCTTCACGTAGAGCTGGGGGATGGTCGGCCAGTTGCTGAAGTCCTTGATGCCCTGGCGGATGCCCGGGTCCTGCAGCACGTCGACGCCTTTGAACTTCACGTTCAGATGCGACAGGATCTGCACCACGGCGGCGGAAAAACCGCACTGCGGGAACACCGGCGTGCCCTTCATGAACAGCACGACTTCGCTGTCGTCGATCTCCTGCTTGATCCTCGCGGCTACGGTTTCGTCCATAACCCTCACTCCTTGTTGCGATTGCAGTTTGGCGCTGTAGCTGTCTGCGGCCTCGGCGGCGCTTGTAGGCGGTTAAGCCTCCGGCGGCGTCGAGGTTTGCAGTGCCAGCGCATGTAACTCGTTGCCCATGCGGCCCTGCAGGGCTTCGTAAACCATCTGATGCTGCTGAACCCGGGACTTGCCCTGAAAGGCTGCGGAGACGACGTAGGCGGCATAGTGATCGCCATCGCCCCGAAGGTCTTCGATGCGGACCTCGGCATCCGGCATCGCCGACTTGATCATGCCCTCAATTTCCGCCGGATTCATCGGCATGCGTCAGATCCTTCCCCTGATCCCATCCTTGGGATTTCTTTCTGTCTTCTCGTGCCGGCTATTCTTTTGCGCCAGCAGCGGTGCTCAACTTTGGCCCGCCATGTAGTCACCCAGCCAATTGTCGTGGGCCCTGCGCAGTTCTGCAAGGGATATGGCCTCTCCTGCGGCCAGGATCAAGCGATCCCCGCCGCTGCGGCCCAGCAGAACCGCAGGGACCCCGGCATCCCCTGCCGCAGCCAACAGGGCTTCGGCATCGGGACTGGTGACAAGATAGCGTGCCTGGTCTTCCCCAAACAACCATGCGGTCTCTGGGGTGTTTTGGGGGGCGGCGGAGATGTCGGCCCCGCAGCCGCCGGCCAGGGCCATTTCCGCCAGACCGACCGCCAGGCCGCCGTCGGAGAGGTCGTGACAGGCGGAGATCCCGCCGGTCCGGATCTGCGTCCGTACGAAGTCGCCATGGCGGCGTTCTGCGGCCAGATCAACCGGCGGCGGTGCGCCCGCATCGTTTCCTTCGATGTCCCGCAGGTAGATCGAGGCGCCGAGGTGCCCCCGGGTCTCACCGATCAGGACGATGGCCTGGTCGGGGCCGGGCAGGGCGGCGCCCACCAGACGGTCGAGGTCGTCGATCAGCCCGACGCCGCCGATCACCGGGGTCGGCAGGATGGCCTGGCCGTTGGTCTCGTTGTAGAGCGAGACGTTGCCGGAGACGACGGGGTAATCCAGCGCCTCGCAGGCCGCCTTCATGCCGGCGATGCAGCCGACGAACTGGCCCATGATTTCCGGGCGCTCCGGATTGCCGAAGTTCATGTTGTCGGTGACCGCCAGGGGGGTGGCGCCGACCGCGGTAATGTTGCGCCAGCTCTCCGCCACCGCCTGGGCGCCGCCGCGCTCCGGATCGGCTTCGCAGTAGCGCGGCGTACAGTCGCTGGCCATGGCGAGGCCGCGGTTGCTTTCGTGAATGCGCACCACGGCGGCATCGCCGCCGGGTCGCGCCACGGTGTCGGCCATCACCATGTGATCGTACTGTTCCCAGACCCAGCGCTTGGAGCAGAGGTCCGGCGTCGCCATCAGGCGCTTCAGCGCTTCGGCGGCGCCTATGCCGGCTTTCAAGGAGGCGGCGTCGACATCGCCGCGCGGCGGCGTCGGCTGCCAGGGCCGGTCGTACTCCGGCGAGGCCTCGGCCAGCGGGTCGATGGGCAGGTCGCCGACCACATCGCCGTGCATCTTCAGCACCATGCGGCCGCTGTCGGTCAGGCGGCCGATGATGGCGAAGTCGAGGTCCCATTTCTCGAAGATGCCGCGCGCCAGGTCTTCCTTGCCGGGCTGCAGCACCATCAACATGCGCTCCTGGCTTTCCGAGAGCATCATCTCGTAGGGCGTCATGCCGTCTTCGCGGCAGGGCACCTTGTCGAGGTCCAGTTCGACGCCGGAGCCGCCCTTGGAGGCCATCTCGAAGGAGGAGGAGGTGAGGCCGGCGGCACCCATGTCCTGGATGGCGACGATGGCGTCGGTGGCCATCAGCTCCAGGCAGGCCTCGATCAGCAGCTTCTCGGTGAAGGGATCGCCGACCTGCACAGTGGGCCGCTTCTCTTCGGAATCGTCGTCGAACTCCGCAGAGGCCATGGTGGCGCCGTGGATGCCGTCGCGCCCGGTCTTGGAGCCGACGTAGACCACCGGCTTGCCGACGCCGGCAGCGGCGGAATAGAAGATCCGGTCCGCCGGGGCGATGCCCACAGTCATGGCGTTGACCAGGATGTTGCCGTTGTAGCGGGCGTCGAAGTTCACCTCGCCGCCCACCGTGGGCACGCCGACGCAGTTGCCGTAGCCGCCGATGCCCGCCACCACACCGGCCAGCAGGTGGCGGGTCTTGGGGTGCTCGGGGGCGCCGAAGCGCAGGGCATTGAGGTTGGCGACGGGCCTTGCGCCCATGGTGAAGACATCGCGCAGGATGCCGCCGACCCCGGTGGCCGCGCCCTGATAGGGCTCGATAAAGCTGGGGTGGTTGTGGCTTTCCATCTTGAAGATGGCGGTCAGGCCTTCGCCGATGTCGACGACCCCGGCGTTCTCGCCCGGGCCCTTGATGACCTGGGGGCCCTTGGTGGGCAGGGTCTTCAACCATTTCTTGGAAGACTTGTAGGAGCAATGCTCCGACCACATCACCGAGAAGATGCCCAGTTCCAGCAGATTGGGCTCGCGGCCCATGATGTCGAGGATCAGGTCGTATTCGGCGGCGCTCAGCCCATGCTCGCGGGCGATTTCCGGTGTCACCGGCTGCTGATTGGCGAGAGCCGTGCTCACGACAGCGCCTCCACGAGGCCGTCAAAGAAAGGCTTGCCGTCGCTGCCGCCCAGCTTGGGGTCGGCCAGCCGCTCCGGGTGGGGCATCAGCCCCAGCACCGTCTTGGTTTCGTTGTAGACCCCGGCGATGTTGCGCTGGGAGCCGTTGGGATTGGCCTCTGGGGTCACGTTTCCCTTGGCATCGCAGTAGCGGAAAGCGACCTGGCCCCGGTCTTCCAGGGCTGCGAGAGTATCGTCGTCGGCGAAGTAATTGCCGTCGTGATGGGCGACGGGAATGCGGATCGCCTGGTCCTGTTCATACTTGGCCGTGAACAGGCTCTGACTCGTCTCCACCTTGATGTCGACGTCGCGGCAGATATAGCGCAGGTCGGCGTTGCGCATCAGGGTGCCGGGGACGAGACCGGTTTCCGTCAGCATCTGAAAGCCGTTGCAGATGCCCAGGACCGCGACGCCCTTGCCGGCGCGCCTGATCACTTCGTTCATCACCGGCGAGTTCGCCGCGATGGCGCCGCAGCGCAGATAGTCGCCGTAGGAGAAACCGCCGGGCAGTACGATCAGGTCGACGGCATCGAAGTCCGTCTCCTTGTGCCAGACCATCAGCGGCTCCTGCCCCATGGCCTTTCTGAGGGCGACCTGCACATCGCGGTCGCAGTTCGATCCCGGAAAGACGATCACCGCGGCTTTCATGGGCGTTCTCCCAAGGTTGCAAGGGGCATTTCTGCCGTCAGGCCCGGATCAGGCGTCCAGCTCGATGGCGTAGTTTTCGATCACCGTGTTGGCCAGCAGCTTCTGGCACATGGCCTCGACGTCGGCGCGGGCCTTGGCCGGGTCGGCTTCCTGCAAGGAGAACTCGATCACCTTGCCCTGGCGGACATCGTCGACGCCACCGAAGCCGAGGGCGCCGAGGGCCTGCTGGATGGCCTTGCCCTGAGGGTCAAGAACGCCGTTTTTGAGGGTAACATGAACGCGGGCCTTCATGGGCAGGTCGCTCCGACTCGCGGGTGGATGAAATCTGGCCGGAACTTAGCTGCGCCGACCTCCTGTGACAAGCGGCGGGAGCACCGGGCGGGCCTGCTTTTGCAGTCTATTCCGGGTTGATCGTGGTGATCTTGGTACCCTCGATCGTAACGCCCGCCATGAGGCCCTTCTGGTCGAAGAAGAAGACATAGATGTCGCCGCGCCCCGAGGTCGTGGTCAGCGATGCCCCGGCGCCCTTGTCGACCACCACAACATTGGGGGCGGTCCCGATCTCCCAGCCGTCGCTGTTGTCCAGGTAGCTGAGGCTGTCTTCTTTGAGGAAGTAGATGGCGTAGCCGAAGGTTTGCAAACCGGCCTGCAGCCCGAAGGAGGCCGAGGCGGTGCTGTAATAGCCGGCGACGGCGTCCGCCTGCATGAGGGCACCCTCGCCATACTGGCCGCCGATGATCAGGCCGCCCTTGACGATCTTGGGAAACACCAGGATGGCGGCGGCGTCCTCGGCCAGCCGCTTGGCCGCTTCCGAGGTCTGGTTCAACTGCTCCAGGGCCGTGCGGGAGTTCTTTTCGATGGTCGCCGCTTTCTCTGCCCTGGCAGTGCTGTCCTGAAACACCAGAACAGCGAAAGCGATCGTCAGAACAGTCAAAACGGTCGGGAACCTGAAGCGCATCGTTGCCTCCTTCGAATCCGGCAAAGGTGATGACGAAGCCCATCCTATAGCCCCGTCAGGCTAGAGCCAACGCCGTACCCTTTGTTTGTAGGCCCTGTAGGCTTCGCCGAACTTCCCCTCCAGGTAGCGTTCCTCGCGCCGGATCACCCCGATCTCCATAACGGCCAGGAGCGCCGGTAAAAGGGCCAGCGCCGCCAGGCTGCCGAGCCCCAGCACCAGGGCGAGATAGATGAGGGTAAGGCCGAGATAGATCGGATTGCGGCTGAAGCGGTAGAGCCCCTGGGTCACCAATGCCGTCGAGGGGCGGTGGGTCGGAATGTTGGTGCCCGCTTTGACGAAGCGCCAGGCTGCCGCGAACAACAGGGCGAAACCCGCGGCGCCCAGAACCGCGGCCGGAAGGATACCGGAGATGCCGGAGAGAGATGTCAGGGACGGCAGTCCGAAGGCCCAGTCGGCAGCCAGACCGGCCAGCAGAAAGCCGAGATAGAGCACCGGCGGATGGGCGATGACTCCGGCGTGATCCTCTTCCTCTCCGCCGCTCACCGGCCCGCCCTGCAGCGGTGATCAGAGCGTTTCATCCAAGACATGAGCTCACCTCTCTTTGACAATCTAGTTGTCGTTACGGCATCCTAAAAAATGACAATTAAATTGTCAATTTGGGTCGCTTGCGGTCTCGCTTCTCAGATATTTTCATCATCGAGTAGTGCGGAAAGATTGTCTTTCAAATCATTGATAATGCTTATACTTAATTCCAAGTCATGGAGGTCTTGTCCGGCGGAGAAGTCGCCGCAGAGCGCCATCAGTTCATTCGTAATCTCAAGATAAACGGCTTCTCCCTGTGGCGTCACTTCAAGCAGGCGGGAGCGCTTGTGGGCCGGGTTTTCGACAAAGGCAACGAGGCCTTCCGCCGCCATTTCGTCGGCCAGCTTTTGGATGTGCTGACGTGCTACCGGGCGGGCCCGGGCCAATTGCGGCACGGTCTGCGGTCCGCCCGTCTCGAGACTGTGGAGCAGGCCCCAGAGACCGCCACCCCAGGCAGTGACGCTGCCGTTGCGTTGACCGACGGCGCGTAGTTTATGGGCCGTGCTGACGATCGCCAGGAGCAGATCGAAAACGGCCCGGGTCTCGGCCGAAGGGCGGCGCGGTCTTGAGGTTCCGGATGAAGTCTTGATCATTCGGCAGGCCTAGCAAGGCTGCCGGGATATGACAACTGGATTGTCAGTTGGTGACGGCTGACGCCGCAGGCCTCACTGCATCAGGCGGGGCCCCTTGATGTCGATCGGACCGGCTTCCGGCAGCACGCCAAGACGGCGGGCGACCTCCTGATAGGCCTCCTCGACACCGCCGAGGTCGCGGCGAAAGCGATCCTTGTCGAGCTTCTCGTCGGTGGCCACATCCCAGAGGCGGCAGGAGTCCGGGCTGATCTCATCGGCCAGCACGATGCGCATTTCCTCGTCTTCCCAGAGGCGGCCGAACTCCAGCTTGAAGTCGACCAGCTTCAGGCCGACGCCAAGGAACAGCCCACAGAGGAAATCATTGATCCGGAGGGCGTACTGCAGCATCTCGTCGAGGTCCTGGGTGTTGGCCCAGCCGAAGGCGGTGATGTGCTCTTCCGACACCAGGGGGTCGCCCAGTTCGTCGTTCTTGTAATAGTACTCGACCACGCAGCGCGGCAGACGGGCGCCTTCCTCCAGCCCCAGGCGCTTCACCAGGGTGCCGGCGGCGATGTTGCGGACCACGACCTCGATCGGAATGATCTCGGCCTCGCGGACCAACTGCTCGCGCATGTTCAGGCGGCGCACGAAATGGGTCGGAATGCCGATGCTTTCAAGCCGCGTCATCAGGTATTCGGAGATGCGGTTGTTCAGCACCCCCTTGCCGGTGATGGTGCCCTTCTTCTGATTGTTGAAGGCGGTCGCATCGTCCTTGAAGTACTGCACGACGGTGCCCGGCTCCGGGCCCTCGTAGATGATCTTGGCCTTACCTTCGTAGATCTGTCTGCGTCGCATCGTTGGCACCCATTGTCTAGGATGTTGATCCTAATTGTTGGATTTGGATGGCCCGCCGGTCACCTCTGCCGACCCGTCCCGCCCCCTCGAAAGGGGCCCGTCATATAGCAGGTGAAGGGGGGCAAAACAATCGTCCCCCGAGGGGCCTTGCGCCGCCTCGGATTCGCGTCCCCAATTAATGTGCGGCGGTTAATCCGCGCAGGCGGTTTCCCGGGCTCAGATGGTCCCCGCCGCAGCCAGATTGACCGGCTGGTAGAGGTGCTGATCGGGGCGCCCCGGGGCGAACAGCCAGACCGGGTCGGGCCGTTC
This sequence comes from Pelagibius sp., assembly GCF_965249265.1. Taxonomy (NCBI): domain Bacteria; kingdom Pseudomonadati; phylum Pseudomonadota; class Alphaproteobacteria; order Rhodospirillales; family Rhodovibrionaceae; genus Pelagibius; species Pelagibius sp. The sequence goes on along the minus strand of NZ_OZ252224.1, from coordinate 3,320,161 downwards.
CTCGCCCGGCGCCAGCGGCGCGGCGGGCAGGGCGATGAGAGAAGAGGACACGGTCTGAAAGCCGCCGAGGTCGACGGTCATCGCGGCCTCCGGCGGTGCGTCGGGATCTCCGGCGGCGCTTCGGGTCATGATCGCCTGCCAGGCCCGCCAGTCGCCTCTATCCGGATCCGGTACACCGGCGGCTCGAAGGTCTTCCAAATGGCGCCGGGTCCGGGGGCTCGCAGGGTCGTTCAGGTCGTAGGCCGTCATCATGGAAAGTCCCTCAGCAATGGGTCGGACCTCCATGACCCGGGCTTCGGGGCCGCCCGGGTTCTTGATCCAATAGGCGTCGCGGTTGTCGGCGACCACCAGATTGAAGCTGCGGTAGGCGGCGGGGTTGAGGTCGGCCAAAGCCTCGGCGGCGACGGCGGCGTCGGCATGGTCGAGAGCCTCCAGCACCAACTCGCCGCGGCTGCGTTTGTCGGCGGCCGGGCCCAGGCTGCCCTGGCGGTTCAGGATCGCCGCCACCACTCCGTGGTCGTTGATCCCAAGCCAGGAGCCCTCGGCGGTGCGGTCGAGGCCGGCGAGGGTTTCCGGCCGATCGGCCCAGTGACGCCCGGGGGCGGCCCAGGGCCGGTCGATCATTTCGTCCCGGTTGGCGGCGAGCAGCAGAGGCCAGGCTTGGCCCGGGCGGCGCAGAAGAATGAGCGTACACATAGCGGCGAGTTTCCGGGCGGCAGGTTTCCGGGCGGCAGGTTTCCGGGCGGCAGGTTTTCCGGTCGGTTGCGGCGGCGGGCCGACCCGCCGTCTCCCCCTTTCCCACAGGCCGGCCCCCGACAGCAAGCGGTTTCAACCGGCGGCGAAGCTGGCTATAACTCTCTTATAGGATTCGCCTATGACGGGCTGCCTTATAGGCTTCGCCTATCACTGGACGCTACGGCTTGACGCAGCGATAGAGAACCGCCACCTGTTAAGAACGCAGAGACCCTTCCGGGAGACAAAAGGTCCGATGAGTACATTCAGCGAGCGCGAAAAGGCTTTCGAGGACAAATTCAAGCACGACCAGGATTTGCAGTTCCGCACCGAGGTGCGGCGCAACAAGCTCCTGGGCCAGTGGCTCGCGACCGAACTGCTCGACCTCGAAGGCGATGCGGTGGATGCCTACGCCAAGGACGTGGTGGCTTCCGACCTCGACGAACCGGGCCCCGACGATGTGGTGCGCAAGGTCATGGGCGATCTGGAAGCCAAGGGCGTCGATTTCACCGAGCACCGCCTGCGCACGCGCATGGAAGAACTGATGGTCGAGGCCAAGAAGCAGATCATGGAGGAGTAGAGGCCAAGCCTCTGCAGTTTCCGGCTCAACCGAAGACCCGCTTGAAGATCGTATCCACGTGCTTGGTGTGATAGGCCGGGTCGAAGCAGGCGGCCAGTGCCGCTTCGTCGATCCTGCCTGACACCTCCGGGTCCGCCTTCAGCAGTTCCAGGAAATCGCCCTCGCCGGCCCAGACCTTCATCGCGTTGCGCTGGACCAGGCGATAGGAATCCTCGCGGCTGATCCCGGCCTGGGTGAGGGCCAGCAGGACGCGCTGGGAATGGACCAGCCCGCCGAGCTGATCCAGATTCTCCTGCATCGCTTCGGGATAGATCAGCAGCTTCTCGACCACCCCGGCCAGCCGGTTGAGGGCGAAGTCGAGGGTCACCGTCGCGTCGGGCCCGAACATCCGTTCCACCGAAGAGTGGGAGATGTCGCGCTCATGCCAGAGCGTCACGTTCTCCAGTGCCGGCACCACCGCGGCGCGGACCACGCGGGCGAGACCGGTGAGGTTTTCGGTCAGGATCGGATTGCGCTTGTGGGGCATGGCCGAAGAGCCTTTCTGGCCCGGCGCAAAGAACTCCTCGGCCTCGCGCACCTCGGTGCGCTGCAGGTGACGGATCTCGGTGGCGAGGTTTTCGATCGAGGCGGCGATTACGCCCAGGGTCGCAAAGAAAGCGGCGTGACGGTCGCGGGGAATCACCTGGGTGGAGACCGGCTCGGCCTGCAGGCCCAGCTTTTCGGCGACATGCACCTCAACGAAGGGATCGATGTTGGCGAAGGTGCCGACAGCGCCGGAAATGGCGCAGGTGGCGATCTCTTCGCGCGCCTGTTCGAGGCGCTTTCGGTTGCGCTGGAAGGCGGCGTAGTGGCCGGCCAGCTTCACGCCGAAGGTGGTCGGCTCGGCATGGATGCCGTGGCTGCGGCCCAGGCAGACCGAGTTCTTGTGTTCCAGCGCACGCTCTTTCAGCGCCGCCAGCAGGCGGTCGAGATCGGTCAGCAGGATGTCGGCAGCCTGGGTCAACTGCACCGCCAGACAGGTGTCCAGCACGTCGGAGGAAGTCATGCCCTGATGCACGAAGCGCGCTTCCTCGCCGACGTGTTCGGCCAGGTTGGTCAGAAAGGCGATGACGTCGTGCTTGGTCTCGCGCTCGATCTCGTCGATCCGCGCCACCTCGAAGGCGCCGCGCTCCCAGACCGCCTTGGCGGCTTCCTTGGGGATCACGCCGAGTTCGGCCTGGGCGTCGCAGGCATGGGCCTCGATCTCGAACCAGATGCGGAACTTGTTCTCCGGTTCCCAGATGGCGGTCATTTCGGGTCGGCTGTAGCGAGGGATCATCCAAGGGTTTCCTGAAACAAGAGGCGTCCGGTCCGGAACGAGAGCAGGCCCCGAAAGGGGCCGCGGAAGGAAAGGAAAGACAGTGCTGCGAGGCCTGCTTTATAGCGCCGCGAGGGGTGTTTTATAACGCTGTGCGGGGCCTACAGCAAACCCATTGCCCGGAAACTGGCGTGGCCGGCGCGGCCGATGACCAGATGATCGTGGATGGCGATGCCCAGCTTGTCGGCGGCTGCGCGCAGTTCCTCGGTCATGGCGATGTCGGCGGGCGAGGGCTCGGGTTCGCCGGAGGGATGGTTGTGTACGAGGATGAGGGCGGCGGCGCCCAGCTCCAGGGCCCGCTTCACCACTTCGCGGGTGTAGACCGGGGTGTGGTCGATGGTGCCCTGCTGCTGCACCTCGTCGGCGATGACGCGGTTGCGTTTGTCGAGGAACAGCAGGCGTAACTGTTCCACCGGCTCGTGGGCCATGGTGATGCGGCAGTAGTCCAGCAGCTTGTCCCAGCCGGAAATGACCGGCGCCTCGTTCATTTCTTCGCGCGCCAGGCGGGCGGCGGCCTCCGGCACGATCATCAGGGCGGCGATGGAGGCCTTGCCCATGCCCGGCACTTTGGCCAGGGCCTCCGGGTTGGCGGTCAGCACCTTCGAAAGGCTGCCGAAGGCAGCCAGCAGCGCCTTGGCCAGTGGCTTGGTGTCGCCGCGCGGCTTGGCGCCGAAGAGCAGGAATTCCAGGATCTCGTGGTCGGCAAGGCTGTCGCCGCCGCGTTCCAGCAGGCGATCACGCAGGCGGTCGCGATGCCCGTGATAGTGAGGCTTGAGGTCCTTTGAGGGTGCCTCTTCCACCTGCCCTAGGCCGGCTTGCGGTGTTTTGCGTCAGACCTCATAGGGCGGGGCATGCCAGCCCTTGGGCGAGAGGGTGAAGATCTCATAGCCCGTCGCGGTGACGCCGATGGAGTGTTCGAACTGGGCCGAAAGCTTCATGTCGCGGGTCACCGCCGTCCAATCGTCCTGCAGGATCTTCACTTCCGGCCGTCCGACGTTGATCATCGGCTCGATGGTGAAGAACATGCCTTCGCGCAGGGCGATGCCGTCGCCCGGCCGGCCGTAGTGCAGCACGCTGGGCGCGTCATGGAAAACCTGGCCCAGGCCGTGGCCGCAGAAGTCGCGCACCACGGAGAAGCGCTGCTTCTCGGCGAAGCTCTGAATGGCGTGGCCGATGTCGCCCAGGGTCGCGCCGGGCTTCACCACCTCGATACCGCGCATCATCGATTCATAGGTGACTTCGGCGAGGCGGCGGGCCTTGATCTTGGGTTCGCCGACGTAAAACATGCGGCTGGTATCGCCGTGCCAGCCGTCGACGATGACGGTGACATCGATGTTGAGCGTGTCGCCGTCCTCCAGCCGCTTGTCGGGGCTGGGAATGCCATGGCAGACGACATGGTTCACCGAGGTGCAGATCGACTTGGGAAAACCGCGATAGCCCAGGGGAGCCGGGACGGCGCCGTGGCCGACGATGAAGTCGTGGCAGAGCTGATTCAGATCTTCCGTCGTTACACCCGGCTTCACCTCCGGGGTGATCATGTCCAGGGTCTCGGCGGCAAGTCTGCCGGCCCGGCGCATGCCCTCAAAGCCGGCTTCGTCGTGAATGACGTAGCCGCCGTCCCGCGGGCTGACTCTTTCTGCGCTGTAACCTTGCTTCATCTCTTCGACCCCTGTTGGGGAGTTGCTCTCCGAAACCGGCCCCAAAAAAACTGGCGCTCGGGGGCCAAATCTTACCGCAGTCTTCCTTAAAGAGTCGCGCTGCGGAAGCCGCTTATAGCCTTAAAGGCAGGGCAGCGTCCAACCTCACCGCCTCCGGCGATACGTTGCAACTATAGCACAGGACTTCAACCCCTTTTGCTAACGCCTGGCGAAGGGCGGCGGCGTAGACGGGATCGATGTCCTCGGCCACGGAGACGGCATCGCAATCGCCGCGCTGGACCAGGAAGAGCATCACCGCCCGTTGACCCTCTTGGGCAATTTTTGCGAGCTCCATCAGATGTTTAGCGCCGCGCGCCGTAACCGAATCGGGGAATTCCGCCAGACCGCCGCCGCGCTTCAGGGTGACCGACTTCACTTCTATGAAGCAGTCCGGGGCCTCGTCGCCCGGCAGGAGGAAGTCGATCCGGCTGTTGGACCCGTAGGGAACCTCGCGCCGCACCGCCCCATAGCCCTGAAAAGCCTCCAGGCTGCCCGCCTCCAGCGCTTCGGCGACCACCGCGTTGGCCCGCCCGGTATTGATTCCGACCAGCGCCCCCTCGGATTCGACCAGTTCCCAGGAGAATTTCAGCTTTCTCTTTGGGTTGGTCGCGGGGGAGAGCCATGCAACCGAACCGGGAGTGGCCAAACCCAGCATGGAGCCCGGGTTGGCACAGTGAGCGACGATTTCACTGCCGTCCGGCATTTCGATGTCGGAGAGAAAACGTTTGTAGCGCCGGATCAGACGGCCTTGGATCAGGGGGGCTGGAAAGTCCATTACGATGATCTAATTGAAGCCTCGAGGCGCTCAACCGTCAGGTGTTATCGCTCCGCGAAGAGTTAATGACATGGGCTTGCAACTTGCAGCCCGGGAAGCCACTCTAGGAATCACAGTCTAGCAATGCCTTTCCGCCTGCTCCACCCAGGCTCTTCGATCTGGGTTTGGAGGCGCCTATTGGACCTCGTCGCCGCAAGGGATTTTCCATGCTCGTCCAGTCAAGCCGCCGTTCGCTTTTGCTTATCTCCATCGCTTCCGCAGGTCTGCTGGCGCTGGCCGCCTGCACTTCGGATTCCAATGTACTCGGCGGCGACAACAGCGGCTCCGCTCCGCCACCGGGCAGCGTTGATGCCGGTGCGGCCGGTGGCGATGCCCTGCCGCCCCCGGGCGTGAGCGAAAGCGAACAGAGCGCGGGCCTGCCGGCGGCCGATGGCGAAGAGGAAGGCGGCGTGATCCTGAAGGGCCCCGACGGCTCCACCTGGCAGGTGCAGCGGGCCGAGGATGAAGAGGCCTATCGGGCCGACATCGAGGACTGCTATGCCTATGCATCGGCGCAGACGCGACGCGACGCCCAGATCACCGATGACCGTAACGCCGGGATCGACACGCTGACCAGCCAGTCGCGCTATTCCGGCCTGCGCCAGCGGGTCGACGAGTTCGACCTGCGGCAGCGCCGGGGGTCGTTGATGACCGGCTGCATGGAAGCCAAGGGCTATGTCCGCAGCGATGCCGTGCTGCCGCGGCTGGAGTTCTGAGTATCGTGACGGCGCCGACGATCACAGCCTGCCTGCTTATCATCGGCAATGAGATTCTTTCCGGGCGCACCCAGGATAAAAACCTCGCCTACATCGGCGAGGAACTGAACAGCATCGGTATCCGCATGATGGAGGTCAGGGTGGTGCCCGATGACGAGGCGGTCATCGTGTCCACCCTGAACGAGGTGCGCCCGCGTTTCGATTACGTCTTCACCACCGGCGGGATCGGGCCGACCCACGACGACATCACCGCCGACTGCGTCGCAAAGGCCTTCGGCGTGCCCCTGATCGTTAACCCGGAGGCGCGGGCGATCCTTGAAGCCCACTATGAACCGGGCCAACTGAACGAGGCGCGCCTGCGGATGGCGCGGACGCCGGAGGGGGCGACGCTGATCGAGAACCCGGTGAGCCAGGCGCCCGGCTTCCAGATGGAGAACGTCTTCGTAATGGCCGGTATTCCCGCCATCATGCAGGCGATGTTCCAGAGCCTGCGGCATCGTCTTGCCGGCGGCGCGCCGCTGCAGTCGAAGACCGTGACGATAGGTTTGGGCGAGGGCACCATCGCCGCAAGCCTGGGCGAGATCCAGACGCGGTTTCCCGCTGTCGAGATCGGCAGCTATCCGTTCAACCGGCAGGGTAACTTCGGGGTCAGGGTGGTGCTGCGGTCGACGGACGAGGCGGTGCTGGAAGAGGCTGCGGGTGCCGTCGATAAGATGATCGCGGCGCTTGGGGGTGACGGGGATTGGGAGCCGGGTGATCGCCCGCTCCAAAAAGAGCAGGGCAGCGAGGGAGCCGCCACGGGCGAGCGGGCTGCAGGCTGACAGTCGGGCATTTCGGGGGCAGACAGGACCCTGGCGGGTGAAGCCGGGGGAGAAAGAAGGGCTCAAGGCGATGGACCTCCTGCCGTTGCTGTTTACGACCGCTTTAGTGGCTTATCTGCTGGCCCTGGGCAGCGCCGATCTGGCGCGCTCCATCATCCGCGTGCTGGCTCTGCTGAGCGCCGCTTTCTGTATGGTGGCCTGGAGCGTCGCCCTGTTGTCCTATGGTGAATGGGGGCAACCCGTCATCGACGACTTCTATGCAACTTCCTATCTGGAAAGCCGCTTGGGCAGCGAACCGGCCGGATTGTTGCTGCTGGCTCTCGGCGTTGTGCCGATCTGCATGGGACTCTTCGAGATGTGGCGCCTGAAAACCAGGACTCCCTCGCTCGAACAGCACGAGCGTTAGACCGCCCCGGCGCGCCTCTGGGTCGGTCGGAGACCTTTTGGACAAAAGACAATGAACGACTCCCCCACGATCAAGAGCAACGATCCCGTCGAATTGACCATCGCCCCGCGCAGCCGCGACCTCGGCGGGTTTTCCGTGCGGCGTATTCTGCCCTATGCCAAACGGCGCCTCGTGGGCCCTTTCATCTTTCTCGACGAGATGGGCCCCGCGGAGTTTGCGGCGGGGCAGGGCATCGACGTGCGGCCCCATCCCCACATCGGTCTGGCGACGGTCACCTATCTCTTTGACGGTGAGATCATGCACCGTGACAGTCTGGGGGTGGTTCAGGCGATCCGGCCCGGCGCGGTGAACTGGATGACCGCGGGCCGGGGCATCGTGCATTCGGAGCGCAGCGGTGAGGAAGCCCGGGCGAGCGTTCAGCGTCTGCATGGGATGCAGTCATGGATCGCGCTGCCGCTGGCCCAGGAAGAGACCGAACCGGAATTCGTTCACTATCCAACGGCGGACTTGCCCGAGATCCAGCGGCCGGGTGTCTGGATGCGGTTGATCGCCGGCGCGGTCTTCGGCCAGTCTTCGCCCGTGCGGGTGTTTTCGGAGATGTTCTATGTTCATGCGGAGTTCGATGAAGGGGCGGCGCTGACACTGCCCGCCGACCATGCCGAACGGGCGGTCTACGTCGTGGGTGGCAGTCTGGAGATCGCGGGACGGCCGTATGAATCGAACACCATGGCGGTCCTTGCTCCCGGCGCGGCAGTGGAAATGACGGCAAGGGTGGCCAGCCGGGTGATGCTGCTCGGCGGCGCGGCCATCGACGGTCAGCGCCATATCTGGTGGAACTTCGTCGCCTCCACGCCCGAGCGCATCGAGCAAGCCAAGGCGGACTGGAAGGCCGGGCGTTTCGCCGCCGTGCCCGGCGAAGACGAGTTCATTCCCCTGCCCGAAAGCTGACGGCCGAATTTCCCAGAAAGATTGAACTTTACCCTGCTCCTGTTCGACCTAGGAGCGCAATCGGGCCGCTTGCCGGCCCGAAGGAACGGGGGGTGAGCAATTTTTCTGCTCGGCAACCCGTGGACGGGCGGCTGTTGGCGGCGACTGCGGCCGCCCGTCACCATCTTTTCGTCTTATTGCTTGGACGTTCCAGCGGGGCGGCAACGCCCGTGAAACCCGAAGAGGCGAAAAGGCTTCAGGTCGGAGTGAACCGCCCACCCCATACATGCGACCCACAGGCAATGGATCCGGAGTTACGGATCCAGGACAATTCGGACTTAGGAGAAGATGATGTGGGTCTCTTCGAGCCGCGGCGCCCGGCGCCGCCAAAGCCATGCGTCGAGCCGCCGCCATGGGAACCCGGCATTTCAACACTGTCTGATCGGCGCTGCCACCGTGGCGGCGGGCCTTTTGCTGTCGGCGCCGGTGTTCGCCGACGATGGTCAGATTTATGTCAAGCAGCTGTCCGCACCGTCTATCAAGGTGATCGGTAACGGTGCCATCTACACCCAAGTGGAAGACGGCACAGACGATGTCGTCGTTCATGTCCGGATCCTGCTGGATGCCGGCACCGTCGGCCGGGTCAAGACTTGGAGCGCCTGGGCGCAGGGCAAGATGAGTTCGGGTCAGTGGTTCGACTTCAAGGACAACGGGCTTACGGTCTCCTACCCCGTCGGCAGCCGCCCGAAAACAGTCGACCGTGACGAGGCCTTGGTAATCCCGCGCTCGGTCTATTCCGCACTTGCCGCGGATGCCTGCAACCAGAACGCCGCCGATCTGCGGGCGGATGGCATATCCAATTTCGACATCTTCGGTTCCGACCACCTGGTCAAGGTGCCTGTCAGAGGTGCGCTGACCTACGAGATGTCAGGTGCCGCCGGCGGTATCGTCCCACCGCAAGAAGCCGCCCTCGATCCGGAACTCATGGTGACCTGCGCGAAGATAGAGTTCGGCCCTCTGACTACCTTGACTCTGAATCAAGTGGCGGACTCGGCGCTGGCCATCACCGTGACGAGCAACATCTCGGTCTGCCGCCTGAACGCTGCCGGCAGCATCACGAGTCTACACCCGAACGAAACGGTGAGCTTCCGCTACGTCGATGACAAGGGTGAAAAGAGCGGCGTCAAGACCGTAACGACGTCCGCGGCCAAGATCGCCAACTTCACCCATCAGCTTCCGCTGACGGACGACGGCGGTGCCATGAGCGGCAAAATCCGCATGGTCGGCGAGAGTTCGAATTTCCAGTCCCCTTGGGTGGACTATGCGGTAACCTGCAACGCGACGGCAGCGCCCGGCGGCAAGACGACCGAGTTGCCGCCGACGATCGAGATCCTGGAAGCTGAAACAAAAAAAGAAGTGGTTCTCGGAGAGCGTTGGTCCTGCCCATCGCGCATCTGGGTGCGCGGCCAGGTCTCAGGCAGGGCCCAGGGTGCAGCCACGGTTCAGCTCTTCGGCAATGACTCACTGCTGGAGATCCGCCAGTTTGATCTCGAAGCGGGCAGCGAAGACAAATTCGCTGCTGGTCACGATATCTCGTGGCATGGCGTTTCGGCGGCAAGCGAAACCGCGCCGAACCAGCTAGTGATCTATCGAGCGATCGTTCGCGCAAATGAGGGTACTGCCGATGTTTTCGTTGCCGACGAAGACGAGAACGAATTGCGCTTGATTTGCCATCCGGTCTGGCCGGAGCCGTCGATCAAGGTGAAGGTCGTCGAGTCCGTCCCCGTCGGCGGGCGGTTCCTCTGCCCAAGCCGTTACCAGGTGATCGGGAACCTCGTCGGCCGCAGCGATGTCTCCGGCACAGTAGTACTCTTCGCTGAACACAAGAGCTTCGGGCCGGTTCCTTTTGCCCTGAATGCGGGTGTCAATCTGGATATCGTCGCGCCCTCTGAAAGGACTTTGGCGTGGAAAGGCGTCGGGCTGGTCTCTGCCGTGGGACCGCAACCGACCCCGGAGCAAAAAATACACCTGAGCATGCAGGTCTACGGGAGTTCCGGCAGTACTCTTGAGATCATATCCAAGGACGAAGTCATGAAATGCACGCCGGTGGCGGGAGTCGTTCCGGACAGCAGCGCACAGTTGCCGGGCAATCCGCAGGTCGGGCTTCCCGCCAGCGCCGTTCAGGTTGCCGGAGGAAAGGTGCGCCTTATTGGCGCGAAACCGGGCGCCATCTATGCTTTGCGCTTCTATCGTATGAAGCTTGTAACGGATCCTTACCTGCCGACAAAGATGGCCAATGGTGTGGCCAACCTGAACCTCGCAAAGATGAAGCCTGGTCAGTGGCGGGTGGAGGTTTGCGCCACCCGCAATGGGCGCGGACTCCAGATCCTGCCGAATACCTGCAGGGAGCGGCGCTTCGAAGTGAAGCATGCGGCGCCCGGAGGACCCGGAAAGCACATGCAGGAACCGAAGCCCGACAATTCGACGGTCTTCCCGGGGGGTAACCCCTGGCAGTAATGCCCTGACGGTCCGTCCTCTGAGGTCCGGAGGGCGATAGGGAAGCATAAGGGCGGTTGCCATGGCGGCAGCCGCCCTTTTCTGTGGCCGGGCATCCAGAGCGCCCGTTGTGTGGAACTGCCAAAAAAGAGCCGGGAGGACTCCCCTGAGAGGAGAGTCGTTCCGGCTCTTTACCAAGGTTGGCCTCGTTCCTGCGATCTTGCATTCGCCTTGTGCGGTTTCGCGGGTTCCAAGACGGCGACTTTGCCATTAAGTCATTTCCCGCAAGCGCCTGCCGCGAAGGGTCACCCACATGGCATCTTCTCGGATCACGCTCTTGCCGTCTGGTCAGGATAGGCCAGGCGGCAGGCTTGAGCAATTGGTCTGCTCGGTGCTTGCAGACGGGCGGCTGTTGGCGGCGACTACGGCCGCCCGTCATTTTACTTCCTTTTCTTGAACTGAACGCCTGCGCCATTGCGGCGGCGGGTGCTTCATTGTCGCCCGAACACCCGTTCATCCGCACTTGCCGCCAGGCCCTCAACAATTTCGTTTAGCGCTATTCACAGACGCGGGTTTATGGAACGCGCCGCCGGCGCTATTTAGAAAATTCAGAACTCAAGTGCCGACCGCGAAGGGTCACCCACAGGGCATCTTCCCGGAAACCGCTCTTGCCCTCGGGCCGCTATCGGCCTGTTCGAAGAGCTATGCAGTTGGTCTGCTCGGCACTTGTAGGCGGGCGGCTGTTGGCGGCGACTGCAGCCGCCCGCCGTCTATCCTTCCCATCAGGCCGAACGTTTCGAGCCGAACCAAGGCCGGAGGTCCGGTTCACGGCTCTCCTGACCCTTCCTTTTGTGTTGTCGATGCGCGCTATCGATGAAAGGCATCGGCCAAGGCGCCGGGGATGGGCTCAACAAATTCGTATAGCGCTATTCGTACTCGGGGGTTCAAAGGTCTGCCGCGGCGATATATCCAGGGAATTTGGGGGTTTCCTGTTGCCTTTGTGATGGGGATCAGAGGGGTTTCGCCGCTGTCCGGTTTTTGAACACCGGGCCGCTTGAAAGCGACTTAAGGGCAACCACTCGGCCTTTGGCTGAGGTTCCGATCATCACTGTCGAGGAAAGACCATGCCCAGCCGCTTCAACGTCCTTGCACATGCCCGCGAGATGGCCAGCGTGATGCGCTATACACCTGGCAAGCGATCTGGGCGCGGCCTGCTGGCCGCCGCCGCGCTGGTCGTGACGATGTTCGCCGGCAATCCGGCTATGGCGGACTATGGTTCTGTAGAGCTAGCCCATTTGGACCCTGCAGAAATCAGGGTGCTGTATCACGAGGGGGAATACGCCAGGGTGCTGCTATCCGCCCCGGCGATAACCGGTGAATTGGACGTGGACTTCGACGCCGAACTCATCGGGCGCGTCAAAGCCTGGCATGCCTGGATCAGCATCCTGGCAGAGGGCTTGGAGGAAAAGCAGCAGTTCCCGGAGCTCGGTCATGCGGTGACTTACCCTTTCGGGGAGCGGCCCACGAGAGTGCAGGGCAGCTTTCCCTTCTCTATTCCGCGCGCCGCCTATGAAGCCCATGTATTGGAGGCCTGCAACGCGCGCGCCGCACATCTGCGAGACACCCAGGGTCAGTCCGACGAAGAGATCTTCTCGGCGGAGCACATCATCGGTATCCGTGTCAGGGGTGAGTACACCTATGAGATGACTGGTCCGGATGGCGCCGACGGCAAAGGTCGAGGGCTGGTGTACGGTATCTGGTCCGACGACGATGGCCCCAGGGTCCGGATCGTCTGCGAGAAATCGGCATCGCTGGTCACGCCGCCGGTGGTGCCGGAAGTTGAAATCGCCAACCTGAAGGTCGTCGGCAATGACAGTGCCGCCGCCTGCTCGGTTTCGATGGTCGCCACCATCCGGACGAATGCGCCGGGTACAGAAGTGGATTTCCATTTTGAAAGTGGGAGCGGCCAGAAAAGCGAGACTCATACTGTGGTGACACCCGGGAACTCTCTTCATCAGAAGGCCTACACTTACCGGTTGTCGGGGACGGGGCTGCAGACCGGCCAGGTCCGGATGGTGATCGAGGGTGAGGAAACAAAGTCGACCTGGGAGAACTACGAAGTCAATTGCGTGGCCAACGACTTCGCTACCCTGCTGCCGCCGAAGGCCACGGCGTTGAGATTTGAGGTCGAGAAGGAGGTTGCCCACAAAGGCAAGGTTTGCCCGGCAGTCATCGCGGTCATCGGAAGCATCGAAGGCCGTGGCAAGAGTTCGGGTAAGATTGCGCTTGGCGCCGACGGGAATCAGATCGCCGAATGGTCGTTCAAGGTCACCGGCAATGAGACTGTCGCTTTCAGAGGCAAGCATCAGATCTCCTGGCATGGAAAACCCGCGACGCAGCAAGACATACCCTTGACCATGTTTGTCTATGGGCAAAAGCCGACCAATAACGGCGACAATGAAAACAACGAAATAGGCAACGAAGCAGCGGCACCGGAGGCCCCTTCTCAAGCGCCCCTGCAAGACGCCTTGCAGAAGATGGTGTCCGTCAGCTGTACAGATGCCGAGCTTGCGTCTAACGACCCAACACCACCGCTGCCGACCTTCTCTCCGACGTCGGTCGGCGAAAGGATGTATCAGGGCTACATCTGCCCGGCGGAGATTGTTCTGGACGCTCAAATCCTCGGTAGGGATCCTTTTGAGGGCAGGGCGGTCTTGATTGCCAGGCAGCAGCCGTCGTTGTTCGAATCCCAGTCGCAGGTGAAGGAATACAGCTTCAGCATCGTGAAGGATGAGGAACTGGCGTTGCCCTTCCAGCCCGAAGTGCGGTGGAGCAACGTGCCCCAGATCGGGGACGCACCGCCCAAACAGACGATGGATCTCTCGTTTCAGATTTTCAGAGCCGGCGGCGTCTTGGTCTCGGTCGAGCGGCCGCTGGAGGTGAGCTGCAAGACCGTGAATTTCCCGACCGCCATCAACATGGCCCCGCCCAAGGTGCACAGCCTGCAGGTCATACGCACGACGGATGAGATCCTTTATCAGGGCCGTATCTGTCCGACGAGAGTGAAGCTCATCGGTGCTTTTACCGGCCAGGGTTCCGCGTCCGGCAACGCCTTTCTGGGCGCGGACGGAGGGCTTCTGACAGAAGAACCTTTTACCATCGAAGACGGTGTGACTGACACCATTCTCGGTGAGCACACTCTCAACTGGGTGGGCGTCGAGAGCCCTTTTCAGCAGGATGTCGAGTATGTTTTGCGCCTCGACAATGCCGAGGGGGTCGAGGTGGACCGAGAGACGGAGACGGAGACTTTTGCATGCCGTAATCCGGAGCCTGTCCGGGGTGATACCGACCGGGTGGATGGCCTTTCTTCCAACGCAACACCGCAACCGCAGTCGTACAACCTCTCCATATCGGAACTCGGCAGTAAGATCCGGAACGGCTACGTCTGTCCGACGAAGATCGGCATGGGTGGTTTTGTTCAGAGCGGCAGCGAAGGGTTCTCCGGTTCGATCAGTTACTTTGCCGGGGCTGTGCTGCAGCACAGCCAGGGGGTGAACCTGGGTCCGAATACAGGCCAGGGGCAAAGTGTCGAGCATGTGCTCGACTGGGACGCCGGTGCCTTTCCCGAGAAGGATGTGATCTATGCTTTCAAGGTGGAGAACCAGTACTGCATCGAGGTTGGCTCCGAGGTGGTGACCAAGCGCATCGCCTGCGAGAAGATCGAGACCAATCGCGATCCGGCCGTCAGCGGTCTGTCCTCCGGCGGCTCAAATGCTACTCATGCGCCGACGAACGAGGTAGTGGGGCAGGTCGCGCTGCAGACCGCTCCAGCCTTCGCGATCCAGGCGCCGAAGGGCCGGGTGCGGGCAGGCAGGATCCAGCTTTCCGGTGGCCCGGCGAACGCCAAGTATGACCTGCGCTTCTACCGCGGGGACGAGCGCGGCTACAGGTCGGTGCGCTCCGCCCAGCTTCCCCGGCAGATGACCGGTCGCACGGCGACCTTTAATCTGAGGGCCCTGAGCGGCAGCCGGACCTGGCGCATCGAGGTCTGCCCGGCCGGCACCAAGGACAAGAAGGCCTGCCAGTCCTCGGACTTCCAACTGCCGCGGCTGAAAGGCGCCGGCGGGATGAAAGCCCCCGCCAATCCGGCCACAACCAAGGTCTTTGTCATGCCCGGTCTGGGCGGGTGAGGGTTGGCCGGGTCTTTCTCCTAGGACCCGGCACAACGCCGGTCGCGGCGGCTGCACGCCCAGCCAGTCGCCGTGACCGGTAACCTTAACGTCTGATTCATGGGCGATGCGGAGAGTCCGGCGATCTCCTTGATATCGCTGGATGTCGGGCCGTCGCTGCAAAGCTGCATAGGCTTTGTGCGGTTTCGCCGGTTCATGGTGCGGGGAATTGTCTGTATCCCAGCCGCCGCAAGGGTTGCCACCTCTTCATTCCGTCCAGATCCGCCTAAGCAGTCCGCTTGGCGCATTGAACCAATGATTCGGCGGTGACGACAAAGTCGCAGCTTTCCGGTCTTAGGCCGGTTTCTGTGAATGATGGATGTTAGGAGAGATCCATGCTGGGCCAATCGTTGAAAACGCTGTTTCCGCAGAGTGCGGGAGCGGCAACCCGCCGCCGTCGCTTCATGGCTGCGACCGTTTTTGGTGCTGCCGTCACGACAGCCGGACCGGCCGCCGCGGACTCCTATTCGTTTGATGTGGTTGCGCTGAACAACCCGCTGATCACCGTCGCCTCCAACATTGACGAATACACCGCGCTGCAGAACGGCTCGTCGATTGCCGGCACCATCAGGGTGGAACTGGATGCCGGCCTGTCGGGCCGCGTGAAGTTCTGGAGCACCCGGCCGGTGATGGGATATCAGAGCAATGAGAGCCCGGGTTGGGTTGCTGCCTGGGGTAACTTTCACACCGCCGGTAGTTCGCAGAGCTATTCCGTACCGCGCCCCAAATCGGTTGACGAACAGGTGCCGTTCTCGCTGCTGCCTGAAGAGTATGGGTCAACCATGGTCGCTGCCTGCGAGAACCATGCCGACAAGCTGCGGGACCAGGGCATGAGCAATACGGAGATCTTCGGTCAGGACCGCTGGATCCAAGTCGCTGTTTCGGCCTGGGGTGACTACGAAATGACTGGGATTGAGGGTGCGCCCTTTCTGCCGGAGGTGACCGGCTGGAACCAGTACGACAAAGTCACTGTCATCTGTAAAGGTGATCCGGCCGACCTGGGCCCGGTGGCGAACGACATTACGGCTGCGACCTTGAACGCAAACGACGACCAGAGCGTCCAAGGCAGCTGCGAACTGCAGCTCTCCGGCTCTATCACCTCCAGCGAGCCGAACACTCAGGTGAAATTCCTCTATGTCGATGACAAGGGCCAGCAAAGCAGCCTGAAGACAGTGACGACCAATGCCGAAGGCGTGGCGGTCTTCGAGCACGACTACCCGGTCAATGCCAATAAGTCCGGCAAGGTCCGGATGATCGGCCAGGCGCCTCCCTTCTTCTCCAACTGGGCTGACTACGACGTCAAATGCGGCGGGCCGAGCAACGAGAAGGTGAGCGCTTTACCGCCCAAGGCTGCGGTGCTGACTGTCGCGGTGGATGAAGAGGTGTCGCACCAGGGCAAGGTCTGTCCGGCGGTTATCACTGTCATCGGCCGGGTCGATGGCCGAGGTAAGGCCTCGGGCACAGTGACGCTCGGCGCCGCCGGCAATCAGCTCGCCGAAAAGCCCTTCAGCTTCGAGGACGACGAGAAGAAGGTCTTTGCCGGCAAGCATCAGATTTCCTGGCAGGGAAAAACCACGACGCAGCAGAACGTGCCCCTCACGATGATGGTGCACAATGCTCTGGGCGACGTTGTCGATTCTCTGCAGAAAATGAAAAACATTGAATGCCGCAACCCGGTGGTGAGTGGCGCTCTCGAGGGCGGTGCTGACGAGCTCGCGCCGAATATCCCGATGCCGAAGGCGGTGTCGCTGTCGGTCTCGCCGCTCGGCAAGAAAACGCAGAACGGCTATGTCTGCCCTGAAAGAGCTTACATGAGCGGTACAGTCAGCGCCGATGCGAACGGGTTCTCCGGCACCGCTGGGTTCTTTGCCGGCGGTTCGCTGAAGTATGAAATGCCCGTGGAACTGGCCCCCAATCACGGCCACGGCACCAGTTATATGCACGAACTGGACTGGAGCAACGGGCCCTCAACGCAAACCGTGCTCTACGCGCTCAAGGTGCGGAATGAATATGGCAATGAGGTTGGCTCGAAGGAGGTTATCGAACACTTCGTGTGCCAGAAGATCGTCACCGTGGGTGTTGTGAACAATGCAACCGAGGGGTATTCGATCGGCAAGCCGAAGCCGACACATTCGCAGCAGGCCGGCAAACCTGTCGCAGTCGGCAAGGCGACACTGCTGCCCGGTGCGGCCTTCGCGATCCAGTCGCCGAAGGGGCGCGTCAGGCAGGGTCGGATCCAGTTGTCCGGTGGCGAGCCGAATGCCAAGTATGCTTTGCGCTTTTATCGCAAGACCGGGAAAGGTTTCCAGCGCGTGCGTTCGGCAAAGCTGCCGAAACAGATGACGGGCGTTAAAGCCAACTTTGACCTGAAGGCGCTCAGCGG
This sequence comes from Pelagibius sp., assembly GCF_965249265.1. Lineage (NCBI taxonomy): Bacteria > Pseudomonadati > Pseudomonadota > Alphaproteobacteria > Rhodospirillales > Rhodovibrionaceae > Pelagibius > Pelagibius sp. Next base: position 3,303,003 of record NZ_OZ252224.1, on the reverse strand, counting down.
CAGCCGGAACTGGCGTCTCGAAGTCTGCCCGGCGGGCAGCAAGGATAAGAAAGCCTGCAAGATGTCGGACTTTCAACTGCCGCGGCTGAAAGGCGCCGGCAAGGTGAAAGCCCCCGCCAGCCCGGCCACCACCAAGGTCTTCATCATGCCGGGGATCGGCAATTAGATCGCTCGCCGATACAATAAAAAAGCATCGTTTGGCGGGCGCCTGGCCGGAGATCGGCCGGGCGCCCGTTTTTCTGCCTGTGACCCTAGGCTTTGGTTGATCGTTGCAGAGCAGCCAACCAGCCAAGTGTTGGCTCGATAGGTCGCTGACACCTCCGCCGGAATTCGGCAGCCGGGCAAGAAACGAAAGAGCCCATAGCGCATCATGTCGATTGGATTTTCGATGGTGAGCTGTAAAACGTCTGCCTCGGCCAGGCGTCGTGGACACGCCTCTCTCTTCGCTGGATCGGCCGGGACACAAAAGAAAACACCCTGGCGATGCATTCGGCATCGGCCAGGGTGTTTCTCACTTTGACCCGCCTGTCGTCCAGCGGGTTCATCCATTCAAAACGGCACTTCAGTTCTGAACGGCAGTGCTCGGTGCGGCTGCGCTGTCGACAAAGGAGATCGAGCGCGGGTTGCCGGAACCGTCGGCGGTTTCGATGCCGTTGCGAATGCTGCCGACGAGCCTCTTGATGCCCGGATCCAACTGAACCTCGACAATGCCGCCTTCTTCCATCGTGATCTTCCCGGCATGGACCGCCGCCTGGCAGACGATGGAGTTGTGGGCGTATGAATCGGTTCCGACCACCCTGCGCAGCCGCAGGTCGCCGGGGGCAACCGGGCAGTTGAAGGTGAAACGCTGACCCACCAGGTCCTTTCGCGCATAACCGGAGTCGGTGAAGCGGAAGTCCCACTTCAAACGCTCGATGTAGGGTGCGCGGGCCTCGTCGGCGGCGGTCGCATCCGTCGCGTCGACGAACACCATGCTGCGCGGGGTGCCCGGCAGGTTGCCGCTGTCGATGCCGTTGCGGCTGCTGCCCGTGTAGGACTCCGCACCCGGGTTCAGCTGAACGGTGACAGGCCCGCCGTCCGTGGTGATCTTGCCGGCGTGCAGCGCGGCGACACAGATCGGGTTTTTACTGGGATAGACGTCGGTGCCGAAGATCGGTTCGACTTCGTCTCTGATCGACCGCGGCGGGCAGACGGCGGAGAAGCGCTGGCCGATAAACTTGTCGGCGTCGAACTGAAACTTCTTGAGGCCGGTGTCCCACTCCAGCTCGGGGAGGACGGGGTCGGCATTCTGAGCGATCGCGTCGCTGATTGCCGCACCGCCAAGAGAAAAGCCAACCGCTGAAACGGCGGCAAGCAGGGTCAGTTTACGTTTGGTCATTTGTAAGTCTCCGTGAATTGATTGGCTTTATCGTCGCTGCGAAAATGCTCACAATAACAATATGTTACGGATCTATTCTGATCGGCTTTCGGCAAATCACTTCCTCGACGCCGGCCGCTCCGCGAATGAGAGAGGGGTTGTCTCTCGTGGAACCTGGCCGCATCTGCCATGCAGTCTCGGTCCCAACATTCACGCAGAGGGAATCCGCAGCTGTTCCCTTGTCGGTATCATCGAGGCCGTGGTTCAAAGAAAGTGCAGTGGCAGCGCAGCCGAACTGCTTGCCTTGGCGTCTTCCGTTGTTTCCTTGATCCTTCGGCGCAGCTTTTGTCTAAGCACAAAGGTTCGGTTGGACATCACGCCCAGACTGAACGCCCAGACCGAACGGCGGGACTATGACCGAAAACACCGGGGAAAGGAGCCCGCAAAGCTGCATGCTGTTCATGCGGTTTCTCGGGTTCAAGTCGGGCATTGCTGTGTCTATCTCCATGCGACATGTCCCTGCGGAACGCTGAAGCGCGTTGCCGCACCCTTTGTCATGCATTGAACCTAAACGTCTCTTCCCGCGATCAACGTGAGAGTTGCGGCCTCACGGCGCGGATCTGGCCTATGGACGATAGGAGAACGGCCATGCATCGCCGCCGCAGTCCAGCGCCAAAGATCCGCCCTGCAACCCCGTCTTCCACTGGCCTGTTTTTTTGGCGGTTGCCGCGCTCTGTCGGGCGGCAGGCAAGATGTGGCTTACGCTGTGCCTCCCTTCGGCAAGGACGCGGGCGTTGATCAGGAAGAAGATGCCTGCACTACCTCTGCCCTCAGTCTGCAACCTTTGGGCAGTGGATCAGGGGGGGGATCGCTCCTATAAGGCTGGGGGGAGGCGGTATGCTACGGCTCGTCCGGGGCCTGGGCGACTAACCCCCCTGGGCGACTAACCCCAATGCGCCGCGACAGCGTTCAAAAGCGATTGAACCCGGTCCGTTGCTGGGCCGACTGACGAGGGAGGCCGCAGCAATTTCTGCCGCTGCCTCCCAATCAGAAAGGAAGAAAAATGTCGCCGCATTCATTCTTTCGCAGCCTCCGTCTGATGTCGGCCAGCGCCGCGCTGGCGGCTTTGTTGCCCGCTTCGGCCCTGGCCGACTCCGTTGATGCGGAGGTCGTTAACCTGGTCTCCAAGCAGATCATCGTCGAGAGCAACGGCAGCAGCTACCACCGCGTGTCGCACCTGGCCAACCTGGTCGCCGACGCGCGCATCCGTGTGGATACGGGATCGGTCGGCCGGGTCCTAAGCTGGAAGCTCTGGCTTGGGCTCTCTAACAGAGACGGTGCACACATCGACTTTCCGACCTTCGGCAAGGGCAAATCATACGACGCTTTCCAACGGCCGCGCCGGGTCGACCGCACCGAACGGCTGATTGTCCCCTCCACGATGTGGAAAAGCTTCGTGCTGGCGCGCTGCAATGAACTGGCGGATGATCTGCGCGCCCAGGGACTCGGCAACACAGCTATCTTCGGTCAGGATCGCAGTCTGGAGCTTGCTGTGATCGCCCATTTCGACGCCGATACCAACGGCGCGGGCAGCAACTATTTCGTCGAAGCAAAGCCTTGGGAGTCTCATCCGAAGACGGAGGTAATCTGCAAAAAGTGGCCGGGCGCATCAATTCCCCAGGCCAGCAACAGCCTCGGCGTCACACCGGCCAAGGTGGTGAACAAGGGACTGTCGATCTACGAGCAGTACGGGATCGGTGGGCTCTGCAAGATTCGCCTCGACGGCTGGATCACCACGGACCAGAAGAATACCGAAGTCAGCTTCCGCTACCGCAATCAGGAAGGCAAGACCAGCAAGGTCTGGAGCGTCAACACCGGCGAGAACAAGACCGCCACCTTCAGCCACTGGTACACCATCAACGACAACGGCTTCAGCGAGTCGGGTATCGCCTTGGCGGAAACCGGCTTCGTGCGCATGGTCGGTGTCAGTCACGACTTCAAAAGCGCCTGGGCCGAATACACCATGGAATGTGTCGAGGGCGGGCCGGGTGCTCTGACGGCGAACGAACCGCCGAAGTTGACGATGCAGATTGTCGAGCAGGGCAAGGTTGAGGTGCACGGCTATCTCTGCCCCGAACGCCTAAAGCTTGTCGGCTTGCTTGAAGGGCGCGGCAACTTCTCCGGTAAGGTCGTTTTCTTCGGGCCCGGCTATCTCGCCCCGCCGCACGACTACAGCATTACCCATGGCCAGAAACTGATCTTTGGCGCCGACGCGACGCTGGACTGGAGCGAGACGCCGCCGCCCAGTCCTCACGGCCCCATGGGGCAGCACCGAGGCTTCCGGCTCAACGTGACCAACGCCAACGACAAGGTCGTGGCGTCCCTTCCGCTGCGCCACCACTTCGCCCAATGCCGTCCCGCCCGGCTGAATCCGGTCGTGGTGCCCAAGGATGGCCTGACTGTGGAGCCGCGCCCGGCGGGAGCTGCCGGCAGCCGCAAGGCGCCGGCAGCGATCATCCGAGTGCCTCAGGCGGCTCCCCCGCAACCTGGCAGGCCCGAATCGTTGCAGCCGACAATCAGGCTGAAGCAGTTTCAGAAGAAGGCCGACTAGGGGCATTGCAAAGAGGCTGAATGCCAGCGCGAAACCTGCCCGGAGACCCAGACCCATGACTCTGCCATCCCACGCCGGTTTCGTCATCGTGCCGCTGCACTTGGTGGCCGGATACCTCTTCGGCTTGATTCCGGCCTCGGTCTACCAGCCCGGCTACTACGCGATCTACGGCGGTATCGTGATGACCCTGCTGGTCACTCTGGTGGTCTACGGCACGGTGCTTTGGCATCAGCAACCGGGTATGGGGACGCTCTGGCTGCACTTTCTGCTTGGGGTCCTCGCGGTGGCGCTGCCGTTCTTCACCCTCGACTTCAAGGATACCTGGAGTGCGATCATCTATCTGCCGATCATGGGCGGCAGCCTGGTCGCCTGCCTGATCGTCGGCCATGTCGTGGTCTTCGCGGCCCGGTCCTAGCGCCGCCCTTGGCCAGGGCTGCAGGGAAGGGTGGCAGTGGTGCCCGCTGCCGGACTCGAACCGGCACGACCTGAACGGTCCCGAGATTTTAAGTCTCGTATGTCTACCAATTCCATCAAGCGGGCCCGTGGCTCTACCAGACTTGGGCCCCCTCTTGTGCCCCAGGCTCCGGCCCTATGCAAGCGTGCCGCCGAGGCCGGAATCGGGGGCTTCCAGGCGCCGGAAATGCGCTGGTTTATAAGGGATTTAACCTGAATCTCGGGTCTGCGAAAAAAAATGAACCGCTGCGGCTTCTCCACCGACTGAAGAGGTAGTTACACGGCGCTCGCGCCTTTTCAGTGGTTAAGGAGAAATTTCATGAAGCGTGCACTTCCGGTTCTGGCGGCGGTAGCCGCTATCTCTGCCGTTGTGGCTATCGGCCAAGGGGCCGACGCCCAGATCCAACGCGGGTCCGGCAGTTTCCAGACTCAGCCGAACACGGCCAACCCGGACAACCGCCTGCCGCACAACGCGCAGCCGACGAATCAAGGTGGTGTCGGCGGCTTCAAAACGTCTCCAACCAACTGTCTGCCGGGCTGGACGCAGGTCGAGCTGAAGCTCGACACCAGCGGCAATCTTTCGCGGATGACTTGTCAGTCCCCCATCATTGATTGTCCGACGGGTCATCCGAACTACTCGGTCGGTCTCGAGGTGGTGAAACAACCTGTCCACATCGAGGACGGCAGATACCGTCTTCAGTATCGCTGCCAGTACTTCGCCCCCGCTGGCTGAGGCGCGTCCCTCGCGAAGCACCGATCGGCAGGCTGATAGGGCTCTCCCACCCCTCCACCCAGTCTGCCGTAGCTCCACGGGCCGCAGCCTTCTCCACCCCTGGAGGCGGCCCGTGGGGCACCTTCTCATGCTTATCCAGGCTGTCCCGAGCCCGGCTCTGCCAGGTCCGGGTGCTTGCGGATGAGGTGAGGTTTGGCGGCTGAAGACCGGCGGTCTGCGCTCAATCGGCCGGTTGAAAGACCGATTTGAAGGACTCGCGCAGCCAGCGGATGGTCGCCTGGACGCGGGAGGACTCGATGGTGTCCGGCTGTGCGTGGAGGTGCAGGACGCGCACGAACTCCGGTTCGCCTTCACCGACCCGCACCAAGCCGTCATCCTTTTCGGCCAGGCACATGGGCAGCAGGCCCCGGCCGACACCCTCGCGCACCGCGGACAGCATGATTCCGGCGTCGGTGGCGGTGACGCGCAGGGGTTCTCCCCGGGCCCGCAGGCGCTTGTGCGCCCGGGTGATCGCGGGACGCAGGGAATCCTCGTCGTAGAACGACACCCAGTCCGATCCCTTCACCGGCGCATTGCACGACCGGTAGACCGCATAGGGTACGTCGCCCAGTTTGATCGCGAACTCGGCGTCCCCCGGCTCGACCTCGAACCAGAGGCCCAGCGAGGCCTCGCCGCGGACCCGGGCCCGCGGCGTCAGTGTCATGATCCGCAGGTCAAGGCGGGGATGGGCCGCCAAAAAGGGCGCCATGGCCTTTTGAGCGAGGCGGTCGAGGGTCCAGGCGTTTCCGAGCAGGCGGACAATGCCGACGGGGCCTTCGTCGCCGGAGGTGATCTCGTCGGTCAGCCGTTCGATGCGCCGCTCCACCTCCAGGGCCTGCTTGATGGCGGCGTCCCCGGCATCGGTGGGGGCAAAGCCGGTCTTGGAGCGGACGAAGAGAATGACCCCCAGGTCGGCCTCGAGAGCCGAGAGCCGGCGGCCGGCGGTCGACTGGTCGATCCCCAGCAACTGGGCGGCCTGGGTCAAAGAACCCACACGGCTGATCGCGAGGGCGACTTTCAGATTGTCCCAGTCCATCGGCGGCCTCCTGGCAGGATCATGCAATCCTGCATTTTCCTTGTGCGCATTCTCGGGTTCAAGTCCGGATGGTTTTTCTGTATTCCAAAATTGTCAGGTAACACTGCGGCGATTGCCCGGATCCCGGCGATCACCGTTGTGTACTTGGCGTTGTGTCGTTTCCAGGGGCACTGCTGGATGGCGTTGACGAACGAAGAGGCGGAACTGATCCGGGATAGTTTCCGTGTTGTCTCGCAGATAAAGAGGCAGGCGGCAAACCGATTCTACCAAAACCTTTTCGAAGCCGAGCCCGGCCTGCGCAATCTGTTTATCAACGACATGGACCAGCAGGGCGCTCTCCTGATGAGCAAGCTTGGTCTGGTGGTCGCGGAGATCCAGAATCTGGACGCGCTTGTTCCGATGCTGGAGGACCTGGCCCTCCGCCATGTCGCTTACGGCGTTAAGCCCGAGGACTATGACCTGGTCGGCGAGGCCCTGGTGCAGATGCTGTCCGATTTGATTGGCGACGACTTCTCGCAGGAGGCGCGGGACGCCTGGGCCAAGGCCTACGACGAATTGGCGACACGCATGATCAGCAGTGCCTATAGCCATCGAAAGGCGTCGACGAACTAGCCGTACTGCACCCGAGTTTTGCAGGCTGTTTGGCTCTCCCACAGTTCCACCGGCCTGCCCAAGGCCCCATGAGTCGTTATCCCCGGTAATGGCTCATGGGGCACCCCACCGCCTTGCTTGCAACCTCCCGGCCGCGTTTCCCGCTCCGGCACACTCCCTCGTCAGGCTGGCAACCGTCTTTGGGTTCTGGCATCAAGACGGCTTGCAACGTGGGAGGACGACTGTGACCGAGAGCAAAACCGGGCGCCTGAACGGCAAGGTGGCAATGGTGGTGGGCGCGGGATCTTCCGGGCCCGGCTGGGGCAATGGCAAGGCGGCAGCGGTTCTCTTCGCCCGCGAGGGGGCGAGACTGTTTTGCGTGGATATCAACCTCTCGGCGGCGGAAGAGACGGTGGCGATCATTCGCAGCGAAGGCGGGGAGGCGCTGGCGCAGCAGGCCGATGTCGCCAAGGCCGATGATGTCGCCGCCATGGTTGCGCAGTGCCTCGACAGTTACGGTCGTGTCGATGTTCTGGAGAACAATGTCGGCATTCTGGAGGTGGGAGGCCCTGTCGAGGCCAGCGAGGAAAGCTGGGACCGGGTGCTCGACGTCAACCTGAAATCGATGTTCCTGACCTGCAAGCATGTCTTGCCGGTGATGCTGCGGCAAGGGGGCGGGGTGATCGTCAACATCGCCTCCATCGCCGGCATCCGCGACACCGGCGTGCCTTACATCTCCTATTCCACCAGCAAGGGGGCGGTCTTGCCTTTCACCCGCTCGGTGGCCCTGCAGTACGCCAAGCAGGGTATCCGGGCCAATGCGATCCTGCCCGGCCTGATGAACACGCCGATGATCGTGGAGCCGCTGAAAGACAGCTATGCCGACGGCGACGTTGAGGAAATGATCCGTCTGCGCGATGCGCAGTGCCCGACCGGCAAGATGGGGGATGCCTGGGACGTCGCCCGGGCGGCGCTGTTCCTGGCCAGCGACGAGGCGCGCTATATCACCGGAACCGAGTTGATCGTGGATGGCGGCCTGACGGCCAAATTTTCCTGAGGCGCGGCAGTACACAAAAGAAGAGGGCGCCCGGCGATGTCAGCCGGACGCCCTTTTCTCAAGCTCTTGCCGTGCGGTTCTAGGCCGCGCGGATACGGGTGAGGAACTCCTCGACCTTCTTGTTGAGTTCGACGGACTGCTGAGACAGACCCGTCGCCGCTTCCAGAGCCGCGCGGGCGGCGGTTCCGGTTTCCTCGGCGCCCTTTTGAACATCGCCGATGTTCGAAGAGACCTCCTGCGTGCCGGTGGCGGCCTGCTGGGTATTGGTGGAGATCTCGGAGACAGCCGCCGTCTGCTCTTCGATAGCAGCGGAAATCGACCCGGCGATCTCGTCGACCTTCACGATGGTCTCCTTGATCCGGCTGATGGCCTGTACGGCGGAGTCCGTGGTCGACTGCACGCTGTCGATCTGCTGAGCGATTTCTTCCGTCGCCTTGGCGGTCTGCTGGGCCAGGCTCTTGACCTCGGAGGCGACAACGGCAAAGCCCTTTCCGGCTTCACCGGCGCGCGCCGCCTCGATCGTGGCATTCAAGGCCAGCAGATTGGTCTGCTCGGCGATGTCAGAAATCAGGGTCACGACTTCACCGATCTTCTGAGCAGCCGCAGCCAGCTCGCGGACGACGGTGTCGGTCTCCTCGACCTCGCTCTTGGCCTCGCCGGTGCTGCGTGTCGATTCGGTGACCTGCCTGGCGATCTCATTGATCGAGCTGGACATCTCCTCGGAAGAGGCCGCAACCGTCTGGACGTTTGCCGTGGCCTGCTCGGCTGCGGCGGCAACGGCCGTCGACTTGGATGTCGCATCCTCGGCAGCGCCCGTCAGGTTCTGAGCTGAGCCCTTGATCTCGTTCGAGGCGGTCGAAACGGAGTCCACCACTTCCTTGACCGAAGCCTCGAAGTCGTCGGCCAGTTCGTTCATGGCCTTGCGCTTTTCCTCTTCGGCCTTTTTCTCCTGCTCGACTCGTTCGGCGGCCAGGCGATCCACCTCCATGGCGTTCTCCTTGAACACCTGGACCGCTTCGGCCATGGCGCCGAGTTCATCTTTCTGACCCAGCGAAGGAATCTCGATCGTCTTGTTGCCCTTGGCCAGTTCGGTCATGGAAGAGGTCATGCGGTTGATTGGGCGGGAAATGCCCATGCCGATCACCCAGGCGATGATGACGCCCGCGACCAGACTGATGACGGAGATGATGCCGTCGACGATCTCGGCCTGGCGCATGGAGGCGGAGGCTTCGGGGCCGATCATGTCCTGGCGGGACTTGACCGACAGCTTGTAGTCCTCGATGTCCTTGGCGACTTCCGGGCCGATCTTGTCCAGGTTCTCGCGGATCACGCTGTTACGCTGGTTGATGACCACGTTCACCTCGTCGAACGACTCGCGGTAGATCGAGACGTTCTGCACGACGGCGGTGGCGAGTTGGCGTCGGCGCGGGTTCTGCAGGCTGGCCAGCAGATCGTCGGACAGCTCCCCCAACTCACCGAATTCCTTCATCACACGATCGTAGGACTCCTGCTTGTTGTCGACCAGGAACTTGGTCGCATAGAGCCGTGCGAGAAGTAGGTTCCGCAGCACCATGCCGGCGGTGAAGGCTGCCTCGGCATCGCCGTCTCGGTAGGCGCTCTGCATGATCGCCGAGAGGTCTTTTTCGATCTGCGGCCCGATAACGTTGAGGGTACCGTTGACGATCTCGTTGCGCTTGTCGTTCAGCGCGACGACATTTTCGAAGTGGCCACGGTACTCTTCCATGCGTTGTTTCATGCCTTCGAGCAGTTCGAGGCGATCCGGATCGGCGACCAGCTCTTCGGCGTCTTCAACCAGTTCAACGGTCTTCTCTTCGAAATGGAAGACCTCGTCGATGTCCTTCTGGGACTTCGTGATGATGAAGTCTTTTACGTTCATCCGGGTCATCAGCAGGTTGGCCTGCACCCGGCCGACCGCGTTGGCCTGGCGTGCCAGGGTGCGGTACTCGGTGAACGTGGAATTGGCCACATCCAGAGAGTAGATCGACAGCACGGCGACCGTGGTCAGCATTGCCAGAATCAGACCGAAACCGCCGAAGACGCGGGACGAAATCTTGATGTTGTTCATGAAGCCGAGCAGTCCCCCGGCTTTCGAGAGCGCGCCACCTGCAGCCGCGCGCGCCGCGGAGATACCCTTGTCCATTTGATCTCCGGGAACCCCCAGCTTTGCCACACTACTCATTGCCTTTTCCATCCTCTTCGATTGCCGGCCCAAAGACCGTGTCGCTTTGGCTTGCAGTCTCGCTACAACAGGAGATTGATGTGAACCAATCTAGTTCGCTTTATATTATCAATTTGACTATCCAAATTCCTTTTGTTTGAGCGATTTAAATAGCTATTACGAGTAGCCGTATAAGGTGAGATACTTAATGTTCCGTTATTTTCGCGGTATTCGTTATAAATCCGCGATTATCGCGCGGGCCAACCGGGCGATCGGTTTCATCAGTGCGTTTGGAATCTGCTGTCTGCGCGGCTTCGGCGTCAGCGCTGTGCGGTCGTGTCGGCCACAGTTGGTGGCGCAGGCGATAGATCGCTTTGGAGGTTGGGGCCGCTCAGCGCCGCGGCCTGCGGCGGCATTGCCCCCTGCTTGCTGACCGGCCCTTGGCGGTCGGCGGTGCGGTCTTCTTCACCGGCTCGCTCAGTGAACCGGTCCCTCTCGACGGCTGCTTCGATGACGAGATTTACCCCGAGAAGCTCTTCGACCTGACGGTGTGCCGTTCTCTCCGCATTCCGCCCGATGAGATCCCCCCCGAAGAGATCCCCATCGAGGCTGAGGCAGAGCGGCAGGGCTAGGCAAAGCGCCAGCGTTACGGCAAGAAGGCGATCGGACATGGCGGTTTCAGGACTCGGTCAAGATCACCCTTTGAGCCTGCCGCCGGCCGCGTGACAGGTGTGTGTCAAGTCCCTGGAGGATTCTCGCTCTGACCGGGCTTCCGGCCGATCACCGAAACAGGCAGCAAGCGGAACAGCAGCGGCGTGCAGACAACGATCAGGAATATGCGCGCGATATGGTGGGTGGCGACCAGGGCCGCATCGATAGAGAGCGCCAAGGCGATAAGGCTCATTTCCGCGACGCCGCCGGGAGCGTAGGCGAGGAAGAGGGCGACTGCCGAGAGGTCGGTGACGGGCTGCAGCAGGACGGCGAAAACGAGACTGCCGGCAACCAGTATGGTGGTGCTGCCGAGGGAGGCGAGCAGCGTATGCCCGACAAGGCGCAGGCCGATACCGGCGAAGCGGCAGCCGATCGTGGTTCCGACCACGACCTGGGCGGCGGCGACCAGCTCTGTCGGTGGTTTGGCATCGCTCCAGCCAACCAGGTGCACAGCCGCCGAGACGATCATGGGGCCAAGGATCGCGGCGGCCGGCAAGCGCACCAGCCGGGCTGCAAAAAAACCGACGACACCGCAGAGAGTGAGGACGATCATATCGCCGGCCTCCGCCTCTGCCAGCGGAATACCGCCGGCGGGGCGCGGTCCCGGCGTGTGACCGAAAACCCACTGCATCACGAAGGGCAGAGCGAGCACCACCAGCAGGATGCGGGAGGTATGGGTGAGAGAGATGATGCGTTCGTCACCGCCATTGGCGCCGCCGATGATCACCATCTCCGATAAGCCGCCGGGGGAGGCAGAGAAATAGGCGGTGATCGGATCGTACCCGGCCACCTTGCGCAGGAAGACGGCCACAACGGCGGCCGATACCACTGTGTAGGCGGCGAGCCCGAGAAGCGAGAGCGCCCAGTCGGCGACCCGGTTCAGGATCTCCGGCGCGAAGCCGCTGCCCAACATCACGCCCAGGACGGCAACCATGGCCGTGCGATAGACGATCGGCAGGGTAATCGGCAGACCAGCCATTGCAGCGACGGTCGTGGCCGACATGGCCCCGATCATCCAGGCGAGGGGGATGTGCAGACTCTGCGCCAGCCAACCGCCGGCGGTGCCGATGGCCAGGGCCAGGACGATCTTCTGCCAGGGCGGCGGCTGCCAGTTCGCCAAGACCATCAGACGCACTGCCGCCCGAGACGCACCGCCGTGGTGCCTTGCGGCGGGTGTTCGGCGGGCATGATCAGGATGCAGTTGTCATAGGGGGTCCGCAGGTCTTTATCGCCGTCCCTGGCGATCACCGTGCCGGCTTTCGGAATCATGTCCATGCCCCGATAGTCTTCCAGAAACCGGAAATTCTCGCTGCAGGCGGTCACCGTCTCGCTGACTTCGATAACCCGCTGCTCTGGTGTTTCCAGCGGGATTGCGTAGGCGGAGAGTCGCTCTCGCGCGATCGTGCCGGCCGTCACGAGAAAACGCAGCGTAGTCTCCAGGGCAACCTCGGCGCTTTCGGCGGCAAAGTGATGCCCGCACTCCACAAGCAGGGCGTTGCGCGGGCTGGCCGGGTCGATGAAGTCGCCGTAGTCGCGCAGACGCGGGCCGGCGGCATGACCGCGGTCGCGGACGATAGTGCCGGGGCAGGCCACCCGGCGCGCCAGGGCGAGGCCCTTGTCGGCGGGTCCGGCCATCATCAGTGCTTCGGTTGTCCTGCTCATCGAGTGGATGTCGAGCAGCAGGTCGGCAGCATCGAAAACCGGCCGCAGCTCCCGCGCCCGCTGAAGCTCCAGGGACTGGCCCGGCCCTTCCAGGATGTCGCGCTTCCACAGCCGATTGAAGTCTTCGTCGATAAAGCGGTTGGCATAGGGTATCGAGAGGGAAAACCGCTCAAAAGCCGCCGTGTTTACGAATACCAGCGTGAGGCTGCCGGCACTGGGCCGCAGTCCGTCGCGCAGCAGGCGGTCAAGCGCGATGGCGCCGCAGACTTCATTGCCGTGGACCAGCGCCGAAACAACGACCCGCGGGCCCGGCGAACCGGAATCGAAATGGTGGACATAGTCCGTTTCATGACTGCCTTTCCGCCAGGCGGAAAGGTCCGGCGGCGCAAGCTCAAGGGGATAGCGCTCGCTCGCCGTCACCGCCGCCCTCAGCCCAGCAGTTCGCGGTCTTTGAGATCCGCTTCCAATGCCGCCGGCGTTGTGAAGTGATGGGCCTGCCAGCCGGCATCGACAGCCGCCTGGGCATTATCCGCCCGATCGTCGATGAAGAAGGTATGCGCCGGGCTCAAACCGAAACGCTCCACCACCAGTTCATAGATCCGTGGATCGGGTTTCTTCATGCCTTCGGCGCCGGAAATCAAAAGACCGGCAAAGTGGTCGAAGAACCCGAAGCGCTGGCGGGCGATGGGAAAAGTCTCGGCGGAAAAGTTCGACAACACGTAGAGCGGCATGTTTCTGGCGTGGAGCCGCTTCAGCAGAATAACGGTGTCGTCGATCGCCCCTTTGATCATCTCCGGAAAGCGGGCGTAGTAGGTTTCGATCATCGCTGTCTGGTCAGGGTGCCGGGCGCAAAGCTCCTCCGTGATATCGGCAATCGGCCGCCCGGCATCGGCTTGCTCGTTCCAGTCGTGGGAGCAGACATCGGTCAGGAAGCGTTCCATCGCCGCTTCATCGTCGAAGATCTTGCGATAGAGATGGCGGGGATTCCAGTCGAGCAGGACACCGCCGACATCGAACACCACGGCCTCGACGGGTTGAGCTTTGGCGGGGGCGCCGTCAGGCACGGGCAGTCTCCTGCGGGCGCAGGCGTTGCTCGAGGCGATCCATGAAGCGTTCACACAGGGCGATCTGTTCCAAGGTCACAAACTCGTCGGGCTTATGGGCCTGGTCGATGGAGCCGGGGCCGCAGACCACCGCCGGAATCCCGCTGCTGTCGAAGAGGCCGGCCTCGGTCCCAAAGGCCACCTTGCCGGTGGCGTTGCCGCCCGACAGGCTTTTCGCCAGATCCACGACCTCGGCATCAGGCGGCAGGTTCAGGCCGGGAAACCCGGCCAGTTCCTCCCAGGAAAACCCGCTCTTGGGATCGATGGCTTGCATGGCCGGGGCGATCTCCTTCTCGGCGAAGTCCTTGACCTGGGCCAGCAAGGCGCTGGGCGAATCTTCCGGAAGGTAGCGGAACTCAAACTCGAAGCGGCAGTGGCCGGGGACGATGTTCAATTGCGTGCCGCCCTCGATCACCCCGGTATGAACCGTCGTAAAGGGCACGTCGTAGTCGTCGTCGAAGGGTCCGTTTGCCGCCTTATCAGCCGCCATGTCGGTCAGCTTGCCGATGACCCGCGCAGCCGCCTGGATCGCGTTCACCCCGTGCGGCGCAAGGGAGGAGTGGGCCTCCTTGCCGCGGACGTGGCAGCACATCGACAGCTTGCCCTTGTGTGCCGTGATGACCTTCATGTCCGTCGGCTCCCCGACGATACATAGCCGGGGCCGCACCGGTTGTTCGGCGAGGTAGGCGAGCAGATCGGGTACCCCGCGGCAGCCGACCTCTTCGTCATAGGAGAAGCAGAGGTGAACCGGGGTTTCCAGTTCGCCCGACAGAAAGCGCGGCGCATGGGCCAACGCCACGGCGACGAACGACTTCATGTCGCAGGTGCCGCGCCCATAGAGCCGTCCGTCGGCCTCGCTGATCTTCCAGGGATCGCGCTGCCAGTCCTGATCGTCGATGGGCACCACGTCGGTGTGGCCGGAAAGCGCGATGCCGCCGCGGTCTTTGGGACCGAGCGTGGCATAGAGATTGGCTTTACGGCCGTCGGCATCGTGCACCAGGGTCGCGCTGACGCCGAGATCGGCCAGATAGTCGCGAATGAAGTGAATCAGGTCCAGGTTGGAATTGCGGCTGGTCGTGTCAAAGGCAATCAGACGCTCGATCATGGCGCGGGATTCCGGCCTGATGGCCGGGCTTTCGGCATTCAGGAGATCAGGCAAGTTTATCGGCTCCAGGCAGGGTAAAGACGGGTGTCGGGCGGTTTCAGCAGGATGACAGAGCGGCGGTTTCTGCGCCAGTCCTCTCGGCTTCTTCCAGCAACCACTCACGAAACAGGCGAACCCGGCGCCGTTCGGCCACGGCGGGCGGGCAGACGATGTAATAGGCATGTTTTGACGCGATGCTGGGCCCGAAGGGCTTCACCAGGCGGCCGCTTTCCAGGTCGGCGGCGGCCAGCCAGCGGTGGCCCAGGGCCACACCCTGAACGGCCGCGGCAGCCTCGATCACCATGGAGGAATCGCTGAAACCGGGCCCGCGGTTCCAATCGACGCCGGTGACCCCCGCGGCCTGCAGCCAGGAACGCCAGTCCGGGCTTTCGTCTTCGCGTGAAACCTCGTCATGCAGCAACGTATGGTGGAGCAGGTCATCGGGGGTCTTGAGCGGCTTCGGACCCTTCATCAGGCTCGGGCTGCAGACCGGGAAGACCTCGTCGCTGAGCAACAGATCCACCTGCAGGCCTGGATAGTTGCCGGCACCGTAGCGTATGCCCATCTCGACCGAATCGTCGGAAAAGTCGACCAGCTTGTTGTTGGCGGAAATCATGACGTCGATGTCCGGGTGCTTGTCGCGGAAGCGGGACATGCGCGGCAGCAGCCATTTGGCGGCCAGGGAGGGAAGAACGCTGATCTGCAGAGGACCCGTGTCGTCGTCCTTGTAGAGCTGCTTGGTGCCGCTGGCGATCTGGTCGAAAGCATCACGCAGGACCGGCAGGTAGATCTGCCCCGCCGCGGTCAGCACCAGGCGCCGGTTGAGGCGCCGGAACAGCGTCAGGCCGAGGTGCTCTTCCAGGGATTTGACCTGATGGCTGATCGCGGCCTGGGTCACGTGAAGCTCGTTGGCGGCCTTGGTAAAGGACAGATGCCGTGCTGCGGCTTCGAAAGCCCGCAAAGCCTTCAGAGGCGGGAGTTTCCGGGACATCGTTTCGCATTAGATTTACTGATGATCCTCATGAGATATCATCGTTTGCCGGATTCAGCAATCGTCAATAGGTTTAGGGCTAAGAGAGAGCCTGAGAGGGCAATTCACTCGATGCCTGACGAGAGACGAGGGCATTCCGTCAGATAAGGAACACTAAGATGTCGAACGCAGCGATCCAGAAATCCTCCCCCTTGCTGGTCTCCGGCCGCGCCCGGACGAGCGGCGGTCTGTTGGGCACCCTGTTGCGTCTGCCTGTGGTGCTGCTGGACCTGATGATCGACTGGCAGCAAAGCGCGGAAGAGCGGGCAAGCATGGCCAACATGAGCGGCCGCCAATTGCGCGATATCGGCCTTTCGGCGGAATCCATGAAAGCCATGGCCGCCAAGACGCGTTGGGACCGCCAGATCTAGGGCTTCTGCCTCATCCGGCGCGGGTCACGGTCGATCTGCAGGAATTCCACATATCATCCTTGATCTCCGGTACCGCGGGGTCTGTAGCTTCCGTCGAAAAGCGGCTACAGTCGCCGCGGTATTGCGATTCGTATTTTCAAGAGGTCAGGCATGACGGAGCCGCTACAGCGCGACGAACTGATCGCGCTGCTGTCGAAACTGGGCAGCCCGGAGGATGAAGAAGTTCTGACGGCGGCCCGCCAGCTGCACGGCAACCTGGAGGCCGCGGGTACGTCCTGGGACGAATTGATCCTGCCCGAGGAGCCCGAAGACTATGAACCGGCGCTCGACGACGAGGCGGAAGACGAGTTCGAAGATGAGGGTGAGGAAGAGGCCGTCGAGGACGAGCCGCTGTCGCCGGAACAGCAGACGGCCCAAAACGCGGAAGCGCTGGCTCTGATCGAGAAACTTCTGGCCCGGCCGGACAGCTCCGCGGCTTTGCGCGAAGAGCTGGAAGGCTACAAGGAAGACATTGCGGAAGACGAGTTTACGGCGGCTGACTATCGCTATCTGCTCGCTCTTCAAGCGCGCCTGACGAAGTGATCCGGCTGCAGGGTTGATCGTCTGCTGGGTTATCCGGAGGCCGGGGCGCGGTAAGGGAGGCGTCCGCACATCATGAGCCGCAAGCGTTTGCTCATCGTGGCCCACGCGCCCTCGGCGAATACGCTGCGCCTCCGCCAGGCGGTGGTCGATGCGGCGGAGGATTGCGAAACCGAAGACCTGGAGGTGGTGGCCCGGGCGCCCCTGGAGGCCGGACCTGAGGACGTTCTGGCGGCCCAGGCCGTAATCCTCGGCACCACGGAAAACCTGGGCTACATGAGCGGCGCGTTGAAAGACTTTTTCGACCGCAGTTACTATCCCTGTCTCGAAGAGACCCAGGGCCTGCCTTACTGCCTTTACATCCGGGCGGGTCATGACGGGACGGGAACGAGGCGTGCCGTGGAAAGCATCACCACCGGCCTGCGCTGGCGGGCGGTGCAGCCGCCGGTGATCTTCAAAGGCGACTGGCAGGACGGTTTTGTCGATGATTGCCGTGACATCGGCGCTGCCATGGCGGCCGGGTTGGATGCGGGGATTTTCTGAGAAGAAGGAGTTGCCAGTGACGCGCGAGGGTTTCGATCGGTTTTGCCGCTCGCTGACAGGCACCACCAACGTGATTCAGTGGGGCAATGCCTCGGTGTGGAAAGTCGGCGGCAAGATCTTCGCCATTTGCTCCCACTGGGGTCCGGGTGAGCAGCAGAAGATCAGCTTCAAGTGCAGCGATCTTTCCTACACCCTGCTGAGCGAGCAGGACGGTATCGCCCCCGCGCCCTACCTGGCCCGTGCGAAGTGGGTACAGTTGCAGAAGAAGCGGGCGATGACCGACAAGGACATCAAGGCCTATGTCGAAGAAGCCCACCGTATCGTCGCCGCCAAGCTGACCAAAAAGGTCCGTAAGGAACTGGGCCTCTAAACCAGGCGCCGGCCGTCGGCGAACACCTGTTTCCAAATCGCGATGCGATAGGATTTTCGCAGGCCCGTCGGCCAGAAGGGATCTTCTTTCACCAAAGTGGTGACGGCGTTCCGGTCGGCGGCTTCGACAAGCCACAGCCCGCCCTCGCTCTCGCCGCCCTCTGCTTCACCGCCATCGGCAAGCAGCGGCCCGGCGGCCACGACCTGCGTCTTGTGTTTCTCCAGAAAGGCCAGGTGCGCGGGCAAATGCTGTTGCCTCAGGTCCTTGCCCAGTTCGGTGTTGTCCTCGAAAAACACAGCGAAAAGCATCGCTCCCTCCTGCCTGATGATCTGCACACAATGTTATGGCTGCATATTTGCCGTAGATAGGCGAGAATTTGCATGTAAAACTGCAGAAATGCAGAATCCAAATTGGAATGACCTGCGCTACGTCCTGGCGATCGGACGCAAGGATCGGCTCTCATCGGCGGCAAGGTTGCTTGGCGTCGACGACACGACGGTGTCGCGCCGGCTTGTCGCCCTGGAGGCCGACCTCGGCGCTCGCCTCTATCAGCGGCTGGCGGACGGTCGCCTGGAGTTGACGGATCTCGGCAGGTCCCTGGCCCGGCTGGCCGAAGGCATGGAGCGCGATCTTGCGTCGCTCGGCGGCGTTGGAAGCGGACCTTCGGAGGTTACGGGGGTGGTGCGCTTGACCACCGTTCCGGCGGTGCAGAACCATGTTCTGCTGCCGGCGCTGCCTGGACTGCTCCAAGACCATGGGGACTTGAGGCTTGAGTTGATATCGGACGCCCGCGACCTCAGTCTCACACGGCGCGAGACGGACATGGCCTTGCGTTTCGCACGGCCCAAGGCCGGTGGATCACGGGTCAAGGCCCGGCGCATTGGCATCCTGGCCTTCGCCCCTTACACCGCCGCTGCGACAGCGAAAAAGCAAGCCGCGGCCCAGGCCTGGATCACCTACGATGAAACCATGGGCCATCTGCCGCAGGCGCGCTGGGCCGAACAGGCCATCAAGACCGGGGGCGGCCGGGCTGCCGCGGTCAAGGTCAACGATGTCGAAGCGGCCCATCAAGCCGTGGCAGCAGGGCTTGGGCGTTCGTTCCTGCCCTGCCTGATTGCCGACCGGGACGCGAAGGTGAGACGCCTCCCGCTCCCCAATGGGCTGAAGGAGGCCCGGCGCGAAGTCTGGCTGCTGACGCAGGCCGAGTTGGTTGGTTTGCCCCGCATCAAAGCCGTCGGTACTTGGATCGAGGGGGTCTTTGCCAAGGCCTAGAGTCGGGTCGACGTTGTTCATCTCTATGGAATAATCCGGCCTGCCGCTGGTCAGGCTACTGAGATCCTTTTTCCGGGCGGGTCGGCAGGAAGAGCCGACGGCTTGTCCGTTGCAAGTAGCAAAGCCGGATTTGCGAGGTATCAGATTGCGAGGTGAGACGTGATGCAAGCCCCGAAAGCGCGCATCCCGGCGTCGATCATCATCGCGAACTATAACTACGCGCAGTTTCTCGATCGTTGCATCAGCAGCGCCCTCAATCAGAATCACAGCAATGTCGAGGTGATTGTCGTTGACGACGCCTCAAGCGATGAGTCGCCCGACGTCATCCGGTCCTACGGTTCCAGGGTTGTTTCCTGCCTGAAAACGCGCAATGCCGGGCATGCGGCTGCCTTCAACACCGGTTTTGCGGCGTCGTCCGGTGCTGTCGTCTTTTTCCTGGATGCGGATGATTACCTCTACCCCGACGCCGTATCGACGGTGATCGATGCCTGTGACAGCGCGACGACGCAGGCGCAGTTCCGGCTGCATGTCGTCGACGAGGAGCGACGGATCACCGACACCTATCCACCACCCGAGCTGCCGTTTGACGAGGGTAACGTCATGCCCGCCCTGCTGCGGCGCGGCCGCTACCAGACGACGGTTACCAGCGGCCTTGCCTTCGATCGCCGGACGCTGGAGTCCATATTGCCGATACCGGAGGCCGCGTTTCGCCAAGGGGCAGACGGCTATCTTGTGACGGTCGCTCCGGTTCACGGAAGAGTAACCGCGATCGACAACTGTCTCGGCGCCTATCGCCGGCACGGCGCCAATCACTCGGCCTTCAACGGCAGACTTGCCGAGGGCGCGCGTTGGCGCATACAGCACGATTTCCATCGCATGGCGGCACTTGCCCGGCAAACAGCGGAGGCCGGCATGATCTTGCCCGATGATGTCTGCCTGCGCGATCCGACCCATCTGGAACAGCGCCTGGCCTCTCTCTGCGCGGACGAGACCCGGCACCCGGTCGCGGAAGACTCCAGACTGGCGCTGGGCGCCGCCGGTGCGGCGGCAACACTGGAGATGAATGCATCCCTGCGGCGACGCGCTTTTTTGGCTGCCTGGTTCCTCTCCGTGGGTCTGCTGCCGCAGCGCATGGCGAGGGCGGTTTTGTCCTGGAAGCTCATCGCCGCCTCCAGGCCACGCATATTGGCCGCCCTCTCAAAGGTCATTCGGCGCTCTGTCGGTTGACCGGCGGAATGCCAGAGACCTTCTGCAGATAACAGTTCAGGCGGCCACCCTTCGTTTCCTTACGGCAGTTGTGACTTACGGATACCGACGCCAAGAAGCGTTAGGGCTGGAACTGCTCTTTGATGATGCGCTCTTCCAGATCGTGTTCGGGGTCGAAGAGCAGGTTCAGATCGAGGGTCTGGTCTTCGCGCACTCTTACCCGGGCGACGTCACGCACTTCCGTGAAGTCCGCCGTTGCCGAGACGGGGCGCTTCTTTGCCTCGAGCACCTCGAAGGTGACCTCGGCGGTGGCCGGCAGCAAGGCGCCGCGCCAGCGCCTCGGACGAAAGGCGCTGATGGGTGTGAGAGCCAGAAGCTGTCCGCCGATGGGAATGATCGGGCCATGGGCGGAGAGGTTGTAGGCCGTGCTGCCGGCGGCGGTGGAAACCAGGATGCCGTCGCAGATCAGCTCGTCCATGCGCTGGACGCCGTCGACGGCGATGCCGACCTTGGCGGCCTGCCGGCTTTCGCGCAGCAGGGAGACCTCGTTGATGGCGATGGCTTCGCTGGTTTCGCCGTTGACGCAGTCGGCGGTCATGCGCAGGGGATGCAGGGTCGCCTGTTCGGCCTGGGCGACGCGTTCCGCCAGGTCGTCCTCATGGTACTGGTTCATCAGAAAGCCGACAGTGCCGCAGTTCATGCCATAGATCGGCTTGCCGCTTCCCATCACGCGGTGCAGGGATTCGAGCATGAAGCCATCGCCGCCCAGGGCGACGATGATGTCGGCGTCCTCCGCCTTGGTACCGCCATAACGCTTTTCCAGCCGCGCCAAGGCTGCCGCCGCCTCGGGCGTATCACTGGCGACGAGCGCAATCTTAGGGTCGGTCACGGCCAATGAGTCCTCTTATGGAAAGCCAGTCTCCCAGAAACCGCGCCTGAGCACGTTACCCGGGCCGGCCGGCCGGATTGCCCAGCCTCAATGTGGCCGAGTATAGCGATCAGCCGGGACAGCGCCAGACTGCGTTCTTCCCCGAATGAATGGGCGAAAACGGAAGCCCACTGCCAAAACCGTTACTTGCCAAACCGCGGGGGCTCCCGCAGGCTGCGCGCCAATACTGGTGGGTCAAAGAACAGGGAGAGGGTAGATGCAGGCTGGTTTGCGGACCGGACGACAGTTTTTAGTGGCCTTGATGGGGGTCTTTGGAATGGCGCTGGTCGCCATGACGGCAGCCGGGGGCGCGGCCCGGGCGGATGACCGTCACTCGGAGTATTATTATCCCGTACCCGAGACGACAGAGACCTATCAGGCGCGCTCCTTCACCCTGCCGGAGGCCTCCCGCAAAGCGCGCATCGCCTTTGTTACCGGCATCACCAGCGAACAGAACAAGGCGCCCTATCCGCCGACGGCGGCGATCTTCGCCAAGGGGTCGGAGGCCGAAAAACTCATCATCGTGGCGCTGGACGACGGCCGGATCGACACCGTCTACCGGGCGCGGGCGATCTTCGCCCAGATGACCGCGGTGGCCCGCCTTCTGCCGGTTTTCTCGGAACTGGGTGTGGAGGACTACTTCACCTTCTTCGATCTGGCGAAGATGCTCGGCTTCGAGCAGATCACCATTTCCAACGGGCGCGACTTCGCCCATCAGGTTCTGATCAAGTAGTCGGGACTGGCCGGCAGGTTCAGCCGCCGGTGACGCTCATGTGGCGCGACACCGCCGGCTGCTTGCGGCGGCGGTCGATGATGAAGTCGTGGCCCTTCGGCTTGCGGCCGATGGCTTCCATGATCGCATCGTCGAGCAGGCCGTCGCTCTCGCTGGCGCGCAGAGGCGCCCGCAGGTCGGCGGCGTCTTCCTGGCCCAGGCACATATAGAGGGTGCCGGTGCAGGTCAGCCGCACGCGGTTGCAGCTTTCACAGAAGTTATGGGTCATCGGCGTGATGAAGCCGATGCGTCCGCCGGTTTCCTTCACCCGCACGTAGCGGGCCGGTCCGCCGGTCTGATAGTCGATCTCGTCCAGAGTCCAGGATTCGGCCAACTGCGCGCGCAGCATGGAAAGCGGCCAATACTGTTCAACCCGGTCCTCGCCGCCGATGTCGCCCATCGGCATGACTTCGATGAAGGTCAGATCGAAACCCTCGTCGCCGCACCAGGAGACCAGCCGGTCGACCTCGTCGTCGTTGACGCCCTTCAGCGCCACGGCGTTGATCTTCACCTGCAGCCCGGCCGCCTTGGCCGCATCGAGCCCGGCCATCACCTGATCGAGTTTGCCCCAGCGGGTGATGGCGGCGAACTTGTCCGGGTTCAGCGTGTCGAGGGAAACGTTCACCCGCCGCACGCCGATATCCGCCAGTTCATGGGCGAAGCGGCCGAGCTGGCTGCCGTTGGTGGTGAGCGTCAGTTCATTCAGGGCACCACTTTCAAGGTGGCGCGACAGGCTGCGGAACAGCTTCATGATGTCGCGGCGCACCAGCGGCTCGCCGCCGGTCATGCGCAGCTTCTTCACGCCCTGGCGCACGAAAGCGCTGCAGACCCGGTCGAGCTCTTCCAGGCTCAAAATGTCCGATTTCGGCAGGAAGGTCATGTTCTCCGCCATGCAGTAAACGCAGCGGAAGTCACAACGATCCGTCACCGATACACGAAGGTAGGTGATCGCCCTCCCGAAGGGATCGATCATCTCTGCCATCAAGCCTCTCCCAAACCTTGGTCTTGTCCGGCCCAAGTTGACTGCGGAACCGGCGCACCTCATTGATGCTTATCAAAATAATAGCAGCCGGCCGATATTTCGCCCCCAACTTTCGTAGGGGCAAGCCATTTTCCAAGAACATTTCCGCCCAGGCCGCCGATGGCCCGGCTTGCGGCGGCAATCCTGGGGCTTTAGCCTCTCGGGCATGACGGATTCGTCTCAAAAGGTCTCATTTCTAGACCGCCCGGCTGCCCGACTCTGGGCCCTTGGGGTGGCCTTCCTTATGGCTGCCGCCCTGGGCTGGATGCACCGCGACGACATCTTTCCACCGCCGGAAGAAGCCGGCCTTGCGGCAGACGACCCCGTGGCGCGCTGTCTGGCGGAACGGGCCGTGGATATCGACCGCATGGCCGCCGAGGGCACCATCACCGCCCAGCAGGCGGATCTGTTCAAGAGCCGGGCCGAGGCGCTCTGTCAGGCCCAGGTGGGCGGCGGCAGCGGGCCCCCGCCGCAATAGTCCAGGCGGATTGCAGGCCGGATCTAAGCCGGGTCTAAGGGCGGAGCCGCCGGACGCCGGTGATGCCGGTGCCGCCGCTTTCGGCGATGACCCGTTGCTCCACCGCTTCCAGCGCTTCAATGGCCACCGACATGGTGAAGGCATTGGCGTGCACCACTTCCCGGTCGTCCAGCATGATGACGCAGTGGCCGGGGAAGTAGACGAGGTCGCCGCGTCGCAAAAGCGTTTCGCCCGGCCGCCAGTCGACGGCCTGCCCGACCGAGCTGCCCTGCATGTAGGAATCGCGCAATACCGGCATCCCCGCGCGGGCGAGGCAGATCTGAATAAGCGCGGCGCAGTCCAGACCGATGCTGCTGCGCCCGCCCCAATAGTAGGGCGTGCCGAGGAAACGCAGCGCGCTGGCGACATAGTCGCTTTCGTTTTCCGACGGCAGGGCCGCGAGGTGTTTGCGATAGAGGAAGCCGCTGCCCTCCAAGGCCGCGTAGTCTCCGTCTTCGCCGACGACGCGGACGGGCGAGGCGATGCTGAGGCAGCCCAGCGGCGGTGCCTTCAGGTCCGGTTCCGGAAACAGGTAGCTGCGCAGGGCCGACACATGATGGGTCGGCGGCTTCGGCGCTTCGCCTAGGGCAGCGCTCTCGACATAGCCGACGTAGCTGTCGGTTTCGTTCTGGACCCAGGCCCAGCCATCGCGTTCGTCGTAGACCGTAACGGTTTCGCCGAACAGCAACTGGGTGTCGAGGCGCGAAGTCGCGTTGGGTTCGCGGCGCAGGTCGACAAGGCCTTTGCAGATACCGGCTTGCCGGCCCTCGGTGAACCGTTCTGCCGATACCCGGCCCTTCAGTGAAGCCGCCGCCAGATCGTCGCGGTAGGCATGGAGAAAGGGGTCGGGCTTTTCGCCGTCAGAAGTCATGGCGACAAGCCTACTCCGCTCTTGGTGAAAAGGCGATTAACCGCCGCCCAGGCCTCAAGCGTTACCGCTGCCGTCTTCCGGCTTCCCGTTGGCCCGCTCCGCCAGGACCTTCTGTCGGGCGTCCTCGATCTCGCGCTCGCGCAGGTAGTCGTCGGTGGTGCGCGGTGTCGGGCGGGCAGCGCCCTGGAAGGGATTGTCAGGGCTTTCGAACTGCACGGTCACCCGGCAGTCGTCGCACATCTTGATGCGGTCGATCTGGTCGCTGTCCTGGAACATGTGATGCTTGCCGGCCAACTGATCGGCGATCCGCTCGATCGACTGGCGCACGCCGAAGGGTTTGCCGCAGCGAATGCACTCGAAGGGCTCTGCCTCGTTGAGGGCGACGGCGCCCATGGCCTCGCTGGTGAAGTTCAGCCGCGGCTCCAGCGTGATCACGGACTCCGGGCAGGTGTTGCGGCAGAGCCCGCACTGCACGCAGGCGTCCTCCTTGAAGCCGAGCCAGGGACGGCTCTCGTCGTCCAGCAGGGCGCCGGTCGGGCAGGCGCCGACACAGGCGAGACAGAGGGTGCAGCCCTCGGTATCGACTTTTACGGCGCCGAAGGGCGCGCCGGGTGGTAAGGGGAGCTGATCGACCGGCTGCGGCGCCTTGTCGTGCAGATGACGCAAAGCCAGGAAGGCCCGGCTGCGCTTGCCGCCGAGGGGCAGGAAGTTGCCGCCGGTCATATGCTGCTCCGGCACGGCAAGATCATAGAGCTGCCGTTCCAGCGCTTCCGGGTCGGCGTCGTCGACGAGATGAATGCGGCCGGCGCCGTAGCCGAGGCCGCTCAGGACCGCTTCCGCCAGACCGATCTGACCGGCCAGGCCGCTCAACTCGTCGCGCTTTTTCGGGTCGGCCAGGATGACCACCTGTTCGGCGCCGTAAGCGAAGGCGGCGGCGAGGAAATCGATTCCGACCTGGGTGACCTCGTTCAAGGGCAGGGGCAGGACACGCGCCGGCAGGCCGCGGCCGAGGCGGGCCGAGAGGGCGATCACCTCGGCGCCGTGTTTGTCGTCATGCAGCAGCAGCAGGGGGGCCGCGCCGCCGGCCTTGCCGTAGGCGTCGAGCAGTTCGCGCAACCGCATGAACAGGCTGTCGCCGGCGGGCAACTGATAGGTGGCCGCGCCGGTCGGGCAGACCGAAGCGCAAGACCCGCAGCCGGCACAGACCAGCGGATCGATCTCCACCGTATCGCCGGCGGAGGTGATGGCCGAGGTCGGGCAGACGTCCAGACAGCGGGTGCAGCCGGTCTTGCGGCTGCGCGAATGGGCACAGATGTCGCCATTGTACTTCACGTAACGCGGCTTGTCATACTCGCCCACCATGTCGCCCAGTTCGAAGAGCGCGCGCTGCACGGCGACGGGATCGCCGGGGTCGGGCCTCAGGTAGCCGTCGCGTTTCTCATGGGCCGGGAACAGCGGCGTACCGCCGGTCAGATCGAGGATCAGATCGCATTCGGAAAAGGCGTTGTCGCGCGGCGCCTCGAAGACCAACTGCGCCCGGCCGGAGGGGGAGGCGGGGGCGTAGTCATTCACCGTGATGCCGAAACCGCCCATGTGCCCTTTGGCCTGGACGATGCTGCCCTTGAAGACCGGCACGTCCATGTTGCGCGGCGGCAGGATCTCGCCGGGCCGGCTCAGCAGCACCGTCACCTCCAGGCGGCCGGCCAATTGCTTGGCGGCTTCGATCGCCCGTTCGTCCTTGCCGTAGACCAGGCAGACCCCTTGCGATGCCAGGGCGACCAGCGGGGTCGGTTCGGCCTCCACCGCGGCGGCCGCCAGCAGCGCGGCGATCTTCGGCGTTGCGCCGCCGGCCTCGGCGGACCAGCCGGCGTCCTCACGGATGTTGACGAAATCGATGTTCGCCTGGGGATTGTCCTCCGCCGCCACCTCGCCGAACAGCGGCGCTTCCTGGGTGCAGGCGACCAGCACCGGCTGGTCACCGAGGATCGCCTGCTGGAAGTTGCCGAGCTGTGCCCGGCAGAGCTGGCTGTTGAGGTCGGCTTCCCCGCTGGCCCCCGCTGCCTGACAGGCTTTGGTCAGCGCCTTTTCGTCCAGCGGCATGGAAGCTTCGCAATTGCAGACGAGGACGCGCTTGCCGCCCATCTCCATAGACTGTCTCTCCACCAGGCGGTTCCGCTGACTGCGAGCGCCGCGCCCCGACGCGCCGGCTACCCCTTCGGACCGCTTTTCGTTGTTTTTCGGCGTGTCGTCCTTTTGGCCTGATCTTCGGACCAATTGGTATGACCACTCAACTGCATACTACCGTTTCGGCCCCGACAAAGACGACCCTAATTTTCCTGCGGGATTTGCCGCCTATCTCAGCCTCTTTGCGAACCAGAAGGTATCCGGGCGGTAGCGGCCGAAATAGGCGCCGGGGTCGTAGAGGTAGACGGCCTCGTCAGGCAGGTTGCGCAGGTCGACGTTCGCGACCACCGGCTGGCGGACGGCGCCCAAGAGGCCGACGGTGAAGACCTGGTCGGCGTGGATCTGCAGCATCCGCTGCCAGATCTTCGCCTTTGCCGCTTCGTCCGGTCCGCTGACCCAGGCCTGATAGAGCGCCAGAAGTTCCTGTGCCTCGGGCGATTCCGGGGCCTCGCCGGCGGCGCCGTTGCTTTCGAAGTGAAGGCCCCAGAGCGGCCAGTTGTTCTGGCGGTCGCTGGTCGGGGCCAGTTCCGCCGGGCTCATGGAGGCCGTCGCCAGGCCGTTGGTGAGACCGTAGAAGATGCTCATGGTGGTGGCGCCGCTGCGCACCCGTTGACGTGCCGCCTGGCGCCCCTGGCTGCGCACCAGCACGGCGATGCCGATCTTGCGCCACTGTTCGGTGATCACCTCCAGGGCGTCGACCTCCGCCGGGTCGGTGTCGGCGGTTTCGATGATCAGATCGGCGCGGCGGCCGTCGGGCAGGTGGCGGATGCCGTCCTGATCACGCCACAGCATCCCCATGTCGTCGAGCAGCGCATTGGCCTGGTCGGGGTCGTAAGCGGCCCAGGCCTGCCGCGCGGCTTCGGCATAGAGCGGCGAGCTGGGCAGCAGGGTATTGGCGCCGGGCAGCGCCGTGCCCTGGTAGAGCACCTGGTTCAACTCGTCGCGATCGGTCGCCAGGGACAGCGCGCGGCGGAACCGGACATCGCGCAACGCCGAGCGCCAGCCCGGGGAAACGACGTTGAGGTTGGGATAGAGCGCCAACTGGGCGCCGCGTCCGATGGGCCAGAGCCGCAGCGTGATCTCACCGCGTTCCTCGGCGGCCTTCAGGACCGGCGCATCGCTGAAGGAGAGACCGCGGGCCATGAGATCGCCTTCCCCCGCCGCGGCCTTGGTTGCCATGAGGCGCGGCTGGGTTGGGGTCAGAACCACTTCGTCGATGTAAGGCAGTTGGCGGCCTTGACCGTCGACCCGGTGGAAGTAGGGATTGCGCCGGGCGACGAAACGCTCGGCCGGGGGCGCTACGGTGTTCACCCAGGGCTGCAGGGTCGGCATCTCCGGATTGTCGAAACGGAACAGCCGGTCGCGGCGTCTGAACAGCTCGCTCCAGGACTGCAGGCCCATGGCCTCGGCCTGTTCGTTCAGCACCTTCTCGTCGACATAGGCGGCGTGAAATTGCTGCAGGTAGTGGCGGGGCCTGTAGATGAACAGCGGTGCGGTGCCCGCCAGTGCCGGCAGGAACAGCGGATTGGCGGTTTCCCAGGTGAAACGCAGCGTGACTTCATCCAACACTTCAAAGCGCGGGGGCTTGCCCCCGGCCAGCATCTCCGGCGGCAGTCCGCGCGGCGAAAGCGTCTCGTTGTTGGCAACGTCCTCCCACCAGAAGCGAAAGTCGTCGCTGGTGAAAGGCCTGCCGTCGGACCAGCGGTGGCCGGCCCGCAGGGTGAGGGTGAAGATGCGGCCGTCTTCTACGGCGACCGACTGCAGGATGTCCGGCTCCAACTCGAAGGACTCGTCCCAGACCACCAGTCTTGCGTAGCCCAGCAGCACCAGATCGCGGGCGTCGCGGCCGGAACGGCTGAGCAGACGCAGGCTGCCGCCGTAGCGTCCCTCCCGCCAGTCTTCGCGCGTTGGCAGATCCGCCCGCGGTGTCTGCGGCAGGCGTTCGGCCAGGGGCGGCAGGCTGCCGGTTGCCAGTTCGAAGCGCAGCGAAGGTGGCTCCTGTGGGAGCGGTGTTTCCGATCCCGCTTCCTGAGCCGAAGCGGTCAGTTCCCCCAAGATCGTGGTGGCCAGGAGAATCAGGGTGGCGGCGAGGCGGGCGGGAATCCGATTCATGACAACCTTATAGCGGGGCCGTCGAAGGCCACCAAGGTCCGCGCAGGCGTCACTCGAAAACGTCAATTTCATGGCTCGAAGAATCCCCTATAATCATTTGATATTCATTAATGAAACGGAACTCTTAAAGCGATTTCTCGGTCGTCGGCTTGTGGTCGGCGGCTGTGGGCTCCATATTCGAGAGCAGATCGTTGGGAGGATTGTCCATGGCCGAAAAGGCAGTGGCGGAAGACGGCGAGGCGCCGATGAAAGGGATGGCGGTGAAACAACTGCGCAAAGGAAAGGCAAAGGCGGTGGACCCGGCGCTGCTCGGCGAGTTCGCGCTGCGCCCGGACCCGGCGGACCCGCGCCTGACCGAACGCATCGCCGGCGTCGATCAGGATGGCACGGCCATCGAAACCGCGGTTGTGGTCGAGCGGCCCCTGACCCTGTTCCTGAACGGGCAGGAGATCGTCACCATGATGACCATCGGCGACTATCCGGACTATCTGGCGCTGGGCTATCTGCTGAACCAGAACATGCTGCGCCCGGACGACGTGATCGAGGGCGTCGACTTCGACGAGGAACTCGATGTCGTCGTGGTGCGCACCGAGCGCGAGACGAACTACGAGGAAAAACTGAAGAAGAAGGTGCGCACCTCCGGCTGCGCCCAGGGTACCGTCTTCGGCGATCTGATGGAGAAGTTCGAGACCGTTGCCCTGCCGCAGGACGCGATGCTGAAGACTTCCTGGCTGGTGAGCCTGTCGAAGAAGATCAATGCCGTCCCCAGCCTCTATCTGGAAGCCGGCGCGATCCACGGCTGCGTGCTTTGCCAGGGCGACCGGCCGCTGCTCTACATGGAAGACGTTGGGCGTCACAATGCGGTCGACAAGATCGCCGGCTATATGCTGCGCCACGGCATCGCGCCGGACGACAAGATCTTCTATACCACCGGACGCCTGACCTCTGAGATGGTGATCAAGACGGTGCAGATGGGTATTCCCATCCTGGTGTCGCGCTCCGGCTTCACCGCCTGGGGGGTGGAACTGGCGCGCCAGGCCGGCCTCACCCTGGTGGGCCGGGCCAAGGGCAAGCGCTTCGTCGCCCTGGCCGGGCAGGACCGCCTGGTCTTCGATCACGATCCCGACGGACTGGAGGACGAAGATCCGCGCCACCAGCGCAAGTCCGGCCGCAGCGATGATGCAGCCTGAATGACGGTTGCGGTGGAAAACGTGGCCGGGGAGGGGATCGCCGGGGTGCTGCTGGCCGGCGGCCTGTCACGGCGCATGGGCGGCGGCGACAAGTGCCTGCGCGATCTCGGCGGAAGGCCGATCCTGGCCCGCATCGTCGAACGGGCCCGGCCCCAGGTCGGGGCTCTGGTGCTGAACGCCAACGGCGATGCGGCGCGCTTCGAGGCCTTCGGCCTGCCGGTCGCCGCCGACGTGGTGGAAGGTTACGCCGGCCCCCTGGCCGGTATCCTCACTGGTCTGGACTGGGCGGCGCAGTCGGCGCCGGACGCCCAATGGTTGGCAAGTTTTGCCAGTGATGCGCCGTTTTTCCCCGAAGACATGGTCGCGCGGATGGCTGAAGCCGTTGAGGCAGAGGGGGCTGATCTCGCCTGTGCGATCACCCATGGCCGCACCCACCCGGTCTTCGGGCTCTGGCGCGTCAGCCTGCGCGAAGACCTGCGCCGCGCTATGATCGAGGAAGAAATCCGCAAGGTCGACCGCTGGACCGCCCGCCACAAACTGGTGGAGGTGGACTTTCCCGACATCCAAACGCCTGCCGGCCCCCTTGACCCCTTCTTCAACACCAACCGCCCCGAAGACCTGGAAGAGGCGGCGGGGTACCTGACTTAGGTCGGTTTCAGGGAGAGCGGCTTCAGAGTCCGAAGACCGCCTGGGAGACTGGTTCTTTCAGGATGATCGCGGCAATTTCGCTGGCTAGGTAAAGCAGAAAAAAGAAGATCGCCACGTTGGTCATCAGGTTCGCGCGCTGTTGGCCCGTGAGTTGCGGCTTGCCGCTGGGCGGGCTTTGGACCTGATAGTTGCGCGGCGGCGGCGGGGTTGTTGGGACCGGGCGCCGCGCAGCGGCGATGCTTTCTGAGGTGACGCGCAGCTCTTTGGCTTCGCCGGCCGGGTCAGTCCAGCGAATGTAAGCATGGGGTATGTCGTTCTGCTGAAAGGCCTGCAGTGCCGAACTCTGCAGTTCCTCCAGCGAGGTCGACATGCCCAGGTGTTGGCGGTGGTTGTCGTAGAGGTGATAGATCATGCTTGGCAGTGACCGAATTCCGCCGGCTGCACCATCAGGCGTCAGGGGCGGGGGCTCCCGGAATTGGCAACGCACAGAGGGGAAGACTGCGCCCGCCCAGTTAACATTTGGTTGAGTGAACTTGGCGCTTAGTATCGCCATGGTTTTGATTAATTGACACGTTTAGTGCGTGTCTGACTCTCGCGATTTCTTATGGAGTTTGCGGGCTTTCCAGCGCTGTTAGGTCGGCCATGGAGGCCTCCCTACGGCGCTGCCATTGCGAGAGCTGCCGCAGTTGAGGAGAGCCGAATCGGACTCTTGGATTGTGACCCGTGGTAGGCTCGGTGATGCGCAAGAAAGCCGATCTGCCGACGAAAGTCTGCGCAGCCTGCGGGCGCCCTTTCGTCTGGCGCAAGAAGTGGGCGCGGGATTGGGAGCAGGTTCGTTATTGCTCGGAGCGTTGTCGCCGCGAGTCCAAGCGGCCGGGGCGTGGCGCTAGCTGAGGTTCGAGAGAATTCTCTCGGCGCTCTTCAGGTAGTCAGTTTTCTTGTCGTCGCTCATACGCTGCCAAGTCCGGTAAACCTGGGCGAGGCGCGGATTGCCGCGCAGCCTGTCTTCGTTGCGGATCAGGAAATCCCAGTAGAGCGGGTTGAAGGGGCAGGCGTCGTCGCCGGTCTTCTGTTTCACGTCGTAGCGGCAGTCCGCGCAGTAGTCGGACATCTTGTTGATGTAGTTGCCGCTGGCCGCGTAGGGCTTTGAGCCGAGCAGGCCGCCGTCAGCGAACTGGCTCATGCCCAGGGTGTTCGGCAGCTCAACCCACTCGTAGGCATCGGCATAGACCATCAGATACCACTCGTGCACCTGCCTGGGATCAACGCCGGCCAGCATGGCGAAGTTCCCGGTGACCATCAGGCGCTGAATGTGATGGGCGTAGGCCTCTTCCCTGGTTTGTGTCACCGCGGCCTTCAGGCAGGCCATTTCGGTTTCGGCCGTCCAATAGAAGTCCGGCAGTGGCCGTTGGGCGTCGAAAAAGTTCGCTTCTACGTAGTCGGGCATCTTCAACCAATAGATCCCGCGTACGTATTCGCGCCAGCCGATAATCTGCCGGATGAAACCCTCTGCTGCGTTCAGAGGAACGCGGCCCTTGCGGTACTCGGTTTCAATCCGGCGACAGACGGCGAGCGGGTCCAGCAACCCGGCATTGATGTAGATCGAGAGAACGGAGTGGTAGAGGAAGCGCTCGTCCTTCAGCATCGCGTCCTGGTAGTCGCCGAAGAAGGGCAGGGCCTTTTCGACGAAATGGTCAAGGGCCGCCGCGGCCTGTTCGGCGGTGACCGCAAACCAGAACGGTGCCAGATCGCCGAAGTGATCGGCGAAGTGGTTGCCGACCAGGTCCAGAACCTCCGCGGTGATGTCATCCGGGTCGAAGCGGGCGGGGCGGGGCATAAAGAGATCGGCCTTGGCGGGCTTGCGGTTCTCCGCATCGAAGTTCCACTTGCCGCCTTCCGGCGCATCGCCGTCCATCAGCAGACCGGTCTTGCGGCGCATCTCGCGGTAGAAGTACTCCATGCGCAACTGCTTGCGGCCTTCGGCCCAATCCGCGAAGGCCTCGCGCGCGCAGAGGAAGCGGTCGTCGTCCAGGATATCGACCGGTAGACCGAGGTCTTTCGACCAACTTTCCATAGCTGTACGCAATCGCCATTCCCCGGGTTCCGTCACGACGAGACCCTGTGGTTTATGGCGCCGGATGGCTCGTTCAACCTCGCCGCTAAAACTGTGGGTGTTTTCCTTTTCGTCCAGCTGCACATAGTCGACCTGCCAGCCGGCCTCGACCAGGTTCCCTGCAAAGTGGCGCATGGCCGCGAAAAGGAAGGCGATCTTCTTTTTGTGGTGCTTGACGTAAGTCGCCTCTTCGCGAATTTCCGCCATGAGAATACGGTCGCGCTTTGGGTCGGCCGTGACGATCGACGCCAGGCCGGGCGAGAGTTGATCGCCCAAGATGAGGATTAGGTTTCGCGTGGGCATGAGATCATGACTGTGTGACAACCTCCTCTATACGCAATAGCGGGCAAAGCGTATCACCTCGTGGCCGCAAAGGTGCCAGCCGGCCCCAACCCGGGCCGGAAGATCCATGCTAGACTGAGCCAAGGACGGGGCCGGCCAGGGAAAGGGGGCTGTGATGTCCGAGCCATCCTTCGTGACCCATGAAGTGACCAACCAGTCGCCGCCATTCGAAGGGCTGAACCTTTTCATGACGGATGCTGCTCTTGGCGAGGCGGTCGCGCGCGAAGGGGCGGCTGACGCCGTGCCGGACTTGACCGAGTTCGGTGCCTTGATGGGCGGTGCCGAGAGCTTCGAGACCGGCCGCCTGGCGAATGAACATCCACCACGGCTGCGCCGTTACGACCAGAAGGGTTTTCCAGCCGACATCGTTGAATTTCATCCGGCCTATCACCAGGCCATGACCAGAAGCTTCGAGGCCGGCCTTCACTGCAGCGCCTGGGATCACCTGAAGACGCCTGGCAGACCGCCGGCGCGGGGTGCCCAGGTGGCCCGGCTGGCGCGGCTCTACATGACAACCCAGGCAGAACCCGGCCACCTCTGCCCGGTTACCATGACCAACGCGGCGGTGCCGACGCTGGCAAAGCAGCCGGAGATCGCCGAAACCCTGTTGCCGAAGATTCTGTCGCGGGCTTACGACCGCTCCTTCAGGCCGCTGCACGAGAAAACAGCGATCACCGTAGGCATGGGGATGACGGAAAAGCAGGGCGGTACCGACGTGCGCGCCAATACAACGCGGGCCGCACCGATCGACGGCGGCGGCCCGGGTGCGGCTTACCGCCTTGTCGGACATAAGTGGTTTCTTTCGGCGCCGATGTGCGATGCCTTTTTGATGTTGGCGCAGGCGCCGGGCGGGCTTTCCTGCTTTCTCGTACCGCGTCTCTTGCCGGACGGTTCGGTCAATCCGCTCCGCCTGCAGCGCCTGAAGGAGAAGCTGGGCAACCGTTCCAACGCTTCTTCGGAGGTCGAGCTTGAAGGGGTCGAAGGACGCCTCATCGGCGAAGAGGGTCGCGGTATCGCCAATATCA
This sequence comes from Pelagibius sp., assembly GCF_965249265.1. Taxonomy (NCBI): domain Bacteria; kingdom Pseudomonadati; phylum Pseudomonadota; class Alphaproteobacteria; order Rhodospirillales; family Rhodovibrionaceae; genus Pelagibius; species Pelagibius sp. The sequence goes on along the minus strand of NZ_OZ252224.1, from coordinate 3,269,233 downwards.
TCGAAATGGTGACGCTCACGCGGCTTGATTGCGCGGTTGCTTCAGCCGGTCAGATGCGCCTGGCTTTGGCTCTTGCCATTCATCATTGCCGTCATCGCAGCGTGTTCCAAAAGCGCCTTGCCGATCAACCTTTGATGGCGCAGGTGCTGGCCGACATGGCCGTGGATGTCGAGGCCGCAACGGCCCTGGCCTTTCGCCTCGCGGGTTCCTTCGAGAGGGCAGGGCACGACGAAGAAGCGGCGGCCTGGCGCCGGCTGATGACGCCGGTCACCAAGTACTGGGTTTGCAAAATGGCGCCCGCACTGGGCTATGAAGCGATGGAGTGTCTCGGTGGAAACGGTTACGTCGAGGAGGGGTTGGCCGCCCGGCTGTACCGCGAGCTGCCATTGAACGCGATCTGGGAGGGATCGGGCAACGTCATGTGCCTCGACGTGCTCCGCGTCTTGTCCCAGGATCCCGCCGCCGCGGAGAGCGTGATGGCAAGTCTCGAAGACCTGGCCGGGGGCGATAGACGGATCGAGGCTTTGCTGAACGATCTCAAGGAGATGCTGCGAGCGCCGGGGGGGCTGGAAACAAGGGGGCGGCAGTTTGTCGAGGGCCTCGCTCGGACAGCGGCAGCGGCTTTGCTGCGCCGCCATGCCTCCCCCGCTGTCGCTGATACCTTTGTTGGAAGTCGGTTGCGGGGTGAGTTCCGGCACACCTATGGTGCAGGGCCCGCCGCTGCCGACTGCCGCAAAATCCTGGAGCGCGCACTCACACCGAAATAACCCAAAGCGAGGGAAGGCAGGCGCTCAATAGGATTCCTTATCGGCCCGAATTTGATGAATTATGCCTGGCTCCTGCTCAGCAGGCTGGAAAGAGCACTACATTTGGCGTTAGCCTTGGGTTGTCGGAGCAGGAAGGGGCGCCACCGGATACCGGGCGGAAGCGTGAGGGACTGGGTGATGGGCAGGACAATCGGAAAGAGTTTTGCAGTCGTGACTGTCGTTGCCGGCCTCGGAGCTTGCTCCCTGACCATGGAAGAACGCGACGAAATGGCCGAGCAGGTCTATGACCGCAACTGGGTGGTCAGCCAGATCGAGGGTGTGCCAGTGGCGCCGGGTGTTACCTCGACCCTGACAATAGCCGGCGACGGCAAGGTCAGCGGCAATGCCGGCTGCAACGGATACTTCGGTTCGGTGATCGTCGATGATTCCGCCATGTCGTTCGGCAATCTGGGTTCAACGCGCAGGGCTTGTCCGGAACCGGCGATGGGCCAGGAAGACCGCATGCTGCGGGCGTTGGACAGCACGCGCGGCTACCGTCTGGAACAGCGGGATCTGGTGTTGCTGGACGGGGCCGGCAACATGGTCCTGCGGTTTATTCCGGGCGAAGCCGTCTAGCGACAGCATCATGGGCCGCTGCTAGTCCTGCGAGGTCTTGCGGAACTGGGCGCACCAGTCCCGCTCTTCGACCTTGGCGGTGAACCAGACGAAATCGAAGAGCCGGGGATCGAAGGCGCGGTAGTTCCGGGCCTGCTCCTCCCCCTCGGAGACTTCGACAAAAGCCAGGCTGAAAACCGTTTCCTTAAGGCGCCAGGGCACGCCGCGGTCTTCGCGGACGTGCTCGGCGCCGGCGATCAGGATCGCGCCGCCGCCGGAATCCGCCCGGCGCAGGCTGGAGGCCATCCAGGCGTCGCGCAGACGCTGCACATCGGCCATGGGGGCGAGGGCGCTTTCGGGCAAAGCCCCGCAATGCGATACCGCCAGCAAATCGGTCAAGGCCGCCAACTGGTCCGCGTCATACCCGCGGTCCCAGTCCAACTGCTCTACAAGGGATGCGGAAAGCGTTTCCCCCCGGCCGACCCTGCGGGCGGTCTCCGGCGACGGATTGCCGGGATACATCTTCAGCCCGTGGCTCAGTGCCGCTTCGGCGATGGGCTGATAGATCGCCCAGGTGGACCAGCCCCGTGCCTCCCATTCCAAAGCGGCCCCAAGCCTGTCGACTGTTTCGAGCCGCGCCGCGGCGAGGGCTTCGGCTTGATCGGGGCCCGCCATTTCCCAGACGATCGCCGGCTTGCGCCCGCCGCCGGCAACGGCGGCGACCATGCGGGCCTGCAGGCGATGGTGTTCAGGATTGTCGTGCTTCTCGCCCAGGAGGACCCAGTGCGCGGCCCGGGCTGCGGCGGTCAGTTCGGATTCATCAACCCGGCGGCCGCTTTCGGTTTCCCAGAGGCTGCCCACCAGCGGATGATTCTGCAAGAGCAAGGGCGTGGTTTCGGCCCGCAACGGTGTTGAAAGGAAACAGAGCGCTGCGATTCCCAGCCATACCGAGGCAATCCGCCACGCTGTTGGGAAGGGTCCGGCCGACTGCATAGGGGTGGTTTGTTGCATCGCCTATACATTAGCGCTGCAAAGAACGTTTTCCACTGCGACCGGATGTCCGCTCGCCTTTGTTCGGCGGCAGTCCGCTGTGGGTAGTGGAAAACGATCAGATTCCTGGATGAACGCTACTTGGTCAGGTGCAGGTTCGCGCCGGTATCGCCTCTTCGGCAGATTCGTGGGTCTTTAAGCGGCTGAACTTTCGCGCTGCAGGCTGCTCTCGGGCGTTGCGGCTTGGCTCCCTGCGTTGCGGTGGCGATTGACGACCATCCGGTCGTGGAGCTGTGTGATGGCCTTGCTGCCGGTCTTTTCGAAGAGAAAGGGCAACAGTGCATGGACCAGGCAGGCGAGGCTGGCCAAAGCCATACGCCAGGAGAAGCCCCAGGCCGAGCAAAGATGCTGCCAATAGGTCTCTCCGACGGAAGCCGGATGATCTTCGAAAAGAGAACGCATGCTCACGATAAGCTCCAAATCCGCAGGCTGCCGCCCATTTCCGGGCCCGGCAGTCGTTGTGCTGGCGATGACGGCAAGTCTAAGGAGGATTCGGGGGCAGAAACTTGCAAATTTCTGGAGAATCAGGGTAATTAGGGAAACATCTATCCCAATATTCCTGATTCGTGGAATTTTATTCCTTGGATGACATAGATCGAAGAATCCTTAAGGTTCTGCAGAAGAACGCAGACCTGCCCGTGGCGGAAATCGCCGAGCAGGTCGGGCTTTCCGCTTCGCCCTGCTGGCGGCGTATTCAGAAGCTGGAAGCCGAGGGCGTTATCGAGCGGCGGGTGGCGCTGCTCAACCCGGAAAAGATGAATGTGGGGGTGACGGTCTTCGTGGCGATCCGCACCTCTCGCCACGACGAGGACTGGCTGAGCGATTTCGCCAGCAAGGTGACCCGCATTCCGGAGGTCGTGGAGCTTTACCGCATGTCCGGCGAGATCGACTACATGCTGCGCATCGTCGTGCCGGACATCAAGGCCTATGACGCGGTCTACAAACGTCTGATCGCCGCTGTCCCCTTGTTCGACGTCTCTTCGTCTTTCGCCATGGAGGCGATCAAGTACACGACCGCACTGCCCGTCGATTACGCAACCTAGATCGCTTTTACGAGTTGGGCGGCGGCGGTTACTCCGGCAGGACGAAACTGCTGTTCACCCGACGCACCTGATAGCGGTTGCCGCTGACGAAGTGCTCGTATTCGAAGAGCTTCGGTTCCAGGCTGATGATGCGGTAGGCGTCGTAGAGCTCCGGGCTGGAACTGTCTGCCTTCAGGAAGGTATCGCCATCGACCCAGCCCTTGGTCGAGAGAAAGTAGACGGGGCCGGAGATCGCCCACTCGCCGACCTCGATCTGCTCGCGATAGGCGCCGTCCGCTTCATAGAAACGAAAGGTGATGCGAAACACGCCGTCGGGAAAGGCGTCGACCGTCCAGCGCTTCACTTTGCCGCCGGCGCGTTTTTGTTCGCCGTACCAGCGGCCGACAAAGCCGTCACGGGGGGAACGGGTTTCTTCGGCCGACTGCGACAGGGTGGTGCCGGTGACGCCCGTGGTGGCCGTACCGTTCACCGCCGCGTGGACCGGCTGTGACCAGATAAAGAGCGCCAGGAGTGCCAGGATGGTGATGACCACGCCGAGCAGGAGTCCCTGCTTTCGGGCATCCGCGGCTTCCGCTCTTGCCTGTGCGCGCTTCTGGCTTCTCAACTGCTTCTTACTTGCGTAGTCGTTCCTTGCGTACCTGTTCATTCTCGCCTCCTGCAGTTTTGCAACGGCCGTCTTGGCCGTTAACCATGAGGTTGAATTTGCAGGATATTTTAATCGAATTTTTACCGTTTGGCGACGACTTCGGAGAGCAGGCAGAGAATCTCATACATCATGGTCGCCCCGACCAGGGCCGTGGAGCCGCTGGGATCAAAGGGGGGCGCCACTTCCACCACATCACCGCCAACAAGGTTAACGCCGCGCAGGCCACGGATCATGCGCTGGGCGTCGTGGGTGGAAAAGCCGCCGATCTCCGGTGTGCCGGTTCCGGGGGCATAGACCGGGTCGAGCCCGTCGACATCGAAGGAGAGGTAGGTGGGGCCGTCACCGACCACACGCCGCGCTTCGGCGATCACCGCTTCGACGCCGATATCGAAGAACTCTTCGATGCCGACGACGCGGATACCCTGTTCGTAGCCCCAGTCCATGTCGTGGCTGGTGTAGAGCGATCCGCGGATGCCGATCTGTATCGTGCGCTTGGGATCCAGCAAGCCTTCCTCGATGGCACGGCGGAAGGGGGTGCCGTGGGTCAGTTTGTGTTCGCCGAAATAGCGGTCGTTGGTGTCGGTGTGGGCGTCGAAGTGCACCATCCCGACGGGCTGCTCCTTGGCGATGGCGCGCATGATCGGCAGGGTAACCAGATGATCGCCGCCTGCCGATAATGGGATAATTCCGGCGGCATGGACTTCCCCGAAGAAAGTCTCGATGCGGCCGATGGTGTCGTGCAGGTCGATGGGGTTGACCGGCGTGTCGCCCAGGTCCGCGCAGTTGGCGAGATCGAACGGCTTTACGCCGGTGACGTGGTGGACGTTGCGCATCAGGGTCGAGAGATCGCGTATCTGCCGCGGGCCGTGACGCGCACCTGCCCGGTTGGTGGTGCCGCCGTCCCAGGGCACCCCGATCAGGCCGATGTGGACGTCCTCAACCTCGTCCAGCGGCACATGGGGCAGGCGCATGAAGGTTGGGATGCCGGCATAACGCGGCAGCACAAAACCGGAGACCGGCTTGTAGGAGCGGGGTTTCTTGCCCATGGCGCTTTCACGTCCTTTGATCGCTGCTGAACCTCAGGCGTCAAGGTGCCGCGAAGCCGGGCAAAGAACAAGGCAGGCCGCGCAACGGTCTCAGGGAGCGGCGATCGCCCGGCCGCTTGCCGGGTTCCACAAAAAGGGCGGGCGGTCGCCCTGAAGATGAAGGCCGCCGACCCAGCGGTCGAGGGGATTGTGATCCGTCCAGCGCGCTTGGTCATGGAGCAGAGCCGTGCCGAAATCGGTCAGCGAGATCTCGTCCTTCCAGTCCGAAAAATCCGTTACTGCCGGGCGCGGCGCCGTCGCCAGACCTTTCAGTATCGGCAAGAACATGGCATCGCCGAGATAGGGCAGGGGCTCCAAGTCTTCGACAAGACGCGCGAAGACCTGGCCGGGCGTTCCGGCGCCTTCGCTGATGGCCCGCAGTGACAGTGCTTCCGTCAGGCTAAGGCCGTTGCTTTGCCAGGGCAGTTCCTGAAGGTGTCTTTGCATCGCTGCCGCAACGAAGGGAAGCGCGTCGGCGGTTTCGTCAAGCGCCGTTTGCAGCCGCAGGGGATCGCCGCTGCTGTAGGCTTGCCAGAGGCGCCCGGCTTCCCTGCAGAGTGCCGGGGTTACTGGTTTTTCCGTACCCCAGAGGCTGCCCAACTGCTCCGGCGACAACTGCCCGAGACCATTGAAGCGGGCGATGCCGGGAAAACGGTCGATGTTTATAAGGAACACTCTGTCCGGCTTTTTTGCGGCGTCTTGCAGCTGCGCCAGCAACCGCATCAGGATCGTCTGGTCGTAAAGATCGTGCTCGAACCAGAGGACGATTTTGGCGAAATGATCGAGCTGTTCCAGGCCCCGGGCCTCGGCCTCCATTTTGGATAAGACCATCGCCCCGTCCTCGAACCCCTGATAGGTCGTAGCGATGAAATCGGCACGGGCTCGGCGCAGGGCCTCGGCCGGTAGTTTGGGGTCCAGTGGTCCCTGACAGACAGGGTCGGAAGCTTCCAGAAAGACCCCAGGGATGCTCGCCTGGCGCAGGCCTTCATAAATGTCGCTGCCACAGCGAACGTGGAGGATCGACTCCGAGGAAGGATTGAGAGGAAGAAAAACCGTTTCGTCGGATCTTGTTTCTGCCAAGGCCATGTTGCGTCTCCCATTGCTGAGCAGCCGTTGCGACGCTATGCGATACCCCAGGCGGCCTCAAGGCAGTTGTGACATGATGTGTTCTAAGTCGTCGGCAAGCGCGTGGACTAAACATTTTTTTCACTTTTTTCTTTCGGCGCTCTGTGGCACAAGAACAGCCACCGCAGGGCGCCATCCGGGCGCCGCATGCAAAGACACCCAATGAGGGACAGCTGATGCACAGCATCATGTTTGACATCTTCCAGTCCCGCGTCTTTGCGCCTCCCTGCTAGAAGGGCGGTTGTAGGGCCCGGGACACAGACCGGGCCTGCGGATCTCAAAAATCGGATTGTCGTTGGCTTGCGTGGCATCGCTACACTGCACGCGCGCCTCCCTGTTCCCTCCGCTTGAGCCTTCGGTCGCTCGCTTGTCGATGCGGTGCCTGCGCACCGCCTGAAGTCACTTGTATAAGAGGAGGGTAGCGCCGCGGAATTCATTGCACTGCGGCGGCCCGAAAGAACCATGAAGCAAAAGTTCGGATTCCGCGAAGCCTCCGTCTTCGTCTGGCGTTATTGGCGGCAGGTCCCCTGGCTGCTCAGCGGCGCCTTCGTCACCATGGCCCTGGCGACGCTTTGCGATGTTTTTCTGCCTGTTTTTGCCGGGCGGCTGATTGATTCCCTGGCCGATGTGGCTTTTGCCGAACCGGCGGCCAGGGTCGGCGATGCCTATTGGGCTCTGACGGCCTTCGTTGGCATCTCGGTGGCTTTCCATCTTTTTCGCGAAGTGTCCTACCGCTTCTGGATTCCGCTGGCGACGATCTCCATGCGGCGCATCATCGGCGATGCCTTCTATCGGGTGCAGCGATTCTCGGCCGACTGGCAGGCGAACAGCTTCGCCGGGGCGACGGTGCGCAAGATCTCGCGCGGCATGTGGGCATACGACGAGTTCGCCGACACTATCTACATCGGCTATCTGCCGGCGGCCATCGTGCTCGTCGGCATTACCGCCAACCTGATGGTCAATTGGCTGCTGATGGGTGTTTTCGTCCTGGTGGCAGTGAGCATCTATCTGGTTGTCAGTATCTTGTTGGTCTCGCTCTACGTCGCACCGGCCAACGAGATCATGAACGAGTCGGATTCCGCTGTCGGCGCGGCCATGGCCGATGCCGTGTCGTGCAATGCGACAGTGAAGTCCTTCGGTGCTGAGAAACGCGAAGACAAGCGGTTCTTCGACGTGGCCGATCTCTGGCGCCGGCGCGCGCGCAAGGCCTGGTCGCGGGAGATCAACGGCGGCACCGTGCTGTCGGTCATGTCGCTGCTGTTGCAGGCCGGGCTGCTGTCGCTGGCCTTGTGGTATTGGTCGCGCGGGCAGGCGACGGCCGGCGATGTGACCTTCGTGATGACCAGCTACTTCGTCATCCACGGCTACCTGCGGGAGATCGGGCAGCATGTGCGCAACATGCAAAAGGCGATCAATGAAATCGAGGATCTTGTCGGTTTCCAAAAGCAGGTGATCGACGTTGCCGATCGTGAAACCGCTTCGGATCTGCGGGCTGATGGCGGAGCGATCGCCTTCGACGGCGTGACATTCCGTTACGGCAATCAGCGGACACCGATCTATGCCGATTTCTCGTTGCGGATCGGGGCCGGTGAACGGGTCGCCCTGGTTGGTCCTTCGGGCAGCGGCAAGTCGACTTTCGTAAAGCTGGTGCAGCGGCTCTACGACGTCGATCACGGAGAAATCCGGATCGACGGTCAGGACATCGCCGGGGCGACTCAGGAAAGCCTGCGGCGAGCGATTGCCCTGGTGCCGCAGGACCCGGCCCTGTTCCACCGCAGCCTGGCCGAAAACATTGCCTATACCCGTCCGGAAGCCAGTCGTGAAGAGATCGAACAGGCTGCGCGGCGCGCCCATGCCCACGACTTCATCCAGCGTCTGCCGCAGGGCTACGAAACCCTGGTCGGCGAACGCGGGGTGAAGCTCTCCGGCGGTGAGCGTCAGAGGGTTGCCCTGGCGCGCGCTTTCCTGGCCGATGCACCCATCCTGATTCTCGACGAGGCGACAAGCAGCCTGGACTCGATCACCGAGGCCCAGATTCAGGAAGCCATCGAAGAGCTGATGGAGGGACGCACCACGATAGTCATCGCCCATCGCCTGTCGACCGTGCGCAGTGTCGACCGGATCCTGGTTTTCCGCGACGGCTGCATTGTCGAACAGGGAACGCAGCAAGAGTTGCTGGCCCGGGATGACGGGCATTTTCGCGAATTGCTGGCGATGCAGATCGAAGGTCTGGCCCTCGAAGGAAACTGAAGCGAAAGAAACAAAAAAACCGAAGCGGTGACACAGTGCAGAAACAACCAAACCCTAGGTTCCTGGTCATTGACCTGCCCCATCCCGGAGAGCTAACCCCATCTCCCAGCGCTTCGGGATACCAGGGATAACCCAGTCCCTGGGTTGGTGGGGTGTCGCCTTACCGCGGCACCCCACCGCACTTTTTCGAAGTGCTTTATATAAAAGCGCCGTATTCAGAAGATCACCATATTCAGAGAATCGCAGCCTCCTCCATTAATAGAGGAGGCTTTTTCTGTTAGGGCGGCGGTTACCGGCTGAGGCGGGCCGGTGAAAACAGAACGCCGAACTGTTCACACCAGATCACCACGGAGTTGTACTTCGAGAGATCCGCGTCGGCCGGAATGTCGTAATTCTGATCGCCGATGTTGCCCTTCAACTGACCAAGCGCCAGCCACTCGCTTTTGGCGACATCCGAAGACTGCGTTATGTCCGCTGCCGCCACGAGCCAGACTTCGAGGTCCGGGCCGTTGGTAACCTCGAAATCGGCAAGGCGCAGCGTTCGCCGCCCGTCGCTTCCTTCGAAGATGGTGGCACTGCCGCTGCCGCTATGGGCGGCATCGGCATCGGTGAAGGTGCCGCTCGCAAGAACCTTGGCGGCTTGGGATTCGCCGATGCCCTCGGCCACGACCTGATCGATCCACAAAGGGCTGGCGAGATACCAGAAGGCGTTCCCGGCGACGAATCCGATCGCGCCGGCAACGAAAGCGACGAGAATGAGCTTTTTCATTGAACTGGGTCCTCTGGGTGAATTCCGTGATTGCTGAATGGTCGGCTAATACGGAGGGTCTTCCCGCCGGCTTCGGCTTGAGCAGGCAAGTCGTGCCCGCCGTATTCAAAGTCCCGCCATGATTCGTTGAGCCCGCCATGATTCGTTGAGAACGGCGCGAGCCGAAAGGTCTGAGGCGAAATCCGCTCCAGGTCAATGGGACCGGCGATGGCTCGTGCACAACTCTCATATTGATCACAAAGCGTCTTTTGGGGTCAGGTCTTGCATTATCGATGCCTTTAAGCCACTGTCTTCGGATGGCGCGCCCTCTCAGACTGGAACGGCCCGGTGCCGTCTATCACATTGCGACCCTTGGCAACGCCGGTTTGCCGGTGTTTCGCGGTCCCGATGATTCCCAACGGTTTCTGGAGATCCTGGGAGAGGTCTGTGGGCGCTTCCGCTGGCGCTGCCTGACGTTCTGCCTGCTGCCGGACCGCTACCTTCTGGTGGTGAAGACCGAGGCCGCGTCCCTGTCGCGCGGCATGCGCCAGCTCAACGGGCGCTACACCCAGGCTTTTCACCGCCGCCACGCTACGGCCGGGCACCTATTCCAGGGGCGCTACAAAGCGGTCATGGTGGAGGAGGACGGCTATCTGGCGCCGGTCTGTTGCGATGTCCTGCGTCAGCCTGTGGTCAGGGGTATTGCGCCGGAAGCCGGCGCCTGGCGCTGGTCCAGCTATCGGGCGGCGCTGGGGCGTCCCTCGCCGGTCGCGGCGGGAGACTGGCTGGACAACGGTCCGCTGCTGGCCGCCTTCGGCGGTGATCCGGCCGCCGCGAAAGGCCGGCTTTCCGACGCACTTGCCCAGGCCCCCGACGCTGCAGTCTGGGAAGACCTGCGCCATCAGGTGTTCCTGGGTTCTGAAGCCTTTGTCGAGACCATGCGCGAAGCCGCCCGCCGGGCGGCGGCCGGGCGCGGCGACCTGTCGGAGATTCCGCGGGCGCAGTGGAAGGCGCCGCCGCCGGCATTGGAGAGTTTTGCCGCATCGGCGGACAGCCGTGACGAGGCCATGGCGCAGGCCTATCTCTCCGGCGCCTATAGCCAAGCGGCCATAGCGGCTTATTATGGTATACACTACAGCAGCGTCAGCCGGGCGATCCGGCGCTACGAGCGCAGCCGGGCGGCAAGTTAGAGAGCCCGGGCGACGCCAGAGGAGGTTTTAAGGTTATGTTCCTGCGACGCTTGCTGTTTTCCGCGGCGCGGCGCGTGGCCCAGGACCCGGAGGTTCAGGCCAAGGCAGCCGACGTCTATGAGCGCGGGGTGAAACCCCGGCTGTCTGCGGCACGCGACGAACTGCGCGAACTGACGGGAGAAGTGAATCCCTTGGACGATCCGGGCGGCTTTGCCCGGCGCCTGAAGGAGCGCGTGCGCGAGGTCAATCGCCAGAAGTAAGAAGGGCCTTACCGCATTAGCGACGGATCCCTGCCCCGGTTCTCCCTGCCACAGATTTCACGAAGTTGTCTCTGCATCTCTTTGGGTTTTGCTAACCCTTGATGGTATACTCGGCGTTTGACTTGGTTTCGTCGGTGATGGCGTTCTTTCGCCCTCCCGCGGTGCCCGATCTTGAAGGAGTCTGGCGATTTCAGCCGGGTTTTCAGAAGCGGAGCGGCAACGCTTCCACAACCTGCTGCAGCTTGCTGCGGAGAGCCCTTTCGAGGGTGAGCGCGCCAATGCGCTGGCGGCGGCGACCCGTCTGGCGGAACGCTTCGGGCTGACCCTGGATGAGGCGGCGGCGGGTGGCTCTCAGCACGAGCCGCCGCCGGACTTGGAGCGTGGCGACGCCCACATGGCCGATGACATCGGCTTTCGTCCGGAAACACTCGATCGCTTCGCCCGCGCGGCCCACCTTATGGACACTTTCATCTACGACGACAAGGTGCGCCGTGAGGAGGCGTTGCGGGCGGCCCAGGCCCGCGGTCTGGATGGCGACGAACTGCGCCGCTCGGTTGCCAGCAACACCGTCAGGTGGCGCGCCAAGGCGCGCCGCATGAACCCCAACCGCCATGCCGCGACCCTGTTGCGGGAAACCTCGCTTTCCTTTCGTGAGATCGCGAGCATAACCGGGCTCAATATCTACCAGGTCGTCGGCCTCAAGTTGAAGCTGCGCCAAGGTCACCAGACTTCCTGAGAACGGTCCTCAAAGGGGCATGGCGCCAGCTTGCCGGTTTGGGCTTCCGCGGCGGTATTTCAGACAAATGCCGCGGTCCTGCCACGCAGCGATTCCCTGGATTTGCTGTCAGGCTTTGCCTCAAATCCCCGTCATTTGTGACAAAGCCGGAGCCTCTGGCGCCCGGTAAGGTTTGAGCAACCGTAAATCGGCCAGACTCCCCCTGCACAACAGTTCGAGTTCGAGATTCGTCGGCGGCACAGACCGCCGGGCCAAAAAACGTTTCATAACCGGGCCCGGTGTCCGCCGATGGCGATGCGAAGCAGTCAGGCGAGGATGCGATGTTTGGTAAAATGAAAAAACGGATATTGGCAGGGGTGGTGGGACTTGCGGTTGTCGGCACGACGATCAGCGGTGCGAATTCGCTGGTCTGGCCGATGCTCATCGACGGCAAGATCGAAGATCGTGTGGCGACGGTCTTCACCTATCAGAACCAGGTCTCTGCGGCCCTGGCGCAGAGTATCGTTGAGGCCGAGGCGGCTGATGTCTCGATCGTCGATGCGCTTTATGTGATCGAGGAGCAGCTCAACGAAGCCTGTGCGCCGGTACAGGAAGCCGGGCGGCGCCATATCGATGGCGAGGCGATCACCGGCTTGCTTCAGATTGCCGTCTTCAACACCATGGAAGACTGCGAGGCGAAGACCGATGAGGTCGCATACTACATCCGCCTGGCGCGGGCGAACTCGTCGGAGACCTTTGGGCGGATCTTCGATGCGGCCCTGGACTGATCAGGCGGACTGATCCGGCGGATCGATCTGGCGAAGTAGTTTGAGGGTGCGCCGCCGCAAGGCGATTCTGCTGGGCGATTTTGCGGGCTGACAGCTCCTGTTGGTATGCCTGTGAGACCGCTTGTTGGGCTGCGGGGCCTTGAATGGGAGAAAAAGCCCAGATCGTGGACCCTTTTCCCGGTGTGGGACTCGCCAAGCCGCCGGGCAGCGCCTAGATTCCGGTTCTTCGGGCCGGCATGTTGCCGGGCCGGTGCAGCCGGGACGGAAGCCCTATGGACAAGAGTGAGGTTCTGCCTTTGGGCGTGGTGGTCGAGCGGCGGCGCATCAATCATCCCTGGAAGGATTTTTCCTGGCGCCCGGTCGCGGTCATTCCCGGTGCGGCGGCTTTGGAACCGGATGCGGAATGGAAGGTGCTGCGCGAAGGATCGGATTGGACGCAGTATCACTGCGGCACCCTGCCGCTCGAGCTGTTCCGTCGCGAGACCGAGGGCTACAAGGTCAACCTGACCCAGGATCCGCCGCTGATCTATGTGTTGCTGCGCAGTGAAGACGATCCCGACAGCCGATATGATTTCCTGCCTTTTCTGGTGACGGCGAGTCCCTATGAAGCGCAGGACTACCTCGACAGCGGCGAGGAGATCGTCGAAGGCGTCGCCATGCCGGCCGATCTGATCGCCTTCGTGCAGGCCTTCGTCGATACCCACCATGTCGACGAGGTCTTTCACAAACGCCGCCGGCAGAAGGCGCGCAGTGGCGACGACGCCTTCAGCCGCCAGCCGCCGGTAAAACGTGCGCGGGCTGCCCGCGGTTCGTCGGAGTAGCGCGCCATGGCCGGTCGCGAACGCGATGATGGCGGGTTTCTGTCACGATGGTCGGAGCGCAAACGCGAGGCCAGGCAGACCCAGGACGATGCGCAGAGCGATGTCGCCGAACAAGCTGCCGTAGAAAGCGGCGCGCCGGCCGATGCGACTGCTGAAACCGGCGCCGAGACAGAAGCCTTCAATCCCGATGACCTGCCGGATATCGAAACCCTGGATAAGGATTCGGATTTCTCGGTGTTCATGCATACCAAGGTACCGGAAGCGCTGCGGCGGCGCGCGCTGCGGCGGCTTTGGCGGGTCGATCCGACTTTCGCCTTTCTCGACGGCATGAACGACTACGACGAGGACTACACCGATGCTGCCATGGTGGTTGAGGGCCTGAAGACCGCCTATCAGGTCGGCAAAGGCATGATCAGCCCGGATGAACCGGAAAAAGACAAACTTGAGAAGGACGAAGCGGAAAAAGAGACGGCGGACGAAGCCGGGACGCCCAAAGAAAAAGACGAAGACGCGGAAGATCCCACAGCGGCTGAGGCAGAGGGTGCGGGCAAGCCGGAAGAGGGGTCTGATGTTGAAGAACAACCGCAGCAGGCGCTTGAAGATAAGCCGCAGACCGATGCCCCAGCCTTGGATCAACCGCTGCCGCAGGCCTCGGAAGAGGCCGAATCGGCCCTCGCTGCGCCGGCGGCGAAGCCGGTCTCGAAGCCGTCCGGGAGCGCTCTTCGGCGGCGCTGGGGTGATCAAAGCGGCTAGATGCACCTGCTGGTTGTTTATTCGGATCGATCAGCCGTCGCCTGAAGGCTGACAAACCTCGTGTAAAACAATAGAAATTCGCCTTTTCTAACTTGTGCACTGCAACATCTGATTTAGTTGACAGGCCAACGGTAAAGGCGGTCTAATTCGAGGTAATTGGTAAAAACCCTGGTAAAATCAGGGATATAACATCGGTAGTCTACCGAGCTGGAAGACCGCAAAGCGGCAGTGAACCGCAGGTCTTTGGTTTCGGCGGTCGGTAGGTTCTACTTGAGGTTGGGAGAGTCGCGCGCTTGGGCAGTATGGCAGCGCAGGTATCCATTGCAGAAGAAGACCAGCTTCGTGCCGGATGGTACGCGTTGCTGGCGCAACTGCTTTCGCGTGAGCCGGGCGAGGCTACGCTGCGGATGATGCGTGGGCTGAGCGGTGACGATTCCGAACTTGGCCAGGCGATCAAGGCGCTGGCGGCGGCCGCGCGCGGCACCACCGTCGATACGGCCAAGCAGGAGCATTTCGATCTTTTCATCGGGTTGGGTCAGGGCGAGCTGCTGCCCTATGCCTCCTACTACCTGACCGGGTTCTTGAACGAGAAGCCACTGGCGCGTTTGCGCGGCGACATGGCGCGCCTGCAGATCGCGCGCGCTGACGACATCGTCGAGCCGGAGGATCACATCGCCGCACTCTGCGAGATGATGGCGGGGCTGATCACCGGCAGTTTCGGCGAGCCGGCGACCCTTGAAGAGCAACGCAGATTTTTCGACGCACACATCGGCTGCTGGGCGCCGCGGTTCTTTGAGGACCTGCAGGCTGCGCAGTCGGCGGTGCTTTACATGCCGGTCGGTACCATCGGTCGCCTGTTCATGGAGATCGAGAGCCAGGCCTTTGAGATGGCGGCCTAGCGCCGGCGGCTGCGGGGGACAAACCCCAATGGCCGCCACAAGGGGAAGATGACGGCCCCTCTAGGCAGTTCCGTCTTCGTCGAAGGCACGTTTGCTTATTGTGCCTTTGTTGAAATCAAGGTCACCACGCTGAAGGGAGGGTGAACCGTTGAGCAAGAAGGAAGAGATCAACGTTGGTCGTCGTGACTTCTTCAAGAAGGCCGGCCTGGGTGCCGGTGCGACCGCCGTTGCCGTGACAGCCTCGCAAGCGGGCGCTGTTGAGGCTGTGGCGCCGCAACAGAAGAAGTCTGCGGGATACAGCGAAACCGACCATGTACGGAAGTTCTACGATCTGGCCCGGTTCTAAAGCCGCGGCCAACACGAAAACCAATTTCCCTCCGTACTGACTGTTAGATTAGGGAGAGGTCAATGCTTACCAAAAGGACGAATGGGGTTGCGAATGGCCCCCGTTTGTCAAAGGCGTTCGCCGGAACCACCGGAAGCGCTATTGACCGCCGTACTTTCCTGAAACGATCCGGACTTGCAGCCGGCGGCGCCGCCGCGGCTACGGTTCCTTTCGGGATGGTGAAAAAGGCCGAAGCGGCCTCAGCGGCGACAGGCGACATCACGCTCGTTAAATCCGTATGCACACACTGCTCTGTCGGCTGCACCGTGGTGGCCGAGGTGCAGAACGGGGTCTGGACCGGGCAGGAGCCCGGCTGGGACAGCCCCTTCAATCTCGGCGCCCATTGCGCCAAGGGTGCCTCGGTGCGCGAGCATGCTCACGGCGAACGCCGCCTGAAGCATCCCACCAAGATGGTCGACGGCAAGTGGACCCAGATTTCCTGGGAGCAGGCGATCAACGAGATCGGCGACAAGCTGCAGGAGATCTACGACACCTCCGGCCCCGACTCCACTTATTGGCTGGGCTCTGCGAAGCACAACAACGAGCAGGCCTATCTCTTCCGCAAGTTCTACGCCTTCTGGGGCTCCAACAACGGAGATCACCAGGCGCGTATCTGTCACTCGACCACGGTCGCAGGTGTTGCCAACACCTGGGGCTATGGTGCGATGACGAACAGCTACAACGACATCCACAACTCCCGGGCCATCTTCCAGATCGGCGGTAACCCGGCGGAGGCCCACCCCGTGGCCATGCAGCACATGCTGAAGGCCAAGGAGCAGAACAACGCCCCCTTCATCGTCTGCGATCCGCGTTTCACGCGTACCGCCGCCCATGCCGATGAGTTCGTGCGGTTCCGTCCGGGCACCGACGTCGGGCTGATCTGGGGCATTCTCTGGCACGTTTTCGAGAACGGCTGGGAAGACAAGGAATTCATTCGCCAGCGTGTCTGGGGCATGGATCAGATCAAGGCCGAAGTCGCCAAGTGGACGCCGGAGGAAACCGAGCGGGTCACCGGCGTGCCGGGGTCGCAGTTGAAGCGTGTGGCGCGGACGCTGGCCAACAACCGTCCCTTCACCATCATCTGGTGCATGGGCGGTACCCAGCATACCAACGGCAACAACAACACCCGTGCTTACTGCGTTCTGGGCCTCGCCCTCGGCGTGGTCGGCACCCAGGGTGGCGGCACCAACATCTTCCGCGGCCACGACAACGTGCAGGGCGCGACCGATCTGGGCGTGCTCTGTCATACGCTGCCGGGCTACTACGGTCTCAAGACCGGTTCCTGGAAGCACTGGGCCCGTGTCTGGGACGTCGACTACGAGTACCTGAAGGGCCGCTTCGCCAGTAAGGACTTCATGGAGAAGAGCGGCGTGCCGGTCTCCCGTTGGTTCGACCTGGCGCTGGAAGCCAAGGAGAATATCGATCAGAACGATAATCTCCGGGCCATGGTCTTCTGGGGGCATGCGGCGAACTCGCAGACCCGTCTGCCCGACATGAAGAAGGCGATGGAAAAGCTCGACATGCTGGTCATCGTCGACCCCTATCCGACGATGGCGGCGGTGATGAACGATCGCAAGGACGGCACTTACCTGCTGCCGGCTGCGACACAGTTCGAGACCTATGGATCGGTGACGGCCTCCAACCGCTCGATCCAGTGGCGCGAGCAGATCATGGAGCCGCTCTGGGAGTCCAAGACCGACCACGAGATCATGTATCTCCTGGCCAAGAAGCTCGGTTTCGCGGATGAGATGTTCAAGAACATCAAGGTCGAGAACAACATTCCGCTGATCGAGGATGTTACCCGCGAATTCAATCGCGGCATGTGGACCATCGGCTACACCGGCCAGTCGCCGGAACGGCTGCGGTCCCACATGGAAAACCAGCACACCTTCGACAAGACCACGCTGCAGGCACGCGGCGGGCCGGCCGACGGTGACTACTACGGTCTGCCCTGGCCATCCTGGGGAACGGCCGAGATGGGGCATCCGGGCACCCCGGTGCTCTACGACACCTCCAAGCCGGTGGCCGAAGGCGGCCTCTGCTTCCGTGCACGTTTCGGCGTTGAGCGGGACGGGGACAACCTGCTGGCCGAAGGCTCCTATCCCGTCGACTCGGAAATCAAGGACGGTTACCCCGAGTTCACCATGGCCATGCTGAAGAAGCTTGGCTGGGACAAGGACCTGACCGCCGACGAGAAGGCGACGATCGAGAAGATCGCCGGCGACAAGACCAACTGGAAGACCGACCTTTCCGGCGGTATCCAGCGGGTCGCGATCAAGCATGGCTGTGCGCCCTTCGGCAATGCCAAGGCCCGCACGGTGGTGTGGAACTTCCCGGATCCGGTGCCGACGCACCGCGAGCCGCTCTACACCTCCAGGCGCGATCTTGTCGCCGACTATCCGACCTATGAGGACCGCAAGATGTATCGCTTGCCGATCCTCTATAAGTCGATCCAGGAAAAGGACTTCTCGGCCGACTTCCCGATCATCCTCACCTCCGGCCGTCTGGTCGAATACGAGGGTGGTGGCGACGAGACCCGGTCCAACCCCTGGCTGGCCGAACTGCAGCAGGACATGTTCGTTGAGATCAACCCCGTGGACGCCAACAACACCGGCGTGCGCGATGGGGCGATGGTCTGGCTGCATGGCCCGGAGGGCGCCAAGGTGAAAGTGAAAGCCCTGGTTACCGAGCGTGTGGGGCAGGGCGTCGCCTTCATGCCCTTCCACTTCGGCGGCCATTGGCAAGGTGAGGATCAGCGTGACAAGTATCCTAAGGGTGCTGATCCCTACGTCCTTGGTGAAGCGAGCAATACGGCTCAGACGTATGGCTACGATTCGGTGACCAATATGCAGGAAACCAAAGCCACGCTCTGCCGTATCGAGCCGGCTTAAGGGAGGAGTTGAAACATGGCACGTATGAAATTCCTCTGCGACGCTGAGCGCTGCATCGAGTGCAACGCCTGCGTCACCGCTTGTAAGAACGAGCATGAGGTTCCCTGGGGCGTCAATCGGCGCCGGGTTGTGACCATCAATGATGGCAAGCCCGGTGAGCGGTCGATCTCCGTAGCCTGCATGCATTGCTCGGATGCACCCTGCATGGCGGTTTGTCCGGTGGACTGCTTCTACGAGACCGAAGACGGTGTCGTGCTGCATTCCAAGGACCTCTGCATCGGCTGCGGTTACTGCTTCTATGCCTGCCCCTTCGGCGCGCCGCAGTATCCGCAGGCCGGCAACTTCGGCAGCCGCGGCAAGATGGACAAGTGCACCTTCTGTGCTGGCGGACCGGAGGAGGACATGTCCTCCGACGAGTTCTCCAAGTACGGACGCAACCGTCTGGCCGAAGGCAAATTGCCGCTTTGTGCGGAGATGTGCTCGACCAAGGCCCTGCTCGCCGGTGACGGCGACATGGTGTCGGACATCTATCGCGAGCGCGTTGTCGCCCGCGGTTTCGGGTCCGGTGCCTGGGGTTGGGGAACCGCCTACGACCAGAAGTCCGGATCCTGATCCGGCTTTGGTAGAGGGGTGTGGTTTTCTCCACGGTGATCCTGACTAGGGTAGGGGGCGGTGCTTTGTGGCGCCGCCCCCCGTCCGATCTGCTCAGGGTGGCGGGCTTTGCGTTTGGCGCTTAGCCGGAGGCAACCGCGCTTGGTTGTACTGATGCCTCAATTGGAGGTTAGAGAAATCCCATGGTGCTGCAGAAGTTCATTTACGTGACGGCAGGGGCTGCGCTCCTGCTTGGCCTGGCGGCCTGCGACGAAGCCGAGCAGGGCCGTATCCTGCGCTACGAGAAGGGGGTCTACCTCGGCCCGACCGACACGCAGATTTCAGAAGAAACACGCGAAGTGCTGCGCGCCCGGACAAGACTGCAGGGCGGTGGCTGAGCCGATCGTTTTCGAACTCTTCGCGAACCGATAGAAGCGAGCATTTTGTAATGCGAGACCCAGCTTTCAAAGGAACCACGATGCGAGCCACTGTTTCGCGTTTTCCCTACATGTCCAGTCTTCTGCTGGCGGTTCTTCTGCTCGCCGCGGCCTTGGTCGCCAGTGGCGGCCTGGCCGGCACGGCCTGGGGCCAGTCCAGCGATCCCGTCGTCAGCGAAAGCCCGACCGGCGGGCAGGTCCCGGGGAACGTTCTGGGCAGCGAGGCGGACAGT
This sequence comes from Pelagibius sp., assembly GCF_965249265.1. Lineage (NCBI taxonomy): Bacteria > Pseudomonadati > Pseudomonadota > Alphaproteobacteria > Rhodospirillales > Rhodovibrionaceae > Pelagibius > Pelagibius sp. The sequence continues at coordinate 3,249,962 of NZ_OZ252224.1, read as the reverse complement.
GAGATGTGGCGCGCCGTGCGCCAGGGCGTGCAGGGCCGGGTAACGATTCCCGATCCGCGTGCCGCACAGCTTATCCAATCGGAGGGCGACAACTGGCGCGCCTGGCGCAACGGGCCGATAACCGTTTACGGCGCCTGGGCAATGCTGGGGATCGTCGCCATCGTCGCTTTGTTCTTCGCGGTGCGCGGACGCATCAAGATCGATGCCGGGCCCAGCGGCAACACCGTCGAGCGCTTCAATCTGGTGGAGCGGGTGGCGCATTGGATTACCGCGGTATCCTTCATCGTGCTGGCGGTGACCGGTCTCAACATTCTTTACGGCCGTCATGTGCTGCTGCCCATCCTCGGGCCCGAGATCTTCACGGCGATCACCATCGCCGGCAAGTACGCGCACAACTTCCTCGCCTTTGCCTTTATGGTCGGCGTGGTGATGATGTTTGTCCTCTGGGTGAAGGACAACATCCCGAATGCCATGGACCTCAAGTGGCTGGCCAAGGGCGGCGGGCTGTTTTCCAAGAACGTGCATCCGGAGGCGGCCAAGTTCAATGCGGGTCAGAAGCTCATTTTCTGGTCGGTGATTCTCGGCGGCGTCTCGGTCAGCCTCTCCGGCTTGGCGATGCTGTTTCCCTTTGAATTCGCATTCTTCGGAAAAACCTTCGCAGCGCTGAACCTGGTGGGCTTCAATCTTCCGACCGAACTGACCATGCTGCAGGAAACCCAGCTTTCGGTGCTCTGGCACACCATCGTCGCCTTGGTGCTGATCGCCATCATCGTCGGCCACATCTATATCGGTTCTATCGGTATGGAGGGCGCTTTCGATGCCATGGGGTCCGGTCAGGTCGATACCAACTGGGCGCGGGAGCATCACTCGGTCTGGGCCGCCAAGGTTACCGGCGGCGGTACCTCGTCGCAGGCGGCCGAATAACCGCCGGGAAAGGAAGCCGACCATGCCGCAACCCAAGCGGTTTCGCCTAACCTGTTTGCTCGGGGCCTGTCTGCTCGGGCTCTTTGCCGCGACGATGATGCTTGCCGCGGCCCCGTCGCAGGCTGCGATCAGCCAGGAAAAGGCGGCCGAGCTCATCACGGAACAGTTCGGCGTCGAAGTCCTGCGGATCAGGGCGGGCGCCTTGGATGACCGCCCGGTTTGGTATGTGACCGTCATGCAGCCGGAGGGTTCCAGCAACGCGACCTTCCAGGTCCATATTCTGGCCGTCGATCAGGAGAGCGGTGAGTTGCTGCCCTCCTTCCGGCACCGTGAGAGCGGCTACATCAAGCCGCCACCGCCCGCCGGCGGTGGACGCCCTTAGGGCTTCCCGGTTCATAGTGATGCCGCTCCGGGCCAAAAAGGCTCTTTGACACTTACCCCCGACACGCGCAGAGGTTTTTCGGCTGGACGGAGAAGACAGGGCGATATTGATGAAGACGGCCTTGGCCATTATCGCAAGCGGATTGATCGGGTTCGGCGCCGGCCTGCCCGCAGCTCTTGCTGACGCGTCATCGGTTGCCGGATCCCAGGCGGAGGCGTCTCAGCAGCTGGCCCAGGCCGGTGACGACGGTGTGGCGCCGGGCATGCTGACCACCCAGGCTTTCAAGAAAATCCCCGAGGGGGAAACCATCACGGTTACGCCCTACGACGACAACGATTTTAACCTGCAACTGAAGACCGAGTTCGAAACCGAATTGGCTGCCGATGAGAGGATCGTTGCCGAGGCCAAGACCGGTTTGCTGCTGCTGTTCGAAGCGAAGGTGGTGCCGGCGGAGCAGGCGCCGCGCCGGCCCAGCCTGGGCTCGGTGAGGGCGAGCGCCGGCCAGGAACGGGATCTGGCGCGGGAAAACGAGGACAGCGTCGAGGTTGAGGCCAATGTGAATGTCTGGTCCAACACCCAGGATTCTGTCCTCGGCGGACGCCAGGAGGCGCAAGACCTGGGCGCCAGTGTGTTCCATATCAACGCCGTGTTGCGCAACCAGGCAAACGGCGAGGTGCTGTGGCAGGGCGATGCCTACTATGAACTGATGAGCCCGGATACCGAACGGGTGGCCCGCGCCATGGTGCCGCCGCTGGTCGATAAACTGGGAAGCACGACCGCCAATGAGCCTTTTGAAGCGCGTTAGGCGGAGCATGGTGGTGGCGTTATTGACGCAGTCCGGCCGTTGCCTGCGGGTGCTTATCTGCAGCCTGCCGCTGCTGTTTCCCGCCGTGGAGGCCGCCGCCGAACTCCGCGGTCATGGTGGTTTCGTGAAGGGCGTGGCGGTGACCCCCGACGGCAGCCAGGCGGTGACCGCCAGCTTCGACTATAGCCTCATCGTCTGGGATCTGGAGGGCCAGAAAGCGCTTCAGGTTCTCAACGAGCATGAAGGTGCGGTGAACGCGGTGGCGCTGGTGGCCGGTGGACGCCAGGCGCTTTCGGCCAGCGATGACGGTACCCTGCGGCTCTGGGATCTACGCTCCGGCAGGCTTGAACATGTCTTTGAAGGCCACGAGGGCAAAGTGGCGGCCGTAACCGTGTCGCCGGACGGAAAGCTTGCGGCTTCGGCGGGCTGGGACCAGACGGTGCGGCTCTGGGACCTGGAGGCGCGTCAGGCCTCTCATGTCCTGGACGAGTACCGCAGCAACGTGAACTCGGTGGCCTTCTCGCAAGACGGCCGCCATCTGCTGACCGGCAGCTATGATTCGGCTATCCGGCTCTGGGCGCTGGCGTCCGACGGCAGCCGGCCGCGGTTGCTTCGGACCATGGAGGGGCATGACTTCGGGGTCAATGCCTTGTCCTTCCTGCCCGATGGTGAGTTCGCGGTTTCCGCGTCGGTCGATGAGACCGTGCGCCTCTGGGACCTGACGACAGGCGAGGAGATGGCGGTCATGCGCGGTCACGACGGCCCGGTCTTCGCCGTTACGGTCTCGCCGGACGGACGTTTCGCCGCTTCGGCCGGTATCGACGGCACCGTCAATCTCTGGGATATCGAAGGCCGCCGCATCGTCACCTCGCTCAGGGGGCATGAGAAACCGGTCTGGGCCCTGGCCTTTACGCCTGATGGACAGCAGCTCCTCTCCGGCGGCTCGGATTCGGTGACGCGGCTCTGGGACCTTCAGGCCCGCAGTGAAGTCGCCGGCAGCGCGGCCGGTGAGGCGTCGACACAGGAGGCCGCTCTAGGCGAGGAAGCCGAAAGCCGGGGCGCCAAGCTGTTTCGCACCTGTGTTGCCTGCCATACCGTTACCGCCGACGGCGGCAACCGGGCAGGGCCGACCCTGTATCGCATCTTCGGCCGCCAGGCGGGAACTGTGGAGGGCTACAACTACTCCGACGCACTTCGGGGCAGCGCCTTGGTCTGGAATGCCGAGACCATCGACCTGCTGTTCGACGAAGGCCCTCATGAATACACGCCCGGCAGCAAGATGCCGCTGCAGCGCATTCCCCTGGCGGAGGATCGTGCGGCGCTCATCGCCTACCTGAGGGAGGTCACCGGCGCGCGCCAGGATGCCCCAATCGAAGGTGAAACGCCTCAAGTTGAGCAGTAAGCCGGGGCTGTACAGAGAGGCCCTGAAAACCTAAAATCATGAACTGAAGCCCGGCCGGATAAGGCATGTTCCGGTCGCTTTTGGAGAGGACAGTGAAGCCATGAGATCCGTTGTCATTGGTGGTGTTGCCGCCGTGCTGATCGCCGTTTTGAGCGCCGTCATCTTCAGCATGACGGGCCTGGATTCAGCGGCGGTGTTCTCCGGGCCCAACGTGCGGCTCTAACAGTCTCGCGGCCCATTCATTCCTTTGCCCCGGCCGCGCGCAGCAAGGCGGCTATTTCGTCATCGCCGATCATGCTGGCCGCCTGCAGGGCGGTCCAGCCGTCCTTGGCCTTGAGGTCGACCTTGGCGCCGGCGCGAAGCAGCAGGCGGACTTCTTCCAGACGGGCCCGATTGGCGGCCAACATCAGGGCGGTGTTTCCGCTGTCGGCTTCGCGGGCGTCGGCATCGGCGCCGGCGTTCAAGAGAACATAGAGCGCACCAGGCTGGCCGCTCATGGCAGCGACGACGACGGGCGGGCGGCCCCTGTGGCCCGGCCGATTCAAATCGGCGCCGGCTGTCATGAGAGCGATCACGGAGTCGACCTGGCCGGCCTCGATCGCCAGCCCCAATGCGGTCTCGCCCTCTGCGGCCGCCTGATCGACCATGGCGCCGCTGGCCAGCAAAGGCTCAAACAGCGGGGTCCGGCCATGGGCGGCGGCGAGATGCAGCGCCGTCCAGCCGTCCTGCCTTGCAGCGGCCACATCGGCGTTTTCGGACAGCAGCAGTTGCAGGCTGCCCGCTGCCCCGGCGCGGGCAGCTGCGATAAGGGCGGTGGTGCCGTCTTCGGCGGCGGCATCCGGTTGGGCGCCGGCCGCCAGCAGTTCCGCGACGACCGCCGTCGCCAGAGGATCGAAGGCGGCATTGATCAGGGCGGTGTTACCGTCGCGTCGGTCGCGCGCGCCGAGATCCGCCCCGGCGGAGAGCAAGGCGGCGACAACGGCGCGCTTGTTGCGTCTCGCGGCGAGCAGCAGCGGCGTGTTGCCGTAGTCGCCTTCGCGGGCCTCCAACGGCGCCTCCGCTGCGATCAGCACCTTTGCCACCCGGTCATGGCCTTCGTAAGCGGCGTAGTGCAGGGCGGTCCAGCCGTCGTCCGGCGTCGCGCCGGCGGGGTTGGCTCCCTCTTCAAGCAGCAGGGCGGCCACCCGGGCGCTGGCATAGATGGCGGCCACATGCAGGGGCGTGTTGCCCACTTGATCGGTGACTTCCGGATCGGCGCCCCGCTCCAGGGCAAAGGCGGCCAGCTCCGTGTCGTCGTTACGGGCCGCCTGGTGAAGCGCCTGGTCGGCGACCGTCTGCGCCAGCGCGGAGGGGAGAACGGCCAGCAGCAGGCAGGCCGCCAGCAGCAGCCAAAGCGGCCTTGCCACGGCTGAAATCCTAGCCACGGTCTTCGCCGACAATCTCGAGGTCAACCTCTGTCGCGATGATCAGCAGTTTTCCGGCGTTTTCAAAGTTCACGGTTACCCGCTCCGACACCACGGACTGGATCTGCCCGACGCCCCAGTCGGGTTGACCGGGATGGCGCACCCGCATGCCGGGGCTAAGATGTAAGGTCATGATCAGCCTCTCTGTTTTCCCTCCGTCGATAGTGTATAACGGTGAGGAATCCGGGGCCAGCTGTTGAGGGTGGGATAAGTATGGACGTATCGATCGATCTGCGCGTTGCCGAGCTGCTTACATCGCGCCTTTGTCATGACCTTGTCGGCCCCATCGGGGCCGTCGGCAACGGATTGGAGCTGCTGGCGGACGACGAGTTCGGCATGGCCGACGATGCCATGCAGCTGACCAGTAATTCGGCGCGTCAGGCCTCGGCAATTCTCCAGTTCTTCCGCCTTGCCTATGGGATGGCCGGGGCGCGGGTCGGAACCGACCTTACCCCGCTTCGCGATCTCTCGGCGGCGCTTTTGGAGGCCTCCAAGTCGGAACTCGACTGGCCGACCGTACAGGCCCCGGAAGGCCTTCCCGACGGCGCCGGCAAGGTGGTTCTGAACATGGTTGCCCTGGCCCACGAGGCGCTGCCGCGCGGCGGTAAGCTGGCCGTCGAGATTTCCGGTGAGGCAGGCCGCTGCGAGCTGACGGTGACGGCCGTTGGCCAGGACGCCCACCTGCGTCCGGAAAGCCTGGCCGGCCTGAGCAACGAAGTGGACATCGGCGAACTCTCACCACGCGGTGTGCACAGCTACTTCACCCGCATCGTGGCCAAGCGCCTGGGCAGCGATCTTGATATCGAAACCCCGGGCGAGGACAGCATTCGCTTCAAGGTGGTCGTGAACGGCTGAGGCTGTTCGCCCCGGACCATTCGCCCGGGGCAGCAGATCTTCAGTTGCGCCAAGTGGGCTTTAGCCGGCGCGGATGCTGGCCAGGAAGCTGTCGACCTGATTGCTCAGGCTCGATGACTGCCCGGCCAGATCGTTTGCCGCGCCCAGCATGGTGGAGGCCGACTGCCCGGACTCCTTCGCCGCCGTCGTGACCTCGCCGATGTTGTTTGAGACCTCGTTGGTGCTGGCCGAGGCAAGCTGCACGTTGCGGGAGATTTCCTCCGTTGCCGCACTCTGCTCTTCCACCGCCGAGGCGATGCTGGAGGCGATGCCGTTGACCTGTTCGATGGTTTCGGTGATCAGGGCAATCGAGTCGACCGCACCACCGGTGGCACCCTGGATGTCGTTGATCTGCTGACGGATCTGCTCGGTGGCCTTGGCCGTCTGGGTGGCCAACTGCTTGACTTCGGAGGCGACCACGGCAAAGCCCTTACCGGCCTCGCCGGCACGGGCGGCCTCGATCGTGGCATTCAGGGCCAGCAGATTGGTCTGCTCGGCAATGTCCTGGATCATCGTCACAACGTCGCCGATCTTCTGTGCGGCCTCGGCGAGGGTTTCGACCTCGCCATTGGTCTTGCGGGCCTGCTCTGCAGCCGCCTTCGAAATATCGGTGGACTGGGTGACCTGCCGGCTGATCTCCTGGATCGAGGCGGTCAGTTCCTCCGCTGCCGAGGCGACGGTGCGCACGTTGCTGGCGGCCTGTTCGGTCGCTTCGGCTGCAGCCGTCGTCAGGCTGCTCGACCGCTCCGCGGTTTCGGACATCGACTGTGCGGTGTTCTGTACTTCGTCGGAGGCGGCAGTCACACCGTTCACGACGGCCTTCACACTGGATTCGAAATCGCCGGCCAGCTTATGCATGGCTTGACGCTTTTCTTCTTCGGCCTTCGCCTTTTCGGCTTCCCGCGCAGCGGTCGAGCGGTCCAGCTCGACGGCATTGGTCTTGAAGGTCTGAACCATGCGCGCGATGTCACCGATGTCGTCTTTGCGCTCCATGGCCGGAACCGCGACGGTGGTGTCGCCGTCCGCCAGGCGGCCCATGGTGTCGGTCATCATTTTCAACGGCTTGCCGATCAGCCGCGAGGTGACAAAGCTAAGCAGCACGACCAGCAACGCCAGGGCCACCAGGGCAATCGCCGACTGCTGCAGCATGGCTGCGCGAATCTCGGCGTTCAACTGTTCGATCGACCAGGCAATGATGACCGAGCCGATGAAGGAGCCGTCCTTGGGCGAGAGTGCCGGACCCGAGATCAGGATATGGCTGTCGGACCGCTCGATCATCCGTGTCTCGGCGCCCTTGGCCTTTTCAACAAAGCTGCCCAGTTCGGCTTGCGGCAGCGTTTTCGAGTCAAAGCGGATCAACTCGTTGCCGTCTTTGTCGAGCGCGATAACATTGGCGATGGCGGTGTCTTCGGCCTTGGCGAAGTCGATGTAGGCGACCTCGATCGCTTCCGGCTTTTTCCAGCGAATGCCGCCGGCGGCATTGTTGCTGATCAGCCGGGTCATGGTGCTGAACCCGGTTTCACCGGTCTGTAGAAGAACCTGCTTGGTCTCGTTGATCCCGATCACCACAAGGGTGACCAGGATCAGCGAAGCCATCCCCGCGGCCGTCAGGATAACCTTACGGACCACGGATAACCTTGAAGTCCCGGCCAAGTTGATCCCGCCCATCTTCTTCTTGGGCGTTGTCGCAGTGGGCGCTTCATTCTTGCTCATAGGAACCGTTCCTTTGCGGCACCGGATGCTTGACCGGGTAGGGGTTGATACTGGTTTTCTTTCGCCTTACAGCGCGTCGACATTGATGCCGATGGTGATGGCACCGATCACGTCGCCGCTGGCCGGGTCGACAATCGACATGGAGAGCTGCGACTGGAAGGTCTGGGTCGACTCGTCCATCTCCACCTCGTCAATGAACACAGCGCCGGCGCCGGCGGAGTAGGTCTTCTGCCACTTGGCTTCATCGCCCTGCCAGTAGTCGGAGGTGACGTCGCTCTGCCCGACGTTCAGGCCGCGGTTGTCCATGACGAAGACCTCCGTCACCAGGCCCTGGGCGCTGTTCTTCTGGTCAACCAGATAGGCGGAGAGGGCGTTGCCCAGCACGGCATCGATCATCGGCTTGCTGCCGGCATCGGTCTGGGCGCGCCAGTCCTGGTCCATTTTGTCGATATCGGCCTGGCTGAGGCCGGCATGCTTGGCGTTCTGCGCCTTCACGGCCTGGATCACGACATCGTTGCTGATCCACTGTTTGACCGTGCTGTTGGCATACTCGGTCATCGGTGCGACATGGGCGTCGCTGGCCAGGGCGGCGGTGGCAAACAGCGACAAAGCAACGCCGCCAACGAGACCCTTAAGGTTGGTCTTAGACATCATCATGGCTCCAATTGAATTCCCCAAAACTGGCGTCCGCTCCACGCGGCTTCGCCTTAACCGTCGTCAGCCTTAAAAGCATTGGCTTAAATTTGCGTTAGCGTGGAGCACGGCCGGTATCACTCGCATTATAGTTAAAGTGATCGGATAACTATATGAAATAATTATAATCATAATAACTATTATCGATAAATAGCAGGCGAGAGATCCCGCAAAGCGCGTATTTCCGCGGCAAGCAGGGTGCTTGACAGGTGCGAGTGATTTGCATTTACTTCGCTATTGAGAATTAATTTCATCACGCACCCAGCCATGTCGGATACTGGGGCGGATGCAACGGAGGACTACAATGAACACTCGTCGGCGGACGGTCCTTGGGGCCGCAGTCTGCTTTGCCGTTTTGGGAACCGGCCTTTCGGTTCAGGCACAGGATGTCCTGAACCTCTATTCCTCGCGTCACTATCAGACCGATGAAGCGCTCTATGAGAACTTCACCAAGGAAACCGGTATCGAGATCAATCGGATTGAGGGCAAGGGCGATGCCCTGATCGAACGGATAAAGAGTGAAGGGGCCAACAGCCCGGCCGACGTTTTTCTGACGGTTGATGCGGGCCGGCTCTGGCGGGCCGATCAAGCGGGTCTTTTCCAGCCGGTCGAGAGTGCCGCCCTGGATGCCGCGGTGCCGGAAAGTCTGCGCCATCCGGATGGACACTGGTTCGGCTTCTCCACGCGGGCGCGGGTGATCTACTTCGACAAGGCTACGGTGAAGGAAGGCGAGATCACTTCATACGAAGATCTGGCCGACCCGAAGTGGAAAGGCCGCATCTGCATCCGCAGCAGTTCCAACATCTACAATCAGTCGCTGATGAGCTCGATTATCGCTGCCCATGGCGAGGCCGCTGCCCAAGAGTGGGGCAAAGCAATGGTCGAGAATTTCGCGCGCAACCCGGTGGGTGGTGACACCGACCAGATTCGCGCCATCGGCGCGGGCGAGTGCGATGTGGCTGTCGGCAACACCTATTACTTCGTGCGCCTGATGACGAAGCCCAGTGACAAGGATAAGGGACTGGCCGAGAAAATCGGCTGGGTTTTCCCGAACCAGGGCGACCGCGGCACCCATGTGAACGTCTCCGGCGCCGGGGTCCTGAAGAACGCCCCGCACAAGGAAGCGGCGGTCAAGTTCCTGGAGTATCTGGCAAGCCCCGCCGCGCAGCGCTACTTCGCTGACGGTAACAACGAGTATCCGGTGATCACGGGTATCGAGCCAAACCCGGCGCTGAAGTCGCTTGGTGACTTCAAGGCCGATGAATTGAATGTCGCCATCTACGGCGAAAACCAGCCCAAGGCGCAGAAAGTCTTCGATACGGTCGGCTGGCCCTGAGTTCTAAAAACTGCGGCTAGCTGGCTGGCCGACTCAAAGGGCCCCTTCGCTGAAGGGGCCCTTTTTGGTTGGCGTTTTCCTTGCCTGGGCATTCTTTGTCTAAGGGGCTTCCCGGGAGCGGTTGCCGGCCTGTCCCGGCCGGCCGCGGGCAATGGCGCGGCTCAATAGGATGACCGGTGGGATGCCGACGGCGACGATCGTCAGAGCCGGGGTTGCCGCCTCCGTCAGGCGTTCATCGGCTGCGAAGTTGTGCGCCTGGACGGCCAGGGTATCGAAATTGAAGGGGCGCATGACCAGGGTCGCCGGAAGCTCTTTCATGACATCGACAAAAACCACCAAACCGGCGGTCAGCAGGCTCGGCCACATGATCGGCGCGTGAACGCGCAGGAGGGCCGCCAAAGGCCGCGCGCCGAGCGACCGGGCCGCATCGTCCATTGAGGGGCGTATTTTCGAGAGGCCGCTCTCGATCGTGTTGAGGGATACCGCCAGAAAGCGCACGAGATAGGCAAAAATCAGTGCCGCGAGACCGCCGGTCAGCAGAAGGCCGCTGGAGACACCCCAGGTGGTGCGCAGCCAGGCGTCGATGGCATTGTCGAGCGCGGCGAAAGGAATCAGCACGCCGACCGCTATGATCGTGCCGGGCAGCGCATAGCCCATGGAGGCGAGGCGGTTCGACATCCGCACCAGCCAGCCGCCGTGCAACCGCAGGCCGTAGGCCATAAGGGTGGCCAGCAGGACCGCAAAGATGGCGGAGACCAGCGCCAGGGTGACGCTGTTGCCGACCAGTTCGAAGTAGCGGCGGCCGAACTGCTGGTCACCGGCTTCGAGGGCCATCGAAAAGAGCACCCCCGCCGGCAACAGGAAGCCGAGGAACAAGGGCAGGAAACAAGCCGTGAAAGCCGCCACCGCCGCCAGGCCGCGCAGCGGGCGCCCCGGCAGCGATTGATAGCGGTTGGTCGCCTGATGGAACCGGGCTTTGCCGCGGCTCTGAGCCTCCAGAAAGAGGACGAGAAAGACGAAAATCAGCAGGACCGAGGCCAACTGGCCGGCCGTTGTGCGGTCGCCGAAGGCTATCCAGGCCCGGACGATGCCGGTGGTGAAGTTCGGAACGCCGAAGAAGGAAACCGTGCCGAAGTCCGCCAGGGTCTCCATCAGGGCCAGGGCCGTGCCCGCGACGATCGCAGGCCGCGCGAGGGGCAGAGCCACCCGGAAGAAGCTTTTCCAGGGACCGCAGCCGAGAGTGCGGCTGACGTCGAGCGCGCAGACCGATTGATCGAGAAAAGCGGTGCGCGACAGCATGTAGGTGTAGGGGTAGAGCACCAAGACCAGCATGACCACCGCACCACCGAGGGAGCGCACTTCGGGAAACCAGTACTCCCGGAAGGAGAGGCCGGTGATGTCACGCAGCATTGTCTGAACCGGCCCGGCCGGCTGCAGAAAGTCCGTATAGGCATAGGCAATCACATAGGCCGGCATCGCCAGAGGCAGGATCAGCGCCCAAACGAAAACGCTCCGGCCGGGGAAGCGGCACATTGTTACCAGCCAGGCTGTTCCAGCACCGATGATGGGGACCGCCAGGCCGACACCGACGACCAGAACCGCGGTGTTGAACAGGTAGCGCGGCATCACCGTCGTGGCCAGGTGGGTCCAGGTTTCGCTGCTCGGCTGGGTGAGGCTGAGAAGGACGCCCAGGATGGGGATCAGGAACAGTCCGGCGATGATGACGGAAAGCCAGCTCAAGGGCCCGCCACGCAGCAGGGCCCGGGCCGACCAGCTGCGGCGCAAGGAAGGCCATGATCGGGTTGCCCGGGGGTCGGGCAGGCCGGCGTGGGCCAGGCTGGCCTGGACCCGGCCCAGTTGAGGTAAGCCGGGTTGGGATAGGCCTGGTTGGGGCAGGCCACTTGGGGCGGATGAGGGGGAGGTCTTGGTCACGGTGCCAGCAGGTTTGATCCGATGGCTCTGCCAAACGAGCCGGTAATTAGCGTGAGCTTTCGCAGCGCGCCTCCCGGTCGTCTGGCCCGGGGATCCGCCGCAGTGAAACAGGGCAGCGGGAGATTAGCGGACAAGGCTGCCAATGAGAAGCAGTCTCACGAATAATCATAACTCTTGAGCAATTTGGTGGGCTTCCAGTCATCAAAACGTCCAGATAACGCAACTTGGATAATCGCTCGCTCTTGGCGCAAATGCTGGCTATCTGAGGATTTCCCTGCGGTTCCTGCCGGTTAGAGCTGCATTCAGGTAAGAGGATATTAATTTCTGTTTGCCACTGTTCGGCGTCATTCTGGGGGCAAAGGTTAATAGCCGAGATCGCCCCCTTTCGGGCCCCCTGACCGGGGCAGGTGTAGGACAGAGGCGATGGACGATCTTCTTAGTGAATTCCTGACCGAGACCAATGAGAGCCTGGCGGAGCTGGACGTCGAGCTGGTGCAGCTTGAGCAGAACCCCAACGACCAGGAACTGCTGGGCAACATCTTCCGGCTGATGCACACCATCAAGGGCACTTGCGGCTTCCTTGGTCTGCCGCGACTTGAGAGCGTCGCGCACGCCGGTGAAAACGTGCTCGGCAAGGTCCGTGACGGCGAGATGGAGGTAACCCCGGAGACCGTCACGGTCATTCTGGAGTCCATCGACCAGATTCGCTCGCTGCTGGAACAGCTTGAAGCGACCGAGGCCGAGCCGGAGGGCGATGACTCGGATCTGATTGCCCGGCTGAACGCTTTTGCCGATGGTGGCGGCGCTCCGGCCGCGGCTGAAGAAGCGGCACCCGCAGCAGAGGCCCCTGCAGAAACCCCGGCTGAAGCCCCTGCGGAAGCTGCGAGCGGCGACGTCTCCTTGGACGAGCTCGAAGCGGCCTTCGCCAACGCCAAGGGGCCCGAAGAGCTGGCGGCCGAAGCGGCGGCCGAAGAAACAGAGGCCGCAGCGGAAGCTGCCCCCGCTGAGGAAGCCGAGGCTGCTGCTGAGCCTGACGCCGAACCGGCTCCGGCGGAGCCGAAAGCTGAGAAGGCCGCGGCGCCCGCTCCGGCGAAGCCGAAGGCCGCTCAGGAAAAGAAAGCCGCGGAACCCAAGAAAGAAGGCTCTGTCGCCAATCAGTCTCTGCGCGTCAATGTTGACGTGCTTGAGAACCTCATGACAATGGTTTCCGAACTGGTGCTGACGCGCAACCAGTTGCTCCAGATTCTCAGAAGCCAAAGCGAAAGCGAGTTCGCCGCACCGTTGCAGCGCCTGAACCATGTGGTTTCGGAACTGCAGGAAGGCGTGATGGCGACCCGGATGCAGCCGATCGGCAACGCCTGGGCGAAGCTGCCGCGTATTATCCGCGACCTGGCGCACGAGCTTGACAAGAAAATCGACCTGGTGATGAAGGGTGCCGAGACCGAGCTCGACCGGCAGGTTCTGGAGCTGATCAAGGACCCGCTCACCCATATGGTGCGCAACTCGGCCGACCACGGACTTGAGACCCCTGCGGACCGGCTTGCCGCCGGCAAGCCCGAGGTTGGTAGCGTGATCCTCAACGCCTTCCATGAAGGCGGACATATCATCATCGAGATCTCCGATGACGGTAAGGGGCTTTCCTGCGAGAAACTCAAGCAGAAGTGCATAGAAAACGGCCTGGCAAGCGAAGCCGACCTTGAAACGATGACCGAGCAGCAGATCCAGCAGTTCATCTTCAAGGCCGGCTTCTCGACCGCTGCCGCTGTGACCTCGGTTTCTGGTCGTGGCGTCGGCATGGACGTGGTGCGCACCAACATCGAAAAGATCGGCGGCACCATCGAGCTGACATCGGTCGAAGGCCGCGGCACGAAGTTTGTCATCAAGATCCCACTGACCCTGGCAATCGTCTCGGCCCTTATCGTCGAGTGTGCCAGCGAACGCTTCGCCATTCCGCAGCTTTCTGTCGTCGAGCTTGTTCGGGCTTCAGCCCACACCGAGCACACCATTGAGCGGATCAACGACACGCCGGTTCTGCGGCTGCGCAACCGCCTGTTGCCGCTGGTCAATCTTCGCGATCTGCTGAAGCTTGGCACCGGTGAAGAAGAGGCGGTCGTCGAGGGTCTCATCGAGCACGACGAGACGGCTGCGAGCGAAGAGGAAGCTCCGGCTGCCGAAGCCGCCGAGGCGAAACCCGCTGCCGTCGATGAAGAGGAGCCGCCGGCGGTCGAGTCGAAGGATGAGGAGGAAGTCTTCATCGTCGTTGCTCAGATCGGCAACTACTCCATGGGTATCATCGTCGACCGGGTTTTCGATACCGAAGAAATCGTGGTCAAGCCCGTGGCGCCGATCCTGCGCGATATTCAGCTCTTCTCGGGCAACACGATCCTGGGTGACGGCTCGGTCGTCATGATCCTCGATCCCAATGGTATTGCCGCTACGACCGGCGAGATTTCCGTTGCCGAAGGTGGAGAGGACGCCGTTAAGGACCGCCATCACGTCAGCAGTTCCGATACTGTGGCCATGCTGGTGTTCCGTGCCGTTGACGATACGCCCAAATCGGTGCCGTTGGGTCTGGTGGCGCGCTTGGAGGAAATCGATCTCGCGCGGGTCGAGTCTTCCAACGGCCAGTACGTGGTCCAGTACCGTGGCCAACTGATGCCGCTGGTGTTGATGGACAATGGACAAGACCTTGCCACGGAAGGCCGCCAGCCGGTCCTCGTTTTCTCCGACCGCAATCGGACCATGGGTCTCGTGGTCAAGGAAATCGTCGACATCGTAGAAGACAAGATGAATGTCGAGCTGTCGACGGACCGCCCCGGCTACATCGGTACCGCCGTCATCGGCGAGCGGGCCACGGACATTATCGACGCCAGCTACTATCTGACCCAGGCATTCCACGATTGGTTCGCGGCCGACCGGGCAACGACAGCCGATGAAAGCGGCGCAAGACGCCTGCTGCTGGTGGACGATAGCCCGTTCTTCCGCAACATGTTGCAGCCGCTGCTGTCGGCATCGGGCTATGACGTGGTTTGCGCCGAGTCGGCTGATGCCGCCATGGAGCTCTGCGATGCCGGCGAGGAGTTTGACGTCATCATCTCCGACATCGAGATGCCTGGCATGAACGGCTTCGAGTTTGCCAAGAAGGTTACGACAGATTCGCGCTGGTCCGAGACGCCGATCGTCGCGCTCTCCGCTTTCTCGAATCCGGCGGATCTTGAGCGCGGACGCGCTGCGGGCTTCTCCGATTACGTCGCGAAGACTGACCGCGATGCCCTACTGACAACCTTGCATGATACGCTTTCCGAACTGAGAGGTGCGGCATGAGCAGCGAAAACGAGAGCAGCGCTGAGTCCAGTACGGCGGGGAATGCGTTCTCCGATGCCGAGGATTTCGTTACCTTCACCATCGCCGGCCAGTTGTTCGGGATACCTGTGTTGAAGGTGCAGGACGTACTTGCCGCCTATAACATCACGCGGATTCCTCTGGCGCCGCCTGAGATCGCCGGATCGCTCAACCTGCGCGGCCGGATCGTGACTGCAATGGATGTCCGTCTGCGTCTTGGGTTGCCGCCCAAGGAAGAGAAAGGCTCCATGAGCATTGTCGCCGAGCACGATGGCGAACTCTACAGCCTGATGGTCGACTCCGTCGGTGAAGTTCTGGCGCTCAAGGCGGACGACTATGAGCGGAACCCGCCCACGCTGGACCCGAAGTTCCGTGACTATTCCGACGGAATCTATCGCCTGGATGGCAAGCTTCTTGTCGTTCTGGATGTAAACCGCTTGCTGGACTACGACCGCGATCAGGCTGCCTGACACAGCCCCTAGTGGTCAAACGGAGTTCCGGTATGTGGCAGGTCGCCGCCTGAGGTGATCCACAACCGGAGAGGATGTTGGAGCTAAGAAATGAAATCCTGCCTGATCGTAGATGACTCGAAGGTCGTGCGCATGGTTGCGCGCAAGATTCTTGAGGGCCTCAGCTTCAGCACTGAGGAAGCCGAAGACGGCCAAAAGGCCATCGAAGCATGCCAACGCGAGATGCCTGATGCCGTTCTGCTCGACTGGAATATGCCGGTCAAAAACGGGCTGGAGTTCCTCACCGAACTTCGCGCGCTCGGCGGCGATTCGCAGCCGGTCGTGGTGTTCTGCACGACGGAAAACGACATGGAACATATCCGCAAGGCCATGGAAGCCGGCGCCAACGAGTACATTATGAAGCCCTTTGACAGCGACATTATCGAATCGAAATTCGTCCAGGTAGGCCTTATCTGATGCAAGAAGACAGTGGTGCTTCGTCCCTTGATGAGAATGGAACCGACGATCCATACCGTGTGATGGTGGTCGATGACTCCGCTGTCATCCGCGGTCTGCTGACGCGCTCGCTTGAAGCGGATCGCAGCATCAAGGTCGTGGCCTCGGTCGGGAACGGTGAAATCGCTCTGAAATCTCTGGAGCGCTACGATATCGAGGTCATTATCCTCGATATCGAGATGCCGGTTATGGACGGGCTGACGGCTCTGCCGAAGCTGCTCGCAGCACAGCCGAACGTCAAGGTCGTGATGGCCTCGGCGCTGACTCGCAAGAACGCGGAGGTCAGCCTGCGGGCCCTGCAGGCTGGTGCCGCGGATTATGTGACCAAACCGAGTTCGACCAGCGAACTGACATCCGCCGACAATTTTCAGCGCGAACTCACCGAGAAGGTCAAGGCGCTCGCCGCCGCGACCCGCAGTTCGCCGGGTGCGCGCCCGAGCAAGCCGGCCGCGGGCGTCGTCAAGGAGTCGCCGCGCTCTACCGGCAAGCTGTACGGTGGCCGTGAGATCGTGCTCCGGAAGCAGCCGATCGTGAATCCGCGTATCATCGCAATCGGCAGTTCGACTGGCGGCCCTCAGGCACTTCTGGAGGTGCTTGCTGACATGACCTCCACGGTGAAGCTGCCGATACTCATTACCCAGCACATGCCGGCGACTTTCACCACGTTGCTTGCCGAGCACATTGCCCGCGCGACAGGCGTCCCGGCGAAGGAAGCGGTCCACGGAGAGATGATTGAGCCCGGCCGGATCTACATGGCCCCGGGCGACTATCACATGGTGGTGGAATCGAAGGGGGCCGGACAGCAAATCGTTCTTAACCAGGGCCCGCAGGAGAACTTCTGCCGGCCAGCGGTTGACCCGATGCTACGGTCTATGGCGCCGATCTATGGGGCCGGCTTGCTTACCATCATCCTTACGGGTATGGGAAGCGACGGCAAAAAGGGCGCCGAGAAAGTTGTCGAAGCCGGCGGTGCGGTTATCGCACAGGATGAGGCCACCAGTGTGGTCTGGGGTATGCCGGGGGCGGTCGCTACGAGCGGGCTCTGCTCTGCAGTTCTTCCGCTCAAGGAAATCGGACCCAGCGTCCGCAAGATGGTCATGAGGTCAGCGGCATGAATGTGAAAGATTTTGAATACATTGCCCAACTGCTCTACCAACGCTCCGGCTTGGTGATTACGCAGGAAAAGGCCTATTTGCTGGAGAGCCGTTTGAACCCGGTCGCGCGCAAGTGGGACCTCGACGGCTTTGAAGCGCTGATTTCCGCGATGCGCTCCAAGCAGGACGAAGGCATGATCGTTGATGTCACCGAGGCGATGACGACCAACGAGTCCTTCTTCTTTCGTGACAACAGGCCCTTCGAGCAGTTCAAGGATATTGTTCTTCCCTATCTCCTGGAAGCCAGGAAGACGGCGAAGAAGCTCCGTATTTGGAGTGCCGCTTCCTCGAGCGGTCAGGAGCCTTATACGATTGCGATGATTTTGAAGGAAGAGGCCGCAAAGCTGGCCGGATGGAACGTCGAGATTTTGGCGACGGACCTCTCAAAAGAGATTCTGAGCAAAGCGCAAGAGGGACTCTATTCGCAGTTCGAGGTGCAGCGGGGGCTGCCGATCACCCTCTTGATGAAGTACTTCACCCAGGATGGAGAGAAGTGGCGCATCAACGACGACATCAAGAAGATGGTGACTTATCGGCCGTTCAATCTGTTGGACAGCCCGAGCGGCCTGGGCACCTTTGACGTCATCTTCTGCCGCAACGTCCTGATCTATTTCGACCAGGAAACCAAGGGCCAGGTCCTGGACCGAATGGCGAAGATTATGCCCGGCGATGGTTACCTCTACCTGGGCGGCGCCGAGACGGTGCTTGGTATCTCCGACAGCTTCGAGGTTATCCCGGGACAGCGCGGTGTTTATCGCCTGACCGGCAGTGACGCCACCGAAGACCGCAAAGCAGGCTAGCACTCAGTCGACAATCCGGGTTGCGCCGATCCTGGGGCTTCTTCCCGCTTTCACATTGCTTCAGTGCCTGGCGGACAGACAAAGGCCGACTTCCATTGAGGAAGTCGGCCTTTTTCATCTCTGGGGGCGGGTATGCCTGGCGGCAACCTGCCTGATGTTTGGCTTGGTGGTCCCGTTTCCTTACAGAGGGCGGGCCCTTAGGCTGACGCGGCCTGCTTGGTCGGTTCGGCGCCTTCCATGTTGACCGGATCGCGCAGCACATAGCCACGGCCCCAAACGGTCTCGATGTAGTTGTCGCCGCCCGTCGCGTTGGCCAGCTTCTTGCGCAGCTTGCACACAAAAACGTCGATGATCTTCAGCTCCGGCTCATCCATACCGCCATAGAGATGGTTCAGGAACATCTCCTTGGTAAGGGTCGTCCCCTTACGCAGCGACAGCAGCTCCAGGATCCCGTATTCCTTGCCTGTCAGATGCAGCGGCTGGCTGTCGACCTCGACGGTGCGGGTGTCCAGATTGACCGTCAGCTTGCCGGTCGAGATGACCGAGTCCGAGTGCCCCTTGGAGCGCCTGACGATTGCCTGGATGCGTGCAACCAGCTCCCGTTTGTCGAACGGCTTGGTCAGGTAGTCGTCGGCTCCGACGCCCAATCCCTTGATCTTGTCATCCAGACCGGAAAGGCCCGACAGGATCAGGATCGGCGTTTTCACCCGCGCTGCTCGCAAACGGCGCAGGACTTCATAGCCGTCCATGTCCGGCAGCATCAAATCAAGAATGATGATGTCGTAGTCGTATAGTTTGCCGATTTCGAGGCCGTCTTCGCCCATATCGGTCGTGTCACAAACATAACCCTCTGACCGGAGCATCATCTCGATGCCTTGAGCGGTAGCGGTATCGTCCTCGACAAGCAGAACTCGCATGATGTTTGACCTAATGCCTGTATATTTCGCCTGGGATTTGATTATTAACCATTTTGCCAAGTGTTTGTTAATAAATTCTTACCGGCTCCAATTGCCGCGAAACGATTGTGCTTTTATCGCTCAATTCATCGTCCGCATGACACTGGAACCGACTTTACTCAACCTTAAGCCCGATGACCGACACTGCTTGTCGAGGTCAATATCAATAGGCTTTAAAGCCTCTCGGGGTCGATTGAGGGATGGTGGTTTCCGCATTTATTAAGGAAATTGGCCAGGTGGCGGATTACCGTCTCTATGGCCGCGTCGCCGGCGTTCTGGGGATGCTTGTGGAGGTCGCGGGCCTCGACCAGGCCCTCTCCATCGGATCGCGCTGCGTCATCCTGGCTCAGGGTGACCGCAAGGTAACCTGTGAAGTTATCGGGTTCCGGAACAAGCGCGCCCTGCTGATGCCCTTCGGGTCGCTGGAGGGCGTCGGCCTGGGCTGCAAGGCGGAGGTTCTGGAGAGCGACCCTGTCATCCGTCCGTCGTCGGCCTGGCTGGGCCGGGTCGTCAATGCCATGGGCGAGCCGATTGACGGCAAAGGCCCCTTGCCCAGTGGGCCCCTGGCCTATGCGTTGCGCGCGGCGCCGCCCCCGGCCCATAGCCGCAATCGGGTCGGCGGCAAGATCGATCTCGGCGTGCGGGCCATCAACACCTTTCTTTCCTGCTGCAACGGGCAGCGCATGGGCATCTTCGCCGGTTCGGGTGTCGGCAAGTCGGTGCTGCTGTCGATGCTGGCGCGCTATGCCGAGGCCGATGTCAACGTGATCGGCCTGATCGGCGAGCGCGGCCGCGAGGTTCAGGAGTGGCTGGAGGACGATCTGGGGCCGGAAGGGCTGGCCCGCTCAGTCGTCGTCGTCGCCACCTCGGATGAACCGCCGCTGATGCGTCGTCAGGCCGCCCATCTTACAGCGACGCTGAGCGAGTACTTCCGCGACCAGGGACGGGACGTCCTTTGCCTGATGGACTCCGTCACCCGCTTTGCCATGGCACTGCGCGAGATCGGGCTCTCCGCCGGAGAGCCGCCCGCCAGCAAGGGCTACACTCCCTCGGTGTTCGCCGAACTGCCGCGGCTGCTCGAACGCGCCGGGCCCGGCGTGGACGAGGGCGCCATCACCGGCCTCTTCACGGTTCTGGTGGAAGGCGATGACCATAACGAACCGGTGGCGGACGCCGTGCGCGGCATCCTCGACGGCCATATCGTTCTGGAGCGCGCGGTCGCGGAGCGCAACCGCTACCCCGCCATCAACGTCCTGCGCAGCGTTTCGCGGACCTTGCCGGCCTGCAATTCCGAGACCGAAAACACCCTGGTAGACCGGGCGCGGGGCCTGATGTCCACCTATGAGAACATGGCTGAGTTGATTCGCATCGGCGCCTACAAGCAGGGCAGCGACCCGGCGATCGACGAAGCGATCCATTACTATCAGGATATCGAAGCTTTTCTCTGCCAGAGGAAGGAAGAGCGCAGCGGTCTGAGTGAGGGTTATGAGCGCCTGGCAGAGCTGCTCGGCCTGCCCGCGCCGGTGGTGGATGCCGGTGCGAGCCAGCCGCTACAGGACCCGGCAACCGAGACAGAAGCGGTCGCCGATGGACAGGTCGCGGAAGAGGGTGCAAGCGCCCAAGCGTTGCATTCTGAAGAACAGTCAGCCGATGAAAGTGGCGTTCTACGGGTGCGCCAACCATCGGAAGACTTTGAAAAGAGGCGCCGGCGCATGGCCGAGGCGCTCAACTTAAGGCAATCAGAAGCGGCGGCGGATAAGCTGTCAGACGTTCCAGCCGAACCGCCGGTGGCGGGGCTGGAAGCGAATGGGTAAACGGTTTCTCAGGAGATAAATGGCTGTGACGGCTCTTGATCAATTGGTGCGCGTGCATCGCTGGAATCTGGACGAAAAGCGCCAGAAGTTGGTGGCCCTTGAGCAACTGCGAGAGCGGCTCTCCGGCAACATCGCGACGCTTGATGCGGAACTTCAGCACGAAAAGGAAGTTGCTGCCCGCTCCGATGTAACCAGTATTGCGCTACCGGCTTTCATCCGGGCAAGTCTTGAGCGGCGGCAAAAGATCGAGGAGTCGATTGCCGAGGTGGATCGCTCCGTGGCCGCGGCGCGCGACGAGATCACGGAAGCCTTTCAGGAACTGAAGAAGTACGAGACTGCCCACGGCAATCACCAACGCCGGGAAGCCCAGAAGCACTCTAAGCGTGAGCAGGCCGTGGCGGACGAGGTCGGCCTCGAACTCCATCGCCGTCATGCAGCGGGCGGCAACTGAAGACTCTTTGGGGAAGACGGCTTTCCTGACCGGCTCTCGGTGAGAGCAGCCAACAATCAAATCTGAAGTGTTGCGTTTTCGGTCTTGGCAGCCTGAGCGGCGAGAAGCTGTGTCCAGTCGGGGGATGCCTGGAACACCAGCCGTCCACGATAACCGGCGATCGCATTGGCTTCTTCGAAAAGAGCCAGGAGATCGCCGCGCATGACCGCCGACAGGCGCCGGCGGCTGCGCAGGATCAGATCGAACTGCTGCGCGCGCACGAGGCCGTCGAGCTGCAGCTCTCCGTGATGCTTCAGTTCCAGCTCCAGAACGAAGCGCGTTGCCTTGTCGCCGGCCTCGTCATCCTGCTGTCCGCCACCGCCTGCTTGCTGGCGCAGGAACAGGCGCAGCTCACGCAGGCCTTCGTCACTCCAGACCGGCAGTTGCAGCAGGCGCCATTCCCCGCTGGCGGTCTCTACACTGCGGCTCAAGCCCGCCAGCTCGCGCCCGAGGCGATCCAGGAACTCGCCACGCTCGCCGCGCTCCAGGGCGGCGGCCGGCCCGGCCAGCCACGCCAGAGGGCTGCCCTGGTTGATGGCTGAAAGGAAAAACAGGATGCCGGAGCTGAGGCGGGGCCCAACCTGAGGCAGGGCGCGTTGCAGAACCTCGGCCTGGGCACTTGGAAGGCCGCCGAGCAAGGCCTCCTCAACGGCATCTGCAGAGGGCCAGGGGGTGGCGAAGCTGATCGGCGGCAGGGCTGTCTTGCCGCTGCCCGGCACCAGCACCTCGAGGGCCAGGCTGGCGCCGGTCGGAAGATCGACCGGTGCCTTCAAGGTGATCGCGCCCATGGCTGTGTGAAGGATGGCCGGGCCGCTGCCGCTCCTGGCCGTGACAAGGCCGGTCAGCCGCAGGGCCTTGCCGTCGCCGAGCATCGCCTCCGGGCCATCGGCAGCGGCGCTGCCCGCCGTGGTTCCGGCGGCCCGGGAGGCGCCCTCGGCGGTGACGCCCTGAAGAGCGGCGGCGACGCTTCGGCCCGCGTTGATGACCGTCGTCTGCGGCGCCAGCCGCAGGCCGGCGTCCGGCGCTGTGCCGCTTGGCCCCTGGGGAGGAAGGCCGGTGGTCACAGCGGCGCCGCTGCCTGCCGGCGTTTGCGTCGCCGCGCCATTGCTCGCTGGGCCTTGGGTGGGCGGCGTTGCGGCCCCGGATGTGGGTGGGGTTCCCGCGCCGGGGAGGGCGCCGGGCGTTGAGCCTGGGGTGCCCTGTCCCGGGCCGGCTGTTATCCCGCTCCCGCCCGCGGTTCCTGCTCCGATGGCGGGTGCCGCAGCGCCGCCCGGCCCGGGAATCGCTGGCCCGGCTTGGCCGCTGGGAAGGGCCGCGGTGCCTTGGTTTTGGGGGCCGGGGGCGCCGATGGAAAGAATGCGAAGCAGCAGCTCGGTTCCCGGTTCCGCACTTGGCAGCCCGGCCAGCAAGGGCAGCGGCGGAGCCGATTGCAGGATGGCGCGGATAAAGGCCGCTCGCGAAATCGGATCCGGGGGGGCGACTGGTTGTGCGCCGGGCGCCGTCGGGGTGAGTGCCCCCAAACCCCTTGTGGGCAGTGGATCGCCACCTGCTGGGGCCGGAAGGGCAGGGCCGTCTACGGGCAGCAGCGCCACCGTAGGCTGGGGACCCCCACTGCGGATCTGCAGCACCACCTCACTGCCGACCGCCAGGTTTCTTGCCGCAGCGAGCTTTACGACGGCCAGTCTGATTTGAAGGATGAGCAACCCGGCTTCATCCTGTCCGATCACCTGGCCGCGCAGATATTGGCCGGCGGCAAGCCGGGCTATTTCCGGCGCCGGATCGATCAGCCGTCCGGTCGTTTCCGTGACCGTGACCCCGGCGGTTCTTGGGGTGCCTGCCGTGAAGCTGGCGAAGAGGTCACGCATGGGCCAACTCCGATCACTGCCGCCGGATCAGCCGGGCGGCCAGTTTTTCGACATCGGCGGCGGCATCGCTGGTCGGGTGCCGGGTGAGGATCGGCATTTGGTGGCGGATGGTGTCCTTTACCTTGGAATCGCGCCTGACGACTCCGGCCAGGGGGGGTGAGATTTTCAAAAACGACTCGCAGGCCTTCAGCAGAGTGGCGTAGGTGCGCTCGCCCTCGGCCGGCGATGCGGCCATGTTCACCACCACGCGAATATCGCTGCCGGGATCCTGGAGATGTGCCAGCTTGATGAAGGCATAGGCGTCGGTCAACGAGGTCGGCTCATCGGTGACGACGATCAGGTTGGTCCGGGCGAGTCCCGCGAGCTGCCGGACGGTCTGCTCCAGACCGGCGCCGAGATCGAGGACGACCTGGTCATAGTCGTGCGACAGCGCGGCGAGGTCTTTCAGCAAGCCCTTCAGGCGCGGCGCTGGCAGGCTTGCGAGCCCGCCCGAGCCGGAGCGTCCGGCGATTACATCGAATCCGGCATCGGGATGACCACAGGCGGCTTCCGCCAGGGTGTACTTGCCGGCCAGGGCCCCGCCGAGGTCTCGGCCCGGCTGCAGGCCGAGCTGGATATCGACATTGGCAAGCCCCAGATCGCCGTCGAACAGCAGGACGGACTTGTTTTGCCGCACCAGGGCCTGGGACAGAGTCACAGACAGCCAGGTCTTGCCGACCCCGCCTTTGCCGGAAGCGACGGCAAACATGTTTGCGCAGGTCTGCGGCCTCTGCTCGGAGTCTATCAAGGGAGATCCAATCATACTGTCAGTCCGCAGCGGCAAGGGAAGAGGGTTCGAAGGGTTCGCAGGTGCTCAGAAGCCGTGCGAGGGAAACCGGATTGAGGGCCGTGAGGCCTGCGCCGATATGCCGGGAAACCCCGGCGGCAAGAAACTGCATGCCGCCGACATGGGCGGCGGCGAGCAGGCCACCGAAACGGCGTGCCGCATCGAGGCGCGTCGGGATCATGGCCTGCGCACCTGCCTGGCTGTAAGCCAAGGCGGCGTCGGCGACCTCCGCCGGATCCCCGCCGGCCGGCAGAACCAGGGCCAGAGTGGCTGCCGCCGCTTCGGCGGTTTCGCTGAGATAGCGCAGCTCCTGGCCGTCGAAGGGGTTGCTGCCGATGGTATCGATGACAGCCATCTCATCGGCTTCGCGCTGGCTTACCGCCTTGGCAACAGCCTCGGGGTCGCTTGCACAGACAAGCCGCGCACCCAGAACATCGGCAAAGGTTTCGGCCTGGGCGCGGCCGCCGGCCTTGTCGGAATCCATGGTGATCAGCAGGCTTCTGGCGCCGGCCAGGCGGGCGCAGGCGCAAAGCTTGGCGCTGGTCACGGATTTGCCGGCACCCGAGGGGCCTATCAGCATAATCGGCCGGCCGGGACCGATTTCAGACAGAGGCAGAAAACCAAGCTCGTAATCCAGCGCGGCGGCCAGGGCCATGACCCAGTCGTCGGCCTGTAGACTGGCGGCGGCGTTCAGCAGGCGGTCGGCGAGGCCGCGGGGAACCCGGTGATGGTCCAGCACGGAGGCGATGCGGTCGGCGACAGCCAACTCACTGGTCGGCGGACCCGGCCGAAAGTCGTTGTCGTCGTCGGCCTCCAGCGCTGCCGTGACCTTGACACCGGCAAAGCCCTCTTCCTGAGTTGAGAGTATGATGGCCTCGTCGCCAAGGGCGAGGCGCACCTGCTCCATTGCCTCCGGCAGGGTCTTTGCGGAAAAGCTGCGCAGCAGCATCAGATCTGACCCAGTGTCTTGATCTTGGCCTTGGCGTGGACCTCATTCTGCGACAGCACCACGGTTGCCGGACGGAAGCGTTCGATGATCGAACGTACGAAGGGGCGGACCGGCGGGCTGGTCAGCAGAACAGGGCTTTCGCCGAGCATGGCGTGGCGCTCGAAGGTCTGGCGGACCGCGGCGATGAACTCCTGCAGCCGCGTGGGCGCCATGGAGAGCTGCCGCTCCTCGCCTTCGCCGACGATGGCCTCGGCGAAGGATTGTTCCCACTGCGGGGAAAGGGTGATCATGGGGATGAAACCCTGCGGATTCACCTGATCGTTGGAGATCTGCCGCGCCAGGCGCGCCCGCACGTGCTCGGTAATGGCCGTCACGTTGCGGGTATAGCCGCAGGCCTCGGAAACCCCCTCCAGAATGGTCGGCAGGTCGCGGATCGAGACCCGTTCGGCCAAGAGGTTCTGAAGAACGCGCTGCAGGCCGCCGACGGTGATCTGGCTGGGGATCAGGTCGGCGATCAGTTTCTGCTGTTCGCTGTCCTGCTCATCCAACAGTTTTTGGGTCTCGGCATAGGACAACAGCTCAGACATGTTGTCCTTGATCATCTCGGTCAGATGCGTCGTGACCACGGTCGGCGGATCGACCACGGTATAGCCGCGGAAGAGGGCCTCTTCGCGGCTGCCTTCCTCGCACCAGAGGGCCGGCAGTCCGAAAGTCGGCTCAACCGTCTCTTCGCCGGGCAGCGGAATCTTCTCGCCGCGCGGGTCCATGACCAGCAGCATGTTCGGCCGCAGCTCGCCGCGGCCGGCCTCGATCTCCTTCACCCGGATCACATAGGTGTTGGCCGGCAGCTGCAGATTGTCCTGAATACGGACCGAGGGCATGACAAAGCCGATCTCCTGGGCCAGCTGTCGGCGCAGGGATTTGATCTGATCCGTCAGGCGTTGTCCGCCCTGGCCGTTGATCATGGGCAGCAGCCCGTAGCCGAGCTCGAGGCGGACGTGATCGATCTGCAGCGCATTGGCAATCGGCTCTTCGGCGACCGGGGCTGCCGCGGCCTCGGACTTGGCCAGAAGAGCCGTCTCGGCGGAGATCTTGGCGTTGCGCTTGCTGGCCATCCAGGCCAGACCGCCGGCGATCGCCGAAAGCGTGAGGAACGGCAGCGCCGGAATGCCGGGCAGCAAGGCCAGCGCCAGCATCAGAAAGGCGGAGAGACCAAGGGCCAGGGGATAGCCGCTGAGCTGTCCGATCAGGGCCTTGTCCATCGAGCCCGTGCCGGCCGACTTGGTAATCAGCAGGCCGGCGGCGGTGGAAACGATCAGCGCCGGGATCTGGCTGACCAAGCCGTCGCCGACCGTCAGCAGTGTGTAGGTTTCGGCGGCTTCGCCAAAGCTGAGGTCTTTTTGAGCGACGCCGATGATCATGCCGCCGATGACGTTGATGAAGGTGATCATCAGACCGGCGATGGCGTCGCCGCGCACGAACTTGGCGGCACCGTCCATGGAGCCGAAAAAGTTGCTCTCGTCTTCCAGTTCCTTGCGGCGGGCGCGCGCCGTCGCCTCGTCGATAAGACCGGCGGAAAGATCGGCGTCGATTGCCATCTGCTTACCCGGCATGGCATCCAGGCTGAAGCGAGCCGACACCTCGGCAATTCGCCCGGAACCCTTTGTAATCACGATAAAATTCACGATTACCAGGATGCCGAAGATGATAATGCCGATGACGAAGCTGCCGCTCATCACGAAGTTGCCGAAGGCTTCGATCACCTTGCCGGCGGCATCGGTTCCGTCATGGCCTTCCGACAGAATGAGCCTTGTCGAGGCCATGTTCAGTGCCAGGCGCATCATCGTCGCAATGAGCAGCACCGTAGGGAAGGAGCTGAATTCCAGCGGCTTGCCGATGAACAGCACCGTCATCAGAATCAGCACCGAGAAGGTCATGGAGACGGCTAGAGAGACGTCCAGCATCCAGCTGGGCATCGGCAGGATCAGGACCACCAGGATTGCGGTCACGCCAAGCGCAAGGGCGACATCGCCGCGCTTCAGCATGTTCACGATGCTGGTCAGCGAGTTGCCGTTGGAGCCGCCTTCTTCTGCATTGGTTTCCGCCATCTTGGCTCTCTTATCGACCTCCGCGGCCTAGATCAGGCGGGTGCACGCTCTTGCTCGCCGGGCAGGGGTACGGCAGCGCCGTCCTGACTGTAGAGCTTCAGCTTGTTGCGCAGAGTGCGGATCGAGATGCCGAGGATGTTGGCCGCATGGGTGCGATTCCCCAGGCAATGCTGCAGGGTGTCGAGAATCAGGTCCTTCTCGACGTCGGCAACGGTGCGGCCAACCAGCGCCTTGACGTCGCCGGGGAGCTCACCATCCTCCGAAGCTGCGCCGGCAGCGCCGGTTTCACCGGTTTCGGGCGCCAGGCTCTGCCCCGTCAGGATGATCGCGTTGGGGTCGATAATCCCGTCGCGGGCCAGCAGGACGGCGCGATGCATGGTGTTTTCGAGTTCGCGCACGTTGCCGCGCCAGTGATGGCGGGAGAGCACGGCATGGGCCTCTGCAGTGAGTTTCAACGCCGGAAGCGCATTGGCCTCCGCGTACTTTGCCGCGAAGTGTTCGGCCAGGACCGCGATGTCCTGAGGGCGCTCGCGCAGCGGCGGCAGCGGCACATTGACAACGTTCAGCCGGTAGTAAAGGTCTTCCCGGAAATTGCCCTCCCGGACCGCTTCCTCCAGGTCGCGGTTGGAGGTGGCGATCAAGCGGATGTCGACCTTGATCGGCTTACCGCCGCCGACACGGTCGATCTCACGTTCCTGGATCGCGCGAAGAAGCTTGGCCTGCAGGCGCGGATGCATCTCGGTGATTTCATCGAGAAGCAGGGTGCCGCCGTTGGCCTCTTCGAACTTGCCGATCCGGCGCGTTACGGCACCGGTGAACGCGCCCTTCTCGTGACCGAAAAGCTCGGACTCCAGCAAGTTTTCGGGGATTGCAGCGCAGTTGACCGAAATGAACTGTTCGCTGGCGCGCTTTGATTTGCTGTGCAGGAAGCGGGCCATGACCTCTTTACCGGTGCCGGATTCACCGGTGATGAGGACGCTCGCATCCGAGGGCGCAAACTGTTCGGCCAAGCGCAGGACGTTACTCATGACCGGGTCGCGGAACACCACGGTACTGGTTTCCTCTGCCACGGCCGAAAGAACGGCTGCGATCAATTCCGCGTCCGGTGGCAGGGGGATGTATTCCTGCGCGCCGGCCCGGATGGCGTCCGCTGCGGCGCTCGGTTCGGGATCGATACCGCAGGCCACGACAGGAACGGCAATGCGCTCCGTCTCCAGGCTGCGGCAGAGGGCCTGGATATCCAGGTTGACCTCGACCATTACCAGGTCGGCCCCTTGGCCCGACCTCAGCGCATTCATGGCGCTTTCTACATCGTCGACATGGGCAACCTTTGCGCCGCTTTGCAGCGCCAGCTTGCCGGCTGTCGAGATATGTCCGTCCAGTGTTCCTACAATGAGAAGCCGCATGCCTTCTCTCCACGTCCTAACTGTTGATTCCGGTACTGCATTACGAATGGAAGTAGTCGACCCGCTGACGGGGCGCCAAGATAGTGTTCAACATCAGCTCAAGGCGGCGCGGGTTCTCTTGTCGGCTGATCGACGCCGCGCCGATGGTGTAGACCTGCCGCACGACCGCTTCGATCTGCGCATTGCGTTCGAGCTTGCTGGCGAGCGGCGTAAACACCATGTTGGCGAGCACCGCGCCGTAGAAAGTTGTCAGCAGGGCAACCGCCATGGCGGGACCGATGGCCGAGGGGTCGTCGAGATTGCCCAGCATCTGCACCAGACCGATGAGCGTGCCGATCAACCCCATGGCCGGGGCGACTTCACCGGCGCGCCGCAGGACACCGGCTGACCGCAGGTGGCGCGCGTAGGTGGTTTGCGATTCCTGAGCAAGGATGCGCTCAACCTCTTCAGCAGGCAGGCCGTCGACCACCAGGGTGATCGCCTTGTACAGAAACGGCGCTTGATACAGGTCTTCCATAACGTTCTGGAGCTTCAGGCGTCCTTTTTTGCGGGCCAGATCGGCCAGATATAGCGCTTGTACAACGGCGTTCTCCGGCGTTTCGCTGTGATAGACGGCGGCCCGGAACATAACGCCCTGAGCCTGTCCCACCTCGCCGAGGCTGAAGGACACGGTGGTCACCAGGAAGGTGCCGCCGATGACGATCAGGACCGCGGGTATGTCCAGAAAGGCCTCCGGCTGGCCGCCCAGCATCATCGCCCCTACGATCATGGCAAAAGCGCCGCTGACACCCAGCAAGGTGGCGAAATCGACACTGGGGCGCAGCCGCGGTGCCTCTGGCACCACGGCGAACTCGCCGCCACCGCTTGTCGTTTCTGTGTTTGCCATCTTGCTTCGTTTCCGCTGAATAGGTTGCCTAGCTTCGGTCTACCTTGATGATTTCAGTCATGGTCACACCGAGATGTTCTTCGACGACGACCACCTCACCGCGGGCGACGAGACGGTTGTTGACATAGATGTCGATCGCTTCGCCGACTTTTCGGTCAAGCTCCACAACGGCGCCGCGGCCGAGTTTCAATAGCTGACTGACCTGCATGTTGGCCTTACCGAGAACGGCGGAGACCTGAACCGGAATGTCGTAGACAGCCTCCAGCTCCTTCGCATTGGTCGGCGGCTTGCCGCCGTCAGGCAGTTGACTGTCTTCGTCTTCGTCTGCCTGGTCGGGGGTGATGCCGTCCAAGTCCAGGTCAGCCAGATCCAAATTGTCTTCGTCGGTCATTGAGACCTCCTTCAAACCTATCGCCGCTAGGCGGTCTTTGCCC
The DNA here is from genome assembly GCF_965249265.1 of Pelagibius sp. Classification (NCBI taxonomy): domain Bacteria; kingdom Pseudomonadati; phylum Pseudomonadota; class Alphaproteobacteria; order Rhodospirillales; family Rhodovibrionaceae; genus Pelagibius; species Pelagibius sp. Next base: position 3,220,423 of record NZ_OZ252224.1, on the reverse strand, counting down.
GCCGCAGCGGCTCGATATCAGCCGGCGACGCCGGCTTTGCAGGTGCTTTCTTTGCAGTAACTTTCGTTGGGGCAGCCTTCTTTGGGGCAGCGGGCGCCTTCTGCTCCGCGCTTTGCGGTTTCTCTGGCGCAGCTTTGCCCGCTGTGTCCGCGGTCGTTTTTTGCGTTTTGGGCGACAGCATGCGGTCGACAATCGCATCGATTTCCTGCCACAGCGCAGTCTGGTCCCGTTCGGCGCCGCCGTCGGCCCACTCCACCCTGACGTCCCCCGTCGACAGCCGGTCGTCAGCGAGAAAGACGACCTTGCCGCTGAAGCCGCTACGCTTGATGCAGGCGTCGACATGCGCTTTCAAGCTGTCCAGTTCTTGATCGGTGGCCCGAACAACGATGCGCGGCTCGTCGCGCAGACGCTCCAGGCAGTCCTCGACCACAGCCTGGGCTTCGTCGAGGCGTCCTTCGCGATTCAGCTTCGGGAACAGCTTGCGCACAACGGTCATGGCCGCCAGCAGTGTATCCTGATGCTGATCGGCAAGCTGCGTGGCAAAAGCCTCCGAGAGGCTCTCGAATCGGGCCGTCAAAGCCGCCAGCTGTTCTTCCGTCCGGCGGGCAATACCGTGCTCCGTTTCGGTGATGCCTTCGGCCCTTCCTGCGGCGAAGGCGGCTTCCTTCTCCGCCGCCAGTTCCTCTTCGCTGAAGGTCGGGGCAGGGGGTTCCTCGACCTCCTGCTCGGCGGCCGCCTGCGCCTCGGCGGCGCGCGCCAGGGCGTCCGTGTCGAACGAAGTCTGGAAGAGGAATTTCTCTTGAGAATCCATAGCTTGGCCCGGGCCCGTCTAGTAGACGAGCTCGTCCTCTCCTTTGCTTTCGCTGATCACGATCTCACCCTTCTCGGCGAGATCCTTGGCGGTGGTGACCATGTACATCTGGGCCTCGTCAACGTCCTTCAGACGGACCGGGCCCATGGACTGCATATCCTCTTTCATGATCTTCGCGGCGCGCTCCGACATGTTGGAAAAGAAGAAGTCGCGCAGCGATTCCGAGCAGCCCTTCAGGGCAATTGACAACTTGTCCTTGTCGGCCGCGGAGAGCAGCGTCTGCACGCCGCCGGTGTCGAGATTCCCGAGATCCTCAAAGGTGAACATCAGGGCTTTGATGCGCTCCGCCGAATCACGGTTGCGCTCCTCCAAGGCTGTGAGGAAGCGCGATTCCAGAGTGCGGTCGAGATAGTTGAAGATATCCGCCATCAGTTCATGGGAGTCGCGGCGGTTCGTTTTGGCGAGGTTCGACATGAACTCGTTGCGCAGCGTGCGCTCCACGTCGTCCAGAACCTCCTTCTGAACGGCCTCCATACGCAGCATGCGCATGACCACTTCCATGGCAAAGGGTTCCGGAAGGACGCCCAGGACCTTTGCGGCGTGTTCCGGCTTGATCTTGGAGAGCACCACGGCAACCGTTTGCGGATACTCGTTCTTCAGATAGTTGGCGAGCACCATCTCGTTCACGTTCGCCAGCTTGTCCCACATGGTCCGGCCGGCGGGACCACGGATTTCCTCCATGATTCCATCGACCTTGTCCTTGTCCAGAACCTTGGCGAGCAACCGTTCGGTGCTGCTGTAGTTGCCGGTGACCGAGCCCGTCGTGGAGATGCGGTCGGCGAACTCGACCAGCATCTGCTCGATCAATTCGGAGGTGACGGTGCCCAGATTCGCCATGGCCTGGGACAGTTCGCGAATCTCGTCGTCCTCCATCATGCCGAACAGCCGGGCGGCATTGTCCTCGCCGACCGCCAGCATGAGGAGGGCGGCCTTGTCGGGACCGCTCATACTTTGAAGATCTTCGCGCGCCATCGTCGTTCGTTCTCCAGCCTAGGCGTCGGCGTAGAGCCAGCCGCGGATGATACCGACTGCCTCTTCCGGGTGTTTCTCGATGATCTCGCCGATCTTGCGTACGGAAGAGGCGCGGACCCGGCCTTCCACCTGATTGAGGTCGATCATCTGGTCGATTTCGTTAGCGATGCTGTTTTCCGTTGGGATGCCATTGCTGTCCACTCTGGTGGCGATCGCGGTTGCCGGATCGCCTGGCAGGCGCGGGACAGGTTGTCCATCGGGGCCGGTCAAAACAGGCTGGGTCGTACCGTCCGGCAACTGGGCCACGCCCGCTTCGCCAACTTCGGTCTCATCCACCTCGAGGAGGCGGCCCAGCAGGGGACGCACCACCAACAGCAGAACCAGCACGGCGACGACACCCAGGACCAGCAGCTCGGCCGCACGCATCAGATCGGCCTTGGTAAGGCCAAGGAATTGCGAGTCGGCAATACCTTCGACATCGTCGTAGACGACAAAGGGCATCTCGACCACGTCAATGACGTCACCGCGCTCCTCGTCGAAACCGACGGCAGAGCGTACCAAAGCCTTGATCTTGTCGATTTCCTCAACGGTGCGGGCTTCGTAGACCTGCTGGCCCTCTTCGTCCAGGCTGCTCTTGCCGTTCACCATGACCGCGACCGAGAGGCGGCGCACCATGCCTGCCTCCCGTATATGGGTCTTCACGGTTTTTGTGATCTCGTAGTTCACCGTTTCTTCGGTGCGCGAGGTCTGGCTCTGGCTGCCGCTGCCGTCATCGAGGTCAGGCAGGGCGTCTGGCAGGTTGTTGCCGACGGTGACGCCGGCGGGTGCCCCGTCCTGATTGTTGGCCTGCTCTTCGACGACCTGGGTTGAGCGCACGACCTGGCCGTCGGGGTCGAAGATCTCCGCGTTCTCGGTGATCCGGTCGAAGTCCATTTCGGCAGAGACCTGAGCCCGGACATTTCCCGCCCCGAGAGAGCGCCCCAGAAGTTCTTCGATCGTCCGCACCATGCGGGCCTCGTAGCCGACGCGCATCTCTTCAGCGCGTGAAGCCGACTGCTCGACCGCGCCCTCAGCGGCGCCGCGGGCCAGGAGCGCACCGCTGTCGTCGATGATGGAGACCATCGAGGGCTTCAGGCCGGGTACGGCCGCGGCAACAAGATGCTGGATTGCAGAAACCTGCTGACGGTCGATACCGCGCGAGCCGCCGATCATCAGCACGATGGAGGCGCTTGGTTCCTGACGCTCGCGGCTGAAAAGCTCGCGGCGCGGCAGAACCAGGTGGACCCTGGCCTGCTTGACATTGGAGACCGACCGAATGGTCCGCGCCAGCTCGCCTTCCAGCGCCCGGACATGATTGATGTTCTGTACAAAGTCGGTGGTGCCAAGACCCTCGGAGCGGTCGAAGATTTCGTAGCCGATCGAGCCGCCGCTCGGCAGACCCTCTTCGGCGATAACCAGACGTGTGCGGCCGACCTGATCCTGGGGCACAAGGATTCTCGCCCCATCTTCGGTGATTCGGTAGGGCACATTCATCTGTTCCAGGCGCGCGATGATCTGTCCGCTGTCCTGCGCGTCAAGATCGGCGTAAAGCAAGGACATGTCCGGCGAAGCCAGCCGGCTTGTCAGATAGATAAAGAATGCAATCACGCCGGCTGCAACCGCAGCCATGGTGCCGAGCCGCGCGGGCCCGAGGTTCTTCAGCGTCTCTAGAAGAGAGTTCAAAATGTACCGTCCTGAACATTACCGACCCTGGGGCGAAGTCCTCGACCAAAAAGACTTCGGGCAGCCAGCAAACTCAGTTCATCGTATTGGCTGGCTTATGTTTTTTAGCCTAGGCAGTTCCGGTAAATGCGTCGTTAACAGCGGGGCAAATATTGCCTACTTGCTGGGAATTTTTTTCCGCACATTTGTGCGGTATCCAAGGCTATGCCTAAAAAGAAAACCCCGCGGGATCATGCCGGCGGGGTTTCGATCAAGAGTGTAAGGTCTCGTTAACCTGCCGGCAGAACTGTCCGGCGGTCGCGTCAGGAACCGGAGTGACTATCGTCGCCCTTCTCCGGACCGGTCATGCGGCCGGTCACGCGCCGGTACTGCTGCAGGCGCGTCGTCCGCAGGCCGCGCATCCCGTGCTTGTCGATCAGGCTCTGCCAGGAAAGGAACTCCTCGACGGAGAGATTGTAGCGTTCGCAGGCCTCTTCCAAGGTCAGGAGACCAGCCCGCACGGCGGTCACGACCTCTGCCTTGCGACGGATCACCCAGCGCCTCGTCGAGGGCGGGGGGAGGTCGTCAAGGGTCAGCGGCTTGCCTGCCGGACCTATGATGTTGCTCGGCCTACCTGAGCTGTCGGAGTACATCAAACAGTTCCCGTGGTTCATCACAAACTCTCATTGCTTCCAAGGATAGGCTCGCGCTGTTTAAAATTCGCTAAATCAGGTAGTTAAGGCTTGATTTAGAAAACTTGAAGCGTTCCTTAATGGCCCGGCAGCCGAAAATCATAGGGTTACGGCACACCGGGCCTCAGGCTGTTAACTTATCGCTTCACGCGGATCAGCTCTTCGAGCATGTCATCCGCGGTTGTGATCACCTTGGTGTTCGCGGAGTAGGCGCGCTGGGTGATGATCATCTTGGTGAATTCCTCAGCCAGGTCGACTGTGGAGGCTTCCAGTGCCGCGGGTGCCACATCGCCTGCACCGCCGTTGCCGGCAAGATTGAGCTGGAAGTTACCGGAGCGGTTGGTCTCCAGGTAGACGTTGCCGGTCCGCGCTTCCAGGCCGTTGGGATTGCGGAACATGCCGAGCGGTAGCTGATAGATGTCCAGTCTCTGCCCGTTATCGAACAGGGCTGTGACGATGCCTTCTTCACTGATGGTTATGCCTGTGTAGTTGCCGAAGCGCACACCGTCCTGATCGATATTGGAGATCGTGAAGTCGCCGGCGAACTGGGTGAGGCCATCGGTGGCGCCGACCGTACCCAGATCCAGCGTGATGGTGGAGTTGCCGGCACCGGTGGTGAAGCCGGTCAGGGTGATGCTGGGGGCCGCCGGCGAGAAGGCCGAGGGCGTACCGTCGGTGGCAAAGGTTATCGTACCCGTACCGGCGGCTGTTGCCGATGACGTCGCACCACCGTCCAGTGTTGGGTTGCTGGCGGCCCAGGTCCAGGTGTTCGCAGCCGTCTTGGTGAAGACGATATCCATGTCGTGGGCGTTGCCGAGGGAGTCGAACACCTGAGACGTGACCGAGAAGGTGTTGCCCGGCGCAGTAGTGGGCGCTGTCGAGGGCAGGTTGACGCCGAGGGCAATGTTCGTGGAGGCCGAGGCACTACCCGAGAGATTGGCAATGTTGACGGTGGTTAGGCCGGTAAAGGTACTGGAGCTTGGCTGCGGCGTCGTGTTGCGCAAGTCGTAGCCCTGCAGGTAGTAGCCGGCGGTATTCACCAGATTACCGTTCTGATCCGGATTGAAAGACCCGGCCCGGGTGAAGAAGAAGTCGTCACCGAAGCCAGGGTTCGCGGCTTCGTTGACCACGAAGAAGCCTTGGCCGGCCACCGCCAGATCGGTGCCGGAGGCCGAGCCCTGAAGCAGCCCCTGACGGTCGATGTAGGAAAAGGGCGAGGAGTTCACGCCGCCGGGCGTATGCGTCGTCTGTGTAGCCGCCTGCGTGACCAGGGTCGAAAAGCGCGCAGTCACGCCCTTGTAGCCGACGGTGTTCACGTTGGCGATGTTGTCAGAGATCATGCTGAGGGCATTACTCTGGGCTGCCAGTCCGGACACACCGGCAAACATAGCGCCGTAGATACTCATGACTTCGTCTCCTTGGTTACAGCCGGTGCCGTGTTATTGCGCCACACGCTCCGGACCTGAAATCAACTCTCAATCTCTCGTTCGTCTTCTTCTCTTCTTGGCCCTGTCAGCTAGCTGCTGGCAGGCGTATCGCTGTCGCCCTCGGCGGGGGGATCAGGGTCTTCGCTGGCGGGTGGGTCTGTGTCACCGCCTGCGGTATCGGTCTCCTTGATCGACAGGATCTTCCGGAGCTCGAGTTCCAGTTCCCCGATCTCGACAATCACTTGGCCGTTCACCGATTTCACGCCGGTAACTTGACCCGCTGTCCCCTGAATCAGGGGAACCGGGTTATCGTCTGCGTCGACAGCGGTCACCAGGAAACCGTAAAGCCCGTCTTCCAAGGGCTTGCCGTCGTCGTCCAGGCCATCCCAGTTGATTTCATGGGGACCAAACTCGGTGTCGCCCTCAAGGGTTCGTACGGTCTCGCCAAGCTCATCGATGATCAGAATGTTGACCTCCGATGCATTGGCGCCCAGCTCATAGTTGATGGTCGAACTGCCGTCCTGAAGCATCAGGATGATGCTGTCCGCCGAGACGGTCTTGCCGATATAGCCGACCGCATCGTTCAACTGGGTGGTGCTCTGCAGGGCGATAAGCTCCTGCAGCTTGTCGTTGGTGGCGATCGCCTGCTCGACGCCCGTGAATTCCACCAACTGCGAAGTAAACTCGTTGGTATCCATGGGGTCCAAGGGGTCCTGGTACTGCAACTGGGTGGTCAGCAGCGTCAGGAAGGTATCGAAGGTCTCGGCAAGCGAGGTGTTGTTTGTCAGGCTGCCGTTGCTGTTGCCGTCGACAAAGGGCACACCGTTTATGGGAGCGCGTGTTTGGCTGGTTTCCATTTTTGCTCTCCTTCCGCCCTAGACCCGGATGTCCAGCGCGCCGTCGTGATAAGACGGAGCCGGCTGCTGGTTGGCGGCCAGGTTCTGCGGATCATCGCTCAAGCCGTCGGTTTCACCGGCCAACTGGCCCTGTGCCTGTCCCTCGGGGCGCTCCTGATCGGCGAACTGCTGGCCTTTCAGATTGAAGTTGAGGCTTCCCGAGTCGGTCTTTACACCGGCGTCCTGCAGCGCGCGTTCAAGGCCGCGGGCATCGCGTTGCAGCATATCAAGCGTTTCAGAGCGCTCCGCCGAGATGACGGCTCTGATAACGCCGTCGTTGCCGGTTTCCAGCTTAACCTCGATCCGACCCAACTCGGCGGGGTGCAGCTTGATGTTGATCTGCTCTTTGCCGGCTGCAGCCGCCTTCTGAACCTGTACGGCAATCTGTTCGGCCGGTGCCTGGGCGTTTCCGCCACGCGCGCTGTTCATCGCTTCCGCAAAGGAGGTGTTCTGAACTGAACCGCCACTCAGGCCGCCGGCGGGCGCGCCTGTGCCGGCTGTCTGCAGACCGGGCGTCGTCGGCCCATTGCCCGAAGCGCCACCTGTTCCACCGGTGGCTGCCTCGCCGGCCGTCTTGGCGCTGCCGCTATTGGCGGCCATGGTGCCGGCATCTATGGGACGGTTTGTCTTGGCGGCGGTGTCGTTCTGTCCTTTCAGCCCATCCGGACCGGCGTTCACGCCGACAGTGGTCTTGGCCGTTTTCTTGTCATCGGCAGCAGGGCGGCTGGCGGCTGGCTTGGCTTCCTCAGCCAAGGCAGCGGTAGCGGCGCCGCCGCCCAAGGCGGCCGAGGGCCGGGATGTTACCGCCCCGTTCTCCGCCCTGACGGTCGTAACCCTTACGTCTTCAGGCAGCGCGGTATTGTTCTGCTGGCCGGTCGGCTTCCCGTTCTCTGGGCGGGCCGAAGCTGCGGCCTGGCCCGAGGTGGTCTGAGCGGCAGCGGCGCTCGGCGCCGGCTTTCCGGCATCGCCGGCTGCCTTCACCGGTTTGTCCGTGGCTGAGGTATTACCAGGTGAAGCCGTCGAGGCGGCGGCCTGACCGTTTGACGATGTTGCCGCTGGGGAAGCGGTTTCATCCGCCCCCTGGCTGCCAGCGGATTGAGCGGCGTTGGCGCCCTTCTGGCCGTTGCCGGAGGTGTCGCCATTGCCGCCGGTCATTCCGTTGTTGCCGACCGTACCAGCGTTAGCAGCAGCAGAGGCGCCCTGGGCAGCGGCGGTTGTCGCGCCCTGAGCCGGGGAGGTTCCGTTTTTCTCGGCAGCCGTCGCCTGGGGGTTGCCGGGGCTTACAGCAGGTGAAGCATCAGCCCAATCGTCATCGGCGGCCGTGCCGGTATCCGGATCATCGCCTTGAGGCTGTTGATCGCTGTCTTCACGATCGGTGTTGGGGTCTTCCGGCCGCTCATCGGACTCGGCCCGGGGTTCAGCTTCCCGACGCTCGGAGTCTTCACGGCTGGCAGAGTCATTCCGCTCCGCCCGGGGAGGTTCCCGATAAGGGTCCTCTGCTTCCCGGCGATCATTCTCCGCAACATAGTCGTCACGAGCATGGTCGTCACGGCGCTCGTCCACGGGCGGCGGATTCTCATAACGTGCTTCTTCCTCGCGCAAGAGAGCGTCGAAGAGACCATCGTCGGGCCGTTCCTGAGCCGGCGGGGCCGCTACGCCTGCCGGGTTGAAGAACTCAGAATTGTTTACTTGCATCGCTGAACCTGCGCGCTTTCCATCTACGGGTCTTAACGTTTCTCTGTTCTTGCTCTAGGCGGCGTGAATTGAGAGACGATTGCCGGCGGCTTCAACGCGCTGCAGCATCGCAGCCTCGGCCAGCGTGATGTCTTCGCCCTTCTCGACGCGCCGGTCGACTTCATCCCAGGCGTCGCGCAGAGGCTTTAGGACATCGATGATCTGAGCGGCTTTCTCGGCGTCGCTGCTGATGTTGATGCGGATCAGCTGGCCCAGGATGAAGCGATAGATGCTGCCGAGCTGTTCGGCCACATCGCCACCCTTTTCCATGTCGAGGCTGAGGTGCAGCGTGGCGACGAGTTCCGTGACCACGTTGATGCGATTGCATCGCGCCTCGATGTCATTGTCCCTGATCGCATTGATGGCGGCGACCAGGCCGGTGATGGCCTCATCATAAAGCATGACCACCAGGCGGGTCGGACGCGCGCGGGCGACCTCGCTGCGAAATGCTTCGGTTGCTTCAAGCGGCATGATCTTTCTCCAGGTTGTTTTCCAGAACAGCTCACCAGAACAGCAGGCCACCGAGGCGTCATCGCCTTGTCGCGCCGCCGGACCGGCCAGCGATAAAGTTCTGGTCAATCCAATTCCGGATGAGAGGAAGCAAACGGCGGGCCAGTTTTGTGAAGTAGAATAAGCTTCTGAAATATATGAATAAAAAACGACGGTCATGGCTCTCGATCAAAACCGTGGCGGTTCTTGCCCTGCAGTTCTTGCTGCCCGCTGGACAAGCTTGCCGAGTTTGCCGGGTCAGAGGCGGCGCTGGAGGGAAGGCCGCGGGCCGGATCGTTCGAGCAGATCCTGCGTGTGTGCCAGAATTGGGTTTTCGTCGATTGATCGGCTTGCCGTCTGGCTTGTCGGAGCAGGGATGAGAACCTTGGCAGCAGGTTCGGGATGTTCCTGCTCGGGTGTTTCATCCGGGTGATCATCCGGGTGATTCATAAGGTGTGTTTCGATTGCCGTGGCGTGACGAGGCCTGGCAATGGCGCCCCTGAGCCCGGCATTCTTTTCCTCGGAAATGCTGCAGCTTTTTCCCCGAACTGTCGCCGATGCCGACCTCGTACCGTTGCGTACTCGGCGATAAGAATATGTAAATAAAAGAGAAAATAGAAAAATCGAGAGTTGGCACAGTCTGTGCTTCTTAGGGTTTGCCCGGCTGTGATTGGGAGTCTGCTCAATCCAGAACTTGGAAGAGACAGGTGATCACCGGGCCTCTGCCCTAGCAGGTAACTGGAGTGGACCATGCCTACAGTAACAACGAACACCGCGGCCAACTCGGCCCTCAGGTTTCTGAACTTCAATTCGATGATGTCTGGGAACTCGGTTTCCAAACTGGCGTCAGGCTCGCGCATTGTGAAAGCGTCCGACGACGCGGCCGGCCTTGCCATCGGCACGCGGCTCCTGGCCGATGTGACGGTGCTTCGCCAGTCGTCCGTGAACGCCTCCCAGGGGGCCTCGGTGCTCCAGGTGGCCGATGGCGGATTGGCGCGTATTGCCGACGTGCTTCAGCGAATGAAGGCCCTGGCGGCGCAATCCCTCTCGGGTGTTCCTTCCAACACGGAGCGCGGCTTCATCGACGCCGAGTTTCAGGAGCTACGCTCGGAAATCACGGCCATCGCCCAGACGACGCGGTTCAACGGCGCTTCCCTGTTGGATGGTACCGGTGCGACGACACAGAACTTCTTCGTTGGCACGGAAGCCGGTGACAACATCACCGTGACCTATTCCGCTCTGGCCGCCAGCGCCGACTTCTATTCGGCCGCCGGGATCGGCATAACGGCAACGACCAACGTTGCCAGTGCCGGCGCCGCCTCGGCTGCGATGTCGGTGGTCGATCGGGCAATCGATCTGATCTCCGAATCCCGGGCAACGGTTGGTGGTCTTGTCTCCCGTTTCGAGTTCCGCGGCCAACAGATAGCCACGTCCTTGGAAAACATAGAGGCTGCAAAGTCTTCCATTATGGATGTCGATTTGGCGGCGGAACAGAGTAGGCTGGTATCGTCCCAGGTTCTGGTTCAGGCTTCGGTATCGGCCCTTTCGCAGGCGAACGAGTTGCCGCAGGCACTCCTCAGATTACTCCAGTAAAACCTCGTTGGGCAGAGGTGGACGGGGCGGGGAACCAGGTTCGGTTCCTCGCCCCATTTTTTTGCCTGTTGGGGGCGTGCTGCAGGCCGTCATTTAAGGCGGCCGTTTGGTACCACAAAGAACGCTTCGCCCTTATTCGTTCCGGCAGGCAAAGTTTTCCCTTTGGGCAGAAAGAACTTCCCGCTGTTCCTTTGATGCCGCTGATCATGGACCGGAGATTTCTTATATGTGTTTGATTTTGTTGGGTAAAAAATGGAATCGAAGTTGGCACGATCTGTGCTGTCTATCCTGTGTCCCTTGCTGCACAGCTTATCCCTGCATCGGGGGGTCCGGCAGGCAGCCGGTTCCTGGGCATTTGCCCTAGCAGGTTATTGGAGTAGACGATGCCTACAGTAACGACGAATACAGCCGCCAACTCGGCTCTAAGGTTCCTGAACTTCAACTCTATGATGTCAGGGAACTCGGTCTCCAAGCTGGCTTCGGGCTCACGCATTGTGAAGGCTTCTGATGATGCCGCCGGTCTGGCGATCGGCACACGGCTTCTGGCCGATGTGACGGTGCTTCGGCAGTCAGCGGTGAATGCATCTCAGGGTGCATCGGTGCTGCAGGTGGCCGACGGTGGCCTGGCGCGGATCGCCGATGTGCTGCAGCGCATGAAAGCGCTGGCGGCGCAGTCGCTCTCCGGCGTCCCCTCGAACATCGAGCGCGGTTTCATCGACGCCGAGTTTCAACAGCTTCGTCAGGAAGTCACGGCTATTGCCCAGACGACCCGCTTCAACGGCGATTCGCTGTTGGATGGTTCCGGCCAGTCGCCGCAGAACTTTTTCGTTGGCACCGAAGCGGGTGACAATATTTCTGTCTCTTACTCGACGCTTGCGACAGCGGCGTCCGCTTTCCATGCAACTGCCATTGGGTTGGCCGCCAGCGTGGTCACGCCGACTGCGGCTATCGATGCCATGACGGCGGTCGATGCGGCGATTGATATGATTTCCGAAGCCCGTGCGACAGTGGGTGGTCTGATTTCCCGCTTTGAGTTCCGAGGGCAGCAGATCGCAACCTCCTTGGAGAACATCGAGGCGGCGAAATCATCAATTATGGATGTGGACCTGGCAGCGGAACAGAGTCGATTGGTCTCATCCCAGGTCCTTGTGCAGGCCTCGGTCTCGGCATTGTCCCAGGCCAACGAACTGCCGCAGGCGCTGCTGCGATTGCTGCAGTAGCAGAGGGTCTTCATCCTGGCGTCGGCGGCATAAACAAGTTTTCCTATCCGATTTGGCTAAGAATACTAGTCTATCGTTATAGGTGTTTTTGATCGGTAAGTTTCGCCCGTTTTCCGCGAGATGCGGCAAGTTTTGCCTAGGCAACCAGGCAAAACTTGCCGCATCGTCGGTACTGGCGTTGAGGTTCTTCATAAAAGGAATCGCCTAATCCATTGTCTTGAAAGCCTATCAATCCACAGACGATGGACTTGGCATTCGGTTTGCTGAATAGGCGACAGGCATCCTGCGTCGAGTCAGGTTCGGCGTGGGATCACAGGGGTTTGTCCAAGTAGGACGAACATTGCACCTCACTGCAGGACGTAGTGAGGGCACTTCATGTAGAAGGAAAAAAACCATGCCTGTTGTTGCTACGAATACGGCGGCCAACTCGGCTCTTCGTTATCTCAATAACAACTCTGCCCAAGCGGCGAGTTCGGTGAGCAAGCTGGCTTCCGGCTCGCGCATCGTTAAAGCTTCGGACGATGCTGCGGGTCTGGCCATCGGCACGCGTTTGAATGCTGACGTCACCGCATTGACCCAGGCGGGGATCAATGCCTCCCAGGGTGCTTCGGTGGTGCAGGTTGCCGACGGCGGTCTCGGCCGTATCGGCGATGTGCTGCAGCGTATGAAGGCTCTGGCGGCCCAGTCTCTGTCGGGTGTTCCGACCAATACGGAGCGCGGCTTCATCGACGCCGAGTTCCAGGAACTGGTGGATGAAATCACCGCCATTGCCGTGACGACCCGCTTCAACGGCGCGTCGCTGCTGAACGGTTCGGCCGTGGCATCCGACTACTTCGTTGGTACGGATGTGGCCGACACCATTACGGTGGCCTTCTCCGCCCTGGCGGGCGCCACCTCCGCGTTCCACGCGACGGCTCTCTTTGCCGGTGTGGTTCAGTCGGTTGGCACTGTTACAGCCGCAACGGCTGCGATGGCGGCGATCGATGTTGCGATCAATAGTGTCTCCGAAGCGCGTGCGACGGCTGGTGCGTTGATTTCTCGTTTCGAGTTCCGCGGTCAGCAGATCGCGACCTCGCTCGAGAACATCGATGCGGCCAAGTCTGCGATCATGGACGTCGATCTGGCGGCTGAACAAAGTAAGCTGGTGTCTAACCAGGTCCTTGTTCAGGCGGCGGTCTCGGCCGTGTCGCAGGCCAACCAGATCCCGCAGTCGCTGCTGCGCGTGCTGCAGTAGAATATGTTGGCCAAGTAGGCCGATTAGCTTGGCCCGTCCCGGAAAGAGGCGGGCTGATAAACTTCAAGTAGAAGGAACAGAACTATGCCTGTTGTTGCTACGAATACGGCGGCCAACTCCGCCCTTCGTTATCTCAATAACAACTCTGCCCAGGCGGCGAGTTCGGTGAGTAAGCTGGCTTCCGGCTCGCGCATCGTGAAGGCTTCTGACGACGCCGCCGGCCTTGCCATCGGCACGCGTTTGAATGCTGACGTGACCGCCCTGACCCAGGCGGGGATCAATGCCTCCCAGGGTGCCTCGGTGGTGCAGGTTGCCGATGGTGGTCTTGGCCGTATCGCCGACGTTCTGCAGCGTATGAAGGCCCTGGCGGCCCAGTCGCTGTCGGGTGTCCCGACCGATACGGAACGCGGCTTCATCGATGCCGAGTTCCAGCAGCTGATAAGTGAAATCACCGACATTGCCGGTACGACCCGTTTTAACGGCCAATCGCTGTTGGATGGTAATGCTGCCACGGCTGATTACTTCGTCGGTACCGACGTCGCGGATACGATTGGTGTTGACTTCCAGGACCTGGCCGGCAGTGCGACGGCCTTTGATGCTGCGGGTCTCACCATTACCGGCAATGTGGCCTCGGCCACGGGTGCGTCCGCATCCATGTCGGCGATCGACCGTGCCATCGACCTGGTGTCTGAGGCTCGGGCGACGGCTGGTGCGTTGATTTCTCGTTTCGAGTTCCGCGGTCAGCAGATCGCCACCTCGCTCGAGAACATCGATGCGGCCAAGTCTGCGATCATGGACGTCGATCTGGCGGCTGAACAGAGCAAGCTGGTCTCTAACCAGGTCCTTGTTCAGGCGGCGGTCTCGGCTGTGTCGCAGGCCAACCAGATACCGCAGTCTCTGTTGCGGGTGCTGCAGTAAGTCTCAAAGTACATACCGCCTTTCTGGAAGGGGGCGCCGGTTCGCCGGCGCCCTCTTTTTTTATTGAGCGCGCTCAACGCCAGAAGCAGATTCTGACCGGACTGCTTCCCGCCCGCCTTGCTTTCTTGGCGAAACGCTTTCGTATGGAAGGCCTGTCGCTGCTGTAGACTGCAGTCCCCAGCGTTCTTCACCGAAAAGACGATCCGCTCGGGCCTGCGACGTCCGAAAGACCTGAATCCGCAGTTTGCCGGCAATCCCCTCCGCACAAATGAACTGTCCCGGACGGCCTTGAGCCTGTCCCGCAACTGACGCATGCCCGGTGTCCGGCATGACACCCGCAATCTCGCTGCAAGGCGCCTTCGGAGGCTCTGCTTCAGGCGGCAGGATTTGCCGATTCAGGCCGTTGCCCGGCAAATTTTGCCGCGCAGTCCGGCAATTATTGCCGTTTTCATGAGATAGAAAGACCATGTGATTACTCAACCTATAAAGCTAAACATCTAGAATTTCTGCCACTATCGTCATAATCGATATTGTGGAATCCATTTTGCTTAGTGCTTGCCGGATCTTTGCGCTCGGATTCTGTCCGACGCGAGGTTTTGGGGCGGCCAAGTAGGACGCCTCTCGTACCCCACCGCAGGATGTGGTGAGGACGCTTCAAGTAGAAGGAACAGAACCATGCCTGTTGTTGCTACGAACACGGCGGCCAATTCCGCCCTTCGTTTCCTCAATAACAACTCGGCTGAGGCTGCCGCCTCGGTGGGCAAGCTGGCTTCCGGCTCGCGCATCGTGAAGGCTTCTGACGACGCTGCCGGTCTGGCCATCGGCACCCGTCTGATGGCCGACGTGACGTCGCTCACCCAGGCGGGGATCAACGCCTCTCAGGGTGCTTCGGTGGTGCAGGTTGCCGACGGCGGTCTCGGCCGTATCGGCGACGTGCTGCAGCGTATGAAGGCCCTGGCGGCCCAGTCGCTGTCGGGTGTTCCGACCAATACGGAACGTGGCTTCATCGACGCCGAGTTCGCCGAGTTGCAGGCGGAGATAACCGACATCGCCACGACCACGCGCTTCAACGGTCAGTCCTTGTTGACCGGTTCTGCTGCCGCGGCCGACTACTTCGTCGGTACCGATGTCAGCGATACCATCACCGTCAACTTTGGCACCCTTGCCGCGGGCACCAGTGACTTCAGGGTCGGGGCTCTCGGCCTGAGTACATCTGTGGTCGGTGTCGATACGGCGGCCAGTGCCGTCGGCGCTATGTCGTTGATCGACACTGCGATCGATACGATCTCGGAAGCGCGGGCGACGTCTGGTGCGCTGATTTCCCGTTTTGAGTTCCGCGGTCAGCAGATCGCCACCTCGCTCGAGAACATCGATGCGGCCAAGTCTGCGATCATGGATGTCGATCTGGCGGCTGAACAAAGTAAGCTGGTTTCCAACCAGGTGCTTGTTCAGGCGGCGGTCTCGGCCGTGTCGCAGGCCAACCAGATCCCGCAGTCTCTGCTGCGGGTGTTGCAGTAGAAGGTGTCGGCCAAGTAGGCCGGCTGAATTTGCCCGTTTTAGGAAGAGGCGGGCTGATAAACTTCAAGTAGAAGGAATAGAACCATGCCTGTTGTTGCTACGAATACGGCGGCGAACTCCGCCCTTCGTTTCCTCAATAACAACTCGTCTCAGGCTGCCGCCTCGGTGGGTAAGCTGGCTTCCGGCTCGCGCATCGTGAAGGCCTCCGACGACGCTGCCGGTCTGGCCATCGGCACCCGTCTGATGGCCGACGTGACGTCGCTGACCCAGGCGGGGATCAATGCCTCCCAGGGTGCGTCTGTTGTGCAGGTTGCCGACGGCGGTCTCGGCCGTATCGGCGACGTGCTGCAGCGTATGAAGGCTCTTGCAGCCCAGTCGCTGTCGGGTGTTCCGACCGATACGGAACGCGGCTTTATCGATGCCGAGTTCCAGCAACTGGTGAGTGAAATCACCGACATTGCCGATACGACCCGCTTCAATGGCCAGTCGCTGTTGGACGGCGGCGCCGCGACCGCTGACTACTTCGTCGGTACCGACGTCGCGGATACGATTGGTGTTGACTTCCAGGATCTGGCCAACAGTGCAACGGCCTTTGATGCTGCGGGTCTCACCATTACCGGCAATGTGGCCTCGGCCACGGGTGCGTCCGCATCCATGTCGGCGATCGACCGTGCCATCGACCTGGTCTCTGAAGCCCGGGCGACGGCCGGTGCGTTGATTTCCCGTTTCGAGTTCCGCGGTCAGCAGATCGCGACCTCGCTCGAGAACATCGACGCGGCCAAGTCTGCGATCATGGATGTCGATCTGGCGGCTGAACAAAGTAAGCTGGTGTCCAACCAGGTGCTTGTTCAGGCGGCGGTCTCGGCCGTGTCGCAGGCCAATCAGATCCCGCAGTCGCTGTTGCGGGTGCTGCAGTAATCGTTGGCCAAGTAGGCCGACTCGTCTGGCCCGCCCCAGGAAGAGGCGGGTGGAACGACTTCAAGTAGAAGGAACAGAACCATGCCTGTTGTTGCTACGAATACGGCGGCCAATTCCGCCCTTCGTTTTCTTAACAATAACTCGTCCCAGGCTTCGGCCTCGGTGGGCAAGCTGGCTTCCGGCTCGCGCATCGTGAAGGCCTCTGACGACGCTGCCGGTCTTGCCATCGGCACCCGTCTGATGGCCGACGTGACGGCGCTCACCCAGGCGGGGATCAATGCCTCCCAGGGTGCTTCGGTGGTGCAGGTTGCCGACGGCGGTCTCGGCCGCATCGGCGACGTGCTGCAGCGTATGAAGGCCCTGGCAGCCCAGTCGCTGTCGGGTGTCCCGACCAATACGGAGCGCGGCTTCATCGATGCCGAGTTCCAGGAGCTGCGTGAGGAAATCACCGCCATTGCCGTGACGACCCGTTTCAACGGGGCGTCGCTTCTCGACGGAGCGACGGCTGCTGCCGACGCGGCGGACTACTTTGTGGGTACCGATGTCAGCGACACGATCACGGTGGCCTTCACCGCCTTGGCTGGCGTTGATGCCTTCCATGCGACGGCCTTGAGCCTCTCGGCCACGGCGGACGTTGCCACGGTCACGGCTGCTATCGAAGCCATGACGGCGATCGATGCGGCGATTGATCTGGTCTCCGAAGCGCGTGCGACGGCTGGTGCGTTGATTTCTCGTTTCGAGTTCCGCGGTCAGCAGATCGCGACCTCGCTCGAGAACATCGACGCGGCCAAGTCTGCGATCATGGATGTCGATCTGGCGGCTGAACAAAGTAAGCTGGTGTCCAACCAGGTGCTTGTTCAGGCGGCGGTCTCGGCCGTGTCGCAGGCCAATCAGATCCCGCAGTCGCTGTTGCGGGTGCTGCAGTAATCGTTGGCCAAGTAGGCCGACTCGTCTGGCCCGCCCCAGGAAGAGGCGGGTGGAACGACTTCAAGTAGAAGGAACAGAACCATGCCTGTTGTTGCTACGAATACGGCGGCCAATTCCGCCCTTCGTTACCTAAACATGAACTCGTCCGAGGCTTCTGCCTCGGTGAGTAAGCTGGCTTCCGGCTCGCGCATCGTGAAGGCCTCCGACGACGCTGCCGGTCTTGCCATCGGTACCCGTCTGATGGCCGACGTGACGGCGCTCACCCAGGCGGGGATCAATGCCTCCCAGGGTGCTTCGGTGGTGCAGGTTGCCGACGGCGGTCTCGGCCGTATCGGTGACGTGCTGCAGCGTATGAAGGCCCTGGCGGCCCAGTCGCTGTCGGGTGTTCCGACCAATACGGAACGTGGCTTCATCGATGCCGAGTTCCAGCAATTGAAGTCTGAAATCACCGATATCGCGACCACGACCCGGTTCAATGGTGCTTCCCTTCTTGATGGCGGTGCAGCCGCTGCCACACCGTCGGATTATTTTGTGGGTACCGATGTCAGTGATACGATTACCGTGACCTTCACGGCTTTGGCTGGTGCTGCCGGGTTCACCTCGACCTTGCTGGGTATCACCGGCAACGTTGGCTCGGCTGCCGCTGCGACTGCGGCGATGGCTGCCATCGACACGGCCATCGATACGGTTTCCGAAGCGCGTGCGACGGCTGGTGCGTTGATTTCCCGTTTCGAGTTCCGTGGTCAGCAGATCGCGACCTCGCTCGAGAACATCGATGCGGCCAAGTCTGCGATCATGGACGTCGATCTGGCGGCTGAACAAAGTAAGCTGGTCTCCAGCCAGGTGCTTGTTCAGGCGGCGGTCTCGGCCGTGTCGCAGGCCAACCAGATCCCGCAGTCCCTGCTGCGGGTGCTGCAGTAAAAGGTGTTGGCCATGTAGGCCGACTCGTCTGGCCCGCCCCGCAAAGGGGCGGGCGGAACGACTTCAAGTAGAAGGAACAGAACCATGCCTGTTGTTGCTACGAATACGGCGGCCAATTCCGCCCTTCGTTATCTCAATAATAACTCCGCCAATGCTTCGGCGTCGGTGGGCAAGCTGGCTTCCGGCTCGCGCATCGTGAAAGCATCTGACGACGCCGCCGGTCTTGCCATCGGCACCCGTCTGATGGCCGACGTGACGGCGCTCACCCAGGCGGGGATCAACGCCTCCCAGGGTGCGTCTGTTGTGCAGGTTGCCGACGGCGGTCTCGGCCGCATCGGCGACGTGCTGCAGCGTATGAAGGCCCTGGCGGCCCAGTCGCTGTCGGGTGTTCCGACCAATACGGAGCGCGGCTTCATCGACGCCGAGTTCCAGGAGTTGGTGAGTGAAATCACCGCCATCGCCGATACGACCCGCTTCAACGGTCAGTCTCTGCTGGATGGGACGCCGGCGACCGCCGACTACTTTGTCGGTACCGACGTCAGCGATACCATCACAGTTGACTTTCAGGCTCTTGCCACGGGCTTCTCTGCCTTCGGTGCGGCAACCCTGGGCGTGAACCTGTCGGTCGGTACGTCCGGTGCGGCCTCGGCTTCGATGGATGCTGTCGATGCAGCCATCGACGCGGTTTCTGAAGCCAGGGCCACGGCCGGTGCGTTGATTTCCCGTTTCGAGTTCCGCGGTCAACAGATCGCGACCTCGCTCGAGAACATCGATGCGGCCAAGTCTGCGATCATGGACGTCGATCTGGCGGCTGAACAGAGCAAGCTGGTTTCCAACCAGGTGCTTGTTCAGGCGGCGGTGTCGGCCGTGTCGCAAGCCAACCAGATCCCTCAGTCCCTGCTGCGCGTGCTGCAGTAAGGCCGGGATTAAGCTTGGGTCCTCAGTCGGGGCGGGGCATTTTCGCTCCGCCCCTGCTGAGCCAGTCGACGATCCGAGCCCGCAAAAGGAGGGCTTAGTATCATGGATGCGAAATTGTTGGTTTCGACCGCGCTGGTTACCTCGCAAGCCAGCGTGCCGGCACAGAGCGCAGCGTCACCTCAGGCGGGCAACGTACTGCGGCGCCCGGCCGAGGCGGCGACCGTATCGGCGTCCGCTAAGGGGGCAAAGACGGAGGCTGGAGAGCCGCTCGCGGCCGTTATTGACGGACAACAGCCAGCGGCGACGGGGCAGGGGGCGCCGAATTCAGCGCTTACCACCTATCGTGACCAGGACAGCGGCCGGCTCATTGTGAGAGTGTACGACCGTGAAAATGGTGATGTTCTGATAGAATTTCCACCAGAACGCGCATTTCGGCCTGTTGACGGCCCGCTGAAGAGCCCGCAGGCCAAGGCCAGAAACAGTTTTTCGGTTTAAGGTTAACCCATTGATAACTAATAATTCTTAACGGAATTTAAGCGATTGGGGACGTAGCATTGGGCGGATAGGAGAAGTCTGATGGTTGCAGGTACTCAAGGTACGGTTTCCTTTATCGGAAACTCCCCCCTTCTGACCGGTTCGTTTTCCGGTCTGGACACGGCTGCCATTATCGAGGCCTCGCTTGCGGTCAAGCGCATTCCTATCGACCGGCTGAACAACCGGATCTCCGAGAACGATACACGGATCGCCGCCTTCAACGAGTTCAAGGCGCTCTTGGAGACGATGCAGTCGGCCGTCAACGGCCTGCGCAATCCGCCGGGCTCCGTCGGTATTCTCAACAATGTCTTCGAGCAGAAATCAGCCTTCGTTACGTCCAATACATCGACGCCGGGAACCGATATTCTGGGCGCGACCGCTACGAATAACGCCACCGCCGGGACCTATGAGATTGACGTCCTGCAGATCGCCCAAGCACACAAGATTTCCGGCGGCACCCTTGCCGATGTGACGACGAACCTAGGTGTCACCGAGACTTTGACTGTGAACCTTGCCGGCGCCACCGCTGGAGAAACGGTCGATATCGCCATTACGGACGGCATGACCGCGACCGATGTGGTCTTTGCGATCAATGCGGTGACCGGCACCACAGGCGTTCGCGCTTCGGCTCTGAAGATTGCTGACGGTGACTACCGTATTGTTTTCACGGCTGAAGAGACCAATCGCAACATTGAACTCACTGGCGCCGCTACCCTGGCCGGCTTGAACGCGACCACGCCGACGGAGCTGGATGCGGCTCAGCCGGCTCGGCTGAGGCTCGATGGTATTGCCACCGTAATTGAGCGCGATTCCAATGAGATCAACGATCTGATCGACAACGTGACCATCGATCTCTTCAAGGCGGATGTCGATGCCATGGGGGATCCGATCACCACTGTTACCCTGGAAATTGAAGCCGATCTCACTGGGGTCAGAGGGCAGATCGATGATTTTGTCGCGGCCTACAATGACGTCAAGCTCTTCCTGAAGTCTCAGAGCGTTGTCTCTGAGGACGGCGAGATTGATGCTGCCGCCATCCTGTTCGGTGACAACCTGCTGCGCTCTCTCGGGCGGGACCTCGGCACCGACATCGCTGAACTGGTCGACGGGCTCGACTCTACGGCACTGTCCACCCTGCGCAATGTGGGCATCGAATTGAACGACGAAGGCCTGCTGACGGTCGACGAAGGCACCTTGAATGCCAACCTGGTCGACAAACTGGATGAGGTGCGCGGGGTCTTCGAGTTTGGTTTCCAGTCCAGCTCACCGGACGTCCGTCTGGTTGCGCGCAACGAGCTGCTGAATGTCGGCGACTTCACCATCGTGGATCCCGGCGGCGCCATCGACGGAACGAACCTTCAGGTCGGAGGTGTCGACGCCTTCGAAGTCGACGGGGGCGTCCTGCGTGGCTTGGACGGTACGATTTACGAGGGTATGAGCCTTGCCTATAACCGGGATACCAGCGATGCAGGCGCGCCGCCGGTAAACATCGATATCTCCACCTCTCTCGGCATTGCCGAACGCCTCTATCAGCGTCTCGACGACTATGTGAATGCTGGCGACGGTCTGATCACCGAGGAGGTGATCCGCCTGTCGGCTCAGAATGAGGATTTTGTCGACGAGATCCAAACCATCGAGGCCCGCCTGCTGATCTTCCAGAACAAGCTGATCGAGAAGTATGCCGCCATGGAGCGGGCAGTAGCCGCCGCTGAAGCGGCATCCAGTCAGCTTCAGGCCTTTCTCAAGGGCGGTGACGACTAAGTGGTCGCGACGCTGCTTTCCCAAAATTCTGTTGTTCGAGGTCCGGGAACGTGACGCAGTCTTACAACGCCCTTTCCGCTTATCAGGCGGCCTCCAAGATGGTCAGTTCGCTCGGCGCCGTCGTGCTGCTCTATGATGCGATGATCAAGGAAGTGGCCAACGCCAAGACGGCCATCGAGGAAAACCGGATCGAGGATCGCTTCAACGCCACCCAGAAGGCCTGCAAGGTCCTGGTCGGGCTGCAGTCCCACCTGGACTTTGAAAAGGGCGGCGACGTTTCCCTGATGCTGGACCAGTTCTATCACACGATCTTCCGTGACCTTCAGCAGGTCAACATGAAGAACTCGACCGAAGTCTGTGATGGAATCATTACCGCGCTCGGCGAGGTGAGGGCGAGCTGGGCGGAACTGGCCAAGAATGAGCAGCGTACCGGCACGCCGGACGGCAAGACAGGCCAGGCAACGGCGGCCCCGGAAGCAGAGAAGCCCTCAGAAATCTCGTCCCTGACGCTTTCGATCTAGGACGCTCTCGGTCTGCCGGCAGGCGGGCGCAAAAAGCCCTTTCGGCACCCATGCTGATCCGGCGCTCAAACCTATTTCGGTTAAGTCAATAGGCGGAAAGGTTCTCTTAGTAAATGGGAGCTTAACCTGTCCTCTGCGGGTCTGTGTCGGTTGCGACCGGATTCCCACGCGATCGCAATTTGTTTCATGTCTCCGATGAGCAGGACAGTATGAGTCACGAGCAGGCAGCCTCCGAAGCCGGTGCCAAGCCGTCCTCCAAGACCAAGCGGCCTGGCAAAAAGGGCCGGTCCGGCGGCAAGCAGAGCACCAAGTCCTTACGCAATCCTGAGAAAATGATTGCGGCGGCACGCGAGAAGATCGACAACAAGCGGCCGAAAGACGCGGTAGTCCTGCTAAAGCGCGCTCTTTCCATCCAGCGGAACAACGCCGTAGCCACGGCACTCCTGGGCAAGGCCTATCATCTTCAGCGGAAGTTCAAAGAAGCACGCAAGATGATCGAGCGCGCCTTGGAAGTCGATGTCATGGAGCCTGAAGTCCATGTTTGCCATGGCAGGATCCTGCACAGCTTCGGCGAGTTGGATGCAGCAGCAAATGCCTTTACGCATGCTTTGAAGCTGAACCCGCAGTTCGGGGAGGGCTATCGCGAGCTCGGCGTTCTTTTGATTGATGCCGGTATTCTTGATCAGGCGACCGAGGCCATGATCATGGCGATCAAGCTCAATCCCCAGGACGCGGTTGCGTACTATCACCTGGGTCTGATCAAGAAGATGCAGGGGCAGGAAACCGAGGCGATCGACGCCTACGCTGTGGCCGTCGGCATCAAACCGGATTATGCCGAAGCCCATGTGAACCTGGCGAAGATCGCCATTGATCACGGCAAGCACGAACTTGGCCAGAAGTCCTGCCTGCGGGCGATCGAGGCTGATCCGACTTTGGCGCAGGCCCATATCAACATGGGCATGGTATTGCGCGAACAGAAGAAGTTCGAGGAAGCCTACGAATACGCCAAGCGCGGCGCTGAACTTGATCCCCAGAGCGGCGCCGCTCAGAGTAACTACGGGAATGTGTTGATGGATCTCCATCGCTACAAGGAAGCCGTGGTGGCTTTCCGGAGGGCGATGGAGTTTCAGCCGAGTTTTGCCACCAGTTACTTCAACTATGGAAATGCACTGCGGCTGCTTCATGTATTGGAAAAGGCGCATGCCGCCTATGACAAGGCCTTGGAGCTGGAGCCAGAACGCGGTGAGTTCCAGCACAACAAGGGTCTTGTCTATCAAGAGCAGGGCCAGCACGCGGCCGCCTTGGCGCAGTTCCGCCTGGCCCATGAGCTTACGCCGGAGCATCTGGGCCTGGAGTTTTCGCTGGCCCGGTCACTGTGGAACAACGGGTTCTATGAGGAATCCTGGGAGCACTTCGATGCCGGTCTGACGGGCGAGCTGCGGAAGCCGAACCGCCGGTTCCAGGTGCCGAGATGGCGCGGTGAAGACATTCATGACAAGAGGATTCTGGTCTGGCGTGAGCAGGGTGTTGGTGACGAGATCGATTTTGCCCGCCGCTTCCGCCAAATGATCGATACAGCCGGAACCGTTTTGATTGAAGCGGACCGGCGCCTTGTGCCGATCTTCCAGCGCACCTTTCCAGAGGCGAAGCTGCTGCCCGAGCGGCTCGATGGCAAAAACGACTGGAATCGGGATGATACCGATCTCTATCTGCCGGCCGGCAACCTTATGCAGTACTTTCCCTTCTCTCAGGAAGAGTTGGAGCTGGCCACCAGCTATCCCGACGACGACGTCGAGGCTGCTTTTGCGTGCCAGCGCCGCGGAATCGGTTATGAGGGTTACCTGACCCCTGATCCAGAGCGGGTGGCCGAGATGGCGGAGCGGATTGCCGGCCTGCCGGACGGGCCGAAGGTCGGCATTTGCTGGCGCAGTATGTTTTCGCATCGCGATCGCGACATCCACTATACCGATCTTGAGATGTGGGAGCCCATCCTGACGATCCCGGGGGTCAACTTCGTCAACGTTCAGTACGATCCACGTGAAGACGAGATCTGCGCGATTGAAGACCAGTTCAAGGTCAAGATTCATCGCTGGGATGATCTCGACCTTAGAATGGATCTGGAAGGCGCCTTCGCCCTGACATCCCAGCTTGATCTGGTGATCTCTACATCATCCTCGCCGAACCGCATAGCGGACGCGGTCGGTACCGAAATCTGGCTTATGATGGCCGGCGCCAGTCAGACGGAGCAGCCGGTTTCCGGTGATTTCGGGCTGCCAAACCGTATGGTCTGGCAGCGTCACTGGACCGAGGAATGGCCGGTGCTGCTGGCCCGCGTCGCCCGTGCCTTCAAGGCACGTCTTGACGCGGGAAGCATCTGATTTTTCCGGAAGTCTGAGGGGCTTGCTGGCGGGGACAATTGTCCATCGCCAGCGAGAAGCCTGTCCGACCGCCTGACCAAGATCGATCAGGCCGCCGTTCTCTAGAGTTTATGACGAACGTCGTAGCGGTCATTTGGCATGATGTACTGCCAGGCCTGACGCTTGTTCGTATCGATGAAGATCGGCGCCCGCATGTTCACCGAGGTTTCGAAACTGCTGCCGAGCTTGCGGAATGTGGCGATCAGCATGATGGCGCAGTCCGCGGGCGCGATGCTGAGGGCCTGCTGAGCGGCTTCCACGTCCTTGAGCTCGATCAGGTTGGCCGCCGCGTCATAGGGCAGAACGATGAAAGAGAGATCGGTCGGCTCCAGCGCCTGCAGCAGCATGAAGCTGGATTGTGTCTCGCTGGGCACCATGGCCAGTCCGAAGGTGTCATAACCGACAAAGCCGGGAATCGCCTTCGGGAAGGTTAAGGCCTGGTTAAGGTCGAACTCGATCTTCCCGAACCGGGTGTCGATCGTCTTCGTGTTGCTCCCTCCGGACTGCGGTGCCGAGGCGATCGCTCCAGGGGCTGCTGGTGCTGCCATCTTGGCTGCCGTGTGTTCGCGGGGCATGGTTAACTCCTTACTCATGACGGCTCTATTATCGCCGCAATCTGGTTACGAAATCGCTATCTCAGGTAATTTAACAAGCTTAGCTCGCTGATCCTGGAGAGCGACAGATAGGAACCCTGAAGCTGCACCTCGTCCTGGGCCAGGCGGGTCGTCGTCTCGGCCACGTCCACGTCTTCCAGGGTCGACACAAGGTTGGTCGCATAGGTCAGGTAGTCGTCGTGGCCGGAGTTGGCTGCTTCCAGAACCTTTGAGCTGGCGCCGATGCGGCCGCGAATGTCGCTGAGTCCGTCGACGGCGCTCTTCATCATCGTGTAGGCCTGTTCAAGCACCGCGACGTCCAGGTTGGCGCCGGCGTAGTCCATGTAGGAGAGGGCACGCAGCATCTCCTCAAAAGCCGGCTCGTCGGCCCGGATTCCGTAGTCGGTCTCGAAGGTTTCATCGGTCCGCACCGACAGGGTCAGGTTGTCACCCTGGTAGTAGTCGAAGTCGGCGGTGAAGACGCCCGGCAAGCCGGCCTGGGGGGTGTAGGCCGGGTCATTGAGGTCGATCGCCGGGCTGTCGGTCTGCGATCCGCTGAACAGGTAGCGGTCTTCATGTTGGGTGTTCAGAAGGGATTCCATTTCCGACAGGAAGGTGTTCGAAAATTCCTGAAGCGGCACATCGTTGATGTTTTCACCGGAGATCGCCGAACTCATGATCGCCAGCACTTCGGTTGAGCGCTGCACCATGATGGCCACGGAGGACTCCATGATCCCGAGGCGGGTCATCGCCTGATCGATGTTACGGGTGAATTGCTCGGTCCGAGCGACGGAGCGTTCGATGTTCACCAGCTCGCTGGAGTCCGAGGAGATTGCCGAGTACTGCTGAGCACGCTTGCCGCTGGCCATCTCGATCTGCCGTTCGGCCACCGAGCTCTGGGTGCGCATGGTGTAGGACAGGTTCAGCTGGTGCTGAGCGAAGTTTGCAACGCGGAACATCTATAGCCTCCTATCACCGGGCCAAGTTCAAGAGGGTTTCAAGCATTTCGTCGACGGCCTGAACCAGGCGCGCGGATGCGTTGTAGGCACTCTGAAAGATCGTCATATTGGCCAGCTCTTCATCCAGGTTTACGCCGGCCTCCGACAGGAACTTCGCCTGCAGGTCTTCAAAGAAGAAGGTCTGGAATTCCAGCGCCTCGTCTGAGGACGCCGTGGCGGAGGCATTGAACGATAGAATGACCCCGGCATAGCCGGAAAAGGTCGTGCTGACGGCGGAAGGGCCGTCTGCGACGCTGGCATAGTTGAAGTTCTCGCCGAATGCGTCCGCCAACTGCTGTGCGATCTCGTTATCGCCGACACCCAGCGACATGGTCGGCGGGGTTCCGCGCAGCATGCCGCGGGAGAGGTAGGAAGGGTCGTCGACGATTGACTGGCGGACTTGGATGTTACTGGAAATGCCGAGCTGGGCGCCCTGATTGGCCAGGGCAGGGGTGCCGGTGGCGAGGTCCGGCGTTTCGAACATATCGTTCAGACCGAAGAAGCTCGAGAAACCGAGATAGGTCTCCTGTACCGTATCGCCGTCGGCATCGAACTGGATCGTCGCATCGCCGGAGTCCGCCGCGGGACCGTTGTCCAGAATCGCCAGCCGATAGCCAGGCTCCAGCTTGATTTCCATGCGGTCGTTGTTCCAGGCCGCGGTACCGTAACCGGGCGCCGCGGTCAGGTGCCCGTTGATGGCGGTAATGATGGCCGTGGGCGTGGTGGCGCCGGCCGCGATGGTGAGCGGCGCAGTGACAGAATCGCCGTTGGCATCGAGGATCGCGAAAGTAACGTCCGAACCCAAGGTCAGCGGATCGCCCGGGGTGTTGATCACGCGGGTGCCGTACATGGCGGCCGGATCACCGGCAGCGGTGCCGAGGCCAAAGGGGGTGTTGGCGCCACGGTTATGAACCCGGTTCACTTCGTCGCGCATCTGAGCGGCGAGCTGATCTATCTGGTTGGTCATTGCCGGCAGGGTCTCGTCGCGCATCGCGATCAGCGCTTCGAGCTTGCCGCCTCTGATTTCGGTGGTGATATCGCTTGTCGGCGGCGGCGCGGCCCCGCCATTCAGATAGATACCGCTGATTGTGGCCGGGTAGGTCTCGTTGGCCGTCATGAAGGGCGTGTTGGTGTAGGAGAGGGTGCCGAAGGAGGTTCCGGAGACCAGCGAGCGGCCGGCGGTCGTGAAGAGCCGGACCTGGCCGAAGGAATCGGTGAACTCCTGCAGTTCCATGTACTCCGAGATGGTCTTGATGGCGACGTCACGGCGGTCCTGCAGATCGCCCACCGGCAGGCCCTTGGTGTCGTTGTTGGCGATCTGGGAATTGAGGTCGGCGATGATTTCCAGCTCGGCATTGATGATATCGACCGCGGCATTTATCTCGGCGTCAGCCTGCGACCGCAGCGACTGGACGTTGGTGGCCATGTCGTTGAAATACTGCGCCATTTCAACGGCTTCGTTGACGGCGTCGAAACGGTGGGCGGCGACCTCCGGGCTGTTGGCAACGTTCTCGATGGCGACGGAAAGGTCGGTGATCGAATTGCCGAGGGCATTGTTGTTGCCCAGGGAGCCGAACATGGCCTGCATGCGGTTGTAGTAGTCCGAGGTGACCTTGTTGTTACCCAGAACCGTGGTCTCGTTCATCAGATCGCGGCGCAGGAACTGGTCGATACGGCGGATGATCGAGGCGGTGTCGACGCCGACGCCCTGGCCGCCGAGGACCCGGTTTTCCTGATTGTGGATCTTGCGGGCGTAATTGGGCGTGTTGACGTTGGCCACATTGCCGGAGGTGACCTGCAGCGCGGTCTGGTTCACCTGCAGCCCTGAGAGGGCGTTTGAGAGGGCGATGCTGAGCGACATGTCTTACGTCTCGCTTTGGTCTAAGGCGCTGGCTTGGCAGCCGGCTTAAAGCTGCTGGTCGATCTGTAGAGACACCGGTGGCTGATTGCCCGACTGGCTGATGCCGCCATTCTTGGAATAGCCACCGTTTTCGCTCTGTTGACCCTGAACAGCATTTACGATCGCCGTGGCGATCCGCTGGTTGGCGCTGCGGGCGGCATTGATCGCGATTTCGTTTTCGCTCATCACCTCGTGCATGCGCTCCATAACGTCGGTCAGTTCCTCGCGCAGGCGGGGGTCGATGAGTTCGGCGAAAGCCGGGTTGCTGCGCAGGCTCGATGTCTGTTTCTCGTAGCTCTGCACCAAGGAAAGCTTGTGATCCTGAAGCTCGCCGAAGTCGCGCACCCGCATGGCGCGCAGCAGTTCGACCTCGCGGCTCATCACCGCGGTCAGGTCCTCAACCAGTTGAATGATCTGGCGCAACTCCGCCGTCGACGGCGGGGCCTGATCAACTGTTTGCTCGGTCATCACTGCATCTCCTGCATTCTCAGAATTTCGCGTTGAACCGTCTCAGCGATCCCGACACCGCCGGCGCGCGCGATGGCTTTTCCGTACTCCTGAACCATCAGTGAACGGTAGATTTCCTCACCGGAGCCGCCGCCGAACATGCCTTCCGTCTTCAATCCTTCGAAAACCGGGCCAAGCATCTCGGCGATGAACAGGGCCTCGAAGTCTTCGCTGGTTTTCCTGGCAGCCTGTTCGGCCGCTGCGGCGTCCATCTGCCGTCTATCGGCAAGCGGCAATGCGCGTTGCGTGCCGGCCGGCTGCAGGTTGGTGAAGGGGACGTAGGTCGCAGCGTCGATCATGGTTACAGCACCTCGATTTCAGCTTGCAGGGCACCGGCGGCCTTGATCGCCTGGAGGATCGAGATCATGTCCCGCGGGCCGATGCCCAGAGCGTTGAGGCCGTTCACCAGTTCCTGCAGGCTGACCCCGGCGGGCACCACGGCCAGGCGGTTGTCGGCGTCCTCATCGATCTGGATGTCGGTGCGATCGACGACTTCGGTGTCGCCGGTGTTGGAAAAGGCGTTGGGCTGGCTGACCTGCGGCGTTTCCGTAATGCGGATCGTCAGGTTGCCTTGGGCGATGGCAACCGTGGAAATCCGGACGTTCTCGCCCATCACGATGATGCCCGAGGCTTCGTCGATCACCACGCGGGCCTGCTGATCGGCGCGAATGCGGAGCTGTTCGATGTCGGTCATCAAAGCCACGGTATCGCCGTTGTATCTTGCCGGTACCGAGACGCGCACGGTGGCTGGGTCCAGTGACCGGGCCGCCGTCTCGCCGGTAAACCCGTTGATGGCGTCGGCAATGCGCCGCGCCGTGGTCAGGTCCGGATTGCGCAGCGACAGTTTGATCGACCGCATCTGCTCCAGCTCGAAACCCAGCTCACGCTCGATGATGGCGCCGTTGGCGATCCGCCCGGCGGTGGGGACGCCGCGAACAACCGTTTCCCCGTTTCCAGCAGCGCTGAAGCCGGCGACGGCAATACCGCCCTGGGCCACCGCGTAAACCTCTCCGTCGGCGGCCAGCAGAGGGGTCACCAGCAGGGTGCCGCCCAGCAGGCTTTCGGAATCGCCGATGGCCGAGACCTGGATATCGATGCGGGTACCCTGACGGGCAAAAGGAGGCAGATCGGCGGTGACCATCACCGCGGCAACGTTATCGGTGTCGAGGTCGTCGTCACGGGCATTGACGCCCATGCGTTGCAGCATGCCGATCAGGCTCTCCCGGGTGAAGACGGCGCTGCCCAAATCGTCGCCGGTGCCATTAAGGCCGACAACCAGGCCGTAACCGACCAACTGGTTGTCGCGGACACCTTCAAAGTCGGCCACGTCCTTGATCCGGGACTGGGTCTGGGCAATGGCCGTTCCGATACCCAGCGAAAGACAGACCGCAACGCAAAAGAGCTGGATCAGCCGCTGGCTGCCTTTGGTGAGGCGCCGCCGGATCTGGACAGGCTCGGACATGGGCAAGGCAAATTTCATCAGGGTCTTCCAACCAAGAGAGTCTCTACGCTCCCTCTTTATGCGAAAGGCGTGCCAAGTCGGGCCGGCGCAACAAGCTGCGGAAAATCCCTGTTTTCTGCCGTTTCTCCGATTTCTCGCCGTTGCCGGCCGATGCCGGCGAGGCAAAAACCGCCATTGGCCTGTGGGAAATTTCTGCCGGTTTTTCAGATGGTTAACTGCATATTAACCGCCGCAGCGCAGTCTCCGTCCAGGACTAATCGTATGTCGGGCAGATCATGAAGATCGATCGTCTCTCAGGGGCACGTACCTCCTCCAAACGGCGCAGCGGCGAGGCTGCGGCTACGGGAGATGGCGGCTTTGCCAAAGCCCTGGCGGGATCCACACCCCAGGCCCAGGGCAGCGGCGCCGCCGCCCCGTCTCAGACAATCAACGCTCTTCTGGCGATACAGGAGGTCGGGGACGCCACGGAGCGGCCGTCAAAGGGGCGGCAGCGGGCGGAAGACATTCTCGACAAGCTCGAAGAACTGCGCCTTTCGATTGTTTTTGGCAACGTCTCAGTCGCCCGACTAGAGCAGCTCGGTGACTTGCTCAGGCAGCGCGACGAATCGATTGATGATCCTAAACTATCTGAAATCATTAATGAAATAGAGATACGGGCAGCCGTCGAGCTGGCGAAGAGAGGCCGCTGAGCGGCGTCGGGACCCGCAAGCCGAGCTTTCCCGCGGGCTTTGACCCCAAAGGGCGGCGACGCAAGAAGATTTGATGACTTCAGAGGCTTGCCGGGCAAGGCAAAATCCATATACTCCCGGCGCGTTTTGGTACTCATTTACGGGACCGGGAATGACTGTAAAGCTACCGAAGAATTATCGCCCGAAAGAGGGCGAGGTCTTCATGAACCCAAAGATGCGTGAGTATTTTCGTCAGAAACTTCTGCAGTGGAAGGACGAGTTGCAACGCGAATCGGGTGAGACGCTGCAGCACCTGCAGGAGGTATCACTGCATGAACCCGACATCGCCGACCGTGCTTCGCTGGAAACCGACCGTTCCTTGGAACTGCGGACCCGTGATCGCGAGCGCAAGCTGATCTCCAAGATCGATGCCGCGCTGCGGCGGATCGAGGAAGACTCCTACGGATATTGCGAGGAAACCGGCGAGCCGATTTCCCTGCGCCGCCTGGAAGCAAGGCCCATCGCCACGCTTTCCATCGAATCGCAGGAGCGTCACGAGCGCATGGAGCGCACCCACCGCGACGACTAGGTTTTTTTTGCTGCCACTGGCAGCACGCGACTGAAAAGCAAAGGGCCGCGTCGGTGACGCGGCCCTTTGTGATTCCCGCGCGGGGAGAAGCTCATCAGAACGGCCAGATGATATCGAAGACCTGCTGACCGTAACGCGGCTGCTGGACGTCGGAGATCTGACCACGGCCGCCATAGGCGATGCGGGCCTCGGCGATCTGGTCGTAGCCGATGGTGTTCTGCGAGGTGATGTCCTCCGGACGGATGATCCCGGCCACCTGCAGCTCGCGCTTTTCATAGTTCACCCGCACTTCCTGCCGGCCGGCGAGGATCAGATTGCCGTTGGGCAGGACCTGGGTAACGAGGGCCGCGACGCGCAGGTTGATGGATTCGTTGCGATTGACCCCGCCGCTGCCTTCCGAGGTCGAGGTGCTGTCGAGATCGACAAGGTCGGTGGGATCGATGGCTTCCGGCAGCAGCTCGGCAAGACTGGCCTCGTAGCCCAGGAAGGCGCTGGCGGAGGCGTCCTCGGCATTGGTCCGGGTGCGTGTCGTCGTGTTGTTGATGGCCGCGTTGTCCTGGATCTCAATGATCACGGTCAGGATATCGCCGACGTCGCTGGCACGCTGGTCCTTTAAGAAGGCTCGTGATCCCGGACGCCAGAGCGAATTCGGATGGCGTTCGATCTCGACCGGCGCCGGCATCGGCAGAGATGCGGCCTGCTCGCCGACCAGCGGGGCGGGGCTTTCGATGTTGGAGAGCTTGGGGGCCTCACCAACTTCGGACAACCGGGTCAGCATATTGCAGGCGCTGAGCGACAGGCCGAGAACGGCGATGACGAGGCCGCGCTGAAACAGAGCCAGGAACGGCCTATGCTGGGTTCTTGCCATGGATGTCATTGTCTTCAGTCCCCTTAGCTGGCGCCGGCGGCGGTGAGCGGGGTCACCACCACGTTGCCGGCGTCAATGACCACTGCGTTCACGACGCTGTTCGACTTGGTATTCATGACCCGGACCACGTCTCCCTGGGCCCCATCCTCCAAGGCCCGGCCCCGGACCGACAGCTCCATGCGCTGAGTCTGCAGACGGATGGTCACCAGGCTGTTCTTGGCGACGACCACCGGGGTTTCCAGGTCGGAGGTGCGGATTACCTCCTGGGAGCGGATCGGCCGCCGCGGGCTCATGCCGACCAAGGTCTGCTGGTCGCTGACCGTTCCACGGGTCATGCGGTTGGCGGGCATGCTGATCCACTCGATGTCGCTGGAGCGGATCACATCGCCGGGCCGCAGGTTGCGGCTCAGCACCGGTACCTCAATCAACCGCAGCGCCCGGCCGGTTACCGAAACGCGTGCCAGCGGCTCACCCTGTGCGGGCGCGGTTACATGGGCAACGAAGCGCCCGCTGCTGTCATCGAGGGTGAGGCCGGTAACAGCCACACTCGACTCGCTGGACGACGGCACCTGCAACTCGATTCCCGGATTGTCGAGCGCCAGTTGCATCTCTCCATCCAGGCCGCGGTCGCTCAGCGCCAGCCGCAGAGCGGACTCGATTTCTTCGGTTCTGATCTTGCTGCTTGCCCGGCGCACGGAAATCCGGTCATAGCGAGAGCGCGGTTGCCAATCGATGCCATGTGCTCTGGCCACGGCATAGAGCCAGCGGGCGCCGATGTCGACCGTGTCGCCAAGGCGCGGGGCCTGGGCGATGGGCGTGTCGGAAAGTGTCGGTTCCGCGATTCCATCGAAGAGGTCACCGAGCCGAACGATGCGATCGTCGATGACGGCGTTGCTCTTCAGGGTGATCAGGCTTTTCACCATGTCTTCGCCGTCGATGCCCCCGGTGACGCCGCCGCTTGCCGGCGCCGTCATCAAAAGCAGGGTGCAGAGTGCTGCAGAAAGAAGCTTATGCATTACGTCCTCGATCCTTAGCGAAGCTGCGATACGCTGCGCATCATCTCGTCAGAAGACTCGATGACCTTCGAGTTCATCTCGTAGGCGCGCTGTGCGGTGATCAGGTTGGTGATCTCGGAAACCGTGTTGACGTTCGAAGTTTCGAGGGCGCCCTGGATCATGGTGCCGAAGCCGGCGGAACCGGGCGTGGCAACACTGGCCGCACCGGAGGCGTTGGTTTCCAGCAGCAGGTTGTTCCCGATGGCATCGAGGCCGGCCTCATTGGCGAAGTTCGCCAATTCCAACTGGCCCACGAGCTGTGGGGCGACCTGGCCGTCAATGTCGGCGAAAACCTCGCCGCTTTCGTTGATGGTGATGGCCTGGGCATCGGCCGGTACGGTGATGCCCGGCTGCACCACGTAGCCGTCCGCGGTGACGATGTCGCCATCCGGGCTCAGTTGCAGAGATCCGGCCCGGGTGTAGGCGGTCTCGCCGCTCGGCAGTTCGACCATCAGGAGACCGCGGCCGTTGATTGCCAGGTCCAGCGGATTCTCGGTTTGCAGAATATTGCCTTGGCCGGAGAGGCGGTATACCGCCGCGGACTTGACGCCCAGACCAAGTTGAATACCCGTCGGAACAATCGTGCCGGCGTCGGAAGAGGCTGAGCCGACGCGGCGGACGTTCTGATACAGAAGGTCCTGGAATTCCGCTCGCTGGCGTTTGTAGCCCGTGGTGTTCATGTTGGCGATGTTGTTCGAGATAACCTCGACATTCAGCTGCTGGGCCAGCATGCCGGTCGCGCCAATGTTCAATGATCTCATGATCTTGTCCTCGCTTATGCCGTGGCCGGGGCTTAGCCCTTGGCCGGGCTGCCAAGCGCCTGGATGGCGCGGCGTTGGCGTTCGTGTTCCTCGTTGACCATGCGGCCGGTCGAGCTGTAGCTGCGCACCGTGCTGATCATCTTGGTCATCTCGATGATGCCGGAGACGTTGGAGTTCTCGACCATGCCCTGCATGAGTTCGGACCCTTCGGCCGGCAATGCCTCTTGTCCGTCGGCGTCGTAGAGGCCGCCGGGCATCTTGATCAGCGCCTGCTCGTTCTCAAAGCGCACCATGCGGATCTTTCCCGCCGGTCCCTGGTCGGTCGAAACCGAGCCGTCGCGCGTGATGGTCACGTCGGACGAGTTGGGCGGCAGGGCGATGGGGTTACCGCCTTCACCAAGCACTTTGTCGCCGTTGGCCGTGATCAGCTCGCCGGCCCCGTTCAGGTGGAACGACCCGTTGCGCGTGTAGCGCGGGCCCACGGGCGTTTCGATCTCGTAGTAACCGTCACCGGAAATCGCCGTGTCGAGGGGGTTCTCGGTGCTGTTCAGGTTTCCCGCGGTCAGATTCCGGACCAGCGAGATGTCCTGCACGAAGCTCATCTTTTCGCCGGTCTCGGTGGTCTCCAGATACTCGACGAAGAGCATGCTTTCGCCCTTGTAGGCGGTGGTATTGAGGTTCGCCATGTTGTTGGCGATCACATCCATCTCCCGCCTTAGGGCCATTTGGCGCGATAGCGCGATGTAGCTGGCATTCTCCATTTGCTTACCTGACACTCGTTGGGCTGTTTCAATTGGGCAGTGGACGGGCTACTTGCCCGGCCCAGCGATAGAAGCAAGCACCGTGCCAGCCAGAGAATTTATATTTTTCAATGCTTTAAGCCTTTCTCTCTGGACGCGGGCGCCGTTCTAATCCGTCATCGGGAAGAGCTTGCCCGGCAGAACTTGCCGAAACCGGGAAAGCCGCCGGAATCGGTATCTTTCAACCAAGTCTTAACCAACCATCCGTAGGCTCTTGGCAGTCGAAAACTCAAAATAACTGAATAGGTTGACCGAGATGGCCGATCAGGCTGTAGCTTCAGACGATGTCGAGATCGAAGCCACCCCGAAAGCCGGGATGAATGGCAAGAAGCTGGTTCTCTTCATCATTCTGCCGATCCTGTTGTTGGTCGGCGGGCTCGCCGGTGCCTTCATAGCGGGACTGCTGGACCCGCTGCTTGGCAAATCCGAACCGGTGGTCGAGGAGGAGGTTGCGCCTGTCGCCAGTAAGGCCGTGTTCTATGACCTGCCGGAAATGCTGGTCAACCTGAACTCCAGTGGGCGCAAAAACACCTACCTGAAGATCTCCATCAGCCTGGAGCTGGCGCGCGAGGAGGACCGTGCGGAGCTGGCCACGCTGCTGCCCCGGGTGGTCGACAACTTTCAGGTTTATCTCCGCGAACTGAGGATCGAAGACCTGAGAGGTTCGGCCGGTTTGCAGCGGTTGCGCGAGGAACTGCTGATCCGGGTAAACACGGCCGCCCAGCCCATTGAGGTGCGCGACGTGCTCTTCAAAGAGATGCTGGTTCAGTAACTGCCGGATCGATCACGCCGATGCTGTTAGCGAAAAGCAAGGATTTCTGAGTTGATGGCCGACGACGAAGCGATGATGGC
Source organism: Pelagibius sp. (assembly GCF_965249265.1). NCBI lineage: Bacteria > Pseudomonadati > Pseudomonadota > Alphaproteobacteria > Rhodospirillales > Rhodovibrionaceae > Pelagibius > Pelagibius sp. The sequence continues at coordinate 3,185,188 of NZ_OZ252224.1, read as the reverse complement.
CGAGTGGGAGGCCATGGCCGATGAAGACGGCGCCGACGGCGAAAGCGACGGCGACGCCGACGGTGATGGCGGCGGCGCAGCCGCGGCGCCGACCGGCGGCGGCTCGGCGCGGGTCCTCGATCAGAACGAGATCGACAGCCTTCTCGGCGTTGCCGGCGGCGGCGACGACGAGGGCGACGAGTCGGGTATCCAGGCGATCCTCAATTCGGCTCTGGTCTCGTACGAACGCCTGCCGATGCTGGAGGTCGTCTTCGACCGGCTTGTCCGGATGATGTCCACTTCCCTGCGGAATTTCACGTCGGACAACGTCGAAGTCAGCCTGGACAACATCACCTCGGCGCGTTTCGGCGATCACATGAACTCCATTCCGCTGCCGGCGATGCTCTCCGTTTTCAAGGCCGAGGAGTGGGACAACTACGGCCTGATGACCGTCGACAGCGCGCTGATCTATTCCATCGTCGACGTGTTGCTCGGCGGACGCCGCGGCACCGCGGCCATGCGGATCGAGGGGCGGCCCTATACGACCATCGAGCGTAATCTGGTCGAGCGTATGGTCCACGTTGTGCTGGCCGATCTTTCGGCGGCTTTCGACCCATTGTCACCGGTGACCTTCCGTTTCGACCGGCTGGAGACCAATCCGCGCTTTGCCACCATCGCGCGACCGGCCAACGCGGTGATCGTGGTGACCCTGCGGGTCGACATGGAAGACCGCGGCGGCCTGATCGAACTGCTCATCCCCTATGCCACGCTGGAGCCGGTTCGTGAGCTGCTGCTGCAGATGTTCATGGGTGAGAAGTTCGGCCGCGATTCGATCTGGGAAGGGCATCTTACGGCTGAGCTCTGGCAGACCGATGTCAGCATCGATGCGGTGCTCGATCAGGTGGAAATGCCGCTGGGTGAAATCCTCGAATGGGTCGAGGGCAGCAAACTGGAATTGAACTGCAACCCGAACTCCAAGGTGGAGCTGCGTTGCGGTGACGTTTCGATGTTCAAGGGACGCATGGGGCGCCGCAGCGGTCATATTGCCGTCCAGGTGGCCGACAAAGTCGTGCGCGAGGGAGAATCCTGATGACTTGGCTTCAGGACTACGGTCTTGTTTTTGATGTGACGATCTGTGTGCTGCTGGTAACGACCATCGGCTATGCCATGGTGCTGAACCGCAAGCTGACGGATCTGCGGTCGGCGCGCAGCGACATGGAAAAGGTGGTTGCGGATTTCAGTGCTGCTGCCGGCAAGGCGCAGGGCGGCCTGGATGCCTTGAAGGCGCGCAGTGCCGATGCGGGTGACGGCCTGGCCAAGACGGTGGATGACGCCTGCCGACTTGCGGATGAAATGGCCTTTCTGGTGAAGAAAGGCAACGAGATCGCCGACCGCTTGGAGGTCGCTGTTGCGGCTTCGCGCAAGCTTGACCAACAGCAAGGCAAAATGCCCGGTGGGCTGGGTCAGCAGCCGGCGCCGCGCGCACCGATGGACATCTCCAAGATGGAGCGCAAGGTCTCGCAAAGTCAGCATGACGCAGACGCAAAGTCGGCCAAGCCGGTGGGCCTTGCCAAGCTCGCAAAGAGAAAGCTTTCGGGTTCGGACAGCGAGTTGATGCGCACCCTTCAGGCCATGCGATAGTCCCGGCGAGGCAAGCGAGTTTTTGTGATGCGGTTAAGGTTGTTACCTGTTCTTATCCTGGTTGCCGGCCTCGGCATGTCGGCCAAGCTCGCCGGCATATGGCAGACGCTTGGCGGATCGACGCTTGCCTTTGCCGCGGAGACGGCTGAGGAGGCTGGAGATCCGGCGGCTCCGGCGGCAGGGGCCGAGGACCTCCTTGCGAACACCGAGCCACCGATTCCGGAAGGCCAGGTCACCGATCTCTCGTCGGACCTCTTCGACTTGACCGATGAGGAACTGAGTCTGCTGCAGGCCCTCTCGCAGCGACGCGAGGAGTTGGAGCAGCGCGCCCGCGAAGTGGACGAGCGCGAGGTTCTTCTGAAGGCTGCCGAGCAGAGGATCGAGCAGAAGATTCGGGAGTTGGAAGGGCTGCAGGGCTCCATCGAGGCCCTTTTGGTCGAGCACGACGAGCAGACCGAGGCCCAGATGAAGAGCCTGGTTAAGATTTACGAGAGCATGAAGCCCAAGCAGGCCGCCCGCATCTTCGAGGAGCTGGACATGGAGGTCCTGCTCGAGGTGATCGAGCGCATGAAAGAGCGGAAGTCAGCGCCGATCCTGGCTCAAATGAACCCGCAGCGCGCGAAAACGGTGACCCTTGAACTGGCACAGCGCCGAGAACTTCCCCTGCCACGCGAATAGGCCGCTTTATAGGCTTTTCCGGCGCTTTTTACTGACTATTAACGTCGATTGACTAGCTTTTGCCATCGACAGATACGCGCGATCTCAGCGCCAGATTTTATACGGGAGTGAGTGATGTCGACAGTCGACATGGGAATGCCGATCCTGATCGTGGATGATTACAAGACCATGCTGAGGATCATTCGGAACCTGCTGAAACAGCTGGGCTTCAACAACGTCGACGAGGCGACCGACGGTAGTGCTGCTTTGCAGAAGCTGCGCGACAAGGAATACCACCTGGTCATCTCTGACTGGAACATGGAGCCGATGAGCGGCATGCAGCTTCTGACCGAGGTGCGCGCCGACACCAAGCTGAAGGAACTGCCCTTCATCATGATCACGGCGGAGAGCAAGACCGAGAACGTGATCGCCGCGAAGGAAGCCGGTGTGAGCAACTACATCGTCAAGCCGTTCAACGCTGCCACGCTGAAAACCAAGCTTTCCGCAGTACTCGGTAATTTTTAAGCTCTTCTATCAGTACCCCTTATCAGTGCAAGGAGCCGCATTATGGCTGTCGCGGCGGTCAAAGAGAAAATAGCTTCGCAACTGCAGGACCTGCAGAAGGCTGATGGCTCCATTGACCCTGAGGAGATTGTCGCGATCGTGGAATCGATTGTCGACAGCATCGAAGGAGATATGTCGGCGGATGGCCTAAAGGTCTATGCCGATATAGAGGCGCTGGCCCTCTATATCAACACGGCGCGTGCTGAGATCGCAGACCTGCGCCCCGACGACATCAACGATGAGCATCTGCCGGCGGCTACCGATGAACTGACAGCGATCGTCGGTGCCACGGAACAGGCGACGAATACGATTTTCGAAGCCGTGGAGACCATCGAAGCGCTTACGGAAAAGATGCCTGACGAGGTGGCCGACCAGATTTCCCAGGCCGTGACCTCTATTTTTGAGGCCTGCGGTTTCCAGGACATCACCGGTCAGCGGATCACCAAGGTGGTCACCGCCTTGCAGAAGGTGGAAGAGAAAGTCGAGGCGCTGCTGAATGCTTTCGGCGACGACATCAAGCGTTCCGACCGTCCGAAGAAAGAGCCGGAAAAGCGAACCACCACCCCCAGCGGTGCCCCCGCGCGTCCCGACGAGGACCTCCTGAACGGACCGCAAATGCCGGACGAGGCGATCAGCCAGGACGATATCGACGCGCTCTTCGGGTAGCGCCGCCATGGCGGGTGTGCAGCACCAACCCGGCCCGCGGCAAAGCAACAGCCACATTATGGCGCTGTTGAGCTTGAAGGTGCTGCTGCTTGCCTTTTTCATTCTGCTGAACGCGCTTTCCAGCTTCGAGGTCGAGCGCAGTACGGCTGTCATCGACAGCGTGCGTGAGGCATTCCGCGGCGTTGTTCCAGCCCAGGAAAGCATGTCTGCAGCCGAAGCGGCGCTTGACGTCATGGAAGGTTCTGAGGACGTCGTCGAGGCCTTGGGGCGCCTCTTCGACAACAGCCTGCCGCTTGTCGAGAGCGAAGATGCGGCGAACAGCCGCTTTCTGCAGATCGATATTCCGACTAGCGACTTTTTTTCCGGCGATAGCGCGGTGATTACCGGGCAGGCACTCGACACGCTCGGCGCGATCGCGGCGGTTCTGACCGATTCGCGCTTCGCCAACCAAGACTACCGTGTCGACCTGCTTTATGGGCTCGAAGGCCCGGACAGTGGCATCGAAGGCCGGCTTCCGGCCATGCGGCGGGCTGCGGCGCTGGTGACCGCCCTGGAGGCCGAAGCGCTGCCCCCGGCACGCCTGTCGGCCGGCTTCATGCCGTCGTTCCCGGGTTCTGTGCGTATTCATTTCACCTTTCCTCCGGCCACCGCTGAAGCGCCGGGTGACTCTGCCGAAGGGCGCCAGACCGATGGCTAGGAACGGCACTCCCAGCCTGCATATGGCTGACACTACGCCCGGCCTGCCATTGGGGGTGCCGGTCTATAAGGGCCGGCCCGATGATGGGGGGCAGGCCTGGTTGCTGACCTTCACCGACCTGACGGCGCTGCTGCTCACGTTCTTCGTTCTGCTCTATTCGATGTCGACCATCAACGATGACGATTGGCAGAACCTGGTCGAGGCGCTGTCGCCCAAGTTGACAAGCGTCCAGGAGGTGACCGTTGCCCTGCCGACGCTGGATCAGGATGCGGAGGCGGTCGTGCGCATCCCCGGCACCGACCTGACCTATCTTTCCAAACTGTTGCGGGACTTGGTGATCGAAGACCCGATCCTGACCAGGGCCGAGATCACGCGTGAAGACGAGCGTATCGTTTTGTCGCTGCCCGGAGATCTTCTCTTTGCTTCCGGTTCCATCGTGCTGAATGAGAAAGCCAAGGCTGCGATTTTCTCTCTCGGGGGAACGCTCCGGAACCTTCGCAACGTAGTCGAGGTGGCCGGCTTTGCCGATCCGGCGCCGCCGCGCACCCGCTTTGCCAACAACTGGGAGCTGTCGCTGGCCCGGGCGGCGGCCTTGTCCGGCGAGCTGGCCAATTCCGGTTACCGCGGCGAGATTCTGGTCCGCGGTTACGGTCATGCGCGCTATCAGGCGCCAGCGCTGGCCGAGGACCGGGAGGCGAGCATGGCTGCGGCGCGGCGGGTCGATATCATTATTCACGCCCACGCAGGGGAGCGGCGGTAATGTGCGGCCGTCTTCTCTTTTTGTCCTTTCTGATCTTGAGCTGGGCCTTGCCGCTGCAGGCGGCGGAAACGGTATCGCTGCGCGGTGGATTGCATCCCGACTACGGCCGTATCGTTTTCGATTGGCCGCGTGAAGTCGCCTACGAAGCGGCAATGGAGGGAAACAGTCTCACCATCAACTTCGATGAAGAGGCCTCCTTCGCCGGCGAAGTGATTGAAAGCGGTTTGCGCGGCTATGCATCGGCGCCACAGCTTTCCGAAGACGGCCGCAGCCTCAGTTTCGTTCTCAACGGCGAATTCGATCTCAATCACTTTCGGAGCGGGCCCAAGGTGGTTCTCGATCTCCGGGTTCGGGAAGCGCAGCCGGCAGCGGCGAAGGCGGAAGCGCCGCAAGCGGAGAAGCCGCAAAGTGCAGTGGCGCAAAGTGTAGTGGCGCAAACACCGCCCTCTGCGGCAGCCGACCCGGCGACTGTCAGGGTTCGCGGCGGACGCCACGCCGAATACTCCCGCCTGGTTTTCGATTGGCCGACGACGGTCGGCAGCCGGCTTGAGGAAAGCCCCGGCAAGGCAAGGATCGTTTTCGACCGTCCGGCACGTTTTGATCTTTCCGCCGTGCGTCCCCAGGGATTGCCGCAGATTGCTTCGGTGAGTGCCGAGCCGGACGGATTGAGCCTCAGCCTGCCCCAGTCGTCTGAACTGCGGGTCACGCGCAGCGGCTCCAAGGTGATCCTGGATGTCCTGGCCGGGGCCGAAGCAACGGCGAAGAAGCCGGCGCCACAGCAAGCAGCGGCAACACCGCAGCAGCCGGAAGCGCTGAAGCCCAACTCGGAAACTGCCGCCACAGCCGCGCAGCCGGACCCGGTCGAGACCGGCATTTCTGCGCAAGAGCCAAAGGCAAAGGAGGATACCGCCTCCGCTGCGGCACCGACGCCCCTGGTGCCGGAAATCATGGGCGGCAAGGCGGAGCGGCAACCTCAGCAACCCGCGCCCCTTGCCGGTGACAATACGGAAGGCGAGAAAGCGGCGGCCAAGGAAGCGGTGCTGCCCAGCGGCCAGGCTGGGCCGGTTGCCGCACCGGAGCCCGCGACGGCAAAGGGTGAAGCGACAACCTTCCAAGGCGCGCAGGCGCAGGGCGCCCTGGACTTTCCGGATTCGGCCCGCGGTCTGCTGCAGATCGAGCTTGAACCCGTCATTACCTTCGAAAGTTCGACCGCCCAGGGACCGACCGCCGATCGTTTCGTACCGGTGATCCTGACCTTCGAATGGGCCGGACCGACCGCCGCCGCTGCCTTTCGGCGGGGAGAGAACCTCTGGCTCACCTTCGATCGACCGCCGCCGAGGGACCTGATTAAGAGCATTGCAGCCGCTGCGCCGCATCTGGGCAGCGTCCGCTTGGTGCCTGCCGGCAGTGCGACGGTCATGGTCGTCAACGCGATACCGACAGTTGCGCCGCGCCTGACCCGGGACGAGAGCCGCTGGATCGTCGATCTCAGGCCGCGCAGCGCCCTGCCGCTGCGGGCGCTGGCCGATCCGGTTATCGAGTCTGAGGGCTATCAAAGAGTGCGCTTCCCCTTGTCCGGCGCCCGCGACCTTGTCTGGGTAACCGACCCCGATGCCGGCGACCGCCTGGTCATCGTGCCGACCCGGGGCGCGGGAATGGGTATGACCCTGCCGCATGCCTACCCGCAGTTCCGCAGCCTGCAGAGTCAGCAGGGCGTGGTCCTGCAACCTCTTGCCTCCAGTCTTCAGGTTGCGGTCATACGCAACGGTGTCCTGGTGCGAGACGCCAACGGTCTGCTTGTCTCCAAGGCGGAGCAACGCCAGGCGTCGCGGCGCCTGGGCGGAGAAGATCCCAGCGAGCCGCGCCTGTTCGACCTTGAGGCCTGGCGCCGAGGCAGCGCTGATGACTATCAGGATCAGCGCCGGGATCTGATGGCCGCGATGGTGGGAAGCAGTCCGGAGGAACTCGGGGTCGAGCGGGTGGAACTGGCGCGCTTCTACTTTGCCCATGGCTTCGACAGCGAGGCGCTGGGCTCGCTCAGGGTCATTGAAGAAGAGCATCCGCGCCTGGCCCTGGACCCGGAACTGCGTCTTATGCAGGCCGCCAGCCAGGTCCTGATACAGGATTTTCGCGCCGCTGCCGGTGGGCTCGCCCATGCTTCCCTGGCCGCGGAGCGCGAAGCGATGCTTTGGCAGGCAGCCCTCGCAGCCCAGGCAGAAGACTGGCTGGCGGCCGCCAACGGCTTCGCCGCGACGGATGATCTGATAGACGCCTATCCGCGGCGGGTGCGGTTGCGGCTGCGGCTGGCGGCAGCGGAGGCCTTTCTGAAGTCAAACAACGACTCGGCTGCAACCCTTCAGCTCGGCGCGCTGCGGCGGGAAAACCTGAACTCCTTGGAGGATGCCCAGGCCAAGGTCATTCAAGGGGCATTGCAGTTTGCCCGCGGCAACAAGGAGGAGGCGCGCCGCCTTTGGGAATCGGCCCGCGACAGCCGCCATCCCCCCTCTCAGGCCCGGGCCCGTCTCGCGCTGACGGAGCTGGGCCGCGAGGACGGTTCACTGTCGTCGGATGAGGCGATCGCCGAATTGGAGCGGCTGCGCTTTGCCTGGCGCGGCGACCAGTTCGAGTTCACCCTGCTGCGCCGACTGGCGGACCGCTATGTCGAACAGAACAGACATCGCGAAGCGCTTTACGTTCTGCGGCAGGCGGTGACAAGTTTCCCCGACAGCGCGGGCGCCCAGGATTCGGCGCAGAAGATGCGGGATGTCTTTGCGGAGATCTATCGCGGTGTCGGCGATCCTGACGTTCCGCCGCTGCGGGCGCTGGCGCTCTATCAGGAATTCAAGGAACTGACGCCGGCCGGGGCCGAGGGCGACCGTCTCATCACCGGTCTGGCGGACCGCTTGGTTGAGGTGGATCTGCTGGACCGTGCGGCCGAGTTGCTGGAGGGGCAGGTGCGCTATCGCCTGGAAGGGGAAGAAAAGGCGCGGATCGGGGCGCGTCTGGCGCTGATCCACCTGCTGGACTACAACCCGGAAGCCAGCCTTTCGGCACTCGACGTCAGTGAGGCGAAGACCGACGACGTCGAGCTGACGGCACAGCGCCGGCAGTTGCGGGCACGGGCCTTTTCCGACCTCAACCGGGCGGAAGACGGTCTGAAAATGCTGGAAGGCGACGACAGCCTGGATGCCGAAACCCTGCGGGCCGACATTCATTGGCGCCTGCGCCAATGGCCGCAGGCCGTGGCGTCTCTTTCCAAGCTGATTCCGCTGTTGCCGCCGCGCCGCGAGATGATGCTGTCGGAGAGCCAACTGGTGGTGAATCTGGCGGTTGCGCTGATGCTGTCGAACCAGACCGTCGAACTGGAGGATCTTGACCGCCGCTATGGCGCCGCCATGGCGAAGGGACCGCACAGCGACACCTTCAATCTTCTGGTCGGGGACGGCGAAAAACGTGCGATCTCGTCAATTGCCGAGGAACTCAGCAAGGTGGCCGAAGCCCAGGACTTCATGGCCAACTATCGCGAACGCCTCAAGGACGGCGAGCTCAGCCAGCTGAACTGAGCCAGGTGAACTGACGCGGAATCCGCTGCGGTTACTCGCCGTCCAGGCTCCGGAACCCGTCCTCGCTCCACACTACTGCTTTGAAACACTGTCGCAGATTGGTGCCGCCGCAGGCGCTGCCGTGAACGGCGAGCAGTAGGATTGCCTGACCGTTCCACTGCACGACTTTCCATCCCTTCGCCAGAAACTCGGTCGGCTTTCCCCCGGCGATGATGGTGAGCATGCAGCCGCCGGTTCCGCAGAAGAGGGAGGCCGCGGACGAGCAGGAGAAGTGGTGTGCATCAATGATCTTCTCGGCTTTGCCGTCGCCCGTCAGGTCGACAAGAGAGACCGCCCGGTCGGTCATCGCGAAGACACCGTTTTCGAACGACCGGCAGTCCTGTTGCGCCTTGTCGATGACCGCATCCGCGGGCTCCGCCGCCGAGGCCGGAAGAGCAAGGGACAGGGTCGCGGTCATAAAGAGAACAGTCCAGGACTTGAACACGGCGAGGCTCCGTACCCGTGATTCCCGGCCAACGGCTGGGGTCTGGTTCGCTGAACAGCGTAAAGCTTTGCGCCTTCCCGTCCAGGGCCAAGTTTCGGTTGTCCCACCTGTCAAGCCACGGGAATCGTTAGAATTTGCGCGATTCTCACTTTCGCGCTTTGGTTTCAAGCGAAGGCCCCGGCCATCGCTAGCCCTACGACGGGTGGACCCTATCCGCCGTAGCTCTGGACCAGACTGCCGGCGACCATGTACCAGCCGTCGACCAGCACGAAGAAGATCAGCTTGAAGGGCAGGGAGATCATGATCGGCGGCAGCATCATCATGCCCATGGACATGAGGATCGAGGCCACGACCATGTCGATGATCAGGAACGGCAGGAACAGCAGGAAGCCGATCTCGAAGGCCCGCCGCAGTTCGCTGATCATGAAGGCGGGAATGAGCGCCCGCATCGGCGTCTCCTCCGGGTTTTCCACGGCCTCTGTTTCAGTCAGGTCGAGAAACAGCCTGAGATCGGATTCGCGAACATGGCTCAGCATGAAATCGCGCACCGGGGCCTGGGCCCGGTCCAGGGCCTCGAATTCGTCGATGTCCTCGGCGATCAGCGGCTCCAGGGCTTCGTCGTAGACGGCCTCCAGGGTCGGCATCATCACGAAGGCGGTGAGGAAGAGCGCAAGGCTGACGATCACCGAATTCGGCGGTGTCTGCTGAAGACCCATGGCCGTACGCAGGAACGACAGCACCACCACGATGCGGGTGAAGGAGGTCATCATCACCAGGATCGAAGGCGCCAGGGACAGCACGGTAATGAGGGCGATCAACTGAATGATCCGCCCGGTGGTTGTGCCGGCGGTCTCGGCGCCGAGATCGAAGGTCAGCGCCTGTGCCCAGGCGGTGTCAGGGGCGACCAGCAGCAGGGCTGCCGGTAAGGCCGCCAGGCAGAAGGCCAGGGGAAGGGGGCGTCTGCTCATGAAGGGGCTCCCCGCAGTTTGGCCATCATCCGGTTGGCAAAAGTCGTGGGTTCGCCATCATTCTGGACCATGGTTGCGGCCTCGACTGCCGGCCGCGGTGCGGCAGGGATGTCGCTTTCGATAAGCAGATCGCTGCTGCTGCCCAGCAGGACCAGGTGTTCCCGGTCGTCGCGGCGCAGCAGGACCAGTTTGCGTTTGGCATCCAGCGGCCGCACTTCGATGAGGTCGAGCCGCCGACCCGCCGTGGTTTTGGCCACGGCCAGCCGGTCGCCAAGACCGGACCGGCGCACCAGCGCGGCCAGAATCGCGATCAGGATCAGGACGAAGCCCAGAGCCAGAAAGAAGCGAAGATACTCTGCGAGATCCATCGAAGCGCCCCCGGTTGCTCTGTCTAGGGCTTGTTGGGCTTTTGCGAGGCGTAGGCGGAAAGCGCCCGCCTGCGTTCGCCGGCGGCGCCCAGCAGTTGCGCCAACTCGCCCAAGCCGGCCCGCAGGTTCTCACCCAGATAGTTGATCTCTTCCAGGAGCCCCATGAGACGCGGATGCAACTGACGCTTTTCGCCGCCGGGCAGGGCGTCGATGGAACTGCAAAGCCAGCGCACATCCTGCTCTATGGGCGTCAGATCAACGATGGTTCCGCTGGCCAGTGTCTGGCGCGCGGCGCGCAGGCGGCTGGCCAGGGCGCCCATCTCCGCTTCGATGGTGCCGCGCAGGCTGTTGTCTTGCGCCGTCATGGTCTTTTCTCCTCGTCAATCCTGGTCGTGAATTCGTCCGTACTGGCAGTGTCTCCGGCCGCGGTGCGTGCTGGACCATCCGCCACACCGGCGTCGGTCTGGTAGAGGTAGCGTAGAATCTCAGCTACGCCGGCCAGAGCGGCCAGGGGGATTTCGCTTTCGACCTCGACGACGGAAAGGATCTCCGCCAGGTCACGGTCTTTGCGCACCTTGATGCCGCGCTCAAAGGCGATCTGCAGAATCTGTTCCGCAACGGCGCCGCGTCCCGAGGCGGTGATCCTGGGACCACCCGGGTTTCGCGCCTCAGGTGATCCGCTTTTGTCGGTGCTATCGGTGCCGGCGATTCGCTCGAGAGATTCGGCGTTCACATTTTCCAGGGCAATGGCCAGGCTGGCCGCCGCGCGCCCGCCGGCGGGCGCACCGGACCCCTTGTCCTGAGGGACTGTCTGCGCTGGAGTGTCTTTCCTGGTCACACCGGGTTCCGTCGGGCTGCAGATTCACTCGGCCGACCGCTGTGCCTTTCCGGCGACAGCAGGACGGGTCAACGAAGTGACCTCCGTTGGTTTCCCGATGGTGACCCATCATGCTTAATGAATGGTTAGAGTTGCCCCGGGCAGGACCAAAAAAAGCAAAGATCTAGAATGCGTTAGGAGCCGGTCTCGGTCTTGGGAGGGGCGGCCGGCGCGGGCGGAGACGCAGGGGCGCTTCCGGCATCGCGAATCGCATCGGCCAGAGCCTCGTCGCCGACAGCAGCGGCGGCCCGGTTTTCTTCCTGTATGCGTTCGAAAATCTCACGCCGCAGAACCGTGGCATCGCTTGGAAAGGTAAACCCAAGCTTTATCGATTTCCCGCGGATATCCACCACGGTGACCTCGATATCATCATTGATGATCACGGACTCGCCGATCTTACGCGTCAAATAAAGCATCGACCTCTTCGGCTCCCCGGCCCCCCGACCATGGTTAATAGATACAATTTAGCCCGTTTTACGGATTCTTAACAAGGCAGGCTTGATCATAGAGCCTACAGACCTGTGGAACCGGGGGTTTCCAGGGGTCCTGAGACTTGTCGATGCTTGATCAGGAACGTCATGGACGGGAAACCGGGAATCTTCAATTTGCTTGCCAAACGGATGGATTGGCTTGGCCAACGCCAGAAGGTTCTGGCGCAGAACATCGCCAATGCCGATACCCCGGACTTCGTTCCGCATGATCTGAAACCTCAGCAATTCCGCCGCATGGTGGAGCGCCAGGCGATGCCTCTGATGGGGCCGGAGACGACACAACCCGGGCATATCCAGACGTCCTCCAGCCGGGGTGTCGATCTTCGCAGTGCCGAACAGAAGAACGGTTACGAGATGGCGCCTTCCGGAAATGCCGTGATCATCGAGGAACAGCTGGTCAAGGTCGCGCAGACGCAGAACGATTACAACGCCATCACCAACCTTTATCGCAAGCAGGTTGCGATGATGAAGATGGCGCTGCGTGGGCGTCAGTAGCGGCCCGTCGGTCGCGCAAGAGCAGGAGACTTGATCACCTATGGATCTTGAAAAGTCACTGAATATCTCGGCCGCCGGCATGCGTTCCCAGGGGACGCGTCTGCGGGTGATTGCCGAGAACATTGCGAATGCCAATTCGACCGCCCAGACCCCCGGCGGCGAACCCTATCGCCGCAAGCTGGTCACCTTCGAAAACGTGCTCGACCACGCAAACGGCGTTGAAACCGTCCGGGTCGATTCCATCGTCGCCGACCGCGGCGCCTTCGGCCGGCGCTATGAGCCCGGCCATCCGGCCGCCGACGAGAACGGTTACGTGCTGACCCCGAATGTGAATTCACTGATGGAAATGTCGGATATGCGTGAGGCGCAGCGTAGCTACGAGGCCAACCTTAAGGTCATCGAGTCCTCGCGTTCCATGCTGCAGAAGACCATCGATATCCTGCGCTAGCCGCGCAGCCCCTTTTACATCGCCAGGATGGCGGTGTTGATCGCCAGGACGGCTCCCAGAGGCATCGTTGAAGCCTCAAGGAGTGTGCAATGATTACCAATCCCAGCGGCGCCGTTCAGGCCTATGATAAAATGCTGCGTGAGGGCGGGTCGCCCGGTCTGGCAGCCCGCGACCAGGGCGGCGCCGATTTCTCGACCATGCTGCGCAACGCCGCCGAGCGCGCCGCCGACACCATGCTGGAAGGTGAGAGCCAGACCCTGAAGGCTGCCGCCGGTACGGCCGATATGACCGAAGTAGTGATGGCGGTGTCCAACGCGGAGATGACCCTGCAGACGGTGGTAACGCTGCGCGACAGGGTCGTGCAGGCCTACCAGGAAATCCTGCGCATGCCGATCTAGAGGCGCGCAATGACGGGGGTTGGACGTTTTTTTGAGAGTTGGGAGCAGATCTCTTGAACGGCACGGAAGCCATTGAGATCGGCCGCGAGACGATCTATGTGATGCTCAAGGTCGGTGCTCCCGTTATGCTGATGGCGCTGGCCGTCGGCTTGGCGATCGCCCTTTTCCAGGCGCTGACCTCGATCCAGGAAATGACTCTGACCTTTGTTCCCAAGATCATCGTCATTTTCGTCGGGGTGATGATGCTGTTGCCGTTCATGCTGACCAGCCTGACGTCTTTCTCACAGACGCTTTTCGACCGCATGATCGCCCTCGGGTAGCGGGTCATGCTTGCCGAGCTGCTTCCCGCTCAGATTTTCGCCCTGCTGCTGATTTTCGTACGCATGGGCACGGCCCTCATGCTGATGCCGGGTTTCGGCGAAAGCTACATCTCCTCGCGTGTCCGCTTGCTGCTCGCCCTCATGGTTTCCCTGGTGATCCACCCGGCGGTTGCGCCCTCCCTGCCGGCTCTGCCGGCCAGCCCGATGGCTCTGATACTGCTGATCTTTGGCGAGGCCTTCATCGGGCTTTTCCTGGGTTCTCTGGCGCGCATCCTGATGTCTGCGCTTTCCATCGGCGGCATGATGATCGCCACGGTGACCGGCCTGGCCAACGCCCTGACCAGCGATCCGACGGCCGCGCAGCAGGGCTCTATCGCCGGCTCTTTCCTCTCGACCCTGGCGCTTCTGATCATTCTGGTGCTCGATCTGCACCACCTGCTTTTGCGCGGCGTGATCGACAGCTATCAGCTTTTCGTGCCCGGGCAGCCCCTGTTGACGGGGGATCTGTCGCAGATGATCACCCGGGTGGTGGCCAAGGCCTTTCTGCTCGGTTTCCAGATTGCTTCGCCCTTCATTGCGATCGGTCTGATCTTCAACCTCGGGCTCGGCCTGCTGGCGCGGCTGATGCCGCAGATGCAGGTCTTCTTTATTGCCATTCCGCTGCAGATCCTGATCGGCCTCGCGGTTTTGATGATTGCACTGCCGGCCATCATGGGCTGGTTCATCTCGGGCTTTCAGGACGTCATGCTGCCCTTCGTCGGTCCTCTGTGAGGAGCCTGGACGATGGCGGGTGAAGACGACGACTCACAAAAAACAGAAGAACCGACATCAAAGCGCCTCTCGGATGCGCGCGAGAAGGGGCAGGTCGCCCGCTCTCAGGAAGTCTCCCACTGGTTCATGATCCTGGCACTGGCCATTCTCGTCGGTATCTTTTCCGAATCCCTGATGTCCGACTTCGGCGGGCTGATGGTGCCTTTCGTCGAGCAGCCGCATCTGCTTTCGCTGGACAACGGTATGCTCCAGCAGATGCTGATCGGGACGGCGGTGGATATTCTCAAAGTCTCCGCCATTCCCCTGGCGATCATTCTGCTGGCCGGTCTGCTTGCCGGCACCATCCAGAACGGCATCATCGTCACTAACGAACAGATCAAGCCGAAGCTCTCCAATATCGGGTTCAAGCGCGGCTTCAAGAAGATGTTTTCGAGCCGGGCCCTGGCCGACTTTGCGAAGGGTCTGTTGAAACTGGCGATCGTGGCCACCGTCGTCGCCGTCATAATCTGGCCGGACCGCTACATGGTTCTCGACATGCCCAGCATGAGCGTCGAGGCGGTGCTGGCTTTGGTCCGCTGGGAAGCGGTGAAGGTCATCATCGGGGTTCTCTCGGTGATGAGCATCATCACCCTGATCGACATTCTCTATCAGCGCTACCAGCACCACAAAGAGCTGCGCATGACCAAGCAGCAGATCAAGGACGAGAACAAGCAGACCGAAGGCGATCCGATGATCAAGGGCCGCCTGCGCCAGATCCGCGCGGAGCGGGCCCGCAAGCGGATGATGGCGGCGGTGCCCGAAGCCGACGTCGTGATCACCAACCCGACCCACTATGCCGTCGCCCTGAAATACGATCAGGCCACCATGGCGGCGCCGAAGCTGCTGGCCAAGGGTGTCGACAACATCGCCTTCCGGATTCGTGAAATCGCGGAGGAGTACGACATCACCGTGGTGGAGAACCCGCCGGTTGCCCGGGCACTCCATGCCGCTGTGGAGATCGATCAGGAAATACCGCCGGAGCACTACAAGGCGGTGGCGGAGATCATCAGCTTCGTGATGAACCTGCGACGCAACATGCCGGGCCGCAAACGGCGCTAGGGTACCGACCCCAGTTCGCCTGAAATCCCAGCTCTGTTGTCAATCTCCTTGCTTTGGTTAATCTTGGTTAACCATTCGACGTTAGGATCGCCCGGATGATCCAAGGATACCTGTCTATGCCCGCCCCGGCCGCTTCGGGCCGTCGTTGCCCGCCTTGGGAGCCTCGCTAGTGCTGGAACTGCTGTGCTTTGCCCTGGGGGGGCTCGCAGGGGCGCTGGCGGGTGCCGCCGCGGCCCGCTACTGGTTTCAGCGCCACAGCCTCTGCCGGGCGGTCTTTGCCGCGGTCCCGAAGCCCTGGCAGGTGGTCTCCGGAAAGGGCCGCATCCTGCTCGCCAACCCGGCCCTGGAGGCTTTCTTCGCCGGTGATGCACGGTCGATCCCCGAGATGTTGGCGGAACAGGTTCAGGGAGATGTGGAGGCTTCCGGACAGCTCCGCCAACTCGCCGAGCAGGCTCGCGAGGGAGTTGCCGGTTCGGTTGAGATCCGCGTGCCTTCGGGCAGCGCCATCGCCACCGCTGGCGGCCGTGCGCCGGCTGAGGGATATGACTGGCGCTTTGTTGCCGCCTATCCCCTGGCCGATCATCCCGGCTGTGTCTATTGGGTGGTCGACGACATTACTCCGCGCCGCCAGATGGAGCAGATCATGCGCGAGGAGCAGGAGCGCTTCGTCGATCTGTTGGAGAACGCGCCCGTCGGCTTTTACTCCTGCGACGCGGAAGGACGCTTTCTCTTTGCCAACCATACGCTCTGCGAGTGGCTCGGGCTGGCCCAGAACGATCTCGAGCAGGGCCGGACCAGACTGCATGACGTTGTGCAGGATGCCCTGCCCGAGGGGACCTGCGCTTTCGACCCCTTCGGCGATCAGGAAAGGTCTCAGGGCGAGGTGCGCTTGAAGGGCGCCAAGGGTGAGGGTTTTCGGGCGTCGATCCGCCAGGACGTCGTCCTGGATGAGATTGGCGCGGTGGCGCGCACCCGCTCCGTGGTTCGTGACCTATCCCGCGAGGCCGCTATGGCAACGGCCTTGGAGGAGTCGGAACAGCGTTTCGAACAGCTCTTTGCCAAGGCGCCGGCGGGCATTCTGCTGATCGACCCGAAGGGGATGGTTCAGGAGTGTAACGAGGCATTCAGCCGGCTGATCGGCAAGCCCGCGCAAGAGGTTCGCGCGGTTTCGGTCTTCGACCTTTTGTCGCAAGACGATGTCGCGCCGCTGCGTCAGGTTCTGCAGCCCGGTGACAGCGGCGTCGAGGCCGGCCCCGCCGCCCCGCTTGAAGCCAAACTGGCGGGCGGGGAGGGGCAGGTCTGCACGCTCTACGTCAATCGCACCCAGGGGGCGGACGGATCCCTTGCCGGCTTTGTGGTGCATTTCATCGACAGTACCGAGCAGAAGAACCTGGAGCAGCAATTCGCCCAGTCCCAGAAGATGCAGGCGGTGGGCCAACTGGCGGGCGGCATTGCCCATGACTTCAACAACCTGCTGACCGCGATGATCGGCTTTTCCGACCTGCTGCTGCTGCGCCACCGGCCCGGCGACCAGTCTTTTGCGGATATCATGCAGGTCAAGCAGAACGCCAACCGGGCCGCCAACCTGGTGCGCCAGCTCCTGGCCTTCTCGCGACAGCAGACACTGCAGCCGCGCCTGCTCAACATCACCGATATTCTGGCCGAACTTTCACATCTTCTGCGCCGCCTGATCGGTGAGAACATCGAGCTGAAGATGAATCACGGCCGCGATCTGGGCATGATCAAAGCCGATCAGGGCCAACTGGAGCAGGTGATCATCAACCTGGCCGTGAACGCCCGCGACGCAATGCAGGGCGGTGGCGTGCTGACCATCCGCACCGCCAGTGTGCAGGTGGAAAAGGAACGCAAGTCCAAGGACGAGACGATGCCGCCGGGCAGCTACGCCTTGATCGAGGTGGAAGACAACGGCAGTGGCATCCCCGCGGACATTCTGGACCGGATCTTCGATCCCTTCTTTTCCACCAAAGAGGTGGGGGCGGGCACCGGGCTGGGGCTTTCGACGGTCTATGGCATCGTCAAGCAGACCGGCGGCTATGTTTTCGTTGAGAGCAACCTGGATCACGGCACGGTGTTTTCCATCTTTCTGCCGCAGGCGGCCGAAGAGGACGTGGTCGAGAGCATCGCCGATGCCGAGGCCCAGGACCGGCGTGACCTCACCGGCGCCGGCACGCTGATGCTGGTCGAGGACGAGGACGCAGTCCGCGCCTTCAGCGCCCGGGCGCTGCGCAACAAGGGCTACAATGTCCTGGAAGCGAACTCCGGCGAGACGGCGTTGGAGATGCTCAACGGCGAGCAGGAGCCGATCGACCTGCTGGTCACCGACGTGGTGATGCCGCGCCTGGACGGGCCCAGCCTGGTGAAAGAGGTGCGCGCGCAGCGTCCGGATCTGAAGGTGATCTTCATATCAGGCTATGCCGAAGACAGCTTCCGCAAGCGTCTGGACGAGGACGCCGGCATTCACTTCCTGCCCAAACCCTTCAGCCTCAAGCAGCTCGCCGGCAAGGTGAAGGAAGTTCTCGGCGAATAGTGCCCGCGCGAAAGCGCTGGCTGGGGACGCACCGAGCGCTTTGCCTTCGTCGCTAAGGCGCCTGTTCCAGGGCGATACCGATATCTAGAAATTTAGGCATATTTGTCCTAAGATTTTCGGAATGTTCTCATTTTGATCCTGTTTCCGCTTGGCAAAAAAGAACAAAGTTGGTACACAATGGCGCATTGCAGTTGCCCGAACCCTATGTGATAAGGATCAAAATCATGGTGAACAGCGCTTTGCGGGTGGTGGAGACAGGCTCGGTGGATAAGAAAAAAGCCTTGGATTCAGCGCTCGGCCAGATTGAGCGGGCCTTCGGTAAGGGTTCGATCATGCGGCTGGGCGAGAACGATGTCGTGGAAACCGAGGTGGTTTCGACGGGATCGCTGGGCCTCGATATCGGTTTGGGCATCGGCGGCCTGCCGCGCGGCCGGGTTGTCGAGATTTATGGGCCGGAGAGCTCCGGCAAAACCACCCTAGCGCTGCATGTGGTGGCCGAAGCGCAGAAAACCGGCGGGACCTGCGCTTTTATCGATGCAGAGCATGCGATGGATCCGGTCTACGCCGCGAAACTCGGTGTGAACGTCGAGGAACTGCTGGTGTCTCAGCCGGACGCCGGCGAGCAGGCGCTGGAGATTGCCGACACCCTCGTGCGTTCCGGCGCGGTCGACGTTCTCGTCGTCGACTCGGTGGCGGCTTTGGTGCCCCGGGCCGAGTTGGAAGGCGACATGGGCGATTCGCTCCCAGGGCTGCAGGCGCGGCTGATGAGCCAGGCTTTGCGCAAACTGACCAGCTCGATTTCCAAGTCTCAGACCCTGGTAATCTTCATCAACCAGATCCGTATGAAGATCGGCGTTATGTTCGGCAACCCGGAGACCACCACCGGCGGCCATGCGCTGAAGTTCTATTCCTCCGTGCGTCTTGATATCCGGCGCATTGGGGCGATCAAGGACAAGGATCTGGTGGTCGGCAACCAGACGAGGGTCAAGGTGGTGAAGAACAAGATGGCGCCGCCGTTTCGGGTCGTGGAGTTCGACATTACCTACGGTGAGGGAATCTCCAAGACCGGGGAGCTTCTCGACCTTGGCGTCCAGGCCGGTATCGTCGATAAGGCCGGCGCCTGGTTTTCCTGTCAGGGACAGCGTATCGGCCAGGGCCGGGAGAACGCCAAGACCTTCCTGAAAGAGAATCCGGAGATTGCGGCCCAGATTGAGCACAAGGTTCGCGAGAATGCCGGTCTCGTTTCCGCCGCGATGCTGGAAGGCGTTCCGGAGAGTGGCGATGGGGAAGCCGGCGAGGAGGGCGCAGCCTCTTCCTGAAGCCCGGGCCCAAGAGAGTACGCGGACCCAGACAAACAAAAAGCGGGCCCTTCTTGAGGGGCCCGCTTTCGCGTTTCGTCCTTTGTTTGACCGGTTCTGCTATTTGATCCGGGCAAAGCCTGCGGTAAAGCCGCTGAGCGAGAAGGGCATGTTGATGGTTTCGTTCTCACCCGACCGGACCGTGGTGGCGCCCTGGTTTCCTGCCTTGAAGGCGTTCACGATGGTGTCGTTCATCTCCACAAACGCCTGGCAACCGTCGCGCCGGCAAAACTGAAACGGCACCGTCGATACCGGCCGTCCGTCAACGCCGATCTGTACACCACGAGACAAAGGGATACCGAGGGGCATGGCGATCACGGCCCCTGCCGTACTCCGGTTGTTGCCGAAGTAGCCGATGGTGATTTTCAGGATCGGCTGGCCGGAGTTCGGCTCCAGGAACTGCTGGGTGATGAAGCAGGCCTCCGGTTGGGTCCCGGCGGTT
The DNA here is from genome assembly GCF_965249265.1 of Pelagibius sp. Lineage (NCBI taxonomy): Bacteria > Pseudomonadati > Pseudomonadota > Alphaproteobacteria > Rhodospirillales > Rhodovibrionaceae > Pelagibius > Pelagibius sp. The sequence goes on along the minus strand of NZ_OZ252224.1, from coordinate 3,165,595 downwards.
GCGGCGTTGGGGACGGTGCAGACCAGGTCCCAATCGCCGATCTTCTCGCCGGTCGGCTGCAGCGTCGGCCGGGGATTGACGACCGGAGCCTGGTTGGGTGCCTGGTTCTGGGCCAGGCTCTCCGTCGGGCTGCCCGCCAGAGCCGCCAGAATGCCGAGGGCGAAAAGAAAGCCGAGATTTCCCCCGCGCGCGGGCGGGGTCTGGTGGGTGGTCTCGCTACGGTCGCCCATGTCGCGGCCTTTGGTGCTGTCGTTTGAAGCTGCTGCTTGCAATGCCATAAGGGGAGCCTGTCTCCTGCAGATCGAATGCGCCGACGCGGTCTTTGGCCGGCAAAGTTCCCCTTCACATAGTCGGAAGGGGGGGAAAATGCCAGGGCAAAGCCTGGGTCGAGGCTCCGGGCCCAGGCCTCCGGACCCGATTCGACGCCCTGGCTTTCGGTGGACAGGCCCGGAGGGGCGCGCTACAACCCCCTGCTTCGGAACGGCGGCAAGGCTTGCGCCCGACGCTTTCTGGAACAATTCCAACTTGAGGCGCAAGCCGCTGGCCAATAAATATAGATCATGACAACTGGCAACGAAATTCGGACCGCGTTTCTGGACTACTTCGGGCGCAATGGGCACGAGATCGTCGACTCGTCCTCGCTGGTTCCCCACAACGATCCGACGCTGCTTTTCACCGCGGCAGGGATGGTGCAGTTCAAGAACGTTTTCACCGGTAACGAGACCCGTCCCTACAACCGGGCGGTCACCTCCCAGAAGTGCCTGCGGGCCGGCGGTAAGCACAACGACCTTGAAAACGTCGGGTACACCTCGCGTCACCACACCTTCTTCGAGATGTTGGGGAACTTTTCCTTCGGCGACTATTTCAAGGATCTGGCTATTGAACTGGCCTGGAACCTGGTGACGAAGGAGTTCGGTCTGCCGCCGGGGAAGCTGCTGGTCACGGTCTATTCCGAAGACGACGATGCGGCAGCGCTTTGGAAGAAGATCGCCGGGCTGCCGGACGAACGCATCATCCGCATTTCGACCTCCGACAATTTCTGGGCCATGGGCGATACCGGTCCCTGCGGCCCCTGTTCCGAGATCTTTTTCGATCACGGCGATCATATCCCCGGCGGGCCGCCGGGCAGTCCCGACGAAGACGGCGACCGCTTCGTCGAGATCTGGAACCTCGTCTTCATGCAGTACGAGCAGATCGATGCGGCGACCCGCAACGATCTGCCGAAGCCCTCCATCGACACCGGCATGGGGCTGGAGCGAATTGCCGCCGTCCTGCAGGGCAAGCACGACAACTACGACACAGACTTGCTGCGCGCGATCATCGAGGCTTCGGCGGAGCATTCCGGCCAGGCCGCCGATGGCGAGCATGCCGTCTCGCATCGGGTGATCGCCGACCACCTGCGGGCCAGCGCCTTCCTGATCGCCGACGGCGTGCTGCCGTCGAACGAGGGGCGCGGCTATGTTCTGCGGCGTATCATGCGCCGCGGGATGCGCCATGCCCACAAGCTGGGCTGCAAGGACCCCTTGGTCTGGCGTCTCGTGCCCTCCTTGGTATCGATGATGGGGGTGGCCTTTCCGGAACTCACCCGGGCCGACGCGCTGATCACCGAGACCCTGAAGCTGGAGGAAACCCGCTTCAAGGACACCCTGGACCGCGGCCTGAAGTTGCTGGAGGAAGAGACCGACAAACTGGGCGGCAGCGAGGCTCTTGCCGGAGAGGTCGCCTTCAAACTCTACGACACCTACGGTTTTCCGCTGGACTTGACCCAGGACATCCTGCGCGGCCAGGGCCGTAGCGTCGATACCGAGGGTTTCGATGTAGCGATGGAGCGTCAGCGCGCCGCGGCCCGCAAGGCCTGGGCCGGTTCCGGCGACGCGGCCACCGAAACCCTGTGGTTCGAGCTGCGTGACCGCCTGGGGGCGACGGAGTTTCTGGGCTACGGCACCGAGACGGCGGAAGGGCAGATCACCGCTCTGCTGGTCGACGGCGCGGAGGTATCCGAGGTTTCGGCCGGTCAGGACGTCCAACTGCTGGTGAACCAGACGCCGTTCTACGGCGAATCCGGCGGTCAGGAAGGGGACAAAGGCGCGATCTTCAGTGCCGAGGGCGGCGAACTTCAGGTTGGGGATACGCAGAAGAAGCTCGGCGACCTCTACGTTCACCAAGGCAAGATGGCGCACGGCACCCTTAAGGTCGGCGATGCGGTCGAACTGAGGGTCGACGGCCGCCGCCGCACGGCGCTGCGCGCCCATCACTCCGCCACTCATCTTTTGAACGAGGCTCTGCGGCGGCGTCTGGGCGAGCATGTGACCCAGAAAGGCTCCCTGGTCGCGGAGGATCGCCTGCGTTTCGATATCAGCCATCCCAAGCCGCTGACGGCGGAAGACATAGCGGTGGTCGAGGCCGAGGTGAACCGCCGGATCCGCGCCAACGCGGCAGTGGAGACCCGCTTCATGACGCCCGATGAGGCCATTGAAGAGGGCGCGCTGGCGCTCTTCGGCGAAAAGTACGGCGACGAGGTGCGGGTGCTTTCCATGGGCGGCGAAGATCCGGTGAAGGGCGGACGGCAGTTCTCGACCGAGCTCTGCGGCGGCACCCACGTCAGGCGTACCGGCGACATCGGTTTCTTCAAGATCACCGGGGAGGCTGCGCTGGCCTCCGGCGTGCGCCGTATCGAGGCGGTGGCCGGCGAGGCGGCGGGCGGTCATGTGGCTCAGCAGGGCAGCGCCCTGACCGAGGCTGCCGCGTTGATGAAAACGACGCCGGAGGATCTGCCCGACCGTATCGCCGCCCTGCTGGAAGAGCGCAAACGTCTTGACCGCGAAGTCGGCGATCTGCGGCGCAAACTGGCGACCGGCGGCAGCGGCGCGGCCTCCGACGATACCCGCGAAGTTGCGGGCCTGAAGTTCGCGGCCCGGGTTCTGGAGGACATTCCGCCGCGCGAGCTGAAACCGATGGCGGATGATCTGAAAAAGCAGATCGGCAGCGGCGTGGTCGTCCTGGTGGCGGTCAACGAGGGCAAGGCCTCCTTGGTGGTGGGCGTCACCGAAGACGCAACCGGCAAGGCTTCGGCGCTCGATCTGGTAAAGGTCGGCTCGCAGGCGCTGGGCGGCAAGGGTGGCGGCGGGCGGCCTGACATGGCCCAGGCCGGCGGCCCGGACGGCGCTTCGGCGGCAAAGGCCGTGTCGGCCATTGAGGCGGCGCTCGCCGCCGGTTAGGGGTCAGGGCGAAGCGGCTGGTTAGTCGCGTGCTTTGCCCGTCTCGGGCGCATCGGCAGCATTGCTGACGACATGAACTTCCCGCTGCGGGAAGGGAATGCTGAATCCGTTTTCATCGAGTTCGAGCTTCACTGTCTTGGTGAGGTCGAACAGCAGATCCCAATAGTCGTCCTTGCCGCACCAGCAGCGCAGGTTCAAAACGACCGCACTGTCGGCCAGGTCCGTTACCAGCACCTGTGGGGCCGGATCGTCTTTGATCCTGATGTCGCGCTGCAAGATGCCGAGCAGCAGCGCCTGCGCTTTGGCCACATCGTCGTCGTAGCTGATGCCGACCTGCAGATCCAGACGCCGGGTGGGCAGGCGGCTGTAGTTTACGATGGCCGCATTCCAAAGCCGGGCGTTCGGCACCGAACGGTATAGGCCGTCGAAAGTGGTCAACTGGGTGACGAAAAGGCCGATCTCCTCGACGGTTCCGGCCAGACCCTCGGCATCGATGTAGTCGCCGACCTGGAACGGCCGCAGGAACAGGAGCATCATGCCGGCGGCGATGTTCTGGAGCGTTCCCTGCAGGGCCAGGCCCACCGCAATGCCGGCGGCGCCCAGAATGGCGATGATGCTGGTCGTCTGTACGCCGAACTGCGCCAGTACCGCGACGACCACCAGGATCAGGATGACGTAGCGCACGATGCTGGCAATCACCGGGCGCAGGGTGCGATCCATCCTCGGGGTGCGGTCGAGCAGCCGCAGCACGGCGCGCCGGGCCCAGCCCGCAAACAGCCAGCCGAGGCTGAGGATGACGATGCCGGCGACCAGGTCCACGCCATAGCCGATCAGCAGGTCGCCCAGCCTCTCCAACTGCTCCAACTGTGTACCGCTCAGTTCCATAGCCGGGAACGTCGATGTCTTGGGACAAGGCCGGGCCGCTGTTGCGATGAACAGAGCCCGCAGCCTTGCCGGTCGGCTAGTCGACGTCGGCGGCGATCCGCAGCGTGATGATCTTGTCGGGATCACGCACGGTGCCGCTCTGGTCGCTGCGCGGCGCCTTTTTGATCATGTCGACGAACTCCATCCCCTCGATCACGCGGCCCCAGACCGTGTACTGCTTGTCCAGAAAACGGGCGGGGGCAAAGGTGATGAAGAACTGGCTGTTGGCGCTGTTGGGGCTCTGCGAGCGGGCCATGCCGACGACACCGCGCTCGAAGGGCTCGGCGGAGAACTCGGCGGGCAGGTCGGGCAGGTCGGAGCCGCCGCGCCCGGTGCCTGTGGGATCACCGGTCTGCGCCATGAAGCCCTCCATCACCCGGTGGAAGACGATGCCGTCGTAGAAGCCGTCGCGGGTCAGCTTCTTGATCTGCTCGACGTGCTGGGGGGCGAGGTCGGGCAGCATCTCAATGCGGACGATACCGTCCTTCAACTCCATGACCAGGACGTTCTCCGGGTCCGGGGCGGCTGCTGCCTCATCGATGGAAGTGGTCATAACGAGAAATCCGATTGCGAGAAGTGAGAGGAGTGTCTTCACGGGGAGCGCTCCAGAAGTTTACCGGGCCCAGAATTCTGCGGGGCGGGTGGGCTTAACCCATGGCCTTTTGCAGGTTTTCGTCCAGCTTGTCCATGAATTCGTCGGTGGTCAGCCACTTCTGATCCGGGGCGATCAGCAAGGCCAGGTCCTTTGTCATGAAGCCGGATTCGACCGTGTCGATGCAGACCTTTTCCAGATCGCCGGCGAATTTCACCACATCCGGCGTCTCGTCGAAGACGCCGCGGAAATGCAGGCCGCGGGTCCAGGCAAAGATCGAGGCGATGGGATTGGTCGAGGTCGGCTTGCCTTGCTGATGCAGGCGATAGTGACGGGTCACCGTGCCGTGGGCGGCCTCGGCCTCGATGGTCTTGCCGTCCGGGGTCATCAGCACAGAGGTCATGAGGCCGAGTGATCCGAAGCCCTGAGCCACGGTGTCCGACTGCACGTCGCCGTCGTAGTTCTTGCAGGCCCAAACGTAGCCGCCGGACCATTTCATGGCGGCGGCCACCATATCGTCGATCAGGCGGTGCTCATAGTGGATGCCCTTGGCGTCGAAGGCCTCCTTGAACTCCTTGTCGAAGGTCTCCTGAAAGATGTCCTTGAAGCGCCCGTCATAGACCTTGAGGATGGTGTTCTTGGTGGAGAGATAGACCGGCCAGCCGAGGTTCAGGCCGTAGTTCAGGCAGGCACGGGCGAAACCGCGGATCGACTCATCCAGGTTGTACATGCCCATGGCGACGCCGGACTCGGGGAAGTCGAAGATGTCATAGGTGGTGGCCTCGCCGCCGCCTTCGGGCTGGAACGTCATGGTCAGCTTGCCCGGTCCGGGAACCTTGAAGTCGGTCGCCCGGTACTGGTCGCCGAAGGCATGGCGGCCGATGACGACCGGCTGGGTCCATCCGGGCACCAGCCGCGGCACGTTCTTCATGATGATGGGCTGACGAAAGATCGTGCCGCCGACGATGTTGCGGATCGTGCCGTTGGGCGAGCGCCACATTTTCTTGAGGCCGAACTCTTCCACGCGGGCCTCGTCCGGCGTGATGGTGGCGCATTTCACACCGACACGGTGCTCTTTGATGGCATTGGCCGAATCGATGGTGATCTGGTCGTTCGTCTCGTCGCGCTTCTCGACCGAGAGGTCGTAGTATTTCAAATCGACGTCGAGATAGGGAAGGATCAGCTTTTCCTTGATCTTCTCCCAGATGATCCGTGTCATCTCGTCGCCGTCGAGTTCGACAATCGGGTTTTTGACCTTGATTTTGCCCATCTGAATTCTCCGGAAGTACTGATCTGGGATTTTCTGGCCCGGGAGGCGCCGCTGATCGGCCGGGCCGTCGATTTGCGCCGCAACATAGCAGGCCAGCCGGGCGGTGCAAGAGAGGGGGAGCCGGTCTGCGGCGCGGCCGGTCCCGGGCTCTTGCGCCCGCTGCAGCTTACATCTGCTCGATCTTGTCGGGGATCGCCGGCCGGGGCGCGCTTGCGGCTGCCGTCAACACATCCTCCACCCGGTCGACGACCTGATAAAGCCCCGCGGTCGGACCGCGCAGGTAGCCTTCGGCGATCTGGTGATCAATCAGGCGTAGCAGCGGGTCCCAGAAGCCGTCGATGTTGGCCAGCAGGATCGGCTTGTCATGCAGCTTCAACTGGCGCCAGGTGATGATCTCGAAGGTCTCGTCCAGGGTGCCGAGACCGCCCGGCAGGGCGCAGAAGGCATCTGAGCGCTCCGCCATCATCTGTTTCCGGCTGTGCATGGAGTCGACGACGATGTACTCGCTGGCGCTGCGCAGGCCGACTTCCAGCACCTCCAGGTGCTCAGGAATGATACCGATGACCTTGCCGCCGGCCTCAAGTGCGCCCTCCGCTACTGCGCCCATCAGGCCGACACGGCCGCCGCCGAAGACAATGTCCACGGCATTCTGTGCAGCGAGCTGACCAAGCTTCCGGGCCGCGGCGAGATGGCTTTCGCGGACCTGGCCGGAAGAGCCGCAGTACACGCAGAGCGCATTCAGATTCGTCATCACAAACTCGTTACTGTGAGGGGGCGAGGCAGGGCGCGATTGAAATTGATTGGCGATAGGCTACTGTAATTCGGCGTCATCTTAACGCGGTCACCTTTAGCACAAGTCCGGCGGTCAGTCGCCATAGAAGGTCGCTTGGGGGATCGTCTGCGCCGCTCGCAAGACGCTTTAAGAATGCCCGTCAGTTCTGGGAACCCGTCAGTTCTGGGAACAGGGCACAAACAAGCTAAGGAGCAGATCAAATGCTGAGAAAGACGATCTTTGCAGCAGCCGGCAGTCTGGCGATTGCCGCAGGGGGCTTGCTGGTTTCTGACAATCTGGTTCAGCCCGCGCAGGCGGATGGCCACGGAGCGCAGGTGGCAGCCGTGAAAGAACGCCAAGAGGCGATGAAGGCGGTCGGTGGCAACATGAAGATCATCGCCGAATTCGTAAAAGACTCCAAAGGAACAGCCGCTGAAGCTTCGGCCGCTGCGACCAAGATCGGCGAGATTGCCACTGCAATCCCCGATGTCTTCAAGGTCGAGGCGACTTTGGAGGAGATGGACAAAGTCGGTAAGAACCGCTCAAAGGCGAACATCTGGTCGGACTGGGACGGGTTCCTGGCGCGCGGCAAGGTGCTGGAAGAGGAGGCGGCAAAGCTGTCCGCTGTCCTTAACAGCGGTGACGCCGGTGCGATCCAGGCGCAGTTCGCCAACTTCGGCAAAGAAGGCTGCGGCGGTTGCCACAAAACCTACCGCGGCCCGAAGGTCGACGGATAAACGCGACCGACTTCCGGATCGCGGATGAACCGGTGGCGGGTGCGGCTATTGCGCCCGCCACCTTTTTCTTGTCCGCGTCCTGTGAAAAACTGGAGCGCCTGACTTAGACGTGGGGGATCCCATGCCCGGTACTCAGCTACGCGGACTGCTTGCGACCATTTTCCTCGCGCTGTTGTGCGCCTTCAGCGTCGCCTCGATCGCCTTTGGCCAGGAGAGCCAGGCGAACGGGGATGACCCCGGCACGAGTGAAGCCGTACAGCGCGGCGCCTATGTCCTGCGCGCCGCCGGCTGCTATGGCTGCCACACGGACGAGAAGGGTGGCGGTGCGCCTCTGGCCGGCGGACGTGCGCTGAAAACGCCCTTCGGCACCTTCTACAGCCCCAACATCACCCCGCACCCTGAACACGGCATTGGCGCCTGGAGCGACGCGGAGTTTCACGATGCCCTGCGCCATGGCGTTACGCCGGCGGGCGATCCCTATTATCCGGCGTTTCCCTACACGTCCTACACCGGTATGACGGATGCGGATATCAGGGACCTGAAGGCCTATCTCTTCGCGCAGGACCCGGTTGAGACGGTCAACAAACCGCACGAATTGGACTTTCCCTACAGCATGCGGTTCACCCTGGGCATCTGGAAGACGCTGTATTTCGAGGCCGGCGCCTTTGAGCCGGATCCGGCGCGCGAGGCTGCCTGGAACCGGGGCGCCTATCTCGTCCGCCATCTCAGCCACTGTGGCGAATGCCATAGTCCTCGGGGCTCCCTGGGGGCCGTCGACCCGGATCGCGAACTGGCTGGGAATCCGCTTGGACCCGATGGTGGCAAGGTGCCCAATCTGACACCGGCTGAAGGGGCGCTCGCCGGGTGGAGCGAATCGGACATCGTTTGGGCGATCCGCGACGGGCTCACGCCGGAGGGGGACTACCTCAGCGACTCCATGGGGGAGGTGATCGAGCATGGCACCAGCCATCTGACTGCCGATGACCTTTCCGCAATTGCCATATATCTCAAGAGTTTACCGCCACTTAGCGGACCATGATCCCAACCTGGACGGCATTGCGCCTCCGCCGCCCGCGTACTAGGGTGTAAGGTGGGGTATGGAGGCTAGGTAGTTGAATAGGCTTGTTGCTGGTCTGGGCGTCGCCGCCTTTGTCGCGGCGGTCGTCGCGGGTTACCTGCTTTTCACTGGTGAAGAGGAGGCCCCGGTCATTGCCAGTCAGCCGGCAACATCGCAGTCCGGCGGCGGGGAAACAGCCGTAGCTGCCGATGCACCGCCTCCGCAACCGCCCCAGTCCGGCGATCTCGCCGTTGCCGACGGCAATGCAAACTCTTCAACCGGGCAATCATCAACTGAACAACCCTCAGCCGGGCAAAGCGCCGCGCCGCAGGTGGTTTTGCGCAGCGGGCAGGATGAAGCGGCAGGACAGGATTCCGCTGCATCCGCCGGTGGGCCGACCTTCGACGTCGTAAGAGTCGAGCCGAGCGGCGACACGGTAATCGCCGGCCGTGCGGCGCCGGACAGCGAGGTCAAGGTGACATCGGCCGGGGGTGCGACCGTCGGCACGGCAAAGGCCGATGGCAGCGGGGCCTGGGCTATTGTCAGTGAACAGCCTTTGGCGCCCGGCAGCCACGAGATCGGTATCGAGGCAAAGACGCCGGACGGGCAGAAACAGCTTTCTGAGAACCTTGTGGTTGTCATGGTCCCGGAACCAAAAGCCCCTGCCGCCGGACCGTCAAACGCGGTAACGCCAAGCGGGGCGGCTGGCCAATCGTCGGATCAGCAAGGTGCTGCGAGGGTTGCGGACGACACGCCTGTGCTGGCGGTCCTGACGCCGCGTGAAGGCGGCGCCAGCAAGGTGCTGCCACAGGGGCCGGCGGAAGGCATCGCGGAGGGCGGTCTCGTTCTGGACTCTGTTGATTACAACGAGGAAGGCCGCGCCATTTTAGGTGGCCGGGCGGCGCCGGGCGCAGAGATGCTGGTCTATCTGAACAACCGCCCGATCGGCGAAGCTGTGGCAGGCGCCGACGGCCGCTGGCAGCTGACACCGGCCTCTCCGATTCTCGAAGGCTTGCATAGCCTGCGGGTCGATCAGGTGAATGCCGACGGCACGGTGGTCGCGCGGGTTGAGACACCGTTCTCGCGGGAGGCTCCAAAGCTGGCTCAGGACGACGAGGGCTATGTCATCGTTCAACCCGGCAATTCGCTCTGGCGTATCGCCCGGCGGTCTTATGGCGAAGGCCTGCAGTACACGGTGATCTATCAGGCCAACGCAGAACAGATTCGCGATCCGGATCTGATTTATCCCGGTCAGGTCTTCACCTTACCCAGAGTGAACTGAAGCGCGTTGACTGAAGAGGCTCCGCTTGATGGTGCCTTGTCGGTAGGTCCGCGTTGAAGGATGGGGCGGTTCAGGTCTCGCCGACGGCTGCGGCCTTGGCGGCTGCGTCACCATCTTCGCCCGTCTCTTTGCTGGCTGCCTCGTTATCGGCCGCTTCGTCATCGGCTGCTTCGTCACCGGCTACTTCGTCATCCGCCGTCTCGGCTATCGTGGCGCCTTCGTCAGAGGAAACTGTTGCAGCGACATCTTCACTCTCAGCCTCTTCCCCTTCGGCGTTTTTGGGTTCGCTTGGCCGTGGCGGGTGCAGGTTGAGCGCTTCAGCCATAAGGTCGATGTAGGGCTTGAAGTCGAGGATCAGCGCAGTCGCCGTGGCGATAACGTTCACCGCGGTTCTCGGGCTCGGCGGAGTCAGTTCGCCCTGCAAAATCATGTCCTGATTTTCGGTGAGCAGGATCTGGCCGCGGCGCAGACGATCGGTTGCTGCCAGGACGCTCCGTGCCAGCCGGCGTCCGTCAGGCGACTGGGCGGTGTAGGGGAGCTTGCCGAGATGGGCGGTCAGACGCAGGGGCGCGTCCTTGCCGGCCAGATCTGCCTCAAAATCCAACCCACAGGCGGTAAAGCGAAAATGCAGAGGGCTGTCTTCGCGGCCATGCTGGATGTGGCCGTCCTCCCCCAAGGCGAGACTTCCCACTTCCAGAGGCAGAGCGGCCTCCGCAACCTTCTTGACCGTCGACGGTCCCGCGCTCTTTCCAGCTCCGGATTCGCTTGGCTCGTTCCCCGAGGCGTCCAAGGCACATACTCCCATTGCATCAGCCTTTTTGAGTAGCATGGGAGCCTTTAAGGATCGGTAAAGCGTTGCCGGCCTTGATTTTCGGCTGTTTGAAAGGGGGGTCCCTGGTCTATTACTGCAGATCACAAGCAAGCCACAGGGCGAGACCATCGCGTGTTTAGATCTGTTCTAGTGCCAATCAACCGGGCCGGGTGGCCCTTCATTGCAGCGGCCCTGGCCCTGGCAGTTCTGCTCGGCCTGCTGTGGTCGCCGCTTTTCTGGCTTGGACTGTTGCTGGCCGGATTTTGTACCTATTTCTTCAGAGATCCGCCGCGGGTGACTCCGAGCCGCCCCGGGCTGGTCATCGCCCCCGCAGACGGCATGGTGCAGATGATCGAACGCGCGCCGCCGCCGCCCGAGTTGGAGATGGGCGACGCCCCGCTGACGCGGATTTCGATCTTTCTCAATGTCTTCAACGTTCATGTGAATCGGGTGCCGCTGGACGGCAAGATCTCTGGGCTTTCCTACCGGCCCGGCAAGTTCCTGAACGCCGCCCTGGATAAGGCGTCGGTCGACAACGAACGCATGTCCCTGAAGGTCACCAGCTATGACGGTGTGGATCTTGCCTTCATTCAGATCGCCGGCTTGGTGGCGCGACGGATCATCTGCGATGTGTCGCTTGGCCAGCCTGTCAAAGCGGGGCAGGTCTTCGGCCTGATCCGTTTCGGCAGCCGCATGGATGTCTATCTTCCAGAGGGCGTCTCGCCGCTGGTGGTGCCCTACCAGACGACCATTGCAGGCGAAACCGTGATTGCCGACTTGCTGTCGCAGGAACCGGCCCGCCAGGGCGAGGAACGCTAGCGTGGCCCGTTTGCGACGACGCAGGGTTTCGGTCCTCTCGATCAACCGGATGATTCCTAATGCGCTGACGCTTCTGGCGCTCTGCGCAGGGCTGACCGCTGTGCGCATGGCGATGCAGGAGCGTTGGGAGCTGGCCGTCACCGCGGTCGTCGTCGCCATGCTGCTGGACGGGCTGGACGGCCGTATTGCCCGCCTCATGGGGGCGACAAGCGAATTCGGCGCCCAGCTGGACTCGCTTTCCGATGTCATCTCCTTCGGTGTGACGCCGGCGCTGGTGATCTTCCTCTGGACCCTCTCGGATGCCGGCGGTCTCGGCTGGGCGATCTGCCTGGTCTATGCCGCCTGCTGTGCGCTCCGGCTCGCCCGCTTCAATACCGCCCTGGGCGAGGAAAATCCGGCACCGCTTGCTTCGCGCTATTTCGTCGGGGTGCCGGCGCCGGCGGCGGCCGGGCTGGCGCTGCTGCCGCTGACCATGAGTTTCGTGTTCGGCGATATGGTGCTGCGCAGCGACGTCATCAACCTGCTGGTTCTGTTGGGGGTGGCGGTCCTCATGGTCAGCAAGGTGCCGACCTTCTCCGCCAAGCGGATCAAGCTGCGGGTGCCCCATCGCCGCATGGCCATGGTTGGCTTGGTGATCTTTGCCGCGTTTCTGATATCGGAGCCCTGGATCACCCTGACGGTGGCGGGGCTCGCTTACCTGCTGAGCATTCCCGCAGCGCTCATGCAGTATCGGCGCGAGGTTAAGGCAGGTGGCCTTGAGCCGTCAGAGGAGCCGCCAGACGAGTCGTTGGCGGACGCTGACCGCAGGGACGACGACTGACCCGGTTTTCCCGCGTCTACTCCGCTGCCTCCGGCACGCCGGGTCCGCCGGTAGAGGGACGTTCCTTGCCGCTGTCGTCACCCGACGGCCAGCCTTCGGGCAACGTCTTCTTTCTGCGCCGCCGTGCGAAGGCCTCCGCGATGTTGTGACGCAGCATCAGGGCGCTCGGCGTCACCACCAGCGTAAGCAGAGTGGCGAAGGAAAGCCCGAAGACAATGGCGGTGGAAAGCTGACGCCACCACTGGGTGGAGGGGGCGCCGATCTGTACCGTCCGAGAGAAGAAGTCGATGTTCATCGCCAGCACCATCGGCATGAGGCCGAGGATGGTGGTGATCGTGGTCAGCAAAACCGGGCGCAGGCGCTGGGCACCTGTCCGCAGGATCGCCTCGCGGGTGGAAGAGGTGGTCTCCCGCAGCCTGTCGAAAGTGTCGATCAGCACAATATTGTTGTTCACCACGATGCCGGCCAAGGCGATGACGCCGATACCCGACATGACAATGCCAAAGGGCTGATTGGTCACCAGCAAGCCGATCATCACGCCGACCGTCGACATGATGACGGCGGAGAGGATCAGGAAGGCGCTGTAAAAGCTGTTGAACTGGGTCACCAGGATGATCGCCATCAGGAAGAGGGCGACGGCAAAGGCTTTGCCGAGGAAATCCTGGGCTGCCTTCTGCTCTTCATCCTCGCCTTTGAAGTTGATGATCACCCGCGGGTCGAAACGCTGGTTCGCGAGCCAGCCGCGCACTTCCTGCACCCTGTCGTCGACAAGCAAACCGGGCGCAACGTCGGCTTTGATGGTCATGGCGCGGCGGCTGTCGGTGCGGCGCAGCAGGCCGACCTTCTGCTTGGGGACCCGGGTGACGAAGTTCGATATCGGGATCAGGCCCGACTCGGTCTGCATCCGTATGAGGTCGAGTTGCTCGATCGTGCGGTACTGCTCAGGCAGGCGCACGACGATATCGATCTCTTCCTTGCTGTCGTCGGGCCGGTAGTCGCCCAGCTTCATGCCGTTGGTGATCATCCGCACATAGCTGCCGATCAGGCTGATGTCAGCACCGAACTTGGCGGCCTGGGCACGGTCGACGACCAGTTCCCACTCGATGCCCGGGATCTGGGTGCCGTCTTCTACGTCCACGAAGCCGCCGATCTCGCTCATTGCCGCGCCGATCTGTCGAACCACCGGCTCAATCAGCGCCGGGTTGGCTGACGAGACTTCGATCTGTACTGGCTTGCCGACCGGCGGTCCGGATTCCTCCTTGCGCGGCTCGATGAAGATACCGGCCAGAAGTGCACTGCGCTCGCGGATTTCGCTCAGGATCTCGTCCGCCGGCCGGCGCAGGAACCAGTCGGTGAACTCCAGCGTGACTATCCCAACGACGTCTTCGGCCTCATCGCCGCCCTGGGTGCCGGAAGACGCCATGGAACGGGCATAGATGGCGTGGAACTCGCCCTTTTCGCGCTGCAGGTCCAGGATTTCCTGTTCCACCTCGCGCAGCAGCGTGTCGCGTTCCTCGATGGAGAGGTTGCCGCGGGCATGAACCTGAATGATGGCGTTCTGCGGCTCCACATCGGGGAAGAACTCGACCCCCTTGCCGAAAGTGCCATAGCCGACCCAGACGCCGACCAACAAAAGAAATGCAACGGAAAGGACCTTTGCCGGATGACGAAGAGCGGCGCCCAGCGTCTTCAGATAGAAACCGGTGAATCCCCCCACCGCGTTCAGGTCGCCGGATTCGCCGGCGGCCAGGGTCTTCATGGTCTTGGCATCCACGGCCCCGCCGGGCTTGCCGAAGACCGAACCCAGTGTCGGTACGAAGATCAGGGCCATCAGCAGGGAGGCGCTGAGAGTGGCGATGAGGGTCAGCGGCAGGTACTTCATGAACTCACCGACCACCCCCGGCCAGAACATCAGCGGCAGGAAGGCGGCCAGGGTCGTCGCGGTGGCGGCGATGATCGGCCAGGCCATGCGCTTTGCCGCAAGGCCGTAGGCGGCTTTCTTGTCCTGGCCCTCGCTCATCTTGCGGTCGGCGTACTCGGTCACCACGATCGCGCCGTCGACCAGCATGCCCACCGCCAGGATCAGGGCGAAGAGCACCACGATGTTGACGGTCAGCCCGGCGATGGAAAGCACCAGAATGCCGGTCAGGAAGGATCCGGGGATGGCGATACCGACGAGCCCGGCGGAGCGCAGGCCGAGCGCGGCTACCACCACCACCATGACCAGCAGGATGGCGCTCAACACATTGTTTTGGAGGTCCAGCAGGTTGTTGCGGATGTCCGTCGACTTATCCTGGCTGTAGGAGACGACAATGCTTTCCGGCCAGTTCTCACGCTCTGCCTCGACGACGGCACGCACCTGCTCGATGGTTTCGATGATGTTCTCACCGGTCCGCTTCGAGACCTCCAAGACAATTGCCGGCTGACCGGTGATGCGGGCAAAGCCGCTGGAGTCCTTGAAGGTCCGGCGCAGGCTGGCGATGTCGCGGAAGCGCACCACCGCGTCCCCATTCACCTTCACCGGTGTGTTGAAAATGTCGTCTACGGTTTCGAAGAGGCCTGGAACCTTTACCGGGAACCGGCCGAGGCCGGTGTCGAGGGAACCGGCGGCCACGACGATGTTGGACTTGGCGACGATGTCCAGGATGTCGGCCGCGTTGAGGTTGTAACTCTCCAACGCCAGGGGATCGACGATGATCTCCAGAAGCTCGTCGCGGTCGCCGCCGATATCGGCTTCCAAGACGGAGGAGACTTCTTCGATCTTGTCCTGCAGGTCGCGGGCCATACGCAGCAGGGTGCGTTCCGGCGCGCTGCCCGAAAGGGTAACGGTCAGAACCGGGAAAAGGCTGAGGTTGATCTCGTGAACCGTCGGTTCTTCGGCGTCCTGGGGCAGTTCCGGTTTGGCGAGGTCGACCTTTTCGCGGACGTCGGCCATGGCGATGTCCGGATCGAATCCGGCGTCGAACTCAAGAATGACA
Source organism: Pelagibius sp. (assembly GCF_965249265.1). NCBI lineage: Bacteria > Pseudomonadati > Pseudomonadota > Alphaproteobacteria > Rhodospirillales > Rhodovibrionaceae > Pelagibius > Pelagibius sp. The sequence goes on along the minus strand of NZ_OZ252224.1, from coordinate 3,150,315 downwards.
TTGCCGCCGCCGAGGTAGGCGGTGGAAGTCATCTCCTTCACCCCTTCGATGCTGCGCAGCTCTTTTTCCATCGGCCTGATCAACAGGCGCTCGGAATCCTCCGGCGAAATGCCTTCGTGGGCCAGCACGATGTAAAGCGTCGGGATGTTGATGTCCGGCGAGTCTTCCTTGGGGATGGACACATAGGCGAAGCTGCCGGCCACCAGGATCAGCAGCAGGGCGAGGATGACGGTCCGGGCATGACCGATGGCTGCGTCGATGATCGCGTTCAAGAGCCAAGCTCCCGCATGCGCGCGCTGATCGCCTGTTCCTCGACCGGGCGGACGACGTCACCGGCGTTAACGTACTCCTGGCCGACGGTGATCAGCGTCGTCTCAGCCGGTGGCCCGACGATCCAAACCCCTTCCTGGTTGGTGTCGACGATGCGGATGGGGTGAAAGATGACGGTGTCGTTTGCGTCGACGGACTTCACGCCGATCACGCCTGTGTCCGCCAGGGTAAGGATCGCCGGAGAAACCAGATGCGCTTCGCCTTCCTCAAGCGGAAGGGCAATCTCCGCCGTCATGCCGTCTGCAATAGTGCCGTCGGGATTGGGCACTTCAAGCTCGACACGGAAGGTTCTTGTCGCCGGATCGGCCACCGAAGAGATATGACGGATGGTGCCGTCGACCACCGCACCGGTCATCAGACGGGCCTGACCCGGGTTGCCGACGGAGAGACGCTGGACTTCGCGCTCATTGACCTGAGCGACGATCAGCATCGGATCAAGCTCGACCAACCGCGCCAAGGAGTCGCCCTTGTCGGTGAAGTCGCCGATCTCAACCATATGGTCGTCCACCACGCCGTCGAAGGGCGCGCGGATGACGGTGTAGGAGAGCTCAACCTCGGCAATCTTCACGGCGGCTTCGGCAGCCTCGAGAGATGCTTTCGTTGCGGCCATCTGGGTTTCCGCGCGGAAACCTTTCTGGGAGAGTTTCCGGTCGGCTTCATATTCGATCTTGCGCTGGGCGCGCAGCGCCTTGGCCTCTGCGAGCCGGGCCTGCCGGTCGCCGGGGTCGAGTTCCGCGATGACTTCGCCGGCGGCAACCCTGGTACCGTTTTCCACGATCAGCTTCGCTACCCGGCCGGAGGTTTCCGTCTTGATCTCAACCAAGCGGTTGGCCTCTGTCCTTCCGCGCAGCAAATCGACCACGGCGTGGTTCTGCGCCTTGGACAGGCGTACACGCACCTCCGGCGGATTATCGAGGGCGGTCAGGTCCGCCGGCGGTTTCTGTGCCTCGGGTTGGGCGTCGCTGTCGCCGAACTGGCCCGAGACAATCCAGGCCGTTGCCGCGATGGCCAGAAGAACTGCGAAGATAAAGGAGCGTTTCATCTTGGGGGGGCGCTCATTTTTCCTGTGTTTGCGATTTCAAGGAGTTGTACGCAGCAATGCGGCAATGCGTTTACCTCCTCGGGCGAATTACTCTGCGACCAGCACCTCGGGCGCTGATACTTCTGCGATCAAGGCGTCGCGGTTGTTTTCAAGGTACTCGGCGGCGGTGCGGTAAACGGCGATGCCCATGTTGCGCACGAAGGCCGCACCGGGCGGCGCTGTGTTGGCTGCGGCGCAGCCCTCCATCCGCTCCAGGGATTCTCGATACCAGGCGATGCGCTGGTCAATCAGCGCTGCGACACGCGCCGGCGGCAAAAACTGTGCGAAGGACAGAATAAAGAGGAAATCCGAGCGCACACGGTCATGGTCCGGTTCGGTGAGCAGGGCGTTGGTCAAGGTCTGTTGGCCCTTGGCGGTGAGGGAATAGATCTTCTTGTCCGGCCGTTTCTCCTGGGCCTGGGCCCGGCATTCAACCAGGCCTTCCGAACTCAAAGCATTCAGTGCCGGATAGATCGAACCGAAGCTGGCTTGATGGAAGTGGCTGAAGGGCCCTTCCTCGAAAGCCTTTTTGATCTCGTAGCCGCTGGCTTCGCCGCGTGAGAGCACGCCCAGGCAAAGAATTTTGACGTCCATGGCCGCTAGGTCTCCGGTGAATGCAAAAATCAGGGTCCGACAACAATCGACCTCAGGTATATCATCATATATCGGGTCGAGATATATCTGGAAAGTATAGGTATGGCGCCTATGCAGGGATTGCAAGGCTCGGCTTTGTCTAAAGTTTTATGAAAAAATCCAATAATATCAAATATTTGAATAAGAATTCCGATTCGTGTAGGCTAAGGTGATTCGATAATGGCGATCGGTGCCAGGATGATTCAGGGTTTCGCGATTTCGGTTTCCGGGCTTATGGCGCAGAGTAAGCGCTTGGCCGTTTCGGCTGACAATGTGGCAGATATGCGCAGCCGAGGCGTCGATCCCGATGGCCCTCAGCAGCAGCCCGGCGCCTTCCAGCCCAAAAGGGTTCAGGATGTGACCACCAGCGGCGGCGGAGTCAGGGGTGAGGTGCGGCCGGTGTCGCCCGCCTCTGTCGAAACCTATGAGCCGGGCAGCCCTGATGCCGATTCAGAGGGGCTGGTCAATCGGCCGAACGTCAATCTGGCCGAGGAACTGGTGACCCAGATTCAGGCGCAGCGCGCCTATGAAGCTAATGCGGCCGCCATCCGGACGCAGGACGAAGTGACTGACACCCTGCTGGATATAAAGTCCTAAGCCGCCGCAGAATCCCCTCTCCGCGTTCTTTCTCGACGGGCGCTGGTTTGGCGACCGCGGACTTGTCTTTCTCAAGTTTGAAAAACTGAGACTCAGCGGGCGCGAGCCGCCGGCATAGTAGCGGGCGCTTTAATACAGGCTTTCTACTTGCCGGCAAATCTACGGCCGAGGAGATGACGCTTCCGCTTGGTCTTCGCAGCTGGAAAGAGAGAGTGTAAACGATGAAGTAATCATTTTTTGTCTACATGTTGGCGTTCACCCGGCGCTCTGTGTGTAGGCATTCAGATTATGAAAACTCTTCTCAGCAGTCTCAAAATTCGCACCCGGATCGGCATTGCACTGGCTTTGCCGTTGTTTGGGGTATTGGTGACGTCGGGTATCTTGATCAGCGAGCAGGTACAGATCTCGCGCGACATGCAGCGCCTTCACGATCTTTCGGTCCTGGCGCCGGACGTCTCTGCGCTGGTCCATGAACTGCAGAAGGAGCGGGGCATTTCCGCCGGCTTCATCGGCAAGAAGGGCGAGGGGGCTTTCGCGGAAAAGCTGACCAAGCAGCGCGAACTGACGGATCAGCAGCTCAAACACTTTTATGAAGTCGCTGAAGTGTCCCACATCGATAGTTTCGGCACTGTTTTCGAGGGCAAGTTCCAGGCTGCCTTGGATATGGTTGCCCAGTTGAATGAGCAGCGGACCGCTGTCAGCGGCCTTTCCCTGACCGTTGGCGAGATGGCGAAATACTACACCAAGACCATCTCCTTACTGCTGGATACTGTGGGAGAGATGGCGGTGCTCAGCAGCAATGTGGAGGTCACCAACTCCATTGTTGCCTACATCAACCTCTTGCAAGCCAAGGAGCGCACCGGCATCGAGCGTGCCATGGGCGCGAACGGTTTTGGCAAAGGGGACTTCGCCCCCGCGATACATCAGCGCTTCGTCTCGCTGATTGCCCAGCAACAGGCGTTCCTCAGTAACTTCTTCGCCTACGCCTCACCGGCACAGAAGGCGTATTACGAGGAGACGTTAAAGGGTCCTGTTGTCGATGAAGTGGCGGGCCTTCGCAACGTGGCACGCGAGAGCGCCTACGGCGGTTCGCTCGGTGGCGTTACAGGCGCCCACTGGTTCGATGCCATCACCCAGAAGATCAATCTCCTGAAGCAGGTCGAAGACCGGCTCGCCAGCGACCTGCAGGCGCAGGTGTTCGCGTTGGAAGGGCAGGCCTGGCAGATGTTTATGGCCGCGGTGATCGGCTTTGTCGTTTTGATGATTGCCACAGCGGGCGTCGTCTTCGTTGCCGTGCGTAGCGTCACCGGCCCGGTCGCCTCGATAACCGATCAGATGAGTGTTCTGGCTTCCGGAGATCTTTCCGTCGAGATTGACGGGACCGACCGTGGCGACGAACTCGGCGAGATGGCGCGCGCTGTCCTGGTCTTCAAGGATCAGGGCAAGGAGGCCCGCCGCCTTGATGAAGCGCAGAAAGGGGAGCGGGAGCGCGGCGAGCGCGAGAAGCGCGAAGCACTGATCGCCCTTGCGGCAGACGTCGAAACGAGCCTTGATCCGGTGGTGAACGAGGTCTCCGCCGCTTCCGGGCGGTTGCGGTCGACAGCCGAAGGTCTCTCCGAAGCGGCCGGTCAGGCCAGCGAGCGTGCCGGCAACGCCAGTTCTGCGGTGGACAACGCGGCCGGCAATGTGCAGACCGTCGCCTCGGCCTCGGAAGAACTTTCCAGTTCCATCGGTGAAATCTCGCGCCAGGTTTCCCAGTCCCGGGAGATCTCCGGCAAGGCGATGACGGAGGCGGAAACAGCCGGCGCGACGGTGAACAGCCTGGCCGAAGCCGCCCAGAAGATTGGTGACGTGGTGAACCTGATCCAGGATATCGCCGAGCAGACCAATCTGCTGGCGCTCAATGCGACCATCGAGGCCGCAAGGGCCGGCGAAGCGGGCAAGGGCTTCGCCGTGGTCGCCAACGAGGTGAAGTCGCTTGCCAATCAGACCGCTAAGGCGACCGAGGAGATCGGGACCCAGATCGGCGACATGCAGTCGGCTACCGGTAACACCGTGTCGGCTATCGAGGCGGTGCGCGGCATCATTGAGGATATTGGCAGCACGACGGCGGCCATCGCCGCTGCGGTCGAGGAACAGGATGCCGCGACACGGGAAATCTCGCGAAACGCCCAAGAGGTGGCGCGGGGTACCCAGGAGGTAACCAGCAATGTCTCCGGTATTGCCGAGGCAGCATCGAATTCCGGCAAATCAGCCGGCGATGTGCTGGAGGCTTCGGACCAGCTTTCGAAAGGGTCCCAGGTCCTTCGCTCCAAACTGGACGAGTTTCTCCAGCAACTGCGCACCGGGTGAAGGCCGGTCGCGTAACCTACGGCAGTTCCGAAGAGTCTTTGCGGTAGTCGCCGACCGGGACGAGGTGCCAAAGGCGCGCGCCAGTTTGCCGCCATTTAGGCCGAACAATACAATCGGTCAGCGCAGACGTGGACGGGAGGAAACAGCCAAGAAAACGGCGAGACCTTCACCTCTTCCAGGGAGGCGGGCTTCGTTTTTCCCCTGAGCGTGCTGTTGGCCGAAAGGCCAGAGGCTCGCTAGGCGGCGATCCCTTCGCGCCAAGCGCTGGTCGACTTGCAGGACTGGCAGATGCGCTCGCCCGGCCAAGTGCTCACGAAGTCGGTCCGGCACATGAGGCAGGGACGGCGCTTCTTCTCGTATGAGCGGTCGGACTTAGGCTTCGAATTTTTTGTAGAATTGCTCATGCGCGGGTTGATACCGTTACCCTGTTTCTAATGCAACAAAAATGTTGCAGTGCGGCGGCAGATTTGCGCAAGACTGACCTGCAGGTCCCGCATAGCCTGGATTTCTTAAATTAATCGTTTTGGCTAGATACTGCCGCCTTGGTTGATGTGCCGGGAAGGGCCGGCATGTCGCTCATGTTTTCGGTGCCGAAGTGGGGCCGGAGCGCTCGCTGGCCGGGCTGCGAGACGGCGGGCCGGTGAGCTGGGAATTCTCGGTATAGGATAAAAAACCTGCATCCCCAGGGGCCATAACCATGCAGGGCCGAGAGCTGACTGTTTCAGGTTTGCAGCGGTTTGGCGCTGAGGCCGTAGTCTGATACTCTAATAGTCTGCGGTGGTGCCGTGGAGGTTTCTTTTGGAGCCCCGGGTCTCGCAAAAAAGGTTGCCGGGTCAAGGCAACTGCCAGCAGAAGGCAGAGGGGAGAGGCGTGATGTATCGGTCTGTCATCGAAAGCGAACAAGAGGGAAGTGAACGCCGTCGGGTTTGGCGCTGGATCGAAGGGATCGTGGTCGCCGTCGTCGTTGTGGTCGGCGTGACCTATCTTTTCGGTCTGATCAACTTCTAGCCTGATCGGCCCCAAGCACTGCGAGGGGTTTTAGACCACCTCGCCAAATCGATTCCCTGCAATTTCCCAACTGTGCGAGAGGTCGGGTTTAAAGGGCGAGCGGGCCTAGGATCTGAAGAGCCTGCTGCGACCACAGGGTCGTTTCCACCTGTACCACCGTCTCGGTCTGGCTGTAGCGCCAGGTGATCCCGCCGGCAAAAACCACCGCAACAGCCATCGCCAGGCGCAGTAGATCCCCTTTATCGAGTCCTTTTGTGCCCCTGCGCGTCGAACCGCTGAAAAGCCTGCGCCACATCTTTGCGCCTCCTCTTGGTAAACAGATCATCCTGACTGGGTCGCGGAAAGCCAAGGCGCGGTTCACTCGTTGAGCAATTCCGTTTCTTGGCCCCCGGTGTTCAAGAGGAGTTACGATGAGATTCGGGAAAACGTTTCCCGGAGCGGCGAGAAAATTCAGCGCCAGCGCAGGAGGCTTTTCTCCACCGCGCTGATCGCCGCGCCGAACAACAGCCCCAGAATGGAAAGGCAAACCACGCCGGCCAGCAACTGGTCGGTGGCCATGAGATGCCCGGCCTGCAATACGAAGGCGCCGAGGCCGTACTCGGCGCCGATCATCTCCGCAGCAACCACCAGGATCAGCGCGACAGAGGAGGAGATGCGAAAGCCCGCGATGATCGTCGGCATGGCGCCCGGCAGCACCACCTTGCGGACGATATCCCGCGGCGGCAGGTCGAAGGACTGGGCCATGCGGATCAGGTTGCGGGCGACTCCGTCGATCCCGCTGTAACAGTTGATGGCGGTGGGGAAAAAAACGCCGAGCGCGATGGTCGCAAGTTTCGACGGCTCCCCGATCCCGAACCAGAGAATGAAGAGCGGCAGCAGCGCGATTTTGGGGACCGGGAAGATCGCCGAGACCAGCGGCAGGCCGATGGAGCGGGCCAGGGTGAAGAGCCCCATGGCGGTGCCCAGCGCCAGACCGGCGAAGGTTCCCAGCGCCCAGCCGCCGAGGATACGGCCCAACGAGGCGGTAACGTGGCGCCAGAGCTCGCCGCTCACGGCGACGGCATAGAGCGCCTCGCCAATGTTCATCGGGCTGGGCAGGAAAAGCGGGTTGATCCAGCCCAGGCTGCTGCCGCCCTGCCAGACCGCGATCAGGGCGGCGAAGACGACGATGGCCGGACCACGCCGTTGACCCGGTGCGAAGCCGCCGCCGCGAAAGCGGATAGCGCCGCCTCTTTGTCCCGTCTCAGACATCGGCCACCTCCCGCTCCGCCGTGCGGGCTTCGTCCTTGATCAGGCCCCAAAGGTGGTCGTGCAACCGGGCCAGTTCGGCCAGGGCTGCGCTGCTGCCGCGTTCGGACTGAGGAATGGTGAGCGGCACGATCTCGCGCAAGCGCCCTGGGCGGCGGGAAAGGACGGCGACCTTGTCCGCCAGGCGCAGCGCCTCGTTCAGGTTGTGGGTGACGTAGACCGCCGTGGTGCGCTCGCGGACCCAGAGGTCGAGGAAATCCTCCATCAGCAGATCGCGGGTCTGGGCGTCCAGCGCGGAGAGCGGTTCGTCCATCAGCAGAACCGCGGGCATCACCGCCAGGGCGCGCGCGATGCCCACACGCTGGCGCATGCCGCCGGAGAGCTGGCCGGGGAAGGCGGCGGCAAAGTCGCTCAGGCCCGTGCGTTGCAGCACCTCGGCAATGCGCTCTCTTCGTTCATTGGCCGAAAGCTGGTGATGCTCCAGGGCGAGGGAAACATTGTCCGCCACGCTGCGCCAGGGCAGCAGGGCGAAGTCCTGAAACACATAGGTGAGGGGGTTGAGGCAACTCGCCGGCACCGCGCCCTCTGCGACCACCCTGCCGGCGCTGGGCTGCAACAGGCCGCCGAGGATACCGAGCAGAGTCGACTTGCCACAGCCCGAGGGGCCGATGAGGGCGAGGGTCTCGCCTTCCTCCACGGTCAGCGAAATGTCTTCCAGCACCGTCAGCGCATCGTAGCGATGGCTGATCCCTTCGAGACGCAGTTCCATGGTCGCGGCCCGCGGCGGCGCCTAGTTCGTCGGAACGTCCAGGTGTCCCTCGATGAAGCTGAGGTCCACAAAGCCTGCCGGATCGACGTCTTTGGCAACGAGGCCCTGCGCCTGCATCCAGGCCACCTGATCATGGATCGACTGAACCTTCAGGCGGCCCTGGGGATCGATGAACGGCGCTCCGGCTTTGATCGAGGCGGGCTTGGTTTTGGTGTACTTCTCGATTATGGGAATCAGCGCTTCGGCTTTTTCCCCGAAAACCCGTTCGCCGCTGGCATCGACCTGCATGAAAGCCGCGGCATAGTCGGCCGCGGCGCGTTGGTAGGCGCGCACGAAGCGTTCCACCACATCGCGGCGTTCTTCGACGTTTCGGGTCGACGTAAAGAGCCCGCCCAATTGATAAGGCGTGTACTGCTGCACCCAGCCGATGATCCGGGCGGAGCCGTCGCGTTCCAGCTTCGTTGCGATATGGGCCGGCAGGATGATCGAGTCGACCTGGCCGGATTTGATCGCGCCGATCATGTTCGGCACCTTCTCCAGCGACTTAAGCTGAATCTCATCCAGGTCGATGCCCAGCTTCTCCGCCAGCATGCCGATCATCAGGTGGAAGGAGGAACCTTTCTGCGTCATGCCGAGGGATTTGCCGGGGAACTTCTCCGGGCTGTCGAAACCGGCGTCATAGGCCTGGTTGGAGGCGATGTAGGCAGAGAAGTTGTAACCCGGCTCCTCCCGGCTCTGGGCGCCGATGACCTTGAGGGCGCCCTTGCCGGCCAGATTGTAGAAACCGCCGGTGAAGGCGGTAACGCCGAAGTCGGCATCGCCGGAGGCAATGGAGACGGCGACCGGCTGTGCGGCACGGAAGAACTTGAACTCGACCTCCAGGCCTTCGTCGGCGTAGTAGCCCCTGTCCTGGGCGATAAAGAGCGGCGAGGAAGAGACGAAGGTGAGGGCGGAGATGGTGATCTTCTCCGCCGCCTGGACGGGCAGGGCCGTGGCCCAGAGGCCCAAAGAGAGACCGAGAGTCAGTAAGGTGGCTGAGAGGCAGCGGCGCCGAGACTTTTGCATAGTCGAAATTCCTCCCCGGAAGCGCAGAGTCTTTGTTTTCTTGGGAATCGTGTTCGGCGGGCACGCTATCCGGCAGTCGCTGGAGCGTCAATGGTCGGGCCACGAGGGTTAGCGGTTTCTGGGCGCCACCGTTTCGCCTCAGGGATCTGTGACCGAGAGCGGCAGCACGTTGGTATACTTCACCTGCTTCAGGGCGAAGCTGGACTCAATGTCGGCGACATTGCCGACCCGGGTCAGTTTGGTTTTGAGGAAACGCTCGTAAGCCGCAAGATCGGCCACCACGACCCGCAACAGGTAGTCCTGGGTGCCGGTCATCAAATAGCACTCCAGCACCTCAGGATAGGCGCTGACCTCTGCCTCGAAGCGGTCCAGGTCCTCTTCCTGCTGGCGCTCCAGCTTGATCGAGATGAAGACCGAGACCGGCAGGCCCACGCTGCGCTGGTCGACCAGCGCCACATAGCGGTCGATGATGCCGGCTTCCTCCAGCAGCCGTACGCGGCGCAGGCAGGGTGAAGGCGAGAGGCCAACCCGATCGGCCAGCTCGACGTTGCTAAGGCGGCCGTCGGCCTGAAGCGCCGCCAGAATCTTCCGGTCGATCCCATCAAGCTCCATGCCTGGCATGGTTATGCTGCTCAGAAGTGATTTTCTATCGCTATGTGCCAATATTGAGAAAATTCCTGGTGTCTTTGGCATGTCCTGCCAGGGCTGATTGGCGTAATCTGCGGCCCTGGCGCCGCATCCTTTCAGCAGAGAGTTCCGATAGAAGCGATGATCGAGACCCAAGACCTGAAAATGCTGGAGGCGCTGGAGAAGAAAATTCTCTGGCTGTCGTCCTGGATGATCCACAACGCCAACCATCTGCGCCCCAAGGTCGATGGGGTAAAGGTCGGCGGGCATCAGGCCTCCAGCGCCTCTCTCGCGACCCTGATGACGGCGCTCTATTTCCACGTGCTGAGGCCCGACGACCGGGTCGCGGTGAAGCCCCATGCCAGCCCGGTGTTCCATGCCATCCAATACCTCTTCGGCAATCAGAGCCGGGAGAAGCTGGAGAACTTCCGCGGCTTCGGCGGCGCTCAGTCCTATCCCTCGCGCACCAAGGACGTGGACGACGTGGACTTCTCCACTGGCTCCGTCGGCCTGGGCGTCGCGATCACGTCCTTCGCCAGTCTGGTGCAGGACTATGTCCGCCTGAAGGGCTGGTCGCAGACGGTGCCCGAGGGCCGCATGATTGCCCTGGTCGGCGATGCGGAGCTGGATGAAGGCAACATTTATGAAGCGCTGATGGAGGGCTGGAAACACGACCTGCGCAATGCCTGGTGGGTGATCGACTATAACCGCCAGAGCCTGGATGCGGTGGCGCGGGAAGGACTTTACGGCCAGTTCGACAAGCTGTTCAGTTCGATGGGCTGGGAGGTGGTGACCATCAAATACGGTCACCTGCTGCAAGCCGCTTTCAAGGAACCGGGGGGCGAAGCGATCCGCGATTGGATCGACAATTGTCCCAATCAGCTTTATTCGGCACTGACCTTTCAGGGCGGGGCCGCCTGGCGAAAGCGGTTGCTCGACGATCTCGGAGACCAAGGCCCAGTAACGGCGTTGATTGAGGCCCGAAGCGATGAAGAGCTTGCGCGTCTGATGACCAACCTGGGCGGCCATGACCTGCCGGCGATCCTGGAGGCCTTTGCCGCCATCGACCACGACCGCCCGGTCTGCTTCATCGCCTACACGGTGAAGGGTTACGGCCTGCCGTTGGCCGGCCATAAGGACAACCATGCCGGCCTGATGACACCGGATCAGATGGAAACCTACCGCGCCGGACTGGGCATCCGCCCCGGGTACGAGTGGGAACCTTTTGAAGCGATGGAAGCGCCGCCGGCCGAGATCGAGCGTTTTCTGAAAGCCGCGCCCTTTAACAGTAGAGGCCGCCGCCGCTATGAGGCGGCGCGGGTGCCGCTGCCCACCGCACTGCCGACACCCTCGGGTGAAGTGATGTCGACGCAGGAGGGCTTCGGCAAGATCCTGAACGAAGTGGCGCGGGAAGACTCGCCCCTTGCCCAGCGCATCGTCACCACCTCACCGGACGTGACGGTGTCGACCAATCTGGGCGCCTGGGTGAACCGCCGCGGCCTCTTCAGCCGGACGCCGCTGGGCGACACCTTCCGCGACGAGAAGGTGCCCTCGGCGCAGAAATGGATCATGGGTCCGGAAGGCCAGCACATGGAACTGGGTATCGCCGAGATGAACCTCTTCCTGTTGCTCTCCGCCCTGGGCCTGTCCCATCACTTGTTCGGCGAGCGCCTGCTGCCCATTGGCACGCTTTATGATCCCTTCATCCAGCGCGGTCTCGATGCGCTGAACTATGCCTGTTATCAGGACGCGCGCTTCATGCTGGTGGCGACGCCCTCTGGCATCACGCTGGCGCCGGAGGGTGGTGCCCATCAGTCAGTCTCTACGCCGCTGATCGGCCTGGCGCAGGACGGCCTGGCGTCTTTCGAACCGGCCTTCGTCGATGAGCTCTCCATCATCATGGCTTGGTCCTTCGATTACATGCAACGCGACGGCGAGGGCGCGCCCGCCGGTCCCTGGCTGCGCGACGAGAAGGGTGGTTCGGTCTATCTGCGCCTTTCGACCCGGCCGCTGGAACAGCCGAAACGTGCCATGACAGAAACCCTGGCCGAAGACATCATCAAAGGCGCCTATTGGCTGCGCGCGCCGGGGCCGAATTGCCAAGTGGTTATCGCCTATCAGGGTGTGGTGGCGGCGGAAGCCGTCGCCGCTGCCGGGCTGATCGCCGAAGACCGCCGCGACGTCGGCGTGTTGGCCGTGACCTCCGCCGACCGCCTCTCCGCCGGTTGGCATGCGGCGGAGCGGGCGCGCCAGGAAGGCCGGCACCAGGCCCGCTCGCACATCGAGGAGCTGCTGGCGCCCATCGACCGCGACGCCGGTCTGGTCACGCTCCTCGACGGGCACCCGACGACACTGTCCTGGCTCGGCGGCGTGCAGGGTCACCGGGTGCAGGCCCTGGGTGTCGAACACTTCGGCCAGACCGGTACGGTTCAGGATCTCTACGGCCATCACCGGATCGACACCGATGCCGTTGTCGCCGCCGCAAACGCCGCAACCGCCGGCCGCCCGATTCGCTATCTCAGGGCCGTGCCCTGAAGACGCTCAGGCGGCGAGATCGAAAAGCCAGCCCGCCGCGAGCGAGCCGGCAACTGCGAGAGTCAGGTACAGCAGGAAGGGCTTTGTCCTGAGAACCGGAACGATGGCCAGAGCGCCCCAGATGCTGACCACGCCACCAGACACCAGGAAAGCCATTGCCGCGCCCGGCGACATGCCGTGGTCGATCAGGCCCCGGGTGAGCGGCAGGGCGGCGTAGCCGTCGAGGTAGGCCGGCGCACCGACGAATACGGCCAGCGGGACAGCCCATTTGGATTGGCTGCCGACATAAGCAGCCAGCGCCTGGGGTGCCAGCAGTTCGTGCATCAGGTGTTCCGCTGCAAAGGCGAAGCCGAGGCAAACCAGAAGCAGCTTCGTCATCGCCCATATCTCTCTGCTGAATTGGGCACGCCGTTCTTGTTCCTTCCAGATGGCAAGCCGGAAAGGAGCGTCCGCACAGCATCCGCCGCCGAGGGCCGCGGCAAGGCCGCTCTGCCGCAACGGCGCCCGGGTCCAGGCGAAGGCGGACAACGCGGCGGTGACCGCGCCGCCGAGCAGTCCAATGCCGAAAGCCGCCAGGGTTTTACCGATGGCGAAGTCGAAACCAAGCGTCGCTGCTGTGACCGCGAACATCGCCGGGTCGGTGACGGGCGACGAAAGCCAGAATGCCATGATCGGGGCCAGAGGCACACCGGAGGCCAGCAGGCCTGCCATCAGGGGAAGGATGGCGACGCCGCAGACCGGTGTGATGGCGCCGACCGCCGCCGCGGCCAGGATTGCGAGGGCGCGGTTGCCTTCGAACACCCGTGCGATTTGTCCGCCGGCGCCGCTGGCATTCACCCAGGCCGATGCGAGGACGCCGGGAATGACGAGCGGGGCGATGTCCAGCATACCGCCGATCACGAATGACAGGGTCGCTGTGGCCTGTTGCGGGCTCCAAAGGTAGAGACCTAAAACAAAAGCCAGAGCGAGCAGGCCCCAGACCTTTGCTTTGCTGGTCGCTGGTTTCGACTCCCGCGTGATCTCGCTCATTGTCATTTTCCGTCAGGAAACCCAATTGCGCCAAACGCTAGCCTGCGCCTATGCTTCTGAAAAATGAATAATATAGGCAGGAGCTATGAGTCCAAACGATAGGTCGATGTCCCCCGAGAGACTGGACAGCGAATTGTTGCGCACCTTTCTGGCCGTTGCGGAGGCCGGTAGCGTCTCCGGCGGGGCCGAACGGATACTGCGGTCGCAGTCAGCGGCCAGCCTGCAGATCAAGCGGCTGGAGGGTCTCTTGGGCACGCCGGTCTTCGAGCGGCATGCGCGCGGTGTTTCACTCACCGCAACCGGCGAGAAACTGCAGCCCCTGGCGCAGCAGGTCGCCGACCTGCTGGATACTGCAATCGGCGATCTGAGGTCAGACGGCCTCGAAGGATCTCTGCGTATCGGCGTTCCGGACGAATTTGGTGAGGCTGTCCTGCCCAGGATCGTCGCCCGCTTTGCCCGCCATCATCCACGTGTGGAATTGGTCGTACGCTGTGCCTTCAGCGCTGACTTCCCCTCCGCACTTTCGCAAGGTGAACTCGATTTGGCGGTGCATGCCGTTGAGACAACGCCACCTGCTTCGCAGATCCTCGCAAGAGAGAAGACCTATTGGGTCGGATCGCGGCTTCATTCGGTGCACGAGCAGGACCCGCTTCCCGTCGCGCTTTTCGATCGGGCGTGCTGGTGGCGCGACAGGGCCTTGCAAACGCTGGAAGCAGCCGGCCGCCGCTACTGTGTAGTCTATACAAGCGAAAGCGTGACTGGGGTTGTGGCCGCAATCGAGGCCGGTGTCGCCGTGGGCTTACTGGGAGAGAGTTCTTTGCGCGACGGCTTGCAGCCCTTGTCACCGGCGGAGGGTTTCCCGCGCATGCCGGAATCCCTATTGGTTTTGGAGAAAGGGCCCGGGGCCCGCTCCGCTGCCGGCAGAGCGATGGCTACGACAATCGTTGAAGCCTTCGCGCGGCATGCGTCGTGACGTCCGTCCCTGGCGCCTGGTCCTGACGTCGGCCTCTGTTGCGAGCTTTACTTACTGAAGTCCGGCGAAGCCGCGCATGTCAGATGTCACTGGGGCGCGCCCGACAATCGGCGCGATCCTAGGCGCTTTGCCGTTGCATTTGGCGCAGTTAAAGTATGCCGGCGGCGCGGAAACTTTGAACATGTGAAGCAGTTCGGGCATGTACGACCCAAAAGGAAACGGCAGACAGAGAGCAGTTCAGGCTGTGCAGTTTGTCGAGGCAGAGCCGCCAAGTCATTTACGCGGCATCGTACATCGCTTTCTGGAGCTTAGGACAGACGGCGCGCTGTCAGAGGACTATCGGTTTCACGCCTTGCCGGACGCCTGCGTCTACATCGTTTTTGACCAGCGCAGTAGAAACGTTACAGGCGTCTCCAAGCTGCGGGCCGAGTCTGTGGAGTTCAACCTGGGCAGGTCGTTCCACTATGTGAACATCCGATTCTTGCCGGGCGTCTGGCAGCTGAGCCGCGAGCCGGTTTCCCATGGCATGGTGGACATGCCCTATGCGGGTGATCTACCGCTGGTCGATATAAACCACGACCTTTCCGGTCGCAGCTTTGCGGAGCAGCAGCCAATTCTGTCAGGACTCGTGGAAGAGCTGATGGAGAGCGGGTTGGTCGCCGCGAATCCAATGACCGAGAAGATACTTCAGAGCCTTGACGAGATTCATTCCGTTGCAGACATGGCGGCTGTTTCAGATCTGTCGCCACGCCAGCTACAGCGCAGGCTCAAACGAACGACGGGTTTCGCGCCCCACGATTTCCTTAAGGTGCTGCGCCTGCAAGAGGCCTTGAACGGCAAGGACACATGGTCCTACGCCGACCAGTCGCATTTCATCCATTCCTTTCGCAAGGCGACAGGCTACACACCCGGCAGGTATTCTCGAAAGTTCGATGTCTGAAATCTACAATACACAGCAACTGCGCCTTGTTAGGTGACTGGCATGGAGACAACAAACGGAGTCGACCATGACCAGGATGAACGTAGTCGGGTGGTTTGACATCTATGTGGGTGACTTGAGCCGGGCAGTGGCCTTCTATGAAACCGTGCTGGGTACCAAGCTTGAGCCAATGGGCGACCCCACTGGTGAATCCCAGATGATGAGCTTTCCTGCCGACATGGGCGTATACGGGGCAGGGGGCGCTTTGACGAAGTCACCTCATGCCGCCGCCGGACCGGGTGGCACCGTTGTGTACTTTATGGCTGAAGACTGTGCGGTTGAGGAAGGCCGCGTCGCCGACGCAGGCGGCAAAGTTGTCAGATCAAAGTTCTCAATCGGAGAATTTGGCTGGGTCACCCTTTGTCGGGACACTGAAGGCAATACCTTCGGCCTCAACTCTTTGAAATAGAGTCTTTTTTGACGCGGCGTGCTGAGGGCCATATCAAGCATATGTGTTGAATGTGCCGGCAGCCTGGCAAGCGTCGCTGCTGAAATAGGACTGTCGTTTACAGGGACGCGAAGCCCGCGCTTCGCGCGCCAGACTGTTGCCTCTGAACCGAGGAGGCTGGCATGAGCACCTGGTTGCCGCGGGAGATCGAGGCACGACGTGACGCCCTGCAGCGGGTTTTAAAGCCTATAGAAGAGGCCAGCGGCCTGCCGAACGAGGCCTATACCGCCGATGGATTCGCGGCCCTGGAACGGGATCTGGTTCTCGCTCGCGGCTGGGCCTGTATCGGGGTCGGCGCCTGGGTGCCGGAGCCCGGCGACCTCCGGCCGGTGAAGCTGCTCGGCCTGCCCCTGCTGATGCTGCGTGACCGCGCCGGCGCGGTGAAGGTCTTCCACAACGTCTGCAGTCACCGGGGGTTGGAACTGGTGTCTCAACCCTGCCGCTCCAAGGGGCTGATCCGCTGTCCCTATCATTCCTGGAGCTACGGCCTGGACGGGACCTTGAAGGCGACGCCCTTCATCGGCGGTCCCGGCACCCGCGACTGTGCGGGCTTCGACAAGGCGAAGCACGGCCTGAAGCCGGTGCGTGCAGCCGTCTGGTGCGATTCCGTCTTCGTCGACCTTTCCGGCGAGGCTGAGGACTTCGAAAGCTTCATCGCGCCGCTTGCCGAACGCTGGCGCGCCTTTGACGCTGCGCGCCTGCATCACGGCGGTCCGGACTCGCGCTTCACTATCGAGCTGAACTGCAACTGGAAACTGGCGGTCGAGAACTACTGCGAGGCTTACCACCTGCCGTGGATACACCCGGGCCTCAATCAGTATTCCCGCCTGGAAGACCATTACAACGTGGCGGTCGACAGTCACATGGCGGGGCAGGGCTCCACGGCCTATCGCCCAACCCTCAGCGACGATGGCCGTGCCTTTCCCGAGCACCCGGATCTGCCGGAACAGTGGCAGGGCGCGGCCGAATACCTGGCGCTGTTTCCCAATGTGCTGTTCGGTGTTCATGCTGACCACTTTTACGCCGTCGTGCTGGAACCCTTGGGGCCGGACCGTACGCGGGAACACTTCGAGATCTATTACTTCGACAAAGCAGCCTTGGGTGACGACCTCGCAGACCTGCGTGTCGCCAACACCCATCAATGGCGCGGTATCTTCGAAGAGGATCGCGGCGTGGTCGAGGGTATGCAGGCCGGGCGCGCCTCGCCGGCTTTTGAAGGCGGCGTTTTTTCGCCTGTTATGGACGGCCCGACCCATTGCTTCCACCAGTGGATGGCAAGCAGGTTGCTCGGCTGAGCCTGGGCATAGCGTCCAGGGGTATCCCCGGAAGCTGTGGACAGCCTCCCTCCTCAGGTCGTAGCATCCAACTGAGATGCAACGTCCACAGGAGACACCTTTTGGCCGCTGCAAAGCCAGGGTCTGAAAAGAAGCACGCTGGCGCCGGCAAGGGCGCGCCGCGTAGGACGCAAGCTCCCAAGGCCGCCGCGGACCAGGAGCGGACCGCGCTACGGCTCCGGATCATCGAGACAGCGCTGGACATCGCCGAGGACTGGGGCTGGTACGACATCCGCCTGCACCACGTGGCCGAACGGTTAAAGGTGCCGCTGACGGTCATCCGTTCGGAGTTTCGCGATGGCGATGCCATTGCCGATGCTTGGATCGCACGGGCCGATGACGCGATGCTCGCCCAGCCTGCGAGGGGGTTCGCCGCGCTGCCAGCGGAAGAGCGCCTGCAGATCAGCCTGGAGGCCTGGCTGGATGCTCTGGCGCCGCATCGCAAGGTGACGGCGGAAATGTTTGGGGCCAAGCTCTGGCCGGTGCATGTGCACCATAACCTCAAACTCGTTACCTGGACGTCGCGCACGGTGCAGTGGTGGCGCGAGGCTGCGCTGCTCGACGGTGAGGGACAACGCCGTTCGGTCGAAGAGATCGGCATGACGTTGATCTTTCTCTCCACCCTTGCGCGATGGTGCCGCGACCGCTCGGAAGGACAGGTTCGGACCAAGGCCTTCCTGCAGCGGAGCCTCAAGCGCGCCGACGGCCTTCTGGCCTGCGCCTATAGATCGCCAGGCAGGGTGGTTGGCAAATTGTTACAGACCGGCGGGCGCTAACACTCCCAGCCTTTGACGAGATATGGCACTCTTAAGAAACCTGAGTTTCTTGAGGTGGCAAAACGCCGCCAATTCAAAAACAGAAGTGGGGAAGCGAGATGCTGAATTGCGGCGTTGTCGGGCTTGGCGATATGGGAAGCGGCTTGGCGAAGAATTTGATTGCCCAGGGCTTTGCGACCAGCGGCTTCGACCTCTCGAAAGAACGTACGGACGCCTTCGTGGCTTTGGGCGGAACGGCAGCGTCAGGCCTGGCCGACGTCGGACGTGCGGCGGATGTCGTTTTCGTGATGGTCATGACCGGTGCCCAGGCCAAGGCGGTGATCCTGGGCGACGACGGACTTGCCGCGGCCATGAGCGCCGGTTCGGTGATCGTCCTCAGCGCGACCATTCATGCCGCCGAGGCGCGGGAGATCGGCGAGGGTCTTGCCGGGAGCGAGATCGATCTGATCGACTCGCCCGTCAGCGGCGGTTTCCCCGGCGCGCAGGGTGGCACGCTGACGATGATGGCGGCCGGCAGCGATGCCGCCATGGAAAAGGCGCGCCCGGCGATGGAGGCGGTCAGCAAGACCATTCACCGGGTCGGCGATGCACCGGGCATGGGACAGACCGTAAAGGCCTGCCTTCAGTCGTTGATCGGCGGTATTTTCTCGGCGACTTTCGAAGCGGCGGCGCTGGCGGCCAAGGCCGGGGTCAGCGGACAAGTGCTTTACGACGTGGTCTCCACCTCCAGCGCCGGCTGCACGGCGGCCAATACGGCGCTGGAGAAAATCATCGACCGCGAATTCGTCGGCACGGGCAGCCATATCGCGACAATGTACAAGGACCTGACCATCAGCCTGGATCTGGCACGTGACCTGGGGGTGCCGCTGTTCACCGCCAGTGCGGCGATGCAGCTTTTCCAGGCCGGAAAGACCAAGCACCCGGACGGCGACAACTGGATCGTCACCCGGGTGATGGAGGATATCGTCGGCGCCGAGTTGAAACGCTGAGGCGGTAGTCTGTTCCGGCGAATCCGTACCTGAATGCCTTTAGGGGCCGGTTCTCGAGCCCTCCGACAAGGCGATTATCGCGCCGGGCTACAAGCTTAAGGAGAGGTGGGCTCCGATCTGACCTCTTGTCGCGGCCGCGCAAACAAACCGAAGCATTCCTGTCATCATACCGTCATGGGCGGGCTGTAGAGCTTGGGCCGTTACGACTGACGTCGTTCGGCTCAGGGGGCCCTTCTTATGTCCATCATCGCGTTGTCGCGTACCAACAAGTCTTTCGGCGAGAAGACGGTCTTGCATGATGTCGACCTTGAGGTCGGCGAAGGGGAGATGGTCGGCCTCATCGGTGCTTCCGGCTCCGGGAAGTCGACCTTGATCCGCCTGATCTGCGGGCTGGAGAACATGGACCGCGGGAAAGACGGCCGCATCGCGCTCTTCGGCAGAGAGACCCAAAAAGACGGCCGCTTCACTTCTCACAGCGAAGCGCTGCGCCGCGACGTGGGCGTGATCTTTCAGCAGTTCAACTTGATTTCCCGCCTCTCGTTGTTGACCAACGTGCTGGCTGGGCGACTTGGCCGCATTCCACGCTGGCGCGGGACCGCGGGCCTGTTCCCGAAAACGGACAGAGTGAAGGCGTTGCAGGCTTTGGAGCGCGTCGGCCTGATTGAGCAGGCGCATCAGCGCGCTTCCACGCTTTCCGGCGGCCAACAGCAACGCGGCGCCATCGCGCGGGTGCTGACACAGGAAGCCCGGCTCATTCTCGCCGATGAGCCGATTGCCTCGCTCGACCCGGCTTCGGCCAAGCTCGTCATGTCGACGCTGCGCCAGATCAACCGACAGGACAGGACGACGGTAATCGTCTCCCTGCACCAGATTGACCATGCCTTCGAACACTGCGACCGCATCATTGCGCTGAAGGCGGGGCGGGTTATCCACAATGGCCCGACCGGGGGGATCACGCCCGACGACATTGCCGACCTCTATGGCGTCGAGGCGGGGAGCCTCGACCTCATCAAGGCCAAGCCGGCCAGGCCGGAAGCCGTTCCGCTGCGTCCCGGCAACGGCCTTGATCACCAGGACGACCTTGCCGCGCGAGTCGCGGTCGGCGTCTGAATTTCACTTCGCTTTCGTATCAGGGAAACAGGAGCATCCAATGTTCAAGACACTTACAACAGCCGCGACGGGCGCCGCTGCCGTTTTGGCGCTGAGCGCCACGCTGGCGCATGCGGACATGCCCGATGAGATCAACTTCGGCATCATCTCTACTGAATCCACCTCGGCCCTGGAATCCTCCTTCGGGCCTTTCCTCAACGACATGAGCGAGTCCTTGGGCGTGAAGGTGAATACCTTCTTCGCTTCCGACTATGCCGGTGTTATTGAGGGCATGCGCTTCGGCAAGGTTGACGTTGCCTGGTTCGGCAACAAGTCGGCGATCGAGGCGGTTGACCGCGCCGGCGGTGAGGTCTTCGCCCAGACGATCAAGGACGATGGCTCCAAAGGCTACTACTCCCTGCTCATCACCCACAAGGATTCAAAGCTGAATTCCCTTGAGGACGTTCTGGCTTGCGATCAGACCCTGAGCTTCGGCAACGGCGATCCGAATTCGACCTCTGGCTTCGCGATTCCCGGTTACTACGTCTGGGCATTGAACAACAAGGAGCCGGAAGACTGCTTCGCGCGGGTCACCAACTCCAATCATGAAGGCAACGCCATGGCTGTCGCCAACGGCAAGGTCGATGTCGCAACCAACAACACCGAGTCCATCTATGCCCGCCTTGCCAAGACCAACCCGGAAGCGGCTGCAAACATCAAGGAGATCTGGCGTTCGCCGATGATCCCCTCGGACCCGATGGTGTGGCGCAAGGAGCTGTCGGACGAAGCCAAGCAGAAGATCTACTATTTCTTCATGCAGTACGGCCGTTTCGGTGACATGGAGAAGGTGAAGACTGAGCGTGCCATTCTCGCCAGTGTTTCCGACGGCTGGGGGCCCTTCCTGGCGTCTTCCAACGCGCAGCTGCTGGAGGTTCGTCAGATCGAGGCTTTCAAGGACAAGGTGAAGGCACAAAACGCCGGCGATGAAGAGGCCGTCAAGGCCGCTGAAGCAGAGCTTGCGAAGCTGCAGGAGTTTTCCGGCGCCATCGGCACGGCCGGTTACTAAGACTTAGCCGCGGGTGACGGGGGTGGGCGTTGCGTCCATCCCCTTCATTCCCTGCCTATCCGGACCTCTACGGCCTTTTCGAGAAAACCAAAATGACTATCGCCAGCGCCAACCTGTCTTCAAGCGATCCGGCAAGACTTTCGCCGGAGGTGCGTGATGCTCTGGCGCCGCGCTGGTCCGGCTTTATGAACAAGGCCGGTATTGCGTTAGTCATCGCGGTGCTGCTCGGCCTTTCATACTATCCGGCGGAGGTCGACCGCTGGACCTATCTTATCACCGACGCCGGCAATATGGCGATCTTCATAGCCGATTTCCTAAAGCCGGATTTCACCGATCTTGGTTTTTTCGTCATCAAGATGATCGAGACGGTTCAGATCGCCCTCTGGGGCACGGTGCTCTCGATCCTTGTTGGCATTCCCTGCGCACTGCTGTCGTCCAACAATATCGCGCCGCCGTGGATCGTGCAGCCTATGCGCCGTTTGATGGATGCGGCCCGGGCGATCAACGAACTGGTCTTCGCCATTCTCTTCGTTGCCGCCGTCGGCCTTGGACCCTTTGCCGGGGTTATGGCGCTGTTCATTCACAACCTGGGTGTCATTTCCAAGCTGTTCTCGGAGGCGGTCGAAGCCATCGACCCGCGCCCTGTGGAAGGCATCCGCGCCACCGGCGCCAGCCGCCTGCAGCAGGTGATTTACGGTGTCATTCCCCAGGTCATGCCGCTGTGGAGCAGCTACTCGCTCTACCGCTTCGAAACGCTGGTGCGTTCCGCCACGGTCCTGGGTATCGTCGGCGCCGGCGGGATCGGCTTCACCTTTTACGAGTCCTTCCGCTCGTTCCAATACGACCGCGCTTCGGCGGTGATCATCGTCGTGGTGGTTGTCGTTTCCATCATCGACATCCTCTCCGCCCAACTGCGCAAGCGGCTGATTTAGGTGGAGGCTTCCCATCCTTCGAGACGCTTGCTCCGCAAGCTCCTCAGGATGAGGTTTGTGCTTCCTCATCCTGAGGAGGCGTCCCTCGTGTTTAAAGGGGGCGCCGTCTCGAAGGATGGACTGCAGAAACGACTTTCAGACCTCTTCCACCGTCACTTTGTTACCATAGAAGGCGACATGGCCTTTGACAGCGGCGACGCCGGCCAGCGGGTCGCGGTAGAACCAGGCCGCGTTCTCCACGACCTCTTCTCCGTTCTTGACTGAATAGTAGCCGGCTTCCCCCTTGATCGGGCAGAAGCTGCTGTGGTCGCTGGGAAGGAGGCGGTCCTGGTCCACGTCCTCCAAGGGAAAGTAAACCACCGGCGGATAGGTTTTTCGCGGCGAGACCTCCTGCAGGATCAGGGCCCGCTCGCTCTGCGCCAACACGGTATCGCCGATCTTTGCGATCTGCGTTCTTGATGCCGGGGAGAGGGTGGCCCTGTGAACGGCTTCGGACATGGCATGCCTCCTCATTGGGATCGAGGCATCCGGCCTCGGCGTTGGATGAGTCAATGATCAGTTGGGCGGCGTTGCCAAAAGGTGCTGGCGTTCCAGCTCTACGATCTCGAAGGTGTCGCCGGCCTGTACGATAGGTTTTGATGGGCCCTGCTTGCCATGGTCGAAAACCTGACTGACAAGGATGAATGCAATGTCATCCGACCCCGTATCCCGGCGAAACGGCAGCATCAGGCGCCGGGTATCGAGGGCGCGCCCTTTGTCCCATTGAAAACGACTGTGCGAGAAGATCGGGCCACGGCGCGCGATGCACTCGTCGAACAGCCCACGGATAAAGTCGTGGTATTCGCCCTTCATGATTTCATGCAGGCGCCGGCCGGTGAAGTCACCGCCCCAGGCCTCCACCATATCGGTGCCCACCAACCGGAAACACAGCTCGTCGTTCTCGATCCGCTCGACCAGCACGAGCGTGGAAAGCGCGCGGGGAAAGGCGACCGGATCGAAGGCCGCACGCGGCGGGACCTCCCCCTCTGCCGCCTGTTCGCGGCACCAGGCATCGTAGATCTCTTTCTGCCGTGGATCCAAGGTCATAGATCACGTCTCAAGCGCGGCTTGCACAGGATCAGCCAGCATAGGTCAGATCGACCCGCCGCGCCAAGTGAATGGCCTCAACCTCCTTTGCCCCAGGTCGTAACGGGCTGGCGCCTACACGGGCAGAGTGTAGCCAGTCTTCACCGTGGTATAGAACTCGGCGGCGTAGCGGCCCTGTTCGCGCGAGCCGTAAGAAGACCCTTTGCGGCCGCCGAAGGGGACATGATAGTCGACGCCGGCGGTTGGCAGGTTGACCATCACCATGCCGGCCTGGGCGTGACGCTTGAAGTGGCTGGCGTGTTTCAGGCTGGCGGTACAAATGCCCGACGACAGGCCGAAGACCGTGTCGTTGGCAACTTCAAGGGCCTGGTCGTAGTCGTCCACGGCGATGACCGAAGCGACGGGGCCGAAGATCTCTTCCTGATTGATGCGCATCTTGTTGTCGGTCTCGGTGAAGAGCGCGGGCTGCAGATAAAAGCCCGGGGTCGCCCGGTTCAGCAGCTCGCCGCCCCAGGCCAGCTTGGCCCCTTCGTCGCGGCCGATCTCGATGTACTTTTGGTCCTGGTCGAGCTGGCTTTGATCGACCACCGGGCCCATCTGGCTGCCTTCGGCCAGGGCGTTGTCGACCTTCAGCGCCTGCATCTTCTGTGTCAGGGCATCGACGAAGCTGTCGTGAATGCCCTTCTGCACCACAAGGCGCGAAGAAGCCGTGCAGCGCTGCCCCGTCGAAAAGAAAGCGCCGTTGAGGGCACAGTCGACGGCGGTGTCGAGGTCGGCGTCGTCGAGGACCACCAGTGGATTCTTGCCGCCCATTTCCAACTGCACCTTGGCGAGACGCGCGGCGCAGCCGGCGGCGATACGCTTGCCGGTATCGACGGAGCCGGTGAAGGAAATGGCGGCCACGTCGGGATGGTTCACCAGGGTCTCACCGACGACCGAGCCTTTGCCCATGACGAGATTGAAGACGCCCTCGGGGACGCCGGCGCGCTGGATGATCTCGGCCAGGGCGTGGGTCGAGCCGGGTACCAGTTCCGCCGGTTTGATCACCACGCAGTTGCCGTAGGCCAGCGCCGGGGCGATCTTCCAGGCGGGGATCGCGATCGGGAAGTTCCAGGGCGTGATCAGGCCGACGATGCCCATGGGTTCCCGGGTCATTTCCACATCGATGCCCGGCCGGACCGAGGCGATCTTCTCGCCGCTCTGGCGCACAACCTCGCCGGCGAAGAACTCGAAAATCTGACCGGCGCGCATGACCTCGCCGATGCCTTCGGGTCGTGTCTTGCCCTCTTCGCGGGCCAGCAACTCGCCCAGCTCTTCCTTGCGGGCCATGATCTCGGCCGCGATGGCAGCCAGCATGGTGGCGCGGGCCTGGATCGAGCCGGTGGACCATGCCGGGAAGGCGGCCTTGGCGGCGGCCACGGCTTCGTTCACCTGGGCCACATCGGCGCGGGCGAAGCTGGCGATGACGTCGTTGGTGTCGGAGGGATTGATGTTTTCAACGGCATCGGGGCCTTCGACCCAGGCGCCGGCGATCAGATTCTTCTGCACGGGTGACGTCTCCTGACGGAAGTGGGGGTTGATTGCGTGACTGCTGTAGCGTTTGGCGGGCCGCCCGGTCAAGGCGGCAGATAGATTTTAGAGCAGCCCGCGGGCTGCAAGGTTCTGCATCAGGGCGGTGCTGCCGAAGGTCCAGGGCGCGACCTTGTCGCAGTGATTAACCCGGTTGATCAGTGCGCCCAGCTCTTTCGAACGGATGGTGACGGTGTCGCCCAGTTTGTGGGTGAAACCCTCGCCGGCTACGCCGCGGTCCTGGATCGGCGCGAACATGGTGCCGAGGAAGAGTACCAGGCCGTCGGGGTATTGGTGATCGGCGTTGTGGGCCTGACCGGCCAGATCCTCCAGGCTGCGGCTGATGGCGGAGAGGGGATAGGTGTCGGAGATACTGAAACCATCCTTGCCGGCGATCTCCACCTCGATCACGGTGTTGCGCAGCCGTTCCATGTCGAAGGTTTCGTCGAGCAGGCGGATGAAAGGACCGAGGGCGCAGGAGGCGTTGTTGTCTTTGGCGCGGCCCAGCAGCAGGGCGGAGCGTCCCTCGACATCGCGCAGGTTCACGTCGTTGCCCAGGGTGGCGCCGACGATCTTGCCGCGGCTGTTCAGGACCAGGGCGACTTCCGGCTCCGGGTTGTTCCAGACCGAGGATGCCAGAATGCCGATTTCCGCACCGCAGCCGACGGCAGACATCGGCTGGGACTTGGTGAAGATCTCCGCGTCCGGGCCGATCCCGACCTCCAGATACTGCGACCAGAGCCCCCGTTCGATCAGGCTTTCCTTCAGCTTGGCGGCCTCCGGCGATCCGGGCCTGAGGTCGGCCAGCTTGGCGCCGACCTCTGCCGCCAGGCCGTCGCGGATCGCCTCGGCCTGGGCCGGGTCGCCCTTGGCCTGTTCCTCGATCACGCGCTCCAGCATCGAATCGACGAAGGTGACGCCGCTGGCCCGCAGTGCTTGCAGATCGCAGGGCGCGAGAAAGAAGGCCGTCCCCTCGTGCTGCGCATCCCAGGCAGAATTCGCCAGGATGGCGTCGAGCATGCCGACCGCCGGCAGCTTGCCACCCTGAAGTGTGGCGCGGATACGTTCCGACAACTCCTCCAGATCGAGCAGCGCGGAGACGGTGGGGGCAAGCGTGGAAAGGTCGTAGACGGCGTCATCCGCCAGCACCACCGGGCTCGGTCCCGCCGGGGTATCGGGCAGCCAGGCGCGGCCGATCAGCAGCCCAGCGGTTTGATCGTCAGGAAGGATGACGTCGGGGGAAAGGTTCATCTTGGACAGGTCTCTCTGATGGCGCTCTTGGCAGGTGGCGCGTTGGAAAGCTTGAGGGAAGGCGGGCACTTTAAAGCCAAGCGCCCTCAGTTTGAACCGTCATGGTGGCCCACCGGTGATTTGAGGGAATGCCCTCAAGAAAACGGATATTCAGGTTCTTGTGAAAAAATGACTAGAAATTTCATGACGAAGGAGTCAGGTTTCCAGGCTGAACGGGATACAAGAGGCGCAGAGGGTGGCGACAAGCAGTAGCAGGACCAGCAACAGCAGAAATGGGGCCGTCCAGCCGGGTCTGAGCCAGCAGGCGGTCCCGCCGAGTTCCGCCAGCTTGGGCGGTGATCTGCGCGCCCTGCGCAAGTCCAAGGGGCTGACCCTCAGCGAACTGGCCCTGAAGGTCGGCCGTTCGGTCGGCTATTTGAGCCAGATCGAACGCGGCCTCTCCGAGCTGTCCATCGCCGACCTGCGCAAGCTGGCGGAGGCGCTGGATGCACCGCTGTCGTGGTTCTTCGTCCACGAGGGCGTGCCGCCGGAGGAGCGCGGTGTTGTGGTGCGCGCCGCCTCCCGGCGCACCTTGGGCTCCGTGGCCGACGGCCTGACCGAGGAACTGCTGTCGCCGGATCTCGGCGGCGCCTTTGAGGTGATCCGCAGCCTCTTTGAGGCCGGCGCCGAAATGGCCGAGGCGGAGGAACGGGACACCGAGGAAACCGGCTATGTCGTCGCTGGTGAGCTGGATCTCTGGATCGGAGAGCAATGGGTCCGCGTTGCCGCCGGTGACAGTTTCCGGATCGATCACGAACCTTACCGTTGGCGTAATCCGGGCCGGGTCCGCGCTGAAGTCATCTGGGTGGTTGCACCACCGATCTACTAAGAACCGATACGGCCTGAAGGCCGCCGAACAAAGGCCAAGGGCCAAGGAACAGGGGAGTGCGTCATGGCAGATCTTCCGAGCCATGCAAGAGTTGTCATCATCGGCGGCGGCGCGGTCGGCGCCTCGACCCTCTACCATCTCGCCAAGATGGGCTGCACCGATACGGTGCTGCTGGAAAAGAACGAACTGACCTCCGGCTCTACCTGGCATGCGGCGGGCAACTGCCCGACCTTTTCCGGCAGCTGGAACATGATGAAGCTGCAGAAGTATTCGTCGGAGCTTTTCGGGCGTCTGGCCGAAGAGGTCGACTATCCGATGAACTATCACCGCACCGGTTCCGTCCGCCTGGCCCAGAACACGGCGCGGATGGAGGAGTTCCGCCACGTCTCGGCAATGGCGCGCTACCAGGGCCTCGATTACGAGATGCTGGGGCCGAACGAGTTGAAGGACCGCTATCCCTTCCTGGAACTGCATGGCCTGGAGGGCGGCCTCTGGGACCCGGACGATGGCGACATCGATCCCTCGCAGCTGACCCAGGCCTATGCAAAGGGCGCCCGCGACATGGGCGCGAAGATCGTGCGCTTCTGCGCTGTCACGGCGATCTCGCAGCTTCCCTCGGGCGAATGGAAGGTGGAAAGCGAGAAGGGCACGATCATCGCCGAAAAGGTGGTGAACGCCGGTGGCTACCGCGCGGCGGAGATCGGCCGCATGGTTGGCCGCGACGTGCCCTCCGTCGCCATGTCCCACCAGTATCTGGTGACCGAGGAGATTCCGGAGTTGGCGGCGCTGGGCGACAAGATCCCGCTGCTGCGCGATCCCGACGACAGCTACTACCTGCGTCAGGAGGGCAACGGCCTGATCCTCGGCCCCTATGAGTGGCAGGCGACGCCCCATTGGCTCGACAAGATGCCGGATGATTTCTCCTTCCAGCTCTATCCCGACGATCTCGACCGCCTGGAATGGTACATTGAGCAATCCTGCGCCCGGGTGCCGATCCTCGGCTCCGTCGGCGTGCAGAAGGTGATCAACGGACCGATCCCCTATACGCCCGACGGCAATCCGCTGGTCGGGCCGGCGCCGGGTCTGACGAACTTCTATGAAGCCTGCGTGTTCTCCTTCGGCATCGCGCAGTCCGGTGGCGCCGGCAAGACCATGGCGGAGTGGATCGTCGAGGGCGAGCCGGAGTGGGATCTCTGGGTCATCGATCCGCGCCGCTACACGGACTTCGCCACCAAGCGCTATGTCGTCGACAAGGCGGTGGAGCTTTACCAGAACGAATACGCCATCGGCTTTCCGCACGAAGAGCGGCCTGCCGGGCGCCCCGCCAAGGTCTCGCCGCTCTATGAAAAGCTGGCGGCCAAGGGCGCGCAGTTCGGCGGCCGCGGCGGCTGGGAGCGGGCGGTCTGGTTCGCCGACGCCGGCACGCAGCCGGAGGTGGCGTTGACCTATCACCGCGAGGGAGCCTGGTATCCCGCCGTCGCCGCCGAATGCAAGGCGGTGTCGGAAGCCGTCGGCATTCTCGACATGCCCGGCTTCACCAAGTTCGAGGTGACCGGCCCCGGCGCCGCCGATTGGCTGAACGGCCTCATCGCCGGTCCGCTGCCGAAGGTCGGGCGGGTTTCGCTCGGCTACTTCTGTTCGGAGCGCGGCGGCGTGGTGACGGAGATGACCCTGACCCGTTTCGGCGAGGACCGCTTCTGGCTGATTTCCGCCGCGGCCGGGGAGTGGCATGACGAAGACTGGCTGCGGGCCCATCTGCCTGCCGATGCGGCCTTCACCCTGACCAACGTCACGCCGCGCTGGTCGACGCTGGTGCTGGCGGGTCCCAAGTCCCGCGAGGTGCTGAGTCAGGTCACTGAAAGCGACCTTTCCAATGCGGCTTTCCCCTGGCTGTCGGTGCAGCCCATCGAGGTTGCCCAGGCCCGCGGTTATGCCATCCGCGTGAACTATGTTGGCGAACTGGGCTGGGAACTGCACCTGCCGGTCGAGGCCGTCGCGCCGGTCTATGACCTGCTGTGGCAGGCCGGCGAAGAACACGGCATCCGCGACTTCGGCATGTACGCCATGGATTCGCTGCGCCTGGAAAAGGGCTACATGGCCTGGAAACAGGATCTGGCCAGCGAGTACTCGCCGCTGCGTTCCTCCCTCGACCGCTTCATCCGCCTCGACAAGGAAGCTTTCATCGGGCGGGAGGCGCTGTTGAAGGAAAAGCAGGCCGGCTCCGTCGAGCGTTTCGTGCCCCTGGTGGTGGAGGCGAAGACGGCGGACGCGCCCTTCTGTTCCATCGTCTGGAAGGGTGACCGCCAGGTCGGGCTGGTGACCTCCGGCGGCTACGGCCACCGCATCAACAAGTCCATCGCACTGGCCTATGTCGAGACCGACCTGGCCCAGGATGGCGAGGACCTGGAGGTGGAGATCCTGGGCGAACGCTGCCCGGCGAAGGTTGCGGTTTCGCCGCTTTTCGATCCGAAGAACGAGCGTCTGCGGGCTTGACCGAGAGGTTTGATCTGGGGGCCTGAGGGAGGGCCAATGCGATGAGTGATTTTCCGACACAGGCCCGCGCGGTCATCATCGGCGGCGGGGTGATCGGCTGTTCCCTGGCCTATCATCTGGCCAAGCTGGGCTGGAGCGACGTGGTGCTGCTGGAGCGCAAGCAGCTCACCTGCGGCACCACCTGGCACGCCGCGGGGCTGATCGGCCAGCTCCGCGCCACCTCCAACATGACCAAGCTCGCCAAGTATTCCGCCGAGCTCTACGGCACCCTGGAAGCCGAGACCGGTGTGGCCACCGGCTTCAAGCAGAACGGCTCGCTCTCCGTCGCCATTACCGAGGAACGCTTGGAAGAGCTGAAGCGCGGTGCCTCCATGGCCAAGACCTTCGGCCTGGAGGTCGAGGTGCTGACTCCTTCGGAGGTCGCCGAGGCCTATCCGCAACTGGCCATGCAGGACGTCACCGGCGGCGTCTTCCTGCCCAAGGACGGCCAGGCCGACCCCGCCAACATCGCCCATGCCCTGGCCAAGGGCGCGCGCCAGAAGGGCGCGAAGATCTTCGAGCAGACCAAGGTGACGGGCATCCTTCAGGAAGGCGGCCGGGTGACCGGCGTCGAGACCGACAAGGGCACCATCACCGCCGACTATGTGGTGAACTGCGCCGGCATGTGGGGGCGGGAAGTGGGCCTGATGGCCGGTGTGAAGGTACCGCTGCACGCCTGCGAGCATTTCTACATCGTCACCGAGAACATTCCCGACCTGCCGCGCGACATGCCAGTGCTGCGTATTCCCGACGAATGCGCCTATTACAAGGAAGACGCCGGCAAGATCCTGCTCGGCGCTTTTGAGCCGGTGGCCAAGCCCTGGGGCATGGACGGCATCGCCGAGGACTTCTGCTTCGACCAGTTGCCGGAGGACTTCGACCACTTCGCGCCGATCCTGGAGGCCGCGGTGGCGCGCCTGCCGATCCTGGAGACCGCGGGCATTCACACCTTCTTCAACGGGCCGGAGAGCTTCACCCCCGACGACCGCTATCTGCTGGGCGAGGCGCCGGAGCTGAAGAACTTCTACGTCGCCGCCGGGTTCAACTCCGTCGGCATCCAGTCCGCCGGCGGCGCCGGCAAGGCGCTGGCCGAGTGGATGGAGGGCGGCGAACCGCCCTTCGATCTCTGGGACGTCGATATCCGCCGCATGCAGCCCTTTCAGAACAACCGCAGTTATCTCTATCAGCGGGCGACGGAGAGCCTCGGCCTGCTCTATGCCGACCACTTTCCCTACCGGCAGTTCGCCACGGCGCGCGGCGTGCGCCAGTCGCCGCTGCACGAGCGCCTGGCCGAGCGCGGCGCCTGCTTCGGCGAGGTCGCGGGCTGGGAGCGCGCCAATTGGTTCCTACCCAAG
Organism: Pelagibius sp.; assembly: GCF_965249265.1. Classification (NCBI taxonomy): domain Bacteria; kingdom Pseudomonadati; phylum Pseudomonadota; class Alphaproteobacteria; order Rhodospirillales; family Rhodovibrionaceae; genus Pelagibius; species Pelagibius sp. Next base: position 3,119,794 of record NZ_OZ252224.1, on the reverse strand, counting down.
GAAGCTCAACAAGCAGGGGAGGCGGCGGACTACCGCTATACCTGGAAGCGCCAGAACTGGTTCGACTACGCCGCTGAGGAACACAAGGCGGTGCGGGAGGGTGTCGGCCTCTTCGACATGTCCTCCTTCGCCAAGATCCGGGTCGAGGGCCGCGATGCCGAGGCGGTGCTGCAGCGGGTCTGCGCCAACGATGTCTCGGTGCCCGTCGGCAAGATCGTCTATACCCAGTGGCTGAACGGGCGCGGCGGGATCGAGGCCGACCTCACCGTCACGCGCTTGTCGGAGACCGCCTTTCTGGTGATCACCGGCGCGGCGGTCGGCGTGCGCGATCTCACCTGGCTGAAGCGCCACATCCCCGAGGAGGCTCACTGCGTCGCCACCGACGTGACGCCCTCCGAAGCCGTGCTCTGCGTCATGGGGCCGAAGTCCCGCGAGCTGCTGCAGCCTTTGACCTCGGCGGACCTCTCCGGCCCGGCCTTTCCCTTCGCCACCATGCAGCAGATCGAGATCGGCTCGGCGCTTGCCCGCGCCCACCGCATCACCTATGTCGGGGAACTGGGCTGGGAGCTCTACGTCTCCGCCGACATGGCCCGCCACGTCTTCGACCGCATCGCCGAGGCTGGCGACGCCCACGGTCTCAGACTCTGCGGCATGCACGTGCTGGACTCCTGCCGCATGGAAAAGGCCTTCCGCCACTTCGGCCACGACATCACCGACGAGGACCATGTGCTTGAGGCAGGCCTGGGCTTCGCCGTGAAGCCCGACAAGGCGGCGGGCCGCTTCGGCGACTTCCTCGGCCGCGAGGCGGTGCTGCGCAAGAAGCAGCTCGGTCTCTCGAAGCGTCTGCTGCAGTTCAAGCTGCAGGACGCCGAACCGCTGCTCTACCACAACGAACCGATCTGGCGCGACGGCACCATCGCCGGCTATCTCACGTCAGGCAACTACGGCCACCACCTCGGCGCCGCCATCGGCCTCGGCTACGTCGACTGCGATGTCTCAGAGAAACCCGACGACGTCTTGGGCTCGACCTACGAGATCGAAGTGGCCGGCGAAAGGTTCCCGGCGCTGGCCAGTTTGAAGCCGATGTACGATCCGAAGAGTGAGAGGGTGCGGGGGTAGGGGACAAGACCGAAACGTTAAGCCCCCTTGGCCGACCCTCATCCAGACGCCGACCCGCCTATGACAGGTTATGGACTTCCGCGAGGTGCCATAGGCGGTCATTTGTCCTAGCTCGTGGCGCTGCGACCCAACTTACTCTCGACAATGAGATGCTTCATGACGCCCTTGCGGTCACCTCCGCCAGCCCTCGCGCGAGCGTGTCGAAGACTACCCTGATCCGCCGATTGGTCCGGAGCTCGCGATGGGTGACAAGCCAGATCGGAAACTCCAGCGAGGGCAGGCTTGGAAGCACTTTCTCCATACGCGGCTCGGCCTCGCCCAGCGCCTCGGGTTGCATCGACACGCCGTAGCCGGCTTTCACCATCTCCCACTCCACCACGTTGCTGTCGCTGGACATGACGAAGCTCTCGGCCCGGACGGGAATGCCCTGATCGTGAAGTGGGGCAATCAGGCGCTCCGGGTCCGGGGTGCCGACAAAGGCGTGATCGGCCACGTCGCGTGGCTTGCACGGCCGGCCGACCCGGTCGAGATAGACACTTGCAGCATACAGGCTTGCCCGGAAGTCACCGACATGGCGCGCAATCAGCTCCGGCTGGTCGGGACGGGCATGCCGGATCGCAATGTCAGCCTCACGCTGCATCAGATTCTGGATGTCGCCCGTGGCGACAATGCGCACCCTGATCCCCGGGGCGGTCTGCCGCAGCGGCGCGAGGATGGCGGGTAGCATCGCGGCAGACATCAGGTCCGTCGCCGTGACTGTGACCTCGCCCGTCACGTCCTGCGACTGCCCGTCGGCAACCATCGAGATCAGTGTCGCTGCCTCGCCCATGGCCCGAACGTGATCCAGAAGCTCGCGGCCCTCCTGAGTGAGGGTCAGGCCCCTAATACTGCGCTCGAGAAGCGTGACCCCAAGTGAGCCTTCCAGCGCCGAAATCTGACGGCCAATCGTCGGCTGAGTAGATTTCAGCGCTCGCGCCGCGCCGCTAAACGACCCCTCCTCGGTGGCCGCAAGGAACGCCCGCACCTGATTCCAGTCAAAGGAAATCGCCTGCCAGTTCATACATTGACGTATAGCAGCTGGACGAATTTCGGCAATCCACTGCTTGCCAGCGTATGGATATACCGCCCCTGACTTGGAGAGATGCAATCAAGCGAGGGAGCTCCCATGAAAACGGTTGGCAGGCGCGAGTGGGCACTGCTCGCGATCATTCTGGTCTATTCCTTTCTGCCGACCTTTGGTGGCTTGCTCCGCGTCATCGAACTGGGGGGTGGCCCGGCGATCGTGCCTGAAAACCCGCGCGCCTTAGCCGATCCCCTGCCTATCGTATTGCACATACTGAGCAGTTTCTTGTTCTGTACCGTCGGTGCACTGCAATTCCTGCCGAGCGTGAGGCGCCATTACCCGGCGATGCATCGCGCGGCCGGCCGCATGATCGCCGCGGCTGGGTGCGTAAGCGCTTTGACAGGTTTCTGGATGACCCATTTCTTCGCGTTTTCGGATGAGCTTCAGGGTTTTCTGCTGTACTGGACGCGGATTGTGCTGAGCCTGTGGATGGTTGGCCTGATCGCGTGGGCCGTAATTGCAATCAGGTCGCGAAACGTCTTGGGACACAGCGCTGCAATGCTCCGCGCCTACGCAATTGGCCAGGGCGCATCCACGCAAACTGTCCTTGGGATCGGGTGGGTGGTTGTTGTCGGGACAGAACCACTGGGCCTCCTCCGAGATGGCATGATGGTTTTTTCCTGGGGGCTGAACCTGCTGATCGCCGAGCTTTTGATCAGAACGATGTTCGCGCCCCGAACTCTGCTGGCTTGAGGCATATGCCTCAGACACGAGGCGTCTTCAGAATTGATTCTTGCCCACCCAGAAAGTCGATGAGCCAAGCGGTGCAAACCATGCCGCACGCGAACTACTTTCCTAAAGAAAGGCCCCGCCGATGGTCAAGATCGACACGAAAACGTCGGGTTTCTCACAGCCTACGGGCGGCTGCCGCTTGGAGTGACTACGAATGCGCTTGACCGTCGCCGACGCCGAGAGCAATTCCGCTTTGGGTCGATTCTGTTGAAAAACTGGTGGGCGTGCCTGTCGAGCTGAGACCGTTTGATCTTTCTGCCGGGTTTGCCTGTTAAGCGGCTGGGTCTGGCTGCGGCATTTGGATCAGCTTTGCTAGCTTCCTGAGGTTCTGAGCGGTGGCTGCGAGGAGGAATTCATCGTGAGCCCCACAGGGGCCCCGTAATCGCAGGCGGCCGAGACCCAAGATGCGCTTGAGGTGGGCAAACAACATCTCGACTTTCTTGCGCTGCCGCCGCGAGGTTCGATAGGCGTCGGTTAAGGCGATGTCTCGGGCCATGTCGCGAGCGCCTTCGTGGATGGAGCGTGGCACTTTTCGTGCCGGTTCCTTAGGGCAGCAGCGCGGCTTGAGGCTGCAGACCTCGCAGTCGTATTTGCTGGCGCGGTACATGAGCTGGTTGTCGTTCACGATCGTGCCCTTGCTGGTCAGCATCTTGCCGGTCGGGCAGAAATAGACATCACCCTGGTGATCGTAGGTGAAGTCCTCGCGTGAGAAGCTTCCGTCGCGGCGTTTGGACTTGTCGAACACCGGCACGTGCGGCTCGATGCCGCGCTCATGCACCAGCCAGCCGAGCATCTCGGCGGAGCCATAGCCCGTATCGCCGGCGAGCCTTTGCGGGTAGAGATCGAAACGCGCTTCGGTCCGCTCGATCATGGTCTTGGCTGCCTTGACCTCGGCCTGACGAACCGCGGTCGAGGCCTCCACATCGACGATGACACCGTGATCGAGATCGATCAGGTAGTTGCTGCAGTAGGCAAAGAAGGCTTGGCCGCCGTGTGCGCCGGTCCAGCGCGCGGCTGGATCGGCCGGCGAGAGGAACTTTGGCGTCACCTTGGTCGCGGCCCCGAACGCCGCGTCGTCCAGCACGGCCAGATATTCATCGATTGCCCGGCTCGATTTCTTCGGCGGCAGGCCCTTGGCGCCTTCGATGCCCTCCTGGCGACTGGCATCGGCCTTGATCAGACTGGCATCGACCGCGAAACCCTCGCCGCCCACCAGCCCCTCGTCGAGGCAGCGCTGCACCACCGTCTCAAAGACGTGACGCAGGAGGTCGCTGTCGCGGAACCGGCCATGACGGTTCTTTGAGAAGGTCGAATGATCGGGTACCTCGCCCTCAAGACCGAGCCGACAGAACCACCGGTAAGCCAGGTTCAGATGAACCTCCTCGCACAGCCGGCGTTCCGAGCGGATGCCCTGGCAATAGCCAACGATCAGCATTCGGATCAGCAGCTCGGGATCCGACCGGTCGGGCTGTAGAAGGGGGCCAGATGCTGCCGCACCATGCTGAGATCCACGAAGCGGTCGATCGATCGCAACATGTGGTCCGCCGGCACGTGATCCTCGAGCGAGAACTCGTAGAACAATGCACCCTGGTCAATTTGCCGCGAACCCATCATCGCATTCACTCCAGCTTCGAATGCTGCAATGAATCAACGATACCGGCCCGCCGCAACATCAGACTTTTTCAACAGAATCGGTCATCAGCAGACATCATCCGACGATAAGGCATAGGTCAGCTTTTCAGCCGGTGGCGGTAGATTACGCGCTCGGTTCGTCTCCTGAAAACCTCTCGGCCCAGCGGACCGACCAGGCGCCGAAAGGTTCGAGCAGGATGAAGAGTTCCCTGCCTGTTGGCGTAAGCGCGTAGCCTCCGTCACCGCGTGCGACGACGCCGGTTTCTCTCAGTTCCTTCAGCCGATTGTTCAGCACTGTTGGCGACACGCTTTCACAGCTTTCCTGAAGCTGGCGAAAGGTCATAGGGCCGTTCGACAACTGCCAGATGACGCCGAGCGCCCAGCTGCGGCCGAGCAGGTCGAACAGGGCCATGATGGGTTTTCCGCTAGCGGAACCGCGTACGGGCGCGCCGGGACGGGGAATAGAGGACGGCACCAGAGATCTCCTGTTGCTACTTTTTACGTAGCATATTACTGCTACTCTTTACGTAGCGTTTTTTTGGGAAGCTGTCATGCTCATTCTGCCTGCCTTTGCAGCCCTCGCAGCCTCGCTCGGCTGGGCGACGGGTATCGTGCTGGCCCAGCGGCCCGCGCGGATGATCGGTGCTTTCGAGTTCACCCGCATTCAGTTGATCGCCTGCGCCGCCATTCTGGTCGTGATCTGCTCGTTCTTTGGATACTGGCAGACGGTGGCCTGGAGCCACTGGCCTGCCTTCGGTCTCAGTATCTGTTTTGGCATCCTTCTCGGCAATTTGGCGATGATCGAATGCCTGCGCCGCGGTGGCCCCCGACGCACGGAACTGTTGCTGTCATTAAAGGCGCCGATTGTCGCGGTCCTGGCGTTTGTCTGGCTTGGCGAGGCGCCGTCGGTCCTGGATCTGATCGGGGCAGGGGTTGCGCTCTTCGGCGTTGGTCTCGCGATCGTCTTCGGCGGAAATGCGGCCTCGGAGAGCGATGAAGTGAGGGGGTCGATGACAAGCATTGTACTGCTTGGGGTCGCGGCGACCGGGTTTCAGGGCTTCGGCTTTCTGATCATGAAGCCCGCCATGCTCGCCGGGACCGAGCCGTTGGCGGCCTCGGCCATCCGTCTGCTTGGGGCTGCCTTTGTAATCTCGCTGGTTGCGCTCTGGCCCGCGCGGGTTTTCCGGTCGCAGGCGCAGATGACACCGGCTCTGTTGGGCCGAACCATCCTGCCGGGCTTTATCGGATACGGGATCGCCTCCTCCTTGCTGCTCTATGCTTTCGCCAACATCGATGCGGGCATTGCGGCGGTGCTGGGCTCGCTTTCACCGGTGCTGGTCCTCCCGATACTCTGGGTGAAGGAAGGACAGGCGCCGAGACCGCAGGCCTTTGCGGGCGCTGTCCTGGCGGCCGCGGGAACGGCGGTCATTCTCTTGTTTTTGCTTGGTGTTTAAGCCCGTTTTTCAGTGCGGATTCATGATCGCACACTCACCCCCGCTCCCGCTTGTTCACGATCACCGGCTTCATCGGTGCCGCTTGTCCGGGGAGGGGCACCGTCGCCGGGGGGATGATGGGTTTGCCGAGCTTGGGTTTGGCCGGGAGCTTCGGTCCCGCTGCGGCGGGTGCAGTCTGGTCCTCGCCGCGGATGTTGGTGAGCAGGGTCTTGTGGTCGGGCAGGCTTCGGACGGCTTGGTCGATGCCGCGGCGGACCTGTTTCACGTAGTCGCGCCACTGGTTGCGTTTCAGGGTCACGCTGCTCTCGGGCGGGGCGGCGAAACCGGTTTCATAGACCTTCTTGCCCAGCAGCACGGCGTGATAGACCTGGTGCGAGAACAGTTGCGCTGACTCCAGGTCGTAGCGGGTCGGCAGCTTGTTCTTCCAGAGCTCCAGGTTGGCGGCCAGGGAGTCCGGCACCGCCAGTTCCTCCCGCGCGTCGATCCAGTACTGGCTGTCGGTTCGGTTGCCCAGCGCGTAGTGCAGGCAGATGAAGTCGCGCACCTCGTCATAGAGTTCGGTGGCGACCTTGTTGTAGCGGGCGCGCTGCGGCTCGGCGAAGTCCTTGTCGGGGAAATAGGCCAGCAGCCAGCGGATGCTCATCTCGATCATGAAGATGGCGGTGGATTCCAGCGGTTCGATGAAGCCGCTCGACAGGCCGATGGCAACGCAGTTTTTGGCCCAGGGGTTGCGCGTGCGCCCGACCCGCATGGGGATGACCCGCGGCTCGGCATCTTTGTGTTCCGGGCCCGCCGTCGCGCAGAGATGGGCGCGCAGTTCGTCGCAGGCCTCTTCATCGCTGCGGTAGGCGCTGGAGAAGACATAGCCGGTGCCGACGCGGTTGTAGAGCGGCACCCGCCAGACCCAGCCGGCCCCCAGCGCGGTGGAGCGGGTCATGGGCTCGATCCTGTCCGGGTCCGGGTGGGGGATCTGCACTGCCGCCGCGCGGTCGTTGGCGAGATACTTTGAATAGTCGATGAAGGGTTCGTCCAGTGCGCCGTTGATCAGCACGCCGCGAAAGCCGGTGCAATCGATGACCAGCTCCACCGGCAGGCGGTCTTTTTCCTTCAGGGTGAGGGCGGTGATAAAGCCGCGCTCGTCCTTTTCCACGTCGACCACGTCGTCGCGCACATGCTCGACCCCGCGGGCGAGGCAGACATCTCGCAGCATGCCGGCGAAGCGCCCGGCATCCAGGTGATAGGCGAAGCCGACACCCTGTTCGAAGGGTTTGGCGTTCAGTGGCCGGGGGCCCTTGCAGGCGCGCCCCAGATCGAGCGCCGGGGTGATGACGTCGGAGAAGTCGCGCCCGCCGGCACCGAACTGCAGGAACTGCTGCGCCGTCTCCACGCCGCCGATGACCGGCCCCTCGTTGAAGGAGTTGATGTAGTCGATGCGCCGGCCGTTCGCGTCGCGGTTCCAGTCGCCGAACAGCACCCCCAGCTTGAAGGAGGCATTACAGTTTTTGAAGAAAACCCGCTCCGAAATGCCGGCCTGCTTCAGCAGCCGGGGCATGGCCGGCACCGTTGCCTCGCCGACGCCGACGGTGGACACGTTCGGCGACTCGATCAGGGTGATGCGCTTGCCGTCGCGCTCCTTCCCCTGATCTTTCCAGAAGGTGCCCAGCAAAAGGGCCGTCAGCCAGCCCGCCGTACCGCCCCCGACAATGGTGACATGCGTAACCCGCTCCCCCATGGCGCTTCCCCCCCGGGTTTGGCCTTGTCTGCGCTGTGGAGGCTTTCCACCTTCCCGACTTTCTGTGGAGGCCCCCTTCTTCTGTCCATTAGCTTGCGCTTTACAGGTCCCGGGGTCAATCCGCTCCACGTTGAATGATTAGAGAGCCCTGCTGGTTTTGCGGGATGGCCTGCGCGAAATCGTCAAAGCCGGTCCTGCTTGAGGACCCTTCCGTCCCGGCGATTTTGGGGTATGTTGAGACTCAACACCTCTCGGCCCCCCGGCCTGCGGTTTGTTGCCTGCGGTCCGCAGGTTTTGCCATCTGGAGAAAGTTATGTCCGGCCTGCTGAAGAACGTCGATCCCGACGGGCTGCTCGAATACTCCGTGGTCTTCACCGACCGCGCCCTGAACCACATGTCCCAGAGCTTTCAGGGGGTGATGCGCGACATCTCCGCAACCCTGAAGCAGGTCTACAACGCCGAGGCGGTGGCGGTGGTGCCGGGCGGCGGCACCTATGCCATGGAGGCGGTGGCCCGCCAGTTCGCCGGGGACAAGAAGGTGATGGTGATCCGCAACGGCTGGTTCTCCTACCGCTGGACCCAGATCTTCGAGGCCGGAAACATCCCCGCCGAGAGCCGGGTGCTGAAGGCCTGGCGGAACGGCGAGGGGTCTCAGGCGCCGTTTACCCCGGTGCCCATCGAGGAAGCCGTGGCGGCGATCCTGGCCGAGCGGCCGGACGTGGTCTTCGCGCCGCATGTGGAGACCTCCGCGGGCATGATCCTGCCGGACGACTACATGAAGACCCTGGCCGAGACCGTGCACGCCGTCGGTGGCCTCTTCGTGCTGGACTGCATCGCCTCCGGCACCATCTGGGTGGATATGCAGGCCATCGGGGTCGATCTGTTGATCTCCGCGCCGCAGAAGGGCTGGAGCGCCTCGCCCTGCAGCGGCCTGGTGATGCTGAGCGCCGAGGCGCAGAAACGCATCCATGGCACCGCGTCTTCCAGCTTCGCCTGCGATCTGAAGAAGTGGCTGGAGATCATGGAGGCCTACGAGGCCGGCGGTCACGCCTATCACGCCACCATGCCGACAGACGCTCTGGCCGGCTTCCGCGACACCATGAAGGAGACCGAAGCCTACGGTTTCGACAAGGTGAAGGCCGAACAGCAGGAACTGGGCGACAAGGTGCGCGCGCTGCTGGCTGCCAAGGGCTTCAAGTCCGTCGCGGCGGAAGGTTTCGGCGCGCCCGGCGTGGTGGTCTGCTACACCGACGATCCGGAGATCAAGACCGGCAAGAAGTTTGCCGCCCAGGGCCTGCAGATCGCCGCCGGGGTGCCGCTCATGTGCGACGAGGGCGACGATTTCCAGACCTTTCGCATCGGTCTTTTCGGCCTCGACAAGCTGCACAATGTCGACCGCTCGGTGGCCAATCTGAAAAACGCGCTCGACCAGGTTGTCGGCACCGCCAACGTGCGGTGACGCCGTGAGCCCGGGGGCGGGTTAGCCTGTTGGCTTTACCGGTGAATGCCGGTTCCCCGCGCCGGCGATGTGGCGTCAAGTCTCAGTCCGCTGCTGAGAAGCTCGGCAAGGCGATGCGCCGGTTCTTCCGCATCCCGGCGAACGCGGAGGGAGAATTCGGCGCGGGGTAGCCTGGGCAGCGACAGTTTCCTGGGCGCCGCGACGACATTGCCGTCGATCGAGCGGGCGGTGCGGACGGTAACGGCGATGCCCGCGCAGACCGCCGCATAAAGGCCCGCGAGGCTGGGGCCGGTAGAAGCGATCCGGTAAGGGATCGCCTCGGCTTCGAGCGCCCCCAACGCGGCCTCACGGAAGCTGCAGGGGGCATCGAGGACCGCCAGCGGCAACGTACCGTCAGGCTTGCCGGCGAGGCCGTCCTTGGCGCAAAGCCAGCGCATCGGTTCCTGCAGCACAGCGGCTTCGTCGCTCTCGACCTTGCTTCTGGCAGCGAGCAGAACGGTGATGCGTCCCGCCGCGAAATCCTTCGAGAGTTCCAGGGAGCGACCGACCCGCAGGTCGAGGCGTACCCGCGGATGGGTGCGGGCAAAGGCGTTGAGAAGCGGCGGCAGAGCCCCGCCGGCGAAGTCCTGGGTCAAGCCAAGGCCGATCCGGCCGTCGGCGGCGGTGCCGGCAAGGCTGAGCCAGGCCTCGCGGTTGGCGGCCAGGATGCGCCGTGCGTGGCCGACGAGTCTCTCTCCGGCTTCGGTCAGCACCCGGCGGCGGCCGGCAGCTTCAAGCAAAGAAATGCCGGCCAGCGCTTCGAGGCGCTGCATCTGTGCCGTGACCGCCGAAGGCGTGCGTCCGACGACCTCAGCCGTACGCGCCAGCGTGCCGGTTTCGGCGAAGGCCACCAGTGTCTGCAAAAGGTCCGGATCGAAGGATCTTATTAATTCAATAATATCGAACTAAATATCAAAAACAATTCGATTTTGTGAACTTAATTTTGAGCTCAGTCTTGGACATGACCGATCCAGCAGAAAGGAATGTTCATGCCCCTCCTGACCGTCACCCTCACCGGCAGTGTCGACGCCCGCCGTTCGGCGGCCACGGCCGCGATTTTAACCGAGCTTACGCAGAAGCATCTCGGCAAAGACCCGGCGCTCACCGCGGTCGCAATCCGCTACCTCGATCCTGATCATTGGTTTATCGGGGGTGAGGCCATGAGCCGGCGGAACGCCGACAGCTTCTCCCTCGACATCAAGGTCACGGAAGGCACGAATACCAAACCGCAGATCGCCGCTTATGTGGACGCCGTCTTCGCCGCCATGGCCGGCTTGCTCGACGGTGTTCGCGAGGAGAGCTACGTCGTCGTCCACGAAGTGGCCGCGGCGTCCTGGGGCTTTGGCGGGAAAACGCAGGAGTTTCGCTTCATTGCCGGCAAACTGGCTCCGGCAGCTTGAGTGAGCTTCGCTAGGCCAGCGTCACGCTGTAGGCGGTGTCGGCGGTATTGCACAACGAGATCCGCCACTCGACCGGTTGGCCGTCCAGCGCCAGCGCCACCCGGTCGATCTCCAGCAGCGGATGATGCCGTTCGAGATCGAGATGGCGGGCCACTTCCGCGCTGGCCGGAACCGCGCGCAGCTTCTCCACCGCCTTTCCCACCGTAATGCCGTAGTCGCGGGCGAACAGCGTATAAAGGGTATTGGGCAACTCGCGGCCGTCGTTGAGCCCGGGAAAGATCTGGTGCGGCAGGGTCAGGCGCTCGAAGATCACCGGCTTGCCGGCGATCGAGCGGATACGGGTGATGCGGATCACCGCGGCCTCCGCCTCGATCTGAAGCCTGGTGGCTTCCTCTTTGCGGGCCGTGCCCAGGCTGCGGCGCAGGACCCGGCTTTCGGGCACCAGCGGTTGTCCCTGACGGTCCGTCATCTTGAAAAAGTGGAACAGGGCATGTTCCTGATCGTGTTCGGCAACGAAAGTGCCGCGCCCCTGGCGCCTGACCAGCATATTTTCCGCGGTCATCTCATCCAGGGCTTTGCGGACCGTGCCCTGACTAACGCCAAGCTCCGCCGCCAGCTGGAATTCACTGGGCAGAAGATCGCCGGGTTTCCAGAAGCCGCCAATCAGCCGCTCTAGGAGCAGCTGCTTCACTTGTTTGTAGAGCGGGCGGAACCCTGGAATCGCAGGTGCCTGGCTTGCCAAGATCGGAAATTCCTTAGCGGTGAATATGTATCTTCGAAAATCCCTTGTCTTATATAAGATATAACATATAATTTCTTTTGTCGAACAAGAGATCGCCCCTCCTGAAGCCCTGCGGGTTCAGGCAAAGGGTCGCATCCTGCATTTCAATGCAATTACATGAGGGAGAACATCCGAAGATGTCTGCGCCAGATTTCATCGTTCATGATGCTGCGGACACGGTCGGGGTGATCGTGAAAGAAGGCATCAGCGCCAACTCCACGCTCACCGGCTGGGTTCTGGAAGACGATTCGCGCTTTGAAATGGCGTGTATCGACGACATTCCGCTGGGACACAAAATCGCCCTGGGAGAAATTGCCGAGGGGGATACGATCCTCAAATACGGCCATGACATCGGTAAAGCCGTGGCGGGTATCGCCAAGGGCGGTCATGTCCATACCCAGAACGTCAAGACCAAGAGGTGGTAAGATGAGCGCACAGAAAATCCACGGCTATCGCCGGGAAAACGGGCGCGTCGGCGTCCGCAACCACGTCGTCATTCTGCCGCTGGACGACCTTTCCAACGCCGCCTGCGAGAAGGTGGCCAACAACATCGACGGCTGTCTGGCTCTGCCGCACCATTATGGCCGGCTGCAGTTCGGCGAAGACCTGGAGCTGCACTTCCGCACCCTGATTGGCACCGGCAGCAACCCCAATGTGGCGGCGGTTATCGTGATCGGCATCGAGCCCGGCTGGACCGGCCGCGTGGTCGATGGCATTGCCAAGACCGGCAAGCGGGTCGAAGGTTTCGCCATCGAGGGCCATGGCGAGATCAAAGTCGTCGCCGATGCATCGCGCAAGGCCAAGGAATTCGTGCAATGGGCGACGGAACTGCAGCGTGAGCCCTGCGACCTGGGTGAGCTCTGGGTTTCCACCAAGTGCGGCGAGTCAGACACCACATCCGGTCTGGCATCCAATCCGACCGTCGGTAACTTCATCGATAAGTTCGACGAGTTGGGTGCGACGACCTGTTTCGGCGAAACCTCCGAGCTGACCGGCGCCGAGCAGGTCTGTGCGACCCGCGCGGCGACCCCCGAAGCGGCTGAGAAGTTCCTGAAGACCTGGCAGGCCTATATGGACGAGGTCATCGAGCCGCATAAGACCAGTGACCTTTCCGACAGCCAGCCGACCAAGGGCAACATCGCCGGCGGCCTGACGACCATCGAGGAAAAGGCCTTCGGCAACCTTCAGAAGATCGGCAAGAAGACGAAGTTCATCGACGTCCTTCAACCGGCGGAACAGCCCGCCAGCGGACCGGGTCTTTACTTCATGGACACCAGCTCCGCCGCGGCGGAATGCGTGACGCTGCAGGCTGCGGCCGGCTTCGTGGTCCACCTCTTCCCCACTGGTCAGGGCAACATCATCGGCAACCCGATCGAGCCGGTCATCAAGCTCACCGCCAACCCGAAGACGGCGCGCGAGATGGGCGAGCACGTCGATCTGGATGTGTCGGGTATCCTGCGCGGCGAGATGAACATGGACGAAGCGGGCGATGCGCTGATCGACATCACCCTGCGCACCTGCAATGGGCGTCTCACCGCCGCAGAAGCGCTGAAGCATCGTGAGTTCGTCATGACCAAGCTCTATCGTAGCGCCTGATTGCTTCAGGCGACGACAGAGGCGCAAAGAAGCCGAAGGGGGAGACAGCGTGAGCGAAGGTGAACGCTTTACGCTGGCCGAAGCGCGTGACTTGGCGGTCAGGGCCCTGGTGGCGGCGGGCACGACAGAGGCTAATGCCCTGTCGGTCGCCACCGCCCTGGTCGCTGCCGAGGCTGACGGTCAGAAGGGGCATGGTCTGTCGAGGCTTTCCAGCTACGCGGGCCAGGTTCGCACCGGCAAGGTAAGGGGCGATGCCGAACCGCGGGTGGAAAAGCTCTCGGGTTCCGCGGTGCGCATCGATGCCGCGGCGGGCTTTGCCTTTCCGGCCCTGGAGCGGGCGCGAGAGGCCTTGGTCTCCATGGCCGGCAGTCAGGTCGTTGCCCTGGCGGCGGTCTACAATTCCCATCACTTCGGTCAGGGCGGATATCATGTGGAACGCCTCGCCGAACAGGGCCTGATCGGGTTGATGCTCGGCAATTCGCCCCAGGCCATCGCCCCCTGGGGCGGGAAGCAAGGGCTCTTCGGAACCAATCCCATCGCCTTGGCGGCACCGCGGCGGAGCGGGGCCCCTCTGGTCATCGACCTCTCCCTGGCCAAGGTGGCGCGCGGCAAGGTAATGGCCGCGGCAAAGTCGGGGGAGGAAATCCCGGAGGGTTGGGCCCTGGATGCCGAGGGGCGGCCGACCCGCGATCCGGAAGCGGCCCTTGCCGGCACTATGATCCCCATGGGGGAAGCCAAGGGCGCCGCCCTGGCTCTGCTCGTGGAGGTGCTCTCAGCGACGCTGGTCGGTGCCAACCATGGTTTTGAGGCCTCTTCGTTCTTTGCCGCCGAGGGGCCACCGCCCGGTGTTGGTCAACTGCTGATGGCCATTGACCCGGCCCCGCTGTCGGGTGGCAGTTTCTCCGACCGTCTTGAGGTCTTGATCGACGCTCTGGAAGTTCAACCCGGCGCGCGGCTGCCGGCAATCGCGGTTTGGCGGCCCGAGAGGCCGCCGCAAGAGACGGCTTGCTGCTTCCACCGGCGATTGCAGCAGAGGTCCGCGCGCTGGCTGACTAGCGCAGGCCGAGAAGCGACCACAATGGTAAACGGAGCCCGGAGTCTTCTCTGGGAGCCTTTCAGGTTGCGCGGCCTGCGTGTGGGGCTTCTGCGGTCACCCCAAATCCCCCAACATTATGACTAATCAACTTGTTGATTGATTGCCGGGTCTCCGTGCTATCCTCCATTCCGGGAGGAATCGTGGGGCGGCGAATCAACTGATGGTCCAAGGAGACAGGCTGAAAGACCGAGCCGGGGTGACCGTGTCGGGAGGGAAACTTGCACGGCGCCATTCCGACCAGTGGGATGGCGCAATGGTTGAGTGTCTTAAGCCAATGCAAGCAAAAGGCCTGCCGGATCGACCGGCAGTGTTGACTTGACCATGAGCAGGTGGCTGTGAAGCCGGGCGGTTTCCTCAACAGCCTTGGCGGCTGGGCCAGAACGGCTCTGTTCTGGTTGTCGATTGTTCTGATTGCCGGACTGCGCTTTGCCGACCCTGAACCGCTGCCGACCTTTCGCAATGCTTTCTTCGACTTTGCGCAAAGGCTCTTGCCCCCGGGGAGTGAGGCGCAGCGTGCCGGTGTGGTTTTGGTGGACATCGACGAGAGAAGCCTTGCAGACCACGGTCAATGGCCGTGGCCTCGGGATCTCCTGGCTGATTTGATCGGCCAGATCGCCGCGGGCAGGCCATCAGTTCTGGGCGTGGATATCATCTTTGCCGAAAGCGACCGCCACTCGCCGGAGAATCTCTTGCGGCGGTTTCCGCTGGATGCGCCGCTGCGCGAAAGCCTGGCGGCTTTGCCGTCCAACGACGCCATGCTGGCGGCGAAACTACGGCAGCTTCCAAGTGTCCTGGCCAGCGCCGTTATCGAAAAACCCATGGAGGAGGGGATAGAGGCCGGTGTGCAGCCACCGGTCTTGCTGCGTCTGGGCCGGCAGACGGGCTCTGATCTGCGGCGCCATCCGGCCCTTCTTCGAAACCTGAAATCGCTTGAGGAGGCAAGCAGCGGTATCGGCGTTGCCAGCCTGGAGCTCTCAGGTGACGGCGTTGTGCGAAAGCTGCCGGTGGTGATGCTTGTTGGCGACGCCATCCTGCCGAGCTTCGCGGTCGAGGTGCTTCGCATTGCAAGGGGCGCTGAGGCCATTTCCGTGGAGATAGACGGTCCCGGCGTAACCAGTGTGACCTTGGCGGACAAGGTGATCGAAACGGCCTATCCCGGTCATGTCTGGCTGCGTGACCGGGACACAGAGTCGCTACTGCACCTCTCTGCCTCCTCCCTGCTGTCGGGTGAGGTGCCTCTCTCCCAGTTGGCGGGTCGGGTTGTGCTGCTGGGGTCAAGCGCCGTCGGCTTCGGCAAGCAGTTTGTCACACCGAACGGTGATCTGCGCGCAAACCTGGAAGTTCAAGCCTTGATGATCGAGAACCTCATGACCGGCAGCTATCTGATGCGGCCGCATTTTGCCGCGATCTGGGAGGGTGTCGCCGCCGGCGTAGTCTTTGCGCTGATCGCCGCATTCGCGGCACGGCTCTCCGGCTATCTCAGTCTGGCCGCCGTGCTCGGCGGATTGCTGTTGCTGTTTGGCGGTGCTCTCTATGGCTTCGATCAGCATGCAGTGCTGCTGGATCCCAGCTACGCGTCACTGGTGCTCGTCCTCGGTTGCGCCGTGATGCTCGGCCTCGGCATGGTGGAGGCGCAGCGTCAGCGCCGGCGCAGTGAGGAAGAGAGAGAAATGGCCCTCGTCCTGGCCGAGGCGGCAAATCGATCGAAGACCAGTTTCCTGGCCAATATGAGTCATGAACTGAGAACGCCCCTGAATGCCATTCTGGGGTTCTCTGAGATGATGAAGCGCGAGATTCTGGGCCCCGTTTCTCCACCGCGCTATCGCGAGTATGTAAACGACATACACCATATGGGCGGGCATCTGCTGTCCCTGGTGAATGACATCCTGGAGATGTCGAAGGTCGAGGCGGGTGAGAGTCAGCTCTCTGAGTCGGAGTTCCCTGTTCGTGATATCCTCGATGAGTGTGTCCGCACCGTGAGCACCGCATATCGTTATCGGGCGACGAAAATCATTGCAAACTACAAGTCTGTTGTACCCGTCCTTTTCGGGGACCAGCGGATGTTCACGCAGATGGTGCTGAACCTGCTTTCCAATGCCGTGAAGTATACGCCCAGCGGCGGCGAAGTCCGGGTGACCGCTGTGCTGGGGGATAATGGCAGCTATCGTCTTTCCATTTCCGACACCGGGATCGGAATGTCGGATCAGGAGATTGTCGAAGCCTTTGAGCCTTTCCGGCGGGTCGATCATGCGCTGGCATCGAATCTTGAAGGTATCGGTCTGGGGCTTCCCTTGACCAAGGCGATGATCGAGATGCATGGCGGCAGACTGGAGGTTTCCAGTGTTACGAACCACGGGACCACTGCGACCCTGGTTTTTCCGGCGGACCGAGTCCGCGGCTTGGGTGACAAAAAGCACGAAAGGGAGAAGCGCTATGAAGAGTCTGCGTGAGATCTGTCCCGTTTTGAGAGGGATGCTTTTTACGTTTGGTCTCTCTCTCCTGCTGGCGGCTCCGGCAGAGGCCCAGCAAGAGCAGGTCGCCCTGGTCAAGGTTGTGGCGGGGGAGGCTTATGCGTTACGGGCGGACCAGCGCGCTGAACTCGGCGTTGGCGAGGCGATTTTCGCCAAGGACATCGTCGAGACCGCCGAAGGTTCGATCGGGTTGACCTTCACAGACGGGTCGCGCATTTCGATCGGCCCGAATTCCCGTGTTCAGTTCACGGAGTTTCAGTTTGCACCGGCAGAAGGAAAGCTCTCCTTCCTGATCGAGTTCTTCCGCGGAACCATGCTTTATGTTTCGGGCGTCATCGCAAAGCTTTCGCCGGATGCGGTGAAGGTGAAGACACCTGTGGCGACGGTGGCCGTCCGCGGCACGCGGTTCCTGGCCGAGATCGAGGGAGACTAGAGCCATGCTACGTCATCTGTTCAGCCTGCTGCTCGTTGTTGGCCTCGCCGCTTGTGCCGGGGGAAACCGCTTTGTTCTCTTAGAGGAGGAAGACGGCAGCGTCGGCACCATCGTGATCGCGAACGAGGGTGGCTCCCAGATCGTGGATAAGCCGAGAGAAGCAACCCGGGTCGGCAGCGCGACTTCGGCGCCTTCTGCGCCAGAGGTGATCAGCCAGGCGGAAATCGAGGAGACCTGGGGAGCAACGCTCGACGCCAGCCCCCTTAAACCCAGGACCTTCATCCTGAATTTCGTCGTCGGATCCAACCGGCTGACGGCAGACTCAGAGGCACAACTACCGGCGATTCTGGGGGCCATAAGAGAATATCCGGCGGCCGAGGTCTCCGTCGTCGGCCACACCGACCGCGTCGGTTCGGAACAACGCAACGCACGGCTTGCGCTGCAACGCGCTGAAGCCATTCGCGACCTGCTGATTGCGGAGGGATTGGATGCTGGGTTGATCACGGTCGATTCTCACGGCGAGAACAATCCTTTGGTCGCGACCGAGGATGAGGTGCCGGAGCCCCGCAACCGGCGGGTCGAGGTCACCGTGCGTTAACCGCCGTCTGCTGCCGTTCGTCTTTGAACCTTCGGAGCCGCTTTCACGACCAACAGCGGAAATGATGGATGCGCCTCGTGCGGTGAGACACTGCTCACCGTGCCGGTTCTGTCGCCGGAGACCCCAAGATGGCCGAATTTCTGATCGTCCGCATCGTCGCACTGCGTGCGCTCGTGACCCTGACGGCGACCGTGCTGCTCCTCGCCACGCTGATCAGCGATGTCTGGGCCGATGGGTCGCAGCCGGACGCCGAGGCCAACTTCACCCTTTATCCGGCCAGTGTTGATGAAGAAGTCGAAGAGTTCAGCAGTGAGCAGGTTGACGGACTGTTGCATGTACTGATGAAGGACGACGGCTCTCTCGCTGGCTACGTCACCGAAGCCATGCAGTGGCGCCTTGCGGTCGAAGTGGGGGGCGGTCAGGCGGCGGGGCTGGAAGATGGTTATTTCACCGTGCGGCCGAAAGGCAGCCCCCTGACCGAGGATTGCGGCGGTGATGCTTTTTGCCCTGCTGGTTTTTCGGCTGCCGGAAGCAGTAACCTCATTGAGTTTGAAGCGCCACAGAAGGCAGTAACAGCGAAGGGCGAAGCCTATTTCCGGCGCGCCTTCACCCTGGTCATGCCGCTGGATCTCACCTGGGTCGGATTCTACGGAGACTTTCACAATCGTGTGGAAAGGGCCTGTATGGCGGCCAACGAAGCGGTTGAAGCAAGCAGCCGGGATGGTGACGGCGCCCTCGCGATGCCGCTGAGTGCCGACCTGGGCGGCTACGGTCTGGTGGCAACGGCGTTCCGGAACTCGGGCTTCTGGGCGGAGACGGATCTGGTCGTTGCCGTAAAGTGTTGGCCGTCCGCGCATGCAATGGAAGCCCTGAAAGCCCGTTTGAACCCAAAGGGCCGTTGACGCGTGTTTTCCCTCACCCTGACCAAGCTGTCCTACTCGGCTTACGCTGTCGGTTTTTTCGGAGCAGCCGCAAGTTGGTCGCTGTCCCTGGCCCACTGGCTGATGTACCGGAAAGCTGATGCGGCCGTCCCAGGTGAGCTTTGGCAAAGCCTTCATCAGACTTTGGGGCGCTTGTCGGGATCTGTCCTTGTCTGTTCTTCCGTTGCGGTTCTCCTGGGCTTCATTTTGGCTGTTCCATCCGCCACAGAGACCTCATCAATAGCTCAGAGCCATCGTTCCTTTCTGCTGCGTCTGGCACCGGTTGTGGTGCTTTGCCTCATGCTCGTGGGTTTGGCCAACGGGCGTATGGGGAGTCTTGACGCGGACTGGACCTCTTTAGTGGTCTTGCTCTGGTGTGGCTGGTTGCTCGCTTCGGCTTGGGGAGCCCATGTCAGGCAGGCTGAAGTTACCGGACCTTTCGGTTGGCAGCTCGCCCTTGTGATCGATCTGGTTGCCTCGGGCTTCTTTGTTTGGTTCCTCTGCTGTTTTCGCATGACTCGTCTCTTCTAGCGCCTCTAAACCGCCCAGCTCTCTGCCTTTGCTCCCAATGCGCCGTTGACCGAAGAGGGGCGTTGACCGAGGCTTGCCTTCGCAGGTGGTGAAGGGAGAGAGCCATGGCGATTGTGCCGCGCCCGGTTGAGGGGTCCTACGACAGCGCGCTTTTCGACTTCATCCTGGGCAGCGAAGGCTTCGTGCCGCGGGTCTACAGCGATCATCGGGGCATTCCCACGCTCGGCCTCGGTTACGCCCTGCTGGTGGACGCAGCGGGCTGGCCGCGACGAGAAGGCCTGAGGGATGATTTCGCCGCAATCGGTGTCACGCTCAGTGATCAGGACGAAACTCTTCTGAACTCCGTCAGCCGTGCTCTTGTGCTTGGCAGGACCGGGGAGGCGATCAACCTGGTGGCCCCCTGGCGACCTGGGGAGGCGCCCGCGGTGCGCAACGCTTTCAGCTTTCTGATCCACAAGGAACAGGCGCGGGTACTCTTTCAACGCGTCCGGCCGGACTTCGAGGCTGTTCTCGCCAAGAATCTCGGAAGCGTGTTGATTGAGCGGCTTGCCGGATCGCAGGAATTGATGGCGCTGTTTTCCCTGGCCTACAACAGCCCCGCTTTGATCGGTCCGGGGCTGACCGCGGCCATGAAGGCCGGCGAGCGACAGAAGGTCTGGTACGAGATCCGCTTCGGGTCAAACCGCAAGCGGCATCCCGGTCTTCAGAACCGGCGCGATCACGAGGCTGAGGTCTTCGGCTGCCTGAATGAGCAGCCTGATGCAGATGAGCAGTTGGCATTCAAGACATTGATGGCCAGCCGTCGGGAGGAGATGTCCCGCTATCTGGCCCAGGTTGGTCTCGATGGCGGTCAGATCGATACCGCCTTGACCGAACTTGAAGACATCGTCGGGCAAACGCGTCTCGCCTGAGTCTATTTTTCCTGAGTCTCTTTGTTCGAAACTGCCGCCCGGCGGCAGACGGGCGTGCTAGCCTGTTCAATCACATGGCAGGACAATCAGTTTCAGGGGATCTCATATGACGGTAATCCGTGTCGGCGTGATCGGTCTTGGTTCAATGGGGCTCGGCATGGCGGTCTCGGCTTTGAAGGCGGGGCTGGCGGTAACCGGCTTTGACCTCTCGGCGGAGCGCCGGAAAGCTTTGGCCGGTGCGGGAGGCCAAGTGGCCGAGTCGCTACCCCTACTGGTCGAAGAGGCCGACATCGTTGTTTCCGTCGTCGTCAACGCCGCACAAACCGAGGCCGTGCTTTTCGGTGACCAGGGCGTGGCCGAGACCATGCCGGAGGGTGCAGTTTTCATCTCCTGCGCCACCATGGCACCAAAGCGCGCCGCCGAAATGGCGGCGCGCTTGGAAGCTGGCGGGCGGCATTACCTCGATGCGCCGATGAGCGGCGGCACAACGGGGGCGAATGCCGGCGCCCTGACGTTCATGGCGTCCGGCAGCCCCGACGCTTTCGAGCGGGCCGAGCCGGCCCTCCAGGCAATGGGCGAAAAAATCTACCGCCTTGGCGATGCCGCCGGTCGGGGATCGTCGATGAAGCTGATCAATCAGCTCCTGGTGGGCGTCCATATCGCCGCAGCGGGGGAGGCGATGGCCATGGCCGCCAAGCTGGGCTTGGACCTGGAGGAAGTCTACGAGGTGATCAGCAACTCCGCCGGTGCGTCCTGGGCTTTCTGCGACCGGGTGCCGAGCATCCTGAGCGGCGACTACAGCCCCAAGTCGGCGGTCAGCATCTTTACCAAAGACCTTGGGATCGTGTTGGACACGGCCCGGGCAGAGGGTTTCCCGGCACCCCTCGCCGGTAACGCCCTGCAGGCCTATCTCATGGCCGAGGCCGCCGGGATGGCTGGGGACAACGATTCTTCGGTGGTGCGGGTCTACGCCAAGCTGGCCGGTCTGGACCTGCCGCAAAGCTAGAGCCCGGGCGAGAAATTCTGGGTTTTCGAAGGTTTTGCCGGATTTGGCTGGGGGACCTGGATTCGAACCAGGGCTGCACGGGTCAGAGCCGTGAGTTCTACCGCTAAACTATCCCCCAAGAGGTCGGTTGCGGCTCTCGATAGCAAGAGAGTGCTTTACATAGTCCTACCGAGGGGAGCTTTTCAACCGATTTCCTCGGCTTTCTCGGACGCGGCTCGGAAGGCCCGGCCGGGGGGGCCCCGAGGCCTTCTGCCGTTGCCCGGATGGGCAGGCTGGCGCCGCCGGGGGCCTTCACGTTATGCTGAAGGGTCAACGGCCGGCGACCAATGCCCGGCCGGCAAGAACAGGAGTTGTGTTTCACGTGGCAGCCTTCGGAAATGGGCGGCGCCGGGCCAGGCGGGCCGGTGGTTCCGGGCGCCGGGACCAGGCTGGCGGAACCGGCGGCGTTTACGCGGCCCTGGACCTGGGGACCAATAACTGCAGGCTGCTCGTGGCCCGGCCGACCCGCGAGGGGTTTCGTGTGGTCGATGCCTTTTCGCGTATTGTGCGCCTCGGCGAGGGCCTGTCCGTCTCCGGACGGCTGTCGGACCCGGCGATGGCGCGGACCCTTGAAGCGCTGAAGGTTTGCGCGACGAAGATCCGCCGCCGCGGCGTCACCCAGGTGCGGGCGGTCGCGACCGAGGCCTGCCGCCAGGCCGAGAATTGCGATTCCTTCCTCTCGCGGGTGCGGCAGGAAACCGGAATCGAGTTGGAGATCATCTCGCAGGATGAGGAGGCGAGGCTGGCCATTTGCGGCTGCGCGCCGCTGATTGATCCGGGGGTTCCGGACATCCTGCTTTTCGACATCGGCGGGGGCAGCACGGAGGTCTGCTGGCTGAAGGCCACCGGCAGCAGCGGGGACCGGCGCCTGGAGGCACAGGACCTTTCCCTTTTTGCCTGGGCTTCGGTGCCCATCGGCGTGATTTCCATGGCCGAGCGCTTCGGCGGAGTCGACCTTTCGCCGGCGGACTATGAGGCGATGATCGCCCTGATGGAGGACTCCATTGCCGAATTCGCGCAGAACCACGATGTACGCGCCGCGGTGGCGGACAGCAAAGTCCAGATGCTGGGGACTTCCGGCACTGTAACCACGCTGGCGGGGGTGCACCTGAACCTGCCTCGCTACGACCGGTCGCGCGTCGACGGGCGCTATCTGGAAATGGATACGGTTCATAAGATTTGCGGTCGGATCGCGGGGATGAGCTATGGCGAACGGGCGGGACACGCCTGTATCGGCGAGGAACGGGCCGATCTCGTCGTGGCCGGTTGCGCGATTCTGACGGCGCTCTGCAGGCTCTGGCCGGCCGAGCGTCTGCGGGTTGCCGACCGGGGCTTGCGCGAGGGCATGCTCTACACGATGATTCAGGGCGCGCCTATTCAGGCGGCGGCTGATCCGCAAGGCGTCCGCTCGGGCGCCGCACTGGCTGCCCCGGCCGCGGGCGACACTTAAAATCAAGGGAACGGCAAGTTGGCACGATCACCAGGCGGACGCTCGGGCGGGCGGTCAGGCGGGCGTGGGAGAGGCGGTTCGCGCTCCGGCAACCCCGGCGGCGGCGGGCGTGATCTCTCCGGCCGCAACCTGAAGGTCCGGGTCAAGACGGCCAAGCGGCGCTCGGCTTCTTCGGCGCGCTGGTTGGAGCGACAGTTGAACGACCCCTATGTCGCCGAGGCGCGCAAGCGCGGCTACCGTTCTCGTGCGGCCTTCAAGTTGGCGCAGCTGGATGATCGGCTGCATTTCCTGAAAACCGGCGCCCGGGTTGTCGATTTGGGTTGTGCGCCCGGGGGATGGGTGCAGGTGGTGGCGGAGCGTTGCGGACGTGCCGCACGCATCGTCGGCATCGACCTGCTGGAGGTGGAGCCCGTCACCGGCGCCGATCTTCTGATTGGGGATTTTTTGGATGACGACGCCCCGGACCGCCTGAAGACCGCCTTGGGCGGGCCGGCGGATGTCGTGCTCTCGGATATGGCCGCTTCTTCCACCGGCCATGCAAAGACCGATCACCTGAAGGTCATGGCGCTGGTTGAAGCTGCTCATCTCTTTGCCCAGGAGGTCCTGGCACCCGGCGGCGCTTTCGTCGCCAAGGTGCTGCAGGGCGGCACTGAGCGGGAACTGCTGGCCGCCCTGAAGCGGGACTTCGCCAAGGTGCACCATGTGAAGCCGGCGGCCAGCCGCGCCGACTCGTCGGAGATGTATCTCGTGGCGACCGGTTTTCGCCGTCGACCCGAGGATCCGGCGCAGCCTTAGAGAGCGATCACGTCGTTGAGGTGGGCCGCCAGATCCCGGTCGGCGATGGGGGTCAGGTCCTTCGCCAGTTCACCCTGGACACAGGCTGCCGCTTCCTTACTGAGGGCCTGGCGCAGATCCCCCAGGGTTTTGGCCGGAGCCACCAGAATCAGGCGATCGTAGCGCTTTTGCAGGACTGCGGTGTTGAGGCGCTGCGCCAGGTTCTCGGCAAAGCGTCGCTTCTCGGTTCGATGGGCGTCGCTGGGCGGCTCCATGGCATGACGCCCGGGGCCCATACGGTCGTGAGATCGTCCCGGCCGGTCGGCATCGATTTCGCGATTCGGCTTGGGCTTCCGATTCGCCTCTTCCGCCGTTAGAGGCGTCAAACCCTTGCCGGGCCCATTGTTTTCAAGAATGCGGGCATGGGCGCCATCGGCAACGACAATCCAGCTACGGACAGATTTCATGGTGAATCTTCCCGGAATTCCTTGATGGGACTGCTCAGCCTGACGGATTGGCCGCGCCGCGGCGATGATGCAGGTCAAGCTGCCGCGGCTTTTGGGCGCAGGTATGACCTCAGCGCGCGCCAGTGTTGCGGTGCAAACCGCTTGGCAATGCCGGGCGCCTGTGTATGATGCGGCGCCAATCACCGCCAAGGGGATCGGCATGGAAATTCGTCAGGCTCTTACTTTCGATGATGTTCTTCTAGAGCCGGCGGAATCCGCAGTTCTTCCCAGCCAGACAGACACGCGCACGAGACTGACCCGCTCCATCGAGCTGGGCATCCCGCTGTTGTCTTCGGCCATGGATACGGTCACCGAGGGCCGCCTGGCAATTGCCCTGGCCCAGGCTGGCGGCATCGGGGTCATCCACAAGAACCTGGAGGTTGCCGAGCAGGCCGACGAGGTCCGCCGGGTGAAAAAGTTCGAGAGCGGCATGGTGGTCAATCCGGTGACCATTCATCCCGATGAGCCCCTCGCAAACGCCCTGGCGCTGATGCAGAGCTACCGCATCTCGGGAATCCCGGTGGTCGAGCGCAAGAGCAAGAAGCTGGTCGGTGTGCTGACCAACCGCGACGTGCGCTTTGCCGAGAACCCGAATGAGCCGGTTTCTGCCCTGATGACCAAGGAAAACCTGATCACCGTCAAGGAGGGGGTCAGCAAGGAAGAGGCGCAGCGTCTGCTGCATCAGCACCGGATCGAGAAGCTTCTGGTCGTCGACGAAAGTTACCGCTGTATCGGCCTCATCACCGTGAAGGATATGGAAAAGGCCCAGGCCTATCCCAACGCCTGCAAGGATGACCAGGGCCGCCTGCGGGCCGCCGCCGCCACCGGTGTCGGAACGGACGGTTTGGCGCGGGCCGAGGCGCTGCTGGATGCCGGGGTCGATGTGATCGTGGTCGATACCGCCCATGGACACTCCCAGGGGGTGATGGGCGCGATCAGCGAGATCAAGCGGCTGTCGAATTCGGCCCAGGTGATTGCCGGCAATGTTGCAACTGCCGAAGGCGCCCGCGCGTTGGTGGATGCCGGTGCCGATGCGATCAAGGTCGGGATCGGCCCGGGGTCGATCTGCACCACCCGCATGGTCGCCGGCGTCGGGGTGCCGCAGTTGACGGCGCTGATCGATACGGTCGAGGCCTGCCAGAAGAAGGACGTTCCGGTAATTGCCGACGGCGGCATCAAGTTCTCCGGCGATCTGGCCAAGGCCATGGCGGCGGGCGCCTCCGCCGCGATGATCGGTTCGCTCTTCGCCGGCACCGAGGAAAGCCCGGGGGAAGTCTTCCTTTATCAGGGGCGTTCCTACAAATCCTATCGCGGCATGGGCTCGGTCGGCGCCATGGCACGCGGCTCGGCGGATCGCTACTTCCAGCAGGAAGTGGCCGACAACCTGAAGCTGGTGCCCGAGGGTGTGGAGGGGCGCGTCCCTTACAAGGGTCCGGTCGGCGCCGTGATCCACCAATTGGTCGGCGGCTTGCGGGCTGCCATGGGCTACACCGGCAGCGCCACGCTCGCCGACCTCCGACGCAACGCGCGCTTCCTGCGCATTACCAATGCGGGCTTGCGGGAAAGCCATGTGCATGACGTGACCGTCACGCGTGAGGCACCCAACTACCGCAACGAGATGTGATCGCCGGCCGCTCTTCATTCCGCCCCTCCGCAAGACCCGGATTGCGCCCTGAGACGGTGAAGGCAGACGCCCGATGACGCCGGCGGCACGCATCCAGGCGGTCATCGAAATTCTGGCTGATGTGTATACCTCCGCACGGCTGGCCGAGCAGATGCTTGCGGACCACTACCGCAAGCGCCGCTATATCGGGTCCAAGGACCGCCGGGCCGTCAGCGCCTTGACCTACGATGTCATCCGTCATCGCGCACGGCTCTGCTGGCACCTCGAACACGCCGGCCTCACGCCACCCTGGGGCCGTCTGGAGACTCTGGCTTTCCTGCTGCTTTCCGGGCGCGAGTCCTTGCCGTCCCTCGAAGGCCTTTGTGCTGAAGGCAGCTACGGCCCCGGCGAGTTGGCGGCGGCTGAGGTGTCGGTTCTTCGAAACCTTGAGGGCCGAGAACTGTCGGAGGAAAGCCAACCCACGGCGGTGCGCCGGGAAATGCCCGCCTGGCTACTGCCGAGTTTCGAGCGGGCCTTTGGGGCCGATCTGACCGACGAGCTGGATGCGCTTCTCCTGGAGGCGCCGCTGGATTTGCGTTGCAACACGCTGAAGACCAACCGTGCCGAGGCTCAGGTCGCCCTGGCGGGGGAGGGGATTGCGGCGGAGCCCACGGACCTTTCGCCGCTCGGCCTGCGCCTTGCCGAGAGGCGGGCGGTCCGCGCGACCCGAAGCTACACCAATGGGCTGGTGGAGATTCAGGACGAGGGCTCCCAGCTCGCCGCCCTGCTTTGCGATGCCCGGCCCGGCATGATCGTGGCCGATGTCTGTGCCGGCGGCGGCGGCAAGACCCTGGCGCTGGCGGCGGCCATGGAGGGCAAGGGCAGGTTGCTGGCTGCCGACGTCGACCCGCGCCGCCTCGACCGCGCCGCAGGACGGTTGCGGCGGGCCGGCGCTGACTTCGTGGAGCGTCTGCCGCTGGCCGATCTGCTGCAGGCGGAAGACCTGACCAAAGGCTGCGACCGGGTGCTGGTGGACGCCCCCTGTTCGGGCAGCGGGGCCTGGCGGCGCCAGCCCGATGCGCGCTGGCGCTTGACCGAGGCGGACCTGGCGCGCTATCGGGCTGCCCAGCAGGAGGCCTTGTCGGCAGCGGCGGCCCTGGTTCGGCCCGGCGGCCGCTTGGTCTACGTTACCTGCTCCCTGCTGCCGGAAGAAAATGAGGACCAGGTGCAGATGTTCCTTCAACAGCGGCCAGACTTTACCGCGCATCCCGTGGCGGAGGTTTGGGCATCGGTGATCGGTCAGAGCTGCCCGGTTGCTTCGCCGTTTTTGGCCCTTACACCGGCCCGGCACGGGACCGACGGGTTCTTCGTCGCCGTCCTCGACCGCAGGGAGGCCGCATGACCGAGATCGCCGTTATCCGCCCCGCCTTGACCCGCGACGCCGACGGGATCGCCCGGGTGCATGTCGAGACCTGGCAGAGCGCCTATGCCGGCCTGGTGCCGAACGACTATCTGGCGCGCATGACCGTCGGCCGTTCCTCTGCCCAGTGGCACCGCGCTGCCGCCCAGGCGACCAAGGGCAGCGACCTGGTGGTGGCCGAGATCGACGAGGAGGTCGTCGGCTTCGTCTCCTTCGGGCCGTCGCGCAGCAAGCACCTGCCCTACAGCGGCGAGGTCTTTGCCCTCTACATCACCGTGGATTGGCAGGGCCAGGGCCTCGGCCGCCGTCTTCTGGCGACGGCTTTCGAAGCCCTGGCGAACGAGAAACACCGCGGCGCCTTCGTCTGGGTGCTGGCGGAAAACCCCTCGCGTTTTTTCTATCAGGCCATGGGCGGCGAACCGGCCGGTGAGCGGATGGAGAAGTTCGCCGGTGTCGATTTGGAAGAACGGGCCTATGGATGGCCCGACCTGGAATCCTGGCTGGCGCAGAGTGGCTCCTAGTCCGCACCCGCTGGCTTGTTGACGTCTTTACTTTCGCGGGCCGGGAAGCGCCCGCATAGATTGGAAGCGACCGCATGACCGACCGTATCCTTATTCTCGATTTCGGATCCCAGGTGACCCAGCTCATCGCCCGCCGGGTGCGGGAGAGCGGGGTCTACTGCGAAATCTTTCCCTTCAACACCGACCCGCAGCGGGTCACCGACTTCGCACCCCGGGCGATCATCCTCTCCGGCGGCCCGGCCTCGGTCACCGGCAGCGACACGCCGCGCGCGCCGCAGCAGGTCTTCGATCTCGGCGTGCCGATCCTCGGTATCTGCTATGGTCAGCAGACTCTCTGCGCCCAGTTGGGCGGCGAGGTCGAAAGCTCCGACCATCAGGAATTCGGCAAGGCCTTTGTCGAGATGCGGGCCGACTGCAGCCTGACCGAGGGCATTTGGGCGACGGGCGAGCGCCATCAGGTCTGGATGAGCCACGGCGACCGGGTTGTCCGCCTGCCCGAGGGTTTCGAGGTCTATGGCACCTCCGAGGGGGCGCCCTTTGCGGTGGTCGCAGACGAAGCACGCAAGATCTACGCGGTTCAGTTCCATCCCGAGGTCATGCATACGCCCGACGGCGCCAAGCTGCTGGCGAACTTCACCCACAAGGTGGCGGGCTGCAGCGGCGACTGGACCATGGCGGCTTTCCGCCAGCAGGCGATCGAGGCGATCCGCCAGCAGGTCGGCGATGCCCGGGTGATCTGCGGCCTTTCCGGCGGCGTCGATTCCTCCGTCGCCGCGGTACTGATCCACGAGGCCATCGGCGCCCAGCTCACCTGCATCTTCGTCGATCACGGCCTGCTGCGGCTGAACGAGGCCGAACAGGTGGTCGAGGTCTTCCGCAACCACTACAACATTCCCCTGGTGCACCGTGACGCCAGCGACCTCTTCCTCGGCAAACTGGCCGGGGTCGAGGATCCGGAGCAGAAGCGCAAGATCATCGGCGGCACCTTCATCGACGTCTTCGAGGAGGAGGCGGCCAAGATCGGCGGCGCCGACTTCCTGGCCCAGGGCACGCTCTATCCCGACGTCATCGAGTCCGTCTCCTTCACCGGCGGGCCCAGCGTGACCATCAAGTCGCACCACAACGTCGGCGGCCTGCCGGAGCGCATGGACATGCAACTGGTGGAGCCCCTGCGCGAACTCTTCAAGGACGAGGTGCGTGACCTGGGCCGAGAACTGGGCCTGCCCGAGACCCTGGTCGGCCGCCACCCGTTTCCCGGGCCGGGCCTCGCGATCCGCATTCCAGGCGCGGTCACCAGCGCGCAGGCGGATATCCTGCGCAAGGCCGATGCGGTCTACCTGGACGCCATCCGCAAGGCCGGCCTCTACGACGCCATCTGGCAGGCCTTCGCCGTGCTGCTGCCGGTGAAAACCGTGGGGGTGATGGGCGACGCCCGCTCCTACGACTACGTCTGCGCCCTCCGCGCCGTCACCTCGACCGACGGCATGACGGCGGAGAGTTATCCCTTCGACCACGAGTTCCTGGCCGCCGTTGCGACCCGCATCATCAACGAGGTGCGCGGCATCAACCGGGTGGTCTACGACGTCACCTCGAAGCCGCCAGGGACGATTGAGTGGGAATGATCCACATTGTTTCCAAGCCTATCGCGAGCTATCGGTAAATCCATATAACTCTCTGATAAAAAATACTTTTCCCTCATCATGTATCGTAATCCATCGCGGGCTAGCGGTTCGTTCTGACGGTATGTTTGTCGGTATCATTAGAGCTTGTTCCTGAAGCTGATCGTGAGTACCGTCATGGGAAATCACCCCGGTGACGGTATTTTTCTTTGAATAAGGCACTGAGTTAAAATGGAAAAATGCTGCAGCAGAGTTCAAAACCGGGGTGACGGTATTTTTGTCTACCGGAGACGCCGCCATGCTGACGGACACTGCGCTTAAACAACTGAAGCCAAAAGAAAAAGCGTACAAAGTCGCTGACCGAGATGGAATGTATGTGCATGTCGCCAAATCAGGGACGGTCACCTTCCGGTATGATTACCGTCTCAACAAGCGGCGTGAAACGCTGGTCATAGGAAAATACGGGCGTTCCGGGCTTACGCTCGCCGGCGCGCGGGAGAAGTGCCTCGAAGCGCGCCGCCTCGTCGCTGACGGTATTTCACCAGCGCAAGAGAAACAGCGGCGGAAGCAGCGGATCCGGGAGGCCCAAAGCATTGGCGAGTTCGGCAAGCGGTGGCTCGATGGAGCCCCAATGGCCGACAGCACGCGGGCGATGCGGAAGTCTATTTTTGACCGCGACATTCTGCCGGCGCTTGGAAAGCGATTGTTAGTCGAGGTGGGGCCGGACGATCTGCGTCAGCTCTGCAAGACGGTGAAGGATCGCGGTGCGCCGGCGACGGCCATCCATGTCCGGGACATCATCAAACAGATCTATGGGTTTGCGATCCTGCACGGTGAGAAAATCGCGAACCCGGCCGATGAAGTCGGACCATCTTCGATCGCCATATTCAAGCCCAAGGACCGATCCCTGTCGCCGACCGAGATACGGGTCATGCTGAAGATGCTGGAGCATGTACCGACACTGCCGACCATCCGCCTGGGCATGCGGCTGTTTCTCCTGACCATGGTGCGCAAAAGCGAGTTGCAGGATGCGATCTGGGACGAGGTCGATTTCGAAAATGCCGTCTGGACCATTCCGAAAGAACGGATGAAGCGTTCCAAGGCTCACAATGTCTATCTCTCCCAACAGGCGCTCGACATCCTGATCGCCTTGAAAACCTGCTCCGGCGACTCTCGCTATCTGCTGCCGTCCCGTTACGATTCCGATGCGCCCATGTCGCGAGCCACATTCAATAGGATCACCTACGCCGTCGTAGAGCGGGCGCGGAAGGAGGAGCTTCCTCTGGAGCCGTTTACGGTTCATGACCTGCGGCGGACCGGGTCAACCTTGCTCAACGAGCTTGGCTTCAATCGCGACTGGATTGAGAAGTGCCTTGCGCATGAGGACAGCCGCTCCTCGCGCGGCGTCTACAACAAGGCGGAATACGAAGTGCAACGCCGCCATATGCTGCAAGAGTGGGCCGACATGATTGACGCTTGGGTCGATGGTCGCAGTCGCGCGCCGACGCTGTTCCCGTCTTCGATGCAGCTCATCGCGCCTGACGCCCGTCTTTGACAGGACGGCTTTTGCGAAGACGAACGTCGGGTGAGGGGGCGCGCTTCAATAAGTCAGCGTCCGACGCTTTACGGCGCGCCGCGATCCAGGCTTCTACCTCGGCTAAATCCCAAACAACGTATCGCGGCGTCAGGTAAAATCGTCGTGGAAACTCGCCGCGCTGCTCCAGCTCGTAAATTGTCGTATCCGAGAGCGGAACAATTTGGCGAAGTTGGGCTCGCCGGATCGTCCGGCGTATTGCGCTTTTTCCGGCTGGCTCCGATTTCGACGCTCGATTCGGGTGACGAGGAGGTTGTGGCATCGCGAACGCTTTCTTTCGGCGTCAATCGCCTCAAGACTGCGCCTCGTGTGGCGAAAATAAAATTCTCCGCCTTCCAACTATAGCCAACTGTGAGCTGTGGACTTTGCTGAAAGGAGACAAAGGTGGCCGCACTCGGATGTACCTGTAGTCCGAATGGTCATGCAAATTGACACATTCAAGTTCGATATGCGTCCACGGCGGCTCCCCTTCGTGAACACCTATCGAACCCTATGTCAGGCTCCAGATAGTGCTTTCCCGCTGGTGCTGGAAGAAGTTGGAGAGGTTCTGTTCGCGCGAGAAGGTGGTGTTTCCAGCTTTACTGGGTGAGCGGCTTGAGGCAAGCCCACACAAGATTTCCTCACGTACGCCGCGCCAGCCGATTATCGGCTGGCGCGGCGCCGTTTGCTAGGGTGCGATCATGCGGTCATAGGCGCCGCGCGTGCGCAAGGTGAAGGTCACCGGTGCATCCGTGCGGTTGCGCCAGAACCAGCCGTGATTGCCGTCGAAAGCCGCGACAAGCTCTCCTGATTGATCCGGCACGCCGCGTCCCTGTTCGTAAGTGACGCTTTGTCCGCCGCCGTCTCCATGGGTGTCGAAGTTGAGGACCGCGCCGTTGGCCGTCCATTCGAACGCGGCGCGTCCGCCTTCGCTCATCACCAGTTTGACCTCGATGCCCTCGGTAGGCGCCAATGTGTAGCTGACCTCGTCGCGCCACACCGGCGTCGTCTGTTCCGGCGTTGGGGACGCGATGGCAGCCGCGGCAGGCGGCGTCAGCGCTTCGGGTGCGGAGGTTTGAGGCGCCGCGCCGAGCGCCGCAGCGATGGCGGCGACCTGACCTTGCAGCGCATCGAGGCGTGCAAGAAGCGCCGGGTCGGCGGAGACCCGTTCGGCAGCCGCCTGGGCCGCGAGAACGGCGTCTTCATCGGCGGCTTCGGTATACAGTTGTTGCTTGATCTCCCCCATCTGGGTCAGCCCCATCACACGGCCTAGCCCCGTCGAGTCCACGCCATACTCTGACGGCAGCCAGAACAGCACCAGGATCGCCAAGGCGGCGGCTATGGAGCCAAGCGTTGCGCGTATGAGTCCGCGAGATGTCGCTTTGACGCCAAGGATGTGGCCGGCCGCATCTCTGTTTTCAAAAGTTTGGTTGGTCATGTATTGAATCTCCCGCCGCTCACGCAGCTACAAAATAGCCGGTGATCTGAAGGCCCATGAGGGCGAACCCGGCGGTCATCATGAGGACGTTCACGGCGTAGGCCTGACGAACGAAGGAAGCGGTGGCGCGCCAGTAGGTCATCACGACGAGGATCGCCGCGAGCGCGACAAGCTGGCCCACCTCGACCCCCACATTGAAGGCGATAAGGTTTGGCCAAAGTCCGTCTGGCGAGATGTTGTAGTTGATGATCCTGGAGGCGAGCCCGAAGCCGTGCAGGAAGCCGAAGACCAGTGTGGCGGCCTTGGTCGAGGGCTGAAAGCCGAACCAGAGGCGGAACGCGCCTAGATTATCCAACGCCTTGTAGACGACGGAAAATCCGATGATGGCGTCGATGATGTAGCTCGAAATGCCGAAGTCGAACGCGACGCCGAGCAGCATCGTGGTCGAATGGCCGATGGCGAACAACGAGACGTAAGTGGCGATCTGCTTGTATCCATAGAGGAAGAAGATCACGCCGAAGAGAAACAAAAGGTGATCGTATCCCGTCACCATGTGCTTGGCGCCGAGGTAGAGGAACGCGATGAAATGAACGCCCGAAACCTCTTGTATATAGCCTTTGTCGCCAAGCGTGACGGCATGGGCGAAGGCTGTCTCGACCCAAACGAGAGAAAGGGCGACAGCGAGCAGAAGTATGGATGCCCGGCGCGCGCCGGACCTTTGACCGCGCGGCGCGGTCGGTAGAAGTATCATGTGATAGTCCTTGTCTGAACAGTCTGATGATGCGCCTGTCAGGCGCGTTTTCGATGCCTGTTCAGACGAATCGCGGCGGGCGCATCAGCCCTTCGAGCGTGAGATGTCGGAAGACGTCGCTCAATGCGTATTCGCTTTTTTCGGGAGGCGGTTTGGACGGATTCTCCGGTTGGTAGACCAATGCGTGAAGCGGGTGGTCGTGGTCCGCCGGGTTGTGTCCGTCAAACGGATCGTCGTGGACGTCGCGCTCGGTATCTTCGTCGGTGTGTCCGTGGTCATGACCGTGCTTGGCGATCTCCATTGATATCGCGGCGGCGGCCGCATGCGCACCGGGACCATGGGCTAGGATGACGATAAGCGGCGCAACGATCAGCGCAAAGGTGGTCGTCAGCACGATGAGATTGCGCGCCGCATGCCAGATCCTGCGATGGCGCGACGTCTCGCCCATGCTGCCTTCTCTTCCGGTTGCCATATACCCTAGGGGGATCATTAGTCTTTATGACAGAATCACAGCGGCACGCAACCCATCACGGTGTTTTTGAGCGGCCGAAACGCGCGAATAGCCTGATTTAAAGACCGTCGTCTTGATCTGCCGTCTTATGGGCGCTGGGGCTGCTGGCCTGGGAACTGGCTGGCGCTGACGGCAGCCAAGTGCTTGGGGACGGCGCTGGCAATCAAGATGGCCGCCTATGTGACGCTGTTGCGACTCGTCTATGATCTGGACAGTCTTTTGTCGCTCATACCTGCACCGGCGCTGCTTGCGCTGTCCTTGATGTGAATGTGTGACTTTATTCGGCCTATTGAGGATTGAAGTCACCGACGCAGAAGCTGCTTGTCCTAAGTCAGAACCACGATTTTTCCCCCGGCGCGGTTCTCTTCCATGCAGCGATGGGCGAGAGCGATGTCCTCAAGGGTGAAGACCTCTCCAATCTGTATATGGAGCGCGCCGTCGGTTATCTGATCGGCGAGTTCTTGCAGCGGGGTGGCTATGAAATCTTCCGACTCGCCGGCATAGGTGGTGAGCGACACCGCGGTCGGGATGGCTTCCATGGGGCTGAAACTGTCGAACGACCATTTGTCGCCAACCATACCGGTCATGCAGACGATACCTTTTGGCTTCGCGCATCTCAGCGAATCCTTGAACGTCATTGCGCCAATCAGTTCCAGAACCTTGTCAGCGCCGCCTGGACAGACTTTGCGCACCTGATCGGCTATCTCGCCGACATCAATGAAGACTTGATCGGCGCCGGCCTCGCGTAGGAGCTTCTCGCGCGCCGGCTTTCGAGTCGTCGACGCGACTGTGGCGCCGTGCTTCTTGGCGATGGCCGCCGCCGCGAGTCCCACAGATGTCGTCCCACCGCGGATTAGGAGGCGTTCGCCGGCTTCAAGTCTTAGAGACTTGAAAAGGGACCCCCACGCCGTTTGCAGCATTTCGGGAATGGCGCCGAGCGTCTTCCAATCGAGATCGGTTTGAAGCGCCTGAACCTGACAGGCCGGAACGCATGTAAACTCGGCATAGCCGCCGTCGAAGGTGCGGCCCATGCCGCCCATGGCGGTGGCTACCGTGGCGCCCACTTCGAATTCGCCGCCGGGAGCGCTTTCGACACGTCCGACGGCTTCGATCCCAAGGATTCGCGGAAAGCTGACATTTGGCGAATGTCCTTGCCGGGTGAAGAGTTCGGACCGGTTCAGGCCGAACGCTTTGACGCGAATGAGAACCTCTCCGCTCTTCGCTTCGGGTATCGGACGTTCCTCGATCTTGAGAACCTCCGGACCCCCCGCTTCGTAAATCACCGCCGCCTGCATTGTATTCGTCATTTCCGTCAGACTCCCTTGCAGGCAGCACGCCAGCCGTCAAGGCTGAGGCCGGGCGCGCCCGTTTTGGCGAGCAGCAGGAAGCCGCCCGTCATTGCGAGGTTCTTCAGAAACATCACCATCTGGATTTGATCATCGAAGGCGCGATGGAAGATTAGGGCGGTCAGCAGACAAAACCCGGAAAGGGCAAGCGCGACATAGCGGGCGCCAAAACCGATGAGCAGCAGAAGGCCCGCACCGATTTCGAACGCAATTGTTGGTATAAGGAGCGCGGCGGGTAAGCCAAATGCTGTCATGTAGCCTTGCGTCGCTTCGAAGGCGCCGATCTTGCTATATCCCGACAGTATAAAAATCAGCGCCATTAGCGCACGCGCCGGCGCATCCGCATATTTGAGGAGAGTGTCGAACATTTGCGGGCGACCCTACTGACGCGTCGGATTTGTGGTGGAGAAGCTATAGCGGGCGATTTTCCAGTCGCCATCGATCTTCTGGAATATGAAGAGCTTCTGGTTAGCCTCCGGGCTCTCGGCGCCGGTGGCTGCAATTCTGACCGTGCCGGCTGAGTTCGTCCGGGCGAACGCCCAATTCGAAGCGATCGGCTCGATCTCGGCGATGTCAAATGTGATGCTGAGCGTGATCGCTTCGAAAACGGCTTGGTAAGCCGCTCGCACTTCTCCGGCGCCGATGCTGGAGGGGCTGTGTTGAGGCATGAATACGCCGTCCTGAGCGTAAAGCCTCATGACACCATCGACATCGGAAGCGTTCAGGGCTGTTTCGTAGTTTGACAACACCTGCTCGATTGCGGCGCGTGCATCAGGGGCCGGTCCGCTCGCGCACGCGACGAGCGCAACGCCAAATCCCGCCAGCGCGGCGGTTTTCCGTATTAAACTCAATGTCATCAGCCTGCCTTTCCTCCCTCTCAATCCAATTTGATCTTGATATCGAGTCGTGCATTTCTTGATTAGGTGATAAAGTCGGAAATTTAATTTCCAAATATGGGAAGGTACTGCAATGTCCGATCTCAACGCCCTGGTGATCTTCGCCAAAGTCGTCGAGGCGGGCAGTTTCTCTGAGGCGGCGCGCCGGATTGCCATGCCGATTTCAACCGTCAGTCGGCGCATCGCGGAGTTGGAGGATCAGCTCGGCGTCCGGCTTTTGGAACGGTCGACGCGCAGTCTTCGCCTGACCGATGTCGGTTCGGAAGTGCTCGAACAGGCGCAGCGTAGCGTAGAGGTCAGCGATGCCGTGAAGAGCATCGTTTCCAACCAACTTTCAGACGTCTACGGATTATTACGCCTGTCGGCGCCGCCAAGCATTTCCGACTCCGTTTTGACGCCGATCGTCACCGCCTTCCAGGCGTCCTATCCGAATGTACGAGCGCAGATTCTGGTTACAGACAGGCGGGTCGACCATCTGTCGGAAGGCGTGGATGTCGTCTTCCGAATCGGTGAGCAAAAGGATTCGGCGTTGATCTCACGGCGCGTTCTGCAATACCGCCACCGACTTGTCGCCAGCCCCGACTATATCGCCAATTGCAACCCGATCAGGAAGCCGAAAGACCTGTTGGAACATAAGCTGTTCGCGTTTTCGTTTTGGCGACCACAACACTCTTGGACGTTTGTGAATGGCGGCAAGAACGAGACAATCACGTTCGAGCCGTCCTTGTCGATGAACGATTTTGCAGGGTTGGCGGCGGCGCTTGTCGCTGGTTCAGGGATTGGGGACTTGCCGCCAATCGTCCTGCCTCATCTGGTGAGAGACGGACAGCTCGTCGAAGTGATGCCCAAATGGCGGTTCCAGACGATGGACCTCAATCTCGTTCACATGGGTAACCGACATGTGCCGCGGGTCGTACGTGTCTTTAAGGAGTTCGCTGCGCAAATGGCGCCGCAACTGTTTAACGACTTGCCGACATGATCGGCTTTTATGGGGCATGGTGTAAAGGCGTGCTGAAACGATGTGATAGTCTAGGCAGTTCTCTTGTCAGGCCAAAAGCGTCACCATCAAAGGGGCACGTCTGGTCGCAACAATAGTGTGTTCATATCGCACAGTCGGTGGTTTTTCGTCGCGGCGGGCGCATGCACCGAACGAGAAGAGCGCGCGCAGCCTAGCCGGCCGGTAGGTGAGCGTCATCGCAATTGTCATCGCGCTGGCAGCGAAAACGCGAAAAGCTTGAGTCTTATCATTCAGTGGTATTTAATATCCCCCCTAGGGGATGGGAGCCTTACATGATGCTGGACACCCGTGTTCACCCAAGGCACCTGGATATCGTTAAGCGGCTCAGACGTGCCGGGGGTCATCTGCGCCGCATAATCGAGATGATCGAGGACGAACGGCCGTGCATGGACATTGCCCAGCAGATTCATGCGGTTGAAAAGGCGCTGGTACAGGCGAAAAGGACGCTGATTCAGGACCATATCGTCAACTGCCTGGAAGATGCCGCTGATGGCCTTTCGCGAGAGCGGCGACGCTCGCTCAAGGAGTTCAAAGCTATCGCCAAATATCTTTGAATCGTTCAAGGAGACGGACATGCTCTCCGTACTCACAAACCGGACCTATGGCGCCTGGTTTCTTGGTCAAGTTATCGCTCTTGCGGGCATCGTCTTGTCCACGATGAGCGCCATCGACATGAGCGCGAGGACTGGGAGGGGTCGGAGCTGCATCGGCATAGGCACTGGCATGCGCCGGATAAACACAGACACGCTTACTTTATCGACTTACACGATCCAGCGTAGCCGTAAGGGATCGGATCGAGTCATGACCGCGAGGCATATGTCAAAACTAGCAGTTCGCATAGCGCCCCTGATCGTGGTTTTGTTGTCGGTGTCCCTGGCACCTGCGCGGGGCGAGGACGGCGCCCGTCTTCCTGGTGACCCTCGTCTCTCTGTTACCATCGCAAACGGGGCATGGGTGCAGGCGGTTATGGCAGCATGTCGGGGCGATGCGTCAGAGTCTGACGATCTAATTCAGGCTTACGATGACTGGTGGGAGCGCAACAAAGCGATCCGGGAGACCGTACAACGGTTGGAGTCTGGTCCTGACACGGAACAAGTTGCCAAAGCCCGCGGTATCTTCGAACGCCTGAAATCCAGAACTGAAGTGAGCTTTTTTGAAATACGCGAGAACTATCCGGAAGAGTTTGCGTGGGAATGCGGTATGTTCGCCGTGGAACTGGCGGAAGGCGAATGGGACTACCCAGATGAGTCTGGATTCTACGCCATATTGGTACATGGTGCATGGGTTCAGGCGGTCACGGTTGCATGCCGGGACGATGCACCGGAGATATCTGGCCATCTGATCCAGGCTTACGACGAATGGTGGGAGCGCAACACGGCGATCCGAGAGACTCTTCAATGGCTGAAGTCTGGACCTTACACGGATCAAGCCATCAAGGCCCGCGACATATTCGAGCGTATGCATTTCAGGGCCGAAGAAGCTTTCTTTGAGATACATGAGACAGACCGGGAGGATTATGCACGGGAGTGCGATGTCTTCACCAAGGAGTTGGCCAAAGGTGAATGGGATTTCTTGGGGTAGAGCGCTTGTCCCGGTGAATCGGAACTCAATGTCAGGCACGCCCGCAGCGCAACCAGAAGCCGAGACACTTGTCAGGGTAGAGAGAGCAGACCGAGCACTTGATAGCTTCTATTACTTAGACCGGGATCACCTGAACTTGGTATGCACGTTGTTGCAAGTTCTTGTGCCAACTATCTTCCTGGTTCTTATCGCCGGTTCCGCAGCGGCGACGCCGATTGTCTCGGAACTGCGGATCGGCCAGCATCCTGATAAAATGCGCCTTGTCCTTGAGTTATCCGAGGAGCCGACCTATCGCGTGTTCACACTGCCGGACCCTTACCGCGTGGTGATCGATCTCCCGGACCTCGACTGGCGGCCTTCAGCAGCGCCGAAGGTGCCAACAGGCGTCATCAGAGACTTACGGTTCGGTCTCTTTGCACCGGGCAGGAGCAGAGTCGTCCTCGACGCAGATGCGCCGGTTCGTCTTTCTGGGGTCTTCGTGCTGCCGCCGGTCGATGGCCACGCGTATCGGTTGGTCGTCGACATCAAAGAAGTTTCCCGACAAGCCTATGCAAACGTCGGCCGCCAGGTCATGGAGTCGAAACGCCCTCTTCCGAAAGCGAGCACCGCTAAGCGGGCTCCGACCAAGACGGACGAGCGCATTACCGTAGTTGTCGATGCGGGTCACGGCGGGATTGACCCTGGAGCGATCGGAGCCTCACGGGTCTATGAGAAGAAAATCACGCTGACTTACGCTCAGGCGTTGAAACATCGGCTCGAGGCAACGGGAAGGTATCGAGTCCTCCTGACGCGTGACAGCGATGTCTTCGTCAAGCTAGATGACCGCTGGCGCTTCGCACGGGAGGCTGGCGCCGGTCTCTTTCTGTCCTTGCATGCCGACTCCCATCACAGTCGCAACATTCGCGGGGCGTCTGTTTTCACCTTGTCAAGCGAGGCATCGGACGAAGTCGCCGCCGCATTGGCCGAAAGTGCGAACAAAGCGGATCTGGTTGCTGGTGTGGATCTATCGCAGCACAGCGACGACGTCTCGAATATCCTGTTGGACCTCACAAGGCGAGAGACCCAAAACCTCTCCGTTCGCTATGCATCGATGTTGGTCGAGAGTCTGGGCAAGGAAACAAAGTTGCTAAGGAATCCACACCGATCCGCGGGCTTTGTTGTCCTCAAGGCGCACGATGTCCCTTCGGTGCTTGTCGAAATCGGGTTTCTCTCCAACCCCGACGATGAAAAGCGCCTGCGCTCGAAACCGCACCGTCGCCTCCTAACGAGTGCCATTGCACGGTCGATTGAGCATTACTTCCAGTGGCAGCAGGCGTTGCGTTGAAAAAGAGTTCTTCAGTGACAGTGCGCGCGTAGCATGATTGACTTATTGGTCTATGCAGGCTTGTTTCTTGCGACGCTCGTTGGCGGCAAGATCCGTGAAATGCCGCCTGGTTCATGTTCGCAGATCATCGAGCCAAGCATTGAGGGCGAGGTTGAATGCTCGCGTGCGAGCCCGGTCAGGCCAAGGAACTCCAAGTAGGTCATAAGCACTTATCCCTGATGGCAGTGCTTCTTTGTACACAATTCTAATGTTCCCGCGTGTAACTGGTTGCGTTGGTGAGAACCCGTCCCACCTTGCGGAAACGGGAAACCCAGCTGCCGAAAGAGCAGAGTCCCAGGTCGCATCAACGATAGCGGCGCGATCCTCCAGTATGAGCTCGACGGTATCGTGGACCCCTCTGGTTTCTGCCAGGATGTTGAGGATTTCCAGTGGAATCGGTAAGTCAGCCCAGTCGAAACCGATCTTCACATGCCGCACGCGGATGCCGATCCCGGCAAAGAGCCGCATCTGTGCGTAGGTCTTGTGCCGACAGTCACCCCGTCCGACTGTGAATAAACTGTCCGGATCTCCCGTCCAGGGGAGAAGCCGGTATGGAGCACTTTGGACGAGATGAAAGGCTATAATCCGTTGTACCTCAGGATCAAGGTCGGCAAGCTGTGATACAACCCAGTCAACCGGGACGGGCAGATTTGCCGAACGGCGGCCCGCCATGCCGGAAGCGATCCGCTGGACAATGGCGCGCGTGCCATTTTGCGCGTTGGACGGCCGTGCAACGGAGCCGATAACCATTGCACACCCCGCCCCAAGAAATTGACGTCTGTTCATTTCGATAGCTCCTAAAGCCCGAAAATAAAGCAGAGTTCGAGCTTTGCAGCCCGATATCCCAACCACCGACTTACTGGTGGCCGTCGGCTATCCCACGATTTTCAGGCCATGGTTTTCCGCAAGTCTTCTCAACCACCGGCGACGTCCATCTTGCGGAAGGCCACAATGGTACCATTCATTCCGCCGAGATGCCTGCGTTTCTCGATCGCCATGTTCAGGGTTCGCGCGGCTTGTGCCACAGCCTCATTCAATGCTTCGTCGTAGTTGTAGATAAGTATGCCCTCGCTCTTGAGCAGCTGTGCTGCCCCCTCAAGGAAGCGTTTTTGATCCGGTTCGAAATATGCGGCCGCTTGCGAATAGATGACGTCGACGCTTCTCGCGGATAGTTCTCTCGGTTCCAATGCCACAAGCGTTGCAGCCGTAATGTAGGGGTGTTCGCGCACACCTTCGGGAAGGCAATGCGGGTCATGCCAGCGGGTCACATTGGTGAAGTGAAGTGTGACGCTCTTGGCGAGATGTTCGCTGTAGTGATTAGCCAGTGCCGCTAAGCCCTGCGGTTTGGCTGCAGCGGTATCATTGCCAAAACCCGCCCAACCAGCGCCAATCTCCAGAAAAACCAAATGCCCCTGCTGTCGAAGTACTTCCTCAGTCAATTCTATCATGCTGACACCGAGCAAATCCGCTAGGCGAAATGATCCACCGCTCGAAGTCCATGAGCCGCTATGGAGAAGGGAAGTTAGGGCGCGATACCAGGAGCCTGTCTCCAGATGCATTGTCCGGAGATAGGCAAACAGCTTTCGGCGTGGTGGAACCGGGACGTTGGGGCGGAGTTTTTGGGCCTGAAGATCGCGTTTGACGGAAAGTCGGATAGCCCGCTTTGTTTCCGGCCCCGGAACAATGGAAAGGGATTCGAAGGTGCGCGCGATTTCGCGCCGCGCATGGGCAGCTTTTTTGAACATGATGGATATCTCCAAAGCGATGAGTCAGACAGCGCGGCGAAGCGCGTCAGTCGAGATGCCGCGGAGCGGCCTTGGACTTCAGCTCGCTATGGGAGGGCGAAAAGGTGCAGGTGGAATGCGGTCGGATAGTTGATCAGCGTTTGAAATGAACTTGGTGCTTTGGCCTTCTTGTTGGCTTAGTACAAATTGCTTCAGCAAAAGCGCGTGATGGACGTGATCTTGGGCGTGTGCGCCGCCGCGTTCATGATGGTGCGTCAACGTGCGATGCTGCGAAGTCACGGTCGTCGCTGCCCGCGCGTCCGCGGTCGAAGTCGTCACCAACTCGTGAACCGGCGTCGAAATGAGTGTCGCCAAACACAGTATGATTATTAGCAGAGCCCGCGCGGCTCGGCGGCCTTGTATGAGAAATGCTTGGGTCTTTGCTGTCGTGGGCATTGATTCTCAGCAAAATCGAAGCTGTAAGGTCTCTTAAGGTTCGGTGATCCGTGAGTAGTTTCCGCAGGGTCTCAGGTTAAAGGGCACAAAAGTATCGTCGCGCTTGTGCCAGAACCGACCGTGGTT
Source organism: Pelagibius sp. (assembly GCF_965249265.1). Lineage (NCBI taxonomy): Bacteria > Pseudomonadati > Pseudomonadota > Alphaproteobacteria > Rhodospirillales > Rhodovibrionaceae > Pelagibius > Pelagibius sp. The sequence goes on along the minus strand of NZ_OZ252224.1, from coordinate 3,078,046 downwards.
GCTGTTGAGAACGACCTTGAGAGCTCCGGTCAGCTCCCGCATCACAAGTCTGATCTCGACACGTTGCACGTCCAACGTTCGTCCGCTTGGCGCGGCCGGCGAAAAAGTCAATTGGTACTCCGCTGTCTTCTATTCATCTTGCCATATCCCCCTAGGGGGGATATGTAGTATCTATGACAAAATCACCTCTGCACGCAACACATCCCGGTGTCGTCAAGCGATTAAAACGCGCGGACGGCCATCTGCGGCATGTCATCGCCATGATTGAGGAAGACGAAGCTTGCACCGACATTGCGGTGCAGCTTCAGGCCGTGGAGAAAGCGGTGACCGCCGCCAAGCGCACGCTCATTCACGACCACATCGACCATTGCATCAACGCCGACGGCGAGGCCGATCTCGCCGACATGAAGGCGCTGGCCAAATTGCTATAGTCGCCATGCTCAGTGTTCTGAAAAACCGCACTTATCGCCATCTGTTTGCCGCGCAGGTTGTCGCGCTTGTCGGCACCGGCCTCGCGACCGTGGCGCTGGGGCTTTTGGCCTGGGAACTGGCCGGCGGCGACGCCGGTCAGGTGCTGGGCACGGCGCTGGCGATCAAAATGATCGCTTATGTGACGCTGTCGCCGGTGGCGCAGGCCTTCGCCGACCGGGTTCCCCGGCGCATCCTGCTCGTGACGCTCAACCTGATCCGGGCGGGCGTCGCTGCGGCGCTGCCCTTCGTCACCGAAATCTGGCAGATTTACGGGCTGATCTTTCTGCTTCAGGCGGCATCGGCGGGCTTCACCCCGGCCTTTCAGGCGACCATTCCGGACGTGCTGCCGGACGAGGAAGACTACACCAAGGCGCTGTCGCTGTCGCGGCTCGCCTATGATCTGGAAAGCCTCCTGTCTCCCATGTTGGCGGCAGCGCTTTTGACGGTGGTGAGCTTTCCCGTGCTGTTCGGCGGCACCGTGATCGGTTTTGTCGCCTCGGCGCTGCTGGTGCTGTCGGTGGCGCTGCCCTGGCCAAAGCCCGACAAGGAGCACGATTTTTGGACACGCATCACCCGCGGCACCCGCATCTATTTGGCGACGCCGCGGCTGAGGGCGCTGCTTGCGCTGTCCTTCTCCGCCGCCGCGGCTGGCGCCATGGTGATCGTCAACACGGTGGTTCTGGTGCGCCAGGACCTTGGGCTGACCGATGAGGCGCTGGCGCTAACGCTTGCCGCCTTCGGCGCGGGCTCGATGGTCGCAGCGCTCGGTCTGCCGCGCCTTCTGGAGAAGCAGAGCGACCGGCGCGTCATGGTGATCGGCACGGCAGGCATGACGCTGGCGATGGCCGCCATGGGCGCAGCAGGCGCGCTCTATGGGTTGCGGTGGGGCTGGCTCTTGGCAGCCTGGTTCCTCGCCGGCGTGGGCTATTCGGCGGCGATCACGCCATCCGGACGGCTCTTGCGCCGCTCGGGCCATGCAGAGGATCGCCCCGCGCTGTTCGCCGCACAGTTCGCCCTGTCCCATGCCTGTTTCCTGATCACCTATCCGCTGGCCGGCTGGCTTCAAGCGGCCCATGGCAGCGTGACGGCGATGCTGACGCTTGCCGCACTCAGCGCCGTCGGACTGGTGGCCGGTATGCTGCTCTGGCCGCGTCATGACGCAGTCGAAATCGCTCACCACCATGATGATCTGCCAACTGATCATCCGCACATCGCCGAGGGGTCTCGCCACAGCCACGCTTACGTGATCGATGATTTGCACACGCGCTGGCCGGTGGACAGGGAAACGGCGCGCGCTGTTTAGGTCATGTGAGGAAATCACCCGGAGGTGCCTGAGCTCGCATGAGGTTGAGGAACATAGGATGTAAATAAAGACTGGAGACATAAAATGAACATCGGAGAGGCCGCGAAATCTTCGGGCGTCTCGGCGAAAATGATTCGATATTATGAGAGCATTGGTCTCATATCAAAGGCCATACGAACGGAAGCCGGCTACCGCGTCTATCGCGACAGCGAGGTTCATACGCTGCAGTTCATCAGGCGATCGCGCGATCTCGGCTTCTCGGTCAAGACCATCGCTCAGCTTCTTGCTTTGTGGCAGGATCAAGACCGCGCCAGCGCCGATGTAAAGGCGCTCGCGCTCGCGCATGTCGACGCGCTTTATGCGAAGATCGTCGAACTGGAAGCCATGGCCGAGACGCTAAAGCATCTGGCGAAACACTGCCACGGCGACGACCGGCCCGACTGCCCGATCCTCGACGATCTTGCCCGGACCGCCAAGCCTGCATCAACCGCACGCGCCGCCGTTAAGCGCAGGCCATTGGCGACGCCGCCAGGCAACGGAACACGGACCGCCCCTAACTGCCGGTCAAAATGTGACAGCAGCGATCGCCGGAGATGGACGTTTTCTGACGGAGACGCGCCTTCCAACCCCCTTGACCTTGTCACGATGGGAAGCCGCAGTCTGCGGGTAAACCGCCATAGAGGATGGCGAGATTGACGAGGTTTTTTATGGAGCGGGCGCAATGGCAAGGGGTCGTGACCGGTCATCTGGCGCTGCTCGCCGGCGCGGCGATGCTTTGGTCGATGATCGTTCCGAACGTAACGACTGCTCAAGACGGTGCGCCGCCCGCTGCGATGGAAGCGCCCATTGCGACGGTCGTCGTCCGCCGTATGGCCGAGACCGCCGAGTTCATCGGCTACCTGCAAGCCGTGGAACATGTGGAGATCCGTCCCCGGATCAGCGGCCATATCGACTCCATCCATTTCACCGAGGGCGCCATTGTCGAGGCGGGCGCGCTGTTGTTTCAGATCGATCCGCGCCCCTATGAAATCGCCGCCGCGCAGGCCCGCGCCGATCTGGCGCAGACGCGCGAACAGCTCGCCCTGGCCGAAATTCAATATGAGCGGGCGCGGACACTGGTGGCGCGCAACGCCGTTTCACGCCGCAGCTACGACGAAGCCGCATCGCGTCGCCGCACGCTGGAGGCGGAAGCCCGGAACAGGCAGGCCGCGGTGCGCGCCGCCGAACTTGACCTCGCCTATACGCAGGTTACCGCGCCGGTCGCGGGGCGCGTCGGCCGCGCCCTCATCACGAAAGGCAACCTCGTCACGAGAGAGACCGGCGGCGCGTCGCTCCTGACGACGCTCGTCTCTGTCGATCCGATGCATGTGTTGTTCGATGTGGACGAACGGGTCTATCTGCGCGCGCTCAACACCGCGCGCGGGACCGCAACAGCGCCGGACGGCGTCAGTGTTTCGGTGCAGCTCATGGGCGAAGATGGCTTCCCCCATCGCGGGCGCCTGGATTTCATCGACAATCAGGTCCAGTCGGGCACTGGCACGGTGCGAGTGCGCGCCGTGCTGCCCAATCCCGACGGCCGCCTGACACCGGGCCTGTTCGCCCGCGTGCGGCTCGATCTGAGCGCGCCGCGCGAGACCTTGCTGGTGGCCGAGCGCGCCATCGGCGCCGATCAGGGCCGACACTTCGTCCTGGTGCTGAACGGCGACAACATCGTCGAATACCGACCCGTCATCCTCGGCCCGCGTATCAAGGGACTTCGGACTGTCCGAGAAGGGCTGGCGGCGGACGACCGCGTCGTCGTCGGCGCGTTGCACCGCATCCGGCCGGGCCAAGCGGTGGCCCCGGTGAGCGTCGACGTAGGCGTGACCGGCGCCACCCCCGACGACGATGTGGGAGGCTGACCGGTGGGTATTCCTCAGTACTTTATCGACCGCCCGATCTTTGCCATCGTGATCGCGGTGCTGATCGTCGTCGCCGGTGCGCTGAGCCTCCTGCGGCTGCCTCTGACGGAGTATCCGCAGGTCGCGCCGCCGACCGTGGTGGTGACCGCGAGCTATCCCGGCGCCAGCCCCGAGATCATCGCCGAAACCGTCGCCGCGCCGCTGGAACAGGAAATCACCGGCGTCGAGGGTCTTATCTACATGTCCTCGCAATCGACCGCCGACGGTCGCATGACGCTGACGCTGACATTCGCGCAAGGGATCGATCCGGACCGGGCTGAAGTGCAGGTGCAGAACCGGGTCGCCCGCGCGCTGCCGCGGTTGCCGCCGGAAACGCAGGCGCTGGGCGTCGTGACGGAAAAGACCTCGCCCGACGTCCTCATGGTCGTGCACATGCTTTCCGAAAGCGGCGCCTACGATCCATTGTTCGTCTCGAACTTTGCGCTGTTGCAGGTGCGCGACGCCTTGCTTCGCCTCGACGGCGTCGGCCAAGTCAACGCCTGGGGCGCCGGGGAATACGCCATGCGCATCTGGCTCGATCCGGATCGGGCGGCGGCGCGCGGACTGACCGCCGGAGACATCGTCGCGGTGATCCGGGTGCAGAATGTCCAGGTGGCGGCGGGTGCGCTCGGCCAGCGACCGCAATCCGACAGCGCCTTTCAGATGACGGTCAATGCGCCGGGACGTCTGGCTGACGCCGAGGCGTTCGGCGACATCATCGTGCGGGTCGGCGACGCAGGGCAGACGACGCGGCTGCGCGACATCGCCCGCATCGAACTCGCCGCCGACGGCTATGCGCGCGGCAGCCTGCTCGACAACCGGGCGGCCGTCGCCATGCAGATCATCCAGACGCCGGGCAGCAGCGCCCTCGAAGTCTCCGCCGACGTGCGCCGCGCCATGGCCGACCTCTCGGCAAGCTTTCCCGAAGGCGTCGACTACGAGATCGCCTACGATCCGACCGTGTTCGTGCGCGCCTCGATCAACGGCGTCGTCGTCACCTTGTTTCAGGCCATGGCGCTGGTCGCGCTTGTGGTGGTCCTGTTTCTGAGGAACTGGCGCGCGGCCATCATTCCGCTCGCCGACGTGCCCGTGTCGATCATCGGCGCGCTCGCGGTGATGCATCTGCTCGGCTTCACGCTGAACACGCTGTCGCTGTTCGGACTGGTCCTGTCCATTGGCATCGTGGTCGATAACGCCATCGTCGTGGTCGAAAACGTCCAACGTCACATCGCCCGCGGCCTCGGCCCGAAGGACGCCGCGCGCACCGCTATGACGGAGGTCACCAGTCCGATCGTGGCGAGCACGGCGGTCCTCGTGGCGGTCTTGGCGCCGACGGTTTTTCTGGGTGAGTTGACCGGACAGTTTTACCGGCAATTCGCGTTGGTGATCGCGATCTCGACCGTTCTGTCAATGGTGAACTCGCTGATCCTTAGCCCGGCGCTGGCGGCGGCGTTGCTACGTCCTGATAAAGGCGCTGCGGAGACACGCCCGCGACGCGGATTTGGACGGCTCGCCGGCGCGCTTTCCGGCGTCTTTTCCTGGAGCGCAGTCGGTTATGTCCGTGGCGTCGCAGAAGCAATCCGCTTTCGCGGCGTCGTTCTCGTCCTCTATGCCGGGTTGCTGGCGCTGACAGCGGTCGGCCTCGGCCGCGTGCCCCTCGGCTTCGTCCCGGCCCAGGACAAGTCCTATCTGGTCGGCATCGCCCAGCTTCCCGACGCCGCCTCGCTCGACCGCACCGAAGGAATGGTTCAGCGCATGACCGACATTGCGCTCGCCGATCCGGGCGTCGCCAATGTGGTGGCGTTTCCCGGCGTCTCCATCAACGGGCTCGTCAACAGCAGCAACGCCGCCGTCGTCTTTGCCGTGCTCGCGCCGTTCGAGGATCGCCGCACGCCGGATCTCGCGGCGGGCGCCGTGGCCATGCGGCTCAATCAGCACTATGCGGCGCTCGATGATGGTTTCGCCGCGGTGTTTCCGCCGCCGCCGGTGACCGGCCTCGGTTCGATGGGCGGGTTCAAGCTGATGGTGCAGGACCGCGCCGGGCTCGGGCCGGAAGCTCTGCACGAGGCGACCGGCGCCCTGATCGCACGCGCCGCGCAAGCGCCCGAGGTGACGGGGCTCTTGACGAGCTTTCAGGTCGGCGCGCCGCAGATCGGCGTTGAGATCGATCACGCCATGGTTCGTTCGCGCGGCGTCGCGCTGAGCGATCTCAACGAAACCCTGCAAGTCTATCTCGGCTCGCTCTATGTGAACGACTTCAACCTGTTCGGGCGCAGCTACCGCGTCATCGCCCAGGCCGACGCGCCGTTCCGCATGGACGCGAGCGCCATCGACCGGCTTCGAACCCGCAACGCCGACGGCGAGATGACGCCGCTCGCCTCGCTGGTCGCGGTTTCCGATACGGTCGGGCCGGACCGGATCATGCGCTATAACGGGTTCCTCGCCGCCGACATCACCGGCGCCGCCGCGCCGGGATACAGTTCCGGCGAGGCGCTGGCGGCGATGCAGCGTCTGGCCGGCGAGGTCCTGCCGCCCGGCATGACCTTCGAGTGGACGGAACTCGCCTATCAACAGCAATTGGCGGGCGATACCGGGTGGATGGTCTTTCCCTTGGCCGTGCTGCTGGCGTTCCTGATCCTGGCCGCGCTTTACAACAGTTGGGGCCTGCCGGCGGCGGTCATTCTCACGGTTCCGCTCAGTCTGCTCGGCGCGATCCTGCCCGCATGGCTGACGGGCGGCGACAACAACATCTTTACCCAGATCGGATTGGTCGTTCTGGTCGGCCTCGCGGCCAAGAACGCGATCCTGATCGTCGAGTTCGCGCGGGCTCGGGAGGATGAAGGACAGTCGCCGGTCGAAGCGGCGCTCGAAGCCTGCCGGCTGCGGCTGCGGCCGATCCTAATGACCTCGATCTCCTTCATCGCCGGCGTCCTGCCGCTGGTACTGGCGACCGGCGCCGGCGCGGAAATGCGTCAGGCGATGGGCAGCGCCGTGTTCACCGGCATGATCGGCGTCACCGTCTTCGGGTTGCTGTTCACGCCCGTCCTCTATGTGCTGGTCAGAACCGCCATTCGACCGAGGCAATCCACCAAGACCGTGACAAGCGCAGACGTTGTGACGTAGCAGTTAATTGTAAGAATGCTACACTTTGCGAAAACCGCCGCATTCTTACAATTAACTGCTACGTCACACCGCGTGTTGAACTGGATGTAGCTGATGCCATCGGGGGCATCGCCGTTGTAGTCGGGGTTGAAGGGGATACCGGCCTGACCCGCCGCATTTATCAGCGCGGGATGAAGCGGGTGGCGGTCGTGATCGGTGGTCACATGCAGCGGCCCGCCGGTGGCGTGGTGCTCATCCGCGCCGCCATCGAAATCCTCGGACATGAGGAAGAAGGGGCGCAAGCTGTCCCAGTCCCAGCCGTGGCATCCTGCCATCGCCCAGCCATCGTAATCCTGCCGCACGCCGCGCACATAGATCATGCCGTTCATGGCCGAGGAGCCGCCCAGAACCTTGCCGCGCGGCCAGTAGATCCGGCGCCCGGCGGCGTGGGTCTGGGGCGTGGTTTCATATTGCCAATCGTAGTCGGAATGCCAGATCTCGATCGTGCGGAGCGGGGTTTCGACCATGCCCGAGGTGTCGCCGTGACCGGCTTCGAGCAGGAGGACCGAGACATTCGGATCCTCGCTCAGCCGCGCGGCGAGCACGCAGCCCGCGCTGCCCGCGCCGCATATGACGTAGTCGAAGGTTGCCCCGTCCACGGACGGAGCCTGAGCCGTAGCTTGTGTCATCGTTCATCCTACCGGCGGTCCGTCTGGTGGGGCCTTTGCCGGATTTGTCCTGTTGTGTTCGATGACGATCTTGGCAGCGGTCCCGGTGCCCGAAAGCCGGATTCGGCAATGGATGGACATATCCGGCAGAAAAGGTAATATTCACACAAATTGACGCCTGCGCGAACGGGTGACCTGCCGAGTTTCAGGGCGATGCGCCTATCGTTTCCGCGAGAATTGGAGCTGCAAGGATGCTGCCAGGACAGTCAGACATGTTGCATGGAGCGCCGGGACGTCCCGCCGGCAGCACACTGCTTGCCGGGTTTCCGCAGGTGCGTGCCCGCGATCTGGCCGCGGCGCATGGTCATGTCACGCAGCATTTCGGTCAGCACCAGATTTCCAAGTCCACGCGGAGTGCGGATCTGCGGTTTGCGCATCGCCATGCGCGGCTTGGGGATGTGTCGTTCAACACCCTGACCTATGGCGCGGATGTGGATGCGCAGGTGGATTGGACCGGGCGGCCCTATTTCCTGATGATGGTACCGCTGGCGGGTCAGGCCGAGATCTTCCAGGGCGGCCGGCGCAGCGAGGTGTCGCTTGGCGATTTCGTGATCATCGACCCGCGCGAGCAGTTCGACCTGCATCTGGATGCCGGGCAGAGCAACCTGACCGTGGCGATCCCTACCGAGACGCTGAAGCGTGCCCTGGCGGCGCGCGGGGACGGGGGGCTGGGCATCGGCAGTCCGGGGCGGCTGGCGTTTTCGCATGGCGCGCAGGCGATTGACGGCGCGGGCGCGGTGTTGATGCGGTTCACGGATTTCCTGTGCGGCGAGCTGGAGCAGATGCAGACCGGGGGCATGGCGGCGCAGTTGGCCGGAGCGCTTGAGGCATCGTTCCTGCACCTGTTCCTGCAAGCCACGCTGGAGCCGGGGGCCGAGCCGCAGCGGGTGGTGCCCCGATCGGTGCGCATCGCGCAGCGCCATATGCGCGCCCATCTCAAGGAACCCATCGCGACCGAGGCCGTGGCGCAGGCGGCGGGGGTGTCGCAGCGGACCCTGCGGGCGCATTTCGCCGAGGCCTGCGGCACATCGCCGGGGCGCTGGCTGTTGGATCAGCGGCTGGCCGAGGCGCGGCGGGATCTGGAGCGCGGAGACACCAGCGTGACCGAGGTTGCGCTGCGCTATGCCTTTGGCAACGTCGGGCGGTTTTCTCAGGCCTATCGGCAGGTCTTTGGCGAATATCCGTCGCAGACCCTGCCGGACCGGCACTAGGCGCGGTGGCCCGTCAGAGTTTTTCCAGCGCGACGGCGATCCCCTGACCGACCCCGATACACATGGTGGACAGGCTTTTCTCGCCCGGTTTCAGGTCGAGCATCGCCGAGCCGGTGATCCGTGCGCCGGACATGCCCAGCGGATGACCCAGGGCGATCGCGCCGCCGTTAGGGTTCACGCGGGGGTCGTCGTCGGGGATGCCGAGATCGCGCAGGGTGGCCAGGCCCTGAGAGGCGAAGGCCTCGTTCAACTCGATCACGGCAAAGTCGTCCGGGGTCAGCCCGAGCCGTTCCATCAGCTTTCGCGAGGCGGGCGCGGGGCCGAAACCCATGATGCGCGGCGGGACCCCGGCGGTCGCGCCGCCCAGCACGCGGGCGAGGGGGGTCAGGCCGTGTTGTTTCACCGCCGCTTCGGAGGCGAGGATCAGTGCCGCCGCGCCGTCGTTCACGCCCGAGGCATTGCCCGCCGTGATCGTGCCGTCGGCGCGCACGATGGGTTTGAGCGCCGCGAGCTTGCCGGCGGAGGTGGCGCGGGGGTGTTCGTCGGTCTCGACCACGGTGTCGCCCTTGCGGGTCCTGATCGTCACCGGGGTGGTTTCGCGGGCGAACCGCCCCGAAGCCTGGGCCGCTGCTGCCTTGTCCTGCGAGCGCAGGGCAAAGGCGTCCTGATCGGCGCGGCTGATAGCAAAGTCGTTGGCCACGTTCTCGGCCGTTTCCGGCATGGAGTCGACGCCATATTGTGCCTCCATCAGCGGATTGACGAAGCGCCAGCCGATAGTCGTGTCATGGACCTCGTTTGCGCGGGAAAAGGCCGTTGCCGCCTTGGGCATGACGAAAGGCGCGCGTGACATGCTTTCGACACCGCCCGCGATGGCAAGGCCAATCTCACCCGCCTTGATCGCCCTCGCTGCGGTCAGGATGGCATCCATCCCCGACCCGCACAGCCGGTTGATCGTCGTTCCAGGAACGCTGTCGGGATAGCCCGCCAGCAGCAGGGACATACGTGCGACGTTGCGGTTGTCTTCGCCCGCCTGGTTGGCACAGCCAAAGATAACCTCGTCAATCGCTGCGGGGTCCAGCCCCGGATTGCGTTCCAACAGCGCCCTCAAGGGCACCGCGCCAAGGTCATCAACCCGAACCGCTGATAGCGCACCGCCATAACGCCCAATCGGCGTACGGATGTAGTCGCAGATATATACGTCGGTCATTTTCACACCTCCGGCACAATCAGGTCGGCAACGGCACCCTCGGTTGCCAACTCCGCGCCCGTAACCGCTTGCAAGTCACTCATTGAGATTGCCGCCAGTTTTTCCCGCAAGACAAAGCGCCCGTCTTTGACATCCACGACCGCAAGCGACGTGTAGACCCGCGTCACGCAGCCAACGCCGGTTAACGGCAGGGTGCAGCGTTCCAGCAGCTTTGGTACGCCTGTCTTGGTGACGTGGTCGGTGACAACGGCGACGCGCTTGGCCCCATGAACAAGGTCCATCGCCCCGCCCACGGCCGGAACGCTACCCTTGCCCGTCGACCAGTTTGCAAGATCGCCATTTTGTGCAACCTCGTAGGCCCCCAGGACGGCCAGGTCCAGATGTCCGCCGCGCACCATGGCAAAGCTGTCCGCATGGTGAAAGAAGGACGCGCCGGGCTTCAGCGTGATCGCCTTCTTGCCCGCATTGATAAGGTCCCAATCTTCTTCGCCCGGCTCCGGTGCCCGGCCGAAGCCCAGCACACCGTTTTCCGTGTGATAGGTTACATCGCGGCCCTCGGGCTGGAACTTGGCGATCATCTCCGGAAAGCCGATGCCAAGATTCACATAGGCACCATCCTCGATGTCCTGAGCCGCGCGCCAGGCGATCTGAGCATTGCTCAACTTGATGTTAGTCAGGTTCAGGCTCATGGGTAAACGGCCTCCTGCCGGTTGAGAGTTTCCTCTTGGGCGGGCGTCTTAACCTCGACCAGCCCGTCGACAAAGATGCCGGGTGTCACGACCCCCTCCGGGTCGATCTCGCCCGGGGCAACGACCCTGGACACCTGCGCGATTGTCGTGCTCGCCGCCATGGCCATCAGCGGGTTGAAGTTGCGCGCCGCCATCCGGTAGCTCAGATTTCCCAGCCGGTCACCCAGCTCGGCTTTGATCAGCGCGAAATCGGCCTTCAACCAACGCTCCTGCACATACATCTTGCCATCGAATTCTTCGACGGGTTTGCCCTTGGCTAGGTCAGTTCCGTAGGTTGTCGGCGTGTAGAAGGCAGGAATGCCTGCCCCGCCCGCACGCATGCGTTCGGCCAGCGTTCCCTGCGGCACGATCTCCAGTTCGATCCCGCCCGCCAAGTAGAGGTCTGTGAACACCTTCGGGTCCGCCGAGCGCGGGAAAGAGCAGATCAACCTGGCCACCTGCCCCTGCTCGATCAGTGCGGCTAGACCCACATGGCCGTTGCCCGCATTATTGTTGATGACGGTCAGGTTCTTGGCGCCATGGTCGATCAGCGCGTGGATCATCTCGATCGGGGCGCCCGATCCACCGAACCCGCCGATCATGACGGTGGCCCCATCGGGAATGGCGCTGACGGCTTTAGACAGGGTTGCGATGGTCTTGTCCATGGTCAGTCCTTGAGTGAAAGGTATGTCTGTTGGTCGAACCCGATGGCCCGGACCGCCACCTTGTTGTCGAGAGCTGATTCAAGGAGCGCCCGAAAAGCCACGCAGGCACCTTCCACCATGTCGCGCGTCCGTCCTTCGCGCGAGATATAGAACATATCCATATTCGCGACCGGCTGATCGGGCAGACCCATCACCGGGATCACCACGATCTGACAGGCCGAAGCGGGCACGCCCATCTTCTCGCAGATCAACTGGCGCAGGGGGTCAAGCACCTCCAACACCTTGTGTCTTTGCTCGGCCAAGGTCGCCTCTTCCACTTGGATCTTAACGTTGGGCATGTCATTCTCCTTTTGACCGTGCTTCGGGCATCGGGCCGCACTCGATCAAGGCATTTTGTGCGCATCTTGACATTTGTTCGCATAGCGCCGATTTTGGTTCGCATGGCGAACGAAAAAGATATCGTCGGTGCTTTTGCCAAGGGGTTGCGGGTGCTGGAATGCTTCGGCGCCGAATCATCGCGGCTGGCAGTCGCCGACGTCGCGGACCGGACGGGCTATGATCGGGCCTCGGCACGACGCAGCCTTCTGACGCTGTATCACCTTGCCTATGCGTCTTACGACGGCAAGTATTTCAGCCTGACGCCGCGCGTGCTGCGGTTGGGTCTTGCGGCGCTGGCCGCGCTGCCCTTGCCGCAGATCGTGCAGCCGTGGCTGGACCAGCTGTCGGACCAGATCGGGCAGAGCTGCTCTGTCGCTATCCTTGACGAGACGGAGATCGTCTATATCGCCCGCGCGGCGCAAAGGCGGGTCATGTCCATCGGCCTGATGCCCGGATCGCGCCTTCCGGCGCATTGCACGTCGATGGGGCGCGTGTTGCTGGCCGCGCTGCCCGAGGCAGAGGCACGGGCACTTGTGGAGCGGTCCGACCTGACGCCGCGCACTGCCCGCAGCCTGACGAACCCCGCAGAGATCATGTCCGAGATTGCGAAGGTGCGCGCCCGGGGCCATGCTGTCATCGACCAGGAGGTGGAGATCGGGTTGCGATCGCTTGCGGTGCCGCTGGAGAACAGCCGCGGGCAGGTAGTTGCGGCGCTGAATACCGGCGTGTCTGCGGGGCAGGAGCCGCTGGAGACAATGGAAGACAGGTTTCTGGAACCGCTGCGGCGGACACAGGCCGGGTTGGCGCGTGTCCTGAGCTGAAGGCGGGCCGCGCTTAGAGTTTCTTCAACGTCTCAAGCAGTTCGGACATCAGCTTGTTCATTTCCCGTACGCGGGCCGGGTCGATCCCGGCAAAGGCCTGGTCGTAGATCGCGCGGGCCTCGACCAGCGCCACCTTGCGCAGGCGGTCGCCCTTGTCGGTCAGGCAGACTTCGGTGACGCGGCCATCGGTGGGCCGGACGCGAGTGGCGACCAGTTCATCCTTGATCATCCGCTGAATGACCTTGGTCGTCGTGTTCAGTTTCTGTGCGGAATAGTCGGCGATTTCAGACACGGAGAGGTGCTGATCTTCGTAAAGGCTTACGAGCGCGCGCCAGCGCGGGATGTCCAGCCCGATCAGGCGGATGCGCCGGTCGAGCGCATCGGCATAAGCGGCGTTGATCTGGCTGATCCAGTAGAAAGGCCAGTCGGCCTTGAGGTGTTTGGGGTCGTCTATGATCAATTTCATAAGGCCGGTCTGATTTATTTCAGGGAAGGGTAACGCCAAGTCGGCGGGGATGGAACGTGAATTTGAATGTTTATGATCTGGCGACGCGCCGGACCGAGGGCGATTCCCCTGTCCAGTCACGCCAGGCCCGCCAGAATGCTGTGGGATCCGCATAGCCGAGCGCCTGCGCAACCTGACCAACGCGGGCACCGGGCTGCGCCAGAAGGCGAGCGGCGCGATCATAGCGCACCTCTTGAAGAAGCTTACGCAGGCTAGTGCCTTCGGCGACAAGACGGCGTTGCAGTGTGCGGGCGCCGAGATGAAGCGCGGCGGCGACGCGATTGAGCGTTATGGCCGAGATCCCGAGATTGGTTTCGATTACCGCGCGGGCGGCAGAGCTTGTGTCCTGAATCGGCGTCACCTCTCCGATCAGGTCGCGAACATGGCGTTCGAGCGTCGCGAGCAGGCCCTGATCTTCTTGCCGCATGACACGGGTGGCATCGGCTCGAGCAATGATCATGCGATTGATCGGCTGGGAATAGAGTACAGGCGCGCGAAACAGCCGTTTCATCGGTTGCGGATCTGAGGGGGCGGGATGCTCCAGATGGACTTCAAGCGGCGCAAAGCGGGCCCAGAAATTGTCGCGGATCACGCTTGTGACCGAGGCCAGCGAAAATTCCGCATCCTGTCTGCGCGGCCAGATGGACCCGTCGGAAATCCGGTAGGAAAAGACGAACTGGTCCTGATCCTCGACCCACTGGCTTTGCGTGCCGCCCTGAAGCGCGTCGGCATAGCGGGCGATCCGGGTCATGCCGCGGTCGATGTTGGCCGACAGGGACAGGACGATCCCCACGGGCCCCATATCCGGCGCCGTCAGCCCGGACCCGAACCGCGCGCCTAGGAAGGGATCGCGCGCCATGTCCGAGGCCGCTTCGAGGAAGGCGACGAACAGGGGCAGGGGGATCGCGCCATAGGGGTCGGTCAGCTGCGCGGCACTGATGCCGATCCGGTTCAGAAGCGGCTGCGCAGACCGGCCCTGGGCCTCGAATCGCTCGATCAGGGCCATGAGGAAAGAGGCCCGGACCGAGGTGAGTGCCGCCTCTCGCGGGGCGCCCCTTGCGGTGTATTTTTGCGGTAACTTTACCATTACGTCGTCATTTATCGGATTTATGACGCATTGCGCAATGGAAATCACAGGGCAATGGGCCGCACTCTCATCAAAAGGCTCAGAAAGGGGGCGACGGCACCCCTCGCGCCAACACAGGGAGATCCGAATGCTCGACCGCGACAACTTTCTGCGCGCTCATAACGCGCTCCATCAGTTTCACCCGATGATCCACCCGGTCATCAGTTCGGACCATCCGCCGCAGATCATAACCGGATCGGATGGCTGTTATGTGATGGATATCGACGGCAACCGGCTGGTCGACGGCTTGGGCGGTCTGTGGAACGTCAATGTCGGGCACAACCGTCCCGAGGTGAAGAAGGCGATCATCGAGCAGATGGACCGCATCAGCTATTATTCGTCCTTCGCCGGGACTGCCACCGCACCTTCGATCGAACTGTCGGCCAAGATTTGCGAGATGGCGGCCGAGGAAGAGATCAGCAAGGTGATGTTCTCGGCCAACGGGTCGGACGCTGTGGAGACCGCGTTGAAATTGTCACGCCAGTACTGGCACCTGGTGGGCCAGCCGACGCGGACCAAGTTTCTGTCGCTGAAGCAGGGCTATCACGGCGTGCATTTCGGCGGACTGTCGGTGAACGGCGCGCCCTACTACCGCAATGTCTACGAACCGCTGCTGGGCGGCTGCTTCCAGATCGACAGCCCCTGGACCTATCGTAACCCCTATTCCGAAGATCCTGAGGAGTTGGCCGATGCGGTCATCACCCAGATAGAACGCACGATTCTGGCGCAGGGCCCGCAGACCGTCGCGGCCTTCATCGCCGAGCCGGTGCAGGGTGCGGGCGGGGTCATCGTGCCGCCGGCCAGCTTCTGGCCGAAACTGCGCGCGGTGCTCGACAAGTACGAGGTGCTGCTGATCTCGGACGAAGTCGTGACCGGCTTTGGCCGCTCGGGCTCGATGTTCGGTGCGCGGGGCTGGGGCGTGAAGCCCGACATCATGTGCTTCGCCAAGGGCATTTCCTCGGGCTACATCCCGCTTGGCGCGACCGCGCTGAACAAGCGTGTGGCGGATGCCTGGTATCAGGGGTTCAGCCCCGAAGGCATCATCATGCATGGCTATACCTCGACCGGGCATCCGGTTGGGTGTGCGGCTGCGCTGGTCTGCCTCGACATTGTCGAAAGCGAGGACCTGCCCGACAACGCGGCCCGCATGGGTCAGCGCCTGCTGGACGGGCTGAAGCCGCTGGCCGAAAGTTGTTCCATCGTCGGCGAGGTGCGCGGCAAGGGCCTGATGGTCGGCCTCGACTTCGTGTCGGACAAGGAAACCCGAGAGCAGATGGATCCCGGCAATGGCATCGTGGAACGCCTCGCGGCCTATGCCCGCGAAGAAGGGGCCATCGTGCGTCCCGCCGGGTCGGTCATCATTCTATCGCCGCCGCTGGTGATCCAGGAGGCCGAGATCGACATCATCGTGAACGCGCTGACCAAAGCCTGCGCGCGGTTTGAGGCGGAGCAATAAGGTGATCGGAACCCTGCCGCGCGAGACATTCCTGTTCAAGCCGCTGCCGACGCGGGTGCTGTTCGGCGCCGGCACTCGGGCCTCACTTGGCGACGAGGTGCGCGGGGCCGGGATCACTCGTGCCCTGGTGCTGACGACACCGCATCAGCGCGAGCTGGGCAAAGAGGTCGCCGCCGGGCTGGGCGATCTGGCGGCCGGGCTGTTCGACGGGGCGGCCATGCATACACCTACGGATGTGACCGAGACGGCGCTTTCGGCGCTGAAGACCTTGGGCGCGGACGGACTGGTTTCGGTCGGTGGCGGATCGACCATCGGGCTGGGCAAGGCGCTGGCCGCACGGACGGATCTGACGCAGGTGGTTCTGCCCACGACCTATGCCGGGTCTGAGATGACCCCGATCCTGGGCGAGACAGAAAACGGGCTGAAGACCACGCGGTCCGGACCGGAAATTCAGCCCGAAGTGGTGATTTACGATGTCGATCTGACCCGCAGCCTGCCGGTCGGGATGAGCGTCACTTCGGGGATCAACGCCATCGCCCATGCGATCGAGGCGCTTTATGCCCCGAACGGCAACCCGGTCATGGATGCGCTGGCGCTGGAAGGCATCCGGGCGCTTGTGGGCGCGCTGCCCGAAATCGTGGCGGACCCGGGCAATGCCCCGGCCCGGCAGTCGGCGCTTTACGGGGCGTGGCTGTGCGGGACCTGCTTGGGCAATGTCGGAATGGCCCTGCATCACAAGCTGTGCCACACGCTTGGCGGCACCTTCGGGCTGCCGCATGCGGAAACCCACACGGTCGTCCTGCCCCATGCGCTGGCCTACAACGCCCCCGCCGTTCCCGACGTGGTCGCGGCGCTGACCCCGATCCTGGGGCAGGATCCGGCGCTTGGTCTTCATGATCTGGCCCGCGAACTGGGTGCGCCGATCAGCCTGAACGCGCTGGGCCTGCCCGCAGAGAGTATCGACCACGCAACCGATCTGGCCCTGCAGGCCCGCTATCCCAATCCCCGGCCGCTGGAGCGAGACGCGATCCGCGCCACCTTGGCCCGCGCCTGGGTCGGCGAAGCCCCCATCAGAAAGGACAAGACATGACCCGGTATTTCTCGGAAGCGGATTCGGTCGAGACAGTGAACGCGCGCGTCGCGCCCGATGCCGATCCCCGGCTGGCGCAGGTAATGTCCTCGCTCGTCCGGCATCTGCATGCCTTCGTCAAGGATGTGACCCTGACCGAGGCGGAATGGGGGATCGCCATCGATTTCCTGACCCACACCGGCCAGATCTGTTCGGACACGCGGCAGGAGTTTATCCTGCTGTCGGACGTGCTGGGTGTGTCGATGCTGGTGGACGCGGTGAACAACCGCAAACCTGCGGGGTCTACCCCCTCGACGGTGTTCGGACCGTTCCATGTCGATGGCGTGCCAGAACGCGAGATGGGGAGCAACATTTCGCTCGATGGTGTCGGCGAGGCCTGCCTCTTCGAGGGCCAGGTGGTCGATATGGACGGACATCCGATCAAGGATGCCATTGTCGATGTCTGGAGCGACAATGCAGACGGCTTTTATGACGTGCAGCAGCCTGACATCCAGCCGCAGCACAACAATCGCGGCATCTTCCGGACGGGTGCGGATGGTCGCTACTGGTTCACCGGGATCAAGCCGGTCAGCTATCCGATCCCCGACGATGGCCCGGTCGGGCAGATGCTGTGCCATCTGGGCCGCCATCCCTTCCGGCCCGCGCATATGCATTTCCTGGTCAGCGCGCCAGGCTATCATCGTCTGATCACACATACCTTCGTCGCGGGCGACAGCTATCTGGAAAGCGACGCTGTCTTTGGGGTGAAGGCCCCACTGATCGTCGATTTCGAAGCGCTCGATACAACCCAGGACGGGCCGCGCTGGCGGGCCGCCTATGATTTCGTCCTGCCACCAAGCACGTGACGAGACTGCGCCGAACCGGGTGCAACCAAAACGCCAATAAACGGGCAGAGATTCGGAACGGCGTTAAAAATCTGAAGAATGACGTGAATAATCACGCAAATCACATAAGCTCAGAACACGAACAGGGAGCAAAACCATGAAGAACCTACTGACGACCAGTGTCATTGCCCTGCTGGCGGCCCTGCCGCTGGCCGCACGGGCGGAGTATCCCGAGAAACCCGTCGAATTCGTCGTGCCGTGGCCTCCCGGCGATCTGGAAGACATCCTGACCCGGATGATCGCCGACCGCTTTCAGGAAACCTATGGCGTGCCCGCGGCTGTCGTGAACAAGCCCGGCGGCGGCGGCGGGCCCTTCCCCGGTGCGGTCGAGGTCGCGATGGCCCCCGCCGATGGCTATACCATCGGGTCCTTCGTGATCGACGTGCCGATGGTCGGTCCCTATATCGGCATCCCGCCGCTGGAAGGGAACCCGTTCGATCCGATCGGCATCTTCGTGACCTATCCCTTCATCCTGGCCGCTGCGGGCGACGCGCCCTACAAGACCATGGAAGAGCTGGCCGCCTATGCCCGGGAAAACCCGGTGACGCTTGGCCATTTCGGCGAGGTCACAAGCCCGGCGCGGCATTCGCTGGCCATGGCCAAGGCGCTGGAGTTCGAATTCTCCTCGGACGCAGCCTTTGACGCGCTGGACTGCAACACGCTGGCCTCGGGCGATGCGGATGTCATCAACACGACGCTGCAGCTGATCCGCCCGTGCCTGGACGATCTGACGATCCTGATGGCCGACACCAACAACCGCATCCCGGTGCTGCCCGATGTGCCGACCGCCGGTGAAATCGTGCCCGAGTTGGATTTCTCGACCTGGAACGGGCTGTTCGTGCACAAGGACACCCCGCAGGAGGCGCGCGACGCTATTGCAAAGGTCGCGCAGGAGGTCATGGCTTCGGACGCGGCGATGCAGCTGTCCAAGGACACCGGCGCCGAGGTCTACTGGCTGGATGCCACGCAATCCGATGCTCAGATGGCCAAGGATGCGGATACGATGGCCCGCATCTCGACCTTCCTGGGCGAGTGATCCGGGTGGGGTCGCGGAACCGTGACCCCCGTCTTGCAAACAGGTGAACGCATGAACCGCGTCTTCAACTTTCTTGCCCTGTTCCGTCGGGAACGGCGGCCGGGGGATATGGTCTTTGCGATCGGGTTCTTTCTGATCGCCGTGGCGGCCGCAGTCGTGCTGCCGCAGCAGGCCAAGTTCCTGCCGGGAAAAGCGCTGGTCAGCCAGCCTGGCTTCTGGCCCGCCATCGGCGTTGGCATGATGGTCACCTTCGGGGCGGCGCATCTTCTGTCGACCTGGAACGCGCCGCGCCTGCCGGGCCGGCTGCGCGAGGTGCTTGTCTGGGCCCGCGCGCTGGAATTCGTGGCGTGGTTCGTGGCCTATGTACTGATCGTGCCGGTCGTGGGCTACCTGCCCGCCACGCTGATCCTGGCGCTAGGGCTGGGGATGCGGCTGGGCTATCGCAGCCCAAGGTCGCTTGTGGCGGCAGCGTTGTTTGCGGTGGTTGTCGTGCTTGTCTTCCGCACGGGTCTGGGCGTGCGCATCCCTGCGGGGGCGCTCTACGACTATCTTCCCGCGCCGATCCGTTCCTTTGCCATCATCAACCTCTGAACTGTGATCATGGTCGATACATTCCTTCTTGCCGTAGATCACCTGCTGGAATGGCAGGTCATCGTCGCCCTTCTGATCGGATCGATCGGGGGCGTGATGATCGGGGCCATCCCCGGTGTCGGCCCCGCCGTCGCCATCGCGATCCTACTGCCCGCGACCTTTTCCATGGATCCACTGGTCGGTTTGACCCTGCTTTTGGGCGTCTACGGATCGAGCATGTACGGCGGGTCGCTGCCGGCGATCCTGATCAACACGCCGGGCACGGCGGTCAACGCGCTGACGACCTATGACGGCTATCCGATGACGCAGAAGGGGCAGGGGCTGCGCGCCCTGGGCCTGGCCTATGGGGCCAGCTTCTTTTCGGCGATCTTTT
Source organism: Pelagibius sp. (assembly GCF_965249265.1). NCBI lineage: Bacteria > Pseudomonadati > Pseudomonadota > Alphaproteobacteria > Rhodospirillales > Rhodovibrionaceae > Pelagibius > Pelagibius sp. The sequence goes on along the minus strand of NZ_OZ252224.1, from coordinate 3,058,431 downwards.
CCATCCTGGTGCTGATCCTGCTGTCGCCGGTTCTGGCCAAGATCGCGCCGATGTTCGGATCGCGAGAGATCTTTCTGGCCGCGCTTCTGGGGATCGTTCTGGTCATCGTGGCGCACAAGGGCCAGATGGCCGCCGCGGGCATGATGGCGGGTCTGGGCATCCTGCTGCAATCCGTGGGGATGGAGCCCGTCAATTACACCATGCGCTTCACCTTCGAGATGGGCTGGCTGACCTCGGGGCTGGATCTGATCGTCGTCGTGCTGGGGCTTTTTGCGATCAGCCAGGCTTTCGTGCTGATGGTCGAACCTGAAAGCGCCCCCGATACCGCACCGGTGCGCGGGTCGATGTTCAAGGCCATCCGCGAGGTTCTGGGCTTCAAGCGCGTGGCGCTGACCGGGTCCAGCTATGGCGTGCTGATGGGGATGATCCCCGGTGTCGGGGAATTCACCGCGCAGTTCCTCAGCTATACGACCGCGCGCCGCACCTCGAAAATGCCCGAAGAGTTTGGCGAGGGCAGCCCCGAAGGTCTCGTCGCCTCGGAAAGCGCCAACAATGCGGTGCCCGCCGCCGCGATGATCCCGCTTCTAGCGCTTGGCATCCCCGGAGAGGCACTGACCGCCATGATGCTGTCGGTTTTTTACGTGCACAACGTCGTGCCCGGGCCAGGGCTGTTCCAGAACCAGCTGGATTTCGTCTATGCGCTCTACCTCGCGCTGATTGTGCTGAACGTGATCGTCATCCTGTGGATGCTGGTCTCGTCCAACCTGCTGATCCACCTGATCCGCGTGCCCACCCGCTTTCTGGGCATGACGATCCTGATCATGAGCTTCGTAGGCATCTATTCGCTGCGCAATTCGCCGGTGGACTGCCTGATCGCGGCGGGTTTCGGGGTGTTCGGCGTCATCCTAAAACGGCTAAACCTGCCGGTGGTGCCGATTATCCTTGGCATGGTGCTGGGCAATATCATGGAGGTGAAGCTGCGCGCGGCGGCGGCCCGGATCGACAGCCCTTTCGACATGGTGAACCGGCCGATCGCGGCGATCATCGCCATCGCCATCCTCTTCATCATCATCCAGGCGGTCCGCAGCACGATCCGTGACTGGGACACCGCCGATCCTACACCTGCGGACCAACCGGGCCGCTGAACCACGAAGGAGACCCCCATGCGTATTGGCGCACCCGATCAGGCCCCCGACGGCATCGCCGCCGCGGTGACCGATTTTCTTAAGGCCCCGAAGATGGTGATCGGCGGGGCGAGCCTCGACGGTGAGGACGGCAGTTTCGAGGTTTTCAACCCCGCTGACGGCACCCGCCTGGCAACGGTCCCCGAGGCCAGTGAGGCCGATGTCGACCGCGCTGTCGCCGCCGCCCGCGCGGCGATGGAAGGGACCTGGGGACAGATGCCCGGTGCCGCGCGTACCGCGCTGATGCTGAAGCTCGCCGACCTGATCGAAGAGAATGGCGAGGAACTGGCGCAGCTGGAAACGCTGGAAAACGGCAAGTCCATCATGATGAGCCGGCTGATCGAGGTCGCCTCGTCTGCCGAATACCTCCGCTACATGGCGGGCTGGGCGACCAAGATCCGGGGCGAGACGCTGGACGTGTCCATCGCGATCCCGCCGGGCACGAAATACACCGCCTTCACCCGCAAGGAGCCGGTCGGTGTCGTCGCCGCGATCACGCCGTGGAACTTTCCGCTGAACATGGCGGTGTGGAAAATCGCCCCGGCGCTGGCGGCGGGCTGTACCGTGGTTCTGAAACCGGCCGAGGAAACGCCGCTCACCTCGCTGCGTCTTGCCGAACTGGTGCGCGAGGCGGGCTTCCCCGATGGCGTGGTCAACGTCGTCACGGGTAGCGGCGCGGTCGGGGCGGCGCTGGTCCGTCATCCGGGCGTGAACAAGATCACCTTCACCGGGTCGACCGAGACCGGCAAGAAGATCGGCATCCAGGCGATGAGCGATGTCAAACCCGTCACGCTGGAACTGGGCGGCAAGGCCCCGATGGTCATGTTCGACGACATGGACTTGTCGCTTCTGGGGCCGGCAGCGGGCATCGGCATCTTCCTCAACACAGGGCAGACCTGCTGCGCGGGCGCGCGGTTGTTCATCCAGCGCAGCATCTATGACGAGGCCGTCGCGACGCTGAAAGGCATCGTGTCCTCGCTGCCCCTGGGCAGCGGCATGGACCCCGCCAACCAGATCAACCCGCTGGTCAGCGCGAAACATCAGGCCCATGTGCTGGGCGCGATCGAGAGGGGGATCTCCGAGGGCGCGACGCCGCTGCTGGACGGGGCCGCGCCGGACGCAGGCTATTTCGTGGCGCCGCAGCTGTTCGAAGGGGCAGGGGCACAGTCAGCCCTGATGCAGGACGAGGTCTTTGGCCCGGTCGCCACGATCACGCCCTTCGATACGGAAGACCAGGTCATGGCGATGGCGAACGATGTCCGCTACGGCCTTGGCGCGTCGATCTGGAGCCGTGACATCAACCGCGTGATGCGGCTTGTTCCCAGGATCGATGCGGGCACCGTCTGGGTGAACAGCCACAATATCCCCGACCAAAACATGCCGTTCGGCGGGTTCAAGCAATCGGGCATCGGACGTGAACATGGGTCCGGGGCTCTCGATAATTTCCTCGAAACCAAATCGGTCTGCGTGGCCTACTCCTGACGTTTTCCCGACGTTGGACGTCTGACCCGGCCAGGTTCACGCTTGGCCGGGTTTTTTGGGGTCGGGATGCAAGCGACGAAAAAGCCGCCCGGCACGGGGCCGGACAGCTGTCGTCGGGTCAACGGGTCGGGCTTCCGCTTAGGGCCGCATCAGAACCGAGGCCGAGGGGTAGTCGGAGGCCCAGGTCGCGGGCAGCGGCGCGACAAAGACGTTTTCCGTCCGGTTGCGCGTGTAGCGCCATTTGCCGTCCTCGCATTTGCGATAGCTGTTCCACAGACGCGACGACCGCAGCAGCGCCTTGCCGTCGGAAAAGAGCCAGGGCTGCATATGCACCCAGTTGCCTTCGGCTGTCACCGCATCGTCGGACACGCGGATCTGTTCGGACGTCAGGTAGTGACAGTTCAGGATCAGGGCGGGATCGGTCTTGCCGCCCCAGAAACCCTGAAAGTGCTTTTTCACGGCATCCCAACCTTCGGCTCGGCCGAACTGGTTGTCGTAATATTCGCCCACGCCTTCCCAGACCGCCTCAGGGGCGAAGAGCTCCATGATCCGGTCGATCCGGTCGGCGTCGTCGTTGGATCCGAACTCCGGGTTCGGCGTGTCGCACAGGAACATGTAGCGCGCCTGCACGCGGCGCACCTCGGCTTCGGCCTCCAGTATGGCGATGCGCTGTTGCAGCTGTTCGATCTGATTCTCTGACATCGGCGTCTCCTTTATGGTAATATTCATGTAAAATAGCCGATAAGTGGTCAAAGGGACAGGAAAATTCAAAATTCACATGAATATTCTTGACGTCGATTAAAGGAACGGTAATTTTACTGTAATTCCCGCATAACAAGACGGGGTTCTTCAACGGGGATGATTTAATGACCGTCACGACGGACCACTCTGCTGCGCTCGTTCAACCCCTTGACCTTGGATCTCAAGGCGGGCTGAGCTTTGCGGTAAAGGACTGCATCGACATTGAGGGCGAGGTGACGGCCTCGGGGTCGGCGGCCCTGGCGGATCGTCCGCGGGCCAAATCCCATGCGCAGGTGATCGAGGATCTTCTCGCCGCAGGCGGGCACATCATCGGCAAGGCGAAGATGCACGAATTGGCCTTCGGCATGACCGGGGTCAACGCCGTCTATGGCACGCCGGTCAATCCCCGCTGGCCCGACCGGATCCCCGGCGGGTCCTCCTCAGGTTCGGCCTCGGCGGTTGCGTCGGTGCTATGCGATGCGGCGCTTGGCACCGACACCGGCGGATCGGTCCGCCAGCCCGCGATCTGCTGCGGCGTTTACGGGATCAAGCCGACCTTTGGCCGGATCAGCCGCAAGGGATGCCATCCGGCGCAAAGTTCGCTGGATTGCGTCGGTGTCTTTGCCCGGTCGGCCGCGACGATGACGCAGGCCATGGCGATGATCGACCCCGGCTTCACGCCGATGAAGCTTGAGTACGCGCCGCGCATCGCGCGCGTCAAGGCCGAGAACCTGGAACCCGGCGTGGGCGAGCCGCTGGTCTATGGCCTGATGGAGGGCCTGCCCGAAGCCGGCTATGTCGCGTTGCCCGGAATGGCCGAGGCCTTCGACGCCGCCATGGTGATCATTGGCGCTGAAACCCATGCCGCCTGCCGGACCCTTCTGGACGATCCCCGGCTGGGCAAGGATGTGCGCGCGCGCATCGCCGCCGCGGGAGCCATCACGCCCGAACAGGTCGCGCAGGCCGAAGAGGTACGCACCCGTTTCACCGCCGAAGTCGACGCCGCGCTGGCGGATGTCGATGTGCTGATCACGCCAGCCCTTCCGACGATTCCCCCGACGCTGGCCGAGGCCGAAGATCCCAGCCGGGTTCTTCCGCTGACGCGGTTCCTGCGTCCCTTCAACCTCACCGGTCATCCGGCGATTGCCCTGCCCGTGCTGGGTGATCTGCCGCTTGGTCTTCAGATTATCGGCCGCAAGGGCGAAGACGCGCAGCTTTGTGCGGTCGCCGAATGGATGGTCGACACCTGTCCGCTATTCCGAAAGGAGGAAGTCCTATGAACGCCCCAGCCAAAGTGGCGCAAACCCCGGATGCAAAGGATCGGATCCTGTCCGACATCCGCGCGCGTGCCACCGAATTCCAGGCGCTGCGCCATATTCCGCAAGACGTCGTGGACCAGTTCAAAAGCCTGGGCGTCTACCGGGCCTTCGTGCCCGAACGCTTCGGCGGCGATGCAAAGTCCCCGGCGCAGTTCTGCCGCCTGATCGAGGATATCTCGGCGGCGGATGCCTCGGCCGGCTGGGTCGCCAGTTTCGGCGTCTCGGCCACCTATCTGGCGACCCTGCCGCAAGAGACCTACACCAAGATCTTCAGCGAAAATCCCGACGCCGTCTTTGCCGGTGCCATGTTCCCGCCGCAGCCCGCCAAGACCGTTCCGGGCGGCTACGAGGTCCGTGGCCAGTGGCCCTGGGGATCGGGGATCATGGGGGCCGACCTTGCCGGCGCCGGGATTAAGGTCGAAGGCAACGACACCAAGTTGCCGCTGATCGCGATCATGCCGCGCGACAAGGTCGAGGTGGTCGATACCTGGAACACCGTGGGCCTGGCCGCCACCGGCAGCCATGACATCAAGGTCGATGGTGTCGTGGTGCCCCCCGAATGGACCTTCATCCGCGGGTCGAAGCCGACGATGGACGACCGGCAGTTCCGCTATCCGTCGATGGCGCTGGCCAGCCAGGTTCTGGCCGTGGTTGCCCTGGGCGCGGCCCGCGCGGCGCTGGACTATATCCACGAGGGCGGCAGCCGTGCCTCGGTCACCGGGGCGCCCAAGCCGGGCGCACGCCCCTATCTGCAGACCGAATATGCCAAGGCGCGCGGCGTCTATCTGGGCGCGCAGGCACTGTTCTACGACACGCTGGAAGAGGCCTGGGACGCGCTTGAGCATGACGAGGCCGTCAGCCGCGACCTTCACATTCGCTTGCGTATGGTTGCATCCAAAGCGGCCAAGGACGGCGCCGAAGCCGCACGCATGGCCTTTGCGCTTGGCGGGTCCACCGCGATCGAAAAGGGCCATCCGCTGATCCGCAACATGATCGACGCGGCCTCGGTCGCGCAGCACGCCTTTCTGTCCGAGGGCACGATCACCGCAGCGGGCGCTGCGATGTTCGACGAACCCACCATGCCCGGCTACCCGTAAGGAGGCCCCGATGTCTGAGACTCAACCGATCCGCACGCTTTTGTGCTTCAACAATCACCCGACGTTCTTTTCGCTGCCCTTCGACCAGATCGGACCGGTCTGGACGGCAACCCAGGCGCTGATGCGCGGCATTGCCGATCTTGAAGGGGTCGAGATCGTCGGAACCTTCGATGACGACCAGACCATGGTGGGGGCGACGCAGGGCTTCCCCTTCACCTGGTACATCATGGCCGATTTCCCGGATCGCGCCACGGTCCAGGCCGCCTGCAACCTGCTGCGCACCATTCAGGTGGGCGAGGGTAACGACCGGCTTTGGAAATACATGACCGTCGAGGCGCGCATGGGCCGGGCCTTGGAAATTCCCGCACAGCACAGGAGCTGAACCATGTCTCTCGATATGCCGAAATTCAGCGATCTGGATGCGCTCTACGACGAAGAGAACGCCAAGGTCGCGACTGAAATGTACGAAGACCCTGAACTCTTCGCAGAAGAGATGGAGCGGATCTTCAAACGTACCTGGGTCTTCGTGGTCCACGAAAGCGAATTCCCCGACAAGGGGTCGTTCAAACTGTCGAATGTCGGGCTTGAGCCGGTGATCGTGGTCCGCGACCGCAAGGGCGTCATCCACGTGATGGTCAACCGCTGCCGTCACCGCGCCGCAACCGTCTGCGAGGTCAAGAAGGGCAAGACCGCGTCCTTCCAGTGTCCCTATCACGGCTGGGGTTACGGCCTTGATGGATCGCTGCGTGGGCTGCCCTATCCGGAACAATATGGCGACGACTTCAACAAGGACCAGCACGGCCTGCTGAAACTGCGGACCGAATCCTACAACGGCATGGTCTTTGCGACCTTCAACGAGGATATCGAGCCGCTGGTGGATTTCCTCGGCTCCGAGGTCTGCCGCTACATCGACCTGTTCATGAAACAGGGCGGCGGCTTCCCGGTGAAGGTGCTGGGCGAACATCAGTTCACTGTGCCGATGAACTGGAAGGTGCAGCTGGAAAACACCACCGACGCCTATCACTTCCCGGTCGTGCACAAGAGCTTCCTGCAATCTCTCGACGGGGCCACGAACGAGATGTTCGACTTCCTCGACAAGGGCAAGGGCTGGGTCGAAGATCTGGGCAACGGCCATTCGGTGATGATGATGATCCCCGAACTGGAAGACCTGGAAGCCAACCTGGACGATCCGATCCCAGCCCGCTTCGAAGAGCTGGCGCAGGGGCTGCGCGACGAAGGCTATCCCGAGGATCAGGTCAAGCGCATCGTGCGCGCGGTCGGCGGGGCGGGGTTCAACCTCAACCTCTTCCCGAACGTATCCTTCTCCCTGGCCTTCTTTCGAGTGCTGACCCCGGTCAGTGTCGAACAGACCGACATCCGTCACATGGCGCTTGGCATGGACGGCGGCCCGGCGGCGGCCAACCGGATGCGTCTGCGCCTGCATGAGCATTTCCAAGGGCCCATGGGCTTTGGGTCGCCCGATGACGCCGAGGTCTGGGAACGCGTGCAACGCGGCACCAAGGGCGGAGAGCAACTGCCGATCCTGGTGAACCGCGGCATGGTCGACGAAGAGCCGGGTACCGCAGGACCGCGCGGCCATATCAGCGCCGAGACCGGCATGCGTGCCGCCTACCAGATGTGGAAGAGGATGATGGCATGACCGAGATGTCGAAGATTGACACCCAGGCCCTACTGGCCGACGTCACACGCTTTGTCTGGCACGAGGCCGATCTGCTGGACGCCTGCGCCTATGACGACTGGCTGGAGCTGTGGACTGAGGACGGGCTATACATCATGCCCATCGGCGAGGGTGATGATCACGCCAACCAGCTGAACCTCTGCTATGATAACGCCAAGATGCGGCGTGACCGGATTGGACGGTTTCAAGCGGGGCTCTCTATCTCGTCGGCCCCGCCAGCTGTAACCGTGCGCACCGTCAGCCGGATCGTGATCGACAGCGCCGAAGGCGACCTGATCACGGTTCGGGCGGCCGAACACCTGGTCGAGGACAAGTTCGGGCGTCAGCGGGTCTGGGCGGGCAACGTCTGGTACGTGCTCAAGGTGACCGAAGATGGCAGCTTCAAGCTGCATCAGAAGGTGATCCGGCTGCTGAACTCTGACGGGATGCTGAATTCGTTCAGCTACCTCTTCTGATGGCAGCGCCCTTGCCTGATCATATCCAGACGGCCGTTATCACGGGCGGCGCGCGCGGCTTCGGAGCCGAGGTCGCGCGCGCGCTTCACCGTGACGGGTTTCGCGTGGTCATCACCGACATGGATCCGGAACCGGCCAAGGCGCTGGCGTCCGAGCTCGACCTGTCGGGTGAGACCGCGATCACGGCCACGCTGGATGTCACCAAACCCGAGGATTTCCAAACCGTCCTCGACAAGTGCATCGAGTTCTACGGATCGGTCGAAGTGCTGGTGAACAACGCCGCACGCACCGCCATCCAGGGGCTTCTGGACATCGACCCGGCCTTCTTCAACGAGGTGATGGCGACCAATGCGGGGGGCACCTTCGCGGGATGCCAGATCTTGGGGCGCCACATGAAGGACCGCGGCTATGGCCGTCTGGTCAACATGGCCTCGCTTGCGGGGCAGAATGGCGGCACGGCGACGGGGGCGCATTACGCGGCCTCCAAGGGGGCGATCCTGACGCTGACCAAAATCTTTGCCCGTGACCTCGCCCCCTTTGGCGTGACCTGCAATGCAATCGCGCCCGGGCCGATGGACACGCCGATGGTCCGGGACGTGCTGGGCGACAAGATCGACGCCGCAAAGAAGAACATTCCCGTCGGAGACCTGGGCGATCCGAAATTCGTGGCCGAACTGGTCGCGATGCTCGCGGCGCCCCGAGCCGCTTTCGTCAACGGCGCCTGCTGGGACGTCAACGGCGGGATCTACATGAGATGAGCCTCGATATGACCGACAATCAGACCATGACGCTGACCGTCTCCGAACGAATCGACGACCGGGGCGGCATCGCCCGCATCCGGCTGGTGGGCGATAGCCTTCCGCCGGTCACCGCCGGGGCGCATCTGGATCTTTACCTGTCAGGGATCAACATGTGGCGGCAGTATTCGCTGTGCTCCGATCCGGCCGAGACCGGCTTTTACGAGATCGGCGTGCTGAAGGATCCGGCGTCGCGCGGCGGCTCGGTCGAGGTGCATCGCGTCGCCAAACCCGGCGCGACCCTGACCGTCGAAGGCCCGCGCAATCACTTCCCGCTGGATGAAACGGCCAAGACCACGGTCCTGCTGGGCGGCGGCATCGGGATCACCCCGATGATCGCCATGGCCAAGCGCCTGCACGCCATCGGCCAGGATTTCACGCTGCATTACTGCACCCGTTCGCAAGAGGTCACGGCCTTTTACGACGAGCTGAAGGCGGCCCCCTTTGCTGACCGCATCGTCTTTCACCATGACGACGAGGATGCGGCGCAGAAGCTGGTCCTTGACCGCGACTTGCCCGCGCCGTCGCCGGATACGCACCTGTATGTATGCGGCCCGCAGGGGTTCATGGACTGGGTGATTTCCTCGGCCGAGGCCGCCGGTCACGCCACCGCCAATGTGCACCGCGAATATTTCTCGTCCGAGGTCGATCTGAGCGGTGAAACCTTCGAGGTCGAAGCCCGCGCTTCGGGTCTGACGCTGACCATCGGCCCGGACGACACCATCGCGAAGAAGCTGGCGGAGCACGGGATCAAGGTCGAAGTGAAATGCGAAGAGGGCGTCTGCGGCACCTGTGTCACGGATGTCATCGAAGGCGACATCGATCACCGCGACCAATTCCTGACCATCGACGAACGCGAAGACGGCGACCAGATGTGCGTCTGCTGTTCGCGCGGCCGCGGCAAGCTGGTGCTGGACATATGAGCGGGCCGGGGATGCAGCTGACGGACGACCAAATCGCCTTTCGCGAGGGCATGAGCAGAATGGGCGCAGCCGTGAACCTGATCACGACCGACGGGCCTGCGGGCAAGCACGGGCTGATCGCCTCGGCGGTCTGTTCGGTGACCGACGCGCCGCCGACGCTGCTTGTCTGCATCAATCGCAAGGCGTTCGTCCACGACCGGTTTCTGAACAACTTCCATGTCTGCGTCAACGTCCTCGCGGCTCAGCACCAGGACCTCTGCAACACCTTCGCCCGATACATCAAAGGCGTCGACCGCTGGGCGCAGGGCAGCTGGATCACCAAAGAGACAGGTTGTCCGGTGCTAGAGGATGCCAACGTCGCTTTTGACTGCCGCATCGGGTCGCTGATTGAGCAGGGCTCGCATTCGGTGATGTTTTGCGAAGTCAAGGCGGTGCACCTCGGCACCATCGTCCGGCCGGGACTCGTATATTTCAGTCGGGATTTTCATCACCTGCACGCACCGTCGGATTCGGCGGCCTAGACTACCGCGCCAGATATGTAACCGCCCCGCTACAAGGGCGGTCTTCATAAAAGCGGCGCCAAAGAAACCTGCGTCCCAACAAGGAGAAGACCATGAAGACGATCAGACCTTTCAATACATTGCTCACCGCGATGGCAGTATCCATCCTCGCGCTTGGCGCGTCCGGCGCCTCGGCGCAGGACACGCTGCGCAGCCTCACGGCTTTCCCGTCCTCCGATGCCACGGCAGCGCTCTATGCCGAATTCGTCGAACTGGTGAACGAGCGCGGCGCGGGCATTTTGGAGATCGACATCGTCGGCGGACCCGAGATCGTTCCGGGTTTTCAGCAAACCGAGGCCGTGGCCCGGGGCACCATCGACATGACCTATGCCCCGATCAGCTACTCGTTGGGGGTGTTCCCGGAAGGCGATGCCTGGGTCGGCTCGAACCTGACGCCGATGGAATCGCGTGAAAACGGCGGCTTCGAACTGGTCCAGTCGATTGCAGCCGAAAAGCTGGGGGTACACGTGTTGTCGCGCTTTGCCCCGGCTGCGCCGCTAGCGCTTTACTTCGTCGACGAACCGAAGGTGGACGCCGACGGGAACCTCGACCTCAGCGGGCTGCGGATGCGTGCCTCGCCGCTCTATAATGCGCTCTACGAAGCACTTGGCGCCGTGCCGGTGACCATTTCCGTGCCCGACATCTACTCGGGGCTGGAACGCCGCACCTTCGACGGGATGGGCTTCCCGCCTTCGGCCATCGACGGCTGGTCCTGGGATCGCTTCCTGAAATACCGGCTCGACCCCGGTTTCATGCAGACCGACCTTGGCATCTACATCAACCCGTCGAAATGGGCCGCCCTCAGCGACGAGTCGCGCCAGATTCTCACCGACACGGCGGTTGAATTCGAGGCAACGTCCTACGAACTTTGGCAGCAGGTGACTGAAGAGGCCAACGCCAAGTTCGAAGGCCTTGGCATGCAGGTCGTAGCGCTTGAAGGCGCAGGCCGGCAGGCCTTTCTGGACACCGCCTTCGGGGCGTCCTGGGACCGTCTAAAAGCGTCCGGCTCGGATGACTACGAGGCCCTGCGCGACCACTACTACCGCGAACCCAAGTGACCTGAAATACGGCCCGGCCCTGGCCGGGCCCTTGTCGCAGGAGACCTGCCGTGGCTATTCTACGCCTTTACGACACGATGATCCGCGGGCTCGCCGTCACCGGCGCGGCGTCTCTCGGCTTTATCACTTTGCTGATCGCCTATGGCGTAGCCTCGAGGAACCTGGCGCTGCCCGCGTTGCGCTGGTCGAGCGCGGTCGTCGAGTACATGCTCTTGTTTTCCACGATGTTGGCTGGACCCTGGCTCGTGCGAAACGGCGGGCATGTCGCCGTCACTGCCATCGTCGACCTGCTTCCCGCAGGCCTGCGCACCATCGCGGCCCGCGCGGTTCTGATCGTCAGCGCGGCGACGCTGTTCCTTCTGTCGGTCGTGGCGGGCCAGCTGACGCTGGAACAGTTTGCCTCCGGCTCTACCGACATCCGCTCGGTCCCGCTGCCGGGCTGGATCCTCTATGCGATGCTGACCCTCGGCTTCTTGCTCATGGCCACCGAATTCCTGCGCCTGCTGATCCGGGGCGAAACATATAGCGGCGAAGGCGGGCACTGACATGGACTGGTATACTGCGGCGCTGCTTCTGATCGGCGGCCTTCTGTTCCTGATGTTCCTGGGCTTCCCCGTGGCCATCGCCTTTCTCGTCGTCAACGCCGCGGGCGTGATGATCTTCATGGGTGGGGTGCCGGGGCTAGAGCAACTCGTGGCCAACGCAACCTCGTCGGTGACAAGCTTCGCGCTGGTGCCGGTGCCGCTCTTCCTCATCATGGGGGAATTGCTGTTTCATTCCGGCCTTGCCTTCCGTGTCTTCAACGCACTCGACAAGCTGCTCGGCGGGATCCCGGGGCGCCTCGCCTATCTGACGGTGGGCGGCGGCACGATCTTTGCCACGCTTTCGGGATCGTCCATGGCGAACACGGCTATGCTGGGCACGACGCTCATGCCCGACATGATTAAGCGCGGCTATAAGCCCTATATCATCATGGGGCCGATCCTTGCGACGGGTGGGTTGGCGATGATTATCCCGCCGTCGTCGCTTGCGGTGCTTCTGGGTTCCCTGGCGCGGCTAGATGTCGGTGCGCTATTGATCGCTGGCCTTCTGCCGGGGCTGATCCTCGCAGTCTTCTACGTTGTCATCATCGCGGTGGCGATCAAGATCGACCCCGACGCCGCGCCCGCCTATGCTGCCGAGCGCCATTCATTCGCCGAAATCGCCTTTGCAATGCTCCGCGACGTGCTGCCGATGGGCCTAGTGGTCTTTGCCGTCGTGGGGATGATCCTACTCGGCTGGGCGAGCCCTACGGAATCCGCCGCCTGCGGGGCACTCGCCGTCACGATCCTTGCAGCTTTCAACCGCTGCCTGACCTGGGAGGTTCTGAGCAAATCCCTCATGGGCACGCTGCGGGTTTCCGCGATGATGCTGTTCATCATCCTCGGCTCCACAACCTTCTCGCAGATCCTTGCTTTCTCGGGTGCGTCGCGGGGCATGGTAGGTTTCGCCACCGGGTTCGAGCTTGGACCGTACGCGATGCTGTTGGCCATGCTGATCGTCCTGATCGTTCTGGGGATGTTCATGGACCAATTGTCGATCATGATGCTGACCCTGCCAATCTTTATGCCCATCGTGCTGCACTACGCCTTCGACCCGATCTGGTTCGGGGTGGTCATGCTTCTAGCGCTCGAGCTGTCTTTGACAACGCCGCCCTTCGGGTTGTTGCTCTTCGTGATGCTGGGCGTCGCTCCAAAGGGCACAACGATGAGGCAGGTGGTTCTGGCCACGCTGCCCTTTGTCGGCGCAACGCTCGTCTTGATCCTGCTGCTGGTGCTGGCACCGCCGATCGCAACTTGGTTGCCCGGTCTAATGCGGTGAGACGTCAAGACCCCTGTACCGAGGTCGTGCCTTTCGAGTGGTTCTACTTAACTCGTCCCATCCCTCAGTACGTTTACCAATCAAAGACAGCCGGGACAGTGTCCTTCATTACGCTGAATGGAGGATCGGAGCGATTCGTTCTGCGCTTCGGCAGGTTAGAAAATGCAGATGACTAGGCTGAGTGCTGAGGCCGATAATGAAGATTATTTACATAAGTCTTATTATGCGCCAAATGAAATCCCCATATTTTCAATAGGTTTCGTCCTCTACCACCTCCCTGTGGGCGAACCTCTGGCGGCATCGACGCAGTCGGTGTCGCCCCTTTTTAACGAGCCAGGAAAAAGTTCGACCGAGATCAGGTCACGGGAACGTCCCAGCCGAATAGGACTGACGAATCAAAGCAGATGTGACGTAGCACGAAATGGCAATAACTCGGCTTCTGTGATTTCAATGGGTTAGCGTTTCACTTAACTATGATAATTAGCACTTAATTTGAGAATCATTGCTGGACTTTGGCACTTAACTTGAGAATCATGGCGCGGAGAATTTTCCGTGATGTTTGCCATGTCCGAGCCACTTCCCGACGAAATTGATGACGACCTTTGGGATGAAGCGCACCGTCGAGCGGAAGTGATCCGAGAGTTCCTGAAGGGCTCTGACGCGTCAAGATTGTCGACCGCTTCATTAAAGACGCCGCTCCCGACAAGTAATCACCGTTTGCCTACGAAATAGAAAAGCGTCGTGAGGCCTTAGGCTGGAATAAGCTTTGCCTCGGTTCGCAGCCGCTAACCCCGCCGCAGAGCACATCAGACAATCGAACACTGCGACGGCCCAGAAAACTACTTGCGGCCAATAGTGGCGCAACAGACTTTAACGGTTGCAAGTCTCCACCTTATGTGAAATTCGGGCGATACTGGCTAACTCTCGGCGCAACCATCAGGATCGCCAAAAGTCGCGATCGAGGGCGACTAGTAAAGCGAGAACTTCGAGGCGTCCGGCGAGCATGGCGATTGTCAGTATCCATTTTGCCGCATCGGGTAATGATTGAAAGTTTCCGGATGGGCCGATGACGGTTCCCAATCCCGGCCCGACATTCGTGATCGCCGTCACACTTCCCGAGTAAGCGGTAACGATATCCAATCCGGCCAACGCCAGCGCCGCGGTAGAGACGGCGATCGTGGCAATGAAGACAGCGAGAAAAGAAAGGATTGAATAAGGCACATCATCGTCCAGCCTCTTACCATTATACTTCAAAATCTGAATGCGATGAGGGCTGTACAAGTGCCGAACATGAGTGCGAATGATCGATAACAGTATCTGAAACCGGTAAATCTTGATCGCACCGGACGTCGACCCGGAGCACCCGCCGACAAACATCAGCACCAGGAATATGCCAACTGCGCCCGGCCCCCAGGCGGTGTAGTCGTCGGACGCATAGCCTGTCGTCGTGACAACGGACGTAATGTTGAACGAGGTCAACGTCACAGCCTGGAAGAATCCGATATCGCGTTGCTCCATGAGCCACCAGGCCATGATCGCGCTTATCGCCACTATAAAAACAATGAATCCTTTGACTTGCTCGTCTGTAACAATCGAATTGAAATTGCCGCGCACCGTCTTGATATACAAGGCGAAGGGGATCGCCCCTGCCAGCATGAAGGCCGTTGCTGTCCAGTGGAGACCGGGTTCCGAGAAGTATCCGAACGACGCATCGTGCGTGGAGTAACCGCCTGTCGACAATGTCGTCATCGCGTGAGCGATCGCGTCGAAGCCCGACATTCCAAAAGCAAGATACAGAAATGCACACAGACAGGTCAGCGTCGTATAGACCAGGAACAGCTTTGCAACAATCTTGCCTACCGATGAGTCAATTTTCTCCGTCGTATCGGAACTCTCGATCCGGAAAATCTGCATGCCGCCGACCCGCATCAAAGGCAGCAGGACAATCGCCATCGCGATAATGCCGATGCCGCCGATCCATTGTAGGAACGCGCGCCAAAACAAAATGCCGGTGGGTAAGGAATCCAGCTCTGTGAGAACAGTTGAGCCGGTCGTGGTGATGCCGGACATGGATTCGAAGACGGCATCGGTGAAGCTAATGCCGAGTGCCAGAAAAGGAATTGCGGCAAGAAGGGCGACGATGATCCATGCAAATATCGTGACCAGAAACGCCTCCCTAATGCCGATCTGCACCCGACCGTCTTGTCGTGTCGCGGTCGCCAACATACCGCCGAGAAACAGGGAGATCACAGCCGCAAACATGAAATGTTCCCAATCGGCATTCTTCTGGGAGAAGTCGATAAGCGCAGGAACGCATAGGGCGACCCCGACAAAACACGTTAGAAGACCAGCCAGATAGAGCACCCGGCGCAGATCGATCATTGCATTGCCTCCAAATTAAACCCTAACTCGTGACATACTAGCCGCCTGAAGCCAACGGGTAGTGCGGCGACGCAAAGCGGCCGACATACAGCGCAGGAAATGGACGCGCCATGGCCCAACGCTCTATTTCGGTTGTGCACTAACTCCTTTACGTATTTTAGCGACCTCTCCAATTCGCTCTTCTTTCCTCATTTCATTCAGTTCTTTGTCCAGCCCATTCTAATAGCCCCGCGCTTTCGACCCCAGCACGGTCAGCGCTGGGGTCGCTTTCCTGGTTCGCCCATCACAGGCCGCGTCTATGGTGTCGCCACCGGGTCCGGCAGTGGACTCGGCGCTTGACGCCGCCGACAATCCGGTAGAGCGCCGGCAAGACGAGCAACGTCAGGAGCGTTGAAGAAACGATCCCGCCGATAACGACGGTCGCCAGCGGGCGCTGCACCTCGCTGCCCGCGCCGACATTGAACGCCATGGGCACGAAGCCGAGGCTCGCCACCAGCGCCGTCATCAGAACCGGCCGCAGACGCTGCATGGCACCGATGCGGATCGCGTCTTCCAGATGAATCCCTTCGGCGAGACGCTCCTTGATGAAGGTCAGCATCACGACTCCATTGAGAACGGCGACGCCCGACAGCGCAATGAACCCGACGCCCGCCGAGATCGACAACGGCATGTCGCGAAGGGCAAGCGCTGCGACACCGCCCGTCAAGGCCAGAGGGACGCCGGTGAACATGACGCCCGCATCCCGCACGGTCCCAAACAACATCATCAGAATACCGAAGATCAGCAGCAAGTCACCGACACAAAAAACACACTCAGATATCAGCATCCGGTTGGCGGTCCGGCCAAGTATCGGCGAACGCCGCCTGTTCTAAACAGGCCGCATTGATTCGCCGCACAATAGGATAAGCGGAAAGATCGGCGCCAAAGCGCTCGGCATTATAGACTTGCGGCGCCAGGCATATGTCAGCCAATGTCGGAGAGTCGCCGTGGCAGAAACTTCCCGTATCCGGACTTGACGCGAGCAGGGCCTCGAAACCGTCAAAACCCTCTGTGATCCAGTGACGATACCAGGCGGTTATGGCAGCCTCGTCGGCGCCCAGCGCCTGTTCGAGGTAGCGCAAGATCCGCAGATTGTTGATCGGATGGATGTCGCAGGCAATCGTCTGGGCCAACGCCCGCACGCGGGCGCGGCCCGGAAGGTCGCTAGGCAGAAGCGGCGGCTCAGGGTGCTTTTCTTCGAGATATTCGATAATCGACAAACTCTGGGCCAGGATGAGCCCGTCGTCGTCCAACGCTGGCACGAGACGCTGCGGGTTGACCGCCGCATAGGCATCCGTCCGATGCTCCTGCCGGAGCGTATTCACGTAGGATTGCTCATACGAAAGCCCTTTCAAGGCCATCGCAATGCGCACGCGATAAGCGGCAGAGGAACGAAAATATGTGTAGAGTCGCATTCAACGCCCATTTGCTTCACGTTCAAGCCGAGAGTTCTTGGACAGCTTCACGGTCTGACCGGCTCGTTCGTAGCCGGAGTTTAACAACGGTAGCCGGCGAACCGTCGCCGTGCGGTCTCAAGCCAGCCGGTCAGATCGCTGGCAATCCATACCCGTCTTGGTGGTAGCCATCATCTCGACATGAAACCGCATGAACAACTCACCGGCCTTTTTCGTGCGCTGTCAAATGATTTATCCTGACACGGGAAACACAGTGTTGGCGCCGCAACGACCTGTCGAAGGCTCACCTCATCAGCAGCGATCAAGAAGATGCGGAGATGATATAGCTCCTGGGAATCGCGGCGGTTAATCGGATCGCCCAATCGTTCCGACATGCCGCAGGGCCACAGCCGCCAAGATGACCAGCACCGTAACACTGACGGCGCTGAAGATCGCCGCGCTGTGGAACCCTGCAACGAAAGCACTCCGTGCGTCTTCGATCAGCCCGGCGGGCAACTCGGCTGCGATGGCGGACGCCGCCCAGAGACTGTCACCGACCGCCACACCGATATCCTCAGGCAGCGCGTCCGGCAGACTATCGAACAAGGTTCTGCGATAGATAACAGTGGCAATGCTGCCGAGAATGGCGATGCCGAGAGAAACCCCGATGTCCTGCACGGTCTCGGACATCGCCGAGGCCGATCCGGCCTTCTTGGGCGGCGCCGATCCGACGACAAGATCGGTGCCGAGGGCGGCGATGGCGCCATTGCCGAGATAGGCGAGCGCCAGCCCAGCGATGACCAGACCGAGGTCGACGACGCCTTGACCGACGGCCGCCAGCATCAGGTATCCCATGACAGAAAGCGCCAGCGAAGAAGCAACGACAAACCCCGGACGGATACGCCGGGCGATGATGGGTGCGCCGATGCCGCCCGCGATCATGCCAAGGGCAGCGAGCCCCATCCAGAGGCCGGTAAGGAAGGGTGGCTGGCCGGCAACCAGTTGCAGATATTGCGCGGTCAGCATCATCGTTCCCCCAACGGCGATCAGCCCGACAAGCAGCACGATCAATGACGCCGAAAACGCGCGATTGGAAAACAGCCGGAGATCAAGCAGCGGGTCGGCGAGCCGGTTTTGTCGCCACACGAAGACCAGGCCGACCGCGACGCCGACGCTTATGGCAATCACGGCCTCCGGGGTGATCCCGAACCGCGCGATCTCCTTGACGCCGTGGATTGTCGACAACATCGCGACCAGTGAGAGGCCCACGCTGAGAAAATCCAAACTTGCCCGGTCGGACGCTCGGTGTTCCGGCAGGAGCGATCGCGCGAAGATCAGCAGCAAGGCGGCAAGCGGAACCGGAATGAGAAAGGCAGCCCCCCACCAGAACCGCTCGATCAGGAAACCACCTCCCGCTGGCCCGAGTGCGTAGCCCACGCCAAACAGCGTTGCCCATATGCCGAAAGCCAAGGCCCGTTCGCGCGGGTCACGGAACAGATCGCTGATCAGCGCAAGCGTTGAGGGCATCAACGTCGCGGCCGCGATCCCCAAAGCCGCGCGCGCCGCAATTAGCATCGTCGTGCTTGTGGCAAAGGCGGCAAGGCTTGAAGCGACGGCGAACGCGACCATGCCGATCATCAACAGCCTGCGCCGGCCGATCCGGTCGCCCAGCGTGCCCATGGTGATGAGAAACCCGCCCAACATGAAACCAGACACGTCGAGGATCCAGAGCGCCTCGGTGCTGGTCGGCTGAAGGTCCACCGCCAGCGCCGGCAAGGTAAGCGGCAGAAAGGTGAGATCGAGCCCCAACATCAGCGTCGGCAACGCCAGCAGCGCCAACCCGAGCCATTCGCGCGCCCCGGCCTTGCTCGGTAACGGCGCCTCGGCCTGCACTATCTCTTCCGGGGTCGAAGTCGCTGTATCGCACTGGATCGTCATGTCGCCTCCTTGTCGAAGGCGCACAATCCGGGCAGACTATTCCTGTTACAATATAAGTAATTATCCTGTTACCAGGAGCGATAGTCTTGTCTGACCGCACTCTTGCGCGCACGCGAAACGATCTGTCGGACTTCGTCACGCGCCACCGAAAGAGGCTTAAGCCTGCCGATGTCGGACTACCGACGACGGGCGGTCGGCGCACGCCGGGCCTCAGGCGCGAGGAAGTGGCGGCACTCGCGGGCGTCGGGCTGACCTGGTACACATGGTTCGAGCAAGGCCGGGACATTCAAGTCTCGGAGAGCTTTCTGCTCAACGTCTCAAAGGCGTTGAAACTCGACGATGTCGCGTGCTGTCATCTGTTTCTTCTGGCCCACAAGCGGCCGCCTCCGGCAGATATCTACGACTGGCCGTCAGTGCACCCGCGAATCCAGGAGATTATGGACGAACTGGCGACGAAGCCTGCTTACGTCATCAATCTCGGTTGGGATGTCGTCGCCTGGAACGCGAATGCCGATCATTTGTTCGGCTTTTCATCCCGAGACCGCGTGAGCCGGAACTTTCTCAGAATGGTCTTCACTGACCCTCAGTTGCGCGCCCGCCAACCGTCATTCCTAAACGACGGCCCGCCTTTGTTGGCGAACTTTCGATATGACCTCGCCGTGGCCCCAGAAAATCCGGCGCTTCTGTCGCTTGTCGAAGACCTGAAAAAGCTGTCGCCCGATTTCAAGCGGTGGTGGGGCCAACCGTCATCCGGAGAGTATAGCCGGGGCATCGGTTCCCTCTTGACCGGCGAAACGCTGACCCGTTTCCAGCATGAAATGATGACGATCGATGAGCACCGTCATCTCCGCATGATCGTCTATTTCCCATCCGTAGCATAATGATTGTCAGAGAAAGCTGCTTACTTCTGGGTTCTCGTTCCCCACGTGTCGGATGCGCCAGTAGGCAGATTTTACATGCCTCCTGCGTTCCACGCTCAAGTGATGAAGAACTGTACCGGCACGACCATTTCGAGCCGTTGCTGCGGCATGTCGTCGGGCACGGGCGGAAGCGGGGCCGCGCGCTCCAGCATGTCGAGGGCGGCCTGATCGAGAACGTCGCGCCCCGAGCTCTGCTCGATGCGGGCTTCAAGCACGCGGCCCTCGCGGTCGATCGCGATGAACAGGAGAACCACGCCTTCCTGGCGCCGCTGTTGCGCCCCGCGCGGATATTCCTTGTGCCGTTCAAGCCAGGCCAAAACGATGGCGCTGTAGTCGGCAACGGCGCCGGGCCGGCCGCCGGCCGACATATCGCTCCCGCTTGCGCCGGCTTCCGTACTGTCTTCGGAACCGGCCTTGCCGCCGGCGCCGGCCGTTTGCGGTTCGCGCTCGACAGGCGGTTCCGGGGCAATGACCGCTGCTGGGACGGCCTCCGATGGAGGCTTCGGCTTCGCCACCGGCACGGGCGGCTCGATAACCCGTTCCGATAGGTCTTCCGGTTCGACGGGCTCAGGCTCGGCGATGGGCTCCGGCGGTTCAGGTGGCTCCGGTTCCGCCGTCTCCTCGGCCGGGGGCGCTTCTGTCGGTTCTTCCGGCTGCTCTTCGAGGTCCGGTGTTTCCGGCGCGTCTTCCGGTCCGCCGGGCGCGCCGCCGGCGGGGCCGAGCGCAATCTCGATGCCGCCGATCCCCGGCGCCTGCGCGCCGTCTTCGGTGCGCGGCCAGAACATCGCCACGGTGATACTTGCGTGAAGTGCGATGGCCATGACGACCGCAATCATCCAGTGACGGCTCTTCATCCGCATCAGCCGGCCCCATCGCTTGCGGCCGGCACGGTGAGGAGTTTCAGACGCTCGACACCCACCTCGCGCAGCGTCTCCATAAGCGCGATCACATCCGTCGAGTCCGCGGCGCCGTCCGCCTTGAGCCAGACCTGCGCCGCCGGATTCGCTTCCATCCGCTCTGCCAGCGCGGCTTTCAGCGCCTCTTCGTCGATCACAGCGTCGTCGAGGGCGAGCTGTCCGCCGGCGCCCAGCACGACCACCAACTCGCGTGCCTCGACTGCACCTTCACTGGCCGAGACCGGCGGCGTCACCTCGATCGGATCGATGGCGGACAGTTGTCCAGTCAGCATAAAGAAGATCAGGAGCAGGAAGACAACATTGATCAGCGGCAGAATGCGCTCGTCATCGCTATTGGGTCGGGGCGGATCGAAACGCATGGGCTCGGCCTCACTCTCCGGACGGTTCGGCGCCGCGGATCAGCGTCACGTCGGAGGGGCCGGCCGCCTTCACGCGGTCGAGGACGGCGACGGTGCGCTGTAACGGCACGCCTGTCGATGGTTTGATGACGACGCGCTGCTCAGGCGCGTCGGCAACACGCTCGGCAACGCGGGCTGTCAGCGCATCGAGGGAGACAGGTTCGGACGCAAACCGCAGCTCGTTCGGCAAGATCTCGATCAGCAAGGCGTCGCCCTCGGCGGACGGACCGGCGGCGGCCTGTACCGGGGCGGAGAGATCGATCGCGCGCCAATCGAGAAAGCTCGTCGCCAGCATGAAGAAGATCAGCAGGATGAACACCACGTCGATCAGCGGCGTCAGACTGACCAGCGGCCGTTTCTTTGCAGGCTTACTCAGCAGCAGCGGTAGCGGCGGGACCGGACCGTTCATCATGCGCGTCTTTCTCTTTGAGGGCGTCCTCGGACAAATCCTCCGTGAACAGTTGCGTGACCAGATTGTCCATTTCGTGGGCGAGGCCATCGACCCGTCGCTCCAGCCAGTTCAGAACCGCGACCACGGGAATGGCGACGGCAAGGCCCACGGCGGTGGTCAGAAGCGCCTGCCAGATGCCACCCGACAGGATGGCCGGGTTGACCTGGTTGCCCGCGGCTTCCAGTTGCCGAAAGGCTTCGATCATCCCGAGCACGGTGCCGAACAGGCCGAGCAGCGGCGCCAGAGAGGCGATCACCTCCAATATGCGGAAACCGCCGCGGAGATTTTCAAGTACCTCGCCGCCATAGCGGAGAAGCTCTTCGCGGATCTTCGATTCCGGCACGCCGTGCTCCAGACCGCGGATCGCGCGGGCCAGCACTTCGCCGACGGGGCTGCGGGCGCGTTTGGCCGCAGCCAGCGCTTCTTGTGTCTTTCCTTCTTTGTACAGATGAAGTGCCTTGCGGCCGTTGCGACTCCGGCCCACATTGGTGCGGCTGAACTGCCACAGCTTCAACAGGATCACCGCCGTCGCCAGCACCGACATGGCGATCAGGATCATGACCACCGGGCCGCCGGCCTGGAGCAAGTCCAGCGCCGCGTCGATACCGATCTCCGCTGCGGGCGTTGAGGTTTCGCTCACCCCGTCCTCGGAAAGCGCGGCGTCGCCGGCGACTCTATCGGCGGGCGCCATATCACCATCACTGGTCTCGCGCGTCCCGGCTGTTTCGTCAGCCGGCGATGCTTCGCCGTCCACGGCCGGCATATCCGTCTCTTGCAAAACCTCAACCGCGCTTTCATTCATTATGTCTTCGTCTTCCATAATTTCTTCTACCCCAATACGCATTGACTACTGTTTTCTTCTCCATTTTGCGTTCTCTCCGGACGGACAAGACAAGCAAGCACAGGCAGCGGCCGGCGAACTCCCCCCTGCCTTCGGCGCTCGATGACCTTGCGCTCTCACAACATAGACGAGTAGGCGCCGCCAAACCGTTGCCCGCAAAACCCGAACTGAAGTCGAGGTGTCGGAATTCGTGTTGAGAATAGTTCTCAATTGCCATAGCGTTGTCGACGATGAAAAAGAGTGGCGACACTCATGAACACTGCCATTCACGGCGACACGGTCGACCTGTCCGCGAGCGCGCGGCGGGCACGGCGCAACGAAGGCGCAACGGCGTATGCGGCACTCTGTTTTGCTGGAGGCCTATCTGGAGCACGAGTTGGACTTGCTGAGGTTTCTCGGCAAGCGCCTCGGCTCGGCCGGTCTCGCCGCCGACCTCGCCCACGACCTCTATCTCAAGCTGTGCCGGATCGAGCCGCCGGCGACGGTCCGTGACGGGCGGGCCTATTTGTTCACCATGGCGGCCAACCTCGCGACCGACCATCTGCGCGTGGAGAAGCGGCGCGGCGAGATCCGCGTCGCGGCCGACGGCACGGTGTGGCGCCAGACCGACGAGCTGACCCCCGAGCGCCATGCGATGGCACGGGCGGAGCTCGCCTATTTGGAAACGGTGATCGCCGCCCTTCCGGCGCGCTGCCGCGAAGTCTTCTACCTCAACCGCTATGAGGGCCGTTCCCAGGCGGAAATCGCGGACAGCCTCGGCATCGGCGTCACCACCGTCTATAAGGACCTCAAGACCGCCATGGCGGCGCTGGTCGCGGCCAGGCGGCGCTTCCGCGGCCACCTGCCCGACAGCGGGCAGGACGGCCAAAGCCAAGAAAACGCAGGCAATGCGACCGACGAGCACGGGATCGGATGATCCCACTCGTCTATTCTATGAGGATGGCACGCCGGCGCCGGGAGACGGGTGAGGCGGGTCCCATCGGGAACCCGGCGGCCGGCGGCCCATCCGTCCGCGCCGCCATGGGATGGGAACGATGACCGACCGCCACGACGGAAGCCCCGAGAAGCCAACCGAACGAAAAGCCGGCGCGGATGCCAATTCAGCCGATGCCACCGGTCAGGCCGCGATCGACGAGGCGGCGCAGGACTGGTTCTTCACCCTCGCCGAGAGCACTGTGACTGAAGACGATCACGCGCGCTTCACTGCCTGGCGCGACGCCGATCCGCGCCACGCCGCCGCCTATGACGAGCTGTGCGCGGTCTGGGACGACATCGACAGTCTGCGCGACGCCTTCGCCCCGCCGTCGGCACGGGCCGATCAAGTCCAGGATCACGCATCCCCGCGGCCCCACCACAGGTTCCCGGGCCATACGACCCGCCACACCCGCATGCGGCTCGGCCGGCGGCAACCGCTCTGGGGCGGGCTCGTAGCCGCCTGCGTTGTGCTCGCCGTCGTTGCCGCGCCCGAGGTAACGACGCGGCTCGCCGCCGACCACCGAACCGGCGTCGGCGAGCAGGCGCGCGTCGCACTGCCCGACGGTTCCGTCGCTTGGCTCAACACCGACACCGCGATCGCCGTCGACTACGACGGCAGCGATCGGCGGATCGCGCTGCTGCGCGGCGAGGCCCAGTTCGAGGTAGCGCGCGACCCGGAACGCCCCTTCGCCGTCACGGCCCATGGCGGACGCTCGACCGCAATCGGTACCATCTTCGCGGTGCGGGAACAGGGCGTCGAGGCGACGACGGTGATCGTCAGCGAGGGCCGCGTAGAGGTCGTCTCGCCCGCCGACAAAACCGACGCCGCGCCCGCCGATCCCGCCGCCCGCGCGGTGCTGAGTGCGGGCGAACAGGTGGCCTACCGCGAGAGCGCCACGCTCGGCCCCGTACATCCGGCCCCCGCCAAGGCGCTCGCCTGGCGCGACGGCGTCATCGTCATCGAGAACCTGCCGCTCGCCGAGGCGCTCGCCGAGATCGACCGCTACCATCCCGGCCGCATCGTGCTCCTGGCCGACACGGAGCGGCTAGAGCCGGTGACGGCAAGGCTGTCGACCGGCGCCATCGATCGCGGCCTCGACACACTGGCCGCCACTCAGAACCTGCGCGTCACGCGCGTGACCGACTACCTCGTCCTCATCCGCTAGGGCGGCACCGAACCGCCCGAGTCGGACGCCCGGCGGGCGACGAAGAATAAAGTTTCAAAAAAAAATCGCCCGACGAGCACCGATGCCCGCGCGCCCACTCGTCTCATAGATGATCACACAGCGAATGCGACGCACTCGCATGATGAGCGCAGCATCACAACTCGACAGGGCGACAGCATACATGCCATCGGCGACATCACTTTCCAAACCGCGCGCAGCGCGCCGCATCCGAGGCCCGCTACAGCAACCTTTGGCCTCCCAGCTGCGCGTGACCACAGCGCTAACGCCGACCTTAGTCGTTAGCTTGGCCCTTTCGCCGCTGCCCGCCCTGGCGCAGGACATCGTCACACCTCCCATCGTCGCCCGACAGGTCGCGCAGGCGGAACCTACCCAGCGCTTCGCCATCGGCCCGCAGCCGCTCCCATCGGCCCTCGACCGGTTCTCGGAACAGACCGGGATCTCTTTCGCTTACATCACCAGCCAACTCGAAGGCGTTCCGTCCCCCGGCGTCTCCGGCGAATTGGCGCCGCGCCAGGCCCTCATCCGGCTGCTTGCTGGCACCGGTGTGACCTTCCAGTTCACCAGCGCCGACACGGTGACGCTGGCGAAGGCCGGCGCACAGGACGGCGATGGGCCGATTCAGCTCGGGCCGATCACAGTAGAGGGTACAGCGGAGGCGCCGCCACCGTCTCTCGATCCTGGGCAGGGCTACAAAGCAGATTACACGGACGCCCTGACCCGCGTACCGGCCGAGATTCAGGAGCTGCCACAGTCGGTAAGTGTCGTCACTCAGGACAGCATGATCGATCGCGGCGTGACCACCCAGGATCAGGCGCTGGAGGGCGTTGCCGGCGTCCTGAGTACTGGACAATTTTCCGCGCGCGCCACTGACAGCTTCGCAATCAGAGGCTTCTCCCCCTTAGTCGGTGGTCCTCCGGGGTTCGTACGTGATAACGGCTTATTGGCGTTTAACAACTACGTCGCCGATC
This sequence comes from Pelagibius sp., assembly GCF_965249265.1. Taxonomy (NCBI): domain Bacteria; kingdom Pseudomonadati; phylum Pseudomonadota; class Alphaproteobacteria; order Rhodospirillales; family Rhodovibrionaceae; genus Pelagibius; species Pelagibius sp. Next base: position 3,032,846 of record NZ_OZ252224.1, on the reverse strand, counting down.
CGGTTCTCTTCGATCGCTTCGAGGTGGTCAAGGGGCCGGCCTCCTTCACCAGCGGCAACGCGAGCCCCGGCGGGTTCGTCAATCGTGTGTTGAAGACGCCTCAACCCGAGAATTTCATCGAAGGGAGCGCCGCCGGCGGCACGCACGGCCACAAGCGGGTGACGATGGACGCGAACGGCGCGCTCGAGGGCAACCACGCTTTCTCCGGTCGGCTGGTCGTAGCCTATAACGATGACGCCGAGTTCTTCAGGAATACGGGCGATGAGCGCGTCTCGGTGCTTCCCTCGGTTCGGTACAGGGGCCCCGACGACTTCACGCTCACGCTCAGCGGAAACATCCAGCATCTCGACGGGCAGGGCTTTTTCGGCACGCCGACGACCACCGAGGGCGAAATCCCCGCCGGAATCAAGGACAGTCTCCTCGGGAACGAGAACTTTCTAAGGCTCGACTATCAGAGCGCGCATATCGAAGCCGACAAGAGGTTCGCGAACGGTTTAAGGCTGAACGCGAAAGGCCAGTATTCGCACGACAGTACGGAGTATGCGTATATTTACGCCTATCAGTCGGGTGGTATCGCCGCAGATGGAGATTTCTCTCTTTTTGCCTCTAGCGAGGAGTGGGGCAGAGAATCATTTGCCGGAGAAATTAGCGCCACCCAGGAGTTCTCTTTCGTGGGCAACCGAAGTTCGGTCACTATCGGTGCGGACTATGCCGACAACCAGCAGGATTCAGCGGTCCGTCCTCTTGAATTGATTGGCACCGGGAACATTGCCGATCCTGTCATTACGGCAACCTTTCCAATTGGCTATCTGGATCAGCCATTCTCTCCTGTAATCAGCTCCGAAAGCGAACAAATTGGTGTCTTCGTTTCGGGGCTGATCCGGCCTCTGGAAAGAACGACGGTGCTTTTGGCGCTCCGGCATGATTGGCTGACGGCGAGAGCCGATTCAGTCTTCTTCCCGGCAGGGTCCGCTGACCCCAAGGAAGTAAAAGAGCAGGCATTCAGCCCGCAGATTGGCGTGTCGCAGGAGATTCTGGACGGCTTCAGCATTTATGGTCTCTACGGCAAGAGTTTTGAGACCGCAAATTCTCTACGTGTAACAGCCGATGGCGAGATTCTCGATCCCCAAACGGGAGAAACCTTCGAAGTCGGGGCAAAATGGGAGGGATTTGACAAGCGTTTTGGAGCAACTCTCGCGCTGTTCCGGACCGATTTGGAAAACGTCGCCTCTCCGGATCCCGATAACAACAATTTCAGTATCGGCGGGCAGAGTCAGCGCAATCAGGGTATTGAAGTTGAGTTGCAAGGTAGCCCTGTCGATGATGTTCGTCTCAACCTCGCCTATACCTACCTCGATGCCGAGATCACAGAAAGTACGAGCCCTGGCGTGGTCGGTGTCAGGCCGTTTGATACACCAAGACACGTGTTCAGCGCGTCCGGGCGGTATGATCTGTCCAATCTTCTGTTGAAGGGGTTAGCGATCGGAGGGTCGGTGTACTACAAAAGCGAAGTGAATGCCCGTGTTCCTTTCAGCGATGAGACATTCGATGCGTTCGTTCGCCTTAATGCGTTCCTGCAGTATTCCCCGGCGCCCTGGGTAACTCTTCAATTGAACGCCAACAACATCACCAACGCCCGATATGTCGAACGGCCCAATCGGTATGGGGGATTCAACCAGTTCGGCCCGCCTCGGAATGTCGTCGGCACGCTTCGCGTCAAGTTTTGAACAAGGGCCACACAATGAATTCCGATCAAAGCACAACGTACCTTCGAATCATGGCGGATTGAAAAAGTTAATTGTCAATTCAAGCGTCTCCACTCGCCAATCAAGGATCCGACCCGCACGGGAAAGACGATTTTCCCTCGGCCGTCGCCGTGGCGATCCGGGCGCGGGACTGGCCGCGCGTACGCCGGCTCTGCGAACGCCGGGTCCGGACCACACCCGAGGACCCGGACGCGCATCGCCATCTGGGCCAACTGCTGGTGGCCGAAGGCGCCTTGGACGACGCGCTCGGCAAGGCTGTCGACCGGGCGCCATCGATCGCGGCCTCGACACACTGGCCGCCACTCAGAACCTGCGGGTCACGCGCGTGACCAACTACCTCGTCCTCATCCGCTAGGGCGGCACCGAACCGCCTGAGTCGGACGCCCGGCGGGCGACGAAGAATAAAGTTTCAAAAAAAATCGCCCGATGAGCACCGATGCCCGCGCGCCCACTCGTCTCATAGATGATCACACAGCGAATGCGACGCACTCGCATGATGAGCGCAGCATCACAACTCGACAGGGCGACAGCATACATGCCATCGGCGACATCACTTTCCAAACCGCGCGCAGCGCGCCGCATCCGAGGCCCGCTACAGCAACCTTTGGCCTCCCAGCTGCGCGTGACCACAGCGCTAACGCCGACCTTAGTCGTTAGCTTGGCCCTTTCGCCGCTGCCCGCCCTGGCGCAGGACATCGTCACACCTCCCATCGTCGCCCGACAGGTCGCGCAGGCGGAACCTACCCAGCGCTTCGCCATCGGCCCGCAGCCGCTCCCATCGGCCCTCGACCGGTTCTCGGAACAGACCGGGATCTCTTTCGCTTACATCACCAGCCAACTCGAAGGCGTTCCGTCCCCCGGCGTCTCCGGCGAATTGGCGCCGCGCCAGGCCCTCATCCGGCTGCTTGCTGGCACCGGTGTGACCTTCCAGTTCACCAGCGCCGACACGGTGACGCTGGCGAAGGCCGGCGCACAGGACGGCGATGGGCCGATTCAGCTCGGGCCGATCACAGTAGAGGGTACAGCGGAGGCGCCGCCACCGTCTCTCGATCCTGGGCAGGGCTACAAAGCAGATTACACGGACGCCCTGACCCGCGTACCGGCTGAGATTCAGGAGCTGCCACAGTCGGTAAGTGTCGTCACTCAGGACAGCATGATCGATCGCGGCGTGACCACCCAGGATCAGGCGCTGGAGGGCGTTGCCGGCGTCCTGAGTGTTACACAATCTTCCGCGCGCGCCACTGACAATTTCACAATCAGAGGCTTCACCCCTGCCTATGTTTCTGCGGGGTTCGTACGTGATAACGGCTTATCGGCGTTTAACAACTACGTCGCCGATCCGGTTCTCTTCGATCGCTTCGAGGTGGTCAAGGGGCCGGCCTCCTTCACCAGCGGCAACGCGAGCCCCGGCGGGTTCGTCAATCGTGTGTTGAAGACGCCTCAACCCGAGAATTTCATCGAAGGGAGCGCCGCCGGCGGCACGCACGGCCACAAGCGGGTGACGATGGACGCGAACGGCGCGCTCGAGGGCAACCACGCTTTCTCCGGTCGGCTGGTCGTAGCCTATAACGATGACGCCGAGTTCTTCAGGAATACGGGCGATGAGCGCGTCTCGGTGCTTCCCTCGGTTCGGTACAGGGGCCCCGACGACTTCACGCTCACGCTCGGCGGAAACATCCAGCATCTCGACGGGCAGGGCTATTACGGCACGCCGACGGACACCGAGGGAAACATCATCGGCGACATTGAGGACAGTCTCCTCGGTAACGAGAACTTTCTGAAACTCGACTATCAGAGCGCGCATATCGAAGCCGACAAGAAGTTCGCGAACGGTTTGCGATTGAACGCGAAAGGCCAGTATTCGCACGACAACACGGAGTATGCGTATATCTACGCCTATCAGTCGGGTGGGATAGGCACAGATGGAGATTTCTCTCTTTATGCCTATAGCACCGAGCAGAGCAGAGAATCATTTGCAGGAGAAATTAGCGCCACCCAGGAGTTCTCTTTCGTGGGCAACCGAAGTTCGGTCACTATCGGTGCGGACTATGCCGACAACCAGTTCGATTCAGCGTCCCGTCCTGAAGAATTAATTGGCACCGGGAATATTGCCGATCCTGTCATTACGGCAACCTTTCCGATCGGCTATCTGGATCAGCCAGCCTCTCCTGACTTCAGATTCGAAAGCGAACAAATCGGTGTCTTCGTTTCGGGGCTGATCCGGCCCCTGGAAAGAACGACGGTGCTTTTGGCGCTCCGGCATGATTGGCTGACGGCGAAAGCCGATTCAGTCTTCTTCCCGGCAGGGTCCGCCGGCCCCAAGGAAAGGAACGAGCGGGCATTCAGCCCGCAGATTGGCGTGTCGCAGGAGATTCTGGACGGCTTCAGCATTTATGGTCTCTACGGCAAGAGTTTTGAGACCGCAAATTCTCTACGTGTAACAGCCGATGGCGAGATTCTCGATCCCCAAACGGGAGAGACCTTCGAAGTCGGCGCGAAATGGGAGGGATTTGACAAGCGTTTTGGAGCAACGCTCGCGCTGTTCCGGACCGATCTGGAAAACGTGTCCTCTCCGGATCCCGATAACAACAATTTCAGTATCGGCGGGCAGAGTCAGCGCAATCAGGGTATTGAAGTTGAGTTGCAAGGTAGCCCTGTCGATGATGTTCGTCTCAATCTCGCCTATACCTACCTCGATGCCGAAATCACGGAAAGTACGAGCCCTGGCGTGGTCGGTGCCAGGCCGTGGAATACACCAAGACACGTGTTCAGCGCGACCGGGCGGTATGATCTGTCCAATCTTCTGTTGAAGGGGTTAGCGATCGGAGGGTCGGTGTACTACAAAAGCGAAGTGAACGAAGCCTTTTTTGCTCTCGACGATGAGTTCGCTGGCTTCGTTCGCCTCAATGCGTTCCTGCAGTATTCCCCGGCGCCCTGGGTCAGTCTTCAATTGAACGCCAACAACATCACCAACGCCCGATATGTCGAACGGCCCAATCGGTATGGGGCATTCAATCAGTTCGGCCCGCCTCGGAATGTCGTCGGCACGCTTCGCGTCAAGTTTTGAGCAAGGGCCACACAATGAACTCAGATCGAAGCACAACGTACCTTCGAATCATGGCGGATTGGAAAAGTTAATTGTCACTTCAAGCGTCTCCACTCGCCGATCAAGGATCCGACCCGCACGGGAAAGACGATTTTCCATCGGCCGTCGCCGTGGCGATCCAGGCGCGGGACTGGCCGCGCGTACGCCGGCTCTGCGAACGCCGGGTCCGGACCACACCCGAGGACCCGGACGCGCATCGCCATCTGGGCCAACTGCTGGTGGCCGAAGGCGCCTTGGACGACGCGCTCGGCGCGGCTGAACGGGCGACGGCGCTGGCGCCGGACGACCCGCGCGCTTGGTCCGACCTCGGGCGTGTGCATGCCGCTCGCGAGACGCTGGCGGAAGCGGCGCGGTGCTTCCGCAAAGCAGTTGTCCTCGACGCTGCCTATGCGGATGGGTGGCACAATCTGGGCTCAGCGCTGAAGCGGCTGGGGCACACGGAACAGGCGTTCGAGGCGCTGCAACGGGCCATTGCCATCGACGCGACGCGGGCCGATTGCTGGCTGGCCCTCGGGGGTCTTCTCTCAGACGCCGGACAGATCGACGACGCCATCGGGTGTTTCGAGCGGGCGGTCAAATACGACAGCGGGGAGCACGATGCCCGCAACCGGCTCGCGCACGAACTGGCCGGTCTGGGCCAAGTCGCGCAGGCGGAAGCACTTCTAAGGCAGGCGACGGCGCGAGAGCCGCAAAATGTCGAGGCGTGGCTAGCGTTGGGCAATGTTCTTGAGATCGGCGGCAAGGCAGACGGCGCACTTGCCTGCTACGGCAAGGTGCTGACGCTGACGCCCACGCATCCCACGGCGTTGGGCCGGGCGCTGAGCCTACTGCCCCAGGACGCCGACCCGGCCGGCCTGCCGGCTCGGGCCGCGAGCCGGATCGATACGTCGGACACCCCCGACGAGGCGCGGGCGCTGATCGGCTACGGCCTCGCCAAGCATCACGACCGGCGTGGCGCGTATGCTGAGGCGGCGGAGGCCGGGCGCCAAGCCAACGCGGCGCGGCGACGTGCGGCGGGCCCGCTCAACCGGGATGCGCTCGCGGTGCGGGTCGACGGCATCGCGGCGACCTACACCGCCGACTTCTTTCGCGAGCGGCGCAGCTACGGCGTCGGCACGGACCAGCCGGTGTTCATCGTCGGCCTGCCGCGCTCCGGCACCACGCTGGTCGAGCAGATCCTTTCGGCCCACCCTTTGCTGAACGGCGCAGGCGAGCTGCCCGACCTCGCCCGGCTGGCGATGCAGCACCGCGCGGAACCCGACGAGACGCCCTGGCGGGCGGCGCTCGCGCTCGACCAGCGCAGCAGCCTTACGGCGGCCCATGCCTATCTGGAGGCCCTGCGCCGGGGCGCGCCGGACAAGGCGATGCGTATCAGCGACAAGTCACCGCTCAACTTCTTCCACCTGGCCTTCGCCACGCTTCTGTTCCCGAACGCGCGGGTCATCCACTGCACGCGCGACATCCGCGACAACGCGCTTTCGGTATGGATGGAGAACTTCAGCCCTGACCAGCAATGGTCGACCGACTTCGACGACATCGCGTTCTTCGCCCCGCAGTACCGGCGCCTGATGGCGCACTGGCGCGACGCGCTGCCGCTGCCGATCCTGGAGGTCGCCTACGAGGACACCGTGGCCGACGTCGAGGGGCAGGCGCGGTGCCTGCTCGATTTCCTCGGCGTTCCGTGGGACGACCGCTGCCTCGATTTCCACAGTTCCGGCCGCGCGGTGCAAACGCCGAGCCGCTGGCAGGTGCGTCAGCCGATCTACACCCGCTCGGTCGGGCGGTGGGAACGCTACGCGCCGCACCTGCCGGAGCTGGAACGTGCCTTCGCGGACCGAGTTGCATGAAGCGTCGGGACGCCGCCATACCAAAGGGCGCGCCACTCGCGCTGCGCCTCGTGCTGATCCTCGGCGGCGGCTATCTGTTGGCCGCCGGGGCGAGCGGCCTCGCCGCCGCGGCGCTCGCCAAGGCGATGCCGCGGGCCGAGGCGGTGATGCTGATGGCGATGCTCGTGTTCGTCGTCTATCTCGGCCTACTGCTCTGGGGTTTCGCTGAGCGGCGCCCCGCGCGGCTCTGGGCGGTGTTCGGGGCGGGCGGCGTCGCCGTCTTCGCCCTGGCCAAGACGATCGGTGCCGCGGGGGGCGTCTGAGATGGGCCGTACCTTCCGCGAGTCGATGGCGTGGCTGCACACCTGGGCCGGGGTGGTGCTCGGCGCACTGCTGGTCGCGATCTTCTGGATGGGCACGCTCGCCGTGTTTGACCAGGAGATCGACCGCTGGATGATGCCGGAGACGCGCATTGCCTGGGATGCGGAGGCAGGAGCGGGCTATTCCCATGACGCTGCGCTGGACGCGGTGCGGCGGCAGCACGACCTCAGCCGGGCGCAGATCCTTTGGTTCGAGCGTCCGAGCAGCCGCCTGCCGGTGACCGAGTTCAGGTACCTCGGCGCCGGGGCGGAGGCGGAATGGCGGGGACCGTTCTTCCTCGATCCCCGGACGCACGAACGCCTGTCCGTCCCGCAAACGGACGCCGGCACCGGCTTCCTCTATCCATTCCACTATTCCCTCCACCTCCGCTGGATGAACCTCGGCTACTGGCTGGTCGGCCTGGCCGCGATGGCGATGCTGGTCCTGCTGGTCTCCGGTGTCGTCATCCACCGCAAGATCTTCGTCGATTTCTTCACCTTCCGGCGGGAGCGCCGGCTGCCGCGCTCCAGCCTCGATTTGCACAACCTGACCGGCGTGCTGGGCCTGCCGTTCCACTTCGTCATCACGTTGTCCGGCCTGATCATCTTCTACGGAATCTATTTTCCGAGTGTCGAGCACACTGTTTTCGGCGACGACCGCGCCGCATTTAGTCGCGATGCCGTCGGGACGTTCCAACGTGAGCCCGCAGGCGAGCCCGGGTCGCTGGCTTCGCTCGATGCGATGGCGGCCGAGGCAACGCGGATTTGGGGCGGCGACCCACCGTGGTTCATGCGCGTCTGGCACCCGGGCGACGCCAATGCCACGGTCGAGATGCGCCGCACTGCGGCGCGCTCGATTGATCTGAATGCCGATACCGTGCACTTCGCCTCTTCTACGGGTGACGTGCTACACACGCACACGGCGCCGCCCGTCGTCCACGTTCAGCGCTATTTCGCCGGCCTTCACCTAATCCAATTCGACCATTGGCCGCTGCGCTGGATTTACTTCGTCCTCGGCCTGTCGGGCTGCGTGATGATCGCCACCGGCTACGTTTACTGGCTGGAGGCGCGGCGAAAGAAGCACGCGGCGCTTGGCTTGCCGGGCGTCCGCATCGTCGAGGGGCTGACGGTAGGCTCGGTCACCGGCATCGTCATCGCCACGCTCGCCTTCTTCGTCGTCAACCGGCTGTTGCCGCTCAACGCGAGCTTCGCTGGCGCCGAGCGCGCAGCACTGGAGGTCTGGACCTTCTACCTCGTCTGGCTCGCCACTTTCGCGCACGCTTGGGCACGGCCAGGGACGGCCGGCTGGCGCGAGCAGTGCGGGGCGATCGCGACCTTGGCGTTGCTGGCCCCGGTGCTGAACTGGACCACCACTGGCGATCACCTGATTGAGACGGTTTCGGAGGGCTACTGGCCCGTCGCCGGTATGGACCTCCTGCTCCTCATCGGTGCGGCCACCGCGGGGATGATCGCGTGGCGCCTCTACCGTTGCGGCGCGACCAAAGCAGATCAGAACGAACGCGACGTGCTCGAAGCGGCTGAATAGCGATCATGACAAGCGCGCTGCTCCTCATTGTCCTCTCAATGGCCGCTTATCTCGGCTTCACCCTGCTGGCGCTCAGCCAGCGGCGGCACTGGAGCGCGGTTGCCGGAACCGGAGCGCCGTGCCGCATGCAGGTGATCGTCCTCCGCGGTGTTGGCGGCGCGATGATCGCGCTCTCGCTCGTCCTGGCACTTACACGCGACGGGCCGAGCTTCGGCAGCCTGCTCTGGGCAACCGCGATCAGCCTCGCCGCGCTCGCCGTCGCCTTCACGCTGGCCTGGCGCCCGACTCTCCTGCGCCCGCTCGCGCGATGCGTCGCCCGCTGATCATCATCCCCTCCCAGCGCAATTTTCCGCTCGTCTTGCCTCCGACACGCCGCCGCAGTCCGCGACGGCTCACCCCAGGCCATTCAACACCAATCCGATGGCAATCACCTGAGGCACGGTGAGGAGCGGTAGCAGAAGTGCTGCTTTCAGCCGCCCCGTGACCTCGCGCAAGATGATGACCTTAGTGTCGTCGATGGCGACACCGGCCATCAGGAAGGTGAAGGCATTGCCGGACGCCGATGCGCGGGTCATGAGGTCGGCCACGATTGGGACCGAGCTTTTCGAGCACACTCCGATGATCGTTTCTTAGTTACCCGGAACGCGGTATCGATAGATCAGCACATAGATGCCGTCCTGAATGGGCGCAGATGAGGAGGAAGCTCTTCACGCGACGAGTCACGATGTTCGTACGGATCTTAATCAACGCGTCAGCAGGTCTAGCGAAATGACTTTGTCAAACCTCACAATCCGGCCAGCCGAGAAGGGAGACGCAGAAAGCATCGCCTCTGTGCATGTCCAATCCTGGGTCGAGGCCTACACGGGACTTTTACCGGACGAGATGATCTCGCGTTTTAACGTTTCCGAGCGGACCATGAACTGGACAACGTTGTTGTCCGATCTTTCCGAATCCCAGAACGGCTGTGTGTACGTGGCGCAGACAGATGGCCAGACATGTGGTTTCATCTGTGCGGTGCCACAGCGCGACGACGCGCTTCAAGCTCAGGGTTTCAGCGCAGAGATGGCTGCGGTGTACGTCCTTCAAAGTGCCCAGCGGCAAGGTGTCGGGCGGGCGCTCATGCGAAAGGCAGCCGAGCATCTGGTGTCAAGTGGACATCGGGGTGCTTCGCTTTGGGTGCTGGACACAAACGCGCCGGCTCGACGCTTTTACGAAGCACTGGGCGGAAGCCCTGTTGGCAAGAGGGAAGACGTAAGGCCGAATGCCACACTGCACGAGATCGCCTATGGATGGCCAGACTTGCTTCTCCTGAGCCGGTAGCCACCCCACTTCTCTGACGTCTGTCCGATGTCGCGCGATACCCCGTCTGCGGTCAGTCGGCATTGGATGCCTGGTTTCGCTCAGGTTTCGGCGCTCTCTGGAACAGTTCGTGACCTGAAAAAAGGCGAGTGATCGAAGACATGTCACATCGGTTTGGCGACCTCATTGATGACGACGCCGGGCGCCAGTGTCCGTTGCTGTTTCGCCTGGCGGCGGCGTGAAGCGCTTGAGCCTGAGCGCATTGGTCAGAACGCAGATGCTGGACGCCGCCATCGCGGCGGCGGCGAAGATCGGCGACAACAGCAGGCCGAACGCCGGATAGAGAACGCCCGCCGCCACGGGGATCAAGGCGGCGTTATAGGCGAAGGCCCAGAACAAGTTCTGCCGGATGTTCGTCATCGTGGTGCGGCTCAGCGCAATGGCGTTGGGCGCGCCGCGCAGATCGCCGGACATCAGCACGACGTCGGCGGTTTCAATGGCGACATCCGTACCCGTCCCGATGGCGAGACCGACATCGGCCTGCGCGAGCGCCGGCGCGTCATTGATCCCGTCCCCGACAAAGGCGACCGTCGCGCCGTCCGCCTGAAGGCTTTTGATCGCGTCGACCTTGCCGTCCGGCAGGACTTCCGCGACTACGTCGTCAATGCCGAGGCGGGCGGCGATGGCGGCCGCCGTGCGCTGATTGTCCCCGGTGATCATGGCCACCCGCAAGCCTTCCACATGCAGTGCATCAATGGCGGCTGGCGTCGTCTCCTTGACTGGATCGGCGACGGCGATGATGGCGGCCAGCCGGCCGTCGATGGCCGCATAGAGCGGCGTCTTGGCCTCGTCGCCCAGACGCGCGGCGTCCGCTGCAAAGGATGAGACGTTGAGCCCGAGACGCTCCATGTAGCGGTCCGCGCCGATCGCCACGCGGCGACCGTCCGCCATGGCGGCGACGCCGAAGCCCGGTTCCGCCTCGAAACCGTGCGCGTCGGCAAGGGACAGGCCGCGCTCCTCGGCGGCGGCGACAATCGCCTCGGCGACCGGATGTTCAGATTTTCGTTCCACCGAGGCGACGAGGCACAGCACGTCGGCCTCGTCAAAGCTGGGGGCGGTAATCAGGTCCGTCAGCGCGGGCCGGCCGGGGGTCAGCGTGCCCGTCTTATCGAGGGCGACGATGCGCGCGCCGCGCAAGGTTTGCAGCGCTTCGCCCTTGCGGAACAGGACGCCCATTTCGGCTGCACGCCCCATGCCGACCATGATCGAAGTCGGCGTGGCGAGCCCCATGGCGCAGGGACAGGCGATGATCAGCACCGCGACGGCGTTGACGAGAGCGAAGGTGAGCGCCGGCTCAGGCCCGAAGAGGAACCAGACGCCGAAGGTCAGGATCGCAACCCCCATGACGATGGGCACAAAGACGCCCGTCACCTTGTCGACCAGCGCCTGGATCGGCAGCTTCGCGCCTTGCGCCTGCTCGACCATGCCGATGATCTGGGCAAGGACCGTGTCGGCGCCGACCTTGGTTGCGCAGAAGGTGAAGGCGCCGGTCTTGTTGATCGTCCCACCGACGACCTCGGCGCCGGCTTCCTTCAATACCGGAACCGGCTCGCCGGTGATCATGGATTCGTCCACATAGGAGCGGCCGTCGCTGACCGCCCCGTCGACGGGGATGCGCTCGCCCGGCCGCACCTGCACCAGATCGCCGAGACGCACTTGATCGATGCCGACGTCGATTTCCACGCCATTTCGCACGACGCGGGCCGTCTTGGCCTGCAATCCCATCAGCCGGCGGATCGCTTCGCTGGTCCGCCCCTTGGCGAGCGCTTCAAGATAACGGCCCACCAAGATCAGCGTGACGATGACCGCCGCCGCCTCGAAATAGACATTCTGCGCACCGTCCGGCAGTAAACCGGCGGCGAAGGTGGCGACCACCGAATAACTCCACGCCGCGCCCGTGCCGAGCGCGACAAGCGCGTTCATGTCCGGCGCGCCGCGCAGCAAGGCCGGGATGCCCTTACGGAAGAAGACGAGACCGGGACCGAATAGCACCAGCGTCGTCAGAGCGAACTGCACATACCAGTTCGCGCGATGGCCGATGGTCGCCATCACCCAGTCATGCATGCCGGGGATCACATGTGAGCCCATCTCCAGCACGAAGACCGGCAGGGTGAGCGCCGCCGCAATGAAGACCGAGTGTCTCAACGTCTTGATCTCCCGGTCGCGCGCTTCGCGTTCCCGGTCTGTCGCGTCGATCCCGCTTTCCAGGGGTTTTGCGTCATAACCGGCGCTTTGAACCGCAGCGATCAATTGCGCCGCGTCGACGGCGCCGGGCGCGACATCGACGTCCGCACGTTCCGTGGCGAGATTAACCCGCGCCGCCGCCACGCCGGGAACGGCGCTCAGGGCCTTCTCGATGCGGCCCACGCAAGACGCACAGCTCATGCCCTCGACGCCGAGAGACAGGGACCGGCCCGCAGGCGGAGGCGGCATGGGGACAGCTTCCTCGGACATCGCAAACCTCCTGTTTCACCGCACTGTGATGACAAGATGAGGCTTCCAATGATGGGAAGGTCAAGCGCGTCGATGTGGCGGCGTTGCAGGCTCACGCATACTGCGCTGGCAGCATGGACAGCGGTTGGCTTGAACCTGGCCGCGTGCGGCCATACGACGGTCGCGCAGACGCCCTGTCCCGTCTTGACCTTCCAACAATGACAGGCGGTAGGTTCCTTTCGTCTCAACACGCGAGGAAAGGACACCGGCGATGCAGACGTTCGTTCTTCAAGGCATCACCTGCAACCACTGTGTTACCGCGATCACCAGGGCCGTTCAGGACATCGACCCGAAGGCGCGCGTCTCGGTCGAAACATCGACCGGAAAAGTCGACGTCGAAAGCCGGGCCGACCGCGCCGTCCTGATCGAGGCCATGGAGAAGGCCGGCTGCCCCCTAAGGGCTTGACCTTACAACCGTTGTAAGGGCCATCGTCGGTTGCGGAAAATGGTCGAGCACGCCTGCCGCGCCCGTGGACTTATCGCCGATGAAACCGGCCGTCAGGCTCCCCGACCGTCAGCGCGGCGGCAGAGACAATATGACGATGGCCAGATGGAAAAACACGAAGGGAAACTCGGCGCTGCTCGATCCGGAGGAGTCCTGCCTTCTGTTCATCGATTTCGGCGGGACGGTGCCGGGTCTACGGTCCGATCCGCCGACGATCGGTCCGGCCCATTGCGCGGTGCTGACCAAGGCTGTCGATCTTTCGGTTCCCGCTTTTCTCTCCTATATGGGCGCGGAAGACGCGGCGGGCCTGCATTCGCCATTGAGCCAGCTTGTGCCGGAAGAGGCCCAATTGCGCCGCTCGGTGGTCAACCCTTGTAGGGATGATCGCCATTGGGAAACCGTCTCCGCGCTAAAGCGGCATTGTCTGATTCTCGCAGGCGGCTGGCCCGAAGGGTCGCTGGCGCAAGCCGCGCTCGATGCGTTGGGCGAGGCATATGATGTCTACGTTCTGTTTGATCTCAGCAACGGCCTTCTGGATGTCCACAACTCGCCGGTCGCCGCCCGTTTGATACAGGCCGGGGTCGTTCCGATGACGGCCTCGCAACTCATTCTGGAGTGGGGTGACTCCGAGACTCTCGATCCGCCCTCGGAGGAATAGTCTTCACACGCCGCTCAAGAAGGGCGCCCGCCGCCTTCGGCGGCGCTGGGCTCGCGTGAACCGCGCCCCGTGACACGGATCAACCGGCGCGTCCTGTTCCTGCTTTCCGGGACGGGGCTGCTCCTGATCCTCGGCGCGACGATTTTCGCTCTCGATCCGCCACGCCTGTTTGATGACGATGACACTGGCCGCGAGCTTATCCGCACCGATAACAATCCGACGCCGGAAGGGTTGCAAGCGCTGCCGCGCCGTTACAGCGAGATCCCGAGACCGCCGGTTGAATTGGGGCCGCCGCTGGCCGGCGACATCGGTCCGGCCGTTGTCGGCGCCGAACGCGACCTCGGCATCGCCCCGCCGGGACAAATGCCGTTCCGACCGAATCCCGAGGACGACGCCGAGCGGGCTGAACGCATCCGCCAAGCGCGTCTTGCGCAGCAGGGGCGCGAGTCGAGCGTCTTCTTCCAGCTTACCTCGCGCACGGCCGGCATTAGGGACGGCACAGGTGCGCCGGGGTCTGTCGCGGATATCGCCCGCGCCGCCGGCGAGGATGCGCGCAGTCCCTTCGACATCGCGCGCGGCGATGCCGTGTCGGGAGAACTGGGGCTCGATCTCCAGAACGATCAGAATTTGCAGGGCCGCAAGCTCGACTTTCTCGGCGAAGAGGTCGATTCGGCGATTTACAATCCGCATACCCTCCAAGACCCGGCCTCACCCTATCAAGTCATGGCGGGAACGGTAATCGCCGCGAGCTTGATCACGGGCATCAATTCAGACCTGCCGGGCCGCGTCATCGCGCAGGTGACGGAGAACATCTACGACACTGTCTCAGGACGCTACGTCCTCATCCCGCAGGGCTCGCGCGTCATCGGGACCTATGACAGCGTCATCGCCTTCGGGCAGGAACGCGCGCTTGTCGTCTGGCAGCGGATCATCATGCCGGACGGTTCGTCCGTCGTGATCGAGAACCTGCCCGCGACGGATATGGCGGGCTATGCGGGCCTTGAGGACGAGGTCAACTTCCACACCTGGCGGCTGTTGCAGGGCGTCGCGCTTTCGACGCTCTTGGGCGTCTCCACAGAAATCACTTTCGGCGATGACGAAAGCGATCTCGTCCAGGCGATCCGCCAGTCGACGCAGAATAGTGTGAACCAGGCCGGCCAGCGCATCACCGAGCGCAATCTAAACATCCAGCCGACCATCACCGTCCGGCCCGGCTGGCCGCTCAGGATCATCGTCAACAAGGACATGGTCTTGAGACCATACCGCGATCCGGGAGTGATCAGATGACCCTCAAGCTCGGACCCTTGCCCGACCGGGAAAGCGCGAAGATCACCTTCACGGCAGACGCCGATTTGAAGGCGGCGCTGAACGACTACGCGGAAATCTACCGCCAGACCTACGGCAAGAACGAAAGCGTCGCCGAACTGATCCCGTTCATGCTCGACGCGTTCATGAACGCCGACCCCGGCTTCAAGCGGGCGCGCAAGCAACTGGAAACTGCGCGCCCATCATCCCCGCCAACCAAAACAACGGAGGTTTGAGATATGGCGACCATAGGCAGTTTTACCGCTATTCCGGACGGGTATAGCGGCACGATCCGCACCCTGACCGTCAATGTGAAGGCGAAAATCGTCGCCAACGATCAGAAAAAGAGCGAGGGCGCCCCGGACTTCCGGGTCTACGCTGGTCGGGCCGAACTCGGCGCTGCGTGGAAAGCGCAGACCAATGGCGAGGAACCGCGTGACTATCTCAGCGTCTAGCTCGACGACCCGAGCTTCCCCGAGCCGATCCGCGCGGCGCTGTTCGAAGACGATGGTGCGGCCTTCCTCGTTTAGAACCGGCGGGACGGGTAGGCGCAACGGAGGCGCGTGACATCGACAGGGTTGACAATCGAGATAGAGAACAAAATATGAGCATTTGTCGATTGACAAAGGTGTCGAAGCAGTTCAGTTTGTTGCTAACAACAATCTGATGCGTTGCTATGAAGTACACACCTGCGCAGTTCAGGGACGCGGTCGGCGTAACCCAGGAGACTTTCCGCCATTGGCGGGAGGTACTGCCGGTGTTCCAAAACCGTCCCGGTTACGCACCAGAGTTTTCAATCGGCGACCTCGTCACAGGAGCCGTGATCCGACAACTGCGTACTCAGTTGGGCGTCAAGGTGTCTAGCCTCGCCGAGCTATCGCTGGCTTTGGGAGAAGCTTGCGGCAAGGAGCCTTGGGCGATCATGCTGGAGCGTGTCCTCATCCTCGACGTGAGCATGGGTGTTTGCGTATTGCAGTCCGATCGGACTGTTAAAGAAGGCGACGGTCTCTTCATCGTGATGCCGCTGAAGCCGATTCTTGCTGAACTGAGTGCTGCGCTTACACGGAACGGCGTTGATCCCCAGCAGCCGCTCTATTTGCTTCCAACTGAAGTTTCGTCGTCAGGCAAACGAAAGGCCGGCAAGTCATGATTGCGCCGCCCGAACCACTAAGCGCTGACTGGAAGTCCAAGCTCGATCTTATGAATCGACACGCGCCCGATGTTTTCGAAGTCGGCGATGACATTCGCGATACGCCCTACGCTGACGCCGTGCGTACTAGCCTCGGCGAACTCGGGTTATCCACGGTGTTCTGCGTCAATGGTGTTCCGACTATCGCGATCCGGCAAAGCGATAAGTACGATCAGAATGAGGTTTTGCAGATTCACGCGGCACTTTGGAATCAGGGCCTTGCTAGCGTACTTGTCATCATTACCGGAGACGTCGTCCGGGTGTTTTCACTCGCGAAAGCTCACGAAAGAGATAATGACGCTGAATTTGAAGACCACTGCTTAATTGAGACACTCGACGCCACAGCTTCCGCTCTGCAATTGCAGTCGCTTGTTTCTGGTGCGGAGACTGGCCGTCTTTGGCATGAACGTCGCGAGTATTTTCGTCCAAATGAACGAATCGACGCAGTTCTTCTAAACAACTTAGAAGAGACGCATGATTTGTTGACTTCTTTGGCGCTTTCGCCAAATGAAGCGCAAGCGATCCTCATACAAACAATGTTCATTGCCTATCTTGAGGACCGCAATGTAATTGGTGCGGATTACTTCCAACAGGCGACACAAGGTGCGCACACAGCGTGGGCCGACTTGCTGGCGACTGGCGATGTTCCGGCAATGGAACTTTTGTTCAGACAGCTAAGAAATGACTTCAACGGCGACCTTTTCGTCGCGCCCTGCTCCTTCTCTAAGGTCGACGGTAACACACCTGTTAAGGACCACCACCTTCACATTCTTCAGCGCTTTCGTCTGGGTAAAGAAGAGATGGCTGGCTCGGGTGGCCAAATGCAGTTTTGGGGGTATGACTTTAGGTATATACCCGTCGAACTCATTAGTGCGGTCTACGATCGATTTCTTGGCCACGACGTATCATCACGAAAAGAGACCGGTGCGTTTTATACGCCGATGTTTCTTGCAGACAGCGTGGTTTCGTCAACTTGGCCATTTCTGAGTGAGGTTCAGAAGGAGAAGGGGACATTCCTTGACCCCGCTTGCGGGTCAGGAGTGTTTCTCGTGCGGAGCTTTCAACGGCTTTGCGAGCATTGGCGCGAAAGCCGAAATCACCTGACCATTCGATGGGATAGTCTGCAAAAAATGCTCGGCCGTATTCACGGTCGCGACATCAACTCTGGTGCCGTTCGCGTAGCAGTTTTTTCCTTGTACCTTGCGCTGTTAGAGCAGGTTTCGCCACCTGATTTGCGAAGGCTGCTAGATAGAGGGCGATTGCTTCCGCCTTTGTGGGGCCGAACGCTCGTTGCGGGTGATTTCTTCGACGAGCAAAATGATGATGATCGCTATGACGTGATTGTCGGTAATCCTCCTTGGACTAGCCGTCGCGGTGGGGATCGAACCGCCTTTCGTTGGAGCGTCAAGAACGGCTATCCAAACCCCAGTAAGGAAGAGGCTTGGGCTTTCACATGGAAAGCGCTCTGCCACCTTGAACGTAATGGCGTTGCGGCATTCCTTCTTCCTGCAATGGGGTTCTTACATAATCACTCCGCAGCAAGTGTAGCTGCCCGTGTAAGGCTGTTTGAAGATGCGCGTGTTCTTCGCGTTGTGAATTTTTCTGATCTTCGTTTCCAACTCTTCGAAGGCGCGATTAAGCCGGCGGCTCTTCTCGTTTTTGGTCCCAATCCGGACCCTGAGGATAACTACGAGTTTGAGTATTGGACTCCAAAAGCAGATCTGAATCTGTCCATCAAAAGGTTCATCACGCTTAGCAGCGCCGACAAAGCTGTGCTGCAGTCATCAGAGGTTTCCGGCAACGGATTGCTTTTTAAGTATCGACTTTGGATGCACGACCCCGACGCAAAGCTGTTCGCGTTTCTTTCCAAACTTCCACGCTTGGGCGACTTTGTCGAACAACACGGGACGATGACCCGTACCAAGACTATCCGCAGCGATCAGTGGGTAATCGGACAGGGCTTTCAGCCGCTGCGTAACGAGAGTGATTCTCCGACTGCGAAAACGAGCGAGCATGTTGGGACGGTGCCGCACCTGCCAATCACTGCACTTCAGGCGATTGCCCTGGGGCATGCCAACCTGGAGCCATGGGATACTAATGTAGTCCGCCGAGTTGGATTCGAAGATGGCTTCATTGGGCCGCGAGTCCTTGTGCCACAGGGCGTTCAGACCTCGCGATGGAGGCTGGGTGCCACCTATGTAGAGGCACCGCTGACATTTCAGGATAGTATCCAAGCGATACGTGCGCCCAGCGAAGAAGCTGATCAAGCGAAATTCTTGGCCGCCTACATCAATAGTAGGTTGGCGATTTGGTTCGCGTTCCACGGCACTGGCTATATTGGCGTCGATCGGCCAAAGGTACAGCAAGCGGAATTGCTGACCCTCCCGTTGCCGTCGCCGGACGACCTGGTGGACCAAGAGGCTGCGAGACGGGCAAGATCTGATCTGATAGCACTCGTTGACCGGAGACTCGCCAGATCAAATGAGATTCTGACGGCCGTCAACGACGAAGAGGTCGAACTTCGAGAGATTGATTGGCTGGTCTATCGGTACTTCGGATTAACCGAAGACGAGATTGTTTTGGTCGAAGATGCTGCCAATTACATTTTTCCAGCAGCTCAACCTCATGCCGGAACCTATCCGGAGTATTGGCGTCATACTCTTTCGCAGGAACGTGAGGAATATGCCGAGTCGCTGAGGTCCCGTCTTTCCGTTTGGCTTCAAAATGGCAACAATCCGAACATCCGCCTCGTCGCAAAGAATCTGGATTTTGCGGTCTTGGAGTTGTCTTTGACTTCTAGTCGCAAGAAGCGTGATTACTCAGAAGATGAGAGCACGGCTCTAGCTGAAGTTATTGATCGCCTATCCAAAGTTCTTGGAAGACCGATCAACGAGAACTTCGTACTCATACCCGACCTAAGGTTTTTTGTCGGTGAATGCCTCTATCTAGTAAAGCCACTCCAGCGGCGCTTCTGGCTCAGATCTAGGGCTTTGGCTGATGCTGACAGCATCGCCATCGATCTTGAGACGCTTGCGAGTTCTGCGAGTATCCGAGGCCAAACCGCGTGATAGTTGGGGATGCGGAGGCCTGGATAAATCAGTTTCGTCGATTTGATGAGCGACTGTTACCGCGGATTGTTCGGATCGTACCTAAATGCGTCGCGAAGCTGGGTAGGAATGCGCTCGAAGATGATATCACGCTAAATCTCGTCAATCGGCTTGCTGTTGATCCCATTGCACGAGGGATAGTGTTTTTCGAGTATCAACATCATCCGTCAACGGTAGACGAGATAGGTAGCGAAAAAAGTACTGGCGAGATAGATTTCGTTGCCCACTTTTCTCGCACTCGCAAAATCTATCTCGCGTACGAGTGTAAGCGTCTGAACATTCCTAGTGGATCTAGCAAGAAGTCACTAGCAACAGAATATGTGAAAGAGGGCGTTCATCGATTCGTTACGGAGCAGTATTCTGAAGGCCTGCCCATGGGATGTATGCTCGGTTATGTTTTGGATGGTGATGTGCCTGACGCAAACGCGAAGGTTCGAGGTGCTTTAAAAAAACACGAGTTGCAGATCGCTCTTGATGGTGAACCCGTTGATTTAGAAAGCATCCAATCCGCGCTTCGCTTCAGTTCGAGGCATAAGCGCGCGAAGTCAGGATTGCTGATCGAGGTACGACATTCGTTGGTCTCATGCATGTCATGTTGATATCTGTCCTGGCCGCTCCGATTTGGCTCGGTCCAATGCGGAAACTATGGTCGGTGTATCAAGCCGCGCCTTGGAAAAGGCCCTGCTGCTGACGACGGTTGCGTGCCCCCGCAACCAAAACACAAGGACCCGCTATTTGGCGGGTCCTTGTGTTTTTGCTAAAGCCTCCTGGTCCGCCAGGAGGCTTTATTGGTTGCGGGAAACCGGTGACACATTTACCTGACGGTTCGTCGATCTCGAAACGCTATCGTGACCGACTCGCCTCCTTTGGCATCGCGCAGACGTCGACTTGCCAGCTTGCGGATCCGGCGCTGGGGCTGATGATGACCGGCTGGGCATTGGGCAGTTTCACAAGCTGCGGCAGCAGGCCGAGTTTCTGCGCAATAACCCGATAGATTCCGGAATGGGCGACGATCAGAACCTGTCCGAGCTCGGTTGCTTCGCGCAAGCCGCTGAAGGTCCGGGCGCGGAACTGATCCAGGGGCTCCGCGCCGAGGGGAAGTGGGTGCTCGACTTTTTCGGCACGTGGCCGGCCTTCGGCCTCGCCCCAACGTCGCTCCATCAGGTCAATGATGGGATCGGCGACACGGTGGCCGGTACGCTCTGCGATGATCGCGGCCGTTTGTCGGGCCCGCTTCAACGGGCTGGTGCAGATCATATCGAAGGTAAGGCGCTTCAAAACGGCGGCCGCGGCCTCAGCTTGCTCGACGCCACGGGCCGTGAGGGCTACGTCGCGCTGTCCTGTCGTGACCTTACGGAGATTTGATTCGGTCTGCCCGTGCCGAATGAAAAGGAACGGTCGACGTTCAATAACCTGCGCATCGCTCGGCGAGGCAATCTCGTCCTTTTCGGAAAGTGAGTGTTCAGTTGCCATGATTACTGTCCGCGCAGGGTCGGATCAAGGCGGTCGCGCAACCAGTCTCCAACGATACTTATGGAGAGGGTGGTCAGAAAGATCATGGAACCCGGCAGCACCGCAATCCACCAGGCGAGCAGGAGATGAGAACGGCCGGCGCCCAGCATCTGCCCCAGGCTGGTAAGGGGCGGTTGGATTCCGAGGCCCAGAAAACTCAACGATGTTTCCAGCAGAATTGTTTGCGGAAAGTTCAAGGTGAACTGCACGATCAAGACATTCAGGATGTTCGGAAGGATGTGAAAGGCATAGACGCGGCCGGGCCGGGCCCCGAGAGAACTGACCGCCACCGCGTAGCCATGGGTTTTCGCCGAGAGCACCATCCCTCTTGTCAGGCGGGCGAAGGTTTCCCAGCCGTAGATGCCCATCACAAGGATGAAGAGCACGAGCCCGCCGCCGAAAAAGGCGAGAATTGCCAGGGCGATGAGCATGAAGGGCAGGGAAGCCTGCACATCGACCATCATCATAATGGCCTCTTCGACGGCGCCGCGAAAGTGCGCGGCGAGGAATCCCAGTACGGTTCCGACGACGGCGCCGATGGTCGCGCCAAGCAGGGCGATCAGGATGCTGAAGCGCGTTCCATAGATCAGGCGGCTGAGCACATCGCGACCAAGATCGTCGGTGCCGAGCAGGTATTTGACGTCTCCGCCCAGGAACACCGGCGGCTTGAGACGCTCGAGCAGATCCTGGCTGCGGTAGTCGTAGGGCGCGATCAGGTCGGCGAAGACGAAGGTGAAGAAAACCACGGCGAGAAACGCTAGGGCCAGAATGACCAGCGGCGGGTACTTGGCTGCCCGCACCGGCAGGTCCGTATCGTCGTCAACCGTACCCCTTGGGTTCGGGTGATCCTTGCTGAACGGTCGCAGTGTCTGGAACATGCACCGATTACTCCTGATCGCTGGCGCTGCTGGCACGGACCCGCGGATCGATCCAGCCATAGAGAATGTCGACCAGAAGGTTGGTCAGGACCATGGAGCAGGCGACGATGATGAGCACTGCCTGAACCACAGCGAGATCACGCGAACTGACGGCGTTCACAAGAAGACGTCCAACGCCGGGCCAGGCAAAGACGGTCTCGACAATGATCGAACCGGCGATCAAATCCCCGAGCTTCAGGCCGATCACCGTGACGATTGGGATTGCGGCGTTCGGCAGGGCGTGCCAGCGGATGCGCGTTGCATGCGGAAGGCCCTTTGCCTTTGCTGTGCGCATGTAGGACTTGTTCAGGACCTCAAGCATCGCCGATCGCGTGAAACGCGCCAGGGTGCCGGCGATGTGGGTGCCCAGCGTCACGGCGGGCAGAATGATGTGCAGGGCGGTTCCGCTGCCGCTGCTTGGCAGAACCCGCAGGCTGAGGGAGAAGACCAGAATAAGGATGATGCCGAGAAAGAAATTCGGAATGCTGAAGCCGAACACGGCAAAACTCATGACAAAGCGGTCTATCGGCCGGTTGCGGTTCAGTGCCGCCAGGATTCCAAGGGGAATCCCGAGCATAACGGCCAGAAGAAAGGCAGTAAGGCCGAGGCGAAGGGTGTTGGGGATCGCGCCGACAACCAGATCCAGGGCGGGTGTCTCGTCGGATAGCGAGATTCCGAAGTCACCGACCAGAACGTTGGCGATGTAGCTGAAGTACTGTTCGTGCAGGGGCCGATCGAAGCCGTATTTCTTGGTGTAGTGCTCGATCACCTCCGGTGGTGCCTCGTCACCGGCAATGGCGGTGATCGGGTCGCCGGAGACCTGTAGTACCGTGAAGGTGAAGGTCACGATCAACCAGACCGTCACCAGAGCGCGGACCAGCTTGATGAGAAGGAAGTTCAGGTTCATCGCCCTGTGTTCTCCAAGAAGCCCTCGACGATGTATTGGCTCCCGCCGAAACGCGCAGTTCTCAGGTGCTGGCTGCCATGCCGGGCTTCGATGACATGGTGCTGGAATCGGACTTCCCCGTCGGCCTTGCCAGCGGGGTTCAGGAAAGCCTCATGAAGGACCCGGCCATCGACACCTTCGGGTATCGGCAGATCCAAGGCTGTCAGCACTGTCGGCAGGATGTCGACGATCCCGGCTGGTGCATCGAGGTTGGCTCGGCTTCTGAAGAGATCGCCACTCAAGGCCAGCAGGTTCTTCACCTCGCGCCGATGCAGGCCCCCGTGAAGCGAGCCGCCGAGGGGAACTTCGCCGGCGAAAAAGCAGCTGCCGTCGATGCCGGCCGCGTTGGGCCGATCGTCGGCGCGCATCAGGAAGAAGAGTTCCGGTGAACGGGCGTGGTCGTTGAAGACCAGTTCCGGGTCGAAGGTGCCCGCCACGCCCCCCTCGATCCCGTTCCCACCGGCTGTGAAGACCAGGCCACACCAAGGCTGGTCCGTCAACCAGGCGACGAAGCGCGTGACCGCGCGCTGATCCGGCTTGGCGCAATGAAGGGCGCCGACATAGCCGGCGGCACCGGCGAAGGCGTTGCCGTTCTCGAAGTTACCGCTGACCCCGATGCCGCTGCTGCTCAGCGCGCTGCTCAGATCGATATTCTCGCGCGCCGTAATGTGGCCGTGGTCCGAAATCAACACGATCTGGATAGGCCCGCCAACTGCGGCTGAATTCGCCCAGTCGATAAGCCGCGCAAATTCCTCGTCAAGCGCCGCGAGGCTTTGTTCGGCCGCCTCGGACCCCAGCCCGCAGTGGTGAAAGGTGTGGTCGGGATCGTTGTACCAGAGCAAGGATACGTCCGGCCGGTAGCGCGGAAAGATGCCTTCCAGGAAAATCGTCGTCTGCTGTCGCATACGCGCGCTGTTGGGAAAGCCCGCCGCCGCCGGGGGGCCGAAAAGCCGCTGCATCTCTGCGGCGACGTCGTCTGGCGTGGATGCTGCCCAGTCGCGCAGGGTCAGGCTGATCTGCCGGTTTTGCCTGGCGCGCGGGTTGACCAGATGGGTCGTGCCGGCACTGCCGGAGGAGACCACCGCAAGGCTTTTGCCCGCTTTGGCGAGGAGGTCGCCAAGGGCAGGCGCGGTAACGAAGGACCCGGCGTAGGCCTGCTCCGCCCGCTGGATCGACTCGCGCTCGCCGCTGTGCAGCAGCCGGTCGGGGAAGACGCAAGGGTCGAAGAACTTGTTCGCCACGATGCCGTGGCGCGAGGGCTGTGTGCCGGTCCCCAGGGTGGCGGCGTTCACCCTAGTTGCGGAGGGAAAGACGCAACGGCTCTCGGTGAAGGTGCAAGAAGCCTCGATGAAAGCGCTCAGGTTCGGCGTCAGCTCGGCGTTCAGCAGATCGGGCCGCAGGCCGTCCAGCACCACGATCAGGAAACTAGTCGCGTCTCTCACGGTGCTACCGCTCGCTTCGTCTCTACGGCAAGGGAGGGGTCGTTGAGCAGCAGACCCTGGATGCCCAGGTTTTTCAGCTTGGCGATTCGCGCCGGACTGATCTCACCGACGGTCGTGCTATTCTTCCGCCGGTCGGCGGTGACCCAAATCGGATGGTTCGCCTGTCGCAGTTTGCGTATCGCCGGAAGGTCGAGCTCATTTTCCCAAACCCTGATGGCATCGGCGCCGGCCGCCAGCCAACCATCAAGATCCTCGTAATCACCCGGCAGCGCGAGACTGCGGGCCTGCGGCAGCACTCTGCCCAGGTAGACAAGCTGATCCAGCGCCCTCAACCCGAAGACCGTACGTTGCGACATTTCCGCTGCAACCACAGCCCGAATGACTGCATCGAGCAGCCTGAGATCCTTTGTCTTGTGGTCGACCAGCAGCCGCCTGTCGCGCGCCCGATCCAGCGTCATCAGTGCCAGCACTTCCGGCAGGAACGCCAGGGGCTGGCTACTTGCCGAGATCTGCCGAAGGTGGTCGGCGGGGCTCTTGGCGATCTCGATCCGATGACCCGTCAGCCTCGACAAGTCGGCATCGTGGCAGCACAGGACCGCGCCGTCCGCCGTCAAACGGGCATCCGTCTCGATCAGGTCGGCACCGATCTCCAGGGCCGCTGCATGGCTTTGCAGGCTGTTTTCCGGGAACCGGGCCGAATAGCCACGGTGCGCGATGACGAGAAACTCAGGCATCGCGAGGCGGCTCATCAGTGAGAAGGTGGCAGGCCG
Source organism: Pelagibius sp. (assembly GCF_965249265.1). Classification (NCBI taxonomy): domain Bacteria; kingdom Pseudomonadati; phylum Pseudomonadota; class Alphaproteobacteria; order Rhodospirillales; family Rhodovibrionaceae; genus Pelagibius; species Pelagibius sp. The sequence goes on along the minus strand of NZ_OZ252224.1, from coordinate 3,008,100 downwards.
CACGCTGGCCGGACCCGAGGTCGGTAACCTTCGGTGGCTCGGTGGCGCAATGTGGCAGGGCGAAGGGGCAGCGGGTATGAAAGCGGCAGCCGGATGGGGGATTCAGGGGGCTAGGCGGGTCCCCCTTCAGGACGATGCGCTCCTGCCTCAACGAGGGATCGAGAACCGGGATCGCCGATATCAAGGCCTTGGTGTAGGGGTGGTGGGGGCTTTGAAAGACCTGCTCCGACGGGCCTTCCTCAACGATTTGACCGAGATACATGACGGCCACCCGATGGCAGAGCTGTTTCACCACCTTCAGATCGTGGGAGATGAAGAGGTAGGAGAGGCCGAGGTCACGTTGAAGCGTAGCCAAAAGGCTCACGACCTGCGCCTGCACGGAGACGTCGAGCGCCGAAACCGGCTCGTCGCAGATCAGGAGCCTGGGGTTGAGAACCAAGGCGCGGGCGATCACAGCACGCTGCGCCTGACCGCCGCTGATTTCATGCGGAAAGCGCGCTTTGATGTCGGCGGAGAGGCCAACGGCCGCCAGCATCTCATCGACCCTCTCTTCGCGCTCTTTCGCGTTGCCGATAGCATGGATTTCCAGGGCTTCGCCGACCTGTCTGCCGATCGCCAGGCGCGGGTCGAGCGCCGAGAGCGGATTCTGGAAGATCATCTGCACTTCGCGGCGCAGCAGTCGCAGCTCTTCTCTTGAGAGCCCGGCCAGGTCTATGCCCCGATAGTGAACGCGTCCTTTGGTCGGTTGATCGATGCCGGCGACGATTCGGCCGGTCGTCGACTTCCCGCAACCGCTCTCTCCGACCAGCCCCAGTGTTTCCCCGGGCCGGATGGCAAAGCTGACCCCTTCGACCGCGCGCACGAAACGGCGCTTCGCGAAGGGCATGCGGCGGGGTTTCATGAAATGCCGCGTCAGGCCATCGACCTGCAGCACGCTCGGCGAAGGGATGTCGGCCGCGACCGCTGTCACGGGGCCTCCCGGGCCGGGTTTCCATAAACCGGCGATGGGGCATCAAGGCGCGGCACGAGCCGCAAGAGCTCCTGTGTATAAGGGTGAGAGGGGTGGGCAAGAAGCTGTTCGGCGGTATCGCCCTCCACCACCTCGCCCCGGCGCATCACCACCACGTCGTCGGCCATCTCGGCAACAACGCCGAAGTCATGGGTGACAAAGATGATGGCCATGCCCAGATCGCTCTGAAGATCGCGCAAAAGGTCCAGTATCTGGGCCTGAATGGTGACGTCGAGAGCCGTCGTTGGTTCATCGGCAATCAGCAGACGGGGCTGCCCTGCCAGGGCCATGGCAATCATGGCGCGCTGATTCATGCCACCGGACAATTGGTGCGGATACTCCCGCAAGCGTTGAGCCGCTTCCGGTATCCCGACCCGATCCAGCAGGCTCTTCGCCTCGGTCGTGGCGGGGTTCCCGGTCAGGCCACGGTGCAGTTTCAGGCTCTCAACGATTTGCTGGCCGATGGTGTGGACCGGATTGAGCGAGCTCATCGGGTCCTGGAACACCATCGATATCGCCCGGCCCCGGATCTTCTCCATATCCGCTTCCGGCAAACTGCGCAGATCATTGCCATCGAACAGAATCCGGCCCGCACGCACCCGCCCGTTTCTCGGTGTCAGCCCAAGCAGCGCATGGCAAGTGACGCTCTTTCCGCTGCCGCTTTCGCCGACGATGCAGAGGGTGCGACCGGCCGCGACGGAGAAAGATACGTCCCGCACGGCATGGACAATCGCCTCTTCCGTACGGAAGGCGATGTCCAGGTTTTCGACTTTGAGCAGAGTTTTCACAGGGCCGGGCTCTGGGCCGCCGTGGAGCCTCTCCACGGCGGCCGCGGCTTCATCCATCTGTCCGCAATGTGAAGTTGGACGGGCGGAAGTCCATGAAGAACAGCGAGTACGGCGTCCAGTCGACCCGGTTGTTCATCGCAAAGCTGACAAGGGGGTTGTAGAGAATGGTCATCGGCATGTCGTCTTCGAAGATATCCAGCATCTCCGTGAACACATCTCTGCGCTCGGCCATGTTGTCCATCCCGAACAACCGGTCTGCCATTTCGTTGAAAGCGGGGGCCGGCTGGAAGTATTTGTACTTTCTTTGGGTCGATGCGTTGGGGCCCCAGTTGGCGATCAGTGCGCCGGTCGGATCCGGAATACGGTATGTGTTGGACCAGGCATAGATCATGGTGTCTTCTTCGCGTACCTTCTTGAAGCTTTCGACGAACATGAGCTTTGAGTTGATCCCGACATCGCGCCACATCTCCTGGATCGCCTGCGCGGTCTTCACGTTGTTGAGGTAGTAGCCGGGGATAAGGCGGTAAACGATCTCCTCCCCATCGTATCCGCTCTCCTTGATGAGCTGCCTGGCTTTTTCCGGATCGAAGACATAGCCGGCACGGTCGCTGTCGTACATCGGCCCGAAGGAAGGAAGTTGATGGCCCTTTGGTGTGAAGGTCTGGCCCTTCCACAGACCGTCGATCAGCTTCTGGCGGTCGATGGCAAGACTAAGGGCATGGCGCAGCTTCTTGTCCTGCAGCTGCGGATGCTGGGTGTTGAAGACCAGCACATGGCTGTTGTCCAGGGTTACCGTCTTCATCGTCACGTCGTCGTAGCGATCGAGCACCGCCCATTGATCCGGCGGTACCTCGACGGCAATATCGTACTCGCCGCTGACGACGCCGGCGATCCTGGCCGATACTTCCGGTACTTCCCTGAAGGTGATCGACTCGGCGCTCGGCCTGCCCTCGAAGTAGTCGTCGTGGGAAACCAGGGTGACGCGATCGTTCTTTTGATAGTCCTTGAACTTGTAGGGCCCGGTTCCCACCGGGTTCCAGCGCAGCGCCTTCGCGGCTTCATCCAGCCAGAGCGCCGCTTCGACCCCGTCTTTGCGAAAGGCATTCAACGCCTCGTCACAGACGATAAAGGACGTGTAGCTGGACAGGCGGTGCTCAAGCACTAGGTCCGGCCTTTCGGTCACGAAGCGGACGGTAAAGTCGTCGACCTTCTGCACCTCGGCAACGTGGCTGAAGTAGATTCGGCCTTTTGGGTAGAAGGAACCGGCACCACGCAGGCGCTCCGGCGAGAAAGTGGCGACAACATCGTCGGCGGTGAAAGGGTTGCCATCGTGGCAGGTGACATCCTGGCGCAGCTTGAACTCCAGGGTTGTCGGGTTTATCCGCTCCCAGGAGGTCGCGAGACCCGGCAGCAGCCGCGTGCCGCCGTCTGCCGCCGGGGTTATGAAATCGCGTCGGATCAAGGTATCGAAGATCGAATAGTAGACCCTAACGTCGACGGTGCCCGTCTGATCCCCGGGGTCCAGCGCGCGCGGCAGTTTGTTCACCGCGACGGTGATCCCCGGTCGTTCCTCGGCAAGGGCCAGCGGTGCGAACATCGTCGAGGAAGTGATTGCCAGGACGCTGGCGAGAACTTTCTTACCTAGACCCGTCATTTCTAAGTCTCCCTTGTTGTCTGCGGGTCGTGACTATCGGTCAGTCTCGCCACGGCGTTTGCCAAGTCGCTTGTTCGTGTCAGCCAGGCGTTCGAGGGATCGCATCGACTTCCCGTCGTCCTGCCGTGACAGCTCGAGGATCAGAACGTTGCAGATCGCCATCGGCACGGTCAGTGACTGCGATGTGCCCTCCGGACCGCGGGACGCGGCGAGCAGAATGTCCGGCTTTGGCCGAATGATGGGACCGATCAGATCGCTGATGACGATGCACCGGACACCGCGCTCGACCGCGAACGACATGAGTTCTTGGAGTCCGGCGGGGATGGAGCGAAAAGCAAAGCTTATGAGGACATCGTCCGCTTCGAGCGGCGTGATCTGCTCCGGCGTTTCCCAGTCGATATGCTTGAAACCACGGGCCTGGTAGCCGGAACGTGTCAGGCGGCGCGTTAGAAGATCGACCAAAGCCGAGGCATGCCCGCGGCCGAAGATCCGGATCTCCTTGGCGGCCATCAGGGCGTCAACGGCGGCATCGATCTGCTCCTGCGCGATGTGGGTCGGCACGTCTCGCAGCGCCTCGATCTCGCTCTCGATCACGGCTTCCAGAAGGGAGCCGTCGCCCATCTTGTCCAGCCGTTGGCGCACCCGCAGAGCCGGGTCGCCATCGGAGGTCAGCTGATCGCGCAGCTGTGCGCGCATCTCCGGGTAGCCGTTGAAGCCAAGCTTCTGCGCCAGCCGAACCGCTGACGTGCCGTGCACGCCCGCCGCTTTCGCCAGATCATGGACCGAGAGGTAGGCGCTGCCTTTCGGATCAGAAAGCAGGACCGAGATGAGCTTTCGATCCGCCCCGGTCAGCCGGCCATCGTATTTCTCGACGATGTCTCGCAGCTTCATCGACCCCGTCCTCCCGTTGGCGCCGCCTTTTCTCCGTACAGAGCAGAGGCTTGCCCGAGAGTATAGCGGCGGAAGAAGAGTTTGCAACAATAATTGCAAATTACAAAAAGCGCACCAATTGTTGCGTTATTGTGACGGCACCGCTAGGTTGCCGATGGCTTGGTTGAAAAAAGGGGGTGCCTTGCGTGTCCGACAGTTCTGCGTTGCAAACACAGTCTTCCCATCAGACGGCCATCGCATCCCATCGTGGCGGCGCGGGGCTATGGCCGGAAAACAGCCTCACGGCCTTCCGCAACACCAGCCTTATGGCCCTCGACTATGTTGAGTTCGACGTTCACCTGTCTCTCGACGGCCAGCTGATCGTTCATCACGATCCGACCTTGGAGCGGATGACGAACGCGGAGGGACCGATTGCCTCCATGCCCTGGGCCGAGTTGCAGAGCGTCAAGGTCAATGACACCGGCGGCGAGCAGTTGCCTTTGTTGAGGGATGTCATCGCCATCTTCGCGCCGACGGCCATCGATCTGCGCCTGGAAATCAAGGCCGACCGTCAGCGCGAACCCTATCCGGGCATCGAGAAGAAGATCGCAGAGGAGCTTTCTGCTGCCGGCGTGCTCCGGCGGACCGTTGTTTCTTCCTTCTTTCTCGAAGCGCTGATCAGATATCGCGAAAACGCCTCTTCCAAAGGCCTCATCTGGTTGGTGAAGCCTTTGATCCTGCGTCAGGTTGGCGGTATCGCTTCAGTTGTTCGGATTGCGCAGGATCATCAGATCGACGAGCTTGCGTTGAAACACTCGGAAATTACGGAGAACGTGGTATCGGCGGTCCGCGCAGCGGGTCTGCGTCTTGGTGCCTATGCGACCAACGATGCCGATGCGATTCAGCGCATGTTGGAACTCGGCGTCAGTGTCTTCACCACGGATCGGCCGGATGTGGCGCTCAGGCTCAGAAAGGCTATGAACGGCTCCTAAGGCAGGGACCGGTTCTTCCCTGCGGAATCCGATGGAGCCCAAATCCAAGAGGTAATGATGGCCGGGCACGAGGTTCTGCTTCACATGGCAGGTGGGGTTGCCTTGCTGCTGTGGTCGGCCCGTATGGTGCGAACCGGGCTGCTGCGGGCTTTTGGGGCGGAACTGCGCAGGGTCGTCGGCCGCGCCACGCGACACTCGGTCACCGCCGCGGGTGTCGGTTTCGCCGTTACCAGCGCTTTGCAGAGTTCGACGGCGACGGCAATGCTGGTGGTCTCTTTGGCCGGACGGGGGCTGATAGCGCTGGCGCCGGGGCTGGCGCTCATGCTGGGAGCGGATCTCGGTTCGACCATGGTCGTTCAATTCCTGTCCAGCGGCTTCAATGGCTTGTCTCCCGTGCTCCTCTTTCTGGGCGTGCTCATGTTCATGGCCGGCGGGGTGCCGACGGCACGGCATCTGGGCCGCGTGGCCATTGGTCTCGGCTTGATGATTCTTGCCCTCGACCTGACGGTTGCCGCTTCAGATCAACTGCGGTCGAGCACAGCCCTGGTGAGTATCCTTCTCGCTCTCACGAAGGAACCAGTGATTGCCGTGCTGTTGGGGACGGCGCTGGCATGGGTGTTTCACTCGAGCGTCGCGTTGGTGTTGCTGCTGGTGGGTTTCGTCTCCAGCGGCCTGATAACGCCGGAAGGCGCTTTCCCTCTGGTTTTGGGGGCAAACATCGGCTCTGGGATCATCCCGCTGGTGCTGACCCTGCGTAGCAACAGGGAAAGCAGGCGGATACCGCTGGGCAATCTGCTTTTCCGGCTCTTGGGCGTTGTCCTGGTGCTACCTCTGCTCGATCTTCTGGGTCCCCTTGTTGCCGGCCTCGAAGAAGATCCGACGCGGCAGGTTGCCAACTTCCATAGCCTCTTCAACCTCGTCTTGGTGCTGGCCGGTCTGCCGCTGGTCCGGCTCATGGCCGTGTTGACCAAGTACCTGCTTCCATCATCCAAGGTAGAGGCCCCCGAGGCGCCGCGCTATCTCGACAAGGACGCGGTGCAGGTTCCGGCACTGGCCCTGGCATCCGCAATGCGCGAAGCGATGCGAATGGCCGACATCGCTGAAGAAATGTTGGCTAAAGTCGTGAATGCTTTTGAACCGCGCGGCCAATCGGCGGTGGACGAAATCAACTCCCTGGACGGTCGGCTTGACCGGCTGCACGAGGCGATCAAGTTTTTTCTGGTTGACCTTTCCCGTGAACCCCTGGACCAGGCAGCGCGCCGTAACTGCAAGGAACTGCTGTCCTTTACCAGCAACCTCGGGCATATTGGCGACATCATCAGCAAGAATCTGCGCAAGGGCGCGCAGAAGAAGATCCGCAACAAGTTGACTTTTTCTGACGAAGGATGGCGCGAGCTGATGGAGCTTCACGCACGCGTTGCCGACCACTACCAACTGGCGCTCAGTGCGTTCGTTATGCGGGATACCGCCGCGGCTCGCCAGCTGATCGACGAAAAGCGCGAGATCAGGGTGCTGGAGCGGGAGGCCGGAGAAAGCCATCTGGATCGCTTGCGCAGCGGTAGGATCGAGAGCATAGAGACGTCGGGGCTGCACATCGGTTTGGTCCGCGACCTGAAACGCATTCACTCCCACGTCACAGCCATCGGCTATGCCGTGTTGATGACCGAGGAATCAGGATTTCATAGGTAAGAAAGTTCACTTGGTGGTTTGGGCGTGGCATTGTCGCATACATCTCCGCAGAGGGCAGGAGTACAGGACCGAAGCTTGTCCATCACGATCGTGATGAGCGTGAAGCGCTGCTTGTCAAGTGGCTCCCTCATCTTGCGAAAATTTAGAGAGAATCCATGCGTCGTTTTTGAAGCCTTCCTTCCGCGCTATCTTATTCTGAACGATGGCGTTTCGTGAGGACAACCTGGATCTCCGGATTGCCACCGAAGAAGCAGCTTCCTTCGGCGAAAAGTGCCGCTAGAGATTCCTGCTCAGGCTGTCTGAAAAGAGTGCTTTGGAGAGGGAGGGGCATTGGCGCCCGAAGATCATAGTCAGACCGGTGCCGCAAGCGAGTATCGGTTTCGGTGGTTGCGGGCCCCCGCATCCAGAGAAATCGGCGATATCGGTTCAAGTTGGAAGAATTCTCGCGATCGTGACAGTTAGCGTGTCCATGCCTTGTAGGCTGTTTTGGGTACGATAACCGGTGCCAGAGTCTATCGGGATTTCCCCAGCTGTTGCATGACGGCATAGAGTTCCGGCTTGCGCTCAAACCCGATCCCCACCGCATCCGGTAGCCCGACATAGGAGTTTTCTACCGCGCAGTCCTCGGCGAATCCGTTGAAAGGCCAGAAGACGTCGGGGTAGCTCTCGTTGCCGCCGAGGCCGAGGCCGGACGCGATGTTGAGGGAGAGCTGGTGTCCCCCGTGCGGAATGCAGCGCCGGGTTGACCAGCCATGTGCGGCGAGAACCTCCAGGGTGCGGAGGTATTCAACCAAGCCGTAGCTCAGCGCGCAATCGAACTGCAGCCAGTCGCGGTCGGCGCGCAGTCCGCCGTAGCGCAGCAGGTTGCGCGCATCCTGGTGAGAAAAGAGGTTTTCGCCGGTGGCCATGGCTGGGGCGTAATACTGTGCGAGAGTCGCTTGAAGCTGATAGTCCAAGGGATCGCCCGCTTCTTCGTACCAGAACAGGCCATAGGGCTCCAAGGCGCGGGCGTAGGCAATGGCAGTGTCCAAGTCGAAGCGCCCGTTGGCATCGACGGCGAGACGATCCGCGGCTCCGACCACCGCGATCGCCGCCTCGATACGCTCGATGTCTTCGGCCAGCGAGGCGCCGCCGATCTTTATCTTGCAGACCTGGTAACCGCGGTCGAGATAGCTGCGCAGTTCGTCGCGCAGCCCCTGCAGGCCCTTTTGCGGATAGTAGTAGCCGCCGGCGGCATAGACGAAGACCTTCTCGTCGATCTCGCCGCCGCGGTAGCGATCCGCTAGGAGCCGGTAGAGCGGCAGGCCGGCGATCTTGGCGACGGCATCCCAGACCGCCATGTCGAGAACGCCGACGGCCACGGAACGTTCACCATGGCCGCCGGGCTTTTCGTTGGCCATCAGGCAGTCCCAGATTCGAAAAGGATCGAGAGTCTCCCTTTCCTCGTCGATCAGAGTCTGCGGCTCGGCATCGCGCAGGCGCGGCATGAAACGCTCGCGCAGCAGGCCGCTCGGTGCATAGCGGCCATTGGAGTTGAAGCCGTAGCCGACGACCGGACGGCCATCCCGTATCACGTCGGTGACCACGGCGACGACGCTGACGGTCATCTGGCTGAAGTCGATGTAAGCGTTGCGCAGATCCGACTTGATCGGAACCACCGTTTCCCGCAGGTCGACGATTCTCACGCATGCGGACTTGTCCGTGACGATTGCTGTCATTTGGTGCCTTCCTGCGCTGTGGGAACCCTGTTCTGCCGCCTCTTCACTGGTCGACGACAAAGCCGTCTCGGTGGGCCCGCATGGAAACCCGCCGCGCGACCTTCGGTGCCACCTTCTCTATGTCGTCGACGAGGTTCATGCCGATTCCCGGACGCGACGGGATGTTGATGAAACCATCTTGCACCGGCGGAACCGCGTCGACCAGTTTCAAGCCGTGCAGCTGGTGATCCGGGCGGTCGGCCGCGGCCGGGTCCGAGAAGTCCAATCCCACGGTGGGGTACTCCTGGATGGCAAAGTTGGGGATCGCCGCGTCGAGCTGCAGGCAGGCGGCCAGCGAGATCGGCGATAACGGATTGTGGGGGATCACCTGGATATCCTGCGCTTCGGCCAGAGCCGCAATCTTGCGCGCCCCGGTGATGCCGCCGCAAAGGCAGACCGAAATCCGCGCGTAGGCCAGGGCCTTGCGGGCGATGTGGGTTTGGAACTCGTAGGGCGAGAACAGGCGCTCCCCGGTAGCGATAGGCACCGTAACCTTTTCGGCGATGCGCGCCATTGAGTCCGGGGCTGTGGGGGCCATGGGGTCTTCATAGAACATTGGCCGATAAGGGGCGATCTCGTTGCCGAATACAATGGCTTCCGCCGGGGTCAGGCGGCGGTGGATTTCAATGCAGAGGTCGACCTCCGGGCCCAGGGCTTCGCGCAGATCGCGAACCACCGCCACGGCCTCATCGATCTTGCGGGCGTGGGTGCGGTCGTAGGGGATCGAGCGATCCTCGTCGAGAAACGGATTAAGGTGACCGATCGCCGTGAAACCGAGATCCTTCAGCTCCAGGCAGCGGGCTATCATCTCCTCACGACTTTTGGCTTTGACGTGTGCATAAACGCGCGCGCTGCGGCGCGTCGGCCCGCCGAGCAGGACATGGACCGGAACCCCGAAGGCCTTGCCCTTGATGTCCCAGAGCGCCACATCGATCGCCGACACGGCGCCGTAGAGCGCCGCCCCCCGGAAATACGACCACCGTGTGAGCACGTTCCAATGGTGTTCGATGGCGCCCGCGTCTTTGCCGACGAGGTAGTCGCCGCATTTCTCAACCGCGGTTGCGGCCGGCTCCAACTGGCCCCAGGCACCGCACTCGCCGTATCCGGTCAGGCCGTCCTCGGTCTCGATCACGGCGTAGAGAAAGCGGTCGGCGAAGACCGGCGTGACAGACTTGATTTTCATTGCGGCTCCTGGAATTGGTTTTCGGTCAGGCTGCCTTGGCGGAGGAATCACGAGTCAAGGCCAGATCTGAACCCCGTTTTTCGATGGCGGTACCGAATGGCAGTGAGCGTTTCGCCAGCTGTTCAACGATTGCATCGCCCTGTGGTGTCGAGGGATCGAGGACGGCGACCAGGTTGTCCTGATCGCGCCGTACCGGGACGACAGAGACATCCTTGACCCCCTGTTTCGAAACGATGAGCCGGACCATGATCCCGTCGAGATTGCGGCCCAGCATGCGGGCCCAGTCGAAGGCGAAGTTGCCCAGGCTGTAGAAGATCGGCCTACCCTTGTAGAGCTCCGTACCCTGAACGACGTGGGGATGATGGCCGAAAACGATGTCCGCGCCGGCATCGACGGCTGCGCGCCCGACGGTTTGCTGGTAGTCGGCGATGTCGGGGCTGCCGGATATTCCCCAGTGGCAGGACATCGCGACCAGATCGACCTGCTCTTTGAGCTGCCGGATGTCGTTTTCCATCGCCGCAAGCTCTTCGCGGTCGGGAACGGTCAGGATGAGCGGCGGCGTGCCGGGCATCTCCAAGGCCCGCCGTCCCGGCTGATAGCCGGTGTGGATTTTGATGGTTGCGCAGCCGGCGGTGTCCGCCGTCGCCGCATGATTGACATGCCAAAAGACCGAGGTGTAGCTGAGGAATCCGAAACGGATTCCATTTGCCTCCAGAACCGCCGGTCTGCGTGCCTCTTCCAGGTTGATGCCGGCACCGCAATGCGCGATCCCGGCAAGATCCAGCGTGGCATTGCTGGCAAGGGCGGCGCTGGGCGGATAGCAGACATTGCTGGCGCAGGCGAAGGCCTTGAAGCCAGCGGCCTTGTATCCCTCAACCATTCTCGGCTCGCTGTGGCGCCATAGCAGTTTATGGGCGATATCCGGGTTTTGCGGATCTTCCGAGGGGGGACTGAGCGGGCCCTCCAACTGGCCGTAGAGAAGATCGGCAGCTTTCAGCGTCGCGCTGACATGCTTGAACGCAGACGCCGGGTCGTCGCGGCCCTGGATGTTGGTATCGCCGACCAGGATCAGGGTGGCGTCGTCGCTCTCGGGTTGTTGAGACCAGTTCCAGGCGTCTGCGGCATGCGTCATGGTTGTCACCTCCATCCTCTCTTGGACTTCATCCGTTGGCCACGTAACGGTGTCGTTCATGAATCCTGCGCTGCGTTGGGTCCGGTCGTGGGACGGCCGACAGAAGCGCCTTGGTATAAGCATGTTGGGGGGTGTCACAGACCGCGAGCGCGTCGCCGATCTCGACGATCTCTCCCCGGTACATCACCGCAACCCGGTCGCAGAAATAGCGGATCACGCTGATGTCGTGGCTGATGAAAAGAAAACTCAGGTTCATCTGCGCCTGAAGCGATAGCAGCAGGTCGAGAACCTGAGCGCGCAGGCTGACATCCAGGGCCGACGTCGCCTCGTCAGCGACGATCACCCTGGGCGAGGACGCTAGCGCGCGCGCAATAGAGATACGCTGCCGCTGGCCGCCGGAAAATGCATGGGGGTAGCGCTCCAGAAAGGCCGCCTTCAGGTCGACCCGCTCCATCAGTTCGACAACCCGCTCGCGAATGGCTTTAGGCTTCCAGCCCATCATCAGCAGCGGCTCGCCGACGATTTGTTCGATGGTCATGCGAGGGTTGAGGGAGCCGAAGGGGTCCTGGAAAATCATCCTGATCTCGCGATAGATCTGGCGCAGCTCAGTCCTGTCGGCGCGGCTGATGTCGATCTCCGAGCCGTCGGGCCGGCGATAGAATACCGATCCGGCGGTCGGTTCGATCATGCGCAGGAGGCAGCGGCCGAGCGTGGTCTTGCCGGACCCGCTCTCCCCCACGATCCCAAGGTTCTCACCTTCGCGTAGTTGCAGGCTGACATCGGCGACGGCGCGCACCACGGATTGAGTGCGCCTGAAGAAGCCCTTATGGGCGGCAAAGTCCTTTTCAAGGTTTTCCACCCGCAAGATCGGTGGCCTGCGCTCGTCGATTCGAGGTCGCGATAGCCGCTGTTCGGCAGGTCTTTCCAACCGCAGTGCGGAACCGATCAGCATCCGGGAATAGGGATGCTGGGGATTCTTGAAGAGCGCTTCCACCGGGCCGCTTTCGACCATGGCGCCATGCCGCATCACGCAGACAGTGTCGGCAATTTCCGCAACCACCCCCATATCGTGGGTGATGAAGATGACCGCCATGCCGAAGTCGGTCTGCAGTTCCTTGATGAGATCGAGAATTTCGGCCTGGGTGGTGACGTCCAGGGCCGTTGTCGGTTCGTCGGCAATGAGCACCGAGGGGTTGCAGGCCAAAGCCATGGCAATCATGGCGCGCTGGCGCATGCCCCCGGAATACTCGAAAGGGTAGCGGTCCACCGTCGTCTCGGGGTCAGGAATCTCAACGCGGCGCAGCAGTGCGATGGTTCGGGCGCGGCGGTCTTTCTTGTCCAGATCGGTATGAAGCTTTAGCGCCTCGTCGATCTGAAAACCGATCTTGTGAACCGGAGACAGCGAGCTCATGGGTTCCTGGAAGATCATGGAGATCTCCTTACCCCGGATACTGCGAACTTCACGGCCGCGCGAATCCAGCCTTGCCATATCGACGGCTCTTGCCGGATCGCCGTCTACGCCATGCAGCAGTATCTCGCCGGCCGTAACCCGTCCAGGGCTCTGTACGATCCGCAGGATCGAGCGCGCCGTCACGCTCTTGCCGGAGCCGCTTTCACCGACGATGCAGAGGGTCTCGCCGCGCCGCAAGGTAAAGCTGATATCGTCCACCGCCTTTAAGGCGCCGGTGCGAAGGCTGAACTCTGTGGAAAGGTTTCTGACCTCGAGAACCACGTCGCCAGTGGGCTCCGCTTTCTGGGACAGCACTGAAACCGCGCTCTCGGCCTCGCTCAATGATCGGTCCATAGCGCTAGTCCGCGTAGGGGTCGGCGGCATCGCGCATGCCATCGCCCAGGAAGTTCAAAGACAGGACCGCAACCACCACGGAGAGGCCGGGCAGCAACAGCCAGGGCGCCGTGGCCACTGCCCGCACATTCTGCGCTTCCTGGAGCAGAACGCCCCAGCTGACCACAGGCGGACGCAGGCCGATGCCGAGGAAACTCAAAGCGGTTTCGGCCAGGATCATGGTCGGGATAGCCAGCGTCAGGGTGGCGATGATATGGCTCAGGAACGAGGGGGCCATGTGGCGCAGGATAATTCTTACCTCGCCTGCACCGTCGAGCTTCGCTGCTGCGACGAAATCCTCGGTTTTCATCGAGAGGAAGCGTCCGCGCACCTCCCTTGCCAGGGAGGTCCAGCCGATCAGCGAAATCAGCACGGTGATCAGAAAGTAGACCATGAGTGGCGACCAGTTCTGTGGGATCGCCGCGGCTAGGCCCATCCACAGCGGGATCGTCGGAATCGCTTTCAAGAACTCGATGGTTCTTTGGATGGCGTCGTCGACAAAGCCGCCGTAGTAGCCGGATATCCCACCCAGCAGTACGCCGACGAAGAGGCTGACGAAAACCCCGACGAGACCGATGGACATGGAAACCCGGGCCCCATGGACGATCCGGCTCAGCATGTCGCGTCCCAGCCGGTCGGCGCCGAGCAGGTAAAATGGATCGTCCTTGTTGACCGGACCGATGAATTTGGTCTGCAGAGGGATGAATCCCAGAAGCAGGTAGGGATCACTGGCCACAAAGAAGCCGATCGGGATGACCTTGGTATCGTCGGGAACGAAGGTGCGGCGAATGGCGATGGGGTCGATTTCGACTTTGTAGCCGGTGACATGGGGCTGAAACCGGGTGCCGCCGTTTTCATCGGGAACAAGGAAACCGACCGCCTGGGGCGGTGCATAGGTGTGCCTTGTGCTTGTTTGGTTCGGCGGCAAAGGCGCCAGAAACTCGGCGAAGATGGCCACAAAATAAATGCCCAGCACCACCAGGGCGCTGATCACGGCGAGGCGGTGACGTTTGAAGCGCCACCACATGAGCTGCCACTGGCTGGCATAGTCGGCCCCCTGCGCCGCGGTCACCGGAACGCTGCCGTCGCCCGGTCCGCCCGGGGGAAGCCTGTCTGCGTTGTCAGAAACGGTCATGGTGCCGCCTCACTTGTAGCGGATGCGTGGGTCCAGCCACGCCAGCAGAAGGTCGGAAACCAGGGTGCCGATCACCGTCAGAATGCTCAGAATCATAATGAAGCTGCCAGCCAGGTACATATCCTGTGACTTCAGAGCGATCAGCAGGACGGGGCCGGTTGTGGGAAGGTTCAAGACGATGGATGTAATCGCGGCTCCGGAAACCAGCGAGGGCAGTTCCCAGCCAACCTGGCTTACAAAGGGATTGAGTGCCAGCCTGACCGGATAGCGCATCAGTAGCCGGCCCTCTGAGACGCCCTTGGCGCGCGCGGTCTCGACATAGGGTTTGTTCAGTTCGTCGGCCAGGTTGGCGCGCATGATCCGGATCAGTCCAGCCGTGCTGGCGGTGCCGATGATGATGACCGGTATCCAGATATGAGCGATCAGATCCCAGAATCTCGCCCAGCTCCAGGGCGCCTCAGCGAATTCCGGCGAGAACAGCCCGCCGACGCTTTGGCCAAAGAGAGTCAGGTTGCCATACATCAGGATCAAGGCCAGCAGGAAGTTCGGTATCGCCAGACCCAGGAACCCCAGAAAGGTGAAGGCGTAATCGCCGATCGAGTACTTTTTCACGGCGGAGTAGACGCCGATGGGAAAGGCGACGACGTAAACGAAGACCAGCGAGGCCAGGGAGATGGCGAAGGTCAGCCCGACCCGATCCCAAAGCACCTCGGAAACCGGACGCTGGTACTGAAATGACCAACCGAAATCACCAGCGAAAACGATGCCGGTGATCCACTGCCAATACTGCACCACGACGGGTTCGTCGAGGCGATAGCGCTTTTTCAGGTTTTCGATCTCGATACCGCTGATGTCGCCGCCGTCGGCTTCCAGGGTCGAGATGTAGGTATCGAGAAAATCGCCGGGCGGAAGCTGAACGATTCCGAATGACACGATCGAGATCGCCAGCAACGTCGGGATCATGAAAACCAAACGCCTGATCACGTAGTTGGAGAGCATTGCCGTGGGCTATCCCTGTTGAATGTCCAGTCCATCATCTGCCCAGAACACGGGAAAAGGCGGCCCTATCCCGAAGCGGGCCGCCTTTCCATGTCTTCATCACGTGTCAGCCGTTCTTTCCATCGACGAAATAGTAGGTCGGTGGGTCAGTGGGGCCCGGCGGTGCGAACCAATAGGATCCGTGCATTTGCTTCGGTACGTTCTTCATCCGGTTCGACACGATGCCATAGTCGGCTTTCGGTACAACGATGCCGATGGTGTAAAAGCTGTCTGCGGCGATCTGCAGGATTTCCCGCATCGCCGCCTCGCGTTCGGCCGGTTCGGCAAGCGCGTTCACCTGATCCCAAAGCTCCAACTGGCGTTTCACATGGGCCGGTGGTTCCGTCCCGCCCTCGCGGCCACGATGCCAGTCGTACCAGGGAATGCCATAGGCGGCGTTGTGATGCATCGGTACCCAGGGCGTAGGCCGCAGAAAGGCATCGCGAGCGCCACCGGGAAAGTCCTCGATGATGACGTCGTGCTCGTTGGCGTTCTTACGCGACCGCACGAGAGAGCGCTCGACTATATCGACCCTTGCGTTGATGCCGACCTTCTTCCAGTGCTCGACCACCATCAGGCTTGAATCGGCCATGAACTTTTTGTCCGCGCGGGTCAGGATGGCGAATTCGATGGGCTGGCCGTCGGGACCGAGCCGCCAGCCGTCGTCATCGCGCTGCGCGAAACCGGCCTTGTCAAGCAGGGCGTTTGCCTTGTCGACGTCGTAGTCAAGGAACTGCTTGGCGAGCTGCTCGTTATAGAGCGGCTCGTAGCTTGGCAGCACGCCGGTTTGCATCGGCGTACCCTGACCGATGAAGACCAGATCGATGATTTCCTGGCGGTTAATGGCATGACTGAGACCCGCCCGGAAATCCTTGTTTGCCAAGACCTCTCTTAGCACCGGATCCTTGTGCACCTGATTGAAGGAATAAGTTGCGAGATTGGAGTCGGAGGGAATCAGCTCGAAGAAGTCGAAGTCACCCTTTTCACGGCCGTCGAAGAGGACCGCCTTGTTGGCCACCGTGTTGATCATCGTCGCGATCATGTCGATCTCGCCGGCCAAGGCTTTCAGTAGCAACACCTCGGGGTCCTGGACGATCTCAAAAACAACCCGGTCGATGTAAGGCAATTGCTGACTCTGTGTATCCACTTTCCAGTAGTAAGGGTTCCGTTCGGCCACTACCTGATTGCCGCTTCCATAAGGCACCCGGACGACCCATGCATTCAAAGTCGGTTTTTCTGGGTTGAGCCAGGTATCCGCCTTCAGGCTGAACAGGTCCGCCCAAGAACTGGTGCCGGCCTCCTCCACAAGGGCGTCGAGATCGTCTTTATTGAAGGCCGGGTGAAACTGGCGCATGTAGTGTGCGGGGTACTTGGTCAGAGCATCGCCGCCAATCTGCGTGGTGACCTGAGCCATACCTTCCAGAAAGCTCGCATTCGGTTTTTCGAAGCTGACCGTAAAGGTTTGCGTATCCACTTTCTCGATGACGGCCGGGTTCTCCTTACCGCTGCGCAGATAGCCGGGAAATTCGGCCAGATCGGGGTGGCTGAAAACCTGTTCGTAGGCGAAAAGGATGTCGTCGGTATCAAAAGGATCGCCGTCCGACCACCTCATGCCTTCGCGCAGCGTAATTGTGTAGACCCTGGCATCTGCGCTGACGTCGAAAGACGCGGCGATGTTGGGCACGACGCCGGTCCAGTCCGCCGACCAATGAAACATGTGGTCATAGCCGACCGTGCGAAGATTCCACGTCGGCGCACTGGGCTTCGACCCTGTACGCCAAACGCCGCCATAAACACCGACACTGTCTAAAGGCTCAAGAATACGCGGGTTCTTCGGCAGGCGTTCCACTACTGGCGGCAGTTCCCCTGCCGCGACCCTTTTGCTCAGTTGCGGTGCCTCGGCATAAGTGTCTGCCAGTCCAACAGTAGCGGCCGCCGCGACGGTGAGACCCGCAAAAGCGGCGATCGTTGTCCGAAGGGCGCGTTTGCGCAGCGACATTTCGTACATCGCGATTGTTCCTCCCTTTGGTTCCAGCCGGCAGCTGTCCACTGCTCTTGCCTTATGCCTTTCACTGTGGGATTGGCTTTACAATTTGTCAATGAGCAAAAATCTTTTTCATCTAATGAAAAATATAAGAAAAGGCAGCGAGGCCGGCGTGAATCGGCCCCGAACGTATCTGGCGGGTGGGCTTAGTCGTCGAAGATTTCGACGGTGTGCTGGTCGTTGTCGGCCAGGCGGCGGACCGGGGCTTGAGCGCTCGCGGCCCAGCCCAGTCGGCGGGACAGATCCTCTGCAGCGGCCACAATCGTCTCTGCGATTGATGATGGGTCGCCCAACGGGAAGCGCGAGGCAACGCGGGAACCGGAAACCGCACCGACCACATGGCCGTCCCGGCCGCGGACAGGCGCTGCCAGGCAACAGATCTGTTGTTCATACTCTTCCAGATCCAGCGCATAGCCTATCCTGCGAACACGGTCCAGGTCAGCCAAAAGAGCTGAGCGCGCGGTAATCGTCCGCGGGGTGAAGGACTGAAATGGCTCCTCGCCAAATGCTTCCTGTAAGGCGGACTCCCAAAGCCAGGCCGTCATCACCTTGCCAGCCGCCGTACAATGCAGGGGAGCCCGGACGCCGAGGCGTGAAGCCATACGAATCATCCCGCGGCCTTCGCGCTGATCGACGAAGATGACCTCGTTCTTCTCGCGAACCGCCAACGACACCGTGTCTCCCAGGGTTTCCGCGAGACGGATGAGAACTGGTTCGGCGACCTGGTGCAGCCTGAGGCGTTGGGTGAAGGCCGACCCCACCTGGAAAGCCCGCGGGCCGATGTCATAGAGGCCGGTTTGCTCGTCCTGATGAACGTAATCCCGGCTGCGTAGGGTTTCCAATAACCGCGATGTCGTCGCCGGCGTCAGATCCAGGCGCCTGGAAATCTCTGAAAGCGATAGGGAGGCTTCGTCGGCGATGACCTCCAGGATACGCAATCCCCTGTCCAGGGTCCGGGTGACCTCCATATTCGTTCGGGTCTTGGTCCGGCCACGCTTGAGCTCTGCCATGCTGATCCAAATTGGTTTGCAACGGTTTATCCGCTACCAGAATGCAGGAGCCTCTGGAATTTTTCAATCAGTGATAAATCTTTGCGAACCGGAGTGGGATCAGGCGCTCGCCTGCAGGGTCAAGGCTTGGTCGATCCAGCCTGAGATCTCGCGCGCCACGACGGCCTCGTAGCCCAGGAATGTGTTGGTGGCGCCGTCGATGATCTTTGCCTGCACACTCGGCGACTGGACGGCGGTACGCCGGATGGTTTCGATGAAGGCAGGCAGCGGTCGATCGCGTCGCTCCGCCTTGCTGCCATAGAGGACAAAGATGGCTTGGCGGATCTGGGCCAGCGCTGGCGGCCTGTCACTGCCTTCGCCATAGAATTCTCGGTGGATGTGTGCCCGGTCCGCATAGACCTGGGCGCTCACGGTGCTGCCGAATGAGTCGCTTACCGCACCCATGGCCATGAGTTCCTGACCCCGGCCCTCGGCGATCATACTCTTGGCCAGAGCAGTGGTTTCGGCGGGCGCCAGATCGGTGATCTTGTCTCGCACGATCGTGCCCGAGGAGGCGAAAACACAGCCGACCAACTGTCTGTCCTGCCGTTGGACCTGATAGAAAACCACCTTTGGCGCGCCGTAACCGGCGCCGACCAGGATGTAGTTTTTGTAACCCTCTTTCCGGGCCAGTTCCGTCCAGGCCGCGATGTCAAAGGGGCTGTCGATGAATTGCTCCCAAGCCGTGCCGCCAAGAACGAAGCCTGTCGGTGTGCGGAACCAGGCACCCAGGTCGTGTCCGCGCGTGTTGACCGTTAGGAAGGGGCGGCCGAGGCGCGCCAACTGTCGGCCGATTTCGACGAACTCGCGCTGGCTGAAGCGCCTGTGCATGCCATGGACCCAGATTATCAAAGGGCCCGTCCTGCCAGCCGACTGGGGTGTGATCAGCAAACCCTCAAGCTCGAGACCGTCCTCTGTGGTCACGAAGACGAGCTTTTCTATGGGGTCACTGGTCTTGCGCTGCATACGATTGAAAGGCTTTCGAGAAGATTACAGAGATGACTTTGGTTTACCGGTTCAAGGTAGAGATGTTTTTCGCCGCGTGACAAGAACTTCGCGTTGCGGCGTCGATCCTATCGGCCCTCAACGAAGTTGGATTTTCACCGACGATAAGGTTCTGGCCTGTCTGGACCAAGCCTTGCCTGCCATGGCGACCGGGCTTCTGCGCCCTCGGTAGCTTCCGAAAGCGGCCATCAGTTGCGCGGCTCGAGGAAACCATCAGCCCAGTGACTCGATCTGCGGGGTTGCGGGACAGCATACCTCCCTATGTTCATATCGCCCCGTGTTTGCGGACAGCAGACTCGCACATAAACCTAAAGTTGTCTCATTTAGCTTTCTCGACTCTTCATAGAGTCGAAGGAAAGTTGTTCCGGCACGCAATTGCCTTTCGGGCCGTCGGCCGGCGGCGGTTTTCCCCCGCGCGCATTGCGCGGCGGCCGTGAGATCCGTGGCCGGTGCAGGGCGGTACTTAATGGAAGAGTGGAGCCAATCGATGAACCGGGAAAACGAGGGTTTCGACCAGAGCAGAACTGCACCTTGGTCGAAAGGAACATCTGCCGAGATGCAGCGGCCGTCGATCTCCGTGCCGCAGGACGGCTTCGCTGGTGAGCCCCCGATTGTTATTGCCGCGGCCGATATCGAGAACGATGACTTTCTGTTGATTGATTTTTCGGCCCGTCAGGATGTGATCGATCCGACGGCCCCAGGAACGGCGCCTCCGGACAGTCGACTGGATGAGGCGGGCAGTGCGGAGACGCTGCATTTACGGGCCACGGTCATCGGCGACTTGGCATAACACGGCCACGCGCACCTCGTGATCAACGAGATCGGTGGCTCCGCAGCCGCACTTAATCGGTGCTGTCATGGTTCCAAACAGCAACGCAATTTCCGTTGGTTGCGAGCCCCCGCAACCAATTTCAGCCAAAATCATCCAATCAAATCAAACATGAACCAAGGAGGGGTAAGAGCCCGCCTTGTCACTTGACCAGCATCAACGACTTTAGCCCGCAGGTTCACGTTATCCGGCGTTCTGCATGCATCTACTTCGGTTTTGGACAAGGCATATTGCAGTGAGGCAGGGAGGTCCCTAAAACTAAATGCGAACGGTTCTTAACTAGATCCGTCGGTTCCTGCGATGCCCGGTGCTTTCCACCCTGCGATCGTTGCGGCATCGGTCGGAGGGGGAGACGTGACGCGGCAACCCGACAGCACGGCCCTTGCGGTCTTCACCAGCCATCGTGCTGCCTTGGTAAACTATGCCAGCAGCATCGTGGGCGAAAGAAGCTTGGCCGAAGATGTTGTTCAGGATGCTTACTTGAGATTGCAAAGGGCGGAGCGGACGCGCAGTTCGGACGAGCCGCTGGACGAACCGCTCTCCTATCTGTTTCACATCGTCCGCAATCTGGCGATTGATGTCCGGCGACGCCTGAGCCGTGAGCGGGGCCATGCGATGCCGGGGGGCGCAGCGACAGCCGGTGACATCGCGGAGGACCGTCCCGGCCCCGAAGCCCAAGCCATCGCGCGCGACCAGCTTAGAGTCCTTCAGGAAGCCTTGGCGGAACTGCCGGACAGATCGCGCCTCGCGCTGGAAATGCACCGCTTCGGCGGCTACCGCATCGTCGACATCGCCGCCCACCTCGGGGTGTCGGTCGGTACCGCCCATGCCCTGGTGGTCGATGCGCTCGACCACTGCAAGCAAAGACTGGCGCGGAGGTCGTAGTGTTTTTGCAAGGCTCCTCCACCCTCGTGGTTTTTTTGAAGATCCGGAAGCCTTGTTCGTGGCATAGGGTAGAGGCTGCTGCGTTGCGCGCCAAAGTTGAAGGGCCGCGATCGCTGTGCGAAGCAACGCGCCCTGTCGGACGGATCGGGTGATGACGACGAAACAGATGCCGCAGACCGCCAGCGAGTGGATCGTCGCCATGAACGACGCGCCGGATGACGAGGCGCTGCGCCGCGGGCACGATGCCTGGTTGTCGGCCAGCGAAGACAACCGGCGCGACTGGGACGAGACGCTGCAGGTTTGGCGGCTGATGTCCATGACCGTGCCGGCCCATGCGGAGGACTGGGTGCGTCCCGCCGGCGCACGCGCGCCGGACGGCCCGCAAAGGCAGGCCGCTATCCGGGCGGTGCAGGCAGGCAGGCATGTCCGGGAGCCGGAAGGCCGCCGAAGATCCTGGATCCGACGGCGGCTACCCGCCGTGGCGGGAGTGGCCCTGGCGGCCTGTCTGGCCCTCGTTCTGATGCCGGAGATACTTCTGTTCCTGCGGGCCGACCACAGCAGCGCCACCGGCGAGATCAAGGTCGTCGACCTGCAGGACGGCAGCCGTATCCGCCTGGCGCCAGAAAGCGCCGTCGCGTTGACCTTCGAGCCGTCGGCCCGGCGGATCGAACTGCTGCGCGGTGAAGCCTTTTTCGAGGTGGCCGCCGACAGGGACCGCCCTTTCCGCGTGCGGGCCGGTGCTGCCGAAACCGCCGTCCTGGGCACCCGTTTCGGTGTCAGTCTCAGCGAGACCGGCGCGACGATCGCTGTTGAGGAGGGGGCGGTCCGGGTGCGCGCTCTGGCCGCGGTGCAGGATTTGACCACCCGGGCCAGCAGGCTGTCGGCGGGCGATGTGCTCAGAATGGCGCCGGACGGCGGCGCGACGGCAGGCCGGACCGACCCTTCCCTGATCGCGGCCTGGCGCAGAGGGAAACTGGTGGCGCAGAACCAGTCCTTCGCCGAACTGGCCGCGGTGCTCGATCGCTACTTCGACGGTTGGATCGTCATTGCGGACGCGGATCTCGCCCGCCAACCTCTCACCGGAATCTATACGCTTTCGGACCCCAGGGCGGCTCTCCGCGCCATGGCCCGCACGCAGGGTGCGACCCTGCGCGAGGTCTCGCCCTGGATTCTCGTGGTTTCCCGCCGCTAGCTGGCCGCCGTCCGGACCGGCCGGCACTTTTTTGAACGCGGACGCTGCGTCGTCGTCTCCATAGCGAGGGGATTGCGAGCGCGTTGCATTCGCAAGTGCCGTCCCCTCCGTGTCGCAGGGCAAGCAAGGGGGGGACCGGCAGGCTCATGGGGATTGTTTTAAACGGGGAAGGGCACGCAGGTGGACCCGCGCGAAGCGCTGCGTCGTGTGTTGCTGCGGCACTGGGCCTGCTCGCCTTTGCGGCGTCCGCCATCGCGCCGGCCGTGGCGGCCGATCAGGGCGCGCTGCTGGCCCAGGCCGGACAGCAGTACAGCTTCGACATCCCGGCACAACCGCTGGCGACGGCGCTGCCGCTCTTCGGCGAGCAGGCTGGCCTTCAGGTTTCGACCGATGGCAACCTCGTTCAGGCCCTGCGCACGCAAGGCGTCAGCGGCAGCCGAACGGTCGAGGCTGCCTTGCAGCAACTGCTGGCCGGGACGGGCCTGACCGGGCGTTTCGTCGATGCCGCGACCGTGACCCTGGAGCGCGCCGTCCTTCAAGAGGAGAGAGGGCCGATTCGGCTCGATCCGATCCGGGTCGAGGGCCAGCGTGTTATCAGGACGCCCTTCGAGACTTCCAGTTCACTGACGGTTTTCACCGAGGAGCGGACCGAGAGCCTGCCAAGCGCGCGCGAGGTCGACGACCTGTTGGTGCGGACCCCGAACATCACGAACACCGGACTTCCGGATCAGGGCGTGGTGATCCGGGGCGTCAACAGTACCGGACCGCTCCGGGGTGCCACCCAGGCCGTCGGCGGGGCGCCCGACCGCGCGCCACCACCGTCGTTGACGGCCGCCCGCTCACGTTTGAAGAGTACGCGCAAGGCGGCACGTCGATCTATGACATCGACCAGGTCGAGGTCTACAGCGGTCCGCAGACGACGACCCAGGGCGTCAATTCGATCGCCGGCGCCATCTTCGTGCAGACCAAAGACCCGACCTTCGAGCCCGAATACGGCTTCCGTGCCGAGGTGGACAATGGTGGCGGGCGGCGCCTTGCGGGTTTTGCGTCCGGCCCGATCGTCGAGGACCAACTCGCCTTTCGTCTGACCGCCGATGCGATCCGCGACGAGGTCGACCTGGACTTCGGCGAGAGCATCGCGTCCGACGATATCTTCGACGATCCCGAGCGGATCGAACAGATGGTCTTCCGCGGAAAGCTGCTGTTTGAGCCGGAGGCGCTGCCGGGTCTCAGCACGCAACTGACCGCCTCTTACACCGATGTGCGCAGACCCTCCAACGAGTTGGTGGTTCCGCCGTTCGAAGACCGAATTGCGCGGGATTTCACGATCGGTCCCCGCACGGACGTCGAGACCATTTCCGGCAATTTCGATCTGAGCTACGACTTCGGCAGTGGGCTCGAGATCAGCAATCGTCTGACCTACGCCGATTTCGAAACCAAAATCCGCAGACCGGACCAGCCGGCCCCGGGGTTCTTCACGACAAGCCTGGACGGTAACCAGCTCACCAACGAAACGCTGCTGCGCTTCGATTTGGCGGATACGCGGCTCTCCGGCCTCACAGGCCTCTACGTTTCGCGGAAGGATCAGGACGAGTTTCCAGTGGTGTTCGGGCCGGGAGCGGCCATCGAGGACGAGCAGACGAGCCTCGGGGTTTTTGCGGAACTGACCTACAGCGTGACGGATCGCCTCGAGGTGACCGGCGGCCTGCGCTATCAGCGCGACAGTCAGGAGCGCAATGGGCAGGCCGGATTCCTTGACGTCGACTTTGACGAGACCTTCGATGCCATCCTGCCGAAGGCAGATATTTCCTATGCGCTCACCGACAACACCCGCGTCGGCTTTACCGTGGCCCGTGGTTTCAATCCAGGCGGCATCACACTGAACTTCAATACCTTCGAGACGGTTCGCTTCGACGAGGAGACGGTCTGGAACTACGAGCTCTACGCGCGGAGCAGGCTTCTGGACGACCGGCTGAACCTCGCCGTCAACCTTTTCTTCTCCGATTTCGACGGATTTCAGAATGCGGTCGTCGATGGGTTCACGCCGACCGGCGATCCACAGTTCGTTATCGGCAACGCCGATGCGACAACCAAAGGCCTCGAAGTCTCCGCCGACTTCGAAGCGACGGAGTGGTTGACGGTCTTTGGCAGTCTCGGTCTTCTGGACACGGAATTCGACCAGTTGACAGCACCGGGTGTGTCAGAGGAACTCGAATTCTCTTACGCACCGGATGTCACGGCCTTTATCGGCGCCGACTTTCGCCCGGTCGATGGCTGGACCGTCTCGGCCCAGATTCGTCACAGCAGTGCCTATTTCAGCGACGATGACAACACCGTGGAGAATGAGGTCAGCGGCTTCACCGTTCTCGATCTCTCCGCGCGCTATGAAGTGCTCGACGGCGTCGCCGTCTACGGCTTCGTCAGTAATCTGCTTGATGACGACTATGTGGTTTACAAGCAGAATGCCGGACAGGAAGCGACGCTCAGCGAGGAACGAACGGTCGGTCTTGGGCTCAGTCTGAGCTTCTAGCTTCGCGTTCCTTCCGGCCTTTGGGTCGCGGAGGGGCATGCCTCCGCACCCCGGAATCCAGTCACCGGAACCTGCCGCCTAGGCGCTGCCTGGGTGGAGACACGTTGCGCGATGCCCGTGGAATCTCTAAAAGCACATGCGAGTGGTTCTCAACTGGACCTGATTGCTCGCACGATGTCGGCTGCGCTCTGCCCGGCGCGCGGCGATCAGCGCGGGAGACTTGACGCTGGGCCAGCACAGCACGGCACTGGGCCTTTTCGCGACGCACCGCGCCGCGCTGATCGACTATGCCAGCGGCATCGTCGGCAGCCGCGCGCAGGCTGAGGAACTGGTGCAGGAGGCCTTCCTGCGCTTCGCCGCCGCCAAGGACAGGCCCCCGGTCGAGCGCCCGGCCGCCTATCTCTATCGGATCGTGCGCAATCTGGCGATCGACTGGATCCGGCAGCGCACGCGCGAGGAGCGCCGCCAGACCGAGGAACCGGCCTGGTGGATGCTGCCAGACCTGCCCAGAACGCCGGAGCAGGAAATGCTGTATCGCCGAGATCTGGACCGCATTGCAGCGGCGCTCGCAGAGCTCTCGCCCGAAGCGCGGCTGGCCGTTGAGATGCACCGCTTCGACGGCTACACCCTCAGCGAGATCGCGGCGCGGCTGAACACCTCCGTTCCGACGGCGCACCGCCTGGTTCGGGGCGCTCTGGTCAAGATCGCCCTGCAGTTCGGGGACGGGCCGGAGGAGTGAAAGAAACGCCGGGGCGTTTCGTCTTAAGGATGTGAGAGAATCGGCGGTCGCTAACCAGGAATACCATGAGCCGGAAACCATGAGGCAGGAGATGACCGACCGAGAGCCTTCCGCCCCCCGCTTGGAAGAGGCGATGGACTGGCTCCTGCGCCTGCGGGAGGCG
The DNA here is from genome assembly GCF_965249265.1 of Pelagibius sp. NCBI lineage: Bacteria > Pseudomonadati > Pseudomonadota > Alphaproteobacteria > Rhodospirillales > Rhodovibrionaceae > Pelagibius > Pelagibius sp. The sequence continues at coordinate 2,982,574 of NZ_OZ252224.1, read as the reverse complement.
CCCGACGACCCCGACCTCCGGCGTGAGGTCGAGGCCTGGGTTGCAGCCGCTCCTGACCATCGCCGTGCCTGGGAGCAGGCGCGCAAGGCTTGGCAGATGATGGGAGAGGTGCCTCCGGCGACCGCCGGCGTCTGGGAATCGGGAGCTGTGCCGATCCAAGAGGCCGCTGAGAAACCAGCACCGGGACCGGCGCCGCGACCAGCGGCGGCGCGCAGTGGAAAATCCCCCAGTGGTGGAAAATCCCCCAGGGGAAGGCGGCGCAGGTGGGCCGTCGCCGCCATTGCCGCAGCCGCGGCCGCGTGTCTGGCACTGGTCTTCGTACCCTCCTTCCTCTTGCGTCTGCAGGCTGATCATGTCACGGCGACGGCCGAAGTCCGCGCGATCACGCTGGAAGACGGCAGCGTCGTGCATCTCGCGCCCGAGAGCGCGATCGACCTACGCTTCACCACCGACCGGCGGACCGTTGCGCTGCTGGCCGGCGATGCTTTTTTCGATGTGGTGACGGACGCCGGCCGCCCTTTCGTCGTGGCCGCCGGAGAGCTGGAAGCCCGGGTGATCGGCACCACCTTCGGCGTCGAACTGTCGGGCGAATCGATTTCCGTGGAAGTGGCGAGCGGTACGGTCGGCGTGACAATGCAAGGCGCCGGGCCGCCGGTTGACGAGCCCCTGGGCCTCGGCCGGACCCTCCGTTTCGATCGCGCGACGCAGACTGCTGAGCTGGGGCACAGGCCGCCGGGCGACGTGGCGGCCTGGCGTCAGGGAACGCTCCTGGTCGTCGATGCCAGCGTCGCGGAGGTTGTGGAGACCCTGAGCCGCTATCACGCCGGTTGGATCGTCATTGCCGATGATCGCTTGGCCGCCCGGCGGATCAACGGCCTCTACGACCTCAGCAACCCGGACGGCGCCTTGCGTGCACTGGTTCAGCCGACGGGGGGGCAAGTTCATGAAATCACGCCCCTTTTGCGCGTCCTGCGGTAGCGCGCCGGGCGATCACCGGCGACAAAAACCGCTCCCGTGAAAAAAAATCTCGGCCCCCTCGTCATGGTTAGAGAAATGCGAATGAATGGCATTCGCAGCTTGCAGGCCGCTGGGGGAATGGATGGAACAGAGGGGATTGGCGCGCGCGGCGGCGTGCGGCGGGGGCGCCGCATTGCTGCGCCCGCTGACGCTGGCGATTGGTTTGGTGGCGGCGACTCTGCCGGCCTTCGCGCAGGAGAGTGGACCGCAGACGCCGGCAAGGGCCATTGAGGCCGGACGATCGGACCTGCAGCCGTCGTTGATCGTCGCTCAGTCTTCACCGTCCCAGGCCGCACCGCTCATCCGCTTCGACATTCCCGGTCAGCCGCTGCCGACCGCCCTGCTTGCCTTTGGCCGCCAGGCGGGCCTGCAGGTGACCGTAGAATCAGCGGCGACTGCCGGCAGGCAGGCCCCGGCCGTCGTCGGCAGTTTCATGGCGGAGGCGGCGTTGCGCCAACTCCTCGCCGGCACGGACCTGACCTGGCGCTTCGTCGATGCCGCGACCGTGACCCTGGAGCGCGCGGTGGTCGAGGAGGAAAGCGGGCCGGTCCGCCTTGATCCGCTGATCGTCACCGGTGAACGGATCGAACGCACGGTCTTCGACACGCCCAGCTCCGTCGCGGTGGTGACGGGCAAGGAGATCGAACGGACGCCGGCCTTCAACAACGTCGAGGATATCCTCGACGTCATTCCGAATGTCATACCAGCGGGCAACTCGAACAAGGGACCGGCGATTCGCGGCATCGACTCAACAGGTATTCTCGAGGGGGCTGACGGATTCCTCGGTGGCGCGCGCCCTCGCGTGACAACGACCGTTGACGGGCGTCCAGTCAGCTACAACGAGTACATCTTCGGTGCGACGTCTGTCTATGACGTGGAGCGTGTGGAGGTTTTCCGGGGGCCCCAGACGACCGCGCAGGGTGTGAATTCGATCGCCGGCGCGACCTACGTGGTAACCGCCGACCCGACCTTTGTTCCGGAAGTGAAAGCACAAGCCGAGATCGGCACGGATGATCGGCGCAGGGTCTCCGGCGCCGTGTCCGGCCCGATCGTCGCAGACGAGCTTGCGGCTCGCATCACTTTCGACGTCCAGACGCGGGACTCTTTCGTCGATTTTCGGCGATCGGGAGACTTTGATTTCAATCCCAACGAATTTGAAAATATCGTCGCACGCGGAAAGCTACTATGGGAGCCGGCCCGGTTACCGGAACTGTCCACTAAACTCACAGTCAGCCGCACCGAAACCGAAGGGCCCCAGGGAGAGCAGGTCAGGGTACCTTTTGAGAATCTCGATTCACGGTTCGTCGATCCTGCTTCGTACCGCACGACGACCAACAACGGTATCCACGATATAAGTTACGGCTTGTCCGACAATCTGGAAATCAGCAACCGCCTGTCCTTGACTGACTACCATATTGAACGCTCAGCCGTCGAAGGCTCGGGAACAGCGGACATCGATGCGATTGACACAGTCAATGAAACGACCGTGAGTTGGGGCATCGCAGACCTCGACCTTAACGGGTTGTTCGGAGTCTATTATCAGCACACCACGTCGGACGAATCCATCGACCTGTCCGCCTTTCTTGGAGAGGGGGAGTTTGACGACGCGCAGACTAGCCTGGGGCTGTTCGGCGAGCTTACTTACGCCGTGACGGACCGGCTGGACGTGACTGTAGGTCTGCGCTATCAGCGCGACAGGCAGGATCGCGATGGGTTTCTCGGACCTTTCACAGTCGACTTCGACGAGACTTTCGAGGCTTTCCTGCCGAAGGTCGCCATCGGCTACGATGTGACAGAAGATCTGCGAGTCGGGGTTCAAGCTGTGCGCGGATTCAATCCCGGCGGCACGACGGTTTCGTTCCTGGACGGTTCGCAGGATACTTTCGACGAGGAGACCGTCTGGAACTTCGAAGTCTTCACGCGTGCTTTTCTGCTCGATGATCGCCTGTCTCTCAATGCCAACGCCTTCTATTCGCTCTTCAGTGACTTCCAGCTCTTCACACTCGTCGGCTTCACGCCTGTAGGGATCGCTGTCACTGAGGCCGCAAACGCAGATGAAGCCGTCAGCTATGGCCTCGAACTCAGCGCCGATTTCCAGGTGACCGATAGCCTCCGCATCGTCGGCGGTCTTGGTCTGCTGAATACCGAGATCACGGATTTCTCCGCCTCTGCCGACCCCAACCTCGAAGGCAATCAGTTCTCGCTTGCGCCCAACGTCAATGTGTCGCTTGGTGCCGACTATGAAGTGATTGACAACCTTACGATTGGTGGTCGGTTGCGCTACGTCGGTGAGTACTTCAGCGGTGTGGACAATGACCGGGAATTTCTGGCCGGCGACTATACCGTCGTCGACCTCCAGGTTAGTTACGCCTACGAGAACTTTGAGGCCTATGCCTTCGTCAACAATGCTTTTGACGAGTTCTACGTGATAGAACAGTTTGAGGGGGGTGCTCTTGGCCGCGGTGGTTTCGTCGGCACGCCGCGCGAAGTCGGCGTGGGGCTGCGGGTCTCGTTCTAGTGTGCATGATATCTGACACCAATGGAGGATTTGCGAATGGCGTTGGTAGGGCTTGGAAATCGACCGGGCGTCCTCCGCTGGATCCTGGCCGGGCCGGTCGCCCTGGCGGTGGCCTTTGTGGTCATGGCCGCGATGCCGCTGTGGTTTCCGGAAGGCCGGGCCGGGATCGACCATCTGGTCTTCCCGCTGATCTTCTTCCCGGCAATCTGGGCAGCCGGCTTTTTTTATGCCTGTCTCGCTGAAAATCTACGCCGCGCAAGCGTCTTACTTATGGGACTGCTGCTGATCAACGGCGCGGCTGCCGCTTGGGCTGTCTGGGGCGGCTCCTGATCCAGCCGTGGTGCCGAAGGCGGCGCCAAAGAAAGGCGAGTCGACAGAAGAGGAGGCGGCATCATGGCTTTGTCACAGCGGCGGACCAAGCGGCTGGTGGCGATCCACGGCTGGTCCGGCGCGATCCTGGGCCTGCTGCTCTATGTCGTTCTGCTGACCGGCGCGGTGGCCGTTTTCGCCTTCGAAATCGGCTCCTGGTCGGCCAGCGGCATGAAGGCCCAGGAACCCTTCACGCGTCCGATTGACGGCACGCTGCGGACCCTGGCCGCGCAGGTGCCGGGCGACTACCACGAAGACATCAGCGTCTTTCATAACTCCGCCGGACACGTCGTCGCTTTCCTGCATACGCATGCGCAAAACGACGAGGACGAGATCGATGAAAAGGGCATCCTGTTTGAGCTGCACCCGGTCACCCATGAGGTTCTGACGCGGCGCGAGGGCTTTTCGTCGGAGGTCTTCGGCGCAGATCCCTGGGGCGCCCTGGACGAGTTCCTGGTGGAATTGCACGTCAACCTGCATCTGCCGGATCCCTGGGGGCTCTACGCGACCGGTGTGCTGGGCCTGCTGATGCTGGCCTCGGCCATCTCCGGGATCCTGATGCACCGTCATGTGATCAAGGACCTGTTCCTTGCGCCGCGTCTCTCGAGCCGGCTGCTGACGGCGCGCGACCGGCACAACCTGGTGGGCAGCTGGGCGCTGCCCTTTGCCTTCGTTCTGGCCTTTACCGGCGCCTTCCTCAGCTTCGCCATCGCGCTCGGCCTGCCGACCATCAGCACGGTGGCTTTCGGCGGTGACCGCATGGCGTTTTTCGAGCGGCTGGTGGGCCTGCGCGAGGCCGAGGATCCGACGCCGGCGCCCACGGCCGATCTGGATGCCATGCTCGCTGCCGCTGCCGAGGCCGCCGGCTCCGTACCGCGTGGGTTTTCGGTGCATCACTGGGGGCGGGCCGATGCCACGGTGACGGTCTTTCACCTGCCGGCCGAGGGCGACCTCATCGCTGAACAGCAGGTTTTCGAAGGGGCGACCGGTGTTCATCTGGGATCGAAGCCGGCCCTCGGCACCAAGCCTTCGCTGGGCAGCGCGGTCTTCGGCCTCATCCCACCGCTGCACTTCGGGACCTTCGCCGGCCTGCTGTCGCGAACGGTCTGGTTCGCCTTGGGTCTGGTCGGCTGCTATGTCACTCTCACCGGGCTGCAGCTCTGGCTGCAGCGGCGCGCGGAGGACCTGTTGTGGCGCCGCCTGGCCCGCGCCGTTCCGGTATTCGGCTATGGCCTGCCGATTGCCATGGCGGGCAGTGGGATCGGCTTCTTCCTCAGTCTGCCGGCCGCAAGCACCCTGTTCTGGACCCCCGCCGGCTTCCTGATCGGCTGCGCTCTGGCAGTTGTTGCCGGCTTGGCGGTTCGTGACTCCCGAGCCCTGGCGCGGCTCTATGGGCTGGTGCTCGGCACCTCGCTGATAGCGCTACCGCTGTTGCGCATGGCCATGGGCGGGGCCGGCTGGGTAAGCCTGCTGAGCGATGGCAATGCCGCAATAGTCGTCTTCGACCTCGTGCTGCTCCTGGCCGGCGTCGGCATTGTCCTGGGCGCTACCGGGCTGCGCCTACGGCCGGTAAAGAGGCCGCAGAGCGCGAATCGGGTCGCTGCCGAATGACGGCGATTCTTACCCTCGTAGCGGTGGCCGCCACGCTTCCGGGACTTTCTTATCTTACTGCCAGCGATCCGAAACGCCGGCGGGCCTTCGGGCTGCAGCCGCGTGGCCGCCGCTTCGCGGGATTGGCCTGGGTCCTTGTTTTCCTACCGGGTGCGGCGCTCCTGGCGGCGGGGGAGGGCGCGGCTTTCGTGATGTGGCTGGGCGCCGCAACCGTGCTCGGTTGGCTCATCGCGGCAAGGGCGCCCGTATCGAGGGTTGCGGAAGTCAGGAAGCGGGGCGGGACGGCGGGCAAACGGCCGGACATGAACATCAACTCTGTTTAACGTGCTGCACAATCCGACGGTCGCACGGCCGTTTTTCCTCAGCCTTTGCTACGCGCGCCGACACGTGACAGGCCTTGAGGTGAGATACGCCAGACAAGCCGCGCCAGCACGCGCTTGCGTGGCGTCGGGTCGAGTTGGTTCGAGTCGAAAACAGTTCAAGAACCATAGAGGTGACTGGCACACGTGCAACTTGTTCATTTGGTAGCTGCCGCCAAGAGCGCCATTCTAATCCGGTGATTCAGTCAAACCGCTGCAGCAAGTAATTGTCGGTTTCGTTGGTTGCGGGCCCTCGTACCATTTGGAAGTTGGTGAGCTGGTCTTGGATGTAGACTAGCTGGACCGGGCCGGCCTGCCGGGAGCAACCCAAGGCCCCCAGTGCCTGCGAGCACCTGTTGCGGACTGGTGCCCCGGCGGGACGGCCGCGACGGATGTCCGGTGGGAGGTTGCGCCTTGGAGCGCCAGTACAGGGATTGATCGGCGTCGCGGTGGTCCGGACAACAAGGGAGGTCTCGGCCATGGCAGGTGATGAGGTTGGATGGTTTGTGGGTATCGACTGAGCGTCGGAGAGCCATTCGCGCAGTTGGCCGACGATCACGCTGAGAGCTTCCACGGCGGCCATCGGCAGGTGGTCTTTCCCCGCGGTCTCGACGATGGTCGCCAACTTGGCGATGTTCTCGATGCCCTTGGCCACCACAATGCCGAACTCCGACAGGTGAGAGCGTAGAGCATTGGCCAGCATGGTGCGTTGGCGGACCAACAGGCTTCTGGTCCGGTGCAGCATCAAGACGCCTTGCTGGTCCGTGCCCTTGACCGGGACAAAGCGCATCGAAGGCCGGCTCACCGCCTCGCAGATGGCCTCCGCGTCGGCCGCGTCATTCTTGCCGCGTTTGACATAGGGTTTCACATAGTGCGGCGGCATCAGGCGCACCTCGTGTCCCAACAGCCTGAGTTCGCGCGCCCAATGGTGGGCAGAGCCGCTGGCTTCCATGCCAACCAGGCAGGGCGGGAACTCGGTGAAAAAGGCTAAAGCGTTTTGCCTTTAATCTGATGCATATCCTGCAGCCTTGAAGAAGTTGCGGCACTCTGTGGGGGCGTAGAGGGCACAGACATCGCCGATGGCGGCGATGAGATCGTCGTAGGTTCTCGCGCCGATGCGCCGGAGGTGGGCCTTGAGCTTTGAGAAGGCCTGCTCGATGGGATTGAGATCGGGGCTGTAGGGCGGCAGTAAGAGGAACCAGGACTTGGCCTGCTTCAGGGTTTCGGCGGCGCGCGGGCTTTTGTGGGTGGAGAGGTTGTCGAGGATGACGACGGTGCCGGGATTGAGCAGCTGGGCCAACTGTGTCTCGACGTAGGTCTCGAAGGCAGGTCGGTTCATGGCCCCCTCGATCACCCAGGGGGCGATCAGTTCCTCGCTGGTCAGGCCGGCGATGAAGGTCTGGGTGCGCCACTTGCCGAAGGGGGCGGCTCCGTAGAGGCGCTCGCCGAGGGGCGCGCGGCCGCGCAGGCGCGTCAGGTTGGTCTTGACCGAAGTCTCGTCGAGGAAGACCAGCCGATGGGGCTGGCTGCGCATGCGCGCCTGGCGCTGGCTGGTCCAGAGATGGCGGGCGGCGCGCACATCGGGGCGGTTACGCTCCAGCGCCACCAGCCTTTTTTTTTATGAATAGCCGGCCCGCACGAGAGCACGGTGGATCGAGGAGAGCTGGACCTCGACGCCCCGGGCCTCTTTCAGCGCCTCGGCCAGTTCCTGCAGCGCGATGTCCGGCACGGATTTCACCTGCCCGATCAGAAAGTCCATATGCGCCGCCAGCTTGCCCGCTGTCCCCGGCGCACGCCCCTGCGCCTTGGGCGCAAGGTTGCATCGCGCCGCTGGGCTGCCGCAAGGCGCACCGCCGTGCTGGCAGAGACACCGAACACTCCTGCGGCTGCACGCGCCGAGTGGCCTTCTTCCACGTAGCTGACGATCCGCTTGCGAAGATCCAGAGAATAGGGCTTGCCCATGATCCACCTCCAAACATGGTGAATCACATTTCCGCCCCTTTGGGAATCCCCCGATTCACTTCAAACGCAAAACGCTTTAGCACCTTGTTGCGGCGCAGTTGTTTGCGAACCACAACTCTTTCATTGTGGTCAACGGCGTGCACCTGAAAGACGTTCTTTGCCAGGTCAAGACCGACCGTGCTAATCGTCATGATGGATGGCCTCCTCGTAATGAAGTCGATGACAGCTCCATTATGGCGCCCAGACGCCAATCGAGGGGGCCGTCCACACCATCAACTACAACAACGGCTTAGTGAAACCTCGCTAAGCCGTTTTTCTGTGTCCGGAAGCCATACGGAAGCATCTGGAATCGAATTGCGGCGTGCTAGATCGTAGTTTGCGCGTCCACACCTGAACGACCACGCTGTTCAGGCGCGGCCGCTCTGATGCAACGAGGGATTCAAGATCGCCGTCGCGGCGTGCTATGGCCTAGGTAGTGCACTCATAAATCTATTTTCAAGATCAGCGGTTTGTGATTCTGTGATGGTCTGGTTTGGCGTTCGGAGGAGAGCATGTCACGCTATGATCTTACGGAGCTGGAATGGCGGTTCATCCAACCGATTCTGCCGAACAAGGTGAGGGGTGTGCAGCGGCGCGATGACCGGCAGGTTCTGAATGGCATCTTCTACGTGTTGCGCACCGGCTGTCCGTGGCGCGACCTGCCCGGGCGCTACGGCCCCTATACCACTGTGTACAACCGCTTCCGCCGCTGGACCCGGGCCGGCGTCTGGGACCGGGTCATGGACGCGGTGGTGGATGCTCACAACGGCGATGTGGTGATGATCGACGGCACGTCGGTGCGCGTGCATCACGCCGGGGCCACGCTCAAAAAAACGATCCCCGACGATGCATGGGTCGTTCACGTGGCGGTCTGACCACAAAAATCCACGTTCTGGTCAATGAATGGGGGCTACCGTTGAAGGTCCACCTGACGCCGGGACAGGCCCATGACGGGCCGGTGGCGCCGCTTCTGCTGGGGGACTTGCAACCCGGACAGGCTGTTCTGGCCGACAAGGCATACGACGCCAACCACATTCGAAACCTGATCTGGGAGAAGGGAGCGGAAGCGGTGATCCCCTCCAAATCCGACCGCAAGATACCGATCCCATTCGACCGGGAACTCTATCGTCAACGCAACAAGGTCGAGCGCTTCATCGGCCGTATCAAGAAATCCTTCCGGCGCATCGCAACCCGATACGACAAGACATCACATGCCTTCCTCGCCTTCATCAAAATCGCCGCTGTCAGAATCTGGTGCGAAGCTTATGAGTCCGCTACCTAATGCATGCGCATCAGAGTGCCGTGTTTGTCGACAAACTGATGCTTCAATGCGGCACCAGCATGGACCGCGACAACGACGATAAGCCCATAGGCAAGGTAGTAATGGGCAGCAGTGGCGAGATCTCGGGTGTTCTCAGAAGTTGTTAGCAGCGCGGGAAACTCGAAAAGACCGAAGGTCGAGAAGCCCTGTCCGGCCGACGTCGAAATCACATAGCCTGTGACAGGGATTGCAAACATGGCCAGAAGCAGAATGATGTGAGCAGTTTTGGCCCCAAGCTTTTCCCAGGGACTAAGCTCACTCTGAAGCATTGGAGAGGGCGAGAGGAGCTTCCAGCATCCGAATAGGAACGCGAGCCCCAACAGCACCATGCCGATTGCACGGTGCAACTCTAGGCCCCGGTTGTACCAGCTGTCGTAGTAGCTAAGACCGACCATCCATCAGCCCAGCCATATCACCCCGATGACGCCCAGGGCGATCAGCCAGTGGAGGGTCTTGGTCACGACTCCATAGCGACCCGGCGTGTTGCGCAGCATGAGCCGCCTCCCGCCGCTACTGACGGATCGCCTCGACATAGATGCCGAGCTCGACCTCGAGCGCACCAGGCCCAAGGTCGTAGTCCATCCCAAAGTCGCTGCGGGTGAGTGTGTAGCTTCCTTCGAAGCCGGCCCGGTATCCGCCCCAGGGATCGTCGCCCTCACCAATCTTCTTGATTTCGAAAGAGATGGGCTTTGTGACTCCGTGCAGAGTGAGTTCACCGGTCAAGGTGCCACCATCCTCATCGCCATCATAGCCGGTGCTCTTGAAGGTGGCGGTCGGATACTCCTCCACATTGAGGAAGTCCGAGCTACGCAGATGCTTGTCGCGCTCGGCATGGTTGGTGTCGACAGAGGCAGTATCGATGATCACTTCGATTTCTTGTGTCTCCGGTCCGGCCGATGGATCGAACTTCAAACTCCCCTCGACCGTGTTGAACCGGCCATGCAGCCAACTGAAGCCGAGATGCAGCGTTTTGAACTCCACGAAGGAGTGAGCTGGGCCGATCTTGTAGTCTGCCGCCGCCACAGGCGCCGTCGAAGCGGCCAACAAACCGGCCGCTAGGAGTGCGGGAGCACCTGTCTTGAACAAGAAAATACTCATCGAGGCATCCTTTGCGAGATTTCCCAAACACACCGGGCGTCTTTGCATCAGTCGTCGAACTGACGATCAGCGCACCTTCAGAAAGGGTTCGCTTTTCCCTGCCTTTCGGCATGCACCCCTTCAGAGTCGTTCCAATGACCTGCCCTGTTGCAAACTCCTGTAGGCACGGCTCACAACAGGGTTCTGTCAGCCGTCTTCCATGACCGACTGAAGCGGGCCACGTACAACAATGTTGAACGTGAAGCACCTGACGTCGCTCTCATTGGTATAATTCTCGCAGGTCTCAGCGATCATGCGTGTCCGCCGGGCTTCGTCCAGCACGTGGAGCCAAATGAGGTCTTTCTGAATCATGGCATCGTCGGGAAACAGCATTTGCGTGACTAGACGCGTGCCACCGCCAAAAACTGAGAAATGCAGATGCGAAGGTCGCCACCAATCGATCTCCGACTCAGCAAGGTAAGGGCCAGGTTTTATGGTGATGAACTGATAACGGCCCTCTCCATCAGTCAGAGTTCTCCCGCAGCCGTGAAAGTTCGGGTCGAGAGGGCCGGTTGATTCCGGGCAATGGACATGAGTGTAGCGGCCATGCGTGTTGGCGTTCCACATTTCAACCAGCGTATGGCGCAGTGGCCGACCCTCGTCGTCCAAGATCTGACCTGTAACTCCGATGACTTCACCGTCCGCACGTAGGCGCCCCGGAGCAATTCGTGTGATGTCGTTCTCGCCTTCGCGAAGGAACGGACGTGGAAACAAGGGGCGGGCCAGAGGATCTTCGCCCAAACCAACGTCGACCAGAGGCTGAAGGGGTGTCAGGCAGATACTGTCGGTATCGCCCTCGAGGACCAGTGGCACACGCCTCTCGTCGGTGGTGATGATCGGGTAGGTCATTTCCGGTTGTCCTGTTCGGCAGAGCTCGTGTCTGTCAGTCGAGAAAGAACGGCGTTTCGTTCTCGCCACGCACAGTGAAATCGAATCGAAAACACCGCACGCTCTCAGGGGCATTGGTTAACGTTTCGACTTCCTTCGCTACGAGAAGTGCCGAGCGGTCGCCTATCCGTTTCATGATCGGATCGTCCCCCAACTCCTCCGTACCTGGAAAGAAAATGGCAGTCTGGAGGCGGTCGAACCCGGTGCCGAAGAGAGAAACCTTCAAATGAGGTGCCTGCACAGTCCCATCCGCTGCAGCGTGGGCTCCGGGGATGACCGTACGGAAATCGTAGGAGCCGTCGTCACGGGTGAGAAAGCGACCCCAGCCGTCGAAGTTGGGATCAAGTGCCAAGTCACTTTGGTCCTTTGGGTGGCGATACCGTCCCGCCGCGTTTGCTTGCCACACCTCAATGAGAATTCGAGGTCGGCCGACCCCCTCGGAATCTCTGACCATTCCTTCGATGTAGGCCAGCTGGCCCGTGGCACGGGGCTGGCCGTAGCGGACGCGGGTCAAGTCATTGGCATCCGCCGGCACGTAGGTTTCCGGGTAGAACGGGCCCAGAGTAGCCTCTGGATTGATCGTCAGTTTGTTCTCCATCCCGGACTTCTCCTCAAGCTAGGCACCTTCCAGATCTCGAAAACGAGGCGATATTAGTCGCTTACCCAATCACTCCATGGTCTTGGCACGCGCAGTCCGCGCTACTCGGAACTGGTCCAGGTGTTCCAACGCTCATTCAGTTCCTCGAGATTATCGGCCCAGAATTCGCGCGCCTCTTCGCTGCCAATGTGCAGTCCGCTGTCAAGATTGGCGCCGGCCGGCAGCAACGGCAGGCGAGCTGGATCGACCATTTTCATAGACTCAACAGTTGTCGGTCCGTAGGCAAAGGAGTTTGTGAATTTGGCCTGCCGCGCGGGATCGGACGCGAACCTGATGAACCTGTGCGCCAAGTCGATGTAAGGAGAACCAGTCGGGATCGCCCAAGCGTCAGCGTCGTAGAGTGTGTTCTCCCAGATGATCTTCAGGTCCTTCCCTTCTTCCAGAGCCTTTGCAACCCGCCCATTGTAGGCAAGACTCATCACCACATCGCCTGAGATCAGCCATTCCGGCGCTTGGGCGCCTGACTTCCACCACTGGACTTCAGGTTTGATCTCGTCGAGCTTTGCAAAGGCACGTTCAAGGCCTTCCTTGGTGGAAAGCTCCTTGTAAACATCTGCCGGCGAAACGCCGTCGGCCATCAGTGCGAGCTCAAGATTGACTTTGGGGCCGCGCCGCATGCCGCGCTTGCCTGGCCAGCGCTGCAAATCCCAAAAATCCCCGACCGTCGCTGGCTGTTCGGAGACCAAGTCGGCGTTGTAGGCAACGACGATGGACCAAACCGTTGTTCCGACGCCGCACTCCGACACAGCCGATGGGATGAAATCGCCTTTGTTTCCCACTTTCGTCCAGTCGACCGGTGCGAACACGCCCTCCTCGCAACCGCGAACGAGTTCGGCCGTTTCCACTTGCACGATGTCCCACGGGACGACACCGGTGTCCTGCATAGCCTTGAATGGCGCCCAACCACCGGCATAAACATCGTCCAACACCTTGACGCCTTCGGCTTTTGCAAAGGGCGTGAAGAAGATGTCTCGCTTGGCATCCTGCACCGCCCCGCCCCAAGCGGTAACCGTGAAATCCCTTGCTGAGGCGGCATTCAGGCCGGCAAATGCCAATGAAATTCCAATCGTCAGACCCAGGACACAATCCCTCATGTTTTCCTCCGTCTTCTCATTCAGAGTTGCCCTTGCAGACCGGATTCCAAGGGGCGACCTTTGTGGGTTACATCCCCTTGCCAGTGTCTCAACGCTGTGGCACTCGGTATCAAAACAAACAAAAACCGGCGCCAACCTGTGAAGGTTTGCGCCGGTCCAATTCGGCTCCGAGACTCGACTTTGCCGCTGAGTCTCCGCGAATTTCCTAGCAAAATGATGTTACCAAAACGGCCTCCAGCCCTCAAGACGATTCATAAAAAAACACCAGCAAAAATTGCGGTTCTCGTACGGCGCTCTTGACGCGGCACGGCGTTGCTTGCCGAGTGCACGGCGTGAGCAGCGTTGCCGAAAGCTAGCGGACCTTGCGGCAGCAGAACCCGCCGCGTTCCTCCCTAATCAAGTCCTGCCAGGTCAGCAAGTCACCTCTGGGTGGCAAGTACGAAGGCTCTCTGCTTCCGTGTTCTATTGTGCCGACTTGACGGCGTCGCTCTGGAGAACCGCTCCGAGCGTTTCGACGATCTGATCTGCGTTCGTCTTGCTCACGCACATCGGCGGCCGCACCTTGAGTAGGTTGCGTCCCGCGCCCGTGATCCCGATCAGGACGCCGCGGTGGTGCATCTCCTCGATGACTTGCCGAGCGACTTTTGGTGCCGGGTGGCCATCGACGGCTAGGTCGACGCCCAGAAACAGCCCTCGGCCACGAACATCGCTGACCAATGGGCTGACCGTCGCAAGACTCTCCAGGCCCGATCTCAGATAGGCTCCGACGACGCGTGCGTTGCTAAGCAGGTCTTCACGCTCGAGCACGTCGAGCACCGCAAGCCCGGCGGCACAGGCGACCGGATTCCCTCCGAAAGTGTTGAAGTAACGCTCGGACTGGGCGAAGCGTTCCATGATCTCCCGCCGCGTCACTAACGCACCGAGAGGGTGACCATTGCCGATGGGCTTCCCCAAGGTCACGATATCCGGGGTAATGCCCAGCGCCTGATAGCCCCACATATCGTCGCCGGTGCGCCCGAAGCTTGACTGCACTTCGTCGCACACGATCAAGGCGTCCGAACGTCGGACTCTCTCGATCGCCTCGGCCATGTAGCCGTTGGGCGGCGAAAAGAGGCCGTCGCTTGCAAATAGCGGACACATATAGAAAGCAGCGGGCTCATGACCGTAGGAGCGCAGAGCATCGATCGCCGCGTCGAACTCGCGAGCGAACTCCGTGACTGGTGCGTGCTTCTGATTGGCGACGATACGTCCAGGGAACCTCGGTGCGCCTACGGTTGCAATCCACTTTTCCCTGCGCTCGACCGATAGTGTGTAGGTGTCCAAGCGACCGACGAACGTGGAGTTCCCATGAAAGGCCGAGTCCGTCGTGATCGCGCCGGATCCACCGGACCAGGCTTGAGCCACCTGCCAAGCCAGATCGTTGGCCTCAGTACCCGTGCAAACAAGCACGACTGTGTCCAAACCGCCGGGCGTTGTCGCCGTCAAGCGCTCGGTGTAGTTCAGGATGGTCTCGTCCAAATAGCGAGTGTTGGTGTTTAACCGATTCGTTTGTCGTGTGATCGCGGCAGTTACGTGGGGGTGGCAGTGACCGACATGGGGAACGTTGTTGTAAGCGTCGAGATAGCGCTTGCCGGATTCGTCATACACCCAGACGCCCTGAGCGCGCACGGGATGGAAACTGCGCTCGTAGAACTGTTTCGCAGTCGGACCCAAGATGCGCTTGCGACGCTCAAGCAGCGTTTCCGCCGGCGTCGCGACCTGGATCTTACTCGGGTAGCCGCAGGCATCGTGCAGCCGCCGTGTCGCGGCCTTAGCATCTATGTCCATTACGCAAGACAGCGCCTCCCAGGTCATCTCCGAGACCTTGGCATCGTAGCTACCGGTGTCGCCTCGCTGGGCGACCCGCCAATTCACGATGATCTCGCGCGATGCAAGCCGAGCCGCAATAAGGTCTGGCAGACAATCAACTTTTGACTCATCCAGGGGCACGACTTGGTGGTAAGCATCGGTCATGTTGGCCATCTCCTCAAGCACATCGGGTTCGCCGTAGAGGTGATGCGAGATTGCGATTGCCAGGTCGTTGATTAGCGGGGCAAAAATCATGTCGCCGAAGTCCAGAAGCCCGGTGATCGTGGCTTGATCCGCTGGATCGACCAGCAGGTTGTTCTGGTTGAAGTCGTTGTGGATCACCTGCGCGCGCAGGGCACTGCGGATTCCGCATCGGGCGGCGAATCGCTCTAGGGTCGAGACTCAATTGAGCCACCAAGTGATAGATGCGGCCAGACAGATGGCGGCGAGGAAGATATCGGCGCGCTTGTCGTAGCGGGTTGCTATCCTTCTGAAATCCTTGAGCCGACAGAACATCCGCTCCACGCGGTTGCGGTCTCGGTAGGCGACTTTGTCGTACGATTGAGGATGCTTGCGGGTTGGGTTTGGAGGGATGACCGGCTGGCAGCCTCGTTCGATCAACCAGTCCCGCAGCTTTGCGGCGTCATAGGCGCGATCGGCCAGGAGCCGTTTAGGGGTTGGTATGCGCTCGAGAAGCATGGCCGCGCCGACCAGATCATGGGTCTGTCCGGGCGTGATCGAGAGGGCAATAGGGCGCCCCAGTGCATCGGTTATGGCATGAATTTTAGTCGTCCGTCCGCCGCGCGATCGACCGATTGCGTGCTCGAAGTCCCCCCTTTTGCCCCCGCCGCCGAGCGGTGCGCCTTGATGTGGGTGGAATCGACCGCTGTGGTCGATACGACAACACTTTTACCCGTCAGGGCGTAGAAAATATCCTCCCAAACCCCTTGCTTGCTCCAGCGATTGAAGCGGTTGTAGATCGTCGTGTAGGGGTCGTATTCCGACGGACAGTCGCGCCAGCGCGCTCCGACCTTGAGCATATGGACGATACCGGAAATCACCCGACGGTCATCCACCCGATGAGCCCCGCGCCGACCGCGCGGCAGATAAGGCTCGATCCGAGCCCATTCCTCGTCCGAAAGCCAGTAAAGCCGTGCCATCCAATCCTCCCTGCCTTGGGAAACCTGGATCAAAGAATCACAACTGCAGACGTAGGGGAATCCCTAATTGAGTACCGACCCTAGGGCGGCGCCGGCCAGCTTTGCTCGGTCCTGGTGCGTCGTGTGAGCCAGCAGCGATTGAAGTTCGCCCGCCCGGCTCAAGTCCCAGATCAGCCTTCGCCCGGCAGAGGGGTGAAAGAAGCCTCGGAGGCCCTTCCCGACATATGCTGCCAGCGCTGCGACCTCCCTCTGGAGCCCAGGTGTCTTCTTGGTCTCAAGCATGAGAACCCCGGGCAACCAGCTGGTCATGAACACGAGCAACCCATCGTCGAGCATGACCACGGCAGTCTTACCGGACCTTATGACCCGCGGCACGGGCAGCTCTGGCGCTATTGCGGCGAGGTGGGCGAGAGCCGCCGCCTGCATCTCCAGTGAAGGCTTGTCGGTGCCCGCCGGCGCGACCTTCAGAAAGTAGCTGTCTTCAGCGGCATAAAGGCGAAAGTTTCGTTCCCGCTCGCCAGGAAGGAGATGCGCCTCTCCTTCGACGTCGAACAAGTGTCGAGCAATATCCTGCGCCTGTTCCAGAGTCGTGTCTGGTACCGCACAACTCAACTCTCGAACAAGTGATGTTTGCTCAACCAAAGGTTCTGGTCCTCGTGGTGATTCTCAGCCCCTCAATCAGGTCTTTCCCACGATCCGAGCCGTTCGACGACGCAGAACTTCAAACAATCCCAGAAGGCCGGCTGTAAACAGAATCAGGAGCGTCGCAATTGCCACGATCGAGGGGTCCAACTGATCCCGCAGGCCGGCGAAAAGTTGGCGTGGAAGAGTGAATTGCGCCGGGGAGGCAATGAAGAGGGCGACCACGATCTCATCGAAAGAGGTGATAAACGCAAAGAGCGCGCCGGACACAACACCTGGGGCGATGAGAGGTAGGGTTATGACACGGAATGTCGTTGTCGGTCTTGCACCAAGGCTTTCCGACGCCCGGACCAAACGGCGGTCGAAACCGGCGAGTGACGCCATCACCGAGATCACGACGAAAGGTACGCCGAGCGCGGTATGTGCCAGAATGAGGCCAGCGAAAGTTCCCAACAGGCCGACGCGAGCAAAGAAAAAATAGACGCCCAGGGCGATGATGATCAACGGTACAATGAGTGGTGATATGATGAGGCCGACGACAAGTGCATGGCCGGGAAACTTCGCCGAGGTCAAGCCGTAGGCGGCGAGAGTTCCCAAAACAGTCGCCAGCGTCGTTGCGCCCACCGCAATGATCAAGCTGTTCCAGGTGGACTCCAACCATGGCGTCGGGCGCAGCACGTTCTCGTACCACTGCCAGGATAGGCCAGGTAGCGGATAGCTGAGAAAGCTGCCCGAACTGAACGAGATCGGAATGATCGCAACGATCGGCAGGATCAAGAAAGCGCAGGCAAGGGCGACGAATAGGCGCAGGGCCAGTCGGGCCGCGCGCTGCGCTGGTGTCAGATAACCGCCCGAGACCATCATCTAAAACTCTCCTCTCTACGCCATGAAACCGCGCGCGCCCAACAACTTCCTGAAGACGGCGTATGCCACTAGGGTGGAAACGAGGAGAAGGAACGCAGCCGCACCGGCCATACCCCAGTTGCCGATTTCCAGCGCGAACTCGGTCACCAGATAGCTCAGCATCTGATCACCCGGTCCGCCAACGAGCGCTGGCGTGATGTAGTACCCGAGTGAAAGAATGAACACGAGCAAGGTTCCCGCACTCAGTCCTGGCAATGACTGGGGGAGATAGACTGTCAGAAAGGCCGAGATCGGTTTCGCACCCAAGGACTCCGCTGCCCGCATATGGAGCATGGGTATGTTCTTCATGACGCTGTAAAGCGGGAGCACCAGAAACGGCAGCAAAACGTGAACCATTGCGACGTAGACGCCCAGCCGATTGAAAATGAGTTGAACCGGCTCATCAATTATTCCCAGGTGAATCATCGCGCTGTTGATAACGCCTTCTTTCTGCAGAACCACGACCCACGCTGCCGTCCTTACGAGCACCGAAATCCAGAACGGCAGCAGCACAGCCGCCAGAACCAACCGACCTATGGCTTGGCTCGAGTGCGCAGCAACAACGGCAATTGGGTAGCCAATGAAAATACAGAGGACCGTGACGGAAACGCTGATCCAGAACGTCCGAACCAGGTAGTTCACGTAAACCGCCCTCTCGGCGGATACCCGAGTGATCGAGCCGTCCCAACTGCGTTCCAGATCCAAGACCTGAAGCAGGTATCGGGGTGTCAGTGGGCCAATTGCGGTCTTCATCGCCCGCCAATATTCAAGTTCACCCCAGCGGGGGTCTCGCTCGATCAGTGCATCCTTGTAGGGGGCATCCATGTTTTTTGCGCGTCGCGACGAACGCATGATCAGACTGCGATAACCGGAAATCTCGTAGTTCAACCGCGTGCCGAGCCCGGCGACTGTTTTGGCGGCGGCACCGTTCTGAAGGTCCTGTACAAGCGCTTCGAAGGTCGCCTCATCGGGCAGGTCGCTCCCATCCCAATCGGCGATCGCACCGGCCGTACGGGGAAGAACGTTTCTTACCTCCGGGCTGGCCACGGCAAAGAACATTGTGAAGCCGATCGGCAAAACGAAGATCACGACAAGAAAGGTCAGCAAAGGGGCTACGAGTGCAAACGCTCGGAGCTGCCGTCCTCTTTCCGCCAGGCGGAGCTCAGCCTTGAGATCTGCGTTCATTGGTGACTCATCTCCGGATCTGGCCGATCGCCCGAAAGCAAAATCCTGTCCAGTACACGCCCGTGTTGCTCGCTCCATCGAACGTTCACCTCGGTTCCACGTGCCAAAGATTCGCTCGATTCAATGGCGGCCTTTGCCATTGCGCCTTCGGTGCCAGCGATGCCGAGTTCGTAGCGAAGATGGTCGCCGTGATAGATCGTTCCTTCCACAACGGCCCTAACCGAGCCAAGGGAACAATCGTCGGTACGGTCGATCTGAATACGTTCAGGCCTGACCGCTAGATTGACTTCGTCGCCAACGCCGGCACCACAAACGTTCACCCCGCGGACTAAGCCGCCGCAATGCAGCTCAACATCGCAGTGATTGCCGTTGGTGGATCGGACCGAACCGGAAAAGTTGTTGGTCTCGCCTATGAAGTTTGCGACGAAAGAGCAGTTCGGTTGCTCGTAGATCTCATGCGGTGATCCGATCTGCAGGATCACCCCATCCTTGAAGACCGCAATGCGATCCGACATCGTTAAAGCTTCGGACTGGTCGTGCGTCACATAAACTACCGTCATGCCGAGGGAGCCGTGCAGATGCTTGATTTCAATCTGCATGTGCTCCCGCAATTTCTTATCGAGGGCGCCCAGTGGCTCATCCATGAGGACGACCTGTGGCCGGTACACAAGCGCCCTGGCAAGGGCCACTCGCTGCTGCTGACCCCCGGAAAGTTGAGCGGGGAGCCGCTCGCTGAACTCGCTCATGTGGATCATCGACAGTGCGCCGTCGACCCGCTTTGCGATTTCCTCCTTGGACACGCCTCTCTGTACCAGCGGGTAGCCCACATTCTTGCGCACGGTCATATGTGGAAAGAGCGCGTAGTTCTGGAAAACGACCCCCATGTCGCGCTTGTAGGCTGGCACGTGATTGAGAATTTGCCCGTCAAGCAACACCTCGCCGCCGGTCGGCACTTCAAAGCCCGCGAGTATCATCAGGAGCGTGGTCTTGCCCGACCCCGAAGGGCCCAGCAAGGTGACAAATTCCCCCCTATCTATGTCGAGATGCAGGCCTTTCAGTATGTTCACCGCACCATCGTAAGTCTTGTTGATTCCTTTGAACTGGATGATTGGACCGGGTGACGTCTTCATGGCTGACCTAGATATGATGTTTGAGGTTGACGTTCTGTCGGGGCACTTTCTGGCTGAAGCGGGATCCTCCCCGAACCTCTCCCCGCCATGCCGATACAGCGAGCAAGGGTTCGCCATAAGTCCGCATGGCGTGGGGCTGGCTTTCTAAGTGCAGAAGGAAAGTGCCCGGCTCCCGAAGGGTAAAGTCTTCGAAATCGGTGGCCCAACCGGCCTTTCCACTGGCTACGTAGTAGAGCTCTCGAGCCGGATGCTCATGGAACGGATAGCTGGTATCGGGACCCAAGAGGACAAAGCCCAGCGTTACGTCGTGAGACACCTGCGAGGAGTCCGGCCCTACGAAGTCGCAAAAGGCAAAGTTCTCGAACAGGTCCGCGTGTTCCGCGTTCGGCTCGTACTTGTTGACCCACCTAGCGTTCGCGATGACCTGTCGGCATGATTCGTTGAGATCCGTTTGCAAGGAAGTCTCGCTAGGCGCTTCCTGCAGAACGGCATCTGCAAAGCGGCAAACCGGGAGACCGGTGGGAGTTTCGGGCCTGACATCCCGTTCGATCCCAAGAAGCAAGTCGCGGAACACTCTCCTTTCCGCCTCAATCTCGGCGTTTGATGTCTCTTCGGCCTGATCCAAGAGCTTGCAATAGGCATCAATGAATGTTCCTACAGCCGTCGCCCACTCTTGAATCGCTTGTTGCATAATCGAGGCTCCTCATCCTGCCCGTCACTTCAGGCCTTCCTTCTTGGCCCAGGCGAGCGTGTCGTCGAGCCCGCCAGCGACGGCTTCTAGGATCATGTCGATTTCCGATTCGGAGACGATCAGCGGCGGCGAAAAAGCCATGGTGTCGATGAGATTCCGTGAAATGACGCCACGGTCTTGGATAAAGGCGGAACAGGCGCCGCCAACGAGGCGCTTGGGATCGAATGCAGCCTTCGTCGCCTTGTCTTGCACCAACTCGATCCCGGCCATCATGCCCACGCCGCGAACCTCGCCGACGAGCGGATGGTCGACAAACTGACGCAGGCCGTCTTGCAACAATTGGCCCATCGCCCGCGCCTTGTGAACGACATCCAGCTCCTCGTAGCGCGTGATCGCAGCAATCGCAGCTGCCGCACAAACCGGATGGCCCCCGTAGGTGTATCCATGACCGAAGACCCCGACTCGATCCGACTGTTCGACCATCGCTTCGAATATGCTTTCGGACACCATAACGGCCGAGACTGGGAGGTAAGCGGACGACAAGGACTTCGCACAGGTCAGCATGTCGGGACGAATGCCGAATTTCGTGCTGCCCCAATACTCGCCGGTTCGCCCGAACCCACAGATCACCTCGTCCGCAATCAGGAGGATCTCATGTCTTTGCAAGACCTTCTGAACTGCCGCGAAATAACCTTCGGGCGGGACAACAACGCCGCCCGTTCCCATGACCGGTTCGGCGAAAAAAGCGGCTACCGTGTCGGGACCTTCCTCTACGATTAGCTGTTCGAGTTCCTGGGCAAGCCTTGCAACGAAGTCTTCTTCGCTTTCACCTTCGAGGCCTTCTCTGTAGTGATGTGGGCAGCGCGTGTGTAGGAAGCCAGGTAACGGCAGATCGAATTGACTGTGGATGTTCACCAGTCCCGTTAGGCTTCCGGAAGAAATTCCGGTCCCGTGGTAGGCTCGGTTTAGGGCAAGAATCTTCTTCTTCTCAGGTTTTCCGCGAGAGTTCCAGTAGTACCAAGCCAGCTTGACTGCCGTATCATTCGCCTCCGAACCGGAGCACTGGAAGATGACCTTCGACATCGGCACGGGCGCTTTTTCGATCAGAAGCGCCGCGAGGTCGATCGAGGGATTATTGGAACGGTGAGCGAAGAGCTGAAAGTAGGGCAGCTCGTCGATTTGCGCCTTCACAGCGTCTTTGAGAGCTTGATCGCTGTATCCCAAAGAGACGCACCACAGCCCGGACATGGCATCGAGATACCGCTGGCCGCCGTCATCATAGACAAAGGCACCTTCGGCGCGTTCGATGATCATCGGCCCGCGTGTGTCGTGCAGACGCAAGTTGGTCTGAGGGTGCACTTGATAGGCGATATCAAGCGCGGCTTGGGAGTTGCCTGTTCCGTTCATCAGGTTGTCTTCCTCGTCATCCTATTGCAGCCGAATCATGACCGATTTTTGCTCCAAGCAACTTTCGACGGCTGAGCGGCCGAGGTCTTTTCCGAGCCCGGAAAGCTTCACGCCACCAAAAGGCAAGTTCGGATCGAAGAGGTTGTGGCAATTGACCCAGACGATGCCGGACTGGACCTGGGCGGCCAGTTGGTGAGCTGCGCTTAGGTTTTCTGTCCAAATGCTTGCAGCGAGACCGAAGGGGGTACCGTTGGCGAGCTCGATTGCCTCCTCTTCGGTATCGAATGGGGCCGCTGCCAGGACCGGGCCGAAGATTTCTTCCTGGACCACGCGCATGGATTCGCGTGTCCCCGTCATGACCGTTGGCGAGAGGAAGTAGCCAGGGCGATCCAAACGCTCGCCAGTAAGAGTCAGATGAACGCCCTCGGAGCGGCCAGTATCGACGTAGCTCATGACCTTCTCCGCATGCGCCTCGGAGATGACCGGCCCGAAAAAGACCCCGTCCTCGAACGCCGGGCCGATCTTCAGCTGCTTCGCCGCCTCGACGACTCTCTCAACAAACTCATCGTAGATCGTTCTATGGACATAGAGCCTCGATCCCGCCGTGCAGGTTTGACCTTGGTTGAAGAAGATCGCCATGGCAGCACCGGTCACGGCCCAGTCCAGATTGGCATCCGGCATGACGATCACCGGCGACTTGCCACCGAGCTCAAGGGTTGTGCGTGTCATCTTGTCTAGCGCGGAGCGACCTATGGCCTGCCCGGTTGCCACCGACCCGGTGAAGGAAACCTTGTCGACACCGGGGTGCGCGACCAAAGCCGCCCCGATTTCGTGACCGCGTCCGGTGACGATGTTGACAGCGCCGTCTGGGTATCCCGCTTCGAGGGCCAACTCGCCTAGCCGAAGGGCCGTCAGGGAGGTGTCCTCCGCCGGCTTGAGGATGACCGTACAGCCGGCCGCGAGCGCCGGTGCGAGCTTCCAGGAGGCCATGGAGATCGGGAAGTTCCAGGGCGTGATACCAACCACGACCCCGACTGGCTCCTTCTTCGTGTAGGCGAAGAATTCGCCATCTGGCATTCGCGGCACGGATACATCGAGTGTCTCACCTGTCAGCTTGGTGGCCCAACCGGCAAAGTACCGAAAAACGTCGATAACACTCGCTAGATCCGAGTTGCGGGCTATGGCAAGCGGCTTTCCTGCATCGATTGATTCCAGCTCAGCCAATTCATCGGCATGGGCTTCAATCAAGTCGGCGAATTTCAGCAAGAGCCGTTGGCGGGCGACCGGCTTCATCTTTCGCCATTCCGGCGACTGAAAGCGCTCGCGCGCTGCCTTTACTGCACGGTCGGCATCTGCCGCCTTACCCTCCGGAATGGTGGCCACTTGTCTGCCGGTGCTCGGATCGATCACGGGCATGGTGCTGCCGTCTCGCGCGTCTACCTGCGCGCCACCAATGGTCATCCTCAGGGCCGAGTTGAGGTTGGAGTGCTTCGTGACTAGAGGGTTTACCGAGATGTTCATGGCTTTGCTCGACCTTGCCGTCTGTTGACAGTTCTAGAGGGTCGTTGTGAAATATTGGGTCGTGATTGGCTGGTCATCGCATCCGGCCTTCGTGTTTCCTGGAGGGACATTCGCTTGGCAAACAAGACGATTCTGGTCAGTGGGTACGCTCAAGCGCCGAAGGGGACCGGCTTGTCCGAGATGCTGACCTGGATCGGCGTTGTCTTGGAGGTCGATTGCTTCACCCACGAAATCGTGGATGCCGATGGAACGTTCATCACCGAACTCGCTAGGAACTTCTTCAAGCGAAGAGTCGTTGGCTATCGGCTGACCGACGGACTGGAAGGCCTGCAAAATGCTATCGAACTCCATTACAACACCCCATCGAAGAACGCTTTGCAGGTAGCATTACAAGCCGCCTTTCAGCGATACGCTGAGTTCCGACAGTCTGGCAAGGGCTAGCGAATATTCGTCAATCAAGCGCCCGGTGAGCTCCTCGGCGCTTGGCAGATCCTTGATCAGGCCGGCGCTCTGCCCTGCTTCCGGTTTTCCATTGTCCGGATCGCCATCCAGGGCGGCTAGCTTCAAGGAGCTTTCTTTGAAAATAGAGAGCAATACTTCCTGGTCGGCGCCTGCCGCTTCAGCTTCCAGGTAGCGCTCCGAGAAGGTGTTCTTCAGCATTCGAATAGGCCCGAAGGCCTTGCCCACCAATGTTGTGTCTTCGACCCCGGCGTGCAGAACGGCCTGCTTGTAGGCTTCATGCACCCGAGATTCCCTGGTTGCCAGATAGCGCGTACCCAGTTGCACGGCATCGGCCCCGAGCGCGAGTGCGGCGACGATGCCAGCGCCGTCGACGATGCCGCCACCTGCAATCAGAGGCACGTCGGGCGCTGCCAGCGCGACTGCGCGGACGAGGACAAAGGTCGACACCTGAGCCGGCGGCGGGTGGCCTCCTGCTTCCGCACCCACGACGATCAAGCCATCGACGCCGGCCTCCATCGCTTTTTTCGCATGACGCTCCGAGGCAACGACGTGAATACATTTGACGCTGGCACTCTGAATCCGCTTGAGATACTTGCCGGGCCCGCCTTGAGACGCGATCAGGATCGGCGCGTTCTCTTCCAGCACAATATCCAGAATTTCATCCGCTTGTGGACGGTAGAGCGGCACGTTGACGGCAAAAGGCGCGCTGGTCTCTGACTTCAAGCCGCGCAGGGCCTCCCGAAAGTCGTCGACGAACATCGGGCCGGCGGCGAGGACTCCGAGGCCGCCCGCATTCGAAACCGCAGCCGGCAAGGCCACGTTCGACGAGGCCCAACTCATGCCCGCTTGGACGATCGGATGCGAAACGCCAAATCTCTCGGTGAAGCGATTGCCCATGATCCTAGCTAGCTGTCCTCCAGACCAAAGAGTTTCTTCGCGTGCTCGGCCAAAAGACGTTTGGGAATCTTGGAACTCGCGGTCATGCCGATTGACTCGAAGCTCTCCACGATAGCGATGTACTTGGGGATCTTGAAGTTCGCGAGACGGCATTTGGCCCATTCGGCGACATCGTCCTCGGTCAGGGTTTCGCCTTGCCGGAGGAGAACATAGGCGCCGGGAACCTCGATCAATCGTGGATCTGGCAACGCGAAAACTTGCGCTTGTTGGATCTTGGGGTGTTCGACTAAGGCGTCCTCGATATCGGACGGCGCCACGTTTTCGCCGCCGACCCGAATGATCTCCTTGAGGCGACCCACAAACCTCAACTTGAGATCCTTGCGCATAGTGCCCTTGTCGCCCGTTCTTAAGAACCCGTCCGCGGTCATCGTTTTGGCTGTGGCCTCAGGGTCGTTGTAGTAACCTTGCATGACGCACCATCCCTGTACCTGTATCTCCCCTTCTTCGTCGATCGCACATTGGACACCGTTTTCCGGGTCTGTAATCCGAACCTGAAGTCCTGGATGAACGTTCATCCAACCGGCGACTCGGTCCTCCAAAGGGTCTTGATGATCCGACATCGCAACGTTCGGAGACGCTTCCGAAAGCCCATAGGCGACGACTGTTTCACCGGCGTCGAACTCGCCCGTGATTCGCCGCATAATGCTGGGTGACACCGCGGCCCAGCCGCCACGCAGCCGATAACACCCGGGGGCGAAGTCGGGACTGTTCAGCAACATCAGGTACATCGTGTCGTTTCCGGAGGTAAGCGTGCACCGCTCGTCTTCCAGCAAACGCAGTGCCTCGTCAGCGATGAATCGCTTCATAGTTACGAGCGTGGCGCCGGTCACCAGGCTCAGTACAACCGATAGGGTAGAGCCGGCCACGTGAAAGAACGGGCGTGCGCTCAGGTAGCGGTCCCCAGCCTGCACACCTATGCACTGACCCGCGAAATATGCATCAGTCACCATGTTTCGGTGTGTCAGAACCACACCCTTTGGAAAGCTGGTGGTGCCGGAGGTGTATTGGATGAGCGCCGGATCATCAGGCTCGGGCGGAGGCGGCATCTCGTCTTGTCCGCCGTCCGAGAAGAAGTCATCAAGAGTCTGACAGGCGTTCGGAGCCGAGTTTCCAAGGACGATAACTTGCCGCAATCTCGGGAGCTTCGGCGAAGGAAGCGAGGTGTCCACTTCCGGACAGATCAACCGGAGGACTTCGATAAAGTCGATGGACAGAAGCCTTTCGGTGATGAAGAGCGCCGCGACGTCGGCCTGCTTGAGCTGATATGCAATCTCGTCGGGCTTCAGGCGCGTGTTGATCGGCACACATACGGCACCCAAACGAACGATTCCGGCAAACAGCTCGATCCACTCCACGCCGTTGCCGACGCAAACGCCGATGTGGTCACCTTCTTTGAACCCCTTTGCGGCAAGAGCGCTCGCCACCTGGTCGGCCTGCTTCTTCAGCTTTCCAAACGTCACACGGGAGCCGCCCTCGACAACTGCCTCCTCGGTCGCATAGCGCGCGGCGGTTCGATCCAAGGCCTCGACGATCGTCTCGGGGATCTCTGGGAAGGAATTTCTGACCTGTTCGAAAGAAGCGAGTACGGCGTTCACACAATCGATCCCCAAAAAAACCGGCGAGAGGTAGACGGCGTAATCGCCTGTCTACCTCTCGCCGGTTCGATTTCCTCCGTTGCGCTCGCACCATACGGAAGCGAGCGCTCGGAAAACTCCTAGCGGATCAATGACACACCGAACACTTCACAGAGTCAAGCTCGACGACGGAAAACAGCACAAGACGTTGAAGCTCTTTGACGCAAATCCCTCGCCACCCCAAGCGAACCAGCTTGACCCGGTCCTGCACTAGGGGTGCGGTCCCCAGGGAGCGTCCAAAAGAAGTTGATTCTCCTGCGTAAGGACGAGTGGGCGGAGCCTCGCCGCAAACTCCGCAAATCCTTGGCCCTGATCGACCCGCCTCCAGTGATGGCGACGGTCGGCATCGTCGTCGAACTTCCAGAGATGGATCACCTTGTTGAGCCCGCCTGCATCCGAGATGAAGTAACCCACGAGCTTGCTATCGAACCCGCCATGTTCGAGGGTCGGCCAGCCAAACTCCTGGTAGTGTCTCACCGCCTCGTCAAGCTTTCCCACGTAGAGAACGTAGGTGCGCATCTCATAAAGGGCCAAACTCGATTTACCTCATCTTACTTGTCGCAGAAGGCGGGACCCGACAGCGCAGGGAAAACGAGGCTGCATCAAACACATGAGAAACTCTAAACTGTATTGCTTCCGGTCTCGGGGTATCCGGACAGGTTCGATAGCAGTGAGCTTGTCGGAGTCGTTTTCCGCTTCATTCAATTCCCGCCTACACAGCTTCGAGAGCGATGGCGATGCCCTGGCCGACGCCTATGCACATCGCCGCAAGCGCTCTTGCACCTTTGTTGCCAGAGATCTCGAGCGCCGCCGTTCCCGTGATACGCGCGCCAGATGCGCCGAGCGGGTGGCCAAGGGCAATCGCCCCGCCGTTTGGATTGACATGCTCCGCATCGTCGGGAAGCCCAAGAGTCCTTAGACAGGCAAGGCTCTGCGATGCAAAGGCCTCATTGAGTTCAACGACGTGGAAATCACCTGGCTCCATGCGAAGCCGGGTGCAGAGCTTCTCAGTTGCGGGAACCGGCCCTATGCCCATGATCCGCGGCGCCACGCCGGCGGTTGCCCCCCCAATGACCCGGGCAATAGGCGTCAGGCCGTGCCTTGACGCGGCGGCCTCGGATGCGAGCATCAGCGCTGCCGCGCCGTCGTTTACGCCACTGGCATTACCCGCCGTTACAGTGCCGTCGGCGCGAAATGGCGCTGGAAGCGCTGCCAGTTTCTCGACCGTCGTATCGGGCCGCAGGTGTTCATCGGATTCAACCGTCGTAGTTTCACCCCTTTTCTTCAGTACCTCGACCGGGGTGATCTCTCGCCGCAGGCGCCCACTCGCTGCCGCTCCCGCCGCGCGTTGTTGGGAGCGGTATGCCATTGCGTCCTGGTCGGTACGGCCGATGCCAAACTCCAGCGCAACGTTCTCTGCCGTTTCTGGCATCGAGTCGACGCCGTACAACTTCTTCATAACAGGATTGATGAAGCGCCATCCGATGGTCGTGTCTTCGATGGAGGCTGACCGGGAGAATGGCCTCTCTGCTTTGGGAACAACGAAAGGCGCTCGGGACATGCTCTCAACGCCGCCTGCAATGAGGAATTCGGCTTCGCCGGACTTGATCTTCCTCGCTCCCGATATGATCGCGTCCATGCCGGACCCACAAAGCCGGTTAATCGTTGTTCCGGGTACACTTTCGGGAAGACCGGCAAGCAGGGCGCTCATTCTGGCAACGTTGCGGTTGTCTTCCCCCGCCTGATTGGCACAACCGAAGATCACCTCATCGAGGTCGGCCCATTCCAGGTCTGGATGGCGTGCAGCAAGAGCTCTCAACGGGACGGCGCCTAGATCGTCCGCCCGCACGGAAGCTAGTGATCCGCCAAACCGGCCGAAGGGTGTGCGGACATAGTCGCAAACAAGGGCGTCAGCCATCTCTCGAGTTCCTCTTGGACTGCTTCATCTCGCCCTTGTGAACGGCGTCAGTTCTGGCCTTGAGGTCGCGAAGAACTGTGAGCTCCAACTCGGTCGGTGGTGGTGTTTCTGCGACGTCCTCTGCGAAGCGCACAGGCCAGCCCACCGTGTCCTCGATCTCCTGCCGTGTGACACCCGGGTGGATCGATGTGACGGCGAACTCCCTGGTCTTCCGATCCGGTTTCCATATCGCCATATCGGTGAAGAGCCGTGAGGGTCCCTTTGTCGTCAGGCCAAATTTCTCCCGGCCCTCGCCATTAGGGCCGTGGCCGAGTGAGGTGACGAAGTCTATTTTTTCGACAAAACTCCGCTTTACCTGCTTCAATGTGATCAGAATCTCGCCGCAGGAGGCAGCAATTTCCGGGGCACCGCCGCCACCGGGTAAGCGGACCTTTGGCTGATCATAGTCGCCCACCACAGTGGTATTGATGTTACCGAATTTGTCGATTTGGGCCGCCCCCAGGAATCCAATCGTGATGCGGCCTCCTTGTAGCCAATAGCGGAACATCTCCGCTACCGGGACTGTTGTTACGGCGGTCTCACAGAGTTCCCCGTCGCCGATCGACAGCGGAAGCACGTCGGGCTTGGTGCCAATGGTCCCGGACTCATAGATCAGGGTTATGTCAGGTGCATGGGTTAGACGCGCCAGGTTACAGGCCGCGGAGGGTGCGCCGATTCCGACAAAGCACACGTCCTCGTTACGTAGTGCGCGGGCGGCAGCGATGGTCATTACTTCGTTCGGTGTGAAGTTCGTCATGCCCGCAGGCTTCCTACGCGTTCGGCGAAATCTTCGGCTGTCGCGTTCAACACGTGATCCTCCATCCACTTCAGAAAGAGGTCACGGTCCGCCGCGATGGGGTCCCAGGCGAGATACGCTCCATTGTCTCGCTTGTAGTAACCGTGAACGTAGGAAGGATGGGCACCGCCAGGAACGACTGCGACCGCATCGACAACCCAGTTTGGCAGTATGCAGGCATTTGGATGGACATCGTCGAAGGTCTCAACCACTTCCTCGACTGTGACCACGGCGCGCTGTGATGCCAGGACGACTTCCTTTTGTGCGCCGACGATCCCTTCGACGAGGACATCACCTCGCCTGTTGGCCTTTTGAGCATGGATGATACCGACGTCAGGCTTGATCGCAGGCACCGCAGCAAGCTCCTCACCCGTGAACGGGCAAGTTACCGCCTTGATACTCGGGTTCACCCTCTTCAACTCCGCCCCGATGTAACCGCGGAACACCGCACAAGGCAGCCCCGCAGCCCCAGCCTCATAGGCGTTTGCCATGGCGGCGTGGGAATGCTCCTCGATCTCGATAGCGTGTGGCCACTGCTGTTCCACGGCATCCCGGAGGCGCCGCAACAAGCCGACACCCGGATTGCCGGCGAATGAAAAAACCAGCTTCCGCGCCAAGCCCATGCCGATCATTTGGTCGTAGATGACATCCGGGGTCATCCGAACAAGGGTCAGGTCCTTTCGGCCCTGCCGTATGGCTTCGTGGGCGGCGGCATGCGGGATGAGATGCGTAAAGCCTTCGAAGGCAGCGCAATATCCATCGCGAAGATGCTTTCCGATGGCGCTCTCAAGTGTAACGAATTCGGTCATCTGAGGCGGCGATCCCGAGCTCTGGTCAATGACGTGCCATAGCGCAGAACAGGGCCCAAAAAGCGGCTATCAGATGCCCTCGTTGCTCGCGTCCCAAAGGCACATAGCGGCGTGATGGCGGTAACATCATACAGACTTCTGAGCCGCCGAAGTGCTCCATCTCCGCCCGCCAACCCCCAGACGACACATCGATTTGGAACTTCACGAAATCCAATGGTAGCAGGGCCTTTGTGACGGCGGCGTCCGACAATATGCGCTCCGCCGTATCCGCCACTGCAAAGTCATCTTGCTCTATCGTTACGCCAATTCCGGTCCGCCGCATCGCGCCTTTATGGCGTATCTTGATTCGCCCCCAAGGCTTGTCGACTTCGCCAACGCGCAACTCAAACACCGCGATGGCCGTGTGGCACAGAAAGTCCTTCTTGACCCGCTCTCGGACAGTAAAGTGGAGCGTACCTGCGGGTTCCGAGATCACGCCGGTGCTCGGAGCCGTGCGCTCAATCGCAAAGCCGTTGAAGTCTCGTTGCGACAACAGGGTCAGGAGGTGCCCGGCACGGTAGTTGCCGGGTAGTCCTCTTGATAGAAGGGCCCCTCGCTGCATCACCGCACCAACGCTCTATGACAGGCCCTTGATTTCTCTGAACTCGTCGAGTTCTTCCGGCTCGACAGGCTGGAAGGGCTTGGTCTTCTTGACAGCGGAAAGCCAAAAGAGAGCGTATCCGGCGGTCAGCGCGAGGAGAATTCCGAAGGGAATGTAAACCTCAGCTCGCTCGATCCCTGGAGGCGCAATAAACCAGATGGCCACCAACATTCCGAGCGTCGCCATGATCTGTGGGAACGCATAAAAGGGTACGCGATAGGGGCGGTCCAAATCCGGGCGCCGTCGGCGAAGTTGAATGATCGACAGATTGACGAGGATGTAGGCAAAGAGCCAAGCGCAGACAGCAGCCAAGATCAACTTGAGAATGCTATCCACATTCCCGTCGATAACAATTGCGTAAACGGCCGGAATCGCGACCGTCACCACGATTCCGACGATTGGCGTTTTGAACCGCGGATGGAGGTAAGCAAAAGCCTTCGGCAGAGCACCGTCCACCGCCATTCCATAGAGAATTCGCGGAACACCGGCCAGCAGCGTATTGATTGTCGCCGCCGAGGCCAGCAACACAGCGATACCCAACCAAAGCTGTCCGAACGTGCCCAGCACCTGCCCGGCAAACACCGGAATTGCGAGCGGCGTTTCCAAGAGCATTACGGTGGCGCCTTCCTCGACAGGGACCTCACCGACTTGCCGCTTGATGGCTGCACCATAGATGAACATAGATACGGCAACCATTGAGGTGCCGATGTACATAGACCGAGGGATGTTGCGGGCCGCATTTTTCAGTTCTGCGGCTAGGGGCGTGACGAACTCGCAACCCACGAACAGGAACATGGCAAGTCCGACCAGCGACAGTATCGTCGCGAAGTCCGAACCGACGAGGGATGCGCCAAAGAATCCTTCGATTTCAACGGCCGGTGGCATCAAAACGCCTACGATACCGAAGATCATCAAGGTGCCCCACATGAACGCGGTCATGAAAATCTCGGCTTTGCCGTAGACCTCAATGCCAAGGATGTTCACGAAGCCGAATAGGAGCACGAGCGCGACGCCAATGACCCAAGATCCGGACTCTGCCAGTCCCGAAAGGAAGCCGAAGTTGACGGTCGCGAAAGCCCCGGCCACAGCGACTTCCGCTGTGCCGGCAAAGACATGCACGATGAGGTAGGCAGCCAGAGTTCCTGTAATGGACCAGAAGCGTCCAAGGCCGCACCCGATGTAGTCGTAGACGGATCCCGCTGTGGGTATCATCGCGGCCGCTTCAGAAAAGCTGGTGAGTTGTGCCAACATCAGCAGGTAGGCGATCACGATGGCCGCCGCGAAGACTCCGCCACCGATGCCGAACCCTGTCGTGGCCGTCAAAAGAACGGGGCCCGCGATTATCAGCCCGATGGCTGTTGCAAGCGCAGTGGGAAAGCCTATGACTCCATGTTGTAGGTGAGTTTCTTGTTGTAGCAGAATTTCTTGAGCAGCCCTGATAGACATCGCTACCTCCCGACCCTTCTGACTTGGCAAAAAAAAAGCCCTCGCTTGAGACCCCGAGACAGGGCTCACGCGAGAACCGGTTCGAATCCCTTCTCGCACGGTCGCCACCCGTGCGCGGGATTCTCCTAATCCTGCGCACGATTGGAACAGAACGAACGCGATAGTCAAGAGATTTCTAAACGTGCTTGACTCCGAAGCGTCGTTTCAAATACTTCAACGCTTCAGGTGCAAGGGGCATCGAGACGCCGCTCCCTCAAGGAGGGGCGCCCAGATCGAGTCAAACCGGCGCCGACCGCACACATGCCAATTGGGCAGGTGGTGGTCGGCGCTTTTTGTTTTGGAAGTGAACCATGTCAGAGAGAATCGTTGTTAGCGAATGCTTCGCAAGAGACGGCCTTCAAAACGAACCTGACATTGTCTCAACAGAAACCAAGGTCGCCTTGATCGATCGTTTCAGCCGCCTTGGTTTGCCGCGCATTGAGGCGACATCCTATTCCAATCCCAAGGTCGTCCCGCAGTTCTCCGATGCTTCGGAGGTCCTCGCAAAAATCACCCGACGCGACGACGCCCACTACAAGGCGACTTGCGCCAATCTAAGGGCCGTAGAGCGGGCCAACGCGGATCATGATGCGGGAAAAGGCGTCAACGAAATCAGCCTTTTGGCATCAGCGACCGAGTCACACAGTCAAAAGAACCTTCGTGCGACGAAGGACGAGCAGTGGCAGCGCATAGCAGAAATGGTAAGTGCCGCCGGATCACGCTACCGCCTGATTGGTTCGCTCTCGGTGACCTTCGGCTGCCCGTTCGAAGGCGCTGTCGAACCTGGTGTCGTCGTAGACGACTGCATCCGCTTTGCCGAGCTTGGGATCCAGCATGTAAGCCTGGGCGACACCACCGGCTTGGCAACGCCATGGTCGGTTGACGCGCTGTTCGAGCGAATTGGCAAGGCCGCTCCCGACGTTACGCTTATTGCCCACTTCCATGATTCCCGCGGAACCGGTCTCGCGAACTGCGTCGCCGCCTACGGCGCCGGCTGCCGCTGGTTCGACTCCTCCTTTGGCGGCGCCGGAGGCCATCCCGCCAAGATCAAATACGGCGGTGGCCACACGGGAAACGTGGCCACAGAGGACTTGATCAATTTGTTCGAGGCGATGGGTGTGCAGACCAGCGTTGACTTGGATGGTCTGTTGGATGTTGCGCAGTTCTGCGAGGGTACCCTTGGCCGGCAACTGAATGGCAAGACACTTCGAACAGGCCTCTCTCCCTTGATCAGAGGAGAAACCGGATGACCGAGCCGCTTGCGATAAGGAAGGATGGGTCCATCACGATCCTCGAGTTGAATCGCCCGGACAAGCTGAACGCTCTCAACACGGAGCTCACTCAGCAGCTCGTTGATGCTTTGGTCGCCGCCGACCGGCACGACAGCGTCCATGTCATAGTGCTGGCTGGCGCCGGTCGCGGTTTCTGTGCCGGTGCGGATCTCAAAGAGTTCTCACATCTCACCACGGACAACCCAGAAACCGTACGGAAAAGAGCGGAACTGACTTTTCGATTGCAATCCCTTCTGCCGGAAATCCGCAAACCGATTATTGCCGCGGCGCAGGGTCCAGCGGTCGGGGGCGGCGCGGGGCTGGTCGCCGGCGCCGATCTGGCCGTCGCCGGCGCGTCCCTCAAGTTCGGCTATCCGGAACTCAAACATAACATTGTCGCTGCGCTGGTTATGACTGGGCTTTCGCGTGCCGTCGGACGCAAGCAGGCCTTCGAGCTTCTCGCGCTGAGGCGGCTGCTGACTGCCACCGAGGCTTTGGAGCTCGGGATAGTGAATCGGGTAGTCGAAGACGAGGCGCTCATGACTGTCGCCATGGACATGGCGTATTCGATTGCAGACGTGCATCCCTTGGCCATGCAGACAACCAAAGAGCTTTTCTACCGTGTTTCCGAAGCCACCTATCCCGAAGCGATGCGCGCGGGCCGCGACGTCAATGTAATCATGCGCGGCTTCCGGGGTTAGGAGGCTGGGATGAAACCACTCGAGGGAGTACTCGTCGCCGATTTCAGTCGCGTTCTCGCCGGTCCGATGTCCGCGCAGATTCTGGCCGATTTCGGAGCCCGCGTCGTCAAGATCGAGCGACCGGGCATCGGCGACGAGACGCGGTCCTGGGAACCAAGGTTGAAGAAAGACAGCGGCTACTTCTTCGCCTTCAATCGCGGAAAGGAATCCATCACTCTCGATCTGAAGTCAGAGGATGGCAAAGAGATCGCACGCGACATCGCGGCAAAAGCGGACGTCTTGCTTGAGAACTTTCCGGTCGGGCAGATGGCGAAGCTCGGATTGGACTATGACCGCCTCAAAGAGGTGAACCCTCGCCTTATCTATGTCTCAAACACGGGTTTTGGCCAGTTCGGCCCGAACTCTCACAAGGTCGGCTACGACACCGTCTTCCAGGCGATGGGCGGGATGATGTCACTGACCGGCGAGAAGGATGGCGGACCGGCCAAGGCAGGCTTGCCTGTTGCCGATCTGACCTCGGGTTTATGGCTGGCCATAGCCGCACTTACCGGCCTCGTTGGGCGTGGGGTTTCCGGCAGGGGCTGTCGAATCGATGTATCGATGATGGACATCCAGGTGAGCTTGCTAACGATTGCAGCCGCTCGATTCTTCGCGCTGGGAGAGGCGCCAAAGCGCGAAGGAACGGAGCATCCTGGTCGCGTGCCCTCCGCTGCTTTCCAGTGCGCCGACGGAGAGTGGCTGCAGATCTCAGCATCAGATCAGCACTGGCTGCCGCTTTGCGAGTTTTTCGGTCTTGAAGACCTGGCCACCCGGGACGATTTGGCGACGAACAGTGGCCGCGTTCGAAATCGAAAACTCGTTTCCGCGAGCCTCAAGGCAGCCATTTCAAAACGCCCACGGAAAGATGTCATCAAAGGCCTTGAGGCCCGGCGCGTGCCGGTCGGCCCGGTCAACTCGGTGGATCAAATCCTCGAAGATGAAAACACCAAGGCG
Source organism: Pelagibius sp. (assembly GCF_965249265.1). Classification (NCBI taxonomy): domain Bacteria; kingdom Pseudomonadati; phylum Pseudomonadota; class Alphaproteobacteria; order Rhodospirillales; family Rhodovibrionaceae; genus Pelagibius; species Pelagibius sp. Next base: position 2,947,409 of record NZ_OZ252224.1, on the reverse strand, counting down.
CGGAATATGATCGGCAGCTTCGAATACCCCGAAGTGGGACCCTTTCCGGCTTTGCGCAATCCTCTTCTTCTGGAAGGTTTTGACAACCCAGCGATATCGCCCCCACCAACCCTCGGCCAGCAAAGCCAATCCATTTTGTCGGGGCTACTTGGCTACGACGCGGACAGGGTGCGCGACCTCACCGCCAAAGGCGTCGTTTGAGAGGACTCGACCATGGACTATGCCTTCGAAACGCTTGTTGTCGAATGCCGAGAAGGCGTCGCTTTCGTCGAACTGAACCGACCCGAAGCACGCAATGCCGTCAACCTTCAGCTCTGTGATGATCTCTATGACTTTGAGCAGAGGCTGGCTAGGGATGAAGAGGTCCGTGTCGTCGTGATCACCGGACGGGGCCCCGTCTTTTGTGCTGGCGCAGATCTAAAGGAGCGCAAAGGCAAAGACGCTGCATGGGTCCGGGAACGGCGGCGTCGTGCCTTTCGGGCTTACGAGTCCATCGAAGTTTCGGAGAAGCCGCATATCGCGCTGGTTGACGGGGCACTTGTGGGGTCAGGAGGGGAGATTGCGATGGCGTGCGATTTCATCTATGCGTCGGAAGCCGCAAGTTTCCGTTTCCCTGAGACCCTCTGGGGGACGGTTGGCGCGACTCAGCGTCTTCCTCGCAGAATTGGAACGGCTAGCACGAAAGAGCTTCTCTTCACCGGCCGTAAGCTCGAGGCGCTGGAGGCGCTCGATATTGGCCTAGTACAGCGGCTTTTCGACTCAGAAAGCATAGAGGCGGGGGTGGCAGAGATCGCAACGGCAATTGCCAACGCTCCTACTCTCGCGATCAGCCTTGTCAAGCGATCCGTCGACATCGGCGGAACGACGGACCTAACCCGCGGAATCGCCGTGGAGCGACTCGCCATCGACCGATGTCTGGCGGATACGGAGTGGACTGATGGACTGCAAAGGTTTCAGCCGGGCGAACGCCAGGAGTAGAAGCGGTGGCACTTCTAGAGCTGTCAATCGAAGGCCACGACAGACACCGGGCAGAGTTGACCTTTCCAACGGTCGAGCCACCGATGATCTAGCCCGCTTGGCCGGAAAGTATCGAACAGGGCGCGTGTCTATTGTACCGAAGGTCCAGTAGCCCACGGCATGAATGAGAATCGGAGATGACAGTGATTCGCACGAAGGTGCGATAGAAGAAGGAAAAAACGATGCTAGTCGGTGTTCCCAAGGAGATTAAGAACCACGAATATCGTGTTGGTCCGACACCGGAGAGCGCGTCTGAGCTAACAGCCCATGGCCACAGCGTGATGGTCGAAACTTCGGCCGGATTCGGGATCGGCGCCACTGACAACGATTATCTTTCCGCCGGCGCAAAGATCGTTGACACGGCCGACGAGGTCTTCGGGCGGGCGGAGATGGTTGTTAAGGTCAAGGAGCCTCAAGCGACCGAGCGCGCAAAACTTCGCGAAGGTCAGATACTCTACACCTACCTGCACCTCGCCCCCGATCAAACAAAGGATCTTGTTGAGTCAGGTGCCATCTGCATCGCCTATGAAACGGTTACAGACGATTCAGGCGGACTGCCTTTGTTGAAGCCCATGAGTCAGGTCGCGGGGCGTATGTCCGTACAGGCCGGCGCCGCCGCACTTGAAAAGGCGTATGGTGGGCGTGGTGTGCTTCTCGGTGGCGTCCCCGGCGTCGAGCCAGCCAAGATCGTGATCATCGGCGGCGGGATCGTCGGTTTCAACGCAGCTCAAATGGCAGTCGGCAACCATGCGGACGTCACAATACTTGACCGAAATCCAGCCGTCCTAGAGCGCCTGGAGAACCATTTCGAAGCTTCGGCGAAAGTCATCTATTCGACCAAGACCGCGCTCGAGAGACTGGTCGCCGAGGCCGACCTGGTGATCGGCGCTGTTCTCATTCCTGGGGCGGCGGCGCCAAAACTGGTTACACGAGACATGCTGTCGATGATGCAGGACAGGGCCGTGATCGTTGACGTCGCGATCGACCAGGGTGGCTGTTTCGAGATTTCGAGGGTAACGACTCACGCCAACCCGACCTTTGTTTTCGATGGGGTCGTTCACTATTGCGTTGCGATTGCCGACAAGGGCTGGCGGCAAGGTTTGTTGGATAACTCACATCTGCTCACGGGACTGAACGTCTGGGAGGGCCGGGTCACCTATCGCGCCGTTGCGGAACAGCTCGGCTACCACTTTGTGCCGCCTGTCGGTGTCCTAAACTGACAGGCATTCTTTTCCTCGATGGCTGGGGCAAGAGCCACATTCGCGGACTGGTGCGACGATCATAAATGGACCCGGCCCCACTCGAGCCAGCCAATAGGACAGCCATCGAATTGGCCAGTCAGCGGGGCGGCTTGCTCGAGTTTGATGAGACCTGCTTTGACGTCATGTGGCTAAGGCACACAGGGCGGTGGTGGCGTCTCTATTCTTGTGTGACGCTTGAAGAGGCTTTGTTGGAATGTCTTTGGCTGAAAATGCTCCGGTAGACGGGCACACTGTTTCCTTTGGGCAAAGGAACGCGGAGTGGTGGAAAAATGAACTTTTCGACATCGGTTTGAGTTATACATGGATCGAAGTGGATCACTATGCCGCAGCTTGGAAAAGGCCCTGCTGATATCGTTGGTTGCGGGCCCTCGTACCATTTGGAAGTTGGTGAGCTGGTCTTGGATGTAGACTAGCTGGACCGGGCCGGCCTGCCGGGAGCAACCCAAGGCCCCCAGTGCCTGCGAGCACCTGTTGCGGACTGGTGCCCCGGCGGGACGGCCGCGACGGATGTCCGGTGGGAGGTTGCGCCTTGGAGCGCCAGTACAGGGATTGATCGGCGTCGCGGTGGTCCGGACAACAAGGGAGGTCTCGGCCATGGCAGGTGATGAGGTTGGATGGTTTGTGGGTATCGACTGGGCGTCGGAGAGCCATCAGGTCTGTCTTCTCGATGCAGGGCGGGCAGTCGGTAGGTGAGCGCTCGGTAAGCCACGGTGGCGCCGGACTTGCGGAGGCCTGCGACTGGCTGACGGCCAGGACCGCCGCCGCGCCGGGTTCGATCGCGGTTGCCATCGAGGTGCCGCATGGCCCGGTGGTGGAAGCGCTCTTGGAGCGTGGGTTTCAGGTCTACGCGATCAATCCTAAGCAGCTTGACCGCTTTCGCGACCGCTTCAGCGTTGCCGGCGCCAAGGACGACCGCCGGGACGCGCATGTCCTGGCCGAGCGCCTCAAACTGGTCAAGCGGCAGGTCAAATCTGCCCATCGGCACCTGGAGACGCTCTGCGATAGACTCGCTGCTGAGGAGAGCGAGCCGGGGCAGGGGGCCGGGCAGCGCGACGTGACCATCCTACGCTCGATGCCGGGAACCGGAAGGATCGTCATCGCCACGCTGCTCGCCGAGGCTTGGCAGCCCCTATGCCGGCGAGACTATCACGCCTTGCGGACCTTGGCAGGTGTGGCGCCGGTGACCCTGCGCAGCGGCAAGCGCTGCCTTGTGGCCCGGCGTTATGCTTGCAATCGACGCTTGGCCAATGCCCTCTATCACTGGGCGCGTGTCGCCAGCCAACGCGATGTCGTCAGCCGCCGTCGCTATGGTGAATTGCGCCGGCGCGGTCACAGCCATGGCCGGGCCTTGCGCACCATCGGCGACCGGTTGCTCGCCGTCGCCTGCACGCTGCTTCAACGCCGGACACGCTTCGACCCCGACTATGCGGCCATGTCCGCCGCCGCCGCTTGACCAGCTCACATCAAAACGGGGCTACCGACCCGTTTGGGCTCTTGATTATTGGTGGGAGGTCCGCAACCACCCCGCAAAAATGGCATCAGAATCCACGATACTGTACTTAACATCGTGATCATCGTGGTCTACGGCGAAAGTCTATAGATCTCTAAAGTCTTATACATACCAATGATTAATCCAAACCCAGGTGGGGCTATCTACAACCTGCGATGCGTTGGTAGGTTCAAATCGGGGCCCCGGTTTTGCGGTTCTTCCACCGGTGCCCCTCGCAACCAACGACACAACTCCAGCCAGAGTATCAGGGGCTCAACAACTGCGTACGACGACGGCAACTCACGTACGGCCGCGCAAGACCTTACAATATCAAACAATGTGCTTGTTCGCGAACGGATTTTCCCTGGAGTGCCCCATCAGATTCCGATCCCGATGCAATATCAGGAAATACATCCGTTCCTGGAATCGGCATTGGGAAGCTGAGACACGCGGTACAGGGTTGTTGCAAGCCAGATCTGGTTATTGGTTGAGCCCTTCCACGACAGGACAATCGACGCATGCCGACCGATTCTGTTGAAAAAGTCTGATGTTGCGGCGGGCCGGTATCGTTGATTCATTGCAGCATTCGAAGCTGGAGTGAATGCGATGATGGGTTCGCGGCAAATTGACCAGGGTGCATTGTTCTACGAGTTCTCGCTCGAGGATCACGTGCCGGCGGACCACATGTTGCGATCGATCGACCGCTTCGTGGATCTCAGCATGGTGCGGCAGCATCTGGCCCCCTTCTACAGCCCGACCGGTCGACCGTCGGTCGATCCCGAGCTGCTGATCCGAATGCTGATCGTTGGCTATTGCCAGGGCATCCGCTCGGAACGCCGGCTGTGCGAGGAGGTTCATCTGAACCTGGCTTACCGGTGGTTCTGTCGGCTCGGTCTTGAGGGCGAGGTACCCGATCATTCGACCTTCTCAAAGAACCGTCATGGCCGGTTCCGCGACAGCGACCTCCTGCGTCACGTCTTTGAGACGGTGGTGCAGCGCTGCCTCGACGAGGGGCTGGTGGGCGGCGAGGGTTTCGCGGTCGATGCCAGTCTGATCAAGGCCGATGCCAGTCGCCAGGAGGGCATCGAAGGCGCCAAGGGCCTGCCGCCGAAGAAATCGAGCCGGGCAATCGATGAATATCTGGCCGTGCTGGACGACGCGGCGTTCGGGGCCGCGACCAAAGTGACGCCAAAGTTCCTCTCGCCGGCCGATCCAGCCGCGCGCTGGACCGGCGCACACGACGGCCAAGCCTTCTTTGCCTACTGCAGCAACTACCTGATCGATCTCGATCACGGTGTCATCGTCGATGTGGAGGCCTCGACTGCGGTTCGTCAGGCCGAGGTCAAGGCAGCCAAGACCATGATGGAGCGGACCGAAGCGCGTTTCGATCTCTACCCGCAAAGGCTCGCCGGCAATACGGGCTATGGCTCCGCCGAGATGCTCGGCTGGCTGGTGCATGAGCGCGGCATCGAGCCGCACGTGCCGGTGTTCGACAAGTCCAAACGCCGCGACGGAAGCTTCTCACGCGAGGACTTCACCTACGATCACCAGGGTGATGTCTATTTCTGCCCGACCGGCAAGATGCTGACCAGCAAGGGCACGATCGTGAACGACAACCAGCTCATGTATCGCGCCAGCAAATACGACTGCGAGGTCTGCAGCCTCAAGCCGCGCTGCTGCCCTAAGGAACCGGCACGAAAAGTGCCACGCTCCATCCACGAAGGCGCTCGCGACATGGCCCGAGACATCGCCTTAACCGACGCCTATCGAACCTCGCGGCGGCAGCGCAAGAAAGTCGAGATGTTGTTTGCCCACCTCAAGCGCATCTTGGGTCTCGGCCGCCTGCGATTACGGGGCCCCTGTGGGGCTCACGATGAATTCCTCCTCGCAGCCACCGCTCAGAACCTCAGGAAGCTAGCAAAGCTGATCCAAATGCCGCAGCCAGACCCAGCCGCTTAACAGGCAAACCCGGCAGAAAGATCAAACGGTCTCAGCTCGACAGGCACGCCCACCAGTTTTTCAACAGAATCGGCCATAGGCGATCACTCAGTGTGGCGATACCAAAGGGCCATACGCGGCCAACTGCAGTCGCTTCAATTGGCTTACTCACTTCCATGATAGCACATCATATGAAGATCAACTTGGCGTTGGTAATGCGCCCATGGCCAGATTAATATGTGTTAGTCTAGCAAAATGATCGCGGAAACGAAAATCGCCGAAGAGCTGCGCGCCTTGGAAGTCCGCCTGATGGACCCTCTTGTTCGACGCTCACCACGCGAGGTTGACAGCCTTTTGGCGGATGACTTCATTGAGTTCGGAAGTTCCGGCCGTATATACGACAAGCCGACAATGATCGAGGCGCTGCAGCAGGCTCCGGGATTTGACGGCCCACGTACGATCACGGAGTTCAATGCTCGGGAACTCTCACCTTCGATCATGCTTGTCACCTACCGGATTCGCGAGACGGCTACCCTTCGAAGCTCAATTTGGCGGTCCAATGGGAAGCATTGGAAGATGGCGTTCCATCAGGGAACGCGTTCAGCGCTCGAATAAACGGTGACGACTTGCGGCCGATTCTGTTGAAAAAGTCTCGGGTATCTCCGACTTCGGCCAGGCAGGGCATATTCCGCTTCACTTGTCCCAAAGAAGGCCTCGCCGCGGTCGTCGGGTTGGGCCGATCCACTGTCACCGACTTGAGTGCGGCGTTCAGCACCACTGCTGCGCATTCCCACAGGTCGTCACCTCTGCGATAGTGGCACTGAGGCTGTGGCTTGCGTCAACTTTTCAATGCCGGTCGATAGAGCGTGAATTGTTCTGGTTTTCCAGTATTGAGGATGCAGCATATGAGACGCTTTCTGGCTACGGTCGTTTCCGTCGCTGGTCTTTTTTCATACCCTGCCGTCGGTCAAGAACGCCTTGTTCTTCAAAGCACAGGCGATGAGCAGGCCCAGGTGGAGTTGTTCATCGCCACGCCAAAGGGTGACGGACCCTGGCCAGCGATCCTGTTCGTCCACGGCCATCAAATTGGGGGCCGCCCCGGTGCCCGTGTCTTCGCGAGTCTCGAAGACAGGCCTCGGCTTGCAACCATCGATGAGGGACGCCTCGCAGATATGGCCGAGCGTGGCTATGTTGCGGCGGCCGTATCCATGCCGGGTTATGGCGGGTCTTCCGGACCCCCTGATTTTGTCGGGCCGCGAACGCAAGCCGCCGTGGGAAGAGCCATTACCTATCTGTGGGATCTGCCATCGGTTGATCGCAACCGTATTGCCCTTTATGGGGTCAGCCGTGGCGCGGCCACCTCGGCAATGGTCGCGACACGGGATGCGCGCCTTCGGGCGTTGATTCTGGTTGCCGGCGTCTACGATCTCGGCGAGCGCTACCCAACCGGCCGGCCGCGCCTGGATCAGAACATAGAAACGGAGGCAGGGACGACAGAGCAGGCTTTTGCAGAGCGATCCGCCTTGCGCCATGCGGGGAAAATCAAGGCCGCAACCCTCATTCTCCACGGCGGTCAAGACTCGGATGTTACCGTCAATCAGGCGCGACGGCTTGCTGCAAAACTAAGAGCAAACAATGTGCTTGTTCGCGAACGGATTTTCCCTGGAGTGCCCCATCAGATTCCGATCCCGATGCAATATCAGGAAATACATCCGTTCCTGGAATCGGCATTGGGAAGCTGAGACACGCGGTACAGGGTTGTTGCAAGCCAGATCTGGTTATTGGTTGAGCCCTTCCACGACAGGACAATCGACGCATGCCGACCGATTCTGTTGAAAAAGTCTGATGTTGCGGCGGGCCGGTATCGTTGATTCATTGCAGCATTCGAAGCTGGAGTGAATGCGATGATGGGTTCGCGGCAAATTGACCAGGGTGCATTGTTCTACGAGTTCTCGCTCGAGGATCATGTGCCGGCGGACCACATGTTGCGATCGATCGACCGCTTCGTGGATCTCAGCATGGTGCGGCAGCATCTGGCCCCCTTCTACAGCCCGACCGGTCGACCGTCGGTCGATCCCGAGCTGCTGATCCGAATGCTGATCGTTGGCTATTGCCAGGGCATCCGCTCGGAACGCCGGCTGTGCGAGGAGGTTCATCTGAACCTGGCTTACCGGTGGTTCTGTCGGCTCGGTCTTGAGGGCGAGGTACCCGATCATTCGACCTTCTCAAAGAACCGTCATGGCCGGTTCCGCGACAGCGACCTCCTGCGTCACGTCTTTGAGACGGTGGTGCAGCGCTGCCTCGACGAGGGGCTGGTGGGCGGCGAGGGTTTCGCGGTCGATGCCAGTCTGATCAAGGCCGATGCCAGTCGCCAGGAGGGCATCGAAGGCGCCAAGGGCCTGCCGCCGAAGAAATCGAGCCGGGCAATCGATGAATATCTGGCCGTGCTGGACGACGCGGCGTTCGGGGCCGCGACCAAAGTGACGCCAAAGTTCCTCTCGCCGGCCGATCCAGCCGCGCGCTGGACCGGCGCACACGACGGCCAAGCCTTCTTTGCCTACTGCAGCAACTACCTGATCGATCTCGATCACGGTGTCATCGTCGATGTGGAGGCCTCGACTGCGGTTCGTCAGGCCGAGGTCAAGGCAGCCAAGACCATGATGGAGCGGACCGAAGCGCGTTTCGATCTCTACCCGCAAAGGCTCGCCGGCAATACGGGCTATGGCTCCGCCGAGATGCTCGGCTGGCTGGTGCATGAGCGCGGCATCGAGCCGCACGTGCCGGTGTTCGACAAGTCCAAACGCCGCGACGGAAGCTTCTCACGCGAGGACTTCACCTACGATCACCAGGGTGATGTCTATTTCTGCCCGACCGGCAAGATGCTGACCAGCAAGGGCACGATCGTGAACGACAACCAGCTCATGTATCGCGCCAGCAAATACGACTGCGATCCCTGTCCGCTCAAAGACCGATGCTGTCCCAAGAGCCGGCATCGCAAGATCCCGCGCGATATCCAGAGGATGCCCGCGACGTCGCCAAGGGGCTCTATGACACACCCGCCTTCGACCAGTCGCGCCGAGAGCGCAAGCGGGTCGAGATGCTGTTCGCCCATCTCAAGCGCATCCTCAAGCTGGGCCGGCTGTGGCTGCGCGGACCTTGTGGCGCGCACGACGAGTTCCTGCTCGCCGCCACCGCCCAGAACCTGAGAAAGCTCGCCAAGCTCAGACCGGAGCCGCCGCCATTCGCTAAGCTGGCATGAATGACGTGAGGATCTGATCCACCAGCAAAGGACCGGAACGCCCCCGTCCCAAGAAAATCGGCCAGAAGGCCGGCACCCGATGTCGGCTACTGTCAAAAGCGGACACCGAAACCCCGCCACGAGCAGACTAAATCAACAAAATCTGCCAGAAGGCGACGTTTTCCACTAAGAATGAAGACATTCGGCACGCGCACCGGGCGTCTTCACCAACGGACCCACAACGCTCCATCAAACTTGGTACGGGCTTATTTGATACCCACCATTCGCGTTGCCAACGCCCTATAGGACGAGTCACCGCTTTCAGCGGAAATGGATGCGAGGATCGATTATAGAGTACAACACGTCAATCCCCAAATGAACGACGATGTTCATGAGAGTAATGAACACCAAGACTCCCTGTATCATGGGATAGTCACGATTTTGTACCGCACTAATCGTAAGCCGTCCGAGGCCAGGTATGTTGAACACTACTTCGACGACGATCGCGCCCCCTAGAAGAACAGCGAAAATGGTCCCCGTGATTGTCAGGACCGGGATCATCGCATTGAACAATGCGTGCTTTAGCAGAACCACACGTTCGGCAAGGCCTTTCGCGCGTGATGTTCTGATGTAGTCTTCACCCAGAACCTCCAACATGGAGGTTCGTGTAATTCGAAGGATGATTGCCGACTGACTCAGTCCTAGTGTGATCGCGGGCATCAACAAGTAGGTCAGAGTCACATCGAGGCCATTGCTCAATTCCGCATAGCCGGCGACCGGAAGCAGCTCAAGATAGACCGCCAGCAGAAGTATCAGATTCAGACCGAGCCAGAAGTTCGGCATCGATACCCCAAGTAGACTGAAGACCAGAAGACCTTTGTCGAGCGGAGAGTTTCTGTATTTTGCGCTCAACACACCAAGCGGCATCCCAATTCCGACCGCTACCAGCATGCTGAAGGTGACCAGCATGACCGTGGGCTCGAGGCTGTCGAAAATGAGCTGATGGACCGGAACGCCGGTTATCAGTGACTTGCCGAAGTCGCCGGTGACAGCGTTGGCAAGCCAGGTAAGGAACTGTACCGGTAGCGGCTCGGTCAGCCCCATTTGCTCCCGCATTGCATTGAGAGCCTCTTCCGGTGCGTCTTCCCCCAGTACATAGCTGGCCGGGTCGCCAGGCGCCAGATGCACCAGGGAGAACGCAACCAACCCCACGATCAGAAACGTGGGAAAGGCATTGATCAGTCGCCGCAATATGTAGCTAGACACGTTGGCTCGCCTTTGACGTCCGGGGGCATGCTGCGGCCGGTGCGCAATACCGCGGAGAACCGCGCACCGGCCGCCGGTTTCACTCGTTGGACCAGGTATTCAGGTAGTAGCGCTGTGCCACCTCGTACCAAGCTCCACTGTAGTCAGCGGACTCCAGATGCAGCTGCGCCAAGTTGGCGATCTTCATCAGGGGAACATACTCATAGAAGTGGCGCTGCAGTTCCTCCCATGCCGCATAGCGCACCTCCATATCGTCTGTCGTTTGCATTTCCGTGATCAGCCGGGTCTTCTCCTCGGTATCCCACCAGCCGGGATGGCGGGCACCGAGTGCCACCATAAGGGTAGGGTCCTGACGCGGAGAGTATGCGCAAGAGAAAACATCCATCCGGTTCGGATCCGAACGGAACTCGCTGTAGGTGGCTGAGTCGACCGGAACCAGTTCGACCGAGAAGCCAGCTTCCTCGAGCATCGGCTGAGCGATTACCGCCGGCGTGTAGATATGCGGACGGCTGGGGTTCACAAGAATGCGGATCGGCAGGCCGTCATAATCCGATTCCTGCAGCAAGGCCTGCGCCCGGGCCATGTCCTGGCTGCGATAGATCTCGTCACCCACCTCCGAGAACCAGGGGCTGCCCTGGAACACCAGCGCGGGATCCATGGAGACGAACTCGTCCGGCCCCAAAGCCGGTGCGATCTGCGACACATCGATAGCCAGCCGGAAGGCCTCGCGCACGCGCTGATCGGTCATCGGACCGCTTTGCTTGTTGAAGTTGAAGCATGGCCAGGTGGCAAGAACGACACGCGGACGGATCGCAGGGTCGTCCTTGTAGAGTTCATACAGGTCGGGTGTGATATTGACTGCGATCTGGTATTCACCGGTTTGCAGCCCCGCGACGCGGACCGCCTCGTCGGCAACGTAATGCTCGACAATGCGGTCAAAATAGGCAACACGGCCGCCCGCAAAGCCCGAAGGCGCTTCTTCCCGGCCAACATAGTCCTCGAAGCGCTCCAGTACGACCGACACGTTCTTTCGATAAGAAACAAAGCGGTAGGGGCCGGTGCCAATCGGCTGCGTGATCGGGCTGCCTTCGACTTCTTCGATCAGCTCCTTGGGGTAGATGAACGGCCCGCCGCCGATCGGTGCGCTCAGCTGGTACAGAATGAAGGGAAAACGCTCGTTGAGGGTGATCTTGACGGTAAGATCGTCGACGGCGTCAACGGACGCCACGTTGGCGGCGACCTCTCGCCGGCCATAGGTTCCATAGGTCAGATACCGGTTGAGTGAGGCGACCACGTCCGACGACGCGAGCACATCGCCGTTGTGCATTTTGACGCCGGAACGGATCTTAATGGTATAGATTTTCCCGTCCTCGGACACCTCGTAGGACTCAGCCAGACTTGGTTCCGGCGTCCCCTTTGCACCCAGCGTGAACAGCGCCTCGGTGACGTGATTGGAAATCTCGATTACGTGGTTGGTGGTCGTCAGATGCGGGTCGAAATGGGGATGCTCGCGGTCCGTCGCGACATTCAAAGTGCCCTCGAATCGAGGGGCGCCTTCCGCCGGCCCTCGCGCATCCGATGACGGCGCGCCGACGGCTTCCGCCAAGGCCTTGATGTTGGACGACTGCGCCAGAGCCTGCTCTGCAGGAAATAGCGGCGCCGCAGCCATCATGCACGCCACATAAACTGCGCCCAGCCCCCCTCGGCGGGATCTGCGCTGGATTTTGAAGCTTACGTTCATATTGAAGCCCTCCGTTCCTTTGGTCATTCTTGCGAGATGACGGGAAGCACAACGTGAGACGGATACTTCTCACAGTGATAGATGCTGTTGGTTGCCTTTATCGTGCGCCGATGCATCCCGAGAGGATCGCCGGTGTTCGGGTTCACCTCCCACTCAGGCCAGTTGCTGCTGGAAATATCGATCCTTATAGTGTGGCCCTTCTTGAATAGATTACTCGTCGGTGGAATAACAAAATTCACTGGATATACTTTTCCAGGTTCCATGAATACTTCGTCATTATAGCTTTCTCTAAAGCGGCATCGCTGCATTGAGAAGCATAGATTCAATGCATAGCCCTCCGGATAATCCATAGTACTTGGGTATTGATCGATCAACATTGCGGTGAAGTCGGTATCGACCGCGCTCGAAGAGATGTAAAGGTTTACTTCTATGACGCCAGTAAGCTCGACATCTTCGCTTAGGGGTGGTGTCTGAAACACCACGATGTCTTTGCGCGTCGACGCCGGCAGACCGTTGAGGCCATGCTGGTTGCGGCGATGGTCGCGTTGATGGAAGGAGATGCCCGCCCGGAGGAAGGGGCCGCCGGACTCGGTCCAGCCCTTGCCCGGTCCGGCAAGCGAGGGGACCGGTGTTGCCGGATCGAAGTCGTACGTCGTCGCCGGCCTGTCGTCGCCGGGCAGATCCGCCGACAGTTCCCCGGAAGCATGGAAGTAGTGGGGGGTCTTGACCGTGCGCGCCAAGGGCCACTCGTTTTCATCCCGCCAGTAGCCGCCGTGGTCGATGGTGCCGGGGATGAGGTGATCGTAGCGCGGCCCGCTCAATATCCGGCCGCTGCCCCCGCCCATCACGAAGAGGCGCACCGGCGCACGCTCCGCCACACCGTTATCCAGGCCTTTCAGGGTATGGTCGAGCCAGGCGAGGCGCTCCTCGAATGAGGCAAAGCCGGCATGCTCGCCGAATGACACCTGCCCCGCGAAGGTCTTGGCCTCGGCCGCCATCCCATGCGCCCAGGGGCCCATGATCAGGTATTGTGGTGACTTCTTGCGCGCCACCATGGCTTCGTAGTTGCGGATCGTATCCAGGCTGTAGCCATCGTACCATCCGCCAAGCCACGTGATCGGCACGTCCTTGTAGGCATCGAAATGCGGCTCGAGATTCAGGCCCGGGTCGTTCCAGTACTCCGACTTGGTGCCGCGCGTCATGAAATCGAACAGGGCGCGCTCATAAGAGGGGACGCGCGCCAAGGGTGTCTGGCCGCGCCGGATCGGGAAGCTGTCGCGCAGAACCTCATACAGGTTTTCCCGCATGTCCTGGATGGCGGCTTTCAGGGACGGGTCGGCGTTTGCCTCGTGGCTCTCGACGGCCATGCGCAAGAACCACTCGAAACGATGCAGGTTGAAAGCACCATTCGTCCGCGTACGGGTGTTGTGGTAGTTGCTGTAGCCTTCGCTGACGTACTGCGAAGTCAAGAACGGCGCTGCCGTGGTGGCAAGGCTCGACTGGGTCTGGGCATTGTAGGAGGTGCCGATTGTCCCAGCCTTGCCGTTGAACCAGGGCTGCTCACCAATCCACTCCAATGTGTCATGGCCGTCATTTGTCTCGTTGACGAAGGGATAGAACTCTCCCTCCGAACGATGGCGGCCGCGGCAATCCTGGGCGACAACGACGTATCCGTGCAATGCGTATTCCCGCAGGCGTACAATGGACGCATGATCGCCAAGGCGCGTCTTGTCGTAGGGGGTGCGCACCAGGATGGCCGGAAACCGGCCGCCCACGAATTCCTTCGCTTTCGCCGGCAGGTAGATATCTGTTGCCAGCTTCACGCCATCGCGCATGGGCACCATCACGTTCGACTTACACACGTACTCAAGATAATCAATCATGATGCATTTCCACTTCGTTCCACGGGACTCAAACCAACCACGTGATCACACAGGGCGCGATCTGCGGCGCTTCATTCATAGTCAAGAGGCCTGAACACGATTTCCCTCACAGGGTTGCGCGCAAGCGGGGGTCGATGAGATCGCGCAACTCGTCACCCAGAAGGTTGAGCGCAAGGACGGCTACCATGATCGCGAAGCCCGGGTAGATCGTCATCCAGGGCGCGATCGGCAGAAAGCGCCGACCTTCGCTAAGTATGTTCCCCCAACTCGGCGTCGGCGGCGGCGCCCCGACCCCAAGGAAGCTCAATGCCGCTTCGGCGAGGATCGCGTAAGCGAAGATGAAGGTTACCTGCACATTCATCGCCCCCAGGCAGTTCGGAAAAATGTGCCGGGCGAGAATGCGGGAGTCGTATGCCCCGAGCGCACGCGCGCTTTCGACAAAGACCTGCTCACGGACCATCAGAGTCGACGCCCGGACCGTGCGGGCCACACGTGGCGTGTAAACGATGGACAAGGCAATCACGACATTCAGGGGGGAGGGTCCGAGGCTTGCGACCAGCGCGATCGCGAGCAGAATCCCCGGGAAAGCCATCAGGCCATCCATGCAGCTCATGATCGCGACATCGAGGCGCCGGTAGTAGCCCGCGATGAGGCCCAGAAAGCCCCCCGCCAGGGCGGTGACGGCCACCACCAGCAGGCTGACCGTGATCGACGTCCGAGCGCCGTAGACCACGCGGCTGTAGACGTCGCGCCCGAGATGGTCGGTGCCAAAGAAATGGGTCATCGAGGGCGCCATCAGGCGATCTGCCGGGGAAACCCCGTTGGGATCAAAGGGGGCAAAGACGGGCGCGAACAGAGCCATTGCGCAGAGCACGAGGACAATGAAGATACCCGTAAGCGCCACCTTGCTGCGAAAGAACGGATGAACGGAAAAGCGCGGCGGAATGCCGGCTTTGGCCGGCACCTGCTCCGGGGCCAGCGCTTCGGCATTCGAGCGGTTCATATCTAATCTGGGCGGCGTAGACATGCTTTCACATGGCCTTCCGTAACGGGGTCGAGCGTAGGAACGATCGATGCGCAGGTTTCACTGGCGATCGGGCAGCGTGTTCTGAACGAGCAGCCCGAAGGCGGGTGCATCGGACTCGGGATGTCTCCGATGAGGATTTTCCGATTGCGCTGAAGGGTAGGGTCGGGAACTGGAATCGCGGAAAGAAGCGCTTCCGTATAGGGGTGAACCGGATTGACGTACAGTTCACGCGCCGGCGCCATTTCTACGATGCGCCCCAAATACATGACCGCGACGGTGTCGGAGAAGTACTCGACCAGGCGGAGATCGTGAGAGATGAAAAGAAGGGTCAGGCCCAGATCCTTCTTGAGGCCCTCGAGCAGATTTATCACCTGCGCCTGGATGGAAACATCCAAGGCGGAAACCGGCTCATCCGCGACGATGAATTCGGGCTCCACTGCGAGCGCGCGGGCGATGGCAATACGCTGCCGCTGCCCTCCGGAGAACTCATGCGGATAGCGGTCAGCCGCGGTACGCGGCAGCCCGACCCTGTCGAGGAGTTCATGAATGCGCGCATCGCGGGCGGGGCTCCGCGGCATGATCCTGTGGATCTCCAAGGCCTCACCAATCAGTTCCCGGACACGCATCCGCGGATTGAGGCTCGCGTTGGGATCCTGAAATACAATCTGCATACGCTTGCGATAGCGCCGCATTTCCTCCGGCGGCAACGCCAGGATGTCCGTGCCGTCGTAGTGGACCGAACCTCCCGTCGGCTCGACAAGACGCAGGATGCTGCGGCCGACCGTCGTTTTGCCGGACCCGGATTCGCCCACGAGTCCCAGGGTCTCGCCGCGCTTCAGCGTGAAGGAGACATTGTCAACGGCATGCACCCAGCCCACAGGCCGCTTCATCACGCCGCCAAGCACCGGAAACCGCGTCTGGAGGTTTCTCACCTCCAGACGCGCCTGGCCGGGGGACGCTCCATGGGGCGCCTGCGGCGAGCCGCGGTGGGGAGCGGACTGCAGCGAATTCATCGGGACCTTCCGTGGTCTCGCGATAGGTCCAGCTCTTCGGTACGGATGCAGCGCGCAGCATGATCGTCCCCGACCGGGCGCAAGCCGGGAACGGCCTCGGTGCAGCGCGCCTCGGCGAAGGCGCAGCGCGGGTGAAAGGCGCATCCGCTCGGCAAGGCGTCGGGGTTCGGTACATTGCCGGGGATGCCAGTCAGTTGGGCCCGCTCCGCCGCCTTGGGATCGACCCGAGGGATCGAGTCCAAGAGACCCGAGGTATAGGGCATGCGCGGCCGCCTGAAAATGTCCCCAACCAGGCCGTGTTCGACGGCTCGTCCGGCATACATCACGACTACTCTGTCGGCGACCTCCGCCACCACGCCCAGGTCATGGGTGATGAACAGGATGCCCATACCTATTTCCCGTTGCAGCTTGCGCATGAGGTCTAGGGTCTGCGCTTCGATCGTGACGTCGAGCGCAGTCGTCGGCTCATCGGCGATCAACAGTTTCGGGCCGCAGGAAAGCGCTATTGCGATCATTACGCGTTGGCGCATTCCCCCAGAAAACTCATGCGGATAGCACTTAAGCCGCAAGCCCGGTTCGGGAATGCCAACCAGATCGAGCATCTCTTTTGCAGAAGCCATCGCAGCCCGGCGCGACAACCCTTTGTGGAGCATCGTAGACTCCGCGATCTGGTCGCCAATCGTAAACACCGGATTCAGACTGGTCATCGGCTCTTGAAAAATCATTGCAATGTTGTTGCCGCGGATTTCACGCATCTGCGCTTCCGATCTAGCAAGCAGATCTTCGCCGTCAAACAAAACACTGCCGCCAACGATCCGGCCGGGCGGCTGTATCAGCCGCATCAGGGCCATGCTGGTGACAGACTTGCCGGACCCTGACTCGCCCACGACCGCCAGGGTCTCCCCCTTGTGAATGTCGAAGGAGACGCCGTCGACTGCCTTAGCGAGGCCCCGGCGCGTTCTGAAGTGAACACGCAAGTCCGTGACGCTAAGCAAGGGGCCGGCCTCAACGTTGGGCCCGGGACGTTTGGCCGGGGGAGGGGTCATGGCATTCAAGCGCGTAGCACCGCTGGTCGGAAGCGCGCCGCTCTTCGCGGCACACAGGATAGGTTGATACGAACCGCTTCCGGAGGCGCGCAGCCTCTCCAGCGGCCACCTTGGCTGTTGCCAGTCTGAATTGTTTGCTCCCCGTCAAAGCAGCGATTTCACGGAAGAAAACGTTTTCTTTTAATCTAATGGGAGTTTTCTTGTCGTGTCAAGGAGCGAAGCTCGACGAAACCGGCTAAGTGTCGCCGGCGCGCGAAGCGTGCCTCTTTTTGCGGATCGGCCTGACCGAGTCACGCAGCACGAGTTCGCGTGGGATCACGCAGACAGAGGGCGTGCGGGTCGCTTTAGGGGGATCCTGAAGCACTGCCGCCACCCGCTTCGCAATCTCCTCGCTATCCGTGCTGACGGAACTGAGTGCGGGACGGGTGTGGCGGCTCAGTTCGAGATCGCCAAAGCCCACCACGGCAATGTGCTTGGGGATCGCAAGACCTTCTTCTTGAATGGCCGCCATGGCGCCCAACGCAAGCTCATCACTGGTGGCCTGGACGCCATGAAATGACAGCTTTGACGTTATTGCCTGCTTGAGCGCTCTGAATCCGGCCTCGTAGCGGTAGGAGGCGTCCCAAACGAGTGCTTTGCGCACTGGCTTACCCGCTTCCTTGAGCGCATCACAGTATCCCTGAAAGCGCTCTTGGCCAACAGCTGACCCCTTGATGCGACCAAGAAAAGCAATGGGAGAGCTGCCGGCGCGTATCATCGCGCTCACAGACCTGGCGCAGGCCTCGCGCTCCTCAAGGACAATCGAGGCAGTTCCCCGGCATGCGAGACGTTGAGAAACAGAGATCACCGTCACATTCAGCCGCTGGAGTGCGCGAATCATGGGCGCGGCTGCTTTGCTCGGCCACTCGTCGAGTGTGGAAATCACCAATCCAGCGAGCCCCATAGTGGGGGCCCGCTTCAGAAAGCCCAGCAAGCGTTCCGGATCATGATTGAGGTTGTAGAGAAGCAGATCCATCCCTTCAGCTTCGAGAGTGCCTTGGAGATGCTTCGCCAATGCGGCAGATGTTCCTTGTTCGATATCGCCAACCAATAGGGCGACGGTCATACCTTTGCCCCGGCGCAACGTCTGCGCAGCCCGATTCGGCGAAAACCCAACCTTCTCGACGGCGGCTAAAACGCGCGCCCGGTTTGCCTCCGTTACAGTAGGCACTCCGCTCAAGACGCGAGAGACAGTGGCGACAGACACACCGGCCGCGCGGGCAATGTCCAGGACTGTCGTAGCTTTCACGAAAAAGTACCAGTTCGTATGGATGGTAAGGCACTGTGGCCGGCTAGTTAGAAGATGCACTTACCGCCGAAAATCGAAATTAGCAACAAATCCTCACCTCGACGGTAGCATGAAATGCTTTCCCATTGGACATGCATGTCAAGCAGAATCTATTGGGATTAGTGCATGATTCACGAGCCCGCTCCAGGATCACTCCGGCTTCACAGCCCATAGCTGGCGAATCAGATCTGCCTTTCGCGACCCGGCCTGTTGCTCTTATGCTGACTCAAGTCGCGCAGGCACCCTAGCCTTCCCGTCCAAACTGGGTTCGGGTGTGGAGTTTGTGAATCGACGTACATTGAAGGATGAAATGGCGGTGGCCGAAGGCAGTTCGACAAGCTCTGTTATTGTGACATGCCCCAGGACTGGCTGTAAGCGGCGATCTGCCCGGAGCCCCTGGGCTGCGGAGGGCAGATCCGCCGCGGCGGCTGAGCGCTTCAGGTGCGGGTGCTTTGTAGCCCAGCGCGCTATGAGGCCTGACGGTGTTGTAGTGCCTCCGCCATCGCTCGATCAGCACCTGGGCCTCCTTGAGATTGTAGAAGATCTCGCCGGTGAGTAGTTCGTCCCGAATCTTGCCATTGAATGACTCGTTGTAGCCGTTCTCCCATGGACTGCCGGGCTCGATGTAGAGCGTCTTCACATCGACCCGCTGGAGCCAACTGCGCACCGCTTTGGCCGTGAACTCTGCACCATTGTCGGATCGAATGTGCTCGGGTGTGCCGTTCCGGACTATGAGGTTGGTGAGGATATGCAGCACATCCTCCGACCTGAGGCGCCTTGAGACTTCGATGGCCAGGCACTCGCGCGTGAACTCGTCGATCACGGTCAGCATCCGAAAGGTTCTCCCATCATGGGTTCTGGCCTGGACGAATTCGTAGGCCCATGTATGGAGGCGCCTTTGTCAAGCATCGATTATCCATCAGCGAATGGATCGATTGCAGTCATGTATCCGGCCTGTTGTCGGGATCGAGAGATCCCTGGCCATCATGGACATTCGCGAGCCGGTTCCCCAATCAGACGTTCGAGCATTAAAGGCTCGGTGGGTTACCCGGAGTGAACAAGCCACGGTCCGACCGTTTCGCCATGACAATCTTCAGCTTGAGCAATCGTAGGCGGGAGCTCTTAGATCATTTGATATCGTTCGCCTTTTGACATTACGGCCCAGATCATGCGGGCCATTTTGTTGGCGAGCGCGACCGTCGCGACGTTGGCGTGTCGCCGCTCTTTCAGACGAGAGATCCAGACCCGCAGCGCTGGCGGGCACGATGCGTTTGATCGCAACAGCGATCGCGCGCCATGGATGAGCAGCGTCCGAAGATAAACGTCGCCGCGTTTGAGATACCGAGAAGCTTCTCCTTACCGCCGCTTGAATGCTGACGCGGGGTGAGGCCGAGCCATGAAGCAAAGCGCCTCGCACTTTGAAATGAACCTGCATCTTCGACGCTGGCGGCGAAGGCGCTCGCCGTTAGTGGTCCGACGCCAGGTATTTCGATCAGCCGCGAAGCGACCTCATCATCTTGCTGCGCTCTGCGAATGCGCCCTTCCAAACGGTCGATCCTCTCGGAGAGCTGCCGGACATAGTCGGCTATCTCCCGCAGCGCCTCTTTCAAATCACCTGGAACATCTTCGCCGGCAATCGTGATCTCAATATGCTGCAGAACCGAATGAACACCTTGAGGAACCGGACGGCCGAACTCCGCCATGAAGCCCCGCGCCTAGTTTGACTGCGCTGTTCTCATGCGCACGAACCGCTGGCGCAATCGGTGCAGCATCAGCGCCGCCTGCTGGTCTTCTGATTTGACCGCGACGAAGCGCATGGTTGGACGCGTGACCGCTTCGGCGATCGCTTCTGCGTCGAGTGCGTCAGTTTTATTGGCTTTGACATAGGGCTTCACATATCGCGGCGGCATTAGTCGAACATCGTGTCGGAACGCCCAATTGTTCTGGCCCAATGATGGGCCGCGCGACCGGCTTCCATGCCGATGAGGCAAGGCGGCAAGTTTGCGAAGAATGCTGCGACCTGGGAGCGGCGCAGTCGACGGCTGAACACTTGGCGTCCGGTCTCATCTGCTCCGTGTACATGGAAGACATGTTTGGCGATATCGACGCCGACGATGACAGTATGGCTCATTGCAACCTCCTTGATTGAATATGGCCAATGTAAATGCAACCGCCGAGGCGGCGCCTCCATACCATCAGACATGGTTCTGCCAGCTCGGCCTGAGCCGGATGCACGATCCGTCATTCAGCCATAACCGGCCCCGCTTGGGCTGCTTCTGGGGAACCTTAAGCCCCTCACGCCGCCAGATGCGCTGTACCCGCTTGTGGTTCACATGCCAGCCTTCGTCCCGCAGCAGCGCAGTGATCCTCCGGTAGCCGTAGCGCCCGTACTGGCTTGCCAGGCGGACGATCGCGGCCGTCAGCGGCTGCTCATCGGCGGCGGTGATCGCCCGGTAGCGCTGGCTGGTGCGGGATTGCCCCAGAACCCGCCAGGCCCGGCGCTCGGAAACCCGGTGAACCTCCCGGACATGTTGGACGCAGCACAGGCGGCGCTCGGGGCTTACCAGTTTCCCTCAGCCGCCTCCTTCAGGATCAGCTTGTCCAGCGTCAGATCGGCGACTGCCCGCTTGAGCCGGGCATTCTCCTGCTCCAGCTCCTTCAGCCGGCGCGCCTGCTCCACCTTCAGGCCGCCGTACTCCCGGCGCCAACGATAGTAACTCTGCTCCGATACCCCGATGCGCCGACAGATCTCCCCAACCGTCTTGCCCTGCACCAGCAGAACCTCCGCCTCGCACAGGTGATTGATGATCTGCTCTACAGAAAAACGCTTCCTCGGCATCCCTTTGCCCCTCCTTTGGAAGGATCCAACTGCCTCAGTTCTCTAACCCAGCAGCTGGATCTGGTTAAGGGGGTAAGGTCACGCCTAACCGGTGTCGACGGCGATCAAGTGACAAGAAGTCCCGATCTATCATTGAGGTGAAACGGATGCTCGACCTTGCTGACTCATGGATTCCTAAGCGGCCAAACCTTCGTGAGGAAGTCTACCAAGTATTGCGCAAGCAAATCATCAAGTTGTCGGCTGAGAGCACCATGCCGGCGCACCTTCAGGAGCCCGAGATCGCTCGCATGCTCGGCGTAAGCCGAACGCCCGTTAGGGAAGCTCTGAACCGGCTAGTGCAGGAAGGGATGATCGAGATCATTCCGTACAAGGGCATCATCATGACGCCTGTGTCGATGGCTGAGTATCTCGATTGGCTACAGGTGCGCGAACAGCTTGAGGGCTTAGCGGCGGAATGCGCGGCGGAACGAATCACACGCAAAGACATCAAAGAGCTTCACTCTATCTTCAAGCCATTCTCGAGTGATCGTATTGAGCAGGCGCCTCGTGAATACTCCGAAGCAAATGCCCTGTTTCACATGCGTATCATTGAGGCGTCGCAAAACACCATCGTTCAGAGAATAATGCGGCAATAAAACTACATGAAGCTGACCAATATGTGCACGATAGAGCGCACTGAAAGAGCGGTTACATCGCTAGAGGAACATCACGCAATGATCGATGCGCTGGCGCAACATGACAGGAAACTCGCCGGCGATCTTGCCCGTCAGCGCATTCAGTCGCTAAGGCAAGTTGTACTGAGATACATAAATTCTGACGGCAGCAACCCCATAGAGCCCAAAGGCGACAAACCATCTAGCAACACTAACCAGGATCCCTGATTATGCGGCTTGCAAGTTATCGATACAACGGCCGCGACTCTTTCGGCGTGGTGACCGAGCGCGGAATCGTTGATGTCCAACAAGAAAAAGATAAACAATTCTCGACGCTACAGACGGCTCTTCGCGCGAGCGCTCTCGATGCGCTTCGGGAAGAATTGCAAGGAATGCAACCGACCCTGACAATAGATGAAGTAGAATTGGCTCCCGTCGTCCCAGATGCAAAGAAGGTATTCTGCGTTGGATTGAATTACCTATCTCACATTATAGAGACGAAGCAGAAGACGCCCACCTATCCCATGCTCTTCACCCGCTTCGCAAACAGTCATGTCGGCCACGACGGCGAGATTATTCTCCCCGCTGCCTCGCATATGTTTGACTTCGAAGGTGAGCTTGCCGTTGTAATCGGCAAACGTTGCCGGCATGTGAAAGCAAGCAATGCTCTCGAAGTTATTGCCGGCTATTCCTGCTACAATGATGGAAGCGTGCGCGATTGGCAGAGACATACAAGCCAGTTTACCCACGGCAATAACTTTTATCACTCTGGCGCTTTCGGTCCTTGGCTTGTCGCGCCTGATGAGATACCGGACCCTACCCGCTTGACCTTGATAACCCGCCTCAATGGTAAGGAGATGCAGCGGGCAACGACCGATAATCTCTTGTTTGATGTTCCAACTCTAACAGAGTACATTACAACATTTACAGAACTCGAACCTGGCGATGTCGTTGCAACCGGAACGACAGGCGGCGTTGGATTCCGACACGATCCTCAAGTCTTCATGCGAGAGGGTGACGTTGTCGAAGTAGAGATCTCTGGTATCGGCATACTTCGCAATCGTGTCGTAAGAGAATAGAAACCTTCGACTGGTCTCCAATAAGACCAGATGTGTCGGTTTGGTTTTTAAGACGGTCTTCTGGTGAATAGCAAGCGCATCATTTTCTGCAATGTGGCGGCTGCATAATACTGCTCTTACCCTGCGGAGCTGCACCACTCATTAACTTTGACTGCTGCGAACTTGCCGTAGGGGGCGATCTGCCCCGAAGCCCAACGCAGCGTAGGGCAGACCCGTGTGCACAGGGTCAGAGGAAGACTACACAATGAGAGCTTCCAATGGTCCGGTAAGGGTCAGTTATCCCCGTCTAGAGCGTTTCACGTTTTGACGGAAGCATATCCAGCGTTTTGGAAGTAGTTGGCGCATTCCTGTGCCTGGATGGTTGCGAGGAGCTGGCCGAGGTGGCGCCAGGTGTCATCGGTGCTTCGGCGTTGGGCAAGGCGCATCCAGTGTTTGATTTTGGCGAAGGCCTGCTCGATGGGGTTGAGGTCGGGCGAGTAGGGTGGCAGGAACCAGAGCCGTGCGCCGGCGGCCTTTATGGCGGCTCGGACGGCCTTGGATTTGTGGCTGCCGAGGTTGTCCATCACGACGATGTCGCCGGGCCTCAAGGTGGGCAGGAGTAGCTGGTCGACGTAGGCGCGAAATGCCTGGCCGTTGATCGGGCCGTCGAAGACGCAAGGAGCGGTCAGGCCATCGCACCTGAGGGCCGCCAGGAAGGTCATGGTGCGCCAACGGCCTTGCGGGGCAAAGCCGCGCAGGCGCTTGCCCTTTGGTCCCCAACCGCGCAGCGGCGCCATATTGGTCTTGATCCAGGTCTCATCGATGAAGACGAGGCGCTGGGGATCGAGCCGGCTCTGCCAGGACTTCCAGCGCCATCGCCGCCGGGCGATGTCGACGCGCGTCTGCTCAAGAGCGAACAGCGTTTTTTTTGAAGCGCAATCCCTCGCGGCGCAGGAACAGCCAGACCGCATTGTGGGAGACCTTGACCCCGCGCGCGGCCAACTCGTCCTTCAAGCCGTGCAGGGTCAGGTGCGGGGTCTGCTCGATCCGTTCCACGATGAACGCCCGATGCGGCTCCAGAAGCCGACGACGGTGACCGCCAACCTTGCCTGGCGCAACGCTACCCGTCGCCCGATAGCGCTGATGCCACTTCACCACTGAAGACACTGCCACACCGAACCTCTTGGCAACCACACGACAGCTCTCGCCTGCTTGCAGGGCCGCTATCGCGCGCTCACGAAGGTCATTCGAATAGGGTCGCGTCATGCATGCTGGCCTCCTACTCCAGTAGAAAGCTTGAATCACAAATCCGCGCCCCTGGGAACCCACATTCCGATTCAATCAATGCGTGAAACGCTCTAGGCACTGACGTAACAGGGTCCGCTTAGCGGCGTAGAGCGATCTTTTTTTGTCCCCCGATTGTCCGCATTGCGCCGCTACTCAGACCTCAGTGGGGCAACTCCGGCACGGCGGTCTTTAGCCATGAGCCGACCTTTGTGTCGAGCTGAGCTAAGCTCGCTCCCTACCGTCAGATCGACATCACACCTGAGCAGCCGACCTTCCCGGGTTGGCCGTTGGGCGCGCAAGAAGCTAAGGTCCCGCCAGCCTACTCTCGAAGACTCGCACCCTCTTCGTCGAGCGTTTCCGTCAGTTGCTCGAAGTGCGCGAAGGTAGAGTACGAGTAGGCGCGCCAACCCTCGGCCGTCTTCTGTGTCAGCCCACCGTTGCTCCCTTCGTTCTTGACGTTCAACGGCGCAAGCTCGCGGAAGTCAGTAGCCGATCGCGTAGCATTCGCGCCGGGGATCTCCCGCTCCAGCGAGGAAGCCGTTCTCATGATCGATTTGAATGGCGACGGCGCCGCCCATCAGGTCTGTCCACGGCGCTTCCACCTGCATCTCGTGGCCGAGCGCGCGAAGATCGGAGATCACTTTCTCCGGAAAGCGGCTTTCGATCGAGACCGCGAGTCCCTCCATGCTACGCCAACGTGGCGCGTCGACCATACGTTGGACCTCGAAGCCATGATCCACGTAGCCTGTGATCATCTGCAGATTTGACTGCGTCTGCCCATAGTCCCCCGGCGTGGCCAACGCCAACACCGGCTTGCCATCTTTCAACAAGAGAGGGCAGTGTAGCGTATTGGCCGTGCGCTTCCCGGGAGCCACTGCGTTCACATGCTCCGGGTCCGCGGAGAATCCATACATGCGGTTGTTGAGGACGAATCCTGTACTCGGGGCCATCCAGCATGAGCCGAACTCGTTGAAGACGCTTTGAATCCAGGAGACGACGTTGCCGGCCTTGTCGGCCACAGCAAGACATACCGTGTGGCCGAGCCGGGAGTCCATTGCTCCCGGGTCATGGAGTGCAGCATGAGTTCTCGATACTGACGATACACGTCGCTCCAGGTAAGCCGGCGCCAGGTACTGGGCCGGAGGAACGGGCGCGACTTTAGGGTCAGTCAGATACGCGCCCAAATCCGCGAAGGAGGCCTTCTTTGTCTCGATGAGCAAATGCTGCCATTGCGCCGTATCCCACTTGCCGGGTCGTGGCGCCAATCTCTCTAGCAGACCGAGTTGTGCCAGCAGGATGGCACCCATGCTCGGCGGTGGCGGTGTGGCAACCTGATACCCGCGATAGTCGATGCTTATCGGCTCTTCGAAAGGCGAGTCGTGACCGGCGAAATCCTGCAGGTCCAGAAGACCGCCGTCGTTCTCGATACCCGCCACCATGCGTTCGGCGATGCTGCCAATGTAGAAGCTATCCGCACCTTCGCGCCCGATCGTCTCCAGCGTGTCGGCCGTCGCCGGCAGCTGCAGTCTCTGCCCAGCGACCGGCCACTTGCCGTCGCGCGTGTAGCAGTCCACCACCTCCGCGCACTGAGCCAGAAGCGGCTCCTTGCGCACGAAGGCGCCGGCGACACGGGCGGAGACCGGGAAGCCGTCGCGCGCATAGCGGATAGCGGGGGCTAGGAGCTGCGCCAGACTGCGCGTTCCGTGGCGCTCCAGCGCATTCTCCCATCCGCGCACGATCCCGGGAACCGTCGGAGCAAGTGGACCGGTAGGAGGAATGCCGCCGGCAAAAAGCCCGGCTTCAGCGGCTCTTGCGGCACAGCCGCTTCCGCTCAATGAATCGACGCGTCCGGTTACGCTGTCGAAGTAGGTGAGAAAGACGTCCCCTCCGATGCCGCTGGCTGCGGGATCCACGACACTCAGTACGGCCGAGGCGGCGATGGCGGCATCCATCGCATTGCCACCGTCTTCGAGTGTTCGGACCGCGGTGCGGCTGGCCAGCGGATACCCTGAACTGACCATCCCCTGGGCAGCATAGATCGTCGGGCGAGATAAATGTGCGTCGAAGGTCATCACCGAAATCCTTGGCAAACCGGACAAGCACTAAACTCGATCCGGTCCCACCCCCTGCAGGGAAGGACCGGGATCTGCATTTGCTTGGAGAACGTTTCTGAAAGGCAACCCGGCCGGCGCGGCGAGAGTACGGCAGGCAAGGGTAGTCGAGCGGCAATGCTACCGCACCGGGTTCCTGCGTACGCTCGCCACGCGGCGGCTTGAAACTCCTACTCCTGCATACTCGCCAGATGCTCTTTGATGTCGTTGTCTACTTTGTTCCAGAGAGCAGCGGTCGCCTGGGCATCCATTGCTCTTGCATCCGCACCCAGGCGGGCCAGCGCCTCCTTGAAGGTGTCGGTCGCCGCAGCTGCCAGAATCGCCTCGGACAGCTTGGCAACGATCTCGTCGGAGACCCCGGACGGTGTCGAGAACGTGCGGGTGGTGAAGCCAACCGCGTCATATCCGAATGATGCAACTGTTGGTACGCCCGGCAGCAGTGAACTCTCCTCATCGGACATCAGGCCGAGGACCCTGATGTCGCCGGATTGCACTTGGCCCATGAAGTTGGAGGGTGTCGATGTCACGACATCGACATGGCCTCCCAGAAGGGCCGTGATAGCTGGCGCGCCGCCGTTGAAGAAGACCGGTGCGAACTCTGCCTTGGTCGCTCTTTGGAAAGCGAGAAGATCAATGTGGGCATTGGTGTAGCGGCCGGCGTTTCCGACCCGGATCTCGCCGGGTCTCGCATGGGCGTCCTCCACAACGTCTTCGATGGTCTTATACGGGCTGTCCTTCTCAACGATCACGCTCCCGAACTCGAAGGCGATAGTCGCCACCGGCTTGAAGCTGTCGCGCGTGTAGGGTGCCCCGCGGTCGGAGATGAGATACGTCATATTGGTGCTGGGAAGGTTGCTGGCACAAAGCGTGTAGCCATCTGGCCTTTCATTGACGCATCGCGACAGCCCGGCCTGGGAGCCGCCGCCCGGCTGATTAATCACCTCGACGGAAATGCCCAGCTCCTTTTCGAGCCCCGGCTGGAGCAAACGGGCGACCGCGTCTGTTCCGCCGCCGGCACTCCAGGGAACGTTGATGGTCAGCGTTCTATCGCTGGAAGGATAGTCCTGGGCGATCGCTGGCGATGCGAGTATGGCGCCAATTCCGAGCACCAAAGATGACAGCGGTAGTGAGGTGATACGCATTGAACTCTCCCTGTTCAGTGTTACCTGGGCTTCACAAGATGGACATGCTTTCCCCAATCTTGTCTGCGATAAACATGCAGCCTGGCGCATGCGTGATAATCAGCTCCGGCTTGGTCCTGCTTACGACAGACCAGATCGTCCCTATGCAGGGCCAGAAGACTGGAACTTCGTCCTCCAGGATTCGCACCGGCCTACCGACATCAGGCTGCGAGATGTCGGCAATGCCGATTGCCGCCGGATTGCCGAAATGAATGGGGGCGCCATGGGTATGCGGAAACCTTGAGGTAACCTGTATGGCCCTGATGGTTTGCGAAGGGAGCATTGGCCGCATGCTGACGACAAGAGGACCCTCAAAGCGGCCCGCTGGCACACACTCGATCCCGGTGACGAACATAGTGGGCTCGCCAGTTTCTGAGAGTTGGCGGTTCGGAATGCCATTGGCCTTCAGGGCTGCATCGAAGGTGATACTGCAGCCCAGGAGGAAGGAGACCATATCGCCCCGCCAGTACCGGCTTAAGTCGGTAACCTCGTCCGCAAGCTCTCCGTCTTTGTAGATGTGGTAGAGGGGAACGTCAGTGCGCAGGTCGGCGTCGGGCGCAAATCTGCCCGGAGTGGCAGAGCCCGCCGGCAAGGCGTCGAGGAAGGGCAATGCGCTGTTGTTCTTGCAGCAGAAGGCGAGAAAGTCAGCCGCATCGGTGGACCTGAGGAAAACCACGCCACATTGAAGATAGCCATCGGCGAAGCCGCGCGTTGATCGCTGCCAAACTCCTTCACGGAAGTATGCGCGCGCTTCCTGCGGCGTAAGTGCCGCCCTTTGCTCCTCGGACATTTGGTTGTCTCGGCCAGGCATTACAGCACGAACACTCTTCGATCGAGCGTCGTCAGGACTTCGGATCCTCTCTCTGTCACCAGCACGGTTTCCGAGCAGCCGACTGAGAACTTGCGCGCTTCCCGCAGCGCGGGAACGATGTGGAAAACCATGCCGGGCTTGAGGACCGTGGGATCATCACGCTTGAGAGCAATGATGTCCGCCTCCATCCATGTCACCGGAAACCCTATACCCACGGAATAGCCGGCACGCTTGCCTGCAGACAGACCTGCCGCGCGATAGGCGTCGCTCACTGCGCGTTCGACATCGCCGGCTGTCGCACCAGGCTTCACCGTTGCGATTGCGTCCTCCAGGCCGGTCAGGCAGGCGTCGGACAGCTTCTTCATGCGATCAGACGGCTCGCCTATAGATGCCACGCGCATGAGCGGAGCATTGTACCGGTTGAAGCAGCCACTCATTTCGAGAAGAACGGAGTCGCCCGTCTCAAGAACCCGCCGTTTGAAGCTCGTATGCGCAATGCCGGAGCGCGGACCGGATGAAACAGTGGGTTCCCGCGACATGAACTCACTCCCGGCCCGGTACATGGTGGACACGGCTGCGGCGGCCACCTCGTTTTCGGTAGCGCCAGGCATGATGGCAATTAGCGCCGCGCGGACTCCCTTGCTAGTGATGACAGCGGCTTGGCGGATGCATTCGATCTCTGCCTCGCTCTTTATGCGCCTTACGCCCCCCACCAGTCCGCTGGCATCCTTGATAGTCGAGGATGGAACCTCGGACTGCGTCCGTTCGACAAATTGCGCGGAAACGGCGGTCGAGCTCAGTTCGACACCGATTGTGCCGCGGTCGAGCCCGCGCGTACGCAGCGCCTCGATCGTTATCGTGATTGGGTCTTCGTGATCTTCCCAGATCTCGAAGTCGTCGATCCAGCTGCATGCATCGGCCAGCGGCGCTTCCAGCCTCCGAACCACGAGGCAAGGGGCGCTGGCGGCCGGAACGACAAGGCAATGGTAGTTGGCCATTCCGGTAGTCTGATGGCCTATCAAGTAGAAGATATTGGCGAAGGTATGCACCAGCAGGGTGTCGATCCCTGATTGGGCCATACGCTGGCGGACCGCGGCGAGGCGCGGCTCATATTCGCCCAGGTCGAATGTCATTTCGCTCTTGTTGGGGGGCGGGGGGCGAGTACAGGTATCAGGCATTTTTGGATCCCAATTTCTGGTAGAGTACATTATTAGATCCAGAAATTATGTCAACATCTGACCTCCGAACTTAACGTTTCATGGCTACGATCAGTCAAATTATTGAAAGATTTGTATTATTAATAACATAGAGATGCCAATGAACGCTCATTGACAGCGCAGGTGATCCAGAGGTAAAAGAAAATGTGATCCAAATAGAGGTTTTTGGATCAAATATGACGCTGGAAAGCCAAAGCATTGAGCACAGTTGAAACCCCGAACCCCGCTTCCGACGGAGTCCCCGCCGCAAAAGGCATGACAAAGAGCGAGTCTGCCTACCAGTTGCTGCGCCAATGGATACTGAGTGGACGCCTGGAGCCCGGGCGCCGTATCGACCAGGAATCGCTGGCGTCCACGCTTGAAATCAGCCGCATGCCGCTGAGGCAGGCGATCGAAAGGCTAGTAGCGGAAGGTCTCGTCATCAGCAGTCCGCATCGCAGTGCTATCGTCGCGCCACTCTCCGCGACTTTGCTCGAGGACCTCTACGCAAGCCGGCGCGCGCTTGAGGGAATGCTTGCCGAGGTAGGGGCCCGCAAGCTGAGCGCGGCGGAAATTGAGTCGCTATCCGCGCTCACCGAAGCGCAGGAGCAGGCGGTCGAACGCGACGATGTGGAAGGCTATGTGCGATTGGACCGGCAGTTCCACAGTACGCTCTACCGGGCATCCGGGTATGAACAGTCCTGCGCTTCTGTTGAGCGTCTGCGCGATACCAGCGACCGTTACATCCGGTTCTTCGCCAGCAGCAAGCACGGCGCGCACAAGTCTATCCTGGAGCACTGGAAGATCCTGCGGGCTGCGGAAAAGGGTGAAACGGAGAAGGTGCGCGAAATTACTGAACGCCACATCGCCGATGGATTCCGCGTGCTGATATCGATTGTACGTGACCAGGAACACGCGCCTGGAGAGCAGCTTCCTGAAGTAAGCCGGAGCACCAAATGACAGTAAGTATAGAGCAAAGAGTTCCCAATCGGATCGAACGCCTGGCATTGCCGGAGCGCCTGCCGTCCATAGGGATGTCGCTGCGCGCGGCAGAGCGTGAGTTGGAGCGAAACGCCGGACGGCACACTGGTCTGCTTGACCTGACCTACGCCGATACGAAGCGGTTCCCGGCACCGCCCTGGGCCATCAAGAGCTATGTGGAGGCCGCGACAAGCGGCGGCCGTAGCTATACGGCCTATCGCGGCGAAGAACATGTTCGATCGACGGTCGGTGCCAGCGTTGGCGGCTTGATGGGGATTCCCGTCGATCCGAAACGCGAACTCATTCTAACGCCGGGCACGCAGGCCGCGCTCTATACGGCGCTCGCCGCCGTTCTTGAGGAAGGTGACAAGGCAATAATCGCCGATCCGGACTACCTGACGAACGAACGCCTGATCCGCTATTTCGGCGCAGAGTGCATAAAATTGCCGTTGCGGTGGGAAGTGGATGGTCGACACACCTTCGACCCGGACGAGATGGAGGCCGCATTTCGCCAGAAGCCAAAGGTGTTTCTCTTCTCGAACCCGAACAACCCGACCGGAACGGTGCATAGCGAAGCAACCCTGCAGCAGATTGCCGAGCTTGCCATGCGGTACGATGTCCTTGTCATTGCCGACGAGCTCTATTCGCGGCTGGTCTATGAGGGCCGGAACTACTTTCATCTCGCAGCGATGGAGGGCATAAAGGCGCGTACCATCAGCCTTCTCGGGCCGTCGAAAACCGAATCAATGAGCGGATATAGGCTGGGCGTTGCCGTCGCCCCAGGTGACATCGTCGACAGAATGGAGGACGTCCAGAGCGTCTCTGCTCTTCGAGCGCCGGCCTACGCGCAGCATACGCTGCTTCATTGGATTCGGGACGATCAGGAGTTTGTGGCCAGACGCGTGAAGGAGTATCAGTTGTTGCGCGATATGGCCGTTGACGCCTTCAAGGACACGAACTTCATCCGCGCCAGCGCCTCTCATGCTACGTCCTACATATTTCCGAAGCTGATCGGCATAGGGGCCTCAGATCAGGAAATCGCCCTACGCTTGCAGGATGTGGCAGGGGTGATTGTGAATCCCGGATACCAGTCGGGTGAGCGCGGGCGCGGGCATTTCCGTATCTGTTTTGCGCAGGATGAGAAAATCTTCGCCAACGCGCTCGACCGGATCGTGTCCACATTGCGGTCGTTCCAGTCCTGAGGCTGCGTCTCCAGCATCGACTACGCCGCACTTGATAGGCCGCGAAGCTATCGCACGTTTCCTCCGGCAGCGCAGCGGCTCGATCGAAATGCGAGTTCATTGGCCGGCCGGGAGAGGTCAATAGTGGAGCAGTAGGAAGGACCTGTTGATGCTTTCAGACCGTCTCTATGGTTTGGGCTTCATAATTCTTGGATCGATCACCGGCTTCATGTCCGTTGATTATGGCGTGTACTCGGACATTGGCCCGGCCCCGGGAACCTTTCCGCTTGTCATTTCGATACTGTTTGTTTTGTTCTCGGTTCCGCTCTTACTGAAAAGAGACTCTGACAAAGCCAAGGCCGAAAGGCCGGCATCCACGTTCTCCGTTGCAAGCACAAGCGTGACAATCATTGTCGTCTCCGCTGCTTATGCGGTCATTCTTCCGCATCTGGGCGTCGGTCTGACGTCATTAGCTGCGCTCGCAACGCTCGGGCTTGTTTTGCACAAGGGCAACAGGATGATCGTTATGATCGTCGCAGTCTGCGGCGGCGCGGCCATGGAGTTCATCTTCTGGTACTTGCTGGGCGTCTATCTCCCGGCATCCAATCGCATTGTCAGCGCATACCTGGGTGGTTTCGCATGGACCCTGTGAGTGGAATTCTTACCAATCTTTGGAATGCCCTCACGATTACCAACATCTGGTATGCGTTGCTCGGCACCGGTATTGGAATGTTGGTTGGCGTTCTTCCCGGATTGGGGCCCGCTGCCGCGGCCGCGGTGCTCCTTCCCGTCACCTTTTCGCTGGATCCGACCGGCGGGATCATCATGCTGGCAGCGGTGTACTATGGAAGCATGTTCGGCGGCACCATCACCAGCGTGCTCCTCAATGTCCCCGGCGAGGCCAGCAGTGCCATCACATGCATTGAAGGGCACCCGATGGCCAAGTCGGGGAGGGCCGGCGTCGCTATCACGATAGCTGCCGTGGCCTCCTTCTCGGGGGGCATTGTCTCGACGGCAGGGCTGATCTTCGCCGCCCCATTCTTGAGTTCGGCGGCGTTGCGCTTCGGGCCGCCGGAGCAGTTCATGCTGTTGGTTTTCGCGATGACGATGCTGCTGGTGCTGGCGGGCAGCTCACTCTTGAAGGCAACCCTGATGGGGCTGCTCGGCCTGTTCCTTGGGACCGTGGGTTTGGATCCGACCATGGGCCTGCCGCGGTTTACCGGTTCGGTGCCCGAGCTCTTCGACGGCATCTCCTTTGTCCCGGTGGTGATGGGGGTGTTCGGTTTTACCAGCATACTGATTGCCTGCGAGCAGCGGGTCGTACAGGAAAGAGTAGGCAAGGTGGGCAGGTTGTTGCCGAGCTGGGCCGAGTTCAAGAGATCTGGGCTCGCAATCGTCAGGGGAAGTGGAATCGGATTCTTTCTCGGGCTCATTCCCGGAATGATGCCAAGCGTTTCAGCGTTCATCGCATTCAGTTCTGAAAAGACGTTCGGCACCGATCGTACTGAATTTGGAAAGGGCGCCGTAAGCGGTGTCGCCGGACCGGAGGCGGCGAACAATGGCCATGGGACCGCCGCGATCATCCCATTGTTAGCACTTGGCATCCCGACCACGCCGACAGTCGCAATCATCATGGGCGGCTTTCTGGTCCACGGCATCACGCCGGGGCCACTGCTGATACGGGATCATCCGGATGTCGTCTGGGGCGTGGTAGCGAGTTTTATCGTCGGCAATATGCTCTTGATGTTCTGGAGCATTCCACTGATCTCAATCTGGGTTTCGGTCCTTCGCGTGCCGAGCGGGTTGCTCTACGCCCTGGTCATCATCCTTATGATGATCGGGTCCTATGCCATTTATTCAAGCGTCATTGGCATCTACATTCTCATTGTCTCGGGTGTGGTAGGGTATTTCCTGCACAAGAATGATTTTCCCATAATACCCCTTATCCTGACGTTGGTGATCGGACCGATGATGGAGCGAAACCTCATTCAGACGCTGGAGATGACTAGGGGAAATCTTTCAGAAGTGTTCAGCCGGCCGATCTCGGTGACGTTTTTTCTAATGGCAGTGCTAGTTATCGTGTCGTGGCTGATACAATACATCCGTCGAATTCGACAGGCAGAGACCTGATCAGCCTGAAAGGGAATGAGCGTTGGAGTACACAAGCTGACTTACTCAATGGGTCGATTCTGTTGAAAAACTGGTGGGCGTGCCTGTCGAGCTGAGACCGTTTGATCTTTCTGCCGGGTTTGCCTGTTAAGCGGCTGGGTCTGGCTGCGGCATTTGGATCAGCTTTGCTAGCTTCCTGAGGTTCTGAGCGGTGGCTGCGAGGAGGAATTCATCGTGAGCCCCACAGGGGCCCCGTAATCGCAGGCGGCCGAGACCCAAGATGCGCTTGAGGTGGGCAAACAACATCTCGACTTTCTTGCGCTGCCGCCGCGAGGTTCGATAGGCGTCGGTTAAGGCGATGTCTCGGGCCATGTCGCGAGCGCCTTCGTGGATGGAGCGTGGCACTTTTCGTGCCGGTTCCTTAGGGCAGCAGCGCGGCTTGAGGCTGCAGACCTCGCAGTCGTATTTGCTGGCGCGATACATGAGCTGGTTGTCGTTCACGATCGTGCCCTTGCTGGTCAGCATCTTGCCGGTCGGGCAGAAATAGACATCACCCTGGTGATCGTAGGTGAAGTCCTCGCGTGAGAAGCTTCCGTCGCGGCGTTTGGACTTGTCGAACACCGGCACGTGCGGCTCGATGCCGCGCTCATGCACCAGCCAGCCGAGCATCTCGGCGGAGCCATAGCCCGTATTGCCGGCGAGCCTTTGCGGGTAGAGATCGAAACGCGCTTCGGTCCGCTCCATCATGGTCTTGGCTGCCTTGACCTCGGCCTGACGAACCGCAGTCGAGGCCTCCACATCGACGATGACACCGTGATCGAGATCGATCAGGTAGTTGCTGCAGTAGGCAAAGAAGGCTTGGCCGTCGTGTGCGCCGGTCCAGCGCGCGGCTGGATCGGCCGGCGAGAGGAACTTTGGCGTCACTTTGGTCGCGGCCCCGAACGCCGCGTCGTCCAGCACGGCCAGATATTCATCGATTGCCCGGCTCGATTTCTTCGGCGGCAGGCCCTTGGCGCCTTCGATGCCCTCCTGGCGACTGGCATCGGCCTTGATCAGACTGGCATCGACCGCGAAACCCTCGCCGCCCACCAGCCCCTCGTCGAGGCAGCGCTGCACCACCGTCTCAAAGACGTGACGCAGGAGGTCGCTGTCGCGGAACCGGCCATGACGGTTCTTTGAGAAGGTCGAATGATCGGGTACCTCGCCCTCAAGACCGAGCCGACAGAACCACCGGTAAGCCAGGTTCAGATGAACCTCCTCGCACAGCCGGCGTTCCGAGCGGATGCCCTGGCAATAGCCAACGATCAGCATTCGGATCAGCAGCTCGGGATCGACCGACGGTCGACCGGTCGGGCTGTAGAAGGGGGCCAGATGCTGCCGCACCATGCTGAGATCCACGAAGCGGTCGATCGATCGCAACATGTGGTCCGCCGGCACATGATCCTCGAGCGAGAACTCGTAGAACAATGCACCCTGGTCAATTTGCCGCGAACCCATCATCGCATTCACTCCAGCTTCGAATGCTGCAATGAATCAACGATACCGGCCCGCCGCAACATCAGACTTTTTCAACAGAATCGGTCAGAAGCGGACACCGAAACCCCGCCACGAGCAGACTAAATCAACAAAATCTGCCATGAGCTGTCTTCCGTTCATGTGCGCCGACTAGTTGCTGTCGATCTCGCTCAGGATCCCCAACCTGTGAATGCAACGATCGAGCGCAAACTGATTGGGTCCTCATCGTACTTCATCAAGAGTCGCCTGGGTGGCCATTCGCACCTTCTTTGCTTCCTATTCGCAAAAGTTCCAGCTCGCACGCCGGATCGGGGGCGCCGGTTAACTCACATCACCGATCGGCGGAACTGCCATTCGGCTGGCTCCATTCGGCATCGGGAAGCCGCCAGTCGCACACCGCCGCGGCTATACTGTCAGCCTAGGCGATTGTGCGCAGCGGCCAGTACGTCTCGCCGCGGACGATCCGGGTCAACCGGCAGGAACGCCTCCATCAGCTTCTTTGTGTAGGGGTGGCTGGGCGCTGCCAGCACCTCACCGGTCGGCCCGACCTCCATCACGCGTCCGTGGTGAAGGACGAGCGAGCGGCTACTGATCGTACGCACTGTTCCTATGTCGTGACTGATGAATAGCATTGCCATACCGGTATCGGCCTGCAGGCGCCTCAGGAGGTCAATAATGCTGGCCCGCACGGAAAGATCGAGTGAACTCGTCGGCTCATCGAGCACCAGGAGATCAGGCCGCGAGGCGATTGCCCGGGCGATGCAGACTCGCTGCAACTGTCCGCCCGAAAGCTGCGGTGGATGACGCTCAAGCAGGGACTCGTCGAGTTCCACGACATTCACCAACTCGCGAACCCGTTCGCGCCGCACTCGGGCGCTTTGCTTCGACGCGAACAGCAACGGTTCCTCGATTAGTCGAGCGACGGACATCCGAGCATTCAACGCCGCCCAAGGATCTTGAAAGACCATCTGAAGCTGTGGGCGCAGGGCGCGCAACGCCCGTCCGCGAAGCCGCGTCAGGCGATGACCTTTGAACACAATATCGCCCGAGGTCGGACGGATGAGACCGAGGATAGCGCGGGCGATGGTCGATTTACCCGACCCGCTCTCCCCGACCAGCGCCATCGTTTCGCTTCTACCTATCGTAAACGATGCGCCGTCCACGGCTGTCAGACCCCCGCCCTGCCGGCCACCCCCGAAGACGACTGTGAGGCCGTCCACTCTGAGCAACGGCTCTGCCTGAGCGTCGGACCCGTCCATTAGCTCGCTCATGAGGTCTGCTTTGCCTCGTCTCGGTACGCCAGATGACAGGTCGCCTCCTGTCCCGCGCCCTGGAGGACCGCCGGTGGCGGGCGGCGGCAGATGTTCGTCACAAGTGGACAGCGCTCGGCGTAGAGGCAGCCTTCGGGCAGAGCAAATAAGTCGGGTGGCGTCCGCCGGCCGATGTCATTGGAATGGTCGACAGTGCCACGAGCGGCAGCGAGCAAGGTGCGCGTATAGGGGTGGGCGGGGCGACGGAACACCGTCTGGACCGGACCACCCTCTACCACCGCACCGGCAAACATGACGATGACCGTCTGGCAATAATTCGCTACCACGCCCAGGTCGTGCGTGATCAAGAGACAGGCGAGGTCGCGCGAGCGCACCTCACCCGCAATCAGGTCGAGAACCTGTGCCTGAACCGTAAGATCGAGCCCGGTGGTTGGTTCGTCCGCAATCAGCAACTTCGGTGCATTGATCAACGCCATGGCGATCATAACCCGCTGGGCCATACCGCCTGACAATTCATGCGGCCAAGCGAGGGCTCTTTCGGCTGCGGCAGGGATGCCCACCGCCTCTAGCATCCTGACTGCCTCGATTCTAGCGACCCTCCAAGGAAGACCGCGATGCGCCACCGCTAAGCGTGCGATCTGGTCTCCGACACGGGTGAGAGGGTCGAGGGAGACCTTTGAGTTCTGCACAACCATGCCGACTTGGCGTCCACGCAGCTGGGACAGGTCCGGATCGGCCAGACCGATCAACTCTTTTCCGTCGAAGCATGCGCTGCCGGCCACGACGCGCCCTGGGGGGCGCACCAAGCCGAGGATAGACAGTGCAGTCAACGATTTGCCTGCACCGCTTTCACCCACGATGCCAAGCACCTCGCCACGCTCGAGACTGAAGGACACGCCATTGAGTGCCTTTGCGACAGCCTGTGAACCGTCAAGTCGTCGATTCACGAAATGCGTGTGCAGACCTTTGACGGTAAGCAGGGTCATCGTGATCTATTCTCCTGCCGGGGGTCGAGCGCCCGCCCCAGCCCGTCGCCTATTGCGTTGAACGCGAGCACGAGCAGCACGAGAGCGAGCGAAGGGAACAGCACCACCCACCACTTGCCGGTTACGATGTGCTCGGCCCCGAGCCGGATCATAACACCCCATTCCGGAGTCGGGGGCTGGATACCCACTCCGACGAACGACAGCGTCGCGCTGATGCGAATTGCCCAACCCATTCGCAAGGCTGCCAGAGCGCTGGTGCCCTGTATACAGTTGGGCAACAGGTGAACGAAAAGAATACGCCACGGTGCATTTCCGGCGACGACAGCGGATTCGACCAATGTGCCCTGGCGAAGCGCAAGCGCCTCGGCCCGCACCAGCCGGGCAAACAGCGGAGCATCGAGCAGCCCGATCACCAACACGAGAGTCGCCAGGCTCGGGCCGACCGCCGCAACCACCGCCAGCGCAAAGATGATCGTCGGAAAGGCACGCAGCACGTCTGTCGTGCGAATCAGAACCTCGTCGGCCCACCCGCCGACGTAGCCCGCAAGCAGGCCCACCGGAACCCCGACGACAAGCATGACCAGCAGGGACGGGACAGCCACCGCGAACGCATAACGGCTGCCGTAGATCAACCGGCTCAGGATGTCCATCCCGTTGCTGTCGGTGCCCAAGAGAAAGCGGGCGTCTGGCGGCCGAAGCACGGCCGTCGGCATGGCGTGCGTCGGGTCATAGGGAGCCAGAACCGGCGCGAACAGCATGAACAGAGCGAAAAGGAGAATGACCGTGCCACCGAACGCAATTCCCTGATGCGCCCGCACGATAACCGGCAGGCTTCGCCAAGGCAGGCCAAGCATGGAAGTGGTGGCGGTCATTAGCTACGGCTTCGCGGTTCGACGACAAACACAAATAGGTCAGCCAGGAAATAGACCAGAAGCGAAAAGGCGGCGAGAAACAGGACGTACCCCTGCACGGCGGTGAAGTCTCCCTGCAAGATGGCCGTCAGTCCATACTGGCCGATTCCACCCCAAGCAAAGATCAACTCGATCAGCGACGATGCCGCGAAGAGATAGCTCAGTTCAAACGCGAGAAAGGTGGCGACGGGAACAAGGCTGTTGCGGATCGCAATACGGTTGATGTCGCGCCGTGGAAGGCCGCAGGCCCTCGCATACCGCACGTAATCGCTGCCGAGGACCTCGAGGAGAATAGCGCGCGTCTGCTTGACCGTTGGCCCGGCGACAATCAGCGAGAAGCATAAGGTGGGCAGCCAGAGCTGATAGCCCGCCGAGCGAACAACCTCCAGGTCGCCCGCAAGCAACCCGTCGATGAAATAACTCCCGGTCACGACGGGAGGCGGAAACACTGAGAGGCTGAGGCGCCCCATCGGCGCTGGCGCCCAGCCGAGCCAATAAAACACAACCAGAATCGCAAGCAGCCCGACGACGTAGACAGGCACCGAGAATGTGGTAATTGCAACGATATTAATGATCCGGTCTAGGCGGCCGCCCGCGGAGAAGGCAGCCTTCAATCCGAGCAGGACGCCAGATATGCCCCCGAGCAGCATAGCCAGCAGAACTAATTCCAGCGTCACCGGCAGGCGTTCGGCTAATTCATCGAGCACGGGCCGGTCACTGAGCCAAGATTCGCCGAGATCGCCCCGCGCCACGTCACCCAGATATATCCAGAGTTGCTCGCCGATGCTACGGCCCAGGCCAAGCTTCTCACTGACCTCCTGAACCTCCGCCTGCGTGGCGTGCGGGCCGGCCAGATAGGTCGCCGGGGATTCACCCGACAGCCGGACCAAGAGAAATGTGACAACCAGCACACCTAAAATCGCGGGGACTCCGACGACGACGCGCCGGAGAATCATGCGTGCGAGGGGAGGCATGGCCATTCACGATCCAAGAAAAAGCTGCGGGTTTAATCCCTGAAGGAAGCTGGCCGCAACCGCCAGAGCGGTGCGGCCAGCGACGCACTCATTTCTCGCAGCTTAACTGCCGCCAAACAAGCCGATTGGTGGGGTACCAAACCCAATTCTTAACACAAGCGCGCATGGCGACATGTGTGCCTGGGAAGAATGTATCAATCCAAGTGGCATCCTCTGCATGGCGGCGCTGCGCCTCTGCCACGGCCTCCATAGCCTTCTTCTGGTCGCGCTCGACAATAGCCGTCTCGATCAGTGCATCGAACTCGGGGAATGAGTAGTCATTGCGGTTTGACGAGCCCTTGCTATGGGCGCTGAGGAACAGGGCGTAGCCGGGATCGAGCACGAACACGTTGGTCAGGTGTGTGGCGAAGGGCAGGTCGCGTCGACCAATCGCGCCACGGGCGGAAAACTCCGTGTTCGGCAACTTGACCGGCGTGACGCGGATGCCGACTTCGGCTAGCTGACTGCGTAGTTGGAGAACCAGCGGCTCCTCCCACCAGAACACGCTGGTATAGTGGAGATCGATATCGATGCCGTCGGGATAACCAGCTTCAGTCAGAAGCTCCTTTGCCCGCTCCGCATCGTGCACGTAGTATAGGGCCTTGATATAGCCCGGCACCGACGGTGGTAGGATCGACTGGGAGCGCTCACCCACCCCGCCAAATACGGCCTGATCAATCGCCTCGTAGTCGACCGCATAGAGAATGGCTCGACGCAGCCGCAGGTCATCGAATGGCGGGATATGCGGGTTCATCCTCACTGTGGCACTGCCGCTGCCGGGATGGCTCATGACCTTGGTGCCCTCGGTGGCGTGAACCATGGCAAGCTGCTGCTGGTTCAGCTGTTCGGCAATATGAACCTCTCCAGCGATCAGAAGACTGGTACGTGTCGCTGCTGATGGAATCTCCCGGTAGATCACGCGGTCGAAGTATGGCTTCTCTCCGAAGTAGTTCGGATTCGCAATAAAAATCGCACCTTCGCCCGCTCGATTGTTCATCAGATGGTAGGCGCCGAAACCCGCGGTATTGCTGTCGAACCACTTCGTAGCGTAGGGATCGTCCGGGGTGGCATGCTTCTTGGCCTCTGTCGAGTCAATGAGCATCGGCGTGTAGTGCGAGAGCGCACGCAGAAATAGGTTGTTCGGTTGGATGAGGGTGTACTTTACCTTATAGGGGGAAAGGGCCTCCACTGTTTCTATGCGGGAGGCCGTGCTGATAAAGTTACCGGTACGCCCTTGCGACTTGCTCTTCTCCCACCCGAAGACAATGTCGTCGGCGGTGAGTTCATTTCCGTAGTAGCTCTTCACACCTTGACGCAGCGTGAACACATACTCCGTGCCGTCCTCCGACTCGGTCCAGCTCTCAGCTAGGTGCGGCTCTATCACTGACGAGTCTATGACCTGCGTGCCGTTCTCCGCCCTATAGCCATAGCGCACTAAGCTCTCGTACACGTTAACCACTGTTTCGATGGAACCGGGCTTCCAGACGTCGCCGTCGACGCCGCGCGGTCCGGACACCGCGGCAACGATTAGGTCCTCCGCCGATGCGGCCGTCGGAGCCATTGCCAGTATCACCATGGCGACCGCATGCCCAAATCTCGATTGATCCCGTGTCATTATCCCATCCTTCCAAGTGGCTTGTTTCAGACGCTATTCATTGCCTCTTCTCATCCTGCACGTCCCACTTCGGCTGGGCTCTACTCGGCCAGACCGTAAATCCGCCGTGCCTCAGCCGGTGTCAGTCGTTCTGCGGCCAAGTCCTCGAGCACCTCGGAACGTGGCCGCTCATGCGGATCGCCCCAGCCACCGCCACCAGAGGTCTCACAAATCACAAGGTCTCCGCGGTGCAGCGAGCAGGTTGTAAGGGCTCCGATTGGGATGCATTCTCCGTTACGCTGGATCGAGTAACGGCTGTGCGAGCCCTCCTCTCCGCCGGCCAGGCCCCAGGGCCGGGTACTGTGGCGATCCCCGGCGGTCGACAAGGTCACGTCGTCCCTCAGCACCTCGTAGACCTTGCGCACACCGTGGCCGCCGCGATAGCGGCCGTGTCCTGGCGAGCCCGGTGCGAAGCCATAGGCCTTCACGCGCACGAAGTCGAACTCGGTCTCCAACGATTCGATCGGCGTGTTGGCTGTATTCGAAAGCCCTTGCGCCAGACAGTCCTCTCCATCGCTGCGAGCTGAGGCGCCGTTGCCGCCGCCGAAGACCTCGTGATAGACGTCGTAGCCTCCCGCCCGTCGATAGCCAAAGGCTATGGAGTTGGTAGCATCAGCGCCGCAAGCCGCAATGCGTTCTGGTAACGCTGTGCCGAACGCACGTTTCAACGCAGTCATAACGCGGTAGCACACTGCCATGCGGGAGCGCACTGGTGCCGGAAAGAATGGATTGCAGACGGAACCCGGGCGGGTAACGATCCGAATTGGTCTATAACTTCCATCGTTCACCGGTGCGCTCTCGCCCGTCATGCTGACGAAGTATGAAAACA
The DNA here is from genome assembly GCF_965249265.1 of Pelagibius sp. NCBI lineage: Bacteria > Pseudomonadati > Pseudomonadota > Alphaproteobacteria > Rhodospirillales > Rhodovibrionaceae > Pelagibius > Pelagibius sp. Next base: position 2,905,576 of record NZ_OZ252224.1, on the reverse strand, counting down.
CCGAGGAGTGGACAGAGGCGACTGGCGCATTGATTGGGTAGCGCACCTCATCATCGCTGCCGCTGAGATCCACCTCCACATCGTCTCCCTGAACGCTTACCCGCGCGTGGACGCGGACCGGCGGCTTTTCTCGATCCTGGGAGTCCGTGAAGTCCTCACCCTCGTAGACACCATCAGGAATTGCACTCAGGCCGGCGCGCATGAGTCTCTCCGAATGGTCCTGCACGGTCTCCATGCAGTTCAGCACCTTCTGGCGACCATAGCGTTCGACCATTCGGCGAAGGAGCGACACTCCGCGCAATGCCGCGAAGAGCTGAGCGTGGAAATCGCCCACTACCCTGTCCGGTGCGCGTACATTGGCGCCGATAATCCGCGACAGGACGCCATCTTTCAGATCCCTCTCGATGGACACCTTCACCGCTGGGAGAATGAGGCCCTCTTGGTACAGCTCCGTAGCATAGGCGTTGGAGGCAGGTGCCCCACCGCCAATGTCAACATGGTGGACGACCGTGCCGGCGAAACCGATCAAGTGGTCTTCGTGGAACGCTGGCACGAAGAGGATGATATCGTTGAGATGCTGACCCATCTCGTATGGGTTGTTCATGACGAAGGCGTCATCGGGACCGAGCGCCATCAGGTCGTACTGGCTTCGAATGTGCGCGAAGGCCAGTGCCATGGAGTTCATGTGCGTTGGGATCATGGGTGCTTGCGAGACGATCCGACCCAATGGATCGTGCAGAGAAGTGGAAGTGTCCTTGGCCTCACGAACAATCGAGGAATAGGCCGATGTCAGCAGAACGGTCCCCATTTCCAGAGCAATCGAGAGAAAACCGTCCCCGACAATGTTAAGTGTGACTGGGTCGATGTCGACCCCGCGCTCCTGTTTTCTCATCAGTTACCCGCCTTCTTTCGAATCAACAGCTCTCCGCTCGCTAAAACCTCCGCAGTCCAGCCAGGCGGGACTATGGTCGCGCTGGACGTCTCTATCACCATGGCTGGACCTGTCAGCGGCTCGGCGACGACGAGCCCTTCCCTAGGCAGGCGCTGGACCTCCACGCTCATGCCGTCTATGTACATCTGCGCAGTCTTCGCAGGAGTGGATCCCTCATTGGGAACCTTGGCCAACGCTCTTGCAGTGCGTGCGGATGACGCTACTAGACGGCAGCCGACGATCTCGACTGCTTGGCTAGGAAAGCCATGACCGTAGCGCTGCGCATGGGCATCGTGAAAGCCGTGCACAAGGGGGGTAAGCCCTTCGGCCTCCGGTGCCCACGGATCGTAGCCGACCGAAAGCTCATAGCCCTGCCCCACATAGCGTGCGTCGACGGACGACGTGAACTGGACCGACTCGAGCTGAACGTTGAAGCGCACGAAATCCTCCAACGCCTGGCCACGCATCGAGCTGAAGGCGTCGGCAACGGCAGCAGCAGATCCGTTCTCCGCGCGGGTCCCGGGCATAGAACGTACATAATCCATCTTGGTGTCGCTGACGGAAAGCCCGAATGCCGAAAAGAGACCCGGCGCTACAGGAACCACCACGCGCCCAATGCCCATCTCCTCTGCAATCGCCGCGGCCAGGACCGGCCCGGCACCACCATAAGCGAGAAGAGAGAAGTCACGGGGATCGAAGCCGCGCTTTACCGTGACTAGGCGCAGCGCGGTCGCTATGCCGGCCACGGTAATCCGCCGAACGCTCTCCGCAAGCAGGACCGGCTCAATACCGAGTTGCTCGCAGAGTGGTACCGCCGCCCGTTCGGCCGCAGTGACGTCGAGATGCATCTGACCGCCGATAAACTGGTCCGGGTCGATCATGCCAAGGAGCAACAGGGCGTCCGACACAGTGAAATGTTCTCCACCGCGCCCGTAACAGGCTGGACCCGGAACGGCACCAGCGCTCTGCGGCCCCACTTTCAGTAGCCCGCCGCCGTCGACCCAGGCAATGCTTCCGCCGCCCGCGCCCAGCGTCGCGATTTCGAGCATCATCAAGCTGAGGGGTATACCATCAATCTTGTATTCTGCGAAGCCGCGCTGCGTGTTCTGCGGCACCCCATTCTCGATGACGCACGCATCGCAACTGGTGCCGCCGATATCGAGCGTTAAGAGGTCGGGCGCGTCGACAAGCTTGGCTACATGACCGGCACCGGTTACGCCAGCGGCGGGACCAGAGAGGAAGGTCTTGGCCGGGTTAGCAACTACCTGCTCGACGGGCACCACTCCGCCATTGGAAAGCATAATGAGGAGGCGCCCGACGAAGCCATGCTCTGAGAGGCGACGCTCCAGGCGTTCCACGTAGGTCGCGACCCGTTTCTTTACATAGGCGGCGATCAGGGTTGTGCTAGCGCGCTCGTACTCTCGAAACTCCGGCGCAACCTCACAAGACAAAGATATCGGTATTCCCGGCGACCGCATTTGCCAGCGCTCGCGGAATGCCTGCTCGTGTACAGGGTTGCGATAAGCGTGCAGCAGGCAGACGGCCACGGACTCGACGTCACCAAGATCTAGAATTTCGTCGATCGTCTTGTCAATTGCCTGCGGTGAAAGCGGCATGACGATCTCACCTTGCCCCGACAGCCGCTCCGAAAGACCGAAAATACGTTCGCGCCCCAGAAGGGGGCGCTGTTTGCGATAGAACATGTCATAGACGCGCGTCTTGTCCTGCCGTCCGATCAGCAAGACATCCTCGAAGCCGGCGGTGGAGACCAGGGCGCAGTGCGCGCCATTGCGCTCGATCAGCGTGTTGGTCGCGACTGTAGAGCCATGGAAAAGCTCGGTGATGGCATCGAGCCCGGTGCCCGCCTTCTTGACCAACTCGACAAGGCCGGTGACCGCGGCACGACTCGGATCTTCCGGAGTGGACGGCACCTTGTGCGTGATGAGGCAATCGTCGTCGCTGATCAAGACGATATCTGTGAAGGTGCCGCCGATTTCCACTCCTGCGCGCATTCGGTATTGCCCCTGCTTAATATAAGTTTGCTCAGCGATGAAGAAGTCTGTAGAGGCTCGTGGGATCGGTCAAATCGATTGACAGGCAGGGCTGATAACCGGAAGTTATCACATGCGCCTGCGCGATTTTGAGATCATCTGGGCTGTTGCACGCAGCCGGTCCATGCGGGAAGCGGGAGCCTGTCTAGGCGTCTCGCAGCCTGCGGTCAGCCGGGCGCTGCGTTATGCTGAGGAACGGCTCGGCTTTGAGCTATTTCGGCGGGAGAAAGGGCGCCTCGTCGCTACGCCGGAGCTTCAGGCTCTCATGCCGGATGTCGAGCGGTTGTTTGGCAGCCTGCATGGAATCCGCAACAGGGCGCGTGACATGCGCGACAGTGGCACGGGCAACCTGACGATTGCCGCCATCCCTACCCTGGCAAGCAGGCGATTGTCAGAGACAATCGCGAGCTTCCGGCGGACGCATCCGCGCGTGGCGATTGGCCTGGCGGTCTTGCCGACACCCTTGGTGCTTGAGCGCGTTCAGCGGGGGGAAGCGGACATCGGGTTGGTCCATGGTCCGCTAACCGAAAGCAATCTCGATAAGGCGCCCATCGGCGCCAACCGCATCGTCGCCATCGTGCCAGGCGGCCATCCCCTTGCCCAGATGCGGACGGTCGCGCCACGTGACCTGCGCAACTACTCACTAATCGCTGTGAGCCGAGCAACCATGCCCGGTGCTCTGATCGCAAGCGCATTCGCGCGCTCCAACATTCCATTCGCAACGGCTATCGAAGTAACCACATCCGCTAGCACAGTTTCCCTGGTCCAGGCTGGCGCGGGCATCGGCCTCGTGGACGCACATGCCCTGGAGAACGTGGTCTTGGACGGAGTGGATCTCATCTCCTTTATGCCTGAGATGCGCATCACCATCGAAGCCGTCTCGATGCCCGGTCCGCGAACCAACGCAAATATCTCGCTGTTTCTTCAATTGCTACGCCAGAGGTTCGCCGAGGGTCCGGCGATTCCGATCGAAGCCGGAAAAACCGGCTGACCAGCTTCCGATGCATGAGAGCGACCTCGACCGCCGTAGAGTCCACGTTCGCGTAGTGATGGTTGTTCGGCGGGTTTAGAAAGGCGCTTGCACTTTGACCAAGCCCACTCAACCAAGTCCGGTTATGGAGTTGTGGGTTTGAGGCAGCCGGGTCTTTACCAAGGAGGGTTGAAGGGATGCTAAGGGAGCGGATCTCTTTAAAGCGAGTCACGAACCTCCTGCTTGAAGCGGAGGTTCTGCTGGTGAAGGACAAGACGGTTGCGGAGATCTTCCGGCGCATCAGGGTATCGGTGCGGAGTGACTATCAGATAAGAGCGGAAGAATCGCCGCCATAGCTTGACCGTGGAGATTCCAGTCCACGCAAACGGTCTTAACAAGCTGAGTATACTTTGCGAACTGGAAACCAGGACTGCAGTCAAAAATCCGAAGTCGCTGTCAGAAGTTCAGCCGTCTCCGGGCGTTCCCATGTGCCCGTCCAGACCACGCCCTCTTACCCGGTCAATGCGGAACCGCACTGTCTTTGCGACTGAGTCCGCTTGGTGCAGATTTTGTTGATTTAGTCTGCTCGTGGCGGGGTTTCGGTGTCCGCTTTTGACAGTAGCCGACATCGGGTGCCGGCCTTCTGGCCGGATTTCTTGGGACGGGGGCGTTCCGGTCCTTTGCTGGTGGATCAGATCCTCACGTCATTCATGCCAGCTTAGCGAATGGCGGCGGCTCCGGTCTGAGCTTGGCGAGCTTTCTCAGGTTCTGGGCGGTGGCGGCGAGCAGGAACTCGTCGTGCGCGCCACAAGGTCCGCGCAGCTACAGCCGGCCCAGCTTGAGGATGCGCTTGAGATGGGCGAACAGCATCTCGACCCGCTTGCGCTCTCGGCGCGACTGGTCGAAGGCGGGTGTGTCATAGAGCCCCCTGGCGACGTCGCGGGCATCCTCATGGATATCGCGCGGGATCTTGCGATGCGGGCTCTTGGGACAGCATCGGTCTTTGAGCGGACAGGGATCGCAGTCGTACTTGCTGGACCTGTAAAGCAGTGTGCGGCTGTCGTGAACCTTGCCGGTGGTCTTGAGCGTCTTGCCTCTCGGGCAGACATAGAGGCCACGCCCGGCGTCCCAGGTGAAGTCGGCTCTGGAGAGCGTGCCGTCCTCGCGCTTTGATTTGTCGAATACTGGGATGTGCGGGGTGATGCCCCGGTCCTTGACCAGCCAGGCCAGCATGGGCGCGGCCCCATAGGCGCTGTCGCCGGCGAGCCGCTTGGGATGCAGACCGAAGCGCTCCCGTGTCCGGTCGAGCATGGTGCGCGCAGCCCCGACCTCCGCCTGACGGATCGCCCGTGTGGCCTCGACATCGACGATTACCGCGTTCTGCGTGTCGATAAGATAAATTGGTGGCATAGGCGAAGAAGGCCGGCCCACGCTGGGCGCCGGTCCACTGTGCCGCCGGATCGGAGGGCGAGACGAACTTCGGCGTCACCGTGGTGGCTGCCCCGAAGGCGGCATCATCAAGGTGGGCCAGGTAATCCCTGACCGCCTGACCGGCGTCGGCCGGGATCTCCTCGAGGCGCCACTTGTCTCCGCGCACCGAGCGCTGCTTGTTGGCGTCGGCCTGGATCAGGCTGGCATCCACCGCGAAACCCTCGCCGCCGACCAGCCCCTCGGCCATGCACCGGCGCACGACGCTCTCAAAGAGGTGGCGCAGAATATTGCTGTCCCGGAAGCGGCTGTGGCGATTGCGCGAGAAGGTCGAGTGATCGGGCACCTTGCCGTCCAGGCCCAACCCGCAGAACCACCGATAGGCCAGGTTCAGGTGGACCTCCTCGCACAGCCGGCGCTCCGAGCGGATGGCAAAGCAGTAGCCCACGATCAGCATGCGGATCATCAGCTCGGGATCGACCGAGGGCCGGCCGATGGTGCTGTAGTGGCCGGCCAGCTCACGCCGCACGCTGGCGAGATCAAGGAAGCGATCGATATGACGCAGCAGGTGGTCAGCCGGAACATGATCATCGAGGCAAAAGTCGTAGAACAGCCGATCCGGCGCCGCCTGCGTCCCCATCATCACCCCGTCCTCCTCGCAAAACCCTAGGAAGACGGAATCATGGCTCCAGGCCGCGTTCAAGCCCGATTAAATCAACAGAATCGGCACAATGCAGAAGTCACCGCATCTTCAGTTCAAGTCTGGTTTGGGGTGTACAGCGGACGATAAAGAATTCATTCCTGTGGCGGACGCCGCCTGAGAGAGGGAAGGGGCCACTGGCGCCCAAGGACCTTAGTCAAACCGTTGTTGCAACCGAGTGTCGGTCTCGGTGGTTGCGGGCCTCCGATTTGATCCTCAGTAAGCTGATTGGGTAATGCCAGCGAACTTTCTTTTAAGCTTGGAATTGAGTACGAGTTGATAATCAGACCGGAAAGATTGACGCCGCGACGCACGCTCCATTTATCGTTTATTTTCAAGAGCGCCGTTTTATGACGGTATGTGCAAATTGACGCATCAAAAAAACCTATACAGATCAAATTCATAAGGCGTCAGGAAACAATCGAGTGGGAGTAGGGAGCCTGCGATCCGGAGATCGGTGGCGGGCCGATCACCCTTGAAGCCAGCTTTGAAAGTCGGATTCAAGGAACTCGATCAGAGCGGTGACGCGGCGTTTTCGGCGCGCCAGGGGTGACCAGACCAGCGAAATGGGCCCCTCCCGTTCGGTCCAGTCCGGCAGAAGGTTGACGAGCCGCCCGCTTGCCAAGTCGGCCTTTACCGCGAAGCTGGGCAGCAGGCCGACGCCTGCGCCGCCGGTCACCATCGACAAGGCACAGAGCCCGCTGTTGGTCTCGAACGTCGGCGTGACGGCGAGGCGGCGGCGGGTGCCGTCCTTGTGGCTGAGGGTAATCTCGGGGCGGGGATTGGTGGTGCTGATGAGCACCCAGTCTCGGTCGCGCAGGTCTTCCGGCTTCGGGTCGGCGGGAAGGGCGTCACGCAGCTCGGGCGGCGCACAGACGATCATCGAAAAAGTGCAGATCCGCTTGGCGATGAGATCCTGTGGTTGCACGGGGCCAACCCGGAGAGCGAGGTCGACCCCTTCCTCGTGAAGATCCACGAAGCGTTCCCGAATCGACAGCTCAGCCCTGATCCCAGGGTGGAGATGCTGAAAACGGGTGATCGCCTCGCTGAGGTACTGAATGGCCAGCGTATGGGATGTTGTGATCGACACCTTGCCGACAAGACCGGAGGTCTCCTGCGCCGACCGATCCGTCAGGGCGGCCGCCGCCTCTGCGGCCTGTGCGCAGAAGGGCAGGAGATCCTCTCCCGCTTCCGTGAGGCTGATTCGCCGCGAGGAGCGGTTCAGCAACCGCAGGCCCAGTTCCTCTTCAAGGTTCGAGACGTGTTGGCTTACCGTACCCTTGGTCAGGTGCAGTTCAGCGGCTGCCTTGGTGAAGGACAGATGGCGGGCGACGGCCTCGAAGGCCGCCATACGGGGAAGATTGGCAAGGCGCATTGTTTGATAATACCAAACTTAAAGTTCGTGAATAGGATATATATTTCGATTTGGCCAGACAATAACCTCCCAGGAAGAAAAGCAAAGCACGGGAGGAAAGACGGTGCCGGGACCTATGGCAGGGGTCAAAGTGGTCGATCTGACCAGCATGTTGTCGGGCCCCTGGGCGACGACGATCATGGCGGATCAGGGTGCCGACGTGATCAAGGTCGAGCCGCCGGCCAAGGGCGATCATGTTCGCTCGCTCGGCAATCAGCGCGGCGGCATGTCGTCCATGTTCCTCAACATCAATCGCAACAAGCGCTCTATCACCGTAAACCTGAAAGCCCCGGATGGTGTTGGCATTGTGCACGATCTGGTGCGCAATGCGGATGTGATGATCCAGAATTTTCGCCCTGGCGTGGTCGAACGCCTGGGCGTCGGCTACGACGCTATCTGCAAGATAAATCCCGACATCATCTACATGTCGCTGTCCGGCTTCGGCGAGACGGGGCCCTGGAAGGATAAGCCGGTATACGACCCGGTCATCCAGGCGGTGTCCGGCCTGACCACCGTCCAGGCTGGATCAGATGCGGAGCGCCCGCGCCTCGTGCGGACTGTTCTGCCTGACAAGTTCAGTGCGATGGCCGCGTGCCAGGCGATGACGGCTGCCCTGTTTCATAAAGCCCGAACCGGGCAGGGGCAGCATGTCCGTCTCTCGATGCTCGATGCGGTCCTGTCCTTTCTCTGGGCCTCGGATTTCGGAGCGCAGACTTATCCCGACGGTGCGGTCTCGAATCAGACGGCTGCGAGCTTCATCGACCTCATCTATGAGACCGCCGACGGATACATGACGGTTTCAACCATGTCCGACAAGGAATGGAGAGGCTTTTGCGCGGCGATGAAGCGGTCCGAACTGGCCGAAGACCCCCGCTTTGCGACGCCGGTTCTGCGCGACCGGAACGTCGATGAGCGTCTGCGTGTCATCCAGGACTGCCTTAAGGCGCAGACGACGGCAGAGAACCTCGCCGTTCTGGAGGCCCATGGGGTGCCCTGCGCCCCGGCGCTGACCCGTGCTGAGGTGGTGAGCCATCCCCAGGTGGTGAACAACGAAATCCTGTTTGAGACGGATCATCCGGCTGCGGGCAGGCTGCGCCAGGCGCGCAATGCGGCGTGTTTCGCCGCCAGCCCCGCCGAGCACAGAATGGGCGCTCCCGAACTGGGGGAGCATACCACCGAGATCCTGGAAGAACTGGGCAGGAGCGCCGCAGAAATTGCGAGCCTGCAAGATGCCGGCGTCATCGGCGCTGAGCGAGACAAGCGCCGTCAACCGGCGGCGGCTGATTGAGGGTAGAGAGAATGGGAACGTACCTTGTTGTTGGCGCCGACCGCGGAATAGGGCGCGCGATCGTGGATCAGCTTGCGGAGCGGGACGATCATGTGATTGCCGCCTGTCTTGGTGGCGATCCTTTGGCCGGGGCCAACGTGGTGACAATCCCTTACATGGACGTGACGTCTTCGGCTGCCATAGACAAACTGATGGCCGCCTTGCGTGAACGGCCCGCGATTGACGTGGTGATTCATGTGGCCGGTGTTCTGGGCCTGGATGAACTGGGCGCGCTCGATTTCGACGATGTGCGCCGACAGTTTGAGATCAACACGGTCGGGCCGCTCAGGGTTGCCCAGGCGGTCATTCCCTATCTCGCGCCCGGCGCCAAGCTGGGCATCGTGTCGAGCCGCGTCGGTTCGCTGACCGATAACGGCTCAGGCGGGATGTACGCCTACAGGATTTCAAAGTGCGGCGCCAACATGGTGGGGTTGAACCTGCATCACGATCTGAAGGACAGGGGCTTCAGTGTCCTGATGCTGCACCCCGGTATGGTCGCAACCGACCTGACAAAGGACATGCGCGGAGACTTATCCTGGGACACGCCGGAAAACGCGGCGGCAGGTTTGATCCGCAACATGGATGGACTGACACCGGAAAAATCCGGGCGGTTCCAGCACGCCAACGGTGAGTTTCTGCCGTGGTGAAAAATAGGGAGGAGGAAACAGATGATCCAGGTATACGGATACATGCCCGGCTGGACGGTGGCCGACATCAGCCCCTATGTCAGCAAACTCTACAACTATCTTAAGATGGCCGACCATGATTTCGAGATGGTCGCACAACCCCTGGCGACACTGGCTCAGGATGCGCCGCGCACCAAGCTGCCCTACATCAAAGATGACGACGGAACGGTCGTTCCGGATTCAACGGAGATCATCCACTATCTTCAGCGCAAGTACGGCGATCCCTTCAGCGAAGGAGTGACGGCGGTTGAGCAGGCGATGATGATCGCCTGGAACCGGATGATCGACGAACACACTTACTGGTGCGGCGTTATTCAGCCGCGATGGCGAAAGGATGAAGGCTGGGAGGTGTACAAGCCCATCATCGTGCAAGGCACGACCCCTATTCCCGAGGACGTTCTGGCCGGGCTCGATGCGTTCCGCGCCCACATCAGGAGCCAGTTCGACAAACAGGGCATGGGCCTGAAGTCCGATCAGGAAGTCTATGAAACCCTCAAAGTCGATGCTGATGCCTTGTCTGATTTTCTCGGTGAAAAACCGTTCTTCATGGGCGATCAGCCACGCTGGATAGACGCTACCGTCTATTCGATCCTGACCCATACCATTGAGGCGCCGTTCGACTGGAAGGGCAAAGACTACATCGCGGGCAAGAAGAATCTAACCGACTACATTGCGCGCATGCGCGAACGGTTCGATCTGGCCGTCCCCTACGTGTCCTACTAGGGCCAGCACGGCGATGATCGACCTTTACTACTACAGATCCCCGAACGCCCGTAAGGTTCTGATAGCGCTTGAGGAGATGGAACTGTCCTACGACGTCAGGTGGGTCGACATCGCTGCCGGCGATCAGCATCAGAGGGCGTTTCGCGCCATCAGCCCTGCCGGCAAGGTCCCGGTCATCGTCGACCATGAGGCCGATGGCGGGTCGTTCGCTGTGTTTGAAAGCGGGGCTATCCTGTTGTACCTGGCCGAGAAATCCGGCCGGCTGCTTCCCGAGGGGAAAGAACGCCAGGCCGTTTTGTCCTGGCTGTTCTGGCAGGTGGCGCAGCAGGGTCCGATGCTGGGTCAGGCGGCCCATTTCTTCTCCCATGCGGCGGCCAATGGTGTGGAGATACCCTACGCTGTGGAGCGCTATGTCGGCGAAGCGCGCCGATGTTATGAGACCCTGGAACGGCAGCTCACCGGTAAGGCATGGATTTCGGATGCCTTCTCCATTGCCGATATCGCGCTGTTTCCCTGGACCCGTGTCGCCAAGGGGCAGGGTATCGATATCTCGAACTATCCGAATGTGAAGCGCTGGTCCGATGCAATCGCCGCCCGGCCGTCGGCGAAGGTGAAGCCAGCCGCAGAGTTGCTCCATGGTCAAGGGGCGGGTCAAGCCTATACCGACGAGAAGGCAAGGGCGGCGTTGTTCGGCGGCGTATCTCCAACCGGTCAGTAAGGAACAAGTGATGCCCGATGGACAGAGTGCGCCGTTTGAGGAAGCCCACTACGCACCGGAGCTGAGAATTGGCGGTGCGCCACACACTGTTGCCAGCCGTATGGATGTCGTCGATCCGGCGACCGCGCAGAGTTTTGGTTCGGCACCCGTCACTGAATCCGATGGTCTGGATGCAGCGGTGCGCGCTGCGGCCGCTGTTCAGTTGCCCTGGGCGGTGCGGGCCTGGTCGGAGCGGGCCGAAAGAGTGCGCGCGTTTGCCGATGCGGTGACCGGAGACATCGATGTGTTGGCGCACCTGCTATCGCGCGAACAGGGAAAGCCGCTGGCCAAATCCCAGGCGGAGGTCATGGGCGCGGGGTTCTTCATGAAGGGATTTGCCGATCTCGAACTGAAGCCGGAGGTGCTTCGGGACACGGACGCACAGTATGTCCGCGCCGAAAGGCGTCCCATCGGCGTTGTAGGGGCAATCACCGCTTGGAACTATCCCGTCTTGCTGGCGGCCTGGAAGATCGCGCCGGCGGTTCTGACAGGCAATGCCGTCATCGTGAAACCGGCGCCGACGACGCCCCTGTCAACACTCCGTCTGGCGCAACTTGCCGATGGTATCTTCCCCAAGGGGCTCGTTACCGTCCTGACCGGTGACGACAGGTTGGGCCCCTGGATCACCAGCCATCAGGGAATCGGCAAGATCAGTTTCACCGGGTCGATCGCCACTGGGCAGGCGATTATGGCCAACGCTTCAGCGACGCTTAAGCGCCTGACGCTGGAGCTTGGCGGCAACGACGCGGCGATCGTTATGCCGGACTTCAGTGTCTCGGATGCGGCTGAAGGCTTGTTCTGGTCCGCGTTCTCGAATTGTGGCCAGGTCTGCGCGGCGGCAAAGCGGATCTATGTCCCGGACTCACTCTACGACGCCGTCTGCGCCGCTTTCGTTGAGCTTGCCGCCAATGTCCGCGTTGGGCCGTGGGATAGGGAGGGCGCGGAGATGGGTCCGTTGCAAAACCCGATGCAACTGGCGAAGGTCGGCGACCTGGTGAAACGCGCAACGGCCGCTGGGGCCCGCGTGATCCATGAGGGATCCGTGCCTCAGGAGGGCTATTTCTACCCCCTGACTGTTCTGGCAGACGTTACCGACGACAACCCTGTCAATGCCGAGGAGCAATTCGGGCCGGTCATCGCACTCTCCCGCTACGGAGATCTCGAGGACGCCATCGCGCGCGCCAATGCGGACCGGCACGGGCTTGGCGCCTCGGTCTGGGGCGAGGATGTCGAGGCCGCGACGGGGGTTGCCCTGCGGCTCCAGGCCGGATCGGTCTGGGTCAATCAGCACCCCTCGATGGGTCCGGAGATTCCCTTCGGCGGTGTGAAACACTCCGGCATCGGTGTGGAATGCGGACTTCGCGGCCTTGAGGAATACACCGACATCTTCGTGCTCAACGTGAAGCGGTCCTGAGCTTCCCCTGCTTTTTGGCCCCTGGGTCAGGCGTGGCCGACCTGGAGGCAGCGCTGGGGGAGCAGGGCGGCCATGATGGTGGCGACCTTTTCCGGATCGTCGTGGAAGCAGACGCCAAGGGTTTCGCCGCGGCGCCAGACCACCTCGCCGCCGAAATAGACGGAGCCGGCCAGCACCAGCGTGATCGGGCTGCCCACGGGTATGTTGCCCGCGGTCCAGACCTTCACGCCGTTCAGGGAGGCATCGAGCACGGTGCCGTCCATTGAGCCGGCTTTGGTCAGCAGGCGGGCTTTCAGGACGGTGGCCGCGCGGATAAAGCGGCGGCGGTCGTCTTGGTCCTCTGTAGTGACGGTCACCGCTTCACGCGGTACTCCGACGTCATGGTCTTGCGGCATGGCTTTTACTCTTGTTGGTCAACCCAGGCGGCGTTGGGCAAGCCCGATACCTGATGTATTCCCCCATGCAGAATAAGGCCTCATGCAAAATGAGGTGGGCCAGCGGCAGTTGGGGGAATCCACCGCTGGCCCGATCGAGACAGATACTCTTCCTCAAGCCGATTGGGGAAAGCTCAGGAATTGTCTCATGGTCCCACGAAGAGATTGCCCCGCCCTTAAGTTATTAGGTTAAGAGAACCGACAGTTTTCGCGGCATGCGACAACGGTCATTTTATTGTTCAATATCAGTATTTTATAGAGTTTTTCTGAAGTTTCTCTGCCGCTAAAACCACGGGGAAGCGCAGCCTTTTCAGGGTGTAGGGCAGCGGCTCTTAGGAAACGACTTTAAGTTTGCCCTTAAAGACCTTAAGGGCTTCTCCTAAGGACTTGGCGCGCTTCAGTTTCTCCCGGCCGGAAAACACAACGAACTCCGGGTTTTTGGCGTTGCCCTGCTTGGCGATGGAAAAAAGTGGCGCGTCATGGGTATGCCGGAAGACCGAGAAGATCGCCGCGCCGCCGACCTGGTCGATGGCGTAGTCGCGCCAGTCCCCATTGGCGACGTGGCGACTGTAAAGCGATAAAAGCTGGTTGAGTTCGGTTCGATTGAAGAAGACGCGCCTGGACGCCTTGCGGTATTCGCTGAAGCGGTACAGCTGGCTCATGGACGCGGTTCATCTCCCAGGCGTCATATTTCCTCAACGAAAACAGTCTTCCTGAAATTTGCGCTGTCGTCCAGGGGGGAACTTTGTGCGGCGCAGCACTTACGCGGCCGGCCGCTGACGGGCTCAGCGCACCTTGGCTTGGCTGCTCGCCATGCTGTCGGGCTCCCGGTAGCAGGTAATGCTGCCGAGGGTCCGGTAACAATGGGTCTGGGCCTGCAGGGCGGCCTCCGCTTCGGCGGCCCGCCGTTCCTCCTCCGTTTCGAACTTCTGGCAATAGGGCTTGCCGTCTGCCGCGTAAAGGATGGAGCAGTCGCTGTCGAAGGCCCAGGTCGCCATATGGTCGCCGAGGGTTTTGTCGGTATGCACAAAGCTGACAAGACTGGCACCGACCATCATCGCCTGTGTGGCCGGGTCGCAGGCGCCGAGGCCAAAGGCCATCAGCGGGACAGTGAGAGCGAATAGCGGTTTGCGTCTCATACCTTGAGCTCCTGGTGCAGCTTGGCATCCTTGCCCGGGTGCATTCCGGCCGGCGATCCTTCACCGCTGCCCGAACCAAGTCGGATACCGGATTTGGTCCGAATTCCGGCCCAAATCCTCAGGTTTCAGTGTCTCCTGGCGCGCTGAAAAAAATGTTAACGTGCGGGGGCTGTGAGAATCTGGCAAAACGGCGGTCTAGAGCATTGTAAACAAATGAGCTTATGGAGGATTTGCCCATGGCGGCGGTGCCACCGATCTGTGAATTTGGATGGAAGGCGGTCGACTTCTCCCTGCAGGGGATAGATGGGCGGACATACAGCCTTAAGGATGTGGCCGGCCCCAACGGCACGGTCATCGTCTTCATGTGCAATCATTGCCCCTACGTCCGTTCGATCGCCGAGCGGCTGGCCGAGGATGCCAGGGCTCTGAAGGCGATGGGCGTGGGCTTGGCCGGGATCAATGCCAACGACGCCTCGGCCTATCCTGAAGACTCCTTTGAGAACATGAAGGCCTTCGCGGCGGAGCATGGGATCGATTTCCCCTATCTCGTTGACCCGACACAGGAAACCGCCCGGGCCTATGAGGCGATCTGCACCCCCGATTTCTTCGGATTCAATGCGGACTTGGAACTCCAGTACCGCGGCCGCCTGGACGAGTCCAAGACGACCCCGGTGCCCAATGCCCGGCGCGAACTGCTGGAGGCCATGCGTGGCGTGGCGGAAAGCGGCAAAGGGCCGGTGGAGCAAGTCGCCTCGATGGGGTGCAGCATCAAGTGGAAGGCGGCCTGATCTTTCCCCTCACGGCGGCGACTGCCCCGAAAGAGGTACTTGGTGAAACGTCAGCGGGCCAATAGGAGGTTGATGCTTTGCCTCCGGCGCTTTATCAACGAAGCGCCGTCATAGGGATGCAACATCGATCAACCCGGCCCTGGGTCGCCCGCCCGCCACGCCGGGGTTGCCAAGCGGGCGCCGTCGGGTTTCGGGAAAGCGTTCGCCTGGGAAAGCGTAGTAGGGAGTTTTGAGTGGCCGATATCTTCAAGGAAGTCGAAGAAGACCTTCGGCGGGACAAAGCGACCGACTGGTGGAAGCGCAACAGCCTCTATGTCTATGCGATCGCCGCGGTGGTTGTGATCGGCACCGCCGGCTATCAGGGCTGGCGGGCTTACGACGAGAAGCTGCGCGGTGAGCAGTCCGACAGCTATGCCGCCGCCCTGGAGATGATCGAACAAGGAAACGAGGACGACGGCCGCCGCGCGTTGCGGGCGCTCAGCGATCCGGGCGGCAACGGCTATCCTCTTCTAGCGGCGCTGACCGAAGCGCGGCTCGCCGCGGAAGCCGGTGACCTGGCGGCGGCGGAGCAGATCTGGGGGGAACTGGCAGCCGAGGGCTCGACGGTATCCGCGATCACGGCTCTGGGCAGCCTCTATGCGGTGATGCGCGAGCTGGACGACGGCGATCCGGCTGATCTTCGCGGCCGGCTGCAGCCGCTGGCGGCCCCTGAGGCACCCTACCGCTTTACGGCTTTGGAGTTGCTCGCGGCCCTGGCCTTGAGGGAGGGCGATGAGGAGGAGGCCCGTCAGCATCTCAGCCAGATTACCGATGATCCCAACGCACCCTCGGGCAGCCGGGCGCGTGCTGCCGAATTGCTGTCCACCCTGCCTGGATGATTTTCTGATGGCCTTATCTCGCTTTCGTGCGGTTTTGCCGCTGATGCTGTTGTTTGCCCTGGGGGCCTGCAGTTTCGACGATTTCTTCGGCGAGTCCGAAGATCCCCCGCTGCCCGGCCAGCGCATTGCCATTCTTGCCATTGAGCGAGGACTGCGCCCGGACCCGACCATCGCGGACGTGGCGGTGCGTCTTCCTGAACCTTATGTGAATACGGATTGGGCGCAGCCCGGCGGTTCGGCGGCCCACGCGATGTATCACCTGTCGCTCAGCGCCAATCCCCGCCGCGTCTGGAGTGCCGACGTCGGCGAGGGCTCGGGCGACGTGGCGCAGATCCTGGCCCAGCCTCTGGTGGTCGGTGACAAGGTCTACACCATGGATGCGCGCTCCCTGGTTTCGGCCTTTTCCGCCGGCAGCGGTCAACGCATATGGCGGGTCGATCTCGAAGACGACGACGAGGACGACGGCTTTTTCGGCGGCGGTATCGCCTTTGGCGACGGCAAGATCTTCGTCTCCACCGGCTTTGCCAAGATCTTCGCGCTGAACGCCGCCAGCGGAGAGGTCATGTGGGAGCACAAGGTCCCGGCGCCGATGCGCTCCGCCCCGGTCTACGCCGACGGCCGGGTTTTCACGGTGACCTTCGACAATCAGATGATTGCCGTCGATGCGGACAGCGGTGAGCGGCTTTGGAACCATGTCGGGGTGCAGGAGTCGGCCGGGCTCCTGGGCTCAGCCAGCCCGGCGGTTGCCGGCAACACGGTGATCGTTCCCTATTCCTCGGGCGAGGTGCTGGCCATGCTGGCGGAAAGCGGCCGCATTCTCTGGTCTGAGAACCTCAGCGCCGCCCGCCAGATCGATCCTTTGGCGGATATCGCCCAGATCCGCGGCCTGCCGGTGATTGACCGGGAACTGGTGCTGGCGGTGAGCAACGCCGGGCGTATGCTGGCTGTGGACCTGCGTCAGGGCGTGCGGGCCTGGCAGGCGGATCTCGGCGGTATCGAGATGCCCTGGCCCGCCGGAGAGTTCATCTATGTGCTGACCAAGGACTCGCAGCTTGTCTGCCTGCGCCGCCGCGACGGGCGTATCCGCTGGGTTCAGCCCTTGCCGCGTTTTGTCGATCCCGACGACCCGGACGAGCCGATCCGCTGGACTGGTCCAGTGCTGGCGGGCGACCGCCTGGTGGTTGCCGGCTCCCACGGCGAAGTGCTCTCGGTCTCTCCTTATGACGGCAAACCGCTCGGCTTCTTCGATCTGGGCGACGGCGCCGCCGTCGCGCCGGTGGTGGCCAACAACAGCCTGTTCCTCATGACCCATGGCGGCCAGTTGATCGCCCTGCGTTAACTTCTTTGGCGTCTTGGCGGGTGACGGCGAACTTGCCAGAACGCCGCCGAGACCCTATGCCAAGGCCATGAGCATCACCGTCGCCATCCTGGGCCGCCCGAATGTGGGAAAGTCGACCCTTTTCAACCGTTTGGTCGGGCAGAAGATTGCTCTGGTCGACGATACCCCCGGTGTGACCCGCGACCGGCGGGAGGGGGAGGCCAATCTCTTCGGCTTCGACTTCAGGGTTATCGACACTGCCGGGCTTGAAGAGCGCTTTGACGCCAGCCTGGAGGGGCGCATGCGGGCCCAGACCGAACGGGCCCTGGACGATGCCGATCTCGCCTTGCTGGTGGTGGACGCCCGCGCCGGCCTGACCCCTTTGGACGAGCATTTCGCCAACTGGCTGCGCCGGGCTGACAAACCGGTGGCGCTGATCGCCAACAAGTGCGAGGGGCGGGAGATCGAGGCCGGCCTGGGCGAGGCCTATGCGCTGGGGCTCGGCGATCCGATTCCGATTTCCGCCGAACATGGCCTGGGCATGAGCGATCTCTTCGATGCCATCTATGCGGTGGTGCCCAAAACCGAAGACGCGTTCCCGCCGGATGAAGATGAGGGGGAAGGCGACAAGAACGCAGGTCCGCTGCAACTCGCGATCGTCGGCCGGCCCAACGTCGGCAAGTCCACGCTGGTGAACAAGCTGCTGGGGGAGGAGCGTCTGCTGACCGGCCCGGAAGCCGGGATCACCCGGGATTCGATTGCCGTCGACTGGTCGTTCGACGACCGGCCTGTCCGGCTTGTCGACACTGCCGGGCTGCGCCGCAAGGCCCGGGTCACCGAGAAGATCGAGAAGCTGTCGATCAGCGATACCTTGCGCGCCGTGCGTTTCGCCCAGGTGGTCGTCCTGCTGCTGGACGTGGAGGAGGGCCTGGAGAAGCAGGACCTGACCATTGCCCGCATGGTGGTGGACGAAGGCCGCGCCCTGGTGATCGGCGTCAACAAATGGGATGCCTGCCGCGACCGCGATGCCGCGCTGGCGGCGATCCGCGACCGTATGGAACGTTCGCTGCCGCAGGTGCGCGGTATTCCGCTGGTCACACTCTCGGCCCTCCAAGGCCATAACATCGAACGTCTGATGGCGGCGGTCTTCGGCGCCTACGAGGTTTGGAACCGGCGCATTGGAACCTCCGATCTCAACCGTTGGCTCGATGCGATGACGGCAGCCCATCCGCCGCCGGCCAGCGCCGGGCGGCGCGTGCGACTGAAATACATGACCCAGGCCAAGTCACGCCCGCCGACCTTCGCGATTTTCTGCTCCAAGCCCCAGGAACTGCCGACCTCCTACCTGCGCTACCTGGAAAACGGGCTGCGCGAGAGCTTCGATCTGCCGGGCACGCCGATCCGCATCAATATCCGCAAGGGCGACAACCCCTACGCGGACAAAAAGAAGAAGAAAAGCTAGGCGGCTCGGGCGAGGTTTGGGAGCGGTATGGCGACGGTCGAAACCAAGGGTGCCACTCTCCACTACGAGTCCTATGGTTCGGGGCCGGCCGTGCTCTTCGCCCATGGTCGCGGCGGCAACACGCTGAGCTGGTGGCAGCAGGTGCCGGTCTTCGCCAGCCGCTACCGCGTCATCGTCTTCGACCACCGCGGCTTCGGGCGTTCGCGCTGTGATGCGGCGCACTTCACTTGCGATCACTTCCACGATGACATCATGGCGATCCTGGATGCCGAGGCGATCGACCGGGCAAGCCTGGTCTGTCAGTCCATGGGCGGCTGGGGCGGCCTGAAGGCCACTGTCGCTTATCCGGCGCGCATTTCCGCCTTGGTTCTCTGCAACACGCCCGGTGGCCTCGACACCCCGCTGGCCAATGCGGCGATCGAATACCTTGCGTCGGGCGCCATAAAGCCTGGCACTGGACAGCTTGGTGAGACTTTTATCGGAAACGATCCGGCGGGCGCTCATCTCTGCCGGCAGATCTCGGCCCTGAACAGCAATTTCCCCAGGCCGGTTCTGCGCCTGACCCGGGCGCGAACCGTGCGCCGGGAAGAGCTGAGGGACTACGCGGTTCCGACACTGTTGCTCACCAGCCCTGAAGATCGCCTGTTCCCGCCGCCGGTGATCGAAGAGGTCGCCGGTCTCATCCCCGGCGCCCGCTTGGTGCGGATACCGAATGCCGGTCACTCGACCTACTTCGAAGCGCCGCAGGCGTTCAATGACACCGTTCTGGCGTTTCTCGACGAGGTTGTGGGGGGGCCGTGAAGCCTGAACAGGCTTTGGTCTAGAGCGTTTCACGTTTTGACGGAAGCATATCCAGCGTTTTGGAAGTAGTTGGCGCATTCCTGTGCCTGGATGGTTGCGAGGAGCTGGCCGAGGTGGCGCCAGGTGTCATCGGTGCTTCGGCGTTGGGCAAGGCGCATCCAGTGTTTGATTTTGGCGAAGGCCTGCTCGATGGGGTTGAGGTCGGGCGAGTAGGGTGGCAGGAACCAGAGCCGTGCGCCGGCGGCCTTTATGGCGGCTCGGACGGCCTTGGATTTGTGGCTGCCGAGGTTGTCCATCACGACGATGTCGCCGGGCCTCAAGGTGGGCAGGAGTAGCTGGTCGACGTAGGCGCGAAATGCCTGGCCGTTGATCGGGCCGTCGAAGACGCAAGGAGCGGTCAGGCCATCGCACCTGAGGGCCGCCAGGAAGGTCATGGTGCGCCAACGGCCTTGCGGGGCAAAGCCGCGCAGGCGCTTGCCCTTTGGTCCCCAACCGCGCAGCGGCGCCATATTGGTCTTGATCCAGGTCTCATCGATGAAGACGAGGCGCTGGGGATCGAGCCGGCTCTGCCAGGACTTCCAGCGCCATCGCCGCCGGGCGATGTCGACGCGCGTCTGCTCAAGAGCGAACAGCGTTTTTTTGAAGCGCAATCCCTCGCGGCGCAGGAACAGCCAGACCGCATTGTGGGAGACCTTGACCCCGCGCGCGGCCAACTCGTCCTTCAAGCCGTGCAGGGTCAGGTGCGGGGTCTGCTCGATCCGTTCCACGATGAACGCCCGATGCGGCTCCAGAAGCCGACGACGGTGACCGCCAACCTTGCCTGGCGCAACGCTACCCGTCGCCCGATAGCGCTGATGCCACTTCACCACTGAAGACACTGCCACACCGAACCTCTTGGCAACCACACGACAGCTCTCGCCTGCTTGCAGGGCCGCTATCGCGCGCTCACGAAGGTCATTCGAATAGGGTCGCGTCATGCATGCTGGCCTCCTACTCCAGTAGAAAGCTTGAATCACAAATCCGCGCCCCTGGGAACCCACATTCCGATTCAATCAATGCGTGAAACGCTCTAGGCTGTTGCCGTGCTGGTTGCGGCGCAATACATCTTCAAGGATGCCATCTCCGGCGCCTGGGACGCGATCCGCGTCGGTCGAGACTACGCCTTCGATCCGCTGATCATGGCCCATGTGGTCGGCGGAGGGTTAATTCTGGCCTTCGTTGTCTGGCGCGTGGTTCTGCGCCTGCAGCGCCGGACTTCGCTACCACCCGACAACGAACCCGGCCTGCTGAAGACTCTCAGCCATGTGACACATTGGGCCTTCTATGTCGTGCTGGCTGCGATGGCGGTGACCGGCCTTGCGGCATAGTTCGGCGACGTGGCGCCCGCCGGACAGGTGCACGACATCCTCAAGCGGGTCCTTCTGGCGCTCATCGCGCTGCACATCCTGGCTGTTGTCTTCCACCGTATCGTGCTCAAGAGCGAAGTGATGTGGCGGATGATCCGCCCGGCGGACTGATTGAGCCGCTCTCAACAAGCGCCGAAGGCGAAGGGGACAAGCTGGCTTAAGCTCTTCACCTCCGCCTGCCGGCCAAGCTTCGAACCATGCCCAATGACCGGACGGTTTCGGTCAGACGGTCGCGCAAACCCATGCAGGGCTTCTCGATCAGATGCCAGGACAGCGCCGCGATGGATAAGGTGATCAGCGTTGAAATGGCAAACAGGACCAATGGTGCCATGCCTGGATGAAGCATGAAGACCGTCTGCTGGATCGGAAAGGCCAGGATGTAGAGGCCATAGGAATAGTCGCCCCGGCGGGCGAACGCCTCACTGATCTTCGACGGCAGGAACGCCAGCCACAGAACGACGCTGGCGAAAACCAGCTTTTCGGCAATTTCGTAAGCGACGGTGTCTCGCAACAGAAAGGCCACGCCGCCCAAAAATATGGTCAGCGCAGGTCCTAGCGGGATATGCCCGCGCAACAGAAAGGCCGCCGAGCCGATGAAGAAGGCCGGCAGCAAATGCAGCAGATTGTTGACGGCACCTTCCGACACAGGCCAGGGCTGCTGAAATCGGCCCCACACATAGGCGGCCAGCAGCAACAGCATGATGCCGTACAGCACATACCCGATCCGAAGGCGGCTGATAGCGACGAGAAGGCCGAGCAGCAGATAAGCCGCCAGTTCGTATTTGAGCGTCCAGAGCGGTATATTGACCTCGTTGGTCTCAGGCAGATTTGTGAACACACCAGGTAGCCGCACATCGGTCTGTAAGGTGGAACCGCTGCCGGCGATGTACTGCCACACGGCCGGGTCGGTATAGTAGGTTCCTATGGAGACCGTCGATACAAGCGGACCCAGAATGAGCGCGGTGAACAGCACGGTGACGATCAGTGCGGGGAAGATGCGCACGATGCGTCCTACTGCAAAGCGGAGCAGATCGTCGTTGCGTATCAGGCTTTGGGTGACCAGGAAGCCGCTGAGCAGGAAGAACACGTCTACTGCATAGTGCCCGATCGAGCTACCTGTCCACGACACCAGAGGCTCGGACTGGTATTGTCCAGTCACGATCGAGTAGCTGTGGGTCAGCACCACGCAAAAGGCGGCGGCGTGCCGCAGCAGATGGAAATTGTTGGCCTGGCCTTCGTGTGCGTGGATGAACATGGTGACCTTGCTTGTTGGGATGGCTCTCATGCTACGCCCCCAGGGTAAACAGGTGTCTAAACCAACCGTTTATGGATCCAGCCAGTGATGCTCTGTCTTTTCAAGACTGCCGCGCAAGCTGACAAGCGGCTGGCGCGGCATTGTTTGTCAATGTGTGATCATGTGCTCTTGGCATGCCCATGATTTCATGTCCGCTACGTCCGCAAAGTGTTGAGCCAGGCATTGAAGGCCCGGTTGAACGCTTGTGTGCGTTCGCGGTTTGGCCATGGAACGCCGAGATGGTCGTAGATGCCGACGCCGTCGGGCAGTCTGTCGGGATAGGCGATGGTGATTTCTCCGCGTGTCACCAAGGGTGTGGGCGAGCGACCGTCCCACGCCGCTAGCACGGGAAAACCCGCTGCCGCCAGCGTCGGATCCCAGGTCGGGTCGACAATCATTCGCTGTCCGTCCAGCACCAGTTCGACGGTGTCGTGAACGCCAAGCGTCTGCGGCAATTCAGCAAGAATGGAACTTGGTATGGGCAGATCCGCCCAGTCGAAGCGCACTTTGGCATGGCACACGGGCATGCCAAGCGCTGAGAAAAGCCGCATCTGGGCGAACGCCTTGTGGCGGCAATCGCCGCGCCAACCCTGAAACAGGCTGTCCGGATCGCCCGTCCAGCGGGTCAGCCGATACGGTACATGCTGGATGAGGTGAAAGGCGGCGACCCTTTGTGCAACCGGATCGTGGCCTGAAAATTGCCGCGCCACCCAGCTCAGAGGGATCGCCAAATTTTCGGCATGTCTCTGTGCGAGGTTGGAAGTTACCTGGTGCAACAGCGCACTCGCCGCCGTCTCGGAGTGGGCCGGGCCGATGGCAAGGCCAGATAGGCTTGTAAGCCCGAAAAACGCAAATTCTCGTCTGTTCATCTGTCTATCTCTTCAATGTCTTGGATGTTTCTTTCCGTATGCGAGAAGGGCAGGGCACATCGGCCCGGCCCCTGACTTTGCTGGTTGCTTGTTACTCTGCGGCAGTCAGCCAAGCTTGACTGTCGGTGGGCCGGTCTTGCTGAGGGGTAGCCACTATGTCCGCAGCGTCCTGCTTGCGGAACAGAGCGATCTCGCCGTTCATACCGCCGACATGAACATGAGCATCGCACACAAGACCAAGCCGGTCCGCAGTGCTCAGAACCACGTCCGACATTTCATCTTGGAAATTGTAGAGCAGCACGCCGTCATCGCGCAGCAGACGCGCCACCGTCTGGAGGAACCGTGCTTGGTCGGGCTCGAAATAAGCGGCCGCTTGGGAATAAAGCACATCGACGCTGTTGGGTGGAACACCGCGCGCTTCAAGCGCCCCAAGGCATGCTGCCGTGATGAAGGGGTGTTCGCTAACGCCGGTCGGTAGACCGGACGTCCCGTGCCATCGGGTGATGTTGGTGAAGTGCAGTGCGACATGATCGCCCAGGTTGCTGTGATAGCGCTTGGCGAGGCCCGCCACGCCGTCGATATCGACTCTTTGGTCGTTGCGCGCAAACCCGGCCCAGCCGGCACCGACTTCTAGATAGGTTAGCCTGCCTTGTCGCGTTAGGGCAGTGTCGCAAAGATCGTACATGTCGATGCCGATCATATCGGCCAGGCGGAAGGACCCTCCGCTCGATGTCCAGGCACCGCCGTGCGGTAGGGATAGGAGTGCCGTGCGCCATGAACCGGTTGCCGCCTGCACGGCTTTGAGATAGCGCAATATGCGCCGGCGTGGCGGAACTGGGGTGTTTGGGGGCAAGATCCGGGCTTGCAGATCGCGATCTACGGCCAGTTTGATGGCGCGCCGGGTTTCTGGTGCCGGATGGATTGACTGGAAAGTGAACATGCGCAGGATTTCGCGCCGCGCGCGCGCTGCTCTGATGAACATCGAGACTGTCTCCGAAGCATTGTGATGATGGCGCCAGGGCGCCCTGCTCAGACGGTTCGCCAGGGCAAGCCGTGTCTCATGGGACGCGGCAGGCTGGTCTAGGCGAGCCGGATGGGAGCGATGCGTGGAGGCAGTGTTGGCGGCGCTTTCGTGGCGCCACGCATATCGGTTGGCGGAGCGGCTTGATCGATGGACTTGGGAATGTCCCTCTGACCCACCGCTGGTTCAATAAAAGCATGGCTGTGATCATGGTCGATCACGTTGTGGCCATGTCCGTGTAACTGCCAGAACAGGTCGGCGATCTCGCCGTGGCTGTGACCGTGATCGGCAGTCATCTGCGGTTGCGTTGAGAGACTGTCATGGCTGGCATTGCTATGGGTGTGGCTTAACGCATCGCTGTGTGCATGGTTGTGCCCATCAATCTCAAAAGCGACTACTGCCGCATGAGCCGAAGGGCCATGAGTCACAGTGAGGACAAGCGGGGCAAGGATCAGTGCGAGGGCGGTCGTCAGCGCGACCAGGAGGCGCAATGCAGGCTTTGTCCTGAAGTGGACGGGTTGTCTGGCCAAGCTTGTCAGTCTCTTGGATATGCGCGCACGTGAGACCGTCTTATCCCCCCGGGGAAGTTAAGCAAGTCTTGATGACAGATGAAGACAAGGGTCGGCATGCGACCCATCCTGCTATTGTCACGCGTTTGAGGCGATATGATGGCCATCTTCATAGCGTTATTGCGATGATAGAGGGCGGGCGCTCCTGTCTGGACGTCGCGCAGCAGCTCGAGGCGGTCGAAAAAGCGATCGCCAGTGCGAAACGCGAGCTGATCCACGATCACATCGACCATTGCCTCGACGCGGACACCGACCGCGAGGAGCTGAAGGCCATTTCGAAGTATTTGTGAGTGTCCCACGATGCTCAGTGTCCTGTTCAACCGCACCTACCGCACCCTGTTCGTGGCGCAGGCCTTCGCCGATCGGGTGCCCCGGCGCACTCTGCTCGTCACCCTCAACCTGATCCGGGCCGGCGTCGCCTCGGCGCTGCTGGTCCGTCAGGACCTTGGCCTTTGCGATGAGGCCCTGGCCTTGACGCTCGCCGCCTTCGGCGCGGGGTCGATGGTGCGCGCCACAGCCACGCCTATGCCATCGATGATCTGCATCCACACTGGCCAGCGGACCGAGAGATTGTGCGCGGTGTTTAGGTAGAGTGATGCTATTCGGGCATGTCGGTCGGTTTCAAACCGCGCCAGATGAGCTTGATCGTTTCGCGTCGGCGTTTCTCATCTGGCGGCGTCTTGAGCAGAGCGGCGGACAAAGCCTCTCCGTGCACGACCGAAATCAGTAGCCCAGCCATGGCGCTTCCATCGCCGCTGCGGATGAAGCCCTTTTCGGCGAGGTCGCCAAGCCGTGTGCTGAGGGCGCCGACCAAGCCGGACTCCATCATCGGCCCGTGTGCGTCGGCCAGGTGATCCGAATGGAACGCCGTGTGGGTTGCCAGTTGAACGAAGAGCGGCGCCACCGTTTCAAAGTACCGATACAGACGCTCGGCGACATCGGCGAGATAGGCTTCCGTTTCCTCGGGCTCGCGCGGCAGGTCGCCAAGCAGGTTGTCAAGATCCGGCGGCGGTGGCGCCATGGCGGTGAAGAAGAGATCGTCCTTGGAGCCGAAGCGCTGATAGAGCACGGCCTGCGAGATGCCGGCCGCCTCAGCGATCTCGCGCGTCGTGGCGAGCTGACCGCGATCGACAAACGCCAGGCGGGCCGCTTTGAGAATGTCCTCGTCTTCGACTGTGCGTGCGCGTCCCATTTATCCTTCAGCCTCATTCATAGGCGATGGCGTCACAAACCGGCGTCCTCATAGCGCGTCGCGCCGGTCCCATACAGGCGATCAGCGTCAACACAGCAACCAGTACGGTCCACGCCAGAACACCTATCGGCGAAAACACCAGCGGCAAGGTCAGATGAAGACCGTGATTCCCCACACTATAGGCGACGGCCATCGATAAGGGGACCGAAAGCACGCCGGCAAGAAGAACGCTGGCGAGCGCGATGGCGTAGCCTTCGGTGAGGATGAGCGTGCGCACGGCCGCCGGGCGCGCGCCCACGGCGCGGATGACGCCGATCTCCCGCGTCCGTTCAAGGACGTTCAACCCCATCGACGCGGCAAGGCCCAATCCACCCACGATGATTGCCGCGAGCGCTGCCGTCGAGAGTAACGCCAGCAGGATCGCGAAGTGGTCGACCATGGCCTGCCGCAAGGCCGGGCGCGTGAACAGGAGCGCCGGCATAGAGCCTGCGTCCACGATCACCTCCTCAATCTGGCTGGCAAGGCGGTCTTCCGTACCGGGATCGGCTGCGACCCGGATGACGCCAGCAAGGCCGTCGGCGCCCGCCAGTTCGGCGAAGGTGGGCGGGTTCGTGTAAAGCGACGGCTCGGCGACCTCTTCGATGACGCCGACGATGCGCCCATTTACAGAACGCGGACCAAGCGCGAGTTGCACGTCGGCCCCGATGACCAGCGCGGGTTCTATGGCCTGAAGGTTGCGGTTGACGACCAGTTCCCCGATTTGCGCAGCCTGCGGCCAACGTCCTTCGACGATCGGCACATCAAGCAAAGCGGTGTCGGCTGGCGGCGCCAAAAGACCGTATCGCCCGCGGCTCCGGTCGGCGCCCCCTTGCGTGTTCAGCGCAACCAGAGCGCCGCCCCAGGCTTCTGCATGGGAGACGCCCGGCAGGACGCTTATGTCGGCGAGAAGGACCGTAGCGTCGACGGGCCTCAACAGCCGGGCATCGATGTCATCACCCCGGCGGTCCAGCGACCGGTCGACGGCGGCGATCAGGCTGACATAGACATTGGCGGCCGTCATGAGCGCCGCGCCGCCCAGCGCCAGGGCGAACAGCGTCACCCAAAGCCGCGCCGGGCGGCGAAAGCTGTTGCGCACGGCCAGCACGGTGGGTCGCCCCAGACCACTGAGCAAACGGCCCAGGCGTGTCTTGGAACGCCCGCGTGTCCTGGGCGCCGTGATGCCGGGGTCCTGCAAGGCCTTCTGGACAGGCATGCGCGCGGCGCGGGCGATTGGGATCGCGGCGGCGATAAGCGGCAGGGCCAGGCCGATACAGATGATCGCCAGCAATATCGGTGTCCCCACCGCAAAGCTGGCCACATCAAGGTTGAGCTGCTGTGCGGCATAAGTCGAAAACGACCGGGCGCCGAGCAAACCGGCGCCGAGGCCGATGGCGATGGCCGGCACGGCCAGAACGGCGATCATGGCGAGATAGATCGTGGCGATATCCGATGATCGCGCGCCTATCGTCTTCATCACGCCGATCTGGCGGGCCTGTCGGGCCAGGAAGGCGGCAATAACGCTCGCCGCAAGCGCGCCGCTCAGCACAAGCGCCAGCGCGCTGAACACGCTCAGGAGCAGCAGCATCGTCGTCATGTGATCGGTATGCGGATGGCGGCGCGGCGGAACCTCGACGCGCAGGACGTCGTACCCCGCCTCGGCCAGCCAGTCCGCCGTATTGTCGGCCACGCGGCCAGCCATCGACCGGTCGCCGTCCACGGTGATGCGCAGTTCGTCCTGATGAGCGCCGAGGCCGAGGTCAGACAGGGTTGCGCGGCTTGCGTAGGCGTAAGCCGCATTGTCCTGCCAGCCGGGCGCAAGGGCGGGATCGTGTACGATGCCACTGATCGGCAGGGACGCCAATGCGCCGCCTGGAACCCGCACGGTGAGCGCGTCGCCAACGCTGGTGTTCGGGCCAACGTCCGTAACAGCACCCAGCACCGGGAGCCCGGATCGCTCGACGAGGACAGCGCCGCGCTCCGGGGGCCACCCACCTTCCAGCGACTCAAATGCCGAGACGCGCAGATCGGAAAAGTCCCGTACGCCGAACAAGAGCAATGTGCGCCAGTCGCCCGGCGCAACTTCGACCCGTGTGCGCACCAGTCGCCTTGCATCGGCGTCCACAACGTCCGGCAGCGCCCGCACGCCTTCGAGAACCTGACTGTCCACATCCTCAAGCCAGACGACGACGGCGGGCGGCTCTGCCGTGGCGAAGCTTGCAGGAATCTCGCGCAGCAGAACCGACCGAGCCCCGAGGGCAACGGTGAGCGCCGCCGCGCCGAGCGCGATGGCGAGGAAGACGAGGAGCGCGCGCCCCGGCTGTTCGGTCAAATCGCTGACGACCTTCCGGACACGCGGGCTCATTGGACAGCCGCCTTTGCCGAATGTTCCCCGGCCGTATCTTGGACGATCATGCCGTCAGACAAGCGGATCAGGCGGTCAGCGCGCGCCGCAACACCGTCATCGTGGGTGACGACGATGACGGCGCGCCCGTCGTCGGCCAGCGAGGTCAGAAGACCCATGACCGTGGCGGCGGAGTCCGTATCCAGATTGCCGGTCGGCTCGTCCGCGACAAGGAGCTTCGGGTCGTTGGCGATGGCCCGCGCGATGGCGGCGCGTTGCTGCTGGCCGCCCGACAGCGTGCCGGGCAGTTTGCCCGCCTGGTCGGCGATGCCGACGCGATCGAGCAAGGCGAGCGCGCGGCTCCGGCGGTCCCGCGCCGGGACAGCTCCGACGAAATCCATGGCGAGCAGGATGTTCTCCAGGATCGTCAGGGTGGGGAGGAGTTGAAAGAACTGGAAGACGACGCCGACTTGCATACCCCGCCACTTCGCCAGCCGGTCTTCGCTTAAGGCCCCAAGCGAAACGCCCGACACGTCCACCGAACCGTTGCTGGGATGATCGAGACCGGCGATCAGGTGGAGCAGTGTGGATTTGCCGCTGCCCGAGCGACCGACGATCGCGGTCATGCTGCTTGCTGGGATCGTGCAGGTCACGTCCTTCAGGGCATCGAACGAGGGACCGTCAGGCCGCTTATAGCGCTTTGAAACGTCTCGAAGGTCTATCAACGCGGGATCGGACACATCTGGCCTCCATGGATTTTGCTTCAACATAAGCGGTTGATCGCTTATATTAGTTAGCGGAAGACAGGAGATGAACGCAAGTCCCTATCTCAGGGCGCTGCGTTTACAGGAGCTAAGCGTTTGGAGACGGTACGGTGACCGATCGTTTGCCGGAAATGGCCACCAAGCGGATCGACTTGAAAGACCGGTTGCGCATAATGGTAGCTGGAAAATCCGCCGGGAGTTCTTCGGCCACCAGCACTTGATTGCATCGACAACGAAATGTTGGAAAATGCAGGCTGAAGCTCAAGCCGTAGCCTGAAACAGGAACTGCTGACATCGTTGGTTGCGTGCCCCCGCAACCAATCCAGCAAGGCCCCGTCTCAAAGACGGGGCCTTGCTGGTTTCTGGATGAGATGGCCGGATTTGAACCTGCGCCCATGAAGGTCATAGCTGCGACCAACGGGCGCGCGAATAACTTGAAGGCTGAGAGCGTATAGAAAAAGCTCCTCTGGAGCCTTTTTAGCCCGAAGGGCGAACTCCGGCGAAAAGAGAGCTTAAGCGGACAGATTTGACAGCCTCGCGGCGCCCAACCCTGGACTTCCTCAGCGTCATGATCATTATACAGGTCTTCCCGGCTGTGGCAGTGTTCTGGCCCGAGTACTTGCGCGGCAAGTGACTGGAGTGACGAGACGGTGGATTCGCTGACCCCTGGAGAGAGCCTGATCGCTGTTGAGCGGGCGACGGACATCGTCGCTGGCAGCCGGCGCTTAGCGGAGGTGGTGCGGTGGTGCCACGACCGCATCTCCGAGAGTGATGCGGCGGCGCGTACTTGGGC
The DNA here is from genome assembly GCF_965249265.1 of Pelagibius sp. Taxonomy (NCBI): domain Bacteria; kingdom Pseudomonadati; phylum Pseudomonadota; class Alphaproteobacteria; order Rhodospirillales; family Rhodovibrionaceae; genus Pelagibius; species Pelagibius sp. The sequence continues at coordinate 2,876,067 of NZ_OZ252224.1, read as the reverse complement.
CCACATCGATACTGCGGACATGCCGGCGGAAGGCGGTGCATCTTTGTATGCTGGCCGGCGGCTGCGCCACGACGCTGGTGACGCATCTTTACCGGCCCTGGTTTTGCCTTGAGCGGGGGCGAGGAAAAGTCCGCGGCCATGCTCGCCGCATTCCGGGCGGATCTCGCGCAAAGGCTGAATGCGATGGAGGCCCTGGCCGCCGGACTACAGGATGGAAGTCTGGATTTCGAGGATGCCTCCGCCGCCGTTGCGGCACACCTCCATGACATCAAGGGAACCGGGCGCCCCTTCGGCGTGCCTCAGGCTACCGACCTAGCGCGCGAATTTGAGCGGATTATTAAATCCGGAGACTGGCATCGGGCAAGCGCAACCGGCCTCGTGCGACATTGGGTGGCCCGGTTGAAGGGACTCTGCTGATTGCCGTTTGCCGTATCACGCAGTGGTCTTGCGAGACGGCAGCAGGCCATTCTTCTGACTTCAAAACCCGTTTGTAATCACATCTTAGCGCACAGTGGGTAATCAGGGCGAATGGTCCTGTACTCCGTTCATCCAAACCGCTATTGTCCTTATTCGGGGTTTGAATGCTAAATCTTACTATTCAGGGTAGTAATCAGCCAGTAGGCACAAATATTCGTGGTATGCTCCGGACGTTTAATAAGTCCCTGGGAGTGATACCCGCTAGGACAGCTTCGGCAGCCTTTTTTGGTGCTGCAGACAACAGGTAGTTTGCGATTCATCGTATTATTGTCTCGAGAAGAGACATGCCGGCGAAGGCAGATTTACTGTCCTTAACTGCCTCTGAAATGATCTGACACCTCTTCTGGTGTGATCGTAACGACACTGCAATTGGGCTCCGCTAAGTTTGAATCGTCACGGTCGATGGGAGAGAAGACCGATGAAGATTGCTCTGGCAGACGACCATGCGCTTTTCAGGGATGGCCTTCGCAGCGCCCTGAAGGACACTTTTGGGCCTGAGACACAGGTGCTCGAAGCGGCGGACAGGGAAAACCTGGTAGCCATTTTGGAGGCCGAGCCGGGGCTTGAACTGGTGATTTGTGATCTGCGGATGCCCGGGATGGGGGGCGCCGACTGTATTGCCGGCTTGGTTGCCATCAGGCCGAGTATCCCCTTGGTCATGATCTCGGCATCAGACGATCCTGCGGATGCCTGCCGGGCAATGCAACAAGGCGCCCGGGGATACATCCCGAAGAGCGATAGCCTGGCGGTCCTGCAACGCGCCTTGGATCTTATTCTCGTCGGCGGTACCTATGCGCCGGTCGAGGCGCTGATGGCGCGCGGCGAGGAGCAGGTGGAAGCCGTCGATCCGGCCGCTCCACGTGGACCTTGCGAGCCGCTGCCGGCCCTAAGCCGACGCCAGCGCATGATCTTCGAGCGTCTTGCCGAGGGTAAGCCGAACAAGATCATTGCCCGAGAACTGGGCATTGCCGAAGGCACTGTAAAGGCCCAGCTTCGGACGGTGTTTCGCAAGCTCGGCGTTGCCAATCGCGTGCAGGCTGCCTTAGTGGCTGCGCAGGTGCTAGAGCCGGACTTAGCAAGCCGCCCGGCCGCTGCGCCTCTGACCACCGACGCCACTGGGAAAGAAGCCAAGATCTATCCCTTCCCGGGCCAGGCATAACGGTTCCTGCAGGGCCGGGTCCCCGGACCGGGCCCGCACGCCTGTTCTGAGCGGCGGGCACCCGCCGCCGAAATCCCTGACCCGCACCCCCATGTTGATTCGCGCTAAGCGGTCGGTCAGGAAATGAGGCTCCGTCAGTTCTTTCCCGGTTCCTGAGACAGCAGATGACGGGCTGACTGCCCGGTCTTGCCTGCAATGGCATGCCGCTTGCTTTGCATTCTTCCGGGCACTGGGGCATGGCCGCGCCGCGATGGTTGCGGGTATGCCAGTTTGGGCGGGGGAAAAAATGGTTCTGAGGATTCTGGGCCTGATGCTGGCAGGCAGCGCCGTCGTATTTGTCCCGGCGGCAACGATCGGACTGGCGCAAGATAAGCTGGCCCTGATGGCGTTTCTCGATGACGAGACACCGGCGGTGAGCGATCGGGAACTCGAACTGCTAAAGGCCCGAGGCCTTGCGGAGCAAGGGCTGGTGCACCCGGGAGGGCCGCGGGAGCACGGCGTCATTCTCTGGGATGAACTCAAGCCGATCAAACCGGGTGCGCCCCAGCCGACGCAGGCGGGCCAGAGCCGCAGCAACATCTCTACAACCGGTGGCCGCTGAAGCCGGGCCGGGCGTTGCCGCGACCATGGTTCGCGTCGAGGCGGCGTCATTTCTCTTAACACCTGTAACACGGATGTAACACTGAAGCTCTGCGTGGCGGCTGGCTTGCCGACGGCCTGAAGGCACGGCAAAAAAGGGGTATTCGCCGACTCTCGACGCGCAGTATCGCCGCCACACGGTCTCTGAGAGCCTGAATCTGTTACGCGGCCGATACAGACCGTATAGCCGCTGTACAAGCTGTAACGCGAGGCCGGTCCGAAAAGCGGTTCGATCATCAGAACGCGGCGCAGAAAATCACCATAAAATTATGAAATACAATGATTTAGACCTGTGTCGCCGTTGTGGCACGGCGGTTGCTGTGTATTGCGACGGGGGTGCGCGTGTCTTGTGGATCCCCGGCCGGAAGGTCCCGTAGAGGTCGAGCCCGAGGGGTATCCAAGGGGTGCAGGTCTGTCGGGGGAGGCCTTCGGGTTAAGGCGCTTCCAGGCAGGAGGCTATGAACCGGATAACGCATCAAGAGGAGAAAACAATGAGAAAGTCTCTGATCGCGGGGGCCTCCGTCTTCGCACTGGTCGCGGGGCTGGGCGGCACCGCTTTGGCCGGCGACGTGAATGAGGCGGTGAGCCTTAACACGCTCAACTCGACCGTCGTCAATGACGGCGAAGTTGGTCCAACCAATGATGACAATGATGGCATCGGCGGCGGCGCCGAGAACTCGCTGAACAACGACTTCGGCAACCAGACCTTCAAGGATGAGGTGCTGAACCAGAACAACATCAACTCCGGCATCAACTCCGCCCAACAGGGTGGCAACGCCGCTGCGATCGCCATTGATGGCGATGGCGTCCGTCTATCCGATACCTCGGACCCTGATGTGAACTTTGCCAAGGCCGGCACCATTGCCGATCAGAAGGTAGAGAACAACGCCTTCGTCAATGCCGATGATGAAGTAAGTGGCGAAGACGATGACGGTATTGCAGGCCAGGCGCGGGACTCGCTGAACAACGAGTTCGGCAGTGAGACCTTCGAAAATCAGGCGATCAATCAGAACAACATCAATTCCGGTATCAACTCGGCCCAGCAGGGCGCCAATGCGGCTGCTATCTCGGTTGACCTTGACGGCGCAAAGGCGAAATTCTCCGCCAACGTCGCTCTTTCGGGCAATTACCTGGACCAGGATGTTGAGAACGACGCGCTTTCCAGCGACGCAGGTATCACAACCAATCAAGACAACGATGCCATCGCCGGTGAAGTCGATGATTCGCTGCGCAACGACTTCGGCAACCAGACCTTTGATAACCAGGTGATCAACCAGAACAACATCAACGCCGGCATCAACTCCGCACAGCAGGGCGCCAACACGGTATCGATCGCTGCAAGTGTCGGTGATGTCGACAACCTGCCGTCCTTCGGCGTTCTGGACCTGAATAACAACACGCAGGAAAACCTCGGCGAGGCGGTGAACGCATTTGCCGATGCCCTGGATATCGGCCCGACCGTCGATGATCAGGACGGCATCGAGGTTGAGGAATATGAGTTGAACCTTGCGGCGTCCCGCTCAAAGGGCACCCAGAAAGTCAAGAACACCGCCAATAACAGCGGCGAAGCTGACAACGAGGAAGACGGTGGTATTGGCGGCGATGTAGAACGATCCCTGCATAACGACTTTGGGAACGAGACTTTCCAAGATCAGGCGATCAACCAGAACAACATCAACTCCGGCATCAACTCCGCCCAACAGGGTGCCAATACCCTGGCTCTCGCGGTGGACACCGATGAGCGGACTCGTTTCTTCAACGAGAGTGTTCAGGACTGGAACATCGCGATTTCGGATTCCAATCAAACGCAGGACTTCGACAATACAGCCAAAACCGATGACCTTGACAACGACGGCGTCGGCGGGTTCGACAATGACGGTAATCCGGAGCCGACGAATTCCTTGTTCAACAAGTTCGGCGAAGAGACGTTCCAGAACCAAGTCATCAACCAGAACAACATCAACGCCGGCATCAATAACGGCCAGCAGGGCATGAACACCTCTGCCATGGCCATCGATGCATCGCCTTCGGAAACCGATCTGAACTTCGCCTACGCGAATTCAACCGGTCTTCAGACGGGTTCCAACACAGCCGAAGACAACAGCTTCTCCGGCAGTGACGACGATACCGGCCTCGGTATTGGCGGTAACCCGGGCCCGAACAACCTGAACAACAAGTTCGGCGACAACACCTTCGAGAACCAGGTCATCAACCAGAACAACATCAATGCCGGCATCAATTCGGCGCAGCAGGGTGGCAACACCACTGCTCTGGCGATTGCCGACAGCGCAAGTGCGGTTGATGAAAACATCTCGGAAGCCTCTGCGGATCTGACCCAGGGCAAGAAGAATGATCCCTTGACCAATACCGCCAAGGCTACCGGTGAAGACAGTGGTGGTGTCGGCGGTAACCCGCACGGCAGCCCCAACAACGGCGCCCTGAGCAACCATTTCGGTAGCAACACCTTCGAGAATCAGGTGATGAACCAGAACAACATCAATTCTGGCATCAACTCGGCTCAGCAGGGCGCGAACACCGTCGCCATGTCCCTCGACCTCGGTGGTCCGGGCGGCCTGGATCTGAACTCGGCGGTCAGCACCTCCGCGCTCAGCCAGACCGTCACCAATACGGCCATGGTGACCGGCGACAGCAACGCCGGCATCGGCGGTGGTGCGGTGAATGCGCTGAACAACAACTTCGGCAACAACACCTTCCAGAACCAGGTCATGAGCCAGAACAACATCAATTCTGGCATCAACTCGGCTCAGCAGGGTGCGAACACCATAGCTATCTCCTTCAGCGGCGGCAGCTAAGCCAAAGCTGAAACCTGTTCAGCAGGTACGCCGGACCGGTGGGGCCTCGGCCCCACCGGACACCGGTGGGAGAGAGTACAGTGGAAACGCGATGCTCGGGAGGCGTTGCTATGACGATCAAGATCAGACTTTTCAGTTTTCCTGCCTTACTCATCACTGCGGTTGTTTTCGGCGCTGCGGGGACCGCGCCCGTATTGGCGGAGGATGCTTTCTCCAACTGGGGCAGTGTCGACGACCAAGCTCTGTCGGCTGAACGGGGCAAGGCCTTCGAGCTTGATGAATCAGCCCTGGCGACGGCAGTTGGCGCCCAGTACCAATACGTTAATTTCCCAGATATCGGAGAGGTTGGCCCTGGTGGCGAAATCACCCTCGGCAGCCATACTTTTGCCAATCAGGTCATGTCGTTGAACGTCATGAACACCGGCAGCAATGTCGCCATGCAACATCAGAACGTGATTGCCGTCACGGTTATCGACAGCACGGTGGCCGCGCCATGACAACGTCGTCGATGTTTTTTCGGGCGATTGGCCGGCGGGGCGGGGCTGTGCTCGCAAGCACGGTTCTACTGGTTGGCTTGCTTGGGCTGAGTGAATCGCCGGCGGATGCGGGCGAGACGCGTTTTGTCTCCGCCGGCGGCATGGCCTTCAATCTGAAGGTCAAGAGTATCAAGGAGCGTAAGTGGGAGACGGTTGTTCGGCAGGAACGCGATTTCTCCTGCGGCTCGGCGGCCGTCGCCACCTTGTTGTCGTATCACTACGACCGGCCGACAGAGGAAGTGGAAGTCTTCGAGGCGATGTTTGCTGTCGGTGACCGTCAGAAGATCATGGCACAGGGGTTCTCTCTGCTCGACATGAAGCAGTTTCTCGATGCCCGCGGCTATACCGCCGACGGGTTCCGGGTGTCGCTCGACAAGCTCCAGGAAGTTGGCGTGCCGGCGATCGTTCTGCTTGATTTGCGTGGTTACAAACACTTCGTGGTGATCAAGGGGGTGACGCCGCATCATGTCCTGGTGGGCGATCCCTCGCGTGGTATCCAGCGCTATAAGCGTGCGGATTTTCAGAAACTTCTGGCTAACGATATCGTCTTCGTCGTCCGCACCCAGGTCGAGGTGGCCAAAGCCAACTTCAATCTGGTGGATGACTGGGGCGCCCATCCGCAGGCACCTTTCGGGTCCGCGGTTAGCCAGAGCAGCTTGGCCAACATTACAATCTACCTGCCAGGGGCAGGTACACGCTAAGGGAGGCGCCAGATGTCGACACCCATAGCATCTTCATATCTCGCAAGACTCCTGATGGGCTCAGGGTCTTTTCCAAGGTCTTTGGCGGCAGTGGCGGCTCTCGCCTTTCTGACCACCGCTTGCTCAAGCACGGGGATGGTCACGCAGACTGCGCAGTGGGATCGGGATTGCGCTTCCGAGAGCGGGGCCATCGGTGCGGGATCGTCTTGTGAAAATCCGCGTAACGTCCTAGTGGCGATGGCGAGCGGTCATGCGATCGCACCGCATGAGGTCGTTGAGAAGGAGATCCTTGAAGAACAGCGTGGCGGCTTCATTACCGCCGGTGGGTTGCAGGTCGATTTCGGGTTCGAATTCCGCACCTTTGTCAACGGCATCCCCCAGCTCACTTCCGTACTTTCCCTCAACGATATCGTCAGTGGGAACGGTGTCGTTCCCAACCTCAACTCTATTTCGGTTGCCGGAAGTGATGGCGGGCTTACAGATATTATTCATGCGGCGGGTCCGGACGGGATCTCTGCAACCATCCTGAACACCCAAGATGGGGTCCAGATCGAAAACATTTCGACGCTGGCGATCGACATCATCGGCCTGCGTCATGTGCACAAAGGCGGCCGCGCGCTCGGCAACGGTCGGCGGATGCCGATGGAAACCCAGCAGTCGATCATCCGCAGCCTGTCGCGCTAGATGAGTCAGGCATCGGCTGGTCTGCGAAACCCAATTCGTTAGATAGATTTCAAAGGCGTAGGAATGGAGAAACGGGGGCGTTTAGCCCCCGTTTTTCTGTGCTCGCGGCGCAAAGCCCTCTAATTGAGATCGAAGGTGAGGGGGGTGCGCAACGTCAACACCACGTCGGGAGCGTCGTCGGTGACGCCGATCTGGGTATTCAGATTGATGTTGAAATCATTCGTCAGGGCATAGGAAAAGCCGAGGCTCAGGCGCCCGACCTCGAAACTCTCGGAATCGAAAGTGACGCCGTCGATTTCCTGCTCCGTCTCGAAAACGAAGTCGTGGGCGTAACCGACACTGAAAGAAGCCTTTTCATTGAGAGAAAAGCCCATTCCAAAACCGAAACCGATCACGTCGCCCGGCTGCACGTCGCCGATTTCCGAATCGCCGATCGTTTCATCGACATCCTCGCCAAAGCTGTGCGTATAGCTGATATTGGCGAAGAAAACTGCCGGGTCGGTCGGGTAGATCATCGTCAAGCCCGGTTGAATCGCCCAGAAACCCGAGCCGGTCGACAGCTCCGTCTCGATCCCGTCGTCGTCGCGGCTGACGTCAAAGGGCCCCCGCCCGCTGTTTGACTTGATTCGCGCGTTGGCAATGAAGATCGGCCAATCGTCACGGCCGGAATTCAGTTGATAGCGCCCGCTTACTTCCACATCGCCGATGTTGGCGGCATCGAGACTACTGGTCGTTGCGCCGCTTGAGCCGCCGATAACTTCCTGGGTCACGTCGTCGTTGCGATAGACGAAGGGGACTTTGATTTCGATTTCGGAGCGGCTGGTCAAGCCGTAACGAAATGTGCCCGCGGCAGTTATCGACTGGCGGTCGGCATCGGAGACCTCGATATCGCCGACCAGCACGGTTTCGATGATCTCGACGCCGTCGAAAAAGAAACGGGTGCTGCTGGTATTCTCATATTCGATGGAGGGTTCGAAGACCAAATGGTTCTTGCGGGTCAGAACCCCGCCGATGTCCTGCACGCCAGAGACGTCGATCCGTCTGCGCTGCGCGTCGCGGTCCTCTTCGCCGACCGGTTGCTCCGGTGTGCCCTGGGCCTGCTGATTGGGCTGGTTCTGCTGCGGTTGCTGGCCCTGTTGGGCGCCCTGACCCGGTTGTCCGCTGTAGTTTACCTGGCTGAAGTTGGAACCGCCGCCGGGTTGCCCGGTGCCGGCGATCCCGCGGATGGAGTATTCCAACTGCTCGATGCGCTGTTGCTGGGCTTCGATCTGCTTGCGTTGAACCTGTATCAGCTCAAACAGCTGCTCGACGGTCATGGGCCCGGGCTGCGGCGGGCTTTGTTGGGCCAGAGCTGTCGAGCTAAGCAGCGTCAGGCACAACCCGGCCCCACCACCGATCACTGTTCGGGCGTATTTGGGTTGCATGACCATGATATTTCCGACTCCCCCTAGGTCATCAGTCATTGTCAATCATAGAGCGTGTGAAATTCAAGGCGCAATACGCCGGGAAACCGAGAAAGCTGTATCCAACAGCGGGGTAACGCATCATCAGCGGATCGCCAGTTCTTGCATTGGATTCAATGAGATGATGAAACCGGCCCGGACCGGATGCGGTACTTCTCAATCAATCGATAGAGCGTCACCCGGGAAACGCCGAGATCACGGGCCGATACGGTGATGTTGTGCGCGTTCTTGCCCAGGGCGTCGCGAACCAGCTTTTCCTCGATTCGCGCCTTGGCTTCCTCCAAGGTCGTACGCATCTTGGCACAGGGTTGATGCTGGCGGTCCAACATGTCGGCCGCTGAAGGGAGGCCGATCTCGATTGCCTTATGCGATTGACCGGCGGCGGAAGGGTTTGATACCTCGCGGGCAGCCGGCATGGCCAACCCCAGGTCTTCAGCGCTGAGCCATTTGCTGTCGGTCATGACGACGGCGCGGCGGATCTTGCTGATCAACTCGCGGATATTGCCTGGCCAATGATAGCCTTGCATGGCCACCAAAGCGGCGTCGGAGACCAAGCGTTCGCCGCTGCCGATCTCACCTGCGAAGATCTTCGCGAAAAAACCAGCCAATAACGCAATATCATCGCCGCGCTCGCACAGCGGCGGCAGGGTCAGAGCCAGGCAGTTCAGCCGATGGAACAGGTCTTCACGAAACTGCTCGCGATTGATCAGCTTTTTCAAGTCACGGTTCGTCGCGGCGACAATCCGGCAGTCAATTTGAATCGGCTTGTTGCTGCCGACCCTCTCTATGGTTTGCTCCTGAAGGAAGCGGAGGAGATGGGGCTGCAGTTCCAGCGGCATGTCGCCAATCTCGTCCAGGAACAAGGTGCCGCCATTGGCCGCCTCCAGCTTGCCGATCTTGCGTTGACTGGCGCCGGTAAAGGCACCCTTTTCATGACCGAAGAGCTCCGAAGCGATGAGGGATGCCGGCAGCCCGCCGCAGTTGATGGCGACGAATGCCCCCCCGGCGTAGGCTGAGCGTTCGTGAATCGCTTGTGCCGCCAGCTCCTTGCCGGTCCCGCTTTCGCCCTGGATCAGCACCGGTGCGGCGGTTCTTGCAAACCGGCGAATGGTATCGAAGACCGTTTTCATGGCGGCGCTTTCGCCGACCATGAAGGGTTCGCTGGTCGGGTGTACTGTTCCTGCGACCGGTAGAGCCGGGCGCCGATACTCGGAGCCATTGGGGTTGGGGTAGGATGCCGCCTCCAGGCCACGCACCAGCGCGGCGAGGCCAGCGTCATTGTTGCCCAACTTGACCAAGAGATCAGCCAAAGCGTTGGGATTGCGGCTCAGGACTTCATCGAGAGTGAGTTCGCGGTCGGTCATCGAGACCGTCCCGGCTTTTCCAACGTCATTCCCGTGCCCCCCTCCCGATTGCTTAGGCCAAGAACATGTCCCAATCTGCCGCTTCGTATCGCATCGGCCTTCTGCGGGCCGCCTCGGCGTTGCTGGTCCGGTGAAGCGAATCCTTTCCACCGGATCTCAAGAGAAGTCTAACGTTGAGCCTCTTGGGCGGGCCAGAGCGCATAAGCACTATGATTTCGGCGAGGGGGACCAAAAGTCAGAGCTACCTAAACTAAAGGCATAACCCCGGCGGATTAATAGGAAAGATCAAACAGTTGTATCGCCTTAGGGTTTTATCAGGCTGCGCCGACGCCGAACTGCATGCCATGGTCGGCAGGTGTTGCTCGGGATGAGGTGGGCGCCGGTTGGGGCGGCCTGCGGTGCCACCTGATCCGCAGCAGAACCGGCGAAAAGCCGGCGTGCAGTCTGCGCAGCGTCAAATCACGCAACCGAAACGAAAACGAAAGAAGCCACCCCAGGATGGCTTTTTTGCGTCTCAGGCTGCAGAGGCAGTATCTGGGCCTGTGCCCATGAAGGTTGTAGCTGCGAGCAAAGCGGCGGACGAAGTGAACCTTCGTTGCAGTTGCTCGAACGGCGGCTTTAAGGTGAGCATCCGATATCAAACAGCAAGGCGCCCGATACAAAAATACCGGGCGCTGCTTAATCGAGTGATTTGCTCCTTACTTAATGGCGAGGATATCGAAGTTGTTGACGTTTGCGACAACGCCGTCGCCCCAACCGCCAACGACCAGTTCCGAAGCTCTTTCGTTCAGCAGCCCGGCGACTTGACCCGCGAAATGAGCTTCGCGACCTGAGTTGTCAGCAAAGATGTCAAAGATCGCAAAGTTGTTTTCGTCGATTTACAGCGCTACCCAGAACAGGGTTTTGGGTTCGGTGTCAGTGACGATCGGACCGGCTGCGGTCAGCAAAGCCGCCAACTCTGGGCCTTTCCCCGGTGCCGCTTTGAGTTTGATGTAGGTTGCGGTCGTCGCAGAATAGAGATCGATGGGCGCCTTCACCGACAACACGTCTGAACTGCTGATATTGGCGACAACGCCTGCGTGCCACCCCCCGTCAACCAACGCGTCAGCATTCTGATGAAGTGCAGCTGCAACAGCGCCCGAGAAGTGCGCATCGCGTGCTTCTTCATCCTTGAAAACGTCAAAGATTGCAAGCGTATCGTCCGCCTGCAGTGCGAACCATAGTGCCGTTCCCGGTTCGGTCTCCTTCACGATCGGTGCTGCCCCAGCCAGAAATTCAGCGAAGGCTTCGGTTTGTCCCTCTGCGGCGGGCATGGCGATGTAGCTGGCGGTTCTGTTGTCCATTGCGTTTTCCTCGATTGCGTTTTCCTGGGCGGTTGCGGATGTTGTCATGAGGGTCAGTGCGGCCAGTGTCTGAAGGAATTGCTTTTTCATGCTCGTCTCCTGATTTGAGTTTCGTCGTGTCTGATTTCGATGCGCTTTTTTCCCATGGCAGACGGACAAGACTCCAATTCCGAGCGTCTATTCTTTGATAGGCATGGACTATGGAACTTGCTTTGATGGGCAGTGCCAATAAGACCGACTGAGGAGATGACGATGGAGATGAACCAGATCAGGTATTTTTTAGCGGTCTGCGAACATCGCAACTTCACCCACGCAGCCAGCGCCTCCAATGTCTCCCAACCCTCTTTGACGACTGCCATCAAGAAGCTGGAGGACGAACTCGGCGGTGCCCTGTTTGTGCGGGATCGGGCAGGATGTCGGCTAACAGCTCTCGGCAAGCTCATGCAACCAAGGCTCAGAAAGGTTTGCGATGAAACGCGGGAGGCCAAGGCAGAGGCGGTTCGGCACATGCGATTGGAGCGGGTTCCAATCTCTGTGGGTGTCGGCGAAACGATTGGTCACAACAGAATTTCGGCCGCAATGGAGCGTATTCGTGCGCAATTGCCACAAGCCGAGATCGAGTTGATCGTTGCATCTGCTTCTGCATTGCTGGCCGGATTGAGGGACGGTGAATTTGATGTCGTGATCACCGCCGAAAAGGTCAGTGAGGATCTCTATCGAATAGATTCGCTCTATAGTGAAGACTACAAAGTGGTCGTGGCAAACGCACATCCGTTATCGAAGTTGTCTGCTGTCTCTCTTTCGGACCTTTCTAATACAGACATGCTCGACCGGCTGAATTGCGAAATGCGCGACGTGTTGCACGGTACATGTGCCGAACATGGTCACGAACTCTACGCGGCCTATCGGTCAAATCGCGTCGATTGGTTGATCGAACTTGCTCGGCGAGGATCAGGGGCCGTGGTCCTGCCGGTCACGGCAATTCCCGCAGACAAAGGCCTGGTGTCGATACCAATCGAAGGCCTTGAAGTATCTCGCAAGGTTGCCGCACTTCGATATCGACACCAAACGTCGAGACCAGAAACAAGCGATCTGATCCGTGAGATTGCGCGAACCTAGCCCAAGCCCTGCTGCTCAGGAGCCGACATCGGTGCGCCGCGCATCAAATGTCGTAACCCACCAATCTGTTACTTCAGTCTTGGGTGACAATCCTGGTACATCGGTGACAGCGTCTTGCGATAAGGATTCGATCATCAATGGCCATTCTGTTTTCTCCCTTCACTCTGCGCGGCATCACCTTCAAGAATCGCATTGCCGTTTCACCCATGAGCCAGTACCGGGCAAAGAACGGCCATGCCAACAGCTGGCACGCGGTGCACCTTGGCCGTTTCGCCATTGGCGGGGCGGGGCTGGTCTACGCCGAAGCAACGGCTGTCGAAGCAGAAGGCAGAAGAACGCATGGCGATCTCGGGCTCTGGCAGGACGCGCAGATAGACGACCTGAAGTCGATCACCGAGTTTATCGGCCAGGAAGGCGCGATTCCCGGCATCCAGCTTGGCCATGCCGGCCGCAAGGCCTCTGAGAGGCGGCCCTGGCATGGCGAGACGCCTGTCGATCATGAAGACCTTGCCGAGCGGAACGAGGTGCCGTGGACGGCGATCGCGCCTTCGCCCATTCCCTATGCGGAGGGCTGGCCGGCACCGATGGAGATGTCGGAGACCGATATCGAGCGGGTTGTCGCCGCGTTTGGCGAATCCGCCAGGCGTGCCCATGAGGCGGGTTTCAAGATCATCGAGGTCTATGCGGCACACGGATTTCTGGTGCACCAGTTCCTGTCCCCAATCGCCAATCAGCGCCGGGACCGCTGGGGCGGCAACGGTGAAAACCGCCGCCGGTTTGCCGTTGAAGTGGCGAAGTCCATTCGGGCGAACTGGCCAGAGGCTTATCCACTGGCGTTTCGCCTGTCAGCGACCGATTGGCTCGACGGCGGTATAGAGGTGGAAGATACGGTCGAGACCGCAAAAGCGCTCAAAGCAGCGGGAGTGGACATGATTGACTGCTCATCGGGCGGCATCGGCGGCAAGGACCGGCCGCGCCGAATGGTCATCGAACAGGGCTTTCAGGTGCCCTTTGCCGAGCGGATCCGGGCGGACGCCGAGATGGCAACCATGGCTGTCGGTTTCCTCTGGGATGCAAATGTCTGCGAGGATCTCGTCAGCGCCGGCAAGGCCGATATGATTGCCTTGGCAAGAGAGCTTCTTGCCGACCCGAACTGGCCACTCCATACAGCCAAGGAGCTGGAGGCCGATGAAAACCACGGCATGTGGCCGATCGAGTCGGGCTGGTGGCTGATGAAGCGCGACCGCCTGTTGAGCAAACTCGGGGTTCGGTAAGGCTCACCTTTGCTTGGCTTAAGATGTTTGATCCAAACCGCGCCGGCACTGCATGCCGCTGGTTAGCGCCGTCAGGTCATCCTTCGTCAGACGCACCCGCGCAATCGGCAGAATGATCGCGTTCTCGACGATGAGGTGCTGACGCTCGCTGGCGGCGAACGCGCGCAGTAAATCCCGCGCCTCGATGTCAGGCGAGTCGCCGCTGTGCAGGAGAGCCCGCAACAGCACCAGGATTTCCGGCTTGGATAGGGCGGCTTCGCGGTGCGCGGCTTGAAGCCGGAGGATCGTTCTGTCGATCTCGTCTTCCGGCTCGCAGCGTTTCAGCATTAAGGGGAAGAGTCCGTCTTCCTCGTCGGCGTGGTGGAGGCTGAATTCCAGCTCCAGAAAGCTCAGCACCATTTCCAGGTCGCCGCGGTCGGGAAGGGGGCTATCGGCAATCCTGTCCAGGGCGGCGCAGATGAGGCGTTCGCGCAAATGGTCCTCGGCAATGAACTCAAGCGGTCTTCTGATCAGGTTCAGGTCAGTCGGTGCTAGGCAGCCTCCACGTTGTCGAGGGACGGTCTTGCTGTTCATATCATGCTCTTTAATGCCCGACAGACCCGGGTGTTGCGCCCGAAATCTCGGCGGAATCAACAAGTTCAGAGACGAAGGTCCGAGCTGCCCGATCCCAGGCCGACCTTTCCAGGGCGGTGGCGATCTGATCCTTGACTGCCTCAAAAGGCAGCGTTCGGCCGGGCGCCTTGGCATCCATCCGAATGATGTGCCAGCCATGGCGGCTGAGGATCGGCGTAGGCGTAATCTCTCCCTCCGAAAGGCCGTTCAGCGCGGCCTCGAACTCCGGCACCGTATCGCCGGGGCCGAGTTGACCGAGCACACCGCCGTCTTTCTTCGACCCACAGTCGCTTGCGCGGCCCGCCAGGGCGGCAAAGCCCCTTGGATCGGCCAGGGCCTCTTTGGTCAATGCCATCGCTCGCGCTTGGGCGGTGTCTCGGGCGCTACTGTCGCGGGGATCGCAGGCGCAGAGAATGTGCGAGACTTCCCAGAGCGGTGGACTTCTGAAGCGCGAGGGGTCGCGTGCCCATTCGCTGCGGATCTGCGCAGGGGTCGCTGCGCTTCTCGGGATCGCCCGGTCGAGGAGGCCCCGGATCAGGGCCTCCTCCCGGGTCTCAAAGCGCCCCGGCGCCACTTCGCGGGGGGCCGCCCGCAACCCGCGCCGCCGCGCTTCCTGCAGCAGCAGGGCCCGCACGGCAAGGGCATTGGCGGCCTTTTGCCTCGCGACCAGCGGTTTACCCTTGGGGGCCAGGTGGTTCTGGGTCTCGGCGTCCAACTTCGCCTGCGGGATGACTTCGCCGTTCACCACGAGATCGGGAAACAGTGATTTACCCATGGTCCTTACTCCGCTGGTTTGGCGATGCCGCCGGCGGAAGACCGCGCAGCATGTCTTGACGCCGATGCGGAAGCATCGCGACGACCTGACAGCGCTGTCTGGCGCCGCGACCGCACCACTTGGTAGCCCGGCCGCCAGAGATAACGCACAGGCACCGACAGCATGTGCACCAGCCGGGTGAAGGGGAACAGAATTACGATCAGCAGGCCGAGGAAGATATGGAACTTGAACAGGGCATGCACATTGGCCACTTCAAGCCAGGCGTTGAGCTGCAGGCCCATTACGCTTTGCGCCCAGGTCATGAACCGCACCATCTCGCCGCCGTCGAGATGTTTCATCGACAAGAAGATCGTGCCGAGGCCAACCACGAGCTGCAGCCAGATCAAGGAGAGGATGCCGATATCGGCGAAGCTGGAGGTTTTACGAATGCGCGGATCGGAGAGGCGGCGGTGCAAAAGCATGCTGGCGCCGATCAGCGCCGCGACCCCGGCGATGCCGCCGACGACGATGGCCATGAGCTGCTTGAAACCGTAACTAATGCCGATTGCATCGAGAACCCAGATCGGCGTGAAGAGACCGACAAGATGGCCGAAGAACACGACGATGATGCCGACGTGGAACAGGACAGAGCCCCACATCAGCTGTTTGCGACGCAACAACTGGCTCGACGAAGATTTCCAGGTAAAGGGATCGCGCTCGTATCGTGCGATGGAGCCGATGACCAGGACGGTCAGCGCGACGTAGGGCATGATGCCGAAGATGAAGAAATCGATACTCATGTCTCAGTCCTCCGTCACTCGGCCGCGCTGTGTTGGGCCGAATTGGGGGTGATGGGTTCGTCCATGCGCGCAAGCATCTCGTGCACCTGCGGACAGCCGGCGTTCGGGTCGGGGCCGAAGGTGACCTGGCTTTCTTCCCAGACCGCATCGAGTGCGGCGAGGTCGGCGGGGTCGTCTTCGGGTTGCTCCAAAAGCTCGGCCACGGCCTCGCTGTCAGCGGATGCGCCGGAAAGCTGCAACAGGGCGGCGAACACGGCACTGTAGGGACTCTCGCGCCGGACCAGCCGGGCGTTCAGTGCCTCGAAGATGTGCGCCGCATTCGCCAGGGTCTCCTGCATCTCGGATGCGGGCCTTGTGGACAGAAACTCCAGAAGCACCGGCAGGTGATCGGGCAGTTCCGAGGTCGCCGGCTCGAAACCGGCGGCGCGGTAGCTTTCCACCAGGCTGACCATAGCGCCGCCCCGGTCGCGGCTTTCGCCGTGAAGATGCTCGAAGAGATTGAGCGACAGGCTGCGCGACCGGTCGAAAAGAAGAACGAACTGTTCTTCAAGATCGTAGATGTCGCGTCGGGCCAGATCCTCGACCAGCGGTCGCAGTGCCCGGCGGGCTGCGGCGGTGAGCCGGGTGTCGGCGGCGAGAACGCCACCGATCTCCGGCATGGCTGCCTGCAAGTCCCGCGTCGGATAGCTGAGGATCAACGAGAGGGCTTTTACCGTGCGGTCCATCACGCCACCTCCTTCGGCATCTTGAGCGAGCGTTTCTTACCGCCGAAGAGATTGCCCTTACTGATCCCGCCCGAGCAGCCGTTGGAGTCGGTGAAGCCGCAACCGCCGCGCAGGTCGTAGGCGTCCTCGACCTCCTCACGGTGCGTGGTGGGGATCACGAAGCGATCCTCGTAATCGGCGATTGCCATGATCTTGTACATGTCCTCGATGATCCGGCCGCTCAGTCCGACGCGAGATGCGATGCCTTCGTCAATCACGCCATCGACAGTCTTCGAGCGCATGTAGGAACGCATGGCGAGCATGCGCTCAAGCGCCTGCACCACCGGTTCCTCGTCGCCCGCCGTCAGCATGTTGGCGAGATACTTCACCGGTATGCGCAGGCTGCGCACGTCGGGCATTGCGCCGTCCATGCCGATCGAGCCCGCTTGCGCGGCGTTCTGGATGGGGCTGAGCGGCGGGATGTACCAGACCATCGGCAATGTCCGGTACTCTGGATGCAGGGGGAAGGCCACCTTCCATTCCATCGCCATTTTCCAGATCGGGCTTTCCTGCGCCGCCTTGATCCAGTCTTCCGGGATACCGTCGGCCTTGGCGGCCTCGACCACCGCGGGGTCGTTCGGATCAAGGAAGACGTCCAACTGCGCATCATAGAGATCTGTCGTCTTTTCTGCGTTTGCCGCAGCCTCGATCTTATCGGCGTCGTAGAGCATCACGCCCAGATAGCGGATGCGGCCGACACAGGTTTCCGAGCAGACCGTCGGGTTGCCGGACTCGATCCGAGGATAACACAGCGTGCATTTTTCGGATTTGCCTGTCGACCAGTTGTAGTAGACCTTCTTGTAGGGGCAGCCACTGACACACATGCGCCAGCCACGGCATTTCTCCTGGTCGATCAGGACGATGCCGTCCTCTTCGCGCTTATAGATCGCGCCGGAGGGACAGGACGCGGCGCAGGCCGGGTTCAGGCAGTGTTCGCAAAGCCGGGGGAGATACATCATGAATGTATTCTCGTATTCCCCGTAGATCTCTTTCTGAACGCCGTCGAAGTTGTAGTCCTGGCTGCGCTTGGAGAACTCGCCACCCAGGATCTCTTCCCAGTTCGGACCCTTTTCGATCTTCTCGATGCGTTCCCCGGTGATCTTGGAGCGCGGCCGCGCTGTGGGGAAGGCGGCCATCTCCGGCGCTGACTTCAGATGATCGTAGTCGAAATCGAAGGGCTCGTAGTAGTCGTCGATCTCGGGAAGGTCGGGGTTGGCGAAGATGTTCGCCAGGATCCGCCACTTTGCCCCCTGCTTGGGCTGCAGTTTACCGGACTTCGTGCGCTCCCAGCCGCCGTTCCAACGCGCCTGGTTCTCCCAGTCGGTTGGGTAGCCGGTACCGGGTTTGGTCTCGACGTTGTTGAACCAGGCGTATTCGACGCCGTCACGGCTCGTCCAGACATTCTTGCAGGTGACCGAGCAGGTGTGGCACCCGATGCATTTGTCGAGGTTCAGCACCATGCCGACTTGTGCACGTACTCTCATTTCGCGGTCTCCTTCTGGCTGGCGGGCTGATCGAGCCAATCGACCTTGCGCATCTTTCTGACAACGACGAACTCGTCCCGGTTCGATCCCACGGTGCCGTAGTAGTTGAAGCCGTAGCTCTGTTGAGCGTAGCCGCCGACCATGTGGGTGGGTTTGAGGGTCGCACGCGTCACCGAGTTGTGGATGCCGCCCCTGAGGCCGGTTTTCTCAGACCCCGGCGTGTTCACGATCTTCTCCTGGGCGTGATACATGAAGATGGTGCCGTCCCTCATACGCTGGGAAACGACGACGCGGGCGGTGAGGGCGCCGTTCACGTTGTAGGCCTCGACCCAGTCGTTGTCCTCGATCCCGGCGCGCTTGGCGTCGGATTCGGAGATCCAGACCACCGGTCCGCCCCTGTTCAGCGTGAGCATCAGCAGGTTGTCCGAATAGGTCGAATGGATGCCCCATTTCTGGTGCGGCGTGATGAAATTCAGAACCAGGTGCGGCGTGCCGTCACGGGCATCCTCATTCAATGCCTTGGTGATGGTCTTGAGATCCACCGGCGGGCGGTAGGACATGAAGCCCTCACCGAAAGCGCGCATCCAGAGGTGATCCTGGTAGAGCTGCTGACGGCCCGTCAGCGTGCGCCAGGGGATCAGTTCATGGACGTTGGTGTAGCCGGCGTTGTAGCAGACCTTCTCGCTCTCGAGGCCCGACCAGGTGGGCGAGGAGATGATCTTGCGCGGTTGGGCGGCAATGTCATGGAAGCGGATCTTCTCGTCTTCCTTGGGCTCGGCCAGATGGGTGTGCCCGCGGCCCGTGGCCTTGCCCAATGCATCCCAGGCTTTGACTGCGACCTCGCCGTTGGTCTCTGGCGCCAGCATCAGGATGACTTCAGTGGCGTCGACATCGGTCACGATCTTCGGGCAGCCCTTGGCGGGGCCGTCCTGCCACTCGCCATTAAGATCGCGCAGGTGCTGGACCTCTTTCTTGGTATCCCAGGCGATGCCTTTGCCACCGTTACCGATCTTGTCCATGAGGGGGCCAAGGGCGACAAAACGGTCGTGGATTGCGGTGTAGTCGCGCTCCACCGCGACATAGGCGGGCGCCGTCTTGCCGGGGATCAGGTCGCATTCGCCCTTCTTCCAATCCCGCACCTGATCCTGGGCAATCTCGCCCGGGGTGTCATGCAGGATGGGCAGCGCGACGATGTCGGTCTCCTGTCCCAGGATTTCAGGCGCCAGCTCCTGGAACTTCTTGGCGATCGCCTTGAAGATCTCCCAGTCCGACTTCGATTCGTAGGCCGGGTCCACGGCGGCCTGCAGCGGGTGGATGAAGGGGTGCATGTCGCTGGTATTGAGATCGTTTTTCTCGTACCAGCTCGCCGTCGGCAGCACGATGTCGGAATAGACCGCCGTCGTGCTCATCCGGAAGTCGATGCAGACGAGCAGGTCGAGCTTGCCGCGCGGCGCCTCGTCATGCCACTTCGCCTCCTTCGGCAGCTGCTGCCCCTCTTCGCCCAGGTCGTTGCCCAGAACCCCGTGATCGGTGCCCAGGAGGTGCTTGAGGAAGTACTCGTGTCCCTTGCCGGAGGAACCCAGCAGGTTGGACCGCCAGACGAAGAGATTGCGGGGCCAGTTCTCTGGCGCATCGGGGTCCTCGCAGGACATTTCCAGGGCGCCTGATTTGAGCTGCTCGGCCACGTAGGCGGGAATCTCCTTGCCCGCCGCCTTGGCCGCCTTGGCGACCTCCAGGGGGTTGGTTTTCAGTTGCGGTGCGGAGGGCAGCCAGCCCATCCGCTCGGCGCGGATGTTGTAGTCGATCAGCGAGGCATCCCAGTCGCCATCGGGCGCGGTGGGGCTGATGATTTCGTTCGCCGTCAGAGTTTCGTAGCGCCACTGATTGCTGTGCGCATACCAGGCCGAGGTGGAATTCATGTGCCGCGGCGGACGGCCCCAGTCGAGCGCGAAGGCGAGGGGCGCCCAGCCGGTCTGCGGGCGCAGCTTTTCCTGCCCCACATAGTGCGCCCAGCCGCCACCCGACTGACCCACGCAGCCGCACATCACCAGCATGTTGATGACGCCGCGGTAGTTCATGTCCATGTGGTACCAGTGGTTCATCGCCGCGCCGATGATCACCATGGACTTGCCGTTGGTTTTCTCGGCGTTCGACGCAAACTCGCGCGCTACATGGATGATCTTCTCGGCATCGACCCCGGTGATCTTCTCTGCCCAGGCCGGCGTGCCTGGAACATCGGACATGAAGTCGTCCGTCACCCAGTCGCCGCCAAGGCCGCGGTCGAGGCCGTAGTTGGCGCAGAAAAGATCGAATACCGTGGCGACCAGAACATCGCCTTGGGCGGTTTTCACACGGCGGGCGGGGATGTTGCGGGTCAGCACCTCCGGGTGATTGGCGTCGGTGGCAAATTCGGCCGTGGCTGCGCCGCCAAAGTATGGGAAATCGACCCCCACGACTTCGTCGTGATCGCCGCCATCGGCCAGCGTCATCTTCAGGCGTACCTCCGCCAGGCCGGCGCGCTCCTCAAGGTTCCATTCGCCCTGTTCGCCCCAGCGATAGCCGACCGAACCGTTCGGCGCGACCAGGTGGTTGCTGGCCTCGTCAATGGCGATGGTCTTCCATTCCGGATTATTCGTTTCGCCGAGTTTGCCGTCGAGGCTGTCGGCGCGCAGGAACCGGCCCGGGATGAGCTTGCCGTCCTTTTCCTCCAGCTGCACCAGCATCGGCATGTCGGAGTACTTGCGGCAGTAGTCCGCGAAGTAGGCGGTCTGCCGGTCGAGGTGGAATTCACGCAGGATGACGTGGCCGAAGGCCATGGCCAGCGCAGCGTCGGTGCCCTGTTTGACGTTGAGCCAGACATCGCCGAACTTGGCGGCCTCCGAATAGTCCGGGCAAATGACGGCGGACTTGGTGCCGCGATAGCGTGCCTCGGTGTAGAAATGCGCATCCGGCGTGCGCGTCTGCGGTACGTTCGAACCCCAAACCAGAAGGTAGCCGGCGTTATACCAGTCGGCCGATTCCGGCACGTCGGTCTGCTCGCCCCAGGTCATCGGGCTGGCCGGCGGCAGGTCGCAGTACCAGTCGTAGAAGCTCATGCAGGTGCCGCCGAGGAGGCTGAGATAGCGGCTGCCGGCGGCATAGCTGACCATCGACATGGCCGGGATCGGCGAGAAGCCGAAGATCCGGTCGGGGCCGTAGGTCTTGGCCGTATAGGCATTGGCGATCGCGATGATCTCGGTCGCCTCGTCCCAGCTGGCGCGGACGAAACCGCCCTTGCCGCGGGTTTCGACGTAGGAGGCCCGCAGGATCGGGTCCTGCTGCAGCGCCGTCCAGGCTTCGACCGGGCTCATCGTCTCGCGCATCCGGCGCCACAGCTTCAGAAGCTTGCCGCGGACCAGCGGGTTCTTCACCCGGTTGGCGGAGTAGAGATACCAGCTGTAAGACGCCCCCCGCGCGCAACCGCGCGGCTCGTGGTTCGGCAGATCGTGGCGGGTGCGGGGATAGTCGGTCTGCTGGGTTTCCCAGGTGACGATCCCGGACTTCACGTAGATCTTCCAGGAACAAGACCCGGTGCAGTTCACGCCGTGGGTCGACCGCACGATCTTGTCGTGGCGCCAGCGGTTTCTATAGGTATCTTCCCAGGCGCGGTCTTCGCGTGTGACCTGGCCGTGCCCGTCCGAGAACTGTTCCAGTTCCTTGGACTGGAGGAAGTTCAATCTGTCGAGCAGATGGCTCATATCTCTGTCTCCTCAGCGTGGGGCCTGCGCCGGCATCTGAGCCGGCGCAGGGATAGTCAAAGCTTCAGCAGGAAACCGGGGCGTTCTTGCGGCTGTAGAAGAACCACGTGATCCCAACGCAGATCACGTAGAAGCCGAGGAAGGCCCAAAGCGCGCCGTGCGGGGCGCCGGTCATGTCGATGGAAGTGCCGTAGGCCTTTGGAATGAAGAAGGCACCGTAGGCGGCGATGGCGCTGGTGAAGGCGATGATTGCAGCGCTTTCACGCTCCGCCGTCTTCTGGTTCACCGCCGGGTCTCCGGTCGGGATCAGGCGCGCGATTTCCTTCTTCATGATCGACGGGATCATCTGGAAGGTCGAGGCATTGCCCACGCCGGTCAGGAAGAACAGCGCCATGAAGCAGGCGAAGAAGCCCCAGAAGTGACCCGCCGTACCATTCTGCGGCAGGAACTGAAGCACGCCCCAAACGGCGACGATCATGCCCAGGAAGACCCAGAAGGTCACCCGTCCGCCGCCGAACTTGTCCGACACCCATCCTGTCGCCGCACGGCTGAGCGCGCCGACGAGCGGGCCGAGGAAGGCATAGGACAGGACATTCACCTCCGGGAACTGCGTCTTCATCAGCAGCGGGAAGCCGGCGGAGTAGCCGATGAAGGAACCGAAGGTGCCGGTGTAGAGGATGCACATAATCCAGTTGTGCTTGCGCTTGAGGATCGTCAGCTGGTCGCCGAGCGATGCCTTGGCATCGGCGATGTCGTTCATGCCGAACCAGGCCGCAACAGCCGAGATGGCAAGGAACGGCACCCAGATGAAGCCGGCATTCTGGATCCAGAGCTGACTGCCGTCGGACAGCGTCTGGGCTTCGCCCCCGATGGCACCGAAGACACCTGCCGTGATCACCATCGGTACGACGAACTGCATCACCGAGACGCCGAGATTGCCGAGGCCTGCGTTCAGCGCCAAGGCATGGCCCTTGGTCTTCTTGGGATAGAAGTAAGCGATGTTGGCCATGGAAGAGGCGAAGTTACCGCCACCGAAGCCGCACATGAGTGCCAGGGCGACGAACAGAATGTAGGGCGTATCCGGGTTCTGTACGGAAAAGCCGATCCCCAGTGCCGGCAACAGCAGAGAGGCGGTGGAAAGCGCCGTCCACCGCCGGCCGCCGAAGATCGGAATCATGAAAGTGTAGAAGATTCTGAGCGTCGCGCCGGAGAGGCCGGGCAGTGCAGCCAGCCAGAAAAGCTGACCGGTTGTGTAGTCGAAGCCGATCGCCGGAAGCCGCGCTACGACCACCGACCACACCATCCAGACCGAAAAGGCCAGCAGAAGGTTGGGGATCGAAATCCAGAGATTACGCGTGGCGATGGCGCGGCCCTGTGCACTCCAGAACTCCGGATCTTCGGGCCGCCAGTCGGTCAGGACGCGACCTTGTGGCGTTTTGGGGTGGTCTGTTGTCGCCATGGGTTGGTTCCTCCCGATTTGGCGTAGGGTCAAGTTGGGCGGCCCGCGTGGCGGGCCTGCGGCATATCATTCGGCCGGTGCTGATTTCGCGGAGCCGTTACCAAGGCGCGCGAGCGCCGTTCGTAAGTCATCAAGATCCTTGAACCGCGCGGTTACGGTCAGGCCGGTTCCCTTGTCTGCCAAGGCGACTTTTTCACTGCCCGCGAAGATCACGGCCAGGTCCGCCTCGGTCTCGCGGCGCAGGCGGGCCTCATCGGCGATCGCTTCGTCGACGGACGAAATCACGTATTCATCACCGAATCCGCCTTGCGGTTCGCGCAGCCAGATGAAGCAGACAGCCCAGCTGATGAACGCGCCCGTGGCGATGATGAAGAAGAACTGCGACGGTGTGACGTACATGAAGATGAAGAGGTAGAAGACCGCGCCGACGTTGCCGTAGGCACCCGCCATGCCGGCGATCTGGCCGGTCACGCGCCGTTTGATCGAAGGGATGATCCCGAAGGTCGCGCCTTCTGCGCCCTGAACGAAGAACGAGCAGGCGATGGTGATCGCGATGGCGACAATCAGCGGCCAGGTCGAGTTCAGAAGCCCCATGAGCACGAAGCCGGCGCCGATGCCGAACATATAAGACAGCATCACGAAGCGGCGGTTGCCGAAGCGGTCTGAAACGAGCCCGCCCATCGGCCGTGCAAAGAGGTTCACGAAGGCAAAGGACGACGCGATGATGCCCGCCGTGACCGGCGTGAGACCCCATGTTTCCTGGAAGAACAGAGGCAGCATCGACACCACCGCAAGTTCGGCGCCGAAGTTGGCGAAGTAGGTGGTGTTAAGGGCCGCGACGGACGAGAAGGGATAGCGGTCATCCTTTGGTACGCCCTTCTTCAACACCGGCAGGTTGACACGCAAGACCTGCCAGACCTGGTAGATCACGACGATCACGATCGCCGTGTAGCAGATCGACGCCGTCATCGTATCGATGTAGCCGATGCCCTGGATCCGCCAGACGAGGATCGAGAGGATACCGATCAAGGGGATGGTGAAGAGGACCAGCAGGCCCAGGTCGCGATAGGTGGAAACCTCCAGTGCCGTTGCCTGGCGCGGCTTCTTATGGGTGTCCTTCGTGGGCCCGTCGGTGATCGCGAACCAATAGAAGACGCCGTAGATCGCCATGATCGCGCCCGAAGTGGCGATCGCGTAGCGCCAGCCGTCGTCGCCGCCGTAAATCGTCAAAGCCACGGTGGGGATGGTCAAAGCCGCTGCAGCGGAGCCGAAGTTGCCCCAACCTGCATAGAAACCCTCGGCGAAGCCGATGTCGCGCGGCCTGAACCAGAGCGCGGTCATGTGGATGCCGACGACGAAGGAAGCGCCGACCGACGACATCACCAGACGCGAAATGAAGAGCTGCTCGCGGGTATCGCCGAAAGCGAAGACGAAGGTCGGGATGGCCATCGTAACCATCAGGACCGAGAAAACCCGCCGCGGTCCCCACTTGTCGAGCGCCATGCCGACGAGGATTCGGGCGGGAATGGTGAGGGCCACGTTGGCAATGGCGAAGAGGCGCAAGTCGTCCTTGGTCAGCCAGTCGACCGAATTCAGGATCGACGATGCCAGCGGCGCCATGTTGAACCAGACATAGAAGGTAATGAAGAAGGCGATCCAAGTCAGGTGGAGCGCCCGGATTTCACGGTTCTTGAACCGGAAGACGTCAGAGACTTGCATGGGTGGGCCTCGGTCAGGCTAGAGAATGTCGAAACGTTTTTTCTGGAGGCAAAGCGCCGGGATCAGCCGGTTCCGGTGGGAATGATCAGCAGCGGGCACTGCACGCGCCGGGCCAGAAAGGCGGAAACCGACCCGAAGGTCATGTGGTCGAACTCTTCCACCAGCGCATCCAGGCGCCGGGTGATAAAGTTGCCGTCGGGCTTGTGGCTGTGACGCGCCATAACGAGCAGGTTAGGCTGGCGTTCCTCGCAGGCGCGCAGGATCATTTTGCGGGCGTCGCCTTCGGCCACGATAACCTTGGAGGGGAAACCGGCTGCCAGCAGTTCGGCGGCGGCGGCATCGACGCCCGCCTTCTGTTCGGCATATTGCTCGTTGAACATGTCGTCGGCGCCGGAGGTGGTGCTACCTGGATCCTCGATGACGGAGATCAACGTAATGTTGGGCCTGATCGCGCCGAACATCTCCTTCACGGCCTCAAGCGCGATCCGCGCATTGCGCGAATGATCATAGGCGAGCATTACATCCATCACTGTCCTCCTTCGGTCTTTGCGCGGTATGTCGACCAGCGCTTGACGTCAGAGGCCTACAATTGTGCTCCCGCCGATTTGATCAGGATCAAGTGATGGGTTTTTCTGTTTAAAATAAATAGGTTACAGAAGAATGTGGTGTCCGGCACGGTTGATGATCAAGCCTGCGGAAGCCGGGGAGAACATCTTAGGTTGACATTTGACGATTTTAGGCTTGATAAATGTCAAGAGAGAAATGGGTGGTATAACTGAGAATGCCGAGGTCGCACTTCCCCGAAGTTCGCCAACTGGACCTGTTCCAGGGGATGCAGGAGGATCACTTCCTGACCCTGATGCGAGGCTCCTATGTCCAAAATTTTCCACCCCAGATAGAGCTGATCAACGAGGGCGACCCCAGCGATTTTCTGCACATCGTATTGAGCGGATCGGTCGATCTGTTTTCCACCTGGAACAGGCGGGAGACGAGCATGGCGACCGTACGCCCAATCTCGACATTCATTCTTGCGGCCACGATCAAGGACGCACCCTATTTGATGTCGGCCCGCACGCTGGAGAAAAGCCGCATCGTTCTGGTGCCCAGCGAGGATGTGCGCGCAATCTTCGACATCGATCCTGTCTTCGCCCAGGCCATCGTCACCGAGCTTGCGCAGTGTTATCGCTCCGTCATCAAAAGCACCAAGGACCTCAAGCTGCGCACCTCTCTGGAACGGCTTGCCAACTATCTCCTGCGCCAGCAGATGCGTGCGGACGGCGCCGCTGAATTCGACCTCGCGATAGAAAAACGCCGGCTTGCGTCATTCCTCGGCATGACTCCGGAAAACCTCAGCCGCGCCTTTAAAGGCCTTCAAGCCTATGGGGTGGTGGTTGAGGGCGTAAAGGTACGCATCTCCGACCAGCAGGATCTCGAGCGCTTCGCAAAGCCGAGTCCCTTGATCGACGACTATTCAACCTGAAGGAACTCCGATGTCAGATAAAATACCCGGCGCCGCCGGTGAACTTGTCAGAGCCTTTCCCGAAATCTGGGAGGCCTATTCCGCTCTCGGCAAGGCCACGGCTGAGGCCGGTCCGTTGTCGGACCGGGAGAGGCGGCTGGTCAAACTGGCGCTTGCGATCGGCATCGGGTCCGAGGGGGCGGTGCATTCCCACACGCGCCGTGCCAAAGCCGAGGGCATTGAAGACGCCGCGGTGACGCAGGTGGCCCTTCTGTCGATCGGATCCTGCGGTCTGGCCCGCGCGGTTGCCGCCAAAACCTGGATTGAGGACATTGATTGAGTGATGCGGTTCCCGCGCCGATGCCGTCGCCGCGTGTTTTGACGAGAAGCGCGTATACATGCTGGCGTCCCGGCTGACGCAGACCATCGGACTGGCCGGGTATCCCATAACCTATTCATTTCCGGAAAGCGGCTGGCAGGCGTCGCAAACGAAGGCGCGGCGTCCGTCGATCTCGAAGCGCCGTATCGCGCCACGGCAGGCCGGGCATTGGCTTTTGGCGAAGATGTTCACGCGTTCCCGGTAGCGGCTTTTCGAAGGAATGGCGCCGTCTACCGTGATGATGGCATTGCGCTTCACCCCGATAGTCAGCAAAGCCTTGGCATCGGTCCATATCCGATCGAAAGCAGCCCGACCGATCATCCGTCCCGGGGTCTGCGGATGAATGCCCTGGCGCCACAAAACCTCAGAACGATAGATGTTGCCGATTCCGGCCATGACTGATTGATCCATGATCAGCCGCCCGATGGGCGCCCGGCTTCGCATGATTTTTGTGAAGGCGCGTTCGGGGTCTGCATCGGCGCGCAGCACATCCGGCCCGATGCGCTGAATCAATGTCAGCCTTTCCGGCCCATCGAGGACCCGGCAGATCGTCGGCCCGTTGATATCGACGGCGTGGGCGGGCCCGACGAGCCGCACCCGGACAGCGCCGCGCGGCTCGGCAAGTGGCAGTTTGTGTTTGCGGATTCGCCCGAAGAGGCCAAGATGGATGTGAAGGGTATCCCCGCCTTCGAAATGATAAAGCAGATGCTTGCCGTAGGCCTCGACCGCTCGGCAGCGCCGGCCGTTTAGGCGGGCTGCGCCTTCGGCAAACCGCCCCTGAGGAGACGATACGGCCAGCTTCTGATCGGCCAGAATGCGGCGATGATCTCGTGCCGCGCGGTGGATGGTATGACCTTCAGGCATGACAACTCAAACTGTGAAAATGCTGGCGGCGCCAGCCGCGGTTAGCTCCGTAAGATGTGTTGGGACTAAACTGAGGGAGCCCCCGCGTCCGGTGCGCTTGGGAGATGTATTTCGTTATGGACCCAAGTCAATCCGCAGAGACCAAACCAAGCCTGTAACGCCAACGCCAGGCTGCAGCATGGGCGGCAGGCGAACCGGCGCTTATCCGCAAATCATTGCTTTCTGGCGCTTTGGTGTGCGCTACGCCTCTTTGTTCATGGAGTGCCGGACAGCGTTGAAGGCCGCTTCCGCGACCGGGGTCAGCGATTGTCCCGCCCTGGTGATCAGCGAATAGGGCTCGACCTCAAAAACCAAATCCGTCGGCACGATCGACAGAGACCTCGTGCCCGCAAAACTCTGGGCGACGGCTGTGGCAACGGGCGCGACGGCGTCGGTACCGTGCAGCATCGCTACGGTGAACATGAAGGATGAGGTCGTTAGCACACGCTCCGGCAGGGCAAAGCCGCTTTGCCTCAGCGCCCCTTCCACGGTGGTGCGCAGAAGGGTTCCGAGCGGCGGCAGCACCCAGTCCTGTTTCGGCAGCTCCGAGTCTACCGGCTGCGGGCTGCTTGAGAGTGGATGGCCGAATCGCGCGACGATGCTCACGCTTTCCGCGCTCTGAGGGATCTCATGGAACATGCCTGCATCAAACCCGACGGGCAGGCGGCAGAGCGCGAAGTCCAACTGGCCCTCAAGCAGCTTGGCGGCGAGCACATCGCTGGCCGACACATCCATTTCGATGCGGATGCCGGGATTGTGGATGCGCATCTGCTTGATCGTCGGCAGTACGAACTCGACCGCCGGGCCCGCCACCGAGCCTATGGTCACCCGCCCTGATACGCCTTGTCCGATTTCCGCCAGGTCTCGCTCGGCATCTTCGATCTCCTTGAGGATGCGCGAACAGCGATAGGCGAAGAGCAGGCCCGCCTCCGTCAGGCGCACGCCCCGGCCGGTGCGGTTGTACAGCTTGGTGCCTGTCAGCGTCTCAAGCTCGCCGACAATCCGCGATGCGGCCGGCTGGGTAATGCCCAGGCTTTCGGCTGATGAACTGATGCGCTGGGTCTCCGCCAGAGAGGCCAGCAAGCGCATGTGTGAGAGCTTCAGCCCCCGGCGCATAAGGTCTTCGGCCATGATCTCCCACCCTCATTTCTGGTATACTAATAATGATATATCGCTATCATGTATAATAATTTGACTGATATATATTTTGGCCGCACTTTTCTACTCTGGGTCCGTTCCGGCGGGGTTGATCTGGTCAATCCACGGAGGACAACAATGAAAGAATCGCGGCAGCGATCATGGGAGGAAAAATGAAATTCATCACACGGCCCTTGGTGGCCCTGGCGGCTCTGGCGACCGTCGTCATGTTTGGCAATGTACCGGTCTATGCAGCCGACAAAGGGACCGTCGGCATCGCGATGCCGACAAAATCGTCTGCGCGCTGGATTTCGGACGGCAACTCGATGGTGGAACAGTTCGAAGCCGCCGGCTATGCCACCGACCTGCAGTACGCAGAAGACGACATACCCAACCAGCTCGCACAGATCGAAAACATGATCACCAAGGGCGTGGACGTGCTGGTGATCGCGGCCATCGACGGAACGACACTGTCGAATGCGCTGGAAAATGCCGCCGCCGCCGACATCAAGATCATCGCCTATGACCGGCTGATCCGCGACAGCGAGAACGTCGACTACTACGCGACCTTTGACAATTTCAAGGTCGGGGTCCAGCAAGCCACGAGCCTGGTCAACGGCCTGAAGGCGCGTTTTGGCGATGGCCCCTACAATGTGGAACTCTTCGGCGGCTCGCCGGACGACAACAACGCCTTCTTCTTCTACAACGGCGCCATGTCCGTGCTTCAGCCGCTGATCGATAGCGGCGAGGTCGTCGTTCAGTCGGGACAGATGGGCATGGACAAGGTAGGCACTCTGCGCTGGGATGGCGCCGTCGCCCAAGCCCGCATGGATAACCTGTTGTCGGCCAACTATACCGACAAACCGATTCATGGCGCCCTCAGCCCTTATGACGGCCTGTCGATCGGCATCCTCTCGTCTCTGAAGGGCGTTGGCTACGGCTCCGGTGATCAGCAGATGCCGATCGTTACCGGTCAGGATGCCGAGGTCCCCTCGGTCAAGTCCATCTTGGCCGGCGAGCAATACTCAACGGTGTTCAAGGACACCCGCGAGTTGGCGCGTGTTACCGTCGGCATGGTGGATGCCCTGCTTGAGGGGGGTGAGCCGGAGATCAACGACACCGAGACCTATGACAACGGCATGAAGATTGTGCCTTCCTATCTGCTTGAGCCTGTCTCCGTCGATGTGTCGAACTGGGAATCTGTCCTGATCGGAAGCGGTTACTACAAGCTCGATCAGGTTAAGTAAGGCCGTTCCTTGAAACGATGGCTCGCACTGCGCTTCGCAGGCGGGCCATCGTTTTTTCCGTCAGCGTAATGTAAGTGACGAGCGGTCATGCCTCCCGTTCTGGAAATGCGTCAGATCACGAAGACTTTTCCAGGTGTCAAGGCCCTGGACAACGTCTCCTTGTCGGTTGAGCAGGGCGAGATCCACGCCCTTGTCGGTGAGAACGGCGCCGGCAAGTCAACGCTGATGAAGATCCTCTCGGGGGTCTATCCCCACGGCAGCTATGACGGCGAGATCCACTACAACGGCGGACTTGCGAAGTTCGGCGGTATTCCCGACAGCGAGAAGTCCGGCATCATCATCATTCATCAGGAACTTGCCCTGGTGCCGCTTCTCTCCATCGCCGAGAACCTCTTTCTCGGCAACGAGGTCGCGCGCCACGGCATCATCAATTGGCCCGAAGCGTTTCAGCGCACCAAGGAACTACTGGTCAAGGTCGGCCTCTCGGAAGTGCCGACCACGCATGTCGGCAAACTGGGTGTCGGCAAACAGCAACTGGTCGAGATTGCCAAGGCGCTCTCGAAGGATGTGAAACTCCTGATTTTGGATGAGCCGACAGCCGCCTTGCAGGAGAACGACAGTCAAAAGTTACTCGACCTTCTTCTTGAACTGAAAGCCCTGGGTATCACCTCTATTCTGATCAGTCACAAGCTGAACGAGGTTGAACGGGTTGCAGATACCATCACGGTCATCCGCGACGGCGCGATCGTTTCCACCCTCTCGGCCAAAGACAACGAGATCAGCGAAGAGCGCATCATCATGGATATGGTCGGGCGCGACATGGCGCACCGCTATCCCGAACGCGAACGCAGGATCGGTGAAACGCTCTTCGAGATATCCGACTGGAACGTCTGGCATCCGGAGCAGACGGAGAGGCAGGTTATCAAGGAAGCCCGTTTAAGCATCGGCCGGGGAGAGGTTGTCGGTATTGCCGGGCTTATGGGTTCCGGCCGGACCGAGCTGGCCATGAGCATCTTCGGCAGGAGTTACGGACGCAACATCTCCGGCGCGGCGACACTTGGCGGAGAGCCGGTCGATGTTTCCACGGTCGACCGGGCGATTGCCGCGGGGCTCGCCTACGTTACCGAAGACCGCAAGGCGCTGGGCTTGCTGCTGGACGAGACCATTCAGCGTAACGTTTCTCTGGCCAACCTGCCTGCCGTCTCCATGAACGGCGTGCTAAACGAAGCTGAAGAGCAAAAGATCGCAGAGCGGTACCGCGGCGCAATGAACATCCGCACGCCCAGCGTCCAGCAGCTTGTGGTGAACCTCTCCGGCGGCAATCAGCAGAAGGTTGTGCTGTCAAAGTGGCTCTTTGCCGATCCGCAGGTTCTGATCCTGGACGAACCGACTCGCGGCATCGACGTCGGAGCGAAATTCGAGATCTACGGGATCATAAACCGGCTGGCCGGGGAGGGGCGGGGGATCCTGATGATCTCCTCTGAAATGCCGGAATTGCTTGGTATGTGCGACCGGATTTATGTCATGAACGAGGGGGCGCTGGTGGGCGAACTGGCCGCCGCGGAAGCGAGCCAGGAACGCATCATGTCGTACATCGTCAGGAAGTAGGATCACCAGGAATAGGACTAGGGGTCGGGAATTGGCGCTATGGCGGCAGTAGAAAAACAAGCGTCTGGCGAAGGGCGCGGTATCGGATCTTACCTTGCCAGTCATCTGCGCGAGTACGGCATGATACTGGCGTTGGTTGCGATCATGGTTTTCTTCCAGATCATGACCGACGGTACGCTTCTGCGGCCGGTCAACATCACCAACCTGTTTCTCCAGAACAGCTACATCATCATCATGGCGCTCGGCATGCTGCTGGT
Source organism: Pelagibius sp. (assembly GCF_965249265.1). Taxonomy (NCBI): domain Bacteria; kingdom Pseudomonadati; phylum Pseudomonadota; class Alphaproteobacteria; order Rhodospirillales; family Rhodovibrionaceae; genus Pelagibius; species Pelagibius sp. The sequence continues at coordinate 2,844,176 of NZ_OZ252224.1, read as the reverse complement.
CATCGTTGCCGGCCATATCGATCTCTCGGTCGGTTCCGTCGTTGGCTTCATCGGTGCGCTGGCGGCAATCCTGATGGTGGATCAGGGCTGGTCCATCTATGCGGCGGTTCCGTTCTGCCTGTTCATCGGTATCGTCATCGGTGCGGCTCAGGGGTATTGGGTCGCCTATTGGAACATTCCCTCGTTCATCGTGACTCTCGCCGGGATGCTGGTTTTCCGAGGTGCCACGCTGTGGCTTCTTGAAGGTCAGTCCGTGGGTCCTTTCCCGCGGGAGTTTCAGGCGCTGTCCACAGGCTTCATCCCGGATCTCTTTGGCGTCAAGCGGCCGAACATCACCGCCATTGTTGCCGGTGTGATGATCGCCAGCACCCTCGTTTGGATGGGATTGCGGAACCGCCGGCGGAACGCGCAGTACGGCATTGAGGGCGAGCCGCTTAGCTTTTTTGCGATCCGCAACCTGTTAGTTGCCGGTGCGATCGTCTTTGTGGCCTACAAGCTCGCCACCTTCCGCGGCCTGCCGAACGTGCTCATCACCATGGGCGTCCTGATTGTCATCTATGCCTTCCTGACCGAGTCCACCGTCATCGGCCGGCGCATCTATGCCCTGGGCGGCAACCGCAAGGCGGCAAAACTCTCCGGCGTGAAGACGGAGCGGCTCACCTTCCTTACCTTCGTCAACATGGGCATGCTGGCGGCGCTCGCCGGGCTCATCTTTGCTGCCCGTCTCAATACCGCGACACCCAAGGCCGGTGTCGCCTTCGAACTGGATGTCATCGCCGCTGTCTTCATCGGCGGCGCGTCGATGTCAGGTGGCGTCGGCAAGATCGTCGGCGCCGTCGTTGGTGCCTTCATCATGGGCGTGATGAACAACGGCATGTCGATCATGGGCATTGGCATCGACTACCAACAGGTCATCAAGGGCCTGGTGCTGCTCGCCGCTGTCATCTTCGACGTCTACAACAAGAACAAGCAGGGATAGAGGACAGCGAGCCTGTCTGGCGCCCGCTCAGCCCTGTGCGTTTTGCCGTCCGTTGGAGCGGCGCGGGCGGCCGCCGTTGGCGATGCCGCGCATCGAAGGGATATCGGCCAGGAGTATCTGGTCCTGATGGGGAATACCGATCAGCTTCTCTCTTTCGAGTTCCCGGATGGCGCGACTTACGGTTTCCGGTTTCACGCCGATATAGTCGGCGATGTCGATACGCGAGATCGGTATCCGCACGATGTCCCGGCTGCGTTCGGCAGGCGTCGTTTCAGGCCAGCGTTTGAACTCAAACAAAACGGAGGCCATGCGTTCCAAGGGCGTCTTGGATGCCAAGTCGGTGGCATGATCCTGCATGCGCGCGAAATGATCGGCCAATTGGGCGATGAAGGCCTTGGCGAGTTCCGGATTGGTGGCGGCACGGTCGTCGACACGTGTTTCATCCAGGTGCAGGAACTCCGAGGATTTCAAGGCAATCAGCGCGCCTTGCCGCATGCGCTCCGTGCGCCGCAGATCGACAAGGTCGCCCTCGTGGAAGAGGCTGGCGAGAACGCGGCGGCCGTCCGACAGTTCACGCTCCACCGCCAACGTACCGGACACGACGATGCCAAGAGAGGCATCGATCTGATCGCCGCGCTCCAGCAACCATAGGCTGGCCGCTTCGAGCAGGTCGTGCACGCTTGTATCTGCCAGGCTGTTCCAGGGTCCGTAGTCCGGTAGGTATGGCTGCGGCGCAATGACGGCCGGCTGAAAAGAATCCATTCCCTGTCTCCCCTACATCTGGCGTCTTGATAGTGAGGGGGTCTGTCCGTTTCGTTGATCTGTATCAAATAATGGTGCGGTGCAGCAGGGTGACTCATCGGTTGTCTGAAACTGTAGCAAAATTGCCATGAACAGATTGATTGCAATCAAGGACCACTGCCCGCGCGATCTTTATTAACTGCTTCCAATACCGGTGCCGTGAAGGTGCCGGGCTGTCGGATTGGGAGATAGTTGATGAGATTGCTTCTCACCCTTGCCCTTCTTGTGCTTACCGGCGTTCCAGCCGCGGCGCAGGAAGCCGGGCCGATCAAGCCAATGGAGGTGAAACCCGCGCTGGCCGAACTCGGCAAGCGTATGTTTTACGATACAAGACTCTCTGGCGATGCCACCTTGGCTTGTGCGAGCTGCCACCAGCCGGATAAAGCCTTTACCGACGGCGAGGCGCTGTCCTCCGCCTACACCGGCGCCGGGCATTTCCGTAACTCACCGACTTTGGCCAACGTCGGCTACCGCGCAGCCTGGATGCACGACGGGCGACTGGGTACCAATCTGAATGACGTCGCGCGTGAGATGATCACCGAAACCTATCTGATGAACATGGACATGCGGATCATGCAGGAGCGCATGAAGCAGGATCCGGTCTATGTCGAGATGTTCAAGGCCGCGGGGATGAGCGAGCCCTCCAACGGTGGCGCGCGCAATGCCTTGCAGGCTTTCATGCAGACCATCGTTTCGCGCGGTGCGCCGATCGACGACGGTTCACTCTCGCCGGCCGCTCAAAGAGGTCAGGATCTGTTCGCCGGCAAGGCCGGTTGCGCCGCCTGCCACAGCGGTCCGCGTTTCACCGACGACCTTGCCCACAACACCAGCGTGCCCGGCAACGCCGACATCTGGGCGAGCCCGGAGCGGCACTCGGCCTTTGTCACCTATGCGAAGTTCATGGGTATCGAAAACTACATGAACCTGCGCCAGGACCTCGGGGCCTATATCCGCACCCGCGACTGGCGCAGCAAGCGCAGCTTTCTGACCCCGACTTTGCGGGAGCTCACCTGGACGGCGCCCTACATGCACAACGGCATCTTCGCCACCCTGGAAGAGGTGGTGGATTTCTATAACGCCGGGGGCGGCGATGACCCCCTGAAGGATCCGCGGGTTCGCCCGCTGGGGCTCTCCGCCAACGAGAAGTCGGATCTCATCGAGTTCCTGAAGGCGCTCAGCGGCGACAGCTTCGACACCGACGCCTATGTCTGGCGCGCCGACGATTATGAATACGTGCTGATCGAAAACTGGCGCGACACGATCAATTGAAGGAGGCGACCATGAACGCAAAAAAGATCATTCCCGCCGTCGCCTTCGTTGCCTTGCTGGCTGCACCGGCCTCGGCTCAGAGCCCGCGTCCCGACGGCCTGGCGGCCTTGGGTCCGCCGCCGATCCCTGCCGATAATCCGATGTCGGACGCGAAAGTCGAACTCGGCAAGATGCTGTTCTTCGATCCACTTTTGTCGGGCAATGCGGCGATGCCGTGCTCTGCTTGCCACCTGCCGGATGCCGGCTGGGCGGTGCAGGACCGCATCAGCTTCGGTTACCCCGGCACGACCCACTGGCGTAACAGCCAGACGATTATCAACTCCGCCTACTACTCGAAGCTCTTCTGGGCCGGCGCGTCCAAGTCGCTTGAGGCCCAGGCGCGCTCCGCCGCCCGTGGCGGTGTCGCCGGCAACGGCGAGGACGACATGATGGAGGCGCGGCTCGCTTTCGTGCCTGAGTATCGGGAGATGTTTGCCGAGGTCTTCGGCGACGACTGGCCGAACATCCGCCATGCCTATATGGCGATCGCGGCCTTCCAGCGCACGCTCGTGCAGACCGACACGCCCTTCGACAACTATATGCGGGGTGACGATTCGGCGCTCAGCGAGCAGCAGAAGCGCGGGCTTGATCTCTTCGCCGGCAAGGCCAACTGCATTGCCTGCCACAACGGGCCGCTGCTGAGCGACGAGCAGTACTACAACCTCGGTGTTCCGCCTTATGCGGGCTGGGAGGAAGACGAACTCGCTCAGATTACCTTCCGCTTTGAGCTCTATGCCAAAGGCTCGACCGAGGAACTCTATCGCAACACCAAGGACGATCCGGGCCTCTATTTCCGCAGCAAGGACAAACGCCATAAGGGCAAGTTCCGCACGCCCAGCCTGCGCTACACGAAATACACCTTCCCCTACATGCACAACGGCATGTTGGAGACGCTGCGTGACGTCGTGGTGTTCTACAATGAAGGCGGCGGGGAGAACGAGTTCGCGGCCACCAAGAGCCCGCTGATGCAACCGCTGGGTCTCAGTGACAGCGAGGTCGATGATTTGGTCGCCTTCCTCGAGAGCCTCTCGGGCGAGGAAATCCTGATGGACGAGCCGGAACTTCCGGTCATGCAGCCGCTTCCTGCGGCCGCCCAGAATTAAGAGGAGCCGGAGATCATGACAATCGACCCCCGTATCGCCGCTGCCGTTAACGGCGCCAACGGCGAAGCCGAGAAGGCCGGCACACGGCCTTGCCTGATGAATCGGCGGTCCTTCCTGCTGACCGGCGGCATCGCGACCGCTGTGGTGATGGTGGGCATTCCCGGCCTGGCGCAGGGACAGAGCCCCGCCGTCGTGGCCACCTACCCACGCAAGTTCATCACCAAGCTGTCGTCGCTTGCTGTCGATGAACCCTTCGACTTCGAATACCCCGACGAGGGGGCCTATGCCGAATCGATCCTGGTGAAACTGGGGCAGGAGGCCGGCGGCGGCCTCGGCCCTGACAAGGATGTGGTGGCTTTTAACTACACCTGCACCCACCAGGGCGGCCCGCTTCAGGGCACTTACCAGGCGGCGGACAAGGCGCTGGGCCCTTGCCCCCTGCACCTCACGACTTTCGATCTGACCCGCCACGGCATCTTCATTTCCGGCCAGGCCTATCAGTCGTTACCGCAGGTGCTGTTGGAGCTGGACGGCGACGACATCTATGCCGTCGGCATGTTCGGTCTGATCTACGGCCGTTTCGATAATCTTCAGGGATAAGGAGAGGTTTTTCATGTCCACCCCGTACTACGTCCCCGAAGAGTCCGTTCCGCTGCCGCCGCCCGATGCCGACGTCATTTCGACGGCCTGCGATTACTGCATCGTCGCCTGCGGCTACAAGGTTTACCGCTGGCCGGTGCGCGGCGGCAAAGTGGGCGGCCCGGCCGCCGATCAGAACGCTTTCGGCGAGGATTTCCCTGTCTCCCCTTTGGGTGCGTGGGTCGCACCGACTCAGCACAACATCGTGCTGCATAACGGCGAACCGCACCATGTGGTGATCATCCCGGATAAGGATACCGAGTTCGTCAATCCGGCGGGCAACTCCTCGATCCGGGGCGGCGCCATCGCTCAGAAGGTCTATAACCCGCAGACGCCGACCCGCGACCGCCTGAAGTCGCCGATGGTCAGGATGTTCGGCGTGCTGATGCCGGTGACCTGGGACTTTGCCCTGGACATCGCCGCTGAGATCGGCCGCTACGTGTTGGATCGCCACGGCACCAACGCCTACGGCGTGAAGACCTTCTCCTACGGCTACATGGAGAATACCTACGCCATCACGAAGTACGCGCTGCGCAACGTGCGAACCGCGAACTTCACCTTCCACGACACGCCCTCGGACGTGACCTCGACTCCCGGCTTCCGTGATGCCGGCTTCGACAATTTCGGGCCGAGTTACGAAGACTGGCGCGACGCCGATACGCTGCTGATGTGCGGTACGGACCCTTATGAGTCGAAAACTATCCTGTTCACCGATTGGATCATGCCGGGAATCCAGAATGGCCAGAAGGCGATTTTCCTGATTCCCCGGCGTACGGCCGGTGTCGCCTATGCCGAGAAGAACGGCGGTATGCTGATCGACATTCAGCCGGGCACCGACCTGCCGGTGGTGCTGGCGATTGCCCGGGTGATCGTGGAGAACGGCTGGGAAGACAAGGAATGGATTCAGAAATGGGTAAATTCCAAGTGGGAAAGTTCTTCGGGCTTCGGGCAGGGGACGCGCAACACGCCCTGGCAGTGGCGCACCACCTGGGGCAAGTTTCAGACCGACGGTTTCGAGGACTGGAAGGAGTGGCTGCTGGCCCAGGACTATTCGGTTCCTGAGAAGGCGGCAGAGATCGCCCAGATCGACGTGCAGAAGATCTACACTGCTGCCGAGTGGATGGCGAAGCCGCGGGAGGATGGATCGCGGCCTAAGACCTCGATCATGATCGAGAAGGGCTTCTACTGGTCCAATAACACCGGCAACACCAACGCGATTTCTTCGCTTGGTATCATCACCGGCTGTGGCGGACGCCCGGGCCAGGTGATCGGCCGGGCCGGTGGACACCAGCGCGGTGGCCTGCGCGGCGGGTCCTATCCGCGCAACAAGAGCCCGGAGAAACTGCCGGGACGGCGGCGCCGGGCCATGGATACCGACCGTTACCTGATGTCCGGCCACACCCGGCTGGCCCACGTCATCGGTACGACCTGGGTTCAGGCCATGTGCGGGTCACAGTCGCTACAGGCCAAGTTCGACGAGCTGACCACCCGTAATCCGCATCAGGTGCAGAGCTTCGACAAGGCGGAGATCATCGAAACCCTGAAGAAGCGGGTCGACTCCGGTGGTATGGTGGTCTGGGATCAGGATATCTACCTGGTCGATCCCATCGGCGCCCGCTATGCCGACATCGTTTTCCCGGCTTCGGGCTGGGGTGAGGATACCTTCACCCGGGCCAACGGCGAGCGGCGTATCCGTCTCTATCCGAAGTTCTACGACGCGCCGGGCGAGGCGAAACCGGACTGGTGGATCATTGCCCAGCTCTCGAAGAAAATGGGCTTCGAGGGTTTCGACTGGAAGGACTCCAACGAGGTCCTGGAGGAGGGTTCGCGCTTCTCCCGCGGTTCGCGCAAGGACTTCCACATGGTGAAGGTTGCCGCCCACCGCGAGGGCAAGACCCTGCACCAGAAGCTTGGTGAGTTCGGCACTAACGGCATTCAGGGTCCGGTGCTGATGCTGGCCGATGGGTCTTTGGAGGAAACAAAGCGTCTCCACGACGTCAATCGGGTGCTGCCGGAGGACGGGCCGCAGGGCGGCACCGTCTTCAACAAGAAGCTCACCCACTTCAACACCCAGACCGGCAAGTGCAACCTGCAGAAGGCCCCCTGGAGCCTGTTCTCAAGCTATTGGGAGTGGTTGAAGCCGCGGGAGGGCGAAATCTGGATGACCTCCGGGCGCATCAATGAACGCTGGCAGTCCGGCTATGACGACCGCCGCCGGCCCTACATCGTTCAGCGCTGGCCGGAAAACTGGATCGAGCTGCATCCCGACGACGCTGCGGCCTACGGCGTCGAGTCCGGCGACTATGTGTTGCTCTTCTCCGACCGCATCCCGGTACAGAAGGACACGATCGTCGGGGTGGAGGGTGATGACTTCGACTTTGCCTCTCTTCTGAAGAACGGCCACATTGAACTGACCAAGGCCTCGGTGACCGCCGTCGCCATCGTCACGCCGGCGGTGAAGAAGGGGGTCGGCTATATGGATTTCCTCCATACCAGCCAACCTGCCAACGCCCTTGCCGGCCGCGTCGTCGACTGGATCAGCGGCAACTACAACTACAAGATGGGCGTCGGCCAGGTGCAGCGGATTGGGGAAAGCCCCTACAAGCGCCAATACCGTTCGATGTCTTTCGCCCGCCGCGACATCGCCTAGGGGGCAGGGGCAGGAGGAGCACCGCCATGATGAATGCCGCAGACCTGCCGCCCGGCGGCTTTGCCGGCTCACCGCCGGACCGCGTCGCCGCAGTCTCGCCTTATCTGCGCGATGATGACGAGCTCCTGCGGTGTGCGGCGGCGCGGGCGCTGGGTGCTACGGCAGACGCAAGGGCGGCGCCGGCCTTGGTCGAAGCGCTGATGGACGAAGATCCGGATCTCCGGGTCGATGCCATGGCGGCACTGGTTGCTTGTGCCCGTCCGCAGGATGCCCAGGCGATCCGGCGCTCGCTTATGGGCGATCCGGTGAAGGAGGTAAAGGTCTTTGCGGTGGAGGCGCTGGGCCGGCTGGCCGACAGTGCCTCCGTGCCCCTGTTCTGCGCTCTTGCCAAGGACCGCTGCAGTCATGATGTCGCCTGGGAAGACGAGGCCGGCATGTGGGACGACTGGCTCGACGTGCAACTGGCGGTGATCCGGGCCCTGGGCGACATGGGGGTTGGCGAGGCGATCGACACGCTTTTGGAGGCGCGCTCGGACGAGATGGGACAGGAACTGGACCCGGAAGTTTTCGGTGCCCTTTCGAAGATTCCCGAAGGCGGCGTCGCGGCACTATTCGGCCTGTTGCGCGACCGCAATGCAAAGGTGCGCCAGCGTGCTTTTGCGGCACTTTCAAAAGCTGTCGACGGCGCCCTGGCGCCGCTTGAGAATGTACTGATTGAAGACGCCAGTCCGGAGGTGCGCTGTCTGGCCATCGATTGCCTCGACCCGGACAGCGCTTCGGTGGCCCGTCTGGCTTTGAGAGATCCGGATGCAGGGGTGCGGCGGGCAACGCTGCGGGCCCTGGCGCCGCGGCGCATCGACATCGCGCGCAGCGCACTCGGCGATGAAGACGAAGAAGCCAGGGCAATTGCGCTGTCGGCGATGGTTTCCGGCCAGAGAGGTGGCGTTGAAACCGTCCGGGGCGGTGATCTGCTTGCCAATGTGCAGGCCTGGGCCGAAACGGCCGGCCCGGTGCTGGCGGCGGCTGCGGTTGAGGCTCTGCCACGGCTTGGTGGGGCAGAAGCCGAACCGTTTCTGTGTTCCTTGGCAGAGGACGGTGACCGGCCGGTGACGGTGAGGGCCGCCGCCCTTCAGGCTTTGGCCAAAACCGTGGGCAGCAAGGTGATCGACACTTTGCGCAATGCGGCGACGGACCCTGTTCGACAGGTTCGGGCTGCCGCCCTTGGTTCATTGGCCGGATTGGCAAACTGCGACGATGCTGATCTGGCCGCTCGGGCCGCCACAGGGCTGGCGGATGCCATGTCGGGCCGGCTGCTGGACCCCGAGACCCGGTTGCCGCAGTCGACTGAAGCGCAGGAGACAGCGCTCGGCGCCCCAAAGACCGAGGGCGAGGGGAGCGGACGCCGTATCACCATCACGCGTGAGGGTGATATCGTTCCAACCGAGGAGGCCGACGGCGCTGCGGACAACGTGGTCGAAGGCAACTTTCCGCAGTCGACGCTTTCCGCAGTACCGCATCTGGCCGCCAGGCCTCATGGTTCGGAAGAGGAGGCAAGGTCGCCCGCATCCAAGCAGCGAGGAAAGGCTCGCCGCCGGGTCGCTGTGGACGGACCGGACGATATCGGCTTCGACCTGCGGCTGATTGCCGTCAAGGTGGCAGCCGACTGTCCCGGGGAGCCGATTGAGTTGGCGCTTGCGAATCTGTTTGACGTCAAAGAAGGGCCGCTTCGGGAGGCGGCTTTTGCCGCGCTGGCTCAGCGGGCCCAGACACAGCCGCTTTCTTCGGCTCTGGTCGCGGCGGCTGAAAAGGGGCTCGGTGACCCGGATCCGGTCATCCGGGGGCATGCGGCGCGGGCGGTTGCCAGCCGGTCCGACAAAGCGGCAGATCTGCTGTCAGCGCTTCTCGACGACCCGGACGCCTTGGTTCGTGCGACGGCCCTCGAAGCTGTTGGCTCCTCGAAGCCGGAAATTGTTATCGGCGCTTTTCAGGATGATTCCGCCCTGGTTCGGAAAGCCGCAATGGCTTGCTTGCGTCACGCCGGAAATCCCGAGGCCCTGCGTGAAGGGCTTGGAGTTTGCGCCTTGTACATGCGTCAGGACAGCTTGACCGAGGCCTGCAAGAAAAGCCCGGATGCCGAACGAATCCTTTTGGAAATGCTTGCGGGTCCCGATCTGGAACTTCGCCAGCGGCAGGTTGTTCTGGAAGCTTTCGCATCAACCTGAGTGCGCTCGCAAGTCTTCCCGCACCAACCCAGGGTTGGCGCTACTTCTCTCTTTTGGCTGTGGTCCGGCTGCTTGAGGCATGCGATCCCTGCAATGATCGGCCGAGATTTTCTGGACATGTTCTGTCCTGTCCGCGGCTGAAATCTGTTCAGGATCAACACATGACACTGGACTTTTGAATTTAACTGCATACAAAGCGCGCCAAAACAGCTCGCGTGTAACGAGCGGTCCGACAGAGTCGGTAGAGCGGTTGTTGTGGTGCAGTTGGGTGCTCCGGCAGAGTCGTATCGAAGCCCAGTAGTGTAATGGGCATGGGTGCGGAATGCTGGATGGCACGCTGAAAGATCCAACAGAGTCTACGACCGAGATCTCAGAGCTTTCCCTCAATCGGGGCGAGAGGCGGTGAGCGGACTGCGCTTCACGAAGAATGGGGAGGCTTCCGCTACGTGTCACTTGATCCTGAAAGTTTTGATGGGGCGCTGGACCATGTGTATCGCGCAACGACGGGTGAATTGGATTGGCATGACGCGCTTCGGCGGGTGGCTTCCACATTCGATGCCTCTTGTACCGCTGTGGCCGTTGAGCGCTACAACATGGCGCAGGTCCGCTGCGACCCCTTGAACGTTGCCCCGATCCCGGAAACCTTTCATACCAGCATGTCGGCCTGGGATGGCCAACAGCTTTACTACACACACTATCACCGCCTTGACCCTTTCCGCGCAAAAGTCGGGCTCGCGCTAACACCTTCGGTGCTACGCATGCATGATGTCTGCGATGTGGTCGAATTCGCCCACAGCGAATACTATCAAGTTCTCTGCCGGCATATAGACTGCTTCCACCTGGGTCGTTTCACGTCACGGATCAATGCTGATGTCCAGCTCAGGGTGGTCATAAACCGGGGCCACAAGGCTGACCCTTTCGACGAGCAGGAACTCGCTCTCGTTCATGCTCTGGGGGGGCATATCGCCCGAGCCCTTCGCATTCAGCGCCAGGTAACACAGATGGGCGCAACACTGGCTGCCGCTCTGGAGGCGCTGGGCCGCAACGGACGTGCGGCCTTTCTCGTCGACCGTGACGCCAGGATCTGCCAGATGAATACGAAGGCGGAGGCGATCTGCGCTCTTGGCGATGGCTTGACCGCCCGCCACGGCCGTCTGGTTCCGCAGAGACCGGAAGCACAAAGGCAACTGCGTGCCGCACTTTCCTTTCAGCTCGGTGAAGGTCCGAAGACGGCACCCAAGGGGCCGACCTTCGTTGTAATGCACAGGTCTTCCGCACCAATGCCATACGTAGCGGAGGTGACGCCCTTTGCCTTCGACGTGTTGTGGCGTACGCCGGTCGCGGCGACAGCACTGATGACGATCGACGATCCGGATTCGCAACGTCCGGTCGTTTCGGAGATCGTGGCGTCGGCACTGAGCCTCACGCGAACCGAGGCGCGTGTCGCAGGGTTGTTGGCGAGCGCGCGCAGCGAGCGGGAGATTGCAACAGCCCTGTCCATCAGCCTCAACACGGTGAAGACTCACCGCAAGCGCATTTACGCCAAGCTTGGGATTACCAGCAGGCTGGAGTTGGTTTCAACCATTGATGCTTACCGCTAGGGTGCTTCCGGGGTGCCTCGGCTGTCCGGCAGCGTTGCCGGCAGAGCGAAGAACCCGGAGCCTGGATGCCGGACTTACCCTTCTGCAGTTTCTCGCAGGGCCCGACCTGCGACTTCGGCAGCGGTGAGCAGTGCTGGACGCTCTCGCGTCAGCCTGAAGATTTCATGAAGCCTTCCAGCGCCGACCGCAGGTTGGCACCCAGCGCGTCGCTGACATAGCCTCCTTCCTGGACGATGACTGTCGGGTGCTCCAAGGCGGCAATGTGCCCGGCAGCTCTGCCGAACCCCTGTGTTGTCAGCGCCAAACCGCGAAAGGGATCATCTTCGTGGGCGTCCAGCCCGAGCGCCAGAACCAAGGCGTCAGGGTCGAAGTCGGCGATGCGGTCGAGTGCGGTATCCAGCGCCCGCAGATAATCCTTGTCCGACGTCCCGCGTGGGAGTGGGATGTTGAAGTTGAAGCGCCTGCCTGCATTGGCGCCACCCTCGTCTTGGTAACCCCAAAAGAAGGGATAGAAGCGTAAAGGGTCCGCATGGATGGATACGGTAAGAACGTCGTCGCGAGTGTAGAAAATCTGCTGCGTGCCGTTGCCGTGGTGCACGTCTACGTCGAGGATCGCAACGCGTTCGAAGCCGCTGCGCAGCCGCTCGGCGGCGATGGCTGTGTTGTTCAAAAAGCAAAAGCCGCCGGCCAGGTCCGCAGAGGCATGATGACCGGGTGGCCGGCAGAGTGCATAGGCCGCTTCTTCCCCCTGCAGAACGAGATTGGCGGCATGGATTGCGGACTGTGCGCTGGCATAGGCGCTGATCCAGGTGTCACCGGTAATCGGGGCGGCGCCGTCCATGACATGGTAGCCTACCTGACCGACAGCAGAGGCTGGATAGCCGGGGATGGTCTCACCCTGCCGGAAAACCGGATGGAGGTTCGGCACCACTTCCTCCGGCGCCTCGGGGATGCGCTGCCAGCGCGCCACGATGGTCTGCAGAAAGGTGAGGTAGCGCGGATCGTGAACGGCCTCAATTGCTGCTTGACCGCTGTCCGGCGGCGTTTCTACAGGAAAGCCCAGGTCTTCTAGCGCGCTGAGCAGGATGTCGGCACGCTCGGGTGTTTCACGGCTCGGCTGCCAAGCGCCGTTCGAGACAAAGCGGCGCGCGTGGTAGCGTTTCTGAAGCGGGTCGAAGACGGCCTTCATATGCTGTGACGCAGCTCTGCTCCGGCTTGAATACCGCCTGTCAGGATACCTTCGTTCAACAACTCGTCGACGCAGTCGGTCAGACAGGCCTGGAGTTTGCTGCCGATCTCGCCGAGGAGCTCTTCGTCGGCATTCAATGGTGGGCCGATCATGACCCACTCGCCGAACTTCCCGTGACTGGTGCGGCGCGCATAGATGATGAGTCCGTGCTTCATCGCCAAGCGCGCAATGCGCTTGGTGATCTCCACTTCCAGCGGGAAAGGCCGCTTGGTGCATTGGTCCGCGACGACTTCGATGGCCATAAGCAGCCCCAGGCCCCGGACATCACCGACGATAGGGGAGTGCGCCATGATCTGCCTGAGGATCTCCGACAACTTGGGGCCCAAACGGGCCGCGTTTTGGATGAGGCTTTGGCGTTCCACTTCATCGAGTACCGCAAGACCCGTGGCGCAGGTCAGTGGGTTGGCGACGTAAGTATGGCCGTGCAGGAAGCCGCCGGCTGCAGCCACCAGTTCAACCAAGTCGCGGGGCGCCATCATCGCGCCAAGCGGCGTGTAGCCGGCGCCCAAGCCCTTGGCGAGGACCACAAGGTCCGGTTTCGCGTCACGCCAGTGATGCGCTGAAAGAAAGGCGCCGCTGCGCCCGGCGCCGCTCATCACTTCGTCGTAGATCAGCAACAGGCCGTGGCGCGAGCATATCCTTCGAACGGCGTTGTAGTAGGCCTCCGAAGCAACCAGGGCACCGGTCGCGAGGCCGCCAATCGGCTCCAGGATGAAAGCCAGGCAGGTCTCCGGACCTTCGCGCAGGATGGTTTGTTCAAGGTCCGCTGCCGCAGCTTCCTGCCAGCCCTGCGGCGTATAGCCTTCAGGGATCCGATATGTGAAGGGGGTCGCCACCTTCGGCATCTGCCGCATCATCGGGCCGAAGAGGTCGTCGATCTCTTCGTCACCGGTGACCGAGAGCGCGCCCAGCGTGGAGCCGTGGTAGGAGGGGTTGCGCGAGATCACCTTCCAGCGCTTCCGTTCGCCCCTGACCCAGGCGACCTGGCGGGCGAACTTCAGGCTTGCTTCTATGGCTTCCGATCCGCCGGAGGTGAAAAAGGCGCGGTCGTGGCCGGGCCCGCAGAGCTTGGCCAAGCGCTCGCCCAGGGCTTGATTGGCGTCGCTGACAAAGGCGGTGCGCGAAGCGAAGGTACAGGTGGCGGCCTGCCGGGCGATGGCTTCGACCACATGCGGGTTACCGTGTCCGATGTTGGTGACCACCGGTCCGCTGGCCGCATCGACATAGCGACGCCCGCTGCGATCCCAGAGATAGGGGCCTTCGGCCCGTTCGATATGGGGCAGGTCCACCGCTGGGGAGGCGGCGTAGAAGCTCTGGATAGCAGCATTGTCGGTCACGGCGCTTCTCCGGCCAGTCTCTCGAAGGCGGCCTCAGAAACCTGGCAGATAGCTTCGTCCTTCCGTACTTCCAGGCCGACATGGCGATAGAAGGCTGCTGCCGGGGTGTTGTCAGGGTCAACTGAAAGCCGCAGGTGGTTGCAGCCGAACTCGCGGCCCCGCTGCGCTGCTGCAGCGAGCAGCTTGCGGCCAAGTCCCCTGCCACGGAAATCCTCGATGACGTGGAGATCCTGCACGTAGACACCAAGACAGCCACGCCAGGTCGAGTAATTGTAGAAAAACAGGGTCATGCCGACGGCTGACCCGTCCGCTTCGGCAATCAATGCTTCGAAGCGGGGCGGATCACGAAAGCCGTGGCGCAGGATGTCTTCCAGGCTGCTGCCGCAGGTTTCGCCATCCTTCAGGGTGCGAACCAGATCGGCGAGCAGATCACGAATGATCGCCGCATCGTTGGCTTCGGCCAGACGGATCGAAATGGCGTCGATTGATGGATTTGTACTAGAAGCCAACCTGGTCTCCCCCTTTGAGTGCGAGCGCTGAGCGCGCTTCGTCAGGCGTGGCGATTCCAAAGCCCAGTTCTTCGACGACTCTTCGGATCTTGGAGACCTGGGCCGCATTGCTCTCTGCAAGCCGGCCGCGGCCGATGGTCAGACTGTCTTCCAGGCCGACCCTGACATTTCCGCCGAGGATCACGCCCATGGTGCCAAGCGGCATCTGGTGACGCCCGGCCGCCAGAACCGAGAAGCGGTAGTCGGACCCGAGCAGACGGTCGGCGGTATGCTTCAGATGAAGAAGCTGGTCGGGGTGAGCATCGATCCCGCCGAGCACACCGAGAACGAATTGTACGAACACCGGCGCACGGATACTGCCCTTGTCCAGGTAGTAGGCGAGGGTTTGCAGATGGCCGGTGTCGTAACACTCGAACTCAAACCGGGTGCCGGCCCCGTTTCCAAGTTTATCGAGAACGGTTTCGATGTCGGCAAAGGTATTCTTGAAGACGAAGTCTCGCGTTGACTCGAGAAAACCCTCTTCCCAGTCGTGCTGCCAGTTATTGTGCCGTTTGGCGAGCGGAAAGATGCCGAAATTCATCGACCCCATGTTGAGTGAGCACATCTCGGGCTTGGCGCGCAGAGGCGCTGCCAGGCGGTCATCCAACCTCATGTTGGCGCCGCCGCCGGTGGTGATGTTGAGAACGGCGTCCGTTGATTGCTTGATGCGCGGCAGAAAGCCCATGAAGACATCGGGGTCTGCGGTCGGCAGGCCGGTTTCCGGTTCGCGGGCATGGAGATGCAGGATCGCCGCCCCGGCCTCCGCCGCCATGATTGCCTGCTCGGCGATTTCAGACGGGGTCACCGGCAGATGCGGCGACATGCTCGGGGTGTGAATTGATCCGGTCACCGCGCAGGTAATGATGACTTTGCCGTTTGTCTGATCCGCCACTCTGAAACCTCGTGTTACGTGCTTCGAACGGTTCCTCCGGGGCAGGAACCCGGAGGAACCGTGTCAGGCTGCACCTACTTGAGCAACCGGGTCCAGACCTGATCCTGCAGTTTGATCGACTTTTCCGAGCAGGCGGGCACGAAAATGAAGGTGCGGTCGGATGGTGCGACAATCTCCGGCGCTGTTTTCAACTCGGCGGCCATGTAAGCATCGCTGCCTGCCACCGCGTTGGAATAACGGGCAAAGTTGGACTGGATTGCCACGTTCTCCGGCTGAAGCATGAAAGCCAGGAACTTGAGAGCGTTATCCTTGTTCTTGGCCCCGCTGGGCACAACCATCACGTCCATCCAGGTCAGTACACCTTCTTTAGGGTAGGCGTAAGCGAACTTCGCGTCTTGGGCCCGCAGCTTCAGGGAGCTGCCGTTCCAGTTTGAGTGGGCCTTGACCTCACCGGAGAGCATACGTTCGCGAAGCCCTTCGGACTGGTACATCTTCACGTGCTGTTTTTGCGCCTTGAGGACATCGAAGGCCGCCTGGAAATGAGCCGGATCTTCCGTGCAGAGGTCGTTGCCGAGGTAGGCATGGACCATCTTCACCACCTCGTCGGCGGAGTTGAACATGCCGATCTCGCCCTGCAGCTCCGGCGGCGGGTTGAAAAGGACTTCATAGGTGTGAATGTCACCGCCATAGGCGGAGGTATCGACGGTGAAGCCGGTGGTGCCCCAAAGCCAGGGAATGGAGTACTCGTTTGTCGGATCCCAGGGCGGTGACTGCCAGCGGCCTTCAAGGTTTGCGAAACCCGGTAGCGATCTGACATCGACGTTTTGGATCAAGCCTTCGGAAATCATGCCCGCGACAAAATTGTTGCCCGGAACCACGACGTCATAGTCGGCGCCGCCGGCCTGAAGCTTGGCCAGCAGGGTTTCGCTGGAATCGTAAGTGTCCAGCACCACCTTGATGCCGGTCTCTTTCTCGAATTTCTCGATCAGCTCCGGTGAGGTGTACTCCGCCCAGTTGGCGAAATTCAAAACGCCTTCCGCGCTGGCCGCCGAAGCGGCCAGGGCGATCGGTGCGGCCATGCCGGCCATTCTCAACAGATTACGCATATCGAACCTCCGCTGTTCAGTGGTTTTGAATTGTTTTTTGGTTGTAGGGATCATGGCGTCTTCTCCGAACGCCGCGCAATGAGCCATGACAGGCTTACAAAGATGAAGGAGATCAGCAGCACCAGGGTTGAGATCGCATTGATCTGTGGTGTGATGCCGATCCGGATCAGGCTGTAGATATAGATCGGCAGCGTCGTGGAGCCGGCGCTGCCGACCATCAGGGAAATGATGAAGTCGTCGACCGAAGTGATGAAGGCGAGCATCAACCCGGAGAGGATGCCAGGTGCCAGCAGGGGAAAGGTCACGTGACGGAAGGTCCGCCAGCCGTCGGCATAGAGGTCCTGGGCCGCTTCCTCGTAGACCGGGCTCAGACTGTCCAGGCGGGCCCGGATCGGCAAGTAGGCAAAGGGGATGCAGAAGACTGTATGGGCAATGATGATGTTCCCCAATCCCAGATTCATCCCGATCGCGGTGAAGAAGATCAACATGGCAATGGCGATAACGATCTCCGGTACGATCAGCGGCAGCAGCAGTGTGCCGAGGGCGATTTGGCTGCCCCGGAAACGGCCGCCCCTGGCCATGGCCAAGGCCGCCAGCGTCGCCAAAGCGGTGGCCAGGACCGACGCGATGCCGGCGACAATCAGCGTGTTCAGTGTTGCCCGTTGGATGTCGCTGTTGGCAGCGACCTTGGCGTACCAGTCAAGACTGAAGTGCG
Source organism: Pelagibius sp. (assembly GCF_965249265.1). Classification (NCBI taxonomy): domain Bacteria; kingdom Pseudomonadati; phylum Pseudomonadota; class Alphaproteobacteria; order Rhodospirillales; family Rhodovibrionaceae; genus Pelagibius; species Pelagibius sp. The sequence goes on along the minus strand of NZ_OZ252224.1, from coordinate 2,827,026 downwards.
ACCAGATGGTTGCGGAATTGCTGCCATTGAAGGAGAAGACGACCAGCAGCAGGATCGGCGCGTAGAGAAACAGGAAGAAGGCCAAGGTCGCGGCCGCGAAACCCGGAATTCTGCCGACCGAGAAGGCCGCCTTGGGCTTGCGAATGCCTTTCGGGGCGGGCGGTGATATCGGGTTGCCGGCGAGCTCGCTCATAGCTGCAGCTCCTCGCCGCGGCTCTGCCGCCTGGCCTGCCAAAGCAGAACCGCCAAGACCGCCGCCAGGAGGATTAGGGAGATCGCCGCGCCGAAAGGCCAGTTTCGCGAGGCGCCGAACTGGGCCTGAACCAGGCTGCCGATCATCAGGTGCTTCCCGCCGCCCAGCAAGGCCGGCGCGACGAAGGAGCCCAGAGCGGGCACGAAGACAAGGACAGCCCCTGCTGCGATTCCGGGCTTGGCCAGGGGCAGGACGACACGCCGCAGCATCGCCCGCCGGTTGGCGTAGAGATCATGTGCGGCCTCAATGAGACTGCGGTCGATGCGCTCGATCGCGGCGTAGATCGGCAGCACCATGAAGGGCAGGAAGGTGTACACCAGCCCGATGGCAATAGCGCCGTTGGTGTAGAGCAGGCGCAGCGGTGTATCGATGATACCAACCGCTTCCAGACTGTTGTTGATAAGGCCTTCGTCCCGCAGGATCATGATCCAGGAGTAGGTGCGGATCAGCAGGTTGGTCCAAAAAGGCACCGTTACCAGCAACAACAGGATGCCCTGGCGCGCCTTGGGTTGCATGGCGATGACATAGGCGACGGGAAAGCCGGCCAGCAGGCAAAGCAAGGTGGTCACGGCAGCCAGCAGGATGGAGCGCAGGACGATACGCGGGTAGGCGTCGTTGAAGACCAGTTCGCCGGTGAAGTCCTCTTCGAAGAGTACCTGAATGTAGGCGTCTACAGAAAACGCTGGGCGCACGCCGCCCCAGGGATTGGCCTCCATGAATGAAGCGACCGGCACCAGCAGCAGCGGCAGCACCAGGAATACGCCGATGGCGAGGAGTGCCGGCGCCAGGGTTGCGTGGCGCGCACGTGGGGACAGTCTGGCCGGATCGGTCACAGGTCCAGAACCCGAAGCGCCGCGGCCGGCAGGCTGACCCGGACTGCGTCACCTTCACGCGGAACCGTGTCTTCTGCTTCTACGTTGCGCAGACGCACCGTAATCGGCGCGCGGAGGGGGGCAACATCCAGCACAACACAGGTATCGGCGCCGAGGTATTCGATTTCCCGCACCCGGGCCGGAAACACGTTGGCGTTGTCTTCCAAGGCGGCGCCGTTCACCAGGCGGCAACTCTCCGGGCGGATCGCCACGGGAAGCTCCGCCGCGCCCGCATGTTCGGGGCGCAGGGGTTCGGCGAGGTGAAGATGTGCCGCTTCGCCGAGCGCAAGCCTATCGGGGGCCTTCGGTTGGCCCAGGATAATGTTGCTGTCGCCGATGAAGTCGGCGACGAAGCGGCTGCGCGGCCTCTTGTAGATGTCTTCCGGTGTACCGACCTGCAGGATGCGGCCCGCAGACAACACCGCCAGGCGGTCCGACATAATCAGTGCCTCATCCTGGTCATGGGTGACGAAGACAAAGATGATCCCGGTTGCTTTCTGCAGACGCTTCAGCTCCAGGCGCATTTGCTTGCGGAGCTTCAGGTCGAGGGCCGACAGCGGTTCGTCGAGCAACAGGACTTTCGGTTGATTGGCAAGGGCGCGGGCCAGAGCTACCCGCTGCTGCTGGCCGCCGGAAAGCTGTGAGGGGCGGCGGTCGCTCAGGCCCTCAAGCCTCACCAGCGCAAGCACCTCCTCGACCTTTCGGGCGACCGTCGCCGCCTCCAGGCGGCGCATCTGCATACCGAAGGCAATGTTCTCGCCAACCGACATGTGCGGAAAGAGGGCATAACTCTGGAACACGGTGTTGACCGGCCGGCGAAAGGGCGGCAGCCCCTGTAGCGGCTCATCGTCCAGCAACACCGCACCGGAGGTCGGTTGTTCCAGGCCGGCAATCATCCGAAGCAGTGTGGTCTTGCCGCAACCCGAGGGTCCGAGCAGGGTGAAGAACTCGTTGCGATGGATGTCCAGGCTCAGATCATCGACGGCATGCACCGCCGCGGCACCGGCGGCACCAAAGACTTTGGTTATGTTCCTGACAGCGAGCCCAACGCTGGGGGCACCCTCACGATCACCCATAATCGTCCCCAAGGATGGCCGAAAAGGGGATCTTAGAAGGGGATTTCGCCTATCGCCTAATCTATTCTAAGAATAGAGAACATTGATAAAATCTATGCCTTCATGACCGTGGTCAGCCGGTCCAGCGGTATGGCGTGGGAAATTCTGCCCTGCCGCCCGGTCATGGTCTCGGCGGTGCAGAGAGCGTTCCAGATGCTTTCCTCCGTTGCCTCGATCACCGCTTCGAAGATCCCGGCAAGGGCCATGTCCGGCAGGAAGCGCGCGCTGTGCAGGTGGTCGTGGGCTGCAACGGAATGGGCGTTGCCGGTGGAGAAGGCCAGGAAGATATCACCGCTCGCCGGGGCTGCGATACCGCCGGCCCGGGCGACCCCCATGCCCGCTCTCTGCGCCAGCCTTTTGCATTGATGCGGCAGAAGGGGAGCGTCAGTGGCGACGACGGCAATGATCGAGCCGTCATCGCGCGGCTTGGGCCAGGGCGGCGGCACCTCTTCGATGGGAATCGCTTGACCGATCGCGTGGCCGTCAAGGCGAAGCTGGTGGCGGCGGCCATAATTGGCCTGCACCAGCACCCCAACCGTCCAGGTTTCGCCCACAACCTCGGTCTGCCGCGATGCGGTCCCGATCCCGGCCTTGAACTCGTGAGCGTTCATGCCGGTGCCGCCGCCGATGTTGCCCTCTGCCACTGCTCCGCCGGCTGCGGCCCGCAGCGCGGCATGGACATGCTCCGGCCGCACCGCCAGTGCCAGAGGCTCGCTCAGCCAGCCGTCGAAAGTCTCGGCCACAAGTGGCAGGCAGAAGTCGACGTCGAAGCCTCCCTCCAGCTCATAACTGACCAGGCCCTCATGTGCCGCGCCGATGGAATGGGTTCCGGTGATGGCGATAGGACCGCACATCAGGCCGAACTCCTCGAGAAAAGCGAGTCCGGTCATCTCGCCGTTGCCGTTCAGCACATGGGCGCCGGCGAAGAGATGCCGCCGCCAGATCTCACCGTTTTCAGGCACCACCACGGTGACGCCGGATCGCACGACTTCGGGGTCGTCGCGAATGATGGTTTCATGCCCGACGAGCACACCGGCGACATCGGTTATGGCGTTCAGCGGGCCGGTCGGCAGATGGCCGATGGCCAATCCGAAATCTCTAAGTCGCATCCGCTTCATGAATTCAGCCTTCCTCGCGCCCGCATCCTGGATGCGGGTTCATATCATCTCCCGGCGCTGGCGGCTCCATTGAAATATCCAATGGTTATTCTCACCGCTGAACCGCCCCGGGCAGCAGGTTTGTGAGGTTCCGTTCTAGCTGGACGAATTGAAGGCCTTGGTCCGCATCTCCGACAGGGCGTTGCCATGGGCGTCAAAGCCTTCGTAGCGCGCGAACTTGAAGGCGTAGGGCGCCAACTGGTCATAGCCCTTCTTGGTGACATGACCGATGGAGATTCGCTTTGTGAAGTCGAAGACGCTGAGCGGTGAGCGGGTGCGGGCGGCGGCATTGGTCGGCAGCACGGCGTTAGGGCCGAGGACAAAGTTGCCGAGAGAGACGGCCGTATGCTCACCCATGAGGATCTCCCCGGCGTTGCGGATCATTCCGAGATATTGGTGTGGGTCTTTGGCCTGGATCTCCAGATGCTCGGGCGCGTAGTCGTTCACGAAGTCGATGGCGTCGTCCATGCTGTCGGTCAGCACGATACCGCCGCGTTCTCCGCAAAGGACGTCGGCGGAGAAACCGACCCGCTGGTCACTCATTTCCCGCCAGAAATCCGGCACCGCCGCCCGCGCCGCCTCGGCGACCTTGCGGGAGTTGGTGACGAGGTAGGCCGAACTGTCGGAGCCGTGCTCGGCTTCGATCAGCAGGTCGAGTGCACAAACCCGCCCGTTCGCTGTCTCATCGGCCAGGATGATCGCCTCGCTGGGTCCGGCGGGAATGCCCGGATCGATGCGGTCGGCCAGGACCCGCTTGGCCGCCACCACCCAGGGGCTTCCGGGGCCAACGATCTTCAGGCAGCGCGGCACGGTTTCCGTCCCGTAGGCGACGGCGGCCACAGCCTGGGCGCCGCCGCACTTGTACACTCTTTCGATGCCGGCCAGGCGGGCGGCCACCAAAGTCGCGGCGTCGATCTTTCCGTCCAGGCCCGGCGGGGTGATGATCACCGCCTCCGGAACCTGCGCGACCACCGCGGGGATCGCCGTCATCATGACCACGCTGGGGAAGGAGCCCTTGCCGCGCGGCACATAGCAGGCAACGCTGTCGATGGGCACGATGCGGTCGCCGGCGAAGACGCCGGGATGCATCTCCTTGAACCACATCTCCTCCGGCATCTGCGCTTCATGAAAGCGCCGTACGTTGTCGCTGGCGAAGGTCAGCACCTCGATCATCTCCCGGTCCAGCGCCTCGAAGGCCTGGTCGAAATCCTCGGGCGTTGCCGCGATGGCGTCGGGCTCTACCGGGCTTTTGTCCAACTCCCTGGCGAAGTGGGACAGTGCAGCATCGCCGTCGCTGCGCACCCGCTCGATAATGGGCTGGACCTTCTCGATAAAGGGCCCGAGGTCGGCCTCAGTCCTTTGCAGCAGAAGATGGCGCTTTTCGGCTGTCAGCTCCGACAGGATATGAAGGTTCACGTCTTTGGGCACAGTCCGGTCTCCGAACCTATTTTGAGCGAAGGAAGATTTCCAAACCGACGAGCCGGTCGAGCACCCAGACCGCGATGACGGCGATCAGGATATAGACCACAGACACGGCCGCCAGGTCGGGCGTGATGACGGAACGGATCGAGTTATAGATCTGCACCGGCAAGGTGACGATCCGTGAGTCGACAAGGAAGAGGCTGACCAGAAACTCGTTGAAGGCCAGTATGAACATCAAGAGCGCACCGGTGATGACACCGGGCATCACCGCCGGCAAAGTCACGGTGAAAAAGATCTGCACCGGCGCGGCGCCGCAGTTGGCGGCGGCATTCTCCAACTCGCTGTCCAAACCGTTTACCGAGGCGCTGACCGCCCAGATCATGAACGGCAGATTGATGATGCAGAGGGCCAGGCCGACCGGCCAAAGCTGGCCCAGGATGCGAACCTCACCGAAGACGATCAGCATGCCCAGGCCCGACACCACCAGCGGGATGGTAAAGGGCAGCAGTAGATAGACCTGCAGGGTCCGGCGGAAGCGGATGCGGTAGCGCACGGTCGCCAAGGCCGCCAGAGTGCCGACCGGCAGGGAGATCAGTGTGCAGATGAAGGAAACATAGAAGGTTCGCAGGAGGGCGTCCTGGAAGCTGTCGAGCTGCCACAGCTTTTCGTACCAGCGCAGTGAAAACCCCTCGGGCGGGAACTGAATGATCTCGCCGGCCGTGAAGGACGCACCAATGATGATGACGGTTGGAAAGCTGAGGAGGATGAGACTGAAGGCCACCAGCCCCCAGAGGGCGATTGCTTTGCTGCGGGGACCGCTCATTCCTCGGCCTCCGTCACCGCCAGGGTCCCGGTTCCCGCGATCATAAACATGAGCGCCACCAGGGCGCTGCCGATCAGGGTCAGCAGAATCGCCAGCGCCGCGCCCAGGCCGATGTTCGAGATCTGGAAGTAGCTGTCGTAGATGGCGTTGGCGATGAAGTCGGAGGTGCCGCCGCCCAGAATCTCCGGCATCGCAAAGTCCGTCAGGGTAAGGGTGAAGACCACCACGGAAGAGCCCACAAGGCCGGGCGTTGCCATGGGGATCACCACATGACGAAAGGTTTGCAGCCAGTTGGCGCCGAGGCTTTCGGACGCCAGTTCCACGTCTTCGCTGATGGCGGCGACGGCGGGGGTGAGCAGAAGGACCGCAAAGGGCAGCATGTACTGAACAAGCCCCAGGATGACCGCCGGGTAGTTGTAGATCAGGTCCAGCGCGGGCAGGCCGAGGCCGGTCAGGACACTGTTCAGAAGGCCCTGCTTGCCGAGGATGATGAGCCAGCCATAAGCCCGAACCACCTGGCCGATGAAGAACGGCAGGAACAGCGCGACCAGAAGAAACTTGCGGGTTGCCGCAGAAGATGTCCGCACCATCAGGTAGGCATAGGGAAAGGCCAGAAAGACGGTGATCACCGTGACGATGAGGGCGGCGAGCAGAGAACGCCAGAGGACCCGCAGATAAACCGGCCGGTCCAGGATCGTCTGGTAGTTCGTCAGGCTATAAGCCTCTTTCAGCCGATAGGTCGAGAGATCCAACTCGTGCAGGCTGAACTCCAGCATGTAGCCGAGAGCGATCACCAGGATGAAGACCAGAGCGACAGCGGGCAGCAAAAACAGATAGCCGTTCATGCCGTGCAGGCCGCTGGGCCAGACGACGGAAACGAAGCGGTCTGTGCGCTGCAGGATCGCGAGTGTCACGGATATGGATCCATCGAGGCGGAGACGAGACGGCCCCGGAACCTGGATCCCGGGGCCGGTCCCTGAGCGGATCAGCCTTGCATGATCTCGCTGAACTTGGCGAACCAGATCGGCTGGTTCTCGACCAGAATAGGCGAGGGGACGCTGACGAGCTTTTCGAAATCCGCCGGCGCGGTCGGATAGGAAGGATCGCCGGCAAGATCGGCCGGCGGCTCAAGGCCGGGGAACACCGGCGGCAGGCCGAGCAGGGAACACCATTTCTCCTGCGCTTCGCGGGTGACGGCGAACTCAATGAAGCGCTTGGACCAATACTCTTCATTCTCTGGCAGGCCCTTGGGAATCCACAGGCCGTCGGTGTCGACCTTGCAGCCTTCCTGCGGCACCGTCCATTCGACGTTGATGCCCTTTTGCTTTGCCGCCCGGGCGTTCACCGAGATGGTGCAGGCGATGTCGATTTCACCATTCTGGAACCAAGTGGTGAAGTCCGCATCTTCGCCCAGCAAGGGCTCGTTCTTCTTCAGGTCGCGGTAGAAGGCATAAGCCGGTTCCATGTTGCTCGGGATGTCGGCCGCCGTGCCGCCGCCGGCAATGACGGCGATGGGATTGAAGCCGATCCCGTCGTCATAGAGCGCGACGCGGCCCTTGAATTTCGGATCGAGCATCACCCGCCAGGACTTGGGCGGTCCGTCCGGGAAAGCCTCTGGCCGGTAGGCGCAGACATAGACATAGGAATAGGTGTTCACCAGGGGCCAACCGTCGATGCCGGTCGGCTTGGCGATGGACAGCAGCCCGTCCAGACCTTTCAGATCGCCAAGGTCGACGGTGGCACCGCGCAGGGCCGAGATGGTGGCGTTCGTGGTGGTGTCCCAGTTCACATGGATTGGGGGCACCCGGCCCTGGTCGACGGCGGCCCAGATCTTCGGCTTGATTTCGTTGTCCTCGGTGAAGTCCAGGCGCACGGGAATGCCCGTGGCAGCGGTGAAGGGGTCGGCGACGCCGGCCTTCAGTGATTCCCCCCAGGCGCCGCCCCAGGCCCGCACGATCAGCTCGCTCGGTTTTTTGGTGTGCCCATGGGCGAGGGCGAACTGTGGCAGGGCCAGGGCGCCAGCGGCGAGCGCCGATCCCTGCAGAAAGCGGCGGCGGTCGAAACCGAAGGGGGTGTTTTTATCTGACATCGAAGCCTCCTTGTTTATGACGGCGTTTTTATGGGTTGGTTGGAAAAGTCAGCATGTCCCTTGCGTTCCAGGCCAGCTTCAAAGCGCCTGACTGGCCGCGCTCGGCGTGGTGGGTGGGGTCATGGTCGAAGACGAAGAGCGTAGCATCGGCCAGCTTGGGAACCGTGACTTGGTAGACCATGCGATCCCCCTCGAAGATGCGCTGATCGACCTTGCCGGTGACCGTGTTGTCAAAGCGGCCGGCATCGTTCTCTTCGTCGTCGGCCAGAATCCGAATCTGCTCCGCCCGAATGGCGCAGTCGACAGAGGCGCCGGGGGGCAGCGCTTCACCGGCCCTTGCCCGCAAAGCCAGCTCGCCGACGCGTACGACCACCCCCTCGTCATCGACCCTTTCGATCGCGCCGCCGAAGAGCGCGGTAAGCCCGACAAAGTTGGCGACGAAACGGTTGGACGGCGCGCGATACACCGCCTCCGGGCTGTCGGACTGTTGAATGCGTCCGGCGTTCATCACGATGATCTTGTCGGACATCACCAGCGCTTCACGCTGGTCATGGGTGACGTTGATGGTGGTGACGCCCAACTCTTGTTGAATGCGCCGGAATTCGAGCTGCATTTCCTCGCGCAGTTTCTTGTCGAGCGCCGACAGCGGCTCGTCCAGCAACAGCAGGTCCGGGCTGAAGGACAACGCCCTGGCGATGGCGACCCGCTGTTGCTGGCCACCGCTCAACTGATGCGGCCGGCGTTCTTCATAACCCTGCAATCGAACCAGCTTCAGATACTCGCTGACGCGATCGGGAATGGTCTTCGGGTCGAAACCGCGCATCTTCAAGGGATAGGCGACGTTCTGGGCGGCGGTCATATGCGGAAAGAGCGCCAGGCGCTGGAACACCATGCCGATCGAGCGCTTATGGGGCGGGACATTTTCGACTTCCCCGCCGTTGATCAGGATCTTGCCGGCGTCCGGCTTGCTGAAGCCGGCGATCATGCGCAGCAGGGTGGTCTTGCCGCAACCGCTTGGGCCGAGGATGGTCAGGAACTCTCCCTTGGGCAGCGCCAGCGAAGCGTCGTCGACCGCGCGGAAATCCCCAAAGGATTTCGAGACGTCGCAAATCTCGACCATGCAGGCTGGTGCGGCCACTTCCCTGCCTTCCGGAACACAGAATTTTCGCAAGAACCAAAACCGTTGCAGGCACCTCTCTGCCTGTCAAGCGTTGTATATACAACTTGATCTGTCCTGACTGTTGGTCGTTGTCAGGCGAACGGTCGAAGCAACAGTTTTGCCGCGTAGAGTTGTGTAGACCGCCCGGCTATCCCGCTCGGGAGGCATGCGGCCGATATTTCAGCAAAGTCTTGAGTTTGACAGGTCAGATGGAAGCGAGGTAACCGCCGTCGACGAAGACAAGCTGCCCGGTCACGTATGTGGAAGCCGGAGAGGCGAGATAGATCGCCGTGCCGATCAGGTCCTCCAGTTCGCCGAATCGTTTCATGGGGATTTTCGCCAACATGGCGCTGCGCCACGCCGCATCCTCGTAGAACACCTCCGTCAACTCGGTGCGGAAATAACCTGGGCCGATACCATTCACACGGATGCCGCTCGGCGACCATTCGCTGCTGAGGGCACGCGTCATGCCGAGCATGCCGGACTTTGAGGCGGTGTAGGGCACGGCGGTCGGAACACCGACGGCGGAGGCGAGGGAACAGGTGTTGATGATCGTACCCGGTTGCCCGTGTTCCAGCAGCCTCGCGGCAAACTGCCGGGCGACAAAGAAGGCACCTTTCAGGTTGGTGTCCAGGATGCGATCCCAGAGGACTTCGTCGACCTCCACGGAGGGACGCACCTCTTCCATTCCCGCGTTGTTCAAAAGCAGGCTTGCACGTAACCCGGCGGCGTCCATTTCGGCGAAGAGACTCTCAATACTCGCGACCTCCGCGACATCGGCTGTGAAGACGTGGCACCGCCGTCCCGATGCCCGTACCGCCGCTGCGGTGTCGGTGAGTGCAGCGGCAGAGCGCGCGGTTATGACCAGATCCGCGCCCGCCTCTGCAAATCCGATTGCGATCGCTTTGCCGATGCCGCGGCTGGCGCCGGTGACCAGCGCCAGAGCCCCATCAAGATTAAACCGATTCACCTTTTTCCCCCTGTTGCACCAGATCCGGCCCCGCTTGACGTCTGAAGGCGGGGACTCGAAGCGATCCCCAAGTTGCGGATCGTACCCCACCTCCGGCCGCTGCGCAGCCGCTTGGCCGGCCGGCGATAGACATTCTCTGTATCTCTGTGAGACAATAACAGTATTGATAGAATCTATTTCACGGGCAGACGGTATGACGGACTATCTGGCGCGCGACGCTTTCGGAGACCTTGATTGGAATTTGCTACGCACCTTTGTGGTCATTGTCGATGAGGGCAGTATCACGCGGGGCGCAAACCGGCTGATGCGCACCCAGCCCACCATCAGCAGCGCCTTGAAGCGGTTGGAAGACCAAGTCGGCCGGCGCCTGGTCGAGCGCGGCGGCGGCCGCTTCGCCCTGACCGAGCACGGTGCCGTTCTCTATCGGGAGAGCCGAAAGGTTCTGGACACCCTGGGTCAACTCGGCGGCTTGCTCAGCGATGCCGATCAGGATGTTGCCGGCGCGATCCGGATTGCGACCGTGAGCTATGTCGTCTTTCCGCCTTTCGATGAACTCCTGGGGCGCTTCCACCGGCGCTACCCGGCGGTCACTTTCACTCTGGATGTGATGCCGAGTGTCGAGGTGATCCGCACCGTGCGGAACGGACTCTGCTCTTTCGGCATCTGCCTGCTTTCGCACCAGCAACGCCGCCTGAACACATCGGTCCTGTTTCGCGAGCAGTTCGGATTCTTCTGCGGGTCGAGTCATCCGCTTTTTGGGCGCAGGGACGTGACTATGGATGAGATGCGCGACAGCACCTATGTTTCCTTCAAGACCGATCAGTTGTCGGATGCGCTGCACCCGGTGGCCGATCTGCGGCGCAGCCACCAGTTGGGCGAGGAACCGACAGGTGTCTCCTCTAACCTGGAAGAGGTGCGCCGAATGATCATGGCCGGAATGGGCATCGGCTCATTGCCGGTCCATGCCATGGAGCGGGATGTTCGCGACGGTCGCCTATGGCAGCTTCCGCCGTATGTCGATCTGCCGGCCGTCGATGTGCATCTGGTCACCAACGACCGCACCCGCTTGGACAGAGGTGAGCAGATTCTTTTGACCATGATCCGCGACTACATCGAAAGCGTGGACCCGTCGGAGCGCTCGTTTCCGCAATCGGATTGAGCGCCGAAGTCGGGTGTTGTCTGGGTATGCTGTGCGGGCAGTCACCTCTTCGGGCCCGATCTACCGGCAAAACGAACGCCTTGGCTGCCTCCAATAGCTCCCTTAGTATTAGGAGGCGCTTTAGGATTCGCATCGGACAAGAGAGTGAGAGGTGGTTTGAGCATCGCTGTGCCTGGAGTTCGCGAAGTCTATGGTGGTAACTGCGAGGCTGGGTGATGGAAACGCTGCTGGCACTTCTCGGCGCTGTTGCGCTTCTCGTCTGGGGCGTTCGCACCGTAAGAACGGCTCTTGAGCGGGCTTTCCCTACCCAACTCGAACGCGCGCTGAAGAAGATTGCGGGCAACCGCCTGTCCGCCTTGGGCTTCGGCGTTGTGACGGCCGCGGCCCTACAGTCCGGGACTGCCGTCGTCACCATGGTATCGAGCTTTGCGTCGCGGGGCAGGCTCTTGGCGGCACTCGGTCTTGCAGCAGCGCTGGGTGCCGATGTCGGCTCGGCGGTCGCGGCGGTGGTCCTTTCGCAGAATGTTGCGGCGCTTTCGCCGCCACTCATCATGGTCGGCGTCGTGGTCTTTATGGTCACCTCCGGCAAGACCCACCGGAACCTTGGCCGCTTTGCTCTCGGTCTCGGTTTCGTACTTCTGGCTCTCTCGCTCATCTCCGGCGCGACGCAGGAATTGAAGTCTTCGGAGACCGTCTCGCTGATCCTCGCTGCCTTGGGCGAAGACCTTGCTCTGGCCGTCCTGGTCGGTGCCTTGCTGACACTGGCGACTTATTCGAGCCTGGCCACCGTTCTGCTGGTCGCCAGCTTTGCCGCCGAAGGTTTGATCGGCATCGAAGCGGGTTTCGCACTGGTCGTTGGGGTCAACCTGGCTTCCGGTACCCCGGCCTTGATCGCGAGTTGGAGTGAGGATTGGGAAGGGCGAGTCATCCCACTGGGGAACCTCGCTCTGCGAGTCCTCTGCGCCATAGCGGTTGCTCCCTTCGTGGTTCAGCTGACGAACCTGGCTGCGGCGACGGGGCTGGCGGCTGATAACCTCGTGGTGTTTTTCCACCTGCTGTTCAACGCTGCCCTGGCGTTGCTGTTTCTGCCCTTTGTCGAAACGATCTGCAAAAGGATCGCCCGGATGCAGCCGGCGGCCCCGGTCACGGATCAAGTCGACCTGGGCGTGCCGATCTATCTTCAGGAAGCGGACCTGGAGCGGCCGGACAGAGCCCTCGCCGCTTGCTCGCGCGAAGTGCTGCGGGCGGCCGAGACGGTACACCAGATGCTGAACGACACCATCGAGGCCTTTCGCGACAAGCGGCTGGTTCCTTTGATTCGGGAGCGCGACGAGATCGTCGATTCCCTGCACCGGGAGGTCATCCTCTTCGTCGCCTCGATTATGCGGGAGCGCTTGACCACCGAACAGGCCGCCCGGGCGAGTGCGATCTTCGAGTTCAGCACCAATCTCGAGCACATCGGCGACATCGTCGATCACAACCTGATGGACCTGGCGCGCAGCCGCAAGCTTGCGGAGACCGAGTTTTCACCGGAAGGCTGGGCCGAGATACTCGATCTTCATGAAGGCCTGGTCAGTAACTTCAGGCTGGCGCTGGATGTGTTTCTGACCGAGGACGGAGAACTGGCCGAGCAACTGCTCATCGAGAAGCGTCGTTACCGGGAGCGGGTGGACCGCTCCAACCGGCAGCACTTCAAGCGGCTCAACGAAGGCCGGGTGGAATCGATGAATACCTCGGTTCTGCACCTGGACATTCTGCGGGACTTTCGCCGGATCAATTCTCATCTCTCGACCGCGGCCTATCCGATTCTGGAGCCCCGTCCGGCCCACTGACAGGGCCAGCGCGGCTATGTCTTCGGATAGCGGGCTTCTTCCTCGACGACGTTCAAGTCCATGTGGTTACGCATGAAGCGCTCCGCAGCCTTCGGGTCCGGCTGGTGGTCCCACGGCCGGTAGCGTCCCTGGCGCAGAGCCTCGTAGACAATCCAGCGGCGCGCCTGACTTTCGCGCACCTCGGTATCGAAGCGCTGCATGTCCCAACGCTGGCGGACCTGATCCATGAAGGCCGCAACCCGTTGCGCCTGAGTTGGATCTTCCGCCAGGTTGGTCAGTTCCTGGGGATCTGCGTCGAGGTCAAAGAGCTGTGGCGGGTCCAACTCACAGTGATTGAACTTGAAGCGGCCTTCACGGATCGAAACCATTGGGGCGTAGGACGCCTCCGCGGCATACTCCATCAGCACCGGTGACTGGCGGGTTATCCCCTGCGTCAGCGGCAACAGAGACTCGCCGTCCAGTCCGGCAGTAATCGTGTCTGCCGGAACCCCGGCCAGGTCGATCAAGGTGGGGGCGATGTCGAGTGCCGAAACGGGCGTGTCTGTCCGGCCGGCTTCGAAGCCCGGTCCGGCGATCATCAAGGGCACCCGGGCGGAGCCGTCAAAGAAGCTCATCTTGAACCACAGGCCGCGCTCGCCCAGCATGTCGCCGTGATCGGCGCAGAATAGCACCACCGTGTCATCGCTCATGCCGCAGCGCTGCAGGGTATCGAGCAGGCGTCCGATCTTGTGGTCGAGATAGGAGATGTTGGCAAAGTAGGCGCGGCGCGCGCGGGCGATCTGTGCCGGCGTGATATCGAAGCGCCGAAAGTCGTTGGCCTCCAGTATCCGTTTGCTGTGCGGATCCTGCGCCTCAAAGGACAGCGCCGGCACATCAGGCATCAGGGCCGGGCAATCCTCGTAGAGGTCCCAGAATTCCTGCCGCGCGACATAGGGGTCGTGGGGGTGGGTGAAGCTGACGGTGAGACACCAGGGGCGGGGATCGCCGCCTCTGGCCAGGCGATGAATCTCAGCCTCTCCGTGGAAAGCAACCTCGTCGTCGAATTCGAGCTGATTGGTGATCTCGGCTACGCCCGCGCCGGTGACCGAGCCAAGGTTGTGGTACCACCAGTCGATCCGCTCACCTGCTTTGCGGTAGTCGGGGGTCCAGCCGAAATCGGCCGGATAGATGTCGGTGGTGAGGCGCTCCTCGAAGCCGTGCAGTTGGTCGGGCCCGACGAAATGCATCTTGCCGCTCAGCACCGTGCGATAGCCGGCGCGCCGCAGGTAGTGGGCGAAGGTCGGCAGACTGGCGGGAAACTCCGCGGCGTTGTCATAGACCCCGGTCCGCGACGGCAGCAGCCCGGTCATGAATGAGGCCCGGGCCGGCAGGCAGAGCGGGCTCGGTGTGTAGCAGTTCGTGAAGCGCAGCGCCCGGGCGGCCAGGGCCTTAAGACTGGGCGTATGCAGGAAATCCGCCGGCCCGTCCGGACAGAGCGTTCCGGTCAACTGGTCGACCATCAGGATCAGGATGTTGGGCTGCCGGCTCATCTCGCGCTTTCCCTCTTGAACTTGGACCGCTGCAACGCGGGTTTCTCCACCTACCAGCCGCATTGTGGGTGCCCAAGCCCTTTTCGACCCTTTGCCCAGCGGCCTGTTCTGGCTTCAGAGAGACCTCTGGCTCCAGGGGCGAGGGGTGATCTATGATTAAGCTGAGTTTATGAAGGGCATAAGTTAACCTGAACATGAATGATGATCGGATGGCGATGAACCCGGAAGCCCCTCTTGACGTCTCCCTGAGAGCGCTGCGGGTGCTGGTGGCCGTGGACGAAACGGGTTCCATGGCCAAGGCGGCGGAGCGGCTGGGTGCCAGCGCCGCCGCGGTGTCCCAGCAGATCGCCAACCTGGAGGGTTTTGCCCGTACCCGCCTGCTGGACCGCTCGGAGCGTCCGATCCGTCCGACCCCGGCAGGGGCGCTGCTGCTGAGCCACGCCCGCAAGGTCCTGATGGCCGTGGCCGAAGCCCAGGCGCAGATGATGGAACTCAATCTGTCCTCTCTGCCGCAGCTGCGCTTTGCGGTCATCGACGACTTCGATGCCTCCATCACACCCCGCCTGATCAATGCTCTTCATGGTGCTCATCCGACGACCGCTTTCAGTGCCGTGTCCGGTCGCTCCGACTTCATCACCGACCTCTTCGTGCGCCGGGAAGCGGATCTCGCAATCACCGGCCTGCCGCCGGAAGATCCGTCCAGCTACGATGTCTTGCCCTTGCTGACGGAGACCTTTGCTTTGGTCGTTGCGAAGGGCGTGCTCGACAAGGACACTGCCCCTTTACCGCAACTGCAGCAAAAGCCCTTTGTGCATCACAATGAGAAGATGCCGATCGGGCGCTTGGTGGAGCAGCATCTGCGCCGCCATCGTTTCTCTGCGGAGCGCCGCTTTTCTTTCGAGGCATCCCGCTCGATCCTCGCCATGGTCGCCATGGTCGGCGGCTGGACCCTTGGAACGCCCCTGAACATCCTCGATTCCGCACGTTTTGCGGCCGAAGTAGAGGTCTTGCCGTCGCCTTTCACCCGTCTCTCGCGCTCGGTCTATCTTGTGACGCGACGCGGCGAGCTGGGAGAACTGCCGGCGAGGGTCGCGGCGCTGAGCCGGCAACTGCTTGAAGAGTCGGTAGCCTCCGGTCTCCGCGAGTTCCCGGAAATGCCGTCGAACCTCTTCGAGGTTCTGTCCGAACCGGTCACTGCCGCTGCATCCGCTCCCGCGGCAGCAGGATGTTGAAACGCTCGCGGATCACAGCGTCGGCTTCCGGCGCAATATAGACCGGGTAGTGGGTTGAGAGAATGTCGTCACAGCGAGTCCTGGCGCGTGCCATTAGATCGCTGGCGCCAGCCTCTGCCCAGGTCGCGGGTTCGCTGCGGTCGGCGAGGCTCGGGTAGAAATAATCGCGCTGCATCGCGGCCATGGTCTGCGCGGCGCCGAGGAAGTGCCCTTCGCCGGCGACGGCCTCGCGGATGGTTTCGAAGCCCAGGGTTTCCTCCGTGACCTCGATGCCGCGGATGGCGCGATGTACATGGCTCAGCATTTCATCGTCCGCGACAAAAGCTTCGAAAGAAACACCCAGCAGGCTCGCCATCATGCCGGATGACTCATAGATCATGTTGGCGCCGCCAAGCCCGGCGGCGAGGGCGGAAAGCGCCTTTTCCATGCCCATTTGCGCGTCTACGGCCTTGGCATCGGACATCGAGCAGGCGACTCCGCAGGGCAGGCCGAGGTGGCGGCTGATCTGGCCGGAGGCGGCGTTCATAACAGAGATCTCGCCACCGCCGCCGCAGAACGCACCTGTTCTCAGATCAATGACCAGGGGCCAGTTGGAAAAGATCATCGGATAGCCGGGGGCGAAGAGGTTCACCAGGATAAGCGCCGCCAGGGTTTCGGCGGTCGACTGCACCAGAAAGCCGGCGGGTGTGGCCGGCGCGGTGGCGCCGGACATGGCGGCGACGATAACGTTGATGGGAACGCCGAGGCGGATGCACTCCAGGGTAACGCCGACGGCATCCTCGCCGTAGCGGAGGGGTGAGATGACCGGGCTGATATGGGCCTTGCAGAAAGGGCGCTTGCAGAAACGGCCGCTGCCGCCCAGCGCCATGTCGAACATCTCGATGACCGGTGCCACATAGTCCGGCAGGGTGAAGGAGGTGCCGACGGGCTTGGTGGTCCCGGCCAGCAGTGCGTAGGCGGTGTTCACGTCCAGATCGAAATTGTCGGGAATGTCGGTCGCCACGCAACAGCGTGTGAACCAGCTCACGTTGGCCAGGGTGTCGATCAGGCGGGTGAAGTCGTAAAGATCCTCAAGGGTTGAGGGCCGGTAGAGACCGGTTTCGCGGTCGAGCGTCTGGACCGCGGCGCCACCGGTACCGAAGTAGACTCTATCTCCGCCGATCTCGAAGTCATGGCGCGGGTCGCGCCCGTGATAGACGAAACGTTTGGCGGCTCCGTCGATGATGTCTTCGACCATGGTGCGGGGAAAACAGAGCCGATCCGTAGCGTTCAGTTCTGCGCCGGCGTCAAGGGCCCTTTGCCGAACAACAGCGGGCACGTCGCCCATGCCGATTTCCGCCAGCACCCGAAAGGCCTCATCGCAGATCGCTTTCAGATCGGCGTCGGACAAGGGCCGGTAGCTGCCGCCGGGCTGGCCGGGCGGGCAAGGGTCGACCTCCGCCTCCGGCGCAGAGCGCGCGGCGACACGGGCGGCTCTCCCGCGACCGCGCCGACCGATCCTGGTTTCTTCAGAGGTCATGGCCTGGTTCTCCTGCGCGCCGGTTGTTGAGGCGCCGTCATTCAGTCTGCCTGAATTGGCACTCGATCGCAGGTCCTCAGCCTGGACGTTAAGGAAAATCGAAGCGGCCGCCATGATTTTCCTTAACGAGCGATTTTCCAGTTAATTCAGCCTCTTCCGTCGCGCATGTTGAGAAGAAGTTGAAGGAAGTTCGGCTGGATCGGGCCTTTTTGGGAGTGCTTGAGACCATGAAAACGCAGGCCCGGGTCGTGGTGATCGGCGGCGGTATCGGCGGCTGCAGCGCGCTCTATCACCTCACGCAAGAAGGCTGGCAGGACGTGGTTTTGGTGGAGCGTGACGAACTGACGTCGGGCACCACCTGGCACTCTGCGGCCCAGGTCACCAACTTCGGCGCCAACCAGGTCATGATCGGGCTGAAGAGCCATTCGATCCGGCTCTACAAGGAACTGGCCGATGACCCGGACTATCCGATCAACTACCACCACGCCACCGGCGGCTTGCGCTTGGCTGCCACCCAGGACCACCTTGACGGCTATCGTCACTTTATCTCCTTGGCCAAGGGGATGGGGGTCGACTTCGAGCTTCTCGACCCGGCGGAGTGCAAGCGCCGCCATCCGCTGATCACCACCGACAGCCTTCTGGGCGCGCTTTGGGACCCGCTCGACGGTGATATCGATCCGGCCCAGCTCTGCCAGGCGCTGGCGCGGCGCGCGCGCAAGGCCGGCGCCGAGGTCTATCGCCACACCCCGGTAACGGATCTCACTCAGCAAGCGAACGGCGAGTGGATTGTCCATACCGACAAAGGTGACATCCGTTGCGAGATGGTCGTCAACGCCGGCGGATACCGCTGCAACGAGATCGGCGCGATGATGGACGTCGAACTCCCGGTCGCCTCGATGGAGCATCAATACCTGCTGACCGAGCCGATCCCGGAGATCGCGGCGCTGGACTTCCGCGTGCCGCTGCTGCGCTGCCCGACCGACGACTTCTATTCCCGTCAGGAGAAACAGGGCCTGCTGGTCGGTTTCTACGAGCAGGGCTGCAAGACCTGGGGGTTGGACGGCATCGATCCGAATTTCACCAATGCGCTCTGTCCGGATGACCTGGACCGCTGCATCGATACCATGGAGGGAACCTTCAGGCGTCTGCCCTGTCTGACGGCGGCTGGTATCCACTCCGTCATCAACGGACCGATCACCTACACGCCGGACGGTTTGCCGCTGGTCGGCAAGATACCGGGCAAGCGCAATGCCTGGTGCATCACTGGTCTGCGCGCCGGCCTGGGCGAGGGCGGCGGCCACGGCTGGCTGCTGGCGCAGATGATGGTGCAGGGCGAGGCCTGCTACGACACCTGGCCGCTCGATCCTCGGCGTTTCACGCGCCATGCCACGGTGGACTACACCGCTGTGAAGGCAGTGGAGGATTATCAGAACGAGTTCCGCTTTCACATGCCGCACGAGTACCGGCCGGCGGGGCGAAAGATGAAGACCACGCCGCTCTATTCCGCCCTGGAGGAACTGGGGGCTGCCTTCGGTGTGGTGAACGGCTGGGAACGGGCACTCTACTTCAAACCAAATCCGGATTTCGAAGAGCGGCACTCCTTTCGCTTCAACAACACCTTTGATGTCGTCGCCGAGGAAGTGAGAGCGGTTCAGAATGCCGTTGGCATCATGGAGGTCTCAGGATTCAATCGCTATGAAATCATGGGCGAGGGTTTGGATGACTGGCTCGACGGTATCGTCTGTTCGCGGCTGCCGGCGCGAAGCGGCAAGGTGTCGCTGACCTATCTGCTGAACGAACAGGGCAATATCAAAGCCGAGGCGACCATCGCCCGACTGGGGTCCGGCCGGGTCTGGTACGGCTCCGCGGCCGCTGCCGAATACCACGACCTTGACTGGCTGCGCGAACGGCTGCCTTCAGACGGCTCGATCCGCATTACGAATCTGACGGATGATTTCACCATTCTGGTTGTCGCCGGTCCGCGCAGCCGCGATGTGCTTAGGGGCGCGGCGCCGGGAACGGACTGGTCGCCGCAGGGCTTTCCCTGGTTGTCGGTGCGCCCGGTCGCCATCGGTGCGGACGAGGTGATGGCCATGTCGGTTTCCTTTTCCGGAGAGTGTGCCTGGGAACTGCATGTTCCAAACGAAAAGCTCTCTGTCGTCTTTGCGCGTCTTTGGGAGGCGGGCAAAGCACATGGCATGAAGCCCTTTGGGCTCTACGCCACGGAGTCCATGCGTCTGGAAAAAGGGTTTCGTCATTGGAAAGCGGATCTGATCACCGAATACAATCCGCTGGAATCCGCACTGGACCGTTTTGTGCTTCAGGACAAGGACTTCATCGGAAAAGCCGCCCTTGAGCGCATGGCCGCTGCGGGCCCCCGCCGTTGCTTCGCCTCGATGACCATCGATACAGCTGTATCACCGGCTCAGCCGGGCGATTCTGTTCTTTCCGACGGAAAGGTGGTCGGCAGTGTCACCTCGGCCGGTTGGGGGCATCGCCTCGAAGAAAATATCGCTCTGGCATTTGTCGATCCGCCCCTTGCTTGGCAGGGTAGCCGGCTTGATGTCGAGATCTTGGGGGAGAGGGTGCCGGCGCGGGTCGGTGAAATCTGCCGCTATGATCCCGCGTTCAAACGTGTCCGCGGTTGAGCCCTGGTGTCGGCCGCGGCTGACCCGTCGACTTGCGCACCACGAGCGTGGTTTCCAAGGGGCGGGGGGCGACCACCCGCTCGCCGCGCAGCTGGGCCAGAAGGTGATGGGCGGCCTGCCGGCCCATCTCTTCGCGTGGTGTGCGGACCGTGGTCAGCGGCGGGCTCGTCTGGCTCGACAGCCATATGTCGTCGAAGCCGGTGATGGATACGTCGTCAGGGACGGCAATCCCCATGTCCCGAGCCTCAAAGAGCGCACCATAGGCATGGGGCTCGGAGCCGCAGACCACGACCGTCGGCGGTTCCACTGCCGACATCAGAATGTGGAAGGCGTCCCGCCCGGCATCCGCCTCGAAGGGGCGCTGCAGCAGATGGTCCGGTTCCAACGAGAGGTCGTGTTTGGCAAGGGCTTTTCGGACACCGGCAAGGCGGGCGCCGGCCCGGTCGTTCTGCTCGATGAAGCCGGAGATCATGCCGAAGCGCCGGTGCCCAAGGGACACCAGATAGTCGACGAGATGACCGGCTGCCGCAGAGTTATCGAAGCCAACGCAGTGTTCTTCGCGGTCGCCGCTGGATACCCAGGTCAGGACATAGGGAACGCCCTGGCGCTCGATTTGCCGGTAGATGTTGGGGTCGCGATGTCCGCCGACCAGCAGCAGTGCATCGACTGGGCTTTCCAGAAAGTTGCGGATGTGGGTGCGCTCGTGTTGCTGATCGTATTCCGAGCAGGCCACGGCGACGGTGTAGCCGGCGCTGCCGATCTCTTTCTGAAAGGTCTCCAGCGGGCCGCCGAAGAGCATGTTGTCGAGGGAAGGCAGGATGGCGCCGATCATGCGCGAGCGCCGCGATGCCAGGGCGCGGGCGGACCCATTGGGAACATAACCCAGTTGCTCGATGGCTCTTTCGATGCGCACGCGCTTTTCCGCGCGTACCGACTGGGGTTGGTTTATGCAGCGCGAAACCGTCGCCGGGGAGACGCCTGCGGCCTGGGCCACGTCATCCAAGGTTGTGGTCTCTCTGCGGCTCAATTTGAAAGCCCTTCCATTTTCGTTCTGCCGTTGCTGCCGGACTGGCCGGAAGTTGGCTATCAAGCGCCTGATTTCAATAGTTTCTGCTGTGATGCTAATGGGTAATTTTATTATATTCCAATGGCTAACCGGCATAACAACCTTGCCGGTTGACTCTATGCTAAACTATGTGATCTTTTCATGAAAAGGGCGTTATTTGAAAGCGCTTTCATGGAGGCTGTGACGCAGGTTGCAGTGTTCTGCGGCTTGGAACGGGATTAGATAGGCGATGGGAGAGGTTTACCTGAAAAGGGCCCCCGGCGGTGTCGAGGCGATCGGCTCCAAGGCAACGGAAATCGTTGCGGAGATGCTGGCCGAACTTGATGCGGGCGGAGAGGCCAAAAGCAGGGAATACGCGAAGAAGCTGGATAGCTGGGACGGTGACATCCTGGTGCCGGACGATTGGTTCCGCGATGCGGAGGCTCAGCTTCCCGAATCCATCAAAGATGATCTGCGGTACGCTCACGCCCGGGTGCGCGATTTTGCCCAACGCCAGCGGGACTCCCAGCAGGAGTTCGAGGTCGAGCTGCTGGACGGCCTGATGACCGGTCAGCGGCTTATTCCCGTGACCACCGCCGGGTGTTATGTGCCCGGCGGGCGCTATGCCCATGCCGCTTCGGCCATCATGAGCGTTTGCACCGCCAAAACGGCCGGGGTCGAGAACGTGGTGGCCACCTCGCCGGCAAAGGGCGACGAACGTATCCACCCGGCAATCCTCTATGCTATGAAGCTTTCCGGTGCCGACCATGTTCTCGCACTCGGCGGGGTGCAAGGTGTTGCGGCACTGGCTTATGGACACTTCACCGGGTTTCCGGCCGACATCATCGTCGGGCCGGGCAACAGTTTCGTCGCTGAGGCCAAACGCATGCTCTTCGGCCGCGTCGGCATTGATGTGATCGCCGGTCCGACTGAATCGATGGTCGTGGCCGACGACAGCGCCGATGCAGCGATTGTCGCGGCTGACCTCGCCGGTCAGGCCGAACACGGACCTGACTCCCCCGTCTGGCTGGTCACCACCAGCCGCCGGCTTGGTGAGGAGGTGATCGAGCTGATGCCCGGAATCATCGACGCTCTTCCCGGCCTCTCGGGTCAGTCGGCGGAGGCGGCCTGGCGGGACTTCGGCGAAGTCATCCTGACCGACACCCGGGAGGAAGCCTGCGCCGTCTGCGACCGCTACGCGCCGGAGCATCTGCAGGTACAGGCGGAAGATCTGGACTGGTGGCTGCGCTCCCTCAAGAATTATGGTTCACTGTTTCTCGGTGAGGAGACGACGGTGGCCTTCGGCGACAAGTGCTCCGGACCCAATCATATTCTCCCCACCAAGGGGGCCGGGCGCTACTCCGGCGGTTTGAATGCGCAGAAATTCGTGAAAGTGCTGACCTATCAGCGCATGACCCGCGGCGCTTCCCGCGGTGTTGCCCAGGTCGCCAGCCGGATTTCCCGTCTGGAGGGAATGGAAGGCCATGCCATGACCGGCGACGTCAGGTTGGCCAAATACTTCCCCGACGAAAGTTTCCAACTGGAGCCGGAGGCAAAGGCGCAATGACTTCTCAGGATCGGCAATCGGAGACGGGAGGCACGGTTTTCCGTGGCGACCTGAGTGCTCCGGATCCGATCCCGGAGGCGGGCATTGAAGCGGCTGTGAAGCTGCTGCGCGACGGACGCCTGTTCCGCTACGGCGAAGACCGCAACAGCATTCCGGAAGCGGCTCTGCTGGAGCAGGAATTCGCCGGCTACATGGGCAGCAAGTACTGTGTTGGTCTGAACTCCGGTGGCTGCGCCCTGTTCGTCGCCTTGAAGGCCGCGGGCGTCGAGCCGGGTGACAAGGTTCTGGTCAATGCCTTTACCCTGGCCCCGGTGCCGGGATCTATCGCCCATGCCGGGGCCGAGGCCGTGCTGGTCGACATCGACGATCGTTTCGTGGTCGATCTTGACGATCTCGACAGAAAGGCGGCAGAGAGCGGCGCCCGCTACTTCATGCTGTCGTACATGCGCGGCCACATTCCCGATATGGATGCCGTGATGGCGATCTGCGCGCGTCACAACCTGGTTTTGATAGAGGACTGCGCCCATACCATGGGGGCCGGCTGGGACGGCCGCCTGACCGGCAGTTTCGGCAGGGCCGGCTGCTTTAGCACCCAGACTTTCAAACATATCAATTCCGGCGAGGGCGGCCTTATCGTGACGGACGATGAGGATCTGGCGGCACGCGCCATCCTGCTCTCCGGCAGCTACATGCTCTATGCCCAGCATCGTGCGCGCCCGCCGTTGGAAGTCTTTGAGCGCCATCACTACACCACGCCGAACTGCTCAATGCGCATGTCCGGCTTGGTCGCGGCCCTGTTGCGAACTCAACTGCCGCTGCTCGACGAACGCAATGCGCGTTGGCGGCAGATTTACGAGGTTCTGGCCGAGAACATGGCCGATATCGACGGTATCACGCTGCCCCGGCGCCCCGAGAAAGAGCAGTTCGCCCCGAGTTCTCTTCAGTTCTCGGTCACCGGCAGTGACCTCGGCGATGACGAGATTGCCGTTTTCGCTGCCGAGGCTGCCGCACACGGCGTTCATATCAAATGGTTCGGAGCACCGGATCCCGTGGGCTTTACCAGCCGCCACGATCACTGGCGCTACCTGGGCGCGGCGGCGGGCAATGCGCTCGACAATGCGGACCGGGTTCTGCATCGGCTTTGCGACATGCGTTTACCGTTGTGGCTGGACGAGGACGACTGCAAAACCATCGCGGCAGTGCTGCGTGAGGCCATGGCGAAAGCCAAGGCCGCCGTCAGGCAGTGCGCTTAGGATGGGCGTTTGAGGAATTCCGGCCGGGAAGCCGGGAAAGAAAGGCGGACAGACCGGGAAGTCGGTTCGTCAGAGTTGGCAAGTGAATGGGGGACGGCCCGGGCGGAGATGACCGGCGGGTCTGACAATAACAAAACTACAGCAGGAGTATGAGGCTATGAAGTTGAACAAAGCACTTTCCAGCGTCGGGGTGGCCGCCATCCTGACTTTTGCCGGTGCGGCACAGGCCGCGGACGTCGTGATCGGCGTGCCCAACTGGCCCTCGGTCAATGCGACGGCCAATGTTCTGAAGGTCGTGATCGAGGATAATCTCGGCCTTGAGGTCGAGCTGCAAAACGGCACCAACCCCGTGGTTTTCGAAGCCATGGACAAGGGCTCGATGCACGCGCATCCGGAGGTCTGGCTGCCCAACCAGCAGAACCTGCACGACAAGTTCGTCAAGGATTCCGGCTCGGTTGCCATGAACCCCAACGGCATCTCGGCCGAACAGGGCATGTGCGTTCCGGATTTCGTTGCCGAGGAATACGGCGTCACCACGATCGAGGACCTGACCGACCCGGAGAAGGCGGCCTTGTTCGACAGCGATGGTGACGGCCGCGGTGAGATCTGGATCGGTGCGCCGGGCTGGGCCTCCACCATCGTCGAACGTGTTCGCGCGAAGTCTTACGGCTATGCCGAGACGCTTGAGTTGCTGGAGATCGACGAGACGCTGGCCTTCGCCAATCTGGATGCCGCGGTGAAGGAGAAGAAGCCCTGGATCGGTTTCTGCTACACGCCGCACTACATCTTCCTGGTTCATGAACTGACCGCGCTGGAAGAGCCGCCGCACAACGCTGCGACTTGGAAGGTCGTGCAGCCGACCGACGATCCGGATTGGCTCGCGAAGTCGGAAGCCGGCTCCGCCTGGAACGGCGCCAAGCTTCATCTCCACTACTCCAAGGAGTTGGAGGAGAAGCATCCCGAGGTGGCGAAACTGTTCTCCAACATGAAGCTGGAAGGCGAAGCCCTTACCGAGATGAGCTATGCGCTGGTGATCAATAAAGAAGATCCAGCCGAGTTCGCGAAGAAGTGGGTAGCCGCCAACGAGGACACCGTTCTGTCCTGGCTCCAGTAGCCTTCGGTCCGCGCCGGCCGCCGTTCTGCGGCGGCCGGCACCTTTCGACACGGATGGGGGGTATACCGTGACCGAGGCTGCTGTCAAAATTGAGGACGTTTGGAAGATCTTCGGGCCACCGGGCGCCGTCAGCGAGGCGATGACGGCGGTCAAGAACGAGGGCATTGGAAAGCCTGAGGTTCTGGAACGCTTCGGCTGTGTGGTCGGCGTCGCTGACGCCAGCTTCGCGGTGCCGCGCGGCGAGATTTTCTGCATCATGGGTCTGTCCGGATCGGGCAAGTCGACCCTGGTACGCCACGTCAATCGTTTGATCGAACCGACCGCCGGGCGGATCGAGATTCTCGGCCGCGACATCGCCCACATGGGCGAAAAGGAACTGCGGGCGGTTCGTGCCAAGCAAATCGGCATGGTGTTTCAGCACATGGCGCTGATGCCGCACCGCTCGGTGCGCGACAACGTTGCCTATCCGCTGGAAATCCGCGGGGTTTCCAAGTCCAAGCGCTGGGCGGTCTCGGATCATACGTTGTCCCTGGTGGACCTCCAGGGTTACGAGGACCGCCTGCCCAAGGAATTGTCGGGCGGTATGCAGCAGCGCGTCGGCATTGCCCGCGCCCTGGCCTCCGACCCTGAAATTCTGCTCATGGACGAGCCCTTTTCCGCGCTCGATCCTTTGATTCGACTGCAGCTTCAGGACCAGTTCAAGGCGCTGGTCGCCCAGCTTCAGAAGACAACGCTTTTCATCACCCATGACCTGGACGAGGCGATCCGCATCGGCCACCGCATCGCCATCATGAAGGATGGGCGGATCGTGCAAATCGGGACGCCGGAAGACATCGTCACCAACCCTGCGGACGACTATGTCCGGGAGTTTGTCCAGGGCATCTCGAAGCTCAAGCTGGTCAAGGCCCATTCCATTATGGAGCCTTTGGAGAAATTCAACGGTGCGCTCGACTCAGCGCCGCGGGCCTCTTCGGAATCGGATCTCGATCAACTCATCGATCTCTCCGTCGGCACCGATCAGCCGGTGGTCATCACTGAAGACGGCCGTGATGTCGGCGTCGTGACCAAGCCGCGACTGCTGCGTGGCATCCAGGGAGGTAAGGAATGACCGATACGACCGTTACGGCGGCCTCGCAGATTGAAGTCGACCGCGCCGAACTCGATGCATCCATTTCCCGCTTTGCGGGTAGCAATGGCGAATACTATGCGGAGGCGTTCCACAAGATTCATGAAGCCACGGGTGTGGTCCCCACGAGCTTCAATCTGGCGGCAATGCTTCTGGGTCCGATCTGGGCGGCGATGCGCGGTGTCTGGGGGTCCTTCTGGGGTTTCCTGATCCTGGAGGTGATCGCCTGGGTGCAGATCGGCCGCGGTGCCTGGGGCAATCCGGGCGCGGAGTTTCTTGAGCGCGCCGCGCGGCAGACCGAACGTGCCGCCGAATTCACCGAGCGCGCCGAGGCTGCCCGCTTGGCCGGCGAAGACCCCAGCCGTTTCGAGACGCTGGCCGGCAACATGGCGCGCGCTGTCGAGCGGAACCAACAGGCTGCCGAAGCAGCCAATGCTGAGGCTTTCAGCATCCTTATGATCGGCTTGGCCCTCTTGCTGGTGATCAAGCTCGTCGAAGGTTTCTACAGCAATGTCATCTACGAGAAGCAGTATTCGCGCTGGCGCATCGACCCGTCCCATGTCGACTCAGGGGTCAAGACACAGCGTCTGATTCTCGGCATTTTGCTGGTCCTGGCGATTGCGCCTCTGACTGTCTACAAGTTCACTTCTGCGAGCCCGATCGAAATGCTGAGCGGCTTCCCGGAGCGCGAAGTCAGTCAGCTTGTTCTGTCCACTGATAGCCAGACCATCTACACTGGTGTTGCCAATTGGATGGACCGTCAGATCGATGCGGCGGCCACCGCCGGTTCCGGCGCCTTCGACAGCATCACCGCTGGCGTGCGTGCGGTGCTCGACACGTTGACCCTGGCCTTGATCGGGACGCCCTGGCCGGTGGTTATGGTGGTGATTTGCGTCGTCGCCTGGCGGGCGGCGGGGCCGCGCGTGGCGATCTTTACCGCCGCTGCGCTCGCCTATGTGGCGCTGCTGGGCTATTGGGAGATTTCCATGGAGACGGTAGCGCTGGTGGGCGCTGCGGTGCTGATCTGCGTGACGATCGGCATTCCCTTGGGGATCTGGTTCGGAAAGTCGGCGCGCGCCTACCGGGGCGCCGAACCGGTATTGGACCTGATGCAGACCTTGCCGGCCTTTGTCTATTTGATTCCCATCATCGCCTTCTTCGGCACCGGCAATCCGCCGGGGATTTTGGCAACCATCATCTTCGGCATGCCGCCGGTGATCCGCCTGACGGCGCTCGGCATGCGTGGCGTGCCGGACAGCATAAAAGAGGCGGCGGTCGCCTTCGGTGCGACCCGTTGGCAGCTGCTGAAGGACGTGGAGTTTCCTCTGGCGCTGCCGTCGATCATGGCCGGAGTGAATCAGACCATTCTGATGTGCCTCTCCATGGTCGTGATCATCTCGCTGATCGGCGGTGGCGGACTCGGCAAGGTGATCCTGGAAGCGCTGCAATACGCGGCTAAGGGGCCGGGTCTTCTGGGCGGCTTCGCCATCCTGTTCTGCGCCATGGTCATCGACCGCATCGTCCAGGGCGCCTTCCGCCGCGCCGACCAGAAGTAGGTTTATCTGTCCCAAAACACGGCGTCCGACCCTGCCGGGTTGGCGCCGTGTTTTGCTGTCCGCTCCTCTGAGATCATCCCTGAAACCCGCCTGTCTCCGCCTTTTCGGATCGGCTCATGCGGCTCTCCGCGCGCAGCAGGCTTGCCTGTATCGTAGAAAAAGACATAAAATGCATAATAACACATAGATTCGGCAGATCAGGGGACAGAGACGGGGCAATGCAGGATTTTGGGGCCGCTTTTGCGGAGGCCTTTTCTTTGATTGTCGGCTTCGATGCGGCGCTTGCCGAGATCATCGGGCTGTCGCTGCGGGTGACGTTCTCCGCCGTGGCCATTGCCTGTGTCATCGGTCTGCCGCTTGGTGCCTTGCTGGCCGTCGGGCGCTTT
Organism: Pelagibius sp.; assembly: GCF_965249265.1. Taxonomy (NCBI): domain Bacteria; kingdom Pseudomonadati; phylum Pseudomonadota; class Alphaproteobacteria; order Rhodospirillales; family Rhodovibrionaceae; genus Pelagibius; species Pelagibius sp. Next base: position 2,799,200 of record NZ_OZ252224.1, on the reverse strand, counting down.
CCCGGCCGCATGGTGTTGGTGGTGTTGGTCAGCGCTCTGATGGGCCTGCCGCCGGTGGTGGTGGGGCTGGCGGTTTATCTGCTGCTGTCCTCGGCCGGGCCGCTTGGCGTACTGCAACTGCTTTACACGCCGACGGCGATGATCATTGCCCAGACCATTCTGGTGACGCCCATCGTCGCCGCGCTGACGCGACAGGTCATCGAAGATCTGAACAGCGAGTATGACGAGCTGCTGCGCTCTCTGGGGACCAGCCGCATCGGCACCGTGGCGACACTGTTGTGGGACGCGCGTTATTCGCTGCTGACAGCGGCGCTGGCGGGCCTGGGGCGCGCCCTGGCCGAGGTGGGGGCGGTGATGATCGTCGGCGGCAACATCAATCACGTGACCCGGGTGATGACAACGGCGATTGCGCTGGAAACCTCCAAGGGAGAGTTGGCTTTGGCGCTCGGGCTTGGGATCATCCTGGTATGCCTCTCGATTCTGATCAATGCGGGCCTGATGGGGTTGCGCCGAACGGCGGAGCAGATGGCTTATGCCTGAGGTCCTGGCCATAGACTTCGGTGAGGAAAACGCGCCGTCGCCGGCAATCCGTCTCGACGGTCTTGTACTCGAGCGAGGCGGCAAGGCAGTGATCGACGGCCTGAGCCTCGATCTCGGTCCGAGCGGTGTTACTGCCTTCATGGGCCCGAACGGAGCAGGCAAAAGTCTTACCCTGCGGCTCATCGCCGGACTGATCGCACCGACTGCCGGCACCATCCATTTTGCCAAAGGCAGGCCTTTGCCGCAGCAGATTGCCCTGGTCTTTCAAAAACCGGTGCTGCTGCGCCGCTCTGTCAGGGCCAATCTCGACCATGCCCTGAAGACCTTCGGCATGGCGCGGCGGGAAAGACCCGCGCGTGTGGCCGAGTTGTTGGCTCTGGGCCAGCTTGAGGCCTTGGCGGATAGGCCGGCGCGGGTGCTTTCCGGTGGCGAACAGCAGCGGGTGGCCATGGTGCGCGCCCTGGCCGCCAGTCCGAAGTATCTGCTGCTGGATGAGCCCACGGCGAGCCTGGACCCGCAAGCGACGGCGGCCATTGAGGCCCTGGTCATGCGGGCCGCAGCCGATGGCGTGCGCGTAATCCTGGTGACGCACGAGGCGGGTCAGGCCCAGCGCCTCGCCGATGACATCTGCTTCCTGCACAAAGGCCGTCTGCTCGAGGCCGCGCCGGCAGCACTTTTTTTTCAGGCGCCGAAATCCGCAGAAGCCAGGGCTTACCTGGCCGGTGACCTGCTGCTTTGATTCCCCATAGTCAGCCAAGAAGGTAGAACCCGAAATGCTCGCCAAAGCTCTGAAGTTTGCCGTCCCGATCTTCACCGCCACCGCCTTCCTGCAAGGGGCCGCTCTGGCGGCGGAGGATTTCATTATCGTCCAATCGACGACCTCGACCCAGAACTCCGGTCTCTACGATCACCTGCTTCCGCAGTTCCAGGAGAAGTCCGGTATCGAGGTGCGTGTGGTGGCTGTGGGAACGGGGCAGGCGATCAAGAATGCGCAGAACTGCGACGGCGACGTATTGCTGGTCCATGCCAAACCCGCTGAGCAGAAGTTCGTCAGCGAAGGCTATGGCGTCAGCCGCGCCGACGTGATGTACAATGACTTCGTTATCGTCGGGCCGGCTGACGATCCAGCGGGTGTTGTGGGTGGCAAGGACGTAACGGCGGCGCTGGCGAAGATCAAGGAAAGTGCGGCTGCTTTTGCCTCGCGTGGCGATGATTCCGGTACCCACAAAAAAGAACTGGCTCTCTGGAAGGCGGCCGGTGTCGATCCCAGTGGTGACAGCGGTGGTTGGTACCGGGAGACCGGCTCGGGCATGGGCGCCACCTTGAACACGGCGGTCGGCATGGGTGCCTATGCGATGACCGACCGGGCGACCTGGATCGCCTTTGGCAACAAGGGTGACTACAAGATCGCTGTCGAAGGTGACGAGCGGATGTTCAATCAGTACGGGGTGATTCTGGTCAATCCTGACAAGTGTGAAAACGTGAAGGCGGATCTCGGCCAGCAGTTCATCGACTGGATCCTGTCCGACGAGGGCCAGTCCGCCATCGCCGACTACACCCGTGACGGCCAGCAGCTTTTCTTCCCCAACGCCCGGATGAGCTAAGCTTCTCAGGGTGCGCTGCGAAGCGTCGGTTGGCGCGCAGAGCGAACACCAGTGATAAACCGGTGTTCGCTGGCCGCCCCACTTACTCCTCTGTTTTCTTTTCCGGAGAGGACTTCTCTTGCACAGACTGGCCGCCGTTGGCGCCGTGACGGCGCTGTTATCCTTTAGCATGCCAGCATTGGCCGAGACGCAGCAGACATTGAGGCTCCACGCGGCCGGCAGCCTCAAGGCCGCTTTGGGCGATGTTGTTGAGAACTACAGGGCAGAGTATGGAGAGACTGTGGCGGCGACCTTTGCGCCTTCCGGTCTACTGCGACAACGCATTGAAAAGGGCGAGGCGGCGCACGTTTTTGCCTCTGCCAACATGAAACACCCCAGAACCCTGGAACAGGCCGGGCGCGGTGGCCCGGTGGCGCTCTTTGCCCGCAATCGGCTCTGTGCGCTGGCGCAGCCAGAAGTCTCCGTCACGTCAGCCACCCTGCTCGATGTGATGCTCGATCCCCAACTGCGTCTCGGCACCTCCACGCCCAAAGCAGATCCCTCCGGCGACTATGCCTGGGCGCTTTTCGCCAAGGCAGAGGGGTTGCGCGCCGGCGCCCGGGTGAGGCTTGAAGGCAAAGCCCGTCAACTAACCGGCGGTGCGGACAGCGCCAAGCCGCCGGAAGGTCGCAACGCCTATGCCTGGGTCATGGAGTCGGGACAGGCCGATCTGTTTCTGACCTATTGCACCAATGCCGTTTTGGCGCAGCGCGAGGTGCCGGGGCTGCAGATCGTGGCGCCGCCGGCGGCTCTTTCCGTCGGCGCAGACTATGGCCTTGTAGTGCTGGAGGGAGCGCCGGAGTCCGCTTGGCGCCTTGCTCTGCACATTCTATCGCCCGAGGGTCAGAAGATCCTGGCGGATTATGGGTTCGAAAGCGGCGCGCTGCCGTCAGCCGACTAGAGCTGTCGACGAGGCTTCAGGGCCCATTCCAGTGCACCTCGCCGAGCCCGGCAATGTCGTAGCCGCCCAGTGCTTCGGCTTTTTCGGCAAAGGCCGCGGTGCGGCTGAAGGCAAAAAGCTTCTGCAAAGGCGGCTCAAACCAACTGCGCCGGTCAATAATCAGATCAAAGCGCTCCTCGATGGTCGCGACAAAGGGCAGGCCGAATTGCCGGGCCATCGATTGCAGTCCGAGCGCGGCGTCGGCTTGCCCGGCCGCGACCGCCGCAGCGGCATCGGGTTCCGTGCGCGCCAGTTCCGGCAGCAGGGTGACTGCGCCACGCTCGACCCCGGCGGTTTCCAGGAGGTGTTGCAGCAGCACGGCGGTTCCGGCCGTGGGCTGGCGTTGAACCAGACGGCGCCCGCGCAGGTCCCCGATTTCCGTGATCTCCCGCTCCGATCCTGCTGCGACGATGAGGCCGCGCTGGCGCTTCGCCCACTCGACCAGGACGACGGGGCGCTCGGCAAGCTCGGCTGCGACATGATCGCGGTTCCAGCCATCGTGCCCGGTTTCGAAGATATGGACGCCGGCGGCAGCGGCCTTGCCGGCTGCAACACGTGTCAGGCCGTCGAGAGAGCCGTCGAAGAAGCTGGCGAGGCCCGACCCCGATTCACGGATCGCCCAGTCGAGCAGCGGGTCGTGGCTGCCGGCAATGATGTCGGCGCGGGCAACGGACCAGGTGCCGCTTGTGGGGCCGTCGCCAGTGGCGGCTGCAGTGGTGGCGGGCGCTGGGGCACCGGAAAGCCAGGATTCCAGCTCCTGCCGGGGGAACAGCAGCTTGCCGGTCAGGCGGCGGCAGGGGATTTCCCCCTCTGCAGCCATGTCATAAACCTTGCGTTCCTTGACGCGCAGCAGCGCCGCCACCTCTTTGGTGGTCAAAAATGCCGGTGAGTTCTCAAGTTCGCTCATCCCACAGGATTAGACCGATACCGCGCCCAAGGGAAGGGCGTGGTGCGGCCAATTTGAACGAAGAAGCCGCTGATGCTAAAGACAAGAGGTGTCCCAACTCTGAGAAACCGAGGCTCAAATGACCCTTGAGGCCGGACAGGCGCTTGATCGGGCGGCCATTCCCGTGGTCGATATCGCCCCTTTGCGGGCGGGCGATGGGGCGCAGACCGTGGCCGATGCCCTGCATCGCGCCAGCCGCGAGGTCGGTTTCATCTACATCAGCAATCACGGGATCCCCGAGGCGGTCCTGGCCGAAGCCCGAAGCGAAGCCTTGGCTTTCTTTCGTGCTCCGGAGGAACAGAAAGGGCAACTGCGCATCAGCGCCAGCCATCGGGGCTGGCTGGGGCAGGGCGGTGCCAAGATGCAGGATGACGCCAAACCGGACCTGAAGGAGAGCTTCCTCTGGGGCTATGAAGCAGCGGACGGGGCGGTGCCGGACGATCATTCGCTGCGGGGCGCCAACCTCTGGCCGGACTTCCAGCCCGCTCTGCGGCCGAAAGCCATGGCCTACTTCGAGGCCGCACACGCCGTTGCCCACACCCTGATGCAGGGCTTCGCCTTGGGGCTCGGCAAACCGGCCGACTTTTTTCTGAAGACAACGGCCCAACCCATGAGCCGCGCCTCCTTCGTTTATTATCCACCCCAGCCGGCCGACGGCGATCGTTTCGGGGTGGCGCCCCACACGGACTTCGGCGTATTGACCGTCTTGGCGCAGGACGATGTCGGCGGATTGGAGGTGCAGGACGTCCGGGGCCGCTGGGTCGCCGCGCCGCCGATCCCGGGCAGCCTGATCGTCAATGTTGGCGATCTCCTCGCCCGCTGGACCAATGACGCCTACCGTTCGACGCCCCACCGTGTGGTCAATACCTCAGGACGGGAACGCCTGTCTCTGGTGCTGGCCTACGACCCGGAACCGCAGACCGTGATCGACCCCCGCCAGGTCTTCGGTGCGGATGTCGAGACAGACTACGAAGCGACGACCTGCGGTGACTACCTGACCTGGCGTTTCGCCAAGGCCTTCGCCCACCGCAAGGCGGCGGGGTGAACGGTCACAGGTGCGATCCGGTCAATCTGTGATGCCGATCCCACGGCACGGTTGTGCATAGAGCGCCGCCAGGGCCGGTTCATCGGCGAGAATCTCGGGCGCTCCCGGCACGCGCTCTGGATGGAGCCGCCCGGCCTGCCAGACGGCGATGCCGTCGACCGAGACCGTCGCATCGACCAGAGTCCAGGAAATCTCTCCCGGTGCATAGTCACCGCAGGTATGAAAATGAAGAATGCGCGGATTGCCGAAGGCGCCGCCGGACCATCTTTCATAGTGGGCTGCCGCAGCTTGGGTGTAGTCGCTGGCCGGGTGGATGCCGGCGTGCCAGGAGTGCAGGAACCAGGGGTCGAGATCATAACGTTCGGCAATGTCGCGGTAATGCGCCCTGATCTGCGACACCACGTTCTTTGGCCCTTCAAACTCCACGACGCGGTTGTCCTCGACCAGGGCGAAGACATCAGCTTCGAGGGGCAGTGCGTAAGGCTGATAGAACCGCGATCCGGTGCCGGCCAGGAAGCGGCTCAGCGCGACCCGGCCGCGAAAGCCTGCCGCCGTTACGGGCTTGACGATCAGCATCGGGAACCGCCGGACCGTCACTTCGGCAGGCCCGGCCGCACGATCGGTCTGCTTGACCGGAGCGCCGGCATAGTCGCTGCCGCGCGGGCAGGTGACCCTGATCTCGGACGCCTCGGCGATGAAAGCGTCGATCGTATCGCGCAGACGGCAAAGGCCGTTATAGCTAGCGGCCGCGAAGTCCGATTCCAGCATTCCCAGGTCCAGGGCATAGCTCATGGCAATGGACTGCCCGGCCAGGTCGCTGCTGAAACGGATCTGATCCCCGGCCCGCGCGAAGAAGACGACATGGTCATAGCCCTTGATCGCGGCAAGTAACGCCTCCTGGTCTTTCTTCGTGTTCAGACCCGGGGCGACTGTCAGGCGTGTGACATCAAGGCCAAGACCGCTTGCCTCTGCAGCCACACGCTCCGCAGCCCCTTCGTCGTAGTAACCGGCCAGCGCCGATTCACCGACGACCAGAAGGCTCTGTCCCGTTTCGACCTTCAGGCAATCGTTGAGCAGCCGCAGCGGCCCTGCCGAGGCGCTTTGGGCTGTGTCGTTTTGGCGGCTGTCAGGCATCGCCGTCTTTCGCGTAGTAGCCCACAACGTCACCTTCGGTGGTTACGCCCAACCCATTGAGCAGCCGGTTGGCGTAGTTGAAGTAGCCGACGATCTGATTGACCTCCAGGATCTGGCCGTCATCCAGGCCAGCTTCGCGCATGGCCGAGACATCGGACTCTCTCATCGCGCCGGGCGTCAGGGTCAGTTTTCTTGCATAGCGGAGGGCGGACAACTCGCCGCCGTCAAAGCTTCTCTCCGGCGTATCGGCTTTCAGGGCTGCCTCGATGGCGTCGGCGCGCGCTTCGTCGCCGATGAGGTGCCGGGCGTTGGCCCAGTGGTTGGCCAGGGAATAGGGGCAGTCGTTCAGCATCGAGACATAGCTGGCGATGGTTTCCTGGAACCACATCGGCAGCGTGTTCGTATCGTCGTGCAGGGCTGCGCGATAGAGCACCACATGGCCGCGCATGCTGGCCGGGCGCAGGGAATGAACCCGCATCACGTTGTCGACGGTGCCGTGCGGCGTCCGCGCCAAAGCCAGAACCTCTCGCAGGTCTTTATCGGCCTCTTCGTCCGAGAGCATCTTGATCCAGGCTGACATCGCTTACCGGGTCCTTTCGCAGAGAGAATGTGTGAGAAGCCAGACTTCGCCGTAGCATTTAACGCCGAACGGCAACAGCCCTGAAAAAGGGGCGAGTCACTTCTGCCCGATTATTAGGCGTGAGACCGCCTTTGCCTGCTTCCTAAGCAGAATTGAATAGTCGTTATATTACAAATGTTTGTGTACAGCAGACAGGGCTTCCGCGTAATTCTGCGGCTCTGCTTGTTTGAACGCCCAAATGCACAGTTGGCACAGGCCTTGCTGATATCGGCTGTGCAGGGCGTCTAGGGTTCCGGCTGTCGCGGATGTGACGGTGACTGGTCCGAGAGATGCACTCCGGAACATCAGCCGGAGCCACGGCGGGCCAAAATCCCGGGAGATCACTGCAAGAGGTCTGAGGCCGTCTTCAGCAGTCTCCAGTGTTCTCTGCTGTCGACCTCGGAACGGTGAAACGAGATCGGACAGGAGGCTTGGGATGCCGCGACTTATTTCCAGAGCAACGATGGTGGGGCTGCTGTTTGCCGCCTTGGCGACTGTGGTGACGCCGCAGACGGCGCAGGCGGAGAAGAAGGAGAGTTTCCGTATCGCCTGGTCTATCTATGTCGGCTGGATGCCCTGGGCCTACGCCGACGAGATGGGCATCGTGAACAAGTGGGCCGACAAGTACGGTATCGAGATCGAGGTGGTCCAGATCAACGACTACATCGAGTCGATCAACCAGTTCACCACCGGTGCCTTCGACGGCACCGTGATGACCAACATGGATGCGCTCAGCATCCCGGCCGGCGGCGGACTCGATTCCACGGCCCTGATCATCGGTGACTTTTCCAACGGTAATGATGGCCTGGTGGTCAAAGGTGGCGGGGACATTGCCGCGCTGAAGGACAAGAACGTCAATCTGGTGGAGCTTTCGGTTTCGCACTATCTGCTGGCCCGGGCGCTGGACAGCGTAAAGATGGCGGAACGTGAGTTGACCGTCGTCAACACCTCCGACGCCGACATGGTTGCGGCCTTCAAGACGGCCGATGTGGAGGCCGTCGTCACCTGGAACCCGTTGTTGAGTGAGATCGCTGCGGAACCTGGCGCAAAGGTGCTCTACACCTCCGCCGATATCCCAGGCGAGATCATCGATCTGATGGTGGTGAACACAGAGGTGCTGAACGACAACCCCGACTTCGGCAAGGCTCTGGTCGGCGCCTGGTACGAGACCATGGCGATCATGTCCGCCGATGACGAGGCCGGTAAAGCGGCGCGGACCTTCATGGGTGAGAAGTCCGGCACCGACTTGGCCGGTTACGAAGCGCAGTTGGCGACCACCAAGATGTTCTACGAGCCGGCGGAAGCCATCGCCTTCGCCAAGAGCGAGGACCTCGTGAAGACCATGGATGTGGTTCGCAATTTCCTCTTCAAGCACGGCATCCTGGGCGAAGGGGCCCCGAGCCCGGACTACGTCGGGATGACCTTCCCCTCAGGCACGACCCTGGGCGATCAGGCCAACGTCAAATTCCGCTTCGATGACAGCTTTATGAGCCTGGCGGCGGAGGGCGCGCTTTAGGCCGGCCGAAGCAAGATCGGGCGGCCCGCGATGGGGAGGGCGATCAACCAGCATCCGGGGGCGGCAGGGAAAGTCCTGCTTGGGGCCTTGCCGTTCCTGCTGCTGATTGCGGTTTACCTCATGGCCTCCGATGCGCGCCTGACGGCGAACCCGGCGGACAAGCTGCTGCCCTCGCTCGAGAGTTTCGGTGCCGCCATCGATCGTCTCGCCTTTCAGCCGGATCCACGCAGAGGGACCTATCTCCTATGGGCGGACACCGCCGCCAGCCTGCTGCGCCTGGGTATTGCACTGGCGATCGCGACGGCGACCGGCCTGCTGGCGGGGATCGCCATCGGTCTTTTGCCGATGGTACGCGCCGCCTTCGCGCCTCTGGTCGCGGCGCTTTCCATGGTGCCGCCGCTGGCTGTTCTTCCCGTTCTCTTCATCGTCTTCGGTCTTGGCGAGGTCGCCAAGGTCACGCTGATCGTTGTCGGTATCGCGCCGTTTATGGTGCGCTGTATGGCCATGGCGGTTACAGGATTGCCGCGCGAGCAACTCATCAAGGCCCAGACCCTCGGGGCGACGACCTGGCAGATCGTCACCCGCGTCGTCTTGCCTCAAACCCTGCCGCGATTGGTCAGCGCCCTGCGCCTTTCCCTGGGGCCGGCCTGGCTTTTCCTGATCTCCAGCGAGGCCATTGCCGCGACGGAGGGGCTTGGCTACCGGATCTTCCTGGTGCGGCGCTACCTCGCCATGGATGTCATCCTTCCCTACGTCCTTTGGATCACGCTGCTGGCTTTCCTACTCGACTACCTCTTGCAGCGTATGGCGCAGCGCGCTTTCGCTTGGTCCCCGGAGGGGCAGGAACCATGAGCCTGATCTCGGTCAGGGGCTTGAGCCAGGTCTATGGGCGCCAAACAGTGTTGGAACGCATCAACCTGGAGATCGAGGCGCAGGCGTTCTGCACCATTGTCGGGGCCAGCGGCTGCGGTAAGTCCACTTTCCTGCGATTGCTCTTGAGCGAGGAAAGACCGACCCGCGGTGTGATCGAGCTGGATGGCGCCCCTCTCGGCAGCGAACCGGATGCCGACCGCGGCGTGGTCTTTCAGCGCTACTCCGTCTTTCCTCATCTGACGGTGATGGAGAACCTCATCCTGCCTTTGGAGCTGCGCGCCTCGAAGTTCTGTGGGCGGCTTTTCGGTGCACGGCGGCGCGCCGCCGTGGCGCAGGCTGAAGACTTGCTGGAACGGGTGGGCCTTTCCCATGCCCGCGACGCCTATCCCAAGACGCTTTCCGGCGGCATGCAGCAGCGCCTGGCCATCGCCCAGGCTCTGATGCCGCGGCCGAAGGTCCTCTTGCTCGATGAGCCTTTCGGCGCCCTGGATCCGGGCACCCGCGCGCGTATGCACGAAATCATCCTGTCGCTCTGGCAGGCGGAAAAGATGACCATCTTCATGGTGACCCACGATTTGAAGGAAGGCTTCAAGCTGGGTACGCGCCTCCTGGTCTTCGACAAGCTGCGTTGGGACCCCCATGCGCCGGAAGCCTATGGGGCGACCATCACCTACGACCTGCCGCTCGAAGACAGCCACGGGTTGCCGCCCGAGTTGGTCGAGGCGGCTTCGGACGATCAACCATTCCAAAAACCTGACTTCGGGAGCGAAGGACCAAAAGATGTTCTGCACTGATCCCAGCCGGCGGACCACCGCCGTAGCGGGAACCATGACGTCCAAGGCGGAGGGCCGCCGACACCACCACCCCGACTTCGACAAGATGCAGCTCCAGGGCTGGCGCGCAGCACAGAAGGAGGCCGAACTGCCGGAGGACGGCTGGCAGAAGGAACGGCAGTGGGCGGTCAAAGTGGGCCTGGCCGCTGCCGACAGCATCGATGACCGGGGTATCTCCACCTTCGCGCGCGGGGAACTGCCGCACTACGCGGGGATCAATACCTTCCTGAAAGCACCCTATATCGAGGATGTCGCCAAGGTCGGCGCCTACGATGCCGCCGCCCTGGGCGTTCCCTTCGACGGCGGTACGACCTATCGCCCTGGCACCCGTTTTGGGCCGCAGGGTATCCGGCGGATTTCGGCCCTCTATACGCCTTACAATTACGAAATGGGTGTCGATCTGCGCGAGCAGATGACACTCTGCGATGTCGGTGACGTGTTCACCATTCCCGCCAACATCGAAAAGACCTTCGATCAGATCTCCCGCGCCGTCGGCCATGTGTTCTCCTCCGGTGCGCTGCCGATCATCATGGGGGGCGACCACTCCATCGGCTTTGCCACGGTGCGCGGGATCGCCCAGTGCACCTCCAAGCGGATTGGCATCATTCACTTCGACCGCCATGCCGACATCCAGGAAAAAGACCTGGATGAACGGATGCATACGACGCCCTGGTTCCATGCGACCAACCTGGAGAACGTGCCCGCGACCAACCTGGTGCAGATCGGCATCGGCGGCTGGCAGGTGCCGCGCGAGGCGGTTGTCGAGGCGCGAAAGCGCGACACCACCATCATCACCATGTCGGATGTGGAGGAACTGGGTCTCGACAAAGTGGCCGAGATTGCCTTGGAGACGGCCTGGAAAGATGCCGATGCGGTCTATCTGAGTTTCGACATCGACTCCGTCGACTGCGGCTTCGTGCCCGGAACCGGCTGGCCGGAGCCGGGCGGCTTTCTGCCGCGCGAAGCCCTCAGCCTGGTGAGCAAGGTGGCCGCAGAAGGGATCTGCGGGATGGAGGTGGTCGAGGTTTCACCCCCTTACGACACCTCGGACATCACCTCGCTCTTCGCCACGCGGGTGATGGTCGACGTGCTCGGCACGCTGGTGTCACACGGCAAGATGGGCGCGCATCGCGGCATCATCGATAAGCCGGTGGACTTTTCCGGGGAGGCGGCATGATGGCTAGGGCGGCGCAGGCGGAACCCGCAACGGGCCACAATCATCCACCGGATCACGAGCACCTGCATTCCCATCTGCACGACGGGCAGAAGGCAGGGCAGCCGGGTGCGCAACGTGATGACAATGCGCTGCTCGCCGATGCGCTGATGGACGGCTTCGACGGGGCAGAAGACAAGGCGAGCTTCCTGCGCATGGCGCGTATTCCGCAGCACCTGCATGCCGCGGACGGATCGGCACTGCGGCTGGTCGATGTGGAACTGCGCTACGCCTATCAGGTCGCGACGGCGTCCCCGGCCTTCAGCGCCGAGGAGCTGGTCTACCTGCCGTTCCCGGCAAACATGATCCGCGAAAGAGCGACCATGGTTTTCGTCTATGTCTCGCTGCGGGAACGGCGTGACGTGGATCTCTCGGAGATGATCAAGCTGCTGAATGAAAGGGAGCAGGGTGGGGATTGACCGGCGCGCCCACTGACAGCGTCGCCTATAAAACCAGAATTCAATAAACGCAGGGAAATACATCGTCTCTGTGAATAATTTTTCTTTGTAATATTTTGTAATGGAAAATAAATACATTAGATGGCAAATAAACAAGATGATTTTGTATTGACACTAATTGTCTCAATTCAGCAATATTTTGCGGTGCAACATCAACTTCCAGCGGAGTCAGAACAATGAAATCCGTAATCAGGGGGGCAGCAAGCGCCTTGGCCATGGCCGGCGCGCTCGCCGCCGGGGCGGCCCAGGCGGCCGACGATGTCATCAAGATCGGCGTGCTCCATTCGCTCTCGGGCACCATGGCGATCTCTGAAACCACGCTGAAGGATACGGTCCTGATGATGGTTGACGATCTGAACAAGAACGGCGGCCTGCTCGGCAAACAGGTCGAGGCAGTGGTGGTCGATCCAGCTTCCGACTGGCCGCTTTTCGCCGAGAAGGCGCGGGAGCTGCTTGAGGGCGAGCAGGTGGCGGCGGTCTTCGGCTGCTGGACCTCGGTATCCCGCAAGTCGGTGCTGCCGGTTTTCGAGGAACTGAACGGCCTGCTGTTCTATCCCGTGCAGTACGAGGGCGAGGAAAGCTCCCGCAACGTCTTCTACACCGGCGCGGCGCCGAATCAGCAGGCGATCCCGGCGGTCGAATACCTGATGAGTGAAGACGGCGGCGGGGCCGAGCGCTTCGTCTTGCTGGGTACTGATTATGTCTACCCGCGCACGACCAACAAGATCCTTCGGGCTTTCCTGAACGACAAGGGCATTACGGATGCCGACATCATGGAGAACTACACGCCCTTCGGCCATTCCGACTGGCAGACCATCGTGTCGGAGGTGAAGGAGTTCGCCTCTCAGGGCAAGAAGACGGCGGTGGTCTCCACCATCAACGGCGACGCTAACGTGCCGTTTTACAAAGAGTTGGGGAATCAGGGCATCAATGCCGAGGAGATTCCTGTGGTTGCTTTTTCCGTCGGTGAAGAAGAATTGGCGGGCCTGGATACCGAGCCGCTGGTCGGCCATCTCGCCGCCTGGAATTACTTCATGAGCGTCGAGTCGGACGTGAACGACAGTTTCATCGAGCAGTGGCATGCCTTCATCGGCAATGAGGATCGTGTCACCAACGACCCGATGGAAGCCACCTACATCGGCTTTAAGATGTGGGCCCAGGCGGTGAAGCAGGCGGGCAGCACCGACGTGGATGCCGTGCGTCAGGCCATGTACGGCCAGACGGTACCGAACCTGACCGGCGGCACGGCGGTGATGAACGCGAACCATCACCTCTCCAAGCCTGTGCTGATCGGTGAAATCCAGGACGACGGCATGATCGAGACCGTCTGGTCGACCGAGAAGGAAGTGGTCGGCGACGCCTGGAGCGACTTCATCCCGGAAAGCGCCAAGCTGACTGCCGACTGGACCTATCCCTGGGTCTGCGGCAACTGCGAAGCACCGAAGTACGTGACGAACTAGCCTTACTTCGGCACGGCGGCGGGTCCTTTCGCGGGACCCGCCGCTCATCTTCTTTCTTGGGGAACTCCGATTGATGCCGGCCTTGTCCAAGCTGTTCAGGCTAAGGGCTTTCGCAGTACTGATCGTCTTGCTGATTCCCTCGGCTGCGTCAGCCGAGCTTGCGCAGGACCTCCAGGCGCTGACAGAGAAGTCGAACGCCACCAAGGCCGCGGCGGTGGAAAGCCTGGCTGCCGGCGGGCATGAACGGGCGGTGCCGATCCTCCAGGCCTTTTTGGCCGGCCGCCTCTTTCAGGTGAAGGAAGACGACCGAATGGTCGTCGCCGAGGATAGTGCGGGCGGTTACCGCATTTTCGATGCGATGACCGGCGAGGCGCTGGGCGAAGTCGGCAAACGCAAGCTGCGCAAGGTGAGAATCAACAACCGGCTGCGGCAGGCGGTCAAAGCGGCGCTCGGCGCCCTGACGCTGGGCAGCCCTGACCCGGTGGCGCGGATCCAGGCAGCCGATGCGGTATTCAGATCGGCACAGTCGGACATGCTTGGGCCATTGCAGGCTGCCTTGGCGCGCGAGAGCGATCCCAAGGTGGCCAGCCGCCTGGCACGCGCCTTGGCGGCGACAGAGTTGGCAACGTCCGACGACAAGGCGACGCGACTTGCCGCCATTGAGGCACTGGCGGCTTTCGTTGATCAGGAGGTGCGGGCCATCGTATCGGGGCTGCTGATCATCGACGGGGAAGGGCGGCCGGCAGAGCCCGACAGCGATCTCCGCGCCGCCGCCGCCGAGACCTTGAAAACCATCGAATCAAAACTCGCCTTCAACGGCTTCATCGAGAACATCTTTCAGGGCATCAGCCTGGGTTCGGTCCTGCTGCTGGCCGCCATTGGCCTGGCCATCACCTTCGGGGTGATGGGGGTCATCAACATGGCCCACGGTGAAATGGTGATGATCGGCGCCTATACCACCTTTGTGGTGCAGGAGGTGTTTCGCGCTTCCTTTCCCGGCGCCTTCGACTACTCGCTGTTGGTTGCCATACCCGCAGCCTTTCTGGTGACCGGCCTGGTGGGTATCGGGATCGAGCGCGGCGTCATCCGCTTTCTCTATGGCCGGCCCCTGGAGACCTTGCTGGCCACCTGGGGCCTCAGCCTCATTCTTCAGCAGGTGGTGCGCAGTATCTTCGGCCCCACCAACCGCGAGGTCGGCAATCCCGCCTGGATGAGCGGCGCCTGGGAGGTGGCGGGCGGCCTCACCCTGACCTACAACCGGCTTTGGATCATTCTTTTTGCCTTGCTTGTCTTCGCGCTGCTCATGGCGCTGATCCGCTTCAGCGGCTACGGCCTGCAAATGCGCGCGGTGACCCAGAACCGCCCCATGGCCTCTTCCATGGGTATCCGCACCGGTTGGGTTGATGCCATGACCTTCGGTTTGGGCTCCGGCATCGCGGGCATGGCCGGCGTCGCCCTCAGCCAGATCGACAACGTCAGCCCCAACCTGGGTCAGGGCTACATCATCGACAGCTTCATGGTTGTCGTCTTCGGGGGCGTGGGCAATCTCTGGGGCACCCTCGTAGGAGCCTTCTCGCTCGGGTTGGTGAACAAGTTCCTGGAGCCCTATGCCGGCGCGGTGCTGGGTAAGATCCTGGTGCTCGTGGTGATCATTCTCTTCATCCAAAAGCGCCCGCGCGGCCTCTTCGCGCTGCGCGGACGCGCGGTGGAGAACTAGCCCGTGCTGCTGTCGAACGACCACGGCCGTCTGTTGTCGCCACTGGGCAGCAAGATCACCCTGGGACTGCTGCTCTGTGTCGCCGTTCTGGTGCCGCTGCTGAATCTGGCGGTGCCGTCGGACTCGGTTTTTCATGTGCCGACCTATCTCGTGAGCCTCCTGGGCAAGTATCTCTGTTTTGCTCTGCTGGCGCTTTCCGTCGATCTTATCTGGGGCTACTGCGGGATCCTGAGCCTGGGTCACGGTGCTTTCTTTGCACTCGGCGGCTATGCCATGGGCATGCATCTGATGCGCCAGATCGGTGACCGCGGGGTCTATGGGAATCCCGATTTGCCGGACTTCATGGTCTTCCTGAACTGGAAGGAGTTACCCTGGTACTGGTACGGCTTCGAGTCCTTTCCCTTTGCCTTGCTGATGGTGATCCTGGTGCCGGGCCTGTTGGCCCTCGTCTTCGGCTGGCTGGCTTTCCGCTCGCGCGTCACCGGGGTCTATCTCTCCATCATCACCCAGGCCATGACCTTCGCCCTGTTGCTGGCCTTCTTCCGCAACGACATGGGCTTCGGCGGCAATAACGGTCTGACCGACTTTAAGGAACTGCTGGGCTTCAACTTGCAGGCCGACGGTACTCGTGCCGGGCTCTTTGCGGCTTCCGCCGTCATGCTGGCCCTGGCTTACCTGCTTTGCCGATGGATTGTCTGCTCGAAGGTGGGGCGGGTGCTGGTGGCGATCCGTGATGCCGAGAGCCGGGTGCGCTTCCTCGGCTACCGGGTGGAATTCTACAAGCTCTTCGTTTTCGTCCTTTCGGCCATGCTGGCGGGGCTCGCCGGGGCCCTCTACGTGCCTCAGGTCGGCATCATCAATCCAAGCGAGTTCTCGCCCGCCAATTCCATCGAGATCGTGATCTGGGTGGCGGTCGGCGGACGCGGCTATCTGCACGGCGCGATCCTGGGCGCGCTTCTGGTGAACTACGCCAAGACCTATCTGACCGGGGCGGCGCCGGAGATCTGGCTGTTTTTCCTCGGCGGCCTTTTTGTCGCCGTCACGGTCTTTCTGCCAAGGGGCATCATCGGCTCTCTGCCGGGCCTGCAAGACCGCCTGCGGGCCGCTTTCCTGCGCGAAGTTCTACCGGGGAAAACGGCGGGATGAGCGAAGCTCTCTCACAAATCACAACGACAGAGGCCGCAGAACCTGTCCACCAGACCCCATCAAGGCCGGTCCATGCCGCTGCCGATACCATCCTCTATGTCGACGGCGTGTCGGTCAGCTTCGACGGCTTCAAGGCGCTGAACAATCTCAGCCTCTATGTGGTCTCCGGCGAACTGCGCGCGATCATCGGCCCAAACGGCGCCGGCAAGACGACCATGATGGACGTGATTACCGGCAAGACCCGGCCCGACAGCGGGGAGGTCTTTTTCAATGGTTCCATCGATCTCACCAGGTTGGACGAAGCTGCCATCGCAAACCTGGGGATTGGCCGAAAATTCCAGAAACCGACGGTCTTCGAAAGCCAGAGTGTCTTTGACAACCTTGAACTCGCTCTAAAGGGCGACCGTGGCGTTTTCACCGGTCTCTTCGCCCGTCCGAGCAAGGCGCAGCTTGAGCGGATCGATGCGGTGCTGGAACGCATCGTCCTGAAGGACTTCCGCGACGCCTTGGCCGGCAACCTTTCGCACGGACAAAAGCAGTGGCTGGAGATCGGCATGTTGCTGATGCAGGACCCCGAGCTGTTGCTCGTGGACGAGCCTGCGGCGGGGATGACCGATGCCGAAACGGAAAAGACGGCGGTCATGCTGCAGGAGATCGCACAGTCGCACTCCGTTGTCGTGGTCGAGCATGACATGGAGTTCATCCGCGCGCTGGATTGTCATGTCACGGTATTGCACGAGGGCTCGGTTTTGGCCGAAGGCTCGCTCGACAGCTTGCAGAGCAACCGTGACGTTATCGAAGTCTATCTTGGGCGCTGAGGAAAAGATGCTTCAGGTTCAGGACATCGATCTCTTCTACGGCGCCAGCCAGGCGCTCAAGAAAGTCAGTCTCAGCGCGGAGAAGGGGCAAGTGACCTGTGTCCTTGGCCGTAACGGGGTTGGCAAAACCTCGCTGCTGCGGGCCATCGCCGGACAGCAGGCTGTGAAAGCCGGCTCGATCCGCTGGGAAGACCAGCTGCTGGAGGGGCTGGCACCGCATCAGCGGGCACGGCGTGGCATCGCTTTCGTGCCCCAGGGGCGGGAGATTTTTCCCCTCTTGTCGGTGGAGGAAAACCTGCGCAGCGGCTTTGCGGCTTTGCCTCGTGCCGCCCGGCGGATTGAAGCGGAAATTTTCGAGCTGTTCCCGGTGCTGAAAGACATGTTGCGGCGGCGCGGCGGCGACCTCTCCGGCGGCCAGCAGCAGCAGCTTGCCATCGCCCGTGCCTTGGTGCTGCGGCCCCGGCTTTTGGTGCTGGACGAGCCGACAGAGGGCATCCAGCCCTCCATCATCAAGGATATCGAGCGGGTCATCCGCCTGCTGGCCGCCAGGGGTGATATGGCCATCGTTCTGGTCGAGCAGTATTTCGACTTCGCCAGAGACCTGGCGGACAGCTATGCTGTCTTGGACCGGGGCGAGATCGTTTTATCCGGTCGGGGAGATGAAATGGTCGAGGCCGATGTCCGTCGCTACATCGCCGTCTGAGGTTATACCGGCAAATCAGGCTTCCGCAGCGGTTGTTCCGCTGCGTCGTGCCGCCGTACGCGGAGAAGCCGCACTGTCGGTGCGGGCCGAAGCGGGTGTGACGCGGCTGGTCGATCTGCATCAGCGCGATCCGCTCTCGCTGCGCCTGCCGCAGCCGGCGCGCGGCGACATTTTCGAAGCCAGCCTCATCACGACCTCCGGCGGAATCGTTGGCGGTGATAGTTTAGAGATCGCTGTTACGGCGGGTGCTGATGCCCAACTGCGTGTCTATCCACAGGCGGCGGAGAAGGTCTATCGCTCGACCGGCGCCGACAGCTCTATCAACGTAAGCCTGAGCGCGGCGGCAGGGGCTTGGCTGGAATGGCTGCCCCAGGAAACGATCCTTTTCGACGGTGCCCGCCTGCGGCGCGAAACCACGCTGACGGTCGAACCCGGCAGCCGGGTGCTGGCCGGCGAGTTTCTGGTCTTTGGCCGCAGTGCCTCCGGCGAAACGCTCAGCCAAGGCTTGATCCGTGATGCATGGCAGCTGCGCGCCGGAGAACGGCTCATCTGGGCCGATGCCCTGCATATGGAGGGCGACTTTCGACGGCCGCTGGCCTCTGTTGCCTGCCTCGGCGGTATGACGGCCTTCGCCAGCGCGATTTTCCATGCCGAGAATGCTACGGCGCAGCTGGAGCCTTTGCGTGCTCTGCTGCCCGAAGACTCTCCTGGGTCTCAACAGGCGCTGACTGCCGTCAACGGCGTGATCGCTGGGCGTTTTCTGGGAGAGGCAAGGGCGGTCCGTCAGGCCTATGGCGCCTTCTGGGCGGCGGCACGTGCTCATTTGGCCGGTTTGCCGCCAGCACTGCCCCGTCTTTGGCATCTCTAGACAAGTAAGAAGCAAAGCAAGAAGGAGGAGAGGGTGAACCTGACACCACGGGAAAAAGACAAGCTGCTTGTCTCCGTCGCTGCCATGGTGGCGCGCAACCGGCTGGGGCGCGGCTGCAAGCTGAACTACCCGGAAGCCATCGCCCTGATTTCCGATTATGTGGTGGAGGGCGCGCGCGACGGCCGTACGGTCGCCGAGCTGATGCGCGACGGTGGGACCGTGATCTCCCGCGATCAGGTCATGGACGGCATCGCCGAGATGATCCACGAGATCCAGGTCGAAGCGACCTTTCCAGACGGGACCAAGCTGGTCACCGTCCATCAGCCGATCCGCTAGGGAGAGCCGCAACGATGATCCCCGGAGAAATCATGGTCGCCGACGGCGACATCCTGCTGAACGAGGGCCGTGAGACGATCACCCTTCTGGTTGCCAACAGCGGCGACCGCCCGGTGCAGGTCGGCTCCCACTATCATTTCTATGAAACCAACACGGCTTTGATCTTCGACCGTGACAAAGCGCTGGGCTACAGGCTCGACATTGCCGCCGGCACGGCGGTGCGCTTCGAGCCCGGCCAAAGCCGCGAGGTGATGCTGATCCCCTATGCCGGTGCCCGGGAGATCCACGGCTTCAACGCCCGGATCAACGGCCCTCTCACAGACGACCTGGAGGGCTAGAGCCATGCCGCAGAAGATCGACCGCGCGGCCTATGCGGCCATGTTTGGCCCGACAACGGGGGATCGTGTCCGGCTGGCCGATACCGAACTTGTCATTCAAGTTGAAGAAGATCGGACAACCTACGGGGAAGAAGTAAAGTTCGGCGGTGGAAAGGTGATTCGCGACGGTATGGGCCAAGCCCAGGCGAGCCGCGCCCAGGGGGCGGTCGATACGGTCATCACCAATGCCCTGATCGTTGATCATTGGGGCATCATCAAGGCCGATGTGGGTTTGAAAGACGGGCGCATCGCGGCCATCGGCAAGGCCGGCAATCCCGACGTCCAGCCGGGTGTCGATATCGTCATCGGGCCGGGGACGGAGGCCATCGCCGGCGAGGGCCGCATCCTCACCGCCGGGGGTATCGACGCGCACATCCACTGGATCTGCCCGCAGCAGATGGAAGACGCCCTCTATTCCGGTGTTACCACCATGATGGGCGGCGGCACCGGCCCGGCGGAGGGCACCAATGCCACCACAGCGACACCCGGCCCCTGGCATATGGAGCGCATGTTGCAGGCGGCTGAGGGTTTTCCGATGAATCTCGGCTTCTTCGGCAAGGGCAATGCCTCCAAGCCCGATGCCTTGATCGAACAGATAGAGGCCGGCGCCTGTGCGCTTAAGCTGCACGAGGATTGGGGCACCACGCCCTCGGCCATCGATACCTGTCTTTCCGTCGCCGATGAAATGGATATCGGTGTCGCGATCCATACCGATACCCTGAACGAGTCCGGCTTTGTCGAGAACACCATTGCCGCGTTCAAGGGGCGCACGATCCACGCCTTTCATACCGAGGGGGCGGGGGGCGGCCATGCGCCCGATATCATCAAGGTCTGCGGTGAGCTGAACGTGCTGCCGTCGTCGACCAACCCGACGCGGCCCTTCACGGTGAATACGGTGGATGAGCACCTCGACATGCTGATGGTCTGTCATCACCTGGACCCGAAGATCCCCGAGGATCTCGCCTTTGCGGAAAGCCGCATCCGGCGGGAGACGATTGCGGCGGAAGACATTCTCCACGACCTCGGCGCGTTTTCGATGATCGCCTCCGACAGCCAGGCCATGGGCCGGGTCGGGGAGGTGATCATCCGCACCTGGCAAACTGCCGACAAGATGAAGAAGCAGCGCGGCGCCCTGCCGGAAGAAAAGAACGACAACGACAACTTCCGGGTCAAACGCTATATCGCCAAGTACACCATCAATCCCGCCCTGACCCATGGTATCGCCGAGTCAGTCGGCTCCGTCGAAGTCGGCAAGCTGGCGGATCTGGTGCTCTGGAAGCCGATGTTCTTCGGCGTGAAGCCCGACCTGGTTCTGAAGTGCGGCACCATCGCCGCCGCGGCCATGGGCGATCCCAATGCCTCGATCCCGACACCCCAGCCGGTCCACTATCGCCCGATGTTCGGTGGCTTCGGCAAGGCCATGACTGCCAGTGCCGTGACGTTCGTTTCCCAGGCAGCGGCGGCGGCCGATGTCGGCGGGCGGCTCGGTCTCGACCGCAGCGTGCTCCCGGTTTCAGGGATCCGCAAAGTCACCAAGAAGCAGATGGTGCTGAACGACTACACGCCTGAGGTCGCTGTCGATCCGGAGACCTATGAGGTGCGCGCCGACGGCGCGCTTCTGACCTGCGAGCCGGCGGCAGAGCTGCCCATGGCGCAGCGCTACTTCCTGTTTTAGTCTGCGGCGATGTTGCGGGCGACTTCTGTCAAATCGTCGGGAAGCTGGCCTCTGGCTGAGGCCTGCGATTCCGTGGTGCTGGACTTTGATGCCCGGCACCGGCGGCGTATCGCGATGCGCGGTGAGACCGGTGTGGAGTTCCTGCTCGATCTGCCGAAGACCGTACCGTTGTCCCATGGCGACGGCCTGGTTTTGGAGGAGGGCGGTATCGTCGCGGTGGTGGCGGCGCCCGAACGCCTCATTGAAGTGCGGGCCGGCGCCGATGTCGATCTGGTCCGCATTGCCTGGCATCTCGGCAACCGTCATCTGCCGACCCAGTTGCTGGGCGACTGCCTCAGAATTCGAGAGGATCATGTCATCCTTGAGATGCTGACGAAGCTGGGCGCCCGAACGGAGTTGATTGAGGCGCCTTTTGATCCGGAAGGCGGCGCTTACGGTCACGGCCGTGTTCAGGGGCATGAACACCATGACTGAAAACCTGAACGAGGCCGGGCTTTACCGCTTGATAACCTGGCTCTCGCCGTCCTATCCCGTGGGCGCTTTCAGCTATTCCCATGGTTTGGAGCAGGTGGTGGAGCAGGGCGGGGTTACCGATGCCGCGGGGCTGGAGCTTTGGCTGACCGACCTGCTGACTCTCGGCTCCGGGCGCAATGACGCCATCCTCTTCCGTCATGCCTTTGAGGCGACCGATGACACAGCGGCGCTGGCGGCAATCGCCGAACTGGCCGCGGCTTTTGTTGCGACCGCCGAGCGGCAGCTTGAAACGACGGCGCAAGGCCGGGCCTTTGCGATGGCGACGGCGGACGCCTGGCCTTGTCAGGCGTTGGATGACCTCGCCTCGGCCTGGGCGGGACCCATAGCCTACCCGGTCGTTGTCGGTGTCGCCGCTGCTGGTCATGGGCTGCCTCTGAGGGCCGCTCTACATGCCTACCTCCACGGCTTTGCTGCCAACCTGGTCTCCGCCGGCGTGCGGCTCATCCCCCTGGGACAGAGCGACGGACAACGCGTCACCGCGGCGCTGGAGCCGGCGATCGCCCAAACGGTCGAGGCCGCGCTGGAGGCCTCCCTGGAAGATCTCGGTGGCTCGGCTGTACTGGCCGATTTCGCTGCCATGAAACACGAAACCCAATACACGAGGTTGTTCAGATCATGACCGCTTCTTCGACAGGCCCCCTGAGGGTCGGCATCGGCGGGCCCGTCGGCTCCGGCAAGACGGCGCTGATGGATGCGCTCTGCAAGACCTTGGCGCCGCGCTATGATGTCGCCGCTATCACCAACGACATCTACACGCGCGAAGACGCGGAGTTCCTCACGCGCTCCGGTGCGCTGCCGCCGGAACGGATCATGGGGGTGGAGACAGGCGGCTGTCCTCACACGGCGATCCGCGAAGATGCCTCGATCAACCTGGCTGCCGTAGCCGACATGCGTCAGCGTTTTCCGGCTCTCGATCTGGTGCTGATCGAATCCGGCGGCGATAACCTGGCCGCAACCTTCAGTCCGGAGCTGGCGGACATCACGATCTACGTCATCGACGTCTCGGCCGGCGACAAGATCCCCCGCAAGGGCGGCCCCGGCATCACCCGCTCCGACCTGCTGGTCATCAACAAGACCGATCTCGCGCCTCTGGTCGGCGCCAGTCTGGAGGTGATGGACCGTGATGCAAAGAAGATGCGCGGCGAGCGCCCCTTCGTTTTCGCCCAGGTGAAAGCGGGCCAGGGCGTGGACGAGATCGCCGCCTTTATAGAGAAACTCGGTGGTCTGGACGCGGAAGCCGAGAGCTCGGTCGCTTAACCCGCATTGGCGATTTCGCCCAGGAAGACGTCGGCGAAGTCGCGCAGCTTTGCGGCGCCGACACCGTTGACCGCCGCAAACTCATCATGGCTCTGCGGCTGGCGCTGCGCCATGTCGATCAGCGCCCGGTCGGGGAAGATGACATAGGCCGGCACGCCGCGCTCCTTGGCGAGACGCAACCGCAATTCCTTCAGGCGGTGGAGAAGCGCCGACTGGTCTGCCGTCATCTCGGTGTCGGAAGGCAAGGCGCGGCTGCGGGTTTTGCGGCCGGCACGGGCCGGCATGCGGTCGGGCCGGTAATGGAATGGCTGTTCACCACGCAGCAGGGCCTGGCCTTTCGCGGTGATTCCCAGGCCGCCGTAGCCTGCGATATCAAGACGCAGAAAGCCTGCCGCGACGAGCTGGCGGATGAAGGAACGCCAGGCCTCCTTCTTGCCTTCGGCGCCAGCGCCGAAGCCCGGCAGTCGGTCGTGCCCGGCCTTGGTCACTTTTTCGGTGGTGGTGCCGCGCAGGATATCGACGATGTGGCCGACGCCAAAGCGCTGGCCGGTCTGGTGGATGACTGCCAGGATCTTCTGGCCCTCCGCGGTGCCGTCGCTGAGCTCGACGGGGTTGCGGCAGATGTCGCAGTTGCCGCAGTCCTCCATGGTTTCGCCGAAGTATTCGAGCAGCAAGCGCCGCCGGCAGCTCGGCGACTCGCAGTAGCCGATCAGGGCGTCGAGGCGCTGGTGTTCGCGGCGCCGGCGGTCGTCGCCGCTTTCCTCCTGTTCGATGAAAACGCGGCGCATGCGGATATCGTCGAGGCCGTAGAGCATCTGCACTTCGGCCGGCAGACCGTCGCGCCCGGCACGCCCGATCTCCTGATAATAGGCTTCGACCGATGCGGGCAGGTCGCAGTGAAAGACGAATCGCACGTCCGGTTTGTCGATGCCCATGCCGAAAGCGATGGTCGCCACCATGACGATACCGTCATCGGTCATAAAGCGGTTCTGGTTGGCATCGCGCAGCTGCTTGTCCATGCCGGCGTGATAGGCGAGGGCCGTGACTCCGTTCTCCACCAGGAAGGCGGCCGCTTCCTCGGTCTTGCGGCGCGACAGGCAATAGACGATCCCGCTGGCACCCTCGTGGCGCTGCAGAAAGCTGAGCAATTGGTTTTTCCAGCTTCGCTTCACCTCGACGCCGAGCTGCAGGTTGGGCCGGTCGAAGCCGAGTACGAAGTCCTCCGCCCGCCCGCCGAACAGCTTGTCGAGGATGTCTTTGCGGGTGCTGCCGTCGGCGGTGGCGGTCAGGGCCGCGATGGGGACATCCGGAAAGATCTCCCGCAGGCGGGCCAGATCTTCATATTCCGGCCGGAAGGCGGGCCCCCACTGCGAGATACAGTGCGCCTCATCCACCGCAATCAGCCGGACATCCAGACGGCTGAGAGCCGCCAGCATGCGCTCTGTCATCAGGCGTTCGGGGGCGAGATACAGCAGGCGGGTTTCGCCGGCGGCGACACGTCGCCAGGCAGCCACGTTGTCGTCGCGCGAGCGGGCCGAATTGATCGTCTCCGCTGCGACGCCTGCCAGCCGCAGGGCCGCGACTTGGTCCTGCATCAGCGCGACCAAAGGGGAGACCACGATGGTAAGGCCGCCGCGCACCAGCGCCGGAACCTGGAAGCAGAGCGACTTGCCGGCGCCGGTGGGCATGACGGCCAGGGCCGAACGTCCGGCCAGCAGGCTGTCCATGATTTCGGCCTGGCCCGGCCTAAAACTGTCGAAGCCGAAGACTTCCTTCAGAATCTTGCTCTTGGGGTCGCTCATGCTCTGCCGCATACCATCGCAATGCTATGGGCAGAAAGTCCGAAAAACCGGCTAAGGGGAGGGGAAGACTGGGCGACTCGGCGCAGGGACCTGAACATGATCCATCGTTCATGCCACCGGGCGCCGGAGGCGACAACTGCCTTTGCAGAGAATCTATTCGGCGGGCGCTTCTTTTTCGTTCTCTGTCTCTTCCTCGTCGATGACTTCGACGACGGAGAGGGGTTGTTTGATTGGCCGAAGCTTATGATATTGCCGGATTTTTTGGATCATAGCGCGTGACATGCGGTGACCGCTGGCCAGAACCAGAACATCGGATTCAGTGACGACATCTTCGACCAGCTTGTGGTCGGTTGTGATTTGGTGGAGCTGTAGCTTCAGCACCTCCGGTTCGGGGCGTGTCTTTGCGGCTTCATCGGCCTTGGGGGTCAGGACGGTTTTGGCAGCCTTCAGGATTTCGGGATCGTAGGCCCCGCCATTCTTAGCCAGGCGATCGAAAATCTCCGGTCCCGGTTCGTCGCGCGAAGAAGCCTTGGCCAGATCGATGAGGATACGCAGGATGCGGGCTTCGATGGGAAGGGCATCGCCCTTCTTTCCGCTGCCGGGAAAGCCGCTGCCGTCGTAACCGGCAGCCTGATAGTAGACCGCCTCGGCAACGCCCTCCAGCCGCGGGATGTTTTTGATCAGATCGCGGGCGGTTTCGGGCGTCTGCGCCAGCATCTCGGCTTCGACTTTGCTCAGTTCACTGCCGTCACGCAGCTTCTGCGAGATTTCCGCAGGCAGTGTGATGCGGCCGATGCCGTGCAGCATCGTGGCCATGTTCAAGGCCCAGGTGCCCTCCAGCCCGACGGCCTTGGCCAGCTTGAGGCCCCAGCGCCGCAAGCGCGCGGTTTCCTTGAACGAATCAGGATCGTTCAGAGAGAGAACGTCGACCAGAACCTTGACGCTGCCCGCCAGGGTTTTCTCAAGCAGTTCGCGTTCGGCCGACACCAAACGGTAGTGTTGCTGGGCCGCCTCGACGGCGGTCGCAAGCTCGTCGGGTTCGCAGGGCTTGGTCAGGAAGCGAAAGATGTGCCCTTCGTTGACGGCGTCCATAGCCGTCTTCTGGTCGGCATTGCCCGTCAGCATCATGCGGACCGTCAGTGGGGACTTCTGTTTCACCTTGCGGAGAAAGGAGATCCCGTCCATCTCCGGCATCTGCTGATCGCTGACAACGACGGAGAAGGGGCCGTCCTCACTAAGAGTTTCAAGCCCGGCAGCGCCGCCTTCGGCGGTCTTCAGGTCGAAACGCTTGCGCAGGCCCCGCTTGAAGGCGCTGAGGATCTGTGGATCGTCGTCGACAAAGAGGACCTTGTCCGTCATGCCGCAGTTTCCCGGTTTGCCCAGCCATCCAGCCAGTTGTCCAATTTCGAATCACAGCTCTGACTGGACAGGAAATCCGGGTCTATCAGGGACGCCGCAACGGCCTTTGGGTCACTGCTGCGCATGCCGGTTGCTATGCCCAGGGCGGCGTGGCCGGCCAGCAGCGCGACCGAGCCTTGTGCCGATTCTTCCAGGGCGCTGGGTTGGTGAAGAAAGCGGATGGCGTCGACCACCGGCTGGGGCAGGGCCCAGAGCTGCGCCAGGTAGGCACCGAGCGTCCAGTGATACTCACCGAAAATCTCGTACTCCGCCTCGCCGATGGTTTTGCCGGCAGTTACCAGGGCAGGGACCTTCGCATAGTCCTCCGCGCCCGCGGCACAAAGCACCAGACGACCGAGTCCTTGGAGCAGCCCGGTGAGTTGGGCTCGGTTGACATCGGCCTGATCGGCCCCTTCCTGGCTGGCGATCCAGCCCGCGAGCTCGCTTACATCCTGGGCCTGAGCCATGGTGCTCTCATAGATCGCCTTGTTGGCGCCGGCTGGATAGGCGGTGCCAAGCGCGTGCTTGAGAAGAAGAACCCTTAGAACATCCCAGCCAAGGAGGTTGACCGCTGCCTTGGGGCTGACAACGGGATCACCGATGCCGAAGTAGGCGGAATTTGCGAGCTGTATCACTTTGGCCGTCAGCGCTGGGTCGAGGGCGAAGATGTCAGCCGCCTGGTCGATAGAGGCGGACTCCTGCTCGATCAGGTCGTTCAGCGCTTCGCCTGCGGCCTGCGAAACAGGCAGGCAGCCCACCGCGGTAACGAGCGTCTGCAGTTTCTCGTTACCAAGGCTGTCGCGGCGCTGCAGGGTTGCCTTGATGATCTCCGCCAGCCGCTCGCTGTTGGATGGCTTCGGCAGGAACTGGTGACTGGTCTTGATGGTGCGAAAGGTCGCCTCGGTATCGGCTTCGCCGGAGAGGATTAGTCGTATGGACCGCGGATAGAGCGCCGAAACCTGATCCAGGAGCTCGGCCCCATTCATTCCCGGCATTTTCATGTCGGTGACGACGACATCGAAGGTCTTTTCAGACAGTTTCGAGAGCGCGATCTCGCCGCCCTCGGCAAAGTCCATATCCCATTCGCTGCGCATGCCACGGAGCATGCGGCGCAGTCCTTGCAGAATGTTGGCTTCGTCATCAACGAAAAGGATGGCTGGTTTCATCTAGACCGCCTCCTTCATGCTCTCCGCCTCGGAGAGCGGAAGTTGGATGATAAAGGTGGTGCCGCTGCCGACGGTCGATTCCACCGCGATGGTACCGCCGTGTTTCTGGGTGATACTGGCATAGGCGATGGAAAGCCCCTGGCCTGTGCCTTTGCCGACCCCCTTGGTGGTGAAGAAGGGGTCGAAAATCTGTTTCTTGTTCTCCTCGGAAATGCCGCAACCGGTATCGGTGATGCGGATCTCCGCCTTGCCGTCGTCTGTCAGGGTCTTGATGGTGATCTTGCCCAGATCGTCTTTCTTCACGCTCTCGATGGCATGTGCGGCATTGATCACCATGTTCAGGACAACCTGATTGAACTCACCCGGCAGACAGGGCACCTGCGGAAGGTTTTCGTCGAAGTCGGTCTCGACCTCGGCGATGTATTTCCATTCGTTACGCGCGACGGTCAGCGTCGTCTCGATCGCCTTGTTGATATCGATGAGCGACTTTTCCGCGGCGCCCGGGTGCGAGAATTCCTTGATCGCCGTTACGATCTTGCTGATCCGCGAGACGCCATCCAGGGTTTGCTCGATTGAGCCTGGAACCTCTTCTCTCAGGAAAGAGATGTCGGCTTCCTCTTCGCTCTTCTTTACGGCGCCGACCTGCTCCGCCAAGACACCACCGGCCTCGGCGGCTTCCAGCAAGGCCTTTTGGGCATCCAGGACAGTTATCAGGTCGGTGAAGGCGTCTTTCAGGAAGTGGCCGTTGTCACTGACGTACTGAACAGGCGTATTGATCTCGTGGGCAATGCCGCTCGCAAGGGTGCCGAGGGATTCCAGTTTCTGGGCCTGGCTGAGCTCAAGCTGCAGCTTGGCCCGCTCGTTCTCTGCTTCCTTGCGATGGGAGATGTCCCGGCAGATCCAGACCGTGAACTTTTTGTCGTCCAGGTCAAGCTGCGTGATCGCGAGTTCCATGGGGAAGGTGCTGCCGCATTTTCGCCGGCCGACTGATTCGATCGAGGTGCTGGAAGTATCGACTTCCTGGTCCAATTCAGCCACGGCATCGAAACCGTGCGCTTTGTCTCGCGCTTCGTCAGCGAAGATCTCGAAGAAGCTCATATCCAACAGCTCCTCCTTCGACATCTCGAAGGTCAGTTCCGCCAGCCGGTTTGCGCGCACAACCTTCTCGTTTTCATCGACAAGAAAGATCGCTGTCATGGCATGGTCCAAGACCGCCTGAAGCTGCTTTGACTGGGCTTTGACCAGTTGGGCCGATTTCTGTGCCTGCTCACTGGCAAGGAAGAGTTCGCGACTCTTCGATTCAAGCAGGTTTTCAGCCTGCCGCCGAGCCATCTTCTCTCGGGCGAGCCGCTTCTTGAGAACTTCCACATCCATGGCTTTAAGCGGCCCTTGTCAGGAGAAACCGCACCTTCTTGCCTGAATCGTCGTCGACATTCTCGCGCTCGACCTCGACTTCTTCCTTGAAGTAGTCGAGACAGCCGAGGATCAGGCCGTGAGCCGCATCGCCCAGACAGCGTTCCGACTCGTAAATCACCTCAAGCTGATTGTCGCCTTTTCGCGACGCGGATATCGTCGGCGGCTTGGCCTCGGCGTAGAGCTTGCGCACCTCCGCATGCACGACTTCCTCGACACCCTCGATGAAGGTGAAGGAGTCTTTGATGCCTGAGAAGAAGCGGGGATAGCCGCGTACGAAACGGCCGAAAAGGTAGAAGCCGTAGGTGCGCACCAGATCGGTGATGCCGATCTCGGTTTCCTTGCTGAGCTCTACGACCAGGGCAACCAGTTCCGTATGATCGTAAGTTCCGGTCGTTGTATAGGCGCCACCGGAAGGCAGGTTTGCCTTTTCGATAATCCGCTCGGTGAGCTCCGGATCGAACTTCTCGTCCAGCATTTCCAGAAACTCGGTGAAGATAATGCCTTTCATGAGCAGTGCCCTCCTGAGCCGTTTGCCCAACAACTTTTCCTAGATGAGGTGCCGTGGCACCTCCTGCAGCGGCCGTCACACCGGTCTGGCCAGCGAATCTGATTTTAGGCTATAAATCCCATAGTTCGCCGACTTTGGCGCAAACTATGGAAGGCAAAACTACACAAAACGTTAATTCTCAATAGTTGTAAGTCTTATCAACCCGACCGTTCATGAGCGGGCCGGGAGTTTTGAGTTACGGGCTGAGAAGCTGGGGAAGGCGATGGTTAAGCGGCGGTCTTCGCGGAATAGGCGCCGCGCAGCTCTTCTATCAGCAGCGAAACGAGATGGGCCTTGGCGGAGTCGCTGCGCAGGGAGACGGCGAGGTGCCGCAGCACGGGCGGTGATCCGAGAGGCAGCACGCGGACGGTTTCCGGAAAGGCCGCGTCACCGGCATTCAAGGGCACGATGGAGACCCCAAGCCGATTGCTCACCAGCGAAACCACGGCGTCCAAGGCGTCGATTTCCATACGGGATGAGACCGCTATCTTGCGGCGCTGCAGTTCCCTCTCGATCAGGCGGGCGACGCGGGCATGTTTGCTGAATCGAACATAGGGCTCGGCGGTCAGGATCTTGGCGATATCACGTCCCTTAACCGAGCGATGGGCGATCAGAACCAGAGGTTCGCTGGTGATGCGGTGGCTGGTCAGATCCTCGGTCTCGGTTTCGGCTTCGGTTACCACCGCGCAGTCGATAATCCGCCGTCTCAACTGCTCTTCCAGATCGTGGGAAAGTCCCGTGGCGAGCCTTACGGAAAGTTCCGGGCGGCTTTCCTGCAGGCGGTGCAGGGCCGCCGGCAGGGTCGCGGCCACGGCTGTATGAACGGCGCCGACCCTGAGGGTTCCGCGTGCGGGGTCGCGGGAGAGGTTTTCGCTGAGCGCTTCCCAGTGCACCACGACCTCGCGGGCGCGGGCGACGAAGCTGCGGCCCTCCTCGGTCAATTGCGGCGGGCGGGTGCGCCGGTCGAAGAGGGTGAGGCCGGTTTCTTTCTCAAGGGCGCGCAATTGCAGGCTGACCGCGGAGAGCGAGATGCCCAGTTGAGCGCCCGCTTCGGCAAAGCTGCCGCAGTCCGCCGCGGCGATCAGCGTATAGAGTGACTTGACGTCCATGGTGGCAAGGCTGGCCCATTAATCCTGAATAACTAAACATATATATCGCTTGATTGAGAAATTTTAAAGTTTAGACTTGTTTCGAGACCGACCCCAGCGGTCGGCAGTCTTTCGGAGCGGAATGTAATGCGTGGTGCGGATCATCTGGCCGGCGCGATGGCGGATGCCGGTGTCGACGTGGTTTTTTCCCTTTCGGGCAATCAGATCATGCCGCTCTACGATGCACTCATCGATCCGGGCATCCGCATCGTTCACACCCGCCACGAGGCGGCGGCCGTCTTCATGGCCGATGGTTACGCCCAGGTCTCCGGCAAGGTCGGTGTGGCCCTGGTCACTGCGGCGCCGGGTTTCGGCAACGCCCTGGGCGCGCTTTACACCGCGGCGATGTCCGAAAGCCCGGTGGTCTTCCTCTCCGGGGACTCACCAGTTGCCTTGGACGGCCAGGGGGCTTTCCAGGAGTTTCCCCAGGTGGACGCGGCGCGGCCTTTTGTGAAAGCAAGCGAGCGTGTGACCGCCGCCGAGGATCTGTCAAACGCCTTTGCGCGGGCCGTTCACCTGGCTCAGACCGGCCGTCCCGGACCGGTGCATCTGGCTTTGCCCTTTGATGTGCTGACAGCCTCCGCCGGGCCAACGAATAAACCTCCTGCGGAGGCCTTTTTACCGACCCCGTGCCAGCCGGATGATGCGGCGATTCAGGAAGTACTGGACCGGCTGGCCGGATACGAAAGGCCACTGCTGCTGGCCGGTCCTCAGCTGAGCGTTTCGCGCAGCGGTGACAGGTTGGCGCGCCTGAGCGCCGCCTTGGACGTTCCGGCCATCGGCCTGGAGAGCCCGCGCGGTCTGCGCGATCCCGCGCTCGGCGCCTTTGCAGAGTTGCTGGCGGAAGCCGATGGCCTGCTCTACCTCGGCAAGGCGGTGGACTTCATGTCCGGTTTCGCCGGCAAGGCGCAGTCCTCGGCTGCCGAGGTCATGATGCTGGACCCCGACGCGGCGGTGATTGACCGTGCCAAGGCGGCGCTCGGATCGCGGCTGGTGCTGTCGGGTTTGGCCGATACCTTGCCCGCTGCAGAGACGATGATAGCGGTCGGTTCGGGCGCAGGAGCGCGCAACGGGTGGCATCGCGATGTCTCAGAAGCGCTGGCCAGCCGGACCAAGGCGAAGGGACGGGGCGGTATCCTGGCCGAGCAAGTAGGTGCTGCGGTGCAGGCCGAAATCGACAAACACGGAGACACCATCCTGATCTGCGACGGCGGTGAGTTCGGGCAGTGGATTCAGGCCACCACATCGGCCTCGACGCGGCTGATCAACGGGCCTTCGGGCGCCATCGGCGGCTGTCTGCCTTATGCCATCGGCGCCAAGCTGGCGCGGCCGGAGGCGCCGGTGATTGCGCTGATGGGGGACGGAACCGTGGGATTTCATTTGAGCGAGTTCGAGACCGCGGCGCGCGAAGCCACGCACTTTGTCGCCATCGTCGGTAACGACGCGCGCTGGAATGCGGAGCAGGTGATCCAGTTGCGCGACTTCGGCAAGGACCGTCTGATCGGCTGCGATCTCAGTCCCGGGGCTCGCTACGACCAGACTGCCGCGGCCCTGGGATGCCAGGGCTTTCAGGTTACCGAAGGTGCCGCGCTGCCGGCGGTTCTGGCCGAGGCTTTGTCCTGCGGCGCGCCGGTTTGTATCGACATCGCGATCGAAGCGCAGGCCGCACCGACGGTGGCGCGCGCGGCTAAGGTACCGGCATGACCACAGGCGGTTCAGACGAACTGACGGTGCGCATCTGGCGCGGGCGGGACGACGGGTGTTTCCAGACCTATCGGGTGCCGCCGCGGGCCAACCAGACGGTCCTGGATGTGGTGACTGAAGTACAGCGCCACCAGGAGCCGGCTTTGGCTTATCGCTTTGCCTGCCGGGTCGGGGTCTGCGGGTCCTGCGCCATGACCGTGAACGGGAGGCCCCGTTGGACCTGCCGCACCCATGTCCGCAGTATCGCCCAGGAGGGGACCCTGACGCTGGAGCCGCTGCGCAATCTGCCGCGGATAAAGGATCTCGCCTGCGATCTGACACCCTTCTTCGAGAAGTGGCAGAAGGCCGGCGGCCGTCATCTCGGTACCGCCAGCCGCGAAGATCCCCCACAAGCCGTCGACCCGCAAGGTCGGGCACGTCTGGCCGCTTCCGCCGCCATCGAGTGCATCAACTGTGCCGTCTGCTACAGCGCCTGCGACGTGGTGACCTGGGATGCCGACTATCTGGGGCCGGCGGCACTGAACCGGGCCTGGACCCTGGTGAACGATGCCCGCCATGGGGCGCGGGACGACACCCTGGACCGCGCTTTCTCGTCCGGCGGCTGCACGTCCTGCCACAGCCAGGGCAACTGTACCCGTCACTGTCCGGTCGGACTGAGCCCATCGGAATCCATTGCCGGTCTGAAGCGTACAGCGTTTTTCGGCGCCCCGAAGGTATCGTGACGATGGAGCGGCACCTCTTTGTCCTGCAGCGCCTCAGCGCCATGGTTCTGGCGCCGCTGGTGCTGATTCATCTCGGCCTGATTTTCTACGCGGTGCGCGATGGCCTGACGGCGGCGGAGATTCTCGGCCGCACCCAGGGCAGCCTGGGCTGGGCGCTGTTCTACGGCCTCTTCGTTCTCGCCGCCGCTGTTCATGCGCCCTTGGGTCTGCGCAACATCCTGCGGGAATGGACGCCGGCGGGGACGGGTCTCGTGAACCTTCTTGCCCTGGCTTTCGGCCTTTTGCTCGCCGTGCTCGGCCTGCGGGCCGTCGTTGCCGTGGTGGCCTGAATCATGCAGCCGCTGCGCAGTCACGAGAGCTATCTCGCTTTTCTCGGTCATCGGCTGTCGGGCCTGGCCCTGGCCGTCTTTCTGCCGTTTCACTTTCTCGCCCTGGGGCTTGCTCTGGAGGGTGCCGAGACTCTCGACAGTTTTCTCGTCTTTGCGGAGTTGCCGCTGGTGAAGGTGGCGGAGTGGGGCCTGGTGACCCTGCTGACCCTGCATCTTTGCTTCGGTATCCGGGTTCTGGCGTTGGAGTTCACGCGCTGGCCGCTTCGCAGCGACCCGCGCCTG
Organism: Pelagibius sp.; assembly: GCF_965249265.1. Lineage (NCBI taxonomy): Bacteria > Pseudomonadati > Pseudomonadota > Alphaproteobacteria > Rhodospirillales > Rhodovibrionaceae > Pelagibius > Pelagibius sp. The sequence goes on along the minus strand of NZ_OZ252224.1, from coordinate 2,766,035 downwards.
CGCTGGATCTTTCCGGGAACCCTTGCTGCGGTCGCTGCCGGCGTGGCCTTCTATGCGCAGGTCGTCTGAGTCATGATGATCGAACGCCACAAGACGGACATTTTGATCCTCGGCAGCGGCGGGGCGGGGCTCTTTGCCGCGCTCCACGCCAAGCAGGCCAATCCGGACCTCGACGTCACCATCGCTGCCAAGGGGTTGCTGGGGAAAAGCGGTTGTACCCGCATGGTTCAAGGCGGATACAACGTCGCCTTGGCGCCGGGCGATTCCATCGAACGCCACTTCATGGACACCATCGTCGGCGGTAAGTGGCTGCCACGCCAGGACCTCGCCTGGACGCTCTGCGTGAAGGCGGTGGAGCGCATCCGCGAGTTGGAGAACGAGGTTGGGTGCTTCTTCGACCGCAACGCCGATGGATCTCTGCACCAAAAGGCCTTCGCCGGACAGAGCTTCGACCGCACGGTGCACAAGGGGGATCTGACCGGGATCGAGATCATCAACCGCCTGATGGAGCAGGTCTGGGCGCTCGACGCTGCCAGACTGGAGGAGCATCGCGCCATCGAACTGATCCCGGCGCGCGACGGCTCCGGCATCGCCGGGGTGCTGATGATCGACATGCGCGACGGCGCCTATCGGCTGGTGCAGGGCAAGGCGGTGCTGCTGGCGACCGGCGCCGGGCCGACCATGTATCTCTACCACACGCCCTCCGGCGACAAGAGCTGCGACGGGCTGGCGATGGCACTGCGCTACGGCCTGAACCTGCGCGACATGGAGATGGTGCAGTTCCATCCGACGGGCCTGCTCGGCGGCCCCGACACCCGGATGACTGGCACGGTGCTGGAGGAGGGGCTGCGCGGTGCCGGCGGGTATCTGCTGAACGGTGCCGGGGAGCGCTTCATGGCGGGCTACCATCCGGCCGGTGAACGGGCGACCCGCGACATCGTTTCCCGCGCTATCTATGCGGAGATGCGCGCCGGACGCACAACCCCAATGGGCGGCGTCTACATCGAAATGGCGCATCTGGGGGAGGAGCGGGTGACCGATCTTTTTCCGGGCATGGTGAAACGCTGTGCGGACTGCGGTTTCGATCTGGCGGGCGGCCGGGTCGAGGTGGTGCCGACGGCCCATTACATGATGGGCGGGATCGAGTTCGAGCCGGACGGATCGACAGCCTCGCCCGGTCTCTTTGCGGCAGGGGAGGATTGCGGCGGCGTCCACGGCGCCAACCGTCTGGGCGGCAACGGTGTCGCAAACTCTACCGTCTTTGGCGGCATCGCCGGGGACTCCATGGCCGCCTACGTAAAGGGTCAGCCCGGCTGGCGCGACCCGGATGAGACGGTGATCGAGGCCGGGATTGCCCGCGCCGAGAAACCCTTTGCCCAGACCGGCGGTGACCTGAACGGGCTGCGTGACCGCCTTTCCCAGGACATGTGGGACCACGTCGGCATACTGCGCAGCGCCGAAAGCCTGGAGAAGGGCCATGACTCTCTGATGTCCTTGAATACCGAACTTCAGGCGACCGGGCTTGCCGACGGCGACAGGGCTTTCAATCTCACTTGGCATGACTGGCTGAATCTGGACAGCCTGCTCACGGTCTCGGCGGTGATTGCTGCAGCTTCCGGGGCGCGCGAAGATTCCCGCGGCGCTCACTTCCGGGAGGACTTCCCCGAGACCGGCGATCTGGAAACCACGGCCTTCACCCGGATCGCCCTGCGCGATGAGGGGCTGGCGACGTCCATGGTGCCGGTTACCTTCGACAAGGTGAAGCCCGGTCAGTCCCTCATCGACGACGAAGCCGGGGTGCCACCGGCAGCGACCGCCTGAGCGGGCGGCGGAAAAGGAGGAGGAAAGCATGATCGAACAAGCGGCCATCGAAGCCGCCGGCTATGAGATCATGAAAAAGGCCGCCATTGACATTCCGGAGGACTATCTGGGCGGCATCAAGGGCATGATCGACGTGGAAAGCGGCGACCTCTCGGCCTTTGTGCTGCAGTCCATGGTGGAGAACTGGGAGGCTGCCAGCGAAGACCGTCGGCCCATGTGCGCCGACACCGGCTTGCCGCGCTACTATGTGAAGGTGGGTGACAAAGCCAGTTTCACCGGCGGCTTTACCGGTATCGAACGGGCTCTGCGCTCGGCAACAGCGCGGGCGACCCAGGACGTGCCGCTGCGCCCCAACCGGGTGCATCCGCTGTGGCGCAGCGAGCACAACAACAATGTCGGCATCAACGCGCCGGAGATCGAGTGGAGTTTCGAGCCCGAGGCCGATTGGATCGACGTTACAACGGTGCACAAGGGCGGGCTCTTCGGCTCGGACTACCGCATGCTGTTTCCCGGCGACGGGATCGACGGCATCAAGCGCTTCCTGCTCGACACCCTCATCGCCTTCGGCAAGCGGGGGCTCGCCTGCCAGCCGGCCATCGTCGGTGTCGGGATTGGCGCCTCGAAAGACACCTGCATGGTGCTCGGCAAACAGGCTGCCTGCCTGCGGGTCGTCGGCGACCGCAATCCCGACCCCAAGATCGCGGCTCTGGAACTGGAACTGAAGGAGTTGGGCAACAACATCGGCATGGGCGCCATGGGTTTCGTCGGCTCCTCCATGGTGGTCGACTGCCACATCGAGGTGGGCTACACCCATACCGGCGGCATGCCGGTGTCGGTTCACACCTTCTGCCTGTCGTCGCGGCGCGCCACGGCGCGTCTGATGGCGGACGGTTCGGTGAGCTATCGAACCGATCCGCAATGGTTCACCCCTTACATGCGCCGGGAGACGGTGGAATGGCCAAGCCGGGACACAAGCTTAAACAGGTCCGCCTGAACCTGCCGGCAAAGCCGGAGGACATTGCCGGCCTTGAACTCGGTTCCGTCGTGTTTCTGAACGGCCTTGTCTATACGGCGCGGGAAGGCGTCTACAATCGTGTTCTTGCCGAAGGAGGGACGTTGCCGGAGGGGCTGACCGAGGCCAGCAACGTGAACTTCCATTGCTCTCCCGCAGCGGCCCCCCAGGCCGACGGCAGCTATGTGGTCGGCGGTGTGACCGCGACGGCCAGTTTCCGTTTTTCCAAGTATATCGGCGACTGGCTGGATCTGACCGGCACCAAGATCGTGATCGGCAAGGGCGGCATGCCGCGCAATGACTACAAAGACGTTCTGGCCCCCCGCGGCGCGGTTTATCTGACGACCGTGGGCTACGGTACAGGGGCCTTGCTTGGCCGCGGGGTGAAGAAGGTGCGGGCGGTACACTGGCTGGAGGATCTGGGCATTGCCCAGGCGCTTTGGTTGTTCGAGGTGGAGAATTTCGGCCCCTTCATCGTCGACAGCGACCTTGCGGGAAACTCGCTCTTCGCCCAGCAGGGCGATCAGGTGAACCAGGGGATCGCCAAGCTCTACGAGGGTCTGAAACCCCCGGCGCTGCACCGCTATGGCGAGACCGACGACCGAGAAGACGAGGTTATGTGAGATACGCCCCTGTGACGGCCCGGCAGGTTTGCCATGTCGGGTGACTCTCTCGACCTCGTTACCTGGCTCGCCGTTCTGGGAATCTTCCTCCTCGGGGGCGTGATCAAAGGCGGCCTCGGTTTCGGGCTTCCGCTGGTCACGATTTCCTTGCTGCCCCTGGTGATTCCCACCGGTTTCGCGCTGGCCATCAATGTGATTGTCTTTCCTTTGATGAATCTGATTCAGTTCGTCCAGGCTGGCGAGATGCGGGCGACACTGACCCGCTTTCGGCTCATGCTGTTCGGCATTGTTGTGGGCGTTCCGATCGGCGCCGTCTTGCTCAGCGGCCTTGATGAGGAACCGCTGATCTTCTGCCTCGGTCTCTTCGTGTCGGCTTTCGCCCTTTTCAGCGGCGTCAATCCACGCCTGCGGATTCCGGCGGCACGCCGCCCTCTGGCCGAGGGGGTCGCCGGCGTCGCTGCGGGCGTCATCGGCACGCTGACGTCAACCAACGGACCCGTCTTTGTGACCTACCTGACCGGCATCGGTGCGGAGCGGCGGGTCATGATTTCCGCGCTCGGTCTCTTCTTTCTCTTCTCGGGCGTCTTGATTGCCGGCTCCTTCTGGGTCATCGGCTTTATGAACCTTCCCCGCGTTCTCATCGCCCTGGCCTGCACACTGCCGGCCGGCCTTGGCATGTGGATCGGCAACAGGCTGGCCGGGCGCCTGCCGGCCGAGACTTTCCGTAAGCTGGTGCTGCTGGTTCTGTTCTGCCTTGGCATCAACATGATGCTGCGGGTTCTGCTCTAGACTTCAATCCAGGCGAAACCCCTTGCTGCGGATGAAGGCGCCGAAGTCGGCACGTTCGGGTTTCGAGTACTGCCGCGTTTTATCTTCCGACCATCCGTAGCCGGCGTCTTCGCCATAGTCCTCGACGAAGCGCTGCGCTTCGTAGTGGCGCGATGGATCATAGGCCGCAATGGCTTCCTTGATGCCGTCCTCGCTGAAGCGGTTTTCATGAAAGGTGACGCCGAGCGGCAGGCGGGGACTGATCGGTGCTCTCGCCGCGGGCCAGCCGACGGCCAGACCGGCGACCGGGAAGACATGGTCGGGCAGGCCGAGCAGGTGGCTGACTTTCTCCGACTCATTGCGCAGCGCGCTGACCGGACAGCAGCCGAGGCCGAGAGTCTCCGCGGCCATTACAAAGGCCGTCAGGGTGATCCCGGCGTCGACAGCCGCGTTGAAGAAAGCATCCAGGTGGTCATTGGCGAAAGGGTGCCCCCGCATTTCGTGGATTTGCCGCTGGCGCCGGTTGTTTCCGCAGAACACGAGCATCGCCGGCGCTTCGGCGATCCAGCTTTGGTCATCGATCAGCAGATTGATCGACTCGCGCAGCGCCGGGTCCGTCACCATGACAATATCGCGTTGCTGGAGATCACTTTTCGTCGGCGCCGCCAGGGCAAGCGCGCTCAGCAACCGCAGCAGATCGGGTGATATCGGGGTATCCTTGAACTGCCGGACAGACCCGCGGCCGGCCAGCGGCATCAACCGGCTTGCCGACTCGCCGGCGATGTCGACGTCGAGATCCGCTCCGTCGCTGAAGCGCGCTGCAAGGGCCGCACCCAAGTCTGATCTGTTCTGCTGTACATTCATCGATTCCCTCCACGCAAGACTCTCCCATTACAGGGTAGGGCTGTGGCTTTGGCGGTGAAAGCCCTCAATTGCCCGCTTGTCATCGTCCCCTGAATTCGATGAAATCCCCTGTAAGGCGTTTTGGTTCTATTAAGGTGGGTTTCCCGATGAATGACGGCCGGTCCGATGGCAACCTGTGGCGCAGCACGGCGGGTGCGGCGCTTGACGCGCCGCCCCTGGGCGATGCCGTGGAGGCCGACATTGTCATCATCGGCGGCGGTTTCACCGGCTGCTCGGCTGCACTGCATCTTGCAGAAGCGGGCGCATCTGTGCGGCTTCTGGAGGCGGAGACCATCGGCTTTGGCGGCTCTGGTCGCAATGTCGGCCTGGTCAACGCCGGGCTCTGGCTGGAGCCGGAAAAGGTGGAAGCTGTTCTGGGTCCGGTGCTTGGCCGGCGCCTCAATCAGGCTTTGGCTGCGGGCCCCGATCTTGTCTTCGAGCTCATCGGGCGTCACGCCATAGACTGTGAAGCCGTGCGCAACGGCACCCTGCATTGCGCCCATGCGGCCTCGGCGGTGGGCGGACTGCAGGAGCGTCTGCGGCAATTCAAGGCACAGGGCGCCCCGGTTGAGCTGCTGAGCCCTGACGAGACGGCTCGTCGCACCGGATCCTCGGCCTTTCACGGCGCTTTGCTGGACCGCCGGGCCGGCACCATACAACCGCTTGCCTACTGCCGGGGGCTTGCGCGGGCAGCGGTATCCCAGGGTGCCGCTCTGCATGAGGGGACACCGGCCCTTCAGGTGACGCGAGACCAGGCTGCGTGGTGTGTTGAGACCCCCAAGGGCAGCGTTCGCGCGCCGGCCTTGCTGGTGGCGGTCAATGCCTATGGCCGTCCCCTGCCGGGGGTCGCTGCGCCTGCCTATGTGCCTATGCACTACTTCCAACTCGCCAGCCGACCCCTCAGCGACAACCTCCGTAAGTCGATCCTGCCGGAGCGCCAGGGCTGCTGGGATACCGGTACCGTCATGTCCTCCTTCCGTCTCGATGCGGCCGGGCGTCTGCTGGTCGGGGCCATGGGGTCGCTGGACAGTCTTGGCGGTGGTACGCATCGGGCCTGGGCGGCGCGCAAGCTCGCCGCCCTGTTTCCCGAGCTGGAGGGGACCGCGTTGGAGCACGCCTGGTTCGGGCGCATCGCCATGACCGGCGATCATCTGCCCAAAGCCGTGAAGCTCGGTGATCGCGCTATCTCGATCTTTGGATACGGCGGCCGCGGCATCGCTCCGGGTACGGTCTTCGGCAGAGCGGCGGCGCGCTACCTGCTTCATGGTGACGAGGAGGCGCTGCCCAGCGGCCTGCTGTCTCACTATCGCGAACCTTTGGCAGGGGCGAAGCAGACGTTCTATGAGCTGGGCGCGACCCTGGCCCATGCTGTCGGTGACCGCTGAACTCTCAATTTCGGACTGCAGGGCCAGCGTTCCGAGGCTATGATGCCGTCCGCCTTCATCCTCCCCAATCCACAGAGTTGACCCTATGAGCAGCAAGCCCCGCCTTTGGATTTCCCGAAAGCTCTCCGACGCGACGGAGGCGCGCGCCGCGCGCGACTACGACGTGGTTCTCAACCCCGAGGACAGAGCCTTCGACGCGGAAGGCATCATCGCCATGAGCGGGGATGTCGATGCCATTTTGCCCTGCCACTCCGAAGTCTTCTCTGCCGATGTCACGGCGCGTTTGGCGGGGCGGCTGAAAATCATTGCCAATCACTCTGTCGGCGTCGATCACTGCGATCTTGCGGCCCTGAAGGCGCGGGGCATCGTGGTGACCAACACGCCCGACGTTCTGTCCAACGCGACGGCGGAGATTGCCTTCCTCTTGCTGCTCGGTGCCGCAAGGCGGGCGCCGGAGGGCGATCGCATGCTGCGGGCCGGAAACTGGAATTCCTGGAGCCCCAGCTTCATGGTCGGCCAGGAGGTGACGGGCAAGCGTCTGGGCATCGTCGGCATGGGCCGGGTCGGCCAGGTGATGGCGCGCCGCGCCCGCGGTTTCGACATGGAGGTGCACTACTACAACCGCAAGCGCCTGGCACCGGAGTTGGAAGCAGGCGCCGTCTTTCACGAGAATCTGGATGACCTGCTGGCGGTTTCCCAGTTCCTCTCGCTGCATTGCCCGGCGACGCCGGAGACTAAGGGGCTGATGAACCGGGAGCGCTTTGCGATGCTGCCCGAGGGGGCGATCTTCGTGAATACTGCCCGCGGTGCTCTGGTGGACGAGAATGCTTTGATCGAGGCGCTGAAATCCGGCCGGCTGGCGGCGGCGGGCCTCGACGTCTTCCAAGTCGAGCCCGGCGGCAATCCGGCTTTCGCGGCCCTCGACAACATCTTTATGCTGCCCCACATCGGCTCGGGCACCCGGGACACCAGGGATGCCATGGGGTTCCGTGCCCTGGACAACCTGGACGCGTTTTTTGCCGGACGGGAACCCGGCGACCGGGTCGCCTAGAACCGCCTGACCTGCAGCGGATCTATGGCGGAACCGCGCCGAAAGCGTTATACCCTTGAATAAGCAAGACGGGCCAGAAGGCCCGGCAAGCCAGGGGGAGGGGGCTTCCTCTATCACCGGAACAGACCCGCGCCGGCTCTGGGGCGCGGCAGTCGGCTCGGCGATGCCCTTGGCAGCTAGGAAGCGCGACCCGCGTAGGGGTCACAAGGGAGAACAGGAGGAAGAACAGTGAACAAGGGATTGCGGAACCTGGCCAAGGGGGCCGCCTGCGGCGCCGCCCTTTTGGCGACGCTGGGCACGGCCCAGGCCGAAGAATTGAAAATCGGCATGATCACCACCCTTTCCGGCGGCGGGTCGAGCCTGGGCATCGATGTGCGCGACGGGTTCCTGCTGGCGGTCAAGCAGTCCGGCGCCGGTGACGTCGAGGTGATCGTCGAGGACGACGCCCGCAAGCCAGACCTGGCCAAGCAGATCGCCGACAAGTTCATCCAGCGCGACAAGGTGGACATCCTGACCGGCATCATCTGGTCTAATCTGGCGATGGCCGTGGTACCGGCCTCTGTGCGGCAGGGCGTCTTCTACATCAGCCCCAATGCCGGGCCTTCGGCGCTGGCGGGCAAGGGCTGCCACGAGAACTACTTCAACGTCGCCTGGCAGAACGACAACCTGCACGAGGCCATGGGCGGCTACGTCCAGGCCAACGGTTTCAAGAAGCCCTTCATCCTGGCGCCCAACTATCCCGCCGGTAAGGACGCGCTGACCGGCTTCAAGCGGTTCTACGAAGGCGATCTGGCCGGAGAAGTCTACACCAAGCTCGGCCAGACGGACTACGCGGCGGAGATCGCCCAGATCCGCGAAGCCAAGCCGGACTCGATTTTCTTCTTCCTGCCCGGCGGTATGGGCATCGCTTTCATGAAGCAGCTCGCCCAGTCCGGTCTCGACACCCCCGTCTTCGGGCCGGCCTTTTCCTTCGACCAGGGAATCCTGAAAGCCGTCGGCGATGCAGCGCTGGGGGTGAAGAACACCTCGCAGTGGTCCAAGGACATCGACAACCCGGCCAACAAAGCTTTCGTCGAAGCCTTTCAGGCGGAGTACGGACGTCTGCCGTCGCTCTATGCCAGCCAGGGTTATGATGCAGCCAACCTGATCCTGGCCGCAAAAGGCAAGGCCGGCGGTGCAGGCGACAAGGCCGCTTTCCGCTCAGCCCTGAAGGCCGCGGATTTCGCCTCGGTGCGTGGACCCTTCAAGTTCGCTGCCAACCATCACCCGGTACAGGACATTTATGTCCGCGAAGTGGTGAAGGAAGGCGAGGTGCTGACCAACAAGATCGTCGGCGTCGGGCTGCAGGACCATGCCAACGCCTATGTCGGTGACTGCAAGATGTAGCACCATACAATGCTGCCGTTTGGGGGCTGCCTTCGGGCGGCCCCCTTTTCCTTTGAGATCCTCCAACACGTGATTATCTAACCGTGTCCGTCGCCTTCCTGATCGAACAGCTGTTGAACGGCGTGCAGTTCGGCGTAATGCTGTTCCTCATGGCCGCCGGGCTGACCCTGGTTTTCGGCGTCATGGGGCTGATCAATCTCGCCCATGGCTCGCTCTTCATGCTCGGGGCCTTCTTCTGTTCTTACATCGCTGAGATCACCGGGTCGTTCTGGCTGGGTCTTGGGGGTGGTTTCCTGGCCGCTGCGGCAGCGGGGGCGCTGATTGAGGTCCTGGTAATCCGGCGGCTCTATGACCGCGACCACCTCGACCAGGTGCTGGCGACCTTCGCCCTGATCCTGATCTTCTCGGAGCTGGTGCGCTGGGTGTTCGGCGATCAGCCCCTCTACCTTGACATTCCGCCGTTGCTCTCCGGCGCGTTGCCGCTGCCGGGCGGCGGCGGCTATCCGGTCTATCGCTTTGCCATCATACTGGCGGGGCTGGCGACGGCGCTTGGTCTCTACCTGCTGATCGCCAAGACGCGTTTGGGTATGCGTATCCGAGCGGGGGAGTCCGACCGCGAGATGATTGGTGCCCTTGGCGTCGACATCCGCACGCTCTACACCGCCGTCTTCGCGCTCGGCGCGGCGCTGGCCGGCTTTGCCGGCGGCATGGTGGGGGCGTTGCAGTCGGTTCAGGTCGGCATGGGCGAGCCGGTTCTGATCCTCGCTTTCGTGGTGATCGTCATCGGCGGCATCGGTTCGGTGAAGGGGGCCCTGATCGGCTCGGTCCTGGTCGGGCTCACCGACACTCTGGGCCGGGTCTTCCTGCCGCAGGCTTTCAAGCTTGTCTTGCCGGCTTCGGAGGCCACCGCCGTCGGCTCGGCCCTGGCCTCGGTGGCGATCTATCTGCTGATGGCGGTGATCCTCGCCTGGCGGCCCAAGGGCCTCTTTCCGGTGAACGCCTGATGCCGGCCTTTCTTGCATCTGTGAGCTCGCGGGAAGGGATGGTGAACGCCGTCCTGGCCGGATTGCTGCTCGCGGCACCGTTGGTCGCCTTTGCTCTCGACGAACCCTTTTACATTTCCCTCGCTACCCGGGTGGCGATCCTGGCACTGGCTGGGGTCGGCTTGAATCTGGCGCTGGGCTACGGCGGCATGGTGAGCTTCGGTCACGCCGCTTTTTTCGGGCTCGGTGGTTATGTCGCCGGCATTGCCGCCTTCCACGCCTTCGACAGCAGCGATTTTATCGCGTGGCCTTTGATGCTCGGCGGCACCGATCAGCTTCTGGTCATCTGGCCGCTGACGATCTTGGCGGTTGCCGTGGTGGCCTTTGCGATTGGCGTCATTTCGCTGCGCACTTCCGGCGTCTACTTCATCATGATCACCCTGGCCTTTGCCCAGATGATCTACTACCTCGCGATTTCGATCCCGACTTACGGCGGCGAGGACGGCCTTGCGATCTATCTGCGCAACCAGCTACCGCTCGGGGACAGCAACGACCCGCTGACGTTCTTCTTTGTCTGCTACGGGATGTTGCTGCTGGCGCTTTTCGTGTCGTCGCGGCTGGTCGCTTCGCCTTTTGGTGTCGCATTGCAGTGTGCCCGGATGAACGAGGTGCGCCTGGCAACGATGGGCATCGCGCCCTTTCCGGTGAAACTGACCGCTTTCGTCATATCCGGCGTCATCACCGGTATTGCCGGCGCGCTCTTCGCCGACCTGAACGGCTTCGTCGGCCCCTCCATGCTGTCCTGGCACCGCTCCGGTGAGATCATGATCTTTGTCATTCTCGGTGGTGTGGGCCGGTTGTTCGGTCCCCTGGCGGGGGCGGCGCTGTTCATTCTGCTGGAAAGCCTGATCGGCGGGATGACCGACCGCTGGCAACTCTTCCTCGGCGCGATCCTGCTGGGTGTGGTGCTTTTTGCCCGCGGCGGCTTGATCGGTTTGCTGGCGGGGAGGGCGCGGCATGACTGAGCCGCTGCTGGAACTGAAGAAACTCAGCAAGGCCTTCGGTGCGGTAAAGGCCAGTGACGCGGTCGATCTGACACTCTTTCCCGGTGAGATCCACGCCCTGATCGGCCCCAACGGCGCCGGCAAGTCCACTTTGATCGCCCAGGTGACAGGCTGGCTGAAGCCGGATTTGGGGGAGGTCCGTCTGCTGGGGCGCAACGCATCCCATTTATCCGTAGCCGCGCGCGCGAAGCTGGGCCTGGGCCGCAGCTTTCAGGTTTCTTCTCTTGCCCAGGGATCCTCCGCGCTCGCCAACGTGATGCTGGCGCTGCAGGCCCGCGACGGCGGTGCCTTTCGCTTCTGGGCGCCGTTGCGTGGAAACGCGGCGCTGCGCGAGGAGGCGCTTGGCGTGCTGTCTCGGGTCGGCCTTGCTGATCGGGCGGAGCTGCCGGTCTCGACGCTGTCCCATGGTGAGCGCCGCTTGCTGGAGATGGCCCTGGCTTTGGCGCTGCGGCCCAAACTGCTGCTCCTTGACGAACCCATGGCGGGTTTGGGCCCGGAGGGGACGCGAAACCTCACGGCCTTTCTTCGGGAACTGAAGAACGAGGCAGGCATTCTGTTGATCGAGCATGACATGGATGCCGTTTTCGCCCTGGCAGATCGCATATCGGTCCTGGTTTACGGCCGCGTCATTGCGTCCGGGACGGCTGATGAGATCCGTCAGTCCGCTGCTGTGCGGGAAGCCTACCTGGGAGACGCGCTGTGCTAGAGGCACGCGGGATCGAGTCCTTCTACGGACCCTCCCAGGCCCTCTTCGGGGTCGACCTGTCGGTGGCCGAGGGTGCGATGGTGGCTCTGTTGGGCCGCAACGGCATGGGCAAGACGACCACCATCCGGACCATCTGCGGACTGATGCCGGCGCGGGGCGGCAGCCTGTCTTTCCTTGGGAAGGACATTAGGGGACTGCCGGCCTTTCGGGTGGCGCAGCTGGGGGTCGGCCTGGTACCGGAGGGGCGGCGCTGCTTTCCGAACCTGACGGTCGGTGAGAACCTGTTGGCGACGGCGCGAGGCGCGGGCTGGGACATGAAGGCCGTCGCGGCGCTCTTCCCAAAGCTTGAAGAACGTCGGGATCAGTCGGCCCGCACTCTTTCAGGTGGCGAGCAGCAGATGCTGGCCATCGGCCGCGCCCTGATGACCAATCCGCGGCTTTTGATCCTCGACGAAGCGACCGAGGGTCTGGCGCCGGTGGTGCGCCAGGAAATCTGGGCGGCGATCGCGGCAGTGAGGCAGCGCGGCCAGTCTATCCTCATCGTCGATAAGAACCTGAAAGACCTGCTGCCGCTCGCTGATGCCTGTGTGATCCTGGAAAAGGGTCATACGGTCTGGCAGGGCCGCCCCGACGACCTGGCCGCCGACGCCGTTTTACAGGACCGCTATCTCGGCGTCTGAGGCTACATCGCGCCGACCAGCCAAAGCGACAGGCCGGGAATCGCAACGATGAGTGCGAGGCGCAGGATGTCGACCATCCAGAAGGGCGTGACCCCGGTGAAGACGGTCTTCAGCGGCACGTCGCGCAGCACCGCGCGCAGCACGAAGACGTTGAGGCCGACGGGCGGGGTGATGAGGCTGATCTCGGTCACCACCACAACGATGATGGCGAACCAGATGAGGGCGGCTTCCGGGTCGGCCAGCATCGCGATACCGAAGTCGAGCTCGTACATCAGCGGGTAGAAGATCGGTACCGTCAGCAGGATCATCGAGAGGCTTTCCAGCACGCAGCCGAGGATCAGGTAGATCACGATGATGGCGGCGATCACCAGGAAGGCGTTGACGTCGAGCCCGGCGATCCAGGCCGCTAGCCCGTCCGGCAGACCGGCGAAGTTGATGAAGTTGGTGAAGATCTCCGCACCGATGATGATCGCAAAAATCATCGCCGTGGTGCGGGCGCTTTCCAGCACCGCCTTGAACAGCCCCTTGCGGGTCAATCCGCCGAGCCCGAAGCAAAGCAGCAGCGCCGCCCCGGCGCCCATGCCCGCCGCCTCCGTCGGCGTGAAAAACCCGCCGTAGATGCCGCCCATGATAAAGGCGAAGAGCGCCAGCATGCCAAGAACGCCCATGCGTTCGCGGCGGCTCATGGCTTCCCGTTCGGTGGCCCTGGGTGCCAATGCGGGTTTCAGGCGGACCGTAGCCCAGACGGCGAGGATATAGAGCAGGATGCCCAGGAGGCCCGGCAGGATGCCGGCGATGAAGAGCTTGCCGATGTTGGATTCCGTCAGCAGGCCGTAGATGATCAGGATCACGCTGGGCGGAATCAGGATGCCCAGCGTGCCGCCGGCGGCGATCGACCCCGCCGCCAGGCTGTCGGCGTAGCCGTAGCGGCGCATGGAGGGCATGGCGACCTTGGACATGGTGGCGGCCGTGGCGAGGGAGGAGCCGGAGACGGCGGAGAAGCCGCCGCAGGCGAGCACGGAGGCCATGGCCAGTCCGCCGGGTGCCCGGCCCAGCAGACGGTCAGCCGCCGCGAAGAGGCCGTGGGCGATGCCGGAAAGCGATAGCAGGTTACCCATCAGGATGAACAGCGGCACGACTGAGAGGGTGTAGGAAAGCCCGCTGTCGAAGGCGACCTGACCGACCATCGACCAGCTTGCCGGCCAGCCGCGCATCAGGGCAAAGCCGGTCATGCCGACCAGTGCCATGGCAAAGGCGATGGGCACGCGCAGAAAGATCAGCGTCAGCAGGACGGCAAAGCCGAGCAGGGATTCCAGCACCCGCTAGGCCTCGTCGCTGGGGCGGAATCCGCGCAGTAGGGCGATCACCGCGGAGGCCGCGCAGGAAAGCGCAGCCAGCCAGGCGACCGGGGCCAGCGGCAGGGTGAGGGAGTTGGTAACGCTGCCGTCCTCGAAGAGGCGCAGTCCGTGCAGCGTCAGACGCCAGGCGATCACTGCCAGAACCACGCTGGAGATCAGCGCCGCGAGCCCGTTCATAATCCGCCGCGCAGACCTGCTTGCGAGGCCGGCCAGGAGATCGACCTCGACATGCTGGCTTGCCGCCGTGGTGAGGGGCAGGGCGGCGAAGATCAGGGCGGCCAGCAACAGTTCGGTCAGTTCGAAGGCGCCGTTGATGGGCGCATTGAACCAGTATCGCGTGACTACGTCGGTGCAGGTAAGGGCAATCAGTCCGAACAGCAGGAGGCCGCAGAGCAGGCCGAGGGCCCGGGTGAGGCGATTCTCGTTTTCGCCGCCGTTGGGCGCCGGGTCTGCCGGAGAAGCCAAAGCTCAAGCCGCCTCAGTAGGCGACGCCCGTCATGGCCCGAAAGGCGGCGAGGGCTGCCTTGCCGTCGAAACCCTGGGCCGCGACGCTCTCGGCCCAGGCGGCTTCGCGCTTCATGGCGATGGCCTTGATGGCATCGATCACCGCTGGCGAGGCGTCGTAGACCTCGACGCCGGTGGTGGCCACGAAGTCCGCGCCGCGGGCATCGGCCTTGTCCCAGACACCGCCGGCCAGGGCAGCAAAAGCGGCGCCGGAGACACCTTCGATGGCGGTCTTGTCGGCATCGGAAAGCGCATCCCACTTCGCCCCGTTCATCACCAGGAACCAGGAGGTGTTGTAAATGCCGCCCGGCACCCGCATGGAATACTTCAGGTGGTCGGTCAGCTTGAAAGCCTTAAGCGCCTCGATCGGGAAGGTAACGCCGTCGATGACCCCGCGGGAGAGCTTCTCGAAAACCTGGCCCGGGCCCATGAATTGGGTGGTGATTCCGAGATCCCCGGCGAGGCCGGCAATGTAGCCGCCGGGGGTGCGGATCTTCAGGCCGTCGAAGTCACCCGGGTCGGCGATCTTGCGCTGGTTGTTGTGAAACATCCCGGGCCCGTGGACGAAGAGGCCCAGCAGCTTCACGCCCGCGTGCTCTTCCTGCGCTTTCAGATCGCCGTTATAGATCTGCCAGTAAGCAGCCGAGGCTTCGGTCGCGTTGTCCCCGAGGAAGGAGAACTGGCCGATGCGCGAGCGCAGGAAGCGGTCGTCCTTGGTGAAGGAGTGCAGACCGTAGGTGATGTCCGCCACGCCGTCCTTTGCCATGTCGTAGTGCGCGGGGGGCGGGCCGAGGGGCTTGGCGAGGACCCGGACCTTCACGCGGCCTTCGGTTGCCTGTTCCACTTGCTTGGCCCAGGGGCGCATGACCCCGGTGACGACGGGGTGCTTGGGCGGCAGCCAGGAGGACAGGGCCAGCGTCGTTTCCGCCTTGGCGGGCAACGGCCCGGCAAACAGCGTTGCCGCAGCGGCGAAAAGCGTAAAGGCCAGCGTCTTGGACATTCTCGATGCGGTCATCGGTCCCCCCAGTTTCCCAGTTGTTTTTACGGCGCTTTTCCCATCCGGGGAGACGCCTTGTTCTTGGGTCCAAGCTTGAAAGTTGATTATGTAACTTTCAAGCTGGACCAGCCAGGGATAGCTCTAGGCGACCCGCCGCGGCCGCGCGTCCAGTCCTGCCGCTGCGGCTCTGTCCGGCTGCGCTGTCAGCGTCGATGCGCGATCAGCGCCCAGTGCGCGCTCCAGGGCAGCCAGTCCCTTGGTCAGAGCAGCCAGTTCTTCGGGGTCGAGCTTGTCGAACAGCGCGTCTTCGAAGGCCAGCATCTTCGGCGCCAGCTTTCGGTAGGCAGCCTCACCGGCGGCGGAAAGCGCCAGGTGCTCGATGCGGCGGTCCAGGTCGTCGGTCCGGCGGACCAGCCAGCGGCGGCGTTGCAGAGAGGCGACGGCCCGGCTGACCTTGGTCTTGTGCATGGCCGAGTGCTCGCCGATCTCCTTGGCCGTTGCGGCGCCGAACTGGCCCAGGGTCGCCAGGGTGCGCCACTCCGGCACCGTAAGGCTGAATTCATTGCGGTAGATTGCCGAGAATTGACGGCTGGCAACCGCGGCGGCACGATTCAGCCGGTATGGCAAAAACGATTCGAGTTTCAGTTTCATAGCCCAGATTTCCTTATCGGCACTGCAACATCAGGGATTTGCAGGCCTTGCTTGATAGTTACGTTTGCAACTATCACAAAGGGGCCGGGGATCGCAAGGATTCCCAAAATCTGCGGCTTGGGCGACCAGGCGGACAATAAGGAGTGTTTCATGGCGCTGAGCTACCTCTCGGGCTTCGGCAATGAGTTTCAGAGCGAAGCCCTGCCCGGAGCCTTGCCGGTGGGGCGGAACTCGCCGCAGCGTTGCCCCTACGGCCTTTATGCCGAGCAACTGAGCGGTACCGCATTCACTGCACCGCGGGCCGAAAACGCGCGCTCCTGGCTCTATCGCATCCGCCCCTCAGTAAAACACCTGGGGCGCTTCGAGCGGATCGGCCTGCCGCAGTGGCAAAGCGCGCCTTCCGCACCCGGTGAGATGGAACTGGGCCCGCTGCGCTGGGGGCCGCCGCCGATCCCCGACGAGGCGCTGACCTTCGTTACCGGGATGCGGAGCATGACCACCGCCGGCGACGCGCTGACCCAGAGTGGCATGGCGGCGCATCTCTTCCTGGCCACCCGTTCAATGGAGCGGGAGTACTTCTACAATGCCGATGGCGAGCTGCTCGTGGTGCCGCAGCAGGGCGGTCTGCGCTTTGCGACGGAGTTCGGCATCATTGAGACCCAGCCGGGCGAGATCTGCGTGCTGCCGCGCGGCGTGAAGTTTCGCGTCGAACTGCTTGACGGCGCAGCGCGGGGCTATGTCTGCGAGAACTACGGCGCGCGTCTGAGCCTGCCCAATCTTGGGCCCATCGGGGCCAACGGTCTCGCCAACCCGCGGGACTTCGAAAGCCCGGTGGCTGCCTTTGAGGACAAGGAGGAAGAGGGGCGCCTGACAGTGAAGTGGGGCGGTGCCTTTCATACCTGTACGATCGGCCAGTCGCCCCTCGATGTGGTCGCCTGGCATGGCAACTACGTGCCCTACAAGTATGATTTAAAACGTTTCTGTCCGATGAATGCCGTGCTTTACGATCATCCGGACCCCTCGATCTTTACGGTGCTGACCGCACCTTCCGAAACGCCGGGCACCGCCAATGTGGACTTCGTGATCTTTCCGGAGCGCTGGATGGTCGCCGAGGACACCTTCCGTCCGCCCTGGTACCACCGCAATGTCATGTCGGAGTTCATGGGCCTGATCTACGGTGTCTACGATGCCAAACCGGATGGGTTCCAGCCCGGCGGCATGAGCCTCCACAATGCCATGCTGCCGCACGGCCCCGACCACAACGCCTTCGCCCAGGCGAGCAGCGAAGCTTTGGCGCCGGAAAAGCAGAGCGGCACCCTGGCCTTCATGTTCGAAACTTGCCTGCCACAGCAGGTAACGGATTACGCCGCCAAGCTGGAAACCTTTGACCGCGATTACGTGAACTGTTGGTCGGGACTGGAAAAGCACTTCGATGGCACGCCCTGAACGGGCCTCAGGTTTAGGATCGAAAAGACCATGAAGTTTGCGAGTTTGAAGGACAGCAGCCGCGATGGGCGCCTCTTGATCGTCTCCCGGGATCTCACCCGGGCGGCAAAGGCCGCGACGGCAACGACACTGCAGGCGGCGCTGGACGATTGGGAGGCGCTGCTGCCGGGGCTGCAGGCGGAGGCCGAGGCGTTGGAACGCGGTGAGGCGGCGGAGAGCTTCGCCTTCGATCCGGCGGCCTGCCACTCACCCTTGCCGCGCGCCTATCAGTGGGCCGACGGCTCGGCCTATGTGAACCACGTCGAACTGGTGCGCAAGGCGCGCGGCGCAGAGATGCCGGAATCCTTCTGGACCGATCCCTTGATGTATCAGGGCGGATCCGACTCCTTTCTCGGGCCCTGCGATCCCATTCCCTTCGTCGATCCGGCCTGGGGACTGGACCTGGAGGCGGAGGTTGGCGTGATCGTCGGCGATCTGCCTCAAGGCGCCGGGCCGGAAGCAGCGGCGAAGGCCATCCGCCTCATCATGCTGGTGAACGACGTCAGCCTGCGGGGCCTGATCCCCGGCGAACTGGCCAAGGGTTTCGGCTTTTTCCAGGCCAAACCCTCCTCGGCCTTCTCACCGGTGGCGGTAACGCCGGACGAGCTGGGCGAGGCCTGGGACGGCGCCAAACTCAGCCTGCCCCTGTTGGTGCATTTGAACGGCGAGCCTTTTGGAAAGGCCAAGGCGGGGGAGGATATGACCTTCGACTTTCCCCAGCTCATCGCCCATGCCGCCAAGTCGCGCCCGCTGGCGGCCGGCAGCATCATCGGCTCCGGCACCGTCTCCAACCGCGATGCTTCTGGCGGACCGGGCAAGCCCGTCACCGACGGTGGCCGCGGCTACTCCTGCATCGCCGAAGTCCGCATGGTGGAGACCATCCTGGACGGCGAAGCGAAGACTGGGTTCCTGCAGCCCGGCGACCGCGTCAAGATCGAAATGCTGGATACGGCGGGCCGCAGCATCTTTGGTGCCATCGATCAGCGGGTCGAAGGAACCGTCTAGCGCTTTCCGGTGTTCCTAGGGTGCGGTGCGGCGCGCCACTTCATCCATCAGCGCGCTGCCTTCGGGGCGGTCCGGGTGGAGGCGGAGCAGTTGTTGTCCGACCTCCCGCGCATCATTAATGCGTCCCCGTTCGATAAGCAGCACGCCGAAGCTGTAGAGGAACTCAGGGTTCTCGGGTTCGATAGCAAGCGCTTCACGAGCACGCTTTTCGGCGGCCTCCGCCTGGCCCGCTCTGGCGTGGGCCAGAGCGAGATTGTAGCGCAGACGGCCATCGTCCGGGCGCAGGTCGGCGGCGCGCTCCAGCGCTGTGATTCCTTCTTTGAGAGCGCCGCGTTCGATCCGCAACAGGCCGAGAGATCTGTGCAGGAGACCAGAATCGGGAAGGGCGGTCAGACCCCGGCGGAAAGTCTCGACAGCCTCTGCGCTGCTGGAACGGCTGTGCTGCAGTTCGCCGAGGCGCAACCAGGCATCTTCAAAGTGACCGTTCAGGGCGAGAGCCTGTTTCAGTGCCGCCTCAGCGGCCCGCGGGTGCCCGGTCCGCTGTGCCAGCGCTGCCAGGTTCATCTGGGTTTCCGGCAAGTCGGCGCTGGCCAGCAGGCTGGCGCGATACTCTGCTACGGCTTTATCGTAAGGGAGCACTGCCTGCGCGGGAAAAGCCAGAGGCGGGATGTCGACCAGAAGGCTAGCCGCGGTAATCCGCACCGCGCGGATCGGATCGGCAAGCAGCGGCACAAGGCGCTCGACTCTCTTATCTCCCGCTGCATTCGACTGAAGCAGGGCGGCCCCGCGGCGCAGCAGAGGTGTGGGATCGCTCAATAGAGAAACCACGGCATCCGCGGAAGCGGGGCCGAAGCGGCGCAACAGATCCAGGGCCGTCGCCCGGACGATTGCCGGCTGCTCGCTGTTCAGCGCGAGAGAAAGCAGCGCGGCCTCGGCGCCTGCGCCGCCGCGCCGCCCGGCATCGATGGCCTCCGCGAAGTGTGGCCTGCCGCCTCGGCCTTCCGGAAACCAGCGCTTCAACTGGCCGGCTGCCCAGGCCGGCTCTTTGTCCGTGTGGCAGGCGGTACAGGTGTTAGGAGTGCCCAGGGCAACAGATAGGTCGGGCCGCGGCACGCGAAAGCTGTGGTCCCGCCGCGGATCGACAATCATGTAGGTGCGCTCGCCCATATGGCAGTTCACACAGGCGGCGCCGTCGCTGCCGGTTTCATGGAAGTGATGATCCGGAGAGTCGTAGACCGCCTTCCTCAGGCTCGGGAAGGCATCGTTGCCGGCGGGACTGTGGCAGGCGGTGCAGAGCGCATTGCCCTCGGCCTTCAGCCTCGCCGTGTGGGGGGCGTGGCAGTTGCTGCAGGTGACGCCCTTGTCATGCATGCGGCTCTGGAGGAACGAGCCGTAGACGTAGACCTCGTCGAGGATCTGGCCGTCGGCGTGATACAGCCCTTCGCGCAATAGGGCCGGGACGAAGTGATCCAGGAAGGGGGCGCCCGCGGGCCGGCTTTCCGCACCTAGGGCCTGGCGCCGGGAATGGCAGGCTGCGCAGACCTCGACTTCATTGCCGGGTGCAACGGTGAAGCCCCGGCCGGCCTTGTCGTCTGGGTTCTGCGCCCAGGCGACATGGGCTTCGCCGGGACCGTGACAGGATTCACAGCCGACATTCAGGTCGCTCCAACGACTATCAAAGGTACCGCCACGCGGATCCAGGCCCTTCACGTAACCGGTCGAGTGACAGTCGGCGCAGCGGCTGTTCCAGTTGTTGAAGGTTCGGGTCCAGTGCAGGCCGTCGTCCTCTGCGATCCGCGGGCCGGGGTAGAGGTGAAACCACTGCTCGGCCTCGACATCCCAGGCAATCGTCAGCGCCTGCAGGCGGCCGTCGTCGAGCATGACCAGATACTGCTGCAACGGGGCAACGCCGATGCTGTAGAGCACCTCGTGGTCGACCCAGGCGCCGCCATCATTGCGGGACCGGGCGATGAACTTGCCGTTTCGCCGGGTGAACCGCCAGACTTCGCCCTGCTGTTCGAAGCTTGCGCTGTCGAAGTCGCCGAACACGGATTTTTCATCCGCCTCCTTCAGTGCCCAGTCGTGGTGCGAGCCTTTCCACGCGTCATGTTGCTCGACGTGACAACCGGCGCAGACGGCGGTGGTGACATAGCCGGAGGCCTGCGCTGCAGGCGGAATGGTCTGTGCAGCGCTGTGGGAAGGTGGCAGCGCCAGCCACGCCCATAAGGGGAAGATGATGAAGGAGGGGCCCGCCAGCAATGCAATCAGCCAGCGCTTTTTTTCAGGGTTTTCTAATGGGCGCGTCACAAAAGGATCACTTCTTTAGGTAGAAAACACTCCTGATGACTGTAGCCTTATTGAGCGGATTGTCCTACGCTTCGTGTAAGCAAAAACGAAAAGTGAGGAGTGACGAGATGCTGATGCAGATTCCTCTCCGCCGTTCTTCGGTCTTCCTCGCCGCCGCCTCGGCTCTATTCATCGCCGGCCTTGCATCGGGGGTCGAGGCCCAGAGCCAGAAACCGAACATCGTTGTCATCTGGGGTGACGACATCGGCATCACCAACGTCAGCGCCTACGGTTTCGGGGTCGTCGGCTATCGCACGCCGAACATCGATCGTATTGCCGCCGAAGGCATGATGTTCACCGACTACTACGGGGAACAGTCCTGTACGGCGGGGCGTTCTTCCTTCATCACAGGGCAAAGCGTTTATCGGACGGGGCTTTCCAAGGTCGGCCTGCCCGGTGCGGAACTCGGCATGCAGGTGGAGGACCCGACCATCGCCGGTCTCCTAAAGGCGCAGGGTTATGCCACCGGGCAGTTCGGCAAGAACCATCTGGGCGATCAGAACAGGCATCTGCCGACCAATCACGGCTTCGACGAGTTTTTCGGCAACCTCTATCATCTCAATGCGGAAGAAGAGCCGGAAAACGAGGATTATCCGAAGGACCCGCGCTTCAAAGAACGGTTCGGCCCGCGCGGCGTGATCAAGTCTTTTGCCGGGGGAGATATCGAAGACACCGGCCCGTTGACCAGGAAACGCATGGAAACAGTCGACGACGAAACCGTGGCCGGTGCCCTTGACTTCATGGAGCGTCAGGCCGAGGCGGACACACCCTTCTTTCTCTGGTGGAACGGCACCCGTATGCACTTCCGCACCCATGTGAAGGACGAACTGCGCGGTATTTCCGGTCAGGACGAATATGCCGACGGCATGGTCGAGCACGACCGCCATGTCGGACAGCTGCTGGACAAGATCGACGAACTGGGGATCGCCGACAACACCATTATCTTCTACTCCACTGATAATGGACCGCACATGAACACCTGGCCCGATGCTGCCATGACACCATTTCGCGGCGAAAAGAACACCAACTGGGAAGGCGGCTGGCGGGTTCCGGCTATTGTGCGCTGGCCCGGGCGTATCGAGCCGGGACGGGTGTCCAATGAAATCATGCACCACATGGATTGGCTGCCGACCTTGCTGGCGGCGGCCGGCGTGCCCGACATCAAGCAGCAGCTTCTCGATGGAGAGGTGGAAGCCATCGGGCGGCGGTATAAAACCCACCTGGACGGCTACAACTTCCTGCCTTATCTGACCGGCGAGAGTGAGGAGTCGCCGCGCAATGAGATCTTCTACTTCTCCGACGACGGCGATTTGACCGCGCTGCGTTATGAGGACTGGAAGCTCATCTTCATGGAGCAGCGGGTGGAGGCGACGCTGCAGGCTTGGGCGGAACCCTTTGTGCCGCTGCGCGTGCCCCTGATCTTCAATCTGCGGCGAGATCCCTACGAGCGGGCACAGTTGACGTCGAACACCTACTACGATTGGCTCATAGACCGGGTTTACCTGATCGTCCCGGCGCAGGCTTATGTCGGTAACTTCCTGTCGACCTTCCAGGAGTTTCCGCCGCGGCAGGAGGCCGCCAGCTTCAGCATCGATCAGGTGATGGAGAAACTGCAGCAGGGCGTGGGTTCGCGCTAAGGGCGACCGGCCTTCAGAGTTGGAGGTGCTCATGACTCGTCTTGGCGGGCTGATCCTGATCGTCAACGTGGTTGTGCTTCCAGGGCTCGCGACCGCCGACCCTTTGCCGTCGTGGAATCACGGCGAGGCAAAGTCAGCAATCCTTTCCTTTGTCGAACGGGTGACTGAGCCAGATAGTCGTGACTATGTGCCGTTCAACGAGCGGGTCGCCGTCTTCGACAACGACGGGACGCTGTGGTCGGAACAGCCCATGTACTTCCAGCTCATCTATGCCATCGACCGGGTGAAGGCGCTGGCGTCGCGGCACCCCGAATGGATGGGCAGTCCAATCCTGAAAGCCGCTATGGAGGGCGATGTGGAGGGGGTTCTGGCCAGCGGCAAGGGCGGGCTTATGGAGGTGGTCATGGCCAGCCATGCGGGCCTGACGATCGAGGAATTCAAAGCCAGCGTCCGGGACTGGCTCGCGACGGCGCGTCATCCGCGGAGCAACCGTCGCTATGACGAGATGGTCTACCAGCCGATGCTGGAACTGCTGAGGTACCTGCGCGCCGAGGGCTTCAAGACTTTCATTGTCTCGGGGGGAGGGATCGACTTCATCCGTGTTTTTGCGGAAGAGGTTTACGGTATTCCGCCGGAACAGGTGATCGGTTCAAGCATCAAGGCCGAATTCGCACGAACATCCGACGGAACTGCGCTCCGCAAGCTGCCGGAACTGAACTTCATCGACGACAAGGCCGGCAAGCCGGTCGCCATCAGTCTTCACATAGGGCGGCGTCCGCTGGCGGCTTTCGGCAACTCTGACGGCGATCTGGAGATGTTGCAGTACGCCACGACCGGAGGCGGGCTGCGTTTCGGCCTGATCGTACGCCACAGCGACGCCGAGCGGGAATGGGCCTATGATCGGGACAGCCACATCGGCCGGCTCGACAAAGCTCTTGATCAGGCCGGGGAAGCCGGCTGGGTCGTCGTGGACATGGAGCGCGACTGGCGGGTCGTCTATCCCTTCGAGCTTCAGCAGGGTCCATAGGCGTCGCCGCTCGCTTAGAAGATTTCGGAGAAGGTTTCCTGTCGCTCCGCCAGTCGTCGACCTGCGCCACGCTTCGAAACCGCCAAGTTGAGATGTGATCGGGCCTTCTGGTGCCCGCCGCCTTTCCCTGGGCGAAGCCCCGAGGCGATCTTCGCCTTAAGGTTCGTAGGTGGGCTTCCAAAGAACACGGGCGTTTGCTCATGAATTCATCGAATAACGATGAAAGTATGGTCATTTGCTCATTTCAATATCGAATCCAATTATTATTTAAGAGCGAACGATAATAACTTGATGTTCGTAGGATTTGTTGCTGCAGTATCCTCTGAATACAAAATAATTATAAATACACAAATAAAAGGGAGCGTCCGAAAAGACTCAGAGGTGGTGACAGATCAAGAGGAGTGCTCACGCAATGAAGCGTCGGGAGTTTCTGAAAAAGGGGACGGTGGCGACCGCAGCAGCGGCGGCCACCACAGTTGCAGCGCCCGCGGTTGTCCGGGCTCAGGAAAAATACGAATGGAAGCTGACCACGGCCTTTCCGCCGGGGGCGATCATGTATTCCACCGGGCCGGGCTCGCTGTCGGTGCTCTGCGACACCATTCGTGCCATGTCCGGCGGAAGACTGGACATCCAGATCTATCATGGTGGTGAATTGGTACCGGCTTTCGAAGGCTTCGACGCCGCTTCTCAGGGCATCGTCGAGTGTAACGGCTGGGTGTCATACTTCGGTGCGGGCAAGGTTCCGGCCGCTCAGTTCTTTGGGGCTGTTCCCTTCGGTATGTCGATGCAGGGGCAGAACGCCTGGTTCTACAGTGGCGGCGGCATCGACCTGTGGCATGAGGTTTATGAGCCGTTCAATCTGGTGGCCTTTCCCTGTGGCAACACCGGGGTGCAGATGACCGGCTGGTTCAACAAGGAAATCAACTCGGTCGCGGATCTTGATGGCCTCAAGATGCGTATTCCGGGCCTGGCCGGGCGCGGCTATGCCCGGTTGGGTGTCGATGTCCGGCTGCTGCCAGGCGGAGAGATCTTTCCGGCACTGGAGCGCGGCGTGATCGATGCGGCGGAGTGGGTCGGCCCGGCCCAGGATCAGGTGCTCGGTCTCAACAAGGCGGCGAAGTACTACTACACGACCGGCTGGCACGAGCCCTGCACGGTGACCGAGTTTGCCATCAACAAGACGGCCTGGGAGAGCCTGCCCCAGGATTTGAAAGATATCGTCTACCACGCCTGCGCCTCATCCAACCTTGCCATGCACAGCCATGCCGAGGCGGTGAACGGCATAGCGCTCGACGAGATGGTCGCTTCCGGAACCGAAACGCGCACGCTGCCGCTCGACGTCGTCGCAGCCCTGCGCAAGGAGATGGACGGCGTCTATGAGGAACTCGCCGGCGGAGATCCGGTTTTCGCCAAGGTGATGAAGTCCTACTTCGACTTCAAGGAGAAGCACGACAAATGGGCTTCCTTAAGCGAGGGAGTCTGGCACAGCCAACTGCGCGGCGCCTGATTCCTGGTTAGCAACAAGAAGTCTGTTTCTTATGTCGTTGTTGCGTGTTGCGGGTGCTTTGGAAGCGGTGACCGACTTCGTCGGACGTGCCGCAGCCTGGGTTACCCTCATTCTGGTGCTGCTGGTCACGTTCAACGTGGCCAGCCGCTACCTCTTTTCCTGGGGCACGGTCTGGTTGCAGGAGCTTGAGTGGCACCTGCTGCCGGTGATCGCCCTTTTCGGGATCACCTATACCCTGCGTCATGGCGGCCATGTGCGGGTGGATATGCTCTACGAGCGCATGAGCCCAAGGATGCAGCATTTGGTGGATCTGATTTCCGCTCTGGTGCTGATCGTTGTGGCGATCTTGATTATCCGCTTCTCGCAGAATTACATCGGTCAATCCTGGCGGGTTGGCGAAATGTCGCCCGACCCCGGCGGGCTGCCCGCACGCTACGCCCTGAAAGCACTGATCCCCGTCGGCTTTGCCGTTCTGATTGTCCAGGCCCTGGCGATGGCATTGCGGCACGGCGTTCTGCTGTTTCGCGGCGGCGAAGGTGAAGAAAGGCCGCCGTCATGAGTCCGAACGAGTGGCTGGCCATCGGCATGATTCTTGGCTTCTTCGTGCTGCTGACCGTTGGGATGCCGGTTGGGATCGGCATCGCCCTGGCCGGGTTTGTCTTCGGCATGCTGGGGTTCGGCGAGACCCTCTTTAACCTGTTGCCGGCGCGCATTTACGGCGTGGTGACGAAATACGAGTTCCTCGCCATTCCGCTGTTCATCTTCATGGGGGTGATGCTGGAGCGTTCGCGGGTGGCCGAGCAGATGCTGGATGTCGTCGGGGTGCTGGCCGGGCGTTTGCGCGGCGGTATGGCGCTGGCGATCGTCATCGTCGGCGTGCTTCTGGGGGCCTCCACCGGGATCGTCGGGGCGACGGTGGTGACCCTGACGCTGTTGACCCTGCCGGTGCTGCTGCGACGCGGTTACAACAAAGGGCTCGCCTGCGGCACGATCTGCGCCTCCGGCACTCTCGGCCAGATCATCCCGCCCAGTCTGGTGCTCATCCTCCTGGCCGACATAACGGCGCAGTCGGTGGGTACGCTCTTTGCGGCGGCGATGCTGCCGGGGCTTCTGCTGGCCGCGCTGTATTGTCTCTACATCCTGGGGTTTGCCCATCTGTATCCCGAAAGTGCGCCGCCGCTGCCGGTCGAGGAGCGCCGCGCGCTCCCGGGACTGGCGCTTCTGCGGCGCGCAGTCTGGGTGCTGTTTCCGCCGCTGTTGCTGATCTTCGGGGTCCTCGGTTCGATCATCGGCGGGCTCGCGGCCCCGACGGAGGCGGCGGCCGTCGGTGCCTTCATCTCGATCCTGATTGCCGCCCTCTACGGCCGTCTTACCATCGCCATGCTCCGCGAGGTCAGCCAGATGACCACCCGGATCTCGGCGATGATCTTTTTCATTCTGATTGCTGCACAGGTTTTCGCACTCTCTTTTCGGGGGTTGCGGGGCGAAGGCATGGTCGCCGACATGTTCGCCTTCCTGCCCGGCGGCATCACGACGGCGGTGATCTTCATGATGGTCCTGCTGTTCATACTGGGCTTTTTCCTGGAGTGGGTCGAAATCTCCTATATCGCCCTGCCGCTGTTTCTGCCGTTTTTCATGTCGGCGGGGGTCGATCCGGTCTGGCTGGCAATTCTGATCTCCTTGAACCTGCAAACCTCCTTCCTGACGCCACCTTTCGGCTGGGCGCTGTTTTTCCTGAAAGGCGCGGCGCCCCCCGGGGTGGCCACAAGCGATATCTATCGTGGGGTGATCCCTTTCATTGGCATTCAGATTGTCGCACTGGTGATCCTCTTTGCCTGGCCACCATTGGCAACCTGGCTGCCGCAGGCAATCGGATGGTAGCCGTGCGGCCTTGACTGGACTTTTAGGACCGGGAGCGATAGCCCTGGAGCTTGTATAGTGAGGATGAGGGGATGCCGTGAAGCTGCCGACACATGGGCGCTATGGCTACAGCGCGATCACCGAGAGAGCGGTCTACGACTGGCCGAACGGCACGCGGTTGGCGGTCTACATTGGACTCAATCTGGAACACTTCGCTTTCGGAGAGGGTCTCGGCGCGAAGCTGGCGCCGGCGGGACCGGAGCCGGATGTGCTGAATTTTGCCTGGCGCGACTACGGCAACCGTGTCGGCGTGTGGCGCATGCTGGATATGTTCGATACCCTCGGCTTGCCGGCGGGCGTTCTGGTCAATGCCGCGATCTACGATCACTGTCCGCAGGTGGTAGCGGCCTTTCGCGAGAGGGGCGACGAGATCATCGCCCATGGGCGCAGCAATTCAGAACGGCAGGGCGATTTCGACGAGGCCGATGAGCGTAACCTGATTGCGGAGGTGACTGCGGCGCTGGCGGTGGCCGAGGGCAAGGCGCCGGCCGGCTGGCTCGGGCCCTGGATATCCGAAAGCCGAACCACCCCCGACCTGCTGCAGGAAGCCGGTTACCGCTACCTTCTGGATTGGTGCTGTGACGATCAACCGATCTGGCTGGAGACTCGCAGCGGCCGTATTCTGGCGCTGCCCTATCCGCAGGAGGTGAACGACATTCCGGCGATCCCGCTGCACCGTATGAGCCCGGCCGACTTCACCGATCTGATCGTCGACAACTTCGAGGAAATGCTGCAGCAGGCCGAAGCGCAGCCGCTGGTGATGGGTATCGCGCTCCACCCTTATCTTGTCGGTCAGCCTTACCGGTTGCGCCACCTGCGCCGGGCGCTCCAACACATCGCCGCAGAGCGGGAACAGGTCTGGCTCACGACCCCCGGCGCCATCGCTGACCATGTAATCGAGAACGATTTGGCGGTTTAGCCCTTCACCGCCTTGCCAAAGGCCTGGAAGAGGCGGGTGGAGAAGTCGTTTTCCAGGGCTTTGTATTCCGGATGCCATTGGACGCCGAGGGCGAAGGCTTTGGCGCCGGTGACGACGACGGCCTCCGGCGTGCCGTCGGGGGCGTGGCCCTCGATCTCCAGGCCTGGCGCCGCGACGTCGATGCCCTGACTGTGGATCGAGTTTACCTCGATCTCCGTGGTGCCGGCGATCTCCGCAAAGCGGCCACCGGCGGTAAACGTCATGCCGTGGCTTGGACCGTAGCGCACGTCCGGGTCATCATGCTTGGGTGCGCGATGGTCCATGCGGCCCGCGATCTTGTGCACCTCAGGGTGCAGTGTTCCGCCGAGGGCGGCGTTCAACTCTTGAAAGCCTCGGCAGACGAAGAGGCTGGGCAGGCCCGTTTCCAGGGCCGCGTCGATGATCGGAAAGGTCATCGCATCCCGCGCTTCATCGTAGGGCTCGGCTTTTTTGTCGGCGCTCCGGCCGTAGCGGCTCGGATGGACGTTGGAGGGGCTGCCGGTGAACATCAGGCCGTCCAGGCGCTCCAGCAGATCCTTGGCGTCCTGGCTTTCCGCCATGGCGGGAATAATAACCGGCGTACAGCCCGAAACCTCCCAGACCGCACGGGCGTATTTGTCGCCGACGACATGATAGGGCGCGGAATCATAGGTGCGGAAGTCGGCGGTGACGCCGACCAGCGGGCGTCTCATGAGCTTGCGGGTCGGCGCATGATCATGCGGTTTCTTCTTTCTCCCGGTGATAGTCGAAGGTCGCGTTGATCATGTCCAGCAGGTGCTGGCCGGAGGTCGTGGGCTTAAACTTCGCCGGGCGGCCGGGGCCGACGCAACTCGGCAGCGCTTCGACCCTGGCCATGTAGTTCGGATCGAAGAAGAAGGGGATGGAGTAACGCTCCTTGCCGGAAACATTCACCACCCGGTGCTGGGTGGAGGCGAA
The DNA here is from genome assembly GCF_965249265.1 of Pelagibius sp. Taxonomy (NCBI): domain Bacteria; kingdom Pseudomonadati; phylum Pseudomonadota; class Alphaproteobacteria; order Rhodospirillales; family Rhodovibrionaceae; genus Pelagibius; species Pelagibius sp. Next base: position 2,737,322 of record NZ_OZ252224.1, on the reverse strand, counting down.
GAGATCGTTGGTCCAGCGCGCCATCATGTCGCCGATGTTGATGACGAAGGCATCGGCCAGGGGCGGCGCGTCGATCCAGGTGCCGGCGGCGTTCTTGACCTGCAGGCCGCCGTTCATGTCCTGCGCCAGAATGGTCAGGCAGCCGAAGTCGGTATGCGCACCGGCGCCGATCTGCTTTTCGGTAATGCTGCCTTGCTGCGGTGGATAGTGCAGCGGGCCGAGGGTCGCCATGGGGTCGGTCAGGTCACGGTCGAAGTGACATTCGTCGAGATCGAGCGAGAGGGCAAAGGCGTGCATGATCTGACGGCCCAGACCGGTCAGGGCGTCGAAGTAGGATTGCATGGCGCCCTGCCAGCCTGGCAGGTCTTCGGGCCAGAGGTTGGCGCCGTGCAGCGGCAGGCCGGTGCGCACCAGGGCATGGTCGGCGGCCAGATCGCGGCCGATCTTGATGCCCTCTTTCAGATCGCCGGCCTCGGTTTGTTTCTCCGGGTCCAGGTTCTCGCCGCCCATCTTGAAGTAACCGCGGTGACAGGGCGATTTCTCGATATCCACAGCCATCTTCGCAGCCAGCGGCTGGTCGAAGAAACGCTTGGCCTCGGCAAAGGTGCGCTCCCGCAAAGCCGGAGAGATGCCGTGGTTGGCGAGGTAGAAAAAGCCGATGTTGCGGCAGGCCGATCCGATCTCCCGCGCCACGGCCTGGCGGGCTGCGAGATCGCCGGTGAGGAAAGGGCCGAAGTCGATGACCGGGATCTCTTCCAGCGCGACCCGCGCGCCGCGCAGGCTGCTGTCGAGTTTGGGGTTGTCGGTCATGGTTTACCTCGCCTGTCTGCGCCGCATTAGAACCCAGCCGCCGTAGCCGAGAATCAGGACCAGGGCCGCGCTGGTGGTGGTCAGTGCCCCCAGCGTCGGCACCAGCGGCGTATAGCCCGACACCATCTTGGCATAGAGCCATTCGGGCACGGTCTGGTCGGCGCCGGTTGTGAAGAGGGAAAGGGGAAAGTTCCCCCAGGAAAGCAGGAAGGCGAAAAGCGCGCCGGAGACGACACCGGGCCAGAGCACCGGCAAGGTAACCTCTTTCAGGGTTTGCCAGCGGCTTGCGCCGAGATCAAAGGCGGCCTCCTCCAAAGCGGGGTCAAACGAGTATGCCTGGATAGAGATGACAAGAGTCACGATCGGCACAATCCATACCATGTGCGCGATCACCGCCGTCCGCCAATCGGGAATGATCCCGACGGAAGAAAACCAGATGAGCAGGGCCAGGCCGAGCACGGCCTGGGGGAAGAAGATCGGCAGCAGGACCAGACGCTGATAGAGTCGTCGGCCGCGCCAATCGAAGCGGGCAAAGGCTAGGGCTCCGAAGAACCCCAGGACAACAGAAGCCAGCGCGACGATGACGGCGATGGACAGCGAGGTCGAAACCAGATCGCGCACCGTCAGGGATGAAAAGGCGCGCTCGTACCACTTGCCGTCGAAGGCGGGGACCGGGAAGCGGAAGTAACGCTGCTTCGAGAAGGATGCCAGCATCACGGTGAGGATCGGCAGGTAAAGAAACAGGATCAGCGAACCCGACCAGACGGCGATCAGGTTGTGGGTGATGCGTTTCTTGCGCCCCTCAGTCATTGCCGCCACGCCCCAGAATGCGGTCCAGGTCGACCCAGCTCAGCAGAGTGAGAACAAGGGTGCCGGAGAACAGGATCAGGATGACCGAGAGGGCGGAGCCCAGGGGCCAGTTCTGGCCGAAGGTAAAGGCGGTTTCGATTTCGTCGGCGATCATGATCACCGCCTGTCCGCCCAGGATCTTCGATTCCGCCAGCGAGCCCAGGGAAAGAATGAAGGTCAGCAGGCCGCCGATCAGGATGCCCGGTGTCGCCAGCGGCAGTTCGACCTCGCGGAAGACCTGCCAGCGCGAGGCGCCCATGTCGAACGCCGCTTCAGTCACTTCGCGGGAGACCATGGAGATGCCCAGCACCATGGGAAACAGCGTGAATGGCAGGTAGACGTAGACCAGCCCCAGCACGATGGCCGGCACGTCGTAGAGAATGCTCTCGCCGTCGAAGCCCAGCCAGGCCTTCAGGCCGCCCAGGAAGACGCCGCCCTTGATGAGGAACAGGACCCAGCCGAAGAGACGGATGTTCTCCGAGACGAAGAGCGGAATAATGATCGCCAGGGTCATGAGGTTGGCCCAGCGTCCGAAGAGCTTGGCCATGCCGTAAGCGATGGGCCAGCAGATCACCATCAGCAGGACGACGGTCACCAGCGCCAGTCCCAGAGACTTGGCGAAGGAGATGTAATAGCTGCCGGAGAAAACCGCGAGGTAGTTCTCCAGGGTCGGCGGGAAGGTAAAGTCGAAGGTGCCCTCGGGCATGAAGGAGTAGCCGAAGACCGCCAGCAGCGGCGCCGCAAAAGCCAGGGCCAGGAAGATCAGAACGGGCAGGGCGGTCAGCAGGCCGGGGCTGACGCGGAGGCGGCGCTCCCGGCGGTGCCGTGGCTTGTCGGTCTCTGTGGCTCTGATCTCCGTCGTTGCTGTCATTCGGTTGCCAGCACGCTGTCGCGTGCCTCCCAACCGATGGTGACTTCATCGTCCAGCTTGCCGCCGTAGCGCTGCTCGCGCAGTTTTTCGACCAGGAAGACCTGCTCGCCGACGCGGACCTGATACTGGATACGGCTGCCCAGCGCGTATTCATTGTAGAGGACGCCGGTTACTGTGTTCTCCGCCGTCTCGCCCGGTGCGATGAAACGCAGGTACTCCGGGCGAATCACCAGGTAGCCGCTTTCGAAGTCCGCCTTGCCGTCCGGACCCTGCAACGTGGATCCCAGGACCGGGCAGTGCAGGCCGGCGCCGTTGGGCTTTACCTCCAGCACATTGACCTCGCCCATGAACTCTGAGACGAAGCGATTGGCAGGACGCGAGTAGATTTCATCCGGCGCGCCGACCTGGACCAGTTCGCCGAGGCGCATGATGCCGATGCGGTCCGACATCACCATGGCCTCTTCCAGGCTGTGGGTGATGTAGACGAAGGTCTTGCCGGTTTCCCGGTGCAGGTCCTTCAATTCTTTCTCCAGGGTCTTGCGCAGGCGGTAGTCGATGGCCGAAAGCGGTTCGTCGAAGAACAGAATTTCCGGGTCGAAGGCGAGGGCGCGGGCGAGGGCGATGCGCTGGCGCTCGCCGCCGGAGCACTGGCTCACCTGCTTCTTGTAATAGTCCTCCGGCAGGCGCAAAAGGCGCAGCAGGTCGAGCGCCCGGTTCATGCGCTCCACCGGCGGCACGCCGCGCATCTTCAGCGGAAATTCAATGTTCTGGCCAACGCTGCGATGGGGGAAGAGGGCGAGGGACTGGAAAACCATACAGGTCGGCCGGCGGTTCGCCGGGGTTTCGTTGATGCGCTCGCCGCGCAGCAGGATTTCCCCGTCGCTGGGTTCTTCCAGGCCGGCCAGCATGCGGATGAGCGTGGTCTTGCCGGAGCCCGAAGGGCCGACAATGGTGAAGAACTCGCCCTCCTGGATGGCGAGATCGATCCCCTTCACCGCTTCGAACTGTCCAAAGCGTTTGGACAGTTGTGATAACCGCAGAATTGGATCGGCCACAGTAACTCCCTATTTTCGGCCCGCAGATCCTGGGACTTGCGGCGCCGGGGCAGGCCCCGACGATCCTCTCGAGGATATCGGGGCCGCCCGCTGCCAAAGCTGTCTAAGCCTCGCGCTTGGCCGCGTTATAGATCTTATCCATGACCTCGTAGTCCGGATTGATCTGGTAGTCGACGGTGTTCGACAGCTCCTCTTCCAGGCTGTCCCACTGGATGGCGTCCAGCTCGTCGGAATCGAACTTCTCGAAGACCTTGGGGTTCGCCATCTGGGTGACCGGGTTGTAGGTGCCCTCGGCAAAGGCGACGGCATGACAGACGTCCGGGTCCTGGACATACTCAAGGAAGTCGAGGGCCAGGGGCGAGCCGTTGGGATTGTTGACCACCGAGGTGATCTCCACCCAGGTGATGCCGCCCTTGCCGCCGGCCAGCGGGCCCTTCTTCGGGGTAATACCGCGGATGTTGGTGGCGCCGTCGAGGCGGGCCGGGCTGGCGGTGTAGGTACCGCCGGTCAGATAGAAATCGATCTCGCCGTTGATCAGCGCCAGGTTCATCGCCACCAGGTCATCGGTCAGCAGCTTGGCGCCCTTGAACCAGGCTCGGGCCACCTTCTCGAAAGCCGCAATCTCGGCTTCGCTGTGCTCGACGAAGGGGTCGAGCCCGGCGCCGATGCACATGTGATAGATGTTCCAGTTGTCGTAGGTGAGGATGCCGTAGCGTCCGGCGTTGGAGGCTTCGTTGAAGAGGTTGAAGCCTTCGTCCTCCGCCGTGGCGCGGCTCACCTTGTCGGTGTTGACGACGAAGTTGAAGGGGCCGAAGCGCTGCACCATCCCGAGCAGCTCTTTGCCGTCGGGGGAGTAGCACCAGGGGTACTCCTTGCCGTAAGGCTCCATCATATTGGCGAAATAAGGATCGAAGCGCTCCTGCGGCAGCGGCTTGATCAAGCCTTCAGGCCACATCTGATCGCGCGCCCAGGGCTGGTTCAGATTGATCACGTCCCAGACATTCACCTCGCCGGCGCGCAGCTTGTTGATCATGTCGGGATCGGAGGTGCCGCTCTCGGCCTTGACGGAGGCGCCGGTGCTGCGCCTGAAGGGGTCGAGCACCTCGTCGGAATTGTAACCCTCCCAGCAGAGGATATTCAGTTCCTTCTCGCGGGCGGCGAAGGCCGTGCCCGCCATGGGCCCGGCGAGCCCGAGCGCGCCGGCGGCGGCGGTGTACCTCAACAAACTGCGACGGTCGAACTGCATGATCACGCTCCCCGTTTATTGTTGCGTCCCCGGCTGTCCCCAAGGTGGCCCCCGCTGTGGAGAGGGCCAACCAAACCAGCATAACCTTTCCGGCGATTGCTTAGCCGTCAGGTTCGCAAGCCAAGGCTCATTTGATGAAAGTACCACGCAAAATTTGGTAATTCCAACATGATTTGTTGTACTCACCACTAAGTTAGGGCATAACCGAAACAGGGCTTTTGCCGCCAAGAGCGCAAAGACCGCCAAGTGAGAAAACCCTGGATGACGCGAGTGACAATGCGACCGGCGATTGATTTCATTTTCATGTTCACTCGAGCGGATCAGACCGTGGAGGACTGCCTGGATGTCTTCGACATCGTGGCGGGCGCCGGCGTGAAGCACATGGGTTTTAAGGATGTCGGGGTAAGCTTCGAAACGCTGATCGAGCTGAATCGGCGGATCAAGGATGCCGGCGCCACAAGCTATCTTGAGGTTGTATCGACGACGCCGGAGGCTTGCCTGAATTCAGCCCGTGCGGCGCGTGAGATCGGCGTCGACTGTGTCATGGGCGGCACCGATGCGGCGGGCATTTTGGGTGTGCTGGACGGCAGCGGCATCGGCTATCTGCCTTTCCCGGGGCGCCCCATCGGCCATCCGACGGCGCTGGGCGGCAGCCCCAACGATGTTGAGAGCGACTGCCGCAAGTTCGAATCCCTCGGCTGTTCGGGGGTCGATCTTCTGGCCTACCGCGCCACCGAGGCCGATCCCTTGGAACTGGTGAAGGCGGCGCGGCGCGCCACTCAGGGCACCCTGGTGGTGGCCGGCAGCGTCGACTCGCCGGACCGCATCCGCGCCCTGGCCGATGCCGGCGCCAATGCCTTCACCATCGGCTCCGCCGCTTTCGACGGCTCTTTCTCGCCGCGTAAGGGGGCGCTGGCGTCGCAGTTGGAGGACATTCTGGAGGCGGCGGCGTGAGTTCTTCCGGAAAGACGTCCACGGGCAAACCGCTGACCGTCGTGAAAACTGACAACGACCGGGCCGGTACAAAGAACGGCGAGCGCCTGGACCGCGAGGAACGCCACCGCCGCATCATCGGCGAGCTGAAGTCCAATCCTACCGTCCGCATCTCTCACCTGGCCGAAGCCTTCGGCGTTTCCACCGAGACAGTTCGGCGCGATATCGACAGCCTCTCGTCGCGCGGGTTGGTGGAGCGTACCTATGGCGGCGCCGCGGCGCCCATGGGACGGGAACCGACGGTGCGCGAACGCACCGCTTCGATGGTCGCCGAACGCCAGCGCATCGCCGCCGTCGCCATTCAGGCCATCGCGCCGGGGGATGTGGTGATGATCGATTCCGGCGCCACCACCCATCACCTGGCCCAGGCCATCGCCGCCGCCGGGCTCGAGGCCACAGTGATTACCAACGGTCTGGAGATCGCCGAAGAGGTCGGGGCTTCTTCCGCCGTGCGGGTGATCCTCTGTCCCGGTGCCTATTCGGCCCATGAAAAGGGCGTCTACGGGCAGGACACCTGTGATTTCCTGGCGCGCTTCCATGCCAACGTCGCCTTCACCTCGGCCGGCGGTATCACCGAGGGCGGGGTCACCGATGTGGACTCCAATGCCTGCTGGATCAAGCGGTCCATGTTCAAGCGGGCCGAGCGGCGCATCTTCATGATGGACAACGCCAAGTTCAACGTGCGCCTGTTGGAGGTCGTCATGCCGCTTGGCGAGGTCACAGATCTCGTGGTCGACAAGCCGCTGCCGGAAAAACTGGCGGAAGCGGCGAAGGCGGCGGGCATCACCACCGTGGTCGCTTAACGCCCTCTCTTCCCGCTGTATTCAGATGTTGTAGGCGCGCTGAAAGGCCGGGCGTTGCTGGAGCCGTTCGTAATAGGCTTCCAGAACCGGATGACCGGCGATCAGCTTCATATAGCTGGCCATGAAACAACTGTGGCCGATCAGAATGTCCGCGCCGGAGAACCCGGATTCCAGCATATGGTCGCGGCCTTCGAGTTCTTTTGAGAGTGCAGCCGCGCGGACTTCGAACTCGCCGCGTCCGATGGCGGCGAAGTCGGCATCGTGCTGGCGCCCTGGCGGGCGCATTGCCTCGAGCGGACGCAACGCGTTGTCGAAATAGGTCATGAGGGCCGGGTCCATTTCCGTGCCGGCGAACACGCACCATTGATAGTAGCGGGCACGCGCCGGGCTGCCCACCACAGGCGCCAGGTTTTTCTCCGGATGCTCGTCGATCAGCTGCAGCACGATCGCCACGGACTCGAACATCGAATAGCTGTCGGTCGTCAGGGCCGGAACAACGCCCAGCGGATGGAGCGCCCGATAGGCTTCGCTGTTCTGCTCTCCCGCAGACAGGTTTACGATGTGACTCTTGTAGTCGATACCGAGTTCTTCCAGCACCCACTTGGCGCGCTGCGATCGTGTCGGCGGAAACTCGTGGAGTTCCGTCATGGCGCTTTCTCCGATGTCTGGTGTTGCCCCGCTGAAGGAGGGATGTGCTTACATCTCCATCATCTCGGCCACTTCGATGCTGCCCATCTCAATGAAGGGGCAGGCCTTGGCCATGTTTATGGCGGCATCGATGCTGTCGGCCTCCACCACCGAGAAACCGGCGAGGGGATTTGAACCACCGTCATCTGCAACGCCGTCGGCGCTGACGGTTTTGGATTTGCCGACAGGGTTGCCGGGATTGACCATGGCGTCGCCCAGATCGTCGACCCAGGCTTGCCAGCGCGCCATCATCTTGGCGCCTTCCTCCGGCGAGTCGGGCTTTTGTCCACCGTGATAGGCAAAGATAAACTGCGGCATCGCGTGTCCCCCTGTTCATGGACTTTGGTTTATCAGCGCCCGGCTTGAGTCTCCGGGTGATCGTCAATACTGAACCTCTTGGTTTATTAAATGCCCTCCGCTATATTGTCAACCATCAGGTTCAGTGATGAGTTTGTGACATGGAAAATCTCGACACGATCTTCGCCGCGCTCAGTCATGAAGCGCGCCGAAAGATATTGGCGCGGCTGATGCAAGGGGAGTCCCGGCTCTCTGATTTGGCCGAGCCCTTCAACATGAGCCAGACGGCGGTCTCCAAGCACGTGCGCGTGCTGAGCGATGCGGGCCTGCTGGTGATCGAAAAGAGGGGCCGCAGCCGTCATTGCCGCCTCAATGCCGAACCCATGAAAGCGGCGACCGACTGGTTGATCGACTATCAGGCTTTTTGGATGCAGCAGTTTGACAATCTTGCGCGCCACCTGGCGAAAGAGGACGACTGACTATGGATTTCCTGAAGTCTGTGCCCGGCGACGATCCCATCGTCGTCGAGGGGTATTTCCCTGCCTCTCCGGAAAGGGTGTTTTCGGCCTGGACCGATCCGGAGGCAGTCATGAAATGGTTCGGCCATGGGCTGAATTCGCTGCACTCCGCGACCATCGATCTGCGACCCGGGGGCGCCTGGCGCTTTGTCAGGACCAAGGATGCCGAAAAGTCGGTGGGATTCGAAGGCGAGTATCAGGAAATAGCACCGGGCGAGAAGTTGGTGTTTTCCTGGGCCCATGTGGTCGTCCAGGCGGATGGTGCGCGCGAGGCGACGCCTTATTCACGGGTCGAGGTTACCTTCACGCCGACAGGCAAGGGGACCACCGTCCGTGTCGTGCACTCGGCGGTCAGAAGCGAAGACGCCCGCCGCGGCATCGGCGGCGGCTGGCAGTCGGCCTTTACCTGCCTGGCCGAGATTCTGGCTTCGTAGTCAGCGCCGAGCGGCGCAGCCGGCCTCGGAAAGGATCCAGTCGATCACGGCGTTTCTTGCGGCGTTCGCTTTGCGGCTGACGGGGTGGACGATGTAGTAGCTGCTCTGATCGGCGCTCTCGTCCTGCCACAGAGAGACGAGTATGCCTTTTGCGATCGCATCGTCCAAAAGCAGGCGCGGCGCCAAAGCAATGCCCTGTCCGTTCGCCGCCGCATCCATCGCCAGGGCCGTCTGGTTGAACTGCATCATGCGATACCGCGCCCGGGTGCCGGTCTTGTCGAACAAGGCGTCCCAGAAGGCGTGGCTGTCCTGGATGAGGCGCAGCTTGGCAAAGTCCTCGAAGCGCTTCAGCGGCGCCACGGTCTCGGCATAGTCCGGGCTGCAGATCGCGCAGAGATCGAGCGGCGCCAGCAGAGTGGCCTCCATGTTCTTTTCGAAGGGCGGGCGTCCGAGGCGGACCGCGAGGTCGACGCCGTCGGATTGAAAGTCCGCCAGCCGCTCGCTGGCCACCGTCTGCAGGTCGACTTCGGGATGCGCCTTCGCGAAGTTGCCGAGCCGGGGCACCAGCCATTTGGCTGCGAAGGAGGGAGTCACACTGAGGGTTATGCGGGTGCCTTGCGGGCGCAGGTTCGCCGTTGCCTCGTCGATGATCGCGAGCGCCCGGCGGACCGGGCTGTGATAGCCGCGTCCGATTTCGGTCAGCGCCAGGCCGCGGGCTTTGCGATGGAAAAGCTGAAGCCCCAAGTCGGCCTCCAGCCGGCGAACCTGCTGTGCCACAGCACCCTGGGTCAGGCTCAGTTCCTCAGCCGCCTGCCGGAAGTTCAGGTGCCGCGCTGCCGCGTCGAACATGCGCAGGGCATTCAGGTTGGGCGTTCTCAAGGGATTGCTTTCTCAAGCCAGTAGAATTTCTACAGTCTGGAGCGACGAGACATGATTGGTCAAGGGCGGGGCGAAGGCGCATCTTTGCGGCAGATTCCTTTGCAGATCCGGACGATGGAGAAACAATCATGGCGGACACGAAAGTAGCGATCATCACCGCGGGCGGCAGCGGGATGGGGGCGGACGCTGCGCGGCGACTGGCGTCGGAAGGTTATGAGGTCGCTATTCTCTCGTCCTCGGGTAAGGGCGAAGCCCTGGCGAAGGAACTTGGGGGCCTCGGCGTCACGGGCTCGAACCGCTCGGTCGAGGATCTGCAGAAGCTGGTGGATGCCGCGATGGCGCGCTGGGGGCGCATCGACGTGCTGGTCAATTCCGCCGGCCACGGGCCCAAGGGACCGGTGCTGGAAATCAGTGACGAGGACTGGCACAACGGCATGGAAGTCTATCTGCTGAACGTGATCAGGCCCGCCCGCCTCGTGGCGCCGATCATGGCCGCCCAGGGCGGCGGTGCCATCGTCAACATCTCCACCTTCGCGGCGTTCGAGCCGGACCCGCTGTTCCCGACCTCCGGCGTTTTCCGGGCCGCCCTGGCGAGCTTCACCAAGCTGTTTGCCGACAAGTACGCCGCCGACAACATCCGTATGAACAATGTGCTGCCCGGCTTCATCGACAGCCTGCCGGAAACCGAGGACCGCCGCGCCCGGATCCCTATGGGCCGTTACGGCAAGGCGGGGGAGGTCTCCTCTCTCATCGCCTATCTGGCCTCGGAGGATGCCGCCTATATGACCGGCCAGAACCTGCGCATCGACGGCGGGTTGACCTATTCGGTATGAGCCTCTGGCTGCAGGGTCTTGCCACTGGTGATGTCAGGCGAACTGGTAGCCGACCGCCGCTTCGATCTCGGACCTCAGGCACTCTATCGTGACCGGCTTGGTGAGAACCGTCACGGCGCCGACCTGTTTGGACACTTCGTGAAGAAGGGGATCCCGATCACCGGTCAGGATCAAGATCGGGACGCCGCGATTGGCGTAGGCCCGGTTGCGCCGTACGGCATTGCAAAACTCCAGACCATCCATGTTTTCCATATGCAGGTCACAGATGATGACGTCGGGAAAGCGCGTGTTGGGGTCCGCCAGAAACGCCAATGCTTCTTCGCCGCCGGGCAATGCCGTCGATGCTTTGATGCCGATCGAATTCAGCATGCTCTTAACAATGGATCGCATTGTTTTCTGGTCATCAATGACCAGCAGCCGAAGGGGACAGTCGACAGCTTGATTCATCTTTGCGTTCACTATGAAATCAAATTCTACTGTTGGTAGATTAGAGTGGCCATACGTTAATATTCCGTGATCATGCGGAAGCCGCAGAAATGCTGACTTTTGCTGCGCTTCTGAGATCGGCGCAGGTCGGGCCGGCGCTTGTCCATCCGGCACCGCTCCGGTAAAAGACCGGTTCTGCGTGACTGGCGAGGTTAATGGAGCACCATCGGGGAGCGCAGGCCCGGGTCGTTCGTCGACCGGGGATCCGCCGTTCGCCTGGGCAAGTCCATCCACTGTGAAGGAGTTTGCCCATGTCCAGCGTCGCCGCACTCACCGGAATTCTTTTGGCCTTGCTGATCGGCGCCGCCAGTCCAGGCCCGAGCTTCATAATTGTTTCCCGTATCTCGATTGCCGCCTCGCGGTCGGAGGGGCTTGCCGCTGCCCTCGGCATGGGGGTTGGCGGCGCCGTCTTCGGCAGCCTGGCGCTGCTGGGCCTGACGGCGCTCCTGCTGCAGGTGGCGTGGCTCTATCTGATCCTCAAATTCGCTGGGGGTGCCTATCTGATTTACCTAGGGGTTCGCATCTGGCGCGCTGCGTCGGAACCGCTTGTCCTGCCTGAAACAGGGCGAGCAGGAAGAAGAGGGCTGCTGCGTGCCTTTTGGCTCGCCTTGCTCATTCAGATCAGCAACCCGAAGACCGCCATCGTCTACGCCAGTATCTTCGCAGCTCTCCTGCCGGCCGCGCCGCCGCTTTGGATGCTTGTCACGCTGCCGCCCCTGATCTTCTGCGTTGAGGCCGGCTGGTACGCTACAGTGGCTCTGGTGTTTTCAGCCAGTGGGCCGCGTTCGATCTACCTCGCATCCAAGGCTTGGATCGACCGCCTGGCGGGCAGCGTGATGGCGGCCTTGGGCCTGCGGCTCGTCATTGACGGACTCAAGAGGCAGCCGTCTTAAGGGAACACTCCTGAGATCCGGCGGCCCGTTCCCAGTCAGTAAAGCTCCAGATACTCGTCGCGCTCCCAGTCGGTGACATGGCTGCGGAAGCGGGCCAGTTCCGCTTCCTTCACCGTGGTGAAGAGCTTCACAAAGTCGGCGCCCAGCATTTCCTGCATGGCCTTGTCCTTCTTCAGGGCGGCAAGGGATTCCTCCAGGCTGGCGGCGAGCTTCTGGTGCTTGGGGTCGTCCTCCGAAGGACCCTTGGAGGGTATCGGCAGTTCGCCTTTTTCCTTCAGGCCGAGCAGACCGGCGGCCAGCACTCCGGCGGCGGAGAGATAGGGGTTGGAGATGCCGGAGGCGGCCCGCATCTCGATGTGGCAGTTGTCTTCGCCGACGTCCTTCATCCGCACCATGGCGGTGCGGTCCTCGACGCCCCAGGAGATGTTGGAGGGGGCGAAGGTGTGCGGCTTGAGGCGGTGATAGCAGTTCGGCGTCGGGCCGATCAGCGGCTGCATGGCCTTGGCGTGGGTCAGCAGACCCGATGCGAACCGGCGGATCAGCGGGTTCATCCCTTCCTTCGCGCCCTTGCTGTGGAACGCGTTCTTGCCGGTCTTGCGGTCGATCAGGCTGACATGGACGTGGCAGCCGCAGCCGGCCATGTCTGTCGCCGGCTTGGACATGAAGGTCGCCAGATAGCCGTTGCGGTGGGCCAGTTCCTTGATCGCATTCTTGAAGGTGAAGGCCTTGTCGGCGCCCTCCAGCCCAACGCCGGGGCCGTAGTTAATCTCGAACTGAGAGGGCGAGTATTCGCAGTTGTGGGTGATGACGTCGATGCCCGCCGCCTGCAGCGTGTCCAGGAGGCCGTCGAGGAAGGGCACATATTGATTGCGCGTGGCGTTGAAGATATGGACGCCGCCGAAGAGCGGGGTTTTGGTTTCCGGGTCGAGCAGATAGAACTCGTACTCCAGCCCGAACATCACGTCGTAGCCCATCTTGCGGGCCTGTTGCAGCAGGCTCGCCAATACCGTCCGCGGGGTGGCGGCGATGGGCTCCCCCGGTGCCCAGCGGGCATCGCAGATCACCTTGGCGGTATCTTCCAGCCAGGGAACAGGGCGCAGGCTCGCCGGGTCGGGCACAAGCTGCTGGTCGCGGTAGCTGACCTCCTCATGGACGCCGCAGCCGCCGATCACGGCGGAGGCCGTATCCAGGCCGATGGTGCCGCCGTAGAAGTTCAGGCCCTTGCGGGTATAGCCCTCCGCTTTGCCGACGGGGATCACCTTGGTGCGGCTGGTGCCGTGGAGATCGGGAAGCTCAAACCGCACATAGCGGGCGTTCATCTTCTTCAACGCCGCCATCATTTCCTTCACCGAATCCCCCGCCATCGTCTGCCTCCTCGAAGCCCATGTTCATTGTTCGATTGTTTTTCAAAGTTGGTACTTGCCAACAATATGTTGCAGTTGCCAAGTGACGCAAGCTACCTTCGCTTTTTGGGTACCGAGGGCGCCGAATCAGCGGCGACCTTATCACGGTGCTTGCAGCCGGGGGGAAGGTGATGAGCGGACAGCAGATGGCGGGACGGCATGCCCTGATCACCGGTGGCGGCGCGGGCATTGGACGGGAGGCAGCCCTGCTATTCGCCCGCGAAGGCGCGGCGGTGGCGGTGGCAGATCTGAATCTGGCGGCGGCGGAGGAAAGCGCGGCCGCCATTACAGCCGGGGGTGGCAAGGCGGTGGCGCTTCAGGTGGACGTGGCCCAGGCCGAGTCCGTTGAGGCGATGATGGCCGCCGCCGAGGCCGGGCTCGGCTGCGTCGATGCGCTATTCAACAACGCCGGGGTGATGCTGTCGGAGGACCGCGGGCCGGAAGATACCGGATTGGCGGTCTGGGACCGCACCATTGCCATCAACCTGACCGGCGTTTTCCACTGTTGCCGTTTCGGTATTCCGGCGCTGCGTCGTGCCGGCGGAGGGGCGATCCTCAACATGTCTTCGCTGGTGGCGATGATGGGCTCCGCCGTGCCGCAGCTTGCCTATACAGCCTCCAAAGGCGGCGTCATGGCCATGACGCGGGAGATCGCGGTGCAGTACGGGCGCCAGGGCATCCGCTGCAATGCGCTGTTGCCCGGCCCCATCGGCACGCCGCTTACGGCGGAATTGTTCGATACGGAGGAGAAGCTGGAGCGCCGCCGGGTGCACATGCCGCTCGGCCGTTTCGGCGAGGCGGGGGAGGTGGCCTCGGTGGCCTGCTTCCTGTGTTCGGAGGCCGCGAGCTATGTAACCGGCGCGGGCTGGCTGGTCGACGGCGGCATCACCGCCGCCTACGTAACGGCCGAGGATCCGGCATGAGCGATAGCGCCCCTGGTATGGCATCCGGTCGCGTCACATTGGGTATCGATCTCGGTGCCGGCAGCCTGAAGGCTGCTCTTGTCGACGAGACCGGTGAGACCTTGGGCGAGGCGGCGGCGCCGATTGCAACCGCGAGCCCGCAACCCGGCTGGTCGGAACAGGACCCGGCGGGCTGGTGGGCTGCGCTCTGCACGGCGGTGCCCAATGTGATTCAAAAGGCCGGCATTTCTGCCGAACAGATCGCTGCGGTCGGTCTCTCCGGCGGTGCCCACATCGCGGTGCTGGAGGATGCCGCGGGGCAGGTCATCCGCCCAGCCATCATGTGGAACGACCAGCGCAGCGCCGCCGAGGCGGAAGAACTTCATGCCCGGGCCGGTGACATGATCATCGAAAAGGGCCTGAACCGCGCCAACCCAACCTGGACGCTTTGCCAGCTCGCCTGGCTGCAAAAGCATGAAGCGGCGGCCGTCGAGCGCACGGCAAGGCTTTATGTTTCGAAGGACTGGCTGCGCAGCCGCCTCACCGGGGACTGGTGCACCGACTATTCCGATGCCCTGGGGGCGCTGATGTCGGATGCCGAAAGCCGTGCCTGGTCGCCGGAACTCTGTGCCTTGATCGGTTGGGACATGGAACGCCTGCCGCCGGTCCGCGAGCCCAGCGACGTTGCGGGAACGGTTCATGCCGCCGCAGCCGCGGCCACGGGCCTGAAGGAGGGGACGCCGGTCGTCGTCGGATCCAATGACACGACGGTGGAACTCTATGGCGCCGGAGCCATCGAAGCGGGGCAGGGGGCGATCAAGCTGGCCACAGCCGGTGTGGTCTTTCTGACCACCGGCAAGCCCGAAGTGCATCCGCCGGTTTCCTGCTACCCGCATATCATGGCCGGCCAGTGGTACATGGCCTCCGGCATCAACGCCTGCGCCACGGCCCATCGCTGGGTCCGGGACACCTTTTTCTCCGACCTGCCGGAGGAGACGGCTTTCGCGGAGATGGACCGCCTCGCCGCAGAAGTTCCGCCGGGCTGCGACGGGCTGATCTTTCATCCCTATCTGATGGGCGAACGCGCGCCGCATTGGGACCCCAAGCTGCGCGGTGATTTCATCGGCCTTACCTTGGCGCACAGCCGGGCGCACTTTGCCCGCGCCTGCTACGAGGGCATTGCCTTTGCCCTGAACGACGTGCTGCAGACCGCCAAAACCCTCTCCGGCGCGACTTTCGGGGATATGCGCCTGCTCGGCGGTGGCGCACGCAGCGCCACTTGGCGCCAGATCATCGCCGACGTGACCGGGCTGACGGTCAAGGTGCCGGCAAACGGCGACGCCTCCTTCGGCGCGGCCCTGGTGGCGGCGGTGGGGGCGGGGATCTTCGCCTCGCCGGAAGAAGCAATCGCGCGCTGCGTGCGCATCCGGGAGGAAAACACGCCGGACCCGGATCGCCACGCGGCCTACGTCAAACGTTTTGCGCTTTACGACCAAGCGCGCCGCGGGCTCACCGATATCAGCCATCAGCTTCATGACGGTTTCTAGCCGCCCGCGGCCCTGCCCCGATATCTGCCGTCCCGATATCTGCCGTCTCGACCTGGGGCCGCTTCTGGTTCTATGCTCGCGGCCTTACCGATTCCTCCGGCGCGGAGCCTCCTTCCCGCCGGCCCAGCCAAATCCGGAGTTCAAGCCATGCCAGGCAAACTGACCCTCGCCCAATTGAAAGAAGCCGTCGCCCTGGGCAGCATCGACACGGTCCTCGTCTGCATGGTCGACATGCAGGGCCGCCTCGTCGGCAAGCGGTTTCAGGCCGAGTTCTTCGTCGACACGGCGGAGGACGAGACCCATGCCTGCAACTATCTGCTGGCCAACGACATCGATATGGAACCGGTGCCGGGCTATGCGGCGGCGAACTGGACCCAGGGCTACGGCGACTTCGTGATGAAGCCGGATCTTTCCACCCTGCGGGTCACGCCCTGGCTGGAGGGCACGGCCCTGGTGCTCTGCGACGTTCTGAACCACCACGGCCATACGCCGGTCGAGCACTCACCGCGGGCCATCCTGCAGGGGCAGGTCGAGCGGCTGGCGGCCAAGGGCTACAAGCCCTTCCTGGCCTCGGAGCTGGAGTTCTATCTCTTCGACGAGACTTTCGAGAGCGCCCATCAAAAGCACTACCAGGACATGAAGACCGAGGGCTACTACATCGAGGATTATCACATCTTCCAGACCTCCAAGGAGGAGGATGTGGTGCGGGCCATCCGCAAAGGCCTGCAGGGTTGCGGTATTCCGGTGGAGAACTCCAAGGGCGAGTGGGGGCCCGGCCAGGCGGAGGTCAACGTGCGCTACGACGAGGCGCTGACCATGGCCGATCACCATGCGATCCTGAAGAACGCCTGCAAGGAAATTGCCTTCCAGAAAGGCAAGGCGCTGACCTTCATGGCCAAGTGGCACTATGAACTGGCGGGCAACTCCTGCCACATCCACGCCTCGCTCTGGGACAAGGCCGGCAAGAAGCCGCTGTTCTTCGATCCCAAGGCACCGCACGGGATGTCGAAACTGATGCGCCAGTTCGTCGCCGGGCAACTGAAGTATGCCGACGACATCACCTACTTCCTGGCGCCCTACATCAACTCCTACAAGCGGTTCCAGGCGGGGACCTTCGCGCCGACCAAGGCGGTCTGGAGCCTCGACAACCGCACCGCCGGTTTCCGTCTCTGCGGCGACGGCAGCAAGGCGATCCGTATCGAGTGCCGGGTCGGGGGCGGCGATCTCAATCCCTATCTGGCGTTCTCGGCCTTGCTGGCGGCGGGGCTGGCCGGCATCGAGGAGAAGCTTGATCTGGCGGACCCCTTTGTCGGTGATGCCTATGGCGGCAAGAAGCTGCGCGATATCCCCAAGACCCTGCGTGATGCCATCAAGGCCCTGGAAAAATCCAAGATGCTGCGGGCTGCCTTCGGCGATGCGGTCGTCGACCACTACGTTCACACCGCCAAGTGGGAACAGTTGGAATATGACCGCCGGGTCACCGATTGGGAGCTGAAACGCGGCTTCGAGCGGAGCTAGGGAAGCTCCAAGAAATCCCCAAGAAGGTATAGCATCATCATCTGAGTTGCGCCCATCATCGGGCTGTGCGATGGTTCCGCATCAGGGAGGAACAGACCCCTTGGCGCGGATAACAATACAAGACGTGGCGCGCGAGGCGGGCGTTAGTGTCGCGACCGTCGACCGCGTGCTCAATCGCCGTTCCGGCGTGCGCTCTGCAACCGTGAAGCGGGTGGAGGCAGCCGCCGACAAGCTGGCCTATCAGCCGGACCGCCTGGCCGCACGCCTGGCACGGGCCCGCGACTATCGCTTCTGTTTCATCCTTCCCACCGGCACCAACACCTTCATGCAGAGCCTTCAGGCGGAGGTCGAGGCGACGGCCGAGCGCCTGATCGGCGAGCGCATCCGCGTGTCCGTGCGCCAGGTCGACGTTTTCGACGGCGTCGCCCTGGCGGAAGAACTGGAGCAACTGGGCGAGGACTTCGACGGCGTGGCCGTGGTTGCGCTCGATCATCCGGCGGTGCGCGAAGCCATCAACGGCCTTGTCGATGCCGGGGTGAAGGTCGTGACCCTTGTCTCCGACGCGCCGGGATCGAAACGGGTTCACTACGTCGGGATCGACAACACGGCTGCCGGCCGTACCGCCGCCATGCTGCTGGGCCGTTTCGTCGGCCCGCGCCAGGGCAAGGTCGGTCTCATTGCCGGGTCTCTGGCGCTGCGCGACCATGTCGAGCGGCAGTTCGGTTTTGAACAGGTCATGGCGCGGGAGTTTCCCCAGCTCGAAGTGCTGCCGGTGCGCGAGGGGCGCGACGACTTCGAGAAAGTCGAGACGGTAACCGCGGCGCTTCTGGCCGAGACGCCGGACCTGGTGGGGATCTACAACGTCGGCGCCGGCAACCGCGGTATCGTTGCCGCCCTGGAGGCGACACAGCGGAGCGGCGATGTCGTTTTCCTGGCCCATGACCTGACGCCCTTCACGCGAAAGCATCTGGTGCGCGGCACCATCGACGCCGTGGTCAATCAGGATCCCGGTCATGAGGTGCGCAGCGCCGCGCGGGTACTGCTCTCCGCCTGCGAAGCGACCCCAATCGTCGCCGACCAGGAACGCATCCGGATCGACGTTTTTCTGCGCGACAACATTCCCTAGCGATCAAGGCCCCTATAGATCAAAAGCCGGGCAAACCGCTACGGCGACAGGGCGGCTGAAACAGAGGAGATGCATGATGAAGACAATCAAAGGGCCGGCGATCTTTCTGGCGCAGTTCGCCGGTGACGAGGCGCCCTTCAACTCTCTTGACTCGATCGCCGGCTGGGTCTCAGGGCTCGGCTATAAAGGCGTGCAGATCCCAAGCTGGGATGCCCGCATCTTCGACCTGACCAAGGCCTCGGAGAGCAAAGACTACTGCGACGAAGTGAAAGGCACGCTGGCCGCTCATGGTCTGGAGCTGACGGAGTTGTCGACCCATCTGCAAGGACAGTTGGTGGCGGTTCATCCGGCTTATGACGACGCCTTCGACGGCTTTGCGGCGCCGGAGGTGCGTGGTGACCCGAAGGCGCGGCAGGCCTGGGCGGTGGATCAGATGATGCGCGCCGCCAAGGCCTCGGAGAACCTGGGCCTCACCGCCCATGCGACCTTCTCCGGCGCTCTGGCCTGGCCCTACCTCTATCCCTGGCCGCAACGCCCGGCTGGTCTCGTCGAGACAGCGTTTGACGAACTGGCCAAACGCTGGCGGCCGATCCTCGATGCCTTCGACAGCGCCGGGGTCGATGTCTGCTATGAGATCCATCCGGGCGAGGATCTGCACGACGGCGTTACTTTCGAGATGTTCCTGGAGCGGGTCGGCAACCATCCGCGCTGCAACATGCTCTACGACCCCAGCCACTACGTGCTGCAGGCCCTCGACTATCTCGACCACATCGACATCTATCACGAGAAGATCAAGATCTTCCATGTGAAGGACGCGGAACTGAATCCGACGGGCCGCCAGGGTGTCTATGGCGGTTATCAGTCCTGGGTCGACCGCGCCGGACGGTTCCGCTCCCTCGGCGACGGCCATGTCGATTTCAGCGGGATCTTCTCCAAGCTGACGAGCCACGGCTTCGACGGCTGGGCGGTGCTGGAATGGGAATGCTGCCTGAAGCATCCGGAAGACGGTGCCCGCGAAGGTGCGGTCTTCATTCAGGATCACATCATCCGGGTGACCGAAAAGGCCTTCGACGATTTTGCCGACGGCGGCACCGACGAGGCCGCCAACCGCCGCATGCTCGGTATCGGCTGAAGGAGGGCAGAGGCATGGCAATCGAAGGACGCGGCGAAGACTTGAGCGGCGGGCGTATCCGCCTCGGCATGGTCGGCGGCGGCCAGGGCGCTTTCATCGGGGCGGTGCATCGCCTGGCCGCGCGGATGGACGATCACTACAGCCTGGTGGCCGGGGCGCTTTCTTCCCAGAAGAAGCGGGCCGTCGCCTCGGCGCTGGAGCTGGGGATCGCGAAAGATCGGGCCTACGGCTCCTACGAAGAAATGGCGGCCAAGGAATCGGCGCGCCCGGATGGCATAGAGGCTGTCTCCATCGTCACCCCGAACCATATGCACTTTCCCGTCGCCAAGGCCTTCCTGAAGGCCGGTATCCATATCATCTGCGACAAGCCGCTGACCAACACCACCAAGGAAGCCAAAGAGCTTGTGGCATTGACCAAGAAGAGCAAACGCATCTTCGCGGTGACCCACAACTATTCGGGCTATCCCATGGTGCGTCAGGCCCGTGCCATGGTCGCAGCCGGCGATCTGGGGAAGCTGCGCGTTGTACAGGTGGAATATCCGCAGGACTGGCTGACCGAGCGTCTGGAAGCCAGCGGGCACAAGCAGGCAAAGTGGCGCACCGACCCCAAGCAGTCCGGAGCCGGCGGTTCGATCGGCGATATCGGCACCCATGCCCATCAGCTTGCGGGCTTCGTCTCCGGGCTCACCCTGGAATCGCTCTGCGCCGATCTCACGGCCTTCGTGAAGGGGCGGAAGCTTGATGACAACGTGAACATCCTGCTGCGCTACAAGGGCGGCGCCAAGGGCATGCTCTGGGCCAGTCAGGTGGCGCCGGGAAACGAGAACGCCTTGCGCCTGCGTGTCTATGGCGAGAAGGGCGGTCTGGAATGGAGCCAGGAGAACCCCAACGAACTCTGGCATGCGCCCTATGGTGAAGCGCGGCGGCTGATCACCCGGGCCGGCAACGCTGCCGATGCCGCGGCGGCCCGCGTTACCCGTGTCCCGCCCGGCCACCCCGAGGGCTATCTGGAGGGCTTTGCCAATCTCTACAGCGAAGTGGCCGCGGCGATCCGTGCGGCGCGCGAGGGCAAGAAGCCCGATGCCGAAGTCTACTTCCCGACGGTGGAAGAGGGGCTCAGCGGCGTCGCCTTTATCGAAGCGGCGGTGCGCTCCTCCGCCAAGGGGGCGACCTGGGTGAAGCTGTAGCGAGGCCGGGGAGACGCGCATAAAAAACTTGCGATGTTTAGTGAATTGCAGTTTACTAAACTCAATAAATAAACAAATGCCGAGAGCCAAAGCAGCTCCGGCGGGGAGGAAACGAGGCAAACAAGCCTTCATGAATCGATAAGTGGATTCACGGAATTCGGTGCACCGGACCATTGGCGCGGTGGCTGAAGGACGCGGTGACGGTTCCCTTGACCGCCGCCGTCATAACCCTAGGGAGGAATAACAATGAAAAAGGTTCTTGCCTTAGCGACCGCGGTTTCCGCTGCGGCTTTCGCTTTTGCCGGGCCGGTTGACGAGGCGCAGTCGAAGGAGTTGACGCTCTGCTGGGCGGCCTGGGATCCGGCAAACGCGCTCGTGGAGCTGTCCAAGGATTTTACGGCGCAGTCGGGCATCGACATGAAGTTCGAGTTCGTGCCCTGGCCGAACTTTGCCGACCGCATGCTGAACGAGCTGAACTCCGGCGGTAAGCTCTGCGATCTCCTGATCGGCGACTCACAGTGGATCGGCGGTTCCGCCGAAAACGGCCACTATGTGAAGCTGAACGCGTTCTTCGACAAGGAAGATATCTCGATGGAGAACTTCCTGCCGGCGACGGTCTATGCCTATTCGACCTGGCCGAAGGGCAGCCCGAACTACTGGGCGCTGCCGGCCATGGGCGACGCCTTGGGCTGGGTTTATCGCAAGGATTGGTTCTCCCGTCCCGAGCTTCAGGCGGACTTCAAGGCCAAGCACGGCCGTGATCTGGCGCCGCCGGCGACCTGGAGTGAGTTGAAGGAAGTCGCGGAGTTCTTCCAGGGCCGCGAGATCGACGGCAAAAAGGTCTACGGTGCCGCCATCTTTACAGAGCGTGGGTCGGAAGGCATCACCATGGGCGCCACCGCAGCGCTTTATTCCTGGGGTTTCGAATACCAGAACCCCGACAAGCCCTATGACATGGACGGCTTCGTGAACTCCGCGGCGGCGGTCGAGGCGCTGGATTTCTACAAGGATCTCTACAAGTGCTGCACCCCTCCGGGCTACACAGACTCCTACATGCAGGAAGGCTTGGACGCCTTCAAGTCCGGCCAGGTCGCGATGATGATGAACTGGTTCGCCTTCTTCCCTGGTCTTTACAAGGACCCGGTGGTCGGCGGTGAGCGCATCGGTTTCTTCGTAAACCCGGGCCAGAAGGTCGAAGCCTCGACCCTCGGCGGTCAGGGCATCTCCGTCGTCGCTTATTCCGACAAGCAGGAAGAGGCCCTGGAGTACATCAAGTGGTTCGCCGGTGCGGATGTGCAAAAGAAGTGGTGGTCGCTCGGGGGCTATGCGGTGCACAACGCCGTGGTGCAGGACCCAGGCTTCGAGGCTTCGGCGCCCTTTGCGGCCGACTTCCTGAAGGCCATGTCCGGCGTCCAGGACTTCTGGCAGGAGCCGGCCTATGCCGAGCTGATGTTGGCCATGCAGAAGCGTTTCCATGACTACGTCGTGGCCGATCAGGGCACGGCGCAGGAAGCCATGGACAAGCTGAAGGAAGACTGGGTCGAAGTCTTCGAAGACGAAGGCAAGCTCTAGCTTCCGTTTCCCGGGTGCTCGGTTTCCCCTGTCCCACATTGTGGGGCGGGGGAGCCAGCCCGACACGTCCGTAACATTTCCAACAGGCCGCTGTTGTTCGGCAGAGGCAGTGTTGAGTGGATCCCATGGCTGAATCGACGACACGCGGAATAGAAAAGGTGGCCGAGCGCGCCGCCCGGGCAACACCGCCCGGAATGGCAAGACGCTTCAGCGGACTTTCCGACAAGGCGGTGGCCTGGCTTTTCATCGGCCCGACCTTGGTGCTGCTTCTGGCGATCAACATCTTTCCGCTGATCTGGACGGTCTATCTATCCTTCACCAACTACAAGGCCAACCGCGCCGCGCGGGGCTACGAGTTCATCGGCCTGCGCAACTATGAGCGGGTGCTGACCGACGGCGATATCTGGCAGACTCTGCAGGTCACCGCCCACTTCCTGATCTGGACCATGACGCTCCAGGTCATCCTTGGTTTTGCGCTGGCCTGGCTCATCAACAAACAGTTCAAAGGCCACGGCTTCTGGACCACCATCATCCTGCTGCCGATGATGCTGTCGCCGGCGGTGGTGGGCAACTTCTGGACCTTCCTTTATCAGCCGCAGATCGGCCTCTTCAACTACGTCATTGCCTTCTTCGGCGGGATCGAGCCCTCATCGTTTCAGATGCTGGGCGACGTGAACCTGGCGCCCTGGGCCATCGTCATCGTCGACACCTGGATGTGGACGCCCTACATCATGCTGATCTGCCTGGCCGGCCTCAGGTCGATCCCGGACTACATCTATGAGGCGGCGGAGGTCGACCGTGCCTCCAAGTGGCGGCAGTTCTGGTCGATCACCCTGCCGATGGTATTGCCCTTCCTGATGCTGGCGGTGCTGTTCCGGGTCATCGAGAATTTCAAGATGTTCGATCTGGTGGTCGAGTTGACCTCCGGTGGGCCTGGATCGATTACTGAGCTGGCCTCGATCAACCTGAAACGCGAAGCCTTTGAGAAGTGGCGCACCGGCTATTCCTCGGCCTTCGCGATCATCCTCTTCGTGACCGTCTTCGGCGTGGCCAACATCTATGTGAAGGCCCTCAACAAGGTGAAACAGCGATGAGCGCCAGCACCGCCCACTCGGTTGTCGACGCCAAGCCCTGGACGCGGCGTTTTGCCAGCGCATTGGTCATTCTCTATGCGCTGATCACCATCCTTCCGCTGGTCTGGATTTTCATGACCGGCTTCAAGACGCCGCAGGATTCGATCTCCTACCCGCCGAAGGTGATCTTCGAGCCGTCGCTGGAGGGCTATGTAAACCTCTTCACCACGCGCTCCCGCCAGACGCCGGAATACATGTCGACCCTGCCGCCGCCGGACAACTGGGTCGAGGCCCTGGTGCGCGAGCGCAACATGGTGATCGCCGGTCCGTCCAAGTTCGGCGAGCGCTTCATGAACTCGGTGATCATCGGTTTCGGCTCGACCTTTCTCTCGGTCTTCCTGGGCACCCTGGCGGCTTATGCCTTCTCGCGCTTCAAGGTGCCGCTGAAGGACGATCTGATGTTCTTCATCCTCAGCACGCGGATGATGCCGCCCATCGCCGTGGCCATTCCAATCTTCCTGATGTACCGGACCCTTGGGCTTTCCGACACCCATCTGGGCATGATCCTGCTCTATACGGCGGTGAACATTTCCCTGGCGGTCTGGCTGCTGAAGGGTTTCATCGATGAAATCCCGCGGGAGTATGAGGAGGCCGCGCTGATCGACGGCTACACCCGCCTGCAGGCCTTCCGGAAAGTCGTGTTGCCGCAGGCAGCGACCGGCATCGCCGCGACGGCGATCTTCTGCCTGATCTTTTCCTGGAACGAGTATGCCTTCGCGCTGCTGCTGACATCCGGCACCGCGCAGACCGCGCCGCCTTTCATTCCGACGATCATCGGCGAGGGCGGCCTGGATTGGCCGGCTGTCGCGGCCGGGGCGACGTTGTTCCTCATCCCCATCGTGGCCTTCACGATACTCTTGAGGAAGCATCTGCTGCGCGGCATCACCTTTGGAGCGGTAAGGAAATGAGCTTGGACCAAGAGCCTGAAACACCGAGCTTGCTCAACCGCTTTTTGCGGCTGCGGCGTGGCCCCTGGGAGAATCTGGCGACGGTGATCATTGCTGTCGGCGTCTTCATGCTGATGCAGCCTTTTGCGCTGTCGCTCTTCACCTATTCCTTCGTGACTATTCTGACCGGCACGGTGATGTTCATCATCGTCAGCCACTTTCCGGAGTGAGTCGGGATCATGGCTGAAATCCGGGTTGAGAACCTGCGCAAGACCTTCGACGACTTCGTGGCGGTGGCCGATTCCACCTTCACCATCGACGACGGCGATTTCTTCGTCATGCTTGGGCCCTCGGGCTGTGGCAAAACGACGACGCTGCGGATGATCGCAGGCCTGGAACTGCCGTCTTCCGGCGCCATCTACCTGGGCGGCGAGGAGGTAACCTTCAACCGTGCCTCGCAGCGCGACATCGCCTTCGTCTTCCAGCTCTTTGCGCTCTATCCGCACATGAATGTTCGGCAGAACATCGGCTTTCCGCTGAAGTGCATCGGGCGGTCGCGCCGTGAGATCCGGGAGCGGGTGGAAGAAACGGCACGACTTCTGCGCATTGATCACCTGCTGAACAAATCGGTCTCCGGCCTCGCCGGCGGTGATCGCCAGCGCGTCGCCCTGGGCCGCGCCATCGTGCGCCGCCCCATGGCCTTTCTGATGGACGAGCCGCTGGGCACTCTGGATGCCGAGTTCCGCGATCTGATGTGCGAGGAACTGCGCCTGCTGCATGACCGGATCGACGCGACCACGGTCTATGTCACCCACGACCAGCTCGAAGCCATGTCCATGGCCGACAAGATCGCGGTGATGAACAAGGGTTATGTCGAGCAGTTCGGTGCGCCGCAGGAAATCTATGACCGCCCGGCCACCATGTTCGTGGCGGAGTTCATCGGTTCGCCGCCGATGAACTTCCTGAGGTTCCACGGCGCCGTCGCCAAGGGGGCGGCTGCCGTGCGCATGGATGCGACAGAGGTTGTGGTGCCGGAACTGCGCGAGGACCGGGGCGAAGGTGCCCTGGCCCTGGGGGTGCGTCCCGAGCACATCCGCTTCGATGAAAACTCCAGTCTACGCGGAGAGGTCTTCGAGGCCGAGTACCTGGGCACCAACCAGATCGTCACCGTGGAAACCGGCCAGGGCATGGTGAAGGCGCGGCTGCGGGCCGACACCCGGGTATCGGCCGGGGAAACCGTCGGCCTCAGTTTCATGTCGGAGCGTCTCTCGCTCTTTGATGCATCCAGCGGCCAGGCCATTCAGACTGCCCTTTATGACGGAGGCCCGCATGGCTGAGGTTTGCCTGAGCGGCGTCACCAAGCGCTTCGATGAAACCACCGCCGTTGACCGGATGGACCTTACGGTGGCGGACGGCGAGTTCGTGGTTCTGCTGGGGCCTACCGGGGCGGGGAAGACGACGACCCTGCGGCTGGTTGCGGGCCTGGAAAAGGCTGATGAAGGCAGGATTGAAATCGGCGGCCACGACGTCACTTTGGCCTCGCCGACGGTGCGCGACGTCAGCTTCGTCTTTCAGCAGTATTCGCTCTATCCCCATCTGACGGTTTTCGACAACCTGGCCTTTCCGCTGCGCTCTCCGGCGCGTCGGGTGCCGGAACCGGAGATCAAGGAACGCGTCAACGCCATCGCCGAGATGCTGCGCATTCCCGACAAGCTGCAGAACAAGGCGACCCAGCTTTCCGGCGGCGAGATGCAGCGCGTGGCCATCGGCCGGGCCCTGGTGCGGGCGCCGCAGATTTATCTGATGGACGAGCCGCTGTCGTCTCTGGATGCCAAGCTGCGCGCCGACATGCGCATCGAACTGAAACGCATCCAGAAAGACCTGGGGGCGACCCTGCTCTATGTCACCCACGACCAGATCGAGGCCATGACCATGGCCAACCGTATCGGTGTGATCGATCAGGGAAGGTTGATCCAGGTTGGGGCACCGCGCGAGATCTACGAGGACCCGCGCAATGTCTATGTCGCGACGCGCCTGGGGCAGCCGGCAATCAATCTCATTCCCCGCGACCTCATTCCCGCCGGCACCGCGCCGGCGGGCACCGCGACCATCGGCGCGCGCACCGAGCATATCCGCATTCGCAAGGCAGCGGAGAGCGCAGCTCAGGGCAAGGTGCAGTGGATTGAACACCTGGGTGACCAGAACCATCTGCACATCACCGTCGGTGACCGCAAGGTCACCACGCTGGTCGAGCCCGACACCGATCTGGCGGTGGCGGACGGTGTTTCCCTGGAATTGATCAATCCACTCTACTTCGACGGCGCCGGGGAGCGTCTGAGGGCCGAAACGTGAGGAAGCCATGCTAGAGGACGCAGCAAGCCGCCGGAGCCTGATAGAGGCCGTTGCGCAGGACGTGATCGACCATGCGGAAGAACTGACGGCGCTCGATCAGGCGGTCGGCGACGGCGATCACGGGGTGAACATGAAGCGTGGTGCCGAAGCGGTTCTGGCTGATATCGATGCGCTGGCGCAAAAGACCCTGCCCGAAGCCTTGAAAGCGATCGGCATGGCTCTGGTGATGAAGGTCGGCGGTGCCTCTGGGCCGCTCTACGGCACCTTCTTCATGACCCTGGGCAAGAGCCTGCCGGAGAAGCCGAAAGCCGCGGACACGGTGGCGGCCTTCGATGCGGCCCTGCAGGCGGTAATGGCGCGGGGCAAGTCGCATCCCGGTCAGAAGACCATGCTCGACGTGCTGGCGCCGGCTTTGGAGCAGTTGAAAAACGATCCCAGCTCCTCCGAGGCGCTCTGTGTGGCGGCCGCCGAGGCAGCTAAGGCCACCATCCCCATGCGGGCGGAGCGGGGTCGGGCGTCCTTTCTGGGCGAGCGCTCGATCGGGCACATGGACCCGGGCGCCCGTTCTTCATCTTTGATGATAACGAAGGCCTCTAAGATTCTGGAAGGTTAGAAGGAATGGCAAGCAGAAATGTGGGGATCGTCATTGTATCGCACTCGCCTGATGTGGCGCGAGGCACGGCGGACATGGTGCGCCAGATGGTGGGTGAAGAGGTGCCGCTCGCCTCTTGCGGCGGCGATACTGACGGCGGGCTGGGCACTTCGGTTGAAAGCATCCTGAGCGCCATCGACGCGGCCTGGTCCGAAGCCGGAGTGGCCATTCTGGTTGACCTCGGCGGCGCGGAGACCAATAGCGAGATGGCAATCGAGATGCAGCCGGAGGATCGGCAGCAGCGGATTGCGATCTGCAACGCGCCGATTGTCGAGGGCGCGGTGATCGCCGCGACGGAAGCCTCGGGCGGCGCATCGCTCGACATTGTCCGGCGAACGGCGGAAGAGCTTTCGCCGGCATGACGGCGGGTTTCGGTTTTGGGCCTGTTACTGGTTGATTTGACGAAGACGGCGGACAAGATGGAACAAGCTTCAGTTTTCATGACCCACGAGATTGGCCTTCACGCCCGGCCCTCGGTGAAGCTGACCAAGCTCGCCAAGACTTTCACGGCACAGATCGAACTCGCCATCGCCGGGGCGGAGGGGCCCTGGATCGACGCCAAGAGCATCGTCAAGGTCATGGCCGCCAAGGCGCCGAAGGACACAACGCTTTTCTTCCGTGCCGAGGGCGCGGACGCCGCAGCGGCCCTGGCCGCGCTGACGGCTTTGGTCGAACGCGACTTCGACGAAGGCAAGGCCGATGCCACCAATGCCTGAGACGGGAGCCCGTTCCTTGCGTGGTAGGTCATTCAGGGGCAGGCCCGCATCGCCGGGCCTGGCTGCCGGAACGTTGGTGCTGCTTGATGACGTGTCTTCTGCTGGCGCAGGGGCTCAGGTTGCAGAATCCAAGAGCCCCGATGGGGAAGCTGAGCGTTTGCGCGGCGCGATCACCGCCGCCACGCAGGATCTGGCGGGCTTGATGGATCAGTTGGATGAGGAGACGGCCGGGATCATCGAATTCCAGATTGCCATGCTGGAAGACGATGCCCTGGTTGAGCCCGCCTTGTTGTCGATCCGCGAGGGAATTGCTGCGGAGGCGGCTTGGCAGGCTGCCCTTGATGCCCAGGTTGCCGACTATGAGGCGGCGGAGGATGAATACTTCCAGGCCCGCGGCAGCGATCTCAAGGACCTGAGGGACCGCGTGCTGCGGAACCTGAGGGGCGCTTCCGGTGTCCAGGCGCTTCCTGATGGGGCTGTGCTCGCCGGCCATGAAATCACCCCGAGCCGGTTTCTGGAAACCGACTGGAGCCGGGGCGGGGGGCTGGCGCTGCGCCAGGGCAGCCCTTCCAGCCACGTCGCCATGCTCGCCCGGGCAAGGGGGGTGCCCATGGTGGTCGGCCTCGGGGATGCGGATCTGCCGGAGACGGGGGAAGTTCTGCTGAACGGCGACGATGGCATATTGATTGTCGATCCGGATGACCAGGAGCGCGCAGCCTTCAGCCAACGTCGGAAAGCCGCCAGCGACAACCGCCGGCTTGAAGAAAGTTATCGCGGCAAGCCGGCGGTCACCGGCGACGGCACGGCGATTGCCGTCATGATCAACGTTGCCGATCCGGACGAGCTCGACGATCTTGATCCGGCGGATTGCGACGGCATCGGGCTGGTGCGCAGCGAGTTTCTGTTCCACGGTCCCGGCGGTTTGCCGGACGAGGAGCAGCAGTATCTTGCCTATCGCCGCATTCTGCGCTGGGCCGGCGACAAGCCGGTCGTCATCCGTACGCTGGATGCCGGCGGCGACAAGCCGATTGCCGGCCTGACTGCTGACAACGAGTCCAACCCCTTCCTCGGCCTGCGCGGTTTGCGTCTTTCGCTGGCACGGCCGGAGGTGTTCAAGGTGCAACTTCGGGCCCTGGCGCGGGCCGCATTGCAGGGAAACCTGAAGATCATGCTGCCCATGGTGACGCGACCGGAAGAACTGACTCAGGCCAGACGCCTCTATGCCGAAGCGCTGGCCGCATTGCGGGCCGAGGGCGTTGCCTGCGGCGAAGCGCCGCTGGGGATGATGGTGGAGGTGCCGGCGGCCGCCATTGCGCCGGAGCTGTTCGCCGAGGCGGCGTTCTTCTCCATCGGCTCCAACGATCTCACCCAATACGTCACCGCGGCGGGCCGAGATATCGCCGCCGTCGCCGATCTCAACGATTCCACCCATCCGGCGGTGCTGAAGCTGATCCGCGCGCTGATCGAGGGGGCTGCCGCCATGGAGCGCGATGTCAGCCTCTGTGGCGATGCGGGGGGTGAGCCTTCCGAGATTCCCGGCCTCCTGCGCTGCGGCCTGCGCAGCCTCTCCGTGGCGCCCTTGGCCTTGGGACGCGCAAAGGCCGCCATTGCCGAGACCGATCTGGCAGGCGCGCATGCCTAAGGCGCCCAAGGGATCGGTGCAGGACAGCGGCGATGCGGTGGCCGCCTACAAAGCGGTGTTGCAGGCGGTGTTGGACAAAAGGCCCTCGGGCACCCGCCAGCGGCTCGCCACCGCCCTGGGAAAGAACCGCAGCTTTATCTCGCAAATCTCAAATCCCGCATACGCGGTTCCCATCCCGGCGCGCCACCTGGATATCATTTTCGAGATCTGCCACTTCTCGGTCGATGAGCGTGAAGCCTTTCTGGCGGCCTATGGGCGGGCGCATCCGCGGCGCCTGGAGTTGATCAAGGATGCGGCCCCGAGGCGGGAACTGCGCATCCAACTGCCCGATCTGGGTCACGACAGCCGTAACCGGGCCCTGGAGAAAGTCGTCGAAGACTTCGTTCAAAAGGTTGCGGAGCTATTCGAAGAGAACAGGGACAACTGAGCACCGCCGCCGGGCGCGCCTTAGGGAGGAAGCCATGAAGAAGCTGATCAATGCCACGGAAACCATCCTGACCGAAAGCCTGGACGGCTTTGTTTCGGCCCATGGCGATATCCTGACCCTGGGGGACGAGCACAAGTTCGTTCGCCGCGCCGCGCCGAAGCCAGGCAAGGTGGCCTTGATTTCCGGCGGCGGTTCCGGTCATGAACCGCTGCATGCGGGCTTCGTGGGGCAGGGGATGCTGGATGCCGCCTGCCCGGGCCAGGTCTTCACCTCGCCAACACCCGATCAGATGCTGGCCGCCGCCGAAGCGGTCGACGGCGGCGCCGGGACGCTCTTCATCGTGAAGAACTACGAGGGCGACGTCATGAACTTCGAAATGGCGGCGGAGATGGCCGGCGGCGAGGTCATGACGGTGCTGACCGACGACGACGTGGCGGTCGAAACCTCCACCTTCTCCACCGGGCGGCGCGGCGTTGCCGGTACGCTTTTCGTCGAGAAGATCCTGGGGGCGGCGGCGGAGGAGGGACGCGACCTCGCCGCGCTGAAGGCGCTGGGCGACCGCGCCAATGCCGTGACCCGCTCGATGGGCGTGGCACTGACCAGTTGCACCGTGCCCGCCGCCGGTACGCCGACCTTTGAACTGAGCGACAATGAGATGGAAATGGGCGTGGGTATCCACGGCGAGCCCGGGCGCCGCCGCGTCGCCCTGGCCTCGGCCAACGAAATTGCCGAGGAGATGGTGGAGGCGATCGCCTCCGACCTGGGCGACAAGGCCAAGGGCGAGGCTTTCGTTCTGCTGAACGGCTTCGGCGGCACCCCTCTGATGGAGCTGTACCTGATGTTCAACGCCGCCCGGCAACTGCTGACCCGGCGCGGAATCACCGTTTCGCGCCAACTGGTCGGCAGCTATGTGACCTCTCTGGAGATGGCCGGCTGCTCCCTGACCGTCGCCATGCTGGACGACGAATTGGCTGCGCTCTGGGATGCGCCGGTTCACACACCGGCTCTCCGCTGGGGGCTATAAACCCCAATAAAACAGGGTACTGTCTTCCCATTTTCAGAAGATGCATGAGGATATCAAGGGGAACCGGCTGACGGAAAAGCGGGGGAATCTTGTTGTCGCCCCGTGGTTCCTGGGCTATGGTATACCAAGAACCAGACGCCTGAGACGGGTGCCGGCTCTGCCCCTGAAACCAACCGAACGATCCTCCTCCGATGCTGCCGAACAAGCTCCAAGTGAAGCCGATCGAGAGCACCTTCAGTCTGAAGGAGCATATCTACGAGACGCTGCGCGAGGGCATCACCTCGATGAACATCTATGCCGACGACGCGCAGCTAAAGCTCGACGAACGGCAACTTTCCGAGCAGCTTGGGATCAGCCGAACCCCGATCCGCGAGGCGCTGGCCCGTCTCGAGCAGGAAGGGCTGGTGACCGTGATCCCGCGGCGCGGCGTTTTCATCGTGCGCAAGTCGCGCAAGGAAATCCTGGAAATGATCACGGTCTGGGCGGCGCTGGAGAGCATGGCGGCACGCCTGATCACCCTGAATGCCTCCGATGAGGCGATCGCCTCGCTGCGAAAGCTTTTCACCAGCTTCGAGAACGGGCAGGTCCAGGCCCACATCGACGAATACTCGGACCGCAACATCGAGTTTCACCAGTCGATCCTGGAACTGAGCGGCTGCGCCCTGCTGAAGGAAACCGCCGACCGGCTCTTCATTCATATGAAGGGCATCCGGGCGCGCACCATTTCGGAGCAGGACCGGGCGAAGCGCTCGATCATCGACCACCTGCATATCATTGAGGCGCTGGAGGCGCGGGACACCGAGTTGGCGGAGCGCTTGTCGCGCGAGCATACGATGAATCTGGCGGCGCACATCGAGGCGCACGTCGACTACCTCGACTGAGAACCATATCAAGTGACGCCGTGGACAACCGGCGCACTTCCGTAAGCACTAGGAACGATGGAGACAGGCATGAGCGACCCGGCAATCGACACGCTGGTTCAGGACAACAGCGCAGACGAGGGTACCGCGCCGCAGGCGCTGACGGACGGTTTCCATCTGGTTATCGACGCGCTGAAGCTCAACGACATCAACACGATCTATAACGTGCCGGGCATTCCGATCACCGATCTGGGGCGCTACATGCAGGCCGAGGGCTTGCGCGTTCTGTCGTTCCGGCATGAACAGCATGCGGGCTATGCCGCCGCTATCGCCGGCTACCTTACAAAGAAGCCGGGCGTCTGCATGACGGTCTCGGCCCCCGGTTTCCTGAACGGCCTGACGGCGCTCGCCCATGCCACGACAAACTGCTTTCCGATGATACTGATTTCCGGCTCCTCGGAGCGCGAGATCGTCGATCTGCAGCAGGGCGACTATGAGGAGATGGACCAGCTCGCCATCGCCAAGCCGTTGTGCAAGGCCGCTTACCGCGTATTGCATGCCGAGGACATCGGCATCGGCATCGCACGGGCGATCCGCTCGGCGGTTTCCGGGCGCCCCGGCGGCGTCTATCTGGATCTGCCGGCAAAGCTGCTGGGCCAGACCATGGACGCGGCGGCCGGTGCGGCCTCTCTCGTCAAGGTCATCGATGCCGCGCCGCGCCAGCTGCCGGCGCCGGAGGCGGTGGAGCGGGCTCTGGAGGTCCTGAAGGGTGCCAAGCGCCCGCTGATCATTCTCGGCAAGGGCGCGGCCTATGCGCAGGCCGACGAGGAAATCCGGGCGCTGGTGGAAAAGAGCGGCTTTCCCTATCTGCCGATGAGCATGGCCAAGGGGCTTTTGCCGGACACCCATCCGCAGTCGGCGGGCCCGGCCCGTTCGCTGGTGCTGAAGGAGGCCGATGTCGTCCTGATGATCGGCGCCCGCCTGAACTGGCTACTCTCCCACGGTAAGGGCAAGACCTGGGGGACGGCGCCCAAGAAGTTCGTTCAAATCGATATCGAGCCCAAGGAGATGGACAGCAACGTCGAGATTGCCGCACCCCTGGTCGGCGATATCGGATCCTGCGTCTCTGCGCTACTGAATGGCATGGGCAGCGACTGGAGCGCGCCGCCGGCGGACTGGATCCAGGCGGTGACGGCGAAGAAAGAGGCCAATATTGAGCGGATGGCCCCGCGGCTGCGCAACAACAACGTGCCGATGGATTTTCACGGTGCGCTGGGTGTGCTGAAGACCATCATCGCCGAACGGCCCGACGCCATTCTGGTGAACGAAGGCGCCAACACCCTCGACTTCGCCCGCGGTATCATCGACATGCACAAGCCCCGCAAGCGCCTGGATGTCGGCACCTGGGGCGTC
This sequence comes from Pelagibius sp., assembly GCF_965249265.1. Taxonomy (NCBI): domain Bacteria; kingdom Pseudomonadati; phylum Pseudomonadota; class Alphaproteobacteria; order Rhodospirillales; family Rhodovibrionaceae; genus Pelagibius; species Pelagibius sp. The sequence goes on along the minus strand of NZ_OZ252224.1, from coordinate 2,704,175 downwards.
ATGGGGATCGGCATGGGCCAGGCCATCGCGGCGGCGGTGGAAACAGGGCATCCGGTGCTGGCCGTCGAGGGCGACAGCGCCTTCGGTTTTTCCGGCATGGAGATCGAAACGATCTGCCGCTACAACCTGCCGGTCTGTGTGGTCGTGTTCAACAACGGCGGGATCTATCGCGGCACCGATGTCAATCCGACCGGTGGCGCCGACGCGGCGACGACTGTCTTCGTCAAGGATGCCCGCTACGACAAGATGATGGAGGCTTTCGGCGGCGCCGGTTACTACGTGACCTCGCCCGACGAGCTGCAGCGCGCCGTGAACGAAGCGATGGACTCAGGGCGGCCGGCTCTGGTGAACGCCGTCATCGACGAAAACGCCGGCACCGAAAGTGGCCGCATCGGCAATCTCAATCCGCAGTCTGTGGTTTCCAAGAAGTAATCCAGCGCCAGCGTATCAACTCCTCAGGAACAGGAGCCCGTAATGAAAGCTCTAGAAGGCGTCCGCATTCTCGATTTCACCCATGTGCAGTCAGGCCCCACCTGTACGCAGCTGCTGGCCTGGTTCGGCGCTGACGTGATCAAGGTCGAGCGGCCCGGAGTCGGCGATGCCACCCGCGGCCAGCTGCGCGATATCCCGGATGTCGACAGCCTCTACTTCACCATGCTGAATCACAACAAGCGCTCCATCACGCTCAACACCAAGAGCGACAAGGGCAAGGAGATCCTGACCAAGCTGGTGGAGACCTGCGATGTGCTGGTGGAGAACTTCGCCCCCGGTGCTCTCGACCGCATGGGCTTCGGCTGGGAGCAGGTGCAGAAGATCAATCCGCGGATGATCTATGCCTCGGTGAAGGGTTTCGGTCCGGGTCCCTATGAGGACTGCAAGGTCTATGAGAACGTGGCCCAGTGCACCGGCGGTTCGGCCTCGACGACCGGTTTCCTGGACGGTCCGCCGACGGTAACGGGCGCGCAGATCGGTGATTCCGGTACCGGCCTTCACTTGGCGCTCGGTATCGTCACGGCGCTCTATCACCGCGAGAAGTCCGGCAAGGGGCAGCGCGTTCTGGCCGCCATGCAGGACGGCGTGCTGAACCTCTGCCGGGTGAAGCTCCGCGATCAGCAGCGCCTGGAACACGGACCTTTGAAGGAATACAGCCAGTTCGGTCAGGGCATCGGGTTCGGCGAAGCCACGCCGCGGGCCGGCAATGACTCAGGCGGCGGCCAGCCCGGCTGGATCGTGAAGTGCAAGGGCTGGGAGAGCGACCCCAACGCCTATGTTTACTTCATCACCCAGGCGGCTGTCTGGGGCAACATCTGCGATCTGATCGGCAAGCCGGAGTGGAAGGAAGATCCCGGCTATGCAAAGCCGGAGGCGCGGCTCGACAAGATCCCGCAGATCTTCGACACCATCGAAGACTGGACCAAGACCAAGACCAAGTTCGAGGTCATGGAGGCCTGCAACCCGCTGAACATTCCCTGCGGGCCGATCCTCTCCATGAAGGAACTGGCGGAGGAGCCGAGCCTGCGGGAGACCGGGACCATCGTCGAGGTCGATCACCCGGAACGGGGCAAGTACCTGACCGTCGGCAACCCGGTGAAACTGTCGGCTTCACCCTCGGAGGTGACCCGTTCACCTCTGCTGGGCGAGCATACCGATGAGATCCTGGGACAGGTTCTGGGCCTTTCGGAGGAGGAAATCCAAGAGACTTGGAGCAGTGGCGCGCTGGGCGACATGCCCGAGCAGGCCGCCGCAGAGTGAACGATTGATGTCGCCGCCGGATCAGCAGGTCCGGCGGGAATCACGGTTGATCAATCCGGCCTTTCGGGGTCCGGCATAACACGGGGGAAGTGCAGGAATGCGGATCGTCGTCCATGGCCAGGAGGCCTTCGGCAAGGCTGTTCTCGAGAAACTCTTGGAGCGTGGGGAGAACGTCGTTGGCGTCTTCTGCGCGCCGGATAAGGAGGGGCGGCCGACCGATCCCCTGAAGGAGTTCGCGCTGGAAAAGGGCTTGCCGCTGCATCAGCCGGCGTCCTGGAAGACCCCGGAAGCCGAAGATTTGATGCGCTCCTTTTCGCCCGACCTCTGCGTCATGGCCTATGTGACGCTTTTCGTGCCCCAGCCGGTGCTCGACATTCCCGAAAAGGGAACGATCCAGTATCACCCTTCCTTGCTGCCGCTGCACCGCGGCCCCAGTTCGATCAACTGGCCGATCATCATGGGCCGCAAGGAAACCGGCTTGACGATTTTCTGGCCGGACGAAGGCCTCGACGAAGGCCCGGTCCTGCTGCAGAAGACCGTGGAAATCGGTCCCGACGACACCCTGGGTACGCTGTATTTCAACCAGCTCTTCCCCATGGGTGTGGATGCGATGGTCGAGGCGGTGGACCTGGTCCGCGACGGCAAGGCGCCGGCAATCGACCAGGACCACAGCAAGAAGACCTACGAAAGCTGGTGCCGCAAGGCCGATGCGGAGATTGATTGGTCGAAGCCGGTGGACGAGGTCTACAACCTGATTCGCGGGACCAATCCGGCGCCGGGCGCCTGGACTACCTTCAACGGCAATGAAGTGAAGATCTTCGACTCCCGCAAGGTTGAGGGCGAGGGCGATCCGGGCCGGGTCATCGCCGTTGACGGCGACAGCTTCACGGTCGCGGCTGTGGGCGGCGCGGTGCGGGTCGAGCGGGTTCGCCCCCATGACGATAAGAAGATTTCCGCCGGCGATTTTGCGGCAAAGGCCGGTTTGGTTGAAGGGTTGGCCCTCGGCGGTTAAACCGGGAGGCTTTGGGTTTCCGTTCCACAGCGTCACTGCGGGACGGCGGGAAACACAGCAATCAATAGATAACAGGCAGAGAACCAGAAGATGCCCAAGTCCGATATCGAAATCGCCCGCGAAGCCAGCATGAAGCCGATCACCGAGGTCGGCGCCAAGCTCGACATGCCGGCCGACGCGCTTATGCAGTATGGACCGAGCAAGGCGAAGGTCAGCTTCGACTATCTTGAATCGGTCAAGTCCAAGCCGGACGGTAAGCTGATCCTGGTCACCGCGATCTCGCCGACCCCGGCGGGCGAGGGCAAGACCACCACGACGGTGGGTCTGGGCGACGGGCTCAATCGGATCGGCAAGAAGGCGATGATCTGTCTGCGGGAGCCTTCGCTGGGTCCTTGCTTCGGGATGAAGGGCGGCGCCGCCGGCGGCGGCTATGCTCAGGTGGTGCCGATGGAGGACATCAACCTTCACTTTACCGGCGACTTCCACGCCATCACCTCGGCACACAACCTGCTCTCGGCACTGATCGACAACCATATCTACTGGGGCAACGAACTGGGCATCGACGAGCGCCGGGTTTCCTGGCGCCGGGTGCTCGACATGAACGACCGGGCCCTGCGCGACACCGTTACCTCACTGGGCGGGGTCGCCAACGGTTTCCCGCGCCAGACCGGATTCGACATCACCGTGGCCTCGGAGGTCATGGCGATCTTCTGCCTGGCGGATGGCCTGGAAGACCTGCAGAAGCGCCTCGGTGATATCGTGGTGGCCTATACCCGCGAGCGCAAACCGATCTATGCCCGTAACCTGAAGGCAGAGGGCCCGATGACGGTGCTGCTGAAGGACGCGCTGATGCCGAACTTCGTGCAGACGCTGGAGAACAATCCCGCCTTCATTCACGGCGGTCCCTTCGCCAACATCGCCCATGGCTGTAACTCGGTCTCGGCCACGAAGTCGGCGCTGAAGCTGGCCGACTATGTGGTGACCGAGGCTGGTTTTGGCGCCGACCTGGGCGCCGAGAAGTTCTTCGATATCAAATGCCGCAAGGCCGGGCTGAAGCCGGAAGCGGTTGTTATCGTCGCGACGGTACGGGCGCTGAAGATGCACGGCGGCGTGGCCAAGGACTCACTTGGTGACGAGAACGTCGAGGCGGTGAAAAAAGGCCTGGAAAACCTTGGCCGCCACATCGCCAACATCGCCAAATTCGGCGTACCGGCCGTGGTCGGTATCAACCGCTTCATCAAGGACAGCGAGGCGGAGCTGGCGGCGATCCAGGAATTCACCCAGGGTCTCGGCGTCGATGCCGTGGTCTGCGAACACTGGGGCAAGGGCTCGGAAGGGACCGAGGAACTGGCCAACAAGGTCGTCGGGCTCATCGACAGCGGTGCGGCTGCCTTCAAGCCTCTCTACAGCGACGAACTGCCGCTGTTCGAGAAGATCAACACCATCGCACAGCAGATCTACGGCGCCAGCGAAGCGATCGCCGACAAGAAGGTGCGCGATCAGTTGAAGCAGTGGGAGGATGCCGGCTACGGTCACCTGCCGGTCTGCATGGCCAAGACTCAATACAGCTTCTCGACTGACCCGAACCTGCGCGGGGCACCTTCGGGTCACGCCGTGCCGGTGCGCGAAGTGCGGCTGTCCGCCGGTGCCGGCTTCATCGTGGCGATCTGCGGCGAGATCATGACCATGCCCGGTTTGCCGCGGGTTCCCGCCGCCAATTCCATTCATCTCGATCAGGCCGGCCTGATTCAGGGTCTCTTCTAGAGGCCCTGAAACAGGATCGGCGAAAGGAGCATCTGCGATGACCGTTCGTACGATCCTGGTTCCACTGCGTGGTGACGGCAAAGGCGAGGGCGTGCTCGATCACGCCCTCTGCCTTGCCCGCCGCCACCATGCCCATTTAGAAGCGCTGCACTGTCGCCCGCGGCCCGAGGACCTGATCCCCTTCGGCGTCTTCGTTCCGGCCACCCTGCGCAAGGAGATCGTCGCCTCCGCCGGTACCCTGGCGAACGAAGAGGAAAACAAGGTCCGCGAACTCTTCGACCGGTACTGCCGCGAACGGGACATTCCCGAACTGGACGACGGTCCCTGGCCGCGTGACCGGGTTTCGGCCAGTTGGCGGGAGGAAACCGGCAAGCAGGCCCAGGTGATCGGACTGCGGGGCCGGTTGGCCGATCTGATCGCTGTAGCGCAGCCGGACCACGAACAGAACCTCGGCCGCAATACCCTGGAGTCGGCCCTGATGGAAACCGGCAAACTGGTTCTGATGTGTCCGCCGAAACCAGTCGCCTCCGTAGGCGCGCGGGTGGCAATTGCCTGGAACGGCAGCGGCGAATCGGCCCGTGCCGTCACTGCGGCCCTGCCGTTGCTGAACAAGGCCGATTCGGTCACGCTTTTGACCAGGGAAGGCGAGAATCTGCCGGTGTCCGCCGAGGAGGCCAAAGACTACCTTGCCGTCCACGACATCGAGGCCGTCCTGCGCGGCTTCAAAGCGGCCCCATCAGCGGTGGGCCAAGCCCTTCTGGCCGGCGCCAAAGAAATCGACGCCGATTGCCTGCTGATGGGGGCCTATGGCCAGAGTCGGCGGCGCGAACTGGTCATGGGCGGGGTTACCCAGCATGTCGTTGACCACGCGGACATGCCGATCGTGCTGATGCACTAGGTAGTGCACTCATAAATCTATTTTCAAGATCAGCGGTTTGTGATTCTGTGATGGTCTGGTTTGGCGTTCGGAGGAGAGCATGTCACGCTATGATCTTACGGAGCTGGAATGGCGGTTCATCCAACCGATTCTGCCGAACAAGGTGAGGGGTGTGCAGCGGCGCGATGACCGGCAGGTTCTGAATGGCATCTTCTACGTGTTGCGCACCGGCTGTCCGTGGCGCGACCTGCCCGGGCGCTACGGCCCCTATACCACTGTGTACAACCGCTTCCGCCGCTGGACCCGGGCCGGCGTCTGGGACCGGGTCATGGACGCGGTGGTGGATGCTCACAACGGCGATGTGGTGATGATCGACGGCACGTCGGTGCGCGTGCATCACGCCGGGGCCACGCTCAAAAAAACGATCCCCGACGATGCATGGGTCGTTCACGTGGCGGTCTGACCACAAAAATCCACGTTCTGGTCAATGAATGGGGGCTACCGTTGAAGGTCCACCTGACGCCGGGACAGGCCCATGACGGGCCGGTGGCGCCGCTTCTGCTGGGGGACTTGCAACCCGGACAGGCTGTTCTGGCCGACAAGGCATACGACGCCAACCACATTCGAAACCTGATCTGGGAGAAGGGAGCGGAAGCGGTGATCCCCTCCAAATCCGACCGCAAGATACCGATCCCATTCGACCGGGAACTCTATCGTCAACGCAACAAGGTCGAGCGCTTCATCGGCCGTATCAAGAAATCCTTCCGGCGCATCGCAACCCGATACGACAAGACATCACATGCCTTCCTCGCCTTCATCAAAATCGCCGCTGTCAGAATCTGGTGCGAAGCTTATGAGTCCGCTACCTAGCAGGGGATCGGGCCGGGCCAAAGGGTCGGGTAGTCCCCCGGCTTCACCCTCTTTTGTGTATTGCGCGCCCAAGTTGCATATACTTAAGTCGATGATTTTGCAACAATACCGCTAAAGCATGTTCACCCTTAGCTTTCAGGTTGATTTATAATCGTTCTTTTGCGTCTGCGTAATAGGCTGCGTCTCTCGTTCAAATTGCATGCGGTGGTAGGCCTGACAGAACCTTCTAAGAGGCTGTCAAATAACGATTTAGTCGAAGAGAGTAGAAATCCAGTAGAAACATCTGCAATTGTTGCAGTGCGGCACATTTAACGAAATTTCAATTCGGTGATAAGAATAGTGGACCTCGGTTGGCTATGACGGTATTTTGTATACCACATGCCATAGCTGAGGTCCGAAAGGCTGTGGAGATGCAAGAAAAATAACGGGATACGCTGTCAAGCCGACTTTGTGCTGGGTTTTCAACTTAATGGGGAATACCCTCAGGGCCTATCCAAAAACCGGGAGGTTAGGACAATGTACGTTTCAAGAAGAGTGATCATGGGTTGTGCTGTGGTTGCGGGCCTTGGGGCCGCGCTTTCCACTTTCGTAAGCACGGCGGCGCAGGCCTGGGAACCAAAGAAGCCTGTTGAGTTCGTGATCATGGCCGGCCAGGGCGGCGGCGCCGACAAGATGGCGCGTCTGTTGCAGACCGTGATCGAGAAGAACGGTTGGGCGTCCAAGCCCCTGACACCGATCAACAAGCCTGGCGGTTCCGGTGCGGAAGCTTTGATTCATCTGAACGGGAAGGCAAAGTCCGACCCCGATCACACCATCATGGTGACCTTGAACAGCTTCTACACGACACCGCTGCGGCAGCCGAACTTGAAGATCGATATTGCGACCTTCACGCCGATTGCCCGCATGGCGGAAGACACTTTCCTGCTTTGGGTTCACAAAGACTCCGGCATCAAGAACGTTGATGATTTCGTTGCCAAGGCAAAAGCCGCCGGCAGCGATTGGGTCATGGCCGGGACCGGCAAACTGCAGGAAGACCAACTGCTCACCGACTTCCTCAACGCGGCCTACGGCCTGGAGATGAAGTACGTGCCCTACAAGGGCGGTGGCGCTGTGGCCAAGCAGCTGGCCGGTCAGCACGCCAACTCCACGGTGAACAATCCCTCCGAACAGGAAGGTTTCTATAAGGCCGGCGACACCGTGCCGCTGGCGGCTTTCACGACCGAACGCATCAACATCTTCCCCGATGCGCCGACCTTCAAGGAACTGGGCAAGGATTTCGTTTACCTGATGCAGCGTTCCGTCGTCGGTGCGCCGGGCATGAGCGACGAAGCCGCGGCCTATTATCAGGCGCTTTTCCAAAAGGTCTTCGACTCGCCGGAGTGGCAGGACTACCGCAACAAGCGGGCCCTGCAGGGCGCCTTCATGACCGGTGAAGAACTGAAGAGCTATTGGATGGCAGAGCGGGAAAACCACCGCCAGATGTTGGAGCGGATGGGCGCCCTCTAGGCAACGCCATCGGTTCCACAAAAGTCATCCTGGGATAGGGGAGGGCCGCCATCATGCGCCGTGCAGAACTCACGACGGCTATCTTGCTGGCGGCCTTTTCCATCTACCTGATGTGGAAGTCCGCGGAACTTCCCATCGGCTGGCTGCCCGGCGAAGGGCCGGGTGGGGGTGCCTTTCCTTTCTGGCTTGCGGCGATCATGCTGGCGTCCTGCGTCTGGATCGTCATCAACTGGTTCCGCCGCTCCAGCCCGCCGTCGCAGTCCAATCAACCCTTTATGGATCGGGATGCCGTAAAGCGCTTTGCCCTGGTCGGTGGCGGCGTCACCGTGATGATCGGGCTCATCCACATTCTGGGCGTTTTCGGGGCGCTGCCGCTTTTCCTGATCTACTACATACGTTTCCTGGGGCGCCATAGCTGGACGACAACGCTGGCGATCGCGCTTTCCGCCCCGGTCGTGGTGTTTTTCTTCTTCGATGTGGCTCTGAGGGTGATCATGCCGAAAGGCTATCTCGAACCGCTTTTCCTTCCGCTGTACGACATTTTTCTCTAGGCCCGCAGGGGCAAGAGGGCGATTTCCGCTTCTGCCTTCGGGCCGGGGCATGAGGGTCTGACACCAACTTTGAGGTAGAGAGCGAGTCCCCGTGGAGATTCTTCAACACCTGTTCGATGGTTTCCTGATTGCCTTCCAACCCTTGAATCTCGGGTTGGTAGTGCTGGGCGTCGTCGTCGGTCTGTTCATCGGCGCCATGCCGGGTCTGGGCTCCGTGAACGGCGTGGCGATCCTGGTCCCGATGACCTTTCTCGTGCCGCCGACGTCGGCGATCATTTTCCTGGCTGCGATCTACTACGGCGCCATGTATGGCGGGGCTATCTCTTCCATCATGCTGGGCATTCCGGGCGCCTCGACCGCCGTCGCCACCACCTTCGACGGCAGGCCCCTCGCCCTGAAGGGGCTTGCGGACAAAGCCTTGCTGGCGGCCGCCGTCGCTTCTTTTTTCGGTGGCACCCTGTCGGTCATCCTGTTCACCGGCTTCGCACCGCCGCTGGCTTCGGTCGCGCTCAGTTTCGGCGATCCGGAAATCTTCGCCCTTATGCTGCTTGCTTTCGCCACCTTCGTCGGTCTCAGTGGCGATGACATCCCGAAAACCATTTTCTCCATCGCCATCGGCCTGGTTCTCAGCACCGTCGGTTTCGACTTCATAACCGGTGAGCCGCGGCTGCTGCTCTTCAACCTTGACGGCTTCCTGAACCAGATCAACTTCCTGGTCCTGGCAATCGGCATCTACGGCATCGGGGAGATGCTCTGGACCATCGAGGTCAGCCGCGGCAACAGCACGATGTCAAAAGCGGTGATCACCGTGAACCGGATGCTGGGGAACGTGAAGGAGCTCCTGGGCACCTGGAAGATCGCCGTGTCTTCCTCTTTCCTCGGTTACTTTGTCGGAATCCTGCCAGCTGCCGGTGCAACCCCGGGGGCGCTGATGGCCTATGGCGTCGCCAAGATGACGAGCAAGAACGCCGACAACTTCGGCAAGGGTGAGGTGGCGGGCGTGGTCGCGCCGGAAGCGGCCAATAACGCCGCCTCCACCGGTTCCATGCTGCCGATGCTCACCCTGGGCATTCCGGGCTCGCCGACAACGGCGATCCTGTTGGGGGCCATGGTGATATGGGGCATCACTCCGGGCCCGACGCTGTTCGTCGACGAGCCCGAGTTGGTCTGGGGCCTCACCGCCAGTCTCTATGTCGCGAACCTCTTTGCGCTTCTGGCAAACGTCTTCATGATCCCGCTGTTTCTCTGGGTGCTGCGGATGCCTTTCACCATTCTGGCGCCGGTCATCTTCGCGCTCAGCGTGATCGGCGGCTATGCGGCCACACAGCGGTTGTTCGATGTCTGGCTGATGTTGGTCTTCGGCGTGGTCGGCTACCTTCTGCGCAAGCTGGACTATCCGCTGGCGCCGGCGGTCCTGGCTATCGTCCTGGGGCCCATCGCCGAACCGAAGCTGCGGCAATCGCTGATGATTTCCGATGGCGATTTCTCGATCTTCGTGACCCGGCCGATTTCCGGAACGATCACTGTAATCGCGATCATTCTGATCCTGATGCCCCTCTTCAAGCTGATCCGTGACCGGGTGCGTGGCGGTTCAGACAGAGCAGCCTGAGGGCAGCGCTCTTCAGGCCGGGGTTTGGATTTGGGGCAGGGGCCAAGAGAAAGAGATTGCCGTTTGCTGTCTTCTGGTATACCATATACCAGAAGATTGAGCGTTGAAGCACTGAGGCTAGAGAGCGGCCTTAGGCCCTGTTTTTCCATAAGAACGACAAAGGGGCGGGCGGACCATGAACCTTCACGAATACCAGGCAAAAGAGCTGTTGAGCCGCTTTGGCGTGCCTTGTCCCAAGGGCAAGGTGGTGTCGACCGCGGAACAAGCTGTCGCGGCGGCCGAGGCTCTCGGCGGGGCCAGCTGGGCGGTGAAAGCCCAGATCCATGCCGGGCGGCGTCATGACGCCGGCGGGGTCCGCATGGCCTCCAGCAGCGAGGCTGTCGGTACGGCCGCTGAAGCTCTCTTGGGGCAGCGGCTGGTGACGCCGCAAACCGGCGCCCGGGGCAAGCTGGTCCGCAAGGTCTATGTGGAACAAGCGGTCGGCGCCGCCCGCGAAATCTATCTCGCCGCGCTGGTGGACCGCAGCTTGGGGCGGGTATCGCTGATCGCGGCAAAACACGGGGGCAGCGACATAGAAGACCGCATGGCAGCCGCCCCGGAAGCGATGTTGCAGCTAACGGTCGACCCGGCCACGGACCTCGCCGAAGGGACGGCGGCGGAATTCGCTGCCCGGCTTGGGCTCGACGGTGCGGCGCGCGCTCAGGCGGTGGAGATCATGAAAGCGGTCTGCAAGGCTTTTCATGATCTCGACGCCAGTCTTATCGAAATCAATCCGCTGGCCCTCACCAACGACGGCTCTCTGACGGCGCTCGACGTGAAGATGATCCTGGATGACAACGCTTTGTTCCGTCATCAGGATCTGGCGGTGTTGCGCGATGAAGAGGACCTCGATCCGACGGAGTTGGAAGCACAGCGTTTTGCGCTGAACTACGTGCATCTGGACGGCAACATCGGGGTGATGGTGAACGGTGCCGGCCTGGCCCTGGCGACGGTGGATCTTCTGAAACAGCGCGGTGGCGAGCCGGCGGATTTCATGGACATCCGGCCGGAGGCAACCCGCAACCAGGTCGCCGAGGGATTCCGGCTCTTGCTGCGCAACCCGAAGGTTGCCGCGATTCTGGTCAATATCTATGGCGGCGGAATCCTGCGTTGCGACACCGTTGCCGAAGGCATCGCGGCGGCCTGCAAGTCGGAAGGGTTGCGGGTCCCGCTGATTCTTCGGGCGGCGGGCACCAACGGCGAGTTGGCGCGCAAGATCCTGAAGGCTCAGGGTGTGCGGGTCAGCTTTGCGGACACTGTCGGGCAGGCGGCGGACATGGTGACCGCTGCCGCCGGGAAGGAGGCGGCGTAATGGCGATCCTCATCGACAACGACACCAAGGTGATCTGCCAGGGCTTCACCGGAAAACAGGCCAGCTACCACATGGAGCGCGCCATCGCTTACGGCACCAAGGTCGTTGGCGGTGTCGTGCCCGGCAAGGGTGGGCGCAGGCACTTGGGCTTGCCTGTTTTCGACAGGGTTGCCGAGGCGGTGGAGGCGACCGGGGCGACGGCTTCGGCGGTCTTTGTGCCGCCGGCCGCGGCGGCGGATGCGATCATCGAGGCCATAGATGCCGAACTCCCGCTGGTGGTCTGCGTGACTGAACGGATCCCCGTGCTCGACATGGTCAGGGTGAAACACCGCCTTGAGGGTTCCGGAACACGCCTTATCGGGCCGAATTCGCAAGGCATCCTCAGCCCCGGGCGCTGCAAGATTGGGGTCATGCCGGCCCATCTGGAACGGTCGGGGAAGGTCGGCATCGCCTCGCGATCCGCGTCCTTGACCTCCGAGGTGATTGAGCAGATCTCCGCCCAGCGCCTCGGACAGTCGACGGCCATCGGTATCGGTGGTGATCCGGTGCACGGCCTGGGTTTCGTTGACTGCCTGGAACTCTTTTTCCAGGACCCGGACACGGACTGTGTGGTCCTTCTTGGGGAAATCGGCGGCAGCGATGAGGAAGAGGCGGCGTCCTATCTGAAGGCCAACCGGTCCCGCAAACCGGTGGTGGCCTACGTGGCAGGCGTTCACGCGCCGACCGAACGCCGCATGGGCCATGCCGGCACGGTGAACGTCTTCGGTCAGGGGGGCGCGGCCGAGAAGATCGAGGCCCTGCGCGCTGCGGGGGTCACGGTTGCCACCTCGGCCGCCGAGATCGGCCAGACGGTCCGCCAGGCGCTCAGGGCAGCGTGAGGGGGGCAATGGCAGCGCCCTGGGCGAAGGCATTGGAATCCCTGCTGCCTCTGCGCGCCCTCTGCGACCTGCGGATCTGTCTCAAAGTCGTCAAAAACGTCGGTCATAGCCAAGTTTTGGGTGCCGGTAAGGCTACAAATCTCCTTAGTAAATCGGGCCTGAGGGTCTATTGTCGCCCCTGGACAAAAGAGGCCGTTTCAACGGTCCCCGACGTGTTGCTGTAGGATCGGAGACGAGATCGATGCCAGAGGGAACGCCGCGCCCATTTGAGCGGCAGATTCATCCAGGTTCAGGCCGGCGCAAAGCTCCCCTGACCCCCAAAGGCCGGCAGCTCGACCTGGAGGCCTTGTCGGAGGTCCAGGCGTTGCTCGGCGACCGGCCGCGACGCCCTGATCTGCTGATCGAGCATCTGCATCTGATCCAGGACGCGTATGGCCATCTGGCGGCGCGTCATCTGCGCGCGCTCTCGGAAGAGATGAACCTGCCGATGGCGGCTGTTTTCGAGGTCGCCTCCTTCTACGCCCATTTCGACATCGTGCTGGATGGCGAGGCGCCACCGCCGCCGCTGACGATCCGGGTCTGTGACTCGATTACCTGCGAGATGATGGGCGCCCAGGATCTCCTGAAAGACCTGCCCAAAGCCGTCGGCGATCAGGTTCGCGTTGTGCCCGCGCCTTGCATGGGCCGCTGCCACTGCGCCCCGGTGGCCGAGGTCGGCCACCGCCACGTCGACAACGCGACGGTCGAGAACCTGACGGCGGCGGTCGACCAGGACCATCATGCCGAGATTCCCGCCTACAGCGATTTCGACGCCTACGCCGCCGCGGGCGGCTACGCCTTGCTGCGGTCCTGCCTGGCCGGCGAGCGTACCCCGGAGTCCCTGGTTGAGGCCTTGTCCCACTCAGGGCTGCGCGGTCTCGGCGGGGCCGGTTTCCCGACCGGCAAGAAGTGGGAGATCGTGCGCGGTTTCCCCGGCCCGCGGCTGATGACCATCAATGGCGATGAGGGCGAACCCGGCACCTTCAAGGACCGGCATTACCTGGAAAGCGATCCGCACCGTTTCCTGGAAGGAACCCTGGTTGCCGCCTGGGCGGTCGGCTGCGAGCGCTGTTACATCTACATGCGCGACGAGTATCCGGCGGTGCTCGAAGTCCTCCGCCGTGAGATCACCAGGCTGGAGGCGGCGGGCCTGACCAGGCATTGCCCGATCGAGTTGCGGCGCGGCGCCGGGGCTTACATCTGCGGCGAAGAGTCGGCGATGCTGGAATCCATCGAAGGCAAGCGCGGTCTGCCGCGGCACCGCCCGCCCTACATCGCCGAGGTCGGCCTCTTTGGCAAACCGACCCTGAACCAGAATGTCGAGACGATGTACTGGGTGCGCGACATCGTCGAGAAGGGTGCGGACTGGTTCGCGGCGGAGGGCCGCAACGGCGGCAAGGGCCTGCGCTCCTACTCTGTTTCCGGGCGGGTGAAGTCGCCGGGTGTAAAACTGGCCCCGGCCGGCATCACGGTGCAGGAGTTGATCGATGAGTTCTGCGACGGCATGGCCGAGGGTCACAGCTTTCATGCTTATCTGCCCGGCGGGGCTTCCGGCGGTATCCTGCCCGCGGCCATGGGCGACCAGCCTCTGGAGTTCGGGGCCCTGGACAAGTTCGGCTGCTTCGTCGGCTCCCACGCCGTGGTGATCCTCTCGGATAAGGACGACGTGAAGGCGGCGGCCCTGAACCTGATGCGGTTCTTCGAGGACGAGTCCTGCGGCCAGTGCACGCCCTGCCGCAACGGCACTGAGAAAGCCGTGAAGCTGATGGGCGAAAAGTCCTGGGACGTGCCGCTGTTGGAAGAGCTTTGCCAGGTCATGCGCGATGCTTCCATCTGCGGTCTGGGTCAGGCCGCGCCCAATCCTTTGACCTCTGTCCTCAAGTATTTTCCGGAGGAGCTGAAATGACCGCCTTGCCGAAACAGGATGTCGTGCGCTTCACCCTCGATGGCCGGGAGATCGAAGCGGCGCCGGGCGAGACGATCTGGCAGGCCGCCGCCCGCGAGGGTACCAAGCTGCCTCATCTTTGCTATAGCCCGGAGCCGGGCTACCGCGCCGACGGCAACTGCCGCGCCTGTATGGTGGAGATCGAGGGCGAGCGGGTGTTGGCGGCCTCCTGCATCCGCGAGCCGCGCGAAGGCATGGTGGTGACCTCGGCCAGCGAGCGCGCCGAAAAGGCCCGCGCCCTGGTCTTCGAACTGCTGGTCGCCGACCAGCCCAAGCGCGAGACCTCCCACGACCCGGACAGCAAGTTTTGGAACTGGGCATCGGACATCGGCGTGACGGAAAGCCGCTTCCCGGCGCGGGAGACCTGGGCGCCGGACGTCAGTCATCCGGCCATGGCAGTGAATCTGGACGCCTGCATCAACTGCAATCTCTGTGTCCGCGCCTGCCGCGAAGTGCAGGTGAACGATGTCATCGGTATGGCTTTCCGGGGCCATGGCTCCAAGGTGATTTTCGACTTCGACGATCCCATGGGCGAGTCGACCTGCGTTGCCTGCGGGGAATGCGTCCAGGCCTGTCCGACCGGCGCGCTGATGGAGGCCAGCCTGCTTGACGAGAACGGCACCCGGGTGCATTTCGAGGATCGCTCGGTCGACACCCTCTGTCCCTACTGCGGTGTCGGCTGCCAGACCAAGGTGCATGTGAAGGACGACAAGATCCTCTACATCGACGGACGCAACGGGCCGGCCAACCAGAACCGGCTCTGCGTGAAAGGGCGTTTCGGCTGGGACTACATCTACTCGCCGCACCGTCTGACCAAACCGATGATCCGGCGCGAGGATGCCCCAAAGAAGTGGGACGACCAGGTCGATCCGACTAATCCCTGGACCCACTTCCGCGAAGCGACCTGGGAAGAGGCGCTCGACCGCGCAGCCGGTGGTTTGAAGAAGGTTTATGAGGAAAACGGCCCAGCCGGGCTGGCCGGGTTCGGTTCCGCCAAGGGCTCCAACGAGGAAGCCTATCTCTTCCAGAAGCTGATCCGCACCGCCTTCCATACCAACAACGTTGATCACTGCACGCGCCTCTGCCATGCCTCCTCGGTGGCGGCACTAATGGAGGGCATCGGCTCCGGCGCGGTGACTGCGCCTTTCACGGCGGCCAAAGACAGTGACTGCATGATCATCATCGGGGCGCGGCCGACCCAGAACCACCCGGTGGCGGCAACCTTCCTGAAGAACGCCGCCAAGCGCGGCGCCAAGATCGTGGTCATGGATCCACGCGGCCAGCAGATGAATCGCTATGCCTATGCGCACCTGCAATTCAAGCCGGGCCGTGACGTGGCGCTGTTGAACGCGATGATCTACACCATCATCGAAGAGGGGCTGACCGACCAGCAGTATATCCAGGCCCACACCAGCGGTTTCGAAGAACTGAAAACCATGGTGCAGGAGTTTTCACCAGAGGCGATGGAGGAGGTTTGCGGCATTGATGCGGCTACGATCCGCGATGTGGCAAGGCTCTATGCCCGCTCCGAGCGGTCGATCATCTTCTGGGGCATGGGCATTTCCCAGCACGTCCACGGCACCGACAACGCGCGCTGCCTGATCGCATTGACCATGATCACTGGCCAGGTCGGGCGGCCGGGTACCGGCCTGCATCCGCTGCGCGGCCAGAACAACGTGCAGGGCGCCTCCGACGCCGGGCTCATTCCCATGGTCTTCCCGGACTACAGGTCGGTCGAGGCCGAAGATGTCCGCAAGGGTTATGAGGAATTCTGGGGCACCGAGTTGGACCCCAAGCGCGGTCTGACGGTCGTCGAAATCGTCGACGCTGTCATCGCCGGCCAGATCAGGGGCATGTACATCATGGGTGAGAACCCGGCCATGTCCGATCCCGATCAGGCCCATGCGCGTCAGGCCCTGGCGAAACTGGAGCACCTCGTCGTGCAGGATATCTTCCTGACCGAGACCGCCTGGCATGCCGATGTCATCCTGCCGGCCTCGGCCCATGCCGAGAAATGGGGCAGCTTCACCAATACCAACCGCGAGGTTCAGTTGGCGCGGCCCGTCGCCGAACCGCCGGGCGAGGCGCGCCAGGACTGGGAGTTGATCCAGGAGTTAGCGACACGCCTGGGTCTCGACTGGTCCTACAGCCACCCCAAGGATGTCTTCACCGAAATGGTGGAGGTCATGCCCTCGCTGCAGAACATCTCCTGGAATCGCCTGGTCAGCGAGGACGCAGTGACCTATCCGGTCGACGGTCCTGACGTGCCGGGCAACGAGATTCTCTTTGCCGAGGGTTTCCCGACCGGCGACGGCCGGGCGAAGATCGTGCCCGCCGGGCTGGTGCCGCCGGACGAGTTGCCGGACGACGACTATCCCCTGGTGCTGACCACGGGCCGCATGCTGGAACACTGGCATACCGGCGCTATGACCCGCCGGGCTTCGGTGCTCGACAGCCTGGAGCCGGAGGCGGTGGCCAGCCTCAACCCGCGCCAGCTTTCCATAATGGGCCTGCAGGCCGGCGACATGGTGAAGGTCGGCACGCGGCGTGGCGAGATTGCCCTGACCGTGCGCGCCGACCGCGACGTGCCGGAGGGGATGGTCTTCATCCCCTTCTGCTTCAACGAGGCGGCGGCGAACATGCTGACCAATCCGCAGCTCGATCCCTTCGGCAAGATCCCGGAGTTCAAGTTCTGCGCCGCCAAGGTCGAGAAGATCGAGGCTTTCGTCGCGGCGGAATAAGGGCCAAGCGGTGCCGTCGAACCTCACGGCACATCCTTCGAGGCTTCGCTTTGCTCCGCACCTCAGGATGAGGTCGATATTTGCTGCCAAGGCACGACCTCATGCTGAGGAGGGCCGACAGGCCCGTCTCGAAGCATGGGCCACCGGCATTCATCTCAGCATGGAGTTTCTTGCTATGAGCAGCACGGCAAGATTCGCCAATACTGCCTGAGGTCCTTCTGTTTTGCTGGTCTCTTCCGGCAAAGCCTTGGAAGGATCTATGGCTGCTTACCTTTGTCATGACGCCCCGGACCTGCTGACTTTCGAAGCGGGGGTGACCGACAGCCGTCCCGGTGCGGTGGTGCTCGATCGTTCGGCTTTTTACCCCGGTGGCGGCGGACAGCCGCCGGACCAGGGCCGGCTTGTCTGGCAGGATGGTGCGGTACAGGTGACCGGCCTGGAACAGCAGGGCGGTAAGCTCTGGCACCTTCTCTCGGAGCCGCTGGAATTGAGCGGCGCTGTCGAGGCGCAGATCGATCCGGACTTCCGCTTCCTGATGCAGCAACTCCACACCGGCCTGCACATCGTCAATGCGCTGGCCTTTCAGGCCTTCGACGGTGCGCTGGTGACCGGCGCCAACATCTCCGGCGACGGGACGGCGCGCATCGACCTCGATCTGCCTGGCGCCGACAATCAACGGCTGCGGGATATGGCGGCGTCGATGAACGATGTGGTCGATCAGGACCTCACCATCAAAACCTTAAACCTGCCGCTGGCGGAAGCAGCGCAGGAGCGCGGCACCCTCAGGTCCAAGGCCGTGACGCCGCCGCCTCAGTCGGACGGCTCGGTCCGAATTGTCGAAATCGCCGGGCTCGACCGCCAGGCCTGCGGCGGCACCCATCTGGCTTCGACCGGAGAGTCGCGGCATCTGCGTATCCTGAAGGTCGAAAACAAGGGCCGTCACAACAGGCGGGTGAAAATCGGGCTGGCAGAGCTATGAAAGCTGGTGAGCTGTGATCCTTGGGCGTTTTCAGGACAGGCGGGTGCTGGTAACCGGCGGCACCTCGGGGATCGGCCGGGCCACGGCCCTGGCTTTCGCCGAGGCTGGCGCGACAGTCGTCTTTTCCGGGCGCAGTGAAACACGTGGTGCAGAGGTCGTTGCAGCCGGCGACGGACTGCCGGGCAGCCTTTCCTTTATTGCCGCGGATCTGACCGAGGACGAATCAAGCGAGAACCTTATCGAAGAGGCGACGGCGCGCCTGGGCGGCCTCGACATCGCCTTCAACAATGCCGGTTTTCAAGAGCGCCGGGCGCCCTTGGCCGAACAGTCACTGGAAACCTACGACCGGGTCTTCGACACCAATCTGCGGGCGGTCTTTCTCGCCATGCAGGCGGAAATCGGGGTCATGCTGGCAGGCGGCGGTGGAGTCATCGTCAACAACGGATCGGTCAGTGGGGTGCGCAATCCCAACACCGGTCTGGCACTCTACTGCGCCTCCAAGGCGGCACTGCTGTCGCTCACCCGCTCGGCGGCAATGGAGTATGCTGAACAGGCTATCCGCATCAACGCCGTCTCGCCGGGCAGGGTGGAAACCCCGATGATGATGGCTGCCGGTGTCGGCGACCGGGCGGCGGTGGCGGCAACCCTGCCGGCGAAGCGGTTGGGAACGCCGGAAGAGGTGGCCGCTGCGGTGCTTTGGCTGGCATCGGAAGAGGCCAGTTTTGTGTTTGGCCACAACCTTTGTATCGACGGCGGCTTTCTTGCGGCCTAATCCATGCATTCTGCAAGCCAAGCCTTATAACCATGCGGGTCTAGATGTCTGCGTACCTTTTCTACGGACGCTCTATCAGGTTGATGATTTTTGGAGAGCGCGGTCAGAACATCATTGTATCCGGCATTTTGCCGGCAATAGCCGAGGTCTTCGACGACTCCCGCGACCGTCCTTTGACTCATTTCTGCTGCCAAGATTGCGACCAAAGCCAAGTAATCATCCTGGGATGGGCCCTCTGGAAAGGCTTTCAAAAGCATCTTGTAGGTTGATTGCAGGTGGTTTGGAACGTCACTAAGGTCCTTCATCGCTGTCTTTCAGGCTTGGTGAGGGTGCTTGAATTGGCATTGACTTTTAATTGGAGTCAAACTGCTCACGATGGGAAGAGGTATACCACACAATCGTTGCCAGCTCTGGGGCGATGCCGCTGTTCCGGGGATGTTGCTGATGCATGCCGATTTCACCAATCACGAGTTTGCCCCGCATGTACATGACGAACTGGTGATCGCCGTGACGGAGCGCGGCGGGGCCGTCTTCGACTCCAGAGGCATCTCAGACCAGGCCGAAGAAGGCTCGGTGCTGGTCTTCAATCCCGGAGAGCCCCATGCCGGACGCCTGGGGCGCAGCGGCCGCTGGCGCTACCGCGCCTTCTATCTGGATCAGCAGGCGCTGACCCGGGTTGCCGAAGACCTGGAGATGGCTGGTGACGCCGGCTCTGCCTTTGTGACCAACAAGCTGCACGATCCGACGCTTTTTGCCACGCTTCACGACCTGCATGCGGCGTCCCAAAGCGACGGCTCGCTTCTGGCCCGTGAGTCCACGCTGCTTACTGGGATGTCCCGGCTCTATCGCCGTCATGGCAGCCCGCGACCCAAGGACCGGCGCGTTGGCAGCGAAGGCAGCCGCATCGACCGTGTCGCGGAGTTTCTTCAGGCACAGTTTGCCGAATCTGTCAGTCTGGCTCAGCTTGCCGATTTGGCAGAGATGAGCGCCTTTCATCTGGTGCGCAGCTTCAAGAAGGAAAAGGGCTTGCCGCCCCATGTGTTCCTCACCCAGATCCGTCTCCAACAGGCACGCCGTCTATTGACGGAGGGCCAGGGGCTGGCCGAGACCGCTGCGGCTGTCGGTTTCTACGACCAGTCGGCGCTCAATCGCCACTTCAAGCGGGTTTACGGCGTGACGCCGGGGCAGTTCGCCAGGGCCTTAGCTTAGGCGCGTTGCCGCCAGCCGGTCTTCGTCCAGGGCGACGCCGAGGCCGGGTTCCTCGCCCAGCACCAGCCAGCCGTTTTCGTGATCGAAAGGCTGATCCATCAGGTAATCGCGGCGCTCCAGGCTCCATTCCGGCGGATCGTAAGGGAACTCGATGAAGGGGGCCTCGCCGATGCCCGCAGTGAGATGGGTGTTGGCCACGACGCCGAAGCCGTTGGACCAGGTGTGGGGGGTGAAGACCAGACCGAACTCGCGAGCCATGACCGCGATGCGGCGCAGGCCCGTGATGCCGCCAACCAGGGCGCAGTCCGGCTGCACCACGTCCAGACAGCCTTCGGCAATGAGGTCCCGGAACTCATAAAGCTCGCGGGTCATCTCGCCGCCGGCGATGCGGACGTCGACCCGGTCGCGCAGGCGCCGCATCCCGTCGCGGTCGGACCGGTGCAGCGGCTCCTCCATCCAGAAGACACCCAGCCGTTCCAACTCCCGCGCCACCGTGACCGCGTCCTTCAGCGACCAGGGCGCTTCGGTATCCCAGGGCATGCGCCAGCCCTGGTTGCAGTCGACCATCAGTTCGAGCCGCTGGCCGACCCTTTCGCGCACCGCCTCCAGGGCCCTGATGTCGTCGCGCCAGTCGCCGCGGTGGAAGCGGATTTTCATGGCGGCAAAGCCGGCCTCGGCGAAACGCTCGGCCGTTTCCGCCAAGGCGCCGGGATCGCGCAACACGCCGGAGGACGCATAGGCGCGGACCCGCTCTGAACGCCCGCCCAGAAGCCGCCAGACCGGCTCCCCCATGATCTTGCCGGTCAGGTCCCAGAGTGCCAGATCCAGCGGCCAGCAGCGGCCGTAGTGAAACTGGATATGCGACAGCACCTCATAGTGACGCTCCAGATGCCGGGGGTCCTGGCCGATGAAGAGATCCTCGTGTCCCTCAAGGCCCAGCATCAGGTCGCCGGAACCGAAACCGACGCGGCCTTCGCTGTCGGTGACCCGTACCACGGTGACGTCGAAGTGTTGCCGCGGGCGGCCGTCCCAGGAGGCGACGAAAGGCGGGTCCAGCGGCAGCCGGTGGTGGGTAATGTCGATCTTCTCGATGAGGCTCATGTCTCTGTGCTTTCGGACTCTGTGCTTTGGGATCGCTGTTCAGGCGAGGGCCAAGGTGGCGGTGGCGAAGCTGTCGATATCGTCTTCGCCCACTGTCCGCGCTGTTGCCGCCCGCATGGGCTGGTTCTCCTCGCGGCGCATCTCCCCGGCGAGATCCTCAGCGGTGAAACCCGCAAAGGCATCGGGGAGTCGGCGCTCAACGCCGCAGCGGGTCATCAGCGCCGAGAACCAGCCGGGCAGCTCATCGGCGCCCGCCAGTCCACAGGCCTTCGCGGCGGCGGTGAAGGCTCTTTGTTCGGGCCCGGCTTCACCTTCCACCGACCAGCCAAGGGTCAACTCCAGCGCCAGGGCGGTGGCCAGCCCATGATGGATGGGCGCCAGGGCGGCCAGGGCATGGGAAATATTGTGGGCGATCGCCGTACCGCAGTTGTCGATGCCGATCCCGGCATAGGCCGAGCCCAGCAGCATGGCGCCCCGGGCCTCGACATCGCCGGGCTGTTCGACGGCGGTGGCAAGCGCCCCCGCGATCAAACCCAGGGCTTGGTGGCAGACCGGTGCGGCGCCGGCATGACTGTGCCGGTTGGTGCAGGCCTCCAGGGCATGAACGAAGGCATCCAGGCCGGTCCAGGCCGTCAGATGGGGCGGCAGGGAAAGGGTCAGCAGGGGATCCAGGATCACCCGCGCCGGTTTGGTTTCCTGACCCCAGATCCAGACTTTCTTGCCTTCGGCGTTGGAGAAAATGTTGGTGGCTGAAAGTTCCGATCCGGTACCCGCCGTGGTGGGTATGCAGATTTTCGGCAGGCTCGTTGCAGGCAGCGGGCGGGCGCCCAGGGCATAGGTCATTGCATCGGGTTCATCGGCGGCGATGCAGCCGGCGAGCTTGCCGATGTCGAGGGCGGAGCCGCCGCCAAGACAGATGACGGCATCGGCCCGCAGCCTGCGGGCGGCTTCGGCCGCCGCATCGATCTGAGCGGCCTTGGGCTCTCCGGCGATATCGGCGAAGAGTTCGGTGACCGCACCGGCTGTTTCCAGGCTGCCGCTCAGGGGGGCTACCATGCCAAGCTCGACCAATGCCGCGTCGGCGACCAGCAGCACCCGCCGCCCGTTGGAAACGGCCTTCACGTCCTCCGCCAGACTTTCACTGCGGCCGGGGCCGAAATGAATCGCTGGCACGGCGTTGAGGGCGAAAGGGGTCGTTTTCGCTTGATCGGCGGTCGGCGCCAACAGGGTCATAGGCTTACGCTCATCAGGTCGTCACAGAAGGTAGAAACCGGATTGCGGCCTTACCGCACCTTGCGGGTGACGGCAAGTCAATCCGCGCTCACAGGTCACCCCGGATGCGCCAGGCAGGCTTTCAACCAAGCTCGAAAGTGGTGATGCCGAAGATCTGCTGCAGCGGCAGTGCCGGGGCAGCGCCCCGGTACATCCGGGCGGTCTCGAACACCGGTTGCAGGCCGTAGCGTTCGGCCAGGCTGATCGCTTCCCGGTTCGGCTCGGGCGGGTCAAGATAGATCGGCGTATTTCCGGCCCCGGCGGCGAGTGCACGGAACAGCAGGTCGGCGTCCTCCGGACTTTCCGCGAAGAGCGGACCGATCTTGTAGCCTTCACGGCAGCGGCGCAGCACCCCGTAACCGGCGACACCATCTTCGTCGATCACGACGAAACCTCGACGGCTTTCGCCTGCTCTCAGCCAGCACTTCAGGAAGGCCTCGCGGGGCCCCGGGAAGAAGGGACGATCATAGGCCAGGATTGCTGCGATTTGCCCCGGCGCTATGGGCCGCAACCGCGGGTCCTCAGGCGCTTCGCAGGCGACAGTGCCGCCGTAGCGCACATTGCGGTGCGCCAGTACGAAACCCTCTTTCCTGTAGTTGGATTGCTGGTCGACGACGCCGTCCAGGCCGACGCAGCGTCCGTCCAGGCGTTGCAGCCCGGCCTGCCAGAGGCGGTAACCGAGCCCCTGGCCGCGAACCGCCGGATTGCAGATATAGAACCCCAGGAAGCCGTAGTCTGCCCCGTAAGCGACCACCGAAATGGAAGCGGCCGGGCGGCCGTCTTTGAAAGCCATGAGGAAGCCCTCGGGATCGCTTGCGTGGAAGCAATCGCCGTCGGCCAAGCCCGGATTCCAGCCCTCGTCAGCGGCCCAGCCAATGGCGATTTCCAGCTCGGCGCGGGACATCGTCCGGATTTCAATGTCGTCCTGCATGGCTTTTCCTCGGGCTTCCCGCAATGACGCGGCGGTACTGTTTCGGCTTGACGGGTCGTTGGCCGGGCGAACACAGTCTTTGCCATCAAGGGGGACAATACCGCAAGTCAAAGGGGTGGCAGCGGTAAAGGGGGCAGTTTCATGAAGGCTTATTACGATCCGCAGCACGAGAACCATCACCCCAGGTTTTTCCTGGTCCGCGGCGAGCGCCGCGACAGCACCGAGGTGCCGGAGCGCGCAACCCGGCTGCACAAGGCGCTGGAGGTGGCCGGGCATGAGATCCTGATGCCCCGCCGCTTTGGGCGTGATCCAGTGGCGGCGGTGCACAGCGCGGATTACCTGCGTTTTCTGGAAGAGGCGCCGGCGGCCTGGGCGGCTTTCGCGGGCTCTTCCCCCGAGGTGATCCCGAACGTCCATCCGAACCGCCATGAAGCCGGTGGTTACCCTGAAAGCATCGTCGGAAAGGCCGGTTGGCATATGGCGGACACGGCCTGTCCGATCGGCCCCAAGACCTTTGAGGTGGCCCTGGCGGCTGCCGATGTGGCTTTGACCGCAGCCGATGCGGTTCTAGGCGGCGAACGTGCCGCCTACGCTCTTTGCCGGCCGCCGGGGCATCATGCCTTTGCCGACATGGCCGGCGGTTTCTGCTTCCTGAACAACACCGCCATCGCCGCCCAGTATCTCCGCAAACACATGGGGCCGGTCGCCGTCCTGGACGTGGACGTTCACCACGGCAACGGGACCCAGGGGATTTTCTGGCAGCGCGGGGACGTGCTGACGGTCTCGGTGCACGCCGATCCGAACCATCTCTATCCGTTTTTCTGGGGCCATGCGGGCGAGCGTGGCGGCGGGGAGGGCGAGGGGGCAAACCTCAATCTGCCGTTGCCCCTTGGTGCTGGCGATGAAGACTTCCTGACGGCGCTGGAAGTCGCCGCGGAAGCCCTGCGGGCCTTTAAGCCGAAGGTTCTGGTCGTGGCCCTGGGGCTCGATGCATCAGAGCAAGACCCTTTTAATGGGTTAAAGGTTACCACCGGCGGTTTCGCGCGCATCGGCGCTGCCATCGACAGCCTGGGTTTACCGACCGTACTGGTGCAGGAGGGCGGCTATCTTTCTCCGGCGTTGGGCCCGAACCTGACAGCGGTCCTGGGTGCTTTCGACTGAGACGGCTTAGATCTCGCCGGCGTTGCTGCGTTTTGCAGCGAGGATTAGGGCTAGCGCTACCAAGCCGGCGAAAATGAAGCCGAGAGTCAAAGGGAAGACCGTCTGGTCGTAGAAGCGCCCGACGGCAACGCCCAGGATCACCGCCACCAGGCTTGAGACTGAGGCGATGATCGAAGCGCCCAGTCCGGCGACGCGGCCCAGGGACTCCATGGCCATGGCATTTACGTTGCCGAACAGCAGGCCGATGAAAGAGAACATCAGGAAGCAGAGAGCCATGAAGGCCGGGAAGGGTGGCACGCCGTCGTATTGAATGGCGACGAGCAGCAGCGCAGAGGCGCAGGCGACCATGCTGACCAGAGAGATGACGGAGAGTCGGTGCATGCCATAGCGCATGACAAGTTGGCTGTTCAGATAAGAAGTGAGGCCGAGGCCTGACGCGAGAATAGCGAAGTAAAGGACGAAGAGTTCGCCAACACCGTAGAGATCCAGAAACATCGCCTGTGATGTGCTGAGGTAAAGCAGCAGAGCCCCGAACATCAGGCCGGCAGCGAAGGTATAGGCCATGACCTTGGCGTGGCGAAAAATCAGTGCGGCGTTGCTCAGAATGGGCCCCAGGGAAAAGCGGATGCGCCGCTCCGGTGGCAGCGTCTCGGGTTGCCGCAGGCTAAGCCAGAGAGCGACAATCGCCGCCAGGACAAGAAACAGAATGAAGACGGCGCGCCAGTCGGCGACCAGCAGTACCGCTTGGCCCAGGGCCGGGGCGAGCATGGGCACGAGGATGAAGATCATGAAGATGAAGGACATGATCCGTGCCATGGCCCGGCCCTCGTAGAGGTCGCGGATCAGGGCGCGGGAGGCGATCTTGGGGCCGGCCGCGCCGATGCCCTGAATGATCCGCCCGATCAGCACCTGCTCAAGCGAGTCGGCCAGCATGGCGATCACCGTTCCCAGCCCGTAGATCAGCAGGCCGATCAGGATCGCCCGCTTGCGGCCATAGGCGTCCGAAAGCGGGCCGAAGAAGATCTCGCCGAAGACCATGCCCAGGATAAACAGCGTGACGATCAGTTGGGTGTCTCTGGCATCAGCAACCGCCAAGGCATCGCCCACCGCGCGCAGGGCGGGCAGCATCGCGTCGATGCTGAGCGCGGTCAGGGCGGTAACCAGCGAAAACAGCGCCACGAACTCTGCCGTGCGCAGGGGCTTTTTGGGCATCCCGGGACGATGGCGGTTATTGAGGATAGCGGCGAAACGAGGAGGAATAGTGACAGGTTCGGGCGATCTTGCCACGCGAGAAGTCGCGCCCCGGACAACGAAAAAGCCCCGCGCTTGGCGGGGCTTCTCATTGATCTGGGCTAATTGACGGGTGCCCGTTGAGGCCTCGGCTTGGCCGGTATCGTATTCAGCCTCAGCTTGGGAATAACCGCCGGTTTGGCTTGGTTGCCGCCTTGCTGATAGCCGCCCTTCTGGCCGGTGTTGGCGCCGCCCAGAACCGGGTTCATCACCGGTGTACAGCGGTGTTTCCACAGCGCCGCGTCCATCTGCTGGTAGTGGGCCGGCCAGAACTGTTCATCTTCGCCCTTGCCACGCACATAGACCTTCAGATTGTGGTGCTTGGTCTGATTCAGTTGGTGCTGCGGCGGCTTCGGCACCGCGATCTCGAAGTCGTGGGACTGTTTGCCGTCTTTCGAATCGAAGGCGATCTTCGGCGAGTCGTAGATCGTCTGACCGCCATCGTTCACGCGGATGCGGATCTCGCCCCTGCCCTGACCGATGTAGTCCACCCGGATCGTGGCTTCATCCGGGCAGCCCCCGACGTAGTGTGGCATGTCGGGCTGGAAGGTCATCGATGTGATCTTGAAGGGTTGATCCCCGACCTGGAACTGACCGGGCTGCTGGCCGCCGATCTTCGGGCTCAGCACCGGTGTATTCTTGACTTCGGGGTCGCCCTCGTAACGGATGGTGAGCGCCATCATGACGGTCCTGTAGCCGGCCTTAGCAACACCCGGAGACCTTTTGCACCAGCCCGCCAGCGTGATCGGGCGCTGGACAGTGAAGAATTGCTCCTTCTGATAGAAAGATGCCTTGCTCTTACCTTCGCCGAGATGCGTTTGCAGCTTCTTATTCAGCTCCGCAACCGGATCGAAGCGAACTGCGGGGGAGCCTTGCTTGATCTGCGCGAGGGGGATGGAGAAGGGGATGTCTTCGTTGGCCTCAGTCACCCATCCATTAAGGTTCCCCGTCCACAAGATGAAACCAGGGAAAGCCGCGCCGTCTTCGTAGAGAGCGGTGGTGGCATTGATCTGATCGTTCACCAGATTCACCGGGCCGAAATAGGCGCGGGCTTTATGGGATGTGATTTTCTTGTCCTTGCTGCACTTAATATGGCCGAACAGATCCAGCTCCAGCGTGTTGCTCTTGGGCTGAATGTTGACGGCGTTCAAATCCTTGTTGGCTGAGGTGTTCTGCAGCACGACGTCGATATGAATACCTTCGGCGCGTGAGAGCTGAATACTGTCGACATACTCGGAATACTGGGCTTGTGCCAGTACCGGGCCTGAGAAGGCGAGGCCTGCTGCCAGAGCGCCGACGCTAAAGCATAGAGTTTTAAACGGGTACATTTGGGAAACTCCCCTGATTGGTCCAAGGAAAAATGGTGGGGCGGCGGCTACCGTCCACGCTCCTTGGTCGCTACATCAGGGTAAAGCGTTCAATCGGGGATAGAAGTTATTTTTTATACATTTCAAATCAATATCTTATGTGGGTTTATTGAAGGGGTATGGAAGTATATTATCCGATTGAATCCCGGGTCTCTAGCTTGCCGGCTCCAGGCGCAGCAATTGGCCGTCGCCGCTGTCGGTAAGGACGTAGAGGTAGCCGTCAGGGCCGGAGCGGACATCGCGGATGCGTTCGCCCAGATCGACCAGCAGGGATTCCTGGTCGACGACCCGATCGCCCTCCATCTCCAGGCGACGCAGGTGGAGGTGGGCGAGGGCGCCGACGAAGATGTCGCCCTGCCACTGCGGAAACTTGTCGCCGTCATAGATGGCCATGCCGCTGGGGGCGATGGAGGGGTCCCAGTAGACGACCGGCTGTTCCATGCCGGCGGCCTCGGTCTTGTCGGAGATGATGGCGCCGCTGTAATCGATGCCGTAGGTGATGACCGGCCAGCCGTAGTTGGCACCCGCTTTCAGCAGATTCAATTCATCGCCGCCGCGCGGGCCGTGCTCGTGGGCCCAGATCTCCCCGCTTTCCGGATGCAGGGTCATGCCCTGTACGTTGCGGTGCCCGTAGGAGAAGATTTCCGGCAGCGCGCCCGCCTGGCCGACGAAGGGATTGTCATCCGGCACGCTACCGTCGTCGTTCAGGCGGATCATGGTGCCGATATGATTGCCCAGGTTTTGCGATTCGCGGATCTGGCGGCGGTCGCCAAGGCTGATGAAGAGCTTGCCGTCGTTGGCAAAGACAAGGCGCGAGCCGAAATGGCCGGTGCCGCCGGACTTTGGTACGGCGCGAAAAAGAACCTCTACATCCTCCAGCGCCATGCCCTCGAGCCTCCCGCGTGCCACTTCGGTGCTGGCGCCGCCGTCTCCCGGTCCGGCGTAGGAGAGATAGACGAGGCGGTTTTCGGCGAACTCAGGATGAATGGCGACATCAAGCAGACCGCCCTGGCCGCGGGCCACCACCGCCGGCACGCCGGCAATGGCCTGGTCTTCGAGCCGGCCGTTCTGGAAGAGGCGCAGGTCGCCGCTGCGCTCAGTGATCAGCATCGAACCGTCCGGGAGAAACGCCAGGCCCCAGGGATTCTGCAGACCCTCCGCCAAGGTAACGATACGGAAGTCAGCCTGGGCCGAGCTGGTGACATGGCCGTCGCCGAAGGCGGGTTTCACGGAATAGGCCGCATACGAACAAAGCAGGCCGGCGGAAAGGGCAAGGGCCAGGGCTCTGGGTGAAATTGCCGTTGCTTGTCGCATTACCTTCTATCCGCTCCCTCTTGTCCAACCTGTTGGAAAAGAGATGGTTTCCCGGGGGCCTTTCATCAATATCCGCTCTGCGTTTTGTTGCGGCGCAAAAACCACCATTGGCAAGGAGGGGTCCAATCGGGTATGAAAGGCGCGTTTCATCAACAAGATTGAGTTAGTGCCGCGGCGCTGTGATGCCTGACAGCCCTGTCGAAGTTTCCGCAGCCGGCGGCTCAGTCCTCCATCTCTCAGTTCCCGGAATTCCGCATTGACTGCACAGACCATTCCCGTCGATCCCTTCGAGCTGATCGTTTTCGGCGGCACCGGTGACTTGTCCTACCGGAAGCTGCTGCCGGCGTTGTTCCACCGCGACTGTGCCGGACAGATCGTCGGGCCGAGCCGCATTCTGGCCGTTTCCCGCAGAGACATGTCCGCCGAGGCCTTTCGCAATGCCACCCGCGATGCCATCGAACGCTTTGTCGCCGCCGAGGACCGGACGCCGGAGGCCGTCGAGCATTTCCTCAACCGGGTCTGCTACACGGCCGTTGACGGTACCGGCGAGGCGGGCTGGGGTGAACTCAAAGAGAAGCTCTCCGGCGGCGGCGAATTCGTGCGCGCCTTCTACCTAGCGGTCAATCCGGAGCTTTTCGGGCCGATCTGCGCCAACATCGGCCGCCACGGGCTGATGAATGCCGAAACCCGGGTCGTGATCGAAAAGCCCATCGGCAAGGACTTCGAAACCGCACAGGCGGTCAACGCGGCGGTTGGCGCTGTCTTCGACGAACATCAGATCTATCGCATCGACCATTATCTGGGGAAGGAGACGGTGCAGAACCTGATGGCGCTGCGCTTTGCAAATGCGCTTTTCGAGCCGCTGTGGAATGCGGCCCACATCGATCATGTCCAGATCACGGTGGCGGAGAACATCGGGGTCGAGGGGCGTGGGGGTTATTACGACACCGCCGGGGCGCTACGCGACATGGTGCAGAACCATATCCTTCAGTTGCTTTGCCTGGTGGCCATGGAAGCGCCGATGTCGATGGATGCCGACGCGGTGCGCGATGAAAAACTCAAGGTCCTGAAGGCCTTGGTGCCGATTACCGGCGACAACATGGAGCGCATGACCGTGCGGGGCCAGTACGCCGCCGGCGCCTCCGCCGGCGGCGCGGTTCCCGCCTATCAGGACGAGCTCGATGGCGATAGCTCGGCGACCGAGACTTTCGTTGCCCTGAAGGCCGAGATCGCCAACTGGCGCTGGGCCGGGGTGCCGTTTTATCTGCGCACCGGCAAACGTCTGGCGGATCGGGTTTCGGAAATCGTCGTGGCTTTCCACCCAATTCCGCACTCGATCTTCGGCAGCGGCGCGGGGTCCATTGCGGCCAACCACCTGGTGATCCGCCTGCAGCCGGACGAGGGCGTGAAGCTCTGGCTGATGATCAAGGACCCGGGGCCGGGCGGCATGCGCCTGAAGCAAGTGCCGCTCGACATGTCCTTCGCCCAGGCCTTCGACAGCCGCAATCCCGACGCTTACGAGCGCCTGCTGATGGATGTCATCCGCGGCAATCCGACCCTGTTCATGCGCCGTGACGAGGTCGATGCCGCCTGGCAGTGGGTCGACCCTATCCTGGAAGCCTGGAAGGCCGGCGGTGAGGCGCCGAAGTCCTACACCGCCGGGACCTGGGGCCCCAGCGCCTCGGTCGCGCTGATCGAACGGGACGGCCGTACCTGGCACGAGGAATCGCGGTGACGGCTGCGACGCCGCAGAGGCGGGACTTTCCGGATGGCGACGCCTTGGCGGAGGGTTTGGCCGAGGCTGTCGCCGCCGATCTGCGCCGCGGGATCGAATTGCGGCGGCAGGCTACGCTGGCGGTTTCCGGCGGACGTACCCCCGGCCGTTTCTTCGCCGTCTTGGCGTCCAAGGCGTTGGACTGGGGAAAGGTCACGATCACCCTGATCGATGAGCGCTGGGTGCCCCCGAGCCACGAGCGCTCCAACGAAGGCTTCGTCCGGCGCGGACTGCTTCAGGGCCGGGCGGCCGCGGCGCGCTTTGTCGGCCTTGTCAATGAAGCCGGGGATCCGGAGGCCGGCCTCGCGGAAATCGGCGGGCGGATCGATGCCTTGCCGCAGCCTTTCGATGCCGCCGTTCTGGGGATGGGGGCTGATGGACATACGGCGTCCTTTTTTCCCGGCGGCGACCGTTTGGGCGAAGCTCTGAACCCTGAGGGCGAGGCCCTGGTGCTGCCGATGCGCGCCGCAGGGGCGGGGGAACCGCGCATAACCCTGACTTTGCCCGTGGTCGCGGGGGCGAGGGCCGTTTATCTTCATATTGAGGGGGTGGAGAAGGCCGCGGTGCTGGAACAGGCGTCGCAGCCGGGTGACGTCGAAGCCTTGCCGGTGCGCGCTGTGCTTCGTCACCCCGATGCAAAGCTGCAGGTCTATTGGTGTCCTTGAGCCTGATGACACTGCCAGCAAAACGAGGAGACGATCGATGACCCTTCATGACCGCGTGGCCGAGGTGACCGAGCGTCTGCGGGTCCGCAGTAGGGCAAAGAGGACCGCCTATCTCGACCGTTTGCGGCGGGCGGGGGAAAGCGGACCGCGGCGTTCGACTCTTTCCTGCGGCAACCTGGCCCATGGTTTCGCCGCCTGCGGCCTCTCGGACAAGGCAGCCCTGAAAGGCGACGTGGTGCCGAACCTGGCCATCGTCACTGCCTACAACGATATGCTTTCCGCCCATCAGCCCTTCGAGGTCTTTCCGGAGAAGATCAAACAGGCGGCGCGCGATGCCGGTGGCGTCGCCCAGGTGGCGGCTGGGGTGCCGGCGATGTGCGACGGCGTCACTCAGGGCCAGCCCGGTATGGAGCTTTCGCTTTTCTCCCGCGACGTCATCGCCATGTCGGCGGCCGTCGGCCTCTCCCACAACATGTTCGATGCCGCGGTCTTCCTGGGTGTCTGCGACAAAATCGTACCGGGCCTGGTGATCGCAGCCCTCTCTTTCGGGCATCTGCCGGCGATTTTCGTGCCCGCGGGGCCGATGACATCCGGTCTGCCCAACGACGAGAAAGCACGCATCCGTCAGCTCTATGCCGAGGGCAAGATCGGCCGCGACGAGTTGCTGGAAGCGGAATCCAAGTCCTACCACGGGCCCGGCACCTGCACCTTTTACGGGACCGCCAATTCCAACCAGATGCTGATGGAGATCATGGGGCTGCACCTGCCCGGTGCTTCCTTCATCAATCCCAACACGCCGCTGCGCGATGCCTTGACGGTGGAGGCGACCAAGCGCGCCTTGGCGATTACCGCACTCGGCAATGCCTATACGCCGGTCGGAGAGATGATCGACGAGCGGGCTGTGGTGAACGGCGTCGTCGGGCTGCATGCCACCGGCGGTTCCACCAATCACGCCATGCATCTGGTGGCCATGGCGGCGGCGGCCGGTATCACACTGACATGGGATGACCTTTCAGACCTTTCGGACGTAGTCCCGCTGCTCTGCCGGATCTATCCCAATGGCCTGGCCGATGTGAATCACTTCCAGGCGGCGGGCGGCATGGGCTTCCTGATCTCCGAACTGCTCGATGCCGGGCTGCTGCATGGCGATGTCACAACGGTCTGGGGACAGGGGCTCGACCTTTATCGCCAGGAACCGAAGCTGAGCGAAGACGGGACCGTTACCTGGCAGCCCGGCGCCGCGAAAAGCCACGACGAGACAGTACTGGCGCCCGCCGCCAAGGCCTTTTCCGCCAACGGCGGCCTGAAGATGCTGGACGGCGATCTCGGCAAGGCGGTGATCAAGATCTCCGCCGTGAAACCGGAACGTCACGTCATCGAAGCGCCGGCAGTGATTTTTCATTCCCAGGATGACCTCATGGCGGCTTTCAAGGCCGGTGAACTGGAAAAAGACTTCATTGCCGTGGTCCGCTTTCAGGGACCGCAGGCTATCGGCATGCCGGAGCTTCACAAGCTGACGCCGCCGTTGGGTGTGCTGCAGGACCGCGGCTTCAAGGTTGCGCTGGTAACCGACGGGCGAATGTCCGGCGCTTCGGGCAAGGTGCCGGCGGCCATTCATGTGACGCCGGAGGCTGCGGTCGGCGGGCCCATCGCCAAGCTGCGCGACGGCGACATGCTGCGCCTCGATGCCGTTGCCGGCAGCCTGACGGTGGTGGGTGTTTCCGCCGAGGATTGGCAGGCCCGCGAGGCCGTCACTGAGGATCTGACGGAGAGTCATTTTGGTCTGGGCCGCGAACTCTTCGCCCCCTTCCGGGCGGCGGCCGGACCGGCCGATCTCGGCGCCCATGTTTTTGGAGCTGATGTATGAGTGAGAAGCAAGCGGGGATCCAAGAGGTCCTCGAACTGGCACCGGTGGTCCCGGTGCTGGTGATTGACGATGCAGCCACCGCGGTGCCCTTGGCGCGGGCCCTGGTGGCCGGTGGGCTGAAGGCCATCGAAGTGACTTTCCGTACCGCGGCGGCCCTGGAATCGATCCGTGCCATTGCCGCGGAGGTCGAGGGCGCTGTGGTCGGCGCAGGGACGGTATTGACCGCCGATCAGGTTTCCCAGGCCGTTTCAGCGGGTTGCCGCTTCATGGTGTCGCCCGGTGCATCACCGGGACTGATTGCCGCCGTTGCCGACTGCCCGGTGCCGTTGCTGCCCGGCTCGGCCTCGGCGTCCGAAGCCATGACGCTGCTGGAGCAAGGCTATACGTTTCAGAAGTTTTTCCCTGCTGAACCGGCCGGCGGTGCCGCCTATCTGAAGTCGCTGGCCTCGCCGTTGGCGGCGATCCGCTTCTGTCCGACCGGCGGGATCAGCCGGGATACCGCCGGGCGCTATCTTGCTCTACCCAATGTCATCTGTGTCGGCGGCTCCTGGGTGGCGCCGGCGGACAAAGTTGCGGCGGGCGCCTGGAATGAGATAGAGGATCTGGCCCGCGACGCAGCGGGAATCAAAGCTTAGGGAAAACAGAGATATGGCGGCGGCGGTTCAGGCGGTTTTTCAGGATCTTCTCGAGCATCAGGCGGTGCTGGAGAAACACGCTTTGCGTGATCTCTTTGCAGAAGATCCGGAGCGTTTCGAGCGCTTTTCGCTGAGGTTCGATGATCTTCTGCTCGACTATTCGAAGAACCGCATTCTGCCGGAGACCCTGGACAAGCTGATCGCCTTGGCGGAGGCCGCCGGGCTAGAGGCGGCGCGGGAGCGGATGTTTACCGGCGCGAAAATCAATGTGACCGAGGGTCGGGCGGTGCTGCACACGGCTTTGCGCAACCGCTCGGACTCACCGGTCACCGTCGACGGCCGCGATGTCATGCCGGACGTGCGCAGCGTGCTGGAGGCGATGATGGCCTTTGCCGAAGGCGTGCGCGCCGGCACAATGACTGGAGCCGGTGGGGAGCGTTTCACAGACATCGTGAACATCGGAATCGGCGGATCGGACCTGGGACCGGCCATGGTGACACGCGCGCTCTCGCCATACGTTCAGGACGGTCTGCGCTGTCACTTCGTCTCCAACGTCGACGGCGCCCATCTGCATGACACGCTAAAGGGGCTCGATCCCAGGTCGACGCTGATCCTTGTCGCCTCGAAGACCTTCACGACCCAGGAGACCATGACCAACGCGCATTCGGCGCGGGGCTGGCTGGTGTCGGCCCTGGGCGAGGCGGCGGTGAGCGCCCACTTTGCGGCGATTTCGACCAACCTCGAAGCCGTCGCCGCTTTCGGCATCGACCCGGCCCGGGCCTTCGGTTTCTGGGACTGGGTCGGCGGCCGTTACTCGGTCTGGTCGGCCATCGGCCTGCCGGTGATGATCGCCGTCGGTCCGGAACGCTTCAAAGAGTTTCTGCAAGGCGCGCACGAGATGGATAACCATTTCCGCTCCGCGCCCCTGCGGCAGAACATGCCGGTGATTCTGGCGCTGATGGGAATCTGGTACCGCAACCTCTGGGACTACGGTGCCCATGCGGTCTTGGCTTACGACCAGCGCCTGGAGCGCTTTGCCGCCTATCTGCAGCAGCTCGACATGGAATCGAATGGGAAGAGCGTCACGCTCTCCGGCGCGCCTGTCGCCACCGCCACCGGCCCGGTGGTCTGGGGCGAGCCGGGCACCAACGGCCAGCATGCCTTCTATCAATTGATTCACCAGGGCAGCGACGTCATTCCCTGCGACTTTCTGGTGGCGGCGGAGCCGCAGGAACAGATGGGCGACCATCATGCGATCCTGCTGGCCAACTGTCTGGCCCAGAGCGAGGCGCTGATGCGCGGCAAGACTGTGGAGGAGGCGCGGGCGGAACTCGCCGCTTCCGGCAAGAGCCTGGCGGAAATCGAAGCTTTAACCCCGCACAAGGTCTTCTCCGGCAACCGGCCGAGCAACACCTTGCTCTACCGCAAGCTCGATCCCCGGACTCTCGGCCGCCTGATTGCCCTCTACGAACACAAGGTCTTCGTTCAGGGCATCATCTGGGACATCAATTCCTTCGACCAGTGGGGCGTCGAACTGGGCAAGCAGTTGGCCGGCCAGATCCTGCCCATGATCAAAGGCGAAGCCGCCATTGCCGGCCGCGATGCCTCGACCCTGGGCCTGCTGACGGAAATCGCCAAGCTGCGGGGCGACTGAAACCTCTTTTCCCTGTCACCCTCTGGGCAGACCCGAGCATGACGGTTGTACGCTTCCTTATGCCGACGGTCCGGAGAAAGTGAGGCGGTTGCTGAAGGGGTCGGTCAAGGTGATCTCGCGCGTTCCCCAGGGCTTCTCCTCCGGCTCCCCCGGTTTGGCGTACTTGTAGTCCTTTGCGCTAAGCTCGGAGACAAAACCATCGATGTCGTCGCAGTCGACACGTAGGTGAGCGCCAGGGGTGGCATCGCCGTGATGCTCCGACAGATGAATGACGCAGTGGCCCCGGGACATTTGCAGGTAGATCGGAAAGTTGTCGCCGAAGCGATGCTCCCAATCGACGGTGAAGCCGAGCCAATCGACATAGAATTCTCGGGCCTTCGCCTCATCGAAGATCCTTAGAACCGGGATCGGACTGGAAAGCCTGATCAAGTCATCACTTCCTTTTATTGCGGGCTAAAACGCGCAAGCGCCGCTGTCGACGGGGATGATTGCGCCGTTCACGAGGCTGGCCTCGTCGGAAGCCAGGAAGAGGGCCATCTCCGCGATTTCCGGCGGGTGGCCGGTGCGCAGCGGCCTGACGGCGTTGCCGCGGTCGTCGTCGCCCTTCATGCCAAAGCCACGGGTCCGCTCCGTCAACACCGCGCCGGGCGAGATGGCATTCACGCGGATGTTCATCGGCGCGCATTGCAGGGCCATGGCCTTGGTCAGGGTGATGACCCCGCCTTTGGCCGAGGTGTAAGCATCAGCGCCGCGGGTGCCTTTCATGGCGCGGATTGAGGAGGTGTTGATCACCGAGCCGCCGCCGGCGTCACGGATGTGCGGTACCGCAAAACGGCTGGCCAGAAACGTGCCGTAGAGATCCACGGAGATGGTGCGCCAGAACTCATCCAGCGGTACATCCAGAAAACTGCCGTCCTGGGCCGTCGCGCCGCCGGCGTTGTTGTAGAGGATCTCCATCCCGCCGAAGTGGGTGACAGCCTTGTTGATGGTTGCCTCAAGCGCATCGGGCTGGGTGATGTCGCACTCCAGGAAGAGGCATTCGCCGCCCGCCGCTTCCACGGCGGCGGCGCTGCGTTCCCCGGCATCTTTCTTGACTTCCAGAATGGCGACCTTCGCGCCTTCCTCGGCGAAGCGCAGTGCCGCCGCCGCGCCGATCCCGTTGCCGCCACCGGTGATGATGGCGCGCTTTCCCTCCAGACGTCCCATGCGGGTCCCTTTGATCTGATTCAGGCGCTGCCGGGCGGGTCGACGCGATAACCGGTTTCCGCCGCCGCTTCGGTCAGCCACTCCCAGAAGGATAACGCGAAGCCGCGGAAGACATAAAGGTCAAAGCTGTCTTCGGAAAGACGGCGCGCCAACACACCGACCTCATGGATTGCCGACTGGGCCACATCCAGGGAAGGGAAGGCCTCGGGATGCAGATCGATGGCGAGACCCTTGGACAGCACCCAGGTGGCTTTCGGGCCGCTGATGCGAACGGCGCTGCGGGCGTGGCTGAGATCGGTCACGGCACCAAGATCCGCTCCGATGGCCGTTGTCAGTTTTGTCGGCAAGCCGGGGTCGTCGCTCTCTATCAGGTAGCGTCCGGGACCGACGGCCATGATGGCTGTGGCGTCCCGTGCCGTCGAGCCGCTCGGGCGCTCCGGCATTGCGCAGTGGGTTACGGTGGCGACGGCTTGTTCCACTTGAGCCAGCGTGTCGGGCCAGGCGGCGACCTGCACCAGACTGACAATCTGCCGCTCCATCAACACCACGCCGGGATCTCCTTGCGAAGCGACGACCCGGGGTTCGCTGTGCCCTTTAAGCGGAGAGAGAAGGTCAGACATGCATGCGACTCCCCTCCGGGTCGAAGAAGTGGGAGGACACCACCTCGACGTCCACATTGTGGCCCTTCAAAGGGTAAGTGGCGACCAG
The DNA here is from genome assembly GCF_965249265.1 of Pelagibius sp. Taxonomy (NCBI): domain Bacteria; kingdom Pseudomonadati; phylum Pseudomonadota; class Alphaproteobacteria; order Rhodospirillales; family Rhodovibrionaceae; genus Pelagibius; species Pelagibius sp. The sequence continues at coordinate 2,667,375 of NZ_OZ252224.1, read as the reverse complement.
CGCTTCGCCGATCCGGTTGGGCCCGTCCTCCAGCAGGCCGAGGGCAATGTACTTCTCCAGCGCCGGGCTGTAGGTGGAGGAGGTGACATGGCCGAGGCTGCGTGGCGGGCTCTCGCCGTTCGCCAGGACGAGGTGAGAGCCTGACCGCACCGGCTGACCGTCGCGGGAGATCAGACCGACCAGCTTCATTCTGTTTTCGTCGACCAGGCCCTCGCGGTCCATCATGGCGCTGCCGATATAGTCTTTCTTGCGCGAAGCCATGCCGCCGAGGCCAAGGTCTTCCGCCGTCGTGCGCCCGTCCAATTCGGGGCCGGCAACATGGCCCTTTTCAATGCGCAGGGTACCCAGGGCTTCCAGGCCGTAGGCGACGATGTCGTAGGCTGCCCCGGCGGCCATGATCTTGCGCCAGACCGCGTCGCCACAGTGGGCGCCGCAATAGACCTCGTAGGCCAGTTCGCCGGAGAAACTGAGCCGGGCGACCAGCACCGGAACCCCGTCGAGATGACCTTCGCGTACGCCCATAAAGGGAAAGGCCTCGTTGGACATGTCGATGTCGTCGAGCACAGCGCTCAGCACGTCGCGGGTCTTCGGGCCGGAGACGGCCATGGCCGCCCACTGCTCGCTGACCGACGTGACGGCCACCTTCAACGTAGGCCAGACCGCAGCGAGCAGAAATTCGAGTTGAGCCAGAACCGTTGCGGCGTTGGCTGTGGTGGTGGTCATGAGGAAGCGGTGTTTGCCGAGGCGCCAGGTGGTCCCGTCGTCCCAGAGAAAACCATCCTCGCGCAGCATGAGACCGTAACGCGCCTTGCCTTCGGGCAGCTTCAGGAAGCCATTGGAGTAAACGCGGTTGAGGAACTCGGCGGCGTCTGGTCCCTGCACGTCGATCTTGCCGAGGGTCGAGACATCGACGATGCCGACGCTTTGACGCACTTGCCGCGCCTCACGGATGTAGGCCTGCTCGACGCTCTCGCCATCACGGCGGTAAACCCGCGGACGCTGCCAAAGACCGACTTCCATCATGTCGGCGCCTGCAGCCAGGTGCCAGTCGTGCATCGGCGTACGCCGCAGCGGTCGGAAGTGAGCGCCGCGCGCCTGCCCGGCCAGGGCGCCCAGGGCGATCGGCGTGTAAGGCGGGCGAAATCGGGTGGTGCCGACCTCCGGGATGGTCAGGCCACGCTCGTGGGCCATAAGGGCCAGGCCCGCCATGTTGGAGGTCTTGCCCTGGTCGGTCGCCATGCCCAGCGTCGTATAGCGCTTCAGGTGTTCGACGGAGCGGAAACCCTCGCGGTGAGCGAGGCTGACATCCGAGGCCGTTACGTCGTGCTGCAGGTCGACGAAAGCCTTCCCTTTGCCGCCCGCCCCCTTATGACCTGTGGGCCTGGCATCCCAAAGCGGCAGGATGGAATCGCAGACGATCTCGGCGTCGACTGCCGGGACTGAAATCGGGCTGGGGGTGAAGCCGCAGGCGCGGGCCGCTTCCGCTCCAGCCTGGATGCCGGCAGCCAGACAGGCCGCGGTGGGGAACTCGCCGTTACAGGCCCCCACCGCCTGCCAGGGCTGCAATGGATCGCCGGGCAGGAAGGCGGCGAGGTCTTCGTTCCAGCGTGCCGGGCCGCTGGCCTGACTGGCCAAGTGGATGGTCGGGGTCCAGCCACCACTGACCGCAAGGCAGTCTAACGCAATGCTGCGGGGCAGGGCATCCTGCACGCCGCTCGCCGGATCGAAAGGCGTAACCTCTATGGCCGTCAGCCGCCGCCCGCCTCTGGCAGAGGTGACGACTTGGCCGGTTAGAAGTTCCGCGCCGGAAGCCTCCACCGCGGCCTCGGCCCGGGCGCCGATGTCCGGACGCGGATCGATCACGGCCACGACAGTCACTCCGGCTTGTGCAAGAGCTTCGACTGTCCGATAGGCGCCGTCGTTGTTGGCAAAGAGAGCGACCCTTTGGCCCGCCGCGACGCCATAGCGTTCGGCATAGACCCGTACTGCATCGGCCAGCATGACCCCCGGCTTGTCGTTACCGGCGAAGACCAGCGGCCGTTCTATGGCACCGGCGGCGATCACCAGACGCGTTGCGCGGATCGTCCAATGGCGCTGGCGCGGCATCGCTTCGCCTGGAACCGGAAGATGATCGGCAACCCGTTCCACCGCACCGAAGGTATTGTCGTCGTAGTAGCCGTAGACCGTGGTGCGGGGCAGCAGGGTCACATTGGGCAGCATGGAGAGAACCGCCAAAGCCGAGCGGCACCAGGCATCGCCATCGGTTTCGCCGACCGTCAGGGGCGTGCTCCGCAGGCTGCCGCCCATCTCCATCTGGTCGTCGGCCAGGACAACCCGCGCACCGCTTTGTGCCGCCGCCAAAGCGCTCATGAGCCCAGCCGGACCGCCTCCGGCGATCAGGACATCGCAGAAGGCGTTGGTCTCTTCGTAGTGGTCCGGGTCCGCGAGTTGAGTACCGGCACCCATGCCTGCCGCCTTGCGGATGAAGTGCTCATAGAGCATCCAGGCCTTGCGGGTCGGTCCCATGAAGGTCTTGTAGTAGAACCCGGCGGAGAACAGTGGCCCGGCCAACCCGTTCACCGCCATGATGTCGAAACCCAGGCTCGGCCAACGGTTCTGGCTCCGGGCCTCCAACCCCTCGAAGAGTTCCACCACGGGTGCCTTGCAATTCGGCTCGGTCCGCGCACCGCTGCGCAGGGTCACCATGGCGTTGGGCTCTTCGACACCCGCCGAAAAGAGACCGCGCGGACGGTGGTACTTGAAACTGCGGCCCAGGATGTCGACACCGTTGGCCAGGAGGGCGGAGGCCAGGGTGTCGCCGGCGAAACCCTGGTAGCGTTTGCCATCGAACGTGAAGGTCAGAGGCCGGCTGCGGTCGATGTGGCCGCCGGAAGTGAGGCGGTAGCCGCTCATGCCACGTCCTGCCCCTCATCGTTCCCGGTCTCACGTACCGTCGCAGCGGCCCAGGGGCCGACAATCTCCGCCGCCTCGATTTTGTGGGTGACGGTATCGCGGCGGACCCTCAGCCAAAGCCGGCAGCCCTGGGCGTGATGCCAGTACTCCAGGTGCGTGCCGCGTGGATTCTCGCGCTGGAAGACGTAGTCGCACCACTCGGCGGCGCCGGCGCTTCCGGGATCCGGACGCTCCTTTGTCGCGTCACCGCCGTAGGTGAATTCGCCGACATCGCGCGGGCCGCAGTGGGGGCAGGGGATCAGCATAATTGTCTTCCTTCGCCCGTCAGTGCAGACGGGGTTGCGGGCCGGCGCCGCGCTCGTCGATGACGCGGCCCTGGCAGAAGCGTTCAAGGGTGAAGGCGGCGTTCAGCGCATGGGCCTGGTCGTTGGCGATGGTGGAAGCGAAGCACCAGCCCGAAGCGGGCGTTGCCTTGAAGCCGCCGTAGCACCAGCCGGCGTTGATATAGAGGCCTTCGATCGGGCCCTTGCAGATGATCGGGCTGCCGTCCATGGACATATCCATGATGCCGCCCCAGTGGCGCACCAGACGCAGGCGCGCCAGGTTCGGGAACATGGCCACCGCCTCGGCGGCGACGTGTTTGATGATTGGCAGGTTGCCGCGCTGGGCATAGGAGTTGTAGCCGTCGATATCGCCGCCGAAGACCAGCCCGCCCTTGTCGGACTGGGAGATGTAGAGATGCCCGGCGCCGAAGGTGACGACGGTGTCGATCAGGGGTTTCAGCGGTTCCGACACGAAGGCCTGCAGCACATGGCTTTCGATGGGCAGATCACGGAGCCCGGCCTTGGCGAGAACCACGGAAGAGTTGCCTGCCACCGCGACCCCAACCTTGCCGGCGCGGATGGTGCCGCGGCTGGTTTCGACGCCGGTGATGGCGCCGCCTTCGCGCAGGAAGCCGGTGACTTCACAGTTCTCGATGATGTCGACGCCGCGGCTGTCGGCGCCGTAGGCATAGCCCCAGGCCACCGCATCGTGACGGGCGGTGCCGGCGCGCGGTTGCAGCAAGCCGCCCGCGATGGGAAAGCGGGCCTGGGCCGATACGTCGAGCCCGGGCACGAACTTCGCGACCTCGTCACGGTCCAGCAGTTCGGCATCGATGCCGTGCAGCCGCATGGCATTGCCGCGCTGGGCGTAGCTGTCCATCTGGCCCGGTGTATGGGCCAGGTTGAGCACGCCGCGCGAAGAAAACATCACGTTGTAGTTCAGGTCCCGGGAGAGATCCTCCCAGAGCTTCATGGAATGTTCGTAAAAATGGGCATTCGGCGGCAACAGGTAGTTGGAGCGCACGATGGTGGTGTTGCGCCCAATGTTGCCGCTGCCCAGCCAGCCCTTTTCCAACACCGCCACGTTGGTGATGCCGTGTTCCTTGGCCAGGTAATAGGCCGTCGCCAAGCCGTGTCCGCCGCCCCCTACGATGATCACGTCATAGGCGGGTTTAGGCTCCGGCGCACGCCAGACCCGCTCCCAGTTGCGGTTGCCGGTCAGCGCGTTGCTGAGCAGGGAAAAGATCGAATATCGAGCCATGGCAGGACTTTAGGGTGATTCTCAACACCCTATTTATGCCCATACGACAGCCACAGTCCAGAAAACGTCCATCGGCGTTTCAACGCCGCCGGTTCTGCAAGGCAGAGCCGCGCCCGTGGCGGACTGAGCAGCCCTGCTTCTTCCACGCCAAAGCCGTCCCCGATCATTCGTCCAGCGTCACCGGCGTCAAGAAGCCCGGCGGTTTGATGGCCAGCACCGAACAGTCGATCTGGTAGAGTACGTTTTCGGCGGTGTTTCCGATGACGAAGCCCGGAATGCCGGTGCGGGCCACGGTTCCCATAACGATAACATCGACGCCCAGCTCCTGCGCCAGTCTTGAAATGATCTCGCCGGCCCGGCCTTTGGGCAGATGCGTCTTGGGCTCGACCGCATCGTAGACCTCCGACCCGAGCCAGCTTCTTGCTTTCTCCAAGAGCCGGCTGAGCCAATGACGGTGCTGCTGGCGCACGTCGGTGACGTAGCGCTCCACCGTTTCCTCGTCGGCGCCGGCCCGCGCCCCTCTCATGAGCGTTTCGCCGATGGCATCCCAGGCGTGAACAACATGAAACTCGCTTTGCTCGAAGGAGGCGAGCGATCCGCCCATCTCCAGGATCATGCGGTTGAGAGGCTCGGCAGGATCACTGCCTGCGGAATCGAGATCGCTGAAATCGACACAGGCCATCACCCGCCGGATCGGCGTCGGTCCATCAGCCTTTATCAGCCATACCGGGCAAGGGCACTTGCGCAGCAGATGCATGTCAAGAGAGCCGAAAAGCCAGCTAACCGGGCCGACGTCTTTGTCCGTCGATTTGATGACCAGGTCGTGGCGGTTCCGCAGAACCGCGCGAATGATCTCCAGAAAAGGCGTTCCCTCAATGATTCTGGACTCGACCTCCACCCGATCGGCCACCCAGGCAGTCAGCCGGTCCACCGACGCCTGCAACTGCTCAATGCGGGCTTGCCATAGCAATGGGGACGTCAGCCGGCTCAGATAGGTGGGCACCTTTTCCATCACCAGGATCACCGTCAAGCGAGCCCCGTTCCGCTCCGCCAAGGCAACGGCATGATGAAAAGCTGGCGGGACGATCCCAGAAGAATCGGCCACATAGAGGATGTTCTTGAACCGTTTCATTCAGTGCTTTCCCCGGCTGGAACCAGTTTCCCGATGTTTCTTGTCACCCAAAGGATCGTCGCTGGGCTGGTCGGCTTCGGCCTATTCGATCATCGACGAGCGATGTCGTAACTCTGGGAAGCTTGTGCCCAACAGTGATTAATGGCATTGATTTGGGTCAAAGACGCTTAGATAGCATTCAACGATGCTTAAATGCGTCAGTTTGAACTATAAGGCGCTTAGGATGCTAAGCAGACCGTTCTTCACCACTCACGAGATTGCGGAGCTTCTCAAAGTCAGCGAAGCGACTGTCCGCAACTGGATTCATGAGGGTGAGCTGCGGGCCGTGAGGTTGGGCCGCGATTTCCGGGTGGCCGCCAAGGACCTTGAGGCCTTCGTGAACGCGCGCGCTACGCAGCCCGAGCCGGATCAAAAAGACTGATCGAGCTGACAGTGTCGGGACCGGCTTCGGTAAGCCGGCCCCTGAATCGCGAACTTGAGAAGGCGCGACGTCATGGCAGCTATCGAGCAGCAGAAACTGCCGGCCGCACCGGCGATCCAACAGAGCGGGACACCGTCCTGGCACGCGTTGACCGCCGAGGAAGTCCTGGCGGACCGGGCAGGGCGGGCCAGCGGTCTGACGCCGGAAGAGGCGCAGGCGCGGCTCGCCGAACACGGCCCCAACCGCTTGCCGGCACCCAAGCGTCCGAGCGCGCTGCGCCGCTTCCTCGCCCAGTTCCATAACCTGCTGATCTATGTGCTCCTGGGTGCCGCGGCGCTGACCGCCGCGCTCGGCCATTGGGTCGACACACAGGTCATATTGGCGGTGGCGGTCGTCAACGCGATCATCGGTTTCGTTCAGGAAGGCAAGGCAGCAAAGGCGCTGGAGGCCATCAGGCAGATGCTGTCGCCTTCGGCGACCGTTTTGCGCCAGGGCCAGCGGATGACGGTCCCGGCCGAGGATCTGGTGCCCGGCGATCTGGTGATCCTGGAGCCGGGGGACAAGGTGCCGGCCGACATCCGGCTGACGCGTGTCAAGGGTTTGAGACTGCAGGAGGCGGCCCTGACCGGTGAGTCGGTTCCGGTCGACAAGGCGCTGCAGCCGGTTCCCGAGGAGGCGCCCCTCGGCGACCGCGCTTCCATGGCCTATGCCGGCACCCTGGTGGTCGCCGGTCAGGCTGCGGGTGTCGTTGCCGAGACCGGGCTGCGTACCGAGATCGGCCGCATCAGCGGCATGCTCACCCAGGTCGAAAGGCTGTCCACGCCGCTGCTGCGTCAGATGAACGTTTTCGCCCGTTGGCTGACGGTGGCGGTGGTCGCCATGGCGGGCCTCGTTTTTGCTTTTGGCGTGGCCCTTCGCGATTTCACGTCGGTCGAGATGTTCATGGTCGTCGTCGGGCTCGCCGTGGCGGCCATTCCCGAAGGGCTCCCGGCGATCCTGACCGTCACTCTGGCCATCGGGGTACAGCGCATGGCATCGCGCAACGCCATCGTGCGCCGCCTGCCGGCGATCGAAACCCTCGGTTCGGTTTCCATCATCTGCTCCGACAAGACCGGTACCATGACGCGCAACGAGATGACGGTGTGCCGGATCGCCACGACCATCGACAGCGTCGACGTCGGTGGCGTCGGCTATGAGCCGCGCGGAGGCTTCAGTCTCGACGGTCGCGAGATTCTGCCGGAACACCACCCTCTGCTCTCGGCGGCCATCCGTTGCGCGCTGCTGTGCAACGACTCCAGCTTGACGCAGCGTGACGGCGCCTGGACAGTGCAGGGCGATCCGATGGAGGGTGCGCTGCTGACGGTCGGACTCAAAGCCGGTCTCGACCCGGCCCTGGAACCCCGGTCTTTTCCGCGCAGCGATGTGATTCCTTTCGACGCAGAACATCGTTTCATGGCGACGCTGCACCACGGCGAAGCGGGGCAGGGCTGGATTTACCTGAAGGGTGCGCCGGAACAGGTTATCGAGATCTGCACACGGCAACGCGGGCCGGATGGCGAATCGCCGATTGATCCCGGGTATTGGCACGACCGCATCAGCCAGATGGCTTCCCAGGGGCAGCGGGTTCTGGCCGTCGCCGCCAAAGCGGTTGACACCGATCACCGTGAGCTCAGGTTCGGCGATGTTGAAAAGGACATGACCCTACTGGGCCTGTTTGGACTGATCGACCCGCCAAGGCAGGAGGCTGTCGCGGCGGTCGCCGAATGCCGCTCCGCCGGTATTCAGGTGAAGATGATCACCGGCGACCATGGAGAAACGGCACGCGCCATTGGCGGGCAGCTCGGTCTCGCCAACCACCGCGATGTGTTGACGGGCGCGGATCTGGACTCCCTGGACGACACGGCGCTGATGCGCCGGGCCGCCGAGGTCGACATCTTCGCGCGGACCAGTCCCGCGCACAAACTGCGTCTGGTGCAGGCCTTGCAGGCCGGCGGGCAGGTCGTTGCCATGACGGGGGACGGCGTCAACGATGCGCCGGCCCTCAAGCGCGCCGATGTCGGCGTGGCCATGGGCGGCAACGGTACCGAAGCGGCCAAAGAAGCCGCGGAGATGGTCTTGGCTGACGATAATTTCGCTTCTATCGCCACCGCGGTGCGCGAAGGGCGAACGGTCTATGACAATCTGAAGAAGGCGATTGTCTTCCTGTTGCCGGTGAACGGCGGCGAGTCCTTCGCGATCATCATTGCTATTCTTCTGGGATACACCCTGCCGATCACGCCCCTGCAGATCCTCTGGGTCAACATGGTGAGCTCCGTTGGCCTAGCCATTGCCTTGGCTTTCGAGCCGACGGAGGCCGATGTGATGAAACGCCCGCCGCGGCCGGCCGGGGCGCCGATGCTCTCGGGCTTTCTCGTGTGGCGCATTTTCTTCGTCTCGGCACTCTTCGTGTCCGGGGTCTTCGGGATCTTCCTTTGGACGCGCAGCCATGGCGCCAGCCTGGAGGAGGCGCGCACCTATGCGGTCAATACGCTGGTCGTCATGGAGGTCTTCTACCTGTTCAGCGTGCGCTACCTGAGGGCGCCGTCCTTGACCCTGAAGGGCATCATGGGCACGCGGGCGGTGCTCGTCGCCGTTGCCGTGGTGACGGCCCTGCAGCTCGTTTTCACCTATGCACCTTTCATGGAAGCCTTCTTCGACACGCGCCCGGTCGATTTCATCCATGGAGTCGAGATCATTTGCGTCGGCGTCGCGCTCTTCACGGTTCTGGAGATCGAAAAGCAGTTGCTCATGCGGCTGACCGGCCGGCGTGGCAGTTCCAACGGCGCCGGGCCGGGCGCAACCCTTGGGAGGGCGCCGATGGGCCGGCGCGATACTTGATGCTGGAAATCGTTTCCGTCTCTGTTTTCTACGAGGTCGCCGCGCTTCTCGTCCTGGCGGCGGCGGTGGGTCTGGTCGGTGTACTGCTGAAGCAGCCGCTGATTGTCAGTTTCATCGCCGTCGGCATTCTTGCCGGACCGTCCCTGCTCGACATCGCGCGCTCGGACGAGCAGATCAATCTCCTGGCCGAGTTGGGGATCGCGGTGCTGCTGTTTTTGGTCGGTCTCAAGCTCGACGTAAAGCTGGTACGGACCCTGGGTGTGGTGGCTCTCACGACGGGTCTCGGACAGGTCGCATTCACCTCGATCATCGGTTTCGCGCTTGGCCTGGCGCTTGGGTTGGGCTACGTGACCAGTCTCTACGTCGCCGTCGCCCTGACCTTCTCCAGCACCATCATCATCGTCAAGCTGCTCTCCGACAAGCGGGAGATTGACTCCCTCCATGGGCGCGTGGCGCTCGGCTTCCTGATCGTTCAGGATCTGGTTGTCGTCCTGGCCATGCTCGTGATGTCGGGAATCGGCGCCGGTGCCCAGAGTGATTCGGCGTTTACGGATGTGGCGCTTGTTTTTGCCTATGGTGCGCTCATGCTGTTGGCGGTCGGTCTCTTCATCCGCTTTGCTGCGGAGCGTCTGGTGGAGCGCCTTGCCCAGGCACCCGAACTGATGGTCTGCTTCGCGATCGGCTGGGCCGCCTTGTTCGCCGCCGCCGGGGACTATCTTGGTTTCAGCAAGGAGCTCGGCGGGCTGCTCGCGGGCGTCTCGCTGGCATCGACCCAATTTCGCGAAGCACTGGCGGCGCGGCTGGCGCCGCTGCGGGATTTTCTGCTGCTCTTCTTCTTCATTGCCCTGGGGGCGGGGCTCGATCTCTCTCTGCTGGACGAGCAGATACCGGCGGCACTGGTCTTCTCGCTCTTTGTTCTTATCGGCAACCCGCTGATTGTCCTCATCATCATGGGGGCCATGGGGTACCGCAAGCGCACCGGCTTCCTCGCCGGCCTAACGGTCGCGCAGATCAGTGAGTTTTCCCTGATCTTCGCGGCAGTTGGTGTTTCGCTCGGCCATATCGGGGCGGAAACCCTCGGTCTGGTCACTCTGGTCGGGCTGATCACGATTTCGCTTTCGACCTATATGATCACCTATTCGCATCACCTCTTTGCCTGGCTCGAGCCCTTTCTGGGCATCTTCGAACGCAGCCAAACGCCGCGCGAGTCCGTTGCCGACCTGGGGGAGGCCTCCGGGCGCTACGATGTCATACTCTTTGGTCTCGGCCGTTACGGCGGCGCGATTGCGCAGCGTCTCAGTCACCGCGGCCTTCAGGTGCTTGGCGTCGACTTCAACCCGGCCGTGGTGAAGGACTGGCGCGAACAGGGGCTGGACGTTGCCTACGGCGACGCCACCGACCCCGAGTTCATCGCCAGCCTGCCCCTGAAGGGCGCAAGTTGGGCGGTTTCCGGGGTCCCGGAACACGAAACCGGCGTCACCCATGAGGACGCGCGCCTGGGAATGATCGATGGGCTGCGGGCCGCCGGCTTTGCCGGCCGTGTCGCGGTGACGGTCCAGCGCGGCGCGGACGGCGAGTCTCTGGCAACCCGTGGCGCCGACCTGATCCTGCAGCCCTTCCGCGACGCCGCCGATCAGGCCGCCCAGCTCATTCTCGGTGAAGACCTGCCCTCAGAGCCTACTTCTTTACAATCCAATCATGGGCCGGATCGTTCTTGAAGTGCCATTGGCGGATCGGGCCGGCCATGACGTTCAGGTAGTAGAGGTCGTAGCCGTGCGGGGCATCGACGGGGTGGTAGCCGCGCGGCACCATCACGCAGGTGCCGTCCTCCACCGCCATGGTTTCGTCGAGGCTGCGGTCATCGGTGTAGACGCGCTGAAAGGCGAAGCCCTGGGGCGGGTTGAGGTGGTGGTAGTAGGTTTCCTCCAGGCTCGATTCCGTGGGGATGTTGTCGCTGTCGTGTTTGTGCGGCGGATAGCTCGACCAGTTGCCGTTGGGGGTGATCACCTCGACGACCAGGAGACTGTCGGCAGGCTCGGTCTCCGGCAGAATGTTGTAGATCAGGCGGCGGTTGGTGCCGCTGCCGCGTTCCTCGAAACCGACGTCCTCCGGCGCGATGAGGCGCACCGGATGACCGCCCTTGCCGGGCGCGGAACAGACCGCCAGTTCCAGTTCGGTTTTTGCCGTCACTTTGTAAGTCTCGCCGTTGGGCACATAGACGGAATAGGGAGCCTTGTCCTCGAAGACCGACATGCGCTCGCCCAGATCGGCAAAACTCTGGCCGGCCGTCTCGATATCCGCCTTGCCGGTCACCAGCACCAGGCAGACCTCTTCCGAGCCGGTCTCCCGCTCCAGGCTCTGGCCGGGTTTCAGCTTGAAGACCTTGAAGCCGACATGGCGCCAGCCGGCGGACTCCGGCGAGACGGAAAGGACCTCGCCGTCGGCATCGGGGCTTTGCGGTTTCACCAGTAGATTGGGCATGTCTGGTCTCTCTTGGTCAGGGCTTGTAGTGTGAGGCGTTAGTCTTGGTGGTTGCTGCCATCGCTGGGCGGTTCGTACTTATAAAGGAAGGCCCAGATGGCATAGGCCAGGACGGCAAAGGAAATGATCTGCCAGAACGGCTGGTCGGCGATGCTCTCGACAATCAGCCAGAGGAAGCAGACGGCGACGATCAGCACCCGCCGGTAAAGCGGGGCGAACCAGGGATGCGAGGTGTCGAACATCAGAGCCCGGCCTCCGCGGCGAAGCGGGCGAGGTTGCTGTGACCCATGGCGGCATAGATGCCCGGGTTGGCTTTCTCCGGGTCCTGCTCGGCCTCCACCACCAACCAGCCCTGATACCCGCACTTATGCAGGGTCTCCAGCACGGCGGGGAAGTCGATACAGCCGTCGCCGGGCACGGTGAAAATTCCGGCGATCACAGCGTCGAGGAAGCTCATATTCTGGGCACGGACCTGATCCAGCACCTCGGCGCGCAGATCCTTGCAATGCACATGGGTGATGCGCGATCCGTAGCGGCGGGCAAGGGCGACCGGATCGGCCCCGGCCAAGATTGCATGGCCGGTGTCGAGCAGCAGTCCCACCGACTCACCGGCCGCGGCCATAAAGGCTTCGATCTCGGCGCCGGTCTCCACCACCGTGCCGGCATGGTGGTGATAGGCCAGTTGCAGCCCCTCGGCGCGGACGTGGTCGGCCACGGCGGTGACCCGTTTGGCGAAGGCCTCCATTTCCGCGGCCTCAATTGCCGGACTCTGTGAAAGCGGTATCTCCTGGCGGCCATGGATGGCGTTGCTGGTTTCGGCGAAAATCAGTTGGTCGCAACCCATCGCCTTCAGCAGGGCAAGATGCGGGCCGAGCGCTTGGATCTCCGCCGCAACGTCGCGGGTCAGCAGGTGGCTGGAGTACCAGCCCGAGACCAGCGAGAGGTCGTGGTTTTCCAGCAGAGGCTCCAAAGTGGCGGCGTCGCGGGGGAACTTGTTGCCCATCTCGATGCCGACGAAACCGGCGGCGCTGGCTTCGCGCAAGCAGGTTTCCAGAGGCGTTTCGCCGCCCAGGCTCTCAAGGTCGTCGTTCGACCAGGCGATGGGATTGGTGCCGAGTTTTACGGACATCGCGGTTGCTCTTGAGCTCGTTAATCGGCCAGCCGCTGGGCGGCCTTGGCGGACACATAGGCGTCATGCGCGTCGCGAACCGTGCTGCTTTCGGAAACCTCCGGCACCGCCACATCCCACCAGGTGCCGCCGGCTTCGGTGGAGATCAAGGGATCGGTGTCGATCACGATGACCCGCGGCCCTGCGGCGTGAAATGGCTCCGCAATGGCAGCTTCCAGAGCCGAAAGGCTATCGACTTTCACTGCTTTGGCCCCCAGGCTTTCGGCGTGCGCACGGAAGTCGATGTCCGGCAAGGTCTCATGCCGGGCGTGTTGCAGCAGGTTGTTGAAAGACTCGCCGCCGGTACCGCGCTGCAGGCGGTTGATGCAGCCGAAGCCGCGGTTGTCGAGCACCACGATCGTCAGCCAGATACCCAGCATGGCCGCGGTGGCGATCTCCGAGTTCATCATCAGATAGCTGCCGTCGCCCAGCATGACGATCACATCGCGCTCCGGCTGCGCCAGTTTCACGCCGATGCCGCCGGCGATTTCATAACCCATGCAGGAATAGCCGTACTCCATGTGGTAGCCGCCGGTCCCGCCGCTGCGCCAGAGTTTGTGCAATTCGCCGGGCAGGCCGCCGGCGGCGCCGACGACGATGGCTCCTGCGTCCGCCGCGCGGTTCACCGCACCGATCGCCTGGGCGTCGCTCGGCAGACCGCTGCCCTCTGGCGCGCGCACGGCTTCCGCCGCCTGGTTCCAGCCGCCGATGCGCGCCCGGGCGCTGTCCTGCCAGGCTGTCGGGCTGCTGTATTGCGAGAGCTGGGCGGAAAGGCTGTCGAGGCCTTCGCGGGCATCCGCCACCAGTGGCTCGGCCTGATGTTTGCCGGCATCGAAAGCCGCGGTGTTCAACTGGATGATCCGGCGGCTCGGGTTCTTGAACAACGCGCGAGAACCGGTGGTGAAGTCTTGTAGCCGGGTGCCGACGGCAAGAACAACGTCGGCCTCTTCGGCCGCCTCATTGGCCGCGGACGTGCCGGTCACGCCGAGAGAGCCGAGGTTCAGCGGGTGATCCCAGGCAAGGGCGCTCTTGCCGGCCTGGGTTTCGGCGACGGGAACCTGATGCTTATGGACGAAGGACTCCAGGCTGTCGACGGCGCGGCTGTAGTGGACTCCGCCGCCGGCAATGATCATCGGTTTTTTTGCAGCGGCGAGAAGAGTGGCGGCCCGGGTCAGTTCCTGCTGGTCCGGTCTCGGCCGGCGGATGTGCCGGACTTTCTGGGCGAAGAAGCTCCCAGGGTAATCGTAGGCCTCGGCCTGAACGTCCTGGCAGAGCGCCAGGGTCACCGGGCCGCAGTCTGCCGGGTCGGTCAGCACGGCCATGGCGCGGGGCAGGGCGGTCAGGATCTGCTCCGGACGGGTGATGCGGTCCCAGAATCGCGACACCGGGCGGAAACAGTCGTTGGCACTGACGGTGGCGTCCTGGAAGTCTTCGATCTGCTGCAGCACCGGGTCCGGGCGGCGGTTGGCGAAAACATCGCCGGGGAGTAGCAGCAGCGGCAGGCGGTTCACATGGGCGACAGCCGCCGCGGTGACCATGTTGGTGGCGCCGGGGCCGATGGAGGTGGTGCAGGCCATCGCCCGCTGGCGGTTGCTGGCCTTGGCATAGGCGATGGCGGCGTGGGCCATGGCCTGTTCGTTGTGACCGCGGTATGTCGGCAGGCTGTCGCGCAGGCCGTAGAGGGCTTCGCCGAGACCCGCGACATTGCCGTGGCCGAAGATCGCCCAGACGCCGCCGAAGAACGGCAAAGCCTCGCCATCGATATCGATCTTCTGTGCCGCCAGATAGCGCACCAGCGCCTGGGCCATGGTCAAGCGGAGGGTGGACATGGTTTTGCTCTCGATCCGACGTAACGCGTCACGGTTTTTGTTTCAGCCAACTGTTCCTAGGCGGCTTTCACTGCCGCCGCCTGCTCCCAGCCAGAGATCAGCTCGGTGAAACGCCGCGCCATCTGATCGGTGGCTTCGGCATCGTCGATCTCGCCCTTCAGCCAGGCGCGGGCCGGTTCGGCGAAGATGCTGCGGCCGACGGCAAAGCCCTTTACCAGGGCATGGCGGGCGGCGAGAACGAAGGCGGCGTTCAGGTCCTCCAGCGGGCGTTCCAGGCCGAGCAGAAGAATACCCCGGCAATGCGGATCACGCGCCTCTATCGTGTCGCAGACGGCCCGCCAGGCGGCATCTTCGGTCAGTGGCTCCAGCTTCCACCAATCCGGTGCAACGCCCAGATCATAGAAGCGGGTGATGGCTCTCGCCAGTGTACCCTCGTCGATCGGCCCATGACGGCTGGCGATGATCTCAAGAAGCAATTCGTGGCCGGTCCTGCGGCAGGCGTCGAACAGGCGCACCACTTCCTTCTCCTGCGCCAGCCTCAGATCCTCCGGATCGTCGGGATGGTAGAAGACCAGGCACTTTACGCAGTTGGTCAGGGGCCACTCGGCCAGGGCGCCGCCGAGGTCGGGGCCTTCCTCGAAGGTGAGGGGGCGGGAGCCGGGAAGCTCGATCGGCCGGCCGACCCAGAGGTCGCCGTCGGCGGCTGCATGCAGGGCATCGCGGCCCAACCTGTCGTCGATGAGAACCCCAAAACCCTCCCGGCCTGCCGCGACCTTGCGCGCCGCATCCAGGGCCAGTGTTTTGAAGGCGCCCACTCTTGCGATATCCGTGCCGCAGTCCTTCGCCAGTTCCTCGAACTGGCTGCGGTGATCAAAGGCGAAGATGCACAACTTGTTATAGTGCCGCCGCCGGGTTGTCGACCAATGGATGCGGTTGAGGTCCGGGTCCTCGCGCAGTGCATGGTGATCGCTGCCGTTTGCCAGGTAACATGTCAACTCGGTCCAGGAGGGGACCGCTGGGGCGCAGCCGTGGCGCGAGACCGCAAAGGCGCCACAGGCGTTGGCATACTTGCAGCAGGTCTCCAAGGGCTCGTCGCGCAGCCAGCCGCGCAGGAAACCGCTCATGAAGGCATCGCCGGCACCCAGCACGTTATAGACTTCGACCGGGAAGCCCGGGCCTTTGATACCGTCTTCCAGGGAGTCCGGGATAACGCCGGGAAAGACCACACAGCCCATGGGACCGCGCTTGCAGACGATGGTGGCTTCGCTCAACTCGCGCACCTTGCGGATCGCGGCCAGGGTGTCGGTGGTGCCGCCGGCGATGTGCAGTTCCTCTTCGGTGCCGACGATTAGGTCGCAGAGCGGCAGAATGGTCTGCAGGTGTTTGGAGACATCGGCATTTTCGACAAAGCGCTCTTCACCCAGGCCGTGTCCCGTGAGGCCCCAAAGCACTGGGCGATAGTCGACATCGAAAACCACCTTGCGGCCGGCTTCCCGTGCCAGGCGCGCTGCCTTGCGCGAGGCCGCTTCGACACCGGGCGTCGTGAAGTGGGTGCCGGTTACCACCACAGCCTTGGCCGAGGCGATGTAGTGCGGGTCGATGTCTTCCTCGCAGATCGCCATGTCGGCGCAGTTCTCACGATAAAAGATCAGCGGGAAGGTGTCCTGATCGCGGATGCCGAGGATGACCAGTGCGGTGAGGCGATCCGGGTCGGTCTTAAGGCGGCTGGTGTCGACACCCTCGTCGACGAGTATCTCGCGGACGAAGCGCCCCATATGCTCGTCGCCGACGCGGCTGAGAAAACCTGCTTTCAGGCCGAGACGGGCAGAGCCGACCGCGATGTTGGCTGGACAACCGCCGATGTATTTGGCGAAGCTGCCCATGTCTTCCAGCCGTCCGCCGACCTGTTCACCGTAGAGATCCACCGAGCAGCGTCCGATGGTAATGAGGTCAAGCGCAGCAGCATTGCCCATGGTTCGGCTGTCTCCCGTTTCAGCTGACCTGTGGTCGGTTTTTTATTGAGAGCCGCGCTTTACGAGCGCTTGGAAGAATGAAACATAACATCTATTAATGGGTCAATATGGAATTCCAATTCCATTTGATGGTTACGAGGGAGCTCTTCGCATGCTGCGGATCGGGTTACTGGGCGCAGGCCGGATAGGCCAGATTCACGGGCGTAACATCGCTGCGCATCGGGATGCGGAATTGGTGGCGGTTGCCGACGCGCTGCCCGAGGCGGCGGAGGCCTTGGCGGCGGAAACCGGCAGCCGGGTGGCGCGCATCGATGCGATCCTCGCGGACGCGGGGATCGATGCGATTGTGGTGGCGACGCCGACGGATACCCATGCTGATCTGATCGAGAAGGCGGTGCGACAGGGCAAGGCGGTTTTCTGTGAAAAGCCTGTGGATCTTGACGCGGCAAGGATCAAAGCCTGCCTCGACGTCGTATCGACTGCCGGGCAGCCCCTGATGATCGGCTTTAATCGCCGCTTTGACCCCAGTTTCGCTGACCTTAAAAGACGCCTGGATCAGGGCGAGGTCGGGTCGCCGGAACTGCTGACCATCCTGTCGCGGGATCCGGCACCGCCGCCTGTCTCCTATATCGAACGCTCAGGTGGTCTGTTTCGCGACATGATGATCCACGACTTCGATATGGCCCGCTTTCTTTTGGGAGAGGAACCCGTTGAAGTCTTCGCTCTCGGCGCTTCCCTGGTTGATCCTGCCATCGGTGCGGCCGGTGACGTCGACACTGCGGCCGTCATGCTGAAAACCGGGTCGGGGCGGATCGTTCAGATCTCCAACTCCCGCCGCGCGGCCTATGGCTACGACCAGCGGGTGGAGGTGCATGGGGAGAAGGGCATGCTGCGGGCCGGCAATCGCCGCGCGACGACGGTGGAGGCGGCAACCGCGGCTGGCTATTCCCGTGATCCCGCTCTCGACTTTTTTCTGGAGCGCTACGCCGAAGCTTACCGGGCAGAGCTTGCCGTCTTTATCGAAGGCGTCGCGCTGGGACGGTCTCTGACACCCTCGGGAGAGGATGGATTAAGGGCGCAGGTCCTCGCCGATGCGGCTACGCAATCATGGGAATCCGGGCAGCCGGTGCAAA
This sequence comes from Pelagibius sp., assembly GCF_965249265.1. Classification (NCBI taxonomy): domain Bacteria; kingdom Pseudomonadati; phylum Pseudomonadota; class Alphaproteobacteria; order Rhodospirillales; family Rhodovibrionaceae; genus Pelagibius; species Pelagibius sp. The sequence continues at coordinate 2,649,864 of NZ_OZ252224.1, read as the reverse complement.
TACGCGACTAGCTGCCGCGCCGCTTCTCGGCAATGGAAACCGAAAGCGCCATGGCCAGGCAGAAACTGGCGGAGAGCGAACGAAAGGCGGCAAAGTCCGCTTCCACGACCTCGAACCAGACGTTGGCCAGTTCCGTCAGCGGGCTGAATGGACTGTCCGTGATTGCCACCAGCGGCGCCCCCCCGGCAACACAGAGTTTGGTCAGCTCGATGGTCGCTGGCGTGTAAGGCGTGAAGCTGATGGAGATGACGGCGTCCTTGGAGCCTGCAAAGGCTGCTTGCTCCTGGCCCAGGGTGCCGACGTTGTCGACCAGGATGCACCGCACCCCAAGCTTGCCCAGGGCATAGGCCATGTAGGAGGCGATCGGGAAGGCCCGGCGCTGTCCCAGAAGATAAACGGTATCGGCGGCCGCAAGCAGCTTGGCGGCCTTTTCCAGTTGCGTGGCGTCAATGCTGTCGCGCAGTCGCATGAGAGATGTCACCCCGGCCTCGGCGAAACCGTCCAGCAGTCCCGGCACACCGCCGCGTTCCCGGCTCTGATGTTCCAGGGTCTGAAGGCGTTCCTCGTAGTCCGGCCAACGGTCGCGCAGGCGCGAGCGGAAAATCTCCTGAAGATCGGAGAAGCCCTGATAACCGATGGTCTGGGCAAAACGGACGAGGGTGGAGGGTTGCACATCGGCTTGCTCGGCAATACTGGCGGCGGTGCCGAACGCCATCTCGTCGGGATGAGCCACCGCGAAGCGGGCGACCTGCGAAAGCCGTTTCGGCAAGGTCTGGTGCCGGTCGATCAGCAGGTTGCGCAGCCCCGCGAAGTCCCGCGGCGGGGTGCCCAATTCGTCTATCGGCTCTGCTTTGGCCATACCAACCTCTTTGCGAAAACGGCTCCTGCCGGGCGAACTTGCCGAGCGCAGTTGAGCGCATGGTGGCGCCGCAGTCTTACGGCATCGGATCTGAAGGTTCCATCCAAGAGAACCAAAAGGAGAATGAAAATTCTAGAAAAATCGCTTCGGTCGGTTTATTCTGTCCACAAGACATCTGAGACAATCAGAGCGGAACCGGGCCGGAAGCCCGGTTTCCGGCCCCGGGAAGGCGAGATGCGCCGATGGATGATGGCGGCAAGCCACAGGCATCACAGCAAGCAATCCGGCAGCATGCCGGCGGAGATCGACCGATTCCCGGATCGCACTCGGTGTCTCCCGAGGGTGTTTTTCTACCGCCGGAAGTTGATTTTGGCGGTATGGTTTTCAGACCCCACACCTCAGCAGTCCAATCGCACAACGAAAAACCTAAAAAAGGGGAGGATTGAATGAAGACTCTACATCGCCTGGCGGCAGCGGCCGCCTTTTTGGGGGCTGCTTCGGCGGCCCAGGCGCAGGACGTGAACATCATCGTCGTCAGCCATGGCCAGGCCAACGATCCCTTCTGGTCGGTGGTCAAGAACGGCGTCGATGCCGCGGCCAAGGACATGGCCGTCACGGTCGACTACCGCGCACCGGAAACCTTCGACATGGTGGTTATGTCACAGTTGATCGATGCCGCCGTGAATCAGGAGCCGGACGGCCTTATCGTCTCCATTCCCGATGCCGACGCCCTTGGGCCGTCGATCGAGAAAGCGGTTGCCGCGGGCATTCCGGTGGTGTCGATGAATTCCGGTTCCGACGTGTCCAAGAAGCTCGGCGCGCTACTCCACGTCGGCCAGGAAGAATACGACGCCGGCAAGGCAGCGGGTGAGAAGATGGCGTCTCTCGGTGGCTCTTCGGCCATCTGCATCAACCAGGAAGTCGGCAATGTGGCGCTGGACCAGCGCTGCCAGGGCTTCTCCGACGGCTTCGGCGGCAAGGTCGTCGTCCTGCCCGTGTCGCAAGACCCCGCCGAGGTCAAGGCGAAGGTAAAGGCCGCGTTGGACTCAGATGATTCGGTTGATACCGTGATGGCCTTGGGCGCCGGCACGGCTGGCGAGCCGGCTCTGGCCGCAGCCGCGGAAGTCGGTAAGAGCGATTCCGTGAACATCGGCACTTTCGATCTGTCTTCCGATTTCTTGAAGGCAATCGCCGACGGTAAAGCGGCCTTCGCCATTGATCAGCAGCAGTACCTGCAGGGCTATCTGCCGGTGGTGTTTCTGGCCAATCACGCGAAGTTCGGCCTTATTCCGGGCGGTAATGTGCCTTCTGGTCCGAACCTGATTACCCAGGACAAGGCGGCTCAGGTTGTCGACCTTTCCGCCAAGGGTATCCGCTGACCCTGTAACGCCGCATTCGGTCGGCTTCGCCTCATGGCGAGGCCGGCCGGTGCGCAAAGCCGAAACCCAGCTTTAGGCTGAAAACAGTAAGCTGTTTGCCGTTTATGCGGCCAAGATCAAGACCGGCATCCATCCGGCTGACGCCCGCAAGCAGCCCCTTTGGGAGGAACGACAATGGTTGATAAGACGGCGCCGGCCGGCGACGAAAGCGCGACTGAACCCCCAGATGCAAACACCGGCGCAGCGGCAGACGAACGGCTTCGGGAAGTCTCCGCGATGACGCGCCTGATGCGGCGCCCTGAACTGGGGGCGATCGCCGGTCTGGTACTGGTCACGGTTTTCTTCCTCCTCACCGCCAATGCCAACATGTTCACCCTGGCGGGCATCATGAACTTCATGGCGCCGGCGGCCCAGCTCGGCATCCTCGCCATCGGCGCGGCCTTATTGATGGTCGGAGGAGAGTTCGACCTCTCTGTCGGCTCAATGGTTGCCTTCGCCGGTCTGATTTTCGGTACCTGCCTCGTGGTGCTGGGCATTCCTTTGCCCGGCGCCATCGTCATTACCTTTATCGTCGCCGCGGCCATGGGTGCGTTGAACGGGCAGATCGTTCTGCGCACCGGACTTCCTTCCTTTATCGTCACGCTGGCCTTCCTCTTTATCCTGCGTGGCCTGACGCTCGTGGGTCTCAAGTGGGCGACCGGGGGCTCGACCCAACTGCGCGGCGTGAAGGAGGCCGTCGGCGATTCCTGGCTCGCCGGCCTCTTTTCCGGCGATGCGCTGGAAGGCCCCTTTGCCTGGTTCGCTTCCATGGGCTGGGTCGACACCTTTAAGAACGGCCTGCCGAAAGTTCAGGGCGTGCCGGTGGAGGTCATCTGGTTTCTGATTTTTGCCGCGGTCGCCACCTGGGTTCTGGTGCGGACCCGCTTCGGCAACTGGATTTTCGCCGCAGGCGGCGATTCCAATGCCGCACGAAACTCCGGTGTCGCGGTGAACCGGGTGAAGACTATCCTCTTCATGCTCACAGCCTGCTCGGCGGCGCTGGTTGCGATTCTGACCGTGCTCGATGCCGGTTCGACCGATGCGCGGCGCGGCTTTCAAAAAGAGTTTGAGGCAATTATCGCCGCCGTCATCGGCGGCTGTCTGCTGACCGGCGGTTATGGTTCCGCAATCGGCGCGGCTATTGGCGCGGTCATCTTCGGTATGGTCCTGATCGGCCTGACCTATACCACCATCGATCAGGATTGGTACCTGGTGTTCCTCGGCGGCATGTTGTTGACGGCGGTGCTGTTCAACAACTTCATCCGCAAACGTGCGACGGGGGAGCGGTGACATGGCTGAAAATGGATCTGCAAACAATTCCGACGCGCTGATCGACGTTCGCAACGTGGTCAAGCACTTCGGCTCCGTTATTGCCCTGGCCGGCGTTTCGATGGCGGTCAACCGCGGCCAGGTGCTCTGCCTCCTGGGGGACAACGGGGCAGGCAAGTCGACGCTGATCAAGACCCTGGCCGGCGTCCACAAACCGACCGACGGCGAATTTCGTGTCGAAGGTAAGGCAGTGGACTTCGACTCGCCGCGCGACGCCCTGGATGCCGGCATCGCCACAGTCTACCAGGACCTGGCGATGATCCCGCTGATGTCGGTCACGCGGAACTTCTTCATGGGCCGGGAGCCTGTAAAGAAGCTGGGGCCCATCGGCTTCATCAATTTCGACGAGGCGGATCGTGTGACGCGCGAGGAGATGCAGAAGATCGGCATCGACGTGCGCGATCCGCAACAGGCGGTGGGAACGCTGTCGGGCGGCGAACGCCAGTGTGTCGCCATTGCCCGGGCGGTCTATTTCGGCGCCAAAGTGCTTATTCTCGACGAGCCGACCTCGGCCCTCGGCGTCGCTCAGACGTCGATGGTGCTGAAGTATGTCGATCAGGTCCGCAACAAAGGGCTTGGTGTAATTTTCATTACGCACAACGTGCGTCATGCTATGGCTGTCGGTGACCGCTTTACCGTGCTGAATCGGGGTAAGACGCTCGGCAACTTCTCCAAGGAGGAGATCACCATGGATGAGCTGCAGAATCTGATGGCGGGGGGCAAGGAACTGCAGCAGCTTTCCGCATCGCTGGGCGGCACCGTCTGACGCCCCGGTGACCTTTACAACAGCAGCCGTTGGTTGACTGCCCGGCAAGACTGGGCCGATGAAGGACGAAGTATTTGGACTCTGTGGGGGTAGGCCTGATTGGCACGGGCTATATGGGCAAGTGCCATGCCATTGCCTATGCCGCCGTGGCGACTGTTTTCGGGTTTTCGCCGCGGCCGCGGCTTGAGCTGCTCTGCGATATCGGCGCCGAACAGGCTGCTGCCAAGGCGGCGGAGTTCGGCTTTGCACGTTGGACCGATGACTGGCGCCGGCTGATCAGCGATCCGGCGGTGGATGTTGTTTCCATCACAACGCCCAATGCCCTGCATCCGGCTATGGCCATCGCCGCCGCCCGCAGCGGCAAACACGTCTACTGTGAGAAGCCGCTGGCGCTGACTCTGGAAGAAGCGGAGGACATGGCGGCGGTAGTGAAGGAGTCCGGCGTCAAGTCGCTGGTCGGCTACAACTACACCAAGAACCCGGCGGTTTCCCATGCCAAGCGGCTGGTCGAGCAAGGCGCGATCGGACGCCTGCTGCACTTCCGCGGCTGCTTTGACGAAGATTATCTGGCCGATCCGGCCGTGCCTTTTAGCTGGCGCATGCAAAAGGCGAAGGCCGGCTCCGGCGCCCTGGGAGACATGGCCAGTCATCTGATCAACATGGCCCAGCACCTTTGCGGGCCGATTTCCGCGGTTGCCGCGGATCTCACGATCATGCACGACCAGCGGCCGCTGGAAGGCACGATGGGGTCCACCGGAAGGGTCGAGAACGACGATACCGTCTCCGCCCTGGTGCGGTTCCACGCCGGCTTCTCCGGCAGTCTGGCGTCCAGCCGTATCGCCTGGGGGCGGAAGTCCCGTTTCGCCTGGGAACTGCACGGCAGCGCCGGAATGATTGCCTTCGATCAGGAGCGTATGAACGAGTTGCAGCTCTACCAGGCCGAAGGCCCCAAAGCCGAGCAAGGTTTCAAGACCATCCTCAGCGGCCCGGCGCATCCGCCCTATGGCAACTTCATCCCGGCGCCGGGGCACAGTCTCGGCTTCAACGACATCAAGACCATTGAAGTGGCCCATCTGCTGCGCGGCCTGGCGGGTGCCGAGCGGCTTCATCCGAACTTCACCGACGCCCTGGACACGGAACGGGTGATGCACGCCATCCTGCGTTCCAACGAAGAGAAGCAATGGGTCTCTCTGGATTAGAGGAAATTTCTCCGCTATAGTGGAGGAATGTCGAGACAGGGCGCCATAGATGCGGAAGGCATCGTCTCCAAGGTCGCGGAAACGCTTCGCGCGGTGCGTAAGGAGCAGCAACTGACGCTGGATGATCTGGCGCAGCGCTCCGGCGTTTCCCGTTCGATGCTTTCGCAGATCGAACGGGGCGAGAGCAACCCGACCCTGGCCACGCTGTGGAATCTCACCCAGGCTCTTGGCGTCGATTTCGCCGGCCTGCTCGGCACCGAGAGGGCGGCCGCGGAAACCAGCGGTCATGTCGAGCGCCTGGCGGCCGACCGCACCCCCACAATCGAAAGTCGCGGGGAGCGTTGCCGCCTTAGAATCCTCAGTCCGCCGGCCATGGCGGGCACGGTGGAATGGTACGAACTGCAGTTGGAGGCGGGCGGCGCCCTGCTGAGCGACGCCCATGCGCCGGGCAGTATGGAGCATCTTACCATTCTGGAAGGCCGCATCGCTGTGCAGTCCGGTCTGCGCGAAGACGAGGGTGAGGGGGGCGACACCCTGCGCTACCGAGCCGATGTCGGTCATCGCATTTCCGCTCTCGACGGAAAGCCAGCGAAAGCGCTGTTGGTCGTCCTCGCAAGTTGACCGGGGCAAGTTGACCAGGGCAAGTTGACGGGAGCAGGTTGATCGCAGCCGCTCGGGGAATCAGATTGATAATTCCGCAATAGCGGAATATGCTCCGCTATCGCATACTGACGGTGAGGCCGGGGTTATGGTTCTGGACGACATTCGCGCGGAGCTTGAAAGCATCCGCGCGGCCCATCTTTACAAGCTGGAGCGACCGATTGCATCGCCCCAAGGGGCGGCGATCCAGGTGGCCGACGACGGGTCGGCCCGCACTGTGCTCAATCTCTGCGCCAACAACTACCTGGGGCTGGCGGATCATCCGGCTCTGATCGAGGCGGCGAAAGAGGCTCTCGACCACTACGGTCTGGGCATGGCCTCGGTGCGTTTCATCTGCGGCACCCAGGATCAGCACCGTCTTCTGGAGCGGGAGATTGCTGACTTCCTGGGTCATGAGGATGCGATCCTCTACGCTGCCTGCTTCGATGCCAACGGTGGTGTCTTCGAGCCTCTGCTGGGCGAAGAAGATGCGGTGATCTCTGATGCCCTCAATCACGCGTCGATCATCGACGGTATCCGGCTCTGCAAGGCGCGCCGTTACCGCTATGCAAACGGCGATATGACGGCGCTGGAGGAACAACTCCGAGACGCGCGGGCGGCTGGGGCGCGAAGGATCCTGATTGCGACCGATGGGGTTTTCTCCATGGACGGCTACCTGGCCGACCTGCCGGCCATTCGCAGTCTTGCGGGCCGTTATGAGGCCCTGGTTCTGGTCGATGACTGCCATTCGACCGGCGTTCTGGGGCCGCAGGGCCGGGGCACGCCGGCCCATCACGGCGTCGAAGTCGATATCCTGACCGGGACCCTGGGCAAGGCGCTCGGCGGCTCGGCCGGGGGGTATGTTGCCGCGGCTCAGCCGATCGTCGATCTGCTGCGGCAACGCTCGCGGCCCTATCTGTTCTCCAACTCTCTGCCGCCGCCGATTGTGGGCGCCGCCCGCAAGGCGATCGAACTGGTGCGTCAGGGTGATGATCTGCGGGCCCGCCTGCGCGACAATGCCGTGCGGTTTCGTGCCGGCCTGACCGCTGCCGGATTTCGCCTCTTGGAAGGGGAGCATCCGATCATCCCCGTGATGCTGGGCGATGCCGGTGTTGCCCAGGAAATGGCGGCGCGGCTCTACAGGCAGGGGATCTACGTTACCGGTTTCTTCTTTCCCGTGGTGCCCAAAGGGCAGGCGCGGATCCGCACCCAGATGTCGGCCGCACTCACGCCGGAACAGATCGATCAGGCCATCGACGCTTTCACGGCGGTGGGCCGGGAACTGGAGGTCATCTGATGCCTGCTGATCCGGGAAGGACCAAGTCGTGAAGGCTTTGATCAAGGAAAAGGCGGAGCCGGGGATCTGGCTGGGCGAGCAGCCGGAACCCGAGGTCGGGCCTGACGATGTGCTGATCAAGATCCGCAAGACGGCGATCTGCGGCACCGATGTCCACATCTACAATTGGGATGCCTGGGCGGCCAAGACCGTGCCGGTGCCGCTGACCATCGGCCACGAATACTGCGGGGAGATCGCCGAAATCGGCAGCCACGTCCGTCACCTGGCGCTTGGTCAGCGGGTTACCGGCGAAGGACACATCATCGGCGGCAAGAGCCGGATGGCACGGGCGGGACGCTATCACCTGGACCCGGACACCCGCGGCGTCGGGGTGAACCTGCCGGGGGCCTTTGCGGAATATCTGGTCATCCCGGCCTTCAACGTGGTGCCGCTGCCCGACGACATCTCCGATGAGATCGGCGCGATCCTGGACCCGCTGGGCAATGCAGTGCACACGGCGCTGGCTTTTGATCTCGTCGGCGAGGATGTCCTGATTACCGGCGCGGGGCCAATCGGCATCATGGCAGCGGCGGTTGCCCGCCACGTCGGTGCCCGCCACGTGGTGCTGACCGATGTGAACGAATACCGCCTTTCTCTGGCGGCCCAGTTGAGTGATGTCCGCACGGTGAATGTTGCCAAGGAAGATCTCAAAGACGTCAGAGCCGAGTTGAAGATGAGCGAGGGCTTCGATGTCGGCTTCGAGATGTCGGGCGTGCCCGCGGCGTTCGACCAGATGGTCGACTCTATGATCATGGGCGGGCGGATCGCCATGCTGGGCATCCCCGCCGAGGTGCGGCCATTTGACTGGAGCCCGATCATCTTCAAGGCCCTCACCATCAAGGCCATCTATGGGCGGGAGATGTTCGAGACCTGGTACAAGATGATCGCGATGCTGGAGTCCGGTTTGAAGATCGAACCGATCATCACCCATCGTTTCGGCTTGAATGACTTCCAGCAGGCCTTTGACGTCATGCGCTCCGGCGAGAGCGGCAAGGTGGTGCTCGACTGGACCGCCTGCGGCTGAGGGGGCTTCGTTACCCTTGAGCTACAGCTGGGTGATGCCGTGCAGCTCCAGGATTTCCACCAGCATGGCGCCGGCCCGCACCCGGTGGCGATGATGAATGCGCCGCGCCGCCTCGGCATCGCCGCGTTCGATGGCTTCCACCACCGCGGCGTGATCCTCGTTTGAATCGACGGGTTTGGGGCGCAGGCGCAGCGTCGCCATGCGGGCGCGGTGAGCCTGATCGCGGCAAGTGTTCACCCAGGTGCGCAGCCGCTCGTTGCCGCTGTATTCGACCAGCAGATTGTGGAAGCGTTCGTCGGCGCTTGCCCAGCCCTTCAGGTCGTCCTTGGAGAGGGCGACGTCCATATCGCTGACCGCGGTGCGCAGCGTTGCCAGTTTTTCACCGCTCAGGCCGCGGGTGGCGACGACCTCGGCGGCGGTCGATTCGAGACCGGTCAGGATTTCGTAGATCTCGCGCATGTCGGCCACGGAGATCGGCAGGATCCGCATACCATGGCGTGGGCGTATTTCTACAATGCCCTCATCGGCTAGGCGGATCAGCGCTTCGCGCACCGGTGTCCGGCTCATGCCGAGCAGTTCGGCCAGTTCTTGTTCCAGCGCCTGAAAACCCGCCGGCATTTCGTTGTCGAGGATCCGGCGTTTCAGATCCTGATAGGCCCGTTCCGACTGCGACAGCTTCGGCGTATCGCCTGCACCTGCCTTGTCGGCTCTGATCACCTGATTGGCTTGCGTCACGCAGTCCACCTGTCGTTCTTGCATACAGCAGGAATTCTAGACCAGAGGCAGGGCCAAGGGCCAGCGGGACCGGCCTAGACCGCTAGACGGCGCCCCTGAATGTGCGATTCATAGACCGCCTCTTCAATCCGCAGGTTGGCCAGATAGTCGCGGGCCAGATTCATGACCGGGCCCCGGCCCAGCAGGTGGTCGACGACATGGCGCTGCAGCTTGAAGACGCAGTCCCCGCCGAAACCCTTGTTTTCCCAGTCATAGGTGACCTCCTGCTCGCTGTTGCTGCCATGCGGGCGGAGGAACAGAGCCCCGTCGCCGTTCAGCCGCAGGGTTGCCTTGGATCCCTCCACCAGCATCTCGCCCATGGTGAGACGGCGGTTCTCCGCGGCGTGGTCCGCCAGGCGGTTCCCGTCGAAAAGGCCCCGGGTACCATTCTCGAAGTCGAGCAGAATGATCCCCGCATCCTCTCCGGCAATCGCCGGGTTGAGGCGGTTGAGCCGCGCATAGACGGAAGAGGCGGGGCCGAGAAGATAGCGGAAGACATCGATCAGGTGGATCGCCGTCTCATGAACCAGGAAGCGTTCCATCTTCTGAAAGTAGGGCTGGCGGTCGAGATAGGCGTCCGGGCCCTGTCCGTCGCCCGGGCGCAGCCGAAAGCTCGCCTGATAGATGTCGCCGAGGGCGCCTGCATCGATCAACGCCTTGGCCTTTTGGTGCCAGGGTTGAAAGCGGAAGTTCTCGTGCACCACCAGCAGCACACCCGCTTCCTCGCAGATCGCCACGGCCTCTTCGGCTTCCGTCAGGTTCTGACAGAAGGGTTTCTGACAGATGATCGGGACCCCCGCAGACGCGGCTGTCCTGATCATCACCAGGTGCGTCACCGGCGGCGTGATGATGTCGAGAAGATCGAGCTTCTCCGCCGCCAGCATCTCCCCGAGATCGTCATAGGTTGCGGGAACGCCGTAGGCTTCCGCAGTGCGGCGCGCGCCTTCGGCGCCTCTGTTGCAGAGGGCCACGAGGTCGACATCGGTCATGCGGCGCCAGGCTTCGTATTGAAACTGGCTAAAGTAACCGGTTCCGACGGTACCTACTCTCATGGGTGCCTTAAGCTCCGAACGGACATGACTCAAATTGCTGCAGCGGTGGGTACCCGCGGATCTTGCAGGGCGGCCATCACCGCTTCACTAACCGCCAGGGTTCCCGCGTCGCCGCCGAGATCGGAGGGCCGCAGAGCACCCGCGCCGAAAGCCTGATCGACAGCGTTTCGGATCGCCAGCCCGGCGCGCGCACAGTCCGGGACCTCATGCTTGTCGGCCAGCCATTCCAGCATCATGGCCGCGGAAAGAAACATGGCCGTGGGGTTTGCCTTGCCCTGGCCGGCGATATCCGGGGCGCTGCCGTGACAGGGCTGAAACACCGCATGCGCCTCGCCGACGTCGGCGGAAGGGGCCATACCCATGCCACCGATCAGCCCGGCGGCCAGGTCCGAAAGGATGTCGCCGAACATGTTCTCCGTCACCAGCACATCGAAGTCCCAGGGTCGCCGGATCATGTTGAGGGCGGTCGCATCGACGTAGGCGTGCTCGGCTTCCAGATCATCGTTAAGCGCGGCACGCTCGTCGAAGATCTGTCGAAAGAAGGCAAAGGACTTGAACACATTCGCCTTGTCGACGCAGGTCACGCGGCCCGGGCTGCCGGCGGTCCGGCGCTTTCTTGCAAGATCGAAGGCGAAATCGAAAAGCCGCTCGCTGACCGGGCGGGTGATCACCTGGGTATCCCGTGCCTCGCGGTCGCCGTCGATCACCCCTTTGCCGCGGGATGCGAAGAGACCCTCCGTCGACTCGCGAATCAGCACGAAATCCAGCGACGCGGCCCTTGGGTCAGCCAGTACCGCCGGCGTGCCGGGCAAGCCGCGTACGGGGCGGACCCCGGCATAGAGTCCGAACTCAAAGCGCAGATCCAACTGCGGCGCCACCTCGGTGCCGTCGGGATAGCGCACGTCCGGCAGCCCCATGGCCGCCAGCAGAATGGCATCGGCCTTTCGCGCGGCGTCCATTGATTCAGCGGGCAGGGCCGTGCCCTCCCGCTGGTAGGTGCCCGCGCCGGCGGGCAGCCGATTGAAGACCAGTTCGAAACCGCCGCTGCTTTCACTGGCCGCCAACAGGAGATCGAGACAGGGCTCGGTGATCTCGGTACCGATCCCGTCTCCCTCAAAGACTGCGATTTCAAGCTTCGGAAGATTGTCCATTCATGGTTCCCGATGACTTCTGCAGGCAAAAGGTGGTGCGGTCAGGCGCGCTGTCCGGTAGTCTATGAACACCCGCAAAGCCGCGGGGGCTGGCGACTTTCCGCTCTCCACCAAGCGATTAGACTTGAATGCATACATTAATGAATGCATTTTGACCAGCATCAATCGGCGCGCTGCGTTCGGACGGCTGCGGCAGCCTGGTGGGTGCAGGACGGAGCGGCTTGTGAACTGTTTCGCCGCGCAAGAGAAGACAGGCGACCGGTGATTTTGGGGGAACGATGCTGCTCGGGTGTATTGCCGATGATTTGACGGGGGCCACGGACCTGGCCCTCATGTTGGTGCGCGGCGGTATGCGCACGGTTCAGGTAGTAGGCGTGCCGCAGGATCCGGCCAATCTGCCGGAGGCCGATGCAGTCGTGGTTGCACTGAAGTCGCGCACCACGCCGCCGGCAGAGGCGGTGGCCGAATCTCTGGCCTCGGCAGAAGCCTTGCTGGCCGCCGGCGCCAGGCAGCTCTTTTTCAAGTATTGCTCAACTTTTGATTCCACCGACCAGGGAAACATCGGCCCGGTAGCGGAAGCGTTGATGGAGCGTCTGGGCTGCCGCTTCACGCTGGCCTGTCCGGCCTTTCCCGGCGCCCAGCGGACCATCTATCAGGGCCACCTCTTCGTCGGTGCCAGCCTGCTGTCTGACAGCCCGCTGAAAGACCATCCGCTGACACCCATGCATGATCCCAATCTGGTCTCGGTGCTCAGCCGCCAGACCCGGCGCAAGGTGGGGCTGGTCCCCTATGAAACGGTTGAAGCCGGGGCAGAGGCCATCGCGGCTGCTTTTGGCCGTGCGGGCGAAGAGGGCGTTGAGATCGCCATCGTGGACGCCATCAGCGACCGGCACCTGCGGGACATCGGCACAGCGGCTGCCGGTTTGCCGCTGATTACCGGCGGGTCAGGCGTCGCCATCGGATTGCCGGACAACTTCCGGCGCCAAGGCTTACTGAGCGGTGATCCTCTGGCCGGTTTCGACCCTCCTGAAGGTCCGGCGGCGATCCTGGCCGGCAGTTGTTCTGCCGCCACCCGCGGCCAGGTGGCGCAGGCTCAAGAAGCCGGGATACCGGCTTACCGCATTGATCCCCTGGAACTGTCTCAGGGAAAAATTTCGCCTGCGGGCATGCTGGATTGGGCGCGGCAGCAGGACCGTGATCGTCCCTTGATGATCTTCTCGACAGCCGAGCCGGACAGTATCCGCCAGGTGCAGGAAACCCTGGGCCGCGATAAGGCCGGCGTCCTGGTCGAAGACGCTTTGGCGGAAGTTGCGGCAGGTCTGGTTGCGCAGGGCGTGCGCCGCCTGATCGTGGCAGGCGGCGAAACCTCCGGCGCCGTGGTCAATGGCCTGAAGCTGCAGGCCCTGGAGATCGGGCCGGAAATCGACCCGGGCGTGCCTTGGACCCGCAGCGCTGGAACGCCGCCGCTGGCTCTGGCATTGAAGTCCGGCAATTTCGGCACGCCGGATTTCTTCGTGAAAGCCTGGGATGTGTTGTCATGAGCGAGGAGAGCCGACTGCGCGATGCGATCTGCGCCACCGGCCGCTCGCTCTATGACCGCGGACTGACTTTCGGCAGCACCGGCAACCTCAGTCAGCGTCTCGAGGACGGCGGCTGGCTGATGACGCCGACCAACGCCTCCCTGGGGGCGCTCGACCCGGAACGGCTTTCGCGTCTGGATGCGCAAGGGGCGTGGGTTTCCGGCGACAAGCCGACCAAGGAAACGTTTCTGCATATCGCCATGTACCGCGAGCGTCAGGATGCGCGGGCCGTGGTTCATCTGCATTCGACGCACTCCGTCGCGGTCAGTTGTCTCGACGGCATCGATCCCGAGGACGTCCTGCCGCCGATGACGGCCTATTACATCATGCGGGTCGGGCGGCTGCCCCTGGTGCCTTACTTTCCGCCCGGTGATGAAGCCCTGGCGAAGGCGGTCGGCAAGCTGGCCGGCAAGCATCATGCGGTGCTGCTGGCCAACCACGGGCCGGTCGTCGCCGGCAATAGTCTCGACACTGCGCTCTACGCCACCGAGGAGCTTGAGGAGACGGCAAAGTTGTTTCTGATGCTGCAGGGCGCGGCGATACGCAATCTGACGGCCGATCAGGTCGCCGAGCTCCGCAAGCGATTTGGGTAGGGCCAGCCGATGTACGTCGTCACCGTTGTTTTTGAGATTTCGGCAGGCTCGGAAGAAGCCTTTCGAAACGCCGTCCAGCGGCAGGCCGAGAACTCGCTTGCTCTTGAGGAGGCCTGCCGGCGTTTTGATGTCTGCTTCGACCCCAAGCGCCCGGATCGTGTCTTTCTCTATGAGATCTACGATGATCGGGCCGCCTTCGATGCGCATCTTGCAAGCGATCACTTTGCCGCATTCGACAGCAAGGTGGCCGATATGGTCGCCAGCAAGACGGTCGAGACCTGGCTGCTCTCATAAGCCCAGAGGCGAAGCGCGCCACATCTTGAACACAAGCCGCGGTTCGCAGAAACCGGAATAAAGCCGGCCGCCGGAGCGTCCATTCCCCAGGCGGGCCAAATCTTGACTCTCGCCTTTGGGCCGATGGGCCTCTACGACGTTTTCCTCTCATGAGAAGGAAAGGCCGGCGCTTTGGCTATTGGCTTGTCTTCGCAGACCGCTGCGCATCCAACAGAAAGGCAGTCCGGGCGGACGGCAAACCCTCTGCAGCCCAGTCCGCCGCCGTTGATCGACCGCATTGCCCTGCCGGCTTTCGTGCTGGCGCTGCTGTTCCTGAGTTTTCTCGGCGGCGCCTTTGTCATGCTGAGCAATGTCTTCCCCGCGAAGCCCCTGAGCGACGCCTATCGGGGCGGCGAGGCGCTGCTGGCGAAGATCGAACAGTCGCGCGATCCCCTGGCCTCGGATTTCTGGGCGCCGGAGCGGCGCCCGGAAGAGGGAGTGACGATCCATGAAGCCGGCGCGGTTTTCCCAGGCTACACGCTTTACACCTCAGGCCACGGCAGCGAGGCCTTGTTGTTCTCTATGGACGGCATGCTCGTTCATTCCTGGCAGTTGCCCTATAGCGCTATCTGGTCCGAAGAGTCGCCGGTGAAAGATCCGCAGCCCGATGAATTCACTTACTGGCGCAAGGCCAAGATGCTGCCGAACGGCGACCTGCTGGCGCTCTTTGTCGCCACCGGGGACACGCCCTGGGGCTATGGCATGGTGAAGCTGGACCGAGACTCCAATGTCATCTGGTCCTACCTCGGCCAGACCCATCACGACCTGGATGTGGCTGCGGACGGACGCGTCTATACGCTGATCCACAAGATGCGGGACAAGACCTTTGAGGGTTTCCCGCAGTTGACGGTTCCGCGTCTCGACGATTTTGTCGTGGTGCTGTCGCCGGACGGCGAAGAAGAAAAGCGGGTGTCGATCCTCGATGCGCTGGTGAACTCCGACTATGCGCGTCTGCTTGACCGGGTCACCTGGTTCAACAAGCACGATTTCATTCATACCAACAACATCGATGTCATCGATGCTGCCGATGCCGCGGTGCTGCCCTTTGCGGAAGAGGGGCAGGTGTTGCTGTCGTTCCGCGATATCGACACCATCGCGGTTCTCGACCTGGAGCAGGAGAAGATCGTCTGGGCCCTGCGCGGCACCTGGCTGGGTCAGCATGATCCGGACGTGCTGCCGAACGGCAATATCCTGCTGTTCGACAACGTCGGCAACTTCGGGCCGGGCGGAAGATCGCGGGTGATCGAGATCGACCCCATGACCGCGGCGGAGGTCTGGCGCTATGCCGGCAGTGCCGAACAACCCTTCGAAAGCAATGTCCGGGCGGCGCAGCAGCGGCTGCCCAACGGGAACACCCTGATCACCGAATCGACCGGCGGGCGTCTCTTTGAAGTGACGCAGGATGGCCGCATCGTCTGGGAGTTCATCAACCCGATCAGGGCGCAGCATCCGGAACGGACCGAGGAGGTGATCCTGCCCATCGTCTCCTGGGGGCAAAGGACCGCCGCGGAGGATCTGCAGCCGGATTTTCTTGAAACCCTGATGCAACGTGAACAACAAGGGAGTCTCCAATGAAGCGAAACGGGTTGTCTGCTGCCGGCATCGGGTTGGCGCTGGTTTTCGCCTGGGTGATGCCGGCTGCGGCTTACATCGGGCCCGGCGCCGGGCTTTCTCTTCTGGGGGCGCTCTGGGGCGTCTTCGCGGCCATTGCGGCCGCACTTCTCTTCCTGCTGATCTGGCCGCTCCGGCGTCTGCTGCGCCGCAATCGTCAGGCACCTGTTGCCCAGGCCGCGGAAAGTCCTCCGGAAACGGGAGTCGCGAAAGCGCGGGAACCGCGGATTGATTGACCATCCGGAGAAACCGCAAGGCAGAAGTAAAAGCATTCCTCCCGTAGTTCCATGACCGGGTTCTTTGATCTCACGTCTCCGCTGCTGACCTCTCTCGATCAGGCCTTGGTGCCGCTGCTGCCGGCCGCAGGCCGGCTTGCGGTCTGGGGGCTTGTCGGGGCCTCGATCTCCATGGCGCTCTACGCTTTGCTCTCGCCTCAGGAACGCTTGCGCCGGGTTAAAGCCTCGGCGCAGGAGGCGAAGGTGGCACTGGATGGCCACGACGGCAGCTTAAGTGAGGCGATGCCGCTGATCGGCCGCATGCTCCGAAGCTCAATGGCACAGCTCGGCCTCGTGCTGGGGCCGGCGGTTTTGGCCTCTCTGCCGGTGCTGTTCATGATCGTCTGGCTCAGCGGGGCCTACGGTTACTTTCTGCCGCAGCCGGTCTCGGAAGTCCCGCTGCGGGTCGAACCCAGCGGTCTGGAGGCGCGTTGGCTGCCGGAAGACAGGGCAGCTGGCACCACCGTGGCCGAGCATCCCCGTATCCAGGTCGTCGATGCTGCCGAGCGGGTGGTCGATACGTTGGACATAGATGCCGCCGTGACCAGCCTGCACAAACGCCAGTGGTGGAACTCCCTGATTGCCAATCCGCTCGGTTATTTGCCGACGGACGGCACCCTGGAGCGCATCGAGATCGCCCTGCCGCGCCAGGAGGTCCTGAGCCTTGGCCCTGGTTGGCTGCGCGGCTGGGAAGTGGTCTTCTTCTGCGCCCTGATCGCAGCTTCCTTGGCGATCAAGATCGTTTTCCGGCTGGTCTAGCGCCATGGCACCCCGAAGTTCGAGCGCCAGCAACCGTAACGCCGATGAACAGCAGGGCGATGAAAGGAATGCTGGGGACCGGTACGCCGGTTTTCGGGTAACGCCCTGGGTACATCATCTCGGCCGCTTCGTGGATCGTCATCGCGATCTTTGGATCAAATTGGGTGAGGGGGAGACGCGGCTGCGGGCCGATGACATCGCCGACACCGCGATCGACAAGCCGATCTTCGTCAGCGGCCTGGCGCGCTCCGGCACAACCATTCTGCTGGAGGTGCTGGCCAAGCATCCAACGGTGGCTTGTCATCGCTACAAGGACTACCCCTTTCTCTTCACGCCGTTTCTCTGGAACCGTTTCCTCGGCTTTGTACCTGAGCGTCAGAACATTGCCGTGGAGCGCAGCCATGCGGACGGGATAGCCGTTTCGCCAGACAGCCCGGAAGCCTTCGAGGAGGTGCTCTGGATGGCGTTTTTCAAAGACTTGCACGACCCCGCGGTCTGCAACGTGCTCGACGGCGAAACCGGCAACCCGGACTTCGAAGGCTTCTATGCCGATCACATCCGCAAGCTGCTGCGGGTGCGTGGACGCGCGCGCTACCTGGCGAAAGCCAACTACAACGTCACCCGCCTGGAGTATCTTCTGAAGGTTTTCCCCGAGGCCCGCTTTGTTTTGCCGCTGCGCGCGCCGGTCGGACAGATTGCCTCTCTCGCAAAGCAGCACCGCCTGTTCTGTGAAGGCGAGCGGCGTCACCCCCGGGCCCTCGATCATATGCGCCGCATCGGTCACTTCGAGTTCGGCCTGGACCGGCGCCCGGTCAACGTCGGCGACGGCGCCATGCCCGCAGTCCTGGCGGCCTGGGAGAAAGGCGATGAGGTCGAGGGCTGGGCGCGTTACTGGGCCAGCCTGCACGGCTTTCTGGCGGACCGCCTCGCCGCCAATCCGGCTCTGGCCGCAGCCGTCAAGGTCGTCCGCTTCGAAGACCTCTGCAGCAAGCCTTTCGAGGTGCTTCGCGAGGTTTGCGACCATTGCCGCCTGCCGAATTCCGCCCATCTGGTGGCCGAGGCGGCGGAGCTGATGCGGATGCCCAGCTACTACCGGCCGGATTTCACCGAAAAACAGCTTCTCCAGATCGACCGCTATACCGCCGATGTCGCCCGGCGCTTCGGCTATGCCGATGCGGTCGGCGTCTAAAGCGCCGTCTCGCCAGTAATCGGTCACTCGGCGTCATAGGCTGTCGCTGGCGGGCCTGAAACCCCCGGATTTGCCCGCTATCTGTGAAACCTGAAGGCTCTGCCGGCCCTCGGGCTGCTGTGCCTTGCGATCAAAAATATTCGGTACAGGGACAGGCAGATGAAATCTCATGCTCAGGTCGTCGTCATCGGTGGCGGCGTTGTCGGCTGCAGCGTGCTCTATCACCTGACGAAGGCGGGCTGGAAGGATGTGGTCCTGCTGGAGCGCGACGAGCTGACCTCCGGGTCCACCTGGCACGCCGCCGGCGGCATGCACACACTGAACGGGGACCCCAACGTCGCCAAGCTGCAGCGCTACACCATCGACCTCTACAAGGAGATCGAGGAGATTTCCGGTCAGTCCTGCGGCGTCCACATGACCGGCGGTTTCATGCTGGCCGATTCAGAAAGCTGGCTCGACTACCTGAAGGTCGCCCAGGGCCGCTCCCGGGTTTTGGGCCTGCACAGCGAATTCATCTCGGTCGCCGAAGCCAAGGCTCTGCACCCGCTGTTGAACGAAAAGCGGTTTGTCGGCGCGCTCTATGATCCGCTGGAGGGGCACATCGATCCCTCAGGCGTCACCCATGCCTATGCCAAGTCGGCACGCATCGGCGGCGCGGAGATCGAGCGTTTCACCCGCGTCACCGATCTGCAGCCGCGGCACGACGGCGGTTGGGAGGTGATCACCGACAAGGGCAGCATCCAGGCCGAGCATGTGGTCAATGCCGGCGGGCTCTGGGCCCGGGAAGTCGGCCGCATGGTGGGGCTCGAGCTGCCGATTCTAGCGATGGAGCACCAGTATCTGGTGACCGACGAGATGCCGGAGGTGGCGAGTCGTGAGACCGAGCTGCCGCACTGCATCGACTTCGGCGGCGAAATCTACATGCGCCAGGAGCGCAGCGGGCTGGTTATGGGCACCTACGAGCAAGGCGGTGTGCCCTGGTCGGAAAAACAGACGCCCTGGGACTTCGGCCACGAGTTGCTGCAGCCCGACCTCGACCGCATTTCCGACAACCTGGCGGTCGCTTTCGATCACTTTCCGGCTTTGGAGAACGCCGGCATCAAGCAGGTGATCAACGGCCCCTTCACCTTTGCGCCCGACGGCAATCCTTTGGTCGGTCCGGTGCGCGGCCTGAAGAACTTCTGGGTCGCCTGCGGCGTGATGGCCGGCTTCAGCCAGGGCGGCGGCGTCGGCCTGGCCCTCACCAACTGGATGACCGACGGCGACCCGGGCCTGGATATCTTCGCCATGGACGTGGCGCGCTACGGCGACTTCGCCACCATGGCCTATACCAACGCCAAGGTGCGGGAAAACTACGGACGGCGCTTCAAGATCACCTTTCCGAACGAGGAACTGCCGGCAGCCCGTCCGCTGCGCACGACCCCGGTTTATGACCGGCTGAAGGCGGAGAATGCGGTTTTCGGTGCCGGCTATGGCCTGGAGTACGCGCTCTGGTTCGCGCCCGAGGGCGCCGAGCCGATCGAGGAACCCACCTACCGCCGCTCGAACGCCTTTGAGCCGGTGAAGGCGGAATGCAAAGCGGTGCGGGAGGCCGTCGGCCTGGTCGAGACCTCGGGTTTCGCCAAGTACGAGGTGACCGGCGCCGGCGCCGAGGGCTGGCTGGGCGAGATCCTGGCCAACCGCATGCCGCGGGAAGGGCGCATCGTGCT
Source organism: Pelagibius sp. (assembly GCF_965249265.1). Classification (NCBI taxonomy): domain Bacteria; kingdom Pseudomonadati; phylum Pseudomonadota; class Alphaproteobacteria; order Rhodospirillales; family Rhodovibrionaceae; genus Pelagibius; species Pelagibius sp. The sequence goes on along the minus strand of NZ_OZ252224.1, from coordinate 2,630,268 downwards.
GTCCCCGATGCTCAATCACCAGGGTAAGCTGATCGGCGATTTCACCGTTGCCAAGGCCGGCCCTGAGCAATTCTTCATCTTCGGGTCCGGTGCGGCAGAGGACTACCATCTGCGCTGGTTCGAACGGCAGTTACAGGGGGAGGGGCGGCAGCAGGATGTTTCCCTGAGATCCTTGCGCAACGAGTTGGTCGGCTTCTCCATCGCCGGTCCGAAGTCACGCGAACTGCTGTCACGGCTGACCGCGGAAGATGTCTCCAACGAAGCCTTTCCCTTCATGTCCTTCCGGCGCATGGACCTGGGCATGATCCCGGCCTGGGTCGGGCGCATCTCCTTCACCGGCGACCTGGGTTACGAGATATGGGTGTCGCCGGACTATCAGCTCAATCTCTACGAGCTGATTCAGAGCGCCGGCGCGGACCTGGGCCTGCGTCAGTTCGGCCTGCGCGCGCTGGATTCCCTGCGCCTGGAAAAGGGCTTTGGTACTTGGGCGCGTGAGTACCGGCCGATCTACACGCCCGCAGAGGCGGGCCTGGACCGCTTCGTTGATCTGCGCAAGAACGCCTTCGTTGGCCGTGATGCAGTTTTGCAGGACCGTGAAAACGGCCCAAAGGTGCGTCTTGTGACCCTGACTGTGGATGCCGACGGTGCCGACGTCAGCGGTGATGAAGCGGTCTGGCACAACGGAGAGGTTGTCGGCTGGGTGACCTCCGGTGGCTACGCCCACGCGGCAGACCGCTCTGTCGCTCTGGCTTATGTTCCCGCCGCTCTGGAACACGAGAACGGATCCTTCGAAATCGAGATTCTCGGCGACCGCCGCGGTGCGAAACTGCAGCCCGAGCCGCTGTTCGATCCTGAACGAACCCGCATGCTGGGTTAGGCCGCTGAGGCCAATCTGCCTTCCGCTTCGCGCAAGCGTGATTTGGACTTGTCCCTTGAATCTGGCCTAGTATGGCCTTCGGCGAAGGGATATCCGGTCGTTTGCGCGCGATGATACGCGTCTGCCGGATTGGTTTGGAGAAATTGGTCTGGCAAGCAAACCATTGACTTAGCGAGATTTTTCGTGACCCACTATCCGTTTTGTGCATAATGGAAGTAGTTTCCGCATTGTGGCAGGGCAATTGGTTCGCCCTCCGGGACACTCTGCGGTGCCAAAGCGAAGACGGCATGAAAGCCGCCCGTGAGATGGAACGTTTGGGAGGAATGAGACTTGGCCGTGAATTTCGGCAGGTCGATGATTGCTGACCGGTTGCCTTGTCGGCTTCAGACATTCCATTATGATTCCGGCGGTTTGACCCGCCCAAGCCAATGGTGCGCTTTGCCTGAGAGTGGGCGGCGGCATCGTTGTGATGAGCCAGTTGCGACTTCGCTGAGTGAGGTGACGCTGTAAGGGCCGAAGAATTCTCATAGACGAACGAAACGGCCGATTTTTGGATCATACCGAGTCGGAGGGGTGCGGCGCTGCCGAAGTGATTTGCCCCTCTGAATTGTTGAAAACAGGGAGGATTTCCGTGGAAAAAAGTTCGAAGACCAAGAACGTTTCACGCCGCAAGCTGCTTACCGGCGGGGCGGTTGCCGCCGGTGCCGCAGCCGGCGCGATTGCCATGCCGCAGGTATCGAGGGCGCAAACCGTGACCCTGAAGATGCAGGGTTCCTGGGGTGCCGCTTCGATCTTCAGCGATATGGCCAAGCAGTACACAGAACGCGTCGACAAGATGTCGGGCGGCCGCCTGAAGATCGACTACCTGCCGGCCGGCGCAGTCGTGAAGGCCTTCCAGGTTCAGGATGCCTGTCATGACGGCATTCTGGATGCGGCGCATACGGTAACGGCCTACTGGTACGGCAAGAACAAGTCGGCGTCTCTATTCGGGACCGGCCCGGTCTTTGGGGCCAATGCCTCGCAGATCCTGGCCTGGATCCACTACGGGGGCGGTAAGGAGCTGTATCAGGAGCTGGTGCAGGATATCCTGAAGCTCGACCTGGTTGGTTTCTTTGCCATGCCAATGCCGACCCAGCCCTTGGGCTGGTTCAAGCGTCATGTGAAGAGCGCCGACGAAATGCAAGGCCTGAAGTACCGCACCGTGGGTTTGGCCACCGACATTATGCAGGGCATGGGCCTCAGGGTGACCCAGCTTCCGGGCGGTGAAATCGTGCCGGCCCTGGAGCGCGGCGTGATCGAGGCTTTCGAGTTCAACAACCCGACGGCGGACAGCCAGTTCGGTGCGCAGGACGTCTCGAAGCACTATCACATGGGCTCCTACCATCAGGCCGCCGAATTCTTCGAGATCATCTTCAACAAGCGGCGCTTCGACTCGTTGCCGGACGAGCAGAAGGCGATCCTCGAATACGCGGCTGAAGCCACAAATACGGCGAACTACGGGCTTGCCATGGACACCTACTCCAAGGATCTGCAGAAGCTGATCAACGAGGACGGTGTGAACGTCTATCGCACGGACACCTCGATTATGCAGGCCCAGTTGGACTCCTGGGACAAGGTGCTCGAAGGTCTGGTCGAAGATCCCTTCTTCAAGAAGGTCGTCGACAGCCAGAAGGCCTGGGCGGAGCGGGTCGCTTTCTACGACCTGATGAACTCGGCCGACTACAAGCTGGCCTATCAGCACTACTTCCCCGGCAAGATCGATTTCTAAGAGACGTCGATTTTACCCTTAAGGACCAGAGGGCGGCACTCTCGCGTGCCGCCCTCACCATAAGCAGAACGGATCTGCAGTCCTCCCGGCCGAAATACTTCTGGGGCGCGCCATGGAAAGCTACATCATCTTTGCCGACAAGGTTTCGGCGTGGTTCGGCAAGGCCTTTGCCTGGCTGATTCTCGTCATGACATTCGGCGTGGGCTACGAAGTCTTCGTGCGCTATGTGCTGCGCGACCCCACATCCTGGGCCTTTGATGTCAGCTATATGATGTACGGCACTCTGTTCATGATGGCGGGCGCCTACACCCTGTCGCGCGACGGCCATGTGCGTGGTGACTTCGTCTACCGCCTGCTGAAGCCCAAGACCCAGGCACTGATTGAGTTCATTCTGTATTTCATCTTCTTCTTCCCCGGTGTGATCGCGCTTATTCTGGCAGGCTGGAAATATGCGGCACGATCATGGAGCTACACCGAGGTGAGCGTCATGAGCCCGGCCAACGTGCCGATTTTCCAGTTCAAAAGCGTCATCATCGCCGCTGGCATCTTGTTGCTGATCCAGGGCATCGCCCAGGTTTTTCGCTGCGTCATCTGCATGCGCACCAACGAATGGCCGAAGCACAGCGAAGACGACGTGGAGGAGATGGAGGACGTGCTCCTGCGCGAGCATGAGCGGGACATCCTGCACCATTCTTCCGAAGCCATCGATATTGTGAAGCCGTTGGAGCGCCGCGATGACTGACCCTCAAGTTGCGGTGATGATGCTTGGCATCTTCATCATCGTCATTCTTCTCGGCTTCCCGATTGCCTTCACGCTGATGGCGATGGGCGTGGGCTTCGGCTACTACGCCTATTACGACCCGGAGCGGATGCGCACGATCTTCGACAACCGGATCTTCGACCTCTTCGTCAACCAGACCTACTCGGTCATGGCCAATGATGTGCTAACGGCGGTGCCGCTATTTCTCTTTATGGGCTACATAGTGGAACGGGCGAACATCGTCGATCGCCTGTTCCATACGCTCTACATCTCGGCGCGCCGCATCCCGGGCTCCATGGCTGTGGCCGCTCTGGCGACCTGCGCCATGTTTGCGACGGCGACCGGTATTGTCGGTGCCGTGGTCACGCTTATGGGCATGCTGGCTTTTCCGGCGATGCTGAAGGCCCGCTATGACGCCAGCTTCGCTTCGGGCGTCATCTGTGCCGGTGGCTGCCTGGGCATCCTGATCCCGCCCAGCATCATGCTCATCGTCTATGCCGCGACCTCGAATGTTTCCATCGTGAAGCTTTATGCGGGGGCCATCATTCCCGGCTTTATGCTGGCCGGCCTTTACATGCTCTACGTAGTCGGGCGGGCGGTCTTGAATCCGAAGCTCGCACCGAAGCCGCGCGAGGATGAATTTGAAGACGTCAGCATCGGCAAGGTTGTGCTGATGCTGCTGACCTCCTTCTTCCCGCTGGCTTTTCTCATTCTGTCGGTGCTGGGCGCGATTCTCTTTGGGCTCGCGACACCCTCCGAGGCTGCGTCGATCGGGGCTCTCGGCGGCCTGGTCCTGGCCGCGGCTTACCGCTCGCTGACCTGGGAACGTCTGCGTGAGTCCGTCTATCTGACGGTGCGGACCTCGGCGATGGTCTGCTGGCTCTTCGTCGGCTCCTGGGTGTTCTCTTCCGTATTCTCGTACCTCGGCGGAGAAACGTTGATTAGCGAGTTCGTGCTGGGTCTGAACCTTTCGCCCCTCGCATTTCTGCTGATGGCCCAACTGATCATCTTCCTGCTGGGCTGGCCGCTGGAGTGGTCGGAGATCATCATCATCTTCGTGCCCATCTTTTTGCCGCTGCTGCCATTCTTCGGAATCGACCCGTTGTTCTTCGGCATCTTGGTGGCGCTCAACCTGCAGACCTCTTTCCTGACGCCGCCCATGGCGATGGCGGCCTATTACCTGAAGGGTGTTGCCCCGCCGCATGTCCAGCTCATGACGATCTTCAAGGGCGTCTTGCCTTTCCTTTCGATGATCCTGGTGGCCATGGTCATTATGTACAACTTCCCGGGCGTTGCCCTGTTCCTGCCCGAGTACTTCTACGGTTAACTGGCTGGAGAGCGGGACTTGGACCAGATGACAGCGGAACGGCGCAGCGGCGCGACAGAGCAAGCGGCGGAGATCGCCGCCGGCAGCCTGCGCTCGCTCGATCTGGTGCGTGGCTATCTCGACCGGATCGCCGCAGAAGGTGAAGCGGTGCGGGCCTGGGCCTATCTGGACCCCGAGTACGCCCTGCGCCAGGCACAGGAACGCGATGATCAGCGCGGCCTCGGCCGTCCCTTGGGCCCGCTGCACGGTGTTCCCGTCGGCCTGAAGGACATCATCGATACGGCCGATATGCCGACCGAAAACGGGACGCCGCTTGATGCCGGGCGGCGCCCGCGCCAAGACGCGACTCTGGTATCGCGGCTGCGCGGGGCAGGGGCGGTCATCATGGGCAAGACCGTCAGTACCGAACTGGCCTTCTATGCGCCGGGCAAGACCCATAACCCGCATGACCCGAACCGCACACCCGGCGGTTCTTCCAGCGGTTCGGCAGCCGCCGTGGCGGCGGGGCAGGTCCCCTTGGCGGTCGGCACCCAGACCAACGGCTCCGTCATCCGCCCGGCCTCTTTTTGCGGTGTCGTCGGCTACAAGCCCAGCCACGGGACGATCTCGCGCAAAGGCCTGCTGTCTCAGTCGCCGCCGCTGGATACCGTCGGCGTCTTTGCGCAGAGCGTCGAGGATGCAGCCCTGCTGGTCGATGTCATCGCCGGCCACGACCCGGCCGATAGTGCCACGCGGCCGATGGCCCATCCGCGTCTGTTGGAGGCAGCCCGTTCGGCACCGCCGGTGAAACCCTCCTTCGCCCTGGTGAAGGGGCCGACCTGGGATGCGGCGGACGCCGACACAAAGGACGGTCTTGCGGAACTGAGCGACTTCCTGGGCGATGCCTGCGATGAGGTGCCGCTGCCCTCGGCTTTTGACCGTGCCCATGACCTGCAGCGGCTCTTGATGATGGCCGGCTTTGCGAAGAACCTCGCGCCTTATTATGAGAAAGGCAGAGATCAGCTCAGCGATGTCATGCGCGCTGCCATTGAAGAGGGGCGGCGGGTCCTGGCCGTCGACTATGCGCTGGCGGAGGAGTGGATCGATGTCCTCAACGGAGGTCTCGCCGAGATCTTCGAACGTTACGACGCCATCCTGACCCCCTCGGCTGTCGGCGAGGCGCCGGAGGGGCTCGATGCGACCGGCGATCCGACGTTTTGCACACTCTGGACCCTCTGCGGCACCCCGGCCATCACGCTGCCCCTGTTGCAGGGCTCGTCGGGCCTGCCCATTGGCGTGCAGATGGTCGCCGGGCGTGGCGACGATGCCCGCCTGCTGCGCAGTGCGCGCTGGCTGATGGATGAACTTGCCAAGGCGAAGGGTTGACTGTTTATGAACATCCTCATCGCCGTCCTTTGTATGGAGGCTTTGCAATGCCCCTGATTGATAAGCTGCTGGCTCTGCTGTCGATGGCGCTCTTCGTTGCCTTTTTAGGCATTCTCATCTGGTGGGTGCGGGAGATCGACTTGATCATTGTCGTTGTTGTGGTGACAGCCATGGCGCTCTATGACTTCTGGAAGGGCGCGGGTCATGGCAAGGCGATCACGGTCCATAAGAAAGAATAGCCGCAGCCTGCCTGTGTTTACCCGGGGTCAGCCTCTGCGGTGACGGCTGCGGCCAGCTTTCGGCTGGCACGGATGTCCCAAGCGGCGGCAATCACTACGATGGCGCTTCCCAGGAGGGCGGAAACTGCAGGTCCGATCGGTGGTTCCAACGGACTGTTGAGAACCGAGACGGCCGACCAGACAATCCAAATCACCACAAGACCGGTTACGAGCCCGGTTTCGATGCTGGGCGCGGCGGCGTTGCTACGCCCCCCGAGGACGCGTCGACCGAGCCAGAGGTGAGAGTCGCGTTCATCGGAGGATGCGATGGAAGACAGATCCTCCAGGGCCTGGGCCGCCTCGCGCCTGGCTTGTCCAACCCGCAGCATGGCAAGGCCCAGCACCAACCCCAGGACGAGGGGGAAAAGGCTGATGAAGCTTCTGAGGTCGATGGGCACGACGGCGGAGGCGCCGGCCAGTGCCGCTAACTGCTTCCGTTGCTCGGTGAATTGCTGTTCCAGGGCGTCACGCTTTTCGAGCAAAGAGGCTCGCACAGCCTCCTGCCTGTTCAAAGATTCGCCGACGGCGGCGAAGGGTTGGGCAAGCAGTTCGTCGCCGGTCAGTTGTTTTGCAATCGTACTGACAACTGCGTCAGCGAAGACAGCTTTGCCGCCGGTGGTACCCCACCAGTCTGATTCAAAGGTCTCGTCCAGTCGTTGATCCGGGCTGATGACCAGATTTACGACCGCTGTCCTTTCGTTTTCCATGGCCACAGCGGCTGATTCCAGAGCCTCACTGTTCTCCGGCAGTGCCGACGCAGCCTTGCGCGCCGCCGCAGCCGCGCTGTCCAGAGCGGCCAGATAGGGCGGCCGGATGTTTCGGTCCCAGTTGTTATGCGCCCGTTCGTAGGCCGGATTCACGATCATCCTCTCGGCATAGGCCGACATTAGAGCCGTTGTGTCCTGCCTGTTCGTCTCCGTACTGGACAGAATGTCATGAAGGGTCGCGTCAATGTAGACTTGCGGCGGCGGCTCGCTTGATCGGCTTACGCCAGGTCCGGGCCGCTGACTGCCCAAGGCCATCTGCTGAGGGATGTCGAAGTCTTCTGGCGCGCGCATCTGTTGGAACTGATCGAAAGACGCTGCCGATTGCGGCGCGGCCGGCTCTTCATAGCGTTGCCGGGTTGCCTCGTCGGCGTTTTCGATCTGGCCGCCCAGCCCGGCCGGGGACTGGGTGTCAGGCAGGGCTGATCCGTCGCGGAAGGCCTTGATGTCCTCGCCCAGCCTTTTGAAGTCCTTAATCATTGCTGTGGTGGCTCTCTCGAGAGTGCTCTTGAGCGCTTCGCGGCTGTTTTTTTGCAGGCGGGCCAGTTGCTCCAATTCTGGCGCCAACTCGTCCAGAATGGCGGTTTTCTGGGCGATCGAGGCTTCAAGGCCAGCGGTTTCGGTGGAGATTCGCAGATAGGGATGCACCGTCAACAGATGAACCAAGGCCATCAGCCCGGCAATCAACAGGAAGAGACGGCGGCCTTTCCCCACATCGCGGTGTGCCCCCACCAGGGCGTCGCGCGCTATGCCCTCCACAAAGCTCATACAGGCCAGCATAGCACGAAATCCGCCGTTCACGGGCCGCTCGCAGTCCTTTGAGTTTCCTTTCGGGCGCGGCGTACAAATTTCCTACTGGAAGATCGCTGTAACCGGAGTCTGCCATGCCCGCTTCCAAGCCTATCCTTGCCTGCCTGCGCTTTGTCTGTCTCTCGATGTTGATCCTGCCCTTGGCCGGCTTTACCTCGGCGGAGCGGCTTTTCGCGCCCTCATCCGATCTTTGGCCGCGGTGGGAGCGTCACAGCCCTGCAAGTCCGAATGAGATCGATTTTTCAGCCTGGGATGCTTTTCTCAAGCGCAATGTGGTCATAGGCAGCGATGGCGTGCATCGGGTGGACTACGGCGCAATCGCCGCCGGGCAGGCGGCGTCTCTGGACGCCATTGTTACGGATCTGGCTGCGGTACCGATCAGCGAATTCGCCCGGGACCAGCAGTTCGCCTTCTGGGTCAACCTCTACAACGCTGTGACCGTGAAGGTCATCGTCGATCACTATCCGGTGGAAACGATCCGCGACATCGACATTTCTCCCGGCTTCTTCTCCGAGGGGCCCTGGGACAAGGAGCTTGTGGCGGTGGAGGGCGAAGCCCTGACCCTCAACGATATCGAACATCGGATTCTGCGGCCGATCTGGGATGATCCGCGGATACACTACGCCGTCAACTGTGCTTCGATCGGATGTCCCAATCTCGCGGTCTCGGCCTTTACCGGAGGCGGCCTGGAGGCCCAGCTCGATACGGCGGCGCGCGGCTACATCAATGATCCGCGCGGCGTCAGCATCGTCGGGGAACGGGTTACAGTCTCCAAGATCTATGATTGGTTCCATGAGGATTTCGGGGGCAGCACCAAGTCGGTTCTGGCTCATCTGCAGCGCTATGCCGAACCGGCGTTGGCGACCCGGCTGCAGGAGATCGGCACCATCGAGGATACGGCCTACGACTGGTCGCTCAACGACATCGCTGTACCAGCCACGGAGTGAAAGACCTTGCCGTATCTGCGCTGCTGAAGCCGTGCGGTTCCGCAAGCTCGTGTTTCAAATGTATCCTGTGTGAGAATTCCCACTTGGGCGGGCGCAGAAGGGGGAGTAGACCCTTGATTGCAGCCGGCGTAACCGGCCGCTGAGCCGCAGACGAGCTCGTTGGGGAGAATTGAAGGATATGATGACCTCTGTGGATGCGCGCGGAGAACCGGTCAGCGGCGCTTCGGACACCGCCATTACACTCTACGAAAAGGCCTTGGCGCAGTTTCAGTGCTATCAGGGCGATCCGGTGGCCACCATTGAGTCCGCGATAGCGGACAGCCCGGCCTTTGTCATGGCGCACTGCCTGCGGGCCTATCTCTTCGCCCTGGCGACAGAGGTGGAGGCTATGACGGAGGCAAGAAGCAGTTTCGAAGCGGCTGAGGTCTTGAACACCTCAGCACGCGAACGCCGTCACCTTGCCGCTATCGCCGAGTTCTTGAATGGCAATTGGGAGCGGGCAATCACGGCCCTGGAAGACATTCTGATCGACTCGCCCCGTGACGCTCTGGCTCTGCAGGTCGTTCATCTCAGCGATTTTTATACCGGCGACGCCAGAAGCCTGAGGGATCATGTGGCGCGCGTTCTTCCGGAATGGTCCCCGGATGATCCGGGCTATCATGCCTTGCTTGGCATGTATGCCTTCGGCCTTGAAGAGTGCGGTGACTACGGCCGCGCGGAGGAGGTGGGCCGCCGGGCTACTGAGTTGAACCCGCAGGACGCCTGGGCCCAGCACGCGGTCGCCCACGTTATGGAGATGCAGGGTCGCCAGGCCGACGGTATCGACTGGATGCGCGGGCGGGAGCGGCACTGGGCTGACGACAGCTTTTTTGCCATCCACAACTGGTGGCACTTGGCGCTCTATCACCTGGACCTGGATCAGATCGACGAAGTGCTGGCACTCTATGACGGGCCGATCCGCAAGGACCGTTCCCAGGTTATGCTGGATCTTCTCGATGCCAGCGCTTTGCTTTGGCGCCTTCACCTGCGGGGCGCCGATGTCGGCGGCCGTTGGAAAGAGCTGGCCGATTGTTGGGAGCCCCTGGCTGAAGACGGCTTTTACGCCTTCAACGATGCCCATGCCATGATGGCCTTTATGGCCGACGGCCGGGATAAGGCGGCGGAAGCGATCCTGACCGCACAGAGCAAAGCCATGGCGGGCAATGCCAGCAACGCGATGATGACCAACCAGATCGGGCACCCGGTCTGCAACGCCCTGCGCGCTTTTGGCCGTGATGACTACGCCACCTGTGTCGACCTTCTGCGGCCTTTGCGCAGTCGCCTCAACCGCTTTGGCGGCAGCCATGCGCAGCGGGACATCTTTGACCTTACCTTGCTGGAGGCCGCAAAACGCGACGGGCAACTCGCCCTCGTGCGGGAGTTGGCCAATGAGAGAGTCGAGCTGAAGCCGAGCAGCCCGCTGAATCAGCGCTACCGCGAAGATGCAGCCCGCCGCCTTGCGGAGATCTCCGGCGCGGCAGTCGTCTAGGGCGGCGTTCGCCGTCCGGCGTGGTTTGCCGCCGACAAACCGGGCGGCTCAGCCGGCAGCATAGCCGGGTGATCCGAAAAAGCGGTGACGCCGTAAAGTGAGTATGCGTCAAATCGTTGCAATATCCTTGGTTTCCCTCTTTTTGGCCGGCTGTTCCGCCTTCGGTGTTCGCTCCGGATACGAACAGCCGGGCTATGAAGTCGTCGAGCGGCTCGATGAAGCGGTCGAGCTAAGGCGCTATGATGCGCGCCTTGCCGCTGAAGCGACCGTCGGAGGCGCAGATACAGAGGGTGAAGAGGACAGCGCCTTCAGGCTGTTGTTCAATTACATCTCCGGCGCCAACGAGACCGCGGCGGAGATCGCCATGACGGCGCCCGTCGAAACCGCCGAGGCATCGGCGGAGATTGCCATGACGGCGCCTGTTGAATCGGCGCGCAGCGCGGACGGAAGCACACGCATGCGCTTCTTTCTTCCGAGCGCGTACGACGCCGATACGGCACCAAAGCCAAGCGATCCGAGGGTCAGCCTTGTGACGCTGCCGGCCCAGAGTCAGGCTGTCTTGCGTTTCACCGGGTTCGGGGGTGAGGCGGTTGTCGAGGAAAAGACAAGGGAACTCTTGGCGGCTTTGGAAGGTAGCGCCTGGCGCCCGGCCTCAGAGCCGGTGGCCATGTTTTACGATCCGCCCTGGACCATCCCCTTTCTGCGCCGAAACGAGGTCTCCGTTGTTGTCGCGCGGTCTGAACAGCGCGGATGACTTCCGCGTTCTAAGCCGGTTTCTTCATCTTGTCGCTGAAGCGCCTGGCGAGAGGCAGCAGGACAAAGGACACCAGGGGAATAACCGCGAAACCCAGGGCAAGGCCGAAAACTCCGTCCAAGGCTGCGGTGACGAGCCAGGTGACGAAGGCGCCGGCAACCGCCAACGTCTGCGCTGCTGCAAGCGCGACAGCGTGAATAGTATGCCCCAGGACATCCCAGCCCAGCACCTCAAGCCCATGAATGACGATGGAGCCGCCGACCCAGAGCATCGCTGCAGTTCCTATTGCGGCAATCAGCTTCATGAAGCCCGGCATGCCTTTGACGATGCCCCGTCCGAGGGCGCGAACGACGGCCAGGCGTCCGACCTGGCTCAGCTTCAATCCGACATCATCGGCTTTCACCAGGACCGCGACGCTGCCGTAGACTAAGGCTGTGATTCCGATGGCCACCATGGCCAGGACAAGACCTTCGATCCAGAGACTGTCGGCTTCGATCTCGGCGAGGGCGATGGTCATGATTTCGGCAGAAAGAATGAAGTCAGTCTTGATCGCACCTGCCACTCTTTCCTGTTCCAGGTGGGCGGCGTCCAGGGTTTCGGGTTTGGGTCCGTGATCGCTGTGTGGAACAAAGATGTGCAACACCTTTTCGGCGCCTTCGAAACACAGATAAGTGCCGCCCAGCATCAGCAAAGGCGTAAGCAGCCAGGGCGCAAAGGCATTGAGCAGCAGGGCGGCAGGCAGAAGAATGACAAGCTTGTTGAAGATCGACCCCCGCGCGATCTTCAGGACGATGGGCAGTTCCCGCGCCGCCGGCAGGCCGTGAACGTATTTGGGCGTTACCGCGGCATCGTCGATAACGACCCCTGCGGCCTTGGAGCCGGCTTTGGCAGCGTCGTCGATGACGGCGCCGGCGACTTTTACACTGACCTTCGTGGCCTGCGCGGCCACATCGTCGACCTGCGCCGCCGCCGCCCGGGCCAGGGCGGCCACGTCGTCGAGAAGGGCCAGAAGTCCGCTCATCCCAAACTGTTCCCGGATGCTCTAAGGGGTGAAATAGAAGGCCGTTCGGCGAGCCGTCTGCCGAACCGCAGTCTTCTTGGTATCCGGGGGCCGGGGTGGGGTCAACCGTTGTTGGAAGGCAGGCTGTTACCGGCAATCAGATCGCGCCAGAACTTCTTTTCCAGCGCCTTGGGCAGATCGGCAGGGTCTTGAACGGTCATCAGAAAGGCGCCCGGGCCCCCGATGACGTTCTGCTCGAAATAGGCCGGCAAGTCGCGGCGCCCGCCGAAAACGACCCCGTTGATCGTCGCCCCCCGGCGAATGGCCTGATCCCGCTGCAGGCTGGGATCGAAGCCCGCGTTGTCGACGCCGTTGCTCAGAATGTTGATGACGGCCCGCCGCCCCTGAAAAGGGGCGTCTTCGGCGAGCCGGCTGGCGGCGCCGACCGCTTGGGCGATATCGGTCATGCCGCCCCCCGGCGCAGCGGCTTGGTCGCTACGGGAAGCGGGGCCCTGATCGTTGCTCTCGTAGTGTGAGCGGTCGATGCGTGGCGCCGCGCGTAACTGCGCAGCCACCTTCGCCGCGTCCTGCGGGCTGGCAATCACCGTCCAGGGCACGATGATGCGCAACTGACCGTCACTCGACCATGTGAAGGCCATGAAGCCGATCCGCTGCATCAGCCCCTCGCTGACGAGGGAAAGAAAGTCGGCGTTCATCACACCGCGGGAAAGGCCTGTGTACTGCAGCCATTCATCGTGGCGGGTTATTGAATCTGAAACATCGATGGCGGTGACAACGTTGAAGTCGGTGGAGAGAGGCAAGGGGGCCTCTTCCGCTGTGGCCGGATGAATAATCCCAGCGAAATGAAGAAATAAGACAGCAATCAGTGTTCTGAACAGCATGGATTCTGCTCCTCAGTTGAAATTTATGCGCAAGAAGAAAAGGTTTGGTTAATTCAACCTGAGAATATTTTGCGCTTTACTGTAGTTTTGCGGCGAAAAAGCTGTAGGTCCGGATTTTGTGCTTATCGACTGTATTCCGGTCTTGTGCAGAGCATGATCAGTCGTGAGGCAAGTCAAATGGCGACCTGTGCCTCAGATCTCCAAGGCTTTCCGTGATTTCGGGAAAGCCTGTTGCAGGAGACATCAGCTCGATCCGATGCTGGGCATCACCCTAAGCGGCAGGCATTTCCGTTGGATGTCCGTCCGGCCCTATACTTGTTTCAGTTGTTCCAGTCGCGCCGATGGACTTCTGGCCTATGGGTTTCTGAAAGGGACTCAGGCGGCAAGAGTGCCGTTGGGGGCGGTCTTCGGCAGGCTGTAGCGCTTGGTCAACGGATTGAACATGACGATGCAACGGCCCGACATCTCGGTCAGGTAGGATTCCACCGTTGCCGGCGCCAAAGCCGTCACCTGGCTCAACTCGTCCCGGGTAGAGGGCAGCATCTCGGCGAGCGCGGCAAGCAGCCGGCCCCGCGGGTCTGTGTCCGGCTCGTCGCCCCGCCCGTCCTTGCCGCCGGGCTGACTGTTGGAATTGGCCGGCTGGTTGCGGTCCGACGACAGCGCGGCGCCGATGATGCCGAAAAGGAGTGTTTGAGCGACAAACATGATCTGACTTCCTTGGTCTTCGCCCCGGGCCGGGGCGTGTCTTGGGTTCCTGGTAAGACCTACGGACCCAGATGAACGGCGGTTTCACGCGCCAGAAAAAACCAGGAAGGTTAATAAAAAAACAAATGCTTTCTATCTGTTCCCGCGAGTGCCAAGGTCCTCGAGGAACTGTTGGACAGCCTCTTCCAGGCTGCCGTCATTGACAATCGTGCGCACGGTCCCCCCCGGCGGCAGCTCAGCACTGCGGGTCAGGCGTCGGCGCACGGCCGCCAAGTCCTCGCGTCCCCGGTTGAGCAGGCGCTGTTCCAGGACCTCGGGGGAGGCCGTAATGCGGATCACCAGGGTATCGGAATGTTTAGCCCGGGCTTCAGAAATGACCGAGCGCGAGACATTGGCGATCACCGTTGCGCCTTCGCTCAGCTGGGTGGCAATCGTTCCCGGCAGGGCGTAGCGCAAGCCGTGGGCCGGCCAGTGCAGGAAGAATGCGCCTTGAGCGCATAGGCGCTCGAACTCATCCGCCCCGACCGTGTCGTGATCCTCGCTGTTCGGATCGCTCTGCCGCGTGATGATTCGCCGCGGGAAAACATAGTCCACCTGGCTGGCCAGCTCGGCTTTCGCGGCATTGATGATGCTGTCCTTGCCGACCCCGCTGGGGCCGACGACGAGCACGAGGCGGCCTTTGGACATTTCGATACTTCGCCTTTGGATGGGGCTATGCCGAGAGCGAGCGTTCGATCATCGGTGCGAACGCTTGGAGGGCCGGAGTTTTCTTATCCGGGTCCTTGGCGGCCTCGTCCCAGCGGCGAAGGGCAATCGCATCTGCTGCGTAGGGCCTTGCGAGAAAGCTGTCGGCCTCGGCGGCGGTAAAGGGGCCACCCTGTACGGCCAGGCTCCTGATCGACTCGTCGGAAAGGCGCTGGAAGTACCCTTCCTCCGCCTGACAGAGATAGCGCTTGGCATCCACGTGCATGGCAATCGGGGCCGTCACTGCGGCGCCGAACCAGCGAGACAGATAGGCGGCGCCGACCTTCTCGTGCGCGGCGTCGATGCCGGCGGCCGCTGCACCCTCATCTTTGGGGTTCACCAAATGGCCGATATCATGCAGCAGCGCCGCCACCACGAGGCTTTCGGCTGCGCCGCTTTCCTGGGCCAGGGTGGCGCACTGAAGTGCGTGCGCCAACTGGCTTATCTCTTCTCCACCATAGCGGTCGCCGCCCAGGTCCTCGAGAATATCCAGCAATGCGGGAACCGGCTGTCCTTCGTTTTTGTTTAAATCGTTCATAGTGCTGCCTGTCCTCTGTCTGAACTTTCCGCGTCCGCGGCTTCTTCGCGGTCCCGTACGCCGAGGCTGAACCGCTCTTCGAGCATGAAGGGCGAGTGTGTATCGGCTTGGCTGTAGAGGCTGATCTCCTGAACCGGTGTGGGCTGATCAAGCGCAGAGGCCAGGTATTCAGCCAGAGCTTCTTGCAGTCTCTCTCGCTTTTGTCGATCGGCCAAGGGGCCGGTTAAGGTCATATGAAACCGAAATTCCTCGAAAACGTAGGGGTAACCCCAGCGGCGGAGCAACGCTTCCTGGCGCGGCGTCAAACCCTTGGCAAGGCGGCGCTGAACACTCTCTTCGCTCAAGGGAGCTCTGAGAACGTCGAGGTCTCTGACGGCTTCCGCGGCGAGGGTCTCCATTGCCGGGGCGGGCTCTGAGAAGGTCAACGCAAGGAAGGGACCGATGGCGGAGACTTTCAGAGGCGGTGCTGTAAACGACGGCTGGTCCAAGGCAAAGCGGCTGAGGCTGCTACGGAGTTGCTGCAGGGTGCAGTCGGGGGAGAGGTGAAAGGGGGCCTTCAACGTGGCATGGAAGCCGTAGTGCCGCGGACTCTCGGTTGCTGCCGCCAGTTCCGCCGCAGTCCAGCCTTCCAGTTTGGGTGGCGTGCGGAGCCGGCCGGTCTCGCAGTCCCGACCAAGCCAGTCTTGCGCAAGCGCCCAAAGCGCGTTGCGGCGCGGCAGGGCGTAGTACACGGCATAGCGTGGAAGATGATCTTGGCTCATCGACTTCCTATCGGGACGGATGCTTCTCAATACACTCTTTTAGCCAGAGTCTGGTCCGCCGTACAGAATCGGAAACACTACAGTTTCATGACGGGAAAGGCTGGTTGCGAGGTCCCCGAGTCGCCGGTCAATAAGGTTAAGGAAGGTTCGAAATTGACGAAGTATGTATCTTCCATGACAGTGTAATGACGTGGGTGTTATATTCGCAGCTACTTTGGTGATGGAGATTTGTTATTTAAAAAGATCTTGATATAAGCCGCGGAAACACCACCGCTTTTGGTGGTCTTAAGGGATCTGCGGAGTATACCGATGGATGGCCTGGCACCTTTTGGACCTTCACGATATCGCAGTGTTTTCATCTCCGACATTCACCTGGGCACGCGGGGATGCAAAGCGGACTATCTGCTCGACTTTTTGAAGAACACCGATTGCGAAACGCTCTACCTTGTCGGCGACATATTTGATGGCTGGCGCCTGAAAAAGAACTGGTACTGGCCGCAGGCGCATAACGACGTGGTGCAGAAGCTGCTGCGCAAGGTGCGCAAGGGCATGCGGCTGGTCTATGTTCCCGGCAATCACGACGAGGTGCTGCGCGGCTATCTCGGCATGCACTTCGGTGGTGTCGAAGTGATGAAAGAGGTGATTCACGAGACAGCCGACGGCAAGCGGATGCTGGTCATCCACGGCGACGAATTCGACGGCATCGTGAAGTACGCGCGTTGGCTGGCGCTGCTCGGCGATTGGGCCTATGTGACGATGCTGCACGTGAACACCTGGTTCAACTTCCTGAGGCGCAAGCTGGGTTTCGGCTACTGGTCGCTCTCGGCCTATCTGAAGCACCGGGTGAAGAACGCTGTCCAGTTCATCTGCAGTTTTGAGGAAGCAGTTGTTGCCGAGGCCAAGCGACACGGCGTGGACGGCGTCATCTGCGGCCATATCCATATGGCGGAGATGCGGATGATCGACGGGATCCTCTATGTGAACGACGGCGACTGGGTGGAGAGCTGCACGGCGCTGGTCGAACACATGGACGGGCGCCTTGAGATCCTGCCCTGGGCGGAGCTGCGCGCCTTTCCGATGCTGGAGCCGGCGTCGGTGGCGACGGCGTAGCGCCGATGCGTATTCTGCTGGCGAGCGACGCTTGGTTTCCTCAGATCAACGGCGTGGTCCGGACCTTGAGCCGCGTGCGTCAGGAACTGGAGGCGGAGGGCCATGTCTTCGAGGTCATCGCGCCGGATCAGTTCCGCACTGTTCCCTGTCCCTCTTACCCGGAGATCCGCCTGGCGATCCTGCCGGGCATCGGTTTGAAAAGGCGTATCGAGTCGTTCGGCCCCGATGCCATTCACATCGCGACGGAGGGGCCGATCGGTCTGGCGGTCAGGAACTACTGTGTGAAGCATAAGCTGCCCTTCACCACCTCCTACCACACCCGCTTTCCGGAATACCTCTCGGCGCGGATACCGGTTTCGCCGGACCTGGGCTATCGCTTCATGCGCTGGTTCCACAAGCCGTCCCGCGGGATCATGGTGGCGACCCAGTCGATGCGTCGCGAGCTGGAGTCCAAGGGCTTCACCGGGATCGTCGACTGGACCCGCGGTGTCGATACGACGCTGTTCCGCCCCGATGCCCCCAAGGCCATCGATTTGCCGAAACCGGTCTACATGTACGTCGGCCGGGTGGCAGTGGAGAAGAACATCAAGGCCTTTCTGGATCTCGATCTCGACGGCAGCAAGGTTGTGGTCGGCGACGGGCCGCAGCGTAGCCAGTTGGAGACCGAATATCCCGAGGTGGTTTTCGCCGGCGCCAAGCAGGGCGAAGAGCTGGCGGCGCATTATGCCTCGGGTGATGTCTTTGTCTTCCCCAGCCGCACCGATACCTTCGGCCTGGTGATGCTGGAGGCCCTGGCCAGCGGCATGCCGGTGGCGGCCTATCCAGTGCCGGGTCCCCTGGACGTGGTCGACGGCTCCGGTGCCGGGGTGCTCAGCGAGGATCTGGCCGCAGCCACCCGCGACGCCATCAAGATCCCCCGCGACCACTGCCGCGCGCATGCGCTCACCTTCTCCTGGGCCAACTGTGCCGAGATGTTCCGCGCCAATCTGCGGCCAGTTGCCTAGCCTTCCCGTTTGGCCCGATGGGCTCAAGGCGTTAAACTCGCCAACGGACAAGGGCGTTGAAGGCCCGTTACTTTGGGAGGAGGGGCCGATGCACCCGGACTATGACGTACGCGACAGGCGTTTCAACGACTACCTGCTGGGCAACTGCAAGGTCGAGAAGCTCTACACCGGAACGCTCTGGGCGGAGGGGCCGGTTTACTTCTGCGACGGCGATTTCCTGCTTTGGAGCGACATTCCCAACAACCGCATCCTGAAGTGGACCCTGGGCGGCGGCGTAACCGAATTCCGCCGGCCCTCCGACTATTCCAACGGCCATACCCGCGACCGGGAAGGGCGGCTGGTGAGTTGCGAACACGGTGCGCGGCGGGTTACCCGGACCGAATGGGACGGCAGCGTCACGGTGCTGGCCGACAACTATCAGGGCAAGCGTCTGAATTCTCCCAACGACGTGGTGGTGAAATCCGACGGCACGGTCTGGTTCACAGATCCGCCCTACGGCATCCTTTCGGACTACGAGGGCTACAAGGCCGACAGCGAGATCGGGGCCAATCATGTCTACTGTCTCGATCCCAAGTCCGGCGAATTACGGATCGCCTCCGACGATTTCGACAAGCCCAACGGCCTGGCTTTCTCACCGGACGAGAAGATCCTCTATATCGCCGACACCGGGGCTTCCCACGATCCCGACGGGCCGCGTCATATCCGCGCCATGCAGGTCGGCGCCGACAACAGCCTTTCCGGCGGTGAGGTCTTTGCCGTCTGCGACAACGGCCTGTTCGACGGCTTCCGTCTGGACGAGGACGGCAACATCTGGTCCAGCGCTGGGGACGGCGTCCATTGCTTCTCACCCCAGGGCGAACTGCTGGGCAAGATCCGCGTGCCGGAGAAGGTCTCCAACGTCACTTTTGGGACCCGCAAGAAGAACACCCTCTTCATCACGGCCACGACCTCGCTTTACGCCGTCACCTTGAACCGCAAAGGGGTTCAGTGGCCCTAATGCGGCCATCTCAGCACCCGCGGGCCCTCGGTTAGTCAGCATTTCCCTGGCGCATGAGCCTTGTTTGCACCTGCAGCATAGCTCGGAGGTTGAGATGAGATGCGGCCTGCAATAGGCTGATCCGCAACAAAGATTGAAGAACGGCAGAGGGCGGGTGCTTTTTCGAGGCCCCCCGAGCGGGAGGGGAGCCCGGGTTTGCGCGAGCCGATCAAGTACCTTTTCATTTGGCCTGCATTTCTGGTGGTGCTCCTGATCGGGCTGTTTCCGCTGATTTACTCGCTGACGGTCAGTTTTCAGAGTGCGCGGCTGGTGCCGCCGCGCCCGCCGCGTTTCATCGGCTTCGACAACTATGCCGCGCTCTTGGGCGAAGAACGTTTCTGGCAGGTGATCACCACGACCTCCGGAATCGTCTTCTCCTCGGTCTTGGTGCAATACGTGATCGGCTTTGCCGTTGCCCTGGCGCTGTTCAGCAGGGTCCCTGGAGAGCGCCTGTTTCGAGTCGTCTTCCTGTTCCCGATGCTGATGGCGCCGATCGCCGTGGCCTTGGTCGGGCGCATGCTGTTTCACTCTACGGTCGGGCCGGTGAATCACTTCTTCACCGTGCTCGGCTTGCCGAATCTCCCGTTTCTGACGGATGCCAACTGGGCGCTGGGCACCATTGTGACGGTGGAGGTCTGGCAGTGGACGCCCTTTGTTATCCTGCTGATGCTGGCGGGGTTGCAGAGCCTGCCGCGGGATGTCTATGAGGCTGCCTCGCTGGAAAACGCGACGCCCTGGCAGCAGTTCTGGGGGATCACCTTTCCCATGTTGTTGCCGATTTCGGCGGCGGTGGTCTTCATCCGTATCATCGAGAGTTTCAAGATCATCGATACCGTCTTCGTGCTGACCGGCGGCGGTCCCGGCATTTCGACCGAAACCCTGACGCTCTACGCCTATCAGGAGGGTTTCAAGAAGTTCAACCTCGGCTACACCTCGGCGCTGTCGTTCCTGTTCCTGATCGTCGTTATCGTCATCGGTGTTGTCTATCTGGCGGTGCTGCGCCCGCATCTGGAGAAGCGGGCATGATGAAGCGTCCCCTGGTGTTCGGCCTCTGCCTGTTCTGGGCCCTGGTGACTTTGTTTCCGCTGTACTGGACCTTTGTCACCTCGCTTAAGCCGCCGACGGCGGTGAACGGTGGGCCGACCTATATTCCCTACGTCGACTTCATGCCGACCCTGCAGGCCTACATCGACGCCTTTTCGGGAATCCGGGGCGATTTCATCAATCCCTTCATTAACTCAGCCCTGATTGCCGTCTCGGCAACGGCGCTGTCGGTCACCTTCGGCACCATGGCTGCCTATGCGCTGGTGCGGTTCGAATTCCGGATCAGGCTGGGGTCCGGGCTGATCTTCGCGGCGGTGGCAATCGGCGGTTTCCTGCTGTTCAACGAAACCTTCGGATTTTCCAGGGCGCAGGCCATGGGCTTGGCCTTCCTGGCGGCCTTGCCCGCTTGTCTGATCGCTAACCGCCTGCCACTGCCCGGACCGGTTCTGGGCAACAAGGACGTGCTCTTCTGGTTTGTCTCCCAGCGCATGTTCCCGCCCATCGTCACGGCCTTTGCCCTGTTCCTGCTGTATTCGGAGATCGGCAAGGAAGGTTTCAAGCTGCTCGACAGTTATCTGGGCATGGTACTCTGCTACACGGCCTTTTCGATCCCCATCGTGGTTTGGCTGATGCGCGACTTCCTGGCGACCCTGCCGGTGGAGATCGAGGAGGCGGCCCTGGTCGACGACGTGCCGCGCATGCGGATTTTCTTTGAAATCGTGGTGCCCATGGCGCGGCCCGGTCTGATCGCGACCTCGCTGATCACGCTGGCCTTCATTTGGAACGAATTTCTGTTCTCCCTGCTGCTCACCACCTCCAACTGGCAGACCTTGCCGATTTTGCTGGCGGGGCAAAACTCGTATCGTGGTGACGAATGGTGGGCGATTTCTGTGGCCGCGATGTTTGGAATCGCGCCGATGATTGTCGTGGCGATGCTGCTTGCTAAGCTGATGCGCTCGGGCTTGACCCTCGGCGGGATCCGTTGAGCGGTGCGACAGGAGTACAAAAAAGGATAAGACAAAGGGAAGGTAGAGAGGATCAAAGCCGCCGATGCGGCGCGATCAAAGACAACAAGCAAGAAAAGAGGGAGAAACGCCAATGAGAAAATATCTTTGTGCAACGGCAAGCGGGTTGACGGTGGCCCTTGGCCTGTCCGGGGCGGCGCTTGCCTGCTCGCCGGACTTTACCGGGGTTACCCTGAAGGTCGGCTCGCAGACAGGCCCCTTCATTGCTTCGGCGATGCAGGCGGCGGGTGAGAGCTGGGAACAACAGACCTGCGGCAAGGTTGAGGTGGTGGAGTTTCCCTTCGGTGAGCTCTATCCAAAGTACCTGACCGCCATGGTCGCCGGGGAAGCCTCTTTCGATGTCATCACTTTCGCGCCGGCCTGGACGCCGGATTTTGCGCCTTATCTGTCGGAAATGCCGGAGAAGATCCGCGGCACGGCGGACTGGGACGACATCGCACCGGTTTACCGCGACCGCCTGATGGTCTGGAACGGCAAGCATCTGTCGCAGACCATCGACGGCGATCTTCACACCCTGTCCTATCGCCTGGACCTGTTCAACGATCCAGAGGAGCAGGCCGCCTTCAAGGCGAAGTACGGCTACGATCTGGCGGCGCCGGCGACCTGGGATCAGTACTACGATATCGCCGAGTTCTTCACCCGGCCGGATGAGAATCTCTGGGGCACGGCGGAGGCCTTCCGCCGCGGCGGCCAGCAGTTCTGGTTCTTCTTTACCCACGCGGCCAGCTACACCAACAACCCGAACAACCCGGGCAGCATGTTCTTCGATCCTGAGACCATGGACGCGCAGGTGAACAACGAAGGTTGGCAGAAGGCTCTGGAGGATTACATCCGCTCTGTGGGCTTTGCGCCGCCGGGGGCTTTGAATTTCTCTTCCGGCGACATCCGCACCGCTTTTTCGGGCGGCCAGGTGGCGATGAACTTCGACTGGGGCGACACTGGTACGATCGCCTCGGACAAGGCCCAGAGCCAGGTGGCCGGTTCCGTCGGCTCGGCACTGACGCCGGGCTCGACACAGCTCTGGAACCATAAGACGAACGCCTGGGACAGCTTCGACGAGCCGGTTTACTCGCCCTTCATGGCCTATGGCGGCTGGCAGGCGGCGGTGCCGCAAGCAGCGAACAACGTCGATGCCTCCTGGCACTACGTTGAATGGGCCTCGAACCCCGACAATTCGGGTCAGGCGGCGGTGACTGGTGGGTCAGGCGTCAACCCCTATCGCTTCTCGCATTTCACCAATCTGGATCGCTGGCTGAAGACCTTCTCGGAGGAGGAGGCCAAGATGTATCTGGCGGCCCAGCGCGGCAGTCTGGAGGCGCCGAACATCGCGCTCGACATGCGTCTGCCGGGCTACTTCAGCTACACCGAGGTGCTGGAGATCGAGCTCTCCAAAGCCTTGGCAGGCCAGGTTTCGCCCAAAGAGGCGTTGGATACCATTGCTGAGGAATGGAACAAGCTGACCGACGAGTTCGGCCGTGAGGACCAGTTGGCCGCCTATCGTTCTTCGATGGGTCTGCCTCCGCTTTAATCGGCTGAGATGACGAAGGGCCCCTGTCCTGCGGGGCGGGGGCCCTTTCGGTCCGTCTGATTTCAGTGTTTCAAGAGGACAGTTGAATACATGGCCTATGTGCAGTTGCAGGGCGTCAGCAAGGCCTTTGACGACGTCACGGTGATTCCGGCTCTGGACCTGGAGATCGCCGATACCGAGTTTGTTGTCCTGGTCGGTCCCTCCGGCTGCGGCAAGACCACGACCCTGCGGATGATCGCGGGGCTGGAGGCGGCGTCCGGCGGCGTCATCAAGATCGGCGAGCGCGCGGTGACAGACCTGCGCCCGGGCCTGCGCAACTGCGCTATGGTGTTTCAGAACTACGCGCTCTATCCCCACATGACCGTCGCCGACAACATCGGCTACGGCATGAAGGTGCGCCGCATGCCGAAGGAGGAAATTGCCGGCCGCATTGCCGAGGCGGCGCGCATCCTGGGCCTGGAGCCCTATCTGGACCGGCGGCCGAAACAGCTCTCGGGCGGTCAGCGCCAGCGCGTGGCCATCGGCCGCGCCATCGTGCGCCAGCCCGATGTGTTTCTTTTCGACGAGCCGCTCTCGAACCTCGACGCCAAACTGCGCATCGAAATGCGCACCGAGATCAAGAACCTCCACCGGCGCCTGAACAGCACCATGGTCTACGTCACCCACGACCAGGTGGAGGCGATGACCATGGCCGACCGGGTGGTGGTGATGAACGAAGGCCGGATCGAACAGGCGGCGGACCCGATCACGCTTTATGAGCGTCCTGCGAATACCTTTGTGGCCGCTTTCATCGGCGCACCCTCCATGAATTTCGTACCGGCGACCGTGATCGCGAAGGGTGAGGGCCTGGCGCTGCGCCTGGACGACGGCAGCGAACTGGGGATTCCCCGCGAGCGCTGGGATCGCTACGGCGCCCATAAAGACCGCCCGGTGACCTTTGGTCTGCGGCCGGAGCACAATGCCGGCGGCGCGGAGGGAGAGGCGGTGATCACCATGACGGCCCGGGCCATCGAACCGCTGGGGCCGCACACCCTGTTGATCGGCGAGGCGGCGGGCCAGGGTTATACAGCCCAGGTCGACTCCCACTTTCCGGCGGCCCCGGACCAACAGGTTCCCATCTCCCTGGACATGACCAAGATGCACGTTTTCGATCCTGATGACGGCCGGGCGCTGTAGACATGGCTGCCCTTCCGCAACGGCGTCTTGGAAAAACCGGCCTGCAGGTGACCGAAATCGGCTTCGGTACGGCGCCGCTCGGCAATCTCTATGAGAAAATCGACGACGCGGTGGCGGCAAAGACCATTGAAGCGGCCTGGGATGCGGGGCTGCGGTTCGTCGATACGGCGCCTTTTTACGGCTACGGCCTGGCCGAACAGCGGGTCGGCGAGTTTTTCCGCAACCAGCCTCGAGACTCCTTCGTGCTCTCGACAAAGATCGGCCGTCTGATCAAGCCCCATGATCCGGGCGAGGAATGGCCCGGCGTTTTCAAAGGCGCTCTGCCCTTCAAACCGGTCTTCGACTACAGCTACGACGGCGTGATGCGCTCCTTCGAAGACTCGCTTCAACGCATGGGCCTTCACCGCATAGACGTGCTGCTGATCCACGATATCGATGAAGAGTCCATCGGATCTGCAGAGGAAACGGCGGCGCATCGAAAAGCGCTCTTCGGCGGTGCCAAAGGCGGCGGCTATGCGGCCCTCGATGAGTTGCGGCGCAGCGGCGACGTTGCCGGGATCGGCGCGGGCCTGAACCTCTGGGAGGTGGCCGAGAGCCTGATCCACGAGGGTGATTTCGACTGCTTCCTGCTCGCCGGGCGCTATACCCTGCTGGAACAGGAGGCACTGAACAGCTTCCTGCCGCTCTGCGCCGAAAAGGACATCGGGATCTTCCTCGGCGGCCCCTACAACAGTGGAATCCTCGCCACCGGACCGATCCCCGGCGCGATGTACAACTACGAGCCGGCCTCGGAAGACATTCTGCAAAGGGTTCGGCAGATAGAGGCGGTCTGCCGCGCCCACGATGTGCCGCTGGCCTCCGCCGCCCTGCGGTTTCCCCTTGGCCACCCTTCGGTTGCGGCCATTATTCCCGGCGCGCGCAACGGCGATGAGATCGCGCGAAACCTCGCGACCTTCGATCATCCGATCCCCGCGGCGCTATGGACCGACCTGAAGGGCGAGGGGCTGCTGCGCCAAGAGGCGCCGCTGCCCCTGTAGATCGATGGCAGTAGATCCATGGCAGTAGACCCATGGCAGTAGACCCATGATCGTCGACAGTCACGTTCACTTCTGGCAACTCGCACGGGGCGACTATGACTGGATGATGGGCCCGGGCACCGAAGGCCTGGCGCCGATCAAACGCGATTTCGGCGTGGAGGATCTGCGTCCGCACATCCGTGCCGCAGGGATAGACAAGGTCTTGTTGGTGCAGGCGGCGGCTACGGTCGTTGAAAGCGAGTTCCTGCTGCGTCAGGCCGATGCCTGTCCCGAAGTGGCCGGGGTTGTCGGCTGGGTCGCCATGGACGCGCCCGATGGCGTCAGCAGCATGGAAAAACTAGCTGCACATCAGGCCTTCAAGGGCGTGCGCCCCATGATCCATGACATTGCGGATGTTGACTGGATGCTGGGTCGGGCACTGGACGATGCCTTTGCAGCGCTTGCCAGGCTCGATCTGACCTTCGATTGCCTGGTGCGCCCGGTTCATCTGCCCAATCTGCTGGCCTTGTTGCAGCGCCATCCGGATATGCGTGCCGTTATCTGCCATGGCGCCAAGCCGGAAATCGCGGCCGGCGGCTTTGCGCGCTGGGCGGAAGACATGGCTTTGCTGGCGCAGGAAACCAACGCCTTTTGCAAGCTCTCCGGCTTGATTACGGAGGCGGGACCGGGCTGGTCCGTGGAGGGATTGAGGCCCTATGTCGATCATTTGCTGGCGGTCTTTGGCGCCCGTCGGCTGATCTGGGGCAGCGATTGGCCGGTTCTGACCTTGACGGCGGACTACGGCGAATGGTGGGCGGCGATCGGGCGCTTGTTGACGGACCTGGCGCCCGCTGAAAGAGCGCAGGTCCTCGGCGGCAATGCCGTGAGCGCCTATCGGCTGACCTGATCGCGGTATTGTGCACTGCATTGGCTGTTCAAGCCGCCGCCGCTTCGCTACCATCGCCGTATCGCAACGAATACAGGAACTTGCTGTCAGGATGACCCGATTGGCTGTGCTTTCCAAAGTCTCGTTCTACGCCGCCGCGTTCACACTCGTCAGTTTCCTTGGTTCCCAGGCAGCGGAAGCCGCCTGCAACACCTCGCCGGGCGTTGGGGTAGATTGGACCAAGTGCGAGAAACGCCGGTTGAACCTCAGCGGTCAGGACCTTAGTCGAGGCGTCTTTCTCAACACCGACTTCGGACGCACCGACCTCAAAGACGCCAGGTTCGTCAATGCGGATCTCAGTATGGCGGACTTCGCCAAGGCCCGGTTGGCGGGTGCGGACCTGAGCGGCGCCAAGATGGTGAAGACCCAGGGCGACCGGGCGGATTTCACCAAAGCCAAGCTGGTCGGTGTCGACATGACCAAGGCGGAAATGTCGCGCACGGACTTCAGCGGCGCCGACTTCACGGATGCGGTCATGATCAAGGCCGAACTGGGCCGCGCTTCTTTGGTCGATGCCAAACTCGACAGGGTTGACTTATCGCGGGCCGAAATCGCGCGGGCGATCTTCAAGGGTGCCAGCCTCATCGACAGCAATTTCGAGGACGCCTATACCTATCTCACCCGCTTCGAGGGCGCCGATCTCTCTCAAGCCAAAGGTCTGGAGCAGTTTCAACTCGACGTCGCCTGCGGAGACGACGATACCGTCTTGCCGGAGGGTATGGAGCGCCCGGCCCATTGGCCCTGCGCCGAGGAATGATGCGCAAGGCCATCGCGTTCCTTGGGCTGGGCCTGATACTCGGCAGTTGTGCTGCCGTCCCAAGTGAACCCTTTGACCGGCAGGGCCTGTCGGTCCCTTTGCCGAAGTTCGCTGATGAAACAGCCGGCAGCGGTCTGATCCAGACCTACAGCGGCGAACGCCGCTATGTCGTGGGCGGCGGTCTGGCCCACCTGGATTGTGACGCAGATGGAATGACCGATCTTTACCTCGCGGGCGGGGCGGCCCCGGCAAAGCTGTATCGCAACACCGGGACTGCCGGCGGTCCACTTGCGTTTGTGGCGCAAGACGACGCGGCCCTGGCGCTCGACGCAGTAACGGGCGCCTACGCCCTGGATATCGACGGTGACGGCCTGCAGGACCTGGCGGTCCTGCGGTTCGGTGAGAACGTCCTGTTTCGCGGGCTCGGCGACTGCCGTTTTGAAAGGGCCAACGAGGCCTGGGGCTTCGACGGCGGTGCGGCCTGGACCACAGCCTTTGCTGCAATCTGGGAGGAGGGGGCGGACTGGCCGACCCTGGCCATCGGCAACTACATCGATCTTGATCAGCCGGGAGCGCCCTGGGGAACCTGCTTCGACAACCAGCTCCACAGGCCGGCAACAGGCGGCGGCTTTGCCGCTCCCCTGGCCTTGGCGCCCGGTAACTGTGCGCTTTCCATTCTTTTCACCGACTGGAACGGTGACGGCCGGGCCGATCTGCGGGTCAGCAACGACAGGCAATACTACCGTGGCGGCGAGGAACAGCTCTGGCATGTGCCGCCCGGTACTTCGCCGCGCGCTTATACCCGGGAAGAGGGTTGGGCCCAACTTCAGGTCTGGGGGATGGGCATTGCAAGCCACGACGTCACCGGGGACGGTTTGCCGGACTATTTCCTCACCTCAATGGCCGACAACAAGCTGCGGACCCTGGACCCCGATGCCGCGGGACCGGCCTACAGTGATATCGCTTTCGGCCGGGGAGTGACGGCGCACCGGCCCTATCAGGGTGATCAGAGCAAGCCCTCCACCGCCTGGCATGCAGAATTCCAGGATGTGAACAACGACGGCCTAGCCGACCTCTTCGTTGCCAAAGGCAACGTCGATGCCATGGCCGACTTTGCCATGGAGGATCCCAACAATCTGCTGCTGGGCCTGCCGGACGGCAGTTTCGTGGAGGCCGGGGGCTTGTCCGGCCTGGACAGCGGTGCCCGGGGGCGCGGGGCCGCGGTGGCGGACCTCAATGCTGACGGGCTCTTGGACGTGGTCGTGGTCAACCGCAACCAACCGGTACAGGTCTGGCGCAATCTCGGCATCGACCGGTCCGGTGACAGTGGGTCCTGGCTGCGCGTGAAACCGCGGCAGCCCGGCGGCAATCGGGACGCGGTGGGCGCCTGGATTGAATTGCGCACACCCGAGGGTCTGCAGCGCCGGGAGGTTTTTGTCGGCGGCGGCCACGCCAGCGGCGGCATGGACTGGCAGCACTTCGGCCTCGGCGGTGCTCAGGAAGCCGAACTGCGGGTGCGTTGGCCCGGCGGTACCTGGGGTCCCTGGTTGGCGATGTCAGCAGGGACCTCCGTTGAGGTCAGCCGCGATGATTCGGGCGGGGACCGCGTCGCCGTCTCCGAGTGATCGCCTTCTCATCCCCAAGGCGCTCAGAGGAATGATGTAATTCCATCATTTTTGCTTGATGATTTTATCGCTTTATGAGGTAAACAGCGTATTGACAGGCCGGGTGCGTACGTCAAAAATGATCTCAAGCAAGAACAATCGTTGAATCGAACGACGGCTGCGGAATGTCCGTGGCGGTTTCCAAGGGAGGAAAACATGAAACGGGTGGTACGTGGTTTGGCTGCCGGCATCCTGACGGCGGGCCTCGTTGCCTCTGCGGCAACAGCGGCGATGGCGCAGACGGTTGTCGGCGTGAGCTGGTCGAACTTTCAGGAGGAACGTTGGAAAACCGACGAGGCGGCAATGAAGGCCGAGTTGGAACGCCTTGGCGCGACCTACATTTCCGCCGATGCGCAGTCCTCCAACGAGAAACAGATTGCCGATATCGAGGGCCTGATCGCCCGCGGCGCCACGGCGCTTATCGTGCTGGCGCAGGACGCCTCGGCCATCGTGCCGGGTATTGCCAAGGCGACGGCAGAGGGCATTCCCGTGGTCGGTTATGACCGCCTCATTGAGGTGCCGGATGTCTTCTACCTGACCTTCGATAACAAGGAGGTTGGCCGCATTCAGGCGCGCGAGGTCTTCAAGGCGCAGCCCAAGGGCAACTACGTTTTCATCAAGGGCTCCTCCGCGGACCCCAATGCGGACTTCTTGCATTCCGGCCAGCTTGAGGTTCTCGATGCGGCCATCAAGGCCGGCGATATCAAGATCGTCGGCGAGCAGTACACCGATGGCTGGCTGCCGGAGAACGCGCAAAAGAACATGGAGCAGATCCTCACCGCCAACGACAACAAGGTCGATGCGGTCGTGGCCTCTAATGACGGCACCGCCGGCGGTGTGGTTGCGGCGCTGACCGCCCAGGGCATGGAGGGCCTGCCGGTCTCCGGCCAGGATGGCGACCATGCGGCCCTGAACCGGGTTGCCAAGGGACTTCAGACCGTCTCCGTCTGGAAGGACGCGCGGGAACTGGGCAAGGCCGCGGCCGCCATCGCCGTGCAATTGAGCACAGGCACCATGGCCGACAAGGTTGAGGGTGCGACCAAGTGGAGCGGCGGGCCGAAGGGCGTGACGATGGATGCCATCTTCCTGAACCCGATCCCGATCACCTCCGGCAATCTCAATCTGGTCATCGATGCCGGCTGGGTCGGCAAGGACGTGGTCTGCCAGGGCGTGGATGCAGCCAAGGCGCCGGCGGCCTGCAAGTAATCAGGTCTGGATAAACTGGGCGAGCGGCCGGGCTCCACGCGGGGCGCGGCCGCTTTGCCGGGAAGGGGAGGAAGGCCGGCTCCGGGACCGCTTGCAGCGCGCAGTGCGGTGGGATGCCGGACCTTGATAAGACCATGGCAAGCGATGCCGATACGGAAGCCGGGCAAAGCCCGCTTCGTCTGAGCATGATGGATCAGTTTTCCAGGCTCACCGGCCTGGACAGCCGCCTGCTGGCGATGCTGGGGGCCTTGCTGGTCATCTGGATCGTGTTGAACATCATGACCAACGGGATCTTCCTGACTCCCCGGAACCTGTACAATCTGGCGGTTCAGTCGTCGGTCGTCGGGGTCATGGCGACCGGTATGGTTCTGGTCATCGTGGCCCGTCATATCGATCTCTCCGTCGGCTCGGTGCTGGGTTTTCTCGGCATGTGCATCGCCTTCCTGCAGGTTGAGGTGTTTCCGCTGGGTGCCGCCTGGAACTGGCCTTTGACGATCCTGCTGGGCATTCTGCTTGGTGCCGTTGTTGGGGTCTGGCAGGGCGCCTGGATCGCTCTCGGCGGGGTGCCGGCTTTTGTCGTGACGCTCGGCGGCCTGCTGATGTTCCGTGGCGGGGCATTTCTCGTTACCGACGGACGTACCGTGGCGCCTCTCGATCCAACCTATCAGCTGCTGGGCGGGGGCATCGACGGTTCCATCGGGGCGACGGCCAGTTGGACGCTGGGCCTGTTGGCGGTGGCGGCCGTCGCCTTCTTCTTCCTGAAGGCCCGGGCGAAACGGGCGCGCTTCGGGTTTCCGATGAAGCCGCTCTGGGCGGAACTGGCGATGATCGCGGTCTGGGCCGCCCTCATCATCGGTTTTGTGCTCGTCATGAATGCCTATAACAAGCCGCGCAGCGACATCCCCCGCGGCATTCCGGTGCCGGTGCTGATCATGCTCGCCGTGGTCATCGTGATGACCTTCCTGGCGCGTTTCACCAAGTTTGGCCGCTACGTCTTTGCCATGGGCGGCAACCCGGAGGCAGCGGCGCTTTCAGGTATCAATGTGAAGCGCACGACCATCATGATCTTCGTTGTGATGGGCATGCTCTGTGCTATCGCCGCGGTGATCACGACGGCGCGGCTGAATGCCGGCACCAATTCCATGGGTACCCTGGCAGAGCTGAATGTCATCGCCGCCGCGGTCATCGGCGGTACGTCGCTGGCCGGCGGTCTCGGTACCATTCCCGGTGCCATTTTGGGCGCCGTCATTATGCAGAGCCTGGACAACGGTATGGTGCTGCTGGGGGTATCCAGCGCCATGCGCCAGATTGTCATCGGCCTGGTCCTTGTGGCCGCTGTTTGGTTCGACGTCGTCTATAACCGAAACCGTCGATAGGAGGGCGGGATCATGGCCACACCCCTGGTGGAAATGCGGAACATCTCCAAGCGTTTCGGCGGCGTCCAGGCCGTGGATGATGTTTCTGTCGACCTCTATCCCGGCGAAGTTGTCGGTTTGCTCGGTCACAACGGTGCCGGAAAGTCGACCCTGATCAAAACTCTGGCCGGCGCTTATCCTTGTGACGGCGGAGAGATCTATGTGAACGGTGAACGGGCGATTATTGAGACTCCGCGCGACGCCCGCAGCTTCGGTATCGAAACGATTTATCAGACCCTGGCTCTGGCGGACAATTTGGACGCCCCGGCAAATCTCTTTCTTGGGCGCGAGTTGATGACGGCCTTTGGCACCTTGGATGACGATGCCATGGAGCATGAGGCTCGTGCGGTGCTGCACCGCTTGAACCCCAACTTCAAGAACATCAAGGATCCGGTGAAGAACATGTCCGGCGGCCAACGCCAGTCGGTCGCTATTGCCCGGGCCATTCTGTTCAATGCCAAGATCCTGATTATGGACGAGCCGACGGCGGCTCTTGGGCCTCAGGAAACGGCGATGGTGGCCGAGCTTATTCAGCAGTTGAAGAAGGAGGGGATCGGTATTTTTCTCATTAGCCATGATCTCCACGACGTTTTCGATCTCTCCGACCGCGTATCGGTGATGAAGAACGGCCGCCTGGTGGGCACACGCCAGACATCGAAGGTTACCAAGGATGAAGTCCTCGGCATGATCATCCTCGGCAAGTTGCCCGAAGACGAGACGGCCGACGATCTGGCTTCTCTTCACTGACACGTTCAAAGACCAGGCGATCGCCATCTGGCGGCATCCTGCCAATCTCATAGGGTTACCCGATGACTGACTCTGCGACCTATCCCAGTCTGAAAGACCGCGTCGTTTTCGTTTCCGGCGGGGGCAGCGGCATCGGTGCTTCGATTGTCGAGCACTTCTGTCGCCAGGATGCCAAGGTGGGTTTTGTCGATGTCGATGAGAAGAGTTCCCGGGAGCTGGTTGCTGCGATGACCGATGCTGGCTATCACAAGCCCCACTTCCTGCCCTGTGATCTTCGCGATATCGAGGCGCTGCGCGGCGCTATTGCCGAAGTGCGCTCGGCGCTGGGCCCGATCACGGTTCTCATCAACAACGCAGCCAATGACCAGCGCCACGATATTGACGAGGTGACACCGGAATTCTGGGACGACCGTTTCGCGGTGAACCTGAAGCACCAGTTCTTTGCCGCCCAGGCGACCTATCCGGACATGGAGGCGGCAGGCGGCGGGGCCATCGTCAATGTGGGTTCGGTGTCTTGGATGATCGGGCAGGGGGGGATGCCCTGCTACACGACGGCCAAGTCGGCGGTGGCCGGGCTCACCCGTGCCCTTGCGCGCGATCTCGGGCCGAAGAACATCCGGGTGAACTGTGTGGTGCCGGGCTGGATCATGACCCAGCGCCAGATCGATCTCTGGCTGACGCCGGAGGCGGAGGAAGACCTGATGAAAAGCCAGTGCTTGAAGCGAAAGCTGTATCCGGAAGACATCGCAAAGGCGGTGCTTTTCTTCGCTTCCGATGATGCCGGGGCTTTCACCAATCAGAGTTACGTTGCAGACGGCGGCTGGGTTTAGCGGATTGCCACTGCTGCGATTTTAAATTGGGGAATGGGGTGGTTGCCGCCGCAGGCGCCGCTCGACTGCGAGCGCCAACCACCCCGCCTGTAGGCGAGGGGGATGGCCCTCGCCTCAGCTTGTTCGAAAGCGGTTAGTCTGATGTGCTGCGTGCTGCAGGTGCAGCCGCTTGCTGCTTCTTGTACTCGGCAATCTTGGCCTTGAGCGTGCGGTATTCGTCGCAACCAAAGAAGCAGAGAGAGTCGAGTTCGTCGAGTTGGCGCTGCGCTTTTTCAAGTTCTCCGGTCGTCAGGTAAAGCTCGCCGAGATACTCGTGGGCGCCGCGGTGTTTGGGGTCCAACGTTAGGGCCCGCTTATAATGGGTCAGGGCCACCTCGTAGTTGCCCAGCTTGCGGTTGGTGTAGCCGAGGTAGTTGAAGACATCCGCGTTCTTGGGCTCGCGCTCGGCGACCTTGGAAAGCAGGTCAATGGCGCCCTGGTAGTCGCCGTCCTGGATCCGCTTCTCGGCAAGGACATAGTCTTTGTCCGCTGCCGTCGTGCTTTCCTTGCTGCTGCTGCCCCAACTGCCGGCAGCCGAGACCGGCGCGCTGGAAACGGCGAGGCCGGTGGCAACGATGGCTGCGAGCATCAGTCCGCCGATCCGGAATACCCGGATGCCTTTAATGGTTTCTTGCATGGTTTTACCTCTTCTGGCTTTGTCCTGCGCCCTGATGCCGCTTTGCGACGGCGCCCCGTGCTGCTTGTTCCTACTTACGCAGGTGTTGCCGAATGGGTTTCAGGCAGAGCGCTGGGAAATCTGCGCCGGCGGCGGAAATTGAGACTTCAGTCCAGAGATGAAGAATCAATGGGGCCAGAGCCCTGAAACCTCTGGAATCTTATTATCTTGAGGGGGGTTCTGCGTTAAAAGCGAGGCTCAGCTTCATAAAAAGCACGGCCTCGCGGCAAATTGGCACCATGGAATGGGGCCAGTGGCCGTCTACGAAAAAGGCCCCTTCGGATGGCGCAGGTCAGCGCCCGTGTCGATGCAATCAGGGGACAAACAAGATCAATGGTCACCAGCCCATTCGAAACCCCGCAGGAGCATGTCGATACCTCTCCCGAAGTTGCAGATGATGTCAAACAGACCACCTGCTACATGTGCGCCTGCCGCTGCGGCATCAATGTCTACCTGAAGGACGACAAGGTCCGCTACATCGAGGGCAATCCCGACCATCCGGTCAATAAGGGTATTCTCTGTGCCAAGGGCTCGGCCGGTATCATGCAGCACAACTCGCCGGCCAGGCTGTCCAAGCCGCTGTTGCGGGTGGGCGAGCGCGGCGCCGGCGAGTTCAAGGAAATTGAGTGGGAAGAGGCGCTTGGGCTGGCCACGGAATGGCTGGGCGAAGTCCGCGCCAGGGATCCGCGCAAGTTCGCCTTCTTTACCGGCCGCGATCAGAGCCAGTCACTGACCGGCTGGTGGGCGGCGCAGTACGGCACCCCCAACTTTGCCGCCCACGGCGGCTTCTGCTCGGTGAACATGGCGGCGGCCGGCCTCTATACCATCGGCGGATCGTTCTGGGAGTTCGGCGAACCGGACTGGGACTACACCCGTTACTTCATGCTCTTTGGTGTTGCCGAAGATCATGATTCCAACCCGATCAAAGCGGGGCTCGGCAAGCTGAAGACGCTGGGCCAGGCGAAATTCGTCTCGGTGAACCCGGTGAAAACCGGCTATTCAGCCATTGCCGATGAGTGGATCGGCCTGCGGCCCGGCACCGACGGCCTGTTTGTCATGGCCCTCATTCACGAGTTGCTGAAAGCGGAGAAGATCGATTGGGATTTTCTCGGCCGCTACACCAACGCGACCTGGCTGGTGATCGACGATCCCGGTGCGGAAGACGACGGTCTCTTCGCCCGTGACAGTGAGGGCGCGGCGCTTTGCTGGGATGCGCAGAAACAGGCCGCGGTGCCTGCAAAGGATATCGGCGTCGGCGCCGCCGTTGTCGGCCGCTTCACCTTGCCGGACGGACGTCAGGCGGTGCCTTCCTTTGAGCTGCTGGCCAAGCGCTATCTTGAACCGGGCTACGCACCCGAGGCGGTGGCCGAACAGATCGGCCTGCCGGTCGAGACGATCAAACGTATCGCTGCCGAGTTGGCGGAGGCGGCCTTTGAAAAAGAAATCGTCCTGGATATACCCTGGACCGACTGGGCCGGCCGGCGTCATGAGCGCATGGTGGGCCGCCCGGTTTCCATGCATGCCATGCGGGGAATTTCCGCTCACTCCAACGGCTTTCATACCTGTCGCGCCATTCACCTGTTGCAGGTGTTGCTGGGCTCCATCGATTGCCCCGGCGGCTTCGGTTACAAGGCGCCTTTCCCGAAGCTGATTCCGCCAAGCCCGCTGCCCGCCGGCAAGTCGGTGGCACCCAATACCGCGATCGCCGGTATGCCCCTCGGTTTTCCGCTTGGCCCCGATGACCTTCTGGTGGACGGCGAAGGCCAGCCGCTGCGCCTCGATAAGGCCTATAGCTGGGATTTCCCGCTGGCTGCCCATGGCCTGATGCACATGGTGATCCACAACGCCTGGGCGGGCGACCCCTATCCCGTCGACGTCCTGATGATGTATATGGCGAACATGGGGTGGAACTCCTCCATGAACGTTCAGGGGACGCTGGGTTACCTGACCGATAAGGATCCGGAGACCGGCGACTACAAGATTCCCAAAATCATCTATTCCGACGCCTACTATTCAGAGATGGTGCCCTACGCCGATCTGATCCTTCCGGACACCACCTATCTGGAGCGCTGGGATTGCATTTCGCTGCTGGACCGGCCGATCAGTTCGGCCCATGGACCGGGCGACGCCATCCGTCAGCCGGTCTGTAAACCGGATCGCGATGTGCGCCCCTTTCAGGATGTGCTCATCGATCTGGGCGCACGGCTGGGCTTGCCGGGCCTGACAGCAGAGGGTGGCGGCGCTAAGTATCCCGGCGGCTACGCCGACTATATCGTCAACCACGAACGCAGCCCGGGCATCGGTCCCCTGGCGGGTTGGCGCGGCGCTGAGGGTGATCAACAGGGTACAGGTGCGCCCAACCCGGATCAGCTGCAGCGTTACATCGAGAACGGCTGCTTCTGGACCCACAAGCTGGAGCCTTCACAGCTCTATTTCAAACACTCCAACCGCGATTATCTGGCCTTCGCCAAGCAGATGGGATGGATTCCGAGCGAGGAGCCCATCACCATGCAGCTCTATAGCGAGATCCTGCAGAAGTTCCGCTTGGCGGCCCGCGGCCACGGTAAAAACCAGCCGCCCGAAGCGCAGCGCGCGCGCATCGAGGCCTACTTCGATCCCTTGCCGATCTGGTATGCGCCCTTTGAAGAGGCGGCGGTTGCCGACGAAGGATACGACCTTCACGCCATCACCCAGCGCCCGATGCACATGTATCACTCCTGGGGTTCGCAAAACGCCTGGCTGCGCCAGATTACCGCCCGCAACCGGCTCTTCGTGCATCCGGAGACCGCAGCGAAGCACGGTATTGAAGATGACGACTGGGTCTGGGTGATCAGCCACCATGGCCGGGTCAAGGGTCAGGTCCGCGTCATGTACGGTGTGAACCCGGAAACGGTCTGGACCTGGAATGCTATTGGCAAAAGGCGCGGTGCCTGGGCCCTGGATAAGGACGCCCCTGAAAGCAATAAGGGCTTCCTGCTGAACCATATTATCTCCGAACTGTTGCCGGCCCGGGAAGGCGGAACGCGCTACTCGAATTCCGATCCGGTGACCGGTCAGGCGGCCTGGTATGACCTGCGGGTGCGCCTTGAGCGCTGTGAACCGGCGGAGAACGGTGCAACGGAGCCTTTCTTCGATCCGGTAAAGACGCCGCCTTCCGCGCGGCCGAAGCAGCCCGCGGTCTTGCGCTACGGCGCCGATCTGAAAGGCCAGGGCGCGCCGGGCGCAGACCGGCAGGCGCCGGCGCAGGAATGGATCGGCAACCGCCACGAAGTGGCCCGAACCGTTCCAGGCGTGGCCGACGGGCGCGGCAATCAAAAGGGTAAGGTGGCCACCCTGGCGGAGACGCCTCCGAAGGTCGAGCCGCCGGCGGAGGGTGGCGTATGACCTCTCTCCCCTCCCAGAGCGGGCCCGTCAAACTTGGGCTCGTGATCGATCTCGACATCTGTGTCGGCTGTCATGCCTGTGCGGTGAACTGTAAGGAATGGAACACCAGTGGCCATTCCGCGCCCCTGACGGATACGGATCCCTACGGCGCCGATCCCACCGGCGTCTGGTTCAACCGCATCCACACCTTCGAGGTGGTGAGCGACGACGGCGGCAGCCGGACCGTCCATTTCCCGAAATCCTGTCTGCACTGCGAAGACGCGCCCTGCGTGACGGTCTGCCCGACCGGCGCATCCTACAAACGGGAAGATGACGGCATCGTCCTGGTCAATGCCGAGGCCTGCATCGGCTGCAAGCTCTGCTCCTGGGCCTGCCCCTATGGCGCCCGCGAGTATGACGAAGACGCAGGAGTGATGAAGAAATGCACGCTCTGCGTCGACAAGATCTATAACGAGAACCTGCCGGAGCGCAGCCGCGTGCCGGCCTGCGTCTCGACCTGTCCCGCCGGGGCCCGGCATTTCGGCGATCTCGGCGATCCGGAATCCGAGGTCTCCCTGCTGGTAGCGGCCCGGGAGGGATTTGAATTGATGCCCGAACAGGGCTGCGCGCCGGTGAACCGCTATCTGCCGCCGCGTCCCAAAGCGAACCCGGCCGAAGTGGAACGCGCCGCCCCTCTGGTTGCCACCGCGGAAACCGCTGATGGATCGGCGGGCCTTCTGGCCCGCTGGGTCGATCGCATGCTGACGCGGTAGGGGGCTGAGACATGCATCCGGCAAAATCCGTTATTCTCTTCACCACCGCATCGGGTGCCGGTTACGGACTGCTCGCCTGGATGGGCCTGCTCGGGGCCTTCGGTCTGCTGCCGGCGGAGTTCTGGCTCGGCCTTCTGGGTTTCGGTATCGCCTTCGGACTGGTGATCCTCGGCCTGCTGTCTTCGACCTTCCATTTGGGTCATCCGGAGCGCGCCTGGCGGGCCCTCAGCCAGTGGCGCTCTTCCTGGCTGTCGCGGGAAGGCGTGGCTGCCGTCTTCACCTTTCTGCCGGCAGGTCTCTTCGCCTTGGCCTGGATCTTCCTCGGCAGCAATCAGGGGCTTGCCGGCCTGATCGGCCTCATTGCGGCACTGAGCTGCATCGCCACAGTGGCCTGTACGGCGATGATCTACACCTCGCTGAAGACCATCCGGGCCTGGCGCAACAACTGGACCCTGCCGATCTATCTGCTCATGGCCGCCCTTTCCGGCGGATTGTTGCTGCAGGTCTTCCTGTCGATCTGGCGGCTGCCGCTGGCCGAGACCTTTCCCTGGGTCGTGCTGCTGCTCTTTGTCCTGACCTTGGCGGCCAAGGTGCTTTACTGGCGTGAGCTGGGCACGGAAGAGGGGGGATCGACCGCCGAGTCGGCCACCGGCCTGGGGCATCTGGGCAAGGTAAGGCTCCTGGAGGCCCCCCACAGCGAAAGCAACTATCTGATGCAGGAGATGGGCTTTCGCATCGCCAGAAAGCACGCGGAAAAGCTCAGGCGCTTCGTGGTGCTGATCGGTTTCGGCCTGCCTTTCCTTGCGACCCTTGTGGGCCTTGCTTTACCGGGCTCCCTGGCCGCTGCAGCCGCTGTGATCGGCGCGGCTTTCTTCGCTCTGGGGGTGGCCGTCGAGCGCTGGCTGTTCTTCGCTGAGGCAAAGCACGTGGTCTCTCTATACTATGGGGAGAGCCGCGCGTAGCCGGGGATTCGAGGCCCAGGCCCGGCGCCCTGTTGGAACGATTTCATTGCGATGCACCATAAGCAGACGATAAGCTGCACCATCTTGGATCGGCCCCCGGGTTGGGGCCTCTGGAAAGCCGACTTTTTCTGATGAACATCTACCTGCCCATCGCAGAGATCTCTGTGAATGTCTTTCTGCTATTGGGCATGGGCGGCGGGGTTGGGTTCCTGTCGGGCCTTTTCGGGGTCGGCGGCGGCTTCCTGATGACCCCGCTGCTGATCTTCATCGGCGTCGCCCCGGCGGTTGCGGTGGCGACGGAAGCGAATCAGATCATGGCGGCCTCGGTCTCCGGCGTGCTGGCCCACTGGCGGCGCGGCAACGTCGACTTCCGCATGGGCGGGGTATTGCTGCTCGGCGGTACCTTGGGTTCGGTCTCCGGCGTCTGGTTGTTTACCTTGTTGCGTGGCCTTGGTCAGCTCGACCTGGTCATTTCCCTTTGCTACGTGGTGCTTCTGGGGGCCGTCGGGACCCTGATGTTCGTTGAAAGCACCCGCGCGCTGTTCCGCCGCCGCCGCCAAACCGACGTTCGCCGCAAACTGCATCAGCACCACTGGATGCACGGCCTGCCGTTCAAAATGCGGTTCCGCAAGTCCAAGCTCTATATCTCGGCCCTGCTGCCGATCCTGATCGGTTTCGTCGTCGGCATTCTGGCGGCCATTATGGGTGTCGGCGGCGGTTTCATCATGGTGCCGGCGATGATCTATCTGCTGGGCATGCCGACCTCGGTGGTGGTGGGAACCTCGCTGTTCCAGATCATCTTCGTGACCGCCACGGTGACGTTTCTCCAGGCGACGGAGAACCAGACGGTCGATGCGCTGCTGGCGCTGATCCTGCTCACCGGCGGGGTCATCGGCGCGCAGATCGGCACCCGGGTCGGCACCCGGCTGCGCGGCGAGCAACTGCGGGGATTGCTGGCTCTCCTGGTGCTCGGGGTCTGCGGCAAACTGTTCTTTGATCTGGTGGCGACGCCGAACGACCTCTTCATCATCGCAGACAACGTCGGGGGCCACTGAGATGAGGCTCGGTCCCGTTCTGCTTTCCCTGGGCATCATGGCCTTGGCGATGCCGACTTCGGCGCAGAATCCTTTGGTCGCAGACCTTTCCGAGCATCAGATCCAGATTACGACGGGTTTTACCGGTACGGATGTGCTGCTTTTCGGGACGGTCGCATCCAACAGCGACGTGGTCGTCGTGGTTCGGGGGCCGGCCGAGGACACGACGGTCTGGCGCAAGGGCCGCTATGCGGGGATCTGGGTGAACGATCAGCGGGTGGTCTTTGATTCGGTTCCGAGCTTCTATGCCGTTCGCAGCAGTGCGGAACTGAGGCAGATTGCCAGCGAGACCGTGCGCGCGCGGCACAGCATGGGGGCCAATTACCTGCG
Source organism: Pelagibius sp. (assembly GCF_965249265.1). Taxonomy (NCBI): domain Bacteria; kingdom Pseudomonadati; phylum Pseudomonadota; class Alphaproteobacteria; order Rhodospirillales; family Rhodovibrionaceae; genus Pelagibius; species Pelagibius sp. The sequence continues at coordinate 2,590,699 of NZ_OZ252224.1, read as the reverse complement.
CCTGCGCGCCAAGGAAAGCTCTATGTCGCCAGCGGAACTGGAGACATTCAGAGCCGGGCTGATCCGCAACAAGCGGCGCCAGGGGCTCTTCACGCCCGAGGGCGAGGGGATCAGCTTTCTCGGCGGCGAGTTGTTCCGGACCCGGCTGTTCTTTCCGGCGAACGTGCCCACCGGATTCTATGACATCGAGGTCTTCATGATGCGTGAGGGCCGGGTCGAGCATGCCCAGACCACGCCCTTGATCGTCAGCAAGGCCGGGCTCGGGGCCGATGTGTTCTACTTCGCGCACGAGTACTCGGCTCTTTACGGGATTCTGGCGATTCTCCTGGCCGCTGCGGCCGGTGCTCTCGCCGCCTTCGTGTTCCGCAAGAACTAGAGGAAGCTTCGGTTAGGCCCGTTGCGTAAGGGGGTCGGGGACCGAGGGGCCGGAGTCGATTGCCCGCCAGGCGAGGGCATGAAGGCTGCTCATGCTCTCGGGGTCGGAGAGCAGATCACGCTTTTCGCCGCTGGTGAGGCCGGCGGCGCCTTTTTCCTGGAACCGGGCAATCAGCGCGTCGAGATGAAGCCTTTCGCTTCGGCTCCTGCTCTCGCGCGTCAGCAGCGTCAGGTGAAGGGCGTTCACAAAGGGATCGGCAATTGCCTGCTCAAAGAGCGACGTTCTGGCGCTCTCCGGCTTCGCTTCGGCGATGCGTCTCGCGAGGTCGCGAAGAACCCGCGGTGGATCGCTTTCACAAGGGGTGAGGAAGATACCCCAATCCAGCAGACGTCGTCCGACATCCACGCGGCTTGTGAAGCGTGACAGCGGGATCGACAGGATGGGGCCCAGCAGGACCGGTGTGAGCCAGAAAAAGAAGTCCGGCACGTAGATGTAGCTCAAACAGCCGGCCAGGAGGGCGATCAGGGTGTGGCCGAGATGAGCGGCCGCAGCCTCGGCCCAGGAGGTTTCGCCGTCGTCGCGCTGCTGGGCCGCCCAGCGCACAGAGCGCCCGGCGAGGATCGAGACCACGAAACTTGCCTGAAACAGCATCAGAATCGGCGCCAGCAGAATTGACGTCAGGCTTTCGAGCAGCAGGCTGAGCCCGGCCTTAACGGGGCCGCCGTGGGCCTGCAGGCGTCGGCGGTCGAGGAACAGGGCCAAATAGCCGAGAATTTTCGGCAGATAGAGAATGGACAGCGTGATCGCCAGCAGGGTGGTTGCCTCGAAGGCATAGGAAACCGGCCAGTTCGGGAAAAGGTCCCCTTCAATGAAGTAGCTGTGCTCGGTCCCCGCCTGGCGCAGTGCTTCCAGCCCCGAAAGCGCCAGCAGCAAGAACCAGAACACCGAGGAGAGGTACGACATGATGCCCATGCCGAGATGCAGACGGCTGAGCGGCCGTAGCCCCTCGGCGAAAACGACGCGCAGGTGTTGGAGGTTGCCCTGGCACCAGCGGCGGTCGCGTTTGGCATGGTCGATCAGGGTCGGCGGCGGTTCTTCGTAGCTGCCGGAGAGGTCATCGGCCAGCCAGACCTCCCATCCGGCACGCCTCAGCAAGGCTGCCTCGACGAAGTCGTGACTCAGGATCTCGCCGCCGAAGGGCTCCCGGCCGGGCAGGTTGGGCAGGCCGCAATGCGCCATAAAGGGGGCGACCCGGATGATGGCGTTATGGCCCCAGTAGTTCGATCCACCGCCGAACCAGAAGCTCAGTCCGCTGGCGAAGATCGGCCCGAAGACGCTGGCCGCGAACTGCTGGCTGCGGGCGAAGAAGGACTCTCGAAGCACCGGAACCGGAGGCACCTGGATCAGGCCGACCTGGGGGTTCAGATCCATGCGACGGACCAGCTTCATCAGACAGCGGCCGGACATGATGCTGTCGGCGTCGAGAACCACCATGTAGTCGTAAAGGTAGCCCCAGCTCTCGCAAAACTCCGCGATGTTGCCGCTCTTCCGCGCCAGGTTTTTCGGGCGGTGGCGATAGTAGACGGAGAGTTTCCCGGCGAACTCCCGGTTCAGGCGGCTCCAGGCCTGTTCCTCCGCCAGCCAGACTTCGGGATCGGTGCTGTCACTCAGGATAAAGAGGTCGAAGTGCTCTGCGGTGCTGTACTCCAGCAATGACTGGAGCGTCGCTTCGAGCCCGGCCCGCACCCGTGTGGGATCTTCGTTGTAGATCGGCATGATAAGCGCCGTTCTTGACCCATCGCCGGATGGCTTTGGATCGATGCCTGCCGCCCTGCTGCGGTCATGCAGGCGCTGTCCGCGATGACCAAACAGGTGCAATACGAAGCCGGCGCAGGAGGTCCAGAACGAGGTGGTGATCCAGGCGAAGAGGAGTCCGAAGAGACCGAGTATGCCAAGCTCGAGGAGAGAGAGCCCCTGGGCCGCCAGAATCGTTCCCAACACCATGACGGCGCCAAAGGTTGAAGCGGTCACGAGGCAGAACAGCAAGGTTCTGCGCAGTGTCGGTTCACGGGGCAGTGTCGGTTCACGGGGCAGTTTCGGTTCACGGGCAGTTTGCGGCATGAGCAGCAGCTCTTACGGCACCAGGACCACGGCCAGGCAACACAGGCTCACGACGACGCTCTGCGTCGGCCGCCAGGCCGCCGACTGCCCGAGCCAGGAGAGTTTCGGGCGCCAGGGCGCCAGTTCCTGGTCCGGCATCGCTTTCGGATTGCGCAGCGGTGTGCCCCAGCCATCCGCCGGATCCAGAAGGGCTCCAAGGGTCGTTGGGCTTGCCGTTTCCTGCTGACAATAGGCCTGGGCAAGGCGGCCTTTGCAGTTCAAACCTTCGCCACCGGGATCGGCGATTTGATATTCGCTGCAGAGGGCTCTATCGACGGCCTCGATCACCACGCGCCAGTCGATCCGCACCAGATCCAGACCCCGGTCCTGCAATTGAGAGCTGATGCGGGTGGCGAGCCGGTGGCGAAGCGCATCTTCGTGAACGCCCGCAGCGCGCAGATAGCGATCGAGCCCGGCAAGGAGGCGCGCCCGCAGGATCTCGATACCGTCAGTCTGCGGTGCGTTCGGGTGTGCTGGCTTCAGCTGCGTTTCCAAAGATAACTCCATGTCTCGGTCAGAGCGTGGTCGTGGTCTTTCAGGAAGGCCCGCAATTCGATGGCTTCCCGCTCTTCGGGATCCAGCTCAAAGAGAGCCAGCCAAGTCCCTGTCGCCTCGTTTCGTCGGATTTGCGCGTCAAGGATTCGGCCGTCGGAGGCACTGACAACAAGCTCAACTGCGCCCTCGTCCTCCAGTTCAGCCAGTGGGCCGCCACCGAACTCCAAGGCAAAGCGGCGCCGGCCTGCCTCGCTGCCTGCGCCTTCGCGTGTTGCAAGGGCCCGTCCGCTACTGGGGAAGTCGCGATACCCCTTCGCGAACCGCAAACGATAGGCGAAGGGCCACTCCTGGCCGGCCTCGACAGCCCGTTCCGGTACCCAGAGCAGCGCGATGTTGTCATAACGCTCTGCATCGCTTGGAATTTCTATGAGCTGGACAATGCCTTTGCCCCAGTCGCCCTGGGGTTCGATCCAGGCACTGGGCCGCCGTTCATAGCGGAAATCCAGATCCTGATAATGCCGTGAATCACGGTCACGCTGCAGCAGCCCGAAGCCGCGAGGGCTTTCATTCTGGAAGGAACTGATCTGCAGTTCGCTTCTGTTGGTCAACGGCCGCCAGATCCACTCACCGCTTTTGGAAGCCATCAAGAGACCATCGGAATCATGAATTTCCGGGCGCAGATCATCTATCGGGCGCATGGAGTTTTCGCCGTAGAGGAACATGGAGGTCAGGGGGGCGATGCCCAGCTTCTCGACCGCCTGGCGGGTGAAGACGCTGGCGCGCACCTGCATCTGCGACTCGGTGCCCGGGGTGAGGCTGAAGTGATAGGCGCCGGTCACACTGACACTGTCGAGCAGGGCGAAGATCTCAATGGTCTGCGCATCCGGTGTAGGCTTCTCGATCCAGAACTCTTTGAAATAGGGGAACTCTTCTTTCTTCGGGAGACCGGTATCGATCGCCAGGCCGCGGGCGGAAAGACCGAAATGCTGACCGGCGCCCAGGACACGAAAATAGCTGGCGCCCAGGAACACGGCGGTTTCATCAAAGCGGTCGCTTCGGTTCAGCGGATGCAGCAGGCGAAATCCGGCAAAGCCGAGATCTTCCGGTGCGGCGCTCACGCTGCTGCCCGAATAGTCGAACAGCGTGGGCGAGTAGGGGATCGTTGCGATTCCCTGGGTATCGACAATGTTGATGCGCACCGCTTGGCGGAAATACGATCCGCGATGAAAAAGCTGCATCTGAAAGGGCAGCCCCTCGTCGCGCCAGATCGTGGCCTCCGGACGAAAGCGTATGGCGTGATAGTCCGCTGGTGAGAGCTCGCCAAGGTTCTGCGGCAAGGCGACAGCCGGCACGGGTTCGTAGGGTTGGGAGGCGAGTTGAGCCGCCCTGGTGCGGAGTTCCGTAAAGCTGAAGGGACTGTCCGGCATCGCCCGGTCCCACTGGCCGGCGGCCAAGGCCTGCGGCAAGCCAAGTTGCGTCACGCCAAGGCCACCCATTCCCAGGGCGCCAAGGAAAGTCCGTCGATCGACCCGTTCTGTTGACACGCTTCCTCTCAGGTCTGAATGATGCCGCAAGTCCGCATTGCAGCCGATGCCAAGTCGCGCGGTGCGGAGACCGTGATCGCTCTTGTTACCGGCTTTTCTGTCTGCGGTTTCTCCTTCCATCCCGGACACCGCCAGGCTCTACCGCATATAGACCGGGAGCCCCTGGTTTTATTCCACGGGTTGAAAGACACCACTCAAAGTTACTTCGCTATGATTTTGAAATATCGACCTTAGCGGTCAGACTGCATCGATAGACCGGGTATAAACGGCGGCAACAGCGACTCGGAAGAGTCAAGGAAGTGGCATTGCGGCCGTTTTTGACGTGGTGAAATCGACCGTTTACTGCCAATCGTCGATTGAGATGTCACCGCGGTCGGCTTCATAGGGTTCTCGCTGTTCAAGATCGTCCGCCGTGAGTTTTCGCGTTCGCAGCAGACGAGCCCTCGGATCGTAATCGATTTCCCGCCATTCGATGGCGACATCCTTCTGCCCGATGCCGAGGAAACCGCCCTGCGTTACAACAACGAGGCGCAGCTTTGAGGTGTTTCGATCCAGCACAACGTCATTCACCTCGCCCAGCAGCTCGTTCTTGCGGTCCCAGAGGCTCATGCCCTGGATCGTGCGCGCGGTTTGCAGATCGGACGACTCTGCGCCTTGCGCCGAGGAGACCGGTGCGGCCGGTGCTTCCTGGGAGAAGCCCGCAGAGGGCTGAACGAAGGCCAGCATGGCGACGACGAAGCCGGCCTGCAGGCCTTGGCGAAGAAATGGGCAGCGCTGGGTCACAGGACCTCCCGCGAAATCGGTGACGCATGACTCTGGGCCTTTTCCTCAAGACAGCCCTGGCCGCAGATTATTCCCTGTTTTTTGGACCAGTTTGCATCCGCGATCCATGGCGACCGCAGCCGGTCAGAAGCCGTAAATCAGCGACGCCTTGGTTGTCGTGTCCAGTTCGTCGGTGTCCTCGGGAACAGGACTGCGGTAGTTGGCTGTGAATGAGAACTTGCCGGCCAGACTCTCAATAATCTGCAAAGTGAGGCTGGTCTCGTTTTCAACCTCGCTGCGTTCGCTGTCGAGTCGGACCTCCGTTTCGTTGGCCAGCTTTGCCGTCTCGGAGATCTGCCAGGCGACATCGTTGTTAAGCCTGAATCCCGGCGCCGTTTCGACCTGGTCACTGTCTTCTTCGCGGAAGGCCCGAAGGCTCGGGCCCGCGGCCACCGTCCATTCGAGTATCTCGTTTTCAATCAGCCGGGTTCCCAGTCCGCCCGAGGCTGTGATTTCATACTCGAAGCCGCTGAAGCGGTCGTCTTCGTAGTGTGTAAGGCCGTAAACAAAGGTCTTCTCGGTCAGGTCATAATGCAGTTGGTATTCGGCATCCAGGACCTGGGCCTCGGTCGTGCCGCTGGCCTCAAGGTAGTCGAACGACAGCTCGCCGGCATGGCGCCAAGGGGCCGCTTCGTAGATCACCTCGATGCCTGCCGAGACCCCCAGATTGGTCGTATTGCCGCTACGGGCCACGCCGCCGATGTCCAGGGTTCCGGACCAGGGGCTTTTCGGTTCGCGCGGGTCGGTCTGGCCAACGTCGCCCTGACCAACCTCAACTTGACCGGCATTGGGCCGCTCCGGGCCGGCCGCCGCCGATTGGGCGAGGGACGGGGGGCTGGCGTCCCGCGAATCCAGCGGTGGGTCAAAGAGCGCCGTCATCAGAAGATCCGCCGTCCAGGCCGGCTGTTGCAGCATTGCGTGGCGAAGGACTTCCTGCCGACACGATGGGTCGGCGGCAACAGCACGCCGGAGTGCTCTGTGAAAGGTGCTGCTCTCGGCTTGGTTTGCAGCCGCGGAGATTTCGGCTCGTTGATCCGTTGGCAGGCACCCCTGAGACGCCCACGTCGGTCCAGACGTAGAACAGGAGAACGCCACCACGAACGCGCAAAAGGTCCTGGGAGACAAGGGCATAACGGAGGCGACTATAGTATCGTCGGCCTCGGCGTTGCTGTGTTTGCTCTGTGGTGGCGCGACTCCGGCGGCGCCAGGATCATCGGCAGCCGTCCATCTTTGTGGTTGCACCAAGAGTCGAATGCACAAGTCTTGAGACAGGAAAAAGCGTTAACCCTGCATCCACAGCGCGGGCACCTGCGTGCCCTTTCTTCGATCTGCCTATCAGCTTGTTGCGGGATATCGAGGAAGCGCCATGTCCGTTTGCTGATGCGAATCGAAGGCCGTGGAGAGGCTTCTCAAGCTGACTTAAGTCGATCCGTCTTACCCTGACTTAAGACACAAACTGTTATGACAGCGTGATCCGATTCGTCTTGTATTAAGCTACTTCGATGATCGCTCTTTGAGCTTTTCGACGGTCCTTGACAAGTGCAACGGCTCGATCAAATGAATGACGTCATGGTGCTGAGTTAAAGTTTTTGCATTCAATTGCTTTAGTGCTGCTTCTCTTTTCTTGTCACTGATTGATCAAACAGGCACAATTCAGCGCGCGGGGTGGCATCACCGGATTCGTTCTGACGTTAGGGGATTAGACAATTGGCAACTACCAAGACTGCAAAGAAGAAGTCGGCGAAAAAGAAATCGCCGGCGAAGCGTGCTACTGCCAAGAAGGCAGGCGCAAAGAAAACCGCGCGCAAGACCACTGCGCGCAAGACGGCTAAGAAGAAAGTAGCCAAGAAAAAAGTAGCGAAAAAGAAGGCCGCCAAGCGGCCAGCGGCGAAGAGAAAAGTCGCCAAGAAAAAGGTAGCGAAAAAGAAGGTCGCCAAGCGGCCAGCGAAGAGAAAAGTCGCTAAGAAAAAGGTAGCGAAAAAGAAGGTCGCGAAAAAGAGAGTCGCCAAGCGGCCGGCAGCTAAGAAGAAGGCTGCAAAGAGAAAAGTAGCGAAGAAAAAATCAGCTAGATCATAACCTTACACCTCGCGCCGAGTCGGTAGACTGCCGCCTCGCAATCCTAGCCGGTAAGCGTTATGTGGAGAACGGCGATCGCTCAGTGAGGCGGTCGCCGTTTTCTATTTTGCGCCTTCGGACGGTTGTCTTCGGATCCAATCATCGTCCGAAAACCTCACCGCAGTGGCGTGAGGAGGGGGTGTTTGAAATGACCCTGCCCAGCTCGGTTGGACGTTCAATCGTTAACCGTCGGAGTCTTGTCTTTCCCGACCGAAGATCGAGATGGCGTCATGCAAATCCGGAAGCACCCGCTCCACCGAGTCTTCCCCCTCGGCGATGATCTCATCCGCACGATCGAATTCGAAGAGGCCGATGTTTCCAAGCCGCGGTGTGATGTGAACGTCCGGCGGTTCGCCGGCGAGACGCGAGCGGGAGATTCGGTCCTGAACGATACCCAAAGCCGAAATCATCACCCCGAACATGCTTGGCTGACTCGGTTCACGCCGAAAGATGCGGCTGGCCAGAGCACCAATGCGCGACTTAATCGGGACCTCGTCGCTACTTTGAATTTCACTCAACAGATCGAAACCGGCGACCGTAGGGACGGCGGCACCGGCGCGCCGCTCCTTGCCGATGATATCGGCGTTAAGGTTTACGGCGATGACCATCTGGGCCCCCAGGGCGCGGCAGACGGAAACCGGCACCGGATTCACCAGAGCACCGTCAACGAGCCAACGGTGTTCGTGTTGCATCGGTTCGAAGATGCCGGGCAGCGAAAAGGAGGTACGCATGGCGTCGACCATATCACCGCTTCTCAACCAGACTTCGTGGCCGGTCACAAGGTCGGTTGCGACAGCGACGAAGGGCCGGTCGAGATCCTCGATCTTCATCTCGCCCAGTTCATGCCGCATGGCGTCGATGAGATGTCGGCCGCCGAGCATGCCGCCATTGCGCATGCGAAAGTCGATGTAGGAGATCATCCGAACCTTGGTGAGGGACCTCGCCCATGCTTCCAGAGCTTCGGCCTTGCCGGCCAGATGGATGCCGCCGACCACCGCGCCGATGGAGGTTCCGACGATGACGTCCGGTTCGATGCCATAGCGGGCGAGCGCCCGCAGCACCCCGAGATGCGCCCAGCCGCGCGCAACCCCGCTGCCGAGAGCAAGGCCGATCTTGGGTCGCCACTGGGGTTCGGATACCTGGGCCATGGTTAATCATATAAGGAGTCCACTTAAGCGAATCATAATTCGAGCGTGTCAAACAGCGCCGGCGCAGAGGCGGCAGATCGCAGGACAGGGGCGTTACCACGAAATTCATGGCTAGTACTCACCTCACATCAAGCACTTAACCTTGACATAACGATATCTTTATATCTTTATGGTGCTATCTTCCTCGGAGAGCAGACAGCACCGGAGGTGCCGTGTGGAAAACCTACTAGCCGCCATGAAGGCAGCCGCCGAACCGACCCGGTTGCGCTTGTTGGTGCTCTGCGCCCACGGCGATTTGACGGTAAGCGACCTGGTCCAGATCCTCGGCCAGAGCCAGCCCCGCATCTCGCGCCATCTGCGCCTGCTGACGGAGGCGGGTCTGTTGGACCGCAACCGGGAAGGCACCTGGGTCTACTACCGGCTTTCCCAACGCGGTGCGACGGCTGGCCTCGCTCAAACCCTTGTCGACTCGCTGCCCAGTGACGACCCGACGGTCGTGCGTGATCTCAGCCGCTTGGAAAGCGTGATGTCGGAGCGCGCGAAGCGCGCCGAAGATTACTTTCATCGTGTTGCGGCCCGCTGGGACGAGGTGCGCGCGCTCTACGTCCAAGACGACGAAGTGGAAGCGCAGCTCCGTCGGCTGATCGCACAGGAGAAGGTGAGCGATCTGCTGGATGTCGGCACGGGCACCGGCAGGATTCTGGAGGTGCTGGCCGAACAGGTCGATCGGGCCATCGGTATCGACCTTTCCCCCGACATGCTGATGATTGCGCGTTCGAAGCTGGAACGCGCCCGTCTGCGCAACTGCGTGGTCCGCAAGGGCGATATGTATCACCTTCCTGCGCCGGCCGGCAGTTTCGATGCGGTGACCATTCACCAGGTTTTGCACTATGCGGAGCGGCCTGCCCAGGCGATTGAAGAAGCAGCCCGGGTACTGAGGCCGGGCGGCCGCCTGTTCATCGTCGATTTTCAGGCCCACGCACAGGACGTGCTTCGCGACGAGCACGAGCACCGCTGGTTGGGCTTTGAAGAGAGCAGCATTGCGAGCTGGCTGAGCGAGGCCGGCTTGGAGCAGGACGAGAGCCAACACCTGCAAGGTGACCCCCTGACCATCTCGATTTGGTCTGCCCGCCGGCAAGGCGAAGCAGGCCGACAGAACGCGGCTTGAGATTTCTCCGGTCTGCAATTCGAAAGCGAAATCATGACTGAGGCTTTTGCCCCTACGCTGAACCCCAAGGTGAACTTCATGCCGCGAACCACCGTTCAACCGCGTTTCTCGTTTGAGTTCTTCCCGCCGGCGTCGCCTCTGGCGGAAGAACGGCTATGGCGGGCCCTGCGCGAGCTCGAAGGGCTGAATCCGACTTTCGTCTCTATCACCTATGGGGCTGGCGGGACGACTCAGGAGCGGACCATCCGGACGGTGGAGCGCATTCAGAACGAGACCGACCTTGCCCCGGCTGCGCATCTGACCTGCGTCGGTGCCGATCGGGCAGAGATCGACGCCCTGGCGGAGCGGTACTGGGCCGCGGGCATTCGCCGCATCGTCGCCTTGCGCGGCGATCCGCCGAAGGACAGTACAGGCTTTCGGCCGCACCCTAATGGCTACGCCTTCGCCGCGGACCTGGTGGCCGGGCTGCGCCGGGTGGCGGATTTTGACATATCGGTCGCCGCCTATCCGGAGGTGCACCCGGAAGCGCAGAGCGCCGACAGCGATCTGGATAATCTGAAGCGGAAACTGGATGCCGGCGCCAGCCGCGCAATCACCCAGTTCTTTTTCAATCCGGAAGACTTCCTGCGCTTTGTCGATCGCGCCCGTGCGGCCGGGATTACGGCACCCATCATCCCCGGCGTGCTCCCCATCGCGAACTTCAAGCGAACCCAGGAAATTGCCGCAAGCTGCAAGTCGGCTCTTCCGGCCTGGCTGCCGCCACTCTTTGACGGCCTGGAAAAGCAGGGGGAGGTGCGGGACCCGGTTGCCGTAACCGTCGCTGCCGACCTCTGCCGCTTCCTGGCGGTGCGCGGCGTTGAGGAATTCCATTTCTATACCTTGAACAGAGCTGATCTGACCGCCGCCGTTTGCCGGTTGCTGTTATGCGATGCCTTTGCGGCGCGAGGGGCGGAAAGCCGGCGAACCTTTGCGATGGCGGCTGCCCAGTGAGCAAGTTTCTCGATCTTTTGTCGCAGCAGGTGCTGCTCTGTGATGGCGCCATGGGCAGCCGTGTTCAGGCCATGGATCTCTCCATAGACGATGACTATTGGGGACAGGAAAACTGCACCGAGGTACTGAACCTTTCGCGCCCGGACATGGTGCGGGAGATACACCGCGGCTATTTCGAGGCCGGGGCGGACATGGTGGAGACCAATACCTTTGGAGGATCACCTATTACCTTGGGCGAGTTCGGCCTGACCGACCGCGCCGAGGAGATCAACTGGCGCGCCGCAGAGATCGCCCGGGAAGCTGCGGAGCTCTTTGCAGGCGATGGCCGGGAGCGTTTCGTGGTCGGTTCCGTCGGACCGGGGACCAGATTGCCGACATTAGGCCACATTGACTACGACTCACTGGAAGAAGCGCTGAAGATCCAGTGCGACGGCCTCATTGCCGGCGGCGTCGATGCAATTCTGATCGAAACCTGCCAGGACACCCTGCAGGTGAAGGCGGCGGTAAACGGTGCCAAGTTGGCCCGGGCTGCAGCCGCAGCGGATCTGCCGATCATGGTGCAGGTCACGGTAGAGACCACCGGGACCCTGCTGGTTGGTGCCGATGTGGCTGCAGCGGCGACCGTGTTGCATGCTCTGGATGTTCCGGTCATCGGCCTCAATTGCGCGACCGGTCCGCAGGAGATGGCGCCCCACCTGGAGTGGCTGGCGGAAAACTGGCCCGGCTTCATCTCCGTCCAGCCCAATGCGGGTCTGCCGGAGTTGGTCGACGGTCAAACGCGCTATCCCCTGCAGCCGCAGGAGCTGGCCGGATGGCTTGACCGCTTTCTGGAAGAAGACGGCCTCAACATCATCGGCGGTTGCTGCGGTACCACGACGGAACACGTTGCGGCGCTGGATGCCATGCTCAGCAAGCGGGCGGGCGAGGATTCCAGGGTCGGCAGCCGGCCGGCGCCCAAGCAACGCCAGAGCTTCTGGGTGCCCTCGGTTGCTTCCCTCTATGCCCAGATGCCGCTGCGTCAGGAAAACGCCTATCTCTCCATCGGCGAGCGTTGCAATGCCAACGGCAGCAAGCGGTTCCGGGAACTGCAGGAGAGCGGTGACTGGGACGGCTGTGTCGCCATGGGCGTGGAGCAGGCCAAGGAAGGCTCCCACGCCGTCGATGTCTGCACCGCCTTCGTCGGCCGCGACGAAGGCGCCGAGATGACCGAGGTGGTGAGCCGCATGCGCGGCTCGGTATCGGCGCCGCTGGTTTTCGATTCCACCGAATTGCCGGTGCTCGAAACGGCGATGAAGCTCTATGGCGGCAAACCGATCCTCAATTCCATCAACTTCGAGGATGGCGAGGAGCCGGCGGAGCAGCGGGTGAAAATGGCCCGCCGCTTCGGTGCCGCGGTGATCGCGCTGACCATCGAGGAAAGCGGGATGGCCAAGGAAGCCGATCACAAAGTGGCCGTGGCCAAGCGGCTGTACGACTTCGCCTGCGTCAAGCATGGGTTGCCGGCCAGCGACCTGATCATCGATCCACTGACCTTCACGATCTGCACCGGCAACGAAGATGACCGAAAACTCGGTCTCTGGACGCTGGAGGCCATTGAGGAGATCGCACGGGAGCTGCCGGATTGTCAGATCCTGCTCGGCCTGTCCAATATTTCCTTCGGGTTGAATGCGGCGGCGCGCCACGTGCTGAATTCGGTATATCTGGACCATGCCATCAAGCGCGGCCTGACGTCGGCCATCGTCCACGTCAGCAAGATTGTACCGCTGCACAAGATCCCCCAGGAAGAGGTACAGGTGGCGGAAGACCTGATCTTCGACCGCCGCCGCCCCGATACCGGTGATGGCGGATATGATCCGCTGCACGCTTTCATGAGCCTGTTTGAGGGCCGTACAGCCGCCGCCAGCGTGAAAAAGGTCCGTGCGGAGGACGTGGAGACACGTCTCAGCGACCGCATCGTCGATGGTGACCGCCAGGGCCTCGAAGATGACCTCAACGAGGCGATGGAGAAGCACCCGCCTCTGGATATCATCAATACGCACCTTCTCGCCGGCATGAAGGTCGTCGGCGAACTCTTTGGCGCCGGCAAGATGCAGCTTCCTTTCGTGCTGCAGTCGGCGGAGACCATGAAGGCCGCGGTTCGCTTCCTGGAACCTCACATGGAAAAGGTGGAGGGACAGGAAAAGGGCACCATCGTTCTGGCTACGGTGAAGGGTGATGTGCATGACATCGGCAAGAACCTGGTCGATATCATCCTCACCAACAACGGCTACAAGGTCGTCAATCTCGGCATCAAGCAGCCCATCGACAACATCCTGGCGGCGGTGATCGAGCACGGGGCCGATGCGGTCGGCATGTCGGGCTTGTTGGTGAAGTCCACGGTGGTGATGCGCGAAAACCTGGAGCGTATGACCCGCGACAACGTGGCCGTACCGGTAATGCTGGGCGGCGCGGCCCTGACCCGCAACTATGTGGAACAGGACTGTGCGGCGGCTTATGCCAGCGGGCAGGTCGCCTATGCGCGTGATGCCTTCGATGGGCTGTCGCTGATGGACAAGGTGGTGAACGGCAACTTCGCCGCCCATGTCGACGAGCGCAAGAGCAAGGGCGCGGCCCGCCCCGGTAAAAGCAAGCGCGTGCTGGGCGAGGCGACGCGGGCCGACCAGCGCCCGGTCGACTTCGCGGAAACCCGCCTGCGCCGGGAAGAATTGGCCGAAGGCGTCGAGATTCCGGAGCCGCCGTTCTGGGGGCCCCGCGTCCTGGCCCGGGTGCCTCTGGATGCCTTGGTGCCCTTCTTGAACGACCGCATGCTGTTTCAGTTCCAATGGGGCTTTCGCAAGAACGGACGCTCCCTGGAGGATTACATGATCTGGGCGCGCAAGGAACTGAAGCCCACCCTCAAGCGCATGCTCGATGTTTCCAAACAGCAGGACATTCTGGTGCCGCAGGCGGTCTATGGCTATTGGCCGGCCAATGCCGAGGGGAATGACGTTATTCTCTTCGATCCTGATGATCTGGAGCGTGAGGTGGCTCGCTTCTCTCTGCCGCGCCAGGCTCGTGGTGGCGGACTCTGCATCGCCGATTTCCTGCGCGACCTCTCCAGCGGCGAGCGTGATGTTCTGGGCCTGCAGGTGGTGACGGTCGGACAGAACGCCTCGGACGTGGCGCGCGACTGGTTCCAGGATGACCGCTACCAGGATTACCTCTATCTGCACGGCTTTGGCGTGGAAATGGCGGAGGCGCTAGCGGAATACCTGCACAAGCGCATCCGCGCCGAGTTGGGTTTCGGTCATGAAGACGCGAGGGACATGGACGCCATGCTGAGCCAGGGGTATCGCGGCTCACGCTATTCCTTCGGCTATCCGGCCTGTCCCAACCTGGAGGATCAGGAGCAGCTCTTGGCCCTGCTGAATGCGGAAGAGATCGGCATCGTCATGTCCGACGAGCACCAGCTGCACCCGGAGCAATCCACATCGGCAATCGTCCTGCACCATCCGCAGGCAAAGTATTTTTCGGTCTGAGCGACCGCCCAAATGGGAGGAAAAACATGATGGCTGCATCGAAGAAGGTCCTGGACCTCGATGACTTCCGCCAGGAAAGCGAAACCGCGGTGGCTGAGGCCGCCAAGGCCGCCGACTGGTGGCAGGAGGAGTGGCTGAAGTTTCCGACTGTCAGCCTGGATGAGACCGAGACCTGGCACTATTGGGATGTGCCTGAAGACAGTGGCGTCTATCAGGACGACTGGCCGCTCGGCGAGCGCCTGGCCAAGGAAACCATCGCCCAGATGCGCCGTTTCCCCGAGGGCAGCACGGTGCTACGCCGTATCCTGCGGGAAATGGACCCGGAAACCACCATTGCCCAGGGTTTCCTGACAGGGCTGGAAGACTGCCTCTGCACCCCGGTCCAGGAGGGCTAGTCTTTTCGTACGAGCCGACCGAAGCAGACTAAAAGTACCAGGAAGACCGCCGTCACCGCCAGCGCCCAACGCAGGCTGAAGAGATCCGCCAGGAACCCCACCCAGGCGGGGCCGAGCAGGGACCCGCTGTAGCCGGCCGTGGCCACCGCGGCGATCCCGCTGCCATGGCCGATTTCCTTTCGCGTCCCGGCAAGAGAAAAAAGCACCGGCACGATATTGGCGACGCCGAGGCCGATCAGGGCATAGCCGAAAAAGGTGAGCACTATGCTTTCTCCGGCAAGTGCCAGAACGTAGCCCAAGCAGGCGATTACGGCGCTGCCGCGCAGAATGGTGACGCGGCTGGTACGCGCGACCACCCGGTCGCCCAGCAGGCGGCCGGCGGCCATGGCGGCGGAGAAGGTGCCGAAACCCAAGGCCGCCGTCGAGGCATCGCTGCCCAGAGCGTCGCGCAGGTAGACGGCACCCCAATCGAACATTGCGCCCTCGCAGACAAAGGCGATGCAGGTAAAGGCGGCGATCAGCCAGAGAGACCGGGGCGGCAGCGCCAAAATCCGGCCCTTCAGGCCGGCTGCCTGGGCGTCGGGGAACAGCCCGTGAAGCGCGAAGACGGCCGGGGGGATCACCAGCACACAGACTGTGAGCAGGTAGTGTTCAATCCCGCCGCCCAGGCCGTAGGACAGTGCCGCTGCCGCCGCGCCGGTCATGCCACCGATGCTGAAGAAGGCGTGCAGGGAAGACATGATCGGCCGGTCGCGGCGGCGCTCGACGGTGATGCCCTGGGCATTCATGGAGACATCCATCAAGCCGTTCGCAAAGCCGATGACGACCACGGCGGCGAGAAGCTGTGGTAGCGATTGGGCAAGGAGCACCAGGGGAAGACTGAAACTGAAACCCAGGGTGCTGATCAGCAACACCAGACGGCTGCCGAAATGGTCGATGCGCGGGCCGCCGAACAGCATGGCGACGATGGACCCGAAGGCGAATGCCAGCAGCGCAAGCCCCAGGGTACCTTCGTCGAGGCCGAGGCGTTCCTTGATCTGAGGAATACCGGACGCCCAGCAGCCGACCAGGGTGCCGTTGATGAAGAAGATCGCGGTGATCGAGCCTCTGGCTCTGCCGATCGCGGGCGTCGCGTGAAAGATCCCTCGGCTCCTGTTCCCAGAATGGCGGATAGGACTGAAGCGTTGCTTCGATGCAGGCCGATGAAGGGTTCTGACTTAGTTTTCGGACTGCCGGTGTGCGGAGGCGTGAACGTTCTTTTCCATCTCCGCGGCCGGAATGAACAGGCCGCCGCGCGTTTTCCAATGCCGGTGACGCAGCACCCGGTAACCCTGGGATTCGTAAAAAGGCAGACCGACCAGACTGGCGCCGATGGAGATGGAACCATGGCCGGCTTCCGTGATGGCCATTTCGGCGCGCTTCAGCAGCAGGCGGCCGATGCCGTGGCGGGCCCAATCGGGATCGACGTAGAGGCTGCGAATCTCTGCCTCCTTACGCGAGCAGAAGGCGACAATACGTCCCTTCCGCGCCACGGCGACCTCGAAGATCTCGCCGTCTTCGCGCATGGCGCTGACATAGCGCTCAGCCGTGTTGCCGGAAGCCCAGCTTTCTACCTGGGCATCGCTGTAGATCCGCCGGCCGAGCACAAGGATCGCCCGCTGATGGACCTGCAGCAGCGCTTCCGCATCCCCGGGGTTTCCGAGCCGCAACTTAAAGGGCGGAAAGAATCGTTCGAGCACAAGCATCGGGAAAGGCTAGAAAAACGCGAATTTCCTGGCAAGTGCCTTTTGCAGCCCCTGGATCAGGTCTTTTCAGCGGTTTCCGCCGCATAGCGGGCGCGGGTTTCCTCGTTGGGCGGATAGAGGCCGGGCAGGGGAACACCCTTGCCGACTTCCCGCATGATCCAACCCTCGAGGCGTTCCTGTTCCAGGCCAAGTTCCGCAACTTCGTTGACCAGGTCCTTCGGTATCACCACCGCACCGTCCCTGTCGGCGACGATCAGATCGTCCGGGAAGACCGCAACGCCGCCGCAGCCGATCGGCTGCTGCCAGCCGACAAAGGTAAGGCCGGCGACGGAGGCGGGTGCCGCAACACCGTTACACCAGACCGGCAGGCCGCTGGCCTCGACCCCCTCCAGGTCGCGGAGCACGCCGTCGGTGATCAGCGCTTCGACGCCGCGCTTGTGCATCCGCGCGCAGAGAATGTCTCCGAAGATCCCGGCATCGGTGACCCCCATGGAGTCGACCACGGTGATCACGCCCTCGGGCATGTCCTCAATGGCGGCCCGGGTGGAGGTGGGCGACGACCAGGAGGCGGGGGTCGCCAGGTCTTCACGGGCGGGCACGAAACGCAGCGTAAAGGCACGGCCGACCCGGCGCTTGGTTTCGCCGGCAAAAGGCTTGGCACCGCGTATCCATACGTTCCGCAGGCCTTTTTTCAGCAGGACCGTGGTGATCGTCGCTGTGGTGATCTGGCTGTAGGCCTCATGCAGGGCGGGGTCCAAAGCAACCAAGTTCAGCTCCTTGCGGGTCAAGTAATGCCGACAATCAATAACTCTGGGATCAGTACCCGAGAGCGCAGCCGTCCTTGCGCGGGTCGGAGCCACCGGCCAGGGCACCGGCTTCCCAGTCGATATAGATGGCCTGGCTGCCGCCAATGGGCTTCGAGGGCTCGCAGAAGCGGTGTCCCATCTCTTCCAGCTTCGCGATCACATCCTGCGGTATGCCGCTTTCGGCCTCGACCTCGGTTTCATCGTCGCCCGGCAGCGCGAAGAGGCGCGGCATATCCATCGACTGCTGAACATCCAGGCCGTAGTCGAAAAGGTTGGTCAGGAAGCGCGCATGCCCGGCCGCCTGGTAGTGGCCACCCATGACGCCGAAGGGCATCACGGCGCGACCATCCTTGACCACCATTCCCGGGATGATGGTGTGCATCGGGCGCTTGCCGGGCGCGATGCAGTTCGGATGGTCCGGGTCCACCGAAAAGGCGCCGCCACGGTTCTGCAACACGATGCCGCTCTTCGGACCGGTGATGCCGCTGCCGAAGGAGTTGAAGGTGGAATTGATGAAGCTGACCGCATTGCGGTCCTTATCCACCACGGAGAGGTAGACCGTGTCCGCATGGGCGGCGATGGGGGCCGGCGCAGGCGGCACGGAGGCGCGGTCCATTTGAATGCGGCTACGCAGTTCCACGGCGTAGTCGGCGGAGAGCAGCTGCTCCACCGGAACTTCGGCCTGGGCCGGGTCGGCAAGGCGGGCATCGCGCTCCTGATAGGCGATGCGCATCGCTTCGATCTCTATATGCAGGCGTTCGGCACTCATCGCCTCCATCGTCGAGAAATCGAAGCCGGAAAGTATATTCAGCAGCAGCAGCGCAATCACACCCTGGCCGTTGGGCGGACACTGGTAGATGTCGTATCCTTTGTAGGCTGACTTGATCGGATCGACGTACTCGCCGGCGGCTTCGGCGAAGTCCTCCAGGCTGTGAAGGCCGCCGAGTTCGCGCAGGTGGGCAACCAGGTCTTCGGCGATGGCACCTTTATAGAAGGCGTCGCGGCCTTGCTCGGCGATGGTCTCCATGCTTGCAGCCAGAAGCGGTTGCCGATGAACGCTGCCCAGCGCCGGCGGCTTGCCGTTCGGGAGGAAGATATCGCTGGTAACCGGGTCGTGGGTCAAGGCTTCGATTTCACCTTCCCAATCCGTGGCCACACGCTCGGTAATGACATAGCCGTCCCGGGCGAAACGGATGGCGGGCTGCAGCATGTCGCCGAGGCTCCGGGTACCGTGGTCGCGCAGAAGCTGAGCCCAGGCGTCGATGGAGCCCGGCACAGTTACGGAATGCGGGGTAAAACGTTCAAGCTTGTCGATGCCCTGTTCGGCATACCATTGGGCCGTGGCGGCCTTGGGCGCCCGTCCTGAGCCGTTGAAGGCGACGATATCGGCGGAGCCGCGCGGGGCGTAGAGAACGAAACAGTCACCGCCGATACCGGTCGATTCGGGCTCCACGACACCTTGTACGGCACAGGCTGCAACGGCTGCGTCCATCGCATTGCCGCCGTCCTGCAGCACATTGATCGCGGTCAGAGTCGCCAGCGCATGAGAGGTCGCGGCCATGCCGTTCATTGAGCGGGCGACCGACCGGCCCGGAAGTTCCAGATT
Source organism: Pelagibius sp. (assembly GCF_965249265.1). NCBI lineage: Bacteria > Pseudomonadati > Pseudomonadota > Alphaproteobacteria > Rhodospirillales > Rhodovibrionaceae > Pelagibius > Pelagibius sp. The sequence continues at coordinate 2,571,811 of NZ_OZ252224.1, read as the reverse complement.
GCGCATGACCTTACGAGACTCCTTAAATCATGGCTGGCCGGGCCGGCCCGGCGATCCAGGGCTGCCGAACTATCGGCAGATGGCATAGCCAAAAGACCAGTTTCAGACCAATAAAGGGACGATTGCTTTGATTTAGCCCGACAGGGGGCCCCTTGGGAAGCCTTGTCTGGGGAATTCGCACGGGCATGCCGCGGGCAGCCAACAGAATCCTTGACCTTCCAGCGACTGGAAGCCCCATCTCTGCCCGCAGCGAATCATCAGGAAGATGCCTTGGAATGAATGCGGAAACCAAATCGGGTTGTTGCGGTCATGCCGCCGCCGCGGTGTCGAAGAGATCCGGCGCGGCGCAACCTGACGCCATCCATACCTGCCCGATGCATCTGGAAGTGGAGCAGCGGGGCCCGGGAACTTGCCCTCTCTGCGGCATGGCACTGGAGCCCAAGGAAATCAGTCTCGACGACGGCCCCAATGTGGAGCTGATCGATATGACCCGGCGGTTCTGGGTCGGCGCCGTCTTCAGCCTGCCGCTCGTTGTTTTGGTGATGGGCGAACATCTCTTTGGCTGGACTGTTTTGCCGGCATTCTGGTCGAGCTGGGTTCAGCTCGCCCTCTCTGCACCGGTGGTGCTTTGGGCGGGGGCGCCGTTTTTTGCGCGCGGCTGGTCGTCGGTGAGAACGCGTAACCTGAACATGTTCACCCTGATTGCGCTGGGTACCGGCGCGGCCTTCCTGTTCAGTCTTGCGGCGACGGTACTGCCGGGCATTTTCCCACCGGCTTTCAAGAGTGCTGATGGCAGCCTGCCCGTCTACTACGAAGCGGCCGCTGTCATCATTACCTTGGTGCTGCTTGGGCAGGTGCTGGAATTGCGGGCGCGGGAGCGTACCGGCAGCGCCTTGCGCGCTCTGCTGAACCTTGCGCCGAAAACCGCCAAGGTTCTCGATGAGGCCGGTAAGGAGCGGGACCTTCCCGTCGAGGATCTGCAGCCCGGAGATTTGGTAAGAGTAAGGCCGGGCGAGAAGCTCGCCAGCGACGGCATCGTCGTGAAAGGTGAAAGCGCCGTCGATGAATCGATGCTGACCGGCGAATCCCAGCCTCAGCACAAGACTTTCGGCGACCGCGTGACCGGCGGCACCGTTAACATCAGCGGCAGTCTCGTTTTCCGCACCGAGAAGGTCGGCCGGGATACGCTGTTGGCGCAGATCGTCAATCTGGTCGGCGAGGCGCAGCGCAGCCGTGCGCCGGCTCAGCGCCAGGCCGACCGGGTGGCGGCCGTCCTGGTGCCTCTGGTGGTCTTCACCGCCGTGGTGAGCTTTGCACTCTGGATGCTTCTCGGGCCGTCCCCGGCTTTCGGCTACGCCGTCGCGGCTGCCGTCTCTGTGCTGATCATCGCCTGTCCCTGCGCCCTGGGGCTTGCTACGCCGATGTCGATCATGGTGGCGGTGGGGCGCGGGGCCGGGCTGGGTGTCCTGGTGAAGGAGGCGGAGGCGTTGGAACGTCTGGCCCAGGCCGATACGCTGCTGCTCGACAAGACCGGGACCCTGACCCAAGGACGTCCCTCGGTGGTGGCGGTAGAGCCGCTGCAGTCCGGCAACGAGAACCATCTGCTTCAGTTGGCCGCCAGCCTGGAGCATCACAGCGAGCATCCTTTGGGGATTGCCGTGGTCGAGGCGGCGGAAGAGCACGGTCTGTCCCTGCTGCCGGTGACCGACTTCAAGGCGGTGCCTGGCAAAGGCATAGAGGGTACCTTCGGTGCGCTGGATCTGCATGTCGGGTCCGCCGCCTGGCTCGCCGAGCTGGGCTGCGAGGCGACGGCCCTGAAGAAGGAAGCGGACGCCTTTGAGGCCAAGGGACAGACTGTAATTTGGGTGGCTCAGGACAGGCATCTTGCGGGCTTCATCGTCGTTGCCGATGCCTTGAAGCAGACGACGGCGGAAGCCGTGGCGGGATTGCGCAAAGACGGCCTGGAGATCGTGCTGGTGACGGGAGATACCGCGCCTGTTGCAGAGGCTGTGGCCGGCGCACTGGACATCGAAAAGGTCTTTGCCGGCGTTTTGCCGGCCGGCAAAGCGGACATCGTAAAGTCACTGCAGGGGCAGGGCCGGGTGGTCGCCATGGCTGGCGACGGCGTGAACGACGGCCCGGCGCTGGCCCAGGCGGACATCGGCATCGCCATGGGCAGCGGCACCGACGTCGCTATGGAGGCAGCCGGCATCACCCTGTTGAAGGGTGACTTGAAACGCTTGTTGCTGGCGCGCGGGCTGAGCCGGGCGACCCTGGGCAACATTCGCCAGAACCTGGTTTTCGCCTTTCTCTACAATGGGCTTGGCGTCCCCCTGGCTGCGGGCCTTTTTTATCCGCTTACCGGTTGGTTGCTGAGCCCGATGGTTGCCGCCGCGGCCATGAGCCTTTCGTCGGTCTCGGTCATTGGCAACGCGCTAAGATTGTATCGCCAACATCTCTGAGTTGGCCATGATCCGCAGATTTCGTTCAGCGGATCGAAGCGGATCGCCTATACTGCCGGAACGGAGCGCCTGATTGTGGCTGTCCGCGTTGTTTCAAGGCGGGGTGGTCGAGATGCAAGGTCTCAAAAACTACAACCTCGTTGTCGAACCCTGGCTCGGAAACCCGGGGCCTCAGGGGCCGCGCGGCAGGCGCGGGTATCGCTGGCGCGTCACCTGGACGCTCAAGGGCGAGTTCTATGCCGAGGGTTTCGAAGACACCCATGCCGCGGCTCGCGCGGCGGCGGAGGCCTATCTGGTCGGGCAGGGCATAGAGATCATGTCCCTCAACCGGCCACGCCTTCCGCTTTCTGCCGACTAGCCGCCGCGGTCCGCGTATCCTGATATCGATAACAGAACCGTTGTCGCCCTCTTGTGAATAGCTTAGGCTGCTTCGCGAAGGCGCGGAGACTTGTGCCGGAAACGGCGCGGCGACGAAACGCGCAGCAAAAACGAGGCCCATAAATACAAGGGAGGACTCAATGAAGTTCCTGAAATTCGCCGCCGTGACGGCGGCCACTTCCGTGCTTGGTCTTTCGACGGCTATGGCCGCCGATTACACCCTGCGCATTCAAACCCACTACGCGCCGGAGACAGTCTCGGGCAAGCTGGCCCAAGAGTTCGTCGATGACGTGGAAACCATGTCCGGCGGTCGCCTGGATATCGAGATGTTCTTTTCCGCTTCTGTTGTGAAGCCGACAGAGACCTTCGATGCGGCGGCGAGTGGCATCCTTGATGGCGATATGACGGGTGGAGCCTACCAGACCGGTAAGAATCCTGCCTTTCAGTTCGTTGGAGACATCATGGGCGGCTACGATACGCCCTGGCAGCAGTACGCGTGGTTCTATCACGGTGGTGGCGAAGATGCGGCCAACGAACTCTACAACGAATACAACATGCAGCTCATCGGCTGGTGGGTATACGGTCAGGAGTCCATGTCCTCATCCCGCCCGATCGCCGGGCCGGAAGACTTGAAGGATTGGAAGTTCCGCTCGCCGCCGGGTCTGGAAACCGAGATCTTCGCCAACTTGGGCGCCAAGCCGGTGGTGATGGATTTCACCGAGATCTTTACCGCGTTGGAGACCAAAATCATTGATGGCGCGGACGCTTCGGGCCTCGCCAACAATGTCGGCCTCGGCCTTTATGATCTCGTGAGCCACGCGACCTATCCCGGTTTCCACTCCATGCCTTCGGACCATCTGGCGATTCGCAAGGATGCCTGGGATGCTCTGCCCGAAGATCTCAAGCGCATTATTGATGTTGCCATGCAGAAGCTAGCCTTCCAGACGGCCCTGACCTTCGAGGTGAAAAACAACGAGGCCGCGGCAATGCTGCGCGAGAAGGGCGTGACTTTACACGACTGGTCGGCGGAGGATCGCGCCACATTCCGCCAGGCAGCGCAGGACGCCTGGCAGGGTTGGGCTGAAAAAACCCCCGAAGCGCGGGCTTTGGTCGACAGCCATACTGCTTTCCTGAAGACGCTGGGCTTGGTGCAGTAACCGCCTGCGTTCTCGTTCGATATCGGGCCCCTGACTGCAGCCAGCGGTCGGGGGCCCGGCTTTTCTTAGGGGCTTGTCGTTATTTTTCCGTACGTAGTTGGTGCCTGGCAGGACGTACGAGGCGGAAAAGGGGAGCAGGGTGATGGTCGAGCATGAGGTTGAAAACTGGATGGATCGCATCAGTATTGCGATCAGCCGGGTTTCAATGTTTCTCGTCGCGATTATCGTCGCCATCATGCTCTTCGAAGTGGTGATGCGCTACGTCTTCGAAGCGCCGACCCTCTGGGTCAACGAGATGTCGATGTGGCTGGCTGGTTGCGTCTATCTGCTGGCCGGCCTCTATGTTATGCAGCAGCGCGGCCACATCCGTATCTTCATCATCTACGACATGGTCCCACGCGGATGGCAGCGCGTCTTTGACGTGACCTCCGTGCTGCTGATCTGCGTCTTTGCCGGAGCGGTCGTTTGGGGCGGTTTCAACGAAGCTTGGGTCAAGATGCTGCGCTGGGAAACTTTCGGCACCGCCTGGGATCCGCCCATTCCGGCGACGATGAAACCTCTGATCCTGATCGCAGTGGTGTTAATCGCGATGCAGTCGGTGACCAACCTGATCGCCGACTGGAACAAGAAGAAAGAAGCTCACGACCTCGCAGAGGAAGTGAAAGAAGAACACATAGATTGAACACGCAGAACAATCGTGGGGTGCGGCGCCGGGGCGCGCCGGCAGGGGGCTAGGTCTTATGGATATCGGAACGATTTCACTGATCCTGCTTATAGGACTGTTCGTTCTGCTGGCGATTGGCATGCCGCTCGGCTTTGCGTCGGGTTTTCTGGCCGTTGCCGTCTTGTTGATGAAATTCGGGCCGGACCTTCTATTCCGCTCCTTCGGCACGGGCCCGCTGAATATCCTGGCCCAGCGCATGTACGGTCTGATGACGGACTATGTGCTGATATCGGTGCCTCTGTTTATCTTTATGGCCTGTCTGATGGAAAGATCGGGCATCGCCAAAGCGATGTTCGACAGTCTTAACATATGGCTGAGCCGAACCCGCGGCGGTATCGCCATCGTCACCGCGATTATGGCCATTATCATGGCCGCCATGTCGGGCATCATCGGCGGTGAAGTCGTGCTGCTGGGTCTTATTGCGCTGCCGAATATGCTCCGGCTTGGCTATAACCAGGATCTTGCCATCGGCACCATCTGTGCGTCGGGCAGTCTTGGGACCATGATCCCGCCGTCCATTGTGTTGATCATCTATGGTCTGGTGACGGAAACCTCAATTCACGCCCTTTTCAAGGCGGCTTTTGTGCCGGGCTTCATCCTCGGCGGCTGTTACATCCTCTACATCATCTACCGGACCCGCAGATACCCGGATCAGGCGCCCCTGCCGGAAGGCGGCGACGATGTCACCATGGCCGACAAGCTGCGCGCTTTGCCTGGCCTCATTGCGCCCTTGCTGATCGTCTTTGTGGTTCTTGGTTCGATCTATGGCGGGATTACGGCCATTACCGAGGCGGCCGGAATGGGGGTGGTTGCAGTGCTGATTCTGATCACGCTGCGCGGCGAGCTTTCCTGGTCGCTGGTCAAGGAAGCGTTGATGCGGACCTGGAAGTCGACCGGGACCATTCTCTGGATCACCTTCGGGGCAACGGCCCTGGCGGGTGCTTACACCATCGCCGGCGGGCCAACCTATGTCGCCAACCTGATCATCGGGACCGAGTTCCCGACTTTTGGTATCCTGCTGCTGATGATGCTGATCTTCCTGCTGTTGGGGGCGGTGATGGATTGGGTCGGCATTGTGCTCTTGGTCATGCCGGTCTTCCTGCCCATCGTCTTGAAGCTGCCGATCGATGAACTGGGGCTCACCGGCGCTCTGGTTGCGGCGCCCAGCTTCGTCGCGGTCTGGTTCGGCATCCTGTTCTGCGTGAACATGCAGGTCAGTTTCCTCAGCCCGCCCTTCGGGCCGGCGGCCTTTTACTTGAAATCCGTGGCCCCGCCGCACATCACCCTGCCGGAGATTTTCCGCGGTTTCCTGCCCTTTATCGTCCTGCAGCTCTTTGTGCTGGCCCTGGTCTTGCTGTTCCCGGAAATCACCATGATTTTCCGCAGCTAAAGAGGCCTTCGGAGCCGGATTAGCCTCGATAAGGCAGGGGCTTGCCAATTGCGCTATCATCCCGGCAAGAATCGGGCGGCGCCTCGGCTGAGGCCTAGCCCGCGTGTCTGCCCAGGGAACCCGACCGCATGGATGTAACGAGCCTGGCCATTGCCGGGGTACGCCTTTTGAAGCCTGCCAAGCATGGCGATCACCGGGGGTTCTTCTCGGAGACTTACAACAAGCAGGCGCTTGCCGAGGCTGGTATCGAGGGCGACTTTGTCCAGGACAATCAGTCGTTTTCGGCCGAGGCCGGTACGGTGCGGGGTCTTCATTTCCAGGTGCCGCCCCATGCCCAGGCAAAGCTGTTACGGGTCGTCCGCGGTGCGGTTTTCGACGTGGCTGTCGATCTGCGTTCGGGCTCGCCCGATTACGGCAAGCATGTCAGCGCCGTCATCTCCGCCGCCGACTGGAATCAGATTTACGTTCCGATTGGTTTTGCCCACGGGTTCTGCACCTTGGAGCCGGATACAGAGGTGATTTACAAGGTGACCGACTACTATGCGCCGGCGGCGGAGCAGGGGGTGCTTTGGAATGATCCGGACCTGGGCATCGACTGGCCGCTGGACCCTGCCAAGGCGGTTCTTTCCGACCGCGACCGCCGCTTTCCGCCTCTAAGTGATTTGTCAAAGAATTTTGTTTATGGAGGAAAGGCTTAGGTGGCCTTTCTAAGAGGTCGTTCGAAGTGTTTTGAGCCAGCCGTGCCGGCTTCCGGTCTCGGCTTGGGGAGCGTAAAATGAAAATCCTGGTCACCGGCGGTGCCGGTTTTATCGGTTCTGCAGTCATCCGCCAGCTTCTGTCGTCCAAAACCGCTCAGGTGGTGAACGTCGACAAGCTCACCTATGCCGCGACCCCCGAAGCGCTGGAGCACTGGGCGGAAGCCGAGGATTACGCTTTCGAGCAGGTCGATATCTGCGATGCAGCGGCGCTGCACGCCGTTTTTGCGCGGCACCGCCCGACGGCTGTTATGCATCTGGCGGCCGAATCCCACGTCGACCGTTCCATCGATAATGCCGGGGATTTTATCCAGACCAACGTCGTCGGCAGCTACCGGCTGCTGGAGACGGCGACAGCCTACTGGCGCGAACTGGAAAGCGCGGAAAAGGCAGCCTTTCGCTTTCACCACATCTCCACCGATGAAGTCTTCGGAGCACTGGGCGCAGAAGGCCATTTCACCGAGGAAACGCCTTATCAGCCCAACTCGCCCTATTCGGCGAGCAAGGCGTCATCCGATCATCTGGTGCGCGCCTGGAACAAAACCTATGGCCTGCCGACGGTCACCAGCAACTGCTCCAACAATTACGGGCTCTATCAGTTTCCCGAGAAGCTGATTCCTTTGATGATCATCAACGCCTTGAAAGGCAAGGCCTTGCCGGTCTACGGCAAGGGAGAGAACGTGCGCGACTGGCTGCACGTCGAAGATCACGCGCGGGCTCTGATCGCCGTGTTGACCCAGGGCCGGGTGGGGGAGACCTACAACGTCGGCGGCGACAGCGAGGAGCGCAACATCGATGTCGTCGGGCGGATCTGCGATATGGTCGATGCGCGCCAACCCCGCGGCGACGGCTCTTCACGGCGCGATCTGATCACCTTTGTGACCGACCGGCCGGGGCACGACCTGCGCTATGCCGTGGACTCCTCCAAGATCCGCTCGGAGCTCGCCTGGCGTCCAATGGAGAGCTTCGAGATCGGGCTCGCGAAGACCGTCGACTGGTACCTCGAACACGAAGCCTGGTGGCAGGGAATTCTGGAGCGCCGCTATCAGGGTGAGCGCCTGGGCCTGGCCACACCCAAGAAGGCGGGCTGAGGGTGTCGGCGGGCAGGCAGGATAAGATTCTTCTGCTGGGCGGCGGCGGCCAGTTGGGCCGCGAGGTCGAGCAACTGGCGCGGGCACGGGGATTGTCGATGACCGTGGCAACCCGCGAGACCGTGGACATCACCCATCGCCTTGCGGTGCGCAGCGTCATCGACCAAGGGTATTCCCTGGTGATTAACACGGCCGCCTTCACGGCGGTCGACCGTGCAGAGATGGAGGAGGGCCGGGCGCTTGCCGTCAACCGCGACGGTGCCGGTTTCGTCGCGGAGGCCTGCCGCGATACCGGCGCCGCACTGGTGCACCTGTCGACCGACTATGTTTTTGACGGCACCAAGGGGTCGGCCTACGTGGAAACAGACCCGGTTTCGCCTTTGGGGGTCTACGGGCGCAGCAAGGCTGCAGGCGAGGACTCGGTGCGACAGGCCTGTCCTCGCCACGTTATCTTACGAACTTCCTGGGTGTTCGGCGCCCAGGGCTCCAACTTCGTGAAGACGATGCTGCGGCTGGGGCGCGAGCGCGGTGAAGTCTCGGTCGTCGCCGATCAACTCGGCTGTCCGACACCGGCTCTCGGTCTGGCTACGGCCGTCTTGGCGGTGGCGGTCTCTTCATCTGATGACGACTGGGGCACCTATCACTGCTGCGGCAACGAAAGAACCACATGGTTCGACTTTGCCCAGGCAATCTTTGCGGAGCAGTCTGCACTTACCGGCGAGACGGCGCCGAAAGTCCATCCCATTGCGACGGAGGACTATCCGACCGCCGCCAAGCGGCCGCCTGATTCGACGCTCGATTGCCTGGCTTTTCAGGCCCGCTTCCGCCAACAGCCCATCGATTGGCGCCAGGGGCTGAGGGACGTGTTGCGGGAGCTGCAGGGCGGCAGACAGGTCGCTTCAGCCGGACGGGCATAGGGGGAAGATACGATGAAGGGACTCATTCTGGCAGGCGGTGCGGGGACGCGTCTGCATCCGGTCACTTTGGCGGTCAGCAAGCAGCTTCTTCCGGTCTATGACAAGCCGATGATCTACTATCCGCTTTCGGTACTGATGATGGCCGGCATCACCGAGATTCTGATTATCACGACACCCCACGACGAAACCTTATTCCGGAGCCTTCTGGGCGACGGCAGCCAGTGGGGCCTTTCTATCGGTTATGCCGTGCAGCCGAAGCCGGAAGGGCTGGCGCAGGCCTTTCTGATCGGCAAGGACTTCATCGGCGGCGACAACTGCTGCCTGATTCTGGGGGACAACATCTTCTATGGTCAGGGCCTGCAGGAAATTCTGATGCGGGCCGCGGCGCAGCGCAGCGGCGCCACCGTCTTCGGCTATCAGGTATCCGACCCGGAACGCTATGGCGTGGTCGAATTCGATGATACCGGCCGGGCCGTCAGCCTGGAGGAAAAACCCGCGGAACCGAAGTCGCGCTTCGCGGTGACGGGCCTTTATTTTTATGACCAGAAGGTCGTGGATATCGCCGCGGATTTGAAGCCTTCCGCGCGTGGGGAACTCGAGATCACCGACCTCAACCGCCGCTATCTGGAAGCGGGTGAGCTGCAGGTCGAGCTTTTCGGGCGTGGCTACGCCTGGCTCGACACCGGCACTCACGACAGCCTGATCGACGCCGCGCAGTTCGTACAGACCATTGAGCATCGCCAAGGCCTGAAGATCGCCTGTATCGAGGAAATCGCCTTCCGCAAGGGCTTCATCTCCGCCCAGGCCCTGGCGGATCTGGCCCAACCGCTGCGCAAGAACGACTACGGTGAGTACCTGCTGCGCATCGCCGAGGGCAGGGGCTGACCTTTGGGCTGATCTTGCGTCAGGATTGAAATTCGCCAACAGGCGGGGCAGGCTATGCTGCTGGGAGCCCAACAATGCCGCGCGTGACTTTCACCGCCAACTTGCAGCGCCATCTCGACTGTTCTTCTTTGGACGCGGTGGGCGACAGTATTGCCGCGGTTATGGCGGATGTTTTTGAACAGCGTCCACAGATGCGCTCCTACATCGTCGACGACCAGGGCCAGCTGCGCCGCCATGTGAACATCTTTGTCGACAACGCCATGATCAAGGACCGCAAAGGGTTGACCGATCCTGTCGGCGCTGATGAGGAAGTTTTTGTGTTTCAGGCACTTTCGGGAGGGTAGAGCCAATGGCCGATTTCATTCTGGCGGCAACCCGCAAGGGTCTTTTTCGTCTTGGGATGGACGGTGATCCACAGCCGCGTTGTATCGGCTTCCTTGGCGATCCGGTGTCTGCGATCCTGCAGGACGAACATGACGGTGCGATCTATGCAGCGCTGAATCTCGGTCACTTCGGCGCGAAGCTTCACCGCTCCGACGACTTCGGCCAGACCTGGCAGGAACTGCCGGTTCCGGCCTATCCGCCCGGGGAAGGGGAGGATGCGCCGAGCCTCAACTTTATCTGGACCTTGGCGCGCGGTGGCCTGGATCAGCCGAAGCGCCTCTGGGCCGGTACGCTGCCCGGCGGTCTCTTTCGTTCCGATGATCGCGGGGAAAGCTGGGAGCTGGTTGAATCTCTTTGGAACCAGCCCTCGCGCAGCGAATGGTTCGGTGGCGGCTACGATCAGCCGGGCATTCACACGGTCATCGTCGACGATCGGGGCAGAGTCCTCGTCGGGATTTCTTGCGGCGGCGTCTGGATCAGCGAAGACGACGGCGCCACCTGGGCTTTGGGTGGCAGGGGCCTGGCCGCGGACTACATGCCGCCGGACCGCCAGGACGACCCCAGCATCCAGGACCCGCACCGCCTTGAGATCTGCCGGGACGCACCCGACACCGTCTGGTGCCAGCATCACTGCGGCATCTTCCGCTCGGAGGACGGCGGCCATTCCTTCGTGCAAATCAATGACGTTAAGCCTTCAGGATTCGGCTTCGCGGTCGCCGCTCATCCCAGTGATCCCAAGACCGCCTGGTTCGTACCCGCGGTGAAGGACGAATGCCGGGTGCCGGTGGACGGCCGCTTTGTCGTGACCCGCACCCGCGACGGCGGGGCCAGCTTTGAGACCCTGTCGCGGGGCCTGCCGCAGGCAGAGGCCTATGACCTGGTCTATCGGCACGCCCTGGCTGTCGGCGCGCACGGAAGGTCACTTGTCATGGGCTCGACCACAGGCGCTCTCTGGCTCAGTGAGGACGCCGGGGAAAGCTGGTCGCTGTTGTCGGCGCACTTGCCGCCGGTGGCTCAGGTCTGTTTTGCCGACAGCCCCTGATGCAGCTCCCTTGATCGCAGCCCTCTTGATCAAGGCGGCGAATCGCGCTTCGCTGGCCGGGCCGCAGCACTACCCAGGGAGCGGGCCGTGAGCGAAGAGAAGAAGCCGATCTACTACGCCGACTATCTTCAGCTTGACCGGCTGCTGTCGGCCCAGATGCCGGAAAGCGAGCGGCAGGGCCGTCCGGCCCATGACGAGTTGCTGTTCATCATCGTCCACCAGGCCTACGAGCTCTGGTTCAAGCAGATCCTGCACGAAATGGCTTTGCTCGACCGCATTTTCGCCAGCGCCGCGGTCGACGACCGGGACATCGGCAAGGCGGTCTCCGCCCTGCAGCGGATCGAGCGCATTCTGAAACTGGTCATTGGCCAGCTTGACGTGCTGGAGACCATGACGCCACAGGACTTCCTGGAGTTCCGGGACCTGTTGTTTCCGTCTTCGGGGTTCCAGTCTTTGCAGTTCCGCCTGATCGAGATTGGTCTTGGCCTGCGGCGCGACGATCGGGTGACACCGGATGAAAAACCCTATGACAGCCGGTTGAATGAAGCTGACAGGGCGAAGGTCCAGGCTGCGGAAGCGGTGCCCAGTCTGAGCGACAGGATAGAGGCCTGGCTGGAGCGCACCCCCTTTGTCGAGATCGGCGGTTATCGTTTTCAGGAGAGCTACCGCAGCGCGGTCAGCCAGATGCTGGCGCGGGATGCGGCGATCCTGCGCGATAACCCGGCCATCGGTGTGAAGGAGCGCGAGGCCGGCCTCGCCGGTCTTGAGGCGGCACAGGACCGTTTCGAGGCGATCTATGACCAGCAGCGCCACGCCGCGCTGGTCGAGCAGGGGGCCTGGCGCTTTTCATTGGGCGCCCTGCAGGCGGCACTTTTCGTCACCCTCTATCGCGATGAACCGGTGCTGCAGCTTCCCTTCCGCCTTTTGAGCCTGCTTATGGATATCGATGAAACCATGACGGCCTGGCGTTACCGCCATGCGCTGATGGCCCAGCGCATGATCGGCATGAAGCTGGGAACCGGCGGTTCCTCCGGCCACGACTACCTGAGCGAGGCGGCGCGTCGTTATCGGGTCTTCGGCGATCTCTTCGCGCTCTCGACTTTTCTCATCCCACGCTCGGAACTTCCGCCCCTGCCGGATGAACTGCGTCGCGCCATGGGATACGGCTATGCCACATCGCAAGACTGACCGAGAATGAAGAGCTACAAAGAATACTTCAGCCGCGCGCTGCAGGCTGCGCCGGGCCGTCTGCATTTCGCGGCCCACAGTCATCACCTCTGGCCGGATGTCAGTTTTGATGCCCAGGTCGCCTGCTGGGAGGATGCAGCACGGCTGGCTGACCGCAAATGGGATCACGTTTTCGGCGAGGTGGTGCCGGATGCTCAGCGTCGGATCGCCAAGGTGCTGAACCTGTCACAGCCGGCGGCGATCGCTTTTGCGCCGAACACCCACGAATTCCTGCGCCGTCTTCTGTCCTGCCTGCCGGCGGATCGCGCGCCGAGGATTCTCACCAGCGACGGCGAGTTTCACAGCTTCACACGCCAGATTGCCCGCCTGGAAGAGGAGGGGCTGGTTGCCGTGACACGGGTGCCGGTAGAACCCTTCGGCAGTTTCGCCGAGCGCTTCCTTGCAGCCGCAGAGGCGGCGCAGGGGGTGACGGACTTCGATCTGATCTACGTCAGCCAGGTCTTCTTCAACTCCGGCTTTGCGATCGAAACCCTCGACGACTTGGTGCACGGGTTGCCGGTGGGCGGTTCCTTTGTGGTCATCGACGGCTATCACGGTTTCCTGGCACGGCCCACCGATCTCTCGGCTGTCGAGGCGCGCGTGTTCTATCTCTCCGGCGGTTACAAATACGCCATGGCGGGCGAGGGGGTCTGTTTTCTCCATGCGCCCGAGGGCTACGGGCCGCGGCCGCGCGACACCGGATGGTATGCGGCTTTTGGCGCCCTGGAGCAGACGGCAGGGTCGGGCGTGGCTTATGCCGGGGATGCCGGGCGCTTTCTGGGTGCAACCTTCGATCCGGTGGGCATCTATCGCCTGCGGGCCGTCCTGACGATGCTGGACGATCTGGATCTCGGGGCGTCCGAGATCCGCGATCATTCAGTCGCCCTCCAACATCTCTTCATCGAGGGCGTGACGCGGGCCGGCCTGACGCATCTGCCGGCGGAGACGCTGTTGCTCGACCCGCGGGCTATGCCCTGCGGACAGTTTCTGACCTTTGATCTTGGAGAGGCGGTTGCGGCATCCTTGCAAAGCCGGCTATTGGCCGAAGAGGTCATAACCGACCAGCGCGGCGGACGGCTGCGCTTCGGTTTTGGCATCTATCAGGACGCCGATGATGTTGAGAAGCTGCTTGATCGGTTGACCCGGCTCTAGCGGCCCGAGACGACCGTCACTTCTGCTCGTAGGGTTCTTCGCCGTCCAAAGGCAGGATGCAGGTGAGGCGCTTGGCGCGCTCTTCGGCGAGAGCCTGATCGGAGAAAGTCTCCTTGCAGATCGTGATACCGATCAGTCCGTCAGGGGTGCCGTCTGTCCCCATCAGGGGCAACAGCATGCGCTCCCCATAACCCGGCTGACGCCATTCATGATAGAGCCTGCCGATCACCAGGCAGATAGCGGGCCTTTCCACACAGGCCAGAAAGTAGCGCCGAACCCGCTCCAGGGCGTCCGGTGCCACGGTTTCCTCGAGTGTTCTGCCGACCAGCGAGGCGTCGTAGCGGGCGCGGATGTTCTCGCCCTCCAGCCGATAACGGAGTTGCCGGCTTTCCCTCTCGTAATCCATCAACCAGATGTCGGGCAGCAGGGCGGGAAAGTTTTCCGGCTTCAGGCTCTCGCGTCGCGGGGGCCGGCTGCCGCTGCCGGCGGCGATCCAGGTGTCCGCCATCTGAGCGGCTTCAGCCGAGGCCAGATAGTTTTTGGCTCTGACAGCGGCTTCCTGCCACCGCGGGAAAGACAGCATCGGTAAAGGCACTCTTCCTTGGTGAAACGGCATGTCAGAGAGAATCGTCCCAAGCCGCTTCTATAGCACGGATCGTATTTGGGCCGATGCCTTGCGCCTGGAATTCTCGGCGCAGCGAGCGAATTGTTTTTGCACAAAGAATTTCTTCCGGAGCGCCGTCGTGGGGTTTCCGGGGACCGGTAATTCCGGAAACTAGGACAGAAAAGAGGGGCGCAGTGTCGCCACTGCGCCCCTCTCTGTCATGTTGGCTCCGCGGGCAGGACTCGAACCTGCGACAAGGTGGTTAACAGCCACCTGCTCTACCAACTGAGCTACCGCGGATCAGGAATGGCCGCTGACCAAGTCACCCCGAATCAGCGAAGCGCGGTTATATCAAACCCCTGTCTGGGCTGCAAAGAATTTACAGCACAATTTCCAGGGCTTTGTCACGCCCCGGCGACCACCGCAAGAAGGCATTCGGCGACGGACAGGTAGGAAGAGTTCGGCATATGGAACCAGCGCAGGAATTCCGCTGTCGTCATCTCGCCCGAAAGCCAGCGCTCCAGAAACATCTTACTCACCGGATGCAGCCTGTCGGGCAGGCAGATGAGGATGTCTTCCCTGATTTTCCAGTCTCCCCTTGGTTCCGCCACATGGCTGTGACATCGGACGAGAAGCAAATGATCTTCGGCTGTTGCCCCCAAACGCTGTCCCAAGAGTGTAGGGCGATCCCTGTCTTTTTGGTAAAGAACTGCAAAAGTTCATGTTTTGTTCTTGATTGATTGCAGCCGCTTGAGTAAATTCCCTGTCTGGCGAGCGGCCGGTGCGGAAACCCGCGACAGCCGCCGAAATCAATCAAGCGACAGGGAGAAGCCGCGCATGAGCAACTTCGGGATGAACGAGATCGAGCCGCCGCTTTGGGAGCGTCTGGCGAGCGGCCTGGCAGCTTTCGGAACCTTCGCTTTCTTCTTCAGCGCTGTCGGCTATGGCTGGTACAGCCTGCTTCTGGCTATGGCGCAGTAAGCCCCAGGGCAGATGTATCGGAAGATTGGAGAGCTGGTTGCGGAGGGCTTCGGCGCTGGCCGCAGCCTGGAGGCCCGGGCCGGAATCGAACCGGCGTGCAAGGATTTGCAATCCTCTGGATAACCACTCTCCCACCGGGCCGCGGCAGGCGGGCAGAAGCTATACTGCCCGGCCCTGGCTGGGTCAAGCTGGCAACTGGCGGTCTTGACCGGTGTTTCGGCCAGGGTTTTTGTCCGGCTGCTGGGGAGCGTTTTGGCGTTCAGTTTCGTTGTTTTCTTTGACCTTCGCGCCTATAAGTCCATCTGATAGGAAGCACAGAGGGTTTGCACTTCTCGCAGAGCGTTCGGGCTTAGGAATGCTGATTGCGCGGGTGCCGGCCCCAGCCAGGGCGCGGAAGGTGACATGGTTGATTTTGCAGCAGCACGCCTGAACATGGTCGAGAGCCAGATCCGCACCAACAAGGTTACGGATTTGCGGGTGATCGAGGCATTTGAAGCGATGCCGCGCGAACAGTTTGTCGAAGACGCCTTGCAGGGGATTGCCTACGTCGACGAGGACCTGGAAGTCTCGCCGGGCCGTTATCTCATGGAACCGATGGTGTTGGCGCGGCTGCTTCAGGCCGTTGCGCCGGGCCCGTCCGACATGGTTCTGGATATCGGTTGTGCGACAGGTTATTCGACAGCGGTGCTGGCTGGATTGGCCGAGACGGTGGTCGGGCTGGACAAAGACCGCGGCATGGTGGAGCAAGCGAACCGCACGCTCAACGCACTGGATCTCGATAATGCCGTTGTTGTCGAGGCCCCTTTGGAAGGCGGCTATGCCAAGCAGGCGCCTTACAACGTCATTCTGCTGCAAGGCGCCGTGAGCGAGGTGCCGGCGGCCATCAAAGAGCAGTTGGCCGAGGGCGGACGCCTGGCAGCGGTTGTTATCGACGAGGCGGGGATCGGGCGGGCGACGCTGATCCAGCGTTCCGGTAACATCTTCGCGGCACGGATTCTCTTCGATGCCGCGACACCTCTTTTGCCGGGCTTTGAAAGAGAAGTCGGTTTCGTATTCTGACATCTGGAGCCTGTTGCCTGCTGGGGGCTGCGGCACAGTGTTCTTGATGTTTGTGGGCTTAGTGGGTTGGGACGCTTTGCGATTCCCAAAACGACTCACCTTCGATGCAATCCTACCGGGCGGCCAGATCCGGCACCCGGCAACAAGGCAGGGAGAGAATCTCGCATGAGGTCACCGACTGTTGGCCGGCGGCATGGTTTGTCGCTAGGAAAGCTTATCCTTGGAAAGCAAACCATTGAGCGCACCCAGCAGCGTAACTGCAGGACCGAGTTCTCCGCTGCGGCGGTCATGATGGCCGGGCTGATTTGGGCACCCGTCGGGCTGCAGGCGCAGACCCTGGAAGAAGCGCTCATCCAGGCTTATCAGTCAAATCCGACCTTGGCGGCCGCCCGTGCCGAGTTGCGGTCGATCAACGAGGCGGTGCCCCAGGCCTTGGCCAACTGGCGTCCGCTGGTGGAGGCTACGGGATCGGCCGGCCAAGGTACCGACAGTTTTGAGCAGCCGACCGAGCGCGATAACGTCGGGCGCAGCCCGGTGACCGGCGACCTGACCCTTACGCAGCCGTTGTATCGGGGCGGGCGTACCGTCGCCGGCA
Organism: Pelagibius sp.; assembly: GCF_965249265.1. Classification (NCBI taxonomy): domain Bacteria; kingdom Pseudomonadati; phylum Pseudomonadota; class Alphaproteobacteria; order Rhodospirillales; family Rhodovibrionaceae; genus Pelagibius; species Pelagibius sp. Next base: position 2,555,008 of record NZ_OZ252224.1, on the reverse strand, counting down.
CCGAGCGAGCGGAAAACGAGGTTCTGGCCCAGCGCGCGTTTCTGGCCGACAGCGAGCAGACAGTGTTGCTTGACGGCGTCACGGTCTACGCCGATGTCTGGCGCGATCAGTCGGTTCTGGAATTAAACCTGAACAACGAACAGGTCCTGGCCCGTCAGTTGGAGGCCACCCAGGACCGCTTCGAGGTCGGCGAGGTGACCCGGACCGACGTGGCGCAGTCGGAAAGCCGCCTGTCTTCCGCCACCGCTGACCGGATCCAGGCCCAAGGCAGTCTTTCCACCAGCCGGGCGGCCTTCGAGAACGTGATCGGCGTTTTCCCGCAACTCCTTGAACAACCACCGGGACCCGGCGCGCTGCCGCCGGACCAGGCCTCGGTCGTTTCTGCGGCAGAGGAGGCGAATCCTCTGGTTCTGGCGTCTGAGTTCACCGAGCTGGCGGCCTTGCGAAACGTGCGTGAGGTCGAGGGCGAATTGCTGCCCGAGGTGAACTTGCAGGGGCAATTGAGCTATCAGCACGAGAGCGCGTCCCGCAACAGCGAAAGCCGTGGCGCCGAAGTACTTGCCCAGGTACGGATACCGCTTTACCAGCAGGGCTCGGTATCGAGTCGGGTCCGTGAGGCCAAGCAGATCGCCAGCCAGCGCCGCTTGCAGGTCCGCGAGGCGCTGCGGCAGGCCCGTGAGGATGCGATTTCTGCTTGGGAGAACCTGCAGACGGCGCAGGCGCAGATCCAGGCTTTCCAGGAGGCCGTGCGGGCCAACGAGATCGCCTTGGAGGGCGTACGCCAGGAAAATGCGGTCGGGGCGCGTACGGTCCTGGATGTCCTGGACGCGGAGCAGGAATTGCTCGATGCCCAGGTAAACCTGGTCGGCGCTCAGCGTGACGAAGTTGTTGCAAGCTATGAGGTTTTGACGGCCGTCGGCCGTATGACCGCCGGGGATTTGGGCCTTCCGGCTGAAATCTACGACCCGGAGACCGATTATCGTGAAGTCCGGGACTCCTGGTTCGGCTTGTCGGCGCCGGGCGCTCCCGAATAATCCGTCTTATGGTTAACAGAAAATTTCCGCTTTCCCCTTAAGCAGTGTTACAAGACCGTTCTGTTAACGTGGCTTTCCGGGCCTCAGGGGACTTAGTGGTTTAGGAATGTCGGAAGACCAAAACGAACCGACAATGGAGGAAATTCTTGCCTCCATTCGGCGGATTATCTCTGAGGACGAGCCGGACGAAGAGGCCGCGGCGAAGAAGAAGGCCGAGGGCGAAGCGGAAGCCGTTGCCGAGGAAAAGCCGGAGGCTGATACCCCCGATCAGCAGAGCGAATCCGGATCGGAACCCGATCCGGCGCCCGAGGCGGAGCCCGCACCCGCGCCGGCTGAACCCGAACCGCCGGTAGAACCCGCTGCACCGTCGGGGCCACCGCCGTCGGGTGCTGACAACATCCTTGACCTGACCAAGATGGTTTCGGAGGACGGCAGCATCGTCGATCTAGAGAAAGAAGCCGCGGAATCGGGGGCGGAGACGCCTCCGGAAGCCGAGGCGGAGCCCGATCCGGAGCCTGCGCCCGAGCAGGACGAAGCGCCGGAGCCGGCTGCCGAAGAGGCGGCCCCGGAAGCGGATGCCGAACCCGAAGCCGAAGCACAGCCTGAACCGGAAGAAGAGCCGGCAGCCGAGGCCGAACCGGTTCCTGAGCCCGAAGCCGAACCGGAACAAGAGCCGGAGGCGGAAGCCGAGCCCGCGCCTGAAGCCGAAGAAGAAGCGGCAGCCGCGGCCGAGCCGGAACCGGAGCCCGAACCCGCCGCTGAAGCAGAGCCAGAGGCGGAGCTTGTGGCCGAAGCCGCCGAGCCCAGCGAAGCGGGAACCGACTTGGCGGCGCCCGGTATCGAGAGCGAGGTTGTCTCCGCCGCCACAGCCGCGGCCGCCACCGCCTCATTGACGGCTGTCACCAAGGCGGCCATGGCCAACCAGCAGCCGGACGGTATCGCCATCGGCGGCGGCCGGACCTTGGAGGAGCTTGTGCGGGCCTCCCTGGTGCCCGAACTCAAAGGCTGGCTGGACGAAAATCTCCCCGATCTGGTAGAACGGATCGTCCGTGAGGAGATCAAGAAGATGGTACGACGCGCCGAGGATCAGTAGGCCGGGCCGCCTAACAGGCGGTTTTTGATGGGGCCTGCCGTATGGCGCAATCCCCTACCATCTGATATCCACATTCCGAAAATTCATCCCGGGCGCTGAATTGCGCGCGCCCGGCGACACTTCAAGAGGATCGCCAGCTATGCTGGAAAAGACATATCGGCCGCAGGAGGTCGAGGATCGTCAATATGCGCGCTGGGAGGAGGCCGATGCCTTCGCCGCGCAGTTCGACGAGAGCAAAAAGCCTTTCACCATCATGATTCCGCCGCCCAACGTGACGGGCAGCCTTCACATGGGACATGCGCTGAACAACACGCTGCAGGACATCCTGGTCCGTTTTCAGCGGATGCGCGGGCGCGACGTCCTTTGGCAGCCGGGCACCGACCATGCCGGCATTGCCACCCAGATGGTGGTCGAACGCCAATTGGGTGAACAGGGGATCGAGCTTGACCGCGGCATGCCCCTGGCCCCGGGCAATACCAGCAAGATCGGCCGTGACGACTTTATCGAGCGGGTCTGGGCCTGGCGCGAGGAGTCCGGTGGCACCATCCTGAAACAACTGCGCCGCCTGGGTGCCTCCTGCGACTGGTCGCGCGAGCGCTTCACCATGGACGAAGGCCTGTCCGAAGCGGTGCTGAAGGTCTTCGTGACCCTCCACAAAAAGGGTTTGATCTATCGCGACAAGCGCCTGGTGAACTGGGACCCGCGCTTTCACACGGCGATTTCCGACCTCGAGGTGGAGCAGCGGGAAATCAACGGCCACCTCTGGCACTTCAAATACCCGATCGAGGGTGAGGAAGGCCGCTTCATCACCGTAGCGACCACCCGGCCGGAGACCATGCTGGGTGATACAGCAGTGGCTGTGCACCCGGACGACGAGCGCTACCAGGATCTGGTTGGCAAGCATGCGATCCTGCCGCTGGTGGGCCGCCGGATCGTCATCGTGGCCGATGACTATGCCGATCCGGAACAGGGCTCGGGCGCGGTGAAGATCACCCCGGCGCACGACTTCAACGACTTCGAGGTGGGCAAGCGCCACGACCTGGAGATGATCAACGTCTTCGACCGCGACGCCAGGATGAACGACTCTGTGCCGGAGGCTTACCGCGGCCTGGACCGTTTCGAGGCGCGCAAGCGGATCGTTGCCGATATCGAAGCCGCCGGTCTGTTGGAGAAGATCGACGATCACCGGCACATGGTCCCGCACGGCGACCGCTCCGGCGTGCCGATCGAGCCCTACCTGACCGACCAGTGGTACGTCGATGCGGAGACGCTCGCCAAGCCGGCGATCGCCGCTGTGGAATCCGGGCGGACGGTCTTCGTGCCCAAGCAGTGGGAGAAGACCTACTACGAATGGATGCGCAACATTCAGCCCTGGTGCATCTCCCGCCAGCTCTGGTGGGGGCACCAGGTGCCTGCCTGGTACGGGCCCGACGGCGAAGTCTTCGTTGCCCATGACGAGGGCGAAGCCGCCGAGGCCGCTGCGGCGCACTACGGAAAGTCGGTGGAACTGACCCGGGACACGGATGTTCTGGACACCTGGTTCTCCTCGGCGCTCTGGCCGTTTTCCACGCTCGGCTGGCCCGAGGAAACGGCGGCATTGAAGCGCTATTACCCCGGCGATGTGCTCGTGACCGGCTTCGACATCATCTTCTTCTGGGTGGCTCGGATGATGATGAGCGGCCTTGAATTCATGGACGGTGAGGTGCCCTTTCATACGGTCTACATCCACGCCCTGGTGCGGGATGAAAAGGGCCAGAAGATGTCGAAGTCCAAGGGCAATGTCATGGACCCCCTGGACCTCATCGAAAAGTTCGGCGCCGATGCCGTGCGCTTCACCCTGACCGCGCTCGCGGCGCAGGGCCGGGACATCAAGCTGGCCGAGAGCCGGATCGAGGGCTATCGCAACTTCTGCACCAAGATCTGGAACGCGGCCCGCTTCTGCGAGATTAACGACTGTGCCTATGGGCCGGACTTCGATCCCGCCGCCAACGGCCAGCGCGTGAACCGCTGGATCGTCAGTCAGCTTGCGCAGGTCGAACCCAAGGTGAGCGGGGCAATCGAGGCCTATCGTTTCAACGAGGCGGCCCAGGCGCTCTACCAATTCATCTGGCATACCTACTGCGACTGGTATCTGGAGTTCGCCAAGCCGCTGTTCCAGGGCGATGACGAGGCGGCCAAGGCGGAAACCCGGGCGACGGCGCTCTGGGTGCTGCACAAGGCATTGTTCCTGCTGCATCCGATCATGCCCTTCCTGACCGAGGAACTCTGGCAGCAGACCGGGGAGGGCGGGGCGGATCTGATGACCACCGCATCCTGGCCTGACTTCGACCAAGGACTGATCGACGCAGAGGCCGATGCGGCTCTCAACTGGGTGGTCCGTATGATCGGCCAGATACGTGCCGTGCGCTCGGAGATGAACGTGCCGCCGGGCGCGCGCATCGCCTTGATCGTGAACGAGGCTTCTGAGATCTCGAAGGCCCGGGTCGGCGATCACGAGACCCTGATCAAGACCCTGGCACGGGTGGAGACCATCGCTTACGACCAACCGGTGCCCGAAGGCTCGGTGCAGGACGTGCTGGAGGAATCGACCCTGGTTCTGCCCCTGGCTGACGTCATCGATCTGGCCCAGGAACAGGCCCGTCTGAAGAAGGAGATGGACAAGCTGAAAGGCGAGATCGGCAAGCTCGACAAAAAGCTCTCCAACGAGCAGTTCCTCGCCAAGGCCCCTGCGGAGGTGGTCGAGGAGCAACGTGCGCGGCTGGCGGACGGTCAGCAGGCCATGGACAAGCTGCAGTCGGCGCTGGAGCGCCTCGGCGGTGCCTAAGGCGGCCCGAAGTCAGGCGAATCGTCCAGAAGAATTGTTTTTGGTCAGTGATCTAAAGGCATTTCTTGAAGGAATGTGGAAGCTTGAACGAAGCCTGGAAGACGGCATTCGCGACGAGACCGGTGCGCTGATCGGCGAAGCCCGCTTCGTGACTGCGGATGGCGGCCTCGACTACCGTGAAGAAGGCATGCTTTCGCTCGGCGATCATCGCGGCGCGGCGCACCAAGCCTATCGCTACGATTTTCCGACACCTGGCCGCGCGGCGGTGTCCTTCACCGACGGACGCTTTTTCCACGATCTGGACCTGACCGCGGGAATATGGACCTGTCGGCATCGTTGTGGTGATGATGATTATGCGGGAGAGTTTCGCGCTCTGAATGCCGACCTTTTGCGTGTCCTTTGGCGTGTCAAAGGCCCGCGAAAGGACACGCTGCTCGACGGTCTCTATCGCCGGGTGGGGTAAGAGAAGCTTGGCGCGCAGTGGGTGGAAGGCGTATAGCTCTGGGTGACAAGGCCTTCGGGCCGGATGATGAGGATAGGAAAGGGGAAAGGTAAAGATGACGGCTTTGCAATTGGAACAGGGAACCCTGGCAACGACGCTTTGGCCGCGTCACGGAAAGCTGGGCGAGATGAACGGCCTTCTGCGGTCTACGTTGCTGGCCGTCGTCGGCTCTTTGCTGCTTTGGGCTTGCGCCAAGATCCAGGTGCCGTTCTACCCCGTGCCCGTCACCATGACGACCTTTGCTGTGATGGCCATCGGCTTGGCTTATGGCTGGCGCCTTGGTGCGGTGACCGTTCTGCTCTACCTGGCCCAGGGGGCCGCAGGTCTGCCCGTCTTCGCCGGAACGCCGGAAAAGGGTATCGGTCTGCTTTACATGGCCGGCCCGACCGGCGGTTATCTGCTGGGCTACGTTCTGATGGCAGCGGCTTGCGGCGGCCTTGCCCAACGCGGCTGGGACCGCCACGTTTTCACGGCCGGCCTTGCCATGCTGATCGGCAGCGTCCTCATGTATCTGCCGGGGCTGTTCTGGCTGGGTGTCCTGTTCGGCTGGGATAAGCCGATCCTGGAGTGGGGCCTTATTCCGTTTGTCCCCGGCGATCTGCTGAAGATCGCGTTGGTCGCGCTCAGCCTGCCGCTGGCCTGGAAGCTGCTGGCCAAATTCCGCTAACGGAAGCTTCGGATTACCTGCTGCTGAAGGGGTCGGCATTCGCCGGCCCCTTCACGCATGGGGATATGCGCAATTCGCGATGGTGGCGATGCGCGCCTGCCGTTATTCTCCGCCGAAACAGACAATTACAGAACACGATCAGTGAGGGAGCCCAAGGCCATGCCGCTCGATTCCAAAGCCAATCCGACCTTCGACAAGGCAAAGCTGCCCAGCCGCTATGTTTCCGTCGGGCCGGAGAGTGCCCCCCACCGCTCTTACTATTACGCCATGGGCATGACCGAAGAGGAAATCGCCCAGCCCTTCATCGGCGTCGCGACCTGCTGGAACGAGGCCGCGCCTTGCAACATTTCTCTGTCGCGTCAGGCCCAGGCGGTGAAGCTCGGCGTCAAGGCCGCTGCCGGCACGCCGCGCGAATTCTGCACGATCACCGTCACCGACGGCATCGCCATGGGCCACCAGGGCATGAAGTCCTCTCTGGTCAGCCGCGATCTGATTGCCGATTCCGTCGAATTGACCATGCGCGGCCACTGCTACGATGCCTTGGTCGGTCTCGCCGGTTGCGACAAGTCGCTGCCCGGCATGATGATGGCCATGGTGCGCCTGAACGTGCCCTCGGTCTTCATGTACGGCGGTTCGATTCTGCCGGGCCGCCACAAGGGCAAGGACATAACGGTTCAGGATGTCTTCGAAGCGGTGGGCGCTCATTCGAGCGGCAATATGTCTGATGAGGAACTGCATCAGATCGAATGCGTGGCCTGCCCATCGGCCGGGTCCTGCGGCGGCCAGTTCACGGCCAACACCATGGCCTGCGTTTCCGAGGCACTCGGCCTTGCGGTACCTGGCTCCGCCGGGGCGCCGGCGCCTTACGAATCCCGTGATGCCTATGCGGAAGCCTCCGGCCGGGCGGTAATGCATGCCCTGGCCCAGGGTATCCGCCCGCGCGACCTCGTCACCCGCAAGTCGCTGGAGAATGCGGCACGGGTGGTGGCCTGCTCCGGCGGTTCGACCAACGCCGGCCTGCACCTGCCGGCCATCGCCCATGAGGCCGGTATCGATTTCGACCTCCACGAGGTGGCGGAGATCTTCCGCTCGACCCCCTATATCGCCGACCTGAAGCCCGGCGGCCGTTATGTCGCCAAGGACCTCTACGAGATCGGCGGCGTGGAAGTGATCATGCGGGCGCTGCTGGACGGCGGCTTCCTGCATGGCGACTGCATCACGGTGACCGGCAAGACCATCGCCGAACAGCTTGAGCATATAACCGTGCCTGCCGATCAGGATATCGTGCGGTCCTGCAGCGACCCCATCACGCCGACCGGCGGCGTGGTCGGCCTGCGCGGCAATCTGGCGCCGGAAGGGGCCATCGTGAAGGTCGCCGGCATGACCAATCAGAAATTCACCGGCCCGGCCCGGGTCTTCGACTGCGAGGAGGATTGCTTCAAGGCGGTCGAGAACCGCGAGTACGAAGAAGGCGAGGTGCTGGTGATCCGCTACGAAGGCCCCAAGGGCGGCCCCGGCATGCGGGAAATGCTCTCCACCACCGCCGCGCTCTATGGTCAGGGCATGGGCGACAAGGTGGCGCTCATCACCGACGGGCGGTTCTCCGGCGCGACGCGCGGCTTCTGTATCGGGCATGTCGGGCCGGAAGCGGCTGTCGGCGGACCCATCGGTCTGCTTCAGAACGGCGATGTCATCACCATCGATGCCGAAGCCGGAACGCTGGACGTCGATCTTTCCGAGGATGAGCTTGCGGCGCGCAAAACCAAGTGGCAGCCCCGCGAACACGACTACCAGTCTGGTGCGATCTGGCGCTATGCGGCCACCGTCGGCCCGGCCTATCGTGGCGCCGTCACCCACCCCGGCGCCAAGGCCGAGAAGCACGTCTTCGCGGATATCTAGCAGTCATGGCGCGCATCGCGGTCGGCGGGTTTCAGCACGAGACCAACACCTTCGCCCCTTCGAAGGCGACCTATGAGGACTTCCTGCGGCCCGGGGCCTGGCCGGGGCTGACCCGTGGTACGGGCCTTTTCGAGGCGGTGGCTGGGATCAACATCGGCATTGCCGGCTTCGTCGAAGCGGCACAGGCCCAGGGGCACGAGTTGCTGCCGCTGGTCTGGACCCAGGCCACGCCCTCCGCTCATGTCACCGAAGACGCCTATGAGAAGGTGGTCGCGCAGATCATTGAGGACCTCGCGGCCCTTAAGGATCTCGACGGTCTCTATCTCGACCTGCACGGCGCCATGGTGGCCGAGCATGTCGACGACGGCGAAGGCGAGATGCTGCGGCGCATCCGCGAGGTGGTCGGCCCTGATCTGCGGATTGTGGTGAGTCTCGATCTTCATGCCAACGTGACGCCGGAGATGGTCGCTTTTGCCGATTGCCTGGAGATCTATCGCACCTATCCGCACGTCGACATGGCGGCGACCGGCAAGCGATCGGCCGCTCATCTCGATGCCTTGATGGCGGGACGGGGCGGTGCCTTCAAAGCCTTTCGCCAACTGCCGTTCATGATTCCGCTGACCAGCGGCTGCACTTTCGATGGCCCGGCCAAGGAGATCTACCGTGAGGTAAAGCTGCTGGCGCAGGGCGACGGGGTTACCGGCGTTTCCTTTGCCTGCGGATTCTGCCCGGCGGACTTTCCCGGCGCCGGGGCGTCGCTGGTTGCTTACGGCACCTCGCAGGAAGCTGCCGAGGAGGCCGCTGACAACCTCTACCGCGTGGCGGTTGAGCGCGAGTCCGCCTTTGCGCTGGAAGCCCTGTCACCAACGGAGGCCGTGCGCGAAGCCAAGCGCATTGCTGCCGCTTCCGACAAACCGGTGGTGCTGGCGGATGCCCAGGACAATGCCGGCGGCGGCGCCAACTCCGACACGACGGGCCTGCTGCGTGCGCTGATTGCCGAGCGGGCCGAGGGTGCGGTGGTGGCAAACCTCTATGATCCGGCTGCAGCGGAGGCTGCCCATAAGGCGGGAGAGGGGGCTGAAGTAACCGTCAATCTCGGCGGCCATTCCGGCGTGCCGGGCGACGACTCCCTTCAGGCGAAGTTCAAAGTGCTGCGTCTCGGCGACGGTCGGGTCACCGGCACTGGGCCCTTTTACATGGGCGCTCACATGCAGCTCGGCCGCACGGCGTTGCTCGAACTGGAGGGGGTGAAGGTGGCTGTGGCCTCCAGCAAGATCCAGCTCGCCGATCAGGCCATGCTGCGCCATCTGGGCGTCGAGCCGGCCGAACAGAAGATCCTGGGCCTCAAGTCTTCGGTTCACTTTCGCGCCGACTTTCAGCCCCTTGCCGAGGCCGTGCTGGTGGTGGTTTCTCCCGGCCCGGTCATCCTCGACAACAGGGAACTGCCCTTCCGGAATCTGCGCCCGGGCCTGCGAATCATGCCCCATGGCCCGGTCTTCAGCCCCGATGCGGCGCCCGCCGCGGGCTGACGCGCAGGAAACGCCGGAAAATCCGGCTTTTTCGGAGAATTCCGGCTTTTGTCAGTTGTTAACGGAAGGGCGGCCATAGTGTTCGCTGGATGAGGCTTGGAAAGGCCTCGGCGGGCAAAAGGCCCAAGCGGTCCAAGCGAGCGATGCGATGACAGGTCAACAGTCACTGGAGCAGCAGCAGATCACCCTGATGCAACCGGCGCGGATTCACACGGCCGAGGGCATTCTGGACTGCGAGCTGATTCAGTTGTCCCGCACCGGCGCGAAACTTCGCCTGCAGGGCGGCTTGCCGGTTTCCCAACAGGTTTTTCTCTCGATCCGCGACTTCGGGCAGCTTGCCTGCAGCATCGCGGCTGGCGAGGGTGACATTCTGGAAGTCACGTTCTCCGGCGACCCGCAGGTTCAGGATGCCATCTTTCAGGACTTCCTGGACCGCTTCGGCGACGAGGAAGGGCGGCGGCGCTTCCTGCGGCGTTCGGTGCTCTGGCCGGGCGCGCTCGAGGCCGGCGGCAAGCAGCACGACTGCACCATTCTGAACATGTCGCTCGGCGGCGCCAAGATTGCGATCAATGAAGACCTTGGTCTCAGTGGCAGCGTCGTCCTGAGCGCCGACCGTTTCGATGGCCTGCTGGCGACCATTGTCTGGACAAGCGGACGGATGCTCGGGCTTCAGTTCAAGGATGATCCTTATCAGGTTGCCGAGGTGCTCGGCGAACTGCTGCCGGCGATCAAGGCTTCGGCCTAACCTTCTCTCAGACCATTTCCAAAACGATCACCCCCAGGGGCCGCGTCGGCCGCCGTTGCGGGGCTGCCAGCCGACGCCGCGGCGCAGGGTGACGCCGCCTGGCGGATCACCCAGACCAAAGAGCGGCACTGCCCTGTAGCGAAACAGGGGAATCAATGCCGCGCCGGCGATGAAACCGCCGATGTGCGCCCACCAGGCCACGTTACTGTCGCCGCCGTTCGCCAGGGCGAAGAACTGAAAGCCGAACCAGAAGATCAGCAACAGCCAGGCTGGCAGGTAGAGCGGAATGATAATCACCGGCACCAGCACCTTTGCCTTGGGATGCAGGATGAGATAGGCGCCGAGGATGCCGGAGATGGCGCCGCTGGCGCCGATCAGCGGCGTGGTCGAGGCCGGGTCGACCAGCAGTTGGGCAAGGCCGGCCAGGGCGCCGCAAAGCAGGTAAAAGATCAGGAAGCGGACATGCCCCATGGCGTCTTCGACATTGTCGCCGAAGACCCAGAGGAAAAGCATGTTGCCGAAGAGATGCATGAAATCGCCGTGCAGAAACTGATGGCTCAGCAGGGTGACCACCGGGTCGACGAGGACAAGCTCGTCAGCGAGTTGCGCTTCACCCGATAGCGTCGCGGGGATGACGCCCAAACCGTAGATGAGCCGCAGCCCGCCCTCGCTGCCGCTGACCATCTGGATCAGGAAACAGAGGGCTGTGATGGGGATCAGGCACCAGACGGTCCAGGGGCGGGCAATCAGATAGCGCGGGGTGTCGTCATGCAGGGGAATGAAGGGCACGGGGCGGTGGCCTCGGCGAGCCGGCTCAGGCGGCGTCGCGTAGGCGGCAGACGACGGGTGTGTGGTCCGAGGCCTTGGTCTTCCCGCGCGGCTCGCGATCGATCTCACAGCTTTCCAGGCGGTCCGCGGCTTGCGGTGAGAGCAGGAAGTGATCGATGCGCAGGCCGTAATCGTTCTGCCAGGCACCGCCCTGATAGTCCCAGAAGCTGTAGAGATGCGGGGCATCGTTCAGGGCCCGGAAGGCCTCCGTATAACCCTGGTTCAGCAAGGCGCGGAAGCGTTGCCGGCTTTCCGGTTGCGCCAGTGCGTCGCCGGCGAAGGCGCGCGGGTCGTAGACGTCTTCATCCTGGGGGATGATGTTGTAATCGCCGCCGAGGACGACCGGCTGCTCGCTCTGCAGCAGGTCATAGGCGTGGTCGTTCAGCCTGTCCATCCAGGCCAGCTTGTAGCTGAACTTTTCGGTTTTGACCGGGTTGCCGTTGGGCAGATAGATGGTGGCCACGCGCAGACCGAAAGTCGTCGCCTCGACATAACGGGCCTGCTCGTCTGCCGCATCGCCCGGCAGGCCCATCATGACATCTTCCAGCGGCTGCTTCGAAAGGATGGCGACGCCGTTATAACTCTTCTGGCCCAGCACGGCGCAGTGATAGCCCAAGGCTTCGATTTCCAGCCTCGGAAAGTTGTCTTCGACGGTTTTCAGTTCCTGGAACAGGGCAATGTCGGGGCTGGCGGATTCCAGCCAGGCAAGCACATTGGGCAGACGCGCCTTGATAGAGTTGACGTTCCAACTGGCGATGCTGGTCACAGCCGAAGCCCCATGAAGAGGTCGGGGCCGGATCTAGATGGCAAAGGAGGATCCGCAGCCACAGGATGATGTGGCGTTGGGATTACGAATCTGGAACGACGAGCCGCCAAGGTCCTCGACGAAGTCGATCTCGGCGCCGGCCAGAAGTTCCAGAGAAGTCTCGTCGATGACAGCGGTCACACCATCGCGCTCGAAGGTGCGGTCGTCGTCATTCACCGCCTTGTCGAAGGAAAAGCCGTACTGAAAACCTGAGCAACCGCCGCCGGATACCGACACCCGCAGCATCAGATCGCCATCGCCTTCCTGCTCGATCAGCCAAGCGACCCGCTTAGCGGCGTTTGCCGACAAGGCCAGTTCCTGTACCGGGGCATCTCCTGAAGGCATCGAACCCATCGCTAACCTCTCGGACCTTAAGGCCTGTTAACCAAGGGCCCGGGGGCCCAGTTCTACTCAAGATGTAAGGACTCTCGCCCCGTTGTCAAACGGCGCCGCAGCCATCTCGCTCTGCGCCTCGGAAAGTGGCGGAAAACCGCCGTTGCCACGGGCAACACAAGGCCGTAGGTTCGCGCCATGTCAGCGCCGATTCCTTCCGCCCTCATCGCCTCCAGGCCCGCCGAGAGCCGGGGCCGGGACTTTGGCGAGCCGGAAAGCCCGACCCGCTCCTGTTTTCAGCGCGACCGGGACAGAATCGTTCACGCCGCCGCCTTTCGACGTCTGAAGTATAAGACGCAAGTCTTTGTTTATCATGAAGGTGACTACTATCGTACCCGGCTGACCCATTCCATCGAGGTCGCCCAGATCGCCCGCTCGATCAGCCGGTCGCTGGGTCTGAACGAGGATCTGGCGGAGGCCATGGCCTTGGCCCATGACCTGGGCCACACCTGCTTCGGCCATGCCGGGGAGGACGCCCTGAACAAGGCCATGGAGCCTTTTGGCGGTTTTGATCACAACGAGCAGACCTTCCGTATTCTGACCCGGCTGGAGCGCCGCTACGCCGAGTTCGACGGCTTGAACCTGACCTGGGAGACCCTCGAGGGGATCGTCAAACACAACGGCCCGCTGATCGGCCCGGCCTCGCGCGACGACAAGGTGCCGGAAACCATCGCCGCCTACTGCCGGGAAGTTCGCGATCTGGAGGTCGACAGCTTCGCGGGGCCGGAGGCGCAGGTGGCGGCCCTTTCGGACGACATTGCCTACAACAACCACGACATCGACGACGGCCTGCGGGCTGGGCTCTTTCCCTTGGAGGAGCTTCGCGAATTGCCGCTGGTCGGTCCTTTGCTGGCCGATGTCTCGGCCCGCTATCCCAAACTGGACGAGGCGCGCCTGATCCACGAGACGATCCGGCGGATGATCGACGTCATGGTGACGGATCTGCTGGAGGAGACGCGCCGCCGCATCGCGCTGCACAAGCCGACCAGCGTAGCGGAGGTCCGCGGTCTGGACGGTCCCCTGGTTGCCTTTTCGGAGGAGATGCGGCAGAACGACCGCGCCCTGCGGGCCTTTCTGTTCCAACGCATGTATCGTCATTACAAGGTCAACCGCATGACCACCAAGGCCAAGCGGGTGGTTCGTGACCTTTTCGCGCAGTACATGGAGCGCCCCGACTGCCTGCCCGATGAATGGCGCGAAACGGGCGAGGCCATCGAGGGCAAGGACAGGGCACGGCTCGTGGCCGACTACATCGCCGGCATGACGGACCGCTATGCGCTTGACGAGCATGCCAAGAACTTCGATCTTCGAGTAAGAAAATAATGAATCTTTTCAAAGAATTTCGCGACTCTGTTGTCGGTGAACTTGAGGGTTTGGCGGCCTCTGCCGAACTGCCGGAGGGGCTTGATTTCGCCCGGGTGACCGTGGAGCCGCCGCGTGACCCGGAGCATGGCGATCTGGCGACCAATGCGGCGATGGTGTTGGCCAAGCCGGCCGGCATGAAGCCCCGCGATCTGGCCGAGACTCTCGTCGCGCGGCTGGCGGGCCTGGACAACGTGATCGAGGCCTCGGTGGCCGGCCCCGGCTTCATCAACCTGCGCCTTCAAGATCAGTTCTGGTACGCGCGCTTGCGCGAGATTCTGAAGGCCGGAACCGCTTACGGCGAAAGCCGGCTCGGCCAGGGGCAATCGGTCAACGTGGAGTACGTATCCACCAACCCGACCGGCCCGCTCACCGTTGGCCACGCGCGCGGCGCCGTGGTCGGCGATGCCCTGGCATCGCTGCTCGCCAAGGTCGGTTTTGAGGTGACGCGGGAGTACTACATCAACGATGCCGGGGGGCAGGTGGACGTTCTGGCGCGCTCGGCCTATCTGCGGTACCGCGAGGCCCTGGGTGAGGATATCGGTGAGATACCGGAGGGTCTCTATCCCGGCGATTATCTGAAAGAAACCGGCCGCGCCCTCGCCGAGCGCGATGGCGACAAGTGGCGCGACGCTGCTGAAGCAGACTGGCTGCCGGCGCTGCGGAACTTTGCCATTGGGTCGATGATGGATCTGATCCGCCGCGACCTGGGGGCCCTCGGTGTGCATCAGGATGTCTTTTCGTCAGAGGACGCGCTGGTTCAGGCCGGCGGCGTGGAGGCTGTCCTCACCACCCTGGAGGAGCGCGGCCTTGTCTACACCGGCGTGCTGGAGCCGCCCAAGGGCAAGCCGCCGCCGGAGGACTGGGAACCACGGCCCCAACTGCTTTTCAAGGCGACCCAGTTCGGCGACGACGTTGACAGGGCGCTGAAGAAATCCGACGGCAGCTGGACCTACTTCGCCGGCGACATGGCCTACCATCTGGACAAGTTCCGTCGCGGCTTTCCGATCATGATCGACGTTTTCGGCGCCGATCACGGCGGCTACGTGAAACGCATGAAGGCCGGTGTGAAGGCGCTGACCGACGGAAAGGGCGATCTCGATATCAAGCTCTGTCAGTTGGTCACCCTGAAACGCGCCGGGCAGGTCGTGAAGATGTCGAAACGGGCCGGCACCTTCGTCACCCTGCGTGAAGTCATTGACGAGGTCGGCAAGGATGTCGTCCGCTTCATCATGCTGACCCGCAAAAACGACGCGACACTCGATTTCGATCTTGAGAAAGTAGTTGAGAAATCGCTCGAAAACCCTGTGTTTTACGTACAAATGGCCCACGCCCGCTGTCGCTCTGTGATGCGGCTGGCGGCGCAGGAGATTCCGGACATCGATCTAGATCCTGTGTCTCTCGCGGGCGCCGACCTCAATCTCTTGACCGACTCGGGTGAGCTGGGGCTGATAAAACAGTTGGCGGAGTGGCCTCGCCTGTTGGAAGCGGCAGCGGAGGCGCATGAACCGCACCGTGTGGCCTTTTATCTTTACGATGTGGCCGCAGCGCTTCATGCGCAGTGGAACAGAGGGCAGAGCACAGCCCTGTTGCGCTTCCTGCTTCCCGACGAACCGGAGGTCACAAAAGCCCGGCTGGCCCTGCTGCAGGCGGTGGTGTTCGTGATTGCATCCGGGCTTGAGGTGTTTGGTGTCGAACCTGTGGAGGAGTTGCGCTGAATGGCGATGAATGCAGGCCGGGATGGCGTTGGCCGGGAGGGCGCGGGGCCCGACGAGCCGGCTGATTCCCTCGGTGCAGGAAGCGCCCCGGCGTTCAGCGAGGAAGGCATGCGTCGCATTGTCTACGCCCAGGACCGCGAACGCAGTGCTTTTGGCGAGGATACGGCCGAGCTGGAAGCCGACCTGCAGGCCCGCCGCAAGGTGGTGCCGGTGGTCATTGCCCTGGCCGCACTCGTCAGCTTCGGAGCGATCGTCTGGTACGCCTATTCCTGGGGAACCGGACAAATGGCCGAAGACCAACTGCCCGTGGTGCACGCCGAGATCGAACCGGAGAAGACGCGGCCCGAGCAGTCCGGCGGGATGGAAGTGCCGCATCAGGACAAGCTGGTATTGAACGACGGCGAGCCGGCCGGTGGGACGCCGCGCGTCGAAAGCCTTTTGCCGCCGCCGGAGACACCGCAGGCCCTGGAGCCGTTGCCCGATCCCGCCACCGCGCCTGAGCCAGCCCTGGCGGAAACGCTTCCACAGGAAGGTCAATCCGCATCTGAGGCGCCGGAGGCCGTGGCCGCGCTGCCTGACAGCTCCGAAATTCCGGCCATTCCTGAGATTCCAGCAGATCCCGAGGCTGCCAAGGCCGAACCGGTGGCGGGGGAAAGCGGGATCGCTCTGCCGCAGCGGAAGCCCGCGCCGCCTGCGGCGGGGGCTGCGCCACAGGAAGACCAAATAGCCAGACTTCTGGAGCAAGCCCCTCTGGAAACCGCTGATGGCGGCGCCTCAGCGCCGGCCGCCTCTCAAACGGCGGCGGTGCAGCCATCGTCGGGGCAGGGCGCCGGCCCGGGCGATATCGTGCTGCAGCTTTCCTCGGTCAGGTCGGAAGCTGCGGCAACCAGGGAGTGGGCGCGCCTGCAGGCGGCCCATCCAAGCTTGCTCGGTCCGCTCGCCTTGGCGCTCGATACCGCCGAGGTTCAAGGCAGCACCTACTATCGGGTGCAGACCGGTCCGTTCCCCAGCCGCGAGGCGGCTTCCGAGGTTTGCGGCCGTCTGAAAAGCAGGAATCAGGACTGTCTTGTTAAACAACGCTAGGCGCTTGGTGGAGCCGCGTCGGGTGTGGCGATTGCCGGGGTGAGAATGACTGATTCCGTAAATCCCAAGGCAGCGATTTTCGGCTGTGAAGGCCCGGTTCTGTCGGCCGCTGAAGAGTCGTTTTTTCGCAGCGCCGACCCGCTCGGCTTCATCCTTTTTGCCCGCAACTGTGAATCTCCGGACCAGCTGCGCGCCCTGACCTCTGCGCTGCGTGCCAGCATCGGCCGTGAGGATGCCCCGATCCTGATCGATCAGGAGGGCGGTCGCGTGGCGCGGCTGAAGCCGCCGCAGTGGCGCGCGGCGCCGCCGCCGGGCCTGTTCGGACGCCTGGCTTCGCACGATTGGGAAAGGGCGGCGGAGGCGCTGCGGATCAACACCGAACTGCTGGCCATGGAGTTGTCCGACGTGGGGATCGATGTCGACTGTATCCCCATGCTCGACCTGCAGTTTCCCGGCGCCAGCGATGTCATCGGCAACCGCTCCTTCGGGGGCGACCCCAAGCTGGTTGCCGGACTTGGCAAGATCGTTTGCGATACCCTGCTGGCGCGAGGGGTGATGCCGGTGATCAAGCACATGCCCGGCCATGGCCGGGCCCGGGTCGACAGCCACAAGGAACTGCCGGTCGTGGGTACGGCCTTGCCGGAACTCTGCGCCTCCGACTTTGTGCCCTTCGAGAGCCTTGCGGATGCTCCCTGGGGAATGACCGCCCATGTGGTTTTCACCGATCTCGATCCGGACCAGCCCGCCACCACCTCGTCAAAGGTGATCACCGAGGTGATCCGGGGCAGCATCGGCTTTCAGGGCTTGCTGCTTTCCGATGATCTTTCGATGGAGGCCCTGCAGGGCAGCCTCGCCCAGCGCGCCGCCCGGGCGCTGCAGGCCGGTTGTGACATCGCGCTGCACTGCAACGGCAAGGCGGAGGAGATGATAGCGATTGCCGAGGTGGCGCCGGCCATGACACCCCTGGCGATGCGGCGCTTTGCTTTGGCCAGGACCCGCTTGCAGCAACCCGCCGGGGCTGATTTCGACCTGCTGCAGCGACGGCTTGAGCAGCTCGTGAATGTCGGCTAGTCAGATCCATGGATTTTGATCTCTCCGCTCTGGCCTATACGGCCTCGGTCTGGGTGCTGCCGGTCTTGCTGGCGATCACGCTGCATGAGGCGGCGCATGGTTTCATTGCCTGGTCCTACGGCGACGACACCGCCTACAAGCTTGGCCGGGTCACCCTGAACCCTCTGAAGCATGTCCATCCCATCGGGACCGTCCTGCTGCCGCTGGCGCTGATCATCATGAAGGCGCCCTTTCTGTTCGGCTATGCCAAGCCGGTGCCGGTTGCGACCCACCGCTTGCGCCGGCCCAGGCGGGATATGGTCTACGTGGCCGCCGCCGGGCCGATGGCGAATTTCATCCTGGCGGCACTTTCGGCCCTGCTGTTCAACATCGTGCCTTTGCTGCCGGATGCCGCGGCGGGCTGGCTGGCCCATACCTTGCGGATATCCATCGTCGTCAACGTCGTGCTTGCGGTGCTCAACCTGCTGCCGCTGCCGCCCCTGGATGGGGGACGCATCGCGGTCGGAATCCTGCCGATCTCGCTGGCTGTGCCGCTCGCCAAGCTGGAGCGCTACGGGATTTTTATCCTGCTGGGCGGCTTCTTCCTTCTGCCCTATCTTGGGCATCGGCTGGGCATCAACATCGACTTGTTCGATTGGCTGATTCGGACCCCCGCGAATTGGCTGCTTCCTTACTTCTCCAGCTTGGCCGGCCTGTCGGAGGCGATACGGATATGAGCGACGTTATTCCCTTTGACGAAGGTGTGGAGGGCGCCAGGAGCGTCACCCGCGACCGCCTGCTGCTGGAACTGGACGGTTATGCCGGGCCGATCGACGTGCTGCTGGAACTGGCCCGCGATCAGAAGGTGGATCTGACCCAGATCCGCATCCTCGATCTTGCCGAGCAGTATCTGGAGTTCGTGCGTGAAGCGCGCGCGCTGCGGTTGGAGCTGGCCGCCGACTATCTGGTCATGGCCGCCTGGCTCGCCTACCTGAAATCGCGCCTTCTGCTGCCCGAAACCGGCGGCGACGAGGAGCCCAGCGGCGCTGAGATGGCGGCGGCGCTGAAGTTTCAGATGCAGCGTCTGCAGGCCATGCGCGATGCCGGCGAGAAGCTGATGACTTTACCGCAACTCGGAAACGACATCTTTGCCCGCGGGACGCCGGAGCGTTTGAAGACGAAAACCACGACGCAGTATGAGGCCAGCCTCTTCGACCTGCTGAAGGCCTATGGCCGGAACAAGGACCGGGCAACGACGGTCACCAACCTGCAAATCCGTGCCACCGAGCTCTATTCGGTCGATGATGCGATTTCCCGGCTTTCAACGCTGTTCGGGACCAGCGTGCCGGGCTGGCGTTCCCTTTCGTCCTTTTTGCCGACCGACCTTCGCGACTCTCTCATGACCCGTTCGGCCCTGGCGGCGACCTTTGCGGCGAGTCTGGAGCTGTGCAAGGCCGGCAAGCTGCGGATCCGCCAGGACGGTATGTTCGGTCCGATTTACCTGCGCAATGCGACTGAAGAGCAACAGGAGCCCTCATGACCGCTGATTTCGACAACCTGCGTCTGATCGAGGCCCTGCTTTTCGCATCTTCCGAGCCGCTGGCGCCGGCCCAGCTCGCGCGCTTCCTGCCGGAGGAAACCGAGCTGGACCCGATCCTCGCCGATCTGGAGGCGCTTTATGCAAACCGGGGCGTCAACCTGGTGAAACGCGGCGGGCGCTGGGCCTTTCGTACGGCCGAAGATCTTGCGCCGCGTATGGAGCTTGAAAACAAGGTGGTGCGCAAGCTCTCCCGTGTCGCTTTAGAGACCCTGGCGGTGATCGCCTACCATCAGCCGGTGACCCGCGGCGAGATCGAGGAGATCCGCGGTGTGGCACTCTCCAAAGGCACACTGGATGCGCTTCTTGAGATTGGTTGGATCAGGCCGAAAGGCCGGCGCAAGACGCCGGGACGTCCGGTGACCTGGGGCACCAGCGAGTCCTTCCTCGATCACTTCGGTCTGGAATCCCTGGAAGCGCTGCCGGGAGTCGAAGAACTGAAGGCCGCCGGTCTTCTCGATAACCGTCCGGCCATCACGGCTTTGGGCGACCGCGGTCTGCTGCCGGCGGTTGGCGAGGTTGCGCCCGAGGAAGTCGGCGAAGAAGACGACGACGAGGATGACGGCGGCGAGGCGGCGCTGGGCGATGAGGGAGAGGAAACCCTGGACCCGGCTTTCGGAGAAAACCTGCTGCCCCATGAAGTTGATCTCTCCGCAGCGCCCGCGCTGGAGGAAGCGCCTGAAGCTGAGGCCGACACCAGCCTAAAAGACGACAACATGGAAACGGACTCCGAAGGTGAGGCCGAAGCGGCCGACGAAGAGGAAGTCGAGGCCGAGGGTCATGATGGTGAGGATGCGGCGGCGCCCGAGCGCGCCGAAGACGAGCCGCAACGCGGCCACGGCTGAGATCAGTGGGCGTCCGTCACCGCTTGCAGAAGCGTGCCTGAGCCTTTAAGGCAGACGTGGGATCGATTCGGGATCGGCCTGCCGCCTCTAACTGCGGTGCGGAGAGAGCCTGAAGCGTCAGCCCTTTAGGTTTGGCCGGAATCAAAATGCAAGCCCTCGTCCTGGATCACGTCAGTCATGCTTTCGACGGCATTCTCGCCGTTGATGATCTCAGCCTCTCCCTGGCCAAGGGCGAGGTCGTTTGCCTGTTGGGTCCCTCCGGTTGTGGCAAGACCACGGCGCTGCGGGTCGCCGCCGGGCTGGAGGCCCTGCAACGCGGCAAGGTGATGATTGCCGGTGAAACGGTTGCCGGCGCAGGGCGCGAGGTTCCTCCGGAAGACCGCTCCGTTGGGCTGGTTTTCCAGGATTACGCTCTGTTTCCTCATCTGACCGTGGCCAGCAATGTTGCGTTCGGGCTCAGGGGCCTTTCGTCGGGCGAAAAGCAGGCGCGCGCCGAGGAAGCGCTCGCCCGCGTCGGCATGAGCGATGCGGCGTCTTCCTATCCTCACATGCTGTCCGGCGGCCAGCAGCAGCGGGTGGCCCTGGCCCGCGCCCTGGCGCCGCGGCCGCGGGTGATGCTGCTCGACGAGCCCTTTTCCAACCTCGATGCGCGCCTGCGCCAAAAGGTGCGGGACGAGACCCTGCATGTACTGAAGGAGAGCGACACCACCACCCTCATGGTGACCCACGACCCGGAGGAAGCCATGTTCATGGCTGACCGGATCGCCCTGATGCGGGCGGGGCGCATCGTCCAGGAAGGCACACCGGCGGCACTTTACTACGAGCCTGTGGATTCTTTTGTGGCTTCTTTTTTCGGTGAAATCAATCGCTTGGAGGGTGTTGTTGCCACAGAACAGGTATCCACACCCTTTGGCCCGGTCGATGCCAAGGGATTTCCCGACGGTGAACCCGTTGAGATCCTGATTCGCCCGGAAGCCCTGCATCTGAGCCCGTCGGAACAGGCCGCCAACGGTGCTGAAAAGGCCGTTGAGGTGATGGCCGCGCGGCTGATGGGGCGCAGCAGCCTCATCCATCTGCGCGCCCTTGACGTACCCGAACAGGAAACACACTTCCATGCACGTGTTCCCGGGCGGTTTTTGCCATTGGAGAACCAGCGCCTGCGGGTGGAACTGGACCGCTCCCAAGCCTTTGTTTTTCCGCGGGAGACGGATTAACCCTGTTGTCTAGGATCGTTGCGGCGTCGCGGCCTTTTTGCCATAGTCCGCCTCAAGAGGCCTCATGACAAAAAACAAGGAGATCCCGGAATGGGAACCTTTAGTATCTGGCACTGGCTCATCGTGCTGGTCGTTGTACTTGTCCTTTTCGGCGGTGGCGGCAAGATCCCCAAGCTGATGCGCGACATGGGACAGGGCATCAACGCTTTTAAGAAGGGTCTGAAGGAAGACCAAAAGGGCAAGGACAAGGACAAAGCCGCGGAGGGAGACGATCCCAAGGTTATCGATCAAGATGCCCCCGCCATGGCTTCCGAGGAAAAGGACAAGGCTGCAAACGGCTGAGGAGTTCTCCTTAAGGTGTTCTAAGTCTTGCCCCTGAAATGACGGGCGGCCATGTTTGATATCGGCTGGACCGAGATGATGGTGATCGCTTTGATCGCTCTTGTCGTCATCGGCCCGAAAGATCTTCCCGGAACCTTGAAGACCGTCTCGCAGTGGGTGCGCAAGGCGCGCTCCCTGACGCGCGAGTTTCAGTCCGGCATCGACGATATGGTCCGCGAAGCCGAACTCGATGACGCCAGGAAGATGCTGGAGGAAACGCGACGCGGGAATCTGGAACAGACCATCAGCAACGCAATCGACCCGACAGGTGATGTTGCCGACGAGGTGCGGGAGATCGAAAGCGAAGCCCGCAAGCAAGCCTCCGCAGGCAGTGATGATGCGGTGGAGAGCAGCAGCGCCGACAAGGCCGCTGCCGTGATGACCAAGCCGGCGGCCAACATCGCGCCACCGCATTCCCTCAGCCAGCCGTCCGCGGCGAGCGACGCTGAAACATCTTCCGATGCATCGTCTGCCGCTGATACCTCCGCCGATACTGCACCGGGTTCCAAAGAAGGCAGCAAGCAATCGGCATGACCACCGTGACCGACGAAAAGAAGATGCCTTTGCTCGATCACCTGATCGAGCTGCGGCAACGAATGCTCTGGAGCGTCGGTTCGCTGCTTGTGGTCTTCCTGGTTTGTTTTTTCTTCGCCGAGCAGGTCTTCGACTTTCTTGCCCAGCCGTTGGCTGATGTCCTGCTGGAGGGCCGTGAGGACGACCGGCCGCCGCGCCTGATCTTCACCAACCTCACCGAGGTCTTTTTCACTTACGTGAAGGTTGCGTTCTTCGCTGCCGCCTTCATCTGCTGTCCGATCTTTCTGATGCAGCTTTGGCTGTTCGTCGCGCCTGGCCTCTACAAGCATGAGAAGTCGGCCTTCGCGCCCTTCCTGGCGGCGACGCCGGTGCTGTTCTTCGTCGGCGGCTCGCTGGTTTACTTCATCATCTTTCCCTTCGTCGTGGAGTTCTTCATCGCCTTTGAGACACCCGGCGGTGGGGGCAACCTCCCGATCGAGCTGGAGCAGCGGGTCTCCGAATACTTCTCGCTGATGATGAAGCTGATCTTCGCCTTCGGCCTCTGTTTCCAGTTGCCGGTGATCATGACCTTGCTGGCCCGGGTGGGGCTGGCCACTTCCAAGGGCATGGCGGCCAAGCGCAAGTACGCCATCGTCGGTGTGTTCATCTTCGCAGCCATCTTCACGCCGCCGGATCCGATCAGCCAGCTTTCCCTGGCGATCCCCATCGTCATCCTCTACGAGGTCTCGATCTACATGGCCAAGCTCGTCGAAAAGAACCGTCCCAAGGACGAGTACGACGACCTGGACGACGATCTGGATGAGGATGACGGAGAAGAGGGCGGCACCACGCCGGCGAAGACCTGACGGTGCTTTTCTTCGCTCGGCGGGTTTCGGCTTCCGTTAAGCTTTCCTCACAGATCACTTCATCTTGGGCGAAATAATCGAATCGGGCGAAGGGCTTCGGCCCGGAGCCTGCTTTTCGCCCTGAAGCAGGGCTTGGCCGGAAGGGCGCATTTGTTGGGCGAATCGGCGCAGTCCGTCGTGGACAGGCCCCTCGAGGGGGCCGTATAAGTCCTTCGATTCGCTCAGCAACAGACCCGATTCGCAAGACCGCCCATGTTGGACATAAGATGGATTCGTGAGGAGCCCGAGGCTCTCGACGCCGCGCTGAAACGCCGCGGCCTCGAACCCCTGGCTGAAGCCGTGCTCGCCCTGGACGGCAAGCACCGTGCCGTGCAGGCCGAACTGCAGGACATACAGACCCGGCGCAACGAGTCCTCAAAGGCCATCGGCGAAGCGAAGCGCAAGGGTGAGGATGCCTCCGCCCTGATGGAAGAGGTTGCCGGACTGAAGGGTAAAATGGCGGCGGCGGAAGAGGCCGAGCGTGAGTCCTCCGCTGCCTTGACCGACCTCTTGAGCGGCATTCCCAATGTGACGCTGCCGGACGTGCCCGAAGGGCCGGACGAGACTGCCAATGTGGAACTGCGCAAGCATCTGACGCCGACCGAGTTCGACTTCGAACCGAAGGAGCACTACGAACTGGGAGAGGCGCTCGGCTATCTCGATTTCGAAAGCGCGGCCAAGCTCTCCGGTTCGCGCTTTGTGGTCATGCGCGGTCAGATCGCACGGCTGCATCGCGCCCTGGCGCAGTTCATGGTCGACCTCCACACCACGGAGCACGGCTATGAAGAAGTCGCGCCGCCGCTTTTGGTGCGCGACCACGTGCTCTACGGCACGGGACAATTGCCGAAGTTCGCGGAAGATCAGTTCCGCACCACCAGCGATCATTGGCTGATCCCGACGGCGGAGGTACCGCTGACCAACCTGGTTGCCGGCGACATCCTCGAAGCTGAAGCGCTGCCGCTGCGGGTGACGGCCCTGACGCCGTGTTTCCGTTCGGAAGCCGGCTCTGCCGGCCGCGATACCCGTGGCATGCTGCGCCAGCATCAGTTCGAGAAGGTTGAACTGGTCTCAATCACCAAGCCTGAAGAGTCTCTGGATGAGCTTGAGCGCATGGTCGGCTGCGCCGAGGAGGTGTTGAAGCGTCTCGGCCTGCCATACCGGGTGATGGTGCTGTCGACCGGCGACATCGGCTTCGGCGCCCGGAAGACCTATGACGTCGAGGTCTGGTTGCCCGGACAGAAGGCCTATCGGGAAATCTCCAGTTGCTCGAACTGCGGCGACTTCCAGGCGCGGCGCATGAAGGCGCGCTACCGCCCGGTGGATGAAAAGGGCACCCGCTTCGTACATAGCCTTAACGGCTCCGGCGTTGCGGTGGGGCGTTGTCTGATCGCGGTGATGGAGAACTATCAACAGGGCAACGGCACCATCGCGGTGCCCGAAGCGCTGCGCCCCTACATGGGCGGACAGGAGGTCATCGGCGATCATGGCTAAAGACGCTCTGAACCTGAAGAAGGCCCGCATCCTCGTTACCAACGACGACGGCATTCACGCCCCGGGCCTGAAGGTTCTGGAGAAGCTCGCCAAGACGCTGAGCGACGACGTCTGGGTGGTGGCGCCGGAGACCGAACAGTCGGCGACCAGCCATTCGCTGACGCTGAGACGGCCGTTGCGGGAGCGGCGTCTTGGCCCCAAGCGTTTTTCCGTCGACGGTACACCCACCGACTGTGTGCTGGTCGCCCATCACCGCATCCTGGCCGACAAGCTGCCTGACCTGGTGCTTTCCGGCATCAACGACGGCGGCAATCTGGCCGAAGACGTGACCTATTCCGGCACGGTCGCCGCGACCATGGAGGCGGCCCTGCTGGGCATTCCGGCCATCGCCTTTTCCCAGCAGCGCGACGAAGACGGCATCGTCCGCTGGAAGGTGGCGGAAGCTTTCCTGGCGGACATCGTGCGCAAGCTCGCCCCCATGACCTGGCCCAAGGATCTGCTGGTCAACGTGAACTTTCCGGCGGTGAAGCCAGAGGCGGTGACCGGCGTCGAAATCTGCCGCCAGGGCCGCCGTGACGAAGGGGCTGCCGTTACGGAGGGTTTCGACCCCTCCGGCCGGCGCTTCCTCTGGATCGGCGGCTATCAGCACGACAGGTCGTCGGAGAAGGATACCGACCTGGCTGTGACCGCTAGGGGCGGCATTTCCGTGACGCCCTTGCACCTCGATCTGACTCACCGTGCGACCATGAAGAAAATGAAGGGGCTCTTTGCCTGATGGTGGCCTCGCGGAAGATACGCCTGATCATGGAACTGCGCCGCGGCGGTATCGCCGACACGGACGTGCTTTCCGCGATCGAGCGCATTCCGCGGGAAGCTTTCGCGCCGGAAAGCTTTCGCCACCAGGCCTATGAGAATCTGGCTATTCCCATCGGCCAGGGCCAGACCCTGAGCCAGCCCCAGGTGGTCGCGCAGATGACCCAGGCGCTGCAGGCCAGTCGCCGCACCAAGGTTTTGGAGATCGGCACAGGCTCCGGCTACCAGGCGGCGGTGCTCTCCCGGCTTTGCCGCAGGGTCTATACCGTGGAGCGCTTCAAGGAGCTTCGCGCCTCGGCCGAGGAACGTTTCGCCGCCTTGCGCCTGCACAACATCACCACCCGCCATGGCGATGGCTGGAAGGGCTGGCCGGAACAGGCGCCTTTCGACCGCATCATGGTGACGGCGGCAGCGACCGACGTGCCTTCGGTCCTGGTCGATCAGCTTGCCGAGGGCGGGCAGATGGTTCTGCCGGTGGGCCGCACGTCGCGCGACCAGGCCCTCCTGCGCCTGCGCCGCGAAGGCGACAGCGTCGTCGAAGAGCATCTCGGCGATGTGCGCTTCGTGCCTCTGGTGGAAGGGGTGCCGGACGACGAGGCCTATTTTGCCCAGAGGGGCGGGAGGCTGGCATGAAACTGCGAGCAACGCTTGTTTTAGGCTGTGTGGTCCTAGCGCTATCGGGTTGCCTGGCGACACCGACCTACCGGGCGGCTGACTTCCAGACGCCGAAGGATCCGCCAAGGCTGCCGGAACGCAAGCCGACGCCGCCGTTGAACTTCGCCTCCTGGGTCGAGCCTGTTGAAACGGCGGCATCGCCGCTGCCCGGTTCCGCCGTAGAGGTGGAACAACTCGCGCCGCTCGGCGACGCGCAACCGCAGCAGGCGGCGAACCCGCAACCTCAGGCCCAAGCGACTCCAATACAGCAGGCGCCGCCGCCGGCGCAGCTCCAGCAGGTTGCCGCTCAAACCGCGGCCATTCCCGCTGACGGACGTTACCTGGTGGGCAAAGGTGACAGTCTTTACGGCATCGCCCGGCGCTTCGGTCTGCCGATCCGCGCGATCATCGACGCCAACAACCTTCAGCCGCCCTACCGCTTGACCCTCGGCCAGAGCCTGACGATCCCGCAGGCCAAGATCCACGTGGTGGCGCCTGGCGATACGATCTTCAACATAGCGCGACGCTACGACGTCGACCGCAGCGAGCTGGTGCGCCTGAACGGTATCGAGGCGCCTTATACGATCCCGCTCGGGCAGAAACTGATCCTGCCGCAGATGGGAACCCAAACGGCGACCGCCGGTATATCTTCCGCGCCGCAGGCGCGGCCGTCTGCGGAGAACCCGGCTGCCGCCACCACCCGTTCCGCGGGCCTGCCGAAACCGCCGGCGGCGCGGCCTTCTGCAAACCGGCCGGCGATAGCGAAAGCGCCGACTGCGGAACCCGTCGTCGCCAGGCCGGGACCTGTCGGCAAACCGCCGCCGCGGGCGAAATCGACCTTCCTTTGGCCGGTACAGGGTCCGGTTCTGTCGTCCTTCGGCGGCAAGAAAAGCGGCGAGCACAATGACGGAATAAATATTGCCGCGCCGCGCGGCACGCCGGTGCGGGCCGCGGAGAACGGCGTTGTCGCCTATGCCGGCGAGGAACTGAAAGGCTTCGGCAAGCTGCTGCTGATCAAGCATGCCGACGGCTGGATAACCGCCTATGCCCATAACGAGCGGCTGCTGGTGACCCAGGGCGATGTGGTGACCCGCGGCCAAAGCATCGCCAGGGTTGGCTCCAGTGGTTCGGTCGACCGCCCTCAACTGCACTTCGAGGTGCGGCGCGGGACCCGTGCCGTGAACCCGGAGACCATGATGGGCCCGCGGCCGACCACCGCTGCCACAAACTGAAGCAGGCATATTTCGACCGCGGTCATAGGGCCGAGCCTGGCCTCAGACCTTCGCGTCTGCGAGTCTACCTGAGTCTTTCATCATCCGGAGAGAGCCCGTGCATGTTGTGATTTTCGAGGTGCGGCCCAAGGAGGGCCGGAAGGGTGATTACCTGGATGTCGCGGCATCCCTGCGCAGCGAGCTGGAGCAGATGGACGGCTTTATCTCGGTGGAACGCTTTGCCAGCCTGACCGACGAAGGCAAGATCCTCTCCCTGTCCTTCTGGCGCGATGAGGAAGCCCTGATCCGGTGGCGCAATCATGCGGAGCACCAGGCGGCGCAGGGCAGGGGGCGCCATGACATCTTTCAGGACTACCGTCTGCGCATCGCCTCTGTTGTCCGCGACTATGGCATGAACGACCGCGCCGAAGCGCCGCAGCCCTAAGGCCAGGCATAGTTCGAGACGGGCCTGCGGCCCTGCTCAGTATGAGGATTGAGAGACAAGCCCTCAGCTTGAGGAGGCGCGTCAGCGCCGTCTCGAAGGGTCTGTCATCCGGCGGGCCTAGTCTTCCAGGCGCTTGCCGAGGCGGCCGGCAAGATCCTGGATGTACTGCCAGGCGACACGGCCGGAGCGGCCGCCGCGGGTGACGCCCCATTCCTTGGCCTCGGCACGTAGCTGATCCTTGGGGATCGCCAGGCCGTAGCGCTCGGCGTAGCCCTCGATCATGGCGAAATAGGTATCCTGATCGCAGTTGTGGAAGCCGAGCCAGAGGCCGAAACGGTCGGAGAGGCTGACCTTCTCTTCGACAGCCTCCGAGGCATGGATTGCCGTCGAACGCTCGTTTTCGATCATATCCCGGGGCATCAGATGGCGCCGATTGGAGGTGGCGTAGAAGATCACGTTGGCCGGCCGCCCCTCTATGCCGCCTTCCAGGACCGCTTTCAGCGATTTGTAGCTGGCGTCCTCGCCATCGAAGCTGAGGTCGTCGCAGAACAGGACGCAGGGACGGTCGGTCTGGCGCAGCAACTGCAGCAGCCGTGGCAGGCTGGGAATATCCTCTCGATGGATTTCCACCAGGACGAGGCGGCCCTTGCCGTTTCCGGCCTCGTTCACGCGGGCGTGGACGGCCTTCACCAGGGAACTCTTGCCCATGCCGCGGGAGCCCCAGAGCAGGGCATTGTTGGCCGGCAGGCCCTCGGCAAAGCGCCGGGTGTTCTCGAAGAGCGTCTCCGCCTGCCGCTCTATCCCTTGCAGAAGCGCGAAGTCGACCCGATTTATGTGCAACACCGGCTCCAGCCGGTCGCTTTCCGGATGCCAGATGAAAGCGTCGGCGGCATCCAGATCGATGGCCGAGGGGGCGACCGGAGCGAGTCGTTCCAGCGCCTCGGCGATACGCTGGAGCAGCGGCGTGAGGCTTTGGTTTTCTGGACTGTTCATTGATGCCCCTAAGAACGGCGGCCAAGAGGTTGAATTTCGGCGCAAAATCTAATGGCTGGACCGGGCCCGGTCAATCCCGCTCTGGCCTGTTTCCGGCGCTTCCAGGTGACGTTGCAATTCGCGCGCTTGTGGTTATAGTCCGCCGGTCTGACTGCTCGGAAAAGGTCTAACTTATGCTTATTTCGCCGGCCTATGCCCAGGCCGCAGGTGGCGGTGGAGCCGATCTCTTCACATCCTTCCTGCCCATCATCCTCATCTTTGTCGTCTTCTATTTTCTGCTGATCCGTCCGCAGCAAAAGAAGGTGAAAATGCACCGTGATATGGTTCAGGCCCTGCGCCGCGGCGACAAGGTCGTGACCGCCGGCGGGCTGATTGCCACGGTGACCAAGGTGATCAACGAGTCCGAGGTCCAGTTGGAACTGGCCGAGGGCGTGCGTGTCCGGGCGATGCGCCACACCATTCAGGATGTCACGAGCCGCACCGAAGCGGCGGCGGCCAAGGGCGATGGTGGGAAGCCCGCAAACGATGCCGGCGCGGCGCGCCCCAAAAGCCTGCTTGGCGGGCTTTTCGGCGGCAACCGGCCGCCGGGCGACAAGTCCTAAGTCCGGGCCTTACTCGAAAGCACCCCGCCATGGTTCATATCCCGCGCTGGCAAGTCGTTCTGATCATCTTGATTGTGCTGGCTGGTTTCGTCTATGCGTCTCCCAACCTGCTTGGCAGCAAGCAGGCAGAAGACCTGCCGGGCTGGGTGCCCCACCAACAGGTGAACCTGGGCCTCGACCTGCGCGGCGGTTCTTATCTGCTGATCGAGGTGGATCTGCCGTCCGTTTTCGAGGAAGACCGTGAGAACCTGGTGGAGGAACTGCGCAGCGCCATGTCGCAGCGCGGCATTCAGGCCTCGGGCTGGGGGCTATTCGGGCTGGAGGCCGGCTTCACGCTGAACAATCCGGAAGATTCCGGCCGGGCGCGGCAGGCGATCGTCGAGTTGATCCCGCGGCTCTTGGATGTCGACGTCGATGACGGTGTGTTCCGGGTTGCCTTGTCGGAGCAGGCGATTCAGGAGCGCTCCACCGCCGTCGTCAATCAGGCGATCGAAGTGATCCGCCGCCGGATCGACGAGACGGGCACCAAGGAACCTTCCATCCAGCGCCATGGCGAAGACCGCATTCTCATTCAATTGCCCGGCGTCGACGATCCGGAACGCATCAAGGCGCTGATCGGTCAGACGGCGGTCCTGAGTTTCCGCTTCGTGCATGACAGCCTTGGCACCGGCGGGCGCCTGCCGCCGTCGGTGGAACTGCTGGAGGCGGATGACCCCGGCCCGGGCGAGCCGGAGGCCTATCCGGTGAGCAAGCGGGTGATGGTCAGTGGTGATCGCTTGGTGGATGCACAGGCGACCTTCCAGGACGGCCTTCCGGTGGTCAGCTTCAGCTTCGATACGGTGGGTGCGCAACGTTTCGGCCAAGCGACGACGGAAAATGTCCGGCGTCTCTTTGCCATCGTTCTGGATGACAAGGTGATTTCGGCGCCGCAGATCCGCGAACCGATCCTGGGCGGGCGCGGCGTGATCTCCGGCACCTTTACCGTCGAGGAAGCGCAGGACCTTGCCTTGCTGCTGCGTGCGGGCGCCCTGCCGGCGCCGCTGTCCTATCTCGAGGAACGCACCGTCGGGCCGGGCTTGGGGGCGGACTCGATCCGCGCCGGCGAGATCGCCGCTGTCCTCGGTCTCGTGTTCGTGGTCATCTTTATGGCGGCGATCTACGGCCTCTTCGGCGCCATGGCGGCTGCCGCGCTTCTGGTGAACCTGGTCTTGCTGCTGGCCGCGCTTTCGGTACTGCAGGCGACGCTGACCCTGCCGGGCATTGCCGGTATCGTCCTCACCATCGGTATGGCGGTGGATGCCAATGTGCTGATCTTCGAGCGCATTCGCGAGGAGATGCGCAATGGCCGCGGCCCGGTTACGGCTGTTGATGCCGGTTATCGACGGGCCCTTTCGACGATCATGGACTCCAATCTGACAACCTTGATCGCGGCGCTGCTGTTGTTCAATTTCGGCTCCGGCCCCATCAAAGGCTTCGCGGTTACGCTCGCCATCGGGCTGCTGACGTCGATGTTCTCGGCGATCATGTTGACCCGATCCCTTGTCGTGCTTTGGCTGCGTCAGCGCAAGCCTGACACCTTGGCGATCTAGGAGGGCAGGGACCATGGCAATCATTCGCAGCCTGCCGCTTGAGTACGGCCTGCAATTCATCAAGCGCCGCAGCCTCTTCCTGGTCATCTCGGCTTGTCTGATGCTGGGGTCAGTGGGCCTGTTCTTCACCCAGGGGCTCAATTTCGGCGTCGACTTCCGCGGCGGCATCCTGATGGAGATCCGCACCGAGGGCCCGGCCGATCTCAGCGCCCTGCGCGCACGGGTCTCCGACCTTGGGCTCGGTGAGGTCACTTTGCAGGAGTTCGGCGAGCCGACCGACGTTCTGATCAACATTGAACGGCAGGCCGGTGAAGAGGCCGAACAGATCAAGGCGATCCAGATGGTCCGCGAAGCCCTCGGCGAGGGTATCGAGATGCGGCGGCAGGAGTTTGTCGGCCCCAAGGTCGGCGGAGAACTGAAGCAGGCCGGACTGCTGGCAACGGTCCTGGCTCTGCTCGGAATCGCGTTCTACATCTGGTTCCGCTTTGAATGGCATTTCAGTGTGGCGGCCCTCGTGGCCCTGATCCATGACGTGATAGCGACGGTCGGTTTCTACGCGATTACCCAGATCGAATTCAATCTGGCAACCCTGGCGGCGGTGCTGACCATCGCCGGTTACTCGATCAACGATACCGTGGTGATCTTCGACCGGGTGCGCGAGACACTGCGCAAGTTCAAGAAAGTGCCCTTGAACGAGGTCCTCGACCGGTCGATCAACCTCACGCTATCCCGCACGGTGCTGACCTCTTTCACCACGCTGCTTGCCCTGGGGGCGCTGTTCTTCTTTGGCGGCGAGGTGATCCGCGGCTTTACGGCCGGGCTGATCTGGGGCGTGGTGATCGGCACCTATTCTTCGGTCGCGCTGGCGGTGCCGCTGTTGTCCTTCATGAAGCTGCGCCGCGGCAATGAAGAGGACGAGGCCCCCTCCAAGGGCGCTGCCGCCAAGGCCTGATCCGCCGTCCAGAAAGCCGGCCGCTGTCCTGCGAATAAAAGGAACGGTTATGGATGTGACCCCCCTGATCCCTCAGGACCGCCAGATCATCGAAGGTTATGGCGGCGGCGGGTTTCGGGTGTCCGGAGAGGCTTACAGCGGCTCGACGCTGGTTCTGCCCGAGCGGACGCTGGCCTGGGACGTCACCGACATCACAACCCTCTCCCTCGAGGATCTTGAACCGGTGATCTCGGCCGATCCGGCAATCGAAGTGCTGCTGATCGGCTGTGGGACAGCCATGGCCTTCATCGACCCTGACCTGACGGAGGCGGCAAGGGCGCGGGGCCTGGCCCTGGAGCCTATGGACACCGGTGCCGCCTGCCGCACCTACAATGTGCTTGCTGCAGAAGACCGGCGCGTTGCTGCCGCCGTCATCGCGGTCGATTGAAAGAGAAAGACGGGCCTCCGTCAGAAGGCCCGCCTTTCCCCACTCCTCCCTGTCAACGCCCGGTCTTTTTTATTGACCCTGGCCGAGTGAGTAGCCGATTTCACCGTCGAAGGTGAAGAGCTGCTCGGTCTTGATGAAGTCGACGCCCACCTTGGTCAGGTTGCTGAGCAACTCCACGATTGTTGCTTTGTTCATCTGCTTGTTGGGCTTGGCCATGAAACGGCAGCGCCAATGGTTGGTGCAGAAGGTTTCCGGCAGACCGCCGGGCCAGACCTTGACGCCCCGATTGGTGATCATGGCGAGCTCAACCAGAGGGGACTCGGCATGCTGCATGTCGGCGGCAAGGGCCTCTGCCGATTTGGTCGAGTCGACAAAGACATCGATCCCGACAAGTTCTTTGTTCGCGGTCGGCCTTGCCGTGGGGCGCGGCACCTCAAAGGGTTTTGCCTCGGCATTGTAGGTCACGGGCTGAAGCTGCGCCGGCTTCTGACCGAGACGGTCAATGACGGCTTCGGCAAAGGCCGCGGTGCCGAGCTTCTGCTTCGAGGTTTCCGCATCGAAGATGTCGTAGGTGTGGAGTCCGTCCTCGATGGCCTTCAGCCAGGCGTTATGAACCTTCTCGGCGACATCGGACTGGCCGATATGGTTCATCATCATGACACCGGCCAGCAGCAGGCCCGAAGGGTTGGCCATGTCCTGGCCGGCGCGGCGGGGAGCAGAGCCGTGGATTGCCTCGAACATGGCGCAGTGTTCACCGATGTTGGCTGAGGGCGCCAAGCCGACCGAACCGGCGATCTGCGCGGCCACGTCGCTCAGGACATCGCCGTAGAGGTTGGGCATGACCACCACGTCGAATGCCTCGGGCGTATCGGCCAGCTTGGCGGCGCCGATATCGACAATCCAGTGTTCGTTCTCGATTTCCGGATATTCGGCTGCGACCTCGTCGAAGACCTTGTGGAACAGGCCGTCGGTCAACTTCATGATGTTGTCTTTGGTGAAGCAGGTGACCTTCTTACGATCCTGCGCCTTTGCATATTCAAAAGCGTAGCGCGCAATCTTCTCGCAGCCGGGCCGTGAGATCAGCTTCAGGCATTGATAGACATCGTCGGTTTGCCGATGCTCGATCCCGGCATAGAGATCTTCCTCGTTCTCGCGCACGACGACCAGGTCCATGCCCGGATGCTTGGTGGCGACAAAGGGCGCGTAAGCGGTGCAGGGACGGACATTGGCGAAGAGGCCGAGCGACTTGCGGACCGTCACATTGAGGCTTTTGAACCCGCCGCCCTGTGGCGTGGTGATGGGCGCTTTATAGAAAACCTTTGTCCGTCGCAGGCTGTCCCAGGCCGAGGGTTCGATACCGGCGGTATTGCCGGCCAGATAGGCTTTCTCGCCGATCTCGATGGGTTCGATGGAGATCTTGGCTCCGGCGGCGATCAGGATATTGAGGCTCGCCTTCATGATCTCCGGGCCAATGCCGTCGCCAAAGGCAACGGTCACAGGCGTGGCATCCTTGCCGCCACTTAGCGCCTGGAATTCGGCGGAATCGCCGGGTTTCAACTGTACAGTCATCCTGGGTACTCCTCGCTTCGGACAATCTGCGCTGTATCTAACTGATGTCCCTAAATTGTTGAAATTGATTATTAACGATCTTATTATTGAGAAAGTCAATTATTGGATTCTCATCATGACAGCACCCGCAACGACGGACCCGGAGCTCCTGAGGGCATTTGTCGCAGTCGTGGAAAGCGGTGGCTTCTCGCGGGCAGCCGAGCGCTTGCTGCGGGGCCAGTCGGCGATCTCGCTTCAGATCAAGCGGCTTGAACAGCACCTGGGGGTCAAGCTGCTGGAGCGCAGTCCGCGGCATCTCTCCCTGACCGGCGAAGGGGAACTGATCCTCGATTACGCGCGGCGTATTCTCAGCCTGAACGAGGAGTTATCGGCGCGGGTGCGCGAACCGGAACTTTCAGGTGTCGTCCGCCTGGGGGCCCCTGAGGATTTCGCCACCAGCCATTTGCCTTCCGTTCTCGCGCGCTTTGCCCGCAGCCATCCGCAGGTGGCATTGGAAGTGACCTGCGAGCTGACGCTTCAGGTCCTGGAGCGCTTCCACAGCGGTGGGCTGGACATTGCCTTGGTGAAGCGCGAACCCGCCGCGGCGAGTGAGGGCATCGGGGTTTGGCGGGAGCCTCTCGTCTGGATTGCCGCCGACAAGCAGATTGCCCTGGGCGAGGGGCCCTTGCCGCTGGTGGTGTCGCCGTCGCCTTGCGTGTATCGAAAACGAATGACCGTCGCGCTCGATGCCTGCCGGCGGCGCTGGCGCATCGCCTATACTTGCGGTTCTTTGGCGGGTGCCCACGCCGCGGTTCGTGCCGGCCTCGGGGTGACCGTGCTACCAAAGGAGATGGCGCCTGCGGATCTGACGATCCTGAACAGCGAGGCCTGTGCACTGCCGGCTCTTGAGGATACGGAGATGGCGTTGATCGAAGCGGTTCAGTTGAGCCCCGCCGCGCGCCGTTTGCGTGATGACATAATGGGCGAGCTTGAACACGGCAGCGCGGCAAGTGTCGGTGAAGCAGGGCGGCGCATCGGCGGCTGACGCGGCCACCGGCGGTGACTTTGAAGGAGATATGACATGGAGCGATTCACCGGCGGCTGCCTTTGCGGCAAGGTGCGGATAGAAGCGTCGGGCCGCCCCTACAGGGTCGGCCTTTGCCACTGCCTCGACTGCCGCAAGCATCATGGGGCGCTTTTCTACGCCGCTGCGGTTTTCCCTCAGGATGCGGTAAAGATCGAAGGCGAAACGCGCGACTACGACGGGCGGCACTTCTGTCCGCACTGCGGCTCTTCGGTTTTCGCACGCACAGATGACGAAGTCGAAGTGCACCTGGGAAGCCTCGATGCCCCCGACCAATTGGTTCCCACCTACGAGAGCTGGGTAAGCCGCCGCGAATCCTGGTTGCCGTCCTTTCCGGCAACGAAGTGTTACGAGCGCGACCGTGACGCCGCCGGGCGCTGTGAGGATTAGGTAGCGGACTCATAAGCTTCGCACCAGATTCTGACAGCGGCGATTTTGATGAAGGCGAGGAAGGCATGTGATGTCTTGTCGTATCGGGTTGCGATGCGCCGGAAGGATTTCTTGATACGGCCGATGAAGCGCTCGACCTTGTTGCGTTGACGATAGAGTTCCCGGTCGAATGGGATCGGTATCTTGCGGTCGGATTTGGAGGGGATCACCGCTTCCGCTCCCTTCTCCCAGATCAGGTTTCGAATGTGGTTGGCGTCGTATGCCTTGTCGGCCAGAACAGCCTGTCCGGGTTGCAAGTCCCCCAGCAGAAGCGGCGCCACCGGCCCGTCATGGGCCTGTCCCGGCGTCAGGTGGACCTTCAACGGTAGCCCCCATTCATTGACCAGAACGTGGATTTTTGTGGTCAGACCGCCACGTGAACGACCCATGCATCGTCGGGGATCGTTTTTTTGAGCGTGGCCCCGGCGTGATGCACGCGCACCGACGTGCCGTCGATCATCACCACATCGCCGTTGTGAGCATCCACCACCGCGTCCATGACCCGGTCCCAGACGCCGGCCCGGGTCCAGCGGCGGAAGCGGTTGTACACAGTGGTATAGGGGCCGTAGCGCCCGGGCAGGTCGCGCCACGGACAGCCGGTGCGCAACACGTAGAAGATGCCATTCAGAACCTGCCGGTCATCGCGCCGCTGCACACCCCTCACCTTGTTCGGCAGAATCGGTTGGATGAACCGCCATTCCAGCTCCGTAAGATCATAGCGTGACATGCTCTCCTCCGAACGCCAAACCAGACCATCACAGAATCACAAACCGCTGATCTTGAAAATGGATTTATGAGTGCACTACCTAGAGCGCGGACAGCGCTTTCGAACACGCAGGCGAAAAAAAAGAGGATCCGTCAGGACCCTCTTTTCTCAGTGGCGACTGTTGCAGTCCTGGCTATTCGGCTGCGGCGCTGCTGACGTCGTCGTAGTTGGCCGCGGCGAACTCCCAGTTCACCAGATTGTCCAGGAAAGACTGGATGAAGTCGGGACGCCGGTTCTGATAGTCCAGATAATAGGCGTGTTCCCAGACGTCGCAGGTCAGCACCGGAACCTGGCCTTCGGTCAACGGTGTCTCGGCATTGGCCGAGGTGACGATCTTCAACTCGCCGCCGTCCTTCACCAGCCAGACCCATCCGCTGCCGAACTGGCCGACACCGGCCGCTTTGAACTTCTCCTTGAAGGCATCGAGACTGCCGAAGGTGGAATCAATCGCCTCGGCGAGGGCACCGGAGGGCGCACCGCCGCCGCCGGGCTTCATGGAGTTCCAGAAGAACGTATGGTTCCACACCTGGGCTGCCTGATTGAACAGACCGCCGCTGCTCGACGTGATGATCGCCTCAAGGGACTTGTCCGCGTGTTCGCTGCCGTCGATCAACTCGTTCAGCTTGGTCACATAGGCCTGGTGATGCTTGCCGTGATGAAAGGTGAGGGTGTTGGCGGAGTAGTGCGGTTCCAGCGCGTCGGGGGCATAGGGCAGGGGGGGAAGCTCGAAGGCCATGCGGTCTCTCTCTCGTTCTACTGTGTTTGATTGATCTCTTCCGAAACGGATCGTCTCTCTATCCCGTGAATTAGGAAGCGAGGGACAAATGTCCAGAGGATAGTTGCCGCTCGCCCGGAGAAACGTATCGGTGCAGGGCGCAGCCATGCCGGCCACCTGCTTGATACCAGCTTCCGGATGGCAAACGCATGACAGTTTGGCAAAGAGCGGTCTGTTCACCAGACCGCTGTGCGTTTCATGCCCCGGGGGCAGCGGATCCCGGCAGGGTTTCCATGAAATCGACAACCGTTTCCAGGTCCGGGCGAACCCTTTCGCCGGGTGCCTCCGCGGCGGTGCCGATGTAGACCAGTCCGACGATATGCTGATCGGCGGGAACGCCGAGGGCCGCCTTCACAGCCTCGTTGTAAGCCGGCCATTCGGTGAGCCACTGCGCGGCGAAGCCAAGCGCGGCACAGGCATTCAGCAGGTTGGTGCAGACGGCGCCGCAGGACAGCAGCTGTTCGATCTCAGGCACCTTGTGCTGTCGATTGAGCCGGCTGCTGACAACGATGAGGTTTGGCGTGCGTTGCGGCCGGTTGCGCTCAAAGGCGACCTGCTTCTCATTGGCTTCGGGGAACTTCGCCAGAAACTCTTGTACCAGAACATCGCCCAGCGCCGCCTGTGCCTGCTTGCCCAGGACCTGCATCCGCCAAGGGCCGATTTTTCCATGGTCGGGCACCCGAATGCCCGCGGTCAGGATGAGATCGAGCTGTTCCCTGCTCGGTCCGGGCTCGCCGATCAGGTTCGCCACCACCGAGCGTCGGCTGCGCAGCAAATCGATGGTCGGCAGGTCATTGATCTCAATCCGGCCTCGGCCCTGGCTTTCATTCACAGGCGGGCGGTCCTCCGCGATATCTGTCGTGGGCATGGAAAGTAGTGTGCCTCCGGCTGGGATCCTTCAAGCGACAAGATAGGG
This sequence comes from Pelagibius sp., assembly GCF_965249265.1. Classification (NCBI taxonomy): domain Bacteria; kingdom Pseudomonadati; phylum Pseudomonadota; class Alphaproteobacteria; order Rhodospirillales; family Rhodovibrionaceae; genus Pelagibius; species Pelagibius sp. The sequence goes on along the minus strand of NZ_OZ252224.1, from coordinate 2,517,326 downwards.
AGCCACGGCAAAAATGCAAATGCGAATGATTCGCGCAATTGCTTTGCTATCTGGCCTCAAAGCAAAAGACCGGGGCCCAATGGCCCCGGTCCTGCGTCTTTGAGCGCCGTCTCCGCCTTAGAAAAGATTCTGGGCGGACACCATGGCAAAGAGCATGGGAATCGACAGCAGGGTGTTGGTGCGCGAAAACAGCATCGCCGTGCGGGCCGACTTGGCTTTGGTGTCGGCGTCGGCCTCGACGATCCCCAGCGCGCGCTTCTGGTTCGGCCAGATGACGAACCAGACGTTGATGAACATGATGGTGCCCAGCCACATGCCGATGCCGATCACGGTGTGCTTGGGCACGCCGTCGGTCAGACCCAGCAGGAACGCCTCGATCAGATAGCCGTTCATGGCGGCCAGGATGATGCCGGTGACAATGGTCGCCATGGCGCCCCAGCGGAACCACCAGAGAGCGGCAGGAGCGATGACCTTGCCGATCGCCGGCTTCTGTTCGTCCGGAATCTTCGGCATATTGGGGATCTGGACGAAGTTGAAGTACCAAAGCAGGCCGATCCACATGACGCCGCTCAGAACATGCAGCCAACGGAAGAAGAAGACGCCGAAGCTGTAGCCGTCGTAGCCCTGCATGACGGCATAGATCAGGGCCAGAAGCACGGCCAAGACAAAGCCGGAGATCACCGTGTTCTTTAGAGATGTCAGTATGCCAGCCATTTATTCCCCTCCTAGATTTCCTGCGCTAAGTCTACCGACCAAAGCAGATGAGCGCTTTTCTTTACTTGAAATGACTATCAGATGATCGCCGTAGCCATTTGGATTCGCTGCGAAAATATTAGGGCCTGCTTGCAGCCTTGCCAAGAGGGCGCCAGATCCGCCGTCGGCCGCGAAAGACGGCGCCGGTGACGGAACCCCAGAGCCGGACTGCCGGGCGCCGGACTGCCGGGCGCCAGACTGCCGACAGCCTGATTGCCGACCTGCGCCGCCACGACCGCGACCGGTACCAGACGGCGCTCTTCGCGCAGACTGAACGGCGGGAGCATCTCTTTGCGCTCTATGCCTTCAACCACGAGATCGCCAAAACAGCGGAGGTCGTGAGCGAAGCCATGCTCGGCCACATCCGGCTGCAGTGGTGGCGCGAGAGCCTGGAAGGGATTTACGCCGGGACCCCGCGGGCCCATGAGATCGTGGAACCACTCGCCGGGGCGGTGGCGGCAGGGGGCCTGCCGCGTGCCGGGCTGGAAACCCTTATCGACGCTAGGGAATTCGATCTGGAAGACCAGCCGCCGGCAGACCTGGCTGCACTGGAGGGTTATGCCCATGGCACTTCCGGCGTTCTTCAGACGCTGGCTCTGAGGATCCTGGGGGTGGAGAGCGCCGAAGCGGAGGAGGCAGCCCGGGAGGTCGGTATTGCCTGGGCCCTCGTTGGCTTGCTGCGCGCAATACCCTTCCACGCCCGCCAGAAGCGCCTCTATCTGCCGGTGGATCTCTGTCACGCGGCGGATCTCCATGCGGGGCCCATTTTCGAACTTCAGAGTTCCGATGCCTTGGCCGAAGTGGCGCGGGCCCTTGCCGGTGCTGCCGAGGCCCATCTGGAGAAAGCGCGCGGCGCAGCCGGCTCGGTCCCGCGCAGGGCGCTCCCGGCTCTGCTGCTGGCCCCCTTGGCGGATCGTCATTTGAGGCGGCTGGCCAAGGCCGGTTACGACCCTTTCCACCCGGATCTGCAGCGGGAGGCGCCGGGCCAGATCTGGCGCCTTGCCTGGTGGGCCCTGAGGGGGCGGTACTAAGAGGCTACTCGGCGGCCTCGGCGGGGGTTTCCAGCCAGGCGGCGAGGTCCGTCAGGGCGCGGGCCGACATGGCGGGCTTGCGCTCCTTCTTCTTCACCTTGCGCTTGCCCTCCGGCGGGGTCAGCGGCGGGAAGAGGCCGAAGTTGACGTTCATCGGCTGGAAGGTGCTGGCATCGGCGCCGCCGGTAATGTGGGCCAGCAGCGCGCCATGGGCCGTCGTCGCGGGCGGCGGGACGAAGTCCTGCCCGAGACGTTCGGCGGCGGCGAAACGCCCGGCCATTAGCCCGATGGCCGCGGATTCCACATAACCCTCGACGCCGGTGATCTGCCCCGCAAAGCGCAGCCGCGGCAGGGCTTTCAGACGCAGCGCGCCGTCCAGCACCTGCGGTGAATTGATGAAGGTGTTGCGGTGCAGGCCGCCGAGGCGGGCGAACTCGGCAGATTCCAGACCGGGGATCATGCGGAAGATCCGCGTCTGTTCGCCGTACTTCAGCTTGGTCTGGAAACCGACGATGTTGTAGAGCGTGCCCAGGGCGTTGTCCTGGCGCAACTGCACCACGGCGTAAGGACGCTTGTCCTGGTGCGGGTCGTGCAGACCGACCGGCTTCATCGGACCGAAGCGCAGGGTTTCCGGGCCCCGTTCGGCCATGACCTCGATGGGCAGGCAGCCTTCGAAGTAGGGCGTCGACTTCTCCCAGTCCTTGAAATCGGTCTTTCCGCCCTCGATCAGGGCCGTGATGAAGGCCTTGTACTGTTCCTCGTCCAACGGGCAGTTGATGTAGTCGGCGGTGCCGCCGCCGGGCCCGGGTTTGTCGTAGCGCGACTGGAACCAGGCCTTGGAGAAGTCGATGGAGTCCTTGTGGACGATGGGCGCGATGGCATCAAAGAAGGCGAGATAGTCTTCGCCGCTCAGTTTGCCGACCGCCTCGGCCAGGGACGGAGAGGTGAGGGGGCCGGTCGCAACGATCACCGAGTCCCAGTCCTCGGGCGGCAGGCCTTCAACCTCACCGCGCGCGATGGTGACCAGCGGCTCGGTTTCGAGCTGCGCCGTCACCCGGTCCGAAAAGGCCACCCGATCGACCGCCAGCGCGCCGCCGGCCGGCAGCTTGGTGGCATCGCCGGCCGCCATGATGAGGGAGCCGAGGCGCCGCATCTCCTCATGCAACAGACCGACAGCGTTGTTCTCCGCATCGTCGCTGCGGAAGGAGTTGGAGCAGACCAGTTCCGCCAGCCCGTCGGTCAGATGGGCATCGGTCTCGCGGACCGGCCGCATTTCATGAAGCACTACAGGCACCCCGGCCCGGGTGATCTGCCAGGCAGCCTCACTGCCGGCCAGGCCGCCGCCGATAACGTGGATGGGTTTGATCTGGCTGTCTGTCATGCTCTGAGCCTAGTTCACGCACACTGCTGAATACAGCAGCAAATAGCCCTACTCGCCGGGCCCGGCAAGCGGTGGATCGGCCAGAGTGAAGACTTCCTTCGCCTCACGGACGCCTTTCAGGTCATGAAAACCCAGGCTACGGCTTTTCCCAGCCCAGAGACGGGCAAAGTCGGCGGAATAGACAAGCGGGACTTCCAGGTCACGATTCAAGGTTTCGATACGGCAGACCAGATTGACGGCCGGGCCGATCACCGTGAAGTCAAGGCGGTCGGCGGCGCCGACGTTGCCGTACATCACATCGCCGACATGCAGGGCGACGCCGCAGCGGAACTCGGGTTTGTTTTCGGCGCGGCGCTGCGGCTGCACCGCCATGGCCTCCTCGAGCGCACTTTGGGCCGCCTGCATGGCGGCCGCGCAGGCGCGGCAGGCATCGCCTTCCTGCTGCTCCTCAATCGGAAAGATCGCCAGGATGGCATCGCCGATGAACTTCAGGATCTCTCCGCCGTTGGCGGCGATGGGCTGGGCCATGATCTCGAAGTAGTCGTCGAGCAGCAGAATGACGTCTTCCATCGGCAGGCGCTCTGAGAGCCCCGTGAAGTCGCGCAGGTCGCAGGTCCAGATCACCGCATTGATGCGCTCCACTTCGCCGCGCTTTACGGTACCGCTCAGCACCCGGCCGCTGCTGCGCGGTCCGATATAGGTCTGCAGCAGGTTGCGCGCCGTGCGATAGACATTGCGCAGTTCCAGCACCGTAGCGAAGGCCGGCAGGCAGGCATCCACAGTTGCGATGTCGAGGTCGTCGAAACCGCCTTCGCGCCTGCTGGCGAGGGTTAGCGTGTTCATCTGCTTGTTGCTGAACGGCAAGGGCCGTGCGGTGTAGTCGCTGTAACCTTCCTTCACCAGATCTTCGATGATCGGAAAATCCTGGGGACAGCCCGGTTCGGCGAGCCGGCGGCGGATTGCGGGGCCGCCCTCATAGATGAGGCGCACCGGGCTGGTCATGAAAAAGCTGCTCTGTTCGACCCCGTGGGCCCGCGGTATCTCCATAGCGCCGCCGGCCTCCGCCTCCCAAAGCACCGTGACGGCGCGCAACTGAGGATGAAGCTGCGGCATATGCAGGGTCGAGCGCGCGACCGGAACGCCGAGGTTGATGAGTTCGCGGATGAAGCCGTCATGCAGCGTGGTGATGCGGCTGCGGCGCATGCCCATGTCGGTCAGCCAGTCGATGACCGGTTGGGCCCTGATGCGCGCATGCTGGCTGAGTTCCGGGCTTGCGGCGGCGTCACGCTTCGGATCGACGGTAGACATGACGGGGAGTGTGCGGGGCGGTGCCGCCGCTGGCAAGGGGCTGGAAGTCTAGTCTTTTTCGGCGAAATGCCGCAGGGCGTCACCGTCGAAGCGGTAGTAGACCTTCTCAGTCGCGCGCCGGGCACCGATGCGTTCGTAGAACTCCATGGCCCGGGGGTTGTAGTCTTCCGCCGTCCAATCGAAACGCACGCAGCCGCGCGCCACCGCGATCCTGGCCAGTTCACGCATCAAGGTGAGCCCGACGCCTTTGCCGCGGGCTTCCTCAAGGGTGAAGAGATCTTTCAGGAAAAGAGCGCCGCCCAGGTCCGGCGCCGGGTAAAGCACGGCAAAGCTGGCGAAGCCGATTGCGGCGCCCTCCCGTTCCGCCAGAACGATCTCCACATTGGCCGTCTCGGTCAGCACGTGATCGCGGACGTGCGCTGCCATGGCCTCAGCGGTCGGGGCCTTGTCGCCCCAGTAATGCAGATCGCAGCGGTAGAACAGCTCGGCGACGGCAGCATGATCGGCTGCAGTCGCTATCCGGCAGGTTATGGTGCCTTCGCTCATGCCCGCTTTCTTCGCGGTTTGCTGGCCGCCTTGAAATAGGGCGCCAGATACTGCCCGGTGTGGCTCTTGGCGACCCGGGCGACATCCTCCGGCGTGCCGGCGGCGACGATCCGGCCGCCGCGGTCGCCGCCGTCCGGGCCGAGGTCGAGAATCCAGTCGGCGGTCTTGATGACCTCCAGATTATGCTCGATCACCAGCACGGTGTTGCCCTGGTCGACCAAGGCCTGGAGCACCTCAAGCAGCTTGTTCACGTCCTCGAAGTGCAGGCCGGTGGTCGGCTCGTCCAGAATGTAGAGCGTGCGTCCGGTGGCACGGCGCGACAGTTCCTTGGAGAGCTTCACGCGTTGCGCTTCGCCACCCGAGAGCGTGGTGGCCGGCTGGCCGATATGGATGTAACCCAGGCCGACCTTCTGCAGGGTTTCCAGCTTCACCCGGATCGAGGGGACGGCCTTGAAGAACTCCACGCCTTCATCGACGGTCATGTCGAGGATCTCGGCAATGGATTTGCCCTTGAAGGTGATCTCGAGAGTCTCGCGGTTATAGCGTTTGCCCTTGCAGACGTCGCACTGGACATAGACGTCGGGCAGGAAGTGCATTTCGATCTTGATGACGCCGTCGCCCTGGCAGGCCTCGCAGCGGCCGCCCTTCACGTTGAAGGAAAAGCGCCCGGGCTTATAGCCGCGGGCGTTGGATTCCGGCAGGCCCGCAAACCACTCCCGGATCGGCGTGAAGGCGCCGATGTAGGTTGCGGGGTTGGAGCGCGGTGTGCGGCCGATCGGCGACTGATCGATGTCGATGATCTTGTCGAGATACTCCAGGCCCTCGATGCCCTCGTGCTTGCCGGGATTGGCGCGCGCCTTGTGGAGGCGCCGGGCCAGAGCCTTGTAGAGCGTCTCGATGATCAGAGTGGACTTACCGCTGCCCGAAACACCGGTCACGCAGGTGAAGGTACCGAGCGGAATCTCCGCCGTTACCGAGCGGAGATTGTTTTCCTCGGCCTTCAGGATCTTGATCGACTGGCCGGGATGGCCCTCACGCCGCAGCGGCGGCATGGCGATCTGGCGGAAGCCGGTCAGGTACTGGCCGGTCAGGCTGTCCGGCGCCTTCATGACTTCCTTCGGCTTGCCGATGGCCACCACCTGGCCGCCCTTGAGTCCGGCGCGCGGGCCCATATCGACGAGGAAGTCGGCGGAGCGGATCGCATCCTCGTCGTGTTCCACCACGATCACGCTGTTGCCCAGGTCGCGCAGCCGCTTCAGGGTTTCCAGCAGGCGGGCGTTGTCGCGCTGATGCAAACCGATGGAGGGTTCGTCCAGCACGTAGAGCACCCCGGTCAGGCCGGAGCCGATTTGCGAGGCGAGACGGATGCGCTGGCTCTCACCACCGGAAAGGCTCGCGGAACCGCGGCTGAGGGTCAGGTAGTCCAGGCCGACGTCCATCAGGAAACGCAGCCGCTCGTTAATCTCTTTCAGGATACGGCTGGCGATCTCGCGCTGCTTGGGCTTCAGTTTCTTCGACAGCTTGGAGAACCAGTCCGCCGCCTCGGCGACCGAGAACTCGGCCACCTGACTGATGTGCAACCCGTCGATCTTCACCGCCAGCGCCTCGGGCTTCAGGCGGAAGCCGCCGCAGGACTCGCAGGGCTGGTTGCTCTGGTATTTGCTGAGATCGTCGCGCACCCAATCGCTGTCGGTTTCGCGCCAGCGCCGTTCCATGTTGGGGATCACGCCCTCGAAGGGCTTGGTGGTCTTGTAGCTTCGCAGCCCGTCCTCGTAGGCCATGGTGATCGGCGTCTTGCCGGAGCCGTAGAGGATGACGTCGCGCACCGACTTCTTCAGTTCCTTCCAGGGCGTCCGGGTCGAGACCTTGTAGTGCTTGGCGATGCTGTCGAGGGTCTGCTGGTAGTAGGGCGAGGGGGTCGCTGAACGCGACCAGGGCGCGATGGCGCCGCCGCTGAGCGGCAGCTTGTCGTCCGGCACTGTCAGCTCGGGGTCGAAGAACAGGGTCACGCCCAGGCCGTCGCAGGACGGGCAGGCGCCGAAGGGGTTGTTGAAGGAGAACAGCCGAGGCTCGATCTCGTCGATGGTGAAGCCCGAGACCGGGCAGGCAAAGCGCGCCGAGAAGGTGGTGCGCTCGCCGGACCCCCCAGCCTTCGATTGGGCATCCTCGGCGAAGGCCAGGCCGTCGGCCAGGTTCAACGCCGTCTCGAAGCTGTCGGCGAGCCGCGATTCGATTCCTTCGCGGACGATCAGCCGGTCGACCACGACTTCGATGTCGTGCTTGCGCTTCTTGTCGAGGGCCGGAACCTCTTCGATCTCGTGCAGTTCGCCGTCGATCTTCACCCGCTGGAAGCCACGCTTCTGCAGATCGGCCAGTTCCTTGCGGTACTCGCCTTTGCGGCCGCGCACGATGGGCGCCAGCAGGTAGAGGCGCGTGCCCTCCTTCATCTCCATCACCCGGTCGACCATCTGGCTGACGGTCTGGCTCTCGATGGGCAGGCCGGTGGCGGGGGAGTAGGGCACCCCGACCCGGGCGTAGAGCAGGCGCAGGTAGTCGTAGATCTCGGTCACCGTGCCGACGGTGGAGCGTGGGTTCTTCGAGGTCGTCTTCTGCTCGATGGAAATGGCCGGCGACAGGCCCTCGATGGAATCCACGTCCGGCTTTTGCATCAGTTCCAGGAACTGGCGCGCATAAGCGGAGAGGGATTCGACATAGCGTCGCTGGCCCTCGGCATAGATGGTGTCGAAGGCGAGGGAGGACTTGCCCGAGCCGGAGAGCCCGGTGATCACCACCAGCTTGTTGCGGGGCAGGGTGACGTCAATATTTTTCAGATTGTGTTCGCGCGCTCCGCGAATCGCGATCACAGGACCTTGCGGACCGTTTGGCATCAAATCGGCACGGCCTCTCGAGGCTGGGGGTTGTTGTCTGGATACCCTGGTCGAAAACGACCGGCAGAGAGCAATATGGATGATGGGACCGGGAAAATCGAGCCCCAGATCGCGATTGCGGCCTTGCGGACAAGCCATTGCTGACATAGACCTGCCAGCCGCGCTACAGTCTCACGGCCCTTGGCCGGGCGCCCTTATTGAAATCAACCTGAGAATTTGGAGAAGGTCGTTATGGCGGGGAGCGTCAACAAAGTCATTTTGGTCGGCAACCTGGGGCGCGATCCGGAAATCCGCAGCACCCAGGACGGCACCCGCATCGCCAATCTCTCGGTTGCGACCTCGGAGACCTGGCGCGACCGCAATTCGGGCGAGCGGCGCGAGCGCACCGAGTGGCACCGGGTCGTGATCTTCAACGAAAAGCTCTCCGAAGTGGCCGAGAAGTACCTGCGCAAGGGCTCCAAGATCTACATCGAGGGTCAACTTCAAACCCGCAAGTGGACCGACCAATCCGGGCAGGATCGCTATACGACAGAGGTGGTGCTTCAGCGCTTCCGCGGCGAATTGACCATGCTGGACGGCCGCCAGGACGGTGGTGGCGGCGGCTTCGGCGGCGGCGACCAGGGCGGCTACAGCGGCGGTGGCGGCGACTTCGGCGGCGGTTCCTCAGGCGGGGGGTCCGGCGGCGGCTCGGGCCCGGCCGGCGATCTGGACGACGAAATCCCGTTCTAAGGGCGGCGCCGCTGACACTTCCGGACTTCGCCGGTTCTCGGTGTGAGGGCCGACGATTCTTGCCGAACCATATTGGCGTGAACGGGCCGCCGGGACACAGCCCAAGGTTGGTTCGGCCCGCGCCATGGCAAGCCTTGCGCGGCGGCTCCGGCAAAGTGCAGACGACGGATTTCTAACATCCTGAAATAAAAGGAAAAACGGCGCCCGTTTCGCAGGCGCGGGAGTTGTCGTTCTTTTACGGGATTGTTATAATCAATCCAACGAATCGCGGGGAGTTTCCGGGCGTCGAAAGGCCAGTGGTCAGGCGCTCTTCCGGGACCAGAGAAACCTCGGCGATTTGGCATGATTTCCTGGTTCTGCCGGCCCCGGCGGGCCGTCTTTCCTCCGGTTCGGGCGCTGGGTCCGGGCCCTGCTTCCAGGTTCCTTCTGGGTTCGTTGTCTAAGGCCTTTTCTCTTGTCCGATCCGTCTAAGCCGAGTTTCGATCACGACATAACACCGGTCACCATCGAGGACGAGATGAAACGCTCGTACCTCGACTACGCCATGAGCGTGATCGTGGCGCGGGCCTTGCCGGATGTCCGCGACGGCCTGAAGCCGGTGCACCGGCGCATCCTCTACGCCATGAAGGAAGCCGGCTACGACTGGAACCGGCCGTACCGCAAGTCGGCCCGCGTCGTTGGTGATGTCATGGGTCAGTACCACCCCCATGGCGATTCCGCGATCTACGACACCATGGTGCGGATGGCGCAGGATTTCTCCATGCGCCTGCAGCTCATCGACGGGCAGGGCAATTTCGGCTCCATGGACGGCGATCCGCCGGCGGCCATGCGCTATACCGAGGCGCGGCTGACGCGGGTGGCCAGCGACGCGCTGCTGGACGATATCGACGAGAACACCGTCGACTTCCAGGACAACTACGATGAGTCGACCAAGGAGCCGGTGGTCCTGCCGGCGCGCTTTCCCAATCTGCTGGTCAACGGCGCCGGCGGCATCGCCGTGGGCATGGCGACCAACATTCCGCCCCACAATCTGGGGGAGGTGATCGACGGCTGCCTCGCCTACATCGACAAGCCGGATATCTCCATCGATGGGCTGATGGAATTCATTCCCGGCCCCGATTTCCCGACCGGCGGTATCATTCTCGGCCGTGCCGGCATCCGCGATGCCTATCACACCGGGCGCGGCAGCCTGCGCGTCAGGGCCAAGACCGAGATCGAGGAAATCCGCAAGGACCGCATGGCGATTATCGTCAGCGAGGTGCCTTTTCAGGTGAACAAGGCGCGGATGCTGGAGCGGATCGCCGAGCTGGTCCGCGCCAAGACCATCGAGGGCATCGCCGACCTGCGTGACGAGAGCGACCGTCAGGGGCTGCGCGTGGTCATCGAACTGCGCCGCGATGCCGAGCCCGATGTGGTGCTGAATCAGCTTTTCCGCCATTCCCAGCTTCAGGGCTCTTTCGGCTGCAATATCCTGGCGCTGAACGGCGGACGGCCGGAGGTCCTGGACCTGCGGGCCATCATCGGCGCCTTCATCGATTTCCGCGAAGAGGTGGTGACACGGCGCACGGCCTTCCGCCTCGGCAAGGCTCGCGATCGTGCGCACCTCTTGGTTGGTCTGGCCATCGCGGTGGCCAACATCGATCCGGTGATCGCCCTGATCCGCGCCGCGCCCGACCCGGTGGCGGCCCGTGAGGGCCTGATGGCGCAGCGCTGGCCGGCCAAGGATGTCGCGCCGCTGATCGCGCTCATCGACGAGCCGGGCCGGGTGGTTGAGGAAGACGGCAGCTACAGCCTTTCGGAGGCCCAGGCGCGGGCGATCCTGGAACTGCGCCTGCAGCGCCTGACCGGGCTGGAGCGTGAGAAGATCGCCGCCGAGCTGCAGGAAATTGCTGCAGAAATAAAGGAATACCTGGAAATCCTTTCTTCGCGTGAGAAGTTGCTGTCGATCCTCCGCGAAGAGTTCAACGACATGAAGGCGCGTTTCGCCACGCCGCGCCGGACGCTGATCTCCGATCACGGCTTCGAACAGGAAGACGAGGATCTGATCCAGCGCGAAGACATGGTGGTGACAGTCAGTCACGGCGGCTACATCAAGCGGGTGCCGCTGTCGACCTATCGCGCCCAGCGGCGCGGCGGCAAGGGCCGGGCCGGCATGGCGACCCGCGACGAGGATTTCGTCAGCCAGGTCTTCGTCTGCAACACCCATACGCCGGTGCTGTTCTTCTCCTCCCGCGGCATGGTGTACAAGCTGAAGGTCTACCGCCTGCCGGTCGGCACGCCCCAGGCGCGCGGCAAGGCGCTGATCAACTTGCTGCCCCTGGCAGAGGGCGAGGTGATTTCCACCTTCATGCCGATGCCCGAGGACGAGACCACCTGGGACCAGATGTACGTCGTCTTCGCGACCTCGGACGGCAATGTCCGGCGCAACAAGCTGTCGGATTTCGTGCGGGTCATGGCCAACGGCAAGATCGCCATGAAGCTGGAAGACGGCGACAGCGAACTGGTGGCCGTGCGGCCCTGTGCCCAGGATGACGATATCCTGCTGGCCACCGCCGGGGGGCGCTGCATCCGCTTTTCTGTGTCCGACGTCCGGGTCTTTGCCGGCCGCACCTCGACCGGCGTGCGCGGTATCAAACTGGGTAAGGGCGACAAGGTCATTTCCATGACCATCCTGCGCTCGGGCGAAGCCGAGAGCACCGAAGAGCGCGATGCCTACCGGCGCTACGCCTCGGCAAAGCGGCGCGGAGAGAACGGCGATGGCGACGGCGTATCCGACAATGGCATCGAATTGTCCCAGGCCCGGCTCAGCGAACTGGCGGAGAGCGAACAGTTCATTCTCTCGGTTGCCGATGATGGTTATGGCAAGCGCACCTCGGCCTACGAATACCGCCTGACGGGCCGTGGCGGCCGCGGCATCGGCAACATGGACCTGAGCCGTCACGGCGGACGGGAGTCCGGGGTGATCGCCGCCTTTCCGGTCGGCCCCGGCGACCAGATCATGCTGGTGACCGACGGTGGCAAGCTGATTCGCAGCCCGGTCGAGGACATCCGCATTGCCGGCCGCACTACCCGCGGCGTCATGCTGTTTCGCATCGACGAAAGTGAGCGTATTGTTTCCGTGGCCCACCTGCCGGAAGAAGAGACGGACGACGAAGACGAAACCGTTTCCGACGATCCCGTATCCGGCGGGGAGGGCGGACCGGGTCCGGCTGCAGGGCCCGGGGCAACCTAGCTGGGGGAAATCGAAGGATCATGAGAGAGCCGCTGGTCGGTGTCTATCCCGGCACCTTCGATCCCATCACCAACGGACACCAGGACATTATCGGCCGGGCCTGCAAGCTGGTCGACCGGCTGGTGATTGCGGTTGCCCGCAATGCCGGCAAGGGGCCGCTCTTCACTATCGACGAGCGGGTCGAGATGGTGCGCGACGAGATCGGGCGGATGGAAACCCATGGCGCCGAAGTGCAGGTGAGCAGCTTCGACAACCTTCTGATCCATTTCTGCCAGGAGGTCGGCGGCTCCGTACTGGTCCGCGGCCTGCGGGCGGTTTCCGATTTCGAATATGAGTTCCAGATGGCCAGCATGAATGCCCGCCTGGACGCCGACATCGAGACGGTGTTCCTGATGGCGTCGGAGCGACAGCAGTTCATTTCGTCCCGCTTTGTGAAGGAGATCGGCCGCCTGGGCGGCGACATCTCCAGCTTTGTCGGCGCCGATGTTGCCGCCCGTCTGCGCGACCGCTTCCACCTGGAACAGGAAGACGGCAAGGCGGCCGCCAAGAGGCTCCAGACTTTCAAGCAATAGCCCGGTCAAACAGGTGCTGCAGCAAGCCGCGGCCGGGACAGGAAACAGCCAGGGTTTCCGGCGGTTTCGGGACGTCCTTTTTTAGGGTTCACACCGGTTGACCGGACCGGGGGCCGGCACTATTGTGCGCGCGCCGCGTCGGAGGGGCAGGGGCCGCAGAATGTTGGCCCGAGTCCCTCAGATGCCGCAAATCCCCTTGGGGGGCCCGTAGCTCAGTTGGTAGAGCACCTGACTTTTAATCAGGTTGTCCCAGGTTCGATCCCTGGCGGGCTCACCATTTCTCCACAGTAACCGATGCCCGGCAAAAGCCGGCGGTGTCCGCCGCCGATCCGGCTTTCCGGCCCGTCAGTCCGGCCCTGTCAGTCCGGACCTGTCAGTGAAGAGGCAGCCGCACCTTCTGCCAGGGCGATGTGCCGGGCTTTGTCAGGCTGCGCTCGAAGGCTGCTGTTTCAGCCGCAGTATGACGGATCCAGGACGCCTTTCGGAACTGCCGGTTTTTGGCGACAGGAGAGAGGTTGGATCGAATCGCTTCGTCCAGACCCGCAGAACGCCAGAACATCATGTGGTTCGCCATTGTGAACTCCCGAAACTGTTGCCCGGCGACTCCATCAGGACTTCGCGATGGGCTGCGGCCCAACCTGGGATAGGAAGTTTCGCCGTATGTTTTCTTGTTCACGATGATTGTGGCGCGTTCTGGTTTAGATTTTCTTGCCGGAGATCGCTTTAAGTGAATCATCGAAATGATTATCAAAATACGCATAATTATTAATAGTGGTTTAACTACAATCCTTTAAGCAGGGTCTTTCAATCAACACTTCTCGCACCGGCAACGCGGTCGCGCAGAAAAGGCTCTGCTTTGAAGAAGATCCTCAGGTGGACTTCGGGAACCAGCAACAGAACGGCGGTCATTGATCTGGCCATCGCGCTGGGGTCGGTGGTCGTGGCCTTCGCCGTCTTCCAGGAATTTGACCTGGCGGAGGCCTGGGAGGCCTGGGCCGATCAGCACGAGGATATGGAACTGGATGAGTTGCCGCTGGCGCTTGGGATTGCGGCCATCGCATTCCTCTGGTTCTCCTGGCGGCGTTGGTGCGCCCTGGCAAAGGAGTTCCGGCGCAGCCGCCGCATCATGACGCGGTTGAGGGCGTCTTTGAGAAAGCGCCGGGCAGCCGAGCGGAGTCTGATTTCGGCCAAGCAGGAAGCCGAGCTGGCAGATCGCACGAAGTCCGAATTTCTGGCGAACATCAGCCATGAACTGCGCACGCCCTTGAACGCAATCATCGGGTTTTCCGAAGTGATCGTGAACCAGGTTGATGGCCCGATGGGTAACCCGAAGTATCAGGAATACGCGACGCACATCTGCGAGTCCGGCAAACACCTTCTCGGCATCATCAATGAGATTCTGGACCTCTCGAAGATCGAATCCGGCCAGGCGGAGCTGGTGGAAGAGACCTTTACGCCAAGGGACAGCATCCAGGCCGCCATACGTCTGGTATCGATGCAGTCGACGTCGACGGCCATCGACGTAGAGCTTCAGGAAACCGACGGGTTGCCGGATTTTCATGGTGATCCGCGCCTCCTAAAGCAGATCGTCATCAACCTAGTGTCCAACGCCGTCAAGTTCAGCAAGCCCGGCGGCAAGGTGACCGTCTCGATGGATGTTGGGCCTGAAAGGGGCCTCCGGATTGCCATCCAAGACACCGGTGTGGGCATGACGGCTGATGAGATCGCTATTGCCATCAAGCCTTTCCGGCAGATTGAAAATGCCTACAAGCGCAGCCGGCCGGGAACCGGACTGGGCTTGCCGCTCGCGCTGGCCCTCACTGAGCTGCATGGCGGCACAGTGGCCCTGGCAAGTGATCCGGGGCAGGGAACAACTGTTACGGTGACATTCCCGGCGGCACGATCGGTTTGGGCGGCTCGGCGGCCAAAGGAGCTTGGTGCTTTAGCCTGACGAACGCTTGCCCTCAGGGCTGCGCGCTAGTCTTTATCGTCTTTCCTCAGGGTCATGAGGCTGATGCCGAGGGCAACCGAGCCAAAGGTAATAAACAGGCCAAAGAACAGCAGCCCCAAACCCAACCAGGGCTGATCGCTTCCGAAAATCAACCCGCGCAATCCGGCCAGATCACTGGCCAGGATGGCCGTGCAGAACACCGCAGCAGCCAGGAATCCAACGGCCAGGTGGCGCCAGACCATCTCCAGAGCCTGTTTCTCGTGGGCCAGGAGAGGGGGCCGATTCGGCTTGGGGCGTCGTTTTGAAGCCATGCGTTGAGAATTGGTTCTTAGAGGGCCGGCTGCAAGAGTCTAAAGCAGGCTCGATTGTCGCAACCCAAAAAGGGTGCGGAATCCCACAGAAAGCAGCGATTTTGGCGGGCAGACTGGAAGCTCGAAGTCGACGGGAGCTGCTCAGCTTTTGAGCGTTAGGTAACTGATCTTTAAAGGAAGACGTGCAGGCTGTGTGGGTGCGCAAGCATAGTGAGGTTGAAGCAATGACACTGCATTCAGGCTTCGATCCGGCCCGTTGGATCGTCGATGCCTTCAGAGCGGGAATTTTCGCGCGGGTCAACGCCAACGGCGACTTGGCCCTTGACGTCGTCAATGCCTGCCCGAAGGAGACAGAGGAGCTTCTCGGCCGTCTGAGTGGGAACTCGGAAGCGGTTATCCTGCAGATGCCGAAGCCCGACAGCGACGTTCTGTACCTGAACTGAACCTGTCCGATCCGCCTCGGGCGAGCACCGGGTTTCCTGAAAGCCGGAACGCTTAGAGGAATGGGGCAGGGCTGATCGAGGCGGGCCCTGGCGCGGGCCCTGATCCATTGCTTCTCTATTCAACCCCGATGATATCGATGTCGCTGTCCAGGATTAACTGGCGCAGGGTCTTCAGGCCCATCTCCAGTTCCTCATATTCCCGGCGCAGCAACGAAACCTCTTCGACTGCCGACTTGCGGGTCGCCTGATTGCGCGGCAACTCCATCAAGGCAGCCAGGTAACGCCCCTTGGCATGAGCAGTGCGGCGCACCAGCGCTTTGACCTCACGCTGCTTGAGATGTACCAGCACCGACATGACTTCGCGGCGGCTGTGTTCCTGAATCGTGTCGTCGATCTCATCGACAAACTGGCCGGCCGTGACACTGGATTGCTCGGGCTCGGGGACCGCCAGCGCATCTTCCAGCATACGCAGGGCCTGCCGCGGTTTACCGCTGGAGCGGTGGAACCATTGCAGCGTCGGGTTCGAACGCAGGTCGTGTTCTGAGAGGTCGGGAAAGCTCATGGTTCATGGCCCTTGCGCCGGTTTCGCATTGACCCGGAAGCCGAAGGCCCGGGTTGCCTAAGCTTTGCAATCGGCGGGCCAGTTGCCGGCGCCGAAGAACCCCAGGTTTCAGCGTCTGGGGCCCGGCATCACGCGGCGGGAAGGCAGTTTTCGACGGGCAGAGGCGGTGGACAGGGGCAATTCTTGCCGGGTTCGTTGCGGGGAAGCCGTGGGGGCCATCCGCCTCGGGATCAGTCCGCGGCCCGCCGGCGTCCGCTGAGGGCAGGGTGGTCGTCATTGGCGGCACCGGGAAGCGCAATCTGGCCGCCCGCTCCGTCGGCCAGCCGGTGGACCCTCGCCCGAACCCGCTTGAGGCCCGCCCGATTTTGGCGGTTGCGGCGGAAGCGCCGCAAGGCACGCCAGCCGACGACGGCACTGATGATGCCCAGCCACATGTAGGGATACCACCAGGGCATCAGGACAACGAAGTCGTGAAGCAGGAGATAGTAGGGATCGGATTCTGCATTGGGCCCATAGAGCCACTGCAATACTGAAAGCATCGCCCCGTCTTCCGTTCCATTAAATCGGCAGCTTGCATAGAAATAAGAAGTGGTAAGAATTTATGGGCTTATTAATAAAATGTCAACTAAAAATTTATTATTTGTTAACCATAATCGTCTTTATTTGATATAAATTTAAATAAAAGTAGATTTAATACTTTATGAGAATTCGGTGCGGAGTTTTTGAGGCGTTGGCCTTCAGCCTATTCGCCGAAGCCGCAGGCCCAGCGGTTGTAGTCTTCTTTTGCCGGAATACCTGGCGCGGCGGGCTCGATATGGCTGAGCCCCAGCGTCATCAGGTCCGCGGAACCGTCGATCGCGGCCAGCGTGTCGACATAGTTCAAGCGGCCGCGATAGTACATCCGCGGGTTCTCGGGGATCACTTTGATCGGCGGCAGTTCCGACATGTGACCGCTCGCGCGATCAAGCAGAAACAGTTCGACGGGCGTGCCGGCCTGCCAGAGTGTCGGGCCGAGCGTGACAACCAGCATTTCCTCGCTCTTATAGGCGCGGGACTGGCCGTCGAGTATGTAGCCCCAGCCGCGCCAGCATTCGGTCTTTTGGCCGGCGGAGAGACCCTGCGCCGAAGCGGGTGCTTCGGCGCCGCCGACCAGTCCGAGACCGAAAACCAATGCCAGGCAAGCGAGGCGAAAAAAGCCGGACGAGACGGGGTTGAAAACCGGGTGCATCCTAATGGCTGCCCGTGGCGCCGGCGCAGTCGACGCAGGTCGGCAGGGTCGGATCCAGTTCCAGACGCCTGAGCGGAATTTGCTCACCGCAGGTGACGCAATAGCCATAGTCCCCCGACTCGATCCGTTTCAGGCTTGCTTCGATACGCTGAAGTTCAGCCTTGCGGCGGCGTTCAGCCTCAAGCGACATGGCCTGACCTTGAAGCGCATCCATTCTTGACAGCCTGCCAACCCTGGTCTGATCAAGTTCAACCGGCCTGCGGCTTTCCGCGCTGTTTGCTGCCAGATCCAACAGTTCGACGCGGCGTTGGACCAAGCGCTCGCGAAAAGCGGCAAGGTCGAACTGGATCGGTTCACTCATGCCCCATGATGGCGCTGGCCGTTTCACACTACAAGGGATCTGCCCGCTGAACGACCGGCGGCGCTGTGCAGGAGCCGGGCGCCAAAAATCGGCGCCGGACGTTCGAAGAGGCATGATGTCTGGAAGGGGTGCCTGCGGGAACTGAAGAGCCCCGGCCGTCTTCGGGGGTTGGTAGACATGAAGTCGTACAGGGAGGCAGGGTCTCAAATCCCCGCAGGCATACCCTGAGTGAAAAGGTACGGGTGGGTTTGCTTACGCAGGGTGATTTTTTTGTGTCAAGGCAGGGAGTTAGCGCTCTAAAGGGTTATTTCTCTTCAGATTTCCGGCCCGCGGTGATGTTCGTCGTCATGGCCCTGCCGGCTTGAATAGAACACCAGGAACATCAGCCCGCCGCCCAGCAAGAGGGAAAAAACGCAGGCGAGGGAGAGAGCGATCATGCCATGAAGGCTGATGTCGAGTCCGCCCCGACTCCACCAGAAGAACAGGGCGCCGATCAAGGCGGCGGTCGCAAGAACGCCGGGCACGGCGATGCGGCAGAATATCTTCACGGGACTTTGCGACTCCTGGATAAAAAAGAAAGGTTTTGGACCAAAGGCTTAGAGCTGCATCGCCTGCTATGGTGAACCTTTGTGCCGATCTCCGTCCAGCGCTTTTTTGGCGCAGTTTTCCGTTGCCCTTTTGGCGCAGGACGCTATAACACCGCCTTCGAGCCGGTGGCCATGACCAGCGGAAATCTGCGGCTGTGGCGGAATCGGTAGACGCGCAGCGTTGAGGGCGCTGTGGGGGAAACCCCGTGGAGGTTCAAGTCCTCTCAGCCGCACCATCTGGCCCCAAGTGCTCGGATCGTGGGAGTGGACGATATCCCTCCTGACAGCGTTGCGGCTGTGGCGGAATTGGTAGACGCGCTAGCTTCAGGTGCTAGTTTCCGTACGGAAGTGGAGGTTCGAGTCCTCTCAGCCGCACCAAACTCTCTCCCGACAGGTGGTTTGAGACCGAGATCCGGCATTGCCGGCTCCCGCACCTTGCGTTAGCGCTTCCTTAGCGCCTGACAGGCACCTTGGCGGCAGCATTGCTGCGCACTGGTACTTCAGCCGCGAATTCCCATATCATGGCTAAGTCGGGGAAGTGGTGCATGGGGTCGTTTGCAGGCCCTCGTTTGCATGGGTGGACGGTCTTGGCCGGCCGGCGCGAAGCCGGAGCGAGGCCGAACAGGCATCTGGCGGTGATCAAGCTGCCACCAGGAGGGATTGGGAGACTTGTCTGAGAACAAGCAGGTGAGCTTTGGCACAAGGCTGCGGAACTATTTCCTTGCCGGTGTGCTGGTCACCGCGCCCGCCGGCATCACCTTCTGGCTGACCTGGCGGGTCATTACCTTCATCGACAACCGGGTCACGCCGATAATTCCGCCGCAGTGGAATCCGGAGACCTATCTGCCCTTCGGTGTTCCCGGGCTCGGCCTTATCGTGGCCCTGTTGTTCCTTGTTCTCGTGGGCTTCCTGGCGGCCGGCTATGTCGGCCGGCTCACCATGTCTTTTGGCGAGCGCATCGTCGGCCGCCTGCCGGTGATCCGGTCGGTCTACAGTTGGACCAAGCAACTCCTTGAGACGGTGCTTTCCCAATCTTCCACCGCCTTTCGCGAGGTCGTTCTGATCGAATACCCGCGGCGTGGGTGCTGGGCGGTTGGTTTCATCACCGGCGAAACGGTGGGTGAGGTTCAGCACCTGACCGCCGAGACTGTTTTCAATGTCTTCATCCCGGCAACGCCCAACCCAACGACGGGTTTTCTGCTTTTCGTCCCGCGCGAGGATGTCCATCACCTGGACCTGACGGTGGAAGAGGGTATCAAGCTGGTCATCTCCAGCGGCATCGTGATTCCGGACCGGGAACACGAAGGAGAGGAGGCCACGCTCGACGCCGAGGCCGCTAAGGCACAGGTGGAGGCGCAGGCCGAGAAGACCTTGGGCAAGAAGGGCAATCTGCGCCGCCGCAAAAAAGCGCCGCCGAAAAAACGGGCCGGTTTCATCACCCGGCTGCGCAACTATTTCTTTGCCGGTGTTCTGGTGACCGCGCCGATCGCCATCACGGTTTGGCTGGCCTGGGAGTTCGTATCCTTCGTCGACAGCCGGGTGGTGCGCCACATTCCGGCACAATGGAACCCCGAGACCTATCTGCCCTTCAGTCTGCCGGGACTGGGCGTCCTGGTCATCGTGGTCGGACTCATTCTTGTCGGTTTCCTGACCGCCGGTTTGGTCGGACGGTCGCTGATCGCCAGCGGCGAGCGCCTGCTGGCGCAGATGCCGGTGATCCGCAGCCTATACAGTGCCGTAAAGCAGATCCTGGAAACCGTGTTCAAGGAACAGTCCCAGGCGTTCCGCGAAGTGGTGTTGCTTGAATACCCGCGGCCGGACTGCTGGGCCCTTGGCTTCATCACCGGGCCGGCAGAGCACGGCATTCAGCATTGGACGCCCGAAGATACGGTGAACATTTTTCTGCCGACCACCCCGAACCCGACATCCGGCTTCCTACTCTTCCTGCCGCGCAATGAGGTTCAGAGCCTGACGATGACCGTCGAAGAGGGCATCAAGATGGTGGTGTCCGGCGGTATTGTCACGCCGCCCGACCGGCGCCCCTCAGTGGTCGAGGATGCTGCGACGGACGAGAGCCAGCCACCGCTCGCTCACAGCGGCTAAGCGTTTTTCAGGCCCTACCCTGACCGCAGGAATTTCACCGCCGCATCGCGCTCGAAGAGATAGAGCAGGACCCTGAGGGCCTGACCGCGTGGTGCTTCCAGTTCGGGATCCTTGTCCAGGATCAGCCTCGCATCGTCGCGGGCTGTGGCCAGCAGATCGCTGTGGGTTGCAAGGTCGGCCAAACGGAATTCCGGCAGGCCGCTCTGACGCACCCCGAGCAGCTCGCCGGCGCCGCGCAGGCGCAGGTCCTCTTCGGCAATGCGGAAACCGTCGTCGGTTTCCCGCAGGATCTGAAGGCGGGCCTTGGCGGTTTCGCCCAGAGGCCCCTGCCAGAGCAGCAGGCAGGAGGACTTGTCGGCACCACGGCCGACACGGCCGCGGAGTTGGTGCAACTGCGCCAGGCCGAAACGCTCGGCATGCTCGATGACCATGATGGTGGCCTTGGGCACGTCGACGCCGACTTCGACCACGGTGGTGGCGACCAGAACCCCGATCTCGCCGGCTGCAAAGCGCTCCATCACCGCATCCTTTTCCGCCCCCTTCATGCGGCCGTGGACCAAGCCCACATTATCGCCGAAATGATGGGCGAGGGCGCGGTGGCGGTCCTCCGCGGCGGCCAAGTCGCTGTTTTCCGACTCCTCGACAAGCGGACAGATCCAATAGACCTGGGCGCCCTTAACCAGGGCACGTTCCACGGCGGTGACCACTTCCGGCAGGCGGTCTAGGGAGAGGGTCACGGTATCGATCGGTTGGCGGCCCGGCGGCCTTTCGGTCAGGCGTGAGGAATCCATATCGCCATAGGCCGTCAGCATCAGGGTGCGCGGGATCGGTGTGGCCGTCATGACGAGCACGTCGACAGCCTGGCCCTTGCCGGTAAGGGTCAAACGCTGATGGACGCCGAAGCGGTGCTGCTCGTCGATCACCGCCATGGCGAGGTCGCGAAAGGCAACATCCTCCTGAAACAGAGCATGGGTGCCGACGACGAGGTCGGTTTCACCCTCGGCGAGGCCGGCGAGAATAGCCGCGCGCGCCTTGCCTTTGTCGCGCCCGGTGAGCAAAGCCAGCTTCACCCCGGCTGCTTCGGCCAGCGAGGCGATGGTCTTGAAGTGTTGCCGGGCAAGAATTTCGGTCGGCGCCATGAGCGCCGCCTGGCTTCCGGCCTCGACCACCGCGAGCATGGCCAGCAGGGCGACCACGGTCTTGCCGCTACCCACATCGCCCTGGAGCAGTCGCAACATGCGGTGCTCCGCCGCCATGTCGGCGGTGATTTCGGCGACGGCCTGGCGCTGCGATCCGGTCAGGGCGAAAGGCAGGCTTGAGAGTACTCTATCTTGCAAGTGGCCGCTGCCCTTCAGACGGCGGCCCTTTTGACGCAGTTGGCGGTCGCGCACCAGGGCGATGGCGAGTTGGTTGGCCAGCAATTCGTCATAGGCGAGACGCCGCCGGGGCAGCGCAAGGGCGGAGAGGTCGGCCTCATCCCTGGGGGCATGAACCCGTCCCAAGGCGTCGTGCCAGTCGGGCCAGCTTTCCCGATCCTTCTGGGCCGGGTCGAGCCACTCCGGCAAGGAGGGCGCGCGCTCCACGGCGGCATGAACGGCCTTGCTCACGACTTTCAGGCTGAGGCCGGCGGTAAGGGGATAGACGGGCTCCACCGCCCGCAGGCTCTCGGCTTCCTCCGGGCCGGCGATATGGTCCGGATGGGTCATCTGCAGGCGGTCGTTGAAGATCTCCACCTTGCCGCTCACCACCCGCGTCTGACCGGGCGGCAGCATCTTCATCAGGTAATCGCGGTGGGCGTGAAAGAACACCAGTTCCAACGCCGCCGTCGCGTCGTGACAAAGCACGCGGTAGGGCTGGCGGCGGGTCGGCGGCGCGCGGTGTTCGCCCACCTCGATGGTGATGGTGGCGATGCGTCCGGGGATGACCTCGGCGAGGGGCGGCCCGTAGCGCCGGTCGATGATGCCGCTCGGCAGGTGCCAGCAGAGATCGATCACCGCCGGACCGGCGGCCAGGCTCTCAAACAGCTTGGCATAGCGCGGCCCGACGCCGGGCAGGCTGGTGGCGGGGGCAAAGAGCGGAAAGAGGATTTCGGGGCGCACAGGTCTGGACGGGTCTATCGAGAGGCTTGGCCGGGAAGTGCCTGACAAAGAGGTGAGATCGCTCTATATCCTATGCCAAATCAAGGGCAATGCCATGACCGAAACGATTGAAAACCGCCGTAAACGGCTGCGCTTCAGAAGCTGGCACCGTGGTACGCAGGAGATGGATCTGCTGATCGGCAGTTTTGCCGACAGTCACCTGGGTGGCTTCGATTCCCAGCAACTCAGCCGTTTCGAGGCCCTGCTGGACGTGCCGGAGCCGGTCGTCTATGACTGGATTCTGGGCCGTACGCAACCGCCGGCGGAGTTCGACCATGACGTCTTGCGGCTGCTGCTGGACTTCGAATACAAGCCTGTCAAACGCTAGCCAGCCTGAAGAAGATCCCCAACCGATGAGTGACCCTGTTTCCGCCCCGGCGCCAACGGACGATTCCGCGTCTGTGCGGCCAACAATCGCTTCCGCTGCACCTGGGGCCGATGCACTCTATCTGGCCGGCTTGCTGGAAGACGTGCCGGGCGGGCGTTGGCTGCATGTTGCGCGCGATGACGCCCAGGCCGCCCGCATGGCCGATTCCCTGCGGTTCTTCGCGCCGGCGGTCGAGACCCTCGTTTTCCCGGCCTGGGATTGTCTGCCCTATGACCGGGTCAGTCCGCATCGAGACATCGTTGCCCAGCGGTTGGATGTACTGACCCGGCTGATCGCGCCGCGCGCGGCATCGCCTCAGGTCGTGATCACCACCGTCAACGCCTTGCTGCAGCGCGTGCCGCCACCGGAGGCGCTGGAAGGCCGGGTTCTGGAACTGCGCGCCGGTCAAAACCTGCCGGCGGAGCGCCTGAACGGCTTCTTTGCCGAAAACGGCTACTACCGGGTCGAGACCGTCAGCGAGCCCGGCGAGTTTGCGGTGCGCGGCGGCATCGTTGATGTTTTCGCGCCGGGCCAGGCTCAGCCCCTGCGGTTGGATTTCTTCGGCGATGATCTGGAATCGCTGCGGCTTTTCGACCCCCTGACCCAGCGCACCACGGAGCAGGTCGAGGCGGTCACTTTAAAGCCGGTCAGCGAGGTGATTCTGGACCCGGCGGCAATCGAACGCTTTCGCACGATCTACCGCTCGACCTTTGGCGCCGTGCGTGACGATCCCCTCTATGAAGCCGTCAGCGCCGGCAGGGTGCATCCTGGTATGGAACACTGGCTGCCGCTATACCACGAACGCCTGGTGACCCTGCTCGACTATCTGCCGGAGGCCGGCGTGACCTTGGATCATCAGGCCAGCGAGGCACGGGATGCCCGGCTTGAGACGATCCTGGATTTCCATGACGCCCGTAAGCAGCTGGAAGGCGGTGGTGAGACCGGCGGCTGGGTCTACAAGGCCATAGAGCCTGCGCTGCTCTACCTCAATGGGGCGGAGTGGGACCGGGTTCTGGCCGAGCGGCCCGGCGGCCAGTTCACGCCCTTTGCCGCGCCGGAAGGGGACGGGACGCGCGATGCCGGGGCGCTGCCCGGTCTCGATTTCGCAGAGCAACGCGCCGCCGGCACCGGCAATCTCTACGAAGCGGCGGACCAGCAGATCCGGCACCAGCAGAAGGCCGGACGCAGAGTCGTTTTGACGGCTTTCTCCGCCGGTGCGCTTGACCGTCTGGCGGCGCTGCTGAAAGAACACGGCGAATTGGAGACCCGGCAGGTCGCGGCCTGGGCGGAGATAGCGGACCTGAAGCCCGGACAGCTCGGCCTCGCAATTCTGGAGATCGAACGCGGTTTTCGCCTGGGCGAGGTTCTCTTCCTGACGGAGCAGGACATCCTGGGCGAGCGCATTTCCCGCCCGACGGCGCGCAAGCACCGGGCCGAGAACTTCCTGACCGAGATCTCCGACCTTCAGGAGAAGGATCTGGTGGTTCACGTCGACCACGGTATCGGCCGCTACGAAGGTCTCGAAACCCTTGATGTCGGCGGGGCGCCGCATGATTGCCTGAAGGTGATCTATCACGGTGGCGATAAGCTTTTCGTGCCGGTGGAAAACATCGAAGTGTTGTCGCGCTTCGGCGCCGACAGCGAAACGGTGGATCTGGACCGTCTCGGCGGGGTGAATTGGCAAACCCGCAAGGCGCGGGTGAAAGAACGTATTGCGGCCATGGCCCACGCCCTGATCGAGCTGGCTGCGGCCCGTGCCCTTAAGGGGGCCGAGGCCATGGAGAAACCGGAAGGCCTTTACGACGAGTTCTGCGCCCGCTTTCCTTTCCCCGAGACGGAGGACCAACTGCGGGCCATCGAGGAAACGGTCACCGACATGGCGGCGGGTAAACCGATGGACCGTCTGGTCTGCGGCGACGTTGGTTTCGGCAAGACGGAGGTCGCCCTGCGCGCGGCCTTTCTCGCCGTCATGGCCGGCAAGCAGGTCGCCGTGGTGGTGCCGACCACTTTGCTCTGCCGCCAGCACTTCCGGACTTTTAAGGAGCGCTTTGCCGGTCTGCCGGTACAGATCCGCCAACTGTCGCGGCTTGTCAGCGCCAAGGAGGCCAATGAGACCAAGGCGGATCTCGCCAAGGGGCGCGTCGAGATCGTCGTCGGCACCCATGCGGTGCTGGCCAAGTCCATGGACTTCAAGGACCTCGGCCTGCTGATCGTCGATGAGGAGCAGCACTTCGGCGTGAAGCAGAAGGAGCGTTTGAAGGCGCTGCGCGAAGATGTTCACGTGCTGACCCTGACGGCAACGCCCATTCCCCGGACGCTGCAGATGGCCATGTCTGGCGTGAAGGAGATGAGCCTGATCGCCACGCCACCGGTCGATCGCCTGGCGGTGCGGACCTTCGTATTGCCATACGATCCGGTCATCGTGCGCGAGGCGATCCTCCGCGAACACTATCGCGGCGGCCAGACCTTCTATGTCTGTCCGAGACTGAAAGACCTGACCGAGCTCTTCGAGCGGCTGGAAAAGTTGGTGCCGGAGGTGAAGGTTGCCGTGGCCCACGGGCAGTTGCCGCCGACCCAGTTGGAAGCGGTGATGACCGACTTTTACGACCGCAAGTACGACATCCTGCTGTCCACAAACATCGTCGAATCCGGTCTCGATATCCCCACCGCCAACACCATGATCATCCACCGCGCCGATATGTTCGGCCTGGCTCAGCTCTATCAGTTGCGTGGGCGGATCGGCCGCTCCAAGGTGCGGGCCTATGCCTATCTGACTCTGCCGCCCGGCCGGATTCTGAGCGCCGCGGCCGAAAAGCGCCTGAACGTGATGCAGACGTTGGACAATCTGGGGGCCGGTTTCCAACTGGCGAGCCACGATCTGGATATCCGCGGGGCCGGCAATCTTTTGGGTGAGGAACAGTCAGGCCAGATTCGTGAAGTGGGGATTGAGCTTTACCAGCAGATGCTGGAAGAGGCGGTGGCGGCAGCGCGCAGTGGCGGTACTGCTGCCGAAACCGAAGCCGCCGAAAGCTTCACGCCGCAGATCAACATCGGGATGCCGGTCCTCATTCCAGAAACCTACGTCACCGATCTCAACCTGCGTTTGGGCTTTTACCGCCGCCTTTCCACTTTGGTGGACCGGGCGGAAATCGATTCCTTCGCCGCGGAACTGGTGGATCGTTTCGGGCCCTTGCCGGTGGAGGTGGAGAACCTGCTGCAGATCATGGCCATCAAGCAGCTCTGCCGGGATGCCGGCGTGGCGCGTCTGGATGCCGGGCCGAAGGGGGCCACGGTGGCTTTCCACAACGACAGTTTCTCAAACCCCGCCGGGCTCATCACCTTCATCCAGCAGCAGGCCGGAGAGGTGAAGCTGCGCCCCGATCACACCATGGTCTACCGCCGCGCCTGGGACAGCGACGCGGCCCGGGTGCGCGGTGTCCGGCTGATGCTGGACGAACTGGTCAAGCTTGCAGCCTAGACGGGAAGGCGGTTTGCAGTCGCATCGCTTTGAGATAGCGATATTTTTCCACCCCAGATGAACGCTGGACCAACGGCGATCCCTTGATAATATTAACCGAGCTTCGCGAGAGAGAGCCATTCGGCCCAATGTGAGGCGTCGCCCGCAAAAATCTATTTTATTCCAAGGGCATAATCCCAAGGGGCAATCTTCAGGGAGACGTAACGTGAGAAAGCTATTCGCCTGTGTCGTGGCAGCCATTTTGGCCGTGACGGCGGCACCTACGCTGGCCAAGACGCCGCGGGACACCCTCGTCATCGCCTTTCAGATCGACGATATTATTTCGCTGGACCCGGCTGAGATCTTTGAGTTCACGGCTGCGGAGTACGCCGGAAACACCTATGACCGCCTGATCGGCTACAACCACGAGAACGTGTCGGAGATTTACGGCGTCGCCGCCGAATCGTGGACCATCTCCAACGACGGCAAGACCTACACCTTCAAAATGCGCGAGGGCGTGAAGTTTGCCTCCGGCAACCCGATGACCGCGGAAGACGCTGCCTTCTCGCTGCAGCGGGCGATCATTCTCGATAAGCCGCCGGCTTTCATTCTCACCCAATTCGGCTTCACGGCGGACAATGTGGCGGAGAAGATCCGCGCCGTCGATGACATGACCCTGGTCATCGAAACCGACCAAGCCTACGCGCCGACCTTCGTGCTCTACTGCCTGACGGCGACCATCAGTTCCATCGTCGACAAGAAGACGGTGATGGAACATGAAGAAGACGGCGACCTCGGCCATAAATGGCTGCGTACGAACTATGCTGGCGTCGGCCCCTTCAAGCTGCGGCAGTGGAAGCCGAACGAGTCTTTGACCCTCGACCGCAATGACGACTATTGGGGCGGCGCCCCGGCCATGAAGCGGGTCATCACACGCCACATCGTCGAACCGGCGACCCAGCAATTGCTTCTCGAGAAGGGCGATATCGACGTTGCCCGCAACCTGGGTCCTGACCAACTGGTGACCGTCCGCAGCAATCCTGATCTCGCCGTGCAAGAAGGCGTCAAGGGCGCGATCTACTATCTGGGTCTGAGCCAGAAAAACGAGGCTCTCGCCAATCCTAAAGTGCGTCAGGCGCTGAAGTATCTGGTCGACTACAAGGGGATGGAAGGCACCGTGGTGCGCGACCTCATGAAGGTGCATCAGGCCTTCCTGCCGCGCGGTTTCCTCGGCGCCTTGGAGTCGACGCCCTTCACCCTGGACATTGCCAAGGCCAAGGAATTGCTTGCCGAGGCTGGCTATCCCGATGGCTTCACAATCACCATGGATACCCGCAACGTCTCGCCGATCCTGGAGATGGCGCAATCCATTCAGGCCACTTTCGGGCAGGCAGGGGTGAACCTGGAAATCATTCCCGGCGACGGCAAGCAGACTCTGACCAAGTATCGGGCGCGCAACCACGACATCTACATCGGCCGTTGGGGCCCCGACTATCAGGATCCCCATACCAACGCCGATACCTTCGCGCGCAATCCGGACAATTCGGACGATGCCAAGTCCAAGCCGTTGGCCTGGCGCAATTCCTGGGATATCCCGGAGATGACCAAGATGGCCGATGCCGCGATCCTGGAGCGCGACCCGGCCAAGCGGGCGGAGTTGTACCTGGAGATTCAGAAGGCGCACCAGGTGACCTCGCCCTTCGTCATCATGTTCCAGCAGACCGAAGTGGCCGCGACGCGGGCGGACACCAAGGGCTTCATCATCGGCCCGGCCTTTGATGACAACAAGTATCACGAAGTCACCAAGGACTAGACGGGTTCCGATCTAGGTGACTTTAGGAGTCGATAGAGAAGACAGGGCAGGGAAGGGCTTCGGCGGCCTTTCCCTGCCTCGTCCATTACGGGTGACGCTCAATCTGGTCGTGACCGTCGCTCTGACGTTCCTCGGCCTGCTTTTTGTGACCTTCATCATTGGCCGCGTGGTCCCCATCGATCCGGTTTTGGCTATCGTCGGCGATCGCGCGCCGGAACACGTTGTGGAGCGGGTGCGGATCGAACTCGGCCTCGACCTGCCGCTTTACGAACAGTTCGCCATCTATGTCTGGGACGTCCTGCAGGGCGATCTCGGCGAATCGGTGCTGACGGCCAATCCGGTCTTGGAGGACATCAAACGGGTCTTTCCGGCAACCCTGGAACTGGCCACGGTCGCGACCTTGTTCGGTGTTCTGTTGGGCGTTCCCATGGGGGTTCTCGCCGCGGTCAACCAGGGACGTTGGCCAGATCAGGTGATCCGTGTCGTCGGTCTGCTGGGTTATTCCATCCCGGTTTTCTGGCTCGGCCTGATGGGCCTTTTACTCTTCTACGCCACATTGGACCTCGTCCCCGGCCCGGGGCGCCTCAACTTCATATACGACGATATGGTCGATCCGGTGACCGGCGTCCTGCTGATTGATTCAGCCATGGCCGGGGAATGGGACATTTTCTGGAACGCGGCCAGCCACCTCGTCCTGCCGTCGGTTATTCTTGGGTACTTCAGTCTTGCTTACATCAGCCGCATGACCCGCTCTTTCATGCTGGAGCAGCTCAGCCAGGAATACATCACAACCGCCAGAGTAAAGGGTGTGAAGGAATGGCGGGTGATCTGGGTGCACGCCCTTGGCAATGTCTGGGTGCCTCTGGTGACCGTGATCGCCCTCAGCTACGCCAATCTTCTGGAAGGATCGGTTCTGACCGAGATCGTCTTCGCCTGGCCGGGCCTTGGTTTCTATCTGACACAGTCGCTGTTGAACGCGGATATGAACGCCGTGCTTGGCGCCACCATGGTGGTCGGCGCCGTCTTTATCGGGATCAATCTTCTGTCAGACTTGCTCTATAAGCTATTGGACCCGCGGGCACGATGAGCAGCGAAACGCAAAGCCCGGAAACGATCGGCCTGCGGGCCTGGCTGCTTAGCTCCTCGCCCGCGTCGCGTGGCCAGGCGCGGGTGGGCCGGGCTTATGTCGGCTGGCTGGCCTTCAGATCCAATCATCTGGCGATGCTGGGTCTCGGCATCGTCCTCCTGCTGATCATCCTGGCGATTTTCGCGCCGGTGATCGCCCCCTACGACCCCAATGCCCAGGTGCTGGCGGACCGTTTGCAGTTCTTCTCGGCACAGCACTGGTTCGGGACCGACGAGTTGGGCCGCGATATCTTCTCGCGTATCGTCCACGGCTCCCGCCTGACGCTCTATATCGTCGTTCTGGTCGCGATCATCGCGGCCCCCATCGGCTTGGCCGTCGGTACCACTGCCGGCTATCTCGGCGGCTGGACCGACACCGTGCTGATGCGCATGACCGATATCTTCCTGGCCTTTCCCAAGCTGGTGCTGGCCCTGGCGCTGGTGGCCGCCCTCGGCCCCGGTATCGAGAATGCCATTATCGCCATTGCCGTTACTTCCTGGCCGCCCTATGCGCGCATCGCCCGGGCCGAAACGATCACCATCCGCAACTCCGACTTCATCTCCGCCGTGCGGCTGCAGGGGGCAGGGCGTATGCGGATCATCTGGTCGCATATCGTGCCGCTCTGCACCTCTTCCCTGATCGTTCGGGTGACCCTGGACATGGCGGGGATCATTCTGATTGCCGCCGGCCTCGGTTTTCTCGGTCTCGGCGCTCAGCCGCCCTTGCCGGAGTGGGGGGCAATGATCTCCAGCGGCCGCAAGGTGCTGCCGACCTACTGGTGGGTGGCGACGGTGCCGGGTGTGGCGATCTTCATCGTCAGCCTGGGTTTCAACCTCCTGGGCGACGGCCTGCGGGACGTGCTTGACCCCAAGACCGGGGGGCAGGGATGAGCGACACACCGCTGCTGACGGTCGAGGACCTGAAAGTCGACTTTCCAACCCGCAAAGGGCTGGTCCAGGCCGTGCGCGGGATCAGCTTTTCCCTGGGGCGGGAGAAGCTCGGCATCGTCGGCGAGTCCGGCTCCGGCAAGTCCATGACCGGGCGCTCGATCCTGCGTCTCGTCTCGGCTCCCGGCCAGGTGAGCGCCAGGCGCCTGGAATTCGATGGCATCGAACTGCAGAACCTCAGCGAGTCGCAGATGCGGGAGATCCGCGGCCAGCGTATTTCCATGGTGATGCAGGACCCGAAATTTTCCCTGAACCCGGTCATGCGCGTGGGCGAACAGATTGCGGAAGCCTACAGGGTCCACCAGAACGTGCCGCAGGACGAGGCCAAGCGCCGCGCTCTGGACATGCTGCGCGCCGTGCGCATCCGCGATCCGGAGCGGGTCTACCGCGCCTTTCCGCATGAGGTCTCCGGCGGTATGGGCCAGCGCATCATGATCGCCATGATGCTGATTCCCGATCCGGACCTGCTGATCGCCGACGAACCGACCTCGGCGCTGGACGTGACGGTGCAGTTGCAGGTGCTGGCGATCCTCGATGACCTCGTGTCCCAGCGCGGCATGGGGCTGATTTTCATCAGTCACGACCTCAGCCTCGTCGCCTCCTTCTGCGATCGGGTCGTGATCATGTATGACGGACGGGTGATGGAGATCTGCGATGCCAAAAACCTCTCCGCCGCCCAGCACCCCTATACGCGGGGACTGTTGAATTGCCTGCCGAAGATCGACGGGGACGGCAGTAACCTGCCGGTGCTGCGGCGCGATCCGGAATGGCTGGAGCACGGCCTGTGACGGCTATGATTACCGCCAGCGATCTGAACGTGATCTTCGGCAAGGGAGCTGACCGTGTTCATGCCGTGCGCGACGTTTCCTTTTCGGTGACGGAGGGCACTACCTTCGGTCTGGTCGGTGAATCCGGCTCCGGCAAGTCCACCGTGTTGCGGGCGCTCAGCGGCCTCAATCCGGACTGGCGCGGTGCACTGACGGTTGCCGGCAAGGCGCTGACACCGCGCCGGGACAAGGCCTTCTACAAGCTGGTCCAGATGGTTTTCCAGGACCCTTATGGTTCGCTGCATCCCCGCCATACGGTCGACCGCATCCTCATGGAGCCGCTGGCGATCCACGGTCTCAGCGATCCCGACCGGCGTATCGAACAGGTCCTGGAGGAAGTTGGGTTGGGGCCGCAGTTCCGCTTCCGCTATCCGCATCAGCTTTCCGGCGGCCAGCGTCAGCGGGTTGCCATCGGCCGCGCGCTGATTCTGGAACCCCGCATTCTGCTGCTCGATGAACCGACTTCCGCTCTGGACGTTTCGGTCCAGGCGGAGGTCCTGAACCTGCTGCAGCGGCTAAAGGCGGAGCGCGGCCTGACCTACATCCTGGTGAGCCACGACCTCTCCGTGGTCGCCCATATGTGCGATGAATTGGCCGTCATGAACCACGGTGCGGTGGTCGAGGCGATGGATGTCGGCCTGCTCAAGAGTCATCAGCCAAACCATCCCTATACGCGCCAGTTGATGACGGCCAGCCTGGGCTACGACCGGGCGGCCATCGACCGCTTCGAGGATTTCGGGCTTTCCGAATGATCCTTAAGCTTCAGCGGGGGCTTCCATTTCCTGCTTGGCGATGTCCAGCATCTCGGCCAGGGCCTTGGGCGGTTGGGCGCCAGCCACTGCGTGACGCCCGTTGAAGATGAAGCAGGGTACGCCATCGATGCCGAGAGCGCGGGCCTGGCGGTCTTCCTCGCTGGCCTCGGCCAACAAGGCGTCGCTTTTCAGGAAGGCTTCAGCCTCGGCCTCATTGAGCCCGGCGGTTTTGGCGGCAGCCAGGAGAACCGAGTCGTCGCCGATGTCCTCGCCGCGGAAGAAGTAGGCCTGAAACAGGGCCTCTACCAGCTCGGTCTGCGCTTCCTTATCGGCAGCCCAGCGGATCAGGCGATGGGACTTCAAGGTGTTGGGGGTGCGGCCTATAGCCTCAAAGGCGAAGTCGATGCCATCTTCGGCGCCGGCGCCGCGGATACGGTCATAGATCATCTTCGCGTTCTCGGCGCCGCCGAACTTCAGGTTAAGATAGGCGCTGCGCTCCATGCCCTCTGCCGGCATGTTGGGGTTCAACTGAAAGGTCCGCCAGCGGATCTGCACCTCCAGATCGGGTCGCATGGCCAGAGCGGCTTCCAGGCGGCGTTTGCCGATCAGGCACCAGGGGCAGATGGTGTCGGAAAAGATGTCAATCTGAACCATGAACGTTGCCTTTTCGCTGGGCTTTCCGGTGCCTTGGCGGTTGACCGGGGGCTTGACCGGAGGGTAGCTAAGCACCCACCATAAAGGAGATAAGCGCCAAAGCCAAAGATGGGGCAAAAGGGCGAGCATGGGGAGGTCATATGGCTGATGGGTCGGCCGATGGGGCAACCGGCAGGGCCGGGCAGCCCGGGGTCTTCGACACCGGACTGGCGCGCAACAATGCCAACACGGCACCGCTGACGCCGGTCACTTTTCTGCGCCGGGCGGCCGCGGTCTATCCCGACAAGGTGGCCGTGATTCACGGCGATCAGCGATTCACCTACAAGGAATTCTGCGAGCGCTCCGTACGGCTGGGCTCGGCACTGAGAAAGCGCGGGTTCGAACAGGGCGACTGCATTGCCATCATGGCCGCCAACACGCCGCCGATGCTGGAAGCCCACTACGGCGTGCCGATGATGGGGGGTGTCCTGAATTCGCTCAACACCCGTCTGGATGCGCGGACCATTGCTTTCATCCTCGACCACGGCGAGGCAAAGGTCCTGTTGACGGACCGCGAGTTTTCGCCGGTCGTGAAAGAGGCCCTGGCGCTTTGCGAGCGAACGCCCCTGGTGGTGGACATCGACGATCCGATGGCCGAGGGCGGGGAACTGCTGGGCGGTCTCGACTATGAGGCGCTGCTGGCCGAAGGCGATCCGGGGGAGAGCTTTCAGGATCCTGCGGACGAATGGCAGTCGATCTCCCTGCTTTACACTTCCGGTACCACGGGCAACCCGAAAGGCGTGGTCTATCACCATCGCGGCGCCTATCTGAATGCGATCGGCAACATGATCACTTTCGGACTGGGGCGCGACTCGGTCTACCTCTGGACCCTGCCGATGTTTCACTGTGACGGCTGGACCTTTACCTGGGGCGTGACGGCGGCCTGTGCGACCCATGTCTGCCTGCGCAAGGTCGATCCGGCGGTGATCTATCCGCTGATCCGCGATGAGGGGGTCACCCATATGTGCGGTGCGCCCATCGTTTTGACCCTGCTCGCCAATGCGCCGGACAGTGCCAAGGTGACCTTCGATCAGACCGTGGAATGCGCTACGGGCGGGGCGGCACCGCCGAGCGCGGTGATCGAAGCAATGGAGGCACAGGGTTTTCGCGTCACCCACCTCTATGGCCTGACGGAGTGTTATGGGCCGGCCACGGTCTGCGCTTGGCAGGACGATTGGGCGGAACTGGATATGCGGAGCCGCTCCGCCAAGATGGCGCGTCAGGGTGTCAATTACCTGACCCTGGAAGGGGCGACGGTGATGCAGCCGGATACCATGGCACCCGTGCCTTGGGACGGAACGACCCTGGGTGAGATCATGCTGCGGGGCAACACCGTCATGAAAGGGTATCTGAAGAACCCCAGCGCCACCGAGCAGGCCTTCGCCGGTGGTTGGTTTCATACCGGGGACCTCGCGGTGATCCACCCGGACGGTTATATCGAGGTGAAAGACCGCTCCAAGGATGTCATCATCTCCGGCGGCGAGAACATCTCCAGCCTGGAGGTGGAGGAGGCGCTCTATCGACACCCGAAAGTGTTGGAAGCCGCCGTGGTGGCGCGCCCCGATGAGAAGTGGGGCGAGCATCCCTGCGCTTTTGTCACCCTGCGGGAAGGCATGGAAGCGGAAAGCGAGGAGATCGTGACCTTTTGCCGTGAGATGCTGGCGGGCTTCAAGGTGCCGCGGACGGTCGTCTTTGGGCCGCTGCCGAAGACCTCCACCGGCAAGATTCAGAAGTTCGTTCTTCGCGAACGCGCCCAGGCGCTGTGACCCAGGCATCGAACGCCTTCGACCTTACCGGCAAAGCGGCGCTGGTCACCGGGGCGTCCAGCGGCCTCGGCCGCCATGCTGCCCTGCTACTGGCCAAGGCAGGGGCGAAGGTGGCTGTAGCAGCGCGACGCCTCGAGCCCCTGGTGGAACTTGAGAAGCAGATTGAGGCGCGGGACGGCCGTGCCATTCCTCTCTGCCTCGACGTGACGGATCAGGGCTCTGTCACGGAGTGCGTTTCGGTCGCAGAAACCGAACTTGGCCCGCTTTCGATTCTGATCAACAATGCCGGTGTCGCTGAAACCGCGCCGGCTTTCGAGGTTACCGAAGAGGGTTGGGACCGTGTCATGGACACCAATCTAAAGGGTGCTTGGCTGGTTGCCCAGGAAGTTGGCCGCCGCATGGCGCATCTGGGTCATGGCGGTTCGATTATCAATATCGCCTCGGTCTTGGGCTTGGCCGGCAGCCAGCAGATACCTGCCTACTGTGCCTCCAAGGGCGGCCTCGTGAATCTGACCCGCGCGCTGGCCGTCGAATGGGCCCGTCACGGCATCAGGGTCAACGCTCTGGCGCCGGGCTACATCGAAACCGAGATCAACGCGGATTTCCTGGCCGGCCCGGCCGGCGATAAACTGCGCAAGTCGATACCCCTAAGGCGGTTCGGGCAACCGGAGGATCTGGATGGTCCTTTGCTGCTTTTGGCCTCCGACGCCTCGCGGTATATCAGCGGATCGGTTCTGGTCGTCGACGGCGCTCAGTCGGCGGCGCTGTAGGCGGCAGCAAGAGGAAGCTCCATGGATTTTTCCCTGACCCCGGAGGTGGACGCGCTTCGCGAGCGCCTGCGGGCCTTTGTCGAGACCGAGATCATACCCTTGGAGGGCGATCCGGAGAGCTATGATGCCCATGAGAACATCAAACCGGACCTTCTGGAGCCGCTGAGGGAAAGAGCCCGGGATGCCGGGCTCTGGGCCCCGCAGATGCCGAAAAGCCGTGGCGGGTTGGAACTGCCCGTTGGCGCCATGGCGGCCTGTTACGAGGAGATGGGGCGCTCGATCTTCGGACCAGTGGTCTTCAACGCCGCCGCGCCGGACGACGGCAACATGATCGTTCTGGAAAAGGTGGCGACCGAAGCCCAGAAGGAACGCTGGCTGCAGCCGATCGTCGAGGGCAGGGTGCGCTCTTCTTTTGCCATGACCGAACCGGCGCCCGGTGCCGGCTCCGACCCCGGTCTCATGCGCAGCCGCGCGGAACGCAAAGGCAATGCCTGGCTGCTAAACGGCCACAAATGGTTCATCACCGGCGCCGGCGTTGCCGAGCATTTTATCATCATCGCCCGCACCTCCGAGGATACACGCAAGGGCCTGACCGCCTTCCTGGTTCACCGCTACACGCCCGGACTGAAAGTCGGGCGGCGCATCCCCATCATGGGGCCGGAAGAACACGGCGGCCATTGCGAGCTGCTTTTGGAAGACCTTCAGGTGCCTGATGACGACCGTTTGATGGCGGTCGGTGATGGCCTCAAAGTCACCCAGATCCGCCTGGGAACTGCCCGCCTGACCCACTGTATGCGCTGGCTGGGCATGGCCCGGCGTGCCATGGAGATCGCCGGCCCCCATGTGGCCGAAAGGCAAAGCTTCGGGCAGCCCCTGGCTGAGCATGAAGGAGTCCAGTGGCTGCTTGGCGAAGCGGCCATGGCGATCGAGGTTGGCCGCTTGCTGACCATGCGCGCGGCGGTAAAGCTCGACAGCGGCGACTTCGCCCGTAAGGAAATCTCCATGGCCAAGATCCAGGTTTCCGAGACCCTGCATAAGGTCATCGATACGGCGATCCAGTTGCTGGGCGCACGCGGATATTCGAAGGATACGCCGCTGGAATGGATGTATCGCTATGCGCGGCAGGCCCGCTTGGTGGACGGCGCTTCGGAAGTCCACAAGATGGTGCTCGCGCGGGCTTTCCTGAAGGAGGGCCGAGATTTCTGGTCCTGGAATTGACCGTGGAGTTCGCCGACAACAGCCTCGCCAAAAACAAGCACGCGCTGGAGACTTTCCTCACCGAGGCTAGCGGCGCCGAAGCGGTTACGCTGGAGGACGCCGGTGCCCTCACCGGCGGTGCAATTCAGGAGAACTGGCTGCTCGACCTGCGTGTCCATGGGGGTCCCAGGGCAGGGCATCAGCAAGTGGTGCTACGCACCGATGCCGCCTCCGGCGTTGCCGTGAGCCGCAGCCGGGCGGAGGAGTTTGCGCTTTTAAAGACTGCCCTCGGTGCCGGCGTCACGGTGCCCGAACCGCTGTGGCTTTGTGAGGACCCCCGGGTTCTGGGCAAAACCTTCTATGTCATGGCGCGCGCCGAGGGTACGGCCGCTCCGCACCGTCTTATGAAGGAGGCCGACCTTGGCGGCCAGCGTGAGCGCCTTGCGGAGCGTCTGGGCGCGGAGCTTGCAAAGATTCATGGGATCCGCCCACCGCGGACGGACTTGGGGTTTCTGGGAACTCCAGCAGCACAGCCGGCCCTGGCCGCCGTCGCGCGCTACCGAGACTATCTGGATCGTTTGGAGGTACGCTCTCTTGCCCTGGAATGGGGCCTGCGCTGGTGCGAGAGCCATGCGCCGCCAAGCCGGTACCCTGTTCTGGTGCATCAGGACTTCCGAACCGGAAACTACATGGTCGACCGCCAGGGATTGACCGCCATTCTGGATTGGGAGTTCTGTGATTGGGGCGATCCGATGAGTGATCTCGGCTGGTTTTGCGCCAAGTGCTGGCGCTATGCACGCCCGGAACTGGAAGCCGGCGGCATCGGCTCGCGTGAAGCCTTCTATCGCGGTTATGAGAACGGCAGTGGGGAAACCGTCGACCGCCAAGCGGTCGCCTACTGGGAGGTCATGGCGCACATCCGCTGGGCGGTCATTGCCCTGCAGCAGGGTGAACGCACGCAGTCGGGCGCCGAGGACTCTCTGGAACTGGCGTTGACGGGCCGGCTGTATCCACCGCTCTTGGAGAGCGAGATTCTCCGCTGTACCGCACCTTCTTCTTGGAGGGTGACGTCATGAGCGACCGCGAAGCGGATGTCGCCAGGCTGCTTGCTCTGGCTGGCCAGGAGATCACAGAGTCAGTGATGCCGCAGCTGACCGGCGATGCCCGTTATCGCATCCGTCTTGTTATCAATGCGCTGAAGCTTGCCGGCGCCTCTATTGCCGATGCCGGAGAGCTGGGCCGTCTTCGCCTTGCGCAGCTGCGGAGCGTCATGCCGACTGAGTCGACTCTTGACCTGGATGCACTTGAGGCGCGTTTGCAAACATCGTTGCGCGCCGGTGACCTGGACGCCGACGAGGCGCTTTACCAGGCACTCGTCATCATTGCCGAAGCGCGGGAGTTACTCGTCAAGTGAATGGCGAAGCGGTGAGGTTTTCCGCTG
Source organism: Pelagibius sp. (assembly GCF_965249265.1). Classification (NCBI taxonomy): domain Bacteria; kingdom Pseudomonadati; phylum Pseudomonadota; class Alphaproteobacteria; order Rhodospirillales; family Rhodovibrionaceae; genus Pelagibius; species Pelagibius sp. Next base: position 2,480,046 of record NZ_OZ252224.1, on the reverse strand, counting down.
AATTTAACCAAATCCATGTAACCAAAGGTAGTGCTGCCAGCCTTAAGCTTTGATACCAAAAGGCTATTTGAGTTACCCCCAAGTTCCACAGGATGTTGGCCGGGCGTTCAATTGACAGCCTGCGGATCTGGTGCGAGCATTCCCTGTAACCACCAGATCTTGTGGACAAATCGGGGAATAACCCTGTGGATAAACCTGGCGTGAAAAATCGAGCAATGTTCATCAGTCCCTATCTTCGTCGTCCTATTCGTCCGCTCAACAAGGTTTTGGTCGAACGGGAGCAGGAGACGGTGAACCTTGCTCAGAGTGAGCCGGCCAACGATACGCCGCACAGTACGGTTGCGGGCGGCGGATTCGTCGATCCGGCGGATTGGGTTGCCAGCGTGAGGCGGGCACTTTCGGCGAAATAGCCGCGTCGCAACTTTCCGAAGATACGGGTTTAATCGAGCCGGTGAGGCGGGCGCCGGCGAACCGGCAGTGACAACGGGCTGCTCCAGTACCGAATCAGGGTTGGCCCGCTTGGCTCAGATCCGTCGTGTTTCGAATGCAGACCGAGATCAATCCCAGAGAGTCTTCTGAAAAGTCGAATTGGACTCCGATTTCACGGTCACTCTGCCAGACCGTCTCACAAACGACCGTTTGCGCATCCGGATGGCTGAGTTCCAGAGCGTAGCCCTCTCGCGGATCTCCAGGAAGCATATCGTCGAAGGTCAGGCGGGCACCGCCGAGGGAGACGTCCGAGACCCTGCAAGGCAGGATCTTTCCTTCCAGGCTCACGGAAAGCGTGAAAGACCGTTGCGCGGTGTAGCGTGGCCACTCGCGGTTTTCATGCATCGGCGCCGTTGCGGCCAACTCTGCTGTTTGAGACAAGACCCTGACTCATCCTTGCAGTTTGCTCTCCCGATACGCGTAAACGGATCGGGACTGTTTAAGCCTGAAGCGCGAATCTTAACAATTCGTTAGGACATGGCGACTGCTTGCGGAGTCGAGCGAAAATCAGGCTCCTTTGGCTCTTTTCGGGTTCGATTCCTTGGGGTTCGATGTTCCTTGGTCCGAGAGGCGGTCAGACGCGCCGAGCAGCATGCCAACCTCTTGCCCGCCACTCGAAAGCGGCAAAACCAATCGCTCGTAACGGATATGCCGGCCGTCTTGCTTGGTATATTCGCCCATCATATGGGCAGGCGTGCGGCAGCGCACCACGTGATCGAGGATCGCGAATCCCGGTCCGGGGTCGGGGCCCAGGTCGATCTCGTCCAGATAGCGACCGGTCACGTCGCAGCCGTACCATGCGACGATGTTGGCTCCCATAAGCCTTACGCGATAGCGCCGCGGATCGTGCTCCACATCAAACAGACCGAGATGCGGGATTACCGGTTCCGGCAGGCGCCGGGGATCAATGTCTTCCCGCGTCGGAATAGGGCGTTCGCGGAGAAGGGCGGTCCAATAGTCGTACAGAAGGCGAATCACCTTCGATCGAATGCGATCGTTGAATTCCATGCGCCCAGCTTCGCAAGAGTGATTGGTCCCCGACCACCGGCGGGGACTCCGCCGACAGCCCAACAAACAGAGTCTAAACAAATTCGACCAGAACGCAACCGTAGCTTGCAACTTAGCGTAGATTAAAAGTCAATCATACTATGCCGTTATGTTCGCATCCGGCTGGCATCGGCCAAGCGGACAGTCTCGTCCGGGTCCGGGCGACCGCTTTCTCTCCTCCGCCTTTACGGTGAACTGATCGGCCTCCGGCACGACCGCGGCCAAATCCATCCGACCCCAGGAACAGATCTTCAATACCGGGCATGGTCCGGAAGCGGTGCTCACCGTGTCTTCGACGGCTGCCCGATATTTGCTACATGCGCCACGCTTGCCGGAAGACTAAGACTGATCCTGCCATTGGAACTGGAAGAACAAACGCACGGGTAAACCGCGCAATGTCATTGAAGCCGCCGGAAGGACCGAGACTGTAGTAGGGCCGTCATACAGGCGCCGACTGCAAGTCCGCGATCCAAAGCCGGACGTCGACCAAGTAGGCAATCTTGGGAGGAGAGGCGGAGTTTCGGTGCCAGCGACAGCTGGCGCCGACCGAGGAGTGTGCGCCAATTTGGAGTGGTTCGGCGATGGCATCTGACAAGGCAACTCTCATCACCGGTGGTGCCGGCTACATCGGCAGCCATGCCGTCCTTGCCCTGCGTCAGGCTGGACGCCGGGTGATCGTGCTCGATGACCTTTCGACGGGCAACCGCTCCGTGATCCCGGCCGATGTGCCCTTCATCGAAGGCAATGCCGGTGACCGGGAACTGCTTCGAACGCTGTTCAGAGACTTTGATGTGGATTCCGTTATCCACTTTGCCGGCAGCATTCTGGTGGAGCGATCGGTGAGTGAGCCGCTCAGCTACTATCAAAACAACGTTGCGGTCAGCCGGAACCTTATGGAAGCCTGCGTAGAGGAGGGGGTCGATCAGTTCATCTTCTCCTCCACCGCGGCGGTCTATGGTGCCGCGGCTGCGTCGCCGATCCCGGAGACGACCGAAACGAAGCCGATCAACCCTTACGGCACTTCCAAACTGGTAACCGAATGGATGCTGCGCGACACCGCGGCAGCGAGCAATCTACGGTTTGTCGCGCTACGATACTTCAACGTCGCCGGTGCCGATCCTCAAGGAAGAAGCGGCCAACTCGGTCCCGTTGCGACACACCTGGTGAAGATTGCCAGCCAGGTCGTGGCCGGCAGCCGCAAGTCGATCGCTATTTTCGGGGACGACTACGATACGCCGGACGGAACCTGCGTGCGCGACTACATCCATGTTTCGGATCTGGCGGCCGCCCATCTCTCGGCGCTCAACTATCTCGAGTCGGGTGGCGGGAGCCTGATGCTGAACTGCGGCTATGGGCACGGCTACTCCGTACAGGAAGTGCTGCAAGCGGTGGAGCGCTGTGCCGGCCGGCCACTCAATCCGGAACGCGCCCCGCGACGGCCCGGCGATCCGCCGAGCTTGGTCGCGGACACACGCGCCCTTCGACAAACCCTTTCCTGGTCACCCCGCTTCGACAACATCGATGTGATCATCAACACGGCCATCGACTGGGAAAGGTCCCTGGCGACGCCCCCCGGGAGCGATGCCCTTCGTGCCCGCGCCTAAGGCCCAGGAGGCGACGATGACGGAAAACGTCAAGGAACCCGATCAGCTGACGGGGACCGTTGCTTTCTTTGGCCATGACTGGGCCGAGAGCACGGTCATCAAGCGCGTTCGCGCCTTCTCCGAATTGGGCCTGCAGGTGATCGGCTTCAGCTTTCGCCGGGAGAAGTTCAACCAGAACTTCGTGCCCTTTTGGGAGAACCATCATCTGGGCACGACGGAAGACCGAGCTTACGGAAGGCGGTTACTGAAGCTGCTGCAGGCGCTCCCAACGCTCGTTCGGCAACGGCGGAAGCTGCGCGAGGTGACCTTCTTCTACGCACGAAACATCGACATGTGCGCCCTGGCGCTGCTGGCGCGCAGTGTGTCGCGGTCCTCCGCGCCGGTGGTATACGAGGTTTTGGACGTCCAGCGCATTTTCATCGGCTCAAAGCTGCGTAACCGCATCTTTCGCTGGTTGGAGCGGCGGCTGCTCGACCGCTGCGCACTTTTGGTGATCTCCTCGCCGGGTTTCGTCACCCAGTACTTCAAGCCGGTTCAAAACTATCGTGGGCGTATCTTCCTGTTGGAGAACAAGATCAGCTTCGCCCAGGCCGAGGCTGTTGGCCGGCCCGCCGACCTTGCGCCAGGGCAATGCCGGCCTGCCGACCAAAGCCGCAAATGGACCATTGGCTGGTTCGGGACTCTGCGTTGTCCGAAGAGCCTCGACATCCTCTGCAGCCTGGCCGAGCGCCTGCCGGAAACGGTGGAGATCTACATGCGCGGCTATCCGACGGAGACCGGCATGGAGTATTTTCAGGAGGCCATCGCCGAGCACCCGAACATGATCTACGACGGCGAATATCGAAACCCGGATGATCTCTCTGCGATTTACGAGAGAGTCCATCTGACCTGGGCTTTCGATTTCCTGGATGAGGGAACCAACTCCAAGTGGCTGTTACCCAATCGGGTTTATGAAGGCGGATTCTTTGGTTCAGTCGCTCTGGCCGCGAAGGATACGCAAACCGGCGAGAAGGTTCGCGAGTTGGGCTTGGGGTATAATTTCGATGGCCCGCTGCTCGATAATCTGACCGCATTCCTGAAGTGGTACTCCTGGGATGAGCACAGCGCCCGGCGTAGTCATATTCTTGCGCTTCCGGCGCAGGAATTCTGCGATCTCTACGACACGCGGGACCTTTGTGAGTCGATCCTTGAACTGGCGGCGAGGAAGGGTGCCGGCCGGGCATCTCATCAACACAGCACTGCCCTTAGGGCGCGTACCGAAGACGGCGCGGGGGATTAGGGGATGGAAGCTGGGCTGCCGGTCTTCGCTCTGATCCTGCTCGGACTCTCGGTTCTGGCGGTGATCTATCCCTATGTGATTTACCCAATTTTGCTGACTTTGGCGCCAAGACGGCCGCTGAAGGACGATCGCCCTATCGCCCCGGATCAGGTGTCATCCAAGCTGTCGCTGGCCTTCTGCGCCTATAACGAAGCGATCACGTTACCCGAGAAGATCGAGAACCTCAGGCGCCTGCGCGGGGCCGACCCCGATCTTGAGATTCTCGCCTATTCCGACGGTAGTGCCGATGAGACCGCGGCGTTGCTCAAAGCTGAAGAGAGTTGGATCCGGGTTTTTGCTTCTGAACAACGCCTGGGGAAAAGCCATGGCATGAATACCCTTGTTCAGGCAGCCACGGGCGATTTCATTCTCTTCACCGATGCCAACGTCATGGTCGAGCCGGAAGCCCTGGCCGCAGTGCGCAAAGCTTTCCGGGACCCCATGGTTGGCTGCGTCTGCGGTCGGCTTGTCTATACCAACTCGAATGAAAGCGCGACGGCGGCGACGGGCGCGCTCTACTGGCGTATCGAGGAGAAGATCAAGGCCCTTGAGAGCCGGAGCGGATCGACGATGGGAGCCGACGGATCGCTCTTTGCGGTACGGCGCAGTCTCTATCCGGTGGTGCCGCCGGACATCATCGACGACATGTTCGTCTCCCTTTCCATTCTCTGCGACGGCTATCGTGTTGTTCGGGTGCCCGAGGTGCTGGCATGGGAGCGCTCGGCGACCGACAGCGCGGATGAATTCCGGCGCAAGGTTCGGATTGCCTGCCAGGCTTTCAACTGTCATCGCCTGCTCTGGCCGCGGCTTCGCCGGCTCTCTCCACTGAACCTCTTCAAATATTCCTCCCACAAGCTGGTGCGTTGGTTCGGCATCTATTTCGTGGTGCTGGGCATCGGTGCGGCCATGGCGGCGCTTTGGACGATGGGGCTTGCAGTCGGGGCCTTGCTGCTGCCACCGGCCCTCGCTTGCGCCTACTGGGCCGCACGCCGCTTGCCTTTGGGTCCGGCGGCAAAAGTCCTGGAGATCCTGAGGGCGATGGCGGCAACAGGTGTCGGTTTGGTGAAATCTGTCTGGGGCGAGAGGTTCCAGACCTGGGAGCTGCCACAGAGCAGCCGAAAGACCGGATGATGGACGACTTCGAGGGACAGCCCTGTTCAGCCGTCGCAGCCAGGTTCGTCGCTGTCCAGGCTGCGAAACGATACGCAGGCAAACTCCGCCGTCAAAGGTTGACCCGGATAGACGAAGTCGCCGAGCCAGCCCGTCAGTCCCTGTCCGGCCCAGAGGTTCAAGTAGATCTTTCCGGGGCGCGAGGGCAGGGGGCCGCGTTCACCCTTTTCTTCGTGAACCAGCTTGCCGTCGACAAACCAGCGGATCGAGTCCGGGCGCCATTCAAAGGCGTAGGTGTGAAAATCCTCGGAGGCGTCGAAACCCAGATCGATATGGGTTTCATGGTTGCCGACGCCGTCCGTGTAGTAATTCAACTGAACCTGACGGGGCGACCTGCCGAGGAATTCGAAATCAATCTCGTGATGCGGATCGCCATTGAAGGTCGGGCCGGTGTAGGTGAAGAAACTGGTAACGAGGCCTTCGCGCGCAACCGACTTGATTCGCGCCTCGTAGCGGCCGTAGTGGAAAAAAGCGCGGGACTGGTACTCGCCGCCGGCGAAGGGCCTTCCGGCAACAGGCCGCCGGGTCAGGTCAAGGTGCAGGACACCGTCGGAAAATCGGACGTTCTCCTTGCGCCATCCGGTGTTGTTCTTGGCCCAATCGTTGGCCCAGTTGTGCGATTTGCGCCAAAGAACCTTTTCATGGCTCACAAGGTTATCAAGAAAGGCGGTGGGCGCCTGCTTGCGCGCGGCAAGCGCCGTGGTAACGAGAAGGGCGCCTGCGCAAAACGTCAGCAGCGTGACACCGAGAATGCGGCGCCTGTCAATCAATCCGGATTTCGTCGAGATCATCTGATCAAACATCGTCAGCTTTATGCCGTTGCCGGGAAACCTCGGCTGACAGCTTATCGGGCCGAAACAGGGACTGCTGTGTCATGCGTGTAACGCTCTGCGCGGCGACTTATCAAAGGCCCGAAGGTCTGCGCCAGCTCCTCAAGGCGGTGGCGGAGCTTCGGCTGGAAGACTGCGGCGCTGTCGACGTGGCCGTGGTCATTGTCGACAACACTTCAGGCGGTGATGCGGCAGAGATCGTTCAGCATTTCGCCGAGAACTATCCCTGGCCGCTTCACTACCTGAATGAGAAGCGGCGCGGCATCACCTTTGCCCGTAATGCCGCCCTGGCAAAAGCCGGCGCCATGGTATCGGATGCCGTCGTCTTCATCGACGATGACGAGTATCCGGACAGCAGGTGGCTGGAAGCGTTGCTGCGCCGCTGGCACGAGAGTGGGGCCGCCGCTGTTCTGGGTGCGGTGCAGCCGGTCTTTCCTGCCGGGACACCTGACTGGATCGTCTCCGGCCGGTTCTTTGAAAGCCATAGCTTTGAGGATGGTGCCTCACTTGATGATGCCCACACCGCCAATGTTCTGATCGATCTTAAGGTGCTGCGGCAGCACGACCTCGTCTTTGATCATCGCTACGCGCTGACCGGTGGCGAGGACACGATGCTGTTTCGCGGCCTTCTGGACGCCGGAGAACGCATTGTCTATGCCGCTGACGCGGTGGTCTTTGAAACGGTGCCGCGCAGCCGCGCCAGCCTGGGGTGGTTGATGAAACGCTGGTACCGCACCGGCAACATCGAGGCGGCGCTTTTCATAAGAGGCGACGAAGGTTCGCTGCGGCTGAGAACTGGCAATCTTCTGCGCGGCCTGCTGCGAGTCGGGGCGGGCAGCAGCCTTTTTCTGGCCAATCTGCTGGTGCTCGGCTTCGGCCGCCGAGAGCGCATGGTTCGCCCGCTTTACACCCTTTGCCGCGGTTTTGGCATCCTGGCCAGCACCCTGGGCCGCGACTATCGCGAATATCAAGAAGTGCACGGCACATGAAAGCCATCCATCAGAGCGAACAGATGCCGGGCTCTGTGACTTTTGTCGAACATCGCCCGCAAAGCGAAAGATCTACTCCATGTCTCTGATAAAGTTCTCAAAATCATGGGTGCCGCCGGGTGGTGGAGAATCCCATGATGCGCTTCCAGCAGGGGCGGAAGCGGGCAATTGCGCGCGTGATGTCGGGTACGGGCCATGCAGGACACAAGGCAGGAAGAACCAATGACGACCTTCCGACATCTGCCGGGGCGGCCGGGGGGCGACCTTATGAGCCTGTCCATTCCCCAGCTCTTCGCTATTTTCTGGAGACGCAAGGCGATCGTTATCGCGACGCTGGCTATTGCGTTCTGCATTGCCATCGTCGCGAACGGGGTCATCACACCGCGCTACACGGCTTCGGCGACGATTATCGTCGAGCCGCGTCAGAAGAACGTGATCGAGATCGAGTCGGTGGTCTCCAGCCTGCCGGTCAGCTTGGAGACCATGCAGAGTGAGGTACAGATCATCCAGTCACCGACCCTGGCGCGCCAGGTCGTTGATGGCCTCGGGCTTGCAGCGCTCGTCGAGTTCAATCCTTCCCTTGCACCACGCGAACGGAGTCTGGCGCGTGAGTTGAGGTCGGCCATCAAGGGTGTCTTCAGACCGGTCATTGCCTTGCTGAAAGACGAGCCGGCAGAGGAAAGAAGCGTTGAACTGGCGGAAACGCCGGGCACCTGGGACCTGAACGGCGAAGAGGCACAGCAGAGCCGGGGACAGACTAGGATCGTAAACCGCTTCTTGCGGAATCTGGACGTTGGCATTCAGGGCTCTTCGCGGGTAATTGCCGTTTCCTATACGACCGAAGATCCGCTTCTTTCGCAGCAGGTCGTCAATGCGGTGGCACAGGAATACATCCGCGACCAGGTCCGTCTAAAGACCGATGCCCTGGCCGGCGCCAATACTTTTTTGAGCGGCCGCATCGCCGATTTGCGGGCAGACGTCGAGGCGGCGGAGAGGGCGGTGGAAGAGTTTCGCGCCTCCACGACGATCATTTCCGAGCGGGATGGTGAATTGCTGGCCGAACAGACCTTTGCCCTCAGTCGAAAGCACCTCGACGCAAAGCTGGAGCTGGACACGGTGAATGAGCGTCTGGCCCGGGTGCAGGCCGCCATGCGCAGCCGGGGCCAGACCGCAGCCTTCGAGGGGGTCCAGTCGACGGTGATCGACTCCCTCAGACTCGAGGAAATGCGCCTCCGCCAGCAGGAGTCCCAGCTGCTGACAACCCTGGGCGACCGGCATCCTTCGGTCGTCGCCGTGCGCTCCGAACTCGACAAACGGCGCCAGCAGATGCTGGAAGAGGCTCAAAGCCTGTTGGCAAGTCTGCAGAACGAAAAGGATATCGCTCAACAACGGGTCAGTTCGATTCAGGCGTCGCTCGATGCGCTTCAACAGGACTCCGACACCTTGAACGCCGCGCAGATCGAACTGCGGGCGCTGGACCGGGAAGCCGAAGCGACCCGGGAAGTTTTTGCCTCTTTCCTCAACCGGTACAAGCAGACGGAGCAGATCGATTTTGAACAGGCCCAGTCGCGAATCCTGGCGCTTGCCAGTATTCCGACCAGTCCGTCTTTCCCGAAGACGAGGCTGAACTATGCCATGGCCCTGGTGGCCGGCAGCGGGCTGGGTGCTTTGATCATATTGTTGCTGGAACTCTCGGTACGCGGCTATCGCGGCCCCGAGGAGCTGCAATCGACGCTGGGGCTGCCGGTTCTGGCGGTTATCCCAAAGGTTGCGGCGCGTAACCTGACCGGGTTCGGGCTCGACCGCTTCCTGGGGGAGGAGCCCAACTCGGCCTTCGCGGAAGCGCACAAGAGCGTTTTCGCGGCGCTCAGGGTCGACCGAAGGGCGCTGAACCTGGGCAATGTCCTTTTGGCGACGTCTTCGGTGCCCAATGAAGGCAAGTCCGTCTTCTCGCGTTCGCTCTGCCATTCGCTCGCGCGTGCCGGCATGAACGTGTTGTTGATCGACTGCGACCTTCGCGCTTCTGAGCAGGAACCCCGCCTCGGTCTCTCTGATTTCGTTCTGGCGGACTGTCCGTTGGAGCAGGCGGTACAGATGGACGAAGGCTCGTCGCTGTCCGTGATCGCACCGGGCACCCGGGTGGAGGACCCCCTCATGGTTCTGCGATCCCCCAAACTTTCCAAGTTCGTACGGGCCGCGGCGGAGCAATACGACCTGGTCTGCATCGACGCACCGCCGGTGCTGGCCGTCTCCGATGCAGCGACCCTGGCAGAACTGGCCGACCAGGTCGTGATGATCGTGCGCTGGTACAAAACGCCGAAGAACTTCGTGCAAGCCTCGATAGACCGGCTCCGCAAGGGGCGGGCACACATCGCCGGTACGGTGATGACCCAGGCCAAGATCACGCGCAGCGCCAAGCTGAACCCCTATACGGTCGGCTATGCCGACCGCAGCTTTCGCAAGTACTATTAGCCACAAGGCGGCAGCAGCATGACGCCCCGCGTTTCCATAGTCCTACCAGCCTTCAATGCGGAAGAGACCCTGGCCAATGCACTCGATTCGCTTCTGGTGCAAAGCCTGACTGACTTTGAGATTCTTGTCATCGATGACCACTCCAAAGACGGTACCCTCGATGTCGCGGCAAGCTACCTGCGGAACGACAGCCGAGTAAAGTTGCTGCAGCGGGATCGAAACGGCGGTGCCGCGGCGGCCAGGAACCTCGGATTCCGGTCAGCAAAGGGCAAGTGGCTGGCGCTGCTTGATGCCGACGACACCTTTGCGCCCGACCGTCTGCGGTCCCTCGTTGCCCGTGCGGAGAAGGATGAAGCGCATATCATTGCCGACAACCTTCGTTTTGTCTCCATGCCGGGCGGAGCGGCAACCGGAACAGCCTTGAAGGCAGAAGACTCGATTTTTGCCGGGCCCGTCTCTGCGGCGCGCTTCGTCAGAGGCAATCTTTTCCTCTACCGCGGTTTCAAACTTGGGTACTTGAAGCCCTTGTTTCGCCGCCGCTTTGTCGAGCAACACCGGTTGCAGCAAAACGAAGCCCTGCGAATTGCCGAGGATTATCATTTTCTTCTCGACGCCTTGCTCTGCGGAGGGCGTTTTCTGGTGGTACCGGAAGCGGGCTACTTCTACGCCCAACGCCCGGGTTCGCTGTCCCGTGGGCTCACCCTGGAAGACCTGGATCAGTTGAGTACCGCCAACCGCCTGGACCTGCTGCGCGCCTCACCGCAGGGTGGCGCCGATCTTCGCGCCGCTTTGAACAAGCGCCAGTGGTCTGTCGATCTGAACATCCGGCTGATGGAATTTCAGGAGGCCGTCAAACGCCGCCGTGTCTGGGATGCGGGCTCCATTTTTGCCCGCAACCCGAACCTCACGCCCTATCTCGCTTTTTATGGCTTGGAAAGCCTGCGTAAGCGCCTGTCCGGAGAGCGGCGCCTTGTCTGATTTCTACGAGGCGCAAACCGCTGCCGAACGCTGCAACCGGAAGCTAAGTCTCCGCCGTCACCGGGGTGATCAACGAATCTGCCTGATGTTTTGCGGACCATACGGGAAGACGCGCACTGCGTCCGCGCAGTTCAGCATCTTCGATCTGTTCGAAACGATCCAGCAACGCTTTTTCGCCGTCGGTTTCGGCCTGAGCCTGCGCCACCCCGATCGTGTCGCCGCTGACAATGATCGGGTGGTTGCGCTGCCGGGTCAGCCGCTCCAGCCGGCTGGCGACATTCACTGTATCGCCGACAACCGTGAACTCCAGGCAGCGGGGATCGCCGACCGCCCCGACGACGGCGGCGCCGAAGTGCAAGCCAATGCCCGTCTGGATCGGTGCGTCCCCCGTCGCTTGACGTTCACGGTTCCAGGCCGCCAGTGTATCGCTGAGGGCGAGAGCGCAATGGAGAGCCGAGAGGGCGTCTTTGGCGCCGGGTTCCGGGGTTCCGAAGGTCGCCATGATGCCGTCGCCCATGTACTTGTCGATCGTCCCGCCGTGCTCGAAAATCACCTTGGCGCTGCGTTGGTGAAAACTACGCAGCAGCTCGATCACTTCGGTCGGCGCCAGGCTTTCGGAATAGCGGGTGAAGCCGACGAGATCGATGAACAGTACCGCGACCTCCTGGGACCTGACCTCCGAAAGAGCGTCGTCACTCTCGGCAAGCTGTTCCACCATGTTCGGGGAGAAAAAGCGGGCAAGGTTGCCTCGGGCTCGCTCGGTCCGTGCTTGGCGCACCAGAAGATTGCGCGACCGCCACACGGCGGCGGCCACCAGAGCCGTGGCAATGAGGTAGAGAACAACCTGATTTTGCCAAGCCGTCAGGCTGACGAAGTAGGGGTCGAAGAACATCCCGAAAGTCTCGTCCGTCCAGGTCGGATCGGCCGGCGTCGCCAGGTGCTGGTTCAATTCGGTGATGGTGTTGGGCAGCGTGGTGACCCACCAGGTCGCCAGGCTCCAGGCCGCCATGGTGGTGATGCCCGTCCAGACCACCAGGAAGGGCGAATAGCTGATGGCCGCCAGCGCCAGCCAGATATAGAGGTAGAGGTCGTTATGAATGCGCAGATTGCCCTGGATCGGCCAAGCGTTGGACTCGGCCAAGGGATTGGGAAAGATCAGCGCGATCGCCAGCAGGGAGGAATCGATGGCGATAAAGAGCGCGGTCCAGGCTGTTGGATTGTCGCTCCTGCGCCGGGTCATATAATGCGCCGCGCCGAGGACGAAAAACAACCCGATCAGTCCGAGATAATACCCGACTCTGGGCATCGGCAACTCGATGGCAAGCCAGGTGCCGACGACCAGGAGCGCAAGGGTGCGCGCGCCGAGGGCGAAGGCAAGGCCCGCATCCTCTTCGCCGCGCATTGCCTGCCGAATGCGTTCCTGGGTGGTTTCATCCCAAACCATCGACGTGACGCTCATGCTCTTCCCTCAAAGATGCTTGGTTCGATGATGTCTCAAGTCGCTAGTGCACCTGCGGCAGCCGCCGGATCTCTCCTCGCGCCAGCTTGCCGAGACTGCGCCCGAATTTTGGGCAGATTGTGGCAAGAATGCCAGTGGATAAGCAGATATGCCTTGCTGCGGGACGTCGGCCCATGAAGATTCTTTTCGCGACCGGGCATGGCTACTTGCCGCAGCGTGTGGGCGGATCGGAATCGAGTAGCCACGAGCTCATCCTCGCGCTTCAGGAAGCGGGGCATGACTGCAGCGTTCTGGCGCAGCTTCAGGGCAACGGATGGCTGGCCTTGCGCAATCGAGTCGTCATGAAGCTGATGCGCCGTCCGCTTTTGTCCGACCGGATGCCGGGCTATCAGGTTTCCCGGGCCTGGTTTCCCCATCTTCACGTTGACCGCCTGTTGAGGCGGTCGCGCCCGGACGTGGCCTTGGTGCAGTCGGGCGAACCGCTGCGTATGGCCAGAGGGTTCGTCGAAGCGGGGCTGCCTACCATGGTCTACCTGCGGGACGTTGAATTCCATGAACTGGGCGGCGACCCGGCGGACTTTCCGGCCCTCGGCTACCTGGCCAATTCCCGCTTCGTTGCGCAGCGTTTTCAGGCGGCCTTCGGCCTGAGCCCGACGGTCATCCGGCCACTGTTCCGGGCGGCGCGCTACACGACAGCGGTTCAGCCGCGGCAGGTGACCTTCATCAATCCCCATGCCGTCAAGGGTGCGGATCTGGCATTTGCCATCGCCCGGCTTTGCCCCGAGATCCCGTTCTGTTTTGTCGAAGGCTGGCCGATGAATGGACAGGAGCGCCGGGATCTGGAACAGCGGGTGGCCGCCCATCCCAACGTTCGTCTGCAGGACCGGACCCACGACATGCGGGAGATCTATGCCGCGACGCGTTGCCTGCTGATTCCCAGCCAGTGGGAGGAGGCTTGGGGCCGCGTGGCGACGGAGGCGCACTTCAGCGGCATTCCCGCGATTGCCAGCAACCGCGGGGGACTGCCGGAAGCGGTGGGGCCGGGCGGGCTTGTTCTGGCGCATGATGCGCCCGCCGAGACCTGGGCGGAGGCGGTACGCAGCTTCTGGAGCGACGACGGTGCTTATGACGAAGCCTCGGCGGCCGCCCTGGTTTATGCAAGGCGGCCTGAAATCGATCCGAAGCGCCAGATTGAGAACCTCATCATGACTTTGAACACCTTCATTGGCGGCGGCCACGCCGGCAAACTGCGGGAGATGAACGAGGACGGGGAATTCGCCTATACGCAACCGTCCGCAGCCTTGCGCGGCAGCGGGGACTGACTGGGATGGCGGTATCTCCGATCAAGCTTATTTTCGGGGTCGACGGCAGCTATAGCCAGCACCTTGCCGTCACCCTGGTTTCCCTGCTCGAAAACAACCGCGGCAACACTTTCGACATCCTTGTCGTGACCCTGAATATGACGGTGCAGGACAAAGCCCGCCTGCGCAGTGTGGTCGACGGCTTCGCCAATGTGCGGCTGCGTTTTAAAGACTTCGATATCAGTCGTTACAGCCATTTCCGCACAGACGGCCACATTTCCCACGCATCCTATCTGCGGATCTTCATTCCGGAAATCCTGGCGGAGAGCGAGGAGCGGGTTCTCTATCTCGACTGCGATCTCGTCGTTCAGGAAGACATCAAGCCTTTGTGGGATTTCGATATCGGCGACAAGGTGATTGCGGCTGCGCCCAATCCCTTCTTTGTACGCCATGACGATCTCGATCTGCCGCCGGACGCTGACTACTTCAATGCAGGGGTGCTTTTGATCAATCTGCGGCGCTGGCGTGAGGCCGACGGGACGGCGTGCCTGATCCGCTTTATTGAGGCGCATCATGCGCATCTCTATGCCCATGATCAGGATGCCTTGAACGCAGTTTTCCTGGGCGAGTTCGCCGAGTTGGCGCCTCAGTGGAACTTTCAGACTTCCATGCTGTGGTGCGAACCGGAAGCGCTGTCGCTGCGCTATGAGGAGTTCCGGCATCTGGTCGACGATCCGGCCATCATTCATTACACAACGCCATCGAAGCCCTGGCACTTCGGTAACACACATCCGCACAAGGGTATTTATTATCATTATCTCATGAAGACACCCTACCGCGACTACAAACCGGCGGACGTGTCGATGGCCAGCGTTGTCGGTCGGGCACTGCGCTGGCCTCAGGTGGCCTTTCGCGACCAACTGCCCGGTGCCTATTATCCGACGCGCCGAGCGTTTCGCCACTTGAAAACAAGCTATCTCGGCCTCAAGGTCTAGAGCATGACGGATTTCCCCCTGGTCAGTGTGATCATCCCGAACTTCAATCGGAAGGCCGAGTTGCAGCGCGCTGTCGACAGCGTCTTGTCTCAGGACTACGAGGAACTGGAAATCATCGTTGTCGATGATGCCTCGACCGTCGATGTCTCCCTTTCATTCCCACCACTTGAACCCGAAAAGCTGCGCTGGATCACCTTGCCGGAAAACCGGGGTGGCGCGACAGCGCGCAACGCGGGGATAGATGCAGCGCGGGGTGAACTTGTCGCTTTTCTCGACTCGGATGATGTCTGGACATCGGACAAGTTGACCCGGCAGGTCGCCAACTACTTGGCGGATGGACGGCCGGCGGACTGCGTCTACTACAGTCAGGTGGTGATGGATCGTGGCGAGGAGCGTCTTCTGCTGCCGGAACGCCCCATGGCGCCTGATGAAGGCGTGGGGGACTATCTCTTTCCCTGGCGCGGTAACCTGATCCATACCTCTTCTTTGCTGATGTCGGCATCACTCGCCCGGGCCGTCCGTTTCACCGACGATCTGCGTATTCATCAGGATGTCGATTTCTGTTTGCGCCTGCAGCAGCAGGGCGCGCGTTTCCGGTTTCATCCCGAGCCGCTCAGCCGTTGGCATGCCGAGGCGCGCGCGGACCGCATGAGCTATCGTCCGAAGTTTCTGTTGTCCCTGAACTGGCTTGCCACCACAGGGGAACTGATGCCTTTTCACAGCCGACAGAAGTTTGCGACCCAGCTTGCCTCGCGCATGCCCGCATTCATCTGGAGCGACCCGGGTGTGGTTCTAAGAGGGATCTGGCGCTGCCGGCGGGAAGGCTATATCTCCACCCGCTATGCCCTGCGATTGCTGACCCAGTTCGTTATGCCGGCGCGCTGGAGCAATGGCATTGCCCGCGCCCTGAAGCCGGCCCGCCAGGCAGGGGGCGGCTGATACAGCTTCTGGCCTGATCAGTAGTGGCGGGTGGCATAGGTCGCTGGCAAGGTCAGCATCGTGATCATCGCCTGGCGGGAAAGTCCTAACTTTTCGCGCCATTCATCTTTCACCGTGATGGCGCTGCTGCTGGTCCGGCGCATTCGGTTCCCGGCGAGGTTATGGCGTTCAGCCTCGGCCCAATTCAATTGACTGCGCTGGTAGTCCAGCCCCAGAGACAGCATGACCTCATTCAGATTGGGTTCTGGGTCGGCCACGAGATTCTCGTAGCGCAGTCGGATCGACTCGACATCGCGTAGCAGCTTCAAGGTCTTGAGTGTTGTCTGGCGATAGTAGGCGGCGGGCCTCAGGACAGAGGCCTTACCGCGTTTCACCAAGGAGTAGATCTGGCCCTTGGGGTCACGGAGCAGATGAATCGGAGTCACCGGCAAATCGGTGTACTTCAGCAGTCCGGCAAGGCGGTGGAATCGTTTACTGGAATCGATAATCAGCTTGGACCCGGTAACATCGGCCAGAGAATCGAAGAACAGGCGGTTGTGATCCGCAAAGCGCACCGGGTCCTGGGCCCGCAGGTCGAGTTCCCGCAAGGTCAGCCCGGAGCGGCGCTCCACTTGGTCGTTGATGGCCTGCCAGAAAGCGCAGTCCCAGATACTGTCGGCCCCGCAGGTACAGGAAGAACCAAAGCGCGTCTGCTCGGTTTTCGGCTTCAGTTCATGCGCATACTCATGAAGTTCGAAGAGTTCACCAACGCTGACGGCTTCTGAATGCGCATTCAGCAGCAAGTCCAGGAGCGTTGAGCCGCAGTGTTGCAGGCCGACGATATAGGCTATGCGGTAGCTGCGGGACATGACGCGACTCTCCTTCGTATCGGCTGTTACCGAGGACAGCGTTTTCCTGGTTCGGCTATGGCGTTACCCAGGCGGTCAGATCGCGGTCCAGCAAGCGGCTGAGGGACTCTACCTCCGGGGCGAGGTTTCGGTTCAGGCGGGCGCGCGTTTCCTGGCGCATGGCCGGACGGCGGCGTTGTTGCAGGTTCATGTCGTAGAGGCGGCCGCGCAGGGTTTGCGCGCGCCACTGCAGCCCGTGGGCGAGGCGGCCCCGCGGCAGCCAGCGTTCCGGATTCCAGAGATCAAGCGGCGGCTTGATCAGCCATCGGTGCAGCGCGATGTTGCGAATGACCCTGGCGCTGTTGACCACTTCGAATTCCGGGTCGTGATCGGTGGGAAGGTCGAGAAAGGAAAGCACCCGCTGATAGCTTTCCTGCGAAGACTTCGCGAAGTCGTCATAGATGACGATTTCCACGTTCTCTCGGCCGAAAGCCTTCTGAAAGCGCTCGATCTGCTGGCGATAGCGGACCACCTCGGAGTAAAGCAGGCCTGCCGGAAAGTGGGCGGCGCGTGGAATCGCGTTGCCGCGTCTGCGCTTTTCCTCCGCGCGCAGGGCCTTGTCAAAATCGCCATGACTTTCGTTGCCGCTGAACAGAAATTGCCCGTGCAGTGAATAGATCACATCGACTGGGTTGCGCAGCATGATGATGATCTTGGCGCTTGGGCTGAACTCCTTGATCTCCTGGGCGGCGGTGCGGGAGTAGAGGTACCAGACCGTACCTTCGCCGATGTAGCGTTCACTCCGCGCGGCGCGGAAGAGATCTAGATAGGCCTCCAGATCGCGCATACGCCAGCCGTGTTCGAGATCCCGGCCGAAGAAGATCGGCTCCTTGGGGTTGGAGAAGAAGATATCCGGATGTTGACCCAGGTAGCTCGCCATGGCCGTGGTGCCGCATTTGGCCGCGCCGACCAGAAACAGGTTGGGCGTCTTTGCAGAAGTTGTGTGCTGGGTTGCCGTCATGGCGATACTCCTAGGATGCCCTGACGAAACCGGGCAGAACCCGGGAGACCGCGATGCCGATTTCGGTTTTGGCGGGGTGGGCAAAAACCATCAGGCCGGTAAGCCAGCCGGCGAAAGCGCCGAGCCCACCCAGAGCCAAAGCTAGCAGGCTGTTTTCCGGTTCAGCGCCCAAAGCGGCTATGACCGCCAACGGAACAGCTGACGCGAGCAAAGTGACAGCCAGGCTCTGGCGCCCGGCCTGCAGAAGGTCCGCTATGCCGTAGTCGAGCAGCTTGGTCAGGTAACCGTGCGAGATGATGGCATTCAAAAGAGGTGGCAGGCAGAGGGCAAATGCGAGAGGGAGCAGCCCTTGTGTCGCAGCGACAACGACCAGAACGATCTTGAGAGGCTGAACGATAAGCTGGATCTTCAAGCTGATATCGATCCGGCCAACCGCGATGAAGAGCGAGCGATTGAGATGGATAAAGGGGGTTACGACGCCAAGCAGGCAGAGCACCTGGATCACCGGAACTGCCGCATCCCACTGATCGCCGAAAAGCACCCTTACCAGAGGGTGGGCGAGAAGGGCCAGAACCAGGGAGAAGGGCCACCCGACAACCGTGAGGTAGGAAATGCCGCGCAGATAAAGCGGCTTCAACGATATGCCGCTGCGTACTTTACCGGCAAAGGCAGGAAGCAGCACGGGCATCAGCCCGTCAAGAACGCCTTTGCGGTAGATATGAATGGTCGCCGTCGCGCGGTGAAGCAGGCCTGTGGCCTCGAAACCCAATAGGCGCCCGGCGACCAAGCTCGGCGCCTGGTTGCCGAGCTCACTCAGAGCGGCGATCGCCGCCGACTGGCCACCAAAGCCAAGGACTTCGGCCCAGTGCGATACGCCGGGTTTTAGAAACAGGTATCCCGGCCTCAGGCAGTGGGCGAGTACCGTCGAGGCGACACTGCCGGCCAGGAGCCCCCAAGCCAGGCTGGTAACGCCGGTCCCATGAAGCGCAAGGCTGATGGAAACGGAGGCCGTGGCTGCGGCCGAAGCCACACCGACTCCGTAAAGGCGGCCAAACTGCATATCCCGCCGCATCAGCGCCAGCACCGGGGTGCTGAAGGGCACAAGAATGAAGGTCAGGCTAAGTAGCCGCAGCACCTCGTTGACGGCAGGGTTCGCATACCATTCAGCGAGAAAGGGCGCAGAAAGAAACAACAGGAGTCCCAAAGGCCAGGCGATCACCAGTGCCAGACTGAACGCCGTCTCGATTTTTGGGCGGGTCAGCTCGGTTTCTTTGACCAAGTAGTTCCCGGCGCCAAAATCTTGGAGGACGTTAGCCAAGGTCACCAGGGCCGCAGCGACCGCGAAGGTACCGAACTCTTCCGGGCTCAGCAGTCTGGCGAGCAGCACCATACTGGCGAACTGAATCGCCAGAGCCGAATAGCGCTGCGCAAAGGAAAGAACCAATGATCGCCTGATGCTTGCCAAGCGCGTACCTCAATCTGCTGGGGCGTCCGGCGAACGGGGCCCTGCCAAGCACGGCATTTCCTCGAAGCGGCGCTGCTTTGGCCTGCCGGGCGGAGCCCGGCGGTGGCACTTTATGTCGGCAGCTTTTTTCGCTTTGATATCAATAGTATGTGCGGCTTACTGAATGCAAGCATGCCACAAATATGTTCCACGAGGAGCACACTCTAGGCCGCATCGCGGGCCGGCGGGCGTTCGTCAAGCAGCCCCATGGTCAGCGTCGCGGCGGTTTCCAGCGGTAATCTGGTGATCTCAACGCGATGAGGGCGGCCAGGGCTCTTGACCCAGAATGCCCCCTCTGGATGATGCTGGCTGTTGTTTACATAGCCGACCGGTGCGAAGAACTCGGTAAAGGCGGTACTGCGCCCGCTCCGATCCTGCATCTTCATGTCATCCGCGACGGGCCTGATGAACGCGCACCAGAACATGACTCTCGCGCCGTCGCGCCGCCAGGAAAAGACCGCTGCGCCGCCCGCGGTCACACCATCCAACAGTTCACCGAAGGCGGCCGCATCGGCATCACTCTTGAAGCTCGCCCAGGCTTGATGGGTCATGACCGGCTCCGCGGTAGCGCCGCTTGCCGCACCGAGCCAGGCAAAGAGCTTCTGGAAGTCGCGCGGGCGATGCACGAATTTGCCGCCGATGTCCTCGTACTTCAGGTTTGCTTCCTGGCTCAGTGCCGTAACGAGCACGACCGAGCCGCTTTCACCGACGATGTCCAGCGCTTCACCCACCAACGAGTCGAGAGCCCGATAGCCGGTTTCAATCGCTTTGCCATAGGCGGCCATTTCTGCCGGAGCGGGTCTGTTGACATAGTCCTCTGCGGCCATGTGGCGCCAGAAGCGGTGCTGGTAGAAGGCGACCGAATTGGCAAAAAAGAAGGCGACCTGCGGTTGGCGCTTTCGCAGGGTGTATTTGAAAACATCCCAGGAAAGCAGGTCGAGAATGGTGGCCCGGTGCCAACGGCGATCCCGCCTGCCGATCTTTTCGAGCAGCACCTGGGCGACAGCTCGCCCCAGCGTACCCAGCGACAGGCCGTGGCTCATCAGGAAACGCCCGAAGGCGAGGGCCTGGCGGGCGCCGGATTGGGCATCGGGATTTGTGTGCTCGGCGACGTTGTGTGAGACGAAGTCGTGAAAAACCGCGAACTCCTTGTCGGAAGGCGCAACCTGCCGGGACCAGGGATCCGGCACGATGGTCAGGCGCTCGTTCCGGGATGGACCGGCGTTCATGGCGCCGAAGACAAGCGTGTCGTTGCCGGCTTCGGCAAAATGATCCCAGAGCTGGGGCAGGGTGATGCAGTGCCCCTGATCGAGCTCGTTAACACCATGCACGCTTTGCGGCCGGGCCGTGTGGTAGCTGACCCACTGAACCCAGGGCTCAAGGCTTTCGTCGCTCGTCGTCGAGACATAGATCTCTGACTGCTCATAGAGCCGTTGGAAGTTCGGCAGAACGCCCTTGGCCATCAGCTTGTCCAGCAGCGGCGGACAGAGTTCGTTGAACTCGAGAACGATAAGCTTGTTCGAACTTTCAGATGTCATCGAATGATTCCCGCTTGTCTTCTGATCACGAACGAAGCGTCTCAAGCGGCATGGTCCGTGCGGGGATGCGAACCCGAACGATGGCGCCAAGACCTCCTGACCCTCATCATCCCGGTCAGGACGGACATGTCCCTCACATGGTCACCTGTTCTTTTACAGCCTCTCCGTTCGACCGTCTTTCACGGCTGTTCCCGGGTTTTTTGCCGGTCGGCGAGACAGGCTGCACCATCTCGGCTTTCTCTTTAATCTCAATAATATGAGGCGGTTCACGAAGGCAAGCATGCCACAAATATGTTCCAGTTGAGAGGCGTCCTCGAGGCTGTAGGATGCGGCTCGAAATCTCAGGTCTCCCGGCCATTCGAAGGAGCTGCCGCAGGAATGCCCAGTCGAGGAGTTTCAGCGCCAGAGGCGAGCTTTGGGGGCGGGGCGGAGGCTGCTTTCCAGCGCCCTCTGGTCTCCGTGATCCTACCGGCTTTCAATGCCGAAGCCTTCCTCGCTCAGGCTGTTCAGTCCGTAGTGGCGCAAAGCCTGACAGATTGGGAAGTTATCATCGTCGATGACTGTTCATTGGACGGAACCCTGACTCTTGCTGAAAGACTTGCCGCGGCCGATCCGCGCATCCGCGCTATTGCCAGTCCGAAGAACGGTGGCCCGGCCGCGGCGCGCAATCGCGGCCTGTCTGAAGCCCGTGGGGTCTGGATCGCGCTGCTGGATGCCGATGACGCCTTTGAGCCGGATCGCTTGAGCCGGCTGGTCGGGATGGCTCAGGATGCCGGGGCTGACCTGTTGGCCGACAACCTCCTTCTCGAAGATGAAACGGGGCACAGCGAAGCCATGCTTCCGCTCAGCGAAGCGGCAAGCTGCGCACCGATAACCTCGGCGGACTTCCTGCGTGGCAACCTGCCGGACCCGAAGCGGCCCCGGAAGAGCTATGGGTTTTTGAAGCCGCTTATCGCGCAGCAGTTCTTGGAGGAGAACAGCCTTTGCTATGACGAAGACCTTCGTTTCGCTGAAGACTTTGCCTTCTATCTCGACTGCTTCGCCGCAAAGGGGAGGTTCTTCCTCTGCCAGGAGCCGTTGTACCGGTACCGCCTGCGGTCCGACTCACTGACGGCCGCACACAGCATTGATGACCTTCGCCGTCTGCAGTCGGTCGACCAACGCTTTTTGGAGCACGCCGGGACAGGTCGAAGCGATGATTTTCTGCCGGCACTTCGCGAGCACAAAAGATCTATTGATCAAAGGCTTCAGTGGCGTGTCTTCATAGAAGAGATCAAGAGCGGGAGTTGGCTTCGGGCGCTGCTTGCGAGCCTGAAGGGTTGGCATGTCTTCAGCTATGTCTCGACCCAGCTTCTGGCGGAAACCTGGCGGCGGCTGTGGCAGGGACGCCTGGGTTCGACCCCTGCCTAGAAAGGCTGCTCTCTTCCAAGAAGCGTGCCGCCATCACGAAGGTGGCCCCCAGCAGGATCTGGATCAGCGAATGCTGACGGAACAGCGCGTATTCGCTGAGTGAGTAGACTGTCACGAAGACGAAGATAAAGGCGGGCAGCGCCGCAACGGCATCCAAACCATGGTGGAGGCCCCACAGCGCGCGCAGGCCGTACCACAGGCCGGTAAACAGCGTCACGCCAAGTCCGACAAGGCCCAGCTGGACCGCAATGTCGAGGTAGGAGTTGTGGAAGTTTTTGATGTCCTGTCCAAAGACGTGCTGAATGTAGCTGCTGTGTGATCCGTCTCTGCCGTCCCAGAAACCATCAAAGCCGGTGCCCAGCAGCGGACGCTGATCGATCAGGCCCATGGCGAAGTCCCAAAGCACGGAGCGGCCGGTAAGCGTGCGCTCTTTGCCCAGGGCGTCAAGCGCAACGCCGGCCGGGTCGATATCGTAGGCGAAGATGATCCAGACAATGACTGCGGCGGCCAGCATGCCGATCAGATAGCTCATGAGACGGAGAGGTGCCGGCGCGCGCCAGGTCAGGAAAACCGGCATAACCGTGCAGAGACCCAGCGCCATCAGGATTGCCGTACCCGATTGGCTGGCGGCGATCAGGAAAAGTGCCACAATGGCCGCAAAGGGCGTCATGAGACGTCGCCAGGCGACCGCGAAGAGGAGGGTCGAGCAGATCAGCAGCAGCACCATCCGGCCGCCCAGCACGTTCTTGTGCGGAAATATACCGCGGGCGATGCCGTTGTGATCATAGGAAAACGCCGCTTGGCCGAGAAGGGCGGCAAGCGAAACAAGTCCGCAGATAAGGAGGACCCAGAACAGCGTTTTGCAAAGATCGTGAAGCGAGAACCGGCTGCCGATATAGGCGCCGATGAACACGGTCATGGAAAGTTGAATGGTCGAGCGCAGAGTCTGGGACGGATTGTCTGACCAGAAGTACGACAGGCCGGCCAACAGGGGCCAAAGCAACAGAGGGCCGGTCAGCAAGACAGCCGACAGGAAACTGCCATAGCGCAACACAAAGAGCCCCAGGGCTGCCAGGTAGATGACGTACCAGGAAAGGGTCTCAAGCGGCCGGTACTGCGAAAATGCATAGGCCGCCACCAGCAGCACGAAGAAGAGCAGTGCCCATTCGAGCTTGCGCAGCAACTGCTCCCAGGCCGTCTCTCCCGGGACAGGGGCGGACACTGCGGTCGCTTGCGGATGCGTTAGTCCGGCCATGACGCCCTACAGCGACCAGCTGTCGAAGGGAATGCCGGTCACTTGCCGGAAGCGGGAGACATCCTCGCGAAGAAGGCCCCGCAGACTTGCGCGAAGCTCCTCGTCGATAACCGGAATCTGGCGCTGTGGCCAACGGCGGAGCTGTTCTTTCAAGCCACTTTGAACCGACGGGGGAAGACGGTGTTTCATGGCGCGCAAGAAAGGCGAGCGCCGCGCCTGAAAATACCAGGCCGGCAAACCCTCAAGCTCGCTGCGCTGGTTGTACACCCGGCCCAGATCCTCGATCGTCACCTCACTGTCGACGCCGAGAAAGGCGAAGAGGCGCCGCAGCAGTGCTTGCGGCGCGTCGCAGAGTTCATCAAAGGAAGCGACGAAGATCCTGTCCTGCGGGTAAAAGCGCAGGTACTGCACCATCTGTTGGTAGTAGCGGCTGCAGGCAAGATAGTTGCGGCCCGCCTCGGACTTCAGGATCTCGTGCTGCGGAATGCGCACCTCGCCGGTGGTCAGGTGATGAAGGTATTGGGAGAGAAAGCGATCCACGGGATCCCGGACGATGTAGACAAGCTTCGCATTCGGCGACGTCTTGAAGATCCGCTCGGGAACGCCGGGAAACTCTGAATACTTGGTGTAGTTGGGCGAGGCTTCTCCGCAGACCTGAGCGCCGGCGCTGAACTGGGAAAAGTACCAGTCGACCCCCCTGGCGAAGTTGCGTTCCGCGAGGAAAAAGTCAGTCTCTTTTTCGCGCGACAGACCGACATCCGGATGAGCGCCGAGGTAACGGTAGAGGCTGGTCGTCCCGCACTTCATCGCGCCGATGATGATGAAGTGGGACGTTGCCGGTCTCTCCCGCATGCCCACTGACGCGCACCCAGATTCCGCTTTCAAGGCGCGGCCTCCTCCCTTGCGATGCCAGCCGGCAGCCACATCCATGTAGTGCGATGTCGATTGCTGCCGTAAAGCATCTTCGCGGTCGCACAATTTATTCTCGAGTGCCAGTGTCTTTGCGCGGACACCTGAAAAGGTCACAACTTAGCCCAAGCGAAATCACAAATTGAAGAATGCGGAGGTGGTAAGAATTTTGCGGTGCAGTAGTGAGGGATGTCTCGACCGGTTCCGGTGTTCGAGGCCTGTGTCGCCGACAAGGTTGCCTGGAAGAGCGATCATGTGTGCAGAGGATGACCTAAGGAACGCAGTGCCGCTGATATGAACAGGGGGATTGTGTAATGGACGCTGTGCTGTCGGCGTTGACGGGTAGGCAGACAAGGCGGGTCGTCAGGCCGATCTCGCGGGTTGCCGTCGACTTGGTCTTTCGAACCAGCGACCTGTTGATTATCGGTTTGGTCGGGCTGGTGCTTTTCTTTGTCCGTCAGCCGGGTGACCCCGGCTTCTACTATCCGAAGTATCTGGGCGCCATCGTCGTCGCCATGGTCGTGGCGACCTATCTTCTTCACCGGTTCGATGTCTACCGGGATGACTTTCTTTTCGCCAAACGCATTCCCTACGGCAACCTGACCACAGCCTGGGCCGTCACATTCTGTGTGCTTCTGGCCGCCGCCTTTCTGATCAAGATCTCTGATACCTATTCCCGTGCCTGGGCGCTCTCGTGGTTTGTCGGTTCCGGGGTGGGTTTGGTTCTCGGCCGCGTCGCCCTGCGCCGCTGGGTCAGCGGCCTTGCGGTGGCAGGCCGCTTTGCCAACCGCACCGTGATTCTGGGCGCCGGCGAACAGGGCCGCAGGCTGGCGAGCTATCTTCAGCGCCATGGTGATGCGAACACGAAGATCATCGGGTTTGCCGATGATCGTGCCTCCCGGGTTCCGCCGGAAAGCGAGGGAATTCCCCTGCTTGGCAACGTCGACACGCTAATCGGTATGATCCGGCAGGATCAGGTGGACCAGGTGATCGTCGCCTTGCCGGGAACGGCGGATCAGCGGCTGCGGGCAGTGGTGCGCAGGTTGGAGCCGACGCCCGTCCCCATTCGTCTCGCACCGGACCTCGCCGCTTTCAGTTTCCCCGACCGCGGCTTTACCCGAGTGGGCAGGTTATCGATGATGCGGTTGTTCGACAGGCCGATATCGGGGTGGTCATTTGTCCTCAAGACCATCGAGGATCGCGTGCTTGCCGGGCTTCTGCTTATTGCCTTGCTGCCGCTTTTTGCAGTCGTCGCCCTGGCGATCAAGTTCGATTCGCCGGGTCCGGTCTTCTTTCGTCAGAAGCGTTACGGTTTCAACAACAATCTCTTCGATTGTTGGAAGTTCCGCACGATGCATCACCATTTGTCTGATGCGAATGCCGAGGTTCTGACCAGCCGTAACGACGGCCGCGTCACCCGCGTCGGCCGCTTCTTGCGCAAGACGAGCATCGACGAGCTGCCTCAGCTCATCAACGTTCTCAGAGGCGACATGTCGTTGGTCGGCCCCCGTCCTCATGCCACTTCGGCAAAGGCAGGTGGACACCTTTATGAAGACGCCGTCGATGCCTACGCCGCCCGGCACAGGGTTAAGCCGGGCATTACCGGTTGGGCCCAGGTGAACGGTTGGCGCGGTGAAACCGATACGGTCGAAAAGATCGAGCGCCGTGTCGAGCATGACCTTTTCTACATCGAGAACTGGTCGCTGAGTTTCGACCTTTTCATTCTGCTTCGCACGGCCTTTGTCTTTCTCGGACATCGCGACGTTTACTGAACAAGGAAAGGGTTGCAATGCGTGACACTGGGCCAGGTATAGCGGCAAGTACGGGAGCGGTGACGGCAGCGGCAGTAGGCCTGCGTAAGGCGGTCATTCCTGTCGGGCTCGGCGACGACAGCCTGCAACCCGCCTCTCACGCCGTTCCCCTCGAGATGTTGCCGGTCGTCGACAAACCTCTGGTCCAGTATGCCGTCGAAGAAGCCTTAGCCTGCGGCTTTGACGAATTGATTTTCGTCACCCAACAGGGCCTGGCGATCGTTGAAGATCACTTTGCCCGAGGAACCGAAGAAGAGGGCGCCGCTGCGGCCCGGGTAATTGGCCGTCCCAGCGCCTGGGGTCCGGCAGGCCGCCCAAGACAGGTGGTGATCTGCCGCCAGGGTGATTCACAGGGGCTCGGCCACGCACTTTGGACGGCCAGAAACCTGATCGGCGAAGAAGCCTTCGCGGTGCTGGTCCCCTCCGACATGCTGCTTGGCGAAAAACCCGCCATGTCTCAGTTGATCGATCACTATCGAACGCTGACAGGCAATGTAGTTGCCGTGGCAGACAACGGCCTTTGTGAGCGTGAAGGCAGTTTTGCCGCCATCGCCGCTGGATCCGCCGGCCGCTACATCCTGCAACCCGATATCTTTCCGGCATTGGAGCGCCAGCAGGGTTTGGACATCAGGCAGGCAATCCTGTCGATGACAGAGGTCTGGCCGTCACGGGCGCTGGCCTTTGCCGGACGGCACTTTGATTGCCGCAGTCCGGAGGGCTTGCTGGAAGCCCAGATCGCCTTTGCGCTGGATCGTGGCGACCTCGCGGGACACATGGACGATGTCCTGGCGCGCTACGGAAACGGCCGCAATACGGGTACGGGGATATCCCGTGCCGCCAACGCCTGGCAATCCGGCGACTGATTTAATTTGACCGGCCTGATCGGGGCTTGGGCCGGGTTTGTTGGTTTGAGAGTTTAGAGGAGGAAATGATGCAAATCGGGGGAAGCGCTGCCGCCAGGGTGCTGGCGGCTGCAGCGCTGTCGTTTTTTGTCGTGGCCTGTTCCGCTGGACCTGGGTCTTTACCCGTTCTTCCACAGGCAGAGGAGGGACCCTATCGTTTGGGTGCCGGCGACCGGGTTCGCCTTGTGATCTTCGGTCAGGAGGAGCTGACCGGAGAGTACTTGGTCAGCGATTCGGGTTATATCACGGTGCCCCTTATCGGCGCCGTCCATGCCGAGGACATGACCGTGCGCGAGATGGAAGAACAGATCTCAACTGAGCTCCGCAAGGGCATCCTGGTCGACCCGAACACCACCGCTGAGATCGTCACCTACCGGCCGTTTTATATTCTCGGTGAGACCAAGTCGCCGGGTCAGTATGCCTACGTGCCGCGCATGACGGTTCTGACGGCAGTGTCCATAAGTGGCGGTTTCACTTTCCGGGCCGACCGGGATGTCGTTTCGATCACGCGCACGGTTGACGGGGACTTGGCGGAGTTCAGCGCCGACCCTCTTACCTACGTCCAGCCGGGCGATGTCATTACTGTCTACGAACGACTTTTCTAGGCGGCAGAGATCTTAAATTCATTACGCTTGGCCGCGGCTTCGCGAAAGCCGGCGGCATTGAGACGCGGCAGTCTATACCTGCTGTGCGCTGCCACGTGTCTACTATGGGACTTAGATAGCTATGCGCAGGAGGGTAGCGAGCCTGTTGCTGTGCTAGACCGGCCACGTGCCGGGTATGACGCCAAGGGATTGGACCTCGGCGGGTTTCGCCTGTTTCCACGGCTGTCCGTCAGCGAGACCTACGACGACAATATCTTTGCCGACGAGAGCAATACCCAAGACGATTTGATTACCTCCACAGCGGCCTCCCTGCGTCTCCAAAGCGAATGGTCGCGGCACGACCTCAGAGTGTTGGGCCAGGTTCGCAACCAGGTTTTCCTCGACAACGGGGACCAGGACAGGACGGAGTACGTCGTTCGGCCTCGCCTGCGCCTGGATCTGGCGGAGCGGAACGAACTGGTGGCGACCGCGGAACAAAGTCGACGTGTGGTCGGCCGAGATGATCCGGAAGATGACGGCGGCGATGACGAACCAACCGAATTCGACCGCTACTTTGCGGAGCTGCGGTACACCCACCGCTTCAACCGCGTATTCATCGGCAGTGAGGTTTCGGTTCGGCGCGATGACTACATCTCTTCCGGTGATGCCGACAGAGACCGTATTCAGTATCGCTTCGGATTGCCAAGCGGGTACGAGCTCTCCGCCATCACCGATCTGAAGTTCGAACCCTTTTACCGTGTACGGGATTTCGACGATCTGGACGACGACGGTGACAATCGTGACTCCCAAGCGGTCGGGGCGACGCTCGGCTTCGATACCGAGGTCACGCGACTGTTTCATGTCGGTCTGGATGTCGGTTTCATCGCCAACGACTTCGAAGATCCGGATTTCGATGACAGCCTGGATCTCATCGTCGATGGCGACGCAACCTGGTACGTGACCGCCCTGACCACGGTGAAGGGCCGCCTGGCGAGAGAAGACATCGCGTCCAATCAGCCGGGCTCGTCTTCACGAACGCGGACGACTGTCGGCGGAGAGGTCCAACACGAACTGCAACACAACATCCTCGTCAATGCCCAGGCGCGTTACGTTCAGGATGACTTTCGGGAGACCGACCGCATCGACGACCGGGCAATCTTCGGCATCGGCGGCGAATACCTGATTAACCGCTATGTCTCGCTGGCTGCGGATTACCAGTTCGAGCAGCGTTGGTCGGACGAGGAGGACAGGGACTTTACCCGCAACCTTGTCACATTGGGTTTGCGCACCCGCTTCTGACCTCCTTGCAAGGCTCAGGAATTCTCCAAGCCTGAGACCGGTCTCGATTGAACGATCTGCAGGCCTATTGTTTCTCCAGGTTGCAGTACCTTGATCCCTCGTGCATAAGGCAGGGGCCTGATCGATGGGTTCTTTGCGCCGGGGCCCGTAATGCAGGGCCTTTTGTTTCGCAGAACCCGTTGCGACCCAGTTCAATCGAGGTGCTGTATGTTCTATGGCAAGTTTGAAGGTAACGATAAGTCGATCTTTCAGGACTCCTTGAAGGCGCTACGGCGCATGTTCGGAAGCGTTTACGCTCAGGACAACCTTATCGCCCTCCAAAGAACCGCGGGCTTCCTGACGGATAAGAGGTTCCGGGCCGCCTTTGATCGCCATGCCCAATCGGACCAGGAGAAGTCCCTGGGGTGGCGGCTGCATATCCTGACTTGGGCGGCCGAACACTGCCTCTCGGTTCCGGGGGACTTTGTCGAGTGTGGGGTCTACCGAGGGTTTTCGTTCGCCGTTGTCGCTGACTATGTGGACTTTGCGTCGGTTCAGAAAAACCTGTTTCTCTACGACACTTTTGCGGGAATCCCTGAGGCGCTCAACTCGGAAAACCGCTCAAACGCGCGTTATGAAGAAGAGACTGCCGAGGACCCGGACGCAATCTACAGTCATGTCGTCCGAACTTTCGCCGCCTATCCCAACATCAAGGTAGTGCGGGGAATAATTCCCGACTCTTTCGCGGAGGCTTGCCCGGAGCAGATTGCCCTGTTGCACGTCGATCTTAATTCGTCGAAGTCGGAGATCGCGGCTTTGGAGGTCTTGTTCGACAAGGTTACTCCGGGGGGATTCGTCATTTTCGATGATTATGGATGGGTTGGATATCAGGAGCAAAAGCGCGCGGAAGACATCTTTGCAGGTGACCGTGGCCACCAGATTGTGGAGCTTCCCACTGGTCAGGGGCTCTTGATCAAGCGCTAGCGCGCAGCCGAAATGGCCTCCCGCAGCACATTCATGTCACCGATGTGGTTGGCGAGCAGCAACACCAGTTTCGCATTGACCTTGGCGCTCTCCTCAAATGCGAGATCGCGGTGCAATGCCGTCAAGGCTTCATAAAATTCATCAGGTGCAGCGATCCGTGGATCGTCCCTCAGGTGTTGAGGCATGGGTCCTCCAGTGCCAGAGACTTTTTCAAGGCTGCTGCAACAGCCTCAGCGGAGAGCGCTGGCCAGTGCGCGGCCAGGTGTTGGTCAGGACGGATCAAATAGAAGCTTCCGGGGCAGGCGCCGAAGCGCTTCGCAAAAACACCTTCGGCATCCCAAAAGGTATCCGCTTGCGTGTCCGGGCCCAACTCCTTGTCCGTGACCGTCAGGACTGGCAGCGCCACTGAGGAAGACCACAGCTTTGCCAGTTCATCGCCATGGGATGGCCGAGTCGCTGAGGTCTGATAACTGATGCCGGCGAAATCACCCGTAAGCAACTGAAGTAGCCATACTTTTTCGCCTCCGCGAGACAGTGGAGCATCGGGACAGGGTGATCCGGCGCTTAAGGCAACGGAGGGGTCTGGTTTGGCGGCTGTCACGAGTGGCGATGATGAAAGCATAGCGGGCTGTGAGAGGCGTCCGGAATTCACCAGGCTGCGCGCGAAGGGGTGATTCTCGGCCAACTCCAGAGTCGCGTCCCGGAATACGCGGCTGATATCTTTCTTCGGAGTGATGAAATCGGTGCTGCGGGTCGAATTCAGAATGTTCTCGTCGGCGGCCGGGACTCGTTCCAGGTCGTAACTGTCCAGCAGTCGGTCGGGCGCCTGACCGTTCAGCACCGCCGCTAACTTCCAGCAGAGGTTGTCGCTGTCCTGCAGGCCGCCATTGCCGCCCCTGGCACCAAAGGGCGAAACCTGATGGGCGGAATCGCCGATAAAGAAAACCGGGCCGTGGCGAAATTTTTCCAGGCGCCGACACTGGAAGGTGTAGACGGAGACCCACTCGAGGTCGAAATCGATGCCTTCGCCAAGCATGGCGCGTAGGCGGGGAACGACTTTCTCCGGACGTTTCTCCTCTTCGGGATCGGCGTCCCAGCCGAGCTGAAGGTCGATACGCCAAACGTTATCCGGTTGACGGTGGAGCAGGGCGGATTGACCCGGGTGGAAGGGCGGGTCGAACCAGAACCAGCGCTCGCTTGGAAAATCCGCCTTCATAACCACATCGGCGATCAGGAAACGGTCGTGAAAGATCTGACCATCAAAGGAGAGATCAAGGAGCTTTCTCACGCTGCTGCGCGCGCCGTCGGCCGCCAAGAGATAATCGCAACTCAGTTGGTAGGGTCCGTCCGGCGTTTCGACCTCAAGGGCTGCGCCGTCACCGTCCTCTGAGACGCCGATCACCCGGTTTTTCCAGCGCAGGTCGACAAGGCCCGAAGCTTCGGCTTTTTCGACCAGCCACTCTTCGGCATAGTACTGCTGAAGATTGATAAAGGCTGGCCAGCGGTGCCCGCCCTCCGGCAGCAGGTCGAAGTCGTAAATCATACGGTCGCGAAAGAAGACCTTGCCGCGGTTCCAGGTAACGCCTTTTTCCAGCAACTCTTCGCCGATGCCCAGGCGGTCCAGGATTTCCAGGCTGCGCTTGGCAAAACAGATCGCCCGGGACCCGAAGCTGACCGTGTCATCGTCATCGAGTAAGACCGTGGCGATGCCATGACCAGCAAGGTCCACAGCGGCAGCGAGGCCGACCAGACCGGCGCCGACGATGATGACCCGGTGATGCGCCCGGGCGCCGTCCTGATCACTGCTTCGCCGGTAGGGATAGCGCGGGTTTTCGTAAGTTTTGGGCATAAAAACTGATAGTCAGTCGCGCTCAAGCGCCTGCCACATGTCGACATCTCGCTCCGCGGTCCAGATGCGTGGATCTTCAAGGCCTGATGCTTCGTCGTAAGCGCGGCTGACGTCGAAAGGCATGCAGTGTTCGAAGATCACCCAGGAGCCGAAGCGCGGCTCAAGGCGGGCGAAGGTTTCACCGTAGATGTCCTTCAGGGGTTTCCCGGCGGCGACACCCGCCGCGACCGACTGATACATCTCCGTGAGGAAAGCCTGGGTACCGCCGATGCCTTCTTCCACCTCTTTCGTATTCTTCAGGGCCGCGCCGCGTCCAGGCACCAGCTTCTCCGCACCCAGCTCGCGCAGTCGTCCCAAGGTCTCCGGCCAGTCCTTGAGGTAGGCGTCGCCGGTATAGGGTGTAGCGCCAAATTCAACGAGGTCGCCGGCAAAGAGCACCTTTTCCTTCGGCAGCCAGACCACCGTGTCGCCCTTTGTGTGACCACGCCCCAGTTGCAAAATCTGCACCTCCCGCTTGCCGAGATGCAGGGTCAGGGATTTCTCAAAGATCATGTTCGGCCAGGTCAGGCCGGGGACCGTCTCGACCGATTGGAAGAGCCGGGGGAAGCGACCGACTTCGGACTCATAGTCCTGCTGACCGCGTTCGACGATCAGATCGTGGGTGTCACGGCTGGAAATGATGTGTTTGGCCCCATAGGCAGAAGCGCCGAGCACGCGCACCGCGTGATAGTGGC
The DNA here is from genome assembly GCF_965249265.1 of Pelagibius sp. Classification (NCBI taxonomy): domain Bacteria; kingdom Pseudomonadati; phylum Pseudomonadota; class Alphaproteobacteria; order Rhodospirillales; family Rhodovibrionaceae; genus Pelagibius; species Pelagibius sp. The sequence goes on along the minus strand of NZ_OZ252224.1, from coordinate 2,447,849 downwards.
TCAGCACCACATAGTCGATCGGCTTATCGGTGACTTCACGGATACGGTCGATGACGCCCTGCGCCATGACCGGCGTCGCTTGCGTGTCGACAACCATGACCGACTCGTCGCCGATAATGATGCCGGAGTTGGGGTCACCTTCGGCCGTATAGGCGTAGAGACCGTCGTCCAGTGCCTCGAAGGTGATGGTCTTTTCTTCAAGATCGCCCTGTGAGGCGAAGACTTTCTCGGCCATTGCGTCTCCCTCTCCAATTCTGCCGCTTGTTTGTGCGCAGGCTTCTTTCCCCAGATGTAACCGTCAAGTCAAGCCTGGAGAATACGCAAGGATGGGCCGAAAGTCCCGCAAGAGCTTCCACTCAGGGTTCCTGGCTGGGTCCGGGCACTATTGACCGGCGATCATAGGTTACGATCTAATGATCGCTCAACTTCTGCAAAAGCGAACGACGGCGCAATCCGATCCTGCAGCCCGGCGGTCAAGACCGGCCCCTGCCACGGCCCATGCGCCGCAGCACCACGCGATGCTGAAAAGAGCGTCGCCTGCAATAGAGGGGAAGCGATGTTTAGCATGAAAGGCAGTGTTTCAGCCGTCCTGGCGGCCGCCCTGGCGGTCGGTCTGAGCGTCTCGGCCAGCCAGGCCGCCGAAGAATGGCGCATGGCTCACAAGATGCCGCCCGACAGCCCGGAGGGGAAGGTCTTCCAGAAGTTTGCCGATCTCACGGAGCAGTACAGCAACGGCAAGCTGAAGATCAAAATGTACCCCAACGAACAGCTCGGCAAGACCAATGCGGTGATGGAGCAACTGAAGCTCGGCACCGTGCACCTCTATGCCGAAGGCTCCACCTACATGAAAAAGTGGGTGCCGGAAATTACCTGGATTAGCGCCGCCTTCCTGTTCGACGACCGTGACCACTGGGTGCGCTTCATGAACAGCGACATGGCCAAGGACTGGTTCGGCGAGGCCTCGAAACAGGCCGGTGTCGGCGTGCTGGGCGATCCCACGGCAATCATCCGCGGCCCCTACCGGGTGATGGTCACCAACGAAGATGTGCGCAGCTATGACGACATGAAAGGCATAAAGCTGCGCATGCATCCCAACAAGACGGCGATTGCCACCTGGACCCATCTGGGGGCCGAGGTGAAGACCCTGGCCTGGACCGACGTCTATCAGGCCATCGATAAAAAGATCGTCGGTGCGGTGAACAGCCCCATCGCCCTGGTGGAATCCATGCGGTTCTATGAAGTGGCGCCGCATGTGGTCCGTCACGACGAGTATTATCAGTCGATCGGTTTCATGACCAATCAGGCAGCCTACGACAAATTGGACTCGGAACTGCAGGATGCTCTCAACCGCGCTTACACCGATGCCGGCGTCTACAGCCACGACATCATGGGCACGGCAGCCGAAGAGTCGATTGCCCGCATGAAGGAGCAGGGCGTCACTTTCGTGAGTGTGGATCGCAAACCCTTTGTCGACTCCATGGCGCAGTTCTATCAGGATCTGGAAGCCCAGGGCGAACTACCCAAAGGCTTCCTGGCGATGGTCGAGGCCACCCGGACGCCGCAGTAAGGGGCGTGTCGGGGGGACAACACCGTGAAGGCGGACCGCTGGCGCGGTTCGCCTTTCAGTTGGACTTGTGGCTGGAAGGGCTCGGTCGGCTTTTTCTCGTGATCGCCAACCTTTGCCTGCTGCTGATGTTGATCGGCACGGCGGCGACCATCTTGCTGCGCCCGCTTGATCTTTCTTTCTACTGGATCTGGCCCTGGACGATGCAATTCTTCGTCTGGATGTCGTTTTTCGGTTTCTATGCGGTCTATCGCTTCCGCAAAGATATCGCCGTAGACTTTGTCGTCCTGCGGCTGGGGCAGGGGGCCATGACCGGGACCCGCTACTTCGTGGCCCTGGTGGTGATGACGGTGACCGGGGTCATCCTCTGGCAGATGCCGACCATCATTGAATCCCAGGTCGGCGTCATCGATGCGGTGGTCACGCCCTGGGGAGAATTGGAACGCTACACCCTTTCCATTCCCCTCGGCATCTCCTGCCTGCTGATTTTCGCGAATGCCGTGCTGGACCTTCTGAAGACCTGGCTGGGCTGGCCGGAACCGCACACGCTGCCGGCCGTGGACAGCTAGGGGACCGCTGAACCATGGCTTTCGTTCTCTTCATCGGCTTTATCGCGCTGATCCTGCTCAGGGTCCCGGTCTCTATGGCCATCGGTGCGGCGGTGCTGCTGGCCTTTGCGACCTCTGATTTTTCGGACGCACTCTACATCGTCCCGCAGCAGATCCTGGAGGGCGTGAACAAGCCCTCTCTGGCGGCTGTGCCGTTCTTCATCATGGCCGGCAATCTGATGAACGTGGTCGGCATGACCGACCGCATCTTCAATTTCGCCAATGCCTTGGTGGGCCATTTCAAGGCCGGGCTGGCACAGGTCAATGTGCTTTCATCCATGATCTTTGCCGGGGTTTCCGGCGCCGCGGTGGCGGACTGCGCCGGGCTCGGCACCATAGAGATCAAGGCGATGAAGGAACGCGGCTACAAGGCTGAGTTCGCTGCGGCGGTGACCGTCTGTTCGGCGGTGGTCGGGCCGATCATCCCGCCCTCCATCGGCCTTGTGGTCTATGCTTTCCTGGCCCAGCAGTCGATCGAACGCATGTTCCTGGCCGGTGTGGTGCCGGGCCTCATCGTCGGGATGTCCCTGATGACCTTCAATCGCCTCCTGGCGATCCGCCACAACTTCCCGACCCAGCCGAAAGCCTCGGGCAGCGAGGTCGTCAGCAGCGGCATCGACGGTATTCTGGCCTTGGTTGCGCCGGGCATCATCCTGGGCTCGATCCTTGGCGGTTTCGTCACCGCGACAGAGGCCGGCGTGCTGGCCTGCCTCTATTCTCTGGTGCTGGGCGCCTGCTACCGCAGCCTGACCTTCGAGAAGCTGTGGCGCGCACTCACCGACACCATGATGATGACGTCAGTCATCATGATCATCATCGGGTTTTCCATCGCCATGGGCTGGCTGCTGGCCATCGAACAGGTCCCTCAGCAGCTCGGCGACGCGATCTTCGCGCTGACCGAGAGCCGCGCCGTCTTCCTGGGCCTGATGCTGATTTTCGTCCTCCTGATCGGCTGCGTGGTCGAGGGCGTCCCGGCGAAACTCATGCTCGTCCCCATGCTGTTGCCGGTGATCGACAGCTTCGGGGTCGACCGCGTGCATTTCGGGATCGTCCTGCAGTTGGCGCTGCTGATCGGAATCGCTACACCGCCCATGGGCATCGGCCTCTACATCATGGTGGAGGTGGGCAAGGTGCCCTTCGAGAAGGTGACCATGGCGGTGCTGCCTTTCCTGGTGCCGCTCATCGTGGTCCTGATTCTCATCACCTACCTGCCGGCGCTGACCCTCTGGCTGCCGAACCTGGTGCTGGGGCCGGATACCGCTGTCATCTTCAACTAAAAGCGCAAACACACAGGGCGATTGAATTGACACTTTTTCTGTGTTGAACTGACGGCACGGCGCAGAGCCGCAGTGTTTGACAGGAACCGCAACGTGATCGATCAAACGACCCTCATCACCTATCTCGCCGTTCTTTTCGGCTTTGTCTTCATTCCCGGGCCGGCGGTCCTGCTGACGATTGCGCGGGCCAGCAGCTCCGGAACGCGTGTGGGTCTGGCGACAGGCCTGGGCATTGCCGTGGGCGACCTGATCCATACGGCTTTGGCCATCGTCGGCATCTCGGCGGTGATCCTGGCTTCGGCCTTTCTGTTCAGCCTGATCAAGTATCTGGGGGCGGCCTATCTGGTTTACCTCGGCATCCGCGCCATCCTTGAGAAGGCGCCGCTGGCCAACGGTTTGCAGACAAGCCGGTTGACGGCGGGACAGGCCTTCCGGCAGGCGACCCTGGCCGAGGTGCTGAACCCGAAATCCGCGCTCTTTTTCCTGGCTTTCCTGCCGCAGTTCGTGCAGCCGGAAAACGGCGCCGTGGCCCTGCAACTGGCGATCCTCGGCGTGCTGTTCGTGCTGATGGGGCTTCTCAGCACCGTCGTCTGCGCGCTTGGTGCCGGCAGCCTGGGCAACTTCCTGCGCCGGAACCCGACCGTTCTGCGGTGGCAGGGCAAGGTGGTCGGCGGCATTTATTGTGCGCTCGGCATTCGCCTCGCATTACAGGAACGCTGAACGCTTTTAGTCCGCCGGCGGAAGAATGTCGCCGGAGCGTCCGGTGAGATGCCTGAGGGCAGCCAGCAGACTGTTCCTTTGGGTCTTGTCCAATCCCTCGAAGAGCCTGTTTTCCGCTTCATCAATCCGGGTTCGGATCTTCGCGAACCAGACCGCTCCCTTGGGCGAAAGCCGGTAGCCGATACGCCGGGCATCGCCGTCCTTACGCTCACGCAGCAAAACCCCTTCTTTGATCAGCGGCTTTAGAGTGGTCGTCAGTACCGAGGGAGCCGAGACCATGGCGGCACAGACATCCTTGTGAGTCACACCGGGGTTTCGTGATACCAGTTCCAAGGTCATGAATTGCAGCGGCGTAATGGCCTCTTCAGCGAAGACCTCGGCGAAGACCTGCTGGCCGCGCAGGAAAGCGTGGCGGAAGAGGTGACCGCCGAGGCTGTTCAAAAGGCCATAGTCGAGGTGTTTTGGCGCCGTGCTCATTTCAGAACATCGCCCGCATCAGGCCGAGAGTGATGAATGGGAAGGCGACCAGGATAACGATGCGGATCACATCGCTGACGATGAAGGGAGCCACGCCCCGATAGGTCTGCCCCATGGGTATGTCGCCGGCCAAGGAGTGGATGATGAATAGGTTCAGGCCCACCGGCGGCGTGATGAGGCCGATTTCGACAACCATCAGCGCCAGAACGCCGAACCAGATGGCGGTTTCTTCCGGCGAGAGGCCGAAGTCGAGCGCCATGACGATGGGAAAGAAGATCGGGATGGTCAGCAGGATCATGGAAAGGGAATCCATGACGCAGCCGAAGGCGAGATAACAGGCGAGGATCAGGGTCAGCACCATCCAGGGGGAGAGACCGGACTGGATCACCCAGTCCGCGGCGGCCTGAGGCGTCTGGGTCAGGGCAAGGAAGGTGTTGAGCGTCTGGGCGCCGAGCACGATAAAGAAAATCATCGCCGTTGCCGAAGCGGCCGCCAGCACGCAGTCGACAAAGTCCCGGCGGCTCAAGCGCCCCACCGCCAAGGCATAGATGCCGGTCGCCGCTGCGCCGATGGCGGCGGCCTCGGTCGGGGTGAACCAGCCGAGATAGATGCCGCCGATGACCAGGGCGAAAATCGCAACTACCGGCCAGACGCCGACCAGGGTGCGCAGGCGCTGGGTGTAAGGGACGCGCCGGGCCGTACTGGCGGCGTCCGGCCAGAGGCGCACGTAGACCGCCACGGTGATCATGTAGCCGGCAGCGGCCAGCAGGCCGGGCACCAGGGCGGCGGCAAACATCTTGATGATGTTCTGCTCGGTGAGGATGGCGTAGATCACCAGGATCACCGAGGGCGGGATCAGGATGCCGAGGGTCCCGCCAGCGGCAAGCACCCCTGTGGAGAGCGCCGGGGAGTAACGCAGTCGGCGCATCTCCGGCAAGGCTACCTGGCCCATGGTGGCGGCCGTGGCGAGCGAGGAACCGCAGACCGCCCCGAAGCCGGCGCAGGCGCCGACGGCCGCCATGGCGACGCCGCCCCTGCGGTGGCCGAGCCAGTCGGCGGTGGCGCGAAACAGGCTCTCCGACATGCCGGATTTGGCGGCGAACTGGCCCATCAGCAGAAACAGCGGCACGATGGACAGCGAATAGCTGGAAAAGGTGTCGTAGGTCAGCGACTTCATCTGGGCCAGCACGGGGGTGAGGCTGCCGGTGACGATCCAGGTGCCGGTCAGCCCGGTCAGCAGCATGGCCGCGCCGATGGGCATGCGCAGGAAGATGAGGCCCAGCATGACGGCAAAGGCCAGCCCTGAGAGCGCCAGCCCGCTCATCGTTCCTCGCGGCCCCTGATCGCTTCGTTGAGGCTGCGCCAAACCGTGTAGAGACAGACCACGGCGAAGAAGGCCGCCCCCGGGAAAGCCGCCGCATAGGCATAGCCGAGTTTCATCCCCAGGATCATGGTGGTTTCCTGATAGGAAAACTTGTCAAGCATGCCGTACCAGAGCCGCCAGGCGATGAGGCAGGCGGCAAGCGAGAGCAGGCTGTTTCCAAGGACAGTCAGGACGGCCTGAATACGGGGCGAAAGACGGGAAACAAAGATATCGACCGTGACATGGCCCCGGCGGTACTGGCACCAGGGAAGGAAGGCGAAGACCACGACGGCGCAGCCGGCTTCGACCAGTTCGAAGTCGCCGGGAATGGGTCCAAGCCCGGCAAAGCTGAAACCCCGGCCAACAATCGAAATGACCGTCATCAGGGCGATGCCCGTCAACACCACCCCGCCCGCCAGCGCTAGGCCCCGGGCCACCTGGCCGATGACACGGCCGGCCCGGGCCTCCAAAGCGGGTGCGATCCCGCCTATCGCGCTGTCGTTCACGGTCTAGGCCGCAACGATCGATGCGCGAGCATTCAGGGATTCGACGTCAAAGCCGGCCAGCCTCTTGTATGCAGCGGCCGTCTCTTTGAGCTCTTCCCTGCTGAGCACCTCTTCGACCTTGTCGAAGCCTTGGGGCGCACGCTGTTCCACGATATCCAACACCTTATCCGGTCCATCACCGCGGTTGGCGAGGACGATCTTGGCAGTCGCCGGACGGCGCTCTTCTTCATAAGCTTGCAAGGCTTCCGCGCCGGGACCTCTGGCCAGTATCTCCCGCGTCAGTACCCGGGCGTCAAGGATTGCCTGAGAGGCACCGTTGGAGCCGATGGGATACATGGCGTGGGCGGCGTCGCCCAGCAAGGTCATCGGCCCGAAAGTCCAGCGGGGCAGGGGGTCACGGTCGACCATGGGATACTCGAAAACGCGCTCAGCATTGCGGATCACCCAAGGCACATCGAGCCAGTCGAAGGTCCAATCCGTGAAGCGTGGCAGGAAGTCTTCCAGGCGTCCGGGGCGGTTCCAATCCTCCCGGTTCCAAAGGGTTTCCGGCGGTAAGGCGAGATCGGCAATCCAGTTGATCAGCGAGCCGTCATCACCGTCGTCGGCGAGGGGATAGCAGACAAACTTACGGGCCTTGCAGCCGGCCATGGCCATGGAACGGCCGCCGAGAAAGCGCGGCCCCCGCGTGGTTCCCCGCCACATCATAATACCGCCCCAGACAGGCGGCCCTTCGTCGGGATAGAGGGCCGCCCGCGCCTTGGAATGGATGCCGTCTGCGGCGATGAAGACGGCGCCTTTTTCGTTGCCGAGACTCGCGCCGGTTTCCCTGTCCATCAGGTCGATCTCGGCCCCTTCTGCCGTTTCCCGCCAGGCCTCCACGGCCACGCCGCTGCGGATTGCGCCGTCGCCCAGTCTCTCGCGGGCCGCCTCCAGCAGCATAATCTGCAGATGACCGCGGTGGATCGAAAACTGCGGCCAGTTGTAACCGGCATCCAGGCCCCGCGGTTCCCGCCAGATCGGTCTGCCGCCCGTAGAGAAATAGGCGACTTCCTCGGTTCTAAGGCCGATCGCGTCCAGACGGTCGAGCAATCCGAGCTCGGTGAGCTCACGCACCGCATGGGGTTGCAGGTTGATGCCGACACCCAGCGGTTTCAGTTCGCGCACCGCTTCGAAGACCCGGACCGGGATGCCGGCCTGGTGCAGGCTGAGCGCCAGGGTCAGACCACCAATCCCGGCGCCGGCAACAAGGACTGTCATGAGCTGCTTACCCGCTTTGGACTACTCGGCACCGGCATAGCGGGCGATCAGGGCCTTGGCTTCGGCGACCATGGCTGTGCCGTCATAACCCTTGCCGTCCATTTCAGCGACCCAGGCATCGACCAGAGGGGCCGCAGCGGCTTTCCAGCGCTCCACTTCCGCTGGCGGCAGCTTGCGGATTGCATTCCCCGCGGCCTCAGCAGCCTGAATCCCCGGCGCGTCGCCTTCATCCATCACCCGACCGACCCACTGCGAGGTCTCGCGCCCGGAATTGGCGTCGATGACGGCTTTCAGGTCTTCCGGCAGAGCATCGTAGCGCGCTTTGTTCATCACAAAGACGAAGAAGGCCGTATAGAACCCGCGCGAACTGTCAAAGTCGGTATGGCTGTTCACCAACTCCGCCACCTTCAACGGCTTGGCAACTTCCCAGGGAATGACCGTGCCGTCGATGACGCCTTTCGACAGCGCCTCCGGCATCGCAGGCACCGGCATGCCGACCGGCGTCGCGCCCATGGCGGAGAGCAGGTTGTTCACCTGGCGCGTCGGCCCGCGCAACTTCAAGCCCCGCATATCCTCAAGCTTGGTAACGCCGTCGCCTTTGACATGCAGCAGGCCGGGGCTGTGGACATGGGTCGCGATCACATGGACAGCACCGAATTCCTTGCGCAGATACTTGTCGTAGAAGTCCCAGGCGGCCTGGCTGGTCGCCTCTGCTGAGGCGGGCATGAAGGGCAGTTCGAAGGCTTCGGTGCCGGGGAAACGGCCGGGGGTATAGCCCGGCAGGGTCCAGGCGATGTCGACCACCCCGTCCTTCGTCTGATCAAAGAGCGCCGGCGGTTTTCCGCCGAGCTGCATGGCCGGATAGACCTCGACCTTGATACGGCCGTTCGATTCCGCTTCGACCTTCTGCGCCCAGGGCGTGATGAAATTCTTCGGCACCGGCGCGGGTGCCGGCAGGAAATGATGGACCCTTAGGGTGACTTCCTGTGCCGAGGCGAGGCCGCTGACCCCAAAGCCCAGGGCGACGGCAAAGAGCAGCTTCAACAGATGCTTCATGGCTTCCTCCCAGTTTGCGCGGCTGTTGATCAGCCGGGTTCTCTTCTTTAAGCATGCAGGTTTATTGTTTATGACATAAACGAATATAGCAACGCTGCCTTTGGTTCAAGCCTCACTGGACCGGGTAGGGGCCCTCTGCGAAGGTCTCGGCATGATAACCCTTGGCGCCGATCTGTCGGGCGAGTCCGCTCCGCGGATCGTCGCCGTTTCTCAAACGCTCCAGGGCATAGCCGAAGTTGAAGCGTGGCTGCCAGTTGAGCGCCCGGCGGGCGCGGGTATTGTCATAGACGCGGTCGATGCCGGGAAACATCCGCCAACCGCGTTGGCTGTAGAGGGCCTCGAAGTCCGGAAATTCTCGACGTACGACAGCGGGTGCGTCGCTGCGCAGCGCCGCAAGATCCTGTTTCGTGAAGGGTGTCGTGGCGGAGATGATATAGCGGGCAAAGCCGATCGATGCGGCGCTCTCCACCGCCAGAAGGTGCGCGGAGACGATGTCTTCCAGATCCGCCCGGCGGAACAGCAGTTCATTGGTTTTGAGGTTGGCATCCGGATAGGTTTCACGCACAGCCCGGTTGTCATCTTCCTCAGGAAAGAAACGGGAAGTTCGCAGGATGATGCAGGAAAGGCCCTGGTTGCGGTGGAAGAGCTGGCAGAGGTCTTCCGCAGCCGCTTTTGTCGCCCCGTAGATATTCTTGGGGACCGGCACGGTGTCTTCCGTCACCCAGGCCGCGGGCGCCCCGGCGGGCGGAACCAGGGCGTCGCCGAAGACGCTGGTGGTGCTGGTGAAGATGAAAGCTTTGACCCCCGTCGCAACGGCTTCTTCCAAAAGGTTGAGGGTACCGGTGATGTTGGTGTCGATGAAATCCTGACGGCTGTGGGTTGCAACATGGGGTTTATGCAGCGTTGCCGCATGAATAACGACATCCACATCCGCCATGCAACGCCGCACGAATGCGCGGTCGACGATGGAGCCGATATCATCGGTAAAAGAAGATCCGAGGATATCGAGGCCGTGCACGTCATGTCTTTCATCGCGTAGGCGGCGCATGAGCGCCTCACCCAGATGGCCGGCGCTGCCCGTAATCAATGCCTTCGTCATCGTTGCTTCAATCCCAGGAAGAGCGCCCTTCTCCACCAGGCTAGGCGCAGGTGGAGACTGTCAAGCAGGCGCGGTCCGGTCAATCGAGTTCGGCTTTAAGCCAGGCTAACAGTGCTTTCACCTCCGGGCGCATCTGACACTTGCGGTGGCGGTAGATTGAAAGTTCCGATTCCAGAAGGACGCTTTCTTCAAACGGCCTGACAAGCTGTCCGGTACTCAGGAGCTCCTCGGCCGCGCGCTTCCAACCCAGGCCGATCCCGTGGCCGCCCACGGCTGCCTGAATCATGACCGGATAGCTGTCGAAGACACTGCCTCTGTGGCCAACGCGAACGTTGTGGCCGGCTTTGGCGAGCCACTCGTCCCATTCAAGCCAGTCTTGTGCATCGACCTTGTGATGCAGCAGGCGATGCGCGGGCAGATCGTCCAAGGCAAGAGGAATTTGACGGTCGGCGAGATAACCGGGACTGCAGACCGGGAACACTTCGTCGGGCACGGAAAAGACCAATGCGTGCGAAGCACTGTCCCGCCCTGAAGTCTGAAAGGCGATGTCGAAGTCTTCATCCGACAGGCCCAGCGGCCGGATAGAGGCCGTGATGCGGACGTCGATACCCGGGTGTTGCCGGTTGAAGTCAGAAAGGCGCGGCATCAGCCAGTAGAAGGCATAGCAAAGCTCCGCAAAAAGAATCACTTCACCGCTGCGCCGGTTACCACGGATTTCGCCGGCACCGGCCGCGATGCCCTGAAGGCCGGCGGAGACGCTGCGGCTGAAATCTTCACCTGCCGGAGTCAAAAACACGGCCCTTTGCCGGCGCTCGAACAACCGAACCCCAAGGTCGTCTTCCAGCGCCCGTATCTGGCGGCTGACCGCCGCCTGGGTCACATGCAGTTCTTCGGCCGCCAGCGTGAAACTCCTCAGCCTGGCGGCCGCCTCGAAAGGCAGAAGGCTGGCCAGGGGCGGGAGGGATTTGCCGAGTTTATTCATAATCTTGCGTAATGCAAAAAAGAGGAGAACTCATTTGAAATAATAGTTTAGCAGCCTTCATTCTTTACTGGAACGGCGAATTTCAGAACAAGGCGACAAACCATGAACCCATCGAATGCGGACCGTCCGGATTCCGTGCTGATTGGAATCAGCATGATCGTTGCTTCGGTATTCATGCTGTCGTTTGGCGATGCACTGGTTAAATGGATCAGTGCCGAGTTATCCCTTTGGCAGGTCTTCATTGTCCGCTCTTTGTTCGCGATCCCGCTCTGCCTGTTGGTTCTGCGCATTTTAGGGCAGCCGCTGACCGTGATGGCGGAAAACGCCGGTTGGGTCTTTCTGCGTTCTCTGCTTCTGGTTTTGATGTGGATTTTGTTTTACTTCGCACTGCCCAATCTCAGTCTGCCGGTTGCCGCAGCGGCGCTTTACACTGCGCCCCTGTTTGTCACGCTGTTTTCCGCGCTGCTCCTTGGGGAGGCGGTCGGGCGATGGCGCGGCGCAGCCATCGGCCTCGGTTTCTTCGGGGTCCTTGTGATCGTGCGCCCGGGAAGCGACGCTTTCTCCTACGCGACGCTGTTTCCCATCCTCTCTGCGGCCTTCTACGCACTCGCCATGATCATTACACGCGGCAAGTGCTCGGACGAGAACCCCTTCGTTCTTTCGCTCTGGCTTTGCGGCCTGCTGATGCTGTTCGGCATCGCCGGAAGCGTGGGGATTAGCTGGCTGGAACTTGCGTCATGGCGCGTCGTAGCCAATCCTTTTCTGCTGGGGCCTTGGGTGTCCATGGCCACTTGGGACTGGGCTGTTCTTGCCGCCCTCGCGATCTTGCTGGTAGCGGCCAGCGCGGCGGCCGCAAAAGCCTATCAATCCGCCCCGCCGGCGACTGTCGCAACCTTCGACTACAGTTATCTGTTGTTTGCCATCTTCTGGGGGGCTGCCTTGTTTTCGGATCTGCCCGACGGTCCTACCCTCGTCGGCATGATCATGATCGTTGCTGCCGGCTTCATGGTAATCCAGCGCTCCGGCAGAAAAAGAGGGCTTGCTTCGCTAGACGCGTCGAACTGAAGGCCACATAGACAGTCAGAGTTTGGCACGGACCATGGCGCTGGCGCCGGTTCGCTCGCCCAGTTTCTCGCCGGCCAAGAGGCGCTTGTGTCCTTCGGGCTCGGCTTCCTGCTTGCCGAGCGCCCAGTCTATGTCGGCTTCGGCCTCCGGCGTCGGCATGACCAGGGCGCCGCTGAAATCCGCCAGTATCAGATCGCCAGGATTGACCACTGCACCGCCGCAGCAGACCGGAACGTTGAAGCTGCCGCCGATGTCATAGAGCCGGGTTGTGATCGGCGCGACGCCGCGGCACCAGACCGGCAGGTCCAGGTCTTCGATTTCCGGCAGGTCTGTGCAGGGCCCGTCGATGATCACGGCCAGACAACCACTGGCCTTGATCGCCGCTGCCACGCCGCCGCCGAGGCATGCATGTTTGTGATCGCCGAGCCGGTCGATCACAAGCACGTCGCCGGGACGGAGGGACGCGATGATGTGATGCAGCAAGGTGGAATCCTGGCCCGGCAACGCAAGGGTCACCGCCGTGCCTGCAATACGCCGTCCGGGAAGCACGCATTGGATGGCCTTGTCGGCGAAGCCCATGTGGCGGCGATGCCCGATGGTGGCTGTCTCGGCGCGCCCTGCCTTCTCCACGAGCGCCGGATCGACCTGACGCGGCATGTCTTTGATGATATAGCTCACCCTCTATCTCCCTCGGTTCCCCGGCACCGCCCACCTCAAGTACAGGGCCGACCTCAAGCACAGGAGAGTAGCGCGCGTGAACGAAAACGTCGAACAATGGCAGGTCCGCAAGGCTGCGGTATCCTCAACAGACGGCACAGTGGCGGCGCAGCACTGGCAGGCCGCCCAAGCCGGTGCGGCGATGCTGGCCAAGGGCGGCAATGCAGTGGACGCGGCGGTTGCCTGCGCTATGGCGCTGAACGTGGTGGAGCCCTGGATGTGCGGTCTGGGCGGCAGCGGCTTTCTGCTGTTCTGGTCGGCGCGGGAAAAGAAGGCCCGCGTCTACAACTTCCAGGGCGTTCTGCCGCAGGGAATTGATCAGAACGATTATCCGCTCGATCCCGAGGAACCTGATTCTCTGATGGGCTATCCCGGGGTGAAAGATCAGGCGAATGTGCGCGGTTATGGCGCGATCACCCTGCCTGGGGCCGTGGCCGGGCTTTCCAAAGCGCTCGACGACTGCGGCAAACTGACTTGGGCTGAAGTGCTCGCACCGACGATTGCCTTGGCCGAACGCGGCCTGTCGGTCGACTGGCACACGACCTTGCAGATCGGCCTGGCCATGGATCTGATCCGCCGCGATCCGGCGGCCTCGGCCATCTATCTGCCGGAGGGCATACCGCCGCTGCCGGAGACCTATCGGCCTCTGCCGGCGCTGACGGCCACTTTGAAGACCTTGGCGGAAGAGGGACCGGCAAGCTTCTATCGCGGCGATTTGGCCAGGAAGATCGCTGCGGATCTGCAGGCCGGCGGTTCACGCATCACGGCCGGGGATCTGGCGGCCTACACCGTCGAGGAGCATGAACCCCTCAGCGGCCGGCACCGCGGCGCCGATATCCATACGGCCGGCGAAGCCTCAGGCGGCCCGCGGTTACTCGACATGCTGTCCTATGTCGAGGCAAACCTGACGCCGGGGGCAAAGGTCGGACCAGAAACCTGGACCGCCTATGCCCGCGGACTCGACGAAGCCTTTGCCACCCACAAGAAGAAGGTCGGCTTGGATCAACAGGCGGGCTGCACTTCTCACATGTCGGCGGTGGACGGCGAGGGGAACATGGTGGCCTTGACCTATACATTGCTGAACCGCTTCGGCAGTGGCGTGGTCCTGCCGGAGACCGGTATCCTGATGAACAATTCGATCGCCTACTTCGACCCCAGACCCGGCAACCCGGTTTCCATGGCGGGCGGCAAGCGCATCAATTCGTCCAACATGTGCCCGACGATTGCGACCCGCGACGGCGACGCGCTGTTCGCCGTCGGGGCCTCCGGCGCCAACCACATCGTGCCCTGTACGGCACAGATTACGGCCCTGCTGTTGGATTATGGGATGAGCCTTGAGGAAGCCTTCCACACGCCGCGCATCGACGCCTCGGCGCGGGGCTCCGTGCGGGCTGATCCGGCAATGGGGGAGGCGGCACTGGCCGAACTGGCAAAGACTTTCGATCTGGAAGTTGCCCAGTACATGGTCTTTCCCAAACTCTATTCCTGCCCTTCCGGTGTGTTGCGGGACGGCAAAGGCAACTGCTGGGGCATGGCCGACAAGTCTTCACCGGTGGCAGGCGCGGCGACATCAAATCCCTTCGAGATTGGCACAGGGGGCGGTGAGACTATCGGCGTACGTGCCTAGACGACAAACCCAGGTGTAACCCTCTATGGCGAAGTCGGGAAGTCTCTCATCGGCAGTTGCTCATCCCGGGGTATCCCGCTTGCTGGGCGCGCAGCTTCCGGCCGACTTCGCCGACTGGCTGGACTTCGTCGCCGTCGGCGCTCTACTGGCCTTCACCTGGAATGTGGGTCCGACGGCCTTCGCCTTGCTGGCCGCCGCCATGGCACTGCCTTATGTACTCATCGGTCCTTTGGCCGGCGCGATCATCGACCGGACCGACCTGAAACGGGTGATGGTGTTGAGCAATCTCGGGCGTGCCCTCGCGACCTTTACTGCCGCATTCGCCCCCGATGCCGCCATCCTGCTGGTGATCGTGTTTCTGCGCAGCACGGCCGATGCCTTCTTTGCCCCCGCCAAACAGGCGGCAATTCAGATCCTGGTGCCGACCCATGACCTTATGGCGGTCAATGGCATCAGTCATGCGATCAACCAGGCCTCAAAGGTGGCGGGGCCGGCACTCGGCGGGCTGCTGCTTTTGTTTCTGTCGCCGCAGAATATCTTTCTGGCCAACGCCGGCGTCTCCCTCCTGGCTGCCGGTATCCTGCTCGGCCTTGGGAATCGCCTGCGCTCTACAACGCCACGCTCCGCCGAAAAATCACTCTTCACAGACGTCAGGGAGGGTTTGGCCGAATTCCGCCGCAAGCCCGCTTTGCTGATCGGCCTCCTGCTCATGGCGATGGGGTATTTCTTTCTGTTTCTCTACGACTCCCTGATTCCGCTTCTGACCCGGGCGCTGGATTATGATCAGGCCGTCTTCGGCCTTGCCATAGCTGCGGCAGGCGGTGGCGGCGTGTTAGCTTCGCTAGTGCTGGGGGCATGGTCCGGCGAACGCAGGCCTTTTGTCCTGATGGGGGCGGGCTACCTGATATCCGGTCCGATCGCCGTTTTTCTGGGTTTGGCGCCGACGGCGGGTCAGTCACTGCCTTGGACGGTCTATGTTTTCCTGTTTGCCCTGCTCGGCGCGGCGACGGCGGCGGTGGTGGTCCCCTTCAAGACGATTATCCAACGGGAATCAGACCCGTCGCGCATCGGCCGTGTCGCCTCGACCTGCGAAGCGGTGACGGTCTCGGTCATGCTGGTCGCCCCCTTCATCGGTGCGGCCGTGGCCGAACTCTATTCCATCGGTGCGTCTTTCATTGCGGGTGGTGTGGCCCTGATCCTTCTCAGTATCGCGGCATTTCTGGCCGCAGCTTCACCCCGCCTTAACTGATAGCTGGGCCGGATGGTTACTGATGTCCGTTGGGGCGCAAAGCGCCTTTGACCGTCGAGAAATCGTTCTCGAGATACTGCTTTAGCAGGGGCTCGACGTCTGTAAATGACAGGTTCTGCACCCAAATGCTCTGGGTTTTGCCTGCGAGCGCAATAGCACGCTCGAATTGCGTGGCAGAGTAGACGAAAGCACCGATGAACTGCTTCTGGCCACGGATCAGTTCTGCAAAGTCAATATCGCTTGTTGGTGTGGCGAAGCCCATGAAAATGCAGCGGCCGCCCTTCGCGGTCAGCGCAGCGGCAGCTTAGCGGGACTCCGCCGAACCTACCGTATCGAAGACGATGTCGTAGGTGTCGGTCATCTGTTTTGATATCGCCTCCGCACCCAGCGTTGCCGCTGCGGCTAGACGGGGTGCAGAATTGTCGCTGACTTGGATGATCTTGCAGCCTGCCGCTGACGCACTCGCCACTACACCCAGGCCAAGACTTCCCGCTCCAAGGACCGCGATGGCCGCGGAGGGATCCGCCTGCGCGAGATCCCAGGCGTTAACGGCGTTGGCAAAGGGTTCGATGAAGGAGGCCTGGTCCCACGTAATGCTGTCGGGCAAGGCCACGAGAGAGTCTTCGGGTACCGCGAGCTTTTGGGCGAAGCCCCCCGGCGACTGGACACCGATCAGAGACCAGGAGTCACAGAGTTGTGCTTGCCCCCTCCTGCAGAAGGCGCAGGCCCCACAGCTGCGCAAGGGATTCACGGCGACACGGCCGCCATCCGGCGCCACCCCTGCAATACCATGCCCCATAATGTTCGGGAGAGGGCGTAGTCCGGGGTTGCGATACCCCAGATACTCACTACCGCCGATGCCCGCGACCGCAACATCGATAACCACTTCTCCTGGACCTGCAACGGGGTCATCAAAGTCTCGAAGACGCAGTGTTAGACTGTCTTCCAGCAGCAAGGCTTGCATAGAGAGCAACATCCAATCGTTTGGGTGGGAATAGGGGCCTTTGAAACTATCGGACCAGCGGCGGCAAGCGTCGCGGCACGGGTGATGTTTTCACGATGGCGGTGTTCGTCTCGGCGCGTTCCTCCAACCCCTCCAGCAAGCCGTCCAGACTGGCAATCTCTGGCACGCAGAAGCGGGCAATGAAACAATCCTCGCCGGTCACCTTGTCGCATTCGATGCACTCGGGGATCGCCTGGATCAGGCGTTCCACTCTCTTGAGCTGCCCGGGCAGAGGCTTGACCCGGACGATGGCCTGCAGCGCATAACCGAGCGCTTGAGCGTCAAGATCCAGAGTGAAAGCGCGGATGATGCCGACGTCCTCCAGGCGGCGGACCCGCTCGGTCACACTGGGCGCTGACATACCGACCAGCGCGGCCAGGTCGCGCATGGAACTGCGGGCGTTCTCAGCCAAAGCATCAACCAGCTTCTTGTCGATGTCATCGAGGGTAGATGACTTGCTTTTTAAAGATTTCACTGCTTTTTCCCTTTAAAACATCGATCAAGAAAGCAAATCACCTTTGTCGTTTTCTGTAAAGCCGGGCTGACCGGGGTTAGAGTCCGGTGACTGCAGCGTCGCCCGCGCAGGCGGCGGGCGGCTCGTTTCGGAAAGAGGAAAAGGCTTATGGAAATCCTTCGCATTGCGGCGTTTTCGGATGGTGACAATGGCGGTAATCCCGCCGGCGTCGTGATCGGCGAGAGCCTTCCGGAGGTTGCCAAAGTGCAGCGTATCGCCGCAGAGGTCGGGTTTTCCGAAACGGCTTTTGCCGCAAGAGAAGGCGACGGTTGGCGGGTGCGCTATTTCTCGCCGGAGTCCGAAGTGCCTTTTTGTGGTCACGCCACAATTGCGCTCGGCGCTGCGCTTGCCCTGCAGAATGGGGACGGGGTCTATCCGCTGGTGCTGAACGCCGCAGAGATCACGGTCGAAGGCCGGCGCGACGGAAACACCATTGCGGCCGCCCTGCAGTCGCCGCCAACCCGAAGCGCGCCTGCGAAGGCGGAACTCGTGGAGAAGACACTGGCGCTTTTTGGCCTTACCGTAAAGGACCTGGATCCACGCATCCCGCCGGGATTTGCCGAGGGGGGAGCGACCCACCTGGTGCTGGCCCTGAAGGATCGCGCCAGACTGGCGGCGATGTTCTATGACCTCGACGCCGGGCGCGGCCTGATGAATGCCGCCGGACTGGTAACCATTGCGCTGGTCTATGCGGAGACCGAACAGCGTTTCCACGCCCGCAATCCCTTTGCGTCCGGCGGGGTTCTCGAAGACCCGGCAACCGGCGCCGCAGCGGCCGCTCTGGCCGGTTATCTGCGCGATATCGGGTGGCCGCACGGGGGCCGCATTGAAATTGTCCAGGGCGAGGACATGGGCATGAAGTCGCGCCTGACCGCCGAGATCCCGGCCGAGCCGGGCAGCTCGATCCGGGTCTCCGGCACCGCGCGGCTGATGTAGTTCTTGGACCCGCGGCGCGGGATCGGTCTATAGTTGGCTCTTAGAGCAGATCCGGGTTTGATGAATCGCTGAAAGCGATCCATCAACCCGGTGAATCTGCTCTACCTGTTTGATGTCGATCGGATTCACATGTTTTGGCGCAACCACAAAGTGGTTCCGTCAAAACATGATCCGATCTAGGTTATCCGGGTATCTTGGGAGACAGCTTCGATGACATTCTCGCGCCTTTTCGCCGCCGCGCTGCTGGCGGCTGTTGTTGCCGGCGGCCTGGTTGGCGCCTCTGGTCCGACCGCCGCGCAGGTTGCGCTGCCGACCTGCCAGACCGACTATCTTTCCATGGCCCGGTTAGAGCTTTATTTCGGCACGACCCAGAAGGACGGCTCGACGGTAAGCGACGATGCCTGGGGCAACTTTCTGGACGAGGAGGTGACGCCGCGCTTTCCCGACGGCCTCACGGTGCTGCGTGGTTACGGCCAATGGCGCAACAGCACGGGCGAAATTGCCAAGGAAGGCTCTATCGTCCTGGTCATCCTCTACTTTCCCTCGGATGAATCAGAAGCGAAGATCGAAGATATCCGCGCCGCCTACAAAGACCGCTTCGACCAGGAAAGCGTCATGCGTGTCGACAGCGCCAACTGCGTATCGTTCTAGGGCGCCGCAAGCGCGCTAGCCGCACTTCCGGAGGACGGGATCGCCAATCGCGGGGTCCCGCTCTCGCGATGTCCCCTCAATCCGTGGCAGGCTGTCGGTCATTTCGATCCAGGGCAGCTTCAGGCGCCAGAATGCGTGGCCCTGTGGCGGGAACCGTTCGGGGTTGTCCATGAAGCCGATGCAGATGTGTGTCTCGCCGGGGATACCCGCATCGCGATAAGCGATGGTCGTTCCACAGTCACCGCAGAAGCTGCGTTCCACGCCTGGGGTCTTTGAGAAGGTCTTGGGAGCGCCGCCGGTAAAGCTGACCTGCCCGGAGGGATAACCGATCCAGATCGTGAGCGGGCTACCGACGGCGCGGCGGCAATCATCGTCGTGATCGTAGACCACCGAAAGCGGTTCACCGCGCAGTTCCGCGGTAATCGCACCGCAAAAGCAGGCGCCGGTTTCGAGTCTCTCGTTCATCAGCATTCCTCCAAACCATTAAAGCCGCATTTTTGGACAGACTGCTTCAGGCTACGATCTGAGCTGGACGTCGACCAGGAACTCCCTGGCACGTGGTATCGCGTGATCGACAGTGACTTCGACAATCTTGTCCGACTTACCGCGCAGCCGGCGCCACTGCGCATAGCTGTGGTCTCTTGCAGGTGTGAAGGTGGTAAGCCCACGCCGCGCGGGTTTTCGAATTGTGGCGCCCGAGTTGATCGGGCTAAGGCAGAGCGTGTCCATGTGAGCCTGAGCGACGAGAAGCGTGTCGAACACCAAAACCTCTCTTTGTCGCCCCGGTTCATTTTGGCGCCCAGCAAACGTTGAAGGCCGGCCTCGTCTACCCAGAAGAAAACCCTGCTGTTCAGGGTCCGCAGCCAGTCGGAAGGGGTGAGGCCATCATCAAGACAGTTTTCAAGCGCCTTTTCACTTAGAGGCAAGTTGTCATTCAGAATCATCGTGCCATAGAGGGGATGCTTGAGAGGCACCGCCGTTGCCCTTCGGGCGGTCGTAAGCCGCTGACGCTCCTGCGTCTCGACCTCAAAAAGATCCAGGATAGCATTTGTGGAAAGCAATCCGTGCTGTCGAATGCTCTCATGCGCCCCCGGCTCGCTCACGTGGTACAGTCTTGGATGGCGTGTTGCCAGTTCGTCAGGTGTCATCGTCTACCGCGATCCTCCTGATCACCGTCGCCGGGTTGCCGACGACAACGACACTCGGCGGTACGTCCTTCACCACCACTGCACCTGCGCCAACGACGGCGTTGTCACCGATAGTCACGCCAGGACAGAGCACCGCGGCGCCCCCTATCCAGACATTGTGGCCGAGGGTGATCGCCGCCGTGGATTCCGTGCCCTTGGCGCGTTCCACCGGATCGAGCGGATGGATTGCCGTGTAGATCTGCACTGCCGGTCCCAGCATGGTCTTGTCGCCGATTTCCACCCGGCCGCAGTCCAGGATCGCGCAGCCGCTGTTGATATAGACATCGTCGCCCAGGAAGAGATTCACGCCGTAAGCGCAGTGGAAGGGTGTTTCGATGAAGACGTTCTTACCGACAGCGCCCAGTGCCTCCCGCAAGGCCGGGGTGACACCTTCCTCATCCAGGGGAACAGAGTGGTTGTGGACATGAAGCGCCTGGCGGACACCTGCCCGGATACCCAGCAGTTCCTCATCGAGAATGTTGTAGGGCAGCCCCGCCAGGGCCTTCTCTCTTTCCGTCATACTCATCAAACGTAACCTTCCAATCGGCCCGCCACCTAACCGGACGGACCTGGGCCTGAGGCAGCCTGAAACCGTACAGTCGCCTTTCCGGGACAAATGAAACCAGAACCCCGGTGTCGTGAGCAAAGGCTGAAACGCCGGACCTGTAAACATTTACCGTAGTGCTTCGGGCCTTGGCGGTCGCCGGGATCAGATTCGCAGCCGCGACAAATCGGAGAATGCCAAAATGAGCGTCCATCGAAATCTGTTGTTCGCCGCCTCTGTCGCCTTGGCCGTATGCACCGTTGCCCCTGCCATGGCAGCCGAGTCGCTTGTGCCTATCGCCGGAGCGAAAAAGCTAACGGTTACGCGGGTGCAGGTCGAGGTGAACTGTCAAGGCGAAGGCGATTCCTCTTACGGGGTTTACGGGTTCGGCGGCTACGGCTGTGCCAAAGCCAACGGCTCCTGGATCGAGTGTGACGCGAAGGGCAACTGCCAAAGCCATCCGGCTTATCAGCGCCCTGAAGAACAGGCCAGTAAACGCTGACGCTTCGCTCAGTCGGCTTTGATCAGACGGGCAGAGTCCGGAATTGATGCCAGTTCTCCGGCAAGTCCGGCACGCAGCGCGCCGGTATCGGATATGCCCATGACCAGCGTATAGCCCATCTCGAAGAGCGCCTTCGCGTCGGCATTTGCCCTCGGGACCGTCCCCAGGGCCGTGTTTGTCGCCTTTGCCACCGCTTCGACTCTGGCAATGGCGTCCTGGACCACCGGGCTGCCGGTCGCGCCCAACTCGTCGATGGCGCCGGAGAGGTCATAGGGGCCGATGAACAGCATATCGACACCGTCGACGGAGGCGATCGCTTCCGCATTGGCAACCGCCTCTCCGGTCTCGATCTGCACCATGAGGGTAAAATCCTTGTGGGTCTCCTTGGCGTAGTCGGCAACCTGGCCGTATCGCGAAGCGCGCACCAAGCGGGCAAAGCCGCGGCGGCCGTGCGGCGGATAGAGGCAGGCAGAAACTGCGGCAGCAGCTTCCTCCGCCGTGTCGACCTGCGGCACAAGAAGGCCGCTGGGCCCAAGCTCCATGATTCGTTTCAGATAGATCGGATCGCTGGAAGGAACGCGGATGATGACTTCACCGCCGTTTGCTTCCGCCGCGCGCATCATGGCCAGGGTGGTTTCAAGCGAGGCGCCGGCATGTTCGTTGTCGATCAGGACCAGGGGTATGCCGGAGGCGGCCACGGCCTCTGCGACGTTGGCCGAGGCAAACTGCAACCAGGCGCCATATGTGGGGGCTTTCTCCAGCACACGCTTCTTCAGATTGTTCATGAGACATTCCCTCTTTAACGTTGTTTTTATGATGCTTTTCCGTGCCATTTCCGAAGCAGCGGACTGAAACAGAGATAGAGCCAAAGGGCAATCGTCGCCACGCCGAGACCGGCGGCGATGGGGCGCTCAAAAAACCCAAGAAGGTCGCCCTGGGTCTTGATCATGGTGATCAGGAAATTCTTTTCGATCACCTTGCCGAGGACGATCCCGAGAATCGCCGGGGCGATGGGGATGTCGTTGCTCTCCATGAAATAGGCCAGCAGGCCAAGAACCAACATAATCCAGATGGAGAAGGTCGTATTGTCGACGGCATAGGCGCCGAGAATGCTGAAGGCCAGGATCAAAGGCATCAGAACACGCTTGGGGATTGCCAGCACACGACGGGCCGAGCGGATCGCAAGCATGCCGAAGGGCAGCATGATGAGGTTGGCGATGATGAAGGCGAAGAAGATGGCGTAGACCAGATCGCCATCGGTCTGGAACACGCGGGGGCTGGGGGTGATGCCTTTCAGCATCAGAACGCCGATGCCGATGGCGGTCACGGAATCGCCGGGAATGCCGAACACCAGCGCCGGAACCCAGGCGCCGGCCACCGCTGAGTTGTTGGCTGCGCCGGCATCGGCAACGCCTTCTTCATAACCCTTACCGAACTTCTCCGGTGTCTTGGAGAAACGTTTGGAAAGGCTGTAACAGATCCAGGCGGCAATGTCGGCGCCGGCGCCGGGGAGGGCGCCCAGTACGTTGCCGAGCAGGCTGGAGCGCAGAATGTTCAGCCAGAAACGCCGCACCGTCGCGACCATGAAACGCGACAAGGAGCCGATCTTGGTGATGACCGTCTCCGTCTGCAGATCCGTGGTCACGGTACGCAGTACCTGGCTGAGCGCGAACATGCCGATCATCGCCGGGATGAAGGAAACCCCGTCCAGCAGGTCGATGGCGCCGAAGGTAAAGCGCGGATGGCCGGTGGCGATGTCGATGCCGACGGTGGAGATCATCAGGCCGATCAGCAGGGAGAGGGCGGAACGCAAGACCGATTTGCCGGCCACCGCGACCGCAGCACTGAGACCCAGGCACCCGAGCCAGAAGTATTCCATGGATGAAAACCGGACGGCGATGCTGGCGAGCTGACTGGCAAACAGGGTCAGCAGCAACACGCCGATGACGCCGCCGATAACGGCTGTCACCAAACTGGTGCCAAGGCCCTTTTCGCTTTCTCCCTTCTGCGTCAGCGCAAAGGCCTCATCCACGTAGGCCGCAGACGCCGGAGTACCTGGGATGCGCAGCAGGGCGCCGGGTATGTCACCGGCAAAGATGGCAGTGGCCGTGGTGGTGACGATCGCCGCCACCGCGGGTACCGGGTCCAGGAAAAACGTGATGGGCACCAGCAGAGCCACCGACATGGTCGCGGTCAGGCCGGGTATCGAGCCGACAAAGAGCCCGTAGAGCGCCGACAGAAAGATGGTCAGCAGGACTTCAAGAGTGAGGACAGAAGCAAGGGCGGTGGCAAGCGTCTCCGGCATCGTATCGGTCTAAAACAACAGGGATTCGATGACACCGCGGGGCAGGGGCACCCGCAGCAATCCGGTGAAGCAAAGATGCAGCGCGAAAGGCAGCAAGACGGCAAGAGCGAGACTGACACGCCAGCCGGCGGCGAGACTGCGCAACAAGAAAAGCATTAACAAGCTTAGGGTCAGCAGGAAGCCAAGCGGCTTGACCAGCAGGACAAAGAGCACCACGGAGATGAGTACCGCAAAAGCCCGCAGAAGCGCCTTGCCGCTGTGCAATGCGGGTTCCAAAGCAAACAGCGCCGGGCGATTGCCGGTCAGGCGGGAGCGCAGATCACCGCTGACCAGAAACAGCCCGCAAATGCAAAAGCCCGCACCGATGATGGTCGGAAAGAACTCCGGTCCGTAGGCCATACCCGCCATGACCGGAAAACGTGCAGCTTCGAAGATGACCGCCAAACCGAACAGGCAAGCCAGAAGCCCGAGCGGAAGATCGCCGAGTTTCATTGAGAGTTCCTCGCGCCGCCGGCTCGCGTCCGGCCGCTGGGGAGAGAACGGCGGCCCCGCCGACAACGGGACCGCCGTGCAAGGCTATGCGTTACTGAGCGAGGCCGATGGCCTTCATGGTGGCGCCCAGGTTGTCCGAGGTCACCTGCATCATGGAGGCGAGATCCTCGCTGCCCATCATGACGACCTCTGCGCCGCGGGAGGCCTTGAAGTCGGCCCAATCCTGCTGCCCGAAGGCCTCCAAGGCGGCCTTTTCATAGCTGCAGGCAATCTCCTCCGGCAGGCCCTTGGGGCCGCTAACGGTGATGAAGGCCGCAAGAGTCCACTTCGACGGCAAGAGTTCCTTGGTCGTCGGAACGTCGGGCAGGGCGGACATACGCTCGTCATGCATGTAGGCCAGCGCCTTCAACTCGCCCGACTCGACCAGGGCCTTGCCCTCGGAAAGGGCAGGGGTGGCGACGTCGACGCCACCGGCAACTAGTTCCTGCATGGCCGCTGCCGCGCCGTTGGAGGGCACCCAACGGATGGCGGCAGGGTCCAGGCCTTCGGACTGCAGCATCCCGGCCAGGGCCAGGTGCCAGATGCCGCCCTGGGCGGTGCCGGAGCCGGTCAACTCTCCGGGATTGGCCTTGGCATAGGTGATGAGGTCGTTGAGGCTGTTGAACTTGGAATCCTTGGCGACCAGGACGCTGGACGGCACGATGTCGACCAGGGCGATCGGCGTGATGTCCGTGTGGTTCAGTTCGGTGAGGCCGGCGTGATGCATGGTGGTGATCTCCACCGTCGCCGCGCCGATGGTGTAGCCGTCGGGCTCCGCATTGGCGATGGCGCTGTGGCCGACCACGCCGTTACCGCCGGTGCGGTTGACGACGTTGAAGGGCACGCCGAAGTGTTTCTCCAGCATGCTGGCTAGCATGCGCGAGTTGGCGTCGGTGCCGCCGCCGGCGCCCCAGGGCACGACATAGCTGACCGGCCGCTCGGGCTTCCAGTCGCAGGCCGCCATGGCCGCGCCGGTTGAAAGCAAGACCGCCGCCGCCGTTGCCGCAATCACACCGCTGGTACGAAACATCCGCATGGTTTTCCTCCCGCTTGAGATGAAGAGCCGAGGCTTTGCCTCGGGTTTCGGGTTCTGAGATGAACACTTTTTTGGAACAAGGGGGGACCGAACAGGAACGGTTCTTGTGTTTTCCGCCGTGCGCCTGAGGCCCTCGCCATGGATGCTAAAGAGGTGCCATCACTTTGGCAATGTTACGAAATGTTTGGCGCGGCAGCTAACGCCAAAGGGTGTCCGGATTGTTCAGCAGCTTGGGCGGCACGGTGAGGCAGTAGCTGCCGAGCGACCAGAGATGCTTGCAGGCCTGGCCCGCGGCTTGCTGGTCCAGGTCGACCAACAGAGCGGTGTAGAGTTGCGGGTCATGGCGCAGCTTCGCCACCACCGCCGCTCGGCCCCGCTTGGTGACATCCGTCAAGGACTTCTGGTGGCCCTTGATGACCGCCTGTGCCTCAGCCTTGCTGGCGAAGGAGCCGAGAACGAGCCCCCAGCCCGGCAGCTTGCGGTCGGTTGCGGCGGTGCCGACCGCAGGGGCCACGGCGCATTGTCCGGCGGGCAGCACATAGGGAGCGGTCGCATTGGCGACCTTCGGCAGAGCGCGCATCTGCAAGCTGGATTCCGTGGGCGTTACGGGTTCGGCAAAAGCCGCGTTCATCAACCTGGTCATGCGCGCATTGCGGGCACCGCTGGTCTTGCCGCCGAGGACGACGGCGATGAGGCGGCGGCCATCACGCTCTACCGTGCCGACAAGGTTGTAGCCGGACCCGCAGGTGAAGCCGGTTTTCATGCCATCCGCGCCGCTGTAGCCGGCCATCCAGCCGTTTGTCGTCGGCCTTACACGGCCACCGAGGACGAACTGGGTCTTACCGAAGAGGGCGAAGCGCTCCGGGAAGTCGTTCATCAGGGCGCGGGCGAGGATCGCCATGTCGCGCGCGGTGACCACCTGGTCGGGGTCGGGCAGGCCCGATGCATTCATGAAGCGGCTGGCGTACATGCCCAGCGCCCGGGCCTTGCGGGTCATTGCCGCGGCGAAGACGGTTTCGTCCCCAGCGACCGCTTCGGCCAGCACCACCGCGGCATCGTTGGCCGAGCGCACGATGAGGGCCTCCAGTAACACCTTGACCGGAACTTCCTTGCCGCGCCCCAGGCCCAGCTTGGTCGGCGGTTGGGCTGCCGCATGTCTGGAAACCGGAACCTTCTGGTCGAGCTTGAGCCGCCCGTCGGCCAGGGCGTCGAAGACCATATAGGCGGTCATCATCTTGGTGAGAGAGGCCGGATGCCAGGGATGGGTGGCGTTTTCAGCGGAAATCACTTCACCGCTTGCTGCCTCGATAACCAGCGAAGCGCCTTTCGGCGTTTCCGCCTGCGCAGCCGCCGGCATTCCCAAGGTCAACAAAACCAAGGGCATGGCGGCAACAGTCAATGCAAATACCCGGAATCCCCGCACGCTTTCCCCGATCCGACCCTGTCTCCAACGTCACTAAGATAGTACGTCGTCGGATCAACGGGAAGGTTCACCTTGGACTTACCTATTTTGTCCAGCTGTCAGAGACGCTTAGTAGCCCTGGGCGAGATCGACCAGGGCCGGAACCTCTTCGCCGGCATCGAAGCGGCGGATGTTCTCGGCGATCACCTTGGCGCCGGCCTCCGGATCGATGAGGCTGGCGATGTGTGGCGTGAGCAGGATTTTCGGATGGGTCCAGAAGGGATGGCCCTCCGGCGCCGGTTCTTCATGCAGCACGTCCAGCGTCGCACCGCCCAGATGGCCGCTGTCCAGGGCCGGGATCAGGTCTTCCTCGACCAAGTGTCCGCCGCGCCCGACATTGATCACGCAGGCGCCCTCGGGCAATTGCGCGAAGAGATCCTTACTAAGAATTCCTGTCGTCGCCGGGGTAAGGGGAAGCAGGCAGACCAGAATCTCGGACAGAGGCAGCAGCTCAGACAGACCGGCATCGCCGTGATGGCATGTGATGCCCTCCAGCGTCTTGGGGCTGCGTGACCAGCCGTGCACGTCGAACCCCAGACCGGCCAGGGTGTGCGCCACCTCGGCCCCCATGTTGCCGAGGCCGAGCACGGCAACGCGGCGCTCCGGCGCCGGGGGCGTGATGACCTGATCCCATTCCTTGCGCTGCTGCGCCGCCATGATGTCCGGCAGGCGACGGTGAAAACGCAGCACATGCAGCGCCACGTACTCGCGCATGCGCTGGCGCAGGTCGTCGCCGACGGTGCGGATGATCGGCAGATGCTTGGGCAGTTCCGGATCGACCAGCACATGATCGATGCCTGCACCCATGGAGACAATGCACTTCAGGTTCGGAAAGGTCTTTAGGCCGCCGGCCGGCGGTCTCCAGACCACGGCGTAGTCGACCGTGGCCTTGTCGCCGGCATCGTCCCAGTCCCGGCACTCGAATTCCGGGAGCAGACTCTGCAGAGTTTCACGCCACCATTCCGCCCGGCTGGCGCCGACTTTAACGACCAAGCGACCGGTCATTTTCAGCCCTTCCCATAGTTGAGGCCGCAGCCACGCAGAACCATACGCACTATGGTCTCCGCCGCCTCGTCATAGTCCTTGGCCGTCATCTGGCGGCGGCCGACCAGGGCGCTGACCTGGACTTCAAAGTCGGCATAGTGCTGCGTTGCCGCCCAGATGATAGAGAACAGGTGCACAGGATCAACCGGCTCCATCTTGCCCTGGGCCACCCAGCTTTCCAGAACTCGGGACTTGGTCTTCACTAGGCTCTTCAGGTCCTGTTTCAGGAAATCGCGGGTGTGCTTGGCGCCGCGGATCATCTCGTTGGCATAGACGCGGGAGGCGAGGGGGCGCTCGCGGGAGTGGACGATCTTGGCGCGGATGTAGTCGGCCAGGGCATCCGCGGGATTGCTGTCTTCGGTGAGACGGTCGAGCTCGCCAAGCCAAAGAGTCAGAATGTCGTCGAGCACCGCCCGGTAGAGCGCTTCCTTGGTGCCGAAGTAATAGTGGACGTTGGCTTTCGGCAGACCGGCACGCTCGGCGATAGCGGCTGTCGTTGCACCGCGATACCCCTGCTCGGCGAAAATCTCCTCCGCCGCCGTCAGGATGAGCGTCCTGTTGCGCTGGCGAATGTGCCCCGGACCCGTTTCCTCTTTCTCGGCCTCTCTAGCGGGGCCTTCTTTTGCTGCGGTTTCGGACATGAACCTGCATCACCTTCTGTCGGCTCGTCTTTGCGCCGAGGCATCTGTCTTTCGGAACCTGACCAACTGGCAAAACCTGACCAGTTGGTCAAAATTATTTGACCGCTTGGTCAAGGTAAGGCTACAGTCTTATACGACGAATAAGCAAGGCGCCGAAAGAGCGTAAGCAGTCATATGATCGGGGAGATCAGGATGGATAACCAACCGGACATCGCGGCCGGGCGTCTGCCCGATTCCGCCTATGCGGAAAATTTCGACGACGTGCATCCGCCGCTGGACCGCAAGGCGGCTCTGGTCGAGGCGAGCCGCTGCTATTTCTGCTACGACGCGCCCTGTATCGAGGCTTGCCCGACGGGCATCGACATTCCCAGCTTCATCCGCAAAATCTCCACTGACAATGTGCGCGGTGCGGCGCAGGACATTCTGGATGAGAACATCATGGGCGGCGCCTGTGCGCGGGTCTGCCCGACCGAGGTGCTCTGCCAGGAAGCCTGTGTGCGCAACACCCAAGAGCACAAGCCGGTGCAGATCGGCCTGCTGCAACGCTACGCAACCGACGCCCTGATGGACGAGGGCGTGCATCCCTTCAACCGTGCCGAAGCCAGCGGCAAGAAAATCGCTGTCGTCGGCGCGGGCCCGGCGGGGCTTTCCTGCGCCCATCGTCTCGCCATGCATGGGCATGATGTCGTGGTGCTGGAAGCCAAGCCCAAGGCCGGCGGCCTTAACGAATACGGCATCGCGGCTTACAAGGTGCCGGACGAGTTCGCCCGGCGGGAGGTCGACTTCATCCTGGAGATCGGCGGCATCGAGATCCGCAACGATCAGGCACTCGGCCAGAACTTCTCTCTGGCCGATCTGCGCCGCGACTATGATGCGGTCTTTCTGGGTATGGGGCAGGGCGGTGTGCGCGCCCTGGGGCTGGAAGGCGAAGACCTGGACGGTGTCTATAACGCCGTCGACTTTATCGCCGAACTGCGGCAGAGCGACGACCTGAAGTCCCTGCCGGTCGGGCGCAAGGTGGTGGTTATCGGCGGCGGCAACACGGCCATAGATATCGCCGTGCAGACCAAACGTCTCGGCGCGGAGGATGTCACTCTGGTCTACCGGCGCGGCGCGGATGCCATGTCGGCGACCGGTCACGAACAGGAGTTCGCCCAGGTCAACGGCGTGAAGATCAAGCACTGGGCGCAGCCGCGGGAGTTGCGGGGGGCGCGCGGCCGAATCACAGATGTCGTCTTCGAATACACCCAACTCGACGGCAATGGACGCCTCTCGGGCACAGGGGATGCTTTCAGCATAGCTGCCGATATGGTCTTCAAGGCCATCGGCCAGACCATGCTGCCGTTGCCGCAAGCGAATGGCGGATCGGAATTGTTGGAGATGGACTGCGCCTGCATTGCCGTGAACGACGAACGACAGTCTTCGTTGCCTGACGTCTGGGCCGGCGGCGACTGTGTGTCCGTCAGCGAGGACCTGACCGTCGCCGCGGTCCAGGACGGCAAGCTGGCGGCAGAATCCATCAACCGCTATCTGCGCGGCTAGAAGACGCAGAGCGAAAGAACTCGGTACGGGAGAGACAAAATGGCTGACCTTCGTTGCGATATCGCCGGTGTGAAGTCGCCCAATCCCTACTGGCTGGCCTCGGCGCCGCCGACCGACAAGGAGTACAACGTCGTCCGCGCCTTCAAGGCCGGCTGGGGCGGCGTGGTCTGGAAGACCTTGGGCGAAGATCCGCCGATCGTGAACGTCTCGTCGCGCTACGGGGCGATGACCTATAACGGCACCCGCATGGCGGGCTTCAACAACATCGAGCTGATTACCGACCGGCCGTTGGAGGTGAACCTGCGGGAAATCAAACAGGTGAAGCGCGACTGGCCCGACCGTGCCATGGTCGTCTCCTTGATGGTGCCCTGCGAGGAAGAAAACTGGCGCAGCATCCTAAAGGCCGTCGAAGACACCGAGGCCGATGCGGTGGAGTTGAACTTCGGATGCCCCCACGGCATGTCGGAGCGCGGCATGGGCGCAGCCGTCGGGCAGGTTCCGGAATACATCGAAATGGTCACCCGCTGGTGCAAGAAGCACAGCCGCATGCCGGTCTTCGTAAAGCTGACGCCCAATGTGACGAACGTGCTGGGCCCGGCGCGCGCGGCCAAGGCCGGGGGCGCTGATGCCGTTTCCCTGATCAACACCATCAACTCCATCATGTCCGTCGACCTGGATGTTATGGCGCCGACCCCGACGGTGGCCGGCAAGGGCAGCCACGGCGGTTACTGCGGTCCGGCGGTAAAACCCATTGCTATGCATATGGTGGCGGAAATCGCGCGCGACCCGGAGTGCGCCGGGTTGCCGATCTCCGGGATCGGCGGCATCAGCGACTGGCGCGACGCCGCCGAGTTTATGAGCCTGGGTGCGGGTTCGGTTCAGGTCTGCACGGCAGCCATGCACAAGGGCTTCAAGATCGTCGAAGATATGGTCGACGGCCTCGGCTACTGGATGGACGGCAAGGGCCACAAGACCCTGGAGGATTTTCGGGGGGCTGCCGTGCCCAATGTCACCGACTGGCAGTATCTCGACATGAACTTCGAGACCGTCGCAAAGATCGACCAGGATCTCTGCATCAAATGCGGGTTATGCCATATTGCCTGCGAAGACACCTCCCATCAGGCGATCGCCGCCCAGAGATACGGCGGCGACCGGCGTTACGAGGTGATCGACGCTGAATGCGTGGGCTGTAACCTCTGCATGCATGTCTGCCCGGTGGAGGACTGCATCACCATGGTCGAGGTCGACAACGGCAAGGACTACATGAACTGGACACAGGACCCGCGCAATCCGATGAACAAGAACGCTGCGGAATAAGGGGAACCATCGATGACGCTGAAGAATCTGACAGTCAATCAGGACCGTCTTTGGGACACTCTGATGGAAATGGCCAAGATCGGGCCGGGCGTCGCCGGTGGTAACTGCCGCCTTGCCCTCAGCGATTTCGACCGCGAGGGCAGGGATCTTTTCGTGCGCTGGTGCCAGGAAGCCGGCTGTTCGATCACCGTCGACAAGATGGGAAACATCTTTGCGCGGCGTCCGGGAACCGATCCCTCCATGGCCCCGGTCACCACCGGCAGCCACCTCGACACCCAGCCCACCGGCGGCAAATTCGACGGGGTCTTCGGGGTCTTGGCCGGCCTGGAAGTGATCCGCACCCTGAACGACAACGATATCGAGACCACCGCGCCCGTCGAGGTTTCGGTCTGGACCAATGAAGAGGGGTCGCGTTTCGCCCCGGCCATGGTGGCTTCCGGCGTCTTCGCCGGTGTCTTCGACCTGGAATACGGGCATTCCCGGGCAGATGTCGAGGGCAAGACCATTGGCGAGGAACTGGAGCGCATCGGCTACAAGGGCGACGAAACGCCGGGCGAACATCCGATCCGCGCCTTCTTCGAGGCCCACATCGAACAGGGCCCGATCCTGGAAGCGGAAGAGAAGACTATTGGCGTCGTGACCGGCGCCCAGGGGCAGCGCTGGTTTGAGGCGACCCTGACGGGGTCGGAGTCCCACGCCGGAACGACACCGATGAACCGCCGGAAAGACGCCCTGGTTGCGGCTTCCAAGCTGGTGACGGCGATCAACGACATTGCCCTGGCCCATGCGCCCCACGCGGTCACGACCGTCGGCATGATGCAGGTCAGCCCGAACTCGCGAAACACGATTCCCGGTTCGGTCTTCATGACCATCGATCTGCGCCATCCCGATGACGAAACGCTCAGCCAGATGGAGAAAGAACTGCGGGAGGCCTGCGCGCAGATCTGCGACCCCGTGGGCATCGAAGCCGAACTGGAGAACATCTGGTACTCCCCGCCGATCAAGTTCGATCCCGACTGTGTCTCAGCGGTGAAGAACGCCGCCGGAGCCGCCGGCTACGGCAACATGGACATCATCTCCGGCGCCGGCCACGACGCCTGCTACATCAGCCGGGTGGCGCCCACCGCCATGATTTTCGTGCCCTGCGAGGACGGTGTCAGCCACAACGAGGCGGAAAGCGCAACACCGGCGGATCTGGCGGCCGGCTGCAATGTGCTGCTCCATGCCATGTTGGAGCGGGCTAGTGCTTGACCTTTCCGGTCAGACAGGCAGGAATGGCGCCAAGCTCCGGCAAAGCGGGGGATAGCGGGGATGGCGTTAGAGGCGGTGATGCAGCAGGGGGAAATGGAAACGGCGGCTGAAGAGGCCAGGCCGGTCATCAAGGTCGAGAATCTCTCGCTCACCTTTCAGACCGCCGATGCCCCGGTCTACGCGCTTTCCGAGGTCAATCTCACCATAAACGCCGGGGATTTCGTTTCCTTCATCGGCCCGTCGGGCTGCGGCAAAACCACGCTGTTGCGCGTCATCGCCGATCTGGAGCATCAGACCGCCGGCGCCATCAGCGTGAACGGCGTTTCACCGGAAGAAGCGCGCCGGGACCGGGCCTACGGCTATGTCTTCCAGGCCCCGGCGCTCTACCCCTGGCGCACGGTGGAGCGCAACGTCATGCTGCCCCTGGAGATCATGGGCATGAGTTCTGCCGAGCGGCAGGAGCGGGCGGCCCGTTACCTCGATCTGGTGAACCTTGGCGGGTTTGAGAAGAAGTTCCCCTGGCAGCTTTCCGGCGGCATGCAGCAGCGGGTTTCCATCGCCCGGGCGCTCTCCTTCGAGCCCGAACTGCTGCTGATGGACGAGCCCTTCGGCGCCTTGGACGAGATCACCCGCGACCATCTGAACGAGCAGCTCCTGCGCCTTTGGGAGCGCACCGGAAAAACGGTGGTTTTCGTCACCCACTCGATCCCCGAGGCGGTCTTCCTCTCTTCGAAGATCGTTGTCATGTCGCCGCGTCCGGGGCGCATCATCGACATCATCGACTGCAACCTGCCGCCCGACCGCAGTCTGGATAGCCGCGAAAGCAATGAATTCGCCGAGATCGCCCACCGGGTCCGCGAAGGCCTCAGAGCCGGGCACAGCTATGACGACTGAGGCTCTCACCGGGCCTTCCCAATCCACACCCGGGTTGCTTTCCCGGGCTTTTGCCGGCCGTACGGGTCCGCTGACTGTCGTTTGTGTAGCGATATTTCTGCTCTGGTATCTCGGCACGGTCTGGCTGAACGCGCCCCTGCTGATCGACCGCTACGAACGGGGGGGAGAGGACTGGTCGATCTCCCGCCTCGCCGGGGATGCCATGGCCATGGAGCGGCCGATCCTGCCGGCGCCCCATCAGGTGGCCGAGGAACTGAATAAGTCGATCCTTCAGCGCAAGGTCACCTCAAAGCGCAGCCTGATCTACCACGGCTGGGTGACGCTCTCCTCGACGCTCCTGGGCTTTGCGATGGGTACCCTGCTGGGCATCGTCCTGGCCGTCGGCATCGTTCATGTGAACACCCTCGACCGGTCGCTGCTGCCCTGGATCATCGCCTCTCAGACCATTCCCATCCTGGCCATCGCGCCTATGATCATCGTGGTGCTGGGGAACATCGGCTTTACCGGTCTGGTACCCAAGGCCCTGATCTCCATGTATCTCTGCTTCTTCCCCGTGGCCATCGGCATGGTGAAAGGCCTGCGCTCCCCTGATCCCTTACAGATGGATCTGATGCGCACCTACAGCGCCAGCAAGGCGCAGGTCTTCTGGCAACTGCGCTGGCCCTCGTCGGTGCCTTTCCTCTTCGCCAGTCTGAAAGTGGCCATCGCCATCTCCCTGGTCGGCGCCATCGTCGGCGAGCTGCCGACCGGCGCCCAGGCCGGCATCGGCGCGCGCCTGCTGGTCGGCAGCTACTACGGCCAGACGGTGCAGATCTGGGCGGCGCTCCTGACTGCAGCCGCCATGGCGGGGATGCTGGTCGCCGCCATGGGCGGGGTCGAGAAGCTGGTGCTGCGCCGCTCGGGAGCACGGCCATGACGAGATTCGGAACCGCTTGGACCCAGGAGCGGTCAAGTCTCCTGGCATTCCTGTTCTTCGTGATTGCCCTGGTCTTTCCTATTGGCCAGGACAGCGCCGGGAACGCTGTTTCCTGGGTATCCGCTCCAACCCTGCTGCTTGTGTTCGGGATCGTGACCTTGGCCGCCGCCGTCCAGGCCTTCATCGCCCCGCGCGGCCTTTGGGTCGGGGTTTTTCTGCTGTCGGCCTGCCTTGCAGGCGGCTGGTTGCCGCTGGTGGCGATCGATCGCCAACTCAACGACTTGGGGCCGCAGGCTCCGGTAGGCACCGGCGGGCCTGGTCTTTGGGTCTTTGTCTTCGGGCTCGGTTTTCTTGTCTGGCGAACCCTTTCCATGCTGTCCGAAGCCGCAGGGAAAGAAGAGAGCAAAGGGTTTGCTGCCTTGCTCGTGCCCGGTCTCTTCGGCGCCTGGCTGATCTATCTCTGGCAGGTCGGCGTCACCGGCTTTGGCGTGCCTTCGGTGCTGCTGCCGTCGCCGGAACGGATCGCCGAGGTCTTCATGGCCTCGACCGACACCCTACAGGCGGACTTCTATCAGACTTTTGTGAAATCGGTGCTCACCGGTTTTGCCATGGGTTGCGGCAGCGGTTTCCTGGTCGCCGTGCTGGTCGACCGGGTGCCGTTCCTGCAACGCGGTCTGCTGCCGCTCGGCAACTTCGTCTCCGCCTTGCCCATCGTCGGCGTCGCGCCGATCATGGTCATGTGGTTCGGTTTCGACTGGCAGTCCAAGGCCGCCGTCATTGTCATCATGACCTTCTTTCCCATGCTGGTGAATACCATCGCGGGGCTCCACGCGACCCAGGCGATGGAACGCGATCTCATGCGCTCCTACGGCGCCAGCTATCTGCAGACCCTGGTGCGGGTGCGGTTGCCCAACGCCCTGCCGTTCATTTTCAACGCCTTGAAGATCAACTCTACGCTTGCGCTGATCGGGGCAATCGTGGCCGAATTCTTCGGAACACCGATCGTCGGCATGGGTTTCCGCATCTCGACCGAAATCGGCCGCATGAACGTGGAGATGGTCTGGGCCACCATCGCCGTCGCCGCGGTCGCTGGTTCGTTGTTCTACGGGCTGTTGGCATTGGCGGAGCGGGCCACGACCTTCTGGCATCCGTCCTATCGATAAGGAAACAAAAACAAACGACTGGAAGCCGAGTTGGTGAGGAAATCTCAAGAAAAATACAAATCTCAATGAAGAGGAGAGGCAAGATGAGAAAACTGATTTCGCTGGCGGCAGGGGCGGGACTGCTGCTCTCCGCAGGCACGGCCAGCGCCGCGGACAAGGTGACGCTGCAACTGAAGTGGGTGACCCAGGCCCAGTTCGCCGGCTACTTCGTGGCCCAGGACAAGGGTTTCTATGAGGAAGCCGGACTCGACGTCACCATCAAGCCGGGCGGCCCCGATGTGTCTCCGCCGCAGGTGATCGCCGGCGGCGGTGCCGACGTGGTCATCGACTGGATGCCCTCGGCTTTGGCATCACGGGAAAAGGGCGTAGCTCTGGTCAACATCGCCCAGGTCTTCAAGAAGTCCGGCATGATGCTGACTTGCCGCAAGGACAGCGGCATCACCTCGCCGGCCGACTTCAAGGGGCGCACCCTGGGGGTCTGGTTCTTCGGCAACGAGTATCCCTTCCTTTCCTGGATGGCCAAGCTCGGCCTGCCGACGGAAGGCGGGGATGATGGCGTGACGGTCCTGAAGCAGGGGTTCAATGTCGATCCGATCCTGCAGAAGCAGGCCGACTGCGTCTCCACCATGACCTATAACGAGTACTGGCAGATCATCGATGCGGGCCTGACAGCGGATGATCTGATCGTCTACAAGTACGAAGATCAGGGCGTTGCCACACTGGAAGATGGTCTCTACGTCATGGAAGAGAACCTGAACGATGCGGCCTTCGTCGACAAGATGGCGCGCTTCGTCGCCGCTTCCCTGAAGGGCTGGGAGTACGCCAAGAACAACGTCAACGAGGCGGCGGATATCGTTCTCGAAAACGACGAAACCGGTGCGCAGACCGAAAAGCACCAGCGCCGGATGATGGGCGAGATCGCCAAGCTGCTGGAAGGCTCCAGCAAGGGCCTCGGTTATCTGGAGCCAGCGGACTATGACCGCACGGTCGATACGCTTCTCGCGAATGCGTCGACCCCGGTCATCACCAAAAAGCCGGAGGGAGCTTGGACCCACGCGGTCTGGGAGAAAGCTTCGGGAATGTAAGCCATTCACTCCGGGGGGTGGAGGAGGGAGCGTTTCGACGCTCCCCCTTTTTTATTGAAGTCCCATCACTGCAGAGCCTTGAGCTTTTTCGGCCGTGATTGCAAAGGCGACGAAGAGGTGTCTTCTTCGCAAGAGACTTTATTGTTGCTGATTGAGCACTCAGCCTTGATCAGACCCGACCCGCAGGTAAGCCCTTCCGGTCCGGAATTGCAGCCGGTGCAGCCGTTCTCGCCACAGGAATCGCAGCAAGCCGGAAACTCCACTTCCCCCGGCGGCGGCACGACTCTCAAGTCCGTGCCGCGCTGTTGTGCCTGGGTTACATCAGCCGCCATCAGCACCATGCCAAGGGCAGCGACGCAAAAACAGATTCGAAAAGTCATGGAACGATCCTCATCGATGGTAGCGGGATGCCTTTAGCCGTCGTCCTTGACGCAGGTGACGGTGTCATCAACGACCTGGCAGTTGGCCTTGATGAGACCACTGCCGCAGCTCAGGTGAGGCGTATTGGGATAGGAGTTGCAGCCCGTGCAACCGCCTGCGGGACAAGACTCGCAACAAGCCTCAAAGGCCTGTTCGCCACCTGGGGTAGCCTTGAAGGACCCAGGTCCCCTGGGCGGCGGCGGGTCGGTAAGAATTCTCTTCTTGAGCTGCTGAACCTGGGCGACTGTGAGTGCGGCAGGCTCTCTCGCCTGTTCGGGCAGAGCTGCGGCTGCTTCTTGCGGTTGAACAATGGTTGCGGCGTCAGGCCGCTCAGCATGAGCGCCATGAGAGAGTGCAAGCAGCGCACAAACCACGGCGGCGGCGAATAAATTCCACAGATTCATCTTTGAATTCTCCACAAGTTGAGGCGCCAGAGTTGGTCAGCGCCAACGATTGGTCGCCGCGCCGCGGTTTTTGGTTCACAGGCGCAATTCAACCGATGGAGAAAGCCAGTGATCAATCTACGGAAAAATGCCGACTGCCACCCGCGTGCTTCCAGAGATCGCGTTAGATCACCTTAGAGAGAAGCGTCCATTGCCTTGATCAGCCGGTCAATCTCCTCCGGGCTGGTGTAGTGGACGAAGGAGAGGCGCAGCACGCCGGGGTCCGGCGCGACGCCCATGGCTTCCACCAGACGGTAGGCGTAGAAGTTGCTGACGCAGGCGGCAATGCGGTGCTTGCGCAGGCCCTCAACAACTTCGGGGGCCGGCTTGTTCTTCGTGTGGATTGCAACGGTCGGTGCGCGCACGGCGGGATCGCTCGGCCCCATGATGCGGATGTCGTTGCGCTGCCGGAGATAGTCCAGCAATGGCGCGAGCAGCGTTTTCTCCTGGCCTTCCAGTAAAGCATGGACCCGGCGGCCGCGCTCTGCCGGGTCGATGTCGTCTCCATCAGCAAAATGGTGATCGTGGAGGGCGTCAAAGTAATCGGCGATACCGGCGGAGGCGGCAATCTGTGCATGGTCCGGGCCCGCCGGCGTGAGCTTCTTCAGGATGTTGCCGGCGTTGAAGAAATGGCCCTGGTTTTCCAGGTGCTCGGCCAGCGCCCGCTTTACGGTCATCAGCCCCTGATGCGGCCCATAGGTTTTGTAGAGCGAGAAGAGGTAGATGTCGGCATCCAGGGCCTGAATGTCCGGGAAGCCATGGGGCGCATAGGAAACACCATCGACCACCACCACCGCCCCGGCGGCATGGGCCTTGGCGGCGATTTCGGCCACCGGGTTCACATGCCCGACGATGTTGGAGCAGTGCGGGAAGGCGACGAGCCGGGTTTTCTCGCTCAGCAGATCGTCAAGGTCCGCCGGGTCGAGCTGCCCGCTTTCCGGGTCGACCTGCCACTCGCGGACAACGATGCCGCTGTCCGCAAGGCGCCGCCAGGCGCCGGAATTGGCCTCGTGATCCTGGTTGGTGACGATGATTTCGTCACCTTCCTGCAGACTGCCGCGAAAGGCCTGGGCCAAGACATAGGTGTTCTGCGTCGTCGAGGGCCCGAAGTGCAACTCGTCCTCCGCCACATTCAGATAGCCGGCCAATCGCGTGCGGGCCTCATCCATTTCCTTTCCCGCCTTTTCCGAAGCGGGGAAGGGACCATAGGGCTGCACCTTGGTCTCGCGATAGAAGCGTGTGAGGCGGTCGATGACCGGCCCGCAGGCATAGGACCCCCCGGCATTCTCAAAGAACGCCCAGTCTTTCAGGGAGGGTTCGGAAAAAGCAGGGAAGTGCGAACGGGCAAAGGCGAGATCGAGTTGGGGCAAGGGATTTCCTCGGGAGGTTATTTCTTCATGAAATCGATAGCCTCATTGCCCAGCACCTTCAACCGGGATTCCACCGGCGGGGTTTCAGCGATGATCCGGCCGCGGCGGATGACGGTGAGGCGTGCCGGGCGCAGGCGCAGCGCCTCCAGCACATCACCGGCCTGCAGGATCACCATGTCGGCCTTGCAGCCCGGCGACAGCCCATAACCTTCCAAAGCCAGGGTCTTGGCGCCATTTGCAGTGACGGCGGCGAAGCAGGCCTTCTGTTCTTCGACACCCGTCATCTGGGCGACATGGAGGCCCATATGGGCAACTTCCATCATGTCGTGGCTGCCCAAGGGATACCAGGGGTCCATGACGCAGTCGTGGCCGAAAGAGACGTTGATGCCCTGGGCCAGCAGCTCCTTCACCCGGGTCATGCCGCGGCGCTTGGGATAGCTGTCGTGGCGCCCCTGTATCGTGATGTTGATCAGCGGATTGGCGACGGCGTGGACGCCAGCCTCGGCCATCAGCGGTAAGAGCTTGGAGACGTAGTAGTTGTCCATGGAGTGCATGGAGGTGAGGTGAGAGCCCGTGACCCGTCCCTGCAGCCCCAGGCGCTGGGTCTGGTAAGACAGGCTCTCGATGTGGCGTGAAAGCGGGTCGTCTGTCTCGTCGCAGTGCATATCGACCATCAGGCCACGCTCTGCCGCCACCTCGCAGAGCAGGCGCACGGATTCCGCCCCCTCGGCCATGGTGCGTTCGAAATGCGGGATTCCACCGACGACATCGACGCCCTTATCGAGCGCGCGCTTCAAGTTCTCCCTGGCGGTCGGCGAGCGCAGATAACCGTCTTGTGGAAAGGCGACGAGCTGCAGGTCGATATGGTCTTTGACGGTCTCGCGCACTTCCAGCAGCGCCTCCACGGCGAGCAGCCGATCGTCGCAGATGTCGACATGGCTGCGGATCGCAAGTGTGCCCTTGGCGATGGACCAGCGGCAGAGCGCCAGGGCCCGTTCCTTCAGCGCGTCCACCGTCAGATGCGGTTTCAATTCACCCCAAAGCGCGATGCCTTCCAGCAGCGTGCCGCTCTCGTTCAGGCGCGGCAGGCCGAGGCTGAGGGTGGCATCCATGTGGAAGTGGCTGTCGACGAAGGGCGGTGTCACGAGATGGCCGGCGGCGTCGATGGTTTCCGCCGCCTCGGCATCGATGCCGGGCGCGACTTCGGCGATCAGGCCGTCCTTCACCGCAATATCCTGCCCGGTGTCACCGGTCGGCAGGTTGGCGTTGCGGACAATGAGATCGAGCATCTTGCCTCCAGACTTCGCCTCGCCCTTCGAGACGGACCTGCGGTCCTCCTCAGGGTGAGGCTCTTTTCTTACCTCATCCTGAGGAGCCGCGGGAGCGGCGTCTCGAAGGATGAATCCACCCTAGCGCTCGCCCTTGCGGAAGGGCACCAGCAGGGCCTTGGGATAGGCCGCCCGCCGCGACATGACGATCATCGCCAGGATGCTGAGAACATAAGGCATCATGAGGAAGAATTGATAGGGGATGAAGGCCGAGGCGGACTGCTGCACCCGGATCTGCAGGGCCTCGAAGGCGGCGAACAGCAGGGCGCCGAGCAGCGCTTTGCCCGGCCGCCAGGAGGCAAAGATCACCAGGGCGACACAGATCCAGCCGCGGCCGTTGATCATGCCGATGTAGAAGGCGTCAAAGACCGAGATGGTGAGGAAGGCGCCGCCGACCGCCATAAAGGCGCTGCCCAGCATCACCGCCGCAGTACGCAGGCGGTGCACATCGATGCCCTGGGCCTCCACCGCCATGGGGTTTTCGCCCACCATACGCAGCGCAAGGCCGAGGGGCGTGCGGTAGAGCCCGTAGCCCACCATCGGCACCAGCAGGAAGGCCAGATAGGTGAGAGGGCTCTGGGTGAACAGCACCTCACCCAGAAACGGCAGCTCGGAGAGGCCGGGAATGGGATAGGGCTTGAAGGGATCGATCTTCGGCGGCGTGGTGACATCGGGCAGCAGCATACGGAAAGCGAAATAGCTGAGGGCCGAGGCCAGCAGGGTGATGCCGATGCCGGTCACATGCTGGGAAACGCCGAGATAGACGCTGAAGCCCGAGTGCAGCAGGCCGAAGAGGGCGCCAAAGACGGCGGCTACCAGCACCGCCGTCCAGAGATCACCGCCCTGATAGACCCACATCCAGGCGACCATGGCGCCCATGGTCATGATGCCTTCGATCCCCAGGTTCAGCACCCCGGCGCGCTCGCAGATCAGCTCACCCAGGGTGCCGAAGATCAACGGCGTGGCCATGCGCACCAGGGCGGCCCAGAAGCCAAGGGAAACAAAGATCTCGAGGATATCCATCTACCGCAATCTCGGTTGGTAGCGGACGAAGAGCACGGACGCCAAGACCAGCAGCAGCGCCGTGGCGGTCATCACATCGGCGAGGTAGTTGGAGATCGACATGGCCCGGCTCATGGCATCGGCGCCGTTGTAGATCGCGGCGATGAAGATCGCCGAGGCGATAACGCCGAGGGGGTGCAGCCCCGCCAGCATGGCCACAGCGATGCCGGTGTATCCAAAGCCCGGCGACAGATCGAGGGTGAGGTAGCCTTTCAGACCGGCCAGTTCGCAGACCCCGGCCATCCCCGCCAGGCCGCCGGACAGCAACGCGGTGCGCAGGACGGTTGCTCCCAGAGGGATTCCGGCGAAACCGGCGGCGGTGGGGTTGTTGCCGACGGCGCGAATCTCGAATCCCCACTTCGAGTATCGTATGAAAGCCCAGGCGCAAACTGCAAAGAAAACAGCCCAAATCAGCCCTGAATGGAGACGGGTGCGGGCAATGAGCGGCGAAAGGACCCCTTCGTCGATGATCGGCGCCGCCTGAGGCCAGCCCATGGCCAGAGGGTCTTTCCAAGGGCCGAAAAGCAGATAGTTGGCGAAGAGCAGAACGACGAAGTTCAAGAGCAGCGTGGTGACGACCTCGTCGACCCGCAGTTTCAGTTTCAGGATCACCGGCAGCAGCAGCAGCAGGCCACCGGCAAGGGCGCCGACCAGGAACAGAAAGGGGATCATCAGGAAAGGCGGCAACTCGACAAGCCCGGTGCCGACGTAGGTTGCCGCCAGGGCCCCGGCATAGAGTTGACCTTCGCCACCGATGTTCCAGAGCTTTGCGCGGAAAGCGACGGCGGCGGCAAGGCCGGTGAAGATCAGAGGTGCTGCGCGGGTCAGGGTCTCGCTGAGGGCAAAGACCGATCCGAAGGCGCCGTTCAGCAACGCGCCGTAAGCCGCGAGCACCGGTGCCCCGGCCCAAACGATCAGCAGGGCGCAGAGCAGAAACGCCAGGGCGATGGCCGAGAGCGGGGCGGCGAAGTTCAGCCAGAGCGGCACGTGGCTGCGGGGCTCAAGGCGCATCGCCAACCTCTCCCGGGCCATGCCCCGCCATCATCAGACCGAGAGTCCTCAGATCTGCCTCCTCGACGGCCATGGAATCGCTCAGCCTTCCCTGGTAGAGCACGGCGACACGGTCGGACATCTGCAAAAGCTCTTCCAGATCCTCGGAAATCAGGATGACACCGGCCCCCTCGGCGCAGGCCGCGAAAAGCAGGCGTTGCACGGTCGCCGCCGCTCCGACGTCCAGACCGCGGGTCGGCTGGTTGGCCAGGATCACACGGGGTTTTTCCGTCAGAACACGGGCCAGGATGACCTTCTGCATGTTGCCGCCGGAAAGGCTGCTGGTGGTAGTCTGCGGGTCGGCGCCGCGGATATCGAAATCCTCGATCAGGGTTTCGGCATTGCGCCGCAGCGCCGCGCCTTTCAGGAAGCCAAAGCGGGAAAAGCGGCTGTCGCCGTAGACTTCGAGAACGAGGTTCTCCTCCACCGAAAAGTCGCCGATGACGCCGGTTGCGTGGCGATCTTCCGGCACCCGGCCGATCCCGCGGTTCAGCATTGCGGCGGGCGATACCTTCGTGACCCTATCCCCCAGAACCTGAAGCGCGCCCGCGTCAGGTGCTGCCAAACCCGACAGCAGATCGGCCAAGGGTCCTTGTCCGTTGCCCGAAACGCCGGCGATACCCAGCACTTCGCCCGCCTTAAGGGTCAGGCTGACATTGTCCAGTAAGGTTTTACCGGCGCTGTCGCGCAGGCTGACGTCCTGCAGATTGAGGACCGTGTCGCCCGCCGGTTGCGTCTCGCGTTCCGGCAGTTCCACGGCACGGCCGACCATGGCTTCCGCCAAACTCTCCCGGCTTGCTTCTGCAATAGGGAAATCGGCCACAAGACTGCCTTGGCGCAACACCGCCACCCGGTCGGCAATGGCCATGACCTCGTTCAGCTTGTGGGAGATGAAAATGATGGACAGCCCGTCGGCCACCATCGCCTTCAGGGTGGCAAAGAAGCTTTCGACTTCCTGCGGTGTCAGGACAGCCGTCGGTTCGTCGAGGATCAGGATGCGGGCGCCGCGGTAGAGTGCTTTCAGGATCTCTACCCT
Source organism: Pelagibius sp. (assembly GCF_965249265.1). NCBI lineage: Bacteria > Pseudomonadati > Pseudomonadota > Alphaproteobacteria > Rhodospirillales > Rhodovibrionaceae > Pelagibius > Pelagibius sp. The sequence goes on along the minus strand of NZ_OZ252224.1, from coordinate 2,405,049 downwards.
TTGGCGTTCGCCGACAGAGAGATCACGGATCAGGCGCTGCGGGTCGATATCGAGTCCGAAACGTCCGGCCAGTTCGTTGACTTTCTGCTTTGCGTTATCTCTGTTCTGGCCCAAGGCCCAGAGCGGCTCGGTGCCGAGGACGATGTTGTCCAGAACCGAAAGATTCTCGCCCAGCGTGAAATGCTGATGCACCATGCCGATCCCGGCGGCGATGGCCGCCTTGGGCGAGCCGGCGGGCAGGGGGGCGCCGAAGGCCGCAATCTCGCCGTCATCGGCGACGTAGTGGCCGAAGAGGATGCTCATCAGGGTGGTCTTGCCGGCGCCGTTCTCGCCCAGCAAGGCCAGAATCTCGCCGCCTTGCAAGTCCAGGGAAATGGCGTTGTTTGCGGTCAGCGCGCCGAAACGCTTGGTAACGCCGGACAGCCGCAGCACCGGCTGAGCAGCGGCTTCGACTGCGGCAGGCTGTTGCGCCTCCGGCATTCCCAAGTCCCCCAAAACAAGAATACAGCCAGTCCCGGCGGAGCGGCGCCTATATGGCTGCCACTCCGCCGTCTGGGAGCGTCAGATCAGAACGTCGACTTCGGCTCTTCGTCGTTGGTCTGAACGACGAAGTCCCCGGCTTTGATCTGCTGTGCCAGGGTCTCGACCTTAGCCTTGGTTTCCGCCGGGATCTTGTCCGCGAACTCATAGAAGGGCGAGAGCGAAGCGCCGCCGGCCTTCATCATCGTCCATTCCTTATAGTTCTCCGCCGTAAAGGTCCCGGCCTTCACCTGGCCGATGGCATAGTCGATGGCCGGCTCCATGTGCCAGAGGGCGGAGGCGACGACCACGTCGGTGCCGTTCTCAGCCTTGTTCATGTCGTTGACGTTGCCGAAGGCAATGATGCCCTTCTCCCGCGCCGCATCCACGACACCGGCGCGCTCGGCATAGAGTACGTCAACGCCGGACTCGACCTGGGCGAAGGCGAATTCCTTGGCCTTGGGCGGGTCATACCAGGAGCCAATGAAGGAGACCTTGAATTCCACGTCCGGATTGACCGAGCGCGCGCCTTCCATGAAAGCATGGAACAGGCGATTGACTTCACCGATCGGGAAGCCGCCGACCATGCCGATCTTGTTGGTATTGGTCATGGTGCCGGCGACCACGCCCATCAGATAGCAGGGTTCGTGGATCCAGTTGTCGAAGACCGAGAAGTTCTCGCCGTGAGGACCACCGGGATCACCCATCAGGAAGGCGATTTCCGGATAATCGTCGGCGACCTTGCGGGCCTCGCGGCTGATCCCAAAGGCTTCGCCGACCACAAGATCGACATCGCTCTCGGCGTACTCGCGCATCACCCGGACATAGTCGGTGTTGGCGACCTTCTCTGAGAAGTTGTATTCGATATCACCGCGTTCCTTGGCGGCGGTGAGGGCGCGGTGAAGGGTACCGACCCACTTCTGCTGAATAGGCACGGTATAGATGCCCGCCACCTTCAGTTTTTCGGCCTGGGCATTGGTCGTTGAGAGACCAAAAGCTGTCATTGCCGCAATCGCGAAAGCCCCGGCCCGCAGGACTCCCCGGCGACCCAGACTTTCCCATAGCTTCCCATTCCCCTTTTTCAGAGACGTCATACCCCAAGCTCCCCTGTCTTTTTAGTGTGTTGACTGCAATCCGGCCTGATCCACCGGAAAGGTTACATACGGTTCACCGCCGTCGGCGCATGAGCCGCACGTTGACGGTTTACCGCATCGTAGTAAGGCGCGAAGGTCGGTCGGTCGACGTAGCGCCCCACACCTCTTTCGGTGCGGACGTCGCCGTCCTGATAGACCACCTTGCCTTGACTGATGGTGACCGTGTTGATGCCTTTGACGGTCATCCCCTCGAAGATGTTGAAGTCCACGTTTTGGTGGTGCGTATCCTTGGAGATGGTGCGTTCCTTCTCCGGGTCCCAAATCGCGATATCGGCATCGGCGCCGACGGAGATCGAACCCTTACGCGGATAGATATTGAAGATCTTGGCGGCGTTGGTGGAGGTAATCGCCACGAACTCGTTCATGGTCAGGCGCCCGGAATTCACGCCATGATGCCAGAGCACGTGCATCCGGTCCTCGACCCCGCCGGTGCCGTTGGGAATCTGGGTGAAGTTGTTGTGGCCCATGCGCTTTTGCGGTGCACAGAAGCAGCAATGGTCGGTTGCGGTGGTCTGCAGCATCCCGGCCTGCAGCCCGCGCCATAGGGCCTCTTGGTGCTCTTTGGGCCGGAACGGCGGGCTCATTACATGGGCGGCAGCGGTGTCCCAGTCCGGGTCCCGGTAGACCTCGTCGTTCACCAGCAGATGCCCGGCCAGCACCTCGCCGAAAACCCTTTGGCCCTCGTTGCGCGCCCGGGTGATCGCCTGGAGCGATTCGATGCAGGAGTTGTGAACGATGTAAAGCGGTACGTCGAGCACCTGGGCAACGCGGATGGCGCGGTTTGCCGCTTCGCCTTCAACCTCCGGCGGGCGGGAGAGGGGATGCCCTTCCGGCCCGGTGATGCCGCTCTTCAAGATTTCGTTTTGCAGATGGAACACAAGCTCGCCGTTTTCGGCATGAACCGTACAGATGGCGCCCAGTTCCCGCGCCCGGGTGAAGGAATTCACCAGAACCTCGTCATCGCACATGATTGCGCCTTTGTAGGCCATGAAGTGCTTGAAGGAGTTCACGCCGTGATCGCGGGTCAGGGTCCCCATGGCCTCCTTCACCGTCTCGTCCCACCAGGTAATGGCCACATGAAAGGAATAGTCGCCAGCGGCTTTCTCCGCCCAGCCGCGCCAGGTGTGGTAGGCTTCCAGCACATCCTGCTGAGGGCTGGGGATCACGAAATCGATGATCATGGTGGTGCCGCCCACCATGCCCGCCGTGGTGCCGGAGAAGAAATCCTCCGAAGCCACCGTCCCCATGAACGGCAGTTCCATGTGGGTATGGGGATCGATACCACCCGGCAGGACGTAGGCCCCGCCGGCGTCGATCACCTCGGCGCCGCCGGAAGCTTCGAGATTTTCGCCGACCGCCACGATCTTGTCCGCCTCGGTCAAGACATCAGCCCTGAACGAATGGTCTGCCGTGACCACGGTGCCGCCTTTGATCAAGATCGCCATAATGGATCGTCCTCCTGTTGCCCCGCGGGCTGTTCCCTTGCCGGGCTTGTTGCCACATTGGGCCGCGCGGCGGCATTTTGCTCTGCCTGCGGCTCTTTCTTGTTTCCCTGTTGGACCCGCATTCCGGCTGCTTCGTGAGCGAACAGAAAGCTGTCCATTTGGTCAATTTTGCACCATGTTGCCCTGCGATGCGAGTCCGCTTTTGCCGGCCAAGCCCTTTTCTTCTCTGGCTTAGCACGAACAATCTCCTTGCCAGTGAATCGCCGCGCGTTAAACTTCCTGACCAATTGGTCAAGCCTGATGATCTGCGGTTGCAGTGCCGTCTGTCGTCAAAAGCAGCATGAAAACAGGGGAGCTCAAATCGATGGCAAACGTGCGTGCCGGCCTCATTCAAATGGCGTTGAAAGCGGATACCGGCGACAGCCCGGAGGCGATCCGCGACAAGATGAACGAAGCGCATCTGCCGCTGATCGACGAGGCTAGCAAAAAGGGTGTGCAGGTCCTCTGCATGCAGGAAGTCTTCAACCAGCCCTATTTCTGTCCCAGTCAGGATGCCAAGTGGTATGCGGCAGCAGAGAAGATCCCCGACGGGCCGACGGTGCGGCTGATGCAGGAGTACGCCAAGAAGCACTCCATGGTGATCGTGGTGCCGATCTACGAGGAGGATATCACGGGCGTCTATTACAATACTGCCGCCGTGATCGATGCCGACGGCAAGTATCTCGGCAAGTACCGCAAGTCTCACATTCCGCAGGTCGCCGGGTTCTACGAGAAGTTCTTTTTCAAGCCCGGCAACTCCGGCTGGCCGATGTTCCAGACTGCCTATTGCAAGCTGGGGGTCTACATCTGTTACGACCGGCATTTCCCAGAAGGCTGGCGGGCCCTGGCACTCAGCGGGGCGGAATACATCGTCAATCCCTCGGCGACCGTAGCTGGGCTCAGCCAGTATCTCTGGAAGCTGGAGCAGCCGGCCTCGGCCGTCGCCAACGGCTGCTACATCGGGGCCATCAACCGGGTCGGCACCGAAGCGCCCTGGGATATCGGCAAATTCTACGGCTCCAGCTATGTCGTCAATCCACGCGGTGAGTTCCTCGTCGAGGCCAGTGAAGACGACGACGAATTGGTCACCGCCGACATGGACATGGACATGGTGCGGGAGGTGCGAAACCTCTGGCAGTTCTTCCGCGACCGCCGGCCGGAGGCCTACGGACCGCTTACCGAGATCTGATCGCCGTCAGGCCCCTTTGCCGATCGCACCGGCAAGTGTGTCCGCCGTTCTGCGGACGTGGTCCGGTGCGATATCGCCGATGACCAGGAATGCGTAGCCCTGCGAGACCCAGGAGGCCGCGGCAAGCCCCTTGAGATTCTGGCTTTCGACCTGGCGATCCGCTGCTGTGGTCGGAACCACACAGAAGGCGAGAGGTTGTTCATCGTCGTCGAGATAGGCGAACTGCACCAGGGGCACGTCTTCGAAACCCAGCAGCTGAGCCCGGCGATAACTCAACCCCTCCAGGTTCATTAAGGTTGAGCCCGGAATGTCGAGCCCCAGCTTGGCAACGACCCGGGCACGCTCGCGTTCCAGTTCGCCCGGCTGCCTGACCAGATGAGAGAGTGTGTCGCTGCGGTAGAGCAATTGGTATTCCGCCACCGCCATACGCCAGTCTTCGGTTTCGGTCGATGGTGAGAATCGGCCGGCAGCAAACCCCAGTGCAACGGCGCCCAGCAAACTCGCTGCGATAAGAGCCGAGCGGCGGCCAATCGCGCGAGACGGCGCCGGCGTGGCCTCGCCAAAGGTTCCGGCCGGTGCATGATTCAACAGGTCATCAAAGGCTGCGCGAACCGCTGGGGTATCCATCTTCAGCGCATCCAGGCGCGTGCGCAGCGCGGGGTCGGCCTCCAAGGCGATGCGTATGGTCTCGCTTCGCTCGGCGGCGAGTTCGCCGTCAAGATAGCCGACCAGTTCTTCATTGCTGACGTCCATTGCGCCTGTTCTGTCCGATGCCATCTCTCGCCTAAACGCTGCGCCGGGCGGCCGCATCCTTGTGGGGGGCAAGCGCTGCCAGTTTGCTCCGCGCCGCGGCAAGCCTGCTCATCACCGTACCGATTGGAATCTGGAGGTGCTCTGCAGCCTCCTTGTAGGAGAACCCTTCCACATACACCAGGAAGACGGTAATCCTTTGCGCCTCCGGCAAAGCCATCACCGCTCTTAACACTTCGGCATGAAAAATATTCGTCTCTGCATCTGAATTACTTTCCGGAGCGGCAATGTCCTCGCTTGCCACCAGACCGCCACCGCGGCGTACCTTCTCGGCGCGCAGTTGGTTGAACCAAAGGTTCCTGGCTATCCGGAATATCCAGCGATCAAAAGTGCTTCCAGCTTGAAACTGATCTGACTTCTCAAGAGCACGCAGGCAGGCACTTTGACAGAGATCTTCTGCCGATGCCCGCTCTCCCGTGAGCGCGAGACAGTATCGCCAGAGCCGCGCGTGGAGTTGCTGAATCTCCTGCGCCAGTCGTGCTCTTGCAGCTTTTTTCCCGATCAAGCGAATAAATTCCGGCTCAAAGGTGTTTCAAAGGTCAATTCATGGCCAACCCGGTCATGGAATCTAAATTGATAAGGGAGAGAGTTCCATGCGCATTCCTGTGATCGCCGCCGCGAGCGTAATTTTGGCGGCCAGTGCCGCCCTTGCCGGCGAAACCCCGTCTCCGCCGGGCGCCAAAGTCTATTTCATCGGCCTGGAAGACGGCCAGACTGTCGCTTCACCCGTCACCATACGCTTCGGGCTTTCCGGCATGGGCGTGGCGCCTGCCGGTGTAGATGACAAGCCGAAGACCGGCCATCATCACCTGATCATCAACGAAGCGATCGAGGGTGAGGAACTCAACGAGCCTATTCCTGCAGACGATCAACATATCCACTTTGGCGGCGGCCAGACAGAAACCACCATCGAGCTGCCGGCCGGCACCCATGTCCTCCAGTTGGTTTTGGCGGACTGGAGCCACATTCCCCATAACCCGCCAGTCATGTCGGAGCGAATCACCATCACGGTCAAGTAAAGCCGACCAGGCGCTGCCGGGTCCGGTGACCGGGTCCGGCAGCATCCCATTTCTTCGCCTACGCATGGAATCAGGCCAAAACGGTTACACGTACCCCTTTTTTGCGTTTCAGGGTGACGCTTTAACCCCCGACGCCTCCTTCGCTCGGCGCTTACCGGTATATTTTCTAGTCAATATGCGGTAGTTATAGAGCAAATGGGGGTTCGGAGGGGTCAAAATGCCCGCCAATGGCCGCAAGCAGCGCTTTTGTATCGAGCTGATCAAGCCATCGCACTACGACGATGACGGTTACGTCATCCAGTGGGCTAAAGCCTGGGTCCCCTCAAATACCCTCTCCAGCCTCTACGGCATCACCCTGGATGTCATTGACCGCAAGTTGCTCGGCGAAGACGTTGACATCGAACTCAACGCCTACGACGAAACCAACACCATCATCCCGATCAAGGCCATTATCAAACGCATGACGGCGCCGGATGTGAAAGGCATCGTCTGCCTGGTCGGCGTTCAATCGAATCAGTTTCCACGCGCCATGGATATGGCCCGTCAGTTCCGCGCAGCCGGCCTGCAGGTCGCCATCGGCGGATTTCATCCCAGTGGCTGTCTCTCCATGTTGCCGGAACTTCCGCCAGATCTTCAGGAAGCGCTGGACCTCGGCATCTCGCTCTATGCGGGCGAGGGGGAGGGGCGCCTGCACCTTTTCTATCAGGATGCGCTGAACCGCGACTTGAAGCCGATCTACAACTACATGAACGACCTGCCGGGGATCGACAACCAGCCGACCCCCTATCTGCCGGAGTCCATGGTCCGGCGCTATGGCGGCTCGGTCGCCTGTTTCGACGCCGGCCGCGGCTGCCCGTTCCAGTGCAGCTTCTGCACCATCATCAATGTCCAAGGCCGCAAGTCGCGCTTCCGCGAGGCCGATGACGTCGAGCGGCTCGTGCGCGCCAACATCGAGCAGGGGATAAACAGGTTCTTCATCACCGACGATAACTTCGCCCGAAACAAGAACTGGGAAGCGATTTTCGACCGTCTCGGCGATCTGAAGGAGGAGACCGGCCTGCCGTTCTCGATCATCATTCAGGTCGATACCCTCTGCCACAAGATCAAAAACTTCGTGGCGAAAGCCAAGCGGGCAGGGGTGGCCCGGGTCTTCATCGGCCTCGAAAACATCAATCCCGACAACCTGATGGCAGCCAAGAAACGCCAGAACCGCATCACCGAGTACCGGCTGATGCTGCAGGAATGGCGCAACCATCAGATCCTTACCTATGCGGGCTACATCCTCGGCTTCCCCGCTGACACACCGGAAAAGATCGTTCACGACATCGAGGTCATCAAGCGCGAGCTGCCCATCGATATCCTGGAGTTCTTCTGCCTGACACCGCTGCCGGGCTCAGAAGATCACCAGAATCTGCACAAGCGCGGCGTCCCCATGGACCCCGACATGAACATCTATGATCTGGAGCATGTCTGCACTGGCCATTCCCTTATGACAAAGGACGAGTGGCAGGGCATCTATAACAAAGCCTGGGACCTGTATTATTCAGACGATCATCTCGAAACCCTGATGAAACGGATGGTGGTCAGCGGCAACAAGCCGGAGCGGATCTGGGCGCATGCGCTTCAGTTCGCCGGTTCAATCCGTTACGAAAAGGTTCATCCTCTTCAGGGTGGTTACTTCCGGCGCAAGGTGCGTACCCAGCGGCGTTCAGGCTTGCCGGTGGAATCGCCCTTGCTGTTTTATCCCCGCCGCGTCTGGGAAGCTCTGAGCACCTACATTCCCTTCGCTGGCTTTGCCATCACGCTCTGGATCAAATGCCAGCGGGTCAAGCTCGATCCGGCCAACAAACACTACACCGATCTGGCATTGACGCCGGTGACCGACCACGGCGAAGACGAGTCTCTGGAGATGTTCGCCCACACCGATGCGGCGCAGGCAGCGGTTGCCAAGGCACAGAAGGAAGCGGCGGCAAGGGAAAAGCACGCCAAAATTGCCGCGGCGGAATAACGCCGGAACATCGGCTCCAAAGGATAGCGCTAGAAGAGCGGTGCTTGTTCCAGCTCAAACAATGAAGCGCCAGCAAGGCTGTCGACCGTAACACCATCCTCGGCGAAAGGCAGCAACAACCGGCGGTAAGCGAGTTCCCTCTCGGGCAACCACTGCGCCGAGCGTTCGGCATAGTGTGGCCGGCCGCTGTGAACGACTCCGTCGAACTCCTCCCGGATCGCCGCGGCCTGATCCGCCGGATGAATCTCATCGAAAGTCCTGCCGCGCATTTCGTAGCCGACGGTGGCGCAGAGCATCGACCCGGCAAGGCGCATTCGATAGTCCAGGGGATCGCGGCTGACATCGTAAACAAAGAAGTGAGGCACAATCTCACTGGAGATCGCTGTCAGGTCGAGCGCCTTGCGCGACGGCAGCCGCCCCTTGCTTTTCAGGTTTCGCCAGTACTGCAACAAGGCTGCCAGCCGCTGATCGCTGACAACCATTGTCTGGTCGCCCTCCATTCATTCCCCCGAACATGGTCAGCCGCTGCCCCACACTGGCGGCTGAATTTGCTTTCGACACTCTTCGCCGTCAGTATAGAAAATGTACTTGAGAAGCGGCAACAGTCCAGAGACCGGTGCTTGCGTTCCCAGTGAAATTTGCGGCCGGCCTTTTCATCCCAGAGTCACGCTTACGTCACATAGGGATCACGCTTCCTTGCCCAACTGTTCTTTTCTGACTGTAGTGAATCGGAGCCCGGATTATGAAGTACGTTAAGTCGGCATTCCTTGCACTGGCCTGCATGGTTACAGCCGCTCCAGTCATCGCCGCCGATGCAGACCTGGGGCCGCGGCCACTTTTCCTCGTCGATCAGATGGAGGAGGGAGCCCTGAAATCACAACTGCTGGCTTGTTCGGGGCAACCGATGGAGCGCAAGCTCTTCTCGATCGGGCACCGCGGCGCGCCTTTGATGTTTCCGGAGCACACAGTCGAGTCCTATACGGCAGCGGCACGCATGGGGGCGGGTATTCTGGAGTGCGACGTTACCTTTACCAAGGACAAGGAGCTGGTTTGCCGTCACGCCCAAAACGACCTGCACACGACGACCAACATCCTGAAATCGCCCCTGGCGTCCAAGTGTACCGCCGGCTTTTCGCCGGCATCCGGAGACAACAATGCGACAGCGGAGTGCCGAGCGAGCGATATCACCTTGGCGGAGTTCCGAACCCTGGACGGCAAGATGGATGCCGCCGACAAGAAAGCCCGGACCGTCGATGATTACGTGAACGGCACCGCGAGCTGGCGCACCGATCTCTATGCCGCGAGCGCCGGCAGGCTGATGACCCATGCGGAATCCATCGCCCTGTTTCGTGATCTGGGTGCGAAGTTCACGCCCGAATTGAAATCGCCGTCTGTTGAGATGCCCTTTGAGGGTTTCAGCCAGGAAGACTATGCCCAAAAGCTGATCGATGAATACAAGGCAGCGGGTATTCCGCCGTCTGACGTCTGGGCGCAATCCTTCAATCTGGACGATGTGCTCTATTGGATCGAGAACGAGCCGGAGTTCGGCAAACAGGCGGTTTTTTTGGACAGTCGTTACAACGTCGATGGTTTCGATCCCATGAAGCCGGCCACCTTCGAGCCGAGCATGGAGAGCTTGAAGGGGATGGGCGTCAACTACATCGCGCCGCCGATGTGGATGCTTGTGACCGTGAAGGACGGCCGGATTGTTCCATCAGCTTATACAAAAGAAGCGAAGAAGGCGGGTCTGAACATCATCACCTGGACCTTGGAGCGCTCTGGCCCTCTCGGTGCCGGTGGCGGCTGGTACTATCAGTCGATCAAAGAGGTCACGGACTCTGATGGCGCCATGTTCGAGCTGCTTCACGTTCTGGCGCAGGACGTTGGCATCGAAGGCATCTTCTCCGACTGGCCTGCTACCGTGACGTATTATGCCAACTGCATGGGCTTGGACTGAACCGCCGGGCCAGGGTATCTCCCGGCTCAGCCTCTTTCCAGGCCGAGGCGCGCCAGACGTGCCGTGCCGAAGGCTGCCTCGGGATTGGCCGCTCTCGTAACTGGCACGCCGAGCACCCGCTCGCGGATTCTGGTCCAGGCATCGTTTGCGGCGCCGCCGCCGACTGTCGTCACCTGGCGCACCGGCGTGGCGCCGAGCGCCGCCAGACGCGCATAGGCGTCCCGCTCAATATGGGCAATGCCTTCCAAGAGCCCCTGCAGAAAGGCGGCATCATCGTCCGGCCGTGGCGAGACCTTCGGTGTCAGTTCAGGATCGGCGACCGGAAAACGCTCGCCCGGCGCGGGCAGGGGGTAATAGTCCAGGCCGGTCGGTGTCTCCGGCCTCAGGCTGGGTGTCAGGCGCTCTAGGTCAGCCAAAGAGAAGTGGCTGGCGATGGCTGCGCCACCACTGTTGCTGGCCCCACCGGCCAGCCAATGGCCGAGCAGCTTGTGACTGTAAACACCGTAACCCGGCGCAAAAACCGGATTCTCGGAGACAAGCTTCAGAGTGAGGGTCGTGCCGAGGGAGGTGACAGCGTTACCTGGCTCGAAGGCACCGGCGGCGAGGAAAGCCGCATTGCCGTCGGTGGTTCCATGCAGCACCTGACAATCCGGCGGCAGCCCGTAGCGCTGCGCCATCTCCGGAAGCAGCGGCGCGAGCGGTTTGCCGGGTGCGGCTACCTCGGGCAGAAGGGATAGATCGAAATCGAACGCGCTCATCCAATCCGGCCAGCGCTCGGCGCCCACCTCGTAGCCGAGCTTCAGGCAGTTGTTGTGATCACTGCTACCGAAATGGCCGGTAAGCCGTGCCGCGATCCAGTCTGCTTGATGAAGAGCGAAAGCGGGGTTGGCATGCCCGACCTCCTCAAGCAGAGCCATTAAGCGGGCGAGGGAGCCACCAGTGCCGCGGGCCATACTGTCTTCAGGCGCAACGGCATCGATCCGACGGCCTGCGGCAACGGCGGAGCGATCATTGTACATGCGGGCAGGCGCCAGAACCCGGAAACCTGAGTCGCAGAGCAGAATCGTACCGGAGGTACCGTCAACGCAGAGGCCGATCACCGTCTCAAGGGCTGCCTGTTGCCCAAGCGCCAAGAGAACACGGTCAACCGCTTCCCACCAAAGGGCCGCATCCTGCCGCCGCTCGCCGTCCTTTCCTTCAGGCGCAGGAAGAGGCGCTTGCACCTGCGCAACGATTTCATCCTCGCCACGGGTCATCACCGCCCGCACACCGGAGGTGCCGAGGTCGATACCGATATAGCAGGGGGGCGGGAGCAAGACAGATCCTAGCGGTCGAGCGCTTCCAGTTTTGCCACCTTCGGCGCCGAGCGGCCACCCTGAAAGTCGTTGCTGAGATAGATGTCGGTCAGCATGCGCGCCACGGAAGGGCCGATGATCTGGGCGCCGAAGGTGATCACCTGCGCATTGTTCGACGCGATCGCCCGTTCGGCGGTGTAGGGGTCCATGACACAGACCGCGCGCACGCCCGGCACCTTGTTGGCGGCAATCGCCATGCCGGCCCCCGTGCCGCAGACCAGAATGCCGCGCTCGAAGGCGCCGTCAGCGAGACGGCGCGCGAGTTCAGCACCGATGTCCGGGTAGTCGACCGGTGCCTCGTCATCGACACCGATATCGGTAACCGCGAAGCCCTGCGCCGTAAGATGGTCCTTCAGATCGTTCTTCATGGCCAGACCCAGGTGGTCGCAACCCAGGCCGACGGATATCTTTGGGCTCTCTTCGCTCGTCATGATCTTGGCCTTTCAAATGATTGCTCAGGCGAAATCGATTGCCGGAAAGTCGATGGACAGCGGTTTCCCGTCCCGTATGGTGGCGATCAACGCCCGGGTAATGGGATAGTCCTGCGGGTCCAGTTGGCCGGCGAAGAAGGCTTTCTCGACGGGGCTTGCCAGGGCAAGACAGGTGTCCGCGCCCTCGACCGTCTCACCGGCCAACGGCCCTTCAAGAGCCGCCTTCAGCGCCATGTCCTCACCAAGCAGGAAACCGAGCCGGCTGTTGCGCCCGCCGCCAACGGTGACGTTGAGATCGCCGAGCCCGGCCAATCCGTAGGCGGTGTCCGGACGGCCGCCGAACCATCGCGCCAGGCCCGCCATTTCCCGCACCGCCTGGCTGAAGGCCGCGGCGCCGGGGTTCATCGCCTTGGGCTTGTTCGGTTGCGGATTGATCTCCTTATACCGCGTCCACATGGCGCTGACGGCAATCGCCAGGAAATTCTTCAAGGCCGCACAGATCTCCACACCGTCCAGATCGTCGCTCAGCGCAACGCGGTAGTAGTCGGTCTGCATCATCTCCCTGATGCGGCGCAGGACGGCTTGGTCCTGACCGGCGAAGACAACGGCGGTGGGTTGCCGGTCCGCCAGTTCTTTGGCGATACAGGGGCCGCCGATGCCCATGACCATCTGCTGGGTGACGCCTCGCTCGGCCAGCGCCGCCGCAACGCTTTCGGCGAAGGAGCGCAGACCGCCGTGCCATGGCTGCAAGCCCTTGGTCACCAATGCGATAGGCCGCGGTTCGGGCATATGGCTAAGCAGCTTGTCGATTGCCCAGTCAATCCCCGGACTGGAGACGCCGATGATCACCAGGTCGGCGGACTGGAACTCGGCAGAGGTAAGCGCCTCGATTTCCAGGGGCTTGATCGTCTCCGGTATTGGCGCTTTCAATCTGGGATGCCCACCGCGGTCCGCCTTTAAGGCAGCAATGATATCTGCGTCCAGGTGGGTACCCACCAAGGCAACTTCGTGGCCGTTGTCGGCGGCGGGAACGGCAATGGCGCTGCCCATCACGCCGGCGCCCAGGATGAGGAGTCTGGCCATCAGTTGATCCGCTGCTCGCTGCTTGCGTCAAAGAGATGGAGGGTTGCCGGATCGATGCTGAGTGCACAGGTATCCCCCGGCTTGGCGCGAAAACGGCCTTGAGCCACCGCCCGGATCTCCTGCCCGTCAATCGCCAGGAGCAGGTGGGACTCGGCGCCGGTACTCTCTACCAGAATGACTTCGGCCTTTACCGGGCCCTCCTGCCCAACGGCAATGTCGACCGGACGAAGGCCGCAGGTGACCTTTTGGCCCGTCCGTATGACGGTCTCTGTCGGCAGCGGCAAGACCATGCTGCCGCTATGAAACGCCGGCGTGCCGGCCACGTTCTGGATGTCCCCCTGAAGGAAATTGATGGAGGGGGAGCCGATGAAATCGGCGACGAAGCAGTTGGCCGGGCGGTCGTAGATCTCTTCCGGCGTGCCGATCTGCTCGATCTCGCCGTCGCGCATGACGACGATTTCATCGGCCATGGTCATGGCCTCGATCTGATCATGGGTGACATAGATGGTCGTCGTCTGCAGGCGGTTGTGAAGACGCCGGATCTCATAGCGCATCTGGCCGCGCAGCTTTGCGTCGAGGTTCGAAAGAGGTTCGTCGAAGAGAAAGACCTGGGGATGGCGTACCAAGGCTCGTCCCATGGCGACACGCTGGCGCTGCCCGCCGGACAGTTCCTTGGGATAGCGGCCGAGATAAGGTGTCAGGTTCAAAAGGTCCGCCGCCCAGTCGACCTGCTTCTTGATCTCATCCTTGGACTGGCCACGCACCTGCAGACTGAAGGCGATGTTGTCGAAGACCTTCAGGGTCGGATAGAGCGCATAGTTCTGAAACACCATGGCGATGTCGCGATCGCGGGGATGAACCTTGTTCATCAGCTTGCCGCCGATGCGGATTTCGCCGTCGGAGATGGTCTCCAGGCCAGCGGTCATGCGCAGCAAAGTGGTTTTGCCGCAGCCGGAGGGTCCCAGCAGCACGACGAACTTCTGGTCGCTGATGGTGAAGGAGATATCCTCCATCACCTTTACCGCGCCGAAGCTCTTTCCGACTTTTTCGTATTCGACCGAAGCCATATGCGTGTTCCGTTGTTCTTGTTCTTCAGCAGTGGGCCGAGACGAAAGGTGAAAGCAGGCCGCTGTCGTCAGCCAGGTCGAGGGCGGTGAAGCGGTCGCGGGTGAAGCGGCCGTCACTGATGATCTGCCGGTAGAACTCCGGATCCAGGCCCAAGTCGGCCGCATTCAACTGACAGCCGGCAGCCGCCATGGGTCCCTCCAGGCGCGCCAACGGCAGCATCGCTTCGCGCAGCGGCGCGGCGAAGCCATCCCAATCGTCGGCAAGCCGCCGGTTAAGACGCTCCGCCGCCGCGCCGTCAACGGCCTTCTTCCCAGTCTGCTCGACCATCAAGGCCGCCATGTCGGACCCGTAGCGCTGCTTCAGCCGCGTCTCCGGAATCTCGGTGGGTCTGATCTCCGGCGGCGACGCAGCACCCAGGATCTGGTTCTGCAGCGCAGAGAGGGTGAGGGTGGTAACGCCGACCTGCTCCCCGTGGGAAGTGCCCGGATGATCGGCGCCCGCAAACATATCGATGCAGTGGGAGATCATGTGCTCGGCCATGCTGCCGGAATGGGTGGTGCCGGTGAAGATCGTCCCCAGGCCCATAATCGTTGAGATACGGGTCAACATGGCCAAGGAGTCAATGCTGCCTGAGGTCAGTTGCCCGGCGTGGTCCAAGAGGCCCTCTTCGTCATAGGCCAGAAGAGTGTAGGGCGTGGGTGTGTAAACGGTATCGAAAAGCAGGTGGGACATCAGCCAGTCGACCTGTGCCGTGGTACGGCAAACCACATCGGCGAAAGCGGCCCGGATCAAACGCTTTGGGCAACCGGCAAGGATTTCCAGATCGAAGAAAACGCCCTTGGCCGAATGGCAGGTGATGGATTTTTTCATGCCGGCGGAAGAGACCGAGGCCGTCGGTGTGGTGTAAGCGTTCATCGGCGAGGTGGGAAACACCGAGTATTCTCGGCCGTCCTGAAAGGTCGCATACTTGACGCTGTCGCTGACGGTGCCGGAACCCACGGCGATCAACGCCTCATGCCCGCGGGTTTCGGCCATGAGCTCGGCGACGCCCTCATCGCTGCAGCGCGGTTTCTTCCAGATGAACTCCTCCACCTGCCCAAGCGGCTTGAGGGCGCGGAAGAGTCGCTCCCCCAAAACATCGCGGGTGATCTCATCACAGACCACCAACAGGGATTTGCCGCGATGCAGAGGCGCAATAAGGTCCGCTTCCTCACCGTCCAGCGAGGCCTCGATGACGATATTCTCGATCGGCAGTTGGACCGGCGCCTTGGTTTGCGGATCGATCCATTCCCCGGCGACCAGTTCGTCGATGACGCCGCCATAGGACTTTCCGTGTTGAGAAGCAGCAGCGGTCATGCTTCAGCGCCCCGCGAAGCAAAGGCGACGAGTTTCCGATTGGTCTCTGCCGTTGCGCCATAAAGTCCGGTATAGATTTCAAGCAATTCCCGGTATTCCTTTCCACTTTCCTCGTCTGGTTCGATCACCTTGGTGGCCCCGGCCATCGCCCCGGCCGCCTCGACGATGGAGGCATACCATCCGGCCCCGAAGGCAGCGATCATGCCGGCACCTAGGGCCGAGGCCTCGACCGTGTCGGAGATCAGCACCGCCTTCCCGGAAGCATCCGCCAGCATTTGCCGCCAGAGCGGACTGGCCGCTCCGCCGCCGATGGCCAGGAACTCGGTGATTTCCAGGCCCGCGTTTTGCTCCATCAGTTCACTGCGCATCACCTGATCCAGGGTCATGCCCTCGATCAGGGCGCGGTAGACATGGGCTTGGCCATGGCCACCGCCGAAGCCGATCAGGCAACCGCGGGCCGCCGTGTCCCAATGCGGGTCCATCACCCCCGACCAATAGGGCAGGGCCATCAGGCCGTCGCAGCCGCGGGGGATTGCCGCCGCCGCTTCCTCGAGCTTTGCAAAAATCGACGGGTCCTCGCGGCCGCCGGCCGTAAAGCTGTCAACGAACCAATTGATCAGAAAGGCGCCCGACCGCAGACAGTTTTCGAGGATATAGCCGTCGCCCTGGGCGGCGATCTCTGTGCGCCAAGCCTTGTCGTAGGCATAGGTCGGTGACCAAACACCGGAGACCACCGCGGTCCCCAAGTTGATGTAAGCCCGCCCGGGGCTGGTGCAGTTGGTGCCCAACCCGGCCAATTGTCCGTCACCGCCGGCGGCGAAGAGGGGCGTGCCCGCCCGCAATCCGGTTTCAGTCGCGGCTTGATCGCTGATATCGCCGAGATGCGTGCCCGGCGGATGCGCCGCAGGCATCTGCGATGCTTCGAGCCCGAGGGCCGCGAGGATCTCCGGCGACCACTGCTTGGCCTGCAGGTCGAAGAGGCCCATGGGATCGGCGGAAATCCAACCGGTTTTGAACGCGCCGCAGAGCCGATTCACCAAGAAGGCTTGCACGTCGGCGAAGCAGGCGGTCTTGGCAAAAACCTCCGGCTCATGCCGCTTGATCCAGAGATAACTGTAGACGCAGGGCGTGATATCGGGATACCGCCCGGTAATCCGGTGAATGGTCTCGGCGCCCAACTTGGCGCTGAGGTCCTCGACCTCCTGGCGCGCGCGTTCATCGAGCCAGAGAATGCCCGGACGCAGCGGCTGCCCATGTTCATCGAGAAAGGCAACGGTTTCCCGCTGGTTGGAGATCGCGATCCCGGCGATCCGATCCGGGGAGACTTTCGAAAGCAATTCCTTCAAGGCGGCGACACAGGCGGTCCACCAGCTCTCGGGGTCCTGTTCGAAATGGTAGAGCTTTGGATTGGACAGATCTAAAGGCGCGCGGCCCTCCGCCTCGGCCCGGCCATCGCGGGTCCAGGCGATGGCCTTCGTGCTTTGGGTCGAGGAATCGATCCCGACAACAAGATCGCGCGAAGAGTCCATGAGCTTGTAAATAAGTTACCTAGCTAAACCGCAAAAAAAGGGAGGTGGACTGCGGAACCCCGCAGCCCACCGCCGCACCCTGCCTTAGCCCGCTACGATCTTGTCGACCTTGTCGGCAATGGAATCCATTGCCGCCTTCGGACTGTCGTATTCGCCGGCAAAGAAACGGCCAAGTTCAACAGGGATAGTGTCATTGGCAAGCTCCGCCCATTCCGGCAGATCCGGTTCAGAGCCCATGTGGTTGTCGATGGTGTCGCGCACCACGTCCAGATGCCGGGTGGTGCCCGGGATACCCGGCTTGGCATTGGCTTTCACCCGGGCATCATCGTAGACGCTGGTGCGGGTCGGGCCGGTGCCGCCGCCAAGCGTCGTGATGAAGACCTGGGTGTCCGCCGAAGTGGCCCACTGGGCGAAGAGCCAGGCGGCGTCCTCACTCTTCGAGTACTTCGACACCGCCAGGGAGGAGCCGCCCTGATGGCCAACGCCGGGGATTTCGCCGAAGCCGGTTTGCTCCACCGTGCGAAGCGCATTCGGCGCCGGCGGCACCGCTGCTTCCATGAGCCCGGACACCCGGGATGACTCCGGATTGTCCCAGGAGGGGAAGAACTCACCCCAGCTCAGAACCTGCCCGGCAATACCCTGGCCGACCGACTGACCCTGGCCGTCCCAGGTCCAGGAGGTCACGCCCGGTGGCATGTTCTCCTTCAGCTTCACCCAGTACTCCATGGCCTCAAGGCCGGCATCATCATTGCCGCTGAACTTGCTGTCCGGCCCGAAGATGGACCCGCCATGTCCCCAGAGCCACGCCGTCCAGTCGCATTCGAGACTGTAGTGCCCCGACTTCATTTGGCCGGTGGTGCCGTAGATGTCAGGGCCTTTGGCCTTCTGGATCGCCTGGGCATTGGCCAGGAACTCGTCCATGGTCGTTGCGACCTTCAGGCCCAACTCGTCATAAACATCCTTGCGGTACATGTAGATGAAGATCGGGATGTCATAGGGCACGCCGACCATGGTGTCCTCGTACATCGAGATACCATCGACCAAAGGCACCAGGAAGTCATCGAAGTTGTAGTTCGGCATCGCCAGGGCGCTGTTGGCAGCATACTTCTCACGCGGGTCGATCACGTCACCGGAGAAGCTCGCCATCCAGCTCTGGTCGAGGTAGTAGAGATCATAGGTACCAAGGCCCGAGGCGACGTCCAGTGTCAGCTTCTGCAACACCTGCTCCAGGGGCAGAACCTCGATCTCGACGTTGATCCCCGTGGCTTCCTCGAAGAACGGCTTCAAGTGCTGATTGATCGCGTTTGACGGCGGGGTGGACTCCGTCGCCAGCCGGATGGTTTGTCCGGCAAAGGGTTTCGCGACGTCCTTCAGCCAGGCCATCATGTCGGCATCCGGCACGATCTCAGCCGCCGCTGCGGTGTTGAAGAGGCCTCCGCGGGCGCCGAAGGGTATGCTGGCAGTGAGGCCGAGGGCCCCGGCGCCAAGGCCTAGCTTACTCGCGTCGCGCAGGAAGTTACGTCGGGACAGTTCGCCGCGGACATAGCGGTCCGTGACAGAGGCAAGATACAACTTTCGATCAGAATCTCTCATCGCATTTCCTCCCTTATTGCCGGTCCGAACGGACCGCGTTCTGTTTTGCAGGCGTCGATACTGTTCTCGTAAGTACTGCTTTCTGCTTCACTGTTTCACCGATCCAAGGGTTAAGCCGCGCACCAAGTTCTTTTGCACGAGCAGAATGAAAACGAAGGCGGGCAGCATTGCCGCCGTGCCGAGGGCAGCCATGTTGCCCCAGGCGGTCCCGGTCGAAGTGACAAAGGTCGAGGAGACGACCGGTACGGTCTTCAACCCCGTCTGTGTCAGGGTCAAAGCAAAGAGAAACTCGGTCCAGGAGAAGATGAAACAGAGCACCGCCGTGGCCGCGATTCCGCCCATGGCCATGGGCAGCACCAGCTTGCGAAACACCAGGAAGCGCGAAGCGCCGTCGATTAGGGCGGCTTCATCAATCTCCTTCGGGATGTCGTCGAAGAAACTCTTCAGCAGCAGCACTGCCAAAGGCATGTTCATCAGCGCGTGCACCAGGACCACGCCGCTATAGGTATTGAGCAGACCGAAGTCCTTGTAGATGAAGAACATCGGAATGGCGACGGCGACCGGCGGCATCATCCGGGTCGAAAGGATCCAGAAAACGAAATGATGTTGCCCGCGAAAACGCATGCGCGAGAGAGCATAGGCGGCGAGGGTTGCGATCACGACTGCAAGCGCTGTCGAACAGACGGCGATGATGATCGAGTCCATCAGGCTCGGCGCCATGTAAAAGTCGCCACCGCCGGGCAGGACGGCGATACCTTGCTCGAAACCCAATGAGATCCCGAAAACCTCTTCATAAGACTTCGCGGAAGCCTCGAAATTGAAGATCTTGGGCGGAATGGCGAAGATGTCGCGCCCCAGCTTCAGTGAAACCGTAATCCAGTAGTAGATCGGAAAGGCGAAGAGCAGAACCACCGCCCAAGCGGCAATCGCTCTGAGAAGACGTTGGGCCGGGGTCAGTACCATGACCTACCACCTGACCTTGAAGACGACGACGAAGATGTTCGCCGCGATCAGAATGACGAAGAGGGCCAGCAGGCTGAGAGTGGCGCCATAGCCCCATTTCAGAAAGCTGAAGGTCTGCTCCCAGGCATAGAGGCTGAGGGTATAGGTCGCGGTGCCGGGCCCGCCCGAGGTCATGACGTAGACGTAGTCGAACATGCGAAACAGGTCGATGCCGCGGATCAGCACCGCAATAGCGATGACCTTGCTCATCATCGGCAGGGTGATGCGATAAAAGATCTGCCACGCGGACGCGCCGTCGATCATGGCCGATTCAAAAGGATCGCGGGGCAGGGACCGCAGCCCGGCAATGAAGATCAGCACCATGAAAGGTGTCCACTGCCAGACATCGGCCAGGATTACACCCCAGATCGCCAGTGACGGGGTCGCCAGGATCGGCGTCGCTGGACTGAGCAAACCGAGAGACTGCAAGGTCCAACTGATCAGTCCGAACTGCGAATCCTGCATCAGCAGAAACATCATCCCGGTGATCGCCGGAGGAATGACCAGGGTCAGCGTCATCACCGCGCGCAAGAACCCGAAGCCGCGGTCGTCTGAATCGATCAGCAGGGCAATCGCCATGCCGAGCACCAATTGGATCGTCAGGCAGACGCCGGTGTAGAACAGCGTGACGTAAAAGGCGCTCCACATCCGCGGATCGGCGAAGAGCTGCTGCCAGTTGTCGAAACCCACGGGGACCAAGGCCCGTTTGCGCGGCGCAAACTCGTGAAACGACAAATAGATGTTGTAGAAAAACGGATAGAGCGCGAAGACGACCAGGATGACGATCAGCGGCAGCAGCCAGGGCAGCGGATGGTCGGAGACTATGAAACGCAGGCGCGTCATCGTGAAACGCAGGCGTTTCAGCGCAGAGGTCATCATCCGGCGGTCGCCGCCTGAAGTCTCATCATCGAAGACGCCGGCCGGTCAAACGGCCGCAGCCCTGAAAGCACCACGATCCTCCCCAGCGGCCGGAGTCCCGCGAATAACTGTGGTTTTAGTCTCGCGGCCAGCCTGTTCGTTCTTATGCTCTTAAGGTCGCATAACATTTTTTTTCGTGCAATATCATTTGTTCATGCTAATGCTCACAAGCTGAGAATTCACAAGGCACGACCCATGGCCCGGGCGACCCCCGACATCCTGAAACTTGGCGACGACCCACAGCGGGAGAGCTGGCCCGAACAGTTGGCGGTTCGCATCTGCTGGCATTACTACATGCTGGGCCGCACGCAGCAGGAAATCGCCGAGACGCTGGGAATCAACAGAGTCCGCGTCAACCGGCTGCTGGCCGAGGCCCGCCGCCGCGGCATCGTGCGGGTCACGATCCACTCCAAGCTGGCTGAGAACGTTTCCCTGGAGCAACGCCTGGCGGAAACCTTTGGTCTGAATCTCGTCGAAGTCGTGATTGGCGATGCCGCCGACGAGTCGCAGCTGGCCGAGGTTCTGGGGCGGGCGGCGGCTGGGTCGGTCTCGCCGCTCTACGAAGACGGCATGACCATCGGGATCGCCTGGGGCATTACGCTGAAAGCGCTGGCGCAGGCCACCGAGGAGAAGCCGCTGCAGGATGCCGCCGTCGTCTCCATGCTCGGCTCATTGACCCGGCGCTCCTCCGTCGATGCCTACGAGGCGACCACGGACCTGGCGGCCCGGCTTCACGCCGAGTGCTACTATCTGCCGGGGCCCATCGTCTGCGACAGCGAGGAAAGCCGGAACACCATTCTGCAGCAGCCGATGATGCGTGAGGTTTTCCTGAAAACCCAGTCCGCCGATCTCGGCCTCGCCAGCGTCGGCGGCCTGGATTCCAGCACCATCCGCCTTATGGGTTTCGTCAACGAAGCCGAATTC
Organism: Pelagibius sp.; assembly: GCF_965249265.1. NCBI lineage: Bacteria > Pseudomonadati > Pseudomonadota > Alphaproteobacteria > Rhodospirillales > Rhodovibrionaceae > Pelagibius > Pelagibius sp. The sequence continues at coordinate 2,383,650 of NZ_OZ252224.1, read as the reverse complement.
GAAGAGGTTTCGAAGGCCGGCGCCATCGGCAACTTCCTCGGCTACTATCTCGATGCCCAGGCCGAGATTCTCGACCATCCGATCAATCGACGGGTTCTCGGTTTTCCGCCCAGCGATTTCATCAAGATCCCGCGCCGGGTCATGATTTCCGGTGGCCCCACCAAGGTCCCGGTCCTGCGCGCCCTGATCGAACGTGGCTATTTCACCGATCTGGTGACCGACTCCGATACCGCCCGGGCTCTGCTGGGCGAGGGGTGAGGCGCCTTCAGGGCACGCCCGAGCCATGGTTTGGAGAGGTCGTCGAGCGGATCGTTCGCGGACTTCCCAGCATCCAGGAAAGTGTCAAACCCGCATAGCGCCCAGCCTTCAGCGGCCGCGCCGCCCTCAATTGTTCCTTTGTCCGCCGCATCAGGCCGCGCGACAGGGCCCGGGCGATCTGGCGGCCGGTTTCGGAACGCTTGCCAAGGCCGATGATGCTTTGGGAAATCCGCTGATCCTGGAACAATTCATCACAGCCATATTTTGAGAGGACAGCGCGCTTGAGAATGCGGTCTTCCGCTTCGGAAAGCATTGCACCGCCAAGATCCGAAGCAGCCTCGAAGTCCTGCAGCGCAAGATTCCAGAGCTTCTTACGGGCCATGATGGTGCCGCGCTGCAGGAGCGCCTGCCGTTGATGCTGTGGATTTTTACAATGCCCATCAGGCAGATACTCGGAGAGCTCCAACTCCGCATAACAACGCTGCAGGATCGTTCTGTCCGCTTCCATCCAACGGCTCATCCGCTCATCGGCGCCGAACCGCTGCGATGCCGGACCGCGGTCCCCTTCGTGCTGCCGCTGAAGGAAGACAGCGGCCTCGGTCGAGACCGGCCTTGTGATCCTCGCGAGCCGGATAAGCATGTCGTAATCCTGTGATCGCGGCAGGCTTTCGTCGTAGGGGCCGGCCCGGTCGTAGCAGTCCCGCCAGACCAACATCCCGGGTTGGTGCACGAACATGTCTTCGAGGGTCGCGGTTAGGAAATCCCCGGGCGAACATCGCCGCCAATAGCCTGTGTCGAAAATGCGCCGATCACGGCTTTCCTCATCCACAGCAAATCGGTGGTAGCGACCATAGGCGAAGCCGGCATCGGGTTCGGACCGGATCAGCCCCGTCAAAATAGCCAGGGCCTCGGGCAGGACGATATCGTCATCGTCGACAATCCAGATCAGCGGATGGCTGGCCCTGGAAAGGGCGAGATTGACGCCCGCCGATTTTCCTCGGTTAGGCATTTTGATTACTTCTATGCGGCTCTCAAAGCGACGCAGTGTTTCCGCCGTATGATCCTCAGAGCCGTCGTCGACGACGATAATCTGCGCCGGCGGCAGCGACTGGCCGAGGATTGCCTTTAGGCACTCAGCAACAAGAGGGGCTCTGTTGAACGTCGGTACGATTGCTGTGGTGGAAAGATCGCGGCTAGATCGTTCCATGCGTCATTCAAATCCCGGTGGCCATCGATGCCGATACGAAAGCGCTGGCCTTGAGAAAAGAGTCTCCATGCGGTTTCTCTTATGGTTCCTTCGAAAGCACATTTTGCAGACGTCGACAGCGGTCATTGCTCCAAGCGGAGGGGCAGAACACACACCGGGGTATGGCAGCAAAACACTCCCCGACAAGGAACCCCATCACCTTCGCAAAGACCTACCGCTTCCTACCCAATCGCTGTCCCTCAGGTTGTGACCTCTATGTGTCGCCCGCGATGAGCGGTGGTGTCGAATTGGCTGGGTGATATCTTGAACTGCCGCTGGATGAGAACCAGCGGATGCTCAGTCATAGGCACTCAAGCAGTGGAGCCAAGCGCCTTTGCAAGTGGCTTTTTTCACGAATGCTTTTCCGATGCTTTCGGAACCTTTCATCGCCCTTTCCGCTGCATCGCTGATCGAGCGCGGCCACGACGTCGATGTCTTCGGGTTGTCGAACGTGACGCCCACGGGATTCTCCTCGGACGCCAATGTGCAAGCCCGCCTGCAGAAGCGGTTTCAGAATGCCACGTGGCCAGAGAGTCTCGGTGACAGAGTAAAGGCGATGCCGGCGGCCGCAGCGGCGCTTGCCAAACAACGCGGCGTTGCCTCATTGCCGCTTTGGAAGCCTTTGACATACCGCCGCGGGTGGTCGGACTTGACGGCACTCTATCAGGCACAGGTCTTCGCAAGGCGCGGTAGTTACGACATTCTGCATTGCCAGTTCGCGACCCTTGCCGAGTACGTTCTCAAACACCGCGATGCCGGCCTGCTGAAGGGCCGCCTCGTGGTTCACTTTCGCGGTTACGATATCTCCGAAGTGGTTCAGTCGTTCGGGCCGACGGTTTACGACTATCTCTGGACAAGGGCAGACCGTTTCGTCGCCAATTGTGCGTTCTTCAAGGAGCGCGCCATTGGCCTTGGTTGTCCTGCGGACAAGATTGATGTCGTCGGCTCCGGCATTGATCTTCAGGGCTTTCCTTATCGTCTACCGCTTACGGTGGGCGGCGGCCAGGTGCGCTGCCTGACCGTTGGACGCCTGACACCCCGAAAAGGCATCCACAGGGTGATCGAAGCCCTTCACCACCTCGTTGCGGAAGGCCGGAACCTGCGCCTCGATATCGTGGGCGAGGGCGAACAACGGGAAGAACTGGAGTCCCAGGTGCGAGAATACGGTCTGGAGGATCGGGTGCGCTTCCTCGGCGCCAGGCCGCACAGTGACATCCGGGCACTGCTTGAAAAGAGTCACATCTTTATCGCCGCGTCCATGACCAGTGCCACCGGCGGCACGGACGCGCCCGTCAATACGATCAAGGAAGCCATGGCCATCGGTGTCCCGACCTGCGCGACCAGGCATGGTGGAATCCCCGAGCTCGTGGAAGAGGGGGTCACCGGCGTTCTCGCCCGTGAGGATAATCCCGTCGACCTCGCCGCCGCGCTACAACGCCTGCTGGCCGCCGAGGTGGCGTGGCCGGCGCTGACTCAGCGCGCCCGTCGGCGCGTCGAAAAGAGCTACGGCATCGAAGTCGTCACGGACAGACTGCTCGCGGTTTATGCCCAGGCGCTTGCCGCGGGTGAGAGACAAAGACCGGATACCGCCGTCCCAGCGGCACCACCCGTTTGAGCTCATAGAGTGCGGAGTAACGCCGAGATGTCATCCATCCAGCAACCACCAGGTGCAAAAGCCACCATCGTGGTGACGCCACGAGAACGCTTCGGTGTCGCCGTGGAGTCATTGCGAAGCATCGTGGAGCATACTGAAGAGCCCTATGAGCTGATCTACATAGATGGCGCCAGCCCAAAAAGCATCGCTGCCGAAGTCGAGATAATCTGCGCGGAGAATCACTTCCGTTACCGGCGCTACGAAGACTATCTGATCCCCAATCAGGCCCGGAACCTGGGTCAACGCCAGGCGAAAACCAACTACGTGGTCTTTGTCGACAATGACGTGATCGTGTCGCCGGGTTGGCTGCAGGCCCTGATCGCCTGCGCCGATGAAACCCGCGCAGATGTCGTAGCGCCCTTGACCTGTCAACGCCTGCCTCTTCACGACGAGATTCATCAGGCCGGCGGCGAGTTTGCCGAGAACCTCCAGACTTTTCTGGCGAGTACCCCCGATCAGCGGCGGATCACCGACGTCCATCTCCTCCAGGGCCGGAAGGTCGCCGATGTCAGCCTCCAATGCGGCGAAACGCAGTGCTGTGAGTTCCATTGCGCGCTGGTCCGCCGGGACGCCTTTGCGCGCTTCGGGGCGCTCGACGAAAACCTCCTTGCCACAAAAGAGCACATCGACTTCTGCATGACGGTCTGGACGGGGGGAGGGCGCGTGATGTTCGAACCGACATCGGTCGTCACCTATCTTTTCCCCAGCCGGGACAGGCCGCTGACGCGGGAGGATTGGCCCTATTTCGCTCTGCGCTGGTCACCGGTCTGGCAACAGGAAAGCCTGGATCATTTCCAGAGAAAGTGGTCGCTTTACACCGACCCCTATTTTGAAAAGCGCCGGGGCATGTTGCATTGGCGTCATGCAGAGGGCATCGCCAAACCGGTGCTGCGCCAGATGCCCCTTATCCGGCACAGCTACACCGCGCAGAAAATCGGCGTCGATCTGCTGACGCGGTTGATCGATCTCTGGAGCGCACGGCTCGCCCGTCGGCAATCAAACGGCCTGACCACTGCCGCGCCCCGGAACTGACAGGCTGAGAAATGGCCCGGGCCCGAAAGCTGATCGGCCAGACTCTCTGGGCTTCCCTTGGCCAGTTCTTTCAATTGGTCTTTGGGCTGGTCGGTCTCGTCATCCTTGTACGGATCCTGGGGCCGGAAACCTATGGCGTCTTTGCACTCGGCCTCCTTTTCGCAAACTTCATGGAAGTCTTCGTCGGTAGCCATGCCGCCGACGGAATCGTGCAAAAGGAAGACCTCGGCGAAGGACAGAAGACAGCCATCCATCTGGCGATTGTAGCGGCCGGTCTGGCTACCGCGCTCTGTCTTCTTGTGGTCGGCGGTCTCGCGGCCGGCGTTTTTGAAACGCCGCGACTTGCGAGTATTCTTCCCGCCATGGCGGTTCTGCCGGTTCTGACAGCCGCAACCAGCGTTCCCAATCAGCTTCTGGTTCGCGCGCTGCGGTTTTCTGCGCTCGCCAAGAATGCCGCCGCAGCCCGTGTAATCGCGCTCTGCGTCGGGATTGTCCTGGCCCTCAACGGCTATGGAATCTGGAGCCTGTTTTGGATGGAGGTGAGCCGTCGGACAACGCTGCTGGTGCTAAGTCACGTCGCCGCGGGCTGGCTGCCGGGCCGGCGTTTCTCGCGCCAGGGCTTCGCTGAACTGGCGCGCTTCGGCATTCGACGCATTGAAAACAGCGGATTGCGCTACCTCTCCGTCGAGGCACTGCCGCGCGGCTTCATCGGATATTTCCTCGGCACTGAAGCCCTGGGATACTTCGCGGTCGCGCGCCGTTTTCTCGGACAACTGAACGGCTTGCTGACGGGACCGGTATCGGCTGTCAGCTTCCCGGCTGCGTCACGCCTGCGGTCCGACCCCGAGGCCTTGGAGAAGCTGATCACATCGGTGATCCGCATTTCCACCTGGACCTTTTGGCCGGCCTTGCTCGGCGCCGTCATCATTGCCCCTCTGCTGTTCCCGATCATGCTCGGCGCGGGTTGGGAACCCACCGCAGTGGTGATGCAGATTCTTGCCCTGGCGGCACTGCGCGCGCCTGTCACCGGGTTTTCGACATCGATCCTCACGGCCTTCGGTGCCCTGGGCGACATCAGTCGCATGCATATCATGGCCATCGCCATCGGGGTGACAGCCTGCCTCATCGGCCTTCCGTTTGGCCTGTTCGGTATCGCCGCGGCGCTGGCGTTGCGCCAGTGGCTTCAGTGGCCGATCTCCGCTTTCTATGTTCACAGGCAGACGGGCTTCCCGCCGCTTCGGCAGTTGTCTGTTCTGTTCCACGCGGCTGTGCCGGCGCTGGCAATGGCAGCCCTCCTGATCGCATTGCAGGCATGGTTCAACCGGATACTGCCGGCGGCGACACAGCTTGTGATCCTGATACCCGCAGGTGTCATCATCTATCTGCTGGCGTGGTATCTCTGGAACGCCGCCGCGCGGAGGAGCGCCCTTGCCACGGTGGCCGGGTTGCTGCAGGGCGACCGTGAGGCAGCGGCACGGTCATTCAAGGCGGTCCTGGCGGCCTAGCGCCAGGCTGACCCATCACCAAGCGAGCAAATGCGTGATCCAGCCGCCGATGTAGAGCCCAAGGCCAAAGACGGCGTGAGTGACCAGACTGCGTCGCCTCGCAACACCAGGCTCCGGTGTGCGGCAGGCGGCGACACCGGCGCCCATGCCGGGCTGCATCACCAAGAAAGGCGCCGCCACGCTGCCAAGGCCCACCATCAGCGCGGGGCCAAGTGTCGGCTCATCAAGCCAATCGGTGCCCCAAATCGCAAGGAGGAGCGCGGCGAAGGCGATACCGATCAGATAGTGGGCGGTCCAGCCGATCAGGCGCTCACCCGGCAACGGAGGCGAAGCGTTGATGGGGTCGTGGAAGAACCGCCCTCGAAAGACGTATCCCAACCAACGACCCACCAGACCGTAGTCAAGCGAGGGGCTGTTCAGCAGCCTGAGCCTGGCAAATGCCCAGAGGTCCATGAACCCCGTTGCAATGCCCCCCACCAAAGCACTGAAAAGCAGATAACCCAGTATGTCAGGCATCGCTGCCACCCGCCGCAGAGGCCGATCCCGCGGACGCCCGCGCCGTCACCAGCCAGCAGGCCGATGTGAAATGAACCTCCGTTCCCCTGACGTAAGAGTCGAAAGCCGCCCGGGCCGTCTCGATGACCCGGGCGCGGTCGTCGATGTCGGCCTCTTGCAGCAAGCCACCAAGCGGACCCATCCGCGTTATCAAGAGAATCAGATCTTTTTCCGGCAGACGGCAGGGCAGGTCGACCGAACGCACTTCGACCCGGTCCCAACCGCTCGGCGCCAAGACGTTGCGGATATGGGGCTCTTCCGCGAAGGCAAACTGCCCCGGCGCGCCAGGCTGACGGGGTGGGAGATCAGGCAAGAGCGCGGCTGTCGCCCGCTCCGCCGCCGTCATGAAGGGATTCTCCGCCGGAGAACGCCAGGCGACAAAGGACAGTGTTGCATCTTCCCTGGCGGCCCGCCGCAGGTTCGCAAAGGCGCCGGGCGGGTCGTCAAAGAACATCACGCCGATCCGCGAGATAATCGCGTCGAAGCCGGCAGGATCAAAGATGTGCCGCTGCGCATCCGCACAGACGAAGGCTGCGCTTGAGTTCTGTTGCCGGGCGCGGGACTGCGCCGCCGCGATCATGGGCTCTGAGATATCGATCCCGATGCAGCGCTGCCGCCTGCCCAGTATCTGCGCGGCAGCCAGCGTCGTGCTGCCGGTCCCGCAGCCAACGTCCAGCAGTCTGTCAGGCATCCCTGCCTGCACCCCCTCCATAAGCAGATCCTCAAGCGGCTTGAACACCTGATCGAGCAGGCTCTGTAGTTCGACCCAGACCTGGCCTTTGGGGCCGTTCCACAATCTGCCTTGCGGGCTACCGACCTCTTGCTTGTCGTCCATGACAGTCTCCTTCAGCTTGCAATTCAGAAGAGCTGACCGCAGACTGCCACTTCAAGTCGACTTGAGGTCAAGGGCATGAAAGAGCTTGATATTGCAGAAGTGGCGAAGCGCGCCGCAGTGCCGGCTTCGACCCTCAGATATTATGAGGAGAGGGGCCTGATCACCTCGGTCGGCCGGCGCGGCCTGCGCCGCCTGTTCGATCCGGACGTGCTGGAACGCTTGGCATTGATTGCGCTGGGCCGCGCCTCCGGATTCTCGCTGGGGGAGATCGCCGCCATGTTCGCGCCAGACGGGCAGCCGCAGATCGACCGGCAGCTGCTCACGGAAAAAGCGGATGAACTGGATCAGGCGATCCGCAAGCTCGGCGCCCTGCGTGACAGTCTGCGCCACGCGGCTGCCTGTCCGGCCCCCAGTCATATGGAATGCCCGACCTTCCGCCGACTGCTGAAGGCTGCTGCTTCGGGCGCAATCAAGGGTACCGTCATTTCGCCGGCGCGAAGGGAGCTAAAGCCGTCCAGTCAGCGAAAGAAAATGAAACGGATCGCAGGAACCTAGATCGGGCTCTTGCCCTTACGACCGGTAAAGATCTTTGCTCAAGTAATAATAGGCGCTGTCGTAGACCGCGCCGCGCCAGGTCCAATTGGCCTCGACCACCTTCTCGCGGACAAATCCGACCTTCTCGAGCGTTCGCGATGAAGCCTCATTGCGCAGGGTGACACCGGCTTCGATCCTGACCGTGTCGGTTTCATCGAAAACCCACGCCGTCACGGCGGCCAAAGCCTCGGTCGCAAAACCCTGCCGTTGCTCACGGTGATCGACGAAATACCCGACGCGGCAAACGTGGTCTTTCACGTCCGAATACTCCGCTTCGAAACAAAGATCGAAGAGTCCAATCGCTTTGCCGCCTTTTCTTATCACCCAGACCAGATTCAGGGGGTTTTCCAGGCTTGGTGCAAGCCAGGCCCGAACCTCTTCGGAGCTGTCGGCTGCATGCTGAAAGTCCTCGATGCTCTCGCGTTCTCTGGCAATCTGAAAGACATCTTCCAGATCGTCGGCCGTCAGCGGATCCAGAGTCAGCCTTCTTGCACTGAGTTTCGTGGCGACTGCCATAAGGTTCCGCTTCAGTCCTGGTGTCATTTGTCTGTAGACCGGCTGTGCCGGTAACGGCTCAAGACGGTCTCACAGAACAGTTTTTGAGCCCGCTCGCCGTAGTTGGGTGATCACTCCAAAACACCCGAAAACAGGCGCTTTCTGTTCATTACCCTTCAAGCTGGTTCACGTCTAGCCCGCATTGGGCATTGGCCGGAGTTGTGTTTCCTCATTGACCGGGCGATGGCCGCCGTTCTGCGACCTTCGTAGGATATTCGCTGATCCAGGCTACGCCTAGACTTGCAGCATGGGACGGTTCTATCGACGGCAACTGGGCCTTTGCTGGCTTGCTCTAGCGGTTCTGACGGCGGCGCTTTCCCTGGGCGGGAGCGCCAGGGCCTTGGAGCAGGATGCGCTGGCGGCCCTTATCATGCCGCCTTTTTCTCTGGGCGAAGCGGTGAACGAAGAGGGAGTCTGGACACTGCTGAATTCCGGTGGTGCGGCGGCTGGCTACGTCTTTGAGACCCAACCGCTTGCGCCTCTCCCCGGATTCTCGGGGGCGCCGATCAATGCGCTGGTCATGCTTGATCTGGAAGGGCGCTTCTTGAATGTGCGTCTGATTGAACACAACGAACCGATTTTCGTCTCGGGGCTCGGTCAGGCACCGTTTCACAAGTTTTTTGAGCAGTACCGCGGCCACTCGATCTCCTCGACCCTCGTGGTGGGTGTGCCTTATGGCAAAGGTGACGGGGCATCTTCCCTGGTCTATCTCGATGGCGTCACCAAGGCGACGGCCAGCGTGCGGATCGCACATGAAAGCATCCTGGCAGCAACCCTCGCGGTCGCGCGCGAGAAGATGCAGGGCCTTGCCGGTGGACCGCCGGCGCATCCCAACCGCGACTATGACGAAGACCTCGTTTGGACCGACCTGGTCGAGCAAGGCCTGGCGACACGGCACCTGGTTACCAATGCGGAAGTTCAGCAGGCTTTCCAAGGCACACTCTGGGAAGACGACGACCCGGAGGCCCTGGAAGACCTGGAGGGAGCCTATCTCGATCTCTGGATTGTCGACTTGGGGCCCAAGGCCATCGCGCGGGCGGTTCTCGCCGAAGACACTTTCGACGAGCTGCAGGAATTCCTGACGATCTCCGAAAACGACGAGCCCATTCTTGTGATCGATGCCGGCCGTCACGGCCTTGTATCGGAAGATTTTGTGCGCAACACCAGTCCGGACTGGCTGTCGGCCGAACAGGACGGCCTGCCGGTGGCCCTGCGTGATGCCGATCTCTTTGTCGAACTCCAGGCCGGCGTTCCGGAGGGGGTCGCCATGATCCTGCGCACCGACCGTCGCCTCGGCTTCGACCCGACCCGGGATTGGACCTTGAATGTGCTGGCGGTCCGCGAGCACGGCTCGTTTCAGCCGCAGACGAGCACGGTGACGCTTTCTGCAGTCCACAGCACCGATGAGCGCTTTTTCCTGCGCCCGGGCGCGATCGAGCGGATACCGCCCTGGCTGGAAGCGGTGCGCAACAGGGCCGCCGATCTGATGGTCGTCACGGTTTTCCTGCTGGCGCTGGTCGCCCTGCTTGGCCTGAGGATGAACACCCTGGCGGGCATGAGAAGCTTCACCGCCGTTCGGCTCGCCATCCTGGCCTTTGTCACCGGCTTCATCGGATGGTGGGGGCAAGGTCAACTCTCGATCGTCACCGTGCTGGGCGTTCTGCGTACGCTCTTCGACGGCGGCAGCTTCGCCTTCCTGCTTTTCGATCCTTTCTCGCTGGTCATCTGGGGAGTGGTGATCATCAGTTTCGTGCTTTGGGGCCGCGGCCTGTTTTGCGGTTGGCTCTGCCCCTTCGGGGCTTTGCAGGAATTCACTCACCACATCGGCATCCGGCTCGGCCTGCGTCAGATCGAGCCGAGTGCGAAGTGGGACAAGCGCCTAAAGCGTGTGAAGTATGTTCTTTTGGCGGGACTTGTGGCCTCAGTCTTCTTGGCACCTTCGATGATCGACACCTTCGCTGAGGTGGAACCCTTCAAGACCGCGATCACCGTCTATTTCCTGCGCGAGTGGTACTATGTCGCCTATGCTGCGGCTTGGCTGGTGCTGGGTCTCTTCCTGTTCAAAGGTTTCTGCCGATATGTCTGCCCCCTTGGGGCAGTAATGGCCATCGGGGGCTGGCTGCGGGGCCGCGACTGGATCGCCAGGCGTGAGGAATGCGGCAGCCCCTGTCAGCTCTGCAAGGTGCGTTGCAAGTACGGCGCCATCGCCGAGACCGGGAAGATCGACTACACAGAATGCTTTCAGTGTCTCGACTGCGTGCAGATCTATGACGATCAAACTCAGTGCGTGCCGCTGGTCCTGGCCAGCCGTAAGCGGAGCGCGGCATGACCGGATCGGGTTTCTCGCGCCGGCGGTTTCTGGCCATTACCGCGACACTGGGACTGGCGGCCGGGCCGGCAGCCGCTCAACCGACCACACGTTGGCGCGGTCTCGCCCTGGGGGCGGAGGCCGAGATAACCCTGTTAGGCCCGAAGCGGGCGGCCGGCTTGGCACTTCGGGCCGCCAAGCAGAGTCTGCGGGACCTGGAACGCCTCTTCAGCCTCTATGACCCAGAGTCGGATCTTGTGCGCCTGAACCGCAGCGGCAGGCTCGACGCACCGGCGGCCGATTTTGTCGCTCTCCTGCGGTTGGCCGACGAGATCCACAGCGCCACCGACGGCCTGTTCGACCCGACGATTCAGCCGTTGTGGCGGGCGCTGGCCGATCGCGCGGGCGGGGCGGCGGTAGCGGCGGCACTCTCCCGCATCGGATGGTCCGGCCTGACCTTCGACGACCGTTCCGTCGCTTTTCGCCATCCCGGAATGGCCATGACCTTCAATGGCATCGCCCAGGGTTTTGCGACGGACCGGGTGAGCAACCTGCTCCGCGGTTTTGGGTTTTCCGAAACCTTGGTCAACATCGGCGAGTTCCGGGCCGGAGACGGCGGCTGGCAGATTGGCGTTGCCGACCCTGCCTTTGGTCTGGTTGCCAAGCGGCGCCTGGAACGCGGGGCTCTTGCCACTTCCAGCCCTTCGGCATTGCTTTTCGGAGAAGAGGGGCCTGGCCACATTCTAAATCCACGCCGGCCGCGGCAGACAGCGCCTTGGTCCACGGTAAGCGTCGAGGCGAAGACCGCCGCAGAGGCCGATGGATATTCGACCGCCTTCACGCTGCTCGATGCAGCGGCGATAAGGTCAGTCTTTCAATCAACGCCGGCCTTGCGGCGGATTGTTCTTGTTGGCCGCGACGGCACCGTTACCGACATGACGTGAAGCGGGGAGTCTTCACCACTTGGCCGGTGTGAATGAAAGGCCGTAGTCCTGGAAAACCTGTTGCAGGCGCCCGTTTTCCACTACCGCCCGGATAGCGTCATCCACAGCGTATGACAAAGGACGGTAGGCATGGTGCACCGCCACCCCCAGAGTCCATTCGCTGGTTGAGAAACCCAGCAGAGGCGGCATGTGAAGGTCGAGCGCCGACGTCAGACCGTACTCCAGTTGCGATTTCGCCCCCATCACCGCCTTCACCTCGCCAGCCGCAAGCGCAGCCATGGCCTCCTGCGGCGTGCTGTAGCGCCGGATGTTCGCCTGCATCTGGCCCTGGGCAAAGCTGGAAAGATAGAAGTCGGCGATGGTGTCGTTCTCGACGCCAACCGTGTCGAAGCGAAAGTAGGCGGGGACGGGCGGGTCTTCCGGGTAGGCATCCCGACGATAGGCGATCGCGATCTTTTCGTTGAAGTACTGGCCGTTGAGGACCACCAGTTCATTGCGGCAGGCGAGATCGGAGTTGTACGGCACATGCAGCATCACATTGCTGACCCGCCCGCCGATCAGCGGCCCTTTCCAGACATAGTTGCGCAGATCAGCATCGACGGTCTCTGACGCGGCGACGAAATTGAAACGCGCTTCAACGCCCAGGTCCTCGGCGATCATCCGCCCCAGTTCGACATCAACACCGCGTGCCTTTCCACCCTCTTCCCAGGAATAGGGCGGGAATTCCTCATACACCGCAAACTCAATGAAACCACGGTCCAGGATCTGGTCAAGATCCTTGCCGACGATGTCACGGCCTGTGTTCTGCGGCTTCGGGCCCGGCGTGTAGTTCTCGCAGCGTGCGTAGGCGCTTGCTGCCGAGGTTAGAAAGATCAGCGCCGCGGCACCGATTTGAAGGGCGGTCCTGCGCATTTACTGCGCGGCGGACAGGCCGATGGTCAGTGTATCTGCCGCGATCTTGAGGCTTTCCGCCGACCCGTCGAGTAACCGGGCGGCCCGAAAAGCAACGCTGTCGGCAATCGGCGCACCGGAGCCGGTGGTAACCTCAGCGGCGATCGTCGAGAGCTCCTCGCGCACCGCATCGACAGCATCGGGGTCCGGGTCGGATGATGCCGCCCAGCCTTGCAGTTCATCGCGGATTTCCTTCAGGCGTGGACTGAAGTCATCGAGAGCACCCTCGTCCGGCCGTGTCTCCAGGTAAGTGCGAATTGCCCAGGCCGCCTTTTGTCCGAGCAGATCGCCGAAGGCCGGCATCTTCGTGATGCCGTTCTGGGTATAGCCGCTGCGAAAGCGCTCGACATACCACTCGTCGCCGTACTCCTCCGCCTCAAGGAAGCGCAGGTCCGGCGCCAGGCCGCCGGAAATCGCTTCCAAGCCATGGCAGCGGGCGCAGTTCTGGTTATAACCGGAAGCGCCGATGTCGACGGCTGTCTGCCAGACGGCCTCGTCGACACCGCGATAGGGGTTCTCGGTCAGCCATTCCTCACCGACGTCAGGCAGCGCCTCCGTGTTTACCGGCTGAGGGGCCACGTCGCCATGAGCATGGACCAGCGTGGCGGTGGCCAGGGTCGCGAGCCCGAGAAATATGCCGCGGCACCAGTGCCTGGAAGGCGTCGAAAGCATGTTTTTTGTTCCCTGAGCATTCTTGTCTTTCCGGATTCCTAGCATAGCCGCCGCAGCGCGACATATTGGACTTTCGGTTTATGCCGTTTCGTGTGTTGTACGATCGTCCTATACGATGGCGGGCGCGCTGCTGATAACGTCGCGGTGTCATGGGAGGAAATCAATGATAAGGGCGTTAAGCCTCTCTGCGGTTTTGATGTTTGTCGCGGCAGTGACCATAGCGTCTACAGCTCTGGCGCAGGTCGAGGTTCGCATTGCCTTCGTTGAGCAGCAAATCGATCCGCCACCGACACTCTCCAACCTCGACCCCCTGCCGGATGACCTCGGTCGGGCCGGTGCCGAACTCGGTCTTGAAGACAATGCCACGACCGGCCGCTTCCTCGGCCATAACTATGCCCTGACGGTCCACAGCGCTGGCAGCGGCGAAGACTTTCTTGTGGCGGCACGGCAAGCATTGAGTGAAACCACTCTGCTGGTCGTTAAAGCACCGGCGGAGGCCCTACTGGCGCTTGCTGATCTGCCGGAGGCGGCCGATGCCTTGATCTTCAACACCTCGGAACAAGCGACCCGGCTGCGTGCGGCCGACTGCCGCGCGAACCTTCTTCACAGCATCACCAGCTACGCCATGCGCGCCGATGCGCTGGCCCAGTTCATGTCCAAGAAGCGCTGGACGGACTGGGCGTTGATCGAAGGCGTGCATCCGGATGATGCGGCCTTCGCGGAGGCGCTGCGGGCTTCGGCGGGCAAGTTTGGACTGCGCATCGCCGATGAAAAGGCTTGGGTCTTCGACGCCGATATGCGCCGCAATGCGGCTCAGGAGGTGCCGCTCTTTACCCAGGCACTGGAGGATTATGACGTCCTGGTCGTTGCAGACGAGCTCGGTGATTTTGGGCGCTATCTGCTTTACAACACTTGGGAGCCACGGCCTGTCGCCGGTTCCGAGGGGGTGGCGCCGCGCGCCTGGTCCGGTGTCGTAGAGCAGTGGGGGGCGGCGCAGTTGCAAAGCCGTTTTGCAGATCTGGCCGGGCGCAGGATGTTGTCGAAAGACTATGCCGCCTGGGCGGCGCTGCGCAGCATCGGTGAAGCGGTGACCCGCACCGGTTCGGCAGATCCGGCGGTGCTGCGTGCCTACATCCTTTCCGATGCTTTCGAGCTGGCCGGATTCAAGGGTCGCCCCATGAGTTATCGCGGTTGGAACGGCCAACTGCGTCAGCCCGTGCCGCTGGTTCACCCCCGGGCACTGGTTGCTTTGGCGCCGCTGGAGGGTTTCCTCCATCAGCGCAGCGAACTGGATACCCTGGGTCTTGATGAACCGGAATCCGCTTGCCGGGCCTTTTAGGAGTAAAGCTGATGAGAAGTCTTGCCCTGGTTCTGATGTCGCTTGCTTTTGTCGCGCCCGTCTCCGCCGCAGAGATCTGGGTCAGCAACGAAAAGGACGATACGATCAGTGTCATCGACGTCGAGACCCTGGAAGTCGTCCGTACCATTCCCACAGGGGAAAGGCCGCGCGGAATAACCTTTTCCAAGGACTACAGCCGGCTCTATATCTGCGCGTCGGACAGCGATACGGTGCAAGTGATGGACCCGGAGACAGGTGAGATCCTTCACAATCTGCCCTCGGGTGAGGATCCGGAGCAGTTCGTTCTGCACCCCAACGACCGCCACCTTTACATCGCCAATGAGGATGATGCGATCACGACTGTGGTGGATACAGAAACCCGCAAGGTGATCGCCCAGATTGATGTCGGGATCGAGCCGGAGGGAATGGCCGTCTCGCCGGACGGCAAGATCGTTATCACGACCTCTGAGACAACGAACATGGCCCACTGGATCGACACGGAGAGCCAGTCGATCTTCGCCAACTCCCTGGTCGACTCCCGTCCGCGTCATGCCGAGTTCACCAAGGGCGGCAGCGAACTCTGGGTCAGCTCGGAAATCGGCGGCACGGTTACGGTGTTCAAGGTGGAAGACCAGGCCGAGGTCGCCAAGATCCGCTTTGAAGTGCAAGGCGTGCATGCCGACAGGGTGCAGCCGGTCGGCTTTGAATTCACGGAAGACGAAAAGCGGGTTTTCATTGCCTTGGGACCGTCGAACCACGTTGCCGTGGTCAATGCGGAGACCTACGAGGTCGAAGACTACATTCTGGTAGGCCGCAGGGTCTGGCATATGGATTTCTCGCCGGACAAGACCCTACTTTTCACCACCAACGGCGTTTCAGGCGATGTTACCGTGATCGATGTCGCGGCACTGGAAGCCATAAAAACCATAAAAGTCGGTCGCTTTCCCTGGGGCGCGGCCGCAAGACCATGAGGGAGGAAGTGATATGAGAGGATTTCTGGTGGCGCTGGCCATGGTGGTTGCCTTGCCGTTTGCCGCGCAGGCAGATCAGCATGGCGGTGAAGGCAACCGCTTCGGCCTCGCGGGCCTGCTGTCCGGCTCCAACAAGGCGGATCTGCCGAGCCTTACACTGGCCGCCGGCGAGCCCATCGCGGCAGCGCCGCTGATGCTGAAATCCGGCACTTACTACGAGATTGAGATCGAAGCCGATGGCTCCGCCGAACTGGCCTTGGCCGGACCGGAGTTCTTCCGGGCGATCTGGATCGACGAAATCGTTATCGAAGGTCTGGAGATACGCCCACTCGGTCTCGACAGCGTGGAGTTCGACGAAGCCGGCACCATGGAGATCGGCTTTGTCGCCATCAAGCCGGGCCGCTACGAGCTGAAAATTCCCGGCTCAACGGGCGAGAACCAGAGGGTGGAAATCGTCATTCAGTGACCGAAAGCGCAGCCGGCGGGCTGGCGCTATCGGGGGTCAGTTACGCCTATGGAAGCAAAACCGCGCTCGACGATGTCAGTTTCAGCGTGGATCGGGGACGTTTCTGTGCGCTGTTAGGCCCAAACGGGGCGGGCAAATCGACGCTCTTTGCCCTCATGACCCGGCTTTTCGTCGGCCGCAGCGGCAGCATCAGGATCGCCGGTATCGATCTAGCGGCAAATCCCCGGTCTGCTCTGGCCCGGATCGGTGTGGTGTTTCAACAGCCGACGCTGGACCTGGAACTCACGGTGCAGCGCAACCTTACCTACTTTGCCGCGCTGCACGGCCTCACCGGGCAGGACGCCGCGCGGCGAATCGACGCCGCGCTTCAGCGCCTTGACATGGGTGAACGCGCTAAGGAACGGGTGCGGGAGCTGAATGGCGGCCACCGGCGGCGCACCGAAATTGCCCGGATGCTGATTCACGACCCGGAGGTCGTGCTTCTGGACGAGCCGACGGTCGGTCTCGACGCGGCGAGCCGCAAGGCGATCACCGACCATGTCCACCGGCTGTGCCGCGACGACGGGCTGACCGTGCTCTGGGCGACCCATTTGGTCGATGAAGTGGAGGCGGGAGACCAGCTTGTCGTGCTGCATCAGGGGCGGGTACTGGCGGATGCCGGCGCCGGCGAGGTGGCAGGCGACCGACCGCTCGCCGAGGCGTTCCTGGCCATGACCGCGGCAACACCGGCATGAGCGCCTACCTGATCAGCCTGCTCGCGATCCTGGAACGCGAAACCTTGCGCTTTATTGGTCAGCGCGGCCGCTTCGTCGCCGCTCTGGTGCGCCCACTGGTCTGGTTGCTGGTGTTCGCCGCCGGATTTCGCGCCGCCCTCGGCCTTTCGATTACGCCGCCCTACGAGACTTACATCACCTACGAGGTCTACATCGTGCCGGGGCTTTGCGGCATGATCCAGCTCTTCAACGGCATGCAGACGTCACTCAGCCTGGTCTACGACCGCGAGATGGGTTCCATGCGCCTGATCTTGACCAGCCCGCTGCCGCGCTGGTGGCTCTTGTTGTCGAAGCTCATGGCCGGTGTGGCGATCTCGATCTTTCAGGTCTATGCCTTTCTCGCAATTGCCGCAGTCTTCGGCATCGTGCTGCCTTGGGAGGGCTATCTGCTGGTTCTGCCGGCGCTGGTCATAAGCGGCCTGACGCTCGGGGCGCTCGGCCTCGCGCTTTCCTCGATCATCCGCCAGCTTGAGAACTTTGCCGGGGTGATGAACTTTGTCATCTTCCCGATGTTCTTTCTCTCCTCCGCCCTCTATCCGCTCTGGAGGATGGCTGAGAGTTCGGAATTGCTCCATGACATCTGCGCCGTGAACCCCTTTACTCACGCAGTGGAACTGATCCGCTTTGCCCTCTACGGGCAGGTGAATTTCATGGCACTTTTCTGGACTGCGCTGGCGCTGGCGGTCTTCATGGCCCTGGCGCTCTGGGGCTACGACCCGTCCCGCGGCTTCATGCGACGAAAAGGTTAGATCCCGGAAGTCGCCAGGATCGGTCCAGTCTGCTATGGTTCGCCACCCAAATGGAGCCGGGAACCATGCGAAAGCTGCTTTTTCTGGGATGTCTTCTGGTTTTGCCGGGCGTTGCGGGAGCCGATGACGGCGGCACCCTTAATCCCGAAGAACTATCCTTGAACAGCGTCATGCAGAAGGCCATTCGCGGAGAGGTCGATATGATGACCTGTGCCCAGGGCTACTTCATCACCAAGTCCGGCCGTCACGCGCTGGCGCGGCAGCTTTTCGAACGCTGTGCGGAGGCCGGCTACACCGGCGCCATGACCTGGATGTCTCAGTTGGACGATAACGGTCTTGGCGGGCCGGAAGACCCGGTAGCAGCCGCCGAATGGGATCGTAGGGCGGCTGATGCCGGTGATGCGGTCGGGCAGTTCAACTACGGCCTCGACCTCCTGCGCGGGCGCGGCGTCGATCAGGATATCGCGCTGGGCCGGGCCTATGTGGACCGGGCTGCGGCGGCCGGGCTGAAGGTCGCCAGACGGCTGCAGGCTTCGGACTATGACCTGGACGAGGTCACACCCGATGCCGACAATTGGAAGTACCAGCTTCTTTTTTAACCGTCAGGCGCGAAGACTGCCGGCCTTCCTTCCAAACGCACGATGCGGTCCGCGAGGCGTTCGGCCTCCGGCAACGCATGGGTGACAAAGACGGTCGCGACGCTGCGGGCGGCGAGAAGCCGCTCTGTCAGTGCCAGCATTTCCTCTGCCTGTGCGGCATCCAGCGAAACGAAGGGTTCATCCATCAGCAGCAGGTCGGGCCCGGCAGCAAAGGCGCGCGCAAGCCCCAGACGGCGTTGCTGGCCCAGGGAAAGCTGCGGCGGGAAGCGGTCGCCGAGGCCTTCCAAGCCGACCTCCGCAAGCGCGGCGTCCGCTTGTCCCGAGCTGGCACCGGTGGTGAGGCAGATGTTGTCGCGGGCCGTACGCCAGGGCAGCAAGGTCGGTTCCTGAAAGACCATTGCAATGCGCTCGGGCCGGCTGACCGTACCTTCGAAGTCCGGATCGAGCCCGGCGATGATGCGCAACAGGGTCGTCTTGCCGATACCCGAAGGTCCGGTGACGGCGAGGGTCTGATTCTCCTGAAGCTCAAAAGCGATAGAACCCAGGACGCTGATGCCGTGGTAGTGCTTGCCGTTGATGGCGACGGCGATCATGCGCGCCGCCAGCGTGTTGCCCGCGCTTCCCAGGGCTGCAGTACGAAGGACTCGATGGCCAGCATGACGGCGATGAAGCTGATCGCATAAGCAAGGATCATGGCGACGTCGAAAAGCTGGAAGTAGAGGTGTATCTGAAAGCCGATACCATTGGCTCGGCCGAGAAACTCCACGACCAGCACGATCTTCCAGATCAATGAGATTCCGGAGCGCCCGGCGGAGGCGATAAAGGGCGCGAGTTGCGGTGCCACCACGTGCCGCAGATGGGCGCCTCGGCCCATTCGAAAAATCTTGGCCATGTCCTCCAACTGGTTGTCGAGGGCCCGTGCACCTTCGCGGATGGTGACCACGACAGTGGGGATCTTGTTGATGGCGACAGCCAGAATGGCGGCGGCTTCTGTCAAGCCGATCCAGAGGTAACAAAGAACGATGGTCACCAGAGCCGGCAGGTTCAGGAATACAACCAGCCAAGGATCAAGCCAGTGGTCGGCGCGGCGGCTGCGCCCCATAAGGAGGCCGATGGCGAGGCCGATGGACATCGCCAGGACAAAGGCGAGCGCAACCCGCACCAGAGTGGCGCCCAGGTGACGCGGCAATTCGCCGGACAGAGTTTCACTGACGATAAGCGGAGCGACCTGCCAGGGTGCCGGCAGCACCTCGGCGTCGTTGCCGAGGACCGCGAGAACCGACCAGCCTGCCAGCAGCCCGGCCAGCGATAGAAGGGGAATCCAAGGCTGGCGCCTGTCAGCTTCCGGTTTTGACAAAGAGTCCCTCGGGAAGATCGTTCGCCAAGCCCACCAGGTCGCTGCCGCCCAGGCGTGACATCAAAGCCAGCAGCGCCGCAGCCGAATCCTCATCCACCGGGCCAGGCGCCGGAATGCCGGCGCGAAAGCCGGCTTTTAGCGCTTTGAACTGTTCAGCCGATTTTGCTTTCATGCGTGGCCGCAGGCGATCCCACTCCGCGTCGTTCTGCGCCAGCAGGTCCTTCGCACTGCGGGAAGCCGTGGCCAGGCCGTTGACCAGATCCGGCTGGCGGCGCAACATCTCGCCCTTCACCACATATCCCAACAACGGCGTTTCGGGATTCAGGCCCAGCGTTTTCGCGGCCTCTGCTACTGAGATCAGGCGGCGCATGCCGGCCGCTTCCATCTTGGCCATGAAATGCCAATAGTTGATAGCGCCATCCAGACCGCCGTCCAGAGCAGTCTTGAAGATCAGCGGCGGGGCGCCGAAAACCTGCTCGGTTTCCGCGACCAGGTCGACGCCGTAAGCCTGCTCTGCAAAGGCGCGCAGGATGATCCAGCTCTTGTCCAGAGGACCACCAGCGACGCCGATCTTCTGCCCCCTGAGGTCAGCTAGTGTCTTGGCCGGGCTGTCGGCCGGTACCACGATGCCGCCGATCGCTTTGGAGTAGGGAATAAAGACATAGTCTTTACCCGCCGCCCTTTGCCGGGCCACCCAGATCCAATCGGAAACGATTACGTCGGCCTCGCCGCCTTGAAAGGCGACCTTGGCGGCTGCCCCGCCGGCGACACCCTGTATATCCAGGTTAAACCCGTTCTGCCTGTCGAAACCGTGGTGTGCGATGGTGTCGAGTTCCCAGTTCACGGTGCCGAACTTCAGAACCGAAATGCGGAGGGTCGGCGTTTCGGCGACAGCGGCGCCGGCAGCAGGCGAGAGCGCCAAGACCGCAGCCACAAGCCATCCGAGGCATTTCATTTCCCATCTCCCTTGATCGCTTGCCCTGCGTGACATCTTTTGGTGCGACATTTCTTGTGCCATCCAGATTACAGTTTCTCCGGAAAGTTGGAATACGACCAAGGCAGCAGACGGCCCGGCACTGGCTAACCTACGACCATTGGCCAATTTCCAAGGCTCGATCAGAGGCGGATACTCCAAGAGACGGAAAAAGCCGGTAGAAGCCGGCAGCTTCGGATGAAGCCGTTATGGGTACGGCAAGGGAGGATAAAATGCATCGGTTCTTGCTTGTAGTTGCAGCCGGCATGTTGGGTTCCGGCTTGGCGCAGGCACAGGTGACGGAAAACGATCTGCGCAACGACCAGACGGTGACCGATCAGATCGTTACCAACGGTATGGGGCGCGATCTCCAGCGCTACAGTCCGCTGGACACCATCAACAAGTCCAACGTGAAGAACCTCGTTCCCGCCTGGGCCTTTTCCTTCGGCGGCGAGAAGCAGCGCGGCCAGGAAAGCCAGCCCTTGATCTATGACGGCATTATGTACGTCACCGGCTCATATTCCCGGCTCTTCGCCCTGGATGCCATGACCGGCAGAGAGCTCTGGCAGTATGACGCACGACTGCCCGAAGGCATCCTACCGTGCTGCGATGTGGTGAACCGCGGTGCGGCGATCTATGGCGACAAGGTGTTTTTCGGGACGTTGGATGCGCGCATCGTCGCCCTTGACCGCAAGACCGGTGACGTGGTCTGGCGCAAGAAGATCGCCGACTACAAAGCCGGTTACTCCTATACCGCCGCGCCGATTATCGTGAATGGTCTCATCATCACCGGCAACTCCGGCGGCGAGTTTGGTATTGTCGGCGAGGTGCAGGCCCGCGATACCGAAACCGGCGAGCTTGTCTGGACGCGGCCGGTGATCGAAGGCCATATGGGCACCTTCAAGGGCGAAGAGTCGACCATGACCGGCGAACTGAACGCCACCTGGCCGGGCGACCTCTGGAAGACCGGCGGCGGCGCCACCTGGCTCGGCGGCAGCTATGATATCGAAACCGACACCCTGATCATGGGTACCGGCAACCCGGCGCCCTGGAACAGCCATCTTCGCAATGCGGGTCAGCCGCGGCCCGATAATACCGGCGACAACCTCTATGCCGCCTCCCGCCTTGGCATCGACCCGTCGAACGGCGAGATCAAGTGGCATTTTCAGACCACCCCGCGCGAGGGATGGGACTACGACGGGGTTAACGAGGTCATCCCCTTTGTCGACGCGGCGGGCAACAGGCGGCTGGCGACAGCGGACCGGAACGGCTTTTTCTATGTGCTGAATGCTGATGACGGTGCCTTTGTCGATGCCTTTCCTTTCGTGAAGGACATCTCCTGGGCCGAAGGCATCGACGAGAACGGCCGCCCGGTCTTTGTCGAGGACAATCGGCCGGGCGATCCTTCGGCAGCGGCGGACGGCGCCAAGGGCGAGAATGTTTTCTCCGTTCCCTCTTTCCTTGGCGGGAAGAACTGGATGCCCATGGCCTACAGCCAGAAGTCCGGGCTCTTCTATGTGCCTTCCAACGAGTGGGGCATGGATATCTGGAACGAGCCCATCACCTTCAAAAAAGGTGCGGCCTATCTGGGCGCCGGCTTCACCATCAAACCTCTGTTCGAAGACTACATCGGCTCATTGAAGGCGATTGACCCGATGAACGGCGAGGTGAAATGGGAGGTCAAGAATAACGCGCCGCTCTGGTCGGGTGTCATGACCACTGCCGGCGGTCTGGTATTCACCGGTACGCCGGAGGGTCATCTGAAAGCTTTTGACGACGAAACAGGTGAGGAACTCTGGTCGTTCCAGACCGGCTCCGGCGTCGTTGGTCAGCCGATCACCTGGGAGATGGAAGGTGAACAGTACGTTGCCGTGCTTTCCGGCTGGGGCGGCGCGGTGCCGCTCTGGGGCGGCGAGGTCGCCAAGAAGGTGAGCTACCTGAACCAGGGTGGTCTGGTCTGGGTCTTCAAAGTGCCCAAGCAACTCGTTTCGGCCAACTGAGGCCCGGGCTTTCTTGAACAGCGGAACAGGCGCGTCCTGCGGGGCGCGCCTGTTTTCGTTTCCGGCCCTGAAGAGCTAGATCTTTGGTCGGGTATCGCAGCGGGCCGCCTTGGGCTACCATGCTCGACAGGGGGGAGCTGAAGGCAGCGAATGGGATTGGGAGCAGGATGCCCGGAGTTTCGACACAGCGTGAAGAACAGCCGGAGGCGGTGCGCCTTTCGACAGCCCTTGTGATTGATGATCATCCGCTGTTTTGCGAAGCGCTTTCCATGACCTTGAAGTCGGCGATCCGGGTGGAGGAGATCGTCACCGCCGAAAGGCTGGAGCAGGCTATCGAGCAGATCCGCGGAGGGTTGCAGCCCGACGTGGTGATGCTGGATCTCAATCTGCCCGATGTGAACGGCCTGGAAGGGCTGGTTCGCTTGAAGAAAATCGCTGCGAATGTGCCGATCATCGTGGTTTCCTCTCTTGCCGAAAACCGGATCGTCGCCTCTGCGATCAAAGCGGGCGCGTCGGGCTTCGTGCCCAAGCACAGCCAGCGCGACGTCTTCCTGCGGGCTTTTACCGACATCTGGGCGGGCAGGGTCTATCTGCCCGATGGTTATGTCGAGGTATCGGAGGATGATGCGTCGCCACAATCTGCGGAGGAAGATGCGATACTCCGCCTGTCTCAGCTAACCCAGCAGCAGGCCCGCATCCTTCAATGCGTCTGTGAGGGTAAGCTGAACAAGCAGATCGCCTATGATCTCTCCATCGCCGAGACCACGGTAAAGGCGCATGTAACGGCGATTTTACGCAAGTTGGGGGTTCAGAGCCGAACTCAGGCGGTGCTGATGGCGCAAAACACCCATTTCGCAAAGATCTTGCAGGACGACAACAAGGTCACCTAACCTATCCAAAACAAATAAATCAGTCTGTTTTGGGGAGGTCATATGGACGCGCCGGTAATGCCACCGGTGGCCGGTAAGCGTGGCCGGAACGCGGTACGGACGGCTCATGCCGCCGCTCGCGACGCCCGGGCGGCCCTGTCGCTGCTAGCTGAGGAAGTCGGAACCGACGGGCTCGACCTCGTTATCCTGTTCATCTCCCCCACCGGCGATCTGACCGCCATCGCGCGCGAGGCCGAGGCGGTTTTCGGCAGCACACCGGTGATCGGTTGCACAACGGCCGGAGAGATTTCACCTCAGGGCTATACGGAAGAGGAGATCGTCGCCGTTGCCTTTCCGCGAAAGCAGTTCGTTTCTCTCATAGAATTCATCGACGACCTTGAAGGGCTGGTGCGCGAGGATCTCGTTCGGACAACGGTCAAACTGCGTGGTGAGTTGGCCCGCCGGGCGCCGGATTGGGCCTCAGAATTCGCCTTTCTGATGGTCGACGGGTTGTCACTCTTGGAAGATCAACTGGTTTCAGCGCTCTCGACCGCGCTGGGGCCGACGCCGCTGTTCGGCGGGTCCGCGGGTGACGGGCTCGACTTCAAGCAGACCTTCGTCATTCACGGCGGCCGTGTCTATCAGGATGCTGCGGTCCTGGCGCTGATCAGAACGAATTGCGCCATCAAGGTCTTCAACTTCGATCACCTGACGCCAACCGAAAAAAAGATGGTGGTGACAGAGGCCGATCCGGATCGCCGGGTGGTTCGCGAGATCAATGGTGAGCCGGCAGCGCGCGAGTATGCCCGGATCGTCGGCATGGACCCAGAGCAACTCTCTTCATTCATCTTCGCTGCCCACCCCGTGGTGGTAAAGGTTGGCGGCAAGCACCATGTGCGCGCCATTCAGAAGGTCGAGCCCAATGGCGACCTGACGTTCTTCTCGGCCATAGATGAAGGATTGGTGCTCACCGTTGCCGAACCGCGGGACATCGCGGAGGATCTTGATGCGGCGCTGAGCGACCTTTCCCGCCGCGGCCAGCCGGAAGCAATCATTGCCTGCGACTGTATCCTGCGCCGCGTCGAGGCGGAGCAGAAGCAGGCGATCGGGCCCTTGTCACGCATCCTGGCAGCAAACCGGGTTGTCGGCTTCAGCACCTATGGCGAACAGGTGAACTCTGTCCATGTGAACCACACCATGACCGGTATCGCAATTTATCCGCCGCCGAGTGAATCGAAGACATGAACTCCTTGCTGATCAACCCCGAGGACAGCCTCGAGCAGCAGAACCGGAAGCTTCTGAAGATCACCTCCGTTCTGATGCGGCGGGTTGAGCAGGCGACCGACGACAGCGGCGCCGCCTATGCCCACTTCCAGCGGGCGCTCTTGCTCGAGGAAGAGGTCCAGGCCCGCACCTGGGACCTGGAGCAGACCCTGGGGCTGCTCAACCAGTCCAATGCCGAGTTGTCGCGCGCCAATAAAGCGGCGGAGCGGGCCCGCGCCGATCTGTCGAATGCGCTTGAAGCGGTGCAGGAAGGTTTCGCGCTTTTCAACGCTGACGATGTGATGGTGATGTGCAACAGCCGCTTTGGCATGCATATGCCCGATATCCGCGCCCAGCTGCGCCCTGGGTTGGCTTTTCAGGACTATGTACGGCTGGTCAGCCAGAGCAGCTGTCTGGCGCTTCCGTCCGGGGAAACCCCGGCCAGCTGGGCTGAACAGCGCAAACGCAAGCACAAGGAAAGCCACGTTAACTTCAATGTGAGGATCACCGGCGACCGCTGGGTTCAGGTCAGCGAACATCGCACGCCGGACCAGGGCACCGCGATCCTGCAAACCGATGTAACGGACATGATCCGGATGGAGCGGCAGGAAAGGGAGAAACTGCTCGATGACCAGGCACGCCTGATCCGTGCGACCCTGGAACACATCAATCAGGGAATCTGTATTTTCGACGACCAGCACCGTCTTGTCGATTGGAACCAGCGCCTTGCCGCGCTGCTGAATCCACCCATGCACCTGCTGCGCGTCGGCACCAGTTTTGACCGCCTGCTTGAGCACATTGCCCAGGACCTGACCTTCGCCAAAGGGCAGTCTTTGCGGAAGGTGACGGACTGGGTTCATCAGACAAACCTGCGCGCGCCTCTTTCCCTGGAAGTCAGCCATCGGGGGAAGGTCCACCTCGACGTCTTCGGTCAGGAGATGCCGGACAAAGGTTTTGTCATCAGCTTCAGCGACGTGACCGCGGAACGCGAAGCGATCGACGCCATGTCCGAGGTGAACGAGACGCTCGAACAAAGAGTGCTGGATCGAACAATTGCCCTGGAAGACGCGCTTAAGGCTGCGGAACTCGCCAATGCCTCTAAGTCCCGGTTTGTGGCGGCGGCCAGTCATGATCTTTTGCAGCCGCTGTCCGCGGCCAAGCTCTTCCTCTCATCCCTGTCGAACATGGATCTCAGCGCCGAACCGCTGCGGGTTACCCAACGCATCGAGAGTGCGTTGAACAGCGTCGAGGCGATCTTGGCTGCGCTCCTGGATATCTCCAAACTCGATTCAGGCCGTGCGGCCGTCGAGGTTTCGGCTGTCCCTATGAGTCAGATTCTGGGACCGCTGCGCGATGAGTTCCAGCCTCTGGCCCGGCAGAAGGGCATCGACCTGCACGTCGTCGACTGCGGATTGGTGGTGCAAAGCGATCCGTCTTATCTCAGGCGTATTCTTCAGAACCTTATCGCCAACGCGATCCGTTACACCGCCGCCGGCAAGGTACTGGTGGGCGTGCGCCGGCGGGGCGCCAATCTGATCGTTCAGGTCTGGGATACCGGACCTGGGATCCCAGAGGAAATGCGGGAGCTCGTCTTTAAGGAGTTCCAGCGCCTGGGCACCGCCGATCATGAGGGTAGCGGGGTCGGGGTGGGGCTCGGTCTGGCGATTGTCGAGCGGGCCTGTGCGCTACTCGGCCACCCCTTGCAAATGATATCGCAGACCGGAAGAGGAACCGGGTTCCTCGTCACCCTGCCGACCAGCATGCAGGCAGCGCAGGCCGATGAATCCGATGGCCGGACGGTGGCCGGCAAGGCGGGCCCCGGAGGGGGGCAGCTGATCGCTCTGATCATTGAGAATGACAGAGAGGTACGCTGGGCCATGACAACGCTGCTGGAGAGTTGGAGCGTCAGTGTTTTCGACGTCGCCAGCCAAGCCGAGGCGCTCCAGCTTCTTGATGAAATCGGCATTGCGCCGGACATCCTGCTTGTCGACTATCAACTCGACCTTGGCGAAAACGGACTTGATGCCATTGACGCCGTGCGGAGCCGCTTCGCATCGACAGCCGCGGCTCTGGTTACGGCCAAGCGGTCTCCTGAGCTGCAAAGAACCTGCCGGTCCAAGGGAATAGGGTATCTCAACAAGCCCATCAATCCATTGGAGCTTCGCGAGCTGTTGATCGGCGCCCTGCCGCGCCAGGTGGCAGGCTGAAAGCCTCGTTCCCAACCCTCCGAACCGCCAAGGCTCCCCCGACGTCTGAAGACTGGTTAGACGCTCTGGCCGCTAAGCCATTGAAGAGAAAGGAGGCGCAAACGAGAGTGGCGGATGGGGTGGGATTCGAACCCACGAGACGCTCTCACGCCTGCCGGTTTTCAAGACCGGTGCCTTCAACCACTCGGCCACCCATCCATCTCGCACAAAGGGGGCGGGCCCCCGCGGCCAACGGTTCTAAGCGGCCTGGGAACGAAAGGCAAGCGGCTCTCCGGGCGGCCCGGATCGGCCCGCAGATCGCCCCTTGATGGTACGGGGCGTCAGGCTGCAACCGGCTGACTGTTGCGGCTCGGGCCAAGGCGCGGCACACTCTCCGCCTCAGATCAGCCGGGTAAGGGCGGCAAGGGCGCAATCAGGGGAGAAATCATGGGCAAAACGGTCAAGAGTCTCAAAAAAGGTCTTTCAAGGCGCAGTGTTCTGGCTGCCGGCACTGCAGCGGCCGGCTTGGCGGCGCTACCCGGCCTCGGCACAACCGTGCTGGCGGCTGATGCCGTCAAAGTCGGCGCCGTGCTTCCTTTCAGTGGCGGGCTGGAGCTCTTCGGCAATCAGGCCAAGTTGGGTATCGATCTGGCGGTGAAGGAAATCAACGACGCCGGCGGCATCCTCGGGCAACCGCTTGAGGTGATCTATGAAGACAACAAGACCGACCCCAAGACCTCGGTGGAAAAGGCGACCAAGCTGATCCGCGGCGACGACGTGGTGGCACTGACCGGGCCCATTACTTCGAATGCGCGTGACGCCATGACGGCAACCATCAAGCGCCTGAAAACGCCGCTGCTCTATGCCACAAACTACGAGGGCGGGGCCTGCGACCGTTACCTTTTCTCCTTCAACACGGTGCCGAACCAGGAACTGGCGAAACTGCTGCCGTACCTTCAGGAAACCGTGGGCGGCAGCACCTATATGTTCGGGGCAGACTACGTCTGGCCGCAAAAGATGTTCGAAGCGGCCAAGACTTTGGCCGAAGGGCAGGGTGGCTCCGTGGCCGGCGTGGAATTCACGCCCTGGGGCGTGAAGGAGTTTGCCCCGGTGATCCGGCGAATCGCCGACAGCGGGGCCAAGACCCTTCTGTTCGCGCTGCCCGGCGGCGACGGCATCACCTTCATCAAGCAGGCCGAGGCTTTCGGTCTTTTCGATCAGGTCACTGTCGGCTTCCTCGGCTTTGCCGAAACCTACCTCGGCGCCTTCGGGCCCGGCGGTGGGCAGAACATGTGGGTGACGGTGCCTTTCGTCGCCTCAAGCGACAACCCGGGGGTAAAGGATTTCGTCGCGCGTATCCGTGCTTCAGCCGGTGATGACGTGCCCATCTCCCACTATGTGATGACCCATTACAACGCGATTAACGCTCTGCGCGATGCCCTGGAGCGCCAGGGGACGGTGAGCCGGGAGGCCGTGGTCGACGGGCTTGAAGGGCTGATCGTTGCCTCGCCGGCCGGACCGGTAACCATCGGCTCCGCCGACCATCACGTCACCCTGCCGATGTTCCTGGCAAAAACCGAAGGCGACGGGCTGAAGACCGTACAGGATTTGGGGCGGCTCGCACCGGAGGCCGGTTGCAGCTGATGATCCAGGCAAACCCGGGAGGGCGATATGCCGGATAGTGCCGATCTGCCGGGCCTGACCCGCGATCTGACGGCGGCCCTGCCGGTCGCCCCGGTCGATCTGGTTTTGGGAAAGCAGAAGACCGGACTGGTCATTGTCGACGAGGTGAACGGTTTCGCCACCGTCGGAGCGGGCAATCTCGCACCGCCGGCGCCCAACGCTCAGGTGGCGACCATGGTTGCGGAAACCGACCGCCTGGCCCGGGCTTTCACGGAGAAAGGCTGGCAGATCCTCGCTTTCCTGGACACCCACGTGCCGGGCAAACCGGAACCGCCTTATCCGCCGCACTGCGAAGCGGGGACGGGGGAAGAGGAGCTGGTGCCCGAACTGGCCTGGCTGGAAGAGGATCCGAACACCACCCTGGTGCGCAAAGACTGCATCAACGGTTTCGTCGGGGCAATCCGCCCGGACGGCAGCAATGCCGTGGTCGATTGGGTGAACGGGGCGCGGCTGGAGCGCCTGTTGGTGGTCGGTATCTGCACCGACATCTGCGTCATGGATTTTGTTCTGACCCTGCTCTCGGCACGCAACCACGATCTGATGCCGAGCCTGAGAGACATCTCCGTCTACAGCGAGGGCTGTTCGACTTACGACCTGCCGCTTTCGGTCGCCGAAAGCCTGGGCTTGCCGAAAACAGCGGCTCACCCGCAGGACCTGACGCATCATATGGGGCTTTATTTCATGGCCTCCCGCGGCGCGGAGATCGTCGGCAAAGTCACCTTGGACGGCTGAGCAGTCGTCATGAGCGCGCTGTGACGCCGCTGCTGGAAATCACCGGTCTGGAAAAGGATTTCGGCGGCGTCCGGGCCGCCGACGGGCTCGATCTTTCGCTCTCCGCCGGGGAGATGCTCTGCCTGATCGGCCCCAACGGCTGCGGCAAGACAACGCTCTTCAATCTGATCACTGCTGCGATCGCCTCCGACGCCGGTGCGTTGAAGTTTGACGGCGAGGATCTGCGCGGGCTTGAGCCTTATCAGATCGCGCGGCGCGGAATCCTGCGCAAGTTTCAGGTGCCCGGAATCTATCCCGAGCTCACGGTGGAGGAAAACCTGTCGCTCGCAGCGGGCGGCCGTCCGGGTATCGAAGCAGCGGATATGGAGGAGTTGCTGGCGCTTGCCCGCCTTTCCGAACGCAGGGCGGTCCCGGCCGGGACTCTGGCGCATGGCGAAAAGCAGTCCTTGGAAATCGTCATGGTGCTGGCCGGCAAACCCCGTCTGCTTCTGCTCGACGAACCAACCAACGGCATGACCGGCTCGGAGACCGCGGCCACGGTCGCGCTCATAAAAACGTTGCATCGTGACTACGGCTGCGCCGTCGTGGTGATCGAGCACGATATGGGCTTTGTCGAGGAACTAGATTGCCCCGTTGCCCTGATGCTGCGCGGCAAGATCGTCCGGCGCGGCAGCTTTGCCGCCCTGCGCGACGATCCGCTGGTCAAAGAAGTCTATCTGGGGCAGGCATGACCATGCTGCGCATAGAGGGTCTCGTCTGCGGGTACGGCGGCAGCCGGGTGCTGCGCGGTTTCGATCTGTCGGTGGGCGAGGGGGAGAGCGTCGCTCTGCTGGGGCGCAACGGCATGGGTAAGACCACCATGCTGCGCGCCGTCATGGGCCTGATCAAAGCCAAAGAAGGAAAAATTGAGTTTGGCGACAATCGGATCGACGGCGCCAAGCCTGAAGTCATCGCCAAGGCCGGCCTCGCCTATGTGCCGCAGGGCCGTGAGATCTTTCCCGATCTGAGTGTCGAGGAGAACCTGCTCCTCGGCGCCATGGGGAAGAACGGGCTCGGAGCGGCCGTGCCGGACCAGGTCTTCCAGCGGTTCCCGATCCTGAAAGAACGCCTGAACCAGAAAGGCGGCACGCTCTCCGGCGGCCAGCAGCAGCAACTCGCCATAGGGCGGGCGCTGGCCGGCCAACCGAAGATGTTGCTGCTCGACGAACCTTCGGAAGGGCTGCAACCCTCCATCGTTACCGAGGTCGGCAGCGCGATGCGCCGGGAGGTGGAAGAACGGGGACTGACTCTGGTGACCGTCGAACAGAACGTCGAACTCGCCCTCACCATTGCCGAGCGCTGCCTCTTTATCGAGAACGGCGTTCTGGTGGCCGACGCCAGCAGTGCCACGCTGCGCGCCGACGACAGCCTGCTTCACAAGCACTTGGCGATCTAGGAGAGGGGTAGAGATGGACCAAGCCCTGCTGCTCCTGCTCGATGCCACCAACTATGTGCTGGTGATTATCCTTGTGGCCATGGGGCTGGTCATTGTCTTCGGGCTGATGCGGGTCATCAATATGGCCCATGGCGAACTCTTTCTGCTCGGCGCCTACACCCTGGTGCTGCTGCAGCAGGCGGGAGTTCCCTATTGGATCGGCCTGATCGCGGCGACGCTTCTCGTCGGTTTCATCGGCCTGCTGATGGAAGAGCTGGTGATCCGCCACATCTACCATCGTTTTCTCGACACCATTCTGGCGACCTGGGGAATCTCCATCGCCATCAAGCAGGGCGTGGTCCTGCTCTTTGGGCCGGGGGCCCAATCGACCGCCGCGCCGATCACGGCTCAACTGGAGATTTTCGGCGCCAGCTATCCCGCTTACCGACTGTTCATCATGGCCGTGGCCCTGCTGGTTGTGGCGGGAACCTTCTACCTCTTTTTCCGCACCCGCTTCGGCTTGGCGGCACGGGCGGTCATCGCCAACCGCTCCATGGCCGGCTGTCTCGGCGTTCCGACCCGCACCTTCGACCGCCTGACCTTTGCGTATGGCGCAGCCTTGGCGGGGCTCGCAGGCGCGGTGATGGCGCCGATCATGAGCGTCGACCCGCAAATGGGTCTTGGCTTCCTGATCCCGGCCTTTCTCTCCATCTTGGTCGGCGGCGCCGGTCATCTCGCCGGGCCGGTTCTGGGCGCCGGGCTGATCGGTGCGACGGACAGCGTGACCGCCGGCCTCTGGTCGCCGGTCATGGCCCAGGTCGTGGTGTTTGCCATGGCGGTTGTCGCCATCAGGCTGTTCCCCGGTGGCCTCATTGGCCGTGGCGGTCCGCGATGACGCTTTCTGCTCAATTCTTCGCCGACCGCCGCAATCGTACGGATGCGCTCATCTGGGTCGGATTTCTCGCCCTGCCTTTGGTGCTGGGGGAATGGGAAGTCACCCAGATCGCCCAGTATCTTACCTATGGCATCTTTGCCATGAGCCTGGCGCTGATCTGGGGCCACTGCGGTCTCATGAGTTTCGGTCATGCGGTCTTCTTCGGACTTGGCGCTTATGCCATGAGCCTTTCGACCCTGGGCATGCTGCCCGGCTTGGAAGGTTGGACCAGCAGCTATCTCGGCATTGCCCTGGCGCTGGCGGTCCCGGCGGTCTTCGCCAACCTGCTGGGGCGTTTCCTGTTCTACGGCAGAGGCCTGCAGGGCGCGCAGTTGGCCATCGTCATGCTGGCCGTCGCGGTGATTGCCGAACGGCTGATGGCACGCTGGCCCTACACCGGCGGCATGAACGGGCTTATGTCGGTACCGCCGGTGAACCTTGGTGTCTTCGGTGCCGACATCGAAATCTTCGATCCTCTGCCGCTCTATTACCTGACCCTGTTTGCCGCCATTGCCGTCTACATCATCCTGGAATCTCTGGTGCGCTCGCGCCGTGGCGTGGTGATGCGGGCGGTGGCCAGCGATGAAGCCCGCACGGCCTTCCTGGGTTACGACACCAGGGCCGTGAAACTTTCCGCCTTTACCATCTCGGCGGCTGTCGCCGGTTTTGCAGGCGCGCTTTTCGTTGCCCAGTTCGGCTTCGTCTCGCCGCCCTTGATCGGTTTCGGTCTCTCCACCGAAGTTCTGATCTGGGTCGCCCTGGGCGGGCGACACGGCCTGCTGACGGCGTTTCTCGGCGCCATTATCGTACGTCTCGCCGAAAACACGCTGGCCGACCTTTTGGGGCCGGCCTGGCTGCTTGGCCTCGGCCTGCTTTTCGTGCTCTGCGTGATTTTTCTACCCCGCGGCTTGCTGGGCGAAATCTATACGCGACTCACGTTGCCCCGCGGCACGGCAGATACCGGTCAGAGATAGTTTGGGCCTTCGGCCCTGATAGGTTTTACCAAACAACGGCCGCTTTTCATAAGCCTGCCTCATAGCCATGTTAGATTTTGTGTTTGTGCAAACGGGCTGGGCGGATGCACGGAATCGACAAAGGAAGGTATCGATGCCAAGCACAATGAAAGCCGCCGTCGTCACCGAGTTCGGGAAGCCGCTCGACATTCGCGAGGTCGATAAACCCGAAGTGAGTGACGGCAAGATCGTGGTCAAGATCGAAGCCAGCGGGGTCTGCCACACTGACCTGCACGCCGCGCAGGGCGACTGGCCGGTGAAGCCCACACCGCCCTTTATTCCAGGGCATGAGGGCGTCGGTTCAGTTGCCGCGGTCGGCCGCGGCGTTACCTCGGTGAAGGAAGGCGACCGCGTCGGCGTGCCCTGGCTTCACACGGCCTGCGGCTGCTGCCGCCACTGCGTCGGCGGCTGGGAAACGCTCTGTGAGTCCCAGGCAAACACCGGCTACAGCGTCAATGGCGGTTTTGCAGACTATGTCCTTGCCGATCCGGACTACGTCGGCCATCTGCCCGACGGCCTCGACTTCGCGCCCGCCGCCCCGATCCTCTGCGCCGGGGTCACTGTCTATAAGGGCCTGAAGGAAACCGAGGCCAAGCCGGGACAGACCGTCGCCGTGGTCGGAATCGGCGGACTGGGGCAGCTTGCGGTTCAGTACGCGAAGGCCATGGGCTTTCACGTGATCGCCATCGACATTGCGGAGGAGAAGCTGAAGATGGCCTCGGACTCCGGCGCTGATCAGGTCTTCAACGCGGCGACCACCGATGCCGCCGCAGAGATCGCCAAAAACGGCGGGGTCGAGGGCGTCGTCGTTACCGCGGTATCGCGCGATTCTTTCTCGCAAGCCGTTACCATGCTGGGACGCGGCGGCACCATGAGCCTGATCGGTTTGCCGCCCGGCGGCTTCGAGCTGCCGATTTTCGAAGTGGTGCTGATGCGCAAAACAATCCGCGGATCGATCGTCGGCACCCGCAACGATCTGTCGGAAGCGCTTCAGTTTGCCGCCGAGGGCAAGGTGGCATCCCACTTCGCAACCGACCGCCTGGAGAACGTCAACGACATCTTCGGGCGCATGGAAGCCGGCAAGATCGACGGCCGGATCGTCATGGAGATTTGACCGGCCCCGTCTTCAACGATTCAGAGCGACGGGGTGCGATGGCGCGCTCCTCGCAGCTTATTCGAACAGCCAGGACGATCGCGTTGGCCACGGAAAAGGCGAGCGCGATCTCCCAGGCGCCGAAGGCCAGCGGCAGCACCAGGATTTCACCGGCCACGACCAGATAATTGGGATGGCGGAAGAGGCGGTAAGGGCCTTTTCGCACCAGCGGTACATCGGGCAGGGTGATGATCCTGGTGGTCCAGTAGCGGCCCAGCGTGATCAGGACCCAAAGGCGCAACAACTGCAGTACCAGGAAAATCCCAAGCAGGGGCCAAGAGGCGGGAGCGTCCGCCGGCACAAAAACCAGCAGCGCGAGAAGCCACAGCGTGTGAAGGCCGACCAGCAGGGGATAGTGACCGGCGCCAATCTCCTGTCCGCCTTCAGCCAGAAGGCGTCGCGTGTTGCGCCGGGCGTAAACCAGTTCACCGAGGCGTTGGAGGGCGACGAGGATCAGAACGGCCCAGAGCACGCTCATGGCTTCACGCCTCCAGGATCTGGAAGCCTGCGCTGAAGCCAGGGCCGAGCGCCGTCATAATGTAGCGGCCCTTCATGCCGGCCGCGCGCATACGCTCCAGCACGAAAAGCACCGTCACCGCCGACATGTTACCGAAGTCCCGCAGCACACCCCGTGCCGCCGAGAGGTTGCCTTCCTCAAGACCGAAGACCTCTTCCAGCGCGGCGATCACCTTGGCGCCACCGGGATGGCAGACGTAGCCGTCGATATCGGCCCGGGTGTAGCCGTGATCTGCGAGAAAGGTATCCAGAGCTGCCCCCAGGCGGTCTTGGACGAGCGACGGTATGTCGCGTGAGAAAACCACACCGAGCCCGTCGTTCTCAACATCCCAGCCCATAACATCGAGCGACGCCGGCCAGGTATATTCACCTGATGCCGTAAGCTGCAGCGGCGGCATAGATTGTCGGGTCTCAGGCGCGCCAGCGCCGGGTAACGCCGGATCGCCGGGTGATTCCAGCAAAACCGCAGCAACGCCGTCACCGAAAAGCGCCGTCGCGATCACATTGCTCTTGGAGCGGTCGTTGGCCCGAAAGGTGAGGGCGCAGAGTTCCGCCACCAGGCAGAGAACCCGCATGCCCGGACGGCTCTTGGCCAAAGCCGCGGCCCGCGACAGGCCCATCACACCGCCCGCACAGCCCAGGCCGAAAATCGGCAGCCGGATGACGTCGCGCCGGAACGCGAGGCGATCCATCAACCGCGCATCCAGACTGGGCACGGCGATCCCGGTGGTCGAAACAGCCACGATGGCATCAACGGCATCGAGCGGCAGACCTGCCTGCTCGAGGCAACGCAAGGTCGCTTCCTCGAACAGATCCAGGGCATTGTCGATAAACAACTGGTTCCGGGTCTTCCAGTCGCTGGGCTCAAGATACCATTCGATAGGCACACAGGACCGGCGGGTGAGGATACCGGCGTTGTCGAAGGCGGGCAAAAGACGGTCGATGTTGATGCGCCGTCCGCCAAAGAGAGAACGCACGCGGGTGACCACGTCTTCCTGGCGCAGCACATACTTCGGTACGGCGGTGGTAAGGCCGGTGAGAGAAACGGCGTTTTCCGCCGCAGGCTTGGGCGCGGCGCGCTCCTCGCGCGCCATCTGAAGGTCTAGAGCAGTGATGTCCATCTCCCTGGGTGTATCGGGGAGTGCCTGCCCGGCCTCCCATGAAAGCCACCACGTGTGGCCGTCGTCGCCCTTCTTAAGACTGTTACGTGCCCCTCAACCCCAGGGTTTCAAGGTCCGGGGTTTCAAGGCCCGGGTTTCAAGACTGAATCGTTAGTCCTTTGTTAGTCACAGCCCTTAACGCGGCCCTAGGCGACTGCTGATACCTTGAAGAGGCTCAGGAAGAGCCTGCGCTTCGCGCAAAATGGTAGGTAATCATGGTCAAGCATCTGACATTAATGGTGTATTTCACCGTTACCCTTGGCGCCACTTTCGGCCAGGGCGGAACCGCCGTGCTGGCCGGCAAGCTCTACACCACCAACCCCGGTCACTATCCCACTCATAACTCCGGCGGATCAGCCGATACATCGGTGTTGGGGCGCAAAACCAAACAGGTTCGAGCCGGATCGCGCCTGCTGGTGCGCGACGAGGGCCGACTCCATGAAGCCTGGGTCCTGAATCCGGAGCTTTCGAAGGCCTGCAACAAGCGGATTTTCCGCCAAAAGCGCGACAAATTCTATATCGGCATCGTCGACGGACGTACCTACGGCGCTGCGGTCGGCGGCCACGGCAGCCTGGTGGACCGGGCAAAAATGGCGGAAAATCAAGTGGTTTACCTGTTTCGCGGCGAGGGGACGACAGACTGCCGGGTTTATCACCGGACCAAATAACAGAATGATTCATGAATCATTAAGCTGTTAACCATTTGTTTACCATCTCCGGAACATACTTGTTTCACGGTTCATCGACCGTCTCCTGAAATTGATTGCATCGACCTCTCAAAAGCCCCGCCTCCCCGGCGGGGCTTTTCCTTATTTTGAGACCGACACGGGTCTAAGGCCGGTTCGGGTGGCCGGCGCGAGCAGGATCAGCCGCTCTTCGCGCAACCGACTATTCTCCGCCGCGCACTTGCCCGGATCGCGCGGCAAAGCTAGACAGAAGCCTGGAATCCAACGTCCACAGGAGTGATTCGATGCGTTCCGCCACAACCGCGTTTGCATTCCTGCTGGTGCTAATGCTTGCCGGCTGCTTCGCGCCCAGCAAAGCCGATATCATCAAGAAGGCCGACGGAGCCTCAACACGCGCCGACCTGGAGTCCGCGCTTGGTGAGCCGAGTGAGGTGTCCAAGATCGGCCCCATAGAGAAATGGACCTACAAGGCCGCCGACGGCGCGGTGGTGTTCCTGCTGGCCGGCGACAGCATCACCTTTGAGGTGACTGAGGATCCCTAGGCTGGGCAAAGAAGGCGGAAGCTTGGATTGCCACGACTCTTGGGCCTATGGCACAAGAACAGCCAGTCGGGCCGCGTTCTCCAAAATGCCGGCCGCGTTGTGGCAACGTTTCGTGGGGTGACCGTTTTCATGCCGAGCCTGACATCCTCTGTCAAAGCACTCGCCCTTGGCCTTGCAGTCACCTTGTGCCTGACAGCGCCCGCGACGGCGCAGCAAACCGATGCCGGGTTTGACCGCTGGCTGGATGAATTGAAGCAGGAAGCCCTTGGCAAAGGCATCCGGTCCCAGACCGTCGAGGCGGCGCTGGCCGGGGTGAAGCCCATCGAGCGGGTTCTGGAGAAAGACCGCAGTCAGCGCGAATTCACTTTGACCTTCACCCGCTATGTTCGATCCAGCGTCACCGACACCCGGGTCGACCGCGCCCGGCGTCTGTTGGAGGAGCATCGCGACCTTCTGCAGCGCATTGAGGCCAAATACGGCGTCCAGCCCCGGTTCCTGGTTTCCTTCTGGGGCCTTGAGAGCAACTTCGGCGAGTACACCGGCGGCTTTCCGGTGATCGGCGCCCTGGCGACCCTCGCCCACGATTCCCGGCGCAGCGCCTTCTTTCGCAACGAGCTGCTGAACGCCCTGCAAATCATCGACGAGGGGCACATCGCCGCCGAGCGGATGACCGGCTCCTGGGCCGGGGCCATGGGGCAGGTGCAGTTCATCCCTTCGACTTTCGTGAACTTCGCCGTCGACTTCGACGGCGACGGCAAGCGCGACATCTGGAACAGCCTGCCCGACATCTTCGCCTCCGCCGCCAACTACCTGTCTCAGGAAGGTTGGCGGGGTGACGAAACCTGGGGCAGGGAGGTCAGGCTTCCCGCTGGTTTCGACCACAGCCAAGCCAGTCTCAATATCGCCAAGCCGCTGCGCGAATGGGCCGAGATTCACGGCGTCACCAGGATCGACGGCAGCCCGCTGCCAAGCGCCGATCTGGATGCCGCGATGGTGTTGCCGTCAGGGCACAGGGGCCCCGCGTTCCTCGCCTACAACAACTATCGCACCATCCTGATCTGGAACCGCTCCATCCTCTACGCCCTGGCTGTGGGCCATCTTGCCGATCGCATTGCCGGCGCGCCGCCGCTCGCCTCCCTGCCGGAGGAACAGCCGATCAGCCTGAAGATCATCGAGGAGATGCAGGCGCTCTTGAATGCCAGGGGCTTTGATGCCGGGGAGCCGGACGGTCTGGTCGGCCGCCAGACGCGCGCCGCCCTCAGCGCCTATCAAAAATCGATCGGCGAGCCCGCCGACGGCTATCCGACGATGGAACTGATCGAGAAATTGAGAAAACCCTGATTCCGGTATGCCGCCCCCCCTTGGCAGCATGATTGCCGGAGAAGCAAAAGACGCATAGACTACAAGAGATAGTGGGGAACGCTTGCGAGAATACAATATGGTGGCTGGGCGATGGATATCCGGGGGATGGAAATCCGGCGCGGTACTGCTGGGCTTGATGGGAATTCTCGCGGGCTGCGCTGAAACCGAACTGGCGGTTCATAATGCAAAGCGGCTGCAACTGCCCCCCGACGCAACCCCTCCGCAACAAGGCAACTACAAGGTCGGTCGGCCCTATCAGATAAAGAACATCTGGTATTACCCGCGGGTCGACTACGACTATGACGAAACCGGCGTGGCCTCCTGGTACGGCCCCGGTTTCCACGGCAAGCGGACCGCAAACGGCGAGATCTACGACCAGAACGCCATGACCGCCGCCCATCGGACGCTGCCGATGCCGACCCTGGTGCAGGTGACAAACCTGGAAAACGGCCGCTCGATCCGGGTGCGCATCAACGATCGCGGCCCTTTTGCCCACGGCCGCATCATCGACCTCTCAAAACGCGGTGCCGAACTTCTGGGTTTCGTCAGGCAGGGAACCGCAAAGGTCCGGGTCACCATCCTGGAACCCGAAACCCGCGAACTGGTCAATGCCGCCAAGGGCTTGAGCCCCGATGCCGATGCACCGCCGGCGGTCCCCGTTGAAACGGTGGCGGTTCAGGAACTGCCGCCCGCCGGCGAGGCCGCACCCGCGCCGGCAGCCGGCGCTCCCGTCAAGCCCGCACCCGTGCGAACCGCCTCTGCCGCACAGCTTCAGACCAGTGACACGGCGACAGCGCCGCTGGTCGTCAATCCACAGCCGGTCGTCACCCAGGAAGCGGTACGGCGGACCCGACTGTATGTGCAGGCCGGCGCTTTCGCCGAGATCGTCAATGCAGAGCGTATGCGCGCGCGGCTGTCTTCTCTCGGCAACGTGCAGATTGCGCGCGCCGTCGTCGGCGATACCCGTTTCTTCCGCGTTCGCCTCGGCCCGGTGCGCGATGTCGGCGAAGCCGACAAGCTGCTTGAGAGGCTTCTCTACAATGGCATCACCGATGCCAAGGTTGTTGTCGATTGATGTTGCGCGGGAACCTGTGCCACAGAAAAGTTCAGGCCCTCTGCGCCCGGAGAAAAACGTGAAATGACCCTCACCAGATCAATCATTCTGTCCTTCGCGCTGGCAGCGGCCATTGGCTTGTCGGCACCTCTGGCATCCACGGCGGAGGCTCTGGAAACCCAGGCCCGCGAAGTCTTCCTGATGGACGCGAACACCAACGCCATCTTGCTCGACAAGAATTCGGAAGTCTCTATGCCCCCGGCGTCGATGAGCAAGATCATGACGGCCTACATGGTTTTCGAACGCTTGAAAGCGGGCAGCCTGTCCCTCGACGATAAGCTGCCGGTCAGCGAGAAAGCCTGGCGCATGGGCGGTTCCAAAATGTTCGTGGAAGTCGGGGACCAGATCCGTGTCGAAGATCTGCTGCGCGGTGTGATCGTGCAATCGGGCAACGATGCCTGCATCGTCCTGGCCGAAGGCATTGCCGGCAGCGAAGAAGCCTTTGCCGAGCAGATGACGGCCAAAGCGCGCGAGATCGGCATGACCGGCAGTACATTCGCCAATGCGACCGGCTGGCCGCACCCGGACCACCGGATGACGGCACGTGATCTTGCAACCCTTGCCAATCGGATCATTACCGACCACCCCGAGTTCTATCACTACTACTCGGAGAAGGAATTCACCTGGACCGATATTCGTCAGGGCAACCGTAATCCGCTTCTCTACAAGAACATCGGCGCCGATGGGTTGAAGACCGGACATACCGAGGAAGCCGGTTACGGGTTGACGGCCTCGGCGGTTCAGAACGACCGCCGGCTGATCCTTGTAGTGAACGGCCTGGGCAGCATCAAGGAACGCTCAGCCGAGTCCGAACGGCTGATGTCCTGGGGCTTCCGGGAATTCGGCAACTACGCCCTTTTCGAGAGTGGGGAGACCGTCGACGAGGCACCGGTCTGGCTTGGTGCCGAGAAAACCGTGCCCCTCGTAATGGCCGAGGATCTCGTCGTCACCCTGCCGCGCAGCGTGCGTAACGGGATGAAAGTCTCCGTTGTCTATGACAGCCCCATCCCGGCACCGGTTCCTTCTGGGCAGGAGATCGCTACCCTGCGGGTCTCCTGGCCGGACGGCGTGCCGGTTGAAGTACCGCTGATGGCCGGCGAAGACGTCGAGCAGCTCGGGCCCTTTGGACGGATTGCGGCCAGCATCAAGTTCCTGCTGCTGGGAACCCCTTGAGCGACACGACGGCAACGGTCGGCAAGGCAAGGGGCCGCTTCATCACTCTGGAAGGCGGCGAGGGGGCCGGCAAATCCACCCAGCAAAAGCTTCTTGCCGCCTGGCTGCGCGAGCAAGGCGTAACGGTGGTGGAAACGCGGGAGCCCGGGGGCAGCCCCGGCGCCGAGCAGATCCGTGACCTCTTGGTAACCGGTGAGGCGGGCCGCTGGGATGCCTTGACCGAAACGCTTCTGCACTTCGCCGCCCGCCGCGACCATGTCATCAAGACTATCGAGCCCGCCCTGGCCCGCGGTAACTGGGTGGTTTGCGACCGCTTCGTCGACTCGACCCTGGCCTATCAGGGCTTCGGACATGAACTGGGCCGGGAGCCCGTCGAAAAGCTGCGCGCGCTTGTCCTGGACCGCCTGATGCCGGACCTGACGCTGATCCTCGACCTTCCGGTCGCTGATGGCCTGGAGCGCGCGCGCCAGCGGGCGACGTCCACCACTGCTGCCGAAGATCGCTATGAGACCATGGATCGCGCTTTTCACGAGCGGCTGCGCCGGGGCTTCCACGAAATCGCGGCAGACGAACCGCAACGCTGCATTCTCGTCGATGCCGCCGGGACGGCGGAGTCCGTCGCTGATAAGATCAGGGTGATCGTAGCCGAGAAGCATGAGGACACCTTGTCGTGAGCGACAAAGAACCGGTTTGGCCCCATCCGCGGCTGACGGCCTCTCTGCGGGGCCAGGAAGCGGCGGAAGCGACTTTGCTCCAGGCGGCGGAGTCCGGCCGCTTGCCCCATGCCTGGCTGCTTTCCGGACCGCGCGGTGTCGGCAAGGCAACCCTGGCCTACCGCTTCGCGCGTTATCTGCTGGCGGAAGCGCCGGCGGAACAGGGCCTCTTCGGCGACAGCCCAACCGGCCTGGCGATCGCAGCCGAGGATCCCGTCTTCCGCCGTGTCGCAGCCTCAGGGCACAGCGACCTGATGACCCTGGAGCGTCAGGTCGACGACAAGGGCAAACTGCGGAGCGTGATTCCGGTCGAGGATGTCCGCCGCCTGCTCGGCTTTGCCCGCATGACGGCGGGAGAAGGGGGCTGGCGGGTCGCCATTGTCGACTCCATAGACGAGACCAACCGCAACGCCGCCAATGCCCTTCTGAAAATCCTGGAGGAACCGCCGCCGCGCTGCATCCTGCTGCTGGTGAGCCACGCCCCGGGCAGCCTCCTGCCGACCATCCGCTCGCGCTGCTGCCAGCTGCCGCTGGCGCCCTTGGCAGAATCCGTGGTTGCTGAACTGCTCCAGGCACACCAGCCCGAGCTTGAGCCAGACGAAGCCGCTGCACTGGCCCGGCTGGCCGACGGCAGCATCGGCCGCGCCCTGGCTCTGGCCCGTCATGGCGGACTGGAGCTCTATCAAGACCTGATCGCCCTGATCGCCACCCTGCCGCGGATCGACGTGAAGGCCCTGCACGCCCTGGCGGACAAGTGGGGCCAAAACCGCAACCCGACGGCCTTTCAGACCGGAATGGAGCTCTTGATCTGGTGGCTGGGACGCCTGATCCGTTCGGGGTCGACCGGCGCCGCCCTGGTCGAGGTTGTGCCCGGCGAGGCGGAGCTGGCCCGGCGCCTGCTGGCCGGGCGCCCCCTTGCGCAATGGCTTGGCCTGTGGGAGAAGATCAGCCGCCTTTTTGCCAGGACCGAGGCAGCCAATCTGGACCGGAAACAGGTGGTTTTGACCGCTTTCCTGGATTTGGAGAACGCGGCTTCCTAGTGCGGATGAGGCGAGGCCGGCACCTGGCCCCCCGGTCGCCCCCGATGGAGATCTCTGATGACGGCAGGAAAGCCGGCGTACTATGTCACGACCCCGATTTACTATGTGAACGATGCGCCGCATATCGGCCACGCTTACACCACGCTGGCCTGTGACGTACTGGCCCGGTTCAAGCGCCTGGACGGTTATCAGGTTCACTTCCTGACCGGCACCGACGAGCATGGCCAGAAGGTCGAGAAATCCGCCGAGGCGGCCGGCATCGATCCACAGGCCTTCACCGACAAGGTCTCCCAGAACTTCCGCGATCTCTCCGGTCTGCTGAACTTCTCCAACGACGACTTCATCCGCACCACCGAGGAACGCCACAAGCGGTCCTGCCAGGCACTCTGGCAGAAACTGGTCGAAGCCGGCGACATCTACCTCGGCAGCTATGCCGGCTGGTATGCCGTGCGCGACGAGGCCTACTATGCCGAGAGCGAGCTTGAGGACGGCGAAGACGGCAAGAAGATCGCCCCCTCCGGCGCCGAATGCGAGTGGGTCGAGGAGGAGTCCTACTTCTTCCGTCTCTCGGCCTGGGGCGAGCGCCTGCTGAAGCTCTATGAAGAGCAACCCGACTTCATCCTTCCGGCGAGCCGCCGCAACGAGGTGATAAGCTTCGTGAAGGGTGGGCTGAAAGATCTCTCCATCAGCCGCACCACTTTCGGCTGGGGCATTCCGGTGCCCGATGCGCCGGGCCACATCATGTACGTCTGGCTCGATGCCCTGACCAACTACATCACCGCCGTCGGTTATCCCGATGCGGAGTCCGAGAACTTCAAGACCTTCTGGCCCGCCGACGTTCATATGGT
The DNA here is from genome assembly GCF_965249265.1 of Pelagibius sp. Lineage (NCBI taxonomy): Bacteria > Pseudomonadati > Pseudomonadota > Alphaproteobacteria > Rhodospirillales > Rhodovibrionaceae > Pelagibius > Pelagibius sp. The sequence continues at coordinate 2,340,913 of NZ_OZ252224.1, read as the reverse complement.
CGGCAAGGACATCCTTCGTTTTCACGCCGTCTACTGGCCGGCATTTTTGATGGCGGCCGGCGTGCCGACACCCAAAAGGGTTTTTGCCCACGGTTGGTGGACCAACGAGGGCGAGAAGATGTCCAAGACACTGCGCAACGCCCTGGTGCCGGCGGAGCTCGTGGAAACCTATGGTCTGGACCAGCTGCGCTATTTCCTGCTGCGTGAAGTGCCTTTCGGCAACGACGGCGACTTCTCGCGCAGCGCCATGGTCGGGCGTATGAATTACGACCTTGCCAACCAGTTCGGCAATCTGGCCCAGCGTGTGCTGTCCATGATTGCCAAGAACTGCGGAGGGCAGGTGCCGCAGCCGGGCGATCTGGACGCCGACGATGAGGCGCTGCTGGATCAGGCAACGGGGTTGCTGCAGGACCTGCGCAGGGAGCTGGACGTTCAGCAATTCCACATCGCTCTGACCAAGACCTGGGAGGTGGTTTCCGCCGCCAACCGCTACATCGATCACGCAGCGCCCTGGAAACTGAAAAAAAGCGATCCGGCGCGCATGGCAACGGTCCTCTATGTGCTGGCGGACACCATCCGCCAGCTCGCGATTCTCTGCCAGCCGGTGATGCCGGATGCGATGGAGAAGATGCTGGACCAGCTCGCGGTCGACACGGCGGAGCGCGACTTTGCCGCCCTGCAGACCCGGCTGACGCCGGGCACCGCCTTGCCGGCCCCCGAAGGGATCTTTCCCCGCTTTATCGAGGAAGAGGCCTGATTCATGGCCGCTTCCGTGTCATCCGAAGAGGCCGCTCCGGCGCTGGTCGATTCCCATTGCCACCTCGACTACCTGGCCAAGGACGGCGACCTGGGGCCGGTGGTCGAGCGGGCGCAAGCTGCCGGCGTCGCGACCTTGGTGACGATCTGCACCAAGATCAGCGAGTTCGACACGATCCGCGCGATCGCCGAACGCTTTCCCTCGGTCTTCTGCTCGGTCGGCGTGCACCCGCATGAGGCCGGGCAGGAAGGCCAGCAAGACGCCGGGCGCCTGCTGGAACTGGCAGCCTATGAGAAGGTGGTAGGGATTGGTGAGACCGGCCTCGACTACTACTACGAACACTCGCCGCGCGAAGCGCAGCAGGTGAGCTTTCGCGCCCATATCGAGGCCAGCCGCAAGACCGGGCTGCCGCTCATCGTGCATGCCCGCGACGCCGATGACGATACCGTGGCGATCCTGCAGGAAGAATATGCAAAGGGTCCTTTCCCGGGTGTCATCCACTGCTTTACGGCCGGGCCCGAACTGGCCCGCGCGGCCCTCGACATCGGCTTTTACATCTCTCTGGCCGGCATCGTGACCTTCAAGTCCGCCCAGGCGCTTCGCGATACCGTGGCCGAGGTGCCGCTCGACCGTCTGCTGGTGGAGACTGACTCGCCCTATCTGGCGCCGGTACCCAAGCGCGGCAAGACCAACGAGCCGGCCAATGTCGCCTACACGGCAGCAGCCCTGGCAGCATTGAAAGACATGCCTGAGGAAGACTTTGCCGCACTCACGACCGAAAATTTCTTTCAGCTTTTCAGCCGTGCCCGGCGGGCCTGAGAGGATGCCATGAAGCTGACGGTGTTGGGCTGCGGCGGTTCCGGCGGCGTGCCGGTCGCCGGGCGCGAGGCCGGCGGCACCTGGGGTGTTGCAAAACCCGACAACCCGAAAAACCGACGCTCGCGGGTTTCCGTATTGATCGAGGGCGAAGGGGAGGAACCCGGAACCACAGCCCGCATCCTCATCGATACCTCGCCGGACCTGCGCCAGCAGATTTTGGACAACGATATCACCGCGCTCGATGCCGTGCTCTATACCCATGCCCACGCCGACCACAGTCACGGCCTGGATGAACTGCGCGGCATCGTCTATTCCCGGCGAAAGCCGATCGACGCCTATATGGACGCCCAGACCCGGGCCGCGCTGACGACACGCTTTGCCTATGCGTTTTGCTCCAGCCGCACAGCCGATAACCTCTATCCGGCCTTGCTGGACGATCATGTGATCGACGGGGATTTCAGGGTCGGCAACATCCCGGTGACCGCCTTCACCCAGCAGCATGGCGCCGACCCCAGCCTCGGGTTCCGCTGCGGCGATATCGCCTATTCGACCGATGCTTCTGCGCTGGATGAGCAAGCCTTTGCCGCGCTCGACGGCGTGAAACTCTGGGTCGTCGATTGTCTAAGAGACGACCCGCATCCGACCCATTCCCATGTCGCGCAGACGCTGGAGTGGATCGCCAGGGTGAAACCGCAGCGGGCCATCCTGACCCATATGAACGAGAAGCTCGACTACGACGAACTGCTGAGCCGCTGCCCGCCGGGGGTCGAGCCGGGATACGACGGATTGACCGTGGAAATCTAGCGGTCGAACCAGAAACGCTCCGGCCGGTAGATGCCGAACTGAGCCCCGGGGTCCCAGTTATAGATTCCCTCCTCCGGCACGTTCCGGAGACTGCTGGCGACCGTCACCGGCTGCGGCACATGGGCCACCAGCCCGATGGTGTAGACCTCTTCGGCCTGGATCGTCAGGATCTCTTCCCAGACCGCGACTTTTGCTTCCCGGGATTTGGCGTGCAGCCATTCCTTGTAGAGCGCCAACAGCCGCTTCGGCTTTTCCATGTCGACCGGCTCACCGGCCTGCCCTCCGGTTTCGGCGTATTGACCCCACTTCGGCCAGTGGTAGCTCTGCTGATGGATCGGCACGAACTCTTCCGGGCTGGTGTAAGCCGTGGGAATGCCATTCTCGTAGCCGTACCACATGGCCATCATCGTCTCGCCTGAGAAGATGCGGTTGCGCAGCACCTCGCGTTGCGACGGCTTGGTGAAGAGCTTGATGCCCATGGCCTTCCAGGAATCGGCAATGAGCTCCAGCACATCGACTTCTTCGGTGTTTTCGCCGGCTGTTTCGATGATGATCTCCACCGGGCGTCCATCCGGCAGCAGGCGGACACCGGAACTGTCACGCTCCGTCAGGCCGATTTCATCCAACAAAGCGTTCGCCTTCTGGATATCGTAGTCAGCCCAGGCGGCACGATACTCCTCTTTGAAAAGGGGGCTGTCGGGCAGCACCGAGTTGTTCCCTTCCAAAGTCAGCCCGTAGTAGATGACCTGGTTGATCTCGCTTCGATTGATGCCGAGAGAAAGCGCCCTGCGGAAGCGGGCATCGCGGTTCAGATTCCGCCAAACCGGGTCGCTGACATTCAGGTTCGGGTAGAGAGCCAGTTGGGAGCCGCGGACCGTCTTCCAGAGGCGGACGTCGAAGCCGCTGCGCTCTTCAGCCGCCTTCAGAAAGGTGTAGTCGGAAAAGTGCAGGCCGCGGGACTGCAGATCCGACTCCCCGGCGCTGGTCTTGGCGGGAACCAGCGAGCCGCCAACCACTGAAAGCACGAAGCGGTCGGCATAGGGCAGTTGCTGACCGGAGGCATCGATGCGGTGATAGTAAGGATTGCGTTCGGCGACAAAGCGGGTCGAGGGCGGTTTCACCGCGTTGAACCAGGGCTGCAAGGTGGGAAGATCCGGGTTGGTCGCCTTGTACATGTTGCCCAGGCGGTTATGCAGCTGGGCCCAGTTGCGCGCGCCGGCCTCGGCAACTGCCTTGTCGATCTTCGCCTGGTCGCCGTGCTTGGGATGGAACGCGCTCAAGTAATGAGCCGGCATGAAAAGATCGAGCGGGCGCGCGCCGGCAAGTGCGGGGATCAGAAAGGGATTGGGCTGAGACCAGCTGTAACGGATCGTGGTTTCGTCGAGGAACTCGACCTTTGGCAGTTCGCCCTCGACACGCAGCACCTGGGACGGCCCCGTCGGGGTCAGCGCCTCGTTGTTCGCAACATCCTCCCAGAAGTAGCGGAAATCCTCAGAGGTAAAAGGGTGCCCGTCCGACCAGCGATGACCCTTGCGCAATTTGAAGGTGAAGATGCGTCCGTCCTCAACCTCGAGGGCTTCCAGCAGATCAGGCTCGACCTCCAGCGCCTCGTTGTAGCCGACAAGGCGTGCATAGCCGTAGACGTTCAGCAGGCGCACGTCTTTGTCACGGGTCACGAGCATTCGCAATTCACCGCCATGCCTGCCGACGGAAAGGTTGGGGCCGCTGACGGACACGCGCGGCACCGCGGGCACCCGGTCGCCGATTTTCGGCAGCTGACCGGCATTCACCATCGGTGCCAGGGAAGGCGTCTCTTTTAAGGTTTGAACCTTGGGCGCTTCCGGCGCCTCATAGACCCGAACCTCGGCAAACGCTTCGCCGGAGAGTACCGCCATAAAAACGAATGAGGCCATCGCCGTGGCCCCGGAGCGAAACCCGAAAGACATAAAGTTGGTCCCTGAACGCGTTGTTATTTCGGGATTTTTCCCCGATTACCGCGGATTATAAAGCGACAAGCAGGAAAGCGCCAATTAAGATCAGTCGTGCATTGCTCCGGTTGTATAACGTTATTCTCCTCCTCCGGAGCGGGCCCCGATGGCTGTCTGGATCCCGAAATCCAATCCGATGGCGGCGGCGTGAAGGAGGCGAGGGACATGGTGCAGACATGGCAAAGAGGCGGCTACGAAGTGAGCACCGACCCCGGCCGGCTGAACCTGCCGGTGATCCACGGCTTTCTGCGAACGGCCTATTGGTCGGAGGGTATCCCGCTCGACATCGTCGAACGGGCGGTTGCCGGGTCCTTGAATTTCGGCCTCTACGAAGCGGAAGATCAACTCGGCTATGCCCGCGTCGTCACCGACTGCACCACCTTCGCCTGGCTTTGCGACGTCTTCGTGCTGGAAACCGCGCGGGGGCAGGGGCTGGGGCGCTGGCTGATCGGCTGCGTCATCGCCCATCCAGGGCTGCAGGGCTTGCGCCGCTGGATGCTGGCGACCGCTGACGCCCAGGCGCTTTACCGAGACTTCGGTTTCGAGGTGCCCGCCGAGCCCGAGCGCCTTATGGCCCGCCAGATCAAGGACATCTACAAGGGCGCGGCGCAGGATAGAGCTGGGGGCACTGCCGGGGCGGCGTCCCGGCGCTAGCTATGCGTAACTTGGCACCGTAGTTCAGTAAGTTGACTTATATGACTGTTTTATTGCGTTAATCTCTTCTTAATCCCGCCATGACATTTGTGCATTGCTGCGGTGCAGCAATGGCGCTGCAGATGCGCGCCCCTCGGGTCCATATTCTTTCTGTCGGAAGCACTTCGAGGGACCTCGCGAGATCGAGGGGCTGGGGTCCTTAGCGCTCCCATCAAAACAAGGTCCGCTCATCAAACTGGGCGGCATTCGGTAAGGAAGCAGACGATGAACACGATGTCATACGACCACATCAAAGACCCGCTCGTACGCGCAGAAGCCATGCGCTCCCAGGCCATTGCCCAGGGGATCGCCAATCTGACGGACGCTATCGGCAGCGCTTTTCGCGCGCTGACGGGCAAGATCTCCAAGTACATGGCTTATCGCCGGGTTTATGAGACCCTCAGCGACATGACCGACCGTGAGCTGGACGATATCGGCCTGTCGCGCGGCGACATCGATGCCGTTGCCCGCGGCCACGATCCGCGCCCCAAGCGCGATGCCTATCTGGAGACGGTTCTGTTCCAGCACAGCAAGCTGGCGGAGCGTTACCAGACCGAAGGCAAGACCGACGGCGAAGAGGGCGTCAACGACAACCGCACGGTTGCCGCGGCCTAACTGCCGAAGAAACGACCCGCGGGAAGCAGCAGAAGCTTCCCGCCGGGGTCGCTGGCTCGCCGGGATCGTTCGAAACCGATCCGGGGTCCGATGCCAAAGCCGAAGACGAAAGGGCCGCAAACCGCGGCCCTTTGTGTATTTGGGATACCGGCCGGAGCCCGGGCATCCGCCAAATACCTATATTTTCCATAATATACATTATGCGCGAAAAGACTTGATCGAGTCGGATCCAAAACCTCCGCACAGCGGCCTCGCTGCCAAAGCCATAACGCGGACAGCCTTGTAAAACAGAAGCAGACACCGCTCAGGGCTGAACCGATCGCGATTACGGGCTTGGCGTTGTCGCATCGAATCGCTGGGCAACGGAATGCCACCGTCAGGAACGCTTCCACTGCGACAAAGGCAAAGAAAGCGCTGAGAAGCGCGCTGGCGACGAATACGAGCCACACCAGAGTTCTGATCATGATCGGACTTTGAACGCCGACGACGCAGCCTTCAAAGCAAAGGCGCTCTGCGAGCGCGCCATAGACAGCCTCCTTCCAACGTCTCTGCCCTTATCGGCGCCCCTTCTGTTCCCACTGAAATCGCCGCCGCCTCAGTCGGAAATGCCGAGGCGGCGCGGATGCCGTCTAGCGGTCCGAACCCGAGTTGGTCCGATAGCCAGAAGTTCGAGTGGTATCTGGGCTATATGTCCAAGGCAGCCGCGATCTGCCGCGGCTATGGTGTGTCAAGCGCGCTTGGTGAAATCGCCAGGCTTTCGCCCTATGGGCAGATCGGACTTAAGGGAATCAGCGCCGACGGATTCACCGGCGCGGCCTGCGGCAAGATCCGTAACAGGACGAAGGAGCTGCTGGAGAAAAAAGAGACCTACATCCGCTATATGAAGGCGACCTACGACTGTTCAGGCGACACCTGCGTCGAACGTTAGCCGCGCCTCGCCTTCCTCAACCATTAACATGGCAGCAATCCTCTGAGGGGCGGCTTAACCGCCCTCTTCGCACTGCCGCCACACCCTGGTTAACGGCCCGCCTGATCAGCCTTTGAACCTTTCGGGGCCGGCAAACGACTTCCTCATAACCCGGGCGCTTTCTGGCGCCTTGTCATCCCTATGAGGAGGTTGAGATGCGCTCTTCCAAGAATACGCTCGCCGGCATTGCTGGTGTTTTCGCCATTGCGGCCGGCGCTGTCGCGCTGACGACGGCCCTGCCCGCCGGCGCAGCCGGCCCCATGGTTCAGTACCAGCCGACCATTGCGTTCAAGACCGCCCAGTCCAAGGCCCCCGGCGGCCTTACCCACGCCCTGCCCGACATCATCCCGACCACGCTCGGCTTCATTATGAAGTCCGGTCCCGTCGGCTGGGGCCAGACCGAAGAGCTCAACCCCAACCAAGCCGACGCTACGCAGGTCGGGCCGCAGCAGAACCTCTGCCGTTTCCACCCCGGCGCCTATCGCACCCACAATAAAGGCGCGGGCAACGCCGGTGCGTTCGTCACCAAGGTTTACCGGGACAACACACTGATCCATACCCACAACGTGCCCGGTGGCCTGGCTGCCTACAGCGGCATCGACTGGCATCAGTTCACCGTCGACCTGAAAGAAGGCATGAACACCATTCGAGTGAACTTCGATGCCAACAAGCAGGTCGCGGAGAGCAACGAGAACAACAACTACTTCATCAAGGTGAACGTGAAGATCGACTGCAACGGCGACGGCAAGATCGGCGGCGTGGCGATCAACCCGAACGGCGGCTTCAAAGCGACGCCGGGCCAGGGCGATCCCTCACCGGCGAAGCCCCAAAGGCGTCTGAGACCGCGCGGCTGAGCTTAGAGCCCATCAAAGCCTGCGCGTGACCGCCGGCGGCTCGGAAACGAGTCGCCGGCGGACTTTCTCTCCGGCCAAGTCTGCTTTGCCCCCTGCCCTGACTTGTTTGCGCGTCTCTATCAGCCTTGGATAGTGCTTCTTCGATTTCGCACTCCCGCTAACCCAGGTCCGCAAGCAGGGATGACAGCTTCCCGAAGTGAGAGAAGCTGACCTGGTGGGGAATCTTCTCCAGGGGCGCTTTACGATACCCTTCCGTGAAGAGGGCAAAGGGCACGCCCGCGGCGGATGCGGTTGCCGCATCGACCTCGCTATCGCCGACAAAGACCAGGGCCTCCCGGGATACGCCGAGAGCTGACGCCGCTTGCAGCAGCGGTAGAGGGTCCGGTTTGCGGCGCGCCAGGCTGTCGCCGCCCACAAGAGCCGTCACATAACCGTCTATGCCCAGGTCGGTCAGAACCTGACGGGCGGGCACTTCGGGCTTGTTGGTGCAAACGCCGAGGCGAAGGCCGGCCGCTGCCAATTCGGCCAGCACCTCGTCTACACCCTCATAGAGACTTGATAGCGCGGAAGGCGCCGCGTTGTAGATCTCCTGAAACCGCTTCGTAGCGGCGCTGTGGGCTTCGGCGTCGGCTTCCTCGGCCGTCCAGTCGAGCAGGCGCTCCACCAGTTTTGGAACGCCGTTCCCCACAAAACCGATCACCGTTTCCAGATCCGGCCCCTGATGGCCACGCTCCTCCAGCAGACGCCGGGCCGCAGCATGAATGTCCGGCGCCGAGTGCACGAGGGTGCCGTCGAGATCGAAAACCACGGCTTGAAGCGCCCTCTCCCCCTCCATCACGAAGGTCCCTTTGAACCAATTGTAACCAACCGACGACACACGGGCGTGACCAACAGTTCCGGCGAATGCCGGATCGAGGCAAAGAGGACCTGAAAAATGCGCAAGAGCACTGTCTCCTATCTGACCATGGCGGCCTTCGCCGCCCTAACGATGGCCGGCGCGACGGCTAACGACAGCGCCGCGCAGACCCGATCCACCCAGGCCGAAAAGGCGCCGATCCAATTGAAGATCATGAAACCGGCGAAGCCTCCGCGTGAGCCGGGCCGAGGCGCGGGCAAGCCGTCAAGCAAGCCGCGGCCAGGCCCCGACGGACAGCCCGACAGCGGCCCTGACACGCCCAGCCAGTTGGCCAATCTCGTAGTGATCCCCTTCTACAACAATCCGCACGGATTGCCGCAGGGTTTTCCCGAGCACAGTTACTGTAAGAAGAACCCCGCGGGCGGCGCACCGGTGCAGATCAAGTTCTGGATCCGCAATGCCGGGGGCAGCGACAGCGGCGCCTTCCAGTGGACGCCCAGTTTCCCCAATTCCGGTGCGGCCCCGGCCAAGATCGTCGCCAACGTGCCGGCAAACGGCCAGGTGCTCATCACTCAGGGCATCCCAAACGGCTGCTACACGCCGGGCTTCAATGCGACCTGCCAGTTCTCCATCTCGTTGGACGATCACGACGAAGTCGAGGAGTGGAGCGAAGCCAACTCCGTGTCGAACTTCTGTGTCGGCCCGGCAGGCTGAAGCAAAGCTCAGGACAGGTTTTCTGAAACGGCGGCCGCTAGCCCGACCGCCGTTTCACTATGTCCCGATCCACTATGTCCCGATGAGCCTCTGTTGATGTCCGGGGCAGACTCAGAACGACTTCCTGGGCAACACGTCGTTGTCGATCTGAATGAGGCTTTTGTCTTTCACCTGACCCGGCACCTGGTTCGGTCGGCAGTCATTCTCTATCCGCGACAGGCAGCCCAGCACCAGGCGCTGGCTCCCATCACCGTGAACCAGAGGCAACCGCAAGATCTCCACCCGCAGATAGCTGCGGTCGCTATAGGTCAGCCCCTCAATGGATCGCATGCAGGTGCCATGGGCCATAACCTCGTCGAACATGCTCGCGACGTTGGCGAGGTCCTCGCCGTCCAACAGCTCATCCAGGTAGCGGCCGGTATTCTCTACGCCCATGATGTCGCGGATGGCGGTACCCGAGAGCCGGAAGAGGAAGCGGCCTGTATCGACTTCCTTCTCGACGATGAAGATATGCGGCAGCAGGCGCAAGACTTCGGCCGGGTCGAAGTCCTCCCGCAAAGGCACGCCACCACGGCGCAGCGCCAGGTTATGCCAATAAGCATAGAGAGCGCTTGAATTCTGACTGAAGAAGGTGTCGTCTGGCACACCTTCGGAAAGTTCTGCACTGCCCCACATGGAGACACAGATACAGAATAAGTGTTTGCCTTTCCTTAATCATTCTCTCTCGCCTCTGGTTGTCCCGGCCCGCTTTGGTTAATCTTTCCGCCATGACCGATCACACGCCCCTCTCCCAGTCCCCCGAAACGCCGACGATCGACCGTCTGCTGTCGATCATGGCCCGCCTGCGCGACCCACAGAGCGGCTGCCCCTGGGATGTTAAGCAGAGCTTCGCCACCATCGCGCCCTATACTATTGAAGAAGCCTATGAGGTTGCCGATGCCATCGAGCAGGGCGACATGCAGGCTCTGAAGGACGAACTCGGCGATCTGCTGCTGCAGGTGGTTTTCCATGCCCGCATGGCAGAGGAAGACGGGCATTTCAGCTTCGCCGATGTCGCAGAAGCCATAAGCGACAAAATGGTCAGCCGGCATCCCCATGTTTTCGGCGACCACAGGGCCGACACGCCCGATGAGGTAAAGGTCACCTGGGAAGACCAGAAAGCGCGGGAGCGCGCTGCCAAGGCTGCGGCAAGGGGGAACGGTGAAACCGCTTCGGCTCTCGACGGGGTTACGGCCGCCCTGCCCGCCTTGCTGCGGGCGGAGAAACTGCAAAAAAGGGCGGCACGGGTCGGCTTCGACTGGCCCACGGTGGCGCCGGTTTTCGAGAAAATCGAAGAGGAAGTCGGTGAGATCCGGGAGGTAATCGACGAAGGTGGCGATCCGGACAAACTAGAGGATGAAGTTGGCGATCTGCTCTTCGCAGCGGTCAATCTGTCCCGTCATCTGGGTGTCGACCCGGAGGCAGCCCTGCGTCGCAGCAACGCGAAGTTCGAACGGAGGTTTCGCGGCGTGGAAGCCAAGCTCCACGATAAGGGTCAAAAACCCGAGAACCAAAGCCTGGAGGCCCTCGAGGATCTCTGGCAGGCCGTGAAACAGACTTCAGCCTCCGGTTAGCAAGCCAAGCAGCAACCATCGGTTTATCAACGAAAGCAAAACGGGCCTAAGTGCCTGCTGGTTTCAAAGAAATCGTTTCGGTAAGCGCAAACAAGCCCTCGTTGGCATGAAAATAAACAATATAAACCAGATGCTTAATCAATATGAATGCATATCGCTAAACTTTAACAAGATTCATATCATGATCATCGTCCATGAGTTGATTCCACTTTTAATTGCGTGCAATGCTTCTTCGCTGTTCAACCAAGTCTGCGAGGAGTTCAGCCATGACACAAGAGAACGTTCCATCTCTCATTTCCTCCGACGACCAAAACACCAAAGGTATTTCTGACAGCTTGGGCACGCTTGGAGGTGTTGCTGTCCCCGCCCTGGCGATGCTGGGGCCGATCATTTCCGGAGACGACACCGACAACACCATCAATGGCGGGGCCGGCGACGACCTGATCGAAGGCCGGGGCGCCAACGATCATCTTTCCGGTGGGGCCGGCGACGATCTCATTTCCGGTGAAATCCTCTTCGCCTCGCACAGCGGTCCGGTGAATGCGTCCCATCTCAACAGCGCGGCCGCCGGAGCCATGGAAGGTAACGATTCGATTCTCGGTGGCAGCGGCGCCGACACTCTGGCGGGCGAAACGCTGAGCTTTGCCGCCGATGGTACGTCAGAGGCGAGAAGCACCAACACCGCCGTGAATGCCATTGCGGGCAACGATACCATTGGCGGCGGTCCCGGCGATGACGCAATCGCCGGCGAGGCCCTGGCCATTGGCACTTTCTCGGCACAGGTAACCGTTGAAAACTCGGCTTTCGGCAATACTGCCGAAGCCGGCAACGACAGTCTGCGTGGTATCGATGGTTCCGACAGTATCGCGGGCGACGCCTTCGCCATAAGTTTCGGGTTCACAGAAGCGATTGCCGGACATACCGCGGTTGAAGGCGCTTCTGGCAATGATACCCTATCCGGAGACGGGGCCGCCGATACCCTCGCGGGCGACAGCCTGGCCATCAGCGACGGGGGTGTCGCGGTGGCCTTCATGTTCAGCGATGCGAGAGACGGTGGTTCCGCCGGCAGCGATATCATCACCGGCAATGGTGGAATGGGCCTCATCGCCGGCGATGCACTCGCATCCGGCAATTCGAGCTCCAGCGCGACGGCCAACCATACTGCCCTTGCGGGCAGCCATGCCGGAAACGACAGCATCACCGCGGGCAGCAACAACGACACCATCAGCGGCGATGTGCTCGTCCGGAATGGCGGAACGGCGACCGCGAACAGCGACGCAGCCTTGGCCGGCCAAGCCAGCGCCGGAAGCGATACGATCGACAGTGGAGACGGCAACGACCTTGTTGCTGGCGACGCTTTGGCTCAAAATGGCGGGACGGCAATTTCAACCACCACGGCAGGCTCCCTGCACGCCGGTGCTGATCTGATCTACGGCGGCGGCGGAAACGACAAAATCGCCGGAGACTCCCTCTCCCTGGGCGGCTTGGCTGACGTGACTTATGGCGGCGACGATACCATCTTCGGCGGCACCGGCGCTGACCTCATCTCAGGCGATGCCTTGGCCGTCAACCTCGCGGGAGCCGATACCATGCACGGCGGCACCGGCAATGACGTCTTCGTCTACAACGACATCCTCGATGCCGGCGATCTGATCGACGGCTTCGATGCGACGGGCGCGGATCTCGTCGACCTGGACGGTTTGCTCGACAGCCTTGGTGTTGCGGATGTGGACCGCAGCGCCCGGGTCGATGTGCAGCAGACCGGCACCGGTCAGGATGCGGTGATCTCGGTCGACACCACCGGCGACGCCGTCTTCGACACCGTCGTTGCAACGGTCACAAGTGTTACCGGCGATCTGGACCAGAACGACCTGAATCTCGGCACCCTGGTTTAGGCCGACACGAGTCCGAGGGCGGGAGGTTTTCCGCGTCCCGCCCTCTTCTCTCACAAGGACAAATGACTCGCCAGCCGGATACCGGCGTAAAGCGCGGCGCCGTAAATGACGTGACTGAAGAACGCGTTGAGGCGCGGCACCCAGGGGTTGGCGGCGAGCCGGCCCATGACGCCGATGCCAAGACCCGGCTGCATCACGAACCAGGGAATGACGACGGAGACAGCGCCGAAAACAAGCCCGTTCAGCAGGCTGGCCGGGCTGTCCAACACAAAAACCAGCAGGCCCAGATAGGCGACACCGTAGGCCACCCCGATCACGTAGTGCATGGTCCAGCCGATGGCCGCCTCACCGGGCACTGCCGGGGTATCGCCGATGGGACGGTGGATCATCCGGCCCTTCGGAAGGTAGGCGAACCAGCGGCCGATCGCACCCCAATCCGCCGGCGGAATGCCGGAGACCGCGAAAAGCAGCCGCTGCCAGATGTCGAGGACCAGGGTCGCGAGAACACCCGCAATAGCGGCATGCAACAGGAAACTGTCGAAAGGCATAGACTGACCTCTTTCCCTTATCCGCGGCAACCAGAGTCGGAAACGGTCTGTGGCTTCAATCGTTGGCCAGGAGATGCATCAGGCTGGAGGTATCCCAGCGCCGGCCGCCACGGGCCTGAACCTGGGCATAGAGCTGGTCGACCACAGCGGTGATCGGCAGACGCGCACCGTTGTTGTTGGCCTCTGCAAGGCAGATGCCGAGATCCTTGCGCATCCAGTCGACCGCAAAACCGAAGTCGAACTCGCCCTTGCACATGGTCGAGGCACGGTTATCCATCTGCCAGGACTGCGCGGCCCCCTTGCCGATCACGTCGATCACCTTTTCCATGTCGAGCCCTGCTTTCTGGCCGAAACTCATGCCCTCCGAAAGTCCCTGCAACAGTCCGGCGATGCAGATCTGATTGACCATCTTGGTCAATTGGCCGGCCCCGGCCGGCCCCATCAGGGTCACCGCCCGGGCAAAGGCGTCGATAACAGCTTTCGCATTGTCAAAGGCCGCCTGCTCGCCGCCGCACATGACGGTCAAGGCGCCGTTTTCCGCCCCCGCTTGTCCGCCCGAAACCGGCGCGTCGATGAAAGCGATACCGCGTTCTTCGCCGATGGCCGCGAGTTCGCGCGCCACCTCTGCCGAGGCTGTGGTGTTATCGACAAGGATCGTGCCCTCGCCCATGCCGGCAAAGGCGCCGTCATCTCCCAGGATCACACTGCGAAGATCATCATCGTTGCCGACACAGGAGAAGACGATCTCCGCCCCGCTTGCGGCCTCACGCGGGGTCGCCGCGGCCGTGCCGCCATGCTTGGAAACCCAGTCCTGCGCCTTGGCTGCGGTCCTGTTGTAGACCGTCACGTCATGGCCTGCCGCGGCCAGGTGCCCGGCCATGGGAAATCCCATGACGCCAAGCCCGATGAAGGCAACCTTGGTCATCTCTTCGTCTCGCCTCTTTTTTTCGAATTGAACTGACTGTGGCCGCGCCTCTTTCCCGACCCGACGGGCGGGAGCCTAATCAGGCTCACCAGGGGCTGCAAGCCGCATCACCGCTTGCCGCCGGCCGGGCTGCCGCAGAGCGCACCCTGCGACAGTTGTTTGCATTGTGCTCCGGTCATGCAACCATGGGAAAGCTGGGCATCGGGGGATGGGGACTATGCTGAAAGTCGCGACAATTCCGGGAAAAGGCCGGGGTATCCTTGCAAATCAGGCAATCGCAGCGGGAACACTGATAGAAAGGGCGCCGGCGGCACGCATGCCTTCGGAAGAGCGCCATCTTATCGATCAGACCGATGTCTTTACCTACTACTTCGCCGATCCAGGCAGCTACGCCCGTAAAGGGCAATATGACTGCCTCCTGGCTTTCGGGCTCTCCTCTCTATGCAATCACGCGGAAAAGCCCAACGCGGAGGTGTCCTGGACCGACGACTCGGTTGGTCTTTGGGCCTCGTTAATCGCGTTAGAAGATATAGGGCCGGACCAAGAAGTGACTGTCTTCTACACAAACATCACCGAGTATGAGTCTTATGATCTGTTTATTTAGATAATTCGCTTTAACCGAGAGTCGCGCATTCTGTAGTCGCCCATAGCCTACGCATTGAAATTGCGGGTAGTTTTACCTTTAGAAAGGAAAATTAAACCAGCTATGTGATTGAATTCCGGCTCATGTCTGGAACACGGAAAGGTTGGGCTGCAAGCATTTGCAGCGGGTAGGTTCAGTTAATGGCTTCACCAGAGATCCTGGCCACAGAAGAGGCTGCTGTCGAAGCGGCGCCAAAGAAGGCCGACGGAGAGGATTCGAAAGCGACCGACAAGGGCGCCGGTTTCACCGGCACCTACCGGCTGCTGGTGCGCGGCAAGAACATCAATGAAAACACGCTTCTGGCCACCGACTACCTGAATCACTTCAACGAAATCATCATGCTGCTCGAGATGGTTCCCTCGATGACGGACTGCTTCGAGGACTGCCAGGAATGGCAGCCCAAGAGCTATGCGGATCACTTTCGTGACAGCTGTTTCTCCGATGCCGAATTGGCGATCCTCGCCTACGAAAATGCCCCGGCCAACTACCGCCAGGCCTTCGATGCCACGGTCGACCAGATGAATCGGCTGATTGCGGATTCTCTGCCAAGGATCAAAGCACTCATCGATGCGGGAGAAGAAGGCCCTCTGCAACTGGGTGTCGAAGGCGTGACCCGCAAGCTGCAGAGTTTTGTCGATGTCGCCTCCTCGATCATCAACGGCAACATGGACACACTCGATCAAACGCAGATCGACAAGGTCATGAACGACTAGTCTTTCTAGTCCGCCTTCGCCAGCTTTCGATCGATAAGGCCGCGCAAAGCCTCCAGGCCCGGCGCGATTCGCCCCGGCTGCACCGACGAAAACCCAAGGCGCATAAAGTTGCGCGGCGGCTTTTTGGAGAGGAAGTGGAGCGAGCCCGGCTCGATCACGATGCCTTCAGCCAACGCCTCTCGGGCCAGAACGTCCGTATCCAGGCTCTTCGGCCCTTCCAGCCAAAAACTGGTGCCACCGCAGGATGGCCGCGGTGAAAACTCCGGCAGGAACCTGGCCAGCCCCTCCCCCATGCTTTCCCAGCGGATCCGGAAATCTCGCTGCAGACGGTGCACCAGGGCGTCGTAGTGGCCGCCGGCGATGAACAGCGCCATGGTGCGCTGGTTGTTGGTCGCTGGATGGCGAAGCATCAGGCGGCGCAGCATACGCGCCTCATGGATGAACTCTTCCGAAGCGACCATGTAGCCCATGCGCAGACCGGGGCCGAGATACTTGGAAAAGCTGCCGATGTAGATCACGCGCCCGGAACGGTCCATGGCCTTCAAGGCCGTCGTCGGCGCATGGAGGAAATTCGCTTCGGCTTCGTAGTCGTCTTCGATGACGATGAAGTCCGACTTCTGCGCGTTCTCCAACAGCGCTATGCGCCGCTCCAGCGGCAGGGTCACCGTCGTCGGCGACTGGTGGCTCGGCGTGACATAAACGCAGGCGCAGCCATCCATCCGGTGATCCACGACGATACCCTCGCGGTCGACCGGGATCGGCCGGATCTCCGTTCCCTTCAAGGCGAAGATGTTGCGGGTGTCGACATAGCCCGGATTCTCCACCGCCAGCACCTTGCCCGGCCCTGCCAGAAGCTCGGCAATGAGGAACAGAGCGTTCTGTGCCCCCAGGGTGATCAAGATCTCCGAGGGAGCCGCTTTGATGCCGCGGCGCGGCAGCACCCGGGTCCTGATTTCCTCGATCAGCCGGGAATCATCTTCGTTGAAGTTATCCTCGGTCCACTTCTGGATCGCATCGACCCCCAACGCCTGACGCGAACAGGTCCGCCAGGTCGATACCGGAAACAGGGTCGGATCCGGCTGCCCGTAGATGAAGGGATAGGGATAGCGCCGCCAGTTGCGGGGCTTTTCCACATTGACCAGTTCCGAAGGATGCAGCCGCAGGCGGCTCCACCACTCCACCGACTGCTCCGCGCCCAATTCGGGAAAGCCGCCCTTGGTCTCGGTCTGCTGAAAGACCATCTCGGTGTTGACGAAGTATCCCACCCGTTCGCGGGAAATCAGCAGGCCCTCGTCCGCCAGGGCCTGATAGGCCAGCACCACCGTGTTGCGCGACACGCCCAGGGATTGCGCCAGCCGGCGGCAGGAGGGCAGCGGATCGCTGCCGGAAAGACGGCCGTCGATAATGGCATCGATAAGCTGCCGGCGGAGCTGGGCCTGAAGCCCGAGGTCGCCGTCGTGCCGCACCGGAAAAATAAAATCACGCATGGTTTTGAACGCTGTTTCTGGGCCTATGAAGGGAGCTTAGGAGGCTCCATCCAAGGTCTCAAGCCCTGCGGTGCGGGCTTCCTCGATCCGGCAAGATCCCGCCTCCGAACACAATCTAGGGTTCCTTGTCCCCTCTCGCGATAGCTCGAAAGTGGTGGCTCGCCGCCATCCCTTCCTCCCGGCACCAGGCTTTGTGCCCACCCAGGCCCCTGTTGCGCCATTCATCGTCCGCCATGACCCAGCCTTTGATGCGCTGCTTTCGCGCGGCGGCTTCGTTCAGACCGGAGCGCAGCGTCTGCTCTGCCAGTTCCCGCCGGAAACCCCTCTCGACCTCGCCGTCCAGAGTCCCGCAATAGCTTGTAACGGCATAGTCATAAATGACCTGGGTAAGATTGCGTTCCTGCACCGCCAGCGGTTTTGGAAGAACAGAGACCGCAGCGGCTGCAATCAGTAAAAAGACCGCACAAATCTGCCGTTGCTTCAGTGTCATGGGCGGCCCGTCGGTTCGCTTGGCCCCATGGGTGGGCCGGAGTTGGCCTTGACACATTTCAAAGCCCACTGCCAGACTCAAGGATAAGCGTTATCAATAAACGATCAACACCGACACAAGGTCAACAGGGACGTCTGCCCGGTTCAGGGCAGCCCTCTCCACGCCACTGTTTGAGGGGAGAACGAGCGTGAGCAAATCCAATAAACCGACAACCAGTACGAAGACGCACCGGGCGGTGCGGCACTTCACACGGCGGACCATGCTGAAGCAGGCCGCTGCCGGCGGCGCCATCATGGCCGTGGCGCCGGCCATCATCAGCCCCGAGGCACTGGCCTCTTCCGGTGAACTGGTGGTGATGAACTGGTCGGACTATCTGCCAAAGACCTTCCTGGAAGGCTTTGAGCAGAAGACCGGCATCAAGATCAAGCATACGCCCTATGGTTCCAACGAAGAGCTGTTGAACAAGATGCGGGCGACCAGGGGCCGTGGTTTCGACCTGATCGGCCCGACGGTCGACCGTGCCGGCGAATGGAAGCCGCTCGGCCTGTTGCAGCCTTTTGACATGAGCCGGGTGAAAACCGACCTGATCGTGCCGGGCCTGCTGAAGGGTTCGACCGACGGCTGGACCTGGGACGGCGGCAACCACCACTTGCCCTACCACTGGGGCACCGAAGCCCTGGCCTGGCGCACCGACAAGTGGGAACAGGACTATGCCAACCTGTCCTATGGCGACCTCTGGCGCCCGGAAATGAAGGGCAAAGTCATGGGCCGGCCTCACTCCATGATGCTCGGCATCGGCCTGCACCTCGACGCCTCCGGCAAGGTTCCCTCCAACCGCATGCTCGATGCCTACAAGGACGAAGCGAACATGCGGCGCATCTGGGACGAGATCGGCAAGTTCGCCGTCGAACACAAGTCCTGGCTGAAGCAGTTCTGGAATGACGCCGATGCTCAGATCAACGGCTTCATGCAGAACGACGTGGTCCTCGGCCAGACCTGGGACGGCCCGCCGCTGCGCTTGAAGAAGGAAGGCAAGCCGGTCACTTACATGGCCCCGCAGGAAGGTGCCCTCACCTGGCTCGACGGCCTGTCCATGCCGATTGGCGCCAAGAACATCGATCAGATCTATGAGTACATCAACTACGTCTATGATGCTCAGGTGAACGGTCTGATCGCCAACGAAACCGGCTACAACCCGGTCGCGGTCGGCGCAGAAAACCACCTCTCTGCCGACAGCAAGAAGGCCTTCAGCGAAGCCTATCCCGGCGATGCCCTGGATCGGCTCTGGTGGTGGCCGCCTTCGGAGCCCTGGTACACCGAGATTCGGGCAGAATACAGCGACAAATTCGTCGCCGCCTGATTTCTGATCTGAGGTTTGGGCCCCGTCCTTCTGGTCGGGGCCCTCTCCCTTTTCTCAGGACGCCGCTCTTGAAACCGCGGGAGTCGGCGCGAGGGCGAAGCATCACCGGCATTGCCGGTCGATGGCATATCATGGCAAGTAAGAAGCAGATGAACACGCCCACCCTATGAGGCGTGATAACGACAGGTCGGCGGCGCCCAAGGCGCCCGGCAGCGAGATGGGGGCAAACAGGCATGAGTGCAGATGTTGATCTGGACCACGTAACGATTCGCTTTGGCGACTTTACGGCGGTGCAGGACGCGCATTTGGGTATCAAGGGCGGCGAATTCTTCAGCTTCCTCGGTCCCTCCGGCTGCGGCAAGACGACGATCCTGCGTGCCGTCAGCGGGTTTTTGGAGCCGACAGAAGGCGACGTGCGGATCCGCGGCCAAAGCATGCGGGGCATCGGCCCCAACAAGCGCCCCACGGCGCTGATCTTCCAGAACCTTGCCCTCTTTCCGCTGATGTCGGTCGCCGACAACATTGCCTTCGGTCTGGAGGTCCGCGGCGTCGGCAAGGCCGAGCGGCGCAAACGTGCCGATGAACTGCTCGATCTCATCGCTTTGCAGGGGCAAGGCGACAAGAAAGTCAGTGAGCTGTCCGGCGGCCAGAAGCAGCGGGTCGCGATCGCCCGTGCTTTGGCGGTAGAGCCCGAAGTGCTGCTGCTGGATGAGCCGTTGTCCGCCCTCGACCTGAAACTGCGCCAGCACATGCGCACCGAACTTCGCGCGATCCAGCAGCGGGTCGGGATAACCTTCATTTACATCACCCACGACCAGGGCGAGGCCCTGACCATGTCGGACCGTATCGCGGTCATGAGCCAGGGAGTGATCCAACAGGTCGGCACGGGCGCCGATGTCTACGAGAACTCGCAGACCTCCTTCGTCGCCTCCTTCGTGGGGGAAAACAACCCCTTCGTCGGGCGCATTACCGCCGTCGACAGCAACTATGCCGTGGTCGAGTCCACCTTCGGCCCACTGCGCGGACGCAATCTGAGCGGCCTTCGAACAGGCGATCAGGCGATGCTCTTCGTGCGGCCGGAATCACTTTCTTATCTCAATGGCGGGACCGTGCCGGAGAACACCATTCAGAGCACAGTGGTGAACAGTGAGTTTGAAGGCTCGTTCTTCTCTGTGTTTTTGCAGGGCGAAGGATCGAAGAGCATCGTCATGTCTATGACCAATTCCGGTGATCTGCCAGCCTTCGAACAAGGTGCCGCCGCCACCGTCGGCTTTCAGGCCGACCGCGCCGTCGTCCTGCCGGTTGGGGAGGTCGCCGATGAGTAGTCTTCAGGCGACGCTCCATCTGCACCCCTCGCGCGCGATGGGAAGGGTTTCGCCATGACCGGGTTCTTTCGGCGCAACGGCATCGTCATCTCGACCTACCTGCTTCTGGCGGTCTTCGTCTGGGTTGCGATCATGATCGTGCTGCCTCAGGCCTACATGCTGGACTTCTCTTTCCGCTTCAATCTGCCGCCAGGGAAAATCGGCGGACCGGAAGACGTCTACACGCTGAAGAACTACCGCTACCTGCTGTTCGGTCGCCCGGGCGACGAAGCGATGTTCAACGTGCTGCATCTGACGGTCTTTCTGCGCACCATCATCGCCTCGATCTTCGTGACGCTGATCAACTTCGCGATCTGCTACCCCATTGCCTACTATATCGCCCAGGTGGCCAAGGGCGGCCAGGCCCGGGCCTTGATCCTGATCCTCATTCTGCCGTTCTGGGTGAACGAGATCCTGCGCGCCTTCGCCTTTCGCATTCTCTTCGGCACCTCGGGCGTCATCAACGCCTTCCTGCAAACCTTCGGCATCATCGACCAGCCGATCGATTTCATCCGTGCCGATATCGCACTCTATGCCGGGCTCTCCTATGCCTACATTCTGTTGATGGTATTCCCGCTCTATAATGCCATCGAAAGCCTGGATCACAATCAGGTGGAGGCGGCACGCGACCTGGGGTCGCCCTGGTGGCGCATTCACTGGCGTGTGGTGATGCCCCATGCAAAGCCGGGCATCGCCTCCGGCTGCACCCTCGTCTTCATGCTGACGGCGGGCGCCCTGGCGGCGCCGCAGATTCTCGGCGGGCCTTCAAGCTTCTGGTTCACCCAGATCATCTATCGATGGTTCAATACCGGCGGTAACTGGCCACAGGGGGCGGCCTACGCCATCGTCCTGCTTCTGGCCTGCCTGATCTTCGTCCTGACCGTGATGCGCCTCTTCAAGGTCAGCCTGGGGGAGATCGCGAAATGACGTCGGCAAGGATTCAGAGCCTTCTGGTCTCGTTCTACATCTTCCTGTTCTTCCTGTTCCTTTTCGCGCCGCTGATGATGATGGGAACCGCCGCTTTCAACGACGTGGACTTCCCCCAGGTCGTCCCCTGGGAAGGTTTCACCTGGCGCTGGTTCCCGGCGCTGCTCGAAGACGACCTGATGATGGAAGGCATCCGCAATTCTATCTGGATCGGCATCGGCGTGATGGTCGTCTCGGTGCCCATTGGCCTCGCGGCCGCCATTCTGATGACCCAGGTGCACCGGAAATTCCAGACGATCTACTACACCGTCGTGGTCTCGCCGGTGCTGATGCCCGGCGTCATCCTCGGCATCTCCACGCTGGTGTTCTGGGATCGCTTGGGCACTTTCGTCAACGCCGACTATGACACCTTTTTTTACAGCGGCATGTTCCTGACGATCATCGGGCAATCGACCTTCATTTCGGCCTATACCATGCTGATCTTCCTGGCCCGGCTGCAGCGCTTCGACCGCACCCAGGAAGAGGCGGCACTGGATCTCGGGGCCACCCATGTCCAGGTCTTCTGGAAGGTGCTGATGCCCTTTCTGCGGCCGGCCATCTTCTCGGCCATGGGTCTCGCCTTCCTCACCTCTTTCGAGAATTACAACACCACGGTCTTTACGATCCAGGCCGACAGCACCCTGACCACCGTTCTGGCGGGCAAGGTGCGCATGGGAACGCAACCCGACCTCGCGGCACTCGCCGTGCTGATCATTGCCGTCACCCTGGTCGGCGCCATCGCGATCGAGGTGACACGGCGGCGGGAACAGGCAAAAGCCGAGGCGGCCCGGGAGGAAGCGCTGCGGCTGGAAAAAGCGGCCGATCTGCCCCTGGCTGGACAGCCGGCGCAATAGGCCGATTTTCCTTCGTTTTTTTTGCGTCCTTTTGCCGCCCGCTGCGTCTTACCGGATAAGATCAACCCGGAAGGAGCAAGACCATGCGTCTGCAACTGGCCCTCAACGTGCCCGATATCGATCAGGCCGTTGACTACTACAGCAAGCTCTTTGGAGTCACACCGCACAAGCGCCGCGACGGCTACGCAAACTTTGCGATTGAAACGCCGCCACTGAAGCTGGTGCTGTTCGAGAATGCCGACGCGCCGGAGCGCCTCAACCACCTGGGGGTCGAGGTTCTGGACCAGGAGACCCTGGGAAGCAATCTGGAGCGCCTGACCCAGGCTGGCATCGTCGAGGAGGTTCAGCGCAAGGAAACCTGCTGCCACGCCACCCAGGACAAGGTCTGGTCGCGGGCGCCGGACGGCGCGCGCTGGGAGTGGTATCGCATCACCGACGACAACCCTGCCCCGGCGCCTGCGGCCTTTGGCGGCGTTTGTTGTGCGTCTGGGGAAAAGACAGAAGACATCGGTTTAGGGTAAGTCCCGGCGGCAATGGCAGAACGGACATCTCTCAATAACGACGCCTGGACGGAATTCGAAACCAGGCTTCGCGGGTACGTGCGCCGCCGCGTCGACCCGTCGTCGGTGGACGATGTCGTCGGCGGGATCCTGCTGCGCCTTGCCCAAAATCAGGACAGCCTCACGGCGGCCCGCAGCCCGATTGCCTGGGCCCTGCGGGTCGCGGGCAATGCGATATCGGATCACCATCGGCGCCGTGCAACGGAGGGCAGATTTCTATCTCAGGCGTCCGCGCCAGAGCCGCAAGGCCCGTCTTCAGGCGATGCCGAAGAGCCTGCAGCGACGGAGGCGTTGGCGCGCTGCATCGCCCCACTGATCCGCAGCCTGCCGCAGCCCTATGCAGAGGCGCTGCTGCTTATCGACATCGAAGGCCTGACCCAGGCGAAAGCGGCGGAACGCCTTGGCCTCTCCGTTTCCGGCGTAAAATCTCGTGTCCAGCGCGGCCGCCGCCAACTGAAGGATGCCCTGCTGCGCTGCTGTGTGATCGAAACGGACCGGCGCGGCGGGGTTATCGACTACCGCCGCCGTACGAAAAGCCGGGGCTTGCGCTGCTGATCTTGCAGCCAAATTGCGGCTTTGGGATTCTCCGCTATGATTGCCCCTCGTCCAATCACCGCGACAAAGCGGGATGAAGAACAGGGGAAGGCAGATATGAACGGATTTCGCAAAGTCCTGGCCGGCTTGGCGCTCGCAGCGCTGCCCTTCGGCGCATCCGCAGCCGAGATCAAATGGGATATGGCCAACGAGTATAATGACACATCGATACACGCTGAAGGCGACCGCGTGTTTTCCACCAAGCTGTCGGAGCTGACCGGCGGGGCGATCGAAATCACCCATCACTTCGGTGGTTCCATCGGCTTCAAGTCCAAAGACCAGTTGGATGCCGTTGCCGATGGCGCCCTGCCCATCGCCAACACCTACGTCGGCCCTCTGGGCGGCATCGACCCGATGTTCCTGCTGCCCTCTCTGCCCTTCCTGGCAAAGACCCCGAGCGAAGCCCGCAAGCTGATGGAGATCGCCCGCGCGGACTATGAGGCGATCTTCGCCGACAACAATCAAAAGCTGCTCTGGGCCTCGCCCTGGCCGCCGTCGGGCATCTGGGCGAAGAAGCCGGTCGACAGCGATACCGCGATCTCCAATCTGAAGATCCGAACCTACGACGCCAACGGCACCATCACGCTGCAGCAGGCCGGCGCAGCCCCGATCCAGCTTTCCTGGGCCGATGTCGTACCGCAGCTTTCGACCGGCGGCATCGAGGCCGTTCTGACCTCTGCAGAGGGCGGCACCAACGCCAAGTTCTGGGAGCATCTTTCCCACTTTACCGAGGTAAACTACGCCATGCCGCTCAACATGGCCCACATCAACCTCGATACCTGGGAGGGTCTCTCCAGCGACCAGCAGGCCGCCGTTCTGGAAGCCGCGAAGGCGGCAGAGGACTACGTCTGGCAGACGGTGGAAACCCGGACCGCCGACAACTACGCCGCCATGAAGGATGCCGGCATGACGGTGGTTACCGGTGTCGGCAACGACTATCTGGCGGCTCTGAATGCCGCCGGCGCCAAAGCGCGTGACGAATGGTTGGCCAAAACCGGCGACAAGGGCTCGGCAATCCTCGAGGCCTTCAACAACTAGCCCGGCGTTTGCGGGAAAGAGAGGGCGCCGGTGTTCGAGCGTACCGTCGGCATGATCAGCCGCGCCGCCGGGGCGCTGGCGGCCCTCCTTCTCGTCTACCTCTTTCTGCACATCATCTATGAGATCGTGCTGAGGAGTTTCTTCGACTCCTCGACCTTCGTCCTGGATGAATTCGTGGGCTATGCGGTCGCGGCGATGACCTTCCTGTCGCTGGGATACGCGCTCGACAAAGGCGCCCTGATCAGGGTCGACCTGGCGGTGGGGCATCTGCGCGGACGCCCCCGGCGCCTTGTCGAACTCTGCTGTACCGCCGCCTCCTTCGTCATGGCCGGTTTCTGCGCCTGGTGGGTGGGGCGGGATGCCCTGCGTCACTGGACCCGCGGATCGGTCTCGGAGAGTATTGCCGAGGTGCCTCTGTGGCTGCCGGTCGGGGCCGTCTGGCTTGGCCTCGTGCTCTTCATGCTGCAGCTCCTGGCTTACTTTCTGCGCGTCGCCAAAGGCGGCAACCCGGTAAATCAGGACGTGGCCGAGTAGATGGACGCGCTGCTCTCCGGCCTCATTGTCCTCGTGCTCATCCTGCTTTTCCTGGGATCAGGCACCTGGGTGTTCGTCAGCCTGCTGCTGGTCTCGACCTGCGGCCTGATCCTGGTGCTGGACTTTCCGCCACAGCGCATCGGCGCCATCCTCGGCAAGATCCTCTTCCGCAGCGCCAGTTCCTGGGAGCTTGCGGCGATTCCCCTCTTTATCTGGATGGGGGAGATGATTTTTCGAACCAACATCTCGGAGCGGCTGTTTCGCGGCGTGACACCTTTTGTCGCGCGGGTGCCCGGCGGCCTGATCCATACCAACGTGGTGGGCTCCACCCTCTTTGCCGCCGTCTCAGGCTCTTCGGCCGCAACGACGGCAACCATCGGCAAGATCACAACGGTGGAACTGAAGCGCCGCGGCTACGACCAGAGCCTTTCCATCGGCTCGCTGGCCGGGGCCGGCAGCCTTGGCCTGCTCATTCCGCCATCGATCGTGATGATCATTTACGGGGTGCTGGCGGAGGTCTCGATCTCCCGCCTCTTTGCCGCAGGTATTCTGCCGGGTCTGATGGTTGCCCTGCTCTATTCCAGCTACATCGCCCTGCGTTGCGCCGCCTCGCCGGAATTGGCGCCGCGCGAGCAGACGGAGCGTTACAGCCTGCTGAGCGCCAGCCTGGACCTCCTGCCGATCCTGTCGCTCATCGCGGTAGTGCTGGGGGCAATCTATTCGGGCCTTGCCACACCCTCGGAAGCCGCCGCCGTCGGCGTTGCCGGCACGCTGCTGTTGGGGCTCTGTCTGAGACAGCTAAGTTGGCGGCTGCTGGTCGAAAGCCTGATGGGCGCGGTGCGCACCTCGGCCATGGTCTGTTCAATCCTGGTGGCGGCGGCGTTTCTGTCTACGGCCATGGGCTACATGCACGTCCCGCAGGACGTCGCCAAGGCCATAGCGGTGATGGAGCTCGGGCCCTATCAACTGATCGCCATCCTCGCCGTCTTTTACGTCGTTCTGGGCCTCTTTCTGGACGGTATCTCGATCACCGTCATGAGCTTGCCTATCACCCTGGCGCCGGTCGTCGCCATGGGCTTCGACCCCATCTGGTTCGGCGTCTTCCTGGTGCTGATGGTCGAACTGGGCCAAATGACGCCGCCTGTCGGCTTCAATCTCTTCGTGCTGCAAGGGCTGACGGGTGTGCCGATCAACCGTGTCGCCGTCGCGGCCCTGCCGTTCTTCCTGCTGATGGTGCTCGGCGTCAGCCTTATCACCATCTGGCCGGAGATCGTTCTCTGGCTGCCGGCTGTCCTGTTCGGCTGACGCTTAATCAAAGAGGTCTGAATCAAAAGAGGCGGTCCCGAACGAGACCGCCTCTTCAAAGGAACAATCCTGCCGCCGATCAGTGCTTGGAAAGCACGTCCCGCAGCTTGGTGAAGATCTCGTCGATGTGCTGGTCTTCGCAGATCAGCGGCGGCGAGATCAAGGCGCAGTCGCCGGTCATCTTCACCATGGCGCCGGCATCGTAGAGTTCCTGCATCACGCGCATACCCCGCGCACCCGGCGCCTCGGCCGGCGCCAGATCGACACCGCCCATCAGGCCATAGCCGCGGATGTTGGCGACCACCGGCAGGTCCTTCAGCGAGAACAGGGCTTCCTGGAACTTCGGCCCCATCTTGGCCGAACGGTTCACCAGACCCTCTTCCTCGAAGATGTTCCGGGTGGCGATGGCCGCAGCCGAAGCGACCGGGCAGCCCGAATAGGTGTAGCCGTGGAACAGCTCGATGCCGTTGCCGGGCGAGGCCTCGGTGATGCCTTCATAGACGTGGTCGCGAACCGCGACGGCACCCATCGGCACCACACCATTGGTCAAAGCCTTGGCCATGGTGATCATGTCCGGCACCACGCCAAAGGCATCGGCGCCGAACTGGGTACCGCAACGCCCGAAACCGCAGATCACCTCGTCGAAGATCAGCAGGATGCCGTGGGCATCGCAGATCTCGCGCAGGCGCTGCAGGTATCCCTTCGGCGGGATCAGGGCACCGGTGGACCCGGCAATCGGCTCAACGATGCAGCAGGCGATCTGATCCGCACCATGCAGGTCGACGAAACGCTGCAGGTCTTCAGCCAGTTCAGCCCCGGTCTCCGGCTGTCCCTGGACGTATTCATGCTCCGGCAGGTGGGTGTGCCGCATATGGCAGGCACCCGGCAGGCCAAGGCCAAAGGCCTTCTTGTTGTTGAGCATACCGGCAACTGTCAGGCCGCCGAAGTTGACGCCGTGATAGGCGCGCTCGCGGCCCACCAGCCGCAGGCGCTGGCCTTCGCCCTTTGCCTTATGATAGGCGAGCGCGATTTTCAGCGCCGTCTCCACCGCTTCCGAGCCGGAGTTGGAGAAGAAGACATGATCGAGATCCGCCGGCGTCACCGAGGCGATGCGGCGCGCGACCTCGAAGGAGGCCGGATGGCCGAACTGGAACGGCGGTGCATAATCCAGCTTGGTGAGCGTCTCGTTGACAGCCTCGGCAATCTCCGGGCGGCCGTGACCGGCCGCGACGCAGAACAGACCGGCCGAGCCGTCGATCACCTGATCGCCGTGATCGGTCGTGTAGTACATGCCTTTGGCGCCGGTCAGAATACGCGGATTGGCCTTGAAGTGGCGGTTGGACGTGAAGGGCATCCAATGCTGTTCAAGCGAATTTGGAATCGGCGGAATGACGTTCATCGGACCAACTTTCCCGAAAAATTGCGGAATACCGGTTTTATCTTGAGCGCCAGTCTAGTCCCGCCCCCTGGCACCGAGCTAGACCCAATTGAACGCCAAAGGTGAGGCCAGATAGGGACTGTTGCACCGCAAAATCGGCTGATTTCAGCCGATTTCACCAATAGGCCAAAGCTCCGCCGTAAAGATCGGTCAGGGCTTCGCGGCTGATCGGCCGCGGCGCGTTCTCCAACAAGCGGCGCTGCGGATAGGCGCCCTCGGTCAAGGATTGCAGATCGGCCTCGCCATAACCGACGCCCGAGAGACCGTTGGGCATGCCGGTCTGGCGCATCAGGGCGACGATCTGACCGCTTAGGACCTCCCCCGCATCCGCTTCCCCGGCGTCCCGCAGATCGGCGCCCAGCCAACCGGAGGCTTCCAGGTGCCGGTCGGGACAGGCTTCGGCGGTGAAGCGGAAGACGGAGGGGGCATTCACGATGACCGACATTCCGTGGGGAATCAGCGGCTCCGCATCTGGATAGCCCTCCGGCTGGAAGTCACGCACCAGCCCGGCCACCGAATAGGCCATGCCGTGGGGCGCATGCACCCCGGCATTACCGAACGCGATGCCCGCCAGGGTGGCCGCCCACATCACCTGTTCCCGCGCCTCGTCGTCCCCGGCATCGGCGACGGCACGCGGAAAGTACTGCCCCAGCAGACGCAGAGCCTCCCGGCAGCCCAGATCGCTCCAGGGATTGGCGCCCTGGCTCATCGGACGCAGACTGGCATCCGCTGGCGCCTTGCGTTTCGTATAGGCCTGAGCGGTATAGGATTCCAAGGCGTGGCTGAGAACGTCGAAGCCGCTGGCCGCCACCACATTGGCGGGCAGGCTGGCGGTGACGTCCGGGTCGACCAGTGCCCGGTCGGGCCGCAGCGCGCGGGAGACGATGCCGGTCTTCGCCTTCATCGCCAGCAGATCGAAAACCGCAATCCCCGTACACTCACTGCCGGTGCCTGAGGTCGTCGGGCAGGCGATGTGCGGCTTCAACGGCCCGGGCACCGCCTTGCCCTCGCCGATCGGCGCGTTCACATAGGTCAGGAAGTCGGCCGGATAGGTGGCATAGAGACTGGCCGCCTTTACGGTGTCGATGACCGAACCGCCGCCGAGCGACAAGAAGCCGTCCACCTTGCTCTCTGCGGCGAAGCGCGCAGCGGCCTGAAAGGATTCGTCTGTCGGCTCGACCCGAACCTCGTCGTAGATCACAACGTCGATGCCGGCGGTTGCCAGAGACCGCCGAACCTTCTCGAAGAACGGCAGCGCCCGCAGAGCCTTGTCGGTCATCAACGCGATGCGGCCGATGCCAAGGGCCTTCGCCACTGCGCCCGCCTCGGCCAGGCAGCCACGTCCGAAGGTGATCGACGAGGCATCGACGGAAAAGGCGTTGTCGCCGTCTTCAGTCGGTTCGAAGTAATGATGGCAGCAGGCCATGAAGACCACTTCCTTGGCGGTTCCGGGAGATCCTGAACAAAGGCTCGCACAGCCTCCTGACCGTGACAAGACAGCGCGATTGGGGCAAATTCAGTTTTGCCGCCGAAAACAACGAGCTATGGAACCACCTTCATGACCATCGATTCCGACGACGAGTTGACCGCGCTGAAACGTGTAGGCACCGCGGTGCGGGAAACTCTGGCCACGATGCGTGGTCTGCTCCAACCGGGCGTCACCCCACTTGAACTGGACGCCGCCGGCCGCGACTGTCTGCGGGCTTTCGGTGCCCGTCCGGCCCCTGAACTGGCCTATGGCTTTCCCGGCGCCACCTGTATCAGCGTGAATGACTGCGTGGCGCATGGCGTCCCTGACAAGCGACCGCTCCGACAGGGTGATCTGGTCAACATCGACGTATCGGCAGAGATCGACGGTTATTGGGCGGACTCCGGCGCCAGTTTTTCCGTCGGGCCGCCCAGCAAGGAGATCAGGAAGCTTTGCCGCACCACCCGCCGGGCGCTGGACCGGGCGATCCAGGCAGTGCGCGCGGGCCGCCCCATCAACGCCATCGGTCAGGCGGTCGAGAAGGAAGCACGCCGAGGCGGATACCGGGTGATCCCGGAACTGGCCGGCCATGGGGTCGGACGCGCCATTCATGAGCCGCCAACCGTCTCCAACACCTATAACCCCAAGGACCGCCAGCTTCTGCATGAAGGCCTGGTCATCACCATCGAGCCCTTCCTGACAAAGGGTTCGGGCAGGATCTACCAGGCCGACGACGGCTGGACGTTGAAGACCGTCGACGGCGCGCTGGCGGCACAGTTCGAGCACAGCATGGTGGTGACAAAGGGTGGGCCGGTCATCCTGACCTAGAGCACCGCCCCTTCGTCCGCCGGTCCTTCTAGAACCCCAAGGCCTCTTCGGCCGGAACGTAGGGCATGTCGTGCGCCTCTGCGACGGCCTTGTAGGCAACCTTGCCCCCGGCGACATTGAGGCCCTGCTTCAAATGCTCGTCCTCGGCCAGTGCCCGGCGATAGCCCTTGTTCGCCAGAGCCAGGGTAAACGGCATGGTGGCGTTGTTGAGGGCGAAGGTCGAGGTGCGGGCCACGGCGCCGGGCATGTTGGTGACGCAGTAATGAACCGCTCCCTCCTCGATATAGGTCGGGGCGTCGTGGGTGGTGCCCCGGGAGGTTTCGAAGCAGCCGCCCTGGTCGATGGCGATATCGACCAGCACGGAACCCGGGCGCATCTTGCGGATCATCTCCCGCGTCACCAGCTTGGGCGCCGCCGCGCCGGGCACCAGCACCGCGCCGACCACGAGGTCCGCGCCCTCGACATGGCGTTCGATGGCGTCCACGGTTGAATAGATGGTGTTCAGCGTCGGGCCGAACTGCATGTCCAGCTCATAGAGGCGTTCCAGGGAGCGGTCGATCACTGTCACATGAGCCTCCATGCCCATGGCCATGCGGGCCGCATTGGTGCCGGAGACACCACCGCCGATGATCACCACCTTGGCCGCCGCGACACCCGGTACACCGCCCAGCAGCATGCCGGAGCCGCCTTGCTCCTTTTCCAGGCAATGGGCGCCGACCTGGATCGACATGCGCCCGGCCACCTCGCTCATCGGCGCCAGCAGCGGCAGGCCGCCGCGCGCCGAGGTCACTGTTTCGTAAGCGATGGCGATGCTGCCGGACTCGACCAGACCTTTCGTCTGGGCCAGATCGGGGGCGAGGTGCAGATAGGTGAAAAGGAGCTGGCCTTCGCGCAGCCGCTTGTACTCGGCCGGTTGCGGTTCCTTCACCTTCACGATCATCTCGGCCTTGGCGAAGACGCTGTCCGCATCGGGGGCGATTTCCGCCCCGGCGGCCTCATAGTCGGTGTCGGTGAAGCCGATGCCCTCACCCGCCTTGGTCTCGACCGTTACCTTGTGACCATGGTGAACCAGTTCACGCACCGAGGCCGGCACCAGGCCGACTCGGTACTCGTGATTTTTCACTTCCTTGGGAACACCCACCAACATTGCCTGCATTCCTCTATTGCCGCCGTCGTTCACGGCGTTGTTTCATTTGGGTTGGCCTCTCAGTGCCCAGCGCCAAATGCGTCTGACCCGGCGACCCTGCCGAAGGAATCAAGACGCGACGGAACCGAGAAAAAGAGCCCGGAGGGCATTGACCCCTGACCTCCATGAGCGAAACCTATGCCTGCCGTTCAAGAAGTACCAGAGCCAGATTCGGATAGCCCCTGATGCCAGAAGACCACCCGGCCAAGCCCGCCCTGCGGCCAATCCCCGCCGAAGACTGTATCGCCCTGCGCCACAGTGTCTTGCGGCCCAACCAGGACCGCGACGCCTGCCGCTATCCTTTGGACAACGCGCCAGGCAGCCATCACATCGGTTACTTTAACAACGCCGGGCAAATCATTGGTATTGGTTCGATTTTCCATGAACTGCCACTCGAACCTGGGAACTGGGCCGAAAACTGGGACGGCTGGCGCATCCGCGGCATGGCAGTCGATCCGGCCCAGCAGGGTCAGGGTATCGGCGTGGCAGTTCTCAAGGCGCTGATTGCCTATGCTGAGGCGCAGCCGGTGCCCGAAGGGCAGTCCGGGCTCGTCTGGTGCAACGGCCGGACCTCCGTCGAGCCGTTTTATCTCGGCCAGGGGTTCGAGCGGGTCGGCGAGGTCTTCGATCTGCCACCCATCGGCCCGCATGTCGTTCTGCAGCGCAGACTTACCTCATAAGTCCCGTTGCCCGTCGTCTTAGGAACAACGCTTACCTGGACATCTTGAGCATCACTGCCCCAATCAAGGTAACTCCGGTAGATGCCAGTCTCGCGAGGTCGAGGCGCTCCTTCAGGAAGAAGACACCAAAGAGCACAGCGAAAACCATACTCGTTTCCCGCACGGCGGAGACCAGCGCCATGGGCGCCTGCGTCATGGCCCAGATGACAATCCAATAAGCCAAAAGCGATATGACGCCCCCGAACAGGCCGGCTTTCCAGGATTTGCTCACCGATGCGGCGATCTGACCCCTTCGCAGATAGAGCGCCAAAAGCGTAATCGGAATGCCGTTAAAGAGGTGGACCCAGAAAGTGTAGCTGTGCGCGCTGTCCGCAAGACGCGCGCCCAAGCCGTCTACAACTGTATATCCGGCTATAAAGATGCCCGTGCCCAAGGCAAACAACAGCGCTCTGGGCTCGCTGAAGCCTGCCGCGCCGCGCGTCAGCGTCAGACTCATTATTCCCAGAGCGATAACGACAACCGACAGTCCGGCCTGCCGGCTCAGCGTTTCACCGACGATTAACACCGATATGAATGCAACGATCAGCGGCGCGGAACCCCGCGAAATGGGGTAAACGTGGCTCAAATCACCATAACGATATGCGTTAATAAGGAATACGCAGTATGCCGTGTTCAAAGCAGTTGATGCCCAGATGTACGGCCAGCTTTCCGGCGTTGGAAACGCCACGAAGGGAATCACAAGCATGGCAACAGCAACCTGGCTCATCATCATGATCGCTATCATGACGAGGCGATCGGCGTTCACTTTGACCAAGGCGTTCCATGCCGCATGCAACACAGCCGCGGCGATCACCATTGCAAACACTCCGGTCGTCATATGAACCTCCGTGTTCGATAGCCAGCATGATTTGCCCCGCTGGCATGTTGCAAGTGGGTAATCTAGTCTTCCAGCAGTGTTGCGTAGAGGGCGTCCCAACTGCCCTGGTCCGGGGCCATCAGCAGACCCAGCTCGCGGTAGCGGTCGGCACGGTAAGGCTGGCGGTCGAAACAGAGGGAAACCCCACCGGCCTCGCGGTGGATCAGCGCGCCGGGCACGTGGTCCCAGGGCATCAGGCGGGTGAAGAGACTGAAGTGAATCGCACCCTCGGCAAGACGCAGGTATTCGGCGCCGGCGCAGCCCAGAGATCTCACGGCGCGGACGCGGTCACGCCGCTGATCGACCCGCCGGCCCAGCGCTTTGGGGGCGTAATTGGAGGCATGGAGACTGCCGCTCATTGCCGCCGGCCGGTCCGATGCCGCGGCCTTTAGGCGGCGGCCGTTCATCCAGGCGCCGGACCCGGCTTCGGCGATACCAAAGCGCCCGCTGGCGGGCTCCAGGATCCAGGCGGCCCGCGTCTCGCCCTTCTCGACCAGGGCAACCATGATGGCAAAGGCCTCTCGTCCGCGCGCAAAGTTGCGGGTGCCGTCTATAGGATCGACGACCCACAGCGTCTCCTCCCCATCGAGCCGCGCCATGAGCTCGGGTTGGGCGTGGACTCCCTCCTCCCCGACCATCAGCGAACCGGGCAGAAGGTCAGGCAGGCGCTCGTTGAGCGCTTTCTCGACCGCAAGGTCGACCACGGTGACCAGCTCGCCGGCGACCTTTTCCTGGATGTCCGCATCCTCCAGGGCGCGGAAACGCGGCATCACCGTCTCGGCGGCGATCTCCTCGATAATGGCGGCGACGTTCTGGATATCGATCAAAGGAACCTCTGGCTGACTGCGCTCCCGTCTAACCTGGGCCGCACGGCCTGAAAAGCAAAAAGGGCCGCGGCAATCGCCGCGGCCCCCCTTACAAGTCTGGTCTGCTTGGGCAGGTCTGAGCTTAGAAGCCCATGCCACCCATGCCGCCCATACCACCCATGTCCGGAGCAGCCGGCATGGCCGCTTCCTTCTTCTCGGGGGAATCGGCAACCATGGCTTCGGTCGTGATCAAGAGACCGGCGATCGAAGCGGCGTCCTGCAGCGCGGTGCGCACGACCTTCGTCGGGTCGATGATACCGGCCTTGAACATGTTGACGTACTTGCCGTTCTGAGCATCGAAGCCGATCGCCGCGTCTTTCGACTCGTTGACCTTGCCGACGACGATGGAACCTTCGTGGCCCGCGTTTTCGGCAATCTGGCGGATCGGCGCCTGCAGTGCGCGGGCGACGATCTCGATGCCGACGCGCTGGTCGTCGTTGTTACCTTCGAGCTTGTTCAGAACCTTGGCAGCGTTCAGCAGAGCCGTACCGCCACCGATGACAATGCCTTCCTCGACCGCGGCGCGGGTAGCGTTCATCGCGTCTTCGACACGATCCTTACGCTCCTTCACCTCGACCTCGGTGGCGCCGCCGACGCGCAGAACCGCAACACCGCCAGCCAGCTTGGCCAGACGCTCCTGCAGCTTCTCACGGTCGTAATCCGAAGAGGTCTCCTCGGCCTGGGCGCGGATCTGCGCGCAGCGGCCGGTGATTTCCTTCTTCTTGCCGGCGCCGTCGACGACGGTGGTCTCTTCCTTGGTGATGACAACGCGCTTGGCGGTGCCCAGCATATCAAGCGTGGTGCTCTCCAGCTTGATGCCAAGGTCTTCCGAGATCACCTGGCCACCGGTCAGGATGGCGATGTCTTCCAGCATGGCCTTGCGGCGATCGCCGAAGCCCGGCGCCTTGACGGCGGCGACCTTCAGACCGCCCCGCAGCTTGTTCACCACCAGGGTCGCCAGGGCTTCGCCCTCAACGTCCTCGGCAATGATCAGCAGCGGCCGGCCGGCCTGGACAACGGTCTCGAGCAGCGGCAGCATCGGCTGGAGGCCGGACAGCTTCTTCTCGTGCAGCAGGATGAAGGGGTTCTCCATCTCGCAGACCATCTTGTCGGCGTTGGTGATGAAGTACGGCGAGAGGTAGCCGCGGTCGAACTGCATGCCCTCGACGACGTCGAGTTCGGTCTCGAGCGACTTGGCTTCTTCGACCGTGATCACGCCTTCCTTGCCGACCCGCTCCATCGCCTCGGCGATCATGGAGCCGATCTCGGCCTCGCCGTTGGCGGAGATGGTGCCGACCTGGGCAACCTCACCGGTGGTGGAGATCTTCTTGGACTTCTTCTGCAGCTCAGCGACCACGGCTTCGACAGCCGCGTCCACACCGCGCTTCAGATCCATCGGGTTCATGCCGGCGGCGACGGCCTTGGAGCCTTCGCGCACGACGGCCTGAGCCAGAACCGTAGCGGTGGTGGTGCCGTCACCGGCGATGTCGTTGGTCTTGGAAGCAACTTCGCGCACCATCTGGGCGCCCATGTTCTCGAACTTGTCCGAGAGCTCAATTTCCTTGGCCACCGTGACACCGTCCTTGGTGGTGCGCGGGGCACCGAAGGACTTGTCGATCACCACGTTGCGGCCCTTGGGACCGAGGGTGACTTTTACGGCATCGGCCAGAATGTCGACACCACGCAGCATACGCGAGCGTGCATCGGCGCCAAACTTAACGTCTTTCGCAGCCATTTCTGGATCTCTTCCTTTTTAGATAACGCCCATGATGTCGGATTCACGCATGATCAGCATGGTCTTGCCGTCCAGCTTCACTTCCGTGCCCGACCACTTGCCGTAAAGGACCTTGTCGCCCTTCTTCACGTCCAAAGCGGTGACTTTGCCGTCATCGCCGCGGGCGCCATTGCCGACAGCCAGGACCTTGCCCTGCATCGGCTTTTCTTTCGCAGTATCCGGAATGATGATGCCGCCAGCGGTTTTCTCTTCTTCCTCAAGCGGCTCGACCACGACACGGTCATGCAGAGGCCTAAATTTCATGGAACTCCACCCTGTGTGAGTTGGTTTGAATCAGCTTTGGGATGGAAGAAAGCTGCCAGAACCCTCCCCCTATCCTCTGTTAGCACTCCCATCAAGCGAGTGCCAAGTCAGCATATAGAAGTCCACAGGCGAAGAGTCAACCGCTCTGCAGATCCTTTTCGCGGGCTGATTGAGCTTGACCGTAGGTTTCGGCCAATTCTTTATTGATTTCTGCTGATTCCGGAAATTTCTTAAGATATCGCCGCAGATCGGCGGGTGCGATTTTCAGCGTCAGAAAACAGTCCATCCCGTCATCCCGCCGCTCCATGACCTCCGCCCGGTCATAGAGCCAGGAAAGAGCCGCTCCGGCCGACAGGGGCAGTTCCAGGCTGGCCTCCACCCGCTTGGCCGAGAGCGCGCGGTCGATCATCTCCAGCACCTCGTCGCAACCCTCCCCCGTCAGCGCCGAGCAAAGCACGGCCTTGGGCTGCTCCGCATCGCGCAGGCTCAGGCGGGCCCGCTCCTCCGGCGCCAAGAGATCGCACTTGTTCAGGACCTCCAGCAGGTGTTCGGCGGCGTCGGTGACGCCAAGGTCTGCCAAGACGGCTTCGACGTCAGCCTGCTGGGCCCGGCTGTCGGGATGGGCCGCGTCCCGCACGTGCAGAATGAGATCCGCCGCCAGCACTTCTTCCAGAGTGGCGCGGAAAGCCGCCACCAGGTCGGTGGGCAGGTCGGAGATGAAGCCGACGGTGTCCGACAGGATAACGACCTGTCCGGAGGGCAGTACGACCCGGCGCATGGTTGGGTCCAGGGTTGCGAAAAGCTGGTCGCGCGCCAGAACCTTGGCTTCGGTCAGGCGATTGAAGAGGGTCGACTTTCCGGCATTGGTGTAGCCTACGAAGGTAACCACCGGATAAGGCACCCGCTGACGGGCGCCGCGGTGCAGACCCCGGGTACGCTGGACCTGTGTCAGTTCCTTCTTCAGGCGCGTAATCCGCTCGGTAATCAGGCGCCGGTCGATTTCGAGCTGCCGCTCACCGGGGCCGCCCATGAAACCCGCACCACCGCGTTGGCGTTCGAGGTGGGTCCAGGACCGCACAAGGCGGGAGCGCTGGTAGCTGAGGGCCGCCAGTTCAACCTGCAGCTTGCCCTCCTTGGTGCGCGCCCGGGCCCCGAAAATCTCCAAGATCAGGCCGGTGCGGTCGATGACCTTGCAGTCCCAGGCTTTCTCGAGATTGCGCTGCTGGACCGGACTGAGCGCGCTGTCGACGACAACCACCCCGATATCCCGGGCGCGGATTTCCTCGATGAAGCGTTCCACGGCACCGCCGCCGATCAACGTCGCCGGGCGGACTTTCTTTACAGTGACAACCTCGCTCTGCACAACCTCCAGGCCAATGGCCGCGGCGAGGCCGACCGCCTCTTCCAGGCGGGCCTCAGGCGCACGGAGAGCCGGGCCGCCATCATTCTGCTGGCCGCCGCTCTGCTGTATGTCCGGGTGCAAGACCAGGGCGTAATCGGTCATCAACGATGGCGGCACAGGAAGCCGCCCCTTTCTTTCAGGAAGCAGGAACCGACGATATCATCTGTGGGATCACGGCCCGGAGGAGCAGGACCCAGAAGCGCTCAAAGCCAGGGCGCAGCAAAGCTGGCACCCACAGCCTTAACCTTGCGCCGCTTCCTCTTCTTTTGACGGCTCGAACAGTTGCACCGGAGTCGCCGGCATTACCGTTGAAATCGCATGCTTGTAAACCAGCTGCGAGTGAGCGTCGCGACGAAGCAATACTGAGAAATTGTCGAACCAGGTAACAATTCCCTGCAGCTTGACACCATTCACCAGAAATACCGTTACCGGCACCTTGTTCTTGCGAATGTGATTGAGGAAGACGTCCTGCACGCTTTGATTCTTTTCAGCGGCCATTTTTCGTACCTTTATTGTTGTTCTTAGTAACGACTTGTTTTTCTTGACCAGCTTTTGTGCGGCTCAAATAACGCAGTCATTGGCTTGTTCAG
Source organism: Pelagibius sp. (assembly GCF_965249265.1). Classification (NCBI taxonomy): domain Bacteria; kingdom Pseudomonadati; phylum Pseudomonadota; class Alphaproteobacteria; order Rhodospirillales; family Rhodovibrionaceae; genus Pelagibius; species Pelagibius sp. Next base: position 2,303,545 of record NZ_OZ252224.1, on the reverse strand, counting down.
ATTGGCGAGTCTAACCCAGCCAGCACCCATTTGCAGCTTTCCATAGCATGGCTTCGGTGAAATGAAAATTCATCCGCTGTGCAACAGGTGTGCGCGATGAATTCAAATTCAACCCTTTGTTATCCCAGGTTTTGCAAAACCAACCGGGACAAATCCGCACAGCCGAAAACATGGTGTTTCAGGGCCTCTACCTCGAATTCCCCAGGGCCCGGTGGATCCTCGCGCAGCAGGATACCGGTGCAGCCGCTGTTTTGCGCGCAGATCAGGTCGATATCGGTGTCGCCGACGAACCAAACAGCCGGTCCCGGCGCGATACCGCTGCCTGCCAAGGCAAAGTCCACGACCTCCGGGGCCGGCTTGTCTTTTGCCGCGTCGTTGGCGCCGACCAGCGAAACGAAATGCCGGTCCCAGCCCAGATGGACGACTTCCCGCCGCAGTAATACCCCTTTTTTGTTACTCACCACTCCGAGCTTCAGGCCCGGCTGCGCCGTCAGTTCCAGCAACATCGCCTCGGCATCGGCATAGGGTGTGAGCCGTTCCAGATGACTGGCCTCGAAGGTCCCGTAAAACACCTCCATCGCTTCATCAGAGCGGTCGCCAAAAATCTCAGGGAAACTGTCGCGCGCCGACTTGCGCACTTTCTGGCGGGCCTCCTCCAGGGTCCAGGGGCGCTGTCCCATGGCCTCGAAGGTGGCACTGAGCGCATGATGAATCACCGCCCAACTGTCCACCAGGGTGTTGTCCCAATCAAACAGGATGGCTTTTGGAGAAGGCAAGGTCATGGGATTGTGTGCGTCTGGCCTGCCTAGGCCGTCTTCCCGAGGGACTGCATGTAGTCCAGATAGTGCTGACGCAGCTTGCCGGTGAGGATGCCCGGGTGGCCGTTGCCGACCGGTTGATCGTCGATCTGGGTGATCGGCAGGACAAAGGAGGTGCTGGAGGTGAGGAAGGCTTCCCGCGCCGCTTTAGCCTCCTCGACCGAGAACGACCGCTCGACCAGTTCGTAGCCCTCGGCCTTGATGAGTTCCAACAGCGTGATACGGGTGATGCCGTTCAGGATCGCGTTGTTCGCATTGCGGGTCACCACCTGATTGCCCTCGGTAACGATCCAGGCATTGTTGGAGGTGCCTTCTGTCACCTGCCCTTCCCCGTCGACCTGCCAGGCATCGTCGGCACCGGCGTCCACAGCCGCCTGCTTGCCCAGAATGTTCGGCAGCAGAGAAACCGACTTGATGTCGCAACGCGCCCAGCGTTCGTCCGGCACGGTGATGACCTTCAGACCGTTGTTCAGCATCGCCGCACTGTGCGGCTTCATCTGACGCGTGGTCATGACCAGGGAAGGCGTCGCGTTCTTGGGAAACTTGTGGTCGCGGGGCGCCACGCCCCGCGTGACCTGCATATAGAGAAACCCGTTGGAAAGCCTGTTGCGCCGCATCAGTTCCCTCGCCACCAGCTTCATCGATGCCCGCGACATCGGCGCTTCGATCCGCAGTTCCCGGAGGGAGCGATCCAGGCGGTCGAGATGAAGGTCCTCATCCACAAGGATGCCGTTGTAGACCGGAACGACCTCGTAGACACCGTCGGCGAACTGATAGCCGCGATCCTCGATATGCACGGCAGCGTCCCCGTGAGGGCGATAACGGCCATTGACGTAGGCTTGACGAGGCATGATCGGTCTCTTTCCCTTTATTGCGGCGACGAAGGGCTGCTTCGCCAAGCCGGCAATTCTAGAAAAACTCCAGCTTCACCGCAAAGAGCTTCTCGACTTTCTTCACCGCTTCCGAGCGCGCGAAGATGACCACCAGATCGTTGGCGCGCGTCACCGTGTCGCCGCGGGGAATGATGACCTCATCGCCGCGTACGATGGCGCCGACGATCACACCTTCCGGCAGACGGGCTTCGCGGATCGGCACGCCGACAAGACTGGAGGTTTCCAGCGCCTCGGCTTCGATAACCTCGCCAAAGCCCTCGCTCAACGAATGAACGGAGCGGATGCGGCCCCGCCTGACATGCTGCAGAATGGTCGATACGGTGATGGCCCGCGGACTGACCACCGTATCAATGCCCAAGGTGCCGATCAGCGGCCCATAGGAAGTCTTGTTGATCAGGGTCACCGCCCTTGCGCAGCCATAGCGTTTCGCGAGCAACGAGGTGAGGATGTTGACCTCGTCATCGTTGGAAACCGCGATGACCGTTTCGGCAACGGAGGCGTTGGCTTCCTCCAAAATCTCTGTATCCAGGGCATCGCCGTGGATGACGACCGTGCGCTCCAGGGCCTGGGCCACCGTCTCGGCGCGCCGCTTGTCCACTTCGATGACTTTGAGATTCACGTGCGGGTGGTTCTTTTCGACGGCGGTCGCCAAATTAAGGCCGATGTTGCCGCCGCCGACGATGATGACCCGGCGGGCCTCTTTTTCCTCGTGACCGAAGGCCGACATCGTGCGCGCCAGATGACTCGTGTCGGCAACCAGATAGACATCGTCGCCCACCTGAAGGTCGTCGTCCGGCGTCGGCACGAAACCCTGACCGTCGCGCGAAATGCCGATCACCACGATGTGCAGATCGGGAAACAAGGCCGTTAGCTGGCGCAGCGGCGTATGGATGACCGGCGTATCTTCGGTGCAATGCAAGCCGACCAGACTGACCTTTCCATCCGCCAGGGGCTGCACGTCGAAGGCACCGGGCAGTTGGAGGCGGCGCTCGATCGCCTTGGCCACCTCAATCTCCGGCGAGATAATGACGTCGATCGGCATGTGGTCGCGGCTGAAAAGGTCAGACCAGAGCGGGTCGAGATAGCTCTGTTCGCGCACTCGGGCGATCTTCGTCGGCACCTCGAAGATCGAATGGCAGATCTGGCAGGCCACCATGTTGACCTCGTCGGCATAGGTGACGGCAATCACCATCTCCGCATCGGAGGCGCCGGCGCTCTCCAGCACGTTGGGATGAGACGCGAAACCGACCAGGCCCTTCACATCCAGTGAATCGGTGATCTTCTCAACCAGTTCGCGTGACTGATCGATCACCGTAATGTCCGCGTTCTCGCTGGAAAGATAGCGCGCGATGTTGAAGCCGACCTGGCCCGCGCCGCAGATAATAACCTTCATAGACTACTGTGCCCCGTTTTCGCGCTCAGGCCCGGTCGGCTGTGCCCACGCCCAGAGAGCGCAGCTTGCGGTGCAGCGCCGAGCGCTCCATGCCGACGAAATTTGCGGTTCGAGAGATATTGCCGCCGAAGCGCATAACCTGCGCTTCGAGGTACTTACGCTCAAAAACCTCCCTGGCTTCGCGCAGGGGCAACGACATGATTTCCTCCCCTGTTTCGCCCGGCAAGGATGCCGGCGCAGAGGCGCCGATCTCAGGCGGCAGCATATCCGGGCGAACCGGATCGTGCGGGCCGCCCGGCGCCATGATCAGCACCCACTCGATAACGTTGCGGAGTTGGCGGACATTGCCCGGCCAGTCATAGGCCCTCAGCGCGGCCAGGGTGTCGTCACTCAGGCTGCGTGGCGGCAACCCGGCATTCTCCGCCGCCCGTTCCATGAAAAACGAGACCAGATCAGGTATGTCCTCCCGCCGTTCGCGCAGCGCCGGCACCTCCAGCGGCACCACGTTCAGGCGGTAAAAGAGGTCTTCGCGGAACCGCCCCTCTTCTATGAGTTCCGGCAGGTCACGGTTGGTCGAAGCGATCACCCGGACATCGACGGCAACACGGCGGTCGTCGCCGACCCGCTGAAAGGTCTGTTCCTGCAGAGCCCGTACGATCTTGCCCTGGGTTTCCATCGGCATGTCGGCCACTTCGTCCAGCAACAGAGTACCGCCATGGGCACGCTCGAAGGTGCCAACCTTGCCCGGCGAATCACTGCCATCAAGACCGGGCGCGGTTCCGAAAAGCTCCGACTCCAAACGATCCGGGTGCATGGTCGCGCAGTTGAGCGCCACGAAACTGGCCTCGGCGCGATGGGAACAGGCGTGGAGCTGACGGGCCACGACTTCCTTGCCGGCGCCGGCCGGCCCGGTGATCAGAACCCGGCTGCCGGTGGGCGCTACCTTACGCACCGCCTGGCTCACTTGATGAAACCAGGGCGAGGATCCGATGAGATCCGAAGGCTGGCCGACCCGCAGCCGCAACTCTTCGTTTTCGCTGCGCAGTTTTGCCGCCTCGATGGCGCGCTGGACAATCAACAGTAGGCGATCCGACTTGAAAGGCTTCTCAATAAAGTCGTAGGCGCCAATCTTGATGGCGTTGACCGCCGTTTCGATATTGCCGTGGCCGGAGATCATGACGACGGGGACCAAAGGGTGCTCTTTCTTGATGACGCTCAGGATCTCCATTCCGTCCAGCGCTGAGTTCTGCAGCCAGATGTCCAGCACCACCAAGCTCGGACGACGATCGCGGAGCATATCCAGGGCCGTGTCGCTGTCGCCGGCATCCCGGGTCTCGTAACCCTCGTCCTCAAGGACGCCTTTGATCAGAAGGCGGATATCGCTTTCGTCATCGACGATCAGGATTTCGTCAGCCATTACCAGCCGCTCTCCCGCCCAGCAATGCAGCCGCCTGTACGTCACGAGACGCAGCACCGTCGGCCTGCTCGTCGCGCAGCGGGAATACCAAGCTTACCACGGCACCACCACTCTCTCTGTCCTTCAAGACCAGGTTGCCGCCGTGATCTTCCATGATCTTTTTCACAATCGCCAGTCCAAGGCCGGTGCCCCTTTCACGGGTGGTGACATAAGGTTCAGTCAAGCGGGCGCGGTCCTGCTGAGGAAGACCCTTTCCGTTATCCGTGATCACGATCACGCAGCGCGACGAATCGACTTTTACCTGCAGATCGATGGTCCCCGACGGCGCCTCCGCTCCATCACGGAAGTGCCGGCCCTCAATAGACTCGACGGCATTGAGGATCAGGTTGGTCAGCGCCTGCACCACCTGCCGGCTGTCACAGGCCAGATAGATCGGAGACTCAGGCAGCGAAACACTGAAGGCGATTTCATGATGGGCGGTACGCTGAAGAAAAACCGCTTGCTCGACAAGCTTGGAGATATTCTCAGACTGCATCGAAGGCGCGGGCATGCGCGCAAAAGAGGAAAACTCATCAACCATGCGGCCGATGTCGCCGACATGGCGGACAATGGTGTCGGTACAGACCTTGAAGGTTTCAGGGTCGTTGACGATCTGGTCAACGTACTTCCGGTTCAAACGCTCGGCTGCCAGTTGGATCGGCGTCAGCGGGTTCTTGATTTCATGGGCGATCCGCCGGGCAATGTCAGACCAGGCGGCTTTACGCTGCGCTGCCAACAGCTGGGTAATCTCATCGAAGGTGATGACGAAACCCATGGTCGTTTCATCTTCCACTTCCGCCGAGATCCGTACCAGCAAAACCCGTTCGGCACCGCTGCTGTCAGGCATCGTCAATTGCTGCTGGGCCAGCCGCCGCGGACGCCGACGCGCCTTGTCCAACAGATCGCTCATCGCCGGCAGCACCTCGGGCAGAGGTTGTCCGCGCAGTTCCTGTGAAGACATGGAGAGAAAGTCGCAGGCCATGCGGTTCGCCAGGTTGATACGCCCCGCATCATCCAGGCCTATAACGCCGGCGGAAACCCCGCCCAGCACGGCTTCGATGAAACGGCTGCGATAATCGAGCTGCGCATTGGCGTCCAGGAGTGCGTCCTGCTGGCGCTCAAGCTGGCTGGTCATCTTATTGAAAGCGCGGGAGAGGTTGCCGATCTCGTCGCGCCGCGCCGGTCCCTTGATCCGCGCCTTCAGGTCGCCCTTACCCACGCGTTCCGCGGTCGAAATCAGGCTGCCGATCGGCCCTGTAAGCTGATTGGCAAAAGCCAGACCGATCCACACCGCCACGAGCAGCAGCAACAGCGCCACGACCAGGAAAATCAGCGCAAAGGTGATCTGAAGACTGAAACGATCGCCTTCCAGTTCCTCGTAACGTTGCACAGCCCAACTTGTGGACTCCATGTGGCCCAGCACCCGGGAATCGACCAGCCGCCCGATGTAAAGGAAGGCGTCCGCCGCCAGATCCAGCCGCACGAGAGCCCGCACCCTGTCCTCTTCTTCCGACGTCATGATCGCCAGGCCGCTGCTGCGCGCCCGCTCAAAAGCCCATTCGGGAATGTCAGGATTGAAAGCCAGAAGAAAGCTGGAGGAGCGGGCCAGCATGCGCCCGGAGCTGTCGTAGACGGCGGCCTCCGTCAGATAGCGCAGGCTTGCCTGACGGGTCATGACGTTATTGAACAGCGAGGGGTTGTAAGCCAGCGTTGGGCCCCCCTTGTTCAGTACCTGGGCGATCGCCAGGGCATCCGCCGCGATGGTCTGTTGATGCTCGTCAAGGTAAGCAGCGGCCACGGCCCGCGAGTTCTTGATCGCCGTGGAAACGCGCTCGCTGAACCAGAACTCCAACCCCAGATCGAACATGATCACCGAGAACGCCGCCACGAGGATGGTCGGCGCCACCGCCACCACCGAGAAGAGCGCCACAAGGCGGCCATGCAGCCGTGATCCGGCCCTGCCCTTTTTCCGTTCGATCCAAAGGATCGCCAGACGCCGCGTGATCAGGGCCGCGAGCCCGAGGATGATTACGAGGTCGGTGAGCAGCAACAGCAGCACGTGGTCGGCATTCGCGACCACCGAAAGATTGCCGGTCATGGCAATGAAGGTGGCAATACCGCTGGTCACACCCGCTGCCAGCAGCAGGATCGCAAGGCTGCGCTCGAACTTGATATGACGGGCCCACTGCAGGAAAGCCTGCATCCAGCGCCCGGCAGGCCGCCCGCTCGTCGCTTCGGCCTCCACGTTCAAACTGCCGGGAGTCCCATCGGTCTGTTGTATATTTGCCACAGGCTATTTAAGGCCGCGAACCACCTGAATGTCCAGGTCCCGTATCTTTTTTCGCAAAGTATTTCGGTTGAGCCCCAGCAGCTTTGCCGCCCGGATCTGATTACCCCTTGTGGCGGAAAGCGAAAGTTCGATCAAGGGCCGCTCTATTTCCCGCAGAACACGGTCATAGAGCCCCGGCGCGGGCAGGTTGCCGTCATGGGCGGCGAAATAGGAACGCAGGTGATGTTCCACCGCACTGCCGAGCGACTCCGCCGGCGCCGCCACTTCCCCCGGCTCGGCAGCGTCGCCGTCACTCAATTCCCCGGCGATAACATCGAGGCCGATCGTCTCTTGACTGTAGAGCACGGTCAGACGCCGAACCAGGTTCTCCAGTTCCCGGACATTGCCGGGCCAGGAATAAGCCCGTAGCGCCTCCATCGCCTCGCCGTCCAGTGACTTTGCCGTCAGCCCTTCGCTTTGCGCCTCGGCAAAGAAATGGCGGACGAGTTCGGGAATGTCCTCGCTGCGTTCCCGCAAAGGCGGCAGGCGGATCGGAACGACACTGAGACGGTAGAAAAGGTCCTCGCGGAACAGTCCCTGGCGCACCATCTGGCGAAGATCCCGATGGGTCGCTGCGATAATCCGCACCTCAGCGCGGATCGGCGTGCGTCCGCCCACCGTCGTGTATTCGCCTTCCTGAAGAACCCGCAGCAGGCGGGTCTGGGCTTCCAGCGGCATATCACCGATTTCATCAAGGAAAAGCGTGCCGCCCGCCGCCTGTTCAAAGCGCCCCGAGGAGCGGGTGGTCGCGCCGGTGAAGGCGCCTTTTTCGTGGCCGAAGAGTTCGCTTTCGATCAACTCCCGCGGGATGGCGGCCATATTCACCGCAACAAAGCTGCCACGCCGGCGCTTCCCGTAGTCGTGGAGGGCGCGGGCAGCCAGTTCCTTGCCGGTTCCCGACTCGCCATAGATCATCACCGTCAGATCGGTCGGCATCAGACGCGCAAGAACCCGGTAGATTTCCTGCATTGCCTGAGAGCGGCCGATCAGCGGCAGTTGCTCGTCTTCCTCGTCGCCCGGCTGTGCCAGATTGCCCTCGCCCGTGGCCGGCTCCGAAAGCGCGCGGTTCACCACGGCCACCAGCTCACGCAGGTCAAAGGGCTTGGGCAGATACTCGAACGCGCCGCGCTCCGTCGCCTTGACCGCGGTCAGCAGGGTGTTCTGAGCCGACATCACCAGAATGCGCAGGCTGGGCCGCAGCTTCTTGATGCGGGGAATAAGATCGAGGCCGTTCTCGTCCGGCATCACCACGTCGGTGATCACCAGATCACCCTCGCCGGCATGAACCCACTGCCAGAGTGTCGATGCATTGCCTGTCGTCCGCACTACATGCCCCTGCCGCCCAAGCGCCTGTGTCAGCACCGTGCGAATGGCCTTGTCGTCATCGGCGACGAGGATCGTGGCAGCCGTCATGCGCTTTTGTCCTCCGAGGCGTCGGCGCCGATCTCACCGTTTGAAGGAGCCATCGGCAGCATCACCCGGAACGCCGTGCGCCGCGGCTTACTGTCGAATTCGACCACCCCCCCGTGATCCCCGATGATCTTGGCAACCAAAGCCAGGCCCAGACCGCTGCCGCCGGATTTGGTGGTCACGAAGGGATCGAAGAGATGGGGTTGCAGATCTTCAGGAATGCCGGGGCCGTTGTCCTGTACGATCAGCGTCAGCGGCAGGTCGATGCGGGCACCGCTGCCGGGTATCGCCAGGCGCACGCCCTGCTGATAGCGGGTTGAAAGCGTGATCTCTCCGCCGTCCTGAGGAGCCGCCTCCGCTGCATTCTTCACCAGGTTCAAAATGGCCTGGATCAGGAGATCACGGTTGCCGTAGACCGGCGGTAGCGAGGGATCGTAAGTCTCAACGAAGCGCAGATGGCGGGCAAAACCGCTCTCCGCCAGGCGGCGGACGTGTTCCAGAACCACGTGAATGTTCACCGCCTCGCGCGCCAGGGGGCGCTGGTCGGAGAACATCTCCATGCGATCTACCAGGGCCACGATCCGGTCCGCTTCCTCACAGATCAGGCGGGTCAACTGATGATCTTCCGGGTCTGCATTCTGTTCCAGCAGTTGCGCCGCACCGCGAATTCCCGACAAGGGGTTCTTCACCTCATGCGCCAGCATTGCCGCCATGGCCGTCACTGACCGCGCAGCATTGCGATGAACCAGTTGGTGATCGATCTTGCGGGCGATGGAACGTTCGTGGATCGACACGACGACACTGCCGGGCAGGTCCGTCATGACCGCCGCGTCGATGGAGACGAAGTGAGAACCGATTTTGGGACTTGAGAGGGTCACACCGCTTTCCGAGACGGAGTGGCCGCCATCGCGCACCTGCTGAACCAAGCCAACGACAGGGCTGTCTTCAGACAACAGGCTGAGCAGCGGGCGGCCGACCAGACTGTTGCGCGACGAGGCAAAGAACTGCTCGGTCGCCTGATTCACAAAACTGATATGCCCCTCGGCATCGACAACAAAAAGCGGGACGGAAAGCGCTGTCAGGACCGCCGCAGAGTCCGGCAATCCGTCATTCAGGTTTCCGGTCGCAAGGACTTCCGATGCCCGCGCCATCACGCCGCCCTCGGCAAGAGAGCAGGCTCGAAGAGCTTGTGGATCAGGTCTTTGACCCGCTCCGGCTCATCCTCGCGATTGACGGCGGCGCGGAACTCGGCAGCACCCTCCAGCCCTTTCGAGTACCAGCCGAGGTGCTTGCGTGCGATGCGCACCCCGGTGCGCGCGCCATAAAGCGTCAAAAGACCTTCGTAGTGCTCCAGCATTACCGCGATACGTTGGGCGAGCGGCGGATCGGCCGGCAGGGTTCCGTCACGCAAGTAGTCGATCACCTGCCGCGGAAACCAGGGGCGTCCATAGGCGCCACGGCCGACCATCACGCCGTCGGCCCCGGAACGCGCAAGCGCTTCCGCCGCGTCCCGCACGCCGGTGATGTCGCCGTTCACGACAACCGGAAGGCCGACCGCGTCTTTGACTTCGCCGACGAAATCCCAGTCCGCCTCCCCGGAATACTTCTGACAGCGGGTGCGGCCGTGGACCGTGAGCATCTTTACACCGCAGTCCTCGGCAATCCTGGCAATGATCGGGGCGTTGCGGTTTTCCAGGTTCCAGCCGGTGCGCATTTTCACCGTCACCGGCAGGTCGACCGCCTTCACCACCGCCGCCATGATCGCGCCGGAAAGGCGCTCGTCCTGCATGATCGCCGAGCCGCAGGCCTTGTTGGTCACCTTTTTGGCCGGGCAACCGAAATTGATATCGATGATGGCGGCCCCGCGGTCGGCGTTCAGTTTCGCCGCCTCGGCCATGACTTCGGGGTCGCTGCCGGCAAGCTGAACGGAAAGCGGAAATTCCTCGGCACAGGAGCCGGACATCTTGCGGGACTCTTTCACCGATTCCTGCATCTGGCGGATCATCGCCTGACTGGCAATCATCTCCGACACCACGAGACCGGCGCCGAAGCGTTTCACCAGACCGCGAAAAACCTGATCCGTAACCCCCGACATGGGGGCGAGAATTACGGGATCCTCGATCTGCAGATTTCCAATGGCAAAAGCCATGTTGCGGCTACTCCCCGAACCGGCCCGCCGGGCCGGCGCAAACCAATTCCCAGTGGCACCTCAAAAAAAGCCGGTGCCGCCCGGGCGCAGGGAATGATGCACAATTATTGGGCGCTGTCACGCCGAATAGCCGGTTTTGGGCGGATTCTGATAATGACTGCCCGCAAAACGGGCAATTCGGCGTGAGGAGCGCCGAAAAGGACACTAAATCAAGAGTTTCTCTAGAACGGGTAACGTTTTGTCAGAACCACTTACTGGTTTCGACAAAGCATTACCCGCTCTACATCCAGCGGTCAGAGCAGATAGTCCGTCACAAACTTCACGCCGGGATAGGCGAGTGTGATCAGCAGGTAGGCGATGAGCACCAGCCGCGCCGCCCGTCGCCCGCGCAGGCCGCTGCGATGGTGCAGAAACAGCAGAGCCGCAATGACGATGAAGGCCAGAACCGAGAGCAGGGTCTTGTGATCAACGGCCAGAACCGTACCGGATGAGACGTAGAGCTTGGCGATGCCCGTTGCGATCCCCAACCCCAGCACCACCTCTGCTGCGGCCAGAAGCCTCAGCACCAGCCACTCCGCATCGCTGACAGAGGGCAGCATGCGGGTGAAACCGCTGGGTTTGCGGCGCTTCAGGGCCCCTTCTTGTATGAAAGCGGCGGCAGCGGCCACCGCCGCAAGGGTGCAGAGCGCGTAGGTCGCAACCGACACGGCGATATGAACGGCCAGCCAGGCGTCCAGCGGCGTGCTGAGCCCCAGTTCGGCGCTGAGCGGCGACAATCCGGTGCCTAGGGCACCCAACAGGAAGGCATAGGGCAGCAGCAGCGGCGCCAAGCGCGCCGCCGAAGGAGCCAAGACCACTACCAGGGCGAAAAGCGCCAGGGAAACGGCCACTGCCAGCCATAAAGCGGCCGGCAGGCTGCTTTCCCAATGCCCCGTCAAGGCTGTCAGGCTATAGCCCAACGGCCCGGCGATGGCCGCGGCGAGCAACAGCCAGAACAGAAGGTCGGCCTTCGCCATCCGCCGGGCGAAGGGCAGCAGGGTCGCCGGCACAAGGGAAACCAGCGCGGAGAGGGAGAGTGCCAAGGTGCTCATATCCCTCTATATATCACCTCGCGGCCAAGCCACCAGCGCCATGAAAGTGTTTCCAAGAGCCCCGTCCAGGCACTAGTCTCGCCGCAATCGGAATTCGGAGTCCTTTGACCGGGACGCGTATCGCAGAGAGCCTACCACGTGACAACCGCAGCAGCGCTGATCGTCGCCGCCGGCAGAGGCCAGCGCTTCGGCAGCAAGCTTCCCAAACAATACGCGGAACTCGGTGGCGTTCCGGTCCTGCGCCACAGTCTGCTGACCTTCCTGGCCCACCCGCAGATCAACCGGGTCGGGGTCGTCATCCATCCCGACGACCGCGATCTCTACGACCGGGCGGCCGAGGGGCTGAGCCTGGAACAACCGGTCGCCGGGGGCGACAGCCGCCAGGCCTCGGTGCGCCTCGGCCTGGAAAGCCTGGCGGCGGACCCGCCTGACCTCGTACTCATCCACGACGGCGCCAGGCCTTTTGTCAGCCAGATTGCCATCGGCCGTGTGCTCGATGCCCTGCAGCGCAGCCCGGGGGCGATTGCCGCCCAACCCGTCGTTGACACCCTGAAGCGAGCCCAGGACGGCTGCGTCGCCGGGACCCAGGACCGCAACGGTCTCTGGCGGGCCCAAACCCCTCAGGGGTTTCGCTATACGGAGATCGCCGAAGCGCACCGTGCCGCTGCCCACAAGAACCTGACCGATGACGCGGCGGTGGCGGAACTGGCGGGCCTGCCGGTGGCGCTGGTGGAAGGCGGCCAGGAAAACATGAAGGTGACCACCCAGGAAGATCTGGACGGTGCCGAACGCTGGCTGCGCGGCGCCATCGCTTTCGAGACCCGGGTCGGCCAGGGCTTCGACGTCCACGCCTTCGGCCCCGGCGATCACGTGACCCTCTGCGGTCTGCGCATCGATCACGATGCCGCGCTGGTCGGCCACTCCGATGCCGACGTCGGCCTGCATGCCCTGACCGATGCCATCCTGGGCGCCCTGGGGGCCGGCGATATCGGCAGCCATTTTCCGCCCAGCGATCCGCAGTGGAAGGGAACGGACTCCGCCGTCTTCATCACCCATGCCCGCGACATGGTGAGCGCGCGTGGCGGCCGTATCAATCACGTCGACGTCACGCTGATCTGCGAGCGGCCCAAGATCGGCCCGCACCGGGATGCCATGGTGGCGCGGCTTGCCGAATTGCTGCAGCTCTCCGAAGACCGCATCAGCGTGAAGGCCACCACCACCGAGAAGCTGGGATATCTCGGGCGCGGCGAAGGCATGGCCGCCCAGGCCATGGCCACCCTTTCACTCCCTCTTGGAAGATAGCCTATGGCCGGCCCCTCGCCCTGGCTGCCGTCTTCGCTGCTCGCCACCTGGTTCGGCAGCGGGCTGCTGCCGGGGGCGCCGGGGACCTGGGGCTCGCTGGCCGCCCTGCCCTTCGGTCTGGTCATTCTCTGGCTCGGCGGTCCCATCGCCCTGGCTCTGGCCGCAGCTCTGGTCTTCGCTCTCGGGCTCTGGGCCTCGGCGGTTTATCAGCGCGGGCTCGACCGCAAGGACCCGGGTGAGATCGTAGTCGACGAGGTTGCCGGGCAGTGGCTGGCGCTGCTGCCGACGGCGCTCGACCCTCTCGGCGTCGTCCTCGCCTTTGTGTTCTTCCGTCTCTTCGACATCCTGAAGCCCTGGCCGGCCAGTTGGGCGGACCGTTCGCTCAGCGGCGCGCCGGGCATCATGCTGGACGACATTTTCGCTGGCCTCTATGCCGCCGCGGCCACCTACGGCGCTCTTTGGCTCTGGAGCCAGGCATGACCTTCGACGTTACGTTGTTGGAAAACGCCGAGGCACTGCTGGCGCTTTGCCGCGATAAGGGCCTGCAGATCGCCACAGCAGAATCCTGCACCGGCGGTCTGATCGCCGGTTGCCTGACCGAAATCGCCGGGTCCTCCGACGTGGTGGAGCGCGGCTTCGTCACCTATTCCAACGCGGCAAAGAACGAGATGCTGGGCGTGCCCGCCGACATGATCGAAACCCACGGCGCCGTCAGCGCCGAGGTGGCCGAGGCCATGGCCCGGGGCACACTCGACCGGTCTCACGCCGATCTCGCCGTCTCCGCCACCGGTATCGCCGGGCCCGGTGGCGCGACGCCGAACAAACCCGTCGGCCTCGTCTACCTCGGCATCGCCCGGCGCGGCGGTCCGGTCCGGGCAGATCGTTTCGTCTTCCCTGGGGACCGCGAGGCCGTGCGGATCGCCACCGTCGTCGAGGCGCTGCGGTTGCTACGCGAGGCAGCGGGCTAGGTGCTCTTTCCACCCCGCGCCAACGAACGGTCGCTACCGGCTGTCACCCTCTGGGACGTGATCTTGCTGCTGGTGATCTTCATGGTCGTGGCGGTTGTGCTCGCCAGCCAGATCGACCGGCTCGCCGCGCTCTTCGGTCCCGAGCTGTCGTTAAACGGCCTGCTGCCTTTGATGCTGCTGCAGTCCCTGGTGCCGGTCCTGCTGGTGCATCTGTTGATCGTGAAGCGGCGCGGCATCACCTGGGCCGATCTCGGCTTCCGCCCGGCGGACCCCGCCTGGTACCGTTTGTCGCTTGCCGCCGGCCTGCTCTGCGTGCCGCTGGTCGCCGGTTCCCGCTTGCTCTTCGAGCCCCTGTTCGGCGAGGACTTCGAAAACCCGCAGGTCGCTCTGCTGAGCCCTGAGGAATTCACCTGGACCGGTTTCCTGGCCACCCTCTTCGTCGTCGCCGCCCTGGCGCCGCTGATCGAGGAAATCCTGTTCCGCGGCCTGCTGTTTCCCCTGCTGCGCCGCTGGATGCGTTTCATCTTCGCTGCCCTTATCAGCGGCCTCTGCTTCGCCCTGCTGCACCAGATCGTGCCGCTGATCCCGGCCTTCCTGATCATGGGGATTGTGCTGGCCGCAGCCCGAGAATACAGCGGCTCCCTCTGGCCGCCGATGATCATCCACGGCCTCTTCAACGCCCTCAACGTCACCACCCTCTACACCGTCATCGCCCTGGAGGGCGGGGGCTTCTGAAGCTCATGACTCCTGAGGAGTTCCACAAGCTTCGCCACGGGCAACACCTCCGACTCACCATCGTCGCGGCGCAACGAAACAGCCTTCCCTGCAGCCTCGCTTGAACCGACAACAGCAAAACGCGGAATGCCCAACTGCCGGGCATCGACGATCTTTTTGGCGAGGCGTTCGGGACGGACATCCGTGACGGCGCGCAGGCCTTCTGCGTTCAGATCGGCAGCCACTTCCTCGGCGTAGTCGGCCTGCGCCGGCCCGATGGAGGCGACGAGCACCTGATCCGGCGCCAGCCAGAAGGGCAGCTTGCCGGCGTGGTGTTCCAGCAGCACGCCCATGAAGCGTTCGATGCTGCCCAGCACCGCCTGGTGCAGCATCACCGGGCGGCGCTGCTTTCCGTCGCTGTCCGTGTAAGCGGCGTCCAGCCGCTCCGGCATAACCAGGTCGATCTGGATGGTGCCGCATTGCCAGGCGCGGCCCTTGTTGTCGCGCAGCACGAACTCCAGCTTGGGGCCGTAGAAAGCGCCTTCGCCCGGCTGCAGTTTGAAGTCCAGACCCGCCGCCGTCGCGGCAACCGCCAGCATGTCCTCCGCCCGGTCCCAGACCGCGTCGTCACCAGCGCGCTCCGCCGGGCGCATGGAAAGGCCGACGGCGACGTCGTCGAAGCCGAAGCGGGCGTAGATCGCCTTCAGCAGACGGCAGAACTTTGCCACCTGGTCCTCCACCTGCTCTTCCAGGCAGAAGATGTGGGCGTCGTCCTGCACGAAGGCCCGCGTGCGCATTAAGCCCAACAGGGCACCAGAGGGCTCGTTGCGCATACAGGCGCCGAACTCGCAGTAGCGCAGCGGCAGGTCGCGGAAAGAGCGCAGGCGGCTCTTGAAGACCTGCACATGGCCGGGACAGCTCATGGGCTTCAGCGCCTTCTGCTGCTCGCCGTCCTCGAAGACGAACATCGCCTCGGAAAACTTCTGCCAGTGGCCGCTGGCCTCCCAGAGCGCGCGGTCAAGCAGTTGCGGCGTGCGCAGCTCAGCGAAACCGGCGGCCCGCATGTGGCGGCGGATTTCGGCTTCGATCAGTTGATAGACGGCAAAGCCGCGGGGGTGCCAGAAGATCATCCCCGGCCCCTCTTCCTGCTGGTGGAAAAGGTCCATGCGCCGGGCGATGACCCGATGATCCTGTTCTTCCATTGTCCTGTCCTTTCGTAAAGCGGCGGCGCCTGCCGGATCGGACGGAGACCGGAAAAACAAAAGGCCCCGTCCGAATGGCGGGGCCCCTTGGGTGTTCTATGGTGCTGAAATCAGCGCGACAAAATCCCTCGCGGCCCGCCGTTGCGGGTCGTGGTGGTGGTAGTCGCGGTAGTGACAGCGATGTTTCTCATGAGCCTTAGATAACCGATTCGGGTTAAAAAACCAAGACCGCCTAAGTTGAACTGCCGGAGGAGGCCGCTGAAGGCGCGGAAACGCGCCGCAATCCAGAGGCATAGAAGCCGCGCGCCGGTGGAGGAAAGTTTGCGATGACCAGGACCACCAAAGCGACCGCTGTGATGAAGAGGCGCCGCGCGGGGCTCTTGGGCCGGGGTTCGGCCTGGAAGTCGGCGAGCAGGTCCAGGGCGTCGCCGGCCATGGAAACCGGCACGCGCAGTTCGACGACGCCGAAGGCATGGGTCAGGTGCCAGAGCATGGAATGGCTGTAGCGGATATCGGGGAAAACCTTGATGCCGTGGGCGGTCAGCATGGCCTCGGCCAGGGCCGCATCCGCGAGGCCGTAAGCCCGCCCAACGGTCATGAGATCCGAACTTCTAACGGTGATCACCCTGCTTCGATAACGCCGGCGCCGCGTCGCCAGACAAACAACCCAGGCGATTATGATAGCCCGATCAATTCCCGGCGTCGACCGCCGGGATCAGGTGCCGTGGCTAGTCGCCCTGCTGGGAGGAGATGACGGCACCCGTGGGGCTGTAGAGCACCCCGGCGCGGGTTTCGAAGGCGGCGACCATGCGGCGCACGGCCTCGTGGAACAGGGCCTCAATCACCTTCTGCAGCAGCTTGTTGCGGAATTCGAAGTCGACGTAGAAGTCGATCTGGCAGCCCTCGGGGTGATCCTCGAAAACCCAGTGGTTCTCCAGGTATTTGAAGGGCCCCTCGGCATAGGTGACGTCGATCCGCTGGGCCGCGGCGTCGGGGATCACCCGGCTGGTGAAGCGCTCGCGGAACATCTTAAAGCCGATGATGAGGTCGGCGACGATCAGGTCTTCCTGGCGCGTCTTGATCCGGGCACCGAGGCACCAGGGCAGGAATTCGGGATAGCGTTCGATATCCACGACGAGGTCGTAGAGCTGCCCCGGCGTGTAGGGCAGCATGCGCTTTTCCTTGTGAATCGGCATGGGCGGGAGTGTAACCGAGGCTTACTTAGGAGACTACTAACCGGCGGCGGCCAGCTTGGCTTCCCGCGCCGCGCGTAGCCGGGCGAAATCCTCGCCCGCGTGATAGGAGGAGCGGGTCAGAGGCGTCGCCGAGACCATTAGGAAACCCTTGCCGTAGGCCATGGCCTCGTACTGCTTGAACTCCTCCGGCGTCACGAAGCGGTCGACCACATGGTGCTTGGGCGTCGGCTGCAGGTATTGCCCGATGGTGAGGAAGTCGACATCAGCGGAGCGCAGGTCGTCCATCACCTGAAGTACCTCTTCCTTGCTCTCGCCCAGGCCCACCATGATGCCGGACTTGGTAAAGAGGCTCGGATCCTGGCGCTTCACCTCGTCGAGCAGGCGCAGGGAGTGGAAGTAGCGCGCGCCGGGCCGCACCTCGGTATAGAGCCGCGGCACGGTTTCCAGGTTGTGGTTGAAGACGTCGGGCCGGGCCTCCACAACCACGGAGACCGCCCCCTCCTTGCGCAGGAAGTCCGGCGTCAGGATTTCGATGGTGGTCTCCGGCGAGGCTTCGCGGGTGGCGCGGATCACCTGGGCGAAGTGCTCGGCGCCGCCGTCATCCAGATCGTCGCGGTCGACGGAGGTGATGACCACATGCTTGAGGCCGAGCTTGGCAACCGCCTGGGCGACGTTCACCGGCTCGAAGGGGTCGAGCGCGCCGGGCTTGCCGGTGGAGACGTTGCAGAAGCTGCAGGCGCGGGTGCAGATCTCGCCCATGATCATCATGGTGGCGTGGCGCTGGGCCCAGCATTCCCCGATGTTCGGGCAGGCCGCTTCCTCGCAGACCGTGGCGAGCTTGTGCTCACGAATGATCTCGTGGGTGGCATGGTATTCCTTGGAGACAGGCGCCTTCACCCGGATCCAGGCCGGCTTGCGCTTCACCTCCTGATCCGGCTTGTGGGCCTTCTCAGGGTGGCGGACCCGCGGGGTCTCGGTGGTGCTGTCGCTGCTCATCGTGCTTGCCTGCTTCCCATGTATTACATGTGGATGACACGGCCGTAAGCGTCAAGGACCGACTCGTGCATCATTTCGGAGAGGGTGGGATGCGGGAAGACCGTGTGCATCAGCTCCTCCTCCGTGGTTTCCAGGCCCATGGCCACGACATAGCCCTGGATCAGCTCGGTCACCTCGGCCCCGACCATGTGGGCGCCCAGAAGCTGCCCTGTCTTGGCGTCGAAGACGGTCTTCACCATGCCGTCGGGCTCGCCCAGGGCAATGGCCTTGCCGTTGCCGATGAAGGGGAAGCGCCCGACCTTCACCTGATGGCCCGCCGCCTTCGCCTTGGCCTCGGTCAGGCCGACGCTGGCGACCTGGGGATGGCAATAGGTGCATCCGGGGATCTGTTCCTTCTTCATCGGGTGGACGTTGTTGAGGCCGGCGATCTTCTCGACGCAGATAACGCCCTCGTGCTCGGCCTTGTGGGCCAGCATCGGCGGGCCGGCGACGTCGCCGATGGCGTAGATGCCGGGCTCCGCCGTGCGGCCGTATTCGTCGATGACGATGCAGCCGCGGTCGGTCTTCACCTTGGTGGTCTCCAGGCCGATGTTCTCGATGTTGCCCTGCACGCCGACGGCGGAGATGACGCGGTCAACGGTGATCTCAGACTTCTTGCCGGCCTTGTCCTCAATGGTCGCGGTGACGTTGTCGCTGCCCTTCTTCACCGATACCACCTTGGTCTCGGTCATGATCTTGATGCCCTGCTTTTCGAACTGCTTGCGGGCGAGTTTGGAAATCTCCTCGTCCTCCACCGGCATCACCTGGGGCATGACCTCGACCACCGTCACCTCGGCGCCCATGGTACGGAAGAAGGAAGCGAACTCGATGCCGATGGCACCGGAGCCGATCACCAGCAGCTTCTTGGGCATGGTCTGGGGCACCATGGCCTCGAAGTAGGTCCAGATCAGCTTTTTGTCCGGTTCGATCCCTGGCAGGGCGCGCGGCCGGGCCCCGGTGGCGATGATGATGTGCGGCGCCGTCAGGTCGGAAAGCTTCTTGCCGTCCTTGGTGACGACCAGCTTGCCCGGCCCGTTCAGCTTGGCCTCGCCGTCGATCACCGTGACCTTGTTCTTTTTTAGCAGGTGGCCGACGCCGCCGTTCAGCTGTTTGGAGACACCGCGCGAGCGCTGCACTACCTTCGCCAGGTCGAAGCCGGTGTTGCTGGCCGAAAGGCCGTAGGCGTCGGCGTGCTGCATGTAGTGATAGATCTCCGCCGAGCGCAGCAGCGCCTTGGTCGGAATGCAGCCCCAGTTCAGGCAGATGCCGCCCAGGTGTTCGCGCTCCACCACGCAAACCTTCATCTTCAGCTGCGCGGCGCGGATCGCCGCGACATAACCGCCCGGCCCGCCGCCGACAATGATCAGATCGAAGTTCGTATCAGCCACATCAACCTCCAAACGCCGGGTTCATCCCGGCGGATTCCAGATATTCGCGTCGGGCGCCCGCCCGGTGATCAGGTGCAACAGCAGCGGCACCACACCGCTGTTGCCGTCGCTGGTTTTCAGGTTCGACAGCAGGCCCGCCTGCGCTTCTAAGAGCGCGCGAAAGGGGGCGATGGAAGACAGCAGATCGAAGCGCCAGGTCCCCGCCTCTTCCTTGAAATGCACATTCACCGGAATCGGTGAGCCTTCCAGGTTCGACAGCTTGGCCTGGGCCTGATCGCCGGCAACCTCGAAAGGCCCGGCGGAGAGCCGCTCCACATCCTCCATATCGAAGGCGCGCTGATTCACGGCGTAGGCAACCGGATCGCTCTTTTTCATCGCCCGCAGTTGGTCCGGCTTCATATTGTGCCGAAGCATCAGCACCGAGATCTGGTCGAGCAGCGGCAGCGCCCGCACCTCCGCCTCCTTCAGGGTCAAGGCCCGATCCAGGGTCTGGTCCAGAAAGGCGTGGGTGTCAGAGGCTGTCAGCTTCGATGCTGCCACACCGTCGCCCTCGACCAGCGCCTGTTTGTATGCGGCAAAGCTCTGATCGACAGCGGCCGGATCGGCTTTGACGCTGACAGGTGTTGCCAAGGCGACGAACAGGAAAACAAAAAATAGTCTGGAAAGACCTTTCACGACTCTCCTCTCCGGTGCAAAGGCGCCGTTACAACAGCATGCTCAACGGGTCTTCGATCAGCTTCTTGAAGGCCGCGAGGAACTGGGCGCCGACGGCACCGTCGACGACCCGGTGATCGACGGAAAGCGTGCAGCTCATCACAGTTGCGATGGAGAGTGCGCCGTCCTTAACCACCGGACGCTGCTCACCGGCGCCAACCGCCAGGATGCAGCCCTGCGGCGGATTGATGACGGCGGAGAAGTCCTTCACGCCGAACATGCCGAGGTTGGAGACCGAGAAGGTGCCGCCCTGGTATTCCTCGGGCTTCAGCTTGCCGTCGCGGGCGCGCAGCGCCAGGTCCTTCATCTCGTTGGAGATGGCGGCCAGACCTTTGTTCTCCGCCGCCTTGATGATCGGCGTGATCAGGCCGGCCGGCGTGGCCACGGCCACCGAAACGTCGGCATGGTCGTAGAACAGCAGGCCCGAATCATCGTAGGAGGCATTGGCCGCCGGAATCTTCTTCAGGGCCAGGGCCACAGCGCGGATAACGAAGTCGTTCACCGAGATCTTGTATTCGTCGGAACGCCCGTTCAGCTCCTTGCGAACCTTCAGCAGTTCGTCCACTTCGCAGTCGACGGTCAGATAGAAGTGCGGCACCTGCTGCTTTGATTCGGTGAGGCGTTTGGCAATCACCTTGCGCATGCCGCTGAGCGGCTCCTGCGTGTAGGTCATGCCCAGCAGGTCGGCCATCTCCTTTGCACCCGGTCCCGACACCGCCGGAGCCGCGGCTGTTGCAGCTGCCGGTGCCGGGGCCGCTGCGGCGGGTGCCGCCTGTCCGGGCTGCGCACTTTCAACGTCCGCCTTCACGATCCTGCCATGCGGGCCGCTGCCCTTCAGGCTTGCAAGATCGACACCCTTGTCTTTGGCAATACGCCGGGCCAGAGGGCTGGCGAAGATCCGGCTGCCGCCGGAAGCTGCGGGCGCTGCCGGAGCAGGCACGGCGGCGGGCGGCGGTGTCGCACCGTTGGTGCTCGCCGCAGGCGCCGGTGTTTCCGGTGCCGCCGGTGCAGGGGCGGCAGCAGCCGGGGCCGCAGGAGCGTCGCCGATAGCCGAGGCATCCTCGCCCTCCTCCAGGACGACGGCGATGACCTGGTTCACCGGCACCGCCTCGGTGCCTTCGGTCACGAAGATCTTGCCGATGGTCCCCTCGTCCACGGCTTCCACTTCCATCGTTGCCTTGTCGGTCTCGATCTCGGCGATCACGTCACCCGAGGCGATCTCGTCGCCTTCTTTTACCAGCCACTTGGCCAGGGTGCCTTCGGTCATGGTCGGCGAAAGCGCCGGCATCAGAATATTGATTGGCATGTTTCTGTCCCCTCCTGCGCCGCCTTAACCGCGGTAGCAGACTTCTTTGGCCCCATCGACAATATGGCTTGCCTGCGGCAAGGCCAGCGCTTCCAGGTTCGCGGCATAGGGCATCGGGACGTCGACGCCGTAGATGCGTTTCACCGGCGCGTCGAGCCAGTCGAAGGCCTGTTCCATGACAACTGAAGCGACCTCCGAGCCGATGCCGGAATAGCCCCAGCCCTCTTCGCAGGTGACCAGACGATTGGTCTTCTGCACCGAGGCGACGATGGTCTCGCTGTCCAGAGGTCTCAGGCTGCGCAGGTCGATCACCTCGGCATCGATGCCGTCGGCGGCCAGTTGCTCAGCCGCTTCCAGCGCCTTGCCGACCATGATCGAGAACGCGGTGATGGTGACGTCCTTGCCCGGTCGGACGACCTTGGCCTTGCCGATGGGCACGGTCCAGTCCGGCGAGTCTGGCACATCGAAACTCTGTCCATAAAGGATTTCGTTTTCCAGGAAGATTACCGGATTGTCGTCGCGGATCGCCGACTTCAGAAGGCCCTTGGCGTCCGCCGCCGAGTAAGGCGACACCACCTTCAGCCCGGGAATGTGGGAGTACCAAGAGGCGTAGCACTGGGAGTGCTGGGCGGCGACCCGCGCCGCCGCGCCGTTGGGCCCGCGAAAGACGATCGGCGAGGTGATCTGGCCGCCGGACATGTAATGGGTCTTGGCCGCCGAGTTGATGATGTGGTCGATCGCCTGCATGGCGAAATTGAAGGTCATGAACTCGACAATGGGCTTCAGGCCATACATGGCCGCGCCGACGCCGAGACCGGCAAAACCGTGCTCGGTGATCGGGGTATCGACCACCCGCTTGGCGCCGAATTCGTCGAGCAGACCCTGGCTGACCTTATAGGCGCCCTGGTATTCCGCGACTTCCTCACCCATCAGGAAGACACGTTCGTTGGCCCGCATCTCCTCGGCCATGGCGTCGCGCAGCGCCTCACGCACGGTCTGGGTAATCGTGGCGCCCGTCCATTCCGGTTCCGCCGGGGCCGGTGCCGCCATGGGCGGCGCGCTGGCCGGGGCCGCCGCGGCAGGCGCCGCTGCCGCCGAGATCGCCGAAGCATCCTCGCCGTCTTCCAGCAGCACGGCGATCACCTGGTTCACCGGCACTTCCTCCGTGCCCTCAGCCACCATGATCTTGCCGATCACGCCTTCATCGACCGCTTCGACCTCCATGGTCGCCTTGTCGGTTTCGATCTCCGCCAGGATGTCGCCTGAGGTGACTTCATCCCCTTCCTGCTTCAGCCACTTCGCCAGCTTGCCCTCGGTCATGGTGGGCGAAAGGGCCGGCATTAGAATATCGATTGGCATGTCCCCTCCCGGGAATTGCGGCCAGTCGTTCGGGCGGCCTTGGACGCTGCCCGCTGCTGGCTTGGTCGCGATGACTTAAACGTAGACTTCGGTGTAGAGCTCGGCGGGATCGGGCTCCGGACTGGTCTGGGCAAAGTCCGCCGCCTCCGAGACGATGGCCTTCACCTCTTTGTCCAGGGCCTTCAGATGATCCTCGTCCATCACCTTGCGCTCGATCATGATGCCGCGCAGGCGCTCGATCGGATCGCGTTCCTGACGCACCTTCTGCACTTCTTCCTTGGAGCGGTACTTGGCCGGATCGGACATCGAGTGGCCGCGGTAGCGATAGGTCATCATCTCCATGATGAAGGGCCCTTTGCCGGAGCGTGCATGTCCCAGCGCCTTTTCGGCTGCTTCGCGCACCGCCAGCACATCCATGCCGTCGACCTGGATGCCGGGAATGCCATAGGCCTGGCCGCGGTGATACAGCTCCGTCGACTTGGCCGAAGACCGTTCGATGGAGGTGCCCATGCCGTACTTGTTGTTCTCAATCACGTAGACCGCCGGCAGCGACCACAGCGCCGACATGTTGAAGGACTCATAGACCTGGCCCTGGTTCAGCGCCCCGTCACCCAGATAGGTGACCGAGACCGCGTCCTCTTCCAGATAGCGGTGGGCGAAGGCCAGGCCGGTGCCGATCGGCACCTGGGCGGCGACGATGCCGTGACCGCCGTAGAAGCGCTCCTCATGGCTGAACATGTGCATGGAGCCGCCCTTGCCCTTGGAGTAGCCTCCGCTGCGCCCGGTCAGTTCCGCCATCACGCCCTTGGGGTCCATCCCACAGGCCAGCATGTGTGCATGGTCGCGATAAGAGGTCAGCACCGTGTCCAGCGGACCCATGGCCGCCTGCACGCCGACCACCACTGCTTCCTGGCCGATGTAGAGGTGGCAGAAACCGCCGATCAGGCCCATGCCGTACATCTGGCCCGCCTTCTCTTCGAAGCGGCGGATCAACAGCATGTCGCGATAATACTTCTGAAGCTCTTCCACCGATGCCTTGATCGGTGCCGCGGCAGCCTTGCGTTTGCTGCCGGCGCGCGATGCCGCCGCCTTACTGCTTGCCATAGGGAACTCCCCGCGTTGCGGATGGGGCCATGAGCGGTTGAAATCCGCCCGTCTAAGCGCGCAGCTTACCGCAGGGAGATAGGCGATGCAATCGTGGTTAATCTATTGTTTTATATAAAAAATATGGCGATTAACACAATATAAGTTAAAAACAGGAAGCCGTTGCCTCCTGTCGCTCAGAGAGGTTTCTCCGGGCGCCGCAAATCAGGGGGCAGAAAGATAACATGATCCCGGTCGCTGCCGTAATTCAAGATCGCCTGCGCGCGCTCTTCCAACAGGTCCGGCTCCAACGCCTCGCCGCGCAGCAGGCCCGCACGGGATTCCAGCTCGGCGCGCTGGGCCCGCAGGCTCGCGGCAGTCGCCGTCACCTGGGCGCGCTCCTGCTTCAGCATGATCCAGGCATAAAAGCCCCGATCACCGTTCATCGCGTGATAGGCGAAGTAGGCCACCATGCAGGCGGCAACAGCCTGGGGAGCCGCCTGACGGGCGCGGTTTTTGATCTCTCTGACAAGCCGCATGCACCCAACGAATCACATCGCGATTCGTCAGGTCAAGGAAAAAAGAGTCATAGATTCCAAAGAGATTCAGGAAACCCTTCTCGAAGGCGCCTGTTCCGGCTTTGGACTCATTCAGGATGCTTCAGACGGTAGAATGCCAACCGCCGTCATGCACCTGAACCACACCCGTTCGGGTCATCCCCGCGACACGCCGCGCCCGGCATAGACGGCGACCGTGCCCAATTCCTCTTCGATGCGGATCAACTGGTTGTATTTCGCCAGGCGGTCGGAGCGCGACAGCGAACCGGTCTTGATCTGGCCGCAATTGGTCGCCACCGCCAAGTCGGCAATGGTGGCGTCTTCGGTCTCCCCGGAACGGTGGGACATCACTGCGGTATAGGCCGCCTTGTGGGCCGTATCCACCGCCTCCAGGGTCTCCGAAAGCGTGCCGATCTGGTTCACCTTGACCAGGATCGAGTTCGCCACGCCCTTGGCGATGCCGTCGCGCAGCCGCGCCGGGTTGGTGACAAAGAGGTCGTCACCGACCAGCTGCACCCGGTCGCCCAGGGCGTCGGTCAGCAGCTTCCAGCCGTCCCAGTCGTCTTCGCCCATGCCGTCCTCGATGGAGAGGATGGGGTAGCGATCGCAGAGCGCCACCAGATAGTCGACCATGGCCGCGCTATCCAGGCTCTTGCCCTCGCCTTCCAATTCATACTTGCCGTTCTTGAAGTACTCGGTGGAGGCGCAATCGAGCGCCAGCATGACATCGTCGCCCAGCTTGTAACCGGCAGCCTCCGTGGCCCGCGCCACAAAGCCCAGGGCCTCATCGGTCGACGCCAGGTTGGGTGCGAAACCGCCCTCGTCGCCGACATTGGTGTTGTGGCCGGCGTCCTTCAGGCCCTTGCGCAGGGCATGAAAGATCTCGGCGCCCGCCCGCACCGCTTCGGCCAGGCTATCGGCGCCCACCGGCATGATCATGAATTCCTGGATGTCGATGGGGTTATCGGCATGGGCGCCGCCGTTGATGATGTTCATCATCGGTACCGGCAGGGTCCGGGCGTAGCTGCCACCGACATAGCGATAGAGCGGCAGGCCAGCCTCCTCCGCCGCCGCCTTGGCCACTGCCAGAGACACGCCGAGAATGGCATTGGCGCCCAGGCGGCTTTTGTTCTCGGTCTCATCCAGATCGATCATGGTCTGGTCGATATGGACCTGGTCTTCGGCTTCCAGGCCGGAGAGCACGTCGAAGATCTCGTGATTGACCGCCTCGACCGCTGCCAGCACGCCCTTGCCCCCATAGCGATGCGCATCACCATCGCGCAGTTCGACCGCCTCATGAGCCCCGGTTGAGGCGCCGGACGGCACCGCAGCCCGTCCAAAGGCGCCGCTTTCGAGTGTCACTTCGACCTCGACGGTCGGATTGCCGCGGGAGTCCAGAATCTCCCGCCCCCTGATATCGATGATTGCGGTCATGACCTTTTCAGCATTCCTTGAATTGAGATCTCCGGGGAATTGAGACCCCCGGGTGCCGCTCCGGGCTGAACGCCCGCGGCAGCGATAGGCTATAGGCGAGCGGCGCAGAAATGTCGACCGGCGATCTTTGCCGCAAGGATGCGAAGAAGGAAGAATCGAATGGCTTCCGCTTCGGTCAGAACCGGCAAACGGCGGCCCCCCCTAAGGGACCGCCGTTTCACCTGCACGATCGGAGAGTTGCAGGCTGTCAGCCGGTCAAGCGGCCTCGACCTCGTCGAGTTGACGGATGCCGTCCAGAAAACCCTGGACCTCGGACTTCATGGTTTCCGACTGACGCGCCAACTCGCCCGCCGCCTCCAGAACATCCTTTGCGGAGCTACCGGTTTCCTCGGCCGCAGCGGAAACACCGGAAATGTTCTTGTCGACCGCTGCCGTCCCGGCCGCCGCCTGTTCCACATTGCGGGCGATCTCCTGGGTTGCCGCCGTCTGCTCCTCCACAGCCGAAGCGATATCGGTGGCGATCTCGCTGATGGTGGTAATGGTGCTGGAAATCTCTTTGATCTTGCCGACCGCACCGCCGGTGGCGGCCTGCATTTCACCAATCTGGCGGGAGATTTCCTCGGTTGCCTTAGCGGTCTGATTAGCCAGGGACTTCACCTCGTTGGCCACGACGGCAAAGCCCTTACCGGCCTCACCGGCCCTGGCCGCCTCGATGGTGGCATTCAAGGCGAGCAGGTTGGTCTGCTCGGCAATATCCGAAATGAGCGACATGATCTCGCCGATCCGCTGACCGGCCTCGTCGAGACCCTGCATCTCTTCATTGGCCGCATCCGCCTGGTTCACTGCGCCCTGTGCTACAGCGGTGGACTGCGCCACCTGATTGCTGATTTCGGCAATGGCGTTGGAAAGCTCCTCGGCAGCGGCGGCGACGGTCTGTACGTTGGTGGATGCTTCCTGGGACGCCGAGGCGACGGAGCCTGATTGCTCGGACGTCTGCTCCGCCGTCGCGGTCAACGACCCGGCGGTCGATTGCATCTCGGTCGCAGCCGCGGCGACAGTTTCCAAGACCACCTGGATCTTGTTGTCGAAGTTCCGGGTCAGTTCAGCCTGGCGTTCAAGACGCTGCTTCTCGCGGGCTTCCTCGACCTTCTGCCGTTCCGCAAGCGCCTTGGCCTCGATGGTGGTCTGGCGAAACACCTCGATCGTCTTTGCCAGTTCACCGACTTCATCCTCGGAGTCCGCCTTCAGTTCCACCGAGGTATCGCCCTCGGCCAGGGCCTTCACCGTTGCGACCGCGCGGGACAGCGGCTTCGACATAGCGCTTGAAATGACCCAGCCAAGGCCCAGGCCCAGAACCATCCCGGCAAGAGAAATGCCCGCCAGCAGCACAACGGCACGCTTTTCGTCCGTCTCTGCCTTGGTTGCAGCGGCTTGTGTAAAGCTCTCCAGTTCGAAGAGCAACGCTTCGATCTCGTGGGTCAGCGTATCCTGCTCACTCTCAACCTGCTCGGTTGCTTTTTCCGCGCGCAGAATCTCACCGGTATCGAACAACACGAACACCTCGGCCGCATGCTCTGCGTAGGATTCATGCGCCGCGACGATGTTCTTCAACTGCTCGGCCACCCTCTTATACTCAGCGCGCTGGTAGTCACCATGCGCCTGACCGATAGCGGTTTCCGCGAATGCAGCGGCTTCCAGCATCTCCTCCTCGACTTTGCCGTTGATTGCGTTGAAGCGCTCAACCACCGCTGCGAAGCGCTCGCTGTCGGCATGTCCGACGGCCATAGCTTCACCGAGACGGCCGGCGCGCTCGAAAAGAATCGCCTGTTCCAACTGCAGCACGCTGGCCTCGGTAACGCCGCGGGTCAGCGGCAGATCAATCTCAGCCAACTCTGCAATCTCGGCACCGATAAGATCGAGCTTCCAAAGCGTGACGCCGGCGTTTACGCCGAGTATGGCGAGCAGGATGGCCACGAGGCCAAGAGTCTTGGAACGCAGCTTCAGGTTCTTGAAGGATGAAAACACTATCAACTTGGGCATAACCTTCTCCGATCAGGATTGCGGCACCCAAGTACGATTGCAGTCATTTTGTTTTGTTCCGGAGAGAAATATGCCGCTCTGTTTATAATCAATTAATGCGATCACACACTGAAGTCTATCAATCAGTTCGTTAGTTAATGTTGTCTAAAAGCCGTCCAGGTTGGCTGCTGGTTCGGTCTCCAGCCAGACCCAACTTCTCTTAGATTTTGGTCTTAGGCTCTGGCATAACCGTCCCCTCTCGACTTGCGGCGTCCGGGGACTATCGCTAGTAAGCACCCCAGCGGCGGCGGCCAGAGTCCGCTTTCCAACCCACTCCACCGTCCAAGGGATGTTCAAGATGCAGCTGGCTCTCCGAAACTGGGATCTGTCGATCGGCAGCGGTCAGCCCCTCTTCTGTATTCTCGGCCTCAATGTGCTGGAGGATCTTGGCCTGGCCCTGGAAACCGCCAGGGAGTTGAAGAAGGTTGCAGCCCAACTGGATCTGCCGTTCGTCTTCAAGGCCAGCTTCGACAAAGCCAACCGCTCATCGTTCAAAAGCTTCCGGGGCCCCGGACTGAACGAAGGTCTGAAGATCCTGGCCGAGGTGAAAGCCCGGGAGAACCTGCCCATCGCCACGGACCTCCATGAGGTTGAGCAAGCCGCGCCTGTCGCCGCGGTGGCCGACCTGGTCCAGATCCCGGCTTTCCTCTGCCGTCAGACCGATCTGGTGGTCGCGGCCGCCAAGGCGACGGCCGAGGCCGGCGGCCTCCTCCACATCAAAAAAGCACAGTTTCTCGCCCCCCTGGACTGTCACAGCATCCTCCGCAAGGTCGAAGAGGCCGCGGGCAAGGATCTGGTGATCCTCTGCGAGCGCGG
This sequence comes from Pelagibius sp., assembly GCF_965249265.1. Lineage (NCBI taxonomy): Bacteria > Pseudomonadati > Pseudomonadota > Alphaproteobacteria > Rhodospirillales > Rhodovibrionaceae > Pelagibius > Pelagibius sp. Next base: position 2,274,853 of record NZ_OZ252224.1, on the reverse strand, counting down.
CACCTCCTTCGGCTACAACAACCTGGTGGTGGATATGCTGAGCATTCCGGCGATGAAGCAGCTTGGCGCACCGGTCACCATTGATGCGACCCATGCCGTCCAACTGCCCGGCGCCCGGGCCGACGGTGACGGCGTTTCCAGCGGCGGACGGCGTGAGGGTGTCGCGGTGATCGCCGCCTCAGCGGTGGCCGCCGGCGCCGACGGCGTCTTCCTGGAATTTCACCCGGATCCCGAAAAGGCGAAGTGCGACGGCCCCAGTTGCCTGCCCCTCTCCGCCGCAAAGGATCTTCTGGGCCGCCTGAAGGCGCTTCACGGCACCCTCAACAGCGCACCCTAGCGTCGGGCGGCGGGCACCTGCCTAAACCAGGCGCGACTGCTCCACCGCTGCCGCCACGAAAGAAGTGAACAGCGGATGCGGATCGAAGGGCCGGGACTTCAGTTCGGGATGGAATTGAACCCCGACGAACCAGGGGTGGCTCGGGAGCTCAACGATTTCCGGCAGTTCCCCATCCGGGGACAGGCCTGAAAACAGCATGCCCGCCTGCTCCAGGCGCTCTTTGTAATTGATGTTCACCTCGTAGCGGTGGCGGTGCCGCTCGGTGATCGAATCAGACTGATAGATCTCGCGAACCCGGCTGCCCGCACTCAAAACGCAGGGATAGGCACCAAGACGCATGGTGCCGCCCAGATCGCTTTGGCTGTTACGCCGTTCGACCTGATTGCCCCGTGACCACTCGGTCATCAGGCCGACCACCGGATCCGCAGGGCTGCCGAACTCCGTCGAGCCGGCGTGGGGCAGCGCCGCAAGATTGCGGGCCGCCTCGATCACCGCCATCTGCATGCCGAAGCAGATGCCGAAGTACGGCACCTGATGTTCGCGGGCAAAGCGCGCCGCGGCGATCTTCCCCTCAGCCCCCCGCTCGCCGAAGCCGCCGGGCACCAGAATGCCGTGCACGCCCTCAAGCTGCTGGATCGTGCCTTCCTGTTCGAAGATCTCTGAATCCAGCCAGGAAACCTTCACCTTCACGTTGTTGGCGATGCCGCCGTGGGTCAGGGATTCGGCCAGAGACTTGTAGGCGTCCAGCAGGCTCACATACTTGCCGATCACGCCGATGTTGACCTCGCCGTCCGGCTCGTCGACCCGGCCCATGATCCGGTCCCAGTTCTCCAGCCCCGGTTGCCCGACCTCAAGACCGAAATGTCGGCAGACCTCGTCGTCGAGCCCCTCTTCGTGATAGGCCCTGGGCACGGCATAGATCGATCGTACGTCCAGAGCGGGAATCACCGCTTCCTCGCGCACGTTGCAGAACAGGCCGATCTTGCGGCGCTCTTCCTTGGGAATTTCCCGCTCGCTGCGGCAGACCAGGATGTCCGGCTTGATGCCGACCGACTGCAGCTCTTTCACCGAGTGCTGTGTCGGCTTGGTCTTCAGTTCGCCGGCGGCGGCAATGTAGGGGATCAGGGTACAGTGCAGGAACAGGCTGCGGTCTCGCCCCAACTCATTGCCGAGCTGGCGGATCGCCTCCAGGAAAGGCAGGCCTTCGATGTCGCCGACCGTGCCGCCGATCTCGCAGATCACAAAGTCTTCGTCCGCCAGATCGCCGAGCACGAAGGCTTTGATGGCATCGGTCACATGGGGAATGACCTGGACGGTAGCGCCCAAATACTCGCCGCGCCGCTCCCGCGCCAGAACGTTTGAGTAGATCTGTCCGGTGGTCACGTTGTCGCTCTTGCGCGCCGGGACGCCGGTGAAGCGTTCGTAGTGACCCAGGTCGAGATCGGTTTCGGCCCCGTCGTCGGTGACGTAGACCTCGCCGTGCTGATAGGGCGACATGGTTCCCGGGTCCACGTTCAGGTAAGGGTCGAGCTTTCGCAGCCGGACCTTAAATCCGCGAGCCTGGAGGAGCGCTCCAAGCGCTGCGGAACAGAGACCTTTTCCGAGGGAGGACACCACGCCGCCGGTGATGAAAATAAACCGCGCCATGGGCCAAGACTATTGAAGCATCACAGGCCCGGAAGCAAGCCTTGCGGAGCGGTCAAATTCACTTTGCCGCAATGGGGCCGCGAAGGTCGGGAAAGTCGGTGGTAATCCGGGGGCGAAGCAACAGTTACCGAGCGCTTAAATGGCCGTTTCGGGAAAGACCAGCCGCCGCCGCAGGACGGCCTTCGCGGGCGCACGATATCGCCGCCGCCGAGTCGCCTTGCGTAAAAGCTGGATCTGAAAGCTGCCGTACCTGAACGGCCCCGAGTCGGGTCTGCGCTGACTACGCCTTACTGGGTCGGGACCGTAGGCTCGGTCGGCACCACCGGGGTGGACTCGACAGGGTCGGACCCCATCGGCGCCGTATGGGCCGGACCGGGCGGAAGATCATCGACAATCGAGCGGCTCTCGCCGCCGCCGCCGGCCAGTATGGTCAAGGTGATGCTGGTGATCATGAAGCAGGCGGCCAGGATCGCCGTTGTCCGGGTCAGCAGGTTGGCTGTCCCCCGGCCGGTCAGAAAGCCCCCCATACCGCCGCCGCCGGCACCGCCGCCGCCACCGCCGATACCAAGGCCACCGCCTTCGCTCCGCTGCAGCAGCACCACCCCGATCAGCGCCAGGGCCAGAAGAATGTGAACGACGAGAAGTACTTCCTGCATGCTGTCCGTGCGCTGGGGTCAGCGTCCTTCATGGGCTCGGTGCGTATAGTCGGATCCACGCCGCGCCGAAAACTGTTTCAGGGATATCGCCCCGGGCTCGGCGCGCCGCCCGGAGGGCGGCGACGACAATAACCCTCGACAATTGCGGGCTATGTAATGTCTTCGGCCCGGAAAGACCAGAAAAATCCGCCCGAGAGGGGATTGCCGGGCCGCGGCAGCTTCAGGGGCAACTGGCCGCTATGGCCAGGAAATCCTGGGGTTTCAGGCTGGCACCGCCGACCAGGGCGCCGCCCACGTTGCTCTGCGCGAGAAGCTCCGCCGCGTTTTCGGGCTTCACCGAGCCGCCATAGAGGATACGGACCTGATCCGAGCCCTCCCCGACCAAACCGGCCAACACACGGCGGATCTCGTTGTGCACCTCGGCAACGTCACCCGGGGTTGCGGTATCGCCCGTGCCGATGGCCCAAACCGGCTCATAGGCCACAACCAGCCGTTCTGCAGCCATACCGACGGGGACCGAGCCCTTGAGCTGCCGGGCAATCACCGTCAGCGCCTGGCCGGACGACCGCTCGCCGGCGGTTTCGCCGACACAGACAATCGGCACCAGCCCGGCGGCCAGCGCCGCTTCCGCCTTGGCCCTGATCAACGCATCACTTTCACCATGGTCGGCGCGGCGCTCGGAGTGGCCCAGGATGACGTGACTGCAGCCCAGATCGCGCAGCATCGCGCCAGAAGTATCACCGGTGTGCGCGCCGGAGGCCGTCGCGTGGCAGTCCTGTCCGCCAACATGAATGCTGGAGCCCCCAAGAATCTCCGCCACAAGCGGGACATGAAGAAAAGGCGGGCAAACCAGCAGCTCGCAGGCGGGACCCGCGGCCTGGCTGCTTGCCTTGAGGTCTTCGGCCAGGGCTCTGGCGTCAGCCGCCAAGCCATTCATTTTCCAATTGCCGGCAATTAACGGCTTCATCGCTGGCGATTCCCCTTCCAAACGGCGGATCGCTTTCCTAACACAGGCGTACCCCCCGGCCAATCCCCGCGAGAAAGTGAGCGAAAGCCATAGAAAACCATGGATTTGCGTGTTGCCCGCTGCGGGGGGCCTTTCTAAACTGCCGCCGCCCTTACCATGCAACACCGGGCCGTGAAATCTGAGCCGCCAGAAAACGGTTCCCACCAAGAGAGTCAGCACCAAGCGATGAAAAGCCGTAGTCTCCTTGTAAAGATCATGTTGATCCCCCTGTTCGGCCTGTTGATTCTCAGCTTCGCGGTTTGGGGCATCGGCGACATCTTCCGGACACAGGGCCACAACCAGAGCGTCGCAACGGTCGGCGACATGGTGATCGACCAGCAGACCTATGCCCAGGAGCTGTCGCAGGAGATCGCCACTGTAAGCCGCCGCTTCGGCACTCAGCTAACACCGGAACAGGCCCAGATTTTCGGTATCCCCCAGCAGGTTCTCAACAGGCTTGTAAGCCGCGCGCTGCTCGATGAGATGGCGTCGCGCATGGGGCTGATCATGACCGAGGAGCAGATGCGGACCGAAATCCTGGAGAACCCGGCTTTCCAGGACGCTACCGGCCGCTTCGACCGCAACCGCTTCATCCAGGCGCTGCAATTCAGCAACATGAGTGAGGCCGGGTTTCTCCAGATCCTCGGCCGCGACACCAGCCGCCAACAGTTGACCCAGGCCGTCACTGAGGGAGCGGTCGCCCCGCAAAGCCTGACCCGGCAGCTTTTCGCCTATAGGGAAGAGCGCCGCGTTGCGGACTATGTGGTCCTGGAGAACGGCGATGCCAGCGCTTTGGGGCAGCCGGATGATGCGGCCATACAGGAGACCTATGAGAGTGCCTCCGCCAGCCTCATGACGCCGGAATTCAAAACCGTGACCCTGGTCCACCTTCGAGTGGCCGACGCGGCGGCGGAAATCGCGATATCGGAGGAGGATCTGCTGGCGGAGTTCGAGGCGCGCCGCGAGGAGCTTTCCAAGCCGGAGCGCCGGGAAGTCACCCAGGCGGTCCTGTCGGACGAGGCAGCGGCTCAGGCCCTGGCCGAGGTGATCGCCGGCGGCGCTGACTTCGCAGCCGCCGCCGAGGAAGCCACGGGCCGCGCACCGGTCGCATTGGGCCTTGTCGCCAAGGCCGAACTGCCCGCGGCCTTGAGCGATGCTGTCTTCGCGCTTGAATCCGGGGCGACAAGCGCACCCATACAGAGTGCCTTCGGTTGGCACGTTGCCCAGGTCGGTGCGGTCGAGCCGGGGGAGGAAGCCGATCTGGAAACCCTGCGCGACCAATTGGAGCGCGAGCTGGCCGATAATCAGGCCATCGATGTGGTGATCGAGCAGGCGAACCGCTACGACGAGGCCATCGCCGGAGGGTTGCCCATCGAAGAGGCCGCCGGCAACCTGGGAATCCCCTCCCGCCGGATCGCCGCCATCGACCTGCAGGGCCGCGATGCCGAGGGCAACGTGGTGGAGGGCCTGCCGGCCCTGGATCAGTTCATTGAGGTATTGCGGACCACGGCCGAGGGCGACACCAGCCTGTTGACGGAAACGCTGGACGGCGATTACTTCGTCATACGGGTTGACGCCCTTATCGCACCGGCGCTCAGGCCGTTGGAGGAGGTCCGCGAGGACGTCGTCAGGCTGTGGCAGGCCCGCGAGCTCGGCCGCATCAGCCAGGAGCGCGCTGAGGCCCTCGTCCAAAGGCTGGAGGCCGGCGAGGACTTCGCCGCCCTGGCGGAAGCCGAAGGCCTATCCCTTCAACGCACGGAACCGATCACCCGCTTCGAAAACAATCCGCAGCGCACGCCGGCCCCGGCATTGTCACAGCAGCTTTTCGACATCGATCCGGGCGACGTCACCCTGGCGGCAACGCCCGGCAGCCAGATCATCGCGAAGCTGGAGCAGGTGTTGGGGGCCGATCAGGACGGTCAGCAGGAACGGCTCGACCAGCTTTCAGATCAACTGGAAGCCTCGATCAAGGACGACATCTTCCAGCAGTTCCTGGGCTCGCTGCAACAGGAACTCGACGTGACGGTCAATCAGCGTCTTGTTGAACAAACCCTGACCGGCGGGCCGTCTTATGCTGGCCAGAACCACTAGACGCCGCCATGCAAACAACGCCCGACTTTGCGGCCTTTGAGGCCGGCTACACGGCTGGCCGTGCCCAGGTGGTGCACACCGCCCTGATCGCCGACCTGGAAACCCCTGTTTCGGCTTTTCTGAAGCTTGCCGAGGGCAAACCCAACTCCTTCCTCTTTGAGTCGGTCGAGGGCGGCTCGATCATCGGACGCTATTCCTTTCTCGGCATGCGGCCGGACCTGATCTGGCGCTGCCGCGGCACCCGGGCTGAGATCAACCGCCAGGCGCGTTTCGATCCTGAAAGCTTCGAGCCGCTGGAGGGCGCCGTCATCGACAGCCTGCGCAGCCTGATCGCGGAGAGCCGGATCGATCTGCCGGAGGGACTGCCGCCAATGGCCTCCGGCCTCTTCGGTTACATGGGATACGACACCGTCCGGCTGATGGAAGATCTGCCCGACGACAATCCCATGGCGCTGGATGTGCCGGACGGCATGTTCATCCGCCCGACGGTGATTGCCGTTTTCGACCGCGTGGAAGATCTGGTCACGATTTTCACGCCGGTGTGGCCGCGCGGCGACGTCTCTGCCCGGGCGGCCTATGCCCAGGCCTGCGAACGTCTGGCGGACGTTGCCCAGGACTTCGAGCGTGCCCTGCCCCAGCGCCGCGATGTCGTCGCCGACCTGGAGGCGCTGCCGGAGCCGAGCTCCAACATGACGCGTGAGACGTTTCACGCCATGGTAGCCAAAGCCAAGGACTACATCCTGGCGGGCGACATCTTCCAGGCGGTCCTCTCACAGCGTCTTTCCCTACCTTTCAAGCTGCCGCCCTTTGCGCTCTATCGCGCACTCAGGCGGCTGAACCCCTCGCCTTTCCTGGTCTTCATCGACTTCGGCGGCTTCGCCATCGTTGCCTCCAGCCCGGAGATCCTGGTCCGGCTGCGCGACGACACCGTGACCATCCGCCCCATCGCCGGCACCCGTCCCCGCGGTGCGGATGCGGCGGAGGACCGAGCCCTTGCCGACGACCTGCTGGCCGATCCCAAGGAACTGGCGGAACACCTGATGCTGCTCGACCTCGGGCGCAACGATGTCGGCCGGGTGACAGCGGTCGGCAGCGTGAAGGTCACCGAGCAGATGGTGATCGAGCTCTACAGCCATGTCATGCACATCGTCTCCAACGTCGAGGGGCGGATCGCCGAAGGCAAGGACGCCATGGATGCTCTGGTCGCCGGCTTCCCGGCCGGCACCGTTTCCGGCGCGCCCAAGGTGCGGGCGATGGAGATCATCGACGAACTGGAGCCGGAGCGCCGCGGCGTCTATGGCGGCTGTGTCGGCTACTTCGGCGCCGGCGGCTCCATGGACACCTGCATCGCGCTCAGGACCGCCGTCGTGAAAGACGACGTCATGCACATCCAGGCCGGCGGCGGCGTGGTGGCCGACAGCGATCCCGAAGCCGAGTATCAGGAAAGCTGGAACAAGGCCCGCGCCCTGCTGCGCTCCGCCGAAGAGGCGGTGCGCTTCGCCGCCCGGCGCGGGAACTAGCATAGACCGTCATGGGACAGCTTACCCTCTGGGGCCGCCTTTCCTCCTGTAACGTGCAAAAGGCGGTCTGGGTTCTGGAAGAGCTCGCCCTGCCCTACGAGCGCATCGACGCCGGCGGCGATTTCGGCGGCCTCGACGATCCGGCCTATCGGGCGATGAACCCCCACGGCACCGTGCCGACCCTTAAAGACGGCGCAACCGTGGTCTGTGACAGCGACGCCATCATCCGCTATCTGGCGGCCAGCTATGGCAGGGGCAGTCTCTGGCCCGATGCGCCGGCGGAACGGGCAGCGGTGGACCAGTGGCTGGCCTGGGCCAATGCCAGCCTCTACCGCGACTGGATCGACCTCTTCTGGATGTGCGTGCGCACCCCACCCGAACGCCAGGACGCAGAAGGCATCGAGACCCGCCGTACCCGCACCGCCGAACGCTTCACCTTCCTCGACAACGAGCTGGCCAACAGGCCCTTTGTCGCAGGCCCGGAATTCAGCCTCGCCGACGTGGCCGCCGGCATGACCCTCTACCGCTGGTTCGAGATGCCGATCGAGCGTCCTGCCCTGGCGAACCTCGACGCCTGGCATGACCGTCTGAAACAGCGCCCGCCCTTCCAGGCCGCGGTCTGTATCCCCTTCGACGAGCTGGTCGGCAAGTTAGCCCATTGATTGTATTTGGGTAATCTTGATTACCGACTGTTTTTCCTTGCCGGGAATCGCGAATCAGGGTGATAGTTGAGGTCCTGTTTCAACAGCTGAAAGGAGGTGATCCAATGTCTAGTGAGATTTCGGTGAAGTCTGAGGGCCTTGGATGTTTCATGGGTTTGACGGAGCAGCCTTCTTCCGACTCATGACACCTTCGAAGCGGGGTCCCGTTTCGGGCCCGTAAGACTCACCAGCTCATGGGGGGCCGCAGGAATGCGGCCCCTTTTTGATTCGACCCGGGCCGCAGGAATGCGGCCCTTCTACTTTGCAGCGCCCAGAAGTCCCCGCTTAGAAGAGAATCCAGAGAACCGAGGCCGCCAGCAATCCGCCCATCGCCAGATTGAACAGCCGCAGATGGCGCTCGTTCTGCAGCACACGATGGATGGCCGCCCCAAAGGTCAACCAAGCCAGGCAGCTCGGCAGCGCCGCCGCCACGAAAACCGCCGCCAGCGAGAAAGCGGCCAAACCGGCGTTCCCCGCATCGGCCCCCAAATAGGTTGCAGCAGCGCTGGCGGATACCAGCCAGGACTTCGGGTTCACCCATTGAAAAGCGGCGGCGGGTAGGAACCCGAGCGCCCAGTGCGAAGCCCCGCCGGACTTGCCGTCGGCGCTGGCGATCTTGTAGGCCAGCCAGAGCAGAAACACCGCGCCGCCCCACTTGAGCGCTTCCAGCGCGACCGGGTTGTCCAGCAACAGCCCGCCCAGGCCGAGGGCGACCAGAAACAGCATCAGCCCCATACCGAGGGACACCCCAAGCACTGTCGGGATGCCGCCGAGAATGCCCAGATTGGCGCCTGCCGTGGTCAGCAGAACATTGCTGGGCCCCGGCGTTCCGGCGGCCACCAGGGCGAAAACAAAGAAAGCGATGGCTTGATCGATCGGCATGGGCTTCGGCTGAAGGAACAAAAGGTGTAAACTGGCTCCATGAGGCTGGAGAACAGCAGATCGGCCGGGCGCGGTCTTGAACGTCCGTGCAGCGACCGGGACCGGGACGGGCAGAGCGACATGCTGCGGGTTGTCGCCGCCGCCGAGGGGATAGAACTGGTCGAGGCGCGTTTTCGCGGCTACCCCTACAGCCGTCATCGTCACGACACCTATACGATCTGCCAGACGATCTCCGGGGTTCAGGGGTTCAATTACCGCGGGGCTCATGAACACAGCCTCCGCGGCCAGATCGTGGTGCTGCATCCCGATGAGGAACATGACGGCCATGCGGGCAACGATGACGGCTTTGCCTATCGCGGCGCCTATGTCGCGCCGGCCCTGATCGCCGAAGCCATGGAGGCCCTCACCGGACGCGTCGGCCCCCTGCCCTTCGCCAACGAGGCCGTCAGCAGCCGGCCCCGCCTGATGCACGCGCTCAACTATGCCTTCCTGGCTGAAGCGGCGCCGCTGGCCATCGACAGTCTGCTGCTCTGCTTTGCCGCCGGGGTGTTGGAACTCGACCGCAGCCGCGTCGGATCACCACGCCCTGCCGGCCTGCATCCCGCCGCGGTCGCCAGGGCCCGCGAACTGCTCGATGCTGAGTTTGCCCGCAGTATCCATTCCTCGGAACTCGAGGCCGTCTCGGGGCTCAGCCGCTTTACCCTGGCGCGGCAGTTTCGCGCCCATGTCGGGACCAGCCCGCATCGCTATCAGATCATGCGCCGCCTCGCCTTTGCCCGGCAGCGGCTGCGTCAGGGCGACCGCCCCGCCGATGCCGCCGCGGAAGCCGGCTTCGCCGACCAGGCGCACTTCAGCCGCTGGTTCAAGGCAGCCTACGGCCTGACGCCGATGGGGTTCTTGCGGCTTGAGCGCGCCGGCCGGGTTCTGGGTTCCGAAGGTGGGCTGACAGACGCGCCCCAGCCGGTCGCCATCAAACAGTGAGAGCAGATTCACCGGGTTTGATGGATCGCTAAGGCGATCCCATCAAACCCGGATCTGCTCTAGCCTCCCGACACCGCGCGGGCAGTTTCGAAAAACGCCCGGATCACCTTGCTGCCGGCCCGCTCGCGCAGGCAGACGAGCGCCTCATCCATCAGCAATTCGCAATCCGACAGCCGCAACGGCACCAGGCGCGGGTCCTGCCCGAACTCCGCTGCTGAGACCACGCCAACGCCGCCACCGGTCGCCACGATCTCCCGCACCGCCTCGCGGCCTTCGGCCTCGATCGCCGGTGTCAGGGTCAGGCCCCGCGCACGCACGGCGGCCTCAAAGCTCTGCCGGGTTTTGGAACCGCGCTCGCGCAGCACCAGGGACTGCTCGCAGAGTGCTGCCAGGCTGACAGACTTGCGTTTCCCAAGAGGATGCTCGGTGCTCACGAAAGCGATCAGCGGCGTCGAACTCAACTTGATGGTCTCAAAGTCGCGGCCCTTGGGCATCTCCCCCAGGATGCCCACCTCGGCCTCGTAGTCGTAAAGCTGGGCGATAACCTCCTCGGAGTTGCCGGCGCTGACGACCATGGCGACGCCCGGATAGCGGTCGCGGAAACGGCCGAGGATATGCAGCATGTGATGCGCCGAATCCGCAACCACGCGCAGGGATTCCAGGCGCAGCGCCCGGGATTCGGACAACAGCTCCTGAGCCTGCTTCTCCACCTCGAACATGCGCCGGCTGACCTCCAAGAGCCGTTGTCCGGCGCTCGTCAGGCTGACCTGCTTCTTGTGCCTGTTGAAGAGAATGACATCGTACTCCTCCTCAAGCTTGCGGACCTGATCGGAGATCGCCGGTTGGGTAAGGCCCAAGGCCGTGGCGGCGCGGGAAAACCCGCCGCTGACGGCGACATGATGGAAAGCTCTCAGTTGAACGTAGCGCAAGACCCGAAGGCTCCGTCAAAGGGACGATGAGTAGCGAATTCTCATATCAGAAAAATCGATAGAAAGCATATGAAATAGCGATTTTACAGATAAATCAAAAAACTGGAGGATGCCTTGAAAGACCCCTTCTGACTTCATCTTGGACTTTAGGAGAGCGAGGCTGATGACCCCGGCCAGCGGCGCAAATGCGCCCTTCGATCCGCCCGCGCAGGGCGAGCCCTATCTGTTGACCCCGGGCCCGCTGACGACCTCGGCTGAGGTCAAGACGGCGATGCTGAAGGATTGGGGGTCCTGGGACGGTGATTTCCGTGCCATGACCGCTGAACTGCGGCGGCATCTGCTTGCCATCGCCGGTGACAGCGAGGGTTACTATGACTGTGTGCCTCTGCAAGGCAGCGGAACCTTCGCCGTCGAAGCCATGCTCGGCTCATTTCTGCCGCGCGACGGCAAGGCGCTGGTTCTGGTGAACGGCGCTTACGGCCAGCGGATTGTCCAGACCCTCGGCTATCTCGGTCGCGCCTGCTGGATGATCGACAAGGGTGACTACCTGCCCCCGCGCGGAGCGGAAGTGGCTGCGGCGCTCGACGCCGATCCGGCGATCAGCCACGTTGTCCTGGTTCACTGCGAAACCTCTTCCGGCATTCTCAACCCTTTGCAGGAAATTGCCGAGGTGGTCGCTGCCAAAGGCCGTAAGCTGCTGATCGATTCCATGAGCGCCTTCGGCGCCCTGGACTTGAACCCCGAGGAGGTGCCCTACACGGCCATGGTCTCTTCCGCCAACAAGTGCATCCAGGGGGTGCCGGGCTTCGGCTTCGTCATCGCCCGTAAAACCGAGATCGAGGCGGCCAAGGGGCGCAGCCATTCGCTCAGCCTCGACATCCATGATCAATGGGCCGTCATGGAGAAAACCGGGCAGTGGCGCTACACGCCGCCGACCCACGCCGTCGCCGCCTTTCTGCAGGCGCTGAAACAGCACGAAGCCGAAGGCGGCGTTGCCGGCCGCGGCGCACGCTATGCGGCGAACCGCGATACTCTGGTGGCGGGCATGCGTGCCCTGGGATTCGAGACTCTGCTGCAGGATGACTGGCTGTCGCCGATCATCGTCACTTTTTTCAATCCGGCGCATCCGAAATTTGACTTCAAGCGTTTCTATGATCTGCTGAAGGCCAGAGGTTTTATCATCTATCCCGGCAAGTTGACGGTGGTCGACAGTTTCCGCATCGGATGCATCGGACACCTGGACAGCGCGATCATGCAGCAGCTTGTCGATGCCGTGAGTGAAGTGCTGAACGAGATGGGCGTCGACGACGCCGCGCCGCCAAGCGCCGCCATGAATGAGCGGGCCAAGCTGGTCGCCTGAGATAAGAAGGAAAGTCCTATGAATACCCCCCCGACCCCCCGGTCCGTGACGGTTAACGGTCGCAGCTACAACTTTCCGAAGGGCCCCGTGGTGGTCGTCTGCATCGACGGCTCCGAGCCCGATTACATGGAAGAAGCGATGGCTGCCGGGCGCATGCCATGGCTTGCGTCAATCCTGCCCGGCGGTGCCGATCTTCGCGCCGACTGCGTGGTGCCCAGCTTCACAAACCCCAATAATCTCTCCATCGTCACCGGTCAGCCGCCCGCCGTCCACGGCATCTGCGGCAACTTCTTCTATGACCCCGCCAAGGATGCGGAAGTCATGATGAACGACCCGGCCTACCTGCGCGCGCCGACCATCTTCGCCGCCTTCCAGCAGGCCGGGGCCAAGATCGCCGTGATCACCGCCAAGGACAAGCTGCGCCGCCTGCTGGGCAACGGTTTGGCTCTCAAAGCAGGCGAAGCGGTGAGTTTCTCCGCCGAGAAAGCCGACGCGCTCTCTCTCGCCGAGAACGGCATCGAGGACGTGCTGGCGATGGTCGGCAAACCGCTACCCAGCGTCTATTCCGCCGATCTCTCGGAGTTCGTTTTCGCCGCCGGGGTGAAATTGATGGAGTCCATGCGGCCGGATCTGATGTATCTTTCCACCACCGATTACATCCAGCACAAGCACGCCCCGGGCAGCGAAGGGGCCAACGATTTCTACGCCATGATGGACGGCTATTTCGCCGAGCTCGACGCCGCCAGCGCGACCATCGTCCTGACCGCCGATCACGGCATGAACCCGAAGCATAATGCCGACGGCACACCCAATGTACTCTACCTGCAGGCGGCGCTGGACGGTCTGCTCGGCAAGGGAGAGGCCCGCACGATCCTGCCGATCACCGACCCCTATGTGGTCCATCACGGAGCGCTCGGGTCCTACGCCACGGTCTATCTGTCCAAGGAAGCCGACTTTGCCGCCGTTGCCGAGTTCATCGAAGGCCTGGAAGGCGTCGAGCGGGTATTGACCCGTGAGGAAGCGGCAAGGGACTATCAGCTACCGGCTGACCGCATCGGTGACCTGGTCGTCGTGACCGAGCGAACCAGGGCGGTCGGAACCAGCCCTGAGAACCATGACCTGTCGGGCCTGGAAGTGCCTCTGCGCTCCCACGGCGGCGTCAGCGAGCAGCGCGTGCCACTGGTCGTCAACCGGCCGGTCTCCGGTATCGAGGGCCGGAACCTGCGCAACTTCGATGCCTTCGACATCGCCCTCAATCATGCTGAAGCCAGCCGCTCCGTGGCCGCCGAGTAAAGGAAGACTTCGTTATGAGTATCGCTGAAAGCTTCGCTGCGGCACCACGTCACGAGCCCATGCGCATCGCCGGGCGCAAGGTCGATGCCGAAGGCGTGATTGAGGTCCGTTACCCCTACACCGACGAAATGATCGGTACGGTGCCCGCAGGGACAAGCGAGCACGCGCGCCAGGCCTTCGACATCGCCGCCGCCTACGAACCCAAGCTGACCCGCTACGAGCGCCAGCAGATCCTTTTCAAGACGGCTGAGATCCTGGTCGCGCGGAAGGAGGAGATCTCCGACCTCATTACCCTGGAGCTTGGGATCTCCAAGGCCGACTCGCTCTACGAGGTAGGCCGCGCCTATGACGTCTTCACCTTGGCTGGGCAGCTCTGCATCCAGGACGACGGCGAAATTTTCTCCTGCGACCTGACGCCCCACGGCAAGGCGCGCAAGATCTTCACCACCCGAGAGCCCCTGAAGGCGATCTCCGCCATTACGCCTTTCAACCACCCGCTCAACATGGTGGCGCACAAGATCGCGCCCTCCATCGTCACCAACAACTGCATGGTCTGCAAACCGACCGAACTAACGCCGATGACCGCGCTGATCCTCGCCGACGTGCTCTACGAGGCCGGCCTGCCGCCGGAGATGTTCTCGGTGGTCACCGGCCTGCCCGGGGACATCGGCCTGGAGATGATCCAGAATCCGGAGATCGAGCTGATCACCTTCACCGGCGGCGTGCCGGTCGGCAAGATGATCGCCGAGAAGGCGGGCTACAAGCGCACCGTGCTGGAACTGGGCGGCAACGATCCGCTGATCATCCTCAATGATCTGAATGACGACGACCTGGCCAAGGCCGCCGATCTGGCGGTTGCCGGCGCCACAAAAAATACCGGCCAGCGCTGCACGGCGGTGAAACGCATTCTCTGCCAGGAAAGCGTTGCCGAGCGCTTCGTGCCGTTGGTGCTGGAGCGGGCCAGGAAAATCCGCTTCGGCGATCCCATGGCCAAGGACACCGATCTTGGCACCGTCGTGCATGCCCAGGCCGCCGAAGTCTTCGAAAACAGGGTTCTGGCCGCCGCCGAAGCCGGTGCCGAGGTGCTCTATAACCCGGGCCGCGAGGGCGCGTTGCTGCCACCCATCGTGGTCGACCGCGTGCCCCATGAATCCGAACTGGTGATGGAGGAGACTTTCGGCCCCATCGTTCCCATCGTGCGCGTGCCCGACGACGACGAAGCGGTGATGAAGATCTCAAACTCGACGGCGTTCGGCCTGTCCTCCGGGGTCTGCACCAACGACTTCAACCGCATGCAGACCTACATCAAGGGCCTGAAGGTCGGCACGGTGAACATCTGGGAAGTGCCCGGCTATCGCATCGAGATGTCGCCCTTCGGCGGCATCAAGGACTCCGGCCTCGGCTATAAGGAAGGCGTCATTGAGGCGGTGAAGAGCTACACCAACGTGAAGACCTTCTCCCTGCCTTGGGGGTGACACCGCCAATCGTTGAAACGCCGCTTAGCTTTACGCCAGCACCTTCGCGACCATACCGGAAAGTGCACTTAGAGCCAGAAAGGCACAGAAACAGACAACCGAGATCAAGAGCCGCTTGCGCATTAACAGCCCCTTAGGCGTCAATCTTTCCCCATAGAACACGACACTAAGAGGGTTGAATCTCAGCCAGCCCCGTAGACTTCCTGGTTCGGCGTTGAAAGGGACACGGATCCAATAGACTATTGCAGCCAACCAGGACAGCAATGCGCCCAAAAACCAAAACCAATCAAAAGCCTCCGCAATGAAACGCTGCAAAGGCGGCAGCCCCATTAATTCTTCAAGCAAAACTCTCCTCCGCTTCAGACCGCATTGAACCGCATTTCGGTTGAGGCGTGAATAGAACTCTTCGTTTCTGTTTCCGCTTGCTTTGTGAAAGACGTCGCAAAACAGTTCGTGGCGGGAGCAGCCGGAAAACCCATGCAAAAAGAAAGCTAGGGACCTGATTGTCTGAACTTGCAGTCGTGATGGTGCTGGGGGCGGCCCTGCTGCACGCCACCTGGAACGCCATCGTCAAGGGCACGCGGGCGCGGGCTCTGGTGCTGGCGGCGGTGGCCGGCGCCAACGGAACCGTCGGCGTGATTCTGATCCTCTGGGCGGAAGCACCGCTGCCCGCCTCCTGGCTCTATATCGCCGCCTCGGCAACCACCCACTACGGCTATTACTATTTCCTGTCGATGGCGTACAAATGGGGCGACCTGTCGCGGGTCTATCCCATCTCTCGCGGTATCGCACCTTTGCTGGTCTCGCTCGGTGCCCTGGTTTTTGTAGGGGAGATGCTCACCTCCCAGGGCTGGGCCGGGGTCGCCCTGGTCTCCGCCGGCGTCTGCTTGCTGGCCTTCTTTTCCCGGGGACCCAGCGTCCCCGACAAGCGCTCGACCCTGGCCGCCGTCGCCACCGGCCTCATCATCGCTACCTACAGCGTGATTGACGGCATCGGCGTCAGGCTTTCCGGCAGCCCCTTCGGCTACATGGGCTGGCTGTTCCTGAGCGAGTTTCTGGTCAGCCTCTTCGTTATCGTAAAGCTGCGCCCCCGGCTGACGCCCGAGGTACGCGCCACCCTGCGTGTGGGTTACCTGGGCGGCCTCTGCGCCGTCGCCAGCTATGGCCTGGTGATCTACGCCAATACCCTGGCACCGCTCGGCATGGTCTCGGCCCTGCGCGAGTCCAGCGTCATCTTTGCCGCGCTCTTCGGCGTCGTTATCTTTCGCGAGCGGCCCTGGGCCAGCCGAATTGCGGCGGCGGTCATCGTCGGCGTCGGCGTGCTGATGCTGGCTCTCACCCGGTAACTCCAACTATCAGCAAAATCTTTCAACGCATAAAAATAATAGATTTTCTCTATTGAAAGGGAGCATGCACTATTCCCAAAGGGTCGATGGCTGCCGGCCAAAATCAGGGAGCACGGTGGTTCAATAAGGCCCAAAAGCAATTCACGAAGAACGAAAACGTTCGCTAGGCAACAGGGGAAAACACCATGGCTTTTCGTAGGACCTGTCTGACCGCAGTCGCGGCCAGCCTGTTGATCGCCTCGACGGCGGCGGCACAAACCAAGCTGACGGTCTACACGGCCGTCGAAGCGGAAGACCTGAAGCGTTATGCGGAGACCTTCAATCAGGACCATCCTGATATCGAGATCAACTGGGTTCGCGATTCCACCGGCATCATCACCGCCAAGCTGCTGGCGGAGAAAAACAATCCGCAGGCCGATGTGGTCTGGGGGCTGGCGGCGACCTCGCTGTTGCTGCTGAAAACCGAAGGCATGCTGGAGGCCTACGCCCCCAAGGGGGTGGAGAAGCTGGATCCCAAGTTCGTCGACAAGAGCGACCCGCCGGCCTGGGTCGGCATGGACGCCTGGGTCGCCTCGGTCTGCTACAACACCGTTGAGGCGGCAAAGCTCGGCCTGACGCCGCCGAAGACCTGGAAGGACCTGACCAAGCCGGAGTATGCCGGTCACGTCATCATGCCGAACCCGAACTCCTCGGGCACCGGTTTCCTGGATGTCTCCAGTTGGCTGCAGATCTTCGGCGAGGACGGCGGCTGGGATTATATGGACAAGCTGCACGGCAATATCGCCCGCTACACCCATTCCGGCTCAAAGCCCTGCAAGCTCGCCGCCGCGGGGGAGATCCCCATCGGCGTATCCTTCGCCTTCCGCGGCGCCAAGTCCAAGGCCGCCGGCGCACCGCTCGAGATCATCGTGCCCGAAGAGGGCGTGGGCTGGGATATGGAAGCAACCGCCATTGTCGCCGGTACCGGCAACCTGGAGGCCGCCAAGACCCTGGTCGACTGGTCGATCACGCGCAAGGCCAACGAGATGTACAACAGCGGCTATGCCGTGGTTGCCATGCCCGGTGTGGCCAAGCCGGTCGAGCACTTTCCGCCCAATCTGGTCGATAAGATGATCGACAACGACTTCGAGTTTGCGGCCAACAACCGCAAGGCCATCCTTGAGGAATGGCAGAAGCGTTACGATTCGAAGTCCGAGCCCAAAAGCTGATTGCAGCCTGGGCTGGCCGAAGAGGGCGCCGCTTGCGGCGCCCTCTTTCGATCCGGCACGCCCCTGCGCATACTTAGGTGCAATTGAGCGAGGCTTCCTTGGTGTCCAGCTATCTGCGTATCCGCAACCTCCAAAAGGACTTCGGCGACTTTACCGCGCTGAAAGACATCTCCCTGGATATCGAGGAGGGCGAGTTCGTCTGCTTCCTCGGCCCCTCGGGTTGCGGCAAGACCACCTTATTGCGGGCCATCGCCGGCCTCGACCTGCAGAGCTACGGCAGCATCGAACAGGGTGGCCGCGACATATCCGCCCTGCCCATAGCGCAGCGCGACTTCGGCATTGTGTTTCAGTCCTACGCGCTGTTTCCCAACCTGACGATTGAACGCAACATCGCCTTCGGTCTGGAAAACGCCGGCCGATCGAAAACCGAAATAAATGACCGTGTCACAGAGCTGCTGGCACTCGTCGATCTGGCGGATCAGGGGCAGAAGTATCCGGCACAGCTTTCCGGCGGCCAGCAGCAACGTATCGCCTTGGCCCGGGCCATCGCCACCTCGCCCGGGCTGCTGTTGCTTGACGAACCGCTCTCGGCGCTGGATGCCAAGGTGCGGGTTCACCTGCGCCATCAGATCAAGGAACTGCAGCGCAAGCTGGACGTCACCACCGTCATGGTGACCCACGACCAGGAGGAAGCCCTCTCCATGGCCGACCGCATCGTGGTCATGAATCACGGTGTGATCGAGCAGGTCGGCACGCCCACGCAGATCTACCGCGAGCCTCAATCGCTTTTCGTTGCCGACTTTATCGGCGAGACCAACCAGATCCGCTCCACCATTACGGCACCTGACGAACTGACCGTCGGGAGGTGCGACCTGAAAAGCAGCGCGCACGGGTTTTCGCTCGGACAAGAGGTCATCGTGACCATCCGGCCCGAAGATATCATTCCTCATGAAGCAGGGAGCCACAGGGCGGGGAGCACCCACAGCGCTCTGGCGGTTGCTGTCGCCGAGATGGAGTTTCTCGGCTCTTTCTGGCGTTCGCGCCTGACCGGCGCGGAACTGGGCGATGAAGAACTCTATGCGGACTTCTCCATCAATGCAGTACGCCGCCTTTCGCTCGAGGCGGGCGCCGCGCTGACCATTGAGCTGCCCGCCGACCGGCTCATCGCTTTTCCCGCAGGAGGTGACGGTGTCGGCAAGGGCTGAAAGCCTTCAGCCGAAAAGGCGGCCGGTCAAAGCCAGCCTGGGCCGCGACGACTTTGTGATGCGCGGCTTCATGGTCGTGATCGCGCTCTATTTGCTGATTGCGCTTGCCCTTCCGCTCTACGCCATGCTGTCGAAGTCGTTCTCGACCTACAGCTTCGACCTCGAAGCCTACGAGTTTCAGGTCAGCGACGAAGCCGGCGACTTCAATACACCGCCGGTATCGGCGGCAAGTCTGAACGAATCCCTGCAGGCGGTACCGCCGGAAGCTTTGGCGACAAGCGGGGACGGACGCCTGCCGGCCGCCAGCTTCTTCCCCGATTTCAGCTTCCGCAGCCCGGTGCTCTACCGCATTCGGGGCAGCGATGCCGATGCAGTTTTCCTGATCGGCTCCGAACGGTTCACCGGCACGCAGTGGCAGGAGGTGGACTCCAATACCTTCCGCCGGGTCATGCTGCGGCCTTCACGCGCCCAGGGCCTGCAGAACTACGTCACCTATTTCTCGACGCCGTCGCTGTTTCAGTCGATCGAGAATTCCCTGTTCATCGCGGCGCTCAGTACGATCATCACCGTCAGTCTCGCCTTCGGCTTTGCCTATGCCCTCAGCCGCAGCTGCATGCGCTTCAAAGGGTTTTTCAGGCTGATCGCTCTGGCGCCCATTCTCGTGCCCTCCCTCCTGCCCGGCATTGCCCTGGTCTACCTCTTCGGCAACCAGGGTATGATCAAGGGCCTGCTGCTGGGGGAGTCGATCTACGGGCCCATCGGTATCGTCATCGGTTCGGTGTTCTTCACCTTTCCCCATGCCATGCTGATCATCACCACGGCCCTGGCCATTTCCGATGCACGGCTTTATGAGGCAGCGGAATCCCTTAAGGCCAACCGCTGGAAGATCTTCTGGACCGTCACCCTGCCCGGCGCCCGTTACGGCCTGATCTCCGCAGCCTTCGTGGTTTTCAATCTGGTGATCACCGACTTCGGCCTGCCCAAGGTGATCGGCGGGCAATACAACATGCTGGCGGTCGACATCTACAAGCAGGTCATCGGCCAGCAGAACTTCGAAATGGGTGCCGTGGTTTCGGTGGTGCTGCTGATTCCGGCGCTGGTCGCCTTCGCCGTGGACCGGCAGGTTCAGAAAAAGCAGGTCGCCCTGCTGTCGGCCCGCTCCGTCCCTTACCAGCCGCGGCCCAACCCACGCAACGACTGGCTGGCTTTCGGTTACTGCGGACTCGTGGCCGTCTTCATCGTCGGCCTGCTGGCGGTCTGCCAGTTCGCCGCGCTGATCAAGTTCTGGCCCTACGACCTCAGCCTCAGCCTCAAAAACTATGCTTTCGATCTGATGGACGGCGGTGGTTGGGCCTCTTACTACAACTCCATTGAGATGGCCCTGCTGACTGCGGTGATCGGCACCCTGGTGGTCTTCACCGGCGGCTATATGGTCGAGAAGACCAAGGGCTTCAACAGCGGACGCGGGCTCTTTCAACTGCTGGCGATGCTGCCCATGGCAATCCCCGGCATGGTGTTGGGTCTGGCCTACATCTTCTTCTTCAACAACCCGCAAAACCCATTGAACTTCTTCTACGGCACCATGGCTATCCTGGTGACCTGCACGGTCACCCACTTCTATACGGTCTCGCACCTGACCGCCGTGACTGCTCTGAAACAGATGGACCGGGAATTCGAGTCCGTCGCCGCCTCGCTGAAGCAACCCTTCAACCGGCTGTTCCGCGTGGTGACCGTACCGGTCTGCCTGCCGACCATCCTCGACATCTCGATCTATCTCTTCGTCAATGCCATGACGACCGTCTCGGCGGTGGTGTTCCTGTACTCACCGACGACGACTCTGGCTTCCGTCGCCGTGCTCAACATGGACGATGCCGGCGACATCGCCCCAGCCGCTGCCATGGGCATGATGATCTTCTATACCAACGCCGGCGCCCGCATCCTGCACTTGATTATTTCAAAAGGCGTGTTGAAACGCACCCAGGCCTGGCGCTTTCGTTAGGCGGAACGCTTTCGTTCGATTACCCGCTCCAACGGGAAGACGACGATCACCGTGGTGCCCTTCCCTTCCTCGCTCACGATCTCCAGCGAACCCCCAAAGAGCTGCATGAAGTTGTCGCAGAGATGGAGGCCGAGGCCGGTGCCGTTGTGTTCACGGGCGCGAGCATTGTGGGCCTGTTCGAAGGGGCGCAAAGCCTTGGTAACGCCCTCTTTGGTCATGCCGATGCCGTTGTCGGCGACACTCATGTGAATCAGGCCCTGGGCATCGGTCCAGGCGCTGACATCAATATGTCCGCCTCTGGGCGTGAACTTCACGGAGTTTGAAAGCAGGTTATTGAGGATCTGGGTCATGACCCTGGAATCCCCGCGCAGGGCCGGTATGTCAGCCGGTATGTGCGTGGCAAGGGTCAGTGCCGCACCCTCGACGGCCGTTGCGATCTGCCGCAGAGCGTTGTGGACCAAGGTCCGAATATCCACAACCTCCTCGGTCAGCTCGTACTTACCGGCCTCGACCTTTGAGATATCCAGAAGGTCGTTGATCAGGCTGATCAATAGCGAACCACTGTGATGAATGTCCTCGACATATTCCTCATAGCGCGGGTCCCCGAGGGGGCCAAAGGCGCCGGCCCGCATGATCTCGCTGAAACCGAGTATGGCGTTAAGCGGGGTTCGAAGATCATGGCTCATGTTGGCCAGGAACTCGGTCTTGGCCCGGTTGGCTTCGACCGCCTGCTCGCGCGCCGTTTCAAGCTCTGCGGTACGCTCCGTAACGCGTTGCTCCAGGTGCGCATTGGCGCGCCGCAGTTCGCGTTCGGCCTGTTCCACCCGCAGACTCTTCAAGCGAAGCTGTTCCAAAGCGTCGGCCATTCGGCTGACTTCGCCGTCACGGCCACGCTCCGGCACCTCGGTGTCGAGAGCCCCCTCGCCGATCCGCACCATCGCATCGGCGACCCGGGAAAGCGGCCCGGAGATCAGATTGACGCCGACGAAGACCACCACCGCGGTGATGACCGCCAGAATACCCGCCGTCGCGGCGTCGTAGCGAATAGCCCGCCAAACCTCAAACGACACTCCCTCCGTGGACACCCAGAGAAACAGGGTTCCGACCCACTCACCGGACTGGGCGACAATCCGGTGATCGAAGACCAGATAGTCGGCTGCTGCATCGGGATCGAAGCGATCGGTCAGCACTTCCGCAAGCTTGCTTCCCCTGTTGTCGAAGACCCTGGCCCCGATGACGGCTCGGGTATCCACCAAATGCTCCAGGCGTTGCTGAACCATGAGGTAGTCATAGTCCCACAACGGGTCCGACAGAGTATCGCCGAACACGGAGGTCAGCACTTGAGACTCGGCTTTCAGGCCGCTCATCAATCGGGCGGCATGCTCGCGGCCGGAGAGCGCCGTGCCGAGCAGCGAGACGAGCACCACCGTCGCAAGCACGGTCACCACGATCCGATTCCGGATCGACGTGCCAGAGAGCCTTGTGCGCTTGTGCTTCATTGCGGCCTATCGACCCGTATCACATCGCCTGGGCCGGCCTTGGTGCAGCGTCATTTTAATACTCTGTTCATTGCAGCGAACAACCAAGGCACGATAAATCACTTACCTTAAACTATTGTTTACGCGAAATCGGTTACTGATTGTCAGCGAAGCTCACTTGAAAAGCCGTTCTTATCTCATGTTCTTTTTCTACAGGAATTAGCAGACCAGTTTTTCGACGGAATGCTCTCTCGGAGATCAATGATGAAGTGGATTGCTGGACCCCTTAGCGCCGTCATCGTCTCGATAAGCCTTGTTCTTCACGACAGCCCTGCCGCAGCGGAAGAAGTGCTGCAACTGACGACCGAGCAATACGCCCCATTCAATTTCGAACAGGACGGTGGAATCGCCGGCTTGGGCGCCGATCAGGTTCGCGAGGTCATGCGCCGCAGCGGCATCGCTTATGAAATGACCCTGATGCCCTGGTCGCGGGCGATCGGGCTGGCGGGTTCACAACCGATGACCTGCGTCTTCACAACCGCACACACAGTGGACCGCAACAAACGTTTCAAATGGGTCGAGCCGCTTCTGGTCGAAAGAACGCTCATCATTCGGGCCGAAGGCTCGAAGGTCGATCCGGCCGACCTGAAGGCGGCGACTGCCTATCGCACCGGCACGCAGACCGGCGACTATACGGTCGAGCTGTTGCGCAACGCGGGCTTCACAGAAATTGATCTGGCCCGCGACCTGGATCTGACGCTGACCAAGCTGCTGAACGGCCGTGTCGACCTGATGGCGGTTTCGGAATCCTATCTGCATCGCCTGCGCAAGCAGGGTGTTCCCGTAGAGGAAGTCGCTGTGCTCTACGAACAGGTTTTTTCCGTCGCCTGTTCGCTCGGCACACCTGACAGCATCGTCGAGCGCATGCAAAGTGCATTGTCGGAGATGATCGCCGACGGCACCCAGGCCGAAATCCACGCGCGTTACAATTAGAGGCGCAACCCGTCCCGCTCAGCCGTCGCCGTGTCCCGAAGCGGCGAGGTTTGCCCGGTGACGCACAACAGCCGATATCGGCACCAGGGCGAAGCCGCGGGCCTGCATCTCCGGCACCCAGTCCCGCAAGGCCGCCACCGTCGCTGGATGGGGATGGCCGATACCGACGGCGTAACCGCGATCACGGGCGACCTGTTCAAGCAGCGAAAGCTGCCGGTCGATGGCGGCGCGGTCGTTGGGTTCGTTGTCGAGAAAGACATCCCGTTCGGCAAAGGGAACGCCGGCGCGCTCGGCCAGACGCCCCGCAACCGAATTGCGGGCGGTCACGGAATCTAGGAACAACAAGCCCCGCGCCTTTAACTCCCCCATCACCAAGGCCATACCCTCGGGCGATGCCGTGAAGCGGCTGCCCATGTGATTGTTGATCCCGACGTAGCCCTCGAAACGGTCGAGGCCCCAGGCCAGGCGCTGGGTCAGTTCAACCTCGGGAAGGCTGTCGGCCAGCACGTTGGGACCGGGATCTATGGTCGGGCTCAGGGGTTGCATCGGCACGTGCAGCATCAGCTCGTGACCGCCCTGCCGCGCCGCCTCGGTCATCTCCGAGAGGCCTTCGGCGTAAGTCATAAAGGAAAGGGTCATGGGGCCAGGCAGGGCAATCGCCCGCTTCGCGTTGCGCCGGTTCACCCCGATGTCGTCCAACACGATCGCGATCATCGGGCGGCCTTCGCTGGGCGCCACCGCGACGGCATGGAACTGCCAGGGCTGTGGCCCCGTCAGACCGCGGTCCGGAACCGGAATGACCGGAACGAAGGAGAGATCGTTGGGACCGGCCTCCTCGGGCGGCGCCTCGCTCTCGCTGTCTCCAGCAGCCTGGATGGCCGCCTCCAGCGCCTCCCGGTCAAAGGCCGGCTCGGACTGCTGCACGGCAGTCCGCCTCGGCGGCGGCGCGGACGGGGTTTGCTCTTTCGGCGCTTGCGCATCCTCCGCTAGCTGACCGCGCTCTCCCAGCAGGCCCTGGCGGTCCAGGATCACCCCCGCAAAGCCGCCGATCACCAGGCCGATCAGCAGCAGCCCGGTGACCGCCGCGGCATTCCACAGGGTCTCGGTGCCAAAGGGTTTAAGCTTTTTCGACTCGCGCGGTTTCATGGCGCGCAGACCCTAGCACGGCTTGGTTAACGAAGCGGGACCCAAATCGGCTTCAGCGGCCCTGCTCCGGTTTGCCCGCGAGGCCGCTCAGGATCGGACAATCGGGCCGCCGGTCGCCGTGGCAGCGCTCCATCAAATGGCCCAGGGTGGCCCGCATCTCCCCCAGTTCTTCGATCTTTCGGTCGATATCGGCCATCCGGCGGCGGGCCAGCGCTTTCACTTCTGCACTGCTGCGGCGGCGGTCCTGCCAGAGGGCCAGCAGACTGCCGACATCCTCCACCGAGAAGCCCAGTCCGCGGGCCCGCTGAACGAACCGCAAGGTCTCCACATCCCGGTCGCCGTAAACCCTGTATCCGGTTGCGCTGCGCTCAGCCGGAGCGATCAAGCCGACCGACTCGTAGTAGCGGATGGTTTTGGCCGGCACACCCGAACGCCGCGCTGCGGCACCGATGTTCATGGCGTTCTCCTGCTTTGGGGAGCGATCATGAAGACAGATAAAAGCTTCCAGCAACTGGAAGGTCAAGCAAGGCGATCTGCCTGCTTTCCGTGGGCCGCGGCGACCTGTTATAAGAGGAGCCGATCAACCCAGGGAACGGCTCAAAGAACCGGCGCAAGCATCTGAAATGTTTCTGCTAATCGACAACTACGACAGCTTCACCTACAACCTCTTCCACTTCCTGGGAGAGCTGGGTGCCGAGATCGAGGTCCGGCGCAACGACAAGGTGACGGTGGCCGAGGCCCTGGCCCTGCAGCCGCAGGGAGTCATCGTCTCACCCGGCCCCTGCGATCCGGACCGCGCCGGAATCTGCCTGGAGCTGATTACCGAAGCCGCCGACAAACTGCCGATCCTCGGCGTGTGCCTGGGTCATCAGGCCATCGGCCAGGTCTTCGGCGCCAAGGTGGTGCGGGCGCCGCAGCCGATGCACGGTAAGCTGAGCCCGGTTCAGCATAAGGGCCGAGGGGTCTTCGCCGGCCTGCCTTCGCCGCTGACGGCAACGCGCTATCATTCGCTGACCCTGGATCCGGAAAGCTTTCCCCATGACAAGCTGGAGGTGACGGCGGAGACCGCCGATGGCGTGATCATGGGCCTGCAGCATCGCGAACTGCCCCTCCACGGCGTGCAGTTTCATCCGGAGAGCATCGCCTCCGAAGAGGGGCACGCCCTGCTGCGCAACTTCCTCAGCCTCGCCGACCAGGCCGTCGCGGCTTAAGCCGGGCGATAGAGACGGGATGCGGGCATGAACGGCGCGGCGAGAAACCTGAAAGACCTCATCGGCAAGGCGGCCAAGGGCGAGAGCCTGAGCCGGGGCGAAGCCGAACAGGCTTTCGATATCATGATGTCGGGCGACGCCACGCCTTCCCAGATGGGCGGCTTTCTCATGGCCCTCAGGGTCCGCGGTGAAACGGTCGAGGAAATCACCGGCGCGGCGACGGTGATGCGCGCCAAGATGACGACGATCGGGCGGCCGGAAGGGGCAATCGACATCTGCGGTACCGGCGGCGACGGCAGCGGCACCTACAACATCTCGACCGCGAGCCAGTTCGTCGTGGCCGCCTGCGGGGTGCCGGTCGCCAAGCACGGCAACCGGGCGGCTTCGTCCAAAAGCGGTGCGAGCGACGTCCTCGAAGCCCTGGGCGTGAACATCGACGCCGACCTGACGCTGGTGGAACGCGCGCTGCACGAGGTCGGCACCTGTTTCCTGATGGCCCAGCGCCACCACGCCGCCGTGCGCCACGTTGGGCCGACCCGCGTCGAACTCGGCACCCGCACGCTCTTCAATCTGCTCGGGCCGCTCTCCAATCCCGCCAAGGTGCGGCGCCAGATGATCGGTGTCTTCGCACCGGAATGGATCGTTCCCCTGGCCGAGGTGCTGCGCGATCTGGGCCATGAGAAAGCCTGGGTCATCCACGGCGCAGGCGGGCTCGACGAAGTCTCGACCCTGGGGCCGACCCAGGTGGCGGAGTTGAAGGACGGCAAGGTAACGACCTTTGAGGTGACCCCCGCGGAAGCCGGTCTGCCGACGGCCACACTCGATCAATTGGTGGGTGGCGACCGGGATCATAACGCCGAGAAGCTGCGCGGCCTTCTGTCGGGAGAACCGGGGCCCTATCGCGACATCGTCGTGCTGGGCAGTGCCGCGGCGCTGATTATCGCCGATAAGGCGGCGGATCTGAAAGAAGGGGCCGTACTAGCCGCCGAAGCGATCGATTCCGGGAAGGCCCGGGAGGTGCTGGAGGGTCTGGTGCGGATCACCAACGAAGAGGTACCGGCCGATGAGTGATGTTCTACAACGCATCTGCGCCGACAAGCTGGAGCACATCGCCGCCGCAAAACAGCGGACGAGTCTCGCCGAGTTGCAGGCGCGCGCCGGGGCTGCCTCCGCGCCGCGCGGCTTCAAGGCGGCGCTGGATGCAAAGACCGCAATAGGCGGGCGGGCCCTCATCTGCGAGATCAAGAAGGCCTCGCCCAGCAAAGGGCTGATCCGCGCCGACTTCGACCCCCCGCGCCTTGCCGAGGCTTATCTGGCCGGCGGCGCGGCCTGTCTTTCGGTGCTGACCGACGTTCCATACTTCCAGGGTGCGGACGAATTCCTGGTCGCGGCCAGGGCGGCCGTTCCTCTGCCCTGCCTGCGCAAGGACTTCATGCTGGACCCCTATCAGATCGTCGAGTCCCGTGCCCTGGGTGCGGATTGTATCCTGCTGATCATGGCCGCCCTCGACGATGCGCAGGCCGAAGAACTGGAGACGATGGCCCTGGACCTTGGCATGGACGTTCTGATCGAGGTGCATGACGGTGCGGAACTGGAGCGCGCCCTGAGGCTGCGCTCGCCGCTGATCGGTATCAACAACCGCAATCTGAAGACCCTCAGCGTCGACCTCGCGACCACGGAAGCTCTGGCCGCAAGCCTGCCGGAAGGGCGCCTGCTGGTGTCGGAGAGCGGGCTTTACGAACCGGCCGACCTGGCGCGCATGGCCGCGGTCGGCGCCCGCGCCTTTCTGATCGGCGAGTCGCTGATGCGCCAAAGCGATGTGACGGCGGCCACCCGGGCGCTTGTCCAAGCCCATGACAATGCGCCGCGCGAAGCCGCCAGCGGCAGCGCCTGAGGGTAAGTAACATGGCTGGTTTCACCCATTTCGATGCCGAGGGTAAGGCGGTAATGGTCGATGTCTCCGATAAGGACATCAGCGAGCGTATTGCCGTCGCCAAAGGTTCGGTGATCATGCAGCCTGAAACCCTGGCGCTTATCCGCGACGGCGGCGTGAAAAAGGGCGACGTGCTTTCCGTGGCGCGCCTCGCCGGCATCATGGGGGCCAAGAAGACGCCGGACCTGATCCCCCTCTGCCACCCGCTTGCCCTTACCTCGGTGAGCCTGGAGTTGACGCTCGACGAAGCGCGCTCGGCCGTCGACATCACCGCCCGCTGCAAACTGAAGGGCCGCACCGGGGTCGAGATGGAGGCCCTGACGGCAGTCAGCGTCGCCGCCCTGACGGTCTATGACATGTGCAAGGCGGCCGACCGGGGCATGCAGATCAGCGATATTCGCCTGCTTCGCAAAGAAGGCGGTAAATCCGGCCTCTATGAGGCTCCTTGATGATATCAGTTGAAGAGGCGCTCACCCGGATACTGGATCACTTCACGGCTCTGCCCAGTGAGACGGTCGCGCTCAGCGAAGCCTTCGGGCGGGTCCTGGCCAAGGACATCACCGCCCGGGTCACACAGCCGCCCCATGCCGTCTCGGCCATGGACGGCTA
Organism: Pelagibius sp.; assembly: GCF_965249265.1. Lineage (NCBI taxonomy): Bacteria > Pseudomonadati > Pseudomonadota > Alphaproteobacteria > Rhodospirillales > Rhodovibrionaceae > Pelagibius > Pelagibius sp. Next base: position 2,246,847 of record NZ_OZ252224.1, on the reverse strand, counting down.
TGCGGTGCGGGCCGAGGACGTGGCGGCCGTGCCCGCCGACCTCAGGGTTATCGGCAGAGTGCCGGCCGGCGGTCTTTTCGATGGCCGTGTCGGCGCGGGCGAGGCCGTGCGCATCTTCACCGGCGCACCCTTGCCGGAGGGTGCCGATGCCATCGTCATTCAGGAGGATACCGAGGCTTCGGACAGCCAGGTGACGGTGAAGGAAAGCAGCCCCGTCGGACACTACGTGCGACCGGCGGGCCTTGATTTCGCAGAAGGCGACTCCGGGCCCGTCGCCGGGCGCCTGCTGACCGCCCGCGATATCGGGCTGATCGCCGCGATGAACCACCCCTGGGTTCAGGTGCACCGGCGGCCGCGGGTCGCGATCCTGGCCACCGGCGATGAGGTGGTGATGCCCGGCGATCCGCTCGGCCCCAGCCAGATCCTCAGTTCCAACGGGCCGGCGCTGGCCGCCTTCGTGCGTGCCTGTGGCGGCGAGCCGATCCAACTGGGCATCGCGCCGGACCGCAGCGAGCAGCTCGGCGCCCTGGCGGCAGGGGCCAGGGGCGCGGACCTGCTGCTGACCGCAGGCGGCGCCTCGGTCGGCGAGCACGACCTCGTGCAGAGCACGCTTGAGCGACAGGGCCTGGAACTGGACTTCTGGAAGATCGCCATGCGGCCGGGCAAACCGCTGATGTTCGGGCGCCTCGGCGAAACGCCCATGCTGGGCCTGCCCGGCAATCCGGTTTCGGCCCTGGTCTGCGCCCTGCTCTTCGCCCGCCCCGCCTTGAACCGCATGCGCGGTCTGAACGGCCCGGCACACCCGCTGACGCCGATGATCCTGGGCGCCGATCTGCCGGCCAACGACCGGCGTCAGGACTATCTGCGGGCCCGGGTGTCTCTGGACGCGGGCGGGCGGAAGACTGCGACGCCCTATGGCCGCCAGGATTCGTCGATGCTGGCGATGCTGGCCGCCGCCGATGGCCTTATCCTCCGGCCACCACACGCCGAAGCGGCACAGAAGGGCACTGCCGTGTCGGTTCTGGAACTGCGGGACCTCGCAGCAGGCCTCTGAAGCCGGCCAGGATCTCCTTCCCCATTGCAACCCTGGATGATGATTGCCATCCCATAGGTAGCACTGTGGACAAATTCCTTGACGGGAAATAAGAACCAAACTAGAACATGTGCCTAGGTTTTGGTTTTGTTCCATATCTTGTGTCATCCGAACCGCCGCCGTCGATACCCTGGGGGTCCAGTCAGCAGATGCTCACGAAAAAGCAGCACGAACTTCTCACATTTATTCATGGCCACCTTCAGCGCCATGGCGTTTCGCCGTCTTTCGACGAGATGAAGGACGCTCTTGCGCTGAAATCGAAGTCCGGTATCCACCGGCTCATCACCGGCCTCGAAGAACGCGGCTTTATCAAGCGCCTGCCCCACCGCGCCCGGGCCGTTGAAGTCATGCGGCTGCCCGACGATCTGGGGTCGAAGGGTGAAGAACCGGCACCGCTGAGCGGCATCAATCCGGGTTTCGCACCGAAGGTCATCCAGGGCAACTTCACCGGGTCGCTGCCCGGCGCCCAGGCGGCCAACGATTCCGAAGCCATGCAGTTGCCGCTCTACGGGCGGATCGCAGCGGGTACGCCCATCGAAGCCCTGAGAGACTATTCCAACCATGTGGATGTGCCCTCCGCGATGATCGGCAGCGGCGAACACTACGCGCTGGAGGTCGACGGGGACTCGATGGTCGACGCCGGCATTCTGGATGGCGACACGGTGCTCATCGAGCGCGGCGACACGGCGGAAAACGGCTCCATCGTCGTGGCTCTGATCGACAACGAGGAAGCGACCCTGAAGCGTCTCAGGCGCAAGGGCGGCGCGATCGCCCTGGAACCGGCCAACCAGGCCTATGAAACGCGTCTCTTCCCGCCGGAGCGGGTCACCATCCAGGGCCGTCTGGTCGGACTGCTGCGCCGCTACTAAATCCGGGAAACAAGAACCGTCTCACCGCGGCCGTCCGAGGTAGGGCGACCAGGGCCGCCTGCCCTGTTCGTCGCGCACGGTTGCGGCGCGGGGTCCCTGTGGCGTCAACCAGATGGCATGGGCGCCGTGGCGCCAAAGGTCAAAGCGGTCGATAACCAGGGCCGGGCCGCTACAGGAGTGCCGGCGCAGCGGCTCCAGGCTCACCATGACATCCACCGCTGCACAGTCATCCGCAGCGCCCAACGGGTTGCGCAGAACGGCGGCTTTTCCGTGGGCCCCCGCATAGAGGCACCCCAGCGGATCGCATCTCAACAGATCTCCGGCAGCCGTTCCATTGTGCGGCCAGGTTTCGATTTGCGGGGCATAGTTGCCGCGGCGCCAGGTGTCGAGTGTGAAGCGTCCGGCGCGCTGGTCGGGGACCCAAAGCCGGCCCTCCAGGTCGCGCAGAGCCACCTGACGCCCATCCCCGCTGACCAGCAGGTCCGCAGGCGCAAAAGCCGCAGGCGAGACCGCGCCGAGCAGCATGACCGCGAGACCCCAGACCCGCCAACGGCTCTGCCAGAGACAGAGCCAGAGGCCGCCGAGGACCACGGCCGCGAGCCCCCAAAGCGGCATCGGCGGCACCTGAACATGGGCCGCCGGAAGCCCGGCCACGGCTTCGGCCAGAATCAGCAGCAGATCAATCCCCCACCCCATCGGCACGAAGCCTATGGCTTCGAAGCCAAAGGGCATGAGCAGCATGCCGATAACCGCTGCCGGCATGATCACGAAGGCCGTCAGCGGCACGGCCAGCAGATTGGCCAGCAGCCCGAAAAGCGCCAGGCGTTGAAAGTGAAAGGCGGCAAAAGCACTGGTTGCCAGAATGGCGATAAGGGAGGTGACGGCGACGCCTAGGACATAGAGACCGAGCCGCCGCAGCGCCGTCCGCTCGACTGCCGTTTCTCGATAGTCCCGGCGCTGCCAGGCCTCGTAGAAACTGACAAGGGCAATGACCGCCGCGAAAGACATCTGAAAACTCGCCGAGACCAGACTTTCGGGCGCAAGCAGCAAAACCACCAGCGCGGCCAGCGCCACCAGCCGCAGTGAAATCGCCCGGCGATCCAGAAGAACCGCCAGCAGAACGATGGAGAGCATCAGAAAGGCGCGCTGGGCCGGAATGGTACCGCCGACCAGACAGAGATAGATGAAGGCTCCCAGACCGGCGCCAACAGCCGCCCATTTCTTTATCGGCCGATAAAGGGCGAGATCGGGGATGAGCGCGAGGCCCGCCCGCAGGCTGAAGAACAGCAGGCCGGCGACAAGGCCCATATGCAGACCGGAGATCGCCAGGAGATGGGCAAGACCGGCCCCGCGCATGTCCTCGCGCGTCGCCTCGGCAAGACCGCCGCGTTGACCGGTGACCAAGGCAACGGCCACGGCGCCACTTTGCCCCGGCAACAGGGCAGCGATCCGACCAGCGATGGCCTGCCGGGCCTCGGCCCAGAACAGGGACCAGCGGTCGGTGAGACTGCGGCTGCCAACCTCGCGGCCGGGCTCCGGCAGCGTCCGCAGCGGCCCGAGAGCAAAGCCGATACCGCCGAGTTGCTGAAAATAGGCTTGGCGGGCGAAATCAAAAGCGCCGGGCATGCTCGGCGGACTGGGCGCCCTTAGCCGGGCGCGCAGGGTGACGCTGTCTCCAGGCCTTGGCGCCCCCTCCACCCGCAGGGCCGTGACCCTCACCTTGGCGGGCAGCGCCGAGGGCTCTAAGCCTTCCATGACAAGGGGGCGCAGCAGAAACCGCCAGCCGCGCTCGCGCTGCTCCACGGCCAACACCTCCGCAGTCAGGGCGGCCGGTCCCCAGCGCCCGTCGAGAACCGGCGCCTCGACCCAGGCGCTGCGCAACTGCGCAGCAGCAAAGCCGAGACAAAAAACGAGCAGCGCCAGACCGGCAAACCGCGCCTTGAAGCGGCGTCCGAGCAGGATGAAGACCACGAGAGATGCAAGAGAGCAGGCGCCGCCGAGCCAGAGCGGGGGTTCCGCCGGGAGGCCAAAATAGAGGGCGATCCCCAGACCGAAGCAGACCGGCAACCAGAGCGGCCAGCGCTCCCGATCCGCGAGGAATCGCGCGGCAAACCAGCCTGCCAAGCGGCTGCCGGCGGAATGCAGCGACGGCGCAGAGCTTTCCTGGGCATCACGGGAAGGAAGATCGGGATCAACGCTGCGCTCCAAGCCCTCTCTCCTTCCCCGGCGCGCTGAACGGTTGGCGATTATAGGAGCGCCCAACGAACACGCAAAAGGAGAGTTTCAGACCGATTGGACTGCCGCTGGTGCTGTGCTAAACCCCGCCATCGATTTCAGGAGCGGTATCCTCAGATGACTTCCACCTCAGCCCCCGTCGTAACCCGTTTTGCGCCCTCCCCCACGGGCTTCCTCCACATCGGTGGCGCCAGGACGGCGCTCTTCAACTGGCTCTTCGCCAAGCATCACGGCGGCAAGTTTCTGCTGCGCATCGAAGACACCGACCGCAAGCGGTCGACCCAGGAAGCCATTGACGCGATCCTCGACGGCATGGGGTGGCTCGGCCTGGATTGGGACGACGAGATCGTTTTCCAGTTCTCCCGCGCCGACCATCACGCTGCCCTCGCCCGCCAGCTCCTCGCCGACGGCAAGGCCTACCACTGCTATGCCTCGCCGGAAGAGCTCGAAGAGATGCGCGCCGCCGCCCGGGCAGAAGGCCGCCCCATGCGCTACGACGGGCGTTGGCGCGACCGCGATCCGGCTGAGGCGCCGGAGGGTGTGAAACCGGTGGTGCGCCTGAAGATGCCGCAGTCCGGCGAAACTGAAATCGCCGACCTCGTCCAGGGGTCGGTGACAGTCGGCAACGAGCAGCTCGACGACATGATCCTGCTGCGCGCCGACGGCACACCGACTTACATGCTCTCAGTCGTCGTCGACGACCACGACATGGGCGTCACCCACATCGTGCGCGGCGACGATCACCTGACCAATGCCTTTCGTCAGACGCAGCTCTATGCAGCGCTTGGTTGGCAGGCCCCGCTCTTTGCGCACATCCCGCTGATCCACGGCGCCGACGGCGCCAAGCTGTCGAAGCGCCATGGCGCGTTGGGAGTCGATGCCTATCGCGATATGGGCTATCTGCCCGCCGCGCTGCGCAACTATCTTCTTCGCCTCGGCTGGGGCCACGGCGATGACGAAATCATTTCCACAGCGCAGGCCGTCGAGTGGTTCGATCTGGATGGCGTCGGAAAGTCGCCGGCACGTTTCGACTTTGTAAAACTCGGTAACCTGAACGGCATCTATATGCGAGAGACGGATCCGGCCGAATTGCTGGCCGCCGTCCTGCCGTTCATTGAGGAAAAGCTGGGCCACCCACTCGACGACACGCAACGTGTCAGGCTGGAACGTGGCATGGAGGGTCTCCGCAGCCGGGCAAAGAATTTGGTCGAACTGGCGGAAAATGCTATGTTCTACGTCGTTGATCGGCCCCTCGCCCTGAATGCCAAGGCCGAGAAGATCCTGAACGACGAAGCCCGGTCGCGTCTTGCCCGTCTGCAAGACGCTCTTTCGACGCTCGATTCGTGGAGTGAAGACGCCATCGAGGCGGCTGTAAGAGGCTTTGTCGAGGCTGAGGGCTGCAAGCTTGGTGAAGCTGCGCAGCCACTGCGGGCGGCGCTCTCAGGGTCGAATTCGTCACCGGGAATCTTCGAGGTGATGGATATCCTGGGCCGCGACGAGGCTCTCGCCAGGGTTGCCGATCAGGCCAGGGCGACCTGATCGCCCGGCGTTTGGCGGAAACAACTGTCCGCAAGGGCGGGAGATTCCGTAGTTTCAATGGCTTGGCGGCCTGTTTACCAAGCATTGGGAAACCAATATTAGCATCGCGCCGCCGGTGTGTTTTGCTGCACCGCGGTAATTGATTGAAAGGGTCGGTTTCTCTATGCTGCCGGCCAAGTGGAAAGCTCCTTCGATAGTCATGGGGATGGTAAAATGAATGATGTAACGCCTAACAGCAGCACCAAGCAGACCGTCACCCTGACAGACAATTCGACAGGAAAAAGCATCGAACTGCCGATCCTCGGCGGTTCGGTCGGGCCGCGTGCCATTGACGTGAGCCGCCTCTACGCCGAAACCGGCTGCTTCACCTACGACCCCGGCTTCACTTCAACCGCGAGCTGTGATTCGGCGATCACATATATCGACGGCGAAGTCGGCATCCTGATGCACCGCGGCTATATGATCGAGGATCTGGCGGAACACAGCGACTTCATGGACGTCTGCTATCTGCTGCTCCACGGCGAGCTGCCGAAAGCGGACGAGAAGACCGAGTTCGAACGCTCGATCACCTACCACACCATGCTGCACGAGCAGATGAACTACTTCTATCGGGGGTTCCGCCGGGATTCCCATCCGATGGCCATCATGGTCGGCGTTGTGGGAGCCATGTCGGCTTTCTACCATGACTCGACGGACATCAGCGATCCGCATCAGCGCATGGTCGCTTCCCACCGCCTGATCGCCAAGATGCCGACGATTGCCGCCATGGCGTACAAGTTCTCGATCGGACAGCCCTTCGTTTATCCGCGCAACGACCTGAACTACGCCGAGAACTTTCTCAACATGATCTTCTCGGTCCCCTGCGAGGAATACAAGATCAGTCCGGTGCTGGCGCGCGCCATGGACCGTATCTTCATCCTGCATGCCGACCACGAGCAGAACGCCTCCACTTCGACGGTGCGTATCTCGGGCTCGAGCAACGCCAATCCGTTTGCCTGCATTGCCGCGGGCATCGCATCGCTCTGGGGACCGGCCCATGGCGGCGCCAACGAAGCCGTGCTGCAGATGCTTCAGGAGATTGGCACCAAAGACCGCATTCCCGAGTTCATCGAGCGGGCCAAGGACCGCGACGATCCCTTCCGGCTCATGGGCTTCGGCCACCGGGTCTACAAGAACTACGATCCCCGCGCCAAGGTGATGCAGAAGTCCTGCCACGAGGTGCTGGCGGAGTTGGGCGTTACAGACCCCCTGCTCGACGTCGCCATGGAGCTGGAGCGCATCGCCCTGGAGGACGAGTACTTCGCCGAGAAGAAACTCTTCCCCAATGTCGACTTCTATTCCGGCATCATCCTGAAGGCGATGGGCTTCCCGACCTCCATGTTCACGGTGCTTTTCGCCCTCGCGCGCACCGTCGGCTGGGTCGCGCAGTGGCGCGAGATGATCGAGGATCCGAAGCAGCGCATCAGCCGTCCGCGCCAGCTTTACAACGGGCACACCAAGCGCGACTACGTGCCAATCGATAAGCGCTGAAGCGGCTCATGGCTACGCTCGTAAACGAGATTGAGATACGAGACGCCCGGGTCTGACCCGGGCGTTTTCTTATCGCGTCGCGAAGCCGGTGCCTCACCGGACCCTCAAACGCCGAAATCCCGCAGAAGGGTTGTCGTCCGATTGAGACGGCGCGCCAGATCGCGTGCGATCAGCTTGTGGAACAGCGACGCAAACTCAGGCTTGTCTCTCTCCAAGACTTCCATGCGATCCATATTGATCCGCAGCAGCTCTGACGGCTTATCCGCGACAATGTCGGCGGACCTGCCGCGCCCGGAGTAATAGGCCATTTCCCCGACAACGAATCCCGGGCGGATCTTTGCAACAATCGCGGTCTGTCCTTCGCCACACGGCGCCGCAACCTTCAACTCACCCGAACGCAGCAGGTAGATGTCATTGCAAGCCGCGCCCCTTTCCACAAGCACCGCGCCCGCGTCCAGCCTTATCTGTTCGGCATATCCATCCAACGTGGTCTCCGTGAACAGTGCTTCCATGCGGTTTCGGATACTCTCCTCAGCTGCGCGATCATCGGCCTGATTTTGCGCCAGGAGAGTATCTTCAAGATGCACCAGAGCCTCGTCGAGCGAAGTGAAAAAGCCGACTTCCCGCGTGCCTATCGATTCCCGTAACGCCGCTTCCACCGAGGGCGCAAGCCCGGACAGGATAAGCTGCACTTCATTCTGCGCACCGTCAGACACCAAACGTTGCAGGACCCGCAGCGTGGAGACATCAATGCCGCTCACATGCCTGAAATCGATAGCCAGCCAGCGAACCTCCGGGCCCTTACCGTCCATGACAGCCTGCATCCGTTCGCGCAGTACGCTGGCAGATCCAAAGAAGAGAAATCCGGACAACTCCACAATTTGGGCCCGAAGACCCGCTTCTGCTAAAACACGCAGCTCGGTGTCGGGGCGCTCAACACACGATCGCCTCGCGGCCAGACTACTAATTGAACGGATCAAATCGAGTTTGGCGTAAGCGATCACAAAGAAGACGCATGCCATCAACAGCCCAATCGCAATGGCTGTCAGAAAGCTATAAGAGACGGCAACGATGGGGATCAAAACAACAATCGTGTAATCGCGCACGCTTAGACGCCGCCGCTCCTCCCAAAGCCATGCGTAAAGCAGATCGAGACCCAGGAACGCGATCACTGCCGCGAAAAGGCCGACAGGCAGGGCAGACATCATGCCGGCGCCCAAGAAGAGCACCGCTGCGCAACCAAAGGCACTACTGATCCCCGCAATTGGTCCAATCAAACCGAGCCTGTTGGCCAGAATGGATTCGCTCAGGCTGTGATAGCCCGGAAGCCCCCCAACACAAGCACTCACCATATTGGCAATGCCCACGCCCTTGACCTCACGGCTAATATCAAAGTCTCTCCGAAAGGCCAGTTCCAACCCTGAGGCGTTGAGTGTCTTTCCAATCATGACCGTTGCGACGATGGTTAGGATTACCGGCGCTTGCAACATGACGGTGACCCAATCAGCTTGGGTCAGCAGCGCCGGGTTGACGCCCAGCAGAAAGCCTCCCTCCTGGAAGGGTCCAAGCAAGAGTCCCCGTTCGCGTGCCTCAGCCATGGAGAGTCCAAAAACCCAAAACAGGACATAGTATCCAACCGCTGTGGCTATCAGGGCCAAGGGCAAGGTGATGTAGCCTCTGAAAACACGCGTTGCTGCAACGATCGCCACCGCCGCTATCAGCGCAGGTACCCACTTAAAGAGACTGTCCGGCGTTAGAAATGCTGCCGCCCCGTCCGCTCCAAACGACAAACCCGCAGCCACATTGACACCACCAATCAAAAGCATAAGGCCCGTCGCCGCCAAAAACCCAGCGAGAACCGTGTAGGGCACAAAGCGTGCGATATAGGCCAGCTTCATCTGCCCAATCAACAACCCAGCCGCGCCTGTCGCCAGCGAGGCCACAACGATCAAGCAGGCTATGGTGGCGAAGAGTTCTTCGCCCGAAAGCTCTCCCGACGCGACGAACGACGCAGCGGCGCCTGCAAGCAAAATGGCAGGCACATCCTGGGGGGCAAGAATAGAACCGCGGAAAGAAAGGGTGAACGCGCCCATAACAGCGATCACAAAGCTGCCCAGCAACGTCAAACCGATACCGCGATCAAGATACTGGGCCAACTCGCCAGTGTAGACGATAGCGGCGAAAGATATGGCAAACACAGCCGAGACCAGGGCGATGAAAAACGCCCCGAAAGCAGTTCGAACTAGTACTAACAACTGACCTACTCCACGAACCCTGAGGCTCACCTCTCCGCGAGCAGACCAATGATCTCGCGTGCCGCACAGCGGCTGGGTGAGGCGTCTACAGGTCTTAATACGTGGACAACGTCGAGATAGGCTTCACGCTGGGTCCGGCGGGCTGCGGGGTCACGCAGCAGGCTGTCGACCGGCTCAATCAGATTTTCCACCCGGCACTCACCCTGCAGGAATTCCGGCTGTATCATCCTGCCGGCAATCAGGTTCACCAGGCTGACAAAGGGAACTCTTAGAAGCTTGGCGGAGAACAGGCTGCCGATCCCGGTCAGGCGATAGGCAATGACGGTGGGCACGCCTGCGACGGCCAGTTCAAGGGCAACAGTACCCGACGCTGCGAGAGCGACCTGGGCCTCGGCAAAGGCGGCGTGCTTCGCCGCGGCGCCGCGCACAACCTCCACCGGCACGGTCCAGGACGCGGCCTGCTCGCGGACAGCGGCTTCGACCGTCTCCACCGTTGGTATGACCACCCGCAACCCCGGATGCCGCTCGGCAAGAACGGCAACGGTCGCCCTGAAGATCGGCATCAGCTTGCCGACCTCGCCCTTGCGGCTGCCGGGCAGGACCGCCAGAAGCGGCCCCTTACCTGCCTCGGGAAGAGGGTCGGCCAGACGTTCCTCTTCGCTCTGCGCAAGCTCGACAGCCGGGTGCCCGACGAAGCGGGTCTTCAGACCGTGTTTTTCAAACAGCGGCGGCTCGAAAGGAAGCAAGGCCAGGATGCGGTCGAGATAACGCGCCATACGCTTGGCCCGCCCGGCCTTCCAGGCCCAGACCTGGGGTGCCACATAGTGCACCAGCGGTATGCCCTCGCCCTTCAGGCTCTGAGCCACTTCCAGGGTGAAGGACGGTGAGTCGATGGTAACCAGCACATCAGGGCGCAGCGACCGTACCGCCGCGGCCGTTTGCCGAATGCGCAGGATGATCTTGAGGAGATGCGGCAGGACCTCGATAAAGCCCATCACGGCAAACTCGTGAATCGGATAGAGGCTCTTCAGACCCTGCTTGGTCATCTCTTCGCCGCCGATGCCGGCGAAGCGGATGGCGCCGCCGGTTTCTTCGCGCAGCGCCGCCATCAGGCGGCCGCCCAGCAGATCGCCCGACGGCTCCCCGGCGATCAGGAAAACCAGCGGTCCGTCATGCCGACCTGCGGTGGCAGTCATACCGAAAGGTCGATGCCGACAAGGAACAGGCCGGCCCGGTCCGCGGCGCGGGCCACCGCATCGGTATCGACGACCAGGGTACCGCCGGCCTCTATGGCGATGCCGCGCAGCCCGGCCGCTGCAGCAGCCTCGACGGTCTTCACGCCGACCGTGGGAAGATCGGCCCGACGCTCCTGGCCCGGCTTGCTCAGCTTGACAAGAACACCGCCCAGCCCGTCGCGCCGCAGCGGACCGCAGCGCTCCAGCAAAGCGTCCGTACCTTCCGTCGCCTCGACACCCAGAACGATACCGTTCTGAATGACCGTCGCCTGGCCGACATCCGCAGCGCCCATCGCCTGAACAACGGCGATCCCCCGCTCGATGTCGGACTGGGCCTGTTCATCCGGAACGCAACGCCCGTAGGGCCCGGCAACCGCCAGAAGATCACCCATCAACTCATCGACGCCCCGCACCGTGAAGCCCTCGGTTTCCAGGGTTTTCACCAGCGTTCCGAGGATGCCATCGTCGCCGAGCCGGTTAAACTTGATCTTGGTGAGCGCCTTTAAGGTATAGGCATCGGGCCGCAACTCCGAAAGAGTTGGCCGCTTAACCGGTCCGATCATGACCAGTTCGCTGACCCCCGCCCCGCGCAGTGCATCCAGGGCCCGCTTGGTCTGTCCCAACTTGATCCAGAGATGGTCGACCCCCTCGACGGTGGAAGCCTCCGTATTGTCTTCGATGGCGACAACGAAGGCGCCGCGCCCATCGGATTGGCAGAGTTCAACCAGCCGACGCGGAAGGTGACCGCCGCCAGCAAGGATGCCCAGCGGTCCGGACATCAGTATTCGTCCGGGCGCAGGATCGGGCGGCCGGTCTCGACCCGCAGGAATTCCAGAAGGGTATCGACGGTGCCATTGCCACCGAACGATTCTTCGACCTCATCCATGCGCTCCGTCAGGGTGCCGCCCTCTTCGGTGAAGAGAACGTCATAGGCCTTCTTCAAGGCTTGTATCTCCTGAGTCGGAACCCCGGCACGTTTCAATCCCACCAGGTTCAGGCCGTCCAACCTGGTCGGGCGGGCCATGACGATCCCGAAAGGAATGACGTCGTGCTTCGTTCCCACCATGGCGCCCAGCATGGCGTTACGGCCCACGCGAACGAATTGCTGAACCCCGGTGAGACCGCCGAGAATGGCATTGTCCTCAATGATGACATGGCCGGCCAGGGTGCAGTTGTTTGCCAGGATCACCTTGTTACCGATCTGGCAGTCATGCGCCACGTGCGAGCCAGGCATGAACAACCCGCCGTTGCCGACCCTTGTCACCATGCCGCCGCCCTCGGTGCCGGTGTTCATGGTAACGTGTTCGCGGATCGTGTTGTCCGTGCCGATGTGCAACTCGGAAGGTTCGCCGCGGTACTTGAGGTCTTGCGGCGTCTGGCCGATGGAACTGAAAGGCAGAATGGTGGTCCTGGCGCCAATGGTCGTGCGCCCTTCGATCACCACGTGGCTGTGAAGCTTGACCGCGTCCCCAAGCACGACATGCGGCCCCACGATACAGTAGGGGCCTATCTGGCAAGTTTCGGCAATCTGGGCACCGGGATCGATGATCGCGGTCGAGTGGATCTCGGGCATCAGTAATCCATGATCATCGCAGAGTAACTGGCGCTGGCGACCAAAGTGCCGTCAACCTTCGCTTCCCCTGTGAACTTCCAGACGTTTCGGCGGTTCTGCACCCGCTTAACATGGATTCTCAAGCTATCGCCGGGCACTACAGGCTTGCGGAAACGGGCACCGTCGACCGTCATGAAATAGACCGGCTTGCCGTGGGCCTCCTCGCCGAGCGAATACATGATCATCGCCGCTGCCGTCTGCGCCATCGCCTCAACGATCAAGACACCGGGCATCACGGCGCGTTCCGGGAAGTGCCCCAGGAAGAACGGCTCGTTGATGGTGACGTTCTTGATTCCGGTTGCCGATTCATGGAGGACGATGTCCTCAACACGATCGATCATCAGAAACGGATAGCGATGCGGCAGCAGATCCATGATCTGCTGCACATCCAGGCTACCGGCGACATCCTGATCTGTGGTCTGTTCACTCATCCTTTTTCCTGCCTCTTGCTTTCAGCTGGCGTTCCCAAATCGCACAGAGCCGAAAGAACTCCCTCACCGGCCGGGCCGGGCTTCCCAGAACTGTCATGCCGCCGGGAATATCACGCATGACACCCGCCTTGGCCCCGATCCGGGCACCCGCCCCAATCTTCAGATGACCCGAAACGCCGGCTTGCGCAGCGACCGCAACAAAGTCCTGCAGGACCGTGCTGCCCGCCACACCGGACTGGGCCACAAGCACGCAACCGCGGCCAATCTGCACGTTGTGCCCGATCTGTACGAGATTATCAATCTTCGCTCCGGCACCGATAACCGTATCTGGTCCGGCCCCCCGATCAATCGTGCTGTTTGCCCCGATTTCAACACCGTCCTCCACCAGGACCCGGCCCAGTTGAGGGACATCGACGAAGCCTTCCGGGTCCATGGAGAAGCCGAATCCCCGTGTTCCGATACGGGCCCCAGCGTGAATCTGACAGGCGCGCCCAATCACGCAAAAAGCCAGAGAAGCGTTGGGTCCGACCACCGTACCATCGCCGATCTCGACAGCATCGCCGATTACGGCATTCGCCTCGATCCGGCAGGCCCGACCGATCCTGGCCTCGGCGCCGACAACCACACCAGGCCCCAGTTCACAGCCGTCCCCTAACTCCGCGGAAGGATCGACCTGCGCCGAAGGGTGGACACCCGGTCGTGCGGCGACCACCGGGTAGAAGGCTTGGGCAACCTTGGCATAGCCGCGATACGGCCGCCGCGTCAGCAACAGGCGCATACCCTTAGGTGCGCGGTCGGCAAATTCAGGATCAACGATGCAGGCCCCGGCACCGCTTTCCATGAACTGGCCGATGTAGCTGCGGTTGTCCAGAAAACTGACGTCGTCCGGACCGGCAACGTCCAGTGGTGCGACGTCGGAGAACAGGGTTTCACCATCGACATCCGGCTGTAACTCGGCCTCTGCGATCTCTGCCAGACGGGAAAGCGTGAAAGGACCCGTGACCTTGAAAAAGCGGCTATCTGCCATGACCCACCCTAGTCTTCTCCCCTCGGCACCATATCAGCTTTGCCGAATCCGCTGTCAGTTTGCCGGTGGTGCCGACGAAGAAACATCGGTAAGCCTTGCGTTCAGCCTTTTCAAGGCTTCCTCGGTGTAGTCGAACTCCGATTTCACGATGATCACAGTGGTCTTGGCCAGAATAACGTCCAGGTTGCGCTCTCTGGCAATTTCCTGGGAAATCGTCAAAAGAACCTGCTGCACTTCCGCCATTCCCTGACTGAAAAGCTGATCCAAACGCCGGCGCTCGGTCTGCATCTCCCGCTGCAGCGCCACCCCTTGTGTCTCCAGCCTGCTGCGTTCACTCAGATAGTCTTCCGAGGAGAGCGATGCGCGCCTCTGGGCAAGCTCTACATCGGCCGCCCTGAGCGCTTCCTCGCGATCGAGCATGGATTGTTGCGCAGCCTGTCTTGCGATTTCCACACGTTGGGCCAGAGCCTTTACGGCGATCGATTCGCGCAGAACGGATTGGATGTCGACAACGCCGATCAGCGGCGCGCGGTCGAGCTGCGTCCGGTCAGACTGAACGGGCTCCGTCTGACCCTGCGCGGCCATCGGCAGGTTCACCGCCAGCAGGAGCACCGCGGCAGTGCGCCAAAGCCAGCTGCATAAGCAGGTCATGTTTCTTAAAACTGTGTTCCAAAGCTGAAGCTGAGGATCTCGGTTTCGTCGAAGTCCTCTTTGACCACGGCAACACCCAGGTCCAAGACCACCGGCCCAAAGGGTGAATTCCATGAAATGCCGGTGCCGACCGTAACGCGAGGACTGCTGGAATCGTCAACGACAACCGGAATGCTGTTGTCGTCGATATCCCAAGCCGCGCCCACGTCGGTGAAAAAGCGCCCCCGGACATCCAGGTCGAAAGGCAGCGACAGAGGGAACGCCATCTCCACGGTACCGGTGTAGAAATGCTTGCCACCGAGCGCATCTCCGGTGTTGCGGTCGCGCGGGCCGATGCCGCCGAATTCAAAACCACGTGGATTACCGCCGCCGCGGAAAAAACGATCCGAAATGCGGGTGTCATCACCGACGCCGGCAATGGTACCTGCCGACCCGCGCGTTGAAATCGTGTAGTCGTCAAAGACTGTATAGAAGTAGCCGCCGCTGACAGAGGCCTTCACGAAGGTCACGTCACCGCCCAGGCCGGTAAACTCCGTACGCAGGCGCCCGATGACACCCTCTCGGGCGTCAAAACGCGAATCCCGCGTGTCGTAGGTCAGTTCGTTGCTGATGCTCGAACGAAGGGTTTCGCCTTCTTCAGAACGAACCAGCAAAGAGGCGTCGCTGTCAACGTCGGTAATGTCACGACTCTCAACGGTGTAGCGAACGACATTACGAACGTTCTCGGTGAGATCAAAGCCGGCGCGGACGGAGCCGCCGAGCCGCTCTTCCTCAAACGAGCTTTCGTCGTCTCGGTCGTCGGTCGTGCGGAACAGATCGATACCCGCGGCGAGGTTGCGGTCGAGAAAGTAGGGTTCCGTGAAGCTGAAGTCGATCTCCGACGCTTCACCGGCAAGGGTGAAACTCAGGCGAAGGTCCTGACCGCGTCCCAAGAGATTGCGTTCACGGATGCCGATGTTGCCGATCGGGCCATCAGCCGATGAAAAGCCGGCGCCGAACGTCAGGTCGCCGGTCGACTGCTCTTCGACCTCGACTTTCACAACCGTCCGGTCCGGAGAACTGCCCGGCTGATTTTCGACCGTAACCGTCTTGAAGAAACCAAGGTTTTGCACCCGCTGTCGGGAGCGGCGCAGCTTCGAGCTGTTAAAGGCATCCC
Source organism: Pelagibius sp. (assembly GCF_965249265.1). NCBI lineage: Bacteria > Pseudomonadati > Pseudomonadota > Alphaproteobacteria > Rhodospirillales > Rhodovibrionaceae > Pelagibius > Pelagibius sp. Next base: position 2,231,214 of record NZ_OZ252224.1, on the reverse strand, counting down.
CCTCAACCAATCGGAATTCACGCCTGATAACGCGATCCAAGGTGCGGGTGTTCCCTTCGATATCGATGCGCTCCACAAAGACCTTGGGGCCTTCCTGGATGTCAAAGACGAGATCGATGGTGAGGTTTTCGCGGTCTCTCTGAACCCGCGGCCGAACATCGACAAAGGCAAAGCCAAAGTCGCCGACAGCTTCGGTCAGGGCCTCGATCGACTTGTCCACTTCGCTGGCGTCGTACCAATCACCCTCAAAAGTGGTCAATTCGCCGCGCAGTATCTCGGGGTCAAGATTGCGCAGTGTTGTTTCCAGGCCAATCGTCCCGAAGCGATAGCGCGGCCCCTCTTCCACCGTGAACGTTACGATGAAGTCCTGATTGTCCGGCGTCAGTTCGGCAACGACGGAGGCAACGCGGAAGTCGGCGTAACCCTCGTTCAGATAGAACCGGCGCAGCAGTTCGCGGTCGAAAGTCAGCCGATCCGGATCGTAGGTATCCGTATTGGAAAAGAAGTTCCAGAACGATGCCTCTGACGTCGTCACCTCATCGCGCAAAGAGGAATCCGAGAATTCCTTGTTGCCGATGAAATTGATCGAACGAATGCTGGTCAACGGACCTTCGTTGATTTCGAACGCAAGGTCGACGCGGTTCTGCTCAAGCTGGATGACCTTGGGTTCCACCGTCGTGGCGAAACGGCCGGAGCGGCGGTAGATCTCCAGAATGCGGTTGGTGTCGCTCTGCGCCTTGGTTCGCGTGAAAACCACGCGGGGCCGCAGCTCGACCTCCTGTTGCAGGGTTTCGTCGTCGATCCGGCGATTGCCCTCAAAAGCAATGCGATTGACGATCGGATTCTCGGCCACCACAACGATCAGGACATCTCCCTCCCGCCGCAACGTCACGTCCGCGAACAGACCGGTTGAAAACAGGTTCTTGAGGGAAGTATCGAGGCGCACAGGATCGAAAGGATCGCCGGGATTGACCCGCATATAAGAGCGAACCGTAGCCGCCTCGATGCGCTGGGTTCCTTCAACTCTTATCGAGTCAATGCGACCACCCGACAGTAAGGATTGGCCGAATACCGACTCCGCCTGGCCGAACCACACTGCACTCGACAGCAGGCACACCATAACCGCAACGAACAACCGTCCGCGACACACGTTACCCTGTTCCTTCCCCCGGTGGCACTGGTGCGTTAGGTGACCAGTCCTTTAACAAAACTCACTAAAGTCTCGAAACGTAAAAGGTCGTTCCAGGTCACAAAAACCATCAACGTCAATACCAGAGCCAGTCCAATCCGAAAACCGTATTCTTGGGCTCTTTCCCCCAATGGGCGGCCGCGCAGGCCTTCAATGGCGTAAAACAGCAGATGGCCGCCGTCGAGCATCGGGACCGGAAACAGGTTGATAAGCCCGAGATTGATCGAGAGCACAGCGGCAAAGAAAATCGCTTGCGGCAACCCGTTCTCCGCCACCTGCCCCGACATCTGCGCGATCCGGATCGGGCCGCCCAATTCGTCAGCCCCGCGGTCGCCTCTGATGATCTGACCGAGTGCCGTAAAGGTCTGACTTACAATGGAAACCGTTTCGCGGCTGGCCTGCCAAACCGCCGTCAGCGGGTCATGGCGGATAAAGGCATTGCCGCTGCGCTGGATACCAAGCTGACCAACCTCCTGTATCTCGCCCAAACCGTTTTCCCGCTCCACCCGAGCCGGAGTCGCAACCAGTTCGACCTCCGCCCCATCACGCAAAAGCACGATCTCAAGGGTCTCGCCGGGCCGCAGTCCGACAATGCGCTGCAGTTCCTCGAAGCGCTGAACCGAGGTGCCGTTGACCTCTATGATCTGGTCATCCGGCTGGAATCCCGCCGTCTCCGCCGCCGAACCCGGCACCACGGCTCCGACGACCGCCGGTGTAAACGGCTGGCCGACAATGCTGAAAAGCCCCGCCAGGATGACGATGGCGAAAAGGAAGTTGGCAATCGGCCCGGCCGCGACGATCCAGACACGCTGCCCCAGACGTTTGTGCGGAAAAGCCACGGCCCGTTCCGCCTCGCTCAAGCCCTGGCTTTCCTCGCCCGGCATACTGGCCGCGTTGGCATCGCCGAACATCTTCACGTAGCCGCCAAGTGGTATGGCACTGAATTTCCAACGCGTTCCGGCTTTATCGGTCCAACCGAAGATCTCCGGGCCGAAACCGATGGAGAAGACCTCGACACGGACTCCGTTCCAGCGCGCCACGAGATAGTGGCCAAGCTCGTGTACGAAGACCAACGCCGTCAGAATGACCAGGAAGGGGATGCCGAAGCCGTAGAGGCCGCCAGAGAAATCCATAGCTTACAAAACAATCCTAAGGTTGTTTCTGAACTTTCCGCGGCTTGGGTCCCATCAGCCGAAAAGGCTGAAAAAGGCTTCCTCCGGGCACCCGCAAGGGTCCCCGGTGATACCCTAAAACCGCTGTCAAGAAAAGGACTTAGGCCCGCGCAGCCCGTTGTTCAAGCAGCCTTGCCGCTGTCTTCCGTGCCCGGGCATCGGCGGCCGCCAGTTCGTCCAGCCCGCCCAAGGGCTCGCTGGGGTGCTCGGCCAGGGTCTGCTCCACCACCTCGGCAATCTCAACGAACCCGAGGCGGCCGGCCAGAAAGGCTGCGACAGCTTCCTCGTTGGCCGCATTCAGTGTGGTCGGGACGGTTCCCCCGGCGCGCAGCGCGGCCCTGGCCAAGGCCAAGGCCGGAAAACGCTGATCATCCGGCGCTTCGAAATCCAGCCGCGCAATGGCGGCAAGGTCAAGCCGTTCCACCGGTGTCTCCATGCGTTCCGGCCAGGCCAGAGCGTAGGCGATCGGCGTGCGCATATCCGGCAGGCCGAGTTGGGCGAGTACCGAGCCGTCAATGTAAGACACCATCGAGTGGATCACCGACTGCGGGTGCACCAGAATGTCGATGCGGTCCTCCGGCACCCTGAAGAGGTAATGCGCCTCGATCAGTTCCAGCCCCTTGTTCATCATGGTTGCGGAATCGACCGAAATCTTCGCGCCCATGTCCCAGTTTGGGTGGGCGACGGCCTGTTGCGGCGTGACCGCAGCCATCTGCGCCCGATCAAGGGTGCGGAAAGGCCCCCCGGAGGCCGTCAGGATGAGCCGGTCCACAGAGTCCGGCTGATCCAGGTCCAGGACCTGGAAGATCGCATTGTGCTCGGAGTCCACCGGCAGCAGTTGAGCGCCGCAGCGCGTCACCTCGGCGGTCATGAGGCTTCCGGCGCAGACCAGGGTTTCCTTGTTGGCGAGCCCGACAATGCCCCCCTGGCGAATCGCCGACAAGGTCGGCGACAGCCCAGCCGCACCGACAATCGCCGCCATAACCCAGTCCGCCGGCCGGGCAGCCGCTTCGCTGACGGCGGCGGCGCCGGCCGCCGCTTCGACACCGCTGCCGCTGAGAGCGTCTTTCAGATCTTGATAACAGTCATCGTCCGCCACGACCGCGAGCCGGGCGCCGAAGCGCCGGGCCTGTTCCGCCAGACGCGAAACCGAGCGGTTTGCCGTCAGCGCTTCGACCTGAAAGGCATCGGGATTGCGCTCCACCAGGTCCAGGGTGCTGCAGCCGACCGATCCGGTCGAGCCGAGAACGGTGACCCTGCGCGGCTCGCTCGCCGTCTCAAGAGAGGGAGTGGCAACGGACATATCAGACAGAGGCCTCCAAAGCCCAGATATAGACGAAAACCAGCGGCAGCACCGCCAAGAGGCCGTCGACCCGGTCAAGAATACCACCATGACCGGGAATTAGGTTGCTGGAATCCTTCACACCGAAACGGCGTTTGCACCAGGATTCCAAAAAATCGCCGGCCTGGGCGACAACCGCCAGCACGGCCCCCGCCAGAACCATCCAAACCACGGGTTGCTGCAACCAGACAGCGGCAATACCACTGACCAGAGCGGCACAGATGGCCCCGCCGATCAACCCGGCCCAGGTCTTGTTGGGACTGATTGACGGCGCCAGCTTCGGCCCGCCGATGCCGCGGCCGGCGAAATAGGCACCGATATCGACCGCCCAGACCACCGCCAGAACCCAGAAAATGACGATGCGGCCCTGGTCGGGGATCGAACGAAGCCAAAGGAAGGAGAGAACGCCCAGGCCGATGTAGAAAGTACCGCCGGCGAGCCATAATGCCTGAGGGCGCTGAATCACCAGACTCACCAGCAAAACAAGCCCCGAGCCGATGACCAGTTCAATGAAAAGGTGTTGGGAGAAGTCCAGGGCAAAGCCGACGGGTATGCCCGTGAGCACCAGGATAACCAGGACACCGGCGGGAAGCAGCCGGCCACCGCTGCACATCCGCGCCCATTCCCATCCCATCAGAACGGCGGCGACAAGCATCAAGGCGTCCAGCCAAAGCCCACCGGCATAGATATCCGCCAGAATCAGCGGCGCCAATACAAGGGCGGAGAGGATGCGGGTCTTTAGCAAACCCGAGCCTTATTGAGATTCGGCGGCTGCGCCGTAGCGCCTGTCGCGCCGACGGAACTCCTCGACGGCTGCCAGAAGATCGCTTTCATCAAAATCCGGCCAGAGCTTGTCAACGAAGATCAACTCGCTGTAAGCCGCCTGCCAAAGCAGAAAGTTGCTGAGCCGTTGTTCACCGGAGGTCCGTATCAGCAAGTCCGGATCCGGAATACCCGCGGTCAGAAGCCCCTGGGAAAAGAGGTCTTCGTCAATCTCCTCGGGCTGCAGATCCCCATCGCGCACCGCCAAAGCCAGGCGGCGGGCCGCCTCGGCAATCTCCTGACGGCCGCCATAGCTGAGCGCGATCGTCAGGTTCAGGCGCCGATTGTCCCGCGTGCGGCTTTCGGCATCCTCGATCAAACGGGCGATGTCGTCGGGTAGGCGCGTCCTGTCACCGATGACGCGCAGGCGGATGCCGTTCTTGTGGATCTCCGCCAGCTCGCTCTGCAGGAAGCGTCGCAGCAGCCCCATAAGGTCGGTGACCTCACTGACCGGACGGCGCCAGTTCTCTGAGGAAAAGCCGAAAAGGGTCAGAAAGGGAATGCCGAGTTCCATGGCCCCGGTGATGCAGCGGCGCACCGCCTCGGCACCCTGCCGATGGCCAAGCGTTCGCGGCATGCCGCGGGCGTTCGCCCAGCGCCCATTTCCGTCCATGATGACGGCCACGTGGCGGGGACCGCCCCTATCCGAGGAAAAACAGGTATCGTCCATCGCGGTCAGACCTGAAGGATCTCCTCTTCCTTCTGCGACAGGCTCCCATCAATCTTCTTGATGTGGCTGTCTGTCAGGCTTTGGATCTCCTCCGCCCATTGGTGATGCTCATCCTTGGAAATCTCCGAGTCCTTCTCCATCTTCTTCAGCATCTCCATGCCGTCACGGCGCACGTTGCGAACGGCGACCCGGCCTTGCTCGGCGTACTTTCCGGCGATCTTGGTCATCTCGATGCGCCGCTCCTCAGACAGCGCCGGGATCGGCACCCGCACCAGTTGCCCATCGGTCGCCGGGTTCAGGCCCAGACCGGAATCGCGGATCGCTTTTTCCACCGCGCCGACCAGACTGCGGTCCCAGACCTGGACCGTCACCATCCGCGGCTCCGGCACCGAGATGCTGCCAACCTGGTTCATCGGCGTCGCGGCGCCATAGGCTTCCACAGTGATGGGCTCAAGCAGCCCGGCCGAGGCCCGGCCGGTCCGCAGACCTGCGAATTCCTTTTGCAGCGCGTCGAGAGCGCCGTCCATGCGACGTTTGATATCGCTTAAATCAGGATCTGCCACGGTTCATTCCTCGTCTTTCACCAATGTGTAACAACCATTGCCGGAAAGGACCTCCGCGAAGGCGCCCGGCCGGTAAATCGAGAAGACAAGGATAGGGATATGATTTTCACGGGCAAGAGAGATGGCGGCATGGTCCATAACCCCCAGATCGTCCGTAAGCACCCGCATATAATCCAATTTGTCATAGCGCCTTGCATCCGGCGTCTTCTCGGGATCGGCGTCATAGACGCCGTCCACCTTCGTACCCTTCAAAAGGACATCACAGCCCATTTCGGAGGCGCGCAGAGCCGCGGCGGTGTCCGTCGTGAAATAGGGGTTTCCGGTACCGGCGGCGAAGATCACCACCCTGCCCTTCTCCATATGGCGCTCGGCCCGCCTGCGGATATAGGGCTCGGCGACGGTGTCCATGGGAATCGCGGTCTGCACCCGCGTATCGACGTCAATCTGCTCCAGCGCATTCTGCAGCGCGAGCGCGTTTATCACCGTCGCCAGCATGCCCATATAGTCCGCGGATGCCCGTTCCATGCCGGCCGCGGCAACCGATACACCGCGGAAGATGTTACCGCCGCCGACGACCAAGCAGACGTCTACATCCATCGCGCGCACCGCGCCGACATCGCGGGCGATCTGCGCGACCATATCGGGATCGAGCCCGTATTCGCGATCACCCATCAGGGCTTCGCCGGAAATCTTCAGGAGCACGCGCTTATAGCGCGGCGCGGGGGTCAGTTTGGTCTGGGTCTCGGACATGAGCCTCTGCGAAGCTTGGCGAAGAGAATCGCCGGGGGAAAAGCGGCCACATGGTAATGCGCCGGGGGGCTTCGCGCCAGTGGCCCGAAGCCCCCCGGGCCAGAACAATTCTATGACGAAGAAAGTGGCGGCAATTTGTCCATCGGGCGTCTTTTCAAAGCCCAGGGCCGCCCCTTCCTCCAGAATCTCCGTTTAGCTGCCGAGGGTCGCCGCGACTTCGGCAGCGAAATCAGCCTCTTCGCGCTCGACACCCTCGCCAAGCTGAAACCGCTGGAAACCGGCGATCTTCACCGGCGCGCCGACGTCCTTCGCGGCCTCTTCCAGCACCTTGCTCACCTTGTTCTCGCCGTCGATGACGAAAACCTGTTCCAGCAGGCAGACTTCCTCGTAGAACTTGCGGAGCCGGCCCTCGACCATCTTGGCGATGATCTCCTCGGGCTTGCCGCTGGCGCGCGCCTGATCGCTCAGCACCTCGCGCTCGCGGTCCAGGGCCGAGGCATCGACCCCATCACGGTCCACCGCCTGCGGCTGAGCCGCCGCCACATGCATGGCCAGTTGGCGCCCAAGGGCTTCCAGCTTCGCGGTGTCGCCTTCGGACTCGAGGCCGACCAGAACGCCGATCTTGCCGAGGCCCGGGGCCGTCTGGTTGTGGATGTAGGAGCAGACGACGCCGCTGCCGACCGAAATGCCGGCGCTGCGCCGCAGCGCCATGTTTTCGCCGATCTTGGCGATCATGTTGGTCAACTCGTCGGCCACGGTGTTTCCGGTCCCGGGATAGGCTGCCGCCTGGATCTGTTCCAGATCGCCGCCAACGCCGAGGGCGATCTCGGCACAGTTCAGCGCAAAGCCCTGGAAGGCTTCGTTGCGGGCGACGAAATCCGTCTCGGAGTTTACCTCCACGACAGCACCGGACGTGCCCTTGGAGGCGACCGCCACCAGACCCTCGGCCGCAACGCGGCCGGCCTTCTTTGCCGCCGCAGCGAGGCCTTTTTTACGCAGCCAGTCGACCGCGGCTTCAACGTCGCCATCGGTCTCGGTCAGCGCCTTCTTGCAATCCATCATCCCCGCGCCGGAGGACTCGCGCAGCTCTTTCACCAGGGCCGCCGTAATCTGAGCCATGACTCACCTCTTTTTTCTTGGAGTCTCAATGCCTTCTGCAGGCACGGCCCCGGCCGAAGCCGGGGCACCCTTTATCAAGCCTACCGGACTTCAGTTACCGGCAGGTGCTTCCTTTGCAGCCTCGGCAGCGGCATCGCCCGCTGCAGCAGCTTCAGCCGCCGGTGCATCCGCCGCTGCTTCTGCGGCAGGCGCTTCGGCCGCCGGCTCTTCCGGCAGGGCCTCGACCGGTGCTTCTTCCGCCGCACCGACGTCACCACCGCTGGCCGTCATCTCGGCCTGGATACCATCGAGCACCGCATCGGCGATCAGATCGCAATAGAGGCTGATGGCGCGCAGGGCGTCATCGTTGCCCGGCACCGGGAAAGTCACGCCTTCAGGGTTCGAATTCGAATCGAGCACACCAATCACCGGGATCTTCAGGTTGGTCGCCTCGTTGACGGCGATGTGCTCCTTGTTGGTGTCGATCACGAAGATCACGTCGGGCAGGCCGCCCATCTCCTTGATCCCGCCCAGGGCGCGTTCCAGCTTGTCGCGCTCGCGGGTCAGGTTCAGCAGTTCCTTCTTGGTCAGGCCCACCTGCTCCTGGGCCAGCTGCTCCTCGACCGTGCGCAGGCGCCGGATCGAGTTGGAGATGGTCTTCCAGTTGGTGAGCATGCCGCCCAGCCAGCGGTGGTTGACGTAATACTGGCCGCAGCGCTTGGCCGCCTCGGCCACCTTCTCGCTGGCCTGACGCTTGGTGCCGACGAAGAGCACGCGGCCGCCGCCGGCGACGATATCGCGCACCGTCGCCAGGGCACGGTTCAGCAGCGGCAGGGACTGCTCAAGATCGATGATGTGAACGCCGTTGCGGGTCCCGAAGATGTACGGGGCCATGCGGGGGTTCCAGCGACGGGTGGTATGTCCAAAGTGAACGCCAGCTTCCAAAAGCTGGCGCATCGAGGGGCTCGGAAGCGCCATTAGATCTTCTCCGGTTGGTCCACCGTGAGCCTGTCATCTGCTCCCGTTTCCCTGGCAAAGCCTTGAAAAACCTGGGGTCTCAGACACCGGAGCGACGTTCGGGATTTCTCCCCGAGAGCCGCAATGCCCACGTGTGAGGTTGAAAACGGGCGGTTTATCGCCCCCAAGGCCGGAAAAATCAAGGGAAAAGAGCCGCTCCGGCTACCCCGCAAACGGTGGCCCCGGAGGCCCTTTCCGGGGCCTCAGCGGTCCTGCATGACCACGCCGGGAATCGCCTTGATCGCCTGCCGGATGGCCGGGGAGAGCCGGTAGCCGCCACCCAGGGCCAATTCGACCTCCTGGCCGTCCTCCAGGGCCAGCACCAGCTTCACCTTGCCGCGCCCCCTGCCCTCGCGCTCCAGGATCGATTTCAGGTTCTCCAGCGGCGCCGGGCTGGCGAGGTGCAGGTCCAGGCCTTTGGAGGCCTTGGCCGCCGCATTGTCGAGCGGCTCCAGGGACTGGGCAGTCAACCTGGGCTCGTCCTCGCCGCGCTGCTCGACCGAGACCCGCAGCAGCATCGGCTGGCCGCCTTCCAGCAGTTCCCGGGACTGGCTGAGGGTCTCCGAGAACAGGGTCACCTCATAGACCCCGGAGGCATCGGTCAGCGTGACGAAGGCCATGCGGCTGCCCTTGCGACTGTTCAGCTCGCGCTTGGCGATCACGATCCCCGCCAGGGTCACCAGACCGGCTGTCTTGGCCTGCTGCAGTTCGGCATAGGTGGTGACCTTCATCTTCTCCAGGGTCGCGCCGTAGGTATCCAGCGGATGGGCGGAGAGATAAAAGCCGATGGCGTCGAACTCATGGTTCAAACGCTCCATGCCCGGCCAGTCTTCCACCGGCGACAGCGGCAGGGGCACCGGTTCGGCGGCTTCGGCGCCGCCGAAGAGATTGACCTGGGCGCTTTCCCGCTCGCTCGCCGCGGCGCTGGCGTAGCGCACGATGGTCTCCGCCGCGTGATAGACCTGGGCCCGGTTGGGGCTGAGGGCATCGAAGGCCCCGGCGCGCGCCAAGTTCTCGACCTGCCGCTTGTTGATCTGCTTCACGTCGACGCGCTGGGCAAAGTCGGCGAGGCTTTTGAAAAGGCCGTTCCGGGCGCGCTCTTCGATCACCGACTCCATCGCCGCGCCGCCGACGTTCTTCACCGCGGCCAGGGCGTAGCGGATCGCCGGCTCGCCGCTGTCCTGAACCTCGACCGAGAAATCGCGCTCCGACCGGTTGATGTCCGGCGCCAGAAGCGCAATGCCCAGGCGCTGCAGTTCCTGGCGGTAGACGTTCAGCTTGTCGGTATTGCCCATGTCGTAGGTCATGGAGGCGGCAATGAACTCGACCGGATGGTTGGCTTTCAAATAGGCGGTCTGATAGGCCACCAGCGCATAGCCCGCCGAGTGGGCCTTGTTGAAACCATAACCGGCGAACTTGTCGACAAGGTCGAAGACGTAGGAAGCCCGATCCTTCTTCACCCCCTTGGCCATGGCGCCTTTGACGAAGATGTCGCGCTGGGCGTCCATCTCCGCCTTGATCTTCTTGCCCATGGCGCGGCGCAGCAGGTCGGCCTGGCCGAGGGTGTAATCGGCGAAGACCTGGGCGATCTGCATCACCTGTTCCTGATAGATGATGACACCATAAGTGTCTTTCACCACCGGCTCGATGGTCTCGTGCAGGAATTCCGGTTGCTCGCGCTCGTATTTGCAGGCGACGTATTTCGGAATGTTTTCCATCGGCCCGGGGCGATAGAGCGCGACCAGGGCGATGATGTCTTCAAAGGTGTCGACCCGCGCCTCGCGCAGCAGACTTCGCATGCCCGAGGATTCAAACTGGAACACGCCGACGGTGTCGCCGCGGCTCATCATTTCGAAAGCCGCTTCGTCATTAAGCGGGATGTGCGCCAGGTCCACCTTGACCCCGCGCTGTTCCAGCAGGGCGCAGGCGCGCTGCAGGACGGTGAGGGTTTTGAGGCCGAGAAAGTCGAACTTCACCAGGCCGGCCTGTTCGACGTACTTCATGTTGAACTGGGTCACCGGCATGTCGGAACGCGGGTCGCGGTAAAGCGGGACAAGGCGGTCGAGCGGCCGGTCGCCGATGACCACCCCGGCGGCGTGGGTGGAGGCGTGGCGGTAGAGTCCCTCCAGCCGCAGGGCGATGGTGATCAGCCGGTTCACCGCCTCGTCTTCGCGGCGCATCTCCTGAAGCTGGGGCTCGCCGTCGATGGCCTGCTGCAGCGTGACCGGATTGGCCGGATTGTTCGGCACCAGCTTGCAGATGCGGTCGACCTGGGGATAGGGCATCTGCAGCACCCGCCCGACGTCGCGCAGAGCCGCGCGGGCCTGCAGCTTTCCGAAGGTGATGATCTGGGCGACGTGGTCGCGCCCGTACTTGTCCTGGACGTAGCGGATCACCTCGTCGCGGCGGTCCTGGCAGAAGTCGATGTCGAAGTCAGGCATCGACACGCGCTCAGGATTGAGGAAGCGTTCGAAAAGGAGTCCAAAACGCAAGGGGTCCAGGTCGGTGATGGTAAGCGCCCAGGCGACCACGGAACCGGCGCCGGAGCCGCGTCCCGGCCCGACCGGAATGTCATGCGTCTTGGCCCATTTGATGAAATCCGCAACGATCAGGAAGTAGCCGGCGAAGCCCATCTCCTGGATGACCTTCAGCTCAAAGGCCAGACGCTCCCGGTAAGGCGCTGCAACCGCCTCGCGCTCGGCCTCCTCGACGCCGGGAAATACCTGATCTTCCAGGCGCTGCTCCAGCCCTGTCTCGGACTGGGCCTTCATTTCCTCTTCCTCACTGCGCCCCGCCGTCGTCGGAAAGGCCGGCAGGATCGGCTTCACGAACTCTGGAAAGTAGGCGCAGCGCTCGGCAATCACCCGGGTGTTGTCGACGGCTTCCGGCAGGTCGGTGAAGAGAGCCCGCATCTCCGCCGCGGACTTAAAGCGATGATCCGGCGTCAGGCGGCGGCGGTCGCTCTGGGCGATGTAGGTGCCGCCGGCGATGCAGAGCAAAGCATCATGGGCCTCGTAGTCTTCCTCAGCCGGGAAATAAGCCTCGTTCGTGGCCACCAGCGGGACGTCGTGCGCGAAAGCCAAGTCGATCAGCGCCTCCTCGATGGCCTCTTCTTCCGGCAGACCGTGACGCTGTATTTCGATGTAGAGACGGTCCGGGAACATGGCGGCGAGGCGCGACAGCATCGCTTCGGCTGCCGGCTTCTGACCGCCCGACAGGAGCCGACCGAGCGCCCCGGATACCCCGCCGGTCAGCGCCAGCAGGCCCTCGGCATGATCGGCCAGCACATCCAGGCTGACCTGTGCCGCTTCGCTGGGCTCGCTTTCCAGGAACGCCACGGAAACCAGGTGCATAAGGTTCTGATAACCGGTCTCGTCCTGGACCAGCAGGACCAGTTGGTCCGGCGGCGGCGTGGTGCCGTTGCGCTGCTCTCCGTCTTCGCGGCTGATGCCGAGCTGGCAGCCGATGATGGGCTGGACGCCGGTCTTCTGGGCTTCCTGGGCGAATTCCAGGGCGCCGAAGAGGTTCCCGGTATCGGTCACGGCGACGGCAGGCATGCGCTGCTCTTCGCAGAGCTTGACCAGGGCCTTGGACCGGATCGCCCCTTCCGAGAGCGAGTAGGCCGAATGGACCCGGAGATGAACGAAATCAGCTGATGTCATGCCCAGAGTGTGCCCTCAGAGGGCGAGTCGCGTCAGGGAGAACAGGTTGGCAACCACTGTGGGTAACTTGGGCCGCCTAGGCCTCGACGATGTGGCCGTGTTCAAGGCGCAGGACGCGGTCCATGCGTTTTGCCAAGTCCATGTTGTGGGTGGCGATGAGGGCTGCCAGGCCGCCGTCCCGCACCAGGCCGGCCAGTTGGGCGAAAACACCGTCGGCCGTCTCCGGGTCCAGGTTGCCGGTGGGTTCGTCCGCCAGCAGGATCGAGGGGTCATTGGCAAGCCCACGGGCGATTGCCGCGCGCTGCTGCTCACCACCGGACAGCCGGCCGGGCCTGTGGCTCGCCCGCGGTGTCAGGCCCACCGAGTCGAGCAAAGCCGCCGCCCGCTCCCGCGCTTCTGCTTTCGACACGCCGGCGATCATCTGCGGCAGCACCGCGTTCTCCAGCGCCGAGAATTCCGGCAGCAAATGGTGGTACTGATAGACGAAGCCGATGGTGCGGCGGCGCAGCGCCGTGCTCGCACGGTCGGACAGCTTCAGACAGGCTTCGCCACCGATCAGCACCTCGCCGGCATCCGGTTTTTCAAGCAGGCCGGCAATGTGGAGCAGCGTCGACTTTCCCGAACCCGACGGTCCCACCAGGGCGACCATCTCGCCCGCGCTGACGGTGAAGCAGGCGTCGTGCAGCACCTCCAGCGCATTGCGCCCCTGCTTGAAAACCCGCTTTACGTCGCGAAGCTCCAAACTGGCCTGAGCGTTATGCCCCCGCTCATTCATAGCGCAAGGCCTCAACGGGATCGAGGCGCGCCGCTCGCCAAGCGGGGTAGAGCGGCGCCAGGAAGGAGAGGATCAGCGCGAAGATGACGACGGCGGCCACTTCTGTGGAATCAACCTCAGCCGGTAAGCGCGACAAAAAGTAGATCTCCGCATCGAAGATGGTTCTTCCGGTCAGCCTCTGCAGAGCCTGTCGGATGGTTTCTATGTTACTGGAAAACGCCAACCCCAAGGCGAAGCCACAGATGGTGCCGATCACGCCGATACTGGCGCCGCTGAGCAGAAAGATCCGCAGGATCATGCCCCGGGTTGCGCCCATGGTACGCAGGATGGCGATGTCCCTGCCCTTGTCTTTCACCAGCATGGTCTGTCCGGAAATCACGTTCAGAGCCGCAACGACAATAATGAGCGACAGGATCAGCGCCATGACATTGCGTTCGACCTGAATGGCGTTGAAGAAGCTGGCATTGGTCTGCTGCCAGTCGACGGTTCGAAAGCCCGGTCCCAGAGCCTGTTGTATGGATCGTCTGGCGCCGAGCGCCTCATCCGCGTTGCCGACAAAAACCTCCACGGCATTGACCGATTCCGGCAAACGGAAGAAGAGTTGTGCGGCGTCCAAGGGCATGTAGAGGAAGCCGTTGTCGTATTCGTACATCTCGACATCGAAGAGTGCAGCAATGCTGTAGGTCTTCAGGCGCGGCACGGTGCCGATCACCGTGGTGGTGCCGGAGGGAGACACCAGGGTCACGTTGTCGCCAACCCTGAGGCCGAGCTGCCGCGCCAGGCGGTGGCCCATCAGGATTCCGTCGTCGACACCGTAGTCGGCAAGGCTGCCGCTGATGATGTTGTCGGCAAGGATGGGACGGGCGGCGATGTCCTCGCGGCGCATGCCCCGCACCAGCGCACCGGTCGCCGAACCCTCGGCAGTGACCATCACCTGGCCATGAACCTGGGCACTGACCCCGGTCACCCCTTCGACCGCCATCAGCCGGGTTGCAAGATCGTCGTAGCCATTAATGCCGCCGCCGTCGGCGAAGACCGTCAGATGGCCGTTCACGCCAAGGATGCGCGACAGCAACTCCTGGCGAAAACCGTTCATCACCGCCATGACGATGATCAGGACGGCGACACCGAGCATGATTCCGAGAAAGGAGAAAACCGCGATGACGGAGATGAAACCCTCCTCGCGGCGCGCCCGCAGATAGCGCATCGCAACGAGGCGTTCGAAAGCATTGAAGATCATCGCGGCGCCCTAGGCGACCAGCCTGGCGATGGCAGCATCGGGCGAGAGTTCCTCACGCTCGCCGTTGCCGCCGCGCCGCTTCAGTTCGACCACGCCGTTCTTCAGACCGCGCGGGCCGACCACCAACTGCCAGGGCAGGCCGATCAGATCCATGGAAGCGAACTTCGCACCAGCCGACTCGTCGCGGTCGTCGTAGAGTACCTCGACGCCCGCCGCGGCCAGTTGGCCATAGAGCTTGTCGCAAGCCGCCGTGCAGTCCGCATCGGCGGCGCGGATGTTCACCAGGCCGACCTTGAAGGGCGCCACCGCCTCCGGCCAGATGATGCCGTTGTCGTCATGGCTTGCTTCGATGATGCCGCCCACCAGCCGCGATACGCCGACGCCGTAGGACCCCATGTGGATCGGCACGGTTTCATCGTCGGGCGTTGTCACCAGAGCGCCGAGGGGCTCGGAGTACTTGGTGCCGAAATAGAAGATGTGGCCGACCTCGATGCCCCGGCCGATGTAGCGCCGTGCCTCCGGCACCTCTTTTTCGAACAGGCCCTGGTCGTGCTTCTCGTCCGTGCGGGCGTAAAGATTGGTGAAGTATTCCACCACCTTCTGCACCCCGGCATCATCCTGATAATCGAAGGCATCTTCGAGAACGTCGTGATCGAGGAATTCGCGGTCGCAGAAGACTTCCGACTCCCCGGTCTCGGCCAGCACGATGAACTCGTGGCTGAGGTCGCCGCCGATGGGGCCGGTATCCGCCTCCATGGGGATGACCTTCAACCCCATGCGGGCAAAGGTCCGCAGATAGGCGACGAACTGGCGCTGATAGGCGCGCCGCGCGGACTCGTAATCCAGATCGAAGGAATAGGCATCCTTCATCAGGAATTCGCGCCCGCGCATCACACCGAAACGCGGCCGCACTTCGTCGCGGAACTTCCACTGGATGTGGTAGAGCCCCTTGGGCAGATCGCGGTAGCTCTTGGCGCCGTTGCGGAAAATCTCGGTGATCAGTTCCTCGTTGGTCGGGCCGTAGAGCATCTCCCGGTCATGGCGGTCCTGGATGCGCAGCATCTCCTTGCCGTAGTCGTCGTAGCGGCCCGACTGCTTCCAGAGATCGGCCGACTGAATGGTCGGCATCAGCAGTTCCTGGCAGCCTGCGGCATCCTGTTCTTCACGGACGATCTGCTCGATCCGCCGCAGCACCCGGTAACCCAGGGGCAGCCAGGAGTAGATGCCGGCCGAGGCCTGGCGCACCATGCCGGCGCGCAGCATCAGACGATGGGAGACGATTTCCGCTTCCTTGGGGGTTTCCCGCAGGGTCGGCATGAAATACTGCGAAAGGCGCATAGAAAACTCTGGCTGTGACCGGTCTCGGGTTGGGTTTCAGCCCCGTCTCGGCCAAAGACGGCCAAAGAAAACGGGGTGTTGTTGTATATGGGAAGCCCGGGGCCTTGTCCATGGCCCGCCAAGCCCGGCGGGCGCCGCTATTCTGCGGTTTCAGCGTCCCTGATGATGCGCTGGCAGCGGGCGGCCAGTTCAGCCTCGGCCTCGCTTTGCAGGGGCTGGCCGTTGAAGTAGGCCTCACCGGTCCCGAGGTCGACGGTGACCTCGCCGATAAAGGCGTCAGCCTCGAAATTGACTCCGCCAGCAGGAATGCCGAAGCGGTCAAACAAGTCCACCTCGATGGGGATCACTACAGCCTGGGGCAGAATTACGCCTTTTGCCCCAGAAGGATCATTGGCCCCGAGATCGGCGGGTGCGACCGGCTTGCCACGGACATCGACCCCGGGCTGGTAGGCCACATCGGCCGAGGGCAGATGACGGGTCAGCAGCCGGCAATCCCGCTCACTGATGGTCAGATAGGGCTCTTCCGCAGCGGCAGGAGAAGACAGGAACACGCCAAGGCAGAACCCTGTCAGGGCCACCCTCGCCAAGCGGGAAATGCAGTGTCGCGGGATGAAAGTGAGTCGCATGGACAAAACCTAGAACCGGGCCGTTTAAGAAAGCCATAAGGTAGTCGATCCGAAATTGTTGCAATGCAACATAGGTCATCAGCGTAATAATGTTAGAAAAGTGATGACGTGGATAGTGCTTTGGGCTATTAGTATTTTCCCGTAAGAACTGCCCTCAATAAGGGCAGCGCGGCCCAGGTTTAGGGTGGATACGCCTTTTGACAGCCCCTCGGGACTGTCCAACAACAAGAAGGTCCATAATCGGGCTGCATAACCTGACAGGGAACTGGTGACGGCAGGCTTCGGCTTGCCTATTTTTTTGCCTTTTTGGCTTTCCTAGCCTTCTTCGCGGCGGCCATCCAGGGCGGGTTCAGGCGGGCGATCTTGCGATACACCGGGCAATCCTCCCGGTGAGCGCCGGGCAGATAGCCGATGCTCATCAGGAACTCCCCGACGATCTCCCCACCCGTGAATTTGAAGGTCTTGCGGAACAGCTTCACCCAATCTTCTTTCGGCAGTGGGTGCTGGGCCGCGACCCATCCGGCGAAGGAACCGTGTTCCTCGGCAAGCACCAGAATCCGCTTGGCGTTCTCGATCGCCGCATCGACCTTCAGGCGGTTGCGGATGATACCGGCGTCATTCAACAGCCGGGTCCGTTCCTTCTCGCCATAGGCGGCCACCTTGGCGATGTCGAAGCCGTCATAGGCTGCCCGAAAGTTATCCCGCTTCTTCAGCATCAGTTCCCACGAAAGCCCGGCCTGGTTGATTTCCAGAATCAGGCGCTCGAAAAGCACCGCGTCGTCGCTGACCGGGAAGCCGTATTCGTGGTTATGATAGTATGCATGGATCGGGTGATCTGCGGCGAAGTCGCAGTAACTGCTCATCTGGGCTCTTTCAAAATGCAGGCGAAGGAGTAGCGCATCGCCTTAGCGGCCGGCGCGGAAGCTGATCCAATCCTGCTCGATGACAAAATGAATACCGAGAGAGATCACCGCCGCGAGGCAGGAGGTGATCAGAACCTTGCGCCACAGCATGGGACGCTCCGGCGCGCCCACCTCGTGACCCGGTTGCGGGTTCTCGGTCCGGCGCACGCCGAAGGGCAGTACGGTCAGGAACACGACGCACCAGACCATGGTGTAAACAAGAATACCGGTAAACCAGTTCATCGCCCGCGCTAGACCTGTTCAAGCTCGACCAAGGTGCCGCAGAAGTCCTTTGGATGCAGGAAGAGCACCGGCTTGTCATGGGCGCCGATCTTGGGCTCACCGTCCCCCAGCACCCTGGCCCCCTCGGCGACCAGATGGTCACGGGCCGCCAGGATGTCATCCACCTCGTAGCAGACGTGATGCATTCCGCCCGACGGATTGCGCGCCAGGAAGGCGGCGATGGGAGAGTCTTCGCCCAGAGGCTCCAGAAGCTCAATCTTGGTGTTCGGCAGCTTGACGAAGACAACGGTGACGCCGTGCTTGGGTTGCGCCTGCGGCGCCGATACTTCCGCCCCCAGCATGCCACGATAGACCGCCGCGCCGGCCTCGAGGTCCGGCACCGCAATGGCAACGTGGTTCAAACGGCCGATCATGCTTTGTCTCCTTTCGACAGATCCGGATGCGATCCTACGCGAATGGCCCCGTTACTCAAACCGCCAGCTATTCAAGCCGCCGGTTACTCGAACCGAATGACATGGACCATGGTCACCGGCTTCTTGCCGAGCAGGCGGTTGACGGTGCGGCGCAGGGCCTGCTGCGCCGCCTCTTCCACCGCGGCGTCATCGCGGCGGTCGCGTTTGCCCAATCGGCCGACGGCATCGCGCACGGCAATCTCGATCTCCTCTAGGTCATCGGTCGGCTCATCCGGCTCGAACAGTCCGATGGTACTGATCTCCGGTTCGCCGTCCAACTTGCCGTGCTCGTCCAAAACCAGGGTGATCGCCGCCGCGCCGTTGAACACCAGTTTCTGGCGTCCCTTGATCACCGGCGAGTTGACCGGCACCAAACGCCGCCCCTCGTAGGCCAGCCGCCCGGAAGGCACCTGGTCGATGATCTTCGCCTCACCCGGCGCCAACTGGATCATGGCGCCGTTCCGCCCGACGATCTGCTGGGGGATCTGGCATTCCTTGGCGATCTGGGCATGGGCAGCAAGATGCCGCCTTTCGCCATGCACCGGGACGGCGATCTGGGGGCGCACCCACTGGTACATCTGGATCAGTTCGTCACGGCCGGGATGGCCGGACACATGGATGCTGCGGTCGTCGATGATATCGACCCCAGCCTCGACCAGGGCGTTCTGCAGTTCGAAGATCTTGGTCTCGTTGCCGGGGATCACGCGGGAGGAGAAGACCACGGCGTCGCCCTTATCCAGGCCGACCGAGGGATGGTCGCCCCGGGCAATGCGCCAGAGCGCCGCCCGCGGCTCCCCCTGACTGCCGGTGCAGAGCAACAGCACCTCGTTGCGGGGCAGGTAGTCGATCTCGTCTTCGGAAACGAAAGGCTGGTGCCCCTCAAGATAGCCGCTCTCCCGGGCGCACTCGACAATGCGGTGCATGGAACGGCCCAGCAGGCAGACCCGGCGCCCGGTTTCCTCCGCCACCCGGATGACGGTTTCGAGCCGCGCCACATTGCTGGCAAAGCAGGCAACCGCCACACGCTGCGTCAAGCCTGAGACCACGTCGCGCAGACGGTTTCGCACGTCGGCTTCGGACCCGGCCACGCCATTCACCATGGCATTGGTCGAGTCACCGACCATCGCCAGCACGTCCTCTTCGGCCAAGGCCTTCAGGCGCGTCTCGTCGTAGTTGTCGCCAACCAGCGGTTCCGGATCGAGCTTCCAATCGCCGGTGTGGAGCACTGAACCCGCGTCGGTACGGATGACCACCGCATTGGGCTCCGGAATCGAATGGGTCAGGGTGATGAGCTCGATATCGAAGGGACCGACGGAGAAGCTGCCGGAAAGCGGCACCTCGGTCAGCGGCACCTCGTCCAGCAGGCCGAACTCGGCCAGCTTGCGCCGCAGCAGCGCCGATGTGAAACGTGTCGCGTAGACCGGGCAGCGCAGCAGCGGCCAGATGTAGGGAACCGCACCAATGTGGTCTTCATGGGCATGGGTCAGGACCAGCCCGGCCAGATCGTCGCGGCGGTCCTCGATGAACGAGGGATCGGGCATCAAGACATCGACGCCGGGCAGCCGCTCGTCGGCAAAGGTGATGCCCAGATCGACCATCAGCCAGGCGCCCTTGTGACCGTAAAGATTAAGGTTCATGCCGATTTCGCCGGTCCCGCCCAGAGGCAGGAAATAAAGGGCGTCGGCGCCGAGGTCCGATCCGGCGTAGCTGCGGTTCATACGATCTGTTTTCATCAAGCGGTGGTCACGTTCGCAGCATGAATCAGGCGCAGGCCGCGCAGGGTGAGGTCCTGGTCCACGGCCTCAATGGTCGCCGTCGCCTCGGCATAGATCGGCGCCAGCCCGCCGGTGGCAATGACCTTCATCGGTTTACCGTATTCCTCTCGTATGCGCGCCACCAGCCCCTCGATCAGACCGACATAGCCCCAATAGATGCCCGACTTCATACCCGGCACCGTATCCTTCCCGATCACCCTTTCCGGGCGTTCAATCTTCACCCGTGGCAGCTGCGCCGCAGCCCGGTAGAGCGCCTCGCTGGAGTGCTGGGCCGAAGGCGCGATAACGCCGCCTTCGTAGGCCCCGTCCGCACCGACGATATCGAAGGTCGTGGCCGTCCCGAAGTCGATGGCGATCAAGGGGCCGCCGTAGCTGCGATGAGCCGCCAGGGCATTCACCAAGCGGTCGGCACCGACGTTCTCCGGCCTGTCCATATGAACCGCGATACCCAGATCGACGGCCGGGTCGCCGATCAGCAGCGGCTTGGTCTGAAAAAAGGACTCGCAGAGGGTCGTCAGTTGAAAGGTCGCCGCCGGGACCACGTTGGCAATGATCGCCTGGGCCACATCGGCGGGTTTCAAACCTTCCAGCGCCATCAGCTGGGTCAGCCAGACCGCGTATTCGTCCGCCGTCCGTTTGGCATCGCTGGAGGCGCGCCACTTGGCGCGCAGTGTCTCGCCTTCAAAGATGGCGAAAACGACATTGGTGTTCCCGGCGTCGATGGTGAGCAGCATGGGTGTCGCCCTTCCCTTCTCAGGCCTCAGCCACCATCGGGGAAGTAAACCTCCCCCGCGGCGACGCTGCGCTCGCTGCCGTTGGCCAGAACCAAGCGCAGCGCGCCTTGGGAGTCGAGCCCCTCGAAACGGCCGGTGAACGTCTCCTGCGGCAGCCGCACCTCGATTTCCTCCGACAGCCCGTGGGCATGGCGCAACCAAGCCTGCCGGCTCGGCGCAAAACCGTCTTCCAGCCAAGAGTTCACCCGCGAAAGAAAGTGCCGACTGAAAGCCTCCAGCAGATCGACGGCGCCGACCGAGGCGGGACAGCCCTCGAACTGCAGGCTGGTCGCCGGAAAGCGTGTCTCGGTGGGAAAGGACGCGATATTGACGCCGATGCCGATCACCAGCCACTCCAGCCCGCCGGCGTCATCACCTTTTGATTCCAACAGGATGCCCGCACCCTTTCGACCGTTAAACAGCACGTCGTTGGGCCATTTGTAGGTCACTTCGATCAGCGGCGGTGCGACACTGCCGACGGCGTCACCCAGAGCGACGGCGCTGATGAAGCTCAACTGCGCGGCTTCAGCCAGTCTACAGTCCGGCCGGGTGATGAGGGAAAAGAAAAGATCACCGCCACCGCCGCTCCAGGGCTGCCCCTGGCGGCCGTAAGCACCGGTCTGCCGGCGCGCCCAGATCAGCGTCCCGTCTTCGGCACCCTGCGCAGCGCGTCTCTTGGCTTCGCTGTTGGTGCTGTCGACCTCGTCAAGCTGCACCAGACGATAGGCCGGCGGCAGCTTCAGCGCGCGGTCCTTCGACGGATCGGGAATCATCCCTCAAACAACGAAGCGGCCGCCAGCGCCGTTCCGTCGTGCAGCGGCCCCAGCACCAGGAACAACAGCAGGATCACGACCGTCGTCCCGGTCAGGATCAGTGACATCTCCCGACCGATGGGGCGGTCGAAGGATTCCGCCGGCTCGTCAAAGTACATCAGCTTGACGATCCGCAGGTAATAGAAGGCGCCGACCACGGAAGCCAGGACCCCGAAGACCGCGAGGAAGTAGAGGCCTGCCTCGATAGCCGCCAGGAAGACATAGAGCTTGCCGAAGAAGCCGGCCAGCGGCGGAATGCCCGCCATGGAAAACATGAAGGCGGCAAGCGCAAAGGCCATCAACGGATTGGTTTTGCTGAGGCCCTTCAGATCGTCGATGTTCTCGACCATCACATCCTTCTGACGCATGCAGAGGATGCAGGCAAAGGTGCCGAGGTTCATGAAGATGTAGATCGTGAGGTAGATCAGGATGCCCTGAACCCCTTCCTCCGTGCCCGCGGCCAGACCGACCAGGGCATAGCCGATATGCCCGATCGAGCTGTAGGCCATCAGCCGCTTGATGTTGGTCTGATAGATCGCCGCCAGGGCGCCAAGAACCATGGACGCCAGGGAAATGAACCAGATGATCTGCTGCCACTGGGCCAGCATGTCGCCGAAAGGCTCAATCATCACCCGGATGATCAGGGCCATGGCCGCGATTTTCGGCGCGGTCGCGAAGAAAGCCGTCACCGGGGTCGGCGCGCCTTCATAAACGTCGGGCGTCCACATATGGAAGGGCACGGCGGAAATCTTGAAGGCCAGACCGGCGGAGAGGAAGACGATCCCGACGATCAGCCCGATGGCCGGCGCCTCGCCGGCTGCGACCTTTGCTGCCGTCAGGGCGGCGAGACCGTCGAAGGAGGTGGTGCCGGCGAAGCCGTAAATCATCGACATACCGTAAAGCAGCATGCCAGAGGAAAGCGCCCCGAGGACGAAGTACTTCAGTCCGGCCTCGCTGGAGCGCAGATGATCGCGGCGAAAGGCGGCGACGACGTAGAGCGAGAGGCTCTGCAATTCAAGGCCGACATAGAGCGACAGCATGTCGTTGGCCGATATCATCAGCATCATGCCGAGGGTCGCGAAGAGGATCAGCACCGGGTATTCGAAGCGCGCCATATCCTCCCGCTCAATGAAGCGGATCGACATGATCAGCGCGGTGGCCGAGCCGAGAAGCGCCAGCAGTTTCATGAAATCGCCGAACGCATCGGCCACGAAAAGCCCGCCCATCGCCAGCTCGTTGCGCCCCATCATGCCGGCCACCATCAGGAAGGCGACGGCGAAGCTGCCGACGGTGAGCCAGAGCACGAGGCGCGTGCCGCCGTTGCCCCGGAACACGCCCAGCATCAGCAGCAGCATGCCGGCAACGGCAAGAAAGATTTCCGGAAGGGCGGCGGTGAGGTTCAGTTCAGACATCGCGCCTCTCCTAACGCAACGGCCAGAGGCCGGCAAGCAGCGGACCTTCGGAGTTGGCCAGGGCGACCTGATAGTTCTCCACCAGACGCTCTACCGAGGGCGCCATGACGTCGATGAAGGAGGCGGGATAGATACCCATCCAGAGAACCAGCACGATCAACGGGGCGAAGACCGCCTTTTCCCGCCAATCCATATCGAGGATCGACTTCAGATCGTCCTTGGTGATCTTGCCGAAGATGATGCGCCGGTAGAGGTAGAGCATGTAGGCCGCCCCCAGCACCATGCCGGTCGCCGCCAGAAGGGCGACCCAGGTATTGACCTGGAAGGCACCGACCAGCACCAGGAACTCGCCGACGAAGCCGCTGGTTCCCGGCAGCCCCACGGACGCCAGCATGAACACCATGAAGACCAGGGCATAGGCCGGCATCCGTTCGACCAGACCGTCATAGCGGGCGATCAGACGGGTATGCAGGCGGTCGTAAACCACGCCGACGCAGAGGAAGAGCGCGGCCGAGACCACGCCGTGGGAGAGCATCTGGAAGATCGCCCCCTCGATACCCTGCTGGTTGGCGGCGAAGATGCCGATGGTCACGAAGCCCATATGGGCGACGGACGAATAGGCGATCAGTTTTTTCATGTCTTCCTGCGCCAGGGCCACCAGCGAGGTGTAGATCACCGCGATGACCGAGAGCGAGAAGACCAGCGGCGCGAAGAAGTCCGAGGCCTCGGGCATCATCGGCAGCGAGAACCGCAGGAAGCCGTAACCGCCCATTTTCAAGAGCACCCCGGCCAGGATCACCGAGCCGGCCGTCGGCGCTTCGACGTGAGCATCCGGCAACCAGGTATGCACCGGCCACATCGGGATCTTCACCGCAAAGGAGGCAAAGAAGGCGAGCCAGAGCCAGGTCTGCATGGAGGCCGGGAACCCGTGGGCCAGCAGGGTCGGAATGTCGGTTGTGCCGGCGTCGAAGTACATGGCGAGGATCGCCAGCAGCATCAGCACCGAACCCAGGAGCGTGTAGAGGAAGAACTTGAAGGCCGCGTAGACCCGCCTGCCGCCGCCCCAGATCCCGATGATCAGGAACATCGGGATCAGCACACCCTCGAAGAAGATGTAAAAGACCACCATGTCCAGGGCGCAGAACATGCCGACCATCAGGGTTTCCAGAACCAGGAAGGCGACCATGTACTCCTTCACCCGGTTCTGAATGGCGTTCCAACTGGCCAGCACGCAGAGCGGCGTCAGCAGGGTCGACAGCAGCACGAACATCATGGAGATGCCGTCGACGCCCATGTGGTAGCTGATGTTGAACGCCGGGATCCAATCCACCCGTTCGACAAACTGGAAATCCGCGGAACTGCGGTCAAATCCGGTCCAGAGGAACAGCGACACGATAAAGGTGACGAAGGAGGTCCAGAGCGCCATATAGCGGGCGTTCTTGGCCACCACCGCCTCGTCGTCGTGACGCCCGATGAGGAGGATGATGAGTGCGCCCGCCAGCGGCAGGAAAGTGATCGTCGAAAGAAGCGGCCAGCCCGTCATCGGATGATCACCCCAGTTGGCTCAGAATGTACCAGGTGACCAGGAAGACGACCCCGATCAGCATGGCAAAAGCATAGTGATAGACATAACCGCTCTGCAGCAGCGAGGCGCGGCGCGAAAGGTCCCGGGTGGTGGCCGCGATCCCGTCGGGACCCAGCCCGTCGATGACCGCGCCGTCGCCGCCCTTCCAGAGACCGAAACCCAGAAGGCGCGCGGGACGCACGAAGACCCGGTCGTAGAGTTCGTCGAAGTACCACTTGTTGAAGGAGAAGAGGTACAGCGGACGCAAGGCCCCGGCCAGCTTGCCGGGCAGATCCGGCGAGGCGATATACATCAGCCAGGCGAGGCCGATGCCGAGCAGGCCGGCAACCAAGGGAGAGGCCTTCACCCAGAAGGGCACATGATGCGCCGCTTCGACGGTGTTGTTCTCCGGCAGAACCTTGAGCGACTCGCCCCAGAAGCTTTCCATCCCGCTGCCAACGAAGAAGTAGTACATGGCGCCGCCGGCGAAGACCGCACCGATGGCCAGGAAGACCAGCGGCAGCAGCATCACCGGGGGCGACTCATGGACATGGGACATGACTTCCTTGGAGGCTCGCGGCGTGCCGTGGAAAGTCATGAACATAAGGCGGCAGGAATAGAAGGCCGTCATGGCAGCGGCGGTCACACCCACGACGAAGGCGAAGGTGCCGTGGGTCGAATGGTCGGCGAAGGCCGCCTCGATGACGATGTCTTTGGAGAAGAAACCGGCGAAGCCGACGTAGGTTCCCGGGATGCCGATACCCAACAAGGCCAGGGTGCCGATCCACATCAGGATGTAGGTCATGGGGATCAGCTTGTAGGTGCCGCCCATCTTGCGCATGTCCTGTTCGTCGGACATGGCATGGATGACCGAGCCAGCGCCGAGGAACAGCAGCGCCTTGAAAAAGGCGTGGGTCATCAGGTGGTAGATCGCCGCTGAATAGGCCGAAACGCCGATGGCGAAGAACATGTAGCCGAGCTGCGAGCAGGTCGAATAGGCGATGACCCGCTTGATGTCGTTCTGGGTCAGGCCGACGCTGGCGGCGAAGAAGGCGGTCAGCGCCCCGACATAGGTGACTAGTTCCAGCGCCGTGGGCGCGTATTCGAACATCGGCGAGAGCCGCGCCACCATGAAGACACCGGCGGTCACCATGGTCGCGGCATGGATCAGGGCGGAGACCGGGGTCGGGCCCTCCATGGCGTCCGGCAGCCAGGTATGCAGGCCGAGCTGGGCCGATTTACCCATGGCGCCGATGAACAGCAGGATGCAGATGATGGTCAGGGCATGGCCCTCGATCCCGAAGGCGACGAACTCTGCATCGGCCATGCCGGGCACGGCGTTGAAGACTTCGTCAAAGCCGGCGGCGCCGAAGAGGACAAAGGCGCCGCAGATACCGAGCGCGAAGCCGACGTCACCGACCCGGTTGACCAGGAAGGCCTTGATCGCCGCCGCGCAGGCAGACGACCGTTCATACCAGAAGCCGATCAGCAGGTATGAGGCCAGACCGACACCCTCCCAGCCGAAGAACATCTGCACGAAGTTGTCGGCGGTCACCAGCATCAGCATGAAGAAGGTGAAAAGGCTGAGATAGGCGAAGAACCGCGGTTTGGCCTTGTCGTGCGACATGTAGCCGACGGAGTAGATGTGCACCATGGAGGAAACCCAGGTGACAACCACCAGCATGACCGCCGTCAGGGTGTCGACGCGCAGTGCCCAACTGACCTCGAAGCTGCCGGAATCGATCCAGGTGAAGAGTTCCGTGGTGCGCGCGTTGCCCTGAATCCCGACATCGAAGAAGACAAAGCCGGAAAGCACGGCGGAGATGACCAGCAGGCCGCAGGTCACCAGCATGGAGAGTTTGTCGCCGATCATGCGGCCAAAGAAGCCGGCAATGATCGCGCCGAGCAGCGGCAGCAGGACGATGAGTTGATCCATGGCCCCTGCCCTAACCCTTCATCATGTTGATGTCTTCGACCTCGATGGACCCGCGGTTACGGAAGTAAACCACGAGGATCGCGAGGCCGATGGCCGCCTCGGCGGCCGCCACGGTCAGCACGAACATGGCGAAGATCTGTCCGACCAGATCCTGCAGATGGGTCGAGAAGGCAACGAGGTTGATGTTTACCGCCAGCAGCATCAACTCGATCGACATCAGAATGATGATGACGTTCTTGCGGTTCAGGAAGATGCCGAAAATCCCGAGGGTAAAGAGGATCGCCGCGACGGTCAGATAGTGGCCCAGTCCGATTTCCAGCATCTTCCTAGACCCCGCTTCCGGTGGGAATCTGCTTCACCTCGACCGCCTCGTCGCGCTTCCTGGCATTCTGTTCGGCAATCGACTGGCGCTTCACGCCCTCGCGCTGGCGCAGAGTCAGCACGATGGCGCCGATCATGGCGACAAGCAGGATGAGGCCGGACACCTGGAAGAGATAGACGTAGTCGGTGTAGAGCACATTGCCGATCGCCCGGGTATTGTGAAGATCGCCCGCAGGAGCCGCCGGCACGGCCGCCAGGCTTTCGGCCTGGGGCGCAATGACCCAGGCGGCGCCGACCAGTATCAACTCGACCAGCAGGATGAGACCGATCATCGCCCCCAGGGGCAGATACTGCATGAAGCCCTCGCGCATCTGCACGAAGTTGATGTCCAGCATCATCACCACGAAAAGAAAGAGCACCGCCACGGCGCCGACGTAGACCACGACCAGAATCATGGCCAGGAACTCGGCACCCATCAGAACGAAAAGCCCGGCGGAGTTGAAGAAGGCGAGGATCAGGAACAGAACCGAGTGAACGGGATTGCGTGAGGTTATCACCATCACCCCCGCGGCGACGGTCACGGCGGCGAAGAGATAGAAGGCCAGACCCTGAAGAATCACGGCTGCCTCCTTTCGCCCATCACGCGGCAAATCGATGTTCCGGCACTCATGTCTGTGCGCACGGTTCTTCCCCCAATTTCAGGCCCGAAGGCCGCCCCCGTTTTCCGCCGGTCAGCGGTAGGGCGCATCCATTTCAAGATTCTGGGCGATCTCTGTTTCCCAACGATCGCCGTTATCCAACAGTTTCTCTTTGTTGTAGAACAACTCCTCACGGGTCTCGGCCGCGAATTCAAAATTCGGTCCCTCGACGATGGCATCCACCGGGCAGGCTTCCTGACAGAAGCCGCAGTAGATGCACTTGGTCATGTCGATGTCGTAGCGGGTCGTCCGGCGGCTGCCGTCGGCACGCGGCTCGGCCTCGATGGTAATCGCCTGAGCCGGGCAGATCGCTTCGCAGAGCTTGCAGGCAATGCAGCGCTCCTCCCCATTGGGATAGCGGCGCAGCGCGTGCTCACCCCGGAACCGCGGGCTCAGCGGTCCTTTCTCGTAAGGATAGTTCAGCGTCACCTTCGGCTTGAAGAAGTAGCGCAGGGTCAGCGACATGCCCGAAAGCAGTTCGCCGAGCAGCAGGCTCTTCAGGCCACGCTCCATCATGCCCATGTCTTGTCTCCTGCCGTCATGAGTTCGGCACCATGTCAAAAGCGATCAGCACCCCGGCGGTCAGCACCACCCAGAACAACGAGAACGGCAGGAACACCTTCCAGCCGAGACGCATGAGCTGGTCGTAGCGGTAGCGCGGGAAAGTCGCCCGCACCCAGAGGAAGCAGAACAGCACCATGGCGATCTTGATAAAGAGCCAGATCGGGCCGGGGATCCAGGTAAAGGGCGCAATATCGAAGGGCGGCAGCCAGCCGCCGAGGAAGAGGATCGCCGTCATCGCGCTCATCAGGATCATGTTGGCGTATTCGCCGAGGAAGAAGAGCGCGAAGGGCATCGAGGAGTATTCGACGAAGAAACCGGCCACCAGTTCCGACTCGCCTTCCGGCAGGTCGAAAGGGGAGCGGTTGGTCTCCGCCAGGATCGAGATGAAGAAGATCACGAACATCGGCAGCATCGGCAGCCAGAACCAGCTGAAGATGCCGTAGTCGCCTTGCTGCGCCATGACGATGTCGGTGAGGTTCAGGGAGCCGACCAGCAGCAGCACGGTGATGATCACGAAACCCATGGAGACTTCGTAGGACACCATCTGCGCGGCCGAACGCAGCGCGCCCAGGAAAGGATACTTCGAGTTCGAGGCCCAGCCCGCCATGATGACGCCGTAGACACCGAGCGAGGAGATGGCGAAGAGGTAGAGGATGCCCACATTGATGTCGGCAAGCACCAGGCCATAGTCGAAGGGGATCACCGCCCAGCCGATCATCGCCAGGATGAAGGTCAGCATCGGCGCCATGATGAAAACGATCTTGTTGGCGCCGGCGGGCAGGATGGTTTCCTTGAACAGCAGCTTCACCGCATCGGCGATAGGCTGCAGAAGGCCGAAGGGGCCGACGATGTTGGGGCCCTTGCGCAGTTGCATGGCGCCGATGACCTTGCGCTCGGCATAAGTCAGATAAGCCACCGACAACAGCAGCGGGACCAGAATTGCGACGATCTGGGCAACGATAAGCACGCCCTGGCCGACAAAGCTGTCCCAAAACCACCAGCTCATGAATTGATCAACCATGGGTTCCGGTCGCTCCCCGTTTGGCGCCGAGCCCGAAGGCCTCGGTACACTCCGCCATGGTTGCCGAGGCGCGGCTGATCGGATCGGTCATATAGAAGTTGCCGATGGGCGAAACGAAGGGGGTTGCCTCCATGGTGCCCGCCTCGCCGAAATTGCCCCAGGGGGCCGCTTCGATCTGATCGACCGCGGCAAAAACCGGATTGGCCTGGATCATCCGCTGGCGCAGTTCGCCCAGATTGTCATAAGGCAGGCGTTCGCCCACCGCCTCCGAGAGGGCGCGCAGGATGGTCCAGTCTTCACGGGCTTCGCCGGGCGGGAAGCTCGCCAGCCGTGCCAACTGAACCCGTCCCTCGGTATTCACGTAGGTGGCGTTCTTTTCCGGATAGGCCGCCCCCGGCAGGATCACGTCGGCGCGGTGCGCGCCCGCATCGCCGTGATGGCCCTGATAAATGACGAAGGGCCCCTGCCCGGGCTGGCCCAAACGGCCCATGTCGATCTCATCGGCGCCGAGCAGATAGACCGCTTGGATCGCGCCGTCTTCGGCACCCTTCAGAATGCCCTCAAGATCGCGCCCGTTTGCGCCGGGAACGAAACCAAGGTCGAGACCTGCAACCCGCCCCGCCGCCGTGTGCAGGACGTTGAAGCCGTTCCAGCCTTCAGCCAGCATACCATAGCGCTCAGCGACCTTGCGGGCCGCGGCCAGCACGGACGCACCGTCGGGCCGCGTGAGGGCCCCCATGCCGAGGATCAGCATCGGGCGCTCGGCCTTCTCCAGGATCTCGGCAAAGGCGCCACGACCCTCGGCGATTTCGCTGAGGCTTTCCGGCCCGGCACCCAGATAGTCGTAGCCATAGGTCAGGTCGACCTGCTGGCCGATAAGCCCCACCTTGAAGCCGCCCATCAACGCGCGCTTGCGCAGGCGGGCGTTCACAAGGGGCCCTTCCCAGCGCGGATTGGTGCCGATCAGCAGCGCCGCATCGGCCTTTTCGATTCCGGCGATGGTGGTGTTGAACAGGTAGCCGGCACGGGTGGCGGGATCGAGCTTGGCGCCGTCCTGCCGGCAATCCAGGTTTTCCGAGCCCAGGCCCTTCATCAGGTCTTTGAGGGCCATCATCGCTTCGGCATCGCAGAGGTCACCGGCGACGGCGGCGATCTTGTCGCCGCTGAGCCCTTTCAGGCGCGCCGCGATGGCGGCGAAGGCATCGCCCCAGGACACCGCCTCCAAGCGGCCCTCGGCGTTGCGCAGATAAGGACGGTCGAGGCGCTGGCGCCCGAGGCCGTCACAGGCATGGCGCGTCTTGTCGGAGATCCACTCTTCGTTGATGTCTTCGTGCAGGCGCGGCAACACCCGCATGACCTCGCGGCCCCGCGTGTCGATGCGGATGTTGGAGCCGACAGCGTCCATCACATCAATGGAATCGGTCTTGCGAAGCTCCCAGGGCCGGGCCGCGAAAGCATAGGGTCTGGAGGTCAGGGCGCCGACGGGACAGACGTCGACCATGTTGCCGGAAAGCTCCGATCCCACAGCCTGTTCCAAGGTTGTGATTTCAGCATGCTCGCCGCGGTTCACCAGGCCGATTTCCTCGACGCCCGCCACCTCGGTCGCAAAGCGCACGCAGCGGGTGCACTGGATGCAGCGGGTCATGATCGTCTTGATCAGCGGGCCCATGTACTTCTCAGAGACCGCGCGCTTGTTCTCCTGATAGCGGCTGCGGTCGAAGCCGTAGGCCATGGCCTGGTCCTGCAGGTCGCACTCGCCGCCCTGATCGCAGATCGGGCAGTCGAGAGGGTGATTGATCAGCAGGAACTCCATCACGCCCTGGCGGGCCTTGGTGACCTTGTCGGTATCGGTCTTGATGACCATGCCTTCGCCGACGGGCATGGCGCAGGAAGCGATCGGCTTGGGCGCCCGCTCCATCTCCACCAGGCACATGCGGCAGTTACCGGCTACCGAAAGGCGGTCGTGGTAACAGAAACGCGGAATCTCGACGCCGGCCAACTCGCAGGCCTGCAGCACGGTAAGACCGTCCGCGACCTCGATTTCCTTACCGTCGATTGTCAGCTTCGGCATCGTTTTCCCCCTACTCCGCCGCCGCCCGGGACTTTTGATAATCGAGAATGCGCCGCTCGACCTCCGGACGGAAGTGGCGCAACAGCCCCTGGATCGGCCAAGCCGCTGCGTCGCCAAGCGCGCAGATGGTATGACCCTCCACCTGATAGGTCACATCCAGCAGGGTATCAATCTCTTCCATCTCCGCCTCACCGCGCACCAGGCGGGTCATCACCCGGTACATCCAGCCCGTGCCCTCGCGGCAGGGCGTGCACTGGCCGCAGCTTTCATGCATGTAAAAATGCGACAGGCGGGCGATGGCGTCGACGATGTCGGTCGACTTGTTCATCACGATGACGGCCGCCGTACCGAGCCCGGACTGGGCCTCGCGCAGCGAATCGAAGTCCATCAGCATAGTGTTGCAGATCGGCGCCGGCAGGCAGGGCACCGAAGACCCGCCGGGGATCACCGCCAGCAGATTATCCCAACCGCCGATCACGCCGCCGGCATGTTTTTCGATGAGCTCCTTCATCGGGATGCCCATCTCCTCTTCCACATTCAGCGGATTGTTCACATGGCCGGAGATGCTGAAGATCTTGGTGCCGGTGTTGTTGGGGCGGCCGAGCGCCGTCCACCAGTCGGCGCCGCGGCGCAGGATCTCCGGCGTCACGGCAATGGTCTCGACATTGTTGATCGTCGTCGGGCAGCCGTAGAGGCCGACCGCCGCAGGAAAGGGGGGCTTCAGGCGCGGCTGGCCCTTCTTGCCTTCCAGGCTCTCCAGTAGAGCGGTTTCTTCGCCGCAGATGTAGGCCCCGGCACCGCGGTGCAGATAGATGTCGTAGTCGTAGCCGCTGCCGCCGGCATTCTTGCCGATCAACCCGGCGTCATAGGCCTCGTCGATGGCTTTTTGGACCTGGGAGCCTTCGTGGAAGTACTCCCCGCGGATGTAGATGTAGCAGGCCGAGGCGCCCATGGCGAAACCGGCCACCAGACAGCCTTCCAGCAGCCGGTGGGGATCGTTGCGCAGGATCTCCCGGTCCTTGCAGGAGCCGGGCTCGGATTCGTCGGCGTTGACAACCAGATAGGACGGCCGCTCGCTCGGTTCCTTGGGCATGAAGGACCACTTGAGACCGGTCGGAAAACCGGCCCCGCCGCGGCCGCGCAGGCCGGAGTCCTTGATCGTCTCGACGATCTGCTCACGGCCCAGTTCGAGCAGTGCCTTGGTGTTATCCCAGATGCCGCGGCGGCGCGCGCCCGCAAGGCTCCAGTCGTCCTGGCCGTAGAGATTGGTGAAGATCCGGTCTTTGTCCTGCAGCATCAGTCGCCCTCCCCCGGGCTGGCAACTTCCGATCCCGCCACTTCCAACAGGGTCTGCGGACCGCCCTCCGGCGCCGAAGACAGGCGCCCGGTCTGGGAGCCGACCGGCACATCCTCGCCGGCACGCAATTCGTCGATAATCTCGGTCATGCGCTCCGGCGTCAGGTCTTCGTAATAATGATCGTTGATCTGGACCATCGGCGCATTGGCGCAGGCACCCAGGCATTCCACCTCGATGACGCTGAAGAGGCCGTCTTCGCTGACTTCGCGCAGCCCGACCCCAAGCTTCTTCTTGCAAGCCTCGGTGATGCCGTCCGACCCGCGCAGCCAGCACGGGGTGGTACGGCAGACCTGGATGAAGTGCTTGCCCACCGGCTGGGTGTTGAACATCGAATAGAAGCTGGCGACCTCGTGGGCGCGGATCGGCGCGACCTCCAGATAGTTGGCGACGTATTCGATCGCCGGCACCGAAAGCCAACCGCCGTTCTGGCGCTGCGCCAGATCCAGCAGCGCGATCATGGCGCTGGACTGGCGTCCCTCCGGATAGCGCGCGGTGATGGTCTCGGCACGCTTCAGGTTCTCCGTATCGAAGGCAAAATCTTCGCTGTTGCCCTTCGGGAAGCTGGTGGTCTTCATCGGTCGACCTCGCCGAAAACGATATCCATAGAGCCGAGGATGGCGACGCTGTCGGCCAGCATGTGCCCCTTACACATGAAGTCCATCGCCGCCAGATGCATAAAGCCCGGCGCGCGGATCTTGCAGCGGTAGGGACGGTTGCTGCCGTCGGCCACCAGATAGACACCGAACTCGCCCTTCGGCGCCTCGACGGCCGCATAGGTATCGCCCGGCGGCACGTGATAGCCCTCGGTATAGAGTTTGAAATGATGGATCAGCGCTTCCATGGAGCGCTTCATCTCACCGCGCTTGGGCGGCGTGATCTTCTGGTCCGCGACCTGAACCGCCCCTTCCGGCATCTTTTCAATGCACTGCTGCATGATCCTGAGGCTTTGCCGCATCTCCTCCATACGGCAGAGGTAACGGTCGTAGCAGTCACCGTTCTTGCCGACGGGAATGTCGAACTCCAGATCCGCATAGCAGTCATAGGGCTGCGATTTACGCAGATCCCAGCCCACGCCGGAGCCGCGCATCATGACCCCGGAGAAGCCCCAGTCCTCGGCCTCTTCGCGGCTGACCGTGCCGATGTCCACCGTGCGCTGCCGGAAGATCCGGTTTTCGGTCAGCAGCCCCTCGATGTCGTCGATCACCTGCGGGAAGGTCTCGCAGAAGGTCGCGATGTCTTCCAGCAGGCCGGCCGGCAGGTCCTGGTGGACCCCGCCGGGGCGGAAATAGGCGGCATGGAGTCGCGCGCCGCAGGCCCGCTCATAGAACTCCATCAGCTTCTCGCGCTCTTCGAAGCCCCAGAGGATCGGGGTCATGGCCCCGACGTCGATGGCGAAGGTGGTGATGTTCAGAAGGTGGTTGAGGATGCGGCCGATCTCGCAGTAGAGAACCCGGATGTACTGGCCGCGGATCGGCACCTCGATTCCCAGCAGGCGCTCCACCGCCAGGGCAAAGGCGTGTTCCTGGTTCATCGGCGCGACGTAATCCAGGCGATCGAAGTAGGGCACCGCCTGCAGATAGGTCTTGTACTCGATGAGCTTCTCGGTGCCGCGGTGCAGCAGGCCGATGTGAGGATCGGCACGCTCAATCACCTCGCCGTCCATCTCCAGCACCAGGCGCAGAACGCCGTGGGCGGCCGGATGCTGCGGCCCGAAGTTGAGGGTCAGCGGCTTGATCTGTACTTCAGCCATCAGGCGGCTCCCTCCTCACCCTTCTCGGCCTCGGCCTTCTCGTCGCCCGGCAGGCGCAGCATGCCCTCCCAAGGGCTGAGAAAATCGAAGTGCCGGAACTCCTGCGGCAGCTTCACCGGCTCGTAAACCACCCGCTTCTGCTCCTGGTCGTAACGCACTTCCTTGAAGCCGGTCAGCGGGAAGTCCTTGCGCAGCGGATGCCCTTCGAAGCCGTAGTCGGTCAGGATGCGGCGCAGGTCCGGGTGGCCGGAAAAGAAAACGCCGAACATGTCCCAGGCTTCACGTTCCAGCCAGATCGCTGCCGAGAACACGCCGGCGGCCGAAGCCACGGGGCTGCGCTCGTCGGTCGACAGCTTCACACGAATACGCTGGTTCAGCTTCAGGGACAGCAGATTGTAGACCAGTTCCATGCGCTCGGCCTGCTCGGGGCGGTCAACCGCCGTCAGGTCGATGAGTTGCTTAAACTGACAATTCTGATCGTCGCGCAGGAGCGTCAGCACCTTCAGCAGCGAGTCGCGCTTGATGTGCAGATTGAGCTGCCCGTGGCCGATATCCCGGTCCAGCAGGTCCTCGGCAAGGGCAGCCGAAAGATAGTCGCCAAGATCCTGCAGCGCTTCGGTCATCGAACTTCCGCCTATCCTCGTGGCAAGTGGTAGCAGGCCGTCAGCGCGCGATCGCGGCGCTGCGCTTAATCTTCTTCTGGAGCTGTATGATGCCGTAAAGCAGGGCCTCCGCCGTCGGCGGGCAGCCGGGAACATAGATGTCGACCGGCACGATCCGGTCACAGCCCCGCACCACCGAGTAGGAGTAATGGTAGTAGCCGCCGCCGTTGGCGCAGGAGCCCATGGAGATCACCCAGCGCGGCTCCGGCATCTGGTCATAGACCTTGCGCAGCGCCGGCGCCATTTTGTTGGTCAGGGTGCCGGCGACGATCATCACGTCCGATTGGCGCGGGCTGGGCCGGAACACCATGCCGAAGCGGTCGATATCATAGCGGCTGCAGGCGGTGTGCATCATCTCAACGGCACAACACGCCAAGCCGAAAGTCATTGGCCAGAGAGAGCCCGACTGGGCCCAGGCCGCCAACTTGTCCATCTGGGCAACCACAAAGCCCTTGTCGGAAATCTCGGTCGCCACCCGGCTGATCACCGCATCCTGAGCCGCACCCGGCGCCAAAGGCGCCCCGGCCTGGTCAGGAGACATCACCGGCGCTGAACGCTCTACTCCCATTCCAAGGCTCCCTTTTTCCACTCGTAGATGAAGCCGATGGTCAGGATCCCAAGGAAAATCACCATCGACCAAAATCCGAAAAGCCCGATGTCGCCCAGGGCCACGGCCCAGGGGAACAGAAACGCCACCTCAAGATCGAAAATGATGAACAGGATGGCCACGAGATAGAAGCGCACGTCGAAACGGCTGCGCGCATCGTCGAAAGCCTCGAATCCGCACTCGTAGGCGGAGACCTTCTCCGAGTCGGGGCGCTGGCGGGCCACGATGTAGGAGGCCGCGACAATCACTACCGACAGCCCGATCGCAATCCCAAGGAAGATGAGGATCGGCAGATACTCGGCCAACAAGGCATTCATGCGTCACTCTCCTGCCCGCCATTTTCGGCGTGTCGTTCCCGCAGGCCCCCGGCAGCTTAGGCTGCAGAGCAAGCCAACGAGCGTTTACTGCCGCAAGGGATGCTGCAATGCAAGGTCATTCGTTCAGCGCAGCACCCCTAACGCTTTCACCTAATTGAAATATAGATCGCCAGGGATTCCCGGGAAAGCGGCAATACGAAAATGCCGGTCGCAGCGCGGCGTTCTGTCGCGCAGATAAGCCGCTGATCGCGACAGCAAACCTATGACGGGAATAAGCCAGGAAACTGGCGGGAGTGACGGGACTCGAACCCGCGGCCTCCGGCGTGACAGGCCGGCGCTCTAACCAACTGAGCTACACCCCCTTAGCTGGGACGCGGTGATGTACTCCACCGCCCCCATGGTGTCAAGCAATGCCGCATGCAGCGGGACCGCTTTTCCTAGGTTTTTTGTCAAATCCGGCTTTCAGCCCGACCCCAGACCCGGCGGGCCCGAAAGGTGAGTTTGCCACCAAGCCCTTACTAAAGCCCTTAAAGGAACCCCAAGTCGCTCCGTCGCAGCGGCCTGGAAGCCGCCGTCCGGGCTCCAGCGGCAGCCCTGCAGCATGCCGCAGGGGCACGGCAAGCCGGATAGAACCCAGGGAAGAAACACCGGCGGGGAGGAATGGTGGGCGGGGAGGAATGGTGGGCGGGGAGGAATGGTGGGCGGTGACGGGATCGAACCGCCGACACTCGCGGTGTAAACGCGATGCTCTGCCAGCTGAGCTAACCGCCCTTGATGAGATACGGCAGGGGTACTGCCGCTCCTCGCAGCAATCAGACCTGTCCGCTTCCCGAACCTGCCTTAACGCCGGCGCCGTTACTGTGCTGCCTCTACCATCACGACACCTTCGCAAAGCGAATAACGGCGTTATGGTGTGACCAGCGCGGGACCCAAAATAGCACCGGCCGCCTCCGATGCAAGCGGGGCGGCCGGCGACGTCTGCGCAAAGCGCAAAGAAACTAGTTTACTGCGTCCTTCAGACCCTTGCCGGCCTTGAATTTCGGCTGCATGGACGCCTTGATCTGAATCGGCTCGCCCGTGCGCGGGTTGCGGCCCTGAGACGCGGCACGCTTTGTTACAGTGAAGGTGCCGAAACCGACGAGCCGAACTTCGCTACCGGACTTCAGCGACTCGGTGATCGCGTCGAAGACGCCATCAACCGACTTTGTCGCATCGGCTTTTGACAAGCCGGTCTTGTCCGCGACAACTGCTACCAGATCATTCTTGTTCACGTGAACCCCCTTCTAACAGTAGGGATAGGAAGTGCAGAGAGATAAAGAAAACCGCTCCGAGGAGGTGCGAATTGTAGATCGCAGAATCGAGCGGCGTCAACGTGAGAAGCGCAGAAATGCAGGGGTTTTAGCCGGTTTTGGGCTAAACACCCCCCACAAATCCGCTAACGAATCGGGCAAATCCGAGTCGTTGTCAGTGCGTGACCAAACCTGACCGACTCTGGTCGCCTTCGGCGCTCCGAGTCGCGGCAAGCTCTTCATCCGATTCGTTCCATTCGATCGGGATCAGCTTTTCGACCAATGCCCGCTCAAGAACCTCGTCCACGGTCGAGGTCGGAACGATCTCCATTCCCCGCTTCACGTTATCCGGAATGTCGGCAAGATCCTTCTCGTTCTCCTTGGGAATGAGAACGGTCTTGATGTTGGCGCGCAACGCCGCCAGCAGCTTTTCCTTCAAGCCGCCGATCGGCAGAACCCGCCCTCTCAGAGTCACCTCGCCGGTCATCGCGACATCGCGGCGCACCGCGTTGCCGGTCAGCACGGAGACGATTGCCGTCACCATGGCAACGCCCGCCGACGGGCCGTCTTTCGGCGTTGCCCCTTCAGGCACGTGGACGTGGATGTCCTTGCGCTCGAAGACGGTCGGCTTGATTCCGTAGTCGACAGCCCGGCTCTTCACATAGGATTCCGCCGCCTGGATCGACTCCTTCATGACGTCGCCCAGCTTGCCGGTCGCCGTCACCTTGCCCTTGCCGGGCAGCGTGACCGCCTCGATCGACAGCAGCTCGCCGCCAACCTCGGTCCAGGCAAGGCCGGTGGTCACACCGACCAGATCTTCCTCTTCCGCCTCGCCGTGGCGGTAGCGCGGTACGCCGGCATACTTTTCGAGATTGCGGCGGGTGACCGAGACCGTATCGGCTTTGGTCATGGCGATCTCTTTGACCGCCTTGCGCACCAGCCCGGCGACTTCGCGTTCCAGGTTACGAACCCCCGCCTCGCGGGTGTAGTGGCGGATCAGATCGAGCAGCGCCTGGCTGGAGATCGACCATTCCTCCGGCTTGATGCCGTGATCCTTCATCTGCTTGGGGATCAGATAGCGCAGGGCGATCTGGGCTTTCTCATCCTCGGTATAACCCGGGATGCGAATCACCTCCATGCGGTCGAGCAGTGGCCCGGGCATCCGCAGGGTGTTGGCCGTGGTCACGAACATCACGTCGGAAAGATCGTAGTCGACCTCAAGATAGTGGTCGTTGAACGCGCCGTTCTGCTCGGGGTCCAAAACCTCCAACAGCGCGGAGGAAGGATCGCCACGCCAGTCGGCACCCAGCTTGTCGACCTCATCGAGGAGGAACAGCGGATTCGACGACTTGGCCTTCTTCATGCTCTGGATGACCTTGCCGGGCATCGAGCCGATGTAGGTCCGGCGGTGGCCGCGCACCTCGGCTTCGTCGCGCACGCCGCCAAGGCTCATACGCACGAAGTTGCGGCCGGTCGCCTTCGCGATCGACTTGCCCAAAGAGGTCTTACCCACGCCCGGCGGGCCGACGAGGCAAAGGATCGGACCCTTCACCTTTTTCATGCGCTGCTGAACCGCAAGATACTCAAGGATGCGTTCCTTGACCTTCTCCAGGCCATAGTGATCGGCGTCCAGGATCTCCTGCGCGTTGTTGATGTCGCGCTTGATCTTGGTGCGCTTCTTCCAGGGAATCGACAGGATCCAATCGAGATAGTTGCGCACCACCGTCGCTTCGGCGGACATCGGGCTCATGGAGCGCAGCTTCTTCAATTCAGCCAGCGCTTTCTCACTGGCTTCCTTGGTCAGCTTCGTCGCCTTGATGCGCTCTTCCAGTTCGGCGAGCTCGTCGCGGCCGTCTTCGCCCTCACCCAGTTCCTTCTGGATCGCCTTCAGCTGCTCATTCAGATAGTACTCGCGCTGGGTCTTCTCCATCTGGCGCTTTACGCGGTTGCGGATGCGCTTTTCGACCTGGAGCACACCGATCTCGCCTTCCATGAAGGCATAGACCTTTTCCAGGCGGTCGCTGACGGTTTCGCTCTCCAGCAGTTCCTGCTTCTCGGGAATCTTCAGTGCCAGGTGCGAGGCCACCGTGTCCGCAAGCTTGCTGAAATCGTCGATCTGGTTGATCGAGACCAGAACTTCCGGCGGGATCTTCTTGTTCAGCTTGATGTACTGCTCGAACTGCGAGACCACGGTGCGCGCCAGCGCATCCAGTTCCCGGTCGTCGCCGTCGTCGTCCTGGACGACCTCGGCATAGGCCTGGAAGAAGTCATCGGTGTCGGCATACTTCGTGATCCGCGCACGCTGTCCACCCTCGACCAGCACCTTCACGGTGCCGTCCGGAAGCTTCAGAAGCTGCAGCACGGTTCCGATGGTGCCGACGGAATAGATATCGGGCGGCGTCGGATCGTCCTGCGCCGCGTTCTTCTGCGTGACAAGCAGGATCTGCTTGTCGTCTTTCATCACGTCTTCCAGGGCCCGTACCGACTTATCGCGGCCGACGAAGAGCGGCACGATCATGTGCGGAAAGACCACGATGTCGCGCAAGGGCAGGACGGGGAAGAGATTGCCGCGGGCGAGTTCTAACATGATACCTCGTTTGATAAACGGAGGCCGGCTGGCGAGATACCGGCGAACATCGGCTGAAGCGCCAGTCTAAGGTGCTTCTGTTTAAAAATTGTAGATTCTCACCGGGACTTCAAGGCCCAGGAATAGCGCAGGAAAAACAAACGCTTAAGCGCTTGTCCCCAGATCCTCACGGCGATCGGTGTAGATGTAGAGCGGCTTTGCGCGCCCGTCGACAACCTCCCGATTGATGACGATCTCCTCCACGCCTTCAAGGCCGGGCAGGTCGTACATGGGATCGAGGAGGATTCCCTCCATGATGGAGCGAAGCCCGCGCGCACCTGTTTTGCGTATAATTGCCTTCTTGGCAATCGCGCGTAAGGCGTCTTCGGTGAAGTCCACCCGAACGTCTTCCATCTCGAACAGCCGCTCGTACTGCTTCACCAGCGCGTTCTTGGGCTGGGTCAGAATCTCGATCAAGGCGTCCTCGTCCAGATCCTCCAGCGTGGCGACCACCGGCAGGCGACCGACGAACTCGGGAATCAGACCGAACTTCAGAAGATCCTCGGGCTCCACTTCCTTCAGAACTTCACCGGTGGCCCGGTCGTCCGGACCGCGGACGTCGGCCCCAAAACCAATCGACGTACCCTTGCCGCGACCGGCGATCAACTTGTCGAGGCCGGCAAAGGCGCCGCCGCAGATGAAGAGGATATTGGTGGTGTCGACCTGCAGGAATTCCTGCTGCGGATGCTTGCGCCCGCCCTGTGGCGGCACCGAAGCCACCGTTCCCTCCATGATCTTCAGCAGCGCCTGCTGCACACCCTCGCCAGAGACGTCGCGGGTGATGGAGGGGTTGTCGGACTTGCGGCTGATCTTGTCGACTTCGTCGATGTAGACGATGCCGCGCTGCGCACGCTCGACATTGTAGTCGGCCGACTGCAGCAGCTTCAGGATGATGTTTTCAACGTCCTCGCCGACGTAGCCCGCCTCGGTGAGTGTCGTCGCATCCGCCATGGTGAAAGGCACATCGAGGATCCGCGCCAGCGTCTGGGCAAGCAGCGTCTTGCCGCAGCCGGTCGGGCCGATCAGCAGGATGTTCGACTTCGCCAGCTCCACGTCGGCAGACTTCGCGCCATGGGCCAGCCGCTTGTAGTGGTTATGCACCGCTACCGAGAGCACGCGCTTGGCGTGGCCCTGGCCGATGACGTAGTCGTCCAACACCGTGCAGATGTCCTGTGGTGTCGGCACCCCGTCACGCGACTTCACCAGGGTCGTCTTGTGCTCTTCGCGAATGATGTCCATGCAGAGCTCGACGCATTCATCGCAGATGAATACCGTCGGGCCGGCAATGAGCTTGCGCACCTCGTGCTGGCTCTTGCCGCAGAAGGAGCAATAGAGGGTGTTCTTTGAATCGCTGCCGCTTGACTTGGTCATACCGCTTTATCTAGGCGCCTGTTCCTCATATTGCCATGTTAGTCAAACGGCCCGTAACCACACAACGACAAAAAACCGGAGTGCTCCTGCTTCGGTCGTGGGCGCCGAAAGGCCCGATCATCAACACAGCAATTTGAGCCTAATTGTCAGGACTCAATAATCTATTAATAGAAAGACGGCCCCTGGGGCACGGTTCTGCAATCTAAGCTTGTGGTTGATTTGGTTGACCACAAACAATTACAGAACAGCCATGACACAGGGGCAGCCCCGGGGACCTTTTCAGCGGGTCCCGCCTACCCTTCTTTCCCGGCCGGCGCCGCAGCACCGTCACCATCCGAACCCGGACGCTGGGTCACCACTTCGTCAATCAGACCGAAGTCCTTCGCCGCTTCAGGCGACATGAAGTTATCGCGCTCCATGGCCTGCTCGATCGTGTCCATGTCCTGGCCGCAGTGCTCGACATAGAGCTCGTTCAGGCGGGTCCGGGTGCGCAGGATATCCTCGGCGTGGATCTGGATGTCGGTGACCTGGCCCTGATAGCCGCCGGAGGGCTGATGGATCATGATCTTCGAATTCGGCAGCGAAAAGCGCTTGCCCGCCGCGCCGGCCATCAGCAGAAGCGAACCGGCTGATGCCGCTTGGCCGATGCAGACGGTCTGAACGTCCGGGCGGATGTACTGCATGGTGTCGTACATGGCCAAACCGGAGGTGACCACGCCGCCGGGCGAGTTGATATAGAAGAAGATGTCCTGGGTCGGGTTCTCCGACTCGAGATAAAGCAGCTGGGCGCAGATCAGGCTGGCCACCGCATCATGGACGGGGCCGGTCAGGAAGATGATGCGTTCTTTCAGCAGACGCGAATAGATGTCATAGGCGCGCTCGCCGCGGCTGGTCTGCTCGACCACCATGGGCACCAAATTGTTCATCACCGTTTCGTGGTGATTCAGGACCGGATCAGACAGGTAGCTCATAGACCTTCCTCTATTGCGATAGCCTCAAAGATGGCGACGCTTTTGGGTGGGGACAGAGACAGATCTAGGCCTTGGCGGCCCAGACCACAAGCTCCGCACGGCAGGTGCGTTGTTATGACGGCTCCTCGTCCTTCCCGGCGTCTTCGGCTGCTTCCGCTTTCTTGGTCTTGGCCTTCCCTTTGCCGGCTGCCTTTTTGGCCGGCTTTTTAGCCGCTTTCGCCGATTTTTCGGCTGCCGCGGCATCCTTTTCTTCTTCTTCGCGCAGTTCCTCCGGCGACACCTCGCGCTCGGAGACCTTTGCGAGGTCGATGATGAAATCGATCACCTTGTCCTCAAACAAAGGCGCGCGCAGTTGAGCCAGGGCCTCCGGATTCGATTTATAGAACTCCAGAACCTGCTGCTCCTGCCCGGGATAGCGCTGCGCTTCCTGAAACAGGGCCTGATTGACCTCTTCCTGTGCGACATCGATCTGGTTCAGGCGCCCGACTTCTGAGAGCAGGAGACCCAGGCGCACCCGCCGCTCGGCGATCACCCGGTACTCCTCCTTGACCTCGTCGTCTTCCTTGCCCTCATCGTCCGGATCGACATTGCCCTTTTCCCGGTCCGCTTCGACCTGCTTCCAGATCGCATCGAATTCCAGATCGACCATGCTGCCCGGCACACCGAAATCGTGGGCATCGGCCAGTTTGTCGAGGATCTCGCGCTTCATCCGCATACGCGACAAGCCGTCGTAGTCCGCGCCGAGCCGCTCCTTGACCTTGCTGCGCAGATCTTCGAGGTTTTCCGCGCCCATCGATTTGGCCATCTCGTCGTCAAGCTCGACGGCAACCGGCTCGTGGATCTCCTTGATCGTGCACTGAAAAACCGCGGGCTGGCCAGCCAGCTTCTCGTTGCCGTAGGCTTCGGGGAAAGTCACCTTCACCTCGCGGGACTCACCCGCATCGACACCGATCAGTTGGTCTTCGAAACCCTCGATGAAACTGTTCGAGCCGAGCTCGAGATGGTGGTCTTCAGCAGCCATGCCGGGCAGGGCCTCGCCATGCACGGTGCCGGCAAAATCCATCACCAGGATATCGCCGGCCTGGGCCTTGCGCGGCTTCTCGAGCGGCTTGGACTCCTTACGCGACGAGGCCAGGCGATCCAGCGCCGAGGCGACGTCTTCCTCGGGCACGGCGATCTTCAGGCGTTCAAGCTCGATCGTGGAGAAATCCATGGGCTCGATCTCGGGCAGCAGCTCGATGGCCATGCTGTATTCCAGATCCTTACCGTCGTCGAAGGAGACGATCTCGATCTTCGGCTGCACAGCCGGACGCAGCCCGCGCTCGTTCAGCGCCTGGGCCGAGGAGTCGGTGACCGCGCGTTCCAGCACCTCGCCCATGACCGAAGGGCCATAGCGTTGCTTCAACAGCTTGAGGGGCGCTTTTCCGGGCCTGAAGCCGGGAATCTTCACCTTGCTGCTGAGCTCCCGCAAACGGGCCTCAACCTTATCGCCGATTTCCTTGGCCCCGATGACCACCTTGAAATCGCGCTTCAAGCCTTCGCTGCTTACTTCCGTGACCTGCATGATCGGCTAGGCCTTTCCGAGCCTTGTCTGAAATAGGGATACGAGAGGAGCCTGACCTGTCAGGCAACTAAGGTTTTCCTGCCGCAGAACGCTGGTGCGGGCGGAGGGACTCGAACCCCCACGGATCACTCCACTGGTACCTAAAACCAGCGCGTCTACCAGTTCCGCCACGCCCGCGCTCTCCGCGGAGGGCCGATGTATATCATCGCAGCCGGACACGCAATAGCAAGAGGGCCCGAAAGAGCCTGGAATACCGCTGATATCGGCGATTTTGGTGGGGTTTGCCGCCCCGGGGGCGGCTGCGCCCGGAATGCCGGGCGGCGGCGGAGCTGATCAAGGGCGCCGGCGGGCCGGAATCAGGAGCCGACGGCCTCGCGAAAATGCTCGATGAAAGTCTTCATGCCCAGGACCCGCGAACCGTCCTCGAAGGGCCGGTGGCCGGGCTGATCGATCCGCAGATCATAGCGGACATGGGGCATGCCCAAGATGTCGCAGAGTCCCACGACAGTGGCCGTTTCGCAGCGCCCGGAACCGTCGCTGTGACGGAAAACCCGGCCGGCTTTCACACTGGCCGGATCGATGCTGCGCTTGGAAAACAGGCTGCGGCCCTCGCCGCCGCCAAAGGCGCCGGACAGCTGGCGCCAGAGGCTGGCGGGCCGGGCCGTCGTCGCTGTTTTTTCCTGTCGCGTCGTAAGCATGTCGATCAACTTAGAGCCAAATCTTTGACGTAGGATTAATGTCAGTGAGGCCGGTGCGGACCCTTCAGGAGATCCGCTGCGCCTCTAGGGCAACCTCTGCCGGTGCTCAGGCGTCGTGCTTTTCGACGACAGGCCGATCGGCGGCGATCGACTCGCGAAAACGCTCGACAAAGGTCTCCAGACCGAGCGTGCGGCGCTCTTCGTACTTGGCGAGACGCGCCCGCTCGACGGAAACCTCGTA
This sequence comes from Pelagibius sp., assembly GCF_965249265.1. Classification (NCBI taxonomy): domain Bacteria; kingdom Pseudomonadati; phylum Pseudomonadota; class Alphaproteobacteria; order Rhodospirillales; family Rhodovibrionaceae; genus Pelagibius; species Pelagibius sp. Next base: position 2,186,953 of record NZ_OZ252224.1, on the reverse strand, counting down.
GGTTACGTGGGGAATGCCCAGAGCATCGCTGCCGACATCAATCACCTTCGCGGTTTCGACGATGTTGCCGTCATGGGCACGCTGGTAGACGCGGCCGACTTTTATCGTGTCGCTGCGCTGTGGTTGCTTAAACCAATGCGTTGAAAGCATGATTTCAATACCTTTTCCATCAAGGCCACCCCCCCGAACAGGCCATTCCTTGACCCCAGTATCGGTATTTTGCGCTTTCAGACATGAAGTTTTCGTTAACGATTAAAGGGGAACTACCTAAAATTATTGAATAAATTCCAGTCATCCACAGGCTGTCGAAAGGCCTAGATGACGCGCTGCAGAACCCCCGGCAGCGCATCGGGCAGATCCTCCGAGATCATCCCCGGGCCAAAGCCCTCGGCAACCTGCCCGTGCAGCCAAACAGCCGCGGAAGCCGCCAGAAAAGGCGACATATCCTGAGCCAGCAGCCCGACAATCATGCCCGCGAGGACGTCGCCGGTGCCGGCGGTGGCTAGCCAGGGCGGCGCAGAACCGTTGATAGAAGCCGCGCCCCCGGGCTCGGCGACCACCGTATCGGGGCCCTTCAGCACCAAAGTGGCGCCGCTTTGCGACGCGGCTGCCCGCGCGCGCGCCAGACGATCCCCGGCAAGGCCCGGAAACAGCCGCTTGAACTCGCCATCGTGGGGGGTCAGCACCACCTGCCCCGGCGATGCCGCAATCAACGCAAAAAGCGAGTCCGACTGCCCTTCGAAAACCGACAGGGCGTCAGCATCCAGAACCAGGTTGCGCCCGGATCTCAAGGCCAGGACCGCCCTCTCCCGGGTTTCCTCGGTGACACCGTTGCCGGGGCCCAGAAGCACGGCATTTCGGCGCGGGTCCGAAAGGGCCGAGGCGAAGTCTCCAGCCTTGTGCAGCGGCAGTGTGATGACACTGGGGTTTGCCAGGGCGTAGATCGGCAGGCTTTCCGGGCTGCAGGCCAGGCTGACCAGCCCTGCCCCCATGCGCAGCGCCGCCCGCGACGCCAATTGGCCCGCGCCGGTCATCTCCGCACCGCCCAGGACCAAGGCATGGCCCGCTTGATATTTGTGGGCAGCCGCCGCCCGCCGGGGAAATGCCGCGCCCCAGAGCGGCGGCCCGTTCTCGAACTGCCGGGGCGCTATCTCCTGCAGCACCTCGTCAGCGATACCGATTTGTGCGACTTCAACTTCTCCGCAGAAGAATCGAGCGGGGACAAGAAGGTGTGCAGGTTTCTTACGAAAAAAGGTTACCGTAGCATCGGCCTGAAAGACCGGCCCGTCCCAGGGCTCTCCACGATTGCCGGTGACGCCGCTCGGCACGTCGATGGCGACGACGGGAAGCCCGGCGGCGGTGACGGCGCGGACCGCCGCCGCCGCGGCGCCCTCCAACGCCCGGTTGAGCCCGGCGCCGAAGAGCCCGTCCACGACCAGAGCGATGCCTTCCAGAGCGACCGCGTCGAGGGGTTCCACAGGGCCATCCCAGTCATCTGCCGCCGCAGCCGCATCGCCTTTCAGCGCCGCGAGATCACCCAAGAGCGCGAGCTGCACGGGATAGCCGGCCTTCTTCAAGTGCCGCGCCGCGACAAAACCGTCTCCACCGTTGTTCCCGGGACCGCAGAGTACGAGGATCGCGTCCCCTGCCGCTGCTTGCCGGCGGACGCTTTCCGCAACCGCCGCGCCCGCCGTCTCCATCAGATCACGTCCGGCAATCCCGCCAGCGATGGTCAGGCAATCTGCGGCGTACATTTGCTCCACCGTCAGGATTTCCGAGCCTGAAGCGCCCTGATTGGCCAAAGGAGAAGGCAAAGCGGTCACAGACGGTCCCTTCCCCTCAACGCCGGCCCGCCGCCGTCATCAGCGATGACACACTGGCCATCGCACCGTCGCGCAGTATCACCACGTCCATATCCGCCAGGACGAGGTCATAGCCGGCCTCATAGAGGGCCTGGGCCGGGCGTTCGGGTGTCGGGATACCGCCCAGCAGGCAGCCCTGCGCCTTCGCGGCTTTCTCCGCCTCGGTGATGGCGCGCCGTACCTCCGGATGGTCGGGCTCGCCCATGAAGCCGAGACTGGCCGAGAGATCAAAAGGCCCAATGAAGATCATGTCCAATTGCTCGATGGCGGCGATCGCATCGACGCAGTCCAGAGCCTGTTTGCTCTCGATCTGGCAGATAACCAACAGGGATTCGGCAGACTGCCTGACATACCCCTGCCAGTCCCGACCATATCCCGAAGCACGTACAATGGGCGCCGCCATGCCGCGTACGCCCCTTGGGGGATAGTGGCAGGCGGCAACCGCGGCCTCGGCCTCGGCCGCGCTGTTTACCGCCGGGACCATCACCCCCCGGGCGCCGGCATCCAACAGGCGCTTGATCCAGCCCTGATCGTTGCCCGGAACACGTACCAGGGGCGTACAGCCCGAAGAATCGATAGCGCGCATGATCTCGATTGCCGAGCCCGTATCGCCCGGGCCGTGCTCGCAGTCGATCATCACGCAGTCATAGCCGGCGGAGGCCATGATCTCGGCCGCGGCCGGGCTGAACAGCTCACACCAAAACCCAACGGCGGGACGCCCTGCGCGCATTGCCGCCTTTAACTCATCCTGCAACCTCAACCTCCCCCAAATTTGCATCTTCTTTCAGCAGTCTAGCGCGCAAGGCGCCGGGTTGCATCGGCCAGCGTGGGTTTCCCCTAAGAACGCGTCAAAGTGACGCCGCAGAACCTTCGGCCAAGTATTCGCGGCCTGATAGCAGGTTTCCTGAAAAGGCGAAGCGATTCCTCCTCCCGCCCACGCCCTGCGTTGAGCGCACCCGAAACAACATTTCAGCCTGGCCGACAACAAACTGAAACCGTTGACTGGTCACAGTTCTGCCACAGGACACTTCAGTGCCACAGAATTCTTGCGGGCAGCCCACGAAACGGATCAAAGACTGTGCATTTCAGCACGTTTACTTAATCAATATTCAGTATTCTAATTCTATATTACTTACCAAAATCTCTTGTTTCACGTGAAACGTGTTTTCTAAATATGGTTTACGGAATATTAACAGAATTACTTTATGATTTCTTAATGAAAGGTTACCGCGCCGCGAAGGGCCAGGGATTTCAAGAGTTAGCCGTTTCATGAAAAACAGATCGCCTCTGCGTCGACGGCTGAAAAGCAGCCTCCTTGCAGGACTAGCCGCCTCTTGCGTCCTCAGCGCCAACTCCGCAAGCCGCGGCGACGGCTTCGACCTCTCGAAAGGCTGGGGGATTCTCGATCGCTTCGGCTGGGTCGATGGTTTGGACCTGGTCATGGACGAAGGGGGCGCGGCCACCGGCGAGGTCACGGCGCGCCTCAATCTTGGGCCGCTGCGTCTCACCGCCCTGCACCAGGAGCACCTGGCCCGGCTGAACATCGCGGATGGCCAATCTGACGGCGAGGATGAGACTGCGAACCGCGTCACGCGGCAAAGCCGGCTCGGCATGTCCGGAAGTTTCGGTGTGGCGGAGGGCGTGACCCTGCCGCTCGGTCTCAGCGGCGAATACCGCCAACGTCAATCGGGGCAGCAGGATCTCGATGTCGCAGTCGACGGCGGCCTGACCTTTCCGCATCTGCGCATTGGCACCCGCCTTTCCATTGACCAGGGCTTTGCAGCGGACGGCGAGACGACCCAGACCATCGGGGGCGGGCTTTCCTTTGGTTTCGACTGGATGGGGGGCGACCATCAGGGCCGCATCGATTACGGGATTCTGCCCGACAGGCAAATCACCGAGCTGGCCTTCGGCTCGCGTTGGCCAATGAATGACGGCATCGGCGCAACCATCGATGTCACGCACAAGCCGGCCTCCGCGTTGTCGGAGGCCAGCGTCGGCCTGGACCAGCGTTTCGGACCTTTTCTTATCGGCTCCGACCTGTCGGCCGACAGCGCCGGGGGCTATGCCATCGGCTTCACGCTGTCGCTCGACCTCGGTCCGGCGCCTGCGGTACAGGAGTGGCGCCTTTCGAGCCTGCTCGCCAATCTGCAGAGAAGCCGCAGCAACACCGCCGTGCGCGACAGCTTCGGCATACCGGCTGTCGGCGACCTTCCATAGGGGCGGCATCAAGGTAACGGGGGAATGGGGTGGCTGATGGGACTTGAACCCACGGCCTCCTGGACCACAACCAGGCGCTCTAACCAACTGAGCTACAGCCACCATCCGAAGACGGAGAACACGGCATCGGCGCGCGCTCTCGAAGGGGCGTGTTTAAGCCCTTGTTTCGGGGGCGTCAAGCGCCGCGCACCGGCATCGTTCGCGCTTTGCGGCGCCTTGCCCCCTGCCCCAGCCATACCCCCGGCCATGCTCCGGGCTGCTGCCTGCGCAGAGCCCTCTGCTCCGGCTCCAGGCAGCGCTGACACTATGAGTTATATCGACTCGACATGGTTATAGGAGTGGAAGGTCTCGAGCCGGCGCAAAATGGCATCTAAGCGGGCTTTGGCTGTATCGACTTCGCGCGAGACCAGCCGCAATTCCTGAATGAGCAGCTGGATATCATCCCCAACACCTTCAACCGGGCCCTCGCCCCGCCCCGTCAGCAGCCAAGCCGGGCTGACCGCCAGAGTGCCGGCGATCATGATCAGTTTGTTGGACCGGGGCTCCGACCGGTCGCTCTCCCAGGCCTGCCAAGTCGCTGTTTTCACAGCCAGGCGACGGGCAGCCTGCGCGGCCGTCAGCCCGGCGGCTTCTCGGGCGCAGCCAATCCTGCTGCCGATGGTGTCCGCGTGACCCTGATCTTCTGCACTAAGGCTCTCGGTTTTGATAGCTGAGTCCTCCGGTTCGCAATGATCTGCCAGCCGACGATCCGCAATCGTCCTGACGCGGGCGGAGCCTAGGGACAAAAAGCGGATTGTCAAACCGACGCGCGCTCATCCGGCCACCGACGGCGCCCTCAACTCTCAGACCCCAGGGCAAAGAACCCGAAACGGCCGGTTTCGGCAAGGCATGGGTTTGCGGCATCCCGCACCCCTGGCTTCTTGCGGCATCCCGTACCCCTGCCTTAGTGTGCAGCCGCCTGAAAAAAGGTTGGAAAAGAAGGAAACGGCGGAAATGAATCAACTGGCCACAGCCATCGGGCGCCTCGGTACCGAAAGCGCTTTCGAAGTTCTGGCCCGCGCCAAGGCGCTGGAGCAGCAGGGCAAGTCGATCATCAACCTGGGCATCGGCCAACCCGACTTTCAGACGCCGGAGCATGTCGTCGAGGCCGCCGTGAAGGCGCTGCGCGACGGGCATCACGGCTATACCCCGGCCAACGGGATTCTGGAACTGCGCGAAGCCGTCGCCGAAGACCTGGAACTGCGCCACAACGTCCAGGTGGATCCGGACACGGTGGTGGTGGTGCCCGGCGGCAAGGTGACGATGTTCTTCGCCATGCTGATGTTCGGCGAACCCGGCGCGGAGATTCTCTATCCCAACCCCGGCTTCCCCATTTATGAGTCGGTGATCAACTTCTCCGGCGCCAAGGCCGTCCCCATCGCCCTTTCCGAAGACAAGGGCTTCGCCTTCTCCGCCGAGGCCGTGCTCGAGTCCATCACCCCGCAAACCCGGCTGATCATCATCAACAGCCCGGCCAACCCGACCGGGGGCGTCACCCCGCGCGAGGAAGTCGACCGGCTGGTCGAAGGCTTGGACGCCCATCCGCAGGTCACGATCCTTTCCGACGAGATCTACAGCCAGATGCTCTACGACGGGCGTGAGCACGTCAGCCTGCTGCAGTATCCGGAAATCCGCGACCGGGTGATCATGCTGGACGGGTGGAGCAAGACCTACGCCATGACCGGCTGGCGGCTCGGCTTCGCCGTTTGGCCCAAGGGCCTGGCGGAGACGGCCACGCGTCTGGCCATCAACTGTCACTCCTGCGTCAATGCCTCGGCCCAGTTTGCCGGCCTGGCCGCGCTGCGCGGGCCGCAGGATGCAGTCGCGGAAATGATGTCGGCCTTCGATGTGCGGCGGCGGGCAATCCACGGCGCCCTCAACGCCCTGCCCGGCGTCTCTTGTGTTGAGCCGGCGGGGGCCTTCTACGCATTCCCTAACATCACGGGGACCGGCATCCCGGCCAAGACCTTGGAGCTGGAGCTTCTCGAAGAGGCCGGAATCGCCATCATCGCCGGAACCTCCTTCGGGCGCTTCGGCGAAGGTTATCTCCGCCTGTCCTACGCCAACTCCCTGGACAACATCCGTCTGGCGCTGGAGCGCATCGGCGCCCATCTGGAAAGCCGGCAATCCGGCGTCGCGTGATCAGTTTTTGCCCAGACTGCACAGTTTGTAGGCAGACAAACCAAAGCAGCGGCGATATCGCACGCCGGCCAAGCCCTAAACCCCGTGATCTTCCGGTCTCCGCGCCTTTTGGCACGCCTCCTGCTTAAGCGTCAGTCTGGCACGCTGCTGCCGGGATCGATCAGCACCGGATATGAGGCCCTAACACGCGATGAAAAAGATCGAAGCGATCATCAAGCCTTTCAAGCTGGATGAAGTGAAGGAAGCGCTCCACGAAGTGGGTATCAAAGGCATCACTGTCACCGAGGCCAAAGGCTTCGGACGCCAGAAGGGTCATACCGAGCTCTATCGGGGCGCCGAATACGTCGTCGACTTCCTGCCGAAGGTGAAGGTCGAAGTGGTTCTTGAAGACGAACTGGTCGAACGGGCCGTCGAGGCGATCCAGCAGGCCGCCCATACCGGCCGCATCGGCGACGGCAAGATCTTTGTCAGCGGTATCGAAGAATCAATCCGCATCCGCACGGGAGAACGCGGGGCCGCGGCGGTCTAGCCGTATCATCTCGGCCCGCAGGACACCAACAGGCTCCGGGCGGCCGAACAAACATCCATCACAAGGTTCGAAGAAACGGAAAGAACATCCATGTCAGATGCAAAAACCATCCTCGAGATGATCAAAGATCAGAGAGTTGTTTACGTCGACTACCGCTTCACCGACCCGCGCGGCAAATGGCAGCATCTGGCAATGCATGTCGATGCGGTCGATGAAGATGCGCTCACCGAAGGCATCATGTTCGACGGATCGTCGATTGCCGGCTGGAAGGCGATCAATGAGTCCGACATGATCCTGCGCCCGGACCTCTCCTCCGCCGTGATGGACCCCTTCTCAAACCTTCCGCAGTTGATTCTCTTCTGCAACATCGTCGAGCCCTCCACCGGCCAGCTCTATCATCGCGATCCGCGATCCACCGCCGTGCGCGCCCAAAACTATGTGAAGTCCTCCGGCGTCGGCGATCAGAGCTTCTGGGGGCCTGAGGCCGAATTCTTCGTCTTTGACGATGTGCGCTTCGACGTATCGCAGAACCAGACCTACTACTTCCTCGATTCCGACGAAGGCCCCTATAACACCGGCTCGATTTTCGAGGACGGCAACATGGGTCACCGGCCGGGCATCAAGGGCGGTTACTTCCCGGTGCCGCCGGTCGATTCCGCCATGGACCTGCGCGCGGAGATGCTGAAGGTGATGGGCGATATGGGCCTGGCGGTCGAAAAACATCACCACGAGGTAGCGCCCTCCCAGCACGAGTTGGGCATCAAGTTCGCCCCGCTGGTTCAGGCTGCCGACGGCATGCAGATCTACAAGTATGTCGTGCACCAGGTCGCCCACCAGTACGGCAAGTCGGCGACCTTCATGCCGAAGCCGATCGCCGACGACAACGGCTCCGGCATGCACACCCACCAGTCGATCTGGAAAGACGGCAATCCGCTGTTCGCCGGCGACGGCTATGCGGGGCTGTCGGAAACCTGCCTCCACTACATCGGCGGCATCATCAAGCACGCCAAGGCGCTGAACGCTTTCACCAACCCCTCGACCAATAGCTACAAGCGCCTGATCCCGGGCTTCGAGGCGCCGGTGCTGCTGGCTTATTCGGCGCGCAACCGCTCGGCCTCCTGCCGCATTCCCTATGGCGACAGCCCCAACGCAAAGCGCGTCGAGGTGCGCTTCCCCGATCCGACGGCCAACCCTTATCTGGCGTTCTCCGCCATGCTCATGGCCGGCCTCGACGGTATCAAGAACAAGTACCACCCGGGCGACGCCATGGACAAAGATCTCTATGACCTGCCGCCGGAAGAGCTGGCCGACGTACCGACCGTCTGTGGTTCTCTGCGTGAAGCCATCGAAGCTCTGGAAGCCGACCACGAATTCCTGCTGGCCGGAGACGTCTTCAGCAAAGATCAGATCGCAGCCTACGCGGAACTGAAGTGGGAAGAGGTCTACCAGTTCGAACACGCCCCGCATCCGGTCGAGTTCAAGATGTACTACTCGGTCTGATCCTCAGCGGAGGGAAGTCCGCCGTCAGACCACACAAGCGTATGAAGCCCCGCCGGCGCGAGTCGGCGGGGCTTTTTTTGCTGTCCGATATTGATCGAGGTTAAGGAAGCGTAAACAGTCGTGCGAGAACACAGAACGGCTTTATTTTCACCATATTTCTGCCGCCGAGAGATCACGCCCGAAGCACAAGAAACACTCTAAAAAGGGACCATCGTTTCTTGAGGTGGTTTGTTTTTGTGATGTTGATAGCAGTGACTTGGCGCAGTGTCGTCGTGGCGTCCTTCTTAGTTCTTGGTGTCGTCGCCTTTCCGCGGGCGACCTATGTGCCATGGGTCACCACGGCAGAGGCGCGGCCCATACCACCGCGCATGGCGATCTCGGAAGAAAGGCTCAGTCTTGCGGCACCCGAAGCGCGGCGGCGGGATTCTGCAGCAGAAGCGACGGGAAATGCCGATCACATTGGCCCCTGAAGCCAACTGAAGAAACGAAACGGCAGTTTCGGCGGCACGCTTACTGACCCTGGCTCAGCGCCTCTGCAGTGCCTGTCAGGGGTGCATGCACAGCGTGCATTTATTGAAAAAAGATGAATAATGAATTGGAATTATCTCCTAATTACTAATTGATAGTTAATATATTTTAAATAACATCCTTTTTTCTTTTTGATATCATAATAACACCTCCAATATAGCACGCCTCAACCACAGTAATTAGCCTATCACTCCGGCAGTCAATTCCATTGCCTGGAGTCCAGCGTGCCTTCCATAGACAACCACCGCGACGCCTCGTCCGAGTCCGCCGCTAAGCCCTCCGACCTTTCCCGGCGCCGCCTGATCGGCGTCCTTGCGGGCGTCACGGCGACCTGTGCACTGCCTGCACCCGGCGGCGCCAACCTGACCACCCTGCCGGCTACCTTGCCACCCTCCTCCGCCATGCGTGCGGCCGGATTTCGCGCGGCACCGGCGGCCTGGTTCAAACTGATCAAACAGCATCCGGAACTCGATCTTTCGGCCGAGCCCCTGGCGCCCGTGGCACTGACGCACGCGCGCGAAGTCGAGCTGGCCCTGGTCCACCAACAGGTCAATCGCCTGATCCGCTTTCGCCCAGACGGACCCGACCGCTGGCAGTTGGTGGAGTCGGAAGGCGATTGCGAGGACTACGCCATCCGCAAGCTGTTCACGCTCTGTCAGAAATACGGCTGGCCCCGTTCGGCCCTAACCCTGGCTGCCTGCCATATCGAGAGCGGCCAGGGGCACGCGGTATTGCTCGTGCACAGCGACAGGGGTGTTTATGCCCTCGATAACCGGCGCCGCCACGTGGAGCCCTGGCGCCGGCTCCCCTACCGCTGGATCGCGCGGGAAGACCCGGGGGCCCCTTTCGGCCTGTGGCGCAAGCTGCCGACAGCTTGAGCGCGGTCAGCGTTTCAGCTTCACCTGGATCTCCGCGCCGCCGTCGCCGTGAACCGAGTCGTGCGCGCGCACGACCACCTGATCCACACCTTCGGGAATGACCACACCGCCGAGCGAGCGTGTGAAAGGCTGTTCATTCTCATGCGGATGCAAAAGCACGCGCGTACCCAGCACTGTTCCGTCCGGCGCCACCACCTGCCAGCGGTCGGCATAGTGATCCCAACCCTCGTCGGCATGGCGGACGGTGACGGAGAAGCGCCAAGTGTTATCGCCCTCCTGCACCGCCTCAACGGCGATCACATCGGCCTCGCCCGCCAGGGCGGTCGTAATGGAGAAGCCAAGGACTGCCGCGGCCAAGGCACCCAGTATCGCTTTTCTCATGCAGCCGGTTCCTCTTTGTCTGTCAGATGATCGGTCCCGCTGACCATGACCTCCGGTAACGGCCGTGGCTTGCCCTGGTCATCGATCGCCACAAAGGTGAAAACGCCCTGGGTCACCTTCACCCGGTCGCCCTGGCGCCCGCGCTGGGCCCAGGCTTCGATATGGATGGCCAGAGAGGTGCGGCCGCGCCGGATGATATCGGCATAGGTGCAGAGCACATCGCCGACATAGACAGGGCGGTGAAAGGTCATGGCGTCCACCGCCACCGTCGCCACGCGCCCTGCAGCAAAGGTTCCGGCCGTGATCCCGCCGGCAATATCCATCTGCGACAAGACCCAGCCGCCGAAGATATCGCCGCTGGGATTGGCGTCGGCCGGCATCGCCAGCGTACGGGTGGCGAGCGCGCCGCGCGGTTGGCCGGCCGGTCCGGATGTCTCAGACGTCATAGCGTTTGGGCATGGACAAGTCCCCTCTCCACAACTAGATATCGGGGACCAACATAAGGTACCATACCGTATAGTGCGATTCTTTTGCCAAGCGGCCGTCCCCCGGGCAGCGGCAGGATCGTCGCCTACTTAAACCTTTCAAGAACAGTTCTTCAGTCAGAATACGGGCCAAGATGGCAGACCTCTTTCAATCGACATCGAAGAAATCACCGGACAACTATTCCGCCAAGGATATCGAAGTCCTGGAGGGGCTGGAGCCGGTCCGCCGGCGACCGGGCATGTACATCGGGGGCAGCGATGAGCGGGCGATGCACCACCTGGTCGCCGAGGTGCTGGACAACGCCATGGACGAGGCCGTCGCCGGCCACGCCAGCCGCATCGAACTGGAACTGCACGAAGGCAACGTAGTGGTGGTCGCCGACAACGGGCGCGGCATCCCGGTCGACCCCCACCCCAAGTTCAAGCCCAAGTCGGCCCTGGAAGTGATCCTGACGACGCTGCACTCCGGTGCAAAATTCTCCCAAAAGGCCTATGAGACCTCCGGCGGCCTGCACGGGGTCGGCCTCTCCGTCGTGAACGCTCTGGCGGACGAGTTGATCATTCAGGTCGCCCGCGACAAGAAGCTCTACGAACAGACCTACAACAAGGGCAAGCCCAAGACCAAGCTGTCCAAGGGCAAACCGGTCAACAACCGGCGCGGCACCACGATCCTGTTCCATCCCGACCCGACGATCTTCGGTGAGGAAGCAGCCTTCCGGCCGGCGCAGCTCTATCGCATGGCGCGCTCCAAGGCCTACCTCTATCGCGGCGTGGAAATCCGCTGGGCCTGCGACAAGAAGCTGCTGTCGAAGGGCGACGAGGTGCCGGAGAACGACACCCTGCACTTCCCCAATGGTCTTTCCGACTATCTCGCTGCGACCCTGGGCAAACGCAAGACCCTGACGCCCGACCCCTTTGAGGGCGAGGCCAAGCTGCCCGACGGCCAAGGCCGGGTCGAGTGGGCAATCACCTGGCCCGCCGACGAGAACGGCTTCCTCAATTCCTACTGCAACACCGTGGCGACACCCGAAGGGGGCAGCCATGAAGCCGGCCTGCGCTCCGGCCTGTTAAAGAGTCTGAAGGCCTACGGCGAGATGACCGGCAACAAGAAGACCGGCCAGGTCACCTCGGACGATGCCCTGGGCGGCGCCAGCGCCATGTTGTCGCTGTTCATCCGCGACCCACAGTTTCAGGGCCAGACCAAGGAGAAGCTGGCAACGGCAGCCGCGACGAAGCTGGTGGAAACCTCCATCAAGGACCACTTCGACCACTGGCTCTCCGGCCACCCGGAACGCGCGCGCATGCTGCTGGAGCGTTTCGTCGAGCGCGCCGAAGAGCGCCTGCGCCGGCGTCAGGAAAAGGAACAGAACCGCAAGTCGGCGACGCGCAAGCTGCGCCTGCCGGGCAAGCTGTCGGATTGCAGCCGCAACCGCTCGGAGGGAACGGAGGTTTTTCTGGTCGAGGGCGATTCCGCTGGCGGCTCGGCAAAGCAGGCACGCGCCCGCGAGACCCAGGCCGTGCTGCCCCTGCGCGGCAAGATCCTGAACGTGGCCAGCGCCTCGGCCGACAAGCTGAAGTCCAACCAGGAAATCGCCGACATTACCCAGGCACTGGGGTGCGGCACCCGCGGCAACTTCGATATCGACAAGCTGCGCTACGAGCGCGTCGTCATCATGACCGATGCCGATGTCGATGGCGCCCACATCGCCTCTTTGCTGATCACCTTCTTCTACCGCGAGATGCCCGGCCTCATCGAAAGCGGCCGCCTCTATCTGGCCCAACCGCCGCTCTATCGCCTGACCCAGGGCAGCGAAAGCGTCTATGCCATGGACGACGCGGACAAAGACGAGCTTATGAAGTCCCACTTCAAGGGCCGCGGTAAGATCGACGTCAGCCGCTTCAAGGGCCTGGGCGAGATGCCGGCGCGGCAACTCAAGGAAACCACCATGGACCCGGCCAAGCGCACCCTGCTGCGGGTGACCATCGCCGCCGAAGGCGACAAGAGCCCGGCGGCGGAGGAGAAGAAGGCGGCGGATATGATCGAGCGCCTGATGGGCCGCAAGCCCGAGGCCCGCTTCGCCTTCATTCAGGAGAACGCCCGCTTCGTCGAAGAGATCGACGTCTGAACCGCTAGCGTCATTGGCGCGGTCGGGGAGCGCCATAGCGGAACACTTGCCGGTAACCCGTCAATTTGATTGCAACGGCACGCAAACTATCCCAAAGTGCGAGCCGATGGTTCTGCCGATACGAACGTAAGGCGGATGAAAAGGGAACACGGTGAGGCGTACCCATCAGGGACCAAGACCGTGGCTGCCCCCGCAACTGTAAGCGGTGAGCGAGCACCTGACAGAGCCACTGATCCGACGGGTCGGGAAGGCGGGTGCAAAGCGACGAGCCGCGAGCCAGGAGACCTGCCATCGCCACAGTCTAAACCGGGACGGGGTGTTTCCGAGGGATGGAATGGCACGCACTGTTTGCTCTGCCGGTTGTTCCGCAGTTCTCGTCCGAACGCAAAGACCAGAACTGGCCATGACAACCCCTTCCGAGCCCGCCGACCGCAGCCATCGTATCGTCGTCTGCACAACCTGCCGACATCCGAAGACCGGAGAGAATTCCGGCGACGATCTGATCGGGAGCTTGCGGACCGCTGTCGGAACCGCGGCTGGTGACGGCGTATCGCAGAGTTTTTCGGTTATCGGCATTGCCTGTATGGCCGGCTGCGACCGCCCCGCTACTGTCGCCTTTCAGGGCGACGGCAAGGCAACCTACCTGTTTGGCGATATCGAGCCGAGCGACACAGAGGCGCTTGTCGCTTTCGCGCGGCTCTATAAGACTTCCGCCAACGGCTGGACCCGCTGTGACGAGCGGCCTGCCGCCCTCGCCACAAAAACGCTGGCCAGGGTGCCCGCGCTGAACAGCCTCACCAGTATCGATGGAGAGATCGCGCCATGACGGACTCGTGCGGCAATCCAGCCGTGCTTGAAGCCAGCGGGCTCACCTACCGGGCCGGCGCCGGCAACGCCCTTGTGGTGGATGCAAGTGCCACCGTCCGGGCCGGTGATATGGTGGCCATCGCAGGCCCCAACGGCGCGGGCAAGTCGACTCTGCTGCGCATGCTGGCCGGCCTGCTGGCCCCGACAAAGGGCTCGCTTCACCTCTGCGGCAGACCTTTCAAAGACTACACACCGCTGCAGCGCGCCCGCAGGATTGCCTATGTCGGTCAACTGGACGAACCGGATCGTCGGCTGAGCGTCTACGATTACGTTGCCCTTGGCCGCATCCCGCACAGGACAAAAGCCTCACGCGCGGAAAATGAACACGCAATCGAAGAAGCAATCGCAGAGCTTCGGCTTGCTGGCAAGGAATCGAGCCCTCTCGGACAGATCTCAGGCGGCGAACTGCAACGCGCCTCGGTGGCGCGTGCGCTATGCCAGAAACCGGACATCCTGTTTCTGGACGAACCCACCAACCACTTGGATCCGAAGGCCAAGGGGACGCTCTTGTCCCTTCTTTTCGCCCGCGGCATCACCAGTCTGTGTGTGCTGCACGAACTGGCGCTGATCCCCAAGCTTGCCAGCCACACGCTTCTCATGAACCGCGGCCGTGTGGTGGCCGCCGGGCGCACCGCAGACGTACTGACCGCGCAAGCGGTGCACCAGGTCTTCGGTGTCGATTTCTTGCATCTGGCCCATCCGACGGAGGACCGCGTGGTTTCCGTCCTGGATATCCCCGTCAGCAACAATCATTCCGCCTCAAATTGAAGGAAGTTCGTTCGATGAAGTACCTCTTGCCTACCCTGTTCAGCCTCGCAGTCGCGGGCACGGCCCAGGCCTTTCCGGTGACGGTGGACAACTGCGGAGAACCTCTGACTTTCGAGAAGGCACCAGAGCGCATGGTCGTCCACGACATCAATATGTCCGAGATGGCCTTTGCGCTCGGCCTTCAGGACCGGATGGTCGGCGTGACTGGAATCTCGGGCTGGTACAAAACAAGCCCGGAGTTCGAGATCAAGAGGGGCACTATCCCCGAACTGGCACCCAAGTACCCGACGGTCGAAACGCTGGTCGCGGCGGCCCCGGACGCTTTCTTTGCCGGCTGGTACTATGGGATGAAGCCCGGCGGGGACGTCACCCCCGACACGCTTGCCCCCCACGGCATCAAGACCCTGATCCTCTCTGAAAGCTGCATCCACCTGAAGAAATCCCAACCACCGGCCTCCATGGATCTGCTCTACAAAGACGTTCTGCGTCTGGGCGCCGTCTTCGGCAAGCGCGCCGAAGCCGAAGCGCTGGTGGAGGGCTGGCAAGCCCAGCTTGCGGACATCACGGCCAAGATTGGTGATGCGAAGGGAACCCGGGTGTTCCTGTTCGACTCAGGTGAGGACAAACCCTTCACTGCAGGCAAGTACGCCCTTGTCAACGCGATGATCGAAGCTGCCGGCGGCGTCAACGTCACCGGCGACATGGAAACGAGTTGGGGACGGTCGTCGTGGGAAGCCGTCGCCGCGTCAAATCCCCAGTTTCTGATTTTGCTCGACTATCAGCAGGGTACCGGCGCCCAGGGCCTTCTCGACTGGCTGCGGTCCCATCCGGCCATGAAGGAAACCGATGCGGTCAAGGCCGAACGCTTCGTTGCGCTTCGCTATGAGGAACTGACGCCCGGCCCTGCAAACATCGCCGCCATCGCCAAGATTGCAGAAGCGATGAATCCCAAAGCCTTCTGATCGGCCTGTGATCCGCCTCTCCTTCACAGCGGCGGCGGGAGTGGCGGGGCTTGTGGCCCTGGCACTGCTGTCCGTCGGCTGGGGCGCCACCCCCATCCCTGTCGCGGATCTCCTTGCTGCCTTCGCACGGGCACTCGGCTTGGCGGAAGGAGCCGGGACCACGCCGGTCGACCGTATCGTTATTGACCTGCGAACACCGCGTGCCCTGCTTGCAATCTTGGTCGGCGGCGGTCTCGGGATGGTTGGTTGCCTGCTGCAAACCGTCACGCGCAACGATCTGGCGGACCCGTTTCTCTTCGGTCTTTCGTCCGGCGCCGCGGCCGGCGCGGTCTTTGTCATTACCGTCACCGGCGACCGGCTCGGTATCTGGACCCTGCCGCTTGCGGCCTTCTGCGGGGGCATGCTGGCGGCGCTGATCGTTCTCGCGTTGGTCCGGCGTATGGGCTTTCAGGGGCCGGAAAAGCTTGTGCTCGCCGGCCTGGCGGTCTCTTTTCTTTTCACAGCCGCAACCAACTACATGGTCTTTGCCGGCGATCAGCGCGCCGCTCACTCGGTCCTGTTCTGGAGCCTCGGCGGACTCGGCCTGGCACGCTGGGAAAACCTGCCCCTTGTCCTCTTTGGTTTTGCCGCGCTCCTGGTCTTCGCTGTGGCGCGTCACCGTCATCTGGACGCACTTTTGGGCGGTGAGTTGACGGCAAACAGCCTGGGCGTAAACGCAAACAGCTTTCGCCTGCAAGTCTTTCTCGCCGCAGCCTTCTCGACAGCCATCTTTGTCTCGGTAACCGGTGTGATCGGCTTCGTCGGGCTGATGGTGCCGCACATGGCGCGGGCTTTGGTCGGGCCGCTGCACCGCGCCAGCCTTGTGCTCAGCGCGCTCTTTGGCGCCTTGCTGCTTTTGGCCAGCGATCTCGCCTCACGCGTGCTGCTTGCCCCTCAAGAGCTCCCGATCGGGATCGTCACCGCGTCGATCGGCGCAAGCTTCATCGTGGTACTGCTGCTCCAGCGCCGCCTCGGCTGAACGAGGCGGTTGACCTGCTCCGGCCGCCGCTGGCGGCAGCAGCAGGCGTTTTACAGCGCCAACTTGGTCCAGAAGGTCCGAACCGCCTCTGTAGCGTCGACATCGGACTCGTAGACCCCGAGGCAGCGGCGGTCGCGACGGCCATCGGCATCGATCAGATAGAAGCCGACAGACCAGGTATCCGCCTTGTTGCGTTCAACAGCCAGGGTCGCTCGAACCGGTGTTTCGAGAGCAATTTCCATTGTTTCGTCGTCCTAAAGACCTGCGCAAAGTCCGCTCATCTAGAACACCGGGAATCACACGTTCGGGGAGACTGAATGGTCTGCACGACGGCTTCGGCAATCAAATGCGGCGGCAGCAAGCACATGCGCCAGACGGCGGCTTTCGTCAAGACGCCCGGCTCGCTTCTTCATCACGTCTGTTATGCATCTTTCGCATGGAACAGACGGCGGCTGCGACCGTCGCTCAGCCTCAAGAGCCAAGCCAGCGCCGCAGCGCGGCGGTGACGGCCTCCGGCCTTTCGAGGGTAGCGAGATGACCGCAGTCTTCCACCACCATCAATTCCGAATTGGGAATGGCGGCAGCCATGTCTTCATGTTCAGAAAGCGGGGTCAGGACATCCTGGCGGCCGCAGAGGATCAGCGTCGGCACGGCGATGCCTGCCAGGGTCTCGAAGTGATCCCGCCGGGTCATGATGGCGCGCTGCTGGGAGATAAAGGCGTCCTTCCCCACCCGCTCGGCCATGCCGGTGACGATGGCGGTGAGCACTTCATCTTCCAAACGGTCTTCATGAATGAAAAGCGGCAGCAACCTTGGGGTGACGCCCTTGAACTGGCCTTTCTCGGCCAGTTCGATCAGGCCGCGGCGGCGCGAGGTCTGTTCCGCGCTGTCGCCCCGGGCCTTGGTGTCGATCAGGGCCAGCCTATCAACCCGTTCCGGGGCCCGGGCCATCAACTCCAGCGCGACATAGCCGCCCATGGAAAGACCGGCCAAGGAGAAGCGCTCCGGCATCGCCGCCAGCACCGTGTCGACCATGGCCGTGGCCGAGTCCTGGGTCGTGAAATCGGCAACCCAGCAATCGGCAAGGTCGGAAAGTGCGGCGATCTGCGGCTGCCAAAGGGCTGCGTCACAGAGCAGACCCGGCAGCAGCGCAAGGGGAAGCTTGTCGGCCATGATGTCTTTCTTGTCTCTCGTTTCCAGGAATTGTTTGGCGTTCAGCCGTTCGCACAACGGGAGGTCTGAAATCGGGCGATAGCGGCATCGGCGGTTACCATACCGGCACCGGCCGCGGCCATACGGTTGATCGCTACCTCTTTGTTGAAGGGGTCCCGCGAGGCAACAGCGTCGGTCACGAGGCTGACCGCCACGCCCTGCTCCAGCAGGCAAAGCACGGTTTGCTGAACGCAGACATGCGCCTCCATGCCCGCCACCACCACCTCACCGATGCCCCGGGCCGCCAGAGCACGGCGGAAAGCTTCCTCCCGAGGGGCGCCAAAGGCGGTCTTTTCGATGATCTCCGCCGGATCCAAGAAACGACGCAAGGCCCCGACCGTGGCGCCAAGACCCTTGGAATACTGCTCCGTCGCAAGTATCGGAAGATCAACCGCCCGCGCAACCTGCAGCAGCTTAGCCGCTTGATCGATAACCGCGGGACTTTCGGCGATCGCCGGGGCAAGCCGCGTCTGCAAATCGACCAGAAGAAGACCCAAGTTACCGGTATCCACCTCTGGCTGCAGCACTTCGAGTCCAGAAATATTAACCATATTAGAGCGAGGATATAGGAACATTATTTTAATTGGAACGAGAAGCCGCGACTAATTCATGACGACTGCTGCTAATGATTGACATATTGCCTTTATTTCTTATGATCCGCCACGGTTACGACTGAAGTGAATTCAGTCGGCCTTGATACTCCAAAGCGAATATACGGATTGCATGACGTTTGAAGATCTTGGACTCAGTCCAGAGGTCCTGAAGGCCGTTGACGAAGTGGGTTACGCCACGCCGACGCCGATCCAGGAAAAAGCCATACCGGTAGTGCTCATGGGGCGCGACGTGCTGGGCTGTGCCCAGACCGGTACCGGCAAGACAGCCAGTTTCACCCTGCCGATGATCGATATCCTTTCGAGCGGCCGGGCGCGTGCGAGAATGCCGCGCTCGCTGATCATCGCGCCGACCCGCGAACTGGCGGCCCAGGTCTCCGAGAACTTCGAGCTCTACGGCAAGCACGGAAAGCTTTCGATGGCGCTGCTGATCGGCGGCTCCTCCTTCGTCGAACAGGAACAAAAGCTCGACCGCGGTGTCGATGTTCTGATCGCCACGCCGGGTCGGCTGATCGACCTGTTCGAGCGCGGCAAGATCCTGTTGGCGGACGTGAAGATCCTGGTGATCGACGAAGCCGACCGCATGCTGGACATGGGCTTTATGCCGGATGTCGAGCGTATCGTCGGCCTGCTGCCGAAGATCCGCCAAACTCTGTTTTTCTCGGCCACCATGCCGCCGGAAATCCGCCGTCTGGCCGACACCTTCCTGATGAACCCGAAAGAGATTTCGGTCGATCCGCCGGCCTCCGCCGCCGAGACGGTGACCCAGGCGCTCATCAAGGTAAAGGGCGCGGCCAAGGAAAAGCGGGCCGCCCTGCGCGATCTGATCCGCGGCGAGGACGTGAAATCGGCGCTGGTGTTCTGCAACCGCAAGCGCGATGTCGATATCGTCTTCCGTTCGATGGAGCGGCATGGTTTTTCCGTTGCCGCGCTGCACGGCGACATGGCCCAACCTGTCCGCATGGAAACCCTTCAGAACTTCAAGGACGCCAAGGTCCAGTTCATGGTCTGCTCCGACGTGGCGGCGCGCGGGCTGGATATCCCGGCAGTGTCCCACGTCTTCAACTTCGACGTCCCTTCCAATCCCGAAGACTATGTCCACCGCATCGGCCGCACCGGCCGGGCCGGGCGCAGCGGCAAGGCCTTCACCTTTGCGCTGCGGGAAGAAGGCAAGTATCTCGCCAATGTTGTCCGCATGCTGGGCAAGGACATCCCCGAGATCACGGTTGACCAGAATAGCGGCTGGGAAGCCGGTGACGCGGCCGAGGACTCAAGAGGCGGCCGGCGGCGCCGTGGCGGTGGCCGCAGCAGCAGCGAGTCCGGGCGCCGCGGCGGCCAGCGCCGCTCTGCCAAGAAGGCAGAGGCCGCGCCCTCTGAAGGAAATCCGGCAAGCGAGTCCGCCGTGGTCGAAGATGAAACGGCGACGGAGCCAAGCGAGGCGGCCGCCGTCGAGGTTGTCGCTTTCGAGGCAACCGCCGAACCGAAAGCGGCCGCTTCAAAGCCCGCCAAGAGCCGGGACGCAAAGCGGTCCCCGCGACGCGGCAAGAAAAAGCCGGAGAATGAAGAACTGGCACCGGGCGAGACCGCCTTCGGCGATCACATCCCCGCGTTCCTGCTGCGTCCTGCAAAGGTCGCCTGACGCCGACCCTCTCAAGCCGCCTCAGGACTTCAGAAGACTCTTCCGCATGCAGACGCGGGGGCTGAGATCGTCAAGACCGCGCGCCCTCTCCCCTTCGCGCAACCTTCTCAGCTCCGGGCCGATATTTTCATCGTCGAGGACGGAAAAGCCAAGGCACTCATAGTAAGGCCGGTTCCAGGGTACGCTATCGAATGTCGTCAGCGACAGTGTCCCGAAGCCGCTTGCCTCCGCCCAAGCTTCGACGGCCTGAGTCAGGCGGCGCCCCAGGCCCTGTCTTCCATGATCCGGATGCACCGAGAGTTCGGCGAGAAAGCCCTGCCCGTCCACCACATCGGCCAGGGCGAGCCCAACAATCTCCCGCTCCCCCGACGCCGTCTCTGCGACCCAGGCCAGTTCTTCTGCGATCTGGCGCTCATATTCTGCTCTTTCGGGCGGACGTCCCTGCGCGATCGCGGTCAGCCCGATGTCGCCGAAACGCTGGGCGGCAGCACTTTCCATGGCAGCCAGAACATCGGCATCGGCAGCGCGGGCAGGCCGGATGCGATAGCTCACCGCCACGCCCCAAAGGCAGCGATCTTGGCCTTCGGCCTCAAGCGGCTATGATGGCGATCAACGACTCGGGGCCGGCGGCGGCCAACAGGCGAAAGATGGAATGCGATGCAGACGATTTTCATCATGATCAAGTGTGAGCTTGGAAAAGCCTATCCGGTGGCCGACGCATTGGTCGAAAGCGTCGAACAGGTCTCTGAGGTGCATTCGACGTCCGGCGAGTACGATCTCCTGGTGAAATGCTATCTGCAGGACGACGACGACATCGGTCATTTCGTCAATGAGCGGGTCCAGACCTTATCCGGCATCAAAGACACCTTCACCCTGATTGCCTTCAAGGCCTTCACCTAAACGCCCCTGATTGTGACAGATAGATCGCGGGCACGCGCCGCCTCCAGCCACGTTCCGAGCTCGCGCAGCATCAGGCTGAAATCGCGGCGCCCGGCCTCCCAATCCGTGATCGAGTTGAACTGAGTGTAGCCATAGCTGGCGCTCAAGGGCCAAACCTGTTTCGGGCTATCGCTATGGGAGATCCGCTGGGCGGCATCCCGCAGTTCTTCGACCAGGCGATCGATGGCAAAGCCCGACAGGGTGGTGGTGCTGGAAACCCGAAAGTTGCCGGCGATGAAGCAGAGCGCCTCAAAAGCGTCTCCGTCCATAAAGACTGGCCCGCCGCCGCCCGCCGCCGCGTCGTCAACGGAAAACTCCGCGTAGTAGGACCCGCTTCGGTCCGCCCCGTTTTTTACCAGCCCCAGCTCCATGGAATTTATTCTGCGCCAAGCCGAGCCGCCGAAGCAATGCCTTCGCCGATCCCTCAAGGGCCGCGTGGCGGCCGATGCCCAGATCGCGCGTGCAGCCGGCAGGCCGCCGCTGAGCGCTCTGGACCAAAGATCCTGTAACAAAAACCGTGACGAACAGCACAGTATTTCTCCGGCTACGCTGTATTGTTTATATAGAAGATCTCCGCTTCTACTGTTAACCATAGAAGCGGATTTCCTAAACAAAGAGCTTGTTGTATAAAACGCACAACAATCCTCGGTTGATCGTTTGGACCATTCAAACTGCCATGCCTAGTTTGCGCCGACCCCCAGTGCTGTTCGACATGATGAAGTCCCTGATAACCCTGGGGCAAACGCTCAATCTCACGCAGACAGTGAACAAGCTCGGCGTTTCGCGCCAGACCGTACGCCGCCATATCAGTGCCTTGGAGGAGATCAAGGGCGCCACCTTCTTCGAGGTCCGGGATCGCCACTACGCCCTCACTGAAGCCGGCAAGAAGGCAATGACCGAGGCTGAAAAAGTGCTCGAGCAGGCTGAAGCCTGGCTCGGCGGACAGCGCTTGCACGGCGCAACCGCCTCGGGGATGGACCGATCCCGGTTCCACGATGAGGAAGGCCGCGATTTCTACGCCCAGCAGCACCCGCTCAGCCGGCTCTGGGTAGACAGCCCGCCCATCCTTCAAAAAGGCTTTCTCGCCTGGGCCAACGCGCGTTTTCAGGTCGACTCACCGGAAATGGAAGCGCTAATGCCCTATCTGCTGCTCTACCGGCAGCACGATGACAGTTGGCTCTGTGTCGCCATCGGCGAAGAATCCTCCTATGCGACCTGGTTCGATCGGGTCTGGGCCAAGAGCGCAATCGGCCGCTTTTCCAAGGACGATCCCGCAGGTGCGGAGTTCAATGACTTCATCTCCGGCGCCCACTCGCAAATCTTCAGTCAGGGTGGCGCAAGACTGGATCACGTCTATGCCCAGATCCCCAGGGAACGCGGAGGTCCGCCGGTTCCTGTTAGTTTTCAACGCCTTCTGATGTGCTGCACTTTCCCCGACGGGCAGATGGCGCTGGCCGTTCTGGTCGCCAGGACAAAGCGCATAGCGATCGAAGACTTTGACCCGGATAGGGTGAACCCCATGTCCGATGACCTTGTCATGGACTTCGAGATTTAGGGTCAGCGGCGAAACCCGTTCTCCGCACCAGACGAACTCCGTTCCGCAAGGCACGTATCACGTTACCTTATCGCTTCACCTCTTAGCGAGATAAGGAAGCGTTCACCTATGTCTACCAGCAGCCTCTACGAAGAAATTCGCTACATTTCCGAGATTATCCGGATCGGCGAAGAAAAAGGCCTCACCCTGGAGGTCTCCACCGACTTTGAGGAGTTTCGAAGGGTTCGCATGGCCCAAACAGACAGATCGACCCTCTACCCGATGTACGACACCGCTTCTTCCTACATCGATTCGAGGAACGGGTTTTGGATCAAGGGGGTCGATGAGAACGGCGACCTTGTTCACACCCAGGCTGTCTGCCTGCTCGATCTCTCGGGGATCACTCTGGCCGATCACTTCCGTCTGCACCGCCACAAGTACATGACCCCCGGCGACACCGACGATCCATCGCAATTCACTTATTCACCGACCCCGGCCACCCAGCGGATATCCGGGCGGGTCTGTTACCACGGCGAGCTTTGGCTGAAGAACGACGGCCGCAAGCGGTTCCGCGGCAGCGGCCTGACGACGGTGCTGCCCCGCATGGCCCTGGCCTTGAGCCTGATGGAGTGGTCACCCGATTTTGTCTTCGGCTTCATGTACCCCGACGCCGCCTGCAGGGGCTTGGCGGCACGCGAAGGCTATATGCATATGGAGCCGGGCTTCTGGCACGCTCCCGGCAGTTCTGAATCCTTCGCTGAGTGGATCGTGTGGATGGCGCGCGAAGATCTAGAGCATCTGATCCGCTTCCGGCCCGGAGAGCTCTATCGCCAGATGGAGTCCCAACGGCCGAGCAAGAAGCAGAAACCCAGCGAGGTCCATATACCGGAGCGTCGATGGGATCGGCCGCAAAGCGCAGCCGCGTCCTGAAGCACAACAGCCGGTCGGGGAGAGAAATGAAGGTCGATTGACGGAGGCTTTCGGCCTCCAGTGCCAGGAACTCTAAACACGCACGTCGGAGTCCGTCTGCCGAGCGTGGCTTCTGATGATAAACCGAGCCGCAGTGGGACGGCTCGGTTTAGAGCGTTTCACGTTTTGACGGAAGCATATCCAGCGTTTTGGAAGTAGTTGGCGCATTCCTGTGCCTGGATGGTTGCGAGGAGCTGGCCGAGGTGGCGCCAGGTGTCATCGGTGCTTCGGCGTTGGGCAAGGCGCATCCAGTGTTTGATTTTGGCGAAGGCCTGCTCGATGGGGTTGAGGTCGGGCGAGTAGGGTGGCAGGAACCAGAGCCGTGCGCCGGCGGCCTTTATGGCGGCTCGGACGGCCTTGGATTTGTGGCTGCCGAGGTTGTCCATCACGACGATGTCGCCGGGCCTCAAGGTGGGCAGGAGTAGCTGGTCGACGTAGGCGCGAAATGCCTGGCCGTTGATCGGGCCGTCGAAGACGCAAGGAGCGGTCAGGCCATCGCACCTGAGGGCCGCCAGGAAGGTCATGGTGCGCCAACGGCCTTGCGGGGCAAAGCCGCGCAGGCGCTTGCCCTTTGGTCCCCAACCGCGCAGCGGCGCCATATTGGTCTTGATCCAGGTCTCATCGATGAAGACGAGGCGCTGGGGATCGAGCCGGCTCTGCCAGGACTTCCAGCGCCATCGCCGCCGGGCGATGTCGACGCGCGTCTGCTCAAGAGCGAACAGCGTTTTTTTTGAAGCGCAATCCCTCGCGGCGCAGGAACAGCCAGACCGCATTGTGGGAGACCTTGACCCCGCGCGCGGCCAACTCGTCCTTCAAGCCGTGCAGGGTCAGGTGCGGGGTCTGCTCGATCCGTTCCACGATGAACGCCCGATGCGGCTCCAGAAGCCGACGACGGTGACCGCCAACCTTGCCTGGCGCAACGCTACCCGTCGCCCGATAGCGCTGATGCCACTTCACCACCGAATACACTGCCACACCGAACCTCTTGGCAACCACACGACAGCTCTCGCCTGCTTGCAGGGCCGCTATCGCGCGCTCACGAAGGTCATTCGAATAGGGTCGCGTCATGCATGCTGGCCTCCTACTCCAGTAGAAAGCTTGAATCACAAATCCGCGCCCCTGGGAACCCACATTCCGATTCAATCAATGCGTGAAACGCTCTAG
Source organism: Pelagibius sp. (assembly GCF_965249265.1). Classification (NCBI taxonomy): domain Bacteria; kingdom Pseudomonadati; phylum Pseudomonadota; class Alphaproteobacteria; order Rhodospirillales; family Rhodovibrionaceae; genus Pelagibius; species Pelagibius sp. Next base: position 2,162,580 of record NZ_OZ252224.1, on the reverse strand, counting down.
GGCGAAAGTCGGACTTGTTGGGGCACAAAGAACAGATGGTCTTGGTCCTCCACCGCAAGATGACAGGCGATGCAGAATTCGACCCGCTCGGCGCCGGCCCCCTTGGTGCGGCCCAGCAATACGCCGTCCGCTGAGATCATCGAGTAGCGCCAGTCGCCGCTGACATAGTTGAAACCCGCTTCCATCTTCTCCATGACAAACAACGGCCCGGCGCTGACCGTGCCATCTTCGGTCACGACGAAGCTGTCCTTTGCAACAACAGAGCCTACCGGCAGCCGCCCGGCCGCTTCATATTTGCCGTAGTCGCGGGCGATGGCGTTTGCGTAGTTGCTGACATAGCGCCGGCCATGGGTCATCGACTTGTAGGGGGCGGTGTTAAAGCGCTGCCAGTCACGGTAGCCGGCGCTCACTGGATCGCCGCTGAGCGCATAGGTTTGCGCCAGGTCATCGGCCAGCGCGCGATAGATTGCCGCCGCCTCCTGCGCGGTCAACGCGGCTGAATTCCGGATCCGGTCGTGACGTTGCTGTTCAGGCGCCCCCTGAGCGCTGAAAGACGGCAGCGGCTCATCCAGTTCATCTTCGAAGCCCTGAGCCTGCTGACCTTCAAGATCAGTGTTCGCGGGGGTGCTGCTGGAGTTCTGTGTCGGTGCGCAGCCGGCTGCCGCGGTAAGCAGGAGTAGCGCGCCTGGAAGCGCAAAAAAACGGGCGAGCATAGCAAAACGGTCTCCTAACAATGACCGTTCCCTTACCCCCCTACGGTCTTGATTTAAAAAGGATATAGTGCTTCTCACGGCTATCTGAACATCACAGATGCGTGATCGAACACATCCTTCCAAGACCCTGCCGGCCAGGCCGCGAATTGGGGTTACTTGGTACCGAAGATCCGGTCGCCGGCATCCCCCAGACCAGGCACGATGTAGCCCTTTTCATTCAGGTGATCGTCAACAGCCGCCGTAAAGACGGGCACGTCGGGATGCGCCTGATGGAGGGCGTCAATGCCCTCCGGCGCTGCCACAAGACAGACGAAGCTGATGTCCTTGGCGTTGTCTCGCTTGAGCATCTCAAGGGCCGCAACGGCGGTATGGCCGGTCGCCAACATCGGGTCGACAACGATCGCCAAGCGTTCCGCCATATCCCGGGGGACCTTGTAGTAATACTCCACCGCCTCCAGCGACTTGGGATCACGGTAAAGTCCGACATGGCCCACCGAGGCAGCCGGAATGAGGTCCAACATCCCGTCGAGCAGCCCGTTACCGGCGCGCAGGATGGTGATGAAGCAGGGCTCCTGCTGCGCAAGCAGGGGCAGTTCCGCCCTGGCGACCGGCGTTTCGACGGAAACGGTCTTCAGTTCCAGATGCCGTGTTACCTCATAAGCCAGCAGCAGGCTGATCTCCCGCAAGAGGCGCCTGAACTCCGGCAAGGCGGTTTCGGTGTCGCGCATCAGGGTCAGCTTGTGCTGAACCAGAGGGTGGTCGACCACAGTGACTTTATGATTCGCGACTGTCTTTTCCATGCCTCTGCCTCGCCTGTTCTGATCGGTTCGTTTGACCTCCGCCGGCTTTTGGACCCGGCGGCTGAGGCGGAGTGTTAAAAGACGAAGACGATTCTGTCGAGCCCGAGCTTGACCCGGCACAAGGCAAAAAACGACCTCAGGCCTTGCCGGTCGCGCCCGCTGCCGCCCCCAGTCCCTCGCCTTCCCCCTCGGCTTCGGCGACGGCAGAGGCGGCCGCCTTCTCGACGGCCGCCTTTTGGTCCGGCGGCAGCCCCTCAACGCCCGGCACCTGCACGGTGACCTGGCGGTTGGCGAACTTGATGCCCTCGGCGGCAAAGGCGCGCTGGACGGCGGCATAGATTTCGCGCCGGATCATGAACTGGCGGCCCGGCTTGGCCATGAACTTGCCCCGGATCACCAGGGCGCTGTCGTCGGTCGCGAAGACGCCCTGGGACTTGAAGGGGGCCAGGAAATCCGGCCCGATTTCTTCGTGATCCAGCAGTTCCTGGCCGATGGCCTTGAAGATCTTGCGGACCTTGTTGACGTCGGTGTCAAACGGCAGGCGGAACTGCAGCTTCACGATCACCCAGTCCCGGCTGTAGTTGGTCAGGTGTTGGATCTCTCCGAAAGGCACCGTGTGCAAAGCGCCCCGATGGTGACGCAGGCGCAGCGAGCGCAGGGAGATCTTTTCCACGGTTCCCTTCACCACCCCGACATCGATGTACTCGCCAAGCCGGAAGGCATCGTCGACCAGGAAAAAAACACCGGAAACGATATCGCGCACCAGGGTCTGGGCGCCGAAACCCACGGCCAATCCAACCACACCGGCCCCCGCCAGCAGAGGACCAATGTTCACGCCGAGCGCACTGAGAATCAGCATGATGGCCATGATGATGATGGTGACCTGTATGGCGACGCGCAGAAGCGGCAGCAGCGTGCGGACACGGGAGGCCCCGGCACCGCCCTGCTCGCCCGGCTCCGGCTCGCTCGCACCCTCCGCATCACCGGCCACCGCAGCCGCATCCTCGGCCAGCTTGCGATCAATGGTGATCCGGGCCAGTTCCCAGAGCACATAGGCGATCAGGCCCGTCAGACCGATGTCAACCAAGGCCCCGGCGATGCGGGCGCCGAAACCCTCTTCCGCCAGAGAAAACAGATCGACCCCCCAGATGCGCGCCAGGAACAGCGCCGCCGCAATACACAGCAGAAACCGGAAAGCCCGGATCACCACGATTTTCAACTGGCCGACGGCTGTTGCAGCACCGTTGTCGCTCCGCTCCATACGTTGCGCGGCGCGCTCCAGGATCGCATCCAGGTGCGGCAGGAAAAGCACCGTCAGCAGACTGCCGAAGGAAGCGAAGTAAGAGGCAGTCCCGCCGCCAAGCTCGATCACGATAATCACCAGATAGAGCAGGATGGTGTAGATGATGGTCGCGAGCGGCCAAACCTCAGCAATCATCGCCCGCAGGGGCGCCGCATTCTCAAGATCCCAATTGAGATCGCCGGCGATGGCACGGCGGGCCCTGACGATCGTGTAGACGACCGTGGCGATCAGCACGAAGCCGACCGCGAAGCTCAGGACTTGATGTCCATCGTCCGGCATCCCAAGGCTGTGGAGCAGGCTGCAGGTCAGGAAGCCGAAACCGGCGATGGAGGCCATGACCAGGTTCTGACGGTGCAAGTAGCGGGCATCAACATCGGACATCATGGCCAAGCGAAGCCCGGGCAGATAGGGCGCCAGCAGAAAACGCGAGAAAATCGCATAGCTGCGCACAATGATGACCGCCGCGATATAGGTCATCACCGCCGTGCGGGTGATCTCGTTACCCTGGGTCAGGGCGAAGAAAACCGCCAGGGCAACGCCGATAAAGACGGCGAGCCAGACGAACTCCAGCACCAGCCGCGCGAACAGGCGCCCAAAGCGGCCCAGAGCCGAGTCGGAACGGCCCTCGACGATCTGGCGGAAAATCCTGTTCATGGCGCGGCGCGCCAGCCATTCGGCGAACCAGCCCAGCGCCATCATCACGCCGAAACCGAATACGATCCAAAGCAACACACCCGCCGGCCGGCCGTCTCTAAGGCGCTCGAGCGCCAGAGAGACTTGCGCCGGAACCCGCGGCACCGCTCCGATCAGGCCGGCAAAGCCGTCCCGGACAGCCTCGGCCTGGTTCTGAGATTGCAGCAGCAGACTGCCCAGGTCTTCATTCTCCCCCCGCCCGCCGGCCGCCACCGCATCCAGGCGCTCCAGCAGCAGGCTGCGGACCTCGGCATCATCCAGACGGGCGACCAGATCACGGACGGCCTCTTCCGAAAGCGCCGCGCCGCCGGCCCGCAGTTCCTCCAGAGCCGTCGCTTCTTCGCCTGGAGACTCGGTGCCGGTCACTTGGGCCTGGGCGGCGCCAAGCGTGAAAAAGGACAGCAGGAGAACCGAAAGAAGAATTGAGAATCGAAGGTCCACGCCGCACCCCGCGGTGGCTAATCACTAAGACTATAGACCCATTGGATGAGAAAACCCAGGACACCAGTGGGCGAGCGTTCGCGTTTCGGATTGAGACCGCCGAATTCGCCCTCGGCGCAATGAAAAGGCGATGCAAATCGCCGCGGTGTTCACTCGTCGCGCCGAAGGCGCGCCGACAAGGCATCGGCAGCGCGCAACTGGGTTTCGCTCAAAGAGCCGACCAGCGCCGCACGCCGCTGGGCCGCCCACAGACGGCCCTGCTCGGCGGCCAGCGAAAGCCAGGCAACGGCCTGCACCAGATCACGCTCCACCCCCTGACCCTCGGCATAGAGGTCGCCAAGGTTCATCTGCGCCACCGGGTCACCGCGTTCGGCGGCACGCCGGTACCAGGCGGCTGCCGCCGGCAGATCCCGGTCCATGCCCCGCCCGCCAACCTGGAGCAAACCGGCCAGCGCGACCTGTGCCTGAAGGTCTCCGGCCTCCGCCAGAGGCAACCACTCTTCGTAGGCATCGCGAAGCTGACCCGAATCATAGGCGGCCAGACCATCGATGAAGTCGGCAAAGACAGACCGCCCCGACCCAAAGGCCGAGGCGGCCAGTACAATCACGAACACGGAACAGAGGCGGAGGGAACCGGTCAGCAAAGCAGCCATCCGTCTCTGCCCATTGCTATTTCACCCGGTATTCCTCGGGCAGCAGCAAGACGTTGTCCTGCTCCGGCGTTACCGACTGGTGGCAGCCGATACAGAAGGCAACGTTATCGGAGCCCGCCCCGTTAGTGGTGCCGAAGACCGAGCCGTTCGGCATTACCATCGTGTAACGCCAGTCGTCACTGTCAGGGTTGAAGCCGGCTTGCATCTTCTCCATCAGGAACAACGGCCCGACGGAGACCTCGCCTTTGGCGTTCACCCCGAAGCTGTCTTTGGCAAGCTTGGCACCCTGCGGGAAGGTCCCCGCATTCTCATAGAGCCCGTAAGCCTTTGCCGCGGAATTGGCCCAGTTCTGGACATAACGCCCGCCATGGGTGGCCGAGACATAGGCCTGGGTACTGTACTGCCGCCAGTTTGAATAGCCGGAGGCATCGCCCTTGTCCGACTTCGCATAGGCGGCCTTCATGGTCTCGAACATGCAGTCGTAGGCGGCCAGCGCCTCGGCGTCCGTCAACTCAGGGGCCTCGCCGGCCGCACAGGGGTTGCAGGGGTTGCAGGGGTTGCAGGGGTTGCAGGGGTTGCAGGGGTTGCAGGGATTTGCTGCGCAAGGGTTGCAGGGGTTCGCCGCCGCACAGGGATTGCACGGATTGGCCGCACAGGGGTTGCAAGGATTACAGGGATTCTTCGCCGCACAGGGGTTGGCCCGGGCCGCCGCCTGAATTCGCGGGATCGCGCAAGCGGCAACCGAGCCGCCACCGCCCGCTGCGCAGGGGTTACAGGGATTACACGGGTTGCAGGGGTTTGCCGCCGCGCAGGGATTACAGGGATTTGCCGCACAGGGGTTGCAGGGGTTGGACGCCGCGCAAGGGTTTGCAGCACAGGGGTTGGCCGCGCAAGGGTTACAGGGGTTCGCGGCGGCGCAGGGATTGGCCCCACAGGGATTGCACGGATTGACCGGCTTCTTCGCAGCGCAGGGATTGCAAGGGTTGCAGGCTGCCTGGGCCATGGGAACGCCCATATGCCCTGTGACAAGCAGGCCACCGGTCGCCACACCGGCCAAAACCGCCAGCGGAACCACGGCGGTCGACATTAACAAGCGTTTCCTGGATTTCATCAGATCACTCCCAGACAGATACTCTTGGTTTTTGTTCATTTGCGAAACCCGTCTTTGACTGCAGGTTTCGGTCTCCAAGCCTAGGACTCATGGACGATTCTGTAGAGTCACGGCGGCTCACGATGTCGTGAGAGCAGAGCCTTTTCCGGCTTGAGAATGCCGCCTGACGGCGCTGCGTTGTGACCTGTGATGCACGACAGATGAAGCTACTGGAGATTGAGAAACTCCACCCGATATTCGTCGGGCACAAAGAACATCTGGTGGTGCTCTTCTTCGACGGCCTCGTGACAGGTGATGCAGAACTCCACGCGCTCACTGCCCTCCCCGTTTGTCACCCCGAAGAGGCTGCCGTCGGGCATGATCATGGAATAGCGCCAGTCATGGGCGTCAGCCCGGAAGCCCGGCGGCATCTTCTCCATCAGGAACAGCGGACCAGTGAAGACGTCTCCGCGCTGTGTGACGGCAAAGGAGTCCTTCGCCAGGATCGCACCAACCGACATGGGGCCGGCGGCTTCATAGCGCCCGTAGGCTCTGCCGATGGCATTGGCATAGTTGTTCACGTAGCGCTGCCCATGGGTCGCCGAACGATAGGGCGCCGAGTTAAAGCGCCGCCATCGCGCAAAAGACTCCGCGCTTCGGTCATGCGACAAGCGATAACCGGCGACCATGCGGTCGCGCACTTTGTCGTATATCACCAGCGCATCCGCGGCGGAGAGATCCGCCGGCCCTTCGACGGAGAAATGGTGTTCCGGCCTGTTGAAGTCGGACGACTGGCTCTGTGCGGGCGAAGTGCTCCCGAGCGCAATCCATGCCGCAGAGACCGCCAAGGGAACCAGCCCGCCCCGAACCACCTGCGGCAGATGCCGGGCAAGGAAGAACTGAAAGACCCGAGAGAACTGTGGGGAACAACAAACCAAGCCAGCCTCCTGTCGAAGTCCAGCGGCGGCTCGGCCTCGGTCGACGATACCGGGTTCCGCGCTATTGGTTCATTGTGCGGGCAAAAGATGGGATCGGCGGATCAACTCAACATCACAAGAGGTTGAGCTTTCTCTAAATAAAGAGGCGCCGACAGTTCTGCCGGCGCCCAAAAAAATTGAAAGATCAGTCTTGGGGAGACTACTCCGGCTTGAACTGCATCAGGTAAGCAATGACGTCGGCGCGGTCGCCCGGCTTCTTGAGACCGGCGAAGGCCATCTTGGTGCCCTTCACGGCCTTTCGCGGCGCCTCAAGATAGGCATCCAGCGTGGCGGCGTCCCAAATGGCTCCGCCTTCACCGTAGGCTTTCATCGCCTTGGAATACTTGTATTTTTCAACAACGCCGACGGGTTGGTCGACGATGTTGTAGAGGCTTGGCCCAACCTTGTTCTTGCCTTCTTCGACGGCATGGCAGGCTTTGCATTTGCGGAAGACTTTCTCGCCGTTGGCCGCGTCACCCTCGGCCATAGCCGGAACCGCCACAAGAGAGGCCGCGGCAAAGGCAAAAATAGGAAGCGAATTCTTTAGGCGCATTAATACACTCCGGTCTTGTTGGTCCCCGCACGGGGTCATCTCTCCTGCAGCAACGACATTCCGCCGAAGCAGCAGCAGACTATGGACGGTCAGCCTTAAAAGACAAGTTACGAAGTGTCGCAGGCCTACAGAAGCGGCCCCTTCCGATTCAGATTACTCGGAAAGGTTTTTCAGGTAGGCGATGACGTCGGCGCGATCCTGCTCTTTCTTGAAACCGGGAAACGCCATCTTGGTCTTTTTCACCAGGTCCTTCGGCTTCTTCAGCCAAGCATCCAGGGTCTCCTCATTCCACACGACGCCGGTCGCTCCATAAGCCACCATCCCCTTGGAATACCTGAATTTGGCAACCTGGCCCGGGGTGGCGCCAAAGATCTTGTACAGACTTGGCCCGACCTTCTTCTTGCCTTCGTCCAGGGAGTGGCAGGCAGCGCAGTTCTTGAACAGCTTTTGCCCGTTGGCCGGATCCCCCGCCGCCACAGCCGGCGCTGAAAGCGCTAGGGCAAGGAAAGCCGCCGAAATGCCGGCCGAAACTGTCCGCAACATCATCTCTCTCCCGATAGTGTCCCGATCCCCATGAAAGCGCTCCCGGGCCAGGTCCGGAACCCCGACGCCGTCCGCGATCCATATCAGCCGGGATACCGCCTGAGACGCAAATCAAAGCCCGGCGGTTACACCTCAAGAAAGCGTGAAGGCGCGACCCTCTGGCCGACCCGCAGCCTCTTTCCACGCGGCGCATTCATTTTGAACCATCGCGTCCTGCTGGACGACACAGGGGTATCGATCGAGTTTCCAGCAACCTGCTGAAAGGCTGCGATCCCAGCAGTTTTCACTTTCAGGACAACGAGGGCCATTCAATGCTAACCAGTTCAGATATTGGCAAAACCGCAACCATTTCGATTGCCGCCGCCCTGATGGCACTGATGACCGGCGTGGGCGCCGCCAGCGCAGTCGGGAGTGCCGCAACCACTTATGCGAAGGCATTTCCCAAGGCTGAGGTCGTTGCCAGTGCGCAGAAATTCAAAAAACCCACCCGCGGCACCAGGCCGGTCGCCGGGCCGCAGAAGATGACCACGACCGGGTCAGGGAACACGGCCAATACATCCGGCTGTCATGACGGGGCGTCGCAAACGTCCTATGAAGGTTCCTGCGACTATCATGAGGAGTACGAGGCAACCGGCGGCTGTGAAAGCGACACCACGGGCACCTCTTATCCCGGCAACTGCGCCAACAGCAGTGAACCCTGATCCTTGCGCTGACCGCAACAGGGTTTCCAAAAAGCACTTCACAAGGGGAGGCATCGCTGTCTCCCCTTTTTCATTGGCGCTGCGCAGGCAGGCAGTCCTTTCCCCGGGAACAGCCGCCCAGCACTGACGAACCACCGGATTGATGAACTATCCGGACACGCTGCGCCCCAGTCCGCCGCCGAACATCGTTCAAAAGCTGTCAGTTGCGAGCGGTTATCACTTGATTCTCCCGCGATATCTTATATTTAAATCCATACTAGATTAGTCAGATTTGAGGTTTCCCATGTTCCGGTTAAACCGCCTGACAGACTATGGCGTCGTGCTGATGTCGCAGATGAGCCTGCGCGGCGGGGAGCTGCGCTCTGCCCAGCAGATCTCCGACGACACCGCCGTGCCCCTGCCGACGGTGGCCAAGCTGCTCAATCTGCTCAGCAAGGCCGGTCTGGTCACTTCCCAGCGCGGCGCCGCCGGCGGCTATGCCCTGAGCCGCAGTCCGGAAGAGATCTCCGTGGCCCAGATCATCCAGGCACTGGAAGGTCCGATTGCCCTCACCGCCTGCGTCACCGGCGCATCAGACTCCTGCGATGTGGAATCGCTCTGCCCCATGCGCGGCAACTGGGACAAGGTGAACACCGCCATTCAGGACGCCCTCACCAGCGTCAGTCTGGCCGAGATGTCGGCCTTCCCCGAAAACTTCGGCCTGCCGACGGCCGGAACCAAGGTGCCGCTCCGGCCCAGAGGTAAGATTGAGAATTGATGTAAAGAATGCCCGTCAAGCTTTTGGCAATCAGGAGATTTTTTAGATGGCTGCCACAGTAGAGACAGTCGAACAGGTCCGTGGAATCGAGAAGTACAAGTACGGCTTCGTCACGGACATCGAGACCGAAACCGCGCCCAAGGGGCTCAGCGAGGACATCGTCCGCTTCATCTCGGCCAAAAAGAACGAGCCGGAATGGCTGCTGGAGTGGCGCCTGAAAGCCTATCGCCACTGGCTGACCATGCCGGAGCCTGAGTGGGCCAAGGTGCAGTTTCCACCGATCGACTATCAGGACTCCTACTACTACTCGGCACCGAAGTCGCCGGAGGACCGGCCCAAGAGTTTGGACGAGGTCGACCCCAAGCTGCTGGAGACTTACGAGAAGCTGGGCATCCCCCTCACAGAGCAGAAGATGCTGGCGGGTGTCGCCGTCGATGCCGTCTTCGACAGCGTCTCCGTGGCCACCACCTTCAAGAAGAACCTGGAAGAGGTCGGGGTCATCTTCTGTTCGATCTCCGAGGCCGTCCAGAACCATCCGGAACTGGTGAAGAAGTACCTCGGCTCGGTGGTGCCCTACGGCGACAACAAGCACGCCTGCCTGAACTCGGCGGTCTTCACCGACGGCTCCTTCGTCTATATCCCCAAGGGCGTGCGCTGCCCGATGGAACTCAGCACCTATTTCCGCATCAATGCGGAGAATACCGGGCAGTTCGAACGCACCCTGATCATCGCCGACGAAGGGTCCTATGTCAGCTATCTGGAGGGCTGCACCGCGCCGATGCGCGACGAGAACCAGCTTCACGCGGCGGTGGTCGAACTGATCACGCTGGACGATGCCGAAATCAAGTACTCGACCGTGCAGAACTGGTATCCCGGCGACGAGGACGGCAACGGCGGCATCTACAACTTCGTCACCAAGCGCGGCGCCTGCCGCGGGCGCAACTCCAAAATCTCCTGGACCCAGGTGGAAACCGGCTCGGCCATCACCTGGAAGTATCCGAGTTGCATCCTGCAGGGCGACAACTCGGTGGGCGAGTTCTATTCCATCGCCATCACCAACAATCATCAGCAGGCCGACACCGGCACCAAGATGATCCACCTGGGCAAGAACACCCGCTCGCGCATCATCGCCAAGGGCATTTCCGCCGGGCAGTCGGACTCGACCTACCGCGGCCTGGTACGGATCTCCGCCAAGGCCGAGGGCGCGCGCAACTTCACCCAGTGCGACTCGCTGCTGATCGGCGACCGCTGCGGCGCCCATACCGTGCCCTACATCGAAAGCAAGAACCGCAATGCCATCCTGGAGCACGAGGCGACAACCTCGCGCATCAGCGAAGACCAGCTCTTTTACTGCCGCCAGCGCGGCATCTCCGAAGAGGACGCGGTCGCCCTGGTGGTGAACGGTTTCTGCCGTGAGGTCATGCAGCAACTACCCATGGAGTTTGCCGTCGAGGCCCAAAAGCTGGTCGGCATCTCCCTCGAAGGCAGCGTCGGCTAACGGGTGAAAACAATGACCGACGAAACCATCACGCTGTTCCGGCCGACCGGGTCAAACGAACTGGCGCTGATCCGCGAAATGGATTTCGCCGGTTTTCCGCCGCGCCTGCCGGAACAGCCGATTTTCTATCCCGTCACCAACGAGGCCTACGCCAGCCAGATCGCCCGGGATTGGAACACAAAGACCGGCGACGGCCTGGGCTTCGTCACCCGCTTCGCGGTCAAAAAATCCTTTCTTGATGGCTTCGAGCGGAAGGTCGTCGGCGGCGCAGAGCACGAGGAATACTGGATCCCTGCCGAAGATTTGGAAGCTTTCAACACCAACATCATCGGCAAGATCGAGGTAATACGCGAATTCACGCCAGCAGATCGCGAGGCAGCGAAGGCGCAGACAAAGAGCAAAGAGGAAGCTTAGAAAGCATGCTTGAGATCAAGAATCTGCACGCCACCGTGGACGGCAAGGAAATCCTCAAGGGTTTGGACCTGACCATCAAGGCCGGCGAGGTGCACGCCATCATGGGTCCCAACGGCTCCGGCAAGTCCACGCTCTCCTATGTCATGACCGGCCGCGAAGGCTACGAAGTGACCGAAGGCGAAGTGCTGTTCAAGGGCAAGAACATCCTGGAGATGGAACCGGAGGAGCGCGCCGGTGAAGGCCTGTTCCTGGCCTTTCAATACCCGGTCGAAATCCCCGGCGTGCCCAACACCACTTTCCTGAAAGAGGCCATGAACTCCGTGCGCCGTTACCGCGGCGAGGATGAGCTTGACGCCATGCAGTTCGTGAAGCTGGTGCGCGAGAAGACCAAACAGTTGGGCATCAATGACGAGATGCTGAAGCGCGCGGTGAATGTCGGCTTCTCCGGCGGTGAGAAGAAGCGTAACGAGGCGCTGCAGATGGCGGTGCTGGAGCCCTGCCTCGCCGTGCTAGACGAGACCGATTCCGGCCTCGACATCGACGCGCTCAAAACCGTCGCCAACTCGGTCAATCTGCTGCGTGGCCCGGACAATGCTATGCTGGTGATCACCCACTACCAGCGGCTGCTGGACTACATCGTGCCGGACCAGGTGCATGTGCTGGCCCAGGGCAGGATCCAGCGCAGCGGCGGCAAGGAACTGGCGCTGGAGCTGGAAAAGAAAGGCTACGCCGAATTCACCGGCGCCGCCGCCTGATACCGAAGAAGATCAAAGAGCTTGGCTAGAGATCACGATGACAGAACCTTTTAACGAACACTTCGGCGCCCTGCGCGACCACCTGCCGGGGCAGAACCTCTCCTGGCTGACGGCGCTGCGTCAGCGCGGCCTGGACCGCTTTGCCAAGAACGGCTTGCCGACCACGGGCATGGAGGCCTGGAAATACACAAGCCTGCGTCCCATCGAGAAGGTCGACTTTGCCGCCGAGGGTGTGCCGCGGGCCTGCATCTCGATCGACCGGGCGCCCAGCCTGCTGCCGGAGGCGACCGAGAGCCACCGTCTGGTTTTCGTCGACGGTCATTTTCGCAGTGATCTGTCGCGGCTAGGCGAGCTGCCGGAAGGTGCCCGGATCGCGACCCTGGGCGAGCAGATGGTGGATGATCCCGACTGGCTCCATGGCCATCTCGACCACCTGGAGGCGCCGCTGGTTCAGCCGATGCTGGCCCTGAACACGGCAATGATGATGAACGGCTTTGTCCTGAGGCTGGCGCGCGGCACAGTTCTGCCTCACCCAATCGAGGTGATCCACCTGGGCGGCGCCGGCGATGCGCCCCTCGCCTATCATCCGCGCAATCTCGTGGTTCTGGAGGAAGGCAGCCAGGCGACTCTGATCGAACACTGCAGTCATCTCGGCGAGCAGCCTTATCTCAGCAATTCAATGACCGAGATCAGCGTCGCCGACGGCGCAACTTTGCGGCACTACAAACTCCAGGCCGACGCGCTTAACGCCTTTCATCTGGCCACCGTAAAGGCCGAGGTCGGACGTGATGCTACCTATGATTCATTTTGCATGACCACCGGCGCGCGGCTGTCACGCAACGAGGTCTCGGTGCGGCTCTCCGGCCAAGGCGCAGACTGTCACCTGAACGGCGCCTATCTGGTGCGCGGCGAGCAACACTGCGACAATACCACCGTGGTCGACCACCTGGTGCCCAATACGACCTGCCGGGAAGTCTTCAAGGGTGTTGTTGATGACAAGGCCCGCGCCGTCTTCCAGGGTAAGCTGAAGGTGCATCGCGATGCCCAGCACACCAACGGCCACCAACTGAGCAAGGTTCTGCTGCTGTCGGACCGGGCGGAAATCAACGCCAAGCCGGAGCTGGAGATCTATGCCGACGACGTGGTCTGCAGCCACGGCGCCACCGCCGGCGACCTGGACCACGATGCGCTGTTTTATCTGCGGGCCCGCGGCATTCCCGAAGCCGCGGCCCGTTCCATGCTGATCGAGGCTTTCCTCGGCGAAAGCGTCGATCAGATCGCCGCTGAAGGTCTCTGCCCGGCGCTGATGGCCTCCATCGGCCACTGGCTGGCCGGCAGCCGCGGAGACTATTGACATGGCATTTGCAACCGAGACCCTGGCCGAGATCGGCCCCGGCAGCAACTCCACCCTTGCCTTCGACGTGGCGCGGGTGCGCGAAGACTTTCCGGTTTTGCAGCAAGAGGTTCACGGCAAGCCGCTGACCTACCTCGACAGTGGCGCCTCGGCCCAGAAACCGCGGGCCGTGATCGATGCCATGCGCGAGATCCAGGAAACCTGCTACGCCAATGTGCACCGCGGGGCCTATTACTTCAGCCAGCATCTGACCGACCGTTATGAAGGCGTCCGCAAGACGGTGGCGGCCTTCCTCAACGCCGCCTCGGATCAGGAAATCGTCTTCACGCGCAACGTTACCGAGGCGATCAATCTGGTTGCCCACAGCTTCGGCAACGGCTTCGCGGCCGGCGACGACGTGATCATCACCGAGATGGAGCATCACGCCAACATCGTGCCCTGGCAGTTGCTTCGGGACAGGGCGGATATCACGCTGAAAGTGGTTCCCATCGCCGAAGACGGCAGCCTACAGATGGAAGCCTTCGAGGCGATGCTCTCGCCACGCACGCGGCTGGTGGCAATGACCCATACCTCCAACGTGCTGGGCACGGTGAACCCGATGAAGGACATCATCCGGCTGGCCCATAAAGCCGGTGCCCGGGTTCTGGTCGACGGTGCCCAGTCCGCCGTCCACGGCAAGGTCGATGTGCGCGACCTCGACGCCGACTTCTATGCCTTCACCGGGCACAAGCTCTATGGGCCGAACGCGATCGGCGTCCTCTACGGCAAGGCAGAGCTTCTGAAGGAGATGCCGCCTTTTCTGGGTGGCGGCGATATGATCCGTTCCGTCAGCTTTGCCGAGACCACCTTTGCCGATCCGCCGCACCGCTTCGAAGCCGGCACGCCGCCGATCGTCGAAACCATCGGCCTCGGCGCGGCGATCGACTACGTCAACGCCATTGGCCACGACGCCATCGCCGCCCACGAGGCGGGCCTGCTCGCCTATGCGACGGAGCGGCTGCAGCAGATCGAAGGCCTGACGATTCACGGCACCGCCAAGGACAAGGCGGCCATCGTCTCCTTCTCCCTGGACGGCATCCACCCCCACGACATCGGCACGATCGTTGACCGTGAGGGTGTGGCCATTCGTGTCGGCCACCATTGTGCCCAGCCACTGATGGCCTGCCTGGGCGTACCCGCCACCGCCCGGGCTTCTTTCGGCCTTTACAACACGCCGTCGGAGGTCGACGTGCTGGCCCGGGCACTGGAAAAAGTGAAGGACCTCTTCGGTTAGCGCCATGGAAGACGCCCTCCGCGATCTCTATCAGGAAGTGATCCTGGACCACGGCAAGCATCCGCGGAACCACCGCCATCCGCCGGAGGCCAACCGCTCCGCGCGCGGCTACAACCCGCTTTGCGGCGATCAGGTGACGGTCTATCTGGCGGCCGACGACAGCGGCTGCATCCAGGACGTCGCTTTCGAGGGCCAGGGCTGCGCAATCTCCATCGCTTCCGCTTCGATGATGACGGAGGTGCTGCGCGGCAAGACCGAAACCGAAGCGCGACGGCTCTTCGACGACTTCCACCGTCTCTGCACGGAAAACGACTTCACTCTCGATCAGGCTGAAGCCGAGGACCGCGAGGCGCTGGAGCGTCTTCAGGTGCTTTCCGGCGTGCGCGAGTTTCCGGTGCGGGTGAAATGCGCCACGCTGGCCTGGCACGCCATGACATCAGCGCTTTCCGGCGGCGGCGAAGCGACAACGGAATGAAGCGCGGAATAGAAGGATAAGATGAACGACCATCCGCCCAACGATCATCCCCTGGGATTGGACAGCTTCGGCTTCGGCGCCGCACCGGAAGGCCTGACCGCCAGAGCCGGGGCGCCTTTGCAGTCCGGCCTACCGGTGGCCGAGAAGCTGACCGTGGAAAACGCGATGCGCCAGGTCCACGATCCGGAGATTCCGGTGAACATCTATGACCTCGGCCTGATCTACGAGTTGGATATCCACGACGACGGCTCGGTCGCCATCCAGATGACCCTTACGGCCCCCGCCTGTCCGGTGGCCGGCGAGATGCCGCAGCAGGTCGCCGACGCCGTGGCCGATGCCGAGGGCGTCGGCGAGGTCCAGGTAACCCTGACCTGGGACCCGCCCTGGACGCCGGAGCGGATGTCCGAGGACGCCAAGCTGGCATTAGGAATGTTCTAACGTTTATAGATAGTTATAGGGCCTTCCGTTTGAACCCGGTAATCCCTATATGTAGGTTTCAAGAGAACGGGTAAGATAGACCATGGCTATTGCGAATCTCATCAGCCTGACCGACGCCGCCGCAGAGCGGGTCAAGGCCCTGATCGCCAAGAGCGAAGAGCCGGTCCTCGGCCTGCGCGTCGGCGTCAGCACGCGCGGCTGCTCCGGTATGAGCTATGTGGTGGAGTACGCCAAAGAGCAGCGCAAGCTGGAAGACGTGGTCGAGGACAAGGGCGTCAAGATCTTCATAGAGCCGACGGCGGTCATGTTCCTTTTCGGCAGTGAGATGGACTATGTCGAGGACAAGTTCCAGACAGGGTTCGTCTTCACCAACCCGAACGAAAAGGGACGCTGCGGCTGCGGGGAATCCTTCCACGTCTAAGCTGCCGCTCCGAGATCACGGGGCATTGCCCGCCCCCCTTCCGGAAACAATCCAAGGTTAACTGCGGCTTAACATCCGCTTGGGACAATTGCGCCTGATTTTCGGGCCCAACGACCGTCACGAGCGCGAAGCCACTATGCAGACAATCAAGCACGCCTATGCTTCAGCCATGCAAGGCCTGGGGTCCGGGCTTTACAGCAGCGGTGTGCTGAATCGAGAGACACCGCCGTTGCACGGTGATCTGTGGCGCTGGCTGCACAGCCTTTTCGCGATCTACGACATCGACGCCATGGTCCGACTGGACCTGCCCTGGTGGACGCTGCGGGCTGCAAAGCTGGTGGACCGCTTCCTTCAGCAGCGGCCGGGGGCGATGGTCTTCGAATACGGCTCAGGCGCCAGCACGGTCTTTCTGGCAAAGCGTGCCGAAATCGTTGTTTCCGCAGAGCACGATCCGCGCTGGCACGCGACAGTGACCAAGAAGGTGGCCGGACATCCCAATGTACTCCTCACTCTGGCAGAGGCGGAACCGGTAGACGCCCAGAGCACTCACTGGTCCGCCCACCGCGCCTGGTCCGGGTATGACTTCAACAACTACGTACAGGCCATCGACCGTTTCGAAGGCCTCTTCGATCTCATCGTAATCGACGGCCGCTGCCGGGCCCACTGCCTGCAGGCGGCCAAGCGGCGCATCAAACCGGATGGGCTGATCCTCTTCGACAACGCCGGCCGGCGGCGCTATCGTGCGGCCCTGGAAGGCAGCGCCATGCCCAAACTGGCGACCTCCGGTCTCACCGCCTGTCTGCCTTATCCGGACTCCACCGTCCTACTGTCGCCGGAGCAGGCGGTGTTGCAGGCCCTGGTGGACGCAGGATGACAAGGGGTCTGCTGAGAGCCGCCGCCTGGCTGCTGCCGCTTGCGGCCCTGCTTTATCTGGGCTTCGCCCTGAGCGACCTCGACCTCTCGGAGTTCGGTAGCTATCTGAACAGCCGGGTTCTGGGGGTCGCCTGCATCGTCGCCCTGCTCTATGGCGCCGGGCTCTATCTTCTGGCTTTCGCCTGGTCGGCCTGCCTGCAGAAGTGTTCAAGAAATCCGGTCAGTCCGGAAGCAGCGGTGCAACTCTACGCCTTCGCCACCTTCGCCAAGTACCTTCCCGGCAACGTCTTCCACTATGCCGGACGACAGATCGCCGCAGCCCGCCTGGGCTACGGCCAGAAGGCACCGGCACAGGCAACCTTCCTGGAGATACTGGGACACTTGGCTGCGGTCGGGGTGATCCTGCTGGCCCTGTTGCCCTTCACACTGTCCGGCCTTGCCGCGCTGTTGTCACTGGCCGGTGAGCAACTGCGACCTTGGGTTTTCGCCGGGCTGCTCTGTGCGGTTGCCGGCATTGTGTTTCTGTGGCTGTCGCCGAAGGCGCGCGCACTGCTGCCTTCCTTGGACATCCGCCTGCTATCCTTCGTCGGCTTGCTGCAGCTCAGTTTCTTCGCCTTGGTGGCTCTGCTCGGCGTTTGGCTTGCTATTCCCGTACTAAACCTGCCGCAGGAGGCCATGCCCCTAATGGTCTTCGTCTATCTGGCGTCCTGGCTTATCGGTTTCGTGACCCCGGGCGCCCCGGGCGGACTGGGGGTGCGGGAGGCCTGTCTGCTGGCGGGGCTCGGCGGCTTGGCCGACCCCGAAGCCGTGCTCGCTTTTGCCGCCCTGACACGCGGCGCCTTCCTGGTTGGCGAGGCGCTGTTCTCGGTCTCCGGCTTTCTGTTCCGGCCGGGTCAGGAAGTCAGCGCCCAGAGCCGCCCCTCGGCAACGGCGCGATGATCCGGTAGAGAATGAAGACCTCGCTCGTTGCCACTCTTTCCAAACCACCCAGTTCATCCAACGTAGCGGTGCCGCTGCGCAGCCACAGCAGATAGTCGAAGTGGCGCGGCCAGTCGTTCCAATAGGCATGGGCCGGGTCATGGCGGCCGGCCGGGTCGGCCAGGACCCGGTCCCGGCCTTGCTCCAAGGCCTGTCGTGGCACCGGCCAACCCTGGGGCACGTCCAAGGCAGCACGCGCAGGCGCGGCCTCCACCAAAGACGTTGCGGTGAAGAGTAGCGGCACGAACATGCCGCGCTCAATAGCGGCGAGAGAGCCGCTGTGCACGAAGTCGATCCAAGCTGGAGAGCAGCCCGGACAGGCCGGATCGTAGTCGCCGGCGACAAGAAGAGCGCCGCCGGGTGTGGCTTTCATCAGAGCCTGTCGGACCTCCTGCTGTACCGCGTCGTTACGGGCCATCTGCAGCCCACCGGCCAATAGCGAAGTGCCGACCACCGACAACAATAGAACCTGAACCAGTCGCGAGGCCAGAACCGACGCCGCAGGCTGCACCGCTGCGACAAGCAAGAGCAGCCCGACAAAGGGAAAACGAAAGTCCAGGCCCCAGATTCCAAGGACCATGTTGGGCATGGCGATCACAAGGCCCGCCATGGCCCAAAGCAGCGGCTTCAGATCGCTATCGAGCCTGGCTTCGCCGCGGCGCAGCAGGCCATAGAGGAGCACCAGAATGACCAGCAACACCAGAGGACCGGCCGGCACCACCTGGGCCGAGGTCGGGGAAAGAAAGGCCAAGGCCTTCGCTCTGAGCGGGCCATAGAAGGTCTGGCTGTCGCCGACCCCGGCTTGGCCGAAGAGCACGTAGGCGAAGAACACGAGCGGCAGCGCAAACTGCATCATGTGTCTGATGAAAGTCAGCAGGTTTTCCCGCAGACCAAGGTCCCGCCTGCGCCAGACCCGCAATAGTTCGAGGCAGAGGATCAGGTATCCGCAGAGCAGAAAGCCAAGAAGGTGGGCGAAAAAGAGAACCGACTGCGCGCAGGCGAAAACCGCTAAGCGCCGGCGCCAGGACCAGGTCTCACTCATCAGCCAGAAGTAGACAGCCCAGAGCGCCAGGCCGACCGCGAAGAGGAAATTCATGAACCCCCAGCGCAGGGCTTCGTTAAATAGCAGTGCCAGCGGCAGCAGCGCCCAAAGGTTGATGGCCGCTGCCCTGCGCCGTTGCAGGGCCACGGCGGCGGAAAACAGAAGCAGCAGGGTCAGGCTGTTGAACAGTGCGCCGACGACATAGGGTGACAGCCATCCCATGAAAGGCGCCGCGAAGAGATCCATCGCCAGGTCGGGGATCAAACGCCATTCAAGAGCATAGTTCTCTGCCAGCAAGGCATCGTCGCCAAGACTGTACTGAATAAAAACCCGGGCCAGATGATTGGGGTAATCGCGGGCGATGCCGAGAGGAAAGACGAGGGGTAATGCAAAAACGACCACGCCCATCGTCAGGACGGTCAGCAGGCCGGCATACCGGCGCAGGCCAGGCAGCCCTGTGTTCTCTGAAGCTGGAAAGGTCGACAAGCAGTTGGCCCGCCTTGACTTTTCATGGAAACGCCAAGTCGTAAACCATTCGGCTTGTGAAAGGATTAATGACTCTGTCGCAGACTGCAGCCTCTGCCGCCGCGTGGATCCTGCGTTTCCGCGGCCGCGGAGAAGATGCGAGGAAGCCTCATGTCGCTGTCTCTTTCAATCGTGGTCCCCTTTTTTAACGAAGAGGAAACCATAGACAAACTCTACAAGCAGATCGTCGCCGCGGTCGCGCCGACAGGCTGCCCGTTCGAGGTTATCTATGTGAACGACGGCAGCACCGACCTGGGCGCGATGAAGGCCCAGAAGCTGGTGGAGAGCAACACCGCAGTCTCGCTGATCAACTTCAGAACCAATTTCGGCAAAGCCGCCGCCCTCTCCGCCGGCTTTCGAAGGGCCCGCGGCGATGTGGTTATCACCATGGATGCCGACCTGCAGGACGACCCTGCCGAGATACCACGCTTCCTGGAACAGATCCGCAGCGGGGTCGACGTGGTCAGCGGCTGGAAGCAGAAGCGCCACGACCCGCTCGGCAAGACTCTGCCCTCCAAGCTGTTCAACGCCGTGGTCGGGCGCATTTTCGGGCTGCGCCTGCACGACTACAACTGCGGCTTTAAGGCCTATCGGCGCTCCGCCCTGGTGCACCTCAACCTCTATGGAGAGCTACATCGCTTCACCCCTGCCCTGCTCCACAGCCTCGGTTTTCAGGTGAGCGAGATTCCAGTTACCCATCACCCGCGAAGTCATGGCCAGTCGAAGTACGGCTGGAGCCGCCTGATCAAGGGCATGATCGACCTCTTCACCGTGTTGCTTTCGACGCGCTTTCGCATGCGCCCGGCGCACCTCTTTGCCTATATCGGCCTGCCGATCGCCGGATCTGGGTTTGCCGCCCTTACCTATCTGTCAGTGCTTTGGCTGATCGGCGCCGGGCCCATCGGATCGCGTCCACTCCTGTTCTTGGGGATCATGGCGGTACTGTTCGGAACCCAGATGGTGGCCACCGGACTGATTGCTGAAGTGATCCGGGCCAGCCGTCCTCAGGAAGAGGAGAAGTACCTCGTCGAAAGCGAGTACGGTCCTACCGAAGAGCGGATCGGTCAGTCGCAAAGCGGCAGCATGATCGCAGCCAAACAAACGCCGCTTCAACCGACCGACCGCCGCTCGGCCTGAAGCCTAAAAAAGGCACGCAGCCATTCACTTGGCACACAACAATCAAGAAAGCGTCGTCAGCGATCCGCTATATCTGCTTCTTTCCCAACTGCGCGCCGCCAACCTTCGGGGTTGCCAGCTCACCGTGGACACGCAAGAGCAGACAGCAAAAACAAGCCATCAGCATGACAGAGCCAACAGGGAGGTTGTGCAGGTTGAGCCAGTTTATCGAGATCGGCAGCAACCAGACCATTGCCAAGATAATGCGCTCAAACGGAAGAAATCCGCTGCGAAGCGCCCGCATGGTGATGAGTACCAGGGCGAAGCTGATGGCGGTCATGTCGTAGTTGAAGGCATAGGGCGAAGCAATGAACGTTCCCACCGTCAGAACGGCCAACTGAAGAATCCAATCCTGACACCTGGCAAAGGTCCAGACCACGCCGGCCAGCGCAATGACGAAGAGCAGAAGCTGCACCGCGGTGCGAATCTCCTGTTCCACGCCAAGAAGCCGAAGACCCATATAGGCGGATGGCATCATCACCAGAAACTCGCCTTGCCTTTCGTTCATGATGACTGCCTGGAAGGGAACGATGATCTCGAAGTAGGCCTCCCAACTTTCGAGACCAAAGAGGAAAGCGCTGGCGGCAACCATGAAAACCGTCGTCACCCCGGCGGACACTATCGTCAGCCACCTTCGCGAAGCCATCAATGCAAAGGGAAGCAGGATACCTAACTGCGGCTTGACCGTAAGAATACCGAACAGAACGCCGGCAATGATCGGGTGTGTTCTCATGAGTCGAAACCCACCAATCAACAAAGCGGCGGTCAAGAATCCGTTCTGCCCGCCGGCAAGGCAGATGTACGAAGATGGCGCCAGCAGCAGCGCCAAAGCGACAACCCAAGGGTCGCCGTTACGCAGCCGACAAGCCCAAAGGTATGCAAACAGTGTTGCCGCAGACCAGAGCGCCAAGGCAGGCAGATAGGAGAAACTCCCAAGCGGCCACAGGATCAGAAGCATATGAGGTGGATAGGACCAGCTGTGATCGGCAAAGTCCAAGCCGAGAATGTATTCCTGGTAGCTATGGTAGCTGTTAAAATCGAAAAGCCGCGAGACCGCACCATCAATAACCGCGACCCCGCCCGTCCAGTAGTTGACGAAATCGCGCCCGATCGGACGTCCTGCAAAGTCCAGGATGCCATCCGTAAAGGTCGTCAGATAATTGAATGACGCATGCAGGCTGTACAACAGGCAGGCAGCGAGAAGGAAGAGGCAGAAAAGAGTGTCGCTGCCCAAGTCAAGATGACGCTGCGCCCCGAAGCCCCTGTTCGAGTTGCCTGCCGGCAGTAAAGCTTTTCCGAACCACGACATCGCTCAATCCAAAAACCCAGATACTGCGGCTTGGCCGCGGCCAGTTGTGCGAAGGCCCGCAGATGCTCGGACCCAATCCCGACAGAGAGTCGGCCGGAAAGGGGAAGGTAGCGAAAAGTCGTTAAGTGGAGTTGAAGCCGTTGACAGCTTTGTGACCAGCGATACCCGCTGCGCCGGCCACTGGCCTGGACGGACCTCAGACTTAATCGTTCCTTAGAGCTTTGGCCCCAGGATCACCGCTGCTCACGCAGCACAAAACACGACGGGTCAATGCAGTCATACAGCGCGAAAAGAAACGGGCCAGCCCAGTTGCTGCCTTACCTGGCCCTCGTCATCACCTGGGCCCTGGTCCACACCAGCCTGATCGTCTTCCGCGACCTACCGGTCTTCGAGTCCGGACTTGTCGGCCCCGACAGCTATATGCGTCTGCTTCGCGTCACCGAGCTTTATCAGAGCTGGGACTGGTTCGATGGCACCATCGACCGCGCTAACGCCCCATACGGTGACACGCTGCACTGGACTCGGCCTTTTGACATCCTGATCATGCTGGTGGCTCTGCCGGCCTCGTTCGGGATGACTTTCGAAAAAGCAATCTACGTTTCCGGCATTCTCGTTTCGCCCTTGCTGCAGTTAATGACGGCGCTTGCGCTCGCCTGGGCCATGCGCCCCTTGATCCGCCCCGAGGTGTGGTTCCTGCCGGTAGTAGCGCTGTTTCTTCAACCCGCGGCCCTCGCCTACTCCATTGCGGGGCGGGCCGATCATCACAGCCTGCTGATGCTGGTCTTCGTCATCACTGCCGGTTTCACGCTGCAGGCCCTGCGCAATCCTTTGGATGCGCGCCCGGCCGTCTACGCCGGCGCCGGCGCCGGGTTCGGAATCTGGCTTTCGGTGGAGTTCCTCCTGCCCATGGCCGTCTGCCTGGCTGCCTTGGGAACACCCTGGCTCTTCGGGCAAAGGGAGAAAGCGGCTCAGAACAAATGGTTCGCGCTCTCGGCCAGTTTGGTTCTCTTGGCCGCGCTTTTCGCAGAACGCCCCCTGGAAGACCTTCTGGAGCCAAGCTACGACAGGGTTTCCTCGGTCCAGTTCCTGATTGTTGTTTGTATTCTGCTGTTCTGGCGCGCCGCCGAGTTCTATGAGAACCACGCCGCCAGGCAAACCCACATTCTGGGACGCCTGCTGCTCGGCGTCTTCGGCGTCGCTTCCGCCGGATTGCTGGTCAACGCCGTCTATCCGCTGTTCTTCACCGGCCCCATGGCCGGTGTCGATCCCCGCATTCTGCCGATCTGGCTCGATCGGGTATTGGAGATGCGCCCTCTTATTCCGCAGGATCGCGACAGCCTCGGGGCCTTTATCTTCTACTTTGGCAGCGGTCTTATGGTGCTTCCATTTTTCCTCAAGTTCATGCTTGAAGAGCGTCGTTCTGACCGTTTCTGGGTCCTCGCCTTCATCGGCTTCGCTTGTCTTATTCTTTGGCCGATGGCGATCAAACACATGCGGTTCTCCAGCTATGCGGAGGTCGTCTTCGTCATGGCCATCGCGGTTGTTTTCGACCGCTT
This sequence comes from Pelagibius sp., assembly GCF_965249265.1. Lineage (NCBI taxonomy): Bacteria > Pseudomonadati > Pseudomonadota > Alphaproteobacteria > Rhodospirillales > Rhodovibrionaceae > Pelagibius > Pelagibius sp. The sequence continues at coordinate 2,139,269 of NZ_OZ252224.1, read as the reverse complement.
TCTGCAGTGGACCCACAGCATTCACAGCGACCTCAGTCGCGGGTTGGTACGTGGCTGTGTGATTACCGTGCTGCTGCTCGGACCGATTACGGTCGGTACTATGCTGAAGAACCAAGAGGCCGACGCCAAGGATGCCTCCGGCCAGTCGCTGGAGGCCTGCAACGTCCGGCAGGTCTCAGACTTCCTGGAAACCGATGGCCGATGGGCCGGATCTCAACAGACCATTCTGACATTCCTCGACATCGGCCCGGAGCTGCTCTATCGCACCGGCCATGCGGTGATCGCCACGCCGTATCATCGCAACAGTGATGGGATCTACGACAGCTATAGGATCCTGACCAGCAGTGATACCGAAAATGCCCGCCGCGTGATGGCTGAGCGCCGGATCGACCTGGTCCTGCTCTGTCAGAGCCGGGCGGAAAAGATCTTCTTCTCGAGCGCCAGCGACAGCCTCTACAAACGCCTTTCCGAAGGCGAGGCACCACAGTGGGCGGAAGAGGTGGTGTTACCGCCTTCCCTGCAGCGCCAAGCCCGGCTGTTCGCCATCAACCGCTAGGCCTCTGCGCGCCCTTCGGTGTTAGGGAATTCTTGAGCCAATTCGACAAGACTGTTCCAACGGGGGTCAGGTAGCTCCGAAGAGGACGGACGGTCGATGACACAGGAAAATCCGGTTCACAGACAGCAGGCAGCGCTGGCCGCGACCCTGGCGGACGCGCCCTCCGTGGCCGTCCTGCTGCCCTGCTACAATGAAGAAGCGGCGATCGACCAAACCGTCAGAGATTTTCAGGCTGCCCTGCCGAATGCCCGCATTTACGTCTATGACAATGCGTCCAGCGACCGCACCGCGGCAGTCGCCCGCGAGGCCGGGGCCCACGTGGTTAGCGAAACCTTAAGGGGCAAGGGAAACGTGGTGCGGCGGATGTTCGCCGACATCGAGGCGGACATCTATGTCCTGTCGGACGGCGACGACACCTACGATGCAAGCGCCGCAGAAGACCTGATAGAGCTGCTCTGCCGAGAGCAATTGGACATGGTCAACGCGGCGCGGATCAACACCAGCGACGCGGCGTATCGTGCGGGGCATAAGTTCGGGAATCGGCTGTTTACCGGCCTGGTCAGCAATCTCTTCGGCAAACGCTTTGACGACATCCTCTCCGGCTACCGAGTCTTCTCCCGGCGCTTCGTAAAGTCTTTTCCAGCCCTCGCCCAGGGCTTCGAGATTGAAACCGAGTTGACGGTCCACGCCCTGGAGCTGCGGATGCCGGTTGCCGAAGTCCCGACGGCCTATAAAGAGCGGCCGGAGGGCTCGGAAAGCAAGCTCAACACCTTTCGCGACGGGTTTCGTATTCTCAAAACCATCGTAAGGCTGGCTAAAGAAGAACGGCCACTCGCGTTCTTCTCGTCCGGGGCGATGATCCTGGCATTGACGTCGGTCGGCCTGTCTCTACCGCTGTTCGTGACCTACTTCGAGACCGGACTGGTGCCGCGGCTGCCCACCGCCGTGTTGGTCTGCGCCCTGATGTTGCTGGCCTCCCTTGGGTTCGCCTGTGGTCTGATACTTGATTCCGTATCTCTCAGCCGCCGCGAGACGAAACGCCTGCATTACCTTACTCTGCCGGCACCGCCGCTCCCGACATTGCCACGAACTCCGCGGCGTTCGCAGCCTCATCGGGCCGAAAGTCCGGCTCACAAAGACGTGGTTCACCGGGCGGCGATTTAGCCGAAAGCAGCGGAATTGCAAAAAATTGTTTCGCCTTTACTATTTATCTCTTTTTTTTCACAAACACATCTCCAAATTAACAAGTTATTATAATAATAAACCCATATTATTCTTGAATTATTTCTAATATTGCACTCAAGAAAGCTATTTCCTTTTACCTTTTATTAATGCGAAGAGGGGATTATCGGTCTCGGATATGCGTGCATAGGAGGTCGCAATCATGATGAACACGATTAAGTCCTTTCTTCAGGACGATTCCGGCGCCACGGCTATCGAGTATGGCCTGATCGCCGCCCTGGTTTCCGTTGCTGCCATCGCGGCGCTTACCTCGATGGGTAACTCGCTGAGGGACGTCTTCGGCCTCGTGTCGAACGAGCTTAGCGATGCGGCGGACACGGCAACGTCTACTCCGTAACGCTTGAATCCTTCGGGGCCCCGGGTCCCTGCGGAATCAGTCAGTGCGATAGGGCCCGGGGCAAAAACCTCGCGGCCCTATCTCTCTGTCGGTGTGCCCCCTATTGGCTCCCATTTCCATGGAGCCGAGCAAGGGCGCAACAAGGGGCTCTCGCCCGGATCGCCACATGATGAACCTGTCATTAGCAACGGCTCAGTTCACGATCCTATCATTCGCAGGCCTGCTGATTATGGCTGCTGCGAGCGACTGCAGGAACTTGACCGTCCCCAATCGCTTCAGTGTGGCGCTGCTGGCTCTGTACCCGTCTTTCGTTGTGGCCTCGGGCGGCAGCGTGGACTGGCAGGGTGGTGTGATCTGTGCCGCGGCCGCCTTCGCCGTTGGCTTCGTCCTGTTCGCCCTCCGCTTCTGCGGCGGCGCAGACGTGAAGCTCTTCGCCGCTGTCACACTGTGGGCAGGCCCCGCCCTCTTTGCGCCCATGGTCTTCTATACCGGGCTGACCGGCGGATTGCTGGCGATCGCCCTTTGGATCCGTCACAGGATGATCCGGGCGGCAACACCTGCCGCTTTCTTCTTCGTCTCCAGCGATCCGTCTTTCGGAAAGCAGCCGATGCCTTATGCGGTGGCCATAGCAGCCGGCGGCCTCTACGTCGCCTTGCAGTTGTTGATGAGAACTTAGCGCCATGAAATCAAACACATTTTTCCGCTCTTCCGCCGGCGTGATCCTGCCCGATCCCGCTGTATCTGCCGTCTTCTGCGGATGCGCCTAGGAGGTCGAAGCCATGTCTCTCAGAAACATCTTTCTGATCGCCGCCGCTCTGCTCATTACTGTCGGCACCACATTCGTCGCACGCAGTTGGCTGGCCAATCAAAGAGCCCAGCCCGCCACAGTGGTGCAGCAGCCGGTGGAGCCGGAAGGAATCAAGGTTCTGGTCGCCAAGGGCGACCTGCCGACCGGCGCCTTCATTCAGGAGGGCCAACTGCGCTGGCAAATCTGGCCCAACGATGACATTCCAGAAACGTACTTCACCAATGAAGAAGTGGCTTTCGAGGAATTTTTCGGCGCCGTGGTGCGCCGGGGCTTCACCGCCGGTGAACCAATCACGCCCAAACGGGTCGTTCGTCCGGGCGAACGTGGTTTCCTGGCTGCCGTGCTGCGGCCGGGCTATCGCGCCATCGCGATCCGCGTCGACGCCACCTCGGGCGTGAGCGGGTTGGTGTTTCCTGGGGATCGGATTGACATTATTTTGACACAGACGCTGGCCGAAAACACCGGGGAACAGGTCATCCAGCGCAAGGCCAGCGAGACTGTACTCCAAAACGTACGCGTACTCGCGATCGATCAGGTAACGGATGATAAAGGGACGAACCCGCAGTACGCCAAGCACTTCACCGTGGAGGTCACGCCCAAGCAAACCGAGATGCTTTCCGTTGTCAGGGAGCTGGGCGCTCTCTCCATCTCGCTCAGAAGCCTCGCCAAGGACGAGGAGGAGCTGGAGCGGTTGGCGGTCCTGAACGAGACGAAGGAGGAGTCCGACCCCGAGCGCGGCGATACCTATACCTGGGATACCGAGGTCAGCCGCCTGGTCGGCATGCGTGACGGCAGAGACGGCAATAAGAAGGTTGTTAACGTTACGCGTGGTAATGAAGTTGAAGAGCTGCGTTTCTAAACGGTGTGATTTATGCGCGTAATTTCAGGCATTTGGCTGGCGATCGCCCTGATTGTATCGATGGCCGCTTCGACCGAGCAGGCCACCGCGGCGCTCCAGGGCCGTGCCGTGCCGAGCAACGGCGACCCCATTGCCATCGAACTGGGCGAGGGCCAGCTGTTGCGGCTGGATCGCGCGATGACGTCTGTTTTCATCGCCAACCCCGCCATTGCCGATATCAGCGCGAAGTCTGACCGCTTACTCTATCTTTTTGGTAAGGGGGTCGGCACCACCACGCTCTTCGCCCTGGATGCCAACGACAACCTGATTGCCAACGTCACCGTCAGCGTGAATCACAGCTTGGGCCGTCTACAGCGAGCCCTCGATGAACTGGTGCCGACGGGTGACATCGTGGCCTCGTCCGTCAATGGTGCGATCGTCCTTTCCGGGAGCGTGGCAACCGCCAGTGAAGCTGAGGATGCGCGCCGCCTGGCGACGCGTTTCATCAGCGAAGGCGAGGAGATCATCAATCGGCTGGCGGTAACCGATCCCAACCAGGTGAATCTGCGCGTGCGGATCGCGGAGGTTTCTCGTGAAGTGATCAACCAGTTTGGGTTCAACTGGGATATCTTCGTTGACGGCGGCATCCAATTCGGCCTGCAGTCCCTGCCCCCGGTCGCCGGCATCAACACCATCTTCGCCGGCGGCGACGTCGGCAACGCCTCGATCGATACCCTGATCGACGCCCTGGCCGAAGACAATCTTGTGAGCATCCTGGCGGAACCGAACCTGACGGCACTGTCAGGCGAAACCGCCAGCTTCCTCGCCGGCGGTGAGTTTCCGATCCCTGTCTCCCAGGACGAGGATACCATCACTGTTCAGTTCAAGCAGTTCGGCGTCAGTCTCGCCTTTACGCCGACGTTACTGGGCCGCAGCCGCATCTCGATGCGCGTGCGCCCGGAGGTAAGCCAACTGTCGAATGCCGTTCAGGTCATCGCCGGGGGCCTTTCGATTCCCTCGCTCACAACACGCAGAGCGGAAACCACGGTTGAGCTCGCCTCCGGCCAGAGCTTCGCTATCGCCGGTCTTATCCTGGACAACACACGCCAGGAAAACCGAAAGATTCCGGGGCTGGGCGACCTGCCGATCCTTGGTGCGCTGTTCAACAGTGATCGCTTCGAACGCGATGAGACAGAGTTGGTGATCATCGTCACACCATACATCGTCCAGCCGGTCAATCCGGACCAACTGCGAACGCCCTTGGACCCCTACCGTGCTCCTCCGCTGGCCGCTGACGGCTCGCCGGCAGCAGCCGGCGCGCAACCCGGACGCACGGTCCCCCTTGACGCGGACCAGGCCGACAGGCTCGGCGGCAACAAGAACACCGGCTTTATTCTGGATTAGGAGCATAGGGATGACGGTACGAAAGCTGAGCAAGCTCACCGCGGTTCTCTCGCTCTCTCTGCTGGGCGCAGGCTGCGCCGGTGACCCTGAGCGTACGCCCGAGGCACAGGCCGTCGCGGATGTGGTCAATCATGTCTTCTACCACGCCAAGTGGCAGCCGATACCGGCTACACCGGAGAACCAGGCCGAGAGCATCTTGTTCCAGCAGAGTGTGTTCTTTGAGGACGGTTCGGCCGTGCTCCGGCGTGGCGAAGAGCGGGCCATCGACGCCCTGCTCATTGAAGCTGAACCCGACCCGGGAACGATCATAACCTTGAACGCCGGTCAAAGCCGCGACCCGGCCTACGACCGGTTGACTTTGCAGCGCCTCGAAGCCGTGCGCACGGCACTGGCCGATCGAGGCTATCAGGCGGTTCTGGGTTCTGCTCCGCGCGTGCCGGCACCCGGGACCGAGGGCAATGAAGTGCGTCTCAGCCTGGCCAAGTACATGGCCATTTTGCCGGACTGCGCCCAGCCGCAGCCGCTGGAGCCCGAACTCCCCGCATTTGACACGGCTTTTGGCTGCCCGAACGCCAACAACCTGGGTGTGATGGTGGCCAATCCGGCAGATCTCGAAAAAGGCCGGACGCTGGAACCCGGCGACGGCGAAGCGCTCAGCCGATCCGTGCGGCGCTACCGGATCGGTGAAATCGAACCTCTGGTCGAAGAGGGGACGAAGTCGGAATGAGCGTGGCTGATCGAGTCCTGGAACACAAAGCTGCCGACGCGACAGCCGCCGAATGCGTTGCCTTCGTCGGCGACAATCAAACGCACTCCGTTGTCGACTCAGTCCTCCGCGAGTACTTCGCCGAACCTTTGCTGAAGGACGGCGGCCCAAATCAGGCAATCGAGTTCCTGAGCGCCTCGGTACCACCTTCGGTCTTGATCGTCGATGTCTCCGAGGCCACCTCCCCGCAGACCGCGATGCTGTCGCTTCGTGCAGCCACACCTGAGATCACCAAGATTATCGGCATCGGGTCGGTGAATGACATCGCTGTCTATCGGGAAATCGTCGAGTCGGGCGCTACCGATTACCTGGTGAAGCCAGTGACCGAAAAAGCGCTGGTTTCAGCCCTGAACCGGACCGAAGAAAGCAACGAGCCGGTGGTTCCGGAAGTTGCGCAGGAAGAAAAAGCGCGGATCGCCGTGATCGGCTCTCGCGGCGGCGTCGGCGCCAGTACTCTGGCTGTAAACCTCGCTTGGATCCTCGCTGAAGAACGAAAGCATAAGACAACCCTGGTGGACCTTGATCTGGAGTTCGGCACCGTCGCTCTGTCGCTCGACATCGAACCGACACGCGGCCTCCGCGAGGCGCTGGAGAATCCTGCCCGCGTCGATGGTCTCTTTATCTCAAGTGCCACCGCCAAACTGACGCCGAACTTCGCCATTATGGCGACCGAGGAGAACCTGACCTCAGAGATCAACTACAATCCGAACGCCGTCGACGCGCTCTTCGAGGCCCTGGGACGCACCAACGACGCCATCGTCATCGATGTTCCGCGCGCCGCCTATGCAGTACGGCGGCGCGTCTTCGAAGTGGCCACCGAAATCCTGCTGGTGACAGAACTGAGCCTCTGCGGCCTGCGCGACAGCTTGCGGCTTCTCGCAGGCATCAGAGAGGTTGCCCCCGAGACACCGGTCCGGATCATCGCCAACCGTGCGCTCAACACCAAGCAGGCCATGGAGTTGCGCGACTTCCAACGCGCCCTGGAACACAAGGTTGACCTGCTGTTGCCTGATGAGCCCAAGGTGTTCAACGCCTCGGCCAATACGGGCAAGCCCCTCGCCCAGTCCCACGCCAAAGCCAAGGTCTGCAAGGTTATCCGTAAGCTCGCGCGCGACATCAAGCTGCCGGAGCCGCAGGAGAAGAAGCCGGCAAAGGGCAAAAAGAAGGCGGCAAAGAAGAAGGGGCTTTTCGGCCTCTTTCGCAAGGGCTGATACCTCATGTCGGGGGCCGTCAACAACGACCAGTCGAGCAGCGCTTCCACGAACGGTGTCGAGGATGCAAATCTCGATGCCGTGCGCCGTCAGCTCCAACCCGCTGTTCTCTCGCTGTTCGGCGATGATGACGTTTCTAACATCCCACGCCCGGAGCTGGCCCTGCGGATCGGGAACCTGCTCTCAAATGCCGTAGAGCAAAGCGGCACCAAGCTGACCCTCTTGCAGCGCCGAAAACTTGTCTCGGCCCTCATCGACTGGTTGCTTCAATGCGAAGCCATGCAGCCCGAAGAGCGCAATGAAATCCTGGAGCAGTTGCCGGATCCGCAAAGCGGCTCGATCAGCCCGCCGGAGGGTCACCCCAAGGGCAAAGCGACCTCGCACACACCAATCATTGAGGCGGCCCGAAACAAGGTCCATCCGCTGGTCATGGAGCGTCTGGACGTTTCCGCAGCTTCACAGCTGCCGCGCGAAGACCTGACACGGCAGATCGGCGAGATCGTGCGCGAAATCGTGCTCGATGAGAAGCTGAACCTCAATTCGCCGGAGCAGCAGTCCATCGTCGATCTCATGCTCGACGACATGTTGGGCCTTGGTCCTCTCGAGCCGCTGCTGGCCGATGAGTCGATTACCGACATCATGGTCAACGGGCCGCACCAGGTCTATATCGAGCGCCGCGGCAAACTGGAGCTTGCCGATGTGCGGTTCCAGAACGACGAACACGTTTTGAACATCGCCCGGCGGATCGTTTCGCAGATCGGCCGCCGTGTCGACGAAACGACACCCTTGGTCGACGCCCGCCTGCTCGACGGCAGCCGCGTCAATATCATCATTCCGCCGCTTGCCATCGACGGCCCTTCGATCTCGATCCGGAAGTTCTCCAAAAAAGGCATCACCCTCGACGTGATGCAGCGGCAAAACAATATCTCGGCCGCCATGGCCACGGTGTTGAAGATCGCTTCGCGCAGTCAGCTCAACATCCTGATATCCGGCGGCACGGGCTCCGGCAAGACGACACTGCTGAACGCCATGTCACAGTTGATTGACCCTGGTGAGCGTATCGTGACCATTGAGGACGCTGCCGAACTGCAATTGCAGCAACCTCACGTCGTCCGGCTGGAGACAAGACCGCCCAACCTGGAGGGCAGCGGCGAGATCACTATGCGTGATCTTGTAAAAAACGCCCTGCGTATGCGCCCCGACCGTATCATCCTGGGTGAGGTCCGCGGTTCCGAAGCTGTCGACATGCTTCAGGCCATGAACACCGGCCATGACGGCTCGCTCGGCACCATCCATGCCAACCGTCCAAGAGAGGCGCTCACACGCCTTGAAAACATGATCGGCATGGCCGGCATCAACCTTCCAGCTCGCGCCGTACGCACGCAGATCGCTTCTGCCTTGGACATGATCGTGCAGGTCTCGCGGATGCGCGACGGCATGCGGCGTATCACCCACGTGGAGGAAATCGTCGGCATGGAGGGTGAAATCATCACCACCCAAAATCTCTTCACCTACGAGTTCCAGGGCGAAGGCAAAGACGGCTTGCTGCTCGGCAATTTCAAGTCATCCGGCCTGCGTCCGCACTTCGGGCCTCGCGCTGCCTATTTCGGGTTGGACAAGCCGCTGCTGGAAGCGATGGGATGATTATCGAGTTGCCATTCGGCCTCGGCACCATCTCGGCCGAGCTGCTGCTCCTGATCCTCCCGAGCTTGCTGATGCTGATTATCCTGCTTCTGATTTTTGGCGGCGACGGCTCGGCAAAGCAGGTCAAGAGGCGTGTCGAGAGAATCAAAACATCAAATACCAGGGCGGCGACACCGGAATCGGTCTCAATCCGGCGCTCTGACACCGACAGCAGCATCGCGGTCGTGGACAGCCTTATCAAGCGCCTGATGCCACGGCCGGAAAGACTGCGTCTGCGCCTTCAGAGTGCAGGTTTTTCGGGTTCCCTTGGCCGCTATCTGATGATCGGATTGGTGTTGGGACTGATCACGACCGGCGGCCTACAGTTCCTCAGCTTCATGCCCCTGGTCGTCGCAATTCTGTTCGGTGTCTTCGCCGCGATTATGCTGCCGCATGCCGGTCTCAGCTTTCTTATCGCCCGCCGCAGAAACAAGTTCATCGCCCGCTTCTCTGACGCCATCGATCTGATGGTGCGCGGTCTTCGGTCAGGTCTTCCTATCACTGAATCAATCAAAACCGCCGGCGACGAGATTGTCGACCCGGTCGGGACAGAGCTGACACGCATTACCGATTCCGTCCGCCTCGGCGAGTCACTGGAAGACGCCCTTTGGGACGCTTCCAAACGTCTCGATATCCAGGAATTCAACTTTTTTACGGTCGCCCTCGCCATTCAGTCGGAGACCGGCGGCAATCTCGCCGAGACTCTCGCGAACCTTTCGGACGTTTTACGCCGCCGCCGGCAGTTGAAGTTGAAAATCAAGGCCCTTTCTTCGGAGGCCAAGGCCAGCGCCTACATCATCGGCTCCCTGCCGTTCATCATGGCGCTGCTGATTTTCCTGGTCAATGCGGGTTACATCATGGAGCTCTTCGAAGACCCCCGCGGACTCTTCATGGTCTTCCTTGGTTTCCTCAGCTTTGCCGTCGGTATCGGGGTCATGTATCGCATGGTTAAGTTCGAGATATGACACTGGAAGATCTCATCCCACCCGGCATGTCCATCGAAGACCTGCTGGTCCTGATGTCCGGATTTTCGGTCCTGGTCAGCGTCGTCGCTGTCTGGTTTGCCTTGCTGCATCGCGATGTCTCCGGCAAGCGTGCCGACATGATTGCCGCCCAGCGCCGCGATCTGCGCGCCGGCATGATGACACCGCGCCGGCGTGACGCGCAGTTACAAAGCCTGACCATGATGCACAAGGTGGTCGACAAGCTTAAGCTGCTGCGCAGCACCCAGGCAAAAAAGGTCAGCGCCAAGCTGATGCAGGCGGGCTGGCGCAGCAAAGATGCCGTGGTGCGTTTCTTTTTCTTCAAGCTTGCGCTGCCCTTTGCGTTCGGCGGTGTTGCCACCTTCTTGCTCTATGGCCTCGAAGCCTACAATCTGGGGCCGGCAGGTCGTGCCGCAGCAGCGCTGGGCGCAGTGGTTGCCGGTGCCTACCTGCCGGACATCATCGTAAAGAACGCCGCCGACAAGCGGCGCGCTGCGATCCAAAAGTCTCTGCCGGACGCCCTGGACCTCATGGTGATCTGCTCAGAAGCAGGCCTCAGTCTCGACGCAACGCTGACTCGTGTTTCTCAGGAAATGGAGAAGACGGCGCCGGAATTGTCTGACGAGTTCAGCCTTACCGGCTTGGAGCTCGGCTTTCTGCCTGACCGGCGGGTCGCGCTCCAGAATCTCGCGGACAGGACAGACCTGATAGTGATCCGCGGCGTGGTCGGAACCCTGTTGCAGGCGGAACGCTACGGCACTCCCCTTGCCCACTCGCTGCGGGTTCTGTCAGCCGAATCACGCGAAGAACGGGCGATGAAGGCAGAAGAAAAGGCTGCCCGGCTGCCCGCGCTTCTGACGGTGCCGATGATCATCTTCATCCTGCCGCCGCTTTTCATAGTCCTGATCGGGCCGGCGATCCTACGCACGATTGACGCTCTCAGCGGTATGTAGGTTTCCGCGGGCCCTTCCCGTAGTCCTCAAAGAATCGGCGCGAACAATCGTGAGAACCTGACGCCGAAGCGAAACCACACAGACTTGTCGTCGAGTTCACCCGCAACCACCTTGCGACTGGCAGAGAAATCATCGCGGAGCATGGTTTCGACCAATCCGGCAAAGCGCCGGTCCCAAACCACCGTTGAAATCTCAAAGTTCAACCGAAACGAACGGTTATCCAGGTTGGCGGTTCCGATGCTGGCCAGGGTGTCGTCCACCAGCAGAACTTTCTGATGCAGGAAACCAGCTTCATAACGGTAGATCTCTATTCCTGCCCGCTCCGCCATCGGATAGTAGGCATAACTCGCCCAATCCATCAGCACGTGATCCGCTTGCAGCGGCAGCAGAATACGCACCTCGACGCCGCGCAGCGACGCCAGTTGCAGTGCGGAAACGATCTGCTCGTCCGGCACGAAGTAAGGACTGGCAATCCAGATGCGCGTTTTTGCGGTTCGAATCACTTCCAACAGGAAGAGTTCACAGCTGTCCCAATGGTCAGCCGGACCGGTAGGCAGAACCAGCGCCGCTGCGCCCCCTGAGCCCGGCCGAGGATCCCACAGCAGTTCCGGCACCTCCCGGGCGGCCCAGTACCAGTCCTCGACAAAGGCAAGCTGGACGGCCTGCACAGCAGGGCCGCTCAGACGCACATGCGTGTCGCGCCAGGCACCGAATGGACCGCTCCTGCCCAGGTACTCGTCACCATAGTTCAAACCGCCCACAAAGGCTTTGCTGCCGTCGACAACCAAGGACTTGCGATGATTGCGGAAGTTCAACTGGAACCGATTGACGGGTCCCCGGACAGTCGAAAAAGCACGAACCTTCACGCCACCGGCCATCAGTTCCGCACCAAAGTTCGCGGGCAACCCATAGCTGCCAATTTCATCGTAGAGAAGGTGGACCGCGATCCCGCGGCGAGCCGTGCGCAGCAAACGAGCCTTCAGGTCGCGTCCAAGATCATCATCGCGGATCAGGTAGGATTGCAGGAGGACGTAGCGCTGGGCCGCATCTATGGCATCGAACATCGCCCCATAGGCGGCGGAGCCGTCCTGTAGAACTTCGATCTCGTTGCCGCTGGTAAACGGCATTCCAGCCAGACGTTCCAGGACCCGCAGACTGCAGCCCTCCGGCGTCTGGAAGCGGGTGTCCGGACGTTTCAGGCGGTCCCGCAAATCGGCGGCAATATGGTGGATCTTCAGGTCACCGCTTCGCCGCGCAGCGACGTAACCGTAGAACTTGCCGCGGCCGAAGATCCAGTAAAGCGGAAGCGCCAGATAGGGAAGGGTCACGAGCGAGATGGCCCAGGCAACAGCCCCCTGGGCGGTTCGGGTACGCACGATAGCGTGAAAGGCCGAAAGAATGCCGGAGAGATGAATTACCGCGGCCACAAAGCCCAGAAAGGGCCAAAGACTCTCTATTGAAACAGAATGCAAAAGGCTTCCTGAAACCTCTCCGCGATGGTCGGACCAAGCCCCGCCAGAGTGATATCACCCGTCAGAATCCGCAAGGGCCAACGGGAGGACTCAGTCAGCGCCTTTCAACAGACCGGCCAGGCTGGCTTGCAGATGCTCGGATCGGACCGGTTTGCGCAGCGAGCGAAAGCCCTCGGCCGCAATCTCGCCGCGCGGCCCGCGGCCCTGGTCGGCGGTCACGATCAACACCGGAACTTCACGCCCGGAGGCAGCGCGCAACCGCTTTGCCGCTTCGACTCCATTCACATTCTTCGGTAAGCGGTAGTCCGCCACGATCACATCGACGGGACCCCAATCCGAGGAAACGAGGTCGAGAGCCTCCTCGTAGTCCGAGGCAACGCGGACGCTGCACCCCCATATCCCGAGTGTCAGCGACATGGCCTTCTGGCTCTGGACATCGTCTTCCACAACCAAAACCTTCAAACCCTCAGCGGCAAACTCATCCTTCGCCTTCTCGGCAACGGCCTCATCTTCGGTAAGGTTGGCCAACGGAACCTCGACCGAAAAAACGCTGCCTTTACCCGGCATGGAATCCAGAAGGATCTCATGGTCGAGGATTCCGGCCAGACGACGGACGATCGATAGACCGAGACCGACCCCTTTCCGACGATCACGGGCCGCGTTATCAAGCTGGTGAAATTCCTCGAATATCGTGGCTCTTTCGGTTTCGGGAATCCCCGGGCCGGTGTCCCAAACCTCAATCCGCAGACGGTCGCCTCTGTGCCGACAGCCGAGCAGAATTTTACCGCTTTCCGTATAACGAACGGCGTTTGACAGCAGATTGCTAAGGATCCTCTCCAAGAGAACGGGGTCGCTGTGAACTGCCAGGCCGCAAGGGACCGTTCGCAGGGCCAGGCCCCGCTTGCTGGCCTGCTGCCCGTAGACCCGCAGCAGGCCGTCCAGAATCTTCTGAACGGGAACGGCCTCGATCCGCGCTTCCAGCTGACCGGTCTCCAGCTCGGAGATATCCAATAGGGCATTCAGCAGACGACCCGCCGCCTCCGAGGCTTCGCGGATATCGGCCACCAGCTCGTGAGCTTCATCGTCCTCGACTGTCGCCTCCAACGCGGCAACGAACAGTTCGATCGCATGCAGCGGTTGGCGCAGGTCGTGACTGGCCGCTGCCAGAAACCGGGTCTTTGCGTCATTGGCACGTTCGGCCGCTGCACGCGCGCCTTGCAGCTCCGTGACATCCGAAACGACAGTGGTGATCCCACCCTCGTGCGTTCGTCTCTCAGTGATCAGCAGAGACCGTCCGTCGCCCCAGTCTTGTTCGATGAAACTCTCGGCCGCCTGATGCCTGGCCAAACGGCGCTGAATCCAGGCCTCGGCAGCTTCCTCGTCTTCCAGGCCGGGAACGTAGTGATTGGCGACATTCTGCCTTACGATCTCTTCGAACTTAACGCCCGGTACGATGTAGTGGCTCTTTTCCTTCGAGACTTCGCGGTAGGTCTGATTACTCAGAACCAAACGATCATCGGAATCAAACAGAGCAAAGCCCTCTGACAGACTCTCGATCGCATCGATCAGCCGTGCCTCCGCAGCTTCCGCGCGTCGCCGTGCCTCGACCTCGGCGGTCTCATCTTCGGCCACGCCCCGGTACCCGGCAAACCGCCCTGTGCGGTCGTAATAGGGCTTGCCGTTGATACGCCAGGAGTAGCGCCGTCCACCACCATCGCAATAGGAAGCGCGAAGATCGCGGATCGGCCGCCTTGCCTCGAAATCCTCGCGGTACGCGCGCCAATAGGGATCGTTCTCAACGTCGGCGGAGAACAGATCCCATAGCGTCCGGCCAATCGCCTCCTGCGCGGCGGGCCTGGAACGGCCGCTCGCAGTCTGCACATCCAAGTAGGAGGAAAAGCGCAGCCCCTCGTCCATCTCCCAGAATCCGCCGGGACCGGACTGGGCGAAGTCCTTGAAGCGCTGCTCACTTTCCTTCAGGGCGTCTTCCGCCAGCACCCGGTCGGTGATGTCGAGGCGAATGCCGATGAAGCCGCCGGACTCGACCGGATGGTTGCGGGCCTCGATCCAACGCCCTTCGCTCGTCTTGGTGCGAAAGGTCGGATGCTCCTTGACATAGTCAGAAGGCTGCAGCCGCTGCATCGACATCTCGCCCGATGCCACAACAGCGAACTGGTCACGGTCGAAGGCCAGCTTCATCAGATCGTTATAGGCCGCCCCGGGGCGTAGATCGCTGGCCAGCCGCGGATAGAGTTCGCGGTACTTTCGATTGCAGAGAATCAGTTTGCCTTCGTTGTCGAACCACACGAAGCCGTCGGTCATGCTTTCGATCGCTTCAGACAACAGCGCGCGGGTACGGGCGGCCTCCATTTCACTCTGGAACAAGGCCCGCTCGGTGCGCTTGCGCTCCGTGATGTCGCTGCCCAGGGAACCAAGCCCGATGACCTGCCCGTCGGCACCGATCCGCGGAAACTTGATGGTCAGAATGGCTCGTTTCTGACCGTCGCGCTGAAAGGTCTCTTCCTGAATCAGGATGCGTCCGCTTCTCAGAACCTCCTGATCGGCCCGGGAGGTTCGACTGGACCATTCCACGTTCGACGAAATCTCCTCAGGCAGGCGACCGTACATTTCCTGTGCCGTCAGGCCGTGGACCTCTCGAAGCTGACGGCTCACAGCGACATAGCGGCCTTCGGCGTCCTTCAGGTTCATGTAGAGCGGCGCGTGCTCAAAAATCATCCGCAGGCACTCTTCGCTTTCGCGCAAGGCCTGTTCAAGCTTGCGGCGCTGCGTGACGTCGGAGCACATCACCCCGACCCCTCGGAGGGAGCCGTCCGGATCGAGGATCGGGAACTTGACCGTGATCGCTTCCATCGGCCCCCGCGGCAAGGGGATGTGTTCCTCAAACACCACCGGCTTTCTGGTCTCGATAACCTGAAGATCTACCTGCCGACTGCGCGATGCCCACTCCTCTGACAGCCCGATGTCCGACGCCAGCTTGCCGGCAGTGGTGTCCATCGCCACCGAGTAGATCTCGGAAAAGCGGCGGTTGGTCCGAACATAGCGACCTTCCGCATCCTTGATGCAGATGTCCATGGGCGAGTAATCGAGGATTGCCGAGAGTTGCGCTTCTTTCTCGTCCAACTCTGCGCGCAAAGCAGCGCCGTCCTCGACCGGCGTCAGCGTAACGGTCCAGCAGTTACCGCCGTCCGCCGCCATATCCAGAGGAGCCCAGCTGCAACGGACCGATGCTTGCGCCAACGCGGTCCCCGCGGCGGCCAGTGTTTCGTCGAAAGGCGCGCCCTCGGCCAATCGGCAGCCGGGTGGTGCACCACCGGGGCCCTTGCCCAAGACTTCGGAGAGAAAAGCAGGCGCAGCGCCTGAGGGGGTGACCCCCAACAGCTCAGCAAAGGCGGCATTGCCGTAAATCAGCGCCGGCTCCTTGCCGTCGCTGGCATAGAGCGCCACGGCCACGGCAACGGGAAGCCTTTCCAGAATCTGCTCGGCCAAAGCCGCCAGTCCCCAGTCGTCCGTTGCTTGGCTCCGAGTGCTCAGACGCATGTTCATCTATTGCCGGGCATCAGCCCAATTCCAAGTGTTTTGCTGCAGTCACCAAGAGCTCAGCCGGCAATCGCTAATCTCCTCGTTCAGATCCGCTGCCGTTCTCTCGCATTTACCCGGTTTCTCAAAGCTTCACAGGATTTCTGAACAACCAACCGGGAAATAGCAGTTCTGACTTAAGTAAACATTAACCATATACGCGAAAGAGGGTATGCGTCATTTAACGAATGCTCAAGAGGTCCTGGGACATCATCAAGAAGGTCGATGATATCAAGGATGGGGCGAATTTCCATGCCCAAGTACGACGTAAAGCTTCAGCTTGACGATGACGAGCATCAGATACATCTGGAGATTTACCAGCAGGTTGTCAGCACGCACGAGCAAAGCGAAGAAGAAGTCGTGCACCGCGCCAAGCAGCAGTTTCGCCATTGGGCGGAGGGACGCGGCCCTGAGTGGAAACTGGTGGCGATGCGCGTGCCCTTTGCCATGGTGACCGATAGCGAAATCCGGGTCACCCACTAGCCGGCCACCGGTCTCACCCCACACTGGCCTGAACCAGGCCGGCAGCCATCCTCACCCGCCGACAGCCCGCTCCACGACAAAACAGGACTGGCCCTGATCGGTCAGTGCCGAACAGGCCTCCTCGGCCTGATTCTCACTGCTGAAGCCGCCGGCCTGAACCCGGAAAAACACACCGCGATCGCCCAGCTTGGCTTCGTCCACCACCAGGCGCAACGGGGCAAAGACCGCGGGATATCCCTGTTTCAGCCGCTGCCACTCCTCGGCGATCTGCTGGCGATCACGGATCGCCGATACCTGCACCAGGATGGTGCCGTCAGGCGCATCCCAGGGCTCCAGAGAGAGTGCAGCCACTTGCTCGGCCTCTGAGCCCGCCTCTGGGCCTTTCGGGGCGCTGCCGTCCCCTGTGAGCTTCTCAGTGGGCGCCAGACTGGCTGCCGGCGGTGCAGCGGCTTCCAGCGGCGTTTCGGAAGCCGCCGGGACCGATACCTCCGCCTGCCCCGTACCATCGGCAACTGCGGACTCCAGCTTCTCATTCTCCGCCGCATCAGGCACAACCGCGGGCGCTTCTGCCACTTGAGGCGCCTCTACCGCTTGGTCTGATGGCACGGTCGGGCCTGCCGCCGTGCTCAGCGGCTCTTCGGTGTTCCCATCGGTCCGGTCGCCGCTCTGGGTCTGTTCCGGCAAAGCTTCGGCGCTGACCGGCTCCACCGGCGCAGCAACCACTGCAGGCGGTGCGATGGCAGGCGTGGCCGCGGGAGACCCGGCCGAAACGGATTGGGCCTCCAATAGACGCTTGCGGGCTCTTTCCCGGATAAGCTCCGCCTGGCTGGGCGGCCGCTCGCTCGACTCCGCACTCTCAAAGGTCAGCCGCTCGCCGCTGTAGGCGCGGTCCTCGTCAGCGGCAACCAGTCCCTCGGCCATCTGCTGGCGGCTGACGCTCAGCTCGCCGCCGGCATCGAAATCCAAATCCTTGGACCAGGCCTGCGGCTCCGTCGGCTGGGGTGGCGGCGGTGGCGGCCTCTGGCTCTCAGCAACCAGCGGCGGATCGGACTCGGGCGGCGGCCCCATCTCGATGGTGCAGGCAGTCAGCCCGATGCTGCCCGCCGTTATGGCCAGCACGGGCATCAGGGCCAAGCGGCAGCGCTTTATGAGAACCCCCATTTCCATGACCGGAAGGTACGACCCTAAAGCGCCGCCGACAAGGGGTGCTCGCACCCAACCAAAAGGCACAGAAGCATTAACCCTGTTAAGCCGCAGTGTCCTGCGAACCGCTATTCTGCAGCGGGGTTCGCAGGTTCATCCACCTGAACGATCACAGGCTGCATAGACTCAAAGTCCTCAACCGCCAGATGACAGGCGATCTGATGACCGGGACTGGGTTCATAGACCGGCGGCGCCTCGGTTTCGCAGATCGCCCCAATCTTTCGTGGGCAGCGCGTGTTGAAAGGACAGCCGCTTGGCGGATTGGTCACCGAAGGCAGGTTTCCTTCAAGAATGATCCGCTTCTTCTCGATCGAAGTGTCGGCGATGGGAACTGCCGAAAGCAGCGCCTCGGTGTAGGGATGATAAGGCGGCGAGAAGACCTCGTCCGTCGTCCCCTGCTCCACGATGTTGCCGAGGTACATGACCACGACGCGATCTGCCAGATAGCGCACCAGGCTGAGGTCATGACTGATGAAGATCAGGGTCGTGCGGTAGGTCTTCTGAATGTCCATCAGCAGGCCGGTCACCGCCGCCTGCACCGAAACATCAAGGGCCGAAACAGGTTCGTCCGCCACCACGGTCGAGGGATTGCCGGCGAAGGCCCGGGCGATGCCGACGCGCTGCTTCTGTCCGCCGGAAAGCTGGCGCGGCCGCCGCTTCGCAAAGTCGCGCGGCAGCTTTACCAGATCCAACAATTCCATAACCCGGGCGTCGATTTTGTCCTTATCGGCCTCGACGCCGAACTTGCGGATCACGCGGGCCAGCTGCGAGCCGACGGTGTGGCTGGGGTTCAGCGTATCAAAGGGGTTCTGGAACACCATCTGCATGGAGCCGATCTGCTCAGGCGTGCGGCTCTGCACCTCTTCCTGGGAGATGTCCTTGCCGTTGAACATCACCTTACCTTCGGTGGCTGTCTCCAGGCCCATCAGCACCTTGGCGAAGGTCGATTTGCCACAGCCCGACTCGCCGACGATAGCCACGGTCTCACAGGACCGGGCCTCGAACGAGATGCTCTCATTGGCCTTCACATGGCGAACCCGGTTGCCCTTGACCATGGCCGCAATGGAGTTGTCGGTAATCTCGTAATACTTCTTCATATTGTCGATGGAGAGCACCACCTCCCCGGCTTCCATCTCGCCGGCGCCGACGCCTTCGGGCTGGTAGCTGTCCCAATCGATCCCTTGCCAGCGGCGGCAGCGTACGGTGTGCCCGGGTTCGTTCGGGACCTCAGTCATACCAAGGCCTTCCTGGTCACAGGTTCCCGCTTCAAAGAAGTCGCAGCGCGGTCCGAAGTAACAGCCGGGGGGCCGCTGATGCGGCAGCGGCAGTTGCCCGCGAATGGGCACCAGCGGATGAGCAGTCTTGTCCGCACCGGGCAAGGGAATACAGCCGAACAATCCCTTGGTATAGGGATGGCGCATGTGGTCGAAGACCTCGTCGACGGAACCGTGCTCCACCACCACGCCGGAGTACATAACGTTCAAGCGGTCACAGGTCGCAAGGATGAGGCCCAGATTGTGCGAGATGTAGACCATCGAGGTGTTGAACTTGCCGGCGATCTCGCCGATCAGCTCAACGATGCCCGCTTCGACCGTAACGTCGAGCGCTGTCGTCGGCTCGTCGAGCAGCAGCAGCGAGGGGTTGGAGAGCAGCGCCATGGCGATGACCACACGCTGTTGCTGACCACCTGAAATCTGGTGCGGATAGACCTTCATGATCCGCTCCGGGTCAGGCAGCTTCACATCGGCGAGGATCTTTACCGCCCGGTCATAAGCCTCCTGCTCAGAAATGTCTTCGTGGCAGAGCGGCACCTCCATCAACTGACGTCCCAAGGTCATGCTGGGGTTCAGCGAGGCCATGGGTTCCTGATAGACCATGGCGATCTCGTTGCCGCGGAGCTGGCGCAGTTCCTCCGGACTGAAGGTCGTGAGGTCGCGGCCCTTGTAGAACACCTCACCGCCGACAATCGCTCCGTTCTTGCCGAGGTACTGCATGATTGCCATGGCGACCGTCGACTTGCCGCAACCGGACTCACCAACCAGGCCGATGGACTCGCCCTGGTTCAGAGTCATGTTGAAGTCGATGACCGCCGGGATCTCGCCGGCACGGGTGAAATAGGAGATGCAGAGATTCCTGCATTCCAGCACCGGACCGTCGTAGCTGCTGCTGCCGTTTTCCATGGCGCTCTCTCCTAATCCCGCAGCGAGACTTCACGCAGGCCGTCGGCCAGCAGATTGAAACCCAGAACCAGCGACGAAATCGCCAGACAGGGGAATACGACCATATGCGGCATGAAGGTGATGAACGACCGTGTTTCGGTGATCATGCCGCCCCAGTCCGGATCGGGCGGCGGCAGGCCCAAACCCAGGAAACCGAGCGTTCCGATAGTGATGATCACGTAACCCAACCGCAGGCAGGAGTCGACGATCAGCGGGCCCCGTGCATTGGGCAGGATCTCGATCATCATGATGCGCCAGGCTGACTCGCCCCGGGTCTCCGCCGCGAAGACATACTCACGATTGCGCAGATCCAGCACCAGGCCGCGCACAATACGCATGATGCCGGGCGCCGAAGCGAAGGTAACGGCAATGACGATGTTAAAGCCTGAAGCGCCGATGGTCGCGATGATGATGATGTAGAGCACCAGCACCGGGAACGATAGGATCACATTGGCGATGAAAGACAGGACATCATCGGTCAGGCCGCGGCGATAGCCGGCGGCAAGCCCCATCGGGATGCCGACGATGTAGGCGCAGAGGGTCGCCAGAGGCGCATAGAGAAGCACCTGGCGCGAACCGTGAATGATGCGCGACAGGATGTCCCGTCCAAGATGGTCCGTGCCCAACCAGTGGACGCTGCTTCCATCGGCGGCCGGTCCGCCCGGCAGGGTCATCGCGGCCCCGGTCGCATTGGGCGGAAACGGCGCCAGGACATCGGCAAGCAGGGCCACCAGAACCCAAAAGACGATGATGGCGAGGCCGACCATACCGACCCAGCTTTCGCGGATCAGCGCCGCCCCTTTGACCAGACGCAACAACGAGGATTCGCGGCGCGGTGCGGAAATGGCTTGGTCTGTCATCGCGCCCTCCTAGCTGAACCGAATACGGGGATTGAGATAGGTGTAGCCGATATCGGCCAGGGTCTGGGTTCCCACCGCCACGAAAACGGCCACCATGGCGCAGGCCTCGATCAAGAAGATGTCCTGATTGAGCGAAGCCTCCAAGAGTAAGGACCCAAAGCCTTTGTAGGCGAAGAACACCTCAACCACGATCACGCCGGACAACAGCCAGTTGATCTGCAGCATGATCACGGTAAAGGGGGCGATCAAGGCGTTGCGCAGCGCGTGTTTTCGAATCACCGTGCCATAAGGCAGGCCTTTGAGAACGGCGGTGCGTATGTAGTGGGTCATCATGACCTCGGCCATCGACGCCCGCGTCATACGGGCGATGTAGCCGAAGTCGTAAAGCACCAGCACGGTAATCGGCAGGATCAGTTGAACCCAGTCAAAGCCCCCGGCCATGGAGCTGGTTCCCGGCAGGCCCCAGCCGATGGTTTGCGGAAGGTAGAAAACGAACAGCGCCGCCAGGAGGGGCGCTGAGGCGATTTCCGGCACCGAGGTGGTGACGATGGAGCCGACCGACACCGTGCGGTCGAGGCCCGAGCCCTCGCGCATGCCGGCGATGACGCCGAGAAACAATCCAATGATGGAGGCAATCAGAAGCGCCCAGAATCCGAGAATGGCGGTGTTCCAGATCCGGCCCGGAAGAATCTCCGAAACCG
Source organism: Pelagibius sp. (assembly GCF_965249265.1). Taxonomy (NCBI): domain Bacteria; kingdom Pseudomonadati; phylum Pseudomonadota; class Alphaproteobacteria; order Rhodospirillales; family Rhodovibrionaceae; genus Pelagibius; species Pelagibius sp. Next base: position 2,117,953 of record NZ_OZ252224.1, on the reverse strand, counting down.
GAACTTTGAAGCGGACCGAGTCGCCGAAGTCGCCGACCACCGCGTTGCCCAGCCAGCGGGCGTAGCGCACCGGCAGAGGGTCGAAGTAGCCGTTGGTCTCAAGCCAGATCTCGCGCTGCTGATCGGAGCTGTAGGCCCCAAGCACCTTGATGGCAACACCTTCGACGTTGATTTCCAGCAACAAGAACAAGAGAAGCGACACGACAAGCATGGTGAGGACCATGGTGCCTATCCGTCGCGCAATAAAAATCAGCATCGCTTCCTAGCCTTCCCGTCCCCCCGACGCGACCCGCCATGTATCACGTTTTGCCGCGTGACACGTTACCAGACCGTCCCGGTCATACGAAGCGGCGCAGCGGGGCCCACCCACTGCAAGTGAAGAGGGCCGCAGCACCCCCCGTGCTGCGGCCCTCGACCGATCAAGCCATCCAAACGCTATTGAACTGATGATAGCGCGTCGGATGAGTACTGTAGGCCTTCACGTTCTCGGTCGCGGCCGTAAACACTGAGCGGAAGAACGGCTGCACCATCACCGCATCGTCCTGCAGGATCTTCTCGACCTTGGCCATGGACTTGCGGCGTTCCTCCACATCCAGGATCGACTCGGCCTCGACAAGTGCCGCATCAAACGCCGGATTGCTGTAGCTGGACTCATTCCAGGGCACGCCCGAGCGGTAGGCCAGGGCCAGGACCATGGTGCCCAGCGGACGGTGCGTCCAGGAGGTGATGCTGAAGGGCGCCTTGTCCCATACTTCCCAGTATTGGGCCGCGGGCATCACGTTGATCTCAAGATTGATGCCGGCCTCGGCAACCTGCTCCTTCAGGACCTGCAGGGAGTCCTGCTCCCAGGCGCCTTCGGTGTTGCCGACGTTGCAGGTGACCGTAATGCCGTCCGGATAGCCGGCCTCCGCCAGCAGTGCCTTGGCTTTGGCTACGTCCCGCTTCAACGGCGGCAGCTTGGCGTACTCCGGGTGTACCTCGGCAACATGGTGATTTTCGCCGACCGCGCCCAGATCACGGTAAGCCAGCTTCAGAATCTGCTCGTTGTCGGCAGCCATCACCAGCGCCTGGCGCACCTTCATGTTGTCGAAAGGCGCCTCAGTCACCTTCATGCGGATCACGCCGGTCTGCGCGGTAACCACCTGAGAGATCGACACCCCGGGAACCCGTTCGGCGATTTCGATGGTGGAGATATCGAGATTGTAGACCGCATCGACCTGACGCGATGCCAGCGCGGCGATACCGGCGGCAGCGTCCGAGCCGGTGTCGATGTACTGGATCTCGTCGAGGTAGACCTCGCCGCCCCAATAGGGTTCCTGGCGGCGGCGCAGAACGCACTTTTCGCCGACCGCAAATTCGGCCAGTTCGAAGGCACCGGTGCCGACGGGGTTCTTCGACAGATCGCCGCCGTCCTTCGTGAAGTTCCGGTGCACGATGGCGGTCGGGTAGTTATAGAGGTTCTCCGGCATCGACAGGACCGGCGAGTTCAAGTTCACACGCACGGTGTGATCGTCGATTTTCTCAACCGCACCTTCCGCCATGCGCTTGCCCATCTTGGGCTGGCCGGCGTCGTCCTTCTCACCGGTGTCGTATTCCTCGGTCATCGCGGAGAACAGGCCGAGGTTCGAAGAACCGGTTGCCGGGTCAAGCCAACGGGTGAAGTTGAAAACCACGTCATCGGCGTTGAAGTCGTCGCCGTTGCTCCACTTCACGCCCTGGCGCAGCTTGAAGGTCCAAGTCTTCAGATCGTCCGAGGCCTCCCAGCTTTCCGCCAGGTAGGGCCGGGTCACGTTGTCGTTTCCGGTGATCGTCAGGTACTCGACGATGTGGCGCGCTTGGTTGGACATTTCGGTCCAGTCATAGGTGGCCGGATCGGTCATCTGCTGAACCTGCATCGCCACCCGGAGCACGCCGCCCTTCTTGGGGGTCTCCGCCGCAGCTTCCTTGAAGAGGCCGCCCGTCGGATCGCCGGCAAAGGCATAGGCTGATGCCGCCGAAACACCGAGGAAGGCGCTCAGGCGCACGAACTCGCGGCGGTCCATCTTGCCGCTCTTGTATTGCTCGCAGAGCTGATCGACGCCGGGATGAAGCGGCTTGCCGTTGATGGTTTCCAACTCTTTTGTCATCTGAAAGTCTCCCTGGTGAAGCTAGTACGGAGCCTGCCGCAGGCACTGCCCTGCCGGATCACGGCCCGGTGTATTCCATCTGTTACTGTTTGACCCGAAGAGCCGTCTCCTCGGGCTGAAAGGCGTTCGCGCCGACGCATCCGCCTCATTCGCATTGGTTTATCGCCCGCAGGGTACGCCGGGTGGTCGTTATCCTTATTGTCAGAGTCTGCGCTATGGTTCAGGGCTGGCGGCGACAGACAACTCTTAGGGTCAGCCCATTGCAACCATTCGCCCGACACGGCAGTCCAGCGCACCAAACTGCACCCTGTTCTCCCCGCCGACCCAAAACTGTCAGCGGTTGTCCACAAACCCTGGATTTTCCCTGTTCCTCTAAAGCTTCTCTTTTTTCTTATACACCGCCAATTCTTGCGTGGCGGCGGCTCGGCTTTCTTTTTCTCTTTTCAGCCAAAAGCCTAGCAAACTTTATCGCCCGCCGAAACCCGCGAGTTGTAGCTTTGCGACAGTCACTAGGCCAGAAACGACCCTATGGCGCGATGACGCTTGTGACAGGGAAACACTGACTTTGGTCAATCCGCGGCCTTTGTGACGACCTGAACCTCGTTCTCCAGCGTCTTGTGGACCGGGCAGCGGTCCGCAATCGCCAGAAGGCGCTGCCGCTGCTCGGCATCGAGATCGCCCTTTATGCTGACAATCCGCTCGATCCGGTCGATTTTGCCCTCCTTGGTCTCACACTCCGCGCAATCGACGGCGTGGACCTTCTCGTGGGAAAGCGTGACCTTGACCTTGTCCAGCGGCAGTTTTTTGTGCTCCGCATACATGCGCAGGGTCATCGAGGTACAGGCCCCGAGACCCGCCAGCACCAGGTCGTAGGGTGACGGACCGGAATCCAGGCCCCCATAGCTCTCCGGCTCGTCGGCGCGCAAGCGATGCGGACCGGCGGCGATGGCCTGGGTAAAGCGCCCTTCCCCGGTTTCCTCCACCACCACCGTGTTTGCCTTCGCGGCGGGCGTCTCGGCCGTATCCAGATCTCCCAGGTAGCGGGCCGCCCAGGCACCCAGCACATTGGCGACGTAGATTGCGTCGACCTTGCGGCTCAGCAGGTGGTCGGCATCGTCCAGGGAAACGAAACTCTTGGGATGCTTGGCGGCAGCAAAAATCTTGCCGGCGTTCTCGATACCAACGGTCTGATCGCGAGGCGCGTGAAACACGATCAACGCCTTTTTCATGTCGGCAATTGCCTTTTCCAGGCGCTGGGCCTCGATATCTTCCAGGAACTGCTTCTTGATCTTGAAGGGCCGGCCGACCAGCAGCACCTCCGCCTCGCCACTGGCGTCGATCTCCTCCCGCGCCTCGGTGAAGTGGTGGGCGACGTGGGCCGGCTCCGCAGGCGCACCGATGGTTGCCACGGCCACCGCTTCCGGCACCTGCCCCGCCGCCGCCAATACCGCCGCCCCGCCCAGGCTGTGGCCGATGATCAGTTTCGGCGCCTCACGGGTTTCGCGCAGGAAGTCGGCGGCACGCACGAGGTCGCCCACATTGGAAGAGAAGTTGGTGTTCGCAAAATCGCCCTCGCTCGCTCCCAGCCCCGTGAAGTCGAAGCGGAGCACGGCGATCCCCTGCTCGGCCAGGGCTCCGGCAATCCGCGAGGCGGCGAAGATGTCCTTGGTGCAGGTAAAGCAGTGAGCAAAGAGCGCATAGGCCCTGGGTGGTCCGGCGGGAAGCTCCAGCCGCGCCGCCAGCATCTCGCCGCCGGATCCCGGAAAGGTCAGTTTTTCGCTCTTCATGGCCATAAAAGCCGTCTCCATCAAGGGTGCGCCCGATTGCAGGGATCGGAACATGCCGCTTCGCGTCTTGGCAAGGCCGCCAATCCGCAATCCGCACAAAGGGCCGGGTTTATCGGTTCAAAGTCACTGGGTTCGCGCCGGCCGCTCGGCTAATGTCGCCCGGCTAACTTCACTCGGCCAAACTCACCCGGGTCGATCATCACCTGATGCCGGAAAACCGTTCGGCGTTACAGCAAACCAGATACCCGGCCCCTCACCCCGACGAAAACCAGGATTTCCCAGTATGAGCAAAGCCGCGCAGGACCCGCGCATCGAGATCATCGCCAAAGACACCCCCTTCAAGGGCTACTTCCAGGTCGACAGCTACCGCCTGCGTCACCGCAAGTTCGATGGCGGCTGGACGCAGGAGATGAGCCGCGAGATCTTTGAGCGCGGCCATGCCGCCGCCGTGCTGCTCTACGACCCGCGACTGGATCACGTGGTTTTGATCGAGCAGTTCCGCCTCGGCGCCCATGCCGCCGGCTTTGAGCCCTGGCTGATAGAGATCGTCGCCGGAATCATCGATCCCGGCGAAACGCCGGAGGACGTGGTGCGGCGGGAAGCGCTGGAAGAGGCCGGCTGCGAGGTCGGGGAACTGCACCCCATCGGCAGCTACCTGGCAACGCCCGGCGGCAGTTCCGAGAGCCTGACCTTGTTCTGCGGACGGGTCGATGCCAGCAAGGCAGGCGGCATTCATGGCCTGGACCACGAGGGCGAAGACATCCGGGTCCTGGCGCTGCCGCGCGCGGAAGCCCTGCAAAAGCTGGCCGAGGGGGCGATCTGTAACTTCACCGCTGTCGTCGCGCTGCAATGGCTGGCCTTGAATCACACCGAAATTATGCGTATTTGGAAATAATCTACGGTAGCATACTGCCTAATAATCTTAATAACCCACAGTTTTGGTGTTTTTAGGGTCGGTCATCCCTCCAGCAAGGAACAGAAAGTCATGGACGTCAGCGACGGATTTGTCGGCGCAATCGGCAATACGCCCCTCATTCGCCTCCGTAAGCTCTCTGAGGAAACGGGCTGCGAGATCCTCGGCAAGGCCGAGTTCCTCAATCCCGGCGGTTCGGTGAAGGACCGGGCCGCCTGGGCCATCATAAAGGACGCCGAGGAGCGAGGCACCCTGCGCCCCGGCGGCACCATCGTCGAGGGTACGGCCGGCAACACGGGCATCGGCCTCGCCCTGGTTGCCCGCGCCCGCGGTTACCGCACGGTAATCGTCATTCCGGATACCCAGAGCCAGGAAAAGAAAGACATCCTGCGAATCTCCGGTGCCGAGCTTCGCGAAGTGCCCGCGGTTCCCTACCGCGATCCGGACAACTATGTCCATGTGTCGGAGCGCCTGGCCAAGGAACTGGACGAGAGCGATCCCAAAGGCGCGATCTGGGCGCAGCAGTTCGACAACATTGCCAATCGGCGCGGCCACTACGAAACCACGGGGCCGGAGATCTGGGACCAGACCGACGGCAAGGTGGACGCCTTTGTCTGCGCGGTCGGCACCGGCGGCACTCTGGCAGGGGTCTCCGCGGCCCTGAAGGAGCGCAACAAGAATATCAAAATCGGCTTGGCCGACCCCATGGGCGCGGCGCTGTTCCACTTCTACCGCCACGGCGAGCTGAAGGCCGAAGGCAGTTCGATCAGCGAGGGCATCGGCCAGGGCCGGATTACCGCCAATCTCGAAGGTGCGGAGATCGACGAGCCCTTCCAAATCTCCGACAAGGAGGCGATCCCCATCGTCTTCGACCTTCTTGAGCACGAGGGAATTTGTCTCGGCGCCTCCAGCGGCATCAACGTGGCCGGCGCGGTCAGGCTCGCCAAGCTGTTGGGTCCCGGCCATCGAATCGTTACTATTCTCTGCGATGGCGGCCTGCGCTATCAGAGCAAGCTGTTCAATCCGGCCTTTCTGCGCGAAAAAGGTCTGCCGGTGCCGGAATGGCTTTCCTGGCGAAGCTGAAGACCAAAGGGAAGACGTGAGACATGGAGCTGTTGTTTCGGGAGGATGCCTATCTGAAGCGCTGTGAAGCCAGGGTGACCTTCGCCGGACCGGAGGGGCTGCGCCTCGATCGGACGGTGTTTTACCCCACCGGCGGCGGCCAGCCCGGTGACAGCGGCTTCCTGACCCTGGACGACGGCACGAAGCTGCGCATTACCGACGCCCGCAAGGGCGAAACCCACGAGGATGTGCTCCACATCCCCGAAGAAGGCAGCCCCCTGCCCGCCGTTGGCACCCAGGTAACCGCCGAGATCGATTGGGAGCGGCGGCATCGCCACATGCGTATGCACACCTGCATGCATCTGCTCTGTTCGGTTGTCACCGGCGATGTCACCGGCGGACAGGTCGGCGACGGCAAGGGCCGTTTGGATTTCAATCTGCCGGATACCCAGCTCGACAAGGAACACATCACCGCCGAACTGAACCGACTGATCGGCGAAGACCATGCGGTCGCGCCGCGCTGGATCAGCGAAGAGGAACTCGAGCAGCAGCCGGAACTGGTCCGCACCATGTCGGTGAAGCCGCCCGCCGGCGGCGGCCGCGTCCGCCTGCTGGACATCGCCGGGATCGATCTGCAACCCTGCGGCGGCACCCACGTGCAGCGCACCGGCGAGATCGGCAGCGTGAGAATCGGAAAAATCGAAAACAAAGGGCGGCAGAACCGCCGCATCAATATCCTTCTGGAAGAATAGAATCAGCAAAAGCCTCTAGGGAGCGTGTTTCCGGCAATGGTCGATTTCAACAAGGATGCCCTCGTTACCACGGACTGGCTGGCCGAGAACCTGAACGCGCCCGACCTGCGTGTCGTGGATGCGAGCTACTACCTGCCGCGCGAGGGGCTCGATCCACGCCGCGAGTTCGAAGCGCAGCATATTCCAGGCGCCGTTTTTTTCGACATCGACGATATCGCGGACCCCGACAGCGACCTGCCCCACATGTTGCCGCCGCCCCATATCTTCTCTTCCAAGGTGCGCCGTCTCGGACTCGGCGACGGCCTGCGTCTGGTGATCTACGACCAGCGCGGTATCTGGAGCGCGCCGCGGGCATGGTGGACCTTCCGCTACTTCGGACACCAGGAGGTCGCGGTGCTGGACGGCGGCCTGCCCAAGTGGCTGGATGAAGGGCGCAGCGTGGCCGAGGGCCCGGAAAGCAACGAGGAACGGCACTTCACCCCGCGCGCCAACAGCTTTCTTCTGCGCGACCGCGAGCAGTTGGTCGACAATCTGGGGCGCGGCAGCGAACAGGTGATCGACGCCCGCGCCAGGGGGCGCTTCGAAGGCAGTGATCCGGAACCGCGCGAAGGTATGCGCAGCGGCCACATCCCCGGCAGCCTGAACCTGCCCTTTGGGGAGATCATCGACCAAAGCAGCCAGACCTTCCTGGACAAGGATGAAATCCGCCGACGCTTTGAGGCCGAGGGGCTGGACCTGAAGCAGCCGGTGGTCGCTTCCTGCGGCTCGGGCGTTACCGCGGGCGTGCTGGCCCTGGCGCTGCATCGCCTGGGGCATCGCGACACCGCGGTCTACGATGGCTCCTGGTCGGACTGGGGGCGGCCCGGCGACACGCCCATCGAAACCGGCCCGGCAGCAAAGCCGTAACGCCCAGCACCGAAGGTTCAGTCATGTTTCAGCTTCGCCCCTATCAGGACGACGACTTCGACGGCTGCGCGGCACTCTGGGATCGCAGCGGGATTGCCGCCTGGTACAATGAACCCAAACGTGACATCGCCCTCTGGCAGGACAGCCCTTCGGCGGAGATCTTCGTCGCTTACCGCGACGGCCAGTTGGTCGGCAGCGTGTGCTGCGGTCACGACGGCCATCGCGGCTGGCTCTACGCCGTTGCCGTGGACCCCGATCTGCGGCGCGCGGGGCTCGGCCGGCAACTGGTGCGCAAGGCCGAGGACTGGTTGGGCCAGCAAGGCATCCTGAAGATCCAGTTGATGGTCCGCGAAACCAACCGCCAGGTGCTGGGGTTCTATGCCGCGCTCGGCTATGCCTATACGCCGCGGGCGGTGATGTCGCGCTGGCTGGAACTGCCGGCAGCGCCGCCGGAGGACAAGAAGCTGGCGCCGGACATCGCCGTGGCCGCGGGCCGGAACACCCACCTGGATTTCACCGTGACCTTCCTGGAGATGGACGAGCGGCCGAGCCTTGTTCCGCTTCACCCGCCCCATCGTACCCACGTGGCTCTGATGCGGGCGCACAGTCCGACGGTCAGTTTCTACCGCTTCCTCTACAACGGCGTTGGCGAGGACTGGAACTGGTGGTACCGCCGGCAGATGTCGGACGATGATCTCTCCGCCATCCTGGAAGACGAGCGGGTCGAGGTCTTCGTGCTCTATGTCGAAGGGGTTCCGGCAGGCTACTTCGAGCTGGACCGCCGCGACGAGCCGACAGTGGACCTGGCCTACTTCGGCCTGCTGCCGCAGTTCGTCGGCCGCAAGCTGGGGCCCTATATGCTCTATCAGGCGATCGAACAGGCCTGGAGCTATGAGCCGGAGCGGATGACGGTGAACACCAACACCATGGACCACCCCCGCGCTCTGCCGCTGTATCAGAAGTTCGGCTTCAGGCCCTACCGTCAGGAAAAACAGGTCATCCAGGATCCGCGGCTCAACGGTGTCATCCCGGCTTGAGCACTCGCGCCACTGTTTGGGCGCGACGTTTCTGTACAGCCAAGCGGTTCAGCCGGATTGCCTCACGCCTCTCGGGGCTCCGGTAATAGCCGCAGCCGCGGCATTGCTCCGGCGGTTTGCCGGCCTGTAATGCCTCATCGATCTGCCGTCGCTTTTCCAGCACCACTTCCATCGGCGTCAGGCCGATCTTGCCGAGGCCGTATTTGGCCGTGTCCTTCACCATGCAGCAACTGGCGATGCCGCCGTGCCGGTCGACATAGAGCGCACCCTTGACCCAGGGGCAGCCGTGTTCGGCGGGGAAGCTCTTGCCCATTTCGATATAGAAGTGCCGCGTCTTGCGGGTCTGGGCCAGCATGGCGCCGATCTTCGGCGTACTGCGGATCAACTGCTTCATGCGGATGTTGTCTTCACGGGCCAGAAGCCGGGCTTCCATGTCGGCGTCATAGACACCCGCATAGCTCTCCATGCGATTAAGGGCCTGGACCGTGGCGCCACCGTCCATTCCAAGCGCGCGATAGAGATCGGCGATCGCCGGCAGGGTATCGATGGTGTCTTTCAGGACGGTGATGGCAAAGCCCACGGTGGGGCGTTCCATGCCCCGGGCGTTACGGGCGGCCAGCAGACGGGTGATGCCCGCCTTCACCTTGCTCAGCAGGCCGCCGCGGATGTTCTGGAACCCGGCCTCGTCGGGCGACTCAATGGAAACGTAAATCGCTTCGATGCCGACATCCAGGATCGACGCCACCCGCTCGTCGTTGAGCAGGCTGCCGTTGGTGATCATGGAGAGATGAATGCCGCGCTCGCGCGCCTGGCGGGCCATGTCGAAGAAGCCCTTGTGGAGCAGCGGCTCGCCCTCGCCCTGCAGTTCGATGTGCTGAAGGTCGGGAAAGCTGTCGAGCAGGCGCTGGAAATCTTCGGCCGCAAAGTCGGTCTGATCCATCTGCCGGCCGCTGCAGAAGCCGCAGATGAAGTTACACCGCGTCGTCGGTTCGACCTGCGCAAAAACCACCTTGTCGCCGCTGTTCCGGCCAGGGGTTTCCGCCTTTGCCCTATCGCTCACACCAACTCCTCAAAACGTCCGCTATCAACGGCTCCGCCGGTCTGGCCAAGAGCCGGCAGGTTAGCAGAACGATCGCTCGGAAAGGGTAAAGAAATGGGGGCAGCAAAAAGGGCCGGGCGATCCCATCGCTCCGGCCCTCTCAAACTGCTTGCAGCCTAGTGGTGCAGGATCTGGCTGAGGAAGAGCTTGGTCCGCGAGGACTGCGGGTTGTTGAAGAACTCCTCCGGCTCGTTCTCTTCGATGATCTCGCCGCCGTCCATGAAGATCACCCGGTTGGCGACCTTGCGGGCAAAGCCCATCTCGTGGGTCACGCAGAGCATGGTCATGCCGCTCTCGGCCAGCCCGACCATAACGTCGAGCACCTCCGAAATCATCTCCGGATCGAGTGCGGAAGTCGGCTCATCGAACAGCATGATGCGCGGGTTCATGCAGAGCGAACGGGCGATGGCCACGCGCTGCTGCTGCCCGCCGGAAAGCTGGCCCGGATACTTGGCGGCCTGCTCCGGGATCTTCACCCGTTCGAGATACTGCATGGCGATCTCTTCGGCTTCCTTCTTCGGCATCTTGCGCACCCAAATCGGCGCCAGGGTGCAGTTTTCCATGACCGTCAGATGGGGAAAGAGATTGAAGTGCTGGAAAACCATGCCAACTTCGCGGCGGATTTCGGCGATGTTCTTCAGGTCATTGGTCAGCTCGATATCATCGACGATGATCTTGCCCCTCTGGTGTTCTTCCAGACGGTTGATGCAGCGGATCATGGTCGACTTGCCGGAGCCGGAAGGCCCGCAGATGACGATCCGCTCGCCCCGGTTGACCGTCAGGTTGATGTCCTTGAGGACGTGAAAATCGCCATACCATTTGTGCATGCCGAGAATTTGGATCGCCACTTCATCCGAAATGGACAGATTTGCAGCAGCTGCGTCAGACATGATGAATGCCTCCTTTAACGGACCGCGCCTTTAGCGCTTGTGCCCCGTGTGCAGTTTCTTTTCCAGATAGATCGAGTAGCGCGACATGCTGAAACAGCAGATGAAGAAGAGTATCGCGATAAAGACATAGACTTCCCAGGCCAGGCCCTGCCACTTCGCGTCCGAGAGCGAAGCGCGGCCGACGCCCAGCACGTCGGTCAAACCGATGATCACGACGAGGGTGGTGTCCTTGAACAGGCCGACGAAGGTGTTGACGATTCCGGGGATCGAGATCTTCAACGCCTGGGGCAGAACCACGAGACGCATGGACTGCCAATAGCGCAGACCCATGGCATCGGCTGCTTCGATCTGTCCTTTGGGGATGGCCTGCAGTCCGCCGCGCACCACCTCGGCGATGTAAGCCGAGGAAAACAGCGTCACCATGATCAGAACCCGCAGGATCAGATCGAAGGTGGTTCCCGGCGGCAGGAAGTAGTTCAGCATCGTCGAGGCGACGAAAAGCAGCGTGATCAGAGGCACGCCGCGAATGAACTCGATGAACATCACGCAGAGCGTCCGCACGATGGGCATATGCGAGCGGCGCCCCAGGGCCAGCAGAATTCCCAAAGGCAGCGACGCGACAATACCGGTGACCCCGATCACGACATTCAGGGTGAAACCGCCGATCTTGGTGGTCTCGACCGGCTCCAGTCCCAGTCCGCCAACCAGCAGGAAGTACCCGATAACCGGGAACACAGCCGAGAACATCAGCATCTGCGTACGGAAAGGCGTCTTGTCCCAAAGCAGCGGCAGAATGGCCAGGATGAACAGCACTGCCGTCAGGTCGACCCGCCAGCGCAGGTGTTCGGGGTAGAAGCCGTAGATGAACTGGCCAAAGCGCACCTCGGCCAGCGCCCAGCAGGCGCCCTGACCGATTTCCCGGCACTCCGCGCGCGAACCGGCATCCCAGACGGCATCGAAAAGCGCCCAGTTCAGCGCGCCCGGGACAAACAGATAGAGCAGATAGACCGAGACGACGGTCAGAAAGATGTTCGTCGGCGAACTGAGCAGGTTCTTGCGGACCCAGAGGATCGGCCCTCTTGTCGCCATTGGCGGCGGCAGGTCGGGATGGGTGCCCGGCTCGTAGGTCTGAGTGGTGTCAGCCATAGCGTCGCTCCCCCTCACCGTTCCACCAGCGCAATGCGCCGGTTGTACCAGTTCATAAAGGCCGAAATCAGCAGTGAGATGGTGAGATAGATGGTCAGAACAATGATCATCACCTCCATCTCCTTGCCCGTCTGATTCAGGGTGATCCCGCCGAAGGTCGCGACGATATCCATGTAACCGATCGCAATCGCCAGAGACGAGTTCTTGGTCAAGTTCAGATACTGGCTCGTCAGCGGCGGCACGATGACCCGCAGGGCCTGGGGAACGATGATCAGGCGCATGGTCCAGTTCGGCTTGATGCCGAGCGCGAAGGCCGCCTCGGTCTGACCATGGCTCACGGACTGAATGCCGGAGCGCACGTTCTCCGCAATAAAGGCTGCAGTGTAGATCGACAGCGCGAACCACAGGGCCGCGAACTCAGGCCGCACGACAACGCCACCCTGAAAGTTAAAACCCTTCAGTTCCGGCATTTCGAAGGCCAGAGGCATTCCGGCAACAAAAAAGGCGATCAGGGGAAGGCCGATGATCGCCGCAACGCCGATGGAGAAGACCGGGTAGATCTGGCCGGTTGCCTCCTGGTGCTTCTTCGCCCAACGGCTGAACACCACCATGCCGGCGATGGCGGCCAGGAAAGCGATGATCACCAGCATGAAACCGTCTTCAAAGACCGGCTTTGGGACGTAGAAACCGCGATTGGACAGAAACACACCCTCGGTGGGCGAGAGCGCCTGGCGCACGCCCGGCAGCGTCGAGACGATGACGCCATGCCAGAGCAGGATCTGCACCAGAACCGGCACATTGCGCGTGAACTCGATGTAGCAGTAGACGATCCGGTTGATCAGCCAGTTGCTGGAGAGGCGCAGGACGCCGAGAATGAAGCCCAGGATGGTCGCAAAAATGCAGCCGGTGATCGCGACAAGGCCGGTATTGAGCAGGCCGACGACGCCGGCGCGGAAATGCGTTTCCCGCGAATCGTAGGGAATCAGAGTCTGATTGATGTCGTAGCCCGCCGGCGCCCAGAGGAAGTCAAACCCGAAGGTTTTGCCCAGGGCTTCCAGGTTCTGCACGGCGTTGGTGGCCAGGAATGCAAGCAGCATAAACATCCCGGCGACAACCAGTATCTGCGTTATGACGGCCCGATAGCGTTTATCCGACCAGAGACGGCCCAAAGTGAGCGGCTCAGAATCATGTTCAATTGCGGCCATAGCATTACCCCGCTGCGACGACCTGCACGCTATGGGCCCAGCGGCCCTCGTGCCGTTGAGAAATAGGCGTGGGGTACGCCGGCGAAGCCGCTGGCGTACCCCTCATCCCATTCCAGTCGCTGCGCTTAGCGCATCGGCGGAGCGTAGATCAGCCCACCATCGGTGTAGAGCGCATTGATGCCGCGCTCCAGGCCGATCGGCGTGTTCGAGCCAATGTGCGTCTCGAACACTTCACCGTAGTTGCCGACCTGCTTGATGACGTTGTAGGCCCAGTTCTTTTCCAGGCCGAGCATGCCACCCAGGTCACCTTCAGCGCCGAGGAGGCGGGCAACTTCGGGGTTGTTGCTGGCGCCGCCGGCCATTTCGTCGACGTTCGCAGAGGTCACGCCGTACTCTTCGGCGTTGATCATGGCATTCAGCGTCCAGCGGACCACATCGCCCCACTGCTCATCGCCCTGGCGGACGAGCGGACCCAGCGGCTCCTTGGAGATGATCTCCGGCAGCACGATGTGATCGCCGGGATTGTCGAAAGCCGCGCGGCTGGCGGCCAAGCCCGAGGCGTCTGTCGTATAGACGTCGCAACGGCCGGCCAGATAGTTGGTCCGCGCTTCTTCGTTGGTTTCGATCGGAACCGGCTCGTAGCTCATGTTATTGGTGCGGAAGTAGTCCGCGAGGTTGAGCTCCGTGGTCGTGCCGGTCTGGATGCAGACCGAAGCGCCATCAAGTTCCGTGGCGCTACCGACGCCCAATGCCTTCGGGATCATGAAGCCCTGGCCGTCATAGTAGTTCACCCCGATAAAGGTGAATCCCAGATCGACGTCGCGGCTGAAGGTCCAGGTGGTGTTGCGGGCCAGCATGTCGATTTCGCCGGAAGCCAGCGCGGTGAAGCGCGTCTTGCCCGTGGTCGGCGTGTACTTGACCTTGCTGGAATCCCCGAAGACCGCAGCGGCAACGCCCTGGCAGACCGCCGGGTCAAAGCCCTGCCAGTTGCCGGCATCGTCTGTGTAGGAGAAACCGGGCACACCCGTGGACACGCCGCACTGCACAAATCCCTTCGCGCGAATGTCGTCCAGGGTGCCAGCGGCGGCACCGGTGGCACCGACGGCGGTAAGCGCGCCCGCCGCGAGCAGAACCTTAAAAGTAGACATGGATAGACCTTCCCTGCTGTTCAAAGTTTATTGTCTTAAAACGAACAACCCGCCCCGTTCTGACCGCTGGTTATTGTTAACTTCTGCAGCCTCCCGACGGGATGCTTGAGCGTTCGTCTGCGCGAACCATGTCTCAGTCGCCCCCGAAACGCAACAGCTTGCTGGGGCTGAATTGATAAAAAAATAGGCAACTTTGAAGGTGCCCGGGCCGGTGCATCGGCGCTTGAGCGCGGCGGACGCGGCGGCGCCGCAACCCTTTATGATTCCGGCCCGAAAGCTGTTTGAAATCAGATGGCTTGGCCCAGGCGGCGACGAGGCTTATAGAAACACCCGAACCGCCCTGCGGGCCGGGGAATGCCTTCACAGACCTCCAGTCCCGCAACCATGCATCACAAGACGCCGGGATTCCTTGATTCTCAGCCCATAACGCTAAAGTGAACATCATGACCGAGCTGCCGAAAACGCTGGAAGAAGCCGTCACCTTCGATGACAGGGGCCTGGTGCTGGCCGTGGCACAGCAGCATGACAGCGGCGAAGTGCTGATGGTCGCCTGGATGAACCGGGAAGCCCTGGCCGAGACACTGGCCGAGCGGCAGGTCTGCTATTGGTCGCGCTCACGCGGCAAACTCTGGCGCAAGGGCGAAACCTCCGGCCAGACGCAGAAACTGATCGACCTGCGGGTCGACTGCGACGGTGACAGCCTGCTGCTGCTGGTCGACCAAAAGGGGGTTGCCTGCCATACCGGCCGGCGTTCCTGCTTTTATCTCGCGGCAACCGAGGAAGGCGGCCTGCGGGAAGTGATGCCGGTGATGACCGACCCTGGTGAACTCTACGGTGACTGAGGCTTGGCAATCGGCCCGGCTCGGCCTCCGGGCCTGGCTTTCCTTGCTGGCGATACTGGTGCCACTGTCGGCGGCGGCCGGGGAAGAGCGGCGCGAAACCGTTACGCTGTTCGCCGCCGCCAGTACGATCGATGCAATCAATGAGATTGCCGAGGCTTATGCCTCGAAAACCGGCGGGTCGATCCGCCCGGTGGTCGCCGCCTCCTCCACCCTGGCGCGCCAGATTGCCCAGGGCGCGCCCGCCGACCTGTTTCTTTCCGCCAATGTTGACTGGATGGACCATCTCCAGCAGCAGGGGCTGGTCGAGGCGTCAAGCCGACTGGCGCTGCTGTCAAACCGGCTGGTTCTGGTCTCACCGCTGGGTGCCGACCTGCAGATCGAGCTCGCAGCGGGCGCGGCGCTGGCTGAAGCGCTCGGCGACGGGCGCCTTGCCATCGGCGATCCGGCGCATGTGCCGGCGGGCATCTATGCGCGCCAAGCGCTGGAAGCGCTGGGCCTGTGGGCTCAGGTGGCCGACCGCCTGGCGCAGGCCGGCAACGTGCGTATGGCCCTTGCCCTGGTCGACCGCGGCGAAGCGGTGGCCGGGATCGTCTACGAAACCGATGCCGCCATTGCCGACGGCGTGCGCGTGGTGGCAGCCTTTCCCGAGACGGCAACGCCGCAAATCGACTATCCGCTGGCCATCGTCGAGGGACGCGGTAACAGCGCCGTTCGCAAGGTCTACGAGTTCCTGAAGGGCGAAGAAGCGGCGGTGATCTTTCGCAAGCATGGCTTTACAGCGACGGCCCGGGGACGTTAAAGGGCTGCAGGCCGATATCCTTGACCCCGACGGAAGCGATGCTCGAACTGACGCCGCTCGAAAGCGAAGCCATTCAACTCAGCCTGCGCGTCGCGTTTTGGTCGGTGCTGACCAGCCTGCCTTTCGGCCTCGCCCTTGCCTGGTTGCTCCAGCGCTACGACTTCTATGGCAAGACCCTGCTGAACGGCATCATTCATCTGCCGCTGGTGCTGCCGCCGGTGGTGGTCGGCTACCTGCTGCTGATCCTGCTGGGGCGCCAGGGCCCGCTGGGCTCCTGGCTCTATGAGACCTTCGGCATCTCCCTGCCCTTCACCTGGGAGGGTGCGGCCCTGGCCGCTGCGGTCATGGCCTTTCCGCTGATGGTCCGGGCGATCCGGCTGTCGATCGAGACCATCGACCGGAACCTGGAATCAGCCGCCCGTACCCTCGGCGCCTCGCGCTTGTCGGTTTTCCTGACCATCACCCTGCCGCTGATCGCGCCGGGCATCCTGGCCGGCTGCGTCCTGGCTTTTGCCCGCAGCCTGGGGGAATTCGGCGCCACCATCACCTTCGTCTCAAACATTCCCGGCGAGACCCGAACCCTGCCCCTCGCCCTCTACAGCCTGATCCAGACGCCGAACGGCGAAGAGGGCGCCCTGCGCCTGGCCATTCTCTCCGTCCTGCTGTCGCTGGCCGCCCTGGGCGCTTCGGAACTGATCGAGCGGCGCCTGCGGGCGCGGCTGAAGGACTGAAGACATGGCCATGGAAAAGGGAAACCTGGAGATCGACCTCCAACGCCGCCTCGGCAACATGACCCTGGAGGCCGACTTTTCCTGCACGGCCGCCGGCATTACCGCCATCTTCGGCCGCTCCGGGGCGGGAAAGACATCCCTGATCAACATGATCGCCGGCCTGCTGCGGCCGGACCGCGGGCGCATCAGCCTCAACGGCGTGACGCTGTTCGACTCGTCCGCCGGAACCGATATCCCGACCGAACGCCGCCGCCTGGGTTACGTCTTCCAGGAAGGCCGGTTGTTTCCGCACCTCTCCGTCCGTGGCAACCTGAGCTACGGCCTGAAGCGCGTGCCGAAGGAGGAGCGGCGCATCGACCTGGAAGAGGTGGTCGCCCTGCTCGACATCGAGGCGCTGCTGGAGCGCCGCCCGGCGGCGCTTTCAGGCGGCGAAAAGCAGCGTGTCGCACTGGGCCGCGCGCTTCTGGCCAACCCCAAACTGCTGCTCATGGACGAACCGCTGGCGGCGCTGGACCAGCCCCGCAAGGACGAGATCCTGCCCTTCATCGAACATCTGCGCGATGAGATGGCTTTGCCAATCATCTATGTGAGCCACTCCATGCAGGAAATCGTCCGCTTGGCGGACACTCTGGTGCTGATGTCGGACGGTCGGGTGGAGGCCGTGGGCAGCGTGGAAGACCTGACCAGCCGCCTCGATCTGCGGCCCCTGACCGGACGCTACGAGGCCGGCGCGGTCCTCGCCACGACCGTGGCCGGTCAGGACAAGGCCTTCGGGCTTACGGAATTGCGGTTTGCCGGCGGGCGTCTGAAGGTCCCCTACCTCAATCTGCCACTGGGCCAGGACCTTCGGGTCAGGATTCGCGCCCGCGACGTCTCCATTGCCACGGAAAAACCAGAAAATACAAGCATTCTAAACATGATAGAATGCACTGTTAAAGCAATCAGTGAAGAACGCAGTCCGCAAGTCGACCTTCAGCTGGATGCCGGCGGCGCAGCGATCTGGGCCCGCATCACCACCCGCTCCTGCCATGCGCTCGGCCTGCAGCCGGGCCGCAAGGTCTTCGCGCTGATCAAGAGCGTCGCCATCGACCGGCAGAGCCTGGGACGGCGTGACAAGAGCACCCGCTTTTTGTCAGAAGACCAATGATTTAGGCGACAAACCGCGCCCAATACGCTACTATGGTTAATCGGCTCTGCAGGTGCCCGCCTTTTGTCACAGACCTGACGGTAAGGAGCGCGGTTTAATCATGTCCATGCATACATTAAACGAACTTACGATCCATCGCGCACGGATGCTTCGCGAGCAGGATTTGCATGACCGCGGCGCTGCAGAAGCCAGCGTCTCTGATCTGGACGACGAAATCATTTCGCGACCGGCGACCACGCCGGACGAGGGTATCGCCAAGCTGGAACTTGCCCGCGACCTCGCCGCCATTGAGGGATGTCCCAACGTCGTGAAGCTTATCGAAGGCGCTCTGCTGGTTCTCAGGCACTAGCTGTTCCTCGCGACGCCCCAACGGAGCGCATGGTCACCAGATTGGGACAATCTGATATCCAGGGTTTTGAAGAAGCCAGGAATCTGAAGAAGAGAGTCTACAAACCGGCCAGCCTCGGCCTAGAATAAAGTTGACGTTGAAACTCCGGCTATCCAAGTAACCACCATGAAGAAACACGATATCCTGATCGAACCCTGGCGCGGAACCCCCGGCGCCGGCACCCGGCGCGGCGTGACCGAGTTCCGCTGGACTGTTTCCTACGAGAAGGACGGGCGCTTTTACGCTCAGGGCTTTGCGGATTCGCATGCCGAGGCCCGCGCCGCAGCGGAAGCCTACCTGAAGGAACAGGGGGTCGATCTGAACTGGCAGTCGGGACCGAGCACCTCCGCCAAGGTGCTGACGCCGCGCTCAAAGCCCGCCGTCGTGCGCGGCCTCCGCTAAGCCCAGCCCCGCCTGAATTCTCCTAGGCCTGAATTCTCCTGGGCCTGAATTCTTCTGGGCCTGAATTCTTCTGGACCCGACAACTGTTTCAATCCGGCTTGTCTTCCTAGTGGCGCCCTAGTGGCGCCGAGACCACTCTTCCTTTGCCCATACCCTCCCGGTTTCCCGCCAAAACTGTCGCCCAGGCTTAACTCCTAGGGCTTAGTCCGGAATTCGCGGTTGCGGTTCCAAGGCGATCGGCACAACAATCTGATTACGAATCTCCGTCGGCGCTTTTCTGCTGCCGCGTTCGATTCGCAGGGGGGGATATGAAACAGAGCAAACGTCGCTGGCCCATCGGCCGTTTCCAATTGCGTCAACACAGAGGCCGCAGCCCCTCAAGCATGCAGCCGAAGATCCCAAGCCTTGCCAGGCCGCTGTCGGCACTTCTGCTGGCACTCGCCTTGGCCGCCTGCGGTACGCCGCGCGATTTCACCGTCTACCAGGAAAGCATCGGCGAATTCCAGGCGGCAACCGACCGAACCGCCTCCGTAGCGCTTGATTACGTTCAGGGCATCAACCGCTTCGAACGCAGCTACGAGTTAAAGCTGCTGCGTGAAGACCCCAAGCGCCTGCTCAACATTTCCAAGTTGTCGGAACCGATCCTCTCCTCTCAGGCGATCGCGGCCAGAGACCGCGCCTTCGGTATCCTCAAGCAGTACACGCAGATGCTGGCGGCGCTGGCGGAAAGCGATGTGAGCGAGCGCTGGAAAGCGGCAAGCGAGCGGGCGAAGGCCTCCGCCGATACCCTGCTGATCGATATCAACGCGGACAGCGGCATCCTGGGCGATCTGCCGATAGGCGATATCACCAGCCCGCTGAAGACGATCTCCGATGCCATTGCCACGGAGATCCTCAACGCCAAACGCTCGGACGCGCTGGACGCGGCGATCACCAAGGCGGCGCCCGCGGTGCAGGAGATCTCGGCAAAGCTGCGCGAGGATCTCGCCTTTGTCGTGCGTCAACGCGATTCGGTGAAGCAACTGGAAATCGCCGAATTGACCATCCTCTACGCTCAGGCGCAGGAGACCGGCAACAATTCCGCAAGGCTGAGCACCCTCAGCAAACTCGACCAGGCGCTGGAAGCGCGCACCCAAAGCCTCTCGACGCTTCAAGGGCTCATCCAGACACTCGATCAGTTCGATGTCGCCCATGATGCCCTGGTACGCTACGCGAAGTCGGACAAAGGTCCGCAGGATCTCTCCGACCTCGTGACGATCGTGCGCAGCTACTCCGACTCCGCCAAGGAGGTTTTCGAATCCTTCAAGCGGCTGAACGCCGCCGCAACCGGCTAGGCACAGGACAGGCGGTCCTGAGACGACAACACCTGGGCTTGGTGATTGGGGAGAACATGATGTCGGAAGTAAAAGCATCCAAGGCCGTGCGGGACAACCTCTACAAGTCCTTCGAAGAGATGGCGCAGAAAGCCATGTCGCCGAACCTGCCGATTCCACAGCGCTTTGCGCTGCTGCACCGGGCGCAGGAACTGCGCAGCCAGTGGGTCGAACTTTCGGCGGCACGTTTCAACAGCGACGCCGTGGCCTTCACCAAGGCCCAGGCAAAGGTTCTGGAAGCCACGACCGACCTGCGCCAGGCGACCAAGGATCTTGATGACGCCGTAAAGATCGCCGAGAAGGCGACGAAGGTCTTCGGACAGCTCGACAAGCTGTTGAAGAAGGCCGTGAAGTTCGCCGCCCCTTTGATTTAAAGCGTAGCGGCAGAGCCAGCGAAAAAGCCGCAAAGACACGCAAGGAGGAATCCTTATGGCCGACGAAGCTGAGTTCGAACTGGGACTGGTGATGGCGGGCGCGATCTCCGCCGGTGCCTATACAGCCGGCGTCATGGATTTCGTTATCGAAGCGCTGGACAGTTATTACGCGGCGCGCGAGCGCGCGGACTGGACCGGCCCGCGCCACGGCGTGAAGGTTCCCGTCCTGGCCGGCGCCTCTGCGGGTGGCATGACCTCGGCAATCTCCGCCGTTCACTTCATGCACGACATCGCCCACCAGCGGCCTGGCAGCGATACGGCAAGCCCGAAGAGCAACCAGCTCTATAACTCCTGGGTCCGGGAAATCGACATCCGCAAGCTGCTGGGAACCAGCGATATCGAAAAGCGCCGCGCCGTGGTCTCGGCCTTGGACTCGACGGCGCTCTGGGACATTGCCAGCAGTGCGCTGGAAGCCGAGGGAGAAAAACGGAAGCGGCCCTGGGTCGGCGACCCGCTGGCGGTTTTCCTGACGGTCGCCAACCTTCGCGGCGTTCCCTATGGCTTTCAGCTTTACGGCACCGGCAGCAGCGATGCCTACGGCATGACAAACCACATGGACGACATGCGCTTTGCCGTCACCTGGAACAGCGAAACCCCGGCCGGCTTCATCGACTTGAAGCCGGGCGACGCCCCAGGCGGCAACTGGCCGACCCTGGCGCGTGCCGCGCTCGCCACCGGCGCCTTTCCGATCGGGCTCAGCCCGCAGGTCCTGAGCCGCCGTGCCGACGACTACTATCATCGTTCCGACAGGCGCGCGCCGGCCTTTGGCGACACCAAGCCGGACCAATATGACTTTGTCTGCGTCGATGGCGGCCTGATGAACAACGAACCCCTGGAACTGGCGCGCCGCCACTTGTCGGGCGGGATAGGAAATCGCAACCCCCGCGAGGGTGAGGAGGCGCAGCGTGCGGTCATCATGATCGACCCCTTCCCCAACCTGGTCGAGTTCAATCCCGAAGCCGACAACGACGACCGGCTGCGCGCCATCCTGCCGAAGATGTTCGGCGCCCTGGTCGATCAGGCGCGCTTCAAACCGGAGGAACTGGAACTGGCCGAGCGGTCAGACGTCTACTCCCGCTTCATGATTTCGCCTTCGCGCCGCGACGCGCAGGGCCGTCAGGCCGAGTTCGCCATCGCCTCCGCCACCCTGGGCGGCTTCGGCGGCTTCTTCGAGGAATCCTTCCGCCGTCACGATTACCTCCTGGGGCGCAAGAACTGCCGGTCCTTCCTGCGCCGTTACCTGGTGTTGCCGGAGACCAATCCCCTCTTCGACGCGATGTCTCCAGAGCAGCGCGAAGTCTGGTACGTCCGCGACCGCCAGGGCAACAAGCGGATGGTACAGGATTCGAAGGGCAATCTGCATCCAGCCCTGCCGATCATTCCGCTGACCGGTGGCCTCGCTGAGGACGAAGCGATACCGGCCCATGAGGCCCCCAAGCCCGAACGCGTCGATATGGAAGGTATCCGCCGCCAGGTCCGGGCCCGGATCAAGGCGCTGGGCGAGATCACCATCGACGAGGAACTGCGGCCTGTTCTGAACGGCCTGCTGCGTTTCGGCAGCAAGCTGGTGCTGAAGTGGTCGCTCGAAAAGAAGCTGACGAACAAGGTCATGGAGAAGATCAAGACCGGCCTGGCGCCGCTTGAGGACCCTTCCCGCCGCAGCAAGGATGAAGGTGCTTAGCGGACCAAGCAGCCGGCAATGCCAGCGCATCACGCGGGTTTGATCCGCGGACGGGCCGATTCCCGCCGAAGCTCGGCGTTTATGGCTGGGCGAAGCGGCCCGAGCGCCCTATATGCTTCGGGAACGCAGGCGTGCTGGAACGGTTGTTCCGATGCCTGAAAGAAGTCAGCCCCTGAGGAGAGGCGCCGCAATGAAGCTTCAGGCCAAGAGAATTCATGCCAGCAGGCTGGGACTGACCCTTGCGGGCGTCACCCTGACGGCCCTACTGCTGGGTGCCTGCAGCGCCCCGGGCAGCAGTGCTTACGGAAACAGGGATTCGTTCAATCCTGCGCCCTTCTGGGAACGCAGCGACCAGCGTGACAACTAAAGCGTCTGGAAGGATTGGCGCGCCCGGCAGGATTCGAACCTGCGACCTACGGATTAGAAGTCCGTTGCTCTATCCAGCTGAGCTACGGGCGCCCGGAAAGCCGGGCAACGGCTCTAGTGAGTCCAGCGCCCCATGCGATCATACTTGAAATTATCCGCGTAAGCTTTTGGTTTTAGGTTTCTTTCACGCGGCTTTTCCACACTATACATCAGGCCTTCCGCCTTCGCGTAGGCGATCGCCTCTTCCAGGCTTTCAAAGCGCAGACGCAACTGCGAACGGGTGTCCGCGGAGGAGGTCCAGCCCATCAGCGGCTCCACCTGGCGGGCCGCCGTCGGCTCGAACTCCATCATCCAAACCTTGGCGCGGGCGCGCCCGGACTGCATGGCGGTCTTCGGTGGCTGATAGATGCGTACTTGCATGATAGCTCTACGATTCCTCGTTTGAACCCGGCCCGTCCGGCCGGACCTGACTGCGCCGCATGATAGCCCCTGATCGGCCCTGCGCAACGGTTTTGACGCGACCCCGGAGCGGCGCAACCCCGGCCGCCCCCACCCCGGCTAGACCGCCGCCAAGGCCGGCTCATCGGAAACCGAGGCAGCCTCCACCGGATCAAAGTCGATATGAATGTGATTGCCGTCCGGGTCGTGGATGTTGACCTGTATGATGCCAAGCCCGGGGACGACGCCGATCCGATAGGTCTCGCCGCGCCGGCGCAACAGCGTGAGAAAGTCGGCCAGACCTTTTGCCGCAAAGGCAAAGTGCTCCAACTGCAGACTGCCCGAGGGGGCGGCAGCCTCCGTCACCTCGATCAGATGGACCGTCGCAATGTCGTCGCAGTAGAGCCAGGCGCCGGGAAAGCCGAAAGCCGGGCGCTCGCCTGCAGTCAGCCCCAATACGTCTTCATAAAAGGCGGTCATCGCCGCCAGGTTTCCCGTGCGAATGTTCACGTGATCCAACCGGATGAGCGCCATCAGCCTATCCTCCAACACAACTGCCGTTGCCGAATCCCGTGCAGCTTCTTGAGCTGCGTTAAGCGGCGCGGTGCACCACCTCGAAACGTTCAAACAATAGTTCGCTTGTCCCCTCATCGAAAGACAGGCCCGTCACTGCCGCCCGCCGGGCGAAGTAGTCGCGGTGCCCATCCAGCCACCAGGCAAGGCTTCGGTCTCCCTCGCCTTCATCCCAGGCAAAAGCCTCATCGGCGGAGAGCAGCGGCCCGCGCCGCGTCTCGGTCACACGGATCGTGCAGCGCGGCTGCCCGGCACCATCCAGGACGATGGAAAGGTCACCGACTTCAGGCAGCGTGTCGCCGTCAAACTCAGCTTCCGCGATCCAGCCGACCGTCGCTCTTTTGGGACCGGAGACGACGAGTTCGGCCAGTTCGTTGGCCAACTCCGGCGTATCGCCGAAATGGAAGGCTTCGACCGGGGTGTCCGGTGCCAGACCCAGGTCTTGCTTCACTTGCTCTCTGTAGGCCGCAACCTCCGCTGCTTCACTCATCGTCAAGTCTCCACAAAAACGCGGCTGGCGGCAAATCGGTTTGAAAGACTGGAATTGGATACTGGAAATCGGATGTTGGTCGGGGCGAGAGGATTCGAACCTCCGACATCCTGCTCCCAAAGCAGGCACTCTACCAGGCTGAGCTACGCCCCGATCGCGGGAAACCTATGGGCTCCCGGCGGTTTCAGCAAGTGCCGAAGAGACCAAAACCCGAAAACACCCGGCCGGCCGAGTGTCGGCAAGCGCGGTGAAACGCTCCCTTGGCGCGGTATCGCGACCGAAACACAGGCGCCTCCCCCGCAGATTGAGTAAAGCCCGCCCACTCAGCCTTACGTCGGTCTTTCTGCGCTCGAAAGGGCAATCGGTGGCAAAAAAGGACGAAAAGGCTGGCAAAAAGGGTCTGTTGGCGCAGCTAAACCTTCCTTTAACCCAACTTTCGGGATATTAGGAGTTCGACTGTGGGAGAGTCGCCTCTATTCGACCGCCGGGGGGTGGAGCGAAAGGCAGGGGGCAATGAAGTACCTAAGACGTGGCTACCAGCAAGCCACGCCTTTTGTTTTGGGCATCGGCCAGCGCAGGGTCGGTGACGGTTTTCAACGCTTTGGTTTGATTTCCAGCACCATCCTTTGCACAACGGTGCTGGCGACCGGCTTGATGATTTTCCCGCAAGGCGTCCTGGCCCAGGATTGGGTCCCCGAACTTCAGGAAGTTTCCGGAGAAACACGCGGCCGCAGCGATCCCATCATCATCGCTCTGCCCGGCGACCTGGACAGCAGCGTTCTGTCGCGCCTGGCGGTGGAACTGGACGACATAGACGTAACCGCCTTTGCGGTTACCGAGCCCGGCCGGATCACCATCAACCCGCCCGAGGCGCTATCGACCGGCGAGCATGTCGTCCGCCTGATCGAACGCGGCGAAGACGGCAGCATCCTGGAACGCGGCGCCTGGTTTCTGGAGATCCGGCATTCCGAATTGATCCGCGATCTCTCCGCAACCGCCGACCTGGCCGGTGAAGTCAACGGGCGGGTGCTGGACGGCGGCATCGACACCCCGCCCCAGCACGTGACGGCGGAAAGCGGCGGCAACTTCGAAGGGGCTGCCGGCGACGAGAACTGGCGCGTCTCCCTGCAAGGCAATTATCTCTACAACTCGCAACTCGAACTGGGGCTGGATAACCGCAACTTCGACTTCGGTGAGTACCGTCTCGACGGCGACTTCGAGAATGAAGACTTCTTTGCCGGCCTGACCGCCGGCAATCACGATACCGGTATCGACAGCCTGATCATGTCCGGTTTCAACCGGCGCGGCGTTTCGCTTCGGGCCGGAACCGCAGACGACCGCATCAGCGCCACCGCCTTCATGCTGCGCACGGAGTCTCTCGTCGGCACCCGCCATGTCCTTGGCATCAGCCACGACGAGGACCGTATCGAGGGCGCCTCTGTCTCGGTGAGACCCATCGAGGCCTTGCAGGACAACATCGTCCTCACCGGTACCTACTATAACGGTGAGGGCAGCGACGGTGGCTTCGGCATCGGCACCGAAGAGGTGATCAACGAGGGCGACGGCTGGTCGGTGGCAGCCGATACCCTGTGGTTCGACGAGAGTCTGCGTATCCGCGGCGAGCTCGCCGAAGCAACCTTCGACTTCGACGGCAAGGACGAGGGCTTCGCAGCGGAGACGGCCAATGCCTATTCGGTGCTGGCATCGCTCGAGCCCTTTCGCGGGGCGACGCTGGGCGACAGCATCGTCAACTGGACCTTCGGCGTGCAGCGGGACCAGGTCGATACCTTCTTTCAAAGTCTCGCCAACCCGTCGCTGCAGGCGGATCGGGAAACGACGACCTTCTTCACCGACTTCTTCTGGGACGAGTTCGCCGCCCAGCTGCGGGTCGACCACCAACTCAACAATGTTGACGACCTCGACTTTCTGCCCACCGACCGGACCATAAACGTCTATTTCAACGGCAACTACACCCCCTTCGTGGAGCCGCTGGAAGACGGCAGCCTGCCGTGGTATGGCCAGCCGTTCTTCGGTCTGACGGTTTCGGTGAACGACATCGAGCGGGTCGAAACCTCCAGCGATTTCCCCGAGGACGATGCCGACAACCAAAGCCGCTCCGTGACCCTGAGCACCGGTTCAAGTTATGAGACCTGGAGCTGGAACCTCTCGCACACGCTCTACACCTTTGAGGATCAAACCGCCTTCAGCAGCGATAGTATCAACAATAACACAGGGTTAAGTGGCTACTTCCTGATCCAGGACTGGCTGACCCTGTCGCCCAGCGTGCAGTACGATGTCTTTGAAGACAAAGACCTCGGCAAAACCAACCGGACCATCAATCTGGGTATTTCCAGCGATATCACAGTGATCCCAGAGGTTCTGACCGCCTCTTTGTCCTATAACATGAACGTTCGCACAGGTGACGGCGACACACCGGACAGCAGCAGCTTCGGCGGTGAAGTCGTCTGGACCCTGCGGGACCCGGAGCCCAACAAGCTGGGGATCGCCTTGGCGTTTAACGGCTTTATTCAGGAAACCCGGAATGACGACTTCGAAAGCCTGGAGGACGATGTTCAGTACCAGGCCTTTACCACGCTCCGGCTCTCCCTGCCGGTGAGTTACTGATGGGCGGTATCATGCAGAAAGTCTTTTTCCGTGCATTTACACCTCTGCTTGCGGCGGCAGTGGTGTTGCTTGGAGCAGCGGCTGCATTTGCCAACGTTACCGCCGTTACCGTTACGCCAAGCAGAGCCGCTATATCGACGACAGGTCCATCGACAGTCACATTGGTTTGGACGGTGACCCGCGTTCCGCTGACCGGCGGACTGGTCGGCACCGTCAGCTCACCGACAGCCCAGCTTACCGTCGGAGGGCTGTCAGTGGGAACCGCCGGCAGCCCCCTTTCACGAACCCTGCCGGGTATTCCGGCGCTTGGTGAGACCGCGATTTTCACTGAAACCCTTGTCATCCCTCAGGGAGCAGCATTCCGCGCCGTGAAGTCCGGGGCCCCGATCATCGTGACGCGAACGTTTTCGGACAACACTGCTGCCGGTACCGCCAGTGCCGGGGCTGCGCTGTTTCCCTCGGGACCGGGCTCAGAACCGTTTTCAGTCAGTCGCCTTTCGCTCACCTTCGATGATCGCTCGCGGGTGAAGGTCTTATCGAAGGGCAGCCGCCTGCGGGCGCTCGCCGAGATCAACACCACCGGCGTCGGCCTGATCATCGCGCAGTGGGAATACGCGCCCGCCGTCACGACCGCCGGTACGCCGATTTTCCGGCCGCTCTCACTGGTGCGCCGAAGCGTCGCCGGCGGCAGGCGGGTCGTCATCACCAGCCCACCACTGCCCACCCGCTTCGAGGGAAACAACATCGTCCGTTTGCGCATCACCGACCCCGCAACGCGTTTTGACGAGCCGGAGTTGCAGTATTACGTGACGCCGGAAAGCCCGCTGCCCGATCAGCAGCCGCCACGTCTGTTGTTGACCACCAGCCCGAGCGCCGGCACGCCGCTGACGCAGACCACGCGCTTTGCCTGGCAGGCGGTCCCCGGTGCCCAGGCCTATAAACTGGAAATCCATCCCGGCGATCCCGGTCCGGCCGCGCCGGCCGACCAGGACCTTGTGGTCGCCGAACTGCCCCTCGACCCGGCGCCGGATGCCCCAGCCACGGCAGTCGAGCCATTGACCGGCATCGTCCTGCCTGCTGCGGTCACCGAGACCCGGCTGAAAGCCTTTTCCCTGCAGCATCTGCCGCCGAACCGCCGGTATCGTTGGATGGTTAAAGCGCTCGGCAAGGAAGGTGCTGTTCTGGGAGTGAGCGAAATGAAAGAAATATTCAAGCCATAGAAAGACTTGCCACGCGCCGTTGAACCCAAACTGGGCTGACTCCGACCCATCGGGAGCAACCGGTTCCTGGTTATCAGGCCCGGATCGATCAACAGGAATCCAAGGCAAGGAACAGAATCATGGGCGCCCAAGCAACCCGCCTCA
Organism: Pelagibius sp.; assembly: GCF_965249265.1. Lineage (NCBI taxonomy): Bacteria > Pseudomonadati > Pseudomonadota > Alphaproteobacteria > Rhodospirillales > Rhodovibrionaceae > Pelagibius > Pelagibius sp. The sequence goes on along the minus strand of NZ_OZ252224.1, from coordinate 2,090,229 downwards.
CACTCGCAACCACCGCCCTTATGGCGGCCCTGGCGTTGCCCTTCGCAACGGCTCAGGCCTCGGTCGGCAGCGTTACGCCATCGCCGGTCAAGGCGCAGGTCGCGGCCACGGGCGCCGGTTCTGTCGCCGTCACCTGGCGCGTCAACCGCAGCCTGGTCAGTCTGCCCGTCCCGGGTGTCATCGCCTCGGCGAATGCCCAGCTCTTCATCAATGGCGCTGCGGCAGGAACGATTTCACGCCGCCTCGAGCAAAGCTCGGCAGGCGAAACGAGCGCTGAAATCCTGGAATTCAGGGAAACCTTGAGAATTCCCCGCTCCGTGATCTACCGCGCCATCAAACAGGAAAGCCCCATCATCGTGCGGCGGGTCTTCGACGACATCGCGGATTCAGGCAGCGAAGACGGCGAATTGATCGTCGTACCGGCAGGTCCAGGCTCTGAAGGGTTCACGGTCCAACGCCTCTCGCTGAGCTTTGGCGATGACGTGCGCACCCGCGTCCTGCCCCGCAACAGCAGTCTGCGGGCGGTTGCCGAAATCAACACCACAGGCGCCGGCCTGTTGTCCGGCAAGTGGCAGATCGCCGAAGGTTTCACCACGGCCGGCACACCGGTCTTTCGCACGCTCTACGAAGTTCGTCAGGGCGTCGGCGGTGGCGGCCGGACGATCATCACCAGTCCCCGTCTGCCGACCAGCGTCGAAGGATCGAACCTGGTGCGCTTCCTTGTCACGAGCCCCGAACTGCGCGTCGAGGACCAGACGCTGCAGTACTATGTGACGCCGCGCAGCCTTGCCGCCGGCCAGCAGCCGCTGCAGGAGATCCTCGTTTCCGGCCCGCGTCCCGGCGCTTCGCTGACCGACGAAACGGTGTTTGCCTGGTCGGCAATGGCCGCTGCCAAGACCTATCACCTCGAGATCTTCGCCACCCCTGCCGGTCCGCGTAAACCCGCCGACCCCAATGCCGTGCAGGCAAACCTGCCGCTCGACCCCGGTCCAGAGACCGATGCCGTCAAAGGACAGGCTGCCCTGGCCGGCAGCTTCGTGCCGGGCGACAGAACCCAAACAAGCCTTGCGGACTTCTCCGTCGACCACCTGCCCGCAGGCAGGAGCTACTTCTGGAAGGTCAGCGCGATTGATGCTAATGGCGCTGTCATCGGGTCCAGTTCCGTAAGGGAGATCTTTAAACCCTAGGCGTCCCTGGGCCCGGGTCGCCATTTTAGTGTGGGAGCTATTTTTGGCACAGGAAGATCAAGAGTTGCTGAGCCGCATGGCAAATGGCGACCAAAGTGCCCTGGACGAATTCTACCGCCAGTATGAAGGACGCGTTTACCGATTTATTCGGTCTAAATTGAACGATTCCTTTGATGCCGCCGACGTACTCAATGAGGTTATGTTCGAAGTCTGGCGCAGTGCCGGGCGGTTTGAAGGTAGATCAGCGGTGAGTACTTGGGTATTGGGTATCGCTCACCATAAGGCAATCGACCGGATCCGTCGGCGCAAACCAGGCGAGAGTGTGGAACTGGACCCGGAGCTCGCAGAGGACGAGACTCCCAACCCGGCGGAGACACTCTCGGCAGCCCAGAATGCAGAGCAGGTTCGAACCTGTGTCGACCAGCTCTCTGAAGCGCATCGCAGTGTGGTTCATCTGGCGTTCTTCGAAGACCTCCCCTACGGCGAAATAGCCTCTATCGTGGGCTGCCCGGAGGGAACGGTGAAGACAAGAATGTTTCACGCGAAAAAGGCGCTTATGAAGTGTCTTGCGGGGCTCAAAGAGATGGGACTGTTGTGATGGTTGAAAACGGCAAAAAAGACGAGGACCTGGACCTGCTCCTCCCCTGGTACGTCAACGGCAGCCTGAGCGCCGAGGAGACGAAAGCCATCGAGGCCTACCTGGAAGATAATCCCCATGCGCGTGACGAGGTCGAGCTGCTCTCGGCGCTGCGCGGACAGGTGAAAGAAGAGGCCATCGAAAACAGCCCGGGCGAACTTGGCCTCAAGCGGTTGAGGCGCGAGATCTCCCTCAGCGAGAAGCAGGATGCGGCCCCGGCGGAAAGCGGCACAGTGGTGACCATCGCTTCGTGGTGGCGCCCCCTGGCGGTTGCCGCCTGTCTTGCGGTCGTCATTCAGGCCGGGTTCATGGTGGACCTGACGAAAGATGCGGGCGACGAGGTCGGTACGGCCGGCGGCGAGATCGCTTACGCCCCCCCTGTGCTGCAGGTCACTTTCGCCCCGACGGCGACCGAACAGGACATTCGCGAAGTGCTGCAGTCCGCCGGTACCTCCATCGCCAGCGGACCGACCGCAATCGGCGTCTACGGCCTGCGTCTGCTGGGCGCCGACACGAGCGACGCTCAGATAGACGCCGCCCTGACCAAGTTGCAGGCGCGCGGCGATGTGGTGACTTTCGCAGAGAGGAACTAAGCCGTGTTCCGGCCGCTGCAGATTGCGGGCCTTGTCGCAGCCTCTCTTTGCCTGGCGGCTGTGGCCTCGGCGCAAACCTCTACCAGTGCTCCGCAAAACCCGCCGCGCATCCTGGGTGTCGGTGTCATGGGTTGTGTGGAACCCGGGGACCGCATTTCCGTGAAGGGCAGCAACTTCGGCCGCGCCGGCGGCAAATCGCTCATCCTGAAAGACTCCTACGCCCGCGTCGAACTGCCGATCACCCGATGGACGGACCGCAGCATTCTCGCCACCGTACCGCGCGCCAGCAATCTCGTGCCCGGCAACTGGTATCAGCTGGGCATCGAAGAGAAGAGAAGCGGCAAGTGGACTTCGGCTCAACGCCGCCCCTTGCAGATCTGCGCAGACGAAAGGCCGCAGGTCGATGCCTCCGGCAACCCGATTAATCCGGATCGCGGCCAGCCGGCGGGACCGGACCGCAGGCCGTCGTCGGAGCCGCCGCGCAGGGTTCCCCCCAGGAACACACCGGGAAGCACGCCGCCGGAGCGTCCGAGCGTCGCCACGCCGGGGACCCCGCCACAAACACCGCCGGCCGGATTGCCCGCCCCGCCCCCCGCAAGCGGCGATGCACTGCCCGACCAGGAAGACGACGAGATCCTGGCGATCACCGGTTCTCTTAACGAAGCCACCGCACTGGCACAGCAACTGACGGGCCAGGGCTATGCCATCCGCTCGCTGCAGGAACTGCCGGTGCTCGGCTTTTCTTTGATGCGCCTGGGGCTGCCAAGCGGCCAGGACGTGCCCTCCGCCCTCGGCACCCTGCGCCAGGCGTTTCCGGCAACGCTCTTCGATGCCAATACGCTCTATGGGCCCCAGGCCTCGGCAAAACCGCAGCGCCATCTGCAAGCCGCGGCAGAGCCGCGGCGTTACGCCAAGGCTCTGATCGGTTGGCCGGAGCTCTCATCGGACTGCCGGCTCGAAGTCGATGTCGGTCTGATCGACACGGCGGTGGATCGCAGTCACCCGGCGCTGCGCGATCGTAACCTGATGTCGCGCAACTTCCTGACCTCGGGGCTGAAACCAGCACCGCCGGACCACGGTACCGCCGTCGCCTCCCTGATTGTCGGCGACCCCGCCTCCAGCGCCAAAGGGTTGATCCCCTCCGCCCGCCTTTACGCGGCGGCGATTTTTGGTTTGCGCGAGAACAATCGCGTGGTCGGCACCACCGACGCCATAGCCCGCGCCGTCGACTGGCTGGGCCAGGAAGGCGTGCGTATCGTCAATCTCAGCCTTTCGGGCTCCGGCAACCAGGTGATGCGCCTCACCGTGGAGCGCGCCCGGGATAGTGGGATGATCCTGGTCGCCGCCGCCGGCAATGAAGGGCCAAACGCGGCGCCGGTTTTCCCGGCGGGCTACGAATCCGTGCTGGCCGTCACCGCCGTTGATGCCGCCCTTCAGCCCTATAGCCTGGCCAACCGCGGCGACTACATCGATCTCGCTGCGCCGGGCGTAGACGTCTGGTCGGCACGCAGTGGAAAGGGCGGACGCTACAGCAGCGGCACTTCCTTCGCCGCCCCCTTCGTAGCGGCGTCGGCTGCGGTGGTGCTGGCGTTGGAACCCGACATTGCTCCGCAGGCCCTGCAAAGCCGCCTGGCGGAACAGGCGCGCGATCTGGGCACACCCGGGCGCGACAGCACTTTCGGCTGGGGGTTGCTGCAGCCGGCCGCCGGTTGTTAAGTCCTATTCCGTAACGCAGTCGAGCATCGGGCCGAGCTGCCGGATACGCTTACGGATCGTGGCGGCGCGGCTGGTCACATGGTTGCCGGGTTTTCCGGCACTCCAGTTCAACGGATTCGGCAGCACCGCGGCAAGCTGGGAGGCCTGACGCAGGCTGAGCTTGTCAGCGCTGACGCCGAAGTGGGCCTGCGCGGCCGCCTCGGCGCCATAGACCCCCGGCCCCCACTCCGCAATGTTGAGATAGACCTCCATGATCCGCTGCTTCGGCCAGAGCAGTTCAAGAGTGGCCGTGAGCGGTACTTCCAACACCTTGCGGACCACGCTTCGCTTGGGCCAGAGAAAGAGATTCTTGGCCGTCTGCATGGAGATCGTGCTGCCCCCGCCTGCCCGCTTACCGTCCGCATAGGATCTGACGGCCACCTCCAGGGACCCCCAGTCGAAACCCCTGTGTTCGCAAAACAGGTTGTCCTCGGCGGCAACCGCGGCGCGGCGCAGGTTGGGACTGATTTCGGGCCAGCGAACCCAGTCCTTTTCCAGCCCTTTTCCCTCCATGACCCGGATCACCATCAGCGGCGTGATCGGCGGCGGCAGGAAACGGTAGGCCAGAGTCAAAACCAGCGGCAGGCAGACGATGATGGCAAGCCCCCACAGCAGCCAGCGCCGCGCCCTTTGGATCAGCCGCCGGGTCACCGGTCTTTGCCCGGCCTTTTTCTTGCTGCGTACCATTCAGTCGGCATGCGAAGAGGTTGGTAGCGGACCGGCGCCCCAGTTGCGCTGCCACTTTAGCAAAGCCTTACGGGCCGTTGACGGCGCCGTGCGGTCGTACAAAGCCAGGATCTCTGCAACGCGGTTCGGATCGTTGTCTGCATCGCCGCCGCGCAGGTGATCGGTCAGCAGAAAGATGGCACCGAACAGCAGCTTGTCGACCTCGACGGCGCGGCAAACGATGGCAAGGTCTTCCCCGCGACCGCCGTAAACGATGCGCTGCAACTGGGGACTGCGCAAATCGGTTAACTCGCTGAACAGCAATTCGAAGAGCGGCAAGTTGCCTTTGCGCAACGCCTTGACGATGGGGTGACCGGCTGCCGACTTCTCGTCGCCGAGGACCGCAGCGTTATCGGCGCTTGCGACCTCACGCACGTCCGCCGCCGAGATCTCCGTGTGGGCGATGCCGTTGACCGTTTCTTGCTGGGTTGCTGCCGCGTCGTTGCGGCAGGCCGTCTCGGATTCAACATCCGCCGTTTCGTCCAAGGGTCGCGTTTCTTCAAGAGGCGGCACATCGATCACGTCAGGAGGAGGATTGTTCAGGGCGCTGCGTCCCGGCGGCGGCGGGAGGCGCGCTGGCGCTGGCGCGATGCGCGCCGGGTCCGACGGCGGCTGGTAAACGGCAACCGGACGCTCCCGGCGCCGGGCCCAGAGCAGCAGCGTCAGCACGAACATCACGGCGATCGCCGCCATCATGTAGAGCTGCCGCTCTTCAATCCGCGAAACGGCCGGAACGATTGTAGACTCCGATGCCGTTTCCAACCTGCTGCGTGCCTCGGCCAATTGTTCCTGCAGGGCGCCGGCTTCTCCGTCGCGGGCGTTCAAGGCCGCACCCAGTTCGTCGACCTGGGCCTGGAGGGCCGCAACCTGCTCCTGCGCTTCGTCCAGTTCACCGACTTGGGACTTGAGGGCTTCGACCTGCCGCTCGGCCTCATTCAACACGCGGACACGCTCTTGAAGTGCGCTGACCTCCCGCTCCACCGGCTCAAGCGCGTTGATCCTTGCATTCGCCAACGCCAGTTCCCGCTCTGCGGCATTGAGAGCCCGGTCACGCTTGGCAAGTTCCAGCGCCGGGTCGGGTTGGCGCATCGCCGTTTTCAGACGCTCGGCGAAAGCCCGGAACTCCGCCGTGCCGGAGGCGCCATATCCGGCCGCGCCAAACTCCGGCCTCAGCAACAGTGCCTGGACCGGAAAACTGGCCGCAACGTCGTTCTGCAGGGCCTGACGTGCCGCCCGGGTCTCGACCCTCCGGACAAGGCTGGAAAGGCTCGGCCCGGTTTCGTCAAGATAGGGCAGAGCCTCGGCCGGCTGCGGGTCCGGCAGGCCGGCGGGCCGCTGCCCCGCCCGGGGACTGAGGATCGAGGTCTGGCGGGCCTCGACAATCTCCTCCGCCGCCCGTTCGACCGTGCCGTCGGGAAGGGTCCTCTGCAACCGCGTCAGCCGCAGGGTCGGATCGAGCATCAGCCAGCCCCGGGTAACGGCAAATCCGTCGACGAGCGCCACGTAGTTCGACCAATCGTCGCGCAGGGTCTCGGCCGGCCCGGCACCAAAACGCGTGGCAAAGTCGCGCCGCAGACCGCGCACCTCCGTAAAGGCGCGCATCTGCCGCCGCGCCCAGTCATGGCGCAGCCCGGGGTCGCCCTCGGCGATGCGGCGCATCGAAAGACTGAGATAGCGGTCTTTCAGAAAGAAGTAGCGCGCCAGTTCAGCCCGGCTCGCGCCCTCTTCGGTAATCGGACCCAGGGTGCCGGCGCGCCGCACATGCTCGTCGAACCAAGGCCAATTCCGGGCATCGTTGACCTGAGAAAGCGCCTGAATCAGAACCGGCAAGAGGACATCGCTGTTCTGTGCCTCGGGACGGCCCTGCCGGCGCTGCGCGCGCACCAGGCTCGGCAGCCAGCGCCCGTCCAGCCGATCATCGATCTCGATGTCACCCCCTTGGGAAATCCGAAGCGATCCCTCCGGCAGGTCGACGATACCCAGACGGCCGCTGCCGAGCAGATCGGTCAACTGGCCCGCCATGGCGGCATAGGAGGACTGGAGGTCAGTCCACCGCGACGCGGCGAAGCCGTTGCTGTCGCGCCCGGCGATCTCGCCGTAAAATGCCGCGAGTTGCCGGAGTTCGTCTATCGCCCCTCGCAGATCATCGGCGCTCAGAATGCCGGAACCGGCGCCATCCTGGGTGGCAGCGTTTTGGGCGGCGGCGTTTTGGGCGGTGAGGCCGGCAGGCGCGGCAAAGATCAACAGGCAGACCAAGGCAAAGCCCCGCAGCAAGCGAATGCTTCGCGCGGACGTTGCGTCAACGGCCCTTAGATTGCAGTCTGTCTGCGCCGACCCCATTGCACCTTGCTAAGCCATCCTCTGACGGCGATTTGTCGCTCATTGCTGTGTTCAACCCGGTCGGCGCCGGTACTCCCGACGGGGCGGGCCGCCACGTTCGTGGCAAATTAGAGTATTTCCGGCGCATCCGGTAGTACCGGGGTGGCGGGAATGCGGATTAGCCCTCGCCCACCTGCCGCGGCGCGTTGCCCAGGAAGGCGCGCAGTGCCGCCGGCTCACCGGCGCTCAGCACAGCCTGTGTTTCCCCCTGGGCAACGACACGCCCCTCATAAAGAAAAGCGGTCCGCGCCGCTATGTGCTGGGCATCCTGCGGATTGTGGCTGACGATAACGACAGTCAGGCCGCGCTCCCGGCGCAATTGGTCCACCAAATCCAGCATGCCCCCACGCAGCCCCGGGTCGAGCGCCGAGAAAGGTTCGTCGAGCAGCAGCAGGGGTTTTTGCCGCACCAGACTGCGGGCCAGGGCGACCCTCTGACGCTGCCCGCCGGAGAGCTGTGCCGGCAGACGCCCGCCCATGCCGGCCAGTTCGACGCGATGCAGCGCCTCCTCCACGGCCGCACGCTCGGCCGGCCCCAGATGCAGACCGGGATCGAGGCCCAACCCGACGTTCTCGGTCACCGTCAGATGGGCGAAAAGATTGTGTTCCTGAAACAGGCTGGTGACCGGGCGCTCGGCCGGGCTGAGGTTTGTCACGTCGCGGCCCTCGATTTCCACCCGCCCGCTGCTGGGCGTCTCGAAGCCGGCGATCAGGCTCAGCAAGGTCGACTTCCCGGCGCCGCTGGGCCCCAGCAAAGCCAGGCACTCGCCTCTGGCGACCTTGAGATCGAAGACCATGGTCATGTCTTCGTAGTGGAAAGTCAGGCCCGCGACCTCAAGCATGGCGTACCCGCCTGCGGAAACGCATCCGCCCCAGGCCGTATTCGATGGAAAGGAAAAGCAGCAGGCAGAGCAACGAAAGAACCGCTGCGATCACCGCCGCTTCAGCCATGCGAAAACCGCCCATCGCCTGATAGAGCAACAGCGGCAAGGTGGCAAAATCCTGGCTGCCGAAGAGCGCGATGACCCCGAGGTCTCCCAGCGACAGGGTCGCCGCCACCGCCAGCGCCAGGGCGATGGGGCGGCGCAGACTCGGCCATTCGATCAGCCGCAGACGGTTCCAGCCGGCAAGGCCAAGACTCTGGCAAAGACGGTCGTGCTTCTGCGCCTCGGCCATCATCGGCCCGCCGAGAAAGCGCACCACAAAGGGCAGCGCCATCAGCGCATTCACGAGGATCACCAGCGGCATGGCGAGCGCAAAGACATCGGTGACGTGCCGCAGCATGACGAAGAGCCCGGTGGCCAATACGAAGGGCGGCACAACAAGGATCAGCGAGGCCGAGAGCTCCAGCCGATTGGCCGCCGCCGGGCGCAACAGGCGGTGACGCAGGCTGCGGCTGCTGATCAGCAAGGCAGCCCCCAATAGCAAAGCCAGGACCGCCGAGGCCATGGCGATGGTCAGCGACTGGCCGAGCGCACGCCAGAGGGCCGGATCAGTGAGTACGCTTGCCGCCTTGGCATTGAAGCCCGCCAGAACCACCGCAGCCAGCGGCAGGAGCACGAAGACCATGGCGCCGCCGATCATCGCGCTGTCCGCCAGCCGACCCGGCCAGCCGGCGCGGTCCGGCCGTGGATAAGCGCGCCCTTCGGTCAGCGAGAGGTTACCGGGCAGCGAGAGGTGCAACACCGCCAGAACAATGCCGCCGCAGCAGACAAGCTGCACCAACGCCAGGGTCACCGCGCGCCCGAGGTCGAAGTCGAAGCGCAGGGCCTGATAGACCGCGACCTCGAGGGTCGTCGCCTTGGGACCGCCGCCCAGAGTCAGCACCACGGCGAAGGAGGTAAAGCAAAGCATGAAGACGAGACCGGCCACACCGGGCAGAACCGTGCGCATGGCAGGCCACTCGATCAATCGGAAGAGATCCCGCGACCGCAGACCGTATTGGCTGGCGACGCGCCAGCTTTCCGGCGGCACCGTATCCAGGGCCTGGAGCAGTATCCGGGCGACAAAGGGCATGTTGAGAAAGCAGTGGCCGATCAGGATGCCACCCAAGCCGTAGAGGTAATGAACGCCGGAAAAGCCAAAGGCTTCCAGGGCCTCGTTGACCCAGCCCCGGCGGCCATGCACGGCGACGATGCCGAAGATGGCGACGATGACCGGCACCACCAAGGAGAGGCTGAAAATGCGGAGCAGCAAACCACGGCCCGGAAAGCGGCGCCTTGACAGGGCCCTGGCGAGGGGGATTGCAAAGGCCACCGACAACAGGGTGGAAAGCGCCGCCTGCCAGAGTGTGAACCAGACCACGCGCCAGAGATAGGGCTGTCCCAGGTTGTCGGCCAGCGCCAGTCCGCCGGCGGTCAGCCCCAGGGCCAGCAGCGCTCCGCCGACGAGGAGCCCAACAACGCTGAGCGAGAGACTCGCTGGAAGCCACCAGGGCATGGTCGCGATCAGCCGGTGTCGGCCGCTACCGACTGACGGCCTGTAGCCATTCCTCTATCCAGGCCTTGCGGTTTTCAGCCACTTCCTGCGAAGGGATCAGCAGGGGGCGCGACGGGTAGTCCAGCTTGCCGTATTCGCGCGGCAGGCCCTCAGGCAGATTGATCACCGGATACATCCATTGCCCGGTCGGAATTGCCGATTGAAAGGCCGGGCTGACCATGAAGGCGAGAAACTGCCGGGCCAGTTCCGGCTCCGGCGCCGACTTCGGGATGCCGGCGATCTCGACCTGCATGTAGTGGCCTTCCTCGAAAGCAGCGGCCTGATAGCGTGCGGAGTCCTCGGCAATCATGTGATAGGCCGGCGAGGTGGTGTAGCTCAGCACCAGCGGCGCCTCACCCTCCAGGAACAGGCCGTAGGCCTCGCTCCAGCCCTTGGTGGTGGTCACCGTTTTGCGCGCCAGCTTGGCCCAGGCCTCGGGCGCCTTGTCGCCATAAACGGCGCGGACCCAGAGCATCAGGCCAAGCCCGGGCGTCGAGGTGCGCGGGTCCTGCACGATGATCTTCAGATCGTCCGGCGCCTCCACCAGTTCCTTCAGGCTCTGCGGAGGTGCGGTCAGGCTCTCGGTATCGTAGACGAAGGAAAAATAGCCGTAATCGAAGGGCAGAAAAGTCTCATCGTGCCAGGCGACCGGCAGCACAAAACCCTCCGCCGCCAAGCCGTGCTCGGCGAAAAGTCCGGTCTCTTTGGCCTCGGCCATCAGGTTGAGATCGAGCCCCAGGACGACATCGGCCTTGCTCGACGCCCCTTCCAGGCGCAGTCGGCTGAGCACGCCCACCGAAGAGTCGACGGCCACGAAATCCAGTAGGCAATTGCAGTCGGCTTCGAAAGCTTCCTTGATTTGGGGGCCAGGACCCCAGTCGGAGGTGAAGGAGTCGTAGGTGTAGACGGTCAGGCGCTTCTTTGCCTCGGCCGCCTCAAGAACGTCGGGGGCGCCGGAAAGGCCGGCCGTTATGACGGCGGCAAGGCCGAGGGCCGCCAGGAAACTGGGAATTCGCATAACATCGCTCCATAGCGCTATGGGGCGGCTGGCTTTGAGGTGGGTCTTTTCCGAAGAGGCCTTCCGCTCAAATCCCTCCGCCGGCATTACCCGGGTCAGGTTCATCGGGTTGACCGGGCGGCAGCACCGCCCCGATCTCTCAGCCCAGAGTCATCAGACCACTGTGGTCAGACCGCTTGGGCACCCCGTTGAGACAGCGCCAGACTAGGCCCCGCCCCCGGCCTTGGCAAGGCCCCGGAAAGGACGGAGAAGAGCCGGAGGAAGGGCCAAGGTCCCGCGGGCACACTTCGATATCAGGCGAATCTTGGAGCAGACGATCCGTGCTTTATGGCAGCGACAAGCAACCCGGAGCACCGTGCCATGATCACCTGTTTCATCCGCTACGAAATCGACCCCTTCAAGAAGGAGCTCTTCGAGATCTACGCGCGCAATTGGGGCCAAGCGATACCGCGCTGCGGCGCTGACCTCATCGGCTACTACGCGCCGCACGAGGGTTCGGCGACCACCGCCTACGGTCTCTACAACGTTGCCAGCCTGGCGGACTACGAAGCCTACCGCGCCCGTCTGGCCGCCGACCCCTTGGGGCGAGAAAACTATCGCTTTGCCCGAGAGGAACGCTTTATCCGCCACGAGGACCGGATGTTTCTGCGCATCGCCTCCGCTCCCCATGCGGATTCCGTCTAGCCGAGCGGTAAGGATCTTGTATCCGGCGGCATGGGAGACCAGGGCGGAAGTCGCCCTGAATCAGCGGCCAAAGCTAGGCAAAGCCTTCCATGGCGGCAATTAGTGCCGCCTATTTTCAACTTACTGACCTCGGCGCTCACACCTCTTGCAGGCTCAATCTAAGGGTTTCAAAGGGAGTCAAAGCGCCTAAAAAATTGATGTTTCTTGGCATTCTTCTTGCTGAAGTTGCAGCGGTGACTCTTCGCGGATCACCGGGGGATCCCGATGAACGGAGGATCAGATGACAACGATACAAAGTGGCATTCCTCTCGCCGAGGCACGCGAGATCAAACCGCAGCTTCATCGGCTTAATGACCTGAAGGAGACCGACCCCGAACGCTGGGAGATGATGCAGCGTGCCCTGCAGACGCGCCCAGAGGAGCTTTCGGCAACCGAGAGGGCCGCACAGATCGCAAAGCAGCGCGCTGTCCCGGTGCATACCGTGTATCGGGTCAACGGCGAGGTCGTCGCGTTGCACCAAACCAATGGCTGGTCGACAACCAAAAACGCCGACAGTAGTGCCCGAATCGTCCCCGGACAGGGCGATGCCGATAAGGTCGGCCGAGAGCTCGGCCTGACCGGCGATGCGCTGAACGACTTCGTCGCCACGCACATGACCGCCAATCTCAAGAAGAAATACGGCGCGGCCCTGACGGTCGAGACCTACCCCAACGCAGCCACCGCGCCAAGCGTCGGCGAGGTGCAGGACGAAATGTTCGGTATCACAAGTCATCGCGACACGGTGCCCGGACGGATGTCCCGCGTTGCGATGGACACCGAAAGCTGGGCAGCGCTGCTGGACCGGTACCGCTAGGCCGACCGACCGTTTCGCCGATCTAGCGGCCCGCCGTAACCTCGATCTCTACCAGATACTCGGGGCGGGCCAGGGCGGCGATGACCAGGGTCGTCACCGCCGGGGCCTCATTGCCGCCCCAGCGGGCCTGGCGGATCTTCGTCAGCGCCGGCAGGTTTCCCGCCTTCGTCAGATAGTAGACCACACGGACCATATCGTTCATCGAGAGATCGACGGTGCTGAGGAGCGTCTCCACGCTGGCCATGGCCTCATGGCATTGGTCTTCGAAAGACTCATGCGTGACCCCTTGCGGGTCGACACCGATCTGACCGGAAATGAAGAACAGCTTCTGCGGCGCCTCAAGGGCCACGGCATGGGTGTAGATCCCTTTGAAGTCGTTCCCCACCGGGCGGATCGAAGGGGGGTTGTGACGTTGTGGCATGACTTATCCTTCCTATAGACGGAGCCTTCGGGGGCCTCCCGGTCTACCGTCTTTGATGTGATTTCAGGCTGAAGGGCTTTCCGGCTTGGCGCACCCCTCGCGCAAGATTTATCGATAAAAAATAATATCTTGCGGGGTAGCGCAAACGATATAAGCTCACGCCTTCTGTGAGTTTAAGTAACAGAAAGACAGGCGATGAGGCTTCCCTCGCTACGGGCGATCCAGGCCTTCGACGCGGTGGCAAGGCACAGCAGTTTCAGCCGCGCCGCCGACGCCCTGGCCGTGACCCACGGCGCGGTCAGCCGTCAGATCCGGGGCTTGGAGGAACAGCTCGGCAGCACCCTCTTCCACCGGACGGCAAGGGGTGCCGGGCTCACCGACGACGGCCGAGTGCTGTTCCGCGCCAGCCGCGAAGCTTTTGCCGCGCTGGAAAACGGCGTCGCCGAGCTGGAAAGGCGCAAGACCGACCAAACGGTAACCCTCTCCCTCACCACCTCCCTGGCGATGAAGTGGCTGCTGCCCAGGCTGCCGGACTTCAGGGCGCGCCATCCGGAGATCGCCATCCTGCTGGACACCAACGACGCCCCGGTCGACTTCACCGATAAGACGGTGGACGCTGCCTTGCGCTTCGGCAAGGGCGACTGGAAGGGCCTCCATGCCAGTTTGCTGGCGCGGGAAGAGTTGGTGGCGGTGGCGGCACCCGGGTTGATCGGTGATCGGCCACTGCCGATCGAGCCTTCTGCGCTCACAGCCCTGCCGCTGGTCCATGACGATTACAACCCGGGCTGGGAGCCTTGGCTGGAAAGAGCGGGTGGCGGCGCCAGCGGCGAAACGCTGCCGGGAGACCGCTACGGCGATACCGGCCTCTTGATCGCCGCCGCCCTCGACGGCCAGGCTGTCGCCCTAGTCCGGCGCCTGCTGGCCGCGGACGACCTTGCCGCCGGGCGGCTGGTCCAGGTCAGCGATGTGACACTGCCTCTGGAGCGGGCCGTCTACTTCGTCTGCCGGGCGGGCGATGAGGTCCGGCCGGCGGTTGCCGCGCTGCGGGATTGGCTGCGCGCCGGCCTCACGCCATTTCGGGACAACGCCTAAGTGGCTCCCTGCAGTTTGCCGATCTGGCCCTTGTCTGCCGGACCGCTTGATTGCATGAAGGCGCGGTCGCCCAGCCCCTGATACAGAGACCGCCATGCCGGACGCGCGAGAGAACCCGAACCAACCGACCGATGCTCCTCTGGGCGATCCCCTGCCCGGCTGGATGCCGCCGCCCGCGCCGCCGCGCTCGGCAATGGCAGGCCGTCTCTGCCGGGTGGAACCGCTGAGCCCTGAGACCCATGCTGCCGACCTCTTCGCCGCCTATGGCGCCGACCGGGAAAACCGCATCTGGACCTACCTGCCCTACGGGCCCTTCGACGATCCGGCGGCCTTTCGCAAGTGGATGGAAGCGACCTGCCTCAGCGATGATCCGCTGTTCCATGCCATCGTCGATCAGGCCGCCGGAAAAGCGCTCGGTGTCGCCAGCTATCTGCGCATCGCCCCGGCGGCAGGCTCCATCGAGGTCGGCCACATCAACTACAGCCCCGCCCTCCAGGGCACCGCGATCGCCACCGAGGCGATGTACCTGATGATGGCCCGGGTCTTCGATGAATTGGGCTACCGGCGCTATGAGTGGAAGTGCAACGCGCTGAACGCCGGCTCCTGCCGCGCCGCCGAACGTCTCGGCTTCACCTTCGAGGGAGTCTTCCGCCAGGCCGCGGTGATCAAGGGCCGCAACCGCGACACCGCCTGGTACTCCCTGCTCGACCGGGAATGGCCGCAGGCCAAGGCCGCTTTCGAAGCCTGGCTGGCGCCGGCGAACTTCGACGGCGACGGGCGGCAGAAACGCGGGCTGAAAGAAATTAGAGACAACTTGTAATCAGGACTTCTAAGGCTTTTGCGCCCATGACAATCTCCGGGAATTGGTTAGATTATTCTAATCCAAGGGTTGTGGAGAGTCGTTTTGGGGTACTTCGATGCGCTGGCAAGCAGTTGTTTCAAACATACAAAGTCCGGAAAACCCGCCTTTTATCCCTGGGGCAAGTTCGGCAAGGGATATGAGATCGACACGGAGACACGACATCACGAGATAAAGCAAGGCGTCATCCGCTACACCATGGCGCTCATCGCCGTTACCATCGCGGTCGGGGTAGCGCTCAAATGGCAGGGGCTGATCCTCATCCCCATCGTCGTACTTCCTTACATCTTCCTGGTCCGCAAGTGGACCAAGGGCCTGCAGGTCACGACCGAAAAGCTGACCTTCAGGGAAAGTTACGAGACTCAGGCAAAGCGCCATCACCCCGCCGTGCTTTGGGTCATGCTCGTCGCCTCTCTGCTGCTGACGGTCAGCAGCGCCCTGGCCCTGAGCATCGAGGGGCATCTTGTTTTCGAGATTCTCGGCCTCACGCTCTTCGGGTTTTGCACCCTGGTCTGCGCCTGGATGCTGATCGCGCGCCGGCGCGGTTCCTGAACCGAAGCCCCGAAGACGCGCTCAGTTCGTCCAGGGCGCGTTGTAGAGATTGATGGCCAGCTTGATCGCGGTGCCGCCGAGGATCAGCAGCAGGACCCAGACCTTGGAGAGACTGGCCAGGGCATAAAAGGTCTTGGCGTCGTTGATCTTGGCCTGCTTTTCCGGCCCCTCAACCATCTTCTCGGCCTGCTGCTCGCGGTACCAGCCGCGCAGCGCCTGCGACGTCACATAGAGCGCCGCGGCCGCCAGCATCATGTCGGCGAGGAAGCTAAACCAGGGCAGGATGCCGTCGCCTTGCAAGGACCGCGGGCCTATTCGATGGAGATCTTCAGGGTCTTGTTCATGGCCAGCGCGATCTGCGCCAGGGAGGCGACGGTCGCGCCCTGCTTGTTCACCTTGCCGCCGGCCAGCTTGGAGACGAAAGCGGGGTCCAGGCCGGTCGCCTGCTGCAGATCGCGCAGGCTGCCGGCATAGGCGTTGAGGGCCTCGGTGACCGCGTCCGCCACCTCCATCCGGGCCACGATGCGCGCGCTCGCCCGCAAGGCCTCGACATCCGGGTCGGTGGGATCGGCGCCCTGCGCCCGGGGGGCCGGCCGCAACCTGCTGACTGCCATGGTCTGCTCCTTTCCGGCATTCTATCCACCTTCTGTTGTCAAATTAAACAACAAAACGGCATTAAATGAAACGGAATTACCGGAAGGGAAGTTTCTGCAAACCAAAACAGCTAAGTGACATAGCTAGCGAACAATTGGATCCAGCACCGACCCACTAGCATACCCACGAAGACGACCATGAAGTCCAATCGCTTCAGCTTCTGTAAGGCTAGCAATGCAATCTGAAATTGCGCGCTCAGTCGATACGCTTTCGTCTTCGACCAAATATTTGAATCTGCCCGGGAAATATTTCGGGTTGCCGGACTTGGTATCGAGATATAAGTCATCAAACAGCTCGCGTAGAATGCGTTCGTGCCCTTTCTGCTGAGCTGCTAAGGCCGGATTATTCAGCACATAATCCCGCGTAATTTGTTTGAGGATCCTGATTTCCTCCTCATGCGTCTCATCAATAAGGACGCATGATTCATTCGGTCGAAATTCGCTCTGCGTTTTCAACGTTATTCCATCAATGTATCGACCGATCAGTTGGGAAGTCAGCAAACGAAGTTGTTGCCGCTGTTCCCAACTTCCTTCGTATGGAGTTGAAATCACTTTCGGAACGAGTGAGAAAACTTCTTCAAGACGCCCGTGCGCTTTTCTTAGCCTTCCTTCTGCATCTTTTGGAGGTTTACCGCTAGCAGCCTTGCTCCAAGCGCCGAAAGCCCGCTGAACGATCTCCTCTGCCCCCTTAGCCTCACTGCCGAAAATCTGGTGCCAAGGGATCACTCGACAACGGTGAAAATCCTCCAGATCGTGTACCGAGTAGGCAATGTCGTCTGCCCAGTCCATTAACTCGGCTTCCGCCGTTTTGTTATCGCTAGCCCAACCTGCGCGAGCCCATTCAAAGTCGTCGAGTTCTGAACTATAAACACCCCATTTTTTGGCGCGCCGCGAATCCTTCGGATCACGAACCCACGGATACTTCAGACAAGCTGCCAAAGAAGCTCCGGTAAGGTCGAGGCCGTCAATTGGGTGGCCATCGCGTGCTACGAAACGGACAGAAAGCTTAGTTAAAATACGAAACGACTGTGCGTTGCCCTCGAATCCATCTTCGTCTCCTTCTCGCTCCGAATCAGCTTCAGCGAGAACCAGTTCATTGAGAACCTGTTCCCCCAGATGCCCGAAAGGTGGGTGACCTAAATCGTGCGCGAGGCAAGCAGCTTCAACGACTTCTGCGTCGACACCAAAAAAATCGCACTCGACTGGCTGCTGCTCCAGACGGCGCTCAGCAAGCCTGCGTCCAACCTGTGCAACTTTTAGCGTGTGTGTGAGGCGTGTGTGAAATACATCAGCCTCTCCAGCACGAACGATCTGTGTGACGCCAGCAAGACGACGAAACGCAGAGCAGTAGAGAATACGATCTCTATCGCGCTGAAACACACTCCTTTGATCGTCCCTAGCTATGCTATGACGTCGGTTGAATCGATTGTTCAGCACCCGTCGCTGCGGTGTAACATTTAGATCATTCAACCACTTCGAGGTTCATGTGTGGTCCCATGCGAACTCTACCACTCTGCAACAAAAATCGTAGTGCCTGCATAATCTCCTTTTCGGAGATATCCTTTTGAAGGTCACGAAGTACGTTTGAGGGTGGCACAGTTTCGTCATGCTGTTGCAAATAGCTTAGAATTTCCGCCTCGACCATTTCTTCGCGCTTTTCTGCAACCGCTAAGCCCGCCATTTCGCCCTCCTTGGCCGTAGATCGCGACTCGAGACTTTAAAACTTGGTATCAAACCTTATCGTCGGCGTGCAACGATAAAAGTCAAGTTAATCTACCAGTATGATTTATAACCATATGATTTTTAAAACAATTGTTTCCAACTCACGAGACGGCACTCCAATCAATACAACTCTTAAGGGTGAAATTCATTTATGGCGATCACTGAGCCCTACAATGGGCAGAGATCCTAGATGTCTTTGAAAATTAGCTAGCCCTTACGAACTTCAACGCCCAGAACGCAGAATTTTGGATCGCTAAGGGTTCTGCGCTCAGCTTGATCCGGAGCAGGCTTCCAGATCGACATTTGCCCCCTGCCCGGCTATAAGGCGCGCCATTGCGGCCCCGCGGGCAAGCCCGCGGGCGATTGGGCCCGCTCCCGGGATTTACAGATTTCGAGCATGACCGACCTTTCCGAGGCCGTTGCCAAGCGGCGCACCTTTGCGATCATTTCGCACCCTGATGCGGGCAAGACCACGCTGACGGAAAAGCTGTTGCTGTTCGGCGGTGCGATCCAGATGGCCGGCGCCGTGAAGGCGCGCGGCGAGCAGCGCCGCGCCCATTCGGACTGGATGAAGGTGGAGCGCGAGCGCGGCATCTCCGTCGCCTCTTCGGTCATGACCTACGACTACGCCGGCAAGACCTTCAACCTGCTCGACACGCCGGGCCACGAAGACTTTTCGGAAGATACCTACCGCACCCTGACGGCGGTGGACTCCGCCGTGATGGTGATCGACGCCGCCAAGGGCATCGAGGCCCAGACCCTGAAGCTCTTCGAGGTCTGCCGTCTCAGGGACATGCCGATCATCACCTTCGTGAACAAGCTGGACCGCGAAAGCCGCGACCCCTTCGAGCTGATCGACGAAGTCGAACAGCGCCTCGCCCTGGACGTCACCCCGGCCTCCTGGCCGATCGGCATGGGGCGCTCCTTCCTCGGCTGCTACGACCTGCTGCACGACCGCCTGCTACTGGTCGAGCGCAGCCGCGACAAGAAGGGCGCGGAGGGCGAGGCCTGTTCCGGCATCGACGACCCGAAGCTCGACGAACTGCTGCCCGCCGACGCGGTGGCCCAGCTCCGCGAAGAGGTCGAGATGGTGCGCGGGCTCTGTCCGGAATTCGATCAGCAGGCTTATCTCGACGGCACCATGACGCCGATCTACTTCGGCTCGGCGCTGAATAATTTCGGAGTCCGCGAACTGCTGCAGGGTGTCGCCGACATGGCCCCTGCCCCGCGTCCGCAGCCGACGGTGGGCCGCGAGGTGGAACCGACGGAAAACAAGATCAGCGGCTTCGTCTTCAAGATCCAGGCGAACATGGACCCCAATCACCGCGACCGCATCGCCTTTCTCCGGCTCTGCTCCGGCCATTTCAAGCGCGGCGCCAAGCTGCGCCATTCGCGCAGCGGCAAGACCCTCAACATCCACAACCCGGTGCTGTTCCTGGCCCGCGACCGCGAGCTGGCGGAGGAGGCCTGGCCCGGCGACATCATCGGCATTCCCAACCACGGCAACCTTGGCATCGGCGATGCCCTGACCGAGGGCGAGGAACTGAAGTTCACCGGCATCCCCTCCTTCGCGCCGGAATACCTGCAGACCGTCCGCCCGGCCGATCCGCTGCGCGCCAAGCATCTGGGCCGCGCCCTGCAGCAGTTGGCCGAAGAAGGCGCGGCACGGGTCTTCAAACCGACCATCGGCGCCGACTGGATCGTCGGCGTCGTCGGGCCGCTGCAGTTCGACGTGCTGGCCGACCGCATCCGCACGGAATACGAAGTGCCGGTGCACTTCGAGCCGACCGCCCTGCACACGGCCCGCTGGATCGAATGCGACGACGCGGTAAAGCTGAAGCGCTTCATCGACAGCAACCAGGGCGCCATGGGCGAAGACCATACCGGCGCCCCGGTGTTCCTGGCGCGCAATGCCTGGCATCTCGACCGCGCGGCGGAAGACAATCCCGACCTGCGTTTCCTCAAGACCAAGGAGCAGATCTAGGAAATGGATATGCAGCCGGACGGACGGCTGCCGTCCGAACTCTGGATCAAGGCGCATCTCAGGCGCTGTTTTGCCGAGGGCATGCCGGCCACGATCGTCCATCGCGGCGAAAAGAATAGCGGCACCCTGATCCTGAAGATCAACCAGCTTGAGGCCGGTTGCCGCGTGCTCAGCCAGACCCGTACCCTGGAGGGCGAACTCGCCTGGATGCCCGCCCTGGGCGGTGAGCTTGTGGAAGAGAGCGCCGCCGATGCCTATATTGAGCGGGCCGTGAGCCGCGATCCCGATGTCTGGGTCCTGGAGATCGAAGACCGCGAGGGCCGTCACCCCTTTGAAGGCAAGCTGCTCTAACCCCTGCCATCCGGAGCGCTCCATGTCCAACCGCAGCATCGACCTCAGCGACGCGCTGTACAACTATCTGCTCGCCACCTCCCTGCGCGAGCCCGAGGTGATGCGCCGCCTGCGCGCGGAGACCGCCGGCCTGCCCGGCTCGATGATGCAGATCGCCCCGGAGCAAGGACAGTTCATGGCCCTGCTGGTGCAGTTGATGGGTGCGCGCCGCTGCCTCGAAATCGGCACCTTCACGGGCTACTCGGCTTTGGCCGTCGCCCGGGCCCTTCCCGCAGATGGCCGCTTGGTCGCCTGCGACGTCGATGCGGAAACCATGGCCATCGGCCGGCGCTATTGGGACGAGGCGGGCGTCGCCGGAAAGATCGATTCGCGAATCGGGCCGGCGGTCGAAACGCTGGACGAAATGCTTAACGCCGGCGAGGCAGAAAGTTACGACTTCGCTTTCATCGACGCCGACAAATCCAACTACGATGACTACTACGAACGGGCCTTGAAGCTGCTTCGGCCCGGTGGACTGATCGCCGTCGACAATGTGCTCTGGGGCGGCAGCGTGATCGATCCCGGCAAAAAAGACCCGGATACTCTGGCGATTCGCGCACTGAACGAGAAAATCAAAGAGGACGATCGAGTCGTCTGTTCGCTGGTTCCCATCGGCGACGGCCTGATGCTCGCACACAAACGAACCGACTATCATTCGTAGTCAAAAGTTATCTTTTGGCGTTAACGATCGCTTAAGTGAAAGTTAAGCGCATCTTCATTGCCACGTGGAAAAATTGTGGAATCGGCGGAAAGAGTTTCGCTGACGTGCAATGAAAGATGAGGCCAACTATGTGGAAGATCTTAGCGCTCAGCGCCGGACTCGCCCTCGTTAGCAACTCCACCGCAGCGACGGCGCAGCCTCAGTGTGATCAGCGTGACTCTGTTCTGAAGGTTCTGCAGCAGAAGTACAAAGAAGCCCCTGTTGCTTTGGGCGTCACCCACAACGGCGGACTGGTCGAGGTGCTCAGCACCGGCAATGGTACGACCTGGTCCATCATTGTGACGACTCCCCAGGGCATGAGCTGCCTCGTGGCTGCCGGTGAAGGCTGGCGCGCGATGGAGCAGATTGCTGCGGATCCGGAGGCCTAACTTGGCACTTCAGGAAACTGGGCCTGCCGATATGAGGTCGATGCACTCAGGATCCTGATTCGAACGCGCCATGAAGCACCCGGTCTCCGGGCTTGATGGAAAGACGGGCCGAAGTCCCGGCGTTCAACTCCAGAACTGCGATTACGGGCTGGCCGGACGCGATGGCCTGCAACGAAAAGGGCACGCTGCGCGCATGGATGCGCACAATGACGCCGCCCTCGTCGATGAAGAGCATATCCAGCGGGATAAGCGTATTCTTCATCCACATCGCGCGCTGTTCAGAGCGCTCAAAAAGAAACAACATGCCCGCGTCTGCCGGCATGCTATGCCTGAACATCAGCCCTTGAGAGCGCTGTTCAGGCGTGATCGCCAATTCGACTTCAAAAACATGACTGCCGCCCGCCGCGGTCTCGATGGTGATTTGGTCCCTGTCGAAGCTCACGAGGCTGTCCGGCGCCTGGGCCCGGCCCTCGCCCAGGGGCGCCAGCAACGCCAGCACCAAGGCGCCCAGAACGGCGATCTTATTCAGCTTTTCCATGGCACCAAGCTTTAGCCACCCCGGCTTTGGCACACAAGGGCAATAAAGCGGCGACTGGCGCTGCTCACCACACCGCCATCACCTGGGCTGCGAGATCCCTCACCGCCGGGCGCAGCGGTCCATAGCGTGGCGGGTCAGCCAGGGTGGTGAACCAGGCCGCCGGCGGATTGCGGCCTTTGCTGTGACGCCATTCCAGCGCGCGCAGGATCGCTTCCGCCGCCGGCGGCAGGCGTTCGGGTATTGCAAAGCCGTTGAGCGTCGCCCAGACGCCGGCCCAGGCGCGGCCGACGGACCAGGGGTTGTAGCCCCCACCCCCCAACACCAGAAACCGGGGGGCAAGACTGCGCACCTGTGCCACGACCCGCCAGAGCGCCGTGTTCGAAAGAGCGAGCTTGCTCAAAGGGTCCTCTTCCAAACCGTCGGCGCCGCATTGCAACACCAGGGCCTGAGGCGCGAAGTCTTCGAGCATCGGCAGGACGGCTGCTTCCATCAGGAAAGCCAGCTCGTTGTCGTTGAAGCCCGCCGGGACCGGCAGGTTGCGCGCCTGCCCGCCACCGCGGTCGCCGACGCTGCCCGGACTCTCGGCAGAGTTGGTGGAAGCCGCCATCGGCCAACGCATATCCTCGTGGATCGATATGGTGAGAACCCGCGGGTCGTCGTCAAAGGCCGCCTGTACGCCGTCGCCGTGATGGGCATCGACGTCGAGATAGGCCACGCGCGAAAGCCCGCCGTCGAGCAATGCCAGGATCGCCAAGACCGGGTCGTTGAAATAGCAAAAGCCACTGGCCTGGCCGCGCCGGCCATGATGGGTGCCGCCGGCCGGACTGTGAATCACCCCCGGCTCGGCCAGAAGCCTGCCGGCCAGGATGGAAGCGCCACAGGCCGTCGCCGGGCGGCGGAAGACTTCCGGATAAATCGGATTGCCGTTGCGGCCGAGGTTGAAGCGCTCCTGCTCCTCGGCCGTCAGGCGCTGCTCGCGTTCGGCCTTTCGGACCGCAGCGATATAGGCCGGGTCGTGAAAGCGGGCCAGTTGCTCGGTGGTCGCCAGGGGACTGTCGATGTAAACACTGTCGGGCAACCAACCGAGCGCCCGGCAAAGATCGATGCAGGTCGAAACCCGGGGGATCGCCAGGGGGTGACGCCCGCCATAGGTCGAGCGACGATAAATCTCGCTGCCGATGAACCGCGGCGGCCTGCTGTCCCGCGCTTCAGTCATGGGGCGTCAGTCATCCGGCTTCAACAACCAGCGCAAAACGAGCGGCGCGACGAAAGTCGTAACGACGGCCATCACCACCAGCAGGGAAAACAAATTCTCCACCACACCGGACTCCGCACCATGATGGCCTGTTGCGAGGATACCCGCCTCCGCCACGACGCCGAGGATGATCAGCTCGACCGCCCCCCTGGCGCTCATGCCGACGCCGACGGCAGAGGCGTGCCGTCGATCGAACCCGATCCACAAGGCGGGGAAACCGGCACCCGCCAACTTGCCGAAGAAGGCGGCGAGAACGACCAAGGCCGCCAACACCGGCGCCTCATAGACGGCGGAGAGATCGACCTGCATGCCGATGGACACAAAAAACAGCGGGCCCAGTACGCCGCTGGTGATGGCGGCAAGGATCAGCTTCATATCGTCAAAGGCGCGCCGTCCGATCCGCGTCGGCTCCAGAAACAGCCCCGCCATGAAGGCGCCCATGATCCAGTGCAGCCCCAGAAGCTCCGCCAGGAACGCATAGGCGAGCGCAATGGCGACCAGCGCGCTGAGATCCAGCGCCACGATCTTTTCCTCGCGCAGCCGCTCGCTGACATGCGGGTAGACATGAGCGCCAAGCAGCCCGGTTATCACGAAGAACAGACCGGCCTTGGCGGCGAGCCAGGCAAGGTTGCCGAGATCGGCATCGCCGCCGGTCGCGGCATAGGTGGTGACGCCGGCCAGGAGGATCAGCCCGAAAACATCGTCGATCAGGGCGGCGGCGAGGACGGTGGACCCCAGGCGGCTGTGCAGCAGACCCAGTTCTTCGAACACCCGCGCGGTCGCCGGGATGGCCGTTACCGACATGGCAACGCCGACCACCATGGCCTGCGCCACCTTCAGTTCTGAGGCCGGGATGAACCACCAGGCCAGGGCGAAACCGAGCGCCATCGGCAGGATGACACCACCCAGCGCCACCGCGAAGGCGCCGCCGGAAGCGGCGAAGACTTCTCGTGGTTCCATGTCCACACCGGCCCGCAACACCAGAAAAAAGATCGCCATCGCGCCGATGTCGGCGATGTGCGGCGCCTCACGCAGGCCCTGGAGGAGGCCGTTGGCGGGGCCGAGCGCGGGTCCAATGAGCGAAGCGGCCACGGCGATCAGGACACCGGCAACCAATTCGCCCACCGGGGCGGCCTGCCCGAAGCGTTCAGCCCCGACCCCGCAGAGCCGGGCAATCACCAGCAGACAGAGTAACTGGCCAAGGACCAGAAGCATGACTCACCGTTGTCGTTCGTCATCGGCGTATGCGGGCCGCCGTCGGCGTACCCGGGATATCATCAGGGCATTCGCGCAGTCTGCCCGGATCAGCGTTACGGCAGCCTGGCGAGGCGGTCGTGAATGAGACTGTAGAACCCGGCCGCGTCGATCTGATTGATCACGTGACAGTTCGCCGGCCTACCGGAAACACCCCACCAATCGACCACCGTCATACCCATTGTCAGTTCCGATCCGGTTTCGACCTGCACATTGCAGTCCTTTCCCTGAAACAGGTCCGGCTGCAGCAGAAAGGCCATGACGCAGGGATCGTGCAGCGGCCCGCCGTCTTCGCCGTACTTTTCCATATCGAAGCGTTCGTAGAAATCGAGCATCGCCGCCGCGGCCGCACCGGTCCTGTTGCCCAGCGCCTTCAGCGAATCGATCCAGGTTCGCGTCATCAGCGCTTTGTGGGTCACATCAAGCGGATGCATCGTGATCTTGACACCGGAGCTGAGAACCACATGGGCCGCGTGGGGATCGACGTAGATGTTGAATTCGGCCGCCGGCGTCACGTTGCCGCCCTCGAAAAAGCCACCGCCCATCATCACGATCTCAGCGATCTTGCCGGCGATGTCCGGCGCCTTCACCAGCGCCGCCGCGACATTCGTCAGCGGCCCCAGGGTGCAGAGCGTGATGCCGCCCGGCGCCGCCGCGCGCAGCGTCTCGACGAGCCAGTCCACCGCGTGCTGATCCTGCAGCGCCATGGCGGGATCGGGCAGTTCCGGTCCATCGAGGCCGGTCTTCCCGTGCACCTCCTCCGCCGTGACCAGGGAACGCATCATCGGCCTGGCGCAGCCGGCAAAAACCTTCGTTTCCGGTTTTCCGGCAAGCTCGCAGATCTTGCGGGCATTCATCTCGGTCAGCTTCAGGGGCACATTGCCGGCCACCACCGTGATGCCCAGAACGTCGAATTCCGGCGACGCGAGCGCCAGCAGAATGGCAATGGCATCATCCTGTCCGGGATCGGTATCGATGATAATGGGCCTGGGGGCCATCGGCGCCTCTCCTGTCAGTTGCGCGGTGAAAGGGTCATGGCGCCGCCGTGGCGTTGCCCGCCTTTAGCGATGCCCGATTGGCGGCCCAGCCGCAAGCCTTCGATTTGACGCTCCGGGTGTCGGGTCGACACCCTTCGTTCGCCGGACAGGCGTCCGAAGCGCGCTGCGATTCGCTGTCCGAATCCGGCAGCAAGAACCGGGACACAAAGATGATGTCGGGCCGGTGAGTGCCATCAACGCGCCGGCCAACCTAAACGAAACCGACAGGAAAGGCTGGGCCAAGACCAGGGCGACGGGTCGAAAACGGCCTTGGGGGGGCCAGCAAGCATTGCGGGCTGCGGGATTGTCTTGACCGCCGCCGATCCGTCAGTAGGCTCAGTCTATCAAGCCTGAGCTGGGAAAAGATTCTAGTTTGCATTGACGCACGGCCCGCCCCTTCCACGAAAACGAAACTACAGAAAGAATAACCGGGCATGACGTTGGCGTGGATCGTCCTGTTACCGTTCATAGGTGCAGTGCTGCCCGGTCTGTTGATCCGGGCGGGCCGTAACGCCTGTGCCTTGACCACAGGTTCGGTGACCCTGCTGGCACTGATCCTGTTGCTCACCCAGACGCCCGCCGTCTTCGCCGGCGAGGTCGTGCAGGCCGGGTGGGATTGGCTGCCCTGGCTGGGGCTCAACGTCACGTTTTTCCTGGACGGCCTCGGCTTTTTCTTTGCCGGCCTGATCCTCTCGATCGGCCTGCTCATCATCATCTATGCACGCTTCTATCTCTCCAAGAACGACCCAATGGGTCAGTTCTATGCCTACCTGCTGCTGTTCCAGGGCGCGATGGTGGGGATCGTGCTTTCGGACAACATCCTGCTGCTGTTGGTCTTTTGGGAGCTGACGAGCCTCAGTTCGTTTCTGCTGATCGGCTATTGGAAGCACCTGCCGGCGGGCCGTCAGGGCGCGCGCATGGCCCTCGCGGTCACCGGCATGGGCGGCCTGTCGATGATCGCCGGCATGCTGATCCTCGGCAACATCGCCGGATCCTATGATCTTACGGTCATCCTGCAGCACGGCGCGGAAATCCAGGCATCCCCCTGGTACCTGCCGGCCCTGCTGTTGATCCTGGGCGGCTGTTTCACCAAGTCGGCACAGTTTCCCTTCCACTTCTGGCTGCCTCACGCCATGGCGGCGCCGACCCCGGTCAGCGCCTATCTGCACTCGGCCACCATGGTGAAAGCCGGCATCTTCCTGATGGCGCGCATGTGGCCGGTGCTGGCCGGGACCGATGCCTGGTTCTACATCGTCGCAACCACCGGCCTGGCGACCATGGCGATCGGCGCCTGGATCGCGCTGTTCAAAGACGACCTGAAGGGGCTTCTGGCCCATTCCACCGTCAGCCACCTGGGACTGGTGACCATGCTCTTCGGCTTCGGGACCCCCATGGCCGCCATCGCCGGCGTGTTCCACATCCTCAACCATGCGACCTTCAAGTGCGCGCTCTTCATGACCGCCGGCATCGTCGACCACGAGACCGGCACCCGCGATGCCAGACGCCTCGGGGGCCTTGCCGCGCTGATGCCGATCACCACCACCATCGCCACGATTGCCGCCTTCTCCATGGCCGGATTGCCTTTTTTGAACGGCTTTCTTTCCAAGGAGATGATGCTGCATGAGGCCGCCCACACGCCCTGGGCCGGCAACCCTTGGATTCTGCCGGCCCTGGCAACGCTGGGCGCGATTTTTTCCGTCGCCTATTCGTTTCGCTACGTGTTCCATGTCTTCTTCGGGCCGCAGCGCGACGACTATCCGCAGCATCCGCACGACCCGCCGGCCGGGATGTTCCTGCCGCCGATGTTCCTCGTCGTCCTGGTCATCGCAATCGGGCTGCTGCCTTTCCTGGCGCAGCCGCTGGTCACCGTGGTCGCGGGCGCCGTTGTCGGTGCACCGCTACCGGAGTTCCATCTGGCCATCTGGCACGGTTTCACGGCGGCGCTCGGCATGAGCGCCATTGCCGTCGCCGGGGGCGCCTTTTTGCTATGGCGTCACGACGTCTTCAACAAGCTGCGCCTGGCCCTGCCGCGTCCCGAAGCCAAAACCATGTTCGACGCCTTGATCGGCGGGCTTGCGGCTTTCAGCAATCTGGTGATCGACGGGCTGCACAATGGTTCGTTGCGCCGATACCTCGCGTTTTTCGTCGCGGCCTGCGTCGCGGTCGGCGCTACAGCCTTCATCAGCGGTGAGCACGCTGCCGGTCTGCGGGCCCCCATGCCGGCACCGCTGATTCCAATTCTCGGCTGGATGTTGCTGGTCGGCGCTTGCATCGGCATTCTGTTTTTCCACCGCCAACGCCTGCTCACCCTTGTGATCGTCGGCGTGTTGGGTCTGATTCTCTCCA
The DNA here is from genome assembly GCF_965249265.1 of Pelagibius sp. Lineage (NCBI taxonomy): Bacteria > Pseudomonadati > Pseudomonadota > Alphaproteobacteria > Rhodospirillales > Rhodovibrionaceae > Pelagibius > Pelagibius sp. The sequence goes on along the minus strand of NZ_OZ252224.1, from coordinate 2,062,728 downwards.
TCGCCTTCATCTATCTCTCGGCCCCGGACCTCGCGCTCACGCAGATTTCGGTCGAAGTCGTCACCATCGTCCTGTTGCTGCTGGCACTGAATTTCCTGCCCAAGGAGACACCGCGGGAAAGCTCGGTGACGCGGCGCCTGCGTGACGGGGTCCTGGCCGGCGCCAGCGGCCTGGGAGTCGGCGGTCTGATCTATGTCATCATGACGCGGGACTTCAACAGCATCTCGACCTTCCATCTCGCCAAGTCCAAACCTGAAGGCGGCGGCACCAACGTGGTGAACGTTATCCTGGTCGACTTCCGCGGCTTCGATACCTTTGGCGAAATCATCGTGCTGGGCATTGCCGCCTTGGCGATCTTCGCGTTGCTCGACGGCGCTCTCTACGGTCCGGCGGCCAGGCGGTTGAATTCGTGGATCCCCGATCAGGAACGCGCCAAAGACCGCCATCCCCTGATGATGGTGGTTGCCACCAGGGTGATGCTGCCGCTGGCACTCGTCGTCGGCATCTTCATCTTCCTGCGTGGCCACAACGAACCCGGCGGCGGCTTCATCGCCGGCTTGGTCGTCGCCATCGCTTTTGTCATGCAGTATATGGCCAGCGGCTTCGGCTGGGCGGAGCGGCGCATGAAGATCGACTACCATGCACTGATTGCCTGGGGCGTTCTGATCGCCGGCTTCACGGGTGCCGGCGCCTGGCTGGCCGGGCGGCCTTTCCTCACCAGCGACTACGGCTATTTCAAGCTTCCGTTCCTTGAGAAGTTCGAGTTGGCGACCGTCATGGGTTTCGATATCGGCGTGTTCCTGACCGTTATCGGGTCGGTCATGCTGGCCCTGGCAAACCTTTCCCGCCTGGCGCGGCGGACCGAGGAGCCGGTGAGCGACGAGCCTATGGACTTCCGGCCGGTTCCCGACGACGAGAGCGTCGAGGACAATCCGGCGGCCGATAGCAGCCCTGCCGGCGAGACGGAGGGCCGCAGCTGATGGAGCTTCTCGTGGCCAGCGGCGTGGGCGTCATGACAGCGACGGGGGTGTACCTTCTGCTGCGCGCCAGAACCTTTCCTGTCATCATCGGTCTGGCCCTGCTTTCCTATGCGGTCAACATTTTCCTCTTCGCCACCGGTCGTCTGACGACCAACCTGCCGCCGGTGATTTCCAGCACCGCAACGGCCTATACCGATCCTCTGCCCCAGGCCTTGGTGCTGACGGCGATTGTGATCTCTTTCGGTATGACGGCCGTCATCGTGGTGCTGGCATTGCGCGCCTATCTTGAGGCCGGCACCGATGAGGTCGATGTTGGCTCGGTCGATACCGCCGAAGGCGAGCGTCCGGGTGGCAGCGGTGGTTCCGGCGCCGGGGGAGATCAGGCATGAACCATTGGCTGATCGTGCCGATTGCCCTGCCGGCCCTGCTGGCGCCGTTTATCGTATTGGCCATGCGCCACGATCTGCTGCTGCAGCGGGTATTCTCGCTGGCCGGCACGATCGCCCTGCTGGCGGTGGCCATCGCGCTGACCGCCCAGGCCGCCACTGGTCCCGCACAGCTCTACGAGCTCGGCAACTGGCAGGCGCCCTTCGGCATCGTTCTGGTACTGGACCGCCTGTCGGCCCTGATGGTGCTGCTGACCAGCCTGCTCGCGGTGGTCGTGGCGATCTATGCGGTGACCAGCGAATGGGATACCCGGGGCCGCCATTTTCATGCGCTTTTCCAGTTTCAGCTCATGGGCATCAACGGCGCGTTCCTGACCGGCGACGTTTTCAATCTCTTCGTTTTCTTCGAGGTGCTCCTGATCGCCTCCTACGGACTGATGCTGCATGGCGGCGGCGCGGCCAGGATGAAGGCCGGGGTGCAGTATGTCGTGGTGAACCTTGCCGGCTCGACCCTTTTCCTCATCGCCGTCGGGACGATCTACGGCGTCACGGGGACGCTGAACATGGCCGATCTGGCGGTGAAAGTGCCGCTGGTTCCCGCCGGCGATCAGGCGATCCTGCGGGTCGGCGGCCTGTTGCTGCTTGTCGTCTTTGCCGTGAAGGCCGCCCTGGTGCCAATCCACTTCTGGCTGCCCGGCACCTATGCCAATGCACCGGCACCGGTGGCGGCGCTTTTTGCGGTCATGACGAAAGTCGGCGCCTACTCGATCCTGCGCTTCTTCACCCTGGTGTTCGGCGAAGATGCAGGCGACAGCGCCTGGCTGGCGGCCGACTGGCTGCTGCCGGCGGCCCTGGTGACGCTGATCGTCGGTTCGGTCGGCGTCCTTGGCGCCAAAGAATTGGCCCGGCTTGTCTGCTTTTCGGTAGTCGCCTCCATGGGGACCTTGCTGACGGCCATTGCGCTCTTCACCCCCGCGGCCACGGTCGCGGCGTTGTTTTATCTGATCCATTCGACCTTCGCGACGGCAGCTCTGTTCCTTCTGGCCGATCAGATCAGTGAGCGTCGCGGCGGCGCCGGCGGCCGGCTGACCACCGCGCCGCGCTTTGCCCAAACCGGCCTGCTCGCCGCCATGTTCTTCCTGGCCGCCATTGCCATGGCCGGAATGCCGCCGATGACCGGTTTCCTGGGCAAACTCATGATTCTCGACTCTGCCCGTGATGCGAACTCCATGGCGACCATTTGGACCATCATCCTGGTAACCTCGCTGATCAGTATCGTCGGCTTCGCCCGGGCCGGCAGCGTGGTCTTCTGGAAAAGCGCATCACTTCCAGAGCCCAAGCAGGTCGCCTCCGCCCGCCCGGCCCTGCCGATCGCGGCGGCCGGTATGATGCTGGCCGCCATGATTGGCCTGGCGCTCTTTGCCAGTCCGGTAACCGCCTATCTGGAAACAGCGGCGGCGGAGCTCTATTCTCCGAACGGCTATATCCAGACCGTCCTCGGCCCGAAAGCCGTGGCGGAGCAGTATTAGGGAGCCATGCTGTGTTAGCCAGACTGCTGCCCCATCCGATCCTGACCGTCACGCTGGTGCTGGTCTGGCTCATGCTGCTCAACAGTCTGTCGCTGGGTGGCCTGCTGCTTGGCCTGATCATCGGCATTACGGTACCGCTGACCACCGCTGCTTTCTGGCCCGGGCGGCCGCGCATCCGTCACCCTTTGAAGATTACCGCCTATGTTTTCCTGGTGCTCTGGGACATCTTCGTGGCCAACCTCCAGGTTGCCTATATCGTCGTGTTCAAGAGCAACAAGCAGATGCGCTCGCACTTCATCACCATCCCGTTGGAGATCTATTCGCCCGAAGCGATAACAGCGCTGGCAGGCACCATCACGATGACACCCGGAACCGTATCCGCGGACCTCTCGGCTGACGGGCGGAGCCTTTTGGTGCACTGCCTCGATACCGATGATCCGCAAGGCCAGGTGGTTGATATCAAGGCGCGCTACGAGGCGCGGCTGAAGGAGATTTTCGAGTGATTGACTATGCGCTGGCATTTGCCTTCGGCTGCTTTGCCATAGGGCTGCTGCTCAACCTTTATCGCCTCGCCAAGGGCCCGACCGTCGCCGACCGGGTTCTGGCGCTGGACACCATGGTGATCAACGGGATCGCGGTTTTGATCCTCTACGGCATCGCCAAGGGAACGACGGTCTACTTCGAGGCCGCCCTTCTCTTTGCCATGGTCGGTTTCATATCCACCGTTGCCTACTGCAGGTTCATCCTGCGCGGCGACATCATCGAATAGCGGCGGGACGGCTATGGACCTCTTCCTGGAACTGCTGGTCGCCGGCCTCATCGTCTTCGGTGGCGTCTTCGGATTGGTCGGCTCCTACGGCCTTGCCAAACTGCCGGACCTGATGACCCGCCTGCACGGCCCGACCAAAGCCACCACCCTGGGTGTCGGATCAGTCCTCGTTGCCTCCGCGGTCTTCATTCTGAAACACCAGGGCAGTTTCTCGGTCCATGAGTTGCTGATCGCCATTTTCCTTCTGCTGACAGCCCCGATAACCGCCAATTTCATCGCCAAATCCTTCCTGCACCGGCAGGTGGACCCCGAAACCGACCTGCCGCCGACCGGCACGGAGTGCGGTTGGGCGAGCTTTGACGTGCCGCCCGATTCCGATGATGACGAGCCAAGCTCCCTGACAATTCCCCGCCGAAACCAGCGCTGAAGGGCTGAGACCGCCCGGCCGCCCCGGATGGCAGGACGGGTGGCAGACGCCAGGCCGGGCAAAACAAGCGGGGTTGCGTCACAACACCACCCTTATATGATCTTCTTCTAACTGATCGCTCAAGCGGCAGAAAAAGAACGAAGCTGAACGGCTTCGAATACGGGAGGAAATCACATGAAATTCAACACTCTGCCCGGCAGGGCTCAGGGATTTTCGCGTTTGGTGATGGCCGGCGCGGCCGTCGGCTTGCTGGCCGCCGGCAGCGCCCAGGCCAAGATCGAAGGCGACACCATCGTTCTGGGCTCCGCCATCTCATTGACCGGCAAGTACGCAACAAACGGCGTTCACGCCCAGAACGGCTACGATCTTGCGGTCAGAAAAATCAACGAAGGCGGCGGCGTCAAGGTCGACGGCAAGTCCTACAAGTTGAAAGTCGTCTACTACGACGATGAATCAACACCCGCCCGCGGCGCACAACTGGCCGAACGCCTGATCAAGCAGGACGGGGTCCAGTTCATGCTCGGTCCCTACTCCTCGGGCCTGACCAAGGCCATCGCACCGGTCACCGAGAAATACAAGATCCCAATGGTCGAGGCCGAAGGCGCCTCGCGCTCGCTCTTCACGCAGGGCTACAAGTATCTCTTCGCCGTGCTCTCGACCTCCGAACAGTATCTCGCCAGCGCCATCGACCTGGCTGCGGAGATGGCCGAGAAAGAAGGCAGGAAGCCTTCCGACGTGAAGATCGCCATGGCTTTCGAGAACGACCCCTTCTCGCTCGATGTGCGCGCCGGCGTGGTTGACGACGCCAAGAAGTACGGCATGAAGGTGGTGATCGACGACAAGCTGCCGCGCGACCTCTCCGACATGTCGGCGACCCTCACCAAGGCCAAAGCCCTGAAGCCGGACCTGCTGATCGTCTCCGGCCACTCCAAGGGCGCGGCCACGGCTGTACGCCAGATCAACGAGATGAAAATCGACATCCCGATGATCGCCATGACCCATTGCGAGGCAGCAAAAGTGACCGACAAGTTCGGCGCCGGGGCCAACGACATCCTCTGTTCGACGCAGTGGGCCGAAACCCTGTCTTACGAAGACGAGATGTTCGGCACCGCCGCAGAGTTCCACGAGGAGTTCAAGGCCAACTTCGAAGGCTATACGACGGTACCCTATCAGTCGGCACAGGCCGCCGCCGCGGTGATGGTCTGGAAAGACGCTTTCGAGCGGGCGAACAGCTTCGAGATCGACAAGGTTCGCGACGCCATCGCCGCCACCGACATGCAGACCTTCTATGGACCGATCAGGTTCTCCGAAGCCGGCAACAACATCGCAAAGCCGATGGTGCTGCGGCAGATCCAAGGCGGGAGCTACAACGTCGTGGCGCCTTCAAAGTGGGCCTCGCATCCCCTGAACTTCCCGCGCGAGGCAGGCTTTTAACGGATCGCAGTCCGGGACGCTTTTCCATGGCGTCCGCAACGATACCCGCACCACCCCCCGGTCTTCGTGGAATCGCGAGATCGGGGGCGGCTGCGGCCCTCTGACTGCGTGGAGACACTCTGATCCGTTATGCTCGATAACCTCTCACTGCTGTTCGACCTGGCGCCGGTTTTCAATATCCAGCTGCTGCTCGACGGCCTCTTCATCGGGGCCATCTTCGCCCTGGCGGCCTATGGCCTGGCGCTGGTCTGGGGCGTGATGAACGTGAAGAATCTGGCCCAGGGCGATTTTGTCATCATGGGCGGTTACATCGCCTACAGCCTCGGTGAATGGGGTATTCACCCGATCCTCGGCCTGCCCGTGGCGATCGTGGTGATGTTCGCCTTCGGCTGGGCGGTCTATGTGCTGGTTATCCGCCGGGTCATCGACCGTGATCTCTTCACCTCTCTGCTGGCTACTTTCGGCATCGCCATCGTGGTGCAGCAGAGCCTGAACCTGATCTACGGACCGGAGGTGAAGATCGCCGAGTCCGGCTTCGGTATCCGCTCGGCGCTCGACAACCAGCTCACGGTGTCCGACATCAAGGTTGTTTCCTTCGTCATGGCGGCGGCATTGGCGATTGCGGTCGTGGTCTTCATGAAGCGCAGCCGCATGGGACAGGCGATCCGTGCGACGGCGCAAGATCCTCGCGCCGCCAAGATCATGGGCATCGACACCGACCGGGTCTATGCCTTCACCTTCGCGCTGAACGCCGCCATCTGCGGGGCCGCCGGCGTGCTGATCGCCATGATCTGGGTGATCCAGCCGTTCTATGGCATCACCCATTCGATCCGCTCCTTCGTCATCGTTACGGCTGCAGGCTTCGGCAATCTGCCAGGCGTCATCATCGCCGGACTCGGCCTCGGCGTCGCAGAGCAGTACAGCGGCTTTGTGATGGGCGCGGAGTTTCAACAGGCGACCGTCGTCGGGCTTCTGGTCGCGGTTCTGGTCTGGCGCCAGATCCAGCAGGGCCGCCTGAGGCAGGTGGTCCAATGACCGCAAAGAACAAGCAGCTTCTGCTCTGCGCGCTGATCCTTTTGGCAGGTATCGTCGCGCCCTTCCTGTTCCCCAACTACACCTTCCAGATTGCGGTGCTCTGGGTGATGATCCTCTTCGCCCTGACCTGGGACATCATGGGCGGCCAGATGGGTTACAACTCGCTGGGCAACATCTTCTTCTTCGGCGCCGGCATGTACATCTGCGCCGTTATTCAGATCGGACTGTTCTACAACGTCGGCGACTACACTTCGGCCTACGGCGCGGTGAAGGTGGACTTCACGCCCGGGCAATACTACCTCGGACTGGTCCTCGGCATCCTTGCCTCAGCCGTTGTATCGGCGCTCTTTGCGGTGATCTTCGGCTGGATCGTCTTCGGCCTGCGCGGACCCTATTTCGCCATCGGTACTCTGGGCGTCGCCATTGCCGCCGGTGAACTCGTCGGGGCCTGGGATTGGCTGGGCGGCGGCAGCGGCATCTCCATGCCCACCTACCCCGGCGAACCCGATGACCGCGCTCTGCTGTTCTACTTTCTCTGCTTCGGCAGCGCCGTCGCCACCTTCGCCTTTTTGCGTGTGCTCTATGCCACCCGCTTCAAACTGGCGATCAACGCGATCCGCGACGACGAAGCCAAGGCCGAAGCCATGGGCATCCATACCCTGCGCTATAAGATCGTCGCCTGGTCCATCGCCGCCTTCTTCCTGGGCATTTCCGGCGCCATCTACGGCAACATGAGCGGCTTTATCGAACCGCTCGAAGTGGCCTTCCCCACCGTAACCTTCGGCATCTTTATGGTGCTAATGGCCCTGCTTGGCGGCAAGGGCACGCTCTGGGGCCCGGTGCTGGGGGCGACCCTCTTCCATGTGATCAAGGAGGTGACCTGGACCCACCTGCTGGGCTGGCAGTGGGTCGCCCTCGGGCTGCTGATCATCATCAACGTCGTTTACTTCCAACAAGGCCTGCTCGGCTGGGCGCAGGAAAAGTGGCCGGAGGCCTTCGGCATCCGGGTCGATGAACCCGAGTCCGCAGATGACAGTGCGGCAAGGAGGGCGGCGGAATGAGCGACCTGATAGAGGTCACCGGCGTCTCCAAGGCCTTCGGCGGCGTTCAGGCCAACCGCGATGTCTCGCTGAAAGTGGAAGCCGGCAAGATCACCGGCCTGATCGGGCCCAATGGCTCCGGCAAGACCACCCTGTTCAATTCCATCGTCGGCTATCATCCCATCGACAACGGTTCGATCCGCTTCGAAGGGCAGGAAATCTCCCGGCTGCGGGTGCCGCAGATCGCCCGTCTCGGGCTGCTGCGCACCTTCCAGCAGACCCGCATCTATTCCAAGATGGACTGTGTTCAGAACATGCTGATTTCCCTGCCCCACCGGCGGGCCGGCTGGGGCTCCATGTTCACGCCCTTCGAGCCGGAGTTGATGGACAAGGCGGAGCACCTGCTCGAATTCGTCGGCCTCTACGCCAAGCGAAGGCTTATCTCCGGCGATCTCTCCTTCGGCCAGCAAAAGCTGCTGGAGTTCGCCATGGCGCTGATGAACGAGCCCAAGGTGCTCCTGCTCGACGAACCCACGGCCGGAATCAATCCGACACTGATCAACGGCCTGATCGACCGCCTGAAGCGTGCCAACGAGGAGTTCGGCATCACCCTCTTCGTCATCGAGCACAACATGCGGGTGATCATGAATCTGGCGGAAAACATCTACTGCCTGGCCCACGGCGAACTGCTGGCGGAGGGCCATCCGGCGGAGATCCAGAATGACCAAAGGGTGATCGACGCTTACCTGGGGGCGCATTGATGAGCGGCGAAGAGCAAAGCAAGCAACCGGTCCGCGGTTACGGTCAGGGCGGTGTCGAGACGGTCATTTCTGTCGAAGACGTAAACCGCCAGGCCGCCGCCCTCGCCGGATCGGGCATTCCCGAAGGGCGCATTGCCGCGCTTGCGGACAATGCACCCTTTGTCTCCATCGACGGGCTGCGCGCCGGTTACGGCAAGATGGAGATACTGCACGACTTCAACCTTCAGGTCGGCCGGGGCCAGTCGCTCTGCCTGATCGGCCCTAACGGCGCCGGCAAATCGACGGTGCTGCACTCGATCTTCGGCTTCACCAACATCTTCGGCGGTTCAATCAAAATCGGCGGAGAAGAGGTCACCCGCCTCTCCCCCAAGGATAAGCTGCGCTCCGCCGGGGTCGCCTACATCCTGCAGGACAAGTCGGTCTTTCCCGCCATGACGGTGGAGGAGAATCTCTGGATGGGCGGTTATCTGATGGAGCATCCGGCCCAGGCCCGGGAAAAGGCCGAGGAGATCTTCACCAAATACCCCCGTCTGGCCGAACGGCGCGGGCATCAGGCCAAGGTTCTGTCGGGCGGCGAGCGCCGTCTGCTCGAAATCTCGCGCGCCCTGGTGATGGAGCCGGAGGTGTTGCTGGTCGACGAGCCTTCCATCGGCCTGGAGCCGCGCTTCATCGACATGGTCTTCGAGATTCTGGATGATCTGCAGAAAGGTGAAGGCAAAACCATCATCATGGTCGAGCAGAATGCAAAGAAGGGGCTGGAGTTCGCGGATATCGGCTATGTGCTGGTTTCCGGCCAGTTGGCCATGGCCGACGCGGGAGACAGCTTGCTGGAAGACCCCCAGGTCGGCCGCCTCTTTCTCGGCGGCTAGCTTTCGGTCATGTAAAACAGTCTGTGGTTTCGCCACCGATGTTCCTATATGGATCGAAGGTAGGGCTTGAACAGCCGGGGTGATCCGGCAATTCTGGTGCTCGGCTGTTAAAGCCCAGTCAGAGAGATGTGTTTCAAGAGGGATTTCCGAAAATCATGCAGATGACCGGCCAATACCGCATCGAGGCGCCGCGAGAGGCGGTTTGGGAAGCCTTGAACGATGTCGAGGTACTGCGCGCCTGTATTCCGGGTGTCGAAGAGATCGAGAAAACCTCCGACACGTCTTTCACGGCCAAGGTAAAGGCCAAGGTCGGGCCGGTTTCGGCGCGTTTTGCCGGCGCCGTTACCCTGAGCGACCTCGATCCGCCAAGAGGCTATACCATCTCCGGCGAGGGAAAGGGCGGCGCCGCGGGCTTTGCCAAGGGTGGGGCCAAGGTGAGCCTGGATGAGGACGGCGACGCAACATTGCTGAATTATGACGTCGACGCACAGGTCGGCGGCAAGCTGGCGCAGATCGGGTCTCGTTTGATCAACGGCACCGCCAAAAAAATGGCGGATGACTTCTTTTCCCGTTTTGCCGAGACCGTCGGCGGACCCGCCCCGGAACCGGCAGCCGAACCAGCGGCAGCGGCGGCCGAACCTGCCGCGGCAGCGCAGCCGCCAGCGGCGGAGACCGACGCGGATGCCGATGTGGGTGCCGGCGCGTCTTTGGGGGTCTGGATCACCGGGCTGTTGGTGGTCGTGCTGATTTTGCTTGCGGTTTTTGCGCTCTAGCAAGGCGACAGGCTAGACCAAAGTATCACCTGGGATACCGCCGCAGCCCTTGACCTGAATTGGCTGCGGCAACAGACTTAGAACAGGTTAAGCATACAGGGACCGCGGGCAGCAGGGGCAGCCGCGTGGTCAAGAAAACAAAGATAACCGGACATTCCGTTCGGAGGTCAATGAAGGGAGATCCCCATGCCCACTGTTTCGATGACAGTCAATGGGCGGGCGGTTACGGGCGAGGTTGAAGGCCGTACACTGCTTGTTCAGTTTTTGCGCGAGCAGCTTTCGCTGACCGGCACCCATGTCGGCTGCGATACCAGCCAATGCGGCGCCTGTGTCGTCCATGTCGACGGCGAGTCCATCAAAAGTTGCACCATGCTGGCCCAGCAGGCCGACGGTACCGAGGTAACGACCATCGAAGGCCTGGCAAGCAATGGCGGCCTCCATCCAATGCAGGAGGCTTTTCGCGAGCATCACGGCCTGCAGTGCGGTTTCTGCACCCCGGGCATGGTGATGTCGGCGGTGGATCTGCTGAACAAGAACCCCAACCCCGATGAGGGCGAGATCCGTGAATGGCTGGAAGGCAACATCTGCCGCTGCACCGGCTATCACAACATCGTCAAGGCGATCCAGTCCGCCGCAGAAAACATGAGGGGATAGGGCAATGTCAGAAACAGGAATCGGCGCCAGCGTTCAGCGCAAGGAAGACTTCCGTTTTCTCACCGGCCAGGGCCGCTATACCGACGACATCAACCGTCCGGGACAGTTGCACGCCTACTTCGTCCGTTCGCCCCACGCCCACGCCACCATCAACGGCATCAACAAGTCCGCCGCCGAGGCCGCCGAGGGCGTGGTTGCGGTCTTCACCGGGGCCGACATGGCTGCCGACAACGTCGGCTCCCTGCCCTGCGGCTGGGTCGTCAACGACCGCCACGGCGAGCCGCATAAGGCGCCGCCGCATTTTCCGCTGGCCCGCGACAAGGCCCGCTATGTGGGCGATCACGTCGCCGTCGTCATCGCTGAGACCTACGACGCCGCGCGCAATGCCGGCGAACTGGTCGAGGTCGACTACGGCGAGTTGCCGGCCGTTTCCGGTACCGGAACAGCCCTGGACTCCGGCGCGGCGCAGCTGCACGAGGAGGCGCCGGGCAACCTTTGCTACGACTGGGTTCTGGGCGACGAGGCCGAGGCCGATGCGGCCTTCGCCAAGGCGCATCACGTGACCAAGGTGGATCTCGTCAACAACCGCCTGATCCCCAATGCCATGGAGCCCCGCGCAGCGCTCGGCGACTACGACGGGGGCACCGACAGCTTCACGCTCTATTCAACCAGCCAGAACCCGCACCTGCTGAAGCTCATTCTCTGTGCCTTTGTCTTCGGCCTGAACGAGAACAAGCTTCGGGTCATTGCCCCGGACGTGGGCGGCGGCTTCGGTTCCAAGATCTTCTGTTATGCGGAAGAAACGGTCTGCATGTGGGCCTCGAAGAAAGTGAAGGCGCCGGTCAAGTGGACCGCCGACCGCTCCGAGAGCTTTACCTCCGACGCGCATGGACGCGACCACATTACCCATGCCCAACTGGCCATGGATGAGAACGGCAAGTTCCTGGGCATGAAGGTCGACACCACGGCCAACATGGGCGCCTATCTGTCGAGCTTCTCAACCTCCGTGCCGACCTACCTCTACGCGACCTTGCTGGCCGGACAGTACACGACACCGGTGATCTTCGCCAATGTGAAGGCGGTTTTCAGCAACACCGCGCCGGTGGACGCCTACCGCGGCGCCGGACGGCCGGAAGCCACCTATGTTGTCGAGCGCCTGGTCGAAGTCGCGGCCCGGGAAATGGGTATTGATCCGGCGGAAATCCGCCGCCGCAACTTCATCCAGCCCGACCAGTTCCCCTACCAGACGCCGGTCGCTCTGCAATACGACATTGGCGACTACGACGCTTCGCTGACCAAAGCCCTGGAGATGATCGACTACGACGGCTTCGCCGGGCGCAAGGCGGCCTCTGAAGCCAAGGGCAAGCTTCGAGGCATCGGCTTCTCGTCCTACATCGAAGCCTGCGGCATCGCCCCCTCGGCGGTGGTCGGTTCGCTGGGCGCCGGCGTCGGGCTTTGGGAATCGGCGCAGGTCCGCTTCAACGCCACCGGCTCGGTCTCGGTCTTCACCGGTTCCCACAGCCACGGTCAGGGGCACGAGACCACCTTCTCGCAACTGGTTGCCGATACCCTCGGCATTCCCATCGAGAACGTGGAGATCGTACACGGCGACACCGGCTCGATCCCCATGGGCATGGGCACCTACGGCTCGCGGTCTCTGGCGGTCGGCGGTTCGGCGATCTCGCGCGCCTGCGACAAGATCATCGAGAAGTCGCGCAAGATCGCGGCGCACCTGATGGAGGCCTCGGTCGAAGACGTGGAGTTCGAAAACGGCACCTTCCGGGTGGCCGGCACCGACAAGGAAAAGTCGATCGCCGAGGTCGCCTTCACCGCCTATGTGCCGCACAACTATCCGGAAGACGTAGAGCCCGGCCTCGATGAGACGGCCTTCTACGATCCGCTGAACTTCACCTACCCCGCCGGTGTGCATATCTGCGAGGTGGAGATCGATCCCAGCACGGGCGTTACCGAGATCGTGGATTGGGTTGCCGTCGACGATTTCGGCAAGGTGATCAACCCGATGGTGGTCGAAGGTCAGGTCCACGGCGGTATCGCACAAGGCGTCGGCCAGGCCCTGCTCGAAAACTGCGTCTATGACGCCGACAGCGGTCAGCTTCTGACCGGGTCCTACATGGACTACTGCATGCCCCGGGCCGACGACCTGCCGTCCTTCCGCGTCGGCCTGACCGAGACGGCCTGTACCCACAATCCCTTGGGCGTCAAAGGTTGCGGTGAAGCGGGCGCTATTGCCGCACCGGCTGCCACCATCAACGCCATCACCAATGCACTCGGCATTCTGTCCATGGACATGCCCGCCAGCCCCGAGAAGGTCTGGCGGTTGGCCAACGAACAGAAGATGGCCGCGGAATAAGGGGAGACGCAAAACATGTACGACTTCAATCATCATCGGCCGGGTTCGATCGATGCCGCCGCCTCCGCTCTTTCCGGCGCTGACGACGGCAAAATCCTGGCCGGCGGCATGACCCTGATCCCGACCCTCAAACAGCGGCTGGCCAGTCCCAGCGACCTTGTCGATCTCGGCGCCATCGGCGAGTTGAAAGGCATCTGCGAAGAGGGCGGGGCCGTCGTGGTCGGGGCCATGACGACCCACGCCGCGGTCGCCAAGGACGCCACGGTGAAGGCCAAGATTCCGGCCCTCGCGCATTTGGCGGAAGGGATCGGTGACGCCCAGGTGCGCAACTGCGGCACCATCGGCGGCTCCATCGCCAACAACGACCCGGCGGCGGATTACCCTGCCGCCCTGGTCGGCCTGGGAGCGACGGTCCGCACCAACAAGCGTGAGATCGCCGCCGACGATTTCTTCACCGGCATGTTCGAAACGGCGCTGGACGACGGCGAAATCATCACCGCCGTTGCCTTTCCCGTTCCTGAGAAGGCTGGCTACGCAAAGTTCGCCAACCCGGCCTCGCGCTATGCCATCGTCGGTGTGATGGTCGCAACGGGACCGGCGGGAACCCGCGTGGCGGTCACCGGCGCAGGCCCCTGTGTGTTCCGCCTCAGCGATGCGGAATCGGCATTGGGCAGCGGAATCTCCGCCGACGCCGTGGCCAACGTCAGCGTTGCCGCAGACGGCCTCAACAGCGACCTGCATGCGTCTTCTGAGTACCGCGCTAATCTGGTGAACGTCATGCTGCGCCGGGCTGCCGCCGCAGCCGGCTGACCGCCAGGTCCTCCGGGTTTGTCAGGGCCGGTCCTTATGGGGCCGGCCCTTTCTTTTCCGTTTCCTCAGACTACCCTCTCTGGGCTAGCTTGTGCCCATGAATGGCCCCCAAACCGCCCCTGAAACCCGCCCCAAACGGGGTTTTTGGCGGTGGCTTGGCTATGCGGCGGCCATCCTGCTCTTGTTGTTTGTCTGCATTCTGATCTTTCGTCAGGAGATCGCCGCCGCCGCAGCCCGCTTCTATCTGAAAGACCAGGGGATCGCCGTCGAATCCCTGGCCGTCAGCAGGCTGGACACCAGAAGTCTGGTCTTCGAGAGAGTACAACTCGGCACCGCGAACGAACTCTTCGCAAGCCGCATCGAGGTTGCCTTCAACGCCGGGGCTCTTTCCGTCAATCCGGAGCGGATCACGATTGCCGGCCTCCGGCTTCGGTTGGACCTGACCGGCGAAGGCCCCATGCTTGGCAGCCTGCAGCCAATCGTCGATGCACAGGAAACAGCGGCCCCAGGCGACACCTCCGGCACAACGGCGCTGGATGGGTCACTGGATAGCCTGCCGGCTCTGCACCTGAGCGATGCCCAGGTGATCGCCGAGACCGGAGCCGGCCCTATGGCGGTCGACGTCGACGGAACGCTTGAGCCACACACCGGCGGCGATCTCGTCGGACAGCTCTCCGCCCGCGCCGCGGCCGAACAGGGCCGCCTCTCCGCCAGCGTCGAGACCCGGCTCTCCGCCGACGGGTCCCTGGTGGTAAAAGCGCAGATCGACCAAGGTCAAATCGACTGGCAGAGCATCGCCGTCGGTGCTCTCACCGGCTCAATCGATCTGACCGCCGACGCAGAAGGCGCGCCGGATATTACCGCCGACCTGAAGCTGCAGAACCTGAACTACCGGCCTGCCGATGCGGCTGCCCTCAACCTGACCGAAGGCCGGGTGTTGGTCAGCGGCGAGCTTTCCGGTTTTACCCTTGAGGCCAGTCTCACGGGGCCGGGGGAGAGTCTGCTTCTCGACACCAAAGGGGCCGTTCGTTCGGAGGCCGGCGAGATGGGCCTCACCCTGGCGACCGCGGCGGAGCTGCAGACCAGCGGCGGCCTCGCCGCCTACCTGCCGCTTGCGGAAGAAGCACTCGCTGAAGGAAGGGCCACGCTTGTCGCAGAGCTGTCCGCCAGCCTGCCGCCGGGAAGTCCGCGCCCCGAGCGATGGCAAGACCTCAAAGCCCTGCCGCAGACTGCAGCCGCTGACCTGGTCGGCGAAGTAATCCTCGCCGAGGTCGCGCTGAAAGAGGGAAGCAGCGGCATATCCGCCCACCTGCCGGTAACGGCAAAGCTGCGGGAGAATGCGCTGGAGATCACACTGAGCGACGACAGCGCGCTGCAGATCGGCACGCCCTCCGAACGCAATCTGAGGGACCTCGGCATCCCCAACGATGTCCTGCCTCTGTTGACATCGGGCCTTTCGGTTTCCGTTGCCGCGCAGGGCAGCCAGCCGTTTCGCTTGAACCTGCAACCGGCCTGGCCGCCTCGAAAAGCGGAAATAACCGCCACAACCGGCTTCACCAGTGAACAAGGCGTTTCCGCTTCCCTGGCGCTCGAAGGATCGGCGCTCATGGATCAGAACGGCGCCCTTGCCGAATTGGACGGCAGCCTGGCGGTCGAGGCGACACTGGAACGCTTTCGCTTGGGGGACCGTGAAGCGCGCGGGGTTTCAGCCAATCTTCCCCTGACCGTGGCACTGGATGCAAAGGGCATCTCCCTGGCGCTTGCGGAACCGGGGAGCCTTCGTCTTCGCCAACTGAGCGGCGACCTTCCCCTGCGCCTGAACGAACCGGTTCGTCTGGCAATCGACCGGGCCACCCTGGCGCCGGAGGAAGGGACTGCCCGCTACCGCTACCGTCTGGGCAGTCGGACGGCATCGGTAAAGGCCCGGGTGGAACCGGCGGCAGGCGAAGCGCTCGACGTCGAGCTCGGCCGCACCGCCGTCACCTTCGGCGGTACCTTCGACCCGGTGGAAGGCCACGCCGCAGAGATAGCGGCAGAGATTGCCGACACTGCGATCCCGGCTTATGGGTTCGGTATCAAGAGACTTACCGCCAACACCCGGCTGGACCGGGATCTCAGACCGGTGGAGAGTCGTTTCGCGGCCCAACCGGTCACACTCGATGCCAAGCCCGCCCGGCTTTCCCCCCTGATCGTCGACGGAAAGCTGCGGCGCCGCGGGGGCGGCTACGATATCGATGCCGCCGCCCGCCTGATCGACGGTGACCTGAAGGTCGCCGAAGTCGATCTGCGCTATAACGACGCGGGAACCGCAAAGGCAAAGCTTCGCGTCGATCCGGTGCAGTTTGCGCCGGGCGGTCTGCAACCGGCCGATATCGCGCCCGCCCTGGCAGTCCTGGCCGATGTCGCGGGCGATGTCACGGCCGAGGCGGCTCTTTCCTGGCCGCGCAATGCGGCGGCCGAAAGCGGGACCCTTGGCCTGCGCAACCTTTCCTTCGGCATCGAGGGTGTCAGGTTCCAGAACCTCTCCCTGGATCTTGCCCTGACGAGTCTTCTGCCGCTCAGCAGCGCCAAGAATCAGCGGCTGACCATCGGGCGGATCGATGCCGGCGCCCCGGTCGAGGACATCGACCTGCGCTTCAGCCTGGATCAGGAACCCCAACCGCATCTGGAGATAATCGGGGGCGGATTTGACCTGGGCGGCGCCGACTGGCAAGTGGAACCGACGACGCTGGACCCGGCGGCGGCACGAAACAGCGTCGCCCTGGCAACCAATAACCTGGATCTTGCGACCTTCTTCAGGCTGATCGAGATCGAAGGGCTTTCCGGCAGCGGCGTGCTTGCCGGACGCATCCCGGTCGCCTTCGAAGACCAAAGTGTCGTCATCGAAGACGGTGTTCTTGCCGCTCAAGGTCCGGGGGTTCTCTCCATTCGCTCACAGGCGTTGGCCTCCGCCCTCGCCGGCGGCGGTAAAACAGTCGAGCTGGCCATCAAGGCACTGGAGGATTTCCGTTACGAAAGTCTCTCGGTGAAGCTCAATAAGACAGCGGGCAACGAGGCCCAGGTACTGCTGTCGATCCTGGGCAGTAATCCCACGGTGCTGGACGGGCAACCCTTCCAGTTCAACATCAACCTTGAGAGTAACCTGACCAGCGTGCTGGAGGCGCTGCGCCAGGGATACTCCCTGTCGGATGAGGCGCTGCGCCGGGCCTGGCGCTTGAGTGACTGACCGTTGCTTTCCGCCGCCGGCCGCCACCGCCGGGGATGCTTTCATCGGATCCCGCGTAGTATCAAGGGCCAATGGATAGGCCCGCTGGAGGCTGATATATTGTGTTGTCGCTTTCCGTCCGAGAGCGATTTTTTGAGGGGAGATACGGATTTGTACGTCGTTCCCGGCCGTGAAGCGGTCCTTGTCGGAACTTTGGTTTGCCTCGCACTTTCGGCCTGTACGCCGACCGTGCAGGTGGAAGCGCCGAAAGAACCCATCACGATAAACCTGAATGTGAAATTAGATGCCGAAGTCCGCGTAAAACTTGAAGAACAAGCCGATAAGGATATCGAAAGCAACCCGGATATCTTTTAGCAGAAGCAGGGCGGGCACCCGCCCGCCGGCTTGCGGCAAAATGGAGACGGATATTATTCCAAAGGAAGATGGTATGACGCGGTTCTGGTCCTCACTGACACCCATTCTGGCGGCGGCCCTGGTCGCCCTGGCGATGCTGGCAACCCCGGCCGCAGCGCAGTCGCTGGACGATCTGCGCGCCAGCGGACAGGTGGGTGAGAAATTCAACGGCCTGGCGGTCGCTCGCGACTCCGGCGTCGCTGACTTCGTTGAGAAGGTCAACGAGAAGCGGTTGGCGATCTATGTCGAGCAGGCTAACAAGCAGGGCGTCCCAACCACCCAGGTGGGGATGGTTTATGCTCAGGAAATTCTGGAACAGGTACCCGCCGGGACCTGGTTTCTGACCAAGGACGGCGAGTGGCTGCAGAAATAGCGGCATTGGCCATCTTCTCCCGCACCCGACAACACCAGCATGACAAAGTGAGAGCCTGACCGATGGGCGACAAAAGCCCCCTACCCGCCTCCGTGGACGAAACCCTGGCCCTGTTGTCAGGCGGCAACTACGTGGGCGAGCGTAGCCTGGCCACCGTTCTGTTCCTCGCCTTGAAGCTTGGGCGCCCGCTGTTCCTGGAGGGCGAAGCCGGGGTCGGCAAAACCGAGATCGCCAAGGTGCTGGCCGAGACCCTGGGCCGCCGTCTCGTTCGGCTGCAATGCTACGAAGGGCTTGATGTTGCCGCCGCCGTCTACGAATGGAATTATCCGCGCCAGATGGTCGAGATCCGCGTCGCCGAGGCCGCCGGCGCCGGCGACCGGGCCAGCCTGACCAACGACATTTTCGACGAGCGGTTCCTCATCGAACGCCCCCTGCTTCAGGCCCTTCGGCCGGATGACCGGGGCGCACCGGTCCTGCTGATCGACGAACTCGACCGCACCGACGAGCCCTTCGAGGCCTTCCTGCTGGAGGTCCTTTCGGACTATCAGATCACCATTCCCGAACTGGGCAGCATCGCCGCCGCCGCGCCGCCGATCGTTATCGTCACCTCCAACCGCACGCGGGAGATCCACGACGCCCTGAAGCGGCGCTGCCTCTATCACTGGATAGACTATCCGACCGCCGAGCGTGAGTTGGAGATCCTGACCGTAAAAGCCCCGGCGGCACCGGCAAAGCTGTCGCAGGAGATCGTCTCCTTCGTTCAGGCTCTGCGCAAGGAAGACCTCTTCAAGCTGCCCGGCATCGCCGAGACACTGGACTGGGCCGAAGCCCTGACCCAGCTCGACAAGGTCGCCCTCGACCCCCAAGCCATCGACGACACCCTGGGCGTGCTGCTGAAGTATCAGGACGACATCGCCAAGATCCAGGGCAGCGAGGCAGCACGTCTGCTGAGCGATGTGAAGTCGGAGCTTACAGGCGTGGCCATCGCCTGACTTCGGATCGGCCAGGCGGGCGGGTTTTCACGGATTCCGTCACGATCGGCCCTCAAGTCACCGGAATCACACAGCCCACTAGGCATTTTCTCCCCATATCCTGGCGGTCCTGAACAGCTTTCAGATGATCGACCATGACTCTATCCCGTCGCCAGTCCCTGGCCACGCTGGGCGCCCTTCTGACAACGCCCGCCTGGGCCTCAACCTTGGTCCCCAATGCGGCCTATGCCCAAACCCCCGCGCTGCGCCTGGGCCCCGCCAGGCGTTTCGACTGGGCCTGGCTGATCGAGTACGCCCAGGCCCTTGCCGCCCAGCCCTATCAGGAGCCGCCGAGACCGGCGCCGGAACTGGTCGAGCAGATCGACTACGATGCCCATGGCAAGCTGCGCCTGAAGCCCGAATATGCGCTCTGGGGCCGTGAGGGCAGCGTCTATCCCATCACCTTCGTGCATCTCGGCCGCTACTTCCCCAAGTCGATCCGCATGCACAAGGTAGAAGACGGTCAGGCCCAGGAGGTTCTCTACGAAACGGACTATTTCACGGTGCCGGAGGGCCATCCGGCGGCGGGCCTTCCTTCCGGCGCCTCGGCCTTTGCCGGCTTCTGGGTTCAGGAATCCCGCCGCTCCGGCGACTGGCGTCAGCGGGAACCCTGGGTGACCTTTGTCGGCGCCTCCTATTTTCGCAGCGTCGGCGCTCTCGGCCAGGTCGGCCTTTCAGCCCGCGGTATCGCCCTCAATGTCGGCGACCCGGGGCCCGAAGAGTTTCCCGACTTCACACAGTTCTGGTTCACCCCGACCCAGCGCGAGGGCGATCCCCAGGTCGTCTATGCCCTGCTGGAAGGCCCGAGCCTGACCGGCGCCTATCGCTTCGTCATGTCGCGCCAGCGCGGCGTGGTTATGGAGGTTGAGAAACGGCTCTTCATCCGGCGTGATATCGCCCGGCTGGGCATCGCGCCGCTGACCTCCATGTTCTGGTACGGCGAGTACGGCGACCAGCGGCTGATGGACTGGCGCCCCGAAGTACATGACTCCGATGGCCTGGCCCTCTGGACCGGTGCTGGGGAGCGCATCTGGCGCCCCCTCAACAATCCCGACCGCCCGATCACCTCCAGCTTCCAGGACCGCAATCCCCTGGGCTTTGGGCTCTCGCAGAGAGACCGCAACTACGACCATTATCTGGACGGCGTGAACTACCACCACCGCCCCAGTTGCTGGGTTGAACCCCTGGGGTCCTGGGGCAGCGGGGCGGTGCAGCTTATCGAACTGCCGACCGACGATGAAATTCACGACAACATCGTCGCCTATTGGCTGCCGAGCGAAACGGCGCGGGCGGGCAGCAGCCTCACCTACCGCTACCGCCTGCATTGGGAGGAGTTCGAGCCCTTCTATCCGGCGGTCGAGCTGGCACGCTGTGTCGCGACCCGCACCGGCCGCGGCGGCGAGGCCGGCAAACCGCGACCGCCCGGCGTGGTCAAGTTCGCGGTCGAATTCGACGGCGCCAGCTTGGCCGACATCCCCTGGGGCGCCCGTCCGGAGGTGGTGGCGACGGCCTCGCGCGGAGAGATCAGCCTGAGGCGCTCAGACCCGGTTTGGTACACGCCGCGCTGGCTTGCCTCCTTCGACCTTACAGTCGATGGCCCGGAGCCGGTAGAACTGCGTTGCCACATGGAACTCGACGGCAAGGTACTGACCGAGAGCTGGCTCTACCAATACCATCCGCCCCGCTGACGAACCGGCCGCTGCACGGCAGAATATGGGGCCGGTCGCGCGGGTGAGCCATCGCGGGATAACGCCTCGAAGACTAATTACGCACCCCTTCATTGACGTAAAAATTGTATTTCCCTGACCCATCTAACCCTGGCGTTCATTAGATTTTCGTGCAAACGTAAAAAAAAAAATCATAACCGATGAACAGCGGCGGCTGCCCGTTCCAGGGCGGAAGCCGGAGCAGAGGTGGGGGACATATGACAGATACATTGCTCGTCGGCATCGACGGTAGCGAGGGGGGCACGCGTGCCGCGCAGTTTGCGGCCAAACGCGCCAAGGAAAGTCAGGGTAACCTGATCGTGGCCTACGTAATCGAGTGGTCGCCCTACAGTTTCAATACACCGCAGGAAAACGAGGTCCGCCACAAGCGGCGGGAGGAAGAGATCTCCCGCGCCGAAAGCGACGTTATCGGTCCGGTTCTGGAAACCCTCAAAGGCGAGGGTGTGGAAGCCAAGGGGATCGTCCGTCACGGGCATGCGGCGGAGGTGCTGAGCAAACTCGCCAGCGAGGAAAAGGCCGGCCAGATCTTCATCGGACGGCGCGGCCTGACCAAGATGCAGGCGCTGTTGTTCGGCAGTACAGCCGGCAGTCTGGTGCAGATTTCACCGGTTCCGGTAACGGTTATTCCCTAGACGGAACCGACGGGGCAAAGCCCCAAGTCAAAGAATCCGTTCCGGCAAAAGGAACGGCAGGCCGCGGGGGGATCGCGGCGAGAAACAAAGCGAGGCTTCCATGAAAAAGTTGCTAGCGGCCTTCCTGACCGCATTGCTCTGGGCACCGGCAAGCTGGGCCCAGGATGCCGCGGGTGCGGTCGAATTGAGCTTGGATGAACGGATCAACCAGACGATTTCACCGGTCACCAACGCGATCGCCGGGGTCATCTTCTACTCGGTTCCGGTGAGCGATGAGATTGCCATTCCTGTCATCGTCGTGTGGTTGGTGGTCGCCGCCCTCTTCGCGACGCTGTACTTCAATTTCATCTCGGTGCGGGCCTTCGGCCATGCGGTCGAGTTGGTGCGGGGCGATTATTCAGACCCGAAGGACGCCGGCGAGGTTTCTCACTTCCAGGCGCTTGCGACGGCACTCTCCGGCACCGTCGGTCTCGGCAATATCGCCGGCGTCGCCATCGCCGTTTCCATCGGTGGTCCGGGCGCGACTTTCTGGATGATCGTCGCCGGCTTCCTCGGCATGTCGCTGAAGTTCGCCGAATGCACCCTGGGTGTGAAGTACCGCAACGAATATCCGGACGGTACGGTTTCGGGCGGCCCGATGTACTACCTGAGCAAAGGCCTCGGCGAGAAAGGCCTGGGCGGGCTCGGCAAGTTCCTGGCGGTGTTCTTCGCCATCTGCTGCATCGCCGGCTCGCTCGGCGGCGGCAACATGTTCCAGGCCAACCAGTCGTTCCAGCAGTTCGTCAATGTGACCGGCGGCGCCGACAGCTTCATGGCCGACAAGGGTTGGCTCTTCGGCCTGATCGTTGCCGGCCTGGTGGGTGTGGTCATCATCGGCGGCATTCAGTCGATCGCCAAGGTGACCGAGAAGGTCGTACCCTTCATGGCGGTCATCTACTGCGCAGCCGCGGTGATCATCATCGTCATGAACATCGACCAGGTGCCGGCAGCCTTCGGCGCCATCATCGGCGGCGCCTTCCACGCGGAAGGGGTTGCGGGTGGTGCCATCGGCGCACTGATCCAGGGCTTCCGGCGGGCGGCCTTCTCCAACGAAGCCGGCATCGGTTCGGCCTCCATCGCCCATTCGGCGGTGCGCACGAAGGAGCCGATCACCGAGGGGCTGGTGGCGCTCCATGAGCCGTTCATCGACACGGTCGTGATCTGCACCATGACGGCGCTGGTGATCGTCATCACCGGCACCTACACCGCCGGCGGCGGCATGAGCGGCGTGGAACTCACCTCCCTCGCCTTCGAGAGCGCCTTCTCCTGGTTCCCCTACATCCTGGCGGTGGCGGTGATCCTCTTCGCCTTCTCCACCATGCTGTCGTGGTCCTACTACGGGGCGAAGTGCTGGACCTATCTGTTCGGCGAAAGCCGTTCGATGGACCTGCTGTTCAAGTTGATCTTCTGCATCTTCGTGGTGATCGGCGCTTCGATGAACCTGGGTCCGGTGATCGACTTCTCGGACTCCGCGATCTTCGCCATGTCGATCGCCAACATCATCGGGCTCTACATCCTCTTCCCGGTGGTGAAGGAGGAACTGACGTCCTACTGGTCACGCCTGAAGAGCGGCGAGATCAAAAAGTACGCAGGCAGCGAAAGCAGCGCCTGACCTGTCAAGTCTCGGGCCAAATCCGGGGCAAACGAAGACCGGCGGCTCTCGAGCCGCCGGTTTTTCGTTTCACTCTCTCTGCGCTTGGGCTCAACGCGCGTAGCCGGTCCACTTGCCGCGGCCGTCGAAGGTTTGCTCGGCCGCCACTGCCGGCGAAGCCTCGATACCCTCCTTTGAAACGTCGTCCGGGGCGGTGATGCCCTGGAAGACCAGAAAGCCGACGGCCAGGACGGCAAGGGCCACGAGGCCCCGGCGCAGCCTGCGCACGAGAACCTCTTCGGCACCGCCGAAAGGCTGTTGGTGGATTGAGGTATGAATACTCGACATCTTCGCTTCTCCTCGCTTGGAATCCGCGCCGGCCGGCACTTCTGCCAAAAGCCCTACGATCCGGCGCGATACCATCTCCGCTGGGTTTAGATGTGCGCGCTTAAGTCCCTAGGGACAAACGACTTCTTCTCATCTCTCGAATTAGGGAAACTAATGCCCCTGCGGCCTGGGCGCAGGCGCTCGCCTTGGTATATGCTGGCCGCCATGACCTCCTCGGCACAGAACTCAGAACCACAGGACGGCCGCCTGGCGGAGAACATTCTCTACTTTGCCAGGACCCTTAGGGCAGCAGGCCTGCCGGTCGGCCCTGGCAAGGTGCTGGACGCGCTGAAGGCGACCGAGACGGTCGGGCTGGCGCGGCGCGATGACTTTTACTGGACGCTTCATTCTGTCTTCGTGAACCGCCGCGACCAGCAGGAGCTCTTCGATCAGGCCTTTCACATGTTCTGGCGCAACCCCAAGATCCTGGAACGGGTCATGAGCCTGCTGCTGCCGGACATCACACCCTTGGCCGGCCAACAGCCGGAAAATACCGAAGAACTGAGCCGCCGATTGACCGATGTCTTCCGTCCCAAGAACGGCGATGACGACACCGTCCGGGAAGAGGAAGAGCAGACCGAGATCGACGCGGTCATGACCTTCTCCAGCAAGGAGGTTTTGCAGGAAGTCGACTTCGAAAAAATGTCCGCCGCCGAGCTGGCCGAGGCAAAGCGTGCCATCCAGGCCATGCGCCTGCCGATCATGGAGGTACCGACCCGGCGCTTTCGCCCGGCGCAACAGGGCCAAAGGGCGGATCTGCGGGCGACCATGCGGGCCGGGCTGCGCAGCGGCGGCGATACCATTCCGTTGCACTGGAAACGCCAGCGGCGACGCCACCCGCCCCTGGTGATGCTTTGCGATATCTCAGGGTCGATGAGCCGCTACTCGCGCATGCTGCTGCATTTCATGCACACCATCACCAACGACCGCGACCGGGTGCACAGCTTCGTCTTCGGCACCAGGCTGACCAACATCACCCGCCACCTGCGTCACAAGGATGTCGATG
Source organism: Pelagibius sp. (assembly GCF_965249265.1). Classification (NCBI taxonomy): domain Bacteria; kingdom Pseudomonadati; phylum Pseudomonadota; class Alphaproteobacteria; order Rhodospirillales; family Rhodovibrionaceae; genus Pelagibius; species Pelagibius sp. The sequence goes on along the minus strand of NZ_OZ252224.1, from coordinate 2,038,485 downwards.
TGGCGGTGGAGAAAGTCTCCGATTCCGTTGTCGACTGGTCGGGCGGTACCCGCATCGGCGCCTGTCTGCGCGACTTCAACATGACCTGGGCGCGGCGCGTGCTGGGCCAGGGTGCGGTCCTGCTGCTGATCTCAGACGGGCTGGACCGCGACAACGCAGAGGGCTTGTCGGGCGAGATCGAACGGCTGCACAAATCCTGCCGCCGGCTGATCTGGCTCAACCCCCTCTTGCGTTATGATGCCTACGAACCAAAATCCATGGGAGCAAAGGCGATGATCGGCCATGTGGACGATTTTCGCACGATCCACAACCTGCAGAGCCTGAGAGAACTCTCCAAGGTTCTCAGCCGCACAGCGGCTCGGCGTGAAGAAGGACGGACGTCATGGTGAAGCAAGAGAACATGACAGGCGGCGGCGAAGACCTGCTTGCCGAGGCGCTGCGCTGGCGCGACGAAGGGCATGCGGTCGCTCTCGCCACTGTGGTCAGCACCTGGGGCTCCTCCCCCCGGCCGGTCGGCAGCCAGTTGATCGTCGATGACGGGCTGCGGCTCCAAGGCTCGGTCTCCGGCGGCTGCATCGAAGGCGCGGTGGTTCACGAAGCCCAGGCCATCATGGGGGGTGCTCCGGCGAAGCTGCTGGAGTTCGGCGTCTCCGACGAGCAGGCCTGGGAGGTCGGTCTGGCCTGCGGCGGCACCATTCAGGTTTTTGTCGAGGCCGTGGAATGAAACGCGCGCTGCTCGATCGTCTGCAAGCCGCCCGGGCGGAGAAACGTCCGGCAGCAGTAGTCACCAACCTCAAGGATGGCCGCCAATCCCTGATCGTCGACGGCGAAGGAGACGACGGTCTGCCGCTCACCGCAGACCAACGGACGGCCGTTGCGGCGGCGATCCAAAGCGACCGCAGCGGTGTCCTCAAGGAAGACCGCGATCTCTTTGTTCACGTCCACAACCCGCCGCTACGCCTGATCGTCGTGGGCGCCGTGCACATCAGTCAGGCGTTGGTCCCAATGGCGCGATTGGCAGGCTACGATGTGTACCTGGTCGATCCGCGCAAGGCCTGGGCGAACAGTGACAGGTTTCCCGCCGTCAACATGGTTGAGGGCTGGCCCGATGAAGCCCTGCACAGTCTGGCACCCGATCACCGCAGTGCGGTGGTGGTGCTGACCCACGACCCGAAGCTCGACGACCCGGCCCTCGGCGTCGCGCTGCGGTCTTCGGCTTTCTACATCGGTGCCTTGGGCAGCCGGAAAACCCACGCCGGACGGCTCGCCCGCTTGCGTGACTCCGGTCTGGAAGAGGAAAGTTTTGAACGCATTCACGGGCCCATCGGCCTCGCCATCGGCGCCAAGAGTCCTGCGGAAATCGCCATCGCCATCCTGGCCCAGATGACCCAGGCCCTGCACGGCGCGCCGCCTTTGGTGAAGGCAGATCCCCTCAACCCCGGCGCGGCTGCAGCGGAATGATTTTCGGTGCGGTCCCGGTCAGCGAGGCAGCGGACACCATCCTCGCCCATTCCCTGAAGGCCTCCGGCATCGCCTTCAAGAAAGGGCGACGGCTTTCCGAAGCCGATGTGGAGACCCTGCGCGAGGCCGGAATCGAGGAGCTGACCGTCGCGCGCCTTGAAGCCGATGAGGTTCACGAAGACGCGGCAGCCACAGCGCTCGCCGATGCCATCACCGGCGCCGGCTTGACGGCCTCCGCCAGTTTTACCGGGCGCTGCAACCTGATGGTCGCAAAACGCGGCGTGCTGGTGACGGAGAGAGAGCGCATCGATGCCCTCAATCTCGTCGATGAGGCGGTCACCCTCGCCACCCTGACGCCCTATGACCTGGTCGAACCGCGGCAGATGGCGGCGACCATCAAGATCATCCCCTTCGCCATCACCCGCCACGTGCTGGACGCCTGCCTGGCGGTCGCTGGCCGCGGCGGTCCTCTGTTGCAGGTTGCGGCCCTGGCACCGCGCAAGGTAGGGCTGTTGCAAACCCATCTGCCGGGTACCAAGGAGAGTCTGCTCGACAAGACGCGGAACACCGCCAATCAGCGCCTGGCTCTGCTGGATTGCAAGGCTGTGGTGGAACACCGCTGCCGCCACGAGGAAGGGGCGGTTGCCGAGGCGCTGCGCAGGCTCTCTGCAGACGGTTGCGACATCATCCTGATGTCCGGCGCTTCAGCGATCATCGACCGGCGCGATGTACTGCCCAGCGGCCTCGAAGCCGCCGGCGGAAGCATCGATCACTTCGGTATGCCGGTCGATCCGGGAAACCTGATGCTGCTGGGCCGCTTCAAGGAGCGGCCGGTGGTCGGCCTGCCCGGCTGCGCGCGCTCACCCAAATTGAATGGTTTCGACTGGGTCCTGCAACGGCTTGTCGCCGGGCTGGAAGTTTCCCCGAGGGCTGTCATGCGCATGGGTGCCGGCGGCCTGCTGAAGGAGATTGCCAGCCGCCCGCTGCCCCGCGCCGAAGCCGTCGAGACCTCGGACGGCGCACCCCGTGCCCCGCGGATCGCCGCGGTGATCCTCGCGGCCGGGCAGTCCCGGCGCATGGGCCGGGACAACAAATTGCTGCTGCCGGTCGACGGCAAGCCCATGGTCGCCCATGCCGCCGAGAGCCTGCTGGCCTCCCAGGCCGGTCCGCTCGCCGTCGTGACCGGACACGACTATGCGGCAGTCGAGGCCGCCTTGCCCGAGGGCCGTTTTGCGCTGACCCACAACCCGGACTTCGCCAGCGGCCTTTCCTCCTCTCTGCGGCGGGGTCTGGCCGCCCTGCCTGACGAGATCGACGGCGTACTGGTTTGCCTCGGCGATATGCCCAGAGTCTCGCCGCAGGCCATCGACCGGCTGATCGCAGCCTTCAATCCGCTGGAGGGCCGCGCCATCTGCGTGCCGACCTGGCAGGGCAAGCGCGGTAATCCCGTGCTCTTCGCCCGCCGCTTCTTCGCGGAGATGCAGGAAGTGGCCGGCGATGTCGGTGCCCGCGCGCTGATCGGCGACCATGCCGAACTGGTCTGCGAAGTGCCGATGGACGATGACGCGGTCCTGGTCGACGTCGATACCCCGGAAGCCCTGGCCGCCCTCGACGCTTAGGCTAACCCGCGTTGGCACGAATGAAGGCCACCACCTTCTCGACGACATCGCGGTAGTCCAGCAAATCGGTGTGCCGCGCGGAAGGATGAAACAGCGCCTGCTTGGGCTCATTCGCCGCTGCAAAGAGTTTGCGCCCAAAGCGCACCGGAACGACGTGATCCCGCTCGCCATGAAGCAAAAAGAGCGGCACATCGATCGAGCCGATGCGGCCAATCGAATCCCAGGGATCGCGGATCAAGAGCCTTACGGGCAGGTACCAGTAATGGGCCGCTGCCACATCCGCAATCGAACTCGGCGGCGCCTCAAGCACCAGGGCTGCCGGCGGCCGTTCACTGGCCAGGGCAACCGAAACCGCCGTGCCCAGAGACTCGCCGAAAATGACGATCCGATCCGCCGCGAAACCTTCAGCCAGCAGCCAGTCGTGAACGGAGCGGGCGTCGGCACGCAAGCCATCCTCGCTCGGCTTGCCCGGGTTGCCGCTGTAGCCGCGATAGCCGGTCAGCAGCAGGCCGAAGCCGGCGTCGATGAGCGGGCGCATCTTGGCGACCCGGTCCCCGAGATGTCCGGCGTTGCCGTGGAAATAGAGGATCACCGGCTGCTCCGGCGACGTCGGCGGATGGAACCAGTGGGTGAGCCTGAGACCGGGCTCCGGCTCCGTCTCTATGGCCCGCAACTCCGGCAGGCTGTGGTCCGACAGATTGGGCGCGTCGATTGCCGCGGGATAAAGCAGATTGCGCTGGGCCAGGAACATGACCACCAGCACGACGCAATAGGCGCCCAGCAACCCCCAAAACCAAAGCATGAAGAAGCCCTTCACTCCCGCGCCCATCGGCTCTGATCCCTAATACCGGCAATAGCGCATCATAGAGTTCAAGTATTTACAAAAGCTGTGATTCTATCCGTTATGGCCAAGTCTTGGCCTGGGCATCGAAGTTGTCGCGCTGCGGGCGCACGACGCAGAAACGGTGGCCGCTGGGGGCTTCCATCACCCACCAGGTTCTGACCTGTGCAACGCGCTTGGCGCCGAGCCCTTCCAGCCGTTTGACCTCCGCTTCGATGTCATCGGTTTCGATATCCAGGTGGGCCCGTGGGGGATGATCGACCTGCTGAAGCAGCAGTTTTGGAAAGTCGGCCGGCGTGTTGAGATCGCGATAGCGCGGGTCCTGGCCGTCACGCGGCGGCTGAGCGGGCCAGCCAAGCGCCTCGCCCCAGAACGCGGCGTCGCGCTCGAAGTCATCGCCCGGGCAATCAAGCACGACGGCGGCAAGACGGCTTTTGTGCATCACGTATTCCTTTCAGGCGGACTGGGTCAGTTTGCGTAGCTGGCGTCCTCGGCATCGAGCAATCGCTTGAGCGCGGAGAAATGCGCCTCGGCATATTCAAGGGCCACCTCCGGTTTGGTGAAAGTCGTCGCCGCGATGTTGTCGGTCACCCGCTTCAGCGGGCGACCGGTCGAATGCGCCAGCACCTGTACCTGACAGGCACGCTCCAGGTAGTAGAGATCTTCGAAAGCTTTGGCGATGCTGTTCTCAACGACGATGATGCCGTGGTTGGCGAGAAAGAGAACACGCTTGTCACCCATCGCCTCGGCCATGCGGTCGCCCTCCTCCACCTCGCCGGCAATGCCGTTGTAGTTCGGATCGTAGGCAACATCGTTGTAGTAGCGCAGTGCGTTCTGGCTGATCGGCTCCAGCGGCGTATCTTCCAAAGCCGTAAGGGTAGTTGCATAGGGCATATGCGTGTGCAGCACACAGGCCGCCTTGGGGTGACGCATGTGGATGCGCGAGTGGATGCAGAAGGCCGTCGTCTCCAACTCACCGGTTCCTTCCAGCACGGTGCCGGCATTGTCGACCAGCAGCAGGTCGCTGGCGGTAATCTGCGACCAGTGAATCCCGAAGGGGTTGACGAGAAAGCGATCCGTCGTTTCCGGCGGCGCGTAGCTGAAGTGGTTACAGATCCCTTCGTTCAGGTTGAAACGCGCCGCCAACCGCAAAGCCGCCGCGAGATCGATCCTTGCCTGGATCAGGGGGTCTTCCATCCGAGAACTCCTCATACAGCGCCAAAGCCTGGGTCGGCTTGGACTTCAGGGCCCGCCCGGCCCTTCAAATTGGCCACGGGCCGCCTGTAGTGCGGGTATGGCGGCAGGTATGGCGGTCAGGCGAACGTCAGCTTAGACTAGATTGACAGGCGGTCGATTCTCAAGACCAAGCCTTTCGCAATACTCAGGCACCCAGGGGGAAGCTGAAGAGATGGACGTGCGCGCGGCGGTGGCTTTCGGAGCCGGAAAACCCTTATCAATCGAAACGGTTCAATTGGAAGGCCCGAAAGAGGGCGAAGTTCTGGTGGAAGTGAAAGCCACGGGGATCTGCCATACCGACGCCTTCACGCTCTCCGGTGACGACCCGGAAGGCCTGTTTCCTGCAATCCTGGGCCACGAGGGCGCCGGTGTCGTGGTCGATACCGGCCCCGGGGTCACGTCGCTGAAAAAGGGCGATCATGTCATTCCCCTCTACACACCCGAATGCCGCCAGTGCGAGTACTGCCTGAATCCCAAGACCAATCTCTGCCAGGCCATCCGCACCACCCAGGGCCAGGGCCTGATGCCCGACGGCACCAGCCGCTTCTCCTTCGACGGCAAACCGGTGCTGCATTACATGGGCTGCTCGACCTTCGCCAACTACACCGTTGCACCCGAGATCGCCCTGGCCAAGGTGCGCGAGGACGCGCCCTTCGACAAGATCTGCTATATCGGCTGCGGCGTCACCACCGGCGTCGGCGCGGTGATCAATACCGCGAAGGTGGAGCCCGGCGCCAACGTGGTTGTCTTCGGCCTTGGCGGTATCGGCCTCAACGTCATCCAGGGTGCGCGCCTCGTCGGCGCGGACAAGATCGTCGGCGTCGACCTCAACCCCGCGCGCAAAGCGCTGGGCGAGAAGTTCGGCATGACCCATTTCGTCAATCCCAAGGATCTCGATGGCGATCTCGTCGCCCATCTGGTCGAGCTGACCGGCGGCGGTGCCGACTACAGCTTCGAGTGCATCGGCAATGTGAACACCATGCGCCAGGCCTTGGAGTGCTGCCACAAGGGTTGGGGCGTTTCGGTCATTATCGGGGTGGCCGGCGCCGGCCAGGAGATCGCCACCCGCCCCTTCCAACTGGTCACCGGACGGGTTTGGAAGGGCACTGCCTTCGGCGGTGCGCGCGGACGCACGGACGTGCCGCAGATCGTCGACTGGTACATGGACGGCAAGATCAATATCGACGACCTGATCACCCACACCATGCCCCTGGAGGACATCAACAGCGCCTTTGACCTGATGCATGAGGGCAAGTCGATCCGCAGCGTCGTGGTCTTCTAAGACCTCCAGCGCGCGGGTTTTAGAGCCTAGCGGCAAAAAGCTGTATGATGGACCGATTCGTCGGGAACTTTCCTGGCCCTAGAGCAGGTCCCTGTCGTATGGAATCGCTTTAGCGATCCATTCGACAGGGTGAATCTGCTCTAACTGTTTGATGGCGATCGGATTCACATGATTTGACGGAACAACAAATTGGTTCCGTCAAATCATGATCCGATCTAGAGAGTATTCGGGGCGAGCATGGACCTTACTATTGTCAGTCAGCAGCGCTGCTTTGAAGGCACGCAGGGATTCTACAGTCACGAGTCAGCGGTTTGCGGCGGCGTGATGAACTTCTCCGTCTTTCAGCCGCCGCAGGCGAAGGACGGGGCAAAGGTGCCTCTGGTGACCTTTCTCTCAGGCCTTACCTGCACGGAAGAGAACTTCACCACCAAAGCCGGCGCGCAACGCGTGGCAGCGGAACTGGGGATCATGCTGCTGGTGCCGGATACCTCGCCGCGCGGTGCCGGCTATCCGGGCGAAGACAACGACTATGACTTCGGCAGCGGCGCCGGCTTCTACCTGGATGCCACAGAGACCCCCTGGTCGGAACGCTATAAGATGTACAGCTACGTGACCCAGGAGTTACCCACCCTTATGGGTGAGCACTTCCCCGTCGACATGGAACGTCAGGGCATCTTCGGCCACTCCATGGGCGGGCATGGCGCCATCACCATCCATTTGAAGAACCCCGGCGTCTATCGCTCGGTCTCGGCCTTTGCGCCGATCTGCGCGCCCAGCCTCTGCCCCTGGGGACGCAAGGCCTTTGCCGGCTATCTGGGCGACGACGAAACGGCCTGGGAAGACTACGACAGCTGCACCCTGATTCGCCGTCAGCCGTCCGACGCGCAGATCTTCATCGACCAGGGCGCGGAAGATCCCTTTCTCAGCGAGCAGCTTAAGCCCGACCTGCTGGTAGCCGCCTGTGAAGAGGCCGGCCAGCGCTTTGAGTTCCGCATGCAACCGGACTACGATCACAGCTATTATTTCATCCAGACCTTTGTCGAAGACCATCTGCGGCATCACGCGAAGGCCTTGGGTTAGAGCATGTCCGAGTTATGGAAGAAGAGGTCTACCGCAACCCGACGATAGACAAGCGGGCCCTCAAAGCGCTGTCGGAACGCAGCGATGCAAAGGGCTTGATGCAGCTCTGCGGACACCTTGCACTCCTGACTTTTACGACTGCCGCGGTTCTGCTCGCCGCGCATCCCTTGCTCTACGGCCCCGCCCTGCTGGCCCAGGGTGTCGCAATCACCTTTCTCTTCGCACCGCTGCACGAGTGCATTCACCGCACCGCTTTCCAGAACCGCCGGCTGAATGACCTTGTAGCGCGGGTCTGCGGATTTCTGCTGCTGCTGCCGGCCGACTACTTCCGCGCCTTTCATTTTCAGCATCACCGGCATACCCAGAACCCGGCGCAGGACCCCGAACTGGCGGGACCGCCTATCACATCTTTGGCCGCCTATCTGACGCATCTTTCCGGACTGCCCTACTGGCGGGAGAGAACTTCTGCAATGGTCCGCCACGCCCTTGGCGGCATCGATGAGGACTTCATCCCCGCGCGGCAAAAAGCCCGGATCATCGGCGAGGCGCGCTGGCATCTCGCCGCTTACGGCGTCCTGCTGGCCGGCAGTCTCACGGCCGGATCAACGCTGCTGCTCAGCCTCTGGCTGCTGCCGGCGCTGCTGGGCCAGCCCTTCCTGCGCGCCTTCCTGCTGGCGGAGCACAGCGGCTGCCCGCAAACCGACGACATGCTGGTGAACTCGCGAACCACGCAGACCAACGCCGCGCTGCGCTGGCTCTGCTGGAACATGAACCGGCACAGCGCCCATCATGCTTTCCCGGCACTTCCATTTCACGCTCTGCCCGAGGCCGATGCGATGCTGGGCGGAAAGGTGGTAACCCGCAGCAGAGGATATCTGACGGTGCAGCGCGACATCCTGGCCGCGTTACGAAACCGGAGAGGCGATCAGGCCGGCAAGACTCTGTCTTAGGCCAAGCCTTCCTTAGGCCACGTTTCCCTCAGGCCACGTTTCCCTCAGGCCACGTCTTCGCCGGCGACCAAGGCGGGGCCGACACCGATATCGCCGCGGATCTGGCCACCGGTCTTGATCATGATTTCCGCGTAGCGGATGGTACCGCTGACCCGGCCTGACGCTTCGATCGTCAGCAGTCCGCGAACCGTGAGATCGCCGTCGAAATCCCCGGTGATGTTTGCCGTCTCGACGACAGCCCGACCGCGAAACACGCCGCCTGAACGGACCTTCAGATGGTCGGCGGTGAGCGAGGCCTCCACCCGACCCTCGACAACCAGTGTCTGGCAGGACTCGATCTCGCCTTTCACGAAAATACCGTTGCCGACGATCAAGGTGCCCTCGGGCCGCGCATCGGGTGACAAGGTCCGTTTCGTCAGATCAGGTTGCGCGAACCCAAGCGCAGTTTCCCCTGGCCCCGATCCAAATGCAGTATCGCCCGCCGCAACCATGCGGCGCGGTTGAAATCTCTTCGCCATCGCTGCCCAATTCTCCCTATTGGCGGCTTTGCCGCTCATTTGTCACCCGTCTAGGCAAACACAGCCTGCGACCGGAGACAAGCAGGCTATCCACTGAAGGCAAAGATTCTCGATCTTTTTCGCGTCATTGGGGAGATCCGGGGCGGCACCCGGACGAGACCTTAAGGAGCGCCTGCCTGGTGCCCCTGAGCTTCGTCGGGCTGATCACCAACCCGGCTTCCATGCATAAAGACGGCGCCGCCCATCAGCACATCGATCGACCGGCCGTCACTGGCAAGCGGCAGCAGCAGGCGGTGGATTTCCCAGTGTTCGCGCCCGGCAACATGCATCTTGCCCTCGCGGTAACGCGGACCGCCGCCCCGCGCCACCTCGATATGGTGCTCCATCGGGATCCGAATACCGGCCCGTCTTTGGATATCGGCTATGGATTTGCCGCGCAGCGGCATGGAGAACGCATCTTCGACCTGACTGCCGGCAAGACGAAAGTGAAAATCCTCCGCATCGCCCACAACGTCGAGCAGGAAGACGTTGGGCAACAGGTCGGGAATCTCCACCGGATCGATGTCTTGCCGCGAGGGCAGAAGATCGCCCTCACAAAGCGCCCGCCAATAGGCGAAAAGCTTCTGCAGCTTGTTGTCCGGCAGGTCCGCCGGATCAAAAGCCTTCCCCACTGCAACGCCCCTCATCTACCCCCAATGAGTGAGACTATATACTACATGTAGTGGGTTTGGTGAAAGACTTCTTGCGTCCAAGATGATTAGCACAGCCTACTATAAGCTGATTACGCAAGCTGCTGGCAACTGCCGTTGATGGCGGCCGGGGCCTCTAGGCCGACTTGCCGATCACCTGCGGCGGGTCGAAGGAAGTCTCCAGCGGCGAGACGCGCTCCTTGGGAAAGTCGATGCTGACGCAGGTTCCCTTATCCGCCTCGCTGGTCAACGACAGGCTGCCGCCGTGCAGATCGATCAGCCGGCGGGTCAGCGGCAGACCGAGGCCCGTGCCCTCGTACTTCCGGCTCAACGAGGAATCGACCTGGCCGAAGGGTGCCATCGCCTTGGCAATATCTTCCTCGGCGATGCCGATCCCCGTGTCTTCCACCTGCACCCGCAGACCGCCGGTGCCGAGCAGGCGCGCACGGACAGAGACACGCCCGCCCGCATCGGTGAACTTCACCGCGTTGGACAGGAGATTGAGCATGATCTGCTTGACCGCGCGCGGATCGGCCTGCAGCCGGGGCAAGCCGGCGGGCATGTCGAGCACCAGATTGACACCGGCCTCCTCGGCCCGATCCCGCATGATCCGGAAAGAAGCCTTGGTGGCGGCCTGCAGATCGATGGCCTCCTCGTGCAGTTCGAACTTGCCGGCCTCGACCTTTGAAAGATCGAGGATATCGTTGATCAGACTCAGCAAATGCGTGCCGCTGTCGTGGATGTCGATCGCATACTCGCGATAACGCTGGTTGCCCATGGGGCCGAAGAGCTGATCCTTGATGATCTCCGAGAAACCGATGATGGCATTCAGCGGGGTCCGCAATTCATGGCTGACGTTGGCCAGGAAGTCGGACTTGGCGCGGCTGGCGAGTTCTGCTTCTTCCTTGGCGCTGCGTAGCTGGCGCTCGGCGCTGTAGCTGCCGGTCACGTCGTCGTAGGTCGCCAACGAACCGCCGCCCGGCATCGGGCGATGCAGAACATTGATCACCCGCCCGTTGGAGAGGAAGTCCTGCAGCTTGGCTTCCTTTGCACTTGCCGCGGCCGACATGCGGCGCTGGCGCATGGTGGCGGCCTGATCCCTGGTCAGCCCTTCCAGCTTGGCGGTGTAGTCCAGAATCTCCACGAGATCCGTTCCCGGCTGGCCCATCCCGGCCGGCAGGTTGTAGAGGTCGAGGAAACGCTGGTTGCAGATGATCAGGCGCTGATTGACGTCGTACATGGCCAGGCCCTGAACCATGTTGTCCAGGGCGGCGTCCAAGAGGACGTTCTTGTGGCGCAGTTCCTCACCGATGCTGCGCAGTTCCGATTCCCGGCGCCGCAGTTCGGTGATGTTGGTGCTGATCACCACGAAGCCGCCGTCGGCGGTGCGCCGTTCGGCAACCCTGAACCACGCCCCGTCCCGCAGCTCGATCTCAAACGGCGGCCCGGGGTTACGGAAGTGCTGAAGATGCTCCTCGACCCAGAGATGCCAGTTTTCCCCGGCCTGCGGGAAGTTCCCGGCTCCGGCCGCAGCGGTGACGATTTCCTCAAAGCGCATGCCCGGCACCAGAAGGTCTCGTGCACCGGCATAAAGATCCCCATAGCGCCGGTTGCAGAGAACCAGCCGCTCGCCGGCATCGAAGAGGGCAAATCCGCCGGCAAGGGATTCAATGGACTCGCGCAGGCGCTGCTGAGCCGCCGCCGCCGCCAGTTCCGAGCGGCGCTCGCGGAAAATAAAGGCAACAAGAACCACGGTCAGTGAGGCCACGACGATCACGACCAAAATCAGGGCGCCCCGGAAGCGCTCCAGGTTGGCTGCTTCGGTCTGCAGGATCGCCAGCGCGGCACTGTTCGCCTCGCCGAACAGCTTGGCGATCTCCTGGCGTGCGGCACCGACCCGCTCCTGCGCCAGGTCGAGAACGACCTCGGAGTCCGGCGCCAAGCCCTGAACACCATCGGTAAGCCAGAGTTTGAGGTCGCTCGCCACAGGTTTCAGGGTCGCATACATCGAGGCGATGCCGATCTGGCTGCTGAACTCGTAGGAGTCGTTGAGATCCTCGATCCGCCGCTCGATCAGTTCGATCCGATCGACCACGGCCTGTCGATTATCCGCCGTCGGAGCGGTTCTCGCCTCGCGGATTGCATCTTGCAGATAGACAAGGTCATCGATGATGAAGACAACGTCACGCTCCTGACGCAGCACCTCGACCGGCAACACCTGCTTCAGTTGCGAAATGCTGGCCTCGACATAGAGCACCAGGGCCGTCGTCCCGATCAACACCGCGGCAATAAATGCCGCGGGCCAACGCGAAAGCAACGGTCGCTTGGTTGTCTCTGTCCGGTTCATCTCATTCCGCATAACGACGTCACGTTCCTTGGCCGCTCGACCTTCCGGTCGAAGAACCGCTTCGTGCACCTTTCGCGCCTCCCACCCCGACACATTTGGGTCAACAGGTGCGCGCAACAGTTGTTCGAAGTATCCTTTATCCTACCCACCGTCTCCCCCTTGCCGGGCCGATCTGATGCAGCTTCCCGGCGCATGGATGGATAAAGGAATCAATTACAAACAAAAACAGTTATTTATCGTTCTTTCTTGCAATCTCATAGAGTCTGATCCTAACAGTTTATTAATAGGAAAATGGCGTTAACAATTGGTAAAGGTCCTCATCCCTGATCAAGGGCAAAATTGGGGCAAACTTCCTAGAACCTGAGGAGAAAGCGTTGGATATCAGCAAGATCCCTGTGGGCACCAACCCACCTTGGGACGTTAACGCGATCATCGAGGTGCCTCTGGGCAGCGTTCCGGTGAAGTACGAAATGGATAAACATTCCGGCGCGATCTTCGTCGATCGCTTTCTCCATACCGCAATGCATTATCCCCTGAACTATGGATTCGTGCCCCACACGCTTTCCAACGACGGCGATCCGGTCGACATCCTGGTGGTAAACTCGGTGCCTGTCATTCCCGGGGCCGTGGTGCGGGTGCGCCCCATCGGTGTGCTGATCATGGAGGACGAAGCCGGCGAAGATGAAAAGCTCTTGTCGGTGCCGGTCGACGACCTTCACCCTTTCTACGCCAACGTTTCCTCATTCCGCGACCTGCCGAAAATCCTGCTCGACCAGATCGCCCATTTTTTTGGGCATTACAAGGATCTGGAGCCGGACAAGTGGGTCAAGGTGAAACGCTGGGGTGAGGCCGACGAAGCCTGCAAGCTGATTGAGCAGGCGATCATTGAGGCGGAAAAAGAGAACAGCTGAGATGGGCGCGACGGACCGTTTGAGGGCCGCGCTCGCGGCCCAGCCCCGCGTGAGTCTTGCCCACCTTCCGACGCCAGTCGAGCCCCTGCCCCGCTTGTCGGCCGCGTTGGGTGGCCCGCGCATTCTGGTGAAACGCGACGATTGCACCGGCCTCGGCCTCGGCGGCAACAAGACGCGGAAGCTCGAGTTTCTGATGGCGGAAGCACAGCAGCAGGGCGCCGACACGGTCATCACGACCGGGGGTATCCAATCCAACCACGTGCGCCAGACGGCGGCAGCAGCGGCGAAACTGGGCTTGGCCTGCGAACTGGTTTTGACGCGGGTCGTGCCCTGGGGTGGCGATGATTACGAGCGGAGCGGCAACATCCAGCTGGACCGCCTGTTCGGCGCCACCGTCCACCTTCATGACGGCGGCACGGACCGAAACACCGCAATGGCGGCGTTGGCTACCGCGCTGAAAGCCGACGGCAAAAGGCCCTTCACGATCCCGACCGGCGGCTCCAACGTGACCGGGGCCTTGGGCTATGCCGCCGCGGCCCTGGAGGTTTTCGAACAGCTTCACACCCTGGGCGTCAAACCCAAAGCGATCCTGCACGCCTGTTCGAGCGGCGGCACCCAGGGAGGCCTCAGCGCCGGCCTCGCCGCGATCGACCCGGCGCTGCGGGTCGTCGGTGTGGACGTGGATGCCAACCCGGAATCCGTCGAGGGTACGGTTCGCCAGCTCGCCGAAGAAGTCTGGGCCCTGCTGAATCTGGATGGCGCACTGCCACCGGACTGTATCACGCTGGAGTCTGGTTACGCCGGCGAGGCCTATGGGTTGCCGACCACGGCCATGCGTGAGGCGGTAAACCTCTGTGCTGAGCTGGAGGGACTGCTGCTCGACCCGGTTTACAGCGGCAAGGCCATGGCCGGTCTCATCGGCATGATCCGCGCAAATCTTTTCAGGAAGGATGACACGGTCGTCTTCCTTCACACCGGCGGCACCCCAGCGCTCTTTCCTTACCGTGATGCTTTGGAAAGCTGAGTGCCCAACTCGCATCTCGCAAGGTTTCAGTCAGCGATGGCCGATCTGCCTACCATTAAGTCAGGAAACACCGAGCATCAGCGCCGCCGTCGGAACCAAAGCCTGAAAGCGCCCCAGTGTTTCTAGATCCTGTTCTGTTTTGGGACGAGGCCGGCGTCAGCTCCGCACGGGCGACCTTGGCAACCCTTCTGCTGGCCATGGTGATCGACCTCTTGCTGGGCGACCCGAAGTGGCTCTACCGCCTTGTGCCGCACCCGGTGGTGATCATCGGCGGCGCCATCGCCGCCCTGGAGAGGTTGCTGAATCGCCAGGCCGAAACACGACATCGGCGGATAGTCCTAGGGGCCTGCTGCACCTTGTCGATCCTGCTGGCCTGTGCCGCTGCAGGCCTGGCCCTGCATCTGCTGTTGCGCGGGCTGCCTTGGGGATGGATTGTCGAGGCCATCCTCGCCAGCAGCCTGCTGGCTTTCCGCAGCCTCTATGATGCCGTCCGTGCGGTCGCCAAAGGGCTGGAAGAGAATCTGGATGCCGGCCGCGCGGCCGTGCGCCATATCGTGGGGCGCGACCCGGAAAGCCTGGATGAGGCCGGAATAGCCCGGGCAGCCGCCGAATCGGCCGCCGAAAACTTCTCGGACGGCTTCGTCGCGCCGGTCTTCTGGTACCTGATCTTCGGCCTTCCCGGCCTCCTCGCCTACAAGGCAATCAACACCCTGGACAGCATGATCGGTCACCGCAATGCCCGTTACGAAGCTTTCGGCAAGGCTTCGGCGCGGCTCGACGATCTCGCCAACTTCCTGCCCGCGCGCCTCGCCGGCCTGTTTATCGTCCTGGGGGCCCTGCTGGTGCCCGGCGCCAGCATGAAAAAGGCCTGGTCGACCATGCTGCGGGACGCCCCGAAGCACCGCTCCCCCAATGCCGGCTGGCAGGAAGCCGCCCTTGCAGGCGCCCTGGGACTGGCGCTGGCGGGGCCGCGGCACTACGGCGGGCAGGTGGTCGATGACGGCTGGATGGGGGACGGGCGCTTCACCTTGCACGCAGGCGATCTGGCAAAAGTGCTGGATCTCTATCTTGCTGCCGGGGGCGTTGCCTTTGCTGTAGTCGGCGCAGGCTTGCTGAGTCTCTGATGTCGGTCAGGAGGCCGCCGGCTTCAGACGCAGGGGCAGGCCGGCGGCGACAAAGACGACCGAATCCGCAACCGCCGCCAGGGCCTGATTCAGGCGGCCGGCATCATCGCGGAAGCGCCGCGACAGGGCATCGCCTGGAACGATACCCAGACCGACCTCATTGGAGACGAAGACCACCGGGCCGCACAGGCCCGGCAGGCAGCCAAGCAGGCGATCAACCTCACTATCAACATTCAATTCACTGAACAAAATATTGGAAAGCCACAATGTTAGACAATCGACGAGGATAACCGTATCGGCCTTTGCCTGTGCTTGAAGAGCCGTAGAGAGAGCCAGCGGCTCCTCGTGGGTGCGCCACCCCTCACCGCGCCGTTCGCGATGCAGGCGGATTCGCTCCGTCATCTCGTCGTCGCCCGCCGTCGCCGTCGCCAGATAAACCCAGTCGCCCGGCTGCGATTCGACCAGCTTCTCGGCATAGCCGGACTTTCCGGACCGGGCGCCGCCCAGCACCAGGGTCACTGGCGGAATGGAAAAAGAGGTCATAGTCTCACTGAAGCAGCTGGGTCCCGGGAACGTAGCTGGGTCTTGCGGCTGTGGCTGGGATTCGCGAAAGTGCGGGCCTGCCTCAGTGTGATGCGCCTGAGGGAGGCTGTCCATATCCGTGGCTCCCGTCGGGCCCGGCAAGGCCGAATATAATCGGGCCGCGGACGGATCGGACCACGGATGGAACCATTTTACCGGCGCGCCGGCGTGCCGCCGCTGTTGGGGGTGTTTGAATGAGCGTTACCGTCGTTGAACAAACAAGAAAAAGAAACTGGAAAAAGGTTCTGCGGGGCAGCTGCCTGGCTGCGGCCACCGCCACCCTGGTGGCACCGCTTGCCGCCCAGGGACAGGACAACGCCGGGGCATCAGCCAGCGCAACCTTCTTCACCGGACCGGGTTTCGCCGGCCAATCGAAGACTCTGACTCTGGCCGCCGATCAGCCCTATCAGGCCATTCCTTTCGTCGGCGACGAGTTGAACGAAAAGATCGGTTCCCTGCGGGTCGACCCCGGGCTTGGCGTCATCCTGTTCCAACGCCCCTACTTCGCCAACCGCGACGATGCCTGTGGCTTGAACCTGGGCACACGGGAAAACCGCAAGGCCTGGTGGCTGGGTCTGACAGCGGATTTCGAACCGCCAACGGCCCTTGCTGCCGAGCAGCCTTACGAGACCGCCGAGATGCAGGATGACGATTACTCCTCGGTGATCGCCTATCGCCGCGACCTCGGACCACCGCCGGGTTTTCTGCTGATGGAACGCCGGAGCTATTACAATCGCGCTTGCGAGAATTCCGACGAGCAGAGCTACTTCAACCGGCTCTTCGTTCCCGTGCCGAACCCGCCCAGCCGCGAGGCCTGTGTCGATCTCTCCGTCGTCGCCAACAGCTATGGCGCGGGCGCGGATGCGCCGAAGTTCTCCCGGCTCAGTGAGGCAGTAGCCCTGCAGCCGGAGAGTTTCAGCCCCCGCTATCAAGGCGCGGACCACCGCTTCACGCTTTCCGTCTTTGCCGGTGCCGGATGCAGCGGCCCCTCGATCACGCTGACCAGCAGCGAAGGTGGACGCCCGGCGCGCCACAAGCTGAAAGACTTTGATTTCGACCGCCGCGCCCAATCGGTCCTGATCCGCTATCAGCGGGGACCTCTCGACCCTTATCTTGAGGCCGCTTCGGTTGCCGCCGCGACGCCGCCCCCAAGTGCGCCGGCTGCACCCGCACCTGCCACAACCGCACCCGCCACAACCGCACCGGCACAGACGGCACCGGCTGCCAGCACCTTCACCTCGCAGAGCCAGGCAGGCCAACCAGCCGTCCCGGCCGCGCAAAGCAATCAGGGGCTGCAACCGCAGCCCCCCGCGCCGGCCAGCCCTTCACCGCAAGCAAGCGGCGGCGGCCTGCAACCGGCGCCGCCCAGCGCGCCCGTCCAGCAGCAGCAGGCCCTGCAGCCGAGCCCGGTGCCAGCCGCGCCTGTCCAGCCGGCCGTTACCGCACCCCCGCGGGCACCCAGCGGCCCGCAGGAGGAGACCTTCCGTTTTCCGGTACATCAGGTCTATCGCCTGAATTTCTGTGTCGAGGGAGATGCCGGCTGTGGCGATCCGGCGGCCAATACCTGGTGTGAAAGCCAGGGCTTCAGCCGGGCTGCCCGATGGGCCAGGGAAGAGAATATCGGCGCGCTCTATCCCACGGTCTTCATCGGCAGTGGAGCCATTTGCGACAAGTTCCTCTGCGATGGCTTTGAGGAGATCACCTGTACGCGCTGAGCGCTCACAACCGCCGCAAAGAAAAGGCCCCGTCTGCGGAAGCGGACGGGGCCTTTGTCTTAGAGGGATGCAGTCGTCTAAACGTTAAAACCGGCATCCCCAACCATCAGCATGGACAAATAGTAGGGATCGGGTTGCTGCGGCTGCTTGGCGACCGAGAGGTAATAGGGATCGGGCCGCTTCGGGCGATCCACGCCGGCAAGATTGTCACCACCCGGCGCCATCTCCAGCGAGGCCGGATCAGAGGCCCCATCGATCACTTCGTCCGATACCGGTTCCTGCACAGCAGGTTCGACCTTCTTCGGTGCGATCACCAAGGGTTCCTCAGGCGGCAGCACGGCGAGCAACTCGCCCGGTTCGAAATCCGCCCAGGCGGGCGGTTCCAAGAGGCGTGCCACGGCGGTGGCAATTACCGACAGCGGGCCCTCTCCATCACCCGCATCCTGCCGCAGGCCCTGGCCGTCCGGCTGCAGGGAGCTGGTCTGCTCCCCCTCACCGGCCGTGTTCGGCATCATCAGCGGGATCGGACCGTCCCCGGTCTGCGGCGGACTATCAGGATCACCGTCTGCATTTGCGGACGGCGCACCCTGCCCCTCCAGTGGCCTGATTAAGACAGGCGCGGAAGCACCACTGTCCGGTGCCGGCGCAAGGGGGACATTGGGCAAGGCCGCGGTATAAGCCGCTTCAAGATTGTGGAGCACGGTTTCATCCGCACCGGGCTCGACGGCAACCTCCGCCAGCACCGCGATCGCTTCGTCTCGGTTACCGTCCAAAGCGAGCGACAAGCCGAGATTGTTTCGCGCCGAGAGATAGTACGGATCCCGCTCCAACGCCGAGCGATAGAGCGCCTGCGCGGCCTGATGTTCCCCCGCCTGATCACGAATGATACCCAACGCATTATAAGGGCGCGGGTCTGCGGGGTTGCGCGTCATCGCATGATTGAACTGGGTCGCAGCCAGAGTGGTGCGCCCTGATTCCATGTAGACCTTGCCGAGACCGTAGAGCGCTTCGGCATGGCCCGGGTGCTGGGCCAGCAGTGCCGAATAAGTCTGCGCCGCGGCATCGTCACGGTCCATGGTCTTCAGAAGACCGGCGATACGCATCAAAACGTCGGGATCGTCCGGGCTCAACTCATGCGCCCGCGCACAGAGGCCGAGGGCGGTAATGTATTTGCCCTCTCCCGCCAAGCGGTCGCAATAGCGCACCAGACGTTCGGCCCGGCTAGCGTCATCCTTGCCGAAATCCGCCGGCGCAAAGCTGGCCGGTCCGTGCGAAGTGCCCGCACAGCCGACTACCAAGCCTGCCAGGGCCAGGACGCCTGCGATCCGCCGAAGGGGGCGGCCGATAGCTCCATATGTCATTCCTGGTTCTCCGCATCACAGGGAAACGGCCGCCGGGACCCTGTCAGGGCCGATCATCAGGGCGGTCCTCTCCCGCATTAACGAAACAAGACTGAGGCCAAGTCTAGGCGCTGGGTGCTTAAGGGAAGGCTAAGGTATTCAAAACATTTGAGAGATTTGCCGAATGGCCATCGCTGCGGAGACCGGCGAATTAGTCACAAGTTGTGGCAAAACCCATTCTTAATGATCTTCTGTAATCCTAGTCTGATTGACATGTAGTCATCCAGGAAACAGCAAGATGCTCATACGTATTATCCTCTTCTCCTATTTCGCCCTCTGGGGCCTGAGCAGCCTGATCGAGGTATCGGGCCCTTCCTGACGCGCCGCTGCGGCAGGAACGACCGCTCATGTGAAGACCGTCGACACCTGCCAGCCTGTTTCAGGAAGCCTCAGAACCGGCTTGCGCCAAATCAGGCGCGGAAAAGCAGCCACCATCGGGCTGGTTCCGACTGATTTATCTAAAATTTGAATTATTGTTGGCGTCCACTTCCAGACAGCTGTGACAACACTGTGTTCACGGGGATTTTGTCTGTGTGGCTTCATGTTCGTTTACCCTCGATTAACTTTCATTACTTACCCTGGGGGAGGCTTAAGGGAGTGGTTCCCAAAGGTTTGAGTGGGAGAAGGTCATGAGGACCCAGACAGCAACAAGAGGTCGCCCGGCTGGCGAGGCAACCCAGGACGCCGCCCACAAAAGCGCGGCGCGTACAACTCTGTCGAAGCAGAAATCCGGCCGGCTTTACTCGTGGAAGATCACCCTCTTCCAGAGCCTCGGCCGAGAACTGCATGCGCTTCACCGCCAGCAGCAGGAACGTGCCTTCATGGCCACGTCGCATGGCCTGGACTACTGTGAGCGCAAGGTACAGATCGGCCACCTTCACTAGCAGCCTTCAGGGGCGCCGATCTATCAAGGGTTCAGACAAAGCAGTCGAAAACCGAAAGCAGCCTGCAAAGCCGGTGTCAGCGCGGGTTGGTCCAGGGGCGCCGGCGAGAGTGGCCCCCGCAGGCTCTATTGATCATCGATGGAAACAAGAACCCAGCGCGGTCAGCCGCAGCCGTAGGCGCTCCACATGGTGTACTTCAGCTCACCGGTGACGCAGGCCCAGTAGACCTCGGAATCCGGATCCGCGCTCCGGTACGCACAGGCCGACTCGACAATCTGCAGCATACGCCCGCAGACGCGATGCTGATGCCAGGGCTTTGATTCCAGCCCCTGGGCGCCACCGTCACCAGGCTGGCCGGATACATCACGGGATACCAGAAGAAAGCCCTGGTCCTTCAACCAGTGGCTCAAGGACCAGCCGTTCCCGCCGCCCGTGGCGGTGCCGTTCCCCGTAACAAGAACGGCGCCAACAGCAAGGCCGGCAACGACGAGCCCGGTCGCGAGCATAAAGCGCCAGTTGTTCAGGCGGACCCAGGATCCGATCGCAACATCTTGCAGTCTGTCGTCGGCGCTGACCATTCGGCTCCACAGCCCTTGGAGGATGGAAAAACGGGATTGGGTAGCTGCCGAAATTGTACGGCCCGCCTGCTTAGGAAGCCGTTAATCGGGGTCTTTTTGTTCGGTTTCAGCGCAGAGCGATTCCTTCAGGGCGCCGGCTCCAGATGCCTGATGACATAGACTTCGCAGCGCGCGGTATCCTGGTCCTTAACGGCATAGATCAGGTTCGGGACCGCCAGACCCTCGGGGTCATAAAGGCTCCAATGTCCGCCGACAACGGCGCCATGAACAAAGCCGCCCAGCCGGATCGACAGAAAGCGCTCGCGCTTTTGTCGGAAGCGTCCGCTGCGGCAGAGATCGGTGAGGCCGCGATCGCGGTCAAAATCCCGCAGCGGACGATCATCCTCATAAATCATGTGCGCGTTCTTGCGCGGATTGACCGGCCGTCGGGGCGGTACCGGGGCCTCCACCGGCCCACGCAAAGCGGGCAAGGCAGGCGCCAGCGGCAGGTGGTGGCGGTCGGCCAGAACCGACCCGGAGGGCAGCAAGACCGCCAGGAGACCAGCGAGAGCGAGGGCTCTTTGAAATCGGTACATGGCCGCAGGCTAGAGCCAAAGCCTTACCGGATCGTCAAACGCCCCTTCACCCGCCAAAAAGAAAAGGCGGCCCGCTTTGCAGCGGACCGCCCTTTTTCAAGGTCATGTCAGAGCCTACTGAAGATAGTCGTAGGCGCCGTCCTTCCACTCGTAGAAGACATAACCCGGCGCGGTGACATCGCCCTTCTCATCGAAGCCGATGTTGCCCAGAACGGTATCGAACTGGTTGGCCTGGAGAGAGGCAATCACCGGATCGATATCGGTGCTGCCGGCTTTCTCCACCGCCTGTGCCCAGGCCTGGATGGCACCATAGGTGTAGAGCACATAGCCTTCCGGCTCGACGCCCTTGTCGCGGAAGACCTTCACGACCGGTGCCGCTACGGGGTTCTTCCGGGGATCGGGGCTGAAGGTCATCAGCGTGCCTTCACCGGCATCACCGGTGATGGACCAGTACTCATCCGTGACCAGCGCATCGCCGGAGATCAGAAGCGTGTCCATACCCTGGTCGCGCATCTGGCGGACCATCAGGCCGGCTTCGGTGTGATAACCGCCGACATAAAGCACATCGATAGAGTTCTGCTTCAACTTCGAAACCAGCGCGGTGTAGTCCTTCTCACCAGCCGTATAGGCTTCGTAGAGCGATTCCGTCACACCGGCCGAGTTCAGGTTCTTGCGGGTCTCGTCCGCCAAGCCCTTACCGTAGGCCGTCTTGTCGTGAACGATAGCGATGTTCTTGGCACCGAACCTATCGGCCAGGAATGCGCCAGCGACTTCACCCTGCTGATCGTCACGCCCGCAGACGCGGAAGACGTTGTCGCCGCCCTCTTCCGTCAAAGCCGGATTGGTCGACGCGGGAGAGATCTGGATGATGCCTTCCTCCTCATAGACCTGAGAGGCCGGAATGGAGGAACCGGAACAGAAGTGCCCGGCCATGAAGACCACGCCCTTGTTGACCATCTGGTTGGCCACGGCCACCGCCTGCTTCGGATCGCAAGCGTCATCGCCCACTTCCAGAACAAGCTGCTGGCCGAGCACACCGCCGGCGGCATTGATGTCGGCCACCGCCTGCTCGGCACCGGCTTTCATCTGCTGACCGAAGCTGGCGTACTGACCGGTCATCGGCCCGGCCGTCGCGATCACGATGTCCGCCTTGGCAGCCGTGACCGACAAAGTCGTCACCGCCGCCGCGGCCATAAGTACCGAAGTAAATTTACGCATAGGGGTTTACCTCCCGTCTTGCTTGAAATCCCTGTCTCTCACTTATACCCGGCGTGGCGCCTGAGGGCCCCTCCACACCTTGGTCATACCGTTTCGGCAGACAGCTTAGGCAGGCCTGCGAAGGCCCGCAATCCCTTTTATTCCAAAGACTTCACCCTAGCCCGCAGAGCGCTCGCGCCACCCGAAAGGTCCGGCGCGCTCATACAGCCAGGGATACTGCGCCACCATGGAGCGTGCGCGGGTCAGCCGATAGGACAGCAGCGCAATGGCCATAATGATCGCGGTATCGATAACATATCCGCTGAGGAGCAGCAGTTCGCCGCCGAACAGGCTGAAAATAATGAAACGGTCGGCCAGCCCCAGAAGGCAGGAGTAGCCCACCGCCTGCCAGGCCGGCCGCCAATTGGCGCTCAGCGCATGTCCGGTCATAAAGGCGGCACCGCCGGTGAGAACCACCGTCACCGCGATGAAAACCGGCAGAGAAGTCCCCAACAGGTCGATCATGCCACTCCTTTCGCCGAGTATCGCAGGCCCTGCGTCATCGTCTAGTGCCCGCCCTCAAGATAGGCGGCCCGCACTTCCGGCATCGCCAGCAGTTCTTCACCCGCACCACTCAGCGTAATGCGACCGTTCACCATCACATAGCCGCGGTTGGCGAGCTTCAGCGCGTGAAAGGCATTCTGCTCCACCAGGAAAATAGTCATCCCTTCGCGCTGATTGATGTCCTTCAGCACCGCAAAGATCTGTTTCACGATCAGCGGCGCCAGACCGAGAGACGGCTCATCCAGCAACAGCAGGCGTGGCCGGCTCATCAAAGCCCTGCCGATGGCCAGCATCTGTTGCTCGCCGCCCGAAAGGGTCCCGCCGCGCTGCTGCTGGCGCGACTTCAAGATCGGAAACAGCGTGAACACCCGGTCCAGATCATCATCGAAGTGTTCCGGCGGCGCCACGGTGGCGCCCATCTGCAGATTCTCCATGACCGTCATGCGGGGAAAGATCCGCCGCCCCTCCGGCGACTGGGCGACCCCCAGCCGCACGATGTCGTGGGCCAGCATGGAGGTGATGTTCTGACCATCGAAGTGAACACTGCCCACCGCGGCACGCGGGTTGCCGAAGACCGTCATCAACAGCGTCGACTTGCCGGCGCCGTTGGCGCCGATCAGGGTGACGATTTCGCCCTGCTCCACATCCAGGTCGACGCCGCGCAGGGCTTCGATATTGCCATAGAAGGAGTGGACGCCGGCGATCGAAAGCATGGCCATGTCAGCGCCCCTCCCCATCGTTGCCGGAATCCGCTTCGGCCGCGAGATCGGCCGCGACTTCCGGCGGGATCTCGTCGTCCTCTTCCTCACCCAGATAGGCCCGGATCACCGTCGGGTCACCGCGGACGAAAGACGGCGTCCCGTCGGAAATCTTGCGGCCGTAGTCCAGAACGACGATGTGGTCGGAGATTTCCATCACCACGCTCATGTCGTGTTCGATCAGCAGCAAACCGATCTGGTGCTTTTCTTTGATGTAGAGCAGCAACGCATTCAGCTCGGCCGATTCCCGCGGGTTGAGCCCGGCCGCCGGCTCGTCGAGACAGAGCAGCACCGGGCGGCTGCACATGGCTCTGGCGATCTCCAGGCGGCGCTGCGCGCCGTAAGGCAGGTCGCCGGCATTGTCGTCGGCGCGGTCGATCAGGTTCACCTGCTCCAGCCAATAGCGCGCGTAGTCGACAGCCTCGTGTTCCGCCTTTCGGTAACCACCGATACCCAGCAGGCCGAAAACCGAGTAGCCGGAGGCGACCATCAGGGCATTGTGCTGCGCCACCATGAGGTTCTCGAGCACGGACATGGCGGGGAAAAGCCGAATGTTCTGAAAGGTGCGGCCGACATGGGCCTTCTGGGCGATGCGAAAATCGTCCATCCGTTCGAGAAAATGCTGGCGCCCTGAACTGTCCAGGGTAAGGCGTCCGACCGTCGGCTTGTAGAAACCCGTAAGGCAGTTGAAGAGCGTTGTCTTGCCGGCGCCGTTGGGGCCGATAATGGCAGTGATCTCCGCATCGCCGGCGGCAAAGGATACATCATTGACCGCCACCAGACCGCCGAACCGCATGGTCAGGTGCTCCACCGTCAGCAGCGGCCGCGCGCCGCTCGGCACTGTCGTGTCGTGGGGATCGTGACTCGGTGAATCCGCCTCGGCCAGGGTCATGACGTCCCTCCCTTCGGCGTATCGTTCAGACGCAGGGTCGGGTCGCGGTGAGACAGCAGGCCGCGGGGACGCCAGACCATGATCAACACCATGGCGCCGCCGAAGGCCAGCATGCGGAACTGCTCCAGTTCGCGGAACAGCTCGGTACCGCCGATCAGCAGCACTGCGGCGATCACCACGCCGATCTGGCTGCCCATGCCGCCCAGCACCACGATGGCGAGGATCACCGCGGACTCAACGAAGGTGAAGCTCTCCGGCGAGATGAAGCCCTGGCGCGTCGCGAAAAAGGAACCAGCGAAACCGCCGAACATGGCGCCGATGGCAAAGGCCGTCAGCTTGGTGTTGGTGGGGTTGATGCCGAGGGAACGACAGGCGATCTCGTCCTCCCGAAGCGCCTCCCAGGCGCGGCCGACCGGCAACTTGCGAATGCGCAGAGTGAAGAAATTGGTGATCAGCGCCAGCACCAGGATCAGGTAGTAGAGGAACATGATGCGGTGCATCGAAGAGAAGTCGAGCCCGAAGAAGGTATGGAACGACTGCTCGCCTTCCTGTACCCGCCGGCTGAAAGGCAGACCGAAGAAACTTGGCCGCGGAATGCCCGAGATTCCGTCCGGCCCCCGCGTGAACTCATACCAGTTCAGCAACACAACCCGAATGATCTCACCGAAGCCCAGTGTCACGATGGCCAGATAGTCGCCGCGCAATCGCAATACGGGAAAGCCGAGAATGACGCCGAAGGTGGCCGCGAAAAGCCCGGCAAGCGGCAGGCAGATCCAGAACGAAAGATCGAAATGGACGGCGATCAGGGCGTAGGAATAGGCTCCCACCGCATAGAAAGCGACATAGCCGAGATCGAGCAAACCAGCCAGACCGACAACGATGTTCAGACCCCAACCCAGCATGATGTACATCAGCACCAGGGTCGCGATGTCGACGATATAGCGGTTCGAGAACGGCATCCACGGCAGCGCAATGGCAATGACGATGAACAGCGGGCCCGCAACCTTGGCCGCTTTCTGAACACTGGCCCCGATGCGGTCCATCACCACTTCGCGCTCGGCGCGTTTGGCCGGACTGCGTGTCTCCCGCCTCAGCGCCAGGAGGAAGCGGCCGGCGAAAACCACCGCAACCGAAAACGCCACCCAGTCCCAGCGATACTCAAGCCCCAGACCGCCGGTAATGGTGACCGTGCGTATCCCGATGATCGAAATCGCCAGGCCGAACATGACCAGGGCCGCAAGGCCGGCCTCTTTCAGAAGGGCCGGCAAGTCGACATTCGCCGCCCAGCCGGGCTTATCCGCCTCAACAGCCATGGCTCAGACCTTCTCGACTTCGGGGCGACCCAACAGACCGGTGGGACGGAAGATCAACACCAGGACCAGAATGGAGAAGGCAGCCACGTCTTTGTATTCGATGGTGAAGTAAGCCGACCAGAAGGTCTCGATCAACCCGATCAGCAGGCCGCCGAGCATGGCGCCGGGCAGCGAGCCGATGCCGCCGAGCACAGCCGCAGTGAAGGCCTTAATGCCGGCCAGAAAGCCGATGTAGAAATCGATCACGCCGTAGTAGACCAGGAACAGGATGCCGGCGACCGCCGCAAGGCCCGCACCGGTCACGAAGGTCAGCGAGATCGTGCGGTCCACATTGATGCCCAGCAGCGCGGCCATGGTGCGGTCCTGCTCACAGGCCCGCTGCGCCCGGCCCAGCGACGTACGGGCGATGATCAGGGCAAAGATCGTCATCAAGGCGACCGTCGTCACCACGATCATGATCTGCACGTAGCTGAGCTGCACGGCGAAACCGTCGGTCTCCATCAGGGTGACACCGCCCTGAACCACCGGCGGCATCGGGCGCACCCGCGCGCCCTGCAGCAACTGCACATAGTTCTGCAGGAAGATCGACATGCCGATGGCCGAGATCAGCGGCGCCAGCCTGTGCGAGCCGCGTAGAGGCCGATAGGCCAGACGTTCGACCGTCCAGCCGTAGACCGAGGTCAGAAGCATCGCAACGACCAGCACAATCAGCAGTGCCAGAGGCACCCAGGTGATGCCCGCGAGGCCAAGAATGAGAAAGGTGATCAGACCGATAAAGGCGCCGATCATGAAGATGTCGCCATGGGCAAAATTGATCATGCCGATGATCCCGTAAACCATCGTATAGCCAATGGCGATCAATCCGTAGATCGCCCCCAGGGTGACCCCGTTGATTAACTGCTGAAGGAAATACTCCATGTACCCCGTCTGCCGGGGTGCTGTTCGCCCCGGCCCCTGCTTCATTGATTTAAGCGGGTCCTTGATCGTTCGGGAAAGCCGCCCGCCAGCCTTTTCATCCCCCTGTAACGCTTCCAGCCGCGAACCTTACGCCAAATCGCGCAAGCGTCAAACGCTATCACTCCCGGCTGGCTCAAGACCCGTCTCAGTCCCGGCCAAGGCTGTCTAACCGGGCTTTCGGCAAGCGTTATGCGTCTTTCGCATGCCTATGATGCAGCGCAACATTTTCGTTGCAACAGTCTGAAATATACATACATTTTTAACCGTGCACTGCAATAACAAGTGCGGTTTAGGGAGGTGCTCAAGAGAAACACCAAAGCAAGGACGTTTCCAGATGAAGCACCAAAGCAACGAAGTTATCGGGGCCGAAGCGGCCACCGCCGAGAGCGCTATCAACCGCGCGCCGGAGGGAATCGAGTTCACGCTGGATCGAGATCAGATCGAGCGCTACATCGCCGAGGGCCGGCGCATGCAGGCCGAAGCCATCGCGACGTTTTTCAAGCGCCTCTTCGCCCGCATCGCCAGCGCGCAGCCAAAATCCGATGAGACGAAGGGGACCGGCCAGACCGCCGGCAATCCCGCTCTCCAGGCGTAACCAGGCAGCCGTCAGCGACCGCCGTTTCACCTGTCTGTTGCGCCCGGCGGCGATCCGCAGGAGCGATCAACACAGGCCGGGCGGCGGTCGGGAATCGGAGTAACGATGTTTGCTGTTCGCAAGCTGTCGGCCTGTGATGCCGACCAGCTGAAGGGGCATCTGCGACGCCTCTCTGCCGATGATGTCCGATTGCGTTTCGGGCACGCTGTCAAAGATGCCGGCCTGGATAGCTATGCCGAGGCCATCGACTGGTCGCAGACCTGGGCGGTGGGTGTCTTTGACAAGGATCGTCTGCACGGGGTCGTCGAACTGCGCAGGATCGGTTCCTGCTGGTCCAGGAATGCCGAATTGTCTGTCTCGGTAGAAGGCCCCTATCAGAAGCAGGGCCTGGGCACCCGCCTGGTCGCCGAAGCGCTGCTGGTCGCGCGGAACCGCGGCCTTCGCACGGTCTTTCTGCTTTGCCTTCCGGATAATCAGCCGATCAAAAAGATCGTGCGAAAGTTCTCCGGGGAACTGACCGCAGTCGAAGGCGATGTCGAGGCCCGCATCCGTACCATGCAACCGACCCCGCTGTCGGTCATGACCGAAGTCTTCGGGGACGGCTGTGCGCTGTTGCTCAGCCTGCTCGGTCAAAGCACCGACGTCCCAATGGGCGGCCGCGGCCGGGCCTGAAACCGGAAGCCCGCTACCACAGCATCAAGACGCCCTCACCCTGCTGCATGGCGTAGTAGAGGCGCAGACGCAGAATGTAGCGCCGGCCGCGGCGCAGCCGCACGGTGATCTTGGCATTGAAGTCGCTGCCGCTGTCGTCGTCGCCGTCCATGTAGAACGGCTGTCCGTCGACCTCCTCGAACAACACCATCACCGTATCCATGCCGCCGAAGGTCTGCATGCTGTACAGGCGGCTGCGCTCCGGCTCGATCGCGAAGTTCAACTGCTCGCCCGGAAGGATGCTGATGCGCTGGGATTCATAGGGCCGCAGCCTGGGCTCGCGATTGATCATCGGGTAAAAGGCCACCGCCCGGTCGATATCGATGGGCGAGAGGCCCGGCGCCGGAATCAAGGATTGAGTCTTGTAAATCGCGGGCAACGTGATCAGCCCGGGCCCGAAGCGATAGTGCATGATCGAATCCGGGTCCCACTCCGAACCTTCGACCAGGGAGGGGTCGATCTTGCGGAGGATGTTGTGGCGGATCTGATCCTCCGGCCAGTTGTTGGGCGGGCCGGAGAAGTTGGCAATCACCGCCGCCTCGTCCCAGACGATCCCGGCGTTGGGATTCTGATGCTCATGGGGAAAGCCCAGGGCGTGACCGATTTCGTGCAATGCGGTGTCGCGGCCATAGGGAGTGGTCAGGTCCCAGCCGAAGTTCATGGTGCGCTTGCGCGGATCGCTGGCGTGATCGACGGCATCCCGGCCAACATAGGACCAGGAGCCGTCGCGGTGATCAAATCCGATGCGGATCTCCGCCTCTTCCGGCGCATCGACCTCATTGAAGACGAGACCCAGTCCCAGATCCTTCCACTCCTGAAAGGCATCGCGCACCGCCTGTTCCTGATTGTCGGCGCCACGCCAGGCCGCGGGCTTGCGAAAGAAGTAGTAGCTGAGCGCCGTGCCGTTCACCCACTTCTTGTCCATGAAGCGGATCAGCGAGGCGCGGAAGGGATCCATGGTCGGCGCAAGGTCGCGCTCGGGCGACGACGGCAAAGCGCAGATCTTCACCTCCGCGCTCTCACCAGTCTTTCTGGGAGCGGTCTTTCTGGGAGCGGTCTTCCCGGGAGCGGTCTTTTTGGGAGCAGTCTTCCTAGGGCTGGCTTTACGAGAGGTTTTGGCTTTTTTCTTACGCGGCTTTTTGCTGGCCATGGCGCATTCCCCTTGCTGGCAGGCGGAGGTCGCCGCGGCCGCCAAGCCCACCCACAACCGCGGGCAGGCGAACGGCAGCCCGGATCAACCGGACAAGGCTAGCACAAATGATTAGGTGTCCTGCCGCGCAGAACGTCTAGCGGGCGACGCAAATGAACAGCCGCCCTTACCCCCGAGGGGTTAGCGGCCGGCGGCCGGCCCGGATTACTCCCTCACTTCATATGCTGAACGACATCGAAACCTTCGAAGTGAGGTCCTTCGAGATACATGTGGCGGTTTCCACCGGCGGAACGATGCGCTTCACGAAAGGCTTCCGACTTCGTCCAGGCTTCGAAATCAGCACGCGATGCCCAAAGGGTATGGGACGAATAGAGCCTGTAGTCCTCGTGTTGCGGCCCTTTGAGCAGGTGAAACTCCACAAAGCCTGGAACACCCTTCAGCCGGCTGTCGCGGCCTTTCCAGACTTCCTCGAACTCGGCTTCGTGACCGTGACGCACTTGAAAACGGTTCATAGCGATGTACATGCGATCCTCCATAGTCCTGATAGGTGGTTCTCTTACCTGCACATATGAAGTGCGCCGCTCACCCCGGCACCATGACGGCTCGTCCGTTTCCAGGGTGGCGCATAACTGTTACGCGCAGACCGAAAGCGGCCTCGAGGTTGCGCTCAGTGATAACGGTATCCGGTGTTCCTTCGGCCATAATCTCGCCGTCCTTCAGGATGCAGACGCGGTCAGCGTAGAATGCGGCCAGATTCGGATCATGCAAGACCGCCAGCACCCCATGACCATGGTCGGTCAGGCGACGTGCGGATGCGAGAGTCGTTTGCTGATGGGCGATGTCGAGATTGTTTGTCGGCTCGTCAAGCAGCAGATAGCGGCTTTCGTGCTTGCCGGAACCTTCACCAGCCGTATCACAAGCAGCCGGCCAGACCTGGGTCAGCACCCGGGCAAGCTGCACGCGCTGTCGCTCGCCGCCTGAAAGCGTGGGATAGATCCGCTCGGCAAGATGAACCGCATCCGCTTCGTGGAGCGCCGCGGCAGCGATCCGCAGATCCTCCTGCCGCGCCGCCTGTCCGGCGAAAGGGCTGCGGCCTAACAAAACGACATCAAGCACACGGAATGGAAAATTCAGGAGCGGCGTCTGAGGCAGCACGGCGCGTCGCTTTGCCAGGTCCACGGGTCTCCACTGACGTAACGGCCGGCCATCGAGACTCACCTCACCGCTCTGCGGCTTTATCGTCCCGGATAGCAGGTGAAGAAGAGTCGATTTGCCAGCCCCGTTCGGACCGATGACGGCAAGCACCTCTCCGGGCCTTATGGGAAGGGAAACATCGGAGAGGATCGGCTTGGCTCCGTAGTGGTATCGCAGATTCAAAGCGGCAAGCATTACCACATCCCCAGGCTGCGGCGGCGGATCAAGAGCCAAAGAAAGAACGGTCCGCCGATACAACTCGTCAGGATGCCAACAGGCAGTTCCGCAGGCAGCACGATGGTTCGCGCGGCGAGATCGGCCAATAGCAGCAATGCCGCGCCCAACAGGATCGAAGCCGGCAACAGGGTACGATGGTCCGGCCCGATCATCAGCCGCACCAGATGCGGGACCACCAGGCCGATGAAGCCGATAACACCGGTCAGGGCAACCGACGCGCCGACGGTCAGGGCCGCCAGAATGACGATCGTACCTTTCGTCCTCTCCACATCGAAGCCCAGATGGGTGGCTTCCGCCTCTCCCAAAAGCAGCGCATTGAGTTGGCGGGAAAAAAACAGGAGAAGAAGGATTGGTGTCAGGATCAGGGGCGCTGCCGAGAAGAGGCTCGGCCAGGTCACGCCGCCAAGACCGCCGAGCAGCCAGAACTGCAGGTCGCGGAGCTGTTGATCGTCGCTCACAAAGACCAGCAGGCCGATCCCCGCTCCCGCAAGGGCATTCAGTGCTATGCCGGCCAATAGCATTGTCGCGACCTCAGTGCGTCCATCACGGCTGGCGATGCGGTAAACCAGAAGGGTCGTTGCCAAGCCGCCGACGAAAGCGGCAAAGGGCAACAGGGCGTTGCTGACCCAGCCGGGGAGAACACCCAGCAGAGTACCGCCGAAGACGATGGCGGCACCGGCCGCGAGGGCAGAACCTGTGGACACCCCAATCAGTCCCGGGTCGGCAAGAGGATTGCGAAAGAGCCCTTGCAGAGCGGCGCCGGCAACAGCAAGGGCCGCGCCGGCCAGAAGCCCCAATAAAACCCGCGGCAAACGGATAACCAGCAGCACCACCTTCTGCACCTCCTCATAGCCATCGAGGATGTTCAGGCCAAGTTGGTCCAGCAGGATCGCCAGGGTCTGAAGTGGCGCTATCGCAACGGCGCCATAGCCAATCGCAAGAAAAAATGCCGCCAGCAACAACACCGTAAGTGCGAGAAGCGCAAACCTAGCCCGCCTCGCCTGTCTCTCCACCGCCTGGGCGATGTCGACAGCCATTTCCATCGTAGCGCTGCGCTAATCGGAAACGGAGGAAGCCGGCCAATCCGGATGAAGGCCAGCGGCAAGGTCTCGGATCGCCTGCGGCGTGCGCGGACCGAAACCGAGAAGGAGTAGACCGTCCATGGTTATCACACGGCGCTCACGGCCCGCCGGCATCGCGGCGATTTCGGGCCGCGTAAGCAACGCCTGCTCTCCGCCAAGCAGGTCTCGAGTGCGTTCCGTCACCAAAATATAGTCCGGCTCAGTGCCGACCATTGCCTCGGGAGTCAGGGGTTTGTAACCATCAAAGGCGTCAATCGCGTTGCGGCCGCCGGCAAGCCCGATGATACTCGCCGCCGAGGTATCACGCCCTGCCGCCAGCGGAGCCCCCCGGCCCACGGAAAGCAGAAAAAGCACTGAGGGCTTCCCACCGACTTTGCTCAAATCATCGCCGAGCAGCGCGAGTTCCTCTCGGAGCCTGTCCGAAACCATCCGCCCTTCGGCCTCCAGGTCGAGGGCTTTTGCGACGACATCCACCTTCTGCAACACACCTTCATTCGAGGGCACGTCAGGCACGATAACCAAACTCATTCCGGCGGCGCGAAGCTGGTCGAGCACGCTTGCAGGCCCTGCATCTTCGACGGCCAGCAATAACGTCGGCTTCAATGCCAGGATCGACTCTGCGGAAAGCCGTCGCATGTAGCCGACATCCGGATGGTCACGCGCTTCAGGCGGGTGCAGGCTGGTGCTGTCAACGGCGATCAAGCGATCCCCCGCACCGAGCGCATAGACAACCTCGGTGACCGAGCCACCAATGGAGACAACACGGCTGCTGTCCCCTGCGCTTGCGTTCTCAGGACTCGGCTGAAGAAAAAGAGTCACAAGGCCAGCAACAAGACAGCAGCTTGCCTGCCGCCAAACCCGCCGTCCCACAACGGGCCGTATCCTGAACATGCGAAGAAAAAACCGAGCAACAACCGGCGTTTTCCCTTTTCGCGCCAGGGTATCCAGTGAACTCAAGGAGCAGCTCCCATAATGTGCGAATAATAGTCATTCGCATAATAGGTTAAAGGCTATGCCGCGCCATCTTTATGGGCAAGATAATTCGGCTGATTTCGGGCAATGTCAC
This sequence comes from Pelagibius sp., assembly GCF_965249265.1. Classification (NCBI taxonomy): domain Bacteria; kingdom Pseudomonadati; phylum Pseudomonadota; class Alphaproteobacteria; order Rhodospirillales; family Rhodovibrionaceae; genus Pelagibius; species Pelagibius sp. The sequence continues at coordinate 2,005,953 of NZ_OZ252224.1, read as the reverse complement.
AGTCTCGCCCAGTCAGGGCCCCGCGTCCCGCTAAGACTGATCCTCTTCCAAGCTCGCGCGCTGGATCTGCAGACCTTGCGGTTCATATCCGACGAGCGCGAGGCCCGCCGCGTGGGTGCGCCTAACGCAAACACCGGTCACAAAACTTCAGTCCCGAGAATCTCAAGGACCTTCTGACCGGTGGCAGCTTTAAGGAAAGGATGGCGACCCCAACGGGATTCGAACCCGTGTTGCCGGCGTGAAAGGCCGGTGTCCTAGGCCTCTAGACGATGGGGTCCCAGAGCGCAGAGGATGTAGCCGCTTCGTACTGGGAATGCAACCCTCTGCGGCGCCCGGAACGGCAGAAATTGAGCCCTTTCGACAGGAAATACTAATAACCCGGGAGGTCGCCGGACTCCCGGGAGGCATCGCGGTCCGTGGCCGGGCCCGGCAGCGTGCCGGTTCTCTCGGCCAATTGGGTACCGCCAGGCGTCGTTGGCGCGCCCTCAGGGCCGCCCGTGTCTGAAGGGCCGTCGGAGGGGCCGTGGGCGACCGGAACCGCGCCGATCTCCTTGATCAGCTTCTCCAGCATGGCTGCCGCAAAGTCCTCGTAGTTGTTCGCGGTCATCACAAAGGCGCCGGTGCCACCGATCACCGAACTGCGGTAGTAGGCGTCGACCGAGGAATCCTCGTTCAGGATCGCCAGGCCGTTGATGGTTATCCCTTGCAGAACCGCCAGATCGCGGAGCTTCGCCGGCTGGGCCCCCTGGTTCGCCCGGCCGTCGCCGGAAATGTCGATCACCTTGCGCACGCCCTCAAAGGCGTTGCGTTCGATCAGGCGCACCCCGAATTCGATGGCGCCGCCGATGGCCGTACCACCCCCGTCCAGAAAGCGGGGCGTGGTGTCGATGAGATCCGCATAGCGCTCCGCCGACTCCGCCGTCGTCAGGTGTTGCCAATCGATCGCAACGTGCTGGCGGCGATTGTCGGACCACTGGATCATCGCAATGGCCACGCCCAGTTCCCCGGTCGCCCGGATTGCCGCGGCCACCGCCGGATCGCGGAAAGCATCGGCAAAGCCGCGCATCTGCAGGTCGAATTCCTCGGCAGAGACGGAAGATGAAGCATCGACGGCCAGAACCAGCTCCAGATCGACAACCTGCCTCTGTGCAGAAAGCTGCGCCAGCTCGGCGGCGAAGTCCCGGCTCCGCTCAGGGTGTTGGTCGTTCGCCCGGACATCGCCGGCAAAGCCAGCCGGCAGCCCGCCGAACAGCAGCATTCCACCCAGGACCGTTCTTGCAAGAGATCTGCGCATCAAATCCATGCGTAAAGCTTACCTGCCGAAGCAGCCTCCTGTCCCGGAGAATAGCGCTGCTGACCGGAATTTGAAGGCGATGGCCTGAAAGGCGGAGTTCCGCGGAAAACGGCCTCTCCGAAGGCTGTCAGGCGCCCAGCGGCGCCGCATCTTCGATGATGAACTGCACCGATTCCTTGCCTCCCCAGCGGTCGATCTGCAGCCGCCCCGCAACATTCAAAGGCATTCCGGCGGTTTGCAGCAAGGCGGGGCCAAGGTCGCTGTCCAGGGCCCGAAAGGCGATGCCCTTCAGGCGGCCGCCCTGGGCACCGGAAAGAAAGCAGCGCACATGGTTCTCACCAACCACCGAGGCCTGGGCCACCTTGACCGCCGGCAGGGCAAAACGCGGCTGGGCATTGCCGACCCCGAAGGGAGCGCAGCGCTCCAGAGCTGCAAACAGTTCCAGAGTGGCGCTCTTGGGCTGCAAGGCACCGTCAATCCCCAGGGCCGGGCGGTAGGCAATCTCGGCCAGGCGGCGGCCCAGGCGCTCGTCCAGAAATGCCGTCAGTGCGCCCAGGCGGCTACTTTCCAGGGTGATGCCCGCCGCCATGGGGTGTCCGCCCCCGTTCACCAGCAGGCCTTCCTGCCGGGCCGCGATCACCACTGCCCCGAGATCCACCCCCGGTACCGATCGGCCGGAGCCCTTGCCAAGCGGACCGTCCAGGGCAATGACCAGCGCCGGGCGGTTGTAGCGTTCCTTCAGACGGCTGGCGACGATGCCGATGACCCCGGCGTGCCAGCCCTCGGAAGCGGCGACGACGAGCCCCTTCCCCGGCCCCTGTTCCTCCACTTGGCGAATGGCCTGGTCGAGAACCTGGACCTCGATCTCCCGCCGTTCCGCGTTGTAATCGTCGAGCCGGGCGGCGATCGCCGCCGCCTCGCTCCCGTCGTTGCTGCACAACAGCTTTGCGCCCAGGGGCGCCTCGCCGACCCGCCCGCCGGCGTTGACCCTTGGGCCCAGCAGAAAGCCGGCATGGTAGGTGCCCGGCGGCTCGTCGATGCGCGCCACATCGCTCAGCGCCGCAAGCCCGGCATTGGCGCGGCGCGCCATAACCTTGAGGCCCTGGGAAACCAGGGCGCGGTTGACGCCGGTCAGCGGCACCACGTCGCAGATCGTGCCCAGGGCGACGAGGTCCAGCCACTGGCGCAGGTCCGGTTCCTTTCGTCCTCCGGCAGCGTACCAGCCGCTGTCCCGCAGAGTACGGTTGAGGGCGACGACCAGCATGAAGGCGACACCGACAGCGGCCATCTGGCCCTGTCCGCTGCCGTCGTCCAGACGGTTCGGGTTCACCACCGCCGCCGCCGTTGGCAGGCGCGGTTCGGCGGCATGGTGATCGACGACGATGACCTCAAGATCCGCTTCGGCGGCCTCCGCCAGAGCGTCAAAGGCGGTGATACCGCAATCCACCGTGATTGCCAGGCTGACACCGCCGGCGCGCAGCCGCTTCAGGGCCGGGGCATTGGGGCCGTAACCCTCGGCCATACGGTCGGGAATGTAGATTTCCAGATCGACGCCCAGCTCGGCGAAGAAGCGCCACAGCAAGGCAGAAGACGTGGCCCCGTCGACATCGTAATCCCCGAAGACGGCAATCTTCTCTCCCGCGCCGATCGCCTTGGCCAACCGCTCTGCTGCCTTATCCATGTCGGCAAAGGCAGAAGGGTCCGGCAGGTAATCGCGCAGGGTCGGATTCAGGAACCCTTCGGCCTCCTCCACCCCAACGCCGCGAGCGGCGAGCACGCGGCCGATGATTTCCGGCAAACCCAATTGTTGCGACAAGGCAAGGCCGAGCCGGGCCTCATCCAGGCGCTCCTCCCAACGCTTGCCTGTCAGCGAACGTTCGACCCCGAGGAAACAGCCGCGCTCCGCGTTGGATGCAGGCGAGGTCGCGGCCATCGCGTCTAGACGCCCAGCCCGTCGTACCAGGTCTTGCGCTGGAAATTGTGGTGGGCTTCGACATAGCGCACGGTGCCGGATTTCGACCGCATCACCACGGAATGGGTGGTGGCGCCGCCGTGGAAGCGGCGCACGCCCTTCAGCATCGAACCGTCGGTCACACCGGTGGCGGCGAACATCACGTCACCGCTGGCCAGTTCCTCCAGCTTGTACTTGCGGTCATAGTCGGTAATGCCCCAACGGTCGGCGCGGCGCCGTTCGTCGTCGTTGCGGAACACAAGGCGTCCCTGAAACTGCCCGCCGATGCAACGCAGCGCCGCCGCGGCCAAAACGCCTTCCGGCGCACCACCGACCCCCATATAGATATCGACACCGCTGTCGGGGCTGCTCGTCGCCATGGCGCCGGAGACATCGCCGTCGCCGATCAAAACGATCCGCGCGCCGGCTTCGCGCACCTTGGCAACCACCTCGCCATGACGCGGCCGGTCGAGAATGCAGGCCACCAGATCCGAAACCTCGACCTTCTTGGCCTTGGCCAGGTTGGCCAGATTCTTGGCCGGCTCTTCGTCGAGGTCCACCAGGTCCTCCGGTAATCCGCCGCCGATGGCAATCTTGCTCATATAGGTGTCGGGGGCGTTCAGGAAGTTACCCGCCTCAGCCATTGCGATCACCGCCAGCGCATTCTGGCCGCCCTTCGCGGTGATGGTGGTTCCTTCAAGCGGGTCGAGGGCAATATCGATGGCCGGGCCGCCGCCGCCGACCTTTTCGCCGATGTAGAGCATCGGCGCCTCATCGCGCTCGCCCTCGCCGATCACCACGGTGCCGTCGATTCCCAGGCCGTTCAAAGACTGTCGCATGGCGTTGACCGCCGCCTGATCCGCAGCCTTCTCGTCGCCACGGCCCATCAGCCGCGACGCCGCAAGGGCGGCCGCTTCGGTCACGCGAACCGTCTCCAAAGCCAAGTTCCGGTCCATCGCAGTGCTGCTTTTGGGCATTGTCCCTCTTCTTTCCTGTCGCTTCAGAAGTCGACGATACGAATAAGCTGCGGCGGCTCCAGTGTCGCCTCCAGCCCGGCAATCCGGTCCAAGGCGGCCCGCATGGCTGCCTCGCTGGTCTCGTGGGTCATGATGATGACCGGCACGGCCTCGCCCTCACCTTGGGCACGGCCGCGCTGAAGCATCGACTCCATCGAAATGTCCGCATCGCGCAGTACCGCAGAGACTTCGGCGATTACGCCCGGCTTGTCCAGTACCAAGAGGCGCAGATAGTAGGCACAGCTGTGTCTTTCCATGGGCAGGGTCGGCAGACGGCTGAGCCGGTCGGCGGCAATACCGAACACCGGCAGCACCGTCCCGCGGGCAATATCGATAAGATCCGCCACCACGGCAGAGGCCGTCGGACCGGCGCCGGCGCCACGGCCCTCGTACATCGTCGTATCGACGAAGTCACCATCGGCCACCACTGCGTTAAAGACACCATCCACCGAGGCAATCGGCTGCCCGATCCGCACCATGCAGGGGTGCACCCGTTGCTCCACCGCACCGTTCACCTGTTGGGCGACACCGAGCAGCTTGATGCAGTACCCCAGTTCTTCGGCATAAGAGACATCAAGGGCGGAAACGTTGCGGATGCCTTCGACAAAGACAGCGTCGAAATCCACCTCGCAACCAAAGGCAAGCGCCGTGAGGATGGCCAGCTTGTGTGCCGTATCGACGCCGTCGACGTCAAAGCTGGGATCGGCCTCGGCATAGCCCAGACGCTGTGCCTCGCTCAGCACGGCCTCAAAGCTCTGGCGTTCCACCGGATTGCCGGGTGCGCCGCCACCGGCGGACATCTGGGTCAGGATGTAGTTGCAGGTGCCGTTCAGGATGCCGTAGACGCGGCTGACGTTGTTGCCGGCCAGGCCTTCCCGCAGTCCCTTGATGATCGGAATGCCGCCGGCAACGGCGGCCTCGTAGCCGATGGTGCAGCCGGCTGCCTCCGCCTGCCTTGCCAAAGCGGTTCCGTGATGGGCCAGCAGTGCCTTGTTGGCAGTGACCACCGAACGTCCGGCGGCAAGGGCCGCTTCGACCATCTGCTTGGCCGCACCTTCGGAACCGCCGATCAGTTCGACAACCACGTCGGCTTCGGCCTCGGCGGCCATGGCCACAGGGTCGTCGAACCACTGACAGCCCGACAGGTCGACACCGCGGTCGCGGGAGCGGTCACGGGCGCAGACAGCGGTGACCTGCAGGGCGCGGCCTGCGCGTGCAGCAATCACCTCGGCGTTTTCGTTCAAAAGGCGCAGGGTGCCGGCGCCTACCGTGCCAAGACCGGCCACGGCTATTCGAAGGGCTGTACTCAAGAAGCGATGTTCCGAACCTTGGCGTCGTCGGGGCCGATTCCCGAAGAACGCAGAAACTGTTTGATGTTGCGCACGGCCTGGCGCGTGCGCTGTTCATTTTCTACGAGACCCAGGCGGACAAAGCCCTCGCCGTATTCGCCGAACCCGACGCCCGGTGCAACCGCCACCTGTGCTTCACGCAAAAGCAGTTTCGAGAATTCCAGGGACCCCAGTTCCCGCAGAGCCTCAGGCAGCGGCGCCCAGCAGAACATGGTGGCGGGCGGACTCGGTATCGGCCAGCCGGCGGCCTCCAGGCCGGATACCAGAACATCCCGGCGCGAGCGATAGCGCAGCCGCATTTCCTCAACGCAATCCTGAGGGCCGTTCAGGGCCGCTGTCGCGGCCACCTGGATCGGCGTAAAGGCGCCATAATCGAGATAGGACTTTACCCGCCCCAGGGCGGCAACCAAGTCCGCGTTGCCGACGCAGAAGCCGATGCGCCAGCCCGGCATCGAGTAAGTCTTGCTGAGAGAGGTGAACTCCACCGCGATGTCACGCGCACCGGGCACCTGAAGGATCGAGGGCGGCGGCTTGCCGTCGAAATAAACCTCGGCATAGGCAAGGTCGGAGATCACATAGATTCCGTTGTCGCGGCAGAACTCGACAATGGCCCCGTAGAAGTCTAGGTCGACGACCTCGGCCGTCGGGTTTGAGGGATAGTTCAACACCAGGGCCGAGGGCTTGGGCACGGAGTGACGGACTGCCCGTTCCAGCTGCTCCAAAAGGTCGAACTCCGGGCCCATGGGCAGGCTGCGGATCGCCGCGCCGGCGATGATGAAGCCGAAGGCATGGATCGGATAGCTGGGGTTCGGCGCCAGGATGATGTCGCCCGGACTGGTGATCGCCTGGGCAAGGTTGGCAAGGCCTTCCTTTGAGCCAAGGGTCACGATGACCTCGCGCTCCGGATCCAGATCGACGCCGAAGCGCTCGCCGTAGTAGCGGCTCAGCGCGCGCCGCAGGCCCGGGATGCCGCGCGATGTGGAATAGCGGTGCACCCTTGGATCTGACAGCGTCTCCACCAGCTTGTCGACCACATGCTTGGGCGGCGGCTGATCGGGATTGCCCATGCCGAAGTCGATGATGTCCTGGCCCTCCGCCCGGGCAGCAGATTTCAGCGCATTCACTTCCGCAAAGACGTAGGGCGGCAGGCGCTTGATCCGGTGGAAGTCTTGAGACATGGCCTGGCAAAGAACCAATCTGAGAGCGGGCACGGCCGCTGACGGCTGCCGTTAACCCCGTAAACCTAAGAAGCGTCAAAACCGATCTGGGCAACAACCCGCCCGGGCGTCCTTCAGCACGCTTCCTATCGGGTGCTTCTTGTACCCAGGAGGCCGTTATTTTTCCAGGAAGATTTCGACCCGGCGGTTCCCGGCCTCCCCCGAAGGCATGAACTCGTGATAGACCGGCTCAGCATCGGACTTGGCTTCCGTAGAAACGGAATCCGGAGAGACCCCAAGGCGCAGCAGTTCCGAAGAGACCGCATTGGCCCGCGCCAGCGACATCTCGAAATTCGCCACCTGATGCTGATCCGGGGTGGTGTTACGGGTCCGGCTGCTGGCATGGCCGATAACCCGCAGACTGCCGCCCTGCTGGTTGTGCAGGGTAACAAGGTCCTGCAGCACGCTGCGGTCGTTCCCGTCCAGCTCAACGGAGCCATGACTGAAGAAGATGATAGCGGCGAGCTGGCCCGGCCCGGCGGATGGCGGTGCCGAAAGGTTCGCAAGCTGCGCGCCTGTGGTCACGGAATCGGCCGAGATGATGGTGCTGCCGGCAAAGGGGTCGAGCTTGGGCGGCGCTGCCGTGATCAAGGGCGTGGGATCGGTGAAATCCGCCTTTTCCCGGTCATCCGTCAGTTCTTCGACCATTTCCTGCCGTGCCTCCGGCGAGGAATACGGTCGCGGCGCATCGGGAACCTCCGATAGAGTAGGAAATTCTTCCTTTGCGCCTTCCGTTGTTACGCGCTGCGGCTCCAGGGCCGCGCGTTCCTCAGGCGACATGGTGAGATCGTCCACTGCCGTACAACCGGCAAGCGCAAGTCCAACCGCCGCAGCCAGCGCCGCACCGGCGCGGCGCCCTTGACCCTTTGCCGCCAGATCAGCGTCTTTTGCGACCTGATCTGTCGCTTCCTGAGCTTCCGTCATCTCGTTTCATCCCTGCTGGGCCGACAATCCCGGTCTTCCACCTCAATCGCCCGGCCTGCGCCACTTTCGGCTGCGCTGTCTCCGCTATTGTACAGACCGCACCCCCCTATTACCTTGCGGGGCAATTCAGCGATCCTGCGTCCGAGCCCTGATTCTTTTTCCAGGGCGGCGCGCACGTTTCTAGGCAGGATAAGGAAGCCGCCATGGCGGAGCAACAGCCCCCCGACATCAAAATGCCCGATCCCGTGGAAATCTCCAAATCGATGGCGGGAATCGCAGAGCGCAGCCAGAAACTGGTCAGCGAATTCCTCGAGCGTCAACAGCAGGAAGGCAACGGTGGCGGCGCAGCCATGGACCCGATGAACATCGGCGCCGCTTTTATGGAAATGACCCATCGGATGATGGCCGACCCGGCCAAGCTGGTGCAGGCCCAGATGACCCTCTGGCAGGACTACATGCGTCTCTGGCAATCCACTGCCCAGCGCATGATGGGCCAGGAAGCCGATCCGGTGGCCGAACCGGAACGCGGCGACCGGCGCTTCAAGCATCCGGAATGGGATGAGAATGAGCTCTTTGATTATGTGAAGCAGTCCTACCTGCTGACGGCGCGCTGGATGCAGTCGACGGTAAAGGATGTCGAAGGCCTGGACGATAAGACGTCACAGAAGGTCGACTTCTATACCCGTCAGTTCGTCGATGCCATGGCCCCTTCGAACTTCCTGATGACCAATCCCGAAGTGCTCAAGGAGACCTTGGAATCCGGCGGCGAAAATCTGGTGAAAGGCCTGGAAAACCTGCTGGAGGATCTGGAGCGCGGCAAGGGCCGGCTGAAGATCCGAATGACCGATACCGAGGCTTTCGAGCTGGGCGAGAACATCGCGGTGACACCGGGCAAGGTGGTTTACCAGAATGACCTGATGCAGCTGCTGCAGTACGAGCCGACCACGGAAAAAGTCCACAAACGGCCGCTGCTGATCATCCCGCCCTGGATCAACAAGTTCTACATCTTGGATCTGCGGCCCAAGAATTCCTTCATCCGCTGGGCGGTCGAACAGGGCCATACGGTCTTCGTGATTTCCTGGGTCAATCCGGACGAGAAGCTGGCGGCCAAGAGTTTCGAAGACTACATGGTGGAGGGTCCGCTGGCCGCGCTGGACGCCTTGGAACAGGCGACCGGCGAAAAGGATGCCAACGTCATCGGTTACTGCCTGGGCGGGACCCTGCTGGCCTGCACCCTCTCCTACATGGCCGCCAAGAAAGACAACCGCGTCAAGTCCGCAACCTTCTTCACCACCATGATGGATTTCGAGGATTCAGGCGAACTGGGGGTCTTCATCGACGAGGTACAGCTGGCCGCGCTCGAAGAAAAGATGAACCAGAAGGGCTATCTGGAAGGCGGCGAGATGGCGACCACCTTCAACATGCTGCGGGCCAACGACCTGATCTGGTCTTTCGTCGTCAACAACTACCTGATGGGCAAAGACCCCTTCCCCTTCGACCTGCTCTATTGGAATTCAGATTCCACGCGCATGCCGGCGGCGATGCACAGTTTTTATCTGCGCAACATGTACCAGGAGAATCGTCTGCTGAAAGCCGGCGGGATCCGCCTGAGAGGGGTCGACATCGATCTCTCGAAAATCAAGGTACCGGCCAGCCTGATATCGACCCGCGAAGACCACATCGCCCCCTGGAAAGCGACCTATGCGGCGACCCAGCTTCTCGGGGGGCCGGTCAAGTTCATCCTTGCCGGCTCCGGCCATATCGCCGGGGTCGTGAACCCGCCGGAAGCCAACAAGTACGGCTACTGGACCAACGCCAAGAACCCGAAGGCGCCGGACAGTTGGATAAATTCTGCGAAAGAGCACGCCGGCTCCTGGTGGCCCGAGTGGGACAAGTGGATCGGCCAATACGGCAACGGCGAAGTGACGGCGCGTAAGCCGGGCGACGGAAAACTGAAGGTTCTCGAAGACGGCCCGGGCAGCTACGTCAAGGTAAAGGCGCAGGATTGATCGCTTTCGCCAGCGACGAGGTGTTTCAGCCGCGCCGCTCCGCCAGATAGCTTGCCGCCGTTTCCTGATAGTGTTCGGCCAGATAGGGGAGATCAGCCAACTCCTCTTCCGACAGCGCGCGCATCAGCTTGGCGGGACGCCCGCCCCAAAGCTCTCTCTTGGCCACCTTCTTGCCCGGCGTCACCAGCGCGCCGGCCGCCACCATCGCCTGACCCTCGACGAGGGCACCGTCCATGACGACGGCGGCCATGCCGATGAAGGCGTCGCTCTCTATGGTGCAGGCATGGATGAGGACCTGGTGCCCGACGGTGACGTTGTCGCCGATCAGGGTCGGCATGCCGCCGCCGGTCTGCCGGTAGTCGCCGTTCCGGTCGTGATTCACGTGAACGATGGTGCCGTCCTGCAGGTTGGTCCCCGCCCCCACCCGGATCTTGTTCACATCGCCGCGCAGCACACAGCCGTACCAGATTGAGGCCCGTGGCCCGATCTCCACATCACCGATGATGGTCGCCGTCTCCGCGACAAAAGCATCGGGATGGATCCGCGGGGTGACACCGCGATAAGGAAGAATCAGGCTGGGCATGGAGATAACCTCTGCTTGAAGGTGGCGGGGCAAGCCGCTGTTGGGACGTCAGATTATCTCAGCGACTCTCCGGCCGGAAATCCTCATCCAACGGCGCTTCCTCAGACACCGATTTTGCTTCGCAAACAAATGGCAGGGCAAATGGGCCGCAGGCGCCACAGTCCGTCTTCCCAGCCGCGCGCGTAGACTTACCGCCTTTCTGACTCGCACCTCTACAAAACCCTGATATTTATGCGTTATCTCTGACGGAAACTCATTTTGAGACTTTGCGATGCCCTCCTCTCGGGATCGCGGGCAAGAAACTGATTGCATCACAATGTGATGTTATTACATTACATTTCTTCCCGAAGGAAAGGTCTTCGGGTTCATTCTGCGCGGCTGCGCATCCTGCAGATTCTGACAACTGGTCACCAATGACCAAGGACAAGACCATGATTGCCGAAGCCTCCCGCCTTCCCGTCACCGTGCTCTCCGGTTTTCTTGGGGCCGGCAAGACGACACTTCTCAACCGCGTGCTGAACAATCGCGATGGCCGGCGTGTCGCCGTCATTGTCAACGATATGTCCGAAGTGAACATCGACGCCGATCTGGTACGTGCGGACAACGAACTCAGCCGCACCGATGAAACACTGGTCGAGATGTCGAACGGCTGCATTTGCTGCACCTTGCGTGATGATCTCCTCGCAGAAGTGCGGCGCCTCGCCGAAGAGGGGCGTTTCGACTATCTGCTGATCGAGTCAACCGGCATTTCTGAGCCTTTGCCTGTGGCGGCGACCTTCGACTTCCGAGACGAAGAGGGCGTGAGTCTGTCGGATGTTGCCCGCCTTGATACCATGGTGACCGTCGTCGACGCCGTAAATCTACTCCATGACTACTCCAGTCACGACTTCTTGCGGGACCGTGGCGAAACTCTGGGAGAAGAAGATGATCGAACGCTTGTACACCTTCTCACCGACCAGATCGAATTCGCTGATGTGGTCATTCTCAACAAGGTGGCCGATGCGGAGCCGCAGCAGGTGGACGCCGCGCGCAAGATCATCCGCAGCCTGAATGCGGATGCAAAGATCATCGAGACCAACCATTCCAAAGTCGGCACGGATGAAATCCTCGATACAGGGTTGTTCGACTACGAGAAAGCGCATGAACATCCGATGTGGGCCAAGGAACTCTACGGCTTCGCCGATCACGTGCCGGAAACCGAAGAATACGGGGTCGCAAGCTTTGTCTACCGCGCGCGTCGTCCCTTCGTGCCGGAACGCATCCACGCCCTATTGAACGGAGCCCTTCCCGGCGTGATCCGCGCCAAAGGCCATTTCTGGATCGCCACGCGGCCTGATTGGGTCGTGGAGTTCTCGCTCGCAGGCGCTTTGTCGTCGATCAGTCCACTTGGCACCTGGTGGGCGGCGGTACCGAAAGAGCGTTGGGTGGAACATGAAAGCGCGCGTGCTTACATGCGTGATCACTGGCAGGAGCCCTGGGGCGACCGTCGGCAGGAGATCGTCTTCATCGGCAGCGGCATAGACTGGCAGGTGCTAAAGGCGCGGCTGGATGCCTGTCTCCTTCCTGATCAGCATTCGCAGGGCCCTGACGACCTACCGGAGTTGCCAGACCCCTTCCCGGCCTGGCGGCGCGTGGCGGCCACGGGCTGACACTCACCCAAGAATGAGTCCCCTGCTCAAGCGCAGAGTCGGCGTCTCCGGGGCTTGCTGGTTCCGCTGAGGCGAACAGGCCGACAGACAGCGTTTGGACCACCGAACGCGGGACGGCTTCGCTGGCCTTGGCGCTGCCGTGCTCGTCGGTACCGTGTTGAAAGCACCCGAGACCTAAGTCGTCAGAATATGCGAAAGGTCCCCTTTTTACGTGACTGTAAACTGCCCCATCATGCCGCGGTCTTCGTGTTCCAGGATATGGCAGTGATACATATAAGGGAACTGGTCTGTGGCAACGTGGTCAAAGCGCACGACAATCTCAGACCAATCGTCGTCGTCCAGGACAACGGTATCCTTCCATCCCCGCTGGTCTTCCGGCGCAGTTGCACCTTCCATTTGATCAATGAGAAAAGAGCAACCATGCGCATGAAAGGGATGCGCGCCCATATCCGAGCGGATACGCCATCGCTCCCATTCGCCCAGATTGACCCTTTCATTGATCACGTTCATGTCCATTGATGCACCGTTGATGGCCATATCCATTACAGCGTGGCCGTGATGACCTGAGGCCCCACCACCGTGCTCCATGGTTAGTTCAAACTCACGGACTCGTACGACATCGCTCGCCTTGGGGCGGATAATGTTGACGAGCTTTTCAGGCAGCGGGACAAGGTTTGGGACAAGCGAGGTATCGACTTCCAAGGTCAACGACGGCATCTCAGCCGCAACCTCTGACGAGCCCAGCACCCCCAACATGCCGCTGACAATACCCTCTTCAGCCTCGTCAACGTCATCTTCGAACAGTGTGAACAGATCCGCGGATTTGCCATCTGAAAGATCAACAATGATCTCGCAACGTTCCCCGGGTGACATTTCCATTGTTGTCATGGGAACAGGCGCTTCGAGCAAACCACCATCTGTTGCGATTTTGTGGAACACCCGATTATCTGCAAAAGCGACGATGTAAAATCGGGCATTGGCGCCATTGAGTAGACGTAGACGCACCCTACCAGCAGGGACTTTGGCAACCGGAGCAATGGCGCCATTTATCACCACGGTATCGCCATACCAACCGTCTTCATCTGCTTCCATCAAGGAATAGACGAGACGGCCTTGCTCATCGAAAGTCCGGTCTTGAATAACAATGGGTATATCATCGATGCCATATCGCCGAGGAAGATCCATTGCATCGGTTTCGTCATCATCGATCAGGATCATTCCTGCAAGGCCACGATAGGTTTGCTCGCCTGATTTGCCGTGCGTATGAGAGTGATACCAGCAGGTAGCAGAGGGCTGAACGATCGATAGCTTGGGGGACCAGCGATCACCCGGCGCAATTTCCAACTGCGGTCCTCCATCAACTTCACCCGGTACATGGAGCCCATGTCCATGTACAGCCACCCCCTCATTCAGGGTGTTGTGATAACTCAGGTTGAGTTCCCTATTCTTTCGCGCCCGGATCGTCGGTCCAAGATAGTCTTGGTTGATCCCGAGGGTAGGCGTCATGATACCGGGCTTGAACGACCAGAGCCCCTCGCGAAGTTGCAGATGAACAGGTGCCTCAATGGTACCATCAATCAAGGTGGGGATTGGCAACTCGGGCCGGTTGGAATTCGACCAAGCATTGCTGGCGAATGCCGTACCAACGAAGGCAGCACTACCTGTAAGAAAGCGTCGACGCGATAGGGTCACGGGCACTAAACCTCTCGTTTCGCAATGGTTTGAAAGCGGGCTGACTCCCTGCTCGCTTCCCAGTTCAGTAAGGCAAGTTCGGCCATTCCGCTATCGGACAAATGCCCGATTGCGCAGGAGGTTTCATAGTGCTTATGTCCGATTTCAACGAGTTGGGGGACCGTGAGGAGATAAGAGTTGGGGGACCGTGAGGAGATAAGAGTTGGGAAGAAGTGACGTGTTCGATGAATTTGGGCAGCTTTCGATCGGCCAAAAATCACTGGTTGTTTTTGTCCTGATCGTTTTCGCCACAAGCGCCATCGAAATAGTCTCGGAGTTCTTCGCTGGCGGCTCGCTTATCTCAATGTGGGATGACGTCCTCTGGTTCGCCTTGAGCGCAGCTCTTGTATTGTTCTATTTGCATCAGCGCAGACTGAGTTTGCGGGAGATTCATCAGCTTCGCGCAGCACTGGAAAATGCGCGCGGAAAACTGGTGAAACTCGATAGCAGCTCGAGCGAAATCACAAACCAATACCGAGCCGTCATGCAAAAGCAATTTGATCACTGGAAGCTCTCTGCTAGCGAGCAAGACGTCGTGATCGGGATACTCAAGGGGCTCTCATTTAGGGAAATTGCTGGACTACGGGAAACGCGTGAAAAAACTGTCCGGCAACAGGCCTCATCGGTTTATCGCAAAGCGGGTGTTTCAAGTCGAAACGAACTCACTGCGTGGTTCTTTGAGGACCTACTTGTCCCCCCGTCGACCAAGACAGAAACCATCGAGTGAGATGGAGACAAGGTCCTGACCTGACCAAGGACTAACCGCGGCTTTGGCAAAGAAATACGGCGCCCCCATAACCTGGGGACGCCGCATAGATCGTTACTTCTGTTTTGTATGTCTCGGTTACCGCTTGGAGAACTGGAAGCTCCGGCGGGCCTTGGCGCGGCCGTACTTCTTACGCTCCACAACACGGGAGTCGCGGGTCAGGAAACCGCCGCGCTTCAGCACCGGGCGCAGGCCCGGCTCGTAAAGCATCAGGGCTTTGGAAATGCCATGGCGAACGGCACCGGCCTGACCGGAAAGACCGCCGCCTCTGACCGTGCAGACCACGTCGAACTGGCTGGTGCGGTCGGCAACCACAAAGGGTTGGTCCAGGATCATACGCAGAACCGGCCGTGCGAAGTATTCGGTCTGGTCCTTACCGTTCACCGTCACCTTGCCGCTGCCAGGCTTGATCCAGACACGGGCAACCGCATCCTTGCGCTTACCGGTCGCATAGGAACGGCCCTGGGCGTCGCGCTGGGGCTCCGCCGTCTCAGCGGCCGCTTCCGGGGTCACGCCGGTTGCTTCAGCCAGATCGCCCAGATCACTCAGGGTTTGAGTCTCATCGGCCATGCTTACTGGCTCCTCTTGTTCTTCGCATTCATCGCCGCGAGATCGAGCGTCTCCGGCTGCTGAGCCTCATGGGGATGCTCACCACCGACGTAAACCTTCAGGTTCCGCATCTGCTGCCGGCCAAGGCTGTTGCGCGTGATCATGCGCTCCACCGCCTTGATCACCACCCGCTCCGGATGGTCCCCATCCAGAACCTGGCCCGCGGTGCGCTGCTTGATGCCGCCCGGATGGCCGGTGTGCCAGTAGTAGATCTTGTCGGTCGTCTTCTTGCCGGTCAGCTTGACCTTCTCGGCATTGATGATGATGACGTTGTCGCCGCAGTCCATGTGCGGCGTGAAGCTCGGCTTGTGCTTGCCGCGCAGGATCTTGGCCACCTGCGAGGCCAAACGGCCGAGGACGAGCCCATCGGCATCGATCAGAAACCACTTCTTCTCGATATCCGACGGTGTGGCGGAAAAGGTTTTCATCGTGCCAATCACTGTCCGAATGAATAGGAGATGGAGCGTCGGCCCGGGCCGGCTCCGAAGAGCGGTTTTCTATGGGGCAAGAGGTGTTCTGTCAATCGCAAAAAGCACCTTTCTGCGAATAGGTTAGAATGGTGGTATTATAGTACCTCACTGATAACTCATTCACAAAGAACGAGAATTCTTAACCACCCCGCGCACCCCTGCAAAGCCCCAGGAATCAGCCCTTTGGCGGGATCGAATAGGTCGCGGTAACGTGGGAAATCGGTGCTTCCTGACCTCCGGAGGTCAGAAAGACCTCCCCGACCGCCAGACGTTTGCCCAGCTTGATGAGCCGGCAGTCGGCCTGGATATCGCCGGGCAGCGGCTTGTGCAGAAAATTGATCGAAAGACTGGTGGTCACCGCCAGGGGTACGTTGCCGATGGCCCCGAGGACGGCGGCATAGACCGCGAAATCGCCCAGCGCCATCTGCGCGGGCCCGGAGACGGTGCCGCCGGGGCGCACATGGTCCGCACTGGCGGGCAGCCGCGCCCTTGCCGTGCCGTAGCCGATTTCCTCGGTGACGAAGCCGTATATCTTCTGAAAAGGGGCCGACTCGTCGAGGAGCCGATTGAACTCCTCCAGGGTGATGCGGGGGGCCTGGCTTGAGTAGTCCATCTGGATGACGTCTTCCTTCTTGGATATCCTGTCCTGGATCGGATCATGTTTTGACGGAACCACTTCGTGGTTGCGCCAAAACATGTGAATCCGATCGGCATCAAATAGTTAGAGCAGATTCACCGGGTTGGATGAATCGCTCACGCGATTCATCCAACCCGGATCTGCTCTAAGAGAACTCTAATACCGCTTGATAACACACCTGCGAAAGCGCCAAAGTCTCCCCGCTTTCCAGAACCCGCGAGAGGTCCCTATGCCAGCCGAAGCCGCACCAGCGAGCGAGCCCCCTCTTCTCCTTCGTTCCGACAGTGGCGGGATCGCCCGCCTGACCATGAACCGACCCCGGCAGTACAATGCTCTGTCCATGGCCTTGATGACCGAACTGCAGGCCACTCTCGACGAGATCGCCGAAGACTCCTCCGTTCGCGCGGTGATCATCGAAGGCGCCGGCAAAGGCTTCTGCGCGGGCCATGACCTGAAGGAGCTGCGCGCGCAAAGCGGCGACCGGGCCTTCTATCAATCCGTCTTCAAACAGTGCAGCAAGCTCATGATCAGGCTGACCAACCTGCCGCAGCCGGTCATCGCCAAGGTGCATGGCATCGCCACGGCGGCGGGCTGCCAGATGGTGGCGACTTGTGATCTGGCGGTTGCCGATGCGGCGTCGCACTTCGGCACCCCAGGGGTCAATATCGGCCTGTTCTGCTCAACGCCGATGGTCGCGCTGTCCCGCGCCGTCCCGCGCAAACAGGCCTTGGAGATGCTGTTGACCGGCGAGATGATCGATGCCGAGACCGCCGTCGGTCTGGGCCTGATCAACCGGGCCGTCGCGGCGAGCGACCTGGAGAGCGAAACAGAGCGCCTGGCCGAGAAAGTAGTCGCCAAGTCCCCGCTGACCGTGAAGATCGGCAAGGAAGCCTTCTACCGACAGGTCGAGTACGGTCTGGTGGAGGCCTATGCCTACACAAGCGAGGTCATGACCACCAACATGCTGGCGCGCGATGCCGAAGAGGGGATCGATGCCTTTATCGAGAAGCGCCGGCCCGAGTGGCAGGGCCGCTAGATAGCCGCCCGCCCCCCTTCAGTCAGTCAACGTTAGAAAGCCTTTCGCCCTATGCAGCAGTTGCAAGAGTTCTGGGCCCTGGTCCTGGATGTCTGGAACCAGGGATTCCTTGGAATCGAAATCAGCCGCCTGCTGGGCGCGCTGGGCATCTTCCTGCTCTTCCTGATTTTCCGCCGTCTCTTCACGAAGTTCGTTCTGGCCCGCCTGAAGCGGCTCGCCAAGCGAACCGACGGGCAGTTCGACGACGAACTGATCGCCGCCCTGGAGCAACCGGTCCGTTTCATCCCCGTGGTTATGGGCGCCTTCTTTGCGGCGGAGTATCTGGGGCCCGAAGGTACATTCGAGCTGATCGTCGACAACATCCTGCGCTCGCTTGTGGTGCTGGCGATCTTCTGGGGCTTCTTCAACGCAGTCGGCCCTCTCTCCTTCCTGTTCAGCCGGCTGGAGCGCATCTTTACCCGACCGATGATCGAATGGCTGGTGAAGGCCATCAAGATCGGCATTGTCTTCATCGGGGTTGCCACGGTCCTGGAGATCTGGGGCATCGAGGTCGGACCGATCATCGCCGGCCTTGGCCTGTTCGGCGTTGCCGTCGCGCTTGGGGCCCAGGATCTTTTCAAGAACCTGATCGCCGGCATTCTGGTCCTCGCGGAAAAGCGCTTTCATCCGGGTGACTGGATCCGGGTCGACGGTGTGGTCGAGGGCACCGTGGAGACCATCGGGTTTCGCTCGACCCGCGTGCGGCGCTTCGACAAGGCCCCGGTCTTCGTTCCCAATGCCAAGCTCTCAGACAACGCCGTCACCAACTTCAGCGCCATGACCCATCGGCGCATCTATTGGAAAATCGGCGTCGAATATCGAACCACGGTTCCCCAACTGCGCGAGATCCGCGACGGCATCGAGCGCTATGTTCTGGACAACGATGATTTTGCGCCGCCCAGCGAAGCCTCGACCTTCGTGCGCATCGACAGCTTCAACGACTCTTCCATCGACATCATGCTCTACTGCTTTACCAAGACCACCAACTGGGGCGAGTGGCTGGAGATCAAGGAGAAGCTGGCCTACTACATCATGGAAGTGGTCGAGGGCGCAGGCAGCGGCTTCGCCTTCCCCAGCCAGTCGCTCTATATCGAAAGCCTGCCCGACGACCGGCCCGAGACTTTCGTGCCGCCCACAGAGAGCCGAAGCGGCCAGGACCCGATCCCAGATAGAGCTTCAGACTGAGCCATGACCCACAGCCTCGCCTACACCAACAAAGAGCTGCTCGCCATCCTGCAGGAAACCAAGACCATCGCCATGGTCGGGGCCTCTCCGAAATGGAACCGGCCCAGCTTCTTTGCGATGAAGTATCTGCAGGAAAAGGGCTACCGGGTGGTTCCGATCAATCCCGGGGTGGCAGGCAAGGAGATCCTGGGCGAGAAGGTCTACGCCTCCCTCGCCGAAATCCCCGGGAAGTTCGAGATGGTCGACATCTTCCGAAACTCCGCGGCGGCCGGCCCCATCACCGAAGAGGCGATCGCCGTCGCTGTGGACAAGGGTATCAAGGTGATCTGGATGCAACTCGGCGTGATCAATCATGAAGCCGCCGAGAAAGCCGAGGCTGCCGGCCTGACCGTGGTCATGGACCGCTGCCCCAAGATCGAGTTCGGCCGCCTCAATGCCGAACTGTCCTGGGGCGGCTTCAACTCCGGCATCATCTCCGCAAAGCGCCGCAGGGTCCGCCTCTCATGAGAAAGAGTCCGGCATGAAAAAAACCAAGACACCGGGTTTCGAGACACGAATGATCCACGCTGGCACCCAGCCGGAACCGGTGACCGGCGCCCGGCAGACGCCGATCTTCCAGAACACCTCCTACGTATTCCATGACGCCGACCACGCCGCCTCGCTATTTAATCTCCAAACTTTCGGCTTCATCTATTCGCGCCTGACCAACCCGACCGTCGCGGCTCTGGAAGAACGCCTGGCGAGCCTGGAGGGCGGACGCGGGGCGACCTGCTGTGCCTCGGGACACGCGGCGCAGATCCTGGCGTTCTTTGCCATTATGGCACCGGGCGACCGCTTCGTCGCGTCGAACCGGCTTTACGGCGGATCGATCACGCAGTTCGGCAAGACTTTCAAGAAGTTCGATTGGCAGGTCGACTTCGTCGACGTCGATAACCCTGAGAACGTCCGCAAGGCCATCGGCCCGAAGACCAAGGCGATCTTTGTCGAGAGCCTCGCCAATCCCGGTGGCGTGGTGAGCGACCTTGAAGCCCTCTCGGCCATTGCCCAAGCGGCGGAGATTCCGCTGATCGTCGACAACACCATGGCGACGCCTTATCTCTGTCGTCCCTTCGAATGGGGCGCGGATCTGGTGGTGCACTCGACCACCAAATTCCTCTCGGGCAACGGAACTTCCGTCGGCGGTGCCGTTGTCGACTCAGGCCGTTTCGACTGGGCCAAGAGCGGGAAGTTCCCGGGCCTGGCCGAACCCGAACCGGCCTATCACGGGCTCAGTTTTTACGAGACCTTCGGAGACATGGCCTTCACCATGCAGGCCCACGCCGTCGGCCTGCGCGACCTCGGCGCCACCATGGCACCGATGAACGCGTTCCAGACACTGCTCGGTACAGAAACGCTCAGCCTGCGCATGGAGCGTCACTGTGCCAATGCGAAAACCGTTGCCGAGTTTCTGGAGAACCACGAAGCGGTGGACTGGGTTTCCTGCGCTGCCTTGCCGGCCAGCCCCTATCACGATCTCGCCCAGAAGTATCTGCCGTTGGGTGCGGGCTCTGTCTTCACCTTCGGGGTTAAGGGCGGTTACGAAGCCGGTGTGAAGGTGGTCGAGAGCTGCGAGCTTTTCTCGCATCTTGCGAACATCGGCGACAGCCGCTCCCTCATCCTGCATCCGGCATCGACCACCCACCGCCAGCTGACCGAAGAACAGCGCGAAGCCGCCGGTGCCGGCCCGGCGGTGGTGCGCCTCTCGATTGGCCTGGAGACGGTGGAAGACCTCATCGACGACCTTGGCAAGGCGCTCGCGGCCACCGTCTAGTTCGGCCAGGCCGGCTCGAACCGCCGTCTACAACTGCAGTCCAAAGGATCGCAGATAGCGGCTTGGGATATCGTGAAGCAGAAACTTGTGACGCGCTGTCCGAAGCGCGCCCGGGCTCGCGCTACTCCGCGCCGTAGCAGGCTACCTCGATAAGGTTGCCGTCGGGATCGCGGAAGTAGACGGAGCGCATATCCCCCTGGGCACCTACGGTGGAAACCGGTCCGCGCTCGATGCCGATTCCCCAGCTGCGCAACCGCCTTGCCACCTCCTCTGTCGGCACCGAAGCGATAAGGCAGAAGTCGGCCGAGCCGGGTACCGGCACCGCCGCCTTGGGCTCGACCGGCGAGGGATTGGGATGAAGATTGATTTTCTGACTGCCGAAGTGCAGCGCTACCCTTCCTTCCCCGAAGTCCACGCGACGCATCCCGAAAACCGTTTCATAGAAGGCACAGGTCTCGTCAATGTCGCGGACGGTCAGCACAAAGTGATCGAGGCGGTCGAGTTCCAAAGGTGTGGAAGTCATAGACGGGTAACAACTCTCTTTAACAACAGGTACTGGTCAGAACGAACTATTCGGCGGGGACCGCCACAACGGCCCGTGGCGGTTTGTTTGGCAGAAACAGGGCGACGAACGCTGCTGCTGCGGCGGCCAGCGCCAGGATCATGTAAAGCCAGACGTATTCTCCGCTGCTGCCTTCGACCCAGGATGCGAGGAGGATCGCGGGGTTGGCGATCGAGAAGGCGAGCACGAACTTCACGCCATAAGCCAGGCTGCGGTGACGCTGCGGTGTGTAGCGGGCCAGCAGCATGTTCTCCGCGGGCAGCGCGGCGGCGCTCAAAAGCACCGTCAGGATCGCCAAGGCAATCAAGGGCGCCGACACGGCGGTGGCGATAAAGGCCATGACCGGAATCTGAAAGACGAAGGCGCTGAGATAGATGAGCTTCAGCGAAAAACGATCCGCGAGCCAGCCGCCGACAAGCTGCATCACACCGCCGGCGGTATAGACCACCGCGACCAGCACACCGATACCGAAGGCACCCTCCCCCGTCAGATCGCGCATGCGAAGATCGAACATCTTCGGTAGCGACGCCTGGGTGGCATGGAACATCAGGCCCATCACCGACATGGTCAGCAGCAGGATTGCAAAGACCTTGATCATGTCCTGGCGCGCCGGCGGCGGATCACGTGCCTCTTCGGGCCCGCCTTCGGTGACCCATCCCCGGCGCAGCGCCACAACAAGGACAAGCCCGGTCACCAAACAGATGATACCAGGCAGGATGAAGGCGGCCCGCCAAGAGATGGCGTCGATGAGAAAACCCGCAATCAAGCCGGCGGAACCGACGCCCAGAGATCCGAAGATGCCGTTCACGGCCAGGGCCATGCCACGCTTCTTGGCGTTGCGCACCAGCCAAGCAATGCCGACGGGATGATAGATCGAACTGAAAAGGCCGATTGCGGTCAATCCCAGCATCAGGGCGCTGGCAGAGTCGACAAGACCGCAGACGATGCCCGAGATCCCCAGGCCGATGAAATAGACGGCCATCATGCCGGAGGCGGACCAGCGGTCCCCCAACCAACCAGCCGGCAGCGCCGCCAGACCGACGAGAAGCGATCCGAGGGCCCAGAGCTTTATCAATTCGTGATTGGGAATGCCCCAGTCGATTTCCAGCGACAGGGCGATGACGAAGTAGAACGCAGTGAAGAGGTGCATGTAGGCATGGCCTAAGCACGAAAAAGACAGCGCCAGTTGCGCTGATCCAGCCTTCATGGCTTCTCCCCGTCAACTCCTTGGAATGTCTGTATACACTGATAACTAATTCGGCAAGCAGGCGGCATGCAAGGCAGCTATGCGGCCCCAGACACAGCAATGCGATTAGACCGCTGCCCCTTTTGCGCCGCAATCGAACACGCCGGGGCCATGATCCCGCCTCTTCCTTGCCATCATGTCCCTGCAGGCTCGAAGGCGATGAAAAAGCATGAGCCCAAGCCCGGCAAGGGCGGAAAGGATAAGATGATTGCAGGAAAAGAGGCTTGCCAAACCCCCACCGCACCTTTGGAAGGTGCACCGGGAAAGGGCGATCCGAAGGCCGCGATCGACCTGGAAAGGCTGGTCTGGGACCCGGAGTACCGCAAAGCGATGCGCCACCTGCTCCAGCGCAAAGACTAATTTCCTAGCGACGGCGCCCCAGCGGTCTCCGCGTCGATCCAGTCGAGAAAGGCAGGATTGCCGCCGGTGAGGGGAATCGAGACGACACAGGGGCAATCATAGCTGTGCAGTCTCGATACCGCCTCGGTCAGAGCCTGGACCAGGTGTTCCGCCGCCTTTAGCAGAAGCAGGGTCTCCTCCCCCTCCTGAACCTCGCCTTCCCACCAGAAAATCGGATGTATGGCCGGAATGATATTCGCGCAGGCGGCAAGGCGCGCCTTAACCATCGCGCGGCCTATCGTCCGCGCTTCCTCGACATCTGACGTCGTGACGTAGACCAGACAAGCAGCCACGGCCCAGGCTCCCGATTCGCTTTCTCAGTCAAGCTAGCTTACCATAGAGGCTTAGCAGGGAGAGTGAGCATGGCCGATTTGTCCCCCACGGCCCATGCGCTCGAACCAAAGCGGCGGCGCAGCCGTCCGACGGTAACCCAACTTGCCTGGTTGCGGCGCGGCCTCAATCAGGCTGGCGGTAAGTTGCCGTTGTTCGATCGCTATGGTCAAAGATACGACAGCCGAACGATCCGAAGCTGTATTGAGCAGGGTTGGGCGGAACCTTGGTTCAACAATCCGACCAAGCCTGACTGGCTGATCTGCAAGCTTACCGAGGCCGGCAAAGAGGTCGCCGGCACGGCGGCCGAAAGAGCTTCGCCGGAGATCCGGGAACTGGTCGAAGACCTGTTTAGCTGAAGGCAGGCTTGCGGACAGGCCCGAAAGCAGAAGCCCGCTTCAGCGGATCTGTTTGCGCCAACGCTCGATGGTGTCGGGAATGAAGCCGTTGAGCCCCCGCTCCTCCTTCCAATGCTCGGAGAAGCTTGCCGTGTCGCTGTGTGGACGCTTGTCTTCCGGCAGGTCGTCAAAGCGGATGCGCATCGGCAGGACGGCACCCTCGCCCACCACCACGGCTTGTTGATTGCGCAGCGCCGGCAGGCTGGCCAGCATCCCCTCCGCGCTCTCCGGCAGGGCCCGCCGGACAAAGTCCTGATCTTTCTGATTGCCCATGCGCAAAGCAAAAAGCGTGCTGCATTGGGAGATGATGGTTTCCGAGAGCTCAGAGGGACGCTGTGAGACAAGCCCCAGGGAAAGCCCGTACTTTCGGCCTTCCTTGGCGATGCGGGAAATCACCCGCCGGGTCGGCTCAAAGCCAATGCCTTCGTCCTCGGGGATGTAGCGATGCGCCTCCTCACAGACCAGAAGCACCGGAACGGAAACGTCGCGCTCGCTCCAAATCGCAAAGTCGAAGAGGGTTCGGCAAAGCAGCGATATCACCACGTCAACGATCTCAGACGGGACCCCTGCCAGATCGAATGTGGTCAGCGGCTTGCCTTCCACCGGCACCCGGATGATACGCGCCAGAACATCCGGCAGCGTGTCGCGCACGGAAAGCCCGGAGAACATGAAGGCGTAGCGCCGGTCCGCCCGCAGGTTTTCAATGCGGGAGCGCAAACGCAGGTAGGGCTTTGCCTGTTCGGCCTTCTGCAACTGCCCCATTGCCGCTTCGATGTTCTGGAGCAGGGCGCTCAAGGGATAGGGCGACGGCGTATCGACGGTGAGGTAACGCTTGGCCTCGTCATCTTCTGCGGTGGCGCGTTTCGCGTTCAGGATCGCGTCTTTCAGAATGAAGGCCTCGGATGACCGGTTGGCGTCGTCGCGGCTGCACATCACCTCGACCATCTCTTCAAAGTTCAGCAGCCAGTACGGCAGTTGCAGGGTCTCCGGCGTAACCACCTCGGCCAGCCCCTTGAAGGCCTTCGCATATTCGTTATGGGGATCAAGCAGGACCACGTGGCCGAAGGGGTGTTCGGAAAGGATTGCATGCAAAACCGTGGCCACCGCACAGGACTTGCCCGAACCGGTGGTGCCGAGGATGGCAAAGTGCTTACCCAAGAGATCGTCGGTCACCAGGTAGGCCGGCAGTGTTTCGTCCTGGTGAAGCGTACCGATCCGCACATTCGACCCACGCGGGCGTTTGTAGATCTGCTGGAGTTCCTCTGACGTCGCGGCAAAGATCGGCTCGCCAAGCCCGGGATAGTTCGAGACGCCGCGCAGCAGATCGAAACTCTCCCCGCTCTCTGCATCCTGCCCCTCCGCCAGGAGGTATTCGCCGAAGAGATCGATCTCAACGACCCACTGCTCGCCCAAAGAAGGCGACGGCGAGGGATTGCCGGTCGAAAGCGAAGAGACGATGCCGAAGGCAACGGAGCGCGGGGTCGGCATCTTCAAAAGAGCGCCGATCTGAACCGCTTCATTCAGTTTTGCCGCCGATTCCGCATCGGGCCCGACCGAAACCAGGCTACCGGTGATCTTGGCGCCGCTCACCGAGACGATGTGTCCAACCTTAATCGCCGTGCCAGCCGACTTCGCCGGAGCTGCCGAAGCTTGTTCCAGATTCTCAACCGCCTGCATCGTTTCGCCCTTTTTCCAGCGGCTCTCGTAAAGAGCCCAGCAGAGGCGATCATCGCAGCGAGATGTTAAGCAATAACAAAGGGATGAACTTTAGGGAAATTCTCTAAGTCACCGGCATTTAAGGATTTTAAACCATAGGCGGGATAGTTTTGACGGATCAGCCCGGGGCAGCCCAAGGCGGCTCCGAATTCATCCTCCGAGGCAATGGAGATACCCAGGTGTTGCCCCGTTTCCGCCTTCGCGCCGGTACCCTTGCGCCGCTCGCCCTTGCCCTCAGCCTCTCCGGTTGCCAGGCGATGTATGACGACACAAAAGGCTGGGCCAATCGGGTGGAAGCGTCTTTGATGAAAGCGGCCAAGGATTTCGGGAACAACCTCAGCGAAGCACAGAGCCGCCCCCCAACCGGGGTCGAGTGGGTCGGTGAAGAGGCCACCGTCTCCCCGGCTCCAGGCAAACCACAAGGCCTGGTGGAAGAAGCTGCGGCAGCAATGGCGGCGCCCGAAGAGGCGGTCACGGCCGCCGACGAGAGCAAAGCGGCCATCGCCTCTGCCTCTGCCCCTGTGCCAGCACCTCCGCCGAGCGGGCAGCAGGCCCCCGAAGCCATGGACCCGACCGGGCCCATGGCAGAGGCCAAACCGGCCTCGCCCCCGCGGCCAAAGCTGAAACCTGCAAAACCGGCCGAAAACGCAGAAAAGAAGACTCCCGGCGCACCAAAGGCGGCGAATTCGTCCAAGGCGCCGATGGTAGTCCACCTCTCCTCCCTGCGCTCGGAAAAGGCCGCAAAGAAGGAATGGGAGGCCCTGAAGCAGGCCTTTCCAGAGCAGCTCTCCGCCATGAGCCCCCGTTTCGCCCGAACCGAAATCGCCCAGCGCGGGACCTTCTACAGGGTGCTGGCGGGCCCGCTGCCTTCCAAACAGGCCGCAAAGCAGCTCTGTGGCGCCCTTAAGGCCAAGAAGCAGTACTGCCAAGTAATGAGCGCGCCGCCGTCGGCCTGACCCCCAGTCGTCCCTCAGGGTCGTCCCTCAGGGGTCGGTGCAGGCAACAGGGTCTCGGTCCTGCCGGTCACGTAGTAAGCCAGCAGCCCCAGCCACTCGTGCAGCGCCACCGAGGCAAGCCTCAGCGAACTGTCCGGCTCCCGCGGCCAGACCAGCCGGCCCGGTTCCGTACGGAAATCCACCGGATGGGGCAGCACTGTAAGGCCCGCCGCCCGGAAGCTCGCCACCGCGCGGGGCATGTGAGAGGCCGAGGTAATCAACAGCCAGGGGCGTTCGTCCTGGCCGGCGAGTTCTACGGTCAGACGCGCATTCTCGGCCGTATTGCGGGATCTTGCCTCAAAGCGGACCTGGGCCATGGGCAGGCCCTGCTCTTCGAAAAACATCCGCGTGATCTCCGCCTCGTTCAGGCCACGCGGGTTCAAACGTCCGCTGTAGCCCGTCACGATCAAAGGCCGGTCGGGCATGGCGCGGTGAAGAGCCATCGCCGTGGTCAGGCGTTCCACCGCCCCGTTGAGGGCCGGCTGACCGCGCGCCGCCACAAGCCCGCCGTCATCCGTGGCGCCACCAAGAACGATAATCCCGGCGACTTGAGGCCCCGATGCCGCGCCGGCAAATCGGTCCTCCAAGGTGCGCACAGCCAGTTCCGGCAGGGGCGTCAGCATGATCAAGCCCCCGTAGAGAACGACAAGAAGGACGCAGAGGCGTTGCATCGTCTTCCAGCCAAGCATCCGGAAAAACACGCCGCAGAGCAGCAGGAAGATCAGGGAATGCAGAGGCTTCAAAAGAAACCAAGTTATCTTGGAAACTAAGAAAAAGCTCATATCTAGTTGATTTCAATAGAAAGCAAAGCACTGCCGATCTTGCTGTGGAGCGGCATGAGGCGTCAAACCCCGACCCTGCCTGCCAGCGTGCAGGCACAAAAAAAGCCGCAATGACAAGCGGCTCTCAATGAAATGGTCGGAGCGGCAGGATTTGAACCTACGACCCCCACACCCCCAGTGTGGTGCGCTACCAGGCTGCGCTACGCTCCGCCAATTCATTGCTGCGCGACCTCCCGCGCGGCCTTTGTATAGCCGTGGATCCGAGGGTTGGCAATGCCCGGATCATTGTCTTCGGCGTCCCCTTAACGAGCCTTCTTGAGCAGGGCGCTCAACTCGCTGAGTTCCGCAATGATCGCCTGGATCTCTTCAACCTTGCCAGCGTCGCCAGCTCCGGCGGAAGCCGTGCCGGCCGCCGGGGCGGTGTCGGCTTCGGCCCCGTCTTCCTTGGCGCGCCCCTCCCGCAGGAGCTTCTGAACCCCCTTGATCGTATAGCCTTCGCTGTACAGCAAATCCCTGATCCGGCGCAGCAAGGCAATGTCTTCAGGGCGGTAGTAGCGGCGGCCGCCGCCACGTTTGAGCGGGCGGACCTGGCTGAACTTGCCCTCCCAAAAGCGCAGGACATGCTGCGGCACATCCAGCTCTTCGCTGACCTCACTGATGGTCCGAAAAGCGGATGCTGACTTACCGGCAGAACGACTGGCTTGCATGCTGATCCTATACTGTTCAGCGCCTTGAAAGACTCTAGTGCGCGGCTTCGCTGACCGTGTTGCTCAGCGAATCGTTGATCCGATTCTTTAGAACATGCGACGCACGGAACACCAGCACGCGTCGGGGTAAGATCGGAACTTCTTCACCGGTTTTGGGATTGCGACCGATACGCTCCCCCTTTTCCCGGACCGAGAAGCTGCCGAAAGACGAGAGCTTCACCATCTCGCCCCGCACCAAAGCGTCCGAAATCTCGTTAAGGACCGATTCGACCAAATCGGCGGACTCGTTGCGCGACAGCCCGACCTCCTGATAGACGGCCTCACTTAAATCCGCTCTGGTAATTGTCCCTCCGGCCATGCTCCCCTCCTATGCTTTTCTGATTCTTAAGACACTAACGCAACGTCAATTGACGGTCAATTATGCAGGGAATACCGTAGGATGCGACTAATTTTTGACGCAGCTTGACAACCTGGGGAATTCAGGGCTTGGCGCGGACGCCGGATCACCAGCGAACCAGAGCCGAGCCCCAGGTAAAGCCGCCGCCCATGGCTTCCATCATCAGAAGGTCGCCGGACCTGATACGCCCGTCGCCGATGGCCTCGTTCAGGGCCAGCGGGATGGAAGCGGCGGAGGTGTTGGCATGACGGTCGACCGTTACAACGACCCGGTCGCTGGGCAGATTGAGCCGTTTGCCCATGGATTCGATAATCCGGATGTTCGCCTGGTGCGGCACCAGCCAATCGACATCTCCCGGCGTCAGCCCATTGGCCTCCAGGGCAGCATCCACGGCCTCGGCCATGCGGACCACGGCGTGGCGGAAGACCTCCCGGCCCTCCATACGCAGGTGTCCGACCGATTGAGTGGAAGAAGGCCCGCCATCGACGTAGAGCGCGTCGTGGTGGCTGCCGTCGGAGTACAGATGGGTGGACAGGATTCCTCTGTCCTTGCCGTTGGGCGGGCCGTCCTGCTTGATCCCTTCCAGCACCACGGCCCCCGCCCCGTCGCCGAAGAGCACACAGGTCGAGCGGTCTTCCCAGTCGAGGATACGCGAAAAGGTCTCGGCGCCGATCACCAGGGCCTTCGAGGCCTGGCCGCTGCGCAGAAAGTTGTCCGCTACCGAAAGCCCATAGACGAAACCGCTGCAGACCGCCTGAACATCAAAGGCCGCACCGCCGGCCATACCGAGGCCGTATTGAATGCGGGTCGCGGTCGCCGGGAAGGTTTCATCCGGGGTCGACGTGGCGCAGACGATCAGATCGATGGCATCCGCCGCCACGCCGGCCTGGGCCAGCGCCTCTTTCGCCGCCGCGAGCCCCAGATCCGAGGTCATTTCGCCTTCCGCCGCGATATGGCGCTGGCAGATGCCGGTGCGCTGGCGAATCCACGCGTCGTCGGTATCGACGCGCTTTGACAAGTCGGCATTGGTGACGACTTGTGAGGGCAGATAGGCCCCACAGCCAGTGACAAGGGATCGGAACATCACTAGACGGCAGCCACTTGTGCTTTGTCGGGGCCGCGATCCAACAACGCCAGGTCCGAGCGGATTTTCTCGATGATGCCGTGCCGGTGCATATCCACCGCGACGCCGATGGCATTGGCAAAGCCCAGCGCATCGGTTCCGCCGTGGCTTTTCACGACAATACCGTTCAGTCCCAGAAACATCGCCCCGTTGTACCCGCGGGGGTCGACCCGTTCGCGCAGCTTGCGCATGGCGGGGCGGGCCAGCAGGTAGCCGAGACTGGCAAGAATCGATGACCGGAAGGTGTGGCGCATATACTCATTGATCAGCTTGGCCGTTCCCTCGGCCGTCTTAAGGGCGACGTTACCGGTGAAACCGTCCGTCACAATGACATCGGCGGTGCCTTTGGCGATGTCGTCGCCTTCCACGAAACCGAGGAACTCGCCGGGAATGGCGCTTTCACGCAGGATGGTATTGGCTTCCTGCAAAGCCTCATGACCTTTGGTGTCTTCGGACCCGACGTTCAAAAGCGCGAAGCTGGGCTGAAGCAGACCGAGCACCGAGCGGGCGAAGGCGTTGCCCATCACCGCAAAATCGACCAGATTCTCGGCGTCGCAATGCACATTGGCGCCAAGATCGAGCATGACCGACTCGCCATGCATCGTCGGAAAGAAAGAGGCAATCGCCGGCCGGTTGATCCCCGGCAGGGTCTTCAGCACGAACTTCGCCATGGCCATCAGGGCGCCGGTATTCCCCGCCGAGACAACACAGTCGGCCTCGCCGGCCTGAACGGCATTGATCGCCAAGCGCATGCTGGAATTGCGGCCGGAGCGCAGCGCTATCGAAGGTTTTTCCTCGCTGCTCACCACATCGTCGGTATGCAGCAGCGTGGTCACCGCCTTCAGGCCCTTCTTGCGCTTGAGGAGCGGTTCAACCTCGGACTTCCGTCCAAACATTAGGAAGCGCACTTCAGGGAAGCGTTCACGCGCAATATTGGCGCCACGAACCACCATATCCGGTGCCGCGTCGCCGCCCATGGCATCCAATGCGATCGTAACCGCCTTGCCCATAGGCCCGCTCAGCTCCGCCTGCGGTCAACTGCCAGAAACAGTCGCACAGGCCGGGCCTTAGATGCTCTCCGCATCCGCAACTTCGCGGCCGTCATAGTAACCGCAGGCAGCGCAGACATGGTGCGGCCGCTTCAACTCGCCACAGTTGGGACACTCATGATAGTTGCTAGCTGCAAGGGCATCGTGGGCCCGCCGCTGGTTGCGCCTGGACTTGGAGATTTTACTCTTAGGAACTGCCATGATTCTCGTCTTTCTTCATCAGGCTAGGCTTGCCTTCACAAGCGACTACTTAGCCAATCTCAGCCTCTTCATCAAGCAAAGCCAGGATCTCGAGGCAAAGGTAACCTAACCTATCGTTTACTCTTCAGCACCTTCAGTGCGGCGAAGGGGCTGGTCTCCCCCTCGTCTTCAGATGGCCGGTAGCGGTCTGGAAGCTCCGCACCCGCGGCACGCGGGTATGGATCCAGCGAAACCGCCAATTCCTGCACCACCAACTCGCCGAGGTCGATTCCCTCCCCGGGCAGCGGCTCGGGCGGGTCATCAGCCTCAGGGTCCACCAAAACTTCGCTCTCAACCTTCGTTCCGGCAACCAGCGTCTGATAAGACACCTGAAAGTCGCCGGAAAGCGACTGATGCACCGGTTCCAGGGTTACCACACAGGCTTGCGTCAGCTCTGCAGCCCAGCGACCGTCCACGACGATCAAGCCCCCAAGCCCCGGCGACAACCGGCAGTCGGCGCTCAGGCTATCAAGACCCAGCAGCCCCAGGCGCGCTGAAACCAGCGCCCTCTCCTCAACCGTCGCCTCTATGCGCTCGGCGACCTTGTGTTCGCCAAGCCGGTCCAAGGTCACAATCCTTGAGAACTCGCTCGTCGCCTTCGCGGTTGATCCGCCCATGGCAGCCCTCCGTCTCCAGCGTCAAAAAGCGGCGCACCATAGGGTTTGGGAAGGCCCGGGTCAATCCCCTTAAAAGACCACAAATCCGGTGCTTTCAGCCGCTAGGGGGCGGCGAATCCGACCTTGCCGCGACGCAGGGCCGCCCCGTCCTGGCCATCCAGCGCCGCAGCCTGCGCCGTCACGTATTTCGCAAGGTCGGCAGGGTCGACCGCGCCGCTCGGCAAGGTACCGTAAACATTGCGCAGCAGGGCCGCCGACAGATCATCTTCGCCTTCCGCGCCCGGGTCGTCGTCCAGGGCCGCTTCGTAGGCGGCCAGGCGCCCGGTAAAGCCCTCTGCCATGCGCTGCACCCGCTTGCCGACCCCCAAATCACCGGCCCCCATCTCTCTCAAGGAACGGTCCATATCGGCGTAGAAAGCTTCCTGAAGAGCGCCCGCCAACATCTCGCCCTCCGGAAAGTCCCGTTTCAGGCGGCGCAGCACCAAAACCATATGGAGGACGATGGACTCAAACCGGCCATCGACGCTGTCGGGAATCTTCATATCCGCGAACAGCGCCGGCCTGCGTGCCTGCTCGACGATTTCGCCGTAAAGCGTCCAGGCGATGTCCTCATCTGGCTTAGTTCCGAAAAATCGCTTGAAAATCATATAGATCACGGAAATTCGAGGGAACGATCAGTCTCGGGTCTGCCCTGAGCAGCCCTATTTTGGGGCTTGAAATGGCACCACCTGACGGTTTAATCAAGCTGTTCGGGGTCAAATGAGAGGTTTATCGTGATCGCAACGAAGGAGCAGTCCCTGCGCCGGCGGGTTTTCGCTTTGCCAGCCTTGGCGCTGACGGCAGCTTGTCTGGGCCTGGCGGCTTGCGGCGGACCGGTTCAGGTTCGCGGCAATATGCCCGATGTGGAGGACGTCGCTGTCCTGGAGCCGGGGGTTCACAGCCGCCAGGATGTTGCGGATCTCCTCGGATCGCCCTCCACCGTTTCCACCTTCCAGGACCGCAAGTGGTACTACATCGGCCAAAAAACCCAGGAATTCGCCTTCCTGAAGCCTGAGGTCTTGGACCGCAAGGTTCTCGTCGTGACCTTCGACGAAGCGGGTTACGTCGACCAAACCACAAGTTATTCGCTTGCCGACGCTCAGGAAATCCAGCCCGTCGAGCGGATCACGCCGACGGAAGGCAAGGATCTGACGCTGTTGCAGCAGTTGTTCGGCAACCTGGGACGCTTCGGCGGTTCAGGCTCCAACTAAGCCCGCGGCCAAGGCCGGCGATCAGGCACAAAAAAGGGCCCCGGAAGCACGCTTCCGGGGCCCTTTTACTTTTGGCGCAGCAGCTAGTGCGCCAGGATCGCCAGCAGAAGCAAGGCCACGATGTTCGTGATCTTGATCATCGGATTGACCGCCGGCCCTGCGGTATCCTTGTAGGGATCGCCGACCGTGTCACCGGTCACAGCAGCCTTGTGGGCCTCTGAACCCTTGCCGCCGTGATTGCCGTCTTCAATGTACTTCTTGGCATTGTCCCAGGCACCGCCGCCGGCGGTCATCGAGATGGCGACGAAAATGCCGGTGACGATGACACCCAGCAGCATGGCGCCCACGGCACTGAGCGCCGCAGCCTGTCCGCCAATGAGCAGGATGACGAAGTAGAGCACCACCGGTGAAAGGACCGGCAGCATTGAGGGGATGATCATCTCCTTAATGGCTGCCTTCGTCAGAAGGTCCACGCAGGTGCCGTACTCGGGCTTGCCAGTGCCTTCCATGATCCCGGGGATCTGCTTGAACTGCCTGCGGACTTCGATCACCACCGAACCCGCCGCACGGCCAACCGCCGTCATGCCCATGGCCCCGAAGAGATAGGGCAGAAGACCGCCGATGATGAGGCCGACCACCACGTAGGGATTGGACAGCGAGAAGTCGACCGGCGCGCCCGGCTGAATGGAGCCTTCCGATACGAAGAGCGCCAGATCCGAGGTATAGGCCGCAAAGAGCACCAGGGCACCGAGGCCGGCCGACGCAATGGCGTAACCCTTGGTCACCGCCTTGGTGGTATTGCCGACCGCGTCCAGAGCGTCGGTGGTCTTGCGGACCTCATCCTCCAACTCCGCCATCTCGGCAATGCCGCCGGCGTTGTCGGTCACCGGGCCGTAAGCATCAAGCGCAACCACCATGCCCGCAAGGGCCAGCATCGTGGTCACCGCAATGGCGATGCCCAGCAGACCGGCCAGCAGATAGGTGGCAATGATGCCGGCGCAGATGATCAGCGCCGGCACCGCCGTCGCTTCCATCGAGATCGCCAAGCCCTGAATGACGTTGGTGCCGTGGCCGGTCACTGAGGATTCGGCGACGGAGCGGACGGGACGGTATTCCGTACCGGTGTAGTACTCCGTGATCCAGATGATGGCGCCGGTCACGACCAGACCGATGATGCCGCAGATGTAGAGGTCGAGACCATCGAAGGTAACGCCGCCCGCGTTCATCACCGTATCCATGCCGACCACGTGGTCGGTTACCGGCCACAGCAACACCGCCGAGAGAACCGCAGAGGCGACAAAGCCCTTGTAGAGCGCCCCCATGATGTTCTGGGAGGATCCGAGCTTCACGAAGAAAGTCCCGATGATCGAGGTGACGATGCAGGCCGCGCCGACGGTCAGCGGATACATCACCAATGAGGAGATGTTCGGGTCGTTGACGGCAAAGATGGTCGCCAGAACCATGGTCGCGACCACTGTCACGACGTAGGTTTCGAAAAGGTCGGCAGCCATGCCCGCGCAGTCGCCGACATTGTCGCCGACGTTATCGGCGATCACCGCCGGGTTGCGGGGATCGTCTTCCGGAATGCCGGCTTCGACCTTACCCACCAGATCGGCGCCGACGTCGGCGCCCTTGGTGAAGATGCCGCCGCCGAGACGTGCGAAAATCGAAATCAACGAAGCGCCGAAGCCGAGGGCCACCAGGGCAACCGAGATTTCACGCTCGCCCACCCCCATGACCAGCAGCACGGCGTAGTAGCCGGCAACGGCCAGAAGGGCCAAGCCTGCGACCAGCATGCCGGTGATGGCGCCGGAGCGGAAGGCCACGGAAAGACCTTCAGCCAAGCCGGTGCGCGAAGCCTCCGCCGTACGCACGTTGGCCCGGACAGAGACATGCATGCCGATATAACCGGCGGCACCGGAAAGCACGGCACCGATCAGAAAGCCGATACCCTCCCTAACGTCGAGAACGACGGACAGGAGAACAAAGATCACGACACCGACGATGGCGATCGTCCGGTACTGGCGGTTCAGATAGGCTTTCGCCCCCTCCTGTACCGCAGCGGCAATTTCCTGCATGCGGGCGTTTCCGGCGGAGGCTGAGAGCACCGACATGGTAGCCCAGCCACCGTAGACCAGGGCAAGCAGCCCGCAGCCGATGACCACGTACAACTCGTTCGACATAAGGAATCCCTCAAGATAGATAGGCCGGTCAGGCGACTGCGACCGAGCGCGAAGACTTAGCTGCCATGCTGCAGCACCCCAAAATCGCGCGGAAAATGCCAGAATCGCCCCGGGATAGCAACCGCTACTGCGCAGTTCTGCTGGGGCAAATCTTCGCTGGCCGAAGCCTGATGCCGTCCAAGCCGCCCTAGCCGGCGGCCTGCGCCCGCTGACGGGCGAGCCAGAACACCGCCGCAGCGGCAAAAACCACCGGCACGACAACCCCGAGATTGACGGCCTGCCAGCCGAAAGTGCTGAAAATAGCGCCTGAAGCCAAGGCGGTAACGGCCGTCGTGCCGAAAACCATGAACTCGTTGAAAGCCTGAACCCGGGCCTGTTCTTCCGGCCTGTAGGTTTCCGTGAGCAGGCTGGTCGCCCCGACATACATGAAGTTCCAGCCGACGCCCAGAAGCACCAGACCGCTCCAAAACTGCAGGAACTCGACGCCGGTCAGATTGACCACAACGCAGCTGAAAATCAAAAAAGCGCCGATGGTGATGACACGAAGCACCCCGATTCGCTCAATGATATGCCCGGTCACGAAAGAGGGCGCATACATGCCGACAACGTGCCATTGGATGACAAAGGCGGCGGTTTCGAAAGGATGGGCGCAGGCGATCATCGCCAGCGGCGTGGAGACCATGATCAGGTTCATGGAACCGTAGGCGATCATCGCCGAGAGAACAGCCACGATAAGTGCCGGCTGGCGGAGCACCTCCCTCAGCGGGCGCCCCGCCGCCTTCTGCTTCCGCGTCAAAGGCGGCGGCAGGTCTACAGCCTGGACCAATACGAGGCCGATGAAGGCAAGGGCGGCGATGGCGGCGTAGCCGCCGGCAAACAGAATAGGTGCGAAGAGTTCCCGGGTCCATTTTGCCAGTTCCGGCCCGAGGATCGCCGAAGCGACGCCGCCCACCATGACCAGAGAGATTGCCCGGCTTCTGTGCTCCGCTCCCGCCACCTCTGCCGCGGCGAAGCGATACAGCGCGATGTGGGTGGCAAATCCGCCCAGCAGAGCGGCGCCGAGGCAGAAGAGCGAAAAACTGGAGATGATGACGGCCTGACAGGCGACGATCCCGCCCGCAACGCCCAGCAGACCACCGAGGGTAAAACCAGCACGCCGGCCGAACCGGCCCATGAACAGAGACGCGGGAATTGTGAAGGCCGCCGTAGCCACGAACTGGATGGCCAAAGGGAACGTGGCCAAGGTCGGATCGGGAGCCAGGCCACTGCCCACCAGCGCGGTGATGGTTATCGACAGGGCAAGGCAACTCATGCCCAGGGCCTGACAGACCGCGAGCAGGATCACGTTGCGCATCATCGGTCGGCGCGCGGGCAACGAAGCTTCTTCCATGGCCCCAGTGTAGCGACGGCGCCCGGGGAGACTAGCCTTCTTTCAGCATAGCTGATCTCTGCGTCGGGATGCCGCACCGGCAGAGGGGCCGGGCTGCAAATAGGACCTCAGGCAGCGTTGGGTTGGCGCCGTTCCAGTTCCCGGATCAGAACCTCGGCCACGACCCCCTCCCCCAGCAGGCGGTCGCAGATTTCGAGAATGCGCTTTTGCACCAGCGGCGACTCGAACCCGGCCTTCCGCACCATCCGCAGAGAATAGAGAGAATGCATTTCCTTCAGAAAAGCATCGCGAAGACGGGCCATGTTTCGATCGGTGAGATCCTTATCCCAGGCGTCATAAAGCTGCAGTGTCAGTTGCATGGTGACGTGATGTGTCACCTCTCCTTCCTGAATCAGCGAGATGATCAGGGGATGGAGCTCCACGAAAACAGGCTCGGGCTTGTTGATCTGAGAGATCAATTCCTCGGTCTTTTGAGCGCCGGGGCCCATGAGAAACCACCAGGCGCCGCCACCGGCGCCTACCAGAAGCACGACCGCGACCACAATGAGAATGACGACCCGCAAGAGGCTCCGCTCCAAGGTAAAAGGACCAATCCCTCCGCCATTCATAAGGGGGGCGAGTAAAGATGCCGTTAAGCATTAACCAATTGAAAAGTATATCTAAAAATGAGTCCAGCCGGCTGACCCCAAGGATAGCGGACGCGATGCGGCATCAAGGACGGTCAGGCCGGCTTCGGCCTTCACCCGGCCAATGCGCGTGAGTCTCAGGGACAGTGTCTCGGACAGCCGGGCTATCTTCGCGCGGCGGTCCGGGGCGGCAGCGAAGAGCAACTCGTAGTCATCACCGCCGGAAACAAGAATCTCAGGTGCCGCTCCCAAGCGCGCCAGCCCTTCCTCAGCCGCCGCCGAAAGCGGCATCGCGTCCAGGCGCAGTTCCGCACCGACACCTGAAGCCTCCAGCAAATGACCAAGGTCCGCGGCCAGACCGTCGGAAACATCGAGGGCCGACTTCGCCAAGCCGTCCGCCAGGAGAGCCCGGCCCAAAGCGACCCGGGGCTCCGGACAGCGATAGCGCGCAACGAGCGCTTCGCGCGCCGCCGGTGACAGCCCGTCGATTCTCCCCTGGAGGACTTGCAGTCCCAGAAATGCATCGCCAAGCGTACCGGAAAGATAAAGATCATCGCCGGGCCGTAAGGATGCGCGATCCAGAACCTCGTTCCCTTGAACCCGACCAAAAGCCGTAAGGGAGAGGGTCATGGGCCCTGGCGTAGCCGTTGTGTCCCCGCCCAGCAGAGCGATGCTGAAGAGCCTTTGATCCCGCGCCAGTCCTTCGCAAAAAGCAGCCACCCAGGCTTCCTGCGTATCCGGCGGCCAGGAGGCCGACAGCAGGTAACCCAGCGGTTCCGCCCCCATGGCAGCCAGGTCCGAGAGGCTGACCCGCAGCAGTTTTTGGCCGACGCTGTCCGGCGGGTCATCGGCGAGAAAGTGACGGTCGGCGACCATGCAATCGACCGTGACCACCAAGCGTTCACCGGCTGCCATATCCAGCACGGCGGCGTCGTTCTTCAGCCCGAAGGCACCCTCAGAGCCAGTGGAAAGAGGCGCAAGATAGCGCTCAATCAGCGCGAATTCACCGGTGATGCGAGGCAAGGCGCCGCCACCGATCCGGTTCAGGAGATGTCCGGCAGCGCGCCGGCGTCGCCGAACTCTTCCATCCGCAGGATGTGCGCCAAGCGGTCGAGCAGGCCATTCACAAATGATGTCTCGCGGCCATCGAAGAAGGCATTGGCGAGATCGACATACTCTGAGACCACCACACGGGCCGGAACCTCCGCGCGCTCCGAGAGCTCAAACGTGGCTGCCCGCAGAAGGGCAAGCAGAAGAATTTCCAAGCGCTCGACGGTCCAATCGTCGTCCAGCACCGCCGCCAGCATGTCGTCCAAGGTATCCGCCTGCTCGGAAACGCCCTGGACAAGCTGGATCATGAGGTCGCGATTGACAGCGCCGTGCTTCAGGCCTTCCAGATCCTCATCGACGCGGTGTTTCAGAAATTCGGCGATAACCTGCGCGGCCGGTTCCTTGTTCACGGTCATCTGGTAGAGCGCCTGAACCGCAAGCAGGCGGGCGGCGCTGAGGCCCGAGGGTCGCCGATGACCGGCTTTCCCGCCGGAAGACTTGCTACTGCTTGTCACTTGGTTTCGATCCAGCACTCAGGGTTTCGATCAGCGCGGAAACAGATGAAAGCGCCGCTTTACGTCCAGCATTGCAAGACAGGCCGCAGCCGCGTCTCCGCCCTTGTTTTTCTGGTCCACCGCCGCGCGGACCTTGGCCTGTTCCATGTTCTCGCAGGTAAGGATGCCATACCCCAGGGCTAATGTATGGCGGCAGGCCAAGTCCTGCAGCATCCGGGCACTTTCACCACAGACGTAGTCGTAGTGCGAGGTCTCGCCGCGAATAACACAGCCGAGCGTGACATAGCCGTCAAAGCGCCGCCGGCCGGCAAAGAAATCCATCGATTTGACCGCCATCTGAACCACTGCCGGCACCTCAAAAGCGCCCGGGACATCGACACGTTCATGGGTCGCCCCCGCCGCGTCCAGCGCTGCGCTTGCACCGGCGTAGAGGGCATCTGCAATACCTTCGTAAAAGCGGCTCTCGACCACCAGAATGTGTGGCCGGTCATCGATAGGGTCGCTCATTCCCCTCCCCCATTTCCAAGCGCGCGCTGGGCAACGATGCGCAGTCCGTAGCCATCCAGGCCGACCACCGTACGCTTGGTATTGGAAAGCAGAACCATGTCGCGGACGCCCAGGTCCAACAGGATCTGCGCACCGACGCCGTAGTCGCGCAGCTCGCCGCCGGCCTTGGCCTTGCCTTCGAGCCTCGACTTCAATGATGCCGACAGGGCATCCGCCGAGGGCTCTCGGATCAGAACAACGACGCCCCTGCCCTCTTCGCCGATGATGCGCATGGCCTGTTGCAGGTCACCGGCCTTACCGCTGGCCTTGTCGCCCAGAATATCGTCAAGGACATTGATCGCGTGCATGCGCACGGGGACCGGATCCGGGCCGGAAAGCTTGCCTTTCCAGATCGCTACATGCTCAGCGTAATTGATGGTGTTGACGTAGACCGCGAGATTGAACTCGCCGCCGAAACGGCTCTCGAAGCGGCTTTCGAGGCGCCGCTCCACGAAGGAGTCGTGCTGGCGGCGATAAGAGATCAGGTCGGCGATGGTGGCGATCTTCAGACCGTGCCGCTGGGCAAAAGCGATCAGATCGTCACGGCGGGCCATGGTCCCATCGTCGTTCATGATCTCGCAGATGACGCCCGAGGGATTGAGACCGGCCAGCCGCGCAAGGTCGACGGCAGCCTCAGTGTGCCCCGCCCGAACCAGAACGCCACCGTCACGCGCCATCAGCGGAAAGATATGGCCCGGCGTTGCAATGTCGTCCGGCCCCTTGCTGGGGTCGATTGCCGTCGCCACCGTATGGGCCCGGTCGGGCGCTGAGATACCCGTCGTGATGCCTTCGCGCGCCTCGATAGAGGTGGTGAAGGCGGTCTGATTTCGGGCCTCGTTCTTCCTGGCCATCAGCGGCAGGCCCAGCTCCTCGATCCGCTGGTGGGTGATCGCCAGGCAGATCAGGCCGCGGCCGTAGCGGGCCATGAAATTGATCGCATCGGGGGTCGCCATCTGGGCGGGGATGATCAGGTCGCCCTCGTTCTCCCGGTCTTCGTCGTCGACCAGAATGAACATCCGGCCGTTACGCGCTTCCTCGATGATCTCGTCAATCGGCGAGATCATCTCGCCGAAAGTCAGGCGCCAGGGTTCTTCTGTCTGTTCCATCTAAAGCCTTCCGTCCAGCAGACGGTGAACGTAGCGCGCGAGCTGGTCGATTTCCAGGTTAACCCGGTCGCCGGGTTGCTTGCCGCCCAGCGTTGTCGCCGCGGCTGTGTGGGGGATCAGATTAACCCCAAAACGGCTCCCCTCAACCTCGTTCACGGTCAAGGAAACCCCATCCAGCGCCACCGAACCCTTTGGCGCGATGAACTTCGCCAGATCCGGCGGGACCTCAAAGACGATCCGCAGAGACCCCTGCTCCGGTTGCTGGGAGATCACGGAGGCGACGCCATCGACGTGGCCGGAGACCAGGTGGCCGCCCAGCTCGTCGCCGAGCCGAAGCGAACGCTCGAAATTCACCTTGGTGCCTGCCCGCCAGTCCCCCAGGGTGGTCTTGGAGAGGGTCTCGGCGGAAACGTCGGCCGCAAACCACCCGGCCCCCTTGTCCACCACCGTCAGGCAGGCGCCCGAACAGGCAATCGAAGCCCCCACCGCGATTGCCGTGGTGTCATAGCCGGTGTCGAAGATAAAGCGGGCGTCCGATCGCTGCTCAATCGCGCGAAGGGAGCCGAGGTCTGTGACAATACCGGTGAACATTGGATCGATCGTGGTTCGGGGTTCTGGCAGGCCGGTGCCGGCTCAATCCTGAGAGCCAAACAAATCCAAAGTGTCCCGGCCGAGCCGCAGACGTGATGACTGGCGGAACTGAGGCGCCTCGTCAAGCCTGTCGACGCCAAAACCGGCAAGGGCCGGGATTCCGTCGCCCCCGATAACCATAGGCGCCCGATACCAGGCGAGCCGGTCCACAAGGCCGGCGCTCAGGAGCGCCGCGGCCAGATGCCCGCCACCTTCCACCAGCAGGCGGTTGACTCCCCGGCCCGCGAGCCCGGCCAGAGCTTCCGGCAGGGCGCAGTGACCTGAGGCGTCCATCCCCACCCGAAGCACTTCGACACCGGCCCCGGCGTAGGCATCGAGCCGCTCAGGCGGGTTGCCTTCGTGGGTGATGAGAAGGGTCGGCACCTCGCCGGCACGCACCACCAGGTCGTGGGTCAACGGCAGGCGCAGGCGTCCGTCGATTACAACACGCAGAGGCGAGACCCGCCCCAAACCTGGCAAGCGCACGTCCAGGCGCGGGTTGTCGACAACAGCCGTACCACTGCCGACCAGAACCGCATCCGCCTGGGCGCGGAGCAGATGGGCATGGCGGCGGGACAGCGGCCCGGTGATCCATTGGCTCTGCCCGCTGTGGGTCGCGATGCGTCCGTCTTGAGAGGTGGCCAGCTTCAGGGTGACTTCCGGCCGGTCACGGGTGAGGCGGGAAAAGAACCCGGCGTTCAACGCCTCCGCCTGTTCCGCGCAAAGCCCCAGGTCAACCTGCAGCCCGGCATCGCGCAGCCGTGCGATACCGCGCCCCGCGACACGCGGGTCCGGGTCTTCCAGTGCCGCGACAACCCGGCTGACCCCGGCATCGATCAAGGCCTCAGCGCAGGGAGCGGTCTGGCCGTGGTGAGAGCAAGGCTCCAGCGTGACGTAGGCGGTGCTGCCAGCGGTGCGGCCCTGCGCCCGCCGCAGGGCTTCGGTCTCTGCATGCGGCCGCCCGCCCGGCTGGGTCCAGCCGCGCCCGACGATCCTGTTTTCCCTGACCAGAACGCAGCCGACGGCTGGATTGGGGGCGACCCGCCCCTGCCCCCGGGCCGCCAGAGCCAGCGCGGCCAGCATGAAGCCGCGATCGTGGGGGTCAGTCGTCGCCGTCACCGAGCTTGCCAACGAATTCTTCGAAATCGCGCGCTTCACGGAAGTTGCGGTAGACCGATGCGAAGCGCACGTAGGCCACCTGGTCCAGGTTGGCGAGCGCATCCATCACCAGCTCACCAATCAGCTTTGTCGGAATATCCGACTCCCCCGAGGATTCAAGGCGACGGACCATGCCGTTGACGACGCGTTCGAGCCGCTCGGGATCCACTTTGCGCTTCTGCAAGGCCAAAGACATGGACCGCATCAACTTGTCCCGATCGAAGGGCTCGCGCTTGCCGGTCGACTTGACGACCGTCAGTTCACGCAACTGCACCCTTTCGAAGGTGGTGAAACGCGCGCCGCAATTCGAGCATTGCCGCCGCCGCCGAATGGCCGAGTTGTCTTCGGTCGGTCGTGAATCCTTAACCTGCGTGTCCTCGTTACCGCAAAACGGACAGCGCATACTTCCCCCTCTTCTTGGCGGCGCTCACCAGACACTGATGGCGCCGCGTCTTGCTATTCTTGGCCGGCCCGGCGCTCAAATCACCATGTCCGGGTAAATCGGAAAGCGCGCACAGAGCGCCCGCACATCTTCGCGAACGGCCTGCTCGGTCGCACCGTTGTCGTCCGGATCGGCTGCCAGACCGTCCAGCACCCGGCCGATAAAGACACCGACCTGACGAAATTCCTCGACGCCAAAGCCGCGCGTCGTCGCAGCCGGTGTGCCGAGACGGACACCGGAAGTGACGGTCGGCTTCTCCGGATCGAAGGGAATACCGTTCTTGTTGCAGGTGATGCCGGCGCGGTCGAGGCTTTCCTCGGCGACAACCCCGGTGAGGCTCTTGGGCCGTAGATCGACCAGCATAAGATGCGTATCCGTGCCGCCGGTGACGATATCGAAACCCTCGGCCACCATCGCTTCGGAGAGCGCCTTGGCATTGTCGACGACCTGCTGAGCGTAGGCTTTGAACTCAGGCTTCAATGCCTCGCCGAAAGCCGCCGCCTTCGATGCGATGGCGTGCATCAGGGGGCCACCCTGCAGACCAGGGAAGGCCGCCGAGTTGATCTTCTTTCCCAGGTCCAGGTCGTTGCTCAGGATCATACCGCCGCGCCCTGCCCGCAGGGTCTTGTGCGTGGTCGTCGTCACGATATGGGCATGCGGCAGCGGGCTGGGATGGACGCCGCCGGCCACAAGCCCTGCAAAGTGGGCCATGTCGACCATGAAGTAGGCCCCGACCTTGTCGGCGATCTCGCGAAAACGGGCGAAATCAATAAAGCGCGGATAGGCGGAGCCGCCGGCGATGATCAGTTTGGGTTTATGTTCCAAGGCCAGGCTTTCGACCTCATCGAAATCGATCAGGCCGTCCTCCCGGCGCACGCCATATTGGACGGCATTGAACCACTTCCCGGAAAGATTTGGTTTGGCGCCATGGGTCAGGTGACCGCCGGCCGAAAGCGCCATGCCCAGGATGGTATCGCCCGGCTTCAGCAGCGCCAGGGCGACGCACTGGTTGGCCTGCGCGCCGGAATGGGGCTGCACATTCGCGAATTCACAGCCGAAGAGCTGCTTGGCACGCTTTACGGCCAGTTCCTCAGCGACGTCGACGAATTCACAGCCACCGTAGTAGCGCCGGCCGGGATAGCCCTCGGCGTACTTGTTGGTCAGCACAGAGCCCTGCGCCTCCAGCACGGCCAGGGAGACCACGTTCTCGGAGGCGATCAGCTCGATCTGGTCCTGCTGGCGGCGCAGTTCGCCGCGGATCGCCTCGGCGAGTTCGGGGTCGGTCTCGCTCAGGTGGGCGGAGAAAAAGGTGTCCTGCTGCGGCAGGCTTTCAGCAGCATTGGCAGCGGTCATAGTCGCTTGCAACTCCTCAGCGGTTGATCAATCAACCCAGTTTGGCCACACGCCGGGCATGGCGCTCACCGGCGTACTCGGTATTCAGGAAGGTACGGACACAGTCCTTGGCCACAACCTCACCAATGAGGCGAGCGCCCAAGGCCAACACATTGGCATCATTGTGTTCTCTACAGAGGCGCGCAGAGGTCTCATCGTGGCAGAGAGCCGCCCGCACGCCGGCATGCCGGTTGGCGGCAATGGAGATTCCGATACCGGTACCGCAAACGACGACGCCGCGCTCGGCCTTGCCCGAGGTAACGGCTTCGGCCACCGCCCGGCCGAAATCCGGATAATCAACAGACGTCGTGGCATCATTGGTGCCGAGGTCCTGGACGTCGTAACCCGACGCCTTCAGGTCTTCAACCAACTTGGATTTGAGGTCAAAGCCAGCGTGATCGGCCGCGATCGCGATCGACTTCTTCGCCATGATTGATAATGCCCACCTGTCGTCGGAAACCGGCGGACCCTACCATATGTCGCAGTCTGATGAAAAGCCGCCACAAGGTGTCGCGGCGCCGGATTTGGGAGATTGAGGGTCGTTGATGAGCCAGTTGCCGGTAACCGGCCGCAGGAACGGGAAGGCGTTCAGGAAGGCCCGCCTGCCCGGTGGATCAGACGACGAGGCCGCCAGGCTGCCCGGCAGCACGCCGGCGCAGGACATATTCCAGCTTCTGGGCCGCCAAACGTTCGAGTTGCACCTGGCCGGCGGAGGGAGGGCCGACAATCGAAACTTCCGCCGAGGTCAGTGTGTCGACGGCGGAAACCTTCACATAGCCGCCGACCCTCTGAAACTCAAAGATGATTTCTCGAGACTGAGACATAAATCCATTTTCAATCAACTATGGCAAACAAACCCTTAACAGCGCTTCATTTCAGATCGATGAAGTGATTGTGACGGGTCTGGTCAGCCCGGCCCCGAACCGCGGAAACCGGGCTGTCCCAACCCGGCGGAGACCCGAAAGCTTCGGAAAGGAAGTCGACAAAGGCCCGAACCTTGGGCGCCAGATAGCCGGACTGCGGCGACACCGTGAAAACTCGGCCGGGCGCGCGCCTGGCCGGTGGCTTTTGATGCGACGGCATTTGCGCTATATCAGACAACAAGAGAAGAAAGCCCAATCCAAAGGATCCGACGAATGTCTCAGGCAATTGCCGCTGCAGG
The DNA here is from genome assembly GCF_965249265.1 of Pelagibius sp. Taxonomy (NCBI): domain Bacteria; kingdom Pseudomonadati; phylum Pseudomonadota; class Alphaproteobacteria; order Rhodospirillales; family Rhodovibrionaceae; genus Pelagibius; species Pelagibius sp. The sequence continues at coordinate 1,961,667 of NZ_OZ252224.1, read as the reverse complement.
CGGCCCCGCTGCCGCCCCTTCAGAGAAAGCCAAGTTCACCTGGGAAGACCCGCTGCTGCTTGACGAACAGTTGAGCGAGGAAGAGCGGATGGTACGCGATGCCGCGCGGGCTTACTGCCAGGAAAAGCTGATGCCCCGCATCCTGGAGGCCAACCGGAACGAGGTCTTTCATCGGGAGATCATGACCGAATTCGGAGCCCTCGGATTCCTCGGCTCCACCATTCCGGAAACCTACGGCTGCGCCGGCGCCAACCACGTCAGCTACGGACTGATCGCGCGCGAGGTAGAGCGCGTCGACTCCGGCTATCGCTCGGCAATGTCTGTTCAGTCCAGCCTGGTGATGCATCCGATCTACACCTACGGATCGGAAGAGCAGCGGCAGCGCTTCCTGCCCGGCCTCGCCAGCGGCGCCTTGGTCGGCTGTTTCGGCCTTACCGAACCGGACCACGGGTCCGACCCCGGCGGCATGAAAACGCGGGCGACCAAGACCGGGGACGGCTACCGCCTGAAAGGCGCGAAGATGTGGATCACCAACGCGCCGATCGCCGATGTCTTCATCGTCTGGGCCAAAGACGATAGCGACACGATCCGCGGCTTCATCCTCGAAAAAGGCATGGCGGGCCTGAGCGCACCGAAGATCGAAGGAAAGTTTTCGCTGCGCGCGTCGATCACCGGCGAGATCGTGATGGACGATGTGCTGGTCCCGGAAGCAAATCTGCTACCCAACGTAAGCGGACTTAAAGGGCCCTTCGGCTGCCTCAACAAAGCGCGTTACGGTATCTCCTGGGGCGCTCTCGGCGCCGCAGAGTTCTGCTGGCATGCCGCGCGCTCATACACGCTGGAGCGCAAGCAGTTCGGCAGGCCGCTCGCGGCAACCCAGTTGATCCAGAAGAAGCTCGCCGATATGCAGACAGAGATAACCATCGGCCTCCAGTCCGTCCTGCAACTCGGTCGCCTTCTTGACAGCGGCAAGGGCGCGCCCGAGGCGATCTCGCTATGCAAGCGCAATTCCTGCGGAAAGGCTCTGGATATCGCCCGCCAGGCTCGGGACATGCATGGTGGAAACGGTGTTGCCGACGAATACCATGTGATCCGGCATGCGATGAACCTTGAAGCCGTGAACACCTATGAAGGCACCCACGACGTCCATGCCTTGATCCTTGGCCGGGCGCAGACCGGCATCCAGGCTTTCTTTTAGGAAGTCGGGTATCTGAAAAGCAGCAGCCCCGGCCGAAGCGGCCGGGGCTTTGTGATACTGCGACGGGTCTTGGCCTCGGTGGAGGCGCAGCTGTTTACGCTGCGCTCAAATCCCGGGCGAGGCTTGCGGGGGTGGACCAGAACTGCTGCACGCGGCGCAGCGCGTGGTTCGCAGCGTCCAGGCCGTCTTCCGTCAGCTGGCTTTCCGCCAGATGGCTTGCGTGCTGATCGAACAGCGCCGACAGCCCGCGGTAAACGGCAAGGCCTTTTTCCGAAGGACGCACATGGAAAGAACGACGGTCGTGCGGTGAGCGCTCCTGAATCAGGTAACCGTTCTCGACCATCTTCTTCACATTGTAAGAGACGTTCGAGCCCAGGTAATACCCGCGCTGGGTCAGCTCACCGATCGACAATTCCTCTTCGCCGACATTGAACAGGATCAACGCTTGAACGTTGTTCAAGTCGCGGATGCCCTGACGGTCCAGGTCGGCCTTGATCACTTCAAGACACTGACGGTGCAGCCGTTCGACCAAGCCGATCAGATCGAGATATTTAGACTTCACGGTACCCTCGCATGACTCTTTCAACAGAACCCAAATCGCAATGGTAAAGAGGTTAGCCGGAAGCACGTTAAACTTTACTTAACAGATAAGGGATTTATCCAATTGATTTTATTGGTTTTTGCGTGGATTTCTGAAAATTGTCACAGACTTATACAACCGGATATTGACCCGGCTAAGCGCCAAATGGCTCATCGAATCCCAGCTGACGCGTCGGCTGAACCCAGGCCAGTCGGTCTTGCGCGCTGTCGCTCGTTGCGTTGACGCTAGTCCGCCGCGCTGCCCCCGATCATCTTGATGATAGCGGAGTAATCCAGATTGCCGTTTCCGGCGTTCACAAAGAGCGTGTAGAGAGCGGCCGCCTCTGCACCAAGCGGCGTCGCCGCCCCGGCGTGGCTGGCAGCCGCCTGAGAAAGCTTTAGGTCTTTATGCATCATGGCCGCGGCAAATCCCGGTTGATAATTCCGGTTGGCAGCTGAGGTTTCAACGATACCCGGTACGGGGTTGTGGTTCAGCATGGCCCAGCAGGAACCGGAAGCGGCCGAGCTGATGTCGAAGAACACCTTGGGATCGAGGCCGAGCTTCTGACCGAGCGCGAAGGCTTCGGAGATCGCAATCATCGAAATGCCGAGAATCATGTTGTTGCAGATCTTTGCCGCCTGGCCGTTTCCGGCACCGCCGGCGTGGACGATGTTGCGCCCCATGATCTCGAGAAGCGGTTTTGCCCGCGCGAAAGCCTCTTTGGGTCCGCCGACCATGAAGGTGAGCGTTCCGCCCTCTGCGCCGGCAACACCGCCTGAGACCGGGGCATCGATCATTGCATGTCCCTTATCGACAGCTTCGGCATGGACCTCCCGCGAGGTCGCCACATCAATCGTCGAGCAATCGAGAAACAGGGTACCCGGCGCCGCTTTCGCAAGAAGCCCTTCATCACCCAGGTAGACCGAGCGCACGTGCTCGCCGGCGGGCAGCATGGTCACAACGGTCTCCACGCCACCAAGCATGTCAGTCGGAGCCGCAACAACGGCGATACCGTCACTCCGCGCCGCTTCCTGTGCGGCGGCGACCACGTCGAAACCGGTAATGTCGTGACCGTCCTTCAGGAGATTCCTGGCCATGGGCAAGCCCATGTTCCCCAGCCCGATGAATCCAATCTGCGCCATGCTGTTCTCCTGCTCGACTACTTGTTGCTTGTCGGAAAAATCGGGTCTGCTTCCCGGCGGCAAGGCCGCGCTATGCGAAAGTCAGATCCTGATCTCCCAGAGGACTGAAATGCGCCTCGATCATGTCTGGCGTAACGGCACTTAGATCGCCCGGCTGCCATTTGGGCTGATGATCCTTGTCGACCAGCACCGCGCGGATCCCCTCGTAAAAGTCCGCCCCGGCCATGAATGCCTGGCTCAGGCGGTACTCTTCGACCATGGCACTGTCGAAATCCAGCGCCGCGCCCTTTTCGATCTGAGCAAACGTGACCTTCAGGCTCGTCGGCGACTGCTTGCGAATGATGCGGGCAATCTTGGCCGGCCAATCGCCGGGCTCCGCATCCAGTGCGGCCAGGATCGCCTCGACCGAGGGGGCGGCGAAGCAACGGTCGATAACCTCACGGAATTCCGCCAATGCCGAAGGACCCGGCGCCTCCTTGGCTTCGTCAATCACCTGATCGACCAGGGCCTCGGCATCGCCTGCGGCCCAGTCAGCCGTCCCAAAGGCATCGGTAAGCCCGGGGATGCCTTCGCTGGAGACGAAGTCCGTCGCCAGCCCACAGTAAACCGCATCTGCGGCATCCAGACGCCAGCCGGTCAGGGCAAGAAACAGTCCGATCCGGCCGGGCAGACGCGGAAGAAAATAGGTGCCGCCCACGTCGGGAAACAAACCAATCCCCGTTTCAGGCATCGCCAGCATTGTTTTTTCGGTCGCCACGCGGTGACTGCCGTGTACGGAGAGGCCGACGCCGCCGCCCATGGTGATGCCATCGATCAGGGCAACGTAGGGCTTCGGAAAGACGTGGATCATCCGATTCAGCCGGTACTCGTCGCGGAAAAACTCCTTTGTCAGGCTGCCGCCGTTCCTGCCGGCCTCATAGACCGCGCGAACATCCCCGCCGGCGCAAAAAGCCCGGTCCCCGGCGCCGGTGATCACCACGGCTTTGACGTTCTTGTCATCCCGCCAGGCTTCAAGCTGGGGGATCATGGCCCGGATCATGCCGAGCGTCAGAGCGTTAAGCGCCTTTGGCCGGTTCAGGGTGATGAAGCCTGTACCGCCCTTCTCCTCAAATTCAATCTCATCTGTCTCAGCCATACGGCCTGCCGTCTCCCAAACTGGTTCTAATCCTGCAGAAGTTTGCGGGCGATAATGACCCGCATGATTTCGTTCGTACCTTCGAGAATCTGGTGCACGCGGACATCCCGCAAAAACCGCTCAACCGGGTATTCGCGAATGTAGCCATAGCCGCCGTGCAGTTGCAGTGCCTCATTGCAAATGTGAAAGGCGGCATCCGTGGCATAACGCTTTGCCATGGCGCAGTGGAGGGTCCTGTCCGGCGCCTTGGCATCCAACATGCTGGCGCCGCGCCAGACCATAAGGCGCGCGGCCTCCAGTTCCGTCGCCATGTCTGCAAACTTGAACTGCAGGGCCTGGAACTTGCTGAGAGGCTCGCCAAACTGCCGGCGCACAGTCATATGCTCGCGCGCCGCCTCCAGGCTCGCCCGAGCGCCGCCGAGAGAACAGGCTGCAATGTTCACGCGACCACCATCCAGGCCCATCATGGCAAACTTGAAGCCCTCGCCCTCCTGACCCAACAGGTTGGCTAGCGGCACCCGCGCATCCTCGAAAATCACGGCCGCCGTCGGCTGACTGTTCCAGCCGAGCTTCTTCTCTTTCTTCCCAAATGACAGCCCCTTGGTCTCTTTCGGAACCACCAAGGCCGAGATCCCCGAAGCGCCCGCCCCCCCGGTGCGGCACATCACCAAGTAGACATCACTGGCGCCGCCGCCGGAGATGAAGGCCTTCGATCCATTGAGAACGTAGTGATCGCCGTCTCTCACCGCAGTGGTCTTCAGGGAAGCCGCATCCGAGCCGGAACCGGGTTCGGTCAGGCAATAGCTGCCGAAATGCTCCATGGTCAGAAGTCTGGGCAGAAATTCATCGCGCAGGGCGTCGGCCGCAAAGCTGTCGATCATCCAGGCGACCATGTTATGGATCGAAATGTAGGCTGCCGTGGAAACACAGGCGGCCGCCAACTCCTCGAAAATGAGGGCCGCATCGAAGCGCGTCAGACCCGATCCGCCCGACTCTCCGCGGACGTATATGCCCGCCAAACCCAGCGCGGCAGACTTGCGCAGCGTGTCGACAGGGAATTCGCAATTCTCGTCCCAGTCGGCGGCGAAGGGTGCCATTTCCTGGGTCGCAAACTGCCGCGCCATATCCTGAAAGGCGCGATGTTCGTCATTCAGCTCAAAAGACATCGAGAACCGCAAACCGGTGTTTGAAGGGCGGGAGCACTACCGCGGCGATGATAGAGAGGGTCTTCGGCCTGTCAATCCATGCAACGACCCGCTGGGGAGTCAGATCAAACCCGGGCTTCCCTAGGACGAATAATCCAGGCCCGCCAAAACCATGTTGAGATCGCCATCCCCCTCCCCCAAGGGCAGAAGGAGCGCCTGCAGCGACTTTTCCGCATCCGCAGCGACAGCATAGTAGCGGAGGTGAGCGAAAATCGGTTCCTTCAGGTCGGAGACCATTTTGCCGAGATCCATGGCCATGGTTTGAACAGGTTTCTCGCGCTTGTCGCAGTCAGCCATCAGCCCCAGCGCCGTTTTTCCCTGAATGTTGTGGCCCGCATGATGGACGATGTGGCCGCCAACAAGGCGATAGCGAAAGTCCAGGGGGTCCTCAAGCACTTCGACCAAGAGCAGGTGTTCCAGCAGCGCAGGAATGTCGACCGGATCAATATCGGCCCTTGCCGGAAACCGGTTCCCGCCGCGCCGGGCCTCCCAATATCTGTGAAGCTCCGACAGGACCTCCGGGCAGGACGTCAACCGTACGCCATTAGCGTCAGTGAAAGCACCATCATACAACCGAAAGATATTAAGCTGCGTCTCATTGCTATCTTCAGGCATAGTAATCCCATCAGGAGTACCCCTACCTGAGGCAAATTTCTCTTATTAGTTGACGAATACCTTCGGCGAAAATCGGGATAGTTGTCGGTCATTTTGGCCGCCCGGTCAACACGGCAATCCACCCCTGGATTGAAATAGTCCACCGACAACACACCGCACAAGGTTCTTGACAAATCCGGTCCGGAAGCGCTTCCTCATGAGCGAAGCGCCGATTTGATCTCAGCTTGCGGGCGCTAAAGAAATGCGGCTAAACGAGTGGTGAAAACCGCCCGGGCAAGCCGTGGCGGCTTTTTTTGTGCCGCATCTCCAAGCGGGATCGGACTGACCTCCCCAAGAGGTCCGCGGCGATTTGAGGGGTAGCTTGCTCCGCGTCATCAAAAGCTAAAAAATCCACTCCTGGGTGGGCCCCTCGGGGAAATGACGACACGACGATTTTGAACTGAAAGGGCCCAGACATGACCGAGTCCCCGAAAACAAGCGCGAACCCCGAAACCCTGGCACTGCATGCGGGATACCGCAGCGATCCGCAGACCGGGGCCGTGGCAGTGCCGATCTACCAAACGACATCCTACGAATTTCAGGACAGCGGCCACGCCGCAAATCTTTTTGCGCTGAAAGAGCTCGGCAACATCTATACGCGGATCATGAATCCGACCTGCGATGTGCTGGAACAGCGCATCACCGCTATCGAAGGTGGCGCCGCAGCCTTGGCGGTGTCCTCCGGTCAAGCGGCGTCCGCCATCGCCATCCAGAACATCGCCCGTGCCGGCGACAATATCGTCAGCTCGACCGATCTCTATGGCGGCACCTGGAATCTCTTCGCCAACACCTTCAACACCTTCGGGATCGAAGTTCGTTTTGTCGATCCCAGCGATCCCGAGAACTTCCGCCGTGCAACGGATGAACGCACCCGGGCGTACTACGCGGAGACGCTGCCCAATCCCAAGCTGGCGGTCTTTCCCATCGGCGAAGTTGCTGCCATCGGTGACGAACTGGGCGTCCCTCTTATCGTCGACAACACGGCGGCACCGATCATCTGTCAGCCGCTGAAACACGGCGCCCATATCGTCATCTATTCGACCACGAAATACATCGGCGGTCACGGTACCTCCATCGGCGGCATCCTGGTCGACGGGGGCACTTTCGATTGGGAGAAGCATGGGGAGAGGTTCCCCCTGCTGACCCAACCGGATCCGAGCTACCACGGCGCAGTCTGGACCGAAGCTGCAAAGCCGCTGGGGCCGATCGCCTATATCCTGAAAGCCAGAGTCACCCTGCAGCGCGACCTGGGCTATGCCTTAAGCCCCTTCAATGCGTTTCAGTTCATCCAGGGGCTGGAGACCTTGCCGCTGCGCATCCGCGAGCACAGCCGCAATGCGACGGCGGTCGCCGAATTCCTGGCCGGGCGCAGCGATGTGATCAACGTCATTCACCCCTCTCAGCAGGACGGAGAAAGCCGGCGGCGCGCAGATGCCTACCTGAGTGGCGGCTTCGGCGGTCTGGTTGGCTTTGAACTGGCGGGCGGGACAGAAGCCGGACAGCGCTTCATCGATGCGCTGAAACTGTTCTATCACGTCGCCAATATCGGCGATGCACGAAGCCTGGCCATTCATCCGGCTTCCACGACGCACTCGCAACTGGGGCCCGAGGAGCAGCTTGCCACCGGCGTTACCGAAGGTTACGTCCGCCTGTCGATCGGCATCGAACACATCGACGACATCCTCGCGGACCTCGACCAAGCGCTGACCGCGGCAGGTCAGACTGCCGCCGCCGCCGAGTAGTGCTTTCGGCTAGAGGACCGGCTGCGGCTGCGTGTTGCAGCCGGTCCTCTATCAAAACACAATCGCAAAAAGCGCGGACGGGAAATGTCAGACGAAACCTCAAAGCAAACCGTTTTGATGATCATCGACTTCCAGAAGGCAATCGATGACCCAAAGTGGGGCCGCCAAAACAATCCGGATGCCGAGCGGCAGGCAACCGATCTTTTGAAGGCCTGGCGCCGGCACCGCCGGCCTGTGATCCATGTCCAGCATCTTTCCACCGAGGCCGACTCGCCTTATCGCCCCGGCCAGGCAGGCTGCGACTTCAAAGAAGACCTGGCGCCCTGCGCGGGTGAAATCGTGATCCAAAAGCACACCAACAACGCCTTTATCGAGACCGGCCTCGAAGCCGCGCTGCGGGACCGCAAGATCACCGATCTCGTGATCGCCGGTGTACTGCTGCATAACTCGGTCGATGCGACGGTGCGGATGGCGGCGAACCTCGGCTTCCGGGTCCGGCTCGTCGAGGATGCGACGAAAAGCTGCGACCTTCGCGACCCCAGCGGTCGGGTCTGGCCTGCGGAGGACGTCCACGCGGTCAGCTTGGCGCAGCTTGGCGGTGAATATGCCCAAATCGACCGGACCCGGAGCCTCCTGGCGGCCCTCCCGACGCTTGTTGCGGACCCGTCAGCAGCCTAAACTGACCAAAAGGTGCTTTGCCCAAACCGAGATCGAACAAGGGCGCCGAGGAGAGGTTCATGACCGACCAACCGCAAAAAGAAGGCCTGTCCCTTCGTGCTGTCCCGAGTGATGACAGCACAGCACCGCTAAGCCAACCCGAGAGCCTGGGCGCCTTTCCACAGGTCCGGATGCGGCGCAACCGGCGCGCCGGCTGGGTTCGGCGCATGGTGGCGGAAAACACCCTCTCCACGGATGATCTGATCTGGCCGATCTTCGTCCATGACGAAGACGGGCGTCTGCCGGTAAACGCAATGCCGGGCGTGGATCGCCTGGGTCTGGACTGCCTGGTGGATGCCGTCGGCGGCGGAAGCGCGTTGGGCCTCTCCACCATCGCCGTTTTTCCCTACACCGACGATCGTCTGAAAACCTCGGACTGTCGCGAGGCGGTCAATCCCGAGAATCTCGTCTGCCGCGCCGTGCGCAAGATCAAACAGGCCTTTCCAGAGATCGGCGTCATCTGTGATGTGGCTTTGGATCCCTACAATGCCGACGGGCACGATGGCTTGGTGCGGGACGGCGAAATCCTGAACGACCCTTCAGTGGAGGTCCTGTGCGAGCAGGCGCTTATTCAGGCGCAGGCCGGGTGCGATGTCGTCGCCCCGTCGGACATGATGGACGGACGTATCGGCGCAATTCGCGAGACGCTCGATGGCGCCGGTTTCACGCAGGTCAACATCATTGCCTATGCCGCCAAGTACGCGAGCTGCTTTTACGGCCCGTTCCGCGAAGCGGTCGGATCCGGCACCAGCCTTTCTGGCGACAAAAAAACCTACCAGATGGATCCGGCGAACAGTGACGAGGCTTTGCGCGAAGTGGCGCTTGATCTTCAGGAAGGCGCTGACATCGTCATGATCAAGCCGGGGATGCCCTATCTGGACATCATCCGGCGGGTAAAGGAACAGTTTGCCGTGCCAACGGCGGCCTATCAGGTGAGCGGTGAATACGCGATGCTGAAGGCAGCGGCGGGGAATGGCTGGCTGGACAATGATAAAGCAGTCATGGAGGCCTTGATGGCCTTCAAACGTGCGGGCGCAGACGCCATTCTCAGCTATTCGGCGCCTGAAGCGGCAGCGCTTCTGAAGCGTGGTTGAATCCCGCTAAAAATCGACCAGTTGTATTTTGTACTTGTTGCGGTCCGGCCCTGCAGTGCTGGTTACCCCCCAACAGACAGATGCATTCATTCAGATGGAGGATTGGACGATGGCTTTGCAGATAGGCGAAACCGCACCGGACTTTAAGGCAGAGACGACCGAGGGGCCGATCAGTTTTCATGATTGGATTGGCGACAGCTGGGCGGTTCTTTTTTCCCATCCCAAAGACTTTACCCCGGTCTGCACCACGGAACTCGGCTATGTCGCCAAACTGAAGCCGGAGTTCGAGAAGCGCAATGTGAAGATCATCGGCCTCAGTGTTGACTCCGTTGACGATCACAATCGCTGGGCCAAGGACATCGAAGAGACCCAGGGCACGGCACCGAATTACCCGATGATCGGCGACTCCGACCTGGCTGTGGCCAAGCTCTATGGCATGCTGCCCGCCAGTGCCGGTGACAGCGCTTCGGGACGTACCGCAGCGGACAATGCGACCGTGCGAAATGTCTATGTCATCGGGCCCGATAAGGCTGTGAAGCTGATGATCACCTATCCAATGAGCACGGGGCGCAACTTTGACGAGGTCTTGCGCGTCATCGATTCACTGCAACTGACAGCCGAGCACAAGGTCGCCACACCGGTGAACTGGAAGCAGGGTGAGGATGTCATCATCGTGCCGGCCGTGAATAACGATGCGGCGAAAGAGCTCTTCCCCGAGGGCTGGAACGAAGTGAAACCCTACCTGCGGATCGTAAAGCAACCCAATAGCTGACGGCACCCAGGCACTGTATAAAACGGCCGGCAGATCCATGCCGGCCGTTTTTTTATCGCCCAGTGACTGCGGCGAAAAAGCGGCCAGTCTCTCTGTCGTGCCAAGTCACCTTGCTACCGTGACCATGGAAACCGACGTGGCCACCCGCCGGCGGCATTACCAGCGAAAGCGCTTCGTTCTGCGACCAGTCAAAGCGGCGATAGCTGTCCGCCGGAATCCAGGGGTCGTCGTCCGCATGTAAGACAATAGTCGGCAAAGCAATCTGTGGGAGAAAACGCTGAGCGGAACAGCGGGCGTAATAGTCTTCCGCCCCGGCAAAGCCGTTCGCGGGAGCAACGACCTGATCATCAAAAGCATAGACCGAACCCGCACTCATTACCGCCTGCCGATGCTTCTCGCTCAAGGGAACGGGTGCCGCCAGCGCCTCCTCACGCATGCGATCCAGCAGATATCTGTGATAGACCCAATTGCGACCGGCCATGATACGGCGTTGTGCGGCCTTCAGATCGATCGGCGCGGAAACACTGGCCGCGCCCTTTACAGGAAAAGCCGCGGCATCATCAGCTAGGAAACGAAGGAGCAGATTGGCGCCCAGCGAATAGCCGACCAGAAAAAGTCCCTGGTCAAACAGGCTGGGATCGTGAGCCTCTAAAGAGACCAGAGCGTCGCGCAGATCACCGCTGCGCCCGGCATGATACTGCTGGATGCAAAGCGGTCGCGAAGGCCCCGCTCCGCGCAGGTTCAAGCGCAGAACGCTGTAGCCGGCGCCTAACCACTGCTGCGCCGAGGCACGAACGTAGAAACTGTCTTCGCAGCCTGTCAGGCCGTGGACAAGGACGACCAGACCCAGCTTCGGCGGCGCCGGTCCGTGGAGCTTTGCAACGAGCCGGTCGCCACTGCCGTCATGCATCGCCAGTTCCAGGCGGCGCTCGGGCCAAGGGCTGAGATCGATTGCCGGTCGACGCAGAAAGTTGCGCAGGGTTTGCAGGTCACCGCCGAACCACGGTGCCCGGGCCCTAAACGTCGAGGGGACATAAGAAGTGGGCGCCAAGGAAGACTCCATCTCCTGCTTTCGACTTTCATCAGGAGAACCGAGCTTCACGGCTCGACCGCCAACCATTCCAAGACAGGCGCCATCTGTCGCGGATCAAGGAGTGCCGGCGCGTGCCCGCAGGCCGGAAACTCCAGCAGTTCCGCTTTCGGGCCACGCCCGGTCATGGCCTCGGCCGTCTCCGCGGTCAAGAGATCGGAGTCGGCGCCGCGCAACAGCAGTACCGGAGCGGTAATTGCATCCCAAAGGGCCCAGAGGTCAACATCGTCGATATCCTGTGCGTGAAACGGCACCGCGATCTTTGGGTCATAGTGAAGATGCAACTGCCCATCGGCCCTGCGCAAAGACGTTTCCGTCAGGTGTCGCCATTGCGCATCCGTCAAGTCACCAAAACCGCTGTAGACTTGGCGAAAGTACAGCTCCGCCGCTGCGGTGTCCTTGAAGCTCGGATCCTTGCCGAAGTAGTCGAGAATACGCAGCAAAGCGGCTTTCGGGATAAAGGCTCCAACATCGTTGACGACCATGCGGCGCAGCGCGTTTCCGGGTAAGGCGGCCAGCATCATGCCGATCAAACCACCCATAGACGTTCCGACCCAATCCACGGCCCGGCAGTCAAGGCGGGCGATAAGGCTGTTCATATCCGCCAGATATTGCGGGTAGCCGTAGTCCATCGGCGCGCGCAGCCAGTCGCTCTCGCCTCGGCCGACAATATCGGGGCAGACAACCCGCCGTCCTGCCGCAGCCAAAGCCATGGCGAGAGAATCGAAATCGCGCGCGTTGCGGCCCAGCCCGTGAACACAGATGATCGGGACCGGGTGATCCGGCCCATAGATGCGGTAGGAAATCTCATGAAAGCCTGATTGAGACAGACAATTCAGACGTGCTTTGCGTACCTCCGCCATGATCAAAGAAGCCCCGGCATCCTATGGTGACGTTGCGCTCCCCATTGGAGCGGTCCGGCAACATCTATAGAAAGCCCGGGTTAAGGCGGCAAGGGACAATCTCCCGCGCTAAGCGGCCGCACCTCTGTTGACCGCCGGGCCCAGGACTGCCTCAACCTCGTCGGCATCCAGGCTCTCCTGCGCCTCGAGGCACTTGACCAGGTTCTCCATGGCCTTTCGGTTGGCGCCGATGATAGCGTCCGCCCTTTCAGCCGACCCACGCAGGAGATCAGAGACCGCTTTATCCACCTCGTGCGCAGTTGTCTCGCTGAAACGGCGCGGTTGAGCGATCTCACGGCCCAGGAAGGGATGTTCGTCACTTTGGCGCAGGTCGACCGGCCCGATCTCCTCCGACATCCCCCAGCGCGCCACCATGGCCCGTGCCATCTGAGTGGCCTTCTGGATATCGTCGTCAGCGCCAGAACTCACGTCGCCGAGCAAGGCTTGTTCGGCACTGCGCCCCGCCAGCAGAACCGTCAGCCGATCCTTGAGGTAGTCGACAGGCAGGGTGTGGCGCTCTTCCTCCGGCAGCATGTGGGTTCCCCCCAATGCACGGCCGCGCGGAATAATCGTGACCTTGTATATCGGGTCGGCGTGCGGGAGGAAGTGGGCAACAATGGTGTGACCGGCCTCATGGACCGCCAAGCGGTGGCGCTCGTCGGGGCGAATCGCCAGGCTGCGCACCGAGCCCATCATCACCTTGTCGCGCATCTCGTCGAAGTGCTGCCAGGTGATGCTGTGAGCATTGCTGCGCGCCGCAGCCATAGCCGCCTCGTTGACCAGGTTCTTCAGATCTGCACCGGAGAATCCGGGCGTCGCCGCGGCAAGCAGAGACAGGTCGACATCCGGCGCCAGCGGCAACTTTCTTGTGTGAACTTTCAGGATTGCGGCGCGCGCCTCCCGGTCCGGAAGCTCAAGGGTCACATGTCGGTCGAAGCGGCCGGGCCGCAGCAACGCTGGGTCCAGAACGTCCGGCCGATTGGTCGCCGCCAGCACAATGACCGCTTCGTGGCCAGAGAAACCGTCCATTTCCGACAGAATCTGATTTAGGGTTTGCTCACGCTCATCGTTTCCGCCACCAAGGCCGGTGCCGCGGACTCGGCCCACGGCATCCAACTCGTCGATGAAAATGATGCTGGGCGCCCTTTCCTTGGCTTCACTGAACATCTTGCGGACACGCGATGCGCCGACCCCTACGAACATCTCGATGAACTCGGACGCGGAGGTATGGTAGAAAGCGACGTCGGCCTCTCCTGCCAAAGCCCTTGCCAGAAGCGTTTTCCCGGTGCCCGGCGGCCCCATCAGCAGCACCCCACGCGGCGCCTCTGCGCCCAGTTGGCGGTACCGCTCCGGATCTTTCAGGAAGTCCACCAGCTCGCCGACCTCGCGCTTGGCGGCGTCCTGCCCGGCGACATCATCAAAGGTGATTTTGCGCACCGCCTTGGATTCCTTCTTTGCCGAGCCGGTGAGAAAGTCCGAGGGGTCGCGCCCGCCAAAGCGTCCGACAAGGTTGCTCTGCATCCTCTGCCAGAACCAGATGTAGATCCCCAGAAAAATCAGCCAGGGAAGCAAGCCGACGAGCCAATTGTTTTCGTCCGCCTCATCCGGTCGAATCACCAGATCAGCCCCGCTTTGCTCAATCAAGGCGAAGAGATCGGGGTCCTGCATCTTTGGAAGAGTGGTGACTATCTGAGATGACTCTTCACCCGCCTGGGAGCTGTCATTCTCCTTCAAAGATGCGAAAGCCTGGTCGTCATGTATTGTCAGCGCCTCAATCCGGCGCTCCCGCAACAGGCTCTTGAACTCGCTGTAGGCCACCTCCGCGGCGTCGGGCTCCCGAACCGGCGCCTCCCTGAAGTTCAACAGAAAGCCCAGGACCAGCACGCCGACCAGCAGAACCGGCAACCACGTTCTGAGTCCTTTCGGCATCGATTGCTACCCCGTTGAGATTATTGGTATTCTTATTGACTACCAGCCGGCAAATTGGGCAACAATGATTCAGCTCAAGTTATGCTTTTGATCCTCTTGAGGGTTAATCAGAGCCCGCGTTCTCTTCTCTCGGCGCGGATCTGTCCGGCTGGACGCCTGCCCTGGCCGGAAGCTTGCTCCTGTCGTACGAATGCCTTAACGGTTGGCGTTGTAAATCGGCCCTACGGCAATCCAATCAATCCACGGCATAAGAGAGTCTAGGATGCAGCAATCCTGCCCCCTTTTTAATCCGGAATCGATAGGAACAAGATGCCAAAGCTCTTAAGGGTCGTCTTATGGATGCTCGGCACGATTACGGGCCTTGTCGTCGTGGTTGGCATTGCTGGTTATTTCTGGCTGCAAGGTTCTCTTCCGACGACCGAAGGCGAGCTATCCCTTCCAGGCTTGACGGCGGAGGTCACCGTCCTCAGAGACCGTGATGGCCTGATCAACATCCGCGCGGAAAACAAGCTGGATCTCTATCGGGGCCTCGGGTTTGTTCACGCGCAGGAGCGCCTTTGGCAGATGGACTTCATGCGCCGAACCGCAAGTGGGCGCCTTTCGGAGGTTGTCGGCGAAGCGACGCTGGACCTGGACAGATTCTTCCGCACGCTGGGCTTCCGCAAGCTGGCCGAGGCAAACCTCAGCCACCTGACCCCGGCCACCCGCGCGACCCTGGATGCCTATACCCAGGGTGTGAACGCTTTTCTGGAAACCCGCAGTGGCCCCCTGCCCCTCGAATTCCAGATCCTCAGGTATGAGCCCGAACCCTGGACGACCGTGGACTCGCTCCTCTGGGGACGCCTTATGGCACTGCGCCTTTCGGAAAACTGGCGCTCGGAGCTCAGCCGGACACGCCTGGCCGGGCGCTTCAGTCCGGAAATGATCGCCGCACTCTGGCCAGCCTATCCTGAGGATGCGCCGATGACACTGCGCGGTCGGGCCGATTTGATTGATCAAAGCGTCGCCACACAACTGGCGACCTTGCTGCCGCCCAGCCTGGAGCCGAGCGGCGCTTCCAACGCCTGGGCCTTGGGCGGATCCCTGACCGAGTCCGGTAAGCCAATCCTCGCCAACGATCCGCACCTCTCGCTCAACGCGCCTGGCACCTGGTTGTTAGCACGCCTGGAGGCGCCCGGTATTACTCTGGCCGGGGCCACGGCACCCGGCGTTCCTTTCCTTGTTCTCGGCCACAATGAAAGGCTGGCCTGGGGCCTGACGACCACCCATAGCGACACCCAGGATTTCTTCATCGAGCGGCTTCTGGCCGATGACCCTGACCGCTACGAGTCACCGGAGGGGCCGTTGGCCTTCACCACCCGGGACGAGGTTATCCGTGTTCGAAACGGCGACGCCGTACGCCTCATCGTCCGCGAGACCCGACATGGCCCGGTGATGAGCGATGTGATTCCGGCAGGTTCCGCAGAAACGGGAGCCGTATTGGCGCTGTCCTGGCCGGCACTGCGGACCGATGACCGTACCGCTGACGCCCTCTACGGCATGAACCACGCCCGCGACTGGGGCGAATTCCAGCTTGCCTTGCGCCAGTTCCACTCACCGCAGCAGAACGTTATGTACGCCGATGTCGACGGCAACATCGGGTTTACGGCGCCCGCGCGCGTCCCGGTCCGGCGGGCCGGTAACGGTCAGCATCCGGTCCCCGGATGGAACGGCGCCTTCGACTGGATCAGTCTCGTGCCCTTCGAGGAACTGCCCTCGGTGATCAATCCCCGTAGCGATCTTCTGATCAACGCGAACAACAGGATCGTACCCGACAGCTATCCGCATCTTATCGCCGTCGACTGGCCGGCCCCCTATCGGGCGGAACGGCTTGCCGCGGTTCTGGACGGCAAAGAGGGGACGCATACCGTGGCGGACTCGGTGATCCTGCAGCAGGATATTGTCGCCAACGGTGCGAAGCGCATCCTGCCGCGGCTTCTCTCGGTCCCGGCCGGCGATGAACGAAGCGCTGCCGCTGTCTCGATGCTGCGTGCCTGGGACTACCGCATGCACCGCAACGCGCCGGAACCGCTCATCCTCCAGGCCTGGGTCTGGGCCCTAGGGCGTAAGCTTCTGGCGGACGAACTGGGCGGCGAGTATCGGCAGTTCCTCAATGGCGGCATCTATACTGTCGAACGCCTGATCAGCGAAGAAAGCCCGTGGTGTGACGATATCACCACGGAGATCGCGGAAACCTGTGACAACCAGATTGAGGCAGCCCTCGATCTGGCGCTGGACAGCCTGTCCGCACGCTTCGGCAGCGACATGGCGCAGTGGCGCTGGGGAGAGGCTCACAGCGCACGCTTTCCCCATCCGGTCCTGAGCCGGATCCCGGTTGTCAGTACGATTTTCGCACAGAACGTGGAAACCGACGGCAGCGACGACACCATAAACCGCGCCTCCGCAAGGCTTGGAGGGGCTGAAGACAGCCTTTTCGAGAACGTTCATGGGGCCGGTTACCGGGCGGTTTATGATCTGGCGGATCTCGATAACTCGCGTTTCATGATCGCCACGGGACAGTCGGGCAACCCTCTCTCCGACCTCTATGGCAGCCTGTCCTATCGTTGGCGCGACGGCCTGAACGTGTCGCTGGCCCCGGAAACCTGGGCGGTCGCAGAACAGCTAAAGCTAATACCGCGGCCAGAATAAGGGCTCTGAAGCCGGCCGGTGGAGGCCCACCGCCGGCACAGCACAAGCGGGACGGCACGGCAGATGGAAGGGCCACCATGACAACGACCTTGGAAGAGATTCGCAGTGCCGCCGACCGGCTTCGGGGACAGATCGTCAGAACGCCACTTGTGCGTGCAGGCAGACTTTCCGAGCAGCTTGGTTGCGAGCTCTTCCTGAAGCTGGAGAACCTTCAGCACACCGGTTCCTTCAAAGACCGCGGCGCCTACATCCGGCTGACCAATCTCTCGAAGGACGAGGCCAAGCGCGGCGTCATCGCCATGTCCGCCGGCAATCACGCTCAGGGAGTCGCCTATCACGCTCAACGTCTCGGCATTCCGGCGACGATTGTCATGCCTGAATTCGCCCCCTTTTCAAAAGTCGAGCGGACCCGCGCCTTTGGCGCCCGCATCCTGCAGACTGGCGACACCCTGGATGCTTCAGCCGAAGCGGCCTATCAGATTGCCGAAGAGGAGAACCTGACTTTCGTCCATCCCTTCGACGATACGGATGTGATCGCCGGACAGGGGACCGTAGGGCTGGAAATCCTGGAGGACTGCCCGGATGTCGAGGCCATTATCGTCCCCATCGGCGGCGGCGGCCTGATGTCGGGAGTCGCGACGGTTGCCAAGGATGCCAATCCTTCGGTTCAGATGATCGGTGTGGAGAGTGAACTGTTCCCTTCCATGTCCGACTCGATCAAGGGCGTGAAAACCATGACCGGCGGCCAAAGCCTGGCCGACGGTATTGCCGTCAAGGTCCCAGGAAAGCTGACGCGGGCGATTATCGACAAGCTGGTTGACGACATTGCCATCGTTGCCGAGAGTGATATCGAAAGCGCCATCCAGCGCCTGGCGGAAGAGCAAAAGCTGATCGCCGAAGGCGCCGGTGCGGCGGGGGTCGCCGCCCTCCTGGCAAACCCGAAGCGCTTCGCCGGCCGCAAGGTCGTCGCCGTCATCTGCGGCGGCAACATCGATCTCAAGCTTCTCTCAAGCATTCTGACCCGTGGCTTGATCCGCGACGGGCGCATGGTCCGGCTCCGGATCGGCATCATCGACCGTCCCGGCGTTCTCGCCCGGATCGCCAGTCTGATCGGCAAGACGGGCAGCAATATCATCGAGGTATACCACCAAAGGCTGTTTTACGACGTGCCGGCGAAGCAGGCTGAGGTCGACGTCGTGCTGGAAACCCGCAATTCGGAGCATGTCGGCGAGGTCGTTTCCAGCCTCAAAGCCGACGGCTTTCCCACCCGCATTCTGTCCGATATCTCGGCCCAGGGAACCCAGTGACCGTTCTTTGACAGCCGGCAAGGCACCCGGACCCTTGCGGCCCGCCGCCTAATCCCGTAGGGGATAGAGCCAAGAAGCTCTAGAGCCGTCGCTGTTCTATCCGGGAGGAATCGACAATGGCCCCAAACGGCGCCGTCTTTCACAGCGTCATGGACCGTATCGGCAACACGCCGATGATTGAGGTCACCAAGATCGACACCGGCCCTTGCCGCCTCTTCCTGAAGCTCGAAAGTGAAAATCCGGGCGGTTCGATTAAGGACCGGATCGGCAAGTCCATGATCGAGGCGGCGGAACAGGATGGAACCCTGAAGCCGGGCGGCAAATTGATCGAAGCCACCGCCGGCAATACGGGCCTCGGGCTTGCCCTGGTCGCAGCGCAGAAGGGCTACCACCTGACCCTCGTCGTGCCGGACAAGATGGCACAGGAGAAAATTTTCCATCTGCGGGCCCTGGGCGTTGACGTCATCCTCACGCGCTCGGACGTCGGCAAGGGGCACCCTGAATACTATCAGGACATAGCCGCACGCATCGCCGCTGAGACCGGGGCCTTCTTTGTCGACCAGTTCTCTAATCCCGCAAATCCACAGGCTCATCAGACCACCACAGGCCCCGAGATCTGGGAGCAGATGGACCATGACCTCGATGCCATGATCTGCGGCGTGGGCTCAGGCGGAACGATTACCGGCCTGTCGCGCTTTTTTTCCTCTGTTTCCGACAAGACGGAGATGGTACTTGCCGATCCTGAAGGGTCGATCCTGGCCGACTACGTTAAGACAGGCGTGCTGAAGGATGAGGTCGGAAGCTGGATCGTCGAGGGTATTGGTGAGGATTTCCTGCCGGACAACTGCGACCTTTCCTCCGTCAAGAACGCCTACGTGATTCCCGACAGCGAGTCTTTGTCAACGGCGCGGGACCTGTTGCGGATCGAGGGGATCCTTGCAGGATCGTCGTCCGGCACCCTGATTTCCGCCGCCTTGCGATACTGCCGCGAGCAGAGCGAGCCGAAGCGGGTCGTCACATTCGTCTGCGACAGCGGAAACAAGTACCTGTCGAAGATGTTCAACGACTACTGGATGATCGATCAAGGCTTCATTGAGCGGCCGCAGAAAGGCGATCTCCGTGATTTGATCAGCCGCAGGCACGACGAGCACGGAACCGTCACGGTCGCACCGGGGGACAACCTCCTCGTCGCCTACGGCCGCATGAAGCTCTATGAGATCTCCCAACTGCCGGTCATGGATGACGACGGCCAAATTGCCGGCATTATCGATGAAAGTGACATCCTGCTGCGGGTTTTCGGCGCCGATGAGCGCTTCAAGGATCCGGTTTCCAGCGCCATGACCGCGAAACTCGAAACCATCAGTGCCGAGCAGCCACTCGATGCATTGCTGCCAATCTTCGCCCAGGATCGGGTGGCGATTGTCTTCGACGGCGACAGCTTTCTTGGATTGATCACCCGCATCGACCTGCTGAATCACCTCCGCCGACGGATGAAATAACCGCTATGCCAGATTCGACCAGAAGCCGAAATCGACCCGCTTTCGCCACGCGCGTCATCCATGCCGGCCAGTCTCCCGATCCGACGACCGGCGCGATCATGCCGCCGATCTACGCGACGTCGACCTACGTCCAGGAGAGCCCCGGCGTCCACAAGGGCTATGAATACAGCCGTTCACAGAACCCAACCCGCATGGCTTACGAACGCTGCATTGCGGACCTGGAAAGCGGCCAGAAAGGCTTTGCCTTTGCCTCTGGCCTGTCGGCAATCGCGACCACCCTGGACTGCCTGGACAGCGGCAGCCACATCATCGCGATGGACGATCTCTACGGCGGCAGCTACCGCCTCTTTGAGAACGTGCGCAAGCATTCAGCCGGACTTGATTTCTCTTTCGTCGATCTCTCCGATGCGAATCAGCTGGAAGCCGCCATCCGGCCTGAAACCAGAATGATCTGGGTCGAGACACCGACCAACCCTCTTCTGAAACTCGTTGATCTGGAGGCGGTCGCCGCGATCGCAAAGAGGCACGGCCTTATCTGTGCCTGTGACAATACCTTCGCGTCTCCCTGGGTCCAGCGGCCGCTCGAACTTGGCTTCGATCTGGTCATGCACTCGGCAACTAAGTATCTGAACGGCCACTCAGACATGGTCGGCGGCGTCTTGGTGGTTGGCGAAAGCCCCGAGTTGGCTGACCGGCTGACGTTCCTGCAAAACGCGGTCGGTGCCGTTCAGGGACCTTTCGACAGCTTCCTTGCGCTACGCGGCCTCAAGACTCTGGCCCTGCGCATGGAACGCCACTGCAGTAATGCCCAGACGGTGGCGGACTTTCTGGAAGCACACCCGAAGGTCGAGAAGGTCTACTACCCGGGCCTGAAGAGCCACGCTCAGTATGATCTGGCACAGCATCAGATGGATGCTCCCGGCGGCATGGTCACCGCCATCCTGAAGGGTGGCCTGGACACAGCCCGACGTTTCCTGGAGCGTGTGGAGGTCTTTGCCCTGGCCGAGAGTCTCGGCGGCGTGGAGAGCCTGATTGAGCACCCGGCAATCATGACCCATGCTTCGATCCCCGAATCAATCCGTGCCGACTTAGGCATCAGCGACGGCCTGGTGCGTCTTTCGGTCGGGATTGAAAGCGAGGACGATCTGGTCGCAGACCTGCAAAACGCGCTCGCCTAGCTCGATACCCTTAAAACCACCAACTCTAGGCCGGCTGGATCGACTGGCCGATCTGCCGATAGCCGCTTTGATAGTAGACAAGCGGTGATTTCGCATTGTCTATCTGCAGGGTCTCGACCCTGCCGACGATGATCACGTGGTCTCCGCCATCGTGAACCGCATCTTTCAGGCATCCCAGGTTGGCAAGGCACCCCTTCAGCACCGGCAGCTCTGAGGGCCAGAGGTCGTAGTCAACGCCATTCCATTTGTCCGTCGTCGGCGTCGAGAAACGGACCGATAGGTCGTGCTGGTCGGCGGATAGGAAATTGATCGCGAACCGCTCGGCATCGCCAAAGATATCAAAGCTCATCGCTGCCCGATCCAGGCAAAAGAGGACCAGCGGCGGGTCCAGCGAAACAGACGCAAAAGAATTAACTGTTACACCGCAGTTTCCCCCGGCGGAATCGCGCGTGGTAACGACGGTGACCCCCGTGGCAAATCGGCCCATGGCCTCACGAAAGGTGAGGGAATTAAAGCTCATATCATCATCCGGTAAATCACAGAATTCGGCTCGCGCGGCGGATCTTAGTGCCATCCCAGCCCCAAAAGCCACTGCAATCCAGCCATTTATGACGGATAGCGAAGCAAACTAAACCACTTCTTAACCCAAATCCGCGAACTTCGAAGCTCCTTTGATCGCCAGCCATAGACTACGGATTGGGGCCTTATGGGGCTAATTGTCGGCACTTTGATGGTCATCGCTTGTACGCTCGGCGGCTATATGGCCATGGGCGGAAAGCTTGGCGTCCTATGGCAGCCGTTCGAGGTGGTAATCATCGTCGGCTCGGCCATTGGCGCCTACGTGATCGCCAACCCCAGTCACATTCTTAAGGCGACCGGTGGCGCCCTCGGCAAGGCCATGAAGGGCTCGCAGTTCAAAAAAGAGAGTTATCTGGAACTGCTCCAGCTGCTCTACCAAATCCTGAAAGTGGCGAAGACGAAAGGCAATCTGGGGTTGGAGCAACACATTGAAAAACCCCAGGAATCTGCTCTTTTTCAGCAGTTCCCCGGTGTTCTGGCCAACGATACCGCGACGACCTTCCTCTGTGACTATCTGCGCATGCTGACTCTCGGGTCCGAGGACCCGCATGAGATGGAGGCGCTAATGGACGAGGAATTGGAACTGGTCCATCACGAGCATTCGGAAGTTGCCCATGCCCTGACCGCGATGTCGGACGGCATGCCGGCGCTGGGTATCGTCGCAGCCGTGCTGGGCGTGATCAAAACCATGGGGTCGATCAGCGAACCGCCGGAGATCCTCGGTAAGCTGATCGGTGGCGCCCTGGTCGGCACCTTTCTGGGTGTCTGGGTTTCCTATGGTTTCCTCGGCCCCACGGCATCCAAGGCACAAGCGGTCTACAACGCCGAAATCAAGTTCCTCCACGTCATCAAGGCGGGACTGCTGGCGCACATGCACGGCTCTGCGCCCGCCGTATCTGTGGAGTTTGCCCGCAAGGCATTGGTGGGTCATGACCGCCCGACGTTCTATGAGGTTGAAGAGGCGGTCGGCGCCCTTCCCCCGGTCAGCTAAAAAGACGGGGTAGGTCGATATGGCAGCAGGAGCGAACGATGTCGCCCCGGTCATCATCATCAAGAAGGTCAAGAAGGTCGGTGGCGGCCACCATGGTGGCGCCTGGAAGGTCGCCTATGCCGACTTTGTGACCGCCATGATGGCCTTCTTCCTCCTGCTTTGGCTGCTCAATGCGACCACGGAGGAGCAGAAGCGCGGCATCGCCGAGTACTTCACCCCCGTCACCGCTTTCGCGCCGGAAAGCGTCTCTCAAAGCACCAGTGGCTCCGATGGTGTGTTGGGTGGCCAGACCATGACCTCCGAAGGAGCGCTCTCGAACGATACCTCGCCGGTCGGTGTCACCGTCTCCCTGCCCGGCGCCAGCCAGGAAACAGAGGATCAAGTCGAGGACCCTGTCGAAGACCCGACAGAGGGAAGCAAACCCGGCGAACGCCAGCAGATGGCCAACAACCCCGGCGAAGAGACCCAGCCGGTCAGCTCGAATGAAGTCGACCGCCTGGCACAAGAGCTGGAGCAAGAACGCTTTGATGCCGCAGAAGCAGAACTGCGTCAGGCGATCCAGTCGGTTCCGGACTTGGCCGACTTCGCCAAAAATCTTGTCGTTGACCAAACACCCGAAGGGCTGCGGATCCAGATTATCGACCAGGAAGGTAAGTCGATGTTTGCATCCGGTTCCGCTGATATGTATCCGCATACGCAACGGTTGCTGGCCCTGGTCACCAACGCGATCGGTAAGCTGGAGAACTCGGTTGCCATCAAAGGGCACACCGACGCCACGCCCTTTGCATCGGACAACGGGTACTCGAACTGGGAACTGTCGACCGACCGCGCAAACTCAAGCCGGCGGGCTCTGATTGCCGCGGGCCTACCCGCGGAGCGGATCGTCTCGGTGGTCGGCAGAGCGGATCAAGAGCACTTTATCAAAGACGACCCCTTCTCGCCGCGGAACCGCCGCATCTCCATTGTCCTCTTGCGACAAGCGGCGGGAAGTGACGAACCGGTCTATCAATCGGACGGCAAGTCGGGCTGAAGCGGGGCCAAGGAAAGCAGCGCTTGCCGCTATCCTCTCACCTCGACTAGGCTTCCTCCATGCATCAAACAGACAGACCACTGCACCGACCTTGGGTTGGCGCTCCGCCATCGCCGAGCGAAGCACCGTCTCTCTATGTCGGGCTTCTTCCGCGCCGCTGTCTTGCCTATCTGATTGATATCGTAATCGTCGCCACCATTGGGCTGTGTCTTGGTTTTATCCTTGCGGTCATGGGCCTTCTCACACTGGGGCTGCTCAGCCCCTTGGCGGCCATCATCCTGGCTCTCTGGCCGATTGCCTATCATAGCTTCTTCCTGGCATCCCGCGGAGCCACGCCTGGGATGCGCCTGTTCGGCCTGGAGGCACGGGCCTGGGAGGGCAGCCCCCTGAATCCTTTGCAGGCGATCATTGTTACAGCACTATTCTATGTGACGGTCAGCCTCACAGCATGGTTGATCCTGCTGGTCGCGCTCTTCAACGAGCGTGGGCGGACCCTTCACGATATCCTGGCAAACACCGTCATCATCCGACTAAGGGCTTGAGCGCCCTTACGCCCTAGGGTCCATGGAGCCATGCCAGACGCTCGGAACGGCTGTGGTGCATTGAGTGCTGGCTTCACCGGCAGTTTCCCTGCCATAATTCCGGAAATCACTAAGTTCTGGGTGAATATCCAGGCAGATCAGGGCGGTCACACGGTCGAAGAGGCCGAACAAGGCGCGGGGAGAAGTACAATTGGGAAATACAGGCGCGGCCGCTTCTGGGCCATTGGTAGCCTATGATCCCGCAGGGTTCTTCTGCGAGATGCTGGGGAGCCAGGATCGACCAGCCGAGCACACCCAGGGGATCCGCAAGCTGCTCGGCGCGCTCGATCTCGGTGACCTGCGCGGCCGGGCGCGGGATGCGGAACTGGAGCTCTACAGCTTCGGAATCACTTTCACAGTCTACACCCAAAAAGATGCCATCGACCGGATACTGCCCTTCGATGTCATTCCAAGAGTGATCTCCGCGGAAGACTGGAAGGTGATCGAGACCGGCGTCACACAGCGGGTGACGGCACTGAACCTCTTTCTTTGGGATATTTATCACGACCAGAAGATCCTGAATGACGGGGTCGTTCCCCGCGAGTTGGTTGAGGGCAATCCAAACTACTGTCCCGCCATGAAAGATGTCGACGTTACCAAGGGTACCTACGTACACATCAACGGGACCGACCTGGTTCGCGGCGACGATGGTCGTTTCGTTGTGCTGGAAGACAACGCACGCTGTCCCTCCGGGGTGTCGTATGTGGTTGAGAATCGGCATCTCATGCAGCGCAGCTTTCCCGACCTCATGGCGAACATCGGCATTCGTCCGGTCTCGAACTACGGTCAAAAACTGCACGATGCCTTGGTTGATGTGGCTCCGGAGGGCATACCCTCCCCTCAAGTTGTTCTGCTGTCGCCTGGCACATACAACTCGGCCTACTTCGAGCATATCTTCCTTGCGCGCGAAATGGGGGTTCCCTTGGTAGAGGGAAGCGACCTTGTGGTCGAAAACGACCGTGTCTATATGAAAAGCATCGACGGCCTTCATCCCGTCCATGTTATCTACCGGCGCATTGGCGACGACTTTCTTGATCCGGAGGCCTTCAACCCTGACAGCGTACTTGGCGCCAAGGGACTGATGGCCGCTTACAAGAAAGGAAACGTTACGCTCGCCAATGCGATCGGAACGGGCGTGGCGGATGACAAGGCCGTTTATGCATACATGCCGAGGATCATTCGCTACTACCTCGACGAAGAAGCGATCCTCTCTAACGTCGACACTCACATCTGCCGGGAGCCCGAGGGTTTGGCCTACACGCTCGACAACCTTGCCAATCTCGTCGTGAAGCCTGTCGGCGAAGCCGGCGGTTACGGGATCACGGTTGGCCCAAGGGCAAGCCAAGCGGAGCTGGAGAAGTGCAGAGCGGACGTTCTTGCTGATCCCGCAAACTATATAGCTCAGCCAATGATCAACCTCTCAGTTTGCCCGACTCTTACCGACGAAGGCGTCGGCGCCAGACATGTCGATCTGAGGCCGTTTGCCGTAACCGGCCGTTCGACCTGGGTACTGCCGGGAGGTCTCTCACGCGTCGCTCTGACTGAAGGATCAATTATCGTCAACTCCTCCCAAGGCGGGGGCTCAAAGGATACCTGGGTTCTTGAGTAGACTCCTCTCGCGCTATGCCGAAGCCATCTATTGGATGGCTCGCTACATCGAAAGAGCTGAAAATCTGGCCAGAATTCTGGATGTCAATGAGACATTCAGTAGGGACTCAAGAGGCTGGCAGAACTGGCAGTCGATCCTGCAGCTCTATCGCGACGAGGAACGCTTCTCCGAGCTCCACGAAGAAGCAGATGCAGATCGCGTCCTATACTTCTACACGCTTGACCAAAGCAATCCGACGTCGATCATCTCGGTGGTCAATGCGGCGCGCGCAAATGCACGCACCCTCCGGCCACTCATTTCCACGGAGATGTGGATACAGCTCAACATCTTCTCCAACACCATCCGGCGCCTGAAGCGAGAAGAGCTCACAGAGCCGCGTCTGGCACGCTTTTGCAATTCCGTTAAAGAGGCTTGCCAGACGCATACAGGAATCACAGAAGGGACCTTCTACCGCGACGAAGGATGGTTCTTCTATCAGATCGGACGCTGCATCGAGCGCGCAGATCAAACGACCCGTCTCCTCGATGTCAAATACCACCTACTCCTACCCAAGGAAGAGTCTGTTGGATCGCCATTTGATGTAAGCCAGTGGAACGCCGTACTGCGCTCTGCGGCTGGATATCACGCTTTCCGCCGCGTCTACCCCAGCGGCCTCAATCAGAATGCTGTCGGCAGCTTCCTCTTGTTCCATTCTCAATTTCCCCGATCGGTAAGGGCCTGCGTGCGCGAGATTGACACTCGCCTCACCGAGTTGCGATCGAGGTATCGCCTGAAAGGTGGCAGCAAGGCGCTCGAAGAGTTGGACGAACTCTGCGCAGCTTTGGATGAAACCAACATGGACGAAGTTGTAAGCAGAGGCCTCCACGAGTTTATCGACTGGATTCAGGTCCGCTTGATCAGAACACACGCGGAGCTCGGCACAGCCTTCTTCGGCTACCCGAGCATGCCCGCAAGCGATGCAGCTGATTAGACACGGCGGGCACAATTGAGCGCACGGGAAGCAGAACGAAAAAGAGCATGAAGCAAGATCGCACAGCGCGCACGCCGCTCTCCACTGACGAGGAAGGCTTCGGCCCCCTGCAGGAGTTCTATGTGCTTGAGCCGACCCGTTGTCCCTACCTTGAAAACAAGATGGAACGGAAGCTGCTGACCGAGATAAGCGGCCCCCTCGCCCAGTCGACCTATGATCGGCTCACGCTTGCCGGCCTTCGGCGCAGCCATCGGTTTGCCTACCGCCCGGCCTGCGAAAACTGTAATGCCTGCGTACCGGTCCGGGTTGTCGTCGACCGCTTCCAGGCAAGTAAGTCTTTGCGAAGAATTGCGAGGACCAATGCCGATCTTTCGGTGGAGCTCGGTCCCAACAAGACCTCAGAGGAACAGTTTGCCTTGTTCGACCGCTACATCGAATCCCGCCACGGGGACGGCGAAATGGCCGGCATGGCGGAACAGGAATATCGCTCTATGGTAGAATCGAGTGATATCGATACGCGATTGGCGGAATTCCGTGATTCCAAGGGGCGTCTCGTGGCGGTGTGTCTGTTGGATTGGTTGGCAGACGGCCCCTCCGCCGTCTATAGCTTTTTCGAGCCGGCAGAAGCTCGGCGATCGCTCGGTACCTTCGTCGTTTTGTGGCTGATTCGAAGGGCTGAGCAGGCCGCTGCACGGCATGTTTATCTCGGCTACTGGATAGAAAATAGTCGTAAGATGGCGTACAAAACGCGGTTTCAGCCGCTTGAGGGTCTTGTCGACGGCTCCTGGCAGGTTCTGTCCTCCACGCCCCCTTCATTTGCCGCACCACCCGAAAATTAGTCCGAATTTCGTTGCCCTTGGCTCTATCGGCTTGGTTGCGTCCACGCCTGCCCGCGCTTATTCTCGCGGCACGGTGTTTAGGGTAAGGTCGAAACACTCAATACAAGTCACCTGGAAGACATTGATCCAATTCGGGGAGGATAGACATGAAACGTCGTCAGTTTATGAGGCGCGCAGTTACGACGGCTGCAGCGACAGGCGCCGTCGCGGCCTCAAGCTTGCCAGCACCTGCGATCTCGCAAGGCCTGATGAAATGGCGCATGCAAACGACTTGGCCTAAGAATTTTCCCGGCCTGGGTACCGGCGCCAACAAACTGGCGGAGTTCATCGGACGCGCTTCCGGCGGCAAGCTAACGGTCGAGGTGTTCGGCGGCGGCGAGATCGTGCCGCCGTTTGAGACGATGGACGCGGTTTCCAATGGAACCATCGAGATGGGGCATGGCGCCCCTTACTACTGGAAGGGCAAAATTCCTGCCACACAGTTCATTGCCTCCATACCTTTCGGGCTGAATGCGCAGGAGCAGAATGCCTGGATCCAATTTGGCGGCGGTCAGGAACTGGCGGATAAGATTTACAGCGAACTGGGCTGCAAGTTCTTCGCTTCCGGCAATACGGGGGTTCAGGCCGGCGGCTGGTTCAACAAAGAGATCAACTCTCTGGAGGACTACAAGGGCCTGAAGATGCGCATCCCCGGCCTTGGCGGCGAAGTCGTCAAAGCGGCCGGCGGCAACGTGGTCAATCTGCCGGGCGGCGAAATTCCTCCGGCCCTGCAGTCCGGCGCAATCGATGCAACGGAATGGGTCGGGCCATACAATGACCTGGCCTTTGGTCTCTACAAGAGCGCGAAGTTCTACTACTACCCAGGCTGGCACGAGCCGGCCACGCTGCTCGACAACTTCGTCAGCCTGAGCGCCTGGGAAAAACTGTCCGACGATTTGAAAGCCGTCATAGCGGCCGCCAATGCCTACGCAAACAGTTACGTGTTGAATGAGTTTGTTGCCAAGAACAACGGCGCACTCAACACGCTGGTCAGCGAGCATGGCGTGACGCTCAAGAAGTTCCCGGACGACGTGCTGAACGCGCTCGGCACACTTGCGGGGACGGTCATTGGCGACCTTGCTTCAGCGGATAATCTGAGCCGCGAAGTCATGGATTCCATCATCACCTTCCGCAAGCAGTCGATCGCCTACGCGAAAGTCTCAGAGCAGGCGTTCTATAACGCGCGCGGTCTGCCCTTCAAATGGGCCGACTAATCGACAACTGGTTTCGCGCTTAACGGCCGGAATCCAGGCACAAAAAAAGAGGCCGGCGGATCATTCCGCCGGCCTCTTTCTCGTTTCAGGCATGTATTCTGTTGTAGGTCGCGTCGCTACCCTTAGTCGAAGAGTACCGATGGCAGCCAAGTCGCTGTCGCCGGGAACGTAGCAATCAGGATGAGTCCGAGAATCTGGATCATCACAAAGGGCAGGACACCACGATAGATATCCATCGTCGTTATGCTCGGCGGCGCGACACCGCGCAGATAGAACAAGGCAAATCCAAAAGGCGGCGTTAGGAAAGACGTCTGGAGATTTACCGCGATCATGACGCCAAGCCAGATCGGGTTCAGGCCCATGGCAAGCAAGATCGGCCCGACGATGGGAACCACCACAAACACAATCTCGATGAAGTCGAGAAAGAAGCCCATGACAAACATGAGGGCCATGACGACAAGCATTGCCCCGAAGGCACCGCCGGGCATCGCATTCAGGACGTCTGAGACGATCTCTTCTCCGCCCAGGCCGCGGAACACAAGGCTGAATACAGAGGCGCCAAGAAGAATGACAAAGACCATGGCAGAGATCTTGACCGTCGTCTGCATGACATCGACGAGAATCCCGCTCCGGTAAACTCTGCCGAGAGACACGACCAGCCCGAATGTGAGTGCCAGAATGCACAGGCCCGCGGCAATGGCGGCTGCAAGATCAGTTGCGGGAACCACATCCCGCTGCATTCGAAGATCAAAAGACGTGACCAGGGGCACGAGTGCGATCATACAGCCGGCGGCAAGGTAGACGGGCCAGGGCCGCCCTTCCATCACCGCTCTGCCGGCCAGCAGCAATGCGCCCACGCAACCCATTGCGGCGGCTTCTGTCGGTGTCGCCACACCAAGAAGGATTGAACCCAACACCAGAACGATAAGAGATGCCGGCGGAATCAGCACGCGCAGGATTCTGGGGCCGATCGGTTCGTCGTCTCCCTCCGCCCGCTGCAGCGGCGGGCAGGCCTCCGGGCGTCGCCATGCCGTAAAAAGAATCCAGAGCATGTAGAGTCCGACAAGCATCATTCCGGGAAGAAAGGCCCCGGCGAAAAGATCGACGACGGAAACCGGATCCGGGGCGAAATTGCCGAGAGCCAGTTGCGCTTCTGTATTTGCGCCCTGCAGGATATCGCCCAGCAGCACCAGAACGATTGAGGGCGGAATAATCTGCCCCAGAGTGCCGGAGGCGCAGATCGTGCCACAGGCAATACGCGGATCATATCCGGCCTTCAGCATGGACGGCAGAGACAACAACCCCATCGTAACCACCGTCGCCCCAACGATCCCGGTCGAGGCCGCCAGGAGCATACCGACGAAGATAACGGAAATGCCGAGGCCGCCGCGCAGGCGGCCGAACATCAGACCCATTGTCTCCAGCAGTTGCTCGGCAATCTTGGATCGCTCGAGCATAACGCCCATGAAGACGAACAGCGGCACGGCGACCAACAACTCGTTCACCATGACGCCGAAGTAGCGAGACGCCAATCCGCCCAACAGGCGCATGTCAAAGATGCCGAAGCCATAGCCGAGGAAGGCAAAGGCCAAGGCTACGCCGGCGAGCGTGAAGGCCACCGGGAAGCCGAGCAGCAGAACCACGCAGGCGGTAGCAAACATGACGAGGGACAGAATTTCCCCAAGCAGAACAGGGTCCATAATGCTAGATGGGCTCCGTTTCCTCGTCTTTGGGCTTGAACTCGGGATGGCCGCCCAGAACCAGCAAGCTCCGCCCCGCAAGGGACAGCCCCTGAAGACCGGTCAGACAGCAAAAGACCAGGATAACGCTCTTGAGGAGGAATAAGCCGGGAAGCCCCCCTGCCTCGCGCGACTGCTCCAGCCGAAGCCACGATGCGGTGACGTAGTCAAAGCTAACCAGGAAGACAACCACAATCAGCGGCAAGACCAGCAAGAGCGACCCGACCAGGTCAACCCAGGCCTTGTAACGGGCGTCATTGGATCGATAGAAGATGTCAACCCGCACATGGCCATTGTGAAGCAGGGTGTAGCCGGCGCCGCACATAAAGACGATGCCATGAAGCCAAACGTAGAATTCCTGAAGCCATACCCAGCCAACCGCGTAGACATAACGCAGAATCACGACAGCAAAGGTGATCAGCACCATCAGCAGCGTCAGCCAAGCGACGCCACGGCCGACATGTTCATTGATTTTGTCAATTAGATTGACGAAAGCTGCCAACCCACTCACGGATTTTGCTGAGCCCCCTGAAATAGCCCGATATGTAAACGGGCGCCATCAATCCCTGTTCATTAACTTTTTTCTTGTCTTTGCTAACCGGCTTATAGGCTGTGGAGGCCTGGATAACAACGGCAAATCGGCTTATTCAACCGAATTTGTTGGATCGGGCAAAGCCGTTCGGCGGCAGGCGCCCAGCCTGTGACCGCTTGCCAAGCCAAGCGGTCAACTTCGTCTCCGTCCTGATTCGTCCGGCGCCGGCCACCCAGGTTAAGCCCTCAGCCAGATGGAATGTCTTGGCGTCCGAGAGGCCGCCGTCTTTGTATTTCTGAAGGATAACGCCCCTGCCCCGGGTCATCTCCGGCAGTTCATCAAGAGGGAAGATGATCAACTTTCGGTTTTCACCGACAACGGCCACATGGTCACCGTCCACCGGAGAGCAAACCAGCGCTTCGGCACCTTCCGCTATGTTCAGCACCTGTTTGCCGTTTTTCGTCTGGGCCACCACCTCATCTTCAGGCACCACGAACCCTCTGCCATCAGATGAGGCGACCAGGAGTTTGCGGCCTGGCGTATGGACCAGCAAACCAACGATGTCCTGGTCGTTAGGCAAACCCATCATCAGGCGCAAAGGCTCTCCAAACCCACGGCCGCCGGGCAGTTTGTCGACGCCGAGCGTGTAAAACCGGCCATTGGTGGCAAAGACAAGCAGCTTGTCCGTTGTTTGGGCGTGGACAACAAAACGCTCGCGATCGCCTTCTTTGTATTTCGCGTCGGAAACGTCCTCCTGGTGCCCCTTCAAGGATCTGACCCATCCCTTGCTGGAGCAGAGCACTGTCACGGGTTCACGCTCGACCACGGCTTCCAGAGGAATGACGACTTCGGAGGGCGGAGAACCAATTTCACTGCGCCGTGCGCCAAGGTCACTCTTCGGCCCAAACTTGACCTTGATTTCCTTGACCTGATCGCCAATCACCGCCCAACGCCGCTTCTCATTCCTCATCAGGCTTTTGAGATCTTTCTGCTCCTTGACCAGAGCGTCATGCTCCTCACGGATCGAGATTTCTTCAAGCTTGCGAAGGGCGCGCAGGCGCATGTTCAAGATCGCTTCGGCTTGAACATCACTAAGCTTCCAGCGCTTAATCATCTTGGCCTTCGGGTCATCCTCTTCCCGAATGATGCGGATGACTTCATCGATATTGAGGTAGGCAATCAGATAGCCGGCGAGCACCTCCAGCCGATGCTCGATCTTGTCTAGGCGGAAGAGAGTCTGCCGTTTCAGCACCTCATGACGGTGGTCTAAGAATGCGCGGAGAACCTCGCGCAGGTTCATCACCTTGGGCGTGTTGTCTGCATCCAGCACATTCATGTTCAAGCTGACCCGTGTCTCAAGGTCGGTCTGCCTGAAGAGAGACTCCATCAGCACTTCCGGATCGACGTTTCTACTTTTTGGCTCCAGAACCAAGCGGATTTCATCAGTCGACTCGTCGCGAATGTCAGCCAGCATGGCCAGCTTTTTTGCCATGAGCAGCTCGGCAATTTTCTCAATCAGGCGCGACTTCTGAACCTGAAAGGGAATCTCGGTTACGACGATCTGATAGCCGCCGCCCTTGATCTTCTCGCTATCCCAACGCGCTCTAAGGCGAAAGCTTCCTTTGCCGGTCTTGTAGGCCGCGACAACGTTCTCTCGCGCTTCCACCAGGAACCCACCGGTTGGGAAGTCGGGACCCGGAATGAAATCCACCAGCTTTTCGATGGTTGCATTTGGCGTCTTGATGACATGAAGCAAGGCATCACAGATCTCACCCACATTGTGCGGCGGAATCGACGTCGCCATCCCAACCGCAATACCCTGCGAACCATTGGCCAGTAGATTGGGAAAAGCGGCCGGCAGCACTGCCGGTTCTTCGGCCTCACCATCATAGGTCGGCCGAAAATCCACGGTGTCCTCGTCGATACCCTCGAGGAGGGCCGCAGCCACCTCCGTCAGCCGTGCTTCCGTGTACCGCATGGCCGCTGCGTTGTCGCCGTCGATGTTGCCGAAATTCCCCTGCCCATCGATCAGGGGAAAGCGCAGCGAGAAATCCTGGGCCAAGCGGACCAGCGCATCATAGATTGCCTGATCCCCATGCGGGTGGAACTTACCGATCACATCGCCGACGACCCGGGCGGATTTCTTGAACCCGGTAGAGGGATCAAGTCGCAGTTGACGCATGGCGAAGAGCAGACGTCGATGAACGGGCTTCAGGCCGTCGCGCACGTCCGGAAGTGAGCGGGCCATAATCGTCGATAAGGCATACGACAGATAGCGCTCCGACAAGGCATCGGAGAGCTTTACATCACGAATTTGGCCGGAAGCGGAGGAACTCATACAGCAGCACACGAATCGGAAGTTGGACCACCAAATATAGTAGCCGAGATACGGACGATATCAACAGATCGCGACTTAAGACCGAAGATTCTAGAAGCGGTCAACCCTGTAAGGCGCCATATCGATGCCCGGATCGCGCCCCGCGACAAGCTCGGCGATGATCTCGCCGGTCCGCCCGGCCAGGCTGAGACCACAGTGCCCATGTCCAAAGGCCAGGAGCACGTTGCGGCAGCCAGGGGTCGGGCCGATGACAGGCAGGGAATCCGGCATGGAGGGTCTGAAGCCCATCCAGCGCGTCTCCCCGCTACGCTCAAGTCCGGGAAACCAGCGGTTGGCATTGTCGTACAGTACCTCTGCGCGTTTCCAGTTTGGTTCAGCCTTCAACCCACCAAGCTCAACGGTCCCCGCAATTCGCAGGCCGTTTTCGAGAGGCGTGCATACAAACCCCCGCTCGGTGGAATAGACAGGTAAGCGCGGACTGACGCCCGGTTCCGGCAGCGTCAGATGATATCCCCGCTCCGTTTCCAGCGGAGGGCGCCAGCCGAGCATCTTTGTCAGGTTTTTTGACCAGGCTCCGGCAGCTATGACCGTTGCGCTGCAGTCTATCCGGCCAGCCTCAGTGAGAACCGCCTTAACAGAGGCTTCCGCCCGGTCAAACCCGATAACGCTTTCTCGCCGAATCTCGCCGCCTCCCTCCACAAAGGCCGCTGCGAGTTCCTGCACAAAGCGAAAGTTGTTCACGGTGTGCGAAACATCCGGATAGAAAACGCCTCGGTCAAATATCGGTGCCAGACTTGGCTCCAACTGCCGCAGTTCTTCTGCTGGCAGGACATCGAACCGAACGCCTCGGCGACGCTGAAGCTCCAGCATCGGCTGGTAGGCCTGAAAGCCCTTCTGGGTCTCGTAAACCGAGAGCCATCCGGAGCGTTGGATCATGTCCTGAATTCCGGCCATCTCAACGAGGGGTTGGTAGGCGGATTGCGCCCCGGTCAGCAGGGCCTTAAGGGCGATCGATATCGCCTCAACATGCTTCGGGCTACTCGCTTGAACAAATTGAAGAAGCCAGGGCGCAAGCTTTGGAAGATAGCCCCAACGGATCGACAGGGGGCCCAAGGGATCCAGCAACATACCAGGCACTCGGCGCGCCACACCCGGCGTCTGTACCGGCACCACCGCTTCCTCGGTGATAATCGAGCCATTGCCGAACGACGTCGCTTCGCCGGGCGCTCCACGATCGAGAAGTATCACTCGATGGCCGCCACGCAGCAGATAGAGCGCACAGCAAACACCGATGATTCCGGCCCCAACAACGACAACCGGCTGCTCCGCACTGCTCGCCTCGGTCATGCCTCTTTCTCCGATGAGAGGTGCTGTCCCAGCGACACTTTGGCCAGCGCATCCTTTTCGAAACGCTGCGCAAACATCTGCCTTGCTTTCGGTAGCGGTTTGTTATGCGGATGAAAGAGATGGCGCTCGATGAAAAACCCTGTCATGGCAAGCCCGTCAACAACCTCATTCTCGCCCCCCTCTCCGCGCCCCAACAAGAAGCTTGGCAAAGGCAGCAACCGTTCTTTGTACGGGGCTCCAGCCGAAAGAGAAACAGCGCGCCCCGACTTTGGGCTGATGTAGCTCAATTGGTCATTATCCCCGCCGCCGGCACAACGACTCAAGTCGAGACCAAAGCCGAGTTCCGCCAGCAGACCCATCTCCCAGCGGACATAGACTTCCGCCCAGTGATCACCCCCCAAGGCATCCAGAAGAGCAAGCATTCCTACATAGCAGGCCGGATGCGGCTCTCGTTCGGGAATCGCCCCCTCGCAGACCGCGGCCGCAGAAACCAGCGCGGCCAAGCGATCCGGCTCATCCATCACCTCAGCGGCGAATGAACGGACCAATTCGCAATCAAAACTACCCAGGTGATCAGCCAAGCGACCGCTCCATGTCGCTGCCACTCTGTTACCCACCTGATAGAGCCCTCTGAGACGCGCGCTTTGTCCGCCGCGCACCAGCCCTGCATGGCGACCATGCGAATGGGTAAGCAGTTGCACGATCGTGGATGTTTCTCCATGAGGGCGCACGGCAATGACAATGCCTTCGTCCTCCCACTTCACGGCACGACAACCGAAAGCAGACTCAATTGAAGATACCCAGTGGCCCTAAGCATCGAACTCCAAACCCAGCATTCGATAGCGTTCAGGATCGTTGATCCAGTTTTCCCGTACCTTCACGAAGATGAACAAATGCACGGGCTGCCCGAGGACCTCCTCCAGTTCTGCCTGCGCTGCCTCGCGAACGGCACGGATGGTGCGCCCTCCCTTGCCGAGGCACATGGCCTTGTGCTGATCACGTGCGACATAGACGGTCTGCTGAACACGCACTGAACCATCCTTGAACTCCTCCCATCCCTCGGACTCGACGGTCAATGCGTAAGGAAGCTCCTGATGAAGATTCAAGAACAGCTTCTCACGTGTTATCTCCGCAGCCATAAGTCTCAGAGTGACATCGGAGAGCTGATCCTCCGGAAAGTGCCATGGCCCGATAGGCATCCGGGCGGCAAGGAATTCAGTCAGATCGGCAATTCCATCGCCCGTCTCTGCCGAAACCATGAAAACCTCGGAGAACTGACCGGCTTCGGTGAGCTGCGCTGTTAGCGCCAGCAACCGTTCCCGCTTCACGAGGTCGATCTTGTTGAGCACTAAAACCGGCCGATGAAAGGTATCGGCCAAACCCTCGATCACCATCCGGGCGTCGTCAGAGATGTTCTTCCGGCTGGCATCATGAACGACCAAAACCACGTCGGCATCCTCAATGCCGGCCCAAGCGGCCTGCACCATAGCCCTCTCAAGGCGGCGTTTCGCCGCAAAGATACCTGGTGTGTCCACAAAGACGATCTGGCTGTCCCCGGCTATTGCAATGCCCCGGACACGGGTCCGCGTGGTCTGAACCTTATGTGTTACGATAGAGACCTTTGCCCCAACCAACCGATTAACCAGCGTCGATTTGCCGGCATTGGGGGCACCGACCACGGCGACGAAGCCACACCTTTGACGGTCACCGCTTTCACCCAATCGCTTTACCCTCCAATACCGCCAGCAACTTCCTCGCAGCATCCTGCTCGGCGACCCGCTTGGATCTTCCCTGCCCTTCCAACGGCAGATGACCCTCAATTGCGACACTTATCGTGAACGTCGGCGCATGAGGTGGGCCGCTTCGGGAGATCTCGTTGTACTGTGGAAGCGCGAGACCACGACCCTGTGCCCACTCCTGCAATCGTGTTTTGGAATCTGACGGCGGCGCCAAGTCAGCTTCAATCAAATCATGCCAGTGGGTTGCAATAAACCGCTGCACGGCACTGAGGCCGCCATCTAAGTAAAGGGCCGCAATAACAGCTTCGCAAGCATCCGACAAAAGCCCGGGGTTGTTGCGCCCACTGGCTTCGCCCTCTCCCATCTCGAGTCGCATGAAACGCCCGAGGTCCAAATCTCTCGCAACAGCAGCCAGGGTCTCTTTGCGAACCAGTTTGGCATGACGTCGCGCAAGACTGCCCTCCGCTTCCTCGGGAAAGCGTGAGAAAATCATCTCGGCGATAACGAGGCCCAGTACGCGGTCCCCCAAGAATTCCAGCCGCTCATAGTCGCCGCCCAGATGCGACGGATCCGCAGATACACTTGGATGGGTCAGGGCACGACTCAGCAACCCAGGATCGGAGAACCTATACTCAATCCGATCTTCAAGATCGCCCGAGGATCGATCTTCAGTTCCGAACGCGCCTGCGGGCCCTTGCCGATCATTCGATGGCATCGCCGATCCGGCCAAACCTGATCGACGCGGGCCAGCGCCAAAACTCCCACCACGCCGACTGTCCATCGTGGGAGAAGAAAAGGACGTCGGCCCGCCCAATAAGATTCTCGAAAGGTATTTGTCCAACGATAGAGCGGCTGTCTTGACTATTGTCTCGATTATCCCCCATCGCAAAAACATGTCCGGCCTGCACGGTCTGAGGCGGCCAGTTATCCGCAGGACCGTCGTCACCCAGCCACTCGTGGATCAGATGCTTTCGGCCATTTGGCAGTGTCTCCAAATAGACAGGACCTTCTGCGGAAGGGTAATCGATCTCCGCCAGTTCCGATGGCAGCAGCAACTCACGCTTCGCCGCCTCGCCGTTGATGTGTAGTACCCCTTCCCTGACCTCGATCACGTCTCCGGGCAAACCGACGATTCGTTTGATATAGTCGGTCTTGTTGTCGCGCGGCGTTCGAAACACGGCAACGTCACCAATCTCAGGCTCGGTGAAAAAAACTCTTCCACCAAACAGATCTGGGCTGAAGGGGATCGAATACCTGCTGTAACCATAAGACAGCTTGGAAACGAACAAGTAGTCTCCGATCAACAAGGTCGGCTCCATTGAGCCTGACGGAATGTTGAACGGCTCGTAGGCGAAAGTCCGAACACCAAGCGCAATCAGTACGGCGATCACGACCGTGCGCAGTGTTTCGAAGAAAGCGCCAACCGACGTCTGGCCACCTTCAACCTCCTTCTCCGGATCGACCTCCGGACCATTCTTGCGCATCGATCTATCCATCGCCTCTCTACTCACCCGTCGGAGCCGTGTGGGAACTCCCGGGAACTCCTGCATCAACTGGAACTGCAGAAATAATTACGAATGCCTGGGCCAGCGGGTAATCGTCTGTGATCGTAATGTCAATCTGTGCCTTCATTCCCAACGGTGTCAAATCCTCTAGCCGCGCCGCGGCGCCCTGCGTCAGAGCCATAGTCGGCTTGCCGCTCGGCAAGTTGACGACGCCCAAATCTCGCCAATGGACGCCTCTTCTCGGCACCCCGGTTCCCAGGGCTTTGGCGCAGGCTTCTTTCGCCGCGAATCTCTTCGCGTAGCTTGCAGCCCGCTGCGCTCGGCGATCGGATTTCCGACGCTCAATATCTGTAAAGCAGCGCGTCGTGAAGCGGTCGCCGAAGCGCTCAAGCGTTTTTTCAACTCGTCTGATATCGATCAGATCGCTACCGAGGCCCAGTATCATTTCAGTTCGCTTCTTTGAACCTCAGCTAGGCCGAACGGGCCCCATCGGCCTCGGCACGGGCTTTGTCCATTAACGCGCGCATCCGACGTATCGAACTGTCGAGGCCGCCGAATATGGCTTCTCCCACCAGGAAGTGGCCGATGTTGAGTTCAGCAACAGACGGGATCACCGCAATGGAACCTACGGTGTCGAAAGTCAGACCATGGCCGGCATGGCACTCTAGGCCCAGCTTTTCGGCAAACGCTGCGGCATCTCGAATCCGTTGCAGGCAGTCTTTCGTCCGATCGCTTTCCGGGTCTTCTATAAAGGCTTCGCAATAAGCGCCCGTATGAAGCTCAACCACAGGAGCGCCGAGGGCAACAGCCGCTTCGAGTTGTACGGGATCAGCTTCCACAAACAGCGAGACTCGAGAGCCGACCTCGCTCAGTTTCGTCACGTACTCCATCAGGTGATTGTGTCCACCGGCGGCATCCAATCCGCCTTCCGTCGTCCGCTCCTCGCGCCTCTCCGGCACCAGACAAGCGGCATGCGGCCGGTGGCGCAGGGCGATCGCCAGCATTTCTTCTGTCGCTGCCATCTCAAAATTGAGCGGTATTTCAAGCTCCGCGGTAAGGCGCTCGATATCGTTGTCCGAGATATGACGCCTGTCTTCGCGCAGATGTGCCGTGATTCCGTCCGCTCCGGCCGCAGCGGCCATCCGGGCCGCACGAACAGGGTCAGGATGGACCCCTCCGCGAGCGTTTCTGATCGTCGCTACGTGATCTATGTTAACGCCTAGCCGCAAGTGCCGCTTCATGGCTGCCTCGTATACTTGGTCGCGCTTCCCAGCTTTCCGGAGCGCGAGGTTTCATCAATCTGGCCGTCACCCAATCCGCGGAGCCGGCGCAGCTTACGTCTTGTGCGCCGGCGCCTAGCCTTCTGATACTGGTCCACTGTTCGCTGAATAGGCCAGAAAAACACAAACCAGGCACAGATTGCTGTCGGGATGCCGCCGACGGTCATAGGCAGCAAAACCCCAAGTGGGTTATCGACTATGTAACTCAATGAAAGGCTTTGCGGCAGCCCCGTCAAGTCATCGTTGCCAATGAGCCAGGTTCCCAAGCTGTAAATCCACAGCCAAATGAAGGGAAATGTCCAAGGATTGCCCACGACAGTGCCGATAGCAGCCGCCAAAAGGTTTCCCCTCAAGACCACCGCCAGAACGGCTGCGAGAATGAAATGAAGGCCTATAAACGGTGTAAAGGAAATTGCCGCTCCCGAGGCAAATCCGGCGGCGATCCGATAAGGCGTGCCGGGTAAACGTCTTAGACGGTGGGCGACATAGGTCCCGGACCGACGCCATCCGCCTTTCGGCCATAGAATCTCGCTTGCACGCTTTAAAAAGGTGAGAGGTTCACGGCGCTTAAACATTCGGCGATCTTAGCCCCAAAAGATAGCTGCGACCTTAACCGCGCGCTCGCTCGACAGATGTGATGACTGGCATTGCCCTAAGCGCCGCAATAATATTCGTCAGATGCTTCACACTTGTGACCTCAACATCTATCAACATTTCAAAGAAATCTACAGACCTATTTACAATCTTAAGGTTATTTATATTTCCACTATTCTTTCCGATGATCGTCGACAAACCACCGAGGCTTCCTGGCTCATTCGCAACGATCACATGTAGTCGCCCTATTCTCTGTTCGATGCCATCATCGACGTCCCATGACAGGTCTACCCAACGCTCCGGTGTTGCGTGGAAACTCTCCAGGGTGTCGCAGTCGATGGTGTGAACCGTTACCCCTTTGCCCGTGGTCACGATTCCGACGATTCGATCACCAGGCAGCGGATGACAGCAATGGGCGTAGTGGACCGCCATCCCAGGAATCAGCCCCTTAATCGGGACTGAGGTTTCATGCCCTTTGCCAGACCGGGTCCGAGCCCGCGCCAAGGGAACCACCTTTGCGGTGTTCGGGTCCTCTTTCGCCCCGGGGAAAACCGCCGTGACCACCTCACGACCAGTCAAATGTCCCTGGCCGACCGCCGCATAGAGCTCAATGAGACTCTCCGCTTTGAACCGCTTCAATACGGACTGCAGCCCTTTTTCCGAGAAATCGTATCCCTCTTGCCGGAAAGACTTCTGAAGAATCTGGCGCCCCAGTTCGTTGTATTGTTCAAGCTGCTTCTGACGGACAAAGCGTCGTATGCGGGCCTTGGCCTTTCCGCTGACAACAAACTGTTCCCAGTCCGGCGAGGGCGTTTGCGCCCTGGAAGTAACGATCTCGACCTGATCGCCATTTTGTAGAGGCGCGCGCAGTTGAACCATCCTGCCGTTTACCTTGGCCCCTACACAGGTATCCCCTACTTCCGAATGCACGGCATAGGCAAAATCGACCGGCGTCGCCCCGCTGGGCAGCGCAATCACAGCCCCCTTTGGGGTAAAGCAGAAAACCTGATCCTGAAACATCTCGAGCTTCGTATGCTCCAGGAACTCCTCAGGATTATCCGCGTGTTCAAGGATATCCAACAGTTCCCGCATCCAACGGTACTGCCGCCCCTCGACCTGCGGGCTGTCCTGTTTGTATATCCAATGCGCGGCAACACCGTATTCGGCAATTTCATGCATTTGCCCGGTACGGATTTGCACCTCGATACGGTGTCTCTCCGGTCCGATAATTGTGGTGTGCAGCGAGCTGTAGCCGTTTGGCTTCGGCGTCGATATATAGTCTTTAAATCGTCCCGGAACGACCGGATAGTGGCTGTGAAGCAACCCGAGTGTGTGATAGCAATCGCCGGCTGTTTCGACCACAATTCGAAAAGCCATGATGTCCGATAGTTGTTCGAAAGTTATATTCTTGCGCTGCATCTTGCGCCAGACCGAGTAAGGCGACTTCATTCGGCCCGACACGGATGCGTTTATGCCTTCCAAGCTCAGCGTGCGGCGCAATTCACCGATGATCCGGTCCGACAGGTCTTGGCCCTGCCCACGCAGAAAATCCAAACGCGCGAGAACCGAGTCGCGGCCATCGCTGTTTAACTCCGCAAATGCCAGATCCTCGAGTTGATCCTTAAATCCGTGCATTCCAATGCGCTCTGCCAGTGGCGCATAGATATCCATGGTCTCGCGTGCGATGCGCCGGCGCTTGTCCGGCGAAGCGATGAAATGCAACGTTTGCATGTTGTGCAGCCGGTCAGCCAGCTTGACGAGGAGAACGCGAATGTCCTCGGACATCGCTACCAGAAGCTTCCGGAAGTTCTCGGCGTGCTTTGTCTCCTCAGACTGGAGTTCAAGTCTTCCCAGCTTGGTGACGCCGTCTACAAGCCTTGCAATCTCGGCCCCAAACCTCTCCTCCAGATCCTCCAGGGAAGCGTCTGTGTCCTCAACAACGTCGTGCAAAAGCGCTGTGATGATCGATGAATCATCAAGTTTGAGCTCGGTCAGAATCCCCGCGACTTCGATTGGATGGGAAAAATAGGGGTCGCCAGAAGCCCTGGTCTGCGCACCATGGGCTTTCATGGCATACACATAGGCGCGGTTGAGGGCGTCCTCATCCGCGCCCGGATCGTATGATTTGACCCGTTCGACCAGTTCAAACTGCCGGATCATGTTAGACCGACCCGCGCTCTGCCATCAAAGAATTATAACGATTCCAGCATATGCGCTAGTGCGCTGGTCGCCAAGCCCATGTTTGCCTAAAGATCGTCACTGAGTAATAAAGTTACCCGGCACGAAGGCGGGCGGCTAATCTTGTGAGTCGGGAGCTGCCGTGGCGCTTGCTTCCTGTTCGCCAAGCAAGGAGTCGAGTCCGGCATCCTGATCGGGCGCCGAGGGAATCACCGGAGCATCAAAATCGACAATGTCCTCTTCGGGCTCATCCTGTTCACTTTGCTTCTGGAGCCCCGTCACGATGGCATCGCCGAGAACCTGAAGGTCAACGGTCTGATCCGCGATTTCCCTGAGTGCTACGACAGGGTTTTTGTCATTGTCCCGCTCCAGCGTCAAAGGCGCACCGGCCGAGATATCGCGCGCGCGTTGTGCCGCTTTCATGACCAAATCGAAGCGATTGGGGACCTGAAGAACACAGTCTTCAACCGTTACCCGAGCCATGGATTACAACCTTCCAACTTTAGAATGAGCTCCGGTCCGTTTCCAACCGGAGCCGCGGAATATAGGGAGCGGACGGCACCATGGCAAGCTTCAAACCGAGTCATAATTACTCGGAAATACTACCCAATGCGCTGCAATTGTTGGCCTTCGGGAAGCCGCTCTAGCATCTGATCAGGTGTTTCGCCCGTGACAGGATGTTGCCAGGCCGGCACAATTTCTCGCAAAGGGTGCAAAACGAACGCCCTTTCCGCAATTCTAGGGTGAGGAAGAACAAGCCCCGAAGACCCATCTGCAAGCAGCTCGTCGTAGGCAAGCAAATCCAAGTCAATTATCCGGCTTTCATTCCTAACAGTTCTTACTCTGCCGAAATCGCGCTCAATTTCGTGCAGCAGGCCCAGCAGATGAAAGGGATCATGCTTTGTCTCCACGCTCACCACGCCATTAGTAAACCATGGCTGACTGGAGGGGGGAACTGGCGCGCTCCGGTACCAGGAACTCTTATGGACAACAGCTACTCCACGCCCGGCGAACGCTCGAAGAGCGGCCTCTAGCGCTTGCTGGGGATCGCCGAAATCAAGACTTTTGAGATTTGAACCTAAAGCTACGAGAATCACTCTGTCGTGACCTTGCTGGAGACGGTCTTGCGCAGGCAAGATAGTGGCATAAGTCTATATCGAGGAATGATCGATAGATTTCCTCAATTAGCCAATTCGAGTGTTTTGATTGTTATTAAATTCGCCAAGTTGTAATAAATGACTTACTGGATTGGCGCTTTGCTATTCGCTTGGAAGGATACCCATGAATTTCTATGACCAGGAACGGGTCGCCCTATTTATTGACGGCGCCAATCTTTACGCAACAGCGCGCTCTTTAGGCTTTGATATCGACTACAAACGCTTACTCGATGTATTTAGCAGCAAATGCAATCTTGTCCGGGCGCTTTATTATACCGCGCTTATAGAAGATCAAGAATATTCGCCGATACGGCCCCTCGTCGATTGGCTCGATTACAACGGCTACACGATGGTGACCAAACCCACCAAGGAATTCACAGATTCTGCCGGGCGCCGCAAGGTCAAGGGCAACATGGATATTGAGTTGGCCGTCGATGTAATGGAAATGGTAGACCGCCTGGACCACGTCGTTCTCTTTTCCGGAGATGGGGACTTTCGCCGCCTCGTCGAAGCAGTACAAAGGCGCGGCTGCC
Organism: Pelagibius sp.; assembly: GCF_965249265.1. Taxonomy (NCBI): domain Bacteria; kingdom Pseudomonadati; phylum Pseudomonadota; class Alphaproteobacteria; order Rhodospirillales; family Rhodovibrionaceae; genus Pelagibius; species Pelagibius sp. Next base: position 1,918,041 of record NZ_OZ252224.1, on the reverse strand, counting down.
GGGTAACGGTCGTCTCAACTCTCCGGTCTCAGCCTCCCATGATTGCTGATGAGCTACGACGGCAAGCGGACACCTTTATAGACCTTGCCGAAATGCAGTCGCAGATTGCGCGCCAGTTGCCGTCTGATCGGTCCCGGGCCGGGGAGCGTTTGCGCCAGGATGGCTATGAAGACGATCACTACTCAGAAGAGGCAGATGACGATTACTACGAAGACGAAGCCGTTTAAGAACTGGTCAAGTCTGCGCCATGCCCTTTTCAGAGCCGCCGGCTGACTGCCGTCTTTGTGACAGGTTGGTCGAGTTCAGAACTGCCAACCAGCTCCGCTATCCCGAGTACCACAACGGCCCTGTTCGGTCATTTGGCCCTCTGAATGCCAGATTGTTGATCGTCGGTCTGGCCCCTGGTCTCAAAGGCGCCAATCAGACCGGGCGCCCTTTTACCGGAGACTATGCGGGGGACCTGCTCTATCAGACACTCGGAAAGTTCGGCTTCGCAGAAGGACATTATGACCGAGTTGCAGATGACGGCCTTACCTTGGCGGACTGTCGTATAACCAACGCCGTGCGCTGTGTTCCGCCGGAAAACAAACCGACCGGTACAGAAGGGCGAAACTGCCGTCCTTTCCTGGCCGCGGAAATTCAGCAGATGCCTCAGCTCAAGGTCATTCTCTGCCTAGGCGGATTGTCTCACAATGCGGTGCTCACCACCTTGTCCGTCCGCAAGTCCTTATACCCCTTCGGGCACGGCAACCTGCATGCGATCGGGCACCTCCATGTCGCTGACAGCTATCACTGCTCCCGGTACAACACCAACACCGGTCGACTGACAACAGAGATGTTCGAGAACGTATTTCACCAGATACGCAACCTGCTAGCTACGGTCTCGCAGGAGCCGTGATTTTCGGCGTTCCCAATCCCGCGCCTTAATATTCTCCCGCTTGTCCGCCTTGCGTCGGCCTTTTGCCAAACCAACCTCAAGCTTTGCCCGCCCTCTTTCGTTGAAATAGATCGAAAGCGGTACCAGCGTGTATCCCTGCCGACGCACCTGACCGACAAGCTTCCCAAGCTCACGGCGATGGACCAGCAACTTGCGGAGCCGCCGCGGCGGGTGATTGTTACGGGTCGCCGCCGCATACTCCGGAATGTGCGCCCCCTGCAGAAACAGCTCACCGGATCGCTCTCCAACGTAGGCCTCTGCGATGGAAGCCCGGCCAGCGCGTAGCGACTTGACCTCACTTCCTGTCAGGACCAATCCTGCTTCAAAGCTGTCCTCAATAAGGAAATCGTGCCGTGCCCTGCGGTTTTGGGCGGCGATCTGCTTCGTGCCCGCCTTCATAAAACAAGGGCCCCGTTTTCCTAGTTGAGAAGACCGGCATGGACCATGGCGTCGCGCACCTTGGCCTCGGTTTCTCGACTCACAGCGATCATGGGAAGACGAAGCTCATTATCGCAATGCCCCAGCAAGCTTGCCGCAAACTTCACCGGTGCCGGATTCGACTCTGCAAACAATGCCTGATGAAGGGGCATAAGGCGCGCGTTCACTTCTGCGACTGTATCAAAATCGCGACGCTTCCAAGCCGCATGAAGATCGGCACAGAGCCTGGGCGCCACGTTCGATGTTACTGAAATGCAACCATGTCCTCCCTGAGCCAGGAAAGGCACCACAGTCGCGTCTTCGCCCGAAAGCTGGGCAAAGTCTTCGCCGATCGCAATTTTTGTCAAAGCTGGTCGGACCAAATCAGCCGTTGCGTCTTTAACGCCAATTATCCGCGGCAAATCAGCCAGCCTCTTCATAGTATCCACTGACATGTCTACAATACTACGGCCCGGAATATTGTAAATGACAATAGGGAGATCGACGGCTTCATGAATAGCCTTATAGTGCTGATAGAGCCCTTCTTGGGTCGGCTTGTTGTAATAGGGTGTCACAACTAGTGCAGCATCAGCACCGACCTCTTTGGCATGGCGCGTCAGCAGTATCGCTTCTTCCGTAGAATTGGAACCGGTCCCAGCGATCACCGGCACTCTGCCGTTGGCGACCTCGACGCAAAGGGCCGTTACCCTCATGTCTTCCTCGTGAGAAAGAGTCGGCGATTCGCCTGTCGTTCCACACGAAACCAAGCCTTCCGTTCCTTCGCTGATCTGCCAATCGACGAAACTCTGGAAGGCCGTCTCGTCAACGCGTCCGCTCTTAAAGGGCGTGATCAGCGCAGTTATAGATCCGACGAATACTGGGCCCGACATGATGGCATTCCTCAATTCCTGAGCGCCGCAGTCCGCAGCGCCTATTTCTGTGCGGCGAACATAACTGCTGGCAGGGCATCGAGCAAGCTGGGGGAAGCCGGCGTCAAAGACGCAGTTCGGTTCCCTAGGCCTTTGATTTCTGTCATTATTGATTAGGTCTCTGGGGTCACCACGAAGGAGTATCCGTTGATTCACACACCCTCGTTTGCGGTGGTTATTTGGGTGCTGTTGTTCGTCTGGGCCACTCCTGCGATCAGCTCAGACCCTCTTGACGCTAAACTCGGCGCCGAAGACAGGGAACTCTACGAGTCCGCCTTTCAGTTGATTGAGAACGGCCAACCGAGCCGCGGCTTCGAAGTGGCGCGCGGAGGGCAAATCAGACTCGCCACCAAGATTGCGCTCTGGGCAGACCTCGGCCACCGCAACACGAAACGCGATTTCGCCGAAATTGATCAGTTTCTGCAAGCTAATCAGAAGTGGCCTGGCAGGTTCAGACTTCTCCGGAATGCGGAGCAGCGACTGCCGTCTGACTGGGATCCAGCCAAGATACGCGCCTGGTTCGGCAAGCGTCCGCCGATCACTGGGGTGGGTGCACTGGCATATGTCGATGCTCTCTTTCGGCTGGGGCTCACCGATGACGTGCAGAAAGAAGCCCCCGCCCTTTGGATAGCAATCGATTTCAATGCGCGCGAAGAGGCCTCTTTCCTGAAACGGTTCGCGCAGTTCCTCTCTGATACCGACCACCAGGAAAGACTCAACCGCCTGCTTTGGGACCGTCGGAACGCGGCGGCCCAACGCCAACTCAAGCGCGTTCCTGCCGGTCATGCAGCCGTGGCGAAAGCCCGAATTTCACTCTATGGCAACAAGCCCGGAGTCGATGCGGCCATCCGACGGGTGCCGGCTGAACTGGCCAACAGCGACGGCTTGCTCTACGACCGCGCAGCTTGGCGACAACGCCGCAACCGCTTCGAGGGTGTCGTCGAGCTCCTCAGCATGGCTCCCGGAGGAAGTGATTACGCGGCTAGTTGGTGGCGTCTTCGAAAATGGGCAGTGTGGCGAGCTCTGGACCGCTCCGAAAACCGTTTGGCTTACGAAATCAGCCGACATCACGGCATGTCTCAAGGTATCGGATTCGCAGAAGGCGAATGGCTGGCTGGATGGATCTCCCTGGCATTTCTGAACAAACCTAAGGAGGCTCTCGATCACTTCCGCAGCCTCTATGCAGGTGTTTCGTCACCAATAAGCAGGTCAAGAGGTGCCTTTTGGGCGGGCGAGTCCCTTGGTGCACTCGGCAACAACACGGAAGCACGCCAATGGTACGCGCGCGCGGCCAAGTTTTCCGCAACGTTCTATGGACAACTTGCGGCGCAGCGGAACGGCGATGCAGCAGATCTCAGGTTGGCCGACCCGCCCAGCGTCTCAGCAGAAACCGAAGCCGAGTTCATGAACAGGGAACTCGTCAACGCAGTGAGGCTCCTTGGACAGCTCGACCAGCCGAGGCTTCAGCAGATATTCATTTCACGCCTCCGGCAGGATGCGGGTACAGAGGCCGAGTTCCTACTCATCACAAAGTTGGCAAATGCAATTGGGCGACATGATTTGGCTATACGGACCGCCAAAGCTGCGCGCCGCCAGTCGATAGAAATGGGGCCCCTTCTTTACCCGGTCCGCGCAGTACCCAATGACAGCCCCGGGCCCGAAAAAGCGTTGGTCCTTGCCCTCATGCGCCAAGAAAGCGAATTCTATCCGAGGGCCAGAAGCCCGGTTGGCGCTCTCGGTCTCATGCAGTTGATGCCCGCAACAGCCAGACAGGTCGCACGTGGCAAAGGACTGCCCTACAACCGCAACCGCCTGGTATCAGACCCGGACTACAATCTTCGCCTGGGCCGCTCCTACTTGAATGAGTTGCTCGAGGAGTTCGATGGCTCCTACATCCTGGCGCTGGCCGCCTACAATGCCGGGCCGACACGGGCACGCCGATGGATCAAGGCTTTTGGCGATCCCCGCGACGCAGATGTGGATCCTATTCTCTGGATTGAGCGAATTCCGTTTTCTGAAACCCGAAACTACGTCCAACGAATTCTGGAGTCTTTGGTCGTCTACCGCCATACACTTGCAACAAACGGAAATCCTTGGACACTTCGGGTGTCACCCGCAAGTTTCTAGAAGACGTGCCAGCCTGCCGCCGCCTGCAACCAATCAACAAGCTGAGGACAACAGAGTGAGCACCTCATCCTCTGGCGGATTCAAGTCCGCCAAAGCCTGCGTTTTCGATGCTTATGGTACGTTATTCGATGTCCATTCCGCAGTGAGGCGGGGCGGATCGGAGCTCGGCGAAAAGGCCGCGATGGTCTCTGAGCTGTGGCGCCAAAAACAACTTGAGTACACTTGGCTCAGAAGTCTGATGGGTGCTCATGTAGACTTCTGGCAAGTAACTGCCGACAGCCTGGCCTTCGCTCTGTCAGCCTCAAACACAGAAAGCACCGCTCTTCACGACGAACTCATGACAATGTACATGAGTCTGGACGCCTATCCGGAAGTCTTGCCGGTTCTCACAGGCCTGAAAAACGCTGGTCTGGCAACAGCCATTCTTTCCAACGGCAGCCCGTCTATGTTGACAGCAGCCATAGAGTCTGCCGGTCTTGGCAGCGTTCTTGACCATGCGTTGTCAGTCGAAGAGGTCGGTATCTACAAACCCGACTCAAGTGTCTATCAGCTCGCCGTCGACAAACTGGGTATCCCCAAGGAAGCCATCTGCTTTCTCTCCAGCAATGGTTGGGACGCACGTGGCGCTGCTCACTTTGGGTTTACCGTTGCCTGGGTCAACAGATTCGAACGTGAACCCGAGCGTCTGCCTGGCGAAATAGAAGCAACGATCAAGACCCTTGATCAACTGCTGCCGTTGCTTGGCCTGGATAGCACCGGTCAATAGGCAAAAGTGAAGGGGAAAGAGAATGGATTCTGGTTCAATGGCCCTCTTCACGAGGCCTCCCGCCTTCGAAGACATTACGCGGGCTGCGGAGCGTATCCGAAGTCACGCAACCATCACACCTCTCCTCGAATCAACCGCGCTGAACGAGATCGCAAAAGGTCGAGTTCTGTTGAAAGCAGAGACTCTGCAGAGAACGGGCTCGTTCAAGTTTCGGGGCGCCTTCAATCGCATGAGTCAGATTCCGCCGGACCAGAGAAGCGGCGGTGTCGTTGCTTACTCATCGGGCAATCATGCACAGGGCGTGGCTGCCGCTGCGGCTATTCTTGGGATCCCTGCGGCGATCGTGATGCCGAAAGACGCTCCGGCAATCAAGGTGGCGAACACACGTTCCTATGGGGCGGAAGTCGTTCTATACGATCGCGTTCACGAATCACGTGAAGAAATTGGAAAGGCACTCACGGAGGAACGAGGCGCAACTCTGATACGCCCTTATGACGACGCCGGCATCATAGCCGGCCAAGGCACTTGCGGCCTTGAAATAGCAGCTCAGGCGGAAACGATGAATGCCAAGCTCGATGCATTACTTGTCTGCTGTGGAGGCGGCGGATTGACCGCAGGCTGCGCGCTCGCAATGGAGACACTGTCGCCGGAAACAGAAGTCTTTACCGCGGAACCGGAGGGATTCGACGATACAAAGCAATCCCTACTATCAGGCAGAATAACCGCCAACACTGGACCCCAGAAATCGATCTGTGATGCCTTGTTGGCACCGCAACCAGGAAACCTGACTTTCGCGGTCAACAAGGCCCGCGTGAAGCGCGGTTTGTCCGTTTCAGATGCGGAAGTCAAAAACGCGATGCGCTTTGCCTTCCGCACCCTCAAGCTGGTTGTCGAGCCGGGAGGCGCGGTCTGCTTGGCGGCAATCCTGGCGGGCAGGTACGACAGTGCCGGCCGGACAGTGGCCCTGACCTTGTCCGGCGGCAACGTCGATCCGGAGCTTTACCGCGCGGTTCTCGGCGGCGGCAGCAAAGGGGAACGCTAGCTTGCGGCCGGCTTCCCGCCCGACGCGGCGGCGCCTGTCGACGCAGTCGGCACCGGTGAGACATTGCTGGTACCCGCCGCCGGACGGCTGGCGCCTTCCAGGCGCTTTATGTTGCCTTCGATGAAAGCACCAGCTTCGATCGCAAGGCTGTCATGGATGATGTCTCCAATAACCCGGGCGGATTTCGCCATGACAACGGACTTTGCCTTCACGGCACCGTCGATGGTCCCACAGATGCGAACCGCATCACAGCTGATATGCCCCTTCACCTGAGCACCTTCGCCAACAGTCAGCGTCGCGCTGTCGATATCGCCTTCGACGTAGCCATCGACCTGGATATCGCCGTCACTTTTCAGGTTCCCGGTGATCTTCAGGTCGGCGCTGATAATTGAAGGAACGCCGGTGTTCGAGGTACTGCGCTTCGGTTCTGACTTGGTAGAAGCCACTGGTTCGGAACTCTCGTTTGTTTCTTTAGTCTTTGAAAACATGCTTGCCTGCCGTCAAGAACTTCATGGGGTTGAGTGGAACGCCCTTATAGCGCACTTCGTAGTGCAGATGAGGGCCCGTACTGCGGCCGGAGGAACCTACCAGCCCGATCTTCTCGCGATTAGCTACCGCCTGTCCCGATTTGACAAGGATCTTTTTGAGGTGCGCATAGCGGGTGCGAATTCCGTGCCCATGGTCGATCTCGACCATTCGGCCAAAGGGCCCGCTCCAACCGGCATAGGTTACCGTGCCGGGGGCGGTGGCGAAAATCGGCGATCTCATGGCAGCGCGGAAATCGAGCCCCCTATGGTACGCCGTTCGGCCGTTTATGGGATCTTTGCGTTTTCCGTAGCCACTGCTGATAGCATATTGGTCGAGCGGAACCGAAAGCGGCAACGTTCGCATCACCTTCTGTAATGCGTTCCAACGACTTAACCTGAGGTCGAGCAGCGAGAGCGCGGTTTCGAGTTCCGAATCGCCATTGAAATCGCCGCTGTAGTCGCCGGCGACAAATGGGCCGCCTTGAGCAATGCCGGTCTCTTCAATGCCGGCCAACAATTCATCCAGTTCCAGCCCGGTCATGGCGACAGTCCGCTCAATGCTGTCGACGCTCAATTCCGTCCGGTCGCGCAGCCTTTGCACAATACTGTGCTGGGCCGCCCGCATGTCCGTCATGTGTTGACGCAATTCAGCAACACGCATCTGCAACCCTTGTTTGTCTTCCTGCAGCACATCGCCGCGTTGAGTTGCGTTTTCAAGAGATTCTTCCAGGGCTGCAATCTGTCGTTGGAGCGCGTCGCGACGATCAAGATCGCTTTCCAATTGACCTTCAAGCGCAATAATTTCTTCACGCAGGTCGACGCCGACTTCCTCTGCGGCCGCCCACTGCTCGCGCGTAGATGCGATATCCTCACGCAGGTCAACAACCGTAATCTCCAGTTGTCGCTTCGCATTGGCCATCATTTCGAGGTTTTGCTCGATCTGCTGGAGTCTCTGGCCAAGTCTGACTCGCGCTTCCGCGACCCTTTCCTTCTTGGATCGATCATCGGAAAGAATACCGCGCATTGCCTCAACGTGGCTGCGCAGTTCAGTGTTCCGGTTGACGATCTCCTGCAGATCGTTCTCGAAATGCCTTAGCTTGGTCCTCAAACCATCGCTCGCGACAACGACCCGGTCCCGCTCGGTCTCACTGCCTTTCAGGCGCCCCTCAATAGCCGAGATCTCTGCTTCGGCTCGGGCGCCGTCCCTCAGAACAGATAAAAGGAATGTTTGATTGTCTTCGAGGTTACGGGTGATCTCTGCGAACTGTTCGTGATATTCAGCGGCTTCACCCAACAGATCGAAATAGTCCAGTTTCTGACGCTCGATCTCGCGATCCTTGCCGGCAATTACCAGTTCCTGAAAGAAGAAGCCGCCGCTGGCGAGAAGTGTCCAGCCGAAAACTACAACGGTGCCGAGAACACAAAGCTTCTGTGCGCGAACTGGCAGGCGAAGGACCGTAATGCGATCATTCGCCCTCAGAATCAGTTCACGGGGGATGAACAACTGATCCAGTCGGGCTGCGATCCGGCTTTTCAGTTCCTTCCACATACCGTGGACAGTCCTCCCCTATCATTCTGGCGCCGAAGCAGGAATCCAGCTTCTTCAACTCCGTTGCCGGACTTGCTGAAAACGCGCGCAAACACAGCGGATTACTTGCTTGCAGGGTTCCCCAATTCGCGCCGAGCAGGCACCGGACTGCGTCTCTGAATCAGCCTGGGAAGCTATCCGCACCACATGGTTTCGCCAACTATGAACAGAGAGTCCTAAGAGAACGTGAAACCCGCCGAAACCTCAGCCAGTCAAGCTGCGTCATGGTTAATCAAGGGTTAACAACCCGGGTCTGTCACGGAGGTTTCACACTTGCGGGGAAACTGTTAGTGGGCAAAGACTGGGGTCGAGCATCTGACCCAACGTTGATGCCCGCAAGCCATCGGGCTGCGCTGACGGCTCGGTCCAGAGGCCCTAAAAGGCCCGGAAACTGGCGGACAGGGAGGGATTCGAACCCTCGATGCAGCTCATCACCACATACTCCCTTAGCAGGGGAGCGCCTTCAGCCACTCGGCCACCTGTCCTCGCCGGGAAAAGCGCAGATTTCCTAACGTCTTGCGCCGGGGTCGCGCAAGCCCAAAGTGCAGCTTCGCGCAGAAAAGTGCAGAACGGCGCAGGAACTGTGGCGCAAAGCTGACACGGTTTGTTCATTGGGTGTTCTATCCTTGCCACTTCGCTTGATCCGCTGTCCCACTGACCATTGCGCGTACTACCTAGTTGAGCAATCTACCCCTAGACACATTTTCCAGATCGCGCTTGAATTGAGGAACAGGGGTAATCCGGGGGGATAGACCATGCTTCGCTTACTTGTTTTGCCGTTCGCTATTGCGCTGATCGCCAGCGCCACCGAGGAGGTTCGGTCGGAAAGCAACGACTTCCAGGCCACGATGCTTGCCGAAAGTGCCGCGAGCAGCTCAACGCTCCGTCATAAAGAGTATCGAGGTTTTGAGGTCTGGCTCGATTGCGACCGTGGCGGCCTTGTCCTTGCCCGCTATGAGTTGGACCGAGATACCAGAAACGAGTCGCGCAGCGGCAACTTCAGAAGAGATCGATCGGTGCCGAACCGGTGTCAGCCTTCATCCGGGAAATCGTATGTAACAGATACCGTCGACCCGGCCACAGGGCCATGGGATCGCGGTCATGTCGTCCCTGCGAACCACATGGACTTTAGCAAGAGGGCGATGAGCGACACTTTCTACGTCACGAATATCTTGCCGCAACAAAAGACCTTCAATCGAAAAGGTGGAGCGTGGCGCCACACTGAGGACTTCGCGGAATGCTATCGCGACGTGACGCGCCTGACGATCTGGGCAGGCATAATCTGGGGTGATGACCGGCGGAACGACTTCTTCACCGAGACTCATTCTATTGAGACGCCGGACTACTGGTGGAAAGTGATACGCCGCCATGACACCGGCAAGTATATCGCGTGGATCTTTCCTAACGACAAGTCGGCAACGGCAAAGAAGACCTCCGATTTCCGCGTGCCCCTTAGCGAAATCATCGATAGGGCCGACGCAGTGCCCATCAGCTTTGACGGGCTCGAAAACACGGCTGCCGCCAACCGAAAGCCTCGCATGTGGCCGTTCAAATACAAGTCTACCCAGACACTGGTTTGTGGTGGAACCACGACCCTACTTGAATGAGCAAAGGCCATCCCACGATCTCGGATATCGACATCTACCGATCCGCGTCCATCTTGATCCGTGAGCACGGCAAGGACGCTGGGCTTGAGGCTGCTTCGCGAGCCGACGCCCTTATGGAGAAGGGCGACGTAGACGGTCAGCGCACCTGGAAACGCATCTTGGCTGCCGTCGAAGAACTTCAGAAAACAGCCCCAGCGCCGGATGATACGATTCAGTAGCTTCAGGAATGCTTAGCCGGCACCATACACGCGTCGCCGTTGCTCTGAGCATTCTAGCGATCTAGGCGTTCCTCACGCCGAGGTTCTGTTTGCTTAACGGCCTCCTTCGGCTCCCAGGATACAAATACGCCTCCAGCGGCTTCGCCCAAAAGAGTTTCATGTTTACTTACGAGCTTAATCTTGGCTCCAGCCTTATCGGCTGCATCTTGATATGTTGCGATCCATCCAGTAAGCGCGTCAATGGATTGAGATTGCGGGCCACCCAACTGCATGACAGCTGTCAGGTCCTCCGCGCTAGCCGGATCCACATGTAGCGTCTCACCGTCAACCGAAGCCATTCCAAACCACACTCTACCGTCCTGCATGGCTGAGATTAGTTCAGGCGACGGCCGCCCCTTGAACTTGGATAGATCATAAATGTAAGCGACCTCTGCGGTCCTGTAGAGCTTCGGATTGACGTAAGAGGCAGTGGCAAGTTTGAACTGGCGGAGTGGCGATAGTTCTACATACTCACCTGCATAAACCAACCCATCAAGAGGTGCTGGCATATCGGCGGCGGCAGAATCTGTGCGAGCACCAAATCCGACAGCGAAGGCACTAGCGGCAACGAAGGTTGCCACCAGAGAAGCAATCCAAGTTGCATTTAATCGCATCGTTGCTTTCTCCCTTCGCTATGAGATCAATTTACGACAATCTGAGCGCCGTAACCAACAACGCCGATAAACAAACCTGGAAGACCAAGGCTTGTGAGCGCGCACTTAAAAATCGTGTCCTCCGGCGTTCGCCAAGTCACCAGAAACGAAAGAGCCCAGATAAACCAAACCCCAAAATTGGCGCCGTCCAAAGCGATGTCAATTGGCTGAAACGTATCTAACCGCACAGAAGACTGCGCCCACATAAATGGAACCAGCGCCGCCCCCGGACCAATGACACCGATGAAAAAACGCTCGGAGCCCGGAATCATCTTGACCGTCTTTTCGGCCCCATTCTTCCAATCTGCGAACATACCCCCGCATCCTTTACAACCTATGAATGGGGGATCAGTATCATAACTCCTATGTGGGTAGTAAAGCCTCGGTTGTCAGTTCACTTTGGCGCTATATCGGACTTCCTTCCTACTAATCTGTCTCATTTATACAACGTCCAAAAATTGGCCTTATTCCGCTGTTTTTAACACGCGTCAGTCTTGAACATGAGCGAGCAGAAGGATTAGCTCTTGAGTGAGCGCCTTCAATCCCGACCCGTGTGCAATTATGACATAGAGATCAGCTACTTCTGGCACCATCCGGTGTAAAAGAGGCCGCCCCCGAAGGAGCGGCCGGAGAAGCAGGAGAGACGGGGCGGAAACTACTCGTTGGGCGGAGCCGCCCCGTTCTTCGGGCTGATGTATGTCACCAGCCACGCAGCCGCGCCGACAAGCGCAGCGGATCCTATGGCGCCAATAGCTTTCGCTGCCGCGTCGACAAGGCTCGCGTCAGGCTGGGCAATGACGCCCAGGGCGGCAAGGATCACCGTCGCCAGCCCCGCCCCCACGGCCGCCGCATGGGCTTTGACCGCGGCTAGAAACTTGGCTTTCGCGGATTCCAACATCGTCAGAAATCCGAATCGCCGTCGCCATTGCAGTCGAGTGCCTTGGCGCGTTCAACGCGGCCCTCTTCCTCGGCCCGCTGGTTCAGCTCCAAGAGGTTTTTGACGCGCTCGCCTTCGGACAGAGAGCACGAAGTGATCATCCCGTAGTAGGCACCCTCACCAAAGACGTACTCACGCGCCTTTTCGGTGTATCCACAGGCGCCCAGGAACGCCACGAGGGGCAGGGCCAGAAGAATCTTCTTCATCGGTTTTCCTTTCATGCATGAAAAAGCCGCCCGGAGGCGGCTGGGGGAAAGCGCTCAGAGGCGCTACAGCGGGCGATGCACCGCCCGGCTGTTCAGTCGATATCGTTAAAGAAGAGGTGGCCGCCGATCACCGCGCAGGGCTCTTTGCCACGCGACCAGAAGGGCGAGACGGCAGGCGTGTGGTAGTGCCGCGCCCCGCCGGTCGGATCTGGCTCCGCGCCCGTCAAAACCGCTTCGGCGGCCGCCCAGCAGTCCCGGAAGGCAGCGCTCACTTTCGTCACCGCAAGCAGCTTCGCGCGGTTCGGATCGTTCTCATTCCAGCATGAGAACTGCCAGGGTCGCTGCGCTTCGCGGGCCGGGCTCGTGCCCCTCTTCTCCGCCCGGTTTCGGATGACGTGGCCCACGGCAATCTTGCCTTCCCAGGCTTCGCCGCGTGCTTCGCCGTAAATCGTCCTGGCGAGAATATCGAGGTCTTCCGGCGAGAAGGCAGGCGCCGGCAGCAGATCGGCCAGGCCAACGGGCTGCAGGCTCTCCCAGGCCCCGTTATGGCCCTCCCAGGCGATCCAATCGTGATGCTGCAAGGCTGTTTCACCCAAGGCCCAGCAGCCGGCGACGTTGCAACAGATCAGAGTCCCGGCTGTCGTTTCGACCGCCAGCACCATATGGCCCTGTTCGCCGAAGCGGCAAACCACCAAGCGCAGGGCACCGCGAGGGATGCCGGCCGCCATAAGACGCAGCATCAGGAAGGGCGCGAAGTCGTTGCAGTTGCCCCGGAGGAAACGCCGGCCATGGTCAAAGATCGGCTCAGGCGACGCCCATTCGTGATCCGGCGCAGGATCGAACTGCCAGCCTGCATCCTCCGGATCGTCTTCGGCGCCGAATTTGAGATCCCGGAACTGCCGGTTAACCAGCGCATCCCAATGATCCGACCATTCCAAAACCTCCGGCGCTTCGGCCATCGCAAGGTCTGGGAACTTCGCGTACATGATCCCGGCGCTGTCGGGGATATCCTCCGGCGCCGTTGCGAAGAGGTGTTTGGTCATGAGCCCTTCACCCTCACGGCCAGCCTAAAGCCTTCCCAAATCACCCAGGCCAGGCCAGAGCAGGCTGTAGTGATGAAGACGATGCGGACTGCCATTGCGACTTTCGCCGAGGCGACGCGCTGGCCGCGCAGAAACACCCTATCGGCCCTTTCCTCCGCTGGGTTCTGCGTGTCGATGCCCAGCGCCTCCAGCGTCTCTCTGACGGCTTCTTTCGCCGCCTCGTGGGCGATCTCCTTCACTTCACTGCGATCCATGTTTACGCCTCCGGATCTTTTCGTGTTGAGCGCCGTAATGAACGCCAACCCTGGCCCGACGACACCATGCAGGTCGGGCGGCCGGGCACGGTGACCAGGATGGTCCAGGAGCCGGATGGGCTGGCCAGGATCTCGATCAGCGATCCGGTCGAGGTGACGCCCATGTTGACCGGCGCTTCCTTGTATTTCTTCGCCAGGGCCTTCAGCAGCGCCTCCCGCGGCGCGCACTGCGGGCCCTGGGCCAGGTGAAGCGACGCTTCGCCGAAGGCCGGCGACGGCAGACACAAAAGAGCCGCCCCGAGGGCGGCGGTCAAAAAGGGCGCATGGGTTCTCCTATTCCGCCGGCAGTGAAAACCCTCTGCGCGGCGCCTGGGTTCGCGGCTACGTCCAACCGCCGCACAACCCCGACGGGCAAACAGCCATTGACAGCGGCAACGGATTCCGCAAAATCCACCATGCCGTTAAACGAATCAGTGCCTATGAACCAGTTTGACAGTCGTCTGAACGCCATCCTGCGGCAAGTTCCCCGGTCTAAGCCGACGGGCGAGTTACTCCGCTTTGTCGAACCAGCCGCTTCGAGTCCCGCTGAGGCTTTCGCCTACAAGTGGCAACGCTCGCCGACCTTCGGCTTGGACAACAACACCTCAGCGGCGATGGTCCGGTGGACGATGGACACGCTAGGCCATGCTTCAGAAGCAGACTTTGCGGAGGATTTGGCCGACGCCGGAACCATCCTCGATGCCGGTTGTGGCAACGGCCGAGTGTCGGTTCGCGCCGCCGCCCTTAACCCCGAAGCGTTGGTGGTCGGAATGGACATCACCGACGCGGTGGAGGCCGCCGCCCGCAACGGCCAAGGCCTGGACAACCTGCGGCTCGTGCAGGCCGATTTGTTGAGCCCACCTTTCAAGCTCGGGTCCTTCGACCACATCATGTCAATCGGCGTTCTGCACCACACACGGAGTACGCGCGAGGCATTCGATTCGATGGTCCGGCTGATGGCCCCGGGCGGTAGCTTTGCATTCTACATCTACAAGCAGAAGGCGCCGATCCGCGAGTTTGCGGACGACTACCTGCGCCGAACCCTGCGGACCATGGCACCTGCCGAGGCCTGGGCAGAGATGGAGCGACTGTCGCTCTTCGGCAAGGCGCTCAGCGACATCGATGCCAAAGTGACGGTTCCGGCTGTGCCGACGCTGGGGATTGAAGCCGGCGAGCATGACGTGCAACGGCTCATCTATTACACCATGTTGAAATGCTACTGGCGCGACGAGTGGTCGCTGGAAGAAAACGCTCACATCAACTTTGATTGGTACTACCCGGAATTTGCGCACCGGCATACTGCTGAGGAGGTGCGGGGCTGGATTGCGCACTGGCCAGAGTTGCGCGAGGTCGGATTCTTAGACGCGCCTGCCGGCATGACGTTCCGGGTTGTCAGGGATAAAACATCCCCTCCCACGCCGTCTTAGAGACCACGCGATACGCACTGCTGAGAGCGAGAACCCAGCTCTGCCGCGACTCCATGCCTGCGGGCAGATAGAAGTATGTCAGCCCGTCGCTGTGCAGGATACCGGGCATCTGCAATACCCGCTCACGCTCGGACCGGCTTTGCCCTGGCGTTCGCATGGTCGTCTCCTGCCACATGGTCACGTCGAAGCTACCCGGCGCCCAGCCCTCGACCGCGTAGCCGTCGGCGGCGATCGCCACATCGGGTATTGCCGGCAGCAGTGGCAGCGCGTCCTTCAGCGGCAGGCCCCCATAAGTGAAATTGTTGCTGAGATCATACAGCTTCCAGACGCCGCCGAGCTTGGCCTCGATCATGACGTGACCGTCGTAATAGTTGGTTGGCGCTGCGCCCGTTAAGGCATTGCAGATCCGCGCCTCGACCCCCAGGGAGTCGCAGATCGCCTTGGCCCATTCCACCGTCCTGCCGCACAACATCGACAGCTTCGACGTAACCGCCTTGTTCGTCATGGCTAAAACCGACAGGGATTCATCCGCTCTGCCGTTGACCACGACCCAGGCCAGCCCCGACATCAGGGCATCCACGTCGCTATGATAAACGAGTCGCTGCTGCGTCTGCCCGAGCGGGTCCCAGAAACGGTATAGCCCCTCGCTCGTGCAGTCGTAGTTTGCGCCGCCGAAACTGTAGACACCCGGCGGGATCACGAAGCCAGCAGGCAGCGCGGAGGCCGGCGGTTGTGTCGGCACGACGGTATCGATGTCGTTGTGAAATCGCTTAACGATTGCCATGATTCTAGTTCCTCGCTTTACCAGCCTGAGATTGGAATGGATGCGTTGAGCGACAGGGTCTGACCTGTTGACCCAACGGTCGAAGCATTCAGTTTTGCCAGTCCCTGCACCCCGGCGGCCATGTATCCGAAGGTGATGTAGCCCACGTTGCTCTCGATGAGGGCGTGTCCGGACAATGCAACAGGCGCCGTTGACCACCACGGTCCCGCCGCTTGAATTGACGGCACCTTGCTCGTGTCCGACGTCACGTTGGCATCGGTGCCGCTAAAGCCCAGCGTCATCCGCGCTTCGACTGCCGTGGGAACGCCAAGTGTGAATTTGCCTCGGATCTCCAGCGTGTCGCCTACCCGGCGCGACCAGATTGAGACACCCGACGCAACGCCAAACCCGGTGAAGGTTGGCGTGTACTCGACCCAGTCCGTGATCTTCGCGTCGAAAGAACGAGAAACTTCGTCCCAGCCGGCCGCGCGGCGCTGCAGCACCAATCGCTTAGACAAGTCATCGAGCACGAAATCGCCCTCTGACAAGGCAACGTTGCCGATGCCGTCCTTCACGGTCACCACGCGCGCGGCGTCCTCCGCTCGAAGAGTCAGCACAGCGCCCTCGTACAGCCCGATCGTGGAAATCGTGGTAACTTCATCGGCCGCCACGCCGTCCGGATTGCCGCCATCCGCTTCCGTGTCGACGCTGTGATAGTTGGCCGTCGGCGTGATGCTTCCGGCGTCGATCGTTAGCTCCGTTGCTGCAGCGAGGAGCGGCACGCGCGCCGGATCGAGAAGACCCCCGGCCTGCAGCACCGGGACATCGCCCTCCGCTGTCCCAAGCCCCTGAGTCATGGAAACAAGCTGAAAGCGGTCGCCCGTGGCGTCGTAGACAAAGGTGCAGATCGCCGCGGCCGGCAAGCGCCCGGCCGGCACTGCCGCCCCGCCCGGCAAGACGATCGTCCGGGCCGCCAGACCGTTCACTGTCAGAGTCGGCGTTGTCGTCAGATTGGCGTTGGCGATGCGGGTCTTGAAGGTCATACCGGCGACCAGCTCGGTAACCTTCGGCGACGGCGTGATGTCATAGGCGTCGGCGGCGCCGCCATCCGCCCAGAAGTCGGCATAGCCGAACAGCAGTTTCTCGACAGCCTGGCCGGATACAGCGCTGTGAACGTAGACCTGCCCGTCCGCCGGCTGCCAGTTCACCGCGGCGCCGGCGCTGCTCGATTCGATGATGGTGTCGCGGGTCAGCGTGTCCGGCGTGCCGCTCGCGACCGTGCCGATGCCGAACTCCTTCTTGCCGTCGCTGTTGCGCGCGACGTAGTAGACCTGGGCATCGGCGCCCGCCCCGCTGACGAAGGACCGCCAGTTGGCGTCCGGCGGCCCGGCGAGGCTGTAAGTCCCGGCGCCGGTGGTCGCGGTCAGTTCAAGCACGTTCTCCGGTGCAATGGCCATATCAGACCAACTCCTCAATCCGGTAGCGTTTCACCCAATTGCCCTGCCCGTCAGCGCCGGGGTAGTTCGGCGAGATCGGCGACAGCGAGCGCACCAGGCAGGTAAAGAGTCTTTGATGCAGCCGGCTCGTTTCCTCCGGGTCCATGGCGAACACCAGGTCCCGCGACAGCCCGCGCAGCCGGTCGAACTCGAAGAGATCGCCCCAGGCTTCCGATTCCGGCAGTGTGTTGAACAGCAGCTCCCAGACGCGACGCCGGCCGCCCTCAGTCGGGATCAAGTTGGCGCCCAACGTTTCCGCGACCGTGCTGTTATCGACCCATCCGGCGGTACTGCCGAAGTCGAAGTTCACGCTGGGCCGGAACGCCTTTGCGAGCGCGAGCCGACCGAGATCGAAATGGCCCGCGGGATTGGCCGCGTCGACAAAGTCGAAACGCCACCACCGCCAGCTTTCGGCCGTAGCCAGATAGCGCAGTGAATTGAGGTGCGGCCAGTCCTCAACAATGTCGACCACGTTGAGATCGTATGTCGTATCGAAGCCCGGCGCCGCCGTCAGATTGGCTTCGCTCGCCGCGGCACGCACCTGCACCGTCGCGGCGTTGCTGCCGTTGTGTGATCCGAAATAGAGCGTATCGATCTCAGCGGCCGCACCCAGATCAAGCGTCGCGAACATGCCGGTCAGCGATGTCCAGCGGCAGCGCTGCGAAGGCTGCATCGTGAGCAGATTGCCGAAGCCCATGGCCGCGGCCACCGTGCCGCCGCCGGCAACGCTGCCGGAATCGGAGAGTGCCGGTGAAGCGAGAAGACAGTTCCCCATCTCTCTAGCCCCAGAGCGTCAGGCGCGGATTGCGGAAGCGGGCGCCTTCTTCAATACCGATCACAACGAAGTCCTTCGGCAGATCGTAGCGAACTGCGTTCGTTTGCTGCGTCGGTTTCAGGGTCACGCTGTCGCCGAGCCAGAGGCGGCGCCCGAGCCCCTCGGCCGGACATTCGTAGATATCCCGCAGCGCGCCGTGCAGCGTCTGGCGCCGTCCCGCTTCCTTGCCGGCGTCGTCTTCCTCCGCCCAGAGCCCCACGGTCTCGGCATCCTCCGCCAAGCGGTGCTTGGTCAGAACCGACTCCGCCGTCGCTGCCGCCGGATCGGCGAAACGCGCCGCGGTCGAATAGTACTTACGATCCTCCGCAGTGAGGCTGCTGGCCAGCCCATCAGGATCTTGAACCACCCCCAGCGCCTGATAGCCGACACGCCACCGCCAGGTCGGTTGCGGACCCTGCCGCTCCGGCCGCCGGCGCTTGCTGAGGTTGCTGTGATCCAGCACCAGGACCGGGTTTTCCGGGGCTTTGAGCACACCGACCGTCAAGAGTCCCAACGGCGTGAAGGCCCACCAGCCCCCGGCAGAGGCCATGATTTCGGTCAGCGCCTGGGCTAAGTCCTTCACCTCGGGACCCGACCACCAGCCGGCGACGCCGGGCTGATCCAGATCCAGGGCCTCGAAGGCCGCCTCGTCCAGCTCAATCGGCGCCACCCCGGCGCGCGTCTCGACCAGGCGCCGCACGATGGCGCCGTGGGTCGACGCAAAGCTGCCAGCCGCCACGTCTCCGCGGATATCGCAGGTAATGCGGCCGTCCGGCGAAGCGCCCAGCTTCAGCCAGGTCCCGTCAGGGGTGTACAAGACCGCATACTCGCCGGGCTCTATGTCCTGTCCGGCTCCCTGTGTCAACGCCTTCAGCTCCGCATAGCTCGCTGGCGCCTGGCCGCTATCCGTCAAAGCTGCGCCACGGTCGCGCGTCTCAAGAACCGCGTCGGCTTCGCCATCATGAACGTGATAGATCAGATTCGGCGGATCGTTCAGAGCCGGCTCGACGTTGCGCTTCTCGCCGAGCACGATCGGCATTGGCTTGCCGGCCAGCTCAGCCGTGCCCTGTTCATCCCCGGTGCCGGCATAGAAGCGCGTCTGTACCGGGCGATTGAGGATCGTCTGACGGTCGCGCAACTCCAGGGTCAGGCGCTCTTCCGTCCAGGAAACGTCACCGATCGTACCGACAAAGATCCTTTCGAAGCGGCTGAAGGGATCGCCGCGATAGCCCGTGAAGACTTCCAGCGTGCGCCCGGTCAGGCCGAGCCGGGCGATGGAGTCGAGGCCGCCGTCGCCGTTGGCCAGGCGGATGCTGCCGCTGCTCTCACTGGCGCGGCCGTCAGGCCGGCTGCCGCGGAAAGCGCGAACGGAGAACTCATAACCGCGGCGCTTCTCGATCCTGACCTCGAAGACCTTGTTCGCCGGCGTATCGTCGGGACCGGAGGAATAGTCCGTATCGGCAACGCAGAACTGCCGCTCACCGCCCAGCACCATGAAGGAGAGACCCTCGCCGGGCAGTTGCTCCAGGCCAACCGGCCAGGGCGGCCCCTCGATGGTCGCGGCCAGGGCCTCGTCATAGGCCGAAAACAGGATCGCCATGACTTCGGCTTCGCGCTGCCAGCGCGGCGCTGCAACGCGGATCGCCGGCGGCACGGCTTCTGTGACGCTCTCCGCCCCCGCCGGCAGTGCCGTGAAGTCGTTGTTGATGGAGAAGACGGCCGGCGCGGCTTCCGTCAGGCTCTCTGCCCCCGCCGCAACCAGGGCCACAGAACCCTGGACCGTGCCGATCAGAAAGATCTGCGGTCTGCCCGCGGTGCTGCCGAGGCTCGCAAAGACTTCGATCTTGCGCTCGGCATCCGCCTCTGCCAGAGCCAGGCTCACGCTCTGCGACGGGCGGAAAACCGCGGCCTCGCTACTGCCCTTCTTCCGGATGCCCCATTGACCCGGCTGCGCACCATCGAGAACCCAAAAGATCCCAGCGCGCGATCCTTCGGGCAAGGTCACTTCGGTCCAGATCGCGTCGGCGGCCGGTGTGACCTCCGTCGCGTTGTCTGGAAAGTTCACACCGCCGGTCAGCCAACCGCGCAGGTAGAGGGACTCGCTACTGCTTCCACGGTAGAACTCGAATTGCTGGCTGCCGTCAAGCCCCACCAGGTAGGCATGCAGGTTGTCTTTCTGTCTTTGGAGCGTGTCACTCGACCCGGCCTTTCGGGCATAGACATCGGTCGCTCGCGGACGCGAAAACAGAAAAGCAGCTGTCGCCGTCTCGGAGCCGGTGAAGCCCGCGATGCTAACGGTCTCGTATGTGTCGCGGGTGCCCAGTCCGACGCCTTGGATCTCATCCGGAAACGTCGCCTCCGTTTCGAAGTAGGCGACCAGGTCCAGGACGATGTTGATCGTATCCCCGACCCAGACTTCGATTTCCTTCGCGGGACTGAGGCCGCAGAAGTCGAAGGTCGCCGCGTTGGCGTCAAGCTCGTCGACAAAGGCGACCGCCGCCCCGGGCTTGCGCAGACCCCAATCGCGGTCGCCGTCGACAAGATTGCGCACCCGGATCGCGACGCCGGTCGCCGCGGCCGAGACCTCGCTCGACAGGTCGATCGTAACCCAGGCATTCGCCGCACCTGGCGACAGGGTGACGAAGGGATCCTTGAAGACGATCATGCCGGCGCTGCCGACTGCCGGTCTGTGATGGTCTGCGCTTCGATGGTCCCGACTTGGCCGGCCGAAACCGCGATCGGCGCCGCCAAGGGCCGGACATGCTTCAGCCGCGAGTTACTCGTGTCGACCCAGGCGGCGTGATCGGCCGTGCCTGTGATGGTGATTGGCACAGCGGCCTGCGCATTCGCAACCAGCTTGCGGCCGTCGATATCGCCTGCGCTCGGCCCGGTGAAGTCTGCGGCGGAGACGGTTACCTCGCCCAAACGTTTGCCCGAACCCACGCCGAAGTTCGTTTGGGCTTCAGAGAAGTCAGCCGGCTCGCCCGCGCAGAGAACAAGCCGGGTGGTGTTGTTCTTCAGGTCGTTCAGCTTGGCGTCGAGCGCCTGGGAATCGTCCGCGTAGCCCATGGTTACCTCACGCTGCCTGCTTTTTCAGTTCGGCCAGAATGTCCTCCAACGCCGTGATCAACGCTGCCTGCCCTTCTTCGCTTTTGCGCAGTTCGTCGATGATCCTGGCCGCATCCAAGGCCTGGCGGTCGGAAGCGGCAGCAATGGCCGCCGCCGCGTTGTCGTTGGCGCCGCCGGTCCCGCCGATCCGGCTCTGCACCACGGCTTGCACCCGCGCCAGGTCTTCAAAGAAGTCGGTGGAACTGGCGTTGAAGCTCCGCGACGCCCCGATGAACTCCCGGCCCAGGGAGATGATTCGCTGCGCCGATGCGCCCTGGGCGACCGCCGCCTCGAAGGCGCCACGGGCGCCGGAGAGCGCATTGCCCGGCGCCGCGCCCGACAGGCCGCCGAAGGTGATCTCGTTCAGGAAATCCGACAGGCCGTTGTTGCTCTGCTCGATCACCCGCGCCCGCTCCAGCGCGCTCAGCTTCTCCAGCGCGACCAAGTCGGCGCCGAGAGCCTCCGCCTCCTTCAGGCGTTCTTCCTGGGTCTTCGCCAGGTCATCCAAGGCCGCCTGCATCGGATCGGTGAAACCGAGAATCGCCAACTGGGTCGCCTCGTCGAAGCCATCCGTCATGTCCTGCAGCGCCTTGGCGTGCAGATCCTCGACCTTCGCGACATCCAGTCCCAGCGCTTCGGCACGCGAAGCAGCGTCTTCGAACGTTGCGTTGAGACGCTTTATCGCCTGTTCGGCCTGGGTAATCTCCTCAACGTCGAACAGATCGTCACCGAGAATCGCTTTTGCCAGCGATATGTTCGCCATGAACTCGTCGAGATCTTTGCTGATCTGACCCGCGCGGTTCACCGCCTCTTCCAAGGCGGGATCGATGCCGCTCAAATCGGCACGACCGAAGCCGAACAGAACCGACTGTTCAACCGCGCTGCGGTAGTCGGTGCCGAGCGCGCGGTCGAGACGCCCTTCGTTGTAGGCCCGGCCGACCCGGAACTGCCCGCCGAAAGTGCCGACCTGGTTGACGCCGGCGTTGAGGATTTCTGCCCCCAACGATTCCACGATGGCGTTGTAGGTGCTCGCCACGTCGCGGGCGAACCGCTCCGCCTCGGCACGGTTGCCGCCGTTGTCGGCGTTGGCGGTGCCGAAAACGAGCGCACCGTTTGAAACGCCGAGACTGGCAACCGCATTCGGCCCAACCGTGCGCCCGTCGCCGCCGAAGAGACCGCCGAACAGACCGCCCCCGGAACCGCCGAGGAGGCCGCCCAGGACCGTGCCGATGCCCGGAAGAATGGCGGAGCCGATCGCGGCCCCAGCCAGCCCGCCGGCGGCCGAGCCGATGGTGCCCCCGACAGGATTGCCGCCGACCAGGCTGTTCAACAGCGAGCCGGCCCCAAAGCCGAGCCCGGCACCGCCGAGGAAGCTGCTAAAGGTGGTCGAGCCGAAGAGTCCGCCCGTCGAGGCGGCGTTGCCGACACCACCCGGCACGGCAGCGACCCCCAGGCTGGCCGCCGTGCCGCCCGGCGCCGCAAAGCCGAGACTGGCGCCGAAGCTGTTCAGCGCCGTCGTCAGGCTGCCGGACGCGCCGAACAAGCTGTCGAGTCCGGGGATGGACGGAACGCCGAACCCAAAGCCACCGCCCCCACCTGGCAGAGAGGATGCCGACGCGCCGAGCTGCCCCGCCAGACCACCCAAGCCCGCCGAGCCGAGAACACCGCCGACCACGGGCCGGAACACCAGCAACGCCGCGACCTCGGCCGCCAGGCGAATCATAATCTGCTTTGCTGAGTCGGCCAGGTCCCTGAAGCTATTAACCCCGCCGTTGAGCACATCCTCGAAGAAATCGACGAAGGAATCCTGTATCCCGTCGATCGCGTTCAGGAAGGGCTGCTGCATTATCTCGGCCTGCCGCTCCGCCTCTCTCTCCGCATCGCGCAGTCGCTTTTCGGTAGCCCGTTCGGCCTCGCGCTGGCGGTCCTTGGCGATCCGATCCGCTTCGCGCTCCTGCTGCCGGCGCAGTTCTTCGGCGGCCCGCTCATCAAGGACGGCCACTTCCTTGTGATACCGGCCTTCGATAGCCAAGCGGGCGCGAGCGAATTCCTCAGCCAGGATGATCCCTTTGTCCAGCCGCTTTTTTTGCTCGGCAAGTTCCACGTCTCGCGCATGAGCCAGCGCATCGAGTCCATCCAGGCCCGCAGCCGCATTCTCCGCCTCAAGGGATGCGATGTCGCCCAATGCCTGCTTGCGGACACGGGCAGCCGTCGCCGCGGCCTTCTCTGCTTCCTTGCGGGCTTCCTCGGCGCGCTTGGCGGCTTCTTCCTCAGCTTTCGCGGCCTCCAGAGCCGCTGCCTGAATGCGCTGTTGCTCGGCTTCAAGAAGCGTGGTTTGGGCCTGTATCCTGTGCTTCTTGCTTATCTCGGCATTCACCTCGACCAGACGGTCGCGCAGTTCCTTGGCGGCCTTCTCCTCACGATTCAGCGCGTCCAGGTCCTCTTCCACCATTGATGGGCCAAACCCGAGGCTGCGAGCGACCGGGCTGAGCGTTTCGATCTCAGCGCGTCTCGCCGCCGCTTGCGCGGCCAACGCACTCAGGTCCGAGATGATTTCAAAACGGCGATACTCAAGACCCTCAATAGTTGAACCGTCTAGCCGCTTCACGGCCTCTTCGTTCTTGTTCAACTCCTCGGTCAGAAGCTTGAGGGCGTCTTTGTACTTTTCGGAAACACCTACCGCCTGATCTATGGTGTCTCGAAGGGCAGACCATGCATCGTCAAGATTCGACGTAACACCGACCAGGGTTTCGGATTGGCGGGCCATACCGCCGGCAAAGTTCTGGCGCCCGATGTCCTCCAAGGCGGCGACAATCTCGGCAGCGTCGCGCGTCACCTCGCGAGTTAGTCCGCGGAAGGTGAACCGCACGCGATCACCCTCAATTCGAGTAATAATGCCGAACTGCTTCAGCCGCTCTGTCTCGCCCGTAACGGCGCCGATGACGGCTTCTGAAAAATCTGTGATGTCGCGACCGAAGGCGGCCGCCGTATCGCCAAAGACCTGAAGGCGCTCGGTGGTCGGGTCAATGCCAGCAGCCTTCAGGCGATTGAAGGCTGTGACGATGTTGGTGACTTCAAACGGAGTCCTCTTGGCGAACTCCAGGATGCGGTCGAAAGCCACCGCCGCTAAGTCCGCCGACCCAGTCACGGTCTGGAGTTGCGCCCGCAAGGACTCCAGAACACGAGCGTTGTCGATGATCGACTTGCCGAGACGGATCAACCCGGCAGTTATGACCCCAATTGTGGCGGCTACGGCTAGCCCAGCCGGACCAAGCGTAGCCAGAACATCGCCCAGCACCCCCAAACGGCCGGCGGCGGCGCGACCGCGAGCTTCTAGGCCGCCCAGGGCATCCGCAGCCTTCCGGCTTGCACGCTCCAGGCGATCCATGGACTGACCGCCCTCGTGCCCAATCTTGCCAAGACCGCCGGTCGTGGCGCGCTCAGCCTTCTCTGCGGCCGCACTTAGGCGGTCCAAATCCTTGGACGCATTGTCGACCGGACGAGAATCGACCTCCAGGCCCAGAGTCGCCAGATCTTCCATTGAATGACCTTGTTAGTTACTGTCAGCGGCTGAATCTGAAGGGGGTTAGCGAGATGACTGTGTTTCTATATTTCATCGCCGGGCTTTGCTGGGTTGGGGCCAGCATCGCCGTTGTCGCGGTTTTCCCCCGCGTCCTCCCTTTGGGTGACGCTTTGATGGTGGCCGCCAGCCTAATCATGCTGTCGGCGGTTTTTCTGGCGTTGGGCCGAATGGTGTCACTGCTTCAGCGAATTGCCGATAAGACCGGAGGCTCAGAGAGTGCCCGGCCAACCTCTACCTCCTTGCCTTCCCAGCCTGAAGGAGGCTGGCCTTCATAGCCTCGGGGTCGCGTTCATCCAAGGCCATGACGCGCTGATGCACGTCATCAAGCGCCTCGATAATCCTGACCTCCCAAGGCGCAAGGCGTTGCCCGGTCAAGCGGCAGAAGGCGTCGATATCGGGCCATTCGATAGGGGCCGGCCCGGTCATCCCCGCCCCTTTGCGCTTCCTGAGGCGCATCCATGCCAGATAGAGATATTCGATCGCGAGTGGGAAAGGCGGAGTGGCAAGCTGGGCCTCCAGTTCATCCACCACATCCTGCCGTTCTTTCCGAACGGCGCGATCCAGGCGGGACTCCAGCCTGTCACGCCGAGACCGCCCCTCCTCTACCCGATCAAGATCAAAACTGCGCTCGGCCCAGGCTGTCAGGCTGTCTCCGAGCGCGGAGTAAAAGAGTTCTCATCCCCGATGAACTCAAGAGCCTGTAGCAGAAGCTGGCCCTTGCGGTGATCCATCAGCAGCGTCTTGGCATTCGCAGGCGAAAATGGGTAGTCCTCGCCGTTCATCTTCACCGGAGACCAGCCCAGCAGGCGTCCGACGACCAGGCCGACATTGCGCGAGCGCGCATCATCGACGGTCTCGACGGGTGCCTTCCACTTCCGGCCGTTGACGCGGGCCTGCTCTTGCAGGCGCTCCTCGGCCAACCGCTCTTTTGCCATTTTGTCGCCTAGCGCGATGGTCTGCGGGTGGCCCGGGCCGGCGAAGGTCCACGTCCATCCCGTCGGCTTGCCGTTCACGAGGACTTCCATCTCGGCTTCGTCGATGGAGTCGGCTTCGGAAACGTCGAACACGTCTTCCGCGACCGCAGAGGCCGCCTTTTTCTCAGTCATCTTGTCACCTTGTCGGTTTGGTGTCGGGAGTCGGGGTGGACCGCCCCGCCCCGACAGCAGGGCGGCCCGTCTTCACGCGCGAAGCTGGTTAGGCGGCCACCAGGGCTGTGCCGGCGCTGTTGGCAGGCGTCGATCCGGCCGCATTGGTGGCCGTGACGATGACGCGGACGCTGTCGCCAACTTGGTCCGTGGCCAGCGTATAGGTCTTGGCCGTCGCGCCACCGATATCGGCATATGTGCCGTTTCCGAGGGCGTCGGCCTGCCACTGGTAGGAAAAGCTCGTGGGATCGTTGTTCCACAACCCTTCGATAGCAGTGAGGACTTGTCCGTCCTGCGCCACGCCAGAGACCGAAGGCAGGAGCGCGTTGACCGGCGCCACCAGATTGGCGCTTGCAACTTCGTAGACCGCCGTGTTGATCCCGATATTGAAGGTCCGGCGCGTTACGGACGAGACGTTCGCCAATCCTGTCGGCTTCGACATGACCAAGCCGGCATAATACAGCGTCGACTTGCTGTGGTTCACCGACCGCGCGTCATCCAACTCGATGCGGATCGGATAGTTGAAGTCCGTCGCCTCTGCAGCGATGAGCTGCACCTGGCCATCGTCCAGCGGATCTCGGCCCACAACGACCGCTTGTGTGCCGGCATTGCGCGGGCCCTTGAGCTTTCTCACGCGACGATTGCCCACCGCCGTGAAGTTGATTTCCTCCGAGGAATCGCCAATCTCGCCGTACTCCTCGACCTCCTCGATCTCAATCCAATCGACCAGGGCCTCGAAATACGCGAGTGCGTCCACGTCGGACATGGCGTTGATCGTATCGGGCAGAGCTACCGTGGGGCTGATGAAAAGCCGGGCACCTGCTGTCTTATGGATGGCCATTTGGGGTCTCCTTTATGGCATGAAGAAAACCCCGGCGCGCGGCCAGGGCGTCGACCCGGTCTCTGCCGGGAATGGGGTTAGATCAGAGCCTCATACGGAATCGAAACCGGCGTGCGCCAATGAGCCTCATCGCGGTAAGCGCCGGCTACATCGGGCGCCCTGGTGATACGGACCTGCAAGCCGCCAAATTCCAGCATCAGATCCGCGGGGAAGTGCGCCGCGACTTGGCCGGCCACCTCCATGTCGACCTCGGCGGTCTCCTGCGTCTCAATGGGCGACATGACGCTGACCTGCAGGATACCGGGCCGCTCGTTGGATCCGTCCGACCCCACGGCAAAGCGAGATAGACGATTGGGAAGGTGCTGTACCCGCAGATACCTGCCTGCCGGCGCGTCCTCCTTTGGGTAGACTACCGGGGCGGCCGGAATAACGCTGAGCGTTTCCAGTCGACCACGAAGGGCCATCCAGATATTGACCTCTACCGACGCCATTCCAGTGTTACCCTCCAGCCCGTGAGCGAGCCACTTTCAGACGATGATGCCGAGATCCTGCTGCACGATCTGATGCGACAGGTGCTTGAGGCCGACGGCGCCACTCAGGACGGGCGCGACGCCCTCAGGATTGCGCTGGCGGGGCTCTATGGCGCCCTTGTTTGGCTTGAGCGGGCTAGGAACCCTTTACTGCCGCCTTCGCCTCCGCCACAGCCTTAGCGACATGCTGCGGCCATGCCTGGGCGGCCAAGCGCACCATGCCGGCGCCTTCCCGGCCTTCCTTGCCATACTCGACCGGCAGGGCGTAGTTGGCCCCGAAACTGGCGTAGATGACCTGACCCAGTTGCGCCCCCGCGATCACCAGTGCGAAGGGCGGGGCCATGTAGCCGTCGCCCTGCTGTCCCCTCGCCGGCACCGGGCCGTTGAAGGTAACCGTCAGACTGGCCCGGAGGTAGCCGGTATCGACCGGCGTGCGCTCCAGCACGTCCTCGACTACATACTGCGTCGCGGTCCTGAAGACAGCCTCGGTGCGGCGCTTGGTTTTCAGCGTCCACCGGTCTACAGCGGCGCTGAAGGTGCCGGCCATATCAGGTCAACCCGCTCAGGTGGTCGACACGGTAGATCGGTGTGCAGCGGCAGTTAACGATCTCCGCCGCCGGGGCGCCCGGCTCGCCAGGGTACAGCAGCCCGTTGGAGAACCGAGCGTCCATACCGACAGTCTGCCCGTTTAGCGACGCATGGCTGTCGCGGGTACGCCCGTCCCTCGTCGCGCGCCATACCTTCGTGACTGTCTGCCGATCGATCCCGCTCTGCTCGATCATCTGTTCTGCGGCTTCGTGTTTGCCGGCGTTCAGAGCCGACAGCGTTTCGGTCCTTGCTACCGCTTCGCCGCGAAGCTGCAAGAGGCGGTCGGAATAGCGCCCCGTGATCTTGCTCACCTGTATGCGGGTCAATGCGCGCCCCTCGCGGATCGCAGCCGCCACCTGCCGGTCGAAGCGCCGATCCCGGCGTTCACGGGTCAGGTAGTTCCGCATGGCCGCAGGATCGCCAGACAGCAACTCCGCTCTTGCAGAAGCGAGGTAACCTTCCTGCTGAGCTGTCAGGCCCAAGATTCCGCCTTCCCGTCTTCCGCTAGCGCGGGACACCCGCCCGATCAGGTCAAGGGCCGTGATGCGCGGATTGCTCCCGGCGACCTGCCCCGCCGCCAGCACTTGGCGCGAGGCTTGGCGCATGTCATCGATGATGCGCGTCACCAGCGTGGCCGAATGATCCGCAAGTATCCGCTCGACGCGTGGGTTGCGGGCATCAAAGCGCAGCACAAGCCGCCCGCCGCCCAGGTCGGGCACCCTTGGCAGTTGCTCCGCCGCGTCCCGGCCGCCTTCCGTGAAGGCCTGCCTGATCTCATCCTCGAATACCCCAAAGGCAGCGCGGTCGATATGAAGTGACCGCAGAGCGCCTTCGATGTCCCCCACCTCCAGGCGCTCCACGATGCGGCCGAGTTCGGCGCGCGAGCGAATATCGTTCACGGCGTCCATGAAGGCGCGGCGCAGGCCGGGCTCCAGGCGGTCCAGCAGGGCATCGATGCGCTGTCGAGGTGTCGGGCGACGGGCCATGCGTCACAGCGCCACGGAATGCTTACAGAGATCCAGGGCTTGCGCCTCGGTGAAGCCCTCCTTCACCAGCGCGTCGAAGTAGGCTCGCTTCATCTGAGCCACCAGGGCCGCATGCTCGGCCAACTTCGGCAGATCGCGCCGCAGTCCGTCCAGTGCGGCGCGGAAGTCGTCTTTCGGCGGGATGTCGACGAGAGTCGGCTTGTCGGTCATCTCAGTTCCTCACAATCAGCTTCCAGGCCACCGCCACCCCGGCCCGCGGCACCCGCATGACCCTCAGGACTGCCGCGGCCTCGCCATCCAGGGTAATGCCATCGGCGGGCTTTATCTCGATCTGGGTTGGCCCCAAGGTGGCACCTCCATCCGGCACGCCATCGACCAGGACACTCTCAAGCTCCATCGTGGCGCCGGCTGTGATCTCGGTATCGGTGACCTTGATCAGGCTGCCGTCCACCAGCTTGTCCGACACGGACTTGGCGGTGGCGTTCAGGCGATAGGTCTCGACCGTATCTGCCACGGGCACCCACGGCTCGGCAGGATCAGGCGTACCCGGTATAGTGCGGACAAGGCGGATGGTGCCTTGCCGGAACCGCTCCAATAGGCGCTGCGCGGTGGCCTGGGACGCCGCATAGTCGAAACCCGGCATTAGATATCTGGCCCCACAGTCCATGCGCCGACCCCGAAGTCGGCCAGTACAAGGTAGGGCTTCAGCATGCCGTCAACCTTTGTGAGGATCGGCGTCGAAGCGTCGGGCTTCAGCGGATCGTACGGCACGGTACTTTCTTGCTGAACGTCCTGATAGGTGACGCTGACAGCGCCCTCGACTCGCTCCTGCTTAACCAGCCCCGCCTGGGACTGCACGGCACTTAGCGATCCGGGAGACGAGGCCTCCTGCCATGCCGCATAGTAGCTGGCCTGCTCGACCGCTACCGGCACCACGTCATCAGGAATCGCGCCGCCGTGGGCCGTCGCGCCGGTGCGCGGCCAAGCCTCGGCCTGCGTATAGCCGGCGGTGGGCTGCCCGCGAAAGCGCGGCCCGTAGGTGGAATCGACGTAATCGCTACCCAGTTGACGCAGTACTGCCCCCGACGGCGCATCCCCGGGCAGCGTATAACCGCGCGCAGCTAGCCAATCGGTGAAGCCTTGGTCGGTCCCGTAGGGCATCGGTGCCTCTCTCGCCCGGTTACTCGCTGGCGGCTTTGGCGGCGGCGATCTTCTCCCGCAGGGTATCGGCGTCCCAGCCGTTGAATGGCTTCTTGCCGACGGCTTCCTCGTATTCGGCGCGCAGAGCAGCCAAATCGTCGTCTTCCTGCCCGCCTTCGAGGGTGTCAGCAGGATTGGTGACCAGCGTCTTGCCGTCGTCATCGTTGAGGACGCGGCAGCGCGAAGCCCAGCCCCGGGGAACCTCTGAAACCTCAAGCTGGGTCCCGAGGGCGAATTCCTTACCGCCCTTGCCGTAGAGGCCGCGCCCCGTGATCTCAATTCGCTTCATGGTGCTTTCCTTTGTCGAGAGAATGGGGCGGCCCCGGAGAGCCGCCCCGTCGGGTCCGGTTGGCGCTACAGCGAGACGCTGTAGAACGCGCCGGACTTGCCACTGAAGTCGGCCCTGATTTCCAGACCCATCGCCCCCATGACGAGGAAGTTGTAGTTGTCCGTGGGGTTGTTGCGGGTCATGACCGTCGTATTGGTCGCCATACCGATGAGCGGACGGACAAACTCGGCATTCGGCACAAAGCCGAAAAACTCGTTGCCCGTCAGTTCATAGGTCACGACGATCTTGTTGATGCGGCGGTTGGTCAGCAGGTAGCTCATCAGCGTGCCGCCCTTGAAGCCGGACGAGCCGCTATAGGAGCGGTCCCAATTCCGGCCGATCTCGGGCGAAACGTAGATGTTCACCGGCTGCATCACCAAGTTGTCGTCCAGCATCGCGCCAAACGTCTGGGTGAAGAAGGCGTCGATGGCGTCAGAGGTGGTCGCTGGTGCCGACAGGTCGATGTTGGCACCGCCGGCGCCGAGATCGATGGATTTCGACAGCGGGTTGGTGCGAATGCCCGTGGCATCGTAGCCTTCGAAGGTAATGTCAGCATCACCATCCAGCGCATAGAGCGCCATATCGCGGCGAATCTTCGCCGTGTGCGCCTCCTGGTCGTCCGCCAAGGCGTCGAAGTTCTCCGACGACAAGGTGTTCCACTCACGCCATTCCCGGCCGTAGCCGGTCGAGAAGATCGGCACGGGCGACCCCCGGTAGTCGTAGACCACCTTATCCATGGTGGTCGGCACTTGGCCGCTCATGGAGCGCACGACCGAGCCGGCATCGCTGGAAACCCGGTTGAGGTGGACCAACTTGCCGATGTTGACCGCCTTGGCGAGCGGCATCAGGTCGGCCATGAAGGTCTGGCCCTCATCGTCGCGCATGATGCGGCGCGTGATGCCGTCCAGATCCAGCCAGGCATCCCGCGGCAGCACGGCGGCTGCGTTGTGAACGTCGGCCATGCCGTCTTCGGTGCGGTGGAAATATTCTCGAACGGCGCAGACATCGCTCCACCAAGCCGCATGGGGTCGCGAGTTGGCGACGAGCTGTTCGTCGAAGTATCGCATCGTCAGGTCTCCCTTAAACAGCAGCCGACAGGTAGGACTGGCTACCCGCGGGACGGACCCGCAGAAGCTGTTCGCTGCCGGAGTTGTTGTTGTAGATTTCGTCCGAGTAGGCGACGACCAGACCGGACGTGGAGGCGATGGCCAAGGTGCCGTTGGCGGCGGGCGTCAGGGCTGTGCCTTTGGCCGTGATGTTGACGCCGTTGGCGATGCGGGCGGCGTAAAGCTCGTCGCTCTGCATCTCGATCGCGACCGCTGTATTGCCTGCCGCCCAATCGTCGTCGACGCCTTTCATGGCCAGGTAGTTGTCCTGCACCAGCAGGACTTGACCGATCGTCGCCGCCCCGGCCAGCGCGAACTCGCCCGAGGACATGACCACCAGACGGCCCGGCTTCAGCGCCACGCTGGCGTCGGCCTCGCGCACCTGCGGGCACGTCTTGTCGACGGGCCCGAGGAAGATCTTGTTAAACCGTGCCATGGCTCAAGCCTCCTTCTTGTCGGCGGCCGGCAGCTTGAAGCCGCCCTTGCCGTCGTCGTTGCCGCTGTAAGCGCCGTTGAGCGCTGCGGCTTTGCCCGGCTCGGCCTTCTTGGCGAGGGCGCGAGCGGCGTTGAGGGTCAGCTCCCCGGCCGCATCCTCGTCCAGCAGGTTGGCCTTGACGATCTTGGCCTGCAGATCGGCAAGTTCCGCGTCGTCCTTCGCCTTCTGATTGGCGACCATTTCGGCCTGGGCGTCGACGAGCGGCTTCACAGCCTCGGCGACAGTTGTGGCGATGGTCTCGCCCATCTTGTCGAAGCCTTCCGAGAGGGTATTTACCTTCGCGGAAAGCTCTTCAAACTGCTTGTCGTCCATGTCTTTGGACTCCTTTCGGTTAGCAGTGGTGGTTCCCCGCTCGGGAGCCTGTCGGAAGGCTTCCATGATCGCGGACTTGATTCGCTCGATGACGTTCTTCCTTTCGTCGGAACGCCGCTCCAGCGCCGATACGGCGGCCTCAACCGCCCAATCAAGGTCATCCATGTCCGGTAGGGACGCATTGATGACCTCGATCTCTTCGCCCTTGGCATTGACCATCATGCCAACGCCCTGCTCGGGTGTGGCCGCCCCGTCCTCATCGAGCAGGATGGCGTCGTGGTCGAAAACCATGTTGCGGGCAATGAACTTGTGCTCGACCTCGCCGTTGGCCGCTTCCAGTTCGGTCAGAAGGCCCGTAGAAGTGTGGATCGGATCGCCCTTCTCGATGGCGTTCAGGACGCGCCGGCCCTCCTCGGACTGATTGGCGCGCTCCACGTCGATCACCTTGTCGAGCAGGATGCGGCCCTTCTCGCGGCGCACGTTGGTATTGAAGGCGCCGACCCAGCCGATGTTGATGCCTTCGGGGTCGCGGGCCGAGACGAACTTGCCGTTTATCGTCGGATGGCCGAGAGGTGCGGGGGTGCGGTCCAGGCTGGCGAAACTGGCCTCGATCTCCTTAGCCGGGTAGAGGATATCGTTCATCACGACATCGTCCGGCATGGTGGCGCTCGGCACGATGATGACCTCGCGGCCGTTCATCTTCTCACGCCGGACCTTGCCCGCCTTGTTGCAGCGAACATGGATCAGAACTTGGGGCATGGAATGCTCCTTCACTCAACAGCGGCGCAGACGAAGCGCTCGCACTCATGGCCGATCATGCCGCCGCTCATTCCTCGACCGGCGGCGGCAAGGCGGCGGCATGATCTTCCTCGTCGTCCTCGCCAAAACGATCCGCATCGCTCAACGGCTCCAGGTCGACCGCCGCTCGGATTTCCTCACCTGTGAAAACCAACTCGCCCGTGGCGTTCATCTTCTGGTTCACCCCGGCCATCTTGTCGGCGCGCTCGACCTTCTCGGCCATCGAGCTCTCCGTCAGGTCGGTCCAGGCGAGGAACCAGTCCCTCTCCGGCAGGATGCGGAAGCGCTCCAGGCGGTTGACGAATTCCATGATTCCGGGCCGGACTACGTTGCTGCGCCGCGCCATGCAGGTGTGGGCCCATTCGGCAGCATCCTCGGTCGAGGCCCGCTCGCCCGTCTGGGACCCGACCAGGATCTTCAGCGGGATGCCGAAACTGGCGGCGAAACTCTCAAGCGCGATGCGGAAGAAATGCTCCGGGCTGATGAGCGTGACGCCGAGGGTCTTAGCCTCCATGCCCTGAAGCATTAGAAGCTGATCAAAGCCCTTCTGCCAGCTCTCCACATGCTCGTCGAGTTTGTCGCGGACATCCTCTTCCGACACGCCCATCGCTTGGGCCATGCGTCTGATATCCGCCTCCTTGTCAACCTCCAGGACGGGCGCCGACTTGGCGTTCTTCCAGAAGCCCTCGCCGCCGGCGCCGCTTACCTTCTCCAGCGTCACCAGATCGTTGTAACCAGGCTCCAGCATCGAGCGGCCATGGATCGTGCCGTCGTCAGACCAGACGATCACGCGATCCGGGTGAAGCTGGAATGTGCGGGCATTGCCGTGCTGGATCTCTCCCTCTACCGCCGCCTCGTTGAACTGAAACATGGTGGGCTGGCCGTAGGTCTCGGAGGTCTGATCCGTGTCCCATTGCCCGACCGTAAGCTGCCCTTCCCAGGCGGGAATGATCTCCACGAGGCCGTCGATTCCACCAGATACGGTATCGACTGGTTCTTGGAACTGCTTGCTGTCAGCCACCCGGAGGATCACGCC
The DNA here is from genome assembly GCF_965249265.1 of Pelagibius sp. NCBI lineage: Bacteria > Pseudomonadati > Pseudomonadota > Alphaproteobacteria > Rhodospirillales > Rhodovibrionaceae > Pelagibius > Pelagibius sp. The sequence goes on along the minus strand of NZ_OZ252224.1, from coordinate 1,884,155 downwards.
CGCATAGGCGCCCACCATGGAGCGGCGACCCGCCTCCGCGAGGCGCTGCCAAACGCGCAGATCGTCGAAACGCTGCCGGATGTCCCGTTCCAGTTGGGTTTCCTCGTCGCTGCCCTCGCGTTCCCGCAGAGAAGGATTGTCCTGCCAGACCTTCAGGACCGTCTTGTCGATTGCCGCGTTGGCCAGGCCATTGCGGCGGTACATGTCGAAGAACTGTTTGAATTCCAGCGTCTCGGGATAGCCGAAGTCCCGGTAAAGGTTGTGCTTATGTCCCGGAAAGAAGCCCGGGAACATGGCGCCAAGGCTGCGGGTCGCTATCGCGTTCAGAAGCGGGGGCAGCTTGGTCATCGCTTGCGGAGCCTTTTAGGCAGAAACACGGCGGCCCTTGGCACCGCCGGCGGGTCAACGAAGGTCAGCATCAGGGCATCGGCATGGTCCGGGCTCGATATCCCGCGGCGCGCCAGGGCCTCTTTCTTCTCGATCACAATCTTGCCCCGCTCGTTTCTGCCCCATTTGACCAAGGACATCTGGTGACAGAGTTCGTCGCTGTCTCGGTCGCCGCTGGGAAGCGCCAAAAGGTCGGTCACCGGATGCTCGACCCCTCCTTCCCGGCCCTCCAGGAAGGCCACATGCTCATGGGTACGTTGCAGCGCAGTGCGGCACAGCCACCAGACCTCAGCCTTTAGGTTGCCGAACATCTCCAGCGAAGTGCGCCCATCTGGCCATTCCCGCTCGCTCGGTGGCACCCCGGTATTGACTGGCAGAACCTCCAGCGCATCAAAGCGCTTCGCCTTCTCAGGATCGTCGTCCCGGTGCATGAGGGCCGAAGACACACCAGCGCCAACGCCTGGCGCATCGAAGTTCAGCGCGCCGCAACCAGTCTCCAGGGCAGCCTCAAGGGCCCACCATGCGGTCCCTATCGTGTCCGGGTCGCCTCGCGATCGTGGCACACTGACCACCGGGCCCATGCGGGGGATCGCGACCGACTTTGCCTTGCCCGCGCCAACGTCCAGCCCCAACACCCCGGCATTGCTTGCGCGAAGGCCAGGCTCCAGCGCGCTTAGACGCTTGGCGCTCTCGACCCACAGGGCCGGGATGCAGATGCCCTCAACGGACGCGCTGTAGTCGATCTCATACTCGCTTGGCCAGGTGGTTGGATCGGCAAAGCTGCCCTTCTTGGCTTGGGCCCATTCCTCAGTCTTGCGCGGGTCGTCGCGCCAATGCAGCCGAAATACCTGATGCGGCTTCAGGATCGAATGACGCTTGCGGGCGAAGAGGTTGCCCATGCCGTTGACCGAGGAAACCCAAATGACGCAATCCGTGTTACCTGAAAGCGCCTTCTCCACCGCTTCGGCGTTCGGCACAAAGGCGGCCTCGTCAACCACGTAGAGCGAGGACCGGCCGCCACGGCCCATGTCGTCACCACCCTCGCCGGAGATCACTGAGCCCGTCTCCGGGTTGACCAGACGCATATAGTTGTCGTGCTGCGCCCAGGAGAAGCCTTCCGGCATCAGTTCTGCGGGTTGGCGACGCGCCATGATCCTGATTTTGGCGAAGATCGAATCCGGATTGTCCTTCTTGTCGACATAATCGACCTTTCGAGACCCGAACGTCGCCTTAAAACCCGGATTAAACTGCCACTGGTGCAGCGCCACACCGCCGGTCAGGTAGGTGGCGCCGACATCGCGGCTCTTTTCCGCCAGACCTTCCTCTTCGGCTTGGATCCGCTCGATCAGCCACAGGACGAATTCTCGCTGTCGCGGCCAGAGCTTGAAGGGCACGTAGGCGCCGCCGGGCTTGCCGACCAGGCGCGGATCGTAAGTATGAACCCAGTTGTCAAACCAATGGAGGATGTCTGCGGCACACTTGGCCTTCTCATCCCGCCAGCCGCCAGCTTGGCGTTCAATCTCACGCTTCTGACGCTGGTCCCGAATCGCCTGCAACAAGCCCGAGCTTTTCGAGAACCGGATAGGCTTGTTCGATAGCGGCAAGCTCATCGGCGCTCAGCCCTTCAAGGTCTTTCGCTGTCAGTGTGACGATTTGCACCGACCCGCTAAGGCGGCGATTCTCCACCCCAAGGCCGAACAACTTCGCCTTGCCCATCGTGGCCCCAACGGCGGCGCTTGGCTGCTTCTCAATGATGGCCAGCGAGCGGGCCTGTTCCAACTCACCGGCCAGGCTTTCCACGGTGACCATGACCTTCTTGGCCGCCTTTTCAGTCAGTTCGGCAACGCGATCCCGGACGCTTTGCTTTGCTTTAAGCGTCGTCGCGTTACCCCTATTCGGCTTATACCCAGCCGCCTCGTAGGCAGCATCGGCCGTCATGCCCTTGGCAAGCGCCTGTGCAAAGGCCTCATGGCGCGTGTTCTTAAGGGCCGACATGGCCACCTCGGGGGTTCATGTGAAATGGCGGGGCGGCAAACCTCTGGCCATGAAAAAGCCCGCGCCGGATGCCAGGGCGGGATGGTTGCTTGGCAGAATTTAGGATCGCTCCGCAGTCGGCGTGGTCGCGATTTTCGCTGCCACCGCCGATGTCTGACGCGAAATTAAGTTCAACCAAGGACTTTTGTCAAGGGGTGGTGCCAACGGGCACTGATTGCACCAAATGGAGCGTTCATATCGCCTCAACTGCTTTTGGCAGGAGCGTCACCTCCGTCTGGCGCCCGAAGATCGACACCCAGATGGTCACCATCTTGCCGTCATCGCGGCAGACCGTGCCGTCGAACCCAGCGAAGGGGCCAACCTTGATGCGGACCACGTCACCCACGGTCAGCCGGGTTCGCCCCATCTCAGCTGGACCTTCCAGTTGGATCAGCCCGTCCTTGCCCGCCCCGGCCCGCAGGCGGTCAATCTCGCTGGGTTCGAGCGTTCGCGGTCCAGCCTCATTGCTGAGGACGGTCGAAACGCCCGGCGCGTTGTTGATGTCGTAAAACCCCTGGCCCGGCACCACCCCGACGAAAATGTAGCGCGACAAGTACGGCCTGGTGACAAGCTCGGGTGCCTTCTCGGTCGCCACGGCGGCGCGCTGCCTCCGGGACAAGCGGTTGGCGCGGCGCACCGGCACGCGGTAATGCAAGAACAGCGTCAGGTAACCCAGATCCTTCAGTCGATCGTTTACCGCTTCCTCGGCCCGCGCGTTGGTCATCACGACGAACCAGGATAACCGGCCGACGTAGAGCCCACCGCAGGCCGGACAGGCGCCGGGGATCGACACGCCACCAGGAAGGGCGTGCTTAGCCCCGCAAGTGACCGGGCCGGGACCGGCGTCAAACTCATGCCTGCAGTCCGGGTCAAGGCAGAGATATCGAACGGCTCGACGATCCGCCAAGTCACTCACGCCCCTTGTCTGTTTCGCTCAGTCGGCGTGCGTCAAGGTTCATGCCTCTAATGGCCTCTCTTTCTCGCTCTCGCCACTCAGCCTCCGGAAACGAACGCGCGTAGAGAAATGCGATTAATTCGCCGACGCTAAATCCGCCACGGCAACCGCCTGTTATCAGCGCTTCCTGAGAACCATAGAGCCGTCGGTAAACCTCGTAAGCACGCAACGTCACCTCTCTCGATATCTGGCCGGAACCAGTCCGATTGCTGCGCGGAACTTGAACAGGATGAACTCGACCGTCGTAAAATGGTTTCGGTTCAGTCAAGAGGCCGTCTCCTTCTTCGCTCTGCGGTCGAGTCCTACCGGTATCGGCGGGAAGTCCGTCATTCCGTCGAGAGGGTCGGCTGCAGCAGGGCCCGCAGCTTCAGCCGTTCGTCCAGGTGTGGACCCAGCGCTTGGCAAGCCAGCGCCCGAATCTCCCCCGGCGTTGGTTTGTACCCGTTCGGCCGCCCCAGCCAATCCAGGCACGCTTGCTGGATCGCATGGGCCGGGAGATCCTTCAGCTTCGCCAGCCAATCCTCCGCTACTCCCCTCAGGATCGCCTCCGACACATTGGCCGCCGCATAGTGCGCCAGAAGCGTCACTACCCTCCCGGAGATCCAGGCCCGGCTCGCCGGTTTCATCCAGATTTCCAGGTGGTTCAAGTAAGCCCGGACCTCCTGTACCTGTTCCCGGGGTAGCTTCTCCGGCATCGCTGTGATCGCCCCCATGATCGTCAAATCCGGCAGCCACGCTAGCGAAGGCGGAAGCCTGGGCGGTATGGGCGTCTGATCCGTTCGGGCGAGTTGGTTTGCTGCGGTCATAGCCGCCCTCCATGAGCTTCGTGAAACTCTTCTGCTGCATCAGAAAATCAAAATCCGCCTTCCAGCCGCGGTCGTTCTCGCCGAGCAAGAAGGGGCTCCGGGCAATGGCGGGCAGAGCTCCGTTCACGAACCCGTCCAGGCCGTCGCACTCCGTCAGCCGGATCTTGCAAGCACTGCGCCGCTTGGCGGTGATCCGCTGAACCTTCGCCAAGCCGTGTCGCTCAGCGAATGCATTCCAGGCTTCCACGGCTGCTTCCACCTCATCGACTTCGACAGCGCCGGGCTTATTCGGGGGACCATCTGCGTCAGCAGATGGTTTAACTGGTTCTGGGTCCTGAGAAGGTTCCGGTAAAGGAGAAGGAGAAGCATGGGGTATAGCATCCCCATTCGATGGGGCATCACATGCCCTTTCCATGGGCCACCCATCCTTATCCGAAAGGGCTTCAGAAAACTCCACTAACTGAGGCTCTAACCTGACCCTAAGCGATTCAAATATGGCGCTTTTTCGGGGGACTGACGTCGACAAAGAGAGCGCATGTTTAGCCGCCTTCTCGCCCTTGATCGGGTCTTTCTCCAGCGCCTTATCGATCAGCATCCAGCCCTTATTTGTGTCTCGAATAAGGAACTGTTTCGAGCAAAGCTCATCCAAATAAGAGCTTATCTTGTCGACGCCCCACTTATTAAAGCGCGGCACATCGCTAATAGCGCCGACGCCGAGCCTAAAACACCCGATAGCGTTGCGATGCGGGCCGGTTAATAAGAAAAGCGCCAGCAGTGCCGCTCCGTCGCTAAGCCCACCGATACGGTCACTTTCCCAAAAGCCCTCATGCACCTTGCCGTAGCTCATCAGTATCCCTCGAATTCATGCTGCCGATGCGCCAGATCGCCCCACCGCATCATTGCCGCGTCGAAGATCGCCGGCACCGTGCAGACCTTCCCGTTACGGGCCTTGGCGATGATGATGTCGCCGCGGTTGCGGGCGGCCTCCAGGGCGCCTGAATAGCCGTTGACGCGCTCATAGAAGCGCGTGTCTTCCTCGCCCTCCCGGCGCTGCGGCTCGCCCTTGCGGGCCAGATAGTATTCCTCGCGGTAGAGGAAGATCACCACATCGGCATCCTGCTCAATGGTGCCGCTGTCCCGAAGATCGGAGAGCATGGGGCGCTTGTCGTCGCGCTGCTCCAAGGCTCGCGAAAGTTGGCTCAGCAGAACCACCGGGACGCCCAGCGCCTTTGCCATGGCCTTCAGGGCTTTAGTAATGGCGCTGATCTGCTCATTGCGGTTTCCGGCCTCGTTTTGGGCCGACATAAGCTGCAAGTAGTCGATGATCACCAGGGCGAGGCCATGGCGCCGCTTGAAGGCCAGCGCGCGGCTCCTGATCGCCATAGGGGTAAGCCCGGCCGTGTCGTCAATGAACAGCGGGATTTCGTCCAGCGCCAGGCACTCCCGCATGAAAAGGCTGGCCTCATCTTCGTTCATGCCGTCTTGCTGCTTGGTGCGCTCAAATTCGATCCCGGCACGCTCACAGGCAATGCGCCGTGCAAGGTCTTCATCGGGCATCTCCAGAGAGAAGAAGGCGACAGGCTGGCTCTGGTCGACCGGCTGCCCCTCTCCGTCCAGTTCCCGGCGCTGCGCCGCGGCGACATTGCGGGCGATGTTGGTAGCCAGCGCCGACTTGCCCATGGATGGTCTGGCGCCGATGACAATCAGGTGGCCGGGCTGGAAGCCGCCGGCAAGGGCCCTATCCAGGTCCACAAGGCCAGTCGGCAGGCCCGGCACCGCCTCACCCTTGCGGATCGCCTCTGTTTCCTCCGCAACGCGCCTGGAGAGCGGGGATAGCCCGACAAGGCCCCCTTCACGCTGCCCCGACTCGGAAAGGTCCGTAAGCTCATCCAGCGCCCGCTCGACAATGGCGGGTCCGTCGACATCGATTCCGGGCTGGTAGGCATAGTCGGACATTTCGGCCGCAATGTTGATCGTCCGGCGCCGAAGCCAGCAGTCGTGAATCGTCCTGCCGTAATCCTTGGCGTTGATGATGGTCACGAAGTTATGCTGGATCTGCGACAAGTAATGCTTGCCGCCGACCTGCTCCAGGGCCGGCTCGTTCTCAAACAGACCGGCCAGCGTTACAGCGTTGGCGGTTTCTCCGCGGTTGATCAAAGCTTCGCAGGCCATGAATATCTTTGCGTTGATCCCGACGAAGAAGTGATCCGGCCGCAGGAAGTCGCTCACTTGGTCATAGGCCGCATTGTTCGCCAGGATCGCGCCCAGCAGGCCGAGCTCGGCTTCCTCGCTGGCCGGCGGCGCCCAAGCGTCGCTTTGCTGCTCCGCCTCCCAAGGCGGCGCTTCTGTTTCAGCCGGCATCGCCATCAAGCACCTCCTGCGCTAGCTGTTGCAGCCTTTCCGTGACGGTCTGGAGTTCGGCCTGTGCCAGCACAAGGCGGGTCTGCAACTCCAGCATCTCCCGCATACGCATTGCGACAAGCGGATCGTAGCCGGCCTTCGGATTGACTGGTGGCGCCAGGTCGGCCGGAACAAGGCGCGTGTCCGCCTTCGGATCATAGGGTTGCGGAGCGCCAAAGTTGGCCCGGATGATCTTGTCGTCTTCGCTCATGCCGCCCCCTTCCGCTTGCCCATTGGCCTCTTGCCCCAGCGGTACTTGTAGCCCTCCGGAGGCTTGGGAAAGCCGGCGTTGGGGATCTGACGCTTTGGGCCCTGCTTGGTCTTGCCGCGCAATCGATCGATCTTGGCCGCACCGTGCTTGACGCTGCCCAGGGTCGTTGCCGGAGTCCCGTTGGTATCCTTGGCGTGTTCCTCGCGGGAGAGCGCTTCAATGCAGTTCGGGTCGTTCTGCGCCGGGATGTAGTCTTTGCCGTCGGCGCGGATCTCGCGATAGATCAGGGCCGGATTGTGGTTGTACTCAATCCGATCCGTGCCCAGGAGTTCGCAAAGGCGGCGCTCGCAGGCAATTACCTTGACCGATAGCGGTATCTTCCGGCGCTTGGGGCGCTGCGGGAGGCGGGCGCGGGCGCTCATATCCTGCCACCCGAAGAGTAGCGCTCCGGCGGCGATGACTTATAGGCTTCGGTCGACTTGCACTGTCCGCAGGTCCGGTTGCCGATCCAACTTGATTCGAATTCCCTCCCACACATCAGGCAGGGCCGACTTTGCACCGTCTCCGGGAGGTCAGCTTCCGGCTTTCGAAAGCACTGGTGTTGGTGGATTTTATTGTGACCCGCCTCTGTCAGACGCAGCTTTCGGGTCGACCGCTGGCCGGTCTTTCGAAGCCAACCACGACGGATTGCGCGACCGACGTAGCTACGCGCGGTGCAATGGGCCATGCCAGCCCTGCTGGCTATGTCTGCATTTTTGACCTCAGGGCCGAGCCTTTTGATCGCATCTAGAACGGAGACCATCACGGGGTCCGCTATCGTCACGCCGCGCCCTCCGCTTTGAACAGGCCGCCGATGCTAGAATGCGGCAGGATCGACCAGCGCCTTAGGGCGTCCTGGACATCCTCCAATGACCAGCAGGTCACGACCTCAGCGCCAGCCTGCTTCAGGCTGCGGTGACAAGCGCACTGCGTTTGCGTGAGGTAGCCCCTTCCCTCCATTCGATTCCCGACAGGCGTCCCGGGCTTCTTCAGTTCGATGAAGAGGGCCCTGCCCTCGTGAACGATGCAGATGTCGGGCACGCCAGGGCGGACACCCATTCGTTTGAGCTTCGATGCCGTGCGCTTGCTACGCTTTTCGCCATTGGCGGGGTGATACCAGAAGACATCGTCCGGCAACGCCAACATCAGGAACTGCACGACGGTCTTGTGGAGCGCTTCCTCGTTCATCAGTTAAAGCTCCCCGACCGCCGCAGCCAAGGCGTAAAAGTCCGCAGACGGCCGGGGAGGACTGGCGGCAGGGGTCCACCAGTCACGACAGCGCGCCTTCGGGGGGTAAGGCGTGCGTCGAAGGTGTCTTGTAGGAGCGAGCAACTCCGGGCAGAGTATCCGCCATGCGAAACCAACTTCCGATGGCAGGGCTTTACATGCTCCTTGGGGCGGGATTGACCCTGTTCTCTTTGGGCATATGGCCGACGATTACCGAGCCGGGCTTCGGCTGGCGCGGCCTGCGAGACTGGCAGACGTTGATGACCGGCTTTCTGGCTATCGGCGCGGCGGGCTTGGCTTATATTGGTGTGTTGTATCAGGTGCGCGCTGCCAACCTGCGCCACGCGCAACAGATCAAAGCAGAACGCGAAAAGGAGGATCGGCAAGCCGCAAGGGATGCGATCACCACAGCCACGGTATTCGCCGCTGAATATCGAATGATTCACGCCTTTTGGGATGCAATGGTAAGTCACCTTGAAAGAGAGCGAGTAAAGCAAACCCCAATACGAATCCGTGACCTTCCTGATGACTTGCTTAAAGGGCCGGTCCTGGCACTCTTCCAATCTCACATTGGAAAGATCGGACGTCTCCCGAACAACATCATCGAGGAGATTGCGCTGGACATGACAACGCGCCGCACCGCTATTGGAAGCGTTAACTTTTCTTACCCAAAAGAAACCGAGCTTCCGTCCAAGGTGATCGATAACATTCTTGAATCTGCACGCGATCAAGCCAAGAGTGCACAAGATATCGCCGCGAGACTTGACGACTTCATCGCTGATCGCGCGGCGACCCTTCTGAAAGATCTCCCACCAGCCGCGACGCCTGATGGCACCCTGCCGGCGGGGTAGTTTCAAGTACAGCCGCGCGGACGTGACAACAGACGCAACGGGCAAGGACTTCGGGGCGTCCATCGGAGGGAAGGGTTCAGCCGGCATCGCGAACCTCGCGGGGGCCGGCGGCCTTCTTATCTCGAAGCTGCAAAAGCTGATCGACGGTATGATTTGCGGCGTTCGCCACGTCGCGCGCCTCTTTGATGAGGCGGTTAACCTCAGAAACGCTCAGTACCCCGTCCGCATTGGCATCCAGGGCCACAATCGCAAACTCGCCAAGCTCGCCCTGAAGGCGGACGCTCATCGCCATCACGTCGTCACCCGTCAGGCCGGCGCCCTGGCTCGCATACGCCCGCCCGATCTGCTTGAGAGTGCGCGTGAAGATTTGACTCCCCACCGCGGCCTGCAGATCCGCCACAACATCAGCCGGAGGGAACGCGGCCAGCATGTGCGGTTTTCCGTAGTCGCTAATCGAAGTCTTTTGAACGCGGGTCTGTTCGGCGGCCAATTCGCAGCCGCCGGCCAAGTCCACAAGGTGGCGAAATGCGGCCTTGAGCGAGAGATAATCCTTTTGCGCAAGCTGCCGTGCTGCGTCGCTCACCGGAAGCGCCCTCCCCTTTTCCAGATGTCAGAGACGGCGCCGCCGGTCATATCTCGGCCTATGGCACTGCGACCGATAGGAGAAATAGCGGCGGAGATGGTGAAGGGCATATCAGGCGGCCTCCGGGCTTCTACTTTTGACGACATCAAAAAGCGTGCGCGACTCATCGTCGTTCAGCGAGGACACGAAGCTTGTCAGGATGAGGCGATCCGAAAGGCCGATCTCACGCCCCATCTTCTCGGCATCGCGCAGTCGTTCCAGAACGGTCAACCGAACGTCGCGTCGGACAACCTCCCTTCGCGGCCGGACGATCTCATCCGGCGGGATGATTGAAAGCATGCCTGGGTGGAATTCGAACCATTCGCCGCAAACGCGCTGGGCTGCGAAACGCTTGTGTAGCCAAGCCTCTTTTGCCCTCCCGCCGTCGATGGTGCGGAGGACGCGTAGATGAGCGCCGGCACCACACTTGAGCGACGCCACTCGCCGCTGGAGATCGATAGTCCAGCCAATCTTGACAGCGCTGGTCGTCAAGTTCTGGGCGAAATAGACGACGCTTCGAGTGGCGCCGCGCAAGACTGCAGAACGCGTGGGGATTGCGAGACCATCGCTCACGCTGCGGCGTCCGGCTGGGAGACGGCGGGTGGGTTCGCCTCCATGAAGTCGATGACCTTGTGAATGGTTGCCGATCGTGGAGAGCGGCCCTCCCGAAGTTGGAAGACGAAATTCGGATCGCCCAGCGCCCGCCGCCCAAAGGTTGTTGGGTCTGTCTGGGTTGCACCTAGATAATCGTCGACCTGGCGCCTGAATTGCTCGAATGGGTCCATGATGAATAGGAAGATAATAGGCAATATCCTATTCGTCAATCGGCATTTTCCTATTGGCGCAAATCCTATTCAGGCTGGCACATTGTTGTTCATGCGAAGCGGCACAACTGACAAGGGGTCGGATCCGGCGCGAGATCTCTTGCGCCAGCTCGTAGACCAATCCGATGACGAATGGGATTATGCGAACTTGTCGCGCAAGGTCGGCAAGAACCATGCCTACTTTCATCAGTATCTCACCCAAGGGAAACCAGGCGTCCTGCCCGAAGACGTCAGGGACCGGCTAGCGGAGGTCTTCGGAATGCCGGCGGTCGCCTTCAAGACCGGCATGATCCCAAAGGGCATGGGTGAAGAGGCTCCCCCAGAATTCAAAGCCGCGCCGCGAGTCGGCGAACAAGCGGAAATCCCTGAGATGGACGTCCGAGCCTCGGCTGGGTCGGGCTCAATAGTTGAGTATGATGAGCGCAAGGGCTCCTGGGGATTCCCCGCAAACTGGCTACGGATGGAGTTGAACGCCTCTCCGACCGAGGTTTACTTGATCACCATCGAGGGGGATTCCATGCCCGGCATCCTAGAGGCGGGTGACAAGGCGTTAGTCAACGTTGCCGACAAGCGCCCTACCCCACCCGGCACATTTCTGCTTCATGATGGGCTTGGTCTGGTTGCCAAAAGGGTCGAGTACATTGACGGCTCGGACCCGCCAACAATAAGAATTTCCTCGACAAACCAAGCATATAAGACTTACGAGCGCACACTCTCCGAGGCGCGAATCCTGGGCCGGATCGTGGCCAAGTGGCAGCGGATGTAGACTTCGCCATACAGAAGAGGATTCAATGAGTAGCCAGTTTTGGAACACAAAGGGCGTGATAGATATGCAGCCCTTGGAAAACAATACGGTTGGGCTCAAATTCGCTGGCGAGGACGACGTCAACAGGGTGTTGACTATTCCTGCAAACCATACCGCTGTCTTGGCATGCGCCCTGTTCGAGCTGGCCGGGCGCATCTCGAAGACCCACGACGTTGGCGACACACTCACCAATCTGCCAAATCTGAGTGCCACGTCTGTTGCGGTTGGCGAGGCTCGCGATGGTTCTTGTTTCTCCTTGGTTGTGCGAACAGGTGAAAATGTAGAGATGCAGGTGGTTCTAACGGCAGAGACCACCGAAGCACTTGCGGCAGGCCTGATTGAAGTGTTGCAGCGCCACGGGCGGGCGCCCCAAGATCTGGCGGGTGACGACGGCCCGCGCCATTGATGCCCAAATCTACCTCGTCATCTGCCATTGCTCCTCCTTTAAGCTAGCCCCAGGGCTGAAGCACCTCTCTGCCGCCCACCCCTAGCTTCGAATCCATATTTCTTCCGGCAAAAAGCTCCTTTGTCCACAAAATAGGATTTTGCCTATTGTAAAATAGGCTTTTTCCTATTACATTCTCTCTATCAGCAAATCGCTGAGCCCCCGCCCCGAGGCGCAATCGCAAGACGGGCACTCCTGGTGATTATCGCTCCCGCTGTTTGGCGCGCCAGCCCAGGCAGCGGGGCCGCAGGAGAACGAGAGAATGACGCAGCTAATCGAAGTCCAGGACACGCTGATTGAGACGCTAAACAAGTCGGCTTCGCGCTGGAACGTCAACTCTCATCTCAGGTACCGCCATTGCGACAGCAGGGGCCGCCGGATTTGCGGGCACTACCCCCGCACGCGCCGCGGTGCCGTTAAGCGCGCCCGGAAAGCCCTAGCCCTCATGGGCTTCGACAATGGCCAGCAAGACATCGTGATTAAAGACGCGATCGACATGGCCGAGCTTCACCTTCGCTGCGGCGAGTAACCGCCTAACCCCGGAGAACGAGAGAATGAGCAGAGCACCAAAACTGAACGTCACCTTCCAAAGTCGCGGGCGCTCAAACCGTCAGTGGTCCGCAGCCTTTGACCTGGGCTCTGCCGAAGCAAACCGCCTCGAAGCCGTGACAATGGCTTGGCGCATGAACGCCAGCATCATCACCAGCCAGCACGCAGCCGAATAAGGACCGCAACCAATGACCGCCACCAAGCCCACCTCTTCCTATCTGAAGCTTCCGCTGCGGAGCTTTCAGGAGGCGTTGCAAGACGCTGGCCGCGAGCGTTGGTACGCATGGTTTGACACGCGGGCGACCTGCAAGGACTTCATCGCAGAGTGCGCCCATGCGGATGACCGCCACTCCCCGCGCAGTCATTGGCGGAAGCTGTTCTTCAAGCTGCTGCGCGCCCGGCTGTTGAAGGGCGAGGACTTTACCGAAGCACTGGATGCCGTTGGCTATGGCGACTGTGCCGTGGAATGCGAGCGGATACGTGATGAGGTCTATGCGGACATCCGCGCAGAGCGTGTCGGCAATCTGGCCTTCCGTCAGTAAGGAGAGAGAGATGAGCCACTTTGCCGAAAAAGAAGAGGAATGCCCGCGCTGCGGCGAAGTCAAGCGGTGGCTCTATGACGCACAGATTTGCGCAGCCTGCAACTACGGCAACAAGGCGTCCCCCAGCCAAGAGGCGGCCTACACGTTTGAGGACTGGATAGCGGAGCTAAATCTGGACGTCATCCAAGACGGATACGGCTACGGGCCTGGCGAATTCACCGTATTCCCGGAGCAATGGTTTCCGCTGTTTGAAGAGGGCCTGTCTCCATTACAGGCATTTCAGCGCGCCTTGAGGGCACACCGCGACGAGAACCGCCCGGCCTAAGGCTGGCACGGAAGGAGAGAGACAGTGAGCTTCAAATTCGCAATCAAACACCGCTGGAATGGTTCTGTTCTCTTTGAGGCTGAACTTAACGCAAGCCTAGAAACCACGAGCGACCGTGTGAAGCTTGGGGCGGCTGTGAAATTGGCGGTTAAGGCGGATGCCAACCTCGCGGGTGCCAACCTCGCGGGTGCCAACCTCGCGGATGCCAACCTCGCGGGTGCCAACCTCGCGGGTGCCAACCTCGCGGATGCCAACCTCGCGGATGCCTACCTCGCGGGTGCCTACCTCGCGCGTGCCAACCTCGCGCGTGCCAACCTCGCGCGTGCCAACCTCGCGCGTGCCAACCTCGCGCGTGCCAACCTCGCGGGTGCCAACCTCGCGGATGCCAAATGGCGCAAAGGAGTCACCATCACCAAGGCACCTCTGCAAATTCATGGCCTGCGCTGGCTCGTCTACATTCTCGACACTCACATGCAGATCGGCTGCGAACTGCACAGCCATGATGAATGGGCGGGCTTTGATGACCGTCGCATTCTGGAAATGGAGGGCAGAACTGCCTTGGACTTCTGGCGGGATCACAAGGCCGCGTTAATGGCCCTCTGCGCCTCGCACGCACCCGCCAAGTCAGAGGCAGCCTAACAGGCAGGAATAACGTCATGACCACTCCGACAGAAGAAATGCTTGGGGCAGCCCAGAAGGTATTGACAGGCCTTGAAAGGCGCATCGCTGAAGCACCGGCAGATAACGTGCCTGTTTTTGACGGCATCGCGGAACTTGCCGCAGCCATTGCACGCGCCCAAGAAGAGGGTGCGGCAGAGCGGTCCTTTCTAGAGGATCTCGGGAAGAAACGGGCGCGCGTGGATGCTCAGCGGATGGAGCAAGCCAGTTTTGCCGAGCGGGCTTATTCCACCGGACGCTCACACGCTGCCGAGCAGCATCGGTCATCCGAAAAGGTTCTGGCAACATGGGTGGACGCTCTTGATTGGGTCCGCAGCACCTACGACGTGAGCCGGATTGTCACCCAAGAAGAGAAAGCAGCAGCCCCGACAATGCGGGAAGCGTTGGCCGATGTCGCGTCCGAATGTGAGCACCTGCTTGGCGGGGTTGATAGCGACGAAATGACCATGGGTGTCGAGCGGATTTCAGGCGTCGTTGACCGCGCTATACAGCTTGCACAGGAGCGCGCCAATGACGGCTGACATGACCACCACCCTTGCGCCGAAAGAGTGTTCGTCAGAAAAGCTGACTGTCGAGATTACGGCCAAGTTCATTTTCGAAAACTTGATGCCCTATGACGGGCCGAAGGGCACAGAGAAGCCCGGGTGGGTCAAGAATGGCAACAGCCTCAAACAAGGCGAGGCCAGAGAACACGCGCGCGCAATTTTAGGTTTGCTTCGCCGCCCCTCCCCCTCTGCTGCTGTAGAGGTTGTGGAGAAGCGAATAGAGAAGATGCGCCCAATTGTCCACGCTATGCCCAACAATGAAGCGGCCAGCGCTGAACTGGAGACTTATCTATCTCTACAACGGGAACTTCGCGCCCTCCCCCAGCAACCCTCTGACGGCTTTGCTGCGGGGGTGGCTGCGTGTGTTGGTGAGATAGAGGCGCAGCGCCAGAACTACACCAACGTTGCCTGCGGCGAAGAGGGCCCCTTCACCACCGACTACGCGGCAGGCATGAACGAGGGCGGCATTCGTGCGCTGACTGATGCGCGGAGAAACCTTTCTCAACTCTCCCCCACCCAGCCCGAAGACAAGGGGCTGAGAGAGGCGCTTACCTCACTGCTGAAAACCGCGAAGCTGCTTTACCAGAACGCTGAGGGCTGTGCGGTGAATCACCATGCCCTCGACTATCACGAGCAGGGCTTGCCCGGCTGGCTTGCTGACTGTCTGAGCGACATCGCAGAGGCCGAAAAAGCCCTAGCCCTCTCCGCGCAGGAGAAGCAGCCATGACGGTTAAGCCTATCCTGTTCTCCGGGCCAATGGTGCGGGCAATCCTTGACGGCAGGAAGACGCAGACAAGGCGGGTGCTGAAGCCGCAGCCGATAGCGCCTTGGTACTGGCCGGGTGACGACGTTGACCCTGACGCCGGTTGGTTCGACCGTTGGGAAGAGGGACGAGAGCCGTGCGGAGCACCAACACGCGAAGTGACTCCGCCCATCAAACTCCCTTACGCCCCCGGCGACCTGCTTTGGGTGCGGGAGACCTGGGCAATCAATAACTGCGGGCGGCGGGTGAGCCTAAGTGCCGACGCGTGGCCGGAAGGCTGGCCCGTGGACCGATTGCAGTACATGGCGACAAGCAAAGCAACGGACTGGCACTTCAAGACCGGCGAGCCCCATTGGTGGAATAGCCGCCCCTCCATCCACATGCCCCGCTGGGCATCGCGCCTCACCCTTGAAGTCACAGACGTTCGCATAGAGCGGGTGCAGGCCATCAGCGAAGAGGATGCGCAGTCCGAAGGTGCGGAAGAGAAGTTCTTGACCGTCATTGCCCGCCCGGATGGTGACCCAGATTACCACATTCCCAGCAGCCATAGAGGCGGCTTCGCGATCCTCTGGAATTCCCTAAACGCCAAGCGCGGCTTTGTCTGGGATGCAAACCCTTGGGTAGTTGCTGTCACCTTCAAGGCCCATCACCGCAACGTTGATTCTTACTGCGGAGCATCACAGCCATGACTCGCGCCCTCTCCCAAAACCTCGAAACCATCGCGGCCCTGCAAAGCTTCTGTGTCTTCGGATACGAGACAGACGACAGTCTGGCGGACGTAACAAGCCCGGACTACTTCACGTCGGTGGCTTCGCGCCTGATGGCCAATGACCTTCTGCTAATCTGCGCCGATACTGAGCGGGAGCCCGCCTGGGGGCTTTTTCTGGTGAGCGCTGTAGCTGCTGATGGAGTCGAGCTTCGAAGCGTCACGGCCATGCCAGAAGAAACTGTTGGCGGCCTTCTGTTTCGTCGGGCTGGAACAATCCAAGCGGCGAAGAGGCGCGGGGCAAAGCCATGACAGAGCGCCTTACCCTTGTCGTGGATAACGACGACCCCGCCGCGGCCGAGCAGCAGGAAGAAGCTCAGCGCCAGGTCGAGCCAGCGCCTGACCGTGTCTTCTCCACCCTTGGAAAGTGCGTTGCCTTCGCAGTCGCCTATGTCTTCATCATGGTGCTGCTGGAGTTGGGGGCATGACCAAGATCACCACGCCCGGCATCTACAACATCTCCCTTGCGGATTATCACAACGATCCTTGCGAGGAAGTCTCGATCAGCAGCAGCGGACTTCGCACCATCGACGCCGGCTGCCCGAAACTCTTCTGGGTCAATTCGCCCCTCAATCCGCACCGCGAGCACTTTACCACGCCGGCCTTTGAATTTGGCCGCGCGACCCATGATTGGTTGCTGCAGAAAGAGACGTTCTGGGACCACAACCATGTTCTGGGAGAAGGTGTCAAACTCACCACCAAGGCAGGGCGCGCGGAGAGAGACGCAGCGCTTGCGGAGGGCAAGACCGTCATCAAGCATGAAGAATTCCAGAGCGTCCAAGCCATGCGCCAGGCCGTGCTTGAGCATGAGTTTGCGGGGGCTGCCTTCGAGAACGGCCAAGCCGAGCCGACGCTGGCATGGAAGGACGAAGAAACTGGCGTGTGGCTGCGCTGCCGCCCCGACTGGCTGCCGGCGGTGCAGGACTGGATCCCCGATTACAAGACCGCTGTAAGCGCAAAGCCAGCCGAGTTTCAACGCGCCGTCTGGAACCATGGCTATCACATGCAGGCAGCGCTTTACCTTGAAGGCATCGAAGCGGTGACAGGCAAGGCGCCGCGGAACTTCTTCTTTGTCGTCCAGGAGAAGAAGGCGCCCTTCATCGTGACGGTGATCGCCTTGGATCGCATCGCCATCGAGTGGGGGCA
Source organism: Pelagibius sp. (assembly GCF_965249265.1). Lineage (NCBI taxonomy): Bacteria > Pseudomonadati > Pseudomonadota > Alphaproteobacteria > Rhodospirillales > Rhodovibrionaceae > Pelagibius > Pelagibius sp. The sequence goes on along the minus strand of NZ_OZ252224.1, from coordinate 1,867,235 downwards.
GCAACAGAACCGCCGCGCCATCCGCGTATTCGCGGACTGCCTGGAGCGCGACACATGGCCCGGCTATTCGAGTCGGGTGGAACAGATCGGCCTTCCCGGCTTTGCCGAGTATCAGCTTCAGCAACGCCACGAGGCCGGCGAATTCGACACCTTCGCAGAGGATACCGCCGCATGAGCGACGCACCCGACAAACAAGACCTCCTGAACCAAGCCGCCGGCAAGGCCCTGCCGTCCACTGAGGCGACACAGGTCGAAATCCAACGGGCCATCGCCCAGGTGCAGGGCGCCCTTCTAGTGGCACGCTCCGCGCCGCGAGACGAGACGAAAGCCCGCGAGCGGATCAAGGTTGCCTGTCAGGTCCATGAACTGGCCGCCGCTGCTTTCTTCCTCTATGGCCGCGCGGGCAGTCAGGTTACAGGTCCCAGCATCAAGCTTGCCTGCGAACTGGCGCGCTGCTGGGGCAACATCGACTACGGCGTGGTCGAGTTGAACCGCAACGATGAGAAGGGCGAAAGCGAGATGCTGGCGGTCGCCTGGGATCTGGAAACCAACACCCGATCAAGTACCAGCTTCGTCGTGCCTCACAAGCGCGACAAGAAGGGCGGCGCCGTCGTCCTGACCGATATGCGGGACATCTACGAGAACAACGCCAACGCGGCAGCGCGGCGCCTCCGGGAGATGATCCTCAAAGTCATCCCCCATGAGGTGGTCGAGGAAGCCAAGGCAATCTGCCGCGAGACTGTCGAGCATGGGAAGGGTATCGACCTCCCCGAGCGGCGTAAGAACTGCATCGGTGCTTTCTCCGGCATCTCTGTTACCCGCGAGCAGATCGAACGGAAGATCGGCAGATCGATCGATATCGCCACGGCCCAAGACCTGGCAGCCCTGGAACTGATCTTCAATTCCATCAGGAACAATGAGACGACCAGGGCGGAACACTTCGAAGACGACCGCACGCCGGAGATTGAGAACGCGCTGACGAAGAACAAAGAAGCGGCCAGCCAGGACGGAGGCGATCCGGCAGCGCCTGAGAACAATGACGCGGAAAGACTTCAATCCGCCGCCCGAGAGGTTGCCACGCTGGGCAAGGACGCCCTGCAGAAGCACTGGAAATCGCTCAGCCAGCCGGAGCGAAAGATCGTCCACCCGATCCTGCCAGAACTGACCAAGACGGCCACCGAGGCGGACGAACGGCCCCTCCCTGACGATCCACCCGAAGACCTGTTCGGCGATGATGCCCCGACCGAGCCCGCCCAGGAACAGCCCGCAGAGGAAACACCGCCGGCCGATCCTCCCACCCAGGCAGCCACCACCGCACTGCGGCCGCTCCTGTCCGCCCTGGGGAAATGCGAGTCCATCATGGCTGTCTCCGCTCTCTGCAAAGACAACGAAGCAGAGATTGCCGCCCTGTCAGAAGAGGATCGGAAGACGTTCGGCCAGAAGCGGGCAGAGATTGAGCAGAAGGTTATGCCGACAAGCTCACCACAAAAAGGAAATCGGAAATGATCATCCGCGTAATCGACTTTGAGACTACCGGCCTACCACCCGACGCATCGGTTTGCGAAGCCGCTGCTGTCGATCTGGTTGGTGACCCACCAGAAGTTGGGCCGTGCTCGCAAACCCTAGTGCAGCCAACCACCGAAATGACATTGGAGGCCTTGGCGACGCACCACATCACCGCAGAACAAGCAAGGACCGGCATGACCTGGGATGACGCCAGGGCTGCGCTGGAGGACGGCCATCCGGATGTCTTCGTGGCTCACAACGCGGATTTTGAGAAGGCGTTCTTCGACCCAGAGGGGGCAATTTGGGTTGACACGTACAAAGTAGCGCTCCGGCTCTGGCCTGACGCGCCAAGACACACCAATCAAGTGCTTCGCTATGCCCTTGGACTAAATCTAGACGAGCGCGCTATGCCGCCTCACAGGGCACTGCCGGACGCCTGGGTAACGGCTCATATCTTGCTGGAGGCCCTGCGCATCGCGACACTGCAAGACATGGTGCGCTGGACCCAAGAGCCATCGTACCTGACCAAACTCACCTTCGGGAAGCACCGTGGGCAGAAATACAGTGACGTGCCCAGGGACTATCTCCAATGGCTGTCGAGGCAGGACATGGACCCAGGGGTTATCGCAGCAGCCAAGCGAGAGCTCGCAAACTAGTGGGCGAAACCTCAAAGATCGCCTGGACGGACGCGACGATTAACTTTTGGATGGGATGTACGAAGGTAAGCCCGGCCTGCGATCACTGTTATGCCGAAGCCTGGGGAAAGCGCAGCGGCATGGTGAAGTGGGGTGCCGGCCAGCCGCGGCGGAAGTCCAAGAGCGCGATCAAGACGGCTTTCAAGCTGGAGCGCCAGGCGATCCGGGAAGGTCGACGCATCAGGGTATTCACGAACAGCCTTGCCGATTTCTTCGATAAGGAGGTCCCGGAGGTCTGGCGAGACGAGGCGATGGCCGTGATCGCCCTCACACCTCACCTAGACTGGCTGGTCCTTACGAAACGGCAAAAGGTCATGAGCGACTACCTTGCCTTTGGGTCCACTTACCAGGACCGTTGTAACGCGATTGGCGAGCAGGTGTTGAACCTGTCCGATGATTATGTGCTGCTGAGCCATGCCCTGCCCCTTCGCAACATGCGTCTTGGCGTGACGGTTGAGAGCCAGGATATGGCTGAGCTACGGCTTCCCGCCCTCAAGAACATGGCCGGTCAGGGCTGGAAAACCTTCGTCAGTTACGAACCCGCCCTTGGCCCGGTGAAATGGTGGCCCTTCCTAGACCCCGAAGGACTCTTCGGCGGCTGCATCCAATGGGTCATCGTCGGCGGGGAGAGCGGCCACCACGCGCGGACCTTCGATCTGCAATGGGCCAGGGACACCCGCGACGCCTGCAAACGGGCCGGGGTGCCATTCTTCATGAAACAGCTTGGCACGGCCGCCAGCGACCCTCACAACGGCTTGGCCGGCAAGGGGTTGAAGGTCCCCGCCGAAGCCGCCCCGCTCATCGGCCGGCGCCTTGCGGACCCTGCCGGCGCCGATCCTGCCGAATGGCCGGCCGATCTGCGCATTCAGCAATTCCCGGAGGCAGCATGACCGAGCCACAGCGAACAGTCCGGCTAGCCGACGCCTTGGAGGTCTGCCAGCGCAATGAAGCCATCAAGCAAGCCCTGGAGAGCGGCGCGGAGCCCTATCGCGACCTGGACGGGCAACTGTTGGAAGTCGACTTCATCGACGCCAACGCGGAGCGCGTGGAACCCTGGAGGCACGACCGGAACCATAAGAAACTCTACCGGCGCAATCAGAAGCTCGCCAAGCTGTCTGGGCAACTGATCGGCCAGCCCGGCGACCGGATCGAAACGGCTAAACACCTTGCGGTGTTGCACCACCGACAGGGCGCCGACATCGAAGGAGCAGTGCGGCGCGGGCTGTTTGACGCCATTTGGCGCTATGACATCGTGTTCGACACCTTCACGGTGCCTAGGCGCTACGGAAACCACATCCTCCGGCCCGGACGGATCGCAGCAGTGGCGGAAGAGGTTCGCCGCCGTCACAGCCTCCCGCCCGGCTTCTGGGTCCGCAACCGGCGCAACACCGGCCTAGTCTATGTGGTGCCCCTGCCCGCCAGCCAGAGGGCCACAGCATGAGCGACACGCCGCGCACCCCGTTGCTAACGGCCGCCGGCAAGCTTATCGAGGCCATGATCGACGCACGCCAAGACAGGATGCAACTCCGCTTAGGCCCCTTCATGCGCGACGGCATCGACCATGGAGAGTGGTCCGTCAAAGTGGAGAGGATGGAGGAATGACCCGCTACGCGCAGTCCACCACCGTTGCAGCGGATAAATCGCGCGCCGAGATTGAGAAGATTCTCGCCCGCTACGGGGCCGACCAGTTCCTTTATGGCTGGGAAGTCGGCCAAGCCGTCGTCGCATTCCGAGCCCACGGCCGGCAAATCCGCTTCACGCTGCCCATGCCGGACCGGAACGATGAAGAATTCACCTTGACCCCGGCTCGGCGAACGCGCCGCTCAGCAGAGCAGATTGAGGCCGCCTATGATCAAGCCGTCAGGCAGCGCTGGCGGGCCTTGGCCCTGGTGATCAAAGCCAAGCTGGAGGCCGTGGAAACCGGGATCACAGAGTTTGAAGACGAATTCATGGCTCAGATCGTTTTGCCAGACGGCCAGACGGTCGGGGCCTTCATGAAGCCTCAGATCGCCATTGCTTATGATCGCGGCCACATGCCGAAGCTTCTACCGGCACCAGGATCCAGTTCAGAATGAGGCCCGACCACCTGACATTGCCCAAAGTTGCACAACGGCTTGGCAAAAGCGCGCGATGGCTGCAAACTCGTCTGGCTGAAGACTTCCGCAAGGCCCCGGTCGACCGCCGCTTACAGCTGCACGGCTACATAGGAAGGTCGAAAGTATGGACGGAAAGCCAGTTTCAGGCGCTAAAGGCGGCAATCGTGGCCGCGGACACGGCCTCAAAGTCGCCGTCCGGCTCGGTACGACGAAGCTCCACATCACCGGAACTCTGCGCGTTGCAGGAACCAGCGTCCGCGTGCGCCGAAGCACAGGCCTTGATATCAGCTCGCCTCAAGCCTGGGAGGCCGCAGAAGCCCTCCGGATCAAAGTCGAAGCGGAACTGCTCGACCAGGCCGTCTATGGACGGCCCCCGCCTGTCCTCCTCGCCACCATTGCGGCTCATTACATCAAAGCCGTAGGGCCGGGCCCGGCTGACCTCCGAAACCTGAACGAACTACTCGACGCCTTCGGCAAGCGCCCCGTCGCTGAAATCAGTCGGGGCGATATCGAGGCTTACTATCGCAGCCGATTTGCCGATGCGAAGCCCCAGACGCAGCGCCGGCACGAGAACACCATGCATGCCCTTCTCACCTTCGCCACGAAGAAGGGACATCTGCCGGCGACCCCCTACTGGGAGCGCACCAAGGTGCCCCACAAGAAGGGTGACAGCGTGATGAAGCGCTATCTGCCGGGCGAAGGTGAGCTACTTGTCGACTGCGCTGCCCCTCACCTGCGGCCCCTCTTCGCCACCCTGCTTGTCACCGGCGCCAGGGTCGGTCAGACGATCCACCTGAAGAAGGAGCACTTCGTCCTAGTGCCGGGGCGCGGCCGCATTCACTTTCCCGAGACAAAAAACGGCAACGCCTACACGCGGCCCCTGCACGACTATGCGGTCAACATGCTAACGGAATGGCTCGAGCAGCGGCGCGACCGCTTCCCGGAGATGTTCCTGACTCATAGACGAACACCCTTCAAGCCGAGGATCGGCGGCGGGGGCATCATCCAACACAGCTTCAGGACTGCACGTGATCGCTGCGTCGCGCGCCTTCAAGCCATGGGCCTCGATGACCGAGCTCGCGTCATCGCCCAGGCAACGCCTCATTGGTTCCGGCACAGCTTTGCAAACACGCTACGGCAGGATCATCGGCTCGATGCGCGCACGATCGCTGAAGCCGGCATGTGGGAGAGCGTCGCGCTCGTCAATGACACATATATCGCAGATGTGCCGGCGCACGTGGAAGAAGCGATGAAGGGAATGGTGTTCGGGTTGCAATTCAGCAAGAAAAATCAGACAAGCATACGCTAGACAGCAATGGGAACTGCACCACCCTTCGGACTCTATGGCAGAGGAATGCAGTTGGTCACTGAAAGTGTAGCCCTTCTCGTCTCTCGCCTTGAACATTTAAGGTGGCCAGAACAGTGCCACTCCCAACCGCCTGTAGGTCACCGCATACAACCGCACTGCTACTCTTCATCAGCCTACTTGGCAGGCGAACGTTGTACCCTGTTGCTGAGAAGCGAAGTTCATACTGATCAAAATGCGCCGTTTCAGGTTTCAGCAACCAACCATCTGGAGCACGCACACAAGTCGTAACAAAATTTCCGGCGACTTGGGTTGGATTACGCTTAGCACTGAGTCGGGGGCTCGAAAACCATTTGGTTCGTACTATTGCCTGCGTCGTAGGCGCCACAGCAGCTGGATCACCCAAGATAAATTGCAGCATCCGATCGATGTAGGGCTGCATGCAGCGCCGTGCCTCTGATTGTTGTTCCGCCGCAAGGCTGTTGATCTCGCTCTGCAGTCCCTTCACCAAGCCCTTCGATTGTTCCGAAGTAAACTCGATCTCACCTTCGGCGCCGACTCCCAATCTGCGAAGCGCGAAGCCTCCTTCCACTTCGCCTTTGGCCACCAGGGTCACCGACTCTCCGCCGGCAACACAGAAGGTGACGATTAGATCGATAGCCTCCTGAACATCATTTGAGGAGGCAGCATGGGAGCTGGTTTGAGCTACAATCCCGAATGCAAAAAAACTCGCGGCTACGAACTTGCGCATTAGATTTCCCCCTGACTGCAAGGCCCTGAAAACCACCATAGCACAAGCACTATGGGCGGATACACCATCTGTGGTGGCATAACTTCTCCCACTGAGGCCACACGTTTTCTGGCGAGATCCAGGCGTAGCCATCGAAACTGTGGAGAGATAGATGCCAAGAAACAAAACAATCGTATCCAATCCTCAATCTGGCCTTAGAGTCGTTGTGCGCGGAGGCTCAGCCAAGCTCTACCTCATCGGCACCGTCCGCATCGGCAGCAAGTCGATCCGGATCCGCGAAAGCACCGGTCTGGACGCCAATCAGCCGAGCGCCTGGGAGGCCGCCGAGACACTCCGCATCAAGCGCGAGGCCGAAATCCTTCAGCGCTTCGTCTACAAACGCCTGCCGGATGCGCTCTTTGCCGATGTTGCCGAAGAGTTTCTACGCACGCGGAATCCGAACCAATCGACGGCAAGGATCGTTCGCGAGTTCATCGCCGCCTTCGGCCGGGTGAAGATAGCGGAGCTCGACCGCAGCGAGTTGGAGGCCTTCTTCATCAAGCGCTGTAAGAACGTCCAGTTGATCACCCGCAAGCGCATGGAGGGGCTGCTCGCCGCGGTGCTGAACTACGCCGCCAAGGCTGGCTACATCTACGCGGTACCTTACTGGCCGCGGGTGCGGGTGCGATCCAGCACCACCAACGCCGCCATGAAGCGTTTCTATCCCGGTGAAGTGGAACTGCTTATCGATTGTGCGGCCGATCACCTGAAACCCCTCCTGGCCCTTCTCTATGCGACCGGAGCAAGGGTCGGCCAGGCTGTACACCTACACCGCGTCCACTTCACCTTCAGCGGCGAATACGGGCGGGTGTTCTTTCCCAAGACCAAGAACGGCCACTGCTATCTGAGGCCCTTGCATCCCTATGCGGTGCAGATCCTGCGGGACTGGCTCAGCCGGCGCCGCGGCGACAGTCATCCGGAGATGTTCCTCAATGCCCATGGCCGCCCCTACCCTATCCTCGACGGTCGCGGCGGCCACATCCGCTCTGCTTTCGCGCACGCCAAGCGCAGATGCGTTCGGGAGATGAAGGTGCTCGGCTATCACGAACGCGCCCTGGTGATGAAGCAGGCGACACCGCACTGGATGCGCCACAACTTCGCCAACACGCTGCGCCAGGATCTTGGCCTTGATGCCAAGGCGATTGCCCTCGCGGGCATGTGGCGCAACCCGGCGGTGGTGGAGCGATACTATATCGCGGATGTGCCGATTGATCTGGAAGAGGTCATGACCACCCTGCCCCTCGGCTGCCGCCTGGGCACGCTGCCTCCGGGGCAGGCAAAGGCGGTGCAGGCCGGATGGTCTTCTCTTGGCGCGACCGTGACCCGAGATGCGAAGGGGCTCCTTGAGGTTCGTCGATCCCAGCAGGCCGGGATCGATTGGCGCTAAGCCGCCTCATCTGGCACAAAGCTGACACAGCGCTCCCCTGCTCGAAGCGAAATCCGTTATTTTCCCAATAGTTTACCGGACATTTGCAACGCCCTTAGCAGGAATGTGCAGCCTAAAAATTGCTTTATTCGCAATTTTTTGAAGTCGGGTTCGGCCGGCGCCGGCTCTGTCTTCCATCGCTTGCCATGACCGCCATTCTGCGCGGCGGCGTTTTCCTCAAGCGCGTCTGTTAAGGCCCCGGCCCTTCGACAAAGGTGCTGCGTCTGGGGCGCATGATCGACGTCTCTTCGATATCCGTGACGCCGAAGATGAAATCAAAAAAGATCGGGCTGTAGCTGTAGGTCAGCCGCACAATAACAATCCCTTCACCGGGTCCGCCCATGTTCTGTGCCAGAGCCAATGCATCGGGAATGGTTCCTCCGTTCTTGCTCTCCTGCCAGTCGACCTGTGGGGCGCCGGTATCCTCATCGAAGCGGATGCCGACAATAGCAACCGAGTGGGCAGCGGCCGGATAGGGGTCGAGAACAAGTTCAGAAGCACGCAGAATGTCGTTGAGCTGCGCATTGGAAACATCGCGGCGCTGCGAAATCAGATCCGCGGCAGTCTGCGCTGCCGCCACGACCTTCCTATCAAGCCGCAACAGATTGGTGACCTCCACAACGCCGACAAAGAGCATAAGCATGATCGGCAGCAGAAACGCGAAGTCGATTGTCGCATTGCCACCCTTGTCTCCGGCGATTTTTTGCAGAAACCCTACCATCATTCCACGTTGTATGGTTCGTTTTGAAAAGCGACTGTTGATACGATCAGGTTGCCGGCGAGGCCGGCTGTGATGAGATCACCGATCAAAGGCGTTGTGTACTCCCAACGATAGATCGCGCGAACCACGGTTACGGCTCCGCTGCCGCCTGGCGAAAAACCGTTGTTGATGATCTCACCATCTTCATCCACCTCGATCGGCATATTCACCGCATTGAAGCTTCCAAAAGTCTGCACGTTGTAGATGACCTGGGTGCAGTCGATAACGTTAAAGAGCGCGTCACAGAGCTGACTCTGAAATGCGGTTACTGGATCCGCCTCGCTCTGCACTTGGCCGGTTCGGATCGTTCGCGCGGCCTCTTTGGTCGCGCCTTCGATCACACTGCTTGTAAAAAACATCACGGACAGTTCGATGATCCCCATCATCAACAGAATGAAGGGTGGGGCCACCATCGCGAACTCGGTGACGACACTGCCCCGATCGTCACGCAGAACATCGTCGCGCAAAGGCCGGCGGGCAGGCCTTATGCACCGCGCGTTGATCGCCCGGAATCTACTGAGCAGGGACGACCGATCGGGTCGGCTCCCCCGCTGGTTCCATCTATCCGTAAGCATCGCAATCCTCTCGCGGGAGGCTCGCCACCTTTTGCCTGGATGCGAGTCCTGATCCTCCCGAAGATCGATTCGACCGGGTTCCGCTTAACAAAGGCTTAAGGCAATGAACCTAACGCTCAAGGCAGCAGCACCCATCGCAAGATCAGGAAAATCGTCTTGAGGTCTTTTTTCTTCGGGAATACAAATTTCTATTATATATCATATATATAGTGGACTTTCATCACCTCGGAGATCAGCAAAAAGATGTATCGAAATTGCCTCGGATTCGAAGCGATTCTTTACCCCCGTTTGCCACCGACTCTTCGGCGGAAGGCCCGGCCACTTGTCTCTTCGAATACAATCCGCATATGACTAAGATAGATGTATTGATGAACTGAAAGAATCGGTAGCAACGCTATGCGAATGGCGAAGTTTCAGATCGGACAGATCGTGCGGCACCGCATGTTTCCATTCCGCGGCGTCATCTTTGACGTTGATCCGACCTTCTCGAATACCGAGGAGTGGTGGGAAGCCATACCGGAGGAAATCCGTCCGGTGAAGGATCAGCCCTTTTATCATCTCCTCGCCGAGAACGAGGAGACGTCTTACGTCGCTTATGTGTCCGAGCAAAACCTCGTGGTTGACGAAACCGGCGACGCCGTCTCACACCCTCAGGTGAATGATCTCTTCAGCGGCCTGGAGAACGGTCACTATGTCTTGAGGGAATCTCAGACAAACTGATATGCGGAGCGAACTCCTTGGCAAGCCAGGAGCAAAGCCGCGCAAGCCCACGATCGCGGATGTCATATACGGTTCGCCGGGCACAGCCGTAGCGTTCGCGCAGGAAGGCCACCTTGACCCCACAGGCCAGGCCAAAGAGAACGCCGATATCGCGCTGCGGCTTCGCCCCGGCAGCGTGCACCAACCACAGCAGAACCTCATCCATGCGATCGATCGCTGCTGCTGATGCAGGCAGAAGACGCGGACCGCCCGCAGCCTGCCTCTGATGTCCTGCATCGAACTCTCGAACCATCTCCGGCCAGTGAACACGGCTTGATGCTGTCAGCCACCCCCTTTCCCGGTTCGGTTGCCGCTTCAAGGTATCCGCTGCTTCCATCAGGAGTTCCCAAACACCATCTCTGAGGGTCGGGTTTTGCCGCCCCGCCAGCTCCGCCAGATACAACCCGTGTTCAACGGCAAGCTTCACGCGTTGAGGCCTTTGCGACGAACTGCTCCGATTCCGGACAAGCGCTTCACTGGCTCTCATACCCTACTCTCCGCCCAGCTTCAGTTTCAGCTTTGCCCGTCGGCTCTCACCGCGCTTGATGGAGACGCCCTTATCCGGCTCACTGCGCCCCTTCATCAAGGCGCAGCCCCATTGCGCCAGCACTCTGGCCGCTTCCTTGGCGCTCCAGACAGCACGCGCACCGTTTCCACCTTTTCTAAGTCGGGCGATCAAGGTGCGCTCCCTCTCGGTCAGGGGCTCGGCGGCAACCCGGCGGAGATCTCCGTCCCACCAACGGTCAGCGGGCGCCTTGGCGAAAAGGAAGTGACACCGTCCCGCCGGCGATATGATGACGACATCCGGCTGCTCGTTCTCGCTGCCCGCATCGCGGAAGCTATTATTGGAAATCATCTGGTGCGTCCAATCAGGCGGCAGTTGGTTTTTCAGCATTCGGCCGATAAGGCTTCGCAATAAACCAGCATTTACGCGACGTCCGGAAACCGACTCTTCGCTTGCACCAGATCTCGAAGGCGGTAGCGACGCGCGGGCCCTGAACACCGGATTATCCAATTTCAATCTCCCATAGCATGATTTCCGTATTTCGCAATCAAACGTAATGAAGAGTTGCGAATATTGCAATAGACAAAAAATCACAAATTTCGCAATATCTGGAATGCAGAAAAAATGGATTCAACAGCGCTTGCGCCAGCTCGGGAAAACCCAGCGCGGATTGGCACGGCATATGGGTCTGGACCCCTCCCGCATTACGGAGATCCTGAACGAAAGCCGGAGCATCAAGGTTGAAGAGGCGGTCGAGATTGCCGACTACCTCGAGACACCTTTGGATGATTTGGTGTCCAGGCTCGGTGCTGCGATCTCAAGTGGCATAAAAGCAACCAGCCTGGTGGTCGGTTATGTCGGTGCCGGCGAAACCGTACTATCCATTGACGACCACGCCAAAGGTGGAGGCCTTTACAAGATTGAAGCGCAACATGGTGAAGGCGGCGGAGTCTGCGTGGTGGTCCGCGGCAACTCGATGGCCCCCCGTTTCAAGGACGGCGAGCATCTCGGGTACTCCCGCGACGAAGGTCTCGATTCTTCCAACTGGTTTGGTCGAGAGTGTGTGGTGCAGACCAAAGACGGGCGCCAGCTCGTGAAAATCGTTGAACCTGGAAACAGCGCTGGTGAGGTGACGCTGGTCTCAGTCAACTCATCGACGCCCATTGAGCACAACGTCCCCGTTGAGTGGGTGGCTCCGGTTACCTGGGTAAAGCTGAGACCGCGAAACTGAACAGCAGGCAGCCATTGCGGATTTCGTTCTCAGAGTTCAACCTCCAACACAAAGAGCCAGATCTTGCTCTTGAATTCGATAACTCATCCGCCATTTCTTTCAGCTAGTGGTTGCTCATAATTGCGATTTATGTAATTATATTGATGTCGACTGCCCCTTTGCACACCGGGTCATATGATGAGCAACGGTGCGGACAAGTCCGAGTACAGCCCCGTCTAAAGATGCCGACAGCCTTCGCCTTGATGATATGGCCTCGAGACGCCGCAAGTATATTGAACCATACTCTTGGCGTAGTATCGCGGATAGGGTGACCCTAGACGCTTGACCGTATACTTACATTTTATTGGGGTTTCTTGTTACCGAGGCTCTGCAGTTCAATATGGGCAACAACAAGCACAGCTACTATGCTGTCGCCATGATGCGTCCAGCGGTCAGTATGAAAGATCATCGTTTTGATGTGCTGACTGCTTCGACGCATTTTGTGTCGATGCCCCTTTCAAGAGCAGCGCAACACTGACCCCACAATGAGCCCTGATAAAGTCATCGACCGCAGCCTGCAGCTCGATCATCCACTGACTCGCTATGCACTGTTTCTGGATGTTGACGGGACACTGTTGCCAATTGCCGAACGACCCGACCAAGTACGGGTTCCCTTCTCTCTTCTGGGGACCCTGCACCACCTTCGCGACGGCTTTCTGGGTGCGCTGGCTTTGGTCAGCGGGCGGGCTATCGCGGATCTGGATGCTCTTTTTGAGCCGCTGGCCTTGCCGGCCGCGGGTGTCCATGGGTTGGAACTGCGCCACAGCGACGGACACTGTTGCCGAAGTTCAAACGAAAGTCTGCTGGAGCCTCTCCGCACTCCCCTGAGAGCATTCGCGGAAAGAACGCCGGGATTGCTGTTGGAGGACAAGGGGTTGTCCCTGGCCCTGCACTATCGTTTGGCACCAGAGCGCGAGGCCGAGGTTGCACGACGGATAGACGAACTGCTTGGCGGCAGCCTGCCGGACCTGGAAGTAACGCAGGGCAAGATGGTCTTTGAAGTAAAACCATCCGGCTGCAACAAGGGCACCGCCATCGGTGCCTTCATGGAAGAACCGCCCTTTAGCGGCCGCAAGCCGATTTTTCTCGGCGACGATATCACTGACGAGGACGGATTCGTCGCCGTGAACCGACTTGATGGCATCTCGGTGAAGGTTGGGGAAACAGGTGCATCCCAGGCAAAGCACAGATTGCCTAATGAAGCAGCGGTCCATAGCTGGCTCGCGCAACTCGTCGATTCAAGCAATTCGCAGGAACGTGAATGAACTCCTTAAATCTCTCCGTCATCGGCAATTGCACATTCGGCGCTCTTCTCGACGAGCGGGCAAGGATTGTCTGGGCTTGCATGCCCCGGTTTGATAGCGATCCGGTTTTCTGCAGTCTCATTGCTGGAACAGAAGGCGATTCCAAAGGCTTCTACGATATCGAGCTTCTGGATTTTGTACGCTCGGAACAGCACTATAGAAACAACTCGGCCGTTGTTGTTACCCGACTCTATGATGCTGCAGACGGCGTCATTGAGATCACTGACTTTGTACCTCGCTTCAAACACTTCGACCGTGTGCACAGACCGCCGTCGATCTTTCGCCATGTTCGGCCCCTGTCCGGCAGCCCTCGCATCCGGCTTCGTATCCGGCCAACTTCGGACTATGGAAAGAGCACACCTGAAGTGACGCGGGGTAGCAATCACCTGCGTTACGTGATGCCGGAACTCACGCTCCGCCTGACAACTGATGCACCGGTCACCTATGTCGCCGACGAAGTGCCTTTCATATTGGAGCGTCCGGTCACGCTCATTCTCGGACCGGACGAAAGCCTGACCACGCCGGTCGATGAAACCAGCCGAGAGTTTTTCAAGAAGACTGATGAGTATTGGCGCGAATGGTGCCGCTACCTGGCCCTTCCCTTCGAATGGCAGGAAGCTGTCATTCGCGCTTCGATAACCTTGAAGCTTTGCAGCTACGAAGAAACCGGCGCGATCATCGCGGCTATGACCACTTCTATTCCGGAAGCTCCCAACTCGGGGCGCAACTGGGATTATCGCTTCTGTTGGCTGCGCGATTCATACTTCGTGGTCCATGCCCTTAACCGCCTTGGCGCCACCAGAACCATGGAAGGCTATCTGAGTTACATTTCCAATATCGTTGCTTCCAATGTCGGCGCCAATGCGGCTGATGGGCACCTGCAACCGGTCTTCGGTATCTCCAGAGAGGTTCGCCTCGACGAGGAAGTCTGCGATTCGCTGTCTGGATATCGTGACATGGGGCCGGTACGCATCGGCAATTCCGCCTATACGCAAATCCAGAATGACGGTTATGGCAGTGTCATTCTCGCTTCCACCCAGAGCTTCTTCGATCGCCGCCTTGATCACCCCGGCGACATGGGCCTCTTCGAGAGGTTGGAAGCATTGGGCGCACAGGCCCTGAAGCTTTGGGATCAACCCGACGCCGGTCTCTGGGAGCTTCGCACGCGCCAACAGGTCCACACCTACTCAAGTGTCATGTGCTGGGCAGCCTGCGATCGGCTTGCAAAGATCGCCGGGCGATTGAACCTGGCTGAACGGCAATCGCATTGGACAGCGGCTGCCGAAGACATACGCAGCGGCATCCTGGATCGTGCCTGGAACAACGACCTTCAGAGCCTTGTCTCTACCTTTGAAGGAAGCGATCTGGACGCCAGCCTGCTCTGTCTCCACGAGATTGGTTTCTTGCCGGCGAACGACCCCCGATTTCTAGGAACCCTGGATCAGATAGAAAAACAACTGAAGCAGGGACGCTTCATCCAACGCTATGCAGCCCCTGATGACTTCGGATCGCCGGAAGTAGCCTTCAACGTTTGCACTTTCTGGTACATTGATGCTTTGGCGGCGGTGGGACGTACCGAAGAAGCGCGCGAGCTCTTTGAAACAATGCTTGCCGCGCGCAATGCTATGGGTCTGCTCTCCGAGGATCTCTCACCAGAGAACAACGAGCTTTGGGGCAACTTTCCGCAAACCTATTCCATGGTGGGGTTGATCAACTCAGCCATGCGACTGTCAAAGTCCTGGGAGGAAGCCTATTGAGCCGCTTGGTCGTCGTTTCGAACCGTGTTGCCATGGTCAAGCAATCTCGGCCGGGAGCCGAAGGCGGTTTGGCGGTGGCCGTTCGCGCCGCTCTACGTCAGCGGGGCGGGATTTGGTTTGGTTGGAGCGGCAAGACTTTGGAGCGCGACTATAGCCAACCCAGTGTAACGGAGGTCGGCAAGATAACCTATGCGACCGTCGACCTCACCCAACGCGACTACGATGAATACTACAAGGGCTTCGCCAACTCGACCCTCTGGCCGCTTTTTCATTATCGCTTGGACCTGGCTGAATTCACGCAACACACCTGGGCCGGATACCAAAGGGTCAACGCCCTCTTCGCCCATCGTCTACAACCGCTGCTTAAAGACTCAGATATCATCTGGGTCCACGACTATCATTTCATGCTCTTCGCCGATCAACTGCGAAATGCCGGCTGCAAGCAAAAGATCGGTTTTTTTCTTCACATCCCCTGGCCGGCCGTCCCCGTCTTCACGGCGCTGCCGATGCACCGGGAGATCGTAAAGGCGCTCTGCGCCTATGACCTTTTGGGGTTTCAGACTGACGAAGATCTCCTCAGCTTTCAGGATTACATCCGACGGGAGGCGGATGGTCAGGTCGACAAAGACGGTGTCATCAAGGCTTTTGGACGGACCTTGCGCACCGCAGTGTTTCCCATCGGGATAGACACCGAGGTGTTTGCGGGAATGGCGGCGGAAAGCGAAGACTCAAAGCAGGTTATTCGTCTTCGCAAGAGTCTCCTCGGTCGCGACTTGATCATCGGGGTTGATCGCCTCGACTATTCAAAAGGACTGATCAACCGCGTTGAGGCTTTCGAGCACCTTCTGACCAGCTATCCGGACAATCGGGGAAAGGTTGTCTTCCTTCAAATCAACCCACCCTCGCGATCGGATGTCACCGACTATGTCGACATCAGACACGAACTCGAAGCGACAGCGGGCCGGGTCAACGGTACTTTTGCCGAATACGATTGGGTGCCGATCCGCTATCTCAACAAGAGCTTCAGCCGCCGGGTGCTTTCAGGATTCTTCCGCAGCAGCAAGGTCGGCTTCGTGACCCCTTTGAGAGACGGTATGAACCTTGTCGCCAAGGAATTCGTTGCGGCCCAGTCGCCGAAAAATCCAGGTGTCTTGGTCTTATCACGCTTTGCCGGCGCCGCACGCGAGCTGGATGGCGCCCTTACCGTTAATCCCTATGACATTGAAGGCGTTGCCGAACGGCTGCAGGAAGCGCTCTCGATGCCGCTAAAAGCCAGGCGGGAACGCTGGCAATCGATGTACAGTGCCATCGCCAGGAATGACGTGACTGCTTGGCGCGAAGACTTTCTGGAACAGCTCAATCGGGGGATACAGGGTCATTGAGCGGGGCACCTGAACAAGTCACGGCAGTCTTGGCCGATATAGGCGGCACCAACGCGCGGTTTGCATTGGTCGAAGAGGGCAACACCAGTGAAGTGCTGCACCTGAACGTCGCCGACCACGAATCAGCCTACGATGCCTTGAACACAGCCCTGGATCAATTTGGGGCGCCACAGCCGCCTCCAACAGCCGTGTTGGCTTTTGCGGGGCCTGTCGATGCCAGTCACGCCTTCATGACCAACACGGGCTGGGAGACCCGAACCGATGAATTGAGGCAGCGATTCGGCTTTAGTCATGTTGAGCTGATGAATGACTACGCCGCACTGGCGCTCGGGCTTAGCCAGTTTACCGATGATGACCGGCACCAAATCGGCCCAAAATCCGAAAACGCAACAGGGAACTTGGCCGTGATCGGCCCCGGCTCCGGGCTTGGTGTGGCAGCCTTGCTCCCGAACGTGACGAACCACTTGGCATTGGTTGGAGAAGGCGGCCATACGACCGTCCCCGCCGCCAGTGATCTTGAAGCGGCACTGATCGCCGTGCTGCGCAAGCGTCTTGGTCATGTCTCGGCGGAACGGCTGTTGTCGGGTCCAGGCCTAGTCAACATCTATCAGGCCTTGGCCCAACTCGACGGCACGGCTGCAGAAGCTTACCGCCCTGCGGAGGTGACCCGCCGCGGTCTGGAAGGCTCAGATGATCTTTGCCGCAGGGCTCTGGAGCGATTCTGCGCCTTCCTTGGAAGCTTCTCCGGAAACATGGCTTTGTGCTACGGCGCCCGCGGCGGCGTTTATCTCGGTGGCGGCATTCTGCCACGGTTTCCCGAGTTTCTTGCGGCCTCGGAATTTCGCGAGCGTTTCGAGGCCAAGGGGCGCCTGCGCAGTTATCTGAGTGGTATTCCGACCTGGCTTATCACCCGTCCGGACGCCACTTTCGCCGGCCTGGCCGTCGCCGCACGTCGCTTTGGATAGGCATCCGATACGCGATCTACCTCTCTTGTCCTTCCACAAGAAGCGGATATAGAAGGCCGGTCAGTCGGCTATTCTGAGGCTGATAAACACGCGTTGGAGATACGGAATGCAGACGCCCCAGATGACGACCGGCGAATGGCTGCGAATTCTGCTTCTGGCGGCGGTCTGGGGCATTTCCTTTTTCCTGACGGAAATCTGCCTGCGCGATCTGGGCCCGGTAACCCTCGCTTGCGCGCGGGTCGGGCTGGCATCCTTCGCCTTGCTTGGTATTGCGGTACTGAAAGGCGAGCAGTTCCCATCAGGGCTGGCGGACTGGGGACCGCTGGCCGCTATGGGTCTGATCAACAATGCCCTGCCCTTTTCACTGATCATGTGGGGACAAACGCGCATCAATAGCGGGTTGGCCTCAATTCTGAACGCCACAACACCGCTTTTCGCTTTTGTCCTGGCACACCTGCTCACAAGCGATGAGCGCATGACGTTCCGCGGAGCGGCAGGTGTGGGCATTGGTTTTCTTGGCGCCGTCGTCCTGATCGGCCCTTCAGCGCTCGGCGGCTTGGGCGCCGAGTCCTGGGGACAGATCGCCGTTCTCAGTGCTGCTTTGTCCTATGCTCTTGCCGGGATCTTCGGACGGCGACTGCGCCGCTTCAGCCCAACGATTGCGGCAGCGGGCATGACCGCAGCGGCGAGCATCATCCTACTGCCACCCGCTCTCTTCCTGGAGCGTCCGTGGAACGCCAGTCCAGATGGTATGACTTGGGTTGCTCTCGCAACGCTGGCTTTGGTCAGTACGGCGGCCGCCTACATCATCTATTTCCGAATTCTGGCCACCGCAGGCGCAACCAATCTACTCCTGGTCACCTTTGTTATCCCGGTTGTGGCAGTCCTGCTTGGCGCTCTTGCACTCGACGAGACGGTCACCTTGAACGCAATTGCCGGCATGCTATTGATTTTCATCGGCCTTTCGGTCATTGACGGGCGCGCTTTATCCGCGTTTGCCGGACTTCGCGCTCGTCCATAGCGGCCTCGCCAAGCGGCCTTGCGAGCCTTGGTTCCAGATCAGTTTGCGATTTCTGATGGATTCAGATCAGACTTTTGCGCCGGCTTTACGTCCCCTTAACTGATTTGACTAAAAAATGCCTTTGGAGCTAATCAATTCATTCAGGAATAACGTCATGGCATTGTCTAAGGCTTCCGTCGAAACGTTGATCGATCTCGTTGAGATCAAACTGAGTTGTGTCGAGGTCTACGACCGCGACGACTCCCGTGAGTTGCTGAACCTGCAGCGCTGCAAGGACGAACTGGCGCGGCTGATCGGACGCGCAGAAACAGCCCCGGCAGAACTCGTCGTCATCCGCCAGCGTGGCCGCCGCCGGGGCCGTCGTCCTTCTGCCTGAACCCAGTCAAAACCGAGGTTGAAAATCGGGTCTAGGCGGGAACCGCCATGCCTCGAACAACCGCCGGCCTGGCAGTTATTGCATCGTACCAACGCTTCACATTACTGAACTCTTCCAGGGCAATCCCCTGCCACTCATGCCGTGCCGCCCAGGGGTAAGCCGCAATATCTGCGATCGAGTAGTCGCCTGCCAAGTACGCCTCCTCAGCCAGACGTTTGTCTAGAACGCCGTAGAGCCTTTTTGACTCATTTGTATAGCGGTCGACCGCATAGGGAATCTGCTCGGGCGCAAAACGGCGAAAGTGATGGGCCTGGCCCAGCATGGGCCCGAACCCACCCATCTGCCACATCAGCCACTGCATGGCCATATGCCGGCCCCGCACATCCTCCGGCATCAGTTTTCCGGTCCTTTCGGCCAGATAGACAAGGATCGCCCCAGTCTCGAAGAGTGAGATAGGCTCGCCATCGGGCCCCTGAGGATCAACGACAGCGGGGATCTTGTTGTTGGGACTGATCTTGAGGAACTCAGGATCGAATTGTTCGTCCTTTTGAATATTTATCGGATGAACCGCATAGTCCAATTCCAGCTCTTCCAGAGCGATCGAAATTTTCCTGCCGTTCGGCGTACCCCAGGTATAGAGGTCGATGGTCACGTCCCAGTTCTCCCTTTGCTTGACCTGCCATTTGGAAGAACCGGCACACACCGCCCCCCTGTTCTGGCCCCGGGGTCAATATCCGGCCCCGGTCCGCAAAGTTCCAGCGCAAACTGACTGAAAGCGCCGGCGGAGGAAATCCTCAGGCTAGTTTCGACGGCCGTATGCCAACCAATAGGTCAAGGCGACGCCTCCGGCCCCGCCCAAAAGATTGCCCAGGGTGACCGCTATCAGGCTTTCCAGAAAATCTGCGACGCCAATTTCGGCCCCGGCGAGCATACCGACTGGAATCAGGTACATGTTGGCAACCGAGTGCTCGAACCCAAGTGCGACGAAGGCGGTGATGGGCCAGAGGATTGCCAGGATTTTACCTGCGACACTGCGCGCTGCGAATGTCAACCAGACCGCCAGACAAACCAGCGCATTGCAAAGAACACCGCGGACGAAGGCCTGATCCAGAGGCAGAATCGTTTTCGCGGTCGCGATCTTCGCTGCCAGCAAACCGTGCTCGCCAGTCAGGGTACCCGAGGCCCAAACCAAAAGGGCGAGCCCCAGTGCACCGGCGAAGTTGCCGAGGTAGACGATCCCCCAAGCACGCAACATCGCGACTATCGGAATACGCCGGTCGACCCAGGCCATAACCATCAGAACGTTGCCGGTAAAAAGTTCGGCGCCGGCAACAACCACCAATACAAGCCCGAGAGAAAAGGCTGCGCCGCCCAGCAATCGGGCAGGACCGCTGGTACTGTCCACACCCGTCATGGTGACTGTGTAGAAAGCAGCGCCCAAGGCGATGAAAGTACCGGCCAGAACGCTAAGGGTGAGCAGCTGCGTGACGGTCAGCCGGGTCTTGCTGACTCCGGCCTGCTCTATTCGCTCAGCGATCTCAATCGGCTTGTAGGCATCAATGCCGGTGGGTTCCGGCGGATCTTGAATCATATGCCTGGAGATTCCCTCTGGGTGACCAAGTAGATCCACCTTAAGGGTCTGCTAATAATCCTCCTTGTTCCAAGTCAATCCGTTCGGCCTTATCAGTCACGCTGAAAAGCCGAGACCTATCGGGCGCCTTACCGTTTCGCGTATTGGGTAGCGCCGAAGAGGATCTCTTTGGCTTTGTCATCGAAGCCTTCGCTGCGTTCCTTTGCCAGCACTTCAACACCGCGTTTCACGGCCGGACGCTCGGCGATTTCTTCGAACCATCTCTGGAAGTTTGGGAAGTCACTGCGCTCAACGCCCTGGCGGTCCGGGAACCGCGTCCAGGGCCAAGCCGCCATGTCGGCAATCGAGTATTCGTCACCGGCCAGAAACCGCGCTTCGGACAGTCGCTTGTCGAGAACGCCGTAAAGACGGTTAGCCTCATTGCTATAGCGGTTGTATGCGTATTCGATATGCTCCGGTGCATAACCGCGAAAGTGATGAGCTTGACCCAGCATGGGGCCGAGGCCACCCATCTGCCACATCAGCCATTGAAGCGTCAAATAACGGCTGCGAGGGTCTTGCGGGAAAAACCTGCTGTGCTTGTTGGCAAGATAGATCAGAATTGCCCCGCTCTCGAAAATCGAAATCGGTTTTCCGTCCGGTCCCTCAGGGTCGACGATCGCCGGCATCTTGTTGTTGGGGCTGATCTGCAGGAACTCAGGATCGAATTGATCTCCGGCACCAATGTTGACGGCGTGCACATTGTACGCAAGCCCGAGTTCCTCCAACATGATATGTACTTTGTGCCCGTTTGGCGTCGCCCAGGAATACAGCTCGATGGTCATAGTTTTCTCCCTTGCCCCATCGGGAAGCCGCACCCGCCACGAGTGCCGCCGGCGGCACCCCTGCCGCCATCATCCCAAGACCCAAGACATGCGGTTAGACGGCGGGGATTGCAAGGATGAAGACGCATGCCTACCTAGAGGTAGAGAGACAGTGAAGAGCCAAAAGTCGAGAGCAATCCATGTCTGAAAGCTTGAATGCTGACCTCAACCAACCAGCCGACATGGACACGGCGGGGATGGACTGGCAAGCCAGCCCAAGCCCGACGGTCTGGCGCAAGCGACTGGATCTGCTGGACGGTGAGTACAGCCGTGTCACTTCGGTGGTACGTTACGACCCTGCTTCAGCCTTTCACGCCCATGACCATCCTCAGGGCGAAGAGATTTTGGTTCTGAAGGGCACATTCTCAGATGAGCACGGTGACTACCCTGCAGTCACCTTCCTCCTCAACCCTCAAGGCTTTCGTCACGCACCCTTCTCTGATGCGGGCTGCATCATTTTCGTGAAACTCTGCCAGTTCCCGGGCAAGGGACGCGATCACGTGGCGATCGATACCAACGCTGCCGACTGGCAAGCCGCAGCTCCCGGCGTTGAACGTATCACCCTTTACGAGAGTACAGACTATCCGGAGAGCATCGCCTTACTGCGCTTGTCGGCGGGCGTTCAACTACCGCTTGCCCTGGTCGGCCCGGATGCTGCCCCGCGGGGGCTGGAGATGTTTGTCGTTTCTGGCAGCCTGCTGTATGGAGAGACCCGACTTGACGCCGGCGCCTGGCTGCGCCGCCCCAAGGGCCTGACCCAGTCCTTCGTCGCCCGAGCCGACACAACGCTCTACATCAAGCGCAACCACCTCGCTGCCTAACCTCCTCCCACAGACCGGGACTACACCGGAATCTGGAAGGAAGCAGGCTGCATGTACCGAAGATCACGAATTCCAATGCCTTAACATCAATGGAATCATTTATATCTAAATTTTATATTTAATATTCACAAAACAAAAACAATAAAACTTGCCGACTTTTTCTGTTTTATTTATATTCATTGATAGTCATTAACTATTATTGGCTGGTCAATGAAAAGATCGCCAGGCACAAAGACGACGCAAACAGGCGCCGCAGCGGCTGATAAAACCGCGGAAGAACTGGCTTTGGCCAACTTTGGCGAGCTAAATGCCGAAACCGCTGCGCTTCTTGGTGATGTTTTTTCCCAAGGGCGCCTCTCGGAGGCCGAACAGCGCGCCGCACTTGAAGTGTTCAAACTCACGCTTCGCGAGGCCGAGGCCGAAGTTCGCCTGGCCCTTGCCGAGCACGTTAAAGATTGCCCCTTCCTTCCCCAGGCAATTGCAAGGGAACTGGCAGAGGACATAGAGAATGTCGCGGTTCCGGTACTGAAGTTTTCGATCGTTTTGACCGACGAGGACCTTGTTCAGATCATCGGCAGCGGGAACACGGCTAAACAAGAGGCCATCGCGCAGCGCAGCACCCTCACTGAACCTGTATCCGGCGCTTTGATCGACACTGGAAAGCGGGCGGTGGTCGATCGTGTACTGTCCAACAGTGGGGCCGAAATCTCCGTTGGCTCTTTTCAAACGGTCATCGACGCTTTTGCCGAGGAACCGGGAATACAAGAGCTTCTTATAGACCGCCCCAACCTGCCGACTTCCGCCAAGGAACGCTTGGTCACCCTCGTTTCGGGTGACCTGCGGAAGCGCTTGATCCACAAGCACGATTTTCCCGAAGCTCTGGTCGAGAAACTGATTTCCCAGGGCCGGGAACGAGCTTTGGTCACTGCTCTGTCGACTGCGGGCTCAGCCGACGAGGTCGAGGCGGCGGCCATGCGGCTTTACCTGACAGGTAAGCTGACACCGATGCTGCTGCTGCGCACACTCTGCATTGGCAGGCTGGATGTCTTCGTCATCTGTATCGCAACACTGGGCCGGGTGTCAGAGGCGGAAGCACGCTCTGCGCTGGCCAAACCGGATTCTCGGGAACACCGCGAGTTGTTCGAGACGGCACGTATACCGCTTCACTTGCAAAAAGCCTTCCAAATTGCCCTCGACGAGGTACTCGATCTGGAGCGCGGCGAGGCCACTGCATGGCAGTTCGAGCACGAAGAGCGCCTCGTCGGACGCCTGGTCCAGGTCTATGATCGTTTGAATCCGGACAGCCTGGAGAGCACTCTCAGCCAACTGGGCTGTTTGGAAGCCGAGTGTGGATTCCCGCCGCCCCCGGCCAGGGTCATGACCGTTCCTAATCTGGCCTGACGCGCTGCACAGGCTGGCCACTACAGCCAGCTCACTTCTGCGTTTACCGTCATGATCGCCTCCCTGCGAAAGCTCCTTCGCTGCTGAGCGGCGGTCATGGGGTCTTCGCCGGCGCGCGCAGCGTTGGCCGCGCCCGATTCTGTGGATGACCTCAGCACCGGAATGCATTTACGAAACACTTAATAGATAAAATACAAACTAAATTATAGATGTATTTTTTGCAGTATTTATTAAAATAGAAAACAATAATAATTGACTAAACTATACAATTTGTTTAGATTGGCTACTTAAATACTTCTTTGACCATAGAGGCGCTTGGCGATGCAGTCTTTCTACGCAAGCAACGAGGCATACCCGGTCCCGGCAGTTGCCGATGATCTGGCCCCGGCATCGCCCGGTGGAAACAGCGAAGAGGCCGCCGCCCGCCTGGGCATGGCATTTGCCGGCGGCCAACTCAATGAGGCCGAACGACTTGCGGCGATTGAGACCTTCGAGCGCTTGGCTCTCGATGCGGAAGTCGAAGTGCGCTTGGCACTCGCAGAACACATTAAGGATTGCCCATTCCTGCCGCACAGGATTGCGCGCAGCCTTGCGGACGACTTAGAGGCCATTGCCGTTCCCATTCTCAAGAACTCGATCGTTCTGACTGACGAGGACCTTGTCTCCATCATCGGCGAAGGCAGTCACTTGAAGCAGCTTGCGATTGCAGGACGGCAGACCGTCAGCGAAACGGTGTCCGGCGCCCTTATCGATACCGGAGACAAAGAGGTTGTCGGAACACTTCTGGCAAATGCGGGGGCGGCTATCCCTGAACCGTCACTCCATGCTGTTGTGGATGCCCATGGCGAGGAGACCGATATTCAAGCGCTGATGGTCGAGCGATGGACACTACCGATTGCCGTGAAAGAGCGCCTTGTCAACCTGGTCTCCGGAAACCTGAGGAACCACCTGATCGACAAACATGCGGTCCCCGAGGTTTTGGTCGACCAGATGGTCCTGCATGGGCGCGAGCGGGCGCTTGTTCAGGCACTGATGGCGGCCAAGTCCGTTCACGAGATAGAGTCGGCCGCCATGAGACTCTTTCTGAAAGGCGCGCTAACGCCCACCCTGCTCTTGCGCAGTCTTTGTCTCGGACGGCTGGACCTCTTCGAGGTGTTTATCGCGACCCTGGCGAGAGTTCCGGTCCAAACGACCGCCGACGTGCTCGCAAACCCGGATACGACCGCGTTTCGGAAGCTCTTTGAAAAGTCTCAAATGCCCGCGCATTTGACGACGGCTTTCAAAATCGCTCTCGATGTCGTTTTCGATGTGCGGGTCACAAAGGGGACCGAGTGGCAGGACGCGCACGAAAAGCGGATTATCCGCCGCTGGGTCAATGCCTATGACTCCCTCAGCCCGGAAAACCTTGAGCGAGTTCTCTGCCAGTTTGAGCGTATGGCACCGGAAACCTAGGGGCGGATCGCCGACCTCACCCAAAACCCAGCGCTGCCGACAGCAGTTCCATCATTCAAGCACAAGCTGCTCTAGGTAGTGCACTCATAAATCCATTTTCAAGATCAGCGGTTTGTGATTCTGTGATGGTCTGGTTTGGCGTTCGGAGGAGAGCATGTCACGCTATGATCTTACGGAGCTGGAATGGCGGTTCATCCAACCGATTCTGCCGAACAAGGTGAGGGGTGTGCAGCGGCGCGATGACCGGCAGGTTCTGAATGGCATCTTCTACGTGTTGCGCACCGGCTGTCCGTGGCGCGACCTGCCCGGGCGCTACGGCCCCTATACCACTGTGTACAACCGCTTCCGCCGCTGGACCCGGGCCGGCGTCTGGGACCGGGTCATGGACGCGGTGGTGGATGCTCACAACGGCGATGTGGTGATGATCGACGGCACGTCGGTGCGCGTGCATCACGCCGGGGCCACGCTCAAAAAAACGATCCCCGACGATGCATGGGTCGTTCACGTGGCGGTCTGACCACAAAAATCCACGTTCTGGTCAATGAATGGGGGCTACCGTTGAAGGTCCACCTGACGCCGGGACAGGCCCATGACGGGCCGGTGGCGCCGCTTCTGCTGGGGGACTTGCAACCCGGACAGGCTGTTCTGGCCGACAAGGCATACGACGCCAACCACATTCGAAACCTGATCTGGGAGAAGGGAGCGGAAGCGGTGATCCCCTCCAAATCCGACCGCAAGATACCGATCCCATTCGACCGGGAACTCTATCGTCAACGCAACAAGGTCGAGCGCTTCATCGGCCGTATCAAGAAATCCTTCCGGCGCATCGCAACCCGATACGACAAGACATCACATGCCTTCCTCGCCTTCATCAAAATCGCCGCTGTCAGAATCTGGTGCGAAGCTTATGAGTCCGCTACCTAGCCAAGCTTGCTGCGCAGCACCTGATTGACCATCCCCGGGTTGGCTTTACCCTGAGTCGCTTTCATCACCTGGCCGACAAACCAACCCAGGATCTTCTCGTTACCACCCTTGAACTGCTCGACCTGCTTGGGATTATTGGCGATGATGTCGTCCACCAGGGTTTCAATCTCCGAGCTGTCGGAGATCTGCTTCAGGCCTTTGGCCTCGACGATGGCTCCGGCCGCCTGACCGCTCTCCCACATCTCCTCGAAGACCTCCTTGGCAATCCGCCCGGAAATGGTGCCGTCTGCGATCAGGTCCAGCAGGCCGCCCAGCTTAGCTGCATCCACAGGCGCGCTATCGAGGCTGGCACTGCTCTTATTCATGGCGCCGAAGTAGTCGCCGATCACCCAGTTGGCCGCCAGCTTCGCATCCCGCCCCTCGGCGACGGCTTCAAAGAAGGCTGCGGTATCGCGGTCGGCAACCAAGACTCCGGCATCATAGGCTGACAGCCCGAGCGTTTCGACGAAGCGGGCCTTCTTGGCATCCGGCAGTTCCGGCAGACCGGCTTTGATGTCCTCCACCCAGGCGGGCTCCAGTTCCAGCGGCAGCAGGTCCGGGTCCGGGAAGTAGCGATAGTCATGGGCTTCTTCTTTGGAGCGCATGGAACGCGACTTGCCGGTCATCCCATCGAAGAGGCGGGTTTCCTGCCTGATCTCGCCGCCCTCTTCCAGCACTTCGACCTGACGCCGCGCTTCCATCTCGATGGCCTGCTGCACGAAGCGGATGGAGTTCACGTTCTTGGTTTCCGTGCGCGTGCCGAAAGGCTCACCCGGCCGGCGCATGGAAAGGTTCACATCGGCCCGCATGGAGCCCTCGTCCATGTTGCCGTCGCAGGTGCCGAGATAACGCAGGATGGTGCGCAGCTTGCGCAGATAAGCGCCCGCCTCCTCCGCCGAACGCATGTCCGGCTTGGAGACGATTTCCATCAAGGTGACGCCGGAACGGTTGAGATCGATGTAGGACTGGCTCGGATGCTGATCGTGGATCGACTTGCCGGCGTCCTGTTCCAGGTGCAGGCGCTCGATGCCCACCTCCCGTGTCGCGCCGTCTTCCAGATCCAGGATGATGGTTCCTTCCCCGACGATGGGGTGCAGGTACTGGGAAATCTGATAGCCCTGCGGCAGGTCGGCGTAGAAGTAATTCTTGCGCTCGAAAACCGAGGTCAGGTTGATCTGGGCATTCAGCCCCAGACCGGTGCGCACCGCCTGCTCCACCGCGACCTTGTTCAACACCGGCAGCATGCCGGGCATCGCCGCATCGACCAGCGAGACCTGGCTGTTGGGTTCGGCCCCAAACGCCGTCGAAGCGCCGGAAAACAGTTTCGAGTTGCTGATCACCTGGGCATGAACCTCCAGCCCAATGACCATCTCCCACTCGCCCGTCTTGCCTTTGATCACTGCCATTTCACTTCTCTCATATACCAATCTGCAATCAGCAGAATTCGTAGCCAAAGAAACTGCAAAACCCGAAGTACATCACCTTTGTACCCAGCGCCATAGTAGCAATAGCTGTGAGCGCCAAAGTCGCCCGCGGGTATTTGAACTGACGTTCCCAGAATCGTCGGATATCGCCGAGCTTGTCCTTACGATATGCCCACAAGCCGCCGATCGGAATGATACCAAGAATGAAGATAAGAAGACCGACTTGTAACTCCACGCACCGAGCGTCACCATCAGGACAAATCGATCTCGCATGGCTAGTGGACGGCAACAGAGCCGCCCACGCCGTCAGTCCCCCAAGCGAAACTAATCGAAACCAAGACCTGGGTGCCTGCGACCGCAACATCAAAGGGCTCGCTCGTAAATCACCCGCCTGGCATTGACGAAACCCCGCGCCTCGTACCAAGGCGCAAGCTTGTCATCGGCCTGACCATGGGGCGTCAGAACGATTTCCATATCCGAACAGCCCTTTGCCTTGGCCCAGTCCGCCGCTGCCTCGACCAGCATCGAGGCCACGCCCCTTCCGCGCCAATCGGGATCGACGAAGAGATCTTCCAGTTCCGCATAGAGACCGACTTCCAGACCGAAAGATGAACTTGTCGCAGTAGCCCCCACCGCCAAGTCACCGGCCAGCGCGATGAACGCCGCGGTGTCGTCGCGCCGCAGGATTTGCCGCAGATTCCCGGCCACGCCGGATACCGCCTTTTCAAACCCTTCCTCACGATAGAAGCGCTCGAAGAGCGGCAGCAGGCGGTCGAAATCGGTCTCCGTTGCCTGCCGGACCAAAAGGTTCTCCGCGTTCATACCGTCAGCCATACGTTTCAGACCGCCAGGAAGCCCGGCAGAGCCTCGAAGCCCGCAGCTTCTTCCAGAACGCCCCCAACCTTGAAGACTGTTTCCTCGTCAAAGGCCTTGCCAAGGATCTGCAGGCCCAGCGGCAGACCATCCTTCGACAGACCAGCGGGCACCGATATACCGGGCAGGCCGGCCAGCGAGGCCGGCACCGTGAAGACGTCGTTCAGGTACATGGCAATGGGATCGTCCATCTTGTCCCCCAGGCCGAAAGCCGGTGAGGGTGCGGTCGGCGTCAGGATGGCATCGACGGTTTCATAAGCCTTGGCAAAGTCCCGCGCGATCAGGCTGCGCACCCGCCGCGCCTTGTTGTAATAGGCATCGTAGTAGCCGGCGGAGAGCACATAGGTGCCGATCAACACCCGGCGCTTCACCTCGGCGCCGAAGCCCTTGCCGCGGGTTTCTTCATACATTTCGTCCAGGCTCGCACCCGGCTCGCGCAGGCCGTAGCGCACGCCGTCGTAGCGCGCCAGGTTCGACGACGCTTCCGCGGGCGCAATGATGTAATAGGTCGGCAGCGCATAGTGCGTGTGCGGCAGGGAAATCTCGACCGTCTCCGCCCCGGCTTCTTCGAGCCACTTGATGCCCTGCTGCCAGAGCGCTTCGATCTCATCCGGCATGCCATCGAGGCGATATTCCTTGGGAATGCCGATCTTCATTCCCTTGATATCACCGGTCATCGCCGCCTCGTAATTGGGCACCGGGACGTCAACCGACGTCGAATCCTTCGGGTCATAGCTCGCCATGGCGCGCAGCATGATCGCCGTGTCCTGCACGCTCCGCGCCATCGGCCCGGCCTGATCCAATGACGACGCAAAGGCCACCACACCCCAGCGCGAACAGCGGCCGTAGGTCGGCTTCATGCCGACAATACCGCAGAAGGCCGCAGGCTGGCGGATCGACCCGCCGGTGTCAGTGCCGGTGGCCGCCAGCGCACAGCGCGCCGCGACAGCGGAGGCCGATCCGCCGGAGGACCCGCCCGGCACCAGGGGCCGGTTGTCGCTGGCGCTGCGCCAGGGGTTCTCCACGCCGCCATAGAAGCTGGTCATGTTGGAGGAGCCCATGGCGAACTCGTCCAGATTGGTCTTGCCGAGCATCACCGCACCGGCATTCCAGAGGTTGCCGCTGACGGTCGACTCATAGGTCGGGTGAAAACCGTCCAGGATGTGGGAACCCGCCGTGGTCAGAACGCCTTCGGTACAGAACAAATCCTTCATCCCGATCGGCAGACCTTCCAGCAGACCGGCCTCGCCGGCATTGCGGCGCTGGTCCGACGTCTCCGCCATGGCCAGCGCCTTTTCCGGCGTCTCGGTGATGAAGGCGTTCAGCGGACGCGCCGCCTCGACCGCCGCGACATGAGCCTCGGTCAGTTCCTTGGCCGAGGTTTCGCCCTTCGCCAGCAGATCACGTGCCGAGGCCAGGGTGAGCTTGGTGAATTCACTCATTACTCGACCACCTTCGGCACCGCGTAGAAGCCATGCGCAGCTTCCGGCGCATTGGCGGTGACCTTGTCCGGATAACCGCCGTCGGTCACCGTATCCTCGCGCAGCGGCAGGGTCATGGAGACCACGGAGGTCATCGGCTCCACGCCATCCGTATCCAGCTCCGACAGCTGCTCGATCCAACCCAGGATATTGGAAAGCTCCCCAGCCAGAGCCTCGCTCTGGTTCTCGTCGACGCGAATGCGCGCCAAGCTCGCGATTTTCGCGACGGTATCCTTATCGACCGACATCGGCCAGCGACCCTCATTTTGGAAGTCCCGGCCCCGCCGACACTCCCGGCCTCAAAAGAACGGGAACCCAGGGGGTCAGGGCGTTGAAAAACCGCCGGAACCTAGCACCCGCCCTTGCCGCCCGCAAGGATCGCCCGGCAGCGCGCTGGCCGGAATCTTCGCCAACTTGCCGCCCCGGCGGGGCCTGCCTATAACGGGCTGATGACGGAAACATCGGTCCTGGATCTGCCGGAAAGACTGAGCCGCGGGCAACGCTTGCTGGGAATTGATCCGGGCAGCAAGACCCTCGGTCTGGCCATTTCGGATTCAGCCCTGAAGATCGCCTCGCCGCTGGAGACGATTCAACGGACCAAGTTCACCCAGGATGCCGCCAGCCTGGCCGAGATCTGCCGCGAGCAACGGGTCGGCGGCCTGGTGATAGGCCTGCCCGTAAACATGGACGGCAGCGAAGGGCCGCGCTGCCAGTCCGTACGCCAATTTGCCGCCAACCTGGCGGACAAGGCCGGCTTCGAACAGGCGATCGCCTTTTGGGACGAGCGGCTTTCAACGGCCGCCGTGCAGCGCTTCCTCATCGACGAGGCCGACATGACACGCAAAAGGCGTGCGGCGGTGGTCGACAAAATGGCCGCCGCCTACATCCTGCAGGGTGCGTTGGACGCCATTGCTGCCCGGGCCCGGACGGCCGGCGACCCTACCGGAAGCGGGAGCGCGCCTTGACCCTGAAGGCGGGGGGCGGCACAAAGCCAGGGTCAGTACACTCCCGCCGAGGAACTTCGCCGCATGACCGCACCCCTTTCCGGACTGCGGGTCTTCGACCTGACCCGCATCCTGGCCGGCCCCACCTGCACTCAGTTGCTGGGCGACTTGGGCGCCGACGTCATCAAGGTCGAACGCCCGGGCCAAGGCGATGACACCCGAAAATGGGGGCCGCCCTTCGTGCCGGGACCTGATGGCGGCGATACCACCGAAAGCGCCTACTTTCTCTCCGCCAACCGCAACAAGCGGTCGCTCTCCATCGACATCTCGAAGCCGGAGGGCCAAGTCCTCGCGAAGCGTCTGATCGGCTTCTGCGACATCCTCGTGGAGAACTTCAAAGTCGGCAATCTCGCCCGTTACGGCCTCGGTTACGATGATCTGAAAGATTCAAACCCCGGCCTAATTTATTGTTCAATAACGGGTTTTGGGCAAACTGGCCCCTACGCCCCACGGGCCGGCTATGACTATCTGGCTCAGGGTATGGGGGGCATGATGAGCCTGACCGGCGAACCGGCGGGCGAGCCCGTAAAGGTGGGCATCGGCATCGCCGATATCATGTGCGGCATGTATGCCAGCTCCGCCATCCTCGCAGCCCTGCACCACCGCGGCATGACCGGCCAGGGCCAGCACATCGATCTGGGCCTCCTCGACACCCAGGTTGCCTGGCTCTCCTACGAAGGGTCGAACTATCTGACCTCCGGCGAAATCCCCAAGCGCCAGGGCAACGAGCATCCCAACATCGTGCCTTATAAGGTGATGCCCTGCGCCGATGGGCACGTCATCATCGCCGTCGGCAACGATGCTCAGTTCGCCCGCTTCTGCTGTTTCGCCGGCTGCCCGGAGCTTGCCGAGGATGAGCGCTTTCAGACCAACGCGTCCCGGGTTCGCAACCGCGAAGCGCTCTATGCCATGCTGCCCGACATCACCCGGCAGAAGACTCAGAAGGCCTGGGTCGAGGGGCTGGCGGAAATCGGGGTGCCCTCCGGACCGGTCAACACGCTCGACCAGGTCTTCGCCGATCCCCAGGTGCTTGCCCGGGACATGAAAATCACCATGCCTTATCCCGGCAGCCAACGGACCGAGGTGGACCTGATCGGCAACCCGATCAAATTCTCCGAGACGCCGGTGGACTATCGATTCGCGCCGCCGCGGGCAGGGCAGGACAGCGACTCCATTCTCGAAGAACTGCTTGATATCAGCCCTGAAGAGCGGGCCAGACTGCGCGGAAAAGGCGTCATTTAATCCAAGATTCCCAAGCCAAGGAAAATGCTTGGCGCAGAGCCGCTTGCCCAAGCACAAGGCCGGTGTCATAACACCGCTTTAATGACCTCAGCACACAGCACGACGGCCCTCGGCGGCTATCGGCACCGGCACCTTCTCGGCATCGAGGGGCTGACGGCGCCCGAGATTTTATCCCTCCTTGACCTTTCAGACGGCTACGTCGACCTGAACCGCGGCAGCGACAAGAAAAAAGACCTCTTGGTCGGTCGCACCGTAATCAATCTTTTCTTCGAGAATTCAACGCGTACACGGACGTCTTTCGAGCTGGCCGCGAAGCGTTTGGGCGCTGATGTGATCAACATGTCGGTGGCATGGTCGTCGATTAAAAAAGGCGAGACCCTGATCGACACCGCGATGACCCTGAATGCCATGCACCCCGATGTCCTGGTGGTCCGGCATCCGGACTCAGGCGCCGTCCAGCTGCTGTCGGAAAAGGTCAATTGCGCGGTGATCAACGGCGGCGACGGCAGCCATGAGCACCCGACCCAGGCCCTGCTCGACGCCCTCACCATCCGCCGCCGCCTGGGAACCCTGGAGGGCTTGCTGGTGGCGATCTGCGGGGACATCACCCACAGCCGGGTCGCGCGCTCCAACATTCACCTTTTGAATACCCTCGGCGCCCGGGTCCGTCTCATCGCCCCGCCCACCCTGATGCCCGGGCAGGTCGAACGTCTGGGGGTCGAGACCTTCCACGACATGCGCAAAGGGCTTGAGGGCTGCGACATCGTCATGATGCTGCGGCTTCAGACCGAGCGCATGCAGGGCAGCTACGTCCCTTCTACCCGGGAGTACTATCACTTCTTCGGCCTTAATCAGGAGAAGCTCCAGGCGGCCAAGCCCAATGCCTTGATCATGCATCCAGGGCCGATGAACCGCGGCGTCGAGATCGACAGCGACCTGGCAGACGACATCAACCGTTCGGTCATTCGCGAACAGGTGGAGATGGGCGTGGCCGTGCGCATGGCCTGCCTCGAAACCCTGAACCGCAATCTGATAGCGGCAAACGCCGCGCAGGAGCAGATGGCCCAATGACGCGACTGCCTGCCAAACACCGCACCGCCTACATCAACGCCCGGCTGCTGGACCCCGCCTCGGGCCTCGACGCGCCGGGTGCGCTCTTGGCCGAAGACGGCCGTATCAGCGACATAGGGCCCCAGCTTTTTGCTGATGGTGTTCCGGAGGGAATTCAGACCGTGGACTGCGCCAAGGCCTGCCTGGCGCCCGGCCTGGTCGACATGCGGGTTCACATCCGCGAGCCCGGCGAGGAGCAAAAGGAGACCATGGGCAGCGCCGGCCGCGCCGCGGCCGCGGGCGGTGTCACCTCGGTGGTCGCCCTACCCAATACCGATCCCGTGATCGACGATGTCGCCGGTGTGGAATACATCGCTCGGCGCGCCCGAGAGGAAAAACGGGTCAAGGTCTACACCTATGCCGCCGTGACGAAGGGCACCGAAGGACGTGAGCTGACCGAACTGGGGATGCTCGGCGAGTACGGCGCCGTCGCCTTTACCGATGGCACCAAGGCTGTCGCCTCCGCCCAGGTCATGCGCCGCGCCCTCTCCTACGCCAAAACCTTCGGCCACCTGATCGTACAGCACCCTGAAGAACCGAGCCTCGCCGGCGGGGCGATGAACGGCGGCGAGATGGCCACCCGGCTCGGCCTGCCCGGCATCCCCTCGGTAGCGGAGGTCATGATGGTCGAGCGCGATCTGCGCCTGGTCGAGCTGACCGGCGGCCGCTATCACGTCGCGCACGTCTCGACCGCGGCAACCGTTGACGTGATCCGCCGTGCCAAGGCCCGCGGCCTCAACGTGACCTGCGACACGGCCCCGCACTATCTGACGCTGAACGAGATAGCCGTCGGCGACTATCGGACCTTCGCCAAGGTCTCTCCCCCGCTCCGCGGCGAGGACGACCGCCGCGCCGTGATGGAGGGCCTGATCGACGGCACCATCGACGCCATCGCCAGCGACCATGCTCCTCACGATCAGGAATCAAAACGTCTGCCTTTCGCCATCGCGGAGCCCGGGATCGTCGGCCTGGAAACCCTGCTGCCGCTGTCGCTGCAGCTCTTCCACTCGGAAAAGATCGACCTGCTCGATCTGCTCGGCCGCATCACCGCGAAGCCAGCCGATATTCTCGGCCTCAAGGCCGGACATCTGACCAAGGGCAGCCCGGCTGACCTTCTGATTTTCGACCTCAACAAAGCCGGGAAGATCGACCCAGATCTATTTGAAAGTAAATCGAAAAATACTCCATTTGAAGGTCTGCCCGTACAAGGCCGCGTGCGTCGCACCGTGGTCGACGGGCGCAGCCTCTTCGAAGCGGCCTGAGCGGACAACAGGCTATGCCCGATCCGATATCCTGGGAATTCGCCTGGCCCTATTTGGCAGCCGCCCTCGCCGGCGGTTACCTGCTGGGCTCCCTGCCCTTCGGTTTGGTTCTCACCCGTCTCGCCGGGCTCGGCGACGTCCGCAGTATCGGCTCCGGCAACATCGGCGCCACCAATGTTCTGCGCACCGGGCGCAAAGGTCTGGCCGCCGCTACCCTGCTGCTGGATGCCGGCAAGGGCGTCGCCGCGGTTTTGATTGCACAGTTCTGGGGACCGGACATGGCCTTGGTTGCCGCTCTCGGCGCGGTGGTCGGACACCTCTTTCCCGTCTGGCTGGGCTTCAAGGGCGGCAAGGGCGTCGCAACGGCACTGGGCGTTTTCCTGGCTCTTTCCTTTCCCATAGGCGCCACCTGCTGCGGCATCTGGCTGCTGGTCGCTCTGATCTTTCGGATGTCCTCCCTCTCCTCGCTGGCCTCGGTTGCTGCAGCCCCCCTGCTCTCCTGGTTTGTGTTGGCCGACCTGCAGATGGTGGAACTGACAGCCGCAATTGCGGTCCTTGTCTGGTGGCGCCACCATCCCAACATCCGCCGGCTGCTGAAGGGCGAAGAGCCGAAAATCGGCGGCGGCAAAGCATCGTCCTGACAGACACAAGAGCGGTAAGAGTTCGGGAAAGCCTTGACCTCCCTCTCTGCTCGTGACGATCTTAGCGCGATGCAGAACGAGACTGCTAAACCTCTGAGCGACAGAGAACGGCTTGACTGGCTTCGCCTGATCCGGTCGGAAAACGTCGGCCCGGTTGTCTTCAGGCAACTCTTGCAACGTTTCGGCACGCCGGGCGCGGCTTTGGCGGAATTGCCTGCTCTGGCGGGCCGAGGCGGCGCCCGGCGGCGCATACGCTTGTGCACAAACGAGCAAGCCGAAGCCGAGATGACCGCCGCCCGAAAGGCGGGCGTGAGACTTCTTGCTCTCTGCGAACCCGACTATCCAGCGCTGCTCCGTAGCATCGACGATGCGCCGCCGGTGGTGGCCGTGCTCGGCGATCCAGCCGTCCTTTCGCTGCCGGCTGTCGGTATCGTCGGCGCCCGCAATGCCTCGGCCAACGGCCGCCGCTTCGCCGAGACCCTGGCCCGGGAACTCTCAGAGACCGGATTCGCCGTCGTGTCCGGCATGGCCCGCGGAATCGACACAGCAGCCCACAAGGGAAGCCTTGCCCATGCCAGCGTCGCTGTCCTCGCCGGTGGCGCTGACATCATCTATCCGCCGGAAAACGCAGACCTCCATAACAACCTTCAGCAGGCCGGGGCGATCATTTCGGAGATGCCGCTCGGCACAACGCCTCAGGCACGTCACTTTCCGCGGCGCAACCGCCTGATCTCCGGCCTCTGCCTCGGCATCGTTGTCGTCGAGGCCGCACGGCGCTCCGGCTCGCTCATCACTGCGCGCTTTGCGGCGGAACAGGGCCGGGACGTCTTTGCGGTCCCGGGCTTCCCTCTCGATCCAAGGGCCGCCGGCTGCAACCACCTGATTCGGGAGGGCGCCACCCTTATTGAGTCGGCAGCCCAGGTCCTCGAGGATCTGGGCAGGTTTGCCCACAGACCGCTCAACCTGCCCGAGGAACCTCCAAGCCCGGAGGCGGTCCCGGCCCAGCCCTCGGAACATTCGAACCCCGACGAAAACATGTACCGTGACGTCGAAGGTCTTCTCGGCGCCGAACCCTTGATGGTGGACGACCTGATCCGGCGTTCGGGCCTGCCGGTGGCGACGATCCACAGCATTCTGCTGGACCTGGAACTGGCCGGACGGATCGAACGCCATCCGGGAAACCGCGTTGCGCGGCTTTACAAAGCACCCGCGAACCCATTATGACGACGGGCTTCCTTGACCGACCGGCGCCGCGTGACACCTTGGTGGCATATCCGTTTCGCCGTCACTAATTAGGAAGATCGTAAGGAACTGTTCGAATCATCCGCACTATGAACGTCGTTGTCGTCGAATCGCCTGCCAAGGCGAAAACCATCAACAAGTACCTGGGCCAGGACTATCACGTCCTGGCAAGCTACGGACATGTCCGCGATCTGCCCGCCAAAGACGGTTCGGTGCGACCGGACGAAGACTTTTCGATGAGCTGGCAGGTCGACGAGCGAGGCGAAAAGCGTCTCAGCGAAATCGCCGATGCGGTTAAGAACAGCAAACACCTGTACCTCGCCACTGACCCGGACCGTGAAGGCGAAGCGATTTCCTGGCACATCGTCGATGAACTGCGCCGGCGCAACGTTCTGGAAGGCGTCGGCGTCGAACGCGTGGTCTTCAACGAGATTACCAAGAAGGCAATCGTCGAGGCCTTCAAGCATCCACGCAGCCTCAATCAGGAACTGATCGACGCCTACATGGCGCGCCGCGCGCTCGACTACCTCGTCGGCTTTACGCTTTCGCCGGTACTGTGGCGCAAGCTGCCCGGCAGCCGCTCGGCGGGCAGGGTCCAGTCGGTTGCCTTGCGCCTTATCTCTGAGCGCGAGGCGGAGATCGAGGTCTTCAAGCCGCGCGAGTACTGGTCCATCGATGTCAATCTGACGAATGCCGAAGGCTCCCCCTTCACGGCGCGGCTCACGCATCTTGCCGGCGAGAAGCTCGACAAGTTCGGCTTGCCCGACGAGGCAACGGCAAAGGCCGCGGCCCGGAAACTGGAGGCGGCGGCGCGTTGTTCGGTCGCCTCAGTCGAACGCAAGCAGACCAAGCGCAACCCCTATCCGCCCTTCACCACCTCGACTCTGCAGCAGGAAGCTTCCCGCAAGTTGGGATTCGGGGCGACCCGTACGATGCGGGTTGCCCAAAAACTCTACGAGGGTATCGACCTGGGCGGCGAGACGGTCGGCCTCATCACCTATATGCGTACCGACGGCGTCACCATGGCGCAGGAAGCCCTCGACGGCACCCGCTCGCTGATTTCCGCCGACTACGGCGATCCCTATCTGCCTTCCGCACCGCGCCAGTATAAGTCGAAGCAGAAGAATGCGCAGGAAGCGCATGAGGCGATCCGGCCGACCGATCTCTTCCGCAGACCCAAGGATATGGGCGCCTATCTCGACGATGACGGCCGCCGGCTCTATGAGCTGATCTGGAACCGCACGGTGGCAAGCCAGATGGCGAGCGCAGAGCTGGACCAGGTGGCGGTGGACATCGACGTCGACAGCGGCGTTGCTCAGCTCCGCGCCACCGGCTCCATCGTCACCTTCGACGGTTTCCTGACCCTTTACCAGGAAAGCCGGGACGACAAGGGCAGTGACGGCGACGGTGAGGCCGACAAGCCGGGGGACCGCCGTCTGCCGAAGCTGAACGAAGGCGATGCCGTCGACCGCAAGGACGTTCTGCCCGAACAGCATTTCACCCAGCCGCCGCCGCGCTACACCGAGGCCAGTCTGGTCAAGAAGATGGAAGAGCTCGGTATCGGCCGGCCCTCCACCTATGCCTCCATCCTGCAGGTGCTTCAGGACCGCAACTATGTCCGCCTCGAAAAGCGCCGCTTCACACCCGAAGACCGTGGCCGCCTTGTCGTCGCCTTCCTGTCCAGTTTCTTTGAGCGCTACGTTCAGTACAACTTCACCGCCGAGATGGAGGAGAAACTCGACGACATCTCTGGCGGCAGGATCGACTGGCGCCTCGTGCTTCGGGATTTCTGGTCGGCCTTCAGCACGGCGATCGAAGGCGCCTCCGGTCTTTCGATCACCCAGGTGATCGACGCCCTGGATGAAGATCTTGGGCCGCACTTTTTTCCAAGTGATCCCGAGGATCCGTCGAAGAACCCGCGTGCCTGCCCGTCCTGCAAAGAAGGGCGGCTTGGCCTCCGCCTCGGCCGCAACGGCGGCTTCATCGGCTGCTCGAACTACCCGGACTGCCGCTTCACCCGGCCGCTGGCGGTTCCCGGCGATGAAGACGAAACCGACGGTGTCGATCTGTCCAACCCGAAACTCCTGGGCGAAGATCCGCAGAGCAATCTGCCGATCACCATGCGCAAGGGACCCTTCGGCATCTACCTTCAGGTCGGCGAGCCGGACGGTGACACCAAGCCCAAGCGCGCCTCGCTGCCCAAGGGTCTTTCGCCGGCGGAAGTTGATCTGCCGAAGGCTCTGGCCTTGCTCGCCCTGCCCCGTGACGTCGGCCCCCATCCCGAGGACGGCAAGGTTATCACGGCGGGAATCGGACGCTACGGCCCTTATGTAAAGCACGGCTCGACCTATCGCTCCCTGACCGAAGGCGACGACGTTCTGACCATCGGCCTCAACCGCGCCGTCACCTTGATCGCCGAAGCGCCGAAACGCGGCGCAGCGGGACGACCGCTAGGCGATCATCCTGACGACGGCAAACCGGTTACGCAGGGCAAAGGACGCTTTGGTCCTTACGTGAAGCATCTGAAGCTCTACGCCTCGGTGCCCTCGGACATCGATCCGGAGACCATCACCCTGGAGCAGGCGCTGCCCCTGCTCGCGGCGCAGGCCGAAAAGAAGGCGCAGAAGGCCGGCAAGAAACCGGCAGCGAAGAAGAAAACGGCGAAAAAGAAGGCGGCCAAGAAAAAGCCTGCTGCAAAGAAGAAAGCCGCGAAGAAGCCTGCGAAGAAGGCGGCCAAAAAGCCAGCGGCGAAGAAGAAGAAAGCCGTCGCCCCGACGGCTGCCGACTGACCTTGCCGCGCAGCAAGGGCCCCTCCGGGAAGCCCCGCTCCGCCGTCTTCCCCACCAAAGAACAGGTCCTCGCTTTCATCAACGAAAGCGCCGAACCTGTTGGCAAGCGCGAGATCGCGCGGGCCTTTCGGATCAAAGGCAACGACCGCATCCGTCTGAAAGCGCTGCTGAAGGATCTGGAGCGTGAAGGCCTCCTCAACCGCAAACCACAGCGCCGTCTGGCGCCGCCAGGTCACCTGCCGAATGTCCTGGTCGTCGAAATCTCGGGCATTGATGAGGACGGCGAACTCCTCGCCCGGCCGACGGTCTGGGATGAAGAAAAGGCGCCACCGGCGATCTACATGGCGCCCGAGCGCAGCAGCCGCTCGGCCCTTGCGGTTGGCGAGCGGGTGCTGGCGCGCCTGAAAAAAACGGACGACGGCAGCTACGAGGCCCAGGTCATTCGCAAGCTCGACCGTCCGCAGCGCCGCGTTCTCGGAGTCTATGAGCTGGGCAGCGAAGGCGGAAGACTGCGCCCCACCGATAAACGAGCCAAAAGCGAGTTCATCCTCAACAAAGACAATGCCGACGGTGCGACTCCAGGCGAGCTGGTGCTGGCTGAAGTTCTGCCCGAACGGCGCGGCAGATCACGCCTGGGCCTGCGTTCGGTGCGGGTGCTACAACGCCTTGGCCGTGGTGACGATCCGAAGGCGCTGAGCCTGATCACCCTGCACGAACACGGCCTGATCAGCGAGTTCCCCGCAGCGGCCGTCACCGAAGCCGAGGCAGCAGGCCCGGCAAAACCAGGCAAACGCGAAGACCTGCGCGGCATACCGCTGGTCACAATCGACGGGGCAGACGCGCGCGACTTCGACGATGCCGTCTTTGCCGAGGCCGACGGAGACCCGAAGAACGCCGGCGGCTGGCATCTCCTGGTCGCGATCGCCGACGTTGCCCACTACGTCAAACCGGACAGCGCTCTGGATCGCTCGGCCTATGCCCGTGGGAACTCCGTCTACTTTCCTGACCGCGTGCTGCCGATGCTGCCGGAGGCGCTTTCCAACGGCTGGTGCTCGCTCAATCCCAAAGAAGAGCGGCCCTGCATGGCGGTCCATCTCTGGATCGATAAGGACGGCCGACTGCTGCGCCAACGCTTTGTCCGCGGACTGATGCGCTCTGCCGCGCGGCTGACCTACGAAGAGGTTCAGGCCGCCCGTGACGGCCGCCCCGGCGATACTGAACGGGGCAACGAGGCCGTTCTGGAAGCGGTACTGCCGCCGCTCTACGGGGCTTTCGATTCGCTGCTGCGCGGCAGGGCCAAGCGGGGCACCCTCGAACTCGACCTGCCGGAACGCAAGATCCGCCTCGCCGACAATGGCGAGGTGATCGGTATCGATGCACGCGAACGGCTGGACAGTCATCGCCTGATCGAGGAGTTCATGATCACGGCCAACGTAGCCGCGGCCAGAGAGCTGGAGCGCCTCGGACAACCCTGCATGTACCGTGTACACGACAGACCGGACCCGGTTCGCTTGAAAGCGCTGGCCGAGGTGCTTGAAGGTCTGGGCCTTCGCCTCAACATGTCCCAGGTCGTCCAACCGCGCATGCTGACCCAAATCCTGACCAAGGCCGCCGACAAGCCCGAAGCCAGCCTAGTCAATGACCTTATTCTGCGGTCCCAGAGCCAGGCGATCTACAGTCCGGAGAACATCGGACACTTTGGCCTAGCCCTTACCCACTACGCCCATTTCACCTCGCCGATCCGGCGCTATGCGGATCTGATGGTACACAGGGCTTTGATCAGCGGCCTGAAGCTCGGTAAGGACGGGCTGCCGGCCGGCAGTGAGACGACCTTCGACGAGACCGCCTCCCACATCAGCACCACGGAGCGCAGCGCCGCAGCCGCGGAACGCGATGCGGTCGACCGCTTTACCGCGGCCTACCTGAAGGACCAGGTCGGCGTGACCTTCTCCGGGCGGATCAACGGGGTCACCCGCTTCGGGCTTTTTGTGACCTTGGACGAGAGCGGCGCCGACGGCCTCATTCCCATCAGCACGTTACCGGACGACTTCTACCATCACGTCGAGGCGCGCCACAGCCTGGAGGGTCAGCGCTGGGGCCGGGTCTACCGTCTCGGCGACCGGCTCAGAGTCCGCCTGCTGGAAGCGGAACCCATGACCGGCGGCCTGATCCTGTCCCTGATCGAGCCAAGTAAAGACGAACCGGAGGAAAATACAGAAACCCGGAACACACGCACAGGTAGATACCGCAACGAAACCTCGTCCGGGCCCGGAAACGCGACCCGAAAAATGCCACAAAGCTCCCGCAAAAAGGGGAAGTCGACCGGAAAGAGCAAGAAACGCGTCAAATCCGGCTCCGGGAAGAGGCCCGGAAGCGGGCGGCGCGGCGGCTCATCCGGCACAAGGACACCCAGGGGTCGAAAGGATCGGTAGAGGATTATTACTCGTACGTTAACGAATCTTTGACGCTGTCGGGTGCCTAATAAAGGGAATTTCGGGTCCGATTTCTCTGACGACTACCGAATTTGTGCTTTGCACGAAGTTAACGACTTCGTTTATTGTTTGGTCCAAGGGGTGTAACGGGGGTTCCTAAGGGTGGCAATGAGGTTTGCGTCCTACGAGACGGTAGAAATGAAGGTTCTGGATGTTCGCGGCCTGCTTCGCCGGGCCGGTCCTCTCTGCCTTGCATTTCTCATGGTTGCCTGCGCCTCGCAGGACAGCGCCCCGCCCCTCGGCTACGACGAGGCGCGTGCAGAGCGGTTGTTCAGCACCGGCTATCAGGACGTATCCGACATCTTTATCGAAGAGGTTTCGGTATCCCAACTGGCAATCGCCGGTATGGGCAGCCTTGCCAGCATCGATCCGGCCATTGGTGTGGAACAGGACGGTGACCTTTTGCGGGTCAGTGTCGACGGCGCCGCCATGGCCAGCTATCCGATGCCCGATCCCAACGACGCCAAGGGATGGGGTGCCCTGACCGCGGCGACGATCAGCGCCAGCCGCTACCATTCCGACGACCTGGACACCGCCGAGCCTGAGCAGCTCTACGAGGTGGTCTTCGACGGCGTGCTCGGAGAGTTGGACAGCTTTTCGCGCTATGCGGGGCGTGAGGCGGCGCGGGAAAACCGCGCCAGCCGTGACGGCTTCGGCGGGATCGGCATTCGCATCCGCCTTATCGAAGAAGGGGTGCTGGTTCTCTCGGTGATGGAAAACACCCCTGCGGAGAAAGCCGGCCTGACCAGCGACGACGTGATCACCCTGATCGATGGCTCGAGTGTGGACGGCCTCTCCCAACGTGAGGTGGTTCGGCGCCTTCGCGGCCCGGTGCGCACCAAGGTAAATCTCACCGTCGATCGCGAAGCAAACGATTCACCGCTCGCCATCGCTGTCACACGATCGCACATCGTACCGCAGACGGTGAGCTACCGCCGCGAAGGCAATCTCGCCTACATCCGCCTTTCCGGCTTCAACCAGCGCACCACGGATACCTTGAAGCAGAAGGTCAAGTTGGCCCAGAACGAGATCGGCGACGAGCTGGAGGGCTTCATTCTCGATCTTCGCGGCAACCCCGGCGGGCTGCTCGATCAGGCCGTTGAGGTTTCAAAACTGTTCATCACTCAGGGCCGCATCGTCTCCACTCACGGCCGCCACCCTGACAGCCATCAGTACTTCAGCGCCTCAAATGACGACGTGTCCAAGGGATCGCCCATGGTCGTCCTGGTGGACGGCGCCTCGGCTTCCGCCGCGGAAATCGTTGCGGCAGCGCTTCAGGATTCAGGCCGTGCCGTTGTCGTCGGCAGCAGTTCTTATGGCAAGGGAACCGTGCAGACGGTCCTGCGGCTTCCCAATCAGGGTGAACTGACGCTCACCTGGGCGCGCTTTCACGCCCCTTCGGGCTATGCTCTTCATCGGCGTGGCGTGTTGCCGGACATCTGCACCACCGGCGAGGTTAACTCCGTCGA
Source organism: Pelagibius sp. (assembly GCF_965249265.1). Taxonomy (NCBI): domain Bacteria; kingdom Pseudomonadati; phylum Pseudomonadota; class Alphaproteobacteria; order Rhodospirillales; family Rhodovibrionaceae; genus Pelagibius; species Pelagibius sp. The sequence continues at coordinate 1,824,622 of NZ_OZ252224.1, read as the reverse complement.
AGATGTCCTCTCGCTGATCCGGACCGGCGCCCTGCCCCTGGCTGGTGACCTGAGACGCCGCGATATCGATACCAATGACGATCAGGCCATCGAATCACTCAGGGCCAACTGTCCGATGCGCGATGAGGAGGCCGAAATCGACCTACAAGTCGCCACCCGCCTGCTTCATGATCCGGGCCTCTTTGCCCGCGCCCTTCAGGGCCCTCCCGACACGGCGGAGGTATCCATCGACCTGCGGGCAGCCTCGGGCGGCTAATTGAAATAGGCTTTTATTCCTTAATCCGAGGAAAGCGCGAGACGCTACCCGGCGAGGCTTGACAGACCGCCAAAGCAAAGTATTTTCGCCGCAACCTCAGTCAGTTCAGTCAAAGGACAGCGGATATGGCCAAGCCAGCGACGCAGTTGATCAAGATGGTGAGTACCGCGGACACCGGCTATTTCTATGTGGCCAAGAAGAACCCGCGTACCCTTACCGAGAAGCTCGAGTTCCGGAAGTACGATCCCGTAGCCCGCAAGCACGTGATCTTCAAGGAAAGCAAAATGAAGTGATCCGAGCCTGTCTTGGATACTGAAAACGGCCGCCCTTGAGGCGGCCGTTTTGCTATTCAGTCACTGCCGACAGAGGCCGAGCGCGAATTGCGGCGGCGAATTTCGGAAGAAACGACCTGGTTTCGCCCGGCCGCCTTGGCGCCATAGAGCGCCTCATCGGCACTGGCAATCAGCGTCTCCGGTGTTTCGGTCGGATCCCGTGTCGTCGCCACCCCCACCGAGATGGTCACTTCCAGCGCCATGTTGTCTTCGCCGATCATGAAAGGCTTCTCGGACACCACGCTGCGAACGCGTTCGGCTACATTGACCGCCATGTCCAACTCGGCATCGGGCATCACAATGACGAATTCCTCGCCACCGTAGCGGCAGACCAGATCGAGATCGCGCACGCTGCGACTCACGCGCTTGGCCAGTTCTTTGAGGACTTCGTCGCCTGCCCCGTGGCCATGGGTGTCGTTTACGCTCTTGAAATGATCAAGGTCGAACATCAAGACCGACACCGGCTTCACCGTTTCGGCAATCTCCATGATCTTGCGATCAAGATGGGCGTTCATGTAGCGCCGATTGTAGACCCCGGTCAGGGTATCGGTGTAAGCCATGGCGACCGAGCTGCGCAGCATGTCGCGCAGCTTGTCATGATAGCGCCGGCGCCGGATCTGGGTGCGCGTGCGGGCCCGCAGTTCGTTGCGGTCGATCGGCTTGATCACGTAGTCGGTAACGCCGATCTCCAGGCCCTTGGGCAGGCGCGGCAGATCCTCTTCGTCCAGCAGCAGCAGGATCGGCACATGGCGGGTCTCGTCCTGGGACCGGATCTGCGAACAGAGCCGCAGACCGTCCTCTTCGCCCAGATGCAGGCTGACGATCAGGAGATCATAGTCGCTGGCCTGTGATGCAGTCAGGGCCTCGTCGACGGTTTTAACGTGCTCGGTGCTATGGCCGTCCTCGGCCAGATAGTCGGCGACCTTACTGGCGAGCGTCGGGCTGGCGTCGGCCAAAAGGATCTTGGCATCGACAATCGCCTCCGCGGTATCCACGCCGCTTTCCGCCAAAACCTCGTCGCCGCCGCTCGCCGCCTGACGGACTCTCAGCTCATCCATCATCAGCTTGAGGCGGGCCAGGGAGCGAACACGGGCAAAAAGGGCAATGTCGTTGACCGGCTTGGTCAGGAAATCGTCAGCCCCGGCCTCCAACCCGCGAACGCGATCGGAAACGTCGCTCAGCGCGGTAATCATCACCAGCGGTATATGGCTTGTTTGCGGGTCGGCCTTCAGGCGCTCGCAGAGCTCAAAGCCGTCCATCCCCGGCATCATCACGTCACTGAGGATGAGGTCGGGCGCTTCGCTGCGGGCAAGTTCTAATGCGGAGGGGCCGTCCGATGCCGTCAGAACGTCGAAGTACTCGGCCGAAAGCTTGACCTCGAGCAGCTTCACATTTGCTGGGATATCGTCGACGACCAGTATACGCGCGGTCATGGTCGGCTGTACGTTACGGCGGCTAGCTCAGGAACCGCTCAACCGTCTCCAGGAAATTGGCGACGGATATCGGCTTGGCGATGTAGGCCTCACAGCCGCCCTCGCGAATCTTCTCTTCGTCACCCTTCATGGCGAAGGCGGTCACGGCGACTACGGGGATGGCCTTCAGATTGTCGTCTTCCTTGATCCACTTGGTCACCTCCAGCCCCGAAACTTCCGGCAGCTGGATATCCATCAAAATCAGATCGGGGCGGTGCTCGCGCGCCAGGCGCAGTGCTTCCATGCCATCTTTGGTCTGGAGAATGTTGTATCCATGCGCCTCCAGCAGGTCGTGAAAGAGCTTCATGTTGAGCTCGTTGTCCTCCACGATCAGTACGGTCTTGGCCACACCTTCGCTGGCTGCGGTATTCGTTCCATTCATCATGTTATTTGCCCTGCCCGATGGCACTTATGATAAGGAGGCACTGTCCGTAAGGAAGACGGTACCGACAAGTCCTTCGAAAACGGCGGAGTACCTCAGAGAGACACCTGACCACCGACCTCGCCGTATAGATAGAGCGATAAAGTTAATTTTTGGTAAGCTTTGGATAAACTACTTTCTGTAGCTCCGGCGACCAAGTGGCAAAATAGGTAAAGATCTCATGCAGATCGGGGTTGATCTTGGCGGCACCAAAATTGAAGCGATCGCCTTGGCCAGTGATGGCGACACATTAATTCGCCGCCGTGTCGCAACGCCTCGCCAGGACTACGGCGCGACCATCACCGCTATTTCCGATCTCATCAAAGACATTGAATCGGAGCTGGGAATTCGCGGCAGCGTCGGGATCGGCATTCCGGGCGCCTTCTCTGCAGCCACCGGTTTAGTGAAGAACTCAAATTCTACCTGGCTTCTCGACAGGCCGCTCGACCGCGATCTCGCCGGGCTCCTGGAACGGCCGCTGCGGATCACCAACGATGCCAACTGCATGACCGTTTCGGAGGCCAGCAATGGCGCCGCCGCCGGCGCCTCGGTGGTATTTGGCGTCATCATCGGTACCGGCGTCGGGGGTGGAATCGCGATCAACGGTCGTCCGCATATCGGCCGCAATGCCATTGCCGGTGAGTGGGGACACAGTTCCCTGCCCTGGCCGGAGCCGGATGAACAGGCGGGAAATCCCTGTTACTGCGGTAAGCGGGACTGCGTGGAGACCTTTCTTTCCGGACCCGGGCTGGCAAGAGACTATGCAGCCCTGAGCGGCATCAAAACGACGGCTGCGGAGGTCGCCGAGCGGGCCGAGGCCAGCGAATCAAAGGCCTGTCTGGCGCTGGAGCGCTATGAAAACCGCCTCGCCCGCGGCCTTGCGGCTGTCATCAACGTGTTGGACCCGGATGTTATCGTCCTGGCCGGCGGGGTTTCCAATATCGAACGCCTTTACCGCAATGTCCCTGAGCTTCTGCCCCGGTTCGTCTTCTCAGATCAGGTTACCACCCCGATCGTCAAAGCGACTCACGGTGATTCCAGCGGTGTCTTCGGTGCAGCACAGCTATGGCGCCCGGAGGAACTGCCCCAGGCGCTGGCAGACTGGAGGTGATGCGTGCCTGCCGTTTGCCGGGATTGCCTGGAGGTCTTCGAGGACCGGCGTCGACAAGCCTCATCCACTGAAACACCGGACGCCGGCCGGGGCGCAGACGCGATAGGCACCGGCGGATCCGACAGATGCCCCCGCTGTCACGGCCCGCGTCTGATTCATCATCCCGAGCTGGACAGCCTCGCCATCGCCCATATTGATTGCGACGCCTTCTACGCCAGTGTCGAAAAACGCGACCGGCCCGACCTGAGAGACAAACCCGTTATCGTCGGCGGCGGACGGCGCGGAGTGGTTGCCGCCGCCTGCTATGTCGCGCGCATGTACGGCGTGCATTCTGCCATGCCCATGTTCAAAGCCCTGAAGGCCTGCCCGGATGCGGTGGTGATCCGCCCGGACATGGCCAAGTACAGCACAATCGGCAAGGAAATCCGCGAACGCATGCGGGCGCTGACACCGCTGGTCGAACCGATCTCCATCGACGAAGCCTTCCTGGATCTGACCGGCACCGAGAAGCTGCACAAAGGTTGGCCGGCGCGCAGCCTTGCAGCCTTGGTGAAGAGCATTGAAGACGACCTGGGCCTTACCGCCTCAATTGGACTTTCCTTCAACAAGTTCCTTGCAAAGATCGCATCGGACCTGGATAAGCCGCGGGGCTTTGCCGTTATCGGCCAAGCAGAGGCTCGTGACTTCCTGGCGGCCCAACCCGTCAGCATTATCTGGGGGGTCGGCAAGTCCTTGCGCGCTTCCCTCGCCCGCGACGGCATCACCCTTGTCCGCCACCTTCTGCCCTTCGAAGAGGCGGCCCTGGTCGCCCGCTACGGCCGGATCGGAAAGCGGCTGTATCACTTTGCACGCGCGCAGGATGACAGAACCGTGGTCTCCCAGGGGCAGACCAAAAGCATCTCTTCCGAGACCACCTTCAACACCGATATCTCGAAGGCCGACCGTCTCCTCGAGACACTCTGGCCGCTCTGCGAAAAGGTCGCGCGGCGCCTGAAACGCGCTTCCCTGGCCGGTGGAGCCGTGCAGTTGAAACTCAAAACCGCCGAGTTCAAACTGATTTCCCGGTCGCGAAAGCTGTCCAGCGCGACGCAAATGGCCGAAGAAATCTACCGCGTTGCCGAACCGCTTCTGCGCCAGGAAGCGGATGGCAAGGCCTTTCGGCTAATCGGCGTCGGCGCGGCGGATCTCACGGCAAGCGACGAGGCGGATCTGCCGGACCTTCTGGACCCCGCCCGAAACAAGCGCGTGAAAATCGAAATGGCGATGGATCAGGTGCGCGACAAGCTGGGCGAGGATTCGATTGTCAAAGGCCGGACGCTAAAAGTTGCGTCGAAGGATCGCCCGGCGGCGAAAAACTCTTCGCCAAAGGACCAGGTGGCCGGCAAAGCAGCATCGGACTCGAAGGGCGCCAAGAGCTGATCGGCTCAGCAATCGGGAACCGGCAGGGCCTCCACGCGGTTCAGATCGGCATTCAGAATGAAGTCACCGTAGTTCAGGCGCATCTCGTCGACGACACCATTGGCGAAGAGCCTCAACCCCTGCTCCTGTTCTGGTTCGGCGTTGGACTCATCGATACCGAAGAAGGCAAGATTGAACCGCCAGGAAGGTACCTGGGCGATCAGAGGGCTCGCAATCTGGGTACGCGCTCCGGCGGGAAGACTGCGGGAAAGGGCCGCGGAAACACCGAACAGGCCTTCGTCGCCCGAGCCGTCAAAGACCAGGCGCCAGAGCGGACTCTCCGCCGCCCCTGCGCCGGCCAGCACATCGATGGTGTGCTGCGTCGGGAACAGCGTGCCGGCCGGCAAAGCGATCTCGCGGACTTCTGGTTCTGAGAAGGTGGCGCGGCCGGTGCCATCGGCGCCCAGGGTCGCTTCTCCGCGCACTCTTTCGATCTCGTTGCCGCCACTGAAGCGCCTGATGAAGAAGCGGTACCTCTTACCGTCTTTTGACTCCCAGGACGACAAGGTCCAACCGAAATCCGCCAAGAGTCCATCCTCATAGGCCATCCGAACCCGGAACCGTTGCTGGACGACCCAGCCATCGCAGGCATCGGACCATTCAAAGTCGAGACGGCCCTGCGCCTGGATGACAGGGCTGGAGCTGTCGATGTCGCCGAGGGTGAGGTGATAGGCCGCCCGGTGCGGCAGCAGGTCGGCCGCCGGGCCGGGCCCCGCTGCGGCTGCGGGAAGACTGAAAGAAGCGGCAAGAGCCACCCCGGCAATCCCGTTTAGAACCTTCATGATTAGTTTTCCAGCTATCACTGCTGCCCCTGCAATCGAATTCCTCAGTAGAGCTAAGTGTTTGCAATTCTCTTAAATATCAAGGCGTTCGGCAAAATGCGCCTGCTGTTTCACCCACTGGGGGAAACTGGGCTGACCGGCAGGTTTCTCCTGATAGTCGGCAGTTTTTGCCGCTGCCAACCCCAAGGCAGCGGCATAACGCCCTGAAAAATCAACCTATTGCCTTGGCCCGACGCTTGCAAGGAAGGTTATGGGGAGTTTCGCCGCCGGAGTAGAGATGACAATGGTTCCGGGCCTCTTGGACGGCCTCAAGATCGACAAGCTGATCGCTCAGGACAGTCTGCCGCAGCTTTGTTCTGCGGCCGACCGCCTGCGGCGCATGGCGCACGAACTGCCGGACACCTTGGGGCCGGCAGCCCTTGATCTTCTCGATGATTTGCTCGCTTCCGCCGCTGAAGCCGAGCAATCCATGGCACTTCAGCGCGCCCGGATCCGCTATCTGGAGTCCCTTTCCGTAACCGATGAACTGACCACCCTGCTCAACCGCCGCGGATTCGAGGCCGAGCTCTCCCGCGCCCTGGCGAGAGCCCGCCGCCTGCCGGAAACCGGCCTGTTGCTGCTCTGTGACCTCAATCATTTCAAGGCGGTCAACGACAGCTACGGGCACCAGGCCGGCGACGCCATACTGCGCGCCGTCGCGCAGGCCTTGAAAAACAATACGCGAGAGAGCGACTATGTCGCCCGGGTCGGCGGAGACGAATTTGCCGTGATCATGACCCACACGCCCAACCAGGAGAGTGCGTTTCTGGCCGACAAACTCTCGACGCTGATCAACGCCCTTCAGGTGCCCTGGCAACAGACGACCCTGCCTGTTTCCGCCAGCTTCGGCATGGCTGAGTATGATCGCGACAGTCGGCCCGAAACCCTGATCTTCCTCGCCGATCAAAACCTCTATCGCAACAAGAGGCCACGCCTTATCCCTGCCGAGGCCTGAAAACGCCAGCATCACACGGTCCGCGGAAAGGCTGCCGAAGTCTCTCGGAATACGGCGGTGGCTGCGGTAGAATGGCTTTATGCGTCTTCCTCGTGCCATCCGCCTCGACCGCTCTGATCTCGATATCTTCGAAAGCCCTTGTCAGGAGGGCGAATGGGCCGTGCCCGGAACCTTTGCTTTCGCCGACATAGATCCCGAGACGGTTGACCGAAAACAGCGCCTTGCCTTCGGGTCAGCCTGGCTGGGTATTGAGAGCTTCGGCTTCACGACACTGGTCGAGATTGCCGAGATCGATGAAGCCGGCTTTTTCAGGGCCGTCGAACAGCTCGCCCAGCACTTGGTAACCCGCTATGGCGCACCCAATCTCGCGGCAGCCCTACCTGCTGCCCGGGCTGAACTGGATGACGCAGCAAGCCTCGGCGATCACAAGCTTGGAACACTGCTGGCCATCGCACGGGAGATGACTGACGAGGGCATCAAGGAGCGCGTGCGGGTCATCAAGCCAGAGCGCGCAAAAGACCACGCCAAGATCTGGAGCTTCACTGACGAATGAGCCGTGTCGCGGCTCTGGTCAGGCGCTGCGGACCTTCTCGAGGAACTGACCGACCTGCGTCTTCAGCTCCCCTGCCTGCTCCACAAGCGTGCTCGAAGCGCCGAGCATCTTTTGCGCCGAGTCCCCCGTGTGACCGATCGCTTCATGAACGCTTGATATGTTGCTGCCCGCCGTCTGCGCGCCGGAAGCGGCTTCTTGCACGTTGCGCGATATCTCCTTGGTCGCTGCGGACTGTTCCTCCACTGCAGAGGCGATGGCAGCGCCGATCTGATCGATCTCGGAGACCGTTGTCGTAATCTCCCGGATCGCGCCGACGGCATCCCGCGTCGCACCTTGGATGTTCGTGATCTGCTCGGCTATGTCTTCCGTCGCCTTGGCGGTCTGGGTCGCGAGCTGCTTGACCTCGCTCGCCACCACAGCAAATCCCTTGCCGGCCTCTCCAGCCCGGGCCGCCTCGATGGTTGCATTCAAGGCCAGCAGATTGGTTTGCTCGGCAATGTCGGTTATCAGCCGCACGACCTCACCAATCTTCTGGGCCGCCTGATCAAGGCCCTCGACCTGGGTATTGGTTTCCTGTCCCTTGGCCACCGCCTTGGCGGCAACCTTGGACGACTGGTTCACCTGACGGCCAATTTCCTGAATCGAGGAAGCAAGCTCTTCTGCTGCGGAAGCCACGGTCTGCACATTGGTCGAGGCCTGCTGCGCAGCCGCAGCCGCGGCATCCGCCTGCGTTTTGGCATCGTCAGCCGTACTGGCGACACCCTTGGAAGAGCTGCGCATTTCGCCCGAGGCCGTGGAAACAGATTCGACAACGCCAAGCACAGACGCTTCGAAGCTGTCAGCCAGCGCCAGCATGGCGGAGCGCCGTTCCTTGGCCGCAGTCTCGCGTTCCTTTTCGACCTTGGTATTGGCGACCTCAACCTCGGCCAGACCGTTGCGGAAGACCACCAACGTCTTGGCCATCTCGGCAATCTCGTCGCTACCGGTCACGGCCACATCGGCCTTCAGGTCGCCGCCTGCAATCTCGCGCATGGCCGCGACGACGGCGCTCAGGCGGGTTACCAGGTTGCGGCCGACATAAAGCCAGGCGATTGCCAGGGAGAAGACGAGGCTGATCGCCGCTATCACCGCAAGCCAGAGCTTGCCGTTGGCAATCGCCGACTCCGATGAGCCCGTGCCCTGATTGAGTTCGCTCTCCGCAAGGGCCACTAAGGAGTTGACCTGCCCGGCAAGTTGCGCCGTCAGGTCTCGGCTGGTCTTCAGAACCTTGTCCGCATGACCCGCCGCGCCCAGTTCAGCAGCCCGAAGGGTAAAGACGTTTACTTCACCCGCACCCAGAGCAACCAGACTGCCGATCAGAAACCCGAGGGCTTCCGACTGATCGCTCTCCGGAACCTGTTGAAGGCTTTCACCGAGCGTCGCAGCAGCAGCGTTGAAACGCTCCGTCAAGGGCTGCAGGCGGCTTGCATCGTTGGTGTTTGCCGCGTCGCGCAGGATGCCATCCAGAAGATTCGACTGGGATTCAATCTGCAGGACCGCACGCAGCGATGTGACGCCACTGTCGAAGAGCTCGGTGACGGCATCGCCACCGATAAGAGAAGCATCGTCGGCCTGAATCACCAGGTCGAAGTTCAGGTCATCAACCAAGGGAACGGTGATGGCCAGGACTTCCTCGTGAACACTGGCAATCTCCTGAACCTTGGCTTCGCGGGCAGCGCGGGCTTTGAGCATCTCGCCCACGGCTGTATCCAACAGTTCAAGGTTGGCAATCGCCTCCCCCGTCAGACCCTCGATCGCCGTCAATTGATCCGAAGAACCCAACCGGGATCGCAGCGATTCAAGCGTCGTGTTCAATTCAGTCTTCTTTTCCTGAAGCACCGCGTTGCGCTCCGCACGCTCGGCATCATCCTTGGCCGTTACCAGGGCGGGTGCCTCGGCCGACAGGACGGCACTGATGGTGGAAAGTCTCAGCGCCTCAGTCATCGCCGGCACACTGCGATCCGTCATCTGTTGGAATACATTGCCGACATTGGAAAACAACAGAAACGCGATGGCGCTGGCGGCAAAGGTCAGGGCGACTACGGCCCCAAAAGCGCTGAAAAGCCGTGCCCTTATTCCGGCGAAACGATGAAAGAACTGGGTAATTCCGGCTTTCCTGCGACCCTTTGCTGCATGATCGTCTGTAACCGGCGCTTCGCTCTGCTCCGCTTCGGGCACGCCCACAACCGAGCCCTGTACTTCATCCATCGAACTTATCCCAATCCGACAAAACTGATCCCCGAGGGGTTCTTCGGATACGGGGGATGCCCAAGAGAGACATCCCCCGCAACACTGCTTAGCTGGAACCGCCGAGGCGCTGAACCGCCTTGAAGGATCCATCAGCCTGAATGATGGAAAGGAACACCTTGTCCATGCCCTGGTTGTCACCCGGGCCGTAGTTCAATGTGACACCGCCAAGGTCGAAGCTGCCGGTATCGGAAACCGCCTTCAGGAAGGACTCACGGGTCAGTTCACCCTGGGCATTTTCCAATGCCATGATCGCAATGCGGCCGACCATGTAGCCTTCGAGCGAAACGAAACCCGGCTCGGCAGACGCGTCATGCGCCTTCATTGCCGCCTGGTACTGCTGAACCAACGGGATCGAGTTGTCCCAGGGGAACGGCACGACCTGAGTGATCACCACGCCTTCACCGTCCTTGCCCAGCTCCTTGGCCAAAGCCTTGGATCCGACGAAGGAGATGTTGACGAAGGTTGCGTTCACCTTGGTCTTGCGGGCGAGCTTGATGAACTCTGCGATCGGCTTGTAGGCGCCGACCATCACCACAGCCTGCGGATCGGCCTTGCGGATGGCAAGCAGCGCCGACTTCACCGCCGTCGTGTTACGCTTGTAAGTGCCTTCGGCGACCAGGGAGAGGCCGCGCTTCTCAAGCGCCTTGTTGACGCCGGCAAGGCCGACACGCCCGAAGGAGTCATCTTGGTAGAGGATCGCGATGCGATCGTAGCCCAGATCTTCGGTCAGATGCTTGATCCAGGCTTCGGTTTCCTGGCCATAGGTGCCGCGCACGTTGATCACATTGGTCAGCGCAGCGTCACGCAGGAAGCCGGCACCCGTGAACGGACCGACGAAAGGCACCGCATTCTCCGTCGCGATCGGTTGCGTCGCTTTGGAGGTCGGTGTGCCGACCGCGCCGATCAGGCCAAAAACCTGATCCTGATTGATCAGATTCTGAACGTTGCTGATGGCCCGCTCCGGCTCGTAGCCATCGTCGTAGCTTTTCAGCTCCAGCTGGCGCCCCGCCACACCGCCGTTGCGGTTGGCCTCGGCAAAAGCGGCCAGGATACCTTCGCGCATGCCGACGCCAAGGGCGGCCGCCGGGCCGTCCAGAGCGGCCGACTGGCCGAAGGTGATGGTGGTGTCGGTGACGCCGACCTCGGCGTTTGCCGCGTAAGTTGCGTTAAAGGCGAGCGCCAGAGCTACAGTCGGCAGCAGCGCGCGCTGAAAAAGACGATTTCCCATGATCCCCAAGATCCCTTCTAATCAGAATATTTATGCCCGCTTTCCAAGGCTCTCAGATGATTCTGAGGGATTGGCGCAGGCTTGCCTGGGCTATAGAAGGAGGGAATGAAGTAACCGTTAATTCTATTATTCGGCTATTCTTCTATTCTACTTTGAGTAGTCAGATTGTTTGGTTGCTGCCCAATGAATCGGACAGGAAGGCAGCGGAAGGTCTGGCCATCACCAAGAGAGCAGGACCAAGAACCTAGCGCCTGCCCGCTCATTCGCGGAAATACGATTGATAACCGGAATGGCCTCTTTGATGCGGTTCCGGAACCAAGACGCCCGCTTCAGTATGTCACGGGCGCGGTTGTTGCTGGGTAATGCAGTGAATGCCGCCACCACCGACGAGGACATCGCTGACGGGAACCTGAACCACCCTGCGGCCCGGAAAGGCCCGTTCCAGGATCACCCGCGCGGCTTCGTCCTGGCTATCGCCGAAGGACGGCATCACGACGCCGCCGTTGGCGATGTAGTAGTTCACATAAGACAAAGCCAACCGCTGGGACCCCAGATAGCGCCGTTCGCGCGGCAGCGGCAGTTCGATAACCTCCAGCGTTCTTCCGCGCGCATCCTTGGCCTTGTTCAGACGCGCCAGGTTATCCTTCAGAATGTGATGATTGGCATCCGCGGGATCGTCGCAGACGACGGTCATCACCACGCCGGGGCGCACGAAGCAGGCAATGTTGTCAACATGGCCGTCCGTGTCGTCGTCCTCCAACCCGTGCCCCAGCCACACGAAAGCTTTAACCCCCAGATAGCGCCGCAGCAGGTCTTCGATATCCGCACGGCCGAGGTCGGGATTGCGGTTCGGCGCCAGCAGGCACTCCTCGCTGGTGAGCAGTGTCCCTTCGCCATCCACATGGATAGAACCGCCCTCCAGAACCAAAGGCGCTGAAAAGCGCTGAATTCCGATATCGACGAGCAGCCTTTCAGCCAGAGCGGCATCGCGGTCGTAGGGATGAAACTTCTCGCCCCAGGCATTGAACCGCCAATCGACACCGGCGATGCCCCCCTGCCCGTCGATCACGAAGCTCGGGCCGAAGTCGCGCATCCAGGAATCGTCCAATGGCATCGCCCGGCAATCGACCTCTGTGCCGCAGAGCGTGGCCGCAGCGGAGAGGTCCTCTGCGTTGGCCAGCATGGTCACCGCTTCGAAGCCTGCGATGGCCCGGGCAACGGCGGCATAGGCCCGCCGTGCCGGCTCCAGCCCATCACCCCAGAGCGCGTCCCGGCAGGGCCAGGCCATCCAGCAACGCTCATGGGGAGCCCACTCCGCAGGCATGAAAAAGCCGTGCTCCCTGGGAAGCTCAGGGGGAAATTGACCGATCATCGCCCCGCGCCCCTACCGCAGCCTATTCCGGCGGCAGATCCAGCTTGATGTGCAACTCCGCGAGTTGCCGTTCGCTGACGGCCGCCGGCGCCTGCATCATCAGATCCTCTGCCCGCTGGTTCATCGGGAAGGCCACCACCTCGCGGATGTTCGGCTCATCCGCCAGAAGCATGACGATGCGGTCGATGCCCGGCGCCGATCCGCCATGCGGCGGCGCGCCGAACTTCAGCGCGGAGATCATGCCGGCGAATTCCGCATCCACCTGTTCCTGGTTGTAGCCGGCGATGGCAAAGGCCTTGTACATGATCTCCGGCAGATGATTCCGGATCGCGCCGGAGGAAAGCTCGACCCCATTGCAGACAATGTCGTACTGATAGGCCAGAACGTCCAAGGGGTCCTTGCCATCAAGGGCCTCCATACCGCCTTGCGGCATGGAAAAGGGATTGTGGCTGAACTCGATCTTGCCGCTGTCCTCGTCCAGTTCGAACATCGGATAGTCGACGATCCAGCAGAAGCGAAAGGCGTCCTTTTCCAGGATATCCAACTCGTCGCCCAGGCGGTTGCGGACCTGGCCGGCCAGCTTGGCCGCGGCCCCCGCCTTGTCGCAGGAAAAGAATACCGCATCGCCGTCGCGAAGGCCGGCGGCTTCCTTGATCTGCGCCGTCCGCTCGGCATCCAGGTTCTTGGCGATCGGCCCCTTGGCTGTGCCGTCGGGGGCGAAGATGATGTAGCCGAGACCCGCGGCCCCCTCGCTGCGTGCCCAGTCGTTCAGCTTGTCAAAGAAGCTGCGCGGGCGCTCCCCGGCGCCGGGGGCCGGAATGGCCCGCACCACCGAACCGCCTTCGACGGCCTTGGCGAAAATACCGAAGCCCGAGCCGCGGAAGGACTCGGTCACGTCGACGATCTCGATCGGGTTGCGCAGGTCCGGCTTGTCCGAACCGTACTTCAGCATGGCTTCGCGAAAAGGAATGCGCGGAAAAGGCGCCGGCGTCACCTGCCTGCCCTCGGCGAATTCCTCGAAAACACCGCCCAGCACCGGCTCCAGGGCCGCGAAGACATCGTCCTGGGTGACGAAGCTCATTTCCAGATCGAGCTGATAGAACTCACCCGGCGAACGGTCGGCGCGGCTGTCCTCATCGCGAAAACAGGGTGCGATCTGAAAGTAACGGTCGAAACCCGCCATCATCAGGAGCTGTTTGAACATCTGCGGCGCCTGCGGCAGGGCGTAGAACTTGCCGGGATGCAGGCGGCTCGGCACCAGATAATCACGGGCGCCCTCGGGGCTGCTCGCGGTCAGGATCGGCGTCTGGAATTCCTGGAAGCCCTGTTCCACCATACGACGTCGGATTGAGTTGATCACCGCACCCCGCAGCCGGATCTTGGCCTGCATCTTCTCGCGCCGCAGATCCAGGTAGCGATAGCGCAGGCGGGTTTCCTCGCCAGCATCCTCGTCGGAATTGACCTGCAGCGGCAGGACCTCGGCCCGCGATTGGACCGTCAGCTCCTGAATCTGCACCTCCACTTCGCCGGTGGGAACCGCCGCGTTAACCGTCTCAGGCGTCCGCTGGACCACCGGCCCCGTGACCGTAATCACGCTCTCGACCCTCGTTTCCTCCAGCATCGGGAACAGCGGGCTGCTCACGTCGATCACGCATTGGGTGATACCGAAGGTGTCGCGCAGGTCGACGAAAAGAAGCTGGCCGTGGTCGCGTTTGCGATGGATCCAGCCGGACAGGCGGACCTGCTCGCCAGCATGGCTCGGCCGCAGTTCTCCACAGCTATGGCTACGATAGGGGTGCATTGAGGCTAGTCCCGGGGTCTGGTCGGAAGGGGTCTGAACGAGGGCGCAAAAGGCAGGGAATCGGGGGTTTTGTCAAGTCTGCAAGGCAGCCAGCGAGAGGCCGGCCCGCATACGCGGGTGCCCGGCCGGAAATGGGTGGCAGGAGCCTCGGCACTTTTACCGTCTAGCGATAGCGTGTATACCGCTGGCATGACATTGATTGCCGAAACCGCAGAGCTTGAAGCCCTCTGCGAACGACTGGCCAAAGCCGACTTCATCACCGTAGATACAGAGTTCCTGCGCGATTCGACCTACTGGCCGAAGCTTTGCCTGCTCCAGGTCGCAGGACCGGACGACGTTGCCACCGTCGACACCCTGGCGCCGGACCTGGATCTGGCACCGCTTCTGGCGCTGTTCGACGACCCGCGCCTGGTCAAGGTTCTGCACTCCGCCCGTCAGGACATGGAGATTTTCTTTCATTTGACCGGGCGCCTGCCGGCGCCGATCTTCGATACCCAGGTCGCCGCCATGGTCTGCGGCTTCGGGGAATCGGTGGGCTACGACACCCTGGTACGCAAGATGACCGGCGCCCATGTGGACAAGTCGTCCCGCTTCACCGACTGGTCGCGGCGTCCCCTGGCGGAACGCCAATTGAACTATGCCCTGGCCGACGTCACCCACTTGCGGAAGATCTATCGGAAGCTGGAGCGCCAATTGACCAAGACCGGCCGGGCCGGCTGGTTGGAAGAGGAAATGGCGATCCTGACCTCGCCGGACACCTATCGCTTGGAACCGGATCAGGCCTGGCGGCGTCTGAAGACGCGCTCCAACGATCGGCGCTACCTTGCCGTGCTCCACGCCCTGGCCGCCTGGCGCGAGCAGGAGGCGCAGCAGCGCAACGTGCCGCGGGGCCGGGTGCTGAGGGATGAGCAGCTTTTCGACATCGCGGCCCACCGGCCGACCAGCGAAGAAGAGTTGGCCCGCTCCAGGGGCCTGAACAAGGACATGGCGCGGGGCCGTCTCGGCAAGGCGATTCTCGAAGCTGTGGCTCAAGGGCTCGCCCTGCCCGACAAGCAGCTTCCCCGGCCGGTTGTGAAACAGTCAGCACCCAACGGATCCGGACCCCTGATCGACCTGCTGAAGGTCTTGTTGAAATTGCGCTGCGACGAACATGACGTGGCGCAAAAGCTCATCGCCAACACGGCCGATCTGGAACAGATCGCTGCCGACAGCAAGGCCGATGTCCCGGCCCTCAAGGGCTGGCGCTACGACATCTTCGGGCGCGATGCGCTGGCGTTGAAGAGCGGCGATGTGGCGCTTTCGGCTGCTGGCAGTAAGATCAAGATCGTTCCCATCAAGGCACCCCAGGAAGCCGATTGAACATGACCCGTTCCCTGCTCGGCGTGATGATCGGTCTTGCGGCTTTAATCACGGCCGCTGCTGCGGAGGCCCAGGAAAGGCGCGCGCCCGGCGGCGGCTTCGATCTGCCGGTCGACTGCGTCATGGGCGCCGTCTGCAACATCCAGAATTACGTCGACTACGATGGCGGCGAGGGTTGGCTCGATCACACCTGCGGGAGCCTTGGCTACAATGGACATCGCGGGGTCGATTTCCGGGTGCCGACCGAGATCGAGATGCGCGAGGGCGTGGCGGTTGTCGCGGCCGCCGGCGGCAGGGTTCTCATGGCGTTTGACGGCCAACCCGACATCCTGATGCAGGACAGCGGCCCGGGCAAAACCCGTGAGGAGCGTAACGGCAACTGGGTTGCCATCGGGCACGGAGACGGTTGGGTCACCACCTACGCGCATCTGCTGAAAGGCAGCGTCGCGGTAAAGAAGGGCGACACCGTCAAGCGCGGCGATAAGCTCGGCCTGATCGGCCTATCCGGCAACAGCGACTTCCCGCATGTCCACTTCGCCGTCACCCACCGAAACAAACTGCTCGACCCCTTTACCGGGCTGGAACCTTCGGCGAACTGCGGCGAGACAGCACAGAGTCTCTGGTCGGAAGCAGCCCAGGCACAGATTCCCTATCGCGCCGGCGGACTGCTCTCGTCGGGCTTTCTGGACCGCCAGGCCGAGCACCGGGAGGTCATGGCAGGGATCGAACCACCGGAGACCATTTCGGCGACGTCCCCGGTGTTCATTTTCTGGGTCGGCGCCTGGGGCATTCGCCAGGGCGACCATGAAACCATGGTCATTCTGGATCCGGACGGACGTAAGTTCGTCGGGGCCGAACGGGTACTTGAGCGGAACCGCGCCACCCTCTCTCGTTTTGTCGGCAAGCGGCTGCGCCAGGACGCCTGGCCCAAGGGCACCTACCGCGGCATCTACCGTGTCGAGCGGGAAGCTGACGGCCAGCGCTTTCAGATCATTGATATCGTTCGAGAAATTGAGGTGCGTTGAACCGCTCCGGATCAGAGGATAATCCGGGTTTCCCTGAAGTCCCCGACCGCCGCCAAGGCACGCAAACGTCGCTGAACCGCCTCCCCATCCGGCACCGAACCATCATCGGGCAGCACCAGTTCCAGGGTATCGCCATCGGCCCGCAGGGAACTGCGGTCGAGAATGGCACGCGTCGCCCCCGACACCCGGAAAGCCAGCCGCAGCGCCGCCCCCAATAACCTGGCCCGGGCCCGCGAACGCTCGCTCAACAGGGTCGTGGCTCTCGCCACCTTGCTTGAATCGGGCGCACCGCCGTAACGCAGGAAGACGGTGTAGGCGAGAAAGCTGCGGCCCGTGTGATCGATGCCGACAAAGGGATGGTGCAGAACCCGGCGCAGGGCCTGGCTGGCGCGAAAATCCGGGTGCTCCCGCCAGGCAAAGTCGGAGATATGGCAGGCCGTGAGACGCAGGCGATGCTCTTCCTCGTCTTCATCGGGAAAGATCGCATCGCACCACCGCATCAGGCCATCGCCGAGATCGCCAAAGCGGCCTTCCCGCTCGGCAAAGTCGCGCGCCGCAGCGATCAAAGGATCTTCGGCCTGCTGGTCTTTGGGCAGTTGATCGAAGAGATATCCCTCCCGCAGGCCGTAGGTCGAAAAACTGATCGCCGAGGAGTTGGTGATGCGCAACAGCCGCCCCAGCACCAGGGCTCCCAGTGGCAGAGTCTCCCGGCGCCGCCGCGAGATGAAGTCGATACCGGACAACGAGGTCTTGCCCTGCCGGGACACAAGACGGGCCAGCTTTACGGCTTCGCGGTACTGGATGGTGTGCCCGTGAATGGCGTGCAGCGGGTGGCGTTTTTGCTCTATATGCAGCCGTGCCAGATTGCGCCAGGCGCCACCGACGGGATAGAAGGACCGGCCTTTGCCTGTCGCAAGCCAATCCACCTCCGACAGCGCCGCATCGACCTGGCTCCGTGCCACCTGCCGATCCCCGCCACAGCTTTCCATCAGGCGGAGAGGCCCGAGCGCCAGTGTCGTGGCGCGGCCGATCTTTCCCTGATTGATCTCGACCAGCTCCAGGCTGCCGCCCCCGAGGTCGCCCATGATGCCGTCCGCCTCGGGGTTTCCCGCGATCACACCCAGGGCTGAAAGCTGCGCTTCCTCGGCCCCGCTCAGGATTCGGATCGGCTCGCCGCAGGCCCGCTCCACCGCGTCGGCGAATTGAAGACCGTCTTCCGCATCGCGCACCGCCGCGGTAGCGATGAGATCGACACGCTCGATCCCCATGGCCTTCGCCAGCGCGGTAAAGCGCACAAGGTTGGGTATCGCCAGAGCAACGCCGTCCGGATGAAGGTAGCCGCTTTTCTGCAGCCCTCGGCCCAAACCGCAGAGGACCTTTTCATTGAAGACGGTCGCAGGCGCGCGCTTCAGGCCGTCGAAGACCACCAGGCGGATCGAGTTCGAACCGATATCGATGACGGCAATCCGCCCGTCCTTCGGGCTGGATTTGGAGAGCGCCGAGGCTGGTGCCAGCGAACCTGCTACCATAGAGCCTTTAGGTCTTTCTGAGGACCAATCTCGGCGTCTTTCTCGACTTCTTCAGGGCCGATCCGCGTCCCGAGAGACTGGGATTGGTCATGAAGTAGGTGTGGACGCTGAAGGATTTGGCGGTGGAGCGCACGCGGCGATAGGTTCCCTCAGGCTCCAGGATCCAGGACTGCGCTTCGTCGTTCAGATTGGCAATCATGATCTGGTCGAGAATCTGTTGGTGTACCGTCGCATTATCGATCGGCACCAAGGTCTCGATCCGCCGGTCAAGATTGCGGGGCATCCAGTCGGCGGAGGATATGAACACCTTGGCGTCGCGTGACGGTAGCGACTTGCCGGCCCCGAAGCAAACGATTCGGCTGTGCTCCAGAAAGCGCCCGACGATGGACTTCACACGGATGTTCTCGGAAAGCCCGGGCACGCCTGGACGCAGGCAACAGATGCCGCGCAGGATCAGTTCGACCGAGACACCGGCCTGTGAGGCTCTGTAGAGCGCATCGATGATCTCCGGGTCGACCAGCGAGTTGAGCTTCGCCCAGATCGCAGCCGGCCGGTCGGCCTTGGCATGCCCGATTTCATCGTTGATATGCCGCAGCAGCGTCGAACGCAGCGTGAGCGGGGCGAAGGCGATCTTGTCCATCGCCTTGGGCCGGGCATAGCCGGTCATGTAATTGAACAGCCGGGTTGCGTCGCGGACCAGGAGAGGGTCGCAGGAAAAGTAGGAGATATCGGTGTAGATGCGGGCCGTGATCGGGTGATAGTTGCCGGTGCCGTAATGCACGTAGGTGCGCAGGGCCCGGCCCTCCCGGCGCGCGACCAGCGAAATCTTGGCGTGGGTCTTGAGTTCGATGAATCCATAAATCACCTGGACTCCGGCGCGCTCCAGGTTGCGCGCCCAACGGATGTTCCGCTCCTCGTCAAAGCGCGCCTTCAACTCGACGAGCGCGGTCACCGACTTCCCGGCCTCCGCCGCTTCGGTCAGGGCCTTCACAATGGGGGAATCTTCTGAGGTGCGATAGAGCGTCTGCTTGATTGCCACCACCGCCGGGTCGTTGGCTGCCTGGCGCAGGAACTGCACCACCACATCGAAGCTTTCATAGGGGTGATGGACGGCAAAGTCCTTTTCCCGAATGGCCGCGAAACAGTCGCCGCCAAAATCGCGAATGCGTTCTGGAAAGCGCGGGTTGTAGGGCTGGAACAGCAGATCCTGACGCTCGTCGAGAATGATCTCCTTGGTGTCGACAAGACCCAGCATGCCATCCAGCGGAAAGACGTTCTCGTTACCGACCTGCAGTTCGCGAATAACGAAGTCCAGAAGCTCCGTCGGCATCTCGGTATCGACGGTCAGACGGATCACCGATCCGCGCCGTCGGCGCTTCAGCGCGCTCTCGAAAACCCGCACAAGATCTTCGGCTTCCTCTTCGACTTCCAGATCGCTGTCGCGCAACACGCGGAAACAGCCGGCCGCCTTCACCTCAAAGCCGGGGAAGAGTTCGTCGAAGTAAAGCTGGAGCAACTCTTCCAGACGGATGAAACGTGCGTCCTTGCCGGGCAAGCGGACAAAGCGCTCGATCTTCGAAGGCAGCGGAATGAGCCCGTTGATCTGGTTCTTGTCTTCCCCCCGCAGCAGTTCCATGACGAGGCAGAGGCCGCGGTTCGGGATAAAGGGGAAAGGATGGGCCGGATCGATGGCGATCGGGGTCAAGACCGGATAGAGCTGTTCTGTAAAATATGTATCCAGCCATCGCCGTTCCGCCCGCTTCAACTCGCCGGCACTGACCACCGCAATCCCTGCGTCCTTCAGTTCGCCGGTCAGGTCGTGCCACTTCTCCTGCTGCCAGCGCATCAGCTTGGCAACACGCTCGTTGATCGCCGCCAGCTGTTGCGCCGCCGTCAGACCCTCAGGTGAGCGCGCCTTGACCCCGGCGCGGATCTGACCCAGAAGGCCGGCGACGCGCACCATGAAAAACTCATCCAGATTGCTGGCTGAAATCGACAGGAACCGCAGGCGCTCAAACAACGGATGATTGGCGTTGTAGGCTTCCTCAAGCACCCGCTCGTTGAAAGCGAGCCACGAGATTTCCCTGTTGATGAAGCGTTCCGGCGAATCGAGGTGGATAGCCGCGAGCTTCGAGCCCTCCGGAAGATCGGACTCCTGTTCCAGTGGCTCGACTTCCAATGCCACAGTGCTGTCTTCCACGCGCCAACTCCATCGAAAATCACCCTGCAAGCCGGGAAACCTGCGTTCTATAGCATGACATTTGTCACCGAATGATGACAGACCTTCCGCAAAGAACAGATGCTGCCCAGTTAAGCAGTAGTCACTAATAATACCATATCATCATTGATTTACGTCAATGCGCTACTTTGGGCCAGCAACTAAAAATGTAACTGGCTCATGGGTGATCCCTACCCAGCCCCATGCGCCGGGACCTTCCCGCAATGATCCTCGGATCGCGGGAAGGTCCCTTTTACATCCACCAACAAACCCACGATGGCGGCACGAGGCTCCGGTTCAGGAGACGATCTCCCAGGCGCCGTCCGGTTGCCGGCAGGCAACACCGTAGCCCGCTTGACGCTGGTTCCCGATCACGACCTCCTGCTGGAACTCGCGGCAGTAACGCCCCAGGCGATCGCTGCCGTCGCGCACCGGTATGACCTGGCCAGAAGCCGACCCGTCGTTCCAACGGATCGACTCTCCCAGCGGTGCCGTCGTCGCCTGATGCTGCGCTGCTGCGTAGCTATGGCGCTGGCTCTGGTTCAACACGTCGGCAATCTGCAACGCCAGGATGGCGAAGATGGCCCAGTCCCGATCGTCATGGCGTCTTCGATAACCATAGCCGCCATGATCGCCATGGTGATAGTGGCGATGCCGCTTTGCGTGGCGGTACTTCTTGGGCCGGTGATGATAGACGTGCTCCTCGACATAGACTTTCTTTTTCACCTTCTTGTGTTTGTGCCCATGCCTGTGTCGGTGCTTGTAGCCATGATCGTGGCCCCAATGCCCCTTGTGCGCATGGCGGTGATGACCATGGCCGTGATGGGAGTGGCCATGCTTGGCCCAGCGGCGGCGATCCTTGCCGTGGCGATGCCCATCGTAGTGATAGACATGCTTTTCCACCTTCTTCCAATGCTTGTGATGCTTCTTGTGATGCTTGTGTTTGTAATGCTGATGGTCGTGGTGCTCGTAGTACCAACGGCCATGACGGCGATCATCGTCGTCATCATCATCCGCAAACGCGGAACCGGTTGTAAGGACAAAGACCGCACAGGCGGCCACAGCGATTTTCTTTATCATTCCCGATCCTTCCAAAGCTGCCTCCAAGCCATGGTGTGATCGGTTCTACGTGTGCTGCAGCCGCGGCATCCCCCGCCGCCCATTTATGTCACGGAGACTTGAACGGACGGCGGAGAGTTGCCGGACTACCGGCAAAACAGTGGTTGAAGCCTAGAGAGTGCCCGGAAAGGCTCCGCCGTCGAGCAGGATGTTCTGGCCGGTTATGAAACCGGCATGCGCGCCGCAGAGAAAAGCGCAGGCCTCGCCGAACTCGGCCGGGTCGCCGAAACGGCCTGCCGGATTACCCTTGGCCCGTTCCTCGACTACATCTTCGACAGGACGGCCGGCCTTGTCCGCAACCGCCTTCATGTTGGCACGCAGCCGGTCGGTATCGAAAGGCCCGGGCAGCAGCCCGTTGATCGTTACGTTCTTGCGCACGGTCTTGCGGGCGATGCCGGCGACGAAACCGGTCAAGCCGGCACGCGCGCCGTTGGAAAGGCCGAGAATATCGATCGGCGCTTTCACCGCGCCGGAGGTGATGTTGACGATGCGCCCGAAGCCCCGCTCCATCATCGGATCGACGGTGGCCTTGATCAGCTCGATGGGCGTCAGCATGTTTGCGTCCAGCGCCTTGATCCAGTCTTCCCGCTCCCAATCGCGGAAGTCGCCCGGCGGCGGACCGCCCGCGTTGTTCACCAGAATGTCCGGTGAGGGACAGGCCGCCAGCGCCTTCGCGCGCCCTTCCACCGACGTGATGTCCGTAGCGACCGCGGTCACGGTAACGCCGGTCGCCTGGCGGATCTCCTCCGCCGTCGCTTCCAGCGGGCCTTCGGTGCGTGCCACGATCGTGACATCCACACCTTCGCGCGCGAGGGAAAACGCGCAGGCCCGGCCCAATCCTTTGCTGGCGGCGCAGACCAATGCTTTCCGGCCTTTGATTCCCAAATCCATCATACCTCTCCCTTATTGATTTCTTCCGCGTCGGCAGTGATCAGCTCCGACAAGACTTCCCGCACCAATGGCACGGTGATACTTCGCCGGGCTGCCAGCGCCCGGCCATCGATTGAAGCGACGACCCGCCTTGCCGCGTCGAGCGAGCGCTCGATCCTGGGCGTCATGTATTGAATGATGTCGGGGCTGACCGTCAGTTGCCGGTCAGCGAAGAGTTTGACCAGCACCGCCTGAACCAGGACTTCGTCGGGCTCGCCAAGCGCGACGGCCTGCATTCCGGCAAGGCGCGAATGGAGGTCGGGCAGCGGGCAGGCCCAGCGCGCCGGTGGCTCGCGATCGGAGAACAGCAGATAACCTCCGCGCTCCAGCACCATGTTGTAGAGATGCAGCAGCCGCTCCATGAGTGCCGGCGCCTCGGCCAACACCGGGGCAACGCCTTCAACGACACAGGCATTGATCTCGCCGAGGATGGCCGGCGGTTCGCGCTCTGCGAGGGCTTCGGCGTCCACGGGGACCGCACCACTGCTGCGCCGCCAGACTTGACACAGATGGGTCTTGCCGCTGCCCGGCGGGCCGTAAATCGCCAGCGCCCGGGCCGGCCAGTCAGGCCAGCGGTCGATCCAGGCCACTGCCAGTTCATTGCTGGGTGCGACAAAGAAATCTTCACGCTCCAAAGCCGGGCGATGGCCCAGATCGAGCGCCAGTTGTCGGGATGCCTTCACGCTGGTCCGCCCGGCTCCGCTCCGTCATCACCGCCCGTTGCTTCGTGGACGCCGGTATAGTAGTGACTCAGCCGGTACTGGCTGATCGCAAAGCGGACACCGACCCCGACGATGGCGGCGACCGGCACGGCCAGCAATACGCCGACGAAGCCGAAGAGAGCACCGCCCGCCAAAAGGGCGAACATTACCCAGACCGGGTGCAGCCCGACTTTCTCGCCCACCAGCTTCGGCGTCAGAACATTGCCCTCGATGGCTTGGCCGACGAAGAACACCGCCGCGACGATGGCCACATCGACAAAGCTGTCGAACTGCGCCAAAGCGAGACCGACCGAAAGGAACAGCCCGACCAAAGAGCCTACATAGGGAATGAAGGAAAGGAAGCCGGCGATCAGTCCGACCACCAGACCGAAATCGAGGCCCGCCAGCGTCAGGCCGATCGCATAGAAAACAGCGAGGATGACACAGACCAAGCCCTGGCCGCGCAGGAAGCCCGCCAGTGTTTCATCGACTTGCTTTGCCAGACTCCGGATGGTTTCCAGATGCTTGCGGGGCAGCGCATCGTCGGCCTGTTCGACCAGACGGTCCCAATCGCGCAGCAGATAGAACGCTACGACCGGTGTGATCACTAGCAGCGCCACGAAGTTGATGAAAGCGACACCACCGGAAATCACTCCACCCAGCACATTGGTCGCCCAGGCGATCACGCGGTCCGCGGAACCGCGCATCGCTTCCTGCAGACGCTCCAGCGTCTGCGGTTCAAGGCGGTCCTTCAGCATGGCGATCAATTCGCCGATCTCGCGTTGAATTGCACTCACGTAGGCAGGCGCGCGCTCGATCAAGGCTACGATCTGGCTGACCACGGCAGGGACCAGGATCAGCAGGATGATGATACAGATGAGAACGAACGCCACGGTGACGATGGTCGTTGCCCAGGTGCGCGACAGTTTCCAGCGCTCCAGGCGGTCGCAGACGGGGTCCAGCAGATAGGCGACGGCCATGCCGGCGACGAAAGGCAGCAAGACGCTGCGCAGCAGGTAGGTGCAGATCAGTACCACCACCAGAAGCACCAGCCAGAAACGGATGCTGCGGGTAATGGGACCGTTGATCACCGGAGCCGAACCGGCAGGGCCTCTTTCTGGCGGCGTTCCGCTCATTGCGCCGCCGGAGCTTCGGGGGGCGGAGCCTGGGGGGGCGGAACTTGGGAGCCCGGTGCCTGCGGTATCGCTGTGCCGCCGGTCCCCCGCGCCGCCCCCTCCAGCGTCAGTTCCCAGTTGCTGTCATCGCGCAGCGACAAAAAAAGGTCGCGCTGGGCAAGGGCCCGGGTCAATCTCTGTTCATCGCCAAGGAAGGAGATCTGCATTTCCGCTTGGCCGCGTGAAAGCGTAGTGACGCCGACGTTCTGGATGGCGGCAATGCCGTCGATCCGCTTACGCACTTCCAGCCAGTCCGACAGACCGCCGAGGGGAACGAACACGACGATCGAGCGGCTGTTACCGAACTGCAGCACGTTCTGCTGCTTCCAGTTTTCCTGCAGCGTCGCATTCACGAGACCCGCGACCCGCGCGAAAAAAGCCGAAGGCGATGCATTGGGCAATTGGGTGAAGTTCTCACGCGTGATCGCGCCCTGCCGGCCCACCTCATAGCGCCGGCTGGTGATCGCCAGTTGCGCCGAGCCGACCTCCGGGTCACCGGTTAGAGTCGCCTTGCTGACCAGGACGGCGCCCGCCCCATAGGCATTGGCAATGGCCGAGAGACCGGCCGGGTCGCCGTCAAGGGCACGTTGGGCGTCGATGGCGGCAACATCGGAAAGGTCGCCGAGGGGAATCCGCAAAGGCACCAGGCCGTCGCTGCTCGGCCCTTGAGACCAGCCCGTCCGCCAGGGGTTGGGCTCCAGCCAGAGCCGCGGTGCGCTGCCATCCCCGTGGTCGTAGACCGGAAGGACCAGCAGCGGCTTGCTGCGCGTTTCCGCGAAACCGACCGAACTGTTGCGGAGCAGCGCGCGCACTTCCTCGGCATTAAAGCGGAAGGTGAGATCGGCGAGATAGCGCACGGCGGAGGTGCGCTCGTTGTTCACCGAGAAATCGCGGACGTAGAATTCCACCAGGCCCGGCCCCAGAACCGGCACCTTGCCCTGCTGCGCAGCAGGCACCAGACGATCGACCAGCAGCTCGAAAGCCCGCTGATGGCCGGCCGTAATCGCGGCCTGGCGGGCCGCCGCCGCCGTCTCCGCGGTCTTGTCGACCGGCACCGCCCGCACCGTAAAAATGTCGCTCTGAGCCGCGGCCGGCTCGCCGGCCAGCAGCAGGGCGCTCACCAGCCCAGGTAACAAAGGCGTCGCCAGGGCGCCGAATAACCGGCGAAACCGCATTGCAAACCGTCCCGGATTCTCTATGTTCGCCCGTCGAAGCGGGCCCTCTCGCTCCCCACCTAAATACTCCATGTTATGGGAGGAAGCCATAACAAGCCGGGACCCTCACGATAACAAGCTGAGCTACAAGGACGCCGGCGTCGACATCGATGCCGGAAACGCCCTGGTGGACGCCATCAAGCCCCTGGCCCGATCGACGGCGCGCCGCGGCGCCGACGCAGGCCTGGGCGGCTTCGGCGGCATTTTTGACCTGAAAGCCGCCGGCTTCAAGGACCCGCTGCTGGTGGCCG
This sequence comes from Pelagibius sp., assembly GCF_965249265.1. Lineage (NCBI taxonomy): Bacteria > Pseudomonadati > Pseudomonadota > Alphaproteobacteria > Rhodospirillales > Rhodovibrionaceae > Pelagibius > Pelagibius sp. Next base: position 1,799,032 of record NZ_OZ252224.1, on the reverse strand, counting down.
CCAACGACGGCGTCGGAACCAAGCTGAAAGTCGCCATAGCCGCAGACAAGCACGACACGGTCGGCATCGATCTGGTCGCAATGTGCGTGAACGACCTGATCGTCCAAGGCGCAGAGCCGTTGTTCTTCCTCGACTACTACGCAACCGGCAGCCTGGATGTGCAAGCCGGCCGGGCGATTCTCGCCGGCATCGCCGACGGTTGCCGCCAGGCGGGCTGCGCCCTGATCGGCGGAGAAACCGCCGAGATGCCCGGCCTCTACAGCGATGGCGACTACGATCTCGCCGGCTTTGCGGTCGGCGCCGTCGAACGGGACGCGGTGCTGACCGGCCAGGCGGTGACGGCCGGCGACCTGGTGCTCGGTCTCGCCGCCTCCGGGCTGCACTCCAACGGCTTCTCGCTGGTCCGCAAGGTGGTGGATAACCTCGGCCTCGGCTACCAGGACCCAGCACCTTTTGCGCCCGGCCACAGACTTGGGGAGGCGCTTCTGACCCCCACCAGGATCTATGTGAAATCCTGCCTTCAGGCTCTGGCCGAGGGCGGCGTGAAGGCCCTGGCACATATCACCGGCGGCGGATTTCTGGAGAACCTGCCGCGGGTTCTGCCCGGCCACTTGAGCATCGCCCTCGGCGGCATCACCTGGCCGGTCCCACCGGTTTTCTCCTGGCTGGCCAAGGCAGGGGGCATCGCCCCGCGGGAGATGGTGCGCACCTTCAACTGCGGGATCGGCATGGTTCTCATCGTGGCGCCCGAACGCCGGGACAGCCTCGTCGCCTGCCTGGAACAGGCAGGCGAAACCGTCTTCGACATCGGCCGCGTCAAGGCTGCGGAAAACGGTGAACCGCAGGTCGTCATCGACGGTCTGGAACAGTCGTGGCCGTCATGATCGAAGCACGGGCCTGATTCATGAAGGTTGCGGTTCTGATCTCCGGGCGCGGCAGCAATCTCCGCTCCCTGCTTGAGGCGGCAAACGAACCCGGGTTTCCCGCTGAGGTCGTCACCGTGATCGCCAACCGGCCCGGCGCCGGCGGGCTGGACCATGCCACGGTCTTCGGCGTTGCCGCTCAGACGATCGACCACACCACCTTTGCAGGCCGGGCCGCCTTCGAGGCCGCCCTGACCGAGGCCCTGGAAGCCGCGGGTGCCGAGCTTGTCTGCCTGGCCGGCTTCATGCGGGTCCTTTCCGAAAGCTTCGTCAGCCGCTGGCGCGACCGGATCATCAACATCCACCCCTCCCTGCTGCCGCTTTTCCCTGGCCTCGACACCCATGCCCGGGCCCTGGCCGCCGGTGTGAAACTGCACGGCTGCAGCGTTCACTTTGTGAATGAAGGTGTCGATGAGGGCGCGATCCTCGGTCAGGCAGCGGTCCCGGTGCTGGCCGGCGACACCCCGGAGCAACTGGCCGCCCGCGTCCTGCAGGCAGAGCACCGGCTCTACCCGCACTGCCTGCGCCTGATCGCCGAAGGCCGGGTACGGCTCGATCAGGGAAAGGCCGTCGTGGATCAAGCCACGGCGGATGAACGGCCGCTGCTGAACCCTGCGCCCGAAAGCTAACACCCTGAGAGGCCAAACCGCTGGGGTTCCCGCGCCGCTACCACTGGCCGAGGGCGCGCTGGGACTTGCCCGTCGGCTGCTCTCAGGCTAAAAATACTTTGGAATTACTCGGGGATTCGGGCTGGGTGGCCTTATCGGCAGGGTCTGCGACCAATCCCCGCGAGACAACAACGAACAGGGCTATTTCATGTCGGACAATCAACTGCTCCGCGAGCACCAGTCAAACTGGAAGGGCTTTGTGCGCTTCATAACCTGGTCGACGGCCTTCGTGGTCATCGTCCTGGTCTTGATGGCAATCTTCCTTTTGTAGCCTGATCCAATCGGGCCTTTCCCGATCGACAAAAAAGGGCGGATCCGAAAGGATCCGCCCTTTTTCACGATTGCCGGACAATCCAATCCGCAGAGGCCCGATCCGCTAAGGTTCGGACCGGCCTGTTCAGCCGACGATCTCGTCGTCGCTGAAGAAGAACTTGATCTCTTCGGCCGCCGTATCCGGGCCGTCGGAGCCATGCACCGAGTTGGCCTCGATGGATTCGGCAAAGTCCGCCCGGATCGTTCCCGGCGCCGCATCGGCGGGGTTCGTCGCACCCATCACCTCACGGTTCTTGGCAATGGCATTGTCACCTTCCAGAACCTGGACCACGACGGGCCCCGAGGTCATGAAGTTACAGAGGTCACCGAAGAAGGGGCGCTCCCGGTGAACGGCGTAGAAGCCTTCGGCCTGCGCACGGGTCATATGGATGCGCTTGCTGGCGACGACCCTGAGGCCGGCCTCCTCCAGGCGGTCGACGACCTTGCCCGTGATATTGCGCTTGGTCGCATCCGGCTTGATGATCGAAAAAGTACGTTCCTTGGCCATGGACTCTGGCTCTCCTTCAATTGATGCAATGCGCGCGAAGGATGGGCTGGCGCCGCGATCCGGTCGCTTTTGCTTTTGGTTCCGCGCCGGGCTTATAGACGCTTTGGCGGGGCGGAGCAACGGCCCAGCAGCCGGCCCAGCCCCTGGAACTGGCTCGTCCCGAGGCCTTTCGGCAATCCCGGTCTCGTGCTATCACCCGGCTCTGCCGTAATTGAGGAACGGGACAAACCGGGCGCAGGCCCATGGCCGGTAATTTTCATGCTGCACGTTAACGATCTCGTCTACCGCGTTCAGGGCGACCCGCTGTTCGAGCGGGCGACGGTCGCCGTCAACAAGGGCGAGCGGGTCGGACTCGTGGGGCGTAACGGCAGCGGCAAAACCACCCTGCTGAAACTGATCTCAGGCGAACTGCACCCCGACGCCGGCGGCATCTCCTTCCCGCGCAAACTCAAGATCGGCAAGGTCGCACAGGAGGCGCCCTCCGGTCAGACCAGCCTGATCGATACCGTGCTGGCCGCAGACAGCGAGCGTACGGCCCTGCTGGCGGAGGCCGAGGAGGCCCGCGATCCGGCCCGGATCGCCGAATTGCACGAACGTCTCGCCGCCATCCAGGCGGAGAGTGCACCGGCCCGGGCGGCAAGGATTTTGGCCGGGCTCGGTTTTGACGAGGAGGCCCAGCAGCGTCCCTGCGCGGAGTTCTCCGGCGGCTGGCGGATGCGCGTGGCCCTGGCGGCATTGCTCTTCGCCGCACCCGACCTGCTGCTGCTGGACGAGCCGACCAACCACCTGGACCTGGAAGCCTCCTTGTGGCTGGAAACCTTTTTGAAGAGCTATCCCGGCACGCTGTTGCTGGTCTCCCACGACCGCGGGCTGCTGAATCGCGCGGTCAATCGGATCATCCACCTGGAACAACAGCGCCTGACCGCCTACACCGGTAACTACGACCGCTTCGAGCGGCTGCGTCGCGAACACATGGAGCACCAGGCCGCCCTGCACGCCAAACAGCAGGCCGAGCGGCGCCACATCCAGGCCTTCGTCGACCGCTTCCGCTATAAGGCCAGTAAGGCCCGCCAGGCCCAGTCGCGGCTGAAAGCCCTGGCAAAGATGGAGCCCATCGCCTCGGTCATGGAAGACCGGACCGTCTCCTTCGCTTTTCCGGAGCCCAGCCGGCTCTCGCCGCCGATCCTCACCCTCGAAGATGCCGCCGTCGGCTACGAGACCGGGAAACCCATTCTCTCCCAACTGAACCTGCGGCTCGACATGGACGACCGGGTCGCCCTGCTCGGCGCCAACGGCAACGGCAAGTCGACCCTCTCCAAGCTGCTGGCGGGCAGGCTGAAAGCCATGCAGGGCCGCATGACCCGCTCCGGCAAGCTGAAGATCGGCTATTTCGCGCAGGACCAGGCCGACGAGCTGGACCTGGCTGCCACGCCGCTCCAGCACATGGAGCGGCTCATGCCCCTGGAAACCGAGACAAAGCTGCGCGCCCAGCTCGGCCGTTTCGGCTTCGGGGTCGGCCGGGCGGAGGTCGCGGTCGGCAAACTGTCCGGCGGTGAGAAGGCGCGCCTGCTCTTCGCCCTGATGAGCCGCGATGCACCGCATGTTCTGATCCTCGACGAGCCGACCAACCATCTGGACGTCGACTCCCGCCAGGCCTTGATCCAGGCACTCGGCGCCTTCGAAGGTGCCGTGATCCTTGTCAGTCACGACCCTCACCTGATCGAGCTCACCGCCGACCGGCTCTGGCTGGTTGCCGATGGCGCCGTCGCGCCCTTCGAGGGCGACATGGACGACTACCGCAAGCTGCTGATGGACCAGCGCCGGCAGGAGCGTTCCCGACAGCGCGGGGAGAAACCCCGGCGCGAAGAGGTCGTCTCCAAGAAAGATCGCCGCCGCGCCTCGGCCGAAGCCCGCGCTGCCGTCGCAGACCTGCGCAAAGCGGCCAAACAGGCCGAAGCGGAGGTCGAGCGCCTGGGCAAGCAGAAGCTCACCCTGGAGGCCAAGCTGGCCGACCCGGAGGTCTACAACGGCCCGACGGCGGCGCTGCAAGACCTGCAGATCAAGTTCGGCCAAGTGAAGCAGCGCATCGCCGAGGCGGAGGATCGCTGGCTGGAGTTGCAGGCGGCCTTGGAAGAAGCCTGAGTTTCAACCACACCAGCGCGCTCGGCCGACCGCTAGAAATAGCCGTTCAGGATCAGCAGAAGATCGACATTCCTGCCGTCGGCGGCCAGCGGATAGTAAACCCGTTCCGACTCGATGAATTGACGGTCCGGGTGAGGCATCGGGAAGCGATCATAGACCGGCCGGCCGCTCTGCGCCGCCAACTCCATATTCCCCGTGATGCGCAGGACCTGGCTCGGCAGGACCGCCCGATCCACCGGCATACCGGTCACGTCACGCCCCGCCATGGCGGTCTGCACGGTGCCGACCAGGCGGAACCGAAACCGCCGGTGTCCGTGAACGTACTCCACATCGACGAGGTTTATCAGTGACAGAAACTGCGGGAAATCCACCGGGTCGATGTGCTGGCGGCCTGGCAGGAGGCCGGCGGGTTTCATGTGCTCCAGATAGCGGTGCATCTCTTCAAAGCGCGGATGGAGAGCCGGCGGTGGCGTGCCAGCCAAGTCTTCAAGATAGGCGCTGGAGTAAAGGAACCCAGTGTGAAGCCCCCGCACCTCCATCGGCCCGTGATCTTGCCGCAGGCTCATTGCTCAAGGATAGTATCTCTAATATCTTGATATCAAACGCAAAATTGTCCCGCCAGTATTCCCCCCAAGATTGAAAACACTCGGTCATCGGCAGGAACCCGGATGGACGGGAAGTTAAAACTCCCTTGATTTGCGACAGGGAGATTTCGCGGTGCTGCCCTGCGGCATCAACGCTGCTCTCCCCTGCGCTTGACGCCTATCCTCCGACGACCTTAACCCCAGCGAAGAAGCACACCGATGGCCATCGCCACCACCAAGCCGTCTGCCCTTGTTGCCGCCAGCAAGCCGGCGCTCGGACAAGCCTCCGGTTCGACCGGCCGCGCAATCCTGCTGATGATCGCGAGCCTGGCGTTCTTTGCTCTGATGGATGCGCTGGTGAAGGATTTCGGGTCGCGCTATTCGACCCTGCAGATCGTCTTCTTCCGCAGTTTCTTCGCTTTCGTGCCTTTGGCCTATCTGCTCTACCGGACCGGCTGGGTCAACGCCGTGAAGATCAACAGCTACAGCGGGCATGCCCTGCGTACTCTGGTGGGCGTGGCGGCCATGTTCTGCTTCTTCTACGCTTTCGCCCATATGCCTCTGGCGGACGTGGTGGCGATCAGCTTTGCCGCCCCGATCTTCGTTGTCGCCCTTTCGGTGCCGCTGCTGGGCGAAAAGGTCGGGCCACGGCGCTGGATCGCGGTCTTGATCGGCTTCGGTGGTGTCATCGTGATGGTCGATCCGGGTGCCGGTATGCTGAACCCGGTGGCCGTCATCGCCCTGATCGGCACGATCTTCTTTGCCCTGGCCATGATCGTACTGCGCAAACTCGGGCGTACCGAAACCGGTGCCTCCGTCGTCTTTTCCTTCACCTTGGTCTGTACGCTGGCATCGGGTATGGCCCTGCCCTTTGTTTGGACCACCCCGAGCCTGCTGGACTTCGCCGGTCTGATCGCCATCGGCCTGCTTGGCGGGACCGGGCAGATCCTCATGACCTACGCTTTCAAGTACGGCGATGTCGCCGTGGTCGCCCCCTTCGAATACACCGCCATTCTCTGGGCGACGCTGCTGGGCTTCATCTTCTGGGGCGACATCCCGGGCCTCAACATCTGGATCGGGGCCGCCATTGTGATGCTCTCGGGCCTCTTTATCCTGTTCCGCGAAGCGAACCTGAAGCTGCCCCGCGGTCGAGCCCGGCGCCTTCAGACCAAGCGTTAAACGGCCGGCAGGCGGATCGTCCCCGGAGGTAGTGGGCCATCCTGCCAGAACGGCAGCGTCACCTCCCAACGCACCAGGGTTTCATCCAGGCCGATATCGCGAACCAGGTGCGGGCTTGCCTTCAGCAAGCGCCGCAGATCGCGGCGCAACGCCGTTCTCGCCATCCAGCGCTGCAAGAGACCAGCGCCGCTTGCGCCGCCGTCCGGCACATCGGGACCTCCCACGACTTGTGGGGCGCGTTCCTTCAGCCCTGGAAATGGAATTACTGAAACGTCATCATTGATATATCGGACTGCCATCTCGAAAACTCCGACCTAGAGACTATCTCTATGTTTTAAATAGAGATAAGCTTGACAAACGTTCTGCTCAATGGATGAATTCTCATCTATAACATGAGGAAAACTCATTCATATGAGACGCCGTCTGCCGCCCCTCAACGCCCTGCGCGCCTTTGAGGCCGCCGCCCGTCTCGGCAGCTTCACCAAGGCGGCCGACGAGCTGGCGGTCACCCAGGGGGCGGTCAGCCGCCAGGTTCACGCACTTGAAGACCATTTCGCGACCGCCCTCTTCAACCGGGGCCATCGAAGCGTCACGCTGACCAAGGCGGGCAGCCGCCTGCTGCCGCCGCTCAGCGAAGCCTTCGACCAAATCATGCTGGCGGCGGAACGGGTCAAAGAGCGGCCGGGAGAGGTCAGGATCAAGTCGGTGCCAACCATTGCGGTGCGCTGGCTGGTGCCGCAGATACTGCGTTTTCAGAATGCCCGGCCGGACATCCAGATAAAGCTCACGACGTCCTGGTGGTCTGTCGACTTGGCGCGAGAGGACTTTGACGCCGGGGTGATCTTCGCCGAGACCCGGGCGCCCCGCGCCAATGCCGACCTGCTGCTGGTGGAGCGCATGACACCGGTCTGCGCGCCCTCCCTGCTCGAAGGCACACCTCCGCTGGCCGCGCCGGCGGATTTGGTCCACCATCGCTTGCTCCATTCCGATTCGAAACACTTGGATTGGAAGGCCTGGCTCTCCGGCAACGGCATCACAGACATCGATCCCCAGAGTGGCGAAGACTTCGATTTCCTCGATGCCGCCCTTCAGGCGGCAATACAGGGTTACGGGGTGGCCATGGGCGACCTGTTGTTCATCGAGGAGGACCTCAAGGCCGGGCGCCTGGTGACCCCTTTCGACATGCCGCCGACAGAAGTCGGCGCCTATTTCCTGGTTTATCCGGAAGAGGAAAACAGCGATCCGGCTTTCCAGGCCTTTCGAACATGGCTTCGCGAGGCAGCAGAGAGCGTGCAGAAACAGCTTCCTTAGGCGCCCCGCCTCCAGGAGCCAGCTTCGAGCGCCTAAGCTTTCTGGCTCCAGCGGCCGGCATCGTCCTGCTGCCAATAGGTGACCTCGTGACCGGCCTCCTTCAGTCCGCTCCACTGGCCGCGGGCGGCGGTGACGGCCTCTTCGTCATGGCCATCGAAAAGAATGGCGCAGAGTGCGAAGCCTTCCAGGTTCTCAGTACTGCTGCCGTCGGTCAGAAACAGGACTTCGGCCCCGTTCGGGGCATCCGGCTGGGTAGTCAGCCAGATCGGCTGGCGCTCCCCCCGGCCGTCTTTCAGGCTGCCGTGCGGCAGAAAGCTTCGGTCATTGTAGGTCCAAAGCCCGGTCGCCAGCGCTTCCACCCTTTCTTCCGAGCTTGCACGGACAACCGCACGCTGGCCACGCTCCAGGGTTTTTTCCAGCATTTGGGGCAGAGCCCTGTCCAGGGATGTCCGCGTCAGGTGATAGAATCGAACCTCGGCCATGATCGCTGATTGCGTTGCCCGCCCCCCGGCCCGGCATCGGGGGCAAAGACGCTGTGGTCCCTGCCCCCTGCCCGGCTATTTCTCGTGGTTCTTGGCGACAAAGCTGTCCAGCAGCCGCACGCCGTAGCCGGTTCCGCCCTTGGGGATCGTCGGCTTTTCCTTGGAGGACCAAGCCGTGCCGGCAATGTCGAGATGTGCCCAGGGCGTCCCGTTCTTGATGAAGCGCTGAAGGAACTGGGCGGCGGTAATGGATCCGCCGGCCCGCCCGCCGCTGATGTTTTTCATATCAGCGATCTCGCAGTCGATCAGCTTGTCGTACTCGGCGCTGAGCGGAAGGCGCCAAACATGCTCGCCAACCTCCTTGCCCGCGGCGGTCAACTGATCGGACAGCTTGTCGTCGTTGCTGAACAGGCCCGCGTTCTCGTGGCCCAGGGAGATGATGATCGCACCGGTAAGGGTCGCCAAGTCGACAATCAACTTCGGCTTGAATTTCTCCTGGGTGTACCAGAGTGCATCAGCAAGAACCAAGCGCCCCTCGGCGTCGGTGTTCAAGACTTCGATAGTCTGGCCGGACATCGAGGTAACGACGTCGCCGGGCCGCTGAGCGTTGCTGGAGGGCATGTTTTCAACCAACCCGCAAACACCGACGGCATTCACCTTCGCCTTGCGGCCGGCCAGGGCTTTCATGAGCCCGACGACGGTACCGGCGCCGCCCATATCCCATTTCATGTCTTCCATGCCGGCGGCCGGCTTAAGCGAGATGCCGCCGGTGTCGAAGGTCACACCCTTGCCGACAAAGGCCAGCGGCGCCTTATCCTTGGCCGACGGCGCGCCCTGCCAGACCATCACGAGCAATTGCGATTCCCGGGCCGACCCCTGGCCGACCCCCAGGAGCGAGCCCATGCCCAGCTTGGCCATCTCTTTCTCGCCCAAAGCCTGAACCTTGATCCCAAGCTTGGTGAGCTTCTTGGCCTCGGCAACCAGCGACTTCGGATAGAGGATATTGGCCGGTTCGCTAACCAGATCCCGGGTCAGGAAGACGCCCTCGGCGACTTTCTCAAGGCGCTGATAGGCCCGCCGGGCCGCTGCAGCCTCCTCAAGGAGGAATTTGATTTCCTTCAGCTTCGGCTTCTTCTCTGCCTTGTCCTTGGTCTTGTATTTGCCGAAACGATAGCTGCGCAGCAAGGCGCCGTAGGCCGAGTTCGCCGCCCGTTCGGCGGCATTCTTGCCGCCCCGCAGGTTGTCGATCAGGATCGCCGCCTTCTCCTCGCCGACCCGCAGCAGATGACCGGCGATACCACCGCCGATGTCCTGCAGGTCCTTTTCGGAGAGCTTGGCCGGCGCGGCCATGCCGACCAGCAGAATTCGGCTGTTCTCCAGGCCGGCCGGCGCCACGATTTCAAGCAGTTCCGCGCGCTTGCCGGAAAAGGTGCTGGCCGCGATGGCCCGCTCAACGGCACCACCGGTCAGTTTGTTCAAGTTGTTGGCCGAAGAGGTGAGCTTCCCCCCCTCCAGAACGCCGACGACGAGGGCGCCGGATGCGGGAACGCTGGGCGCGGCAAAAGAAATGTTCATCAATAGCCTCACGGAAGAATCGACTGACCTGGGATACCCGGCATAGCCCCTCTTCAAGGGGCGAAACGGGTTTGAGACAGGAAAACCTAAACTGTCAGCGCCGGGGCGCAAGTTCAAGTGGCAGAAATCCCGGAACTACGATGGGCCGGGCAGGCAGACAACCGGCCGGTTTCCAGGGGCTTACCACGCGGAAATTCGCTGGACTGTGGGGAGCCCGGCAGGCTATTCCTGAATTTCCAAGGCCCAGCGATTGGCTCCATGCCTTCAATAACGCGTTATGTACTCGGGCAGCTGGTGACGGCTACTATTTTCGTCACCCTGGCCCTCACCTTTGCGATATGGCTGACGCAGTCACTGCGTCTGATCGACTATATCGTGAACCGTGGCCTGCCCGCCTCGACCTTCCTGACCTTTGTCGGGCTGCTTCTGCCGTCCTTTTTGGGTGTGGTCCTTCCGGTTGCCTGCTTCGTCGCGGCGCTTTTCGTCTATCATAAACTGGCGATGGACAGCGAAATGGTGGTAATGCGGGCCGCCGGGCTGTCGCAGATGCAGCTTGCCCGCCCGGCCATCATCCTGGGTATCGTCGTGACCCTGGGCGTCTATGCGATCTCCCTCTATTTCCTGCCTGCGTCATTTCGGCACTTCAAAGACCTTCAGCACGAATTCAGAAGCGATTTTTCTGCGATTCTGCTGCAGGAAGGCGTCTTTACGGCGGTCACCGATGAAATAACCGTCTATGTGCGCGAACGCTCATCCGAGGGCGAATTGCGAGGCATCTTGGTTCACGACAACCGGGAACCAGGTAAGCCAGTGACCATGATGGCCGAACGCGGTGCTCTGGTGCCCAGCGAGTCCGGCCCGCGGGTCGTGATGGAGAACGGTAACCGGCAGGAGGTCGAGCCCGGCACCGGCCGTTTCTCACTCTTGTACTTTGACCGCTATACCGTTGAACTAGCCGAATTCGGCAGCGCCCGGCAATCACGCTGGCGCGAACCTAAAGAGCGGTTTCTTCACGAGTTGCTGATCCCAAGCGATGACAGCCTCGATCAGCATTACCGTCTGGAGCTTCTGGCTGAGGGGCACCATCGGATCGTAAGCCCGCTTTACAGCCTTGTCTTTGTGGTCATCGGGATGGCCGCCTTGCTGGCTGGGGAGTTCAATCGACGGGGCCAGGCAAGAAGGATTCTCGCCGCCATCGCCTGTGTTGCGGCTCTGGAGGGCGTTTCCCTGTCGTTGCACGACTTGGCGGGCCGCGATCCGGCTGCCATACCGGTCATGTACATAACGGTTGTGGTCTCCATCGGGTTGAGTTTCTTTGTCCTTCTGCGGAAACCGGCAAGGCGCAGCCAGGAGCCGCTGAGCGAGGCCGGCGCATCATGAGTATGGCCTCCACACTACCCGCGATGCGGCGCCTGCGACTTTCGCCAACCCTGACCAAGTACATCGCGCGCCAGTTTTTCCTGAGTTTCGCCACTTTCACCTTCGCCATCGTCGCCATTATCTTTCTGGCGACGGTGGTGGATCTGATCGATCGGCTGGCCACCAAAGATGCATCCCTTTCTCTGACCTTGGAAATGGCGCTGCTCAAGCTGCCTCATCTCAGTCAGGAGGCGATGGCCTTTACCGTCCTGTTTGCCGCAATGACGACTTTCTGGCGTCTCACCCGGTCGCACGAGTTGGTCGTGGCACGGGCAGCAGGTGTTTCTGTTTGGCAGTTCCTATTGCCGGTCCTCGGCAGCGCCCTGCTGGTTGGTTGCCTGACCGTCACGGCGCTCAACCCCCTCGCATCGGTGCTCCTCAGCCGTTTTGAGCGGCTGGAAGCCAACTACATTCACAATGAGACGAGTTTTCTTGCCGTCTCCAAGACCGGGCTTTGGTTGCGGCAGGCCGACCGCGATGGCCAATCGGTCATCCATGCAACCAGGGTGAGCCCCGGTTCGGTCCTGCTCCATGACGTAATTGTCTTTCGTTATGCCGAAGGCGACCGTTTCCAGAGCCGTATCGATGCCGACCGGGCGCAGCTTCAGGAGCGCCGCTGGCGCCTCTCCGAGGCCTGGTTCTCAAAACCCGGCGAAGCTTCCGTCTATCATGAAGAGTTTGACATTCCGACCGATCTGACCGTGGACAAGATCCAGGAGAGCTTCGCCCCACCGGAAACGATAGCTTTCTGGAACCTGCCGGAGTTCATCGAAGTCATGGACGCCGCGGGATTCTCGGCCTTGCCGCACCGTCTACAGTTGCACCGGCTGTTGGCCTTGCCCATGCTTTTTGCTGCTATGGTTCTGCTCGCGGCAACCTTTTCGATGCGCACGCAACGGCGCGGCCGGGTCGGCCTCGTCATCATGGCCGGACTCTTGACGGGATTTCTTTTGTACTTCATGTCCAATTTTGTTTTCGCCATTGGACTTTCAGGTACCATACCCGTTGTGTTGGCCGCCTGGACTCCAGCAGGCGTGTCGTTGATGTTGGGCGCGGCGATGTTGCTTCACTTGGAGGACGGATAGGCTAGATACGATGCAGGGGGGATTGGGGCGAGCGGTGGCCATAGCCGCCGCCATTTCTTTTTTGTCGGTCACCGATTTGCCGATAATCGGTGTCGGTGACGCTGTCGCGCAGACACTCGAGTTGGATGCGCTGGGGGAGATTCCGGCACTCATTACGGCTGACCAGTTGACCTATGACGAAAACAACGGCTTGGTCATCGCTTCCGGAAGTGTCGAGATATCGCAAGAGGACCGGGTCCTGCTTGCCGACAAGGTCACTTACGACCTGAATGCCGACGTGGTGACGGCGGAAGGCAACGTGACTTTGATCGAAGCCACCGGCGACACGGTCTTCGCCGATTTCGTCGAACTGACAGGCGATCTCAAAGAGGGATTTGTCCGCGATATCCGGGTCCTGATGGCCGACGACTCACGCATCGCCGCTGCAAGCGGAACGCGCAGCGGCGGCAACCGCACTCAATTCCGCAGGGGCGTCTTCAGCCCATGCGAGCTGTGTCGGGAGGACCCGAGCCGCGCCCCTCTCTGGCAGATCAAAGCCGCCGAGGTGACTCATGATCAGGAGTCGCAGGACATTATCTACCGCGATGCCTGGCTCGAGTTTTTCGGCATCCCGGTCATCTATACGCCTTATTTCTCCCATCCGGATCCGACCGTGGACCGCCGCAGCGGTTTCCTGGCGCCGACAGTCGGCTCCAGCGACTTCCTCGGCTTCTCCACAACGATCCCGTACTACTGGGTAATCGACGATACCAAAGACCTCACCATCGCACCGATCCTCTCGACCGAACAGGGCATCAACCTGACTGGCGAGTACCGGCAGCTCTTCGAGAACGGTGAGATCGAGATCGCCGGCAGCGCCACCATTGCCGACCGCGACGAAAACGACGGCAACGTCGAGGATGACCGTTTCCGCGGCCATATCGACGCTGAAGGCAAGTTCGATATCGACAGCACTTGGCGCTGGGGTTTCGACGTCAACAGAACCACCGACGACACCTATCTCCGCGCCTTCGACTTCAACACCGAGCGCACGCTGGAGAGCACGGCCTATCTGGAGGGCTTGAAAGGACGGAACCATGCCGCTGTGCGCGGTTTCGCCTATCAGGGGCTGCGCAGTACCGATGTAGACGGCGAGATACCGATCGTGGTGCCGCTGGCCGATTATAACTTCGTGAGCGAGCCTGGCGTTGGCCTGCCAGGCGCGCGCTACACGGCAGACGCCAACTTGCAGGTACTGACCCGCGAAGAAGGCCGCGACAGCCGGCGCCTTTCCCTGATCACTGGCTATCACGTTCCCTACACCAGCCCCCTGGGCGACCTCTACGAGCTGACCGCGCAGCTGCAGACTGACGGCTATTGGGTCAACGGGGTCGACCGCAATTCAAACGATGTGAACCCCGCGAACGCACCCGGCAGCGATACGACCGGGCGGGTCTTCCCGCAACTGGCCGTCAAGTGGCGCTATCCCTGGGCCCGCCAGGATGGATCCTTCAGGCAGGTAATTGAGCCGATCGTGCAGGGCGTTCTCGCACCCAACGGATCGAACCCCGGGACCATCCCGAACGAAGACAGCCAGGACTTCGAGTTCGACGACACCAATCTTTTCAACCTCAATCGCTTTGCCGGAAACGATCGCGTCGACTCGGGCAGCCGCATCGACTATGGCCTGAAGTGGACAGCGACCTTCGGCGACGAAGGGTCTGCAGGCGCCCTTATCGGCCAGAGTTACCGCTTCTCGGAAAACCGGGATGCCTTCGCCGAAGGCTCCGGGCTTGAGGATCAAGAATCGGACATCGTCGGCCGCGTTCAGCTGACTCCGATCAAGTATGTCGATCTGCTGTATCGCTTCCGGTTGGACAAGGATGACTACAACGCCGACAGAAACGAATTCGACCTGAATATCGGTCCGCCGGCCCTCAACCTCGACCTCTCGTACTTCTTCATCAGTCAGACCCAGGATCCGGAGACGGATGAATTCGGCGACCGCGAAGAGCTGCGCTTTGGAATCAACTCACGCCTAAGTGAGTATTGGTCTGTCGGCTTTAGTCACCGGCGGGACCTTATCGAAGATTCGTCTCTGGAAACCGCCATCAGCCTGGCCTATCAGGACGACTGCTTCCTCATTGAGGGGATCGCGGAGAGGACATCCTTCAGCGACCGTGATATCGAGCCGGAAGACAGCGTCTTCGTTCGCGTCGTCTTCAAACATCTTGGCAGCGTCAGCGGCGGCTAGCCAGCGCCTGCCTTAACGGGCGGTCGAACAGACAACGCCACCATCTCTGCCAGGCCAGCTTCCGTTTGAATCGCTGCCGCGGGACAGGATATAGTGGCGGCGCGATTTCTAGGGATCTCAGCATGTCTTTACGAGAGTTCAGCGACACCGGGCAAGAGAAGCGGCCCGGATTTGTTCTGGTATTTTTTTGCGCCCTAGCAGTGGCGGTACTATCAGCCTTCCCGGTTCGCGCTCAGGATGCATTTCGTCCTGCGGCCGTGGTGAACGACGAGGTTATCTCCGTACTCGATCTGGCGATGCGGATGCGCTTGGCCATTGTCGGAGCCGGGGTACAGGACTCTCAAGATGTTCGGCGCCGGCTCACGCCGCAGGTACTGCGCGGCCTGATTGACGAGCGACTTCAGATGCAGGAAGCCCAGCGCCTCGACATCTCTGTCTCCGACGATCAGGTGGCCCGGGCTCTGGAGCAGATATCTCAGCAAAACAATATGTCAGAGGGCCAATTCCTGACGATGCTGCGCAACCGAGGTATCATCCCGACCACGCTGATCGATCAGATAAGAGCGCAGATCGCCTGGGAAAACGTTGTCCAAAGGCGTCTGCGGCCGACGATCGAAATCTCGAACGAAGAAGTCCAGGTGGTGGTCGACCGCTTGACCGCCCGCCAAGGGTCGATCGAGCGCCGGGTTGCAGAGATATTCGTGGCGGTAGAATCGGCAGCTCAGGAACAGGAAGCCCTGGCGAATGCGAACCGCCTGCTGGAACAGGTTCGCGCCGGCGCCAATTTCGCCGGACTCGCCCGGCAGTTCTCACAATCCGCAACCGCCAGTCTGGGTGGTGACCGGGGTTGGGTGCAGGACGGCGAATTGGCCGAAGAACTCAACCTGGCCCTGGCACAGATGGGACCCGGCCAGGTCTCCATCCCTGTGCGCACGCCGGCCGGCTTCACCATCCTTCTCGTGCGCGACATGCGTAAAAACGAGGGGCAGGAGATCGACCGTTCGCGGATCCAAAGCAACCTGGTCAACGAACGCCTCAACCAGCTGGCCCAGCGTTCTCTGCAGGAACTGCGCCGCACGGCCAACGTGGACGTGCGGATATGACTTCTTCGGGCTCTTCGTGAGACCCCAACAGTGCCGCACAGTATA
The DNA here is from genome assembly GCF_965249265.1 of Pelagibius sp. NCBI lineage: Bacteria > Pseudomonadati > Pseudomonadota > Alphaproteobacteria > Rhodospirillales > Rhodovibrionaceae > Pelagibius > Pelagibius sp. Next base: position 1,783,463 of record NZ_OZ252224.1, on the reverse strand, counting down.
AGCAGCCCGGCACAGCCCTCCCACGCTCCGCCGCGGCCTCTGGCTTTGACCATGGGCGAGCCCTCCGGGGTCGGCGGCGAGATCGCCCTGAAAGCCTGGCTTCAACGGCGCGACTTGGCTCTTGCGCCGTTTTTCCTTGTTGACGATCCGGGACGCCTGAAGGCCCTGGCAAGGTCTCTCGGCCTGAACGTGGCTGTGGAGACGCTCGACGATCCGTCACAGTGCGTTGCCGCGTTCAATCATGCTCTGCCGGTATTGCCACTGCGCACAGAGGTGCAGGCCGAACCGGGACATCCGTCAGGGGCCAATGCCGGAGCGGCTCTGGACTCCATCCGCGAAGCGGTCGCATTGACGCTGGACGGCGCCGCCTCAGCCGTCGTCACCAATCCGATCCACAAACAGGTGCTCATGGACGCGGGCTTCGCCCATCCGGGGCATACCGAGTTTCTGGCAGAACTCTGTGGGTCGCAAAAGCCACCGGTAATGATGCTGGCCTGCGCCGCCCTGCGGGTGGTACCGGTGACCGTCCACCAGCCTTTGAGCCATGTCCCGAAAACGCTCACCGCCGAACTCATAGAGCAGACCGGCCGCACGACGGCCGAGGCTCTCAAGTCTCATTTCGGCATCAAGAATCCAAGACTGGCGGTCGCCGGCCTGAACCCACATGCCGGTGAAGGCGGCCAGCTCGGCCACGAAGAGACACGCATCATCCAGCCGGCGGTGGATGCACTGCGCGCCGAAGGAATTGCGCTTTCCGGTCCCTTGCCCGCGGACAGCCTGTTTCATCCCGAGGCACGCCGAGGCTACGACGCAGCTCTGTGCATGTACCACGATCAGGCCCTGATCCCCATCAAGACGATCGACTTTGAACGCGGCGTCAATGTCACGCTCGGGCTGCCCATCGTCCGAACATCACCGGATCACGGCACGGCCTTGGACATAGCGGGGCAAGGGAAAGCCTCTCCAGCCAGTCTTATCGCCGCCCTTCAAATGGCCGCTGAGATGACGCAGGCAGCGGGTACCGCCGCCCATGGATAACCCCCATCCACCACTACCGCCCCTACGCGAGGTCATTGCCAGATACGGACTGGGCGCCCGCAAGGCACTGGGGCAACACTTCCTGCTCGACCTCAACCTGACCGGCCGGATCGCCCGCAGCGCACCTTCCTTGACCAAGGGCACGGTGATCGAAGTGGGCCCGGGGCCAGGTGGCCTTACAAGAGCCCTGCTGAACGAAGGCGCGGAACGGGTCATCGCCGTCGAAAAAGACCGGCGTTGTCTTGATGCGCTTGCAGAGTTGGCGGCCGCTTATCCGGACCGTCTGGAGGTCGTTGAGGGCGACGCCCTGACCCTCGCGCTGGAACAGCTCGGAGAGACGCCGCGCCAGATCGTCAGCAATCTGCCCTACAACATCTCGACCGCCTTGTTGATCGGCTGGTTGAAGGCGCTCGCGGAGAACCCTGCCGCCTTTGCCACACTGACCTTGATGTTTCAGAAGGAAGTGGCCGAGCGGTTGACGGCGGCGCCGGGCAGCCGTCACTACGGACGCCTGACTGTCATCACGCAGTGGCTCTGTGACGTACGAACCCTGTTCGATGTTCCGCCGCGCGCGTTCACGCCGCCGCCGAAGGTTACCTCTTCAGTCGTCTCACTTGAACCGCGTGAAGAGCCTCTGGCTGCTGTCACCCTCAAGAGCCTTGAGCGCGTGACCGCGGCGGCCTTCGGGCAACGGCGGAAGATGCTGCGCCAGAGCCTGAAATCACTCTTTGAAGATGCCGTCGAAACGATAGAAGAACTCGGCCTGACACCGACGGCGCGGGCAGAACAACTGAGTGTCGTAGATTTTTGCAAGCTGGCGCAGCGGCTCGATCAAAACCGGACGGCTTGAACAACCGCTAGCGGCCCAGCCTGAGTCCTTCGACGAAGTCTCGAAGCCCGGCACGCCGCTCGCGCCTCAAGCGCTCCGCCGTCAAGATTGCCTCGACCTGGGCGACGCTCTGCTCAAGATCGTGATTGATGATGATGTAGTCGTACTCGGCCCAGTGGCTCATCTCATCCGCGGCCTTGGCCATGCGGCCCCGCACCACCTCGTCACTATCCTGGGCCCGGCTGTGCAGGCGACGCTCCAACTCCGCTGTGGAGGGCGGCAGGATAAAGACACTCACCAGGTCTTCGCGCGCTTTTTCCGCAACCTGCTGAGTACCCTGCCAGTCGATGTCGAACAGTACGTCGCGGCCAGCGTCCAGTGCCTCTTCGACAGGCTGCCGCGGGGTCCCGTACTGCTGACCGAAAACCACGGCATGCTCGAACAACTCGTCTTGTTTGACCATCTCGTCAAAACGCATTTCCGACACGAAGAAGTAGTGCACACCCTCGGTCTCCGCGGGACGGCGCGGCCGCGTCGTCGCCGAGATCGACAGGGAGAGATTGTCATCCAGCTCCAGAAGGCGGCGCGAAATGGATGTTTTGCCCGCTCCGGAAGGCGAAGACAGAACGAGCATCAAGCCGCGCCGTTTCATCGTGCTGTCTTCCATACGGGCTACTCGATGTTCTGGACTTGCTCACGCAGTTGTTCGATCGCCGACTTCAGATCGAGACCGATCCGAGTCAGATCGACATCCGCCGACTTTGAGCAAAGTGTGTTGGCTTCGCGATTGAACTCCTGACAGAGGAAGTCCAGTTTGCGTCCCACTGCGCCACCCTGAGCAAGCAGATCTCGGGCAGCCGCAACATGCGCTTCCAGACGGTCCAACTCCTCCCTAACGTCGGCCTTACCGACCAGGAGCGCAAGCTCCTGCGCGAGACGGTCTTCGGACACAGCGTTGGTTTCCGCCAGCAAAACGTCCAGCTGTTCGCGCAGGCGCGCCTTCAGGGTCTCCGGCTGTGTCGCGGCACAGCCTGCGGCCTCACCGCAAAGCCGCTCGATAGCGTCGAGGTGACCCCGCACAAGCTGCAACAGCCGTGCGCCCTCTTCCGCCCGCATCGCCGCCAAAGCTTCCAAAGCGACCCCAAGGTCCGTCTCGATAGACTTCAAACGGCCGGCAAGCTGTTCCGGGCTTTCGTCGTCCTCAACCGGCTCCAGGATGCCGCGCAAGCCCAGCAGTCCATCCAACCGCGGCGCTGCGGTCTCGAGGCGGGTTTCGAGACGGCTCATCACATCCAGAACCTGCTGCAGCAGTTCTTCGTTCAGCCGCCAGGCTTGCGGCGCCTCGCCACGCTTGACCTGGAGATTGACCTGGGTGTTGCCACGCTGGCAAACCCCCGCAACGGCCTTGCGGATAACCGGATCCAAGGCCTCGTAGCCGCCCGGCAGGCGCGACCGCACATCAAGACTGCGGCCGTTGACCGTCCTGATCTCCCACGCCCAGGTGACAAGCTCGTCGCCCCCCTCCGCACGGGCGAAACCCGTCATGCTGTGCACCGAAGCCTGCGTCTTTGCCACGCGATCCCCAATCCCCGTGCCGGCGGGATAAGTCCGACCGGCCGTTTCCGAGCGCCCAAAAACGCCGGCCCCATATATACTGGTGGCCTCAGATCACAACAAGCACCCAGAATGGTGCCGCTCCAAATCCCAAAACACGGCTCGCCTTCAGGCAGCGATGACTCGGCGACAGATTAATGCGAAATCCGAAATCGATCGTAATCACCGGCAGCTCCAGCGGGATCGGTGCGGCCCTGGCCCAGCGCTATGCCCGGCCGGGATGCCTCCTGGCGCTTAGCGGAAGAGACGGCGAAAGATTGGACGCCGTTGCGAGGCTTTGCCGGGCCGCAGGGGCGGAGGTCGAAACCGCGGTGCTTGATGTCTGCGACCGTGAAGGCCTGGAGGGCTGGTTGGCCGAGATCGACCGGCGCCGCCCCCTCGACCTCGTCATCGCCAATGCCGGCATTTCCGCCGGCACCGGGGCCTTCGGCGAAGACGCCGCCCAGGCCCGGCAGATCTTCGCCGTCAACGTTGATGGCGTGGTTTCAACCGTCCAGGCCGCCCTGACCTTGATGCGGCCGCGCCGGCATGGCCAGGTCGCCATCATGTCGTCTCTGGCGGCCTTTCGCGGGTTTCCCGGGGCACCGGCCTATTGCGCCTCCAAGGCCGCCGTGCGGGTTTGGGGCGAAGCTCTGCGCGGGATGGTGGCGGGCGACGGCCTGAGCGTCTCAGTCATCTGCCCGGGCTATGTAAAGAGCCGGATGACGGCGGTGAACGACTTCCCGATGCCCTTCCTCATGGAGGCTGAGCGGGCGGCGGAGATCATCCAGCGGGGCCTTGCCGCCAACAAGGCGCGAATCGTCTTCCCTAGGCGTCTCTTCGCCGCCGTATGGCTGCTGGCGCTGTTGCCGCCGGGCTGGACCGACTCCTTGCTTCGGCGGCTGCCGGAGAAGCCGGCCGCACCGCGCTAATGGAGAGCCGGAACCCCCGCCCGTCAGCCGTCAGTTGCTTTGCTTTTTGAGGCTTCTAAGGTGCTTGCGCCACTTGGCGACGTTGCGGTTGTGCTCGGCCAACGTCTTCGCAAAGGCATGGCCGCCAGTGCCGTCTGCAACGAAGTAGATGTAGTCGGTGGTCGCCGGATTGACCACGGCCTCCAAAGAGGCGCGCCCGGGATTGGCGATCGGTGCCGGTGGCAGCCCCGGAATCTGATAGGTGTTGTAGGGGGTCGGCGTCGCGAGGTCCTTGCGCGTGAGAGACCGGCCGAAAGGCGCCTTCCCAAGCGTGATGCCGTAGATCACCGTGGGATCGGACTGCAGCGGCATGCCTTTGCGCAAGCGGTTGATGAAAACCCCGGCGACAAGGGGCCGCTCCGCATCGACCCCGGTCTCCCGCTCGACAATCGATGCCAGGATCACCGCCTCTTCGGGCGTCTTGATCGGCAGGCCGTCGACCCTACGGCTCCAGACATCGTCGATCGCCGATTGCATGGAGTCCTGCATTCGCTGCAGCAATGCCTCCCGACTGTCCCCCCGGGTGAAGTGATAGGTTTCCGGCAGCAAGCTGCCCTCAGGCGGCGTGTCGGCCAAGCTTCCCTCCAGAACCTTGGCATCGTTTAGCAGAGTCACGATTTCAACGGAAGTCAGACCTTCGGGAACCGTCACGCGGTGCACCACGGTCCTGCCGCTTGCAATGAGCGCCGCCACTTCCTCCATGGAAGCCGCCGGCGGCACTGCGAATTCTCCAGCCTGCAAAGACCGGGCCTCGCCGAAGAGGCGGACAGCAAGCGCAAAAACATCGGCATCGGCAACGATGCCTTGCGCCGCCAGATCGGCGGCGATGGCATCGAGCCCAGCGCCCCGCGGCACCAGAAAGCCTGTTTCTTCGGTCAGGGGACCTGGCGCGCGGAACTGAGCCTGAAGATAGACGTAAAGGCCGCCGATACCGGCCGCCAGGACAACGACGAGAACAGCGGCCAGGCCGCCCAGTCGTCGCATTCCGCCGCTACTATTGATATTCGGCCAGTATCAGACTGGCGTTCGTTCCACCAAACCCAAAGGAGTTGGAGAGCGCGTGACGGATCGGCCGCTCTCGGGCCTCATGGGGCGTGAGATCAATGCCATCGCAGGCCGGCGACGGGTTGTCGAGGTTGAGCGTCGGCGGCGCCACGTTGTCACGCAGCGCCAGGATCGAAAACACCGACTCAACCGCACCTGCAGCACCAAGCAGGTGCCCGATGGCCGATTTGGTCGACGACATCGAGAGGTCTTTTGCCGCCTCCCCGAACAGGCGTCGTACAGCGCCCACTTCGATCTCGTCACCCAGCGGCGTAGAGGTGCCGTGGGCGTTGATGTAATCGATGTCACTAGGATCAAGGCCCGCACGCTTCAATGCGGCCTGCATGGCGCGGTAGCCACCGTTGCCGTCTTCCGGCGGCGCCGTGATGTGATGGGCATCGCCCGACAAACCATAGCCGACGACCTCGGCGTAGATTTTCGCACCGCGCGCCTTGGCGTGTTCCAGTTCCTCAAGAACCAGCACACCCGAACCCTCGCCCATCACGAAACCGTCGCGGTCTTCGTCCCAGGGACGCGATCCCTTCTCGGGCGTATCGTTGAAGTTGGTCGAAAGCGCCCGGGAGGCCGAGAAACCGGCCATGCCGAGGCGACAGACCGCAGCCTCGGCACCGCCGGCGATCATAACGTCGGCATCGTCCAGCATGATCAGCCGCGCCGCATCACCGATCGCATGGGCGCCGGTCGAGCAAGCCGTCACCACAGCGTGGTTGGGGCCCTTGAAGCCGTAGCGGATCGAAACCTGACCGGAGACGAGATTGATCAGCGCCGCGGGAATGAAGAAAGGCGACAGGCGCCGCGGTCCTCTCTCATGGATGGTGATCGAGCCTTCATAAATGGTCTCGAGCCCCCCGATCCCGGAGCCGATCATGACACCGGTACGCCACTGGTCCTCGTCATCTTCCGGCATCCAGCCGGAATCTTCGATTGCCTGCTGCGCGGCAGCCATTCCAAAGACGATGAAACGGTCCAGCTTGCGCTGGTCACGCGGCGCGACATAGTCATCCGCGTTGAACAGCCCCTCAGAGGTTTCCCCCAGCGGAACCTGACCGGCGATCTTCGACGGCAGGTCGGAAACATCGAAGCTTTGAATGCCTCGCAGGCCCGACTTGCCATTGAGCAGCCGGTCCCAGACGTGATCAACGCCACTACCGAGCGGCGTAACCAGTCCCAGTCCTGTAATGACAACCCGTCTCATCGGTCTCTAGATCCCCGCACCACAACCAAACAGGCAGTAACCCGCAACTGGGATACCGCCGACATAGGCCTGGCTGGTATCAGGAATGTTCCTGGATGAAGCTGATCGCATCCTTGACGGTCACAATCTTCTCAGCGGCGTCATCGGGAATTTCACAGCCGAACTCTTCTTCGAAAGCCATCACCAGTTCGACGGTATCCAGGCTGTCAGCACCCAGATCGTCGATGAAACTGGCAGTTTCGGTGACCTTTGCATCGTCGACGCCCAGATGCTCGACGACGATCTTCTTCACGCGATCGGCGATGTCGTTGCTCATTTGACTTAGTCCTTAGGTTCTTTTTTTGACGCTTCCTGTCGGGAAGCGGGTCCGTCACGGTGGTTTGCACCCTCGCTATCGCGCAAGGCGCCGCCTCTTATCACAGTTCTCAAAGATTTGCCAACGCCCTACAGATGCCTGTTTTAGGTGTGCCCCCCGGGCGTCTTCATATCATGGCCATTCCACCGTTTACATGCAAGGTCTGGCCCGTCACATAAGCGGCTTCATCGCTTGCCAGAAAAACCACTGCCGAGGAGATTTCGTCAGGTGTTCCAAGGCGTTGCATGGGGATCGCCGCGAGCATGCGTGAGCGCTGCTGCTCATTCAGCACATCGGTCATCGGGGTTTCGATCATCCCTGGCGCCACGCAGTTCACAGTGATGCCGCGAGTTGCAACCTCCTGCGCCAAAGCCTTGGACATACCGATCAATCCCGCCTTGGAAGCAACGTAGTTCGCCTGACCCGGATTCCCGGTCACGCCGACGATGGAACTGATGCCGATGATGCGGCCCCAACGCCGCTTCATCATGCCCTTCAGGCTGGCCTTGGACAGGCGAAAGGCGGCGGTCAGGTTCACTTCGATAACCTGCTGCCAGTCCTCGTCCTTCATGCGCATCGCAAGCCCGTCCCGGGTCAGACCGGCATTGTTCACGAGGATGTCGAGGCTGCCCAGTTCGTCTTCGACCCGGCCTACAAGGGCGCTGGCCTCTCCCTCTGCCGAGAGATTGCAGGTCATAACATGTGTGCGCTCGCCCAGTTCGCCGGCCAGCGCCTCCAGGGCTTCGGTGCGGGTCCCGCTCAGCGCCACCGTTGCACCCTGACCGTGCAGACGCCGCGCGATGGCGCCGCCTATACCGCCCGACGCACCAGTCACCAAGGCGGTTTTTCCCGTTAGATCAAACATTTCGGCTTCTCCGCGGCCATTGAACTTCAAACACTACGGACCCGGGTTGCAACGGATCCTCTGACGCAAGCCAGCGCACCCGCCAATGGGCCCAACACTCTGACTACAGTTGCTGCAACAGCTTCTCGATATCCTCGGGCGCGCCGGCAGAATGGGCACTCAGGCTGCGATCGATCCGTTTGCTGAGACCGGCGAGAACCTTCCCGGCACCCAGCTCGACGGTGGTGTCCACACCTTCAGCGGCCATAAAGGCGACGGACTCGCGCCAACGGACCATGCCGGTGACCTGTTCCACAAGCTTGAGGCGAATATCGTCCGGATCGCTGAGACGCCCCGCTGTCACGTTGGCTACCAACGGCACTGACGGCATCTTGATGGTCACCGCCGCCAGGGCGTCGGCCATCACATCCGCCGCCGGGGCCATCAGAGAGCAATGAAAGGGGGCGCTGACCGGCAGGGGGATCGCCCGCTTGGCGCTCCGTTCCGGCGCCAGGGCGATGGCACGTTCGATCGCCTCGCTGTGGCCGCTGAGCACCACCTGACCCGGCGCGTTGTCATTCGCCGCAGCGCAGATCTGGCCTTCCGCGGCAGCGGCGGCCAGTTCCTCCGCCGCGTCTAGGTCGAGCCCCAGGAGCGCCGCCATGGCGCCCTGACCGACGGGAACCGCCTCCTGCATCGCTTCGCCGCGGCGGCGCAGCAGGACGGCCGTATCGGCCAGTTCCAGCGCGCCGGCCGCCGCCAGAGCGGAGTATTCTCCTAAAGAGTGCCCGGCGACAAAGGCGGCCCGCTCGGCGAGCGGCTTGCCGCCCTCCTGCTCCAGCACCCGCAAGGCTGCCAGACTGACCGCCATCAGGGCCGGCTGGGCATTCGCGGTCAGGCGCAGGTCCTCATCCGGGCCTTCGAACATCAGGCGGCTGAGGTGCTGATCCAGGGCGTCGTCCACTTCCTGCAGGGTGTGGCGCGCGATCGGGAAGGCCTCGGCCAGCGCCTGGCCCATGCCAACCGCCTGCGACCCTTGCCCGGGAAAGACGAATGCCAGGCTCATGGGGCGAACTCCGCAGATAAATTAAGGTGAATCGAAAGAAATGCCGCCCAGACATAGCGTCGCCAAGCCGCGTGTCAAGCCGGATTGGGCCAGAATGTGTGGGTTATGTGCGGGTTTTGCCGCCGGGGTGATCCTCGGGCCGGGGCCCGCCTCTGCCTTTGCCGTAGGGGCCGGGAGATCCGGGCCTGAAATGCCCCGGCTTCCCGCTTGCACCGCTCCCGGGAAAGTGTATAGTCCCGCCGCTCTGCGCCGTTTTCGGCTGTGGAGCACTCCTTGCCGGCACCTATTGGAGGGGTCGGCTAGGACCGGGCGGCTGGGTCAGACCAGCGCCGGTCCGTTAAAGAGCCAAAGGGAGTTACATTATGGCTTTCTATGAGTGCGTGCTGATTGCGCGCCAGGACGTCTCGTCTACCCAGGTCGAAAGCCTGGTGGCGGACTACACCAAGATCCTTGAAGACAATGGCGGCCGCGTTGCCGGGTCCGAGTACTGGGGCCTCCGCACGCTCGCCTACAAGATCAAGAAAAACCGCAAGGGCCACTATGTCCTGCTCAACGTCGAAGCGCCGGCACCGGCGCTGCACGAGTTCGAGCGGAACATGCGCCTCAGCGACGACATCATCCGTTATCTGACGGTGAAGGTGGACGAGCTCGTCGAGGGCCCCTCCATCGTCATGCAGCAGCGCCACAGCCGCGACGATCGCGGCGGCCGCGGCGACCGGGGTGACCGCCGGGGCGGCGGTGGCCGTTACGGGTCCGACCGCCCGCGCGGCGAAGCAGGTAACGATGCCGGCGGCAAGGAAGCCGCAACCGCCAGCGCTAGCGAAGGAGCTGCAGAATGACCGTCCGTATCGTCAGTGGCAGCGGCGGCTCGCGCCGTCCGTTTTTCCGCCGCCGCAAAAGCTGCCCCTTCTCGGGCGCAAAGGCGCAGAAGATCGACTACAAAGATACCCGTCTGCTTCAGCGCTTCGTCTCGGAGCGCGGCAAGATCGTGCCCAGCCGCATCACGGCTGTCTCGACCAAGAAGCAGCGCGAACTGGCGCGTGCGATCAAACGCGCACGCTATCTCGCGCTTCTTCCCTACGTCCTGAAGTAGCGGCCAGCCGGGAGTCAGTGAAATGAACGTAATCCTGATGGAGCGCATTGAGAAGCTCGGCCAGATGGGCGACATCGTGTCGGTCAAGCCGGGGTTCGCGCGCAACTACCTGCTGCCGCAGAAAAAAGCGCTGCGGGCGACCGAGGCCAACAAGGCCCAGTTCGAACAGCAGCGTGTGCAGCTGGAAGCGGAAAACCTGAAGCGCCGTGAAGAGGCTCTGAAGGTCGTCGAGAACCTGAAAGGCATCACCGTTACCTTGGTCCGCCAGGCCGGTGAAAGCGGCCAGCTCTACGGTTCGGTGAACAGCCGCGACATCGCCGAGGCGGTGACCGCCGCCGGCATCACCATAGACCGCAAGCAGGTTGCCCTTACCGCTGTGATCAAGACCCTGGGTCTGCATCCGGTGCGCATTCAGTTGCACCCGGAAGTATCCGAGGAAATCACCGCCAACGTCGCCCGTTCCGAGGAAGAGGCGCAAGCCCAGCTCGAGAGCGGCCGGGTGGTGACCGCCGAAGATATGCGTCAGGCCGAAGAGGCAGCGGAGGCCGAAGTCGAAGCGGTCGTCGAGGCCGTCGAGCAGGAAGAAGCGGCTGCGGAAAGCAGCGAGGCCGACTCGGCTGCTGATTCAGACAGCGAGGAAACGAAGGAGGCGTAAGCGCGCCGGAGTTCTTTTCCCCGCAATGCAGAAAAGCGGCGGTCCGATCCCTTCGGGCCGCCGCTTTTGTTTTCACCGGTTCCCTTATGGCCGATTTCCGCATGGCCGGAGTCGTCAAGCGGTTTGTCGCACCCACTCCAGGATTCTTTGGGCCTTTATCCCCGCATTCCTCCCAATCCCGGAGGGCTAGTTGGCGGTGGCGGGTTGGACTGCGGCGCGCGTTTGCTATTGTAGCCGTCTATGGAATCGACCCGACCCCAACTGACACCGCTCCACGATCTGCCCGCAAACGGCGATCTTCAGCGTCTGCCGCCGTCCAACGACGAAGCGGAACAGGCGCTTTTGGGAGCTATTCTCGCCAACAACGCGGCTTACGAGAAGGTCTCCGACTTCCTGCGCGCCGAGCACTTCGCGGACGGTGTCCATGCGCGCATTTTCGAGGCCTGCGGCAAACTGATCGAACGCGGCCAGGTCGCCAACGCGATCCAGTTGAAGAATCTCTTCGAACAGGAAAGCGCCCTGGCCGAGGTCGGCGGCGCACAGTATCTCGCGCAACTGCAGTCGAGCTACGTCACCATTATCAACGCCGCCGACTACGGCAAGACGATCCACGACCTTTATCTGCGCCGGGAACTCATCAACCTGGGCGAAGACCTGGTGAACGACGCCTTCGAGCACGATCTGGACACCGAGGCCAGCGACCAGATCGAGGGCGCGGAAGACCGTCTCTACAAGCTGGCCGAAATCGGCCAGACCGAAGGCGGGCTGATCGGCTTCAAATCCGCCGTCCTTGAATCGCTGCACATGACCGAAGCGGCGATGAAGCGCGACGGTCTCTCCGGGGTTTCATCGGGCCTTTTGGACCTCGACGCTCTACTCGGCGGGTTTCATCCTTCGGACCTGGTGATCCTGGCGGCCAGGCCCTCCATGGGTAAGACCTCGCTGGCCACCAACATCGCCTACAACGTCGCGGCGGCTCCGCGCATCGAAAAGGATGCCGAGGGCAACCCGATCGAACAGCGCCAGCCTGTCGCCTTCTTCTCGCTGGAAATGTCGGCCGAGCAGTTGGCCACCCGTATTCTCTCGGAGCGAACGGGCGTGCGCTCCGACGCCATGCGCCGCGGCGACATTCGCGATGAAGACTTCGACTCGGTTTTCGAGGCCAGCCGGGAGCTTTATGAACTGCCCCTCTTCGTCGACGACACCCCGGCACTTTCCGTCAGTCAGGTGCGCACCCGGGCACGCCGCCTGAAACGCCAGCATGGACTGTCTTTGATCGTCATCGACTATCTGCAGCTCATGCAGCCGCCGGGCAATAAACGCTCCGATAACAGAGTGCAGGAAGTCTCTGAAATCACCCGGGGGCTGAAGGCACTGGCCAAGGATCTCGACGTTCCGGTGATCGCCCTGTCACAGCTTTCCCGTGCCGTCGAACAACGTGAAGACAAGCACCCGCAGCTCGCCGACCTGCGCGAATCGGGGTCAATCGAACAGGACGCCGACGTGGTGATGTTCATCTACCGCGAGCAATACTATGTGGAGCGGGCCGAACCGACCCAGCGCGACGGCGAGGACGACAACAAGTTCCACGAGCGCCTGGAAAGCTGGAAGGCACGCTGCGAGCGGGCCTATGGCAAGGCCGAGATCATCATCGCCAAGCAGCGCCACGGCCCGATCGGCTCCCGCGAGTTCTCCTTCGACGGAGACACCACACGCTTCAGCGACTTGGTCGCCGATGACCACCTCCCCGACCATTACTGAAGACGCCACAGTCCCAACGCCCGCAGTGCCGGCCGGGGCGGCCGGCGCTCTGACCATCGACCTCGGGGCGATCGCCGAGAATTATCGGCGCCTGCGCGCGGCCTTTCTGGAAAAGCCGCTGGCCGCGGTGGTCAAGGCCGACGCCTATGGCCTTGGCGTTGAGCAGGTCGCGCCGGTCCTGGTGAAGGAGGGCGCGCGCAGCGTCTTCGTCGCGCAGCCGGACGAGGCCATCGCCCTGCGCCCGCTGCTCGACCGCTGCCATCCGGCCATTTCCCTTTACGTTCTGAACGGGCTGATGCCGGGTACCGAAGACGAGCTTGTCGCCCACAATGTGTTGCCGGTCCTGAACTCCCTCGGCGAGATCGATGCCTGGCGCGCGGCGGCAAGCCGGCACGGCAGAGCCCTGCCCGCCGCCATCCAGGTCGACAGCGGGATGAACCGCCTCGGCCTTCCCGCCGAAGAGGTGGCGGTGCTGAAGGAGGCGCCGGAACGCCTGCAGGGTATCGTGCCGACCTGCGTGATGAGCCACCTGGCCTGCGCCGACGAGCCGGCGCACCCCCAGAACGCCGAACAGCTTGCCGCCTTCCGTGTCGCCCGGGAGAGCCTGCCCAAGGCGCCGGCCTCTCTCTGCAACTCCTCAGGCATTTTTCTCGGGCGCGACTACCACTTCGATCTGGGGCGGCCGGGGGCGGCGGTTTATGGCGTAAACCCGACCCCGGCGGCGCCCAGCCCGGTGCTCCCGGTGGTCCGCCTCCAGGCCCGCATCCTGCAGGTTCGTGCGATTGACGCCCCCCAGAGCGTTGGCTATGGTGCGACCCACCGCGCCACCGGGCCGGCCCGGATTGCGACAGTCGCAGCGGGCTATGCCGATGGGTACCTGCGTTCGATCTCCGGTCGCGGGCGCGCCTGGGTTGACGGTCATGAAATTCCTGTGGTGGGGCGGATCTCCATGGACTTGCTAGCGCTGGATGTCACCAAAATCGCGCCGGAGGCAGCCGCCCCCGGCTGCATGGTCGACCTGCTCGGACCACAACACGGCGTCGATCAGTTGGCGCAGGAAGCGGGCACCATCGGCTACGAAATCCTCACCGCCCTGGGAAGACGCTATCACCGGACCTATTTGGGCTAGTCATTGATGCCGATTCTTCAGCCGATCGGCCGGACCTTTCTGTTTTTTCTGGAAGCGACCGGCCGACTGTCTCTTTTCACCCTGCTCTCCCTGTCGCACTGCCTGCGGCCGCCCTTCTATCCGCGCCTGATCCTGCGGCAGATGATCGAGATCGGCTACTATTCGCTGCCGGTGGTCGGACTGACCGCCATCTTTACCGGCATGGTGCTGGCGCTGCAGAGCTACACCGGGTTTGAGCGCTTTTCAGCCGAAAGCGCGATACCGAACGTGGTGGTGGTCTCCATCACCCGCGAGCTGGGCCCGGTCCTCGCCGGGCTGATGGTGGCCGGGCGCGTCGGCGCCTCAATGGCGGCTGAAATCGGCACCATGCGCGTCACCGAACAGATCGACGCCCTGGATACCCTGGCCACCAATCCCTTCAAGTATCTGATCGCCCCGCGTTTGATTGCCGGGCTGACCATGCTGCCGATCCTGGTCCTGATTGCCGACATCATCGGCGTCTTCGGCGGCTATGTGGTCGCCACCCAGAAACTCGGCTTCAACCCCACGACGTACCTGACCAACACCCTGGACTTCATGGAGGTTCAGGACGTCGTCTCGGGCCTTGTGAAGGCTGCGGTCTTCGGCTTTCTGGTGACACTGATGGGGTGCTATCACGGCTATAATTCGCGCGGTGGCGCGCAGGGCGTGGGGGCAGCCACCACCAATGCGGTGGTCTCGGCCTCGATCCTGATCCTCTGCTTCAACTACTTCATCACCGAACTGTTCTTCGCCCGATGAACCAGACGACCAACAGCCAGACACCGGAACAAGGCCAGGCGAGCGACAACAACCGGATGCCGAAAATCAAGATCCGCGGCCTCAGCAAGGCCTTCGGCAACAAGGTCGTGCTCGACGGCGTCGATCTGGACATCTTTCCCGGCGAGTCGGTCCTGGTGATCGGCGGCTCCGGCAGCGGCAAATCGGTACTCTTGAAGTGCATCCTCGGCCTGCTGCATCCCGACGCGGGCTCCATCGAAGTCGACGGCGAGGAAGTTGTCGGCCTGATGGGTGAGGATCTGGACCGGGTACGGCGCAAGTTCGGCATGCTGTTCCAGAACGCCGCCCTCTTCGACTCACTGCCGGTTTGGGAAAACGTCGCCTTCGGCCTGATCCAGGGGCAGCGTAAACCGCGCGACGAGGCCCATGCGATCGCGCTGGAGAAGCTTGCCGCCGTGGGCCTGGGCGAAGATGTCGGCAATCTGATGCCGGCTGAGCTGTCGGGCGGCATGCGCAAGCGCGTCGGCCTCGCCCGCGCCATCGCCACCGAGCCGGAGATCATTTTCTTCGACGAGCCGACCACCGGCCTGGACCCCATCATGGGCGACGTGATCGACCGTCTGATCGTGAAATGCGTGAAGCAGTTGGGCGCCACGGCTCTTTCGATCACCCATGACATGGCCTCGGCCCGGCGCATCTCCGACCGCACCGCAATGCTGTATCACGGGCAGATCATCTGGGTCGGGTCGACGGCGACGATCGACGAGTCCGGAAACCCCTACGTCGACCAGTTCATCAATGGGCGTGCAGAAGGGCCCATTGAAATGCAAGTACGCGCACTATAGCCGCCCGGCATCCAGACTCCGGCCGGCGGAAGCGGCGCGCGTCACAAGAAGGGCGTTAGTCATGGCGAAGGTTCAGTCCCGCTATGTCTGCCAGGGCTGCGGCGCCGTCGCTGCCAAGTGGTCGGGCCGCTGCGAGAGCTGCGGCGCCTGGAATTCGATGACCGAGGAAGTTCTGGAAAAGACGCCCGGCGGTCTTTCGGCCCGCGGCAAGGGCTCGCAGAAGCTCACCTTCGTCGACCTTCACAGCCAGAGCGAACCCCAGTCCCGTATGGTCTGCGGGCTGGCCGAGTTCGATCGGGTCACCGGCGGCGGGCTGGTGCCCGGTTCCGCCGTACTGGTGGCCGGCGATCCCGGCATCGGCAAATCGACCCTGCTGCTCCAGGTCGCCGCACGCCTGGCCGGCGGCAGCAGCCAGACCTCAGCCGCCTGCGCATACATTTCCGGCGAGGAATCGATAGACCAGGTCCGCCTGCGCGCCCGGCGGATGGGTCTCGCCCAAGCCCCGGTGCAGCTCGCCACGGCGACCTCGGTCCGCGACATGGTCGCCAGCCTGGATCAGCCCCAGGGGCCCTCGGTAGTGATCGTCGATTCGGTGCAGACGCTTTACATCGACAGCCTGGAGTCGGCGCCGGGCACCGTCTCCCAGGTGCGCGCCGCGGCGCAGGAACTGATCCGCCTCGCCAAAAAGCGCGGCTTCAGCCTGATCCTAGTCGGCCACGTCACCAAGGAGGGACAGATCGCCGGGCCCAAGGTCTTGGAACATATGGTCGATACGGTGCTGACCTTCGAGGGCGACCGGGGCCATCACTTCCGCATTCTGCGGGCCTCGAAGAACCGCTTCGGGCCGACCGACGAGATCGGCGTCTTCGAGATGACCGACCGCGGTCTGGAGGAAGTGGCCAATCCCTCCGCCCTGTTCCTCGCCGAGCGCCGCGGCAATGTGGCCGGGGCGGCGGTCTTCGCCGGGCTGGAGGGGACCCGGCCGCTGCTGGTTGAAATTCAGGCCCTGGTTTCCGCCTCCCCCCAGGCGACTCCGCGCCGCGCCGTGGTTGGCTGGGATTCCGGCCGCCTGGCCATGGTCCTGGCGGTGCTGGAGGCGCGATGCGGGCTGGCTTTAGCCGGGCAAGAGGTATATTTGAACGTAGCTGGCGGCCTCAGGATAGGCGAACCGGCAGCGGATCTGGCCGTCGCGGCGGCCCTGGTATCGGCGGCAACGGGACAGGAAGTGCCGGAAGAAACGGTGATTTTCGGAGAAATCGGCCTCTCGGGCGAGATTCGCCCGGTCAGCCAGGTGGAATTGCGGCTGAAAGAGGCGGAAAAGCTTGGGTTCTCCAGGGCCTGGGTTGCCCCGAGGGCCAAAAAGGGCGCCGGAAAGGCACAGCTGGAGGGCAACGGTCTGGCGGTCGAGGAGATTTCGCATCTGCAGGATCTTGTCGGACGCCTCGCCAAGCCGCAGTCACCCTCTCTGAGAGCCCAGCCCTCGGCCCACTAGACGCACAGCGCAGGGACACACAAGAGCGCAATGGATAGCTTGCCGATCAATCTGGCGGACCTGATCGTGATCATCGTCCTCATCGTCTCGGGCATCTTCGCCTTTGTCCGCGGATTCGTGCACGAGGTCTTCGCCATCGGCTCCTGGATCGCCGCGACCTTCGTCACCCTTTATGCCTTCCCCCACGCGCAGCCGCTGGTGGAGCAGTACATCCCGACCGAGTTCTTCGCCAGTCTGGTGACCGGCGTTGTGATTTTCCTGGTGTCGCTGATCGCGTTTTCCATGGCCACGCGTCTGCTTTCGAACCGGGTGCAGCAAAGCAGCCTGGGGCCGCTCGACCGCTCTCTCGGCCTGCTCTACGGCTTCGTACGCGGTGCGGTGATCGTGGTTCTGGCGTGGCTCAGCCTCAACTTCCTGATGCCGGAAGAAGACATGTTCGACTGGGTGCAGGAAGCCCGCAGCCGCCCCTTGGTGGAGCGCGGCGCCGAGCTGCTGCTGACCCTGGTGCCGGAGAACATGCTGGAGCGCGGCGGCGAGGCGGCGGAAGACGCCAGGCGCCGCGCCGAGGAACTGCGCCGCCAGGAACAGACCTACCAGCAACTGGTCTCTCCGCTTCGAAAAGCCGATGCGCCGGAGACCCAGCCGGAGTATAACGAGGACATGCGCGGCGAGATCGAAAAGGCCATCGAAGGCCTGATTGGCGAAGAGCCCGCTTCAGGAGGGAACAAGCAGTGATTACCACCAATCCTCTGGTTCCTGCCGAGGGCCCCGACGGGACCTTGGATGACGATAAGTTCCACGAAGAATGCGGCGTCTTCGGCATCTACGGCCACCCGGACGCCGCAGCCCATACCGCCCTCGGACTGCATGCCCTGCAGCACCGCGGCCAGGAAGCGGCCGGTATCGTCGCCTTCGACGGCAAACACTTCAACGCCCACCGCGACCTCGGCCAGGTCGGCGATATCTTCTCCTCCAGCGAGGTCATCGCCAAGCTTCCCGGCCATGCCGCCATCGGGCACAACCGCTATGCAACGACCGGCGAGACGGCCCTGCGCAATGTGCAGCCGCTTTTCGCCGACCTCTCCAACGGCGGCTTTACCCTGGCCCACAACGGCAACCTCACCAACGCCCGCGATCTGCGCCACGGCTTGGTGCAGAAGGGCGCGATTTTCCAGTCGACGACCGACACCGAAGTCATCATCCACCTGATCGCCACCTCCGAGGCGAGCAGCCTGATCGACCGGATGACCGCGGCCCTGCGGCAGATCGAGGGGGCCTATTCGCTGGTCGCCATGACCGACAGCTGCCTGATCGCCGTGCGCGACCCCATGGGGGTGCGCCCGCTGGTCCTGGGGCGTCTGGGTGACACCAATGTCGTCGCCTCGGAGACCTGTGCGCTGGACATCATCGGCGCGGAGTTCGTTCGCGACGTCGAAGCCGGCGAGATGCTGGTTCTCGACGAGTCGGGCGTGCATTCCCTGCGCCCCTTCCCGCCCGCTCCGCGACGCCCCTGTATCTTCGAGTACATCTATTTCGCCCGGCCCGATTCCCTGATGGAAGGCACCAGCATTTACCAGGCGCGCAAGCGCATCGGCATGGAGCTTTCCGACGAGAGTGCCGTCCCCGCCGACGTGGTGATCCCGGTGCCGGATTCGGGCGTCCCGGCCGCCATCGGCTACTCCGAGCGTTCGGGTCTTCCCTTTGAGCTTGGGATCATCCGCAATCATTACGTCGGGCGCACCTTCATCGAACCGGCCCAGCAGATCCGCAACCTCGGTGTGCGGCTGAAACACAACGCCAACCGCAACTCGATCGAAGGCAAGCGGGTCATCCTCGTGGACGACTCCATTGTCCGCGGCACGACCTCGGTGAAGATCGTCGAGATGGTCAGAGCCGCCGGGGCTGCCGAAATCCACATGCGCATCGCGGCGCCGCCGACCACCCACTCCTGTTTCTACGGCATCGACACACCGCAGCGCGAAGAGCTTCTGGCCTCCTCGCTGGATGTCTCAGGCATGGCGAAGCACATCGGTGTCGACAGCCTCGCCTTTATCTCTCTCGACGGGCTCTACCGCGCCATGGGAGAGAGCGGTCGGGATACCGCGGCGCCGAAGTATTGCGACGCCTGCTTCACCGGCGACTATCCGATTCGCCTGACCGACTTTGAACAGAGCGGCCAGCCGGCTCAGCTTTCCCTGCTTGCCGAGCGCGCCTGACGCCCATTCCTCAGCGCCCCTCCGGTTATGTTCGCCCGCCTTTTCTACAGCCTTTTCGCCGCCGCCGGCGGGGCTGGCTTTTCACAGTTCCCGGAATACCTCGCCCACTATCTGCAACGCCTCGGCGGGCGCATCGATCAGGCCAAAGTTCGAGTCGAAGAGATCGAACAGGATGCGGCGGAAAAAGGTATGACCGTGCCCGACTACATAGAGAGTTTTATCGCCAGCAACGCGCACAGTCTGGAAGGCAGCCGTATGCAGGAGAGTTACTTCCGGCTCGCGGATATGGAAGCCGCCTACCAGGCTCTCAGCACCGCGGGCACGCTGCAGCGCCCCCTCGCCTTCGTGGAACACTTCGACAGCGGTCTCGTCGGCGCGACGCTGGGCGACTTCGCCCCCGCCGTGCCCCTGACCTCGGAAGGCTTGGTCTACGGCGCTGTCGGCGCAGTTGCCGGGCTGCTTTTGTGCAGTGGATCGCGCCGGGTTCTCCGGCGCCGCAGAAATCGGAAAGTGGAAGCCTGATGTCAGAACAGTCCGGCCGTCTGGCGGGCCGCATCGCCGTTGTTACCGGGGCCTCGCGGGGTATCGGCGCGGCCGTCGCCAAACGCTTCGCCGCCGAAGGCGCCCAACTGATCCTCATCGCCCGCACCGTCGGCGGTCTGGAGGAACTGGACGACGAGATCCGCGCGGCGGGCGGTTTGCAGCCGGTTCTGGTGCCACACGATCTGCGCGATTTCGACGGCCTCGACCGCCTCGGCGCTTCCCTTAATGAGCGTTACGGCAAGCTGGACATTCTGGTCGGCAACGCCGGTATCCTGGGTCCGCTGACCCCGGTCGGCCATATCCCGCCGGACAGCTGGCAGGAAGTCATGGACGTGAATGTGACCGCCAACTATCGCCTGATCCGCAGCCTCGATCCGTTGCTGCGGCTCTCCGACGCGGGCCGCGCCATCTTCGTCACCTCGGGCGCAGCCAGCGGCAAGACGGCCTACTGGGGCCCCTATGCCGTCACCAAGGCGGCGCTGGAGGCCCTGGTGCGCAGCTATGCGGCGGAGATCACCAAGACCAACATCAAAGCCAACCTGCTTTCGCCCGGACCCATCCGCACGGCCATGCGCGCCATCGCCTTTCCCGGCGAAGATCCGAACAGCCTGCGCCCGCCGGAGGTCCTCGGCGACCTTTTCGTCGAGCTTGCCAGCCCCGACTGCCAGCGCCACGGCGAGACCGTCGAGGCGCACTAGGGTCGGTACTCAATTAGGGATTCCCCTACGTCTGCAGTTGTGATTCTTTGATCCAGGTTTCCCAAGGCAGGGAGGATTGGATGGCACGGCTTTACTGGCTTTCGGACGAGGAATGGGCTCGGATCGAGCCTTATCTGCCGCGCGGTCGGCGCGGGGCTCATCGGGTGGATGACCGTCGGGTGATTTCCGGTATCGTCCATATGCTCAAGGTCGGAGCGCGCTGGCGCGACTGTCCGTCGGAATACGGCCCCTACACGACGATCTACAACCGCTTCAATCGCTGGAGCAAGCAAGGGGTTTGGGAGGATATTTTCTACGCCCTGACGGGTAAAAGTGTTGTCGTATCGACCACAGCGGTCGATTCCACCCACATCAAGGCGCACCGCTCGGCGGCGGGGGCAAAAGGGGGGACTTCGAGCACGCAATCGGTCGATCGCGCGGCGGACGGACGACTAAAATTCATGCCATAACCGATGCACTGGGGCGCCCTATTGCCCTCTCGATCACGCCCGGACAGACCCATGATCTGGTCGGCGCGGCCATGCTTCTCGAGCGCATACCAACCCCTAAACGGCTCCTGGCCGATCGCGCCTATGACGCCGCAAAGCTGCGGGACTGGTTGATCGAACGAGGCTGCCAGCCGGTCATCCCTCCAAACCCAACCCGCAAGCATCCTCAATCGTACGACAAAGTCGCCTACCGAGACCGCAACCGCGTGGAGCGGATGTTCTGTCGGCTCAAGGATTTCAGAAGGATAGCAACCCGCTACGACAAGCGCGCCGATATCTTCCTCGCCGCCATCTGTCTGGCCGCATCTATCACTTGGTGGCTCAATTGAGTCTCGACCCTAGAGCGTTTCACGCATTGATTGAATCGGAATGTGGGTTCCCAGGGGCGCGGATTTGTGATTCAAGCTTTCTACTGGAGTAGGAGGCCAGCATGCATGACGCGACCCTATTCGAATGACCTTCGTGAGCGCGCGATAGCGGCCCTGCAAGCAGGCGAGAGCTGTCGTGTGGTTGCCAAGAGGTTCGGTGTGGCAGTGTATTCGGTGGTGAAGTGGCATCAGCGCTATCGGGCGACGGGTAGCGTTGCGCCAGGCAAGGTTGGCGGTCACCGTCGTCGGCTTCTGGAGCCGCATCGGGCGTTCATCGTGGAACGGATCGAGCAGACCCCGCACCTGACCCTGCACGGCTTGAAGGACGAGTTGGCCGCGCGCGGGGTCAAGGTCTCCCACAATGCGGTCTGGCTGTTCCTGCGCCGCGAGGGACTGCGCTTCAAAAAAAACGCTGTTCGCTCTTGAGCAGACGCGCGTCGACATCGCCCGGCGGCGATGGCGCTGGAAGTCCTGGCAGAGCCGGCTCGATCCCCAGCGCCTCGTCTTCATCGATGAGACCTGGATCAAGACCAATATGGCGCCGCTGCGCGGTTGGGGACCAAAGGGCAAGCGCCTGCGCGGCTTTGCCCCGCAAGGCCGTTGGCGCACCATGACCTTCCTGGCGGCCCTCAGGTGCGATGGCCTGACCGCTCCTTGCGTCTTCGACGGCCCGATCAACGGCCAGGCATTTCGCGCCTACGTCGACCAGCTACTCCTGCCCACCTTGAGGCCCGGCGACATCGTCGTGATGGACAACCTCGGCAGCCACAAATCCAAGGCCGTCCGAGCCGCCATAAAGGCCGCCGGCGCACGGCTCTGGTTCCTGCCACCCTACTCGCCCGACCTCAACCCCATCGAGCAGGCCTTCGCCAAAATCAAACACTGGATGCGCCTTGCCCAACGCCGAAGCACCGATGACACCTGGCGCCACCTCGGCCAGCTCCTCGCAACCATCCAGGCACAGGAATGCGCCAACTACTTCCAAAACGCTGGATATGCTTCCGTCAAAACGTGAAACGCTCTAGTGCAATGTGATCTGGGTGGCGGAGTATCCTTGAGGAGTGATTTTCCAGGTGGTCATGGATCAGCTTCCTGTCCCGATCGGCGGGCCGGCACCCCTGAGGCACCAACCCAACCCCGTCTCAATGCCGCTCGGCGTCGGCGACCGCGTGCCATCTCTGCATGCGCGCCATCATCTGCGCGGGAAACGCCATTTCCTCAACGCTGAGTTGGCCGTCATCGTTGGCGTCCAGCATAGCGAAGGGACACTCGGCGAAACTACGCGTGGCCTCGGCGTAGAGGGTTACGAACTCGTCACGGGACAGCGTGCCGTCGCCGTTTGCGTCATGTTTGATATGAAGTTCGGCGATTCCTGCTTCGAGTTCGGCGGCGCTCACCGTGCCGTTCTCGTCCGTATCGAAGGAGCGGTAGAGCGGATTGTCGTTCCCAGCCCCGAGGGTCGCCGCGCCGTGGCCAAGAGGACCGCGACGATGGTCCTGCGCGAAACACGCCTGTGGCCCGCGCATTTGCTGCATCATCTGCCAAGGACCCCAGCCATCCCGAGGGCCCCAGCCGCCGGCAATGGCAGGCAGGGTAGCAGCACCAACAACACCGGCGACGACCAGGGCGCTCAGGGTCAGGATTGTCTTGCGTTTCATTTCGTTACCTCATCGTTTGACGTTACGATGGAACGAAGATGGCGGTCTTCTGTCGCAGAAGACTGCTTTCGAAACCTGCAAAGTGTATCGCTCTGTCGCAAACGGCCGTCTTGCGACACACGGCGAAACAAAAAAGCTGCGCGCGGACGCGCCCGGTGCGCTATCAGGCGGACATGGCAGGTCAAACCGGCACGCCGCATATCCTCGTCGTCGACGACCATCGCGAGATCCGCGATGCCGTGACACGCTACCTAAAAAAACGGCTTGCGGGCGCACGCCGCCAAAGATGCCGTCGAGATGGACGTCCATCTGAAGACTGGCCACTTCGATCTGGTGGTGCTCGACGTGATGATGCCGGGCGAGGACGGGCTGGCGGCGGCACGGCGGCTGGCAGCTTCCGACGGACCGCCCATCCTGATGCTCAGCGCCCTGGGCGAGGACACCGACCGCATCGTTGGACTCGAAATCGGCGCCGACGTCTTCGATCCGTTCACGCGATTGGAAACCGCGCGGTCGCGCGACACTGGAGGGGTTGGGCTGGGCCTGCCGATCACGCGCGCCATCTTCCGTGCTCATCGCGGTGGTGTGTGCCTGTCGAACCTAACCAAAGGCGGGCTGCGCGCAACTGCAACACTGCCTCGCAGCCAACATGTACAGGTTTCTTCGAAATCATGACGCGATACCGGCCGAACAAATCGTGACAATCAGACTGTATGGCCGGATGAAGGGTAGCGGCACGACCCATTTGACAACCCCAACCTCCCGATGGAGCAGATCGGCGGAATTCAGGTCTGATGCGGCAGCGTATCATGCCCACTGGGTTGAAACCGTGCGGTGAGGTCGACGGCATCACTCCTGAAGACCTGCCGTACAATGGTCACCGTTTCTTGCCCTCGACGCGTACGCCGCTCAAGGACCAGGCACGCTGCTCCAGTTGGAGCCTCCAGCCAGGCCGCTGTCTCGGCATCAGCATCACACGCGCTTATCCGGTGCTCGGCTTCCGTCCAAGGAACATGCGCAATCAGCCAACTGCTGGGCGAGTCAGAAGAAAAATCAGCCGCTTCGGCCATAGGAACGGTGTCCAGGAAGATATGACGCTCCTCCAGCATGACAGGTCGTTCGTCAACGCTGTGGAGTGATCGAACAAACCGGCTTCTGCCCATATGGTGGCCCTCAGCGCCCAGATGGACACAACACGGTGCGCGAAGTTCGTCACACAGAATACCAAACGCATACGATCGTGCATTCGCTTCAGCTTCGGCACGAACGTCAGGAATCGACAGAACAGCTGCCTGTATCCTGGGGTGCGCAACAATGGTTCCCGCACGGCGGTTTCGCCGAACGAGCCCTTGGGCGGCCAACGCCACCATCGCCTTATTGACGGTCATGCGCGAACAATTCCAGCGCTCCATCAACTCGATTTCCGGGGGAACACGATGGCCTGGAGGCCACTCTCCCGATAGAATCCGAGCTTCAATATCGGCACGGATACGAGCATGTAGGCTGAGCGACTTACCCACTGGATGCTCGCCGCCCATCAGAGGATTGGATGCCCAGACATATCGGCCAAATGACAGGCTGCACGGCCTGCGTGGCGTACTGCTCGAAGATGTGGAACGCTTTGTCCACAGTCAGCCACGGCCACCGGACAACGGCTTGCAAACCGGCAGCCCGGGGGCGGGTTAAGCGGAGAAGGCGGATCTCCTTCCAAAAGAACGCGGGCGCGTTCCGCTTCGATCCGGGGGTCAGGCGATGGCACGGCCGACAGCAACGCTTGAGAATATGGGTGTGCCGGATCAGCAAACAGAGGCCGTGCTGCACCCTCTTCGGCAACCTGACCGAGATACATGACGGTGACGGCCGAGCAGACCTCACGTACGATGGCAAGGTCGTGGGCGACAATGACGATGGTCAGGCCAAGCTGCTCTTGAAGGCGGGCGAACAGATTCACAATCTGCGCCCGAACCGACACATCCAGTGCCGATAGCGGCTCGTCGCAAATCAGGAGCTTGGGGTCCAGGGCCAGGGCTCGCGCAACCGAGATGCGCTGACGCTGACCACCCGAAAGAGAACGCGGCAGACGGTCAAGAACGGATGTAGGCAATGCAACCAGATCCAAAAGCTCATCAATTCTGCGCCGCCTCTCCGAAGCCGGGCCAACGCCGTGTATGAGCAGCGGTTCTTCCAGCGTCTGAAGAACGGACTGCCGACGGCTCATCGAGCCAAGCGGATCTTGGAAAACAAACTGGACGGTACGGGCAAATCCCTTTCGATCTTGAGATTGCCACTCAGCCCGATCTCGCCCCAGTATTCGCACATTACCTGAGGTCGCAGACTGAAGACCGGTGATCGCTCGTGCCAGCGTTGTCTTTCCGCAACCGGACTCGCCAACAATGCCGTGAAACGCCCCACGTTCGATCGATAGATCGACACCGTCTACAGCGCGCACCAAGCCCGTCGACGTTTTGAAGTGAACCTTAAGGTCTTCCACCTCAATAGCGTGGCCAAGCTGCGCGCTCTCAGCCCCACCGGTTGGTTGCGTGTTGGATGCATCAAGCATGTGTGCGAACTCCCTCGGCCCCTATCACAACTGGGCAAGCGGCCCGATGGGGCACGTGTGCTCCGCCAACATGTGTCAATTCCGGACGCTTCGCGCGGCACGACGGTTCAACCAAATTGCAGCGATCTGCAAAACGACATCCAGGTTCAAGACGAGTCTGATCGGGCGGAAGCCCTGGAATTTCCCGCGTTCCGGTTGCTGTCTCGGATCGAAAATCGGGGACCGAGGCAAGCAGACCTTTTGTGTAAGGGTGCACGGGTGAGGTCAGCACATCGATGGCGCTACCTTCCTCAGCAACACGACCAGCGTATAAGACAACCACACGGTCAGCGAGCACGGAGACAGCCCCGATGTCATGTGTAATGAGAACAACGGAGATGCCATCCTCTTCCTGAATCTGCCGCAGAAGAGCGAGGATTTGCGCCTGAACAGTAGCATCCAGCGCCGTTGTGGGTTCATCGGCGATCAAAACACGAGGTTTGGCCGCCAGCGCTAACGCGATCATGGCCCTCTGCAACATTCCGCCGGAAAGCTCATGGGGATAACGATCATAGCGGTCTTCAGGGTCGGGGATACCCGTTCGCGCCAAAAGCGAGATCGCTTCCTGGCGAGATGCCTGCGGTGAGAGCCCGGCAAAACGCCGCGCTTGCTCGGCCAATTGCGGACCTATCTTCAGGGTTGGATTGAGCGCACTCATCGGGTCCTGGAAGATCACACCAAACTGACCGCCTCGCAGTCTCGACAGCTCTTTGGGCGACAGAGTCACCAGATCACGGTCTGCCGCACGCGCCGACCCCGCAATATCAATTGTCACACCTTCAGGCATCAGACCAAGCGGGGCCAGGGTCATAACCGTCTTACCCGAACCGCTTTCGCCGACAATGGCAAGTGTTTCGCCGGCATGGACAGCTATGCTGACTCCATCGACGGCACGTACTGAGGCCGAGGGCGTATATAGGTCGATAACAAGGTCTTCGACCGCGTAGACTGTCTTTGGCTCACTCATGATCTGCTCTCCTCGGCCAGGCGTGCAAGTTCCTCACTTTTGCGCGCCCTACGCTTGCGGCTCAAAGCATACCCCTTCAGGGTGCGTGGCACCTTTTGCAGCGCGAAGGCTTCGCCCAGCAGGTTGAAGCTGACCACAACCGCCGTGAGCGCAAGGCCAGGAATGATAACGAGGCTTGGATGATCCTCAATGTAGCCCATTCCGTCGACCAGCATCTGCCCCCACTCCGGGATCGGCGGTGCCACGCCCAAGCCGAGGAAAGACAGTGTGGCAATGGCAAGGACCAATGCTCCGGCATCGGCAGAGGCGTAAACCACCACCAGACCCAGGACATTGGGTAAGATATGGCGGATGAAAATCCACAGGTGCGAGGCACCCATGACGCGGGCTGCTTCGATGTAAGGCTGCTGCAACTCGGCGACCACAACCGCGCGACTCATCCTCGCATAGTTGGCCCACCACGCCAGCGTTAGGGCCAGGATCATTTTCCAATAGTCACTGAGCCAGTCGAAGTTTTCGCCGGAAAACACGCCCATCAGCGCCAGCGCTATGACCAGCGACGGCAAGGCAAGCGCGATGTCGATCAGCGAGATCAACACCGTCTCTGCAAGACCACCGACATATCCGGCCAGGGAACCAATCACCACGCCTATGCTCAGTGCGGCGACAAGAACAAACGCCATGGCCACGAGCGAGGTTCGCGCGCCGCCGATCATGCGCGTCCACAAATCGCGACCAAGATAGTCGGTACCAAGCCAATGGGCGAAGGAAGGGCCTTGCAGGATTGCCGTATAGTCCTGACCTGCAGGGTCATGTGTCATCAAAAGCGGGGCAAAGATACCCACAAGGACAAACACAAGCGCAGGCGTGAGAACCAGCCAAGGAAGCTTTGGGAGCTGCATATCAAGCCCTCCTCGCGCGACGCAGACGCGGATCGATCAGCATAACAATGAGGTCCACGAACAGATTGACGCTGACAAAAAAGACCACGAAGAGAGCCAGCACAGCCTGCATGCCAATAAAGTCGCGAAAACGAATGGCCTCGATAAAGAAGGACCCGATACCGCTCAGGCCAAAGACCCGCTCGACCACAATCGCGCCAATAATCATCAATGTGAACTGCGCACCCAGCGTCGTCACATAGGGAATGGCGATATTGGGCAACGCTTCGCGAACCAACACTTCACCCCGGTTCATGCCCTTGGCGAACCCTGTGGTAGCGAAGGGACGTGCCATGGTCTCTTGAAGATTGACCCGCACCACGCGCGCCAGAACGGAGCCGGGAAACAAAGCGATGGTAACGCAGGGCAGTATCCAGGATGTCCAACCGTAGACCCCGAAGCTGGGAACCCAACCGAGGCCAACCGCAAAAACGATCACCAGAAGCGCCGCAACAAAGAAGTTGGGCGTTGAGGCACCTACAAGCGCAACGCCATGCAGCACACGGTCAGCGATACCCCCGTTGGATGAAGCACCCCAAAGACCCAGGGACACAGAATAAATCAGCGCCAGAACACCGCCGCCAGCCAGAAGCAATGCCGTGACCGGAATGCGCTCCCGGAACTCCTCAGCAATCGAGTTACCGGTGCGCAGCGATGTGCCGAAATCGCCGTTCAAGGCACCACCCAGCCACCGAGCATAGCGGATGTAGAGCGGATCGTTCAAACCAAGCTCGTCGGCAATGCGCTCGATCATTTGTGCATCCGCACCAGCGCCAGCGGCTCTTTCAGCAATCAAGGCCGCAACATTGCCAGGAGCGGCTGTCACAAGCGCAAAGGTTAGCGCGGTGGCAGCCGCCATAAGAAGGAGGGCAAGGCTCGCCCGTCGCAGGAACATGCGTAGCATCGGTCCTTGCCCTTTCACTCTTAGGTCAGCGACAAGCCCTTGTAGGGAATGTCGTAGTCAGTTGCCGGAAGACTGAAGCCCTGCACCCTCGGATGCACGGCCCAGAGCCGCTGATTGACCACGAGTGGGCAAGCCGCCACATTGTCATAAACCCAGTCGTAGACCCCTTGCATGGCGGTTTCCTGAGCTTCGCCGGAAGCCTCCAGAGCGCCAAGAACGACCTCGTCCAACTCATCAGACACGTAAATCTTTCCATCCGGTCCGGTATCGATGACCGAGGAGAACGAGTTGCTCAGCGAGCCATGTGGATCATATGGCGCACCATATGTGCCAAAGAACGTCAGATCGTAGTCAAAGGCCGGACGGCGATCATGCATCGTCGCATTGTCAACCGATGAAATCTTCACCTCAAAACCGACCTCCGTCAGCATGGCTTGGATCATCTCGGCAATACGGCGAGAACCAGGGAATGTTTCCTCAGAGACAAGGAAATCAATCTCCAGTGCTGCGCCATCTTTCGTCCAGCCCGATCCGCTGTTCGTCCATCCAGCAGCTTCAAGCGCGCCCTGAGCGGCAGCGATGTCGCGTACGGGAACATCGCGACGCACACCAGCTGTCGGGACGGTCATCGGGAAGATATCAACGGTCGGGTCGGCATAGCCCTCAAAAAGCACCGTTGAGACAGCAGCGCGGTCGATACCCAGGAAAATAGCCTCACGGACACCCTTATCCTGCATGATTGCAGATTGAGGAGAGAAGCCGAGGATGGTGGTCGCCGTTCCAGGCTCAGCCACGATGGTCATGCCCTCGCGCTCAAGAGCTTTGGCGCGACGCGGTGAAAGCGGTGCGATCCAGTCCCCGCCGATCACATCAAGCTCTCCGGCCCGCAAAGCATTGGCCCGCGCCAGCTCGTCGGGCACCACTTTGAGTTCAATGCGCGAGAAGGAAGGCTTGTCGCCCCAATAGTCATCGTTGCGCACCAAGTTCGTTTCGCTCGAAGAGTGGCTTTCGACAACCCAAGGACCAGTCCCAATTGGCGCGACTTGCGCCCCGTCAGCGCTCACTGCCTTTGGCGACAGGAACCGCACCGGACGAACGATCGTAAGCTCAAGAAGAGCGGCGGGAACCGGCCGAGACAGATTCACAGTGATCTGAGTTGCGCTGTTGATGACGATGCTGTCATAGGCGTCGGAAATCCCAATCCAAGAGAAATCCTCCGCGCCCATCCAACGTTCAAGGTTCCATTTGGCAGCCTCAGCATTGAACGGCTCGCCGTCAGAGAACATCACCCCTTCACGCAGGTCAAAAGTGATGGAAAGTCCATCATCGGCAACACGCCATGCGGTTGCCAAGCCGGGTTCAAGAGAACCACCCGGACCGTAATGGATCAAACCATCAAAAACGACGGTGTAAGATGACAGGGTTGAGACGTTCTGTAAGAGGTCAAGATCCCCTGTCTCACCAGCGATTGCGACACGCAACGTGTCGCTATGCCCACCGGCCAGCGCAACACGCGGCAAGGCAGCAAAGACAGACAAAGCAACGGATGACGCCAGAATCTGACGCCGATTAATATGTGACATGGTGCAACTCCGTGTTGTGACGATAGCAGCTTATCGGCATTTGAATAATTGTATAGACTTTATGCCGACATCCTCCCTGAAGAGCCGAATTCCCGGCCGATTCAGCTAAAGCTCTCGGTTGTTGTATGGTTGGTTTCACCCTTCGTTAGTTGTTCAATATGCCCGGTAGGCGTAGTTGGTGTTCGCGCGCGCATGCAAGGGCGTCCTCGTAGCCGGCATCGGCATGACGCCACACGCCCGACGCAGGATCATTCCAAAGAACCCGCTCCAGCCGCTTGGATGCTTCCGGCGTCCCATCGGCGACAATCACCACACCTGCATGCTGACTGAATCCCATTCCCACGCCACCGCCATGGTGCAGCGAAACCCAAGTGGCGCCGCTCGCGGTGTTGACCAAAGCGTTCAGCAGCGGCCAGTCTGAGACCGCATCCGATCCGTCTTTCATGGCTTCAGTTTCACGATTTGGACTGGCGACCGATCCACTGTCGAGATGATCACGTCCAATAGCGATGGGTGCTTTCAGGTCTCCGCTTGCCACCATCTCATTGAACATCATGCCGGCGCGATGGCGGTCACCTAGACCAATCCAGCAAATGCGCGCCGGCAAGCCTTGAAAGGCAATCCGCTCACGCGCCATATCGAGCCAGCGATGGAGATGTTCATTGTCCGGAAACAGCCGTTTCATAGCCGCATCGGTCTTGTAGATATCCTCAGGGTCACCGGAGAGCGCACACCAGCGGAAAGGGCCAACACCCTTGCAAAATAGCGGTCGGATGTAAGCGGGCACGAAACCAGGAAACGCGAAGGCGTTTTCCAGACCCTCATCTTGCGCCACCTGACGAATGTTGTTGCCATAGTCCAGGGTCGGAACGCCGGCATTCCAAAAATCCACCATTGCCTCGACATGGATTTTCATGGACGCGCGTGCTGCCGACTCGACCGATCCAGGATCGGTTTCCTGAGCGGCGCGCCAGTCAGCGATCGACCAGCCAAGCGGCAAATAACCGTGCAACGGATCATGTGCAGAGGTCTGATCGGTGACAATGTCGGGATGCGGACCTCCAGCACGCATGCGCCTGACCAGCTCGGGGAAAACCTCCGCAGCATTGCCAACCAGACCAACGGACTTCGCTTCACCGGCTTTGGTCCAGCGTTCAATAAGGTCCAGCGCATCATCCAGCGAGTGGGCTTTCTCGTCCAAATACTGGGTGCGGAGTCGAAAATCGATCCGGGTCTCATCGCATTCGACCGCTAGGCAACACGCACCGGCAAAAACCGCCGCAAGCGGTTGCGCGCCGCCCATGCCACCTAGACCGCCGGTCAGGATCCACCGGCCCTTTAGGTCGCCACCATAGTGTTGACGGCCAGCTTCTGCGAACGTCTCGTACGTGCCTTGGACGATACCCTGCGTCCCGATATAAATCCAAGACCCCGCCGTCATCTGGCCGTACATCATCAAGCCTTTGCGATCCAAGGCGTTGAAGTGTTCCCAGTTGGCCCAATGGGGAACGATGTTCGAGTTGGCGATCAGAACGCGCGGTGCATCGGTGTGCGTCTTGATCACCGCTATCGGCTTGCCAGACTGCACAACCAACGTCTCATCGACTTCAAGGTCACGAAGCGTTGCAACGATGCGGTTAAAATCATCCCAAGTGCGTGCGGCGCGACCGATCCCGCCATACACGACCAGTTCGTGCGGGTTTTCAGCCACATCGGGATGCAGATTGTTCATCAACATCCGCATGGGCGCTTCGGTCAACCAGCTCTTAGCGGTGATATCGGCTCCAGTTGGCGGATAGATATCTCGAAGGTTATGGCGGGAATTGGTCATGGTCATCCTTGGAGCTTCAACGCAACAGACTGAAGCGTGTCGAGAATGGTGTGCAGATGCGTACGCAGCTGTTCGGCTTTTTGCGTGTCATAGGCGAAGGAGGGGGGAGTCGCGGATTTAAGATAGGTGCTTTGCGAAAGCTCCATCTGAATTGCATGGATACGGTCGGCTGGGCGTCCATAATGGCGAGTTGTCCAACCACCTTTGAACCGACCGTTGAGAACCGTGGAATAGCCTGTCGCGCGCTGGCAAATTCCTGTCACGGCTTCTTCCATTTCCGCTGCGCAGCTTTGTCCGCTGGCGGTACCGATGTTGAAATCGGGAAGCTGGCCCTCGAACAGGAAAGGGATATGCGGACGGATCGAATGGCAATCATAAAGGATCGCAAAGCCATGAAGCGCCTTAACGCGATCAAGCTGTGCAGCAAGAGCCGCATGATAGGGTCGATGATAATCGACTTTGCGCGCCTCAATCTCACCCACGCTGGGCGGCTCCAGCCAAAGCGGTTGACCGTCAAAGTCTGTCAGCGGGATCAGCCCTGTTGTGTTTTGCCCTGGATACAGACTCTCGTCGGTGGGGGGACGGTTGGGGTCGATCACATAGCGGTGGTAGGTAGCCCTGACGGTGGTGGCACCATTGAGCAAGCCGTCATAGAGCCGATCTATGTGCCAATCGGCGTCCGCCAGAAGCTGGCCTTGCGGCGTAAGCTTGTCGACGATCGCATCGGGTATCCAGGTGCCGGTATGCGGCATGCCCAGAATGATTGGACCTTCTCCTTGAACAATCTCCACGGGTGTCATGATGCGCCCCCGCTTACCAGATCGCCCACCGCACATGCCTCAGCTACCAGTCCGCTGCGAACAAGGTCGGCCGCCCGTGCCAAATCATCAGCCATATAGCGGTCATCATCGAGCGCAGGCACAGACGATCGAAGCGCTGCAAGCAGCTTCTGAAGTCTGGGGCCGGTTTTCAGCGGCGCTCGAAATTCCACGCCTTGTGCAGCACAAAGCAACTCCACACCCAGGATCATGCTCAGATTGGCGTTCATACGAGCAAGACGACGTGCGCCGTGGGCGGCCATGGAAACATGATCTTCCTGGTTGGCCGACGTAGGCGTAGAGTCGGTCGAACACGGCGTGGCAAGATGCTTGTTCTCGCTCATCAGAGCGGCCGTGGTGACCTCGGCGATCATCAGGCCTGAGTTGAGGCCGGGACTTGGCGTGAGAAAGGGGGGGAGGTCGAAACTGAGGGTTGGATCAACCATCATCGCCACACGACGCTGCGCGATAGCACCGATTTCGGCAATGGCAAGAGCAATCTGATCGGCGGCAAAACCCACAGGCTCGGCATGGAAATTGCCGCCTGAAACGATTTTGCCATCCTCGACCAGCACCAAGGGGTTGTCTGAAGCAGCATTGGCTTCGATCTCAAGCGTACGACCGGCAAAACGAAGAATATCCAGCGCCGTCCCCGTCACCTGGGGCTGGCAGCGAATGCAGTACGGGTCTTGAACGCGGCTGTCGCCGTCGCGGTGACTTTCACGAATCTGCGACCCCTTCATGATGGCGCGCATAACGCGAGCAACGTCGATTTGACCTGGGTGGCCGCGCAAAGCGTGAAGCGCAGGTTCAAGCGGCGCGGTGGAACCCATGATCGCATCGGTCGACAGGCACGATATTGCGATGGCAGCTTCGATGTTGCGCATGGCATCGAAGTACCCGGCAAGCGCACAGGCGGTCGAAAACTGGGTGCCGTTAATCAGGCCGAGTCCCTCTTTCGGCCCAAGGGTGACCGGTGCCAATCCTGCACGCGCAAGTGCATCTCGGCTGGCAAGCCGTTCACCGCCATAAGAGGCTTCGCCTTCGCCGATCAGCGTAGCTGCCATATGCGCAAGTGGCGCAAGATCCCCTGAGGCACCGACCGACCCCTGAGAAGGCACAAGTGGAACAACACCTTTCGCCAGACAGTCTTCGATGAGCTTTGCCGTTTCCCAGCGAATGCCCGATGCGCCACGGCCCAACGACAAGAGCTTCAATGCCATCATGAGCTGTGTCGTGGCATCATCGAGCGGTTCGCCCACGCCGCAGCAATGCGAAAGCACCAAATTGCGCTGAAGTTGTGCGGTATCCTCTGGTTCGACACGCACCGAAGCAAGCTTGCCGAAGCCGGTATTGACACCATAGATGGCCTCACTACCCGACGCGGCGCGCGCAACCATGTCAGCCGCCGCATCGATGCGGGGACGAGCGTTGGAGTCAAGCGCGACCTCGGCACCGTCGCGCCAGAAACTTTCCAGCGTTTTGAGTGTCGTCGCTTCCGGCTCCAGGACAATCATCAAAAGCGCCCCCCAAACATACGCTTCCACAGCGGATTGAATCCAATCCGGTAGGACAGCTCAGCAGGACTTTCGACATCCCAAATGGCAAGGTCCGCACGCGCGCCCGTGCGCAAAACGCCAACATCATCGAGACCAAGAGCCTTGCCTGCATGGCGTGTGACACCAGCGAGGCATTCCTCCGGAGTCATACGAAACAGCGTGGCCGCCATATTCATCGCCAACAGGATCGATGTCAGGGGGGATGAGCCTGGGTTGCAGTCCGTGGCAACAGCCATCGCGACACCATGTGCCCGGAAAGAATCGATCGCTGGATGCTTGGTCTCGCGCAATGTGTAGAAAGCACCCGGCAAGATCACCGCCACCGTGCCCGCGCGCGCCATCGCTGCTGCATCAGCATCGCTGGCATGCTCAAGGTGGTCGGCCGAAAGGGCCTTGTATCTGGCCGCCAGTTGCGCTCCGCCAAGATTGGACAATTGCTCGGCGTGAAGCTTAACGGGAAGACCAAGTGATTGAGCGCCGTCGAAAACCTCAGCGATTTGCATCGGCGTGAACGCAATGCCCTCACAAAACCCATCGACGGCATCGACAAGACCTTCAGCGTGGGCTGCAGCCAGCGCAGGCAAACAAACCGTCTCGATATAGGCATCGGCGCGGTGCTCGAACTCCGGTGGCACGGCATGGGCACCTAGAAAACTCGTGCGCACCTGAACCGGACGCTGCTCCTGGATCCGGCGCGCCACGCGGAGCATCACAAGCTCGGTCTCTATGTCCAGGCCATAGCCGGACTTGATTTCAAGGGTCGTGACCCCCTGCGTAAGAAGAGCATCGACACGCACCAGCGCCTGCTCCAGGAGCTCCTCTTCGCCAGCGGCTCGTGTTGCTTTCACGGTTGAGAGAATACCGCCACCCACGCGAGCGATCTCTTCGTAAGATGCTCCTTCAAGGCGCATCTCGAATTCGCGCGCCCTGTTTCCGCCATGGACGATATGCGTATGACAATCGATCAGGCCGGGCGTAACAAGACGGCCTTCAAGGTCAAGCGCCTCATGGCTCCTAAACGTCTCCGGCAAGCTTTGTTCTGAACCCACCCAGACAATGTGCGTGCCCTCGACAACCAGCGCGCCACCCCTGATCAGACCACAGGGCTGATCCAGATCGGTGCAGGCAAGGGTCGTATTTTTCAGGAGCATAATTTTCTTTTAAAGTGCGTTTTTAGCTATTATGTCTATACATATTGACAAGTCAAGCGAGGATTTTCATGGCGACGCTTTGGGCCGCACAGGCGCTAACGGATTCTGGGTGGGCAAAGGATGTGCGTGTTGTTGTGGATGCGTCTGGGCAGATCACATCTGTGACGGCCGGAGCACCGATGACTGCCGACACAATCAGCGATGTTCTGCTTCCCGCGCCGGCAAACGCGCATAGCCATGCCTTTCAGCGCGCAATGGCCGGACTTACCGAACGGCGAGGCCCCAATGCACGCGACACGTTTTGGACCTGGCGGGAGCTTATGTTCAGGTTTCTCGACCGCCTAACACCTGATCATGTGGAGGCCATCGCGGCATTCGTGCAGATGGAAATGCTGGAAGCAGGCTACGCAACCAACGTTGAGTTCCACTATCTGCACCACGGGCCGGGAGGGCATCCTTACACCAACCTTGCCGAGATGGTTGAGCGCATCGCAGCGGCTGCCTCACGCACAGGCATTGGCCTTACACTTTTGCCGGTCCTCTATCAGTTTGGCGGCTGCGATCGACGCGCTCTCGATCCTGGGCAAGTGCGCTTCGGAAACGACATCAACCGGTTCGCAAAGTTACATGAACAGTCAGCAACGGCTTTGAGGGCTTTGCCATCAGACAGTGTGGTGGGCATTGCCCCGCACAGCCTGCGCGCCGTCAATCCTATGACTTTGGTGGATCTTGTCGAACTGCATCCAGCTGGCCCTGTTCACATGCACCTTGCCGAGCAGATCGCCGAAGTGGATGAGGTTCGTGCCTTCGTGGGACAACGTCCGGTCGAATGGGTTCTCGACAACCTGACTCTGGGTAAGCGCTTCACTTTCATTCATTGCACCCAAATGGAGGCGCACGAAACGGAGGGTCTGGCCCGCTCAGGTGC
>NZ_OZ252224.1:0-1740000 GCF_965249265.1 Pelagibius sp. | reverse complement strand
GCTTTCAACGCCTATAGGCTGTGGAAAACTCGCTCTCTGGGAGCCTCTGCGAAACCCGCAGGTTTCTGCGTCGGCGGAGCTGTATATAGGGGCTTGCCGGAGGCCTGTCCAGACCGAAAAACGCCTTTGCGAAACTTTTTTAAAGAATGCCCAGAGACCGCAGTTCCGCTTGCATTTCCGGGGGCAGATCCTCGGCCCCCGGGCCCTCCGTCAGCAGGTCCTGCGGCGCCTTCGCGGCCTCCAGATAGCGCCAGCCCTGAAAAGGCCGCTGGGCCCGCGGCATCACCCGGTGGAGATCGGGGCCGAGGTGCAGCCGGGCAAAGCCACGCCCCGCGCCATCGTTCTCCCGGGTGATATCGACAATCTCCTGGCGCAGTTGAAAGCGGCCCTTGATCACCCAGTAGAGCGATCCGCCGTCGATGATGTCGTCCGCCCGCTTGGGCATCATACGGGTGTCGTGGAACAGGCGCTGGCCCCGGCGCAAGCGCCGCGCCTGGCTCTGTTCCAGCTGCTCCATGGTCTCAACACCGACGCAGAGCTTCATCATATGAAGCACCATAGGATCCGTTCCGTCCCCTTGATCTTTCAGCAGGCTTAGGCTGCGCGCCCGGCCAGGGCAAGCGCCACCTTGGAGTTGGAGCGGCGCCCCAGCGCCTCGCAGATAAAGGCCCCCGCCTCCGCCAGTTTCGCCAAATCGATGCCGCTCTCGATACCCAGGCCGTCGAGCATATAGACCACATCCTCGCTGGCAACATTGCCCGAGGCCCCCTTGGCATAGGGACAGCCGCCGAGCCCGGCAACCGCCGCATCGACGGTTCCGACCCCCAGTTCCAGGCAGGCCAGGATGTTGGCCAGAGCCTGTCCGTAGGTGTCGTGAAAGTGCACCGCAAGATGCTCCACCGGCACCTGTGCAGCGACGGCGGAGAGCATCTCGGCGGCGCGCCGCGGCGTGCCGACGCCGATGGTGTCGCCAAGGGAGACTTCGTCGCAGCCGAGCTGCCGCAGGGCCAGGGAAACCTCCGTCACCTTGGCCAGCGGCACCACCCCTTCATAGGGACAGCCGAGCACACAGGAAACATAACCGCGCAGACGCAGGCCCGCGTCCTTGGCGCGCTCGGCCACCGGGGCGAAACGGGCGAGGCTTTCAGCGATCGAACAGTTGATGTTGCGTTGGGAGAAGGTCTCGGAAGCGGCGGCGAAAACGGCGATCTCCCCGACATCGGCTGCCAAGGCCCGCTCCAGCCCCTTCTCGTTGGGCACCAGCACCGGATAGCGGACGCCGGCCCTGCGCTTCAGGTTGGCCAGGACTTCGCTGGTGTCGGCCATCTGCGGGACCCACTTGGGCGACACGAAGGCCCCGGCCTCGACCACCGGACAGCCGGCTTCGGCGAGGCGCTCGATCAGTTCGACCTTTACCGCCGCCGGTAGAGACTGCGGCTCGTTCTGCAGGCCATCGCGCGGGCCGACTTCAACAAGTTCCACGGTTTTGGGAAAAGCCACGTCCCTTCCCTTCTATCGGCCGGACAACGAGAGCGCCCGGCAGTCTATCGCAAAAATGCGGATACTGAACCGGCCGCGCCTCATGCCTCCGCCAGAACCACAAGTTCGCTGCCCTCATCGACCAGTTCGCCGGCGGTGCAGTTCAGCGATTCGATGCGCCCGTCATGGGGTGCCGTAAGCGTGTGCTCCATTTTCATGGCCTCCAGGCGCAACAGCGGCGCCCCCTGCGCGACCTCCTCACCCGCACCCACAAGCACGGCCATCACCTTTCCGGGCATCGGCGCCGTGATCCGCCCGCTGCCGGTGGCCTCCGCCGGCGCGCCATGCAGCAGGTCCTGCAGCGCCAGCACGTAGACGGCCCCGTCGATGAGAACCCAGCGCTGCTCACCGTCGCCAAGCACGCGGGCGCGGAAGGATTCCTGACCCAGGCGGATCGCATAGTGGTCCTCAGCGATCTCCTCGATGCGCACCGCCTGTTCACCGGACGGCAAAGCCAGACTCAGCCCCTCCGGGCCGAAGTGCAGCGAGATAAGGAAAGCGTCCTCCCCATCCAAAAAGGTCAGATCGCTATGGGTCTCGGAATTGAGGCGCCAGCCATTGGTGAGCCGCCAGGGCGAATAGGGATCGCCCGAACCGGCAGCGGCGAGACGCGCCTGACGGCTGCGCCAGCGCATTTCAGCCAGCGCCAACGCTGCCAGAACCTTATCGGGAACGGCTCCCTGCTCGGGCACCAGGCCTTCACGGTGTTGATCGATGAAGCCTGTGTCCGGCGCCCCCCGGCGAAAAACGCCATGGCCGAGGATGGCCCGAAGGAAAGCGACATTGCTGGTGACGCCGGCGATTTCGGTCTGCACCAGGGCCCTGTCGAGACGCCGCAGCGCCGTTTCCCGGTCTTCGCCCCAGGCGACCACCTTGGCGATCATCGGGTCGTAGTAGACCGTCACCGCATCGCCCTGGCGTACGCCGCTGTCGACGCGGAGACCGTCTTCTTCGGCCGGGAACCCCAGATAAAGCAACCGCCCGGTCGACGGCAGGAAACCGTTGCCCGGGTCCTCGGCATAGATCCGCGCCTCGATCGCGTGGCCGGAGACTGTCAATTCATCCTGTGCCAGGGGCAGCGGCTCACCTGATGCAACCCGCAACTGCCATTCCACCAGATCGACACCGGTGATCATCTCAGTCACCGGATGCTCGACCTGCAGGCGGGTGTTCATCTCCATAAAGTAAAAGGCTTCGCCATCGAAAAGGAATTCGACGGTACCGGCGCCGCGATAGTCGATCGCCACCGCCGCAGCAACCGCGGCCGCACCCATAGCCTTGCGAACGGGTGCCGGCAGATCGGGGGCCGGCGCCTCCTCGATCACTTTCTGATGGCGGCGCTGCGAGGAACAGTCGCGTTCGAAGAGGTGCACCGCCTTGCCGTGATCGTCTCGGAAGACCTGTATCTCGACATGTCGGGGCGACGGCAAAAACCGTTCGAGCAGGACATGGTCGTCGCCGAAAGCGGCCATGGCTTCGCGCTGCGCCGCTTCCAGACCGGCCGAGAAATCCCCCGCGTCTTCGACGATGCGCATCCCCTTGCCGCCGCCACCGGCCGAGGCTTTCACCATCAATGGGAAGCCCAGCTTGTCGGCCTCCTTTTTCAGGATCGCGACATCCTGAGCATCACCATGATAACCCGGCACCAGGGGCACGCCGGCGCCTTCCATAATGGCTTTGGCCTCACTCTTTGAGCCCATGGCGCGAATGGCCGCGGCCGGCGGCCCGACAAAAACAATGCCGGCAGCGCTGCAGGCCTCAGCGAAGTCGGCATTTTCGGAGAGGAAGCCATAGCCGGGATGAATGGCCTCGGCCCCCGCCTCCTTCGCGGCGGCCAGAATGACATCGCCCTTCAGATAGCTTTCCGAAGCCGGCGCCGCACCGATACAGAACGCGCTGTCCGCCATTTCGACATGGGCGGCATCGGCATCGGCCTCCGAATAAACCGCAATGCACCGCAATCCCAGACGGCGTGCCGTGCGAATGACCCGGCAGGCGATCTCACCACGATTGGCGATCAGAATGCTTTGGAACAAAACCTGCCCTCTCTACTTGCGCTTCGCAGTGGCCTTGCCGACCTTCCCGTCCAGGTCTTCCAACAGAGCATAGTTGTCGGCCCGAAAGTCGGCCATCACCCGGTTCACATCATCGGTGCCGACGCCGACGGATGACAAGAGGATTCCACCAAGCTGCAGGCTGGCCTCCACGGCTTCCGGAACCACCGCCGCGGCACCGGCCTCCTCCAGCCGTTGGGCATGAACAAGATCATGGGATCGCACGAAAACCGGCACCGCCGGCATCCGGCGGCTCAAGGCTTCCACGGCATGGCTCGCCTCGCCCGACCGATCGACGGTAATGACCGCGGCACGGGCACGTTCGATACCTGCTGCTTCCAGAACCTCAACACGGCAGGCATCGCCGTAGTAGACCGGCAGGCCGTCACGCCGGCAGCGGGTGACGCGGGCGTGGTCCATATCCAGGGCGACGTAGGAGAGCCCGCAGGCCGAAAGCACGCGGGCCACAGTCTGACCGACCCGGCCGAAGCCGGCGATAATGACATGGCCGCTGACGTCCTCGGTTTCCTCCTTAAGTCCCTCCAAACCGGCGACCGGTTGCGGTGTCGCCCAGCGCGACAGCCGTGCTCCGAGCCATCCAACGGCCGGTGTCGCCACCATGGAGAGGGCGACCACGGCCAGCAGGATCTGACCAGTCTCGCGATCCAGCAGTCCAAGAATCATGGCACCGCCAAAAAGCACGAAGCCGAACTCGCCGCCCTGGGCAAGAAGAGGACCGACCCTGAGGGCGACATCGCGCGGCAGACGCCAGGCAAGGCACAGCAGGACGGTGATCACGGACTTCATCACCATCAGGACCACCAGACCCGTGACGATCAAGGGCCACTCCTGCGCCACAAGCGAGAGGTCGATGCTCATACCGACTGCCATGAAGAACAAACCCAGCAGCAGCCCCTTGAAAGGCCGGATGTCCGCCTCGACCTGGTGGCGGTACTCGGTCTCCGCCAGCAAAAGGCCGGCCAGAAAAGCGCCGAGGGCCATCGAGATGCCCCCCAGTGCCATCAGCCAGCCGGAGCCGAGGACCACCAGCAGGGTTGCGGCGACGAAGAGCTCCTGAAGCCTGCTGGAGGCGATGACGCGGTAGATCGGCCGCAATACCCGCCGGCCAATGACCAGGGCCGCGATGACCACCCCCAGGGCTTTCAGGAACGCGATCCCCAACGCTTCTGCCAGGCTTGCATCCGGCGACCCCAAAAGCGGTAGCAAAGCGAGCAGTGGCACGATGGCCAGATCCTGGAACAGCAGGATGGAAAAGGACATGCGCCCGAACCGCGAAGCCATCTCGCCCCGCTCGACCAGCATCTGGACAACAAAGGCGGTTGACGAAAGCGCCAAGCCGCCACCGATCACCACCGCGGCCTCCACGGGCTGGCCGAACCACATGGCGATGGCGCCGACGAGAAATCCGGTAACGACGACCTGCGCAGCACCGAGCTCGAAGACAAAGCGCCTCAGCACCTTCAGCCGCTCGACGGAGAGTTCCAATCCGATGGTGAAGAGCAGAAAGATGACGCCGAACTCGGCCAGGAAGAGAACACTGTCCGGGTCCTTGACCAAGGCCAGGGCCGAGGGCCCGACCAGAACGCCGGCAGCAAGGTAACCGAGGACCGAGCTGGATCGCGCCCAGCGAAACAGCGGCACGACACAAACCGCCGCGATCAGAAAGACCAAGACTTCGTTCAGATGTGCCGGTTCATGCATGCTGTCTTCGCGCCTCTAACTGCGGCGATCATGAGGGCGATGCTCGCGCGCGTAGCGCAGCACCTCGGAGAAGCCGAAGATGATCAGCCAGACACCGATGACGATCTGCAACGACGCCACCGCGCGCACCAGCATACTCAGCGGGACAAGGTCGCCGTAACCGACCGTGCTGAGGGTGATGATGGAAAAATACAGGCTCTCGACGAAAGAAATCGGCCTGGCCTCACCGGCGATCATGAAGTGAGGACCGGGAATGATCCGCTCGAGGATCCGGTAAAACCCCGCGAAGACGATGACGACGAAGGAGTAATAGGTGAAGAAGGCCAAGGTCGGCGCCATCAGGGCCGAAGCGCGGGCAAAGAAATCCTCGAACAGCAGGCCGGTTTCCAAGAGAAAAGCCGTCACATCACGGCTGACCGCCAGGACCAGAAGGGCAATCATACCCATACTGCCGATCAGAAACAGGCTCACCGTCTCCGGGCTATACCCCTGGTGGGGCACCAGAAAGGTTGCCAGACCTACGGCCAGGACAGGCAGAAGCCAGAAGAATACCCGCGGCGAGTAATGGACCCGCGTATCGGATTCGTGCCTGACAAGGCGATGGATTGCGCCACGGCGCAGCCAAGCACCGGCCATGAAGGCGAGAATGGGCATCACAAAGGACAAGCGTACCGACCAGTCGGTGGCGGACTCGAAGTTCGACAGGACAAAGAAAATGAACAGGCAGGCGTAAACTGAGAGAAAGTTCGCCAGGGCGATCGTCGTGAAGCGGCTGCCGGGGAAAAGACGATAAAACAGGGTCACACAGACCACCAATGTGCCCATCATTATGAAGAAGAAGAGGTCGAAGCGCTCGGCAACGGCCAGGGAGACGAGAAGGTAAAGACCGAGGGTCAGTACCAACCCGGGCAGCCAGTAGCGGTCAGGCTTTTGCATGAAGCCTCAATCCTCTTGCCAATTCGGCCTTCGCTTCTCCAAAAATGCGGTGATCCCTTCCCGCCCCTCGTCTGATGCACGCAGCGTGGCGATACGCCTCGCCGTCTCCTCGATCAGATCGTCATCGGGCGCAGCCGCCGCCGTCGTAAAAATCAGATCCTTTGCCGCTGCCTGCGCCTTGGGGCCGCCTTCCAGCAGCGTGGCAGCGACCTGCCGGCCCTTCTGTTCGAGACGCCCGGGTTCCACAAC
The DNA here is from genome assembly GCF_965249265.1 of Pelagibius sp. Taxonomy (NCBI): domain Bacteria; kingdom Pseudomonadati; phylum Pseudomonadota; class Alphaproteobacteria; order Rhodospirillales; family Rhodovibrionaceae; genus Pelagibius; species Pelagibius sp. The sequence continues at coordinate 1,733,500 of NZ_OZ252224.1, read as the reverse complement.
TTCGTGCACCAGCCCCAGGCGCTGGGCTTCCCAGGCGGAAAACGGCTCTGCCGTCAGGAAATAGCGACGCGCGGCAGCTTCACCGATCGCTGCGATGACATAGGGACAGATGACAGCCGGGATCAGGCCCAGCTTGACTTCCGAAAGGCAGAACTTCGCCTCTTCTGCCGCGACAACGATATCGCAACAGGCCACGAGCCCCACACCGCCGCCGTAAGCAGACCCCTGCACCAAGGCCAGTGTCGGCTTGGGCAGGTCGTTCAATGTCTGCATCAGGCGCCCGAGGTTTAGTGCGTCCTCATGATTCTCAGCCTCGGAGAAGCCGGCCATCGCCTTCATCCAATTGAGATCGGCGCCCGCGGAAAAACTGCGCCCCTGCGCCGCCAGCACAACCACCCGCACCCGGTCGTCGTTGCCGAGGCCCTCAAGGGCCGCCGTCAGCTCGGCAATCAAAACCTCGTTGAAGGCGTTGTGCATGTCGGAGCGGGTCAGCGTGATCCGCGCCACACCCTGCGGGTCGATCGCTTGAACGAAGAACGGCGACACCATCGGCCCTACATCCTGAAGATGCCGAACCGGGTCGGTTCAGCCGGTGCATTCAAAGCCGCCGAGAGGCCAAGTCCCAAGGCCATGCGGGTATCCAGCGGATCAATGATACCGTCGTCCCACAGCCGCGCCGTTGCGTAATAGGGGTGCCCCTGCTCTTCGTATTGCTCGCGGATCGGCGCCTTGAAGGCTTCCTCTTCGGTCGCACTCCACTGACCGCCTTTCGCCTCGACCGCATCGCGCCGCAGCGTGGCCATTACGGTGGCCGCCTGCTCACCGCCCATAACGGAGATGCGCGCATTGGGCCACATCCAAAGGAACCGCGGGCTGTAGGCGCGGCCGCACATACCGTAGTTACCTGCCCCGAAGCTCCCACCGAGGATGACCGTGAATTTGGGAACCCGGGCGCAGGCAACGGCGGTTACAAGTTTGGCGCCGTCCTTGGCAATGCCGCCGGCTTCGTATTTCTTCCCGACCATAAAGCCGGTGATGTTCTGCAGAAACACCAGCGGGACGCCGCGCTGACAGCAGAGCTCGATGAAATGGGCGCCCTTCACGGCCGACTCCGAGAACAGGATGCCGTTGTTCGCCAGAACGCCAACCAGGTAGCCACAGATGCGCGCGAAGCCGCAGACGAGGCTTTGGCCGTAAAGCGCCTTGAATTCATCCAGCTCGCTGCCATCGACGATGCGGGCGATGACCTCTCTTACATCGTAAGGTTTGCGCAGATCGCGCGGGATCAGCCCGTAGAGCTCCGCCGGATCATAATGCGGCTCCTGAGGTTCGCTGACTTCCAGGCTCTGTCCCTTCGGCCGGTTCAGCGAAGCCACCACGCGCCGGGCAATCGCCAGGGCATGGGAGTCGTTCTCCGCATAGTGGTCTGCAACGCCGGAGGTCCGGGTGTGAACATCGGCACCGCCCAGGTCTTCCGCGGTCACCACCTCGCCGGTCGCTGCCTTCACCAGAGGCGGGCCGCCCAGGAAAATCGTGCCCTGCTCCTTCACGATAATGCTCTCATCCGCCATGGCCGGCACATAGGCCCCACCGGCGGTGCAGGAGCCCATCACCACGGCGATCTGCGGAATGCCTTTGGCCGACATGTTCGCCTGATTGAAGAAGATCCTGCCGAAGTGATCACGATCCGGAAAGACGTCGTCCTGATTGGGTAGATTTGCGCCGCCGGAATCCACCAGATAGATGCAGGGCAGATGATTCTGTTCTGCGATCTCCTGGGCCCTGAGGTGCTTCTTAACGGTCAGGGGATAGTAGGTTCCGCCCTTCACGGTCGCATCATTGGCGACGATCATGCACTCGCGACCGGAAACGCGGCCGATTCCGGCGATCAGTCCCGCGCCGGGCACATCGTCCGCGTAGACCCCATAAGCGGCAAGCTGCGAAAGCTCCAGGAAGGGGGAACCGCTGTCCAGCAAGCCGCGGACGCGTTCGCGCGGCAGCAGCTTGCCACGCCCCTCGTGCCGCCCCCTCGCCCGCTCGCCGCCGCCCATTCTGATACGCTCGACCTGCGCCGCCAGATCATCCACAAGGGCCTGATTGGCGCGCCGGTTCTCGGCGAACTCCGGATCTCGGGTATTGGCTTTGCTGACAATGACAGGCATGGCCCGGGCGAATCGGCAACGGGAAAGACTGAGCTAGTTTCGCTAACTGACCGCGCGCAGCAAGCAAAAAGCAGGAGGCCCGCCAAACGAGGCGTCCCGGGCCCGACGGGCGCTCCACCTGTCGTTGCTTACCCGATGTTAACTAATAGCTGAATACCTTGGCGCGTCGAGGGAGGACCATGGACATGCCCTACGTGGCAAGAGATGACCAGGGACATATCACCGATGTCCAGGAGCGCGAGACCGAGATGGCCTATGAACAGGTCGCTCTCGATGATCCCGAACTGGTGTCCTATCTCAATAGCGGCCGAGGCGAGTCCGAGATCCGCGCCGAGCTCGAAGCCTCGGACATGGAATTCATCCGCGTCATCGAGGACGTCATTACCGTTCTGATCGACAAGCGGGTTTTCATGCTTACGGATCTTCCGGCCCCGGCCCAGCAGAAGCTTGCCCGCCGCTACAAACTGCGCAGCAATCTGTCGGATCTGGGCGGCATTATCGGCGACCACGAAGACATCATGCTGCCCTGAAAATCGAGCCCTGCCCCCTCCGGCCGCTTGCAGACAACGCCATATTTATGTATGCGTAATCTACCGATGCTTTTGAGCAGGTGGATTGAACGCTTTGCAGATACCGGCCCCGACATCTTTTGGAAATCAGGCGCCCAAGCCCCGTATCGTCCAGTATCGCAACAAGCGTTACTCGGTAAGGCTGGAACCGATCTACTGGCAAACCCTCGAGGTTCTGGCTGAACGTCAGCGGCTGCGTCTGGGCCGCTTTGTCGCCGAACTGGCTGAGCGTTATGAGGGCCCGAACTTCTCTTCCTATCTGCGGGTTTTCTGCATGCTTGAGGGGGAACAGGCCTTGGCGCGGGAAACCCTAGGCCCAACCCATCATGGGCTTCTGGACGTTGTGACGAACTGCCCCAACCCGGGCCTTATCCTGTCGCGCTACAGAACGGTGATCGCCTACAACGGGGCTTTCGGCGAATGGCTGGGTCCGGCCGATGTTGCGGTTATCGGTGCCGAACTGACCACTCTGGTTCAGGTCCGCACCAGGCGTTCGCTGACCGAGGTCTGGCAGGATCTGGTGAACGGGCGGGAGGCGAAAGCCGATGCCAAGCTGCTCTATGTCGCCCCAGGCCGGGTGAATGCCGCCCAGGCAACGATCCTCGCCCTGCGCTCTCAGACCTACCAGGAGTTCTACGCCGTCATGTGGCTGTCACTACAGGCGAAGCGGCCCGGCATTGCTGGCAGCCTGCCGATGCCGCCGAGCAGAGCCCCGACAAGCGAACACTGACAAGGCGAACACTGGTCAGGCGAACACTGGTCAGGCGATATTGGGATCGTTGATGATCAGGACGTCGCTTGAACTGTAGACGGTTAAGCCGCCCTCAAAACTGTAGAAGTTCAAGCCGGTAACATCGACGCCGGAAGCGGTAATGTGCTCCTCAGCCACCCCGAAGCCGGTGATTGTCTCTTTGGTCAGGATGTTGACGGATACGTCATCGCCGGTGAAGAGGACCACCTCCCCTTCCGGGTCCGGCAGCAGGTCATCCAGTTCCAGCAGTACCGAATCAGCCGCTGGGTCCTCGGCCGGCGAAAGGCCGCCCGGCTCGACGATGACCAGGGGAAGTCCGTCGTTTTCGACGTCGAGCAGCAGCCCGTGATCCGTCTGCGCTTCCGCGCTGACAGGGGCTTGCGGCAGGTCCGTGCCTGTTTTGCTCTCATTCATACCCGACGGCCGCCTTCCGGCCAGATCTTTCAAACACTAGTTTTAAAGATAGAACCTCTGCCCGGAAAGAACAACAATTCTGCAAAATGGAGGGTTGAAATATAGGTTCAAAATCCTATTTCCAGATCAAACACCCCAAATTGCGGTCTTGCTCGTGAGCGGCAGGCACGCGGGCGGCATCCGAGGGGTGCCTGAAGGCTCAAGATACCCGCCGCCCGATATCCTCAGGGACGACAGAAAACGGCGCCCTCCATCCGGAAGGCGCCGTTGTCCTTTGCTCTGCCCTGCCGCCGGCAAGCGGGCGGCTGAGGCGATCTTTAGTCGACCAGGCCCTCGGCCCAGGACACTTCCTCGACGACCGCCTGTTCAGGCGCCGAAGCGCCGATGGTCTCGAGAAGAACGCCGCCGACCCCAAGCACCCGGTAGGAAGCCAGTTGCTCGTTGGTCTGAGCCGTCACCAACTGCCCTTCGGAAACGAAGAGTTCGTTTTCAGCATCCAGGACGTCCAGCAGGGTACGCTGGGCCACTTCGAACTGCTGCTCGTAGGCGTCAAGAGTCGAGCGGTTGAAGTCCCGCGCCGTCTCAAGAGCTTCAATGCTTTCGCGGGCCGCTTCCAGGGCGAACCAGGACGTCCGCATTTCCTGCTGCGACTCAAGCACCGAGCGGTAGCGCCGGTTCTTGCTTTCCGACAGACGGAAAAGCGCTTCCTGCCTTGCCGCCCGGTCAATACCGCCACGGAAGATGTTCCAGCGAACGCGCACCATCACCTGATTGTTGAACTCGTAGGTGTCCAACGCCGACGTGCCGTCATTGTATTCGGACTGCGCTTCCAGAGTAATCGCCGGGTAGAGCGGCACCTCTGAAAGCTCGACCTCAGCTTCCGCTGTCCGGACATCCGCCTCGAAGATCTTCGTGGTGTTGTTGTTCCGCACGGCCAACTGGACAGCTTCATCCAGATCACCCGGCAGAGAGCCGGCAGGGAACTCCGGATAGGTCAGGTCATTACCCGGGAAAGACCCGATAATGCGCGTGAACACCGCTTCCGAGTCCCGAAGATCGTTCAGGGTTTCGATCAGGGTGTTATCAGCACGAGCCGTACGGGCTTCGGTTTGCGCCACGTCGGCTTCACTGCCGCCACCGCCTTGGAGCCGCTCGCGCTGAGCGCTCAGCACCTGCTGGTGATAGGCAACGTTGTCCTCAGCCAGCTTCACAAGGTCGCGCTGACGCAGGACTTCCAGGTAAATCCCGATAGCATCAAGGGCCAGAACCGCGGAGTTTTCATACACCCGGTTGGCCGCGGACTCGACGCGGGCCTGCTCGCGCTCGACCGTGGCGCCGGCTTCGAAACCGTCAAACAAGCGCTGCTGCAGCGTGATTGACGACTCGCGACGATTGGTCGTCTCCGTGCCGCCGTTGTTATTGGCGCGCGACGTCGTGTCGTTGAAGTTTTCGATACCGATACCGGCCGCCACATCAATCTGCGGCAAGTAAAGGCCCCGGGCCTGTCGCAGTTCCTGATCAACCGCTTCACGGTTGCTGGCCACAATGCCGATGTCCGGGTTTGTTGAAATCGCCTGCTGTACAGCTTCCTGCAATGTCATTGCATTTGCCGATACTGCAAATGGCAGCATTAGAGCACCACTGAGAAGTACTGCTTTAATGTGAGTCTTACTCGTCCTGCGAGACCAGCGCATGCTAGCTTCCCCCGACCTAAATCTTTGCATCTAATACCTCTCCCCCGTGTCGGACCTCAACGTCCGGGAACGGACGAAAGGCAAACAAATCTAGAAATATGCGCGACTTGTAACCTGTTTCCAGTTTGGCTGTCAACGCGCGCTCCTAAGGCCAAACAGGGTTAATTGGGGTTAAGGCCACTTCAATTGCCACACCGTGACATTTTAACCACAATCCCATGTTCACCGTTCTGCTGCAAGCTCTGAAGACCGAAGTTCAAACCACTGCCACGAGACCGATTTTCCCGGGCCGGCCACTCAATTCTCAGAATGCACCTTTCCCGATGAGCAGGCGAGGCAATACGGACAGCGGATCGATTCTGTCAACGCCGGATACCAGCACCCTGTGAAAACCCTTAAGCTGCCGGTCAGACGACCTTGACGCCAGGCATCCAAGCCAAATCAAGGAATTTACTCCCATCTTTCACGAAATAATTGCAGCGCGCGTAAGTATTCGCCCCCGAAGTACAAATATCGCGACCTGACGGAGAACTTCTATGCCCAACAAAGGCCACAAAGCTGTGACAAATCCCACAGCCCTGGGCGCCGGGCCGTTTTAGCTTCGCGGGAATAGGGTTACCAGGAAGTGAAAACGCCGGTTATCAGGTGACACCAAGGGTTTGAGCGGGCGGCAGGCAATTTGGCGGACAATCAATCACGCAGGCGTCGGTCGGGTGAATCCCCTGGCCGAACCGGTAAATTGTGCTATTAAGCCTTCCCGAATGAAGCGGCACTAAAAAGTGACTGAGTTGCAGTTAGGCATGAAACCCAAGTCTTTGCGATTTCGTAATGTCTATGGTCAAGATTTGGGATCCGAAAGTCTGCGATAGGGAGCGATTTTCCCGTCACGCCGCCCCGCCTGCTTGCAGCCGGATGGGCTAAGCCTGCTGGGGCAGGCTCTTGTGAGGTGGGATCGTCTAATGGGAGAGCTTTAGGCACGGTATGGTCGCACGCGACAATACGTCGGCGATTCACGGCAGGCCCAAGCGCAAAGGGCCGGACGTAGACGTGGCGGACGATAAAGCTGGACCAAGTGAACCAAGCCTCTCGGTCGGACCGACGGAGGTAAATGGTGGCGCCGAGCCGGACCTGAAGACGACATTCGGGCCAGCCGAGCTGGGCCGACAAGAAATTGACCCGGAGCTCCAGCTCCCGGGCAGCGCTGCGGCGGAAGAGACTGACGGCGCGGAAACGCAGAAAGATGTTGCGGCTGGGCAGGCTGGGACTGTCGGCAGAAGCCGCGAGGACGATCAAGGGGCCCCTGTTCCGGACCAGCCGGTGGCAGACTCCGTTACCAGTAAGGATACCGCCGACGTGAGTGAGGCATTCGATAATTCAGGTGACACCAAGATGTCGGCGAGTCTGGCTGAATCTGAGGGTGCGGCAGATGACGATACGAAGTCGGCCTCCCTCGGTGCGACCTTGCGGACCAGCGATGTGGTTGAGGAAAGTGCGGCAAACGATTGGGACGTGCCGGCCTCGAGCGTCGACTTTGAAGACCCCCTTGTCCGCTGCCTTTCCTTGCTTGCCGGCTTGCTGCAACGCCCGATTTCCACAGAGGCTCTGAAAGCCGGACTGCCCCACGCTCAAGAGGCCTTCACGCCGGAATTGGCGGTTCGCTCTGCCGAACGCGCAGGGCTTTCGGCCCGCGTCGTGCGCCGCCCGCGCCTGGTGAAGATCCTGCCGGTCACCCTGCCCTGCATTCTGCTGCTGAAGGGCGGCAGTTGCTGCGTGCTTACCGGGCTGGCCAACGGCTTTGCCGATGTCCTGTTGCCGGAGGCCGGCGGCACCCAGAAGTCGGTCGATATGAAGGCGCTGGAGGAACAATACAGCGGCTATGCCATCTTCGCCCGCGCCGAGGCGCGCTTCGACGAGCGGGCGCCGGAAACCAAGCTCGCCGAACCGCGGGCCTGGTTCTGGGGCACCCTCTGGCAGTTCTGGCCGATTTACGGTCACGTTTTTCTGGCGTCGATCCTGATCAACTGCTTCGCGATCGCCAGCCCGCTGTTCATCATGAACGTTTACGACCGCGTCGTGCCCAACCAGGCCATAGAGACACTCTGGGTTCTGGCCATCGGCGTGATCACCGTTTTCGGTTTCGAGTTCGTAATGCGCAACCTGCGCACCTATTTCGTCGACATCGCCGGCAAGAACGCCGATGTGATCATCGCCAGCCGCCTGCTGGAGCAGTTGATGTCGACCCGTCTCGACGCCAAGCCGGCATCGACCGGCGCCATGGCGAACAATCTGCGCGAATTCGAATCGCTGCGCGAATTCTTCACCTCGGGCACCCTGGTGGCGCTGGTCGACCTGCCCTTCATCTTCCTGTTCATCGGCGTCATCTATATCGTTTCGGGACCGGTGGCCATCGTGCCGCTCGTCATGGTGCCGCTGGTTATTCTAGCCGGCCTCATTCTGCAATACCCGCTGCGCTCGATCATGGAAAAGAGCCAGCGCGAGGCGAGTCAGAAGCATGCCCTGCTGGTCGAGACCATCGACGGCCTGGAGACCATCAAGGCGACCGCCGCGGAGGGCCGCGTCCAGAAGTCCTGGGAGCGCTTCGTCGGCCTGTCAGCAACATCTTCGGGCCGGGCGCGTTTCATCTCCGGCATTGCGACAACCTTCGCACAGGTGGCCATCCAAATGGCGACTGTAATCGTGATTGTCTACGGCGTGCACGAGATTGCCGCCGGCAACATCACCATGGGCGCGCTGATCGCCGCAACCATCTTGACCGGCCGTGCGCTGGCGCCGCTGGGCGCCGTTGCGGCCATGCTGACCCGCCTGCAGCAATCGCGTGTCGCACTGAAATCCCTCGATACCCTGATGAAGGCCCCGATCGAGCGCGCCCAGAACAAGAGCTTCCTGCATCGCCCGCGCCTCAGCGGACAGATCGAGTTCAAGCAGGCGACGTTCAGTTATCCGGGTCAGGAAACCAAGGCGCTGGACAGCCTCTCCTTCAAGATCAAGCCGGGTGAGCGCGTCGGGATGCTGGGCCGCATTGGCTCCGGCAAAAGCACGGTCTCGCGCATGATGGTCGGGCTTTACGAACCCATGGACGGCGCTGTCCTGATGGACGGCACAGACGTTCGCCAGGTCGACCCGGCCGATCTGCGCCGCAACATCGGCTACGTCTCTCAGGACAACTATCTGTTCTTCGGCTCGGTCCGCGAAAACATCTGTTTCGGGGCGCCGCATGTGGACGACGAGGCGATCCTGCGCGCCGCAGATCTTGCCGGCGTCAGTGACTTCCTGCGAACCCATCCGCTGGGTTTCGACCTGCCGGTCGGCGAACGCGGCATGTCACTTTCAGGCGGCCAGCGCCAGTCGGTGGCGATCGCCCGTTCGATGCTGCTGGACCCGCCGATCATCCTGCTGGACGAACCGACGAGCCACATGGACAACTCCTCGGAGGCCGCCTTCAAGAGGCGCCTGGAGGCAATGCTGCCGGGCAAGACGCTGTTCTTGGTCACCCATCGCAGTTCGCTGCTGACGCTTGTCGATCGTCTGCTGATTATCGACAACGGCAAGATCGTTGCCGACGGTCCTAAGGAAGAGGTCCTGAGAGCACTGCGACAGGGCCAGATCCGCGCGACAAACAACTGATCGGCGGCGAACGGCAAACCTGCCTTGACCGGCAGGCACGGTAGATGGATTGGGCTGTATCAATGCGAAGATCGGCAATACCGCCCAGACTGTAACACTGCGGGCCCGTTACCCTGCTCCCCGGCCCGATGGAGGAATAAGTTAGGATGAGTTCACAAGGCGTTTTCGATCGGGACGATCTGGATTTCATGCCCGACGTCCATGCTGCCACCCGGCATCGCGGCCGGCGGTTTGCCTACATCCTCACTATCATGTCGATCCTGTTTTTCGCCGTCATGGGGATCTGGGCGCATTACGCCGTCCTGGACGAGGTCACCCGGGGCGAAGGGACCATTATCCCCTCCTCCAAGACCCAGGTGATTCAGAATCTGGAAGGCGGCATTCTTTCCGAAATCCTGGTTCGCGAAGGCGACATCGTCGAGGCGGGCGATGTTCTGGTCCGCATCGAGAACACCATCGCCACAGCCAACCTGGAGGATGCCCAGTCACAGTACTACAGCTTGCTGGCGACCGAAGCGCGCCTCGTCGCGGAGCTTGAGGAAGCCGAAGGCATCACGTTTCCGGAAGCGGTAGAGGCCGAAGCACCCATCGTCGCCTCGGATCAGCAGCGTCTTTTCAACGCACGCAAGCGTCAGTTGGCTGCCCAGGTGTCTGTTCTGGAGTCTCAGGCCAGTCAGCGCAAACAGGAAGTGGCCGAGATGGGCAGCCGCCGGCGCCAGCTTGAGCAGAGCCTGCGCCTGGCCCGCGAGGAGTTGGCGATCACCAAGCCGTTGGTCCAAAAGGGTGTGATGCCGCGCATCGACCTCATTCGCATCGATCGCCAGGTGGCCGACCTCGAAGGCGAGATCCGGACGATCCGCACCGCTATTCCCCGCCTTCAGGCGGCTCAGAAAGAGGCGGAGCAGCGGATCGAAGAGATGGTGCTGACGACGAAGACCGAAGCCTCGGACGAGCTCAACGGCGTGCGCGCCGAGCTCAAGTCTATCTCGCAGTCTCTCTTCGCCGGTCAGGACCGCGTGACCCGTACTTCGGTTCAGTCGCGCGTCCGGGGGACCGTGAAGAACCTGAAGCGCACCACCGTCGGCGGCGTGATCCAGCCGGGCGAAGACATCATGGAAATCGTGCCGCTGGATGATACGCTGTTGGTCGAAGCCCAGGTCAGGCCGGCCGACATTGCGTTCCTGCGTCCCGGCCAGGAGGCCATCATCAAGGTCTCTGCCTACGACTTCTCGATCTACGGCGGCCTGAGCGCCGACCTCGAGCGGATCTCGGCGGACACGATCAAGGACGAAGAAGGCGAAAGCTTCTATCGTGTCTATCTGCGTACCCAGGAAAGCGAACTGCAGCGCAACGGCGAGGTTCTGCCGATCATTCCGGGCATGACCGTGACGGCGGAAATCCTGACCGGCCAGAAGTCGGTTCTCGACTACCTTCTGAAGCCGATCCTGAAGGCCAAGGACAGCGCCCTGCGCGAGCGTTAAGCATACAAGACGCAAGACAGCGGAACCGCAAAAGCGCCGTCGGCATACCGGCGGCGCTTTTTTCGCGTCTTTACCAATGCATGGGGTGAATCCATGCCATTTGCCCGGTATTTGGCGGAAATGCGCCTCACCCCGGTGTTACCGCGTAAACCATCTTTGGAAAATCTACGTTAAGGCAAAACAGCGATGCTCTCGATGAGGGCCTCCAGCAGGCGCTCATGGCCGCAATTCCCGCGAACCCGCGGGAACAGCCGCAGCTTCGGGAGCATGGTCAGTGGATCGCCGCGCCTTCCTTCGTTCGTCTGCTCTGATGCTCGGGACTGCCGTCGGCAGTCTCGCAGTGGACGGCTGGGCGAAACCGGCGGCTGCGCAGTCCCTGGGCGACTTCCTGAAGTCCAGCCGCAACCAAGGCGGCGCGCTCTTCGGCTCCACCGAGATTTCCTCCGATACCCTGAAAGCCCTGCCCCAGTGGGCACGGGTTCTCTCCAAGGTGAAACAGGAACGCCGCGCCTTCCGGGCCTGTCTCGACAACCCGGCAGCCTGCACCAGCGCCGGCCTGAAGTCCTGGCGCGAGGTTGCCTCCGCCGCCAAGGGCAAGCCGCGGGACGCCATGCTGAAGATCGTGAACCAGTACTTCAACCGCTGGCCCTACAAGGTCGACCAGGAACTTTACGGCGTCAGCGAATTCTGGGCGACGCCAAAGGAATTCATGAAGCGTTCCGGCGACTGCGAAGACTATTCGATCGCCAAGTTCTTCGCCCTGCGCGATCTGGGCCTGTCAAACGACGAGATGCGGGTGGTCATCCTGATGGACCGGATCCGCCGTATCGGCCATGCCGTCCTGGCCGTCTACCAGAGCAACGACATCCTGATCCTGGACAGTCTCACCGACCTTATCTTCTCGCATCGAAAGTACCGCCACTATATTCCGCAGTACTCGATGAACGAGTCGACACGCTGGGCCCATTTCTATGAAAAGAAGCGCACCGCATCTTTGTAAACAATCGTTAATTCCTCTATGAGATAACCTATTCATGATTAAGGAAGGGCTCAAAGCGGCGGATGCCCTGGACTTCGCCGCGATCGACGCAAAACCCGAACCCTCGGGACGCTGGCGCGTGCTCCTCTGGGGCGGAATTGTTTTGGCCGTGATCGCCCTGGCCGCGGTGCTGGTGCCCAAGCTGACGATCGATGCCAAGCGGAACCAGCTCACCGAACAGGTTTCCGAACGGCTCAGTATCACCGCCGAGGGCCAGGCCGAGGTGATCGCCACCTGGCTGCAGGGCAGCCTCCGCCTCGCTGAACCGGTTGTCGAGAGTGAGCTGATCCGTCTTTTCTCCGCCGAGATGGACCTCGCCGGCGGTGACATGTCCCGCATGGTGGCGCCGCAGACCGACGAAGGGGGCCTTGGTGTCCCGCTGGTCGAACAACTGCCTTTCATTGAGCGGGTAATCAGCGACTTCGCCGTCAACGCCGACTTCCTGGCTGCCTACCTCGTCGGGCGCAGCGGCGATGCCCTCGTCTCGTCCAGCGCCTCCGTGAGCTTCAACAGCGAACAGTCCGCCCTGGCCGGCGAAAGCTTCCGGCGCGGACAATCGGTGTTCGGTCCGGCACGCAGCGTTTCCGCTGGATTGGTGATGGATCTGGCGATCCCGGTCTTCGCCGCACAGGTGGAACCGGGTCAGGCCCCGCCGGTTGCTGTCCTCGTCCTGGTGACCCCTCTGGCAAGCGGCCTCTCGGAGATACTCGCGGTCGACCCGCTGGCCAGCCCCGGCGCCCGCCGCGCCTTGATCCAACTCGACGGCGATCGCTTGTCGCGGATCGCCCCCGGCGCTCCCGATCCGGTCAAGACAGTTTCTCTGGAGGGTTTCGACCTCGCCGCCGGTGAGGTTCCATTTGGCAAACGCGCCTCACTCACCGAGAGCGGGACCGTCTATTCGGCCGGCGCCATGGTTGCAGGGCCGACCTGGTGGGTGGTTGAGGAACTCGATGTTGGCATCGCGGAACAACCACTCGCGACCTTTGCGACCGCAGCGATGGTGGTCGCCGCACTGGTGGTCATCGCCGTCGCCATAGCCTTCGGCGCATTCTGGTGGCGGCTCTCCAGCCTGCACAATGAAACCCTCGCCCGGCAATATCAGAGCCTGGCCAGCCGTATTCACGCGCAAAAACAACTGCTCGACAGCATCAACGGCGCCATCGCCGAACAGATCGGCCTGAAGGGAACGGACGGCACCTATCGCTACGTGAATGCCGCCTTTGCCTCGGCGGTCGGTCGTGCCCCGGAGGCTATGGTTGGCCTGGACGATGCCGCCATCTTCGGACGCGGCACGGCAAAGCGTCTGGCCCTTTCGGAACGGCGTGTCGTCAACGGCCTTGAGACCGTAACCTCGAACGAGCAGATCTACTTCGACTCGGCTTTGCGCCATCTGCAGATTTCCAAGGCGCCTTTCGTCGACCACGAAGGAACGCTGCAGGGTATCGTCTCGGTAACGCGTGACGTCACCGAACTGGTGGAACAGCAGCGCAAGAAAGAGCGGGCCATCGAACAGATGGTTGGCGCCCTGGTTCGCGCAATCGAGCTTCGTGATCCTTACCTGGCCGGACACTCGCGCCGCGTCGCCGAGTTCGCCGTGGCGGTCGGCAAGGAATTGAACTGCACCGAAGACGAACTGACCGGCCTGGAGCTGGCCGCCAATCTGTCTCAGATCGGCAAGCTGGCGATTCCTCAGGAACTTCTGACCAAGCCGGCGCGGCTGTCGGAAGACGAAATCCGCCAGATGGAAACCCACCTCGAGCACGCCGTCCGGCTTTTGGACGGGATCGATTTCGACGTGCCGGTGGTTGAAACCATCGCGCAGATGCACGAGCGTCTGGACGGAAAAGGCTACCCAAAAGGGTTAGCCGGTGACGCCATTTCGCTGACCGCAAGGATTCTGGGCACCTGCGACGTTTTTTGTGCCCGCGTGGAACCGCGATCCTATCGCGCAGGCCTTGCACCTGCCGCCGTGCTGGATATTCTGCAGGAGAATTCCAGCCGCTACGACCCGAAAGTGATCGAAGCATTGAGACAGGTGGCAGCCACGATTTCCGGTGAGAAACTCATCGCCAGCATTGCGGTCGGCTGACCGACAATGCTGAAAATCCTTGCGGGTGTTCGCCCCGCATCGAACGTCTGGGCGCGCGCGCTCAGCGCCCTCGCCCTGGCCATTTGCGTTTCCAGCGGCACGCAGGCGGCGCAGGCGTCTGACCGTGTCGAGATCAACGCCATGGAGTACCCTTGGAGCGCCATCGGCAGAGTCAATGCCGGCGGGCGCGGTCACTGCACCGGTTTTCTGATCAGCCCAAGGCATGTCATCACAGCCGCACACTGCCTCTTCGATCCGCGCGCCGGTCGCTGGCGCGGCCCGATCGAGATACACTTCATCGCCGGCTATCAGCGTGACCGCTTCATCCTTCACTCCAAGGTTACAAGCTATCGGCGGGCCGAGGCTTTTGACTACCGCGACGGCGCCACGACCCGATCCGCCGTGCGCGACTGGGCGATCCTCACCCTCGCAAAGCCGATCGGAACCCAGGCCGGCTGGCTGGGAATCAAGAAGCTGGACAGTCTCATGCTGTCGCGGATCAAGGCCGGCGAAGCCTTGTTGCTGCAGGCCGGATACCGCAGAGACCGTGCCCATGTGATGACGGCCGGTTGGGGCTGTCAGATTCGCGGCGTCGGTCAGGCCGGCAGTCTGATCACCCACGACTGCAGTGTGATCAAGGGAGATTCCGGGTCCCCTCTCCTGCTCTTCGCCGATGGCAGTTTTTTTGCCGTGGGACTACACGTGATCGACCTCAAGGCACCCAATGAGGAATCAGTGGCTGGCGTTTTGTCACTCAGCCTGTTTCATCCCGACGGCGGCAAGCGCGAGGCAGCCTCGGCGCTGGCTCAGACCTCGGCGCGCTGGCGCAACGGGCAGGCGCCAAAAGGCGGCAGCGAGGCGGCGATGATTCCACTGAAAACCATCGACAGCCTGCTGGTTCGTCTCGGCTATCTGCAGGGTGAGAACCTGCGTGCGAAAGAAGAGGCGCGGGCCCAGGCTCTCAGCCGATTCCAGGCCGACAAGGGGCTGCCGAGGAACGGACGGGCATCCGTTGCGATACTGGGCAGCCTTCTGAAGGCTTCGACACCTTGATTCCGGGGGATTGCAGGCGCTAGGGAGCAAGTCCTGGATCAACGGCAGCAAGCCTGCTATCCAGGGGCGGTTTTAACAGGCGCCTATGGCGTTCGTTTGTTCTCAAACCCTTACCGAAGCACTGTTTGAGCGAGATAGAGGGAAGTGCATTCATGAGCGATATATTTGCAGACGGCACCGGTTCGATTGTGGTGTCCAATGGGGTCGTGCGCATCGAACTGGTCCAGCTGCGCCGCAAGAATGACAAGGCCGAGCTCGAGGCGCACACGACGGGAAACCTCCTCATGCCGGTCGGGTCGCTGAAGCAACTGACCCTGCAGCTCGCCAAGGCCTTGGAGCAGATCCAGACCCGGACGGCCGAGAAAGACCGGCTGGAGGCCAGTTCCGGCAAAGGCGACGACCTGGACGAGGCCTTGACCAACCTCTGAGCCCACAGGCGGCCGGACAACCCTCTTTTCAAGAGGGCCAGGCTCCTGGCCGGCGCTTCAGCCGGCCCGCGGCTCTGTCCGAAGCTTTACAAAAAATTGAGCAAATTAGCCGAATCTGACAGGACTTGTGTAGACTCGCGCCGCCGAACCCAGAAGAAGATCGGGCAACGGGAAGGCCCAAAGATATGAAATACCTCTTCGTGCACCAGAACATGCCCGGGCAGTACAAGCATATCTGCCAGCGGCTTGCTGCCGACAAAGACAACACGGTGGTGTTCATCACCAAGCGGGAGGGCATCGAGCTCCCCAACATCCACAAGGTGATCTACAAACCGAACCGTGAACCGGCGGATTCCACCCATCGCTATATCCGGGAAACCGAGCGCGGGATTCTGCATGGCCAGGAGGTCGCCCGCAAAGCGCTGGAGCTGAAGAGCAAGGGTTTCTATCCCGACATCATCATCGGCCACCCGGGCTGGGGCGAGACCCTCTACCTCAAAGACGTCTTCCCGGACTCGCCCCTGCTGAACTTCTTCGAATTCTATTATCATGCCGTGGGTGCGGACGTCGGTTTCGATCCGAGCAGCCCAACCACGCTGGACACACATTGCCGCATTCGAACCAAGAACATCATCCAGTTCATGGGACTTGAATCAGCCGACGCCGGCATGACACCGACGTTCTGGCAGTTCGAACAATATCCAGCGGAGTACCAGCACAAGATATCCGTCATACACGACGGAATCGATACGGAAGTCTGTAAGGCCAATCCTGACGCCAGTATCGAGATCAAGAACACCGACGGCGCCGTCACCACCCTGCGTCAGGGTGAGGAGGTTATCACCTTTGTCGTGCGCAATCTTGAACCTTACCGTGGATTCCCGCAGTTCATGCGGGCGGCCGAACAGATCCTGAAGCGGCGCCCCGATGCGAAGATCATCATCATCGGGGGCGACGAAGTAAGTTACGGCCGGGCTCTCCCTGCCGGTCAGACCTATCGCAAGCAGATGTTGGAAGAGGTCGACCTCGATCTCAATCGTGTATTCTTTCTCGGGCGCGTTCCCTATTCGACCTATCTGCAGGTCATCCAGGTTTCAGGCGTTCACGTCTACCTCACCTTCCCCTTCGTCCTCTCCTGGTCGATGCTGGAAGCGATGTCCTCGGAGTGCCTGGTCGTCGCCTCTGCCACCCAACCGGTCACAGAGGTCATCAAGGACGGTTCCAACGGGCTTCTGTTTGACTTCTTCGATCACGAGGCCATCGCCAATCGCGTCGACGAGGTGTTGGACCACAAGGACCGCATGGCCGCCATTCGCAAAAAGGCGCGTGCGACGATCCTGCAAAGCTACGATCTTGAAAAGTGCCTGAAAGAGCAATTGAAGCTGATCGACAATCTTGTCGCCGGAAAGCGCCCCACCGCGGGAAGCAAGCCGGGAAAACCGAGCTTCAGAATGCCGGCCGGCAAGACTGCGGCGAAGAAGCCAGCTTCCAAGAAATCGGCCGCCAAGAAATCCGCTGCCAAGGCGGGCGCAAAGCCCCAGACCAGAACACGCAAAAGCAAGGCCAAGAAGGCCCCGGCAAAGAAATCGGCCGGCAGCAAGACCGCGCGTAGCTGACCTGCGACTAGCTGCCCGTTCGCATACCACGTTTATTCAATCGGCTTGTCCTTGATGTTCAGCCAGCGGCACTATCGTCGATTCAGAACAACCTGCTGCTTGATGGATGTCAGGCCTCTCAATCACCAAACAAGGTCCAAGGCTTTTGTGACATGACCAGCATTAGACGTAGGCTGAAAGGACTCGTTCGGCCTTCTCAAGCCAATCATCATTCACCGAATTACTCTGCTTCTTCGTAGCAGCTTGCTCAATACGAAACGGGTGTGATGGAGTAACATCGACAAGCGCACAAACGGACCGTCCGACCTTGTCTAAATCCGCCAAGAAGCCTTCATAGGTTATCCGAAGCGGTTCAATCTCGTGATTGTCAAAAAACCGCTCCCAGCCTGTCGCCTCTTGTGCCAAGAACCTGCCGGCTTGATGAACTAGGTCTTCGTCATATCTTGCTTGTCCGTGTTGCTTGTCATAGCTTGTCCATTGTTCTGTTTGCCACGCGATCGCCAGTGAGACAATCTGCCTGCGCTTTTCCTTCCGGGTCAGGTAGACATACGCCGCGTTCTCAAAGAGCACCCTAAAGCGGCGCCCATCAATGTATGGCTTGGCCTGCCAGCAAAAGGTCTTCAATCCGAACACACCATTTGGGCTGGTGCGGCGCCTAAGTAACTCCGTCACATATTGATCACCAGTGACCTCACCCTCACCGCAAATCCGGCGCGCCATCGGTACCATTATCGACTGTGGATGCAAGTATTCGATCGGGCAGCCCATCTTGCCTGTTTGCATCAAGAGTTCGCAAAGAAGATTGCTGCCGCTTCGCGGTGCACAGGCAATCACGTAACGGCGTGGCATTTCACGAGAATCGGTGAAATCAAATTCCGGATCTGTTTGCGGGCTAGCTACCAGCACAAGCTGGTACCTGATCTGTTTTGCCACAAACCCAAGACAGCTTGAGGGTATTATCTATAAAGGGCGGTTCTGTACTCCAAAACACAGCTAAGGACATTCGACGTCTCCCACGCTCAAACCGCTTAAGAATCCGACCGACCACTGGGAATTTCGCTAGACCGGCGAACATCGAACTCTTTTCTGAATGGTGGCAACCCTTCCTTGTCCCATCTCCCAATGGCTTGAAGGATCTCATTGGTAGCCCTCGCCCCCTCCGGTGGGTTCTCTCCCATATGCAGATAATGGGGCAGATATGAGTCGCGGTAGCAAACTGTGAATCTCGGCAGATGTGCCCGCTTCAGACCACTATCCCGTAAGAGATGCCACATCATGCGGTCACCCAGCACATGTGCCCAGTCCGGTATCAAGCCCCAGCACGGCAGTAGACGGAAGGCTTCTCGGAAAACCGCCAAACAATTGGTATCGACGAAATCCTCACCGTCCGAAGAGAAGCAATAACCCATAAGGCTGCCGTCGATACGGTGCATCGAGCGCCGTGTTGAGCAGATCGCTGCACCGGTCTCCCGGTGAAGCTGCACCATGCTCTCGATGTGGTCGGGCTGATACCAGTTGTCGGCATCGAGATAGGCGATACCATCAAATTTTTGCGTGATCGCCGAGACGGACGCAATCGCACGTGGTGTGTCACCATAGTTCCTGTGCGAAACCGGCAGAACAATATGCTGCGCGCTAGAACTATCAATCCACGCCTGCGGGTGCCCATCGGCGACCATTATATGGGTTGCGGCATGCGTCTGCCCGCGCACGCTGTCATGGCACGCTCGCAGAACAGACTCCGTCTCATCGTAGTAGGGTGTAACGACGGCAATTCTCACAGCCTTGGCAATCCCTTGTCTGGCTTTTCTATATCGCAGCGAAATCCATCAGGCATCTCTCTACGTCATACCCTTAATCTGGTGGCCGAATAACACCCGTGTTTCGGAAGGGCGGGAAGCCCTTTTGATACCAACATCGAATCGCCTCGTTAAAATAGTCCGCAGGCGCAGAACCTGGCGGCGGGTCCTCGCCCAGCTTACGGTAGTGAAATCCATAGGACGAGCGGTAGCAAACCGTTCTGGCCTGACTATGGACCCGCTTCAACTGACTCTGGCGCAGGATGTGCCACATCATGCGGTCCCCTAAGGCATGAGCCCACTCCGGCATCAAAGCCCACTGCGGCAGCAATTCAAGAGCCTGCCCAAAAACAGCCAAGCAGTTGGTGTCGACGAAGTCTTCCCCCTCAGAGGCCTCGCAGTAACCGAGAAGACTGCCGTCCAGGCGATGGATGCTGCGGTTGGTCGAACAGATGGCCGCTCCCGTTGCCCTGTGCATTTCGACGACGGTTTCGATGTGGTTGGGCTGATACCAGTTGTCGGCATCCAGGTAAGCCACGCCATCAAAGCCCTGCCCGATCGCAGCGAGGGAAGCGACGGCCCGCGGTGTATCACCATAGTTTCTATGGGACACAGGTAAGACGATGTGCTGGGCTGCCGAGGCGTTGATCCAAGCCTGCGGATGCCCGTCGGCCACCATGATATGGGTCACCGGATGGATCTGGCCGATGACGCTGTCATGGCAAGCACGCAGCAGGTCCTCATCCTCGTCAAAGTATGGCGTTATGACCGCGATCTTCATGACCGTCGCCTCCCCTCCTTTTCCCCCCACTTCGGCCCGATTCCCGGATCGCAAGAGCCTGTTGGCAGGCTTGGCGGCATCTTTGGCGACACCACCGGGCGATCCCGGTCGGGAGCTGTAACTCTCCTATCACAACCTTAAATCCCGGCGCACCCCGAATTACCGGTTGCAGGCACCGGCAAGAACAATTTATCAACGAATTCATGAGATGAAACGATGCGGGGCGCGTTATCTGTCGGCCCAGGTCGAGTTGAGGACTGAGTCTTGGCAAGGGTTTTGATCGGATACGAGCGCGGCGACAACCTGGGGCACTATCGCCGCCTGGCACCGGTGGCCGAGGCCCTGGCGGCCCGGAGCCATCAGGTCACGTTTTTCCTGCGCAATCCCTATGACTGCAGGGCGCAGATTACCAAGAACCCCATCCCCTTCATTCCGACGCCGGATCTGGTCGCCCCCAATCCGGCGGAGCGGGAACCGAAGCGGATGGGTGCCTACAGCGACATTATGGTCTATTGCGGCTTCGGCAGGCTCGAGACCCTCTTCACCGCGACCCTCGCCTGGCGAACCTTGTTCGACCACCTGCGCCCGGACCTGATCATCTGCGACCACAGTCCGGTAACCTGCTTTGCCGCCTACGGCCGCATCCCCGTCCTGCAGGTCGGCGACGGCTTCACCATACCGCCGGCCCAGGATGACGTGTTCCCGCCGTTCCAGACGAAAAAGAAGGCAACGGTGAACACCGACCAGTTGGTATCGGTAATGAACGAGGTCCAGGCACGCCTGGGCGGCATCAAGGTGCCCAGTGTCACCGCGCCGCTGCGCACTGCCGGCAGGTTGGTATGCACCCTTAAAGGCATGGACCCCTACAAGGATCTGCGCGCGGACCCGGTGATCGGACCCACCGAAGGCCTGCAAAACCCGATGAAAATGCCAAAGTCCCCCTCGCTCTTCGTCTATCTTGGCATAGAGCACCGGGTCACGCCGAAATTCCTCGAAGTGCTGAAAGCCTCCAAACTTCCCGCCGAGGCTTATATCCGCGGCATGACGGAGGAGACGGCTAAAAAGTACGCTCGCCCCGGCCTGACTTTTTACAAATCGCCACAGCCGATCGATCAGGTCCTCAGCCGGACCACGATGACCGTGCATCATGGCGGCAGCGGCATGTGCTTGGCATCCTGCAGTGCCGGGCGCCTTCAACTGGCCCTGCCGATCCACGAAGAGACACTGCTCAACACCAAAGCGCTGGGGCGCATCGGTGTTGGCCGCATGGCAACGGCAAAGGATCTCGAAAACCAAGGCGCCGCGCTGTTGGAGGAAACCATCAACGACCCGAAGATGGCCGAGCGGGCCGACATCATCGCCCAGGAAATCAAGAGTGTGGGGCCCTTCCGGCCCATGGACCACATTCTCGAAACCTGCGAGAAGATGCTGAACGGCCGTTGAAAACCTGGAACGCGGCGACATCATGGCAAAAATTCTCGTCGGTTACGAACTGGGTGCTGGCCACGGCCATGTGCACCGCCTGATGCCCGTTGTCAGGGCCTTGGAGGCTGAAGGCCACGAGGTCATCTTCTTCCTGCGTAATATCAAAGAAAATGCAGTGCTGCTGGCCAGGGAGAAACGCCCCATCCTGCCGGTGCCCGACTTGGTGGAACGCATTCCCAATGCGCCCAAACCGGCCCCCATGGGCACTTATCTCGACATCATGTGTCACTCCGGGTTCTACCGCCGGCAAGCGCTCCACGCCGGCATGCTGGCCTGGCGGGGCCTCAT
This sequence comes from Pelagibius sp., assembly GCF_965249265.1. Lineage (NCBI taxonomy): Bacteria > Pseudomonadati > Pseudomonadota > Alphaproteobacteria > Rhodospirillales > Rhodovibrionaceae > Pelagibius > Pelagibius sp. Next base: position 1,712,206 of record NZ_OZ252224.1, on the reverse strand, counting down.
TGAACAGGCTGACCCTGACCTGGTGATCTGCGACCACAGCCCGATCTGTATCCTCGCCTGCTTTCAAGACCGGCCGGTGGTGCAGGTTGCCGATGGATTCACGCTGCCCCCCGCAAGCGACGACCAGTTCCCGCTGTTTCGCGAGGGGCGAAAACACATGGTGGACCCGGCCCATGTGCTGCAAGTGATGCGGTACGTTCAGGCGCAGAACCGCCGCCCGGTTCCTCAAAGCGTCACCGAGCCTTTCCGCACTGCCGGCCGTCTGGTCTGTACCCTGCCCGAACTGGATCCCTACGCCGACCTGCGTGAGGACCCGGTGATCGGGCCCGTCGAGGGCCTGCAGAAACCGCAACCGCTGCCGGAAAGACCGCACTTCTTTGCCTATGTCAGCCTGGAGCACAAGAAGACCAAACCCTTCCTGCGTGGCCTGCGCGCCAGCAAGATGAGCGGCGAAATCTTCGCCCGCGCCATGACCGACGACGTCGCAAAAGCCCTCGCCCGCCCCGGCCTGACGGTGCACCGCGAGCCCCAAGCCATGAAGGACGTCATTGCCCGCGCCACCATGATGATCCACCACGGCGGCAACGGCACGAGTTGTGCGGCGCTCAGCGGCGGGCGGGTTCAACTGACCTTGCCGACGCACATGGAAGCCCGGCTCACCTGCGATGCCCTGACACGCCTCGGCGTCGGCCGCCTGCTGATGAACAAGGACCTGGACAAGGCCCTACCGGCCATTCTCGATGAGGTGGCCGCGAATAGCGGCATGGCGGAGCGGGCGACAGGGCTCGCCGCCGAGATCAAGGCCCGTGGTCCCCATCGCCCAGTGGATCAGATCGTCGAGACCTGCCGGAAGGTTCTGGGCAGTGCTAAGACCGCCTAGGATGTTGAACAAAGAAAAGGGGCGAAGGCTGTCGGCCCTCGCCCCTCTTCCATAGCTGCCTGATTGGAGACCTAGCGTCCGCTAGGCATTGGCGACCATCACGGCGACATCGTTGTCGATGGCAACCAGAGCACCGTTGTCGTTGGTGTAGAGCGTATAGTCACCCTGATCGACACCCGCATCCCAGTTGCTGCCGGCACCACCGCCATTGAGGTTCACCGTGTCACCGGCACCGACCCCGGCATTGAGACCAACCGCCCCACCTTGGATCGACAACAGATTGTTGAAGTCGGTCAGGTCGATGACATCATCCACGTTCAGGGTTAGGGTTTCGTCGGTGTCGGCTCCACCGTTCTCAAGATCCAGAATCTCGAACTGTGTCCAGACCCCTTCGTTCAGTGCGGTGAAGTCGACATCTTCGTCGATCACCAGGAAGTCTCCCGAGAATGCCGCATTGAAGCCGTCATCAATATCGGCGTTCACGCTACCGCCGGCTTCATCATCGGCATCGAAAACGATCACATCGACTCCAGAGCCGCCGAAGATCTGATCGACACCGGCGCCGCCATCGATCGTATCATCCCCTGTGCCGCCGTTAAGCGTGTCGTCACCAGCGCCGCCAAACAGTACATCGTTGCCGGCATTGCCGCTAACGCCGTCGTTGCCGTCACCACCATCCAGGGTGTCGTCGCCGATTTCTCCGTCAATGAAATCATTGTCGTCCCCGCCGAAGATCACGTCGTCGCCGGAGTTGCCGAAGAGACTGTCGTTACCGGCTCCACCGTCGATGGTGTCGTCACCGCCATTTGCTTCGGTTCCATTGCCGTCGCCGTAGACGGTATCGTCTCCATCGCCAGCAAGAATTGAGTCATCTCCACCATCACTGACGTCCACCGTGGCTCCCTGGATGCCCAGAGCGTCACCCGCGATAAGGTCGGCCTGGTCACCGCCAAAGATGGTATCGTTGCTACCTTCCCCGCCAACTTCGGCGAGGCCACCGGCACCGGCAGCCAAGGCGTCGCCAGCGATGAAGTTCTCCCCGTTACCGCCGATGATCACGTCATTCCCCGAGTCGCCGGAGTTGAAAACGAAGGCGGTGCCACCGTCAAAAGCCATTACATCGCCTGACAAGGTATCCGACCCGTCGCCGGCCTCGATAGAGTCATTCCCGACTCTCGCGTCCTCCTGCACCACTGCAGAGTTGGTATTGGTGACGGAGGCATCCCCGCCTCCAATAATCAATGCATCTCCAGCGATCCGGTTGTTGCCATTACCGGCCAGAATGCCGTCATTGCCGACTGCGCCCTCATCGTCGGCAACATTCCCAACAGTGACTGAAAGACCGAGTCCTCCAAAACCGAGGGCGTCACCGGCAACAACGTTCTCACCAGTGCCAACCTCGATGACGTCGCTACCGACATTGGCTGTGGGTCCACCAGTAATGATCCTATTATCAACCAGAACCGTTGAAGCACCCTCTGCTATGACCAGGGCGTCACCGGCGATTTGGTTGTCGCCGTCGTTCGCCAGCAACACATCGCTGCCGACAAACCCTTCGCCGTCGATCGAACTTTCAACGGTCACGGACGAGCCGTCGCCGCCCTCGACGAGGGCGTCACCAGCCATGATGTTGGCCCCATTGCCGCCCTGAATGCTGTCGAAGCCGGCATTGGCATTGGCGGCTGCTGCGACTGCGGCATGAATAACTTCAACATCAACCACACCCACCGAGCTGCGGGCAATGACATCACCGGAAAGGACGTCAGCTCCAGCCCCACCACTGACAGTATCGCCCGCCGCGACGGCGCCTTCCGTTGCCATCGAGTTCATCTCAACGCTGATATCGTTTACAGCGTCGACCAGGATATCGCCGGCGACGTCATCCGCGCTTCCACCGGCGGTCAGATCGTCGTTGCCGGCTTCGGAGCCGTTACCCTCAGCAATGAGATTGCCGATGATTGTGGCTTCTCCTTGACTGATCACCAGTATCTCACCAGCCAGGAAATCACTTCCCGCATTTCCTGAGATCGTGTCATTGGCAAGAACACCCCCGGACGACGCGTCGGTGTTAAGGAAGCCAACGGCGTTAGCATCACTGAAAGCCAACCCCTCGCCGGCAATTGAGTCAGCGCCGTTGCCGCCGACAAGGCTGTCACTCCCCGAATCACCTTCATCCTCTGCCGTAAGAATTACATAGGCGGTTCCGGAGTTGGCGCCGCGCGCCAAAGCCTCACCGGCCATTGCATCGGCACCTTGGTCACCGGTGATGGTGTCGCCGCCGGTAACTCCGCCATCGGCCGCGGCGTTGTCAACGCTTGCGTCAGCTTGAGTGTCACTGATAGCGAGCGACTCGCCAGCCAAATCGTCGCTGCCGGCGCCACCCTCGATAACATCGTTTCCTGCCTCGGCAACGGGGCCTGTGGCCGATTGCACGACCTCGACGGTGGCAAACGAGCCAATTGACGTTGCTGCGGCCTCCCCGGCGATGCTATCGGCGCCGTCACCAGCCCCAATCAGATCGTTGCCGGCTGAACCGACCTCGGCCGTATTGGTCACATAAGCATAGGCATCCGACCCACCGATGGCGGTCGCAACCGCTTCACCGGAAAGCAGGTTCGAGCCTTCCGCCGCGACGATGGAGTCGCTGCCAACGAGGCCACCAAGCAGTGCATAGTTGTCGGCCTCCGCACCGGCCGTGCCAAGGCCTCTGGCAAGGGCGTCACCGGCAATGATGTTGCCGCTTTCACCACCATAGATCAGGTCGTTGCCGTTCGGATCCGGGAAACTGACTTCGTCATCATTGCGCACCTGGCTGGTGGCATCGCCCTCTTCATTGAGTGCAAGCGCGTCGCCGGCAATCAAATTGAAGCCAAAGCCGCCGAGAATGCTGTCATCGCCGCCCAGGTTGACCAGCGCCTCGGCGACCGTAACGGCGTCACCGTCAGCGATGTTGTTGAGTCCGTCGCCGGCGATCACATCGGCGTTCAGTTCCGGCGCACCAGGATCCCCTTCCGGCACGCCCTGACCTTCCACATCATGGCCGGCGATCAGATCACCGCCGCTGCCACCGTCGATGGAGTCGGCACCCAGGCCGCCCACCACGACGTCGCTGCCGGAGCCGCCGTAGATGGCGTCGTCGCCGGCGTCACCGAACAGGAAGTCATTGTGATCGCTGAAGCCGTTCGCCGGCGCTTCGCCGGGGTCCTCCGTATTCAGAGCACCTTGCTCAGCGACCATTGCCTGGCTGCCGCCATAGATGGTGTCTCCGCCGGCACCGCCAAACAACGCATCCGGACCGCCGAAACCTTCCATCAAGACGCCGGCATCACTGTCAGCCACCTGCACGCTCTGCCCGGCCAGGGGGTCCCCATTGGCCTGCTGAGGATTGGTGTCGTCGAAGAAGAAGTCCGACGGATTGGCATCACTCGTCGGCAGAAACACAGCGCCGCCTTGAAGGTCGGCAGCACCCAGCGCGGCGATGATGTCGGCCTCCAGAGCCAACGGATAGCCCAGGGCATCAACCTCGCCCGTTACCGGATCGACAGCATCGAAGCGGTACACTGTCTGGGTCTGTCCGTCGGCCAGATAGAAGTTACCGTCCGCGTCGAACCAAAAACCAGCCTCCAGATCAGTGCTTGCATTGGTCGCAGCGTCAAGCTCAGCCGAAGAGAGAAAAACCGACACATCGCCGCCCGGTGTGACGCGGTAAAGCTCGTCGCCGCCGCTTTCATCTGCAACGATGAGATCGCCATTGGGGGCCAGAACCATGAAAACCGAAAGAGAATCGAAGACCGCATCGGTGGCAAGTACAGAGGGGACGCCTGTGGAAACGTCTATCTGTACGATGCCGTTGTTGGGATCGCCATCAACAGCGAGATAGAGGGTTGTCCCATCCGCGCTCAGAATCAGGCCACCGAGGTCATTGATCGTCCCAAACTCGGGTAAACCAAGGATATCCGCGGCTGAGGTCAGCACAGAAACCGCCAGTGTCCCCGGATCGATGGAGAGGATGGCATCGTTCTCTTCGTCGACGACATACAAAAGACCGTCATCACCGACGACCAGATCCTGCAGAACAACCTGCATCTCCGGGATAGCGGCAGCGACATTTTCCTCCGAGATCAGCACCTCCACCGTACCGTCGGGGAGACGCTGCATGATCGCTCCATCTCCGATGCCGGTACCGCCGTTGGTAAAGTAGATCGTTCCATCAGACGCCAGCGCGATGCCATTGTTGATGAAGGCGACGTCGGTTTCTCCGGCCGCCAGAACATCGGCCTCGGTCACGACCTCGGTCACACTGCCATCTAAGCTGACATGGAAGACACCTGGGTTCGCACCGTGATTGAGGACCAAGGCGCCCTCTTCCGCCAGATCGGTGTCGTTCAGGCTGCCCGCCGTCTGTGTGTTGTTGGTCGTCCAGTCGGCTTCAGTGTCGCTGTCGAGCGGCGCGCCGGACGCGGGATCGTTCTGCTCATTGTCGAAAACGCGAGAGAAGATGTTCTGACCCGGCGTGAAGTTACCAAGGAAAGTCTCGAAGTTCGCATTGGGGAACAGTTCGGACACGGTCTCGTTGGGAACCCAGGTCGGACTGCTGAGCACGCCCAGATCCGCAGCGGGCAGGTTGGCCGCGAAGGTATCGACGCCGGTCTCGGTCTCGGTGCCGGCCTGGAACACCAGATTGACGGCCAGTGCTTCGGTGGTGTCCTCACCCAGCGCCCAGGGGGCCACCCCGGGAAGAAGGAAGACATCCAGTTGAACGCCTTCAGCATCGAAGATCACCCCGAAGACGTTGGTCTCAAGACCGCCTTCGCCCGCGGCCGACTGTTCATAGATCACCAGGAAACCACCGGCTGGAATCACCAAACCGTCGGGAATTCCCATGGTCACAACATCACCCGCGGGGTTCAGCAACTCCACGGTAAGGTCCAGGGTTTCGACGGCGGACGTTGCAGCATTGTAGAACTCGATGAAATCGAGCCGGACGCCGTCCGGCACCTCCGGTTCGCCGGGAATGCCCGGCAAGGCGCCGAAGGATACGCCGAGACCGATTTCGTTGATAACCAGTTCTTCCGGCGCGGACGGCAAGTCCTCCCCCAACAGCACCAGACCGGTATCCTCTTCAAGATCGATCAGACCGAACTCCAGTTCCGTCGGCGGGATGACGCCCAAAGCCTGCAGCAGTTTGATCACGTCGCCCAGGTTGTCGCTGTAGGCCGTGGCGCCGCCGCCCAGGGCGTCGACACCGTCGGCAGCCGCAGTCTCCAGCGGCGCGGCTTCGCCGGCCAGCGCCTGGGCTTCGTTGAACAGGGTGTCGGCGGAGAAGAAGGTTCCGGCAATCTGCAGGGTCGGCGCCTCGCCGGCCTCGGCCAACTGCGCGATGTCTTCAAAAACGATCTGCCGGTCGGCCGCGCCGTCACCGGAATCATCGAAGCTCAGAACGAGGTTGCCGCCCTCGGCGCTTACCGAGGCTTCGCGGGGGCCGAAGTCCAGGACATAGGTCGCGCCGCTCTGCGGGGCCACGACAATCGTCTCACCGGGGGCCGGTGGCGCCAGCGTCATAAGCGCGGCAGCCTGCCCCGTCAGCGCGGGCTTACCCGCGGAAGAAGTCTCAGTAACGGAAGTCTCGCCAGTGGCGGCGCCAAGATCGCTTGAATCGGTCTTCTTGACCGAGGAAACAATAAATTCGGACATAGCAATACTCCAGGTGTGAACCAAGAACGCCGTCATGACGTTCTCAGGCGTGTCTCCCAACACGCCGCGATCCACCCCTGGATCTGCTATGCGTCGAACATATGGATCGGATGGTTCAAGTCAATCGTTAAATAACGTTTAAAGTGATCTATTAACTATAAATACTACTTTTAATTGCTGTTTGCGGAGCGACAACTTGGCTCCCGCGAACATTTTTAACCAGATTATCCAGAGTTGCCGCCAGCAGCGCCGAAGATGCCGGATGGTTATCAATGAACAGCAATGCCGGAGTCGAAGATTCCCTTTTGCAATTCAGATGCCGGATCTAAAGCCGCCGGAACCAGGCTTCTGAAGCCCAGAGGCCTTGCCACCGAAACGCCTCCGCCCTCTTCCGCGGTGACGCTTCCTGCTCTGGGCTTCGGCATCGTTCGGCTGGCCCGATACCTTGACGATTGCGCCGTCTTCCGGGCATTCCGGGCCTTCCGGCGCCACGGTCTCCGTGCTTTCAATCGTCTCCTGGGTTTGGGTCACCGAAGTGTCGCCCGGCAGCGTCTCGGCACTTCCGGTGAAGACCCGCGAAAAGATGTTCGGCACCGTACTGAGGCCTGCGAAATAGGTTTCAAAGTTTCCTGAAGAGATACGCTTCGATCTGCTTGCCACGCCAAAGTCGAGAGGACTGCTGAGCGCGGTGAGATCCGGCCTCTTCAGATTGGCCACAAAGGTATCGATACCTGTCTCGTCGCCCCCGCCGGCCTGACAGACAAGGTTCACCGCCAAGCCTTCGGTGGCATCGCTGCCCAAATCCCAGAACGCCGCTTCAGCAATGGTCGCGCTGTTCAGAACGAATCCCTTGGCGTCCAGCACCTGGGTGAAAACCATCGGATCGGCATCCAGGCCGGCCGGCTGACAGATCGCGAGGCTGCCCCCGGCCGGCACAAAAACACCATCGGGAATCTCAAGCCGAATCAAGGCGCGCGCCGGATTCACGAACTCAACGGTGAGAGCATGAGTCTCGGTCTGGCTGTCGGACGGATTAAGGAACTCAATGACGTTGACGGCGTCATCGGTTGTTTCCTGCCGGCCCTGTCCGGAAGAAAGCGAAGGGACAGGGGCAAGACCAAGGCCGATTTCATTGATGATCAGACAAGGCAGGGCCGGCCGCTTAGCGATGCCTGATGAATCGTCGACCGCCCCGGCGTCGGGTTGATGTCTCTCTGTCTCTTGATTAGGCGACTGCTGCGGACAAGGACTTACGGCCTTGTTCCGCGACTCGGTCAGATCGGTCTCCATGACCGAAGAACGCGAGGCACCGCGCATAAAGACGCTCCAGTTGGGTGGGGATGACCATTTCCTGGTTCCCCGGGCACCTCCCTAGCGCCCGTGATCCACCCCTGGACCTGTCTTTTCGTCAGTCGAACCTAACGGCCAAGCGCTTCAAGTCAAAGGGAAAAATAAAACTACGCGTAGTGATTATAGAGATTCCCCTGTTAGGTGCATTGCTTTCGGAAGGCGCCGACGGACCGAATTCACGAGATCGCGGCAAAGCGGTAAAGACCTGAACACCGCAAAAGTGTTGCCGGAGATGGTTGGCCTTCAGCGCGCCTACTCGACTCTCGGGCGTCAAGAAAAGACCAGGATCTGGCTTGCCGGGTCGTCCACCAGATCGGTGACCGAGGTGACGGCGCCGGTGCCGGCACCGATGAAGATCACGCTTCCGCCGCTGGCGAAGTCGAGAGTCACATTGAGCCCCGCACCACCGTCGGCGGTTCCCGTGATGGCCGCCAGCAGGTCGTCGATATCGATGTCGGTGTCGACGTCGTTGTCGCTCACGCCATAGAAGAGCAGGCGGTCCTCGGCGGATGAAAGGTCGTTCACCCTGTCGTTGCCTTCACCGGTGGTTCCTTCGATACGACCGAATACGAAGCTGTCGGCGCCGGCATCGCCTGTCAGCGTGTCGTCGCCCTCGCCACCGATGAGCGTATCGTCCCCGCCGCCGCCGATCAGCAGGTCATCACCGGAGTTGCCGGCCAGATAGTCGTTGCCATCGTCGCCGAAGAGCGTGTCATTGCCGCCCTGGATATCGGTGAAGTTCGAATCGCCATAGACCGTATCGTTGCCGCTGCCGCCGCAAATCAAATCGTCGCCACCGTCGCGCGATATGGCTGAGCCGCCATTGAGGGCCAGAGCGTCGCCGGAAATCAGATCTTCGTTCGCACCGCCGTCGATGGTGTCGTCGCCGCCGTAAACTACGGTCGCCGTTCCGCCGTCGCTCAGAGCATCGCCGGCAACGGTGTCCCGAGCTGCACCACTACTGATGCTGTCGCTGCCGGCCGCCTCCGGCGCCCCGGCATTGGTCACTTCAGCGTCGCCGCCGTCCAGTGCCAGGGCATCACCGGAAATCACATCCCGCCCGCTGAGGCTCGTGATCACGTCACTGCCTGCCAGAGCCGCGGCCCCTGCAAGAGCCGTGTTGAACACCCTGGCCGTACCGCTGCCGCGGACCAGGGCATCACCGGAAAGACTGTCCCGGCCGTTGCCGGAGATTATCGTATCGCTGCCGGCCGAGCCCTCGCCATCGGCGGTGTTTGTAACGGTCACCTCCGCCGAGTTGGTGCCTTCGGCCATGCCGTCGCCGGATGCCAGATTGTTGCCGCCCTGGGGGTCGAGCAGATCGCTGCCCGCCGATCCGCCATCGGCCGTATTCTGGATATCCACCGTCGCAATGAAGTCTCTGGAAGTCGCCAGGGCATCGCCGGCGACGGTATCCGCCGCACCGTCGCCGCGAACCGTATCGCTGCCGGCCTTGCCATCGTTACTGGCAGTGTTCTCGACAAGCACTGTCGCGCTGCCAGCGGCAGTGGCCAGGGCGTCGCCGACAACGGTGTCAAAGCCGTCGAGGCCGCGCAGGCTGTCGTTGCCGGCGTTCGCCGCGGCACCATCGGCAGTGTTGTTCACAACGACATCAGCGGTCGAGCCGGCGATCGCCAGAGCATCGCCGGAAACCAGGTCGGCGCCGCCGCCGGCCAATATCGTATCGCCGCCTGCCGCGCCTTCCATTGCTTCGTTTACAACGTCGGCGATCGCGAATCCTTGTGAGGCAGCGGCGAAGGCATCGCCGGCAACGCTGTCGGCGCCGGACCCGGAGCTGATCCTGTCCGCCGAGGCGATCCCGCCGGCGTTGGCTGTGGCGCGGGCCGTCGCGGTGCCTTCGCTCTGTCCGTTGGCCAGGCTGTCACCGGATACCCGGTCACGTTCGCCGCCGCTGGTGAGGCGGTCGCTACCGGCCAGCCCCGCCGCGCCGCTCGCCTCGTTGACCGCCTCCGCCCGCGTAAAACGGGCCTGGTGCAGGCCGTCGCCCGCAACAATGTCCCTGCCGCTTCCGCTGAGAACAGTGTCGTTGCCGGCAGCGCCGTCATTGCCGGTGTTGGTGGCAATCAGGTCGCCGCCGAACCGCGTCGCGTCCATCGCCAGAAAATCGCCCGAGACCCTGTTGCTGCCGTCGCCGGCGACGATAGAGTCGTTACCCGCCGAACCACCGGCGGCCGCCGTGCTGCTGACGTTGACGCTGAGGCCGGGCGCGGCGCCATAGGCCTCGCCCGCCAGGGTATCGTTTCCCTCCGTCGCGGTCAGGGTGTCGTTCCCGGCGGAGGCTGTCGCCCCCTCGGCGCTGTTCTCGACCAGAGCATCGGCACCTCTTCCGCCGCTCACCACCGCCTCACCGGCCATCAGATTGTAACCGCTGCCGCCGTCCAGGCTGTCGTCACCGGCGCGCCCGTCGGTGGCGACGTTGCGGGCTGTCCCACTGTTTCCATCCGCCTGGTTACTGGCAAACACCTCGCCGGCGATGACGTCCCTGGCCCCCTGGCCACGTATCACGTCGCCGCCGGCAATGCCGCCCTGCGTGGCCCGGTTCTCGGCCTCCGCACTGACGCTGCCGCCGATGCCCACCGCCACAGCCTCACCGCCGATGCTGTCGAACCCGTCGAAACCGGCGATGATGTCGTTGCCGGCGGAGGCCGTGGGGTCGGCCTTGTCGCTGTTGATCACTTCCGCGGAGCCCTGCCCGTCCGCCGCCGCCAGCGCCTCGCCGGCAATCAGGTCATAGCCCAGGCCGCCGTCGATGGTGTCGTCGCCGCCCCGCACCGCCCGCGCCGCCGGCGAGTTTCCGCCAATCAGGTTGTTGAAGGCATCGCCGGCTATGCGGTCCGCCTGTGTCTGATTGCCGCTGCCCGGATTGAAGTCGTCGTCCACCCCGCCGATGGGCGCGGCGTAGCCGTAAATCAGATCGTCGCCGGTGCCGCCGTCCAGGGAATCCCGTCCCGCCCCGCCGATCAGGTAATCGCCGCCCGAGCCGCCGTAGAGCGCATCGTCCCCGGCATCCCCGCTCAGCAGATCGTTGTGGTCGTTGAAGCTGGCGGCTTCACCGCCGTAGCTGGCAGCATCGGCCTGCGCATCCGCCGAAGCCTGGCTGCCGCCATAGAGGCTGTCGTCGCCCACGCCGCCAAGCAGGAAGTCCGGCCCCGGCCCGCCTTCCAGCAACGCGCCGGCATCGCCTGTCGCCGTCAGGATCGTCTGGCCGGCGATGGGGTCGGGGTTGGCCTGGCCGGGGTTCAGGTCGTCATTCTCGATGTCAGCGGGATTGGGGTCCAGCGGACCGCTGCCGTCCGCGCCGTCCAATGCATTGAGCGCCCCATCGGTCGGGGTCACGTTGGTGGTCCAGTCGACCTCGCTGTCGGTGGGCGCCCCGGAACCCGCGTCGTTCTCATCGAACACGCGGGAGAAGACCTGATGATCACCGGTGAAGCCGCCGTTGAAGGTCTCGAAGGTCAGGTCGAGGTTTGCCGGAACCAAGCCGTTTGCAGTCCAGACCGGCGCCGTCAGCACCGCCAGGTCCGCCGTCGTCAGATTGGCGGCAAAGCTGTCGAGGGAATCGCTGCCGGCGGAAACAAGGTTGACCGCCAGGGGGGCCGTGGTGTCGTCGCCCAGTTCCCAAGCCGCGCCGCCGGCGATGTCGAACCCATCGACCAGCGCGCCGGAAGCATCGAACACTCGGCCGATCACCGTCGGATCGCCGCCCTCGCCCGCCGAGGCATCCTGATAGAGCACCAGAAAGCCACCGGCCGGAATTGTAACGCCGTCGGGCAGAGTGACGACGATCACCGCGCCGGCGGGGTTGAGGATTTCCAGCGTCGTCGCAAAGGTTTCGGTCTCGGCCGCGGTGTTGTTGGTGAGCTCCACGAAGTCGTAGACCATTGCCACTTCCGCCGCGACGAAAGTGATGTCGCTGGCGTCATCATCGGACAAGGTCGGTACATCCAAAGCGGCGGACACGCCGATCTCGTTGATCAGCAGCGTTGGCGGCACGCCCGCCCCGCCGCCGTCCCCATCGGCGGCGGCCTGAAGCAGCAGCAGGGTTTCCTCGTCGGTGATTTCGACTTCGGGAATGTCGGGCGGAGCAGGAGCGCTTTCGGTGGCGCCGATCACACCCTGACCGGTCAAGAGATCGATGATGGCGCCGAGATTGTCATCGTAGGTGCCGCCGGAACCGAGCGGCCCTGGCCCGCCACCGGCTGCGACTTCGAGGCTGAGGCCGGGATCGGTCAAAGCAAGGGCCTGGCCGTAAAGTGCTTGGCCGGACAGCGTTTCACCGCCGATCTGAAAGGTCGGCCCCCCACCGCTGTTGACCGCATCAGCAAAATCACTAAAGACGAGGCGGCCGCCACCGTTGTCGAAGTTCAGAATCAGATCGCGGCCTTCGGTGGAAACCGTCGCACCCGACGGATCGAAGCCGATGATGTACTCGGCGCCGCTCAGGGTGGGAATGGCGACGGTCTGTCCCGGCGCGGGCTGGGTCAGCACCTGCGCCGCCCCGGCCTGGCCAATAATGATGACGGTTCCGCCCCCCCCTGCCGGGCCTTCGCCATCAATCACGATCACGGGCACATCGGGCACCGTTGCTGCCGCGACTGCCTCCGCTTCTGCCCTACTTCCTGTCGCCGCGCTCTGCCAGGATTCCGTCAACCCGCCTGATTCCAGGTTCATCCACCACTCCCATCGATCGCATCAACCGGACCAGCAGGCCGGCGCCCAAATCACAGATCGGCAGGACAAGCGTTCCGGTAACACCCCGCCCGGGACGGAGCGCCTGCAACGCCGACGTGCAAACCTCGGACGCGCGGTCCCGGAAATCGAGGAACCTAAATGAGGCAATTAGGGTTTTATGTGTGCGTTCGCCCGGGTTTTAACCGGGGAATTGCATGGCCACCGCGGCAATCCGCCGTTTCAGCGAAGCCTTAACTGACGGCCGCCTTCCCAGAAGCCGTTACTGCCCGCACAGCAACGAATCCGGCCGGGCCGCCAAGCCGGGCAAGGAAAAGGGCCCGGCGGTTTCCCGCCGGACCCTTGTCTCGTCCACAATAAGAAAGGGGGCGAAGGTTTTTCGCCTTCGCCCCCTGTACCTGGTTCCTACTTGGAACTCAACAATCGCGCATCAGACGCCGTTCAGTACGTTAACGGTGATGTCGTTGTCGATCGCCACTATGGTTCCATCCGTGTTGGTGTAAACGGTGAAGGTACCTTGGTCGACACCGCCATCCCAATCGGTTCCAGCACCGACAGAACCCTCCAGATTGACCGTATCGCCGGCACCACCACCTGCGTCCAGACCATCGGCACCGCCGAGGATCGAGAGCAGGTCGTCGCCATCGGTCAGATCAATGACATCGGCTGACGAGAGGGTCAACGTCTCCGCGGTGTCAGCGGCGCCGTTTTCAAGATCGATGATCTCGAACTGCTCCCAGACACCGGTGGGCAAGGAGGTGAAGTCGACGTCCTCATTGATCACCAAGGTGTCACCGGCAAAGAAGTCGGCGCCGCCGGTATCAGAACCACCGCTGACCAGACCAACGCCGCCTAGTCCATCGTCGGCATCAAAGACGATGACATCGTTACCGGCACCACCCAGGAGCGTATCCTGCCCCGCACCGCCGTCGAGGGTGTCGTTGCCGGCTCCGCCGAAGATGTAGTCGTTACCTTCATCGCCGAAGAGCAAGTCATCGCCACCGACGATTGCGTTGATGTCAGAGGTGTCGCCGTAGATGGTGTCATTACCGCTACCGCCGTGGATGGTGTCATTACCGCCAAGGATGTTGAGATCCTCAGTACCGCCGTCGATTGCCAACACATCGCCGGAAATGAGGTCGTTACCTTCCCCACCATCGATCCAGTCGTTACCGCCGACGTTGACGGTCGCCGTGCCCGAACCCACGACCAGAGCGTCACCAGCGATGGTATCGTTGCCGTCGCCAGCAATGATCGTGTCGCTGCCGGTCTTGTCGACACCGCCGACCGCCTGGTTCGTGACCTCCGCATCACCGTCGTTAATGGCCAGAGCGTCGCCGGAGATCAGATCTGCACCGTCACCACTGACGATTTCGTCGTTACCAACCAGTGCGGCGAGGCCGATCTGGAGCGAGTTGATCACCGTTGCCGAACCGTTGCGGCCCGTCGCGAGAGCATCGCCGGCAATCACATGGCTGTTGTCGCCGGCGTGAATGGTGTCGTTGCCGACCTCGGCATCGTCACCGAGCGCCAGGTTACGGGCATCGGCCTCGCCATAATCACCGAAAGCTGCAGCATCACCGGCGATGTAGGAGTCACCGAAGAAACTATTGCCAACCGTGATCTTGTCGTTACCAGCCGAGGCACCTCTGCCACCGCTCGGCGTACCGTCGATCAGTTCTCCGCCGGTATTCCTGGCGATCGCTTCGCCATAGTCGCCGAAGGCCGCCGCGTCGCCGCCGATCCGGTGGTTGCCCGTACCGGCCTCGATGGTGTCGTCGCCGGCCTCGGCAGTGCCGTCCAAGTTGTTGGACACCGCAGTGTTGTTCGCGGTCGCCACGGCATTGTCGGCCAAGGTCAGGGCGTCACCGGCGATCTTCTCAAAACCGCCACCACCGATGATCTTGTCGCTGCCGGCAGAAGCCGTACCGCTGCCATCGACACCAGCCGTCGCCTTATTGGTCGCCGTCGCGTTTCCGCTGAAGTGACCGGACATGGCATCGCCGGAAATGGTGTCGCCACTCGAGTTCCCGTTGATGGTGTCGTTACCGGCTTCGGCGGTGCCTTCACCAAGAACCGTTGCCGTGTTCTCGGCCTCGGCCTCACCGTTCTCGCCGGTTGCCAGTGCGTCACCGGCCACCTTGTCGCCGCTGCTGCCTGCACTGATGAAGTCGTTGCCGACCTTCACCACTGCCGCATCGTTGGCTGTGGCGTTGTTGCGCTGCGTCGCATCGCTGTCAGCGCCGGTCGCCAGGGAACCACCCGAGACCTGGTCGAAGGAACCGCCGGCATAGATCGTGTCGTTGCCGACGTTGACCTCTGACGTGCCGCTGCCTTCGCCGCTGTTCTCACCCAAGGCATCACTCTCGCGGCCCGTGGTAAGAGCCTCGCCGGCGATCTTCTCCGCACCGGAGGAGCTACCGCCGGTGATGCTGTCGTTACCGACATAGACCGCGCCATCGCCCAGACCGGTACCTTCGTTGGTGGCCGTGGCGGAGCCATAGTTACCGGAGGCCAGGGCGTCACCGGCCAGCTTGTCGCTGGAGGTACCGCCATCGATGGTATCACTGCCGACCTTGGCCGTGGCCGGGCTGTTGGCCGTGCCAACATTGGTGGCCATCGCCGTGCCGTAGTGGCCGGAGGCCAAGGCATCGCCGGAGATCTGGTCGCCGCTGCCGGCACCGAACATCGTGTCGTTACCGACCTCGACAGTGCTGGTGTCGTTAGCAGTACCGGTATTCTCCGCCGTGGCCTTACCGCGGATCGCGGTGGCCAGAGCCTCACCAACCATCTTGTCGCCGCCGGAGTCGCCGAAGATGGTGTCGTTGCCGACTTTGACGGTGGCACTGCCGTTGCCGGTGCCATCGTTCTGAGCCAGGGCCTCGCCATAAGCACCGGAGGCCAGGGCCTCACCCGCCATGGCATCGGCGTTGAACCCGCCGGTCATGGAGTCGTTGCCGACCACCACCGTCGCCCAATCACTGGCCATGCCGTCATTGTCAGCATGCGCCTTGGCCCTGTAGCCGGTGGCCAAAGCCCCACCGGAGACAAGGTCACTGTCGTCACCAGCCCGGATGGTGTCGTTACCGGCTCTGGCAAGGCCGTGGCCCGAAGCGGTACCGTCGTTGTCGGCCAGGGCCGTGGTTTCGGCACCCTGGGTCAGGGCGTCGCCGGCGATGATGTCATCGGCGTCACCTTGATCACTTATATCCATCGTGATGGAGTCGTTCCCGGCGAAGGCCCGACCGTAATCGGAAGCATCGGCCATGTTCATGGCTGTGGCATTGCCGCCTTCCTCGCTTGTGGAAGCGGCGTCGCCGGACACGATGTTGTTGTCTCCACCGTCAGCAATGGTGTCGTTACCGGCGCGAGCAATCACATCTGCTCCCTCGGCACCGTCGGCCGTCGTCTTGTTGACGGCAATGGCAATGCCATCCTTACCCGTCGCCAAGGCGTCGCCGGCGACAATGTCGTCACCGTCACCGCTGCCGTAGTCGGAGGCGATCGAGTCGTTGCCGGCAGAGGCCGTGCGGCCCTCGGCGCCTTCGCCTTGAAGCCCCTTGGCATCGGCCGTGTTGTTGGCCTGGGCCGTGGACCTCTCGCCGTCCGTCAGGGCATCACCGGAGATGGTGTCTTTGCCGCTGCCGGCCTTGATCGTGTCGTCACCGGCCTCGGAGGAGAAGAAAGCGTTGGTGTCGTTGGCCCAGGCCTTGTTGTCGGCCGTGGCATTGCCGGCATCGTCGCCGTAGGCACCGGCATCGCCGGCCACCCAGTTGTCGCCACGTCCGGCATAAATCTCGTCGTTGCCGGCATCGCCGCCGTATTCGCCGATGTTGGTGGCGAAGGCGTCAGAGCCCTTACCGAAGGCCAGGGAGTCACCGGAGACGGTATCGTTGCCGCCTTCGGCGCCGTCGGCATAGATCTCGTCCTCACCGGCCTCGCCGCCGCCGATACCCCGGTTCGTGGTCTCGGCCGTGCCGTCTTCGCCTTCGGCAAAGGCGCCACCGGCGATAGCGTCGTCATCGTTGCCGGCATAGATTTCGTCGTTACCGGCATCGCCGCCGTCGCCGCTCGCAGTGTTCTTGGCGATGGCATGGGCACCCATCGCTGCGATCTCGAGGGCCTCACCGGCGACCTTGTTGTTGCCGGAACCGGCATAGATGTCGTCGTTGCCGGCATCGCCGCCGGTCCCGATGTTCACCGCCGTTGCCGTACCGCCGAGCACCTCAGCCAGGGAGCCTGAGTCGCCGGAGATGACGTCTGCGCCGCCGCCACCGGAGATGGTGTCCTCGCCGGCTTCGCCGCCGCCGAGGCCCGTGTTGGTGGTGGTGGCGCTCACCGTCTCGCCGATGGCGAGAGAGCCGCCGGCAATGGTGTCGGCGCCGCCGCCGGCACGGATCGAGTCGTTGCCGGCCTGGGCGTCGCCGCCGGCTTCAGTGGCCGTGTTCTCGGTGATTGCCGTGGCGCTGCCGCTCGTCACGACCGCCGCCGCGTCACCCGCCAAACGATCGGCAAGGTTGTCGTTGTTGGCATCGATGAGATCACTGCCAGCCAGGGCCGTACCGCCCCCGGAAGTGGCCTTGTTGATCGCCTTGGCCGTGCTGTTGGCGCCGGTGGTGAGGGCATCGCCCGCCGCCAGATCGTTGCCGTCACGGACAAAGATATCGTCGTTGCCGGCTTCCGCCGTTCCGTAGTCACCCACGGTCGCCGTGTTATGGGCTTCCGCCATGGCGCCGGCACCGGCGGCGTAGGCACCACCGGAGATAACGTCGTTGCCATCACCGGCAAAGATGGTGTCGTTACCGGCCTCCGCAAATCCCTTACCACCCGGATCAACGGTCGCCTTGTTGGTGACCTTGGCGTTGCCGCCGGCGGCATTCGTCGTCGCCGCATCACCGGCGATGACGTCACCCACGGCGTCGTCATCGGCAACAATCTTGTCGTTGCCCGCATAAGCCTTGGCGTCGCTTTGGCTCCGCACCAAAGCCTCGTTCGTGGCCTCGGCCTTGCCGTCTTTATCGATCGCCAGGGCATCACCGGCCACGGTGTCCTCGCCGGTGCCGACATTGATGTCGTCGTTGCCGGCACGGGCCGAGCCGTTGCTGCCGAAGGAGTGGGCCGCCTTGTTGATGAGCGCAGCGAAGGCCGCCAGACCGGCCGCCAGCGCGCCGCCGGAGACCATGTCGTTGCCGCTGCCGGAGCGGATCGTGTCGTTGCCGGCTTTGGAGTCCTCATCTTCTTCTGACCCGGCTTCGTTCAGCACGTCGGCCTTGGCTTCCTTGCCTTTCACCAGACCGTCACCGGCCACGGCATCAGCATCGCCGCCGCTGTTAAGATTATCGTCACCGGCCTGTCCACCGCCGTCGGCTTCGTTATGGACATCGGCCAAGCCGTAGTCGCCCAGGGCCATGCCGTCGCCGGACACCGTGTCGGTCCCGTCGCCGGAGCGGATGTTGTCCACGCCAGCCTGCGCACCTTCATTGAAGCCCTGGTTCAACACCGTGGCAACGGTGCTGCCGACCGTGCCGTCCGTGGCATCTGCCAGGGCGTCACCGGCGATGGTGTCCATTCCGGCGCCGCCGCCGTAGTCGCCGACGATCTCGTCGTTGCCGGCTTTGCCACCCTCGTCAGTGGTGTTGGTGATCTTCGCCGAGGCACCGGTCTTGCCAATGGCCAGGGCGCCGCCGGAGACCTTGTCGTCACCGCCGCCGACCTTGATGGTGTCGCCGCCGGCCGAACCGCCGTCGACCGCCATGTTGGTGACGTCGACATCGGCATCGCCTTCGCTGGAATACTCCGTGCCATCGCCGCCGCCGCGGTTGTCGCCGTTGCCGAGGACGGTGATGGTGTCGCCACCGGCAATGGCACCCGCGCCGGCGGCAGAGTTGGTGGTCGTCACGGTGTTGCCGTTGTTGTCGATCGCGAGGCCGTCACCGTCGAAGAGGTTGCTGCCCCCGGCGTCGACCCAGACGTCCACGCCCGCCTCGCTGCCGGCCGCCGCCGTGTTCATCACCGTGACAGAGGTCGCGTCGCCGTTGGCCAGGGCATCGCCGGCCACGGAGTCGTCGCCGAGACCCGTGAAGATGTCGTCACTGCCGGCTGAAGCACCGGATGCCGTCGTGGTGTTCTTGGCAACCGCCGTGGCATCGTTGCCGATCGCCATGGCATCGCCGGCCACCACATCGCCGTATTCGGAGTAACCGCCGGCGTTGATGGTGTCGTCACCGGCCTGGCTGCCGTCGGACTGCGCCTCGTTCTCCTGCTTGGCATAGGCCTTATCGCCGAGCGCCTGGGCGCCGCCGGAGATGGAGTCGTCGCCATCACCGGACATGGTGATCTTGTCGTTGCCGGCCAGGTTGTCGTTCAAGAACTCTTCCACACCACCGGCCAGATTATTGCCGTAGGCCTCCGCCGAGGTGCCCGCCAGAGGAACGCCGTCCTCATCGGTCAGACCGATGGCCTGGGCATCACCGGCCACGAGGTTGTCGCCGTTCGTATCGGTGATGGTGTCGTTACCGGCCTTGTTGCCTTCGCCGTCCGCCTCGTTCTCAGAGGTGGCCTTGGCGGTCTTGCCGATGGCCTGGGCGTCGCCGGAGACCCGGTCGTCGTGCTGACCGGTGTAGATCTTGTCGTTGCCGGCCTCGTTTTCGGCGACGTCCTTGTCCTCCGTGTCCGTGCTGTCGGCATAGTTTCTGGAGAAGGCGGTCGCGGCGGACTCGTCACCCGTGCCGATGGCCTGGGCATCGCCCGCAACCACATTCTCACCGTCGTAGGCTTTAATTGTGTCGTTGCCGGCCTTGTTCTGGTCGTCAGCGTTACCGCTGCCGGCCTCGTTCACCTGCGACGCATAGGCCGAGGTCTTGCCGATGGCCTGGGCGCCGCCGGAGATCGTATCGCCGGCGTCACCGGCATAGATCCCATCGTTACCAGCATAGTTGTTGTCGGCACTGCCGCCGTCACCCGCGGTGTTCTCACCGTAAGCCGTGGCCGTCCCATCGCTGGAGAGCGCCTGGGCGTCGCCGGCAACCTTGTTCTCGCCGTCACGGGCTTGAATGTGGTCGTTGCCGGCCCGGTTTTTCTCTTCCTGGTCACCGCCGGCCCCGGCCTCGTTCACCTGCTTGGCGTAGGCCGAGTTCTTGCCCATGGCCTGGGCACCGCCGGAGATCGTGTCGTCGGCATTACCGGCATGGATGGTGTCGTCGCCGGCTACGTTGTAGCTGTCCCCGTTGCCATCGCCAGCGGTGTTGCTGCCGTAGGCCGAGGCACTGCCATCGGTCGAGATGGCTTGGGCATCGCCGGCCACCTTGTTCTCGCCGCCGTCGGCCCAGATGTAGTCGTTGCCGGCCGAAGACCCGTGACCCGTCGCCAGATTGTCGGTGTCGGCCTTGGCCTCATCCTTGGCCCGCGCCTGGGTGCCGCCAGAGATGACATCGGCCTGCGAGCCGGTGAAGATCACGTCGTTGCCGGCCTCGGCACCATTGGTAGCCGTGTTGTCGGCATAGGCCTCGGCATCATCGCCGGTATTCACCGCCATCGCCTCGCCGGCGACATAGTTTTCGCCGCCACCGGCATAGATGGTGTCGTTGCCCGCATCGCCGGGGCCACCGTTCGCCGTGTTCTCGGAGATCGCAACCGCGTTCCTGAGGTTTACACCTTCGGAACGGGCCATGGCATCGCCGGCGACGTCGTCGTCATCATCCGGCGAACCCTGATCGGATTCAATATAGTCGTTGCCGGCGTCGCCAAGATCGGCGGCATTCACCTGCTTGGCGAAGGCCAGCGTCGCGGCAACCGCCATAGCACCACCGGAGATGGTGTCCTTGCCGATGCCGGATTTGATCGTGTCGTTACCGGCATCATTGCTGCTGCCGTCATTGGCGAGATTTTCGCCATAAGCCGTGGCATCGCCCTGCGCGGAGACTGCCTGCGAATCACCGGCCAGCTCGTTGTCGCCATCGCCAACTTTGATGTAGTCGTTGCCGGCTTCACCACCCGCAGTGGCCTTGTTGTCGACATCGGACGTCGCATCGCCGTACTCGCTGACCGCCATGCCGTCACCGGAAACACGATTGTCACCGTCACCGGCGTAAATGGTGTCGTTGCCGGCCTCGCCCTTTTCATCGGCCGTGTTCTTCACCACCGCATCGGCATCGCCGTTCACCGAACGCGCCATGGCGTCGCCGGCCACTTCGTCGTCATAGGCCTCGGCATCGTCGCCGTACTCGGCAGAGATCCAGTCGTTGCCGGCCTCGGCTTTGTCATCGGCGTTGTTGTCCTGCTCGGCATAAGCCGTGCCAGCCGCCGACGCCAGGGCGCCGCCGGAGATGGTGTCGTTGCCGTCGCCGGACTTGATGGTGTCGTTACCCGCACGGGCGTACTCGTCGGCGTCGTTGTCGCCGTAGGCTTCAGCCGTGGCACCCAGCGCCATGGCTTCGCCGGCCACCAGATCGCCTTCGCCGTACTCACCGGTGTCGAAACCGCCGGTGAAGATATAGTCGTTACCGGCCGAGCCGTTGGGGTGGTTGTCGTCGGCATCGTTCTTGGCCGTCGCCTTGGCGTTACCGCTACCGCTGATCGCCTGGGCATCGCCCGCCACCCGGTCGTCGCCGCTGTTGTCGCCGTCAGCAATGATGGTGTCGTTGCCTGCGGACGCACCTGCGGCGTGGACCGTGTTGGTCTGGGTCGCCGTGGCCGTGCCGTTCGGGGCAATCGCCTGGGCACCGCCGGAGATGCCGTCGTTCTCGTCGCCGGAAACGATGGTGTCGTTACCCGCCGACGAACCGAAGGTGAAGGCGTCGTTGGTGCCGGTCGCTGTGGCGTTGCCGCCGGTTGAGATGGCCTGGGCATCGCCGGCCACCACATTCTCGCCTTCACCGGCGTTGATGAGGTCGTTACCGGCCCCGTTCAGCAAGCCCCCGGCGTTATTGTCGGATTCCGAGTCCGCATCGCCGTAGGAGATCGCCTGGGCGTCACCGGAAATCGTATCGTTGCCGCCATAGGCGTTGATATCGTCGTTACCGGCCGTGTTCCCCTTGCCATACCGGGCGGTATTCTTAGAACGCGCCGTCGCCGTGGAGGTCAGATCGTCCGCCAAGCCGAGAGCCTGGGCGTCACCGGCAATCACGTCGGCGCCGCTGGCGTGCGCGTCGCCTGTTCTGATGGTGTCGTTGCCGGCTTCGTTATAGATGTCGAAGCCCTCGGCACCGTCGGCCAGATTGATCTGGCTGGCATAGGCCGCCTTCGCCGCCCCTGCCTGCGCACCGCCGGAGACGGTGTCGCCTTCGTCACCGGTGGTTACGATCTTGTCGTTGCCGGCATCGTTGTACCGGTCGCTCGCGCGGCCGTTGTTGCCGGCCGTGTTGTTGCCGTAGGCCGAGGCGTCGCCGCCGAAGGACAGAGCATGGGCGTCCCCGCCGATGATATCGGCACCGTCGAAGCCGTAGATCGTGTCGTTACCGGCGTCCGAAGCGTAGTCATTCGCCGTGTTGTTGGTCCGCGCCGTGGCCGAATTGCCTTCGCCCGAGGCACGCGCCTGGCTGCCGCCGCCGATGATGTCGTTGTCATCGCCGCCGAAGACCTTGTCGTTGCCGGCGTCGCCGGTGTTCGTGGCTTTATTGTCCACGGTCGCCGTCGCATCGCCGTCTTCACTGACCGCCATAGCATCACCGGCCAGCTTGTTGTCGCCGTCACCGGCGTAAATGGTGTCGTTACCGGCCTCGCCCTTCTCGTCGGCCCTGTTCTTCACGACCGCATCAGCCGAACCGGTCTCCGAACGCGCCATGGCATCGCCGGCCACTTCGTCGTCGAAACCTGTTTCGCCGCCATACTCGGCAGAGATCCAGTCGTTGCCGGCCAGGGCATCGTCATCGGCATTGTTGTCCTGCTCGGCGTAAGCCATGCCCGCCGCTACCGCCAGCGCGCCGCCGGAGATGGTGTCGTGACCCTCGCCGGACTTGATGGTGTCGTTACCCGCCCGGGCGTACTCGTCGGCATCGTTGTCGCCGTAAGCCTCGGCCGTAGCGCCGGACGCCATAGCCTCACCGGCCACCTGATCGCCGCCGTATTCGCCACCGGCGTACCCGCCGGTGAAGATATGGTCGTTACCGGCGGAGCCGTTGGGGTGGTTGTCGTCGGCGTCGTTCTTAGCCGTCGCCTTGGCGTTACCGCTACCGCTGATCGCCTGGGCATCGCCCGCCACCCGGTCGTCGCCGCTGTTGCCGCCGTCGGAGATGAGGTCGTCATCACCGGCGGACGCACCTGCGGCGTGGACCGTGTTGGTCTGGGTCGCCGTGGCCGTACCGTTCGGGGCAATCGCCTGGGCACCACCGGAGATGTCGTCGTTGTCATCGCCGGAAACGATGGTGTCGTTACCCGCCGACGATCCGGAGGTGAAGGCATCGTTGGTGCCGGTCGCCGTGGCGTTGGCGCCGGTCGAGATGGCCTGGGCATCGCCGGCCACCACGTTCGCGCCCTCACCGGCCTCGATGGAGTCGTTGCCGGCCGAGTTTTTCTTACCCCAGGCGTCGTTATCGGATTCCGAGTCTGCATCGCCGTAGGAGATCGCCTGGGCGTCACCGGAAATCGTATCGCTGCCGCCATAGGAATTGATGTCGTCGTTGCCGGCCGTATTGCCCTCGCCACCGTCGGCCTCGTTCTTCGAACGCGCCGTCGCCGTGGAGGTCAACTCATCCTTCAGGCCGAGAGCCTGGGCGTCACCGGCAATCACGTCGGCGCCGCTGGCGTGCTCGTCGCCCGTCCTGATGGTGTCGTTGCCGGCCTCATTGAAGATATCGAGACCTTCGGCACCATCGGCCAGGTTGGTCTGGCTGGCATAGGCCGCCTTCGCCGCCCCTGCCTGCGCACCGCCGGAGACGCTGTCGCCATACTCGCCGGTGGTTACGATCTTGTCGTTGCCGGCCTCATTGTACCGGTCGCTGAAGCGGCCGTTGTTGCCGGCCGTGTTGTTGCCGTAGGCCGAGGCATCGCCACCGAAAGACAGAGCATGGGCGTCGCCGCCGATGATGTCGGAGCCGTCGAAGCCGTAGATCGTGTCGTTGCCGGCATCCGAGGCGTAGTCGTTCGCCGTGTTGTTGGTCCTCGCCGTGGCCGAGTTACCTTCGCCCGAGGCGCGCGCCTGGCTGCCGCCGCCGATGATGTCGTCGTTATCGCCGCCGAAGATCTTGTCGTTGCCGGCGTCGCCGGTGTGCGTGGCCTTGTTGTCCACGGTCGCCGTCGCATCGCCGTCTTCGCTGACCGCCATGGCATCGCCAGCCAGCTTGTTGGCGCCGTCACCGGCGTAAATGGTGTCGTTACCGGCCTCGCCCCTCTCGTCGGCCGTGTTCTTCACGACCGCATCAGCCGAACCGGTCTCCGAACGGGCCATGGCGTCGCCGGCCACCTCGTCGTCGTAGGCTTCGGCATCGTCGCCATACTCGGCAGAGATCCAGTCGTTGCCGGCCTCACCCTTGTCGTCGGCATCGTTCAACTGCCGGGCATAGGCCGTCCCGGCCGCCGCCGCCAGCGCGCCGCCGGAGATGGTGTCATTGCCATCACCCGACTTGATGGTGTCGTTGCCCGCACGAGAGCGCTCGTCGGCGTCGTTGTCGCCATACGCAGAAGCCGTAACGCCCAGGGCCATGGCCTCACCGGCCACCTGGTCGCCTTTGCCACCTTCACCGCCTTCGAAACCGCCGGTGAAGGTGTAGTCGTTGCCGGCCCAGCCGTTGGGATGGTTGTCGTCGGCATCGTTGGTGGCGGTCGCCTCGGCGTGACCGTTCTCGCTGATCGCCTGGGCATCGCCGGCAACCACGTCGTCGCCGCTGTTGTCGCCGTCGGCAACGATGGTGTCGTTGCCTGCGGACGCGCCTGATGCGTAAACGTTATTGGTGTTTGTTGCGGTGGCAGTGCCGTCCTTGGCAACAGCCTGTGCGCCACCCGAGATGGTGTCGTTCTCATCGCCGGAAACGATCAGATCGTCTCCCGCCCTGGAGAGCTTTGTGTGGGCGTTGTTGGTGGCCGTCGCCGTGGCGTCGTCGTCAGCCACCGCCTGGGCCTCACCGGCGATCAGATTCGCGCCTTCACCGCCGTCGATGGTGTCGTTGCCCGCCTTGGCGTAATAGGCCTTGTTCGTCACCGTGGCGGTCGCGTCGCCGTAGTCACCGGTCGCATGGGCGGCTGCATCACCGGCCAGCGCATCGTCGCCGTCGTCGCCGTCGATGCTGTCGTTACCGGCCTCGGCGCCGAAGTACTTGGCGGTGTTGGTAGTTTCGGCATCAGCATCGCCATATTCGCCGGTGGCAATCGCCAGCGAGTCGCCGGCGATACGGTCGTCGTCGTCACCACCTTCGATGGTGTCGCTGCCCGCCTTGGCGCCAACCTTGGCCTCGTTCTCAGTCCGGGCTTCGGCATCAGAAACACCCACGGCAACGGCGTCGCCGCCGATGTCGTCCTCGCCTTCCTGGCCTTCGATCGCGTCGTTGCCGGCTTCGATGTCGTAACTCTTCGCCGTGTTCAGGGCGACAGCCTCTGCATCGTCGGCAACCGCCAGGGCTTCACCAGCGGCCGTGTCGTTACCGGTACCGCCGTCAATTGTGTCGTTACCCGTCGCAGCCAGAGACTCGTCATAGCTGTAACCGTCGGAGAAGATGGCGTTGTTGATACCAACGGCCAGAGCCTCGGTGCCGGACTTCACGAAGGCTTCAACGCTTTCGCCGCCCTCTACCGTACCCTCTACCGCGATGGCCGCCGCGTCGCCGGCGATGAGATCGTCGCCGTCGCCGCCTTTGATGTCGTCGTTGGCAAATCCGGTGTCAGCCGGGAAGTCGCCGGCACCCGGCACCAGAATGGCGCCGCCCTCGTAATCGACCTTTTTGCCGATAGCATCCTGAATGTCGTCCTCGTCGACAAGCACCTCGCCATTGGGATCGACTTCGCCGGTCAGAGGATTCAGGCTGTCGAACTTGACGATGTTGTCGGAATTCTCGTCCGTGACGTAGAAGTTGCCGTCACTGTCGAACCAAACGCCGCCTTCCAGGTCGATGGAATTGCCGAAAGCGTTCTCGAGCTGCGAATTGCTGAGGAACTCGCTGACCACACCGTCCGGTGTGACGCGATAGATGCTGTCGGAACCTTCATCGACGACGATGATGTCGCCGTTGGGCGCCAGCACCATGTAGCCGTCGAGGTCGCTGAAAGGCGCGCCGCTCGCCAGCACTTCCGGCGTACCGGTGTCCAGGTCGATCTTGATGATCGCGTTCGGGTTGTCTTCAGACGTCACATAGAGGCTCTCGCCATCGGCCGAAACCAGGATGCCGCCTTCGACGTTGAACTCGCTACCCTCTCCAAGGACGGCTTCGACGGCCGCCGCGGTGGTCAGCACGGTCACCGTGCCGTCGGTGGGATCGATCCTCAGGATCGAATCCGTCGTCTCTTCCGTCACATAAAGGAAGCCGTCCGGGCCGAACACCAGGCCTTCCGGCTGGGCTTCGATTTCTTCGGTCTCAAGCGCGTCTTCAAGCGCGGCTTCAATGTCCTCGTTGGAGGCAACGACTTCCACCTCGCCAAACTCGGTCTTCCTGTAGACCGCGTCGGATTCCGACTCCGTAAAATAGATCGTACCCTCGGCGTCGGTATCGATGCCGGTGTCGACGAAACGGGCGGTGTCGAGGCCGGTCACGTCGGTGATGTCGTCCTCGGAAATCACGATCTTGAAGTTGCCGAGGGCGTCAACGAAGAGGATGTTCTCCGAACCCTCGCCGTCTTCGTCGTTCTGCACCAGCGCGCCGTCGGAGCGCACGCCGTTTTCCGGGCGCTTGAAGCTGTTGTCGGAGTAACCCAGGGCGTAGACAGACTCCGCCCCTGTGGAGAGCGCGTCGCCGGAGGCGATGTCGTCGCCCTTGCCGGCGTCGATGGTATCGTTGCCGCCCAGGATCGCCACGGCCGCGCCGTCGAAGTCGTCCAGGCTCGGGCCGTAATCGCCACCATCGAAAGAGGCACTCACTTGGTCGGCGTAATCCCCCGGCCCGCCGGGGCCTTCCTCGCCGCCGAGCAGGCTGTCGAAGTTGTTCAGCGCGTCACCGGCGATAACATCTTCGCCGTAGAGCACCTCACCCTCTTCGCCGGAGCCCGCACCGTCTTCCGGCAGGCCGCCGACCTCGGCGGAATCATCGCCGAAGATCTGGTCGTCGCCGGTGCCGCCGTCCATGGAATCGTCGCCTTCGCCGCCGATCATGTAATCGCCGCCGGAGCCGCCGTACATCTCGTCATTTCCGGCGTCGCCGAAAAGGAAATCGTTGTGGTCGCTGAACAGGGGCTTGTGGTTCAGCTCAAGGCCTTTGCCGCTCTTGCCATCTTGTCCGAAGACCGGAATACCCTCGTCCAACAGTTGCTCGAACTGTTCGGCAACCTTCTGCGCCTGCTCCTCGACCAGTTCCTGGGAGCCACCATAGAGAGCATCGTCGCCGCTCGCGCCCTGGATGAAGTCCGGGCCGCCATTGCCTTCGACTGTGTCGCCGCCTTCGTCTGCCTGCAGGAAGTTCTGCCCGGCCAGGCCGTCGGGGTTGTCCTGCCCCGGGTTCAGGTCGTCGTTCAGCGGATCCCAGGGATTCTCGTCGACGATGTGACGCTGGAACGCCAGGGATTCGAGAGCATGATCGATCGCGGAAAGATCGACCGAAGTGTTCGGGATCTCTGCGCCCGTCGCCGGGTCGATCTGGAAGGCGCGCTCATTGGCCTCATCAACCGCCCAGAGGCGCCCGAAATTGTCGAACGCCAAGCCGAAGTCGGGGTCGGAACCTTCTTCGCCATTGATGGCGTCAGCCACATCTTGGTCGATGGTGCCCGGCAGTTCGGTGACCGTGCCTGTGTCCACATCGATGGTGAACAGCTTCACCACGCCCTCTTCATCGTAGCCGATGGCGTAGAGCAGGTTCGGGTCGGTCGGGTCGGCCACCAGGCCGCTCATATCGAAGCCGGATTCCGAGGCCTGCGTGTCGGTGGTGATTTCGTCGAGGGTATAACTGCCGTTGCCCAGGTCCACCCTGAAGACACCGTCCTCGGTCAATACATAGAGGCTTTCGTCAGCCGCAAAGGTGAAGCCCGGATCTTCGAGAGACGGCCCCTCGCTGTCCCCGTCGAACGTCCAGACGTCGACCACCTCGGCGGTGTTCGGGTCGATCTTGACGATACGCCCGCCGTCAGTCTCAAAACCGAACAGGAAGCACTCGTCCTCACCCACGCCGGACGTCAGGCCCTCGACGTCGATCGCCTTACCGTCGACCCTGATGACGCCAACGAACTCCGTCTCGCCGGTCTCGAGGTTGACCTTCTTAAGGTAATAGTTACCCGCGGTGAAACCGATCAGTTCGCTCAGATCGGTGTCGTTCAGCGCGCCGTCGGTCGGCTTGTTGTTGGTCGTCCAATCGTTCTGGGTGTCGGTGTCCGTCGTGTTGACGCGCGAGAAGATGTGATGATTGCCGGTGAACTGGCCGTTGAAAGTCTCCAGATTCAGGTCCAACAGCGGAGACACGAAGCCCTCCGGCGAACCGGTGAAATCCGGATTCGTCAGGCCGCCCAGGTCGTCCTGGGTCGTGTTGGCCGCGAAGGTATCCACGGACTGGTCGCCATCGACGTCCTCGCCGTCCCGGAACACCACGTTGACCGCGATCTGTTCGGTGGTGTCGTCGCCCAGGTCCCAGAAAGCGGAGTCTTCCAGGGTACCGCCGTCAACCACATTGCCGCTGGCATCGAACACGCGGAAAATGATGTCCTCGAGGCCGTCGTTATCGTCCGGGGTCAGCGGATTGCCGTCTTCAGCGAGCTGATAGAAAACGATGAAGCCATTGGCCGGAATCGTAATGCCGTCGGGAATCGCGAAAGTGACGACATCGCCGGCCGGATTCAGAATCTCAACCGTCAGGTCTTCGGTCGTCGTCGCGGTGTCGGAATTGTTCAGCAACTCAATGAAGTTGTATTCCGGGGCCGGCTCTTCTTTCACATCGTCGTTGCCGTCACTCAGCAACTGGACTGAGGGCAGATCCTCTGACCCTTCTCCGCCGGGCGTCGGGTCCTCACCGGGAATGCCGGGAATCTCCAGCGCTACCGAAACGCCGATCTCGTTGATCAGCAGCGGCGGCGGCGGGAAGTCAAGATCTTCGACCAGCTCGATGATGTCGGGCTCGATGTCGATCAGGCCGAACTCGAGCAGAACCGGCGGAATCACACCCTGTGCCGCCAGCAGATCGAGAATGTCGCCGAGATCGTCGTTATACTCGGACGCACCGCCACCGATGGCGCCCGGACCGGCAGCCGTCTCGAGGTTGGCGTCGTCTGTTCCGGCAAGCGCCAGCGCCTGGCTCAACAGCACGTCAGCACCCACTTCCGTGCCTGCCACAGTGAAGCTCGGCGCGTCACCGGCCTCGACGATGGTCACCAGACCTTCGAAGACGATCTGGCTGTCCGGTGTACCGTCGCCGTTGTCGTCGAAGGCAAGGATGAAGTTTTCACCCTGCACCTGAACCTGCGCGCCGCCCGGCGGGAAGGTCAGGTTATAGACCTGGTTCGCCTCGGTCAGAATTTGAACGGTTTCCCCCGGAGCCGGGCGTGCAACGTCCACAGCCTGCGCAGCCTGGCCGACCACGGCCGTGCTGCCTTCGCTACCGGTGATGTAGGTGTTCTCGGCGGACTCGGCCGTGGTGTCGTCCTGACCCTCATAGCCGCGGGTGAGATCGTCCGTCATGTTCTTCCTCCGTTAAGACCAGGCAGGGTGTTCGCAGACGCAAAAAAAAGCGCAGCCGGACACCCGGGTGCTGATTAATCCGATTACCTGCAGTTTCTTAGAAGCCTGTGGCAATAACAAGGAAACTTCTGTTAAATACGACAGCTTTATGTATGAGGTTATTGAAACAATCAGCCGAAAGTCCCAGAAAGGGTTAAGGAAACTACCCAAAAGTGTTAAAAACTGCTCTTTGGTGGTATCAAATGCCTCAAAAATACCTTTCGGTTGGCACCGGTCATTTCTTAACCGATACGGTTAATTTTCGCGCTTGAATTGATTGCTTATATGCTTGCTCGACCAGTTGATTTGGCTGAGCAGGCCGAGGGTAGTTGCAGCGAAACTTCTACTTTACGATGATTGCAAACAGCCTCTTTGCATCCGACGGGGGGCTGGAGGCGAATACCGGGCACTGCAAAAAAGGAAGGCGGTCCCCCTCCACGAGGGACCGCCTTTCACCTTCATAGTCAGACCTCGGCCTGAGACTACTCAGACCACTAAGCTGCTGCCGTTGATCAGGGACTGAATCACCTGTTCGTCACTGTTAGCCCCTCCCCCGGTAAGGTCGCCGACGCTTTCCAGCACGATATCGAGAGTCGGCTGGAAGGTCCCGCCACCATCATGATCGACATGGACCGTGGTGTTGGTCCCGTCGGAGCTGAAACTCAGGTACTCCGTCAAGTCTGCCGCGGTGGTCGCGCCGGTGACCGAGGCCGGCAGCAAGTCGTCCAGGTCGATGACGTCGCCCCCGACCCCGGTATCGAAGTCCGTGATGGTGTCTGTCTCCGATGCCGCGAACTCGGCTGTTGTGACCGAAACCTCGACGAAGTCGATCTGCAGGTTCTCCGCCGTATCTTCGTTGATTAGGACCAAGTTGATCTGATCATTGCCGGTGCCGCCCAGATAGTCGTCGAAGTTACTGCCGATGCTGATGGCCCAATCACCGTCGCTTCCGTTGGTTTCCGAATCTGCCAGGTCCCAACTTGCCGTGGCGTAGTTCCAAACCGCAAAGTGCGCCGGCTCACTCGGCCCATCGCCTTGGAAGCCTTCTACCAGCAGATCAATCTGTGTGATCTCTGAGAACTCCTCGGCAATGGTGAACTGGGCAAAGAAGACCGAGTTGACACCGCCGCCTGGCTCATCGGTCGCAAAACGGTTGTCATCGGAGGCGGCAAGATCCTGGTACTCCCCATTTGACGCCTCACTCAAAGAGGTGACCCCGGAAGGTATCGCACCCAGGGGAATCTGGGTCAGATCGCCAAGATCCCCCTCATCGCCAGTGTTGTTGCCAGGCGCCGCATCGATATTAAACTCAAAAGCGAAGTGGTCGTTGGTGCCCTGGGTCACGCTGGCAAAGGTGTAGTCGGTAACTGTCTGCGAGACCATCTGGCTCTCGCCGTGGTCGCCCTGACCCCAACGGAAGATATCCTCACCGATCCCGCCGGTCATGATATCGTTGCCTTGCCCGCCGGCCAGGGTGTCGTCGTCGGCACCTCCGTTCAGGCTGTCGTCACCGACCCCGCCCAACAGCGTGTCGTTGCCGTCGCCGCCCAGCAGCGTGTCGTTGCCGTCCTCAGCGATCACTTCGGTCACGGTGGCGACCGATGTGCCCCCGGGCCCGGGCTCGTAGACACCGTTGAGGACCGTTCCGTCGCTTAGTGTCACGGAAAAAGGCACGCTATTGTTGCCGAACGCTGAACCGTTGTCCGTTCCACTGTTGTCCGTTTCGACACCGAAGCGGAAGGTTTCTCCCGACGTGAAAACACCGGGGGCGAAAGACATTGTCAATACGGTCAAGTCGGTGCCAGCCGTATTTAGCGTAGCTCCGCCGACTCCGTCTGGAACATCCGACTCGTCCCCGGCCTGCCAGCCGCCACCTTGACCGGTATCGAAGTTGAAGCTTGCGATCCCCGATACGTCGATCGAAATCTCGGTAACGTAGACACCGGCTATGGCCGAGAGAAAGCTGAACCCAAATTGGTTTGGCTGTACAGGATTGGTGCCGCCACTACGTACGTCGGCTATCACACTCGACGGACCTGCAGGACCGCCAATCAGCAGGTCGTTGCCGGTGCCGCCCTGGATCGAGTCGGCGCCCGAACCGCCGTCGATGATGTCGTCGTCGGCGCCACCGTCGATGACATCGTCGCCTTCCTGGCCGAAGATGGTGTCATTACCGGCACCGCCATCAATGGTGTCGTTGCCGCCCGCGCGTCCGATGCCGTCGGCAACGGACTCACCCGAAAAGTTGTAGAGTTCCTGATTTGCCGGATCGCGCAGGAAGTTCAGGATCTTTTCCTCGGTCGAGTCGCCGGGCAGGGGATCGAAGAATCCTTCGCTGACGAGTTGCTGGATCACCGCCCAGCCGGAACCCGCCGGCGGCGCTGTGCCGCTGAGCTCCGCGGCGAGCAGGTCGGTGAACAGGACGTCGCCGAAGATCAGGTCTGCGCCGTCGCCGCCAGCCAGGGAATCGCTGCCGGCATCGGCCAGGGAATTCACCTGAGAAAGATCGCCCAACACCTGAAGCAACTGCTCGCCAGTGGCAATGTTGCTGGAATCACCATCGTCATCGACCTGGCTGAGGAAGCCGTCGGCCGTTGAACCGTCGGCAATCGCAATGCCGACGGCATCGACCGTACTGCCGCTGTCGATCAGCCCTTGAAGTTCGCTGACGCTGTCGCCGGACCCGGTCCCAAGCACGTGTTCGACCGCCCGCTGATCGCCGGCAGTGTCGTAGGAAACCGTCGTCACCTGCTGATCGCCGGTGTAAGCACGGTTCGGCGCACCATCGGAGATGAAAATGGTCTGATTGAAGTCCGCGCCGCTCAGAGGGTCGACCGCCTCATCACCCTCGAACCAATCGAGCGCCGACTGGAAGCCAGCTTCGTAGTTGGTGAACTGGCCATTAACGAAACCAACATAGTAGGCCTTGGCTGCATTCAACGCAGTCGTATCGACCACACCGTTGGTGACGATGTCAAAGGTTTCGGGAGTGCCAAACTCGCTATTACCGAAGGCCGACATGTGCACACGCACCGTGGCGCCCCCGGTGTTGGCCAGGTTGTCGAGCAGGGTCTCGACCGCCTGGCCAAGAGCGTCGGCTCTTGTCACCGACTGTTCGTTGAAAGTAATCGTCTCGTTCATGCTCTGAGAGACGTCAAGCACCAAAGCGATATTCAGGGACTTGCCGACGAGATTGCCGCCGCCGACATCGCCAATCAGTACGTCGTTGCCCGGCCCGCCGAGGATGTCGCCATCATCTTCGAAGCCATCAAGATCGTTCGGTACGGTGTGCGTCGCATCCTCGTTACCTAGGTCGTCGAGATTGGTACCGACCACCAGTTCGTCCAGGTCGGGCGTCACCGTGATTTCCAGGGTGGCGGTGGCCAGGTCGCCGTCGCCGTCCTTGATGGTGTAGGTGAAAGTGTCGGTCACGGGCGTGAGCGGCGTGCCTTTGTCCTGCACATAGCTGTAGGAACCGTCCGCATTCAGCGTCAGGTGCCCGTGCGTGCCTTCGAGAGGGCTGCCCAGAGTGCCCGGAGCGTCCAATGTGGAGCCCGTGTCACCGGCAGCGATACCGACGACGCCGCCGCCAAGGTCCGGCCCGTCCGCACCGAAGTCGTCCGGCACCTGGGCCCCGTCATCTCCGGTATCCGGCGTTCCCGTCAGATCCGGATCGATGCCGGTCAACACATTGCCCGTAGTAACCGACCCCCCGTCGACGATATCGGTATCGTTCTGCGCCACCGGCACATCGTCCTGGATTTTGATCACAAGGTCCGCGCTGGCGGTGTCGCCATCACCGTCGCTGACGACATAAGTGAAGGTGTCCTTGATCTCCTCGTCGGTCAGTGTGCCCGGTGCACCGTGTTGCACCGCCGCATTCGGCGTATAGGTGTAGTCGCCGGTGCTGCTGCCGTTGTGGTCCTCGATCTGGATCTCCAGCCTGCCGAGGTCGGTCTCGATGGTCAGCAGCTTGGTAACATTGTTGTAGCTGCCGGTCGCGCTGGTGTCGCTCCCGCTCATGACCAGATCGCCATTATCCAGAACCGTGAAGATCTCACCATTGACCTCGACCGATTCGATACGCCCCAAACCGTCGCTGCCCAGATTGTCTTGGCCCGGATCATCGATACTCGGATTGTTGTCCGCGCCGTTCAGAACATTGCCTGAAACGGAATTCACCGGCGGCACCGTAGCCAGCAGCGCATCGGCCAAGTCGGCGAAGTCATCGACAATGACCGGAGCAGCCGGCACGGCGACAGCCTGCAGATCGGGGTCGGTCCCGCTGATGCCTGTGCCGACGCCCACTGCGATGGCTTCGGCCCCGTTCGCCGCCAGGAAGTCCTCCCACTCGACCACCTCGGCTGGGCTCAGGCCGTTGTCAACAGCCCCGGCATCGTTGCCGCCAACGTTGCTGCGGGTCGTCGGCTCGCCATCCGACAGGAAATAAACAGTGTTGGTATCATTCGGACCCGCAGGACCGGGCGCGTAGTTGGCCTGGGCCGTCACCAAAGCGGCCTCGTAGTTGGTCGCCGCATCGTTCGGGTTCGGGTTGTCCACAATGTCCTGGACCGCGTTCTTAGCGTCCGTCGCGTTGTCAAAGCTCCCCACGAAAGAGGCGCCATTCGCGAAAGTCACCAGATCGATATCAACGTCGCTACTAATCAGGAAGTAGGCGTCGATCAGCTGCTTCAGTGCCTCCCCGGCCGCCGCCAGACGGGTCTCGCCGTCAATCCCCGAGTCAGCATTCATACTACCGGAGGTATCCAGGATGAACATCAGATCGAAACTGAGCGGCGTATTCTCCTGAACCTCAGCGCAGTCGTCCGCCGCCACAGGACCGTCGTCCTCGAACTTGATCAAGGAGCCCAATTCGACGCTGTCGCTATCGCTGTCGCCATCGCCGTCGGTCACCGTCAGCGTGGCGGATACTAGACCAGGGTTCATCGCCTCCGGCGACCCGTCTTCGTCCGGGTCGCTCGGGTCATCGTGCTGCAGCGCCCGGGTCTGGGTCACCGTTACATCGCCGTCCGCCGGGTCTATACTGATCCGGAAAACCTCAAGTTCTCCCGTCTCCGTCCGCCCGACAATGTCGTCGCCGTCGACGACAAGCTCCACCGCCTCGCCGCTCGCCGTATCCACCAAGCCGGTCGGGTCGGGTGATTCAAGCGTCAGGCTGTAGACTTTGCTGTTTGAGGTTGCTTCGCCGTCGACGCCGAAAACAGAGGTGTCCTCAAACAGGTCACCGCCAACCACCGTCACGTTCGCCAGCAGGCCATCGACGGCGGTGTCGTCATCGTCATTCTCGGTCTCGTCCAGGACGACCACGCCTCCGGAGAGCGCAAGCGCCGCCTTCGGACCGTCATCCTCAAAACTAACCGTTACATCGGCACTGTCGCTGTCGCCATCCCCGTCGGTCACAGAAAAGCTGACCGTAACCGTCTCGTCGGTGCCGGCCTCAGGATTTTCTTCGTCCGGATCGTTCACCAGGTCGTGCTCAACGGCCCGGTAGTTGGCGACCAGAATCTCGGCAGACGATTCCACGGTGTTCTGATCGGGATTACCGTTTTCCTCGAGAATTATCACAAAAGCTATGTCACCAGTGACATTGCCCACACGTCCGACGATCAGGTCCTCCTGCAAAAAGAGGAAGATCGACTGGCCGGTCGCAGTGTCGTCAAGGCCACTGTCGGCGCCCAAGGGGTCATCGAAGGCAATGCCGCCGCTCGCCCCTCTGGCGCTCACGCCGTAGGTGAAATTGACAGGGTCCTGCTGTGCGACGCTCAGAGCATCGAGAAGGTTGGTCGCAAGACCGAGAGTATTCAGCGCATCGGTAGTCGTCGAATCCAGGGTGACATCCGCTGGGTCGACATCATCGGACATGTCATCGACTTCATTCACGTGGCCCAGCGTCTCGTCGATGGTCAGCATCCGATCAGGTCCGGCGTTGGGCGCACCATCGATGTTGATGGTCAGCGTCGCGTTCGTCAAATCGCCGTCACCATCGCGGATGGTATAAGTGAAGGTATCCGAACTACTCACCGGATTGGCGTTGGCCGTGTAGCTGTAGCTGCCGTCACTGTTTAGCAACAAAGCGCCGTTGGTGCCGTTGATGAGTGTGCCTACAGAACCCGGGGCGACCAAGTTGCTGTCGGTATCGCCAGCGGCGACACCCACTACCTCCACGCCCTCGTCGGCCCCCACGCTGTCCGCTTCGCTCAGATCCGGATCACCGTCCGGGTCGTTGGCATCCGCACCGGTGATAACGTTGCCGCCAGTTACAGCCCCCGCTTCCACCGCATCGTAGTCGTCATTTGCAATCGGAATGTCGTCCTCGACCTTGATCACAAAGCTGCCGCTGCCGTCGACGCGGTCGGCGTCCTCGTCCGTGGCAAACAGCAGCGAGGAGAAGTCCAGCGACAGAACCTGGCCGTCGTCATTGGCCGGATCGTTCGGCAGGTGGTCGAGCTGGGCCAGCAGCGTGAAGGTATAGGCCCCCGTCGCCGGGTCCAGCGCGAGCGTGAACACATCCCCGTTCGCCGTCGAGGCCGTCAGCAGCGTGCCCGCATCGTTCACCTCATAGGTGACCGGCGCGCCGTCGGAGGTCAGCGCCGGCAGACCGCCGGTGTTGCCGTCCAGCCCGTAGCTGCCTTCCTGGTCCGCACCGATCGAGAAGAAACCGGCAATCGAGCCCGTCGCAACCGTCGTCTGGCCGCCCTCGGCATTGCCCTCCGGCGTCAGCGCATCCTCATGCACCGTCGCCATCTCCATGGCCTGCGCATCCGCCGTCGGAATGTCGTCCTCGACCTTGATCACAAAGCTGCCGCTGCCGTCGACGCGGTCGTCGTCCTCGTCCCTGGCAAACAGCAGCGAGGAGAAGTCCAGTTCCAGAACCTGGCCGTCGTCATTGGCCGGGTCGTTCGGCAGGTGGTCGAGCTGGTCCAGCAGCGTGAAGGTATAGGCCCCCGTCGCCGGGTCCAGCGCGAGCGTGAACACATCCCCGTTCGCCGTCGAGGCCGTCAGCAGCGTGCCCGCATCGTTCACCTCATAGGTGACCGGCGCGCCGTCGGAGGTCAGCGCCGGCAGACCGCCGGTGTTGCCGTCCAGCCCGTAGCTGCCTTCCTGGTCCGCACCGATCGAGAAGAAACCGGCAATCGAGCCCGTCGCAACCGTCGTCTGGCCGCCCTCGGCATTGCCCTCCGGCGTCAGCGCATCCTCATGCACCGTCGCCATCTCCATGGCCTGCGGGTCCGCCGTCGGAATGTCGTCCTCGACCTTGATCACAAAGCTGCCGGCGCCATCGACGCGGTCGCCGTCCTCGTCCCTGGCAAACAGCAGCGAGGAGAAGTCCAGTTCCAGAACCTGGCCGTCGTCATTGGCCGGGTCGTTCGGCAGGTGGTCGAGCTGGTCCAGCAGCGTGAAGGTATAGGCCCCCGTCGCCGGGTCCAGCGCGAGCGTGAACACATCCCCGTTCGCCGTCGAGGCCGTCAGCAGCGTGCCCGCATCGTTCACCTCATAGGTGACCGGCGCGCCGTCGGAGGTCAGCGCCGGCAGACCGCCGGTGTTGCCGTCCAGCCCGTAGCTGCCTTCCTGGTCCGCACCGATCGAGAAGAAACCGGCAATCGAGCCCGTCGCAACCGTCGTCTGGCCGCCCTCGGCATTGCCCTCCGGCGTCAGCGCATCCTCATGCACCGTCGCCATCTCCATGGCCTGCGCATCCGCCGTCGGAATGTCGTCCTCGACCTTGATCACAAAGCTGCCGCTGCCGTCGACGCGGTCGTCGTCCTCGTCCCTGGCAAACAGCAGCGAGGAGAAGTCCAGTTCCAGAACCTGGCCGTCGTCATTGGCCGGGTCGTTCGGCAGGTGGTCGAGCTGGTCCAGCAGCGTGAAGGTATAGGCCCCCGTCGCCGGGTCCAGCGCGAGCGTGAACACATCCCCGTTCGCCGTCGAGGCCGTCAGCAGCGTGCCCGCATCGTTCACCTCATAGGTGACCGGCGCGCCGTCGGAGGTCAGCGCCGGCAGACCGCCGGTGTTGCCGTCCAGCCCGTAGCTGCCTTCCTGGTCCGCACCGATCGAGAAGAAACCGGCAATCGAGCCCGTCGCAACCGTCGTCTGGCCGCCCTCGGCATTGCCCTCCGGCGTCAGCGCATCCTCATGCACCGTCGCCATCTCCATGGCCTGCGCATCCGCCGTCGGAATGTCGTCCTCGACCTTGATCACAAAGCTGCCGGCGCCATCGACGCGGTCGCCGTCCTCGTCCCTGGCAAACAGCAGCGAGGAGAAGTCCAGTTCCAGAACCTGGCCGTCGTCATTG
Source organism: Pelagibius sp. (assembly GCF_965249265.1). Lineage (NCBI taxonomy): Bacteria > Pseudomonadati > Pseudomonadota > Alphaproteobacteria > Rhodospirillales > Rhodovibrionaceae > Pelagibius > Pelagibius sp. The sequence goes on along the minus strand of NZ_OZ252224.1, from coordinate 1,674,484 downwards.
GCCGGGTCGTTCGGCAGGTGGTCGAGCTGGTCCAGCAGCGTGAAGGTATAGGCCCCCGTCGCCGGGTCCAGCGCGAGCGTGAACACATCCCCGTTCGCCGTCGAGGCCGTCAGCAGCGTGCCCGCATCGTTCACCTCATAGGTGACCGGCGCGCCGTCGGAGGTCAGCGCCGGCAGGCCGCCGGTGTCCCCGTCCAGCCCGTAGCTGCCCGACTGGTCCGCACCGATCGAGAAGAAACCGGCAATCGAGCCCGTCGCAACCGTCGTCTGGCCGCCCTCGGCATTGCCCTCCGGCGTCAGCGCATCCTCATGCACCGTCGCCATCTCCATGGCCTGCGGGTCCGCCGTCGGAATGTCGTCCTCGACCTTGATCACAAAGCTGCCGGCGCCGTCGACGCGGTCGCCGTCCTCGTCCGTGGCAAACAGCAGCGAGGAGAAGTCCAGTTCCAGAACCTGGCCGTCGTCATTGGCCGGGTCGTTCGGCAGGTGGTCGAGCTGGTCCAGCAGCGTGAAGGTATAGGCCCCCGTCGCCGGGTCCAGCGCGAGCGTGAACACATCCCCGTTCGCCGTCGAGGCCGTCAGCAGCGTGCCCGCATCGTTCACCTCATAGGTGACCGGCGCGCCGTCGGAGGTCAGCGCCGGCAGACCGCCGGTGTTGCCGTCCAGCCCGTAGCTGCCTTCCTGGTCCGCACCGATCGAGAAGAAACCGGCAATCGAGCCCGTCGCAACCGTCGTCTGGCCGCCCTCGGCATTGCCCTCCGGCGTCAGCGCATCCTCATGCACCGTCGCCATCTCCATGGCCTGCGGGTCCGCCGTCGGAATGTCGTCCTCGACCTTGATCACAAAGCTGCCGGCGCCATCGACGCGGTCGCCGTCCTCGTCCCTGGCAAACAGCAGCGAGGAGAAGTCCAGTTCCAGAACCTGGCCGTCGTCATTGGCCGGGTCGTTCGGCAGGTGGTCGAGCTGGTCCAGCAGCGTGAAGGTATAGGCCCCCGTCGCCGGGTCCAGCGCGAGCGTGAACACATCCCCGTTCGCCGTCGAGGCCGTCAGCAGCGTGCCCGCATCGTTCACCTCATAGGTGACCGGCGCGCCGTCGGAGGTCAGCGCCGGCAGACCGCCGGTGTTGCCGTCCAGCCCGTAGCTGCCTTCCTGGTCCGCACCGATCGAGAAGAAACCGGCAATCGAGCCCGTCGCAACCGTCGTCTGGCCGCCCTCGGCATTGCCCTCCGGCGTCAGCGCATCCTCATGCACCGTCGCCATCTCCATGGCCTGCGGGTCCGCCGTCGGAATGTCGTCCTCGACCTTGATCACAAAGCTGCCGGCGCCATCGACGCGGTCGCCGTCCTCGTCCCTGGCAAACAGCAGCGAGGAGAAGTCCAGTTCCAGAACCTGGCCGTCGTCATTGGCCGGGTCGTTCGGCAGGTGGTCGAGCTGGTCCAGCAGCGTGAAGGTATAGGCCCCCGTCGCCGGGTCCAGCGCGAGCGTGAACACATCCCCGTTCGCCGTCGAGGCCGTCAGCAGCGTGCCCGCATCGTTCACCTCATAGGTGACCGGCGCGCCGTCGGAGGTCAGCGCCGGCAGACCGCCGGTGTTGCCGTCCAGCCCGTAGCTGCCTTCCTGGTCCGCACCGATCGAGAAGAAACCGGCAATCGAGCCCGTCGCAACCGTCGTCTGGCCGCCCTCGGCATTGCCCTCCGGCGTCAGCGCATCCTCATGCACCGTCGCCATCTCCATGGCCTGCGCATCCGCCGTCGGAATGTCGTCCTCGACCTTGATCACAAAGCTGCCGCTGCCGTCGACGCGGTCGTCGTCCTCGTCCCTGGCAAACAGCAGCGAGGAGAAGTCCAGTTCCAGAACCTGGCCGTCGTCATTGGCCGGGTCGTTCGGCAGGTGGTCGAGCTGGTCCAGCAGCGTGAAGGTATAGGCCCCCGTCGCCGGGTCCAGCGCGAGCGTGAACACATCCCCGTTCGCCGTCGAGGCCGTCAGCAGCGTGCCCGCATCGTTCACCTCATAGGTGACCGGCGCGCCGTCGGAGGTCAGCGCCGGCAGGCCGCCGGTGTCCCCGTCCAGCCCGTAGCTGCCCGGCTGGTCCGCACCGATCGAGAAGAAACCGGCAATCGAGCCCGTCGCAACCGTCGTCTGGCCGCCCTCGGCATTGCCCTCCGGCGTCAGCGCATCCTCATGCACCGTCGCCATCTCCATGGCCTGCGGGTCCGCCGTCGGAATGTCGTCCTCGACCTTGATCACAAAGCTGCCGGCGCCATCGACGCGGTCGCCGTCCTCGTCCCTGGCAAACAGCAGCGAGGAGAAGTCCAGCGACAGAACCTGGCCGTCGTCATTGGCCGGGTCGTTCGGCAGGTGGTCGAGCTGGGCCAGCAGCGTGAAGGTGTAACCCCCCGTCGCCGGGTCCAGCGCGAGCGTGAACACATCCCCGTTCGCCGTCGAGGCCGTCAGCAGCGTGCCCGCATCGTTCACCTCATAGGTGACCGGCGCGCCGTCGGAGGTCAGCGCCGGCAGGCCGCCGGTGTCCCCGTCCAGCCCGTAGCTGCCCGACTGGTCCGCACCGATCGAGAAGAAACCGGCAATCGAGCCCGTCGCAACCGTCGTCTGGCCGCCCTCGGCATTGCCCTCCGGCGTCAGCGCATCCTCATGCACCGTCGCCATCTCCATGGCCTGCGGGTCCGCCGTCGGAATGTCGTCCTCGACCTTGATCACAAAGCTGCCGGCGCCGTCGACGCGGTCGTCGTCCTCGTCCGTGGCAAACAGCAGCGAGGAGAAGTCCAGTTCCAGAACCTGGCCGTCGTCATTGGCCGGGTCGTTCGGCAGGTGGTCGAGCTGGTCCAGCAGCGTGAAGGTATAGGCCCCCGTCGCCGGGTCCAGCGCGAGCGTGAACACATCCCCGTTCGCCGTCGAGGCCGTCAGCAGCGTGCCCGCATCGTTCACCTCATAGGTGACCGGCGCGCCGTCGGAGGTCAGCGCCGGCAGACCGCCGGTGTTGCCGTCCAGCCCGTAGCTGCCTTCCTGGTCCGCACCGATCGAGAAGAAACCGGCAATCGAGCCCGTCGCAACCGTCGTCTGGCCGCCCTCGGCATTGCCCTCCGGCGTCAGCGCATCCTCATGCACCGTCGCCATCTCCATGGCCTGCGGGTCCGCCGTCGGAATGTCGTCCTCGACCTTGATCACAAAGCTGCCGGCGCCATCGACGCGGTCGCCGTCCTCGTCCCTGGCAAACAGCAGCGAGGAGAAGTCCAGTTCCAGAACCTGGCCGTCGTCATTGGCCGGGTCGTTCGGCAGGTGGTCGAGCTGGTCCAGCAGCGTGAAGGTATAGGCCCCCGTCGCCGGGTCCAGCGCGAGCGTGAACACATCCCCGTTCGCCGTCGAGGCCGTCAGCAGCGTGCCCGCATCGTTCACCTCATAGGTGACCGGCGCGCCGTCGGAGGTCAGCGCCGGCAGACCGCCGGTGTTGCCGTCCAGCCCGTAGCTGCCTTCCTGGTCCGCACCGATCGAGAAGAAACCGGCAATCGAGCCCGTCGCAACCGTCGTCTGGCCGCCCTCGGCATTGCCCTCCGGCGTCAGCGCATCCTCATGCACCGTCGCCATCTCCATGGCCTGCGTCGCAACCGGACCGTCGTCGCCGAACTTGATCTGTGAGCCGATCGCTGCGCTATCTGTGGCAACATCGCCGTCGCCGTCGGTCACGGCGACCTGAACGAACACCGACTCGCCATCCAGCTGTACGGTCTCATCGAAGTTGTTGGGGCTGTCGGGATGCTTCAGGGAGAGCCACTGGCTGAGGAAAACCTCCCCGCTGTCGGGATCGATGGCGATGGCAAAAGCGGCATCGCCGTCATCATCGCCGCCCGAGACCCGGCCGACGATGACATCGCCCTCAAGGAAGAGGTTGATGTCGAAGCCTTCGGTCGTCTGCAGACCGGACTCGACCATACCGTCATCGTTGGGCTCACCCAGGGTGAGAGAGTATTGGGTGGCTTTTGCGCCGTCTGTCCCGAAATCAACGGAATCGATATTGACCAGAGATCCTTCGCTTCGGGCGTAACCCAACGCGCCGTTGTCCTTGGGTCCAGCACTGCCATCGGCACCAGGCAACGTAACATCATCGAAGAGACTCTGGATGTTATCTGGCAGACTACTGAACGGAACATCATCGTCCTGCTCACCCGCCGACTCATCATGCGTCACCATCGAAGAAGTGTCGGCACTGATTGCGACAGACGGGCCGTCGTCGTCGAAGGACACTAAGGTCGTGTTGCCGTCGATCAGCGTCACCGTGTGGCTGTCCACCGCCTCGTCGTCGTCGCCGTCAACCAGCGTCGCCGTCAGTTCCACATCCAGGCTGCCCTCAGCCAGCAGAAGCTCTAGCTCGGTGTCATAGAGACCGTCGTCATCGCCGTGGTCGATCGCCAGGATCTGCTCAACCGTCAGCGTCTCGTCACCCAGCGCATCCGTCGGATCGTTCAGGGTGATCCGTAGCGCAACCGGACCGTCCGCGCCGCCCACGCGGCCCTCGACTACCGTATCGCTCACCTGGAAGAGAGAAATCGTCAGATCATCAGGCAGATCATCCGGGTTGCCCCCGGCCGCCGCCGGCGTCACCGACAGGCTGGTCGCCAAGCCCGCGTCACTCAGCACCAGCTTGAAGCCGTGGCTCAGCGACTTCTCGCCGTCCGTGCCCGCATCCCCGTTCACCGAGAACAACGCGGCGACCGCACCCGCCGGCGTCTCCAGACGGCCGATCGCATCGGTCCCGTTCACCGCCACAAGGTCGGTATCGTCAAGGTTCCCGTTGGGACCTCCACTACCGGACTCCGTCTCTGTGCCGTTGTAAACGTCCGCCGGGGCATCGTCCGGATCGATCGTTTCGTCAAGGTTCAGGGAAAGTCGGCCAAGGCCGCCCTCACCGCCTTCGACATCGATAGAGGGCCCATCGTCCTGAACCTGTATCTCCAGCGGGCCTTCGGTGCTGCCGCCGGGACCGGTCACGGTGTAGGAGAGGCCCAGAATTTCGGGCGTGTCGGCCTCATCGGGGTCGCTCGGGTCGCCGTGGTTGATGGCCTCGCACTGAACGAACCAGATGTCACCGCTTGCCGGATCGAGGTAGACGATGAAGACCACCTCTTCTTCTTCGCCGGTCGCACCGACGATCACATTCGGGCCGAAGTTAAACAGCAGCACGTTTTGCGGGAATTCGGTTCCGCCGGTGTCGAGACCGCTGTCGGCCCCGTCGACGATCGCATTCAGTGCAACGGATTCACCGGGGCCGAAGGGAAGCGTTCCCATGGCCTGCAAGCTCTCTGGCCTGAAGTCCAGCAACCGCTGGGAGGTTTCCTCGCCGTAATAGTCACAAAGACGATCATAGATTTCCTGAAGTTCTTCCGGCAGCGGCGGCGAGACATCGTCCTCGTCGTCGACGCCGTCATCATCATCTTCCCCGGGGCCGGAGCCCTGCACGCCGCGGGTTTCGTCATGGACAAGAACCACCAGCGGCGCATCGGGCGGCGGCACTTCGTCATCCAGGATCGTGATTTCGTCCTCAAGCTCAATCAGGCCGAATTCAAGGGCGGTTGGTGGAATTACGCCCTGTGCGACGAGAAGGTCGATGACATCGCCGAGGTTGTCGTTGTACTGAGTCGCACCGCCACCCTGCGGGCCCGCGGCACCGGCGGCGGTCTCAATCGTGCTCTGCCCGGGATCGGCCAGGGCCAGCGCCTGGCTGACCAGGACACCGGCATCGATCTGGGTGCCGGCGACCTGAAAGACCGCGCCGCCGTCGGCGCCCTGGTCCGAAGCCAGATTCTCAAAGACCAGGTTGCTGTCGACATTGCCGTCACCATCATCGTCGAAACCGATGATCAGGTCGCTGCCGTCGATCAGGATCTGGGCGGCACCGGGGTCGAAGTTGAGAACAAAGGTCTCTCCCGGGCCGTATTCAACGACGACGCTCTGGCCGGGCGCCGGACGGCTCAGGACCTGGGTTGCCCCTGCCTGCCCTACCGCCTGCTGCTCCTCACCGCCGACCATGCGGTCTTCGGCATAGTTGTCGTCGCTGGATTGGATCTGATCGCCACCACGCTGCAGATCGTCGGTCATTACCCATCTCCCAATGGTGCCTGCTACCCAAGACAGGCGCGCACCGAGGCGAACCCCGGTGCGGATGAAAATCCCCTCGCGCAATACGCGAAGGCCTAGACTTTGAGCGATGAGAGTTTGTGGGATTGTTGTGGTATTTACAAGTGACCTTAGAGCCAATACCATAGCGTATGGTATGTGTTATTGCTCACGAATGGTTAACACCCCCGTGAGAAGTGTTAACGCCGTCGCACCCCCTATTTCGACGCAAATCAACGCTTTATAGGAATTTCGGCCCGCTCCGGTTAACCATACTGTGTTAATTTTCGGCCTGATTCGCGAAAAGGGGGGAGGGATTTCAACATCATATCAATTTACGCGTTCCTGCATGAACCTGACTCAACTCACCTAAGGTGTTTGATTAACCTCTCGCATTAGTAGTGATTTACGGACAGTAAAGCCGCTCGACTCCTATGCGATTTGACTAGATATGCTCCGGGTCAACCGAAACACAGCGCGACTTTGCATAAGCGGTGCGATAGACAGAGCGCCCGGAAGTATTCTCCGCATTCTTTGTCTGGGCTCGAGGGCTTGGCAGGGCTGCTGTGCAGTCAGCGGATCGGCTCGCAAAGACGAAGCTCTGCATCAATATACGGAACCGGCGATCTCATCACGGCGGCCCTTCAATCCGCTGCCGCATTCCACCGCCTTATGCAGAACGGACGGGAAAGACAGGGGACAAACCGGTCCGAAGGGAAAGCGCCCGGAACAACGCAGAAAAAAGGCCCCTGCGAAATCCGCAGGAGCCTTCGTTCTGACTGTTCTGAGCGCTTAGATCAAAGCACCAGACTTGGCAGTTTACACTGCCTCTGCTGTTCTCTGGTCTTAGTTCAGCTCGATCACGACAGCACGGTTGCCTTCTTCACGCACACCGTCGCCGGTGGGGATGAGAAGCTGCGTTTCACCAACGCCGCGGCCGCTGATCCGCGTCGGATCGACACCGCCGGAAACCAGCTCGTCGATCACCCGGTTAGCCCGACGCTCTGAAAGCGTCTGGTTGTAGGCGATGGCGCCGGAGCTGTCGGCGTGACCGGTGATGTCGATGGAACGGCCCGAGTTGACCAAGGCAGCATTCAGAGCCTCGGAGACGATGGTCCCGTTACCCGGTGCATAGACGGTGCTGTCGAAATCAAACAGCACGATGAACTGGTCGGCGGTCGGGGTCTTGGCCACCATGGCCGGCGCCGGCGTCTGGTAGTCGACATCGGTCAGGGCGAAGTTAGCCTGGGCCTCCACAGCAGCCATGGCCGACTCGAACTCGGCCCGGCAGGCCTCGGCGTCACCGGTACGGCCGTCTTCGGTCGCTTCGATCCAGCAGTCGTACTTGACCTGGGCGAAAGAAGCGTCGGCCGGCGCCACATAGCGGGCACCCATGTCAAAGCCTCTGCGCAGGCGCTCCAGCGCTGCCTGGAAAACGGCAGCCTGCTCTTCGCTCAGCTCCCGATCCATGGGCGCATCCGGCAGAACGACAGAGTTCTTGGCCGCCGTACGGGCCTTGTGATTGAAAAGCTCGCCGTCCACGAAATCCCAGTCGGCGTGCAGCCAAGCGTCAGAGCGATCCTCGGAAAGCTCCGCATAACCCGCCTGGAGGCCCTGATTGAAAGCAATTCCGTTCGCTTCCAAATCCAATCCGCTGCGCGTGTCGAACACGCTACCGAAAGGATGATCCCAGAAATCGGTACCGGGAACGTTGAACGGCGTAATCGCGTGAGCTGGCGCAGCCATGGAAACAATAACGGCCAGGCCGGCGCCAACGATAAATCCCTTCGCCTTCATATCGGCTTTCCCCTTTGATAAATCCCCTGCGATGGATGCCCTGCGCCACTTGCATGACAACCGACAGAATACATGATTAACACATCGAACAGCGGTATAGCCAGATTCTGTGACCGGCGCAAGACAAGCTCTCGCAACAGTTTGAATTACCATGGCTTTGCGACATCGCTGCCACTACCTCGATTTATTCGCGTTTAACGGAAAAACAATCCGAATATTCCCCTATAAGGCGAATATCACTCCTCTGCAGACACCAGTCCGCGGCGTACCAGTCCATCCAGGCGAGACTTGGCTTGCCGGTCGCCCTGTTCGCTCGCCAGCCGGTACCACTTCGCCGCTTCCTGGGGATCCGCGCTGACGCCACGCCCGGTCTCGTAGAGCAGGCCGAGATTAAACTGCGCCTGTTGCAGCCCCTGGGATGCGGCCTCGCGCCACCAGCGCGCCGCCTGGGCAGGATCTCTGCCGACCCCTTCCCCATTCATATAATAAAAGCCGAGATTGGACTGCGCCCGCGCCTCGCCCTGCTCCGCCGCCTGCTTTGTCCAGCGAAAGGCCTCTTCCAAGTCCTTTCTGACCCCCTGGCCCCGATAGTATCTGAGGCCAAGGCTTGCTTGAGCGATGGGGTCACCCGCTTCGGCGACACGCCTCAGGCGATCCATCTCGCTCTCACCGGGCAGGGCCGCCTGCTGCTGGCCCAATGCCTCATTCTGAGAAACCGCCGGCTCGGTCGACCGGGCCGGTGCTGAGCGCTGCTGAGCTACGGCCCTCGCGCGGGCGGCGGCCTCTTCCGCCACCCTGCGTTCCTCAGCGGCGCGGGCGGCTTCCGCTTCGGCGGCCTGCTGTGCTGCTGCCCGCTGTTCTGCGGCCTGCCGTTCAGCCGCCAGACGGGCCGCTTCTTCAGCCCGGGGCGCCTGTGCAGCGCTGGCAAGCCCCGCACGTTGAGCATCGTCGAGATAGCCGGTCGGCTCCAGCCCTGCAACCTGTTGGTAGCGCTCGATCCCAGCACGGGTTCCCGGCCCGAAGCTACCGTCGATACCGCCGGCGTAGTGGCCCAAAGCCCGCAGGTCGCGTTGGATTTCCAACTTCTCGCTGCGCGTTAAGGCCGCTTCCGCCGCAGCCAGGGCCGCCGCGCGCCGTTCAGCTTCGGAAGGCTCCGGCAAGGCAGCGATCTGCGCATCAACGGCCCGGTTATCGGTGGCTTCCTCGTCTGAGGGGGCCGATGCCTCCGCCTGATCAATGGTGCGCTCTTCTGTTTCCTCAGTTACCGCCTCTGCAGTCTCCTCAGCCGCAGCCTGCTGCGTGTCGGCCGGCACCGGCTCCTCGCCTGTATCGACGCCCGCGTCATCGGCCTCCGGCAGAGCTTGCGCAGCAACCGCTTCGGCCGCGTCGGCGATGGCCCCGCCGGCCTCTTCCCCCTGGGCAGCGGTATCCGCAGGCACGCCTTCTTCGGCATCAGGTTGCGGCTCGGCGGCAGGAACCGCCGGCACAGCTGGGGCCGGCGTTTGGACCGCCGCAGTTTCGCTTGGCGATTCTGGCTCCGGCACAGGCTGGCTGTCCGCCTCCTCGGCGACGACAGCGGCCGGCGGTTCATCCGCCGGCGCCGCGATTGTCGGCTCCTCCGGGGCTTGCACGGGGGGTTCCGTGGGGGGGTCCGTGGGAACTTCCGCGGGGGTTTCCACCGGCGCGACCGCCTGGCCGTTCGGCGGCGTGTCGGCCGCCGGCGCGGAAGCTTCCGGCTGCGGCGGCGCGGGCTCGGCGGTATCCACCTGCGCCACTGCCTGCGGCGGGTCCGCAGGCGGCGCCATGTTCTGCCAGGCGAAGTAACCGCCCACCGCCGCCGCGGCAACCCCGGCCGTCACGGCCGGCCACAACCAGCCCCGAGCGCTGCCCCCGGCGGAGGTGGGCCGTGCGGCGGGCTCGGCCGACAGCGGCGCTGCCGGGGCCTGTTGCTTCTGTTCCGGCGCCGCCTGCGGCCCCGCCGAGTCCAGGCGGCTGTCCAGGCCGATGACCTCACGCATGCTCTGAGGGCGGTCAGCCGGATCGGGCTGCAGCATGGCTCCCAGTTCGTTGCGCAGGGATTCGGGAACCGAGCTGAAGTCGGGAATGCGCTTGCGGGCCTCAATGACGGAGACCAGCGATTCGCTGATCTCGCCCATGTTGAGCGCCTTGCCGGTGCCCGCCGTCGCCAGCACGAGGCCGAGACTGTAGATATCCGAGCGGGCATCCACCTGTCCGCCGTAAAGGCCGATCTGCTCCGGCGAGGCATAGGCATAACGGCCGGCGAAGTCGTCGCCGATGATCGTCGTGGCCGAGGAATCCGCCAGCTTGGCGATACCGAAGTCGATGATCTTGGCTTGAGAAAGCTTCCCTTCGCCGAGGATGATGTTGTCCGGCGACATGTCGCGGTGAATCACCCCCTTGTCATGCGCCGCCGCAAGGCCACGGGCCAGGCGATCACGCAGATCGCGAACCTCCTGCGGCGTCAGGGTACCGCCCGTCAGGTACTCGGTCAGCGACGGGCCATCGACGAATTCCATGACCAGATAGACCCGGCCCTCTTCGTCCCGCAACACGCCGTCGTAGCCGACAATCGCATCTTCACGCACCGTGCGCAGCACCGAGGCTTCGCGCCGGAACAACTCCATGATCTTATCGTCGTTGGCCAGATCGGGCCGGACGATCTTGATGGCGTGCTGGGTGCCGATCTCAGTGTGGGTGGTGCGGTAGACCTCACCCATGCCGCCACGGGCAAGCAAAGCCTCCACCCTGTAAGTGAAACTGATCAGGGTGCCCGGCGCGAAAGTTCCGGCGAGGCCGGAATCTCCGCCACCCGTGGAACCGACGCTGCGGGGCCCCTCCCTGCCGCGGTCCGGCGTATCACCGCTCATGGCGCAAATCCTCTTTGCGGCTCCACAATGCCGTCACCTCTTCACCCCCGTAAATACAACCGCAGACACAGCCGGAACCCGATCGTTACGCTGCTGCATTCTTCGGCACCCCGACCAAAATCACGGTAATGTTGTCGCTACCGCCCTCGTCCAAGGCTTTGGCGACAAGTTCATCGACAGCCTGCTGTCCGGACCCGGAGCCGCTGTCCGATCCGTCCATCTCCCGCGAAAGAACCTTCGCGATTTCCGCATCGGCGACTTCAGAGGTCAGGCCGTCGCTGCACAGCAACAGGCCCTGGCCCGGCTCCAGCGAGCCGCTCACCAGATCGGGCGCCGCAGCTGTGCCGTCGGGGCCGCCGAGCACGCGGGTGATCACGCTGCGATGCGGGTGCTGGCGCGCCTCTTCCTCTGTGATGAGTCCGGCATCGACCAGTTCCTGCACCCGCGAGTGATCGTGAGACAGCCGATGCAGGCCGTCGGACCAGAGGTAGGCGCGGGCATCGCCGACCCAGGCGATATGATAGTCGCTACCGGCAAAGCGCGCGGCAACGACGGTCGAGCCCATGCCCTGCTTTCCCTCCCCGGCGACGACGGCATCCAGGATCGACCGATTGGCTTCCGCAATGGCATCTTCCAGGGCGGTGCCGCGCTCGGTCTCCCGCGCCAGGACGTCCACCACGATCGCACTGGCTTTCTCACCGGCCGCGGCGCCGCCCATGCCGTCGGCGACGACCCAGAGCCCCAGGTCGTCGCGAAGGGCGTAGTTGTCTTCATTGTGGCGCCGCACGCGGCCGACATCGCTCAGATGACCAAGCGTCGCGGCCGCCGAGCCTGTCTTGACCGTGCTCGTGGCTCCCCCGTTTCCACCGCTTTGCGACATTACCCCTTCAGTCCCTCACCGCTTTTGGCCGACGGCTTTCGCGCGTCGGGCTCTCCGCAGACCTCGCTGCCTGACCCGACGCCGCATCGTCCGGCGCGCGTCTCAACACGCCAAGACCTGACTCTCCCCGGGAAAGTATGGAACAGGTGCCGGGTGCGGTAAAGCAATCCGCGCAGCAGCAGCGGTTGTGCCTGCGCCAGCCCAGCCCTTTGCCGGTCTCTCTTTTCGCTGTTCCGTAATGTCGCTGTCTCAGGGCAGGCTGAAGCGAATCTCGTCTTCGGCGGCGAGATCGGGCTCGCGGCCCAGAAAGATGCCGCCCCTTCCGCTCAACTGCACCATCTCACGCTTCACATAAGCGATCTCGCCGGTCTCGCTGCGCACATAGGTTCCGTTGGTGCTGTGGTCTTTCAAGAAGACCTTGCCGCGAATGGCCTGGATCGTGGCGTGACGCCGCGAGGCATAGGAGGAATCGACCATCAGATGGCAGTTCTCCTGCCGGCCAACCACGAACTCCGCCATCGGCTCTTCCAGACTGAAGGTCTGCCCGCGATAGGCGATGTCCAGGCGCAGCTTGTCGCCGGCCTCGGCCAGAAGCGGGCCGCGGATGACAGTCGCATTCTCATCTTCGGTCACCACCTCGTAGATCGCCACCGGCTCCTTCTTGCCCTTCATCGCCGCTTTGTCGAGCCAGCGTGTCGAACTGCGGAACGGCGGTGAGAGGCGCACCACCGTATCTTCGGTAACCAGGATCTCGCCGGCCTTGGCAAGATCGGTCACGCGGGCAGCCACGTTTACCGTGTCGCCATAGAAGTCGCCCGAATCCTCGATGACCGGCCCGAAGTGGAAACCGGCATGGATCGAAACCTGGCCCTGCTTGTGGGCGTCACGCATCAGGGTCGCCGCCCGAAACGCTTCGTCCGGAGTTGCAAAGACACACATGACACCGTCGCCGGAGGTCTTCACGGTTCGGCCGCCGGCCATATCCGCCTTGGCATCCAGCACGGTCAAACACTCGGCAGTCAGACGGTGCGCAGTCTCATCGCCGTGAATCTCGTACAGCTTGGTGCTGCCGTCGATATCGGCGAAGAGAACGGCCAGAACCTGACCGTCGTTGTCGGACCCGTCCGAAGACCCGTCGTTCATGAGTTTCTATCAAACCCTTCTGGCAAGCCGTTCAGGCAAGCTCATCGAGAGGAGCGGCTGTCTGCACTGTCTAGCAAAACAAACCGGCCCTGTAGACCCCTTTTCGCAGGTGCACAATAGACGCCGTATCACCAAAGGCAGTCTACCAGCCGCCTCGCTGCAGCCAAAGTGCCACCTGACTCAGACGGTCATGACCCCAGAACGCCTCTCCGTCAACGAGAATAAGGGGTGATCCGAAGACCCCTTTGGCGACCGCCGCCTCCACTTCCTCGCGAAGGCGCTGCTTTACCGCGGGGTCGCTCAGGGCCGCGCTAACCGCCTCGGGATCCAGGCCTTCAGCCGCACAGACGCTCACGACAGCCGCCGGCGAATCGATGTCCCGCCCTTGTCCGAAGGCCTCCCGGTAAAGCGCCTTTGCCAGAGCCACCGCCTTTTCGGGGTCCTGGTCATACATCCAATAGTAGGCGCGCGCCGCCGCTACAGACATGAAGGGAAAGCTGGCCGGCAGCGTAAAAGGCACACCGATCAACCGGGCCGAGCGCTCAAGGTCGTGTCGCGCGTAATCGCCCTTCATCGGAATCCCGAGCAAAGGCTGGCCGCCGGTTTCCTTGAAGACAGCGCCCAGAAGCATCGGCCGCCAGACGACGTCGCGCCCGCCGCACTCGGCGATTGCATTGATCTCCTCGGCGGCGAGATAGCCATAGGGACTGGAGAAATCGAAATAGAACTCGATGGGCTCTGGCATTGTGACGCATCAACCTCCGGCATGGTCTGGCGATCAGCGACTGAAGGGATCGCAGTCGCAGTTAGGACAGGGACCGGTCAGCCGCCAAACGCCGCGACGACCCGTTGACCACAGACCCTGCTGTGGACCGCATTATCCCCCGCCGCCGCCGCATCCGCCATCGCCGTCAACGCCTTCACCACCACCGAAGCAGCCAGGCGCGGAGTTCGAGTCGCCGAGCGCAACGCCGCTCTGCGACTGCCGGTCCGGCCCGCCGACTCCGCGCTCCATGCGTTCCATCGCTCTGACATGACGCGGCCGCAACTCTGCGGTCGTCGACGGCAGTTTCGCCTTTGGCACGTTCGGCACCGGCCAGACATCGTCGGGCGGCGGCGCCCCGAAGATGACGCGGTAATCGATCAGGAACTGCAGGTAGCGCGAGCGCCAACCCGCGCCCTTGGCGGAGCTACCGGGGTGATGATGCACGAAACCGGCTGCATAGGTCTCGCAGAAGACCTGGTATCGCTCGGTATGCAGGACGAAGCAGTGCCAGAGACCGTCGACCGGACCATACATGCCGTAGCCGCGGTGCGGCAGGTGTCCGAGGACAAGGAGAAAGCGAAAGAGCTCGCGCCGCCGCCACTCAGCCGTTGCCGCATCGCAGCCGCTTTCCTGTTGGTAGCTGCTCAGAACCTCAGGGATTGCGAAGCCTTCCGCCGCTTCGGCGGCCGCCAAGATAGCCTCGCGCGCACGCAGTAAGGCAACGGATCTCGGTTTCAGAACGTCGAGCATTGGAGGCGTCTCCGTTCAATCGGCGGCGATCTGGCGGGCGATGATGAGGCGCTGGATGTCGGAGGTGCCTTCGTAGATCTGGCAGACCCGCACATCGCGGTAGATGCGCTCGACGGGAAAGTCGGCGAGGTAGCCGTAGCCACCGTGAATCTGGATGGCGTCGGAACAGACTTTCTCCGCCATCTCAGAGGCCTGAAGCTTGGCCATGGCCGCCTCCTTCAGGCAGGGCCGTCCCGCATCGCGCAGGGCAGCCGCTTCCAGAACCATGAGTTCGGCAGCGTGAATCTGCGTCGCCATGTCGGCCAGGCGAAAAGCGACAGCCTGATGATCGACAAGCGCCTTGCCGAAGGTCTGACGGTCCTTGGCATAGGCCAGCGCCGCCTCATAAGCGGCCCGCGCCATGCCGACCGACTGTGCGGCAATGCCGATCCGGCCGCCTTCGAGATTGGCCAAAGCGATCCTGTAGCCGTCGCCCTCTTCCCCCAACAGCAGGTCGGGCGTGAGCCGGCAATCCTCGAAGACGATCTGGCAAGTGTCGGAGGCCTTCTGGCCCAGTTTCTTCTCGACCGAGGCGACACGATAGCCGTCAGTTCGCGTCGGCACGATGAAGGCCGAGATACCGCGTTTGCCCTTTTCCGGATCGGTGACGGCAAAGACAACGGCAACATCGGCGGTCTCACCGGAGGTTATGAACTGTTTCACGCCGTTCAACACATAATGGTTGCCGTCGCGCTCGGCCCGCGTCTTGATCGCCGCCGCATCGGAGCCGGCCTGCGGTTCCGTCAGGCAGAAGGCGCCGAGCTTCTCGCCTCGCGCCATGGGTTTGAGAAACCGCTCCTTCTGTTCGCCGGAGCCGAACTTTGCAATCGGCATACAGCCGACGGAGTTGTGCACCGACATGATGGTGGAGCAGGAGCCATCACCCGCCGCGACCTCCATCAGGGCCAGCGCGTAGGAAACATGGTCCGTCCCGGCGCCGTCCCATTCCGGCGACACCAGCATGCCCATGAGGCCGAGCTCGCCCATAGCCGCAACGGCCTCCTTGGGAAAGCGGGCCTCGCGGTCCCAGGCGGCCGCCTGCGGCGCCAACTGTTCGTGTGCGAACTGGCGCGCTGTATCGCGGATCAGGCTTTGCTCTTCGTTCAGAAGCATGGTTCGGCCGTCCGCACCAGCGCCGCACGATCCATCGGCTGCCCCGCAGCGTCAAAAGCCGTCTTGAAGACAAAAGCCTCTGGCGTCGGCCCGCAGCGGTCGAGCAAGGCGACCCGCTGCAGTCCGGCCTCAATGCTGGGAATGGTGCCGGCCGGCAGCCACCACAGCGCCATAAAGGCGCCGCCGGGCTTCTCGAACCATCGGCGCCGCTGCGCCATCACCTGAGTGTGGCTGGATTTGTAGACATAGGCGAAGAGTGACTCTAAGTCCCGCCACACCGACATGTTGACGATGAATTGCGGATCCGGCGACGTCTGAATGTCGGTGGCATTGCCGCTTTCGCTCTGCAGCCGCCAGACGAAACCGCGACTCCGTTCGGCAAGAGCATTGATATCTTCCAGACGCTCGACAAAGCCGGCAATCGCGGGGTCGTCGATCGGTGCGATCAGTCGGCCAACGTTGATCTGCGCCAGATGAAATGCCGTCATCTCCTGTTTCCCGGCCCTGTTTCCCAGCCTTCGCCTCACCAGTCGATTTCGCTGCCATCGTAGTTGAAGAATTTGCCGTTGTCCTCGGTGGTCAGCCCGGCAATGACCTTGCGCATGCCGACGATGGATTCATCGGAGGGAATGTCCGCTTCCTCGCCACCCATGTCGGTCTGAACCCATCCGGGGTGAAAGGAGACAACCGTGAACCCTTTCGGGCCGAGGTCAGCGGAGAGCCCCTTGGTGACCATGTTCAAAGCCGCTTTGGAACTGCGATAGGCATAGGACCCGCCGGTGCCCGTTGAGGCGATGGAGCCCATACGGCTCGAAATATTGACGATGGTCTTTCTCTCGCCCTTTTCGAGCATGCCGACGAAACGCTCTGCCATGCGCAGAGGCGCCAGGGTGTTGACGCTCAACGTCGTCGCCCAGTCGTCGAAATCGGTTTCGCCGAAGTCGGCGCGGGAACCGTAGATCCCGGCATTGTTGATCAGCAGGTCCAGGGGCTCTTCGGCAAGGCTGCGCGCCAGGCTGGCGACTTTCAGTCCATTGGTGACATCCAGCTTGTGGCAGACGACATCGCCCTCCAGCGCCTTTACGCTCTTGGCCTTCTCGACGTTGCGCGCGCAGGCGTGGACTCGCCAACCCTCGGCCGCGAAACTGCGCACAAACTCCAAGCCGAGACCACGATTGGCACCGGTAATCAATACTGTCGGCAAACTGCTCTCCCAAAAGAACTCAAAAGGATTGGATCCGCAGCATCTGCGTCGTTACGCAAACATCGGTCCGGCATCGCGCCGCGGCCTTGCGACCAATTCCCCGCCACAGTTCGGGCAAAGCGATGCCAAGGCTTTTGCGCAGGTCGGGCAGAAAGTGCATTCGTAGCTGCAGATATAGACTTCCCCATCCATCGCGAGTCCGTTCTCGCAACGCTCGCAGGCCGGTTTCATCGCCAGGGCCATCGCTTTCTCCTCAAACCCTAGAGAACATCACTTGGCCGGATGAAACAACACCCGAAGGGGTAATCCCTTTTTGGCGAGATTCGCCCGCCCTCCCACAGAGCTTCCTAATCATTACCACTAGTTTCAGGCGTGTTTACAAGGAAACCAAAGGCGCACCGACGGTCGCCCGCGGGCGGCATCAGCGCCCCTGTCGCCACGATTGGCCGCTGAAGGCCTACTTGGTTTCGTTGAACAACTCGCGGCCGATCAGCATACGGCGAATTTCGCTGGTGCCCGCCCCGATCTCATAGAGCTTGGCATCCCGCAGCAGTCTTCCGGCCGGATACTCATTGATGTAACCGTTGCCGCCCAGGGTCTGGATCGTCTCCAAGGCCATCCAGGTGGCTTTCTCCGCTGCATAGAGTATCGCCCCGGCGGCATCCTTGCGGGTCGTCTCTCCGCGGTCGCAGGCCTTGGCGACCGCATAGACGTAGGCTTTGGCCGCATTCATCGTGGTGTACATGTCGGCGATCTTACCCTGCATCAGTTGGAACTCGCCAATGGCCTGGCCGAACTGTTTGCGCTCGTGGATGTAGGGCACCACCAGATCCATGCAGGACTGCATGATACCGGTCGGCCCGGCAGCCAGCACGACACGTTCGTAGTCCAGACCGCTCATCAGGACGTTGACGCCCTTGCCAAGCGCGCCCAGCACGTTCTCCTCCGGCACCTCGCAATCCTCGAAGACCAATTCACCGGTGGGCGACCCGCGCATACCCAGCTTGTCGAGTTTCTGGGCAATGGAGAATCCTTTGAAGTCCTTCTCCACCAGAAAGGCGGTAATGCCCTTGGGTCCTGCGTCCGGGTCCGTCTTGGCGTAGATCACCAGGGTATCGGCCTCGTCGCAGTTGGTGATCCACATCTTGTTGCCGTTCAGCACATAGCGGTCGCCTTTCTTGTCGGCGCGGGTGCGCATGCCGACCACGTCGGAGCCGGCGCCGGGCTCGCTCATCGCCAGAGCGCCGACGTGCTCGCCGGAAACCAGCTTGGGCAGGTAGCGGCTCTTTTGGTCATCGGTTCCGTTGCGGCGGATCTGATTGATGCAGAGGTTGGAATGGGCGCCGTAGCTGAGCCCGACGGAAGCCGACGCACGGCTCACCTCCTCCATGGCAACGCAGTGCTCCAGGTATCCCATACCGGCGCCGCCGTACTCCTCCTCCACCGTCATGCCGTGCAGACCAAGGGCACCCATCTTGGGCCAGAGCTGGCGCGGAAAGGAATCGGTGCGGTCGATTTCCTCAGCCAGTGGCGCGATTTCCTCCGAGGCGAAGCTCATCACCGTATCGCGCAGCATGTCGGCCGTTTCGCCGAGATCGAAGTTGAGGCCGGGAAGCTGGTTGGGAATCATCTTGGGGTTCGCCGATCTGGTTTCCGTTCAAATACTACTTTAGGCCGCCGGGCCGTGACCCGAAAGGATCAATGGCCAGCCAGATCCGCCAGGTTAGCCCGCCTGCGACATGTCGCTGCGGCCCTGCAGGCACATCAGGGTCTGCAACATATGGGCGCAGGTCTTGACGCCGCCGTCCTTGACCACAACCACCTCGGCCTCGGTCACGGTCAGGGTGCGGCCGGGTTTGATGACCCGGCCGGTAGCGCGCAGCAGATCCCCATCGGCCGGCGCCAGCAGGTTCATCTTGAACTCTACCGTCAGCACTGAAGCGTCGGCGGGAAACAGGCTGAATCCGGCGTAGCCGCCGGCGGAATCGGCGATGGTGCTGGTGACCCCGGCGTGAAAAAAGCCGTGCTGCTGGCAGAGGTCAGGGCGGAACGGCAGCTCGATCTCCACCTCCCCCGGCTCGACCCTGGTCAGCCGCGCGCCCAGCAGGTCCATGATGCTCTGGCGGGCAAAACTGCCGCGCACCCGCTCGGCAAAGTCTGTGTCTGATGGCGCTAGGCCGGTCATTGCGGAAAGCCCCCCTGGTTGATACCCGTATCGCGGACGGCGGCGATCCGCCCTACTGTGTCTCGTACCATAGCCGTCTCTGGCGACTTGCGAAGCCCCCCCTTGAAGAGCGATATTGCTCCCAACCCGAGTTTGGCGGCGCCGGAAGAACGGCCCCGAGAGGACGGAGTTGCCGGAGAGCCGGCCCCCTGGATGGTGTGGACCGAAAGACATGACGCGATTTGCGAAGATCACTGGGATTTCCCTGGCCCTGGCGGTGATGGGTCTGACCGCGGCCTGTGAGACGGCCGCCGAAAGGGCGGCGCGCGAGGAACGCGAGGCCTATGTCGAGTCCCTTGATGTCGAGGAACTCAAAGAGAGCCTGGAGACGGTCAACCCTGACCCCTACGCCAACAGAAGATTTAAGCGGGTCAGAGACAACTGATCGCGCCGGCTGCGTCGTAAGGGGCCATCCCTTTCCTGTTTCAGGCGAGAAACAGGGTCGCCAGGCCGAGAAAGGCGAAAAACCCGATCACGTCGGTGACCGTGGTGAGCAAGACGCTGGAAGCGACCGCCGGATCGACGCCCAGCTTTTCCAGGCCGAGCGGCACCAGTGCGCCGGAGAGCGCCGCAACCACGAGGTTGATCACCATGGCCGCGCCGATGATCACCCCGATCATCGGTGCATCGAACCAGAACCAGGCCAGGGCACCGGCCAGGATGGCGAACATGAGGCCGTTGGCCAGGCCGACCAGCACCTCCTTGCCGACGAAGCGCCAGGCATTGCCGGCTGACAGGTCACGCATCGCCAAGGCGCGGACCGCCACCGTCAAGGTCTGGGTACCGGCATTCCCGCCCATCGAAGCCACAATGGGCATCAGCACCGCCAAGGCGACAATCCGATCGATCGTGTCCTCGAAAACGGCGATCACGACGGAAGCGGCGACAGCGGTGAAAAGATTGATCAACAGCCAGGAAAAACGCGACCGCGTGGTGTCCAGCACCGCACTGTAAAGATCGGTCTCCTGCACACCGGCGAGCTTCAGCAGGTCCTCCTCGGCCTCTTCATCGATGATGTGGACCACGTCATCGACCGTCACCACACCGACCAGGCGTCCGGCAGCATCCACGACCGGCGCCGATACCAGACCGTATTGGCGGAACAGATAGGCGACCTCTTCCTGATCCATCTCGATGGGCACGACCTTCATATCGTCGGTCATGATTTCGGTCAGGGGAACCGGGCGCTTTGTCCGCATGGCGCGGCTGAGAGGGACGAAACCGATCGGCTGGTGCTTCGGATCGACGATATAGAGATCATAGAAGTCGTCCGGCAGATCCTTGGCGGAGCGCATGTAGTCGATGGTCTGTCCGACCGTCCAGGCGGAGGGCACGGCCAGAAGCTCGCGCTGCATGATGCGGCCGGCGGAATCTTCGGGGAAGCTGAGGCTTTCCTCCAGCGCCAGGCGTTCGGCCTGCGGCAGGGCTTCGAGAACCTCACGCCGTGCCTCTTCGTCGAGGTCCTCGACAATGTCAACGGCATCATCGCTGTCCAGATCCGACAGGGAGTCCGCCAACTGGCGCGGCTCCATCGTCTCGATGAGCTCTTCCCGCAAAGAGGTATCGAGGTGCGTCAGGACCTCCAGGTCGAAGTCATCCTGCAGAATCCTGATCAACTGCGGGCGATCGTCTCGGTCCAGATTCTCAAGCAGGTCGGCCAGATCGGCTTCGTGCAGATCAACGGCAATGCGCCGCACCTCGGCAGCATCTTCGGCTTCGAGCGCCTCGGAAACGGCACGGACAAGCTCTGCGGAAATGCCGTAGCTGTCGGGCTGCACTTCCGGCAGCCAGGGGTCGCTGTCGTCGCGTTCGGGCGGCGTCTCTGCCATGGGCGGCCCTATTCTTGTGTCGAACGATCCTGTGCGTCGGCAACTGCGATCGCGCTCATGTTCACAATACCACGAGCGGTGACCGAGGGGGTGAGCACATGGGCCGGCGCAGCGGTGCCGATGAGAATGGGTCCGACCGAGAGGCCTTCACCCAAGGCCTTCACCATATTAAAGGCGATGTTCGCGGCATCCAGCGTCGGCATGACCAGCAGGTTGGCGGTGCCGGCCATTTTGGAGTTGGGGAACACGCGCTCGCGGATGGCCTCCGACAAAGCCGAGTCCGCATGCATTTCGCCCTCGACTTCAAGATCGGGGTACTTGCGATGCAGGATCGCAAGCGCTTCCCTCATCTTCTTTGCCGAGGCCGTATCGGCGGAGCCGAAGTTGGAGTGCGAGAGCAGCGCCACTTTCGGCTGAAGTCCAAAACGGCGGACATGATGAGACGCCAGAACGGTCATCTCCGCCAGTTCCTCGGCGGTCGGATCGGGCGTCACATAGGTGTCGACGATGAAGAAGGACCCGCTCGGTAGAATGACCAGGCTGATGGCGGAGAAATCGTGAACCTCTTCGGAGCGGCCGAGTACACCGCCGACATGATCGAGGTGTCGTTTGTAGCGTCCGGTGGTTCCACAGATCATCGCATCCGCATCGCCGAGCTTCACCGCCAAAGCGGCGATGACCGTGGAGCGGGTTCGCACGATCTCCCTTGCCGCCTCCGGCGACACGCCCTTGCGCTCCATCAAGGCGTGATAGGTCTGCCAGTAGGTGCGGAAGCGTGGATCGTCCTGCGGATTGATCAGCGGCACATCCTCGCCCGGACGGATGCGCAGGCCGAGGCGCTTGGCGCGCACTTCGACCACTTCGGGCCGCCCGACCAGGATCGGCTGAGCCAGCCCTTCATCGATGACGACCTGTACTGCGCGCAGCACCCGCTCGTCCTCGCCCTCGGCATAGATCACCCGCTTGGGGTTCTCCTTCGCGCGCTGGAAGATCGGCTTCATAATCAGGCCGGAGCGGAAGACGAAACGCTGCAGGTTCTGACAGTAGGCCTCGAAGTCCTCGATCGGCCGCATCGCCACACCGCTGTCCATGGCCGCGCGCGCCACCGCCGGGGCGATCTCCAGGATCAGCCGCGGATCGAAGGGGCTGGGGATCAGGTAATCGGGCCCGAAACTGCGTTCTTCCCCGCCCATGGCCTTGGCGACCACATCACTCTGCTCCTTCATGGCGAGATCGGCGATGGCCTTGACGCAGGCCAGCTTCATCTCCTCATTGATGGTCGTCGCGCCGACGTCGAGAGCGCCGCGAAAGATATAGGGAAAGCAGAGAACGTTGTTCACCTGATTTGGAAAGTCGGAACGGCCGGTGGCGATGATCGCATCGGGCCTCGCCTCCCGCGCTTCCTCCGGCATGATCTCCGGGGTCGGATTGGCCAGCGCCATGATGATCGGCTTGTCGGCCATCTGCTTCACCATTTCCGGCTTCAGAACGCCGGGCGCGGAAAGCCCCATGAACACATCGGCGCCGGCGATCACGTCACCAAGGCTGCGGGCATCGGTGGGCTGGGCATAGATGGACTTCCACTGATCCATCTGCTCTTCACGCCCCTCATAAACCACGCCGACGATGTCGGTGACCCAGATGTTCTCGCGCTTCACGCCGAGAGAGACTAACTGGTTGAGGCAGGCCAAAGCCGCGGCGCCGGCGCCGGAAGTTACCAGCTTAACCTCGCCGATATCCTTGCCGACCAGGCGCAGGCCGTTGTAGATCGCCGCGGCAACGATAATCGCCGTACCGTGCTGATCGTCATGAAACACCGGAATGTTCATGCGCTCGCGCAGCGCGGCCTCGATCACGAAGCACTCCGGCGCCTTGATGTCCTCCAGATTGATGCCGCCGAAGGTCGGCTCCAGCGCCGCAACCACATCGATGAAACGATCCGGGTCCAGGGCGTCCAGTTCGATATCGAAAACATCAATACCGGCGAACTTCTTGAAGAGGACCGCCTTGCCCTCCATCACCGGCTTGGAGGCAAGCGGCCCGATGGCGCCCAGACCCAGAACCGCGGTGCCGTTGGTGACCACACCCACCAGGTTGCCGCGGGCCGTCAGCGACGAGGCTTCGGCCGGGTCTTCCGCGATGGCTTCGCAGGCGGCAGCGACCCCGGGCGAATAAGCCAAAGCAAGATCGCGCTGGGTGCTGAGGGGTTTGGTGGCTGAGATCTCCAGCTTGCCGGGCTTCGGGTGACGGTGATAGGCCAAGGCCGCCTCGCGAAGATCCTTTGCCATACCGTCCCCCATATCGTTTTTCTTGCTTGTCGACCCTAAGCCCGGCAGCCGCGCAGCGCGGCCCCCGGCAACGCTCAGAAGATGACCGCCGCCGCGCCCGAGCGCAAGTGTCTTGGGGCAGCCGGGCGGGCGGTGCGGAGACGCGGAAACTGATGGTATTTCCGGCGCTAGCGGCTATCTTCTGCAATCATGGATGCGCAAGCGACGATCCCGCCGGCAGCCCCGGTGCAGCCTCCCCTCGAGTGGCGGGTGGAGCCGGGCCTGACCGCCTATCCCGACGCCGTGGCGTTTATGGAGCGGCGCGTCGCGGCGATCCGCGACGCGGGCGCGGCGGAACTGATCTGGCTGGTCGAGCATCCGCCGCTCTACACAGCCGGAACCTCGTCGCGACGCGAAGACCTGCTGGAGCCCGACCGCTTTCCGGTGTTCGAGACAGGGCGCGGCGGCGAGTTCACCTACCACGGGCCCGGCCAGCGCGTCGTCTACGTGATGCTGGACCTGAAACGCCGCGGGCCCGACCTGCGCCGTTTCGTCCATGATCTGGAAGAATGGATCATCCGCAGCCTGGCCCGCTTTTCGGTGACCGGGGAGCGGCGCGACGGCCGCGTCGGCATCTGGGTCGCACGCGGCAGCGGGCCGTTAGGGCCGCGCGAAGACAAGATCGCGGCCATCGGCGTGCGCATCCGCCGCTGGGTCACCTACCACGGCCTCGCCATCAACGTGGAGCCGAACCTGGACCACTTCAGCGGCATCGTGCCCTGCGGCATCGCCGAACATGGCGTCACCTCGCTGGTCGATCTCGGCCTGCCGGTCGGTATGGCCGACCTCGACGCCGCCCTGCTCGGCAACGTCGAGGAGCTCTTTGGCCCCGCTCAACCCAGTCTGCCGGATCAGCCCGGTAGGCCGCTTCAGAACGTCAAGCCGGTCACCGACAAAGCCGTCTGAACGGCGACACCGACAACCAGCGATCCCAGCAGCGCCACGGCGAGATACCAGAAAAAGACGGCACGGCGCACCACCGCGAAGACCGCCATGGCGGCCGGCAGACTGGTCACGCCACCGGCGATGAGGAAGGTGAGAGCGGCGCCCGGCGCCATGCCCATCGCCATCAACTCACCGATCAGCGGGATCGCCGCAAAGCCGTTCAGATAGGCCGGCACGCCGACCACCACAGCCAGGGGGATCGCCTGCCAGCCGTCGCCACCCAGGGTGCTGGCGACAAGGCTGGCAGGGACCCAGGCCACCATCAGGCTCTCCAGGGCGAAAGCCAACAGCAGCCACTTGCTGAGGAACAGTGCCGTCGAACGCGCCTCGGCGACAAAGGCCCGACGACGCGGCGCTTCATCCCAGAAGGCCCAGCGCAGGCTGCCCTCCGGCAGGCTGGGGCTGCCGCAACCGCCGCAGCCGATCGCCGCCTTCAAAGGCTCGGCGAAGAAACCGGCGCGCTGCAGAGCCAGCGTTGTGAAGCCTGCGGCAAGGCCCAGCCCCATCGCCGCCACCGTCTTCGCCAGGGTAAAGGGCAGGCCCAGGGTCGCCGCCATCAGAATGAACTGCTCCGGATCCATCAACGGCGAGGCAACGCAGAAAGCGAGGACCGGCGCCAAGGGAACACGGGCGAGCAGCAGCGCCGCCATCAAGGGAACCACCCCGCAGGAACAGAACGGCGAGATGGCGCCGGCCAGGGAAGCAATGACGATTGCCGTCGGCGCGGCACGACTGGCGACGCCGGCGATCAGGCTGTCTGCCCCCGCCGCCTTCAGCCAGGCAGCCAGAGCCACAGACAACAGAAGGAAAGGCAGCAGCCAGAGAAAGGCATCAACCATGAACGCCAGGCTGTCCAGTGCCTGGGCGGGCACAGCCAGCGCCAGAGCGGCGAAGAGCAGTATCAACGCCAGCCAGACCCGATCAACACGGCGGATCAGGCCGTCCTGACCAAAAACCGCACCGGACATCGCGGAAACCAGGCTTGCCATGGGATCTGTCCTTTCAAGAATTACCTTCGACCCTTCCGGGATCATCGAACTATTTGAGCAAAAAAAGGGCGCCAGCTCTCCGGCTCAGCCGGCCTCGCGCCGCCCCTCTTTCTCTGCCGGTTTGTCCACCAGCATGCAGCATTCGGCGGTCAGGAAATCAATCAGACCGTCCATCAACGAGAAATCCGGCCGGCAAATCAGTTGCCGCCCCTGACGCTCCTGGGTCACCAGGCCCGCATTCACCAGATGCGCGACATGATGCGAGAGGGTCGAGGCGGGCACCTCCAAATGCTCCTGGATTTCGCCGACGGGAAGCCCTTCGGGCCCGGCCCGAACCAGAAGGCGGAAGACCTCCAGCCGGATCGGATTACCGAGCTTCTCAAGACAACGGGCAGCCTGATTCAATTCCATGCCGAAAGGCTAAGCGATCCAACCCGAGGAGTCAACGATATTTCTAGAATTATGGAAATGATAGATGAAGGCAGCGGCGCCCGGTTCCTGTTGCGGGACCTATTGACTGCTGAAGATGGCCCGGCGTGATTCCGCGATCTCGGTGCTGAGGGCGTAGGCCACCGAGTATTTGAAGATGTTGCGGACGTAGATAACGGGTTCGCGGCTGATCGCCTTGCCCGCGGCGATCTCCACATTGCCGAACCAGACATCGGGATTCAGCCCCATCTTCCCGGCCCTCTTGCGCGCCCGGGCAAGGTTGCCCGGCCCCGCGTTATAAGCGGCAAAGGAAAACAGCACCCGGTCCAGCGGGGCGATCTCCTCGCCCGAGAAGTAACGGTCCCTCAGAAAACGCAGGTACTTAACGCCTGCGTGGACATTGTTCTCCGCCTTGGTGATGTCGGGGATCGCGACATTCGGATCCCGGGCCGTCGTCGGCAGCAGTTGCATGATGCCGATAGCCCCGGCCGGGCTGCGCTTCGACTGATCGAGGCCGGACTCCTGAAATCCCTGGGCGAGGATCATGATCCAATCGAAGTCGTACTGCCCGGCGTAGTCGCGGATCAGCGCCGCCACCTCCAGGGCCCGTGCCCGGGCCTCACGGGAGTCGACCCGCTCGACCCAGTCGGATGATTGCAGATAGCGTTTGTCCAGGATATTGCCCAGCAGTGAGCCCTTGCGAATGGTGGCGACGAAGCCGTTGATCAGCGTCATCAGCTCCGGCGATTCCTTACGCAAAGCCCAGGCGATCTGCCTACCCTCGGCCAGTACCAAGCCGCCATGCAACACGGTTCTGTCGAAAACCTGCGCCCAGAGGGCCGCCTTATGGTCGTCGACCGGGATCGCTTCAATGATGCCGGCCTGCACCATCTCCAGCAGGTCGTAATCTTCCAGCACCTCATCGACCTCGACGAGCGGTATCGCCCGTTTGCCCTCTGCTTCGCGCGCCGCGTTCAGGGCCTGCACATGACCGTAGTAGCTGCTGGAGCGGCGCAGATGCAGGCCGACTTCGGCCAGATCATCAAAGCTGGCGATATCACCCGCTGCCGGGCCGGAAACGATGATTTCGGCGACGCCTTTGCGTGTCGGCTTTGAGAAAGCGACGCTGTCGGCGCGTTCCGGCGTGATCGTCAGGTTGGCGGCGGCGATGTCGGCCTGCCCCTCGACCACCGCCGGCAACAGGCGGTCACGCGCCAGAGGCATCAGGATCACGTCGATGCGCTGCTTCAGCTTTTTGCGCAGATAGGCCTCGAGCTCCCGCTCGATCTCCGCAGCCACGCCGATCCGCGCTTCGCCGTCATAGGCAAGGAAAAGCGGATTGTGCGGGATCGCCATGCGCAGGAAGCCGCGCTTCTTGATACCGGCGAGATCGCCGGTCCAGGGCTTCAGGGCCGTTTCGATCAGCGCGTCCGGATCGCCCTCGGCATCGGCCAGGGCCGAGGGCGCGGGCAGCAGCAGGGACAGCAGCAAGGCGGCAATCAGCAGCCGGCCTTGTCCACTCGTCCCTCTCCGCATCCTCAGGTGCACTTTAAGAAATACCCTTCAAGTTGTTGTCTTAACAACAAACCCAGGATCAACCTGACCATCATACACGCAACTTTCCACTGCGGTCACGCGGGCCATTTGCGGTCCCTGGGAACAGGCCTGAAGCATGGCATCCACCTTTTCCGCATCGCCGGAGAATACCGCCTCGACAGACCCGTCGCGCCGATTGCGCACCCAGCCGTCCAGGCCGAAAGACGCCGCCGTTTGGCGTGTCCAGCCGCGGAACCAAACGCCCTGGACGCGGCCGGAAATCACGACATGCAGCGCCTTGGTCACAGTCTCTCCTTCGCCTCACCGCCGCTTCCGGTTGGCTCCGGGTAAAGTGCGGCAAAGGCTGTCACGATGGACCGGCGGGCCCGCTCCTCCCACAGCGCCCGTCGCGTCCACTGGTCTTCGACGGTAAAGGCTGCCTTGCCCGGATTTTCATGGACCAGCCGGTTCCGCAAGCCGCGCAGCCACTTCCAGTCCTGTTCGGCGACGCCGGCGGGACAGGCCCCGCGCCGGCTGCCCTGGGCCTCGGCAATCGCATAGGCCAGGATCACGGCGGCGGCCCAGGCGCCGCTGCAGAACACCGCCTGAAGATCGATCATCAGGGCGCAGGCCTGCTCGCTCGGCGCCGGGGCGCCTGCTACCGCATGGCCGGCTTCCAGGTCCTCGAACCAGGACCGCCTTTCGTCCCAGGTCAGTTCCGTCGGGCGCTCAAGCTGATCCATGGTCTGGAGGTTTAATCCGGACTAGTCGAATTCGAGGATCGCCTGATCGACGGCCAGGCTTTCCCCGGGACCGGCGTGGACCTTGGCGACCTTGCCGTCGCGGGCGGCCCGCAGGATGTTTTCCATCTTCATGGCCTCGACCACCGCCAGTTCCTGCCCGGCCTTCACCGCCTGCCCTTCCTCCACGGCCAGGGACATCAGCAGACCCGGCATGGGCGACAGCAGGAAACGCGAGAGATCGGGCGGCTCCTTCACCGGCATCTGCTCGGCGAGCGCCGCCACCTGCGGCGTCATCACCAGAACCTCCAGAGAGGTCCCGGCATGGCCGAGCCGCAGCGCCGGTCCGCGCCGCTCGGTCTGAACCGTTACCGCCCTTCCGTCAATGAAACAGGGAACGACGAGATCGCCCGGCCGGGCGTCGGTCTCGATCAGCAGGGCAGCCTCGCCGTTGGTGACACGGTAGGCGCCGTCGACGGGAACCACCCGGCACGGATGCGGCTCCGCACCGAGCATTACCACCCAGTCTGCCGGCTTGGAGGGATCGAAGTCGGGCACGCCATCCATCTGGCCGGAGATGGCTGCCTCCTGTCCGGCCCTGCGGTGCCGCAGAACCGCGGCAACGCCGATCAGCGCGTCCCGGGTGTCCGGCGCGGCCGGAGCGCCCTGAAAACCGTCCGGAAACTCTTCAGCGATGAAGTTCGTCGAGATATCGCCGTCGCGGAACCGCGGGTTGGCCATCACCGAGGCCAGAAAAGCGACGTTGTGGCTGATACCGCGCACCAGATAGGCATCCAGAGCCACCTGCATCGCGGCGATGGCAGCGGCGCGGTCGGGCCCGTGGGTGACCAGCTTGGCAATCATAGGATCGTAGAACATCGAGATTTCCGACCCCTCGGTCACGCCGGTGTCGACCCGCACGGTGATGCCGGGCTCTTCCGGCGCCGGAGGTTCCCGGTAACGCACCAGACGGCCGATGGAGGGCATGAAGTCGCGCAGGGGGTCCTCGGCATAGACCCGGGTCTCCACCGCCCAGCCGTCCAGGGTTACGTCATCCTGACCAAAAGACAGCGGCTCCCCAGCGGCGATGCGGATCATCCATTCCACCAGATCGAGACCGGTGATCAATTCCGTCACCGGATGTTCGACCTGAATTCTCGTATTCATTTCAAGAAAATAGAAGTTCTTGTTCTTATCGACAATGAACTCCACCGTCCCTGCGGAGCGATAATCCACCGCCGCCGCGAGGGCCACCGCCTCGGCCCCCATCGCAGCCCGGGTCTCGGCATCGAGGAAGGGCGACGGCGCCTCCTCCACGACCTTCTGGTGGCGGCGCTGGATCGAGCACTCGCGCTCGCCCAGATGCAGGGTCTTGCCGTGGGCGTCGGCCAGGACCTGGATCTCAATGTGGCGCGGCTGTTCGATGAACTTCTCAATGAAGACCCGCTCGTCGCCGAAGCTGGAGCGGGCCTCGTTGCGGGCGGAGCGCAGGCCTTCACGGGCCTCGGCTTCGTTGGCCGCAACCCGCATGCCTTTGCCGCCCCCGCCGGCGGAAGCCTTGATCATCACGGGATAGCCGATGTCTCCGGCGACCCTTACCGCCTCTTCCTCGTCCTCGATGGCATCGGGATGGCCGGGCACGGTGCTGACCTTGGCCGCCGCCGCCAGCTTCTTGGAGGTGATCTTATCGCCCATGGCGCCGATGGCTTTCACCGGCGGGCCGATGAAGACCAGCCCGGCGGCCTCCAGCGCCTCGACGAAAGCGGCGTTCTCCGACAGGAAGCCGAAACCGGGATGTACCGCCTCGGCCCCGGTCTGCTTCGCCGCGGCGATGATCTTCTCCATCACCAGATAGCTTTCGGCCGCAGCCGCCGGACCGATGGCCACGGCCTCATCCGCCTGGCGAACATGCAGGGCATCGGCATCCGCGGCGGAATAGACAGCGACCGTCCGGATGCCCATCCGCTTGCAGGTCTTGATGATGCGGCAGGCAATCTCGCCGCGGTTGGCAATGAGGATTTTCTTGAACATCCGCCCCTATCGCGTCGGCTTCCTAAGGTTCGGTCCTACCCCCGGCCCGAAATCCACCCAGACGACACCTTGTTGTTTTGCTGTTTTATGAACCTCTGCTTGTGTACTTGCTTTGCCGCTTACTTGGCAATCCGCTTCCCCTGCTCTGGCCCCCTGGCCGCACTCGGGGGCCCTTAGCGGCGCTCAGGCGGCGGTGCGATGGGAATGTAGCCCGGCAGGCCCGCCATCCGTTCCAGCCAGCCGTTTATCGACCCGTAGGAAGACAGATCGAAACCGCCGTGATCGGCGACGTGGGTATAGGCGTAGAGCGCGATGTCGGCGATGCTGGGCGTCTCTCCGACAAACCAGGGGCCCTGCGCCAGTTCCCGGTCCATCACATCCAGCGCGGCATAGCCCTTGGCTTCGCGCTCGGCCCAGCCCGGCTCATCGGCTTGTGTCTTGCCCGCGTATTGCTTCCAGAACCGCAGCACGGCGATGTAAGGCTCGTGGCTGTATTGTTCAAAGAACATCCACTGCAGCACCCGCGCCCGCTGGAGGCGGTCCGTCGGCAGGAAAGATGTACCCTCGGCGAGGTAAAAGAGAATGGCATTGGATTCCGGCAGGTGGGTCCCGTCGTCCAGTTCCAGCAGAGGAATGCGGCCGTTGGGATTCTTGGCCAAAAACGCAGGCTGACGCGTGTCCCCCGAGAGGACGTTGATTTCCTCCAGGTCATAGGGCTGACCCAGAAAATTCAATAATAATTGTACTTTATAGCAGTTTCCTGAAGACGAATCTGCATAGAGCTTCACGAAGCGTCTCTCCTCTGAAGTCGCGGCGACTTCATCCAACGCAGCCGGGTGCGCTGCGGGCGGGCACCGCCGGAACCAAACCTAAAGCGGCAGGTTGTCGTGCTTCTTCCAGGGGTTTTCCAACTGCTTGTCGCGCAGCATGGCAAGCGCCCGGCAGAGCCGCCGACGGGTGCCGTGCGGCATGATCACATCGTCGATGAAACCGCGCGATGCAGCGACAAAGGGGTTGGCGAACTTTTGACGGTATTCCTCGGTCCGCGCGGCAATCTTCTCTTCATCGCCGATGTCGCCGCGGAAGATGATCTCCACGGCCCCCTTGGGGCCCATCACAGCAATCTCAGCCGTCGGCCAGGCGTAGTTCACATCGCCGCGCAGGTGCTTGGAGGCCATAACGTCGTAGGCGCCGCCATAGGCCTTGCGGGTGATCACCGTGACCTTGGGCACGGTCGCCTCGGCATAGGCGAACAGCAGCTTGGCGCCGTGCTTGATGATGCCGCCGAATTCCTGGGAGGTGCCGGGCAGGAACCCCGGCACGTCGACGAAAGTGACGATGGGAATGTTAAAGCAATCGCAGAAGCGCACGAAACGCGCCGCCTTGATCGACGAAGCAATGTCCAGGCAGCCGGCCAGCACCATCGGCTGATTGGCGACGAAACCCACGGTCTGGCCCTCCATCCGCCCAAAGCCGGTGAGGATATTGCCCGCATAGGTCGGTTGCAGTTCGAAGAACTCGCCCTCGTCGACGACTTTCTCGATCAGCTCTTTCATGTCGTAGGGTTTGCTGGGATCGGCGGGCACGAGGCTGTCGAGCGAGGCTTCCTCGCGATCCGCGGGATCGTCGCTGGGGCGCCAGGGCGGGGCCTCCCGGTTGGAGGCGGGCAGGAAGTCGGCAAAGCGCCGCAGCTCCAGCAAGGCCTCGACATCGTTTTCAAAGGCCAGATCGGCAACACCCGACTTGGTGGTATGGGTGGTCGCACCGCCCAGCGCCTCGGCGGAAACCTCTTCATGAGTCACCGTCTTCACCACATCGGGGCCGGTGACGAACATGTAAGAACTGTCCTTCACCATGAAGATGAAGTCGGTCATCGCCGGCGAGTAAACCGCGCCACCTGCACAGGGGCCCATGATCATCGAAATCTGCGGCACCACGCCGGATGCCAGGACGTTGCGCTGGAAGACCTCGGCATAGCCGGCGAGAGAGGCAACCCCCTCCTGGATGCGGGCGCCCCCGGAATCATTGATCCCGATCACCGGCGCCCCGACCTGCAGCGCTTTATCCATTACCTTGCAGATCTTCTCGGCATGGGCCTCCGACAGGGAGCCGCCGAAGACCGTGAAGTCCTGGCTGAAAACGAAGACCAGACGGCCGTTGATTGTGCCGTGACCGGTCACCACGCCGTCCCCGGCGACGGTCTGGCTTTCCATGCCGAAGTCCTTGCAGCGGTGCTCGACGAACATATCCCATTCTTCGAAGGAGCCCTCATCGAGCAGGATCTTCAGCCGCTCACGCGCCGTGAGCTTGCCCTTGGCATGTTGGGCGTCGATACGCCGCTGGCCGCCGCCCACGGCCGCCTCGTCGCGCTTGACCTGAAGCTGCTGAAGGATTTCCTGCATCGCCTTTGCCGTCCCCTCGCCCGATCCCGGGCCGCCATCGTCGCTGATCGATCCACAAGTGGAAGAATTCGCAAAAGCTGATAGCACGGGACCGGGGCAAGCACCACCCGGCCGGCTTTCCCGGCATTCGACCCGGCAAAAGCTCGAAAATGAGCATTATGATTATAATTAGTCGATTATTAACGGCGGCCGGATACAAGGCTCTAGGACAGCCTACCCAGAACCTCAACAGTGCCCGCAGGACAGTACATGCCAGCCAAAGACGCCAGCACCGCCGCCACCATAAGTCAAAAACCCGAATCTGCCGACAAGGCCTCCGCCGGCGGCATTGCCGAGCAGATCGAGGCGCTGCGCGATGAAGTCGGGAATGTCGCCAATATGGCCGGCCAGATCGAGGCGATTGCCAAGCAAACCAATCTGCTGGCGCTGAACGCCACCATCGAGGCGGCACGCGCCGGCGAGGCCGGCAAGGGCTTTGCCGTCGTCGCGGGTGAGGTGAAGCAGCTCGCCGGGCAGACCAGCAAGGCGACCAACCAGATCGGCGAGATCGTCGAGAGCCTGACCCAAAGGATCAACAAGCTTTCCAGCCTGAACACGGAATCGGAGCGCAAGCAGGCCAAGGCGGGACAAGGCGCTGCCGAGCCGAAAGCCCCGGCACCGAAGGCCGCAGCACCAGAACAGAAGCCGGAACCAGCGCCGCCGGCATCCGCCTCCGAGCGACCTGAACCGGCGGCAGCGCCGACGCCGAGCGCGTCCGCCGCCGACGGCCCGCTCAGCCCCTCAGAAATCAGACTGGTGCAGGATACCTTTGCCGCGGTGGAGCCGATTGCCGACGATGCCGCAGCCCTGTTTTACGGCAGGCTCTTCGAGATCGACCCCAGCACCAAACCGCTCTTCAAGGGCGACATGACCGAACAGGGCCGCAAGCTCATGGCGGTGCTGAAGACCGCGGTCGCCAGCCTGGAAAAACTCGACAAACTGGTGCCGGCGGTAAAGGTCATGGGTCAGCGTCACCACGCCTATGGCATCCAGCCCAACCATTACGAGAGCGTCGCCAACGCTCTGTTGTGGACCCTCCAGCAGGGACTGCAGGACACGTACACCCCGGCCGTCGAAGCGGCCTGGGCCAAGACCTATGGCATTCTGGCGGATGTCATGCAGCAGGGCGCGCAGGAACCGCCGGCAACACGCAGCGTCTGAGACCTTACGCCGCGCCGCCCTGGCGAACCAGTTCGAGGAAACGGGCGGCGGCGAGCATTTCCTGCCGCAAGTGCTCACGCCGGGCAGCGGCCTCAGCATCTTCGCCCCAACGTTCCGCCTGATAGAGTTCGTCAAGCTGTGAGAGCCTATGGGCCTCTTCGGCGTCCAGCCGGCCATGGGACAAGGCAAGGCCGATGATCAGCGAACCGGCCGCCTGCGCAGCCGTGGTCAGCCCCGTCAGCGCCAGCGTGTCATGGACTTCAACCGCGTCCCGCAAGGCAGCGAGGCTCGCCGGCGGCTGATCTTGGGAGATCACACCGCAGGTCTTCGACAGCGGTGCGGCAAGGCTTTGCGCCGACCAGTCCAGCAGCGGTTGCCATAGCTGTTGTTGACGGTTCAGCAGATCGCCCGTCTCGTCACTCCAATAGCAGATCAGATCGTGGCCGCCATAGTCGATCAAGTCGTCGACGATCCGTTGACGCTGCGGACCGACGATATCGATAGCCGTGCAGGTCAGGTTGTTGATCGACATGCTGGCCGTGTCGATCTCATCGTCCTGGCCCTGCCACTCTTCGGCGATGGCCTCGGCCAGCGCCTGGGAGGCAACGGCAAGAGCGGCCTTGGCCGGGGTTTTAACGGGACGGCCGTCCAGCAGGACGCCATAGCCGCCGTCGGTTAAGCCCGCTGTCGCGGCCTTGTAGAAACGCTTCATCTTCTGCATGAGAAAAGCCGGTAAATCAGTTCCCGAACAAGCCCTTAATGCCCTCTTTCAAGTCGCGCCCGAGTTCCTTGGCGGCATCGCCGGCATCCTCGACCAGACCTTTCGAGGCCGGCTTCGGTCCGCCATCGGCCGGCTTGACCTCGGAGTCAGAGGAAGGCGGTGTTGTCTCAGCCAGGCCGACCGCAGCCAGGGCTTCGCCGCAGAGAGTCTCGTCACTGCCGATCCGGCCGATTATCGGCCCGGTGCCGACCAGACCGCCGAGGGTGTCGACAACCCCACCGACGATGTTGCCACCAGTTTCAGCAACGGTGCCAACAGTGCCAACCACATTGGCGGCGGCCCCGATGGGATCGGGCACGATGCTCGGATCCTCCATCGGACCAAAGACCTTAAAGGGCACCGCCAGGCTGGCAAGGCTCGGCTCGCTGGTTTCCGTGTCGAACGAGAGACTGACGCGCTCGGCCTCAAGATCAATACCGCCCTGACCGGCAATGGCGAAGGTCCCGGTGTCCAAAACCAGTGCGCGGCTCTCGGCCTGCCCGCCCGCAATGTCGAAGCGGCCGACGATGCAGTTCAGATTGGCACGATCCGAGGTGCCGAATAGCGGACCGGTGATGTCGCTGAGCCCGGCGCTGAAGAATCCAAGCAGCGCATTGTCGATGGTGCCGTCCTCTGAGACCGCCTGAACGTGACCGTCCAGCCCGGCGGCCAAGGCGTGGGCGGACTGCCCCCGCCCGCTAAGGACGACATCCAACGCCAACTCGCCGCCGACCTGGTCACTGACCTCCGCCGCCTGCAACAGGCTGCCGAAGTCCATGCCCTCACCCTTGAGGTCGATATCCAGCGCGGCAGGCGCCGTGCCGGCGTCAAGACCTGCAGAGCCGCTCAACAACCCACCCGCCAGCCGCCCCTGCATCGGGTCGACCTTCAGGTTGCCGTTGGTAAGCTGGGCGGTCAGTTCGACGTCGTTCAGGAAAAGCCGCGGCGTCACGCGCAGCTCTGCAGCGCCCAGGGTCAACGCGCCATCAAATGCCGCCAGGGCCTCAAGGGGCAGAGGCTCTCTGGAAAAGATGCGGCCGCCCGGGCCCGCCGCCTGATCCGCCGCGCTGTCTGCCGGGGCTGAAGGGCCCTCTGAATCTCCCGGCCCGGATGACGAGAAATCCGACAGGTCCAGGGTCCTGGAAGCAAGCTTCGCCGTCACCTTGGGCCGCTCTCCGGCCAGGTCCAGGCTGCCTGCCCCAGCCAGATCACTGCCCCCAAGCAGCATCGCTAATCCCGAAAAATCAACACTTTGTCCGGCAATACTGATGTCGCTTGAGAGCTTATAGGGCCCCAGGTCCGGCAGCGTGTTGCCCACGAAGCCCGAGAAACCGGCAAGGCTGTCGCCTTCGGCGGTAACCGCGAGTTCGGCGGCTGCAGATCCTGTCAGATCGCCGGCGCTGCCCTCTACCGTTGCCCTGGCCCCTCCCGCGTCGATGGCGAGATCGATCGGGCTCGCCTCACCGGAAAGGATGTCGCGCAGACTGCCGAAGGTGCCCTCGACCCGAAAGGGATTGTCGTTATAGCTGCCGGTCAGGGTCAGACTGCGTGAACTGCTGCCGGCGGGAGCGCTGCCTGTCGCCTCCGTTAGATCCAGGCGCGTTGTCTCCTCGCCCGCTATCCCCTTGACGACCAAACGGCCGCCGCGGATGGCGAAGTCGTTCACATCCGAAAGAGCCCCGGAGCCACCGCCTCGGCCGCCGTCTTCATCGGCCGCTTCCGCCGTGGCGTCCGACCCATCAGGGGCGCCGAACTCCCAGTTGCCGAGGCCGTCTGCAGAGGTCTCCAACAGGATGTCCGGCTCAACCAAAACCAAACGGTTGATGACGATGTTGCCGGTCAACAGCGCCAGCAACTCGACTTCGACCTCAAGCTGACGGACGGTCACCATCTCGGCCCGGCTGCCCCAGGCGGCATTGGCGAAGCTAAGGTCCTGGAGATTGACGGAGGGACTGAGGGAGATCTCCAGATCGGCGGGCCCTGCTACCACCAGATCGCGGCCCGTCGCCTTCTTGACCTCCGCCTGGATCAGGCGGGTCAGGTCATCGAACTGCAGCGACGAAAGGGCGGCATAGCCGGCGACAAACACGCCGGCAGTCACGGCGGCAGTCCAGTAGAGAACCCGCCTCAACTTCATACCTAAACTCCACTCAAGTCTATAAGTGCCTGCCGAAGATCGGAAAATCGATCAACAACCTTACCAGCACCGGCGGCCTTCAGCTCATCGCGGTGATGATAGCCCCAATCCACCCCCACCGCATCACAGCCCGCCGAGCGCGCCATCTGGATGTCGAAAGTCGTGTCTCCGATCATCACCGTATCCTGCGGGTCCGCCCCAACGTCGGCCATGGCTAATTGAAGGACATGGGGGTGCGGCTTGCTGGGCCCGTCGTCTGCAGTCCTGAGAGTGGTGAAGCGGTGCTGGATTTCGTGATGCGCCAGCACCCTCTCAAGGCCACGGCGGTTCTTGCCGGTAACGATCCCCAGAAACAGCTCGGGATGGTCCAGGGCGGAAAGGCATTCGAGGGTGCCCTCAAACAGAGGCTCGTCATGATCGGGCTGACCGAGGCGCTCGTGGAATGCCTCTCTGTAGCGTCCCGCGAGCTTGAGGGCCCTCTCCTCATCGGGCTCCGGCAGCAGGGTGCCGATCGCCACCTCAAGCTTCAGACCGATAATGCCGCGGACCGCCTGGGCGGTCGGCGCGGGCAGGCCGTCCGAAGAGAAGGCCCGGCCCATGCAGTGCACAATCGTATGCTGACTGTCGACCAGCGTTCCGTCGAGGTCGAAAACGATAAAACGGTGGCGAAAAGGAAGCTGAGTCATTGCGCGTTGTCTCTATCACGTTGCCCGCCCATGCTTAAGGCGATTCGGGTCGGTCTGCGCCGGGGTTCTTGGTGAGGTGAGCGCAGGCGACTTTGCGGACAGGGGCAGTCGAATGGGGCGACCGGAGAACGACATGACAGAATCCCTGCGCCTCAGCAAGCGGAGACACACCAAGCTGAGCGGTCTGGTCGCCGCCCTGGCGCTCACGGCGGCCCTGGCTGCCTGCGACGAAGGCCCGGCTACCAACACCCGTTTCATGCACCCCAGCGGATCGCTGGATTTTCTGGCTGCTGCGACCCGGAACCAGGGCGCCCTCTACCTCGCGGTATCCGGCCAGGCCTTCCCAGGGCAGCCCATTCCGCAAAGCGATCTGGCTGCGACAATCGGAACCGCCGTCCAGTCACGAGTCCTGACGCTCACCACCGATGCAACGGCCGCAGAGGACCCGAATGCCCGGCTCCTGCTGCTCTTTAACGCCCCCTCCGCAACCGCCGTACTGTCGATCTGCGAGGACCCGGCAACCGGTGGGCCCGCCCGAAGCGACGGCCGCGTCGAAATCCTTGCCGCCTTCTGTAGCGGCAAACGCCTGGTCTCTGCCGTCAACGGCTGGGTGGAGGAGGCCGATGGCCCCGCCTCCCCCCGCTTTCAGCAGTTGATCAGGCAGACCGCCCGCGATCTGTTCAAGCCACGCGCCAAGGACCAGTAGAACGTCTCCTCGGGAGTCGCTCTCAACAGTTCGCTACACCTTCGCGAACAATCCGCGTGATTTGTTAACGATTGTGGCCGTCCGGCCCCATTCCCATGGCCAAAAGAAGATACCCGGAGATCGCCGGAATCCTCCCGGAAGGTGACCAAAATGAGGCGGCATTAGATAGTAATCATATTTGCCGAAAATCTACCCACAGCTTTATCCATCTGAAAAACCTAGACTCTTTCTAGGTACGCCACATTGCTGCCGCATTTGCCAAATTGTTAACAAATAATTAATTAAGTAAAAATACCATTTCATTGACTATTGCTGTGACATTTAAGGGTTTTGATTGATGTCATTTGTGGTTTTTAATCATTTTGAAGGAGAACTAAGAAAAAATCATGCTTATACCTTGGGTCATCGAAAAAACACTCCAGAGGGACAGGCATGTTTTCCAAACTCAAACTTGGCAAGTCAGCAGCCATCGCTATCGCGACCGCAACGGTTATCGGTATTTCTTCACCGGTTGCTGCCGAGAACTGGAATTTGTCGATGGACCGTCACTATTCGGCTGCGGAGTCGAATAAGTATCAGCCGGAAGCCGGCTCCGAATGGGGTTTTTCTTTAGCGAACATGATGAGCGACATGGAGTGGCGCAAGAAGACCGCCGAGACCCTGCGCAAGCAGGAGCGCCCCAGCGTTACGCCTCAGACCCGGCGCTATCAGCAGCTTGTGCGCCGCTCTGCACCGCGCCGCCTCTCCGCTTTCTAATCAGTATAAAGCCTTCAGCAGGGCTCGGGCACAGACGCCGGTACGCGCACTGTTAAGCCCCGCGGCCCTGGCCGGGCGAATGGCTGATGCCTTCGGCATAGGCCAAGAGCGCTTCCAAAGCCGCCTCGCCTTTTCTCTCATCAAATCCGAGCTTCTGCCAACTCTCGGCCATATGCGGCGGCAAAGCCGCGGTCTGCCGCAGGGTGGTGCCGTCTTCGGGATGCGGGACCGCAAGCTCTCGCGCCAGCAGATGAAGCGGTTTTGGCAGGCCCAGAGCCTCAGGAAAGGCGGCGCGCCCGCCGTATTTGCCGTCGCCGATGATCGGCAGGCCCAGCGCGGCGCAGTGGACGCGCAGTTGATGGGTGCGGCCGGTCAACGGCATCAGAACCAGCCAGCTCACCGCGCGCTTGTGGCTCTCAACCAGGCGGTAAAGGGTCTGGGCCGGCTTGCCGTCCTC
Organism: Pelagibius sp.; assembly: GCF_965249265.1. Taxonomy (NCBI): domain Bacteria; kingdom Pseudomonadati; phylum Pseudomonadota; class Alphaproteobacteria; order Rhodospirillales; family Rhodovibrionaceae; genus Pelagibius; species Pelagibius sp. Next base: position 1,635,625 of record NZ_OZ252224.1, on the reverse strand, counting down.
CCCCTCCACGGGCGCCATGGCTTCGCCCGGTCCGGCCTGGCGCTTGGCCAGAGGCAGATCGATGATCCCGCGCTTTTCCGCCGGCACACCGTGGACCAGCGCCCAATAGATCTTCTGGGTAGTCTTGCCGCGAAAGGCCGCGGTCAGGGCGCGGGCACTCCCGGCGTTGCGGGCGAGCAGCAGAATCCCGGCCGTATCCTTATCCAGACGATGGACCAGGCGCGGGCGTTCGCCCGAGCCGAAGCGCAGGGCATCGAGCATGCCGTCGAGATGGCGCGATTGGCCGCTGCCGCCCTGTACTGCCAGGCCTGCGGGCTTATCGAGGACGATTACCGCATTGTCACGGTAGAGCACCCGGTTCTGCAGTTCCGCGGCGGCCTCGGCCGAAACCGGCTTCTCTTTCGCAGGCTCCCGCGGCCGCTTTGGCGCGTCAGCGTCCGGAAGCGGCGGAACCCGCACGGTCTGCCCGGTATCGATCCGATGGGCGGATTTCACCCTTTTGCCGTCGACGCGGATCTCGCCCTTCCGCAACAGCTTCTCCAGCCGCCCCTGGGTCACCTGGGGAAACCGCTGGCGGAACCAGCGGTCGAGCCGCAGCCCCGCGTCCTCGGCGCCGATGGTTATCTGCTGCACCCGGCTCACGCGAGACTGATCCGCACGAGATAGAGCCCGGCGGCGAAGCCCGCGATCGAGAGCACCACGGACGCCCCGACATAGCCGGCCGCCTGCAGCAGCGCTCCGCGCTCATAAAGCAGAACGGCCTCCATGGAAAAGGTTGAGAATGTCGTGAAGGCGCCGAGGAAGCCGACTGTCAGCAGGGCACGAAGCTCCGGCGAGGGCGACCAGACGATGGCCATGAATTCGACCAGCAGTCCCATAACAAAGGAACCCAGCACGTTGACGCTGAGGGTGCCCAACGGAAATCCGGCCAGCATGGGCCCGAACCAGTGACCGACCTGGCTCACCATGACATAGCGGCCCAGCGCCCCCAGGGCGCCACCCAAAGCAACGCTCGCCAAAACCGTGTACTGCATGCGCCGCCTCCCCGCCACGTGAAGCCGCCACCGGAGCGGCTGGCAACGGCAGTCTAGCTAACAGACAAAAAACGGCTGCGCAAACGCCGTCGGGCCGCCCGCCGGAAGCGCATGGCTTCCGGTGGTTCCTTTCCGCAAGCTATTCTGTGAACCGGCTGGAGCAGATCAGATCTAGGCGGCGGCGGAACGCGGTCCGCCGCTGTCGAGCCAGGCAATACAGTTGTCACTGTCCATCTGATAGACGCCGATCCGGCCCAGCTCGCGCACCGACTCATCGGAGGCGTTGCAGAGCGCATCGGTCGCCAGGACGATCCTGAAATCCCGTGCCGAGGCCTCATAGACCGAAGCGCGGCCGCCGGTCGAAAAGCTGAAGCCGCAGATCACCAGGGTGGTCACCTCAAGCTCCCGCAGCTTCGCTTCCAGAGCGGTGTGGTGAAAGGCGCCCCAGCGCGGACGGTAGTGGACAAACTCGTTCTGATCGACCTGCTGGAAGTCGCCGGCGAAAAGCAACTCCGGATCCAACCGCATTTCGGCATTGGGTTGCAGTTCATCGATCAACTCGGCGCCCAGCGTGCCCGGCATCAGGATACGCATACCTTCCTCGACCGCTTGGCGGCGGCAGGCATCGACGTTGGACCCGTCGGCCTTGTAAAGCCGCACCGAATGGAAAATCGGTGCTCCCTGAGCACGAAACGCCTCCGCGAGCTTTGCCATGTTCGGCAGTGCCGAGCGCACACCCGATGCCCTCAGCTGCGAACCCGGAGTTACGAAATCACGCTGTGCAGAGATACAGAGAAGAGCTGCTTTGCCCTTGTCAGGCACGCAGTAATTGCCCATCCAACGCCCCTATTGCCTAATTTGTTTGGTTAGCCCTCTGCTCAGGCTGTCGTCAGCCGGGCAGATTGTCTCGGTGACAAACTACGAGCTTTCGGTTTGCAGACAACAGGCAAGGCGGAATAGCAGACTCGCATCAATTGCAAGGCTGAGCTTAGTTTTGGTCTTCGCTCTCGCCTTGCCGCCCGGCGCGAAGCTTCGCCCAATAGGCGAGACGCTTGCGGATCTCCCGCTCAAATCCGCGCTCGACAGGGTGATAAAGGGCCTGGCGCCCTAGAGTATCAGGAAAATAGTCCTGCCCCGAAAAAGCCTCTGCCGTATCGTGATCGTAGCGATAGCCTTTACCATACCCAAGATCCCGCATCAGGCCCGTGGGGGCGTTCAGAATGTGCGCGGGCGGCGCCAGGGAGCCGCTCTCCCCCGCGCTCTTCCGGGCCGCCTTATAGGCCTTGTAGGCGGCATTGGATTTCGGTGCGGTCGCCAGGTAGATAACCGCCTGGGCCAGCGCCAGTTCGCCTTCGGGAGAACCAATGCGTTCGAAGGCCTGCCAGGCGGCAATTGACTGCGGCAGCGCGTCGGGATCCGCGAGGCCGACATCCTCCACGGCGAAACGCACCAGCCGGCGGGCAATGAAGTGGGGGTCCTCGCCGCCGGCCAGCATCCTGGCAAACCAATAGAGAGCCGCGTCACAGTCCGAGCCGCGCAGCGACTTGTGCAGGGCGGAGATGAGGTTGTAGTGGCTCTCCTGCCCCTTGTCATAGATCGGCGCGCGTTTCTGGACCACCGCCGCCAGCGCCGCGGTATCGAGCGGTTCTTGGTTGGCCGGGCTGGCAAGGGCCAGCACCTCCTCGGTCAGGTTCAGCAGGTAGCGGCCATCGCCGTCCGCCATCGCCATCAAGGCGGCCCGGGCCTCGCTGGTCAGCGGCAGGTTCCGGCCCTCCAGCGCCTCGACCCTGGCAAGCAATTCCCGCAAGGCCGACTCCTCCAGCCGCTTCAGGACCAGGACCTGACAGCGCGACAGCAGCGCGGGGTTCAGTTCGAAGGAGGGATTCTCGGTGGTGGCCCCCACCAGAACGACCGTGCCGTCTTCGACGAAAGGCAGAAAGCCGTCCTGCTGGGCGCGATTGAAGCGATGGATCTCGTCGACGAAGAGCAAGGTGCCGCGTCCGGCGAGGCGGCGCTGCTTGGCTCTTTCGAAAACCTTTCGCAGGTCGGCGACACCTGAAAAAACCGCCGACAGCGGCTCGAATTCCAGTGTTGTTTCCTCGGCCAGCAGGCGGGCAATGGTGGTCTTCCCGCAACCCGGCGGCCCCCAGAGGACGAGGGAGGCCAAGCGGCCGGAGCCCAGCATCCGGCCAAGCGGACCTTCCGGTCCCAGCAGATGATCCTGGCCCACGACCTCGGCAAGGTTCTGCGGCCGGAGGCGGTCGGCCAGCGGCCGCGGCGCCTGGCTTTCAAACAATCCCGTCATCGCACTTGTGCCACACCTCTGCCCAAAGAACCGCTTGCCCGATAAAATCGCCGCTCCGGCCACAAGCTGCAATCAGTTACCGCAAAATCGACCCCGCCGCCGGGCCAAAAGAACCGGATCGCCAGAGAATACCCCGCAACCGCATGATCCATTTAGGGTTTGGCGGCGTATCAGCACAAGTGGATATACAGCGGTCGGGACGGCGAAGGATCGGTTGAAAATGGTGACAGCTTTCCGATCCGCGGCCTGTCCCGAAGTGGTCAGCCGCACTAGGTAAAGGTTAGGCAGTGTTATGCTCGGTGAACGGAAATCGGGATGGTCTGAGCGCCAGCGAGCCGGCCGGGTGATTAAGGGGAGCATATGAGGATTGCAGTAGTAGGGGCCGGGATCACCGGCCTGGGTGCGGCCTGGGCACTGGATAAGCGCCATGAGGTGACTCTGTTCGAGTCCGCAGACCGTCTCGGCGGTCATGCCAACACAGTTGATGTCGCTTTGGGTGACAGCCGTTTGCCGGTGGACACCGGCTTCATCGTCTACAACAACCTCGCCTACCCCAACCTCACACGCCTTTTCGACGCGCTTTCGGTGCCGACCGAGCGCAGCGATATGTCATTCTCCGTTTCGCTGGACAATGGACGGCTGGAGTATCAAGGAAGCGCCATCGGCCTGTTCATTCAGAAGCGTAACCTGCTGCGGCCGCGCTTCTGGTCGATGCTGCGCGATCTCCTACGCTTCTATCGTCAGGCGCCGGGCGCCATGCGCGAAGCCGAGAGCACCGGCATGAGCCTCGGCGACTTGCTGGATCAAGGCGGATACGGTGAAGCCTTTACCCGCGATCACCTGCTGCCGATGGGCTCCGCGATCTGGTCCGCGCCTTTGGAAGAAATGCTAGCCTTCCCCGCTCGGTCGTTCATTCAGTTCTGCGAGAATCACGGCTTGCTGCTACTGACCGGCCGGCCGCAGTGGCGTACGGTTACCGGCGGCAGCCGTACCTATGTCGATCGCATTGCAACCGGTCTTGACGGTGACATTCGCCTGGCCAGTCCCATAACCGGCCTGCGCCGCGCGCCTGAAGGCGTTTATCTTCGCAGCGCCGGCAGCGATGAGGAACGCTTTGATCAGGTCGTCCTCGCCTGTCACGCCGACCAGGCACTGCGTATTCTCGGGGCCGAGGCGACGCTGAGGGAGCGAAGCGTTCTCGAAGCCTTCCGTTACGAGAAAAATCATGCGGTCCTTCACCAGGATACCAGCCTGATGCCCCGACGCCGCGGCGCCTGGGCAAGCTGGAACTACACCAGCGGCCATACGGAAAACGATCAAGGGGTGCGCAACGACGGTCAGAAAGTCTCCGTCACCTACTGGATGAACAAGCTGCAGAACCTTGAGCGACGCCATCCGCTGTTCGTCACCTTAAACCCGGAACGCGCACCCGCCGCCGACAAGGTGCTGCAATCCTTCGACTACGACCATCCGCTGTTCGATGGCGCCGCCTTGCGGGCGCAGAAATCGCTGCCCGACATCCAGGGCTCTCTGAGAACCTGGTTCTGCGGATCCTATTGCGGATATGGCTTTCACGAGGATGGCCTGCAGGCCGGCCTCGGTGTCGCCGCCGCCCTGGGCGCGCCTGCCCCTTGGGCACACGAAGTCGTGCCTCGCAGTCCCGCTGCCGAGGCGACTGTGCCCGCCGCCTTGCTGGAGGCCGCGGAGTGAGGGAAAAGCGTGGCAAGGATGCAGAGAGCGGCTTGGACGGCAAGGAGCAGGCCCTGACCTCCTGCCTCTACTTCGGCCAGGTGATGCACAAGCGTCTGCGCCCCTTCACACACCGTTTCCGCTACCGGGTGTTCTCGCTGTTTCTCGATCTCGACGAGTTGCCGAAGCTGACCCGCCGTCTGCCGCTGATCTCGCATAACCGCTTCAACGTTTTCAGCTTTCATGACGGCGATCACGGGCCGCGCGACGGCTCGCCGCTGCGGGCCTGGGCCGAGGCCGAGCTGGCCGCCGCCGGCATCGATCTTGAGGGCGGCAGGCTTCAGCTGCTCTGCTTTCCGCGTATTTTCGGCTACGTCTTCAATCCGCTGACCATTTGGTTCTGCCGCCATCGTGACGGCTCTCTCCGCGCGATCATCTACGAGGTGAAAAACACCTTCGGAGAACAGCACTGCTATCTCATCCCCATTGTCGGCGGGGACCGGGACCGCCAGGCCATTCTGCAGAGCTGCGAGAAGGCGTTCTACGTCTCTCCCTTTATCGAGATGTCGGCGGCCTACCGCTTTCGCCTGCGGGAACCGGATGAAGGTCTCTCCGTGCTCATACGACAATCGGTTGCAGAGGGGGAAATTCTTCTCGCGACCCTGACCGGACGCCGGGTCGCCGTCGATGGCGGCGGCCTCTGGAAGGCATTGCTGCGATATCCTCTGATGACCGCCAAGGTGATGGCGGCAATCCATTGGGAAGCGCTGTGGCTTTGGCGCAAGGGCGCAACCTTTCATCAGCGCGGTGCCCCGCCGGCACAGGCCGTTACCCGCACTGCGCCATAACTGCTTTCCCGATCAGCACTTTACAACAGCCATATGGACATCGCGATGAACCTTAGGCAAAACAGTCTTGTGTCCATTGGTCCTTACAGACTCCTGATCACCTTGGGCCGCTGCCTGCGCGCCGGTTCTGTCTTGATGGAGTTGCCGGATGGTTCGCGGCACCTCTTCGAAGGCGAAGAACCTGGGCCCTCAGCAGCGCTGAAGGTCATCAGGCCACGCTTCGTCCGCCGCTTGCTGCTTGGCGGACACAACGGCTTTGCCGAAGCCTATGTGGACGGCGATTTCGAGACCGAAGACCTCACCGCAATGATCGAGTTGGGCGCCTTGAACGAGGCCGCCTGGCAACGCGTGGTGCATGGCCATCCGGTTATGCGTTTTCTGAACCGCCTGCCGCATCTGTTGCGCGCCAACTCGAAGAGCGGTTCAAAGCGCAACATCGCTTACCACTACGATCTCGGAAATGCTTTCTACGAGCAGTGGCTCGATCCCAGCATGACCTACTCCTCGGCGGTTTTCACGTCGGAGGGCGACAGCCTGGAAGCGGCGCAGCAGAACAAGTATCGGGCCATGACCGAACTTGCCGATCTCTCGCCGGACCATCACCTGCTGGAGGTTGGCTGCGGCTGGGGCGGCTTTGCCGCCTTCGCGGCAAAGGAGGCCGGTTGCCGGGTCACCGGCATCACGATATCGGAGGAACAGTACGACTACGCCCGCAAGCGCGTTCATCTCGATGGTCTTGCCGAGAAGGTGGAGATCCGTCGCCAGGACTACCGCGACGTGACCGGCCGCTTCGACCGGGTTGCCTCCATCGAGATGTTCGAGGCCGTGGGCGAGCGTTATTGGCCGGTCTTCTTCGGCAAGCTGCGCGATGCGCTGAGCCCGGAAGGACGCATCGCTCTGCAGATCATCACCATCGACGATGCGATCTGGGAGCCCTATCGGCGCAGCGCCGATTTCATTCAACGCCACATCTTCCCTGGGGGCCTGCTGCCCTCGCGTCAGGCCTTGAAGAACACTGTTCAGGCGGCGGGCCTGGAATGGATCGGCGACAGAGGCTTCGGTCACGACTATGCGCGCACGCTGGCGGATTGGTCGCAGCGTTTCGAAGCCGCCTGGCCGGACATTTCGGCGCTCGGCTATGACGAACGTTTCCGGCGCATGTGGCATTACTACCTCGCCTACTGCAACGTGGGATTCAAGATCGGTCGCATCGACGTCCGCCAGATCGCCCTCTCCCGCGGGTAGCCAACCTTGTCCCAAGCGAACGCTGCCAGCGCGGGGCTCTCCCGCTCCATGTTGTTTGCCTATGGCCTGCCGGGCCTGCCTCTGGCCGCGCTCGGTGTTCCGCTATACGTCTACCTGCCGGCCTTCTATGCGGAGGAGTTGGGCCTGGGCCTGGCGTCGGTCGGTGGGGCCCTCCTGATCGCCCGCATCTGGGATCTTTTGACCGATCCGCTGATGGGCCGCGTTTCCGATGCCTTGCCGACACCTTGGGGACGCCGGCGCCCCTGGATGCTGCTCGGCATTCCCTTCCTCCTGATTTCTGCATGGTTTCTCTTTCTGCCTGAGGAGGCCCCCGGCTTCCTCTACCTCATGGCCTGGACCATGGCGCTCTACTTCGGCAGCACCATGATCCTGCTGCCCTACAGCGCCTGGGGCGCCGAGCTGTCGCAAAGCTATAACGAGCGCAGCCGGATCACCGCCTGGCGCGAAGGTTTCGTGGTGGTCGGCACCGTCGCGGCAGCGGCCCTGCCCAGCTTCACCGGTGACGACAGAGGCCTGACGCTTGAATGGCTGCTGATCGGCATAATTGTGCTGCTGCCACTTTGTGTTGTAGCGGCCTGCGCGATGGTAAACGAGCCGTCCAGACAACCGCCAAAGCCGCTTTCCTGGCGCCGTTCGGCGGCGATTTTGTTCGGCAACGGCCCTTTCCTCAGGCTGATTTCGGCCTATTTCCTCAATGGGATAGCGATCGGGCTGCCGTCAACGTTGTTCCTGCTTTATGTGAAATTTGGATTGGAAGCCGAATCTTGGACCGGGCCTCTTTTGCTCACCTATTTCGTCTGCGGCATCGCCGCCCTGCCCCTATGGCTGTGGCTGGCGAAACGCATCGGCAAGCATCGGGCCTGGTGCACGGCAATGCTGGGGGCCTGCGCGGTCTTCGTCTGGGTACCCTTGTTGGGACCGGGCGACACCTGGGCCTTTCTCGTCATCTGCATCCTGTCCGGCATCGCATTGGGGGCGGATCTGGCGTTGCCCCCGGCGATACAGGCGGACGTCATCGACCTGGACAGGCTGCGCAGCGGCAGCGAGCGGGCCGGGGTTTACTTCGGGCTCTGGGGCGTCGCAACCAAGCTGGCGCTGGCATTGGCGGTAGGCCTTTCTTTTCCCTTGTTGGACTTGGCCGGCTTCGATCCGGCGGCGGAGCAGCCTGGCGCGGTTTGGTCGCTGGCGCTGCTCTATGGTCTGGCGCCGGTGGTCTTCAAGCTGGCGGCAATCGCTTTGGTCTGGCAATTCCCGATCACACAGCAGCGTCAGCGCCGCGTCCGCGCGCTCATCGAGCGGCGCGAAAACAGACGATCAACAGTTCCAGAGACAGGCAATGTTTCTTTTACGGTGCATCGCAACGACCCTTCTTCTCATCACGGCAGGCTGTAGCAGCATGACCCCCGAACAGTTCGACGGACGCGAACCGCGGCTCTTGATCGAAGAATACTTCGCCGGAAACACGCGGGCCTGGGGCATCTTCGTAGACCGTTTCGGCAACCTGCGGCGCGACTTCGTGGTCGACATCGAAGGCACCTGGGACGGCGAACAGCTCACCCTTGTCGAGGATTTCGTCTACTCCGACGGCGAAACGGAGCAGCGCATCTGGACCATCACAAAGCTCGATGAACACCGCTACGAAGGGACCGCCGCCGACGTGATCGGCGAGGCCGAAGGCGTGTCCTACGGCAATGCCCTCAATTGGCGCTACACGCTGGCCTTGAAAGTCGGAGAGTCAACCTGGAACGTGAACTTCGACGATTGGATGTTCCTGCAGCCGGATGATGTCCTCTTCAACCGGGCCAGGGTCAGCAAGTTCGGTCTGGATATCGGCGAGGTGACGATTTTCTTTCAGAAAATGCCGGCCCAGAACGCCAGTGAGTCTGAAGCCCACAGCGTAGCCGCCGAGTGATTAAAAGCGGTTCCGAGAGTCAGGCGGCGATCTTACGCCGCATCAGACGCAAGACGCCGCCGATCAAGGGAATCTTCTCATAGATCTGTCCGGCGGCATCGTAGTAGTCGATATGCGCTGTGGCCTTGCCGTCGTCGCGAAAATCGATCCGGCTCATGCCTTCTATCAGCCAGACTTTCGTCTTGCCTTTCGGCGTGATCTCAAACACCCAAACCAGATAGGCCGAGTTGCCGTTCACGGCATAGCTCTGCACTTTGAACTTATGCTCGTCGACGTCGTCGAACATCTTCTCAAAGACACGCCGCACCGCGGCAACGCCCCGGGCATCATTAAAGGGATCGCGAAAACGCGCGTCGCTGCTGAAGACCTCTTCAAACCGGTTCAGACTCTCCGGTGTCAGGTTTTCGAAAAAGGTGATGTAGTCGGATACGGCCGCATCAGAGATCATTCGGCAAAAGTCCTCAATGGTGAAACCACTATCGTCCGTCAGCGTTTCGGCCCTCAGCGTTTCGACAGGGTTCGCCGCGTCAGCGCAAAGAACAGGCGGTAAGGTAGGAGCCTTAGCAGCTTCATCAAGTAGGCAAAACGCCGCGGAAAGACAATCTCGAACTGTGTGGACTGCAGGCCGCGGAAGAAGGCTCCCGCCGCCTTGTCGACCGGCATGAGAAAGGGCATCGGGAAATCGTTCTTGTCCGTCAAGGGCGTCTCGACGAAGCCGGGATTGACCACCTGAAGGGTAACCCCGAGACCTTCCAATTCGGGCCTCAGCGCTTCGGCCATATTGATGACGGCGGCCTTGCTGGCGCCGTAGCCGGCGGCTGACGGAAGTCCGGAGTAGCCGGCCAGGGAAGCGACCAAGGCAACCTGCCCCTGGCTCCGCCCGATCATCGCCGGCAGCAGGCCCTCCAGACAATGGGCAATGCCCATCACGTTCAAGTTCAGCAAGGCCGCGACGTCATCGGCCTTGAAGCTCTCGGCGGACATGGGGCGGTGACTGCCGGCATTCAAAACCGCCAGACCGATGGGGGCGATGTCGGTTTCAATATGCCGCACCGCCGCCGCAACGGCGGTGGCATCGGTGACATCCAGGGGAACCAGCGAGATCCTGCCCGGCAGGCCGGCCGCCTCCGTTCGGAGACTCTCCAACGCCTCCTGCCCGCGGGCCGAGGCCACGACATGCCAGCCCTCCGCCGCGCAGCGTAGCGCCAAGGCCCGGCCGAGCCCTGTCGAGGCGCCGGTTATCCAGGCACAATGATCTTTCTGAAGAGGCACCCTTGAATCCCTAGCGGCAATCGCCGTGTGATTGCCGGACCGGACGCGGCAAACCCTTTACTGAAGGCTCGACTGCTGATTGTCCACCAGTCCCCGATGCGGTCCGACGGGTACATAGTCGATGGTCGCCCCACGTGCTGTAAAGGCGATCTTCATCCACTCGCCCCCGGGGGCGTACCAGAGATCGGCATCCAGGTCGCCGTTGAGGTCGAACTTCTTCGCCGGCAGGCGCTGTTCAGCGGCCAGAACCTCGTCCAGGCCCTTGGGGTTGGTTGAGACGGCCAGCAAGCGTCCGCGTTGGGTATCCAGGAGCTGGTCCTGCTCCACGGTGGCGGGGTTCCAGTAACTGGTCGGCAGAATGTCGCCGGGTGCGACGAAACTGCCTTCCTTGTTTTCAACCAGCAGACCTTCGTCGGTCGCACGGGCCGAGACAAAGTATTCGTCGCCGTCATCGTAGGTGCGGCTTTCAAGAGAGACCAGCCGCCCGTCGCGCCAGATTTCCTTGTTGCGGTGCTCGTAGCGGAAAACCGTGATGAAAGCCAAGTTGACCTTCAGGTCGATGGCGATGTCGACATGCAGCTCTTCGCCGACTTCTTCAAAGCTAATGCTGTGACTGCCGATGTTCGAGCCGTCCCTCATGACTTTGAAAGACAGTGGATCCGGCGCATCCATACCGGCTTCCGTCGCCTTCAAGTCCTTTGCCGGTGTGAAAGCGGTCAATCCCGCGGCAACCAAGACCGCCAGCAGACCCGTTCGAAGTCCGGATGTTTGCATGCGCTTCAATGCCACCACTCCCATCTTCGCGACTGCAGCACGCCCCGGGGCCGCAGTTTTGCTTGGTTTACCCAATCTCTTTACGATGCGCGGAGGGGATTGGATCGCCTGAAATCGGCCGTAAGCGGCAGATTCTTAAGAAATATCGGCTTTCAGGAGCCGAAAGCGACCTTGCGGAGCTTCCCATCCCGCTTGAACACCACTTCCCAGCGGTCGGCGCTGCGGTCCAGCGCGGCCGCAAGGTCGGCGGAATTGAGATGGGACTGGCCGTTGATGGAAAGAATGATGTCGTTGGCCCGGAATCCGACCCTCTGGGCCGGGGTGCCGCGCTGAACCCGGATGATGATCACCCCTTTCCAGGCGCCGGCGAGATCGCGTTCCTCGGCCAAAGCCGGCGAGAGGCTGGCCACCACGGCCCCGCCCAGCGGATGGTGGCCGAGCAGCCGGATCTCATTGCGCAAGGGGGATTCCGGCGGTGCCTCCAGCGGCAACCTGGCCGAGATCAGCTTGCCCTGACGATAGAAACCGACGTTCACGGCTTGCCCCAGTTCCCCCGTCGCGACCCGATAGTTCAGGGCCTCGATGTCGTTCACCGGCTGGTCATCGACCGTCACCAGAACATCCCCCGCCTTGATACCGGCGCGGTCGGCCGGGCCATCCGGAAAGGTTTCGTTGATCACCACACCGCCGGGCCGCTCAAGACGCAGCCCCTCGGCCAGATCCGAGGTCAGCGTCTGGCCCGAGAGGCCGGTCCAGGCGCGAACCAGGGCGCCGCCCGTGCGCGCGCTGGCAACCACGGTCCGCACCATGTTGGCGGGGATCGCAAAGCCGATACCGACCGACCCGCCGCTACGTGAATAGATGGCCGTATTGATGCCGATCAGGCGGCCGTCGGTGGTGATCAGCGCGCCGCCGGAATTGCCCGGATTGATGGCGGCGTCGGTCTGGATAAAAAAACTGAAATCGGTGATTCCGACCTGCGTGCGTGCCAGGGCCGAAACGATGCCGCTGGTCACCGTCTGACCCACGCCGAAGGGGTTGCCCAGCGCCAGCACCAGGTCGCCGACTTCCACGGTGTCGGAATCGCGAAAGGCAATGGACGGCAGGGTCTCGCCCTCGGGATCGATCTGTAAAATCGCCAGATCGGTCCGCGGGTCGGCGAGAACCAGTTCGGCCTCGAACTCGCGCCGATCGTTGAGAACCACCTTGATGAGTTCGGCGCCCTTGATAACGTGCTCGTTGGTCACGATGAAGCCCAGCGGATCGACGATCACCCCGGAGCCGAGGGAGGAGGGTTGCCCCTGGCGCCGCCCCTGGCCGCGCGGGCCGCCGCCGAAGAACCGGCGGAAAAAGGGATCGTCCAGCAACGAGCTTGTCCGGCGCTGCTTCTGAACCTTGCGCTTGGTGAAGATGTTGACCACGGCAGGGGCCGCTTGGCGCACCACGGGCGCGAAGGACAGCATGACCGCGTCGCGGTTCTCGGGAACCACCCGCTCCTGCGCCCCAGCCGGCGAAACGAGTGCAGCGGCGAGGAGCAGCACAGCACCGAGCACAAGCAGCCGTCCGCGGTCCCTACGTCCTCCGAATGGACGGACTTTAGGGCTGAAAGGAACGGGTTGCGCTGGGTTGTATCGGCTCAAGACTTTTCTCCTGTCCTGACTTTCGCCCAGAATCTCACAGCTGGGAATCTCATAATTGGGGCCGCATCCGCAGGGGTCAAACAAGAAAGGCAGCCGTTGAAGGCTGCCTTTCGCTAACGTGATGGCCCGTGAGGCCGCTGACGTGAGGGTCAATCCTCGTCTTCGTCGTCCTCGACATCCTGGCTGGGGCCGGAATCCTGCCCCTTGGCGTCGAGGTCTCGGTCAACCAGTTCGATGATCGCCATCGGCGCCATATCGCCATACCGGTGGCCGGCCTTCAGCACCCGGCTGTAGCCGCCTTTGCGCTCTTTGTAGCGGCCAGCCAGCTCATCGAAAAGCTTCTCTGTCAGCCCGGTGTCGCGCAGCACGGAGAGTGCCTGGCGGCGGGCGTGAAGATCGCCGCGCTTACCCAGGGTAATCAGGCGGTCGATGACGCGGCGCAGGTCTTTTGCCTTCGGCAAGGTGGTTTTGATCTGCTCATGCTTGATGAGCGCGGCCGCCATGTTCGCGAACATGGCCTTGCGGTGGCTTGCCGTACGATTGAAACGCCGGCCATGAAGCCCGTGACGCATGTCTCTTCCTTCCTTCTACCCTGGCCTCGCGCACGAGACCGATTGCATTGCCGCCTGCCGGATGGGTGATCCCTCGAGGATCCCTTATCAGTACAGACGGGGGGAGCGGACTGCTCCGAACGTTTCGTCGCCCCAGTAGGGCTCTTCCTAGTAGGGCTCTTCCAGGCGCTTGGCCAGTTCCTCGATGTTCTCGGGCGGCCAGCTGGGGATTTCCATACCCAGATGCAGCCCCATGGAGGAGAGCACTTCCTTGATTTCGTTCAGCGATTTCCGGCCGAAGTTCGGGGTGCGAAGCATCTCCCCTTCGGTCTTCTGCACCAGATCGCCGATGTAGACGATGTTGTCGTTCTTCAGGCAGTTGGCCGAGCGGACGGAAAGCTCCAGTTCCTCGACCTTGCGCAGCAGATTGCGGTTGAACGGCGGCTCGCTCGGCGCTTCCTCATCGTGGCGGGCCTGCGGCTCGTCGAAGTTGATGAAGAGCTGCAACTGGTCCTGCAGAATACGCGCGGCCAGCGCGACGGCATCCTCAGGGGTCACCGCGCCATTGGTCTCGATCTCCATGGTGAGCATGTCGTAGTCGGTGACCTGACCGACACGGGTGTTGTCCACCTTGTAGGAGATCTTGCGCACCGGAGAGAAGATGGAGTCGACCGGCACCAGGCCGATCGGCGCGTCTTCCGGACGGTTCTGGGTGGCCGGCACATAGCCCTTGCCGGTCTCCACCGTCAGTTCCATGTCGATGCGCGCACCGTCATCCAGGGTGCAGAGCACGAGGCCCGGGTTCATGATTTCGATGTCATGACCGGTGTCGATCTGCCCGGCGGTGACTTCACCCGGCCCCTCGCCGCGCAGGCGCATGCGCTTGGGGCCCTCGCCGCCCATACGCAGGGCGATGGCCTTTACGTTCAGCACCACGTCGGTCACATCTTCGCGGACCCCCGGGATCGAGGAGAATTCGTGCAGAACCCCGTCGATCTGGATGGAGGTCACGGCCGCCCCGTGCAGGGACGACAGCAGGACGCGACGCAGCGCGTTGCCCAGGGTCAGGCCAAAGCCGCGCTCCAGCGGCTCGGCGACCACCTTGGCGACGCGATGGGCGTCCGGTCCCGGCTGGATGTCCAGCTTTGTCGGCTTGATCAGTTCGGTCCAGTTTTTTTGCAGCACGCTGGTGCCCTCACGACTTTTAGGCTGTTCGGATCCTCAGTCGAGCCAGAGCGGTTTTCCCGTCTGCTCAGATTGGGCGTGATGCCGGCAGCCTCCGGTCATCGCCAATCTCGTTTGGGGGCCGTCACCGGCGGGCAGAAACCGCCCGGTATTGCCCCCGGCCCTCTGCGTCAGACGCGGCGACGCTTGGGCGGCCGGCAACCGTTATGCGGAATCGGCGTCACGTCGCGGATTGCAGTGATGGTGAAGCCCACCGCCTGCAGGGCCCGCAGGGCCGATTCGCGGCCCGAACCCGGGCCCTTCACGTTGACTTCCAGGGTCCGCATGCCGTGTTCCTGCGCTTTTTTGCCGGCATCCTCGGCGGCGATCTGCGCCGCATAGGGGGTCGACTTGCGCGAGCCCTTGAAGCCCTGACCGCCGGCCGAAGACCAGGAAATGGTGTTCCCCTGGACATCGGTGATGGTGATCATGGTGTTGTTGAACGTGGCGTTCACATGCGCGATGCCGGAGCTGATGTTCTTCTTCTCGCGGCGGCGCAGACGCGCTTGGGGTTTGGCCATGGCCTTGCTACTCGTTTCCTGATGCTAAACGCTGATTATCTGGCGGCTTTCTTCTTGCCGGCGATCGGCCGCGCCGGGCCCTTGCGGGTCCTGGCGTTGGTGCTGGTCCGCTGACCGCGCACCGGCAGGCCCTTGCGATGGCGCAGGCCGCGATAGCAACCCAGATCCATCAGACGCTTGATGTTCATTGCAACTTCGCGGCGCAGGTCGCCCTCTACCGCGTAATCCCTGTCGATGGTCTCGCGCACGCGCACCACCTCGTCGTCGGTCAACTCGTTGACCCGGCGTTCCCGCGGAATGCCCACCTTCTGGCAGATTTCGGTGGCCTTGGTCCGGCCGATTCCGTGGATATAGGTCAAGGCAATCTCGACCCGCTTCTGCGTCGGAATGTTGACGCCAGCAATACGTGCCACTTCGCGAACTCCTTAAACGCCGCGGACTCGGGCCCGCAAACGCCCGAAAACCATGTCTAGACAAGCAGAAGAGTCCGGTCGCCCGAGGCGCCGGAAACGCTGGATTATAGAAAGAGCCGGGGACGAGTCAACCACTAAGCCGCCCCCAAAGCATCTTCGATTTGAGCCGTCACTTCGTCGATCCCGGTCATGCCGTCGACCGCCTTCAGAACGCCCTTTTCGCCGTAGTACGGCAGGATCGGCGCGGTCTGGGCATGATAGGCCGCCAGGCGGCTGCGCACCGTCTCGGCGGTGTCGTCGCTGCGCCGGGTGAATTCGGTTCCGCCACAGGCATCGCAGACCCCGGCCACTCTGGGCTGCTGGAAGCTGTCGTGATAGCCGGCGCCACAGTTGGCGCAGGTGTAGCGCCCGGTGATGCGATCCACCAGGATCTCGTCCTGCACCTTCATCTCGATGACGGAATGCAGCTTCAGGCCCTTTTCCGCCAGCATGCTGTCCAGTGCCTCGGCCTGGGGCGTGGTGCGCGGGAAGCCGTCGAGGATGAAGCCGTTGGTGCAGTCGGGCTGGTCGATCCGGTCGGAAATCAGGTCGATCATCAGGTCGTCCGGCACCAACTGTCCCGCGTCCATGATCTCCTTGGCCTTTTTGCCGAGATCATTGCCGGAAGCCACCGCCGCCCGCAGCATGTCGCCGGTCGAAAGCTGGATCAATTTATGCTTTTCTTCCAGGCGCTTAGCCTGAGTCCCCTTGCCCGCCCCCGGCGGGCCCAACAGAATCACATTCATCCGCGCCGCCCCTTCAGCTTGGACTTCTTGATCAGCCCTTCGTACTGCTGCGCCAGCAGATGCGCGTGGATCTGCCCGACGGTGTCCATGGTCACCGTGACCACGATCAGCAACGAGGTGCCGCCAAAGTAGAACGGGAAGTTGTACTCGGCCCGCAGGATTTCCGGCATCAATGCGACAACCGCCAGATAGATTGCACCGACTGTGCCCAGGCGGGTCATGATGCGGCGCAGGAAATCAGCCGTATTGCGGCCGGGGCGGATGCCCGGAATGAAGCCGCCATGCTTCTTCAGATTGTCGGCCGTGTCATCCGGATTGAAGACAATGCCGGTGTAGAAGAAGGCGAAGAAAATGATCAGCGCGGCATAAATCCCCAGATAAAGGGGCTGCCCCTGGCCCAGATTCGCCACCACCCAGCTCAGCCATTCCGGCCCGGCGCCGCCGGAGAAACCGGCCACCGTCAGCGGCAGCAGCAGGAGCGAAGACGCGAAGATCACCGGGATAACGCCGGAGGGATTGAGCTTCAGCGGCAGGTGCGAGGCCTCGCCCCCGAACATCTTGTTGCCGACCTGGCGTTTCGGGTATTGGACCACGATGCGGCGCTGGGCGCGCTCGATGAAGACGATGAAGGCGATCACGGCGACCGAGCCGACCAGCAGCAGGACGATCACCAGAGCCGAGAGCACGCCGGTGCGGCCCAGTTCCAGCACCTCCACCAAAGCCAGGGGCAGGTTGGCGACAATGCCGGCGAAGATGATCAGCGAGATGCCGTTGCCGACGCCGCGCTGCGTGATCTGCTCGCCCAGCCACATCAGGAAGATGGTGCCGCCGGTAAGCGTGATCACCGTGGTCAGGCGGAAGAACAGGCCGGGGTCGATCACCGCCGAGCCGCTCGGCCCCTGGGTCGCCTCCAAGCCGACGGCGATGCCGTAGGACTGGAACATCGCCAGCACCACGGTGCCGTAGCGGGTGTACTGATTGATCTTCTTGCGCCCCGCCTCGCCCTCTTTTTTCAGGGCTTCGAGGGTCGGCGATACCGCCGTCAGCAGCTGCATGATAATGGCAGCCGAGATGTAGGGCATGATGTTGAGGGCGAAGATCGTCATGCGGCTGAGGGCGCCGCCGGCGAACATGTCGAAAACGCCGATGATGCCACCGGCCTGCTGCGAGAAGATCTGCTCCAGAATCAGCGGATCGACACCGGGGATAGGAATATAGGTTCCCAGCCGGTAGATGATCAGGGCCCCGAGCGTAAACCAGATGCGCTTCTTCAGTTCCGGCGCCTTGGCGAAGGCGCCGAAGTTGATGTTGGCGGCAAGTTGCTCGGCAGCAGAGGCCATGGGCTATCTCTCTCGGGTTCGGGGCGGCCTGGGCCTCCCGATCATTCGGACGCCGGAGCGGCCTCGGCAACCGGTGCCTTGACCACGACGGTCACGGAACCGCCGGCTTTCTCGACCGCTTCCACCGCCGCCTTGGAGGCGCCGGCGACGGTCACATCTATCTTGGCCTTGAGCTCACCCTTTGCAAGCAAACGGATGCCGTCGCCCGCGGTCTTGACCAGGCCGGCCTCGCGCAGCGCCGCGGCGTCGACCGGCTTCTTGGCATCCAGACGGCCGGCGTCGATCGCCTGCTGCAGGCGGCCGAGGTTCACGACCTTGAAGGACTTGGCAAAGATGTTGTTGAAGCCGCGCTTCGGCAGACGCCGGTGCAGCGGCATCTGGCCGCCCTCAAAGCCCTTGATGGCCACGCCGGAGCGCGCCTTCTGGCCCTTGTGGCCCTGGCCCGAGGTCTTGCCCTTGCCCGAACCGATACCGCGCCCGATGCGCTTGCGGTTTTTGGTGGCGCCCTGATTGTCGCTCAACTGATTGAGTTTCATCGCTTTTCGTCCCTAACGGGCTGGTCCTGGGAGCCGCCCGCCACAACCCATCGCGTCTCAGGCTTCGCCTTCGACACGCACCAGATGGCTAACCTTGTTGATCATGCCGCGCACCGAAGGTGTGTCTTCCAGTTCGCGCGAACGGTTCATTTTGTTCAGTCCGAGGCCCACCAGGGTTGCCCGCTGGTCTTTGCGCCGACCAATGGGGCTGCCGATCTGGGTGACCTTCAGGGTTTTCTTTGCCGCAGCCATTGGCCTTACTCCCTCGCCTCGGCAGCCGCCGTATCACGCTTGCCGAGCACCTCGGCAACCTTCTTGCCGCGGCGCTGCGCAACCATGCGCGGGCTGACACTGCGCTCCAGCGCCTCGAAAGTGGCGCGGATCATGTTGTGGGGATTGGAACTGCCGACCGACTTGGCGACCACGTCCTGCACGCCCAGGGCTTCGAAAACGGCGCGCATCGGGCCGCCGGCGATGATGCCGGTACCGGCCTCGGCCGCCCGCATCAGCACTCTGCCGGCACCGAAGCGCCCCTTGATGTCATGATGCAGGGTCCGGCCCTCGCGCAGCGGCACCCGAACCATGCCCTTCTTGGCCTGCTCGGTCGCCTTGCGGATCGCCTCGGGCACCTCACGCGCCTTGCCGTGGCCGTGACCGACCCGGCCGCGGCCGTCGCCCACCACCACCAGGGCGGCGAAACCGAAGCGCCGGCCACCCTTGACCACCTTCGCAACGCGGTTGATCCCAACCAATTTCTCAATCAGTTCCGGCTCATCATTGTCGCGCTGCCGGCGGTCGTCGCGGGACCGTCCTTCACGGGGAGATCGTGCCATAGCCTTATCTTTCCTTAGAACGCCAATCCGCCTTCACGGGCGGCATCCGCCAGCGCTTTAACGCGCCCGTGAAAGAGGTAACTACCACGGTCGAAGACGACCTCTTTGACACCGGCCGCCTTGGCGCGCTCGGCCACCAGCTTGCCGACCTCGGCCGCGGCGGCCTTGTCGGCGCCGTTCTTCAGCTTCTCTTTCAAGGAGCCGTCGATGCTGGAAGCGGCCGCCAGCGTTACGCCCCGGCTATCGTCGATAACCTGCGCGTAGATGTGCTTGCCGGAGCGAAAAACCGACAGACGCGGCTGGTCGCTGCTCTTGCGGCGGAGCCGGGAGCGAATCCGGTTTTTGCGCCGTTCCTGTAGCTGTTTTGAAGTCTTCATGGTCTTACTTCTTCTTGCCTTCCTTGCGCAGGATGACTTCGTCCGCGTACTTCACGCCCTTGCCCTTGTAGGGCTCGGGCGGACGATAGCTGCGGATTTCAGCCGCCACCTGGCCGACTTTCTGCTTGTCTGCGCCGCTCACCGAGATCGCCGTCGGCTTCTCACACTTGATGGTGATGCCCTCGGGGATCGGATAGAGCACGTCGTGGCTGAAACCGAGCTGCAGGTTCAGGGACTGCCCCTGGACCGCCGCACGATAGCCGACGCCGTTGATCTCCAGGTTCTTGGTGAAACCTTCGGAGACGCCGACCACCATGTTCTGGATGCGCGAACGCACCGTGCCCCACATGGCGCGGGCGCGCTTGCCGTCATTGGCCGGCTTGACCCAGACCTTGCCGTCTTCCTGGCTGATCTCGACATCGTCGGTCGCCTGATAATCCAGGACACCCAACTTACCCTTGGCCGAAACCAAGCCACCCTTTACCGCGACTTCAACGCCGCTGGGCACTTCGACGGGGTTCTTGCCTACACGTGACATGACTGTCAGTCCCTCAACTCTTGCGCCTTAGAAGACGCGGCAAAGCACTTCACCACCGACATTCGCCGCCCGCGCTTCCTGGTCGGACATGACCCCGCGCGGCGTGGAAAGGATGGTGATGCCGAGACCGTTGTAGATCCGCGGCAGCTCCTTGATCTTCGAATACACCCGGCGACCCGGGCGCGACACGCGGGCAATCTCCTGGATCACCGGCGCACCATCGTTGTACTTCAGCTCGATTTCGACCTCGTTGAGGCCGCTGTTCAGAGCTTCCGTGTGATAACCGCGGATGTAACCTTCGCGTTGCAGAACCTCAAGGACATTGGAGCGCAGCTTGGAAGCCGGCGCCCGGACCTTCGACTTTCCGGTCCGTTGCCCGTTGCGGATACGCGTCAGCATATCACCGAGGGGATCGCTCATCGCCATCGACCGACTCTCCTACCAGCTCGACTTGACCATGCCAGGGATCTGACCGATGGAAGCCAGGTCCCGCAGCGAAATACGCGAGAGCTCGAACTTCCGATAGACGCCGCGGGGGCGCCCGGTCACCTGACAGCGGTTGCGAATACGGCCCTTGGCCGAGTTACGCGGCAGCTCAGCAAGCTTCAAATAAGCCTGAAAGCGCTCTTCCGGCGGCAGCGTGCGGTCACGCGCCGTTACCTTCAGCGCCGCGCGCTTGGCGGCATAACGGTCCACCAGCTTTCTGCGGGCCTTGTTTTTCTCGACGGCACTTTTCTTAGCCATAACTCTTTCCTTCCGCCCTTAGGCCCGAAACGGCATCTGGAAACCCTTCAGCAGGGCCTTGGCTTCCTGATCGCTCTTGGCTGTCGTGCAAATAACGATGTCCATACCGCGGATCTCATCGACCGAATCATAGTCGATCTCGGGAAACACGATCTGTTCCTTCAGGCCCATGGCATAGTTGCCGCGGCCGTCGAAGCTCTTGCCGGAAAGGCCGCGAAAGTCGCGAACACGCGGCAGAGCAATCGTCACCAGACGATCCAGAAACTCGTACATCCGCTCACGCCGCAAGGTGACCTTGCAACCCACCGGCATGCCTTCGCGCAGCTTGAAGGTCGCGACGGACTTCTTCGCCTTGGTCACCACCGGCGCCTGGCCGGCAATCAGGGTCATCTCCTTAACGGCGGACTTGATCTTCTTCGAATCAGCCACGGCTTCGCCAACGCCCATGTTGATGATGATCTTCTCAAGGCGCGGGGCTTCCATGTGATTCTTGTAGCTGAACTCCTCAATCAAGGCGGCTTTCAGCGTCGTATCGTAGTGCTCTTTCAAGCGCGGTTTCATGCTCACTGACCTTCGCTTAGAAATCGATTGCTTCACCGGACTGCTTGGCAATCCGGACCTTGTTACCGTCCTTGTCCAACTTGTAACCGACACGGGTCGGCTTGCTGGACTTCGGATCGATGTGCGCGACATTGGAGATATGAAGCGAGGCTTCCTTCTCGATAATGCCGCCAGGCGAGGCCTGGGTCGGCGCCGTGTGGCGCTTGACCATGTTGACGCCCTGGACCAGCACCCGCTCGTCCTCACGCAACACCCGCAGAACTTCGCCCTGCTTGCCCTTGTCGCGACCGGCGGTCACCACCACCTTGTCGCCCTTCTTGATTTTGAACTTTCTCGCCATCACAGCACCTCTGGTGCGAGGGAGATGATCTTCATGAAATTCTTCTGACGAAGTTCACGAGTGACCGGGCCGAAGATACGGGTTCCGATCGGCTCCCCTTGCTTGTTGATCAGCACCGCCGCGTTGTTGTCGAAGCGGATCGTGCTGCCGTCGCCACGACGGATCTCCTTGGCGGTACGAACGATCACCGCCTGGTGCACATCACCCTTCTTCACGCGGCCGCGCGGAATTGCTTCCTTCACGGAGACGACAATGATGTCGCCCACGCCTGCCGTTTTACGCTTGGAGCCACCGAGTACTTTAATACACTGCACCCGCCGGGCGCCCGAGTTGTCGGCGACGTCTAGCTGCGTCTGCATCTGGATCATCGGTCTCGCCCTTTCCTTGCTCTAAGCGGCCTGGTCGCCGTCGGCCACGACTTCCCAAGACTTGCTCTTGGAAATCGGACGGCATTCGCGAATGCGAACACTGTCGCCGACATGACAGCTGTTGCCCTCGTCATGGGCGTGATAGCGCTTCGACCGCTTGATGAATTTCTTGTAGACCGGATGCATGACCCGACGTTCGACCAAGACGGTAATCGTCTTGTCGCCCTTGTCGCTCACCACCACTCCTTGCAAGACACGACGCGGCATAGCCGATACTCCTAAGATGCCGCCTGCTGCATACCGCGCAGGATCGTTTTAATTCGCGAGATGTCGCGGCGAACCTGCCGCACTCGCGCCGTATTCTCGAGCTGACCGCTCGCCTGTTGGAAACGCAGGTTGAACTGCTCCTTGCGGAGGTTCAGAAGCGAGTCCTTCAATTCGTCGACCGATTTGGTCCGCAGATCTCCGGCCTTCATGACTTAGCTCTCCTCTCCGCCGAGGCGGGTGATGAACTTCGTTTGCACCGGCAGCTTGGCCGAGGCCAGGATGAAGGCCTCCCGCGCCAGCTCCATCGGCACGCCTTCGAGCTCGAAGAGAACCCGGCCGGGCTTCACCCGCGCGGCCCACCACTCCGGCGAACCCTTACCCTTGCCCTGCCGCACTTCGGCGGGCTTGGAGGACACCGGCACATCGGGGAAGACGCGGATCCACAGCTTCCCGACACGCTTCATGTGGCGGGTGATGGTGCGGCGCGCGGCCTCGATCTGGCGCGCAGACAGCCGGCCCGGGCTGGTCGCCTTGAGGCCGTAGGCACCGAAATTCAATGCCGTGCCACCCTTGGCCTTGCCATGGATGCGCCCCTTGTGGGCTTTTCTATACTTCGTTCGTTTCGGCTGCAGCATCGCTGTCGTTCCTCAAACTCTACTCTCTCGCCGGCTGCTATCGCGCGGCCTGGGCGTCCTGCGCCCGCTTGTCCTGAGCCATCGGGTCGTGCGCCAGGATTTCTCCCTTGAAGACCCAGACCTTCACGCCGCAAGCGCCGTAGGTGGTCTGTGCCGTGGCTTCGCCGTAGTCGACATCGGCACGCAGGGTGTGCAGCGGCACGCGGCCTTCGCGATACCACTCCGTGCGCGCGATTTCGGCGCCGCCCAGACGGCCGCCGCAGTTGATGCGGATACCGCCGGCGCCCAGACGCATGGCCGACTGCACCGCCCGCTTCATAGCGCGGCGGAAAGCGACACGGCGCTCAAGCTGGTTGGCGATGTTCTCGGCCACCAGACGGGCATCGATTTCCGGCTTACGGATCTCGACGATGTTCAGGTGAACCTCGCTCGAGGTCATCTTCTGCAGTGCCCCGCGCAGCTTTTCAATGTCGGCGCCCTTCTTGCCGATCACCACACCCGGGCGCGCCGTGTGAATGGTGATCCGGGCCTTCTTCGCCGGACGCTCGATCACGATGCGCGACACACCGGCCTGCTGCAGACGCTTGCGCAGATACTCGCGGATCCGCAGATCCTCATGCAGCAGGTCCGCATAGTTGGCATCAGCGAACCAGCGAGAATCCCAGGTCCGGTTGATCCCCAGTCGCAGGCCGATCGGATTGACTTTTTGACCCATTACGCCGTTTCCTCGCGCTCACGAACCACCACGGTAAGGCGGCTCCAAGGCTTCATGATCTTTCCAGCGCGGCCGCGCGCACGGGGGCGGAACCGCTTCATGACGAAGCTGCGGCCGACCGAGGCCTCCGATACATAGAGACGGTCGACGTCCAGCTGATGATTGTTCTCCGCATTGGCGATGGCCGACTGCAGCGCTTTCTTCACATCGTTGGCGATGCGGCGCTTGGAGAAGGTCAACTCCGCCAGAGCGGCCTCGGCGGACATGCCGCGGATCGAGGCGGCCACCAGGTTCAGCTTCTGCGGGCTGGTGCGCAGATTGCGCACCACCGTGCGGGCTTCGGTCTCCGCCTGACGGCCGGGATGTTTAGGCTTACCCATGACTTAGCCCCTCTTGGCCTTCTTGTCGGCCGCGTGACCGTAGAAGGTGCGCGTCGGCGCGAACTCGCCGAACTTGTGGCCCACCATGTTTTCGGTCACCAGCACCGGCAGAAACTTCTTGCCGTTGTAAACACCGAACGTCAGCCCGACGAACTGCGGCATGATGGTCGAACGGCGAGACCAGGTCTTGATGATCTCGTTGCGACCCGAACCGCGCGATGCCTCTGCCTTCTTCAGCAGATAGCTGTCGACGAACGGACCCTTCCAAACAGAGCGTGACACTGCTTCGCTCCCCTATCGTTTCTTGTGACGACGACGCACGATCAGTGAGTCGGTCTTCTTGTTGTGCCTGGTCTTGGCGCCCTTGGTCGGCTTGCCCCAGGGGGTCACCGGATCGCGACCGCCCGAGGTCCGGCCCTCACCACCGCCATGGGGGTGATCGACCGGGTTCATGGCGACACCGCGGACCGCGGGGCGCTTGCCGATCCAGCGCTTACGGCCGGCCTTACCGAGCTTCGCATTGGCCTTGTCCGGGTTGGACACGGCGCCGATGGAAGCCATGCAGTCGGCCCGCACCATGCGCACTTCACCGGAGCCGAGACGCATCAGGGCGTAGCCCGCGTCGCGGCCGACCAGCTGAACATAGGTGCCGGCGGCGCGGGCGATCTGGCCGCCCTTGCCCGGCTTCATCTCCACATTGTGGACGATGGTGCCGACCGGGATCGACGACAGCGGCATGGCGTTGCCCGGCTTGATGTCCGCGCGCTCGCCGGAAATCACCGTATCGCCGACGGCCAGACGCTGCGGCGCCAGGATGTAGCTCTGCTCACCGCCCTCGTACTCGATCAAGGCGATGAAGGCGCTTCGGTTGGGGTCGTACTCAAGGCGCAAAACCTTGGCC
Source organism: Pelagibius sp. (assembly GCF_965249265.1). NCBI lineage: Bacteria > Pseudomonadati > Pseudomonadota > Alphaproteobacteria > Rhodospirillales > Rhodovibrionaceae > Pelagibius > Pelagibius sp. The sequence goes on along the minus strand of NZ_OZ252224.1, from coordinate 1,610,856 downwards.
GGAACGTCGAAGTTCCGCCGCTTGAAGTCGACCACGCGGTAGAGCCGCTTGTGGCCGCCACCGCGGCGCCGGGCCGTGATACGGCCGGTGTTGTTGCGTCCGCCGTTCTTGGTCAGGCCTTCGGTCAGCTTCTTGACCGGCTTGCCTTTCCAGAGATCGCCACGGTCGACCAGCACCAGATTACGGCGGCCGGGCGTGGTCGGATTGAAATTCTTAAGCGCCATGGCTTAGACCCCCGTGGTCACGTCGATGCTGTGACCCTCGTCCAGAGTCACAAAAGCTTTCTTGGTATCGGAGCGCTTGCCGAGCTGGCCGCGGAAGCGCTTCACCTTGCCCTTTTGGCGCAGAGTGTTGACCGCCTTGACCTTGACCTTGAACAGCTCCTCGACCGCCGCCTTGATTTCAGGCTTGGAGGCATCCAGGGGAACTACGAAGGTCACCTGGTTGTGCTCGGAACCCAGGGTCGACTTTTCGGTCACCACCGGATGGCGGATCACTTCGAAGATCCGTTCCTTGGAAACCGTTGTCGGTTCGCTCTTGATCTTGCGTGCCCGGCTCATTTCAGTCGCGCCTCCAGCGCTTCCACCGCACCCTTGGTCAACACCAGGGTGTCACGGCGCAGGATGTCGTAAACATTGGCGCCCTGCTGCGGCAGCACATCCACCAACGGAATGTTGCTGACAGCCTTGGCAAAATCGCCGTCGACCGCCGCACCATCGATGATCAGAACCGACGACCAACCGAGCGCCGCGAACTTCTTCGCCAGGTCGCCGGTCTTGGCTTCCTTGACCGCCACATCCTCAACCACGATCAGCTTGCCTTCCGCCGCCTTGGTCGAGAGCGCGGTCTTGAGACCAAGCTGACGAAACTTCTTCGTCAGGCCATGGCTGTGATCGCGCAGGACCGGGCCGAAAACAGTGCCACCGCCGCGACGCTGGGTCGTGCGGGCCGAGCCCATGCGGGCATTGCCCGTGCCCTTCTGGCGGAACAGCTTGCGGGTCGAACCGGTAACCTCGCCGCGGGTCTTGACCTTGTGGGTCCCGGCACGGCGCTTGGCCAGCTGCCAGTTCACCATCCGCGACAGGATGTCCTGACGCGGACGCAGACCGAAGACGCCGTCGTCGAGATCGATCTCGCCGGCCTTCTTGTTCTCAAGTGTCGTGACTGGACACTTCATGATTACTGGTCCTTCTTCTCTTCGCCGGAGGCTTCAGGCGCCTCGGCGTCGGCCGGAGCCGCATCTTCGGCAGACTGCTCGGCCGGGGCCGCTTCCGCGCCCTGCCGCAGGCCGGCCGGGAAAGGCACGTTCTCAGGCAGGCTCGCCTTGACCGCGTCGCGGATCATCACCCAGCCGCCTTCGGCACCCGGAACCGCACCCTTGATCAGAATCAGGCCGCGGTCCTCGTCCACCGAGACGACCTCGAGGTTCTGCGTGGTCACCCGGCGGTCGCCCATGTGGCCGGCCATCTTCTTACCTTTGAAGACTTTGCCCGGGTCCTGGCTGTTACCTGTCGAACCATGCGAGCGGTGCGAGATCGACACGCCGTGGCTGGCACGCAGGCCGGCGAAGTTATGCCGCTTCATGGCACCCGCGAAACCCTTACCGATCGACGAGCCGGTCACATCGACGTGCTGCCCGGCCACAAAGTGCGCGGCGGAGAGCTCCTGGCCCACCTCCAGCAAGGCGTCGTTGGACACCCGGAACTCGGCCAGCCGGCGCTTGGGTTCGACCTTCGCCTTGGCGAAGTGGCCACGCATCGGCTTGCTCACCCGGTTCGGTTTGGCCTTGGCGGCACCGAGCTGAACGGCATCGTAACCGTCCTTCTCAGAGGTGCGCACCGCAACGACCTGGCAGTTGTTCAACTGCAGGACCGTGACCGGCAGGTTCTCGCCTTCCGGCGTGAACACCCGGGTCATGCCCATCTTCTGTGCAATCAGACCAGTCCGCATGGCTTCAGCCCTTCAGCTTGATCTCGACGTCGACGCCGGCGGCGAGGTCGAGCTTCATGAGCGCATCAACCGTCTGCGGCGTCGGATCGACAATGTCCAAAAGGCGCTTGTGAGTCCGGATTTCGAACTGCTCGCGACTCTTCTTATCGATGTGCGGCGAGCGCAGCACCGTGTACTTCTCGATCCGGGTCGGAAGCGGGATCGGACCCCGCACCTGGGCTCCGGTGCGTTTCGCCGTACCGACGATCTCCGAGGTCGACTGGTCGAGCACTCGGTGATCGAAAGCCTTCAGGCGAATACGTATGTCTTGGCTGTCCATAATTCAGCGCCATCCAAAAGATCGGCGCCTGCCCGGGATTGGGCAGGCGCGTCAAAAACTATTCTCTTACTTACTGATTCCGGCGACGACGCCGGCGCCGACGGTGCGCCCGCCTTCACGGATGGCAAAGCGCAGGCCTTCGTCCATCGCGATCGGCGCGATCAGTTCCACCGACATCGACACATTGTCGCCCGGCATGACCATTTCCGTGCCTTCCGGCAGCGTCACAACACCCGTCACGTCCGTCGTCCGGAAATAGAACTGCGGACGATAGTTCGTGAAGAACGGCGTATGACGGCCGCCCTCTTCCTTCGTCAGGATGTAGGCTTCCGCCGTGAAGTTCGTGTGCGGCGTGATCGAGCCCGGCTTGGCCAGAACCTGGCCGCGCTCAACGTCCTCGCGCCCAACACCACGCAGCAGCGCGCCGATGTTGTCGCCCGCCTCACCCGAATCAAGCAGCTTGCGGAACATCTCGACGCCCGTGCAGGTCGTCTTCTGCGTGTCGCGGATGCCCACGATCTCGATCTCGTCGCCGACCTTCACGATACCGCTCTCAACGCGGCCCGTGACCACCGTGCCACGGCCCGAAATCGAGAACACATCCTCGATCGGCATCAGGAAGGCCTTGTCCTTCGGGCGGTCCGGCTGCGGGATGTAGCGGTCAACCTCCGACATCAGCTCAAGAATCGCCTTCTTCCCGATCTCCTCGTTCGAGTCCTCAAGCGCCGCAAGCGCCGAGCCCTTCACGATCGGAATGTCATCGCCCGGGAAGTCGTAAGAAGACAGAAGCTCGCGGATCTCCATCTCCACCAGCTCCAGAAGCTCCTCGTCGTCGACCTGGTCGACCTTGTTCATGAACACCACAAGCGCCGGAACGCCAACCTGGCGCGCCAGCAGGATGTGCTCGCGGGTCTGCGGCATCGGGCCGTCGGCAGCCGAAACGACCAGGATCGCGCCGTCCATCTGCGCCGCGCCCGTGATCATGTTCTTCACATAGTCCGCATGGCCCGGGCAATCAACGTGCGCGTAGTGACGCTCCGCCGTCTCGTACTCGACATGCGCCGTCGAAATCGTGATCCCACGCGCCTTCTCCTCAGGCGCCTTGTCAATCTGGTCGTAAGCCGAAAACTCAGCCCCTCCAGACTCCGCCAGAACCTTCGTAATCGCCGCCGTCAGCGTCGTCTTACCATGGTCAACGTGGCCAATCGTTCCAACGTTGCAGTGCGGCTTCGTCCGCTCAAATTTTGCCTTCGCCATCGGTCCTACTTCTCCGTCACTCGGCTTTACGCTCGCCTAAACCCTGAACCCGGCCTTGCCTAGGCCAGCTTGGAAACTACTTCGTCGGCCACCGCCTGCGGCACCTTCGAATAATGGTCAAAGAACATCGTGTACTGGGCACGACCCTGGCTCATGGAGCGCAGGTTGTTCACGTAACCGAACATGTTCGCCAGCGGCACCATGGCATTGATGACCTGCGCGTTGCCGCGGCTGTCCATGCCCTGCACGCTGCCGCGCCGGCTGTTCAGATCGCCGATGATGTCGCCCATGTACTCTTCCGGGGTCACCACTTCGACCTTCATCATCGGCTCCAGCAGAACCGGACCGGCCTTCGGAATGCCCTCACGGAAGGCCGCCCGTGAGGCGATCTCGAAAGCCAGCACCGAAGAGTCGACATCGTGGCTCGCACCGTCGGTCAGGGTTGCCTTGAAGTCGATCATCGGGAAACCGGCGAGAACGCCCGTCTCCTGCGCCGACTTGAGGCCCTTTTCGACGCCCGGGATGAATTCACGGGGGATCGCGCCGCCGGTGATGGCGTTATCGAAGACAAAGCCCTCGCCCGCCTCGGTCGGCTCGAAGACCACCTTCAGGCGGGCGAACTGGCCCGAACCACCGGTCTGCTTCTTATGGGTATAGTCGATCTCGGCCTGGCGGGTGATGGTCTCGCGATAGGCGACCTGCGGGGCGCCGACATTGGCGTCGACCTTAAACTCGCGCTTCATGCGATCGACGATGATGTCGAGGTGAAGCTCGCCCATGCCCTTGATGACCGTCTGGCCGCTCTCGACGTCGGACGAGACCTGGAAAGACGGGTCTTCCTGAGCCAGGCGGCTGAGGGCGACACCCATCTTCTCCTGATCGCTCTTGGTCTTCGGCTCGACCGCGACCTCGATGACCGGATCGGGGAATTCCATGCGCTCCAGGACGATCGGGTGCTGCGGATCGCAGAGCGTCTCACCGGTCGTGGTGTTCTTCAGTCCGGCAATGGCGACGATGTCGCCGGCCCGCGCCTCTTTCACGTCCTCACGGTGATTGGAGTGCATCTGCAGCATGCGGCCGACGCGCTCACGGTTGTCCTTCACCGAATTCATGATCTGCGTACCGGTGGTGAAGACACCGGAATAAACCCGCACGAAAGTCAGCGAACCGACGAAGGGGTCGGTCATGATCTTGAAAGCCAGGCCGGAGGCCGGGGCATCGTCGCTGCTGGGACGGGTATCCTCTTCGTCGCTGTCCGGTTTCACACCCTTGACGTCCGGTACTTCTACCGGCGACGGCAGGTAGTCGACCACGGCATCGAGCAGCGGCTGCACGCCCTTGTTCTTGAAAGCCGTGCCGTTCAGGACCGGCACGAACTTGAGGCCGACGGTACCCTGACGGATGCAGCGCTTCAGTGTCGCCTCGTCCGGCTCGTTGCCTTCGAGATAGGCCTCCATGGCGGCGTCGTCCTGCTCGACCGCCAGCTCAACCAGCTTCTCGCGGTACTCCGCAGCCTTGTCGGCGAGATCGGCGGGAATATCGACGATGTCGAACTTGGCGCCCAGGGACTCGTCCTGCCAGACGATGGCCTTCATCGCCACCAGGTCGACGACACCCTTGTACTCGCCCTCAGCGCCGATCGGCAGCTGCAGCACCATCGGCTGCGCGCCCAGGCGGTCGACGATCATATCGACACAGCGATAGAAGTCGGCCCCGGTGCGGTCCATCTTGTTGACGAAGCAGATCCGCGGAACCTTGTACTTGTCGGCCTGACGCCAGACCGTCTCCGACTGCGGCTCCACACCGGCCACAGAGTCGAAAACGGCGACGGCGCCGTCGAGCACCCGCAGCGAACGCTCCACCTCAATGGTGAAGTCCACGTGACCCGGGGTGTCGATGATGTTGATGCGGTGGTCGTTCCAGAAGCAGGTCGTCGCAGCCGAGGTAATGGTGATACCCCGCTCCTGCTCCTGCTCCATCCAGTCCATGGTGGCGTTGCCGTCGTGGACTTCGCCGATCTTGTGAGAAACGCCCGTATAATAAAGAACGCGCTCGGTCGTCGTCGTCTTGCCGGCATCGATGTGGGCCATGATGCCGATGTTGCGGTAACGATCTAAGGGGGTGGTGCGTGCCATGACGGTCTACTCTGCGTTTGGTTACCAGCGATAATGCGAGAAGGCCTTGTTAGCCTCTGCCATGCGGTGGGTGTCCTCCCGCTTCTTCACGGCTGCGCCCCTGTTATTCGAAGCGTCCATCAGCTCCCCGGCCAGACGCTCGGTCATCGTCAGCTCGGAGCGCGAGCGCGATGCCGAAATCAGCCAGCGGATCGCCAGAGCCTGGCCGCGGTCGTGACGCACTTCGACGGGCACCTGATAGGTCGCACCGCCGACGCGGCGCGAGCGCACCTCGAGATCCGGCTTCACGTTGTCCAGCGCCTCGTGGAAGGTCCGCACGGGGTCCTGGCCGCCGCGCTCCTGAACCCGGTCCAGGGCCCCATAAACGATGCCCTCGGCGACGGACTTCTTGCCGTCGTACATGAGGCAGTTCATGAACTTGCTGAGAACGATGTCGCCGAACTTCGGGTCGGGAAGAACTTCCCGCTTTTCGGCGCTATGACGGCGTGACATGCCTTGCTCCCTGGCTTACTTGGGCCGTTTGGCGCCGTATTTCGAACGGCGCTGGCGGCGGTCTTTGACGCCCTGGGTGTCGAGCGTGCCACGAATGATGTGATAGCGGACGCCGGGAAGATCCTTCACACGGCCGCCGCGGATCATCACCACGGAGTGCTCCTGAAGGTTATGCCCTTCACCCGGAATGTAGCTGGTGACCTCGAACCCGTTGGTCAGGCGCACGCGCGCGACCTTACGCAGGGCCGAGTTCGGCTTCTTCGGGGTCGTCGTATAGACGCGCGTGCAAACGCCGCGCTTCTGCGGACAGGCCTCAAGAGCCGGGACCTTGTTGCGCACAACCTCAGGCTTGCGCGGCTTACGGATCAATTGGTTGATCGTTGGCATCAGGTTTTCCTATGCGCCCGGTTTTCGAGACAAAGCACCGCAAAGGGCTGGGAATCAGCCCTGCGGATACCGCGATGCCGTCGAAAACAGCTATATATTTCAATACCGTAATCGCCAGGGGCTGCGTCTAGACCGCACCGGGCCTACCACCAGCCCCCCGAAAGGTGGGCGCAATATATGAGTGCCCCTACCCTCCGTCAAGCCCGTTAATCCCAGGAAACCTTACTTTTTCAAATGCTTCCAAGGATGCGCCGGAACCCGGAGTCGGCGATCATTTATTTCTCCGGTCCGGCACTCTAGGTAACAAATCTGCAACCGGAGGCCGCGAGAACGGATCGTGACCCGCCGGAACCGCGTTCGCAGGTCCGGCGGGCCCCGAGAATCCGTTCTAGGCCACCGAACTCTCTTCCTCGGTCACCGGCGAATCGCCGCCTTCCGTCAATGCCGCCTGCTGACGTGCCTCGATCAGCTCCAGATCGCGTTCGGCGGCAACCCGCTTCAGACGATTCATCACCGAACCCGTACCCGCCGGGATCAGACGTCCGACGATCACGTTCTCCTTCAGGCCGATCAGGCGATCTTCCTTGCCGTGGGTCGCCGCCTCGGTCAGCACCCGGGTGGTTTCCTGGAAGGAAGCCGCCGAGATGAAGGACCGGGTCTGCAGGCTGGCCTTGGTGATGCCCTGGAGAACCGGGCTGCCGGTGGCCGCCTTGCCGCCCTCGGCAATGACCTTGTCGTTGACGAAGTCGAACTCGTCCCGGTCGACCTGCTCGCCCACCAGGAGGGTCGAATCGCCGCCGTCGTGGATCTCGACCTTCTGCAGCATCTGGCGAACGATCACCTCGATGTGCTTGTCGTTGATCTTCACGCCCTGGAGACGATAGACGCTCTGGATCTCGTCGATCAGGTAGTTGGCCAGGGCCTCGACGCCCAGCACCTCAAGGATGTCATGGGGTACCGGGTTACCGTCGAGCAGCATGTCGCCGACCTGGACGAAGTCGCCCTCCTGGACCGAGATATGCTTGCCCTTCGGGATCAGGTATTCGCGGGACTCCTGCTCCTCATCCTCCGGCACCACGACGATCCGGCGCTTGGTCTTGTAGTCCTTGCCGAATTCGATACGCCCTTCGATCTCGCTGATGATGGCGTAGTCCTTCGGCTTGCGGGCCTCGAAGAGTTCCGCCACCCGCGGCAGACCGCCGGTGATGTCGCGCGTTTTGGAGGATTCCCGCGGGATACGGGCCAGCACGTCGCCCGCCTTCACCTGGGCGCCGTTCTCGACGGAGAGGATAGCGTCCACCGACATGAAGTAACGGGCTTCCATGCCGTTGGCCAGGGTAACCACCTCGCCCTTGTCGTCGCGCAGCGTCACCCGCGGCTTCAGGTCGTTGCCGCGCGGCTGCTGCTTCCAATCGATGACCACGCGGTTCGAGATACCGGTCGTCTCGTCCATGACCTCGCTGATCGAGGTGCCCTCGATCAGGTCGACGTAGTTGGCCACACCTTCCCGCTCGGTGATGATCGGAATGGTGTAGGGGTCCCATTCGGCCAGCTTGTCGCCCAGCTTGACCGCGGCCCCCTCGTCGACCAGCAGCTTGGCGCCGTAAGGCACCCGGTGACGGGCGCGCTCGCGGCCCTTCTCGTCGCTCAGCACGACCTCGAGGTTGCGCCCCATCACGATGGGTACACCCTCGGAATTCATCACCACGTTGCGGTTGGCGATGGTGACCGAGGCATCGGCCGCCGCCTCAACGGAACTCTGCTCGGCACCACGCTGGGCCGCACCACCGATGTGGAAGGTGCGCATGGTCAACTGGGTGCCCGGCTCGCCGATCGACTGGGCGGCGATCACACCGACCGCCTCTCCGACGTTCACCTTGGTACCCCGAGCCAGGTCGCGGCCGTAGCAGGCGCCGCACATGCCGCCGACCGACTCGCACATCAGGGCGGAACGGACCAGGATCGTATCGATACCGGCCTGTTCGATCCGGTCGATCTTGTTCTCCTCGATCAGATCGCCGCGCTTCAGAATAACATCGCCGCTCAGCGGATCGACGATGTCCTCCTGCGCGGTACGACCGAGGATGCGCTCGCCCAGCGAGGCAATGACCTCGCCGCCGTCGACCACCGCCGAGACCGTCAGGCCCTTCTCGGTCCCACAGTCCTCTTCGATGATGATGGCGTCCTGGGCGACGTCGACCAGTCGGCGCGTCAGGTAACCGGAGTTGGCAGTCTTCAGCGCCGTATCGGCCAGACCCTTTCGGGCGCCGTGGGTGGAGTTGAAGTACTCCAGCACCGTCAGGCCCTCTTTGAAGTTCGAGATGATCGGTGTCTCGATGATCTCGCCCGACGGCTTGGCCATCAGGCCGCGCATGCCGGCAAGCTGCTTGATCTGGGCCGCCGAACCACGGGCACCGGAATCAGCCATCATGTAGACGGCGTTGATCTTGTGCCCGCTGGTGCCGGAGATGACCTTCATCATCTCGTCGGCAACGCGGTCGGTGCACTGCGACCAGACGTCGACCACCTTGTTGTACTTCTCGCCCTGGGTAATCAGGCCGTCGAGGTACTGCTGCTCGAACTCCTTGACCTTGGTCTGCGCCTCTTCGACCAGGCCCGCCTTGGCATCAGGGATCATCAGATCGTCCTTGCCGAAGGAGATGCCGGCCTTACAGGCATAACCGAAGCCGAGCGACATGATGCGGTCGCAGAAGATGACCGTGTCCTTCTGGCCGCAGTGGCGGTAGACGATGTCGATCAGCTCGGTGACTTCCTTCTTGGTCATCACCTTGTTCAGCAGGCTGAAGGGCACCTTCGGATGACGCGGCAGCACCTCGGACAGCAGCATGCGGCCCGGGGTGGTGTCGACGATCAGCCGCACCGGATTGTTGTCCTCATCCACCGTGTGGTAGCGCGCCTTGATCTTGGCGTGCATGGAAACCGCACCGACCGAGAGGGCGTGATCCAGCTCGCCCATGTCGCCGAACAGCATGCCTTCGCCCTTTTCGCCGTCGGCCTCCATCGACAGATAGTAGATGCCAAGGACGATATCCTGCGACGGCACGATGATCGGCTTGCCGTTGGCCGGCGAGAGGATGTTGTTGGTCGACATCATCAGCACGCGGGCTTCGAGCTGGGCTTCCAGCGACAACGGCACGTGGACCGCCATCTGGTCGCCGTCGAAGTCGGCGTTGAAGGCGGTGCAGACCAGCGGGTGAAGCTGGATCGCCTTGCCCTCGATCAGCACCGGCTCGAAAGCCTGGATGCCGAGACGGTGGAGCGTGGGCGCGCGGTTCAACAGAACCGGATGCTCGCGGATCACCTCTTCCAGGATATCCCAGACCTCGGGCCGCTCCTTTTCCACCATGCGCTTGGCCGCCTTGATGGTGGAGGCCATGCCGTAGAGTTCCAGCTTCGAATAGATGAAGGGCTTGAACAACTCCAGCGCCATCTTCTTCGGCAGGCCGCACTGATGCAACTTCAGCTCCGGCCCGACCACGATGACCGAACGGCCGGAGTAGTCGACGCGCTTGCCGAGCAGGTTCTGGCGGAAGCGGCCCTGCTTGCCCTTCAGCATGTCGCTGAGGGATTTCAGCGGACGCTTGTTGGCGCCGGTGATGACGCGGCCGCGGCGGCCGTTGTCGAAGAGGGCGTCAACCGCCTCCTGCAGCATGCGCTTTTCGTTGCGCACGATGATGTCCGGCGCGCGCAGTTCGATCAGCCGCTTCAGACGGTTGTTGCGGTTGATGACCCGGCGATAGAGGTCGTTGAGGTCGGAGGTCGCAAAGCGGCCGCCGTCCAGCGGCACCAGCGGGCGCAGCTCGGGCGGAATGACCGGCACGACGTCCAGGATCATCCACTCCGGACGGGCGCCGGATTCCAGGAAGGCCTCGATCAGCTTCAGACGCTTTACCAGCTTCTTGCGCTTGGCTTCGGAACCGGTCTCGCGCAGCTCGTCGCGCACCTCGACCCGCTCTTCCTCCAGCTCCAGAGAGGCGAGCATCTTCTTCATCGCCTCGGCGCCGATCATCGCCTCGAAGGAGTCTTCACCGTATTCCTCCTGAGCGGTGAGGAACTCCTCTTCGCTCAGCAGCTGGTGCATCTTCAGCGGCGTCAGGCCGGGTTCCACCACCACGAAATACTCGAAGTAGAGCACCCGCTCCAGATCCTTCAGGGTCATGTCGAGCAGCAAACCGATGCGGCTCGGCAGGGACTTCAGGAACCAGATGTGGGCGACCGGACTGGCCAGTTCGATGTGGCCCATGCGCTCGCGGCGCACCTTGGAGAGAGTGACCTCGACGCCGCATTTCTCGCAGATGATGCCGCGATACTTCATGCGCTTGTACTTGCCGCAGAGGCACTCGTAGTCCTTTATCGGACCGAAAATACGCGCACAGAAAAGACCGTCGCGCTCCGGCTTGAAGGTTCGGTAGTTGATGGTCTCCGGCTTCTTGATTTCGCCGTAGGACCAGGAACGGATCCGCTCAGGGCTGGCGATCGAAATACGGATCTGATCGAAGCTCTGAGGGCCGGTCGGCTGGCCAAAGATGTTCATCAACTCGGTCATCGGTTTCTCCCGATAGAATAACTGGTTTCGCAGAGACGGGTCGGGGCGTGAAGGCCGCGCCCGGTCACGTGCTCTGTTTCAGATCGACGTTGAGGCCGAGGGACCGCAGTTCCTTGACCAGAACGTTGAAGGATTCCGGAATACCGGCTTCGAAGTTGTCGTCGCCCTTGACGATGGCTTCGTAGACCTTGGTCCGCCCGGAAACGTCATCCGACTTCACGGTGAGCATTTCCTGCAGCGTATAGGCCGCGCCGTAGGCCTCCAGCGCCCAGACCTCCATCTCGCCGAAGCGCTGGCCGCCGAACTGGGCCTTACCGCCCAGCGGCTGCTGGGTGACCAGGCTGTAGGGGCCGATGGAACGGGCGTGGATCTTGTCGTCCACCAGGTGATGCAGCTTCAGCATATAGATGTAGCCGACCGTCACCTGACGTTCGAAAGCCTCGCCGGTGCGCCCGTCGATCAGGGTCACCTGGCCGGAGCGGTTGAGGCCGGCCTGCTCCAGCATCGCGGAGATGTCTTCCTCGCGCGCGCCGTCGAAAACCGGGGTCGCAATCGGCACACCCTTGCGCAGGTTACCGCCGAGTTCCAGAAGCTGCTCCTCGCCCATATCGGCAATGTCGCCCTTGTAGGTCGCATCGCCATAGACGTCCTTCAGCTTCTTGCGCAGCGGCTCCATCTTGGCGCCGCGGCCGATCTCGTCGAGCATCTGGCTGATCTGTCCGCCCAGGCCGCTACAGGCCCAGCCCAGATGGGTCTCCAGAATCTGTCCGACGTTCATGCGGCTCGGCACGCCCAGGGGATTGAGCACGATGTCCACCGAGGTGCCTTCTTCGGTGTAGGGCATGTCCTCGATCGGCACGATCTTGGAGATAACGCCCTTGTTGCCGTGACGGCCGGCCATCTTGTCGCCCGGCTGCAGCTTGCGCTTCACCGCGACGAAGACCTTGGCCATCTTCATGACACCCGGCGGCAGCTCGTCACCGCGCTGCAGCTTGTCGACCTTGTTCTCGAAGCGCTTGTTCAGCTCGTCGATGGACTCCTCGAACTGCTTGTTCAGGGCTTCCAGGTCGAGCTGGCGCTTGTCCGCCTTGATGGCGATCTGGCGCCACTGGCCCGGCGTGAAGTCGCTCAGCACCTTCTCGGTGATCTTGGTGCCGGACTTCAGACCCTTGGGGCCCGAGACGGCGGTCTGGTTCAGCACCAGGTCCTTCAGGCGGCCGTAGAAGCTGCGCTCCAGGATCGCCCTTTCGTCGTCGCGGTCCTTGGCCAGACGCTCGATCTCCGCCCGTTCGATGGCCAGGGCGCGCTCGTCCTTGTCGACACCGCGGCGCGAGAAGATCCGCACGTCGACCACCGTACCGGTGACGCCCGGCGGCACCCGCAGCGAGGTATCGCGCACGTCGGAAGCCTTTTCACCAAAGATCGCCCGCAGCAGCTTTTCTTCCGGGGTCATCGGCGACTCGCCCTTCGGCGTCACCTTACCCACCAGAATGTCGCTCGGGTTCACCTCGGCGCCGATGTAGACCATGCCCGCCTCGTCGAGGTTACGCAGCGCATCCTCGCCGACGTTGGGAATGTCGCGGGTGATTTCCTCCTGACCCAGCTTGGTATCGCGGGCCATGACCTCGAATTCCTCGATATGGATCGAGGTGAAGACGTCATCGCGCACGATGCGCTCGGAGATCAGGATCGAGTCCTCGAAGTTGTAGCCCTGCCAAGGCATGAAGGCGACCAGAACGTTGCGGCCCAGCGCCAGCTCGCCCAGGTTGGTCGAGGGACCGTCGGCAATGATGTCGCCGCGGGCCACCTCGTCACCCACTTTCACCAGCGGGCGCTGGTTGATGCAGGTGTTCTGGTTGGAGCGCTGGAACTTCAGCAGATTGTAGATATCAACCGCCTGATCGCCGCTGGAGGTTTCCTCCGTCACGCGGATCACGATGCGGGTCGAGTCCACCTGGTCGACCACCCCGGCGCGGCGTGCGCCGATGGCGACACCGGAATCCCGGGCCACGGTGCTCTCCATGCCGGTGCCGACCAGCGGTGCCTCGGACTGCAGCAGCGGCACGGCCTGCCGCTGCATGTTGGAGCCCATGAGCGCGCGGTTGGCGTCGTCGTTCTCCAGGAAGGGGATCAGGGCCGCGGCGACCGAGACCAACTGCTTGGGCGAAACGTCCATGAAGTCGATCTGCTCGGGCAGGCCCATGATGTAGTCCCCGCCCTCACGGCAGGAAATCAGGTCCTCGGTAAAACGGCCCTTGTCGTCCAGCAAGGCGTTGGCCTGGGCGATGGTGTAGCGCCCCTCTTCCATGGCCGAGAGGTAGTGCACCTCGTTGGTCACCTTGCCCTTTTCCACCTTGCGGTAGGGGCTCTCGATGAAGCCGTACTGATTGACCCGGGCGTAGGTCGCCAGGGAGTTGATCAGGCCGATATTCGGGCCTTCCGGCGTCTCGATGGGGCAGATGCGGCCATAGTGGGTCGGGTGCACGTCGCGCACCTCGAAACCGGCACGCTCGCGGGTCAGACCGCCCGGGCCGAGCGCCGAGAGGCGCCGCTTGTGGGTGATCTCCGACAGCGGATTGGTCTGATCCATGAACTGGGAAAGCTGTGAGGAGCCAAAGAACTCCCGCACCGCGGCCGCCGCCGGCTTGGCGTTGATCAGGTCGTGCGGCATGACCGAGTCGATCTCGACGGAGGACATCCGCTCCTTGATCGCCCGCTCCATGCGCAGCAGGCCGAGGCGGTACTGGTTCTCCATCAGCTCGCCGACCGAACGGACACGCCGGTTGCCGAGGTGATCGATGTCGTCGATCTCGCCGCGGCCGTCCTTCAGCCCGACCAGGACCTTCAGGATCTCCAGCATGTCGTCCTTGCGCAGGGTGCGCATCTGGTCATCGGTCTCAAAGCCCATGCGCGCGTTCATCTTCACGCGGCCCACGGCGGAGAGATCGTAGCGCTCCGGATCGAAGAACAGGCCGTTGAACATTGTCTCGGCCGTCTCCAGCGTCGGCGGCTCGCCCGGGCGCATCACCCGGTAAATGTCGATCAGCGCCTCTTCACGGCTGGTGTTCTTGTCGACGGCCAGGGTGTTGCGGATATAGGCGCCGACGTTGATGTGGTCGATCGCCAGGATCGACAGGTTCTTGGCGCCCGCCTCGACCAGGGTCTCGATCAGGGTCTCGCTCAGCTCGTCGCCGGCCTCGCAGATGACCTCACCGGTCTTCTCGTTGATGAAGTCGCCGGAAATGTAGCTGCCGACCAGTTGTTCGCTGGAAACGAACATGTCCTTCAGGCCGCCCTCGACCAGCTTCTTGGCGAGCCGCGGCGTGATCTTCTGGCCGGCCTCGGCAACCGCCTTGCCGCTGTCGGCGTCGATCAGATCGGTCGCCAGCTTGGCGCCGCGCATCCGCTCGGCATCGAACTTGGTGCGCCAGCCCTTGCCGGAACGCTTGTAGACGATGTGATCGTAGAAGTAGTCGAGCACGTCTTCCGGCGTCATGCCCTGGGCCTCATGCGGCTCCAGCTCGGCGCCGTCCTTGGCCCGGTCGACCCGCAGCTTCTCGGTGTCGGCGGAATCCAGCGCCAGCAGCAACGTCGTGGCCGGCAGCTTGCGGCGCCGGTCGATGCGTACGTAGACCAGATCCTTGGCGTCGAACTCGAAGTCCAGCCAGGAACCCCGGTAGGGGATGACGCGGGCGGCGAAGAGGTACTTGCCCGAAGAGTGGGTCTTGCCGCGGTCATGGTCGAAGAAGACGCCCGGGCTGCGGTGCATCTGGGAGACGATCACCCGCTCGGTGCCGTTGACCACGAAGGTGCCGTTGCGGGTCATCAGGGGCATGTCGCCCATGTAGACGTCCTGCTCCTTGATGTCGCGGATCGAGCGCGCACCGGTGTCCTCGTCGACATCCCACACCACCAGGCGCAGGGTGACCTTCAGCGGTGCGGCAAAGGTCATGCCGCGCTGCTGGCATTCCTCGACGTCGTATTTCGGCTCTTCCAGCTCATAGCGCACGAACTGCAGTTCGGCGCGCTCGGAAAAGTCGCGGATCGGGAAAACCGAAGTGAAAACTTCCTGCAGGCCCGTATTGCTCCGGTCGGAGATCGCAGTGCCCAACTGAAGAAACTGGTCGTAGGAGGTCTTCTGAACCTCGATCAGATTGGGCATCTCCGCCACTTCGGTGATCTTGCCGAAGTTCTTGCGGATGCGCTTACGTGCGGTCAGGGAATTCGCCATGTCTGTCATATCCTCGTTCGCGTCGCTGAGCTGAACGTTCGGCTCCTGCTTGAACAAAAGCGCTCCGTTCTTGACACCGGGCCCTCAGCTCTGGCCCGGTCACGGGAACCGTTAAACGGCACAGTCCCCAAAGCCGCTATTCCGTTGCCCGGCATCGTCTTTCGATCCGGGCTATCTGCTTCTCCTGGGCGGAGACGCAGATAGCCGGCGCGGCCTGCACCCTTAAAGCGCAGGCCGGCCGGTTACTCTGCATTGGCGTACCGGCAAGCTACTTGAGCTCGACCGACGCACCCGCCTCTTCGAGCTTCTTCTTGAGCTCTTCGGCTTCTTCTTTGCCGACGCCTTCCTTCACCGCCTTCGGTGCGGACTCGACCATGTCCTTGGCCTCTTTCAGGCCCAGTCCGGTGATCTGCCGGACCTCTTTGATGACATTGATCTTCTTGTCGCCGGCAGCGGCCAGAACGACGTCGAATTCAGTCTGCTCGGCAGCCGCGCCACCGCCGTCGGCCGGAGCCGCAGCAGCCGCAACAGCGACCGGCGCTGCGGCGGAAACGCCCCAGCTTTCTTCCAGCTTGGTCGCCAGCTCGGCCGCCTCGATGACGGTCAGCTTCGACAGCTCTTCAACCAACTTATCCAAATCAGCCATTTCTTACTTTCTCCTAGGCTTGAACTCTCGTGCGTGACGAGGCTTACGCGGCCTCTCCCTTGGAGCCGTAGGCACTGAATACGCGGGCCAGCTGAGCAGCCGGCGCCTGCACCACACCTGCCACCTTGGTGGCCGGGGCCTGCAGAACACCGATCAGCTTGCCGCGCAGCTCATCGAGCGACGGCAGGGTTGCCAATGCCTTGATCCCGTTGGGATCAAGCATGGTCGCCCCCATTGCACCGCCGATGATCGTCAGCTTGTCGTTCTTCTTTGCGAACTCCACGCAGACTTTCGCAGCCGCCACCGGATCTTCCGAAACGGCAATCGCCGTCGGTCCGGTGAACATGTCTTTCAGTGCTTCGAACTGAGTACCCTCAAGGGCAAGACGCGTGAGCCGATTCTTGGTCACCTTGTAGCTGGCACCCGCCTCCAACATCTGACGCCGGAGAGACGATGCCTCGGCCACTGTCATCCCACTCTGTTGGGTGACAACGACCAGGGTCGTCTCACTGAACGTGCTGTGCAGACTGGCGACCAGCTCTTCTTTCTGAGATCGGTCCACGAGTCACTTCCGCTCTACTTGGTCGGACCGCAGGATTGCGGTCCTTCCGGTTTCAACGAGGACCACCGGCTTTAGGCTCCGGTGATCCGGCTCGCCTGTCCCGGAAGTTCAAGCCTCTCGGCTCCCATAAAGGGAGCCGCGAAACCCTTTCCTCCCGTCTATGCAGGCCCGGATGGCTTAAACCGGTCCCGGATCACTCCTTCATCGGAGCTTTCCGCGACCGACACCTGCAGTCTCGGACAGGTTGGGCCGGCAGCACCGCTGCCGCCCCACTTTCAGCCAGGGCTTAAAGACCCCTGGCTGAAAATCCCGTTCCGGCAGACCAGGCCTCAGGCCTGGATGCTGCCCAATTCGACGCGCAGCCCCGGGCCCATGGTGGACGAGAGAGCAATACGCTTGATGTAGGTTCCCTTGGCGCCGCTCGGCTTGGCGCGAGAGATCGCCTCGACAAAGGCTTTCACATTCTCGACCAGCGCGTCTTCGCCGAAGCTCGCCTTGCCGACACCGGCATGGATGATCCCGGCCTTCTCGGCACGGAATTCAACCTGGCCGCCCTTGACCGCCTCGATGGCGGCCTTCACGTCCGCGGTCACGGTGCCCAGCTTCGGGTTCGGCATCAGGCCGCGCGGGCCCAGCACCTTACCCAGACGGCCGACCACCGGCATCATGTCCGGCGTGGCGATGCAGCGGTCGAAATCCATGTCGCCGCCCTGGATCTTCTCCGCCAGGTCCTCGGCGCCGACGATATCGGCGCCAGCCTCGCGGGCCTCGTCGGCCTTGGGGCCCTTGGCGAAGACCGCGACCTTCACGGACTTGCCGGTGCCGTGGGGCAGCGAGACGACGCCGCGGACGTTCTGGTCCGCGTGGCGCGGGTCGACGCCCAGGTTCATCGAGATCTCGATGGTCTCGTCGAACTTGGCCTTGGCACTGGCCTTGATCATCTTCACTGCTTCATCGATGCCGTAAACCGCTTTGCGGTCAATACCATCGTAGGCTGCTTTCAGCCGCTTTCCCTGAGATCCCATGGCCCTACTCCGTCACCTCGATGCCCATCGAGCGCGCCGAGCCCATGATGATCTTGGCGGCGGCGTCGATATCGTTGGCGTTCAGATCCTTCATCTTCGCTTCCGCGATCTCCCGGACCTGGGCCATGCTCACCTTGCCGACCTTGTCGCGGTTCGGCACCGAAGAACCCTTGGACACCTTGGCCGCCTTGCGCAGGAAATAGCTCGCCGGGGCGGTCTTGGTTTCGAAGGAAAAGGAACGGTCCGAATAGGCGGTGATCACCACCGGTGTCGGAGCGCCCTGCTCAATGTTCTGCGTGGCCGCATTGAAGGCCTTGCAGAACTCCATGATGTTCAGGCCACGCGCACCAAGCGCAGGCCCAACCGGCGGCGAGGGATTCGCCTGGCCAGCCGGGATCTCCAGCTTAATGAAGCCTGCTACTTTCTTTGCCACTTTCTATCCCTTTCTTACAAATAGGGTTTTGCGGTACGGCGCAGCCTGTGGACTTGGTGCGGCGGCGCCTCCCGCAGATCCGGACAGTCTTGTCCAAATGGTTAACAAATCGTTAAAGCTTCTCTACCTGCGAGTATTCCAGTTCGACCGGGGTCGCCCGTCCGAAGATCGACACCGCCACCTTCAGGCGGGCGCGCTCTTCGTCGACCTCTTCGACCAGACCGTTGAAGGAGGTGAAGGGGCCATCGGCCACCCGCACCTGCTCGCCGATCTCGAAGATGATCGAGGGCTTGGGCCGCTCGACCCCTTCCTGTACCTGCTGCAGGATCCGCTCCGCCTCTTTCGAGGAAATCGGCGTCGGCCGGCGGTTGCCGAGAAAGCCGGTAACCTTCGGCGTGTTCTTCACCAGATGCCAGGACTCGTCGGTCAGTTCCATGCGCAGCAGGACATAGCCGGGGAAGAACTTGCGCTCAGCATTGACCTTCTGGCCGCGGCGCAGTTCCACCACCTCTTCGGTCGGCACCAGGACCTGCTCGAACAGGTCTTCCATACCCTTCTGGCGGGCCTGCTCGTGAATGCCCTCGGCAACCTTCTTCTCGAAGCCGGAGTAGACGTGCAGCACATACCAATGCATCGCCATGACGTCAGCCCCCCAACCCGAGGACGAATTGCACGCCAAAGGAAAGCACCTGATCGACCAGGAAGAAGAAGATCGCGGTCAGGATAACCATGATGAACACCATGATCGTGGTCACCACGGTTTCCTTGCGCGTCGGCCAGGTCACTTTCGAGACCTCTTGGCGCACTTCGCGAATGAACTGTCCTGGATTGATCATTGCCATCGGCTTGAACTGTTTCCTACTACGCCTAAACCGCGCCCAAAGCGCGGTCCGAAATTCCCTTATCTTCTAACCTGCAAGCCGCCTTACTTTGGCCTGCACCGCCGCCTGCGCTGGCAGGAGTGGAGGGACTCGAACCCACAACCCCCGGTTTTGGAGACCGGTGCTCTGCCAATTGAGCTACACTCCTTCGCGCCGGCTGGCCGGCCTGAAGACCTGACCGCCGAAACGGCCGGATCTTCGGAGTGTCGCCGGCGGACGCCTTCTTTCGAGGGCGCCCGCAAACGACCTGCGTATTACTTACTGATTCCGGCGACGACGCCGGCGCCGACGGTGCGCCCGCCTTCACGGATGGCAAAGCGCAGGCCTTCGTCCATCGCGATCGGCGCGATCAGTTCAACCGACATCGACACATTGTCGCCCGGCATGACCATTTCCGTGCCTTCCGGCAGCGTCACAACACCCGTCACGTCCGTCGTCCGGAAATAGAACTGCGGACGGTAGTTCGTGAAGAACGGCGTATGACGGCCGCCCTCTTCCTTCGTCAGGATGTAGGCTTCCGCCGTGAAGTTCGTGTGCGGCGTGATCGAGCCCGGCTTGGCCAGAACCTGGCCGCGCTCAACGTCCTCGCGCCCAACACCACGCAGCAGCGCGCCGATGTTGTCGCCCGCCTCACCCGAATCAAGCAGCTTGCGGAACATCTCGACGCCCGTGCAGGTCGTCTTCTGCGTGTCGCGGATGCCCACGATCTCGATCTCGTCGCCGACCTTCACGATACCGCTCTCAACGCGGCCCGTGACCACCGTGCCACGGCCCGAAATCGAGAACACATCCTCGATCGGCATCAGGAAGGCCTTGTCCTTCGGGCGGTCCGGCTGCGGGATGTAGCGGTCAACCTCCGACATCAGCTCAAGAATCGCCTTCTTC
Source organism: Pelagibius sp. (assembly GCF_965249265.1). Lineage (NCBI taxonomy): Bacteria > Pseudomonadati > Pseudomonadota > Alphaproteobacteria > Rhodospirillales > Rhodovibrionaceae > Pelagibius > Pelagibius sp. The sequence continues at coordinate 1,591,086 of NZ_OZ252224.1, read as the reverse complement.
CCGATCTCCTCGTTCGAGTCCTCAAGCGCCGCAAGCGCCGAGCCCTTCACGATCGGAATGTCATCGCCCGGGAAGTCGTAAGAAGACAGAAGCTCGCGGATCTCCATCTCCACCAGCTCCAGAAGCTCCTCGTCGTCGACCTGGTCGACCTTGTTCATGAACACCACAAGCGCCGGAACGCCAACCTGGCGCGCCAGCAGGATGTGCTCGCGGGTCTGCGGCATCGGGCCGTCGGCAGCCGAAACGACCAGGATCGCGCCGTCCATCTGCGCCGCGCCCGTGATCATGTTCTTCACATAGTCCGCATGGCCCGGGCAATCAACGTGCGCGTAGTGACGCTCCGCCGTCTCGTACTCGACATGCGCCGTCGAAATCGTGATCCCACGCGCCTTCTCCTCAGGCGCCTTGTCAATCTGGTCGTAAGCCGAAAACTCAGCCCCTCCAGACTCCGCCAGAACCTTCGTAATCGCCGCCGTCAGCGTCGTCTTACCATGGTCAACGTGGCCAATCGTTCCAACGTTGCAGTGCGGCTTCGTCCGCTCAAATTTTGCCTTCGCCATTACCTTATATTTCCTAACGTCGTCTCAGGCGCGTCAAAGAGTTTACGGTCTGTCCCGGGCCGGCGACCGGCCGGGCCCTTCGCTTTCTGGAGCGGGTGGCGGGAATCGAACCCGCGTAGCCAGCTTGGAAGGCTGGAGCTCTACCATTGAGCTACACCCGCAAAACTCCCCGCACCCGCCCTATTGCGTGCTCCGCATCCCGCCAGAAGGGATCTTGGTGGAGGGGGTTGGATTCGAACCAACGTAGGCATAGCCAACGGGTTTACAGCCCGTCCCCTTTAGCCACTCGGGCACCCCTCCAGCCGACGCAACCGGTGGTGCGATGGAGTTGCGAAATATGTTGATTTAATTCAGCCTGTCAACTTCTAAACACGGCAAAAGCGCCCCTTCCGACCATTTTGACCGGGTGGTCGAAAAGAACGCAGAGGGTTGTCGCTGCTTGTCCACAGGATATTAGGTCTCAGAATGACGAAACGCAAGACCAAGCTCTCCGGTCACCGCCCGGGCAAAGCCGCGCAAAAGAGCGGGCCCGGCAGCCCCGAGTCCCCTGGCCGACGCCGCCGCGACTCCAGCCAAAGCGCCCGGGACGGCAGGCATTCGGGCGGCCGCGGGGGCGGTCTCTGGCTCTACGGGGTCCACCCGGTCCTCGCCGCCCTGGCCAACCCGCGCCGCCGCATCGACCGGCTGCTGCTCAGTCCCGAGGCGGCCCAGACCTGGGGCCAGCGGTTGCGCCAGGAGCGCGATCCCCGCCACGAAAGGCTCTCGCCAGAAACCCTGGACCGCCGGGGAATCGAGGCTTTTCTGCCGGAAGGCGCGGTACACCAGGGTCTCGCGGCGCGCGCCGCGCCCCTGGAGCAGCCGGCGATCGAGGATATCGCAATCGCCCCGCTTGCCGCGCCAAAGGCTGAACCCGAGGGCGCAGCGGGGACTGAGATGGAGGCCGGGGCGCCGCCCGCCCGGCGGGTCATCCTGCTGCTGGATCAGGTGACCGACCCCCACAACGTCGGCGCCGTGCTGCGGTCAGCCGCCGCTTTCGGGGCCCAGGCGGTGGTGGCCCTGGACAAGGGTGCCCCGGAGGAGAGCGGCACCCTGGCCAAGTCCGCTTCCGGCGCCCTGGAGGTCGTCCCCTATATCAAGGTGACCAACCTGGCGCGGACCCTGGACAGCCTGAAGGAGGCCGGCTACTGGTGCTGGGGCCTGGCCGGCGAAGCGGGCCAAAGCCTGGCCGGGAGCCGCCCGGCCGAGGCCGTCGCCCTGGTTCTGGGGGCTGAGGGTTCCGGTCTGCGGCGCCTGACCCGGGAGCGCTGTGATCTTCTGGTTAAGCTGCCAACCCGGGCGCCGATCCAGGCGCTCAATATCTCCAACGCCGCCGCCGTCGCCCTCTACGAACTGCTCGGGCGGGACTGAAAAGGCCTGTTCCTGCCCCCTCACAGCCCGCCGCGACACCGGCTAGCCCGCTTGCCAGCCGCGCGAGGGCCGTGCTAGCGCTTTGCCCACATCAACGCGCAGGTGATTTATGAGCTCCGCCATCGAAGCCTTTCTGAAGGAAAACAGAATCGACGAGGTCGAATGCCTTGTCCCGGACATGGCCGGTATCGCCCGCGGCAAGATCCTGCCGGCCAAGAAGTTCCTGGAAGGCATGCGTCAGCGCGGCTTGCGCATACCGGAGGATGTTTTCGTCCAGACGGTCAACGGTGACTATCCCGAAGACCCCAGTTCGGTGGTCAGCGCCGCCACCAAGGACGTCTATCTGACCCCCGATGCCGAGACCATCCGCATCGTGCCCTGGTACGAGGAACCGACGGCCCAGGTGATCTGTGACGCCTTCCACTTCAGCCACGATCCGGTGGAGATCGCCCCCCGCCGCATCCTGAAACAGGTGCTGGAGCTTTATGCCGAGCGGGGCTGGCGGCCCACCGTCGCGCCGGAACTGGAGTTCTTCCTGGTCGACGTGAACACCGACCCGGACTATCCGCTGGAGCCGCCGATCGGCCGCTCCGGCCGGCGCGAGACCAGCCGCCAAGCCTACGGCCTGGACGCCGTGAACGAATTCGACCCGATTTTCGAAGAGGTCTATGACTTCTGCGAAGCGATGAACATCGACATCGACACCCTGACCCACGAAGGCGGGGCGGCGCAGATGGAGATGAACTTCAATCACGGCGACGCGCTGCTGCTGGCCGACCAGGCCTTTCTGTTCAAGCGCGCCGTGCGCGAAGCGGGGCTGCGCGGCAAGGTCTACGCCACCTTCATGGCGAAGCCGATGCAGGGCCAGCCCGGCAGTTCCATGCACGTTCACCAAAGCGTGCTCGACGCCAAGACCGGCCGCAATCTCTTCGCCACCAAGGGCGGCAAGGATACCGCCCTGTTCCGCAAGCACATTGCCGGCCTGCAGCGCTATCTACCCGCCGTCATGCCCCTGCTGGCCCCTAATGTGAACAGCTACCGCCGGCTGATGCCGGACTATGATGCCCCGATCAACACCCACTGGGGCTATGATAACCGCACCGTGGGACTGCGCGTGCCCAACTCCGGGCCCGAAAACCGCCGCGTCGAGAACCGCCTCGCCGGCGCCGATGCCAATCCCTACCTGGCGATCGCCGCCTCCCTGGCCTGTGGTTACCTGGGTATGACCGAGAACCTGAAGCCGCGCCAGCCGATCGAGGGCAGCGCCTACCGCCTCGCCCGCACCCTGCCGCGCACCCTCTACGATGCTTTGGAGCGCTTCAACGCGACCAAGGCCCTGAAGCCGGTGCTGGGCGCCCTCTTCATTCAGGCGGTGACCCTGGTGAAATACGAGGAACTGGACGCCTATCAGCAGGTGATCTCGTCTTGGGAACGCGAACACCTTCTGCTAAACGTATAGTCCTTGATCGATCTGTCGGATCAACAAAGAACAGAAGCGGGCTGCTGGAATGCAGAAACCAGATCGACTTCCTGATGTTCTTTATGCGGACGCTGCCGGCCGCGGCACTGCTTCTTTGCCCTGCCGCTGGGCCGAACTGCTGCTGAACTGCGCCCGGATCGGATTCAATCCCTAGTCTGCGAGCCCCCGAAAGGGGAACGAGGAACCCCTTCCTTTTCTTGCGACACCGACAGGATTGAATCCATGACCGCCCAAACCATCCGCAATTCCACCGCCGTCTGGCGCGCCGCCGATACCCGCCACCACCTGCATCCCTTCACCGACTTCAAAGGCCTGGCCGAGGAGGGTGGCAGCCGCATTATCACCAAGGCCGAGGGCGTCTGGCTGGAGGATTCCGAAGGCGCCCGCATCCTCGACGGCATGTCCGGCCTGTGGTGCGTGAATGTCGGCTACGGCCGCGAGCGCCTCGCCAAGGCGGCCTACGAACAGATGCAGGCGCTGCCTTACTACAACACCTTCTTCAAGTCCGCGACGCCGCCCTCCATCGAGCTTTCGGAGAAGCTCGCCGCCCTGACTCCCGAGGGACTGAACCGGGTCTTCTACGCCTCCTCCGGCTCGGAAGCCAACGACACCATCGCCCGCATGGTCCGGCGCTACTGGGCCCTGGCCGGCCAACCGGAGCGGCGCAACATCATCAGCCGCCACAACGGCTATCACGGCAGCACCATGGCCGCGGCCAGCCTGGGCGGCATGCAACCGATGCACGACCTGGACGGCCTGCCCCTGCCCGGCTTTCATCACGTGCGCCAGCCCTATTGGTTCGGCGAAGGCGGCGATCTGTCCCCGGCGGAACTCGGCCTCGCCGCGGCAAAAGCCGTCGAAGACAAGATCCAGGAACTGGGGCCGGAGACCGTGGCCGCCTTCATCGGCGAGCCGATCCAGGGGGCCGGCGGGGTCATCATTCCGCCGGAAACCTATTGGCCGGAGGTGCAGCGCATCTGCAAAGCCCACGACATCCTTTTGATCGCCGACGAGGTGATCTGCGGCTTCGGGCGCACCGGCCATTGGTTCGGCAGTAACCTTTATGACATCGAACCGGACATGATGACCCTGGCCAAGGGCATCACCTCCGGCTACCTGCCGCTCTCCGCCGTGATGGTCGGCGAGCGGGTCGCCGAGATGCTGTGGTCGGAGGGCGGTGAGTTCGCCCACGGTTTCACCTATTCCGGCCATCCGGTCGCCTGTGCCGTGGCGCTCGAGAACATCGCCATCATGGAAGAGGAAAAGCTGGTCGAGCGGGTGCATGACGACACCGGCCCCTATTTGCAGCAGCAGATGGCCGGCCTTGCCGATCACCCTTTGGTCGGCGAAGTGCGCGGCGTGGGTTTCATTGGCGCCGTCGAGTTGGTCTGCGACAAGGCAAGCCGCGGCCGCTTCAATCCCAAAGGCCGCGCCGGCACGCTCTGCCGGGATCACTGCGTAAAGATCGGCGTCGTCTCCCGCGCGGTTGGCGACACCATGGTGGTGGCGCCGCCGCTGATCCTGACGCGCGACGAGGCCGACGAGTTGGTGAAGCGTCTGCGCCTCGCGCTCGACCGGACGGCCGCCGATCTGAACATCAAGTGAGGTAAAGGAGAGGCCCCATGCGCCAGGTGACCGTCGCCGCCACGCAGATGGCCTGCAGTTGGAACCGCGAAGCCAACGTGGCAGAGGCGGAAGCCCTGGTGCGCGAAGCTGCAGGCCTGGGCGCCCAGGTCGTCCTCATCCAGGAGCTCTTCGAGACACCCTACTTCTGTGTCGATCAGAAGCAGGAACACTTCGCCCTCGCCCACCCGACACAAGACCACCCGGTACTGGCGAAGATGTCGGCGCTGGCGCGGGAACTCGGCGTCGTTCTGCCGGTCAGTTTTTTCGAGCGCGCCAACAACGCCTACTACAATTCGCTGGCCATGATCGACGCCGACGGGAGCACTCTGGGCGTCTACCGCAAGTCGCACATTCCCGACGGGCCGGGCTATCAGGAAAAGTTTTATTTCAATCCGGGTGACAGCGGCTTTCGCGTCTGGCCGACCCGCTACGGCACCCTCGGCGTCGGCATATGCTGGGATCAATGGTTCCCGGAATGCGCCCGGGCGATGGCGGTGATGGGGGCGGAAATCCTTTTCTATCCGACCGCCATCGGCAGCGAGCCGCAGGACCCGACGATCCACTCCCGCGATCACTGGCAGCGCACCATGCAAGGCCACGCCGCCGCCAATCTGGTCCCGCTGGTCGCCTCCAACCGCATCGGGCGGGAAGAAGGCGAGGCCACGGGCGTCACTTTCTACGGCTCCTCTTTCATCACCGATCAGACCGGCGCCAAGGTGGCGGAGGCCGACGAAAGCCATCGCGCGGTTCTCACCGCCAGCTTCGATCTGGACGCGCTCCAGGCCCGGCGCGCCTCCTGGGGCCTGTTCAGGGACAGACGTCCGGAGCTTTATGGCCCGCTGCTGACCCTGGACGGCCGCAGCTTTCCGGGCTGAGCGGCATGGCCGACCCCACAATCCGCCTGGCTCAAGAAGCCGACCGCGCTGCTATCGAAGCCATCGTGAGAGCCGCCTACAGCCCCTATCTAGAACGCATGGACCGGCCCCCGGGGCCGATGGTCGATGACTATGCCGAGCGGATCGCCGCCGGCCAGACCCATGTGCTTGAAGACGATGGGAACACCGTCGGCATTCTGGTGCTGGAGCCAAACGACGGCTTCCTGTTGCTCGACAACATCGCCATCGATCCGGCCTGCCAGGGCCGCGGCTATGGAAAGCTTCTGATGGACTTCGCGGAGGAAGAAGCGCGACGCCAACGATATGACGCCGTCGTGCTCTACACCAACGAGATCATGCTGGAAAATGTAGCGATCTACCGACGTCTCGGCTACCTCGAGACCGAACGCAAGGCCGTAGCCGGTTACGACCGTGTCTATATGCGAAAAGAGCTTTAGCCGTCGACGGCCTATTCGAAGTCTTCGCCCTCGGTCAGCACCAGATAGCCCGCGGTGTCGACCTCCAGCCCCAGTTCCTCACTGCCTCGCAACACCAGATCGTCGATATCGATGCTGCCGGTCGCGGCGCGTTGTTCCAGCGCCGCTTGAAAATCAATGACAGTCATATCCCTCCGCCCGAATTGTTCCTGTCCGCCCGCCCAGCGGCATGATCAGGAAACTCGCCCATAGCTGATTGCACTCTACGGCGCCAAAACAGCTTCGGGTGGGTCAATGCTAAGGCAAGTTTTGTCGGAAAAGGTGAAGCGATACAAAGAGATCGGTGAAAAATTCGCGCGCAGGTATGGGCGCAGAACCGTCATGGCGAGATCGGACCGCGCAAAAAAACGGCGGAACCACCCTGCGGTTCCGCCGTCCGAAAATCGGAGCTTGAAGAGATCAGTTAAGGTCGATCCAGATCGTCTTCACTTCCGTGTATTTTTCCATCGCGTGGAGCGACTTGTCGCGGCCGAAGCCGGACTGCTTGAAGCCGCCGAAGGGGGTGGAGATTTCCCCTGCATCGAAGCAGTTCACCCAGACCACACCGGCACGCAGGGCCTTGGCGGTCTTGTGGGCCTTGTTGATGTCGCTGGTCCAGACCGCGCTGGCCAGGCCATAGATCGTGTCGTTGCCGATCCGGATCGCCTCTTCGGGATCGGAGAAGCTGATGGTGGAGAGCACCGGCCCGAAAATCTCTTCCTGGGCGATGGTCATGTCGTTCTTCACGTTGTCGAAGACCGTCGGCTCGATGTAGTAGCCGCCGGTCTCCGCCATGATGCGCTGGCCGCCCATGGCGAGCTTGGCGCCCTCGGCCTGGCCTTTCTCGATATAACCCAGCACGCGCTCCATCTGGGTGTCGTCGACCATGGCGCCCATCTGGGTCGAAGGATCCAGGGGATCGCCGACCCGCATCTTCTGGCCGACCTTCATGATGCGCTCAAGCAACTCGTCCTTGATGGTCTCCTCGACCAGCAGGCGGGAGCCGGCATTGCAGACCTCACCCTGGTTGAAGAAGATCGCCCAGGCGGCAGCGGTGGCGGCGGCGTCCAGATCCGGCGCATCGGCCATGACAATGTTGGGGGTCTTTCCGCCGCATTCCAGCGACACCCGCTTCATGTTGGACTCGCCGGAGTATTTCAGGAACAGCTTGCCCACTTCGCCGGAGCCGGTGAAGGCGATGCCGTCGACATCCATATGGCGGCCGAGGGCCTGGCCCGCCGTCTCACCGAAGCCGGGAACCACGTTCAGTACGCCCTCGGGCAGGCCCGCCTCGACGGCCAGTTCGGCGACGCGGATAACGGTCAGCGGCGACTGCTCCGCCGGCTTCACGATCATCGAGTTGCCGGTGGCCAGCGCCGGGCCCATCTTCCAGGCCGCCATCATCAGCGGGAAGTTCCAGGGCACCACCGCGGCGACCACGCCGACCGGCTCGCGCACCATCATGGCGACGGCGTCCGGCCCGGTCGGGGCGATCTCGTCGTACATCTTGTCGATGGCCTCGCCGTACCAGCGGATGCAGTTGGCGACACCGGGAATGTCGATGCGGGTCGAATCGCCGATCGGCTTGCCCATGTCGAGCGTTTCGAGCAGCGCCAGTTCGGTGGTGTGTTCGTCGATCAGGTCGGCCCAGCGCTGCAGCACCTTCTTGCGCTTGGCCGGGTGCATGTTGCGCCAGCGGCCGTCCTCGAAGGCCGCACGGGCGGCCTTCACGGCGCGGTCCACATCCTCACCGTCGCCGGCGGCGACCTGGGTCAGGACCCGTCCGTCGACCGGCGAGACACAGTCGAAGGTCTTGCCGGAGGCGGCATCGACGAATTTGCCGTCGATGAAGGCCTGGTTGCGGAAAGACAGGCCCTGGGCCTGGTTCTTGAGGGTTTCGATGGAGAGGGCCGCTGACATGACGTTTGTGCTCCCTGGCCGAGGTTTGGTTCCGGCATCTTGAGGTTGGCGTTTCGCGCGACCGCCAAGCCGCGGAGAGCCTGGGAAAGTGGCCTCCGCGACGAAGCGGCCGTTTCCCGGACCTTAAGCCCGCCCGAAGCCGCAAGGCAAGCCCCGGAAAGCGGGCGCATAACCGCCCCGCAAGCCCCGCATGGGCCGGCCTGCAGCCCGAACTTGCGGCCTGCCGCCAGCCGCCCTATCTTGCCCGCACCTGCCCAGGGCCGGCTTAGCTCAGTTGGTAGAGCACCTGATTTGTAATCAGGGGGTCGCGGGTTCGAATCCTGCAGCCGGCACCATAGTCTTCAACCACTCTCGTTCACCCGAGCCGCAAGTCTCCGTCTGCGGGCCGTTGGCCTCCGGTCGCCAGCTGATCGGCCCGGCCGCTGGAGTGACTCTCGATCAGCGATAAAAGGCTATCGCACAGAGCGATACATCGGCCTGAAAGGCGCGGCCGATGGCGACAAGGCCGACACGGCGCAGCCGGCTCACGTCCAGAGCTTTTTCCAGGCGGTGGGGAACGAATTCGGAGAAGGGCAGTTCGATGGTCTGCAGCGTCTCAGAAGCAAGAAATGAGGCCCGGTAGGACTGCCAGGGCCGCATTGCATCAGCGCTGCGCAGATGCAGCCCATAGACCTCGCCATTGCCGCGTACGCTTATCCGCAATCCGGTGTAAGCCGAGGCATCCAGGAAATCGCCATCCGGCGAAAGATCGAGGGCTGCCTGGATGAAGCCCCCGTTGTTGTCGAGCCGCACCGGACCGCTGAGACGCAGGCAGTCTTTCCGTCCCGCCTGCCGATGCACAAGCGTGGCCTCAGAGACACCGCCCATAACCTGATCGCTCACGGCCCGCCAGCGGGTGCCCAATGCGGAAGTGAGGTCCGCTCCGGAAAAGTCGTCAATGAGCAATGGGTTGTCCGCCGCATTTCCTGCAGCGCTTCCCGGAGACAAGAGCAGGAGCAGTACCAGGGCAAGCCAATGCCATCGCGATCCCAAGTCTGCAGTTTGAGGGGGAGTGCCAACCACGCCATGCGAGCCGTGTTGCTGCGCCACGGCCTTACTCACATCTACACAGCAAATCGCCTCCGCCCCTTTACTGCAACCGAGTATCCAACGACTGCGAACACGGCTCACTCTCCGAAATCAGTAGACGCTTGTGCAAAAACAAAACTAGCCCGCCACAGCCGGGGTTCAAGCATCTGCCTGCTCGAACGCGGGCATTCCGCGGATAAGCCTGTTGCCGGCACAAGGCATGAGGTCAACCCCAACATCACCGCATACAAGCAGGGCGCGGCAAGCCAAGGCACGATCGCTGGGAGGGAACCAAATGGGAGATGTCGAGTGTAAAATTCAAAACACAATAGGTTTATCTGGATAACTTCTCTCTGGCATAAACGTGACTGGTAAGTGATCGGTTCGTTTTACTAGTAGGCCATACTAACCGCATCAGCGGGACTTTGTATGGAGACTAATATGATCAGAAAATCTGTAACAGCACTTGCTACTGTGGCGACTCTTGCCATCGCCTCTTTGCCTGCGTCGGCAGGAAACCAGTTGGCCGTCGCGATTGGCGGGTATGACACGGTATCGTATCACCAAGATGGTCCAATGCCGGGAGAGGCTCGGATCAACCATTTCTGGAACGGAGCGATCTGGTACTTTGCCTCGACCGAGAACCGGGACGCCTTTGCGGCTGATCCGGAGCGTTACGCCCCTGCTTATGACGGCTATTGCTCTTGGGCGGCCAGCCAGAACTACAAAGCACCGGGCGATCCCAATGTCTGGCAGATCGTGGACGAAGTGCTGTATGTGCAGGTCCATCCGCGCGCGCAGGAACTTTGGCAGGCAGACATTCCGGCGCATATCGTAGCTGGCGATGAGAACTGGCCGCGCATTCACCCGTTCTAAGGCGAGATCACGCCGACGGTGGTTGGGTCCTGGGAGGGTGAAACTCCCGGCAATCTTGAAAAGGCCGACCGCCTTTGTCGAAGAAGGAGCCTCTTCCCGCTTCATCCAAGAGCTGGAAGGCCATCAACGACAATGACGGGACATGCGAGGGCCCGGCCCCTTATCGGGGGATAGCCTTCGGCCTACACCGAACCGCGTCTCGGATCTGTAACAGGCTTGATAAGCGGAGCTTCCGCAGATCGGGAATCGGAGATGAACGCTAATCGAGAGGAGACATCAGTATATGGCTGAAAAAGGGAAAGTTATATCAGCAGCGATGATTGCCGGCGCGGTGGCCCTCGCCGTGTCGGCGACGGCGCATGTGACACCGGCTGCCGCGCAGGCGAAGGAAAAGTGCTACGGCATCTCGCTGGCCGGGCAGAATGACTGCGCCGCCGGTCCCGGCACGACCTGTGCCGGCACCTCCACCGTCGACTATCAGGGCAATGCCTGGACCCTGGTTCCTGCGGGCGACTGTGTGAAGTACGGTGTTGAAGAGGCGAATGCTGACTTCGAACTGCCGGGCGACCGCACCGGGTCGCTGGAAGCCCTAGCCCGCGACCTGCCGGCCTAAACCCTGGCAGGCCTGGATACAGGCTGGTTGAAAGGCCGGTCCGGTTTCGCAGAGCAGGAACCGGCCCGGCCTTTCGTCTCTCTGACCGGGCGCAGCGTGATGAAAACAGATACCACCATACCGAACCGCGCGGGCGTTGGCCTGAAGGCCCAGCACTACGAGGCCGTTCTGGACGGCCAGCCGGACTTCGCCGGTCACCGTCCTTGTGGTCGATTATCTCACCGGTCTGCGCCTTCGACCCTCACCACGCGAACCGCACTGCTGAGCCATAGCCTCACACATCACCTGGGTTTGAACGCCAAGGCTTCTCGGGCTTGGCCGCAACGGTGGCCCTTGTGGAAGCGGTTTTGCTCGAGCAGCGACCAGCCTCCCCACAGATGTTCCCGGCTTGCCCGCCAGGAGCGCCGGCCATGCGCTGAAGCCGGGGTCGAAACCGCAGGAAGCAATCGTAGGAGCGATTGATCATCCAGGTGAAAGGCCGAAGACTGAACAGTCTGCCCAGCAGCCGAAAGCCCGGCAGGTCGCGCCAGAGGCGGGCAAAGGCTTCGCCCCCGGATAGGATTTGGCCTGCCCCGTCGCGCACGTGAAACCGCGCCATGGCCTGTTCCCTGGAAAGACCGGGCGCGACGTCTCCGTCATCGGCCTCACTCACATCCATCCAGCAAATGGCCTCCGCCCCTTTGCGGCGCCGGTAAAACCCGATCTCGCGCTCGCAGAGGGGGCAGGCACCGTCATAGAAAACGGTCAGCGGCTTCAAGTCCGACACCGGAACGCCGTGATCAATTCGGCTCTGCAGCAGGCGCAGCCGCATCCGGCCGAGGTTCCGGCGCGTTGCTTTCGCGATCTTTCCTGCACGACCGCGCCGCACAGACCGCCAGCGCGCCGAAGGCGACACCGGCCAGCAGATGCACACCGAAATTCAACCCAAGGCGAACGATCAAGATGCCTTCCCCTCGTCCCGGCGCTTTTTGCAGCAACCGGCCAGTGCCGCCAGGGCACCGCCAACGGCGAGACCCATAACGAAGCCTTTTGCTGCAACCGAGTATCCAACGACTGCGAACACGGTTTCACTCTCCGAAATCAGTAGACGCTTGTGCAAAAAGAAAACTAGCCCGCCACAGCCCGGGTTCAAGCATCTGCCTGCTCGAACGCGGGCATTCCGCGGATAGGCCTGTTCCCGGCGCCGGGCATGAGATCAGCCCTGCGCCGCCGATACGTGCAGGGCCAGCCAGATGGTCGGCCTTAAAGGGTCGGTCCAGGTAACGCGGTGGCGGCAGTGGGCGGGCAGCAGCAGCGCGTCACCGGGGGCAAGGTCATGCTCTTCCATGGTCCCCGCACCCCCCTCAACAGCCAACTTGGCGGCACCGGCCAGCAGCAGAACCCACTCATCCTCTTCCTGATCGTAGCATTCACCCTCGGGCGTTGTTTGGCCGCTTGAGATAATGCGCTCCAGCTTCACGCCCGGGCGCTGCAGCAGTGTTTCGAAGATCTCTTCCGAAGCGGCGGGCGGCAGGTCCCTCAGCAGGTTCGCTTTTGACGTCATGGCGATGCTTCCTCCTTGGTGCGGAATGCCGAAGCCTGACGCATTCTTTACCCGGCGCGCCTGATCCAAATCGGGCCGATCCGCGTAAGGCATTGTGTTGTCACAGTTAAGTGATTCCCCTTCACGGCAACCGATGGTAGGCTCCCGACATCATGTCAGGCAAATGCAGAATCCGCTTCACCTCAATCGCCGTCATCGCTCTCACAGCCATGGCCGGCGGCGGTGCAGCGGCCGATGTGCCGTCCAAGCAGCAGCCTGTCAGCGCGATCCCCGTCACCGCCTCCTATGAGGTCTATTTCGGCGGTTTTCATGTTCTCAATGCCGAAGCGAGGCTGGAGAATGGGGGCGAGAACTACCGAATCAGCGCCGCAGCGGAAACCCAGGGCATGCTTGGCTGGTTCAACCCCTGGAAGGGCGAGACTGAAACCCAGGGGCGCATCGTGGCCGACAAGGTCGTCCCGCAGCGCCACGACAACCGCGGTACCGCCGACGAAGGCGAACGCATCGTCACTCTGCGCTACGACGAAGCCGGCAACATCGTCGAGGCAGAGGTTCTGCCGGAGCAGGATTGGGAGGATCGCCACCCCCTGCCCGCCGATGCGGGCGAAGGCACCCTCGACCCCCTGAGCATCATCGCCGGCCTCGCCCAGCTGCTGCAGAAGGGTGGTACCTGCGAAGGGCGTTTCGCCGTGTTCGACGGCCGCAAACGCTATGACCTGACTGTCGCCGATGCCGGAACCCAAAAGCTGGCACCCAACGACTACTCGATCTTCAATGGCGAAGCTCAGGGCTGCCGTCTTGACTATGAGATGCTGGGCGGTCATCGGATCGAGCGCAGCAAGTACGCCGCCACGGCGCGCGAGCGTGTCATCTGGGTCGCCCGTCCGGCGGCGGATGCGCCCTTGATTCCCGTGCGCCTGCAGATCGAAACCGCCTATGGCACCGTCATGGGCCACCTGACCGGCTATCGGTTGGGCGATCCGGCCGAGGCCTTGTTGACGGATTAGAGGCCGGGGGGCTGGGCAGGCTGAAGTTCGGGTGCTAGACAGCACCCATGCGCCGTAAATCGATCACGCCGCCGGTCCTTCAAAACTACTATGACGACTGGCGTTTCTCCCCGGCCTTTGCCGCAGACAATATCCTCTTTCTGTCCGGCTTCACCGGCGTAGCGCCGGACGGCAGTCTTTCGCCGGATCCGCAAAAGCAGTTCGAACAGGCCTTTGAAACCGTCACCCTGGTTCTGGCGGAGGCCGGTCTCGACTTCACCCATGTTGTCGAGATGACGAGCTATCACGTCGGCCTGCGCAAACACCTGACGCTCTTTCGGAAGGTCAGGGCGCGCTACGCTGTCGAACCCTATCCCGCCTGGACCGCCATCGGTGTTGCCGAGTTGGCCGTCGAAGGCGCTCTCGTCGAAGTCAGAGTGACAGCCCTCGAACCAAAGACCGCCTAAACAGATCGCTTGGCAAAAACGTCCGGCCGCGCAAGGATGCCCCAGAGGTGGGGGATGCACATGGCCTCGGGCGGCAAAGATCTAAAACCCTTTCAGAGTCCGGAACGGCTGGAGGCCGGCGATCGTATCCGGCCTTTTGCCCTGCCGGACCAGGACGGCGATCCGGTGCATCCCTTGTCCGACCATCTGGCCGGCAAGCCGCTGATTTTGGTCTTTGAACGTAACGAGACGGCACCTTCTTTTGCGGCAGAGGTACGTGGCCTCTCGACCATCCTAGTCGACGCTTCGATCGACGATGTCGTGGTGCTGGCAATCACCAGACGCAGTCCTGCTGACAACAAGGTTCTGGGCGACACAGAAGACCTGCCGTATCCGCTGCTCTCCGACAGCAAGGCCGAGACATATCGCGCCTACGGGCTGGAAACCGCAGACGCAAGCGGCTCCGTCACCACCTTCGTGCTGGATACCAACCTGCGTCTTGTCGCACTGATCGACGGCGGCGGCGCCTCCCACGGCGGTGAGATTTTGAACGCCCTGGAGACGGCAACGGCGGATCCCACTGACGTTCCCCTGGCGGGGCATCCACCGGTTCTGGTTCTGCCCCGGGTGCTCAGCGAACGCGACTGCGCCGACCTTATCGACTACTGGCACGAACCCGCCCCGGTCTGGGAAGCCGAAGGACTCAACAGCCGCGGCTTCATGGAGGAAACCGGTGACTTCATGGTCCGTAACAAGGACTACGGCAAGGTCTTGCAGCGGGTGGTCCGCGATGTCCCGCTGCAGAAGTACCTCGATACGAAACTGAACCGGCGGGTGATCACCGAGATCCGCAAAGCCTTTCAGACCAAGATCTCAAGGCGCGAGGAATACCGCATCGCCGGCTACGATGCGGCGGAAGGCGGTTGCCTCGGCCCCCACCGCGACAACCCGACCAAGGAGACGCAGCACCGGCGTTTCACCGTTTCGGTCGCCCTGAACGGCGGCGCGTTCGAAGGCGGCGGCCTGCGGTTCGGCGAATACAGCCAGCAGGGTTATCTCGTCCCCACCGGCACCGCCATCGTGTGGTCCTGCACCCTGCTGCACGACGTGATGCCGGTAACGGCGGGGCAGCGGTTCATTCTGGGTACGCATCTGTTCGGAAACTGAAGCCCCCTCACCCCGACCCTCTCCCACAAGGGGAGAGGGGGAACCAAAAAAGAGTCGTCATACAACCCTCTCCCCTGGTGGGAGAGGGAGGGGCCCGCGCAGCGGGAGGGTGAGGGGGACTCTGTTAAGCCACCTCTATCGCTTCCCGCCGGAAGGGCGTCACGTCGGGGTCGATGACCGCGCCGAACTCCCGCGCATAGCGGTGACCGGCGAAGACGGCGGCGGCGATGGTGCCGGGGCCACGGCAGTCGCCAATGGACTTCAGTGTTCGGATCCCGGCCCCGGCCCGCTCCGCCTCGCGATCGTTCAGATCAAGGTAGAGCCCGTCGTTCGGCAGGCGGGATGTAACCGAAACCAAGGTGGCGCAGTCCAGCTCCTCTTCGGCATCGGTATAGCTGCAGGCCA
Source organism: Pelagibius sp. (assembly GCF_965249265.1). Lineage (NCBI taxonomy): Bacteria > Pseudomonadati > Pseudomonadota > Alphaproteobacteria > Rhodospirillales > Rhodovibrionaceae > Pelagibius > Pelagibius sp. Next base: position 1,575,638 of record NZ_OZ252224.1, on the reverse strand, counting down.
GATAGACACCCTCGGCGCTGCGCTCGGTGAGAATTGTGTTGAGCTTGATGGTCACGCCGTTCTCCACCAGCCGGCAGTGGATGCGCGGTTGATCCAGGGCGTGCTGGGTCCAGGCGGAAACCAGAGGCGCCGGCGTCACCAGTGTCACCTTGCGGCCCGCCCTGGCGAGAACTTCCGCCATCAGGCCGCCCATGACGTAGCCGTCGTCGTCATAAACCACTACCGGGCCGTCCGGCAGGCCTTGAGGGTCAAAACCCTCGGCCATCACGTCATCCGGGGTCAGCAGCGGCCCGGCCGCCAGCCCCGGGATCGCCGCATGCCCGCTGCGCCCGATGCCGTCGCGGCGCCAGGCGGCGCCGGTCGCCAGCACAACATGGGGTATGCCGTAGCTGAGGATGTCTTCGGCGCCGAGGGCGCTTGCCAGATACATTTCCACGTTGGCCAGCTTGTGCAGCTGCCCAAGGCGCCAGTCCCGCACCCGGCCCCAGGACGCCAGACCCGGCAGCCTGGACTCACGCGTCACGCGGCCGCCCCAAACCTCCTCCGCCTCGGCCAACACCACCTCCAGCCCGCGCTGGCCGCAGGCCCGCGCCGCCTCCAGCCCAGCGGGACCGCCGCCGACGATCAGCACCCTGTCGCGCTCTTTGATCTCGGGAATCACTTCGGGGTGCCAGCCGCGGCGCCACTCCTCCCCCATGGTCGGGTTCTGGGTGCAGCGGATCGGCGCCGAGAAGTTGTCGCCGGTCACGCAGATGTTGCAGCCGATGCACTCACGGATATCGTCGATGCGCCCTTCCTCGATCTTCTTCGGCAGGAAAGGGTCGGCGATGGAGGGCCGCGCCGCGCCGATCATGTCGAGAATGCCCTGTTTCACCACGCGCACCATGGCATCGGGCGAGGTGTAACGGCCGACCCCGACCACCGGCTTGCTGGTCAGGGACTTCACGAAACGGGTGTAGCTTTCCTGGTAACCCTCCTCCGCGAAGCGGGCGGTCTGGCTGTCGTTCTCCCAGTCGGAGACATTCACATCCCAGAGGTCCGGCAGTTCGGCCAACATGGCAACGGCGTCATGCCCCTCGCCCCCGGCGGTAATGCCCTCTTCGCCCAGCAGTTCGTCGACGGCAAAACGAAAAGCGACGCCGCAACGATCACCGACGGCCTCCTTGGTGTCGATCAGGATCTCTTTGATCAGGCGAAGCCGGTTTTCCAGACTGCCGCCGTATTCGTCGCAGCGGTCGTTGTGGCGACGCGAAAGGAAGTGCTGCAGCAGCGACATGTCATGGCCGGCGTAGACGTAGACGATGTCGAAACCGGCTTCGCGCGCCCGCAAAGCCGCGTTGCGGTGCCAGCGCCTGAAATTCGCGATGTCGGTCTTGTCCATCGCCCGGGCTTGCAACGGATCGCCGGAATCGACGGGCCGGTGGGACGGCCCCATGGGCACCTCGCGGCTGTAGTGGTTGGGGCTGTGCAGACCGTTGTGAACCAGCTCTATGCCCGCCAGACCGCCTTGGGCATGCACCGCTTCGGTCAGCGCGATCAGATGCGGCAGATCCTGGTCGTCCCAGATGCGGTTTTCGACATAGGGGCTGATCTCTGCGGAGGCATGAATCTCCGTCTCCTCCGTGCAGACCACCGCCCAGCCGCCTTCGGCCTTCACACCGCGCATTGCGGCGTTGGAGCTGGGATAGCGATAGCCCATGCCGGCGCAATGCGGCACCTGATAGAAGCGGTTGCGGGCGGTCACCGGCCCGATCTGCACGGGCTCGAAAAGAATGTCGTAACGGGGGTCGCGCATAGGGTTCCTAAAAGTCCGTCCGGCGGTTAGCGGGTATTGCCTTTGCCATAGTAACCTTCAATGCGCGCCTGAATCACCTCGAAGACAACCGACATCACCCAATAGATCACCGCCGCGGCAATGAGGAATTCGAAGACCTGGAAATCCCGCTTGCCCAGCACCTGGGCGGTCTTGGTCAGCTCCCAGACGCCGACGATGGAAACCAGGGAGGAGTCCTTCAGCATGGCAATGAACTGGTTGCCGGTCGGCGGCACGATCAGCCGCATGGCCTGGGGAAATACGATCTTGCGGAAAATCAGATCCGACGGCAGAGCCAGAGCTTTGGCGGCTTCGCGCTGGCCCGACGGCACCCCCTCGATGCCGGCCCGGAAGATTTCCGCCATGTAGGCGCCGTAGCAGAGCGCGAGCGCCGTGATACCGGCGGGTACAGCCTCCATTACAAAGCCCAGCTGGGCAAAACCGGTATAGATCAGAACCACCTGCAACAGCAGCGGTGTGCCGCGGAAGAAGGAAATGTAGAACGTCGCCACCGCATAGAAGGCGCCGTTGCGCGAAAGCTTGCCGAGCGCGCCGATCAGCGCCAGCACGCAGGCGATGGCGATGGCGATCAGGGAAACGTAGAGCGTGGTGAAGGCGCCGGTGGTGATCAGGAAATAGAGGTTCGAAACGCCGGAGCGACCGACCGCGAAGATCACACCGAAGTCGCGGTCGAAGGACAGCACGAAGCCGTAGAACAGCAACAGCAACTCCGCCCAGACCAGCAGGACCTGGAGGCGGAATGGCAAAAAGCGGATGATCTCGAGGTTGGCGACAAGGGCGCCGGCCAGCATCAGGCCGACCAGCAAGTGCCGGCCAAGGCCCGGCGTCGCCTCCGGGCCGACGGCACCGAGCAGGGGCGAAAAGAGATTGCCCACGGCGGTGCCGCCCAGCCCCATGGCGGTCAGCGCCGCAGCGGCAAAAACGAAGAGGATCGCCCGCGAGACCCAGGGGTTCCCGCGGGCGAGATCGAGCATCGAACCCTCCGCTACTGAACGGCGGTCAGGTCAACCCCGTACCACTTCTCGGAAAGCTGCTGCAGCGTACCGTCTGCTTTCATCGCGTCGACGATCGCGGTGATCTTGGCATCGAATTCCGGATCGCCCTTGTCGGTGGCCACCGACAGCGGTTCGTAGAAAGCCGGCTTGCCGATCACCTTCAGGGGATAGCCCCCTTCAATGGCTGCCTGGATCGTCGGCAGGGCCGAGAATGCCGCGTCCAGACGCGTACCGTCGCCCAGGCGCAGGTCGTCGAAAGCATGGGTGTCGGTTTCGTAGGTTTTGATCTCACCGGCTTCGACCAGATAGTCGAAGGCGGGTGCACCCTCGGCATCGATGACCAGGTCCTTGTTCAGATAGGCATCGTAGGTGCAGCCGCCGCAGGAGCCTATGGTCTTGCCGCTGAGGTCGTCCAGCGAGGCGATTTTCGAATCCTGATGCACCGCAAAGGCGGCCGGTGTGTAGTAGTAGACCGCCGGGAAGTTCAGTACCTTGGCGCGCTGTTTGGTCGGCGTCATGGAGCCGACGGACATGTCCCAGCGTCCACCCCAGCTGCCGCCTGTGATGATGTCCCAGGAGGGTGTTACGATCTTCAACTCGACGCCCATGCGCTTGGCAATTTCCTTGCCGACGTCGACGTCGAAGCCGTCCATTTCGTTATTGTCGTTGAGGAACGACTGCGGCGGATACTCCGCATCCGACGACATGGTCAAGGTCTTGGTCGCCATGACCCGGTCCAGAGTCTCCCCGGCAAACGCCGCCGGTGTCGCCATGACAAAGGCCAGAGTGGCCGCGGATCCCAAAGCAAAGATGTTTTTCATTTTTGATACTCCCTGTTCGTTTTGATTTGTTTTTAGCTTTTTGCCGGCCCCTTACTCCAACCAAGATTGCGCAGGGCGGATTCAAAGTCTTCGTGGTTATGGTAGCAACCGCAGAAGGTGCGCTTGCCGGAATAGGCCATGCGGCCATGCAAAAGGCGCCAGTTGTCGAAGATAAGCGCCATGCCGGGCCGCAGCGGCACGGTAAGCCAGTTGTCCCGCTCAACGATCCGGTCATGGAAAGACTTGTAGGCCCGATAGAAGGCCTTCATGCGGTCGGCGCCGAGCCAGAAGGGCGCACGGTCGTAGTTGTTGAAACTGACCTGCAGCAGGCGCCCTTGCCCGTCCAGGCGGATGGCGGGGCGCTCCGCGCGCAGATGCTGACGGGTATCGATGTAGCGTCCGGGCACCGGCACTTCGCTCAATACCCGAAACAGTTCCGGCTCTTCCGCGCGCATCTGCTCGGCGATCGCGAAACCGTCGACAAGGATGGACTCGCCCCCTTCCCCATCGAACTCCAGGCAGAGAAAACACTGCAGCCCCGGCGCATCGTGGCTGTAGGTGGCGTCGGTATGCGGTTCCAGGTATTCGGTCGAATAGGCGCTGTCTTCATAGTCGGTGATATCGGCAGAGACGCCCCAGACTCCGCCGAAGATGGTCTCGCGGATGTAGCCGAATCGGTTGAACAGTTCGCGCGCCGTCGCCTCGTCGGTCGGTACACCCTCGATCACCGCAAAGCCGTCGCGCTGCAAACGCTCAAAGCAGGCCCGCAAGCCTTCCTGCCCACCGGAGGCCGCGCCGCTGAGAATGTCGTCGTAGGGTACCGGGTCCTGCAGTTTCAGCGGTGAACGGCCCGACCAGATGCGCTGCGGCATTCCCGCCAGGGTGTCCCAGTCTCCCGCAGCGATGCCGGCCATGGCGGCCAGAAAGTCCGCCGAATAGCGGCTGCAAAGACCGTTCTCCGGCCAGGTGACGGCGAGCGCCCGGCCTTCTTCCAGGATCGCACAGTCGGAGCCACGGAGCGTTTCATCAAGGGCGAAGGTATCGACGCGCCGCTGCAGCGTTGACGGATCCAGGCTCTCCGGCCCCTGGTCATGGTCTCGCAACCAGAGCCAGGAAAAATGGCTCTCCGTGCCATTCTGCCACCGCAGGGCCAAACCCTCATCATCACTCGCAATCGCCGTAATCGCCTGCATTTCCGCCGCTCTCCTCCAGTTCTGCCGGTCATCCCAGCCTCTTAGTTTAGCGATATCTGGAAGACGGGAAAACCGACAGTTTGCCGGCCAGGGGATGCCACGTTGATCGGACAGGCCAAAGGCAATAGACAGAAGCGGCAGAGAACCACACCAGCAGAAGGATCGCAGCATGCGCCTCGACCGTGCCGCCCCCCGGGGCAAGCTTCACAACCTGATCCTCGATTCAGCTCTGCTGCGCGGCAATCTGCTGGGCGACCCGCACGAACGGGACGTGGTGGTCTATGTACCCGATGGGCATGACGGCAGTGACCTGCCCTTGCTCGTCGACATCGTCGGCTTCACCGCCGGCGGGCCGGCGCATGTGAACTGGAAAAACTTCGGCGAAAACGTTCCGGAGCGCCTGGACCGGCTGATCGGTCGCGGCGAGATGCCGCCGGCCGTCGTCGCTTTCCCGGACTGCTTTACGCGGCTCGGCGGGAACCAGTACATCAACTCGGCTGCCATGGGGCCCTGGGAAGACGTTCTGATCGACGAAGTCGTGCCCCTGATCGAGCAGCGCTTCGGCTGCGGCGGCGATGGGAAACGCGGCATCTTCGGAAAGTCTTCCGGCGGCTACGGCTCCATCGTCCATGCTTTTCGCCGCCCGGACTGCTGGGCGGCGGCAGCCTGCCATTCCGGGGACATGGGCTTTGAGCTCTGCTATCTGCGCGACATGCCGGCCTTGCTGCGTACCCTGGCCAAGAAGGGATCGATCGAAAAGTTCATCACCGACTTCGAAGCCGGACCGAAATGGAAAGGCGGCGATGTTCACCTGCTGATGTCGCTCGCGATGTGCGCGACCTACGACCCCGACCCCAGCGCCTTTTGCGGCATCCGTCTGCCGGTCGATGCGGAGACCTGTGAGCTCATCGAAGAGCGCTGGCAGAACTGGCGTCTCTGGGACCCGGTCAACATGGCCGATGACAAGACGGACAATCTGAAAAAGCTGAAGGCGCTGTGGATCGACTGCGGCGATATCGATCAGTACGAACTGGTTTACGGCGCCCGCCGTCTGCACCGCAAGCTGGAGGCCGCCGGCGTCGACCATGTCTATGAGGAGTTTCCCGACAACCACTCCTCCGTCGACTATCGGATGGACCGCAGCCTGCCATTCCTGGCCAAGGCGCTGAGCTGATTGCCGCCCCCGAACAGAGCCAAAGCCGGGCCAAGATCGCGCAGAAAAAAAGGCCACCGGAAAGGTGGCCCAAGTTTAGGGAGGAAACGCCCGAAGGCGTCCGGAACGACGCGACGCGTCGCTCACATCAACAATATGGGCATTTCGTTAGCAGCCTTCAAAGCAAAATTTGCCTTTGCCGAAAATTTGAACACCTGCTCTAAATCTTAGGCAACAATATGATGCTTTTTTGCAACAATTATCGTCAAGCTGTTGGCCTAGAGACAAAAAAAGCGCCGCAGGCGAACAGTCTCGGCCCTTCCGGCGCTGCGTTGTTCTGAGCGCCCGAACAGCCTGTGGCGGCGGCGAGCCGCGCAAGGTTCTCTCTGAAGTCCGCAGGTGATGGCGAGATGCGGCCTACGGCCCGGTCGGGTCCTGCACCGCCCGCGAAGGGGTCTGCGCGGCCCTTGAGGACTCTGGGTCCTCGCCGCTGGTCCTTGCGCCTGACGATGCCTTTTCCAGCGCATTGAACTCCCTGGTCAAAGCCACGGCCGCCTGCAGATCGAACTTCTGCAACAGCCCCCAGACCAGGTCCATGTTCGGCTTCACCCGCTTCTCGCCGGCCAGATAGGCTCTGCCGTACCAGCGATAAGCCTCGGCATAGTCGCGGTCGACGGAGATACCCTGTGCATAGAGATAACCGAGAATCTCCATGGCCTGGGTATCGCGCCGTTTCAGGGCACGCTTCTTGATGAAGGCGACGTCCTTCAGTGACAGGTTTCCGGGATCAGCTGTATCCAGGAAGGTCAGCCAGGCCGCATCCTCGGCCGTGAGGGGCGGCCCCTGCTCCGCCGGCAGAGGCGCTTCGGAGGGGAGTTGTTGCTCCTCGGCACACCAGGAAGGCGGCCGGCGGGCATGGCTGCAAACGTAGATCCGCATCATCGTCGTGGCGCCGTGCCACAGGTCGTGCTCCCAGGGCGAGCCTGCCTGTTCGGCATTCTCCGCCACTTCCGCTGTCGCGGCGTGGGGAGTCAGCATCAGCGCCAGGACGATTACGGCGAGGATGGAACGCGCCATGTGAAAACGGCGATGGAGCCGTGCTGCTCGGGCGAACACGGCAGGCTTCCGTTCAGCAGGCGTTGGCCGCAGCGGGCCGATGTGCTTCCAGGGCTTCAGGCAGGACCGAGAGCACATCGTCGATCAACTGACCCTGAGCCAGCGGCTGCCAGGCGGCATCCAGGGCGTAGTACCAACCCTGGGCCTTGCCGAAAGCGCAGATCAGACATTGATGATCGTAATCGAGCAGGGCGACCACAAGCTCGCCCGCCTCGGTCTCCACCGGCACGCAAGCGCCGGCCAGACCGCGGTCGACCATTTCGCAGCCCCGGTTCAACAGGACGTGTATGTCTGCCCGCGTGAATTCTTGATGACCAATGGGCAATACCGACATGGACTTCTCCATCATTCGGACGATGCCATCAGCTTCCTTTGGAAATGTGACCATGAGGTAAATTTCGCCAGTTCTTCTGTAAACTGGCTAAGACATTGATCCTCAATAGTTAACAACGGATTACCAAACCCTGTTAACGAACGGGAGGCAGCCCTAAACGAAGCGTCCGAAACGATCGATCCAGACAGCCGGGCGCTGCCCGGCAAGGGACCGGTGAATCTGCTCTAACTGTTTCATGGTGATCGGATTCACATGTTTTGGCGCAACCACGAAGTGCTTCCGTCAAAACATGGTCGGATCTAGTCGCGGAAATTCTCGTACTGCAGCGGCTGCTCGATGCCCATGTCTTTCACCAGGGCGATGGCATCCTGCAGGTCGTCCCGTTTCTTGCCGGTGACGCGCAGGCTGTCGCCCTGGATGGAAACCTGAACCTTCAGCTTGCTCGACTTCAGTTCCTTCACGATCTTCTTGGCCAGCTCCTGCTCGATCCCCTGCTTGATGGTGACCACCTGCCGGATCGAATTGCCTGAGGCCTTTTCCGGCGTGCCCAGGTCGCAGGCGCCGGAATCCAGCTTCCGGCGCGTCATATAGGTGCTCAACAGGTCGTGCATCTGGCGCAGCTTCAGGTCGTCGTCGGCCAGGATGGTCAGAACGGCTTCCTTCCGCTCGATAGAGCAATTTGAGCCTTTGAAGTCGTATCGCTGATCGATCTCCCGGCGCATGCCGGCAAGGGCATTATCGACTTCATTGAGATCGGTTTCCGAGACAATATCAAACGACGGCATGCTCTGGGTCTCCTGTGGGGTGGCCCGCCGACGGCAGGGCCGATTCGCAAAAACCCATCATCTCTCACTTTGCCGATCCAGAGAAGGCGCCGCCGGGATACCCGCGGCACTTTGCTTCGGAAGGCCCACGAAGGCTCTCGCTGCCGCTCCCAAAGTATTCGTGAAGCCGAAGGTTATCTGATTTGGCGAATAAGGAGACACCACTTTCGCCAAAACATGAGCAAATTCCGGCCTCTAGCCGCGGCCGGCAGCGCGCATCCCGATCCACGGGCGGCCATTTCTTCGAGTGCCCCAAAATAACCACGCGGCGTTCTCCACCCAATACACGAGGGAATCCAATGATTTTTCAGGTTACCTTTCCTTTAGTGAATACTATTCGGGCCCGACTTAAATCGATTAGTATCTTGTTAATAACCTGCATCTTACGATTACGCAGTCTTGATGGAGGTAGTCTGGAGTTCCCATGAGCTCAAAGGTTGGCCCAGAGCATCTGCGTGATTTCGAGCGGCGCCGCTCGTTACGCTTCGTGCTGCCGCGTCAGGAAACGGTCACCTTGACCGCCGCGGGCGTGGAGTACCAAGGCATCCTGGAAGATGTGTCCATCGGCGGCGCCAAGCTGCGCTTCGCCGGGGGCATGCCGCCACCGGTCGACGTCAGCGTCGAGCATGACGAGGCGGGAGAGATCGAAGGCACCTGCATGTGGCATGACGGCGAATGCATGGGCATCGCCTTTTCGCTGACCGATGCCGCACTGAAGCTGATCTCCCACTGCCTGCGCCAGGGCATTCCAAACAACAGCGTCAGCGCCGCCTGATCAGGCCTGCGCCGTTCCTGTAAACTCTGGCAGTTCTCGAAGCCTTGGCGGGCTCCGCCAGACCCTGGCGGTCGACCTCAACGGCCCTCGCGTTTGACGATCTCCGTCACTTCGATGGCGATGCGGTCTTCGACCACGACCACCTCCCCCTTGGCAACGAGCTTATCGTTGATCCGCATCTCGATCTCGTCGCCCAAGCCGGTTTCAAGTTCGACCACCGCCCCGCGTCCCATGCGCAGAAGCTGGCTGACCGGCATCGAAGACTTGCCGAGAATCGCATAAGCCTCCAGGGAGACTTCATGAATTGAGGGGATCTTCTCCAGCGGAGGCCCATCCTCAGCGGCGGCATCTGCCGCGCCATCCTCTGCGTCTTCCTCGCCTTCCTCGGCCATGGCGGCCCATTCGGCCATCATGGCTTCCTGGTCTGCGTCGTCCGAACCGCCGTCTTCGCCGGCTTCTGCCGCGGCCGCCGAAGCCGCTTCATCAGCCTCTTCGGCTTTGTTTTCTTCTTCCACGTCAGGCATCGCTCATTCCATGCCGGTTGATCACGGGCGCGGCTCCGGGCCTGAGGGCAAGGGCGCTCCCATACTGCTCTCAGATATCTTTAACCATAATTGCTTAACGAATTGAGAGCAGAGCGCGATAAGACCGCAGCGACGCCTCCTCCACTGCCTATGGCGGATCTCAAAGCCCTATGGCAGGGTCGGCGGATGAGCCGTCAATCATCCCCGAGCCGCCGAAGTTCAGCGCGCCCTCGATCGCCTTTCATAGCGGCCGTGACGCTCCTCGCCGCCCTGATCGCCCCGACGGCGGAGGCGCAGGACAATGGTGCCGAGATATCGGGACGCGGACCGGCGGTGATCGATTCGGCCAGCCTCGACTTTGCCGGCCGGCAGGTTGGTCTCTACGGGCTCCAAGGGACCCCGGTCTCCCAGACCTGTGCGATCGGCAGCCAGGTCTGGGCCTGCGGCCAGGAGGCGCGCTGGGCAGCGCAGAACCGGGTCGGCAATCATTGGGTTGTCTGTGTGGAGCAGGAACAAGACAGCGCTGGGCGGCCCCTGGCGGTCTGCTACCTGGGCGGCGTCGGCGGACCCGAGTTGAATGCCTGGCTGGTGGAGCAGGGCTGGGCCCTTGCCCTGCGCAACGATGGCGCTGGCGATCCCGCCCCCTACCTGGCCCAGGAAGAAGCCGCCCGTACCGCCGGCCGGGGCCTCTGGCGCGGTCGTTAGGGCACCGAAAGGTTAATAGGGAAAATAATCAAAATCGGATAGGAAAAACATCTGGCGTAAAAATCACTGAAAATCTGGAGCATTAATAGTTAACAGCAGAATTTAACTTAAAATCAAAACGAAAAACCACGCTATACATTAAGTAGAATGGTTAATTATTTGCATTTCAATTGATTTTCTCCGGAACCGATGCTATATTCTTTTTACTGCTTTGCCAGTACTGGGTTCAATACGGCGTTAGCGACCTGCCGTGGGACCTACCTTTAAGCCACGATAATCCTCTCGGCCCCGGGTTTTCCCGGGGCCGCTTTTCTTTGAGCCGGTTTCAAACGATCAGATCTGAAGCCGGCCAATGTCCGGCGCTGTCCGAGAAAGGTCGGGATGACGGCCAAAGGCAGCCTCCAGCGCCAATCCCAGACGCAACAGATCCCGATCCCGTCCCTTGCGCCCGACGATCTGCAGGCCAAAGGGCAGGCCCTGGTCATCCAGCCCGCAGGGCAACACCAGGACGGGATGCCCCGAAAGTGTGAGGGCATAGGTGATCGCCAACCAGGAGATATAGGTGGCCAGGGCCTGACCTTCGATTTCCTTCGGAAACAACAGGGTCTTGTCGAAAGGCTGCACCGAGGCCGCGGGGCAGATCAGCAGATCATAGTCTTCCATGAAGGCCAGGAAGCGGTGGTAAAGCCGGGTTTGGGCTGTTTCCGCTTCGGCCACATCGGCGGCGGAAAACGTCAGACCCAGCTTCACATTGGCCGTGACGTTGGGGCCGACCAGATCCGGGGAGCGGGCGACCAGATCCTTCACATCCCCCAGGAAGCTGACAGCGCGCAAAACTTCGAAGCAACGGTCCACATCGCCGAGGTCAGGCGCCGTCTGCGTACAATCGACAATCCCCGCCAAGGTCCGGCAGCGCGCCTGGAACAGCCGGCGCACCGGGGTGCTGACCGGCACGCCACCCAGGTCCTCGGAGACCGCAACCCTGATACCCTCGAGCGGTGCCGCAGTGAGGCCCGCAAAACCGGCGCCGTCGCTTGGCCCGGAAAGCGGATCCCGCCGGTCTTCGCCGGCAATGGCGGACAGAAACAGCAGCAGGTCATCAAGGCTGCGCGCCATCGGCCCCTCGGTCCAGAGCGGCGACCAGCCGATCTTCTTGCGCACCATGGGCACCACGCCGGCGGTGGCGCGATAGCCGACAACCCCGCAATAAGCCGCCGGAATGCGCAGCGAGCCGCCGAGATCGGAACCGTTCGCCAGCGGCAGCATCCCCGTCGCCAGGGCGACCGTCGATCCGCCGGAAGAACCGCCACAGGTCAGCGCCGCGTCGTAGGGATTGGCCGTGACACCGTAGACCGCATTGGTGGTGTTGGCGCCGGCGCCGAACTCCGGCGTGTTTGTCTTGGCCGCGATGATCCCACCGGCTGAACGGATGCGCGCGACCAGGGCATCGTCGCGTACCGGAACATGCTCAGCAAAGGCGGAAGACCCGAAGGTTGTGCGCAGCTGCGCCGTCTCATTCAGATCCTTGATACCGACCGGTAGGCCAAGCAGCGGCGGTTCGGTCTCGCCCCGCAGGATCGCCGCTTCCGCTTGCCGCGCGGCGGCCTCTGCGGCTTCCCGATCTTCGGCGACGACGGCATTCACGGCCGGGTTTACCGCATCGATCCGGGCATGACAGGATGCCAGCAGTTCGACCGGTGAAATCTCCTTCGCCAGGAGCAGGCGGCGCAGCGCGACGGCGCTCTCATCGCAAAGAGAAGTCTCTGACGGCATGGGTCCCCCTTAGGCCGCTGCCCGTTCAGGCAAGTGTCGGATAGCCGAGGGAGACAGCCTGTGTTTCCATCGCCTCTATGACGGCATAATCGCCCAGCGGCCGCGTCACGACATCGGTGAGCAGGAGCGCCGCCCTGATGTCCGCAAGCGCAGGATCATCGAAGGCGCTGCGCAGACCGCCGCGCAGCCGCTGCAGATCCGCTTCCGGGATGTCGCGCCGCGTGATGAAGGGCAAGGCCGGCGCCGAAGCACTGACCACCAGACGGCGCAGCCCCACAGCCGCTTCCGGCTCCGCCTTGCACAGCAGGCCATAGGTGACGCAGTCCACCGCGCAGACGTCGGCGTCCCCTGAGGCGACCATCGCCATCGAGTTTCGGTGACTGCCGCTTTCCTCCACCGCAGCAAAGAAGCGCCCCTGCTTCGCAAGGGGCGCAATGGCGCTGCGGAGTACGTTGTAGCCGCTCTGCGATCCCGCCTCGTTGACGGCGGCACGCTTACCGCGCAGATCGGCGAGACCTTGAAAGTCCGCATCCCGGCGCACCAGGATCTCACTGTAGTAGGTACCGCCCGCGCAGCCTTCAAGGTCGTAGACCGGCGTCATCAGCAGGGTCACTTTTCCTTTGAGGCTGTGGGTCAGGGGATAGCCGCAGGTCTGGCTGAACAGCAGATCGGATGAAAGCCAGAGCGCTGCAGGCTCGTCGCTGCGCGCCAGACTGTCGGGCACATCCTTCAGTCCCTCGGCACGAAAGGCCGCAGCGAGGGCGGCCCACCAGGCATCGGTTTCCTTACGCAGAGCGGGCAGATCGTACATCGGCAGAGAAGCGGAAAGCATCAGTCCTCGCCGCGAGCCGCTTCGGCGCCCATCACATCGTCCGGCCAGTTATAGGCGTGGCTTTTCGCATGGCATTCGACGCCGTCGCCGATCTCGTAGAAGTCGCCCTTGTCCGCCACGTAGATGTGGTGATGCAGGCTGAGGCCACTGGGCTGATCCAGCGTCCCGGCGGAGACCGAAACGTAGCCGAGGCCATCGCAGTCCCAGAACAGGGAAGAACCGCAGTACCGGCAAAAGCCGCGCCGCACACCGGGCGAAGACTCGAACCAGGTAACGCCTTCCGGATTCTCGATTTCCAGGTCTCCGCGCCGCGCTGCGGAGAACGCCGCGAAGTTGCTGTAGGCCTTGCGGCACTGGACACAATGGCAGGCGATCACCGGGCGCAGCGGCCCCGTGACCCGGTAGCGTACGGCTTCACACAGACAGCTTCCGGCGCTGCCATTCCAGCTATCGTTTTTGTCAGCCGTCATCGTGCGGTCCCTTTTGCTTCGCGCTCCTCCAGCTCCTTCAGCAATCCGGTGAGGAGGCGGCTGACGTCGGGCGGCTGCACGACGGCGCCGCGGATAAGGTTGTCAAAGTGCTGGGTCAGCGCACGGATGTGTTCGGTGGAATTGAAGACGAAGTACATGTTGCCGATGTAGGCCGCCGCTCTTGTCGGCCCGAAGATCGTGACCGGTGCCGAGTAATGCTTCAGCCCGTCGAAGAGGAACCAGCGGAAGGTCGGATAGAGTTCGTCCAGCAGCGCGATCATCCAGGAGAGCTGCAGCTTGCGGTCGGCGAGCGGCAAGGTCGACCAGATACCCTGGCCGCGCGCAAACATCTCCAGCGACTGAAGCGAGGAACAGGCCTCCAGATCGGTTTCCGGGCGGCGGCTGTACGCCAGCCGCGCCTCCGCCTGCTCCATGCGAAAGGCCGGCATCTCGCTGCCCTGCTGACGATACTCGAAACGGATCACCTCCTCGCCCTTCAGCAGGTCGGGCAGGGTCGAAGGCACATAGCGGATCTTGTAGCCCACCGCCTCGGCCCGCCAGCGCGCCAGCCGCTCGTCCGCAAAGGTGGACGTGGAGCCCCGGGCGATCTCCGGCGCCTCGCTCAGAATGTTGGTTCCGACCTTTTCTTCCTGAACCAGGCCAAGCAGCCAATCGGTCGATACCTGTTCGTGCTCGGCAATGGAGGCGATGGTCTCGGCCCGCGGCAAGCGGTCGTTCCCGTCGGTCAGCAACTGCGAGAGGGTCGAACGGTCGAGGCCCGATTTGCGGGCGAACGCCGAACGGCTGAGCCCGGAACGCTCGATGACCTCGGTCAGGCGTTCGCGAAAGATTTCAACGGTTTGTCGACGATCCATTAAGCTTTCCGTGATTTTTCACCATTTTGGTGATATTACAAACATATTAGAGCGTAAATGCGGCATTTGTAAACATTGCAGATAAGAAACTGCGAAAAGTGCGCAGTCCCGCATTTCACCCCCTACTCCCTTTTGAGAGAATGGCTCTGGTCGTCATTCATCGGGGGATGAAGCAACTTGAGTAGTCGTTTTGTAGAGGGGCAGAAGTCTGCCCGCTTGCCTGAAAAGGTCGAAGTTCCGACACTGGCCGTCGCCTTGATCATCTACGGCGCCTTCGGTGTCGTTACTTGGTTTCATGCCGATCTTGGCTGGTGGATCCTGTTGCCGGTCGGGACCTTTCTTGTCGCCTGGCACGGATCGCTGCAGCACGAGGTGGTGCACGGCCATCCGACGCCTTGGGCCTGGCTCAACGAGGCGCTGGTGCTGCCGAGCCTCTGGCTTTGGATTCCCTTCCGCCTCTACCGCGAAAGCCATCTCGCCCACCACAACGACGACAGCCTGACCGATCCGTTGGACGATCCGGAATCCTTCTATGTCACGACCGAGGCCTGGCAGGCCGCCGGCCCCCTCACCCGCGGCTTCCTGATTGCCCAGAACAGCCTCGCCGGCCGCCTGTTGCTGGGCCCGCTGCGCTGCCTCTGGCTGTTCTACCGCGGCGAAGGCAAGCGCCTGATGAGAGGCGATAGCTCTCATGCCAAAGCCTGGGCGCTCCACGCGCTGGGCGTCGCCCTGGTTTTGATCTGGGTGCTGGCCGTCTGCGATCTGCCGCTCTGGCAGTACCTGCTACTGTTCGTCTATCCCGGCATCGGGCTGAGCCTGCTGCGCTCCTTCCTGGAACACCGCGCCGTACCCGTGCCCGCCGAACGCTCTGCCATCGTCGAGGCCGATCCCGTGATGTCGCTGCTGTTCCTCAACAACAATCTGCACATCGTCCATCATGCCAAGCCGGGCCTGCCCTGGTACCGCATCCCGGCGCTGTACCGAAAAAACCGCGCCGTCTTCCAGGCCGCCAACGGCGGTTACGTCTTCTCCGGCTACGGCGAGATCTTTCGGCGCTATCTCTTCCGCGCCAAGGAAGCGCCGGTGCATCCGGGGGCTAACGCACAGCTTGCGGCGGAATAGTCTCAGAAGGGCAAATCCCTTCTAAGCCGCCGCAGCCGCCTTCACCAGCCGCCGTTCGCGGTAGAAGGTGTAGATGCCCATGCCGACGACGATGAGGCTGCCGGTGATGGTCCAGGCGTCGGGGACCTCGCCGAACAGCACGAGGCCCAGGACGATGGCCCAGATGAGCACCGAATAGCGGAAGGGCGACACGAAGCTCACCTCCCCTACCCGCATGGTCATCACCGCGAAGAGATAGGCGAAGAAAAGAAAACCGGCGGCGCCGGCAAGCAGCAGCAGGGAGCCGCCGCTGACCGGCTGCCAGGGCACCGTCAATGACAGGACACCGCCGACCGCGGTAATGGCGATGGACGACGTGAGTGCGACGAAAGCGGAGGGAATGCCGGGCGAGAGACGCCGGGTCGAGAGGTCGCGCAGGACGATGAAACCGACCGCCGCGACAGCCCAGAGTGCATAGGCGTTGAAGCCCTCGCCGCCCGGGCGCACGATGATCAGCACGCCGATGAAGCCGACGCAGATGGCGGTGTAGCGCCGCCAGCCCACCTTCTCCCCCAGGAAGAGGGCCGCCGCCAGGGTCACTGCCAGCGGCAGGGCCTGGAGGATCGCCGTGGCATTGGCGATGGGCATGTTAAACAGCGCCGTCAGGAAACAGAGCGTGCCGCCGACCTCCCCCACCGCGCGCAGGACCATCACCCCGGTGTCGTGGCGCGACGGCAGATAGAACAGACCGCCGCGGTACCAGGCCATCGCCCCCACCAACAGCGTGGCGAAGATGCCGCGCAGGAAAATGATCTGATAGAGATCGAGATCCGCCGAGACCAGTTTGATGGTCGCGTCGTTCAGCGCAAAGCCCGCCATGGAGATGGACATGAAAAGGGCGCCGCGGAAGTTGTCTGACGAATCGCTCATGGCCGGGGAGACTAACCGACCACAGGGGCAGACAGCTATGCTGCTTCTGCACCCCCCTCCGCCGTGCGGCGCGCGACGAAGGCGTCGAGTTCCTCTTTCACCGCCGGATCGAGCGCCGGCGGCGTGAAGTCTTCCAGGACCGATTTGTAAAGACGGTTGGCGCGCTGGGTCGCGGTTTCGCTGCCGGCGTCCTGCCAGTTCTCAAAGTTGCGCCAGTCCGAGATGATCGGGTCGTAGAAGGCGGTCTCGTAGCGTTCCAGGGTATGGGCGGCGCCGAAGAAGTGGCCGCCGGGCCCGACTTCGCGGATCGCCTCCAGGCCGATGGCATCCTCGCTGACTTCCAGAGGCCTTATGAACTCGGCCATCATCTGCAGCATCTCCGCATCCAGCACGAACTTCTCGAAGGAGGCGCAGAGCCCCCCTTCCAGCCAGCCGGCGCCGTGCATCATGAAGTTGGCATGGCCCATCACCGCCCCCCAGATCGACATCTGGGATTCGTAGGCCGCCTGGGCGTCGACGCAGTTGGCCGCATTGGCGTTGGAGGAACGGTAGGGCACGCCGATGTGCCGGGCGAGTTGCCCGCCGGCCAGGGCGGCGCGGCTGTATTCCGGCGTGCCGAAAGCGGGCGCGCCCGATTTCATGTCGACGTTGGAGGTGAAGCCGCCGTAGATCACCGGTGCGCCGGGATTGACCATCTGTGCGAAAGCCATGCCCGCCATGGCTTCGGCATGCTGCTGGGCCAGGGCGCCGGCCACCGTCGCCGGGCTCATGGCGCCGGACAGCGTGAACGGCGTGATGATGACCACTTGGTTGCGCCGCGCCATCTCGATGACGCCCTCGATCATCGGTCCGTCGAGGCGCAGCGGCGAGGAGGTGTTGACGATGGTGAAGAGGCAGGGCTTGGCCGCCAGTTCCGATTCCGTCATGCCGTGGCCGATACGCACGATCTCGAGGCCATCGAGGATGCGCGTGCGGCCGAGGGAGTAGGCATGGAAGGCCTTGTCGGTCAGGGTCACGCAATCGCGCAGCGCATCAAGATGCCGGGTCGAGGGATGCAGGTCGACTGGTTCCACCGGATAACCGGCAACAAAATGAATGATGTTGAAAGCTTGGGTCAGGCGCAGGAAGTTCTTGTAGTCGCGGTAGTTCCCGGGACGCCGCCCGCCGTCGGTGTCGGAAGAATTGGGGGCCGATCCGACGCAACCGAAGACGATGTTGCGATCACCGATCTTCAGGTTATGAGCGGGATTGCGCGCATGCAGGGTGAAGCTGGACGGGGCGGAAGCCAGCGCTTCCTTCACGAGGCCGCGGTCCATGTAAACGCGCTCGCTACCCGGTTCCACGCGGGCGCCGGCCTTGGCCAGGATCTCCAGCGCCTCGGGATGAAGGAAGTCCATCCCGACCTCTTCCAGAATGCGGAAAGCGGTGTCGGTAATCATCTCGACCTGGTCGTCGCGCAAGACCTTGATCGGATCGTAGGGGTTTTCCAGCGCCCGCCAATCAAGCTGCTTCAGGCCGGACGACGGCCTGCGTACCCCCTGCCCGCGCCGGCCGCCGCGGCGCCCTGCATCCCGTGCCATGCTACCTCCCCGGCCTTCGTGACGAGGCCGTTACAAATTGCGATCAGGCAAGGAAATCCGCGGCCCCAAGGCGATGTCGCACCAGGATTATCGGGGGCCGCAGCGCTCTCGCTGCCTTCCTTTCAAATTGTCTATACAAGCGCGGAATGTCTCGTGTATAGACGACAGGTGGTGTCGTTTCCGGCCTAAACGCGCAGGGTTCAGGCGATTAATCATCGCCCCGGCGGCACCCGAAAAGGGTCGGATCGATTCCGCCCGGCGCAGACGGGAAGGCAGACGCGGTCTTCCTAGCGGGCCAGACGGTCAAGGTGGGCGCCAGGGGGGAACGATCCGTCGATCAGACCTGACAAGGACACCACCATGACCGTACTTCCGGATTCAAAAACCTATGTCATCGCCGGGGCCGGCGTTCACGGCCTCTCTACCGCCTGGCACCTGGCCAAGGAACTCGAAGCCCGCGGCAAGGGCTCGGGCAAGGACATCGTCGTACTCGACAAAACGGCGCCCGGCGCCGGGGCCACCGGCATCGCCTGCGGCTGCGTGCGCAACTTCTATATGACCGAAGCGCTGCATCCGATCCTGCGCCACTCCGTCGATGTCTGGATGGAAGATCCGGTGCGCTTCGGCTTTCAGCAGGTCGGCTACATCTCCGTCGGCGAAGAAAACCAGATCGCCGATTACGAACGCATGACCAAGAGCCAGAACGCCGCCGACTACCGTTCCGACGTTTATGTCGGCAAGGAGGCAAAGTCTTTCCTGAAAGGCTACTGGCCGGACTTCAATACCGAGAACGTCGGCGTCGTGCTCCATGAAAAACCTTCGGGCTACGCCGGTACGCGGCAGGCCGTCGCCGGCCTTGCCGAGAAGTGCGCCCAACACGGCGTCGAGATTCTCTCCGGCGTTGAGGTGACCGGCTACGACGTCACCAACGGCCGCATTTCCAAACTGCACACCAACCAGGGCGACATCGCCTGCGAAGTGGCGGTGCTCTGCTACGGCGCCTGGATCGGCAAGCATTGGGAAATGCTCGGCAAGCCCGATACCATCGAGGCCAAGTATCCCGACGGCGGCGCCAACAGCCTGGACATGTGGACCTATTGGCGGCTTCTGGAAGGCGAGGTTTATGTCGACGAGCCCTACCGCGACAACCGCGACCTCGATCCGCCGGTCCTCCATGTCGAGATGATGAACACCCCGGTGCTGAACGAAGAGACCGGTGCGGAGATTTCCGACCATCTCTACGTCTACTGGAAAAACGGCGCGGAGCGTATGGAGCGTGCCGGCGTGCAGGGCGGCACCATCCCCATCAAGATCGGGCCCAAGGCAAAGCTCGATCCCTATGGCTGGGACAACGAGGAATACCAGGCCGACGACTGGTTCGCCGACTACCTGACCGCCTCTATGGGCTATCTCATGCCGCGCTTCAAAAACCACCGGAAAAACTTCAAGGACCGGCCCAACGGCGGCATCGGCGCCTTCACGCCGGACAACGTGCCGATCTTCGACTGGATCATGCCCAACGCCTACATGATCGCCGATTCAAACCACGGCTTCAAAATGACCGGCGTCGGCAAGCTGGTGGCAAAGATCCTGGCCGGCGACAACCGGGTGGCAGAGCTGGAGCCCTTCGCCTTCTCGCGCTTTGCCCAAGGTCGCACCTTCGGCGCCTCCAACAGCCACTGCCCCTGGGTCTAGGGTCGGCCGCAGCGATCCCCCCTCACCCTCCCTCTCCCACCAGGGGAGAGGGAGGGGGAACCGCTGCGCGCCACCTTGCAATCGGAACTCCAGAAAGCTGCTGCTCCCAGCGCTCAAAGCACCGGTTCTTGTTTCCTATTCGGCCGCTGAGGGCTGCGCCGCGAAGTTCTGATCTTCATAGCGGTCGTGGTGGCGCACCCAGTCCATGATGGTCTTCTCGTTGCGCCCCTTGGGC
This sequence comes from Pelagibius sp., assembly GCF_965249265.1. Taxonomy (NCBI): domain Bacteria; kingdom Pseudomonadati; phylum Pseudomonadota; class Alphaproteobacteria; order Rhodospirillales; family Rhodovibrionaceae; genus Pelagibius; species Pelagibius sp. Next base: position 1,555,873 of record NZ_OZ252224.1, on the reverse strand, counting down.
ACCATGTCGAGAAGATTGAAGGCGCCGATGAAGCTCTCCACGCCGCGGGCATAGGTGGAGTAGCTGTGGAAGATGCCGCCCGTCTCGTCTCTGCAGAACACGGAGACGCCTTGCCGCTCCTCCATGTCGCCCTGCGCGGTCCGGTAGTTGTAGACGGCCTCGCCGCGGTCGAGCGCCTCCGGCTTGAACGACACATTGAAGTCAAAGTTAAAGTCGTTGGCGAGTGACGAGACCCAGGGGAAACCCCAGCCCAGGCGTCGCCTGAAGGCCTCGATCCTGGCGATCGGCGCGCGCGCAACGGCGGCGAAGGAAAGCCCGGCCTGGGCGAGATGCGGGCGGGCGCCGTCAATGTGATCGGCCATGAGGGAACAACTGGGGCAGCCCTCCTCCCAATCCGGTCCGAACATAAAGTGCTGGATCATGAGCTGGCCGCGGCCGTCGAAAAGGTCGGCCAGCGTGACCGGCCCTTGCGGTCCTTCGAAGACGTAGTTCTCTTCAACCTTGACCCAAGGCAGGGCACGGCGCGCCTCCAGCAAAACGTCGCGCTGCCGCGTGAAGGCCTTTTCCGCTTCCAGATGCGCCTTGCGGGCCTCCAGCCATTCGCTGCGGGATACGGTTTGATGTGCCATGATATGATCTCCTTTGTCACCTGTGCCGTCACAAGCCACCGACGTAGTCGGTGAGCCGATCCAACGACTCACCCCAGCCCTCGCCGTGTGAATCCCGCGCGCTCACGGTATCGAAACGCGCCTGATGCAGGGTGAGCAACGTCTTGTCGCCCTGGCTCTCCAGGGTTACCGTTACCTGGGTTTCCGGCCCCGCACAGTCTTCCGCCTCGTCGACCCATCGCCAGGAAAACGACAGGCGTTGTGGCGGAACAATTTCGCGATAAACACCCTGCAGAGTGTGATCTTTTCCATTGGCGCCGCGCATGGTGAAGCGGAAGGCGCCGCCCGGGCGAAAGTCCATCTGACAGGACGGCAGGGTGAAGCCCTTCGGTCCCCACCAGCGGGCCAGGTGCTCCGGCTGGCTCCAGACCTTGAAAACCAGTTCGCGCGGCGCCTCCAATCTGCGGGTGATGGACAGTACAAAGTCGTCGGCCAGCGTGTCGGCAGTTTGTGGTGTCATGGAATCAGCCCTCCTTCGATTGTCGATGCAGAAAGGCGGCGAGGTTTCCCAAGCCCTCCCGCCAGCCCGGTTCCATCGCGTCGGCGAAAACAGCCGCCGCCGGATCGTGGAGCTTCTCGACCGCGGACTCGACGATCAACAGTGTCCCGCCATCGCGTTCCCGAAAGGTCACCGAAGTGACGGCATCGAAGATCGGCCGGCCGGCCTCGTCCAGGATTGAGCTGGCATAGGCGAGGCGTTGCGGTATGACGATGTCCCGATAGGTGTTGTGCCAGCGAAAAACCCTGCCATCGGATGACCGCATGGCGACGCCGAAAACACCGCCCACCCGGAAATCGACCGCGCAGGAAACGACCGTGAAGCCGGCCGGACAGAACCAGTTGGAGAGCTGCTCGGCATTTGTCCAGGCATCGAAGACACGTTTGCACGGTGCATCGAAGTTGCGGGTAAAGGTCAGCACGGCGCTTGACGCATCGTCGGACTGCCGGCTCTCGGCGCGCTTGGTCATCATCGCTTCCTTTTGGGGGCCACTGCGGGCTTTTCATCACCAGGCGCGGCAGTCTGTAATTCCTTCAGATAGGCATCCAGGTTATCGAGGCTGTCCTCCCAGAAGCGGCGGTAGGTCTCCAGCCAGTCGACGGCCTCCTTCATCGGCTCCGCCTCCAGGCGGCAGGGCCGCCACTGGGCTTCGCGCCCGCGGCCGATCAGCCCGGCACGCTCCAGCACCTTCAGATGCTTGGAGACTGCCGGCATGCTCATGTCGAAAGGCTCGGCCAGTTCGCTCACCGTCGCCGCGCCTGAGGAGAGCCGCGCCAGGATCGCCCGGCGGGTCGGGTCCGCCAAGGCGGCGAAGGTCATGCTGAGGGCATCTGAAGGCATGGTAAACTAAACCATCTTGTTAAATAACTGATCAGTTAAATACAGACCATAGGTATGTCCGTCAAGGCACTTCCTGTTTAAGCGATCGGCAAAGAGCGAAATCAGGCGTGACAGGGCCCCCTCACCCTCCCGCTGACGCGGGCCCCTCCCTCTCCCTCAAGGGGCTATGGGATTCACACATTTTCGATGTTTGTTGCGAGTGCGAATCCGGTGAGTTGTGCTGCGAGGGTTTGCCAACCGGTTTTCATGGTCTTTGGTCCGGGCGGTTTGTAGTAGCAGTTCCATCCGCCGAGGCGGGCGCAGACCCAGGCGAGGAACGCGAGGCTGTCGGCTGGATGCGGATTTTTCTGGCGCTCGGTGTTGCCTTCGAGCGTCTTGGAGATCGCCTGGAGTGCGGGCAGAAAGCCGGCGTCGAGGGCGTCCGTCGCCGGTCGGCGCGAGCCGTCGCGGGCATCGACCAGTTGCATGATGCGGGCCGCCGCGCCGAGCGCCATGGCGGCGAACTTCATCAGCCGCCCGGCATCGTGCATCTGGGTTTCGTCGAAGCGCAGGCCGTCGCTCTTGCAGGTTCGGAACAGCTGCTCGATGCGCCAGCGCAGGCGGTAGAGCTGAACCGCACGCTGCGGCGCGATGTCCGCCGACGACAGCAGACGCCAGTGCAGCGCCGCCTTGCCCGCCGGCGGATCGGGCTCGCGCGCTTCGACGACGGTCATCTCGACCATCTCTGCGGCATGCGCCTTCTTCAGCCTCGAGGGGCGGACGATCCGCACACGGCGTGCCCGCAGTTCCACCGTGGCCTCGCGGCCCTTGTCGCCCGGCCCACGCGGGCCGACCTTCACGACAGACCGGCCTTGCGCAGGTTCCGCCGCCAGTGCCTCGAACAGGCGGCGGCCATCCGCCCCGTCTGCTTCGTTCTCCCCGTCCGCCAAGCCACGGTCGTGGCGCGCCCGCACCACAAGCTCCACGCCCTCGGGCTTGCCGGCAAACAGCGTGTAGACGTCGCTTTCCCGGTCGGCCACCACGGTTACGCTGGCGGCGCCGGCCAAACCCTCGCCGGCGCAGCGCGCCCCGGACAGCCAGCGACCGCTCTCCTTGTCCGAAGGCGCACGCCGCCGACGATCGCCCGCCTTGACCGGCGGCCGGGTCCAGATCTCGGCCCCCACAAGGCCAAGCACCGCCTCGTCCTCGGCGTCCACCGCAAGCAGCGGGTGCAGGAAAAAGGCCGGGCTCGTGCCATCCGCCCCGCATCCAAAACCCCGGCGGTTGGCCGCGCGGTTCTTGAAGTTGATCTCGCTCGTATCCTGGATGCAGATCACATGCCGACCCGCGCACACCGCCGCCGTCCGGGCCGCAAGGCCGGACAGGATCGCCGCAACGCTGGAATGCGGCGAAGACAAAAACCGGTGGCACGCCATCTCACCAGCCCGGTCACCACCAACCTTGCGCAATACGCAACTGCCGCTCGACACCAACTGGTCCATCATCCATTCCGACCGACCCGCAACACGCACGTCTCCAAACCCAGCCATCCAGATCCCCCAAAAAAACCTGGATTGCTTGAATCACATCATCGCCTCAAAGAGAAGCAATTCCGTGAATGCCGTAGCCCTCAAGGGGAGAGGGAACTACTGCCGGCCCCTTATCTGATTCCCCCTCTCCCCTGGTGGGAGAGGGTTGCGCAGCCTTAACGGATCAAAGATCGCGTTTAGGCGAAGCTGGGTGAGGGGGAAGCGGTGTGCGCCGCCTTCGCTGTATCGCTCGCCTTTTGCCTAAGACAACAAAGTCCGCAGCACCGCGCGGTAGTCTTCCAGCACCTTGCGCTCGTCCCTGTGCGACCCTTCGCAGACCACCCAGTCGCCGCCGACCATGACGTCGCGCACCGGGTTGCGGTTGCCGGCGAAGATCATCGCGTCGAGCAGGCGTTCGACCGGCATCTCCGAGAGGGCCGGCACCGCCGGATCGAGGACCACAAGGTCGGCGCGCCTGCCCACCTGCAACGCACCGATGGGACGGCCGAGGGCCTGCGCGCCACCGGCCAAGGCGTCGCTGTAGAGACGATGACCGAGGGAGGCATCGGCACCCTCCCCGGCCAGCACGTTGCGCTTGCGCCTGGCCAGCCGCTCGCCGTATTCGAACCAGCGTAGCTCTTCGACCGGGCTGACCGAGATGTGGCTGTCGGAGCCGATGCCCCAGGCCCCGCCGGCTGCAAGGAAGTCCACCGCCGGGAAGAGCCCGTCGCCGAGATTGGCCTCCGTCGTCGGGCAAAGGCCGGCGACCGCGCCGGAAGCAGCCAGCCCCTTCGTCTCGGCTTCGCTCATATGGGTCGCGTGGATCAGACACCAGCGGCGGTCCGGGGCGTGATTCTCCAGCAGCCATTCGACCGGCCGCCTGCCGGACCAGGCCAGACAGTCCTCCACCTCCTTCACCTGCTCGGCGATATGGAGATGGATCGGCGCCGCCGGATCGAGGCCGGTGAGCCCGGCTACCACTTCATCCAAAGTCTCAAGCGTGACTGCACGCAGGGAATGGGGGGCGAGGCCGATCCGCACTTGGGGATCATCTTCATGTGAATCCTTAAGCACCTCAACGATACGCAGCAAATGGTTGGGATCATTCAGAAAACGCCGTTGCCCTTCACCCGTTTTCTGAGCGCCGAAGCCGCCGTAGCCATAGAGCACCGGCAGCTGGGTGATACCGATACCGGTCGTCCCTGCCGCCGCGATGGTTCGCCGCGACATCTCTGCGATATCGTCGTAAGGGCTGCCGTCAGGGCCATGATGCAGATAGTGAAACTCGCCCACCGCCGTATAGCCGGCTTTCAGCATCTCGACATAAAGCTGGGCGGCGATGGCCTGAACCTGTTCCGGCGTCAGAGCGCCGACGAAGCGGTACATCACCTCCCGCCAGGTCCAGAAGGAGTCGTCGCCCGAACTGCCCGGCGCGACATGTTCGGCCAGGCCCGCCATGGCCCGCTGGAACGCATGGCTGTGCAGGTTCGGCATGCCCGGCAGCACCGCCCCGGCCAGACGCGTGGCGTCGGCCACCGCAGCCCCTCGCGTTATCTGATCCAGGTTCCCGTCTGCATCAACCTCAAGCCGTACATTCTCCGCCCAGCCGTCGGGAAGCAGGGCGTTTGCTGCGAAAAGCGTTTGGCGGGTCATCATGTCCTGCTATGAAAAAAGCGATTGGCGGCGCTTGCGTGATGAGAGAGGCAAGCGTAAGTCAGGCAGGTTGTATATACAACTGATGCGGTGTCTTCGCGCCGTAAGTCGTTGTCGCCGTCAACTGGGGAAGCAGCAGCCTATGTGGGATCATCTCTGGACCGGCGCCCGTCTCGCCACCATGACGCTTGGCGACGCGGCAAACGGCAGCCCGCCTTACGGGGCGATTGAGGGCGCGGCGCTCGCCGTGGCCGGGGGCGAGATCGTCTGGCTCGGCCCCGAGGCCGAGATGCCCGGCGCAGCTGAGAATTTGGCCAAGGCGGTGCATCCCTGCGATGGCCGCTGGATCACGCCGGGACTGATCGACTGTCACACCCATATGGTCTACGGCGGCGACCGCGCGCGGGAATTCGAGCTGCGCCTGGAGGGTGCCTCCTATGAAGAAATCGCCCGCGCCGGCGGCGGCATCCGCTCCACCGTCGCCCAAACCCGCAAGGCCGACGAAGATGATCTCTATGCCGCCGCCCTGCCCCGACTGCGGGCCTTCCTTGCCGAGGGGGTGACCACCATCGAGATCAAGTCCGGCTACGGCCTGGCGCTGGAACACGAACTGAAGATGCTGCGGGTCGCCCGGCGGCTCGGCGACAATCATCCGGTAACGGTGAAGACCACCTTCCTCGGCGCCCACGCCCTGCCGCCGGAATTCGACAACCGGCCGGAAGACTACATCGACGCCGTCATCGCCATGATGCCTGAGGTCGCGGCCTCGGGCCTCGCCGACGCGGTGGACGCTTTTTGCGAGCGTATCGCCTTTTACCCCGAACAGGTGGCGCGGGTCTTCGAGGCCGCCCGGGCCGCCGGCCTGCCGGTAAAGCTGCACTCCGACCAGCTTTCCGACCTGCACGGCGCGGCGCTGGCGGCCCGCTTCGGCGCCCTTTCCGCCGACCATCTGGAATACACCAGCGTCGAGGGCGTGCGCGCCATGGCGGCCAGTGGCGCCGTCGCGGTGCTGCTGCCCGGCGCCTTCTACTTTCTGCGCGAAACCCAGCTCCCGCCGCTGGCAGCCTTTCGCGAGGCGGGTGTGCCCATCGCTCTTGCCAGCGACTGCAATCCCGGCTCCTCGCCCGTCACCTCCCTGCTGCTGATGCTGAACATGGCCTGCACCCTGTTCCGCATGACCCCGGAAGAAGCGCTGGCCGGGATCACCCGCAACGGCGCGCGGGCCCTGGGGATGGGGGCGAGCCATGGCACGCTGGAGGTCGGCAAAGCCGCCGATCTGGTGCTCTGGGACATCGACCATCCGGCGCAGCTCGCCTACGCCGTCGGTTTCAACCCCTGTCATCAGGTGATGAAGGACGGGAAGATCGTGAAGGGTGGCTAGCGCGGGCTGATTGTGCCGCTGCGCGAAACGCAGCATTCCCCCTCACCCTCCCGCTTCGCGGGCCCCTCCCTCTCCCACCAGGGGAGAGGGTCTATCAACAGGCGCCTTGTTTGTTTCTCCCTCTCCCCTTGTGGGAGAGGGTCGGGGTGAGGGGGAACCCGATCCGCCTGTTAGGCGTCGACCTCCATCTCCGCCCAGGCCAGCATGGTCTGGACGAGGCCGGCGAGCACCGGGCGCACCCCGGCCGCCAGGTCTTCGCGAAAGTCGAAGGGCGGTGCCTCGTCCATGTAGGTGGCCCAGGAAAGCTCAAGCTGCACCGCATGGATCCCGGCGTCGGGTTTGCCGTAGTGGCGGGTGATGTAGCCGCCCTTGAAGCGGCCGTTGGCGGCGTGGCTGTAGCCGACGGCCTCCGCCTCTCTCGCCACGGCGCGGAGAATGTCCAGCAGGTCCCCCGCCGCCGATGCGCCGTCAGCGGTGCCCAGGTTGAGATCCGGCAGGCGGCCCTCGAAGAAGCGCGGCACGTGGCTGCAGATCGAATGGGCATCCCAGAGCAGCGCGATGCCGTGCTTTGATTTCATCGCCGCCAATTCGTCGGCGACGCGGTCATGGTAGGGCTGCCAATAGAAGGCCTGCCGCTCGGCGATCTCGGCTTCCGTCGGCGCCTCGCCCTCGCGATAGATGGGCCGGCGGTCGAAGGTGGTGGTCGGACAGAGTTCCGTATTGTCGGCCCCTGCATAGAGCGCGGCCCCGTCCGGTGCGCGGTTCAGGTCGGCGACATAGCGCGAGTGGCTCGCCCGGATGACCGAGACATCGAGATCGCCGAGAAAATCATAGAGGCGCGGGATATGCCAGTCGGTGTCCGGCACCGCCAGGCCGGCTTCCGTCATCCGCGCCGCCATCTCGGCCGGGATATGGGTGCCGCTGTGGGGCATGGAAACCAGCAGCGGCAAAGAGCCTGAAGAGAAATCGAAGAGGTCCAAGAGGATTCCTTGAAGATAGGTCGTAGAGGTGGTTTCCGATCGCGGGCCCAGTTCGCCCGGCTGGCCAGTGGCCCGCACCTTGTATATACAAGTTGAGCATCCAAGCGATGCTAGTGTTTTCAGAAACCTACCTCGGGAAACCGCCGCGTTCCATGCCTGCTTCCTCCTCCGGTTCAAAAACCCGTGACGACCTGCCCCTCTATCGGCAGGTGAAGGATCACATCGTGGGCCGCATTCAGGCCGGCGATTGGCCGGAGACGGCAAGGGTGCCCTCGGAGAACGAACTGACCCGCGACCTGGGCGTCAGCCGCATGACAGTCCACCGGGCGCTGCGGGAGCTTACCGCAGAAGGCTGGCTGGAACGGGTGCAGGGCGCCGGCACCTTCGTCGCCCAGGCCAAGCCGCAGTCGGAAATTCTCTCGATTCACAACATCGCCGATGAGATTCGCGAGCGCGGTCACGCGCACACGGCGGAGGTCTGTCTGCTGCGCCGGGAAAAGGCGCGTGCTTTCGAAGCCAAGCTGCTCGGCCTGCGCCGCGGCGAAGCCCTGTTTCACTCGATCATCGTGCATCGGGAAAACGGCCTGCCGATCCAGTTGGAGGATCGCATCGTCAACCCGGCGGTGGCGCCCGCCTATCTGGACCAGGATTTCACCGCCATCACCCCCAACCACTACCTGATGCAGGCCGCGCCCCTCAGCGAGGCCGAGCATGTCGTCATGGCCGTGGCGCCCAGCAAGGAAGAATGCCGGCTGCTGGAAATCACCGCCGGCACCCCCTGTCTGCTGCTGCGCCGCCACACCTGGTCGGGCAAGCGGCCAGTCACCTGGGCCCGCCTGCTCCACCCCGGCGACCGCTACCGCCTCGGCGAACGCTTCTCGGCGGAAACGGCGCGCTGATGCTTCGCCCAACAGTCCCAGGGATTCCCGGACGCGAGTCTGGTGATTGAGCGGGCTGCCTTCCCTTCAAGGCCGTGCCATGAAGTCCTGAATCAGCTCGAAGTAGCCCGGTAGAACCTTGTGCAGACGTTTTCGTCCCCTCGCCGTCAGCGTGACCCAGCGGGCTCTGAGGTCGTCTTCGTTGGTGACGATCTTCAACAGGCCGTCGGCGGCCAGGGCCCTCAGAGTATTGGTGACGATGGGCTTGGAGATATCCAGCTTGCCGGCGATCTCCGTCACCGAGAGCCCGTCCACCGTCGGATCGCGGTCGAGCAGCACCAGGATCAAAAAGCGCGTCTGGGAAAGGCGATGTGCGGCAAAGTAGGCGTCCAGTTCGCGCAGCAGCAGGCTTGCGCGCCGCAGCAGCTTCAAGGCCGTTTCCACCGTCGGCGCGTCCATAACGGGAAAGCGCGCCTGGTAACCCTGCAGCATGTCCTGGGTCGGCAGGTCCTTCAGGAAGAACATGAGCCCCTGCCCTCAAAGGCGTGTCAGCTTGGTGACCTGCACCGGCGCCGCCAGCCAGTCCTTGTAGCGTTCCAGAACCGAGCGCGTGTAGGGCTGGGCATAGTGGGCCTCCAGCGCCACCTCGTCATCCCAGGTTTCATAGAGAAAAAGCTTCCCGCTGCCGTCCCGCGCCTCGTGAAGCACGAACTCGCGGCAGCCCGCCTCCTCCAGCGTCGCGGGAATGATCTCAAGAACCGCTTCGCGGGCGGCTTCGAAATGCTGGGCCTTGGGCGTGATCTGGGCAAAGAGCGAAAGGGGTTCGGTCATCAGGGACTCCATATAATTATCATGATAACTATATAACAACAGAGGGCGCCGGTTCAAGACGGCCGACGGTGTCAGTTGTTGGACCCGGCGCAGCGAAAGCCGACCATGTCGAGGCCGATGTCCGGCGGATTGCCGTGACGATAGGCAGCGCGCAGGCAGTAGGGGTTGTTGCCCCAGCCGCCGCCGCGGATCGCCCGCTGCGACGGCCTGCTGGGAAAGGCACTGGCCGTCCATTCCCAGACATTGCCCGCCATGTCGTCGAGATCGAAGGGCGAGCGCCCGGCGGGGAAGCTGCCCACCGGGGCAGTGCGGCGATAGCCGTCGCTCCCGTCGGGCGCACAGCAAGACTCTGTGCCGAAATTGGCGACAAGCTGTTTTCCGTCCTGTACCGGCGGCGTGTTCCCCCAGGCATAACGCAGCGACTGCGGCCCGCGGGCGGCGAAGGCCCAGGCTTCCTCGCCCGGCAGGTGCAGGCCGTGGTGGGCGCAGAAGGCCTCCGCATCGCCGGCGGAGACCTGCACCACGGGATGCGCGTCCAGGCCTTCGATTCCGGAGCCCGGCCCCTGGGGATGCCGCCAGTCGGCCCCGGCAACCAGGCGCCAGCGGTCCGTCCAGACATAGCCGCCACCCGACCGCTCGGCGTTCGTCACATGACCTGTCTCGGCAACGAAGGCGTGAAACTGGGCGTTGGTCACCTCCCGGCGCATCAAGGTGAAGGACGCAAGGGTGACGCGGCGCCGTACCTCGTTGGCATCGCCGCCCGCGTCGCCGGTCACGAAGCTGCCGCCGGGTATGGTAACAAGGTCGAGCCCGGGCTCCGCAGCGGCGTTGGCCGTACAGGCAGTCAGGGCCCACAGCAGAGAGAGATTGGCGATGAAGCGCAGCATAAGTGAAGTGCAACACCGCATGCCCTGCCGTGCCAATCACATTTGAGTGCAGACCGCCGCAAGCGGCCATACCAATTCAGATAACTGGACGCTCGCTTCAGAACCGCCTAGAACATCCGGACTGAGTCGCCGATGAACCGTTGTTTGGAGCCTTTACCTTGCGACCCAGAACCCTCTTCAAATCCATCACCCCCGCCCTCGCGGCCTTCTTGTTCCTGAGCAACTCAGGGACCCTCGCGGCGGCCGAAACCGCACCGCTCGCGACAAAGCTGGTTGGCCAGTGGACCTGCGAGGGCCGGGAAAACGACGCCGCCCTTACGATGACGTTGGATTACCGCCTCCGCAACGGCTGGCTGGTCGGCGAGATGGTCGAGGACAACGGCGCCGCGATGCTCGACGTCTGGCTGGACAGCGGCACCGCCCCCCTCGCCCTGCGCCGCCTGCTGTCCTATGACGCCACGGTGGAGATGCAACTGGTCGAAGAAAGCGCCGATCACCTGAAACTGGAGGGCGCGATGCGCTTCATCCTCGGCAACGCCGGAGCGGTGCGCGAGGAAATCCGCTTCAACGGCAACGACCGCTTCGAGGCCCTCTGGGAAGCCGAAGTCGACAACGAATGGGTCGCGATCCTCTCGCGGACTTGCACCCGCAGCGGCTAGTTCCGGGACAGCTTTGCCCTAGCCCGTCGACTCTCCGGCGAAAGTTGTATATACAACTTTGGTCCTGATCCGGAGTTTACCTGCCATGTCCGAAACCGCCGCTTCGTCGCGCCGTGACAATGCCCGCGTCATCCGCAGCCCCCACGGCAGCGCGCTTTCCGCCAAATCCTGGCTGACCGAAGCGCCGCTGCGCATGCTGATGAACAACCTCGATCCCGAGGTGGCGGAAAAGCCCGAGGAACTGGTGGTCTACGGCGGCATCGGCCGGGCGGCGCGGGACTGGAAGTCCTTCGACACCATCGTCTCCAGCCTGGAGGGGCTGAACGAGGACGAGACGCTGCTGGTGCAGTCCGGCAAGCCGGTGGGGGTGTTCAAGACCCATGCCGATGCACCGCGGGTGCTGATCGCCAACTCCAACCTGGTGCCGCACTGGGCCGACTGGGAGCATTTCAACAAGCTCGATAAGGTCGGCCTGATGATGTACGGCCAGATGACCGCCGGGTCCTGGATCTATATCGGTAGCCAGGGCATCGTCCAGGGCACCTACGAAACCTTTGTCGAGGTCGGGCGCCAGCACTACGGCGGGGACCTGAAAGGCCGATGGATTCTGACCGGCGGGCTCGGCGGCATGGGCGGCGCGCAGCCCCTGGCGGCGACCATGGCCGGGGCCTCCATGCTGGCGGTAGAGTGCCAGCCGAGCCGCATCGAGATGCGCCTGAAGACCGGTTATCTCGACCGCCGCGCCGACACTTTGGAGGAAGCGCTGGCGATCATCGAAGAGGCCAAGGCCAAGGGCGAAGCGGTTTCGGTCGGGTTGCTCGGCAACGCCGCGGAGGTGTTTCCGGAGATGGTGAAACAGGGCATCCGCCCGGATGCCGTGACCGACCAGACCTCGGCCCACGATCCGCTGAACGGCTATCTGCCAGCCGGCTGGAGCCTGGAACACTGGGAACGCGAGAAGGCCGCCAATCCTCAAGCGGTGGTGAAGGCGGCCAAGGAATCCATGGCCATGCAGGTCCGCGCCATGCTGGACTTCCACGCCCAGGGCATCCCAACGCTGGACTACGGCAACAACATCCGCCAGATGGCCCAGGACATGGGCGTCGAGCATGCCTTCGACTTTCCCGGCTTCGTGCCGGCCTATATCCGCCCCCTCTTCTGCCGCGGCATCGGCCCCTTCCGCTGGGCGGCGCTGTCCGGCGATCCGGAGGATATCTACAAAACCGATGCCAAAGTGAAGGAGATGATTCCCGACGATCCGCATCTCCACAACTGGCTGGACATGGCGCGCGAGCGCATTCAGTTCCAGGGCCTGCCGGCGCGGATCTGCTGGGTCGGTCTCGGCCAGCGCCACCGTCTGGGACTCGCCTTCAACGAGATGGTGGCCAGCGGGGAAGTCTCTGCGCCCATCGTCATCGGCCGCGACCACTTGGACTCCGGCTCCGTCGCCAGCCCCAACCGCGAGACCGAGGGCATGATGGACGGCTCCGACGCCGTTTCCGACTGGCCGCTGCTGAATGCGCTCCTGAACACCGCCAGCGGTGCGACCTGGGTGTCGCTGCACCACGGCGGCGGGGTCGGCATGGGCTACTCGCAACACTCCGGCATGGTCGTCGTCTGCGACGGCAGCGATGCCGCCGCCGCACGCGTCGGCCGGGTACTGTGGAACGACCCGGCCACCGGTGTCATGCGCCATGCCGATGCCGGTTACGAAATCGCCAAGGACTGTGCCCGGGAACAGGGCCTCAACCTGCCGATGCTGGACTGAAGCAAGGCACGGGAAACAGACAAAGCAGCCGCTGCCGCCAAACCGGACAAGAGGGGAACCGGAATTTGAGCACTTCATCGGACATCGCCGGCCACTACACCAAAGGCGATCTTCTGGCGCGCTTGCAGAAGGCCTTGGCAGCAGACGGGGCCGACCCGGAACGGCCGACCCTGGAAGCGCTGGCACCCTATGATCAGTTTCACGGCCGCGGCCTGGAGGTGACCGAGGAACTGGCCGACACCCTCAGCGTTGCGCCGAGTGATCATCTGCTGGATATCGGCAGCGGGATCGGCGGCCCGGCACGCTACTTCGCAAACCGCTTCGGCTGCCGGATCACCGGCATCGATTTAACCGAGGAGTTCTGCGCGGTGGCCCGGGAAGTAACCACCCAGCTTGACCTTCAGGACCGGGTCCGCTTCGAGCAGGGCGACGCTCTGGCCATGCCCTTCGCGGATGCCGGCTTCGAGGGCGCCTACTCCATGAACGTGTCCATGAACATCGCCGACAAGGCCGCTTTCTACGCCGAGATCCATCGGGTCCTGAAACCCGGCGGCTGGTTGATGCTCTCCGAGATCGCCCGGGGGGACGGTGGCAAGCTGGACTACCCGACGCCCTGGGCCGAGACGCCGGAGTCCAGTTTTCTGGCGACGCCAGGGCAAACCGAAGAGGGATTGCGGGCCTGCGGTTTCGTCGACATCGCGCTGCGCGACACCCGGGAACAGGCTTTGGCCTTTGCCAAGCGCTCGCGGGCCCTGGTGGACCAGGGTGAAAAACCGCCGCACCGCGCCGTTCAACTGATCCATGGGGCGGCTGCCGCCACCATGGCCGCGAACACCGGACGCGGCTTCGCCGAGTCCGCCATCCTGCCGGTAGAAATTCATTGCCGCAAAGCCGGGTGAATAACGGCGTTCGGCGGGCAAAGCACAACCTGCCGATGCTGGACGCAAGGGAAAGTCCTAAGGGAAACTGAAACGAAGAATGCTTGGGTCATAGATTTGGGAGACGAGACATGAAGAGACGTACTTTCATCAAAGCAGGCGGTGCCGCGGCAGCCGCCAGCGCCACCCTGGCCGCGCCGGCCATCGCGCAGGGAACCATGCAGTGGAAGATGGTGACGGCCTGGCCGAAGAATCTGCCCGGACCAGGTGTCGCCGCCCAGTTGCTGGCCGACCGCATTACCGCCCTCTCCGGCGGACGCATCGAAGTGAAGCTCTTTGCCGCCGGTGAACTGGTGCCGGGCCGCGGCGTCTTCGATGCCGTTTCTGAAGGCACCGCCGAGCTCTACCACGCCGTCCCCGCCTACTGGGGTTCGAAATCCAAGGGCATCCTGCTGTTCGGATCGCAGCCGTTCGGCCTGCGCGCCGACGAGCAGGTCGGCTGGCTGACCCACGGCGGCGGCCAGGCGCTTTATGACGAAATGTACGGCCGCTTCGGCCTGAAGCCTTTCCTCTGCGGTAACTCCGGCCCGCAGTGGGCCGGCTGGTTCAGCAAGGACATCAACTCGGTCGACGACCTGAAGGGCCTACGCTACCGCACCACCGGCCTGGCGTCGGAGATGTGCAGCAAGCTCGGCATGGCGGTGCAGGCCATGGGCGGGCGCGACATGTTCCAGGCGCTGCAGTCCGGCGCCCTGGACGCCGGCGAGTTCATCGGTCCCTGGACCGATTCCGCCCTCGGCTTTTATCAGGTGGCCAAGAACTACTACTGGCCCGGCGTCGGCGAACCGTCCTCGGCGGAGGAGTGCGGCGTCAACCTGGAAGCCTACAACGCCCTGCCCGACGATCTGAAACAGGCGGTCGCCTTGGCCTGCGAGTCGCTCTACAACCCGGTCTGGACCGAGTACACCACCAAGCACGCCGCCGCCCTGCAGAAACTGGTAGCCGAACAGGGTGTGCAGGTGAAAATGCTGCCGGAGAGCGTCATCGTCGCCATGGGCAATGCCGCCGGCGAAGTGATGGCCGAACTGCGCGACGACAGCGACGAACTGGTCAAGCGCATCGTCGAGAGTTTCCTCGCCTACCGCAGCTCGATCGCCGACTACATGGTCTATGCCGACAACGGGCAGATGAACGCCCGGGCGCTGGACTACAAGTACTAGCATCATCGCAGCCAATCCTGCCTCGCCCTTCGAGACGGCCTTTCAGGCCTCCTCAGGGTGAGGCAGGATAGCGATACACCTCATGCTGAGGAGCCGTCGGAGGCGGCGTCTCGAAGCATGGCGCAAGGGTACTTGGTCAGGATCAGATGATGCAGCTTTGGATCGCCCGGCTCGATGCCGTGAACCGGACCGTCGGCTCGGGCGTGCGCTGGCTTGCCCTGGCGATGGTGCTGCTGCAATTCGCCGTGGTGCTGCTGCGCTATGTCTTCGGAATCTCCTTCATCTTCCTCAATGAAGGCGTGCTTTACATGCATGCCGCCCTTTTTATGCTGGGCGCCGGCTATACCCTGCTGGTCGATGCCCATGTGCGGGTCGACATCTTCTACAGCCGCTTTGGCAAACGCGGTAAAGCGGCCATTGATCTGGCCGGAGGTCTCGGCTTCCTCATTCCCTCCCTGTTGATGGTGCTCTGGTTCACCTGGCCTTCGGTACGCAATTCCTGGGCGGTGCTGGAGGGACCGATTTCAGTCGGCGGCATTCCCGCCTCCTTTCTCCTGAAGTCCCTGATCCCGGGGTTCTGTATCCTGCTGATCGTCCAGGGCCTCGCCTGTCTGCTGCGTGACCTTCTCAGTCTCGCCGAAAGGCGCGATACAGCGTGAGTGAGTATCTCGACCTCCTGATGTTCGCGGCGCTGATCGGCGCCATCCTGCTCGGCTATCCCGTTGCCTTCACGCTGACCGGCGTGGCCGTGGTTTTCGCCGCGCTCGGTTGGGCCTTGGGCGTTTTCGACGTCAGCCTGCTGGGCGCCCTCGGCCAGCGTGTCTTCGGCCTGCTGACCAACGACGTGCTGATCGCCATCTCGCTCTTCGTTTTCATGGGCGTGGTGCTGCAGCAGAGCCGCATCGCCGAAGACCTGCTGGAAACCATGGGCCGCCTCTTCGGCAATCTGCGCGGCGGCCTCGGCGTTTCGGTGATCCTGGTCGGCGCACTGCTCGCCGCCTCCACCGGCATCGTCGGCGCCACCGTCGTCGCCATGGGCATGATCGCCCTGCCCACCATGCTGCGTAACGGCTACAACCCGCGCCTGGCCTCCGGCGTTGTCTGCACCGCCGGCACCCTGGGCCAGATCATCCCGCCCTCAACCCTGCTGATCATCCTCTCCGACGTCATGTCCAACAGCTATCAACAGGCGCAGTTCCGCCAGGGCCTCTTCACCATCGACACCATCTCCGTCGGACAGACCTTCGCTGCCGCCCTGCTGCCCGGCCTGCTGCTGGTCGGGATCTACATCGTCTACATGCTGGTGAAGGCCTGGGTGACGCCGGCGGACGCCCCTGCCCTCGCCCAGCCTGAGGAGGCGCCGCCGCGCGCCAAGGTGCTGGCCGCGCTGCTGCCGCCGATGGTGCTGATCGTCGCGGTGCTGGGTTCGATCCTCGGCGGCATCGCCACACCCAGCGAAGCGGCATCCGTCGGCGCCGTGGGCGCCCTGCTCCTGGCCGCGCTGCGCCAGGACGGACCGCCCTTCCTCATCTATGGCGGCGGCGCAGCGCTGCTGGCCCTGGCAATCCTGGCGCGCTTCGCCCCGGTCCGCCTGCAACGCGACGATATCGGTGCGCAGGACTGGCTGCTTGGATTGATCGCGGTCGCTTTGGTGGCGGTTGCTCTCGCTGCGGTCGGACTCGCCCTCAAACGCGCCTGGCGCGCGGACATCCTGAAGCCGGTGATGACCGGCACCATGACAGTCACCGCGATGATCTTCGCCACCATCCTGACCGCCAGCGTGTTCTCGTTGGTGTTCCGCGGTTTGGGCGGCGACACCCACGTCGAAGAGATTATCGCCGCCATGCCCGGCGGTGCCGACGGCGCCCTGCTGTTCGTCATGGCGCTGATCTTCGTCCTGGGATTCTTCCTCGACTTCGTCGAAATCTCGGTGATTCTGCTGCCGCTGGTGGCGCCGGTCCTGATCCTCATGGGTCACGACCCGGTCTGGCTTTCGATCCTGATCGCCATCAATCTGCAGACATCGTTTCTGACACCGCCCTTTGGCTTTTCGCTGTTTTACCTGCGCGGCGCGGCGCCCAAGGAAGTCACCACCGGCCAGATCTATCAGGGCGTGCTGCCGTTCATCGCCCTGCAGATTCTCGGTATGCTGGTGCTCTGGTTCTGGCAACCGCTGGCCACCGTGCTGCCCAAGCTGCTGTTCTAAAAGGCAGCTTCCAATTGCGGTCAATTCGGGCAGAAAATATTAGAGAATTCGGAATACTCGGCGCTTCTTTGGAACTATTCAAAGTCACAGAAAAGTCATGTGCAATTGCCCCCTCAAAGCCCAGATAGTCTGGGATCGGGAAGAGACATCCTATTTCAGGATGTCACGGGGAGTGGGACATCATCATGAATCGTAAGATCGCCCTTATCGGCGTGGGGGTGGCCCTGGCCGCCGCCATCGCCATCAGTCAGGCCAATGACGGCGAGAGTGCTTTTGCCTGGTTTAGCGGTGCGCCGGAAAAACAGACTTTGACCAACCCGAACAACGGCGAGGCCGTGACTCTGGAAGCGGTGCAGAACGAGGCCGAATGGCGCAAGGACACGGCAGAAAAACTGCGCGAGCTCGACTGAGCGGCCCGGCCGGCGAAAAGCCTATTTCAATTCGACAGTGATCTGGCGCTCGTTGCCCGAGCGCACCTCGAAGTTCGCCCGGCCTCTGCGTGGACCGCTGCTGGCGACAACGACATAGCGTCCTTCACGCAGCCAGAGCTGCCCGCTGGCCGCACGGCGCGAGGTCACCGGCGTGCTGAGCGTCGTGTCGCTCGCCTTAAAGATCTGCCAGTCGATGGTTTCCCGGATCTCGGGACCGCCACGGCCCCGCACCGCTGAAAGACCTACGGCGCCGGCGTTCAGGTCCAGCGTGTATTTGTAGGTATGCCCGGCAGTGATCTCGATGGTGTGCTTCACCAGGGCATCCCGGGTCTTCGCCCGCACCAAGTAGAAACCCTCGGGCAGAACGACGCGCGGATTGGGGCTCTTCGCCACGGCAACCTGATGGCGGTTGCCGCTGGCATCACGGCCATAGGTCAGGATTTCCCATTCGATTGCAGTGCTCAGCGGCAGGGCCCCGCGATGCGGGATCACACGAAGATGGGCCCAGCCGGCGTTCAATGAAATCCGATGGGTCAGCGGCTTGTCCGCCACCTCGAGGTCCGACGTAACCGCTGTATCGCCGAAGCGCGCCTCAACCCGATAACGGCCCTGTCGCAGGTCTACATTGAGAGGGGCACCGGTCTTCGTCGTCACCGGTTCCAGGCGCCCGCCCGGGGCGATCTTGGCGATCTTGAAGGTGACGGCATCACGCAGCAGCTTGGCACCTTCGGCGATCACCACCTCAAGGGTCACCTTGCTGGTCTTGCCGGCTGCCTCGGCAAACTGCTCGCCTGCAAGGGCCGGCGCCGCAGTGACTGCCAGGACTCCATGAATCAGAAAGCCAAAGGTCAGAAACGCGGCAAAACGCCGTAGCAACAAAGTCCCCAGAGGCATAGCCCGGGCTCCTCTTTCACCCTTTCCGCTCAGGAAGGGGTTACTATGCCGGCCTCTGTATTTAAAAGCGATGAACGTGTTTCGGCTGCGTCAAAAACCCTGCCCAAGGAACCCCCTGCTCGCGGTGAACCGATAAAGCAAGGAGTATAAGAAGCCGTGTAATCGTGCGGTTGCGCTATCGGACACGGCAAAGGCTCGCTAGACTGCCCGGATGCGCCGCCTCGCCCGCCATCTTTCCACTCTCACCACAGTCTTCTGCCTCTACTTTTCCGGTTCCTTCGACGCAACGGCAAGCCAGACGGTCGATCTGGAACTGGTGTTGGCCGTCGACAGTTCCTCAAGCGTAACCGACGACGAGTTCCGTTTGCAGATGTTAGGAATTGCTGCCGCCTTCGAAGATCCATCGGTGCTGGGCGCCATCGAGGAAACCGCACCCCTGGGCATTGCCGTCACCCTGCTGCAATGGTCCAGCAATGCCGCCCAGGCCGTTGCAATCGGTTGGACCAAAATCACCAGCGGCCAGGAAGCCTTGCTTTTCGCGCAGCAGGTGCGCCGCAGCAGACGTCTTGTCAGCGGCGGCGCCACCTCTATGAACAACGCCATCATCCATGCGGTGCAGTCTATCCAACGCAACGGCTTCGAGGGCTTGCGCAAAGCGATCGACGTTTCCGGTGACGGGCGGGCCAACGAGGGCAAATCACCGGCAATCGCGAGAGACTATGCCAACCAGCTGGGCATCACCATCAACGGACTCGCCATCCTGAATGAAGAGCCGGAGCTTACGGATTACTATCAGGCCTGGGTCGTCGGCGGCCCGGGGAGCTTCCTGCTCACCGCCGACGATTTCGATGACTTCGCCGAGGCGATGCAGCGCAAACTCCTCTTCGAGATTTCCGGCGCACCGATTGCCGCCGCGCCGGGAACCAGCCTCTACGTCCAGGATCAGAGTACCGGCATGCCACGACAACCTTAAAGCTTCGCTTCGCCTTGGTGCGCCGCCGCTACCAGGAAGTCGCGGAAGACCTTTATCTTGGGGCGTTCCAGGGCATCCGGCAGATAGACCAGGTGATAGGCGAGGTCGCTGAGCACTGTCAGGTCGAAAGGCTTCACCAGACGCCCGGATTCGAGATCTTCGGCGACAATTGACGTGCTCCCCAGGGCGACGCCCTGGCCTTCCGCAGCAGCATGCAGGATCACCGTTGCATCGTCGATGATCGGGCCGCGGCGCGGGTTTATGTCTTTCACACCGGCGACCGCCAGCCACTGAATCCAACCGTCGTGATCGTCCTCATGCAGAAGGGTGTGACCGCAGAGGTCCGCCGGCTCGCGGATCGCCTTCTTGCCTTTCAGCAGCGCCGGGCTGCAGACCGGAAAACGATCGACACGCAACAAGAACTCCGACGTTACACCCTCCCACTGACCTGCGCCGTAGCGTATCGCAAGATCAACGTCGTCACTGCGCAGGTCGGTGGTCTGGATCGAATGGTGAATGCGCAGGTCGATCTCCGGGTGCCGTTCCCAAAACCGCGGCAGATGGTGGATCAGCCACTTGGCGCCGAAAGCCGGTGTGATGGAGATGGTCAATATGCGCGACTCGCCGTCATCGCGCAGCCTGCCAGCCGCCTCTGCAATGCGCCCGAAGCTCTCACTCACCACCGGGTAGAGCGCCTTTCCCTGGTCGGTGAGGACCAGCTTACGGGTGAGGCGCTTGAACAGAGCCATGCCGAGATGATCCTCCAGCGCCTTTACCTGGTGGCTGACCGCCGCCTGGGTGACATGCAGTTCCTGGGCCGCCTTCGTGAAGCTGAGATGGCGGGCGCCGGCCTCAAAAGCCCGGAGGGCATTCAGCGGGGGCAAATCCTTCATGGCACCATGCCTTAGCAAAACTAACTCATCAGATGAGAAAGCGTCGTTTGTGGGTTGGAGATCCCTGCATATTTTACTGATGTACGGCGGATTTCAAGCCTCTCAATCCTGCGAGGCAAGATGCAAAGCCGATGATAAATGAGGAATTCTATGTCTGAGATTCTGCACTACAGCCTCATTCGGGCGAGCGGAACACTGCCGTCGGGGATCCTTCCACCGGGCATCAGCGAGCCCTTTGCGCCACGCCCTCGGCCCGTCCGGCTTCGCAGCCGCCACCAGAAGCCCAGAGGCCGCCTACGCCGGCTGGTCGGACGACATCTGCTGCGCCTCGGCGCTTTCATTATGCGTCTTGGCCAGCGCTGGACCGCGCCCAACGGCGAAACCGGAAGCCGTCCACTGCTTAGAGCGGTTCACTAAGTCGCGGTCAGGCCAGCCAGTTGTGCAAGAAACTGCGCAGCCATGCGGCCATCGGCGCATCGAAACGGGCCGCGGCTTCCAACTGCTGCTCTTTTGACTGCGCACCCGGCTCTTCCAACATGTGCGCGGCGTCACGCATCCAGCGCTGCATCACCGAAATTGAGACCTCGGGATGAAACTGTATGCCGTAGGCCTTGCTGCCATAGCGAAAGGCCTGGTTGCGAAACACCGGTCCGGAAGCAAGCAACTCGGCAGTCTGCGGCACCGCGAAGCCTTCGTTGTGCCACTGATAAACATGCATCGCCTGGTCAAGGAAACCGTTGGCCGCCGGGGTCGGCTCGATCTCAACGTAGCCGATCTCGTGTGCCCCTTCGTCATGTCGGCTGACCGGCGCGCCCAGGGCCTGGGCCAGCATCTGTCCGCCCAGGCAGATGCCGAGAAAGGGGCGGCCGCTCTCCGCCCAGGCGCCGATCCAATCCGTCTCCTGGCGAAGGTAGGCATACTCATCCGGCTTGTTCACGCTCTCCGCCCCGCCATAGACGACCGCGGCCTTGTAATCACTGTCCACCGGCGGCAGCGCATCGCCCCTGCCCGGTGAGCACCATTCGATGCCATATCCCATTTCCTGAAGCAGGCCGGATGCCCGGTCATCGCGCTTGCCGACGGGATGGTCGATCAAAAGAATCGTTTCTCTCATCAAGGCTCCATTCTTGCTGTCTGCGCCGTGAGAAAAGCGCTCATATGAAAGGCTGCCTGGGGCGCTCCGTAGGTGTGTTCCGCGCCCACCGGACAGGCGCGGCGTGCCAGGCAGCCGCCGGAAAGGCAGTCTTCACCTTCGGCGCTGGCAAGGTGCGCGGTACAGGCCGGCACATTGTAGCCGGAAGGCGTAAAGGCGTTCACCGGACAAGCCGACAGGCAAGGCCGGCCGGCGCAGTCCTCACAGGGTGCAGGAACCGGGGGGCCCGGCTCAATCGCCAACGCCCGGCCAAACGCAATGCCGCCGCGATAAGCATGCCAGAGACCGAATTCCGGATGGATCAGCATGCCCAGGGGCGAAGCGGCAAGGCCTTCAGCACGCTGCGCCCAACGCAGAAAGGGGTGATAGGGCGGCCCGCCGAAGGGAAAAACGGCGCGGCCGCCGAGCCTTTCCGCCAGCGCGGCGATGACCCGGCTGCTCCAACGATTCATCGGATCCGGCTGTCCGTCGCTGAATTCCGGCGCCGCAGAAAAAGCCGGCCAGAGACTGCCGCCCAAATTGCCCAGCAGGACCAAGGTCCCGCTCTCGCTGCCGTCGGCCTGCGGCGGAACGGCATCGTCTGCCTCGCAGAGAAAGGCGCCGCGCAGGCGCAGTCCCTGCCCCTCGGCAAGTGTTGCGATGTCAGCGAGATCCTCGGCGCTCATGCTTCCGTTGTTTCCTGGTTGGGCCAATCCACGATGTGGTCTTCCAGGTCCTCATCGGCAACCTGAGATTCCGAGACTACCCGGCCGCGTACGGAGATACCCGCTTCATGGACCGAGTTGGGATCTCCCGACACCAGGGGATGCCACCAGGCAAGGTCCCGCCCTTCGGCAAGGCGGCGGTAGGCGCAGCTCGGCGGCATGAAGTTCAATTCGCCGATGTTCTGCGGCGAAAGCTGTACGCAATCCGGCACGATGGCCTTGCGGTTGGCGTAGTCGCCGCAACGGCAGCTTTGTTCGTTCAACAAATGGCAGGTGACCTCGGTGTGAACGATCTCGCCGTCGTCCGGGTCCTCCAGTTTGATCAGACAGCAGCGCCCGCAGCCATCGCAGAGTGCTTCCCACTCCGCCGAGGTCATCTCAGAAAGCGATTTTGTCTGCCAGTAAGGCCGCCGATTCATGGGGGCAGCCTAACCCATGATCCAGGCTCACACGAGCAGGATCACGCCCCCCTTCAGGCAGCCGGGCGCATCGCACGCTGCGGCAGCAGGATGTCGAAGCGCCGGCGAATCTCGGCATCCAGGTCGGCGGGGATCGCCTGCGGCCAGTGTTCGGCCAGGACCTTGCGGGCCCGTTCTCGGGCTGCCTCGCGGATGTCGCGAGCGCCCTTCATTTCCCAGTCGTCGCGATTGTCGCGGTCCAGCAGGCTCGGGTAGAGATATTCGCTGTTCATCAGGGCGAGGGTCTGAGGATGGCCGAGGAAGTGCCCGGCGCCCCTGCAGACGTCATCTATGACGGCAATCGACAGCGATTCCTCGGTGACCTCGATGCCCTTCAGCATGCGCATGATCTCGCCATTCACGTCATTGTCGATCACGAACTGCTCATACGCCACGGTCAGCAGGCTTTCCAGAAAACCGGCGGAATGGTGGATGTAGTTCGAGCCGGCCAGCGCGGCAGCGAGTCCGGTGATCCCCTTCTCCGCCCCGGCCTGGGCATCCGGCACCTTGGCGTCGGAGATCCCGGAGGAATTGTAGATCGGGACGTCCAGGTATTGGGCGATCTGGGCACAAGCGGCATTCAAGAGGGCGAACTCAGCGGAGCCCCCGACAAATGCACCGCTGCGCAGATCGGCCTGGGCCGGCACACAGCCCATCAGCAGGGGATGACCCGGGTTCAACAGGTTCACATAGACGATGCCGGAAAGCTGCTCGGCCGTTATCTGCACAAGGGTTCCCGCCAGCGCCGCCGGTGAGGTCGCCCCCGCTTGCGGTGCCGAAGAAATTGCCACCGGCAGGCCATGAGCGACGATCTGATCGAGGATCTCGACGGTCTCGGTCGCGTAGCGCAGCGGACTGACCGTCCAGCAGTTGCTGTAGGAGATGATCGGGCGGCGGTCCAGCGCCTCCGCGCCGCCGGCCAGGATCTCCGCCATGGCCCGCTGGCCGGCCACCTTCTCCGGCAGGTACGCGTTTGCCATCACGTGTTTTTCGGTGGCCGCGAGGCAGGCATAGAACTGGTTGATGTCGATCTGATCGTTGGCAAGATCGCGCGGCACGACGGGGCGCATGTAGAAGTGGATATGCTCCAGCGTGTCGCAGAGACGCCCGATATCGTAGTTGTCCGACAGTCGCGTCTCCCGCACCTTGCCGTCGAGGTCGAGGATCTTCACCGCCTGCCCGCCGGTGCCCATGTAGACCCGGCGGCCGCCCAGCAGCAGATCGTGTTTCTCACTGCGCCCGGCCAGCAGCACTTCGCGCGCCGCCGTCCGCAGGCTTTGCTCGATCAGTTTCTGTCCGATGTAGACCCGGTTCGCATCGTCATCGATCCGGCAACCGGCGGTCCGAAAGATCTCACGGCAAGGGCTCGGCGCGACCTCGATGCCGGTGCGCTCCAAAACCTCCATAGCCGCCGCAACAATCCTGGGAAGATCGGCTTCGGCAAGGGGGCGGTAGTTTCCTCCGGAGAGACCGGCGGGCGCCACAGTCTCTTGCGGGCGCGACCCCGCCCTTCCGCCTCCGCGTCGTCTGCCGGCCATCAGCCTTTCCCCCTTTTTGCTGCTTCGTAAGGCCGCTAAGAGGCGGCCGCCTGCCTCAAGCTTGGCGGCTTCAGGGGGATCGGCTGTTCTTTAACCGACGGAAAGTATCGCGATGATCGATGCCGGACGGAGAGCGAAACACGAAGCCCCCGCCTCAACCGTTGGATCCGGCTGAAAACGGGGGCTCAGTTCCTTGATCGTCAGGCCGCGCGGACCTTGGTGATGAACTGCTGCACTTCCTTGCGGAGCTTGTCCGACTGCTGGGAAAGCTGGCTTGCTGCGCCCAGGACCTCGCCCGCAGAAGAACCGGTCTGACCCGCGGTCTTGGTGACCGCGCCGATGTTCCCGCTGACCTTCTGAGTGCCGGCGGAAGCCTGCTGAACGTTGCGCGCGATTTCCTGCGTCGCCGCGCCCTGTTCTTCAACCGCGGCCGAGATGCTGCCGGCGATCTCGTTGATCTGTTCGACCGTCTCGGCGATCGACTTGATTGCCGTTGCCGCATCGGTGGTCGCAGACTGGATCTCACCGATCTGCTGCGAAATCTCCTCGGTCGCCTTGGCGGTCTGGGTCGCGAGCGATTTCACTTCGTTGGCGACGACCGCGAATCCCTTGCCGGCCTCACCGGCGCGGGCCGCCTCGATCGTCGCGTTCAGCGCCAGAAGGTTGGTCTGCTCCGCGATGTCGGAAATCAGATTGACGACTTCGCCGACCTTCTGGGCGGCCTCGACAAGACCCTCCACTTTGCCGTTGGTGCCCCTTGCGTGTTCGACGGCCCGGTTGGCGGTTTCGGATGACCGCGAAACCTGGCGCCCGATCTCCTCGATTGAAGAGGCAAGCTCCTCCGCCGCCGAGGCAACGGTTTGAACATTGGTGGAAGCCTCTTCGGAAGCGCCGGCGGCGGCCTGGGCCTGTTGCTCGGTTTCCTCCGCCGCCGAAGTCATCGACTGCGCCGTTGTCTGCATGGTCGATGCGGTCGAGGAGACCGAGTCGACCACCGACTTCACACTGGCCTCGAAACCATCGGCGAGCTGGCGCATGGCGGTCTGCTTTTCCTGCTCGGCGCGCTTGGCAGAGTCCTTGTTCTCCTTCTCCAAACGCCTCTGGTTTTCAGCGTTGCTGCGGAAAACCTGCACGGCATCGGCCATATCGCCGATCTCATCATGGCGGCCAACACCGGGAATCTCGACTTTGAGATCGCCGTCGGCCAAGCTGCGCATCGAGGCGATCATCCCGGAGATCGGCCGGGTAATGCTGCGCGCGATCAGCATGGAGACAACCGCAATGCCGACCAGAATGGCAGCGATCATACCGCCGATCACCGTCGCCTTCTGCCAGAAGATCGCGTTCAGGTCGTCGATGTAGACGCCGGTTCCGATGATCCAGCCCCAGGGCTCGAACCCTTGGACGTAGGATTCCTTCGGCTCCGGTTGCTCGCTGCCCGGCTTGGGCCAGAGATAACGGACATAACCGGCCCCATCGGCGCTGACCACCTTGACGAATTCGACGAAGATCTGCGTCCCGGCCTTGTCTTTCAGGTCGCTCAGGTCCTTGCCGTTCAAAGCCGGTTTGATCGGGTGCATCACCATCACCGACTGCATGTCGTTGACCCAGAAGTAGTCCGAACCGTTATAGCGAATGTCGCCGATCGCGGTCAGCGACAGGCGCTGGGCTTCCTCGACCGAGATTTCACCGGCTTCGGCGCGCTTGTGATTTGCGTCAGCAATGGCGACGGCGCTTTCCACCAACTGGCGCAGTTCGTTTTGCTTCTGCTCGATCAGCGAGCCGCGGAGATCCATCAGCATCATACCGGCCACAACCATCAGGCCGGCCGCCGAGAGGGCAATCAGGGTCAAGACACGATGGGCGATCCGAAAGGATCGAAGGGCCTGGAGCCGCATAAGACTTCCTCAAACTGTATTATTCCCCAGCTGAAGCGAAACCTAATGGGCCAGCACTTAAGGTTCCGTTTAAGCTAAACATCGGGTGTCATTTTGCTCTTTCGGCCTTTGCATAAGTCACAAAAACTACTCGTTTTGATGATAATGCAGATTTCATGTGCTGGCCGAATCAAGTGCTTGGTGCCTGTCTATGTTTTTGTTCCCACAATCTTCGATTACAGCTCTCTCGTTTCTTCTACCCTTTTCGTCGGAAACAAAATGACCGCGATCTGTCGAAGCCCGGGCTTTATGGTCCATCAGAACGATGGTATGAGTGCCGAAGTTGTATATACAACTTCGGACAAGGGAGGCTGTTACCGGTGAATGGCGATCACGAGATGTTAAAGGCTGGCGGCCTGACCCTGGACAGGCTTTGTGCGTATTGGCGCCGGCACCGGCCAATCAGTCTTGACCCCTCCTGCTATCAGGCCATCAACGCTGCCGCCGACTGTGTCGCCCAGGTGGTTGCGGAAGAGCGTACGGTCTACGGAATCACCACCGGCTTCGGCAGCCTGGCCCGGCAGACCATTGCCGGCGATCAGGTGACCGAACTGCAGAGCCGGCTGGTGCTGTCGCACTGCACCGGGGTCGGGACACCTTTGGATGACCGGGTGGTGCGCCTGATTCTGATAATGAAAATCAATGCCCTCGCGCGCGGCCACTCGGGCATTCGCGCCGAAGTGATCGACCGCCTGATCCTGCTGCTGAACGAAGAGCTCTACCCGGTCATCCCCGGCAAGGGCTCGGTGGGCGCGTCCGGCGATCTGGCACCGCTGGCCCACCTCTCAGCCGTCCTGCTGGGTGAAGGCGCAATCCGCCATGACGGGCAGATCCGCCCGACCGCCGAGGTGTTGGCCGAGCAAGAACTGCAGCCGGTCGAACTGGCCGCCAAAGAGGGGCTTGCCCTCCTGAACGGCACCCAGGTTTCTACTGCCCTCGCTCTTCATGGCCTTTTTCAGGCCTGGGATATCTTTAGCGCGGCCATCACCGCCGGCGCTCTTTCCGTCGATGCTGCCCTCGGCAGTGACACACCCTTCGACCCGAGGATCCAGGACCTGCGCGGCCATCGCGGCCAGGCTCAAGTGGCGGCATGGCTGCGCGACCTGCTCGACGGCAGCGCCATCCGTCAATCGCACCTGGATTGTGACCGGGTTCAGGACCCCTACTCCCTGCGTTGTCAGCCTCAGGTGATGGGCGCGGTGATCGACAGCTTCCGGACCGCTGCTGCGACCTTGACGATCGAGGCCAATGCCGTCTCCGACAATCCCCTGGTCTTCCCCGATACCGGCGAGGTGCTTTCCGGCGGCAACTTCCATGCCGAGCCGGTTGCCTTTGCCGCCGACACCATCGCGATTGCCCTGTCGGAGATCGGTTCCCTTTCCGAGCGGCGGGTCGCCCTGCTGGTGGACGCACATATGAGCACCCTGCCCGCCTTCCTGGTCGCCGAACCCGGCCTCAACTCCGGCTTCATGATCGCCCATGTCACCGCCGCGGCGCTGGCATCGGAAAACAAGATCCTGTGCCACCCCGCCAGCATCGACAGCCTGCCGACCTCAGCCAATCAGGAAGACCACGTCTCCATGGCCGCCCACGGCGCCCGCCGCCTTTCGGATATCGCGGAGAATGTGGCCCATATCGTCGCCATCGAGCTGATGGCGGCGGCCCAGGGTGTCGACCTGCGCCGGCCGCTGGAGACCTCGCCGAAGCTTGCCGGGGCCATGGCGGCCATCCGTGCGCGCGCCGCCTTCCTGGCCGACGACCGCCTGCTGGCCCCGGATATCGAAGCCCTGGCGGCATTGGTAAGCAGCGGCTGGTTTGCCACCGACCTTCTGGGGCAACCCTGCCTGGCAGCGGATTAATTCGGAAAATCTAATGTATTGCCGGTGTTTAGCGGCTGGACGCGCGGCGAAAAGCACCTGTATACTGCTCTCCGGCAGAGGATTTGTTGGCGCCCAACGAGCCGCAAAAGATGGTCGTGGGCTGCTTTTCCGAGGTTTCGATCTCCTTCAGGGATGACCAACTTGTCCAGCTTTTCCGAACAAACCCGTCTTTCAGCGCCCGTTGACGACACGGCGCCGACCCAGGACTTCGTTCTGGACCATCAGGTTCAGCATCTTCTGCGTCGGGCCCATCAGCGCGCGTCTTCGATTTTCCTGACCGTCCTGGCCGACGCCCAGTTGACGCCGACTCAGTTCTTCGCCCTGGCCCGCCTCCACGAGACCGGCAAGCTGTCGCAGAACCGGCTCGGACGCATGGCCGCGATGGATCCGGCAACCATCCAGGGCGTTATCCGGCGCCTTCAGGAGCGCGGCTTCATAGAGCGGCTGCCGGACCCCAATGACCGGCGGCGGATGGTCTTAAGCCTCTCGCCTCTGGGAAAGGAAACGGTCGCATCGCTGCTGTCCGACGCAAAGCGCATCGGCGGCGAGATCCTGGCCCCCCTGCCCCCCGAAGAGCGCGAGCAGTTCGTAAGGCTTTTGAAGAAGCTGGTCTGACGTCGGGACCCTCGTCCGGCCCGAACGGCAATACCGGCCTTAGGACACCGTCCAGGTGTTCCCCTTCGTGAGCAGCTCGGCCAGGGTTCCCGGACGGCTGCTTTCGATCGCGTCGACTTCGGCCAAAACACCGGCTTCGTAGCTGCTGGGTGCCGGGTCGCAGAAGACCACCCCCATCGCCACCGGCAGGCTCGGCGGCTCCATGGCCACCAGTAACGTGGCCATGGCGCGGTCGGTTTCGTCATGCACCAGGATGTCCGCTTCCGTGACTCCGCCCTCACCCAGCGTAACGGTCTCAAGCTCAAGGCGGCCCGGCTTCAGGCGCAGTCCCTTGTTGCGCTCCTTGCCGAACAGCATCGGCTTGCCGTGCTCCAGGTGGATCTGCGCGTCTGCTGCAACCGAGCGGTCGGTAAAGCCCGCAAAGGCGTTATCGTTGTAGACGATGCAATTCTGGAAAATCTCGACCAGCGAGGCGCCGCGATGCTCGCGCGCCCTTTTCAGCACCACCGGCAAATCCTTCTGCTGGGTGTCGACCGAGCGAGCGAAGAAG
This sequence comes from Pelagibius sp., assembly GCF_965249265.1. NCBI lineage: Bacteria > Pseudomonadati > Pseudomonadota > Alphaproteobacteria > Rhodospirillales > Rhodovibrionaceae > Pelagibius > Pelagibius sp. Next base: position 1,526,991 of record NZ_OZ252224.1, on the reverse strand, counting down.
CGCGCACCGGCCCCCAGCGCGAAGGAGCCCGCCGAGACCGGCGTGTCGAGCGAACCGCCCGGCGTCGAAGGCGAGCGCGTCCCGACCCGCGAGGTCGGCGAATACTGTCCCTTGGTCAGGCCATAGATCTCGTTGTTGAACAGCAGGAGCTGCAGGTCGACGTTGCGCCGCAGGACATGCAGCAGATGGTTGCCGCCGATCGACAGCGCATCGCCGTCGCCTGAGACAACCCAGACGTCGAGCTCCGGGTTGGTCAGCTTGACACCGGTCGCAAAGGCCGGCGCACGACCGTGGATGGTGTGGAAGCCATAGGTCGAGAGATAATAAGGAAAGCGCGCCGCACAGCCGATCCCGGAGATGAAGACCGTCTTCTCCGTGTCCACCTGCAATTCGGCCAGGGTCTTCTGCACAGCCTTCAGGATCGCGTAGTCGCCGCAGCCCGGGCACCAGCGCACCTCCTGATCCGAGGCGTAGTCCTTGGCCGTCTTTACGGCCGGGGTCGCGATGTTCATCTCAGGCCTCCAGGCGGGCACGTACCGCCGCCTCAATCTCTGCAATCTTGAACGGCTTACCGGTCACCTTGTTCAGGCCCTCGGCCGGTACCAGGAATTCGCTGCGCAACAAAGTGACCAGTTGTCCGTCGTTCATCTCCGGAACCAGGATCTGTTCGAAACCGGACAGCAGCTCGCCCAGGTTCTCCGCCAGCGGCCAGATGTGCCGCAGGTGCAGATGAGCGACCGGCAGGCCCTCCTGACGCAGGTTGTCGACCGCGCGGCTGATCGGCCCGTAGGTCGATCCCCAGCCGACCAGCACCAGGCGGTCGTCGCTGCCGCCCTGCTCAAAGGCCTGGGCCGGGATGTCCTTGGCGATGCCCAGAACCTTGTCGCGGCGCAGGTTGGTCATGCGCTGGTGATTCTCGGCGTCATAGGAGATGTTGCCGCTGTCGCTGGCCTTTTCGATACCGCCGATCCGGTGTTCCAGCCCCGGCGTGCCCGGTACCGCCCAGGCACGGGCCAGGGTTTCCAGGTCGCGCTTGAAGGGATGGAAGCCTTCGGCATTGGTTTCGAAGGTCACCGGAAAGCGCGGCAGAGTCTCGGCATCGGGCACGGCCCAAGGCTCGGCGGCATTGGCGATGTACCCGTCGCTCAACAGGATGACGGGGGTCATGTACTTGGTCGCAAGACGCACGGCCTCGATCGCAACATCGAAACAGTCGGCCGGCGAACGGGCCGCCAATACCACCAGCGGCGAGTCGCCGTTGCGCCCGAAAACCGACTGATAGAGATCCGACTGTTCCGTCTTGGTCGGCATGCCCGTCGATGGTCCGGCACGCTGGGAATTGACGATGACCAGCGGCAGTTCGGCCGAGATCGCCAGGCCAATCGCTTCGGTCTTCAAGGCAACGCCCGGCCCGGAGCTGGAGGTGACGCCGACCCCGCCGGCATAGGACGCCCCGATGGCCGCGCAGACCGCTGCGATCTCGTCTTCCGCCTGAAAGGTCACGACGCCGTGGTTCTTCAGCCCGGCGAGTGTATGGAGCAGTGAAGACGCGGGGGTGATCGGATAGGAACAGAACACCAGCTTCAGGTCGGCGCCGCTGGCGCCGGCCACCAAGCCCCAGGACAAAGCCTCCGCCCCGGTGATGTTGCGGTAGAGGCCCGGCGCGATCTTCGCTGCGGGGATGGAGAAAGCGGCCAGGTCCTCGCCCATCTCCGCCGTCTCGCCAAAAGCATGACCCGCGTTGAGCGCGGCAATATTGGCCGTGGCGATTTCCGGCCGCTTGGCGAATTTGCTGGTCAACCAGTCCTGCGTCGGCTTCCGCTCGCGCCCGAACATCCAATAGACCAGCCCCAGCGCCCACATGTTCTTGCAGCGCAGCGCCTCTTTCTTGGTGAGGCCGGAATCCTTCAGGGCATCCTGGGTCATCTGCGACATGTCGACTTCAACGATCCGGTAATCGTCGAGGCTGCCGTCCTCCCGCGGGTCCTGCTGATAGCCGGCCTTGGTGAAGTTGCGCTCGTTGAAGGAGCCGGAATCGAGGATCAGCAGGCCACCGGATTTCAATTCCGGCAGATCGACCTTCAAGGCCGCCGGGTTCATCGCCACCAGCACGTCGAGGGCATCACCGGAGGTCTTGATGACCCGGGCGCCGAAATTGATCTGGAAGGCCGATACGCCGAAAGTCGTGCCGACCGGGGCGCGGATCTCGGCGGGGAAGTCCGGGAAGGTCGCAAGGTCGTTGCCGGCCAGCGCCGTCGACAGCGTAAACTGACTGCCGGTCAGCTGCATCCCGTCGCCCGAATCACCGGCGAAGCGCACCACCGCCGAGTCCAAAACCCGGCGGCCTGAGGGCTCAACCTTAAGAGCCGTCGAACCTTCCATTCCCAAGACCTTTCACTTGATCAGGGCAGCGCCCCTGACAGCTCTGCCAACCCGGCGTGAATATGGCCCTGAGGCCCAGGTTTGCCAACGCCTTGTTCAAAAAACATCATAATCAACCGTGAAATTTAAAAAATCACAATTTTTGTATGTGTATACCTCAATCCGAGCGCTGGCGGGGCGCCGGCCCGGCACCGTCCAGCACCGCCAGCATTTCCGCGATGCGGATCAGTTTCTTGCGCGGCATGCCGGGTTCCGCCGCCTCCACCTCTGCCGCCTCGATCACCTTCCAGCCGTCATAACTGATCCAGTTGACACCGCGCTGATCCAGCAGGTCTTCCAGTGCCGGACGCCCGGTCTTCCGGGCCAGGGACGCCTTGGCCCCAGAACCTCCACCGGCGTCGGCGAGATCCGCTTCGATATGAGTGGCAATCTCTTCCGCATCGGGTTTGTTGGTGCCGATCACCCCGGTAGGGCCGCGCCTGGCCCAGCCGACCACGTAGAGCCCCCTGTCCACCCGCCCATGGCGGTTGGTCACGACCCCTTTGCTCTGGTCGAAGGGCAGACCTTCCAGCGGCTGGGCCTTGGTACCGATCGCGGCCACGACCGCACCGCAGGGCAGGTCGAAGGTCTCGCCGGTCCCGACCGCGTGACCGTCCTCGACCCGGGTCTTCTCCAGCCGAAGGGCTTCGACCCGGCTGCCACCCAGTACTTCGACCGGCCGGTTGAAAAATCTGAAATGGACGCGCTTGCTTTTGCCAGCCGCATCAAGCCCGGCAAAGCTACGCAAGGTGTCGAGGTTCTTGGCCTGGAGCCGTTGCTCCCGCTCGTCGGCATCGGCTGCCGGCCCGTCCGGTATCTGGCCGGGGTCGACCAGCGGCAGACAGTCTTCCAGCCGCGCCATCTCACGCAGTTCGACATTAGTGAACTTGGATTCCAGCGGCCCGCGCCGGCCGATGAGATGGACATCGCGAACCGGCGCCGAATGGAGCACGGCGCCGGCGTAGTCCGGAAGGTCCGTGGTCGCCATCTCCGCCGGGGTCTTCACCAGAACCCTTGCGATATCCAGCGCGACGTTGCCGTTGCCGATAATGGCGACGCTTTCGGTGTTCAGGTCCGGCGCCAAGTCACGGTGGTCGGGATGACCGTTGTACCAGCCGACGAAGGTGGCCGAGCCGTAGACCCCCGCTTTGTCGCCGCCGGGAATCTTCAGCTCCCGGTCCAGCGGCGCACCAATGGCGACCACCACGGCATCGTAGAGGCCCCGCAATTCTTCAAGTCCGATGTCGCGTCCGACCTCGACGTTGCCGAAGTAGCCGACCGCCTCGTCCTGGGCGGTACGCTCATAGCTGCGCGCGACGCGCTTTGTCGATTGGTGATCCGGCGCGACGCCGAAACGAATCAGACCAAAAGGGGTCGGCAGACCCTCGATGAGGTCGATCCGAAAATCCAGACTGGATCGCCGCAAGGCCTCCGCGGTGTAGAACCCGCTCGGCCCGGCGCCGATAATCGCCACGCTAAATGGCATGACATCCCCGAGAACGGCGCATCCAAGCTTCCCTTAGGTATGCGATCCTTCCATTGCATCAACGGCTTGGCAAGCCGCATAAGCCGCCGCGGCCTTTCGGCCTAGGACAGCAATCCTGGCCAAGAGACCGCTGTCGAGGGTTACCCGCCGCCTGATCGCCGGAATCCCTCCGCGACAGCTTGTGTCGCAAACCGGGAAAACCAACACAACCCTTTGACTTCACTCCCCTTTCTCCGATGTCGCGTTTCAGACACGATTTGTCGCCGAAGGCGAAGCCGACCAAGGCCCGCAACAGCCACAAATGTTGTGAGGGGCTGCAAAGCCCTCGCGCTCTTGCCAAGAGGATTTGAGTATGGCGGACGAAGACGATCTCGACCTGAACAGCCTTGACGACGAAGAACTCGTCAAGCAGATGCACGACGACCTCTATGACGGCCTCAAGGAGGAAATCGAGGAAGCCGTGCACATCCTGCTCGGCCGCGGTTGGCAACCCTACAGGGTGCTGACGGAGGCCCTGGTCGAAGGCATGCGTATCGTCGGCATCGACTTCCGCGACGGCATTCTTTTCGTGCCCGAGGTGCTGCTGGCCGCCAACGCGATGAAGGGCGGCATGTTCATCCTGCGTCCGCTGCTTGCCGAGACCGGTGCCCCGAAGCTCGGCACCATGGTGATCGGCACGGTAAAGGGCGACATCCACGACATCGGCAAGAACCTAGTGTCGATGATGATGGAGGGCGCCGGTTTCGACGTCATCGACCTGGGCATCAACAACCCGGTGGAGAACTATCTGGCCGCCCTGGAAGAGCACAAGCCCGACATCCTGGGCATGTCCGCCCTGCTGACCACGACCATGCCCTACATGAAGGTCGTCATCGACACCATGAAGGAAAAGGGCATTCGCGACGACTATGTGGTGCTGGTCGGCGGCGCCCCGCTGAACGAGGCCTTTGCCGAAGCCGTCGGCGCCGATGCCTACTGCCGTGACGCGGCGGTGGCCGTGGAAACGGCCAAGGAGTTCATGAAACGCCGTCACAACCAGTCACAGGGCGTCGCCTAAGCGCCCGGGGCGCCCGGCGGGAGGGTCCAGCAATGACCGCGCTCCAGACGACAGACCTCCAAACGACCGACCTCCATTGCCCGGAACGCACCCTGCTGATCGCCTGCGGGGCCCTGGCCCGCGAGTTGGTGGAACTGGTCAAGGTGAATGCCTGGCGCCATCTAACGATCAGTTGCCTGCCGGCATCCTGGCACAACACGCCGCACAAGATCCCCGAAGCAATCCGCGAGCGCATCCAAAAGGCGCGCGCGAACTACGATCGCATCTTCGTGCTTTACGGCGACTGCGGCACCGGCGGAGAGCTGGACCGGGTGCTTGAGGCAGAGGGCGTGGAGCGGATCGAGGGTCCGCACTGCTACTCCTTCTTCGCCGGCAATCAGACCTTTGATGAACTGGCGGAGGCGGAGATCGGAACCTTCTATCTCACCGACTATCTCGCCCGCCATTTCGAGCGGCTGATCATTCAGGGTCTCGGGCTGGACCGCCACCCTGAACTGCAGGATCTCTATTTCGGGAACTATACGAAGTTGATTTATCTGGCCCAGACGGAAAACGCCGACCTGCAGGCGCACGCGGAACAGGCTGCCGCGCGCCTGGGTCTGTCCTACGAGTACCGTTTCACCGGCTACGGCGAGATGGCGCGCTTTCTGGAGCGGAAGGTGGACCTGCCGGAGGAGCCCTCGTCATGGCTCAGCTGACCATTGTCTACTGGCGCGATATCCCCGCCCAGGTCATCGTCAAGGCGGGACGCAAAAACGCCAAGATCCAGTTGACCGAGCGCTTCGAGAAAGCCATCGACCGCGCCGCCATGCGCGCCAAGCTGCACGGCAGCGATGCTTATCTTGAGGAATGGCGCCGCGGCACCCCCGAGGACTGCGGTGATGACCTGGAGGCTGAGGCCGCCGCTGCAGCCAGCCGCCTGGAAGACGACTACAACGACTCCCGCCTGGCCGAACTGGTGGCCGCCGGCGGCCTTGAAACGGTATGATCGGTTAAGAAGGAAGCTTGGGATGTTTGCCGTGAGCAACGCCGATACGGTGGATAGCGCCACCGAAGAAACCCGCCGGCAGATCATCGATCTGATGCAGGACTTCACCATTGAGACGACGCCGGGCTCGGCCGCCAAGATTCCCGACTACCGCGATCATCTGCGCCCCGGCGCCCGCGTCGCCGTGACCTTCCTGCCCGGCTCGGACTTTGCCGACACCCTTGCGACGGCCAAGCGCCTGAAGGAAGAAGGCCTGGAGCCGATGCCCCACTTTGCGGCCCGCTCCATCCCCAGCCTTGCCGATCTGGAAGACTACCTGAAAGCCCTGAAGGAAGCGGTCGATCTGAAGCATGTCGTTGCGCTTGCCGGCGCCGTCGACCAGCCGCTCGGCCCCTTCCAAAGCTCCATGGACATCCTAGAGACCGGCCTCTTCGACAAGTACGGTGTCGAGACCATCGGCGTCGCCGGACACCCCGAGGGCAGCCCCGATATCGGCCCCGCCGCGCTGCAGGATGCGCTTGCCTGGAAGAACGACTTCGCCGCGCGCAGCGATGCGCAGCTCTACATCGCCACCCAATTCTGCTTCGAGGCCGCACCGCTCATCGCCTGGGACAAAGCGATCCGCGAAGCCGGCAACAGCCTGCCGATCCACATCGGCGTGCCCGGCCTCGCCACCATCAAGACCTTGATCAATCACGCCAAGGCCTGCGGTGTCGGGCCCTCGATGCGCTTCCTGACCCGTCAGGCCCGCAATGTGGCGAAGCTGATGACGGTGAACGCGCCGGACAAGCTGCTGCTCGATCTGGCGCGCTATAAGGCGCTGGATCCCGACTGCGGCATCACCCGGGTGCATATGTATCCGCTCGGCGGCCTGCGCCGCTCCGCCGCCTGGAGCTACGCCGTGGCCGACGGCCACTTCGATCTGAAGCCGAAGGAAAAGGGCTTCAACGTCACCCTGCATATCGAATAGCCGGCGGGGAATAGCCGGCAGGCAGCGCCAGAGTTTCGCGGCACAAAGGGCGCGCCGAAGGCCGATCTAGCGCGAATCGGCCAGTCCCCGTCGCCTCTGCGTCAGCCCGGCGCGGCGGAAAAAGCGCTAATCGCGCCTGAGTTTCGGAAATCCACCAAGGATTCGCGGGCACAAGCGGCAAACCGACCCGGCAGCGAACCGACCCGGGTGAACAGGAGTAAGGGAATTATGGCACAGACGGTTGTAAGCTCGGCAACCAAGGAAGTGGTGATCGGTTTCGATCAGCCCTTCCGGATCATCGGTGAGCGCATCAATCCCACCGGCCGCAAGCTGCTGGCCGCGGAAATGGCCGCCGGCGATTTCAGCCGGGTGGAAGCGGACTGCCTGGCCCAGGTCGCCGCCGGTGCCCACATGCTGGACGTGAATGCCGGCATCCCTCTGGCCGACGAGCCGGCGATCCTGGCCGAGACCATCAAGCTGGTGCAGTCCCTCACCGACCTGCCGCTCTCCATCGACTCCTCCATCGTCGAGGCGCTGGAGGCAGGCCTCAGCGTCTATCAGGGCAAGGCCCTGGTGAACTCGGTGACCGGCGAAGACGAGCAGATGGAGCGTGTGCTCCCGCTGGTGAAAAAGCACGGCGCCGCCGTGGTCGCGATCTCCAATGACGAGACCGGCATCTCCGAGGACCCCGAGGTGCGCTACGCCGTTGCCAAGAAGATCGTCGAGCGCGCCGCCGATTACGGCATTCCCGCCGCCGACGTGGTGGTCGACCCCCTGGTCATGCCGATCGGCGCCATGGGCACGGCCGGGCGGCAGGCCTTCGCCATCGTGCGCAAGCTGCGTGAGGAGCTCGGCGTCAACACGACCTGCGGCGCCTCCAACATTTCCTTCGGCCTGCCGAACCGACACGCTATGAATGCTGTCTTCCTGGCCATGGCGGCCGGCGCGGGCATGACCTCGGCGATCATGAATCCGCTGCATCAGGAAGAGTTGACGGGTATCATGGCCGCTGACGTTCTGAACGGCTACGACAAGGACTGCCGTGCCTGGATCAAGAAGTTCCGCGAGCCCGCCGCCGATGGCGCCGGCGGAGAAGCAGCCGGCCGGCGCGGCGAGCGGCGGCGGCGCAGAGGCTAGATCGTTTTCGACTTGCGTCGAAGCGGTTCCAGCCCTCTCTCCCTCCCGGCCACCCACCAGGATAATCGCATTGGGTGGCCGGGAGGGAGAGAGGGCCGGTGCCGCCTGAACATGAAAGACTTCAAGCCACCGGAAACCAATTCGCCGGGAACAGGACGCCCGTGATTGAGAAAGCCCTCGTGGTCTTCACACCTTCCGGAAAGCGAGGCCGCTTTCCGGTAGGAACCCCTGTGCTGAAGGCGGCACAGAGCCTGGGCGTTGATATCGACTCCGTCTGTGGCGGGCGCGGTCTCTGCGGGCGCTGCCAGGTGACCGTCGGCAGCGGCGAATTCGCCAAGCACGGCATCACCAGCCGCGCGGATCACGTCTCCGGCCGGCGTGCCACCGAAGAACGCTATGCCGAGAAGAAGGGCATGGCCGAGGGGCGCCGCCTCTCCTGTCAGACCGCGCTTCTGAAGGACGTCGTGATCGACGTCCCCGCCAGCAGCCAGGTTCACAAGCAGGTCGTCCGCAAACGCGCCGAGGTGCGCGACATCGAGCTCGATCCGGCAATCCGCCTGCATTACGTCGTGGTGCAGGAACCGGACATGCATAACCCCAGCGGAGACCTGGAGCGCCTGCTCGCGGCGCTGGAGGATCAATGGGGATTGACGGGGCTCGAGGCCGATCTGCGTATTCTGCAAAGCCTTCAGCAGTCGCTGCGCGCCGGCAACTGGCAGGTTACCGTCGCGGTTCACCGCGGGCAGGTGATCACGGCGATCTGGCCGGGCTTCAACGACCGGCCCTTCGGCCTGGCAGTGGACATCGGCTCCACCACCGTGGCCGCCCATCTCTGCAATCTCTCGACAGGAGAGGTGGTCGCCTCCTCCGGCCTGATGAACCCCCAGATCCGCTTCGGCGAAGACCTGATGAGCCGGGTCTCCTACGTCATGATGAACCCGGGCGGCGATCAGGAGATGACAGAGGCGGTCCGCCAGGCCATCAATGAGCTGGCCGAGGCGGTCTGCGAAGAGGCCGGCATCGAGCGGGAAGAGATTCTCAACGCCACCTTTGTCGGCAACCCGGTGATGCACCATCTGCTGCTGGGCATCGACCCGACGGAACTGGGCGGCGCGCCCTTTGCGCTGGCCGCCAACTCCGGCATCACCCTCTGGGCCAGCCAGCTCGACCTGCGCTTTCATCCCGATGCGCGGGCCTATGTGCTGCCCTGTATCGCCGGCCATGTCGGCGCCGATACCGCCGGTGTCATTCTTTCCGAATCTCCGCACCTCACCGAGAAGATGACGCTGGTCGTCGACGTCGGCACCAATGCGGAAATCGTCCTCGGCAACCGAGACCGCCTGCTGGCCTGTTCCTCCCCCACCGGCCCTGCCTTCGAGGGCGCCCAGATTTCCTGCGGTCAGCGCGCCGCGCCAGGCGCCATCGAGCGCGTGCGGATCGACCCGGAAACCCTGGGGCCGCGCTTCAAGGTGATCGGCAGCGACCTCTGGTCCGATGAGGAAGGCTTTGCCGAAGAGACCGCCAAGAGCGGCGTTACCGGTATCTGCGGTTCCGGCATCATCGAGGTGCTGGCCGAGATGTTCCTGGCCGGCATCCTGGCCGGCGACGGCACCATCGACGGCGCCATGGCCGCGCGCAGCCCGCGCATTCAGCCGGACGGGCGCACCTTTTCCTACCTCGTGCACGACGGCACGCCGGAAATCCGGATCGTCCAGAACGACGTGCGGGCCATCCAGCTCGGCAAGGCCGCCCTCTATGCCGGGATCCGCCTGCTCATGGACCGGCTGGGCGTCGAACAGGTCGAGCAGATCATGCTGGCGGGCGCCTTCGGCAGCCACATCGACACCAAGTATGCCATGGTCCTGGGGATGATCCCCGACTGCCCGCTGGAAAACGTCTATTCCGCCGGCAACGCCGCCGGCACCGGCGCCCGCATCGCGCTGTTGAACCAGAAGGCACGCGACGAGATCGAAGAGGTCATACGCCAGGTGGAGAAGATCGAGACCGCAGTGGAGCCGAATTTTCAGGCCCACTTCGTCGAGGCCATGGGCCTGCCCCACTCCACAGCCGCCTTCCCAAATCTCTCGGCGGCCGTCACCCTGCCGGAGAAAGCCGCCCCCAAGGCCGCAAACGATGCCGGGAGCGGCCGGGGCCGGCGGCGGCGACGCCCCGCCTAGCTCTATTCCCTAAGAGGCCTGAGAGACTCTATTCGGCGACGCGGCTCTGGTCTTCATCGGGCTGGAGCGGCAGGCCGCGCTCCTTGCGCGGCGTGCGGCCGAAGAAGTCGCGATAGCACTTGGAAAAGTGGGAAGCGGATACAAAGCCGCAGGCCAGAGCCACATCAATGACCGACATATTGGTCTGCAACAATAGCAGGCGCGCCTTGTTCAGACGCAGCTCCAGGTAGTAGCGCGCCGGTGAGCGATTCAGGTATTTGCGGAACAACCGCTCCAACTGGCGGGTCGAAAGATCGGCTTCCCGCGCCAGCTCACTGCGGGTCAGCGGCTCCTCCAGGTTCTGTTCCATGAGGGCGATCACGGAAAGCAGCTTGGGGTGACGCACGCCAAGGCGCGCCGGCAGCGAAATGCGCTGGCGGTCGTGATGGTCGCGAATGCGCTCGTGCATGAACTGGTCGGCAACGCTGGCCGCCAGTTCATAACCGTGCTGGCGGGCGATGACGTTCAGCATCATGTCGATGACCGCCGTACCGCCGGAACAGGTGAAGCGGTTGCGGTCGATCTCGAAGAGTTCGGTGGTCACCTCGATGTCGGGGAACTCCTCGCAGAAACCTGCCAGATTCTCCCAATGAATGGTGCAGCGGTAGCCGTCCAGCAGCCCGGCGCTGGCGAGAATATAACTGCCGGTGCAAATCGCCCCGATATCGGCGCCGCGCCGGTCGACCTTGCGCAGCCAGCCCTGCAGGCCTTTGTCCTGATGCAGGTGGACGTCCAGGCCGCCGCAGACCACCACCGTGCCGCATTCCTCCGCCGCTGAAAGGTCCCCCGCCACGTCAAGCGTCAGACCGTTGGACGCCGTGACCGGGGCGCCGTCGCTTGACACCAGGATTCGCTTGTAAAGCTCCTGGCCGCTCAGCCGGTTGGCCAGCCGGAAGGACTCGACCATCCCGGTGAAGGGCAGAAAGGAAAAGCGCGGCACCAGAACAAGAGCGATCTTCTGGGGCACTTCTCTGGGGACGTTACCGAACATCGAGCGACGTAAATCCTATGCCTCAAGGGCCGGGCTCTCTGCGGGGCCCTGACCCAGTACTTTGACCGGGTACTTTGACGGGGCCCTTTGACCCGTTAGTTGACGGGCGACTTTGGCATATAAGCAGGTGTCGCGAACAGATAATTTTGCGCCGGGGAAGGGCGAGCCGCAAGGGGGCCAATCGAGTGCCCTGGCGCCTTGCCGAAGCGTCTGAAATGTCGGCTTTGCCCAGGCTTTCATTGCGGCTTTCATTGCGGCTTTCGTTGCCAAGGCGGGTGGCGAATGCGAGCATGGTTAAGGGATAAAAAGCCCGGCCGGGCAGCGGCCGAAACGGGAACGAAGCAGTCAGGGAAGCCAGCCGCGTATGACCTCGCGCTATTCACTATTCAGCCTCCTGCGCAATGCCCTCTCCTATCATGAGAACTGGCAGCAGGCCTGGCAGAACAAAGAGCCCAAGCAGCGCTACGATGTCGTCATCGTCGGTGGCGGCGGGCATGGGCTGGCGACCGCCTATTATCTTGCCAAGAACCACGGCATCACAAATGTCGCCGTGGTGGAGCGTGGCTGGCTGGGCGGCGGCAACACCGGGCGCAACACCACCATCGTCCGCTCCAATTATCTCTGGGACCAGTCGGCGGCACTCTACGAGCACGCCCTGAAGCTCTGGGAGGGCATGTCCCAGGACCTCAACTACAACGTCATGTTCTCCCAGCGCGGGGTCCTGAACCTTGCCCACAATCAGCATGACCTGCGGGAGGTTTCGCGGCGCATCAACGCCAACCGCCTGAACGGTGTTGATTCGGAGTTCCTGACCCCGGCCCAGGTGCAGGAGATGGTGCCGATCATGGATCTGCGGGCCGGCGGCCGCTACCCGGTGCTGGGCGCCAGCCTGCAGCGCCGCGGCGGCACCGCGCGCCACGACGCCGTGGCCTGGGGCTATGCCCGCGCCGCCGACGCCCTGGGTGTCGACATCATCCAGGAGTGCCCAGTGAACGGCTTCCGCATCGAAGGCGGCCGCATCACCGGGGTGGAGACCGGCAAGGGCCTGATCGAGGCCGACAAAGTGGGTATCGTCACCGCCGGACACTCCAGCGTCATGGCCGAAATGGCCGGCTTCCGCCTGCCCGTCCAGTCCCTGCCGCTGCAGGCGCTGGTGTCGGAACCGGTGAAGCCGATCATCGACACGGTGGTCATGTCCGGCGCCGTCCATGCCTACGTCAGCCAATCGGACAAAGGTGAACTGGTGATCGGCGCCGGCGTCGACAGCTACATCGGCTACGGCCAGCGCGGCAGCCTGCCGGTCACCGAGGAAACCCTGGCCGCGATCTGCGAGCTCTTCCCCCTCTTCCGGCGCATGCGCATGCTGCGCCAATGGGGTGGCATCGTCGACGTCTGCCCGGACGCCAGCCCGATCCTCTCCAAGACCCCGGTCGACGGGCTTTACTTCAACTGCGGCTGGGGCACCGGGGGCTTCAAGGCGACGCCCGGTTCAGGTTGGGTTTTTGCCCATACCATCGCCCAAGACGCCCCCCACGAACTGAATACGGCTTTCAGTCTCGACCGCTTCCGCAGCGGCTTCCTGATCGACGAACACGGCGCCGCCGCCGTGGCGCACTAGGGGACCTTGATACGATGCTCGTGATTACCTGCCCCTACTGCGGACCGCGCTGCGAGAGCGAGTTCTCCAACGGTGGTGAAGCCCATATCGAACGGCCCAAGGACCCGGAAAGCCTCAGCGATGCCGAATGGGCAGAGTTCGTTTTTCTGCGCGACAATCCCAAAGGTTTGCTGTTGGAGCGCTGGAACCACGCTCAAGGCTGCCGCCGCTGGTTCAACGTTGCGCGGGATACGGTGACCTACGAGATCCTGGCCGTCTACCCCATGGGCTCGCCGCCACCGGCGCTCGCCCCCAAGCGCTACGTCTGAGGAGGCACAGACTTTGTCCGGACGCATGCGCCTTCCCCACGGCGGCCAGATCGACCACGAAAAGCCGCTGAGTTTCACCTTCAACGGCAAGACCTACACAGGGCTGGCCGGCGACACCCTGGCCTCGGCCCTGCTGGCCAACGGCGTGCACCTGGTCGGCCGCAGCTTCAAATATCACCGCCCGCGCGGCATCGTCACCGCCGGGCCGGAAGAACCCAATGCCCTGGTCCAGGTCGGCGAGGACCCGCGCACCGATCCCAACATGAAGGCCACCCAGCTTGAGCTGGTCGAAGGCCTCAGCGCCCGCTCCCAGAACGCCTGGCCCTCGGTCGAGTTCGATATCGGCGCCGTGAACACCCTGGCGGCCCGCGCGATCCCGGCGGGCTTCTACTACAAGACCTTCATGTGGCCGGCCAGCGCCTGGAAGACCTACGAGCATGTCATCCGCCGAGCCGCGGGTTTGGGCACATCGCCCCAGCAGCGCGATCCGGACCGCTACGACAAGACCTATGCCCACTGCGACGTCCTGGTGGTCGGCGCCGGCCCGGCCGGTCTCGCCGCGGCCCTTGCCGCCGGACGCAGCGGCGCCCGGGTGGTGCTGGTCGAACAGGATCACCTGCTGGGCGGCGCGCTGCTGAACGCCGGTGAAGAGATGATCGATGGTGTGCCGGCGCTCGACTGGGTGCGCTCGGCGGAAACCGAACTCGCTCAGATGCCGAACCTGCGGGTCCTGCGGCGCACGGTGGCCTATGGCGCCTTCGACCATGGCTTCTACGGCCTGATGGAAAACGTCACCGATCACCTGGCCGAGGCTCCGGACCATCTGCCGCGGCACCGCCTCTGGAAGCTGCGTGCCGCCAAGGCCGTGTTCTGCTGCGGCGCCATAGAGCGCCCGCTGGTTTTCGCCGACAACGACCGCCCGGGCGTCATGACCGCCTCTTCGGTACAGAGTTACATCAACCGCTATGCGCTGAAGCCCGGCAAGCGGGCTGTGGTCTTCACCAACAACGACAGCGGCTACGGCGCGGCGCTGGATATGACGGCGGCAGGAATCGAAGTCGCTGCCGTGATCGATCTGCGGGCGGCCCCCGGCGGCCCGCTGACCGAGCGCGCCGAAGCCGCCGGCCTGCGCATCCTCGCCGATCACGCCATCATCGGCACCGCCGGCAAAAAGCGCGTGACCAAGGTGCGGGTGGCAGAGTTGAGCGCCGAAGGCGATGCCGTGGTCGGCACCGCCGAGGAAATCGATTGCGACCTCGTGGCCGTTTCCGGCGGCTGGAACCCGACCGTCCACCTCTTCTGCCATGCCAAGGGCAGCCTCGAATGGGACGAAGACCATGCCTGCTTCGTACCCGGCAAGGCGATGCAGGCGGGCCAGCAGGTCGCCGGTTCCGCCAACGGTGTTTTTGGGCTCGCCACCTGCCTGGCCGAAGGCGCGGAAACCGGAGCAGCCGCCGCGGCGGAGGCCGGTTTCGAACCCGGCGCAGCCGTGACGGCCGAGAGCGATGACCGCGACTTCCTGCCCGGGCGCTGGATGTGGCTGGTGCCTTCCGACAAACCATTGGGCCAGAAGGCAAAGCACTTCGTCGACCAGCAGAACGACGTGACCGCGGCCGATCTGAAGCTGGCCCTGCGCGAGGGTTATGTCTCGATCGAGCACGTAAAGCGCTACACCACGACCGGCATGGCGACCGACCAAGGCAAGCTGGGCAATGTGAACGCCATCGGCATTGTGGCCGAGGCGTTTGGCCGCCCGCTGCCGGAGGTCGGGGTCACGACGTTCCGCCCGCCCTTCACGCCGGTCAGCTTCGGCATCTTCGCCGGACGCGACGTCGACGACCTGCTCGACCCGCTCCGCCGCACCCCGATGCATGCCTGGCATGAGCGCAACGGCGCCCTCTTCGAAGATGTCGGGCAGTGGCGCCGGCCCTGGTATTACCCGCAGTTCGGCGAAGACATGCACCAGGCGGTGAACCGAGAGGTGAAGGCGGTACGGGAATCGCTGGGCGTTCTCGATGCCTCGACCCTCGGCAAGATTGACATTCAGGGGCCCGATGCGGCCGAGTTCCTGAACCGCGTCTACACCAACGCCTGGAAAAAACTAGACATCGGCAAGGCGCGCTACGGCCTGATGCTGGGCGAAGACGGCATGGTGATGGACGACGGCGTCACCACGCGCCTTGGCGAGAACCACTTCCTGATGACGACCACGACCGGCAATGCGGCGCCGGTACTGGCGCATCTTGAGGACTATCTGCAGACCGAGTGGCCCGACCTGCAGGTCTACCTGACCTCGGTGACCGAGCAGTTCGCCACCATCACCCTTTCCGGCCCCAACGCCCGGACCCTGATGGCAGAACTGAGCGACGCCGAACTGTCGCCCAACGCGCTACCGCATATGGGCTACACCGCCGCCAAGGTGGCCGGGGTGCCGGCGCGGATCTTCCGGATCTCCTTTACCGGCGAGCTGTCCTACGAGATCAACGTGCCCGCCTCCTTCGGCATGGCGGTCTGGCAGACCGTGATGACCGCGGGCGAACGCTACGGCATCACCCCCTACGGCACCGAAGCCATGCATGTGCTGCGCGCCGAAAAGGGCTACATCATCGTCGGCCAGGAAACCGACGGATCGGTCACTCCGCTCGACCTCGACATGGGCTGGGCGGTCTCCAAGACCAAGGACTTCATCGGCAAGCGCTCCCTCACCCGCGCCGACATGCAGAAGCCGGACCGCAAGCAGCTGGTCGGCATCCTGACCCAGGACCCCAAGGAGGTGCTTCCGGAGGGCGCACAACTGGTGGAAGGGGTCCTGCCGCAACCGCCGATGCCGATGCTGGGGCACGTGACCTCCAGCTACTACAGCCCCAACTGCGGCCGCTCAATCGCCATGGCCCTCATAAAGGGCGGCCTGGCCCGCAAGGGCGAGACGCTCTATGCCCCGCTGGAAGGCGGCAAAACCGTGGCCTGCGTCGTGTCGGAAAGCCCGGTGTTCTTCGATCCGGAAGGAAAGCGGCTCAATGGTTGAGAGTTATCTTCGGCAGAGCGCCCTTGCCCACCTGGGCCTTGAAGCCCAGCGTGCCCGCGACGAAGCGGCAGCGGCGGTCAGACTTCATGAGAAAGTTCTGCCGGCGGCGGTGAACCTGCGGGGTGACGGAGACGACCCGGCATTTCTTGAAGCCGTCGCCCAGGCGCTCGGCCTCACCCTGCCGCTCGCCCCCAACACCACAGCAAGCAATGCGGAAGTGGCGATCCTCTGGCTCGGCCCCAATGAATGGCTGGTGATCCAGGACGACGCGGCGCCCGATGCGGAGAGTCACCTGGCGACCCGGCTGCGCAACGCCCCCGGCGACTTCCACAGCGCCGTCACCGAGGTCGGCGAGAGCCTGGTCTGTATCCACCTTGCCGGCCCCCGCGCCGCCGACGTGATCGCCAAGGGCTGCCCGCTCGACCTGCACCCCAGTGTTTTCGGCGGCGCCGGCCGCTGTGCCCAGAGCCACCTTTCGAAAACCGCCATCACCCTGCACCAGGTGAGTGACGAAGAGAACGGCGGACCGGCTTTCGATCTCTACACCCGCCGCTCCTTCGCCGACTATCTCTGGCGTTGGCTCAGCGACGCTGCGCGGGAATACAACAAAGCCTAAAGGGCGCAACCGCGGGAACGATCTGCGGCACGCTTTGCGCTGGCGATTTTGACCGAGCGCAAAGACCGGTCGTCGTATTCGTGATCCCATCGGCTTTGGTGACGGTGACTTCGGTTCTCATCCGCGCACAGGTCCAAGGCCTTTGCTTTCACGTAGAGCATAGCCTCGCTGTCGTGATTTTCATGGCGGGAACCGACCGGCAACTCACCGACTGCTCATTCTGAACGGAGATCAAGATGGCTATGTCGCCTATGCTGTTTGTCTGTCTGTTCCTGGCCGCACTGGGCATCTTCTTCGCCGGGGCCGGCTTTCTATGGTGGGTCTCACTCCAGGCGGGTGAAATCCGGCGGAAATCGGGTCACTGATGGGCAGCACCAGGCTTTCCGGCGCTTTTGGGCTGCGGACGGGAAGACCTGATAGAACACCGGAAAAATCCAGGCCAACAAAACGCTGAAAGCACGGAGAAAGAGATGTCCGATGACAGTCGCGCCACCGGAAAATGCCTCTGCGGCGCCGTCAAGATCACCCTGGCCAGCCGGCCGAAGGAAGTTGGCGCCTGCCACTGCAACATGTGCCGGCGCTGGGCCAGCGGACCGAGTATGGCATTCGATGCTGGAAAAGACATCAAGGTCGAAGGCAAGGCTCATGTCACCGCCTATCGTTCCTCCGAGTGGGGTGAGCGGGCCTTCTGCAAGACCTGCGGCAGCAACCTCTACTTCCGTCTTGTGGAGGCGGACAGCTATGTCGTCTGCGCCGGTCTTCTTGACGATCAGGACAGCCTGGCCTTCACAAGCCAGATCTTCATCGACTCGAAGCCGAACTTCTACGACTTCGCAAACGACACCAAGAACCTGACGGCTGCGGAGTTCATTGCCATGTACGCCCCACCAGCCGACAAGGCATAGCGGCCGCGGTACGGTCGCCCTGGCGTTACTCCCTGCGGCGGGCTCTCGATCGCCTGGTGCGCAAAAGGCGACCTCCAGGACGATCCCGAGTTCGACCTTTTGTCCTGCCTTGTCGGGGTTTCGGAAGAACGGTAAGACCGCCTGAACGGTCTAGCCGGCGAGGTACGTGACGCTGGCGGTCATGTGCGGAAGCTTGCGGCCCGGGATGGAATCCGAGGGCGACTCGCCGACGATCGCGAATCCCATGGCCTCGTAGAAAGGAACGGCGGCCGGGTCGGCGTCGAGATGCAGTTCGGTAATGCCTCTTTCCATTGCGCGCTCCAGCAGTTTTTGCCAGATCAGTC
Organism: Pelagibius sp.; assembly: GCF_965249265.1. Taxonomy (NCBI): domain Bacteria; kingdom Pseudomonadati; phylum Pseudomonadota; class Alphaproteobacteria; order Rhodospirillales; family Rhodovibrionaceae; genus Pelagibius; species Pelagibius sp. The sequence continues at coordinate 1,508,909 of NZ_OZ252224.1, read as the reverse complement.
GCCCAACGCCCCTGCGCTGCCAGGCCGGATCGATGAAGAAGGCATGCACCTCGCCCGAGCGGCCATCCGGACCGGCCAAAAGGCAGGCACAGCCGCAGAGTTCCCCGCTCTCAGCGACCCAGTACTCACCCTCGGCAAGGCGCTCGCCGGTGACCGTCAGTTCGTCCCGGCAGGCGGCCATGAAGGCCTCGTCGTAGCCGTTGGATTGCTTGGAGCGTAAGGACAGTTCGGTCAGAGCCTCGGCCTCGTCGGTCCGGGCGCGGCGGATGGTAATGCGCAGTTCGGACATGTTTGCTAGCGATCCGTATCGTGATCGGGGTGCTGGTTGGAGACCACGCCCGCGTTCCAGTCGGCGTCTTCCTGCGCCTGGGCCGGGGCAACCTCCGGCAGGTCGAACAGGCCCACGGTGAAGCTGCAGCGGTCCGCCGTGTTCACCTGAACCGTCGGCGGCGCAAGTTCGGGCCGGTCAAGCGACCCGATCGACAGTTCGACACCACCTTCGAATTCATAGGTCAGTGGCGTGCCGCAGCTGGCGCAGAAGCCGCGCCAGTTGCGGTTGGAACTGTGAAAGACCGCCCTCTCGCCGCGCGTCCAGACGAGGCCCTGTGCGGAAACCAGGGGCCCAAAGAAACCGCCGAAGGCTTTCTGGCACATGCGGCAATGACAGATCGAAGCACGGCCCAAACCCTCGGCCCGATAACGAACGGCGCCGCACTGGCACCCCCCGGTAACGGCAGACACCCGGCTACCGCTCCGACAGGGCGAGCCGCAGCCCCAGCGCCCCGAAGGCCCCGGCAAAGCCGCGCCGCATCCAAGCCATCACCCGCGGCTTGGAGATGACATGATGCCGCGCTGCCGAGGCGAAAGCGCCGTAGCCGACGAAGACGACAAAGGTCAACGCCATGAACACGGCCGCCAGAACCAGCATAATCGCCGTTGGATTGGGCGCCGCCGCCGGCACGAACTGGGGCAGGAAGGCCAGGAAAAACAGCGAGAGCTTCGGGTTCAGAACGTTCAATAGCGCACCGCTGATCACGATGCGCCTCGCCGAGAAGCCGGTGTTTTTCTCGGAAACCTGAAGCGCGCCGCCGTCGCGCCAGATACTCCATGCCATGTAAAGCAGGTAAGCGACACCGAGGTACTTCACGACCTGAAAGGCCATGGCACTGGTGTGCAACAGGGCGGCGAGCCCGACGATCGAGGCGGCGATATGGGGCAGGATTCCCAGCGTACAGCCGAAAGCCGCGAAGACACTGGCCCGCCAACCCCGGCTCAGTCCGAAAGCCAGGGTGTAGAGCACACCGGTGCCCGGCAGCAGAACCACGATCAATGCGGTCAGCAGGTATTCAAACGACATGCGCGGATCTCCAAAGCCCGATGTAGAACTACCATCATCAAATCAGACATCCACAAGACTATCAAACAGATACCGGGATCGGCGCGGCTCCAGCCATCGTAGCCTTGAGCCGACGGCTTCTCTATCCGCGGAAATCCACCGGCAACAACCCAGCGTCTTTCAGGAGGTGAACCGCGAAGTCTTTGCGAAAGCTGCGCAGCGCCTGATATTCGCCAGCACGTGCATGCAGGGCAAAGACGACCGGTTTGCGGTCGGGCCGCATCAGAAAGCCGACATACCAGCCCTCGAAAGCCCCGTCGAAGTTGCCGGATTCAACGGGACCGGCGCCGGTCTTGCCGTGCAGGGAGAAGCCCTCTGCCTCGCCGGCCAGACTGGCAACGGCGAGCGCCTCCAACGAAGAAGCGGCGACTGCGAGCCGACCCTCCAGCAAAGCGGTCAGAAACGCGATCTGCTCTTCAACGGAGATTTTCAGAGTTCGGTCGAGCCAGAAAACATCCGAGCCTTCGGCAACCTCTGTATTGCCATAGTTCCACTGCGCAAGAGTTTCCCGATACCTCTCGGTCCCGACGTCGAGTGCGACGTCGCGGAAGTACCACACCGCAGAATACTTGAAGGCCGTGCGCAGTGTCTGATCCTGGCGCCAATCCTTCGGCCAGTAGTCGGCGGCGGGGCGGCGCGTCTCATCCCATTTGCGCTTTGCGTCGAGGCTGTCGGCGGCACCGGTTTCCAGCGCGATCAGCAGATTGGGAATCTTGAAGGTAGACCAGGGCGTGAAGCGCTCACTGAGCGCACTGCCTTCCAGCACGAAGCTGTTACCGGTTTCCAGGTCGCGTGCCAGAAAAGACACGTTACGCTCGGCGATCTCTGCTGCCAGGGGTGCGCGGACGACCTCAGTTCTTTCCTGCGCCTGCAAAGACAACGGCGCGACCACAATGAAAAGGGCAAGGCAGGCTGCGTCACGGAAACGAATCATCGCTTTCGTTGTTCTCCATGTTTTAAAGAAAGGGAAGACAGTCGACTCGAGGCCCATTGAATCAGCTTCGCGGCGGGTCTTCAATTGGAAGTCCGGGCTGGACGCCTGCGGCGACACAATGACACAGTCCGATAACTCCAGCCGCTTAAACCGAAGCCGTTCTAAGGAGCCGTGGAATGATACTGGTCGGTCAGTTCGACTCGCCCTTCGTGCGCCGGGTGGCAATCGCCCTGCATCACTACGGCATCCCCTTCGAGCGCCGGGTTCTTTCCGTGTTTAAAGACTTCGACGCCATGCTGAACGTGAATCCGCTGGGCAAGGTGCCCTCACTCGTTCTCGATGACGACGAAACGCTTTTCGACAGTCGTGCCATCATCGATTACCTCGACGGCATCGCGGATCCGGCCCTGAGGCTTGCTCCGACTGAAGAACCACAGCGCCGACAGGTTTTGAAGATCGAGGTGGTCGGTATCGGGCTTGCGGAAAAAGTCTACGAGCGTGGTCTGGAGTACTCGCGCCGGGCACCGGGAAGCAGCGACCCAGACTGGCGAGCGCGGCTGGAGACCCAGATCCGTTCGGCTTGCGGCTGGCTGGAAAATCTCACGCCTTCGCCCTGGCTCTTCGGCGAAACCTTCACCCGCGCCGACCTGGCCGTCGCCGTCGCGATGCAATACCTGGAAAGAGTGGTTCCCGAACTCGACAGCAGCAATGCCTTTCCCCGGCTCCAGGCGCACCGGCGGCACTGTGAGGCGCTGGCCGCCTTTGCAGCAGTACAGGACTCGACAGACGAAGCCCGTGCCAGCGGCTGGCGTCCGGAACCGCCGTCCTAACCGGCGATCAGCCGATTCACGTCGCCGGAGGCCTCCATGTGGGGCAGATGGCCGACCTTGTCGAAGCGGTGCAGCGTGACACTGGCCGGCAGGCCATCCCCGTGGGACGGCGGGACGATGGCGTCGTCGCTGCCCCAGACGATCTGTACCGGCACCGAAAGCTCGGCGAGCTTGTCCTTCATCACCAGGGCCTGGCGTCCGCCGGGGAAGACCGCTTCTGCCAAGGCGCGCAGGGCCGCCGTGGTGCCGTCGAGGCGCTTGTACTTTTGCACCTTGTCGACCATGTCGCGGCTGACCAGGGAGGGATCGGCGACCAACTGCTGCAACAGCGTCTTGATCTCCTTGCGGCGTTCGGCCCCGACGAAGCCATCGATGTAATCAATGTTGACCTCGGTGCCGAGCCCGGCCGGCGCCAACAGCGTCAGGCGGGTCACCTTTGCCGGCTGATCCAGCGCCAGCTTCAGCGCAATGGCGCCGCCCAGGGAGTGGCCGACGATATGGGCCGCGCTGCCGGCGACGGCATCCAGATAGTCGGCCAGAAGCGCTGCCATGCCCGCCACGTCGAGGGCGGCACCGGTCTTTTCCGACCGGCCATGGCCCGGCAGATCCAAGGCGAAGACCCGATGATCCTCGGCCAGGACGGGCTGGGTGAACAACCAGCTCTCGGTGTCGCCGCCGAACCCGTGCACCAGGATGACCGGCGGCGCGTCCTCCGGGCCCATGACCAGATGGCTGAGCTGACGCCCGGCGACGGTGATCATCTCCGGTTCCGGTGCGGCGGCGGCATCGCTCGCTTCGACGACGAAGTTGGCCTGGAAATCGGTGATGAAGGCCTCGATCTCCGCATCCGGCGTATCGGCCTCCGCCGCCACCCCGATGAGGGCGCCGACGGGCACGGTCTCGCCTTCGCCCACCACGCGGCGGCGCAGCACCCCGGCGACGGGAGACTCGAAGACGTTGGTGATCTTGGTCGTCTCGATTTCCAAGATCTCGTCACCGCCGGCGATGGCCACGCCCTCCTCGGCCATCCAGGCGCTTACCTTGCCCTCCTCCATCGCTAGGCCCCACTTAGGCATGGTGATAGCCTGGATCGCGGCTCCGCTCATGCCTGCGCTCCCATGACACTGCGCACCGCTTCTTCGATCCGCTCCGGGCTGGGGATGTAGAGATCTTCCAACTCGGCGGCGAACGGCACCGGCGTATGCGGCGGCGTCACCATGCGGATCGGCGCCTTCAGCGCGGAGAAGGCCTGCTCGGAGACCAGCGCCGAGATGTCAGTGGCGATGTTGCAGCGCGGACTCGCCTCGTCCACGATGACCAGACGGCCGGTCTCCTCGACGCATTCGATGATGGTTTCCTCATCCAGCGGCGAGGTCGTGCGCGGGTCGACCACGGTGCAGCCGATCCCTTCGCCCTCCAGCTTGTCCGCCACCTGATTGGCGAACTGCACCATGCGGCCGATGGCCACGATGGTGACGTCGTCACCTTCGCGGGTCAGGTTGGCTTCGCCGAAGGGAATGGTATAGGCCTCGTCCGGCACCTCTTCCTCGTCGTCGTACATGACCTTGTGCTCGAAGAAGATCACCGGATCGTCGTCGCGGATCGCCTGTGTCAGCAGGCCCTTGGCCTCATAGGCCGAAGAGGGAATCACCACCTTCAGGCCCGGCATGTGGGTGAAGACGGGATAGAGGCACTGGCTGTGCTGGCTGGCGGCGCGGAAGCCGGCGCCGTACATGGTGCGCACCACCAGCGGGGTCACCGCCTTGCCGCCGAACATGTAGCGGAACTTGCCGGCCTGATTGTAGATCTGGTCCAGACAGACGCCCAGGAAGTCAACGAACATCAGCTCCGCCACGGGCCTGAGGCCGGTGGCGGCCGCCCCTGCGGCTGCGCCGATGAAGGCGCTTTCGCTGATCGGCGTATCGAGAATGCGGTCGCGTCCGAATTCCGGCATCAGGCCCTTGGTGACGCCGAGCGGACCGCCCCAGGCATCGTCTTCACCGGCGGCGCCCATACCACCGGCGACGTCCTCGCCCATCAGGATGACCGTGGGATCGCGGCGCATTTCCATGGCCAGAGCTTCGTTGATTGCCTGGCGAAAGGATTTCTTCGGCATCTCGCCCTCCCCTTAGTAAGACACGTAGACGTCGGTGGTCAGGTCTTCGCGGGTCGGCGGCGGCGCTGCCACGGACTCGCTGACCGCCTCGTCGACCAGGCCGGCGACGGATTTGTCGATCTCATCCAGTTCCGCGCTTTCGAGCAGGCCGGTTTCGGCGACGCGCTCGCGAAAAATCACCAGGCTGTCCCGCTTCTGACGCAGGCCGTCGACCTCACCGTCGCCGCGGTAGGTCATGGCGTCGCCCTCGAAGTGGCCGAAATAGCGGTTCAGCTTCACATGCAACAGGCTGGGCCCGCCGCCGTCGCGCGCCTTAGCGATGACGTCGCGCGCGGCCTCGTAGACCGCGAAGAAGTCATGGCCGTCGACCTCGAAGCCCTCCATGCCGAAGGCCTCGGCCCGCTTCACCTGGCTGCCGCCGCCGACCGACCATGCCGAAGCGGTGGACTCGGCATAGCCGTTGTCTTCCACCACGAAGACCGCCGGCAGGTTCCAGACCTTGGCGAGATTGTAGGATTCCAGGGTGGTGCCCTGGTTGGAGCCGCCGTCGCCGACAAAAGCCACCGCCACCGCCCCGGTGCCCAGGGTCTTCGCGGTCAAGGCCGCCCCGCAGATCAGCGGCGGGCCGCCGCCGACGATGCCATTGGCACCCATCATGCCCTTGGAAAGATCGGCGATGTGCATGGACCCGCCCTTGCCGCCGCAGAGGCCGCCGCTGCGCCCATAGATTTCCTGCATCATGCCCTTCACATCGCAGCCCTTGGCGATGCAGTGGCCGTGGCCCCGATGGGTCGAAGCGATATTGTCTTTGTCATTCAGGTTCATGCAGACACCGACGGCCGAAGCCTCCTCACCGGCATAGAGGTGCACGAAACCGGGAATTTCGCCGCCGGCGAATTCATCATGCACCCGCTCCTCGAAGTCACGGATCGTGCGCATCTGCGTATAGGCTTTGACGAGATCTTCTTTGCTTAACTGAAGCATTGGCGTCATTCCTCCCATAGACGGCCTGTTGCAGGCCATGACCTGCCGCCGTCCGGCTTTCCGCCGGTCCGGCTGGCTATCGGGCCGCGCATCGCTTTGGTGGTCGACAAAGAACGGAAACGCCAGGGCCGATCCGTACGCGGATCTGGCATCCGGCACCATGGCAAAGGGCCATCGGAAAACAGTCGACTCACGTCACGACAGCTTGTCGGCACTTTTTTCTTAGTGTGACTGAGGTCCCATCGCCAATCAATGGACATTTGTAAGAAAGATGTTTCATTTGTTGGCAAAGTCGTTTCAGCCGGTCGCCAAACTCGCCCGACCGCAGCGGGTTTTCGACTGTGGCTTGCCGTCTTATGTTCCTGGAAAGCATGGGAGGTTCAGGCAATGCGCAGACTTACCATCGTCATGGTCGCCGGCCTTGCGGCCCTGGCGTCTCTTCCCGCCTCCGCCGACGAAAAACTGACGGCGGCACAGATCCAGCAGTTGCTCGACGGACGCACCGCACTGGGCAACTGGCGCGGCACCGACACGCGTCAGTTCTTTGAAAGCACCGGCGCCACGGTCTATCTGCCGAAAGGCGGCGTGCCGGACGAGGGCAAATGGAAGGTGGACGAGACCAAGGACCAGTACTGCTCCTGGTGGCAGCGTGGCGGCTGGTCCTGTTATGACGTGGAAACCGACGGCAGTACCTACTATTGGGTGACACCGGGCGACGACTACCGCTCCCCCTTCACCATGACCGACGGCCGGCAGATGGGTTTCTAAGAACAGGCCGTTCTATGCCAGCGGTCAAACCATCGGCGAAGCGCTATGCAGCGGCAGCAAGTTCCGCGTCCAGGCGGGCGATATGGCGGAGAGCGAGGCTGTGAAGACTGCTTTTCAGGCTGCGGGAAAGCGCCTTGATATCTGCGTGCAGGACCTCAAGGCTGGCGTCCTCGCCGTCAAGGCGCGGCTCGATCGAGAAAACACAATCGAGTGCGGACCCGCTATCCACCGCGGCGACCTGCCAGTTGTGTTGCAAAATGCCTTTTGCTTTCAGCTGCGTAAACAGCTCTGCCATCAGACGTGGGTGAACCAAAGACTGGCTGGAAAACCAGACACTCGGCAAGCGGTGTAATGCACCCTCTGCATCGCGATGCCCTTCGCAGGACCAACAAGACGAGAGCAATGGCAGCTCCGACAACGCATGAACCAAGGGCAGAATTCCCGGCTCGATGGGAAAGCGTTCCGGGTCCGACGAAAGCCGGCTGGCAAGGTCGGGGCAGTTCAGTCGGCAAGCACAGCTGCAGCTTTGTGGTGTGCAACGCGAACATGACAAACGGCAGTCTGCGCAAGCGCGCCCATCCGGCTGCGCCAGCACCTCCCGCAGATCGCGTATCAGGATCTCCAAGTAGCGCCGGTCAGGCGCCTGGTAAAAAATCTGCATGGCCCGGTCTCCGAACAGTCCGCTCAGGACAAACTTCCATCGCAAGACGGTAAAGGCGCCGGCGGCGGAGCTGCACCACTCCGCAGACCGATATGGTTAGCGGAAGGTAAAGATCCGATACCAACGCATTTAGCAAAGCAGTGTCTGGACCAGGTGGAAGTAGGCTTACCATAGCGTTCCTTAGCCTTCCTGGCCAAACCACACAAATTATGTACGCAGGGACGACGGATTTGGACCACCTCTTCGTCCTTGCCAGATTCGTCGGCCTGAGGCCCGAAGGCCTCAAATCACTGGGTTTGAGAGAGAGATTTCACCGCTTCCGCCCGGGCCAAGGCACAGGCAACATCCGTTGCCGCTTCGCCATTCAGAATCATGCCGCCTGATGTGGCCGCTCCTGGGCGATGCGCTACACCATGCCAAACACGGCTCAGGAAAAAGCGTCGGGTTCTGCCGCTTTGCGCTCGGCAATGAAGGCCTGCAACGCTTCGTCGATCGACGGCGCCAGAGCCGGCGCCTCATAGTCTGCCAACATCTTCTTGTAGATGCCGTTGGCGCGCTGGTAGGCGTCAAAAGCACCGTCGGCTTCCCACTGCTCGAAGGAATTGTTATCGGCGATGTTCGAGCGGTAGAAAGCGGTTTCGAAGTTGGCGCGGGTATGGGCACATCCCAGGAAGTGGTTGCCCGGACCGACCTCTCGCAGGGCATCCATGGCCTGACCGTTCTCGCTGAGGTCGTAGCCGCCGGCGAAAGTCTGCATCATGCCGAGTTGGTCCGCGTCGATGACGAACTTCTCATAGGACGAAACCAGACCGCCCTCCAGCCAGCCCGCCGCGTGGAGCACGAAGTTCACCCCGCCGAGCACCGTCGGCATCAGGGTCTGGGTGCTTTCATGCGCCGCCTGGGCATCCGGCAGCTTCGAGCCACAGAGCGATCCGCCGGAGCGGAAGGGCACGCCGAGGCGGCGCGCCAGGGCCGCCATGCCGTAAAGCACCAGGGCCGGCTCCGGCGTGCCGAAGGTCGGAGCGCCGGACTGCATCGACATGGAGGAGGCAAAGCTGCCGAGCACCACCGGTGCGCCGGGCCGCACCAACTGGCTGAAGGCGAGCCCGGCCAAGGCCTCAGCCAGGGTCTGGGTCATCACCCCGACCGGCGTCACCGGCGCCATGGCGCCGGAGAGGATGAAGGGCGTGACGATGCAAGCCTGATTGTGCCGGGCATAGACCTTCAGCGCGCCCAGCATGGTGGCGTCGAAGGTCATGGGCGAATTGGCGTTGATCAGATTGATCATCACCGTGTTGTTCTCGACGAAGTCGTCGCCGAAAACCATCTTGGCCATGGTAACAGAATCTTCCGCCCGTTCCGGCGCGGTCACCGAACCCATGAACGGCATGTCGGAATAGCGCAGATGGGTATAGACCATGTCGAGGTGGCGCTTATTCACCGGGATGTCGACCGGCTCGCAGACCGTGCCGCCGGAGTGGTGCAGCGACGGGCTCATGTAAGCCAGCTTCACGAAATTCCGGAAGTCCTCGATGGTCGCATAGCGGCGGCCACCCTCCAGGTCGCGCACGAAGGGCGGGCCATAGACCGGTGCAAAAACAGTATTGTTACCGCCGATCTCGACCGAGCGTTCCGGGTTGCGGGCGTGCTGGGTGAAGGTGGTGGGGATGGTCTCGCAGAGCTTGCGGCAAAGCCCGCGGGGAAAGCGCACCCGCTCCCCCTCCACATCGGCGCCGACGTCCTTCCACATCGCCAGCGCCTCGGGGTCCTCGCGGAACTCGATACCGATCTCGTTCAGCACCGTTTCGGCGTTTTCCTCGATCAGCGCCAGGCCCTCTTCGGAGAGGATTTCGTAGGGCGGGATCTGGCGTTGAATGAAACGGTTTTTGGCAACCGTCCCGCTCGTGCGCAGCGCGCGCCGCGCCTCGGCACCGCCGCCACCACGGCCACGGCGGCCGCGCCGGCCACCACCGTCGGACGACGCCAGTTCGTCTTCGGTTTCTGCTGTCCTCGCCATTCTCGGATCCTCAACTAGGGCGTTGGGGAATTATTCGCGCCGGGCCTCTGGCGGCTCTGTCGCAAGCGCGACGGTGTCCGGTGGAATAGCGCCAGCGGGGCGCTTCGACGTCCCCGCCAAAGGCCGCAGATTTCAAAGGGTTTGGGCCGGTTGGCGGAGTGACAGCCGGCGGTGTCGGTGATACGACAAATGCGGTCGCGCCGATGGGGAGCGCGCCGCCCCGCTTCGGGAAAGAATGGGCGCCTTGCCGGGCCGGTCCAGCGCCCGGGCTAACGCATGAGCGCGGCACAGGGTCCTGGCCGAAGCTCTTAGACGGAGACGGAGTTAATGGCGGAGTTCCAGAAAAGCGCTGATGTCGTAATCATCGGACAGGGCGGCATCGTCGGGGCCTCCGTTGCCCACCACCTGATCGAGCGGGGTTGGGACAACATCATCGGGATCGACAAATCCGGCATCCCTACGGACATCGGCTCGACCGGGCATGCCTCGGACTTCTGTTTCAACACGATGCACGACCAGATCACGATCTTCACGACCAGGTACAGCATCGACTTCTTCGAAAAACGCGGCCGCTACGCGCGCATCGGCGGCATCGAGGTGGCCCGCAAGGGCGACGACGAACGGATGCGCGAGCTCGAACGCCGGGTCAGTTCCGGCCGCGCCTTCGGCAACCGGGTCGAAATGATCACGCCCCAGAAGGTGAAGGAGCTGATGCCGCTGGTCGACGAAGAGGTCATACAGGGTGCGCTCTGGGACCCGGATGCCGGCCTGGTGATCCCACGCTCCCAGGTCGTGGCCGGGGAGATGATCCGCGAGGCCGAGGAAACCGGCAAGCTGACGACCATGGCGAACACCTCCTGCACCGGCCTCGATATCCAGAACGGCCGCATCAAGGGCGTCCACACCACGCGCGGCTATATCGAGGCGCCCAACGTCGTCGTCTGCGCCGGCCTCTGGGGCCGCCTGATCGCGGAGATGGCGGGCGAGGACCTGCCGGTCATGCCGGTCGACCATCCGCTGACCTTCTTCGGCCCCTACACGGAGTTCGCAGACACCGGCAAGGAGATCGGCTATCCGCTGCTGCGCGACCAGGGCAACTCCGCCTACCTGCGCGACACCGGCGATCCGAAGACCAGCGAGGGCGGCCAGATCGAATGGGGTTACTACGAAGAAAGGGAACCCCGCCTCGTCCATCCGCGCGACCTGCTGGAGAAGGAGGAAGCCCGCCTCTCCCCCTCCCAACGGGACCTTGAGATGGAGCAGGTTATCGAGCCGCTGGAGCGCGCGATGGAGCTGACCCCGATCCTCGGGGAACTCGGCTACAACGAGAAATACTCCTTCAACGGGCTGCTCCAGGTGACCGGCGACGGCGGCCCCTCCATCGGCGAGTCGCCGGATGTGCGGGGCCTGTGGTACGGCGTTTCGGTCTGGATCAAGGACGGCCCGGGCACGGGTAAGCTGATCGCGGACTGGATAACAGACGCCGGACCGAGTTCGACCATCACAGCATCGACTATGCCCGCTACTATCCGATTCAGAAAACCGAACGCTATATCCACGACCGCTGCTATGAGACGGCGTTCAAGATCTACAATCCGCCGGTACACAACCGCGAGCCCTACTCCAAGGGCCGGAACCTGAGGTGCAGCCCCTTCTATCTGCGGGAAAAGGAACTGGGCGGCTACTTCATGGAAATCGCCGGCTGGGAACGAGCGCACGGCTACGCCTCCAACGAGGAAACGCTGCTGGCCAAGTATGCCAACCGCGTGCCGGAGCGCCTGAACGAGTGGGACAACCGCCACTTCTGGCGGGTTTCCAATGCCGAACATCTGGAGCTTTCCGAGAACGTCGGCATGGTCAACCTCTCCCACTTCGCGATCTACGACGTCTCGGGCCGCGATGCGGAACGGCTGATGGAATACGTCTCTTCCTCGAAGGTCGCGGGCGACACACCGCTCGGCAAAGGGGTTTACACCAACTTCCTGGATGCCGCCGGCGGCGTGCAGGCGGACCTGACCGTCCTGCGCCTGGCCGAGGACCGCTTCCGGGTCATCGACGGCGGCGACGCCGGCAACCGCGATGCCACCTACCTGCGCCGCATGACCCAGGACAAGGAATGGTCGGTCTTCGTCGAGGACCGGACCGATCACTACGGCTGCATCGGCGTCTGGGGGCCGAACGCCCGGGCAAGCCTGAAGAAGCTGGCCGACGACCCGGCCGGGCTCGATCCGGAGAACTTCCCCTTCGCCGCCAGCCGGGACTTCACCCTGCGCGGCGTGCCGGTGAAGGGTTTCCGCATCTCCTATGTCGGGGAGCAGGGCTGGGAGCTCCACTTCCCCCTCGCCTATGGACTGGCGCTCTGGGACATGTTCCACGAGATCGGCATCACGCCCATCGGCATCGAGACCTACGCCAACAGCCGGCGGCTGGAGAAGAGCCTGCGGCTTCAGAACGCAGACCTTCTGACCGAGTACAACCTGGTCGAGGCCGGACTCGCCCGCCCGAAGGTGAAGGCCGCCGACTTCCACGGCAAGGCTGCCTACCTGGAGCAGCGCGCGCGGGCGCAGCAGCCGGCAATGCTCTGCACCCTCACGATAACGGACAGCACCGACAAGGACGGCGTGACGCGCTATCCGATCGGCAACTGCCCGATCGTCGATCCCAAGAGCAACGACGTGCTGATCGACTCGCTCGGCCGGCGCTCTTATACCACCAGCCTGGCCTACGGCCCCTCGGTCGGAAAGAACATCGCCCTCGGCTACCTGCCGCAGGACTACTGCGAGGAGGGCCGCCAGCTTGAAATCGAGTATTTCAATCAGAAGTTCCCGGTTCAGGTTGAAGCCGCCGGCATGAAGGGTCTCTACGACCCGACCAACGAGCGGATGCGATCGTAACAAAGCCCCCTCACCCCGGCCCTCTCCCGCCCAGACTCTTAAGGTTGGGAGAGAGGGAGAACTGATAGAGGACCACTCTGTTTCCCTCTCCCCTCGTGGGAGAGGGAGGGGCCCACAAAGTGGGAGGGTGAGGGGGCTTTGTTAACGGCTGTTGTACTATTCTTGCCCTTCCCCGACAGAAACCCTATCGTCCCGCTTTCCGCGGTTCTTAGAGCGAATCGCGCGATTACTCAAAGGACCTTCACGCTGATATGGCCGACCGCCTGACCGACCTCTTGAAGACCCGTCCCTGGCTGCTGGCCGACGGGGCCACCGGCACCAATTTCTTCGCCATGGGCCTACAGCACGGCGACGCGCCGGAGATCTGGAACCTGGAGCGCCCAGACGATGTCGTCCGCCATTACCGCAGTTTCATCGATGCCGGCTCCGACATCATCCTGACCAACACCTTCGGCGGCACCGCCAACCGCCTGAAACTGCACAATGCCCAGGACAAGGTCTTCGAGATCAACAAGGCGGCTGCCGAGCTGGCCCGCCGCGCCATCGATGAAAGCGGGCGCGAAGACGTGATCGTCGCAGGCTCCATGGGCCCCACCGGCGACCTCTTCGAGCCGATCGGGCCGCTGACCATCGACGCGGGCGCCGAGGCATTTGCCGAACAGGCCAAGGGGCTGGCCGCCGGCGGCGCCGATCTCCTCTGGATCGAGACCATCTCCGCCGTCGACGAGGTGAAGGCGGCTGTCGCCGGGGCCAAGGCCGCCGGCCTGCCCTACGCCCTCACCCTCTCCTTCGATACCAACGGGCGGACCATGATGGGGGTGACGCCGGCCCAGTTCGCCGAGCTCTGTCACAACCTGGACCCCCGGCCTGTCGGCTTCGGCGGCAACTGCGGCACCGGGGCCTCGGAACTGATGGCCGCCCTGTTGAACCTGCAGGAGGCGAAGGCGCCGGACGATGTGATCGTCGCCAAGAGCAACTGCGGCATTCCCCAATATGTCGAGGGCGCCATCGAGTACACCGGCACGCCCGAGCTGATGGCCGACTACGCACGCCTGGCCCTCGACGCCGGGGTGCGCATCATCGGCGGCTGCTGCGGCACCACGCCGGCGCACATCCGCGCCATGCGCGCAGCCCTGGAAAGCCATGAGAAAGGCGACGCACCGGACATGGAGTTGGTGGTCGCCAAGCTCGGCGAAATCTCCAAGGGCGCGGAACAGCAGCAGGCAGGTCCGCTGGGCGAGATTCCGGAAGCCCCGAAAGGGCGCCGCCGCGAAGGCCGGAGACGCGGCCGCGCCGCCGGCTAGGCGGGCAAGCAGATGGAGAACGCCCTGAACCCCCCAGAGGTTTTCGCCATCGTCGCCGCCGTCAAAGACGCCTACAAGTCCCTGGAAGATCCGGACTTCGCCTTCGTCGCCAAGGCGGTGAAGCTTCAGAGCTTCAACAGGCTCCTGGACGAGCTCGGGCAGTCCTTCACGCTTTTCGAGACCACCGACGAGAACGACGACGTTGCCTTCACCCATCTGTTGAGCGGCGGCTCTCAGGATCTCGGTCTCTGGCTTTCCATGGTCGGGCCCTATGCTTTGATCCAACGCGTCGGCGAAGACCATGTGGAGACTCTGCGGGCGCCGTTTTCCGTCCAGGAAGAAATGCTGATCGCCACGCTGCGCGAGCACAACGTCACACTGGTGTCGGACGACCTGCTGCGGCATCGTATCCGCATGAACCTGGACGAGGCCGTCAAGGGCATGGTCACACTCTACCAGGCGCTTTTCGACAACAGTCAGGCCCTGCCCTGGGATCAGGGTGATTGGACAGAGGAGCCCGATGACAGCCAGCCACACTAGCCTTCCGGTCATCGACATGACTCCGCTGTTTCGGGGCGACGACGGGGCGGGACGGGAACGCGTGGCCGGAGAGATCGAGGCAGCCTGCCGGGCCAGCGGATTCTTCTACGTCAGGGGCCACGGCGTCGATGACGACACGCTTGAAGCGCTCGATACCGCGGCGCGGCGCTTCTTCGCCCTGCCGCAAGACGTGAAGCTGCAGATCCCCATGAGCCGGGGCGGACGCGCCTGGCGCGGTTTCTTTCCGCTGGGCGGCGAGCTGACCTCGGGAAGGCCGGACGGCAAGGAAGGTCTCTACTTCGGCAGCGAACTCTCCGAAGATCATCCGCGCGTGAAAGCCGGATGGCCGTTGCACGGCGCTAACCTTTGGCCGGCGGAAGTGCCCGAACTGCGCCCTGCCGTCGAAGCCTATATGGCCGCAGCCACGCGAGCGGCGCACCATCTGATCGAGGGCGTAGCGCTCAGCCTCGGCCTCGCCGCCGACTACTTCCACCGGCACTACACCGCGGACCCCACGGTGCTGTTTCGCATCTTCCACTATCCGCCGACGCCGCCGGCTGTCGACGGGCAGGAGAACTGGGGCGTGGGGGAACACAGTGACTACGGCCTGCTGACATTGCTGGCACAGGATGATCACGGCGGCCTGCAGGTGAAGACGCCGCAGGGCTGGATCGCCGCACCGCCCCTGCCCGGCACCCTGGTCTGCAACATCGGCGACATGCTGGACCGCCTGACCGGCGGCTGGTACCGCTCCACCCCGCACCGCGTGAAGAACGTCAGCGGCGAAGAACGCCTCTCCTTTCCCCTTTTCTTCGATCCCGACTTCGCCGCCGAGATGAAACCCCTGCCGCCGGCAGCCATGAAGGGTGACGGCAGCGGCGCCCCACGCTGGGACGGCGCCGACCTGCAGGCCTTCGAAGGCACCTACGGCGACTACCTGCTGGGCAAGGTGTCGAAGGTCTTTCCGGAACTGGGTGGGGACGTGCTCTAGGCGCGCAAAACCAAAGCCCCCTCACCCCGACCCTCTCCCACGGAGGGGAGAGGGGGAAACAAAAGAGACGGCTGCAATAACCCGATCCCCTTGTGGGAGAGGGCGAACCGAAGGGTCGGGTTACTGCAACAACCCTCTCCCCTCGTGGGAGAGAGAGGGGCCCGCGAAGCGGGAGGGTGAGGGGGAATCCTACGCCCGCCGCTTACCCGCCAAATCCCCCAGCAACGCTTCCAGGCCCGCGATGCTGTCCAGCACGTGATGGGCATGGGGGGCGAGGTCGTCGTGGCCACCGCTGCCGGTGAGCACGCCGACCAGCAGGCCGGCACCACCGCGCCGCCCCATCTCCATGTCGTGGCGGCTGTCGCCGACCACGGCGACGGCAGCGGGGTCGAGACCGAGAGCCCTGCAGAAGCCCTGTACCATGCCGGGCCCGGGCTTGGCGCCGTGACCGGAGTCGTAACCGGCGATGAATTCGAAGTGGTCGAGCACGGCAAAAGGCGCCAGGCTGTTGTGGGCGCCTTCCTCGCTGTCGTTGGTCGCAACGCCCAGGGCAAGCCCCTGCCCGGTCAAGGACTCCAGCGTCCCGGCCAGGCCTTCGACCGCCACGGCGGTCTCGCCACTGCCGGCTTCGAAGATCTGCGACAGCCGGGCAGTGAGTTCCGCCGCATCGCCGCCGATCACCTCGGCCCAGCAGGCACCCAGGTCGTCGTTGCTGCCGGCGATGATGACCGAGTCAGGGAGGCAGGTACCGCTCACCGGGTCGTAGCCGGAGGCAACCAGCAGGCGTTCCGCCAGCAGAGGATCATTGTCCGCCGCCGCCAGCGCCGCCCGCCGGTTCAACGGCATCCAGGTGCCGTGATAGTCCAGCAGCGTGCCGTCCTTGTCGAAGAGGATGCCCTGTATGTTCACGAAGCCGCCGCCTCCGCCGGCTCGTCGGCCACGCTGCTCTGGCGCAGGATACCGGCGTAGATTTCCTCGTCGCCGCAAACGCCGACCAGCCTGCCGTCTTCCATCAGGGCGACGGGATGCCCGGTCGCCTGGCGCAGTTCGATGGCGATCCGCATCGACATATCGGTCGGCGCGGTGATCAGGGCGACCGGCGGCAGGTCGGCCATGTTCAGATCCTCGCTGTAGGGCATCAGGCGGCCGAGATAGCCGTCCAGGGTCACCGAGACCGGCGCGCCCCTGTCATCCAGTTTCACCCGGAAGCGGCCGCGGTTGTCCAGCAGCACGGAATCATCCTCGCGCTTCAGTTCCGCGACCGGCGTCATGAGGGAGCCGCCGCGCAGCACGTTCAGCGGATTCATATGGGCGACGAACTCGGCGACATAGTCGTTGGAGGGGTTCAGCACGATGGCCTCCGGCTCACCGTACTGCACGATGCGCCCCGCCTCCATGATGGCGATGTGGCTGCCCAGCTTCAGCGCCTCGTCGAGATCGTGGCTGACGAAGATGATGGTCTTCTTCAGACGGCGCTGCAGTTCCAGCAGTTCGTCCTGCAGATGATCGCGGATCAGAGGGTCGAGCGCGGAGAAGGGCTCGTCCATCAGCAGGATGTCGGCGTCGGTGGCAAAGGCGCGGGCGAGGCCGACGCGCTGCTGCATGCCGCCGGAAAGCTCATGCGCGAACTTGTCCTTCCACTGCGACAGGCCGACCATTTCCAGCTTTTCCTCGACGATGGCATCGCGCTCCGCCGTCGCCAGACCGCGCAGTTCCAGACCGAAGCCGACGTTCTCCTTCACCGTGCGCCAGGGCAGCAGGGCGAACTGCTGAAACACCATGGCGACCCGACTCATGCGCAGACGGCGCAGCGTGGCGGCGTCGCAGGAGGCGACGTCGACCAGGCCGGACTCGTCGCGCACCATGACCGCGCCGCGGGTGACCTTGTTGAGGCCGTTGACGGCGCGCAGCAAGGTCGACTTGCCGGAGCCCGACAGGCCCATCAGGACGCAGATTTCCCCCTCCTCGATCGCCAGGGAGGCACCGGCAACGCCCAGCACATTGCCGGTCCGGTCGAGGATTTCGTCGCGGGTGGCGCCGCCGTCCAGCAGGGTGACCGCCTTCGCGGTCTCCTTGCCGAAGATGATGTCCACGTCCTTGAACTCAACGGATACCTTTTCTTGTCCGGTCATCGATCAGCCCTCCTTCTTGGCGCCGGGACCGCGCTGCTTGCAGAGCCGGTCGAGCAGAATGGCGACGATGACGATGGAGAGCCCGGCCTCGAAGCCCTGGGCCACGTTCACCGTGTTGAGCGCGCGCACCACAGGCTTGCCGAGACCGTCGGCCCCCACCAGGGCGGCGATAACCACCATCGACAACGACAGCATGATGCACTGGGTAATCCCCGCCATGATGGTCGGCATGGCATGGGGCAACTCGACTTTCCAGAGCAGCTGGCTTTTTGTGGCGCCGAATGACTCGCCCGCCTCGACCAGGTTCTTGGGCACCGAGGAAACACCGAGATAGGTCAGGCGGATCGGCGCCGGAATCGCGAAAATGACGGTGGAGATCAGCCCGGGCACGACACCAAGGCCGAAGATGATCAGGGTCGGAATAAGATAGGCGAAGGTCGGAATGGTCTGCATCAGGTCAAGCACCGGCCGCATGCCGGTATAGAGCCAGGGCCGATGCGCCGCGGCGATGCCCAGCGGCACCCCGATAACGGTACAGAAGAAGGCGGCGTAGATGACCAGGGAGAGGGTTTCGATGGTCTCTTCCCAATAGCCGAGATTGATGACCAGCAGCAGCGAGAGTGCGACGCCGACCGCCAACCAGACCGAGCGCTGCAACCAGTAAGCGCCGCCAGCGATGAGCGCGATCAGAAACAGGGCTGGGATGAACAGCAGAACATCGGTCAGGCCGTTGATCAGGAATCCCAGAACGCCGGAAATGCCGTCGAAGAACCAGGCCGCATGGTCGTTCAGGAACTCCACGAAAGCCTTGATCCACTTACCCAGCGGAATCTTGTTGTCCTCAAGCCACTCCATCCGAAATTCCCCCTTCGCACTGTCCGTCTTTAAGGCCCCTTCCCCCGCGACGGTTTCGAGAGAGAGTTCAAAGCAGAACGGTCAGACCACAAGGCCTGACCGCTCCAAGTCTACACGCATTTGGCCAGAGCGCTTACAGGCCGAGGTGCGCCTTAACCGCGGCCAGGCCGTCACCGCCGTCCAGCGTCTTCACACCGGCGAGCCAGCCGTCGAGGATTTCCGGATTGGCCTTCAGCCAATCCGTCGCGGCGTCCTTCGGATCTTCCTCATCGTCCAGGATCGCGCCCATGATGGCGCCTTCCATGGGCAGGGTGAACTTCAGGTTGGCCAGCAATTGGCCGACATTCGGGCAGTCGCTGGTGTAACCCTTGCGCACGTTGGTGAAGACCGTGGCACCACCGAAATCCGGGCCGAAGAAATCATCACCACCGGAAAGATAGACCAGATCGTGGTTGTTGTTCATCGGATGCGGCGCCCAGCCGAGGAAGACGATGTGTTCCTCACGCTTCTCGGAGCGCGCAACCTGGGTCAGCATGCCCGCCTCGGAGGACTCCACCACCTCAAAACCTCTCAGGCCGAAGGCGTCCTGGTCGATCATGTCCTGGATCAGGCGATTGCCGTCGTTCCCCGGCTCAATCCCGTAGATCTTGCCGTCCAGTTCGTCCTTGAACTTGGCGATGTCGGCAAAGTCCCTGATGCCGGCTTCTGCCGTATAGCTGGGAACCGCCAGGGTGTACTTGGCACCTTCCAGATTGGCGCCCAGAACCTCGACCGAACCTTCATCGCGATACTTGGCCAGATCGCCTTCCATGGTCGGCATCCAGTTGCCGAGGAAGATGTCGATGTCGCCGTTCTTCAGGCTGGCGTAGGTCACCGGCACGGCCAGCAACTCGGACTCGGGCTTGTAGCCCAAACCATCCAGCACCACAGAGGTCGCCGCCGTGGTCGCCGTGATGTCGGTCCAGCCGACGTCGGCGAAGTTCACTTCCTCACAGGCTGCCGGATCGGCCGCCGTGGCGCTGCCCGCTGCCGTGGAAATGGCCAGCGCCGCAGCCGCCGCCAGGCCGAATTGAGTTGTCCGCTGCATGGAATAAGCCTCCTCTTTCCCTATCGCTTGTGCGTTTGTTGCTTTACTGCTCCTGTCCTCACGGGTGCGTCTGCACAGCCGGACAAGCGGAGCATTTTTTGAAATGACCGCGCAAGGCTATGTTTTTTTGATTGAACGTTCAATCAAAATAAAATACCTGTCTATCAAGGGCCTGATGAACAGCGGGTCCCGCGGCTCAGATTGTGCCGAGTTGAGGTTGTCTTGGCGAAAGGCTGGCGCTGACATGCCCAAGGTTGGAATGGAGGATCTGCGGCGCCGTCAATTGATTGCGGCGACCATTACCTCGATCCACGAAGAAGGTTTCGCCAACGCCACCATCTCGCGCATCAGCCGCAACGCCGGCCTTTCAGGCGGGATCGTCGCCCACTACTTCGAAGACAAGGCCGGGCTGCTGGCGGCCACCATGCGCTCCCTCGCCCAGGACCTGTTGCAGGAGACCCTGCACCATCTGCGTCAGGCGGAAACGCCGCGCCAGCGGATCGATGCGGTCATCGCCGCCAACTTCTCCGACGAGCAGGGGGATCCGGAAACCGTTTCCGCCTGGCTCGCCTTCTGGTCGGAGGCACGCTACGCCCCCGCCCTCTGGCGCATACAGAAAATCAACGAACGGCGTATGCTGAGCAATCTCGGCCATGCCTTCAAACAACTGCTGCCGGCTGAGGACGCACGCAGCGCCGCGGCCGGTCTTGCCGCGATGATCGAGGGGCTGTGGCTGCGCTGCGCGCTCTCCAGCGGCCCGCTCACCATGGATCAGGCCCGCCTGATCGCCCGCGACTATGTCGACCGCCTTTTGGACCCCCGGCTCCTGGAAAAACAGTAATGCGCAATCTGCCCGAACAGAAACTCTACATCGGCGGTGGCTATCGCGACGCCCTGAGCGGCGAGAGCTTCGAAACCGTGAACCCGGCGACCGGCGAGGTGATCTGCGCCATCCAACAGGCCGGCGCCGCAGACGTCGAGGCCGCCGTGGCTGCGGCACAGGAAGGCTTTGCCGTCTGGTCGGCGATGAGCGGTGCCGAACGCGGCCTGATCCTGGCCGAGGCCGCGCGGCTGCTGCGCGCCCGCAACCGCGAACTGGCCGAACTGGAGGTCCTGGACAACGGCAAGCCGATCCAGGAGGCCGAGGTTGTGGACATTGCCTCCGGCGCCGAATGCCTGGAGTTCTTTTCCGGCGTCGCCGGCACCCTGCATGGCGAGCACTACGACTTCGGCGGCGACTTCGCTTATACCCGGCGGGAACCGCTGGGCATCTGCGCGGGGATCGGTGCCTGGAACTATCCCATGCAGATCGCCTGCTGGAAGTCGGCCCCGGCGCTGGCCTGCGGCAATGCAATGATCTTCAAGCCGGCGGAACTGACCCCCCTCACCGCCCTGAAACTCGCTGAGATCTATACCGAGGCCGGGCTGCCCGATGGCGTCTTCAATGTCGTTCAGGGTTTCGGCGACACCGGGCGCATGCTGACCCGCCATCCCGGCATCGCCAAGGTCTCGCTGACCGGCGAGGTCGGCACCGGCAAGAAGGTCATGGCCGACGCGGCGGAAAGCCTGAAGGCCGTGACGCTGGAGCTGGGCGGCAAGTCGCCGATGATCGTCTTCGACGACGCGGATATCGAAAACGCCGTGCACGGCGCCCTGCTCGCCAACTTCTATACCCAGGGCGAGGTCTGCTCCAACGGCACCCGGGTCTTCGTGCATGAAAGCATCCAGGACGCCTTCCTGGCGCGTCTTGTCGAGAAGACCAGGACGCTGAAGATCGGCGACCCCATGGACCCGGAAACCCAGGTCGGCGCGCTTATCTCCAAAGATCACACCGAGAAGGTGCTGGGTTACATCGAGAAGGGCAAAGCCGAGGGCGCAAAGGTGGCCGTCGGCGGCGGACGGCCGGAAGACGCGGCGCTAGCCGCCGGCAACTTCGTCGAGCCGACCATTTTTGCCGGTTGCGCCGACGACATGACCATCGTGCGCGAGGAAATCTTCGGCCCGGTCATGACCGTGCTGCCCTTCAACGACGACGAGGAGGTCGTCGCCCGGGCCAACGACACCGAGTTCGGGCTCTCCGCCGGGGTCTTCACCCGCGACCTGAACCGGGCCCACCGGGTGATCGCCAAGCTGCAGGCCGGGTCCTGCTGGATCAACACCTACAACATCACGCCCATCGCCGTGCCCTTCGGTGGCATGAAGCAATCCGGCATCGGCCGCGAAAACGGCCTTGCCGCCATCGAACACTATAGCCAGTTGAAAAGCGTCTACGTCGCCCTGAACGGCGTCGACTCGCCCTATTAGAAACTGCCACATGCTTCGAGACGGACCTTCGGTCCTCCTCAGCATGAAGATAGGTTATCGCCTCACCCTGAGGAGCCTTGTGCAACAAGGCGTCTCGAAGGGTGGAGCCACTGATTGGAATTCCAGTTCAGTCACCCGATAGAGTTTGCCTGCGATGCCCGATACAGAGAACTTCGACTACATTATCATCGGCGCCGGTTCTGCCGGCTGCGTGCTGGCCAGCCGCCTGACCGAAGACCCGGAGGTCCGGGTCCTGGTGCTGGAGGCCGGCGGGCGCGACAACTCGATCTTCATCCATATGCCGGCGGCACTCGCCAAGCCGCTGGCCAACGACAAGTACAACTGGTTCTATCATTCGGAGCCCGAACCCCATCTGAACAACCGTCGCCTTTACTGCCCGCGCGGGCGGGTGCTGGGCGGCTCCTCCTCCATCAACGGCATGGCCTATGTGCGCGGCCATGCCCGCGATTACGACCGCTGGGCGCAGTCGGGATTAAGCGGCTGGTCCTACGCCGACGTGCTGCCTTATTTCCGCAAGGCCGAGACCTATGAGCGCGGGCCCGACGATTACCGTGGCGGCGACGGGCCGCTGAACGTTTCCGCCGGCGCCTGTGAGAACCCGCTTTTCCAGGCCTGGATCGAGGCCGGACGCCAGGCCGGCTATCCGGTGACGACCGACCCGAACGGGCAGCAGCAGGAAGGTTTCGGCCACATGGACATGACCGTCCACAACGGGCGGCGCTGGAGTGCCATGGTGGCCTATCTGAAGCCGGCCATGGAAAGGCCGAACCTCACCGTCTGGACCCGGGCGCTCACCACCCGCCTGCTGATCGAAAACAACCGCGCCGTCGGTGTCGAACTGGCCAAGGGCCGCGAGCGGGTCGAGGTGCGGGCGGAGCGCGAAGTCATCCTCTCCGGCGGGGCCATCAACTCACCCCAGGTGCTGCTGCTGTCGGGTGTCGGCCCGGCCGACGAGCTGGCGGCTCTGGGCATTCCGGTGGTTCAGGACCTGCCCGGCGTCGGCAAGAACCTGCAGGATCACCTGGAGGTGTACGTCCAGCATGCCTGCACCCAGCCGATCACGCTTTACTCGGCGCTGAAGCCCTGGAACCAGGCGAAGATCGGTTTCGACTGGTTGTTCTTCAAGAAAGGCCTGGGTGCCACCAGCCACTTCGAGGCCGGCGGCTTCATCCGCAGCCGCGCCGGGATCGAACATCCGGACCTGCAATACCACTTCCTGCCCATCGCCATGAACTACGACGGCAGCAGCCCGGCGGGCAGCCACGGCTTCCAGGCCCATGTCGGCCCGATGCGCTCGCAGAGCCGCGGTTCGGTGACGCTGAAGTCATCGGACCCGAAAGAGCCGCCGCGTATCTTCTTCAACTACATGAGCCAGGAAGCCGACCGTCAGGAGTTCCGCGCCGGTATCCGCCTGACACGGGAGGTCTTCGCCCAGAAGGCTTTCGACGCCTTTCGCGGGCCGGAACTGGCCCCGGGTCCCGAGGCGCAGACGGACGAGGAACTCGACGCCTTCGTGCGCGAACACGTCGAAAGCGCCTATCACCCCTCCTGCTCCTGCCGGATGGGGACCGACCCGATGGCGGTTGTCGACGGCGAAGCGAAAGTGCATGGGCTGGAGCGCCTGCGCGTGATCGACGCCTCCATCATGCCCTCCATCGTCAGCGGCAACCTGAACGCCCCGACCATCATGCTGGCCGAAAAGCTGGCCGACAAAGTCCGCGGCAAGACGCCCCTGCCCGCCTCCGACGCTCCGGTCTGGATCGCCCCGAACTGGGACACGGCGCAGCGGTAGCCAGCTTCCCCTCCCGCTGATGCGGGAAGCGGATATCCCCCTCACCCTCCCGCTGATGCGGGCCCCTCCCTCTCCCACGGAGGGGAGAGGGAAGTTAGAGGCGACTTCACTGTTTCTCCCTCTCCCTTTGTGGGCTACGGCATTCACGGAATTGCTTCTCTTTGAGGCGATGATGTGATTCAAGCAATCCAGGTTTTTTGGGGGATCTGGATGGCTGGGTTTGGAGACGTGCGTGTTGCGGGTCGGTCGGAATGGATGATGGACCAGTTGGTGTCGAGCGGCAGTTGCGTATTGCGCAAGGTTGGTGGTGACCGGGCTGGTGAGATGGCGTGCCACCGGTTTTTGTCTTCGCCGCATTCCAGCGTTGCGGCGATCCTGTCCGGCCTTGCGGCCCGGACGGCGGCGGTGTGCGCGGGTCGGCATGTGATCTGCATCCAGGATACGAGCGAGATCAACTTCAAGAACCGCGCGGCCAACCGCCGGGGTTTTGGATGCGGGGCGGATGGCACGAGCCCGGCCTTTTTCCTGCACCCGCTGCTTGCGGTGGACGCCGAGGACGAGGCGGTGCTTGGCCTTGTGGGGGCCGAGATCTGGACCCGGCCGCCGGTCAAGGCGGGCGATCGTCGGCGGCGTGCGCCTTCGGACAAGGAGAGCGGTCGCTGGCTGTCCGGGGCGCGCTGCGCCGGCGAGGGTTTGGCCGGCGCCGCCAGCGTAACCGTGGTGGCCGACCGGGAAAGCGACGTCTACACGCTGTTTGCCGGCAAGCCCGAGGGCGTGGAGCTTGTGGTGCGGGCGCGCCACGACCGTGGCTTGGCGGACGGGGAGAACGAAGCAGACGGGGCGGATGGCCGCCGCCTGTTCGAGGCACTGGCGGCGGAACCTGCGCAAGGCCGGTCTGTCGTGAAGGTCGGCCCGCGTGGGCCGGGCGACAAGGGCCGCGAGGCCACGGTGGAACTGCGGGCACGCCGTGTGCGGATCGTCCGCCCCTCGAGGCTGAAGAAGGCGCATGCCGCAGAGATGGTCGAGATGACCGTCGTCGAAGCGCGCGAGCCCGATCCGCCGGCGGGCAAGGCGGCGCTGCACTGGCGTCTGCTGTCGTCGGCGGACATCGCGCCGCAGCGTGCGGTTCAGCTCTACCGCCTGCGCTGGCGCATCGAGCAGCTGTTCCGAACCTGCAAGAGCGACGGCCTGCGCTTCGACGAAACCCAGATGCACGATGCCGGGCGGCTGATGAAGTTCGCCGCCATGGCGCTCGGCGCCGCGGCCCGCATCATGCAACTGGTCGATGCCCGCGACGGCTCGCGCCGACCGGCGACGGACGCCCTCGACGCCGGCTTTCTGCCCGCACTCCAGGCGATCTCCAAGACGCTCGAAGGCAACACCGAGCGCCAGAAAAATCCGCATCCAGCCGACAGCCTCGCGTTCCTCGCCTGGGTCTGCGCCCGCCTCGGCGGATGGAACTGCTACTACAAACCGCCCGGACCAAAGACCATGAAAACCGGTTGGCAAACCCTCGCAGCACAACTCACCGGATTCGCACTCGCAACAAACATCGAAAATGTGTGAATCCCATAGCCCCTAGTGGGAGAGGGCCGGGGTGAGGGGGACACCGGCTATGCCGATTACCGATCTACCAAAAACTGCCGCAACGGCCGATCATCCCAGACCTGAACTTCGATGAATCTGTCGTAAACATCGGGCGCCGCGGTCAGCCCATGGCTTGACGGCACGCCGAACTGCGCAACCACAGCCTTGATCTCAGCCAGAGTGAAGACCTGGCCATGGTATGGCTTACGGTCGTCTGAGTGCATAGCCTCTGTTGCCAGGGGCAAGCTCGCCATGCTGTCTGGATAAGTGAAGGTAAGAACTTCGGGCGGCAATGAGGCTAAGGGAAGCACCAAAGACTCAGGCCGCGCCGGATCCCGGCCGTCGGCAAAGTCGCCCAGGAAGAAATAGATCGGGTGCTTCAGATAGGGCTTGCCGCACTTTCTTGTCCGCTCGGCATAGAGCCAGCGCTCGGTTCTTAGTCTTCGCCTCAGGTAGTTTTCCTTAGGAGACGATTGCGTGGTGTTTCTGATCTCCGACAGGATCGTCTCCGCCTCCCACGGTGGAAGGTTACAGATGTTCCGAAATGCACCTCGGTCCGGATCGTAGTTGTGAGTAATGACGTCGGGGAGACTGTACATAGCCAGAGTCTAAACCAACGTTCCTTAACAGGGAACAACCCTGCCGGCCCCCCTACACGTGACAAGCGCGTGTTAGCGGTCCTGTTGAAAGGCGCTTATTCGGCCTGAAGGCTTTCGATCAGCAGCGCCGCCAGTTCCGATAACTCGAACTCGGCACTGAGGTCTGGATTGTCGGCCAGCTTCAACAGCTTCTGCGCGTCCGCGAGGCGGTCGCGCTCTGCGAGAGAGATTGCCGCGACATTCAGGAAGAGTTCGACCTTGTTCGGGTCCGTCAGGCGCTTCGAAAGTTCAAGAAAGTCTTCCGGCGTTTGTTCACCGGGCAGGGCCCGCCCGCTGGCCACCGTCTGCGCAACTCTGGCCACGCGGCCGTGGGTCAAATAGTCGTTCCCCGAGTCCGCGATTTTGAGCCTTTTCTCCACCGCCTCCATCGCAATCTCGGCGCTACCTTCTCTCGCGGCAGCCTCGCCCAACAGCGTTAGTTCGCGAAAGTGCGCGTCGTGACCCTCCAGCCAATCAGCAAGTTCAGCCGCTTTCTCAAACTGTCCCAACGCTATGTGGACCTCCAAGAGCTCGCGGAGGATTTCCGGGAGTTCCTCGACCTCGTCCATTTCCAAGTGCGCCTGAACGGCATCGGCCAGGCGTTTCGCCCGCGCCTCATCACCGTATAGGGCGCTGTTGAAAGCAATTCAGCTCAACCCGATGAGCCGCGCCCGCTCGACCTCTTGAATGTCGGTCATGATCTGCTCGGCCAGGTCAAACCGGCCTTCCATCAGCGCGGTGCGGCCGACCGCCAGGCGAACGTCGTCTGCATGTTCCAGAGAATCGCCGGCAACCCTGTCGACAACGGCCAGAGCGTCTTCTACAAGGCCGGCCATCATCATGAACTCGGCCTGCAAACGCATCATGTAGGAACGCCGAAACAGATCATCGATCCCGGCGGCCTCGTCGAGGTTTGCCTGAAAAACTTCCCGCGCCCGATCCGGATCGCCCTGATCTGCCAGGGCCCCGGCAAGCTGTCCCAGTGTCACAAGCTTCTGATCGGGGTAACCGATGTCGCCGGCGACCTGCAGGGCAGCCTCCAGTCTCTCCGCGGACTGCAGGGTGAGAGCGATGGTTCGCAGCAGTGAGTCGCGGTTGCGTTCACGTTCGACCTCTACCTCGGCCAGAGTCTTCTGCGCCAGCTCAAACAGTCGATCCGCCGACTCCTCCTTCTCCCGATGGTGAGCCTGCAGGCCAACTGTGGCAAAGTCCCGCGCACGCGCTGCCGGATCGTCTATCGCCATCAGGGAAAGTTCGACATCAGCCAAGGGCTGCGATCTGACCTGCGCAAGCGCCAATCCGAAATACGCGTTGTTCCGGATCGTGGAATCGCCGATCTGCATTGCATTGTCCCAGGCCAAGCCGAAACGTTCCTCGACGGCGAACTGGCCAACCAGCCCGGCATGGAACTCGTCCGACAACTGCGCATCGTCGATTTCCTTGACCAGCAGCCAAGCCGGCTCGACCTCGCCATCCGCGACAAAGCGCTGGATGATCGCCGTCAGCACCGCGCGTTTTGGCTGCATGTCCTCGATCAGGTCCGCAACATCACGCGCAGCCGCGTATTCGCGGACATTCGCCTGCATAACGCCCAGCACCGCAAGCTTCGTCTCTTTCAGAGGTCTGCGATCGATCGTCAGTGCCACCTTCAGGGCGCTGTCCAGAAAGCCGTTGTTGATCAACTTGTCCGCAAGAGCAGCGGTGAGATGGTCTCTGTCCTGCGGATCCTGCTCACTCAGCCGGTCCAGCAGGCGGTCCAGGAGCGGCCCGGCGCAATCCGCCCGAACCGGCACCTCGTAGCAGGTCTCGGCAACGGTCTGCGCCTCTGCAGCCGGGTGGCTTCCCAGGCACAACAGGCTGGCGCCGAGAAGCAGCGCACCAAGACCCTTCTTGTTCATTCTTCATTCCCTGATTGAAATTGCGGCCGCGACACCAGGAGCCGGGACGGCTTCTGCGGTCGCGCACGATCCGCTTGGATCCATTGGCGGTGTGTCGCACAGGGTGAGCCGCAGGTTCAAGCGATGATCGGCGTATTCCGGCAGGACGTTGCGGCTATCGTCAGAGCCGTAGAGTTGCTGGTACTATCCACCCGCCGCAGCAACACCGCACCCGCGCCGCCCGCCGAGGCGGCCACCAAAATTTGGGAGTCTGAAATGGCTTATGGCTACAACCCCCCGGGAATCTGGGGGCCGAACGGGCGCGCCTTTTCGCAGGGCGTGATCGCCGGCGAAGGGGTCACGCTCTACATCACCGGACAGGTCGCCTGGGACGCCGAGAGCAAGGTCGTCGGCCCCGGCGACTGCGCGGCGCAGATGCACAAGGCCATCGAAAACACGCAGGTGATTCTGGAGGCTGCCGGGGGCACGCTCGACGACATCGTCTCGATGACCATCTACTTCCTGGCGCGCGACGACCTGCCGGCGATCCAGGAGGTACGCGGCCAATACTTCAAGACGCCAACCGCGCCGGCCAGCATTCTCATCCAGGTGCCCGGTCTGGTGATTCCGGAACTGCTGGTCGAGATCGTCCCCATCGCCCTGATCCCGCACAAGCGCTTCAAGCGGCCGAAGACCTAGATGTGGAGCCTCAACAGGTTGTCCTTGGCTATGCCGATTTGGCTGATTGGTGTCTTGGCATTGAGGCTACCATGGGGTCGGTGCCAGTTGTAGCGGTGGAGCCATAGTGGCAGTTCCTGGGCGCGCTGTTCGGAAGTCTGGTAGGCCCTGGCATAGGCCCATTCCCTGAGTGCGATTTGGATGAACCTCTCGGCCTTGCCGTTGGTCTTGGGGGTGAAGGGTTTTGTGCGGATATGTCTAAGGCCGAGGATTTTGCAGGCCTTTGCGAAGTCCTTGGAGCGATAGCAGGAGCCGTTATCGGTCATGACCCTCTCGACGATGACGCCGAGGCTTTTGTAGTAGGCGACGGCGCTGTGTTTTCGTTCGTCTGGCAAGATCTGGCTGAAGGCGAGGCGGGACCTGTCGTCGATGCAGACGTGGACGAACTCCCAGCCGATGCCGCGGGTTCGGCTCTGCCCGCTGCGATCGCCGGTGATGCGGTGTCCGGTCCTGGAGAACCGGCCGAGCTTCTTGCCGAGCTTCTTAATGTCGATGTGGATCAGTTCGCCGGGACGCTCTCGCTGATAGCGTCGCACCGGCTCGGCCGGCTCCAGGGCACTCAGCCTGTTGAGCCCCAGGCGTCTCAGGACGCGGCTGACCGTGGCTGGCGACACGCCGACCTCGGCGGCGATCTGCTGACCGGTCCAGCGTCGTCGGCGCAAGGTCTCGATGCGCTGGAGCTTGGCCGGTGGCGTCGGCTGGTGCAGGCGGTACGGCCGGGACGAACGGTCCGCCAGGCCTGCCAGCCCCTCGTCGTTATAGCGTTTGAGCCATTTGCGGACGGTTCGCTCGCAGACCCCGAGGGCGACGGCCACGGCCTTTGAGCTCTGCCCGTCGAACAGCACCCGGCGTACCAGCTCGCCTCGACTATGCGGTGTCAGACGGGCATTCTTGTGGATGTCCATTCGGTCCCTCCGGGTTCGCTAAAGCTTCAGCAACTTCAGCTTCCTCGGTCGGGGCCGAGTGGACAACCTGTTGAAAGCTCACACCTAGAGCACCCAGACAGAAGGGCCGGAAAGAAAAGAGCCGCGTCAGGTGACGAGACGGATCGGCTCTGCCGAGGTTTCACGCACTGCGTTTTCGGCCGCCGGGCGCACAATACCTTCGAGCAGGAAAAAGGTCTTCCCCCGGTCATTGCCGTAGAAGAAGTCGACGCTGAAGTCGGTGAACAAATCCCCATAGCGGTCTTGCACCGCGTCGGCATCAGCGAAGTGACGCACATGGGATTTCCAGGGGAAATTGGGCACTGTCCCGATAAAATACACCCCGGGCTTCACACGGCGGATCGCCTCTATGTCGCTCTCGACGTGTTCCAGAAACTCGGTCGTCAACAGACAATCGTAGTCGCAAACATCGAAGGCATCGCTCTTAAAGGCATCTTCGTTGCGGAACTCAAAGTCGGGACAGACGAGACGAGCCTGGGCGATGCGCTTCTCGCTGAAGTCAAGACCGCAGTACTGTCTGATACCCTTGTCGCTCAACAGCTGCGCCAACTGTCCACTGCCGCAACCAATATCCAATATGGAGCCGACACCCCGCCGAACCAGGCGGTCCGCTATGACCGTCCAGAGAAAATAGTAGCTCGACTTGGTGTAGTGCTCGCGCCAATGCTGGTTCTGCTCAAAGGCACGGTCGTACCAGAGGCTGTCCCGCTCACCCCAGGGCTGCTCATCCTGGGTTCGTCCAAGAAGTCTTTTAAGAACACGTTTCAAGCGACGCATCGGATCTCCCCAATCCACGAACGCCATCTCTTGCTCTCGATCCCCACCAGCAACTTACAACAGATTTTCTTATTGCATAAAACAACCTCGGACTGCGCCAAATTTTGACACAGAGTGAGCCAAGCCCAGCGCTTTGGTTGAGACCGCCCTCGCCCTCCGGCTGACGCGGGTCCCTCCCTCTCCCACGAGGGGAGAGGGAGACTACCCTTCGATCAACTTCTCCAGCGTCGGCAGGACATCCGCTTCCTCGACCGGCTTGTCCCAGCGGATGCGGTGGATGCGGGGAAAGCGCATGGCGACCCCGGACTTGTGGCGCTTGGAGCGATGCACGGCATCAAAGGCGACCTCCAGCACGACGCCGGGTTTCACTGCCCTGACCGGACCGAAGCGTTCGGTGGTGTTGGCCCGCACCCATTTGTCGAGCCGCAGCAGTTCCTCGTCGGTGAAGCCGGAGTAGGCCTTGCCAACGGGCACCAGCTCCGGCGCACCCTCCGCCCCTGTCCGCCAAGCACCGAAAGTGTAGTCGGAATAGAGGGAGGAGCGCTTGCCGTGGCCACGCTGGGCATACATCAGGACGGTATCCAGGGTCAGCGCATCGCGCTTCCACTTGAACCAGGGTCCCTTGGGCCGCCCGGCAACATAGGGGCTGTCCCCCAGCTTCAGCATCAGCCCTTCGATGGAACGCTCCCGCGCCGTCCCGCGCAAGGCCGTCAGGTCATCCCAGCTTTCGAAGTCGAGCAACGGCGAGAGATCGATCCGGGCCGGCTGCACTGCCGCATGCCAGGCCTCCAAACACCGCCGGCGCGCGTCGAAACCGCGGCTCCGTAAATCCTCGTCACCGTCGAAGAGAATATCGTAGACCCTGAGATGGGCCGGGAACTCCTGCAGCATCTTTGCCGTTACCCGCTTGCGGTTGAGGCGCTGCTGAAGGTCGTTGAAGGTCGCGATTTCCCCATCCCGCGCGACCAGCAGTTCGCCGTCCAGAACCGCATCGAAATCGGCTTTCTCCATCAGATCCGGGAAAGCGCCGGTGATCTCATCGCCGGAACGGGAGAAGAGCCGTGCCTCGCCACCACCGGCGGCCAACTGCACCCGGATGCCGTCCCACTTCCACTCCGCGCGATAGGCCGCCGGATCGAATTTCTCAAGTTCTGTATCGTCGAGGGGGTTGGCCAGCATGAGCGGGCGGAAGGCGCGGCGCAGATCGATATCAGGCGCCTCCGCCCTGCCCTCCAACCAGGCAAAGACCTCGGTGAAGGGCGGCGTCACGCCGTGCCAGATCTCCTCGATCTCCTCCAGGCTCCCGTTCCCGAGTTGCGCCAGTGCGGTCTTGGCCAAACGCGCCGAGACGCCGACGCGCAGCCCCCCGGTGATCAGTTTCAGGAATGCCCAGCGCCCGTTGGCATCCAGCGCGTCGAGCCAGCCTTCGACCAGCCTGGGCGAGTCCGAACGGCTGGCGGTCGAAAGGCGCTCCACCACCTCGGCCAGTTCCGGCGAACGGTTGGCGCCCGGCCGTTCCGGCCAGATGAGGGCGACGGTCTCGGCCATGTCGCCGACGAAGTCGTAGGACCAGCCGTAGAGAACCGGATCGACGCGCTGTTCGACCAGACCGCGGATCATCGCCGGCTTGGCGGATGCAAAATCTAGCCGCCCGGTCAGCGCCGCCAGGGCATAGCCACGGTCCGGGTCCGGCGCCGCACGGAAGTAATCGGCCATCAGGGTCAGCTTGGCGTTGCGCCCGGCGGTGTAAGAGAGGCGATCGAGAAGCTCGGCGAAGGCCTTCATGCCTTGGCCTCCTGCGGTGTCGTCGCCTCTTCCTGTTCCTCCTCACCGCGGCCGATCAGGGCCAGCGCCCGGGCGCGGATCCCCCTGCCCGTGGCGTAGTGGACGAGGGCTTCCTCATTGCCGTGGGTGACCCAGACCTCCGGCGCGCCGACGTCTTCCAGGGTCTGTACAAGTTCGTCCCAATCGGCATGGTCGGAGAGAATGAGCGGCAGCTCCGCACCGCGCTGTTTGGCCCGCGCCCGCACCCGCATCCAGCCGGAGGCCATGGCGGTCAAGGGGTCCGGCAGACGCCGCGACCAGCGGTCCGCGAGCGCGGAAGGCGGGGCCAGCACGATCTCCCCTGCAAGTTCGGCCTTGGGCCTATCGCCGACGTGCCGGAGTTCCCCAAGATCGACGCCGAGGTCGCGGTAAAGATCGCAGAGCCCTTGCAGCGCGCCATGAATGTAGAGCGGCCGGTCGTAGCCCGCTTGGCGCAGCAGCGCGATCACCCGCTGCGCCTTGCCGAGGCTGTAGGCACCCACCAGAATCGCCCGTTCCGGGAACTGCCGTTGCGCTGTCAACAACTTGGCGATTTCGCCTTCGTCCGGCGGATGGCGAAAGACCGGCAGACCGAAAGTCGCCTCGGTGATAAAGACATCACAGGGCATCGGATCGAAAAGCGTGCAGGTCGGGTCAGGCCGGCGCTTGTAGTCGCCGGAGACGATGATGCGGCAGCCTTTCCATTCCAGCACCGCCTGGGCGCTGCCCAGCACATGGCCTGCGGGCAGAAAGGAGAGTTTCACCCCGCCGATGTCGCGGACCTCGCCATAGGTCAGGGGCTCCAGGTCATCGCCCGCCTGCTCCCCGTAACGCCTTTGCATGATTGCCAGGGTTTCCGGCGTCGCCAGCACGGCGCGGTTCCCGGGCCGGGCATGGTCGGCGTGACCGTGAGTCACCACGGCGCACTCCACCGGCCGGTGCGGGTCGACATAAAAGCCCCCCGGCTCGCAATAGAGCCCGCGCTCGGTTACCTTGAGCCAGGATTCAGGTTTTATGGTCATGTTTTCAGGAGCGACTTTACCCGATGACGGACGATTTTGTTCTGCACGAAGGCCTCGCGGCGGATTGTATCACCCTGGACGATTGGCCGCTCTGTCATGTGCTGCTGATGAACGATGCCACCTATCCCTGGCTGATCCTGGTGCCCCGCCGTGCTGGATTGCGTGATTTCCACGATGTCGGAGAGGACGACATACCGCAGTTCACCGGCGAGATCAGCCGCGCTTCCCGCGCCCTTCAATCTAGCTTCAAGCCGGTCAAAATCAACGTTGCCGCGCTTGGCAACATGGTGCCGCAGCTCCACGTCCACATCATCGCCCGCTTCGCCGACGACCCGGCCTGGCCGGGTCCGATCTGGGGCAAGGTCCCGGCGCGGCCTTATGAGTCCGGGCCATTGCAGGAGCGTCTCGATCTGCTGAAAGGCGCATTCAAGGTGGCCTGATCCCTCCTGCCACGACCAGCTATCCCGACTGATACGGCAGGTTCAGCGCGAAACCTTCAAAGTTCTGTTTCACTACATCGCTGAAGAACGGCGGATCGGGATAGGGATAGGGCTCCGTCTCGGTGATCGCCTGGATGATCTCGTCAACGATCCGTTCGCTGGACTTCTTTTTCTTCTCTTTCTCGTAGGTCGCCAGCGTTTCGTTCTCGGTTTCTATAACGCCGCCCCAGACCTGCCTTTGCGTTGCGCCATCAACCACCGCATAGTTGACCTTCACACGGCGCTTGGCCCAGCGATAGATGGTTCCTTCGATGTCGTCACCGCGTTTGCTGACGTCATCGGCAATCACCCGCGCCGTCACCTGATAACGCCCCCGCGCGCCAAGGGGAACGTCCGGACGCTTGCTGCGGATTGCCGTTGTCAGCAAGGTCTCCAGGACCTCAGGGTCGACCGCGTCGCCTTTCAAACTCGCGCCGACGCGGGCAGCGCCGAGCCCACCGTCGGTCAGCGCCGCGCTGGTGAAGTCGGGTGCGAGCAAGAGCCCCTCCACACCCGGCTTGGTGAGCCGGTCCAGTTCCGCGCAGCCGGCGACGATTCCTGTGAGAGCCAAAAGCAAGACCGCCTGCGCGCTGCAGAGTCTGACAGAAAAAGTTGATAGGCCCATGCCGTAGATCCTGCTCTGGTTGGGCAAAACCCTCATGAATTGCATACACTTAACCCGAGGACCGCCAGGATGGCGGGCTCACCCCATGAGCCTGTCCAGCAGGCTGTTGGATCTCTGTGGCCAGCGCTCTAGATTTTCCATTGCGCCGCCATAAGTGAGCCTGCCAAGGCCAGCGGCCGGACGCCGCCCACCGCCGCAAAGGAAACCGCCAAGATGATTCACGCCCGGACAAGACGGCTTGCCCGGTCCACCGTCCTGCTGATCTCGGCCTTGTTGTTGTTCCCCGGCAGCGCCCCTGCCCAAGCGCCCGAGCGCCGGGCCGTCGATGTGGAGCTTTGCCTGGCCGTCGATGGCTCCGGCTCCATCGAGGACGACGAGTTCGCCTTTCAGCGCCAGGCCTATGCCCAGGCCCTCACCGACGCCAAGGTGGTGGACATCGTGACCTCCGGCTTTAACGGCGGCATCGCCGTGGCGCTGATGGAATGGGGCGGCCCCACCAGCCTGCACCCCATCGTCGACTGGACCCTGATCGACGGGCCGCAGCCGGCGGCTGACTTTGCCGAGGCTTTGTTGGCAGCCCCACGCAAGGCGACGGGCTGGAATTCCATCAGCAACGCCATCGCATTCTGTCAGCAGTGGATCGAGAGCAACGACTTCGAGGGTTTCCGCAAGGTGATCGACGTTTCCGGCGATGCCGGCCAGTTCGGCGGCATGCCCTTGGAGCTTGCGCGCGGCCTGGCGGTCGAGGCCGGCATGGTGATCAACGCCCTGGCCCTGAACTACCGCAGCGGCGGCATGACCGGGCCTGGCGGCATGCCGCTCAGCGAACACTTTTATCGCGACCTCATCGGCGGCCCCGGTGCGTTCGCGCTCACCGTCGATAGTGAGGACGAGTTCCTCGATGCCCTGATCCGCAAGCTGATCCTGGAAATCGCCAGCCTTCCGGAGACGCCTCAGGCCAATTGAACCGGGACTGCGGTCTGCCCGACCCAGACATGATAGCCATGAACTGGAGAGCGCAACGCCGCATGCCCGAACACAAGAGAATTCTGCGAAAAATTGTCGTCCTCAGCGCCGGCATGCTGGCGGGTTACGGGCTGATCGCCGGCGACCTCCTCATCCGCTTTGAAGATCCCGGCGGATTCTTCTACAGCGGGCTGGCGGTTCTCACCGTGAGCGGTTTTCTCGCCGCCTCCTGGGTGTTTTGGGGTGTCGAAGCCCTGACCTCCACGGCCCTTTCCGAGTTCCCGCCCCTCTGGCTGCTGCTGTGTTGCCTGGTGATAATCCTGCTGATCGCCCTGCTGCCGGTCGCAGTGATCATCCTGCTGGTCCGCTACCGGCGCGTCCGGCACCGTTTTCATGAAGAGCAAGCCGACGACCCTGCCACCTGAAGCGACTGACTGTTACGCAACGGTTACATCGAAATGCGCAGATTGGACACCTGGACGGCGATGTCGCGGAAGGCCTGCCGCAGTTCGGTTCCATTGCCGGGCAGGTAGACATTGTCCGCACTGGTGGCGCAGTAATTCACGAAGTCTACTGCACCCGGCGCGGCGCCAAGCTCCAAGCCGACGGTGTAGACGACGATCCCCTCCAGCTTCATGGCGTCGCAGAGCGCCTCCGCCTGGTCAAAGGAACTGCCGTTGGTGCCGGGCTGATTTATCTTGTACTCAGGCCCACCACTCTTGGGACCTGAGTTGTTGGCGTTCACGCCGGAGTGATAGATGGTGTTGAACTCGCCGTCCGTCATGATGATCACGACCTTCAGCACCTCCTGGCCCAGATTGATCATGCCGTAAGGCGACGGCGTGCCTTCACCGGGAAAGAGATAGCCGAAGTTCGGTGAGAGCATGTACCAGCCCCAAGCGACACCCGTCTGACCGGCTGTGGAACCGCCGTGCGTCAACCCGTTGATCGCGGCCGTCAATGCGCCCTTGTTGCTGGTCAGCGGCATGATCTCAGCCGAGGGACAAGGGTTGTAGGAACCGTCCGGCGGGAAAAGCGGACTGAGCGGCGCCAAGCTCGGTGCTGCATCGGTAGAAAGGTGCGGGCCGGGGCGCTCGGTCACACAGGTGCTGACATCATAGGTAATAAGATCGCCGTCGCTTGCGCGTGGGAATTCGAACTCTTCACAGGTCGGCGCCGCCGGATAGCTACAGGTGCCGGTGGTCACCGGGCCGCGGACAGCATCGGCAAGCGCGCCGACGTTGACGCCGCTGGAATAGGGAACCAGGGCCACCTTTGAATAGAATGGGACCTGCAGGTCCTGAACAACGATATCCACCAATTCGTTCGCCGCGGACCGCAGACTGGCGATCTTCGAGCCGGACATCGAGCCGGTGATATCCAACACCAGCGCAACTTCCACGTCGCGCGACGACAACGTCGCCTCCGCGGTCGCGGCGACATCGGTGGAATGCTGGCCCAGGACGCCCATGAAGAAGGTCGGAATGGTTGCCCGCGCCGTCACCGTTATGGTGCGGCTCTGGTCGTCCGGCACGATCTCCAGGGGTTGCAGGACAGAGCCCATGTAGCCGTCCTGGAAATTCGCTGCGAAGAAGTTCTGGATGTCGGTATTGCGGGTCGGGCTGGCGAAGGCGCGCGCGCCCGCTAAGGCAGCAGCATCGACCGCCGACGCCAACTGCGCACGCACGTTGTAAGCGATGGAAGTATCGATGGCGATGCCGACGGTGCCAAATATCGCAATGACGCTGAAAGCGAAAAAAATGCTGACATTGCCGCCGAGGTCGCGCCAAAAGCGCGCCCACTTCCACTGCGCTTTTTCTGTTGATCCACGCATCGCGGGGTACTCCCCGGAAATTCACTTCGCAGCATCCAGAGTAGCGATCGAGCGTCAATAGAACGTTAAGGAATAGCAACGACTTACGGCGCATTTGTGCTAAATTTCGGGCCCTGCTTTCACGCCAGATCAAGGCTTTACCGGGGCCCGCTTCATTCGCCTTCACCCGTCCTGCCGGGCGGTCTAGACTTGCCGCCGTGGACCAGCCAGCCCTGCTCAGTGAATCGAACCTCAGCGCCCTGCCGCCGCTCTTTGCGGAGTGGTTCCGCGCGCGGGGCTGGCAGCCCCACCCCCACCAGTTGCAGATGTTGCGGGCGGCGGAGGCCGGGGCCTCGGCCCTGCTGATCGCGCCCACCGGTGGCGGCAAGACTCTGGCCGGCTTCCTGCCCAGTCTGGTGGATCTGGCAGCATGTCCCCATGACGGGCTCCACACCCTCTACATCTCGCCGCTGAAAGCCCTGGCTGTGGACATCCAACGCAACCTGACCCAGCCGATCGCGGAGATGGGCCTGGATGTCACCTGCGAGACCCGCACCGGCGACACGCCGCAATCCAAGCGCCAGCGCCAGCGCCGCAAGCCGCCGGGCATCCTGATGACGACACCGGAATCCCTCGCCCTGCTGCTCAGCTACTACGATGCGCCCCAGGTCTTCGCCGGCCTGAAGTGCGTGGTGGTCGACGAACTGCACGCCATCGCCGGCAGCAAGCGCGGCGATCTGCTGTCCCTGGGCCTGGCGCGCCTGGAAACCCTGAGCCCTGGCTGCCGCCGGGTCGGCCTCTCCGCAACGGTGCATGATCCCGACTGGCTGGCGGGCTGGCTGTCGCCCACGGCGGACCCCGACGATGTGACCCGGGTCATCGGCCGCGACGGGGCCGAGGCCGAGGTCGAAATTCTCACCACGAAGGAGTACCTGCCCTGGTCCGGCCACATGGCCGTCCATGCCATCGCCGAAGTCTACGACAAGATCCTGACGGCGGAGACCACCCTTGTCTTCGTCAACACCCGCGCCCAGG
Organism: Pelagibius sp.; assembly: GCF_965249265.1. Lineage (NCBI taxonomy): Bacteria > Pseudomonadati > Pseudomonadota > Alphaproteobacteria > Rhodospirillales > Rhodovibrionaceae > Pelagibius > Pelagibius sp. Next base: position 1,470,979 of record NZ_OZ252224.1, on the reverse strand, counting down.
CGGAACTGGTGTTCCAGGAGCTCTGGCGTCTTAACGACGACGGGCTGGCCATCGCCCTGCACCACGGCAGCCTGGCGGTGGAGCAGCGCCGCAAGGTGGAGGCGGCCATGGCGTCGGGCAAGCTGCGGGCGGTGGTCGCCACCTCCTCGCTGGACCTCGGCATCGACTGGGCTGCCGTCGACCTGGTGGTGCAGGTCGGCGCACCCAAGGGCTCGGCCCGGCTGCTGCAGCGCATCGGCCGCGCCAACCATCAGCTCGACCAGCCGAGCCGGGCGCTGCTGGTGCCGGCCAACCGCTTCGAGGTGCTGGAGTGCCGCGCCGCCCTGGAAGCGGTAGCGGCGCGCAGCCTGGATGGCGATCCGCCAAAGCCGGGCGGACTTGATGTGTTGTCTCAACATATCCTTGGAACCGCCTGCGCCGGCCCCTTCGGCGCAGATGATCTGTATCGAGAAGTCATCCGAGCTTATCCCTATAAGTCACTGACAAAGAAAGATTTTGAGCGTACCCTGGATTTCGTCGCTTCTGGTGGCTATGCGCTCAAATCCTATGAGCGCTATCGCCGCTTAGGCCTTGATGCACACGGCTTTTATCGCGTTTCCAACCTCCAGCATGTGAAGCGCTACCGCATGAACGTCGGCACCATTGTCGAGGCGCCCGTCTTAAAGGTGCGTATGAGGAACGGCCGGGTTCTGGGCGAAGTGGAAGAGTATTTCGTCAACGCCCTGCTGCCCGGCGACAGCTTCATCTTCGCCGGCCAACTGCTCGCCTTTGAGGGCATGCGCGACAACACCGTGCTGGTCAGCCGGGCCAAGGGGGGCGACCCCAAGGTGCCGGCTTATGCCGGCGGACGCCTGCCGCTTTCCACCCATCTGGCCGAGCGGGTGCGCGGCATCCTCTCCAACCCGGCGCAGTGGCATAACCTGCCCCCCGCCGTCGCCGAATGGCTGAAGATCCAGCGCTGGCGCTCGGTGCTGCCCGATGCTTCCGGGCTGTTGGTGGAAACCTTTCCACGCGGCGAAAAGGAATTCCTGGTCGCCTATTGCTTCGAGGGCCGCAACGCCCACCAGACCCTGGGCATGCTGCTGACCCGCCGTATGGAGCGCGCCGGCCTCGCCCCCCTCGGCTTCGTCGCCACCGACTATGTCATCGCGGTCTGGAGCCTGAAGCCGGCGGAGGATCTGGCCGGCCTCTTCGACGAAGACATGCTGGGCGACGATCTGGAGGAATGGATGGCGGAATCCTCCATGCTGAAGCGCACCTTCCGCAAGGTCGCCGTCATTGCCGGACTGATCGAAGCCCGGGCACCGGGCCAGGAGAAATCCGGCCGCCAGGTGACCTTCAACGCCGACCTCATCTATGACGTGCTGCGCAAGCACGAGCCCGACCACATCCTGCTGCAGGCGACCCGCGCCGATGCCGCCGGCGGCCTGACCGACATCGGCCGCCTGGCGGAGATGCTGAAACGGGTGAAGGGAAGGATCGAGCACCGCCGACTCGACAAGGTCTCGCCCCTCGCCGTTCCCGTGCTGCTGGAGGTCGGCAAGGAACAGGTCGCCGGCAGCGGGCTCGACGAGCTTCTCGACGAGGGCGCCCAGGCCCTCATCGATGAAGCCACCGAAGGCATGGAACTCGGCGTCGGTCAGGCGGAACTGCCGCTTTAGCCGCCGTCGGCCAGGGCATGGACCTTGGCGATCAGGCCGGCGGGGAAGACCTTGCCGTCGAACTCCTCAGCCACCGAGGCCCGGACCCGATCACGGAACGCCGCCCGCTCCGTCTCCGTCAGTTCAACGATGGTCATACCCTTGGCGACGAGATCGGCTTCCAGGGTCTGGGTGAACTCGACCATGGTCTTGGTGGCCAGGGCCGCGGCCTCCGTGGCGGCCTGCTGCAGAATCTGCTGATCGGCCGCCGAAAGTTTCGCCCAGGACGGCTCACGGATGAGGAACGGCAGGGCCGACATCTGATGCCGGGTCTTGATGAGGTACTTCTGGACCTCATAGAAGCCGGCAGCGTAGAGCACGGGGATCGGGTTCTCCTGTCCATCGACAATACCCTGACGCAGCGCCTGGAAAGTCTCGGGCCAGGCGACCGGGGTCGGCGCCGCCCCAAGGCCGCGCACCGTGGCCAGTGACATGGCGTTCGGCACGGCGCGGATCTTCAGACCCGACAAGCCCTCGGGGCTGCGCACCTCCACCTTCGCGGTGGTCAGATTGCGGGTGCCGTAGAAAAAGTGGGAGAGAATGCGCAGGTTGCCCTTTTCCAGAAGCTGATCCGCCCAGGCCTGCCCGAATTCAGCACTCTCCAGCAACCGGCGCTGATGCTCGGGGCTCTCGAACATGTAGCCGCCGGTCACGATGGAGAACTCCGGCACGATGTCGGCCAGCATGTTGAAGGGGGTAAAGCTCATGTCCACCGCGCCGGACTGGATCTGCGCGAAGAGCTTGCGGTTGTTGCCAAGCTGGCCCGCCGGGAAGATCTTGACGTCGATGCGGCCGTCGCTGAGCTCGGCGACGCGCGTGCTGAAAGCTTCCGCTCCGATATAGGCGGGGTCGCCTTCCTTCACCACATGGGCAAGACGAAGGGTTATCTCCTGTGCTGCCGCGGCAACAGGCGCAACCGCCACGGCGGCGGCGAAGGCGGCGCTGAGCAGCCCGCTCAATGACTTTCGGCCAAATGGCTTGGGGTTGTGTCGCATGGTGTTCCTCCTGTTTCGTGTCTTTTGAACTTCTTGTTCGGTGCCTTAGAAACCCGCCGCCCGGGGGATGGCGGTGACAATCCAGGGAAAATAGGCCATCAGAAAAAGCGAGATGATGAGCGGCGCCAGAAAGGGCAGAACCGCGCGGAAGACCCGGGTCACGCTGAAACCGGTGATATCGCGCATGACGAACAGCGAAAGACCGATGGGCGGGGTGAACTGGCCGATCATGATGTTGAAGACCATCACCACGCCGAAGTGCACGGGGTCGAGCCCGTACTGCTGTTCAGCGATGGGGGCCAGCATCGGCGCCAGCACCAGCAGCGGTATCGCGTTCTCCAGGATCGCCCCGAGGATGAGGTTGACGATGATGCAGATCAGCAGGAAAAGCGCCACTGATTCGATGTGAGCCTCGATGAGGGCGGCCAGCATCTGCGGCACCTCGCCGAAAGTGGCGACCCAGCCGAAGAGAAAGGCCGTCGCGATAACGAAGAGCAGGCGCGCGGCGGAAAGCGTCACATCGCGCAGAACCGCCAGGAAATCCGGGAAACTAAGGCTGCGATAGACGACCGTGGCGATAAAAAGCCCGTAGAGCACCGCAACGGTCGCCGCTTCGGTCGGGCTGAACCAACCGAAGGCCATGCCGCCGACGATGATGAACGGCGTGAAGAGTGGCGGCGCAGCCCTGAGGAGCGAGATACCCAGGGCGCGCCAGCCGGCCCAGACATCGACCCGGTAGCCGCGGCGCAGGCCGATGAAGAACACATAGACCATCAGGCTCGCGGCGATCAGAAAGCCCGGCAGGATCCCCCCCAGAAACAGCCCTGAGATCGAAACCCCCGCCGTTACGCCATAGAGCACCATCGGCAGGCTGGGCGGCAGGATCGGGCCGATCGCAGCGGAGGACAGCGTGACGCCGATGGTGAAGTCGGCATCATAGCCCTTGCGGGTCATGGCCTTGTATTCGATCTCCCCCAGGCCGGCCACATCGGCAAGGGTCGAGCCCGACATGCCGGCAAACACCAGGCTGGAGGCTACGTTGACATGGCCGAGGCCGCCGGGAATGCGACCCACCAGATTGTTGGTGAAATCGAAGATCCGGTCGGAAATGCCGGAGGCTGTCATCAGTTTGCCTGCAAACATGAACAGCGGCACCGAGATCATGGTGAAGCTGTTCAATGACAATGCCAATTCGTGCACCATCAGAGAAATGGGCAGGCCGTTGACCAGGATGTAGATCAGGGAGCAGAGCAGCATCGCATAGGCGATGGGAAAGCCGAGGATGATGACGACCACCGACACGGCGATCATCACCATGGTGAAGGGATCGGCTGTCATGAGCCGCCACCCAGAGCCCGGCGCAGCCGCCGAAACGCGTTGCGGAGCACGAAGATCGACATCGCCGCGGCGGCCAGCGGCGTCACCGCAATCAGAACGTTCAACGGAATGCCCAAGGCCGGTGTCTGCTGGTAGGCCGTCTCTTCAAGGGTCGTCCAGCCGCCGATCACGATGGCCACGAGGCAGGCCAGCACGGCGATATCGAAAAGGCCGTAGACGATGGCGAGCGGCAGGGGCGGCAATAGGCTGTCGAGCAGCTCGACGCGGATCTGACTGTCACGGCGTTGAACGGCAATGATGCCGAGAAAGGTCATCCAGATGACCAGGGCCGAGGTCAACTCCTCGGTCCAGGTGAGCGGCAGGGTCAAAACAAAACGCACCGCGACCTGCAAACTGCAGAGCACCAGAAAACCGAGAAAGATGATCATGGCGAACAGCAGGTCGGGCTGGCGGACCAGATCCCGCAGAATACCGCGCAAGGTGGTTTTCCCGCTCACGGCTTCAGCGCTGCCCGGGCAGCACGGGCGGCCTCCACTGCGGTGTTGCGCAGGTAGAGCGCATCGCTGCCGAAGGTCAGCAGCCGGTAGCCGGCAGCAGCCTTCGCCCGCCCTTCTTCCGCGTCGGCCGCCAGACCGCCCAGCACTTTGCCGGCCTTCAGGGTCTTGGTTTCGATTTCGCGGACCATGTCCTGCACATCGGGATGCTGCGGTTCGGCAAGCCGCCCGACGCTGGCCGCCAGATCGGCTGCGCCGATGAAGATCACATCCAGCTTGTCGATCTCCAACAGGGCATCGAGGGCGCTCACGCCGGCGGCCGACTCGACAAGGCCGATGGTCAGCGGATTGGCGGCCTGCTGCGCGAGATAACCGTTCCAGTTCAATCCATAGGCCGCCGCGCGCGACAGGCGATGGGTTCCGCGCGATCCTTCCGGCGCGTAGCGCGTGGCATCCACGAACCGCCGGCCGGATTCCGCAGAGCGAACGTCGGGCAGCACGACCCCAGCCGCGCCGGCGTCCAGCGCCCGCTTGATCGGCGCCGCGGTGTCATCGCCGACCCGCACCACCACCGGCACCGACTGGGCAGAGATCGCCCTCAGTTGGTGGTAAAGCGTCTCCACATCGCCGGCGGAGTGTTCCAGATCGAGGATCAGCAGATCGAATCCGGCCAGCGACATCACCTCCGCCGTCACCGGACTGCCGAGAAAAAGCCAGCTGCCGATCAGCAGCTCGCCCGACTGAAGACGCAGACGGATGGGTTCGGCCTGCATGATCTCTGTCCCCCGGTATCAGTCTCCCAAAGCAAAAGGGTGTTCGAAGGGCAACCGCAGCGTCAAAATCAAAATTTCTTTGTTGCCCATAAATTTCTTTTATATGCTTGGGGAACCGAAGGGAGCCGCGGTTTGAACCTGCATCAATTGGAAACGCTCTACTGGCTGGCGCAGCTCCAGAACTATCAGCGTGTCGCCGACAAACTGCGCCTCAGCCAGCCGGCCATATCCGCCCGAATCAACACCCTGGAGGAAACCCTGGGCGCGCTGCTGATCGACCGCAGCAAAGCACATTTCAGCCTGACCGATCAGGGCTACGACGTGGTGCAGTACGCCGAGCGTATGCTGGATCTGCGCGACAGCATGGTCCGTAAGATCAGCGAGCCCGACAGCGAGAGGAACCGTCTGCGGATCGCGGCGGCTTCCTTGTCGGTGATGACGCTGGCTCCCAGGCTCTTCGATACGCTCGCGCAGCGTTTTCCGAACCTGATCTGCGATGTCATCAGCGCCTCCGACCACCAGTTGGCCCAGCATATCGAAGCCGGCTCGGTGGACGTCGCCTTTCTTTCCAACGCCCCGCCGACGGTTCAGGTTTCCAAACTGTTCACTGTCCACTATGAAATTCGCTGGATCGCCCACCGCGACCTCATCGCGCCCGGCCGCAAGACCTACCGGGTCGAAGACCTGAAAAGGCTGCCGATCATTCACTACCCGCGCACCTCCCCCCTGTTCCCCATGACCGAGGCCTACCTGGGCGAAACCCAGTTGAGTGCGGCGAGCCGGCATTCGGCGAACTCGCTTGGGACCATCGTGCAGATGCTGAAACAGCGGATGGGCATCGCGGCCATACCGGCCATTGCCGTTGCCGAAGAGATTGAAGCGGGCGAACTGGCCGTGCTTCCCGCCGAGCAGCCCTTGCGGGTTCTGAAGGTGCGCTGCGCCTACGCCAACATGGCAAGGCGCGAACTAATCGACACGCTGGCCGAGATGGCCGGAGAGGCCGCCATGGCCTATTGCGCAGAGAACCCGCAGTGGACGCGCTTTGTCCCCGGTGAGTAGACAGCCATGAAACATCAGGCGGAGCGGCTGAGCGTAAATGGCGTGCCCTTGATCGCCGACCTTTCGGGGGCGCTGTGGTGGCCGGAACGGCGCCTGGCCGTGGTGGCCGACCTGCACTTCGAAAAAGGTTCGGCTTTCGCGGCGCGCGGACAGTTCCTGCCGCCCTACGATACGGCGGCCACCCTCGACAAGCTGGAGACTTTGCTGGCGCAGCACGATGTGAAGCGCCTGATCTGCCTGGGCGACTCCTTTCACGACCAGGAGGCAGCCGATCGCCTGCCGGAACAGATCGCCGTCAGGCTGCAGGCCTTAACGGCCCGTTGCGACTGGATCTGGATTGCCGGAAACCACGACCCCGCGCCGCCCCAGCACCTGGGCGGCAGTATCGCCGCCGAGTGGACCGAAGGGGCGCTCGTCTTCCGCCACGAAGCCGAACCGGAGGCCGGTGCCGGCGAAGTCTCCGGTCACTTTCATCCCAAGGCGGCGGTCCGGGTGCGCAACAAGCGAATCTCCGCACCCTGTTTCGTGACCGACGGCCGGCGGCTCATCCTGCCCGCTTTCGGCGCCTATACCGGCGGCCTCAATGTTCTCGATCCTGCTATTGCCGGGCTGCTGCAAAAGAGATTTCAGGTCACCCTGCTGGGGCGCAGGCAGGTCTTCGCCTTCCCTCGCGACGCGCTCTGCGAATAAAGCGGCCGCCTCCTGCATGGAAGCGGCCGCTTGGGACCCGCAGCCAACGGGGGAACGGACAGCTGCGGATTGGCTTGGGGACTTGAAGCTCTTCGCTCAGTCCTTACCCGGTCTTTGCCCCGTCTTTACTGGGGCAGAACCACGGTATCGATGACGTGGATGACACCATTGGAGGTTTCGATGTCAGCCTGGATTACCTGGGCCTCTTCAACCGTAACGCCGTCCTTCATGGCATCGATGGTCAACTCACTGCCCTGCACGGTCATGGCCTCGGTCATCTTGCCGGCGATGTCGCCGGACATCACCTTACCGGAAACGACGTGATAAGTGAGGATGGCCACAAGCTGGTCCTTGTTTTCCGGCTTCAACAGGTTCTCGACCGTGCCTGCCGGCAGCTTGGCGAAGGCCTCATCGGTCGGCGCGAAGACCGTGAAAGGCCCATCGCCCTTCAGGGTCTCGACAAGACCAGCGGCCTCGACGGCAGCCACAAGGGTGTTGAACTGACCGGCGGATACGGCGGTGTCAACGATGTCCGCCGCCTTGGCGGCAACCGCGGAAAGGGCCAGGGGCGCGGCAACAACAGCCGCGAAAAAAGCGCGCGAAAGGGTTTTCATGAGAATGCCTCCTCCATGAGTGCGTTGTCTTGCTGAGACGAGGGCAGCGGCTGTTCAAGTCAGCCGAACCGCTGATGCCGGTTTCCTTTACCCTTCGCTTGAATGGCGAAATAGGGCCCCGATCACCCGCGTCAAGCCGCTGATCGCATGAAGAAAAATTAAGCTTCGGAAAGTGATCGGCTAAGGCTTTGTCGGCGTACAAGCATTTTCGGTGCTGAGCGAAAACGCGTCATCATCCGCCCCAGAAAAGACACAGCCCCTCTTGTTTCCGGGCAGCCTTTCCAGCATGACTGAGCAATGATGAAGACCAGCAAGTTGCACGACATTCGGATCGTCTGGTTCCGCCAGGACCTGCGTCTGGCCGACAACCCGGCGCTCGCCGCCGCCTGTGAGGCCGGCGGCAAGGTAGTCCCACTTTACATCCTGGATGACGATACCGCCGGCAGTTGGCAACCCGGTGGCGCCGGACGCTGGTGGCTGCACCACTCACTACAGGCGCTTGGCCGCGATCTGAAGAAGCGCGGCGCCGCTCTTTGCCTGCGCCGTGGCGAGGCAGCGGCGATCCTGCCTGACCTGGCAGGCGAAACCGGCGCAACAGCCGTCTATTGGAACCGCTGCTACGAGCCTCTCGCCATCGCGCGAGACAAAAAGCTGAAGGCCGAGCTGAAGGAACGCGGCCTCACGGTGGAGAGTTTCAACGGCAGCCTGCTGTCCGAACCCTGGGAGATCAAAACCGGCCAAGGTGGGCCCTACAAAGTTTTCACACCGTTCTGGAAAGCGCTGCTTGCCGCGCCCGAACCGACCGCTCCACTTCCCGCGCCAAAGAAGGTCGACGGCTTCGCCGGGCAGGCGAGTGACGAGCTGGACGCCTGGGCACTGCTGCCGACAAAGCCGGACTGGGCCGGGGGCCTTCGGGAAACCTGGCAGCCCGGCGAAGCCGGCGCCGCCTCCGGCCTCGGCAGCTTCCTGGACGAGGCCGCCGCAAACTACAAGAACAAGCGGGACAACCCATCGATAAGGGGCACTTCCCGCCTCTCCCCCCACTTGCATTGGGGAGAGATTTCACCGCGGCAGGTCTGGCATACCGTGAAGCACGCGATCGCCCGCGACGGGCTCAGCGAGTCCGCGGGCCTGTCTTATCTGCGTCAGCTTGCCTGGCGCGACTTCTCCCACGTCCTGCTCTATCACTGGCCGGAATTTCCGGAGACCTCCTGGAAGCCTGAGTACGACAGCTTTCCCTGGCGTGACGACGAAAAGGCTTACACCGCCTGGTGCCGCGGCAGGACCGGTTACCCCATCGTCGACGCCGGTATGCGTGAACTCTGGCATACGGGTTGGATGCACAATCGGGTCCGCATGATCACCGCTTCTTTCCTGATCAAGCATCTGCTGATTCCCTGGCAGCGTGGCGAGGCATGGTTCTGGGACACCCTGGTCGACGCCGACCTGGCGAACAACGCCGCCGGCTGGCAGTGGGTCGCCGGCTCCGGCGCCGATGCCTCCCCCTACTTCCGCATTTTCAATCCGATCACCCAGGGCGAGAAATTCGATCCAAAAGGCGATTACATCAGGCGCTGGGTCCCGGAAATCGCAGACCTGCCTGACGCCTATCTGAACAAACCCTGGGAAGCACCGCCTGACGTTCTGGAAAGCGCCGGCATCACGCTTGGCGAAACCTATCCAAAGCCGATGGTCGATCACAAAGCCGCGCGGGAGCGCGCTTTGGCCGGCTACGAGACGATCAAAAAGACGGCTTAGACGGACTCCGGCGGCCCCCAGTCGGCCCAGAGTTCTGCTTCGGTCCAGCCGAGTGTCTTCAACTCACTCTGTCGCAGATCGCTGTCCTGGTTCAGGAAGTACTCGTCGAGTTGCGGTGGCGCGACGGAAGCTGCCGAGAGCAGGCCGTGCGCTTGGCCGCGATGATGGATCTGGTGCTGGAAGAGATGCAGCAGCACACGGTCGGCCCGCTCGATCCTGTCGCCGGCGGCGCGGATCAGACGGACGGCTGCCACCATGGCAGAGTCATCGAGAGACGCGCAGAAGGCAATCAAGCGTCGGTCGACGGCAGCTTGTTCGCGCTGCAGGTCGGCGACGGTGGCGCAAGGTTCTTCGTCGCGCCATGCCGCTGCTCCCAGGCTGCCTCCTTCCAGCGCATCCACATAGTACCAGTCGACGACGAGGATGTGGTTCAGGGTCGCCCGCAGACTGCCGAAAAAACCGCCGAGCGAAGCCGTGAAGGTCTCCTGCCGCAAGCCGGAACAGGCGGCCAGGAGACGGTGGTTGGACCAGGCGTTGTTGCGGGCCTGTGCCAAGAGGTAGTCTTGCGCCTTCATCCGCCCTGGGGCGGCTCAACCGGCGCCTCGGCTTCAGCCCAGGCCTGAAAGCCGCCGATCAGATTCACCACGCGCGGGAAGCCCATATCCTTCAGAGTCTTGGCCGCCAGGGCCGAGCGGCCACCGGAGGCACAGAAAACCACAAGCTGCCTGTCAGGATCAAAGGCCGGATTGTGCATCGGGCTTTCAGGATCGGCGACAAACTCCAGCAGGCCGCGCGGTACATGGGCCGCACCGGGGATCGTCCCCTGGGCCAACTCCTCGCGCTCACGCAGGTCGATGAAGGAAACGTCGGCATCGCCCAGCATATCCTGGGCATCCTGGACCGAGGCTGCATCAATGACTGCGTTGGCTTCTGCAAGCAGGGATTTGAAACCTTTCTTCAGGACCATCGCTGCCTCCTCTCTCCCGTTTTGATCGCACCGCCTCAATAGTGCAATTCCCTTCCTGTTTCGTCCATGATCTTGCCGCCCGCCCGTCCCTTCAGGCACTGTTGATCCCTGGTTTAAAACAAACCCCAGGTCAACCGCCGCCAACCAGTGCAATCGTTTCCCGCTTCAAGATCGCGACGAGATCGCGCGCGACCGCCGACGTCTGCGATCCCTGCAGCATCCTCAGTTCGATCTGCGGCAGATCCGGCAGACCCGCATCCCGATGTATGCAGACCATATCCTTGGGCAAGCCATGCACCGTCCGGACAGCGATTCCCAGCTTGGTTCGCAAGGACGCCCAGATGCCGGGCAGACTGGGTGTCGTAACCGCCACACGCCAGCGCCGCCTTTGCCTGTCGAGCGACGTCAGGGCCGCCTCGCGGAAGTGGCAGGGATGACTGAAAAGAACCAGAGGAAGTGGGGCCTCTTCGACCAGCTTCGCGTGAGACCGATGCGCAATCCACCGCATCGGGAGCCTGCAAAGCAGCTCTCCTTGTGCACCCGCCCGAGGTTTGCAGAGCGTGATCGCCACGTCGAGACGCCCCGCAGCAACCTCGTCGGCAAGCAAGTGGTTGGGGCCTGCCTGCACCTCGACATGGGCATCGCGGTGAGTCCGCGAGAACGCCGTCAAAGTCGCCGGCATCACATCCTCGAAGAAGTCCTGGGGCAGGCCCAGGCGCACCGTCGCCTTGCTCACCGCAACCCCGAGCGTTGTCGCCGCCTCGTCATTGAGGGCTACGATGCGGCGGGCGTAGGCAACCAGCGCCTCCCCCGCTTCCGTCGGCACTAAGCCCCGTCCCTTGCGCACAAAAAGCTGCGTGCCGACCTGTTGCTCAAGCTTCTTGAGCTGCATGCTGATGGCCGACTGCGAGCGCCCGAGCTGGACGGCGGCACTGGCGAAACTATGCAGATCCGTCGCCATCACAATGGCCCGCAGTGCATCGATGTCGAAGCTTGCTATCACTTCAATTTTCCTGAAGTAGCAGTTTATATATTTTCGTTATTCAAAAGTATAGGCAGCCGCTAACCTCCTGGTCAATGCGGGCGCGACACCGCCCACTATCACGCAATGGCAAGGCGGAAGGCCGATGACGATCAGCACCACAGCAAGAGGTCAAGAAACCCGCGATGCGATGACGATCGTGATTGCCGGCGGTATCGTTCTGGCGCTGTCCTTCGGAATCCGCTTGGTCTTCGGCGGAATTGTCGAGCCTGTCTCCAGGGATCTCTTCGGCGGCCGCATTGAAGTGTTTTCACTGGCCATCGCCATCCAGAACCTGGTCTGGGGCCTGGCGCAACCGGCCTTCGGAGCCATTGCCGACAGGTGGGGAGACCGCTTGGCGCTCTGGTTGGGATTGGGCTGTTACGCCCTCGGCCTGGCCATCTGCGTCACGGGAAGCACGCCTCTCGCCCAGCATATCGGTGCCGGCCTGCTCGTCGGCATGGGGATATCAGGCACCGCCTTCGGCATCGTGCTGACCGTTGTCGGCCGCGCCGCACCGCCGGAAAAGCGCAGCGCCTACCTCGGGCTCACATCCGCCCTGGGTTCGGTTGGACAGGTCATACTCCCGCTCGCGGTTTCCCAGCTTATCGAGTTGTTCGACTGGCGCATCGTGATGACCATTGTCGCCTGCATGCTGGCTTTCATGGCAATCTGCATCCCGCGCTTGCAGACCGCCGCACAGCTGTCGGCAGAGACCCCGACGGTCCCGCTCACCCGGACTCTGCGTCATGCGCTGCGCCAACCCAGCTACCTGCTGCTGAGCCTCGGCTTCTTTGTCTGCGGCTTTCATCTTGCCTTCATCACCGCGCACCTGCCGAACTACGTCGAGTACTTTTGCGTCGGCACGGCCATGTCGCCGGAAGAACTGCGGGCCTTCGGTCTGCAGGCGCTGGCGGTCGTGGGGCTGGCCAACATCGCCGGCACCCTCCTGGCTTCACGCCTGGGCACCATCTTTCCCAAGCCCTATGTGCTTGCGGCAATCTACGGCCTGCGTTCTATCGTCCTGGTTCTCTTCATCTCCCAGCCCCCGACCCCGCTCTCGGTGATGATCTTCGCCATGGCGATGGGCATTCTCTGGCTCTCGACCGTGCCGCTCACCAGCGCTCTCGTGCTGACGATGTTTGGGCCGCGTGCCATGGGCACCCTCTTCGGTCTCGTCTTCCTAAGCCATCAGCTCGGGGGATTTGCCGGCGTTTGGATCGGCGGCGCCTACTTCGATAGTTTTGGAGACTACGATGCGATCTGGTACGCCTCGATCCTGCTCGGCGTTCTCGCGGCGGGCCTCCACCTCGGCGTCAGCGAACTGGACCTCCGGCCCGGCGCCGCAAGGCAGTATTCCTGAACGGCGTGACCTAAAGCCTGGGCCCCGGAATATCGAGCGCATAGGACTGAAGCTGATCGGTGATGAAATCATAGGCTTCATCGACCGAGTCGGTGCGGAAGAACAGCTCCAGATCCTCTGCGCTGATGGTGCCGTAGCGTTCCAGGGCTTCGAGATTGATCACGTCCGCCCAATACTGGCTGCCGAACAGCACCACCGGCATGTGCTTTCGGATCTTGTCGGTCTGCACCAGGGTCAGGAGTTCGAACAGCTCGTCCAGGGTGCCGAAGCCGCCGGGCATCACGACCACCGCCTTGGCAAGGTAGGCGAACCAGAACTTGCGCATGAAAAAGTAGTGGAACTCGAAGTTCAGTTCCCGGCTGATGTAGGGATTGTCGTTCTGTTCCATCGGCAACGAGATGTTGAGGCCGACGTTCAGGCCTTTGGCCTCGGAAGCGCCACGGTTCGCCGCCTCCATGATCCCCGGCCCGCCGCCACTGCAGACCACGAAACGGCGGTCATCCTGCGTCAGGCCCTTGGACCACTCGGTCAGCCGGCGCGCCAGTTCGCGGGTATCCTCATAATAGCGCGACATCTCAAGCTTGCGTTCGGCGGCGGCAACATCGCCGCCCTCGGCCTTAGCGGTCTTCAGACCAGCTTCGGCCTCTTCGCGTGAAAGGATTCGGGCCGAACCGAAGAAAATAATGGTGTCTTCGATCTTGTAATGGGAGAAGCGGCTGTTGGGCTCTATGTACTCCGAGAGAATGCGCAAAGCGCGGGCCGAGGCGCTCTCCAAGAACTCGAGATTGCGGTACGCCTTTCCCGGCGCCTGGTCCTCCGGCGCTTGATCCGTTTTGTCGGTCATGGACTGCTACTCTTTCCTGGTCCCCAAATAACGTGATGTCAGGCTATCGCAGTCATCCGGCGCCGCAAGGCCTATTACAACCGGCTTGTGCAAAGCGCCCTTCCTGACTCCCCCCGGCGCGCGCCACCCTACACAGAGTCCCCGAACCGCCCCTCTCAACCAGGGAGCATCCCGGAAAGGAAAAACCCCCGCCGGGGAGGAAGGCGGGGGCAGGTAAAGGGAAGCTTGCTTTGGGGAAGAGAGCACCGATCAGGAGAGCTCTTCTGCCACTTTGTAAGAAACCCTAGCGCGAAGCAGCTGATGTTACAACCCTAAGGTTGTAATTTCGCTCGACACTCTGCGTTTTGGTGTTGCCGCCTACTGATCGATCTTCCATTTGCGGATGAAAGAGCGGGCCAGGTCACGGAACCCGATATTGGTCAGAACGACATGATCGCGCTGGTCGGTGACGAAGAGGCCGGATTCGCTCCACAGCAGAACCTGGCCGGCGCGCTCGGTTTCGGTCTTTCGATCGAAGTAGCGGGTGTTTTGAACCGCCACGGCCTCGATGTTCGAGATGCAGACGTTGTCCTGATAGACAACCGACGTGGCCTTCACGATGATCCGGACGTGGGCCGACTTCTGAAGGCCGATGTTCTCCAGCTTGAGCGGCTGCTGAAACGACTCTTCGACGAGCCCTGCCTCCAGGCCACAGGTCGCCGAATCGGCACTGAGAGGCGCCACGACCAACTGAAGAACGGAAACACCGGCCAAGGGTCCGCCGCTGGGCCCGGCAGGCGCCGGCGTATCGCTTTGCGCCTGCGCCGTCGCGGCAAAGACTGTGAGAATCAGGGCAGCCGTCATAAGGCGCGGCAGCAGCAAAATCATTTGGAAACCTCCCAAAAAATACCGGGGAATATCACAGGCATTCGACCGTTATCAAGTATGGCACGGCGGGACGAAACGGGCCACCGCCACCGCCGAGCCAGCAATGAGAAGACCCGCGCGCCAGCGAACGAAATGGGCTATAAAACGGCTGTGGATGGAGAGCCTAGATGCATGAGAGCGTCGAGCAAAGCGCCTCACCGAAGTGGAGAGACATACATGACGACAGGTGACATCCGTCCCGATCAGACACGATCCCCGGGCAGGCGCGGCGGAAGCTTGATTCTGGCCTGTGGCCTGGCGCTGCTGCTCCAGGCCTGCGCTGCCAAGCAACAGCCGGAGCCGCAAACTTTCGAGCCTGCTGCTGGAGAGCCTGCCGGAGAGGCACGCGCCCTCGAGGGCCGCTTCCAAGCCGATGCTCATGAGTATCCCTGGAGTGCTCTGGGCCGGGTGAACCTTGCCGGGACCGGCTTTTGCAACGGCATCATGGTCGGCCCCCGGCAGGTGCTGACCCAGGCCCAATGCCTCTATTCCAAGCGCGATGGACGCTGGTGGCGGCCGCAGGAGCTGCATTTCATCACCGCCTATCAGCAGGACAGGTTCCTGGCCGATTCAAAGGTGACCCGCTTTTTCACAGCCCCCGGCTACAGCCCCGGCGGCGGCATCAACCTGGCGAACCTGACCAACAACTGGGCCGTGCTGATCCTGAGTGAGCCGATCGGCGAGCGCAGCGGCTGGTTGGGGATGCAGTGGGAAAACGCTACCCTGAAGGCTGCGGAAGCACGCGGGAGTGCCGTTTTTCTGCGCGCCGGCTACCGCCTTGATTGGCCGCACTCGATCTCGCTTCACTTCGGCTGCAAGGCCGGCGACACGGGCCTGATCAATCTCTGCGAAGCGACCCCCAACGAACTCGCGCTGCCGCCCTTCGTGATTTCCGACGGGGCTCTGCACGTTGTGGCTGATTACTACGTGCGCACGGCCGGGAGCGGCGCGCTCGCCAGCCGTGCCGCCCTGACCCAGCAGGGTAATCTGATGGGCCGGCCGTCCCCACCGACGGCGGGCAGCCCGATACGCAGAAACCCTACGGCTTCCACCGCAGCATTTCTTGAGGCTTTGGGGTACGACACCGCCGAACAGAACTTGAGCGATGCCATGCGTCGTTATCTGCGGGACAACAACCTGCCGCCCCGCTCCACGGCCGACATCGCCTTTCTGGCGAGCCTGATCGCCAAGGCCCGGAACACGCCAAGCCGTTAGCGAGCGCCTTAAACCGAAAAGCCCGGCATCTCTGCTTTGAGATGCCGGGCCAAATCAGTCGCCGATCCCGAAACTAGGGCAGGATCACCGTGTCGATGGCGTGAATCACACCGTTGGATGCAATGATGTCGGCAATGATGACGTTGGCGTTGTCGACTTTGACGCCAGAGGTTGCGTCGATATCGACGGTGGAACCCTGAACCGTCGCGACGGAGAGAGTCTTGCCGGCAATGTCCTTGGACAGCGTCTTACCCGCCAGAACGTGGTAAGTCAGCACCGCAACAAGCTGGTCCTTGTTCTCCGGCTTCAACAGGTTCTCCACCGTGCCGGCCGGCAGCTTGGCGAAGGCATCGTTGGTCGGCGCAAAGACCGTAAAGGGACCTTTGCTCTTCAAGGTGTCGACCAAATCAGCCGCCTGTACTGCGGCAACCAGGGTCGAGAAGCGATCATCACCAGCAGCAATGTCGACGATATCCTTTTGGGTTTCAGCCCCCCGTGATGCACAGGCTGCGACAACCAGAACGGTGGCGCAGAGCATCATGAGCCGGCCCACGAATGGGGTACGACGCATTCTTGTCCTCCAAATTCTCTTTGGGTTTTTGTATCGGCTCAATGACCGACGCAATTCTTTACGAAGCTGAAGGCAGGTTGGTTCACAAGATTTTGCGAGAAAGTTGAAGATTAGCAACTGCGCAAAAAAGAGGGGCGGCATAAAGCCGCCCCAATAGTGGTTTCGATCTCTTGATCCCCGCCGTGACCTCTCGGCCATCGGCGAAGATCAGACCGCAGGCTTACTGCCAGCGCTTGATGATTTCTTCATAAGCGATGGTCTCGCCCTTCGGCTTCTCGTTGGCCAGCTTGGCCTTCGGCCCGTCGGCCTTGCCCAGCCAAGCCGAAGCGTCCATCTCGTCATTCAGACGCGGGCCGCAGCCGCCGTAGACATTGGCCTGCTCGTCGGCCGCCTGCATGCGGGCCATTACCTGGTCCATCTCACCGGCGAGACGATCCATGGCTTCCTGCGGCGTGAAGGCACCGGAGTTGACGTCGCCGATGTTCTGCCACCAGAGCTGAGCCAGCTTGGGATAGTCGGGCACGTTGACGCCGGTCGGCGACCACAGCACACGATCGGGCGAACGGTAGAACTCGACCAGACCGCCCAGGTTCGGCGCCCGCTCGGTGAAGCTTTCGTGCCGGACCGTGCTGTCGCGAATGAAGGTGAGGCCGACATGGCTCTTCTTCACGTCAACGGTCTTGGAGACGACGAACTGGGCATAGAGCCAAGCCGCCTTGGCACGGTCGAGCGGGGTCGACTGCAGGATCGTCCAGGAACCGGCATCCTGATAGCCGAGCTTCTGCCCGTCCTGCCAGTAAGGGCCGTGAGGGCTCGGCGCCATCCGCCAGAGCGGCTTGCCGGCATCGTCGACGGTGTTGTTGCCTTCGGATTTCGGCGCCACCATCGAAGCGGTGAAAGCCGTGTACCAGAAGATCTGCTGGGCGACATTGCCCTGGCTGAGTGCCGGCAACGACTGATAGAAGTCGTAGCTGGCCGCACCCGGCGGTGCGTACTGACGCAGCCATTCATCCCACTTGCGGATGGCATAGACGGCGGCCGGACCGTTGGTGCCGCCACCGCGCGCCACCGAGGCACCCTGCGGGTTGCAGGAACCCGCTTCCATGCGGATGCCCCATTCGTCGATCGGCACGCCGTTGGGCAGGCCGGTCGAGCCGGCACCGGCCATCGACAGCCAGGCATCGGTCATGCGCCAGCCGAGGTCGGGCGCACGCTTGCCGTAATCCATGTGGCCATAGACGCGGACACCGTCGATTTCCTTCACATGAACGCTGAAGAATTCGGCGATGTCCTCATAGGCCGACCAGTTGACCGGCACACCCAGGTCGTAACCGTAACGCTCCTTGAACTGCGCCTGCAGTTCGGGCTTGTCGAACCAGTCTTTGCGGAACCAATAGAGGTTTGCGAACTGCTGGTCAGGTAGCTGGTAGAGCTTGCCGTCCGGTCCGGTAGTGAAAGACGCACCCATGAAGTCGTCGAGATCGAGACCCGGGTTGGTCACGTCCTTGCCTTCGCCTTCCATGAAGTCCGTCAGGTTGTAGGCAAGCTGCAGCCGCGAATGGGTGCCGATCAGATCCGAATCGTTGATGTAGGCGTCGTAAAGGTTACGCCGCGTCTGCATCTGGGTCTGGACGGCCTGAACCACCTCGCCCTCACCGAGGAGTTGATGGTTCACCTTGATGCCGGTGATCTCCTCGAAGGCCTTGGTCAGAGTTTCGGATTCATAGCTGTGTGTCGGAATCGTCTCCGACAGCACGTTGATCTCCATCCCCTTGAAAGGTTCGGCGGCCTTCATGAACCATTCCATTTCGGCCATCTGCTCGTCCATGGAAAGGGTCGAGGGCTGGAACTCCTCCTCGATCCATTTCTTGGCCGCGCCCATGCCCTCGTGGCCGTCCGCAAACGCGGTCCCGCCAGCGAGCGCCAGGGATAACCCTGTCGCGGTTGCTAAGAGGTATTTTCTCATTCGTCGTCCTCCCTAAGGTTTCTGTCGTTTACGCTCTGCTGCGGCCCCTTCTGCGGGGACCACCGCATTCCTCCAAAAAACTGTGCCAAGCCCCCTAGACGTAGCGGAATACCAGCACCGCATAGACCAGGCACAGCACCATGGCCCAACCCAGACCGGGACCCAGGATCGCCAGCCAGGCCAGATTGATGTACGCGCTGCCCAGCAGCGTGATGAACAGGCGGTCGCCGCGCGTCGTGTCGAGACCGAGTACGCCACGGCGCGGATTGCCGCCGGGATCCTTCATTTCCCAGAGACTCATGCCGATCAGCAGCAGCGCAATCACGCCGAAGAAAGCGCCAGTCTGCCAAGTCCAGGCCATCCATGAGAGACCCATGCTCAAACCCTCCCCATCGCAAAGCCCTTGGCGATGTAGTTACGCACGAAGTAGATAACGATCGCGCCGGGAATAATGGTCAGTACGCCGGCCGCGGCCAGCAAACCGAGTTCATAGCCGGAGGTACTCGCCGTTCGGGTCATCACCGCGGCGATCGGCTTTGCATCCACCGCGGTCAGCGACTTCGCCAGCAGCATCTCCACCCAGGAAAACATGAAGCAGAAGAAGGCCGTGACGCCAATACCGCTGCCGATCAGAGGCATGAAGATCTTGGTGAAAAAGCGCGGGAATGAATAGCCGTCGAGGTATGCCGTCTCGTCGATCTCCTTCGGCACGCCGGACATGAAGCCTTCCAGAATCCAGACCGCCAAAGGAATGTTGAACAGGCAGTGGGCCAGGGCCACCGCAATATGCGTGTCGAACAGTCCGAGCGACGAATAAAGCTGCAGGAACGGCAGCGCAAAGACCGCCGGCGGCGCCATGCGGTTGGTGAGCAGCCAGAAGAACAGATGCTTGTCGCCCAGGAAGCGGTAGCGCGAGAACGCATAGGCGGCCGGCAGCGCGAAGGATACCGAGATCACCGTGTTCAGCCCAACGTAGATGATGGAGTTGATATAGCCGCTGTACCAGGTGGGATCGGTCAGAATCTCGACGTAGCTGTCGACGGTGAAATCGGCCGGGAACCAGGAGAAGCCGCCGAGAATTTCGTTGGTCGTCTTGAACGACATGTTCAGCAGCCAATAGATCGGCAGCATCAGAAAAACGATGTAGAGCGTCGGCACCAGCCAGCGGAGACGGGTCATTTCTGCTCTCCCTGCATGGTGATTGTGTAGAACAGCCAGCAGACCAGCAGCGTCATCAGGAAGTAGATGATGCTCATGGCCGAAGCGACACCCAGATTAAACTCGCCCAGCGCGGCTTTCACCAGGTCGATGGACAACACCGTTGTGGTGTTGCCCGGGCCGCCGCCGGTAAGCACGAAGGGCTCGGTATAGATCATGAAGCTGTCCATAAAGCGCAGCAGCACAGCGATGGTCAGAACGTGCTTCATCTTCGGCAACTGAATGTAGCGGAACACCGCCCAGCGCGAGGCGCCGTCGATCTGCGCCGCGCGGTAGTAATTGTCGTCGATGGACTGCAGACCGGCGTAGGCCAGCAGCACCACCAGCGAAGTCCAGTGCCAAACGTCCATCAGGATGACCGTGAACCAGGCAGAGACCGGCTGCTGCGTGAAGTCGTAGGGAATGCCGAGCCAGTTAAGGCCGAAGCCCAGCAGGCCGATATCGGGCAGCGCGTAGATGTTCCACATCGCGCCGACCACGTTCCAGGGAATCAGCAACGGCAGGGCCATCAACACCAGGCAGACCGAGGCCCAGAAGCCGGAACGCGGCATGGCCAGGGCGATTGCCACACCCAGCGGAATCTCAATCGCCAGGATCGTGCCAGTGAAAAAAAGCTGTCGCATCAGCGCGCCATGGAAGCGCTCCGAAGCCATCACTTCGCTGAACCAGCGGGTTCCCTCAAAGAAAAAGACGTTGTTGCCGAAAGTGTCCTGCACCGAGTAGTTGACGACGGTCATCAGCGGCACGACGGCATTCAGCGCTACGATCAGCAGCACCGGCAGAACCATGAACCAGGCTTTGTTGTTCAGCGTCTTCTGCATGATCAGGCCGCTCCCCGCACGATATGGGAATCCTGGTAGATGTTGATGCGGCGCGGGTCGATCACCGCCGAAGCCTCGGCGGGGATTTCCGTTCCCTCCGGCAGCACCGCATCGAAACTCTGCCCTTCGATCCTGGCGCGGACGATCTTGAAGCGGCCGATGTCCTCCACCGCCGAGATTGAGATCGGCAGCCCCTCGCCCTTGGCTTTCAAGCCGACAAATTCCGGCCGGACCCCCATTTCAATCTTCCCGCTAAGCGTCGGGTAGCGGCGCTGCAGCATGATCTCGCGGCCGCCGAGACGGAGCCGGTCACCTTCGACCTCACAGGGCAGAACGTTCATGCCGGGAGAGCCGATGAAGTAACCGACGAAGGTATGGGCCGGCTCGTCGAAGAGTTCTTCGGGCGTGCCGATCTGCACCACCTCGCCCTCGTACATCACCACCACCTTGTCGGCGAAGGTCAGCGCCTCGGTCTGGTCGTGGGTCACATAGATCATGGTGTGGCCGAACTCGTGGTGCAGTTCCTTCAACTGGGTGCGGAGCTGCCACTTCATGTGCGGATCGATGACGGTCAGCGGCTCGTCGAACAGGATGGCGTTCACGTCGTAGCGCACCAGGCCGCGCCCCAATGAGATCTTTTGTTTCTCGTCGGCGGTCAGCCCCTGCGCTTTGCGGTTCGCCTTGTCGCCAAGATCCAGCATGGCGATGGTGCTCTGAACCCGCTTCTCGATCTCCGCCTTGGGCACCTTTCGGTTGACCAGGGGGAAGGCCAGGTTCTCGGCCACCGTCATGGTGTCGTAGATCACCGGGAACTGGAACACCTGGGCGATATTGCGTTGTTCCGGCGCCAGAGCCGTAACGTCCTGGTCGCCAAACAGGATGCGCCCGCGCGAGGGCACCAGGAGACCGGAGATGATATTCAACAAGGTGGTCTTGCCACAGCCCGAGGGCCCCAACAGCGCATAGGCGCCACCGTCCTGCCAAACGTGGTCGATCTGCTTCAGCGCAAAGTCCGCTTCGCTCTGCGGGTTCGGCATGTAGGAGTGGGCAAGTTCGTCGAGGGATATCTGTGCCATGGCCCTGCCCTCACAGCTTACCCGAGGGCGCAGCAACCAGTCGCTCAGCGCCATCGAAAATGAAGAAGGAAGCCGGATCGAGATAGACCGGAATGTGATCGCCGACCTCGACACGGTGAACGCCGTGTGTCAGAGCCACCCAGCGCTCGCCCTCGCTCTCGACATGAATGAAACTCTCGGAGCCGGTGATCTCCGTGGTCGACACGGCGCCGGTCACTTCGAGCGCCGCGCCCGCCGGGCGATGCAGCAGCAGGTGATGGGGGCGGATGCCGACCTTGTAGGCACCGTCCGCGAGATCCTGTGCCGAAGGCGGCACCGGCACCGCCTTGCCGGCAAAACTCATCGATCCCTGGGTCTTGGTCATGGGGACCAGGTTCATCGGCGGATCGGAAAAGGTTCGCGCGGTCATCAGGTCCGCCGGGCGGTTGTAAACCTCGATCGTCGGGCCGAACTGCGTCACCCGGCCCTCACAGAGGGTCGCCGTCTTGCCGCCCAGCAGCAGGGCTTCATGAGGCTCGGTCGTCGCGTAGACGAAAACCGCACCGGTTGCGGCGAAGATCTTCGGCAATTCGACGCGCAGTTCCTCGCGCAGCTTGTAGTCCAGGTTTGCCAGAGGCTCGTCCAGCAATACCAGATCGGCGCCCTTTACCAGGGCCCGTGCCAGGGCGGTGCGCTGCTGCTGGCCGCCCGACAGCTCCAGCGGCGTGCGCTTGAGGAAGTCACCGAGCTTCAGCAGGTCGGCGGCTTCCCGTACCTTGCTATCGAGAGTCGCCTTGTCGACGCCGGCCACCCGCATCGGCGAGGCGATGTTCTCATAGACCGTCAGTGTCGGATAGTTGATGAACTGCTGGTAGACCATGGCGACGTTGCGCTTCTGCACCGCCATACCGACAACCGACTTGCCGTCGACCAGGATGTCGCCCTCGGTGGGTTTGTCGAGGCCGGCCATCAGGCGCATGAGAGAGGTCTTGCCGGAGAGCGTCGGCCCCAGAAGCACGTTCAAGGAGCCGGTGTCGAGCGTCAGACTAACGTCGCTGATGTGCATCTCCGCACCGACGCGCTTGCTCACGTTCTGAAGCGTCAAGGTCATCAGGCGGACTCCTGCCGGCTCGTATCCCCGTGATGGCTCTCCATCCAGGCCTCGAGCTTCTGCTTTGTCTGATCCGAGGTGTGCAGGCCCATTTTCGACCGGCGCCAAAGAAAGTCATCAGCGGATTCGACCCATTCATGCTGGCGCAGGTAGTCGATCTCCGCCGCATGCAGGCCGTCACCGAAATCCTCACCAAGATCGGCCAGGGAAGCGGCACCGGCGGTGATGCGCTCCGCCCGGGTGCCGTAGTTGCGCACATAGCGCCAGGCGAGATCCGCCGGCAGCCAGGGCCGCGCCTGCTTGAAACGCCGCAGGTAGCCGTCGAAGTCGGCATCGGCAATATTGCCGCCCGGCAAGGCTGCATCGGCGGTCCAGGGGTCGCCCAGCGGCCCCAATGCCTCGGCCAGCTTCTGCATGGCGTGTTCGGAGAGCTTGCGGAAGGTGGTGATCTTGCCGCCGAAAATCGACAGCAGGGGCGCCCGTCCCTCCCCGTGGTCCAGCTCCAGCACGTAGTCGCGCGTGGCCGAGGAGGCGCTGGAGGCCGCATCGTCATAAAGCGGGCGAACCCCGGAATACGTCCAGACCACATCCGCCGGCGATATCTGTTTCTTGAAGTAGACGTTCACCGCGGAGCAGAGGTATTCGGTCTCCTCTTCGGAGATGGCGACCTCGGCGGGATCGTCCTTGTAATCCACATCGGTGGTGCCGATCAGGGTGTAGTCCTGCTCGTAGGGAATGGCGAAGATGATGCGCCCGTCCGGATTCTGGAAAATATAGGGATAGTCGTGCTCGAACATCTTGCGCACGACAATGTGGGAGCCTTTCACCAGACGCAGCGACTGTGCCTTGTTCAAGCCAGCGCGCTGCTCGATGAACTCGGCAGTCCAGGGACCCGCCGCATTGACCAGGGCCCGCGCCGTCAGTTCACGCTTCTCGCCATTTCTAAGGTCGCGCAGCACCACTTGCCAGCGATCGTCCTGGCGCCGGGCGGAGACGCACTCGACGCGGGTCAGCACCTCGGCGCCGTGCTCCTGGGCATCCAGCGCATTCAGCG
Source organism: Pelagibius sp. (assembly GCF_965249265.1). Lineage (NCBI taxonomy): Bacteria > Pseudomonadati > Pseudomonadota > Alphaproteobacteria > Rhodospirillales > Rhodovibrionaceae > Pelagibius > Pelagibius sp. The sequence goes on along the minus strand of NZ_OZ252224.1, from coordinate 1,447,446 downwards.
CCACCAGGCGCGAGTCCTGTACCCAGCAGTCGGAATAGATGAAACCTTTCTGCAACTCGGGCACCAGCGGCTCACCCGCGACGTGGCGGCGCAAGTCGACGCCCTTGGACCCCGGCAACAGCTTACGGCCGCCGAGATGATCGTAGAGGAAGAGGCCGAGACGGATCAGCCAGGCCGGCCGCAGTCCCTTATTGTGCGGCAGCACGAAGCGCAGCGGCCAGATGATGTGCGGGGCCGCCCGCAACAGCACTTCACGCTCGATCAGCGCCTCGCGCACCAAACGGAATTCGTAGTATTCGAGATAGCGCAGGCCGCCGTGGATCAGCTTGGTGCTGGCCGAAGAGGTCGCGCTGCCGAGATCGTTCTTTTCACAGAGCAGGACGGAGAGTCCGCGGCCGGCTGCATCGCGCGCAATCCCGGCCCCATTAATGCCACCGCCAACGACAAGAATGTCGACTGTCTCGGTCATGACCGACTAAGACCCTCCCCAACACCTCTCCCTTGAATGGGAGAGTTTGCAGCCTGAACGGCTTGCGCTTGATTGCTTCTGGAAACCATAGGCCAGATCACCGCGGCCTGACAATCGAAAATATTCGAAAACGAAAATTTCCGAACTTTCGGGCCCCGGCAGGGCATGAGCCCAACCCTTGGCTGGGCCAAGGGTCGTTGCGCTGGTTCGGGCGCTAGTCCGGATCGGCGATATGCAGCTCGACGTCGGCTTCCGCGAGGATGTCCTGCATCGTCTCGGAGGGCCGGCGGTCGGTGAACAGCGCGTCGATTTCATGCATGTGGCCCAGTCGTACGAGGGCGTTGCGGCCGAACTTGGTGTGGTCCGTCGCCAGGAACACGCGGCGCGAATTCCGGATGATCGCCTGCGCCACCCTCACCTCGCGATAGTCGAAGTCGAGAAGCGAACCGTCGTCGTCGATTCCCGAGATGCCGATGATCCCGATGTCGACCTTGAACTGCTGAATGGTGTCCAGGGTCGCCTCCCCCACGATACCCCGGTCGCGGCTCCGCACCAAGCCGCCGGCGACAATGACTTCGAAGTCCGGCTTTGCCGCCAACATATTGGCAACATTAAGATTATTGGTGATAACACGGAGGCCTCGATGGTCGATGAGGGCCTTCGCCACCTCCTCCGTGGTCGTCCCGATATTGATGAACAGCGACGCGTTGTCGGGCACCGCCGCCGCCACGATCGAGGCGATGCTGGCCTTCTGCCCGCGGTTCAGAACCTGGCGGGTCCGATAGGCGAGGTTCTCCACAGACGACGGCAGACCGGCGCCGCCATGATAGCGGCGCAGCAGGCCCTGGTCGCAAAGCTGATTGATGTCCCGGCGCACGGTCTGCGGCGTCACTTCAAAATGTTCGGCCAAAGCCTCGATCGCCACGAAACCGCGCTCGCGGACCAGATCGATGATCCGTTCCTGCCGCTGGTTCAGCTCAACGGGTTCGTCCTGCGCCGCGCCCGCTTCCGCGTTCCCAGCCGGTTCGCTCATTTCCACCCTCTCATGGCCTCAGCATAAGCGTTCAATGATATTTTCGGAACCGAAAATCCGAACCTCAGGCGATAGATCCTGTTAGATCAATGAAACCGCTCACTTTTTCATCGGTATCACACCCCTGTGTGTTCCGGTCCCTCCCCTATCTGAGCGCGTGAAAGGGCGGCGGGAAGCCCCTATATTGATTGCAACCCATCATCCAGCCGGCGCGAGCCACCGCCGCGGCCCGGCTATCCGGAAGGTTCCAGAGATCTATGCAAGAGGCCGCCCCCCTCGCCCCCAAACTGCCGGAAACCCTCGATTCCAGCGATTACCGCATTGGTATCGAGCCAAGCGGCAAGCATGTGAAGGTGGTTTTCAACGGCGAGATCATCGCCGACAGCCGCCGCGCCCTGATTCTGTATGAGACCCGGCTGCCGGCGATCTACTACGTCCCGCGCGAAGACATCGCCATGCAGTTTCTCGAGCCAAGCGATCACCGCACCTACTGTCCGTTCAAGGGAACCGCCAACTACTGGACCGTGAAGGTCGGCGACAAATCAGCCGAGAACGCGGCCTGGAGCTATGAGGACCCGATCGAAGAGGCCTTGGGCATACGCGGCTACATCGCCTTTTACTGGAATCAGATGGATGCCTGGTTCGAAGAGGACCGGGAAGTCGAAATCGATCCGGGCGAGAGCCTGACGGAGTACAGCAATCCGCTGGCCGCCTGGATGCTGCGCGAAGCTTGGGAAGCAACCTCCTCGGCCGAACTGCTGGACCGTCTCGGCAGACAACTGGCCGAAGCCGGCTTCGGCGTTTCACGGATGAACGTCATCATCCCCACCCTGCATCCGCAGATGGCCAGCAATGCCTTTGTCTGGCGCCGCGGCGAAACGGTGGTGGACGAGCGCGACTTTCCGCACTACGGCCTGCAGTCCGAGGCCTATCTGAAAAGCCCCCTGATGCCGATCTTCGAGGGCGCCGGCGGCATCCGCCGCCGCCTGGAAGGGCCGAACCCGACTCTGGACTATCCGATCCTGAGCGATCTGGTCGAAGCCGGCTGTACGGACTACGTCGCCATGCCGATGCGGTTTTCCAACGGCAAGATCAATATCCTGACTCTGGCGACCGACCGTGTCGGCGGATTCACTACCGAGCACCTCGGCCAGATCCACGAGGTCCTGCCGATCCTCAGCCGCCTGCTGGAAGTGCATGCCATGCACCGGATGTCCCGCACGCTGCTGGATACCTATCTCGGCGCCTACACCGGCCAGCGGGTGCTGAACGGACTGATCAAGCGCGGCGACGGCGAGAACATCCCGGCGGTCATCTGGTACTGCGACCTGCGCGGTTCGACCGCTCTGGCCGACAGCGTGTCTAGGGACGACTACCTGGACCTCATCAACCGCTTCTTCGAGGCCATGGCCGGGGCCGTTCTGGACCGCGGCGGCGAGGTTCTGAAGTTTATCGGCGACGGCATGCTGGCCATCTTCCCGATGGAGAAGACGGGCACCTCGAAAGAAGGCAAGGAGATGTTCTGCGGGCAGACTGCCGGCTGTGAAGCATTGGAAGCGGCAAGAGATGCCCTCGCCAGAATGCACGAGGTGAATGCCGATCTGGCCGAAGAAGGCCGGGCGCCCCTGCGCTTCGGCTTGGCGCTGCATCTGGGCGACTTGACCTATGGCAATATCGGCGGGTCGAGCCGCCTCGACTTCACCGTCATCGGCCCGGCAACCAACGAGGCCGCGCGGATCGACAGCCTGACCAAGGAACTGGGCGTCACCCTGCTGATCTCAGAAGACTTCGAGCGTGTCGTGTCAGACGAACTCGTATCCCTGGGGCACCACCGTCTGCGCGGCGTCGCTGAAGAGATCGAGGTCTTTACCCTGCCCGAATTGAGCCCGGCAGCCGGTGAGTAGTCACCCGCCGGCGTAGCGTTCCTCTTCGCTGTAATAGTCCTCGAAGCCGACACGCTGGCGCAGCTCGGCAAAGGTCAGCAGGGCTTCCGGATGACGGCCATCTTTGAAAGTCGCCAGCGCCTCCTCCATCGCCCGCATGGCAACGGAGAGAAGGGTCAGCGGATAGGCCGCCAGCTTGTAGCCAATCTCCTCCAGCGCCGCCGGAGCCAGTAGCGGGGTTTCGCCCTGCTCCACCAGGTTGGCCAGGGTCGGACGGTCGACGGCACTGCAAAAGGCGCGCATCTCAGCCTCCGACTTCGGCGCTTCCAGGAAGAGGATGTCCGCACCCAGGCGCTGAAAACCTTCGACGCGGCGCAGGGCCTCGTCGAGACCGTCGGTGCCGCGGGCGTCGGTCCGGGCGAGAATCAGGATGTCGGCCCCTTCGTTGCGCGCGTCGACGGCAGCCTGCACCCTGGCCATCGCTTCGGCGTGATCGACCACCGCCTTGCCCCGGGTATGGCCGCAGCGCTTGGGCCAAACCTGGTCTTCGATCATCACGGCGGCAAACCCGGCTTGGGCATAGCCGGCCACCGTGCGCTTTACGTTCACCGCGTTGCCGTAGCCGGTGTCCCCGTCGCCGATCACCGGGATTCCGGTGGCGGCGCAGATGTTGCGCCCCTGGTCGAGCATCTCGCCATAGGAAATCAACCCGGTGTCCGGCAACCCTAGGCGCGCGGCAGAAACGGCAAAACCGCTCATGAAGGTGACCGGAAATCCGGCCCGCTCGATCAGCCTGGCCGAAAGCGCATCGAAACAGCAGGGCATCTGCGTCAACCCGGGTTTCGCCAGAATCTTGCGCAGCCTGTCCACGGCCTTTTCACCGGAACCATCGATCCCCATCACCATCACCTTCTTTTCGAGACTCGCCATAATGAAGTTTCCGAAAGGAAACATATTGGCGAGAGCGGCCAATAGGCTAGTCTTCTCTCAGCAGTCAGTCTCGATACGGATGAAATCCCCATGCTGCTTTCGGCAGGGCGCTCGACCCTTCTTACCGCCGCTGACCCAGAGGACCCGACGGAGGCGCAATCACTCCTGAGCGCTGCTGCGGAGCGTCTTCATGTGCCCCGCAGCACGGCCGAAGGCTTCGCCGCCACCACTGCCCTCGAGCAGGGCCGCGACCAGGTGGTCAGCACCAGCCTGGCGCGCCCGGAGATCGAAGACGCGCTGAGAGAAAGGCTTCACCTTTTTCTTGTCCTTGACTGTCTGCCGGCCGCGGAGCGTCCAACTGTTGAAGCGCTGGCCGGCCAGGCCATCACAGCCGTGACTGCCGAGATGGTGGTCTTCGAGTGGCTGGAGCGCGCCGACAGCGACGACTTTCGCAGCATGCTGCAACTCATTCGCTAGGCTTTTAACCCCGGCGCGATGGTGCGGCGGCGCGCGATGGCCTATGCTGACGCCGAACCGGCCAAGCAGCAATGGGCCGGCCCCAAGAGGAGCAAAAGATGATCGTTGAGCAGATCTGGACCGGGAATGCCTACCGCAATTTCAACTACCTGATTGCCTGTCCGGCAAGCGGCGAAGCCCTGGCGATCGATCCGCTTGACCACAAGAAGTGCCTGGCGAAAGCGAAAGAGCGCGGCTGGGAAATCACCCAGATCCTCAACACCCATGAGCACGGCGACCATATCGGCGGCAACAAGCCGGTGGTGGCGGCGACCGGTGCAAAGATCCTGGCGCACCAGAACGCCAAGAACCGCATTCCCGGTATGGACCAGGGGCTTGCCGCCGGTGACGTCGTCAAGGTCGGCAGCACTGTCGATCTTGAGGTTCTCGATACCCCCGGCCACACCATGAGCCACGTCTGTCTGCTGTCACGGACCGAACAACCCGCCCTGTTCTGCGGTGACACGCTTTTCAATGCCGGTGCCGGCAACTGCCATAACGGCGGTCATCCCAACGAGCTTTATCACACCTTCGCCGAGCAGCTTTCCAAACTGCCCGACGCGACGCAGATCTACCCCGGCCATGATTACATTGCCAACAACCTGCGTTTTACGCTCGACCGCGAGCCGGACAACAGCGACGCCGAGGCTCTGCTGCGCCAGGTCGACGACCAGGACCCCGATGCGGCCCTGATCTCCACACTGGGGCAGGAGAAAACGATCAACACCTTCTTCCGCCTGCAGAGCCCGACGGTTATCGCCAGACTGCGCGAGGTCTTTCCCGATCTGTCCGAAACGCCGAGTGCCAAGGAGGTCTTCCTGAAGCTGCGCGAGCTGCGCAACAGCTGGTAGCGAGGTTCAGGGATCGGAACAGCCGGTCATCGTGAAGGCACCGGCTATCGTTTCCGAGACCAGGATTCTGGTATCAGCGTGAGCCGCCGCCTTCGGATGGCCCGACGGGCAGACGGAGGCTGGCCCGCAGGCCGGGCGCATTGTCTTCTAGCAGCAGTTCGCCGTCATGCAGATGCGCGACGGCCTGGACAAGGCTGAGGCCCAAGCCGCTGCCCGACGTCGAGCGGCTTTGTTCCAGCCTGACAAACCGCTTCAGAACCTCTTCGCGCTGGTCCTCGGGAATGCCCGGTCCACGGTCGCTGACGGAGAGAATGGCTGTTCCGTCCTGTCTCTCGACGCCAATTTCAATGCGCCCGCCGGCTCCTGAAAACTTGATGGCATTATCCAGCAGGTTGACCAGGGCCTGGAACAGCAGATCCCGGTCGCCTGTCCGCCGAACCGCCTGGAGCGGCCGCACTTCCAGCGTGATCCCCAGTTCCTCGGTCAGGGGATCGTACAACTCCACCACGTCCTGGATAAGATCCTGCAGATCCACACTCGCAAAGCGATCCCGCGATGCCCCAGCTTCCGCCTGGGCGATGCTCAGCAGTGCTGTGAAGGTCTTCAACAGACTGTCGGCCTCGCGGATCGCCTTGGCGATCGCATCCCGATAGCCGTCAGACCCGGGGTCTTCGATCAATGCCAGTTCGAGGCCGCTGCGCAGCCGCGCCAGGGGGCTGCGCAGATCATGGGCGATGTTGTCGCTGACCTGCCGCATGCCCCCCAACAGTCTTTCGATCTGGTCGAGCATGGCATTGAGGTTCTTGGCAAGCTGGTCGAATTCGTCCTCGCGTCCGCTGACCGGCACCCGGCGGGTCAGGTCGCCGGCCATGATGTCGCGGCTGGTACGGTTGATCGTTTCGATACGTCCCAACAAGACGCGGCTCATCAGCAGGCCGCCAAGCAGGGAGATGCCGAAGATCGCCAAAAGGCTCCAGGCCAGGATCTCGCGGATCAGCACCGCAACACGGTCCCGCTCCCTTACGTCATGGCCGACAAGCAGGCGAAGGCCGCCGCGCAGGTTGAAGGTTCGCGCCCGCCCGAAATTCACGCCGCCGCCTTCGACTTCCGGAAACTCCAGACGGAAGGTCAGCCAACCCTCGCTGTCCGCCGGTTCATCGGGCCAGCGGCTGAGGTTGCCCGCCAGGACGCGGTTATCCGGCCCCATCAGCAGGTAAAGGCCGCGGGTTTGCGCCGCGGCGACGGTTCGGCGCTGAAGGGCGGCAATAAGGCCGGGGGTGCCGCGCTGGGAGAATTGCTCCGCCAGTCCCCTGATCTCGGCGTCGATGGTCGAGTCGGTCTGGCGGGAGACGCTGCTGGAGGTTGCCCAGAAAATCGCACCAGTCAGCAGAAGGACAGCCAGGGTGAAGAAACAGAGATAGACCAGAACCAGCCGAAAAATACGCGACTGGAGCAGGCTGGCCCTATTCACGAAGCGAGTACCCCGAACCGCGCACGGTATGCAGCAATGCCTTGTCGAATTCCTTGTCGATCTTCTGACGCAGGCGGGAAATGTGGACGTCAACCACATTGGTCTGCGGGTCGAAGTGATAGTTCCAGACATTTTCCAGCAGCATTGTGCGCGTCACCACCTGACCGGCGTGGCGCATCAGATACTCCAGGATCTTGAACTCGCGGGGCTGCAGGTCGATCACCTGGCCGCCGCGCCGCACCTGGCGCGACAACAAATCGATCTCCAAGTCCGCGAGGCGCAGGCCGGTTTCCGCCTTGCCCTCGGCGGGCCGCCGCAGCAGAGCCTCTATTCGGGCCAGAAGCTCCGAGAAGGCAAAGGGTTTTACCAGATAGTCGTCTCCACCGGCGCGCAGGCCCTTTACCCGGTCATCGACGCCCCCCATGGCGGAAAGAAAGAGGATCGGCAGGCTGCTGCCCGTGCCCCGGAGGGTTTCGACCACCGAGATCCCGTCGACCTTCGGCAACATGCGATCGACGATCGCCAGGTCGAAGTCCTCACTGGCGGCGCGCAGCAGTCCCTCCTTCCCGTCTACGGCAATTTCCGCCGCATAGCCGGCTTCCCGGAGGCCCTTGGCGATATAACCCGCCGTTTCGCCGTCGTCTTCGACAATCAAAACACGCATCGCGGTCTGTCTCTCACGCCGTGTCCACGAGATTTCGGAGTCTTTGCAGATCGTCATTAGGGTTATGCCTTTCCCAGCCTGCCCGCCGCAACCCCCGCGGCCGGCCGACAGGCCTGAACGGCAAAGGAGCGCCCCGATCGTTTGGGGCGCTCCTCGCCTGCGGGACTACGTGTCCCACCGAGAGCAGCTCCGGGCCGCTGAAGCTGCCGAAGGCAACTTCAAGGAGAGCGGCGGCCCGAACCTGTTGCGATAGTCTTATGCCTGGGACAAACGCAGAGCGAAGAAGCTCTCACTGCCACGGCGCACAGCTTTGATCGTCGCAACCGATTCGCCGGCTTCCTGCAAAGCCTCGATGCGGTCCACAGCCTCCGACGGCGTCTTTACCGGTTCCAGGGTGATGCTGCGGATCACGTCGCCGCGCTGCAGCCCGCTCCGGGCGGCCGGGCTGTCCGGGGCGATATCGACGATGACAACACCGCTGTCGGACTCCGTCAGCCCCAGGGTTTCACGCGCTTCCTCGTCGAGGGACGTCACCGTCACACCGGTATCGCCAAGCTCGGCTTCAGCGGGGTCTTCCGCGGCCCCGGACTGCGGGCCCGGTAAACCGGAGACCTGCTCCTCACCCGGCACCGCGCCGGTGACGACCGTCAGTTCCAAAGGCTCCCGGTCGCGCCAGACCTGCATCGACGTGGCCTTGTCCACCGGGGTCTCGGCCACCAACTGGCTCAGGTCCTTCACCCGGACGACGGTTTTGCCGTCCCAGGCCGTGACCACGTCCCCGGCGCGCAGACCGGCCTTCGCCGCCGGGCTGTCCGGCTCGACGGCGGCAACCAAGGCGCCTTCGGCAGCAGCCATGCCGAATCCTTCGGCGATGTCGGGCGTAACCGGCTGGATACGGACGCCCAGCCAGCCCCGCTCGACCTTGCCGTCGTCCCGCAGGTCGTCGACGATCCGGCTGGCGAGGTTGGAGGGAATGGCAAAGCCGATACCCACGCTGCCACCGTTGGGCGAATAGATCGCCGTGTTCACACCGATAACCGCGCCTTCCGTGTCGAAGGTCGGGCCGCCGGAGTTCCCACGGTTGATCGGCGCGTCAATCTGTATGAAGTCGATCAGACTGCCGCCGGGCAGGTCTCGGCCGCGTGCCGACACGATACCGGCGGTTACCGAGCCGCCGAGACCGAAGGGGCTGCCGACTGCAACTACCCAGTCACCCGGGCGCAGGCCGTCCGACTCACCGAACTCGACGAACGGCAGGGGTCCTTCCGCATCGACTTTCAACAAGGCAAGATCGGTGCGGGGATCGGCACCGATCAGCTCCGCCTCGTAGGACGCACCGTCCTTCAGGGTGACCGTGATCTCATCGGCTCCATCGATCACGTGGTTGTTGGTCACGACGTAGCCCTCGGCATCGATGATGAAGCCGGAACCCGCCCCCTGGCGCGGGCGCCGAGGCTCGGCCTGGTTGCCGTCGGGGCGGCCACCGGGTCCAAAGAACCTTTCGAAGAATTCACGCAGGTTGGGATCGTTTCCGAAGGGCAGGTCATCCGGCATCGACCGCGGTCCCTGGGCCCTGACTTCACCGCGCTGAACCACGGCGATGTTCACCACCGCCGGCGCCACGTCTTCGACCAGATCGGCGAAGCTTGCCGGTGCCGGCCGGGCGTCGGCGGGATTTATGGAGCCGGCGATAAGGGCGAGAGAGAGACCCGCCACGGCCATCAGCGTCAGGGGAGAGCGCCGTGCCCCCGAAGCCAGGCCTTCGGTTTGGCGCGGAAACCCAGGGATTTGGGCCCAAACGGGAACCATAATGCTATCTCCTCAGCAGGTTCAAAAGCTGCTGAGGACGTGGGGGCCGGGCGTTACCGTCGCCTTGCCGCGGGATTAACTCTTGTTCATGTTAGGCCCGGTCCCGGGCATAAGCGCAGATTGCAGCGATAAGCCGGTCCATGTTCGCCTTGAGCGTTGAAAACCCGCCATTCCGCTCGATACGCTCTTCATCCATGTAGAGCTTGCGGTTGATTTCCACCTGCAGGCTGTGGCGGCCCTTCGCGGGATCGGAGTAGCGGCGCACCAGTTCCACCCCCTTATAGGGCTCGTTGAGCTTCACCTGATAGCCGAGATCTCTGAGCTGGTCGGCGACGAAAGCGGTAAAGGCGGGATCGCAGGTCGTGCCGTCGCGATCACCGAGCACGAATTCCGCGCGCGCCACCGGCCCGTCCTCGGTGCCGCTGTTGCCCATGGCCGGCATGGAGTGACAGTTGATGTGCCAGACCTCGCCGAAACGGCCATGGGCGTCGTCGATCGCCCCGGCCACGGCGGCATGATAGGGCCGCCAGCAGGTGTCGATCCGGCGCTGTACCTCGGCAACGCTGAGCAGGCGGTCGTAGATCTGCGCATCCGGCGGCATCAGCCGCCAGATCAGACCGACGCCGAGTTCGGTCTTGCGGCTCGGCACCACCGGCTCCGCCCAGGGGCCATCCAGCATTGCCGGATCCAGATCGACGAGGTCGCGGTTCGGATCGATATAGATGCGCGGAAACTCCGCCGCGATCAGCGGTGCGCCGTGATCCGGCGCCGCGCTGTAAAGTTCGTCAACGAAGGCATCTTCCGAACGCCTGAGCACCGCCATGGGCGCGATGCTGCCGAAATCCGCCGGATAGGCCTTGCCGCTGTGCGGGCTGTCGAAGACCACCGGCACCGGTTCCGCCCGGGGGGCGACAAGGCGCAGTTTTGCTTCGGACGAAGGGACGGACATCCCAAAACTCCAAGTCTGATGGGAAACAGGGGCTCCAATCTAGCGTCGTCGCGCAGGTGAAGGGAGCTTTCTTTTCCCTACTCGATCCAGAGTGCCGGGTGGTCCAACGCGTCGCAGCAGGCGACCTTGCCGCGCACAGTCCCGACCAGGCCCTTGCCGAGGTCCCGCACCATCCAGGCATCGGTGTGTTCCTGCGCAATGGGATAAGGCGCATCCAGGCCCTGCGGGCCCGCGGCCGCAAAGCCATGGCGGCCGTAATAGTCGGGATAGCCCAGCACGAAAACCAGATCGACACCGGAAGCGGCCAGCCGCGCCACACCCTCTTCGATCAGCTTGCCGCCGATACCCCGGCTCTGGGCCGCGGGCACGACCGCCAGAGGCGCCAGGATCGCGGCGGAAACGGGCGTTGCAGACTCAGTGAGACCCACCTGCGAAAACAGGATGTGCCCGACGGGCCGGTCATCCTCGACCGCGATGAGGGAAAGCACCGGCTCTGCACTGGGATCTCTCACGATGGCCTCGACAAGCGCGGCCTCTTCTTCTTGACCGAAGGCCTGACGGTGGATGTCCAGCACTGCGGGCAGGTCGCCTTCGCCTGCTTCCCTGATAATCATCTAGACCTCCCGTCGTGAGGCCGGGCGGGAGAGCCGCTACTCCTTCACCGCGCCGGTCATCGAAGAGACATAATGCTCAACGAAGAAGGAGTAAAGAATCGCCACCGGCAACGAGCCCAGCAGGGCCCCGGCCATGAGCGAGCCCCAGCGATAGATATCGCCGTCCACGAACTCCGACAGCATGGCCACCGGCACCGTCTTGTTGGAGGTGGTGGAGATGAAGGTCAGGGCGTAGATGAATTCGTTCCAGCACAGCGTGAAGGAGAAGATGCCGGCGGAAATCAGGCCCGGCACCGCCAGGGGCAGCACGATCTTCAGCAGAATCTGGGTACGGCTCGCCCCGTCGATCAGGGCGCATTCCTCCAACTCATAGGGGATGGTCTTGAAATAGCCCATCAGGAGCCAGGTGGAGAAAGGAATGAGGATCGTCGGATAGGTCAGGATCAACGCCATGGGCGTATCGAACAAGCCGTAGGCATGCACGATGACCGAGAGCGGAATGAACAGAATCGAGGGCGGCACCAGATAAGCGAGGAAGATCAGCCCACCAACCCACTGCGATCCCTTGTAACGGATGCGCACGATGGCATAGGCGGCCAGTACGGAGGCCACCAGCGAGATGAAGGTTGCCACCACCGAAACCATCATGGTGTTCCACATCCAAACCGGATAATCGGTTTCGAAAATCACATGGAAGATATGCGACAGCGTCGGCGCCGCCACCCAGAGCGGACTGGTGGTTTCCATGTCCAGAAGTTCGGCATTGGGCTTCAGCGCCGTCAGCGTCATCCAGTAAAAGGGAAACAACAGGATGAAGACGATGACCGAGAGCGGTATGTAGATCGTCACCCACTTGGTGCGGCGGGTCATCAGGAAGTCCATGCCTTCCGCGTCGTCCTTGGCCGAGGCCTTGGCAGCGGCAGCAGCGCTTTTGGCCCGCATCCTGGCCTGTTGTTTGGCGCCTTCAGTCATCGGTCTCTCCCTGCTGCCACTTGCGTCTCTGCAGACCGAACCAGGACACCATGATGGCGGCCAGAAGGAAGGGAATCATCGCTGTCGAGATCGCCGCACCCTCCCCCATGTTGCCGCCCAGAATGGCGCGCTGGTAGCTGAGCGTCGCCATCAGGTGGGTGGCGTTGGCGGGACCGCCGCGGGTGATTGCCCAGATCAGTTGGAAGTCGGTGAAGGTGAAGAGCACAGAGAAGGTCATCACCACCGCGATGATCGGCGTCAGCATCGGAAAGGTGACATGACGGAACATCTGCCAGCGGTTGGCGCCGTCCAGGGTCGCCGCTTCGTAGAGCGAGGGCGGCACGGTCTGTAGCCCGGCCAGCAGGGTAATGGCGACAAAGGGCACGCCGCGCCAGATATTGGCGAAGATCAGCGACCAGCGCGCATTCCAGGGATCGCCCAGAAAGTCGATGTATTGATCGATGAGGCCGAGCTTGGTCAGGCTCCAGGAGATGATCGAGAACTGCGCGTCGTAGATCCACCAGAAGGCCAGCGCCGAAAGCACGGTGGGCACGATGAAGGGCAGCAGAATGACGGCCCGCAGCAGCGCCTTGAAGGGCAGATGGTTGTTCAGCAGTAGCGCCAGGTAAAGACCGACGGCAAACTTAACTACGCTGGCAAAAGTCGTATAGAAAATCGTCTGCCAGACCGACTGCCAGAAAACATGATCGCCGAACAGGCCGTAGATTTCACAGTCGTCGGGCCCATAGCACTCTTTCTCGTAGAAGTTCAGGATGCCGATGAATTTTCCCGGATTGCCGATACTGGCATCGGTCAGGGAGAGCCAGACCCCAAGGCCCAGGGGATAGGTCAGGAACAGCACCAGGATCGCTGCCGCCGGCAGCATGAACCAGAACCCCAGCCAGTTCCGGTTGTTGTTCAGACGGGTCCAGAGACCCGGCGTCAGCACCACGGCCGATCCACTTCGAAGCGTCGATTCCGCCATTCCTAGCCTTTCCCGGCATCAAGCGAGGGGGAGCCGGCCTGGCACATAAACCGCCCGAGCATCCTGCTGTGGCAGCCTATGACCAAGCCGGCCCGTCTCGTTTAGCGGTAGATCCGCCTTGCCTTCTTGGTCGCATCGGCGACGGCGTCCTTGGGCGACATCTGACCGGTTGCCGTATTGGCAAACATGTCGACCACGATGAACTCGGAAATCGCCGAGGCCGCCTTCTGACCGACCGAGCCCTTGTAGCCTGCCACAAAAGTGCGGTTGGCCGCTTCCGCAAAGATCTCGCGCTTCGGATCGGACGTCCAGATCGGATTGCTGTTGAAGGCGTTCAGCGAGTGGGTCAGATAGGCCACCGACCCTTCGAGCCAGCGGTTGTACTGCTCGGCCTCCATCAGGAAGGTCACGAAGGCCTTGGCGGCGTTCGGGAACTTCGAATAGGTCGGCACCAGGATCGGATAGGCGATGTGGAACTCCGTCGGCACGCCGACCGGACCGACCGGATAGTAGGCATGGTCCATGTCGTCCTTAACGTCGAGGCCGTCGACCAGGGCTTTCTGATAGATCGAGATGCCGTTGTTGGTGAGGCCGACTTCACCGGCCAGGAAGGCCTTGTTGTTGGAGCCGTCGTTCCACGACGCGGTGCCGGGAATGAAGGCATCGTAGAGCTTCTTCACATACTCGCAGGCGGTCACGGATTCCGGGCTGTTGAGGATGACCTTGTCGTTCTCGTCGACCATCGCCGCGCCATGCGACCACAGCGCCCAGTGCACCCAGGCATTGGCATCGCCGGTGGCATGGCCAAGCGCCATACCGGCGGGCAGGCCGCCGCCCTTCATAGCCTCGCAGAGGGCCAGGAAGCCTTCCAGATCCTGCGGCACTTCCTTGAAGCCGGCCTTCTCGATGGCGGAGTTGCGGTAGTTGATGTAGTTGCCGCCGAAGCACATCGGAATGCCGATCCACTTGTCGCCGCTCTTGCCGTAGGTCTCCGCCGCGGGCACCCAGCCGCCGTACTTGCCGCCGAGATAGTCGGCCACGTCGGTCAGGTCGGTGCACTTGTTGGGGAAGAGATGCGGCAGCGAATAGAGGCCCCAGATCAGGTCGGGACCGGAGCCCACATTGACCGCGACCGAAGACTTGGGCTGCACATCATCCATGGACTCGTTCAGCACTTCGACTTCGATGCCGGTGGCCTTGGTGAAAGCCGCCACCAGTTCCATGAAAGCATCTTCTTCGGATTGAATGAACCGCTTCCAGCGCAGGACCTGCAGCTTGGCGCCGTCCTCCGGCTTAAAGGGCGAGTCCGCCGCCCAGGCGCTGCCCCAATCCAGAAGATCGCTGCTGACAACAGCCGCACCGGCGACCGTCGCCGCTGTGGCCTTGAGGATCGATCTGCGTGTGAACTTCTTGTCCATGGCTACTCCTCCCATTCCTTTTTTTGTTTTGGCGTTCTGACTATGATTTTCGACACGGCAATAAAGGAGCCCGGCTGCTGGGTCTAAAGCCTCTCGCCGGAATCCTGACTGAAAAGATGTACCTTGCTTAGATTAGGCCGCAGATGAATCTGCTGACCCGGGTGAAATTCGTGACGCTCGCGGAAGGCGGCGGTTATCTCCCGGCCGTCCAGGCGTACCAGGACCTGGGTTTCAGATCCCATGGGCTCCACCACCACCACTTCGGCGGCAAAACCGTCTTTCTCGGAGACCAGATCCAGGTGTTCGGGACGAACCCCGTAGACCACCGGCTGGCCGTCGCCGGCCGGCGCCGCGTCGGCCAGGGGCAGAGCCGTTCCGTCGCTCATGGTCACTTTGGCCTGCCCGCCACGCTCGACCGCACCGGGCAGAAAGTTCATGGCCGGTGAGCCGATGAAGCCGGCGACGAAGACGTTCGCGGGATTGTCATAGAGTTCCAGCGGCGCGCCGATCTGTTCGACGATGCCGTCGTGCATGACCACGATCTGATCGGCCATGGTCATGGCCTCAATCTGATCATGGGTGACATAGACCGTCGTCGTTTGAAGACGTTGGTGCAGCTCGCGAATTTCGGTGCGCATCTGTACCCGTAGCTTGGCGTCCAGATTGGACAGCGGCTCGTCGAAGAGAAACACCCGAGGGTCGCGGACGATGGCGCGGCCCATGGCCACCCGCTGACGCTGCCCGCCGGAAAGCTGGCGCGGAAAGCGGTCGAGATATTCTTCCAGGTTCAGGATGCCGGCGGCGCGGTGCACCGCTTCCTCGATCACCTCGGGATCGACCTTCGCCAGCTTCAGCGAGAAGGCCATGTTGTCGAACACCTTCATATGCGGATAGAGCGCATAGTTCTGAAACACCATGGCAATATCGCGCTGCTTGGGCGGCACCTCGTTGACCACCTGCCCTTCGATGATGATTTCGCCGGAAGTGACCTTCTCCAGGCCGGCAATCATGCGCAGCAGAGTCGACTTGCCGCAGCCCGAAGGGCCGACAAGAACCGTAAAGGACTTGTCCGGGATGGTGATATCCACCCCGTGCAAGATCTCCGTGGCGCCAAACGACTTGCGAACTTCGCAAATCTCGACGTCGGCCATAAAGCCTCCCCCTATCGAAAGCCCATGATTCCGGGCTTTGTCCTTTCATTAGCAATCAACATACATCGTATACGTAATCGCGTCCATTGTGATCTTGGCGTTTCCCGCCAACCTGCCCGCCGTTCCGCCCAAAAACCCGCAGAAAGGGTACGAGGCCTTTGAACTCGTCTCTCACGAGCAAGACATAGTAATCACGATGGCCGCCGTCAGGCCAGAGAGCCGGGGCCCGTGAGGAGCGGTCTTGCAGGGCAGTGTCGCAGAGTCTCCAGGACCCGGGTCCCACAGTTCGACATGGGAGACCTGCGGAGATGGGGCTGTCGCCCCATCGAATGCGCCGCTAGCATGATCTGCCGCGCTGGGTACGGTCTCCTGCGATCCGGACCGGCTGATCAAACGAGGCAGCCCCGGACATTCGATGCAGACGTCCAAAGACCTTCATATCCAGCCGCTGGTGAATGCGCCGCTGCAGGGCATTGCCCTCATGGTTGCCGCCTTCACCGTTTTTGCGGGGCTGGATGCGACGGCGAAGTATCTTGTGCAGTTCTATCCGACCGAACAGGTGGTCTGGGCGCGCTACACCGGACACTGCGTTTTTGCCTTGATCCTCTTCTGGCCGCGCCACGGCTTCGCAATGCTGCGCACCAAGCGGCTCGGCACTCAGATTTTCCGCTCCCTTCTGCTGTTCTTCGGAACCTGCAGCAACTTTGTCGCACTGCAGTATCTGCAGTTGGCGGAGACGTCGGCGATCTTCTTTTCGGTTCCCTTGCTGGTCGCTCTCTTTTCCGTGCCTTTGCTGGGCGAGAAAATCGGCCCACGGCGCTGGGCCGCGATCTTCATCGGCTTTGTCGGCGTCTTGATCGTGGTGCGCCCGGATATCGGGCTCATTCACTGGGCCGCGGGACTCGCGCTCTTTACCGCCATCGCCATCGCGCTCTACCAGATCACCACCCGCAAGCTGGCAGGCGTCGACTCGGTGATAACGACACAGTTCTACACGGCCCTGGTGGGCACGCTGCTGGTGACCCCCGTCATGCCGTTTGTCTGGCAGGCGCCGGATCTGACCGGCTGGCTGCTCATGGCCCTCATCGGCGCCCTCGGCGGGTTCGGTCACTGGATGCTGATCATCGCGCACCGCATGGCACCGGCACCGATCCTGGCGCCCTTCAACTACACCCAGATCGTGCCCATGATCCTGCTCGGCTTTCTGGTGTTCGGCGACCTGCCCGATTCCTGGACCCTGAGCGGCGCGGCTGTTGTTTTGGGCAGCGGCCTCTACCTGCTGTACCGCGAACGCCGGGTGAAAGGCTCTACCTGAACCTCTTCTTTCAGGAGCGCTCGGTCGCCAGACGCAGGCCTGCCCCAACGAAAAGCGCGCCCGTTATACGCTCGACCCAGCGCCGCGCCCGCCCGTAGGCCGCCGCGACCCGGGGCCGTGCAAAGATCAGCGCCGCCAGGGCGTACCAGGCTACGGCGATGGCGACCACCAGCAGA
The DNA here is from genome assembly GCF_965249265.1 of Pelagibius sp. Lineage (NCBI taxonomy): Bacteria > Pseudomonadati > Pseudomonadota > Alphaproteobacteria > Rhodospirillales > Rhodovibrionaceae > Pelagibius > Pelagibius sp. The sequence continues at coordinate 1,430,240 of NZ_OZ252224.1, read as the reverse complement.
CAGACGGCGAACTGAAAGACCAGCGGACTGCCGGCGGGGATCGAGACCGCGAAAAGTGAGACGAAGAAAGCCGCAGCCTTGGGATTTGCCAGATCGGTCGCCAAACCGAAAACAAAGGCGCGGCGCAACCCGCCGCCCTTGGGCGCTGTCAATTGACTTGGCGCCGCCGCCGTGCGGCGCTGGAACAGCAGTTTCAGACCCACGACGATGAGATAAGCCGCACCGACCAGCTTCACCAGAGTGTAGGCCCAGGTGAAGGTCTCAAAGAGCACCGCCAGACCAGCAAGGCTGAGCCCGGCCCAGATTGCCGTGCCGAAGCCGATGCCGGCGGCAGTCGTCACCCCGGCCCGCGCGCCGCCCTGGGCTGTGGCGTGGAGGGTCGCCAGCAGGTTCGGTCCGGGGCTGAGGACCGTGACAGCCCAGACACCGGCGATAAAGGCCGCCGCGTAAAGGTTTTCGACCGAACCGAAGGAACTGCTGAAAAAAGAGATGCCAGACAAGGGCGCGCCCTCCAAGATGGTGACGGCATCAGAATAGATGAGCCCGCCCGGATCTGGGAGTCCCCGAACAAAGACCATGCCCTACAGCAAACTGAAGAAACGTCTTGATGACGGCGAGGTGGTGATCCTCGACGGCGCCACGGGCACGGAGTTGCAGCGCCGCGGCATCGACATGGATCCGGCCGCCTGGTGCGGCGTGGCGACCTTGGGGAACGACCGGCTGCTGAGTGACATTCACCGGGACTACATCGCCGTCGGGGCCGAGGTGATCACCGCCAACACCTTTGCCTCCTCGCGCCTGATGCTCTCCGGGGCCGGCTATGGCGACCAGGTGGCGGAGATCAATCGCCGCGCCGTCGAGGCGGCCCTGCACGCGCGCGACACGGCACCGGATGGCCGGGCGGTGGTGGTTGCGGGCTCCCTCTCCCACATGATCCCGATTGCCGAGGGCACGGCCAAGTCCGACCTCCGCAAACTGCCGAGCGACAGCCAGCTTTCGGATGCCTTTCACGAGGTAGCGCAGATCCTGAAGGCATCCGGCGCGGAACTGATCATCCTGGAGATGATGTATCATCCGCAGCGGGCGAAGCTTGCGCTGGAGGCCGCACAGGCCACTGGGCTGCCGCTTTGGTTCGGCCTCAGCGCCCGGCGCGATCGCAAGGGCCGGATGATCAGTTTTCTGCAGCATGAGGATTTGCCGCTCTCTGCGGTGACCGACCTTCTGCCCGCTGCCGGGGTCGATGCCGCCGGCTGCATGCACAGCGGCGCCGACCTCATCGCCGAAGCACAGGCCGAAACCCGAAAGACCTTCGACGGCGCCCTGATGGCCTATCCCGACGGCGGTTACTTCGAGATGCCGGACTGGCGTTTCATCGACGTCATCGAACCGCAACGCATGGAAGCGTTCTTTCTCGACTGGTTGCACCAGGGCACCCGGATCATCGGCGCCTGCTGCGGCCTTTCCGTCGAACACATTCAGGCCGCTGCGCGCGCCCGGGATAGGTTCGTTCAGTCTAGAGCGTGAAGCCGCCGTCGACCACCATCGCCGCGCCGGTCGTGTAACCCGACTCATCGGAAGCCAGATAGACCGCCATGGCGGCAATCTCCTCTGCCGTGCCGAGGCGGCCCAGGGGTTGCCGCGCGATGAAGGCCTTGCGCGCCTCCACCGGATCATCGAAGGCAGCGATACGGTCTTCAAGCGACGGGGACTCGATCGTGCCAGGGCAGATGCAGTTGCAGCGCAGACCCTGACCGATGAAATCGGCGGCTACCGACTTGGTGAGGCCGATCACCGCCGCCTTGCTGGTGCCGTAGACGCAGCGGTTGGCGATACCGCGCATGGATGATGCCACCGATGCCATGTTGATGACCGAGCCGCCCCCGGCATCGAGCATCGGCGGCAGGAAGGCGGAGATCGTGCGGTACATGGACTTCACATTCAGATCGAAGGAAAAATCCCAGTCGTCTTCCGGGCAGTCCAGGATCGATCCGTGGTGGACAAAGCCGGCGACGTTGCAAAGCACGTCGAGCGGCGGCATCTCCGCCGCCAGACTGTGGATCGCCTGAGTGTCGGTCACGTCCAGACGGCGGGTTGAAATACCCGGCGTGCCGCCCAGTTCCTCCAGCCGGTCGACGTTGATGTCGGTTGCCATCACCGCCGCCCCCTCGGCGGCAAAGGCAAGGGCGGTCGCGCGGCCGATGCCTTGCGCCGCCGCGGTAACCAGCGCCGTTTTTCCGGCCAGACGATCCCCCATCCTACTCTTCCTTTTCTGTAGCGGCGCTAGTGCGAGTGCCTGGGTATGGCCTTCACCACCTGCTGGTAATGCACGGCCGGCTCCAGGCAGCCACCAGTGGAGAGTTGGCCCACCATGCCGCGATAGATTTCCTGCCAGGGCGTCTGATTTTCCAGCTCCGGCGCCTTGTAGGCCTTCCAGCGCGCGTCGATTTCCTCTTCGCTCAACAGCAGATCGACACGCCGACTATTGAGATCGACCCGCACACGGTCCCCGGTCTCGATAATGGCAAGACCCGACCGCGCCGCCGATTCCGGTGAAGCATTGAGAATGGAGGGGCTGCCCGAGGTACCGCTCTGGCGTCCGTCGCCGACGGTCGGCAGCTCGGAAATCCCGGCTTTGATGAGCGCGTCGGGCGGCTGCATGTTCACCACCTCCGCCGAGCCGGGATAGCCGATGGGCCCGGCCCCGCGGATGAACAGCAGACAGGTCTCGTCAATCTCCAGGGACGGATCGTTGATCCTGTCGTGATAGTCCTCCGGCCCCTCAAAGACGATGGCCCGTCCTTCGAAGGCATTCTCCTGTCCGGGCGTCGAGAGGTAGCGCTCGCGAAACTCCGCAGAGATGACCGAGGTCTTCATGACCGCAGCGTCGAACAGGTTGCCCGACAGCACGACAAAGCCGGCCTCCTCCATCAAGGGCTTGTCGTAGGGACGGATGACCTCGGCGTCGCTGGCGATGCGATCGCTGTGCAGGTCGCCGATGGTCTGGCCGGCGGCGGTCATGGCATCCGTATTAATCTTGCCGGCACGGATCAACTCACCGATCACCGCGGGCACGCCACCGGCGCGGTAGTAGTCCTCACCCAGGTATTCCCCGGCCGGCTGCAGGTTCACCAGCAGCGGGATCTCATGGCCATGGGTCTGCCAGTCCTCGATGTTCAGTTCGACGCCCATGTGCCGGGCGATGGCGGTGATATGCGGCGGGCAGTTCGTCGAGCCGCCGATTGCCGAGTTCACCGCGATGGCGTTCAGAAAAGCCTCGCGGGTCATGATCTTGGAAGGGGTCAGTTCCTCCCAGACCATGCCGACGATGCGGCGCCCGGTCTCGTAAGCCATTTGGCCGCGCTCGCGGTAGGGCGCCGGGATCGCCGCCGCCCCCGGCAGCATCATGCCCAGGGCCTCGGCCAGGGAGTTCATCGACGAGGCCGTGCCCATGGTGTTGCAGTGCCCGGCGCTGGGCGTGGAAGCGGCCACCAGGGCGATGAACCCGTCATAGTCGATTTCCCCGGCGGCCAGACGTTTGCGGGCTTCCCAGACAATGGTGCCGGAGCCGACGCGCCGCCCGTTCCACCAGCCGTTCAGCATCGGCCCGCCGTTCATGGCGATGGCGGGCATATCCACCGTCGCCGCCGCCATCAGGCAGGCAGGCGTGGTCTTGTCGCAGCCGGTGGTCAGGATCACACCATCCAGCGGATAACCGTGCAGAATCTCGACAAGACCGAGGTATGCGAGATTGCGGTCTAGGGCTGCCGTCGGACGGCGGCCGGTTTCCTGAATCGGATGGACCGGAAACTCGAATGCGATGCCGCCCGCATCGCGGATGCCATCGCGCATGCGCGCCGCCAGTTCCACGTGAATGCGGTTGCAGGGCGAAAGATCGCTGCCGGTCTGTGCAATGCCGATCACCGGCTTGCCGGAAGTCAACTCCTCCTGCGTCAGGCCGTAGTTCAGATAGCGTTCGAGATAAAGCGCGGTCATACCGGGGTTGTCCCGGTCGTTGAACCAGCTCTGGCTGCGCAGACGGCGGTCCATTTCGGCAATTTTCACAGGGGTTCTTCCTCCAGATTCGTCTTTCGGCGCAAGGCTATCAGGCCCCATGCCGTGCTGCACCGCCTTTGCGGCGGGCTCTTCCTGCTGCTCAGACTACGCCAAGTCCTTCGGACGGACAAAGTCCTTCAGATCAGCTGGTGTGCCCCCCAGACCACTCCAGGAAGAGACCTTGAAGTGCGCCAGGGCGGCCGTCGGAAACTTTTCGGCCATCTTCCGGGCGGCCGGCGGCGGCGTCCCGCCCAGCAGTTGGAAGGCCAAATGCTCCATGCCCGGATTGTGGGCGACGACCATGATGCTGCCCGTCGCGGCAGGCTGACGGTGCAACAGGGAAAGCATGCGGCTTGGCGGGGCCAGATAGAGTGATCTCAGAAAACGGACCTGCGGCCCGACCGGCAGTTCCGGCAGCACCAGATCCAGGGTCTGGCGTGCCCGCAGCGCGCTGGAACAGAGCACGAGATCCGGCCGCCACTTCTTTTCTGCAATGAAGCGTCCGAGCAAAGGCGCCGCCCGCCGCCCCCGCTGCGCCAGCGGACGGTCGAAATCCGCCAAGGCCGGGTCCGACCAGTCCGACTTGGCATGGCGCAGCAACAGAAGATGCGGCATGGAGCCCTTCGCAGCTAAACAATACGTCAGTATTATTGAGATAAGACCTCAACCCCGTTCTTTTTGGGTTGCAGCCGCAAGCTGTTTCCCGCGATTGTATAGGTAGAACAAGAACCAATCGAGCCTGACTTCGCCCTGGCGGTGAGGCAGAGCCGTTGGCACACAGGGACGCAGCCTGCCGGCATCAAGGCAGGCGAATGGTCGGAACCGACGCTGAAGCTGGGAGTGTCGAAATTGCCCGAGCACGCGGGAGCGTGCCGTCCTTGTTGTTTCCGGCCCAGCCCCCATCTCAGGAATCGCAGGCACAAACAGGGAGCGTTGAAGAAACCTGATGGCACGGGATGTTTCAGCAGGAACCGAAGTCGAGCTTAAACTCGCGGCAGACCCGGAAACCTTAGAGCGACTGTGGCAGGCACCGCCGTTCCGCAGCGACGATGCTGCGACGCCAAAAATCAAACAGCTCGAAAACACCTACTACGACACGGCGGATCTGCGTTTGCGCAAGCGCGGGCTCGCTTTCCGCATTCGCCGCGACGGCACGCGCTTCATCCAAACCGTAAAGACCGGCGACGACACGGCAGCCGGTCTGTTCAGCCGCGGGGAGTGGGAGGGCGAGGTGCCCACAGCGGAACCGCAGCTCGACGTCATCGACGATCCGGAGATCCGCGCCGCCCTGGGATTGATCCTGCCAGGCGAACTGCGGCCGATCTTCACCACCCGGGTTCATCGTGAGGTCCTGAAGGTGAACGGCACCGACTCTCTGGGCCGCCTGAAAGTCATCGAAGCGGCCTTCGACCGCGGCGTGATCGAGGCTGCCGGCGCGGAGCAGCCGCTTTCGGAGATCGAACTGGAGTTGGTCGAAGGGACACCCCGGGCACTTTTCGATCTGGCCCTGGCGCTTCAGGATATCGCGCCGACACAGCTGGAAACCCGCAGCAAGTCGGCGCGCGGTTACGCCTTGGCGACGGGCCGGCGGCCTGCCTGGCACACGGCCAAGCCGCTGGACCTGAAGCCGCAAACCAAGACCGACAATGCCCTGGCGGCGGTTTTGGAGACCTGCCTTCTGCACTGGACAGCCAACGAGGCGGCCGCTTTCGACGGCAGCGATCCGGAGGGCGTGCATCAGTTGCGCGTCGGCCTGCGCCGCTTCCGTTCCGCACTCTCGGTGTTTCGCGAACTGCTGCCGGAAGATCACTACACCTGGCTGAACGGCGAGGCGCGCTGGGCCTTGGCAAGCCTGGGCCCCGCCCGTGACTGGGATGTTTTCCTGGCCGAGCTGCTGTCCCCTCTTGAGAAGGAGCGACCCGAGGACGAAGACCTCGCGGTGCTGCGCAAGGCCGCCGAGCGGCGCCGTGACGAAGCTTATGACCAGGTTCGGGAGACCTTGAGCGACCCGCGCTATACACGCTTCCTGCTGCGCCTCGGCGGTTGGCTGGAGGACCGCTCCTGGCATTGCGCGGCGCTGACGCCGGCGCAAGCGGTCTGGCTCGATCAGCCGTTGATCACCCTGGCAAACAAGCTGCTCACCAAGCGGCATCGAAAGACCCTGAAGCTGGGCCGGAACTTCGACAAGCTTTCCATAGAGAAGCGCCACGAGGTAAGGCTCGCGGTTAAGAAGATGCGCTACACGACTGAGTTCTTCCGCTCACTCTACGCGGCCAAGACGGAGAAGCCGTACCTGAAAGCCATGCGTGGTCTGCAGGAGAGCCTGGGTCACCTGAACGATGTCGCCGTCGCCGAGACCCTGCTCGCCGAGCTGACGGGCCCCGGCGCCGGGCGCCGTCCGGCCGGCCTGCAGCAGGCCGCCGGCAAGGTGATCGGATGGTATGCCTATGGCGTCCTTAGTTTCGAGCCGGAGATGCGGCAGAACTGGAAGGCCTTCGCCAAAACCGACCCATTCTGGACCAAGAAGCTCAAATGAGGCCGTCTTTCGGCGAGCTGATCAGAGCCAGGCAAAATAGCCCAAGGTTCAGCCTCTCCTTCGGATCTGAGATATGATCACCATCCTCGTCGCAAATCCCAAGGGCGGCTGCGGTAAAACCACGGTCGCCACCCATCTGGCCGCGGCCTTCGCCAATTCCGGGCTGCGGACCGCACTGGCCGACGTCGACAAACAGGGCAGTTCTCTGGGCTGGGCCAAAGCGCGGCCGGAAGGAGCCGCAGCGATCAGGGCGATCGACTGGCACAGCGGTGCCGAGAAGATGCCGAAGAACGTGGACCGGCTCGTCATCGACCTGCCGGCGGCCATGAAGATGGGCAAGATCGACGATATGCTGCGTCTGGCGGATGTCATTGTCGTACCGGTACTGCCGTCCGGCTTCGACGTGGCGGCGACCGGCGATTTTCTGAAGAAGCTCGAAAGCCTGAAGCCGATCCGCAAGAGCAAGGCCGCGGTCGCCGTGGTGCGCAACCGGGTACAGCTCGGCACCCGCTCCGCGGCGCAGCTCGACAGCTTCATGGTCGGTGTCGGCTTCAAGGGTGTCGGCCGCCTGCGCCACCGCACGATCTACACCGAAGTCGCCGGCCAGGGCCTCAGCATCTTCGATCTGCCCGGCAAGCAGTATGACGAGCTGCGCGACGACTGGGCACCGCTGCTGCGCTACATCGAGAACAGCGACCCCGAGATCAGTGTACTCGCGGCCAGCCGATAAGGCCCTGCCGCTCGGTCAGGCAGCAACTCTCCGCGCTTTTTCGACGGCCGCCCTGAAGCCGGCAACCCGCCCGGCAACCGTCGGCGCATCGTCGCCGGGCTTGTAGAGGCTGCCGCCCAGGCCGAAGCCCCGCGCACCGGCGGCCCAGTAGCCCTCGATCTTTTCCGGTGTGATGGAGCCCACGGCCAAGACCGGCAGATCGGGAGGAAACACCGCACGCATGGCTTTGACCACCGGCGGCGGATTGGCTTCGGCGGGAAAGAGTTTCACCGCGTCGGCACCGGCTGCAACCATGGCAAGTCCTTCGGTGGGCGTTGCGAAACCGGGCATCGCATAGAGGTTCAGGGCCTTGGCCCTCTTCACCACCGCCTCACCCGCGTTGGGAGTAACGATCAGCCGTCCGCCCGCCTCTGCCACGCGATCCACATCGGCCGGATCAAGCACCGTCCCGGCGCCGACCAGCGCGTCGCCGCCGCAGGCCTTTGCCAAGGCGGCAATGCTGTCGAAGGGACGCGGCGAGTTCAGCGGCACCTCAATCATGCCGAGCCCCTCTGCGACCAATGCCTCACCGATGGCAACCACTTCTTCGGGCCTGACGCCGCGCAGGATCGCCACCAGCGGCATCGTCTCCATCCAGTCACTCAGATCCTTCATCGCCTCATCCTATGCCGCCTTGCCGGGGAGCCTTTGCGCGAGCTGGAACAGGCCCTGCGCGACGGCATCGGCGCCGATCAGTTTCGCATCGCAGCCCAGGCTGCTTAATGCAGTCTCGTAGAGCTTTGCCAGCTTGGGCGCACCAAGCAGTATCACATCCCCGGCGCCATCATGCGCCCGAAGAGCGGCAGCCACTTCGTGCCCGATCAACAGGCCGGACAGATAGGCACGGGCGGCGCATTCGGGCATCTCGGCGCTCAAGACCCGGCTGCGCACGGAAAACAGGAGGCGCAGCAGAGCTGTGTCGGCGGCGCCCTGCCCCACACCTTGAAGAAACCAGTCGTCAGGACCGACCGTATCGTCGGTCATCAGACGGCCGAGGATCGAGTGCGCCTGAAGCACATCGTAGACCTCGCCGGTCATGTAGGTGGCAAAGCCGGTAATGGCGCCTGCCTCCAGCGTCACCCACTTGCTGTGGGTGCCCGGCAGACAGACCAGGCCGCTGCCTTCGGGCAGTTCGGCCAGGGCCCCGAAAACCTGCACTTCCTCGCCGCGCATAACGTCAGGCAGCCCGGCGATGTTGCGGTCGCTCAGCCCCGGCGCAATCCAGACCTCGGCTTCGGGCCAGTCAAGCCGTTCAAGCTTGGCTGCAAGCCCCGCCAGATCGCAGGGACAGGGGCAATAGGGCACTTCCATCCAGCCCTGCCGGCTGCCGATCATGCCGCTCATGATCACCAGGGCGCCGGAACGCGCCTGCAGCCAATCCCCGATCTCCGCGGACAGCGCCTCGGCATAGTCGCCCGCTTCCACCCGCAGGATACCGCGCGGCGACTCGCGCCGCTCCTCGACCTCTCCCTCGGGGCCGAGGGCATAGGCCCGAAACGAGGACGTTCCCCAGTCGACCGCAATGACGTCGGCCGCAATGACAGGACGCGATCCTGCGGCAGTGGTCACAGATAATCCTCGATATAGTTCTCGACGATCACATCCAGGCTGGCGTCCCTGGGCAGGCCCAGGGCCGTCGCCCGCTCGTAGGACGCGTCCTGCGGCCAGGTGGCGCAGATCGCTTCGATAAAGGGGTCCGGCTCGAAAACGATATCACCCAGATGGCGATTGCCGGCGACGCGCCGCAGCGCGGCGACCATCTCTTCCACGCTGACCGTGAAGCTCGGCAGGCTGACCGCCCGGTCGTCTCCCAGGGCGTCGCCTTCGGCTTCGTGGAGCGCTATAAACCCGCCGACGATCGAGCGATAGCCCAGCACCGGCATCACCGTTTCCGGCGCCACCGGAATGCGGCAGACCTCGCCGTTTAGCGGTTCGCGGAATAGACCGGAGACGAAACTGGAGGCCGCCTGGTTCGGCTTGCCGGGGCGCACGATGACGGTCGGCAGGCGGGCGGAGCGGCCATCGAAGAAGCCCTTGCGCGTGTAGTCGTTGACCAGCAGTTCACAGATTGTCTTGGTCATACCGTAGGTTGTCTGGGGTGTCTGCTTTACGTGATCGCCGACAACCGCTGGCATCCCGGCGCCGCCGAAAACCGCAATCGAACTGGCGAAAACGACCCGCGGCAGGCCGTCCCGGGCCCGGCAAGCCTCAAAGACGTTCAGTCCGCCGTGCAGGTTCACCCTCATCGCAAGGTCGAAATCCAACTCTCCGCACCCGCTTACCACCGAGGCCAAGTGGAAAACCGAGATATCGTCGCGGTCGATGAGCGCCGCGACGGTCTGCGCGTCGGCAATATCGCCGCTTTGGAAAACCACCCTTTCGTCGGCCCAGGATGGGCGCTCGGCGGGCTCATTGACATCAAACAGCAACAGGGAGTCGATGGGTTCCTGGGATCCGCCGGGGGCCGTCAGTTGGCCGCGTTGCATGAGCGCCTCGGCAAGGCGCAGACCGACAAACCCGGCCCCTCCTGTTATAACAACCTTCACACCGCCCCCTTTCTCTTGTTTGTTTGGCTCTCTTGCTTGTTTGGCGATTGGAATCCGGCGGATTCCACCGACGCGCCGATAGTGGCCTTCGCATCGCCCTCGCGCAACGAACGAACAAAACCCCGCTCCCAAACCCCGCTCCCAAACCCCGCTCCCAAACCCGGGCCTCCCAAAAGACTTCCATGAGCCAGCTTGGCGCTGCGCGGAAGGTTTGCTATTGATCATACAGGCCCTGTCCGGCAATCGGCAGCGGCACAATATGACAGACCCGCCAGAGCGCGAAGCCCTCACGCCCCACGGCGCCCAGAAATACGGAGAAAGCAGTGAAGCCGGAGCTTGTTTTGGTCGGCCCGATGATGCCGCATGTCATGGAAGCATTGGACGAGGACTTCATTGTCCACCGCCTCTGGGAAACGTCGGACCGCGATGCCCTGCTGGCGAAAGCCGCACCGCGCGCCCGAGCCATCGGCACCAACGGGCATCTGGGTGCCTCCGCCGCGCTGATCGATGCGTTGCCGAAGCTTGAGATTATCGGTTGCTACGGCGTTGGAACCGATTCCATAGATCTGGACCATGCTGCAGCGCGCAATGTCATCGTCACCAATACTCCGGACGTGCTGAACGATGACGTGGCAAATATGGCGATCGCCCTTCTGCTCGCGACATCGCGGCGGATCTGCGAAGGCGACCGCTATGTCCGCTCCGGCAAGTGGCTGAAGAGCAATATGGCGCTGACCCGCAGTATCCGGAACAGAAAGATGGGAATCCTGGGGCTTGGCCGTATCGGCAAGAACATTGCCGAGAAGGCAGCGGTCTTCGGTATGGAGATCAGCTATCACGGCCGAAGCAAGCAGGACGACGTGCCCTACCGTTTCTTCGACAACCTTGTCGAGATGGCGCAGGACAGCGATTATCTGGTGGCGATCTGCCCCGGCGGAGAGGCCACCAACAAAATCGTCAATCGAGCCGTCATGGAGGCCCTGGGACCGGAAGGGACACTGATCAACGTTGCCCGCGGCAGCGTCGTCGACGAACCCGAACTGGTTTCGGCCTTGCAGGATGGCCGCCTGGGCGCCGCAGGCCTCGACGTTTTTGAGGAAGAGCCCAAGGTGCCGAAAGCGCTCCTCGCCATGGACCAGGTCGTTCTGCAACCCCATGCGGCCAGTGCAACGGTCGAAACCCGACACGCCATGGGCGATTTGGTGGTAAAGAATTTACGGGCGCATTTCGCCGGCCAAGCGGTTCTGACACCGGTTCGATAAGACGGCGAAAGCCAAGTTTAGGGAGAAAGTTATGAAACTGCTGCGCTATGGCGCGCCGGGTCAGGAAAAACCGGGCGCAATGGACCGAAAGGGCGTGATCCGCGATCTTTCGGGTGAGATAGACGATCTGGCCGGCGCAACACTGCTGCCCGAAAGCCTTGAAAAACTGAAGACTCTGGATGTCGAGCAACTGCCCGCCGTCGACGGAACACCGCGTATCGGTCCCTGCGTCGGCCAAGTCGGCAAATTCATCGCCATCGGGTTGAACTATGCCGACCACGCCAAGGAATCCGGTGTCGATGTGCCGCGGGAGCCGGTGATTTTCACCAAGGCCGTTTCCTGCATCTGCGGACCCAACGACAACGTGGAGATCCCGCGCGGCTCAGAAAAGACCGATTGGGAAGTCGAATTGGCGGTGGTCATCGGCACGCCCGGTAAATACATCGAGGAAGCCGATGCTTTGAACCACGTCGCCGGTTACTGCATCGTCAACGACGTCTCGGAGCGGGCCTATCAGCTCGAAGGCACAGGACAGTGGGTAAAGGGCAAAAGCGCTGACACCTTTGGCCCGGTCGGCCCCTGGCTGGTCACGACCGACGAGGTGCCCGACCCGCAAAACCTGCTCATTTGGCTGGAAGTAAATGGTCACCGCTACCAGGACGGCAGTACCAAGACCATGGTCTTTCCTGTGGCACATCTGATCAGCTACGTCAGCCAGTTCATGTCTCTTCAAAGCGGCGACATCATCACCACCGGAACGCCGCCGGGCGTTGGCATGGGCCAGAACCCGCCGACCTATCTGAATCCCGGCGACAGCATGCAGTTGGGCATCGAAGGTCTCGGCGAGCAGCGTCAGCACGTCGTTGCCGGCGACTAGAGTAATCGACCAAGGGCAGTCGGCTGCACAGCCGTAGCAACCCGAAATCTGGAGAAACATGAGCGTGAGCGATCAAAAACAGCGAGTCGGATTTATCGGCGTCGGCCTGATGGGCCACGGCATGGCCAAGAACATCGTCGAAAAAGGCTATCCCCTCTCGATCATGGGCCACCGCAACAAGGCGCCGGTAAGGGACCTTGTGAAGCGGGGCGCCAAGGAAGCCAAGAGCCCGGCGGCCATGGCGAAAAGCTGCGACGTCATCTTTATCTGCGTCACCTCCTCGCTGCAGGTCGAGGATCTGATTCGCCGCCGCGACGGCATCAAGGCAGGTGCCCACAAGGGCCTCATCGTCGTCGACTGCTCAACCGCCGACCCGAATTCGACCCTCGCCCTGGCGGCCGAGTTGAAGCCACTCGGCGTGCGCCTGATCGACGCGCCGCTCGGGCGCTCGCCCAAAGAGGCCGAACTCGGAAAACTGAACACGATGATAGGGGCCGACGCGAAAACCCTGAAGGAAGTCAGGCCGATCATCGAAACCTGGGCTGAAAACATCATCCATATCGGGCCCGTGGGCGCAGGACATAAGATCAAGTTGATCAACAACTTCATTTCCCTGAGCTTCTCGGCGACCTTTGCCGAAGCCTACACGGCGGCGAAGAAGACCGGGGTGCCGCTGGAGAAGCTCTACGAAGTGGTTTCCGCAGGCGGGATGAACAGCGGCTTTTTCCAGAACGTCAGCAAATGGGTTATCGGGCGCGATCCCAAGGCGCACGAGTTTACCCTCGCCAACTGTCTGAAAGACATCAGCTACTATAACCAGATGGTGAATGCCGAGAAGCTGACCACCATCGTTTCCTCAGCGGTGCAGCAGGACTATGCCATGGCCCTGGCCATGGGCCGCGGCGACCAGCATATGCCGATGCTGGCCGATGCAATCGCCAACTTCAACGGCCTGGACCTCGCAGAGAAACCGGCGAAGGCCGCAGCCGGCAAGAAAGCCGGCACCAAGAAAGCCGCAAAAAAGAAACGCAGCGCGAAGAAGAAATAGCCTTCTAACCGCCGAACTGTCCGGGCGGCAGGCCGGTGGTGCCGACTTCGACTTCGAAGAGGCCGCCGGCCAGCGGCTGTTCCGCCAAGTCGGCATCGCTGAGGCCGATCGCCGCCGAAGTGACAAAGAACCGGTCGAGATTCTCGCCGCCAAACGCGCAGCTCGTCACCTGTCCGACCGGCATCTCGATCACCCTGTCCAAGGTGCCGTTTGGTTTGAAACGGCTGATGCGCCAGCCGCCCCAGTGCGCCACCCAGAGCCCGCCCTCGGCATCACAGGTCATGCCGTCGGGATAACCATCGCCTTCGGGAATCTGAGCAAAGACGCGCTTGCCGGAGAGCCTGCCGTCGTCGGAGAGGTCAAAGGCGTAGATGGTGCCCTCAAAAGTATCGGTGTGATAGAGGCGCCGTTGATCGGGGCTGAACGCCGGACCATTGGTGACCACATAGTCCTTGTCGGCCCGCTGCCAGTCGAGGTCGGGGTCGAGACGGTAGAGACTGCCGCTCGCTTCACGTTCGTTGTCGTCCATGGTGCCGGCCCAGATCCGACCCTTTGAATCCGCCTTGGCATCGTTGAAGCGGTTGTCAGGGTAGTCCGGTTCCGGCTGGCCGATCGCTTCGACGGCCATACTGCCCGGGGTCAGGAAGACAAAGCCGCGATCCTTGAAGCCGGCAACCAGTCCCTCGCCGTTCGCGCGCTCAATAACCCAACCAATGCGCTCCGGCATCACCCAGGATGTCGTGTCGCCGTCAGCGAGACGGTAGCGATGTAGAGCCGGCGCCTTGATATCCACCCAATAGAGGGCACCCTCGCCAGGAGACCAGAGCGGTCCCTCCCCCAGGGTCGCCCCAGCGGGCCAAAGGCACTTCACCTCCGACATCCCCGTACTCCGTCCCGGTTTCGAATTCTGCGAGCGCTAGATTAAAGCGGAAAAGCCTTGGCCGAAAACACTTTATGGCGCCTGTCCGGGACGTCTAAATACTCAGTGTTTCCTTTCTACAGATACTTCGTCCGGTAATAGCGTCCGAAACCGTTGGCATCGCCGCCGTCCACCTGCAGATAATGCAGGACATCTTCGGCAACGCGGCGCCCGGAGATGTAGGCGCCATGCACCGCCAAGGGCTGATAGCGGCGATCAAAAGCCGGGGCAACCGCCTCGCCGGCCCAGAACAGCGGCAACGTGTCGCGCGGGTCCTTCAAGGCTTCACGCGCCTGCTTTGCAAGCATCCGTCCCGGACGCTGCGGCGCATGGGCCAGGTAGGAGTTGCCGCCCTTGGCAAAGGGGTCCTTAGACCAATCCTGCCGCAGAAAATTGGGTTTGAACGTACCGCCGCGGCCGGTCTTGCCGACCAGCACGGCTTTTTGGGTCCAACGCCGATTGCGGCCATAGATCTTTCCCAAGGCCTCGAAAACGTGCGCGATGACCGCGTCGTCGTCCATCTCGGCAATCTGGTCATGGTCCTGGTTCATCAACAGACCGGTCAGAACATGGGGGCCGTGATGTTCTTTCGGGAAAGATGAGAAAAAGGTACGCGCCTTGCCGCCGGGATTGCTCAAGACCGCCATGTGACCGGCCGATTCGCCGTTGTCGTCGACCCAGACCCGTTCCTTGAACTCCAAGCTGAACTTGGTTATGGCCCCCATGCGCACAAGACCCAGAGCCTCGCGCTTCGGCGCCGTCAGCAGGGATCCGAAAATGGCGTCCCCCTCTCCGCTTTCCGGGTTCAACATACCGGCAGAGAAGGTGCAGACCGCCGTCTTTCCGACAAAAACCTGTCCGCCTGCGGTAATCACCTTGATCCCGCCGCCGGCCAGGCGTTCCACCGCGACGACCTTTCGGCTGGTCGAGCCCGTCCGGCTCTTTTCAATCTTCCCGCCGGCCTTGCGGAACTCCTCGGCGATCTTGCCGGGCAGGGTATCGAAACCGCAGAGCCCGAAGGGCTTGGCGGCACCGTGTTCCATGCGCAGTTCCTTACGCTCCATCAACTGATCGACGATGGCGTCCGTCTTCAGCCCTGCGATGGAGATTTCATTCAACGGTCCCGGGGTATGGGCGGAGAGCGTGTATTCCAGCAGCGCCAGGCCGCGCTTGGAGAGCCCTTCCTTCGCCGCGTAGCGCTTGATAAAGCTTTCCGCCGTTATGTCCGCTCTGGTTTCGGCATCGAACTCCTGGATTTTCTGCAAGGCGTCGGGCAGCGACCAGAACTCCGGCTGGACGATCACCTCCGCCAGCATCTTGGTCCGTTTCCAGGGGCTGAAGTACATGCGGTTGCGCGGTATCTTCAAGATGCCCATGCCGCACTTGTGGAACGGCGAGGTCGTGAAGCCGTGCTTGCGTACCTCCTGCCAGAATTCCTTGTAGCGTTCCTGCTCCGGCACGTGGATGTACTCAGCACCGCCTTCGACAGGCACCGGCTTGCCGCTTTTCTTGACGATGTCGCGGCGGGAATACATGCGCCCGCCGATGCGGCTGGAACCTTCGAGTATTAGTACCTTCAAGCCGGCAGCCTGCAGGTCGCGCGCCGCGGTCACGCCGCTGATACCGGCGCCCAATACGATACAGTCATAGACGATGTCGGATGCTGTGGTCGGCATCTCGCCCCCCTTCGTTTTGCAAAACTGTCCCGACGGGCTTGAGAACCCGGACAGTCATGGAAAGGACAAGGATGGCGAACCCCCCGGCGCCGCAGGGGCACCGCGGACCGACCGCAGCAAACCCCGAAACAAATCTAGGGCACCCGGCGAAACCAATCCAGGATTCCGGGCTTCCGCCAAAGCACAGCATTACCAGAAGATAGGACAGGGGGTGACGGCAACCCGGGGCTAATCCGAAAGAGAGCCCACGGGTTGGAGGTGGCACGCCAACACCGAAGATAGATCTGCCTGCAGACAAACTTGCGCCGTTCGATGGCAATGGCGTGTAACTTCTTGCCCGGGGATCATGTCCCTGACAGAGTTTTTGTTCCCAGAGAGCGCCTGGGGAACGGACAGACAAAGATGGGGCTGAGGGAGCAGCGCTATGTCGGGCGATAACCCGGAAATCAAGACAAGGACTGACGATCGCCTGACTCTGCGGGCGGAGCAGGCCGAACTGGAGCTGTCATTGGACGGCGGCTGCATTACCGCCTTTCGATGGCATGGGCAGGGCGGCGCGCTCAACTGGATGCGCCCGGCGCCGGCGGGCAGCGGATTTCCGCCCACCGACGCGGCCTGTTTTCCTCTGGTTCCCTATTCGAACCGCATTCGGAACGGCCGCTTCGAATTCGACGGCCGGGTTTTCCAGCTTCCCCTGAACTTTCCGCCGGAACAGCACTCCATTCACGGTCACGGCTGGCAGAATCGTTGGCGGGTAGAAGCGCAGAGCGCAGCGACTGCGACCCTGGTGTTTGAAGACCTTGAGGGCGGCGAAAACGCATGGCCCTCAGGTTATCGCGCCGAACAGCGCTTTGAGCTCAGCAAGCAGGATCTTCTTATCGAAATCTCCGTATCCAACGAGGGCTTTGAGCGTATGCCGGCCGGGCTGGGGCTGCATCCCTACTTTCCGCGCACACCGCTATGCCGCCTCACCGCCAACGTCGGCCAGATGTGGGAGAGTGACGACGAAGTCATGCCCACCCTGATGATCGCACCGCCGGACGGCTTAAACCCCGGCGCCGGTATCGAAGTGAGCAGCACACAACTGGACAACGTTTTCACCGGGTTTGATGGCAAGGCCGTCATCGAATGGCCGGAATGGCGCGCCAAGATGACCATTCAGTCCGGTGCCTCCCTCGGCTTCTTGGTGATCTTCACCCCGCCGGGTGAGGACTTCTTTTGCGTCGAGCCCGTCTCGGCCATGACCGATGCCATCAACCAGGCGGCAGAAGGGCGCGGGGACAGCGGCCTGCGCATACTGGCGCCCGGCGAGCGCTTTACCGCCAAGGTGCGCTACGCACCGGAACTGGAACCCCAGTAACTCCTCAGACAGATTCGGCAGCCTGCCAGTCCTGAGAACTCCTCGTTTGTTGATCGCCCACTGCTCAAGCGCATCAGGGGGTGTCGCGCGACCGCTGTGGCGAATTTTGTGCAGTGCCACACAAGACCTCGCTGTATCAGTATTTTCAAGTAAACTCCCAAGTGCAGGAAATGAAAGGATTCGCCCGCCGGTGCAGGTCCACTACTACATCACCCCGGTCGCACAGCTATTCGCGATCCAGAAGGCACAGCAGCCATGAATCCTGCCGACTTCCTGGCGCCCTTCCAGATGGGCTTTCTCTTCATTGTCGTTGTCGTTGTGCTTGCGCTGCTGGCTACGGAAGCGGTGTCGATCGAGCTGACGTCGCTCACCACCATTGCCCTGCTGGTGCTGTTCTTTCATTTCTTCCCGGTCGTCGGGCCGGACGGCAACGACCGGTTGGATCTGCGTCAGTTGTTCTCGGGCTTCGCAAATCCGGCGCTCATCGCGGTCCTCGCCCTCCTGGTGCTGGGCGAGGGATTGACGCGCACAGGTGTGCTCGACCTGGCGGCCAATGCGGTCATTCATTGGACGAAGTCGAATCCCTTTTTCGCGGTTACCCTGATGCTACTGGTGGTCATGGCCTTCAGCGCCGTGCTGAACAACATCCCGGTGGTGGTGCTGTTTATCCCCATCATGCAGAGCCTGACCAAGCGTTTCCGGCAGTCACCGAGCCGCTACATGATGTTGCTGAGCTACGCCTCGGTCCTGGGCGGCATGACCACACTGATCGGTTCCTCGACCAACCTGCTGGTTTCGCTGGAGTTGGATGATCTGGGTGAAGAGGCCTTCGGCTTTTTCGACTTCACCGTTCCCGGGCTGATGATGGCCACCTGCGGCCTCGTCTATCTGCTGCTGGTGGCGCCCCGCCTGCTGCCCGACCGCCCGGCGGAACAGGGCGGCCACGAAGAACAGGGCCGGCATTTCGTGGCTCAGGTGTCGGTGACCGAGGGATCGCGGCTCGTCGGCCTGACACCGGTCGGCGGCATCTTCCCGGCGCTGCCGGACATCACCATCCTGATGATCCAGCGCGGCGAGCGGGCGGTCCTGCCGCCGTTTGAAGATGTGGTTCTCGAGGTGAACGACCTTGTGGTGATCGCCGCAACCCGATCTGCGCTTTCGGCGCTGGGACAGGGCGAACCGGAGTTGCTGCATCCCGAACTGGTCGCCGGCGCCTACGACCTTCAGACTGCCGCCGACACCTCGGGCGAGGAGCGCAAAGCGCCCTGGCTGGCCGGCGGCCAGGTGCAGGCGGAAGTCATGGTTCGGCCGGATTCACAAATCGTCGGCCATACGCTGGAAGAGGTAGGGTTCCGCTACAAGCATCACTGCATCGTGCTGGGTATCGAGCGCCGCAGCCGGATGCTGCGCGAACGCATCACCCGCATTCCGCTAAAGGACGGCGATGTCCTGCTGATTCAGGGGCGGCCGGAAGACGTCGACCGCCTGCGCGGAGAACGCAGCGTCGTGCTCATGGAATGGTCACGCCAGCCCCTGGTGACGCCGCAGCATCAGCGCAGCGCGGCGATCATCTTTCTCGGCGTCATCGCCGCTTCCGCCAGCGGCCTGCTGCCCATCGCCCTGGCCGCCTTCTGCGGCGCCACCGCAATGATCGCCACCAGGATATTGTCGCTGGGAGATGCTCTCAGGGTTCTGGACCGAAAGATCGTGCTCACCATCGCCATGGCGCTGGCCCTCGGCGCCGCGATGCAGGCGACCGGCGGCGCGCAGTTCCTGGCCGATTCCATGATGGCCGCGCTCAGCGGCGCCACGCCGGCGCAGATCCTCTCCGCCTTTTTCCTGCTGCTGGCACTGCTCTCCAATCTCTTGAGCACAAAGGCGACAGCGGTTCTCTTCACCCCAATAGCCGTCGATCTCGCCTATGCCCTGAACCTGCCCGTAGAGCCCTTTGCGGTGGCGGTCATCTTTGCCTCAAACTGCTCCTTCGCATCCCCCATCGGCTACCAGACCAACCTCGTAGTGATGACCCCGGGCAACTATCGTTTCATGGATTTCGTCCGGGTGGGGCTGCCGCTGATCCTGCTGGTCTGGATCGCCTTCAGTCTCTTCGCACCCTGGTACTACGACCTGCCCAGCCAGTAACCATCGCCGCGGAAAAAGCTGATAGCGCGACGCCGTACCGTCAGCGAAGCACCGCCGGCAGTGTGCCGCAGTCGGCTGCACCGCGATACTGACACAAGCGGTAGCGGATCAGCACGGCGTAGTCCTGCAGCAGTTCGTTGACATCGGTCCAGCTTGTCAAAGCATCCGGATCGATCGCCTTGCGGCCGAAGTGACGATCAACCGTGGCGCCGAGAACCGCGCCGCTCTGGGAATCTGTCCACTCCGCCTCAACGATGAACTCCCGGCCTTTCAGCAGCGGGCTCGCTAGCAAGTCCCGAACAACGGCATCATCACCACTGCCAGGCGTCACGGTGGAGACAGTGTCAAGGGCGACGGCATCGGCGGTAACCGGCAGGACTGCGAACTGGACCCGGGCGGCACCGGGTTCGGGAAAACGCACCAGCGTAAAGTCCTTCTCCAACTCCCGGCTGAGGAGCAGATAGAAATTGTTCATCAGAATCTGTCGGTCGCCGGGTGACACCAGGCGCATCTGCTCCAGGGGTGCGAAATAGAGCAAGGGATCCAACAGAATCTTGTCGTAGCGGACTTCCGAAGCCGGCTGCGCAATGTAGACAAGGTCCGGCGCAAAGTCCGCGCGCCCCGGCTGGAGGTCGTCCCGAATCTCAGCCGGCAAAATGGCGGAACTCATGGTCGGCTCTTTGGCCGGGCCGACGGCACAGCCTGCGGTCAGAGCCATCAACATCGTCACCACCACACAACGATACATCGAATCGCCTCCCTTTCCTGCCACCCACGATGCGGCCCGCCGACGGGCCTTGGCAATCCCTAAGTGTAAAAAAACACCTCTCGGTGAACCGATCCCGCAGTCCCCGCGACTGAGAGACGTGGGGGACACGGGAAAAGTGAAACCCGCCCCCCTTGGAAAGGGCTTCAAACGGGGTGGAAAATGTACTGGATCAGGTTTCCGGCAGCCTTTTTGCCAAGTCTCGTATTTCTTTACTTCCTAAATAAGGGCTCACAATCAGTGCTCGGGATGGCCCTTCCGGAGGCCCTGCAACAGACCTGGGCTGTCGGCGGTGCCGACGTCCTGTTCGCCCTTGGCATCATTACCGTTCTATGCGGCGTTTTTCTGGGACTCGTCGGCCTGATGTTCGGTGACTGGGCGGTGCGGGCCAGCACCCGCCACGGCGGCCTGCGCTGCTGCCTGTTCCTCGGCGAGACCTATGCCGGGACCCGCTATTATCTGAAGAGTGCCCCCACCGAGGACCGCGAGGTTTCAAGAGACGCCGTACTGACCATCGAAACGGATACCGGTGCCGCACCGAAAGCGCAGAGCTTCCGCAATATCTTCCGCTTCCACCTTCTGGATGAAGAAGGACTGCGCCTGGAGGGTCGCGAAATCGGCCTGCAGCGCGCCGTCGAACAGTTGATTGTCTCTCCGGTCACGCTCTGGTTGATCTTCATTTTCGCCGGCCTGGCTTTTCTGCCGTCTCTTGTCTTTGAGGTACTGCAGTCGCCTGCCGGCGGGCCCGAGGAAACGCTCCTCGTATTGGAGCCGCCTTACACGGATCGGGTGCTGTTGCCCGAGATGCCGGAACTGGCCCTGGCTTTCGCCCTGACCATCGCAATCGGCGGAGCGGCCTTGTGGCGGCGCTACCGCCTGATGAACGGTTTCCAGAAAACGAGCCCGAACGCACAAGCCAAGCCGCGTGTGCAAAGCGGCGATATCTTGGAGGGCAGAATCGTCGAGCGCGCCTCAATCGATCCAGGTTGGTACCTTTCACCCCGGATCGGTTACAGCTTGAAGATTGAAGACCGCTTCGAGGCACCGGTGATTATCGGATTCAGCGTGGCCTCCAGCCCCGATTGTCCGCTCTACAGAAGCCTGGAACACGCCGTCGCGGAGAAAAGCGCTGTGCGGGTCTGGGTCGACCCCGACGCAAAAGTCCGCCCTTTCATGGAGCCGCTGCCGCCCCTTA
This sequence comes from Pelagibius sp., assembly GCF_965249265.1. Taxonomy (NCBI): domain Bacteria; kingdom Pseudomonadati; phylum Pseudomonadota; class Alphaproteobacteria; order Rhodospirillales; family Rhodovibrionaceae; genus Pelagibius; species Pelagibius sp. Next base: position 1,409,091 of record NZ_OZ252224.1, on the reverse strand, counting down.
TCGAGTACAAGGCCCAGAAAAACACTGCCAAACGAAGCACTCCTGTGCCCGGACAGCAGACTTCGGTGATGCCCAATAGCTAGGGAATCCGCCAGTTTTCGAGAAGCGGCCCGGCGGATCAACACTATTGAAATAAACGATTGGCAAAGTAGCGGTGGCTGCCCTATCTCCATTCAAGGACTTGGCGCCAGGACAAATCGCGTCCGGAGCAAAGGATTCGAGACAATGAGCGGCGAGACGGCAACAGAGCGCAGAGACAGCCTCACCGGCGGCAAGACCGCCGAGGCGGCGGTGCGCAGCCGTGCCAACTGGGCCTGGAGCGGTATCGGCTACTGTCTGTTCCTGGTCGGCCTCGTCGGATTGGCTCTGCCAGTTCTCCCAACGACTATTTTCTGGATCGGCGCGGCCGCCTGTTTCGCAAAAAGCTGCCCAGCCATGCAGCAGAAGATTTTCGCCTGGCCGGTGGTCGGCCGGTCTGTGGAAGATTTTCTGACTCACGGCGTGATTCGAACGAAGTCCAAGAAGGCCGCCTTTCTGGGCATGATCCTGGCAGCAGGAATTCTGGTTTTCGTGTCGTCTTCGCTCCTTGCGACGATGATCGGGCTCGCCCTTATCCTGATCGGCGCGATCTACGTCGGCACCCGGCCGTCACGGACCCCCTGACACCCTCACCGCTCCCTCGCCCATATGCATCGCTTGCGGCGCTTTCTTTGCCAAGCGGTACTAATGGCTTGAGCGCTGTTGTCGCGGGGCGCTAGCTTGCAATCGAGAGCGATGGCACCCAGCGGACAGTGAGGATCATGACAGACGATTTGTTTCCGGGTTTCACGGAGGGCCGGGCCGCCGGCGCAGGAACCGAAATCTACTTTCGCATCGGCGGTTCCGGACCACCCCTGGTCCTGCTGCACGGCTACCCTCAGTGTAACGCCACCTGGCATCGCATCGCCCCGACCCTGGCAAAGCACTTCACCTGCGTGCTGCCGGACCTGCGCGGCTATGGGCAGAGCGGCATACCGGCGGACGAGGCCGAACATCGGAGCTATTCCAAGCGCCGCATGGCCGAAGATGTCGTCGCGCTGATGCAGGGCCTTGGCCACCGGACCTTTCGGCTTGTCGGGCACGACCGCGGCGCGCGTGTCAGCTATCGCCTGGCTTTCGATCATCCGGCCGCCGTCGAACGCCTCGCCATCATCGAGGTGGTACCGACCCTGATCATGTGGGAGGCATTCTCTTCCGAAATGGCGCTCAAGGCCTACCATTGGCCTTTCCTGGCCCAGCCCACCCCCCTGCCGGAGCGGCTGATCGCCAGCCATGCCGAATACTATCTCGACCACACCCTGGCATCCTGGACCCGGGACAAGTCCCTGAAGGTCTTCGACCCCCGGGCTCTGGCGCTTTACCGCAGCGCCTACGGCGACCCGGATCGGCTTCATGCGTTCTGCGAGGACTACCGCGCCGGCGCCACCTGCGACCGGGCCGACGACGAGGCCGAGCGCGCCGCGGGCCGGAAAATCGCCGCTCCCCTGCACTTCGTCTGGGGTCAGGCCGGCTTTCCGGCCAAGACCGGCGATCCCCTGGGCATCTGGCGCGACTGGGCGGAAAACGTCACCGGATCATCAACGGACTCCGGCCATTTCGGCCCGGAAGAAGACCCGGACGGCACACTGCAAGGCTTGCTGCCCTTCCTGCTTCAGGACTGAGCCGACGCGCGCAGGCGCCCCTACCACAAATTATCACTGAACCGAAGCGAAGGCGGCCCCGACCCATGGGGACAAGCCGCCGCAATTGGGCGCGGTCCATGACCAAAGGATACCGCTATGACCCAGTACATAAACAATAAGTACATGACCAAGAATCGTTTCTCAGCGCCGAAGGCAGCCTTTGCCGCCCTTGCCGTTCTGCTCTCTTCCGCCACTGCCGGCCAGGCCGGACCCTTCAACGGTGCCGAAGCCGTCGCCGTTCCCGGTGGGGGCAACAACAATTTCGTCCAGTTGAAGCAGGTCTCAGGCTTCACCGGCCAGATGGGTTTCAACTACGTCGGTGACGGCGGGTACAACCCCGTCGGCGCGCCCTTCAACAAGTACATCAAGTTGAGCTTTTCGGTGAACTGCCCGGTCGGTTACCGGGTCAATGAAGCCGGAATCAGGGTGCGCGGAGACGACGTCTTCAACTTCGACTTCGAGCTGGTGAGCCCCGGCGACGTCCCCGTCAACCAGAACACCTGGCAACAGGCCTTGGAGCAGGAACCCTGGGACTTCGATACCGTCGTCGCCATCGGCATCGATGCCGTCGACGGTCCGGGTTATTCGGGCCCGGTCTACATCAGCTTGGACGAGGTGATGGACAGCCGGACGGAATACTACGGCAGTTGCGTTGCCAGCGACCCCTTCTCCGGTCTGCCGTTCCTCTACTACGACAGCCACGCCGACAACAACGACATGCGGCCGATGACCCGCGTACGGTTTCAGCTGCAAAACAGCTTTGCCGTCGGCAGCGGTCCGCAGATCAAGGCACCGGCGGTGAAAGCGGTCCTGCCGCAGAAAGCCCAGCGTCTGCGCCACCGCGAACGCGCTGTTGTCGCCGTCCCGGGTGCGAAGCCGAAGGCCTTCAAGGCCAACGGCGGCTGTCCCTACGACTGCCCGCCCCCGGCAGCCCAGCGCCGCCTTGCCCGATAACATCGCCGCATAGCCAAAGAAGGGGTCCCGCGTCAGACGCGGGGCCCTCTTTGCCGTCCGCTCTGGTTTTACAAACAGACCAATCAGCAAACTCTCAAGAAGAACACAGTCCCAAGGTGAGGTTTTTCCTGCAGTTTCGTCGTCCGGTTGACCCCGCCGCGTAGTATGGTCCTACTACCTATGGTCGGCTGGTCCGGCTAGGCTTAAAGCACAAACAAGAAAAATCACGGGAGGAGTCTCATTATGTTCAGAGCCATGCCCGCCAAATCCCTTGCCCTTTCGGTCGCCGCGACGCTCGTCGCCCTGCCGGCTTTTGCCCAGAGCAACCTGGAAAAGCTGAGCGGCTTCAAACAAACCGGCGTGACGGAGTTCACCTTCGTGGAACAGGGCGGCGACAACGCTGCGGCCATCCGCGAGACCTTGAAACGCATCAAGATGCCACCCGGTTTTAAGATCGATCTCTATGCAGTGGTTCCCGATGCCCGCCATATGGCGGTCGGGCCCCAAGGCATCGTCACCTTTGTCGGCACCCGCAAAACGGACGTCTGGTCGGTAACCGACCGCAACAAGGACCGGGTCGCCGACGAGGTGAAGCGCTTTGCGCCCTCCATCGACCTGGCCATTCCCAACGGCCCCTGTTTCTCAAAAGACGGCTTTCTCTACATCGCCGAGCAGAACCGGGTTCTGGTCTATCCGGCTGCGGAGTTCTTCTATGAAAGCCCTGATGTCGCCGCCTTCAACGTGGTAGCCAAGGGCGATCTGATTCCAGTGGAGGAAGAGAGCTACAATCACACCGCGCGGGTCTGTGTTATCGGCCCGGACGACAAGCTCTACATCACACTCGGCCAACCCTTCAATGTTTTCGCGCCGGAAAAGATGGACCTCTATAACCAAACCGGTATCGGCGGCATCATCCGCATGAATCGCGACGGCACGGATCGCGAGGTCTACACCTACGGGGTGCGTAATTCGGTCGGCCTGGACTTCAATCCGGCCAACGGCGAGCTTTGGTTCACCGACAATCAGGTTGACGGCATGGGTGACGACATTCCGCCGGGCGAACTGAACCGGCAGACCGCCAAGGGCCAGCACTTCGGCTTTCCCTGGTATGGCGGCGGCGACACCCGCACCAACGAGTACCTCGGTTCCGAGCCGCCTGCCGATCTGGTGTTCCCCGCGGTCGATATGATTGCCCATGCCGCCGATCTCGGCATGCACTTCTACACCGGCAGGATGTTCCCGGCGCAATACCGCGGCGGCATCTTCTCGGCGCAGCATGGCTCCTGGAACCGCACCACGCCGGTCGGCGCCCGGGTGATGTTCACAGCGGTGAACGCGGACGGCTCGGTGGGTGAGAGCATGCCCTTCGCAGAAGGCTGGATCGACGAGAACGGCGAATACCTCGGCCGCCCGGTCGACGTGAAACAGCTGCGTGACGGGTCGCTTCTGGTTTCCGACGACCTCGTCGGTGCGCTCTATCGCATCTCCTACAGCAGCGAATAGGCTGGCAGGATCATGGCGGCCGGGAAATCCGGCCCGGCCGCCGCACCCGCAACACAGCAGCGACCTTGCCCATGCATCCGATCCGATCGACTTTTCTGCTGACGGGGCTGTTCGCCCTTGCGGCAAGCGCCCTGCCCACAGAGGTTCTCGGCGCCGACGCCGAGGCCGGACGCCAGAAGGCCCGGCAATGCCAGACCTGCCATGGCCTCGACGGTATCGCCAAAATCCCCATCGCGCCCCATATCGCCGGAGAGAACGAGATCTATCTGATCACGCAGTTGAAAGCCTTCCGCTCCGGCAAACGGACCCATGAGATCATGTCGGTGGTTGCCGAAACCCTGAGCGACGAGGACATGGCCGACCTAGCCGCCTGGTATGCGTCCATTAAGATCACGGCCACACTGCCGGAGTAGCCGCAAGCCGCAGAATCCTGCGCCTTTCGCGCGCTGGCGCGGCGAGGCAAATCAACTAAAATGACCGGATGCACGGATTCCTGCATCACACCGCCGCCCGGGCCGTCAGCCTTGCAATCCTCTTGTTCCTGGCGGCTGCGAGCGTCAATGGTCTGGCCGCAACGGAACCGGGGCTGACGGATCCCGAGTTGCAGGAGCTGGAGTCTTTGTTGCGGGACCTGGGGTTTGACCCCGGCGCCGTCGACGGCGTCGTTGACGACGCCACGCTGGCGGCAATCGGCCGTTACCAGGACTTCGCCTCCCTGCCCGGTGATCCGGAAGCCAACCAAGCCCTTCTCACCGAGTTGCGCGGCGTCGCCGCCGCCTTTGCCGCCCTTCGAAACCCGGTGGAGCCTGTGCCCGAACCGGCGGCCGCCATTGAACCCGAAACAACGGTTTCAAACCCGCCGGACGGAGGCACCCTCGAGACGACCGAACCCGATGCGCCGGAGCCTGTCGAGACCGGGAAAGTGATCGTGCCGCCGCCGCCGGCGCCACCCAAACTGAAGCCGCAGGTCGCTGCTCTGCCGCCGGCCACATCCGTCCAGGAAAACGAAAGGGCAGAGTCCTCCGCAGTAGATACGGATGAGCAAGTCCGCGACGAAATCGATCCGGCAGCCGAGCGCCAAGCAAGGATAGACGCGGCGCTGCAACCGCACCGCCAAGCCCTGGCCGACGGCAGCCTTACCCGCACGGAGCTGGCCCGGCAGTTCAATCAGGAAGGCCGGCAGCTTCTGGCCGCCGCCGACTACGAGGCAGCCATCATCAGGTTCGATGTCGCGATCTTTCTCGATGCGGGCTTTGCCGGTGCATACTCAAATCGGGGCACGGCCCATGAACTGATGGGCGACCGCGAGACGGCCCTTGACGACTTCGACCAGGCTAAACGACTGGGATTCGGCGGCTTTCGAAGCAACTGAGGCAAACGATCCCGCCGCGACCGACGCCCTCGGAAGGCGATTCTCGGCGCAATAATCACCCGATGATTGCCGTCCGCGGTTCAAAGGATTAACCCGCGTCGACTCCCGAATTAACCAAAACTGAATGCAATCGACCTAGGGTTGGCGGGCGTCTCCCCCGCAACAGGAACCTTCCGGCATGACCGCCCGGCTCCGATCGGTGGCTCAGAGTTTCAGCCTTCTCAGATCCCGGCTCAGCCGACGGATCGCGCTGTTCGTCTGCCTGAGCTTCCTGCTGGTTGAAGCCGCCATCCTGATCCCCTCCTATCTGAATCTCCGCAGCAGTCTCTACGACAATCTCGAAAAAGACGTGCTGACAATAACGCAGTTGACCCTGAACCTGCATGAGGGCGAAGACCTGGCGCTGACGCTGAACCGAAACTGGCCGGCCTTTCAGAACATCGGTGTAAGCGGGCTCGCCGTCTTCGACGCGCAAGGCCGCATGCTGGAGGCCATGGGCGATCCCGTTGTCCTGGTTCCTGATATCAGACCATCGTCGGCCAGCCCTGCGCGGAAGACAAACACGCTGTCGCGTAAAGGCGGCGATGGCGGGACGGTCCAGCGGCGTTTCCGAGAACAACTTGGCTTCTACGCCATTCTCTGGCCAAGCGACCACCTTGGTCTGCCTTACATCGTCTCGGCCCGTATCGGCACTCAGACCATTGACGCCGAGCTCTTGGCTTTCGTTTTGAGGATCGGCGGCTTGGTATTGATCCTGGCTGCCGTTGTTTCGGCCGCCACCATCACCGTTCTGGGCCGGGAAGTGCTGTCACCGGTTTTGGCCATCCATAGGAATCTCATGGCCGCTCACGCCGACCCAAGCCATGCAGACGCCTACAAATTGCAGACCGGCGCGCGCACCGAGATTGGCGAAACCGTCACCGCTCTGAACGCGCTGCTTGACCGGCTGGCCAACCTGCGGCGCAGCGACCTGCGCGAACAGGAGCAACGCTTCGAAGACTTCGCCAAATCAAGTTCCGACTGGTTCTGGGAAATGGACCGGGATCTTCGCTTTTCTTTCTTCTCAGAACGGTTCAGCGAGGTGACCGGCGTGGATGAGCGCGAGTTGCTTGGCAAGACACGCCAGGAGACCGGCATCCCAGGCGTCGAGCAGAAGGTATGGGAAGAGCATCTGACGGCTCTGGCCAACCATCAGCCGTTCAGGAATTTCACGCACCCCAGAGAAAAGGTGGACGGGACCGTCGTCTGGCTGGCGATCAGCGGAACACCGGCCTTCGACGAGCAGGGCAATTTCACCGGCTATCGCGGCACGGGCCGCGATATCACCGCCGAGATCGAGCTTCACAACAAACTGCGCGGCGCCAAGGAACTCGCCGAAGCAGCCAACCGCACCAAGTCGGAGTTCCTGGCCAATATGAGCCACGAGCTGCGCACCCCCCTGAACGCCATCATCGGGTTCTCGGAACTCATGCTGGTCACAGCCAAGGCCGACACCAGCAGTCAGCAGCAGGAGTATCTGACAGACATTCACGACGCCGCGCACCACCTGCTGTCCCTGATCAACGACATCCTCGACCTCTCGAAGATCGAGGCCGGGGCCAGCGAGTTGAACGAAGAAGTCGTCGACGCCGCGGAAGTCGCCGAATCCGTCTTGCGCGTGGTCAGAGAACGCGCGGACAAGGCAGGGGTCGCCCTCACCTTCACCCAGGAAGAGCCGCTCCCGCCGATATTCGTCGACGAGCGCAAGCTGAAGCAGGCGCTTTTGAACCTCTTGACGAACGCGATCAAGTTTACCGAGGAGAGCGGGTTCGTGACCTTGAAGATCAAGTCTGCGGCAGATAGCGGCTTCATCTTCCAGGTTGCCGACAGCGGCATCGGCATGGCGCCGGAAGACGTGCCCAAGGCATTGCGCAAATTCGGCCAGGTCGACAGCGACCTGAATCGCCGCTACGAAGGCACCGGCCTTGGCCTGCCGTTGACCAAGGCCCTTATCGAGATGCATCAGGGCACGCTCGAGGTAAAAAGCAAACGCGGCAAGGGCACCACCGTGACTCTGCGTCTGCCCGCGATCCGCATCGTGCATGGGGACATGCAGCCGGCGTCTCTGCCGCCATCGCAAAGCGCGGCTGAGTAACCCACCCCCGCGGAACTGTAACTCCCGGCAGAATTGACGGTCCAAAAAGGCTGGAAAAGACGGTATCGCTGGCTACTGCGTTGCCGCCTGCACGCTGGTGACGCCGATGATGTGATAGACGTCTTCGGCGCTACAGCCCCGGGAGAGATCGTTCGCCGGCTTGGCGAGGCCTTGCAGGATCGGGCCGATCGCCGCTGCGCCGCCGATACGATGGGCAATTTTGTAGCCGATATTGGCCGCCTCCAAGTTTGGGAAAACCATCACATTGGCTTCCCCTTCAAGCGGCGAGTCCACGGCCTTTGACGCGGCGACCGCGGGTACGAAGGCGGCATCGAACTGAATGTCGCCATGGATGATCAGATCCGGCCGCTGCGACTTGACCAGATCGGCCGCGGCAATCACGCGGTCGACGCGGGCATGGCTGGCACTGCTGTCGGTCGAGAACGACAGCATGGCGACACGGGGCACCTCTCCGATCAGAGCGCGGAACGAATCCGCCGAAGATATCGCGATCTCCGCCAGTTCCGCCACACTCGGCTCGACGATCAATCCGCAGTCTGCGAAGGCGAGTGCGCCCTTCTTCGCGTGGTGGGGCTCGCAAAGCAGCATCAGGAAAAAGCTCGAGACGGTCTTCACCCCCGGCGCCGGGCCGATGATTTGGAAGGCCGTGCGCACCGTATCGGCAGTGGTCGCCACCGCGCCCGCGACGGTGCCCGCCGCGTCGCCCTGCCGAACCATCATGGCCGCAAACTTCAGGGGATCGGCCATGGCCGCGCGCGCGGCCCCGCGGTCGATGCCCTTATGTTTGCGAAGGTCGAAGTAGGCGGCTGCATAGGCTTCTGTCTGAGCCGCCTCGGCGGGGTCGACGATGTCGAAATCCGCCGGGTTTGCTCCGACCAACGCGAGCCTTTCCGCGATTACTCCCGGGTTACCGAGAAGCACGATTTTCGCAAGACCATCGCGCGTGGCCTTGGCCGCGCCCTCGATGATCCGCGGGTCCTCACCCTCGGCCAGGACGATGCGCTGCGGCGCCCTGACCGCCGCAGCGAGAAGATCGTCCAAGGGTTTCATCGGCCGCTACCGGCCGCTCAAGCCCCCTGCTGAGGGCGCATGTCGTCCTTGCTGATACCGGCAACCACAACGGGCTTCTTCATGGCGTCGCGGCGGAAAGGTTCGCCCAGTTCCTGGTTCAAAACCACTTCCAGGAAGGTGGTTTCGTTGTTTTCCATCTGGCCCTTCACCGCGGCACGCAGCGCCTCGGTCAGCTCGTCCATGGTCCGGACCTGCACGCCTTTCAGGCCGCAGCCTTCGGCAATCTTGGCGTACTCGACACCGAGATTGAGTTCGGTGCCGACGAAGTTGTCGTCGTACCACAGCGTGGTGTTACGCTTCTCCGCGCCCCACTGGTAATTGCGGAAGATCACCATGGTGATCGGCGGCCAGTCGTTGCGGCCACAGGCGGTCATCTCGTTCATGGAGATGCCGAAGGCACCGTCACCGGCAAAACCGATCACCGGCACGTCGGGGCGGCCGATCTTGGCCCCCAGGATCGAGGGGAAACCGTAACCGCAGGGCCCGAAGAGACCCGGCGCCAGATACTTCCGTCCCTCTTCGAAGGTCGGATAAGCGTTGCCGATGGCGCAGTTGTTGCCGATATCGGAGGAGATGATGGCATCGCGCGGCATGGCGGCCTGGATGGCGCGCCAGGCCATACGCGGCGACATGTGTTCCGGCTGGCGCTTGCGCGAACGCTCGTTCCAGTTGGTGCCCGGATCATCGTCCTCGTGGTCCATGGAGGACAGAGTCTGCAGCCAGCGCGACTTGGTCTCGGCGATCGTCTCCTTGCGCTGGGTGCGGTCCTGGTCGCCGGCATTGGCCGCCAGCAGTTCGAGGATCTGCTCAGCCACCGCCTTGGCGTCGCCCTGGATACCGACCGTGACCTTCTTGGTGAGGCCGATACGGTCGGCGTTGATGTCGACCTGGATGATCTTGGCGTCCTTGGGCCAGTAGTCGATGCCGTAGCCCGGCAGCGTCGAGAAGGGATTGAGCCGCGTGCCCAGCGCCAGCACCACGTCGGCCTTGGCGATCAGTTCCATCCCGGCCTTGGAGCCGTTGTAGCCGAGCGGGCCGGCGAAGAGCGGATGCGAGCCGGGGAAAGCGTCGTTGTGCTGATAGCCGCAGCAGACCGGCGCGTCGAGACGCTCCGCCAGGGCCTTTGAGGCCTCGATGGCGCCGCCGATGACCACACCGGCGCCGTTCAGGATCACCGGGAATTTGGCTTTCGACAGCAACTGCGCCGCTTCGGCGATGGCCGCCCGGCCGCCGGAGGGCCGCTCGAACTGCACGCGCTGCGGCAGGTCGACGTCGATCACCTGAGTCCAGAAGTCACGCGGCACGTTGATCTGCGCTGGCGCGCAGCCGCGCCAGGCCTTTTCGATCACCCGGTTCAGGACTTCAGGAATGCGCGAGGGATCGCGGACCTCTTCCTGGTAGCAGACCATGTCCTCGAAGAGGGCCATCTGCTCGATCTCCTGGAAGCCGCCCTGGCCGATGGTCTTGTTGGCCGCCTGCGGCGTCACCAGCAGCATCGGCGTGTGGTTCCAGTAGGCAGTCTTGATCGGCGTCACGAAGTTGGTGATGCCTGGCCCGTTCTGGGCGATGGCCATGGACATCTTGCCGGTGGAGCGGGTGTAGCCGTCGGCGATCATGCCGGCGCTGGTTTCGTGGGCGCAGTCCCAGAACTTGATTCCGGCCGCCGGGAAGAGGTCGGAAATCGGCATCATGGCCGAACCGATAATCCCGAAAGCGTGCTCGATGCCATGCATCTGCAGAACCTTCACGAAAGCCTCTTCGGTCGTCATTTTCATTTTCTGAGATTCCTTGTTCTTGGATACGCCCCATCGGCGGCTCGACTGCCCGGTTTTTGAGACCGGGGCGCGGCGCGCGCTTCATCAGCGCAAGATCTGTAGTTCAGGCGCCGTCAGCCCTGGCCTGCCCTATGATATAGAGCAGCCGCGGGGCCAATCCCAAGAGCCAATTGAGCCAGCCCTATGGAGCCAAGGGAGCCAGCGACGCGCAGGGAGTCTCAATAACAACACCAAATGCAAACAAGGCCCTGTCCCTCTCGGGTCAAGGCCTTGTTTTCGTTGGTAACGGGGGAACGCTACCACCGGCAGCAACCCAAACCCGCAGTCATCGTAATTGCAGCTTAAAATCGCAGCGGCAGCGGCTCCCAGGCTCTGAGGCCGCCCGCCTCTTCCATGTTGCCTAGAAGCCGCGGTGCGATCGCCCGTTCATAGACCGTCCGGCAGGCGCCACAGCGCGCCAAGATGTCGGGAATGGCAATGCACATCATCGCGCCGGTGTCGGTCGTAACGATCGCCTATGATAATCAGCTCACGCCGCATGGTGCCTCGGTCGCCCTGGCCGATGCTTTAGCAGACCCTGACCTTCTCGATCACGAGGCCTTCGAAGATCCGGCAAATCTCAGGCACATCGTTGCCAGAAAGGGCTGTCTAGATGCGGCCGTCGTTCGCTAATCGCCAATAGTAACGGCCAGAAGGAGTTAGCTGACAAGACTTCGATTGCATCGCAGCTTCGTACATGTGCTCGCAGCCACAGGGGACGACGAGATGTAATCCTCTAAGGCCCTGCAGGGTTCTAAAATCCTCAACATGGGCAGGGTCTGGCGATTCAGAAGTCGGCTCATATGAGGGATCGAGAGCAAGTTCTTCGGCGGGCAGTGGGAAAAGCGAGGGCAACCTCCGCAAAGTGCCAAGATCGATCGGGGGATTGCAACGGCGAAGCGGAGCCAATCGCGACACATGTGACTTCAATAACGGCCGCTGCTCCCATGCACCTAGCGCAGCATCCACATAAGAGTACACTGCTGGCGCAGTCACATTTCCAAGAATATCGGCAGCCCCCCCCGTTAAGCGCGTCAACAACCAATGAAGTGAAGACGCCGCCTCCTCCAGCTTCAACGGACGGCTCATCTCCCCTACTCGCCGTGAGAACAGACAGGCCCTCGCGGAGCACTGCCCGGGCATTATCAATGTCCGGCGGATTGCCCAGGTTCCCCGAATAACAACAATCAAGGAATACCACGACCTCCGAAACCTGAGAGTTGCTTGCCAACCGCAACACCTCACTCATAGCAACACCTTCATCATACTTTTCGGCGTCTTGGGTCACGAGGTAACCGTCTAGGTCATTGACGGTACCGTGGCCAGAGAAATGCAGGAGGGCAACATCGGCTTTAGCTCGAAACAAGTCTTCAATCGCTTGGCGCAAGATGGACCTAGTCACCAGCATTGGCGCGCTTCCTGCCGAGGCAACGAGTCTACGACAATCGAAGTTCCGCGATCCATCATCATGCGTGGAAAGCACTGACGCCATACGATTAGTATCGTTGACACAGCCTTGAAGAGAACCAGCGGGATATTCATCGATCCCAACAAGCAGGGCGCGCCTCATGACCGATCCTTACGCTCAGTGCGGACTACCGGGCGCCGCCGATGAGCGCCCTGAGATTATCCCACGTCCACTTGTAGACTTTGTCCGAACCAAGCGCCGTCGTCGGCTTGGTACATGTCAAGTTCGGCCTTCCCCACAACAGAAAATAGGGCTTTCTTTCCTCGCGGCTGATCTGAAGCTCAGTCGCCACTCCGGTGGCGGTGTGCGTATGCCGTCCGCAAATAACGATCGCCAGATCGGTTCTCCGAATACGGGAACGGACCTTGGCTTTCCAGTCGCCTGTCATCGGCTCCTTCACTGACCAGTCTTGCAACACGAACGGTGTAGCCGGATTCTTTGCCTGCCCCGCGAGCATTACCCTTAGATCCTCATCGTGATCATAATCGAAGCTAATAAAAGCCCTGCGCGCTGCCATCTGTAGTTCCTTGATCCGTACGCGTCTTAAGAGAATAAGTTACCATACCTCTCCAGCATGAGAACACCTTGTGGATGGGCGGGTTTGGTGAGGACGAACCAGATCTGCTCGCCTGAACCTTCCTCTGCCCGCCTCTCAAACCTCGAACAGATCGGGCACATTCGCCCGCCTCAATGCTGCACGAATGCTGCATTCTTCACAGGCAGCTGCGGGAAAGCGCGGGATTTTTGCGGATTTTCGGCGGGAAACAAGAATGCAACAAGGGCCGGCAAATTGGCCGGCCCTTGAGGCTCTAAGCGACTGATTTCACAGCGCTTTCATTTGGTAGCGGGGGAGGGACTTGAACCCCCGACACGCGGATTATGATTCCGCTGCTCTAACCAGCTGAGCTACCCCGCCATAGGGTGTCGGCAGCCTATCACGGGCGCCGCGCTGCGATATATGGCCTCCCCCCTGCGCTGTCAAGCCGATTGGCTCCGCCGGCAGGGTCCCAGGCGGCGGTCATCCTTCGAGACGGCGCTTTTGCGCCTCGTCAGGATGAGGTCGACGCCATCTGCTCCAAGGCCTCACCCTGAGGAAGGCGCGCAGCGCCTGTCTCGAAGGGCGAGAGGCCCTCAATCGCCCAGCATGGCAGCGAGCTTCATGGCGACGCCCATGGAGCCCTCGATCTTCAGCTTGCCGGTCATATAGGCCAGGGTCGGGTCGAGGTTGCCCTCCAGCAGCTTGCCAAGGTCGTCCAGGCCGAAGCGCAGGGTGGTGTCGGCCTCCGGGGCCGTGCCGTCGACCGGCGCGATTTCCGCCGGGGTGCCGGTGCCGTCCCAGAGGATGGCCCCGTCGTCGCCCAGGTCGAAAACCACCCGGTAGCCGAGCGGCGCATTCATCGCCGCCTGGGACTTCAATTGCTCGACCAGATTTTCCAGGGACATGGTTGGGCGCTCCTCCGACGGGTCTTTGTTTTCAAACCGCCGCAGCGGCAGTTGTCGTTTCCCGGTTCGGCACGCCCGCTTTAGCCCGGCTTTCCGCCGCGACGATCCAGCCGCCGCCGAGCACCCGCTCGCCGTCGTAACAGACGGCTGCCTGGCCCGGGGCGATGCCGAACTGCGGTTCGTCCAGCACGACTTCGGCAGCACCGTCGTGCCGCATGAAGATCCGCGCCGGCGCCGGCTCGCTGACCGAGCGCAGCTTTACCGCGACCGCCCTGCCCTCCGCTGGGATCTCCGTCGCCGGCAGCCAGTTGAGGCTGCGCAGGATCACCGCGTCCCGGGCCAGGGCCGCCTTGGGGCCGACGATGACGCGGCGCGCCTCCGGCTCCAGCCGGACCACGAACAGCGGCTCGGTCTCGCCGCCGAGGCCGAGGCCGCGGCGCTGGCCGATGGTGTAATGGATGATCCCCTCGTGGCGGCCCATGACGCGGCCGTCGACATGGACGATCTCGCCGGGGTCGGCGGCGCCGGGGCGCAGCTTCTGCACCACCGAGGCATAGGAGCCCTGGGGCACGAAGCAGATGTCCTGGCTGTCCGGCTTGTCGGCCACGGCGAGGCCGTGGCGCTCGGCCTCCGCCCGCACCCGGTCCTTCTCCAGCCCGCCCAGGGGGAAGCGCAGAAAGTCCAGCTGTTCGCGGGTGGTGGCGAAAAGGAAATAGCTCTGGTCGCGGCGCTTGTCGACGGCGCGGTGCAGTTCGGCGCCCTCCGGCCCCATCCGGCGCTGCACATAGTGGCCGGTGGCCAGGCAGTCAGCCCCCAGATCGCGGGCCGTCGCCAGCAGGTCACGGAACTTGACCGTCTGGTTGCAGCTCACGCAGGGGATCGGCGTCTCGCCGCGCAGGTAGCTGTCGGCGAAATCCTCCATCACCGAATCACGAAAGCGGCTCTCGTAGTCCAGCACATAGTGCGGAATGCCCAGGTTCTCCGCCACCCGGCGGGCGTCATAGATGTCCTGGCCGGCGCAGCAGGCACCCTTCTTGGCCACCGCCGCGCCGTGATCATAGAGCTGCAGGGTGATGCCGACGACGTCATAGCCCTCGGCATGCAAAAGCGCCGCCGTGACCGAGGAATCCACCCCGCCGGACATCGCCACCACCACCCGGGTGGCCCCAACCGCCTTGTCTATACCCATGGAATTCATGAGGCCGGACTATAGGCAAAGCGGCCACCAGCGCAAGGGGCGGCAGGGGTACCAGGATATCGCCCGAAAAGGATCGAAGTCCTATTCTTCCTTCAGGATGGCGGCGATGCGGTCGAGCGGCTGCGGTTGCCGGTTGAGGTCCAGAGATACGGAAAAATGGCCCTGAGGGCGGATGAAGAGATTATCGGTCGGCACCCCCCAGCGCCGCGCCAGGGCGAGCCCGCCGTCGAAGGGGGTCACGCTATCGGCCTCCCCCAGGGTCATCACGATGCGCGCCGCCGGCATGGCCGGGACGCCACGGGGTTCCAGAAGGGGGGCGTAGCGGCCAAGGTCTTCCGGCGACCAGCCGGCCCGGGCGAGCGCCGCCGGATAGTCAACGGCGCGCGCCAGGCTGCCGGTCATGGCGACATCGAGTGCGTTGCCGCTGGTCGCCACCAGCAGCAGGGCATCGGGCCGCATGGTCTCCGGCCAGTCGCCCGCGGCCACCGCGGTCAACTGGCTGGTCAGAGCACCCAGGCTAACCCCGCCGATGGCAATCCGGCGGCTGCCGTTCTGCCGCGCCCAGGCGGTCATCACGCCGGCCTCGGCGGCCCAGGAGGAGAACAGCTTCAGGAAACCTTCGGGCCCCAGGGCCATGGCCGGTTCGCCCCCATAGCAGCCGGCGATCCGCCGGCGGCCATGCCAGGGGCCCTCCGGCCGGATCACCCGCAGTCCCTTGCGCAGCAGGCTGGCGGTGCTGTCGATGGCGCCGGACCAGAAATCCAGTTCCATCCCGATGCCGTGCAGATTGATGAAGCTGGGCGGGTTCTCGACATCAGCCGGCTCGAAAACCCTTGCCCAGGCGGTATCGTCGGGCAGACCGGGCGAAGGGAAGCGCAGCCAGCGCTCCGGCCCGAAGGGACCGGGCACCGGATGAGAGACCTCGACCGGCGACAGCGGCGCGGCCGATCCCTTCCCGGCTGGCGGAGCGATACAGGTGCCGGCACTGCCCAGCCAGTCTTGCGGTGGCGCAAAGTCGTTGGGTGATGTCATCCGCCAGCGGACCTGGGCGGCACGCCGACGGATCGGCGTAAAGCCCGACCTGGCCGCCATCAAGGCAGAGGCAGCGGCAAGACGGGCTCGTTCACGGGCGACCAAAACACTGTCCGAGGGGGCAACCGGGGCGAAGAGAGCCTCCAACCAGCGCTCATCAGCGCTGCGGTAATCGCGTGCGCGCTGCCGGGTCTTGGCGATGGCACGGCGCAGTCTGCTGCCGGTCAGACCACCGGGGAAGGCCGTCAGCCCGCAGGCCTCGGCAAAGGCCGCTTCGTCATCCGGATGGGCCAGGGCAGCCGCCCAGGCCCGCGACAACGGCAGGTACCAGCGGCTGACGGCATGCAGCGCCAGCCGGTCGTACCAGGGCCGCATGACCAGGGCACCGAGAGGGTTCCAATCCAAGGGGTTGCTGCGCGGAACCGGCAGCTTCGAATCGCGTTCCGTCATAGCGCGCGAGCATAGCCGCCGCGCGTTCAATTCACAGGAAATTTATGGCGGTCGGTATCCGGGGGGCCGCTACACTTGCCGGCGCCTTCCCGCAAGACCAAGACCTGACAAGACCAGGACCTGAGGAGACTGCCGCCCATGCGACGACGACTGGCCAGCGCTTTGTTTGCGCTTCTGCTCGCTTTCCCCGCGCTCGCCCCCGCCGCCGAGTTGCCCGGCTGGAAGGTCATGAAGACAGCGCACAGCTATCCAGTGCTGGTGGAGCGCCTGGAACAGGCGATCGCCGACAACAAGATGGGTCTCGTCAGTCGCGCCAGCGCCACCCTCGGCGCCAAGCGGGCGCTGAACAAAACGATTCCCGGCAACATGGTGATCGGCGTCTATCGGCCCGATTTTGCCGTGCGGATGCTGGAGGCCAGCCTCGCCGCCGGCATCGAAGCACCGATCCGGTTTTATGTCACCGAGAACGCCGACGGCACCGCCGGCCTCAGCTACAAGACGCCGAGCGCCGTCTTCGCGCCTTATGAAGACGGCGGCGCGGCGCTGAAAGACCTGGCGGGGGAACTCGACGGTATCTTTGCGCGTATTGCGGCACAGGCCGCAGGAGACTAACCGGGGGCCGCGCCGCCTGACGTTCCGGGGAATTCGCGGTATCCTGAGGTTCCTTGCTCAGGCCTCAGCGGCGGGACGATATGACCCTTGAACAAAGCGGTGAACAATCAGGCGAGAAATCAGCAGCGGCGCCGGTGCTGAAGCTCGACGGACTGGCCCTTTGGCTGGTTGAACGCGGCATGCAGGGCCTGCCGCTCGGCGAACAGATTGCCGGCTTCTGCCAGAGAGTCTTCGACAGCGGCTTTCCGATGAAGCGGGTATCGGTGGGCATGTACACGCTTCATCCCCGATATGGTTCCCACACTTTCGTCTGGCGGCCCGGCGACGACACCGTTGAGCACATACCGCGCGAACGCGCTGTCGTTGGTCATGACATCTACTTGAAGAGCCCGGTCCACTATCTGCGCAGCCGGGGCCTCCGAACGCTCCGCCGGCGGTTGGACGGCGGCGATACGGAGGAGTTCATTTTGTTCGGCGAGCTGCGCGCGGAGGGGTTTGTCGACTATGCCGCCTTCCTGGTGCCCTACGATCTCGGCCAGGCGGAGGCAATCGGCAAAGCGGCAGACACAGTCGGCGCCCCAACCAATCCAGACCGCGCTCTCGACGGGATCTTCTTTTCCTGTGCCACCGACCATCCGGAAGGCTTCGACGACGGGCAGCTCGATCAAGTCGCCCAGATGCTTCCCTACCTGGCGCTGTCAGCGAAATCGCGCCTGACCTACGACGTCGCCAGCACGGTGCTGGAGACCTATCTCGGCAGGGATGCCGGGCGCCGGGTTCTGACGGGGCAGATCGAGCGCGGCTCGGCCGAGGCGATCCGCGCCGTCATCTGGTTTTCCGATCTGCGCGGCTTCACCAAGCTGACCGACAGCCTGCCCCGCGACGAACTCATCGCCACGCTCGACGACTACCTGGAAGCCATGGCGGGCCCGGTGCAGAACAACGGCGGGCAGATCCTGAAGTTCATGGGCGACGGTCTGCTCGCGACCTTCGATCTGACCGGTCGCGACGAAGCGGCAGTCTGTGGGGAGGCGCTGAGGGCTGCGGCGGAACTGCGCCGCGCCTTTCCGGTCTTCAACGAGGTCCGCAGGCAGGAAGGCAAGCCGATCATGGACGTCGGCCTGGCCCTGCATCTGGGCGAGGTGCTCTACGGCAACATCGGCGCCAGCGAGCGTCTCGACTTCACGGTGGTCGGACCGGCGGTCAATGAAGCAAGCCGCATACAGACGCTTTGCCGCCCGCTCGAACGCAGCATTCTGATCTCCAGCACCTTCAAAGAAGCTGCGGACGAGGGTAATGCCGCTGCAGATTCTGGCGGGCTGATCTCCCTGGGCTTTCACGCACTCCGCGGCGTGCGCGAACCGCAGGAACTGTTTACGCTCGACGGCTGAGAGCCGGAGCACGTCGTGAATGGCATGCCAGCTGCAGCGCTCACCCGGTTGTCGCGCTGATTTGTAGAGTTCCCAAACATCGGCGCAGGCCGGAGTCAGGCAATGGAACCGCTGCTCTTCCGGGTTAACTGAGGTTTACTGCGACCTCGATATCCCAGGCTGAAACAGCGCGATCACTTGATCTGCGAGCCATTCATAACCGAGATCCCCCAAAATCCGCTTATGTATAGCAAGTGAGATTGTAAACCTCGGGCTTTTGAAAGGTGGGACCTCGGTTCGATAGCCAAGCGTATCGCTGAATTGGCTCAACACACGAGAGGGTTCGGTGGCAACCAACCCAGACGAGGCGACGAGCTGAGGGACGACAAGAAAAGTGTCTACCTTCAGTTTGATTGATCGCGTTGCATCGTGTGCAGCCAAAGCTGAATCCGTTAGGCCGGGTTCCGCGGGATTGCGAACAACATCAAGGTGATCCTGAGCAAGGTATGCCGACAAGGTGAGGCTGCCATTCCAGATGGGATGTGCATCGGCCGCCGCAATGAGCAGACTGTCTTCGAACAAGGGAATGGTCTCGATGTCAGCTGACGCAATGGGAATGTTTGCGATGGCCATGCTAACGACACCACGGTCGAGGGTTTCCATTACCTTCAGGCCATCGGTTTGGTGAATTTCAAGCCCAATACCGGGTCCGCCACCGACCAGCGCGTTTCTCAGATTTGGGAGCACAGTCAGCATCGCATAGTCGGGCATCGCCAAGGCGAAAGTTCGCGTTGATGTTGCTGGGTCGAAATCATGCCCAAGATGAACAATCTGCGTTGCTTGCACTAAGAGAGCACGGATCCGGGGCGCAACTTCGCGCGCAAACGGGGTTGCGGTGAGACCACCGTGTTCACGAACAAACAGCTTGTGGGAAAACAGATGACGGAGACGGGATAGGGCGTGACTGACCGCCGATTGGGTCAGGCAGAGCCTGTTAGCAGCCCCCACAGTACTGCCGGTTTCAAGAAGCGCGTTGAACACCTTAAGAAGGTTGAGATCAACCGTGTTTAACTGAATTTCATTCATTAAGGTGATCCAATTTATTCGTTTAATTCATTTTCTGCGTCTTAGTACAACGCTGCAACGCAAACGACAACGCACTGGCAGCGGAACATCACATGGCGAAGAGAAAATGGTCACAAGACAGCCGGCGGGCTTTTCTGAGCGCCGTCGGCCTAGGGTCGGCAAGCTGCATTATCGGCTCCAGGGCGCTCGCGTCCGCACGGGATCAAGTCCAGAGAACGAGCGAACGCTACCGACGTGGAGTCACCGTGCTGCGCGAAGTCGGCGGGGGCGGTTCTGATGCACCGATCAACACATTGGAGGAGGCGTCCCCAGACTTCGCCCGCTTCGTTGTGGAGTATGGCTACGGCGACGTCTTGGCGCGCCCCAATCTTGACCTGGTTACGCGCGAAGCTCTCACGGTTGCCTCTTTAATGATACAGGGCAACCATCCATTACCCACCCGCTTTCATGTCAACGGGTTCCTGAACGTCGGTGGCAAGCCCGAAGTGTTGGTGGAGCTTTGCTTTCTTGCAATAGGCGTCTGTGGTTTTCCGGCTGCGATCAACACCATCGCCGTGATTCGGGAGGTACTGAAGGAACGGGGCCAGCATGTGCCTCCGGTGCCAGTCGGTAAAAGGGACGGCACCGAGCGCCATCTGCGCGGGCTTCGAAACCTTGCCACTCATGGTGAGAACGGCCCACAGCGTTTTCGAGAGCTCGCTGAGACGTCGCCGGTATTCGCCAAGCTGTTGGTCGAGTTTGTCCACGGCGAGTTGCTAACACGCGACGGCCTTGACGCGAGAACAAAGTATTTGTCGGTCATCTCGATGCTGGCAACAGCCGGAAACAATCAGCAGTGGCTTAGAGACTATGTGACTTCTGCTTTGCGCCAGGGCGTAACTCGGGACGAAATCACTGAATCGATGATTCAACTGACCGTCTATACCGGCTTCCCAACCGCCCTGGTCGGTTTCTTCACCATTGTTGAGTTGTTCCGCAACATCGATGCGAATGTCGTTTCGCTTTCTGAATCCGCAAAGACTGTCGCCAGCGAACCATCAGAGGCCCATTCGGCGCGATTCAAGCGGGGAGCCGACACTTTGTCCGTTATCTCCGGCGGCACGGGGCAGGCAATTGTTGCAAGTTTTGAAGATATCGCGCCGGAAATTGGACGAATGATCGTAACCCATTCCTATGGCGATATTTTCTCACGGCCCGGCTTGCCGAAAAAGGTACGTGAGCTGACAGCGATTGCCAGCATGGCGTCGGTCGGAGCCATGACCTCCGAAATACCAATTCGGGTGCATATAGAGGCCGCGTTGAACGTTGGTGCGACACCGAATGAAGTTATCGAGACACTTCTCAATCTAATTCCATATGTTGGATACCCGAAGGTCGAGCGCGCCTTAGCGTTAGCGGGCAGTATTCTTCACGAACATGATTCAAACTGACGAGTGTGGCTGAGTGACTGTCGGCAGAGCCCGCCTATAATTCAGCGTCAGCGGCGAGCCGGACGAGAACCTTGTCTATGCGCCGGCCATCCATCTCGACGACCTCGAAGCATGCATTCTGGTAGAGAAAGCTCTCGCCGACAGTCGGCAAATGGTCAAGCTGCTGCAAAATGAAACCCGCAACGGTGTCGAAGCCACCCTGCTCTCGAAGACCGCGCAGGCTGACGCGGTCCTCGAACTCGTCTATGGGCAAGGTCCCGTCGACAAGCCAGGCTCCGTCGCTGCGTTGAACGATGAGCAGCTTGGCGGTTTCTCCCCCCTCCGGCAGGTCACCAGCAATCGACTCCAGAAGATCGGTCAAGGTTGCGACACCCTCGGTCACCCCATACTCGTCGACGACGACGGCCATGTGCACGCCTTCCAGGCGAAACCGTTCGATGAGCTTCAGGACGGAGAGGCGTTCGAGAACGATGAGGGCCGGTACCATCAGGGACTGCAGGGCAATGGGCTCATTCTTCAGCGCCAGCGGCAGAAGATCCTTGGTGTGAACCACGCCAACCGCCTTGTCGATTGAGCCATCGCAAACGAGCAGGCGTGAGAAGCGAGACGTTTCCGCCACGCGCATCAGCGTTTCGTGATCGGCTTGCGCATCGATCCACAAAACCTCGGCGCGCGGTGTCATAATGACCCGGACAGGCCGGTCGGCGAGGCGGAGCACCCCATCGATCATCTCGCGCTCCTGGGGTGCGAAGATGCCCGCGAGCGTTCCTTCGGCAATCAACGACTTAACCTCATCCTCGATTGCGCTCTCTTTGCGCATCGCGGAAAGCTTCATGAAGCGTAGAACCGCATCGGTCGAGACCTTGAGCAGCCAAACTGCGGGAGCGGCCAATTGGGACAGCAACTTCATGCGTCTGGCGACGCGCGAAGCAACCTTTTCCGGATTTGCCAGCGCGATACGCTTGGGCACCAGTTCGCCGACGATGAGGGAAAGGTAAGTGATCAAAATCACTGTCAGACCGATGGCGATCGTATCGCCGTGCGGTGCGACGGAGGGAAAAGTCTCGAGCCAATCGCCGAACCGATCGGCGAAGGTCGCGCCGCTGACCGCGCCGGCGAGGATCCCGACCAGCGTTATGCCAATCTGTATCGTTGAAAGGAATCGGGTCGGATCTTCGATCAGGAGAAGCGCAGTGCGCGCGCCCTTGTTGCCGAGGCCGGCCATGTGCTCAAGCCGGCTCTTACGGGACGACACCAAGGCAAGCTCCGACATCGCCAGTACGCCGTTCATGAGTATGAGCAGGAGCACGAAGACTATCTCAAGATACAGCATGTTCATCCAATCCAACGAAACAGGAGAGAGCCCCTACAGACCGCCGTCACCCTACCACGGCGGGACTGATGGCCAGAAGCGGCCCATGGCTGCCCACAGGTCAGGAGAGGTGTTTCAGGTCAAAAAGCAATGTTGGTTCCGGAATGGCATTCTTTCGCCCTTGGAAGCGATCCGGGAGGCCGACGGAGCGCAACGTAAAGCCGGCTGCCGCTGTTCCCAGTAGGGACCAGTCTTGCGAAACTCGGAAGTGTTGCGTCGTGTTTTCAACAGACGCCCGGCCTCAGCCGAGCATGTTGTTCACTTCTTTCGGCAGGGCGACTTCCAGACCGTCGAGCTCGTCGCTCATGACGATCTGACAGCCGAGACGGGAGGTGGGTTTGAGGCCGAAGGCGAGATCGAGCATGTCTTCTTCGTCTTCCGAGGGTTCGCCGAGTTTCTGGTACCAGCCGTCTTCAACAATCACATGACAGGTGGCACAGGCGAGCGAGCCCTCGCAGGCACCCTCGATATCGACGTCGAAGCGATGGGCGATTTCCATCACCGACAAGCCCACCGGAGCGTCGACCTCCTTGCGGTTACCGTCCTTCTCAACAAACACCAACTTCGGCATTACACTCTGCTCCCAAATTACCGTCGCTGCAGGCGTCCCCCCGACGCCTACTCCGCCGCCGCGCTGCCCTTGGCGCGCAGACCGCCAACCTTGTCTACAAACTCCTCAATCGCCAGATCGATATCGGCCTCGCTGGTGAAGCGCCCGATCCCGACTCTGAGCGAGGCGCGGGCCCGTTCCTCCGAGAAGCCGAGCGCCCGCAACACATATGACGGCTCCACAGAGGTGGAGGTACAGGCCGACCCGCTCGACAGCGCCAGGCACGGCATGGCCTTCATCAGCGCCTCGGCATCGATGCCCTCGAAAGCCAGATTCAGATTGCCGGCGACCCGCCGCTCGGCATCACCGTTCAGCAAAACCCCGTCCAGGCGGCCTCTAATGCCCTCTAGCAGCCGGGCCTTCAAGCCCGAAATACGCTGTTGCTCTTCAGCCATTTCCTCGGCTGCCAATCGCGCCGCCATCCCGAGACCGACGCAAAGCGGCGGCGCCAAGGTACCCGAGCGCAGGCCCCGCTCCTGCCCGCCGCCGTCGATCATGGCTTCCAGGCGAACCCGGGGACGGCGCCGCACATAGAGCGCGCCGATGCCCTTGGGACCGTGGAACTTGTGACCGGAGATGCTCAGCAGGTCGATGCCTTCGGCATTCACGTCCAGAGGTATCTTGCCCACCGCCTGGGCCGCATCGGTATGAAAGTAGGCGCCCCTTTCCCGGCAGAGGGCGCCGATTTCGGCAAGAGGCTGAATGACGCCAATCTCGTTGTTCACCGCCATGACGGAGACCACGGCGGTTTCTTCGTCCACGGTCTCGGCGAGCAGGTCCAGATCGATCAAGCCGTCCGCCCGCACCGGCAGGAAGGCGGCCTGGAAGCCCTCGCGCTCCAACTGCCGGCAGCTTTCCAGCACGCACTTATGCTCTGTCGCGAAGGTCACGACTTTCGGACGGGCGGCGCGATGGAACCGGGCGGCCCCCTTGATTGCCAGGTTGTTCGACTCCGTCGCGCCGGACGTGAAGATGATCTCCCGCGCGGAAGCGCCGATCAGCGCTGCGAGGTCTTCGCGCGCCCGCTCAACGGCTTCTTCCGCGTCCCAGCCATAGGCATGGGCGGTGGAATGGGGATTGCCGAAGCGTTCGGTGAAGAACGGCAGCATGGCCTCCACCACCCGTGGGTCGGTCGGCGTGGTCGCCTGATTGTCCAGATAGACCGGCTGGATCGACCGGTTGGGCAGCCCCTCTCTTTCTCCTGCTGTCATGCCCGCCTCCTCAAGCCGCTTGGCTGCGGCGATAGAGATCGCCCCAGGCCGCGAGAAAGCGGTCGACATCTTCGGCGCGGCTCTGCCATCCCAGGCTCACACGAATGGCCGAGGCGGCTTCGGCGGCGCTCGCCCCCATGGCGGTCAGCACATGAGAGGGCTGCACCTTGCCGGAGGAGCAGGCAGCGCCGGCGGAGACCGCAACACCGGCGAGGTCAAGCGCCATGATCTGGGTTTCCGCCGCCATGCCGGCAACGGCCAGACAAGTGGTATTGGCGAGACGCTCGCTTTCGCTGCCGAAGACTTTCACATCCGGCGCGATCGCCCGGGCACCGGCCTCCAGCCTGTCTCGCAAGCCGGCGAGCGACGCCATCTCCGGAAGGTCACGCTGCGCCGCTTCCGCAGCAGCCCCGAATCCGGCGATTCCCGGCAGGTTCTCGGTGCCCGCGCGGCGCCGGCCCTCCTGCCCACCACCCGCGATCAAGGGCGCGAGGGGAAGACCGTCACGGCACAGCAGCGCGCCGGTCCCCGGCGGGCCGCCGAACTTGTGAGATGAGAGGGTCATGCAGTCAACACCAAGAGCGGCCATGTCCAGGGCAAGCTTGCCGCCGCCCTGCACCGCGTCGCAGTGAACCAGCGCACCGGCGGCACGGGCCCGTTCCACAACCGCCGCCATGGGCTGGATCGCGCCGGTCTCGTTGTTCGCCAGCATGACGGAGACCACCGTGCCCTCGGGACAGCCGGAGAGCGCCGCTTCCAGGGCGGCAAGGTCGATCTGGCCATCACGGCGCAGCGCTAGACGCACGGCCTCCGGCGCGGCCTGCAAAACCGAATCGTGCTCGCCCGCCGACACCAGCCGCGGACCGCTGCCTAGACCTTTCAGGGCCAGATTGTTCGCCTCGGTGCCGCCGGAGGTGAAGATGACCCAGCGCGGGTCACAGCCGGCAAGAGCGGCAACCTGTTCGCGCGCCTGTTCGACCAGCCGCCGGGCGCGGCGCCCGGGCCCATGCACCGAGGAGGCATTACCCGGCTCCGTCAAAGCCTCCAGCATCGCAGCCCGCGCTTCGGGCCGCAGCGGGGCGGTGGCGTTATAGTCGAGATAGGCTGTTGTGGAAGACATGGGAAAGGATCGGCTTACTCGCCGGCTTCCGCCAGGGCGGGCGGCTTGCTTTCGCCGTCACCTTTCAGCCCGCAACCGGAGAAGCCGGGCTCCGGCATCAGGCCGCTGGTGCCGAGCAGGCGCCGGGCGACCACATCCTCCACCGTCACGGAGGAAAGGTAGAGATAGATCTGGTTGCCCAGTTCCTCCCAGAGATCGTGGGTCTGACAGCGGCTCTGATTACCGCGGCAGCCGACCGGTTGGCCGGGCATGCAGCGGGTCGCACGGATCGGCTCATCAACTGCGAGGATGATGTCGGATATCCGGGTCTCTGCCGCCTTGTGGGCGAGCAGGTAGCCACCCCCCGGACCGCGCACCGACTTGACCAGACCGCCGCGGCGCAGCTTTGCAAAGAGCTGCTCGAGATAGGAAAGAGAGATCTCCTGCCGCTCGGCGATATCGGCAAGCGCGACCGGCTTGTCTTCGGAGTGACTGGCAAGATCGCAGAGCGCCATGACGGCGTAGCGGCCCTTCGTTGAGAGTTTCACCGGACTATCCCTTTCCCGAGGCGCAGGCCCCTCCCCCGACTATCGGAGGAGCATCAGCACTTGCCTTCGGCTGTCTCAGAAGTTTTCACATCCCGGTCGTCGCCATCGCTTGCGATGGCAGTGCCCGAGTTCGAGGCGCCGCCCTCTTCCAGCTCGTTGACCCGGGCGCGCAGGCTCTGAACTTCGTCAAGCAGTCCGTCGAGAGCGCGGGCGATGGGGTCTGGAATATTGCCTGTCGGCGTGCCGTAAGCGACGAAGGGGGCCTTGGTATCCTCAGGGGTTTTCTGTGTCTGCACCGCACGGGCCGGGATGCCGACGACAGTGGCGCAGTCCTGAACATCTTTGGTCACCACTGCGTTGGCGCCGACACGCGCACAGCGGCCCACGGTGATTGGACCCAGCACCTGGGCGCCGGAGCCGACGATAACCCCGTCCAGCAGGGTCGGGTGGCGCTTGGTGTTGCGCTGACTGTCGCTGTCCACACTGGGGGCGACACCGCCCAGGGTGACACCCTGGTAGAGGGTCACGTCGTCGCCGATTTCCGCCGTCTCGCCGACCACCACGCCCATGCCGTGATCAATAAAGAAACGCTCGCCGATAATGGCACCCGGGTGGATTTCGATCCCGGTCAGGATGCGCCCGACCGCCGAGAGCCAGCGCCCGGCCAGGGTCCAGCCGCGGCGCCAGCAGGCACTCGACAGACGATAAAGCATGATGGCCTGGAAACCGGGGTAACAAAGCACCACTTCAAGTCGGGAGCGTGCCGCAGGGTCACGCTGCATGGTGGCGTCGATTTCGGTCCTCAGAGACTTGAACATGGCTTTGCCCATCGTGCTATGATCGCGGCCCTTTGCCGCCCGGGGCGGCTTGGTGGGCAGATGATGCGCCGATCCGACCAGAACCTGCAACACCCCGATAGATAATAAGTCCGAGTAAATTGGTCAAGTTTCTGCGCAAGAGGAAATGACCCGATATCAGAGAGTTGCCGAAGCCAATATCGCCTGAAACCCGCACTATCCTAGGCGATTGTATGGTTATCGGATCGGCCTGCCTGCGTCCTTCGGGGGCGCTGCAGGGAGACGTAAAAGCAACAAAGCACCCGGCGCTGCGCCGTTTGTGGAAGAAAAATAGGGAATATTTGGTCTATGCCTGACGTGATCTTCAACGGGCCAGAAGGCCGTCTTGAAGGACGCTACCACCACAGCAAGCAGGCGAACGCGCCGATCGCCCTCATGCTGCACCCCCATCCACAGCATGGGGGCACGATGAACAACAAGGTCGTCTACACCCTTTTTCATGCCTATGTGCGCCAGGGTTTCTCGGTCCTGCGCTTCAATTTCCGCGGCGTCGGGCGCTCCCAGGGCAGCTTCGACCGCGGCGAGGGTGAGCTCTCGGATGCCGCTTCCGCACTTGATTGGCTGCAGGCTTACAATCAGGGGGCGAGTGCCTGCTGGATCACCGGGTTCTCTTTCGGCGCCTGGATCGGCATGCAGTTGCTGATGCGCCGGCCGGAGATTACCGGCTTCGTCTCCGTCGCCCCGCCGGCGAACATGCATGATTTCAGCTTCCTGGCGCCCTGTCCCTCATCGGGCCTGATCATTCAGGGCGATGCCGACGACGTGGTGCCGGAGCCTTCGGTGGCCAAGCTGGTGACCAAGCTGTCGTCACAGCGCGGCATCACCATCGACTATCGGGTGGTGCCCGGCGCCGGCCACTTCTTTCAGAATGAGATGGAAATCCTGGAAAGCCACGTGGACGACTATCTCAGGAAGGCCCTGCCGGCGGATGCGGACAAGTCCGCCGCCGGCTGACCTGCAGCGGCCTTTTCGAACGTGAAAGCGGCGTCAGGCCGCGATGTGATGGCGGCCGCCGCTCGCGGCTTCGCGCACGCCGGTCGTGCCCGGCAGTGTCAGCGGCAGGCCGGCGAGCGAACGCAGCGCCAGATAACCGAAAGCCTGCGCCTCCAGCACATCACCCTGCCAACCGACCGCCTCGACCGGGTCGACCGGCGCCTGAAGACGCTCCGCCAGGGCGGCCATCAGAACCGGATTGTGGCGGCCACCGCCGGTAATCAGCCAACGCCCGACCGGCTGTGGGAAGTAGCCTGCCGAGCGGGCTATGCTGGCCGCCGTGAAAGCGGTCAGCGTTGCAGCCCCGTCCTCCAGGGAGAGCGCCTTGACCGGCGCCGTGGAAAAATCGTCCCGGTCCAGGGACTTCGGCGGCTGCCGGTCGAAGTATGCGTTGTTCAGAAGATCTTCCAGGAGCCCCTCATCCACAACGCCGGCCCGGGCCAGGGCGCCGTCGCGATCCAGCGGCTCGCCGCTGTGAGCCTCCACCCAGTCGTTGATCAGCGCATTGCCGGGCCCGGTGTCAAAGGCGAGGACGCTGTCCCTGCCTTCGCCGATCCAGGTGACGTTGGCAACGCCGCCGATGTTGACCACCGCCAGAGGCCGCGGCAGGGCCGCCGCCAGGGCTGCCTGATAGAGCGGCACCAGGGGGGCCCCCTCGCCGCCGAGGGAAACGTCGCGGCTGCGCATGTCCGAGACCACATCGATCCCGGTCTCAGAGGCCAACAAGGACCCGTCGCCGATCTGCCAGGTGCGCCGCTCTTCAGGACGGTGAAGGATGGTGTGGCCGTGGAAGCCGATCACCCGGATGTCCCGGGGGGAACGACCGGCCGTCTTCAGAAGGCTGTCCACCACTTCCGCATGCCTCAAGGTCAGCGCCCGCTCGACCGCTTCTACCGGCCCCTGCCCGCCGAGCACCGAGCGCAACTGCCGGCGCAGTTCGCCGTCATAAGGTAAAGAAAGGAAATGACCGCTCTCCACCCGTGTCAGGCCGTCACTGCGGATCAGGGCTGCGTCGATGCCGTCCAGAGAGGTCCCGCTCATCAGGCCCAGAGCCCAGGACAAACCGTCATTTGAAGGGTTTGAGACCATCTTTTCCGCCGCCATCTGTCGATCCCCGCAGGGCTGCCCCGCATCAGGGCAAATTGTGAAACCGGGTGGACTGTGCTAAAGGCCAGCCCCCGCGGCACTATAGCGCCGCAAATCATAACGATCCAATAAGGCGGGGGCTCCGGCAGAGCCCAAGCCGACCCGAAGTACCTGTCCGAAGTATAGGCAAGATTAAGGCATAGGTAAGACCATGACGGCGCCCCGCTCCGACCTTCTGCGCGTTCTCCAGGAACGTGGCTTTATCCACCAGTGCACGGATATGGAGGCGCTGGACGAGCAGGCGTCCAAGGGTCTTATCACCGCCTATATCGGCTTCGATGCCACCGCCGACAGCCTGCATATCGGATCGCTTGTGCAGATCATGATGCTGCGTTGGCTGCAGAAGACCGGCCACAAGCCGATCGCCCTGATGGGCGGCGGCACGACCAAGATCGGCGACCCTTCGGGCAAGGACGAGTCCCGCCAGCTTCTCACGCCTCAGCGGATCGACGACAACATCGCCGGCATCCGCAGCGCCTTTGAAAACCTGCTGAGCTTCGACGACGGCCCGACCGGGGCCATCATGGCGAACAATGCCGACTGGCTGGACAAGCTGGAATACATCGACTTTCTGCGCGATGTCGGCCCGCATTTCACCATCAACCGCATGCTGACTTTCGACAGCGTGCGGCTGCGCCTGGACCGCGAGCAGCCGCTGACGTTCCTGGAATTCAACTACATGATTCTCCAGGCCTACGACTTCCTGGAACTCGGCCGCCGCCACGATTGTACGTTGCAGATGGGCGGCTCCGATCAATGGGGCAACATCGTCAATGGTGTCGAGTTGGGACGCCGTATCGACCAGCGTCAATTCTTCGGTCTGACCACGCCGCTGATCACCACGGCCTCCGGCGCCAAGATGGGCAAGACCGCCGCCGGCGCGATCTGGCTCAACGAAACCCGGCTTTCGAACTACGACTACTGGCAGTACTGGCGCAACACCGAGGACGGTGACGTCGGGCGCTTCCTGCGGCTGTTCACCGAGTTGCCCCTGGAGGAGATCGCCCGCCTGGAGGCGCTCGAAGGCTCGGAGATCAACGACGCAAAGAAGATCCTGGCGGATGAGGCCACGCGCCTCTGCCGGGGTGGCGCCGCTGCCAAAGAAGCGGCGGAAACCGCGCGGCAGACCTTCGAAGAAGGCCGCAGCGCGGAAGGCCTGCCGACCATCGAGATTCCCGAGAGCGAGCTCGCCGCCGGTATTCCGGCCTATGAACTGCTGCGCCGCGCCGGCCTGGCCGCCAGCAACGGCGAAGCCCGGCGTCTGATCAAAGGCGGCGGCGGCCGTATCAACGACGTTCAGATCAAGGACGAGCAGCAGACGGTCTCGCTGTCGGATTGCAACCCTGAAGGCGTTATCAAGCTCTCAGCCGGCAAGAAGCGGCACGTCCTACTGAAGGTGGCCTAAACCGGACCCGCTCTAGCCGGTAAGCGCTTCCTTCGTCGCTGCTTCGAAGCGGCTCATCGCGGTGACGAAGGGCCCGGGCCCATGACTGACCCTGGCGACCTTCAGGCTGCAAAGGCTTTCAAGAGAAGGTCCGCCGCTCTTCATCATGACGTTGACCGGCAGACTGCAGGCCCCGGTGATCTGACCGATCAGGCCCTCATCCATCAGCCCCGGCACAAAGAACCCGCTGGCGCCGGCGGCAGCGTAAGCCTTGCCCCGTTCCAGCGCTTCTTCAAGATGCGAGGCGTGGGCGTCGGGTTTGGCCTTCAGGAACAGATCGGTCCGCGCATTGATGAAGAAGTTTACCCCGGCCTTCTCCGCCGCCGCGCGGACGGCGGCAATCCGGTCACTCTGCGCGGCGATGTCGTGGAGCCCGCTTCCACCGACGACTTGGTCTTCGAAGTTGATGCCGACGACCCCGCAGGCAATGAGCCGCGCAACGTTCGCCACGACCTTGTCTGGTGCCACCGCGTAACCGCCTTCGAAGTCGATGGAAACAGGTAGGTCGACAGAGGCGACAATCCCTGCGGCAAGGGTTTCGACGAGATCGAGCGGTATCTGCTCACCGTCGCCATAGCCCTGGGCGCCGGCGACCGACCAGCTGCCCGTGGCAACGGCCTTCGCACCAGCCGCCGATGCGGCCTTGGCGGTACCGGCATCCCAGATGTTGTAAAGCACCAAGGGGTCGCCCGGAACGTGGAGGCGGTGAAAGGTTTCGGCCTTCTCGGTCTGATTCATTTAAGCCTCGATCTTAAGAGTGGATTGGGTTGCGGCAAGACGCCGTTCATGGTCGATCAGCCAGCGTTTTCGCCAAAGGCCGCCGCCGTAACCTGTAAGGTCGCCATCGGCGGCAACGACCCTGTGGCAGGGAACGACGATAGCAAACTGATTGGCGCCGTTCGCCCGCCCCATCGCCCTTACGGCGGAAGGCTTGCCGATTGCCCTGGCCATCTCCGCATAGCTGCGCGTTTCCCCCAAAGGAATCTCCTGCAGCGCCCGCCAGACCAGACGCTCGAAGGGCGTGCC
Source organism: Pelagibius sp. (assembly GCF_965249265.1). Lineage (NCBI taxonomy): Bacteria > Pseudomonadati > Pseudomonadota > Alphaproteobacteria > Rhodospirillales > Rhodovibrionaceae > Pelagibius > Pelagibius sp. The sequence continues at coordinate 1,378,106 of NZ_OZ252224.1, read as the reverse complement.
GGGAAGCGCCAGCGGCACTGCGAAGCCGCCCTTGGCACCATCGAAATAGAGGCCGAGTTCCTCCTCTATCTGATCGGTGGGGGAGAGCCGTCCGATACCGATACCGGCACCGGTCAGGCTCTGCAGCCTCACCAGTTCCCGCGGCAGCGCCTTGCGGTCGAAGAACTCAAGCAGATGCAGCGCATGTTGATCCGCTACGGCGATCATCGGCCCCAGGGGTGTCTTGATCCAATCCGCCTTCAAATGCTCATCACCGGTGAAAGAGGACGGTGGGCGGCCAAGAGTCTTGGCAAAGACCGCTCTGAAACCGCTGGCCGAATCAAACCCCGCATCCAACTGCGCTTCGATGACGTTCGAGCCCGCGGAGAGCGTACCGGCAGCCGTGCGTATGCGCCCGGCCCGCGCCATCTCCAGGAAAGTGATGCCGAAGTGACGCTTGAAAGCGCGGCGCACCGTCGAAGGGTCGTAACCGCGGGCCTCAAGGTCGGCCTCCCGCCAGCGACGCCCCGGGTCCTGTTCGAGCTGCTGTATGAGGTCGGAAACCAGAGGCTCCATCTCTGCAAGGGACCCAAGCGGTTTGCATCGCCGGCAGGGCCGAAAACCCGACTCGATACAGGCGGCGACGGAGTCCATGAAGATGCTGTTCTCGCGCTTTGGATTGCGCGCCGGGCAGCTCAGACGGCAGAACACGCCCGTGGAGGTGACGCAGACAAAGGCCCTGCCGTCATAGCGCGCGTCGCGGGCCAGCAAAGCTTCATAGAGGATATCGTCGTCGGGCAATTCGAAGAGCATTGGCTTACCTAGCGCATCGGCAGGAGGCGTGCCGCCGAAAATCGGGCATCTATTTCCGACCTAGCGGTCGATGCGCTCGGGCACGGCGGTCGCCCCTTCGGCATTGGGCTCGGCGGTAAAGATTCCCCGCAGGAAGCCGGGGGTCAGCGCTGAGAGCGGGTTGACGCTGACCTTGGGGTCGTCGACGGGCCCGTCAACGCCGTACACCACCGCGATCAGCCCCTCTCCCTCTCCGCCGGTGAGGATCGATCCAATCAGCGGTATATTGCTGAGAAAATTGTTGATCGAATAGGCGGGCACCACAGTGCCTACCAAGTCGATTTCATCTCTGTTGAAATCGATCTGGCCCTTGGCGGTCAAGCCAAGCGAAGCGCCATAGATCCGCATCAGTTCCGTCGTCGCGACGCCGTCGTCCAGCAGGAATTCACCATCCATCCCGTCGAAACCAATCCCTTCGCCGGCCAGCAGATTCACAACACCGGTGAAGGAAGCAACCGTCAGCAGCTTGGCCAGCACCGGCGCTTTCACCATAACGAAATCGCGCGCGACCACCTTGGCCTTGATGGGATGGGTCGGCGACGGTCCCTCGCTCGACCCCGTCACCTGAATGGTGCCGCCGACGACGGTGTCTGCGATGTTGACCGCGCGCAGCAGCGCCCCGAGATCATCGCTCTTGGCTAAGAGCCGCAGGCCGTTACCGGAAGCGTCAGGCGCCAAAGAAAGTTGAAGGAAGCGCCGGTCGAGGGACACCACGGCCTCCGGGTCGACCCCCTCGCGCTCGGCCTCCTCCGGATCCCGCGGTGACCAGTACTGCTCGGGGATGCTGCCGGAAATGCGGATGGTTTCCCAACCGCTCTCCTTGCGCACCAGTTCAAGATTGACCTGCTGCAGGCGCCTGTTCTCAGCGAAGAACAACTGATCCAGATCGGGCGCCGTGACCGAAAGCGGCTCAAAGCTGCGCGGCGGCGTTGCGGCCGCCGCCTCCTGCGACGCCTCTGCCTGGCGCTCTGCCGGATCCTCCGGCGTTTCGTCCTTGGCGATAAACGGCTCGGCATCCAGAATGCCGCGCCCGATGGTCGCCGCGAAACCGCCGTCGCTCTGTTCCACAACGACATCCTGCAGGTCGCTGCGGCCAAAGGCCACGCGGTCGAAGCGCATCCAGCCAAGGCCCTCGTAGTTCGGGCCGGGCCGCGCCTCACCGCGGGCGATCAGGTCCCCGGCCTGCAGGATAATGTCGCGGTAGGCGACCGGACCGCCGCTATCCAGATCGACCGCCATACGCAGGCTGCCTTCGGTCCCGACCGGCTTCTCCCAGTGGATATCGGGTACCGCCAGTTCGGCACGCGAAAGATCGGCCGCCACCTGCAGCGTCGAGAAGCCGCCGTCCAGACCGACCATCGAAACCTGGGCTGCAACGGGACCCGTCAGCATATCCCCGATATCCAAACCGAAGCGGGCCCGGCCGGCATCGTCGACAGAAGGAATGTCGGCCTCGAGCACGGTGCGGAACTTCGGATCTGCCAGGAAACTCTCTTTCCACTGCATCGTCAGGGGAACCCCGCCCAGAGTAAGAGGTCCGGCGATCTCCATGCCATTGGCATCAAGCTGCAGCGCCAGCCGCCCCTCCGTCATGGTCTGGCCGAGGAGGACATTTTGCAAGGCCGCGTCGCGTATCTGGGCGTCGACCTGGAAACCCAGGTCATCGAAACTGAGGTCCTTGATGAGAGGAAACTGGAACCCGAGATCGGCCGTCAGCGCACCGCCGCTGCCTTCGGCCGAAAACCCGAGCTTGGAGATCAGGTCCAGACGGGGATGCTCCAGAATCCGCAAGGTTTCGAATACCGGTCCGGCCGCCTTCACCTCGACGGCCAATTGTTCGTAGATCTTGCGCGCTTTGTCAGCCGTATCGAGCCCTGTGATCTCGACCTTGGACTTGCCCAAGGCCAGGGAAAGCAGAGAACCGGACTCCGCATCGAAACGCAGCGCGCTCTTGTCAAACTTCGCGGTTCCCGCAATGCCGGTGATCGGCGGCAAGGGCCGAAGATAGTGAACCTCAAGGTCGCGGTAGGTCATGGTACCCGACAACTCGACGAGGTCGGCAGCGTCAAAATCACCGTCAGGGACCACAATCTTAACATCGGCGGTAGCGAGCGAGACCGTGCCGCCGGCGATGTTTTCAACCACCCAGGGCCGAGGATCCGGGGCAACCGCCTCCGGCCAGTAGCGCGACAACTCAGCCAGCGCCACGTCTTCCAGCTTGGCCTGGGCATCGATGGCCCAGTCGCCGCCAGCCTGCGGATCATGATCGAACACACCGGCGATGCTGAAAACCGGCCCCGCCGCCCCGTCGCTGCCGAGGCTTATTCTTGCTTCGTCGAGATCGAAGCGGCTGGCGGCATCGTCATAACGGCCTTTCATGGTGAGGTCGCGCACGGGAATCGGCGCCATCTCTATGCCGGGAATTGTGAAGTTGCCCGCCAGGCCCTGGACGTTGAAGCTGGTCGGACCAACTTCGCCATCCAGCGAGACCGAGGTCGCCAGAGACCCGCTGATGCGCGAAGTGATGCCACCAACCGGCGCCAATTGCGGAAAAGCCGCCGCCAGAGACTCCAGGCTGATATCCGAAAACCCGGCGGCAAAGTCGACGATGCGCGCCTGCTTGTCGTATATGAAGGCGGCATCGACCGTCGCCGGGTCGCGCTGACCGACGAAGCCGAGACTCACGTCCCCGGCAAGGCCCGCAATATCGCGGCGCAGGGAGATGTCGGCCGCCGGTGCGGTCCAGGAGAAGCCCGCAAGGTCGTCCCGGACGAAAACCTGACCGTCTCTGATGCGCACCTCGTCGAGAAAGGAAAGCGGATTGTCCGCCGCACGCTCCGACAACAGTTCCTGAATCATGCCACCCAGGATCAGCGCTTCGTCGCCGCCGGCCTGTTCCGGGCCCGCCCCCGTTGCCAACCCCTCGAGAGAGCCCTCCACACCCTCAGGGATCTCAAGCCGGCCGCCGTCACCGCCGAAGCTTATCTTGCCGTCAGCAGAGCGCAGCAGACGGATCCGCGGCGCGATGATTTCGACCTGATTGGGTGCAACCGTACCCTGCAGCATCGCGGTACTGCTCAGCTCAAAGGCAACTTCCGGCAGCGAGGCGATTCGCTTGCCCTCGGGATCGCGCACCACGATGTCGGCGGCGTGGAGGACGATATCCCTAGACCGGTCGTCCCACACAAGGAAGGTTTCACCGATTTCGATGGTGTTGCCGTCGATTTCGCTGAAGGCCTGCTGCAGATAAGGCTTCAGAAAGTTGATCTGGATCGGCCCTTCGGAAAAGCGCCAGACCGCCACGGCGATAATCAGGACCATCGCGGCGAAAAGCCCGCCAAAAACCTCTACGCAGACCCGCATGGTGCGCCCGGCCCGCGAACGACCACGTTTCCCGCCGGGCTTGCCTTTATCGTCCCGCCCCGGACCCGCATCACGCCCGGACGGCGGCTTTCCGGCCCGCTCAGCCGAAGCCGCCTGCACACCCGCTTCCGGGGCATCCGGGCCTTGACCGCCAGGACCGCTTTCCGCAGTCTGATCGCTGAGCGAGTGTTGTGAGATGGTTAAACTCCCTTATCTGCCAGAGGCATCCGAACTGCCGGGCGCCTTGCATCCGTCATCCGGCGAAGCCTGGCTTGAGCGGTGGCGCAGCAAGGCCGAAAGCGCGTTGGCTGCTTCCGGCAACGATTTTTTGACGCAACTCGACCAGGCGCCTGCCGGGTCCCGCCTTCTCGAATCGATCTTTTCGAATTCGCCCTTTCTCAGCCAATGCCTTACAGCCGATATCGGTCTCCTACCCGATGTTTTAAACCATGGGCCGCAATGGGTCCTCAGGAAAGTCCGAGAAGAGCTCAAAAGCAAGGCTCCCGGTTGCCGCGATCAAGCGGAATTGATGGTGCTGCTGCGTCAGCAGCGCCGCCGCGCCGCCTTTGCCATCGCCTACACGGACATCACCGGCCAAGCAGGTGTCTCCGCCGTGACCCAGGCGCTGTCCGAATTTGCCGAGGCGGCGGTCGAGGCAGCGCTTCAAGGCCTGCTGCGCCTGGCCGAGGCGCGCGGAGAGCTTGGCCTGAAGGCTGGCGGAGAGACGGCCACCGAAGACTGCGGGCTTGCGGTTATTGGTATGGGCAAGCTGGGCGGCGGCGAACTCAACTACTCCTCCGACATCGATCTCATCGTGATCTTCGATCCGGAGAAGACCGACTACCGGCACAGTCGCGGGGTTCAGCAGGGCATGGTGCGCCTCACCCGCGACCTGATGCGCGTTCTCGATGAGCACACGGCGGAGGGCTACGTCTTCCGCACCGACCTGCGCTTGAGGCCCGACCCCAGCGCGATGCCGCTGGCGATCAGTCTGAATGCCGCCATGACCTACTACGAGAGCCTCGGACAGAATTGGGAACGCGCGGCCATGATCAAGGCGCGGCCCATCGCCGGCGACCGCGAGCTGGGCCAGCGCTTCCTGGCCGAACTGCGCCCCTTCGTCTGGCGCAAACATCTGGACTTCTGGGCTATTCAGGACGTCCACTCCATCAAGCGGCAGATCAATGCCCACAAAGGCGGCTCCGTGATCGCGGTGAATGGCCATAACGTGAAGCTGGGGCGCGGCGGCATCCGCGAGATCGAATTCTTCGCCCAGACCCAGCAGCTCATCTGGGGCGGCCGCGATCCGACTCTACGCCTGCCCAAGACCAAGGAAGCGCTGGCCGCGCTGGTCGCCAGCGGGCATATCGAGCCCTCGGTGGCGGAAGGCCTGTGCGAGGCCTATGACTTCCTGCGCCGTCTGGAGCACCGTCTTCAGATGATCGAAGATCAGCAAACCCATCTGATCCCGCAGGATGACGAGGCGGTCGACAAGCTTGCGGTGTTTCTGGGCTATGCGGACCCGGCCCGGTTCCGCGAGGACCTGCTGGCCAGGCTGCGTCTTGTGGAAGATCACTACGCTCATCTCTTCGAAGAGTCGCCCTCGCTCTCCAGTCCCGGCAACCTGGTCTTCACCGGCGGACAGCCCGACCCGGAGACCCTCTCGACCCTGCAGGACCTGGGTTTCGACGACCCCGGTCGCGCCTGGAGCCTGGTAAGCGGCTGGCACCACGGACGTTACCGCGCCGTGCGCTCGAACCGCAGCCGCCAGATGTTGACCGAACTGGTGCCGACGGTTCTGGATCTGCTTGGAAAAACCCGCGAGCCGGACCAGGCCCTGATCAAGTTCGACAGCTTCCTGGCCGGACTGCCGGCGGGAGTGCAGATCTTCTCCCTCTTGTGCAGCAACCCCCGCCTGCTGGAGCTCTTGGCCGAGATTATGGGCTCCGCGCCCATGCTGGCGGAGCGGCTGAGGCAAAATCCTTCACTTCTGGAAGCCGTTCTCTCCGGCGACTTCTTCGACCCCCTGCCCGACGGCGCGGTGCTGGAGATGGAGTTGCAACAGGTGCTGGCCGATGCCCAGGACCTGCAGGACCATCTGGACCTGACCCGCCGCTGGGCCAACGACCGGCGGTTCCAGGTCGGGGTCCATATTCTGCGGCACAAAGGCGACGTCGATGACAGCGGCCGCGCCCTCAGCGACATTGCGGCGGCGACCCTGCGGGCGCTCTACCAGCCGGTTATCGAAGATCTGGCCCGCAACCATGGTCATCTTGGCGGCTCGGGCCTCGCGCTGATCGCTCTCGGCAAACTGGGCGGGCGCGAGATGACCGTTTCCTCCGATCTTGATCTGATCCTGCTCTACGAACCCTCGCCCGAGCACAAGCAATCGGACGGCGCCAAGCCGCTGGACCCGCCGCGCTATTATGCCCGCCTCGCCCAGCGCCTGATCAACGCGGTCACCGCGCAGACCGCCGAAGGAACCCTCTACGAGATCGACATGCGCCTCAGGCCCTCCGGTAACGCCGGGCCTATCGCCACCTCGCTTTCCGCCTTTCGCCGCTATTACGCCGAACAGGCCTGGACCTGGGAGCACATGGCCCTGACCCGCGCCCGGGTAATTGCGGGCCCGGCAGATTTCTGCGAACGGGTGACGGACTGCCTGCGGCAGACGCTGACTCAGCCACGACAGGACGATAGCCTGTTGGCCGATGTCGCCGCCATGCGCCGGCGCCTCCACAAGGAAAAGCCGGCAAAGTCGCTGTGGAGCGTCAAGTACGTCGGCGGCGGCCTGATCGATCTGGAGTTTCTGGCCCAATACCTGCAGTTGCGCGAGGCGGCCGCGCATCCGGAGGTGCTGGCAACCGCAACGCAGGACGCTTTTGCCGCCCTGGCCGCCGCCGGTGTCCTCGAAAAGCCGAAAGCTGAAGCCTTGATCCAGGCCACCCGTTTCCTGCGTCAGGTGCAGGAGGCCCTGCGCCTCACCGTCGGCCCCGCCTTCGACGCCGATACCCTTTCACCGGCCCTGCAGGCGGCCCTGGCCGGCAGCGTTGGTATGGCCGGCTTCGCCGAGCTGCGCCGCCATCTGGTCGAAACCCAGAACTGGGTGCACAGCGTCTTCGTCGAGATGATCGACGACCCGGCGCCGCCCAGCGGTCAGCAACCGGAGACTGTCGCCCTCGGCTAGAACGGATTCGGTAACGACAGCCTTGACCTTCCACCGCAGAGCACGATCTTTAGCCGACGCAACTGTTGTTTCGATGCAAAGCTGACGGGAGATTACTGGGCATGGTCGAAGTTGGAAAAAAAGCACCAGCCTTCAAGGCAGCCACCGATGGGGGTGGAAGCGTCGCCTTGAAGGATCTTAAGGGCAAGAAGGTAATTCTGTATTTTTATCCCAAGGACGATACGCCGGGCTGCACCAAGGAAGCCTGCGGCTTTCGCGACTCCCTGCCCGACTTCTCGGCCGTCGACGCGACGGTCATCGGCGTCTCCAAGGATACGGTCGCCAAGCATGACAAGTTCAAGGCCAAGTATGATCTGCCCTTTACCCTCATCTCCGATGAAGACGGCGATGTTTGCGAGGCCTTCGGCACCTGGGTCGAGAAATCGATGTATGGCCGCAAGTACATGGGTATCGAACGGGCAACCTTCCTGATCGATGAGAAAGGCGTGCTTCGCGGCGAATGGCGCAAGGTCAAGGTCAAGGGCCATGTCGAAGAGGTTCTCGAAGCGGCCCAGGCGCTCTAGTGCCGGCCTCGCTGGAGAACGGTGACACACCGCTGGGTTTGGCCGGTCGCGCTGTCGCCGTTCTCCAAGAGACCGACCCGGCACAGAAAGCGGCGCTCGCCAGTGCCATGGCGGCGGACTGGAAGGCCGGGCGGATCGCCGCCATCGGCCAGGGCAACCCGCCGGAGCGGCCCGGGCGTCCCAGGGAACCCGAACTGAAGCGCCCGGGGGAGGTCCGCAAACGCAAGATCAATCGCGGCACGACGGGCCGGATCGCCCTGCTCCATGCTCTGGCGCATATCGAGTTGAATGCAATCGATCTGGCCTGCGACATCATCGCCCGCTTCACCGCCGAGGACTTGCCGCGGGCTTTCTATGACGATTGGCTGCTGGTCGCCGAAGAGGAAGCCAAACACTATCTTCTGCTCGCCCAGCGGCTTGAGCAACTCGGCGGACACTACGGCGCACTGCCGGCCCATGACGGGCTGTGGCAGGCTTCCGAAGAAACCGCCCACGACCTGCTCGCCAGGTTGGCGGTCGTGCCTCTGGTGCTGGAGGCCCGCGGCCTGGACGTGACCCCGGCCATGATCGCCAAGCTCCAGACCGCCGAGGATCACGAAAGCGCCGCCGTTCTGACGGTCATCTATGAGGATGAAATCGGCCACGTCGCCATTGGCAAGCGATGGTTCGATCATCTCTGTGAACGCCGTGGCCTCGACCCGAGGGAAAGCTGGCAGGACCTCGTGCGCCGTCACTTCCGCGGGCAATTGAAGCCGCCCTTCAATGAAGCCGCCAGGGATACCGCCGGCCTGCCTGCTGATTTCTACGCACGGCTCGAATCCGCCTGATCCTCCTCAGGGCTGACCCCTAAAGCTGCATGACAGCCTTGTCAGAGCTGCGTTTGACCGTCGGTGCCGAAGCGGTTACGCCTGATCACCAATGGCTAGCGAAGAAACCAAGGGATCGCCTGGGCCGCGATGGCTGGGGCTCAGCGAGCGGCAGATCGCCTTTGCCCTGCTGCTCATCGCCCCGGCGCTGTTCTGCTCCAATATGCTGACCGCCCGGGCAACCCATGACCTCTTTCCTCCGGTCGCCCTCGCTTTCTGGCGCTGGTTCTGCACCCTCCTGCTGCTGATGCCCTTCACCGCGACCGCGCTCTGGCAGCACCGTGCGGCGCTGCGGCGGGAGTGGCTGGACCTGCTCATCCTCGGCGCCCTCGGCATGGGGGTCTGCGGCGCCTTCGTCTACATCGGCGCCGATACCACCACGGCCACCAACATCGGCCTGATCTATGCCGCCTCGCCGATCCTGATCGTGGTCATCGCCCGTTTCGCCTACCATGAAACCGTTTCGCCGCTGCAGAGCCTCGGGATCGCCCTTTCCCTGACCGGGGTACTGGCCATCATCTGCCGCGGCGACCTCAGAATCCTTGCGGAGTTGAGTTTTGCCGCCGGGGATCTCTGGGTACTGGCGGCCATGATCGCCTGGGCGGTCTATTCGATCATGCTGCGCCACCGGCCGTCGGCCATGCCGCTGATGGTGCGCTTTGCCGCCATCAGCGCGGGCGGTGTCCTGATCCTGCTGCCGTTCACCATTGCCGAAGGCTTGAGCGGCGACCTGCCGCCGCTCAACGCGACGAGCTTCCTGACCGTCGGCTTCCTGGCGCTCTTCGCGTCCTTTGGTGCCTATCAGGTCTATGCGCTGGTTCAGCGGACGCTGGGCGCCGGCCCGACAGGCCTGCTGATGTATATGATTCCGCTCTACAACGCCGTCCTGGCCTATCTGCTGCTCGGCGAAGCGCTGCAGTTCTACCATCTGCTCGGCGCCGTCATGGTGCTGCCCGGGATTTATCTGGCGACGCGCAAAAACGGCTAGCGGCCGGCTGTATCCTTTGAAAGAGCGATCTAGCCGGCAACCTCCGAGAAAAATTCCTCGAACTTGCCCGAACCGTCCGGCGAGAGCTTTTCGTGATAACTGAGGACTATCTTGAAGTCGAAACCGAGGTTCTTAACGATCAACGATCGGAGTGCCTGTTCTTCTTCATTCGTCAGGCGGTGTGAAACAACCATCAGCTTTTCGATGACCTCGACACTGCGCTGAATGTACCTGAATGCGCGTATCTTACTCGTGATGGCACGCACTTCGTCATGATATCCAAAGGTCGGGAAGACCTTACGCCCATCGGGCAACACAAGTCGATTGCGGTAGCGTCCCAGAACCCGGGTGATCACCGGCAGGCCGCGTCCGCAAGCACAAGGGGCACCTACCTCTGCGTAGTCGCCGATCTCGTATCGGATGAGCGGCGTCGCAAAGTTATGTAGGCTGGTGATCAGAACACGCCCGACTTCACCCGGTCTGCAGGCCTTACCCTCCTCATCCAATACTTCGAGAAGAACGTTTTCACACTGAATATGATAACCATTCGAGTCCGGGCATTGGATCGCCAGGTAGCCGGCTTCTTGGCAACTGTAGGAGTCAACCAGCGGAACGGACCAAACGGCCTGTACCTTCTGCCTCAGTTCCAGGGTAACGGTCTCGCCCACCGTCATGATCTGTCGCAAGCTGGGTAGACCAATACCACCGTCTTGGCAGTAATCCGCTAGGGCCAGCAGGTTGGAGGGGAAAGAAATCAGATAATCCGGTTCCTCCCGCTGCAACCAATCCACTTGGTCGGCGATACTGCTCGCCACATTAAGCAGCACTGCCGAACCGGTCGGGTAAATGGAGCCCGACGCCGGCCCCCAAAACTCGCTTTTCGCGCCATGAGGCGGCATCGCAACGCCAGCGCGTGCTTTACGAATGGCGGCAAGCTTGCCGCCAAGATCACGGCCCTGCCAAAGATGCTCGCGCATCACGCAGGCGCGCCAGAATAAGTTGGTCACTTCGGAGGCGTTGAGGCGCACCGGCCGTCCGGTCGATCCGGACGTCTCGACCTCATGGATCTTGCCGTGAGACTTCGGCAAGGCGGTTGTATTGATGTCATTTCCCGCGCCCTGCAAATCGGTGCGGCGCAGGATCGGCAGACGATTGAGGGTCTCGCGCGTCACTGGTGCCGTCGGATCAAGCCCGGCCTCCGCAAAGCGGCGCTGATAAAAAGGAACCGTCTTGCCCGCATGGCCAAAAAGCAACTGAAGCTGCCGCGCTTGATGGGAAAACAATACCTCTTCGTCGAGCCACTGGGTCTGATCCAGTTGATACAGCAGAGACAGGAGAAGAGAGGCCATGCGCCCGGGAATCGCCGGACTGACAATCCCTGGAACAGTTGACTTTGGAGTACGCACTTTTCGTCCCCCCAATCCGAAAAAGCGTGCCGTCTAATGCGGGTTGACGGACAGCGGCAAAGAACGCATCCCGCATAAGGAGGTGCTGGTCTGCCAAACCGGCTGCGTTGTCTTCACTTCAGTCTCCGACTCCCGCCCGAAAAAGGGCTGGAAAGCGGTCTGCGCCTCCCGCCGCTCCTGCACCGTCGTGCTGTCGCCCCATCGCCTGTTGCCTTTTTATAACCGCTCCCGGGCGCGCGAGATCTGACTCTTTGAGGTTAAGAAATCACGCTTCAGCTTCCGACGCCACGCCGCCATCGATCTTCGAAGCAAGGGACGCCTCCAGAAAGTCGTCGATATCACCGTCCAGCACGCCCTGGGCATTGCCTTTTTCAACCGCAGTCCGCAGATCCTTGACCATCTGATAGGGCTGCAAAACGTAGGAGCGGATCTGGTGGCCCCAACCGATGTCCGTCTTCGCCTCGGCCTCCGCCTGGGCTTCGGATTCGCGCTTCTGCAACTCATGCTCGTAGAGCCGCGCCCGCAGCATGGACATCGCCTGGGCGCGGTTCTTGTGCTGCGAACGGTCGTTCTGGCACTGCACCACGATACCGGTGGGTATATGGGTCATGCGCACCGCCGAATCGGTTTTGTTGACGTGCTGGCCGCCGGCGCCCGAGGCGCGGTAGGTATCGACCCGCAAGTCCTTGTCCAGAACCTCGATTTCGATCGAATCGTCGATCACCGGATAAACCCAGACCGAGGCGAAGGAAGTATGGCGCCGCGCCTGCGAATCAAAGGGCGAGATGCGTACCAGGCGATGCACGCCGGACTCGGTTTTCAGCCAGCCGTAAGCATTGGGCCCTTTGACCTGGATTGAACTCGACTTGATCCCGGCTTCTTCGCCGGGGCTCTCTTCAAGCCAGTCGATCTTGTAGCCGTGGGATTCCGCCCAGCGCACATACATGCGCAGCAGCATCTGGGCCCAGTCCTGGGCCTCGGTACCGCCGGCCCCGGCATTGACCTCCAGGTAGCAGTCGTTGCTGTCCGCCTCGCCGGAGAGAAGGCTGGCAAGCTGCATCTTGGCGGTTCGGGCGGAAAGCGTCGTCAGCATCGCCTGGGCTTCGTCGATGGTGGCCTCGTCATCCTCGGCTTCACCGAGTTCCGCGAGGGTCAGTCCATCCTCCAGCTCACCCTCCGCCGCATGAAACTCTTTCAGCGACTGTTCCAGGTGAGTGCGCTCACGCATCACCTTCTGGGCGCGGTCGGCATCGTTCCAAAGATCGGGGTTTTCGGCTTCGGCGTTCAGTTCGTCGAGGCGCAGGGTTGCGGTATCGACGTCAAAGATGCCTCCTCAGCAGGGCCAAAGCCTGACGGATCTCGTCGGCCACCGCTTCGATTTCGGCGCGCATATGCACTCCTCGGGTTTGTTTGCTGGCGCCGTTTTATCCGCTTCGGCTGGTCTAGTACAGCCCGCCGGTGCCGCTGGCGGAAGTGCTGCCCGTCTGCGGGTTGTAGCCGCCGTCGAGAACCAGTTGGCGCCCGGTCGGGACATTGCCCGGCTGAAAGGCCTCCAGGAAGGTGCGGCCGTCACCGGGGCGGGCAAGCTGGCCGGTCTCGGCGTTCAAGCGCACGAGGCGGATGCCCGGCGGAATGCGGAAGGGAATCGTCGGCTGTCCGGCGAGCGCCTCGGCCATGAAAGACTTGAACAGCGGCGCCGCGACATTGGAGCCGGTGTCCGTCCGGCCCAGGGTGCGCGGTTCGTCGAAGCCGACGAAGACGCCCACAGCCAGATCGGGGCTGAATCCGACGAACCAGGTGTCAAAGTTGTCGTTGGTGGTGCCGGTCTTGCCCGCAAGGGGAAATCCGAGCTCGGCGATGCGCCGCCCGGTGCCGCGCTGCACGACACCCTGCAGCATGCTGACCACCTGATAGGCACTCGCCGGATCGGCCACCTGCTCCCGCTCGTCGGGCAGTTCCGGTGCCGGCTGATCCGCCCAGCTTTCGGCCAGGCAGACCTCGCAGGCGCGCAGATCATGGCGATAGATGGTTCGCCCGTGGCGGTCCTGCACCCGGTCGATCAGTGTCGGCGAGATCCGCTTGCCGCCGTTCACCAGCATGGCATAGGCGGTGGTCACCTTCATCAGCGTCGTCTCACCGGCCCCGAGCGACATGGAGAGCACCGGGTCCATGTTCTCGATGATGCCGAAGCGGCGCGCATAGTCGACGATCTTCTCCATGCCGATGGTCTGCGCCAGCCGCACGGTCATCAGGTTACGCGACTTTTCGATCCCGACACGCATCGGTGTCGGCCCGTAGAACTTGTTGCTGTAGTTCGACGGCTTCCACTTGCCCAGGCCGCCCCCCTGATCCAGCACGAAGGGGGCGTCGAGGATCAGCGTGGCCGGCGTGAAACCGCTGTCCAGCCCGGCAAGATAGACGAAGGGCTTGAAGGCCGAGCCCGGCTGGCGACGGGCCTGCATCACCCGGTTGAACTCGCTGCGGGCGAACGAGTAACCACCGGCCATGGCCAAAACCCGGCCGGTGTGCGGGTCCAGGGCCACGATCGCCCCATCCACATCCGGCACTTGGCGCAACCCGAAGGTACCCGGGTCGTAAGGTTCACCCTTGTCGTTTTCAGTGACTGCTTCGACCAGCACGATGTCGCCGACCTTCAGAACATCGGATGGTTTCTTCGGCGCCACCCCGAAACGCTGATCCTCTTTCCAGGCGCGCGCCCAATTGAGCTGCGCCATGGGAAGCCGGCCCGTACTGCCGTCAGCCAGAGCAAGGTCGGCTTTTTTCGCGTCGGTCGCCGTGACCAGGGCCAGCAGCCAATCCTCGTCGATGCCGATGGGCCTTTCGATCTCGGCAAGCAGGGTTCGGGCATCGGGGTTGTCGTCCAGAGAGACGCTGCGCAGCGGCCCGCGCCAGCCATGCCGCCGGTCATAGGCGATCAGGCCTTCGCGCAGGGCGCGGTTGGCAATGTCCTGCAACCGCGGATCGAGGGTGGTGCGCACCGAAAGGCCGCCGGTATAGAGACCGTCGTCCCCGTAAAGTCGCGCCAGTTCGCGCCTTGTCTCCTCGGCAAAGTATTCAGCCTCGACCACCTGCGTGGCGTCGGGCTTGCGGATCACCAGGGCTTCCGCCCGGGCGGCCGCTGCCTGGGCCGCGTCGATCCGCCCGTCTTCGAGCATCCGGCCGATGACCCAATTGCGGCGGGCCACTGCGGCATCGTACTTACGCACGGGATGATAGTTGTTGGGCGCCTTGGGCAGTGCCGCCAGGTAAGCGGCTTCGGCGACGGTCAACTCGTCCAGAGACTTGTTGAAGTAACGCAGCGCCGCAGCCGCCACCCCATAGGACCCGAAGCCGAGATAAATCTCGTTCAGATAGAGCTCCAGGATGGTGTCTTTGGTGAAGGCCTGCTCGATCCGAAAGGCGAGAATGGCCTCTTTGATCTTCCGTTCGTAAGAGACTTCGTTGGTCAGCAGGAAGTTCTTGGCGACCTGCTGGGTAATGGTCGAGGCCCCCACCGGGCGCCGGCTGGAGCCCATGTTCGCGATGTTGGTGACAATGGCGCGGGTGACGGAAAGAAAATCGACCCCCGGATGGCTGTAGAAATTCTTGTCTTCCGCCGACAGGAAAGCATTGGTGACCCGGCGTGGAATGGCGCTGACCGGTACATAGACCCGCTTCTCGATCGCATATTCGGCCAGCAGGCGCCCGTCACCGGCGTGAACGCGGGTAACCGTGGGCGGCTCATAGTCGGCCAACTGCGCATACTCGGGCAGCCCTCGCCCGTAGTGATAGAAAGCATAGAGGACGCCGGCCACCCCAAGGATGCCGACGATCAGAGCCAAGCTGAAAAGAGTAACGAGTATTCTCAATGCTTTACCGTATCTTGCTGTCTGTCAGAGCAGTTCGGCGCCGTCGTTACCGGAGGGATAAAGCCCCGGGCCCGGATCAAGGGGGTGCAAGCGAAGGCGCCATGCTACGTCAAAAGGCTTTATGGAACCTCAACCCTGAGGTCTCAGCCATGTCCGATTTCGAATGTAAACCGTCCGACGTTAAACCCCTAGTTATCAAATCCCAGTCATTGCAGATGGTTGCGAGCCTAGTGCCGAAATGTGGCAAGCCTATGATCAAGCCTAGGATCTCGTGGCCGTGCGCTGCTTGCTGAAAAATCCGTCAATCGCGCGAATAATCGAAGCAACTACCTTATCTCGGTGGGCTTTGCTACGCAAAAGACGTTCTTCCTGGCGATTGGACATATAGCCGATCTCGAAGAGAACCGAGGGAATCGTAGGCGATTTCAGCACGGCAAAGCCCGCAAACCGGTGGGTATTGCGCAGCAGCTTTACGTCCTTGCCGACCTCGACCACCAGATCGTTGGCGAATTTCTTCGAAAGATTCATGGTTTCCCGCTGGGCCAGGTCGATCAGAATGCCGCGGACATCGCCGGTCTGGTCGGTCAGATCGACCCCCGCCAGCACATCCGCCGCGTTTTCCGCAGCGGCGATGGCCGCGGCCTCCTTATCCGATGCGGTTTCCGAGAGGGTGTAGACGGAGGCGCCGCGTATCTTGCCGGAGCGATGGATATTGGCGTGCAGGGAAATGAAGAGGTCACCATTGGCCCTTTGCGCCAGGGCAATCCTTTCCCGCAGCTTCAGGAACACATCCCGGTCGCGGGTGGCGACGACCCGATAGCGGCCGGTTGCCGCCAGCGCCCGCTTGAGGGCGCGGCCGTAATCCAGGGCGATATTCTTCTCATAGGCGCCGGAAACGCCGATTGCCCCTGGATCGACACCGCCGTGGCCCGGATCGATGACAATGATCGGCCTGGTATCGACGGGCTTGCTGCCGCCGGGTTTCGGCTTCAGCCGCGGCAGTGCAGCGGTGCCCGAGGGACTACCCGGGGCGCTCCCCGGGGCGCTTAGGGGCTGCGGAGAGGTTGCGACCTTGGGCCCGCTGCTGCCCGAGGCAGCTGGCGCTTTGCCGGAGCCGCCGGTCGGCGCCTGTCCGGCGGCGGCGAAATAGGTCGCGCGGCTGACTTGCTCCAGATCCACCACCAGCCGCAGGGGCTTGCCGTCCCGGGGCGGAATCACGAAGACCTTCTGCAGATGGGTCGGCTGGCTGACGTCGAGCACAATCCGGCTGGTGCCCGCCGTAAAGAGCCCGAACCGGAGGCCGGTAACGAGGCCCCGCGCGGTCGGCTGACGCCCCTCCGGGACGGTCCAGGCCACCTCCGGAAGATCGATGACCACCCGGAAGGGATCCGGCAGGGTAAAGACCCTGTAGGGGACGCTGTCGCTCAGTTCCATCACGAAACGCGTCCGCTCCGGGGTCTCCCCGATGCGGGCCGCGGTGATCTCCGGCATGGCCGAGGCCGAGCTGAGCCCCGCGGAAAGGCCGGCGGAAAGGAACAGGCAGACTAAGACCAGCAAGCTCTGCCGAAACTTCATAGCTCTTTCAACATCTTGCGGTTAATAGCGTTATAGCCCCCAGATATATCCGAAGCGCCGGGCTTGGGCCAGAGCAAAGCTAGGGCCCGGCCGGCGCCTTGATTTCCGGCATATATCCCTAAGATGGTCTCCCGACGGGCGGGGGACAACCGCGGGGTTTGCGTTGATCGGCCTTGGGTGCAACTGCGAATAGGGTCTGGCATGCCCAGACAAGGCCTGATATCATTGAGATAGCGATTCTTATTGCCTTCCTGGTCTTTCTCAAGAAAGCAGCGTGGCAGAAGGGCAGCGGTCATCGAAAGGTGGCCGCGCCGGTAAACTTGGAATTGCAAACAAAGAGCCCTGTAGTCGCCGCCGTCTTGCAGACGTCTTATCCGCGAAAACAGACGACAGCGAAGACATGGCTCCCCCAAATTCACGGTCTGGCCCCATCTGAAGACTGGATGCGCCCTGGCCATCGAGGAAATGACCGCGGACTCTCAAAACTGAGATCGGCGACCACCATCACCTCGAAAACGAAAGAATGCTCGTTCGCATGATGGTCCAGACGATAGAGATGTCGACCAAACGAGTTCCCAAGACTTTCGCGCCGCGGCCGGGAGGCAGGTATGCCGCTCCCGAAGGGTCCGCGCTGCGCGTTCCGGAGTTGTTCCTTAATGGCAAAACGTATACTTATCGATTCCAGCCACCCCGAAGAGACGCGGGTGGTTGTCCTGGCGGGCAACCGCGTCGAAGACTTCGACTTCGAAACATCCTCAAGAAAGCAGCTTAAAGGAAATATCTATCTCGCGAAGATCACGCGGGTAGAGCCCTCTCTGCAGGCCGCCTTCGTCGACTACGGCGGCAATCGCCACGGTTTCCTGCCGTTCAGCGAAATCCATCCGGACTATTACCGTATTCCCATCGCCGACCGAGAGGCCCTGCTGGCCGAAGAGGCGGCGCTGCGGTCCGAGCCTTCCGACGAAGCCCCTGACGACGTCGAGGTCGAAGAGGAGCCCGCTGTCGAGGCCGACGCCGAAGAGAACGGCGCCGCAACCGAAGACGCGGAGACAGATGCCGAAAGTGAAGGCGCTGTCGCTGAAGACGCCCTTGCCGAAGGCGATGCTGCCGCAGAGGACGCGTCGGCGGAGGCCGGCGATGCCGCAGTCGAAGCTGCGGAGGCGGGCGACGGCTCTGCGGATGCCGATGGCCCAGCCGACTCGGAAGGCACCGATCCGGAAGATGCGGGCGAGAATGCGAAAGCCGAAGGTGCGGCCCCAGAAGAGGTGGAAGTCGAGCAAAAGGTCGACGAGGTCGGTGGCGATGAGGCCGAAGAGGCCGCCCAGCGCCGCGCCAAGCTGTTGCGCCGCTATAAGATCCAGGAAGTCATCAAGCGCCGTCAAGTGATTCTGGTGCAGGTCACCAAGGAGGAGCGCGGCAACAAGGGTGCCGCGCTGACCAGCTATCTCTCCCTTCCCGGCCGCTACTGCGTTCTGATGCCCAACACCAACAAGGGGGGCGGTATCAGCCGCAAGATCAGCAACACCAGCGACCGCCGGCGGCTGAAGCAGGTCCTGAGCGAGCTGGAGATTCCCGAAGGTATCGCTGTCATCGTGCGAACCGCCGGCAGCCAGCGCACAAAGGTGGAGATCCGCCGCGACTACGACTATCTGCTGCGGCTCTGGAACACGATCCGCGAGTCGACTCTGCAGTCGACTGCCCCGGCGCTGATCTATGAAGAAGCGAACCTGATCAAGCGCAGCATCCGCGACCTCTACAGCCGCGATATGGAAGAAGTGCTGGTCGATGGCGAGGAAAGCTACAAGGCCGCCAAGGACTTCATGAAGTCCCTGACACCGAGCCACGCCAAGAAGGTTCAGCAATACAAGGACAGCGAAGTACCGCTGTTCCAGCGTTTCCAGGTCGAAAGCCAGTTGGATGCCATGCACTCCAACACCGTGCAGCTTCGCTCCGGCGGATATCTCGTGCTCAATCAGACCGAAGCACTGGTGGCGATCGACGTGAACTCCGGCAGAGCGACGCGGGAGCGTCATATCGAGGAAACCGCGCTCAAGACCAATCTCGAAGCGGCTGAAGAGGTCGGGCGGCAGTTGAAGCTGCGCGACCTCGCCGGTCTGATCGTGATCGACTTCATCGACATGGAGGAATCGCGGCGCAACCGGGAGGTTGAGCGGCGCCTGAAGGATGCTTTGCGCAGCGACCGGGCGCGCATCCAGCTCGGCCGCATCTCGCCTTTCGGGCTGCTGGAGATGTCGCGCCAGAGAATGCGCCCGAGTCTCTTCGAAAGCTCCACCGAGGTCTGCCCGCACTGCGGAGGGACCGGACGCATACGCACCGTGGAATCCCTGGCATTGCAGGTTCTCAGACGCCTTGAAGAAGAAGGCCAGCGAGGAAGCGATGCGGAAATCACCGCAACCATGCCGACCAGTGTGGCGCTTTATATTCTCAATAAGAAACGCGATCATCTCGCCGCCATCGAGCAGCGCCACGGCTTCCGCATCTCGATCGAAACCGACGATCACCTGACGACTGATGCGTTCATCATCGAGCGTGATGGAGAGGTGACCGAACGGCGGCGCCCCCCCCAGCAGGACCGGACGGCCGACAGCTCGGACGGGGACCGCAAACGCGGCCGCCGTCGGCGCAGCCGCCGTCAGCGGGATGACGAACAGCCGCCGGTGGAAGAGTCCGCGGCTAACGTGGAAAGCAGTGACGACGACGAGATCACAGAGGGTCGCGAAGTCGCCGCTGAGGATCAGGACGACGAGCGCCAGCGCAAGCGCAAACGCCGCGGCAAGCGCGGCGGGCGGCGTCGGTCACGGCGCCGGGGCGAGGACAGCGATACCGAGACTGTCGAAGCTGCCGATGAAGCGGCCGGAACCGACGCGGATGAAAACGCGGAGTCTCAGGAGGCGGAGACCTCGGAAAACCAGGAAGCCGCCGGCGGTGAGGAAGCGACTGAGGACAAGCCGAAGCGGCGTCGCAGCCCGCGGCAGCGGCGCGGAAGCCGGAAAAGCGATGCCAAGGCGGATGATACCGCAGCGGCAGAGGCCTCTGACGGCGACGCGGCGGCGGAGACGGCTGAAAGCGCAGCGGAAGAAGGCGCCGCTGAGGATACGGCCGAGAAGCCCAAACGCACCCGGGGCCGTCGCGGGGGTGCCGCCCGCGGACGGGGCCGCAGCCGCAAGTCAGACGAGGCTGCGCAAGCGGACGAAGAGCAGAGCCCAGCCGAGCAAACCAACGGCGAAAAGCCGGCTTCTGCGAAACCCGAGGCCATTCTTGCCGATGACCCGAAGGTGGTGATCGAGCCGGCGAGCCCGACATCCGCCAAGGACGGAGCAGATAGCGAGCGCGAGGGCGCGACCCTCGCACCCGGCAGCCTGGAACCACAGACCGGCGGCGGCGAGACCAGCGATGAGCCGAAGCGCCGCGGCTGGTGGAACCGTTTCATCTAGGTAGTGCACTCATAAATCTATTTTCAAGATCAGCGGTTTGTGATTCTGTGATGGTCTGGTTTGGCGTTCGGAGGAGAGCATGTCACGCTATGATCTTACGGAGCTGGAATGGCGGTTCATCCAACCGATTCTGCCGAACAAGGTGAGGGGTGTGCAGCGGCGCGATGACCGGCAGGTTCTGAATGGCATCTTCTACGTGTTGCGCACCGGCTGTCCGTGGCGCGACCTGCCCGGGCGCTACGGCCCCTATACCACTGTGTACAACCGCTTCCGCCGCTGGACCCGGGCCGGCGTCTGGGACCGGGTCATGGACGCGGTGGTGGATGCTCACAACGGCGATGTGGTGATGATCGACGGCACGTCGGTGCGCGTGCATCACGCCGGGGCCACGCTCAAAAAAACGATCCCCGACGATGCATGGGTCGTTCACGTGGCGGTCTGACCACAAAAATCCACGTTCTGGTCAATGAATGGGGGCTACCGTTGAAGGTCCACCTGACGCCGGGACAGGCCCATGACGGGCCGGTGGCGCCGCTTCTGCTGGGGGACTTGCAACCCGGACAGGCTGTTCTGGCCGACAAGGCATACGACGCCAACCACATTCGAAACCTGATCTGGGAGAAGGGAGCGGAAGCGGTGATCCCCTCCAAATCCGACCGCAAGATACCGATCCCATTCGACCGGGAACTCTATCGTCAACGCAACAAGGTCGAGCGCTTCATCGGCCGTATCAAGAAATCCTTCCGGCGCATCGCAACCCGATACGACAAGACATCACATGCCTTCCTCGCCTTCATCAAAATCGCCGCTGTCAGAATCTGGTGCGAAGCTTATGAGTCCGCTACCTAGTCCAAACCGCCTTTGGGCGTTGAAAACTTGTGAACAACAAAAAGGGCCTCACTGCTTGCGGTGAGGCCCTTTTCACGATCTCGGCGGATTGTCGGCAGACCCCGCTTCACCAGGGAATCGTCAGCCGCAGGCGCCGGGTAGCCAGGTCTGAAGGCGCCGGGCGGCTTCGGCCATCTCGGCTTCACGGCCGGCGAAAGAGAATCTGAGAAAGCGGTTCCCACGGGCCGGATCGAAATCCGTCCCCGGGGTCGCCGCCACGCCGATCTCCGCCAACATACGGCGGCAGAGCGCTTCGCTGTCATCCGTAAGGGCAGAGACGTCGGCATAGATGTAAAAGGCGCCGTCGGCCGGTGCCAGACGATCGAGGCCGGCTTTCGGAAGCTCCTTCAGCAGCAGTGCGCGATTGCGCGCATAGGCATCGACGTAGCCGTTGAGCTGTGCGGCACAGTCGAATGCCGCCTCCCCGGCTATCTGCGAAAGACTGGGCGCCGAGATAAAGAGGTTCTGCGCCAGGCACTCAATGGGGCGCACCAGGTCTTCCGGCAACACCATCCAGCCGAGCCGCCAGCCGGTCATGGAGAAGTACTTTGAGAAACTGTTGATGATCACCGCGTCTTCGCTCAGCGACAACGCCGTGATTCCAGGCTGGGCAAAGCAGATGCCGTGATAGATCTCATCGGAGATCAGGCGGATGCCTGCGGCCGCACAGTAGTCCACCAGCGCCTGCAATTCGGCCTGCCCCACCATGGTCCCCGCCGGATTGGAGGGCGATGCCAGGATCAGTCCATCGGGCGGCGCGGGAAGCCGTTCGAGCAGTTCGGGCGTCGGCTGGAACCGGTGTTCCGCCTCCGACGGCAGCAATACCGGTTCGACGCCGAGGGCGGCGAGGATATTGCGGTAGGCCGGATAGCCCGGAGCCGCCAAGGCCACCCGGTCACCGGGCTCGAAAGCCGCCAGAAACGACAGCAGGAAGCCGGCGGAGGAGCCGGTGGTGACCATCACCCGGCGATAGTCGAGATCGCAGCCGTACCAGTCTGAATAGTGCCTGGCGATCCGCCGCCGCAGGCCGGGCAGGCCCATGGCGTCGGTGTAGCCGATCAGGTTTTCATCGAGCGCGCGCCGCGCCGCCGCCCGCACCCCATCGGGGGCCGGCGTGCCGGGCTGGCCGACCTCCAGGTGGAGAACGTCGCCGCCGGCCGCCTCGCGTTCGTTGGCCGCCCGCATGACGTCCATGACGATAAACGGAGGGACGTTGCCGCGCGCAGCTACCTTGAGAGCCATAACGATCCGCCGCTGCGAAGACTACTGAACGCGGACCGAGAGCCCGAAGCCGCGGCGATCGGTGCCGACCAGGCAACTGCTGTTCTCGATGCGAAGGCCGAGCGGACAATTGAAGACATTAGCGCGCCCCACTTCCGGTTCCGGCTGCAGGGCATGGCCACGCTCGCGCAGCCCGGCAAGAACAGCCGCCGGCAGGTCGGGCTCGTAGAAGGTCACATCCGGGTCGGCCACATTGATCAGCCTGGGTAAGTCCAGCGCCGCCTCGACCGAGGCCTCCGGCCCGGTGCTCTCCAGCATCACCCGGGTAAGGGCCGCCGGGGCCGCCAAACCGCCTGAAGCCGTGCCCGCGTAGTAGACCGAACCATTGAAGGGATTGGCCACCATCCCGGCCGTCAGGTTGTTGGCGCCGGGGGCCGCCTCTTTGGGCAGCAGGACACCGGTTCCAGGAACCATGCGGCCCGCCCCGAACAATCCGTTCATCGAAAAACTGCAGGCGACTGCGTTACTCCAACTGTCTGCGACGACGAAGCCCGCACTGAAAGGATTGGAGACAGTCCTAAGGGTCGCGCCCTGAGCCAAGGCAAGCTTGTTATGCTGGCTGCCGCTGTAGCCGCTGAACAGTTTTTCGAGATGATCCTCCGACACGAGGTTCTCCGGAACCGCCGTGGTTTCAGAACCCAGCCAGGCGGCACGCTGGGAAAAAGCACGCTGGCTGGCTTCGGCCAGAAGATGAGCTTTCTGGACCTGGCCACGGCCGGCATAGCTTTGGACCTCCGTCAGCATGCCCCACATCTGCGCGGTCATGACCCCACCGTCATTGGCCGGAAAGTAGGCAACGTTGTCGCCAAAGGGCACGGCAAGAGGCGGACGGACCGCGGGGCTGCTCTGGCGCAGGCTCTCGACGGTGATCGCGGCGCCGGCCGCCTGGGCGGATTCGACGAAGCGGGTCGCAAAGGCGCCGCTGTAGAGATAGCCGGCCCCCTGCCGGCGCAGGCCCGAGATGAGGCCCGAGAGCTCGGACAGAACGATCTGATCGCCCTCACCCGCCAGTTCCCCGGCTTTGTTGGCAAAGACCCGCCGTAGCTCGGGGTCGGCGGCGACGAAAGAGGCGGCGGCTGAGAGGTCCTTGGCGAAGGCGCGACTGACCCCGTTGCCGAGCCGCGACAACCGTTCGGCATCGTTGAGCAGCAACTGCCATCGTTGCTGCCCATGGCGCGCGTGAAGCAGGGCCATGGCGCGCGGCCCCGCCATCTGCAGGCGGGCCGGGTCCGCAGGATCCGGCAGAAACTCGATAACCTCCGTGGAAACCTGCCCGTCGTTCCGCACCAAACCGCTCTTGTGCGCGATGCAAACGCCATTGCCGGCAAAGCCGACGCGCGACGGCAGGGTGGTGGCCATCGTAAAGTACATGGCCACGGCAGCATCGGCGGCCAAGCCGCCGTTGCCGAGGATGTCGCGCCCAACAATCACGGCGCGCGGCTCATCGCCCGCCACTAGGCCGGCAAAACCCTCTACGGTGGCAATCACCCCCGGCTCCCGCGGAGCCTCACAAGCCCCCAGCAAGGTCAGGCTCAGGGCAGCGACTCCGCCGAACTTCAAAGCCGATGCGGATGGCTTCCGTTGAAATGCCTGCCGGAGGTGGTTAGTTATGATGATGAAAGGCGAGGAAAGACCTGTGCGCAAACCGCCAATCCCTTTGCTGTTGGTTGTCATTCTACTGCTCGGCGCCCTGCTGCCGCAGCGGGCCGAAGCAGACCGATTGCGGCTGATTCGCGACGCGGAGATCGAAACTATCATCCGCACCTATTCAACGCCACTGTTCCAGGCGGCCGGCCTCAGCCCTCAGGGCATCAGGCTTTACCTCGTTCAGGATCGTGCACTCAATGCTTTTGTGGCGGGCGGCCTCAACATGTTCATCAACACCGGGTTGCTCATGGACGCCGAGCACGCCGGTCAGGTGATCGGTGTGATCGCCCATGAAACGGGCCACCTTTCAGGCGGTCATCTGGCCACCCGAGGTACGGCGCTGGAGCAGACCCGCGGCGCCCTGATCGCCACGTATCTGCTGGGCCTCGGCGCCGCCCTGGCGACCGGCGAACCCGGCGTCGGTGCCGCCGTCATTTCCGGCGGGCAGGACGTTGCTCTGCGCGGACTGCTGCAGTACACCCGAACCCAGGAAAGCGCCGCCGATCAGGCTGCCGTAACGCTGCTGAAAGCCACCCGCCAGTCCCCCCGGGGGCTGCTGGAATTCATGCAGAAACTGGAGGGTCAGGAAGTGCTGCTGACCGACAACCAGGACCCCTATCTGCGGACCCACCCACTGACCCAGGAGCGTATTACGTTTCTTGAGAATGCGGTCAGTGAATCGCCCTTTGCCGACCTCCCCGCAACGCCCGAATTGACGATGATGCATGACCGCATGCGGGCAAAGCTCATCGGCTTCCTGCGCCCCTTGTCGCAGGTTCTGCGCGTCTATCCGGAGGACGACGTCAGCCTGCCGGCGCGCTATGCCCGTGCGATCGCCTACTACCGGGTACCGGACATCGACAAGGCACTAGTGGAAATCGACGGCCTGCTGGCGGAAAACCCCGAAGATCCCTACTTCCGTGAGTTGAGGGGCCAGATGCTGCTTGAACATGGGCGGGTGGCTGAAGCGCTGCCCGAGTATCAAGCGGCCGCCAACGCGCTGCCGAATGCGCCCCAGATCCGACAGGCCCTGGCCAAAGCCCAGGTGCAGATGAATGACCCCGAGATGGACCGGGCGGCACTGGTCAACCTCGCAGAAACCCTGCGTCAGGAGCCCAGCAACCCCAGCGCCTGGCGCCTCGCCGCCGTGGCCCACGGCCGTCTCGGCGATCAGGGCATGACGGCCCTGGCGCTAGCCGAAGGTGCTCTTGCCCGGGGCCGCTTTGCAGAAGCAAGGGACCGCGCGGATCATGCTATCGGCCTGCTGGAAAAGAATTCCGCCTCGTGGTTGCGCGCCCAGGACCTGAAGAACGAGGCCGAACGCCGGGTGAAACGCGCCGAGTGAACCCGCATCCGGCGCCAGACGACCCGAAAACAATACAGCGGCTGAACTTCCCGTGATTTGCCCGGATCCCGTAACTTCAGGTATCACTGTGGCATCATGCATTACAGTCGGTGCGGGTTTTCAAGCCCTCAGTACGCGTGCAGTAAACCTCAGAGGAATCGGGCGAGATGCTTTCTAGAGAACTGATCTTTAAGAGAATTTCCGGCATGGCAGCGGTTGTCGCCCTGGCACTGGCCATGGGTTTTGCGACCAGCGGCATCGCCCAGGCACAGGACGCGGCGGAAAAGGTCTCCGCCGCTGAAACCGAGGCTTTCCAAAAGCGCGTGCGGGAGTACCTGCTGGAACATCCCGAGGTCATCGTCGAGGCCCTGCAGGCCTATGAACGGCGCCAGGAAGAGGCCGAGGCCGAACGCCAGCGCGTCGCCCTGATCGAACAGCGCAGCAACCTCATCGAAGACCCCCTCTCGCCGGTGCTCGGCAATCCCGAAGGCGATGTCACGGTGGTCGAGTTCTTCGACTATCGCTGCCCTTACTGCCGGCGCGCGGCCGAAGTTCTGCAGGAATTGGTGGCCGTGGACCCGAATGTCCGTCTGGTCATGAAGGAATACCCCATCCTCAGCCAGGAATCGGTCGAAGCGGCCCGCATCGCCCTGGCGGCGGCCAAGCAGAATCGCTACGAGGTTTTCCATTTCGCCCTGATGGAAAAGGGCGGTTCGATGAGCGAGGCGGAGGTCATGGCCATCGCCGAGGCCTCCGGCCTTGATATGGCGCGCCTGCAGCAGGATCTGCAGTTGCCGGAGATCGAAGAGGCCTTGCGCCGCAACTACGCCCTGGCCGAGGCCATCGGCGTCAACGGCACGCCCGCCATGGTGGTTGGCAATACCCTGGTCCCCGGCGTGGTGAGTCTGGAGCGTCTGCGCAATCTCGTCGCCGAGGCCCGCGCCGAGGCAAGCTGACCCGCGGCAACGCAGCCATCCCCTAGACCGGAATCCGGTCCGTGCCGCCTTCCCGTCGCGGCCCTGGCGGGCGAAGAGGCGATTGCGCGGCAACGGCTGCCTATGTTAACGCTTGTTTGACTTCATCACTGGGGAAGCACGGGTGGCCAAGGCGCCAAAGGTCCTCATCCTTAACGGCCCAAACCTGAACATGCTTGGTAAACGCGAACCCGATGTCTACGGTCGGGAAAGCCTTTCGGATATCGAAGCGAAGAGCCGCAAGCATGGGGAAGGCCTGGGCCTCTCGGTGGAATGCCGGCAATCGAACAGCGAAGGTGAGCTGATCGATTGGATTCAGGCTGCCCGCGACGACCAGGATGCCTTGATTATCAATCCCGGCGGCTACTCGCACAGCTCCATCGCAATCATGGACGCTCTGCTGGCCTCCGCTTTGCCGGTGATCGAGGTTCACCTATCCAACATTCACCGGCGTGAGGCCTTTCGGCACCACTCCTATGTTTCGAAGGTAGCAGACGCTGTCCTCTGCGGCTTTGGGTCCTACGGTTACCTGATGGCCCTGGATGCTCTGGCGCTGCGCCTGAACGCACAGCAAGAGACGTAATGGCGAAGTTTGAAGTGAATGAGGAGTTGGTCCGCAAGCTTGCCGACCTGCTGCAGGAAACCGGCCTCAACGAGATCGAGTACGAGATCAACAATCATCGTATCCGTGTGGCCAAGGGCGCCGGCGCCGTCACTTATGCGGCCCCGCCGGCAGCGCCCTGCGCGCCGGCAGCCGTGGCAGCGGCCCCTGCCGCCGGCGGCGATGCGGTGCCTGCCGGTGCCGTTACCGCACCCATGGTCGGCACCGTCTATCTGGCCAGCAGTCCGGGCTCGCCCCCCTTCGTGAAGGTTGGCGACAAGGTCAGCGAAGGCCAGACGCTGCTGATCATCGAGGCGATGAAAGTCATGAACCCTCTGGCTGCTCCGCGCGCGGGCACTGTCACCCAGATCCTGACCAGTGACGGCCAGCCGGTGGAATACGGTGAACCGCTGCTGGTAATCGAATAGGCCGCCGCCCGACCATGTTCGAAAAGATCCTGATCGCCAATCGCGGCGAGATCGCGCTTCGGATTCACCGCGCCTGTCGGGAGATGGGCATTCAGACCGTTGCCATTCACTCGACCGCCGATGCCGATGCCATGCATGTGCGCCTCGCCGACGAAAGTGTCTGCATCGGGCCGGCACCCATCAAGGACAGTTATCTCAATATCCCCGCCATCCTCTCCGCCGCCAACATCACCGGCGCCGAGGCGATCCATCCGGGCGTCGGCTTCCTGTCGGAGAACGCCGACTTCGCCGCCATGGTGGAAGAGCATGACCTTGTCTTCATCGGCCCCACGCCTGAACACATCAGTCTCATGGGCGACAAGGTGGCGGCGAAAAAAGCGGCGGAAGATCTGGGCATTCCGGTGGTTCCCGGCTCTGACGGTGCCGTCGACACCGCGGAGGAGGCCCGGGCTCTCGGCGACCAGATCGGCTATCCGGTCCTGATCAAGGCGACCGCCGGCGGCGGCGGGCGCGGCATGAAGGTGGCCCAGAACGCCGGCGAGGTCGAAGAGGCCTACCGCCTGGCGCGCAACGAAGCCAAGAACGCTTTCGGCAACGACATCGTCTACATGGAGAAGTACCTGGGCAAGCCGCGCCATATCGAGGTGCAGTTGCTGGCCGACGGACAAGGCGGCTCCATTCACCTGGGCGAGCGCGACTGTTCGCTGCAGCGGCGCCATCAGAAGCTGCTTGAGGAAGCTCTGTCGCCGGCGCTGAATGCCGAGGAACGCTCGGCCATCGGCAACAGGGTCTCCGAAGCGATCCGCAATCTCGGCTACCGCGGCGCCGGCACCATCGAGTTCCTTTACGAGAACGGCGAGTTCTATTTCATCGAAATGAACACCCGGATTCAGGTCGAGCATCCCATCTCGGAGGCGATCACCGGCGTCGACCTGGTGCGCGAGCAGATTCGCGTCGCCGCCGGCCTGCCGCTCGACATCACGCAAAGCGACATCAAGTTTTCCGGACACGCGATCGAGTGCCGCATCAACGCCGAGAATCCGGAAACCTTCATGCCCTCCCCCGGCCGCGTCACCGACTATCACGCCCCTGGTGGTCTGGGGGTCAGGGTCGACTCCGGGCTCTATGCCGGTTATCGCATCCCCTCGGCTTACGACAGCCTGATCGCCAAGCTGATCGTCCATGGGCAAACCCGCAACGAATGCCTGATGCGCCTCCGCCGCGCCCTGGAAGAGTTCGTTATCGAAGGTGTCGACACCTCCATTCCCCTGCACCAGCGTCTGATCGGCGCGCAGGACTTCATCAACGGCGATTATGACATTCACTGGCTCGAGAAATTCGTCGCCGGGGAGATCTGAAGGGCCTGACGGGAATGGCCCGGCTTCTTCATCAACCAGTCAAAATTGACCAGCCAAAATTGATAAGAAGGCCGATTGATCGGCGCGCCGTCGAGCGGCTATCATTTTGGCGAAATGCAGCTGACGCCCGACCTTCTGCTTCGTGCCTATGCCATCGGGATCTTTCCCATGGCCGAAAGCCGCTTGGACCCGGAGCTGCACTGGATCGACCCCGACATGCGCGGCATCCTGCCGCTCGACAGCCTGCACATCCCGCGCAAACTACGCACCAAGCTGCGCAAGGGCGTCTACCAGGTACGCTGCAACACCGCCTTTCACGATGTCATCCTGGGCTGTGCCGAACCGGCGGAAAACCGGCCCGACACCTGGATCAATCCGGTAATCGAACGCCTCTATACGGAACTCAACGAGATGGGTTTCGCCCACTCGGTGGAATGCTGGCAGAACGGGCGTCTGGTCGGCGGTCTCTATGGCGTGGCCCTGGGCGGCGCCTTCTTCGGCGAAAGCATGTTCAGCCGCGCCACCGATGCCAGCAAGTTCGCCCTTGTCCATCTGGTCATGCGCCTCAGGCGCAGCGGCTTCGTGCTGCTGGACACCCAGTTCAACACCCCCCATCTCAGCCGCTTCGGGGTGGTCGAAATCCCACGCGAGGACTACCGCAAACTGCTGACCCAGGCGGTCTCGACCAAGGCCGAGTTCTATTCGGGGATGGTTTCCGCGGCGGAGCTGGAGTCTTTTTTGCAGTCCACCACCCAGACATCATAGACCGGGTGCTCCAGAGCCGAAACGGCGGGGCTGGACGCGAACATCCAGCCGGTGAAGAGCGCGACCTCCGGTGAATCCGGCCTGACATCGACGATCTCGAGGAAGGCGGCGCTTTCCGGCGGCTCCTCCGGCGGCTTCTTGTCGCAGGCGCGGGCGACGATCTGCAGGGAGCCGAACCGTACGGCCTCGCCCAGGGGTGCCTCGAAGGTGGAAATCCGCGCCGTGATCTTGTCCAACCCCTGCAAAACGGCAGAGGCGGCCTGGGCCGCAGCCGGCATCAGGAGGCAAGCGGCAAGACACAGCAGCGGCAGAACTTTCATACGATGGGAAGTCTTCAAGCGATGGAGCAAGGAGGGCCTCAGGGCTTTCGGTCGCGGTAAGGGTTTTCCAGGGAGCGGACGAGATCCATCAGGACATCCCGTAATTGGGCCTCGTCCCCGCCCATCAGAATGCCGTCTTCCAGGGCGTCCTGGGCCATCTCGCGGATCTCCTCAAGGTTCTCGTTGAGCACCTTGATCTTCTCCCGGCACGACAGCGGCGCGCCGTCGGGCTGCAGCCAGACCGGGATTTCGAATTTCTTTGCAACGGGTGCCGACACGCGCATCACCTCAGCAAAACTTTCCTGTCAAAGACT
The DNA here is from genome assembly GCF_965249265.1 of Pelagibius sp. NCBI lineage: Bacteria > Pseudomonadati > Pseudomonadota > Alphaproteobacteria > Rhodospirillales > Rhodovibrionaceae > Pelagibius > Pelagibius sp. Next base: position 1,348,082 of record NZ_OZ252224.1, on the reverse strand, counting down.
TAAGAGCGCAACCCAAACAGCGCAAGCAACCATGGAGGATTCGGGCCCCGCTGGTGAATTCAGTCCGCCAGACGGGCCGCGAAGCGCAACCTGACGTAGTCCGCCGTCCAGTTGCCCTCGGAATCGCAGAGCTGGGGCCGCAGGCGCTCGGCGACCGCATCGATCAGGCCGTCGCGTTCGGCAGGCGGTACCTGCTTCAGAAATGCCTCGGCAAAGGTCTCCAGCCAGCCGCCGATGGCGCCGGGCAGCGGCGTCGGGCGCGGGATAAGGGCAATGGAATCGACGCTGAAGCCGGCCGCTTCCAACTTGGCCTGATAGGCCTCGGGCGTCGGGAAGTACCAGGGATTGGCGCTCCGAGCGTCCAGCCCGCGGGCCTCCAGCGCCACCATCAGGGCATCCAGGATCGCGCCGACGTTGCCGTGGCCGCCCATCTCGGCGACGAAACGGCCGCCGGGCTTCAAGGCTCTCGCGACACCCTGCAAAACGGCATCGGGCTTCAGCATCCAGTGCAGCGCGGCATTGGAAAGCACCGCATCGAAGTCCCCGTCAAAGGTAAGCGCCTCGCCGCTCATCACCCGGGCATCAAGGCCCCGCGCCCTGGCGGCGGCAATCTGATCGGGCGAGGCGTCGACCCCGACGACCTCGGCACCGGCATCGACGAGCTTTGCGGTCAGCGCGCCCTCCCCGCAGCCGAGGTCAAGAACCCGCTCGCCGGCGCGCAGCTGCAGAAGGTCGAGCAGGGGCGCCCCGAGCTCGGCGACAAAGCCGGCATTCTTGTTGTAGCGCTGCGGGTCCCAATGCTGGGCGGCGGTGCCTTCCTGATCGTTTCCGGCCATAAGCCGCGTTCCGCTTACTGTCCGTTGTCCGAGGGGCTCGACAGCTCTGCGGCGCTGAAGATGAAACGGCCCAGAAGATCAACGACGTTGATCGAGCCCTGCGTGAACTGGATCTGCTCGCCGTCGCTCAGATAATCCTCGGCGCCGCCCGGCTCCAGCGCCACGTAATTGCCGCCCAGCAGTCCCTCGGGAATGATGCGTGCGGAGCTGTCCGTCGGCAGCTTGATGGTCTCGTCGATGCTGAGGCTGACCTCGGCAAAATAGGTCTCGGGGTTCAGGCGCTGACTGAGCACCGAACCGACTTTCACACCGGCCATGCGCACATCGGTGCCGGTGACCAGGCCCGATGCATCGTCGAATTCGACCAGCAACTGGTAACCGCTGCCGTTGGCCGAATCGATGCTGGTGGTGCGGAACGCGAAAACGACAAAGCTGACGGCCACCAGAAGGACCACCGCGCCCATTATCGTCTCGATCATATTTCTGCGCATGCTGCCAATCCTCTGACTGCTGGCTTTTCTGTGTTCGGCGAGCTGACGGGTCTTAAGCCCAAGCCCCTGTCCAAATCGACAGAGCGACACCGCCTAATCAACAAACACCCATGGTGGGTCTGGGAGGCTCAGATCAGTTCGGCGTCCAGGGTTCGTAGTCTCCGGTCGCTTTGTCGCGCTGCCCACCCTGCAGGGTGTGCCCCGGCGGGCGGTAAGCCTGCTGCGTCCCGGTCATATTGGGCTTGTGTTCCTTCTGCCAGGGACGCCGCTCCGGGCCGCCCTCCGGCGGGATCTCGTCGCTGGTATGGTGCAACCAGGCATGCCATTCCGCCGGAACCCGGCTGGCTTCGACTTCGCCGTCGTAGATCACCCAGCGCTGCTCCTTGCGCAGCGAATCCTTGTGGGTACGCCCACCACCCTTGGCCCGGTAATAGCGGTTGCCCTGTTGGTCGCGCCCGACCTCTTCGCCGCGCAACCAGGTGAAGAGCCTTGTGCCTATCGTGGTGCCCATATCCGAGCCGATTCCCTATACCGTCCGAAAAACCTGCCTGCCGCACAAAACCTGGGACTCCGCCGCCTGCAGGCCCCGGCGACAGCGGCCAGACTATCGCACCCCGGCCAGCAACAGTCCAGCCTTCGCCGACACTCACAGAATGGGGCCAAAGGAACAAAAAATACTGAAAATACAGTCGGGAACCCGAGATTCCTCTGGACCGTATCCAACGGCTCCGCCGGGCTAGTGCCCGCCGCCCAGGCTGCCGGTCTTGACCGAATAATCCACCGCCAGCCCATAGGTGGGATCGTCATCGGCATCGACGATCAATTGACCGGCCCGGTTGAGCAGCCGGTGACAGTCGTGGGAGAGATGGCGTAGTTGGAGTGTCTTGCCGAGCACCTCGTACTTCGATGCCAGCGCCTCGATCGCCTGCAGCGCCGACTGATCGACGACCCGGCTGTTCATGAAGTCGACGATGACCAGACCGGGGTCGTCCTGGGGCTTGAAGATTTCGGCAAAGCCGTCCGTCGAACCGAAGAACAGCGGCCCTTCGATCTGATAGACCCGCGCACCTTCCGGGGTGAAATGCGCCTTGGCGTGAATGCGCGTCGCGTTGTTCCAGGCATAGGCAAGCGCCGAGACGATGACGCCGACAACGACGGCAATGGCGAGGTCACTCATGACCGTCACCACCGTCACCAGGAACATGACCATGGCATCGGTCAGGGGAATCCGCCGCAGGGTCTTCAGGCTCTGCCAGGCAAAGGTGCCGACCACCACCATCATCATGACCCCGACCAGGGCGGCCAGAGGGATCTGCTCGATCAGGCTGGAGGCGACCAGGATGAAGGTCAACAGGAACAGTGCGGCCGAGATGCCGGAGAGGCGGGTGCGCCCGCCCGACTTCACGTTGATCATCGACTGGCCGATCATGGCGCAGCCGCCCATGCCGCCGAAGAAACCGGTCACCGTGTTGGCGATCCCCTGGGCGATGCACTCCTGCGAGGCGCCGCCGCGCTTTTCCGTGATCTCGCCGACAAGATTGAGGGTCAGCAGGCTTTCGATCAGGCCGATGGCGGCGAGGATCAGCGCATAGGGGAGAATGATCTGCAAGGTCTCCAGGTTGATCGGGACCATGGGGATCTGGAACAGCGGCAGCCCGCCCTCGATGGATGCCAGATCGCCGACCCGCGGCACCTCGATGCCGAAAGCGATGACGATACCGGCGACAACGACGATCCCTGCCAGCGGCGCCGGAACGACGGAGGTGATCTTCGGCATGATCCAGATAATGGCCATGGTCAGGGCGACGAGGCCCAGCATCACCACCAGGGGCCAACCGGTCATCCAGACCTTCGCGCCGTCGGGGCCGGCGACCTGGAACTGGGTGAGCTGGGCCATGAAGATGACGATGGCGAGGCCGTTGACGAACCCCAGCATCACCGGATGGGGCACCAGACGGATGAACTTGCCGAGCCGGAAGACCCCGGCCAGAACCTGCAGGATGCCCATCAGCACCACCGTGGCGAAGAGGTACTGAACCCCATGGGCGGCGACCAGCGACACCATCACCACAGCCAGCGCCCCGGTGGCCCCGGAAATCATGCCCGGACGCCCGCCGATGACGGCGGTCACCAGGCCGACGATGAAGGCCGCATAGAGTCCGACCAGGGGGTGCACCCCGGCGACGAAGGAAAAAGCCACAGCCTCGGGCACCAGCGCCAGGGCCACCGTCAGCCCCGAGAGAACCTCGATCTTGATGCGGCCGGGGGTAAAGGCTGTGCGGCCGGAGCCCTGGGAATCGGCAAAGGAAAAGCGGCTGGCCAAGGCAGCAAGCATGGGCTTGATCCTGCAAAAAGTTAGGAAATTTAGGGGGTTAGCAATTCGAAGGTTTCATACCGCAGTTTTGCTGCGGTGCGATATAGATAACTTTGCATTGTAAATGTTCAGTTAGCGCATGGCTCGCCGGCCCGGCGGCGGATGGTAAAGAGCGCTCAAACGGCACGGTTCCGAGGTTTAGACACTGCCGGGAACGCCGTTACCCCACGGCATCGCGCGCGCGCGTCGAAGAGCGCACGACCAGTTGCGTCGGAATGCGGCGGATCTCACTTTCACGCCCGAAGTCCCCTTCCCTGAGATCCAACAGATTGCAGATCTCGGCAACGACCTTGGAGGCCGGATAATCCAAGGTGGTGAGTTGAAAGCTGCGCCGCGCCGCATCGGGCAGGTTGTTGAAACCGACAATGGCCACGTCGCCGGGAACCGCCAGGCCCAGGGCCCGGCAGGCCTCCAAAGCGCAAATGGCGATGTTGTCATTGCTGCAGAAAATGCCGTCTGGCCTTGGCAAGCGGGACAACAGCTCGGTCGCCGCCGAAAAGGCCTCGGCATGTTCCCGGCCGCCCACGCCCTGTTCGGTGAAGGTCGCGCCAGCCTCGGCAACCGCCATCCCAAAGCCGTCGCGCCGTTCGCGGTCGGAGAAGGTTGCACCACCCTGACCGAGGTAAGCCAGGGATCGGCACCCGGTCCGCAGCAGCAGCTCTGCGGCCTGTCGTCCACCGTCCCTGTTGTCGGCCAACACGCAGTCGACACCCGGCGCCTCCAGCACCCGCCCGGCCAGGATGACCCGCAGGCCCGCCCTTACACAGCGTTCCGAATGAGCCAACGACATGGTGCCCGCGGAGACGATCACAGCATCCGACTGATAGTCGAGCGCCTGCAGCAGGCTGTCCTCTTCCGACGCCCCGGCCCTGACTGGGGAAAGCATAAGACGGGTCCCGCGCCGGGCCATTGCTTCGGCAAAGCTGTCCATGAACAAAGCGTCGAAGGGATCGGTCATTCGCCCCATGACCAGTGTGACCATGTTTGTGCGGTTGCTCACCAGCCCCCGCGCCAGAAGCGACGGCCGATATCCCAGCAGGTCAGCAGCGGCCAGCACCTTTTCGCGGGTTTTGACCGACGCGCTGGCGCCCTCTGTAAAGACCCTGGATACCGCAGAGGCCGAAACCCCCGCCGCCCGGGCGACATCCTTGATGGTGATACGGTTCATCAGGTTGCAATATTGTCGCCAGAAGCCTATTTTGCAAACGCTTTCTCTTTCACGTTCCGGCCCAGAAAGCTTCATTGAACCTTAATTTGAAGGAAGTTGCGGCTCATCATAAGCTCAATATCGCAAACGTTTGCAATTTCATCTGTCGCGGCCGGAACACGGCACGATGCAAAGGGAGATTCCGCGATGAAACGACTTGTTACCGCGATACTGGCCGGGGCCGCCGTCTTCGGCGTCGCGTCCGTTCAGGCCGAAACACTGGTCATCGCCGGCCGCGACGGCGGCTACGGCCAGGCTTTGAAAATCGCCGTGGAGATGTACGAGGCCAAGAACCCGGGGCTCAAGACGGAACGCCTGGAATTGCCCGGCGGCGGCCTGCTTGAAAAGGTCACCATTTCGATGCGGGAAAAATCCGGCGCCTATGACGTGATCATGCTGGACGACCCCTGGGCCGTTGAGTTCATGGCCAATGGCTGGCTGAACGATCTCGACAAGCTTGGCGGCGGCGTCGACAGGGACTTCGTCAAGCCCGCCCGCGATGTATCGCGTTACCCGGTCGGCAGCGGCCCCTTCTATGCTGTGCCCTTCGTCGGCAACGTCGAGCTCTTCGCCTATCGCAAGGATCTTTTCGAGAAGCACGGGCTTACCCGGCCGGAAAGCTGGACGGACGTACTGGAAGCCGCGCGTACCATCAGCAAGGCGGAGGACGGCGTTTCCGGGGCGGTGTTCCGGGGCAAGAAAGCCAATCCGATCGTCACCGGGTTCCTGCCGATCCTCTGGGCGCATGGCGCCCGGGTCGTTGACGCCGAGGGCACGGCAAGCCTCGACAGCGCTGCGGCGCTCGATGCGCTGGAGCTATTCCTGGCGCTCAAGAACTACGCCCCCAAAGGCGTCGAGACCTACAACTCGACCGAAGTGCGCGATGCCTTGATGCAGGGGACCACGGCCATGACCATCGAACTCTGGCCGTCCTGGGCGCCCTCGCTGGACGACCCGGCGAAATCGAAGGTACCGGGCAAGATCGAGATCATGGCGGCCCCCGGCCAGGTCCAGGGCCCGGCCCCGATGCTGGGCTCCTGGCTCCTAGCGGTGCCCGCAGATGCCAAAAACCCGGAGCGTGCGCGCGACTTCATCGACTTCCTGACCTCGCCGGAAATGCAGAAGAAACTGGCTCTGGAGGTGGGCACCCCGCCGACCCGCGCCAGTGTCTATGAGGACCCGGAAGTAATCGGCAAATACCGCTGGTATCCGGCCCAGGTCGAGGCCCTGCAAAACGCCCAGCCGAGGCCGCGCATCACCCAGTGGAGCAAGGTCGAAGCCATTCTCGGCGACTATCTGCAGCTTGCCATGATCGGCGAAATGAAACCGCAGGAAGCACTTGTCGAAGCCAACGGCAAGATTGCCCGCGCACTCAGGCGCTAGTCCGGCGACGCTGAGGGGATAGAGGCGGCACTGCCTCTATCCCCGCCCAGCCCGGCCAAGAAGGAAGCTTCGATGCAAGGCCCGCGCTATGTTCCCCTCCTGCTGCTTGCGCCGGCCATCACCCTCTTCGCCCTTCTGACGATCTACCCCTTGGGGCGCGGCCTGCTACTGTCCTTTTTCGCGACCGACTACGGTCTGGACGGCGCCGTCTTTGTCGGTACCGAGAACTACGGCGACTTGCTGGGCGACCGCTTCTTCCGGCAGGCAACCTGGAACACCGTCGTCTTCACCCTGGCGGCAACGATCAGCGAGGTGAGCCTCGGGCTCGCGCTGGCGCTGATGATGAACCGGCAATTCCCGGGACGCCGTTTCGTCATACCCGCGCTTATCGCACCCTTCGTTCTCTCGACCATGGTGGTGACCGCCATCTGGAGCGCCTGGTTCCACTACGACTTCGGGTTTCTCAACAACCTGCTGAGGGCGCTGACGCTGAACCCGGTGGAATGGCTCTTCGATCCGGATCTGGCAATGCTCTCGCTGGTGTTGGTCGACCTCTGGCAGACCGCGCCCTTCACCTTCCTGATCCTCCTGGCCGGCTTGCAGTCAATCCAGCCGGAGGTTTACGAGGCCGCACGCATGGACGGCGCTTCGCCGCGCCAGATCCTGTTCACCATCACTTTGCCGCTGCTGACGCCCCACCTCCTGCTGGCCGCCCTGCTGCGCTGCATCGAAAGCTTCAAGATCTTCGACAAGGTCTATGCCCTGACCGGCGGCGGACCGGGGAACGCTACGGAAACCCTGTCGATGTACGTCTACCGTCTGGGTTTCCGCTTCTTCGACGTCGGCCTTGCCTCGGCCGCGGCGGTCATCATGGTCGTCGTCGCCGGACTCCTGGCCGCCATCTACGTCCTGAAGATCATCGGCGGGCAGTCTCATGTGGCGTAACGCCCATCGAAGCGCGGCGGCCTATGCCGTAACCGCTATCATGCTGCTGCCGATTCTCTGGATGGCCGGCACTTCGGTGAAGCCGCCGCTGGAGTTCGTCTCAACCTCTGTCGACCTGCTCCCCAATAGCCTGACGCTGGAGCATTACCGCGCCCTCTTCGCCGACGATATTCTCGGCAAGATCGCCAACAGCCTCTATGTCACCTTCGGGGCCACGGCCCTGGCGCTGCTTGCCGGCTTCCCTGCGGCCTATGCCTTGGTGCGCCTGGATCTGCCGCATCGCCTCGATATCGCCTTTCTGGTTTTCGTGCTACTTGTAAAGCTCGCGCCGCCCCTCGTTCTGGCGATCCCTCTCTACCAAGTGCTGCGCAGCCTGGGCCTGCTCGACAGCCTGACCGGGTTGGTGCTGGTTTACCAGGTCTATGCCCTGCCCTTCGCCATCTGGATGCTGATCGGCTTCGTGCGGGACGTGCCGAAAAGCTATGAAGAAGCCGCCCTGATCGACGGCGCCTCGCTCATTCAACGGCTGACCACGGTCGTGCTGCCGATCATGGCGCCCGGCCTGGCTGCCACCGCGGTGTTCCTCATGATCCTCAGTTGGAACGAGTTCGCTTACGCACTGCTGTTCATCCAGACGCCGTCGAAGTTCACTCTGCCGACATTCATCGCCACCCTGATCACCGAAGACGAAACCTTTTGGGGCCGGTTGGCGGCTATAGGCTTCCTCGCATCTCTGCCGATCCTGGCACTCGTCAGCCTGGTGCAGAAATGGCTGACCGCCGGCTTTGCGGGCGGCCTCAAGTAGCCGGCCACCTGGACAGCGCTGGGCCCGCGCCTTATAGAAGCGCCCATGCACGATTTCTGGCAGGACTCCGGCTATCACCTCTTGCAGCGCAACGGGCGAGGCCATCTGACGGTCACCGACGACTATCTGCGGGCCTACTTTCAGCGGCCCGAGGTCCGTCCCGTTCCCGAATCCAACGAGTCCGAGCGGGCACTGCATGCGGCCCTCCTGAACAACCCCCGAGAAGCGGTCAGCGCGGAGCGCCTGGCGGCCATCGGCGACCCGGACGCCATCGAGAACTACGAGGTCGTCCTCGCCTTCCGCCAGCGCCTTATCACGGCCGAGAGCCTGGAAGACTGTTATCTGAAACTGTTCCTGGAGCCGGAGGGCATCACCCTGCCGCCGCTCTTCGTCGACCAGCTTGCCCATGTCATCGCCCGGGCGATGCTGGAGGGCGCGGAGGACGCGCTGCGCGTCCGCGCGGCGGAACTTTTCTTCCGGCCCCAGCAGGTCACCATCAACGACGGGGCCATCATGGCGGCGGATGCCGAAACTGTGGAGATGTTCGCCAGCACCGGCGGCTTCGGCAGCCTGGGGCGCCTGGTGGCCGAGGCCCAGACACCGCTGCGCACCGTCGAACTGGACGTCGTCAACGAAGATAACGCCGACATCTATTGGGACCGCGCCAGCCGTTATGACACGGTTCTGAACCTGAACTTCGCCGGCGCGGGTCTCGATGCCCTCTGCCGCGTCCTCGAAGCCTGGGTCAGGCACTTTCTGGACGTGGGGGTGTCGATCCAGCCGGTCCAGAAGATCAGCGACGAGCGTTGGATCTGGCACATCGGCCTCGACGTGGAGGGCAGCAAGCTGCTGAACGACCTCTACAACGGAGTCGATGTCGGCGAAGGCCGGCTTGCGCGTCTGCTGTCGCTGTTCCGCATGGAGTTCCAGGACCCTTCGGTCGTCGCCCCCGATATCGCCGGACGACCGGTTTACCTTGCCTTGGCGATGGCCGAGAGCGGTCAACTGCGCCTCAAACCCCAGAATCTGCTGGTCAACCTGCCGCTCGCCGAAAGAGCGTGAACACCCTCTGATTGCCCGAATCCGTTCCGGACTCGCGGCAGGGAAAACGGCGGAATATTTTCTTTCCTCTCGGGTCTGAAAGACGAAAGCCCGGCGCAGTGCGGCTTGCAGGTCTGACGCTACCCCCAATGAACGCGTCTTAACCTGTTCTTAACGCAAAATGTGGTGACCTCGGCCACATGTTGTGGTTTAATGACATCTCGTCACAAGATATGGCAAATCTTGAGGATTTGCGGGGGTTTCGGGGGAAGCAGCGGTCTTGGGGCCGCTCTTTCTGTCTGGTCCGAGGACTCTTCCAGGGGCGCTCCTCGAAGCCGACGTCTCTTGCGACGAAATGCAGGGCTAACTGACAAGGCGAGATTGGAGAATACCGAATGCGGGTTGCGCGTCGTTTTACGGAAACTGGCACCGACGTTTACGACAAGATCGAGTTCCGACGGACATCAAGCGAGATCCGCAATCCCGACGGGTCCCTGGTGTTCCGGGCAGAGGACATCGACGTACCCTCAGCCTGGTCGCAGGTGGCCTGCGACATCCTGGCGCAGAAGTATTTCCGCAAGCGCGGCCTGCCGCTGAAGTCGAAGCGGATTGAAGAGGACAACGTGCCCTCCTGGCTGTGGCGCTCGGAGCCCGACCACGAGGCCATGGCCGACATCGCCGAGGACGAACGCTTCATCGGCGAGACTTCCGCCAAGCAGGTCTTCCACCGCCTCGCCGGCACCTGGGCCTATTGGGGCTGGAAGGGCGGCTACTTTGATGCCGAGGAAGACGCCCGCGCCTACTACGACGAGATGCGCTATATGCTCGCCAAGCAGATGGCCGCGCCCAATTCGCCGCAGTGGTTCAACACCGGCCTCCATTGGGCTTACGGGATCGACGGGCCGAGCCAGGGCCATCACTATGTCGACTTCTCTACCGGCGAGCTGACCCGCGCCGCCAGCGCCTATGAGCATCCGCAACCCCATGCCTGCTTCATCCAGTCCGTCGGCGACGACTTGGTGAACGAGAACGGCATCATGGACCTTTGGGTACGCGAGGCCCGGCTGTTCAAATACGGCTCCGGAACCGGCACCAACTTTTCAGCGCTGCGCGGCGCCAGCGAGCCGCTGGCCGGCGGCGGCAAATCCTCCGGCCTGATGTCCTTCCTGAAGATCGGCGACCGCGCCGCCGGCGCCATCAAGTCCGGCGGCACCACCCGGCGCGCCGCCAAGATGGTCACCGTCGACCTCGACCACCCGGACATCGAGGACTACATCAACTGGAAGGTCGTCGAAGAGCAGAAGGTGGCCGCGCTGGTCACCGGCTCCAAGCTCTGCGACAAGCACCTGAACGCCATCATGCGCGCCTGCAACACGTTTAAAGGTGGTGAAGGCAGCGAGCAGGCCGACGCCTTCGACCCGAAGAAGAACTTCGCCCTGAAAGCGGCGATCAAAGCCGCCCGCGCCTCCATGGTGCCGGAAAACTACGTCGCCCGCGTCATCCAGTTCGCGCAGCAGGGCTATACCTCGATCGACTTCAAGACCTATGACACCGATTGGGATTCAGAGGCCTATCTGACGGTCTCCGGCCAGAACTCCAACAACTCGGTGCGGGTGCCCAACGGCTTCATCGAGGCGGTGCTGAACGACGACGCCTGGAGCCTGATCCGCCGCACCGACGGCAAGACCCACAAAAAGCTGAAGGCGCGCGAGCTCTGGGACCAGATCTCCTACGCCGCCTGGGCCTGCGCCGACCCGGGCATGCAGTACGACACCACGATCAACGAGTGGCATACCTGCCCGGTCTCCGGCCGGATCAACGGCTCCAACCCCTGCTCGGAGTACATGTTCCTCGACGACACGGCCTGCAACCTGGCCTCGCTCAACCTGATGGCTTTTCGCCGCGGTGCCGACAGCTTCGATACCGAAGCCTATGAGCATGCCACCCGGCTGTGGACCATCACCCTGGAAATCGCCGTGCTGATGGCGCAGTTCCCCTCGGCGGCGATTGCCCAGCGCTCCTACGACTTCCGCACCCTGGGCCTCGGCTACGCCAACCTGGGCGGCCTGCTGATGGCCTCCGGCATCTCCTATGACTCCGACGAGGGCCGCGCCCTTGCCGCCGCTCTCTCGGCGATCATGACCGGCATTTCCTACGCCACCTCGGCTGAGATGGCCGAGGAACTCGGCGCCTTCCCGCGCTACGAGGAGAACGCCGAACACATGCTGCGGGTGATGCGCAACCATCGCCGCGCCGCCTATGGCCAGCGCGCCAGCTACGAAGAGCTTTCCATCGCGCCGGTGCCGCTGGAGGCGCGCGCCTGCCCGGACAAGAGCCTGATCAAGTCTGCCAAGAAGGCCTGGGATCTGGCCCTGGAGCTGGGCAACAAGCACGGCTACCGCAACGCCCAGGCAACGGTGGTCGCCCCGACCGGCACCATCGGCCTGGTGATGGACTGCGACACCACCGGCATCGAACCCGACTTCGCCATCGTGAAGTTCAAGAAGCTGGCCGGCGGCGGCTACTTCAAGATCATCAACCGCACTGTGCCCGAAGCGCTGCGCACCCTGGGTTACGGCGAGATGGAGATTGAAACCATCATCCGCCATGCGGTCGGCCACGGCACGCTGATCGACGCGCCGGGCATCAACCACGACGCCCTGAAGGAAAAGGGCTTCACCGAGGCCGCCCTGCAGGCCCTGGAGGCCGGCCTGGCTTCGGCCTTCGATATCAAGTTCGCTTTCAACAAGTGGACGCTGGGCGAAGAGTTCTGCGTCAAGGCCCTGGGCCTCACCGCGGCGGAGATGGACGACGTCTCCTTCGACATGCTGGCCGCCCTCGGATTCACCAAGAAAGAAATCGATGCCGCCAATGCCTACTGCTGCGGCGCCATGACCCTGGAAGGTGCCCCCGGCCTGCAGGAGGAGCATCTGCCGGTCTTTGACTGCGCCAATCCCTGCGGCCGCCACGGCAAGCGTTTCCTCTCGGTCGAAAGCCACATCCGCATGATGGCTGCGGCCCAGCCCTTCATCTCCGGCGCCATTTCGAAGACCATCAACATGCCCGCCTCGGCATCGGTGGAGGACTGCAAGGACGCCTATATGCTGTCCTGGCGTCTCGGCCTGAAGGCCAACGCGCTCTACCGCGACGGCTCCAAGCTGTCCCAGCCTCTGGCGGCGAGCCTGTTGGAGGACATCGCCGACGAGGATGCCGAGCCCCTGGCCGAACAGCTCGCCGAGGCTTCCGCGCCGGAGCGTGCGCAGATCGTTGCCGAGCGCATTATCGAACGGGTTGTGGAGCGCAATCAGGAGCGCAAGCGCCTGCCTCAGCGGCGCAAGGGCTACACCCAGAAAGCCATCGTCGGCGGCCACAAGGTCTATCTGCGCACCGGCGAATACGAAGACGGCACCGCCGGCGAAATCTTCATCGACATGCACAAGGAGGGCGCCGCCTTCCGCAGCCTGATGAACAACTTCGCCATCGCGATCTCCATCGGCCTGCAGTACGGCGTGCCGCTGGAGGAATTCGTCGAGGCTTACACTTTCACACGTTTCGAACCCTCGGGCATGGTCGAAGGCAACGATGCCATCAAGATGTCGACCTCCGTGCTCGATTACATTTTCCGGGAGCTGGCAATCTCCTACCTCGGCCGTAACGATCTGGCCCATGTGGAACCGTCCGACATCAAGCCGGACGCCGTGGGCCAGGGCGACGGCCAGGGGGACCTGCCGGAGGCCTCGGTGGCGGAGACCGTCCGCCGCTACGCCTCAACGGGCTATGTCCGCAGCCAGCTTCTGGTCGTGAACGGCGGCGCCGCCAACGGCACGACCGGCATGGCGAGCAGCCTGGGCGCAAGCGCCCCGGTCTCGCAGCCTGTCGCCTCCAACGGCGCCACCCAAGAGCTCGTCGGCTCCGCAGGCACCGCCGAAGCCGTTGCCGTCGAGACCACAATCGTGCGCGAGGTCGATACTCGCCTGGAGCGCGTCCGCGAGGCGCGTATGAAGGGCTACGAGGGCGATTCCTGCGGCGACTGCGGTAACTTTACGCTGGTGCGCAATGGCACGTGCCTCAAGTGCGCAACCTGCGGCAGCACCAGCGGCTGCTCATGAGGAGCGGCTCGACAGTAACTCAGGTAGAGCCTCCTACCTGTATGACTCACGTCTGAGTTCTCCCTGTGAACTTGAGGGGTGCCCGCGGCGGCGGCACCCCGCTCTTTTCCAGACAGGGCGCAGCCCCCGCTACTGCAGCGGCCAGAACATCGGAATGATGAGCGTCGCCGCCGCCCAGAGCAGGATGTTCAGCGGCAGGCCGATCCTGATGAAGTCGGTGAAGCGATAGCCGCCGGCGCCGTAAACGAAGGTGTTGGTCTGATAGCCGATCGGCGTTGCAAAGCTGGCGCTGGCCGCGAACATCACCGCCACGACGAAGGGTCGGGGATCGACACCGAGCTGTTCGGCGAGGCCGATGACGATGGGGGTCAGCAGAATGGCCGTCGCGTTGTTGCTCATGATTTCGGTCAGCGCCGAGGTGGTGAAGTAGACCGCTGACAGCACCGCAATGGGGCCGAGACCCGCAACGACGACGGCCAGCCCCTGGACGATCATCCAGGCCGCGCCGGTTTTCTCCAGCGCGGAGCCGACCGCCAGCATGCCGAAGATCAGCATCAGAATGCTCCAGCGGATCGAGCTGTAGGCCTCCTCCGGATCCAGGCAGCGCAGCGCGACCACCGCCGTCGCGGCGATCAGCGCCAGGGCCGCGATCGGCAGCACCCCCACAGCCGAGAGCACCATGACCATCAGCACGGCCGCCACGGCAATCGGCGCCTTGTCGCGGCGCAGGGGCCGCGCGCTCGGCTGGCTGAGGTTCACCAGTTCCTTGTAGTCGAAGAGCCTTTTCATGCTCTCCGCCGACCCCTCAAGCAGCAACGTGTCCCCCATGCGCAGGGAGACGCCGTCAAAGTTGCCGGCAAGATTGGCGCCCTGGCGGTGAATAGCCAGGATGTAGGCGCCGTAGAGGCGCCGGAGACTGAGGTTAGAGACCGGCCGCCCGACGAAACGGGACTGTGGTCCGACCACGCCTTCCATCACCACGGTTTCCCGGGTGCCGATGGGCTCGATGGCGTGCACCTCATGGGCGCCGAAGGCGACATCGCCGGCCTCGCGGAGCCCCAGCATGTCGCCGACCTTGCTGCGGATGACCAGCCGGTCGCCCGGCTCCAGCACCAGCTCCGCCAGATGGGCGCGCAGCGAGCTGTCGCGCCGGATCAGGTCGATGACCCGCAGGCCGCGCTCCTCGGTGAAGCCGGCGGTGCTCAGGGGTTTGCCGATCAGCGGTGAGTCCAGAGGGATCAGCACGTCGGCCATGAAGTGGCGGTCTTCGCCGAGCGGCAGCAGGCTGGCAAGGATCTCCCGCTCGGGCAGCAGCCAGGGCGCGGCAATGATCAGGTAGACGACGCCGACAACGCCCAGGACGGCACCGGCCGCCGTAATCTCGAACATACTGAAGGGCTCCAGACCCTGCTGCTGGGCAACCCCGTCGACCAGTATGTTGGTCGAGGTGCCGATCAGGGTGGTCGTGCCGCCGAGAATGGTCGCGAAGGAAAGCGGGATGAGAAGCTTGGAGGCCGAAAGGTTCAGGGTCTTGGCAAGGCTGATGACAACCGGCGTCAGGATGACCACCACCGGCGTGTTGTTGATGAAGGCGGACATCACCATGACGCTGGCCATCATCACGGCGATTGCCAGCAGCGGCGAATGACCGGCGGTTCTGGTCACTGCCTGGCCGAGGGTGTCGATGACCCCGGTCCTCTCCAGAGCGGCGCTCAGCACGAACATCGCCGCAATGGTGATCGGCGCGCTGTTACTGAACACCGCCAGCACGTCGCGGGTCGTTAGGATACCGGTGATCAGAAGGACACCCACCGCACAGAGCGCCACGACATCGGGCGCCATACGTTCACGCACGAAGCCGACGAAGACGACGGCGACGAGCACGAGGACGATGGCAATCTGCAGCGTAGGCCAGTCGATGGCGTTCATGGGAGCCTGCCTTTGCAGCACGCGCCACAGCGCAAAAAACTGGAAAAACCTCCGCCCGCCCGTCGATCGGCGGCTGCGAAGCGTTCTGCCTGTCACTTACTATCCCTTAGAGCCGCGAAAGCGTCCATCCCAAGACAGGGGCCGGACGGGATCAAATTGGTGTCGCCGCGCCCGACAGGCGGCCCGTCTTGGGACCGCAAACTGAGCCATCGATCACGCGTCTACGGGCCTTTTGCCTCTGATGTGCAGGGACGATGAACCCTGCGGGCGGGTTCTACGACTACAGCAGGAGGCGACATTGTGCCGAAGAACAGGGCATGCCCACCGCGATTCGCGGGACAGGGGCCACGCTCTGTGCGATCCTTTGACCGTCGCCGTCGTAAGAAATCATCCATGAAGTGGGAGCTTCCCCCCGTGACACTTTCGAATGCGACGATGACGACCGAAACAAACCCGCCGCGCGGTTGGGCCCTGGTCATACTGGGTGTCGGCCTGGCTGTCGGTTTTCTCATGTACGGCCTGGAGGAAGCGCGCTGGCTGCAGGCATGGGACTTCGGAGTCGGCCAGGGTGTATTGATGGCTGGATTGGCCTTTGCCCTCGCCGGCGCGCGGGGCCGCTGGCAGTTCTCCTCTGTCTTCGCCCTTGTCCTGGGCGCGATCAACGCCCTGCTCATCGTGACGGCGATGCTGCGCTACGGCCAACCAGACCCCTACGGCCGTGATGTTCTGACCTTGAGCATGTACATCGAGTCGCTGCTCTTCTCCCTGATCGCCCTGACATTCTTTCAGGCTTGGCAAAGCGGCCGCAAGACTGCGGCCACACCAAATGGCGACACCGAAGGATGGCACGGCATTACCTATGCGCGGCTCTTCGGCCATTTCTGGGAAACCATCCTGGTCGTTCTCGTCAGCCTCTGCTTTCTCGGTCTGTTCTGGTCAGTGCTCTGGCTCTTCGCATTGCTGTTCCACGAAGTTGGCGTCGAGGCCCTGGAAATCCTGATCGCCGAACCTTTGTTCGAATGGCCCGCCTCTTGCGGCGCCTTTGCCCTCAGCATTTTCTTTACGCGCCAGCATGAGCGCATCATCGCAGCTCTGCGCAGCATCGTTTTCGCGCTGTTTGCCATCCTGACACCGGTTTTCCTGGTCCTCGCCGTCAGCTTCGTGGTGGTCTTGATCTCCGGCGGCCTCGCCCGAATGGAGGGCCTTGTCAGTGCCTCGGCGACCCTCATTGTGCTGGCCGGCTTCGGCATCCTCTTCGTCAACGCGGTGGTCCGCGACGGCGCCTCGGAAGACGAGCAACCCACCGTGGTGCGGGTCAGCGCCCTGTTGTTGCTGCCCTGTCTGCTGCTGTTCTGCGGTTTCGCCGCCTATGCCATCGGCCTGCGCATCGGCCAGTACGGCCTGACGCCTGAACGGATCTTCGTCGCCGTGGCCACCGCACTGCTGACCCTCGCAAGTTTGGCTTATCTCGCATCCCTCCTGGCACGCGAGTCCTGGATGGTCTATTGCCGGCGGATCAACATCGCCCTGATTTTGGTATTGGCAGCGGCGACGGTGGCGCTAATGAGCCCGCTTGCCGACCCTTACAGGCTGAGCGCCGAAAGCCAATACAAACGCCTCGCCAGCGGCGGCGCCGACCCGGCAAAGTTCGAGTACGGCTTTCTGAAGTTCGAGCTCGGCAATGCCGGTCAGGACGTGCTGGCCCGCATGGCCGAAGACAGCGGAATTGCCGATCCCGCCGTCGTCGCCGAACGGCTCGCCGCCTTGGCGCTGGTCGACGACGAGTGGGAGTGGCGCAGCGCGAACCGCGCGGAAAACCAGACGCAGCAGGTGCAGGCGATCCTGGCCGACCGGCAACGGGTGCAGCGCGTGCCCGCAGACCTTGACGTGCCCGCAGACATCGGACCCGACTGGATCCACTACCAGGCAAAGCAATGCGGCGATGCGGGATGTATTCTGACGTCGCTCGACCTGACCGATCAGCCGGGTCCCGAGTTCCTGTTCGCCACCCGGACCGACGACGGCACCCTCACCCTCCACCTCCTGGAGCGGAAGAGTGCGGAGAACGGCTGGAACGCGACCTGGCTGGCTGTGAATTCCGAGGCCGGGGCCTTCTGGTCAGCCCTGCAGAACGGCGACCTCCAGGCCATCACCCCGGCGCACCGGGACCTCAAGATCGGCGACGAGGTCCTGCGGTTGCGCCCGACACCTTCCGGGTCGTAGCTGTGCCTGAATGCTTGTGAAGCCTCGCCGCCTGAGGCTATGCTCCCGCCCCGAACGAAAGGGGCCACACTTCAAGGCCCCGGCCCGAAGTGCAATCGCCCACTTGGATTTATCTGGAGGAACCGCCCGATGGCTGGAACCATTGACGCCCGCTTGGCAGAACTCGGCATCGACGTGCCGGAGGCTGCTGCCCCTGTCGCCAACTACGTCGGCTTCGTGCAGACCGGGAATCTGGTTTTCGTTTCCGGCCAGGTTACGTTGAAGGACGGCAGCCCGCAGTACATCGGCAAGCTGGGCGACACGATCTCCGTCGAAGACGGTCAGGCAGCGGCGCGGCTCTGCGCCATCAACATCATCGCCCAGGTGAAGGCGGCCTGCGGCGGCGATCTCGACCGGGTGCAGCGGGTGGTGAAGCTGGGCGGATTCGTGAATTCCACCGCGGACTTCACCGACCAGCCGAAGGTGATCAACGGCGCCTCCGACCTGATGGTCGAGGTCTTCGGCGACAAGGGGCGCCACGCCCGCGCCGCCGTTTCCGCCGGATCCCTGCCCCTCGGCGTCTCGGTCGAGGTGGAAGCGGTGGTGGAAATCGCCTGAGCGGACCCGGATTTCAGTCCCAAGCACCCCGGCGGTGAGGCTTGACCTTCCGCCGGGGCGGCGGGACAAATAGCCGCTATGCCTGATTCGACGACAGGGCTGCCCGCCGAGGCCGCCGAATTCCTCGCCCGCCACCCGGACACGGTGGCTCTGGACGCCATTTTGGCCGATCTCTCCGGGATCGTCCGCGGCAAGCGCTACCCGGTCGCGGAGATGGGCAAGATCCTGCAGTCCGGCTTCGCCATCCCCGGCTCGGTCTTCATGCTGGACACCCAGGGCGAGAGCAACGACCCGGACGGCCTGGGCTTTTCCGACGGCGATCCGGACTGCCTCGTAAAGGTCATCCCCGGCAGCCTGAAGCCCGTGCCCTGGGCCGAACGGCCTCTGGCCCAGGTCATGGTCACCCTGGAGAGCGAGACCGGCGAGCCTTACTACTACGAGCCGCGCAACGTTCTGGCCCGGGTGCTGGAGCGCTTCTCCGATCTAGGTCTAAGGCCTGTGGTCGCCTTCGAGCTGGAGTTCTACCTGCTCGACCGGGAGCGTCATCCCAACGGGGCGCCCAAGCCGCCGCGGTCGCCCGTCACCGGGCGGCGCGACAGCTCCACCCAGGTCTACGGCATGTCCACCCTGGACGCCTTCGCCGGCATGCTCGATGACATGAGCCAGGCCTGCACCGCCCAAGGCGTCCCCTCCGGCGCCATCACCGCCGAATACGCCGCCGGGCAGTTCGAGATCAACCTGCATCACATCGAAAACCCGCTGAAGGCGGCCGACGATTGCGTGCTGTTCAAGCGCATCGTCAAAGGCGTTGCCCGCAAGCACGGCTTCCAGGCCAGTTTCATGGCCAAGCCTTACGTGGAGCGCGCGGGCAGCGGCCTCCACATGCACGTCAGCCTGCTAGATCAGGCCGGCAACAATGTCTTCGACGGCGGCGCGCAGCCCGCAAGCGATACCCTGCGCCACGCCATCGGCGGTACCCTGGCCCAACTGCCCGAGGCCATGGCCTTCCTCGCACCCAACGTGAATTCCTACCGCCGCTTTGTGCCGGACATCTTTGTGCCGACGCAACGCTCCTGGGGTTTCGAGAACCGCTCCGTTGCCCTTCGCGTGCCGGGCGGCAAGGGCGCCGCGCGGCGTATCGAACACCGCGTCGCCGGGGCCGACGCCAACCCCTATCTGGCCCTGGCCACCCTACTGTCGGGTATTCATCAGGGCATCACCGGCAAGATCGACCCCGGAGAAGCCTGGGTGGGCAACGCCTCGGCCAGCTACGACGAGACCCTGCCCTTCCGGCCGCGCCGCGCCCTGGAAAAACTGGTTCCCGACTGCGGCCTCGCCGGTTACCTCGGCGCCGACTACGTGAGGGCCTATCGGGCCTGTAAGGAAAAAGAGCTGGAGCGTTTCGAGGCCCAGATCAGCCCGCTGGAGTACAGCTGGTTCCTGCAGGCCGACTAAGGCCCGGTCTAGGGCTCCAAAGCCAGGGACGGTTCGAAGATATCGGGGTCGAGTTCCTGACGCCGGATGTTCTTGCGCAGCAACTGAAGCGGCTCGCGATAGCCGTCCACCAGGATCTCCCCTTCCGCCTTCATGATGATGCCGTCCGGGGTTATCCAGAGGTCGAGGACCACGGGGTCTTCCTCAGCAGCTTCCTCCTCAGGCATGCGGGTCACCTGAAAGTGCCCCACCGCCTCGCCCTCGATGGTGAGGTCGGAGAGCTTCTCAGTCTCCAGGCCGCGGAGCACCGCAAAGGCCGGCAACAGCGCCGCCTCGGCATAGGGCAGCTCAAAGAGCTGCCGGCTCTCCACGAACATCACGTAGGCCCGGTTACGGTCCGGCCGCAGGATGGCCACCTGGGTCTGGTCGTCCAGGACAAATTCCTGACGCTCCCAGGAGCCTCTGTTCAGGGTCTTCATCTCCAGGGTCTCGCCGGCATAGCGCACCAGCGTGTCGGCGCTGTAGGAAGCCTCGGGCGCCGGTAGAATGTCGGAGGCCCGCGCCGGCGCCGCGGCGACGAGCACGACCACCAAAGCGGCCAGGAACGGCGGCGCATGAGCCGTTTTTGCCGAATGACTTAACGGGTGACTTAAAAAATTCATTGGTAGAAAAACTAAGACTCTAATCCGCCAATGTCTATGCTGCAGAAGAAGCGGCGGTCCCTCTGATCAACCGGCGAAAAGACACGGCGTCCCTTGTCAGCGGCGTGCTTCGATGTCATCTCCTATGGATCAAGCTCTCAACTCAGCCAGGACAGATGCCGGACGGAAGCGACGCCCTAGCCGTACAGGTAATCAGCCGAATCACGGAGGTACCCGCCGCCGACTGGGACGCCTGCGCCGGCGGCAACCCCTTTGTCAGCCATGCCTTCCTAAACGCCCTGGAGGAAAGCGGTTCGGTCACCGCCGATACCGGCTGGCTGCCACAGCATCTGGTACTGCCCAATCCCGCCGGCGGCCTTTTCGGCTGCGTGCCCCTCTATCTGAAATCCCATTCCTACGGCGAGTACGTCTTCGACTGGAACTGGGCCGATGCCTACGAGCGCGCCGGCGGACAGTACTATCCCAAACTGCAAAGCTCGGTACCCTTCACGCCGGCGACGGGACCGCGCCTGCTGGTTCATCCCGAAGCCGACAAACAAGAGGTCATGACCGGCCTCACCGCGGCCATGATCGAACTGGCGCGGCGCCATCAGGTCTCCTCCCTCCACATCACCTTTCCCCCTAAGGATCAGTTCGATCACTTCGGTGACCTGGGCCTGCTGCAGCGCATCGGCGTCCAATACCATTGGGAGAACCAGGGCTACGCCGACTTCGACGCCTTTCTCGCTGCGCTCGCATCGCGTAAGCGCAAGGCGATCAAGAAAGAGCGTCGCAAGGTCGCCGAGAGCGGCATTGTCCTAAAGGCTTTGAGCGGCGATGAGATCGAACCGCGTCATTGGGACGCTTTCTTCGAATTCTACATGGCGACCGCCGACCGCAAATGGGGCCAAGCCTATCTGACGCGGGAGTTCTTCCATCTCTTGGGCCGCGACATCGGCGACAAGGTCGTGCTGATCATGGCCGACTACGAGGGCGAGCTCGTCGCCGGCGCGCTGAACCTGAAATCAGGCGATACGCTCTACGGCCGCAACTGGGGCTGCCTCGGCCGCTTCCACTTTCTGCACTTCGAAACCTGCTACTACCAGGCCATCGACTATGCCATCCGTCACGGTCTGCGCTGGGTCGAGGCGGGCGCCCAGGGCGAGCACAAGATTCAGCGCGGCTACCTACCGACGGCGACTTACAGCGCCCACTGGATCGGCGATCCGGGTTTCCGCGATGCCGTCGAACACTTCCTGGAACGCGAACGCGAGGCCATGGAACACGAGATCGCCCTGCTCGGCCACCACAGCCCCTTCAAGGCCTGCGACTAAAGCGACACTCAGCCCTTCTTCCGGTTGCCGGTCGTTGACAGTCGGCCGGCATTCGTTTCACTTTGTAACGCCGCTTCAAATTGAACGGAAAACGCTGTGCGTAAGCTGCGGGTTGCTGCGGTGCAGGCCGTCTCGCTGGACGGCGAGATCGCCCGCAACCTTTCCCATGTCGAACCCTTGGTCGCCGAAGCCGCCAAAGACGGCGCCGAATTGATCCTGCTGCCGGAGCTCTACCCGACCGGCTTTCGAATGACGACGGAGATCTGGGAGGCCGCGGAGACTTCTGCAGGGCCCACGGTTCGGTGGCTGCGGGCCACAGCACAACGACTGGGCGTCTGGATCGGGACCAGTTTCCTGGAGGCCGAAGCCGGGCATTTCTATAACAGCTTCGTTCTCGCCGCGCCCGACGGCGAACTGGCAGGGCGCGTCCGGAAATCGACACCGGCGGCGGTGGAGTCCTACTTCTATCGGGCCGGCAGCGATCCGCATGTCATCGATACGCCGCTCGGACGCATCGGTGTCAGCATCTGCTACGAGCAAATGCTCTCCACCGTTGTGCAGGAACTCCAGGCCGCAAAGATCGATCTGTTGCTCATGCCGCATTCGGTACCCCGGCCCACCGCGCAGCGCGGCTTCACTGAAAGCGACGTGGAGCGCATGCTCGACCTCGTGCGCCTGGGCCCACCCTGGCTCGCAGAGACACTTGGCGTTCCCGTTGTCATGGCGAACAAGGCCGGCCCCTGGAAGACCCCGCTACCCTTCATCTTTCCGGCAGAGGACACCATCTATTGCGGTCTCTCCGGCATCTTCGATGCGAAGGGAGGGACGCTGAAGCGCCTCGGCGAAGCGGAGGGAACAGCCATAGCCGATGTTTGGTTGAGACCGGATCGGGATCAACAACCTCTGCCGAAACTGTCAGGCCATTGGTCACGGCCGATGCCTTGGTTCACGACACTGTGGCGCCTGGTCGAGAGCCTCGGCGGTCTGCATTACCGTTTCAGCAAAGCGCGCAAACGGGCGGCCGGGCAGGGGCAACAGGACAGTCCAGAGTGAGAAAAGTCACAATGCAGACGAAGTCTTCCGCCCATGGAATTCGACAACCGGAACCAGGGCAGAGCACCGCCGGCGCAGGCGAACGGCTGGCAAGTCATTGAAAAACTTCTGAAATCACCCGGTCACAGAATGAGTACCTGCGCCACATCGCTGTGACATTTCCGGCTCATGCAAAGCTGCATCCGCCCTCTGCGCAAACTCGGGTTCCGAAGCGATCGGCTTGCCGGTATCACAGCGCCACTCAACAACGCGGCGCCGAACTGCATTTTCATTCGAAGGCCGCGCCCGCAAACACAAAGCAACGGGAAAGGAGGAAGGAAAGCTCAATTCTTGTGCAGACCCTTTGAAGAACGGGAATGCGCCACGCTATTTCAAACAGTCCTATTTGCATGAAGCGCTCGTCCAAACGTTTCGGACCATAAAGCCAACCATCCCGTTTCCGGCGGAAGCCCTGTCAACCCAACGCCTCCGGAAACGACCGAAACGCGGCACCGCATTACCGGTGCAGACACCATCGCGGACGAGCAAAGAGTTCTCAGGCTCAGGAAAATCAAACGAGCTGAGAAACGCTGTCAGGTCGAGGCACCCTCCCCCTCCCTCACCGCGACCGCAGCGCAGTCCCTACCCCCGGGCCAGCCCCAAGTACGCCCGGGCGGCACAGACGGCCAGGACGGCTGCCTGTGAAAGAAAGAAGGGCTCGGCCGCAGGCAGCGGCCGGGCCCTTCTTGTCATCCGACGACGCCCCTCAGCGGTAAAGCGTTCATCGGCGTGCCGACCCGGTCGTGATTGACGGTCCCGTCTCTGCCAGCTTTATTCAAACATCGCCAGCTTCGCTGAAAGCCCAGCCATGCCCCCGCCCTTCCTGGAAGAAATTGCCGCCGCCTTTCCTGCCGCAGAAAACAGCCTCGATCCATCAACCCTGACCATAGCGGGCAAGGGCAACCTGCCCTCCTGGTTCGAGGTCACCGATCTGGCAGCCGCATCCATGGGTCTGGCGGGCCTGATGGTGGCAAGGCTTGCGAGCCCGACAAGGGATGAGGTCCCCCGCGTTACCGCAGACCGCCGCCTGGCCTCCTTTTGGTTCGGCATGACCCTGCGGCCGCAAGGCTGGGAACTGCCGCCGGTCTGGGACCCGATTGCCGGGGACTATCCCACCAAGGACGGATGGATTCGGCTTCACACCAACGCGCCGCACCACCGTGCCGCCGCGCTGTCGGTGCTGGGAAACCACAACGATCGGGAGACCCTGGCAACGCATGTCGCCAAGTGGGAAGCCGACGATCTGGAAGCCGCCGTGGTTGCGGCCGGCGGCTGCGCGGCGGTGATGCGCAGTCTTGAAGCCTGGGCCGCACATCCGCAGGGGGCTGCGGTGCTGCAGGAGCCGCTGATCCATTGGCAAACGCATGAGGGGCGCGACAGGCTCCCTCAACTCGCTCCCCCGGACCGCCCCCTTCGCGGCATCAAAATTTTGGACCTCACGCGGGTGTTGGCCGGGCCGGTGGCCGGCCGCTTTCTCGCGGCTTACGGCGCCGAGCTGTTGCGGATCGATCCGCCAGGCTGGAACGAGCCGGGGGTGATCCCGGAGGTGACGCTTGGTAAGCGCTGCGCCGGCCTGGACCTGAAAAAGCGTGAGGACCGGCAGATCTTCGACAGCCTGCTGGCCGGGGCCGATGTGCTGCTGCACGGCTACCGGCCCGATGCCCTGGCCGGACTGGGCTATGACGCAGATGCCCTGCGCCGCCTTAATCCACGGCTAATCGACGTCTGCCTCAACGCCTATGGCTGGTCCGGGCCCTGGGCCGGACGGCGGGGTTTCGACAGCCTGGTGCAGATGAGCAGCGGCATCGCCGCCTATGGCATGGAAATGAGCGGTGCCGACAAGCCGCAGCCGCTGCCGGTCCAGGCCCTGGATCACGCAACAGGCTATCTGATGGCCGCCGCGGTGCTCCATGCGCTTCAGGAGCGCGCGGCTGCCGGGAGAGTGATTTCCGCAAAGCTCTCGCTCGCCGCCACGGCCGGGCTGCTCAGCGAAACGAAGCGCGCAGCTCTGCACGACGGCCTGGCCGTAGAGACCGAGGCCGACATCGATCCGGCGATCGAAAAAACCACCTGGGGCCCCGCCCGCCGCATCCGCTTTCCACTCACCATCACCGGTATCGCCCCCGTCTGGACTCTTCCGGCCAGCGACCTGCGCACAGCAGCACCGGCCTGGTAGAGAGGCAGCAAAGAAAAGGCCCGGCGCCATCAGGCGGCCGGGCCTTTGTCCCTTCTAAACCGATGGGGGTCAGTCGGCGAGAGCCGTCTCGGTCTTGCCCTTGCCTTTTCCTTTGGGCGGCTTCCCACCCTTTTTCGCTGTGCCCTTGCCCTTGGGCGCGGAACCCTCGGGATAGGTGAAGGTCGGGATGCCGTCCTCGATGTCGACACGCACGACGCCGCCTTTGGCCAGCTTGCCGAACAGCAGCTCCTCGGCGAGAGGCTTCTTGATCTGGTCCTGGATCACCCGGCCCAGGGGGCGGGCGCCGAACTGTTTGTCGTAGCCCTTGGTGGCCAGCCACTCGCGCGCTGCGTCGCTCAGTTCGATGGTCACCTGACGGTCGGCAAGCTGGGTTTCCAACTGGATCACGAACTTGTCGACGACCCGGGCCACGACCTCGGGCTGCAGGCTGTCGAAGGGAATGATCGCATCCAGGCGGTTGCGGAACTCCGGCGTGAAAAGCTTCTTGATCGCTTCCTCGCCCTCGCTCACCCGCAGGTCGCGGCCGAAGCCGATGGCCTGCTTGGCCATGTCGGCGGCACCGGCATTGGTGGTCATGATCAGGATCACGTTGCGGAAGTCGACCGTCTTGCCGTTGTGGTCGGTCATCTTCCCGTAGTCCATGACCTGCAGCAGGATGTTGAAGAGGTCCGGGTGGGCCTTTTCGATCTCGTCCAGCAAGAGCACGCAATGAGGATGCTGATCCACCGCATCGGTCAACAGACCACCCTGGTCGAAGCCGACGTAGCCCGGCGGCGCACCGATGAGGCGGGAGATCGAATGCCGCTCCATGTATTCCGACATGTCGAAGCGGGTCAGTTCGACACCCAGGGAATGGGCAAGCTGGCGCGCCACCTCGGTCTTGCCGACGCCGGTGGGGCCTGAGAAGAGATAACTGCCGATGGGCTTTTCCGGCTCGCGCAGGCCGGCCCGCGCCAACTTGATCGCGGCCGACAGCGCCTCCACCGCCTTATCCTGACCGAAGACCATGGTCTTCAGGTCGCGATCCAGGTTCTTGAGCGCCGTCTTGTCGTCCTTGGAGACGGTCTTTGGCGGAATGCGGGCCATCTTGGCCACCACGGATTCCACATCCTTCACGCCGACGGTTTTCTTGCGCTTGGATTCCGGCAGCAGCATCTGGGACGCGCCGACCTCGTCGATCACGTCGATCGCCTTGTCCGGAAGCTTGCGGTCGCCGATGTAGCGTGCCGAGAGTTCCACCGCCGTGCGGATCGCCTCGTTGGTGAAACGCACGTTGTGGTGATCCTCGTAGTAGGGCTTCAGGCCGCGCAGGATCTTCACCGCGTCCTCGATCGAGGGCTCGATAATGTCGATCTTCTGGAAACGCCGAACCAGGGCCCGGTCCTTCTCGAAGTAGCTGCGGTATTCCTTGTAGGTGGTCGAACCGATGCAGCGCAGCAGCCCGCTCTGCAGCGCCGGCTTCAAGAGGTTGGACGCATCCATCGCGCCGCCGGAGGTCGCCCCGGCGCCGATCACGGTGTGAATCTCGTCGATGAAGAGAACGGCGTTGTCCTGGCCCTCGATTTCCGAGACCACGGCCTTCAAACGTTCCTCGAAGTCGCCGCGGTAGCGCGTGCCGGCCAGCAGCGCCCCCATATCCAGGGCGAAGATGGTCGCTTCCTGCAGCACCTCCGGCACCTCGCCGGCGACGATGCGCCGCGCCAGCCCCTCGGCGATGGCGGTCTTGCCGACCCCGGGATCGCCGACATAGAGCGGATTGTTCTTGGTGCGGCGGCAAAGCACCTGGATCGTGCGATCGATTTCCTCGCTGCGCCCGATCAGCGGGTCGATACGGCCATCGCGGGCTTTGCGGTTCAGATCGACGCAGTAGGCGTCCAGCGCCTCGCGGCCCTTGCGCACCACCTTCTCGGCGTCCGCATCCTCATCGGCGCCCTCGACGGTGCGGCTTTCCTCGTGGCCCTTGGCCTTGGCGATGCCGTGGCTGATGTAGTTCACCGCGTCCAGGCGGCTCATCTCCTGTTCCTGGAGATAATAGACCGCGTGGCTTTCGCGCTCGGAGAACATGGCGACCAGCACATTGGCGCCGGTGACTTCCTCACGCCCCGAGGACTGCACGTGAATGGCGGCGCGCTGCAGAACCCGCTGGAAACCGGCGGTCGGCTTGGCGTCGCCCAATTGGGCGGTGATCAGGCTGGAGAGTTCGTTGTCGATGTAGTCCAGGACGTCGGCGCGCAGACGCTCCAGGTCCACACTACAGGCACGGAGCACCGATACCGCGTCGGTATCGTCGATCAATGCGAGCAGCAGATGTTCCAGCGTTGCGTATTCATGGCGCCTTTCGTTAGCGCCGGCTAAAGCACGATGGAGCGTCTGCTCAAGGTTTGCCGATAGCATCCGGGCCTTATTCCTTCTCTAGGGTGCACTGGAGAGGGTGCTGATTCTGCCGGGCATAGTCTATCACCTGCGTGACTTTTGTCTCGGCAACCTCATACGTAAAAATTCCACAGACCCCGACGCCGCGCTGATGGACATGCAGCATGATCTGCGTCGCCTCGTCGCGGTTCTTGCTGAAAAACTGCTCCAGCACATGGACCACAAACTCCATGGGCGTGTAGTCGTCATTCAGCATCAGGACCTTGTACATCGACGGCTTCTTGGTCTTGGGCTTGCTCTTGACGATTATGCCCGTCGACGTACCGCCGTCGTTTTGTTTGTCGTCACTCATGATCGTACACTACGTCTAATCAGGCTCAGTTTGTTCTCATCACCAAAGCGGGCCCATCGTCCAAAGGGCCCTCTCATCATATTGGGTCGAACTTCATTCGGAAAAGACCCAAGAGCCCTCAGACGAGAATAACCCAAAGAATTCTTCGGGGTGTTAACTCCGCCACACTTAAACGGCGAAATCCGATCCTAACGGCAACGGCCGAGTCGCGTCCGGGAAGAAGCGGCGGCGGTGGATCTCCCGCAGCCGTCGGAACAGAAAGATCGACATAGGTTTTATTTCCTTTTCATCGATCTACTCTTCGTACCCCAGACCCCGAAACGCAAAGGGCCCGGCGCAAAGCGCCGGGCCCTGAGGACGCTATGCGGGCGGTCTAAGCGGCCAAGGGCTTCATCATCTTCTCGACCGTTACATTCAGCTGCGACTGCAGCGGCTCGGCGGCGTCGTTGGCCAGGGTGATGGAAAGCTTGGTCAACTTGGCCGACTCGGCAACCGCCGAATCGAGGCTGCTGCGGGAGTAGGCACGCTGAAGCTCGATCACCTCGGCAAAGGTGGTGACGCCGGCAAGCGCCTGCATGGCGGAGAAACCGGCCTCCATGGTGCCCTGGGCGAAGGTCATCACCTCCAGACCGAGGGTCTCAAAACCCTTGGCGACGACGGTGGATGACTGGACACAGGCATCCACACCGTCCTTACCCAGATTGGCGACATCGTCATAACCCTGGAATACCGTGGAGGCTGCCTTCTCGACCTGCTCCTGGGTCATGGCGACGGCCTGCTCATAGCTCTTGGTGGCCGCCTGGGTGCCTGCCTTGACGACAGCCTCCAGGGTTTCGGTGCCGGCTGCCACGGCGGCTTCCACCGGCTTCATCGCCTCTTCGCTCAAAGGCACGATGGTCTCGACGGCGTCAACCGCAGGCGCAGCGGAAAAAAGCGATGCGACAGGCTCCGGCTTGGCGGCCGTCGGATTGGATGCCGCAGGCTTCTTCACGGCGGCAGTTGCAGATACCGTGGCCTTGGCGGCGGTCTTCTTGGTCGGTGTCCGGGGGGCCGCCGGCTTGCGCGCCGCGGCGGTCTTGGCGGTGGTCTTCTTGGTGGCCATTACGGGCTCTCCTATGGCGTTTTCCTTGGGCTCTCGCCTGGAAACTGTCTTGACTGGGTGTCTTGGGCAGACGGCTGAAAAAAATGGTCGGCTTAGGGGGCGCAATCGGGTTCAGGCAAGCGGCTTCAAGGCCACCGTACCCGGCGTTCAACGCGCCCGTTCAACGCACCGCAGCGGCGCTCGAACGGACCCTTTTTGCTGCAACGCAACATCGCCTCAATCTATTAACCCTTATACTGAAGTCAAGTATAAATTGTGCAGCGCAACAAAACCGGGCGGGTTGTTTGCCCGCTGTGGATAACAGGGGCTCTCGGCGGCCTCACCCGGGGTAATGGCCGGTTGCTGGGCCCAGACGGCTTTGGCAGTATCCGGAGCACCCGGGGACTCCGGAGTCCCCGGGTGAGCAGTCTGCAAGCCCCCCGCCGCGAAGGCTGTGTTCAGGGCACATTTTTCAGGATGGCGTATGACCTATTGTTTGGGAATCAAGGTAAGCGAAGGGCTCGTCTGCCTCGCCGATGGGCGCATCACCAGCGGCAACCAGGTCACCAACGCCCAAAAGCTGTCATTGCACGGGCCGGCAGGCGCCCAGTTCGCCATCATGACCTCGGGTCTTCGCTCCTTGAGAGACAAGACCCTGGCCTACCTCGAGCGGGATATGCGAAAGGATCACGCCACCGGTTTCGCGACTCTGTTGGATGCCGTGGATGCGTACTGCCGCTGCCTGCGCCGCGTGGCCGAAGAGGACCGTGAGCAGATCGAGGGGGCCGATCTGACCTTCAATCTGCACAGCATCATCGCCGGCGCCCAGCCGGAGGATAAGGGGTCCAGCATCTTCCTGGTTTATCCCGAGGGCAACTGGATCGAAGTGGATCAGCGCACGCCCTATCTTTCCATCGGCGCCACCGCCTACGGCAAACCGATCCTGGACCGCGCCCTCACCTATGACAGCGCCATGACCACGGCGCTGAAACTCGCCTATCTGTCTTTTGATTCGTCGCGGTTTTCCTCGGCCGACGTCGGCTTTCCCATCGATCTGGCGACCTACAGCCTGGCCGAGCGGCGTTGGCGCAAGGCCCATTACGACTACGACGACCTGCGCGAACAGCGCATCTGGTGGAACGAGCACCTGACCCAGATGGCGGTGAAGATGCCGGACGGCCCCTGGGTCAAGGAACTGCGGCCCGGCGCCCAGAGCGCCCACCTGACCATCGTCTCGGAAGACGAGAGCTAGAGCGCCAGATTACCGGCCAAACCGTTCTCACCGACCTGCAGGTTGAAAAAGCTGCCGGTTTCATCGCCGCTTTGCCGGTTGCGCGGCAGCCGGGCGTCGGAACGCTCCCCCGGGGTCACCGCCCGCGGCGGCCGTACGGCAATCTCGGTCGCATCCTTTTCGAACAGCAGCGCGTCGAAGGTGATCGCATCGAAACGGGCCGAGGGGAAACGCCAGGCATTGAAATGGAAGACGCCGTCCTTGCAGAGGCTGGAGATCCAGTAGGTTTCCTTGGAAAACAGGCGAAGACCGGTCGGTGCCGCATCAAAGGCCCCGCTTTGCGCGAGAACCGTATCCAACTGATCCAGTGCCGCGCCGTCCAGAGCCGTCTGGCTGGTGGTCCAGCGCGCCCAGCCCAAGGGATCCGACAGAGTCAGCCGGCTTGCATTCAGGCCACTGCGTCCCTGCACTCTCACTGTCAAACCCGCGCCGCCGGCGCCGTCACCGGTCACCTCATAGCTGCGGATCTGTTCGTTGTAGTCGGCGTTGTAGACCAGCCGGTAACGCGGTGCGGTCCCTTCGGCACAGGTTTCGCGGATATCGTCGCCGTTCAGATAGCTGAACCACGTCGCCTTGATGGTCGCCGGATTGTCGATGTCGCCACGATAGGTGCAGGCGGCCAGTCCGAGGGAAAGGACGGCTGCAAACGTGAAAACGGTACGCGGAAACATCTCATCTACCTCCAAAAAGTTGCCCGAATTTCAGGCCGGCGGCTGCCCCGCAGAGGCGTGAAAACCGCACCGAAAGATGGTGAACGCCGAGCCAAATGCCAACAGGGACTGATTGTCCGGCCGCTTCGGGGCCGGCAAGCCTCTGTATTGAACGTATTTTAACCAAGCTGAAAGTGCTGAGCCATTAGACTAGACATAGATTCGGGTAATGCCTTAGAATCGGATTTGATTTCAGGGTTTTCCGGGCCGTTCTTGATGAAAAACCTCTGCGACGCTCTGCCCCGTGCAGGGACAAATGACGGGACCAAATGATTCGCAAACTATCCCTCGCCGCAATCGCGCTGTCTGCCGTCGCTATCCTGGCGACGCTGACCACCCATTCGGCTCAGGCACGCTATGCATCCATGGTCGTTGATGCGGAAACCGGGCAGGTTTTGCATTCGGTGAATGCCGACACCCGCAACTATCCGGCCTCCCTGACCAAGATCATGACCCTTTATATGGTCTTCGACGCCTTGGAGAAGGGCAAGCTGACCCTGAAGCAGAAGCTGAAGGTCTCCAAACGCGCAAGCGGTATGCCGCCGTCGAAGCTGGGCCTGAAAGTCGGCGAGACGATTACGGTCGAGGAAGCGATCCGCGCGCTATCGACAAAGTCGGCAAACGATGTCGCGGTTGTTGTCGCCGAGGCGCTGGCCGGTAAGGAAACCACCTTTGCCCAGGTGATGACCAAACGCGCCCGGGCGCTGGGTATGAACCGCACCACCTTCCGCAATGCCTCCGGCCTGCCCAACCGCGGCCAAAAGAGCACGGCGCGCGACATGGCCCGCCTGGCCAAGGCGGTGATGACGGATTTTCCGCAGTACTATCACTACTTCTCGACCACCAAGTTCACCTACAAGGGCCGCACCCATCGCAGCCACAACAAGCTGCTGAAATCCTATAAGGGGACCGACGGCATCAAGACCGGCTACATCCGGGCTTCCGGGTTCAATCTGGTCGCCTCCGTCGAGCGCAGGGGCCGGCGCCTCATCGCCGTGGTCTTCGGCGGCAAGACCTCCAAGTCCCGCGACCGCCATATGGTGAAACTGCTGGACCGGGGCTTCAAGAAGCTGGCCTCGCAAGGGGTCCGCAAGATTCCACAGGTTCCCGGCCGCAACCCCTTCCGGCCGCTGGTGCCCCTGCAGATTGCCGAGGCTGAAAAAGCGCCGGTCGAAACTGCAGCGGCACAGCCCGCCCGCAACCGGGCGATCAAGCCGGTCATGCCCTCTTCACAGGTCGCCGCCGCGGATGCCCTCGGATCATCGGTCGAGGTGGAGAGCCTGACCAACGACTGGACGGTGCAGGTCGGCGCTTTCAGCCGCTTCCGGGCGGCGCACAGCTCAGCACAGTCGGCCCTGAAAGTGGCCCCCACGCCGCTTCAAGGCGCCAAGGTTGCCATTCGGCGGATCGATTCCGTCAGCCTCGGCACTCTCTATCGCTCCCAACTGACGGGACTTTACGAGAAACAGGCGCGCGAGGCTTGTGAGACGCTGATATCAGCCGACTTCAGTTGTGTCGTCGTTCAGCCTGAAGCGCAAGGCTCCAGGTAACGCGGCCGCGAGCCGGCCTTAAGGCTTAGAATTCGGGAAGATTCAACCCGCTCGCCGTCAACTCGGCGCGCAGTCTGGCAACCAGCTTTTCCAGGTCAGCCGCATTGCCGGCTTCACAGCGGGCCACCAGCACATCCTGGGTGTTCGATGCCCGCAGCAGCCACCAGCCGCCGCCCTCGCGCACACGGACGCCGTCGATGTCGTTGACGTCGGCCCCCTCTGCCGCCAACCGCGCCTCGATCTCCCCGATCACCGCTTTCTTGCGGTCTTCGGCGCAGGGGATGCGGATTTCCGGCGTGGTGCTGAAATCGGGCAGCGAATCCCTGAAGTCTGCCAGGGCCTCACCCGCCTCCCGGTTCAGGATCTCCAGCACCCGGATGGCGGCATAGAGCCCGTCATCATAACCGTAGAAATGATCGGCGAAGATAAAGTGCGCGGCCAGCTCGCCGGCAAAGGGCGAGTCGACCTCCTTCATCTTGGCCTTGATGACCGAGTGGCCGGTTTTCCACATCAGCGGTTCTCCGCCGGCCGCGGCGATCCCATCGAACAGCGCCTCGCTGCACTTCACGTCGGCAATGATGGTCGCGCCGGGATGACGTTTCAGGATATCGCGGGCCAGGAACAGCAGGATCTGGTCCCCCCAGAGAATACGCCCGCGAGCATCGACCAAACCGATCCGGTCGCCGTCGCCGTCGAAGGCGATCCCGAGGTCGCAGGTCTGCGCGGTGACGGTTTCCTGAAGCTGTACCAAGTTCTCCGCAACTGTCGGGTCGGGGTGATGGGCGGGAAAGGTGCCGTCGATGACTTCGTTGAGCAGGAAGTGCTGTCCGGGAAGACGGGCCACGGCGGCAGCCATGGCCTCGCCCATGGCACCGTTTCCGGCATCCCAGGCGACCCTGAGAGTCTGTTTCGGCCCCAGGTCCGCTAGGACCCGATCGATATAGGCATCGAAGATCGAACGCTGTTCGACCGTCCCGCCGCCGCTCTCATAGTCCCCCGCGGCGGCGATCGCGCCCAGTGCCTGGATCTCCGGCCCGAAGAAGGACGCTTTCTCCAGCACCATCTTGAAGCCGTTGTAGTCCGGCGGGTTATGGGAACCGGTGATCATGACACCGCCCTGGACATCCAGCGTGTAGGCGGCGAAGTAGAGCATCGGCGTCGGGCCGCGCCCGATGTCGATAACCTGGAGGCCGCAGTCGCTGAGGCCGGAGGACAAAGCGGCGGCAAGGTCCGGCGAGGAGTGGCGGCCGTCATAGCCGACCGCAATGGCCTTTGCGCCGCGCCTCTTGGCAACCGTTCCAAAGGCGCGGCCCAGGGCGTAGGCATCGGCGGGAAACAGCGTCTCCCCGACGACGCCGCGGACGTCATACTCGCGCAGTATGGTCGGGTCGAAGCGGTGTCGAGCGCTATCCGGAGCCGCGGCCGATGTCATTGCCCCCGTCCGTAGGAGGAAAGCGGCCGCCCCACCGAGAAGTAGTCGAAACCGGCGCCGACCATATCCTGAGGATTGTAGATGTTGCGCAGATCAACCATCACCGGCGCCTTCAGCGCTTCCTTTACGCGTTCCATATCCAGGCCGCGGAATTCGTTCCATTCCGTCACAATAGCCACGGCGTCGGCGCCCGTCATCGCCTCATAGGCATTCTGGCACCACTGGACATCCGGCAACATGGGCTCGGCCTGATCCATACCCTCCGGATCGAAGGCCCGCACCGTCGCCCCGGCGGCCTGCAGGGCCGGTACCATCTCCAGGCTCGGCGCTTCGCGCATGTCATCGGTGTTCGGCTTGAAGGTCAGACCCAGAACCGCAATGGTCTTGCCCGCGACCGATCCGCCGCAGGCCTCGATCACCCGCCCGGCCATGGCTTTTTTCCGGCGGTCGTTGATGTCGGCGACGGTTTCGACGATGCGCATCGGCGAGCCGGCCTTCTGCGCCGTGTGGACCAGGGCGACCGTGTCCTTGGGAAAACAGGATCCGCCGTAGCCCGGACCGGCATGGAGGAACTTGCGCCCGATTCGTCCGTCCAGGCCGATGCCGCGGGCCACGTCGTGAACATTGGCGCCGACCTTCTCGCAGAGATCGGCAATCTCGTTGATGAAGGTGATCTTGGTCGCCAGAAAGGCGTTGCCGGCATACTTCGTCAGCTCGGCGGTTTCCAGCGTGGTGAAAAGAATCGGCGTCTCGATGAGATAAAGCGGCCGGTAGAGGGCGCGCATCACTTCCTGCGACCGCTCGCTCTCCGCGCCGATGATCACCCGGTCAGGACGCATGAAGTCGTTGATCGCCGCGCCCTCGCGCAGGAATTCGGGGTTGGAAGCCACCTCGAAATCGGCCTCCGGATTGGCTTCTGCGATGATGCGCTGAACCTCCCGCCCCGTACCGACCGGCACGGTCGACTTGTTCACCACCACGGTATAGCCCTGGAGGGCACCCGCAACCTCCCGCGCCGCGTCGTAGACATAGCTGAGATCGGCCTCGCCGCCGGTGCGCCCGGTCGGCGTGCCAACGGCGATGAAGACCGCATCGGCCTCGGCCACCGCGGCGGCCAGGTCGGTGGTAAAGCTGAGCCGTCCGGCGGCGCGGTTGTTGGCCACCAGGACGTCGAGGCCAGGCTCGAAGATCGGGATCTCGCCTTTCTCCAGCCGGGCGATCTTGGCGGCATCCTTGTCGATGCAGACCACATCGGTGCCGAACTCGGAAAAACAGGCACCGGAAACCAGCCCGACATAGCCGGTACCAACCATTGCAATACGCATCTTGGGTCCCCTCTAGAGCACGATCAGGTGAGATCGGCGCTGTAACGTCTCAGGATATCACGGGCCGCCGCCCCCAGGTCATCGCGTTCCAGGGCATAGGCGAGGTTGGCCTCCAGAAACCCAACCTTGGTACCGCAGTCGAAGCGCCGTCCCTTGAAGCGCAGGCCATGGAAGGGCTGTGGCCCGATGGTCCGGGCCATCGCGTCGGTCAACTGGATCTCGTTGCCGGCGCCGCGTTCCTGGCGGTCCAGCTCATCGAAAATTTCTGGCTGAAGAATGTAGCGCCCGATGATGGAGAGGGTCGAGGGCGCCACATCGGGTTGGGGTTTCTCGACCAGTCCCTTGGCTTCGGCCAGACTGCCGTCGTCCGAGACCACATCCAGGATGCCGTAGAGATTGGTCTGTTCGCGCGGCACGTCTTGCACGGCGACCAGGTTGCCACCGACCTTGTCGTAAGCCTCAACGAGTTGGGCAAGACAGCCGGGTTGGCCGAGCACAAGATCGTCCGGCAGAATCACCGCAAAGGGCTCCCGCCCCACCAGATTACGGGCACACCAGACGGCGTGGCCCAGGCCCAGCGCCTCGGGCTGCCGGGTATAGCTGATCTTGCCGGCGGTGGTCATCATCGAGCGGGCCAGTTCCAGCTCCGCGGTCTTGCCCCGTTCCTCCAGGCTGGCCATCAGCTCCCAATGATGATCGAAGTGGTCCTCAATGGCCGCCTTGCCGCGGCTGGTGACGAAGATGATCTCTTCGATCCCGGCCGCCCGCGCCTCCTCGACACCATATTGGATCAACGGTTTGTCGACGACGGGAAGCATTTCCTTGGGGATCGCCTTGGTGGCGGGAAGAAAGCGCGTGCCAAGACCGCCGACGGGCAGAACCGCCTTGCGAATGGTGCCATGCATGGGGGTAAGAACCTCGCGTGTGGGTGTCATGAAGACGCGGCTGTATTGCCACAGGCCCGGGCAGGCGACAAGTGACACAAATGGTCCCTAATCAGGGCTGCCGCGTCAAATTCATGTGCCCAACAACAAATCCTTGGCTTCGTTCAGTTTGGCCGCGAGGTAGTTGGAGCCGCCGTGATCCGGGTGGATCTTCTGCATCAGCCGGCGATGCGCCTCGCGAATCTGGGCGGCCGTCGCCCCCTCCCGGAGGCCGAGAATTTCCAGCGCTTCGTCCCGGCTCATCGCACCGCCCGGGCGTGCCTCTGCCGTCCCCTCTTTGGCGCCCTCATCGGTGCCGTCCTGGGTGTGCTTGCGCCAGTCCTCATCGCGGGTGCGGTCAAGATATGCTTCCAGCACAGAGGCCGACTGCGGGTCTTCGTACTGATAATCGGCCAGGAGCTGCAGCAACTCCGTCAAGCCGAGTTGCGACAGCCACATCCCCATGAAGCGGCCGTCCAGGATTTCACCATCCATCTCGCCACTGTCGTGATCGAGCATCATTTGCAGGTAGCGTGTGCGCACTTCCGAGGCCTGACCCGGGCTGGGCCCGCTTGCGGCACGTGCGTTGAGGCGCCCGGCCTTGAGCGCCCTGCGCGCGAAGAAAAGCAGGGCGAAAAGCATCATCAGGAGCGAGATGCGCCCGGTCACCAAGAGCAGCAGGCAAACCAGGCCCAGCAGAATCGTGCCCCCAATCTTCAGACCGCTGGCAACCTTCTGCGGCTCCGCGCTGACGAACCAGCGCGCCAGGAGCAGCGCCGCAGCGAGAAGAGCAATTCCCAGAAAGAAATACGGCATCCTTAACGCTCGTTACTTGACCTGGTGGGTGAGCTGCGGAACCAGGCCGCCGGTCTTGCGGCTGTAGTCGGCCAGCGCCCGGCGTCCGCCGGCGGCGAACACTGCAACCGCCGACAACAGCTCGCGAAGCTGCCGCGCCGAACTGGCATCGAAGGTACAGAAAGCGCCGCCGCTGAGCCGGGCGATCTGCTGAAAGGCCTTGCGGGAGACCATGTCCTGGCCTTCATGGAACATGAAGCAGGGCACCCCGAGCAGGCCCAGTTCACCGGCGAGATGTCCAAGGTGGTCGATGTCTTCTTCCATGGCATCGCCGACGAAAACCAGGGCCGAGACCTTCTGTGCCCTGGTTTCCTTGATCGCACGCTGCAGGACCTTGCCGATCTGGGTGCGGCCGGCCAGACAGAAAACCCCGGTCATGAAGCGCAGCAGTTCGGAAGACCGGCGCACCCAGGGGCTCGCTTTGCACTCCCCGAAGCCGCGATAGAAGATCAATTGCACCTCGAGGCCGCCGAGACCCTCGGTTTCCTTGAACATTTCGGCCTGAAGATGCGAGGCCTGGTCCCAGGTCGGTTCGCGGCTGGCGGTGGCATCCATGGCAAAGATCAGCCGGCCCCGCGCATCGCCGCTGGGCGGCGTTGTCGCGGCGACTTTGCGCAAAAAGGCATCGACCTCCGACCCAGACGATACCTTCGGCAGCTTGGGGTCCTTTGCCATGCTTCCTCGGCGCTTCCTGCTGGCAGTGCGAAAAGGCTACAACAGCCTCTTCCCTTCCTTCTACCTAGTGCCGTTCAGCGATTTTGCCACAAAGAGTAGCATCCTGTCGCGGCAGCCCAGGCAATTCAATGGCCTCGCCCGGCCTGTGGGCCCTAAACGGGCCTTAGCCAGACGGCGGTGTCGTGGAACACCGCGCCTCCGGCGGGCGGACCGGGATCGGCCGAAACCAGCAAATTGATCCCCTGCCCCTCCTCGAAAGCCGCGTTCGGCCAGACGCTTTCGACCACCACGACATCGGGCTGCAGGCCGTCGAAAACCTCGACCGCGATCACCAGCGACCCCTGGTCGTTGCCGATGCGCAGGCGGTCGCCGTCACCGACCCCCAGAGCTGCCGCGGCTTCCGGATGAATCATGACGGTCGGCCTGTCCTCACGCTTTTGGGAACCGGGGGTCTCGGTGAAGCTGGTGTTCAGGAACGTGCGGGCCGGGGCCGCCACAAGGCGGAAGGGGTGATTCTCCGAAGCCCGGTCGTAGCGGTCGCTGTAACCGGGCAGCGCCGGCATGGCGGCAAAATCCGGCCCGAAGGCAGCCCAGTCGGCCTTGAAGTGGAATCGCTTGTCGGCGTGGCCGAAGCCGTTCAGGAAGTGCATGTCTTCGTACGGCAGTGCACAGTCATGCCAGTGGGCGGCATGGATGGTCTCCGCGTCCGGCAGGCCGGAAGCCTTCAGCGTACGATCGATAATCTCCCAGGCGGTCATCTCAAAGCCGGGGTGCGCCGCGCCGAGACGCTTGGCCAGGGCGCAGATCACCGCGTGATTGCTGCGGCATTCGCCCAGGGGCTCGATCACCGCCTTGGTGACCTGGATATAGGTGTGCCCGCCGGCAACGTAGACATCGTCATGTTCCAAAAAGGTGGTGGCCGGCAAGACGATATCGGCCATGGCGGCGGTTTCGGTCATGAACTGTTCATGTACGCAGGTGAAGAGATCGTCGCGGGCGAACCCCTCAGCCACCCTGGCACTGTCCGGGCAGACCACCATGGGGTTGGTGTTCTGGATGAACAGCGCAGCGACCGGGGGGCCCTCGCCCAGATCCCGCCGGTCGCCGGTCAGGATGGGGCCGATCCGCGACTGATCCAGTTTGCGTGTGGTGGGGTCCGCCACGTCGAGCCCCTCGATCAACGTCTCATTCAGGCCGTAAATGCTCGACTGGCCCTGCATCGCCCCCCCGCCCGGGTACTGCCAGGCCCCG
This sequence comes from Pelagibius sp., assembly GCF_965249265.1. Taxonomy (NCBI): domain Bacteria; kingdom Pseudomonadati; phylum Pseudomonadota; class Alphaproteobacteria; order Rhodospirillales; family Rhodovibrionaceae; genus Pelagibius; species Pelagibius sp. Next base: position 1,309,626 of record NZ_OZ252224.1, on the reverse strand, counting down.
GTGACCGTGGGCAGGCAGGCGACGGCGTGAACAGCGCTGGCGCCGTTGCGGGCCCGGGAGAAGCCGTAGCCAACCCGGATATAGCTGCGCTGGGTGCCGCCGTAGAGCGCTGCGAAGGCGCGAATTTCGTCCTCGCCCAGGCCGGTGATCTGCGCCGCCCAGGCCGGCGTACAGCCGGCAAAGTGCGCCTCCAGCTCCGCGTCCCAGTCGCTGAATTTGGCCATATAGTCCCGGTCGGCGCAGCCCTCGGCCAAAAGGATGGAGATCACCGCCGCCGCCAGCGCGCCGTCTGTCCCCGGTTTCAGCGCGAGATGCATGTCGGCCTGCTCCGCCGTGCCGGTGCGGTAGGGATCGACCACCACCAGCTTAGCGCCGCGGCTTTTGCGCGCTTTGGCGATATGGGTCATCACGTTCACCTGGGTGCTGACCGGATTGCCGCCCCAGACCACGATCAGGTCGGATTCGGTCATCTCCCGCGCATCGACCCCGCGCCGGCTGCCGCAGGCCGCGTTCCAGCCGGTCGCCACCAGGGTCGTGCAGATCGTCGAGTGCTGGCGCGCATAGCGTTTGGCATGGCGCAGCCGGTGGATTCCGTCACGTTGGACGAGGCCCATGGTGCCCGCGTAGAAGTAGGGCCAGACCGCCTCGCTGCCGTGGCGCTGTTCGGCCTGCAACAGGCCTTCGGCCACCGCGTCCAAGGCCGCTTCCCAGGAAATCGGCTCGAAGGCGGAGATCCCGTCGCCCTTGGCGCCGACCCGGCGCAACGGCCGGGTCAGGCGATCCGGGTGGTGCACCCGCTCGGCATAGCGGGCCACCTTGGCGCAGACCACGCCGGCCGTGTAGTCGTTGCCGCGGGCGCCGCGCACCTTACCGATTTTCGTCTCCGAGAGGCGCTCGACCTCCAGCGCGCAGACGCTGGGGCAGTCATGCGGGCAGGTGGAATGGACGAAAACCGGTGACTGCGAGGTATCGAGTGGCATGCTATCGCGCCTGACATTTCCAGCTTGCAGAGTTGCGTAGCTTACCCTCACTGCCGCTGGGGCAGCAATGCCATCAACGAAGAGTTCTCTACTCTCTGAACAGCGCTTGCGACGTTAGCTCAAGCGGCCCTTGATCACCAGAAAAGGCTTCTCGATGCCATAGTGAACCAACATGGAAGCAGCAAGGCTGAAGGCGGTATAGGTAGCGAAGAAAAGCAGCAGAATCTCGCCCCTCACGGCTGCCATGTCGCCGCCGGGTAACCCAAGGAGCGCCAGTGCCAGAGGGAGCAAGGGCAGATGCACCAGATACAACGAATAGGAGAGTTTTGAGAGATAGAACAAAGGACGCGAACCAAGAAACGTAAGCGGACCGCCGCCCAAGGCCGTGGCGAGGAGCACCAAGCCCATGCCGATAGCGATCACGAAAGGCTGCAGAGTTTTATCGAAGTAGTCGATACGTCCCATCATGGCCTCCCCGGAAATCAACCAAAGAATGATCGATAAACCCAAAAGAAAGAGGCCATTCAGACAGAGCCGGTTGGTCGCCCAAGCCCAACAGTGGCGGTCACGATAGATGAAAGCCGCCAAAAGGCCGACAAAGAGCGCATCCAGACAGTGATGGAACGGACTGCGGAACACCGGAAAAAACGCATCATAAGTGGCAATATCGGGATACGCAGCCGCTGTCAGACAGCGAGCAACCAAACCCAGTAAGACAAAACCAACGATCAAACCATACTGCAGGCTTCGCCGATGCATCTTGAGGGCGAGCATGACCACCAGCGGCGCCAGAAGGTAAAACTTCTCTTCCACACCAAGCGACCAGAAAACAACTACGATATCGGCAGGCAGGTAGTCCTGCAGAAACAGCATGTGATAACCCACACGCAAGCCGAGCGCCCGGCCATCCACATCAAACAGAGGGACAAGACCCGCAGCGACAACGAGGAGGACGGCGAAATAGGCGGGAACGATCCTAAGGGCACGCTTGGCGACATACAGTCGGAACTGCCGGCCGCGCACCCTTCCACCGTCACGCAGCAAGCTCTGCCCGATTAGGAAGCCACTGAGTACAAAGAACAGATCCACCCCGATCCAGCCATTGATCAACGGTACGGCAAGGTCCCATCCGAACAGCGGCAGCAGCGGCGTGTTTCCATCGTAGAACGGCCGGATGGCGTGGCGGGCAAACACGAGAAGAATAGCAAAGGCCCGCAAACCATCGAGGGCAGCAATGGCGCTGCTGCTGCGCCTCATAGCCAAGTAATTCACAAAGGCGTCACGGGTGCCCGGCCGGTTGTCGCTCGCGAGGCTGGTCATGACCGTTGCGCAGGCGCTCAGCGCCTAGCGCGCGCCTCTCAGCCATAAGAGACAGCCCGGCAGACCAGCCAGTATCAAAGCCACCCCGAAGAGCACGGAGAGTGTGACGGCTTGGTCGGCCCCAAGGCCGACCGCAGCGAACATGATAATGCTGGCGCCTTCGCGCACACCCCAGCCGGCGAAGGAAACCGGCAGAAAGGTGATGAGGATGATTGCCGGAACCACGGCGGTCGCGGCCGGGAGGCTGAGTGGTAAGCCCAGCCCATGGGCCAGAGAGAAGAAAGCCAAAACCGCCAGCCCATGGGCTGCGGCCGAAAGCAGAAACAGAACCAGAGACCGGCCCGGCGCCAGAAGGATCTGGCGCGCATCCCCGGCCATCATCGCAAGCAGATGCAGGCCTCGCCCCAGCATTGGAAGATCGCGCCAAGAGCGGGGCAACCGGTTCAAAAAACAGAACACAAGCAGCCCCGCCAGCAGCGCGGGCAGCGCCGCGAACAGCAGGTAACGGAGCGCCGGCGGCGATAAGGATTCGCCCAGCCAGAAGACACCGCCGGCGACCATGAAGACCAGGGCAAGGAGCCCGCTGATCCGTTCCAGCAAGACACCGGCAAAAGCGCGTTCCACGGTTACGCCATGCTGCGAAAGCTGCCAGATGCGTACAGCGTCGCCGCCGACCGAAGTTGGCAGCATCTGCGTGAAGAAATTGCCGACGAACATCAGGCTCAGCATTCGCCGAAGCGGTTGCGGCGTGGCAATTGCGTCTACCACCAAGCTCCAGCGCAAAGCGGACACCAGGGTGACGCCAACCAGACATATCACTGCGCCCGCGCCGGAGATTGGCGACAGCGCCGTCAACAATTGCCCAACCGCCGGCAGATCGACACTCAAGGCAACAGCCGCCAGAAGGGTTCCCGAAAGAAGCAGTTTCACCACGAAGGCCAACCGGCCTTTGCGGACCTTCGCCGACGCCATGCCACCCGGCAAGCTGGAAAACGAGAGTACCTTGGAGATCAAGGGGCGATCCCCAGAGTTTTCTGCATCGGTTTCTTCCTGACTTTCCAGATCAAGCTGTCGACGATGTAGTGGTGAAAGTTGATTGTCTGATACACGATCAGAGCCAGCGGCAAGGCCCAATGGCTGAACTGGTCAATGGCCAGGTCGACCGAGAGGTAGAAAACACTGGTCAGCGCCAGACAAACCCCGAAATACAGCCAGGCTTTATCGGCCTGACTGATGGTGGAGAGGAAGCGCGCCTTTGGGTCGATTCCGTTTTTGAAGCGGTTGCTGTTGAACAGCCAGACGAAAAGAACGTACTGCGCGTTGTGCCAGATATTGATGACCAGCCAGCCGTGCGTGATGTCGTCGATGGCGATGTAGCCGGTATAGAAAACCACAAAGTGACTTATCATGTAGAGCGTGTGGGCAATCGGCAGCCTTCCACGCATCCAGGCGGCAATGCGCTGAGCGAACCAAAAACCCATGACGGCAAGGGCTGCAAGGGCGGCGCCGTCCACGAGCCAGCCGGGTACCGGCAGAACCCGTACTTCCATCCAAAGGAAAGTCTCTGGCTCTTGGTATGAGCGATAGAGAATGCCCCAAAGCGGCAACAGATAGAGCGCCGCCTTGGTGAGCCATGGACTCTCGTCGATCAACTCGCCTGCTTTGCGGCGGTATACCTGAGAGACCCCGAAACTCTGCCGGGTGTAGTGGAACCACTGCCAGTAGAGATAGATGGTGGGGATAGCCCATGCGCCCAGCCCGACAAAGATCAACACCACTCCGGCAAGAACCAAAGGCGGCAGACCGAACAAGAGAAAGCGATGCTGGCGCAGGCTTTCCTTGTCGAAACAAAGACGCGTGTAAGTGGAGATTACGTGGTGATAGCCAAGCAACCAGAGATCGAGAAACAGGATCGGTCCGAACAGGCGGGGATCAGCCACGACAACGGCCCCGGACAGCAATGCGACCGCGGTAATGCCGACGATAAACGTCAGATCAAAGGGACGACCGCGCAGCCAACCGGCCGGCGCCGCTGTCGCTTCCGCCATCGAAACCATTGAAAACTCCCGCTTTCAGCACTTGCTTCGGCATGATGCCTGCGAGAGGTAAAAAAAATCTCAGTACGAACAAATTGTGAACAATTGGAGTGAAAAGCCAAACGGAGTGGTCAGCCCAGGTTCGCGAGGCTGCGCCTGAGGTTCGCGCGCGCCGGAGCCTCCCACCGGGGGGCAAAGCGACGCGAAAGGAAAAGCCGGTCGCGCTGCAGCAAGGCTTCCAAAATCTTACGGCGCCCGACGCGGAAGTCTGCTTCTTCGACGTGGGCATACTCCCGCCGGATGGCTGCTTCGTAGGTGCAGAAAGCCGGCCAGGGGGCCGCGAGAATGGAGAGGTCCATGTCGAGAAAGAGCTTTGCGTCTTCCAATGCCGGCGCATCAAGATCCTCCGGCGGTCGATGACGCGCCGTCGCCTCGATCAACTGGACTGCCGCTTCTAGGCTGGTATCTGTCAGAACACCGTCCCCTTCACGGCGCAGCAGGGCTGCACTCTGCGTTTCGTTATCGGCTGCCGTCGGATCGTAGATTGCATCGTGGTAGTAGATCGCTGCCTGGACCGCGACCGGGTCGGCCAGATCCGATTTCACTTCATCGAACAGCTTTAACAGGACTTCGATATGAGCCCAGGTGTGATAGTGACGCTGCGGCTCGCCGTAGCGGCGCCGCAGGTCCGTCATCAGGTGTGCCGGCAGCAGATCGCGCACAGGCCAGCCCGTCCGTTGCTCAGTCCTTGCGGGCGCGCATGGCATTCCAGTCCTCATCGCTCAGCGCCTCCATCAGGCTGAACTGGCCGGCGCCCTTCAGCCACTCGCCGCCGTCGATGGTGACCACCTCGCCGGTGATGTAGCCGGACTGTTCGGCCAAAAGATAGGCGGCGAGGTTGGCCAGTTCGATGTGTTCGCCGACACGGCCCAGGGGAATCTTGTTTTTCCAGGCCGCATCCAGATCGGGATTGGGCACCAGGCGGTCCCAGGCGCCCTTGGTCGGAAAGGGTCCGGGGGCAATGGCATTGAGCCGTATGCCCTGGCGCCCCCACTCCACCGCCAGGGAACGGGTCATGGCCAGCACCCCGGCCTTGGCCATGGCGGAAGGCACCACGAAGGGCGAGCCGGTCCAGGCATAGGTGGTGACGATGGAAAGCACGTTGCCCGGATGCCTGTCGGCCAGCCAGCGCTTGCCGCAGGCGAGCGTCACATAGGCCGTACCGTGCAGCACGATGGAGAGCACCGCATCCACGGCCCGCGGCGAGAGGGTTTCGGTCTTGGCGAGGAAATTGCCGGCGGCGTTGTTCACCAAAGCATCAAGCGGCCCTTCTTCCCAGGCCGCCTCGACCATCGCCTCCACCGCCGCCGCCTCGCGCAGATCGCAGGGCAGTGCCAGGGTGCGGCCAGGGTAATCCTGGTCGAATTCCGCCCGGGTTTCGGCCAGAACCTCTTCGCGGCGGCCGCAGATCACCAGTTTCGCCCCCAGTTCCAGGCAGCGCCTGCCCATGGTCTTACCCAGGCCGGTGCCGCCGCCGGTGATCAGGATCCGCTTGTCTTGCAGAAGGTCGCTTTGAAACATGGTCGGGCCTTTCGGTTCCGCAGTCGCGCGTTCAGGTGGGATAAACAGGCTGAGATGTACCGCCGCTGTGCGAGTTTGACTATGCTAGCCGACCAAAGGCCAAAAACAAGAAAAGGCGGGGAGGAAGGTCGCGGCAATGCCGAAGCCATGCTGACGAGAACCGGAAGCTACCGGGCGCTGCGGGAAGGCTTTCGCTGGCAGATCCCGGAACGCTACAACATCGCCGTCGACGCCTGCGACAAATGGGCGGATACGGATCGCCTGGCGCTGATCGACCTGAAAGGCGACGGGCGCGAAGACCGCTACAGCTTTCGCGACCTCAGCCGTCTTTCCAATCGCCTCGCCAACGCCCTGGAGGCCCATGACGTCGGCGAAGGCGACCGGGTCGCCATCCTGCTGGCCCAGGGCGCGGAAACCGCAGTCGCTCACCTCGCGGCTTATAAAATCGGCGCCATCGCAGTGCCGCTGTTCACCCTCTTCGGCGAGGAGGCGCTGGAATACCGCCTGAACGATTCCGGCGCTTCCACGGTCATCACCGATCAGGCCGGGCTGGCGAAACTGCTGCCGCTGCGCGACCGCCTGCCGGCGCTGGAGAACCTGATTTCCATCGACGGCCCTGCCGGGGATGCGCTGGACTGGCGGATGCTCCTCGAACGCGCCTCGGACAGCTATCTGCCGGTGGCGAGCTTCGCCGACGATCCGGCTCTCATCATCTATACTTCCGGCACCACGGGCCCGCCCAAAGGTGCGCTCCATGCCCATCGCGTTCTGCTGGGCCACCTGCCCGGTGTCGAACTGCCGCACAACTTCTTCCCCCAGCCCGGCGACCTGTTCTGGACTCCGGCGGACTGGGCCTGGATCGGCGGGCTGCTGGACGTGCTGTTGCCGGCCTGGCATCACGGCGCGCCGGTACTGGCACACCGCTTCGCCAAGTTCGATCCGGAGGCAGCCTTTCGCCTGCTCGCCGATCATCAGGTGCGCAACGCATTCCTGCCGCCCACCGCGCTGAAGATGCTGCGCGGAGTGGAAAGCCCGGCGGCGCGCTGGAACTATGCGCTCAGATCCATCGGCAGCGGCGGCGAAACCCTGGGCGCCGGCCTGCTCGACTGGGCGCAGGAGACTTTCGGCATCGCGGTGAACGAGTTCTACGGCCAGACCGAATGCAATCTGGTGGTCGCCAACTGCGCCGAGCTGATGGTGGTGAAGCCCGGCAGCATGGGCCGCCCGGTACCCGGCCACGACGTCGCGGTTGTCGACGCCACGGGCGCGGTGCTGCCGCCCGGCGAGACCGGTACCGTTGCCGTGCGGCGGCCCGACCCGGTGATGTTTCTGGAATACTGGCGCAACGCGGAAGCGACCGCCGCCAAGTTCCGCGGCGACTGGTTGCTGACCGGCGACACCGGCGCCTGCGACGAGGACGGCTACCTGCACTTCGTCGGGCGTGATGACGACGTCATCACCTCCGGCGGCTATCGCATCGGGCCGGGTGAGATCGAGGACTGCCTGCTGAAACACCCCGCGGTTTCCATGGCCGCCGCCGTCGGCGTGCCCGATCCGTTGCGGACCGAAAGGGTCAAGGCCTTCATCGTACTGAAAGAGGGAAGCAAGGGCGACGATGCCCTGGTGCGCGAGATCCAGGGCTTCGTGAAGACCCGGCTGGCAGCGCATGAGTATCCGCGCGAGGTCGCCTTCGTCGACAGCCTGCCGATGACCGCCACCGGCAAGATCATCCGCAAGGCCTTGCGGGAAGGACCCTCCGCCGACTAGCGGTTGGGCCGCGTGGTCAGCACCGCCTGCACTTCGGCGCGCGGCGATTGCGAGGTCAGCACCACCACCTCGTAGAGGATGCTGCCATCGCTGGAGCGATAGGTTTCCTCACGTTGGTCGATGCCGCGGGTGTACTTGGTCTGGTCGCCGACCTTGTCGATCGGCAGTTGCTTGCGCCGCAGATACTCCGAGAAGACCTGCGACACCTCGGTGGCGTTGGCAAATTGAGCCATTACCGAGCAGGTATCGTCGTTGAAAACCACGAGAGCGAAGAGACCTGCATCGTTGGAGGCCGACCAGACATCGCCGCCCTTGCCGCTGAGAAAGGCCTGGGACTGGCTTTGGGAGAGCTTGCGCAACTGCGGCACCGAATCGATCCAGGCCCGCAGGTCCAGCGGGTCTTCCACATACTTCAGGCAGGACTGGACGAAGAGGCCTACCACTTCCCGCGCCGGATCGGCGGCCCGGGCGGCCGGCGCCGCGAGCAGGAGGGGCAGCGCCAGGACTGCGGCAAGAGCGCCAAACCGGCGCAGAATTGTCGACATGGTCTTTAACCCGTTGGCGAAGGCCCGCCCGCGGCGGCAGGCCCGTTTGTAACGGCCGGGACCCTAACAGGTCCGGCAGGCTGGACCAAGACGCCAGGACAGGCTAAGCAGCTTGCCTCATCTTTATCCGCCGGGAGCCGGATCACATGGCCAGCAAGACCATCGACTACTATCTCACGCTCATCTCCCCCTGGGCCTATCTGGGCAGTGCACGCCTGGCCGAGATTGCCGGGCGCCACGGCGCGGAGGTACGGGTCCTGCCGGTCAACTACGGCGAGATCTTTCCCCGCACCGGCGGCCTGCCTTTGGCCAAGCGGGCGCCGGAACGGCAAGCCTATCGGATGATGGAGCTGAAGCGCTGGAAAGACCATCTCGGCATCCCGATCAATCTGGAGCCGGCCTTTTTTCCGGCGCCCGAACTGACGGCCGCCTGCATGGTGATGGCCGCCGGAGACACCGGCGGACGGCCGCTGGAGCTGGCCCAGGCCTTCGGCCGTGCGATCTGGGAGCAGGAACGCAACATTGCCGAGGAGGCGGTCTGCGAAGAGGTTGCCCGTGAAACCGGTCACGATGCGGCAGACCTGCTGGCCCGCGCCCAGGACCCGGCAATGCACCAGCGCTACGCCGAGCAGTCCGAAGCCGCGATTGCCCGCGGGGTCTTCGGCGCCCCAAGCTATGTCTATAAAGACGAACTGTTCTGGGGTCAGGACCGGCTCGACTTCCTCGACCGCGCGCTTGCGCGCTAGCAATCTCTGTTCGACGGCACCGCCCCGCTCCCCCTCCCGGCCACCCAGTAGGATAATCTCATTGGGTGGCCGGGAGGGGGAGCGGGCTGGAACCGCTTCGACATAGGTCGAAAGCCTAAAAACGAGTAAGGGGCCCCGAAGGGCCCCTCACCGTACAATCGGTTTCTCGCAGCTTTAGGCTTTGAGATCGAGGCTTTGGGCCTCCTCCTGAACCGATGCATCGTGACTGTTGTCGTTGGCGAAACCGGAGATGCGGATCTGCGCGTCGAGCAGCAGCTTGGTGATGGTCTCGCCATTTTCGTTGCGGTAGCTGCTGACCGAATAAATCGTCAAACGGGTCTGGAAGTCGATTGCATCCTCGGCCAGGCGCTCCCGCACCTCGGCCAGGGTTTCCTTCAGAGGCTCGGAGACGCCGGCGGTGTCATCTTCGTCATCGATTTCAACCGCGTCGTCATCGTCCGTCGGCACCACGACGCCGGCTTTGCCCGGGCCACCGGTTTCGTCGTTCGCCGGAGTACCGCTGCTCAGGATCTTTTCGGCCAAAGCCGTCGGATCGCCCAGCTTCTCCGGATCGATCACCATAATCGGGGTCTGGCCGGTTGAGACGCCGCCGCCGATTTGGATGTCCTGCTCGAAGGAGAGGCTGGCCATGGAAACGGAGACTTCACCCGTGTCCTGGTTCACCTCAATGGAAAGAGATTTCGCGACCATGGAGGTCGACTGGCTGAAGCTGGAGCCGGAAACCGCGGTCACCTGACTGAAGGCGGCAAAGGAAAGCTCGGCCGTGAAATTCACGCCTTCCTTCAGCGCCGTCAGAACCGGCTCGACAAAGGCCTTCGTGAAGTCCTGAACCGCCTCGGAGTCAAAACCGAAGGCCTTCAGCACCTGGCCGAGGTCGCGGCGCATGGTCTCCAGCGCCTTGCGCACGAAGCCGCCCGCCTCGCCCAGAAGGGACTTGGCATCGGTCTCTGCGGCAGCGCCCTCGCCGACAGACTCTGTGCCGTCGACCGCCTGGGCCTCCGGCGAGAGGCGGATCGGGTCACGGCCCGCCGTGGTCGGATTGTCCAGAAAAGCCTGCCGGCCCTGGCCGCCAAGGGCCTCGGGCTCCCGTTGAAAAATGCCGGGCAAGAGGTCTGGCAATGCGGAAAACATCTGATGCTCCTCCTGAGGGGCGCGCCGGACCACTTCCAGGGTCCGACCCGGATGGGTTGCCTGCCCAACGCTGCGCCGGAAAGATCGCGTTACCTTGGATTTTAGATAAGCGGGGTGAAGGAACTCTTAGCCGGAATGGTAAACGCGGCCGGGCGGGCCTTGGCGCCGGGCGGCTTGCCGGCAACGTCTGCGCTGCGGGAATGGCAGCTATCCAGGGTTCCGCCGAACAAGCGATTGAATCCGGATGGTCAATACGGTTATCAGAAGATGAACAGCGGTTCAGGCCGTCCGGCCGGAAGCTTCACCCATCATTCAAGGTTTTCAATCCATGCCGACCGATGCTCTCAGCGAAGACCCCGCAAATCTGAAAGCAAGCTGGGGATTCCCGACCCAGATGATCTTCGGTCCCGGGCGCATCCGCAACCTGGGCAAGGCCTGCCAGGGTCTCGGCATGGCCAGGCCGCTGCTGGTAACGGACCCGGGGCTGGCCAAGCTGCCGATGGTGGCTGAGGCCATTGCGGCCAACGAGGCCGCAGGCTTGCCCAGCGGCCTCTTCAGCGCCGTAAAGCCGAACCCGGTCGGACAGAACGTCGCGGACGGCGTTGCCGCCTATCGCGAGGGGGGCCACGACGGGATCATCGCTTTCGGCGGCGGCTCCGCCCTGGACTGCGGCAAAGCCATCGCCCTGATGGCCGGCCAGACCCGGCCGCTCTGGGATTTCGAGGACAAGGGCGACAACTGGAAGCGCGTCGACCCTGACGGCGTCGCCCCCATCGTTGCGGTGCCCACCACCGCCGGCACGGGTTCGGAAACCGGCCGCGCCTCGGTCATCCTGGACGAGAGCGATCACGTGAAGAAGATCATCTTCCATCCGAAGATGATGCCCGGCACTGTGGTCTCCGACCCGGAACTGACGGTCGGCCTGCCGCCGCACATCACCGCGGCCACCGGCATGGACGCTCTGGCCCACTGCCTGGAGGCCTATTGCGCGCCGGGCTATCACCCCATGGCCGAGGGCATCGCCGTGGAGGGCATGCGGCTGGTGAAGGACTGGCTGCCGGTTGCGGTGAAGGACGGCGGCAACCTGACGGCCCGCGCCCATATGCTGGCCGCCGCCTCCATGGGTTCCACCGCCTTCCAGAAGGGCCTGGGGGCGATCCACTCCATCAGCCATCCCATCGGTGCGCTCTACGACACTCACCACGGGCTGACCAACGCGGTGATGATGCCCTACGTCCTGGGCTTCAACCGCCCGGCCATCGAGGACAAGATGACCCGCCTCGCCGCCTGGCTCGGTCTGCCCACCCCCTCCTTCTCGGCAATTCAGGATTGGGTCCTGGCGCTGAGGGCCGAGGTCGGCATCCCCGAACGCCTGGAAGGCATCGGCGTCGGCGACGAACGTATCGAGGAGATCGCGCAGATGGCCGCCGATGACCCGACCGCGCCCACCAACCCGATCCCGGTCGGGGCGCCGGAGATACGCCAGATGTTCGAAGCGGCCCTGAGCGGCCGACTCGCCTGAATCCGACCCCGCCGGCCGGGTAATATTATTTCGCGAACTGCGGCAGCCTGCAGCCGTTCCTAAGGGCCTGCGGTCTTGCGGTTTAACGATCCGTCTATTTCGGCGGAACGCCGCGCTTCTTATTGAATACTTAAGCAGAACCCCTGACATTTAAGGCAGACAAGCAATCGCCGGGAAGGCGATCCGCCGATTTGGCGCACAGCGAATAGGGGTCCTCATGTCTGTTTTTGGGCACCATGAATTCGACGGCCACGAACAGGTGGTCTTCTGTCACGACGCCGACAGCGGCCTGAAGGCCATCATCGCCATCCACAACACCAACCGCGGCCCGGCCCTCGGCGGCTGCCGGATGTGGCCCTATGCCAGCGAGGCCGAAGCGCTGACCGACGCGCTGCGCCTGTCGCGCGGCATGACCTACAAGTCGGCTCTGGCCGGCCTTGCCATGGGCGGCGGCAAGTCGGTGATCATCGGCGATCCCCGCAAGAACAAATCAGAGGCCTTGTTCCGCGCCATGGGACGCTTCGTCGGCAGCCTCGGCGGCCGCTACACGGTGGCCGAGGATGTCGGCATCTCGGTGCCGGACGTCGATCTGATGGGCGAAGAGACCGCCTATGTGGCGGGCGCGACCAAGGGCGGCGCCGGCGATCCCTCCCCGGCCACGGCCTACGGTGTCTACATGGGCATCAAGGCGGCGGCCAAGCACAAGCTTGGCAGTGACGATCTGCGCGGCCTGCGCATCGCCGTGCAGGGCGTCGGCCATGTCGGCTACTACCTCTGCCGTTATCTCTTCGATGAAGGCGCGCAACTGATCGTGACCGACATCGCCAAGGACTCCCTGGACCGGGTGGCCTCGGAGTTCGATGCCAAGGTCGTGGCGCCGGATGCCATCTATGCAGCGGACGTCGATATCTTCGCGCCCTGCGCTCTCGGCGCCGTCATCAACGACGACACCCTGCCGCTTCTGAAAGCGAAGATCGTGGCGGGCTCCTCCAACAACCAGTTGGCCGAGGCCCAACACGGCGAGGCGCTGCGCCAGCGCGGTATCCTCTATGCACCGGATTACGTCATCAATGCCGGCGGCATCGTGAACATCAGCCACGAAGGCCCGGACTACGACGAGGCCAAGGCCTTCGCCCATGTCGCCCAGATCCACGACACCCTGCTGGAAATCTTCCGCCGCGCCGACGCGCGGACGCTCGCAACCTCCGACGCCGCAGACCGTCTGGCCGAGGAGCGCTTCCGTAAACCGGCAGCCAGGGCGACCGAAGCGGCTTAGCCGCTACCGAGCCAAGCCTGCCTGTCCGATCGCGTCAGCGCGACAGCCCCTCTTGCAACGACATGAGGGAAGCGTTGCCGCCGGCCGCCGTGGTGTCGACCGAGATCGTCTTCTCGGTTGCAAAGCGGTGCAGGTAGCGCGGGCCGCCGGCCTTCGGGCCGGTGCCCGAGAGCCCCTGCCCGCCGAAGGGCTGCACCCCGACCACCGCGCCGATGATGTTACGGTTCACATAGGCATTACCCACCGGCAGGCGGTTGCAGACCTGCTCCACCGTCGCGTCGATGCGGCTGTGAACGCCAAGGGTTAGGCCGTAGCCGGTGTTGGCGATGCTGTCCAGAACGTCATCCAGGCGGTCGGCGCGGTAGCGCACGACGTGGAGGATCGGACCGAAGACCTCCCGCTCCAGAACGTCGATCCCGGTGATTTCATAGGCAGCCGGGGTGACGAAGCTGCCCTCGGCCAACGCGCCAGGCAGCGGCAGTTCGTAGATCAGCTTGGCCTCGCGGGCCATGCGGGCTTTGTGCGCCTCCAGCATCTGCTTGGCCTCGTCGTCGATGACCGGGCCGACATCGGTGGCAAGTTCCGCCGGATCGCCGATCACCAGTTCCGCCATGGCCCCCTTCAGCATGGTCAGCATCTTGTCGGCCACGTCTTCCTGCACGAAGAGAACACGCAGCGCCGAACAGCGCTGGCCGGCGGATTGGAAGGCCGAGGTGATGACATCTTCGGTCACCTGCTCCGGCAGCGCGGTGGAGTCCACCAGCATGGCGTTCTGGCCGCCGGTCTCGGCGATCAGCGGCACGATGGGTCCGGGCCGCGCCGCCAGCGCCTGATTGATGATGCGTGCCGTCTCTGTGGAACCTGTAAAAGCCACACCGGCGACCCGCGGATCGTTCACCAGGGGTGCGGCGATGGTCGGCCCGTCGCCGGGCAGCAGGTGCAGCACATCGCCAGGGATGCCGGCCTGATGCAGAATGCGCACCGCCGCGGCGGCCACGAGGCCGGTCTGCTCCGCCGGCTTTGCAATCACTGCATTGCCGGCGGCCAGCGCCGCCGAAATCTGTCCCGTGAAGATCGCCAGGGGAAAGTTCCACGGCGAGATACAGAGAAAGACGCCGCGGCCCTGGAGCGAAATCTCATTGCGCTCCCCCGTCGGGCCGGGCAGCGGCAGCGGGGCCCCAAATTCGGCCCTGGCACGGGCCGCGTAGTAGCGCAGGAAGTCGACGGCCTCGCGCACCTCCGCGATACCATCACTCAGCAGCTTGCCGGCCTCGCGCTGGCAAAAAGCCATCAGACGCGGCGTCTGGGCGGTCATCAGATCGGCGGCGCGCTCCAGACAGGCAGCCCGCTCGTTGGCCGGCGTGGCGTTCCAGGCATAGGCGGCGCGGTGCGCGCGGGCGAGTGCATCTTCGGCTTCCGCCGGCGTGGCCCAGGCAATGTCGCCGACGGTCTCGCCGCGTTCGGCCGGGTTCACCACGGGACGCCGGCTGCCCGCCGTCTGTTCGACCCCACCGACCAGCGGCCCGTCGCTCCAGGGCTCCGCCGAAGCGGAGACCATGGCCTGCTGAAGCTCCGAGACCGCCCGCGGATCGTTGAGATCGATACCGGCGGCGTTCCTGCGTTCCCTGCCGAAGAGGTCCGCCGGCAGCGGGATCGCCGGATGCGGGATCTGCGTGGTGCCACGCAGCTTGGCGGCGGGATCGGCGACAATGTCGTCAACCGGCAGCTTCTCATCCTGAATGCGATTGACGAAGGAAGAGTTCGCACCGTTCTCCAGCAGGCGGCGTACCAGATAGGCCAGCAGGTCTTCATGACTGCCGACCGGGGCATAGATCCGGCAGGGTCGGTTCATCTTGTCGGCGCCGACCACCTGGTCGTAGAGCGCTTCGCCCATGCCGTGGAGGCGCTGGAATTCGAAATCCCCAGGGCCATATGGGCGGTTGCCTGCCGCCTCCAGCACCCAGGCCAGGGAGTGGGCGTTGTGGGTGGCGAACTGCGGATAGAATGCTTCCGGCTCGGCCAAGAGGCGCTTGGCGCAGGCGAGATAGGAAAGATCGGTCGAGGCCTTGCGGGTGAAGACCGGATAACCCTCGAAACCCAATTCCTGGGCGTGCTTCACTTCGCTGTCCCAATAGGCGCCCTTCACCAGGCGCACCATGAGACGGCGCTTGTGACGCTTGGCCATGTCGGCCAGCCAGTCGATCAGCGGCAGGGCGCGCTTCTGATAGGCCTGGATCGCCAGCCCGAAGCCGTTCCAGCCGGCAAGCTCGGGATCGCCGGAAACCGCCTCGATGACATCGAGGGAAAGGTCGAGACGCTCTGCCTCCTCCGCATCCACGGTCAGGCCGATGTCGGCGGCCTTGGCGTCGAGCGCCAGGGTTTTCAGCTGCGGCACCAGTTCACGCAGCACCCTTGCCCGCTGCGCGAAGGCATAGCGCGGATGCAGCGCGGAGAGCTTGATGGAGATGCCCGGCGCGTCGATCGGGCCCCTTCCCGCCGCAGCCTTGCCGAGGGCGGCGATGGCGTCGCGGTAGGCCTGAAAATAGCGCTTGGCGTCGGCCATGGTGTGGGCCGCCTCGCCCAGCATGTCGTAGGAATAGCGGTAACCTTTCTTCTCCACCGCCTTCGCGCGCTCCAGCGCTTCCTCGATGGTCCGGCCCATGACGAACTGCTTGCCGAGGATACGCATCGCCTGGGTAACGGCGCTGCGGATCACCGGCTCGCCGGACTTCTGCACCAGGCGGCGCAGGGAGCCGCCGAGATCCCGCACGTCGTTTTCATCCAGCTTCACGACCCGGCCGGTCAGCATCAGGGCCCAGGTCGAGGCGTTGACGAAGAGCGACTGGCTCTGGCCGAGATGGGCCTGCCAGTCCGCTTCGGCGATCTTGTCCTTGATCAGCTTGTCGACGGTCAGCGCGTCGGGCACCCGCAGCAGCGCCTCGGCGAGGCACATCAGCACCACGCCCTCCTTGCTCGACAACTCGAACTCGTGGAGGAAGGCATCGAGCCCGCCCTGGCCAACCCGCTCCCGCCGCACCTGGGCCACCAGGGCACGGGCGCGCTCGGCCACCCGGTCCTGGGCGTCGTGGGGAATCGCCGCGGCGTCCAGCAGCGCTTTCACGACAGCCGTTTCATCCTTCATCAGATGGTCGCGCAGACGCTGACGCAGGGGGTCCAGGCTGGCGGGTTCTTTGTCGACGATCATGGCGGGGCTTTCCATCGGACGGGCTTCCGGTTCTCCGGTTGACTTTAGCGACTGTCTCGCCCTTTGCGGGCAGCGTCAAGCACAGTGGAGGGGGCGGTGGATCAAAGCTTCCGGCATTTACGTCACCGGCACTTCTTGCAGCGCAACAAAGAGGGCCCCGGCGGGCGCAACCTGCGGCTGCCGATCCGGCAAACCCCATGCGTGGACAGCCCGATCAAGCCGCATTAGGGTGGTCGCCGAATTGCAAGAACATGAATGAAGAAAAGGGGAGTCTCATGAGAAAGTGGATCAAGACGACAGCAGCCGCCGCCGGCATCGCGGCCCTGGCCTCCGGCTTCGCGGTGTCCGGCGCCTCGGCGGACGTGATCAACGACATCCGCGAACGCGGCAAGCTGATCGTCGGCGTGAAGGCGGACTACGCGCCTTACGGCTTCCTCGACAGCAGCGGCAAGATCATCGGGCTGGAGCCCGACCTGGCCCAGGATGTCGCCGACACCCTGGGTGTCGAGCTGGAATTGGTGCCGGTTGTGTCCTCCAACCGCATGCAGTTTCTGGAGCAGGGCAAGATCGACCTGATGATCGCCACCATGACCGACCGCAACGACCGGCGCGAAGTGGTGCAGATCGTCGATCCGAACTACTACTCCTCCGGCACCAACATCCTGACCAAGGGCAACTTCGCCAATTGGGAAGACCTGAAGGGTGCGCCGGTCTGCGGCATTCAGGGCGCTTTCTATAACCGCAAGACGTCGGAGGAATTCGGCGCCACCATCGTCGCCTTCAAGGGCACGGCGGAAGCCCTGACCGCCCTGCAGCAGAACCGCTGCGTCGCCTTCGTCTACGACGACAGCTTCATCGTCTCGCGCCTGGGCGATGCCGACTGGGAAGGCTGGAAGATGCCGCTGCCGACCATCGACGACGCCCCCTGGGGTCTGGCGGTGAAGAAGGGTGAGGATGCCTTCGCCGCGCTGATGGCGGGCATGATCGTCGAGTGGCACACCTCCGGCCGCATCCTGGAGCTGGAGAGCAAGTACGGCCTGGAGCAAACGCCTTTCGCCAAGAAGATGCATACCCTGTTCCGCGGCGTGAATCCGTCGATCGAGCGGTAACAAAAAAGAAGCCCCCTCACCCTCCCTCTCCCACAAGGGGAGAGGGTGTCTTTTTGGTTCCCCCTCTCCCCCAATCAAATGACCTGGGTGGGAGAGGGTCGGGGTGAGGGGGCCTTCGTTCCAAACGCCAAATGCGCTAGGGTGACGCCAGACAAAAAGTAACAGGGGGACGGCGGCTCAGTGGAGGCAGTCTACAACTGGTTCCGGGTCTTCTATCAGGACACCGGGATCAACCTCACCTTCATCTACGATTCCTACGACCGCAACCGGCTGATCGATGGTTTCTTCATGACCATCTGGCTGTCGCTGATCTGCCTTGCGCTCTCTCTGGTGATCGGTGTGGTCGGCGCCTGGGTCCAGGGCGCGCGCTCGGTGATCCTGCGCCGCATCGTCGCCGCCTATATCGAGTTCTTCCGCAACACCCCGCCGCTGGTGCAGCTCTACTTCTTCTACTTCGCCATCGGCTCGATCCTGCCGACCACTGAAAACCGCTTCGGCCTGCAGGAGCCGATTCTTGGCAGCTTCGCCTGGGCGGTGATCTCGCTATCGTTCTTCGCCGGCGCCTTCAACGTGGAGATCTTCCGCTCCGGCGTCGAGGCGGTGCCGGAGTCGACCAAGGAGGCGGCGGAGGCGCTTGGCTACAACCGTCTGCAGATCTACCTCTACATCGTTCTGCCGCTGGCCTTCCGCGTCTGCCTGCCGGCGCTGAACAACAACCTCGTGAACCTGGTCAAGACCACGACGCTTGCTTATGCGATTGCGGTGCCGGAGATGCTCTACATGGCCAACCAGATCTGGTCGGACTCGGTGAACGTGCCGGAAATGATGACCTTCCTGCTCATCGCCTACGTCTTCCTGGTCGGGGTGCTGGTCTGGTTCATGCACAGGTGGGAGCGGGCGATGCGCCTGCCCGGATTCGGATAATGGGTATGTTCGGTAAGAAGCCTGTTCTCGATGGCGGTACCGATCTGCCGGTGCTGCTGCCCGCCGCCCAGCGCCTTGCCGCCACGGCGGAGAAGGAGCGCGCCGCCGGCTTTCCCCTGCCCCGCCTGCGCGCCCGCCACGGGCTCTGGCTGGTCGCGATCCTGCTGCTCTCCGCCGGCATCGCCGAGGCGCAAAGTGGGACACCCGAAAAGCAGAGCGCCTTTGCCGCGCTCATCAATTGGGTACCGGTGATGCTGGAGGGCTTCGTCTTCAACATCGCCATCTCCTTCCTCGCCATGGCCATCGGCACCGGGACGGGCGCGGTGTTGGGCCTCATGCAGATTTCCCTGCTGCCGCCGGTGCGCGGCGGTTCCTGGTTCGTCACCCAGTTCTTCCGCAACGCGCCCTGGCTGGTGCTGCTGTTCTTCTGCATGTTCCTGCTGCCCTTCGAGTTCGACCTGGGCATCGTCGTCATTCCCTTCCCCGACTGGGTGAAGGCGACCATCGGCCTGGCCCTGCCGGTGATGGCCAACGTCTCGGAGATCGTGCGCGGCGCCGTCAAGTCGCTGCCCTCGGGCCAGTGGGAAGCCGCCGAGTCCCTCGCCTTCACCCGGCGCCAGACGCTTTGGGAGATCATCTTGCCGCAGTGCGTGAAGCGCATGCTGCCGCCCTGGATGAACCTCTACGCCATCCTCACCATGGCCACCGTGCTGGCCTCCATCGTCGGCGTGTCGGAGATGATGACCCAGACCGGCCGCGCGCTTGCCGCCGAGAACCGGCCGGAGCTGCTGATCCCCTTCTACAGCTTCGTGCTGATCTGCTTCTTTGCCTACTGCTACCCCATCGCCGTCGCCACCCGCCGCCTGGAACGGCGCTATCAGGTGAAGCTGTGATGGAGAGCGCCCCCTCACCCTCCCACTTCGCGGGCCCCTCCCTCTCCCGCGAGGGGAGAGGGTTCCTCAAGTTGTACCGGCCCACATTTAGTTCCCCCTCTCCCTTGATGGGAGAGGGTCGGGGTGAGGGTGACTCCCGGTATAGACAGATGAGTCCCCGATCAACGAAGCCCCCCTCACCCTCCCGCTTACGCGGGCCCCTCCCTCTCCCACGAGGGGAGAGGGTTACCTACGCCGCTCCGAATCCGAAAGACCGCTCATGAACGCCACTGCTCCCTGGACCCCGGACCAGCCGATCGTCGCCTGCCGCGACGTGCACAAATCCTTCGGCGAGCTGGAGGTGCTGAAAGGCATTTCCATGGACCTGATGAAGGGCGACGTGGTCTGCATCATCGGGCCCTCGGGCTCCGGCAAGTCGACCTTCATCCGCTGCATCAACGCGCTGACACCGATGGACAGCGGCTCCATCAAGGTCGAGGGGCAGGAGGTGAATGACCCCAAGCTGGACAAGCTGGCGCTGCGCCGCAAGGCCGGCATGGTGTTCCAGCAGTACAACCTCTTCCCCCACAAAACGGCGCTGGAAAACGTGATGATGGCACCGATCAAGGTGCTGAAGGAAGACAGGGCCGAGGTCGAGGAACGCGCCCTGGCGCTGATCAAGAAGGTGCGCCTGGAGGGCAAGGAAGGCTCCTACCCCGGCGAGCTTTCCGGCGGCCAGCAGCAGCGCGTCGCCATCGCCCGCTCGCTCGCCATGCGGCCCGACGTGATGCTGTTCGACGAGGTGACCGCGGCGCTGGACCCGGAGACGGTGAAAGAGGTGCTGGTCACCATCCGCCAGCTCGCCGAGGAAGGCATGACCTGCATCCTGGTGACCCACGAAATGGGCTTCGCCCGGGAAGTCGCCGGCCACATCTATTTCACCGACCGCGGCGTCATCGTCGAACACGGCCCCCCGGCAACCTTCTTCACCGAAGCCAAGGACCCGCGCACGCGGGAGTTTCTGAGCCAGATTCTGTAGGTACCAAACGCCCCCTCACCCTCCCGCTACGCGGGCCCCTCCCTCTCCCACGGAGGGGAGAGGGGATTTTGTGCAGCCCCTCATTGGTTCCCTCTCTTCCACGGAGGAGAGAGGGAACAACAGCCACTCCCTTTTTCGGTTCCCCCTCTCCCTTGATGGGCTACGGCATTCACGGAATTGCTTCTCTTTGAGGCGATGATGTGATTCAAGCAATCCAGGTTTTTTGGGGGATCTGGATGGCTGGGTTTGGAGACGTGCGTGTTGCGGGTCGGTCGGAATGGATGATGGACCAGTTGGTGTCGAGCGGCAGTTGCGTATTGCGCAAGGTTGGTGGTGACCGGGCTGGTGAGATGGCGTGCCACCGGTTTTTGTCTTCGCCGCATTCCAGCGTTGCGGCGATCCTGTCCGGCCTTGCGGCCCGGACGGCGGCGGTGTGCGCGGGTCGGCATGTGATCTGCATCCAGGATACGAGCGAGATCAACTTCAAGAACCGCGCGGCCAACCGCCGGGGTTTTGGATGCGGGGCGGATGGCACGAGCCCGGCCTTTTTCCTGCACCCGCTGCTTGCGGTGGACGCCGAGGACGAGGCGGTGCTTGGCCTTGTGGGGGCCGAGATCTGGACCCGGCCGCCGGTCAAGGCGGGCGATCGTCGGCGGCGTGCGCCTTCGGACAAGGAGAGCGGTCGCTGGCTGTCCGGGGCGCGCTGCGCCGGCGAGGGTTTGGCCGGCGCCGCCAGCGTAACCGTGGTGGCCGACCGGGAAAGCGACGTCTACACGCTGTTTGCCGGCAAGCCCGAGGGCGTGGAGCTTGTGGTGCGGGCGCGCCACGACCGTGGCTTGGCGGACGGGGAGAACGAAGCAGACGGGGCGGATGGCCGCCGCCTGTTCGAGGCACTGGCGGCGGAACCTGCGCAAGGCCGGTCTGTCGTGAAGGTCGGCCCGCGTGGGCCGGGCGACAAGGGCCGCGAGGCCACGGTGGAACTGCGGGCACGCCGTGTGCGGATCGTCCGCCCCTCGAGGCTGAAGAAGGCGCATGCCGCAGAGATGGTCGAGATGACCGTCGTCGAAGCGCGCGAGCCCGATCCGCCGGCGGGCAAGGCGGCGCTGCACTGGCGTCTGCTGTCGTCGGCGGACATCGCGCCGCAGCGTGCGGTTCAGCTCTACCGCCTGCGCTGGCGCATCGAGCAGCTGTTCCGAACCTGCAAGAGCGACGGCCTGCGCTTCGACGAAACCCAGATGCACGATGCCGGGCGGCTGATGAAGTTCGCCGCCATGGCGCTCGGCGCCGCGGCCCGCATCATGCAACTGGTCGATGCCCGCGACGGCTCGCGCCGACCGGCGACGGACGCCCTCGACGCCGGCTTTCTGCCCGCACTCCAGGCGATCTCCAAGACGCTCGAAGGCAACACCGAGCGCCAGAAAAATCCGCATCCAGCCGACAGCCTCGCGTTCCTCGCCTGGGTCTGCGCCCGCCTCGGCGGATGGAACTGCTACTACAAACCGCCCGGACCAAAGACCATGAAAACCGGTTGGCAAACCCTCGCAGCACAACTCACCGGATTCGCACTCGCAACAAACATCGAAAATGTGTGAATCCCATAGCCCACAAGGGGAGAGGGCCGGGGTGAGGGTGATTCCCGCAGCCGGTAGCCCTCAACCACCTTCTGCAAGAAATGCAGCAGCGGCAGGAAGCCCCTCACCCTCCCGCTTCGCGGGCCCCTCCCTCTCCCACGAGGGGAGAGGGAAATCACTGCGCACCTTTCTTTTGTTTCCCTTCTCCCTCTATGGGTGAGGAGGCTTTTGGTTTTCCAAAGCCTGCGCGATGGTCGTCAACACGCCCTCCAGATTTTCCAGCACCTCGTTGTTCCAGAAGCGCAGAACGCGGAAACCTTTATTCTCCAGCCAAGCGGTTCTTTCCACATCGCCGTCCTGGCGTTCAGCGTGCTGGCCGCCGTCCAATTCGACGACCAGCTTCTCGTCATAGCAGGCGAAGTCGGCGACGAAGCGGCCGAGCGGCACCTGGCGGCGGAATTTGTGGCCGCCGAGTTGGCGGTTGCGCAGGGCCGACCAGAGCTTCCTTTCCGCCGCGGTCTCGTCGCGCCGCAGACGCCGGGCGCAAGCGGCCTTAGTCATGATTTCTCCTCGCCCTTCTTTTGGTTCCCCCTCTCCCTTGATGGGAGAGGATCGGGGTGAGGGTGACTCTCGCAAGCGGCAATCCCCGGTCATCTTCTGCGGGTAATGAAGCAGCGGCGCGAAGCCCCCTCACCCTCCCGCTTCGCGGGGCCCTCCCTCTCCCACCAGGGGAGAGGGGGATTTCGTTTGCCCTTTCACCCATCACCCGAACAGCCCGTGCAGGAACCACTGGCCGGCGCTGCGGTAGAGCCAGTAGCGGCGGCCGTCGGCGTCTTCGACGCGGAAATAATCGCGCGGCTCGGCATCGCCGGCGATTGGGTCGCCCCCAGCCAGGACATTGGGCGCGGGATTGCCCAAAATCGAATCGTTCTGCCACCACTCGCCGAGCAGGCGCTCCGGCCCCTCGGCCTGCACCACCTCGTGCAGCATGCGGCGCCACCTGAAACGCGCCGGCGGATGATCGGGCAGCAGGGAGACCGCCTCCACCGGCTCCGGCCGTGGCAGCAGGCGCAGGGGGCGCAGGTTCGGATGGGGCGTTTTGCGCCAGCCTTCATCCTGCACTTCCTCTCCGCTCTCCCCTTCAACGCTTGCAAGCATGAAGGCGCGCTCCGGCAGATGGCTTTCCCGGGGGCTGGGGCGGCGCACGGCGGCAAGCCCCAGGCGGCTGCCCAGGCGGTCGACCAGATCGGGAATGTCTTCGGCACCGGCGGCGCTGTTGATCGGTTGCGCCGTGACGGCGGCGGGTGCAGGCGCTTCTTCCTCTGCGTCCTTTTGTTGTTGCGGCGGTTGCTGTTGTGGGGGTGGGGGCACCGGGAAGTTCATCTGCCTTGCACCCAGAGGGTCGCTGCGGGCGGCAGCCAGGGTCATCACCTCGATGCCGAAGCCGGGGTCGATCTGCGCCAGCTTCTCGGTGAAGAGACGGCGCAGGTGCTTGGCATCGCGGCTCGCCCGGCTGGTGCCGACGGAGAGGCTTTGGAAACTGCCGTCGCTGCGGTAGGCGGTGAAGTCCAACTGCCGCGCCCCGCGCCCGGCCAGAGCCAGTTCGCGGCAGAGCCGCGGCAGCAGATCGTCGAGGGCGCGGGCGATGTCGTCGGGGGCGCTGATCGGCTCGGCAAAGATGCGCCGCAGCAGGTGGGCCGGCGGCGGGCGGCGCGGCGACAGGGCCTCGGCCTCCTCCCCCAGGGCCTGGGCCAAACGACGCGCCGCCAGCGGGCCGAAGCGCGGCGTCATCACGCTGGGCGAAAGCGCATAGAGATCCTCGATGCGCCTGAGCCCCAGGCGATCCATCACCTCTACCGCGGCGTCGGGCAGGCGCAGCGCCGCCGGCGGCAGGCAGGCGATGGCGGCGCGCTGGCTGCCCGGCATGACGACGACGCAGGGATGCGCCGGCGAGGCGGCGAAGCGCGCCATGGCCCAGGCGGCGCCGATGGTGTCGGCCATGGCAAGGCGGTTCGTATAACCGAGATCCGTCAGCCGCGCCTGCAGGTCTTCCAGCAGCGCCGCCTCGCCACCGAAGAGGTGACAACAGCCGGAAACATCGAGCAAGACCCCGGCCCCACCGCCCGGCCCTCGCCCGCTGCCCTCGGCTGTCGAGCAGGGCGCCGTCCAGGGGCTGTAGCGGCCGCACCAGGCGGCGAGCCGGGCGATGGCCTGGGCGTCGGCTTCCGCTTCGTGGGGGGCCGTGGTCACACCGGGCAGGAGGGCGCGGGCCTCGGCCAGGGGCAGGCCGGGGGTGAGGCCCGCGCCCGCCGCCGCGGCATTCACCGCCGCCAGACTGAGCTGCCCGCGTTCCGCCGTTACCAGCGCCAGCGGCGCTTCTTCAGACAGGCCCGCGTCAGACCGCTTGCCGGAAGTCGATAAGTTCTGCCCCTGCCCCTGGGCCTGCGCTTGCCTGTGTCTGGATTGTTCGCGAGCGCATTGCCAACGATCCGTCGCGAAGCGCGGGAGCCAGAGAGAAACCACACGCCGCATTGTCCCACTCCACCTGCCATGATCCCGGCGCCGCCCCGCGGCAGCGCAGGAGGTCCAGCCGCCAGCGCGGGCGGCCGATGAAAGTTGCATCCTCTGTGTCGTTCGAGCTTGCCGCCCTGGAAACCAAAGGGGCGACCCGCCAGCGGCTGAGGGCGGCGCTGGCATCGCGCCCGCGGCGGCGGGGCCGGAAGCGGCGGTGCAAGGCAAAAGCCGTCACGCCAGCCCCGTTCTCTAAAGAGGCTTCGGCGGCCAGTTGCAGACGCCGCCCGGCGAGGCGGTCAAGCCCTTCGACCTCCCCCACCACGGCGGCGAGGCGGTTGCAGCGCAACCCCTCCTCCATCGCCCAGAGCAGATCGGGTTCGGCCTTGGCGCGCACCATAATGAAGCGTCCGGGGTCGAGCCCCAGGGCAACCAGCGCCGGGGGGTAGAGGTCGCCCCAACGCGATATCCAGAGGACATGCTTGGGGGAATTACTTGATGAAAATCTCCGCAGCCGGGCGAGAAGCGCGAGACAGAAACCGAGGGTCACGCCGTCGTCCCACTCCGCGCGTTCACCCTCGATCTCATGCAGCGCACCGAGCGGCAGGCCGCCGCCGGGCAGCGCCTCGTCCAAGGCCGACAGCCCCAGCGGCAGCACCGGGCGCCGGGCCAACCCCCGCCCAGCGGATTCGATGCGGCTGATCTGGGCGCGCAGGGCCGCCAGCCCGGCCTGCCGTCCTTCAGCTCTCGACAAAGGCCGCCGGAAAGCCCCGGCGGGTCCCGAAAGCCCGGAATCCCGGCTCTTTTCGTGCAGAGCAGGTGCCATGCGCAGCCTTTCAACCTAGAGGATATGTTCTGATTTGTTCTCTTTTTGTTCTACATTCTCCTAGGCAAAGAGTCAAGATTTCGGGAGACTAGGGGACCGTGAACAGTCAACCGCAGCAGCCCAAAACAACGGCCCCTGCCGGCTTGGAATCGGCCTTTGATCCGGGTATCTGATGATGCTTGGCCGGAACTGCGCCGCGCCGTCAGCAACAGCCGACAGGCCGACAACCGATATGACAAAAACCAAAGTGATCGACATCCGCTTCGTCGACAGTGAAGATGACATCGCCCTCTGCATACGGCTGAGGCGCGAAGTCTTCATCGCCGAGCAGGGTGTCAGCGAGGAACTGGAGATCGACGGCGAGGACGGTGTCAGCGCGCACGTGCTGGCAAGGCTTGACGGTCGCCCTGTCGCCGCGGGCCGGGTTCAATATGCAGGCGGCACGGCAAAAATCCAACGGATCTGTGTTGCCGAAGACTGCCGCGGCAGGGGCCTCGGCGCAGAACTCATCCGCTTCGTCCTTACCGAGGTTTCAGGCAACCCGGAAATTTCAAAAGTGCGGCTTGGCGCGCAGATACAGGCCCTCGCCTTTTATCGGAAACTCGGCTTCTCGCCCGTCGGTACCGAATATCTCGATGCCGGCATCCCCCATCAGACGATGGAAATCAACCTCCGCGGTTCAGTGTGACCGCTGCATAAAACACCGCTTACGAAAACAGCAGGCCGCCGTTGATGTCGACGCAGTTGCCGGTCATGAAGGCGGCCTGGTCGGAAGCCAGGAAGGCGACAAGCTCGGCGCAGTCTTCGGAGGTGCCCTCGCGCTTCAGCGGCGTTGCCTTGGCGACATTGGCCCGCACCTCCGGCTTGGTGAAGATGTTGTGGAAGTCGGTGTCGATCATGCCGGGGCAAAGCGCGTTCACCCGAATCCCGGGCGCCAGTTCCTTGGCCAGGGCACGGGTCATGGTC
Source organism: Pelagibius sp. (assembly GCF_965249265.1). Taxonomy (NCBI): domain Bacteria; kingdom Pseudomonadati; phylum Pseudomonadota; class Alphaproteobacteria; order Rhodospirillales; family Rhodovibrionaceae; genus Pelagibius; species Pelagibius sp. Next base: position 1,283,678 of record NZ_OZ252224.1, on the reverse strand, counting down.
ATCACCGCCCCTTTGGAAGAGGCATAGGCAACCGCACCCGGGCCGCCGCCGTCACGCCCGGCCTGTGATGCCAGGGCAACGATGGAGCCGCCCGCCGACATGCGCGGCACGACCGCCTTTACGGTCAGGAACAACGAGGTGGCGTTCAGGGCCATGACCTTGTTCCAGTGGGCAACATCCATTTCCTGAACTGTCTTGCGGGCGACAAGGCCGCCGGTCACATGCACCAGGATATCGATCTTGTCGCCGAAACGGATCTGCGTCTCGGTGACGAGTTCAGCGACGTCCAGCGGCTGGGTCATATCCCCCTTCAGGGCAAAGGCCTCACCCCCGGCCGACATGATCTCGCCGACGGCGGTTTTCGCCCCCTCGGCGCTGCTGAAATAGTTGATGGCGACCCGGGCTCCCTGTGCCGCCAGGCGCATCGCGCAGGCGCGGCCGATGTCGCGGCCACCGCCGGTTACGATTGCGGTCTTTCCCTGAAACGACATCGGGGCGAACTGCATGGGTCTCTCCTAAAAGCTACTGGTGATTCGCTGGTTGTATTGTTCGTTACAAACGGCGTTAGAATGGTGCCGTCATCCGATGACGGCGCTTGTCTGCGCACCGGATGTCAGACCCGGGACGGGCATGAATTCGGCTTGTTCGGCAAAATTAGTATGGTAGTATGCCAGACACTGTCAAGCAGCAGATGCTTGCGCAGCAAATCATCCAGACCTGCTACGGCGATCCCGAAATGCAGGCATTCGAATTGGGAGGAAACTCAATGAAAACAGTGAACATCCTGCGCGGTTTCGCCCTGGGCGGCGCCCTCCTGGCGGCGGCGGGCCTGGCCCTGCCCACGGCCTTGGAGGCCAAGGAACTCCGGGGCTGGAACATCCACGTCCCCGACTATCCTGTTTCCCACGGCATGGAACAGTTCATCGCCGAGGTTGCGGAGAAGACCGACGGCCGCCTCAGCGGCAAGGTCTTCCATGGCGGCGTGCTGGGCTCCCAACCCGATGCTATCGAGCAGGTCCGCCTCGGCGCGATCGACTTCGCCGTCTTCAGCCTCGGGCCAATGGGCCAGGCTGTGCCGGAAACCAACGTCGTCTCCCTGCCCTTCATCTTCAAAAGCATCGATCAGATGTACCGCCTGATGGACGGCGCCGCGGGCGAGGCCATCGGCAAGGGCATGGAGGCCAAGGGCATCGTGGCGCTGGGCTGGTACGACGCCGGCGCCCGCTCATTCTACAACTCGGTGAAGCCGATCAACAAACCAGAGGACGTCGGCGGCATGAAAGTGCGGGTCATGAACAACGACCTCTTCGTCGGCATGATCGAATCGATGGGCGGCAACGCGACGCCGATGGCTTTCGCCGAAGTCTATCAATCCCTGAAGACCGGCGTGGTCGACGGTGCGGAGAACAATCCGCCGTCCTACGAGTCGACCAACCACTTCGAGGTCGCGAAGTACTACTCGATCTCCGAGCACCTGATCATTCCGGAATGCCTCTGCATGAGCAAAAAGACCTGGGACGGTCTCTCCGCCGAGGATCAGAAAGTCCTCAAAGAGGCCGGACACGCCAGCGCCCTGAAGCAGCGTGAACTGTGGCAGGCGCGTGAACGCAAGAGCATGGATGCCGTCGTTGCCGGCGGCACGGTGGTCAACCAGATCGCCGACAAGGCGCCGTTCCAGAATGCGATGGGCGCGGTCTACGATCAGTTCCTGGAGCAGAACCCCGACCTGACGGAACTGGTCAACCTGATCCGCAACGCGGACTGACCTGCTGTAACCTGCGGACCATACCGGCGGCCCTGCAATGATTGCGGGATCGCCGGTGTGCCGCAGCTTCCGCCAAGGGGTTCATACCGTGAAGTCCGTTGCCTCCGTCTGCAATGCCACCGACAAGGTACTGACGCTGATCAGATCCTGCTGCGTCCTGCTCAGCAGCCTTGCCATGGTTGTCCTCATCACGATTTTCGCCTGGCTGGTCTTCGGCCGCTACGTGCTGAACGAAACCCCCACCTGGGTCGAACAACTCGCCCTGGTGCTGGTCTGCTACATCGCCTTCCTCGGCGCCGCCGCCGGGGTCAAGGACAACACCCATCTGGGGGTCTCCTTCATCCGCGAGGCCATGCCGGCGCCGCTGCGCCGCTCCCTGCGCATTCTCGCCGAGGCCGCCATGACCGCCTTCGGCCTGGTGATGTTCCTGTCCTGCCTGGAACTCGTCGCCTTCGGCTGGGGCACCCTGCTGCCGATGTTGAATATTCCCGAGGGCGTCCGCACCCTGCCCGCGGCGATCTGCGGCGGCCTGATCTTTCTCTTCGCCGGAGGGCGGACCATCGGCATGGTGCACAAATACTGGATCGGCCGGGACACTGACGAAACGCAGCCGGCCGAACATCCCTCCAGTAACGCCGGAGCGCACTGACCGTGGGGCTGGCCCTTCTGCTCGGTCTCTTTGCCTTTTGCATCGTGATCGGCGTTCCGGTGGCCTTTGCGATGGGGATCGCCGCCGCCGCCGTTTTCTTCTACGAGGGCTTTCCACTTCTCATCACCTTCCAGCGCATCACCTCCGGCATCACCGTTTTCTCGCTGCTGGCGATCCCGTTTTTCATCTTCGCCGGCGAGCTGATGCTCCATGGCGGCATCGCCATCCGGCTGGTGCGCTTCGCCTCCGCTCTGGTCGGCCATGTGCGCGGCGGCCTGGCCTCGGTGAACATCTTCTCCAGCATGCTGTTCGGCGGCATCTCCGGCTCGGCGGTTGCCGACATCTCCGCGCTCGGATCGATCCTGATTCCGGTGATGAAGGAAAAGGGTTACCGCGGCGACTATGCGGTCAACGTCACCGTCACCTCCTCCATCGCCGGTGTGGTGATTCCGCCGAGTCACAACATGATCATCTTCACCGTCGCCGCCGGCGGCGGGATTTCGATCTCCAAACTCTTCATGGCCGGGGTGGTGCCGGGCATTCTGATGTGCCTCTGCCTTGCCATCGCCGCCTATATCGTCGCATTGCGCCACAACTACCCGGCCGAGGCCTTTCCCGGCTGGCGCGTGGTCGCCCTTGCCGCCGCCACGGCAATTCCCGGCCTTGTCACCGCCATTATTATCGTCGGCGGCGTTCTCTCCGGCGTTTTCACGGTCACCGAGTCCGGCGCCTTCGGCGCGATCTACGCCCTTGCCCTGACGGTCATCGTCTACCGCTCGCTCTCCTGGGAGGCTTTCAAAACCGCCGTCGTCAACTCGGTCAGGACCACCGCCATGGTGATGATCCTGATCGGCTGCGCCAGCGCCTTCGGCTATCTGCTGGCGCTCTATCAGGTGCCGGAACTGCTCAGCCGCTCGCTGCTGGCGATCTCCGAGAACCCGATCATGATCCTGTTGATGATCAACCTGATGCTTTTGATGCTGGGCATGATCATGGACATGGCGGCGCTGATCCTGATCTGCACGCCGATCTTCCTGCCCATCGCCAGCGCCATCGGCATGGACCCGGTTCAGTTCGGAATCATGCTGCTGATGAATCTGGGGCTCGGCCTCTGCACGCCGCCGGTGGGCGCCTGCCTCTTTGTCGGCTGCGCCGTGGGTAAGGTTCCGATCGAGGAAACGCTGAAATCGATCTGGCCGTTCTACCTGGCGATCCTGGCGGCCCTGCTCGCCGTCACCTTCATACCGGCGATCTCCATGACCCTGCCCGGCCTGGTGAGTCTTTAAGTCTTAGGCGACTTGCGTCGAAGCGATTCCGGCCCGGCGCCGAAACTCCAAAACACCAACTTAGTCTTCGAAATAGGCGGGATACTGCTTCTCGGCGTAGTCCAGAGTCTCGTTAAGGCGCGACAAGTGCAGCCGGGTGATGGCAATCAAGCCGGCTTCATCACCAGCACTCAGCCGCTCGAAGATGCCGACATGGTCTTCATAGACCTCTTGTTGCCCCGCCTTGCTCGAAAGCGACAGCATGCAGAGCCGGTCGACATAGAACTTGTTCTCGGCGATTGTCTTGAAAGCGAAGTCGCAACCCGCCGCGTCACAGATCAAGCGATGAAACGCATAGTCCAGGTTGTTGAAGCGGTCCGTATCGCCCGCGGCGACGGCGGCCTTCTGCTGTTTCAGATTGCTCTTAAACCGCTTCTCGTGAGCGGGGTCATAGCGCTCGCAGGCCAGCCGCATGATTTCCGTCTCCACCGCCGTGCGGATAAAGCGGCTTTCCAGAATCTCGCTGCGCGAGATGCGGCGCACGATGGTTGCGCGCTGCGGCTGAATGCGCAGAAGCTTCATGTTCCCCAGGCGGATGAAAGCCTCGCGCACCGGCTGGCGGGAAACATCGAACTTTCGCGCCACCTCCGCCTCCGACAGCTTCGTGCCCGGCGGCAGGTCCAGGGACACGATATCCGCACGCAGCTTTTCGAAGATGTCATCGGCGGTGGTGCGCCGCGTCGTCTCAAGGTCCCAGGCTTCTGCACTCATGGGGTTTTTGCGTTCATGGTCAATTCCATCCTTTCCGGACAACTACCATACCAGCTAGATGTGCGACCGGAAAGCGCTCGATCCGTGCGGGTGATATCGCCCGGCAACGGCCCACCAGCGTTAAGAAGTTTGGGGCTTATCGGATATCCCGCGCGCCGTCACTTCAGCGCTTTTACATAAACCCAGGGAATACTGAAGTAGAATTCTCCGCGGCGTTCGAGTGCCACGAGATCGGCAAACCAGCGATCGACATCCGGCTTGGCGATCCCCCTCTGAACTGCCGCCTTGGCGGCGTCCGAGCAGTAGTCGTGCGCAGCGGTTCCCTCGGCGAAGCTGAAGGCGACAAGCTGCCGTGTCTCACTTGTCATTTCCCGGAATTCGCTGCCCTGCATCAAGCCAGGGAGCTTCCGACCCATCTCTCCGTCGCTGGTGTCCATCCAGCCTTGCGCCTCGTCAGCATAGGCGGCAAGGATCTGCCGTGTAAGCCCGCTGTCACGGCTGTTCACCATAACTCCACCGAAGTCATGGTGCGCCAGAAGAAACACGCCGCCCGGCTTCAACACGCGGTGACAGTCGGCGACAAGCCGCGGCTTATCCTCGATACACTCAAGGACGTTCTGGCAGACCAGATTATCGAAATCGGCATCGGGAAACGGCAAGACATCTCGGTTAAGATCGACGCCTAAAAGCTCCACCACACTGTCGTGACCTGTCTCGCTCAAAGAACGCCTTGCCAGCTCCAGGAACTCTTCACTGCTGTCTACACCAACGATCTGTTGAGTAACCAGCGCAGCCTCCCGGAGAGTTCTGCCAATACCGCAACCGACGTCAAGTACTCGGGACGACGCCTCGACCCCGGCAAGCACTACCAGTTGCCTGTGAAAATCGGCTTGGTCGTAAGGCTGATTTACAGACTCTAGTGCCATTCCCTTTTCCAGGTCTCTTCTCAGAACACCACTCTACTCCAGCACCGCCACGGCATCGACCTCGAAGAGCATGCCGTCCAGGGCCAGGCGCGGCACCGGCACCAGGGTCTGGGCCGGCAGCGCCTTGCCAAAGGTTTCCTTCACCTCTCGGGTCATCACCGCCAGCATCGTCGGATCGTAGTCCACAACGTAGGTGGTGATCATCGTCACTTGGTCCGGCCGAGCACCGACGGCATCCAGTGCAAGCCGCAGGTTGGCGTAAGCCTGGCGTAGTTGATCGGCGAAGTTGGGCGGGAGGGCACCACTTGCATCCTCCCCGCCCTGACCGGCGATGAAGGCAAGGCGCGAACCGCCCTTGGCGACCACCGCATGGCTGTAGCCGTTGGGCGCGGGGTCATAGAGTTCCGCCGGATTGACGATGGCAAGAGACACGCCGCGCTGCTCGGCGGCTGCTGTTGGGGGAAAGCTGCTCATGAGAGATAGCACTCCTAAGAGTAAGACGGGTTTAAGCGACGGCGTCCGCATGGCCGTGAACCTCCACTGTCGTCGGATTTGTTTCTATTGCAGGACGGCAGGACCGAGATGGGCCAGCTTGTCCGGGTTGCGCAGGATGAAGATGCCCGTGGCCTTCCCCGCCTCGTCAAAGGAAAAGGAAACCGCCGCCACCGTCGCACCGTCCTGCCGGAGCAGGATACCCCGGCCACCGTTCAATTCCGTGACGACCCATTCGAAGCCGATCCAATAGCGGCTGAGGCCCTGCGAAACAAAGCGCAGCACCGGCTCCACACCATGCAGCGTCTCGCGCAGCGCCACCACCTTGCCGCCGCCGTCGGTGCTCAAACGGACATCGCTCGACAGCAGTTCGGCAAGCCTCGCCGTGGTTCCTTCCTCGACCGCGGCCCGAAAGGCGGCAAGCAACCGGTCCTGTTGTTCCAGGGGCGTCGCATGACGCACCTTCGCCTGCTCGATATGGGCTTTGGCGCGGGACACCCACTTGCGGCAGGTGCTCTCGTTGATCTCCAACATCCCAGCGATCTCCGCGTAAGGCATCTCGAAGATGTCGTGCAGCAGATAGGCGGCACGCTCTTTGGGCTTCAACCGCTCCAGCATCAACAGGAACGCGGTGGTAAGGGAGGCGGAAAGATCCATCCGCGCTTCCGCCTCGTGCTCAACGGAGGTCTGCACCGCCTCGGGCAGCCAGGCGCCGACGTAGTTGACGCGGCTGCGCTGAGCCGAGCGCTGCAGATCGAGACAGCGCCGGACGCAGACCGTCGTCAGCCAGGAGGCAGGGTTCTCGATCTCGCCGCGCTCAGCCCGGACCCATTTCAGAAAGCTGTCCTGAACCGCGTCCTCGGCATCGGCGCGCGAGCCGAGGATGCGATAGGCCAGCCCCAGAAGCCGGGGACGGGCCTCCTCGAAGACTTCGGTCTCTTCACGGTTCAGCGAATCGCTGTTCTGCCTCATGGTCCTACCCATCAATGCCGGGAGATGGCGATACGGTTCCACAGGTTGATCTGGGCGATGGTTCCGGTGAGGATACCGATCTCGGCCTCGGAAAACTGTTCGCGCAGTTCTTTCCGCAGAGCACCGAGGTTGGTCTTGGGGTCGAGGATCGTCAAGGCCTCGGTCCAGGCAAGGGCCGCCCGCTCCCGCGCCGTGAAGTCGCTGACATGCGCCCAGACGATCACCCGGTCCAGCCGATCGTTGGTTTCGCCGTCCTCGCGCGCTTCGCGGGTATGCATCTTCACACAGTAGGCACAACCATTGATCTGCGAGGCGCGAAGCTGCACCAGATGATGGATGGTCCGGTCGAAGCCGCTGGCGGCCATGACCTCGTTGACCCCGGCCATGGCCTTCAAAACATTGGGAATAACCGTCTCGTAGTTCACGGCCTTGCTTTTCGATGATACTCTCTCAAGGGTTTCGCTGTCGCTCATGACGGTCCTTCTTTCGTCGGGCTGAATTCGCTTTATACCCTTATGACGATCCAGGACCGCCGCCTGTGACAGCCGCCTATCATTTTTTTTCAGGCCCGTCATTTTTCCAGGAGGTCCTTATGCCCCGCCCCCTGCCGCCGCTGAGCGCCCTGCGCCTTTTCGAGGCTGCGGCGCGCCACCTGAGCTTCAAGGCCGCAGGCGCCGAACTGCACCGCAGCCCCAGCGCCGTCAGCCATGCCATCCGCGCTCTGGAAAAACAGCTCGGCGTGGCGCTCTTCCACCGCAGCCCCAACGGCCTGACCTTGAGCGAAGCCGGTTCCGCCTACCTGCCGGAGATCCGCGCCGCCCTGGAGAGGCTGGCCCGCGCCACCGCCGCACTTCCGGGGCGCAAGCAAGGAGGCGAGACCAGGCAAAGGCTCGCGCTCTCGGTCGCACCGAGCTTCGGTCTGCGCTGGCTGATCCCGAAGCTCGCCGCTTTCAGCGAACGGCACCCGGACATCGCCGTCACACTCGACACCAGCCAACGGCGCGTCGACCTCGACCGTGAAGGGATCGACCTTGCAATCCGCATGGGCCAAGGTCGCTGGCCCCACCTCCATGCGGACAACCTGCTGGACGAATACCTGGTGCCCGTCTGCGCCCCGGTCCTGGCCCCGGCGATCCGCCACGCCGGCGACCTCGGACAACAGACCCTGCTGCAGGTCACCAGCGTCAGTGAAGACTGGGCGGCCTGGGCCCGGCTCGCCGGTATCGACGTTGACGACATCGACCTGGAACAGGGCCCGCGTTTCGACAACATCGACATGGCCCTGAAGGCCGCCGCGGCCGGTCTGGGGGTCGCCGTCGGCCGCCGCCCGCTGATCGACGCGGACCTCGAAGCCGGCCGCCTGGTTCAGGTTCTGGGCCCGCCGCAGCGCGCATCAACAGCCTACTGGCTGACCGGCGGCGAGGACGCGCTGCGGCGCCCCGCAGCGGCCCGCTTTCGGGAGTGGATTTGCAGCACATTGGAGCCCGGCGCTGCGGAAAACCTTTCATGATCACAGTATCGAAGCGACCGTGAGTTATTTTCCATACCGTTTCGAAGGTGAAATCGTCCACCATGACGTCGGCAGCGAAACCTATGCCTATACGGTCGTTTTTCTGCCCGGTGAGCTGGCCCAGAAGCTTCCCTTGAAGACATATCCCAGGCTGCGCGTCTCGGGAGAAATTGGCGAACACCCCTTCGAAGCGGCGCTGACTCCGGTCAGGGGCTGCTGGTACATTCTTCTCTCCCGAAAAATGCTGCGGACCCTGGGCAGCGGCGTCGGCGACATCGTTGAAGTCTGCTTCGACATCGCCGATCAGGACGCCGTCAACGTACCAAAAGCCCTGCAGGAGGCCTTGTCAGCCAACAGGAAAATGGATCGCCTTTGGAAGGCTCAGACCGCCGGCAAGCAACGCGGGCTTGCTTATCGGGTCGCCTCCGCCAAAACCCTCGCAACACAAAACAAACGGATTAGCGAGGTCTTCGGCATTTTGAGCGGCAAGCTCGACATGCGCGGCAAACCAGTCGATTAAAACACAGCCGGCTTGCTCTAGCGCCCTTCATAGACCGCAGGGCGACGTGCCTTCCAGGCGGCCAGGCCCTCCCCCAGGTCATGGCTCGGCACCAGCCGCGCGAAGGCCTCACCTTCCGCCAGCAACCCCTCGGCGATGGAGAGATTGATGCCGCGGGTAACGGCACCGAGGATGGCGCTGACCGCCAAGGGTGAATACTCCATGATCCGCCGGGCAAGATCGCGCGCGGCGGGCAGCAGATCCTCCGGCGCCACAACCTGGTTCACCAGACCCAATTCCAAGGCCCGCTCGGGTGAGAAGGTCTCCCCCGTCAGCAGCAGTTGCAGAGCACGCTTGCGCCCGGCAAGGCGTGGCAGGCGCTGGGTACCGCCGAAGGTCGGCGGCATGCCGAGCTTGATCTCGGGCTTGGCGAAAACGGCGGCCGTACTCGAAACGGCCAGCGGCGCCGCTTCGGTGATTTCGCAGCCGCCACCAAAGGCGAGACCGTTCACCGCAACGATGACCGGTTTCGAAAAGGCCTCGATGCGGGCCGTCATCGCCTGACCGCGACGCACGAAATCGCGCAGTGCCGTCTTCGGCCCCGCGGCGACACTTTCGGAAAACTCATGAATATCGCCGCCGGCCGAAAACGCCTGCTCGCCCGCCCCCGTCAGAATTACCGCCCGCACCGCCCCCTCGACCTCCAGGCGGTCGAGCCGGGCCAGCAACGCATCGGCCATCGCATAGTTGATGGCATTCAGCTTTGCCGGACGGTTCAGGGTCAGCGTGGCGATGCCATCGGAGACTTCATAAAGAACGGGCTCGGTGGTTCGGGGCATGAGGGCACTCTCCGTGGTCAAAGGGAGCCCCAAGGTCGCGGCAATGGGGCCAAGCGGCAAACGCGAAAGACACAGGCGGGCGTGAATGAAATTCACCCGAGGTCGGGGAGTGTCGTGGTCGGCCCGATCACACTGCCGCCAAGCTCAAAATCGGTGACTTCGACCCCAAACAGGCGATAGCATCCCACCGGTCCGAGAAGTCAAGCCACTGTAAGGACCCACGACAGCTACTGTTTACGAGCACCCCATGTCGTTTCGCTTACCGCAGAACCTCTCCACCGGCCTGAATGCTGAGACTGGGGCCAGCGTCCTCGACGGCGAGATCCTCGCGGAGAAAGCCGCTTCGCTCGGCCACGCAGGCCGGCAGGTTCGGCAGGCTCTGGATGCCCTGAAGAAGCTTGACGGGGACCCAGGCAAAGACACCCGCAACGGCACAACCGCAACCGGAAGACAGGCCGCCTTGCAGGCCGCAGCGGACGCGGTCTACGGCTATTTCATTCAACGCGAGCTATGCGGCCTTATGGGTCACGACGACCCTATCGCCGAGTACGCCATCCCGCCGGAAGTCCTGGCGCGGGTCGGCGCCAAGTAGAAGATCCGCACATAGTTGTAAGGTCCAAGCTGCGGAGGCATCACCAGCACAAACAGTGTCAGAGCTTGGCAACAACCGGTGCGGCGTAACCGGCCTCCTGGTCGGCGGCCAGAAGCTGCAGCACGGCCCGCAGGCCACCCTCGCTGCCTTCTTCAAAGTCCAGCGATCCCCGCATGGCCTCGCTCAGGCGCTTGATGATGTGCAGGCCCAAGCCGAATCCGTCTTCTCCGCTCACGCAAGCCTTCGCCCCACGGACAAAGGGCCGGCCCAACTCCTCACGAACATCCTCGGGCAGCCCGGGGCCGTTGTCCTCCACGGCTACACAGATTCGGGAGCCAACGGCAGCTTGATAGACGGAGACATCAATCGAGGCGCCGTTGGGGCAATACTTGGAGGCATTGGCGATCAGATTAATCGCAATCTGACGCAGCGCCGTCGGGTCACCGAGAACAATGGCCCTGCCCGCATCGGGGAGAAAGCGCAACGACTGCTGCTTGGCCTCGACGGTCCCGGTAAAAGATCGCACGACCTCCGCCAGGGCTGCATTTACGTCGACGTGAACCGCCTGCAGACTGTCTTCAAGGGTCGTCCGGTCGCTACGGATGACATTGTCGATCAAGCCCAGAAGATGTGCGCCGCTTTGCCGGATGATATCCAGGTATTCCCGGTGGCGGGACGCTTTGCCCTCCCCTTCCGGCGGCAAGGTGAGCTTCATAAGGTCGGCGAAGCCGATGATATGGTTCAGCGGCGTCCGCATCTCGTGCCCGAAGCTCGACAGGCTTGCCGTAAGGGGGCCATCCACCTGGCTCCGTTGGCTGACGCGGGCCTCAGCGTGATCAAGCCTTTCCTGAGTCTCGATGGTCTGTACCGCCAATGAGGCGAGCATCTGCAAGGTGGAGACCTGCTCCGATGTCAGCGACCGCGGTTTTTGATCGATGACACAGAGCGTACCGAGGTTGTGGCCTTTGGTCGTGGTCAGCGGCGCTCCGGCATAAAAACGCATGAAGGGCGCCGACGTCACCAGGGGATTGGCCGCGAAACGCGGGTCCAACGATGCATCCTCGACGATCAGCGGCTCGCTCTGAAGGATTGCGTAGGCACAGAATGCATAGTCGCGGCAGGTTTCCGCCGCATCAAGGCCAACGTTGGCCTTGAACCACTGCCGGTCGGAATCGATCAACGAAACAAGCGCAACCGGCGCGCCCAGTACACGCGCCGCTATCTGCACGAGGGACTGCAGCCGCGGACAGGGCGGCGTGTCGAGGATGTCCAGCTCGAGCAGGGCCTGCAGCCGCAAAGGCTCGTTTATGGGAATGGGCGCTGCCATTGTCTTCAACCGATTCGGACTCACGGTTCATTAGTGAAATTTAATGGAACCTGACCGAATACGCTTAACAAATCGTTTATATCAGAACCGGCAAGCAGAACTTCTTTTCAACCATCGATCACTATCCGGCAACGGCTCAATACACCTGCCCATCACCGCCCGCAGGGCGCAAAACGCTTTGAGTATAAAGGGTTACAAGGGTATTTCGGCCTGAGCGAGGCGGTTTGGCGACCGCCGCTCAGCGCCCCAAAGCCGCCGAACGGCGGGCCAGCGCAGCTGCCGGCCAAACCTCCTTGCGGTTGTAGTATTCGGGAAACGACGGTTTGTCCTTCGGCAGGATGACCCAGGGCTGCTTGGAGTCGGTGAAGATGTGGATGTCCGGCGGCACCCTGTCGGGATCGTCCAGCGTTCCGACACGCACGAAGTTGAGGGCATCGCCGGCCCCGGCATCGTTGCTCCAGAGCGCGACCATGCAGTCCGGGCAGCGCGTTATCTTCTGGCCTTTGCCGCTGTTGGACGGGGTCATCACCGCCAGCGGCTCCCCCTTCAACAGTTCGACGCGGCCGGCCTCAATCATGGCATTGAGGACAAAGGCACTCCCGGTCTCGCGCTGGCACCAACGGCAGTGACAGCAGTGGACGTAGATCGGCGGCGCGGTCAGGCGGTAGCGGACTCCCCGGCAGGCGCAGCCGCCTTCCAGCGCAAAATCCTCAGTGGTCATTTTCAGAACTCCCGATATCCCTTCAAGCGGGCGCCCATTGGAAGCACGGGCGTCCGGCTGGAATCAGGTTAGCGCATATTAAGAAGTGCTGAAATGAACTCGCTATTTGTATCGGCACGATCGCTTCGCATAGACGACCACTGCGCGGCAACCTCAGGCTTGTCCCGGCGCCCAGGAACGGCAGAGGTCGACGGCCTTAGAAAAGTCTGCGCGATGCCGGTCCAGGTCGACGCGCGGTTTGACGACCGAAACATCGTCCGTTTCTTCCGCCACCGCGCCTATCACCTCTGCGGTGAGGCAGGCGGTCCCCATGGCGGTGAGCTCACCGCTCTGCGGCACCGCAAGGTCACGCTGCAGGATGTCGGCCAGAAACTGCAGGAAGTAGCCATTGGCCGCCATGCCGCCGTCGATCGACAGCGGCCCGGCCATGGCGACGCGCTCGTTCATCGCGGTCAGCACCTCTGCCGCCCGAAAGGCGACTCCTTCCAGCACCGCCTGCACAAGGTCGCGCTGGGTCGTTTCAAGGGCCATGCCGAGCCATAGGCCCCGAGCCTTGCGGTCCCAGTGCGGGCAGGCAAGGCCTGTCAAGGCTGGGACGAAGGCGAGGCCGCGCTCTATGGCCGAAGGACCATCGAAGCTGTTGATCGCATCGAACTCCTCGAACAGCCCCAGGCTTCGCGCCCAGTTGACCGCGGCACTGGCGGAATAGACACCGCCGTCGAGGCCGTAGACCGGCGCCTCCCCCTCTTTCTGCCAGGCGACGGTCGGCAGCAGCCCCTTCTCCGGCGCGCGGTGGATCTCCGCCCCCGTCACCATCAGGGCGAAAGCGCCGGTACCGAAAGTGATCTTGGCATCGCCGGCCGCCCGGCAGCCGTGGCCGTAGAGCGCGGCCTGCTGATCGACGATGCTCGCGGCAACCGGAACCGCCCGGCCGTTGACCTGCATCGCCCCGAAGTCTCCGGTCGAGGGCACGATCTGCGGCAGAGCGTCCATGGGCACGCCGAAGAGTGCGCAGAGATCCGGGTCCCAGGCACCGCTCGCCAGGTTCATCAAGGATGTCCGCGAAGCGGTCGTGATGTCGGTAACGCAATGCCCGGTCAGACGGTCCAGGAAAAAGGCATCGGTCGTCCCCAGGCAGAGGCGTCCCTCGGCGGCAAGCCGTCAGGCCTCCGGATTGTTTTCGAGAATCCAGGCGAGCTTTGAGGCGGAAAAGTAGGAATCGAGCGGCAGGCCCGCGCGCTCCAAGACCACGGCCTCAGCGCCCTCGGCTTTCAGCCGGTCGATCGCAGCCTGGGTCCGATTGTCCTGCCAGACCAGCACCGGCGAGACTGCCGCTTTGGTTTCCCGATCCCAGGCGAGACAGCTTTCCCCCTGATTGTCGATGCCGATGGCTTCGATGTCGTCGGCCGCCTCGGCGCAGAGCAGGATGTTGCCGACAAGCTCCTCCGGATCATGTTCGACCCAGCCGGGTTGCGGATAGATCTGCTTGTGCTCAATGGCACGCAACACCCTCGGCGCCCGCCCTTTGGCAAGCAACAGCGAGCGGGTACTGGTCGTCCCTTGATCAATTGCAACGACAGCCATATTCGCGAACCCCCGACTTAGAACTCTTCCTGCAGGTCGATCTCGATGGTACCTGGAACCGCTTTTTCGGCAATCGGCGCCAAGGGCAAAAGGATACGACGCTCCGGACGGCCGGACCGCCGGCCCGACCACAGGGTCCTGCCGTTCTGCCGGACAGACAGGGTGCCGTGGAAGGGCCGCTTGGCCCGAAGCTGAAGGTTCCTCATAGCACCTGGCAGCACGGGCAACGCCAGACGCTGCGGCAGCACGAACTTGACCGCCGCATCACCGTGAACCCGCATTTCTATCGCCCCCTGCCTTTCGGACAGTTGCCCCGCGAGGCTTGCCGCGATCCTGTCTGCAGCAAAGACTCCCTCCTGCCACGACCAGCCGGCTGTCTCCACCGGACGCAGCAGGTTGCCGGCGGCAAAGACCGCCGGGTCGGAACAACGCCCGTACTGATCGACCGCCGGGCCACCGCTGCCCGGATCGATCGTCAGTCCCGCCGCACGCGGCAGCGTCGCCTCCGGCAGGAACTGGCCGCTGAAGATGACTCCGTCGGCTTCGATAAGACGCGACGCGCCGGCGCCGTTCTGCAATTCCACCGCCTCGACCCGCTGATCCCCGACAACGCGCAACACCCGGCTGTTGAGGTGAAGCGGAACACCGGTCAGGCGCGGCAACCCGGCGGCGAACCACCAGGCGGTCACCCGGTCGTTGGCCTCCACCATCGCCACAGGCCGGATGCCGGCATGGCGGCAGGTCAGGATCGCGGAAAAGGAGACCAACTCGCTGCCCACAATCACCGGACGCTCAAAGGGCCGCCTGCCCTTCAGATAGACCATGGATTGCAGCGCCCCGGTCGAGAGGACGCCCCAGGGCCGCTGGCCGCCGACCAGGCGGCCCGCCCGGCTGCGTTCACGCACCCCGGTAGAAAGCAGAATCCGCTTGGCCCGAATTTCAGCTCTACCGTCCGGTGTCGTCACGGTCAGGCAGGGCCCAGGATCCAAAGCCACGACGCTGGTTTGCGTGAAGATCGCAACACCAGCCTGTTTCGCTGCTTGCACCAGGCGCCGCGCGTAGTCCGGCCCCTTCAGGATGCGGTGAAACTCCCGCATGCCGAAAGGATAGTGGCCGCAGTGGCGCGGGATGCCGCCGGCTTCGGCCTCGCGATCCAGCACGATGGCCTCGATCCCGAGGTGTTTCAGGCGCAGGGCCGCGCCGAGACCCGCCGGACCGCCGCCGACGATGGCAACATCGCAGGCGCCCGGCAGTCCTCCGGCATGCTCAGGAATTGCTGTCATAGGCTGTTGCCAGAGGCCTTTCGAACCGTCCCTCGGTGATCTCGGCCAGTTCACCGAGGCAGTAGAATCCCTGGCAACGACCCATCGTCGCCCGGGTCCGGCGCTTCAGGCCGGGCAGGCTGCCTGCAGCAAGCGGTCCGTTCAGCGCCTCCTCGATTTCGCGGCGGGTCACCAGTTCGCAATGGCAGACCACCCCGGCATTGCCCGGTTCGGTCCAGCCGCGGTTCTGGTATTCCGCAATCGGGCTGACCTTGGGCCAGTGCGGCGTTTCCGGAGGCTGATGCCGGCCCCCGAACTGCCCATAGAGATCGAAGACATGACGGGCGATGCCCAACGCCGCCGAGAGACCGGTCGAGCGAATGCCGCCGACGGAGATGTAGCGCTGCGCCGGGTGGTCTTTGATCTGATAATCCTTATCGGCGGTGGCGGGGCGCAGGCCGGCATAGGTCGCCGTCACCTCGAAGTCGGCCAGGCCGGGCAGGATTTCAATGCCGCGCCGCTGCAAGGCGGCAAGGGTCTCGTGATCGACGCCGGCTTCGTCACGGCTCTCCTGCTCCTCGGCCGTCGGACCGACGAGCACGTTGCCGTAACTTGTCTTGCAGACCACGATGCCCTTGGTCGTCGCCGTCGGCACCGGCAGCAGGATCGCCGACAGCAGCGCAGCAGCCGCCTTGTCGAAGACCACGAACTGGCCCTTGCGCGGGCGAATGGCATAGCTGCTTGCCTGCAGAAGCCGCTGGTCGACATGGTCGCCATAGAGCCCCGCGGCATTGATCACCGTGCTCGCCCTGACCGCGCCGCGCGACGTCTCCAGGCGCCAGGCCGAACCGTCAAAGCCGCCATCCAACACTTCTGCGCGGCGCAGCAGCCGGGCGCCGTTCTCAAGCGCCTGCAGCAGATAACTGTGCGGTGCGGTCCAGGGATCGATGATGTATTCCCGCGGCACTGAAAACCCGCCTCTCAGCCGATCGGAAAGGCCGGGTTCCCGCGCCCGTATCTCCGTGACGCCGAGCCGCTCGACATCGTCGACACCGTTGGCGCTCGCCTGTTCCATTAAGGCTTCGAGCCGCGCTTCTTCTTCCTCAGTCCAGGCCAGTACCAGCGCGCCGGTCTTGAGAACCGAGAGCCCGAGCCGGTCCTTGATGTCGAGGTATTCCCGGTAGCCCGCTGCGATGCAGCGCTGTTCGAGAGAACCGACCGGCGCATCGAAACCGGTGTGAAGGATGCCGCTGTTACCCTTGCTGGCACCGTCGAGAATATCGACGGCCTTCTCGATCACAACGACCCGCGCGCCCTCAAGCGTGAAGCGCCGCGCAATGGCGCAGCCGACGACGCCGGCGCCGATCACCGCGACATCAAAATATTCTTCGCTTTCCGGTGGCGCACTCGGCATGACCGGTCTCCAGACCCTCTGGGCAAGTTTTGGGGCTTGTGCCATTCCCGTGAGACGGCTAGCCTAAAAACAAATGACCGAACGGTCAAGTTTCGATTATCTGTAGTCTGAATTATTTACAATATAAATCAATAAGTTAATGTAATTTATGTGAATTCAGTCAGTGCACTTATAGTCAGAAATGGCAAGCTGAGTGCTTTGGGCGGCGCAACCGCCAAGCTGCGGCGCGGGGGTTCGGGAGTGACGGGGGTTCGGAAATGCGGCCGAGAATACGGCAAGCGCGGATAGCCGAGCTGGTGCAAAAGCAGCGGCAGGTCACGGTCGACGACCTGGCCGTCCGCTTCGATACCTCGCACGAAACCATTCGCCGCGATCTGAGCGCCCTTGCCGAGGCCGGCACGGTCCAAAAGTTCCATGGCGGCGCCCGCCTGCCGCGCGACGGCGCCGAGGGGCCGTTCCGCGAGCGGATGGCACAGAACGCAGCCGCCAAACGCGCGATTGCCGCGAAGGCGGCGGCGCTGTTTTCGCCCGGCCAGACACTCTTCATCGATACCGGGTCGACAACTCTGATGTGCGCGCAGGAACTCGCCAAGGTAAGCGGGCTGACGGTGGTCACCAACGCCTCGCGGATCGCCGAGACCATGGCGTCGGCGGACAACCGGTCCAGTGTTTTTCTGCTTGGCGGCCGCTTCGACGGCGACAACCGCGAAACCGTGGGGCCGACGACCATCGAACAGATCGCCAGCTTCCGCGCCGATTATGCCGTCATTACCGTCGGCGCCCTCGACAGCCGGGAAGGCGCGATGGACTTCAATTTTGACGAAGCCCAGATCGCCCGCGCCATGATCGACAACGCCGGAGAAGCGGTCGTTCTCGCCGATTCGACGAAGTTCGGGCGCAAAGGCAGCTTCAGGGTGTGCCCGTTGGAGCGCATACAAACCCTGGTTACGGACAAACCGCCGGGGCCGGAAATGCAGAAAGTGTTGGCGGCGGCAAAGACAACAGTGCGATGATATTGCGGACGTCAAAAAGGCGCAGACCTGGGAGAAGAAGAAGAAACCGCGGGTTGGCGCAAATCCAGATCGGGGCTGCAGGGGGTTTCGGGCATTGCCGAGAGCAATAAAGCTATATGTGAAGTACATCGATTCCATCTCGGAGAAGATCGGCATCGTGACGATGTATCTCATCGTCGCCATGATCGGCGTTCTCCTGGTGAATGCCATCACCAGAAACATTCTCGACATACCGATCCACTGGGCCATCGAGATGGCCCAGTTCATTCTGGCGGCCTATTACATCTGCGGCGGCGCCTACTCCCTGCAGCTCGGCGATCACGTCCGAATGGACCTGCTCTACGACCGCTTCTCAGAGAGAGGCAAGGCGCGGATGGACGCCTTCACCAGCTTCTTCCTGGTGTTCTATCTGATTGCCTTTTGGTCGGATCGATCTCCAGCACCGCCTATGCGATCAAATACGACCAGCGCAATTTCTCCATGTGGAACCCCTCCATGATCCCGATCAAGGTCATCATGGTGGCCGGCATCATTTTGATGCTGCTGCAAGCCGTCTCCATGTTCTTTAAGGACTTCGCCAAGGCGAAGGGGGAGTCGGTGCAATGAGCCACGAACTCATCGCCATTACGATGTTCGCGACGATGCTCGTAATGCTCCTGATGGGGCAGCGGGTCTTTGCGGCCATCGGCTTTGTCGCCGCATCGGCGGCGCTGCTGCTCTACGGCGAGGGCGCCATCGAAATGCCCTTCAACGCCGCCTTCAAGCTGTTCAACTGGTTTCCGCTGCTGACCCTGCCCCTGTTCATCTACATGGGCTACATCCTCTCCGAAACACGCATCGCCGAAGACCTCTACAAGATGTTCCACGTCTGGTTCGGGAACATAAAGGGCGGCCTTGCCATCGGCACCATCGGCCTGATGGTGGTCATCTCGGCGATGAACGGCCTCAGCGTCGCAGGCATGGCGATCGGCGCCAGTATCGCACTGCCGGAGATGCTGCGCCGCGGCTACGACAAGGTGATGATCACCGGTGTAGTGCAAGCGGGCTCGTCGCTTGGAATCCTGGTGCCACCCTCTGTAGTGCTTGTGCTCTACGGCATGATCGCCCGGCAACCGGTCGGCCAGCTCTGGCTGGCCGGAGCCATACCCGGCCTGATGATGGCGGCCCTCTTCATCATCTACATCGCGATACGCTGCCGCGCCCAACCGCACCTCGGCCCGACGCTCTCCAGGGAAGAACTGGACATTCCCATGGCCGAGAAGCTGCGGCTGCTGCGCGCCGGGATCATCCCTTTCCTGATTTTCTTCTTCATGACCGGCCTTTTCGTCATGGGCATTACCAGCCTTGTCGAAAGCTCGGCCGTCGGCGCCACCAGCGCCACCCTGGCCGCCATTGCAAAGCGCCGCCTCACCTTTCAGATCTTTCACCAGACGGTGAGGAAGACGCTGGGCATTTCCTGCATGTTCCTCTGGATCATACTGGCGGCCCTGGCTTTCGGTGCCATCTTCGACGGTATCGGCGCGGCGCGCGCCATCGAGTCCCTCTTCATCACGCGCTGGAACCTGTCGCCCTGGGAAGTGCTGATCATGATGCAGCTTTCCTATCTGCTGATGGGCATGTTCCTGGACGACACCGCCATGCTGGTGATCGTCGCGCCGCTCTACGTGCCGCTTGTCAAAGTGCTGGGCTTCGATCTGATCTGGTACGGCGTGCTCTACACCATCACCTGTCAGATCGCCTACATGACGCCCCCCTTCGGCTACAACCTCTTTCTGATGCGGGCGATGGCACCGAAGGAAATAACGCTGATCGATATCTACCGATCCATCATCCCCTTCGTCCTGGTGATGACGCTGGCGCTGGCATTGGTGATGGCCTTTCCCCAGCTTGCGCTCTGGCTTCCCGATTACGTTTACGGAAAGTGACAGCAGGCAAGGGGGAATGACTGACCCTAGTGAGAAGGTCAAACGATAGCAGAGAGAAACTGACGAACAGGAGCAAGGAATGACAAAGAAAACCGACAACAAGACCATGAAGGCGGCGGGCAAGACAAACCGGCGCGACTTTCTGAAAAAGGCGAGCATCGGTGGCGCCACGGCGGCAGCGGCATCGACTCTGGGGGCGCCGGCGGTGCTGTCGCAGAGCGGGCCCATCAAGTGGCGCCTGCAGACCTACTCCGGCGCGCCGCTGGGCGCCCATGTCATCAAGCCGCAGATCGAGGCCTTCAACAAGGCGGCCAACGGTGAGATGGAGATCGAGCTTTACTATGCCGACCAGTTGGTGCCGACCAGCGAGCTGTTCCGCTCCTTGCAGAACGGCACCATCGACGCGGTGCAGAGTGATGATGCGACCATGGCCTCCCCCGTCGACATCAGCGTCTTCGGCGGCTACTTCCCCTTCTCCACCCGCTACAGCCTCGACCTGCCGGTGCTCTTCGACCGTTACGGCCTGAACGAGATCTGGGCGGAAGCCTACGGCGAAGTCGACGGGGTCGAGTGGATCTCCGCCGGCGCATGGGACCCGCTTCACATCTTCACCAAGGATCCGATCCGCTCCCTCGCCGACATGAAGGGCAAGCGCGTCTTCGGCGTTCCCACTGCCGGCCGCTTCCTGTCGCGCTACGGCCTGATCCCGGTGACCGTGCCCTGGGACGACGTGGAAGTTGCCCTGCAGACCGGTGAGCTGGACGGCGTTGCCTGGTGCGGCTTCACCGAAGCCTACGAAGTGGGCTGGGCGGACGTCTGCAACTATGCCCTTCTGAACAACGTCACCGGCGCCTGGTGCGGCTCCTACTTCGCCAACACCGACAGCTGGGCGAAGGTTCCCGATCACCTGAAGGAGCTGTTCAAGATCACCATCGATCAGTCGCACTACTACCGCCAGGTCTGGTATTGGGGCGGTGAAGCGCAGCTGCGCGCCGAAGGTGACAAGATGGAGCTGACCACGATCCCGACCGAGGAGTGGGATCAGGTCGTGGCCGACGCCAAGGGCTTCTGGACGGAGATCGCCGAGAGCAGCCCCCGGGCCGCCCGCGTGGTGAAGATCTTCGAGGAATACACGGCCGTGATGGAAAAGGTCGGCGTTCCCTACCGCTACTCCTGACTTCTGCGGGAAAGCGTTTTGTCGGGGCGGTCCTTCCGGGGCCGCCCCTTCTTTATTGACCTCCTGTTTATGGCGCTGGGATTTATATCAGGGGCGGTCTTCTCACTGCCAGTCACAGCCGGCGGACGCCCTTTACCCTGACGGGTTATCGTGTGACCTTACCGCAGTCGCCATCGGTCAGACCCCAGGAGCCCCTCGCCCGCCATGCCGCTTGATTGGATCCCGCGCTTTCCGGAACTGACCAAGCTGACTCCTGCCGAGCAGCAACGGGTCGCAGAATCTGCACAGCTCGTCGAATTGCCGGCCCAGACGACGGTCTTCGCACCGGGGCTGCCGGCCGAGAATTTCCTGCTGCTGCTCGACGGCACCGTCAGGGTCCAGCAGGTATCCTCAGGCGGCAGGGAGATCGTTCTCTATCGGGTTACCGGCGGCGAGAGCTGCATCATGACCACGGCCTGCCTGCTGTCCCAGGATACCTACAATGCCGAAGGCATTACAGAGACGCCGGTACAGGCGGTCGCTGTCCCGAAGGCTACTTTCGACGAGATGATGGCGCGCTCGGCGGAGTTCCGCCGCTTCGTCTTCGCCGACTACTCCAGCCGCATTACCGATCTGCTGCATGTGGTCGAGGAGGTGGCCTTTGAGCGCATCGACAAGCGCCTGGCACAGAAACTGGCGGAGCTGGCCGACCCCGAAGGCAGGCTTTCCCTCACCCATCAGGAGCTGGCCGTGGAGCTGGGCAGTGCGCGGGAAGTGATCAGCCGCCACCTGAAGGAGTTTCAGCGCCGCGGCTGGCTGGAGATGACCCGCGGCCAGATAAAACTCAACGACCCCACGGCTCTGACACGGCTCACTGCCGGTGAGTGATCGCCTGCCAGTCCAGGGCCAATGAGCGCCCCGCCCCTTGGTGACTTGGTCACATAAAAGGCTTTGATGCTTCGCTAGTCTCCGGCGCAAGGCAACCGAATCCCCGCCTTTCAAAGGAGACAATCGATGAACCGCAATGTTGGCGCCCTGGACCGCGGCCTGCGTGTCGTACTGGGCATCGTGTTGATCGCCCTCGTTTTTGTCGGCCCGCAAGCCCCCTGGGGCTGGATCGGCGTCATCCCCCTCGGTACCGCTCTCGTCGGCTTCTGCCCGGCCTACCGCCTGCTGGGGATCTGCACCAGCGCCAAGCAGAAAGAGCAGAGCTAAGCCGGAGAACCGGCAGTCAAAGATAAATACCCTAGGGAAGTGAATGCTATGACCCCCAAGATCAAAAGCTTCTTCGATGAAGCAACCTTCACGGCTACCCATGTGGTGTGGGACCCGGAAACCGCCAAAGCCGCCATTGTCGACTCGGTGATGGACTACGACCCCAAGTCGGGACGCACCGGCACCGCTTCGGCCGATGCGGTCATCGCCTTCGTCAAGGCCGAGAAGCTGACCGTCGAGTGGATCCTGGAAACCCATGTCCACGCGGATCACCTGACAGCCGCCCCTTACCTGAAGCAGGAGGTCGGCGGCACGGTGGCGATCGGTGCCGCGATCGACAAGGTGCAGGGTGTTTTCAAGAAGGTCTTCCACGCCGAAGAAAGTTTCGCGACGGATGGACGTCAATTCGACCGGCTGTTCAAGGATGGCGAGACCTTCGCCATCGGTGGGATGGAGGCGAAGGTCATGCACACGCCCGGCCACACGCCGGCCTGCGCGACCTACATCGTCGGCGATGCGGCCTTTGTCGGCGACACGCTGTTTATGCCGGACTTCGGCACCGCACGCTGCGACTTCCCGGGCGGCGATGCCCGTCAGCTCTACCAATCGATCCACAAGATCCTGGCGCTGCCACCCAAGACACGGCTTTTCCTCTGTCACGACTATAAGGCGCCGGGCCGCGACGCCTATGCCTGGGAAACCACCGTGGCGGAGGAAAAAGCCAACAACATTCACGTCCACGACGGCATCAGCGAAGACGAGTTCGTCGCCATGCGCAGCGCCCGCGACAAAAAACTCGACATGCCGGTTCTCATCCTGCCCTCGGTCCAGGTCAACATGCGCGCCGGTGACATGCCGCCGCCAGAGGACAACGGGGTCAGCTACCTGAAGATTCCCGTAGACGCGCTGTAAGGCGCGCCCAGAAAAAGCAACTCCCTCAAAAAAAAGGGAGGCAGGAGGAAATCATGGAAATCAAGACAGTCGACAACGGCTTCGGCGTCGCGCCGCAGATCCTGCCCGGCGATCTGAAGCAGATTGCCGAGGCGGGTTACCGGACCGTTATCTGCAACCGCCCCGACGGGGAAGGCAACGACCAGCCGTTGTTTCATGAGATCGAGGAGGCAGCCCAGGCGCTTGGTCTGCAGGCGCTCTATTTACCGGTCGAAAGCGGCAAGGTCAGCGACGCAGATGCAACGGCCTTTGACGAAACCTTCGACGCAGCGCCCAAACCGGTTTTCGCCTACTGCCGCAGCGGCACCCGCTCGATCACGCTGTGGTCGCTCAGCCGTGCCGGCAAGATGCCGCTGGCCGACATTCTGGTCGCCACTAAGAACGCCGGCTACGACATGTCCGGCGTGGTGCGGCGGATCGCCAATCAAGGCAAAACCCCGGGCGAGGCCATCGACGGCAAGTTCGACATCGTGATCATCGGCGCCGGTTCGGCGGGGATCGCCGTTGCTTCCTCGTTACAGAACCGTGCCGGCGACCTGGAGATCGCCATCATCGACCCCGCGGATATTCACTACTATCAGCCCGGCTGGACACTGGTCGGCGCCGGTGTGTTCGAGGCGGAGGAAACCGTCCGCACCCTCTCCTCCGTCCTGCCCAAGGGGCTGCACTGGATCAAGGCCGCCGTCGCCGCCTTCGAGCCGGAGCGCAACGTGGTACTGCTGGAAGGCTGCCGCGCCATTCAGTACGACCGCCTGGTGGTCTGCCCCGGCCTGAAGCTGGACTGGCACAAGGTGGAGGGGCTGGTCGACACCCTCGGCAAGAACGGTGTCACCTCGAACTACCGTTTCGATCTGGCGCCCTACACCTGGCAACTGGTCAATGAGCTGAAGGCGGGAACCGCGCTTTTCACCCAGCCGCCGATGCCGATCAAATGCGCCGGCGCACCGCAAAAGGCGCTCTATCTCTCGGCCGATCATTGGCTGCGCAGCGGGACGCTCGACCGTATCGACATCGCCTTCTACAACGCCGGCGCCGTGCTCTTCGGGGTCAAGGATTACGTGCCCGCCCTTATGGACTATATCGAGAAGTACCGGGCCGAACTGAAATTCAGTCACAACCTCGTCGCAGTCGATGGGCCGTCCAGGCGGGCCTGGTTCGATCAAACCGACGCCGATGGCAACACCAAGAGAGTCGAGCGCAGGTTCGACATGATCCACGTCTGCCCGCCGCAATGCGCCCCGGACTTTATCCGCGTCAGTCCGCTTGCCGATCAGGCCGGCTGGGTGGATGTCGACCAGAACACCCTGCGCCACAAGACTTACGAAAACATCTGGAGCCTCGGCGACGTGATGAACGCCCCCAACGCCAAGACGGCAGCGGCGGCCCGCAAACAGGCGCCGGTGGTGGCGCAAAACGTCCTGGCCGACATGGGGCACAAGGTCGCCATCGGCCACTACGATGGCTACGGTTCCTGCCCGCTGACGGTGGAGCGCGGGAAAATCGTGCTGGCCGAGTTCGGTTACGGCGGCAAGCTGTTGCCGAGCTTTCCGGGCTGGCTGATCAACGGCAAGCAGCCGAGCCGCCTGGCCTGGCTGCTCAAGGAAAAGATCCTGCCGCCGGTCTATTGGCAGGCGATGCTGCGGGGCAGGGAATGGCTGGCCAAACCGGAAGTCGTCAACTGAGCGGCCCCGGGCCTAGAGCAGATCCGGGTTGGATGGAATCACGTGAGCGATCCCTCCAACCCGGTGAATCTGCTCTAACCATTTGATATAGAGCGGAAGCAAAACATGATCGAACGCCTGCTGCCGGGCCTCGCCTGGATGCGCCGCTACGACAAGGTGTCTTTCCAGGGCGACGCCCTGGCGGCGGTGATTGTCACCATCATGCTGATACCGCAGAGCCTGGCCTATGCCTTGCTGGCCGGCTTGCCGCCGGAGGTCGGGCTCTACGCCAGCATGGCCCCGCTCGCCGCCTATGCGCTCTTCGGCAGTTCTTCCACTCTGGCCGTCGGCCCGGTCGCCGTGGTTTCGCTGATGACCGCAGCGGCGGTCGGGGACCTGACCGCTGCAGGCACGCCGGAGTACCGCGGCGCGGCCCTTGCCCTGGCATTGATTTCCGGGGTCTTTCTCATCGCCATGGGACTGCTGCGCCTCGGCTTTCTGGCCAGCCTGCTCAGCCATCCGGTGATCTCGGGCTTCATCACGGCCTCGGGGATCCTGATCGCCGCCAGCCAGTTGAAACACATTCTGGGAATCGAGGCCTCCGGGCACAACCTGATCGAGTTGGTCCGCTCTCTCGCCGACCGGATCGATTCGGTGAACGGGGCGACCCTGGCCATCGGCGCCGGCGCCACGCTGTTCCTGTTCTGGGTCCGCCGCTTCTTGAAACCCTTGTTGATGAGAGCCGGGCTGGGCCCAAGGCTCGCCGACAGCATCGCCAAAGCCGGACCAGTGGCAGCCGTCGTCGTCACCATTGTGTTGGTCGACCTGCTGTCGCTGGGCGATGCCGGGGTCAGGGTCGTCGGAGAAATCCCCCAGGGCCTGCCGCCGGTAGCCCTGCCGCCGTTCGACCCGGCGCTCTGGCGGGAGCTGCTGCCCTCCGCCGTATTGATTTCGGTGGTCGGCTTTGTCGAGTCGGTTTCCGTCGCCCAGACACTGGCCGCCAAGCGGCGCGAGCGCATCGACGCGAACAGGGAACTGGTCGGGCTCGGCACCGCCAACGTCGCTGCCGGCATGACCGGCGGCTACCCGGTGACCGGGGGCTTCGCCCGCTCCGTCGTCAACTTCGATGCCGGCGCGCGTACCCCTATGGCCGGGGTCATGACCGCCGTCGGCATCGGCCTGGCTGCCTTGCTCCTGACGCCCTTGTTTCAGCAACTCCCCAAAGCAACCCTGGCCGCCACCATCGTGGTCGCCGTACTGTCGCTGATCGATCTTCCGGCGCTGAAACGCACCTGGCACTATGCCAAGGGCGACTTCGCGGCCATGGCGGCAACGATCGTGATGGTCCTGGCCGCCGGGGTGGAGGCCGGGATCATTACCGGCGTCACCCTCTCCATCGTGCTGTTTTTGGCCCGTTCCAGCCGGCCCCACATGGCAGTGGTGGGCCAAGTGCCGGGCAGTCATCATTTCCGCAACATTAAACGCCACAGCGTGGTGACAAGCCCGGCCATCCTGAGCCTGCGAGTCGATGAGAGTCTCTACTTCGCCAACGCCCGGTGGTTGGAAGACAAGCTTTACGACATGGCCGTGGCCGACAAGGCGATCAACCATGTCGTGCTGGTCTGCTCGGCAGTGAACGACATTGACGCCAGCGCGCTGGAAAGCCTGGAAACGCTGGTCGAGCGCCTCGATGCGGCCGGGGTCCGCTTCCATCTCTCGGAGGTGAAAGGTCCGGTGATGGACAAGCTGAAGCGCTCGCATTTCCTCGAAGAGCTTAGCGGCAAGATTTTCCTCAGCCACTACGATGCCCTGGCGGCCCTCGATCCCGAGACGACCGGCAAGGCGTCAGCTCACCCCGAAACGCCGAACGCCCCGGCGCAGGCAACACCGCCATGCGGATAACGCATCACGGACCTGGTGACCCATATGGAGTCGCTGCGCCTATCGGCAGGCCCGGGCGTTTCGCATAGCAGAACGGCATCACTGCCCAACCCGGGAATTCCGCTCGTTACGCGTTGGCAATCGCGCTGGCGATGACGGCCGTCGTGAAGATAAGAACGGTGTAGTAAGTCAGCCGCAAACGTCCCATGAGTTTCCTCCTCCACCTCTGTTCGGGACCGTCACCAACTGGCCCCTATGCCGGGATTTTGGCTTGGCTGGCGGCTATCGCGTATGAGAATCCTCACAAACCAAGGCGATTGCATCGCCAAACGACGGAAACTCGGATTTCAGGAGATGTACTTCCGGAGAAGTAAAGGTCAGGGGCTTGTCAGGAAGTCTGCCTATGGAGATTCGTGTCAGATTTGCGACAACCTCTGCTATAGCGCCCTCCTTTTCATCAATCGCAATGATTATTAATTTCTCATAGGGTTGTATCTCCCGCCCGCTACCATAACTATGTCGTCTGCTGGGTCGGACCGGAGAGTGTCGCTGCCGCGGCGTCCTCTCCTTCTGGCATTGCTTTTCTCAACCAACCTCAGGGCGAGCGATGACGATGCTGCGTTTCCTATTTCCCTTCGCGGCGCTAGCCGTGCTTGCAGCCTGCGACGACGTCGATCAGGCTGCCCAAGCCAATGCCGGGCCCCCACCGCCACCGGCGGTGACGACGGCCAAGCCTCTGGTAAAGCAGATCTTGGAGGACGACGAATTCGTCGGCCGCTTCGAAGCTGTGGACGAAGTGCAGGTCAGCGCCCGGGTCGGCGGCTATCTGGATCAGATTCACTTCGAAGACGGAGCGCTGGTGGAAGAAGGACAACTGCTCTTCACCATCGATCAACGCCCGTTCCAGGCAACTCTGAGGCAGGCCGACGCAGCCCTGCAAGTGGCTCAGGCGCGCCTGGAGTTCGCCAGGAAGGAACTGGAGCGTGCCGAAGAACTTGTCGGCCGCGGCAATATCTCGCGCAGCGTCGTCGATGAGCGGCGCCAGGAGTTCATTTCGTCGCAGGCTGAGGTCGCCGGAGCCAGAGCGGCGCGGGAGTCAGCGGCCCTTGACCTGGAGTACACGGAAATCCGGGCACCCTTTGCCGGGCGCATCGGCCGGGATCTGCTCTCCGTCGGTAACCTGATCAGAGCCAATGAGACGGTCCTCACTTCTATCGTCTCTCTCGATCCGATCTATTTCTACTTCGACATCAATGAGCGCTATTACCTGGCCTATGCCCGCGACGCCCGGTCTCGCGGTGCTTCCATGCAGGAAGGCGGCGGTGGACTGCCGGTTACGGTAACGCTCGGCGACAGCATTTCCGCGACGCGCAGCGGCCAGCTCGACTTCTCCGAAAACCGCCTGGACCGGGAGTCCGGCACCATGCGGGTCAGGGCGATCCTGCCCAACCAGGACCTGGTTCTGCAGCCCGGCCTCTTTGGCCGCGTAAACGTCCCAGGATCGCTGCCTTACACCGGCATCCTGATTCCCGACGAGGCCATCACAGCCGATCAGAACAAGCGCATCGTCTATGTCGTCGACGACAAGGGAACGGTTGCCATTCGCGAAGTTCGCCCCGGTCCCAAGATCGACGGCTACCGGGTGGTCCGCGACGGGCTGAACGGTGAAGAGCGGATCGTTATCGAAGGCCTGATGCGGGTACGGCCCGGCATTGTCGTCGCACCTGAGGAGTCCGAGCTTGCACAGGTCCGCGAACAATAGCGCGGACCAATCTCTTTGGTGGCCGATAAGGTCAACAATTCTTTCGGCCGCCTGGTAGGGACGCAGCCATGAACTTTGCACACTTCTTCGTCGAGCGTCCGATCTTCGCTTCGGTGCTCTCGATCATCATGGTGATCCTGGGGCTTGTTGCCTATACGCAGCTGCCGGTTTCGCAGTACCCGGAAATCGCGCCCCCTTCCATTGTCGTCCAGGCCAGCTACCCCGGCGCCGATGCCGAAACCGTGGCGGCCACGGTGGCGACACCGCTGGAGCAGGAAATCAACGGAGTCGAGGGCATGATCTACATGTCTTCCTACTCCACCTCAGACGGCAGCATGTCGCTGACAGTTACCTTCGAACTGGGTACCGATCTCGACGATGCGCAGGTTCTGGTACAGAACCGGGTCTCCATCGCCGAGGCCCGCCTGCCCGAGGAAGTAAGGCGTCTGGGGATCTCCACCAACAAGAGTTCGGCCGACCTGATGATGGTCGTTCATATGCTCTCGCCGGACGAAACCTACGATCAGCTTTACGTCTCCAACTACGCACGTTCGCGGGTGCGCGACATCCTCGTCCGCCTGGACGGCGTCGGCAACCTGACCATCTTCGGCGAGCGTCAGTTCGCCCTTCGGGTCTGGATCGACCCGGAGAAGCTCTCGGCCTACAGCCTGACTCCGGGCGACGTGGTGAGTGCGCTGCGCGAACAGAACGTGCAGGTATCCGGCGGTGCTCTCGGCGCACCGCCGAACGAAGCCGACAATGCCTTTCAGTATACGGTCACCACCCAGGGCCGTTTCGACGAGGCCAGGGAGTTCGGCAATGTCATCGTCCGCGCGACGGAGGATGGGCGCATTGTGCGGGTACGCGACGTGGCGCGGGTGGAATTGGGCGCACAGGACTATGTCACCAACTCCTACCTGAACAACAAGCCGGCCGTCGCCCTGGGTATCTTCCAGCGGCCCGGCAGTAATGCCCTGGCAACAGCGGAAGAGATCCTTCAGGTGATGGAGGAGGTGAGCGCCGACTTCCCCGAAGGTTTGGCCTACCAGGTCGTTTATAACCCGACCGAATTCATCTCCGCATCCATCGACGCTGTCTATACGACCATCTTCGAAGCAGTTCTGCTGGTCGTCGTGGTGATCATCGTCTTCCTGCAATCCTGGCGGACGGCCCTGATTCCAATCCTTGCGATTCCGGTTTCCCTGGTCGGCACCTTTGCCGTCATGCTGGCGCTCGGCTACTCGATCAACATGCTGACGCTTTTCGGCCTGGTCCTGGCGATCGGTATCGTTGTCGATGACGCCATCGTGGTGGTCGAGAACGTCGAGCGGAACATCGCCAACGGGATGAGTCCGAGTGACGCCTCCCACCGCACCATGGACGAAGTGGCCGGGGCGCTCATCGCCACCTCGCTGGTCTTGATCGCGGTCTTCGTCCCCACCGCCTTCATTCCCGGTGTTTCCGGCCAGTTCTATCAGCAGTTTGCCGTGACCATTGCCGTCTCGACGGCGATTTCGTCGGTCAACTCCCTCACGCTGTCACCCGCCATGGCGGCCATCCTGCTGCAGCGCCACGACAAGCCTCAGTCGCAAAACCCCGTAGCCCGCGGCGGGCGCTGGATTGCGACGCACTTCAACAACGGCTTCGATCGCATGGCGAACGCCTACGCCAGCTTGATTCGCATGCTGGTCTCCCGCGGCACGACGCTGGCCGGGGTCATGGTCGTCTTCGCCGGCCTTATCTACGGCGCCTACTACATGCTGACCACGGTTCCGCGCGGCTTCATCCCGACACTGGACCAGGGCTATGCCATCGTGGTCGTGCAGTTGCCGGACGGATCGGCGCTCGACCGCACCGACGCTGTCATCCGCAAAGCCTCGGAGATCGTGAACTCGACGCCCGGCGTCACCGATGCCGTGGCCTTTGCGGGCTTTTCCGGCGCGACCTTCACCAACGCTTCCAATCAGGGCGTCATCTTCGCGCGCTTCGACGAGTTCGATCCGCGTATCGAGCAGGGACTGCCGGCCGGCGCGATCATCGGCCAGCTCTACCAGCGCCTTCAGTCGATCCGGGAAGCTTTCATCATCGCCATCCCGCCACCGCCGGTGCGCGGCGTCGGCAATGCCGGCGGTTTCAAGATGCAGCTTCAGGAAACCCAGGGGTCGGACCTGCGCCGGGTTCTCGCCGCGGCTTTCCAGATGATGGGCCAAGCGCAGCAGACGCCTGGTGTCGCCGGTGTTTTCACCACCTTCTCCGCCTCCAGCCCGCAGATTTTCCTGGAGATCGACCGGGTGCGCGCGCAGATGCTGAACGTACCGATCGCCAACATCTTCGAAGCCTTGTCGGTCAACCTGGGCTCGACCTATGTGAACGACTTCAATGCCTTCGGGCGACTCTATCAGGTGCGCGTCCAGGCCGATCAGCAGTTCCGCCTGGCGCCGGAAGACATCGTCGGACTGAAGGTGCGCTCGGCCACCGGAGCGCTGGTGCCGCTTGGCACCCTGGTCGAGATCCAGAACCGCTCCGGCCCGGACCTCGTGCAACGATACAACATGCTGGTATCGGTGCCCCTTCAGGGCAACGCGGCGCCCGGCGTTTCCACCGGCGAGAGCCTTGAGATCATGGAACGCATGGCGGACAACAGTCTGCCCCGCGGCCTGAGCTTCGAGTGGACTGAACTCGCCTATCAGGAAAAAATCGCCGGCGATGCGGCGATCTATATCTTCGCCCTGGCGGTGATCTTCGCCTTCCTTGTCCTGGCCGCACAGTATGAAAGCTGGGTGCTGCCTCTGGCCATCATTCTCATCGTGCCCACCAGTATCCTGGCGGCTTTGCTGGGGGTGAATTTCCGGGACATGGACAACAACATCCTGACCCAGGTCGGCTTGATCGTGCTTGTTGGCCTGGCGGCCAAGAACGCCATTCTGATCGTGGAGTTCGCCAAGCAGCTTGAAGAAGAGGGCAAGGAATTGATCGAGGCCACCGTCGAGGCGTCGCGCCTGCGTCTGCGCCCGATCCTGATGACGGCCTTTGCCTTTATCCTGGGGGTTCTGCCCCTGGCCATCGCCCAGGGCCCCGGCGCCGAGATGCGCCAGGCACTGGGCACCTCCGTCTTCTCCGGCATGCTGGGCGTTACCTTCTTCGGCCTCCTGCTGACGCCGGTCTTCTATGTCCTTCTGCGGCGCATTTTCGGGCGCCGCCGCGCGCAACCGGACGAGAAGTCGGCCCAGAAGCCCAGCAGCGCCCCCGCCGAATAGGCAGCCGGGCGCCGGCTAGAGCGGATCATGCTTTGACGGAACCACTGCGTGGTTTCGGCAAAACATGTGAATCCGCTCTACGACCAAAAGCTGAAGCAGATCCAGGATTGATGGATCGCTGAAGCGATTCCATCAATCCTGGATCTGCTGTAGCGGCGATAGTTTCCTTGATCCGGCCCCCAAGGTCCGTCAGCATCCAAAGAAAGCACGTCTTTGGGGGGCCCGGCGGTCACGCGCGATGGCAAAGAAGGCAAAAAAGCCCGTGAGAAAGCCCGGGGCGCGGATGACAGCGCCGAAACGGCGGGGGATCAAGGCGGAGGTCCTCTCGCTGGTGGAGAAGCGGGCCCTGATCGGCTGGCGGGAGTGGTTGGCCCTGCCGGCCTTCGGGATCGAGCGGATCAAGGCCAAGGTCGATACCGGTGCCCGCACCTCGGCGCTCCACGCCATGCAGATCACGCCCTTCGACAACGACGGCACTGCCTGGGTTTCCTTTCAGGTCGCCCCCCACAGCGGCGGCGCCCGCGATCTGGCGCGAATCGAATGCCGCGCCCCGGTCCGCGACCGACGCAGCATCAAAAGCTCCAGCGGGCACAGCCAGGACCGCTATGTCATCACCACGCCGGTTGTTCTGGGCGGCCGCCACTTCGATATCGAGGTCACCCTAACCGACCGCGCCGAGATGGGTTTCGAAATGCTGTTCGGCAGAACCGCATTGCGCGCCGGGCGCTTTCTGGTACACCCGACGAAATCCTTTCTATTAAGCCCCAAGTAACCAGGCCGAGGCGAAAAAACCGAGGCAGCAGCACACGAACCCAAAAACGGCGAACCCAAAAACGCCGAGACCCAGACTTCGAAACTAGGACGCGCCGATGAAGATGCTAATGCTGGCCCGAAACGCCAATCTCTACTCGCACAAGCGTCTGGTCGAGGCTGCGGAGGCGCGGGGGCACGAACTCGACATCATCAACACGCTGCGCTGCTACATGAACATCACCTCGCACCGGCCGATGGTGATCTACAACGGCGAGAAGCTGGCCGGTTACGATGCGGTGATCCCGCGGATCGGGGCGTCGATCACCTACTACGGCCTCGCCGTGCTGCGGCAGTTCGAGATGATGGGCGTCTTTCCGCTGAACGAGTCGGTGGCAATCGGGCGGTCCCGCGACAAGCTGCGCTCCATGCAACTGCTGGCGCGTGACGGCATCGGCCTGCCGGTCACCGCTTTCGCCCACGATCCCAAGGTGACCGAGGAAGTGATCAAGATCGCCGGTGGCGCACCGGTGGTGATCAAGCTTCTGGAAGGCACCCAGGGGATCGGCGTGGTGTTGGCCGATACGAAGATTTCGGCCAAGTCGGTGGTCGAGGCCTTCCGCGGCGCCAACGTGAACATCCTGGTGCAGGAGTTCATCAAGGAAGCCGGCGGCACGGATATCCGCGCCTTCGTGGTCGGCGGCAAGGTGGTGGCAGCCATGCAACGGCATGGCGCCACGGACGACTTTCGCTCCAACCTGCACCGCGGCGGCGAAGCCAATCGGATCAAGATCACCGCCGAGGAACGCTCGACCGCCGTGCGAGCTGCCAAGGCAATGGGATTGAACGTCTGTGGCGTCGATATGCTGCGCTCCAATCACGGCGCGGTGGTGATGGAGGTGAATTCCTCGCCCGGCCTGGAGGGTGTCGAAAAGGCGACCGGCGTCGATGTCGCCGACCTGATGATCCAGTACCTGGAAAAGAACGCCAAACCGGGCAAGACCAAGACGAAAGGCCGCGGCTGAGGCGATGCCGGGGCGGGCCGCGTTTCAGATCGGCGAATTCAGCGTCGAGGCCGGGCAGCGCCGTACCGTCGGCCTGCCGCTCTCGGTTCTCTCCAATCACACCCCCATGGCCTTGCCGGTCCATGTCGCCCACGGCATCCGGCCCGGTCCGACGCTTTTCGTCTCCGCCGCCATCCATGGCGACGAAATCATCGGCGTTGAGATCATCCGCCGGCTGCTGGCCCTGCCCGCCCTGGCCAAGTTGCGCGGCAGCCTGCTTGCCGTGCCCATCGTCAATGCCTTCGGCTTCATCAGTCATTCGCGCTATCTGCCGGACCGCCGCGACCTGAACCGCTCCTTTCCGGGTTCGGCCAAAGGTTCCCTGGCCGGCCAGCTCGCCGACCTTTTCCTGACGGAAATCGTCGCCCGGGCGGAGGTCGGGATCGATCTTCATTCCGCCGCGGTACACCGGGTGAACCTGCCGCAGATCCGTATCTCGCCGGACCAGGAGCGCATGGAGGAACTGGCCATCGTCTTCGGCCCGCCGGTGATCCTGGAAGCGCCGCTGCGCGAGGGTTCCCTGCGCCAGGCGGCGCAGTCCGTCGGCACCGATGTCATGCTGTTCGAAGCCGGTGAAGGCCTGCGCTTCGATGAGTTCGCCATACGGGTCGGGGTCACCGGCATCCTGCGGGTGATGAAGCGCCTGGGCATGCTGCCAGCGCGCAGTGTGCGGGATGCCAAGGTGACGCCCACCATCTCGCAGTCGAGCTACTGGCTGCGCGCGCCTGACGGCGGCGTCCTGCGCAGCTTCAAGACCATCGGCGACAGCGTTGCCGAAGGGGACTTGATCGGCATCATCTCCGACCCCTTCGGAGAGACCGAGACCGAGGTCCGCGCCCGCGATGCCGGGCTGATGATCGGCCGCACCAACCTGCCGGTGGTCAACCAGGGCGACGGCCTGGCTCACATCGCCCGGCACAAGCGGGCTGGAAAACTGGAGGCCGCCGTCGGCCAGATTGAAGCCGAGCTTCAGTCCGACCCTCTCTTCGACGAAGACGAGATTATCTGAGCGTCACGGCGGTCAAACGAGCCCCAGCAAGACGACCCCCTCGTAGAGCAGACGCAGCGCCAGGACGGAGAGCACGACCGCGATGACGCGCTGAAAGGTCTCCTCCTTCATTCTCACCAGCACGTGCCGACCCAGCAAGGTACCGAGGAAGCCACTGACGATCATCGCCACGATCAGAGCGGCGTAGGGTGCGTAGTTGAAACCGAGCAGCCCGAAGGCGAAAACCTTGATGCCGTGCTGGGCCACCATGCAGGCGGCATGGGTCGCCACATGCTCCAGGCGGCCGAATTTCATGGTCTTTATCGTCGCCGCGACGAAGGGTCCGGTGGCGCCGAAGAACATGGTGAGAAAGCTGGAAAAAGCGCCGCTGGCGACGACCTTGAAACGGCCCGGGGGTGCCATGACCGGCCCCCAGACCGACCAGAGAATGAAACCGGCGAGACCGATGTTAAGAACCGCCGGCGGCAGGCGCACCGCCGTCATACCGCCAAGCGCCGCCCCCACCAGGCTGCCCAGACTGAACAGCAGGATAACCCGCCACTGTACGGAGCGCAGCATGACGGCCGTGCGCCCGGCGTTGGAGCCGATCTGAACGACCCCGTGAACGGGGATCAGCACGGCGGCCGGCACCAGGACGGCCATGACGGCAATCAGGACGATACCACCGCCGATCCCGGCGGCAGCGGTCAGAAACGAGGTCGCCGCGCTGACGGCCACGAGAACCAAGGATGCCGCGAGGCCGACGTCGGCGGGAACAAGCCATTCGATCATGCGGCCTCCGGCCTATCGCAATCTGCCGGCGGCGGTCGCAGCGACCGACGTCCCCAGCGAATCCCCTCTTTTAGCAGAGACCGCAGGAGCCGCCCAAACCCGAAGGTGTCAGGCCGCCTGCTTTACCGCCTGACGCGCGGCCAGCATCTCGACGCAGGCCGCAGCGGCCTCCCGCCCCTTTACCCGGAAATGCTGGTGAAAGAATTGGCGGTGTTCTTCGCTTTCATGAAAGTTGTGCGGCGTAAGCACAGCGGAGAAGACTGGCAGGTCGGTTTCCATCTGCACCTGCATCAATGCCGCCACCACCGTCTCCGCAACGAACTCATGACGATAGATGCCACCGTTGACGACAAAGGCCGATCCGACAATCGCCTGATAACGTCCGGTCTTGGCCAGATCGCGGGCCAAGAGGGGAATCTCAAAGGCCCCCGGCGCTTCAAAAACCTCGACCGCAAAGCCGCCCTGGGTCAGGCGATCCATTTCTTCAACGAAGGCGGTATGACACTGGTCGACAATGTCCGCATGCCAGCGCGCTTTAACGAAGGCCACCAGCTTCTTTTCTTGGGTATCTTCAGAGCTCTGATTCATGGCTTTCTCCTTGTCGCATCAGAGACCAGAACCAGGGCGTCAGGAAACAGCCGCGCGCCCGGCCGTCGGCCGGGAGCCGCTGCTCCATTCTCTTCCATCCGGACTGTTACCGTCGGCTTCGGAATTGCACCGAATCTGCTGACCTCCCGACCTTCCGACAGAAGGCCCGGGAGCGCTCGCGGGCTTTGGGCCATGACAAGGGCCCTTACCGCCGGTGGGGACTTCCACCCCGCCCCGAGAACGGACCCCACCAGAGGCAGGGCTGAAGCATCATTTAGCGCAGCACCGCCGGCTTGTCGATGGGGTGACGGCGGATGAATTCCCTCAGCGGCCTTCCGAGGCTGGCATCGAAAGGCGTTTCGGCTCTATGCTTGGTACAGCCAATCGAGAAAGGGTCGGCAAATGGACGAAGCCGCACAGGATGCCATCGTCAGGGAATTGCTGGACGGCAGGGGTTATGTCGTTCTGCCGCAAGTCTTTTCTCCGGCGGAGATCAGGCAGGCCCGCGATCTGATCATGCGGTTTTCCGACCAGGATACCGCAAAGGCAACCCATTTCCAGGGCGCCAATGCCGAGAAACTGCATCTGCAGCGCCGGGTGTGGAACCTGCTGAACAAGGGTCAGATCTTCGTCGATATGGTGCAGCGCGAGCCCATCGTTTCCATCATGAAGCGGTTTCTCGGGACCGAGTTCATTCTCGGTTCCATCGCCGCCAACCGCCTGCTGCCCGGCGGGCCGGGGCAGGAACTCCATATCGATTATCCCTATTGGGATATGTACAAGCGCGAGAGCTTTCCCAGCGGCATCAACCCGAGCTTCCCGCTGAACGCCCAGGTCTCGATCCTGTTGGACGACTTTACCGAGGAGAACGGCGCCACGGCCATCGTCCCGGGCAGCCAGAAGCTCGCCCGCTATCCGTCCGATGCCGACCGGGCACAGGCAAAGCCGGATCGTCTGATCGGCAAGGCCGGGGATGCCGCCATCTTCTTCGGGATGGCCTGGCACGCCGCCATGCCCAACGAGAGCAAGGGGGACCGCACGGCGATCCTGATTCAGTACCTGCCGAAATTCGTGAAGCCGATGGAGGATCAGGTGCGCGGCCTCGATCCCGAAGTCCTGGCCGCGGCATCGCCCCTGCTGCGCCAGCTTGTCGGCCTCGACTATCCTTATCCGCAGATCCTCGATGAAGCCGAGGCCGGAAACGCCGAAGGCCGGGTTGCCTGACCGAGTGAAGCGGAGGCGATCCAGAAGCCTGGACAGACCCTGAAAAGCCCGGCAGTCTCCCGGCCATGCCCGATACGACCTCGAAATCTCATACGACCGATTCCGACCCCCTGCGTGCCCGCGGCGGCTTCGCCGATCTGGTCGGCTATGAGCTGACGCTTTGGGAACCGGACCTGGCGCAGGTCTCCCTTCTTGTTGAGCCGCAGCACCTCAACCGCAGCGGCGTCATGCACGGTGGCATGCTGAGTACGCTGATCGACACGGCTTGCGGTTACTGCGGCTGCTACGCGGCGCCGGAGGAAACGCCCCGGCGTGCCTTCACGCTTTCACTGACCTGCAGTTTCATTGGTGCGGCCAAGGCCGGCCGGAAACTTGTTGCAACCGGGCGCCGCAGCGGTGGCGGCAAGAGCATCTTCTTTGCCGATTGCACAGTCATGGACGACGAAGGCCGACTGATCGGCAGCGGTCAGGGCAGCTTCAAGTACATCACCCTGCGCTAGACCCGTTAGCTGTCAGGCGGAGAGCTATGATATCCAAGAGAGCAGAGTCACCACGGCGATGAATCCGACAAGCGCCAGGGCACGGCCCAGCAGCTGCTCTTCGCCTTCCTCGATCATCATCCGCTGGCCCTCACCGAAAGTCCCGGCGCGCTGACGCAGGCGCAGCCAGTGTCGGGCCAGCCAATTCTCTGTGTGGAAGTCGATGCCGCCGCCGGCCATCACGCATAAACCATCGGCAGTTCTGCCCCAACTATTTGATGCCGATCGGATTCACATGTTTTTACGCAACCAGAAAGTGGTTCCGTCAAAACATGCTTCGATCTAGCGCTGCTTTCAACAGGGACTCTGCCCTTTGCGATGCAGCGCCGCAACAGTAAGCTGGACCGGCAGCGGCAAAGGACGACCAAGAGGCAACAAGGCGGCGATGGCAAAGGCGAAAGAGGCAGGCGCCGATTGCAGCGACGCCTGGCCCAGGGGGCCGGGCGTGAAACACCTGAACCTGGCGCTGCAGGGCGGCAGCGCGCATGGCGCGCTGACCTGGGGCGTCCTGGACCGGCTGCTGGCGGACGACAAAATCGCTGTGGAGGGCGTCACCGGGGCCAGTGCCGGCGCGGTCAACGGCGCCGTCATGGCCTATGGCTTGACGGTCGGGGGCCGTGAAGGTGCAAGGGAGATGCTCTCTGCCGTCTGGCGCAGGATCTCCGAGATCGCCGCTCTGACGCCGATGCAGCCCAGCCTCCTGGACCGCATGACCGGGCTGGGCAATATGAACTACACGCCCGGCTACTGGATGGTCGATACCCTGTCCCGCGTCTTTTCGCCCTATCAGTTCAATTTTTTCGACGTCAATCCGCTGCGCGACACGATCCACGAGTTCGTCGACTTCGAACGGCTGCGGCATTGCGAAGCGGTGAAGCTCTTCGTCTCCGCCACCAACGTCCGCCGCGGACGCATCAAGATCTTCGAGCTGGCGGAGATGAGCCTGGATGCCGTCATGGCCTCGGCCTGCCTGCCCTATCTTCATAAAGCCGTGGAGATCGACGGCGAGGCCTATTGGGACGGCGGCTTCATGGGCAACCCGGCAATCTATCCCCTGATCTACGGCACCGAGTGCCGCGACGTTCTGCTGGTTCAGATCAACCCGATCAACATCGAGAAAACACCCACCTCGGCGCAGGAGATCATCGACCGGCTGAACACCATCACCTTCAACGCCGGACTGATGCGCGAGATGCGCGCCATCGATTTCGTCACCAAGCTGATTGACGGCGGCTTTGACGACGAGGGTCGTCTGAAGCGCCTGAACATGCATGTGGTGGACGCCGAAGACGTGATGCAGGACCCTGGGTTCTCTTCGAAGCTCAACGCCGACTGGGATTTTCTTTGCCACCTCCGCGATGTCGGCTACGAACGCACCGATGACTGGTTGGCGGCTCATCGAGCCGATATCGGCGCGCGCTCCACCGCTGACATCGAGACGATGTACCTCTAGGCCTGCCGCCTCACGCCTGTTCCGACCGCAGGGCCCGGCGGGGCATCAGGAAAAAGCCGCAGAGAGCGCTCAGCACCGCCAGCGCGGCGCCGATGAGAGCGACGGCACGAAACGACTGCAGCATGGCGCTGCGGACCGCCGCCTCCAGTTCAGCGGCGCCGGGTCCCAGCAGGTTCATCGCCTCAAGATCGCGGCCGTAGCGCAGGTCTGGCAGGACGGCGGCCTCCGGCAGCGCCAGCAGATCGATGAGGCTGCGGTCGAAGACCACCGCCGCGACCACACCCAGACCGGCGACCGCCAGGAGCCCCGAGAGTCGCGAAACCGCATTGTTGACGCCTGAGGCAAGGCCCGACTGCTCGGCGGAGAGCGCGTTCATCACGACGGTGGAAAGCGGCGCGACCGTCACCGCCATGCCGAGCCCCAGAACCAGCATCGCCGGGACTACGGAAAGCCAAAAGGGCGCCCCCGGCTCCGGCGGTATGAACAGCAGAAAGCCGATGGCGGCGATCAGCGGACCAATCGTCAACGGCAGGCGCGCGCCGAAGCGGTCGAGCAGGCCGCCGGCCCAGCGCGACATGAAGGCCATCACAAGGGTGAACGGCAGAAAAGCCGCCCCTGCCAGGGTCGCCGAATAGCCGTGCGCCTCGATCATCGTGATGGGCAGGAAGAACAACACCCCCGAAAGCGCGAAGTAGAGAAACAACGTCAGCAGGTTGGCCCCGCTGAAAGCCATCGAGCGAAACAGGGCCAAAGGCAGCATCGGATCGTTGCTGCGCGCCTCCACCCAGAGAAACACCAACAGCACCGCCAGTCCGCCAAGGCCGATGAGCAACAGCATCCTCTGGGGCAGCGATCCCCCCTCGCCCAGGCCGGTCAGGCTGTATGTCAGCGCTGCGAGCGCCAGAACCGCCAGAACCGCACCGGCCCAGTCCATGCGGCGGCCCGCCGTGGCGTCCCGCGATTCCGGGACCCGCCAGAAGGACAGCCCCAGGGTCAGCGCCGCGACCGGCAGGTTGATCAGGAAAACAAGGCGCCAGGAGCCGAGATCGACAAGCCAGCCGCCGAGGATCGGCCCCAGGGCTGCGGCAATGGCGGAGAACCCGGCCCAGGTGCCGATGGCCCGGCCACGCTCGGATTCCGGAAAGGCGGCGGAGATGATCGCCAGACTGTTCGGCACCAGAAAGGCGGCGCCCAGGCCTTGCAGGGCCCGCGCCGCGACCAGTTGCTGCGCCGTCTCCGCCAGCCCGCACCAGAGGGAGGCCAGCGCGAAGATCGCGACCCCTGTGTTGAAGACCCGCCGCCGGCCATAGAGGTCGCCCGCCGCCCCCCCGATCAGCAGCAAGGCCGCCAGCAGCAGGGCGTAGGCATTCACAACCCACTGCATGAGGTTGAGAGAACCGCCGAACTCGCTGCCGATCACCGGCAGTGCCACCGTCACGACGGTACCGTCGATGAATGCCAGGCTTGAGCCGAGGATGGTCACCAGCAAGACGACCGGGCGGGCGTTGCGGCGGCAGGGGGTCGGATCACCACCGCCCAGAATGACGCCTTCATCGCATGGAAATGTTCTCATCCAGTCGCCCCACCCAGAGCTGCGCCATCACCCGGTTTCCGCCGGGCAGACCAGCCATGCAGACTGTCCGCTGGCTTTGTCGGAAGACATATACCATCTTAGGCCTACGACATCATGATGGCAGTCGCCTGCGCCGCGCCAAACTCAACCTCCGCAGCCGCTGCATTACTTACAGGCAGCTTTGGGATCTGTTCCGCCCAGGGACAAGCGGCAAAGCTGTGACTAGTTGTTTTGGTTAGAGGATTCATGAGCGAGACGCTGCAGGCCCCCGGCGATCACGACCAAGGCGGCAAGAGCGGCCCGGTTTCCCACGAAACGACGGCTGCCGTTCCCCGGCGCCGTCCGTCGCTGGCGATCCTCATTGCGGTTACCGCCCTGGGTCCCATGGCCTTGAACATCTTCATGCCCTCCATGCCGGGGATGCAGACGGTGTTCAACACCGACATGGCGACGATCCAATTCACGCTCTCGCTCTATCTCTTCGGCGTCGCCGTCTCCCAACTCTTCCTGGGTCCGCTGTCCGACCGTTTCGGACGCCGTCCCGTGCTGCTCTGGGGCATGCTGCTGTTTCTCGTCGGTACCCTGCTCTGCGCCTTTGCCGGTACCATCGGCGAGTTGATCGTCGGGCGGATCGTCCAGGCGGTCGGCGGCTGCGCCGGCCTGGTTCTGGGCCGCGCCATCGTGCGCGACACCCACAGCCGCGAGGAATCCGCCAGCATGATCGGCTATATCACCATGGCCATGGTGGTGGCTCCGATGATGGCACCCTTGCTGGGCGGTATCATCGACGACCTCTTCGGCTGGCAGGCTTCTTTCTTCCTGCTGTTTGCGGTGGGCGCGGTGGTGCTGCTGCTGGCCTGGCGGTTTCTCATCGAAACCCACACGGACCGCTCCGCGGTCGCCGGCCCGGCCAGCATGCTCCGAGGCTTCGGCACCTTGCTGAAGGATACGGCCTTTGCCGGCTATGCCATCAACATCGCCTTCACCACGGCGGTGTTCTTCGCCTTTCTGGCCGGGGCCCCCTTCATCATGATCGAGATCATGGGCCGTCCGCCCAGCGAGTACGGGATCTATTTCGTCCTCAACGGGGCGAGCTACATGGCCGGGAACTTCCTTTCCGGCGTGCTGTCGACCCGTGTCGGCCCGGAACGCATGGTCTTTTCCGGCAGCTTGATCGCCTTGGTGGGCGTCGCCCTGCTGACCGGCCTGGCCCTGTCGGGCGAGATGATCCCGATCATGCTCTTCGGCCCCGTGATGCTGGTCGGCCTCGCCAACGGCCTCAGCCTGCCCAACGCCACGGCAAGCGCCATCTCGATACGCCCGGATCTGGCCGGCACGGCCTCGGGCCTGACCGGCTTTCTGCAGATGATGGTCGGTGCTCTCGCCTCCTTTGTCGTGGGGCAGGTGCAAACCGATTCGGCCCTGCCGATGGTGATGGTCATGACCGCCGCCGCGGTGATCGCCTTTCTCGGCTATCTGGTGGCCCGCACCGCCCTGGCCCTGCGCCCCGCTGCCGAGGGCCTGTCACCGGGCGGCGACTGACCGGGTTACGGATGGGAGAACGAAAGACCGCCGGCGCTTTTGTCCGAATCGAGAAGACGCGATAAACAAGGCTGCCGATCACCCTGGGGGAACAAGGTATGCTTTCGGGCTCTACGAACGATCAACAGGCCATGGCTGAGGTCACCGCCAGCATCCTGCTGGAGATTGAGGCGGTGCTGTTCCGGCCCAACGACCCTTTCACTCTGACCTCGGGCCGGGCAAGCCCGGTCTATGTCGACTGCCGGAAAATCATCTCTTTTCCCAGGGCCCGGGCCCAACTGATGGACTTTGCCTGTGAACTGATTCAGCGCTCGGTGGGCTATGAATCGATCGACTGCATCGCAGGCGGAGAAACCGCCGGCATCCCCTTCGCCGCCTGGATCGCCGAGCGTCTCGGCCTGCCGATGCTCTACATTCGCAAAAAGCCTAAAGGCTTCGGCCGCAACGCTCAGATCGAAGGTCACCTGCCTGAAGGCAGCCGCGTGCTTCTGGTCGAGGACCTTGCC
This sequence comes from Pelagibius sp., assembly GCF_965249265.1. NCBI lineage: Bacteria > Pseudomonadati > Pseudomonadota > Alphaproteobacteria > Rhodospirillales > Rhodovibrionaceae > Pelagibius > Pelagibius sp. Next base: position 1,241,250 of record NZ_OZ252224.1, on the reverse strand, counting down.
ACCGACGGCGGATCGAAACTGAATTTCGTTGACGCCATCCGCCAGGCCGAGGCCAAGATCGCGCACACCTTCGTCATCTTCCATTACGGGATTTTTCCCGAGGGGGTCGCCACGCTGGCCGAACGCGGTGTCACACTGCATGCCCTGGCAACCTGGTGGGACGCGCTGGGCGTCGCCGAACGCAGCGGGTACCTGGCCGAAGCCGAGGTCGCCGCGGTCCGCCGCTTTCTCCAGGACCCCGAAACCTGGTCCCCCGACAAGCCGGCCGACGGGAATTGAGCTTCGACACTCGCCGATGCCGTGTTGATTCGGCGTAAAAATTCCCCGGGACAGCCGCGAAGGCGCGAAATTAACCATACGATAATCTATTTTTTGTGAATCGGAGGTAGGGGCGCTTCTTTTCCTCCGCAAAATCGGTACACTCCTCTCCAAGTTCTGGGGACGGTGTGAATGGACAGGCAAAAGCCGGAAAACGACATCATCGATCGTGTGGTGTCGGACTTGGAAAACGCGACCGAGGGCAGCCAGGAACTGGACTGCATGATCAGCTACGCCCTGGAACTGGCGCGGGGCGAGTTCGATCAGGTGATGATGGAACTGCTGGTCAAAGAAGGTTTCTCCTGGAACGTCATTTCAGAGATTTGGGGCGGCAAGGTCCCGCCCTATACCCAGTCGCTGGACTGCGGCATCGCCGGTGAGAACATCGCATTTGCCATGCGCTCCGACAAACGTCGCCAATGGGCTGCCGTCCACAAGGGACCCGCTGGCGAAGAGGTCCTGGCCTGGGCCAAGACGGAGGTTCTGGCAAGGCGGCTTGCGGCGCTGAAAGGCAGTGTCGCCTTGGGCCGCAGTGAACGCGAGAAGACGGACGGCAAGGACGCTGAAGACGGCGAGTCTCTTGACGACGACGGCGATTCCGAACACCTGAGAATGGTATCGAGCGGCAACCACGCAACTGCCGGCCATGCGACCGCCGGCCACGGGGTCGCGGGAGCGGCACGGGAAGGCGAAAGCTGGACCGTACTGTTCTGAGTCCCGGACTGTTCTGAAACCAAGTCGGGATTTCAGGTCACAGCCTCTCAAAAAAACACCGCCGATTGCATTTTCGGCCTCACTAAAACCACGCAACAGGATGATCTGATCTTCGCTCTGTGGTAGCCTCGTCGGAATGGAGGGGGCGATCGTCGAGCAAGGGGAAGAGGTCGGGAGCGAGCCGATACAGGCTGGCGGACCCTACGTCGTTGTTGTGGGCAGCGAGAAGGGCGGAACCGGCAAGTCGACCACCGCAATTCACTTGAGCGTTGCCTTGATGAAGATCGGCTTCGCGGTGGGTACGATCGACCTCGATGCGCGCCAGGGAACCTTTACCGCCTTCTATACAAATCGCGAGAACTACGCGCGGCGTGGTGGCCAGACCCTGGAGTTGCCCCGTCACCGCGTGGTCGAACGCTCCGGCGCCGACAGCATCGAGGCGGCGAAGGCGGAGGAAGAACAGAACCTGCAAGAGGCCCTTCGGGATCTCGACGACTGCGACTTCGTCGTCATCGACACCCCCGGCAGCGCGTCCTCGCTGTGCCGGCTCGGTCACCGCTATGCCGATACCCTGGTGACACCGCTGAACGACAGCCTGCTGGACATCGAGGTTCTGGCGCGGATCAATCCGGAGCGCCGGGAGGTTGAGGCGCCGAGCGTCTACAGCCAGTTGGTCTGGGAGCAAAACAATCAGCGTGTGGTGATGGGGCGCCCGCCGATCGATTGGGTCGTGTTGCGTAACCGCCTCGCCCATATCGAGGCGCGAAACATGCGTGAGATCAGCAATCTTCTGACGGTCTTGTCGAAACGCATCGGTTTTCGCATCGCCCCCGGCGTCAGCGAAAGAGTGGTGTTCCGGGAGTTGTTCCTGAGCGGCCTGACGGCCCTGGACCTTTCGGACGATCAGCCGAACAGCAGCCATGCCTCGGCGCGGCGTGAGATCAAGGACGTTCTGGAAGCAATCGGTCTGTTCGAGGTTGCCCCGGCATAAGCGGCGCCCGGGACAGCCGATCCTGACTGATCAGTCGGGGTTCTCGGCCTGCTGGGTCGAGGACAGACCCGGCGCCGCCAGCGGCTGGACCGCGTTTACCCCGGAGGGGTTGGGGACCGCGTCATCGCCGGCCCGCACGACCACCAGACAGCTCTGGCCACGCAATTCAAGCTGACGGCAGAGTTCCCGGGCATCGGCCAGATCGGCGATCGGTCCCGAGCGCAGGCGATAGAAAACGCCCGCCCCGTCTATGCTGGCCTCCTGCACCTGCAGGCCGAGAGCACCCAGCAGAACCGGATAGACATCGACCAGGCGGACACGTTCACGTTCCGCCGCAGCGCTTTGCCGCACCGAGGCGATCTGGATCTGATAGCCGCCGTCAGGTGAGATCCGGACCCCAAGAGATGCCGCCTTCGCATCGCCAGCGGCGGGCTTCAGCCGCGGCAAGGGCAAAGCCGTATCCTGCCCCAAGGCCGCGAGTTTCTCTTCCAATAAAGAGGGCGAACGCTCACTGCGCGGGGCCAGCGGGCCGCTCTCCGGGAGATCGCTTTTTATGGCCTCGGCCGGCGCCTCATTCGCGGCGGGGATCGCAACCTTGCCGCGTTCGGTCTTGGGAACCAGGCTGAAGTCGTTGGCGCCGGGAATGAGAGACGCATCGGGCAGGATGACCCACTCGCCGTTCAGGTCCGCCTGCACCGAACCGATGGGCTCTCCGTTGTTCAGCAGGATCCACTCGCTGAAAGGCTCCGCACGACCCGCAATGATCGACTGGCCATTGGGTTCGATTCGAATGACGTCGAAGGAAGGCTCGGGCTGAGACAACTGCCCGCCAAGGGTACTGTTGCCGTCAGCCAAGGCGGCAGGCTGCGTAACCGGACCGGCGGCCGTCTGGACAACCTCTGCATCGACCTCTGCGTTGGCGGCCGCTGCATCGCCAGCCTCTCTTGGCGCCGTGCTTTGGAGCGCGGCATCTGCCGCCTCTGTGGAATCGGGACTTGGCTCGACCGCCGCCAGTTCCGGCTCGCTTGTCTCCTTTGGCCAAAGCGCATAACCCGCCAGTCCGAGCCCCACCCCCAGGGCGATTACCGCCGCCATACGCCAGGGCGAACCGACAAGACCTGCGCTGCGTTTCGCCGCCAGGACTGCCCGGCTGCCTGCAGCCGCGTCGGGCATTTCGCGATCCTTGGGGTCTGCCAGGGTATCGACGGATTGCCGTACGGCAGGCGCCGCCGCGGCGGTGGCGCGCTCTCCATCCTGAGACTCGACGGGAAGAGACGCTGCGCTTCCCGCAGTCCGGATGGTTGTCCCTGAGGCTTCTTTCTGTCCGGCCAACGCCGCAGAAGCCGGATCATCACTGAGCGCGGACGACGACGAAGCAGTCGCCGCCTCGGCCGATACCTCATCCCTCGGCGCAGCGTCTGCCTGCATATCCTCCGAGGCAACGTCGGCCCCGGGCGATGCGGCCTCGGGCGATGCGGCCTCGGGCGATGCGGCCTCGGGCGATGCGGCCTCGACACCTTCGGCCTGGACGTCCGGCACAGTGCCCCCATCGTCCGATTCGGTCTCACTCGGCGGGGTCTCATTTGCCGGAGCAGGCAAGGACGCGGCGATGGCCTGGCTTTCGTCTTCCCCAACAACCGGCAACGCCTCCCGTTCCTCCAGCGGAACGGCTTCGACCGCTTCATCATCGGTTTGCGCAGCGACAACAATCGCGTCTGCGACCGCTGTCTCTTCAGCAGGAACCTCTTGCGCCTTTTCGTCTTCAGCCGCAGCGGCTACGGCGGGGGTTTCAGTTTCGAGACTTTCGCGATCGGAAGCCGGGATTTCAGCGCTGTCGTCCGCATGGGGCGTTGACCCGCTGCCGCCGAAGGCCAGCGGCCGGTGGGCCATCAGGCTGGCGGCTGGATCGGGATGATCGTCTTCGCCGAGGGCAGGGTCGGCGAGAGCATGATCGGCAGTGGCGAACGCCTCTGCCGGCGCTGCCGGCACAGCTTCTGCTTCTGAGGTTTGGGCATCGACAAAGGCAAGCAGAGGCAGTTCCTGTTCGACTTCGGGAAGCCTCGCCTTCTTCCGCTGGGCGGACTCGCCGCCGCGCTCCTTTGAACGCGCCTTTCGCATCGACGCCTTCGCGCCCGTCCCCTCTTCCAGTTCGGCGATTACCAAATCGGCCGGGGATGCAGCGCCCTTGCGCGCGAAGAGGGCGCTCGTCAGCGAAGCCGCCTTGGCCTGGGTCATCTCAGGCTCTGCCCTCAACCTTGATCTGATTGTTTCGGGCCGCCTTTGCGACACTGGCCGGAATCATGGGCACAGGCCTTCGCCGCCGCCCGCCTGAGAGCCGAAGTTCAAGGTAGTCCCATAGCGCCTCGATCTCTTTGGCAGAGCGCGACTCGCCCGGTAATTCCATGACCGTGCGGCCATCGATCATCGAGGCGGCGAAATCCACGCGCTGGTGGATGATGGAGGGCGCGAGAGGGCCGTGCTGGGACAGCAGGGAAACCGCTTCGGCAGTGATCTTGGCCCTCGGCGCCGCCCCGTTGACCACGAAGACCAGGGGTTTGCCGAGATGCTCAACCAGTTCCATGGTCGCGCCGATGGAACGCAGATCATGAGGACTGGGACGGGTGGGTATCACCACCAGATCAGCCACACGGATCACATCGGCAATTGTGCCGGTCAGCGCCGGCGGCGTGTCGATCACCAGCAACTCCATGCCATGAGCCGCCAACTCTCTGATGTCCGCCGCGAGGCGCGGCACGGCGGTCTGAATAAAGAATGGGTTGGGTGCGGCCCTTTCGTTCCACCAGTCCGCGAGGCTGCCCTGGGGATCGACATCGATCAATCCCACCGGGCCGTTCCCGCTTAATTCAGCCTGGACCGCCAGATGACCGGCAATCGTTGTCTTTCCGGAACCGCCCTTTTGAGACGCAACAACAACAACCTTCAAACCGCCTGCTCCCCCAAAACTGACAAGAGCCTAGTCCTGCTGGCGCTTCATTGCCCGACGCAACGCCAACGGCTCCGATCACCTCAGATACGAAAGACTATGCCTCCGTACCTACCAGCGAAAGTTAATTATTGATTAACATATACTATATGTAGCGGTTGATTGGAAGTTCGACATATCGCTGTTTTGGTGAAAAGCGATTGTCGCAGGCACGCGAACGATGCATTTCGCCTCGCAAGGGGTCCTCCGCCGGCCTTGGTGTCTCGATTCCCGGCCCACAGAACGCTCTGGCGCAGTCACAGCAAGTATTACCTGTAAAATCAATTGATCTTCAATAGAATTACTCAAATATTTGGCGATAATTTGCGTAAAATTTTAGATAAATAAGTATAAATTGGACTTTTATTTAAATGTTTACTTAAACACCTCGATGTATTATATGTGTATGGCAGAGTAACTGCCTGAACTGTAGGAGGTTCAAATGCAGATCCAACCAGCACCGGTGCCGCTGGCCAATACCGGTTCGGTTCAGTCGACGGCGGCGCCCGAGGCGCCTGCTGCCGCCAAACCGGATTCGGCAAGGCCTGTGGAGTCGGCACAGAAGGATCCTTCTCCGAGGTTTCCCTATCCGGATCCCGACCGAGGCCAGAGGGTCAATATCGAAGCCTGATCTTCTACCCTTACGCGTCGAATATCCGGGGGGAACCATGACGGTAAATTAGGAAGCTCCGAGAGAGGCCCAAAAAAGGCTTTTTTCGGAGCTTCCGCCGTTTTCCGGTTCAGGGCCAGGCCGGCAGAAGCGGGGGCGGCCACAGGAAGATCACTTGTGGATCTTTCGGCAAAGTCCATATACAGCTTGTAGAATTGCGAACAATGGAGTCGCCGGCGCCTTGCGCTCTTCCTCCCCGACCTCCACAGGGCGGTTGAGAGAGGGGTACGGCCGACTTCGGTATGGTTAACTTTACTGGGCCGCAAATGCCGATAAATCAGGGGAAAACATCCCTGCGCCGCAACATACGTTTTCTGGGCCGCTGGTTGCGGAACCCAAAGGCCGTGGGCGCGGTCGTGCCCAGCGGCAAGAGCCTGGCCGCCGCCATGGTTGCGGAGATCGACCGTGATGGCGAAGGCGCGGTTATCGAACTCGGCGGCGGGACCGGTAACATCACGGCCGCCCTCCGGACCGCCGGTTTTGCGCCCGGCGACATCACGGTGATCGAACGGGATCCGTCATTCTATCGTGTGATCGCAGAGCGTTTCCCCGACGTCCGGGTTCTTCAAGGCGATGCCGCAAATCTGCGCAGCCTCTTGAAGGCCGCCGGCATCGGCAAGGTGAAGGGGATCGTCTCAAGCCTGCCGCTGCTGTCGATCCCAGATCGCATCTGCCTGCAGATCGTTTCCGAGGCGATGGCGGTGCTCGGCGAGGAAGGCGCGCTGGTCCAATTCACTTATGGTCCCGCCTCCCCCGTTTCGCGGCGCATCGTCTCCCGCCTGGGCCTGAAGGCGCAGCGCGCCAGCTGGGTGATGGACAATATTCCGCCGGCTGCCGTCTGGCGTTACAGTCGTCAGGGCATTGCTTCGACAAAGACCGAGGCTAGGGCAGAACCGCTTACCGCAGAGCGGCTGCAGAAGCGCAGCGCCTAAACCCACAACATCAAACCCGGGCCCTCTGCGCCGAGCCGCGCGGCCCGCGACCAGGCGCCGGCAAACAGACACATATCACTTCCGGCTAAAGCAGTCTCTGGCGCCTCTGCTCCGTCGTCCGGATCATGTTTCGCAGCCGGGGTTGGATTTCTTCCCGCCAGCGGCGTCCGTTGAACACACCATAATGCCCGACGTCCTTCTGCACATAGTGGTGCCTGTCGTCCTGCGGAATGTTGCGACAAAGGTCGTGAGCCGCCTCGGTCTGGCCGAGACCGCAGATGTCATCCAGTTCGCCCTCGATCGTCATCAGCGCCGTGTTGCGTATCTCACCGCAATCCACCAACTCTCCGCGATGGCGCATCTTGCCTTCCGGCAGGGCGTGGTCCTGAAAAACCGTCTTGATGGTCTGAAGGTAGAACTCGGCGGTCAGATCCATGACCGAGCGGTACTCCTCGTAGAAGCGCTGATGCTGTTCGACAGAATCGCAATCACCTTCGATCAGATGACGGAAAAGGTCGGCATGGGCATCCATATGCCGCTCCAGATTCATGGTCATGAATCCGGTCAGCTGCAGAAAACCCGGATAGACCGGCCGCAAGGCGCCGGGATGCGGAAAAGGCACGGTCGAAATGACCGAGTGCTCGAACCAGGACAGCGGCTTTGACGCCGCGAGATCGTTGACCGCGGTCGGATTACGCCGGGTGTCGATCGGTCCGCCGATCAGCGTCATGGAAGCCGGCTGGACGGGGTCGCCCTGGGCCGCCATTACCGCCGCCGCCGCCAGGACGGGAACCGACGGTTGGCAGACCGCAATCACATGCGTATCCGGTCCGATAAAGCGAATGAATTCGGCAACGTAGTCGATGAAGTCGTCCAAATCGAAGCGGCCGTAAGCCAGCGGCATCAGCCTAGCGTCACGCCAGTCGGTGACGAAAACCTCATGCTCGGGAATCATCGCCTTCACGGTTCCGCGCAGCAGGGTCGCGTAGTGGCCGGACAGCGGAGCGACTATCAAGACCTTCGGGTCTTTCCGTCCCGCGGTCGCCTCGGCATCGCGTTTGAAATGCAGCAGATCGCAGAACAGCTTGCCGTAAACCAGCTTCGGTTCGACCGCCACCGCCTGCCCATCGATCTCAACCGCGTCGATAGACCATTCAGGTTTGCGATAGCGTCGGGTCACATTCTCAAAGACTTCGCAAGCGGCAGCCACCGCCTTTCCGACCGGCGTGTAGGCAACCGGATTAAGGGCGCTGCGATAAAGCCGGCGCATGGCATCCGACTGAATTCGCAAAGGCTGTACCGCTGCGTGGGTCAACTCATAAGCGTGATAAAGCAAAACCTAATGGCCTCCAGAGTCTCCGTGCCGCCTTGCGGCACTCTCCCTCCTGGCGCTGTCCTTGTTGGTTGGCATTCGGCGTTTCGGGCCAAACGGCATTGCAGGATCATGACAGCCTGATCACGATGCGCCCGAACGCTATCACTCCGGCCCGCGCCGCGCGAAGCGAAAAGTCTCCCGTTCCGGCCCGCAGCAGGCCTCGAAAAGCCTTGACGCAAGTCAATGCGCCACAAAGTCCGCAATCCTAGGGTGAAATCGCTAACAAACGACTTTCTAAGGCAGAGGTAGCATCATGGCCGGCGTCATCGAATCCTTGCGCAGCGATCATTCGCGGCTAACCAAGTTGCTCGACGCGCTAGAGCGCCAGTTGGCCCGCTTCGAAGAGGGCGAAGCGGTCGACTTCGAGATTCTGGACGGTATTCTTTATTACTGTCTTTCCTACCCCGACCTTCACCATCACCCCTTGGAAGATCTGATGTTCGACCGGTTGCGGGCACGCGATCCGGAAGCACTCGGCGGCCTCAAAGATCTGCGCGAAGAGCACAACGAACTCGCCAGTGTGACCAGGCGATTCGCCGCCGCAATCCGCACCGTGGAGCAAGACATCGCTGTGGAGCGCGAAGCCGTCAAGAAAGTCGCCCAGGATTTCCTGAACGCCTATCGGCATCACATCATGATGGAGGAGAAGCACTTTTTCCCGGCCGCCCAACGCTGCCTGAAACGCGAAGACTGGGATGCGATCGCCAATCAATTGAAGCCGATGAAAGACCCGCTCTTCGAAATGCGCGAAGATGAACGGTTCGCAGCCCTCTACAAAGATATCATGGACTGGGACCGGGCCCTGACCGCCTGAGCTTACCCCGGAAATCCGTCCTAGGCATTGCGGCCCAGACGCAACAGCGTGGCCAAGGGCCAAAAGGTTCCAAATCGCCCGAACATGCTCTAGTCTTTCCTGATCAGCGCTGTGATCCGCCGGCTGCCCACAAACCCCAAGGGGTCGTGGAAGTCGCGGGCAGCGTTCGGGGAAGCATAGGGGAGCTTGTCGTGTTGCTGCGGACCTTCAAGTCGGGCTGGCGCAGCCTCTACATCTGTTTGTCGCTGATCTGCCTTGCCTTGCCGATCGGCACACCCGCCTGGGCCAGCGACAACAAAGTCACCATCGGGACCGGCAGCCGGGCGGGCGTCTACTTTCAGGTCGGCCGCGCCATTTGCCGGCTGGTCAATCAGACCCAGGCCGACCACGGCATTGCCTGCGATGCACCCTCGACAGCCGGATCAATATCAAACCTGCAGGCCTTGCGCAGCGGTCAGCTGCAACTGGCTGTGGCACAGTCCGACTGGCAATACCATGCGGTCAAGGGAACCAGCCGCTTCACCACCGCCGAACCCGATCCGGATCTGCGCGCGGTATTCTCAGTGCACGGCGAGCCCTTTACGCTTGTGGCACGGCGGGACTCCGGAATCCGGCACCTCCGCGATCTGGAGGGCCGAAGGGTCAACATCGGCAATCCCGGCTCCGGCCAACGCGGCACCATGGAAGTGGTTATGGAGGCGATGGGCTGGAACAAGAGGTCGTTCAGCCTGACCGATGAACTACCCGCAAGCCAACAGTCTCTTGCACTTTGCCATGATCGGGTTCAGGCAATGGTCTATACCGTGGGCCACCCCAATGATTCCGTCGCACAGGCGGTGAGGCTCTGCGACGCGATGATTGCAGAGGTCTCCGGCAAGGAAATCGAAAAGCTCATTGCCGAGCGCCCCTATTACGCTTTCACCTCGATCCCCGGCGGGCTTTACTCCGGCAACCTGGACGATGTACGGACCTTCGGGGTTAAGGCCACCGTCGTCACCTCCAGCAAGGTCGACGCCGAAACGGTCTACGCCATAACAAGGGCTGTCTTCGACAATTTCGACAGCTTCCGAAGTCTGCACCCGGCATTCACTGACCTGCAGCCTGCACTGATGGTGCGCGACGGCCTCTCGGCGCCTTTACATGAAGGCGCGTTGCGCTATTTCAAAGAGCGCGGCTGGCTCTAGACACCGATCCCCTTCGCCTTCGTCCCGGAGTCGGCTAGACTGTGGACCAGACCGCCCAGGTATGCTGGGCGGAGCGACCGGACAGGTCAAACAAGGGGTGTAGGGATGCGAAAGCTGATTTTGTCGATCATCATGGTCCTCGCGGGCTCCGCGACTGCCTCCGCGACCGAGCTGCGCATCGGCCTCTCACAGTATCCCACGACCCTGCACCCCAACATGGAGGCCTCGACTGCCAAGTCTTATGTGATGTCCATGACCCAGCGCCCGATGACGGTTTACGATCACGAGTGGCAGTTGGTCTGCATGCTTTGTGTCGAACTGCCGTCCATCGAAGCCGGCACCGCCGTGCCGGAGGATCTGCCGGAAGGCGTCGAGGGCGCCGGCGACGGCCGCGGCATCGCCCTCACCTATCGGATCCAGCCGCAGGCGACCTGGGGCGACGGGACGCCGATCACCACAGAAGACGTAGTCTTCACCTGGAAAGTCGGACGACACGAGAAATCCGGTATCGGCAATCTGGAGCTCTACCGCCGCATTCTTTCGATCGATGTGATCGACGACAAGACCTTCGTTATGCATGCCGACCGTGTTTCGTTTGAGTATGCGGCCATCAACGACTTCAAGCTGCTGCCGGCCCATATCGAAGGACCAATCTTCGATGCCGCGCCGGACGACTACAAAAACCGCACCGCCTTCGACAGCGATCCGACCAATCCGGGCCTCGCCTTCGGACCTTACCGCATTGTCGAAGCTGTGCCCGGGTCACGCATCGTCCTGGAGCGCAATGAGTCCTGGTGGGGGGAAAAGCCGGTCTTCGACCGCATTACCTTGCTGACGATCGAGAAAACCACCGCCCTGGAAGCCAACCTGCTGTCTGGGAACGTCGATATGATCGCCGGTGAATTGGGCCTCTCGCTCGATCAAGCCCTGGCTTTTGAGAAGCGCCACGGCGATGACTACCAGATCATCTACGAACCCGGCCTGCTTTATGAACACATCGACCTGATGCTGGAGAACCCGATCCTGCAGGACAAGAGGGTCCGCCAGGCGCTGGTCTATGCCATCGACGGCGAAGCGATCAGCCAAAGGCTCTTCGAAGGCCGCCAGCCGGTCGCCCATTCCGGCGTCTCTCCACTCGACTGGGTCTACGCCCCCGACATCAAGATGTATGACCACGATCCGGAGAAGGCCGGGGAGCTGCTGGACGCCGCCGGCTGGAGTGATATCCGCGACGGGATCCGGCACAATGCAGCGGGCGAAGCTTTGCGCCTCGAGTTCATGACCACCGCCGGCAATCGGATTCGCGAGCTCGTCCAGCAGGTACTGCAGAGTCAATGGCGGCAGGCCGGCCTCGATATCCGGGTACGCAATGAACCGGCGCGGGTCTTCTTCGGCGAAACCGTCCATCACCGCCGCTTCACCGGCCTTGCGATGTTTGCCTGGGGCAAGGGACCGGAACATGTGCCGCGCAGCACCCTGCACTCCGAAGAGATCCCCAACGAGGCCAACGGTTGGTCCGGCCAGAATTACACCGGCTTTCGCAACACCGAAATGGACGAGTTGATCGAAGCTATCGGCGTGGAGCTCGACCGGCCGACCCGCAAAGAGATGTGGGCGCGTGTTCAACAGATCTACGCCGAGGAAGTGCCGGTCGTCTCGCTTTACTGGCGCGCCAACGCCTATGTGCTGCCCAAATGGCTGAGAGGTGTGCGCCCGACCGGCCAGATGGCCACCTCATCGCTCTGGGTCGAAAACTGGACAGTCGAGGACCGCTGAGCAGGGGGCCCCGCGATGCTTGCCTACCTGGCACGCCGGCTGACGGAGTCCTTTCTGGTGCTGGCCATCATGTCGGCCCTGATCTTCGGTCTGATCGGGCTGATGCCCGGCGATCCCATCGATGTAATGATCTTCTCCGATCCCGAGATGAGCCCGGAGGATGCCGCGCGCCTGCGCGCGCTCTACGGTCTCGACCGGCCGATCACGGAACGCTATATGACCTGGCTGGGCTCGGCGCTGCAGGGCGATTTCGGCTATTCGCGCCTCTATAACCAGCCGACGCTGGACATCCTGCTGCCGCGTCTGGGCAACACCATCATTCTCATGGGCCTCAGTTTTGTTCTGGCGCTGGCCATCGCCCTGCCCGCCGGCATCTACGCGGCAACCCGTCCGCAAGGCCTGGTGGATCACGGCATCAACCTGCTGGCTTTCGCCGGCATATCGATCCCGCCCTTTTGGCTCGCGATCCTACTGATCATCCTGTTCTCCGTCACTCTGGGTTGGCTGCCCGCCGGGGGTATGGGTGAAGGCCGCGATTTCTGGGCCGACCAACGCTTCCTCGTGTTGCCGGTCATCGCCCTCACCATCGCCACCATCGGCGGCGTGATCCGCTTCATGCGGGCCGCGGCGATCGAGGCGCTGCGCCAGGACTATGTGCGTACGGCCCGGGCCAAGGGACTCAGCGGCCGGCAGATCCTGACCGGCCACGTGCTGCGCAACGCAATGATACCGGTCGCTACCATTCTCGCTTTACAGATGGGCAATCTCTTTTCAGGCGCATTGATCACCGAGACCATCTTCGCCTACCTCGGCATGGGCAAGACGATTTATTATTCCGTCGTCGGCAACGACTACAACGTGGCGCTCGTCGGTCTGCTGCTGGCGACCCTGACGACCTTGCTGGCGAACCTCCTTGCGGATCTCGCTTACACCTGGCTCGATCCGAGGATTTCCTATCAATGAGCGAACAGGCGCCTCCCGTCCTCGCAGCGGACGCCGCCCTTGCAGGCAGCGCCGCGCTGACGGTCAGGCAGATATTCTGGCGGCGCTTCTTCGCTCACCGTCTGGCCGTCGTCAGTCTCGTGTTTCTTGTTCTTCTATCTTTGCTCACCGCCTCGGCATCGCTGATCGAGTCGATGCTCGGCGTCGACGGCAATCTGGTCGACCTCTTCAACACCAAGCAACCACCCTCGGCGCAGCATCCGCTCGGAACCGACGAGCTGGGGCGCGATACGCTGGTGCGGCTGCTCTACGGCGGCCAGGTCTCACTGATCGTGGGGCTGACCGCGGCAGTCGGCTCAGCCGTCATCGGCACCTTTCTCGGCATTCTCGCCGGCTACTACGGTGGACGCCTGGACAGCCTTGTGATGCGCTTCACAGACGGCGTCATCGCCCTCCCGATCCTGCCGCTGCTGATCATCCTGGCCGCCGTCGATCTCAACAAGTTGGGGCTGCCGAGCGATCTCGTGGCCTCGGAAAGCGTCTCGATCTATCGCATGGTGGCCCTGATCGTCCTGGTCGGCTGGACCACCGTCGCCCGCCTGGTGCGCGGGGCCACGCTTTCCATGAGGACGCGGGAGTTCGTGCGTGCCGCCGAAGCTCTGGGCGCTTCGGCGCCCCGCATCATGCTGGTCCACATCCTGCCCAACGTGGTCTCGCCCATCATTGTCGCCACCACGCTTTCAGTCGGCGGGATAATCCTGCTGGAATCGGTTCTGAGCTTTCTGGGCCTCGGCATTCAACCGCCATTACCGTCCTGGGGCAATATGCTCACCAATGCCCAGGAGCTGATCTGGGATTCGCCGGTTTTGGCTGTCTACCCCGGCTTGCTGATCTTCCTGACCGTCATCGCCTTCAACTTCCTGGGCGACGGGCTGCAGGACGCCCTGGACCCGCGCGCCATCGAAACGCGCGAATAGGCATGCTCGCCCGTTTCAATCTGGCGTTAGCTGCCGGCTACGGACTGCGGTTGCTTTTTCGGCTGACTCTTTAGCCGACCTCGGACCTGCTCGACACGGTCGGCCGGAAAGACAAGGCGAACCTTGGTTCCCTTGCCGATATCACTCACAATCTCGAGACTGGCCTGATGCAGCTCGGCCAAACCCTTGACCAGAGACAACCCCAATCCGACACCGGAATTGTTGGTGGTCAAGGTAGAGCGGACCTGGGAAAAAGGTTCGGTGATGCGCTGGATGTCGTCAGGCGCAATGCCAATGCCGTTGTCCATCACTTCGAGTATCAGATCGCCGGAACTTCGCAGCAGCTGGGCACTGCAACTGATCTTTCCCTTGTCACCCACAAACTTCATTGAGTTTGCGATCAGGTTTATCAGGATCTGTTGAACGGCACTCTGGTCGGCTTTCACCCTCGGCAAGTCTTTGGCGACCTTCGCAGTCAGCTCGATGTTCTTCAGCTTGGCGCCCTGTTCGAAGAGCTTGAAGACGCGCTGCTGGCAATCCGCCAGGTTCAGGTACTCTTCTTCAAGTTCCAGTCGGCCGGACTCGATCTTTGAAAGATCGAGAATGTGGTTGATCATGCCCAGGAGATGATCCGCTGCGTTGCCGATATCCTTGCCGTACTCGGCATACTTTGCATGGCTGTGCCTGCCGAAGGTCTCCTCGCCAATCATGTTGGAGAAACCGATGATCGCATTCAGCGGTGTACGCAGTTCATGGCTCATGTTTGCCAGGAAACTCGATTTGGCGAGGCTCGCCTCCTCGGCCAATTGTCGCGCTGTCGCCATCGACCGCTGGAGCCGCATTTCCGTTGCGATATTGATGTGCATCATCAGCACACCCACCTCATCGTTCGGCAGCGTTGTCCGGCGCATAACACATTTGAACCAACGCGGTTCGTCCGGCGCGTGGCAGGAGTAACGCACCTCAGCGAGCTTCGCCTGCCCATCCAGTATTTCACGCAGGCGTTCCGCAACTTCATTGGACGCGGCGTCATCGCTGTTCTCACAAGCCGTCAGATAGCTCATGCCAATGCCAAAGCTGTCATCCGTGCCGCCGTTCTGGCGCCCGAATTCCCGCCAGGCCTCATTCACCAGGGTAATCACGCCATGGCCGTCGAGAACCGCGATCTGGGCCGGCGTACTATCCAGGATCGCCCGGCGCAGTTCCATTTCCTCAGCCAACTCGCGTCTGCTGCGGCGCAGTTTCGTGTTCGCCTTGGCAAGGCGGGAGACATCATGCAGCGTCAGGACGGCACCGGTGACCGCTTGCCCTTCATTGATGCAAGGGTGTACGGCAAGATCGAAATAGCTCTCAATCTGCGCTGCCCGGATCGACTTCGACTTCGGCTTGCCGCCGCGGATCACGTCCTCGACAAGGTTGCGCAGGTCAGGCAGCCGAAACGACGCCTTCAGCGCCGTCAACGGCTCCCCGATACCATGCTCGTCAATCGAGAAAACCCTTGACGCCGCCGCATTGTAGCGCTGGATCACCAGGTTCCGGTCAACAACGACAACGGCGTCGGAAATGCTCTCCAGAATCGACGCCTGAAAGGAGTAGGCCTCCGTCAAGGCATCCGACTTGACCACGATCTCCTCGTTTACCGTGGTCAGCTCTTCATTGGTTGACTGCAGTTCTTCGTTGGAAGTCTCCAGCTCTTCATTTGTCGATTGCAATTCTTCGTTGGAAGACTGCAGTTCCTCGTTCAGAGCTTGAAGCTCTTCGTTGGAAGTCTCCAACTCGTTGACCATGGTGTGAAGATGCTCGCGCATCGCCAACAGCTCATGCTCAAGCTCTTTGACCTGGTCGTGCTTGCCGGTTTCATCGACCTCGCCTTCCTCTTCTTCAAGGAGGGCCCTTACGGTCATGAAAGCGATGAGATTGAGCTCTTCGTCTGTCTCGTTGTCGCGGTAAGGATGAATGACAATGCGATATTGCCATTTGTCGCCCTCGACCTCCGCGGTGTGAAGGCGGCTGCGGACAACGACATTTTCCCGGCGGCTGCGCAGCAGGAGGGCGCGCAGTTCAGCGCGCAGGTCTTCGTCAATTAGGCTGTACACATCGAACTGGGATGACCCCATGGGCACATTGAGATAGGGCTTGATGGCTCCAGCGATATGCAAGGGCTTGTCACCGCTGTCGACAATCACCGTCGGCGGACCGAAACGCTTGGCGATAGCCTCATTGGCGCGCGCTTCACGCGACCGCGGCTGCACCGCCTTGTGCTTGGCGCTCAGAGGCAGCGGGTTTTTCATCGGCGTGAAGGCGCTCGGCCTGAAAGGTGAGCACTTGTAGCTGGCCGCCCGGAACATCTTATGAGACCGGTCGACCAGATCGAACAGGTCGCCGAGGTCACTGATTGCCTCTGATTTGCCGAGCAGCAACAGACAGCCGCTGTTCAGCGCATAGTGGAAGCGCTCCAGAATGCGGCGTTGCAGCTCCGGTTTGAAATAGATGAAGAGATTGCGGCAGGAGATCAGATCAATCTTGGAGAAGGGCGGATCCTGAATGAGATCGTGCCGGCTGAACACGATCATTTCCCGAATCTCCTGCTTCACCGAAAACTCCGAGGCCATCGGCGAGAAGTAACGGTTCAGAAGCGTCGTGTTCATCTGTTCGGCAACCGAGGGCGGATAGATCCCGCGGCGGGCGCGCGCCAGGGCATTGGAGTCCAGGTCGCTGGCGAAGATCTGCACTTTCATGCGCTTCTTGGCTTTGCGCATCACTTCGGCAAACAGAATTGCCAGGGAATAGGGTTCTTCGCCGGAGGAGCAGCCGGGCACCCAAACCCTTATGGTGCTGCCTCTGTCTTTTGACGCGACCAGCTTTTCGATGGGCTGCTGCATGGCCTTCCAGACACCGGGGTCACGGAAGAATGACGTTACGCCGATCAGCAGTTCGCGCACGAGGCGATCTATCTCGCCGGGATCGTTGTTCAGCAACTCGAGATAGGTGTCCAGGCCCGGCAGATGCAACAGGCTCATGCGGCGGGAGAGGCGGCGCAGGATGGTAGAGGAGCGGTAGTTGGCGAAATCGATATTCGTGTGCGTTCGGATAAGCGCGCAGATATCGACATAAGTGTCGCTGATACCAGCCCCATCGTCCTCTTTCAGCACCTCTCGCTGGCCACTGTCCAGCAATTGCGGGAGGCGCTTGGCAACCTCCGACGGCGACAGCACGAGATCGACACAGCCCGTACCGATGGCGGCATTCGGCATGCCGTTGTATTTGGCGGAGCTGTCCTGGGCAAAGGTGATACCGCCGGCCGCCTTGATCGCCTGGATACCCCTGGCCCCGTCAGAGCCGGTGCCGGAAAAGATCACGCCGGTCGCCCGCTCTTCACACTCCAGAGCCAGGGAGGCAAACAGAAGATCGACCGAAGGCTGCGGCCCAGCCTTGATCTTTGGGGTCCGAACGGTCAACTGCCCATTCTGAAGCTCAACATGCCGATTGGGCGGCGTGATATAAACGATATCGGGGTTCGGCCGCTGGTTGCGGGTGATCTCTTTCACTTCCAGCGTAGTCTCCCGCGCCAGCAACTCCATCAGCATGCTGCGATGGCTGGGCGAGAGGTGCTGGGCCACCACGTAACAAGTTCTGCCGTCGGGGGCGAGGTTCGCCACGAACTCCCGCAGCGCCTCCAACCCACCGGCGGAAGCGCCAATCCCGATCACCGCGAGGCTGCCGCCCAATTTCCTACTCCCCCAAAATGGAGCTCTCAGATCAGCCGCGAATATGAATGAAACGACTACTCAATAAAGCGAGCGATATTTTCGATACGACTAGAATTAGTTGACCAAATCATCAAGTCAACATTGCACAAGCAAAATGCGAAGTGCGAGTCAAAAAAACTCCTTATAGCAGTTATCCCGCGCAGCCTGCGAATTCGAGCGAGCGACCTAATAGATTGGTATATAATAATATTTCTCTCTCTGTCTTCGAATGATCGTTCCACATTCCAAAGACCAGCGCGATAAAAGGGAGAAAGAAAAATCTATTTAAAGTTGATCTTCCGCAGAGAGAAGTACCCTGTTCTTGGAAAAGATAGGGTCTGAATGTCGATTCGCGATGACAGGGAGCCCGGTCTTGGCCATCGAGAGCGCAGAGGGCGCCGCTCAGAACTCGGCGTAGATCGGCAGTTGCCAGGCGATGGGATAGGACAGCAGAACGATGCCCCAGCCAATGATGCCCAGCAGATAGACCTGATAGCGCGCCGCCCAGGCCTTCAACCTGCCCAGCCTGCCCTCTCGCGCTCCTGCCCCCGCCGATCTTCTCATCCTCCCAGGCCTCCCAGCGTCAGGACCAGATCGATGGCGGCGGCCGGCCCCGAACTGTTGGCGATGGCAGACAGCAGCGATACATAGGTCATGGTGAACGCCCAGCCGGCCCAGGGCAGCAGCAGCCTGAGCACCGGGTACAACGCGACGGCGGCCATCCGTTTGCTGAGGATCATCTGCAGCGCCAGGGCAGCGCCGTGGCCGAAGCCCCAGAACAGATAGGTCCAGCTGACGTTGTGCCAGAGCCCGACGGCAACAAAGGCGCAAAATATCGCCAGGGCCGGGCGGCCCCGCGCCCGCACGATGGGTTTGAAGAGGTAGTTCCCGATGAAGGCGCCAAGGCTCATATGCCAGCGCTGCCAAAACTCCTGCACGGAGCGGGAGACGAGCGGCATGCGGAAATTCTCCGGCAGCGTGATGCCGAACAAAAGCGCCGCACCGATGGCGATCGAGGTATAGCCCGCGAAATCGAAGTAGAGCACCAGGAAAGCGCGGTAGAGATCCAGCCAGGCCAGCAGCCCCTGCCCCGCGGTGAGCCCGGCACGCTCCATCGTCCCGGCAAGATCGAGACCCGCCAGCTTCGGGGCAATGACCAGAAGCAGCGCCGCCCCCCAGCCGATACGGCAGACCGCGCGCAGCGCAGCTTCGAAGGTAAGCGTCTGCGCCTGCATCTCCCGGGTGAACGGCCTGGACCCGCAGATCGGGCCGGCGACGTAACTGCCAAAGAACGTCAGGCAGCCAAGCGCCGCCAAGGGATCGAGCCCCCCGCGGTTCATCGCCTCACGCAACACCAGGAAGCTTCTGATCGCACAATAGCTGAGGCCCAGATAGGCCCAGTTCACCAGTGTCGGCACCGCGGCCGCACGCTCGGAGAACAGCCCGCCGACAACCATGTCAGCCGGCAGGAACTCGACCACCGCCAGCGGCGCAAAGAGCCCCCAGGAGAGTGGTTTCAGCCGCTCGGGACTGATGCCGCGCCGCTGCGCCAGCCTGAAAAGCAATACGGCACCAAAAGCCAAGGCGATAATCGCCGGAATCAAGGGGCTGAGCGAAAAAAGCAGCAGCAGCGAGAAGCCGATCAACAACAACTGACGCGCCATCACGCCGACTTCACCGCCGGACCACGCCGCCGGGGCTTGCGCCGAGCCGGCCGTCGCGGGCATCGCCAAAGAGACGGGAATCGACCAGTAAAGCGGCACCACAAGCAGCAGAGCCAGAACGAGGACCTCGAGGCTAACCACCATGGTGGAGAACTCCGCGGGCACGCATCGCATCACTAAGCCAGTCGGTGAACTGCCGGATTCCCTTCAGGTTTAGATGCGAGTTGTCGTAATAGCCATCGGCCTGCAAGTCCGCCAACAGCCCACGCGGCGGCAAAAACAATGGGGCGTTCAGGGAACGCTCGAAACGCGCTGCAAAGGCGTCGTCCGGGGGCGGCACGAAGATGCTCGGCATATAGACATAGGCAAGTGCAAAGCCCCGCTCCTGCGAAAGCTCCGCAAGACGGCCGAAGACCAGCCGGTCGGGTGCCCGCTCCGGGTCGAGCAGAAAGTCCGGCGCATCGGGCGCGGCTGCCGCCCAGCCATCGGGGTTGGCGGCATGAAAGGCTTCCGCAAAGAGCCGCTTCTTCTCCTGCTGGCGTGGCGTCCCGTTCTGCCGGTCCGGGTCATTTCCCGAGGCGAGAAAACAGATGTTGCGGCGGCTGTAGTCGATTGCCGGGTCGGGGCGGTACAGCGTTTTCTGCACCTGGCGCGTGGCGAGCAACTTGGTCGAGCGATCCAGTTTTCGCAGCAGCAGGCGGCTGCTGTCGTAGGCCTGCAGCAGGGCCGTCTGCGACGACTCTGCGACCGAGCCCAGAAGGTCACGATAGCTGGCCGCGGTGGCGTAGAATTCACGATAGCGGCCGCTGGCCAATTGCAGGTCGTGGCGCTCCAGACGGGCCGGGTCGATGCGCTGCTCCAGGCGCCGTGTCGCGGCGGAGCCGACCTGGGCCTCCATGATGACCAGCTCGATCCCTTTCTCGCGGGTGAGCAGTTCGACCCAGTGGGCATCCAGGCGAAAGCTGCGGCCGGGGTGAGCCAGACTGACCACCGCCGATTCCGGCAGCCTCCAGAACCGGGCGAGCTGCGACGGGTCGATCGCCTGACGGGTCCTGGACGAGCCGATGACCAGAACCTTTGCCTCGCGCGCCGCACCGGTCAGAAGGCCGTGCAGGCAGTGTTGGGAGTGTCCGAGGCCGCTGGCCCGCACCGCCAGACTGTCGAAGACGATCAGCAGGCCGACGGCAAGCACGGCAGCAGCACCCAGGAGCACCGCCATGAGACCCTTGGAGAGCATCGTAAAACCGGGCCCCGGCCCGCCCTCAGTTCCCGGCGATCACCTTCATCAGGCTGGAGACGCGGTAGTCGTCATAATCCTCGGTAACTGCGGTGAGCTTGGTGCCGAGGGTCTGTTCGACCTCGAAGAGGAAGTTCATCAGGTCGAGAGAGTCGACGATCTCCTCTGCGACCAGATCGGTTTCCGGCGTGATTTTATCGCCGGCCCCTTCAGCCACCTTGTTCAGCGAATCCCGGATCAACAGGAGGGTGGCGTCTTCAGTCATCGTGTCGGTCATGGCGTTACCCGGATGTTGTTTGGGGGGAAAGGAACTGCGGAGATTTGCACATACGGCAGCCGCCTTCCGTTCAACTGCCGAAGCGGATCACGGAAGTCGCCCAAGAGAGACCGACACCGAAACCCGACACCAAAACCGTCTTCCCGGCCATCGATCCATTGGCCATCTGTGCTTCCAGCAGCATCGGGATGGTGGAGGAGACGGTATTGCCGTAGCGGTCAATGTTGATCAGTAGTTTCTCGGGCGGAATGCCGGCGCGCTTGGCGAGAGACTGCAGCATGTAGAGGGAACCTTGGTGGCAGGCAAAACAGTCGACCTCGTCGAGCGCCAGACCGTTACGCGCCAAGCAGGTTTCTATGCTTACGGGAATGCGTGTCATCACGAAGTTGAAGACCTCGCGCCCATTCATCTTCAAGCGCAGGGCATCACGGTCATGCGCCGCCACGTCGTCGACCTGCAAGGCCACCGAAGGCGCCTGGGCGGCGCCGGCATCAATGCGGATGGCTTCACCACCGCCGCCGTCGGTACCGAAGTCGGTGATCCCCAAACGGCTGCGGTCGCCGCGGCGCAGCACCAGGCTTGCGGTGGCGGCGTCGCCGAAAACGGCATTGGTCGCCGTATCCTCCGCTGCCATGATCCGCGAATAGGGATCGCAGGTGACCAGGAGAGCGGTCTCACAGCCGGTCGCCGCCAGGAAGCTCTCCACCACCTGCAGCCCGTATACATATCCGGAGCAGCCAAGCGCCAGGTCGAAAGCCGCAAGCCCGGCCTTCAGGCCCAGGCATTGGGCCAGTTGCGCCGAGTTCTGAGGCAGTTTGCGGTCCGGCGTCTGGGTCACGAAGATCAGGACATCGACCGCTTCCGGCTTCAGCCCCTTCGCCGCCATCAGCTTCTCACAGGCCGCTGCCGCCAGGCCGACGCCGGTTTCCTCCGGCGCCAGGATGTAACGCTGCTTCAGGCCCACCTTGTCCTTGATGAAGGATTCCTTGGCGCCGGTCAGCCGGGCGACCTCTGCAGCGTCCTGGCGGATCGAGGGAAGTGCCGAAGCAATCGCCTCAAGCGACATGCGGCTAGCCCTCCAATTCGAAGGCAGGAGCCTGGAAAGCGAAGGTAACGATGGCGGAAAGCGTGTCGCCGCCCGCACCCTCGACGTCGACTGCCGACATGGTCTGAAACAAAGGCGCACGGCCCAGCAGCCGCAGATGCCGGACCGTCAGCTTGCCGGCGGTCATTGGCGGGCCCGCCAACGGCAGCGCAGCGTTCCGGCAGCCGGTGAACCAGATATCATGGACACCGGGACCGGCGGCTTCATGTACCGCCTTGACCGTCTGGACAATCAGGACCAGCAGATCTTCGAAACTGTTGAGCCCGGCGAAGGCGAAGTCGCCGCAGAGGTCAGGTTTCAACATCCCGAGAGGTTCATAGGCGACGTTCTCCGGAAGGTCGCGGCGCTCGGCAGGCTCCACCAATTCGGCAAAGCGCAAGGTCAAGGTCTCGCCGTCCTTTCTGAAGCCGGCATCGCCGATCAGCGCCAGCCCCTCGGGCGGCGCGGCATCCCCGCGCAGGCAGAGTATCTTGTTCCGCGTGATCTTCTTGAAGGCCGCCGTGGTGAGGATCGCCGTCTCCGCCAATCCACCGGGCAGGATCTCGGCCGCCCGGGCGATCATTTGCGTACCCTGCACATAGTCGCGCCCGCCGTTCAGAAAGACGTCGATACGATGCAGGTCGTCGCCGGTGAAGGGCTTGCTCGGATGCGCCAGGGAGGCTGCCATGAACCCTCTGTTGTGCCGCCTGTTCCACTAAGCGCCCGGCCCGGTCGTTCGACCGCGCCGGGGCCTTGGCGTTATACACAGTCGCAGGCTCGGTCAGATGTGACCGTTCTGGGGCACGCAGAGGGATAGTGGAAAACGGCCCGGCGGGGCGCGTGTATTACTCCCGCAGCCCTTCAGCTCTTCCCCCGGGTGCGGAAGGCGGGCGCCAGCGGCAGTAGGCAAGGGCAATCAGTAAGCCGGCCAGAAATCCGCCGAGATGCGCCTTCCAACCGACCTGGGCGCCGGCGAGGAACTCGCCAAGGCCGGTGAGGCCGAGCATCAGGTTCAGCCCCATCAGAACTGCAACGAAAGCGAGGGCCGTGCGGCGGCGGTCGGGGCGCGGATCGACGCGCATGAAGCAGATTGCCGCTGCGGTAACACCATAGACCGAGCCGGAAGCGCCGATCAGAACCAGTTCGCTTCCGCCGCGGAAAGCAAACTCGGTCAAGGCACCGGCAACGGCACAGACGATAAATAGAAACAGATAGGGCAGCAGGCCCATGCTGCGTTCCACGTAGCTGCCGAAAGCCAGGAGGAAGCCCAGGTTCAACGCCAGATGCATGAAGTCGCCATGCAGCAGCGTATAGGTCGCCAGCGTCAAGAGGCCTGTCAGACTCGGCAGATCGCTGCCCGGCGGCCAGAAGGTCAGGGAATTGAAGGCGAGACTGTCGAAGAAGATGCGCCCGACCGTGCCAGGCAGCAGCAGATCGACGAAGAAACTGACGCCAATGACGGCCGCGAGCCAAAGCGTCGCCGGCGGCAGATTGAACATCGGCTCGGCCCCCTTCTCCTCCGGTGGAGGCGGCGGTGCGGGCGGGCGGCGGAAGGGAATCGGATCTGAACTCATCGGCTGGCCGGCAAGGGTTTCTGACGGGACTCATGAGATGTGTTATCCCGGTCCGACCAAGACAATAGACGTTAATCATTAACGTTCGAATTATTCGCCATCCGCGGAGATTGCGCCCGGCGCAGCGCTCAGGGTCCTCAGGCTTACGGAGCGGTTCTTTCCGTGATCTTCGTGCGGCAGCACCCTTCTTTGCCCGGCGACCACAACTCCAGCTCATAGTCGAATCCGGCGGCCTCCAGGGCGGCTTCATCCCAGGCCGAGGCACAATGCAGCAGAGTACAGATCTCCTCATCGCTGCAGCCGGCCTCCACCCAGGCTTCCTTCAGCGGGCAGGCCATGTTCTTGAATTCCAGGCAGGTGCCGTCCAACTGCCTGATCTCCGTTGCATAGGTCACACCATTGTTAGGGGGTTTTGCAAAGCTCTCTGCCATGCCTGCAAAGTCACGCGGGCCGAGATGCGCCAAAGCCTTGCCCACGGCGGCGCCCTGCGCATGGCTGGCGCTGCGCATCACACTGACCGCTTCGGTCTCGCCATATCTCTTTGACAGCTCCCGAAAGACTTCGAGATAAATTCTTCCGCGCTCCTTGATGGCGTTGCTCAGCAACGAGTTGGATTTTTCCTGGTTCATTCCCAATGCACTCCCGATATCACCGGCCCGATATCACCGGCCCGATATCACCGGCCCGACATCACTGGACCGTTAAACCAGGGCGACGCTATCGCTTTGGAAGACCGCCCCTCAACTCAGGAAATCTCGGTCGGAGGAATAGATATACTGAGTCTCCCGGGGCATCGTTTCGTGGCATTCTGCGCCGAGGAGAAAAACGATGACCTACAGACTACCTTCGCTGAACACCCTGCGCGCTTTCGAAGCGGCGGCGCGGCACCTGAGTTTCAAGACAGCCGCCAGCGAACTCGGCGTTACCGCAGGCGCCGTCAGTCAACAGGTGAAAAAGCTGGAAGCCTCTTTGGGCGTGGCCTTGTTCCGCCGCCTGGCGCAGGGTCTGCTTCTGACGGCGGAAGGGGAGGCCTATCTGCCCCGGATCACCCGGGTCTTCGAAGACTTGACCGATGCCACCGAAGCCATCGCGCCGAACATGAACGGCAAGAAGTTCAATGTCGGTCTGTGTTCCAAAGCGCAGGCTGTATTGCCGGCGAACTGGCCAAACCACTGCGACCGACTGAGACCCTACGTGCGAGACGTGGTCCAAACGACCGATGTTGAGTTGGTCAGGACCAACGAGATCGACTGCCTGATCCGACTCGGTGGCGGCCCCTATGGCGACCTTGCATTGGTTACAGTTCCCAGCCCGGCAAGCACCGCGAAGCATCCGAAAGCACTGCATTTCGTCTGCAAGCCCGGCCTTGCGGACTGCCGGCAATCAAAGGCCATACTGGAAGACTTAGAGGAACAGGCGGGCGCAAACCCGTAGTATCCGTTCAGGTCAATAGCCGGACCTTCACCCCGCCTTCGGCAAGGTCGATTCCGCCAGTGTCGCCCAATAGCTGGCGCCGACCACCGCGACCTCGTCGTTGAAGTCGTAATGGGGGTTATGGACAGAGCAGCCGCCGGGGCCGCCCTCGGTGCCGTTGCCCAGCCAGATGTAGCAACCGGGCTTCTCTTCCAGCATATAGGCAAAGTCCTCCGAGCCCATCAACTGCTCGGCGCCGATCTCGACGTTTTCCGCCCCCACGACCTTGGCGGCGACCGCGGCGGCAATGCCGGTTTCGGCTTCGCTGTTCACAAGCGCGGGATAGCGGCGCTCGTAACGCAGGGCCATGGTCGCCCCCTGGGCGGCGCAGACCGATTCGCCAATACGGGCAATGTCCTCTTCGATCTGACTCTGGGTTTCCTTGCGGAAAGTCCGGACGGTGCCGCGGATCACCGCGGTCTCCGGGATAACGTTCCAGGTATCGCCGGCGTGGAACTGCGTGACGCTCAGGACCACCGGGTCGAGGGGGTCGCTGCGCCGGCTGGCGATGGTCTGCAGGGCGGATACGAGCTGCGCGCCGGTGACCACCGGATCGACGCCGAGGTGCGGCATCGCCGCATGGGCGCCCTTGCCGGTGATGGTGATCTCGAAGATGTCGAAGGCCGCCATCGCCGGCCCGGCCCGCAGGCCGACGGTGCCAGCCTCGCGGCCCGGCATGTTGTGCAGGCCGTAGACCGCCTCGACCGGGAACTTTTCGAAGAGGCCCTCTTCCACCATCACCCGGCCGCCGCCTTCGTTCTCCTCGGCCGGCTGAAAGATGAAGGCGATGCGGCCATCGAAGTTGCGGGTTTCGGCCAGGTACTTGGCGGCGCCGAGCAGCATCGCGGTATGGCCGTCGTGGCCGCAGGCGTGCATCTTGCCCTCGTTCTGCGAACGGTGATCGAACTCGTTCAGTTCATGAATGTGCAGGGCGTCCATGTCGGCGCGCAGCCCGATGGCCCGTCCGCTCTTGTTGGTTGTACCGTCAAGCACGCCGACAACGCCGGTGGTGGCGAGGCCGCGATGCACCTCAATACCGAACTCGGCCAGCTTCTCGGCCACGAAGTCGGAGGTGCGCAATTCCTCAAAAGCGGTTTCGGGATGAGCATGGAGATCGCGGCGCCAGCCTTTGATCTCCTCGTGAAACTCGGCAATGCGATTGATGACGGCCATGGTCGTTCTCCTACAGCGCTCGTCTAAGGTTGCGGCGCGTCTTGTTGCGGCATACGGCGGGGCTCCGCCGCCGGCAGGCGGTTTTCCTCCACCGCGTGGCAGGCGACTTCGCCCGCCGCGGTCAGGAGCGGTTTCGGCGCTTCCTGCCGGCAGCGATCATTGGCGAAGGGGCAGCGCGGATGAAAGTGGCAGCCGCTGGGCGGTGAAATCGGGCTCGGCACCTCGCCGGCCACGGGGATGCGGTGGCGCCCTGTCATCTCAAGGTCCGGAATGGCGTCGAGCAGCATCCGGGTGTAGGGGTGCTGGGGATTTCGGAACAGCGCCCGCGCCTCCCCCCACTCCACCAAGCGGCCCAGATACATCACCCCGACCATGTCGGAGATGTGATAGACCACCGCCAGGTCATGGCTGATGAAAAGATAGGTGAGGCCCAGCTCGCGCTGCAGCCGCTTCATGAGATTGAGAATCTGTGCCTGGACCGAGACGTCGAGCGCGGAAGTCGGCTCGTCGCAGATCAGGAACTCCGGGTTGCTGGCCAGCGCCCGGGCAATGGAAATGCGCTGACGCTGGCCGCCGGAAAACTCGTGCGGAAACTTCTCCCCGTCGGCGGCGGCCAGACCAACCTGAACCAGCAGTTCGCCAACCCTCTCGGCAATCTCCTTCTTGTCGCTCATCAGGCCGTGGGCGCGGATCGGCTCGGCGATGATGTCCGCGACGCGCCAGCGCGGATTGAGACTGGCGTAAGGATCCTGGAAAATCATCTGCAGGCGCTTGCGCAGCGGGGCGATTTCGGCGCGGGTCTTCAGGCTCGCCATGTCCGTGCCGTCGATGACGATCCTGCCGCGTGTGGGGCTGTGCAGCCCCACTACGAGCCGCGCCACCGTCGACTTGCCGCAGCCGGATTCGCCGACCAGACTGAAGGTCTTGCCCCGGGGGATGTCAAAAGAAACCCCGTCAACGGCTTTCAGCAGCACCCGTTTCTCACCTTGCAGGATGCGGTTCAACAAGGGCGGCGAAACATCGAAAAGCTTGGCCAAGCCCTCGACCTGTACCAGGGGGCTGTCGCCTGCAGTATCCTTCATCGGGACCTCAACCATCAGTGCCGCTCCTCACCCCTTCATCGAACAGCCAGCAGGCCGCCTGGGTGGCACCGACCGGCTGCAGATCCGGCCGCTCCTGACGGCAGCGGTCGAAGGCGCGCGGACAGCGCGGATTAAAGGCACAGCCCCGGGGGATCGCGTTCAGGCGCGGCATGGCACCATCGATCTGTGCGAGGTCCTCAACGTCATGGCCGACCAGGGGGATCGATCCCATCAGCCCGGCGGTATAGGGGTGCTGGGCCCGCAGCACTACATCGTCAACCGGGCCGATCTCGACGATGCGCCCGGCATACATCACCGCGACGCGGTCAGCCGTTTCCGCAATTACCCCCATGTCGTGGGTGACCAGCATGACGGCGGCGCCGTGTTCCCGGCAGAGCCGCTTCAGCAGGGCGATGATCTGGGCCTGGATGGAAACATCCAGCGCCGTCGTCGGCTCGTCGGCGATGATCAGGCGCGGGTTGATGCAGAGCGCCAGAGCGATCACGACACGCTGGCGCATGCCGCCGGAAAACTGATGCGGATACTGGTCGATGCGCTGGGCGGCGGCCGGAATGCCAACCTCCTCCAACAGTTCGATGGCTCTGGCCCGGGCCCCCTTCTCGTTCAGGTCGGTGTGGGTCAGGATGGTTTCGGTCAGTTGCCGCCCGATGGTGTAGAGCGGATTGAGCGAGGTCAGCGGGTCCTGAAAGACCATGCCGATTTCCCGTCCGCGGATGCGGCGCATCTTCTCGTAAGAAAGGTTGTCGATACGCCGGCCGTCCAACTGTATCTGACCGCCGGCGACATGGCAGGGCGGCTCCAGCAGGCCGATCACGGCGGCACCGGTCAGCGACTTGCCGGCGCCCGATTCACCCACCACGCCCAGAACTTCGCCCTCATTGATATGGAACGACACGTCATCCACCGCAACCAGAGTGCCCCGGCGGTTGGGAATCTCGATGCGGAGATGATCGACCTGCAGCAGCGGCTGATTGCTTTGGGCCGGATTGGTCTGCGGGGAGAGGGCGGAGAGATCGCTCATATCAGCTCTAACGGAGCTTCGGATTGAGGGCGTCGCGCAACCAGTCGCCCAACAGATTGACCGCCAGAACCAGGACCGCCAGCGCCACGCCGGGGAAGATGGTGATCCACCACTCGCCGGAGAAAAGGAAGTCGTTGCCGACGCGGATCAGCGTGCCCAGTGAGGGCGAGGTCAGCGGCACCCCGACTCCGAGGAAGGAAAGTGTCGCCTCGGTGATGACGGCGATGGCGAGATTGATGGTGGCGATCACCAGCACCGGCCCCATCACGTTGGGCAGCACGTGGCGCAGCATGATGAGGAACGGCGGAATACCGATAACCCGCGCGGCCTGCACATACTCCTTGTTGCGCTCCACCATGGCCGAGCCGCGCACCGTACGGGCGTATTGCACCCAGAACGAAAGCCCGATGGCCAGCACCAGGACATAGAACCAGACCTCGCTGTGGAAGTCGCGGGGCAGCACCGCCCGCGCCAGGCCGTCGATCAGGAGGGCGATGAGGATCGCCGGAAAGGTGAGCTGCACGTCGGCGGCGCGCATGATGATGGCATCTATGGTGCCGCCGAAGTAACCGCTGATCAGGCCCAGGGAAATACCCAGCACCATGGCGAAAAGAACCGACGCAAAGCCGACGCCCAGGGAAATGCGCGAACCGTAGATGATGGTCGAGAGAATGCCGCGCCCCTGATCATCGGTGCCCAGCAGAAAACGGGCGTCTCCGCCATCCTGCCAGATCGGCGGGATGAAGGAATCGAGCAGGTCGATGGTCGTGAGATCGAAGGGATTGTTGGGCGCTACCAGCGGCGCGAAGGCCGAAGCACCGACGAATATCAGGGTGATGACCGCGGAGACGATGATCACCGGCGAGCGGGTGAAGGAATACCAGATGTCGCTGTCGAAGAAGCGCTTTGTGACATCGATAATCCGCTCACCCAATCCGGGCCCGGCGGCAAGAGGTCTTTCCTGGTTCACAGCCATGCCCGCCCCCTACTGATGTCCGGCCGCGACGGCGCGGTCGGCGCGCAGCCGCGGATCGACGACGTAGTAAAGCAGGTCGACGACGAGGTTGATGACCACGAAGAAGAAGCCGATCATCATCAGGTAGGAGGCCATGACCGGAATGTCGACTTCGTTGATTGCCTGAATGAACAACAGGCCCATGCCCGGCCACTGAAATACCTGTTCGGTAATCAGCGCGAAGGCAATGATCGAGCCGAGCTGCAGGCCGGTGATGGTGATCACCGGGACCAGGGTGTTCTTCAGCGCGTGGCCGAAATTGACGGCACGGTTGGTCAGGCCGCGGGCGCGGGCGAACTTGATGTAGTCCGTACGCAGCACCTCCAGCATCTCAGAGCGCACCAAGCGCATGATCAGAGTCATCTGAAACAGCGCCAGGGTAATCGACGGCAGGATCAGCGCCAGAATGCCGGACTGTGTGAGGAAACCGGTACTCCACCAGCCGACCTGGGTGACCTCGCCGCGCCCGAAGGTCGGCAGCTGCGGCAATAGAGAGAAACCCAGCGCCGAGTTTATGTCCTGGGACATCACGCCGAAAATCAGAATAAGCAGGATGCCGATCAGGAATGTCGGCAGCGACACGCCGATCAGCGAAATGGTCAGAAAAACCTGCGAGAGAAAGCCGCGGCGATGCAGACCTGTATAGACGCCCATGGGCACGCCGATGAAAAGCGCCAGGAAGGCGGCCACCAGGGAGAGTTCCAGGGTCGCCGGCATGCGCTCGGCAATCAGTTGCGAGACAGGGCGGCGGTGGCGGTAGGAAATTCCGAAGTCCCCTTGTACCGCCTTCACCAGAAAGCGCCCGTACTGCACCACGAAAGGATCGTCGAGGCCGAGACGCTCGCGCAGTTCCTGGCGCTGTTCCAGGGTGGTGTCCTGCCCCACCATGTTGTTGATCGGATCGCCGACGTAGTTGAACAGCGAGAAGGCGATGAAGCCCACTGCCAGCATCACGAAGATGGACTGCAAGAGCCGTCTGACAACGAAGGCGATCATGAATTCGAGAACCCGAGCCGAAGAAAGGCGGAACGCGAAAAGCGAAGGCCCGAACCGGCAGGTCCGGGCCTTCTACGCAATCGTGATCTAGTTCACCGTCACGTACTGAAGGTGAAAGACGTTGTCGGGCCGCTGGGCGACCGTGGCGTCGTCGTTGACGCCCCAGGACAGCGGCTGCTGATGCAGCGGAATGTGCCCCACCTCTTCGGAGTGGATCTTGAAAGCCTCGTCGATCAGCGCCTGACGCTTTTCCTGGTCGGTTTCGACCTGGATCAGATCCGACAGCTCGGTCACCCGCTCATTGCAATAACCGCCCAGATTGAAGGCGCCCTTGCCGTCGACACGGCAGGACATCAGCGCCGTGATCGGGTTGTGCGAGTCGAAAGTCGAGGGCGTCCAGCCCAGCAGATAGAAGCTGGTGTCGTAGTTGTTCTGGGCCAGAACCTTGCCGAAGTACTTCGACTTGGTCTGCGCGAGCAGATCAATCTTCACGCCGATCTTGGCCAGCATGGAGGCCACGGCCTGGCAGATCCGCTCGTCGTTCACATAGCGGTCGTTGGGGCAATCCATGGTGACTTCAAAACCATCGGGATAACCGGCCTCCACCAGCAGGGACTTGGCCTTCTCGACGTCAAAGGGCAGACGCTCGTTCATCGCTGCATTGAAGCCGTTGATCTGCGGCGCGACCATCAGGTTGCTGGGCGTGGCGGAACCACGCATCACCTTTGAGCGGATCGCTTCGATATCGATCGCCTGATAGAAAGCCTGGCGAACCCGCTGATCCTTGAAGGGATTCTTGCCCTTGACGCTGGAGGCGAGCAGTTCGTCACGGTCCTGATCAAAACCGAGGAAGATCGTGCGCGCTTCCGGACCGGTCAGCGGGCTGACGCCGTTGGCGTCTTCCAGGCGTTTCCAGTCCTGCACCGGAATCGGATAGGCCATGTGCACGTCACCGGAAATCAGCGCGGCGACACGGGTGGCGTCCTGACTGATCGGGGTGAACACCGCTTCGGTGATGTTGCTCTTGTTCTGACCCCACCAATTGGGATTGGGAACAAGCACCGTCTTCACGTCCGGCTGGCGCTCGGTGACCATGAAGGGGCCGGTGCCGTTGGCGTTGATGTTGGCAAAGTTGCCCTGATCATCGCCCTTCACGTTGGTGGCGGAGGTGGTGTTGTTCTCCGCCGCCCATTCCTTGTCCATGATGTAGAAAATTTCGAGCTGCAGCGGCAGAATCGGGTTCGGCGCCGGGGTCACGATGTCGACCGTATGGTCGTCGACCTTCACCGCCTCTTTGATCAGGCCGGCCACGACTTTCATGTCGGAGCCTTCGGTGTTGATGCGATCAACAGAGAAGAGTACGTCATCGGCATTGAAGCTGTTGCCGTTCTGGAACTTCACACCCTTGCGCAGTGTGAAGCGCCAGGTGTCCGGCTTCACGTTTTCCCAGGATGTCGCCAGGGCCGGCACCAACTCCAGATCCGGCGTCCGGGTCACCAGGCCTTCATAGAAGTTGGACTGGAAACCCAGGGTCATGGTCTCAAAAAGTCCATGGGGATCCATGGTCTGAACGTCGCCCTGGAAAGCCCATTTAAAGGTCTTCGCTTCGGCGCCACCCACGGCGCCGCCAATCGTCAGAGCGGCGGCTGCAACAGCGGCCATAAGGCCGTGGCGCAGACTCTTTCCTCGTCGCAATTTCATTGCTGTCTCCCTCGCAGTCATCCCTGTTCACCCACATCCCTCAGAGATTCCGGTTGCCAAAGGGTCAAACCGGAGAAACTTAGGGGTTTTGTTTTTTCTGTGGGTCACAGCCTAGCCCGATGCGCTCCGGATTCACAAGCCGCTTGCCGCCCCGCCGAGCAGCCCCAACTGCTGGCGGAAACGGGTCTTACGACGCCTTTCGCTTCACGAAGGCGCCGGCTTTCATGATCATCGGAATATGCTTGCCCTGATCCTGCAACACCGACAGGTCTGCCAGAGGATCGCCGTCGACGACGATAAGGTCCGCCAGGGCGCCTTCCGCCACCACGCCGAGTTCGCCCTCGGCGTTCAGCAGGGCGGCATTTACCGAGGTCGCCGAGCGCAGGATTTCAGCGGCTGACAGCACCTCGGCGCGAATCAGGAACTCGCCCGATTGGTGGGCCTGCATATCGCCCAGAAGGTCTGTACCGAAGCCCACGGTCACGCCGGCCGCCTTCAAGATCTCCAGCGACGTCAGGCCCGCGGCCCGTACCGCTTTCAGCTTCTCCTGGCTGACCGCAGGCAGCCCAAGGTCGGGCCCGAAACGGTGCAGCGCGTCATAGGTCACCAGGGTCGGCACCACGAAGGCGCCCTCCGCCGCGCAAAGCGCCGCCGTCGGCTCGTCGATCAGATTGGCGTGCTCAATGGACCGCACGCCGTATTGCACACAGCGGGAAATCGCTTCCGGTGTATAGGCATGCGCCATCACATAAGTGCGCCAGGAAGCAGCCTCCCAGACGATGGCGCGGATCTCATCCTCTGAATACTGCAGGTTCCAGATCGGATCGCTCGGCGAGGCCACGCCGCCGGAGGCCATGATCTTGATCTGGGTTGCACCCTTGCGCAGTTCTTCGCGGGCTGCCTGCTGAACGGCCGGCACACCGTCGGCGATGACGCCGAAGATATGACTGCCCTGTCCGCAGAAGCAAAAGGCGCTGTGATCCTCCAGCGCGCGAAAGTCAGCATGGCCGCCGGTCTGAGTCAGGGCCCGCCCGGAGTAGAAAAGCCTTGGGCCCTGGATGAGCCCTGCCTTGATCGCCATGGCCAGGCCGTAGTCGGCGCCGCCGGCGTCACGCACCGTGGTGAAACCGCGCAGCAGCGCCGCCTCCAGCAGATGGCGGGCGTGCTGGGCCAGCAGGGAACGCGGCATGACTTCCATCTTGGCGAAATCCGGATCTGCCGCCATGGCGTGGAAGTGGGCGTCGATCAAACCGGGCATCAGGGTGCGCCCGCCCAGATCGATAACCTCCGCGCCATCAGCGGTGATCGGGCGGTCGGACACCTCTTTGATGCGCTCGCCCTCGACCAGGACATGGCGACCTTCCAATAACTCGGAACCGAGCCCGTCGAACAGCCTGCAGTCTTGGAAAACTATCTGAGCCATCGTCGCGCCCTCCCCCCTTGCTACCGGACCCTGCACAGTCAGCGCATGCTAGGGACTTGTCCGCCTGCTGGCAATTGAGCGCCTGAGAACTATCCGTCGCTGCGAATACCGCGCAGCACCGCCCGCGCCAGGGGTTCGGCCTCGGCCCAAGGCATACCCGGCTTCAGGCCGTCATCGTAGAGCATCCGAATCAACAAGCGGTCGCGCGCGGTCAGGTCGACCTGCCGACCTGAATCGCTGAAGACCGAGTCCGCCGTCGGCGCCAGATCGTTCATCAGGCCGAAGACCTGGGTCACCTCCTGCACCAGGCAGCCTCGGACGGTGCGCTCCCCACGGTCGCTGCGGATAAAGGCGACGGCGAAGTCGATGCTGCGCCCGCTGGGCCAGCCGCCCCAGACGAAACCGAAGCAGGTTGCAGAGTCTTCCATCCGGGCCAGTAAGGCCTCGTAGCGGCGCCGGTCGGCAATCTTGTGGCCGAAGAGGCCATGATGGCGGCGGGCCGCGGCGAAGGGATCATCGGCCAGAAAGATCAGCAGGTTGGCCGCCTCAACCGGCGCGGCAGCGATATCCAGGCCGGTGAGCCCCGCAAGTTCGGCAAGGTGACCCGCCGCCATTTGCCGAAAGGCCGGCGGCAGTGGCGCGGCGGTGTCCGCCGTGTCGCCGGCAATCAGGGCAGCCCGGACCGGCAAGGTCCACTTCGCCAGATGATCCCGGCGCGGACGCGGCTGTCCGTCATTGCCCAGGACCGGGCGCTCGGTCCGGTAGGCAACAGCGCGGAAATCCTGCAACAGCCCCTCTTCTACCGGATCGGGCGGCCCGGACGGCGGCGTACAGCCTGCCGGAACTGTCAGGAGCAGGCAGGAGAACGCCAGGGCCCTGCTCAAAGACCTGATTGGCAGGGCTTCGGTTTTAGCAAAGGTGCCGAGCAAAGAAGCTGCTATGATCCCCTCCATCGCGCCACCTCTGATGTGGCAATCCCGGAAGAGATTGCCTTTGCGCTGCTGCGTTTCAGATTAAGTTTGGAAGTCGCAGCACGCCGAATGTCCCCCTTGTGGCCTGATTGGCCTGAGTGGCCCGCGCGCGAAACCGAAAACCGGAACGGACCAGGAGAACCGCCCCGCAGATGTATGCCTTCTTCGAGCGCCTCTTCAACCCCCTCGCAGAGGCGGAGATCGAACAACCGCCCACCACGACGCGTGCATTCTTTGTCCACTTCCTGGCGCCGATCAAGGGCCTGCTGCTGGTCACGCTCGCCGTTTCCGGCATCGCCGCGGTGGCGGAGATCGCGCTTTATGCCTTCCTGGGCAAGCTGGTGGACTGGCTCACCGCCGGCACCCCTGAGACCTTTCTGCAAGATCACGCCTGGGGGCTGACCGCCATGGCCGTGGTCGCGGTGATCCTGCGTCCGGTGGCCACGCTCGCCTCCCGCGGGCTGGTCAACCTCAGCCTGGTGCCCGGCCTGACCAACCGGGTGCGCTGGCTGAACCACCGCTATGTGCTGCGCCAGAGCCTTACCTACTTCCACAACGATTTTGCCGGCCGCATCGCCCAGAAGGTGCTGCAGACCGGTCATGCTCTGCGCGAAGCTGTGGTCAACGTCATCGACGGCGTCTGGTTCCTGCTGATCTACCTTTTCGGCACCCTGGTGCTCTTCGCCGGGATCGACTGGCGCCTGTTGCTGCCGGTCCTCGCCTGGACACTGTCCTATGCTGCGGTGATCTATTTCATGGTACCGCCGGTGCGCCGCAAGTCCGCCGACCTTTCCGAAGCCAATTCGGCGCTCACCGGGCGCATCGTCGACAGCTACACCAACATTCAATCGGTGAAACTGTTTGCCGACAGCGAACGCGAGGACGACTTCGTCGGCGAGGTCGTCGGCCGTCACACCGCAGCGCTGCGCCGCCTGATGCGTTCCGTCATCGGCATGACGATCACGCTCACGCTTTTGAACACCGCCCTTATCGTCCTCGTCGCCGGGCTGTCGATCATGTTCTGGATGGACGGCGGCATCAGCACCGGCGCCATTGCCGTCGCCATCAGCCTGATCATCCGCCTGACCCAGATGTCCGGCTGGATTCTGCGCACCGTGACCAGCCTGTTCGAGAACATCGGCACGGTGCAGAACGGTATCGAAACCATCTCCCAACCCTATGCGGTGCAGGATCACTCAGAGGCCGAAGAATTGGTTGTCGGCGACGGCGCGGTGAACTTCGAGAACATCCGCTTCCACTACGGCAAGACAGAGGGCGTCATCGAGGAGTTGTCGCTCACGGTGGGCGCCGGCGAGAAGGTCGGCATCGTCGGGCGCTCCGGCGCCGGCAAGTCGACCCTGGTCAACCTGCTGCTGCGCTTCTACGACCTGGAAAGCGGGCGCATCCTGATCGACGGCCAGGATATCGCCAGGGTCTCCCAGCATAGTCTGCGCCGTCAGATCGCCATGGTGACCCAGGATACCGCCCTGCTGCACCGCTCGATCCGCGACAACATCCTCTACGGCCGGCCCGAAGCCAGCGAGGCGGAGATGCGCCGCGCCGCCGAGCTGGCCGAGGCCCAGACCTTCATTCCGGAGCTGGAGGATATGCAGGGCCGGCGCGGCTTCGACGCCCATGTCGGCGAGCGCGGCGTCAAACTCTCCGGCGGCCAGCGCCAGCGCATCGCCATTGCCCGGGTGATCCTGAAGGACGCCCCGATCCTGATCCTCGACGAGGCCACCTCGGCCCTCGATTCGGAAGTCGAAGCAGCCATTCAGGATCAGTTGCAGAACCTGATGACCGGCAAGACCGTGATCGCCATCGCCCACCGCCTCTCCACCATCGCCGCCCTCGACCGCCTGGTCGTGATGGACCAGGGACGCATCGTCGAAGAGGGCAGTCATGAGGACCTGCTGCGCCGGGGCGGCCTCTATGCCCGGCTGTGGGAGCGCCAGTCCGGCGGCTTCCTGGGGCT
This sequence comes from Pelagibius sp., assembly GCF_965249265.1. Taxonomy (NCBI): domain Bacteria; kingdom Pseudomonadati; phylum Pseudomonadota; class Alphaproteobacteria; order Rhodospirillales; family Rhodovibrionaceae; genus Pelagibius; species Pelagibius sp. The sequence goes on along the minus strand of NZ_OZ252224.1, from coordinate 1,205,138 downwards.
CAACGAAGCCCGCCGGGCCTCCTGACGCCCGGCAGCGCGTTCCATCGGAATGCCGTGGCCATGCGCCGGGCCCCGGCCCGCTATGCGCCGACAAGACTTGGCCGCACCTGCCCGCGAAGGGTAGGCTGCCGTCAACTGCCGCCGGAAGCGGGGCACAGCTCAAAAGATCGGGAGACAAAAATGACTGCGCGCTCGAACTCGGCGGCAAACCGCGACATCGAATACCACCTGCACCCCTACACCAACGCCCGCAAGAACGAGCACGAAGGCTCGATGATCATGGAACGCGGCGACGGGGTCTATGTCGTCGATGACCAGGGCAACCGCTACCTGGAGGCCATGGCAGGCCTCTGGTGCACCGGCCTGGGGTTCAGCGAAGAGCGCCTGGTAAAGGCGGCGACCGACCAGATGGCCCGCCTGCCCTATTACCATTCCTTTGCACAGAAAACCGCGAGCCCGGTGGTCGACCTCGCCGAAAAGCTGGTCGAGATGACGCCACCGCAGTTGACCAAGGTCTTCTTCGCCAACTCCGGCTCCGAGGCCAACGACACCGCCATCAAGATCGTCTGGTACTACAACAACGCCCTGGGCCGCACGGAAAAGAAGAAGATCATCAGCCGGGTAAAGGGCTATCACGGGGTGACCATCGCGGCCGCCAGCCTGACCGCCATGCCCTATGTGCAGACCGGTTTCGACCTGCCGATCGCCAACATCATCCACACGGGCGCGCCGCACCACTATCGCTTCGCCAAGGAAGGCGAGAGCGAGGAGGCCTTCACCGACCGCTTGGCGCAGGAACTGGAGGATCTGATCCTGAGCGAAGGCCCTGACACCGTGGCCGCCTTCATCGGCGAACCGCTGCAGGGCGCCGGCGGGGTTATCGTGCCGCCGGAAAGCTATTGGGCCAAGATTCAGGCTGTGCTGAAGAAATACGATGTCCTCTTGATCGCCGACGAGGTGATCTGCGGCTTCGGGCGCACCGGACAGATGTTCGGCAGCGAGACCTTCGGCCTCAAGCCCGATATGATGACCCTGGCCAAGCAGCTCAGCAGCGCCTATGCGCCGATCTCCGCCGTCATGGTCTCCGACCCGATCTATCAGGCCGTCGCCGACAGCTCCGACAAGCTCGGCTCCTTCGGCCACGGCTATACCTACGGCGCCCATCCGGTGGCCGCCGCGGTCGCCCTGGAAACCCTGAAAATCTATGAGGAGCGGGAGATCGTTTCCCATGTCCAGACTGTCGCCCCGCAACTGCAGGAGGGTCTGCGGCGCTTCCAGGACAGCCCCATCATCGGCGAAATCCGGGGCATCGGGCTGATCGCCGCCGCCGAGCTGGTGGCCGACAAGGCCGGCAAGACGCCCTTCGACCCCATCGGCAAGGTCGGCGCCTATTTCACGGCCCGCGCCCAGGCCCATGGGGTGATTTTCCGCAATCTGGGGGATTCGATCGCGGTCTGCCCCCCGATGATCATCACCGAAGCGGAAATCGACCAGTTGCTGGAAGGCTTTGCCGCCGCCCTGGCCGAAACAGAAGCCTGGGTCGCCGAGCAGGGCCTGGCCGCGGTGGCCTGAGGATGGTTTTTTGTTGCCCGTGAACCCCGATAGCTGAACAGGTGCATTGGCGCCGAAAGACAAAAAACCCCAGGTTATGCGGCCTATTGACGCGTTGTTCACAAAACTTTGTTAAGTCCGATAGAATGAATTATGACCAGTTCTGTCGGGCTTGTTAAAGTTGTGGACAAATTGGGCCAAAAACACTGCGGAGCCACTTGATGAACATCAAGGACCACTCCGTCTGAACGACTAAAATGGCCGGCAAGCGGGGCATGAGACGCCGCGAAACGGATTGAGAGATATCAAGCGCATGGACTTCGAGCGTTTTTTTGCTGAAGAGATGGCCGGGCTGAAAGCCGAGGGCCGTTACCGGATTTTCGCCGATCTTGAGCGCAAGATGGGCAATTTCCCCCAAGCCACCTATCACGGCCCCAACGGGGTCGAGGCAGTCACGGTCTGGTGCTCCAACGATTATCTCGGCATGGGGCAACACCCGGTGGTTACGGGGGCGATGCACGAAGCGATCGAGCGCTGCGGCGCCGGCGCCGGTGGCACCCGCAACATTTCCGGCACCAACCATTACCATGTGCTTCTGGAAGAAGAACTGGCGGCCCTCCATGGCAAGGAATCAGCGCTGCTCTTCACCTCCGGCTATGTTTCCAACTGGGCGGCGCTGGGCACCCTGGCAAGCCGCCTGCCGGACTGCACGGTCTTCTCCGATTCCATGAACCACGCCTCGATGATCGAGGGCATCCGCCAGAGCCGGGCAAAGAAAGCGATTTTCCGCCACAACGACCCGGAAGACCTCGACCGCAAGCTCACGGAAGCCGGCCCCGAAGGCGCCAAGCTGGTCGCCTTTGAATCGGTCTATTCCATGGACGGCGACATCGCACCGATCGCCGAGATCTGTGACGTCGCCGAGCGCCATGGCGCCATGACCTATCTGGACGAAGTCCACGCCGTCGGCCTCTATGGCGCCGAAGGCGGCGGTATCTCACAGCGCGACGGGGTGGCCGACCGGGTGACGGTCATCGAAGGCACCCTCGGCAAGGCCTTCGGCGTCATGGGCGGTTACATCACCGCCTCCGCCAACCTGACCGATTTCGTGCGCAGCTTTGCTTCTGGCTTCATCTTCACCACCTCCCTGCCCCCGGCAATCGCCGCGGGCGCCCGCGCCAGCGTCGCCTACCTGCGCCGCAGCCAGGCGGAGCGTGCGGCCCATCAGGAACGCGCGGCCACCTTGAAGCAGCGCCTAGAGGCTGCCGGCATACCCGTGATGCCGTCGGAAAGCCATATCGTGCCGATTTTGGTTGGTGATCCGGTGGCCTGCCGGGCGGTCACCGACCGCTTGATGAGTCAATACGGCATCTATGTGCAGCCGATCAATTATCCCACGGTACCCCGGGGGACCGAGCGTCTGCGCCTCACCCCCTGCCCGCTGCACAGTGACGGCGACATGGACCATCTGGTGAACGCCCTCAGCGAGATCTGGCAAGCCATGGACCTGCGGCGCGCGGCCTGAAGCCGAGCGCCGTTATCGCGGCGGTTGATCCGCCAAAACGGACCTCTGCAAGCGTCGCAGGCCATCAGGGCACAAATAAGACACCTTCTCGGGGATTGCCCAAGCCGTCACAGCGGGTAAAGCTGTGATTCGAAGGGGCAAAACGCGGACCGCGGGGCTTAGCTAGTCGTGCCTGGCTGGCCTCTGGCCGTCGGCTCAGTCATCATGCCAAGGAAACGACGACATCGGGGATCGCCATGCGCGAAAGTGCGATAGCAGCAACACTGAGACAGGCATCGCTCGCCGCCGTCCTTGGCGGCGTTTTGTCGGGCGCCGGCGGTTCGGCGGCAGCGCAGGAGACCGTAACCGGCGAAAGCCTGGTCGTCGTCTCCTGGGGCGGCATCTATGCGCGCAGCCAGCAAGAGGCTTTCCTGGAGCCCTTCACAAAGATGAGCGGCCTGGAGGTCATCAGCGAAGACTATCGCGGCGGTCTGCGTGAGATCCGTGCCCAGGTCCAGGGCGGCGATGTTTACTGGGATGTCGTGGATATCACGCCCGGCGATGCGGAAGCCGCCTGCGAAGAGGGGCTTTTGGAGAGACTGCCCCTGTTGCTGCCGCCGGCGCCTGACGGCACCTCTGCGGTCGAGGACTTCCTGCCCGGCACCCTGCAGGCCTGCGCGGTGGGCTCCACCGTCTGGTCGACGGTTCTCGCCGTCGACAGTGACCGGGCCGGCGAAAACCAGCCGGATAAACTGGCCGACCTCTTCAACCTTGCAGACTTTCCCGGCCGCAGGGGCCTGCGCAAAACCCCGAAGGTCAATCTGGAATGGGCCCTGATCGCCGACGGCGTTCCGGCGGACGAGGTCTACGAGGTGCTGGCCAGCAATGCCGGCGTCGCGCGCGCTTTCGCCAAACTGGACACCATCAAAGACCAGATCGTCTGGTGGGAAAGTGGCGACGAACCGGGCAAATTGCTCGACCGGGAAGCGGTCATCATGACCTCCACCTACAGCAGCCGCATCTTCAACGACGTCGCCGTGGAGAAGAAGCCCTACAGCCTCATCTGGGACCATCAGGTCTGGGACGTGGATCTCTGGGCGGTCCCTAAGGGCGCGCAAAACAAGGAGCAGGCGATTGAGTTCGTCCGCTTCGCCACCGGTACCGTACCCCTTGCGAGTTTCACCAAGGCGATGCCCTACGGCCCCGCACGGCGATCCGCCAACGCTCTGGCCGGCCCCTATGCGTTGGCTGAGGACGTTGAGATGGGACCGCTGCTGCCAACATCGGAGGAGAACTTCGCCGTATCACTGCGCAGCAGTGCCGCCTTCTGGAGCCAGAACGGCGAAGAACTGGTGGAAAAATTTAACCTGTGGGTGACAAGATAGGTCTAAAGAAGACTCTTAATTGCGAATCGTTCTCAAATAGATGGACAGTCCCGGTATGCAGGTCTATATTGAGGTCGTGTTGAGTTAGACCCCCGGCATCCTGATGGTTCCGCTTGGCGGCGAACCAAGCGAGCAGAGGCATCATGTACCGCGACAATACGCTGATCCCCAGTGAAGCGATCCGACTGCTGGCCCTTGGCATGCTGGCCAGCGCCCCGCTCTCCTATGCCGCTTTGGCGCGCGAGGTGCGTCATTTCACCGGCCGCATTGTCGGCCCGTCACTCGATCTGGTCGGGGCCCCGCTGGAAGTTTTGAAGGTGGAGGGTCTCGTCGACACGGTCGATGCCGGTGCGGAAGGCGAAGAAGCCACCCTGACCGTCACGGATCAGGGCCGCAGCGAAATGCTGCGCCTTCTGGCCGCCAATGTGCGCCCGCAGGTCAGCGACCTCAACAAGTTGATCATCGCGCTGAAGATGCGCTTCCTGCATCTGATGCCGGTCGAGGACCAGAAGATCCAGGCCGAGTTGTTGCACGACATCTGCGAGCGGGAACTGGCGCGGCTCAACGATCTGCGCGAACATCACGCCACAGAAGGCGGCCACCTGCGCGACTGGCTTGACCTTGAAGTCGCCCAGACACGGGCCCGCCTCGACTGGCTCGCGGGCCTGCACCGGCGCCTCGCCTAAAACAGACTCACCAGGTAGAACAAACTCACCAGGAGCGACGCTTGCGCTGCCGGCTCAGTAAAGGTGCTGGCCGCCGGTGACGAAGATCTCGGTGCCGGTGACATAGCCGAAATCCTCAGTACAGAGTCGGAAGACCGTCGCCGCCACCTCCTCCGGCCGGCCCATGCGGTGCAGGGGAATGCGGGGGATCAGCGCTTCGTATTCCTCGCCGATCATGGCGGTTTCGATCTCCCCGGGCGCCACCGCATTGACCCGGATATCCAGTTCCGCAAACTCAACGGCCATTTCGCGGGTCAGCGCCGACAGGGCCGCTTTTGAAGTGGAATAGGCCGAACCGGCAAAGGGGTGCACCCCGTGACCGGCGATCGAGGTGATGTTGACGATAGCGCCGGCGCCCTTGCGCAGCGGCGTGGCAAAACCGCGGCCGAGCGCCAGAGGGGCGAAGAGGTTCAACTCGAAGACCTCGCGCCAATGGTCGAGGTCCCCGTTCAGACAGCCGAGGCGTTCCTTGAATTCGGTTTTCGGCGAAACGGCCGCATTGTTGACCAAAGCATGGACCGGTCCATCGCCGATCAATGCCAAGGCCTCTTCCAGAAAACTGTCCACCGCTGCCTGATTGGCCAGGTCCGCGGTAATGTGATGGGTCCAGTTCGGATCGCGGAGACAGTGTTCCGGCACGTCTTCGCGCGAACAGGTGATCACCTCCCAGCCCTCGTCGCTGAAACGTTTCACCGTCGCATGCCCGATCCCGCGGCTGGCGCCGGTCAGGACCACTCTTTGCCGATCTTGCGTCATGGCGCGATCATATACCCCGCGCTGCATCATGCCAGTGCGGAATATGGCGACAGGGCCGATTGAAGCAAAAAGAGTCTGGAGCCGCCCTAGCGAACGGACACCACACGAAAGGTTCGCAGGGCGCCGTCGTGTTCACGGATCGAAACGTACTCGCCCTCCTTGAAGATATGCGATTCGAATTTGAAGCCGACCTCGTCGTCGTCCGGATCGCCGTCAATGTCGTAGTGAAAGGCCCACTTGCCGCCGCGGGTGTGGCGCAGATGGCCGCTCTCGTCCCCTTCACCCTCCCAGAAACGCGTCACGCGGCAGGCGGCCCGGTTCTTGCGCCACCCTTCGGCATCGATATGGCCTTCACCGGTCAGCGGTACGCGCATCTCATAGCCTCTTTCCGGAGAACCATTGGGAAAGTCATGGTCCCGGGCAAGTTCCAGGCGGATGGTCTTCAAGGTCATTGATCCTCCAAAAGAGACGTTTACAGCAAATCCGAACCGCCAATCTCAGGCGCAGTTCACATTCCGGTCGACTGCAGATCGCTATGGTTCCGGACGAAGTGGCGCAGGACCAACCGCAGATGCAGGGCATGCTTCAGATCATTGCGTTGCTCGGCATCGGCGATGTCTTCGAGAATGATCCGCTTCAGCGCAGGTACCCCGTTCGGCTGATGCAACAGATAGTTGCCATACTCCGCCGCAACGATCTCAGGCACATGCTCGTGTTCGGAAATCGCTGCGATCTCATCCTCGTTCAGCTCCGACAAGGCTATGCAGTCTTCCAAGGTCAACATTCGCTATCCTTCCCAAAGAGCAGCCCTTGGACCGCCCGGAGGAAATTCCGCGATCAAAGGGAGGCGGGCTTCAGTGCATCATCAGCACGGGGATCTTGGCGTGCTCGAGGATGCCCTGGGTGGCGCCGCCGAGGATACGTTCGCGCAGCCGGCTGTGGCCGTAGGCCCCCATGACCAGCATGTCGGCATGGGCATGGTCGGCCTGCTCCAGAAGGCCGGCAGCGATGCTCTCCGAACCCGGCGTATAGGCCCAGGTCTTGGCTGCGACCCCATGACCGGCGAGATAGCGGGCCAGCGCACTCGGGTCCGCCTCACCGCCCTCGCGGGCCGTAATCGCGACCACGCTTTCCGCTTCTTTCAGCAACGGCAGGGCCGCAGTGACCGCGCAGGCGCCCTCCTTGGAACCATCCCAGGCGACCGCGATTTTCTTGCCGAAGTTCTTGCTGTTCGACACCGGCGCCAGAAGCACCGGCCGGCCGCTGCCGAAAAGCGCCGCATCCAGGGTGGCCTCTCCATCACCTTCAAAGGCCGCGGGAAACGGCAACACGATCAGATCGCTCAGGCGTCCGAGGCGTTCCACCTGTTCCGCCTCTCGGCCGGTCAGGCGATGCAGGCAGACACTGAATTGCCCAGGCTCCGGCGGCAGCCCTGGATCCGTTTCCGGCAGGCCCGCGCCACTGCAATGGCGTTTGTAGCTCTTGTCCACCGTTTCGCGCCGCGCAACGTTGCGGGCGTCGACCGAGGCCATAATCTGTTCCATCGCCGTCGCCGACATTCCTTCGCCGACAAAGGGCATCAGGTCGCGCGCGTCGTTCTCGACGTGCAGAAATTCGACTCTGGCGCCGAAGCGCTGTCCCAGGTCGATGGCTGCAGTCATCGCAGCTTCGCATCCGGCACCGCCGTCGGTTACGGCAAGAACATTGGCCCAAACCATCATATGTATCCTCTAACCCGTGAAACCAGGAAAACGCCCTGACAACGTCAATTAGAGATGAGATGGGGCTGTTCGGGCATTGACTTGGGTCAAGCGTCCTGGCCGCTCAACGACAGCCCCAGAAATTCTGGTTATACAAAAGCTTAAGCCCGTCCCTAGGCGAAATCGCTGCGCTCCTCTTCTATACCGAAGGGGTCCTGATGAAGGATTATCTCTGCGCCGGGAAAAGCCTGGCGCAATTCGGCCTCCACCTCATCGGCGATGTCATGCGCCTTCAGCAGAGAAAAGGCGCCATCCATTTCGATATGTCCCTGGATAAAGATTTGCGGACCCGATGCACGGGTGCGCAGGTCATGCAACCCTTTCACCGAGGGATGCGCCAAGGCCAGGTCGATGATCCTGCGCCGGTCCTGCTCGGGCAGTTCGCGGTCCATCAGCATGTCCATGGCGCCGGCGGAAATCTGCCAGGCGTTGTAGAGAATGTAGACGGCAATCGCCAGGCCGAAGACCGGATCGGCATAACGCCAGCCGAGCTGCGCGGTAATCACCAGGGCGACGATGACGGCGGCGTTGACTAGTATGTCGCCGACGTAGTGTAGCGAATCCGCCTTGATCGCCAATGAGCCGGTCCGGCGGATGACATAGCGCTGCAGCGTGACAAGGCCAAGCGTCGCCAGAATCGAAAACACCATGACCGCGATGCCGATGTCGCCGTTGGTCAGGGGGCGCGGGGAAACGAAGCGCTGGCTGGCTTCGATCATCAGGAAGACCGCCGAGCCGGTGATGAACGCGGCTTGGCCGAGAGCGGCCAGGGGTTCGGCTTTGCCGTGGCCGAAGCGGTGTTCGCGGTCGGCCGGCACCAGCGCGTGACGCACGGCGATGAGATTGACGATGGAGGCCGCCACGTCGAGCAGCGAGTCAACCAGGGTGGAAAGAATGCTGACCGAATCTGTCAGCAGGAAAGCAACCAACTTCACGACGATCAGCACCGTCGCTGTGACGACCGAAGCCGTGGTGGCGAGCTTCAGCAGACTGGCCGCTTCCGGCCCTGTCAGACGCTGAGGCCCGCTGCTCACGGAAACAGCCGCTCGGTCGTCCAGTCCTCGCCCACGCGGGTATAGACCAGACGGTCATGCAGACGGAAGGCGCCGTCCTGCCAGAACTCGATGAGCCTTGGGACCACGCGGAAGCCGGACCAGTGAGGCGGCCTCGGTACCTTGCCGAGGCCGTATTTTGCAGCGAACTTCGCGACACGCTTCTCCAGCTCGAAGCGGCCCTCCAGCGGGCGCGACTGATCGCTGGCCCAGGCACCGATCTGGCTCTGCTTCGGGCGGGAGGCGAAATACTCGTCGGCCTCCGCCGCGCTCACCTGCTCGACCGCGCCCTCTATCCGAACCTGGCGGCGCAGGCTCTTCCAATGGAACAGCATGGCGGCCTTGGGGTGGCCGAGCAGCTGCCGGCCCTTACGGCTCTCGTAATTGGTGTAGAAGACGAATCCGCGCGCGTCATAGCCCTTCAGCAGGACCATACGCGAAGAGGGCATGCCGTCCTCGCCGACCGTGGAAAGCGAAAGCGCCGTGGGGTCGTTGGGCTCGGCGGATTCCGCTTCCGCCAGCCAGGATTTGAAGATTTCCAGCGGATCTGCAGGGGCATCCGCCCTAATCTGGATTGGCAAGCTCATGCGAAGCTTTATTCCTGTTAGATTTGCCTTATTTGAAACATATAGCGGCGATATAGCCTAGAAAACCGATATCCCCGGCGAATATGCTGGTCGGGGATGTTTTAGGTGCTTTGCGCGTAGTACCAACAGGCCGCCATTAGCGGGCGTCGGCCCCGGAATCGTCGACGACGGGGCAATTCTTCGAGAGAGGTTTTTTCTATGAAATTCAAAGTCGTCATCGCCGCTGCCGCGATCGCCCTGACCACCGCCGCCTGCGAAGGCGTCGGTACCAAGCAGACCATCGGCACCCTGGCAGGCGGTGCTGCGGGCGGCCTTTTCGGCGCCCAGTTCGGCAGTGGCTCCGGCCAGTTGGCCGCGACCGCCGCCGGCGCCCTGCTCGGCGCCTTCGTCGGCAGTGAAATCGGCCGCACCATGGACGAGGTCGACCGGCTGAAGGCCCAGCAGGCTTACAACAAGGCGACCACCGCACCGGTCGGCGAGAAAATCACCTGGAGCAACCCGGACACCGGGAACAGCGGCTCGGTCACGCCGACCCGCGAAGGGACCTCTTCAACCGGGGCCTATTGCCGCGAGTTCCAACAGACCGTGACCATCGGCGGCAAGCAGGAAGAAGCCTACGGAACAGCCTGCCGCCAGCCCGACGGCGCCTGGGAAATCCAATCCTGACGGACCGGGGGCATAAACGGCCCTCCAGTTCGCCTGCTTACCGATATGCAAGACCGCTCTTGGGTCGGAACGACGAAGGGAGTATCCTGTCGGGATGCTCCCTCTCGTTGATTCGGCCTTCTTGCGCTGAGACTGGCCCATGCAGGATCCCTACAAGCTCTTGAACATTGACCGCTCCGCCTCCCAGGAGGACGTGAAGCGCGCCTACCGCAAACTCGCCAAGGAACTGCACCCGGACATCAACCCGGGCAACGCCGCGGTGGAGCAGCAGTTCAAGGAGATCTCTCAGGCCTACAGCATCCTGGGCGATGCCGAGAAACGGAAGCGCTTCGACCGCGGGGAGATCGATGCCAGCGGCCAGGAAACACCCTGGAAGGGTGGCTTCTACCGCAATCACGCAGGCACCCGGCATGGCGCCAAGTACAACCCCTTTGATTTCGGCGAGACCGACAGCGCCGATGATATCTTCGCCGACCTTTTCGGCGCCCGCACGCGCCGGGTTCGTCGGCCCGGCGCCAACATCTCCTACACGGTCCCGATCTCTTTTCTGGAAGCTGCCCAGGGCGCAAAGAAACGCATCAAGCTGGCCGACGGCAAAACGCTGGACGTGCAGATCCCACCGGGCACCGAGGATCGTCAGTCCCTGCGGCTGAAGGGCCAGGGCATGCCCGGAGTCGGCGGCGGCCCGGCCGGCGACGCTTTGGTGGAGGTGCAGATCCAGGCCCACCCCTTTTTCGAGCGCAAGGGCAACAACGTGCATCTGGAATTGCCGGTGACCCTGCAGGAGGCGCTGTTGGGGGCGACGATCACCGTGCCCACGGTGCACGGCAGTGTTTCGATGAAGATCCCTGAAGGATCGAACTCGGGCACCACGCTGCGGCTCAAAGGCAAGGGAATCCAGGCCAAGGACTCTGCGGAGATCGGCGATCAGTACGTGAAGTTGCGGGTCATGCTGCCGGATCGGCCGGACCAGGAGCTGCGCGATTTCGTCGAAAGCTGGAGCCAGTCGCACGGCTACGATCCGCGGCGCAAATCCGGCATGACCTGAACGGACGAAGTCCCATGTCCCTCAGGCAGGCCGCAACAGGCAGATAGGCTAATGGAGACCCGGTAGAATGGAATTCGAAGAGGTCTTGGCCGAATTGGACATCGGCGCCAGCGAGCTGCACAGCTGGATCGAACAGAATTGGGTTCTGCCGGTCCGCGAACAGGAAACCTTTGTTTTCGACGACGCCGATGTCGCCCGTGTGCGCCTGATCGCAGAGTTGCGCAGCGACATGGGCGTCAACGACGATGCCATTCCCGTGGTACTGCGGTTGCTCGACCAGATCTACAGCCTGCGCCGTGCCTTGTCAGACCTCAACGACGCGATTGCAGTTCTGCCGGAGGATGTTCAGGAACAACTCCGCGACAGCCTGGCCGACCGCAGCGACGACACCGACAGCCACCATGGGCAGAGTTAATCAGCCCTCGTCGCGCGGCAAGGGATGCAGGCGCGCAACGCCATCTGGGGTCTCGGTCTCCGAAGCTTCGTCCAAGAGGGTCGCCAGGCTTTTGCCGCGAACGTCCGCCATCATCTGACCCGCGGAGCGGACGATCTGGTCGACTCCCTCGGGCCAGCCCTCACCCGGTTCGAGGTCCAGATCAATCGCCTGCAACAGTTCTTCCAAGCTGGTTGCCGTCAGATCGCGTGACAGCACCCAGCGCCCGTTGGCGCGGCTCACAAAACCGTGCCTGTTCAAGGAATGCATGACCTTCGACAACTCGTCGAGCCCGGCCGGAAGTTGGCGGGTCAGCGCCGATTCCTTCATGACCGTGCCCGCCCGCGCAGCCGAGCGCAGGCGAAAGAGTAGTGAGAGTGCCAGAGCCAAGCGCGGGCCGGGCCCATAGCGCGCCGTGCGCAGACGGTCGACAAGCCGCCACTCCGGCGCCGCGGCGGCGACCTCGGCCCCGAACAACACCACGGCCCAGGAAAGGTACATCCAGATCAGAAAAATCGGCACTGAAGCGATGGCCCCGTAGATGACCTCGTAGGAGGGAAACTGCTTCAGGTAGAAGGCAAAGCCGAACTTCAAGGCCTCCGAGAGAACAGCCGCAACAAGCGCCCCGACCAGCGCATGGCGCAGCGCCACATTGCGCGCCGGCACCACTGCATAGAGCACCGTGAAGGCGCAGGTGGTGAGCACGAAGGGCAGCAGCCGCGTCAGTCCGAAGGCACGGTCCCCCTGCTCCAGCAAGGTCGTCGCAAAGCCATAGCTCGACAAAGACAGGGAGATGCCGAGGAAGATCGGTCCGACGGTCAGCACCATCCAATAGGCCATGATCCGCACCATCAGCGGACGCGGCTCGGTAACGCGCCAAATGCCGTTAAAGGCGCCGTTGATCGTCGACAGCAAAAACAGCGCGGTTACCGCCAGGGCGGCGGTCCCGAAGCCCGTCATGCCGCGGGCATTTTCGACAAAGGTCGCAAGCTGATCGCTGACCTCCACCCCCGCATTGGGCACCAGATTCTCGAACAGAAAGATCTGCGCGTCCTGGCGCAGATGTTCGAAAGCCGGAAAGGCCGACAACAGGCCCAGACAGATTGCCAGAATCGGCACCATGGCCAGCAAGGATGCATAGCTGAGCTGGGTTGCCGTGCGCAGACACTGGTCCGCGGCGAAGCGCTGCCCGCAATAGGCGGCAAAACCCGTCAGACTGCGCAGGAATCCCGAAAAGTCGGGCGTTTTCATGGCTGGCTCCCGCTGTTCCGGCAAGCTTATGATCCTGCTCCATTTTACACCAGAATTCCGCAGAAAAGTGGGATTATTGCGCTGTCACAGCGTTGACCCGGCAGGCCTTTGGTGTAGGATGCCGCTCTTTCCGCAAAGCCTTTGTATTCTGACCGACATTAAGGAATTGGAATGACCGAGCCCCAACCGCTGATGGCCGGAAAACGTGGTCTTGTCATGGGTGTGGCCAATGATCGGTCAATTGCCTGGGGTATCGCCAAGTCCGCCTATGATCAGGGTGCCGAACTGGCTTTCACCTATCAGGGCGAGGCGCTGGAAAAGCGGGTGCGCCCGCTGGCGCAGTCGGTCGGATCGGACATTGTCGTGCCCTGCGACGTCACCGACGACGGCTCGATCGATCAGGTTTTCCAGGAGATCGAAAAGAAGTGGGGCAAGCTGGACTTCCTGGTCCATGCCATCGCCTACGCCGACAAGGAAGAGTTGAAGGGCAAGTATCTCGAGACCAGCCGCGACAACTTCGTGCGCAGCCTGGATATCTCCTGTTACTCGCTGACAGCGATCAGCCAGCGTGCCGTGCCGCTGATGAAGGAAGGCGGCAGCATTCTCACACTGACCTACTACGGCGCCGAGCGGGTGATGCCGCACTACAACGTCATGGGTGTCGCCAAGGCCGCGCTGGAGGCAAGCGTGCGCTATCTGGCGGCCGATCTGGGTGACCAGGGCATTCGGGTCAACGCAATCTCGGCCGGTCCGATCAAGACCCTTGCCGCCTCCGGCATCGGCGACTTCCGCCATATCCTGAAGTGGAACGAGCTGAATTCGCCGCTGCGCCAGAACGTCAGCATCAATCAGGTCGGCGGCTCCGGCCTCTATCTGTTGTCGGATCTTTCCGCCGGCGTCACCGGCGAGGTGCATCACGTCGACTCCGGCTATCACGTGGTCGGGATGATGGCCGTCGATGCGGCACCGGCTGTCGCCGAGATGCTGAAAAACTTCACGCCTCAGTCTTAGGCCCCCGGGACGCAGCTGCCATGGCGGGAAACAGCTTCGGCGAAGCATTTCGATTCACCACCTGGGGCGAGAGCCACGGGCCGGCAATCGGTTGCGTTGTCGACGGCGTGCCGCCGCGCATTCCGCTTGAGGCGGCCGAGCTGCAAAGCTGGCTCGATGCCCGCAAGCCCGGCCAATCGCGCTTCACCACCCAGCGCCGCGAACCGGACCAGGTAAAAATCCTCTCCGGCGTCTTCGAGGGCATGACCACCGGTACACCGGTTTCGCTGCTCATCGAAAACCAGGATCAGCGCTCCAAGGACTACGGCGATATCGCCGACAAGTTCCGTCCGGGCCATGCCGACTACACCTATTGGCAGAAATACGGCATCCGCGACTACCGCGGCGGCGGCCGTTCCTCGGCGCGGGAAACCGCCATGCGGGTCGCCGCCGGCGGAATCGCCCGCAAAGTGCTGGACCAAGTGCTGCCCTTGCCGGTTTCCATTCGCGGCGCCCTGGTGCAGATGGGCCCGCACAAAATCGAGCGGGCGAACTGGGACTGGGCGCAGATCACGGAAAACCCTTTCTGGTGTCCCGACCCGGCCGCCGCCAAGGATTGGGAAGGCTATCTCGACGGCCTGCGCAAGGCCGGCTCCTCCATCGGTGCGGTGATCGAGGTGGTGGCCAGCGGCGTGCCCGCGGGCCTGGGCGAGCCGATCTACGACAAGCTCGACGCCGACCTTGCCAAGGCGATGATGTCGATCAACGCGGTGAAGGCCGTGGAGATCGGCGCCGGCCTGGAGGCCGCCGCCCTCAGCGGCGAAGAAAACGCCGACGAGATGCGCAAGGAAGGCAACCGCGTCGTCTTCACCTCCAACAAAGCCGGGGGCGTGCTGGGCGGCATCTCAAGCGGCCAGGACGTGGTCGTGCGCTTCGCGGTGAAGCCGACTTCCTCCATCCTCACCCCGCGCAAGACCGTGGACCGCCATGGCGCGGAAACCGAAATCGTCACCAAGGGGCGCCACGATCCCTGCGTCGGCATTCGTGCGGTGCCGGTCGGCGAAGCCATGATGGCGATCGTGCTGGCCGATCACCTGCTGCGCCAGCGCGCCCTCTGCGGCGATTTCGAAAACTAAAGCCACATTTGCGGGGCTGATGTCTGCCTAGGCGGTTATCGGACCGCTAAAACCAAAAGCCCCTCACCCTCCCGCTAACGCGGGCCCCTCCCTCTCCCACAAGGGGAGAGGGAATTGGAGCCAACGTTTTTGGTTCCCCCTCTCCCCTCGTGGGAGAGGGTCGGGGTGAGGGGGAGCTCTCCAGCGAAGAAAACCGCCCTCTAGAGCGTTTCACGCATTGATTGAATCGGAATGTGGGTTCCCAGGGGCGCGGATTTGTGATTCAAGCTTTCTACTGGAGTAGGAGGCCAGCATGCATGACGCGACCCTATTCGAATGACCTTCGTGAGCGCGCGATAGC
Source organism: Pelagibius sp. (assembly GCF_965249265.1). NCBI lineage: Bacteria > Pseudomonadati > Pseudomonadota > Alphaproteobacteria > Rhodospirillales > Rhodovibrionaceae > Pelagibius > Pelagibius sp. The sequence goes on along the minus strand of NZ_OZ252224.1, from coordinate 1,189,954 downwards.
GGCCCTGCAAGCAGGCGAGAGCTGTCGTGTGGTTGCCAAGAGGTTCGGTGTGGCAGTGTCTTCAGTGGTGAAGTGGCATCAGCGCTATCGGGCGACGGGTAGCGTTGCGCCAGGCAAGGTTGGCGGTCACCGTCGTCGGCTTCTGGAGCCGCATCGGGCGTTCATCGTGGAACGGATCGAGCAGACCCCGCACCTGACCCTGCACGGCTTGAAGGACGAGTTGGCCGCGCGCGGGGTCAAGGTCTCCCACAATGCGGTCTGGCTGTTCCTGCGCCGCGAGGGATTGCGCTTCAAAAAAAACGCTGTTCGCTCTTGAGCAGACGCGCGTCGACATCGCCCGGCGGCGATGGCGCTGGAAGTCCTGGCAGAGCCGGCTCGATCCCCAGCGCCTCGTCTTCATCGATGAGACCTGGATCAAGACCAATATGGCGCCGCTGCGCGGTTGGGGACCAAAGGGCAAGCGCCTGCGCGGCTTTGCCCCGCAAGGCCGTTGGCGCACCATGACCTTCCTGGCGGCCCTCAGGTGCGATGGCCTGACCGCTCCTTGCGTCTTCGACGGCCCGATCAACGGCCAGGCATTTCGCGCCTACGTCGACCAGCTACTCCTGCCCACCTTGAGGCCCGGCGACATCGTCGTGATGGACAACCTCGGCAGCCACAAATCCAAGGCCGTCCGAGCCGCCATAAAGGCCGCCGGCGCACGGCTCTGGTTCCTGCCACCCTACTCGCCCGACCTCAACCCCATCGAGCAGGCCTTCGCCAAAATCAAACACTGGATGCGCCTTGCCCAACGCCGAAGCACCGATGACACCTGGCGCCACCTCGGCCAGCTCCTCGCAACCATCCAGGCACAGGAATGCGCCAACTACTTCCAAAACGCTGGATATGCTTCCGTCAAAACGTGAAACGCTCTAGCGTTCGAAGACCGCAACCAGCTCCAGATGGCCGGACCAGGGGAACTGGTCGATCGGGGTTGCTTCTTTCAGGCGGTAGCCGCCGTCCACCAGGCTGCGGGCGTCGCGGGCAAAGGTCGTCGGATTGCAGGAGACGGCGATCACCAGGGGAACGTCGCTGGCCGCCAGTTCGCGGACCTGTTCGCGGGCGCCGTTGCGCGGCGGGTCGAAAACAACCACATCGCCGCCGGAAAGCTCGTCGGCCAATACCGGGAAGCGGGCGAGATCACGGACCTCGGCGGTGATGCGGGCGGCCCGGTCTGAACGTCGTGCGGCGGCGGAGAGCGCGGCCACGGCGTCCCGCTCCCCCTCAGCGGCATAAACCTCCAACCGCTCGGCGAGGGGAAAAGAAAAGGTCCCACAGCCGGAAAACAGATCGGCGGCCGTCTTTGCCGTCTTCGGTGTCGCGGCCATCACGTGGTCGACGAGGGCCTGCTGCCCCTCGGCACTGGGCTGCACGAAACCGCCGGGCGGCGGCACCACCGGCACACCGCCAAAGGTCAGCAGGGGTTCGCGCCGCAGACTGACGAGTTCGGCCTCCGCCCCGCTGTCGGCCCAGGAAAGACGCGCCAGGTCGGCGGTCTCGGCGAAAGCCGCCAGCAGCTCGCGGTCGCGCAGCGCCAAAGGATGGCGCGAGTCGATCAACAGATCGAGGCCGGTTTCGCTTTCAAGCAGCGTAATCCGCGCCTCCTCCCGTACCGACAGCAGCGCGCCCAGAAAGTCGTGCAGCGGCGGCAGCAAGGCCGTGAGGCCCGGTGTCGCCAGCAGACAGTGGTCGATATCCACCAGTTGGTGGGACTCGCGCTCGTGATAGCCGAGCAGGACCGTCTTTGCAGTTCGGGTGGCGGACAGCACCAGACGCCGGCGCCGTCCCGGCGGGATCTTCACCAGGGGGTTCAGCTTCCCGGCTTCCAGGCCACGGCGCTCCAGGGCCTGCGGCAGCAACGCGGCCTTCCAGTCGCCATAGGCCGCCTCGTCGAAGTGCTGCAGGGCACAGCCGCCGCAGGGCCCGAAGAAAGGACAAGGTGGTTCGGCGCGCAGAGGACCGGCCTCCAGCAACTCGATCACCGTGCCCTTGAAGCCGCCGCTGCGCTCCCCGGTCACCCGGGCCAGCACCCGGTCGCCGGGCACGGTCTGGGGCAGAAACAGCGGCCGGCCGTCGATCTCCGCCAGGCCGTCGCCTTTGGCGCCGAGGCCGCTGATCACGACTTCCGCCTGACGGCCACCGCCGCCGCGCGCTCTACGGCGCAAGGGTCACCGGCGCGAAGCCGTTGTCCGCAGGGGCCGGAGGACCGTAGGAGGTTGGGTGTATCGCTGGAACCACGTCTGAAAACCACGCTTGTCGTCGGAAGTGCGGGAGACTGCGCTGAAGACTGCGTGCTGACAAGCCCGGTTTTGGATGACTCAGCCCGGCTTGACGACAAGCTCCATTGCGACAAATCGCACTGACCTGGCGCTAAAATTTCACTGGCACTGACGGCGCGCAAAGGCTGATATAGGCCCATGACACGAATCATTCTCTTCATTCTCAAGTGTTTCGTCGGGATTTTCGCGACGATCGGATTGCTCGTCGCCGCCGGAATCCTGGCCGGCGGACTGATTTTGCAGAACTTCAGCGGCTGGCAGCCGAAGTTGGCCGAGTTGCCGGAAGATTCCGTCTTGGTGCTGGACATGGCCGACGGCCTGATCGAGCAGCGTTCAGACAATCCCCTGGGTCAGATCTCCATGGGTTCAGCCCTGATCCTGCGCGATGCGGTCGACAGCCTGCATGCGGCGGCCCGCGACGAACGCGTGAAAGGCCTTGTGATCCGCGCCGGCTGGGGCAATCCCGGGCTCGCCCAGATCCAGGAGCTGCGCGATGCCATCGTCGACTTTCGCGCCCGGGGCAAACCGGTGACCGCATTTGCCGAGACCTTCGGGGAAGCCGGCAACGGCACCCTGCACTACTATCTCGCCTCCGCCGCCGGGGAAATCTGGGTGCAGCCCTCCGGCGATGTCGACATCACCGGCTTTGCCATGGAGCAGCCGTTCCTGCGCCAGCTGCTTGAGGAATATGGTGTCCGCGCCCAGGTCGGTCAGCGCGAGGAATACAAGGGCGCCATGGCGATGTTCACCGAAACCCGCCTGCCCGAAGCGCAGCGCCGCAATCTGCAGCGCTATCTGGATTCCACCCTCTCCCAGATCGTTACCGCTGTGGCCGAGGCCCGCAACCTGGAGGCCGGCGCCGTGCGCGGCCTCATCGACAACGCGCCTCACCGCGGCAGCGACGCCTTGCAGCGCGGACTGGTCGACAAGCTGGGCTACTGGGATGAGGCCAGTAATGCCGTCGAGGTTGCCGCCGGGCCGGAGGCCGAGCTTGTCTCCCTGCGCGACTATGCCAGGGCAACCGCCGGGGAAGACAACGGGGTGCTTGAAGACGCCCCGATCATCGCCCTGGTGCATGGCAGCGGTCCCATCGTGCTCGAACAGGGCGAAAACGATCCCGTGTTCGGCAACGTCTCCATGGGCGCGGTCGATGTTGCCGACGCCCTGGCCACGGCAATCGATGATCCTGAGGTGGCCGCGATCCTGTTCCGGGTCGACAGCCCCGGCGGGTCTTACGTGGCTTCAGACACCATCTGGCGCGAAGTCCAGCGGGCCCGCGACCTGGGCAAGCCGGTCGTCGTCTCGATGGGCAATATCGCCGGATCGGGCGGATACTTCGTCTCCGCAGCGGCGCACAGCATCGTCGCCCAGCCCGGTACCCTCACCGGCTCCATCGGCGTGGTCACCGGCAAGTTCGCCCTGAATGAACTCTGGCAGGACCTGGGGGTAAACTGGGACGGTGTGCAGGCTGGGCGCCGGGCCAATCTCTGGAGCCCCCATGCGCCCTTTTCCCGCGAGGAATGGGACTGGCTGCAGTCGACCCTGGATACGACCTACGCTGACTTTACGGAAAAGGTTGCGCGCGGCCGCAACCTCTCGCGTGAAGAGGTTCTGGCGGCTGCAGGCGGACGCATCTGGTCCGGCGAAGATGCCCTCGCCGCCGGCCTGGTGGATGACCTGGGCGGTTATCGCAAGGCGCTGAACCTCGCCAAGGAAGCGGCCGGCATTCCCGCAGATGCGGCGGTGCAGCTCTTGGCCTATCCGGAAGAGCGCGACCCCTTCTCGGCCTTGCTGGAAGACGCCATGGGTGGAGAGATCGAAAATTCGGCGGTACGTACGATGGTGCGCAGTCTGGCTCGCCTGGCCCAGGCGCTGGCGCCGCTGGTCGGGGCCCTCGAAAGCCTCAACGCCGATCCCCGCGGCCAGACCCTGCATACCGGACCGGTTCCCGATACGGCGCTGCGATAAGATGCGGTTCCGCGACTAGGGTCGGTACTCAATTAGGGATTCCCCTACGTCTGCAGTTGTGATTCTTTGATCCAGGTTTCCCAAGGCAGGGAGGATTGGATGGCACGGCTTTACTGGCTTTCGGACGAGGAATGGGCTCGGATCGAGCCTTATCTGCCGCGCGGTCGGCGCGGGGCTCATCGGGTGGATGACCGTCGGGTGATTTCCGGTATCGTCCATATGCTCAAGGTCGGAGCGCGCTGGCGCGACTGTCCGTCGGAATACGACCCCTACACGACGATCTACAACCGCTTCAATCGCTGGAGCAAGCAAGGGGTTTGGGAGGATATTTTCTACGCCCTGACGGGTAAAAGTGTTGTCGTATCGACCACAGCGGTCGATTCCACCCACATCAAGGCGCACCGCTCGGCGGCGGGGGCAAAAGGGGGGACTTCGAGCACGCAATCGGTCGATCGCGCGGCGGACGGACGACTAAAATTCATGCCATAACCGATGCACTGGGGCGCCCTATTGCCCTCTCGATCACGCCCGGACAGACCCATGATCTGGTCGGCGCGGCCATGCTTCTCGAGCGCATACCAACCCCTAAACGGCTCCTGGCCGATCGCGCCTATGACGCCGCAAAGCTGCGGGACTGGTTGATCGAACGAGGCTGCCAGCCGGTCATCCCTCCAAACCCAACCCGCAAGCATCCTCAATCGTACGACAAAGTCGCCTACCGAGACCGCAACCGCGTGGAGCGGATGTTCTGTCGGCTCAAGGATTTCAGAAGGATAGCAACCCGCTACGACAAGCGCGCCGATATCTTCCTCGCCGCCATCTGTCTGGCCGCATCTATCACTTGGTGGCTCAATTGAGTCTCGACCCTAGAGCAGATCCGGGTTTGATGGAATCGCTTCAGCGATCCATTAAACCCGGTGAATCTGCTCTAACCATTTAATGTCGATCGGATTCACATGTTTTGGCGCAACCACGAAGTGGTTCCGATAAAACATGATCCGATCTAGCCGCTGTTCTTGAAGGCGGCGAGCAGGAATTCCTTGTTGCCTTCCGGTCCGGTGATCGGGCTTTCGCAGATCCCGTCAACGCGCCAGCCGGGCTGCGCGTTCATCCAGGATTCGATGCGCCGACAGACCTGGTCGTGCAGGGCGGGATCGCGAACCACACCACCCTTGCCGACGTTCTCCCGTCCGACTTCGAACTGCGGCTTGATCAACACCACAAGGCTGGCGTTGGGTTTGGCCAGGGCCAGGGGGGCGGGCAGGATCACCTCCAGGCCGATGAAGCTGGCATCGCAAACCAGCAGATCGACCGGTTCCGGCACCTCGGCAGATGTGAGATTTCGGGCGTTGGTGCGCTCCAGCACCACGACGCGGGGATCGTTGCGCAGCTTCCAGGCAAGCTGGCCATGGCCGACATCAACGGCATAGACCCGCGCCGCCCCCGCGCTCAGAAGAACATCGGTGAAGCCGCCGGTCGAAGCCCCGAGATCGAGACAGACGGCGCCCGCCGGATCGATCCGGAAAACCTCCAGCGCGCGCGCCAGTTTCAACCCGCCGCGGCTGACCCAGGGATGGTCCTGACCGCGCACCTCCAACACCTGATCGGCGGCAATCGCCTCCCCCGCCTTGGCCAGTTTGCGTTCGCCGGCAAAGACCTTGCCGGCCATGATCAGCGCCTGGGCCTTGCTGCGGCTTTCGACCAGACCACGGTCCACCAGGGCAACGTCGGCCCTGACCTTCAGCGCCTTGGTCACGCGACCGCCAGACCACCGTTGGGCAGCAGGACAGCGCGTCGGTGAAAACGCCAGACCGCGGCAACGGCGACAAAGGCGAGGCCAACCGCCAGCCCGATCCAAACGCCCATGCCGTCAAGGCCGAGCGGAAAAGCGAGCACCGCGGAGGTGCCGAAGCCGACACCCCAATAACCGGTCAGGGCGAGCCACATCGGCACCTTGGTGTCTTTCAGGCCGCGCAGGGCGGAGACGCCGATGACCTGGGCGCCGTCGACCAACTGAAAAAGAGCCGCGATCACCAGGAAGGAAACCGCCAACTGGACAACCCCTTGATTTGCCGGCAGGTCCAGGTCCAGAAACAAGCCGACAAGCTGCCGCCCCGCAAACCAGAACACCAGCGCCGAGCCGGTCATGAAGAGGGTGCCGACGATCAGCGAGGACCAGCCGGCCCGGCCCACCGCGGCAGCGTCGCGCGATCCGGCGGCCAGGCCGACACGCACCACAGCGGCCTGGCTGATCCCCATCGGCACCATAAAGGCCACCGCCGCACACTGCAGCGCGATGGCATGGGCCGCCAGCGCTTCAGTGCTGATCAGCCCCATCAGGAAAGCGGCACCGGAGAACAAGCCCGTTTCCGCCAGCAGGGTCAGCCCGATCGGCAGTCCGAGGCGGAACAGTTCACGAAAGCGCGGCCAGTCCGGGCGCCAGAAACGCAGCAGGATGGCGTAGCGCTTGAAGCGCCGGTCCCAGAGCACAAAGCCCAGCAGGGCTGCGAACATGAGCCAGGAGACGACGGAACTGGTGATCCCCGCCCCCATCAGTTCCCAGCGCGGCAGACCGAAGTTGCCGAACATCAGGCCGTAGTTGCCGACCGCGTTGACGGCGACCGCCAGCAGCGTGATGACCAGGGCGGAACGCGGACGGGAATGGGCGGTCACGAAACAGCGCAACACCACGAACCACAGGCTGGGCAGCAGGGCCCAGGTGACCGCCTTCAGATAGGCGTCGGCCCGCAGGGCGACATCGGCCTCCTGCCCGAAAAGCAGCATGATCCAGCGCCCATTCCAGATCACCAGACTGAAGATCACCGAGAACACCAGGGTCAGCCAGAAGCCCTGGCGGACCGTGCGGCGCACGCCCTTGAAATCCCGCCCGCCAAGCGCCTGGGCCACCATCGGGGCGACCACCGTGGCAATCCCCAGCCCGAAAAGGAAAAGCGGGATATAGATATTCATGCCCAGGGCACCGGCGGCCAGATCCTCCGGACCCAGCCAGCCCATCATCACAATATCGGTCGTGTTGATGCCGATCATCGCCAGCTGGGTGAAGGCCAGCGGCGCTGAAAGGCATAGGGTTTCCCAAATTTCCCGGCGCCAGAGACCGCCAGGTGACCGGGAGCCGCTGGTTCCCGGAGTGCCGGGATCAGAAAAGAGACTCTTTGACATCGTTCCCACTATGACGCTTCTATATGAAGCATAAAACCCGCTATGGGTGCAGAGCGGCTATGCAGCGGCGACCTGAATCGGCCGGTTAAAATCGCAACTCGGGCTCGCTTGTCAATGATGCCGTCAGATATACGATTTATTTTTTATGCAAACGTTTAAGCTGACCGTTCACAGGCCGTAGAATGAACGGGAAACCAACAGGGAAGCCGCAAGCCGCATGAACCCGATTCCCTTCGATGAAGTCCAAAGATTGGCGTCGCTCCAGGCTCTGGACATTCTCGATACGCCGCCGGAGCCGGCTTTCGACCGGGTGACACGTCTGGCTGCCCAGCAATTCGACGTGCCGATCGCCCTGATATCGCTGATCGATCCGGCGCGTCAGTGGTTCAAGTCGAAGATCGGCCTGGAGGTTGACGAAACACCGCGTGAGTTTTCCTTCTGCCAGTTTGCCATCATGGATGATCAGGTCATGCAGGTCCCCGATGCCACTGTGGACCCGCGATTCGCCCAAAACCCCCTGGTCACCGGCGAACCGCACATCCGCTTCTATGCAGGCGCACCGCTGGTCACCGAGAAGGGCTTCCGGCTCGGCACCCTTTGCATGATCGATTCCCGGCCCCGTCAGCCGCTGGACGAGGTGCAACAGGCCCGGTTGCGTGACTTCGCCGAACTGGTGATCAATGAAATGGAGTTGCGGCGGCTGCGCCGGCTGCTGGGCGACAGCAGCTTCGGGCTCAGCAGCGAGGTCACCAGCGCCCTGAACTCCATGCGCGAGGCCGAAGAGGATCTTGCCCGTCAGGCTCAGATGAATGTAATCGCCCACGTCGCCCACGAGCTGCGCACCCCGCTCAGCGCCATGATGGGATTCGCCGAGATCATTCGCCGTGAGTTCTTCGGCGAGATCGGTGACAAGCGCTATGCGGCCTATGCCAGCCAGATCGAAGACTGCGGGCTGCACCTGTTAGGGGTTCTGAGCAAAACGATGGATCTGTCACGGGCGATGCGTGGAGGATTGAAACTGGAAGAATCCGTCGTAGATCTCGAAGAGGTTTCACGCTTGGCGAAAAAGCTGTCCCAAAGCGAGTTGGACGTCTTTCAGGCAGATTTGAAGCTGGATTTCGGCGCCGATGCCCCCAAGCTGCTTGCAGATCGCGGCCAGGTTGCCCAGATGCTGGTCAATCTGATCTGCAATGCGGCCCACCACTCACCGCAAAGCAGCAGCATTGCCGTGGACGCCAAGCAGCGTTCGGACGGCGGGCTCGACCTCTCGGTGACCGACCAGGGCAGCGGCATGACGGTAGAGGACATTCGCCGGGCGCTCACCCCCTTCAGCAAAATCAAGCGGGAGGACCAGGGCCACCAAGCCGGCCTGGGGATCGGTCTGCCGTTGACCAAGCGGCTGCTCGAACTGCACGGCGGCGAACTGGCGATCGACAGCAAGCCGGGCCGCGGGACCAGGATAACCCTGCGTTTTCCGGCTTACCGGGTGCGCGAAGCCGGGATACCGGCAGATACCCAGCCGATCAATCTTCAATAGATGATCTGAAACGGCAGATGATCTGAAACAGCGGGGCGGCGTCAGGCGCGGGCCGGCGACTCGACGCTGTCCTGGCCAAGAGCCTGCAGCACCGCATTCAGAATCCCGCCGCGGTCGATACCGGCCTGGACCAACTGCAGATCCGGCTTGTCATGGTCGATAAAGACGTCCGGCAGGGTGACCGGCCGGAAGCGCAGACCCTTGTCGAAAGCCCCCTCCAGCGCCAGAAACTGCATCACCTGAGTGGCGAAGCCGCCGATCGCGCCTTCTTCAACGGTGATCAACACCTCATGCTCGCGGGCCAGCCGGCGCACCAGATCCTCGTCTAGCGGCTTGGCAAAGCGGGCATCGGCGACGGTGGTCGAAAGGCCGCGGGCCGCCAGATCATCGGCTGCCGCCAGGGCGTCGGACAGCCGGGTTCCCAGCGACAGGATCGCCACCTTGCTGCCCTCGCGGACGATGCGGCCCTTGCCGATCTCCAGGGCGCTGCCCCGCGCCGGCATCTCCAGACCTAAAGCTTCGCCGCGCGGATAGCGGAAGGCCGAGGGCCGGTCGTCGATCTGGCATGCCGTCGCAACCATGTGCATCAGCTCGTTCTCGTCGCTTGGCGCCATGAGAACGAAGTTCGGCAGGCAACCGAGATAGGTCAGATCATAGCTGCCCTGGTGGGTTACGCCGTCGGCACCGACCATACCGGCGCGGTCGATGGCGAAGCGCACCGGCAGGCTTTGAATGGCAACGTCGTGGACAACCTGGTCATAGGCGCGCTGCAGGAAGGTCGAATAAATCGCGGCAAAGGGCCGAAAGCCCTCACAGGCAAGCCCCGCGCAGAAGGTCACGGCATGTTGCTCGGCGATCCCAACATCAAAGGTGCGTTCGGGAAAACGCGCCCCGAACTTGTTGAGTCCGGTGCCGGAAGGCATGGCCGCAGTGACGGCCACGATTTTGTCGTCCTGCTCGGCTTCGGCGATCAGGGCTTCGGCGAAAACGTTCTGATAGGCCGGCGCCTTCGGTGCAGGCTTTGCCTGCTTGCCCGTCACCACATCGAACTTGGCGACGCCGTGATATTTGTCGGCAGCGGCCTCTGCGGGCTCGTAGCCCTTTCCCTTCTGAGTGACGCAGTGGATCAGCACCGGCCCTTCGTAGTCGGCATCGCGCACGTTCTTCAGAACCGGCAGCAGGTGGTCCAGGTTATGGCCGTCGATGGGACCGATGTAGAAGAACCCCAATTCCTCGAACAGCGTGCCGCCGGTCAGCAGGCCACGGGCATATTCCTCGGCGCGTTTCGCAGCCTTTTCAATGGGCCGGGGAAAACGCTTTGCCAGTTCCCGCCCGAGGCTGCGCACCGACTGGAAAGGTTTGGAGGAAATAAGCTGGGACAAATAGGCGCTCATAGCGCCGACCGGCGGGGCGATGGACATATCGTTGTCGTTGAGAATGACGATCAGCCGGCTGTTCATGGCGCCGGCATTGTTCATCGCCTCATAAGCCATGCCGGCGCTCATGGCGCCGTCGCCGATGACCGCGATCACGGCGTTGTCTTCGCCACGGAAATCACGGGCGACCGAAAAACCCAAACCGGCGGAAATGGAAGTGGAACTGTGCGCCGCGCCGAAGGGGTCGTATTCGCTCTCCTTGCGGCTGGTGAATCCGGACAGCCCCCCGCCCTGGCGCAGGCTGCGCATCCGCTCCCGCCTGCCGGTCAGGATCTTGTGGGGATAGCACTGATGGGAGACGTCCCAGATCAGACGGTCGTCGGGCGTATTGAAAACGTAGTGCAGGGCTGCCGTCAGTTCCACGACACCCAGGCCGGCCCCCAGATGCCCGCCGGTCGCCGACACCGCCTCGATCATCTCCGCGCGCAGTTCGTCTGCGAAATCCTTGAGCTGGTCTTCCTCCAGCTTGCGCAGATCCGCCGGTTCCTTGACGCTGTCGAGCAGCGGCGTCTGATGCCTGTTATGACCGATTTGTGCCACGCCTCTAACCACTCCTGTTATTCACGCTGCTTTGCGGGCCTTGCCCTTTTGGACCGGACACTCCGCCTGACCTGCGGCGCCTATGATCGCCGCGAGACGACAAAGGCGGCCGCTTCCTTTAGAAGGTCTGCCTTTTGACCAAAAAGATCAAGCCGTTGCGCGGCTGATGCTGCCAGCGCCACGGCCTTCTCACGCGCCCCTGCGACGCCAAGCTGTCCGACGAATGTGGCCTTCCCAAGGCTCTCGTCCTGCCCTGTCGGCTTGCCGAGCGCCTCCGGCGTGCTCTCCGCATCCAGCAGATCGTCGGCGATCTGGAAAGCAAGGCCGAGATCCTGGGCATAGCCGATAAGCGCCTGCCGGGCCTCGTCGGAAGCCTGCGCCAGGATTGCCCCGGCCTCGCAGGAAAACAGGATCAAGGCTCCGGTCTTCAGGCTTTGCAGATGAGATATTCCGGCAAGGTCCAGTTCCGCGCGCGCCGGCGACATGTCGATCATCTGTCCACCCACCATTCCCGCAGCACCGGCTGCAGCGGCAAGATGGCGCACCAGCTCAATCCGCACGGCCGCCGCGTCATGGGTCTGGGTGTCGGCCAGCACCGTAAAGGCCTCGGTCAGCAGGCCGTCCCCGGCCAGGATCGCCGTCGCCTCGTCGAAAGCGACATGGACAGTCGGCCGGCCGCGCCGCAGTTCGCTGTCGTCCATTGCCGGCAGATCGTCGTGAATCAGGCTGTAGCAGTGGATCATCTCAATGGCCGCGCCGGTGCGCAGCGCCCGCTCCTCGGGGACGTCGAAGAGCCGCGCCGACTCCCGCACCAGGAACGGCCGCAGCCGCTTGCCGCCCGACAGCGCCGCGTAGCGCATCGCTTCCAAGACCCGGCCGCGCGGCCCTTCGACCGGCGGCAACAGCCGGTCGAGCAACCGCGACATGGTCTCGCCCTGGCTCGACAGAGCATCTTGAAGTTTCATGAAAGGCTTCTTCTCAGTCGACGTCGAGGGGCGCGGTTTGGGCACTGCCGTCGGCTGAGAGGCTGATCTTTTCGATCTTGGCCTGCGCCTCGCGCAGCTTTGCGTCGCAGTGGCGCTTCAGGGCGGCCCCGCGCTCGTAGTCGTCGATGGCGGTATCCAATGCCCCCTGCCCCTGCTCCAGCTTTCCGACGATGACCTTCAACGCATCCAGGGCCTCTTCGAAGCTCATCTTCTGGATATCGTCGGGGATCGTGTTCTTTGCCATTTATCTCTCTTGTCTCTTCTGTGTCGCGCGGCCCGCCTTCAGGCGACGGGTGGCGCCGACAAGCCGTTTCCTCTACCGCACCGGCAGCGACAGGTCAAAAGCGCATCAGGGTGCGCACATGGGCCGCGACCGAGCGCGCCAGCGCCTGATGATCGTATCCACCTTCCAGCACGGAAACCAGACGGCCGCCACAGGCGCTGCGGGCGACCTCCATAAGCTGCTGGGTCGCCCAGGCATAATCCTCTTCCACCAGGTTCAGCCCGGCCAGGGGATCCTCCGCGTGAGCGTCGAAGCCCGCTGAGATCATAAGGAAATCAGGCTGAAAGTCATTCAGCGCGGGGATGACAACGCCGCGCATGGCCTCCCGAAAAGCGGCCGAACCGGCCCCCGCAGGCAGCGGCACGTTCACGATATTGCCGTCGACTCCCTGTTCATCACTGGCGCCGGTTCCCGGATAGAAAGGGGCCTGATGGGTCGAGGCATAGAGCAAGTCCGGATCGTCCCAGAACATCGCCTGGGTCCCATTGCCGTGGTGTACGTCGAAATCGACCACGGCGACGCGCTTGCAGCCGTGCACGGCACGGGCCTGGAGCGCGCCCACGGCGACATTGTTGAAGAGGCAAAACCCCATCGCCTGGGCCGGTTCGGCATGGTGGCCCGGGGGCCGCACCGCACAAAAGGCATTGTCGGCCTCTCCGGCCATGACCGCGTCGACCGCCGAGACCACCGCGCCGGCCGCTCGGAGCGCTGCCTCGCCCGACCCTGGGGAGAGCACGGTATCGGCATCGATCATGCGCTCGCCACTGGCCGGCACGGCCGCCAGAAGGGCCTGCACGAAGCTCTCCGGATGGACCCGGGCAATCTGCTGATGCTCGGCATAAGGGGCTTCGCGCCGGATCAGCGGGGCGAACTCCGGGCTATCCAGCTTTTTCATGATCGCCTTGAGGCGCCCAGGATTTTCCGGGTGAAGAGGACCGGTATCGTGGGCCTCACAAGCCGGGTGGCTATAGAACAGTGTGGTCATCGATGGCTCTGATTGCTGGGAATCCGGATATCATAGGGCGGGCGGGCAGCAAATATAGTCAGGATTTGCCGCCGGGCGGGTTTTCGGTGTTTTTCGGCATGGTTTTCGTCGCACGCGCCTCGCGGTCGCGCGGAAGTTACCAGGTACTCAGCGAAATCTCACAGGACAAAGGGGCTGCAATAGGCTTAAGTTCAACCAGTGATGATGATGGCCCATTGACTCCCTTAGGGCCAGACGCCAAATCTATGATCTCTTTGATTTTTTGTCGAAACGCGGCTCAGACTGCGGGAACGTCAGCCCAAAACGGGTCAGTGGAGGTCACGCAGATCATGTGCGTAAATGCGGCACGCCGCTGGTTGGCGGTGACTTGTCTCTGGGCGGCAACCGGCATGGCGGCAGCAATGGCGCCGCAACTGGCCTTTGCGCAACAGGAAGCTTCACCGGTGCGGGTGGACGCGGTGCGCAGCGAGCCCTTGAACCAAACCGTGCCGGTGGTGGGCCGGCTGGTGGCGCGCCAGGCGGGCTCCGTGGCCGCCCATATCAGCGGGCCGATCCAGGAATTCCGTGTCGAGGTCGGCGACCGCGTCGCCGCAGGCGACATCATTGCGGTGCTCGACGACACTTCCATAAGCGCGGAAAGGGACATGGCGGCCGCCGAGCTGACTATCGCCCAGGCGGAGGTGAGCACAAAGCAGGCCGAGGTGGCACTGGCGCGCCAGGAACTGCAGCGGCTGGAACGGTTGCAAAGCTCCGCCGCCTTCAGCCAGGCCCGTTTCGACGATGCCCGCCAGGAGGTGGCGATCGCCGAGGCTGCGGCCCGGGAAGCCGAAGCCTCCGTGGCCAGCGCCCGCGCCAGCCTGCGCCTGGCGGACATCAACCTGGGGGATACCAAGGTGCTGGCGCCCTATGACGGCGTGATCTCGCAGCGTCTGAGCGAGGCCGGGTCTTACGCCAGCGACGGCGATGCGCTGGTCCGCATGATTGCGGACCAGACCCTGGAGGTGGAGGCCGACGTCCCCTCGAACCGCCTGCTGGGCCTGACCAGTGGCGCAGCGGTGGAGGTAGTGCTGGACGACGGCACCCTGATCGGCGCGACGGTCCGTGCCGTGATCCCCGACGAAAACCCGCTGACCAGAACCCGCGCCGTCCGTTTCATTCCCCGCTTGAGTGATGTCACCACACCGCTGGCCAACGAACAGTCGGTGACGGTGATGGTACCGATCGGCGCACCGCGTCAGATCGTCTCGGTGCATAAGGACGCCATCATCCAGCGCTCCGACGGGGCCATGGTGTTTGTTGTTTCAGAGGGGCAGGCGCAGTCCCGGCCCATCGTTTTGGGAGAGCCCGTGGGCAATCGCTATGAGGTTCTGAAGGGCCTCATCGAGGGCGAGAAAACCGTGGTGCGCGGGAATGAGCGGCTGCGGCCCGGCGCCTCGGTGCGCATCGACGGAGAAACCTGATGAACATCATCAAGCTCGCGATCGAACGGCCCATCGCGGTCATTGCAGCGGTCTTGATGGTGGTGATGTTCGGTCTGGTCGCCCTGCAGACCATTCCCATCCAGCTTGCGCCTGACGTAAACCGCCCGGTGATCACGGTGACCACCCATTGGGGCGGCGCCGCGCCGGCGGAGGTGGAACGCGAAATCACCAACCGCCAGGAGGAGGAGCTGAAAGGCATCGAAAGCCTGGAAAGCATCACCTCGCGTTCCGAACAGGGCCGCGCCCGGATCACCCTGGAATTCGCCGTCGGCACCAACATGGACCGCGCCCTGCTGCTGGTCTCCAACCGGCTCGACCGGGTCAACGGCTATCCCGACGAGGCCGACGAACCAAGCTTCGACACCGCCGGCGCCGAAGACAGCCCCATCGCCTGGTTCATCATTACCCGGGAGCCGGGCAACGAGCGGCCGATCCACGAATACGGCGACTTTGCCGAGGACATCCTGCGGGAGCGCATTGAGCGCGTTCAGGGTGTCAGCCGGGTCAATGTCTTCGGCGGCACGGAGCGGGAAATTCAGGTTACGGTCGATCCGAAGGTGCTGGCCCGCTATCGCATGACCGTCAGCGAAGTGGTCGACGCCCTGCGCCGCGCCAATGCCTCCCTCTCGGCCGGCGACGTCGATGAGGGCAAGCGCCGCTACGTGGTGCGCACCGAGGGGGAACTGAACACCGTCGAGGCGATCCGCGACGTGGTCGTGCGCAGTGACAGCAACGTCGACAGCGGCCGCCTGGCACGGGTGCGCGTCGGCGACATCGCCGAGGTCTCCTTCGGTTACAAAGAGGCCGGTGCCTCGATCCGCCAACTGGGGCAGAACGCCCTGGCCATGAATGCGTTGCGCGAGACCGGCGCCAACGTCATCGAGACCATGGAGGGTATCAAGGCGGCGGTGGCCGAATTGCAGGCCGGTGCGATCCCGGAGGCCGGCCTCAGACTCGAACAGGCCTACGACGAGACCATCTACATCAACTCGGCCATCGACCTGGTGCAGCAGAACATCTGGATCGGCGGTACCCTGGCGGCCGTCATCCTGTTGCTGTTTCTGAGGTCTTTCGGCGCCACCCTGGTGGTTTCGATCGCCATTCCGGTTTCGGTGATCGGCGCCTTTGTCGCCATGGCGGCCATGGGCCGGTCGATCAACGTCATCTCCCTGGCCGGGATCGCCTTTGCCGTCGGCATGGTCGTCGACGCCGCCATCGTGGTTCTGGAGAACATCTTCCGGCTGCGCGAACAAGGCCGCCCGGTGCGCGAAGCCGCTTATCTCGGCGCCAAGCAGGTTTGGGGCGCGGTGCTGGTTTCGGCCCTGACCACCGTCATGGTGTTCATTCCGATCCTGGTGATGCAGTTGGAGGTCGGGCAGCTTTTCCGCGACATCGCCGTCGCCATCTCGGTATCGGTGATGCTGTCCTTGCTGGTTTCGATTACGGTGCTGCCCGCACTTTCCAGCCGCCTGCTGGGCGGCAGCAAGGAAAACGCCGGCAGCATCACCCGGGTTCGCCTGCCGCTCATCGACGGTTTGGCCGGTTTCTTCGTCGCCATGGTGATGGGTTTCGTTCGCTTGGTGGTCGGCAGCCGCGTGGCCGCCCTGATCGTCGTGGTCTCGGTGACGAGCCTGGCCTCCCTCGGCGCCTGGCAGTTCCTGCCCAAGCTGGAGTACCTGCCGGAAGGCAACCGCAATCTCGTCTTCGGCATCATCATCCCGCCGCCGGGATACAACCTGGACACCACCACCGGAATCGCCAAAGAGATCGAGAGCTCCATCCGGCACTACTGGGCCGGCGAAGGGAAAGGGGAGACGGAGACGCAAGCTGCCGCCACGCCGGAGGCTTCCGGCGGGGGCCTGGAGGAGAAGTTTCAGGCGTTGCAACAGAGCCTGCGAGAATTCTGGCGGGGTTCGGCGGATCAGGAAGAGGGAGCCGAGGAGGCAACCGAAGACCCGCCGGTCATGGAGCGCTTCTTCTTCGTCGCCACCCGTTCGACCACTTTTCTGGGCGCCGTTGCGGAAGACCCGCGCCGGGTGGGCGAGTTGATCCCGCTGCTCGAGGGTCCGGTTTTCCGCGAGCCGGGCACTTTCGGCTTCATCAACCAACCCTCGATCTTCGGACGCGGCATCGGCTCCGGGCGCAAGATCGACCTCGATATCTCAGGACCGGACCTGGAAGAGATTCTCGGCGTCGCGCAGCAGGCGGTCGGAAGGGTCGTGCAGATCATGCCGCGCGAACAAGGCAACCAACTGCGCCCCAACCCCGGCCTGGAACTCGGCGCGCCGGAGATCCGTCTGTTCCCGGACCGCCTGCGCCTTGCCGACAACCAGATCACCGCCCGGCAGCTCGGCGAGGCGATCGACACCTTCAATGACGGCTTGCGGGTAGCGGAAGTGACCGTGGGCTCAGATCGGGTCGACCTGATGCTGAAAGGCCCGAGGTACAATGTCTCCGAAACCCAGGGCATTGCCAGCCTGCCGGTCGTGACGCCCAACGGCGACATCATCCCCGCCGCCACCCTGGCGGATGTGGTGCTGACCGCCGGGCCGACCGAAATCCGTCACCGTGAAAGGGTGCGCACGGTGACTCTCGGCATTCGCCCCGCACCCGGTATTCCCCTGGAAGCGGCGCTGGACACGCTGCGCAGCGAAGTGATGGAGCCCATGGAAGCCGAAGGCCTGCCGCCCGGCGTGCGCTTCGGCATCTCCGGCACCGCCGACAAACTGTCCCAGACCTGGGACGCCATGGTCATCGACCTGCTGCTGGCCCTCGCCATCGTCTATCTGGTCATGGCGGTGCTGTTCGAGAGCTTCTTCTATCCGCTGATCATCCTGCTTTCAGTGCCGCTGGCCGCGGCGGGCGGCGTTGCCGGCCTGGCGATCCTGAACATCTACAGCTATCAGCCGCTCGACATGCTGACCCTGCTGGGCTTTGTGATTCTGATCGGCATTGTGGTGAACAACGCCATTCTTCTGGTGCACCAGACGCTCTATCACCTGCGCGACGAGGGCTTGGCCGTCGGCGATGCCATTATCGAGGCGACCCGCAACCGCATCCGGCCGATTTTCATGTCGACCCTGACGTCGGTGGTCGGAATGCTGCCCCTGGTCCTCTTCCCCGGAGCCGGATCGGAGCTTTACCGCGGCCTCGGCTCGGTGGTTGTCGGCGGACTTTCGCTTTCCGCCGTGCTGACGCTGCTCATCATTCCGCCGATGCTGGCCATGCTGGTGGGAACGCTGGAGGGCCGTCAGCCGGCAGCCAAACCCGCCGACAGCCTTGATCGCCCCAGCCCGCCGGCGCCGGCCGAGTAGTCCTCCGGCGCGGGCCCGGGAGGGATCACCCGGCTTTGCGGATCAGAAAGGTAAAGCGGCCCTCGGCCTCATCCCAGGACAGCAGCTGATCCCCGGTGGTCTGACAAAAAGATTGAAAATCCGCCACCGCGGAGGGGTCCGTCGCGACCACTTCCAGGACCGCGCCGGGCGCCACCGTCTTCATTGCCTTGCGGGCCCGAAGCACCGGTAGAGGACAGCGCAGGCCGCTGGCATCAAGGAAAGTGTTGGGGGTTTCGCTGCTCATTAATTTCACACTGAATTGTTGGTAAACAAGGGGCAAAAAAAGTTCATCCGAAGCCTTGACCCATGATTTCGTCGAACAATTTTCTCTAATATGCCATACGGACCTCTTCTCCTGACCGCCGGTCGTGCGAGCCGCTTGCTCAAAGCGATGGGCAATGAACGACGTCTCGTGATCCTCTGCCATCTGTCGGAGCGCGAGCACTCGGTTACAGAACTTTGCCGGCTTGTGGGGCTCAGTCAATCCGCTCTGTCCCAGCATCTGGCGAAACTGCGCCGCGACAATCTCGTCAAAACCCGCCGCAATGCGCAGACAGTGCTTTATTCGGTCTCAAGCCCGGAGGTCGGTAAGATGCTTGCGGCTTTAAGCGACCTCTTCGTCAACGCTCCGGAGTCCAGACCGGCCGTTCAGCAGGACGCAGCCAGCGAGAGATCCGGCGGTGCCGATGTGGCGACCGAAGGGGCCGCTCTGGGCAGGTCCAGCACCTGACAGGCGGGGCGGCCCGGCAGCGAGCCGGGCACTGGAGCCTGAATCCAACAAGACAGAAGTCCTTTATCCTCTCAGAGGGCAGCGGCTCACTCTGAGTAGCCCTTTTTCGTTAACCAAGTTAAGCGCAAGTAGCCGCAGCACGCTTCCTGCTAGAACCTTGGTCCTTTTGCCAGAAAAACCGCGTCAATTGAGCACCCTCGTCAAAAGCCGGCGCGCTTTTGCGACGGGATTTTTAGCTAATACGGCAAAGATCCCAGCCTGAATAAATGCATAGGCTGTCCTGAACAATTCGTTCACTTGATCGCGGGAAACAAAGCGCAGTAAGTCTGCGCCTTCATCTTTCGGCGGATTGCCGCTTAACCACCCATCGCCGCGGGGCCGATAATTATGAGAGAAAATCTAGCGTGTCTGAGATCAATAGCATTACTGAATCCAAACCCGACCCCGTCGATGTCTCAATAGGCTCCCGCCTGCGGCTGCGACGCTTGGCCATGGGGCTGAGCCAAAACACCGTAGCCCAATCCCTTGGCATTACTTTCCAGCAGATCCAAAAGTACGAACGCGGCACCAACCGCATCGTTGCCAGCCGCCTGTTCCGGCTTTCCCAGGTGCTGCAGGTTCCGGTGCAGTACTTCTTTCAGGACCTGGCGCAGACCGGCCGTTCCGTGACGCCCGAGGGCGAAGGCGCGGGCGAGTCACCGGATCGTGTTCCCGAGCTGCTGAGCCAGCGTGATACGCTGCGCATGGTTCGTGCCTTCAGCAGGATAGAGGACGCCAGCGTCCGGCGGCAGATCTATGCCTTGGTCAAAATGGTCGGTGAAAGAGATCTCGGGGCAGAGTGCTAGCGCCCCCTCTTCCGCAACGGCCTTTGGCAAAGCAGGCCTTGCGGCGACCTTTGTCCTGACATCGCTTTCGTTCCAGGCTATGGCCGACCAGGCCGCTGACCTGCGCGGTCCGGCGCGGATCATCGACGGCGACAGTCTGGAAGTGGCCGGAAGAGTTTTCGATCTGCCCGGGATCGATGCGCCCGAACTTGATCAGCGCTGCCGCAGAAAGGAACGGGACTACCCTTGCGGCAGTCTTGCCCAGGCGGCTTTGATGGACTTGACCGCCGGCGTGGACGTGGTCTGTCGAAGGCTCTCCGACCAAAAGGCCCGCTGCAGCGCCGGCGGTTATGACCTCTCCGAAGGCATGATCTATACCGGCTGGGCCTTGATCCCTCCAGCCAACGCCGGGAGTCCCTTTGCAACTTTGCAACAGCAGGCGGAAGAGCGCCAGCATGGGCTTTGGAAGGGCAGCTTCGTTACTCCCTGGGACTGGCGTCAAGGCCAACGCCTGCCGGGAGAGGCGGACAACTGACAAGACCCCGCAGGTATTCACTGCTGGACGGCGCACACCGGAACCCGCTAAAGCTGTGGTGTGGCGCAACCGCAGCGGCTGATTGGGGGTCCGAACGGGTGTTTCCAGCACAATACCTTTGCCGGGCAGCTTTGTTCGGCTTCCTGGGGCTTGCCGGCCAGATCTTTCTGCCGGCGACCGCATCAGCACAGGCCCAGGGCTACTCCTCGCCGACCTATGCCGCCTCCGCCGAGGGCTCGCCCTATGCCAGCGGCGCAGCCTCCCCCCACAGCGACATCTATGCCCGCACCTTCGGATCCACCGGCGCGGCGACGACGCTGGCAATACCGGGCACCGCCGCCCCCACCGCGGCCGCACAGCCGTCGGATGAACTGGTTTACGTGATCAACAGCAAGGGCCTGCTGACCTTTCGCGCCGCAGACTTCGCCGAAGGCAAGGGTGAGGCTATCGCACACAACCCGGTCCCCCTGCCCTTCGGGCCCAACGGCGGCCCCGCCGCACCGCCATTGCTGCCGACTGTGGCCGACAGCCTCTATCTTCGGCCGCCGCTTGAGACCGCCGCCGGGAAAGCGGCGACCAGTCCCGACAAGCCGGCCCCGGCGCCGTAAAAGGCCCGGTCAGCCAAGAAACGCGACAAAGACGGCAGAGCAAAACCAATGGTCCCGCCCCCCGAACGGCCCGGCTTTGAAAGCGGCCCTGCCGCCTTGGCGGAGGCCATCGCCCGCCTGGCGGAGGAAGACGCAGTCTCCCTGCCGCTACTCAGCCAAAACACCCTTCGGGAGCTGATCGAGGAAACCGGGACCTTTGCCTATCGCCCCGCGACGCCGGTCATCGGCGAAGGTGAAAAACGCGTAATGCAGGACTGTGAAGTAAGCTGCGCAGTCTCCTGGGACGGCCCGCTGGCCGCCTGCGCCGGGCACCTTCAGAGCGATCTTCAGGCCGCCCTGGCGTTGCTGTCTCCTCATCCATTGCCTGAGCGGTTCTGCATCAACGACCTGATCGTCCAGCGCTACCCCAAGGGATCCGGCGGCATCACGCCGCACCGCGACCACCTAGCCTATCGCGGCCTGATTTCGGTGATCACCCTCAGCGGGACCTGCCGATTTGCCGTCTGCCGGGACCGCAGCGGGGCCGATGCCAGAACCGTACCCGCCCCGCCGGGTTGGCTCGTCCTGATGCGGGGGCCCGGACTTTTCGGCCTGAACGACCGCCCTTTCCACTTCGTCGACCGTTTTTCGGAGCCCCGTATCTCCATCGGCCTGCGTCATGACCGGCGGGCAACGGATGGATCGGTCGCCACCCTTGGCCTCGGCCCGGGCGGGTGATAGGACATCCGCCGACCGTCCCCTACTGATCGCCCACTCCTGATCACCCAAGGCCGAGCCTGCCATGCGCACCGACGATTTCGATTTTGATCTGCCGCGCGAGTTGATCGCCCAGCGCCCGATGGAGCCCCGTGAAGCGGCACGGCTGCTGCATGTCGGCCAAGGCTTGGCAGACCGGCGGATCGCCGATTTGCCGGCGCTGCTTCAGCCCGGCGATCTGCTGGTCACCAATGACACCAAGGTGATTCCCGCGCGTCTGACCGGCAAGCGTGGAACAACCGGCATCGAGGTGACTCTGCACAAGGTGGTCAACGGATTGAGGTGGAAAGCCTTCGCCCGGCCGGCCCGCAAGCTGCACGCGGGCGACCGTATCGACTTTGCCGAAGGCTTCTCCGCCACGGTCGAAGACAAGGGTGAAGGCGGCGAAGTCACCCTGGCTTTCGCGGCCGGCGGCGGGGACCTGCTGGCCGCGCTCGACCGGCACGGCGTGATGCCGCTGCCCCCTTACATCAACCGGGATCGCAAGGGCGACCCCCGTGACCGCGATGACTATCAGACCGTCTTCGCCCGTCAGAGCGGTGCCGTGGCGGCGCCCACCGCCGGTCTGCATTTTACCGAAGCGCTGCTGGCAAAGCTTGATGCGGCGGGGATCGAAAGGGTGACGGTCACCCTGCATGTCGGCGCCGGCACCTTCCTGCCGGTGAAGACAGAAGACGTCAGCGGCCACCAGATGCACAGCGAGGCCGGAGAGATGCCCGCCGAGGCGGCGGCCAAGATCAATGCCGCCCGCGCTGCCGGCCGGCGCATTATCGCGGTCGGCACCACCGCCATGCGGCTGCTGGAAAGCGTGGCCGATGAAACGGGGCACATGACGCCCTTTGTCGGGGAGACCAACCTCTTCATTCTGCCGGGATACCGCTTCAAGGCCGTCGATCTGCTGATGACGAATTTTCACCTGCCCCGCTCGACACTCTTCATGCTGGTCTGTGCCTTCGCCGGAAAAGCCCGTATGGAGGCGGCCTATGCCCACGCCGTTGCGGAACAGTATCGTTTCTATTCCTACGGCGATGCCTGCCTGCTGGAACCGGAGTCGGCGCAATGAACGAGGCTGCGGCGACCGCCAAAACCGGCCTGGATTTCACGCTGCTTGCAGAAGACGGCG
Organism: Pelagibius sp.; assembly: GCF_965249265.1. Taxonomy (NCBI): domain Bacteria; kingdom Pseudomonadati; phylum Pseudomonadota; class Alphaproteobacteria; order Rhodospirillales; family Rhodovibrionaceae; genus Pelagibius; species Pelagibius sp. Next base: position 1,167,329 of record NZ_OZ252224.1, on the reverse strand, counting down.
CGGCGCGGCGCGGCCTCATCGCCACCGCCCATGGCCCGGTGAAGACACCGGCCTTTATGACCGTGGGCACCGCGGGCACGGTGAAAGGCCTGACCAGCGAACAGGTCCGGGCCAGCGGCGCCGAGATCATCCTCGGCAATACCTATCACCTGATGCTGCGTCCGGGGGCGGAGCGTGTCGCGCGGCTCGGCGGCCTGCACCGCTTCATGAACTGGCCGGGCCCGATCCTGACCGACTCCGGCGGTTACCAGGTGATGTCGCTGCAGGAGCTGCGCAAGATCACCGAAGAGGGCGTCACCTTCCGCTCCCACCTCGACGGCGAGCGCCACAACCTGACACCGGAACGCGCCGTGGAAATCCAGGAACTGCTGGATTCCAACATCACCATGGTGCTGGATGAATGCACCCCCTTTCCGGCGACCGAGACCGAAGCGAAGGATTCGATGGAGCGCTCCATGCGCTGGGCGGCGCGATGCCGAAGCGCGTTCACACGACGGCCGGGCTACGGCCTCTTCGGCATCGTGCAGGGAGGCATTTATCCGAATCTGCGCCGCGCCTCCGCCGAAGCTCTGATCGAGATCGGTTTCGACGGCTATGCGGTCGGCGGTCTCGCCGTCGGCGAGGGGCAGGCGGCAATGTTCGACGTCCTCGACGCCACAGTGCCCCATCTGCCCCAGGCGCAGCCGCGCTACCTGATGGGGGTCGGCAAGCCCGCCGATATCGTGGGCGCCGTGCAGCGCGGCATCGACATGTTCGACTGCGTACTGCCGACGCGATCCGGGCGGACCGGACAGGCCTTTACGCGGCGCGGCAGCGTCAACATCCGCAATGCCCGCCACCAGGACGATCCGCGGCCGCTGGACCCGGACTGCCCCTGCCCCACCTGCGCCGATTATAGCCGCGCCTATCTGCACCACCTCTTCAAAGCCAAGGAGATGCTTGGCCCGATCCTGCTGACCCGGCACAATCTCCACTACTATCAGGAACTCATGGCTGGCTTGCGCCAGGCGATCGAGGATCGACGGCTTGATCACTTCGTTGCAGACTTTGCCCAACAGCAGACGGGAGGGGACATCGCGCCCCTCTAGCCGCGCGTGATCACATCAGGGGACCAGACGGCGAAGGCCGCCATTCGCGCCAAGGCCCTCTCGCTCGGCTTCGACGCGGTGGGCTTTGCCCGGCCTGAGGTTCTGCCGGCAGCCCGCGAAGCGCTGATGGCCTTTCTCGAAGCCGGCTACCACGGCGAGATGGACTGGCTCGCCCGCAATGCCGACCGGCGCGGCGACCCCAAGGTGCTCTGGCCGGAGGCGCGCAGCGTCATCGTGCTGGGCCAGAACTACGGACCGCGGGAAGACCCTCTGGCCCTTTTGGAGCAGCCGAGCCGCGCGGCGATCTCTGTCTACGCCCGCAATGCCGACTACCACGACCTGATGAAAAAACGCCTGAAAGCCCTGGCGCGCTGGATTCATCAGGATCTGGAAGCCGAGGTAAAGGTCTTCGTCGATACCGCGCCGGTGATGGAAAAGCACCTGGCCCAGGCCGGGGGCCTCGGCTGGCAGGGCAAACACAGCAATCTGGTATCGCGCGATCTCGGCTCCTGGCTGTTCCTGGGCGAAGTCTATACGACGCTGACGCTGGAGCCTGACGAAAGCGAAGAGGATCACTGCGGAAGCTGCCGCAACTGTCTGGATGTCTGCCCGACCGACGCCTTTCCCGCACCCTATCGGCTGGATGCGACGCGCTGCATTTCCTATCTCACCATCGAACACAAAGGCCACATCGCCCGGGAGTTCCGCAAGCCCATGGGCAACCGCATCTATGGCTGCGATGACTGTCTGGCCGTCTGCCCCTGGAACAAGTTCGCACAACCGACAACCGAAGCCGCCTTCCTGCCGCGCGCGGAGCTGACGGCGCCGCGCCTGACCGACCTGCTCGAACTCGACGACAGCAGCTTTCGTAAGGTCTTCGCCGGCTCCCCCATCAAGCGCATCGGGCGCGACCGCTTCGTCCGCAACGTTCTGATCGCCCTAGGCAACGCCGGCGATGCTGCCGCAGTTCCGGCTATCGAGGTCAAGCTTAGCGACCCCTCGCCTCTGGTTCGCGCCATGGCGGTCTGGGCCCTTGGGCAACTTCTCGACGAGGGCTCCGTCGATGCTTTGCGCCAACAACACGGCGCCCGGGAAAACGACCCTGCGGTCCTTGACGAATGGTCCGGGTCAGGAGCCTAAGACGTGCTGCGGCTGCACATAACCGGTGCTTCCGGGTCAGGAACGACGACCCTGGGCAAGGCGCTTGCAAGGCAGTTGCAGATCACCCATCTGGACACCGACGACTTCTACTGGCTGCCGAGCGAGCCGCCGTTCTCTGAGGCACGGCCGGCGGCGGAACGATTGCGCCTGATGAACAAAGCCCTCGTCCAGGCGGCGAACTGGGTTCTCTCGGGCTCAGTGGGCGGCTGGGGCTCATCGCTCACGCCGCAGTTCGATCTGGTCATCTTTCTCTCGGTTCCGACCCCGGTACGCCTCGCCCGACTGAAGGCGCGGGAGCTTGCGCGCTTCGGCGGCGACCGCCTTGCCCCCGGCGGCGAACAGCACGAGATCCATAACGCCTTCATGGAATGGGCCTCGCTCTATGAAAGCGGCCCGCCGATTGGACGCAGCCGCGAGAAACACGAGCGTTGGTTGGAGAAGCTGCCCTGTCCGGTGCTTCGCCTGGAGGGAGAGCAAAGCCGCGATGCGCAGCTTGCCGAATGTCTCGCCGCGCTACGCGATCACAAACTGAGAGACTGACCCTAGGGGGCGCCTGGAAATCTCGCCTACTGCGGTTGAGGTTCGGCTGAGGGGCGGCGCTTGGCCTTGTCCGGCGGAAAGCAGACGAAGCTCACGCGGTGAGGCTGGCTGATCGAGCAGCCGTTCCAGAAGAAGTCCTCGTCCTTTCGCTCCAGCCGGCCACCGTCGCATTCATAGGCCGCCTCTTCAGCTATTTGCTGATCCTCGTCAAAGGCCGGGTTGTAACAAAGACCGAATGCATAGGGCTGCAATCTCGGCAAGAGATTGGCTTTCTGCGACTCCGCTTCAGCAGCCGCCACATCGGAACCATCCACCGGAAACGGTGCCGTCGAGCAGGCCGCCAGTCCGAGAAGCAGGAAAACACCGGCCAAAGGGCCGATCAGCGGACCGCGCAGCATAGGAAACTCCCCCAAAAGATAGCCGCCGAAAGATCATTGCCGCATTGATACGCAGCCGCAGGCTTCCTGTCATCCCGGAAGCGGATCAAATCTTATTAAACACTATTTTTAGTGTATATATTGATATTTATACATTTTCTCTTGGACAATTGAATTCTATCACCCTACTTTTATTGTGAAATGGATTTCCGGGCAGCTCCGGAAACCGCAGAGCTGATCGGAGAGGGTCAGCAAGCCATTGACAAACATACGAATTCAGCCGCCTCTGAAATACCCTCGGATCGCGGCAGGGAACAGCAAGAAAGCGGATCATGCGATACTTCCCGGCATTCCTTGACCTCTCCAGCCGAACCAGCCTGCTGGTCGGCGGTGGAGAACTCGCCCTGCGCAAGCTGCGCCTGCTTCTGAAAGCCGACGCCAGGGTCACTCTGGTGGCCCCCAGGCTGAGCGCGGAAATGGCCGAGTTGGCCGACGACCGCCGGGTTGAGTGGATGTGCCGCCCCTTCATGGCCGCCGACGTGCAGGGCCGCGCCCTGGCGATTGCCGCCAGCGGCAAGGCCGAGGTCGATGAAGACGTCGCGGCGGCGGCTCAGGCCGCCGGGGTCGCCATCAACGTGGTCGACCGCCCCGATCTCTGCAGTTTCATCACCCCCGCGATCATTGACCGCAACCCGCTGGTGATCGGTATTTCAAGCGGTGGCGACGCGCCGATCCTGACGCGCCAGTTGCGCGCCAAGATCGAAGCGCTGCTGCCGGCACGCCTGGGCGACCTCACCCGTTTTGCCGGGTCCTTCCGCTCCGCTGTCGGCGCGACCATTACCGAGGGCGCCGCGCGGCGCCGCTTCTGGGAGCGTTTCTTCAGCGGACCGGTGGCCGACGAGGTTCTGGCCGGCCGGGAAACCGCCGCCCGCGAGGCGATGCTCGGCCTGATCAATGGCCGCGCCGCCCAGGACCGCGAACCCGGTTCCGTCGCCATCGTCGGCGCAGGGCCCGGCGATCCGGATTTGCTGACCTTCAAGGCCATGCGCCGCCTGCAGGAAGCCGATGTCATTCTCTACGACAAACTGGTCGGTCCCGAGATCATCGACTATGCCCGCCGCGATGCCGAGCGCATCTATGTCGGCAAGGCAAAGGCAAACCACAGCAAGAGCCAGGACGAGATCAACGCGCTGATGGCCGAGCATGCGCTGGCCGGCAAGCGGGTGGTCCGCCTGAAGGGCGGCGATCCCTTCATCTTCGGACGCGGCGGCGAGGAGATGGATTATCTGGAGAGCCGCGGCGTCGCCGTTGAGGTGGTGCCCGGTGTAACAGCCGCCGCCGGCTGTGCCGCAGCGGCAGGCATTCCCCTCACCCTCCGCGGCACCGCCCTGGCGGTCACTTTCCTGACCGGTCATGCCCGCGACGGCGAGCCCGATCTCGACTGGGCGAGCCTGGCCAGCGGCAAGCAGACCCTGGCCGTCTATATGGGCGTCTCGACCGCGGAAATCGTGGCGCAGCGGCTGATCGAACACGGCCTCGCGGCCAGCACGCCGGTCGCCGTCATCGAGAACGGAACCCGCAGCGACCAGCGGGTCGTCACCGGGCGCCTGCACGAACTAAACGACCGCTTGCAGCGCGAGGGAATCGCCGGCCCTGCCCTGATCATCATCGGCGAGGTCGCGGCAAGGGCGCTGGCCACGGAAGGCGCGGCGCTGACTCGCGAGCTGGCGGTTCTGCCCCAGGCCGTCGCGGTTTAGAGGAGAGAACGAAGATGCCCCTTAAAGCCGTTACCGCCAACCGGCTGCGCGAAGGCGATGTGGTCTATCTGACCGAGAGCGGCCTCTGGTCCAACTGGCTGAACCAGGCCTGCGCTAGCGAAGATGAAACCGTCCAGCAGGACCTGCTGCAGCGTGCGGAGGCCGACGTCGCCGCCCGCAAGGTCGTGGCGCCCTATCTGATCGAGCTGATCGAGGTCGACGGCATCCTGCAGCCCCTTTCCACCCGCGAAAACATTCGCGCCGCAGGCCCGACCGTGCGCGCCGATTACCGCAACGTCCCGCTGGTCGCCTGAAGCTGGCGGCGGCGAAGAGGAACAAGCCATGTATCGTTACGACGAATTCGACCACGCCTTTGTGCAGCAGCGTGTCGCGCAATTCCGCGGGCAGGTGGAACGCCGCCTTGCCGCTGAGCTGAGCGAGGACGAGTTCAAGCCGCTGCGCCTGATGAACGGCCTCTATCTGCAGCTCCACGCCTATATGCTGCGGGTCGCGGTGCCCTACGGCACCCTGTCGTCAAAGCAGATGCGCCGCCTGGCCAGAATCGCCCGGGACTACGACCGCGGCTATGGGCATTTCACCACGCGCCAGAACATCCAGTACAACTGGCCAAAGCTCGCCGAGGTGCCCGACCTTCTTGCCGAACTGGCCGAGGTCGAGATGCACGCCATCCAGACCAGCGGCAACTGCATCCGCAACGTGACCGCGGATCACTTCGCCGGCGCCAGCGCCGATGAGATAGAAGATCCGCGCATCTATGCCGAGATCATCCGCCAGTGGTCCAGCCTGCATCCGGAGTTTTCCTTCCTGCCGCGCAAGTTCAAGATCGCGGTGACAGGCGCGCCCAACGACCGCGCCGCCGTGCGCTTCCACGACATCGGCCTGCAGATCCGACGCAACGAGGCCGGTGAAGTCGGCTTCGAGGTGATCGTCGGCGGCGGTCAGGGACGCACCCCGGTGATCGGCGTGACAATTCGCAAGTTCCTGCCCAAGGCCCATCTGCTGAGTTACCTGGAAGCCATCCTGCGGGTCTACAACCAGCTCGGCCGCCGCGACAACCTTTACAAGGCACGCATCAAGATCCTGGTGCAGCAGACCGGCGCCGAGGTCTTCACCCGTCTGGTCGAAGAGGAATGGGACGCCTTGAAGAACGGCGCCCTCACCCTGCCGGCCGAGGAAATCGAGCGAATCGAAACCTATTTCGCGCCGCCGGCTTTCGAGACCCTGCCGGCCGTCAACCCGGCCTTCGAAGCCCGCCGTTTCGAAGACCGCGACTTCGCCCGCTGGGTGCGCAGCAACGTCTCCGCCCACAAGGCCGACGGCTATGCCATCGCCAGCATTTCATTGAAGCCGGAAGGCGGCGCCCCCGGCGACGCCACGGCAGAGCAGATGGAAGTGGTGGCAGAACTGGCCGAGATCTACAGCTTCGATGAGATCCTCATCAGCCACGAACAGAACCTGGTGCTGCCGCATGTGAAGCTGAGCGACCTGCCGGCCGTTTGGGACAAGCTGGTCAAGCATGAACTGGCGACGCCGAACATCGGCCTGCTGACCGACATGATCGCCTGCCCGGGCCTGGACTATTGCAATCTGGCCAATGCCCGCTCAATCCCCGTTGCCCAGCGCATCTCCCAGCGCTTCAGCGATCTCAACCGCCAGCACGAGATCGGCGACCTGAAGATCAAGATCTCCGGCTGCATCAACGCCTGTGGCCATCATCACGTCGGCCACATCGGCATTCTGGGCGTGGATAAGAAGGGTGAGGAGTTCTATCAGATCACCCTGGGCGGCAGTGCCGATGAAAACGCCGCCGTCGGCAAGATCGTCGGCCCGGCTTTCTCCTATGACGACGTGGTCGATGCCATCGACAGCATCGTCGCGACCTATCTCGACCGGCGTCAGGAAGACGAAAAGTTCAATGACACCTATGCCCGCATCGGCATCGCCCCCTTCAAGGAGAAGCTCTATGCCGCTGCTTAAGAACGGTCAAATCATCGAAGACACCTGGTCGAACCTGCCGGAGAGCGCCAACGACGATGACGGCGGCGCAGCCCTGGATGTCGATCTGATCGTCAGTCTGGAACAGTGGCAAAGCGACCGCGATGCCCTGCTGAAGCGCAACGGCCGCCTGGGCCTGCGCCTGCGCAGCGACCAGCCGCCGGCGGAGATCGTCGCCGACCTCGAACACTTCGACCTGATTGCTCTGGACTTCCCCAAGTTCTCCGACGGCCGCGCCTATTCCTATGCCCGACTGTTGCGGGAGCGCCACGGCTTTCAGGGTGAGCTGAGAGCCGTGGGCAACGTGCTGCGCGATCAGTTGTTCTTCATGCTGCGTTGCGGCTTCGACAGCTTTGAAGTCGCCGGCGAAGACAGCGCCGAAGCCTGGCGCGAGGCGATTGCCGAGATGAGCGTCTGGTACCAGCCGACCGGAGACGGACGCAGACCCAGCGGCGTGCTGGGCGGCGCCTTCGGCCGCTCGCGCGCCGTAGCCGCAGAATAGCTCGTTCACTGGAGTGGGGACCCTGCCGATGCTGGCCTCAAGGAAGAGCAGATCGGATTTGGTGGTCCGCCCGGCAGCCAATCAGGCTCACAATCAGGACTTGGCCCTCCGGCAACGCGAGCGTGCGCGCCTGCTGGCCTTGCGCTACGGAAGCTATAACAGCCGGGACATTCTCGCCGCCGCGGTGAATGACATCTTTCCCGGCCGCATCGCCGTGGTGTCGTCTTTCGGAACCGAATCCGCCGTGCTTTTGGATCTCGTCGCCCAGGTCGACCGCGCGATACCGGTCGTCTTCCTGGAAACCGGCAAGCACTTCCCGGAAACCCTGGCTTACCGTGACAACCTCATCGCGCACCTCGGGCTGACCGATGTGCGCTCGGTAGCGCCCGCAGCGGAGGATCTGGCCTGGGCCGATGCCGACGGCACTCTCTGGAAACGCAACCCCGATCTCTGCTGTCGGCTGCGCAAGGTGCTGCCGCTGGAACGGGCGCTGAGCGGTTTCAGCGCCTGGGTCAATGGCCGCAAACGCTTCCAGGGCGGCCTGCGCGGCCAAATCCAGGTTTTCGAGGCCTCCGGCGGTCGCATCAAGGTGAACCCTCTGGCCGCCTGGGACCCGCAACAGATCAGCACCACCTTCGCCGAGCGACGCCTGCCACCGCACCCCCTGGAGGCCGCGGGATACGCCTCAATCGGCTGTGCGCCCTGCACTTTCAAGGGGGGCGACGGAGAAGGAGCTCGCAGCGGACGCTGGCAAGGCCGGGAAAAGACCGAGTGCGGCATCCACCAGGCGCCTTGGTAGCACCAGCCGGTGCGGCCTGATTAAGCGGCTTTGCACCCCCTTGACTTAACCATAACCGTTAACCAAATCAGGGATGGGAGGGCTCTGCCCCTCCGATGACACAGCTTGGCTTTTTGGCCGGCCGTCCATGACCCTTGGTCATCGCGCCGCGATGCCTTCAGTATTGATTCGCCGAGAGGCCCCTCAGGGGAAAGACTCAACGCTTCCCACCCCAGTAGACAATCGACTGAATCCTTTTTTGCGATGGCGAAAAATGAGGTAATCGCCTGGTTAATTCTTGGAAATATCTCGACTTTCAACTGCATGTGTTAAGTAACTTATTCGCGAAAATCAGTTATCCACAAATATTCATCCATCAAAAGCAATTTTGTTTCCCGAATAAGCCAAGTTCTTTTTGAAGATATGCGGGATTAATAGTTAATTTGCCGCGAAATTAGTGCGAATTTATCTAAAACTTTCAACGAAAATTCTTGATATGCACTATTAAGATTGTGTAAACCTTTACCAGCAGCTAAAGCCTGAGCTGGAGTGTTAACGCTGAACCAGGGCTTTAGAAGACCCGACAGAACAGCGACACGGCAGTGTCCACACCAGCCCCGATAAGGGCGCAGCAGCTGCGAAGAGTTCACAGGGTTTAGGACGATTGATGAACCGGATTGCGGACAAACTGGCCCTCAGGCGGCCTCACCAGAAGCGTTGGCTCGCGCGTGCGCGCCGCGGCTTGGTGACGGCCAGGGCGAAGATGGGACTGGGCGGTCGAGAGCTCTCGACCAGCGCGTTCGTGTCTGCCCTCTCCGCCCCCCTGGCTTGTGTGATCGCCGCCGGTGCCCTGGCCCACGTCGCGACCGACGACCGGGTGGACAGCACCTGGACGCGGGTGACGGCTCAAAGCTTCATCCCCGTCGACGTGAAGGACATCGATCCCGATCACTTCTATATCCGCCAGGTCGGCATCAACCAGCTTGATCTGGAAGAACAGATCGCCAGCGCTTTCACGCCCAATCCGGGCAAGCTGCGCGAAGAGCTGACCTGCTTGGCCCAGAACATCTACTTCGAAGCACGCAGCGAGCCGGATGCCGGCAAGCTCGCCGTTGCCCACGTGGTGATGAACCGCGTCGCCTCCCGCTACTTCCCCGAATCGGTCTGCGGCGTCGTCCGCGACGGCACCGACGAGGTGCTGCACAAGTGCCAATTCTCCTGGTACTGCGACGGCAAGGAAGACTTGGTGACGGACGAGCAGTCCTGGAGCGAGAGCATGCACCTCGCCAGCCAGGTTTACTGGGGCCGTGCCAAGGACAATTCCGGCGGCGCGCTGTGGTATCATGCCGACTACGTGAAGCCGTTCTGGCGCAAGGCGTTCCTGCGGGGACCCAAGATCGGCCGCCACATCTTTTATTCGCGCAAGCCGGAGCCGGCGCCGACCCAGGTTGCGCAGAGCGACTGACACAGGCGGCGGGTTCCATCGCCAGCAGCCAACTGGTTTCCTAAAAGAGATACGCAGTCAAGTGCGGTGCTCGCGCCCCAGCATCAAAGCCTCGATGATGCGGAAGTACTTGTCGGGAAGGCTGATGAAGCGGCCACCGAAAAGGCCGTCATTCGTTACGGCGCGCTTGATTTCGACATCCATCTCAAGGTGCCGCCCGTCGTCGAGCAAGATCTCCAGTCGCGTGTGGTGGCCTTCGGGCAGATGAAGTTTTGCCGCGTTTGTGGCGTCGGCGACCGCGCCGAACCCGGTGATCGAAATGTCGACGACAAAGACATCCTGTCCCTGAATCCTGCCTGAAAGATTCAGGTGGCGCCGGCGATCCCGGCGGCGCTCTTTCCCTTTCACCGTCATCCTGCGGTTCACATCGGTCCTCGCGACTGATTCCCTTAGAGCAGGTCCGAGTTTGATGGACCGCTCTGGCGTCGGCAGGCTAGCCAGCTTTTCGTATAGAATTCGTTAGCACCGCATTCCAGCCGCAGGCCATTGTGCAAACCTAGCTCAGCAGATGCCGGGCGATCTTGCCGGTCGAGGTCTGGGGCAACGCGCTCTGAAACTGGATGAGCCCGGGACACTTGCCGTCGGGCAGCGTCCGCGACAGCCAGCCGAGCAACTCCCGCTCCGCCACGGACCGCCCGGCTTTCAGAACCACAAAGGTCTTTGCTTCCTGACCCAGATAATCATCGGGAACGGCAATGACAGCCGCCTCGCTGACGGCGGGATGGCCTTTAAGAACCGCCTCCACTTCGGCGGGATAAATGTGTTCCTCGCCGCGCAGGATCTTGTCGTCAACGCGGCCCAGAACATCAAGACGACCAAACTCGTCAAAGCGGCCGATATCGCCGCTGCGCAGCCAGCCGCCCTGCAGACGGCGCCGCGTTTCCGCCGGCATGTTCAGGTAGCGCTTCATGACACCGGGGCTGCGCACCAGGATTTCGCCCTGGTCGCCACAGGCGGCCTCCTTACCCTTGTCGTCCAGCAACTTCACTTCGACGCCCGGCACGATGCGCCCGGCGGTCGTCGGCCGCGGCGTGCCGCCGCACCCACCCCAGGCCACGATCGATGAAACCTCGGTCAGGCCGTAGCCCGGTGTCAGGCCCAAACCGAAACGATCTTTGAAAGCATCTGTCAGGCCCGCCTGCAAAGGGGCGCCGCCGGTCGCACAGAGCTGCAGGGAACGGCGGACGGCCCTGGTATCGACCCCGTCCGCCCGCTCCATCAGATACTGATAGTAGATCGGCATGTGGACGAAGTAGGTCACGGCTTCTTCGGTGATCAGATGCCAGATCAAGGCGGGGTCGAAACCCTCTACCAGGACCATGACCTCGCCGTTGAGCACCGCCAGGTTCAGGCCGCAGACCTGACCCATGATGTGAAACAGCGGCGTCGAAATCAGACGCACAGCCGTGGCTTCACGCGCCGCCAGCGGCTGGTTGATCACCACCATGGCGGTCAGATTGCCTTGCGTCAGTTCCACCCCCTTGGGACGGCCCGTGGAGCCCGAGGTATAAAGCAGCACCGCCGTTTCATCGGCGCCGTAGCCGTAGGTCCGGAAGGAACCGGACTGCCCTGTCATCAAATCGCCAAGCGCCGGCCAGCCGGAAAGACCGGCGGTCATACCCAGATCGCTAGGGACCATCCAAACCTTCCGGCAAAGGTCCGCCTTCTCCGCCGCCGGCAGCGCCTGCTCCGCAAAGGCATTGTCGCCGCGACCTTCGAAAGTCAGCAGCGCCTCGGCGGCGGAATCGTTCAACTGAAAGAGAATGTCGCGCTCCCGCAGCGTCGTGCTCAAAGCGACGACGACGCCACCGATTTTCAGGATGCCGTAATAGGCGGCCAGAAAGCCCGGCCGATTGCTGCAGGCCAGGGCAATACGGCTGCCGGGCCCGAAACCTTGCGCCCGAAGGCCGTTGGCCACCTGGTTGGCCTGATGAAGAATCTCGGCATAGCTGAAACGCCGGCCTTCATAAACCACGGCCGTTGCCGTCGGCGTGCGTACGGCGGTGGCATCCAGATAGAAAGCGACATTCAACATCACCAATCTCCGTCAGATTTCGGGAAGACTTCAGCCCTCGGAGGGCGCCGGGCGGGGTCGGTAAATCCAGGCCATGAGCAGCAAGGCGAGCAATGCCAAGGCTGCGCCGGAGACATAGGGCCAGCCGCTGCCGAGGCTGCCCAGGGCAAAGCCGCCCCAAACCGGGCCGAGGATCCTTGCCACGCTCAGGATCGCATGATTAAGGCCGAGGGCCGTGCCCTGGATCGAGGCGGGGGCCGCTTTGGACAGCAACGCCTGAAGGCAGGAGAGGCTGGTGGCGATGCCGCCGCCCAAGAGCATCAGGGCGACGGCTATGACACCATCGCTGGGCCAGAGTACAAAGAGCGACATGCCCAGGCCCATCGCCAGCGCGGCGCCCGCCGCGACCGGTTCTTCCCCCAGCCGTCTGCACAAGAACGGGATCAGCACCCAAAGACTGAAGAGCGCCGCCATACCGGCAAACATGAAACCGAGCGCGACATCGGAGGCGCGCCAGGAAAGCATCCGCGACGACCACAGGCCGAGCGTCGTCTCCATGGCGGCATAGGCAAAGGCCAGGACCGCCATGACGGCGATGGGACCAAGGCAGAGTGGCGACAGGATTAATGCGCCCAAGCCCCGCCCCTTACCGGGCGTTGGAAGCCGTTCCCCAACCGTCGGCAGCCTGATCTCGCGCAGCAGAAAGACCGCCAACACCAGAGCCATGACGGCAAAGGCCGCACCGCCCAGGGCGCCGCTGCGGTAATCGTCGCCGCCGGGTCCCAAAAGCCATTCGCGCCCCAGTATCGGACCGATGATAAAGGCAATTGCGAAGGCCGAGTTCACATTTGCCATGCCACGGACGCGGCTCTTGTCGCAGGTGCAGTCGGCCATCAACGCCTGGATGACCGGTATCGCCGCGTTGCTGACCCCGGCAAGCGCCCGGGCGGCAAAGAGCCAGGCCAGGGAATCGGCATAGGCCATCATCAGATAGGCCACGGGGGCAGTCGCCAGGGCCAGACAGGTCACACTGCGGCGCCCTATCTTGTCGCTGAGGCGTCCCATAAAGGTCGAAAGGACCAGCACCACGGCCGTGTCGGTGACCAGAATCAAAGAAACCTGCAGAGGACTGGCGCCCAGATCCAGGGCCTGAAACGGCAAGGCCGGATAGACGATCCCCAGACCGATCAGATAGACCAGGGTGATGACTATGGGTGCCGGCATGGCCTCAGGCTTTCGCGACGGCCACAGGCTGCATCATCAGGCCACTGGGGCGCAGCGTAATCATCGGCTCCGGCTTCACATCCTGCCCCGGGACAAGCTGAAGGTCGAAGCGCTGGACCACCGCAGAGATGGCGATCATGGACTCGAGCACGGCAAAGCGCTCGCCCAAACAGGTGCGCGGCCCGTCGCTGAACGGGAAGTACGCGAAGCGGCGGCGCGGATCGCCGGTCTCCGGATCAAAGCGCGATGGATCGAAGCCTTCCGGATTTTCCCACAAGGCCGGACGGCGATGCACGGCGAACATGTTCAACATCACGTTGGTACCGGCCTCGACCTTCAGGTCGCCGATTTGATCATCGGCCACGGCGACACGCGAGAAAGTCCAGAGCGGCGGGTAGAGCCTCAAAACCTCGTCAAAAACACAACGCGTGTAAGTCAAGCCGGCAAGATCGGCAAAGTCTGCGCCCCGCCCCCCCAAGACCGTCTGGGCTTCGCCGCGCACCCGACGCAGCGATTCCGGATGCAGTGACAGCATGTACCAGCACCAGGCAAGGGCATTGGCCGTGGTTTCGTGCCCGGCCAGGATCATCGAGAGAATCTGGTCGCGTAGTTGCTTGTCCGAACGGCCGTTCTGATTGGCCATCAACAGATCGAGAAGGTCGCCCGCGTCCTCATCATCCGACCGGGCGGCGGCTTCGCTACGCCGCCGTTCAATGAGCCCGTAGACAAAGTCATCCAGGGTCCGAAGGGCACGGCGGACCGCCCGGTTGTTCGCCGTCGGCAGCCAGCGCGGCAGCCCGAAAGGCGACCAGATACGGCGCTCGGCATCGCGCAACACCCGGGTCATGGCCGAAAACACCGCCTCGTGCTCGCCCTCCAGGCGGACGCTGAAAAGCGTGCGCAGGAGTATGTCGAGGGTGAGTCGCATCATCTCCGGCACCATGTCGAGCGGCTTTTGCTGCGCGACATTGACCTGCCAACGCCCCAACATGTCGTCAACGGCGTCTTGCATGTCCCGGGTCATGCGGCGAAGCTGGCATCCCTGAAAGCTGCGCGTCGCAGTCTTGCGCTGGCTCAGCCACTCGTCGCCCTCGGCGAGGAAGATGCCCTCGCCCAGCACCGGGCGCATCATGTCGTAGAACTTGCTCTTCTCGTAATTCAGGCGATTGTCCTGGAGAACGTGACGCACCATCGCCGGATCGTTCAGCATCAAGACACGGTCAGGTCCGAAGTGCAGTTCGACCGCGCCACCGTGATCGCGGGCGACCCGGGTGAAGAAACGCAGAGGATCCCGCCGCAGCTCCGGCAGTAATCCGACCAGCGGTAGACCTTTCAGCTTCGCGGGCGCCGCGTCCTGGGTTCCGTGAAGAGGTCCCGCAATCTGGTCAAACACCAAGCTCATTTTCCCACCCTCGTCTGTTCGGCGACCCGACTGCCGGGCGCCGTGAAACGTTTCTCCGCGCTGCTAGACTCTAAGCCCCGGCAAGGGGTGCCGGTTTCTAGTGGCGGCGTGACATCGAGACGCCGGAAACCGGCCTCACACGGGCCGCATCGTTTCGCTCAACCTGAGCGACCGACTTTTCCGTCAAAGCGATGGAGTCGGAGACTGCTTCCGCGGCTACGCCGATCAGATGAGCGGCAAAGGAGAGCCCGGTGCGTTTCGCCTCGATGCGCAGATATTCCAGGCAGCGCTTGATCGCTTCTGCATCTTGCAGCGGATCACAAAGCTTCAGTTCGGTCGGTTTGGTCATGACATGCTCCTTGAGGAATGACTGGTTCGTTTGATTTGAACTCAGGCGACGGCCTGCTGGTCCAGGAAGAAGGCGTTGCGGATGATCGATCCTTTGATGCCGGCAACCGAACGCAGGTTGGCCAGGGTCGCGTGGTTCATGTCGAACCAGCCGGCATAGGCAACATCCTTGCCGAGGCTGACCGCCCGTGTCTGGCGCTTCGGCGGGCAGCCAAGACGCGGTAGCAGCCGCGCCATGCGGGCGTCGTAGACGGTGATGAGTTCGCGGATTCCCATGGCCAGGCAGGTCTCTGTCACGGCACAGAGCAGTTCGCTGCTGGCGCCGACGCGCATCCCGCGCGCCTCGACCGCGAAACGGCTGCCTTCCCAGACCAGGGGATGGTAGGGGGCGTTGGCACCCTGGAGCAGCTGCGGAAAGACGTCACGCAGCATGTAGGGGCCGGTGGTCGGCAGGAAACGCCAACTTCCCAGCAAGGTGTCGTCTTCGTCCTTGGCGAGAAGATAGATCGGGTAGAGGTCATCAAAGCTGTCACGCTCCTCGCCGTTTTCGACCGGAACAGACCACCCGAGCCTTTGTTTGAAGACGCGAAATCTTTGTTGAAACATCTGCCTTAGTTCTCCCGCATAGGCTGCATAGAGATCAGGTGTAACAACATCGATCATCGCCACTTCCCCCGCTTGTCTGATCCGGGGGTAATTGGATCGCAAAGATGTGAGGGGAGCATCCCCCCAGAAATGGGGGGGCGCGCGGCCGCAACGCCGGACGGGACACAGACCAGCAGAGCCGCTCTGCTTACCGGCGGCGGCTTTAAAATCGAATTAAATCAAATTTTTAGGGGATTATGTGGCCTTGCATGACCGCTTTGACGACGGCGTGATGCTTGGAGAAGACACCCAGCTTGCGGGTGCCGTTTTTGAGGTGAAACAGCACCGTCTCTTCCGAGATTTTGAGAATCTGGCCGACTTCCCAGGCGGTTTTGCCCCGGGCGGTCCAGAGCAGGCAATCGCGCTCCCGATCGGTCAGGCGGACCCGGGCTTCCTCCGGGGCGTCCTCGGAGAGACGCAGGAAGGCCTCATGGGTCTGGACCGCGACCCAAAGGAGATCCTGCCGGGCAACCTGATAGCTCTCTTCGAACTGCTGCTGGCTGCCGCTCGAGGAGACGTTCAGGGTGGAAAGGCCACTTTCCGGCCCGTGAATCGGGATCGTGGCCCCGGTCGTCAGGCCGAAGTCCCGCGCTTCATCGAAAACCCGGCGCTGGCCGCTGCTCAGATCGTTCTGAGCGGAAACCTCGCGCCAATCGAAAGGCAGAATTGTGCCCATCGCCTTCTGAAAGGTGGGATCGAAATCGCTGAAACCCTGCAGAAGATAGTGCTCGACCCAGTCATCGGGAAAGGTGGCCAGGAACTCGTGCACGACCTGCCCGTCCTGCGCCGCCTGAGGGACGAAAGAGCGAATGCGTTTACCCAAAGGGGGCCGCACGTGGACGTATGAATAGGTATCGAAGCCCAGAAGGTTCAGGGTGTTCTGAAGACTGGCGCCGATCTCAGCGATGCTTTGGGCACGGCTGAGTGCATCCATATGATCGGCGATGCCAGCCGTCATCGCCGCCGGTCTCTGACAACGACAAGCGCCGGCGCCAACGCCCCGACCTCACGGCCGGGCCCCGGTAAGCCATCGATACAGCAGAATTCAAGCAGGGCAAAAGAAAAGGCTTTGCGGTTGTTAAAGGCCCGCAACTTCGACATGGCAATCCCAGCCGTTTTCACCAGGTCTTTCATGCCCTCCTTGAGATCCGTCGTTTTCCGTCAGCTGTCCGCCGAACGGCCGAGCGTCTTCAACAGAGACAATACCTCGGCGCGCACCTTGGAGTCAGGAATCCTGTAGTAGGAACTGATCAGCTGCAGCGTTTCACGCTGGTTTGTGAAGTCGGGGTCTGAAGAATGAATGTTGCTGCCGCCTGCGGCACCGGCATCCTGGCCCGTGGCGACATTTTCACCTTCTGATTCCACACCTTCGAAGAAATATGTAACGGGCACACTCAGTATCCGCGACAGCTCATAGAGCTTGCTGGCGGAAATGCGGTTGGCACCCCGTTCGTACTTTTGGATTTGTTGAAAGGTCAGCCCCAGCGCATTCGCGAGTTTCTCCTGAGAATAACCCAGGAAAACCCGACGAAGCCTCACACGCCCGCCGACGTGAACGTCGACGGGATGCGCCTGTCTAGCCTTCCCCACGGTCTGATGAGCAAGCATCACTTCACCTTACTATGCAATGATTCCATGACCCCGCCTTGATTATATTCGATGCTATAGGGAAAGAACAAAGGAAAATCTCGCGCAATGATGGTAAAAAATTGTTCCAAAGCGCGTTTATATATTAACAATAGACAACCTTCGATCATCCATTTGATTTTGCTAAGTAACAATTCGATTTTATACTTCTGCGTCATAATCAACGATTTACGCAACCTTAGAGAGAAAATCCGCTGTATCCGCCGTCTCATGCGGGTCATGGGCCTGGTCAGCAAGCCCCCCATCCGGTTCAAAGCTGAGGCCTTTGATGGCCGGCAGCTTGTGCTGTAAGGCCTTCGACGACTCGCCGGATTCAATCCTGCCGCGAAGTATGCTGGAACAAATGCCTAAACGATGCGTCGCGAACATCGCATGTTCGGATTATGAAACAAGCGGTGCACCCGGAATCGCTTCAACGGATAGCCGAACACAAAACAATGCACACCGGAACATATTTGAATTCATCAGGCCGCCCTTGGCGATCCATCAGTCCGATGAAGCTGTACTTCCCGGCAGCTTTAGAGCGATATCAGATCCAGAGCGGCTTTGGGGCCCTACCGAAACCGCAGCACGGCTCCCGCCTGAGTAAGGCCCGCTCTAATCATGCGACCAGCGCAAAACGAATCGGCTGCCCTTGTCCAGGTCATCACTCTCGATGGTGATGTCACCGCCCATGGAGCGTGCGGCGGCCCGGGCCACCGGCAGTCCGAGGCCGGCGCCCTCCACGCCTGAGGTTGCCTCGGCGCGCCAATAGGGTTCAAAAACCGCTTCGCGCATGTCTGCCGGAACTCCGACGCCGTGATCGCGGACAGATACCTTGTAGCCCGAGGCCTCCTCCTCCAGTTCGACCTCGATCTCCGTCCCGTCAGGCGAATACTTGGCGGCATTCTGCAGCAGATTGGACAAAACGGCATGGAGCATCACCTCTGCCCCGCCCTCGACCGGGCTTCCGATCTTGTCCACAAGACGCAGTTCCTGTGTCGCTTTCAGAGCCAATGACACCTCACGCCATATCGCCGAGCATAGCGCCGCCAGATCAACCGTTTTTCCCTCGCCGCTGTGCGTTGGCGCTTCGACGCGACCAACGACCAGCACGTCATCCACCAGCCGTGCCAGAGCGGCCACGCCGCGCCGGATCGTCCGGGTCTCCTCCTGACGCTCTTTCAGGGTCATTTGGTCGCCATAGCGGTCCAGCATGTCAGCTGCTGAACCGATCGCCTGAAGCGGGGTGCGCAGCTCGTGGGACACCATCGAGACGAAACGGGACTTGTCCTGGCGCCGTTGACGCTCGTGGTCGAGCGAGACAGACAGCCGTCCTTCGCGAAGGACAACCGCTTCGACCCGGCGCACGGTAAGGGCCAACAGCAGAACCAGCACCAAAAGAGCCGCGACAAGGAGTGGCGCTCCGCCCCAAAGCAGGTCGTCGCCGGGCCGACCGTCAGCCCAGACGATGTGGCCCAGAGCACTGTCGTCGACGCCGGTGATCTGCAGCCCGAGAAATCCGGAGGCCGGCGGGTTTACCGAGAACCTCGGCATCTCTATCAGGCTGCCGAGGCTCGGTGAGTCAAAAAAGTCCTCACGCAGCGGCCTTACGAAAACCACCACCGGTGCCTCTCCGGGCGCCGGCGGCGGCGCGATCGAATCGAAAGGCGAGACGATGCTGGCAGCGACCATCTCAAGCTCGCCGTCGATGGAAATCAGTCCGGCGGCGGGAACCTGATCGATTGTTCTGCCCTGCCGCGCTGCTTCAAGCAGACGTTCCACGCTACGCGGAAGCCGGTCGAATATATCGCCGCCCGAAGCCTCACCATCGATGAAGGCCACTCTGGTCTCGTTGTCCGGCCCCAGCACCCAAATGCAGTTGACCCCGAAGGCTTCCAATAGGTAATCGCCGAGTTCCTCCTTCGCCCAGCGCTCATCGAGGCCAACACCCAGCGTTATGATGACCTCGTCCCACCAAGCATAGTCGACGACCAGGCTGCGCAGTTCAGCGCGCTTGGCATCAAGAATCGAAGAGACAAGGGAGGCCTGCGCTTCCGCCTGGCGCTTGTTCAGGGCATCGGCGCTCCAGTACAGCAGCGCACAGACTCCGGCCAGAGCCAGGATCACCAGCAAGAGGATGGGCAACAGCAGCCCGCGGCGGCGGTCGGCGGCGCGACGGCGCGTCTTACTCAACCCTGACGTTGGCTTCTCATGAACGGTAGATGAAGACATTCCCGGCTTTTTTTGATCGGCGAGCGGCCCTTTCCAAGACGGACCCGACTGCCTGTTTTTCCCGATCCAGTGGAACCTTCTTGGTTGCGGCGCCGAACTATAGTGCCAAAAACCTACACAGAACAGCATCCTTGACGGAGTTCGTCGGAAATTGAGACGCCCTTTAGGGTCAGAAATTGGATAATCTGGCGAAAAACAACGGAGAATCTCTATTTACGCGCGATCAACATCCGGATTTGGCCGCTCTGCGTGTACGGCATTGCTTGGGCAATTCGAAACTGTGCCGGCAATTCCTCGGCTGCACTTGCCGGCGCCCCAGCGGAACCAGATCCCCCGCCCGCGCAGATTGGGGGCAAATCGCCCCGCGCGCTGACTGGCGCAACCCATCTTTGCAGGATTTTCGATGGCTAACCCCGCCCGCACCGGGCTATTGTCCCGCCCGACGTCGCCGCGTCACAGGTAAGCATCGGCCAAGCCGTTTCCCCGTATCAAAGATCTGACCGCCGGCATCCCGGATTGCCAGGGGCGAACGACTGCTGCATGTTTGCGCCGGGTTGCGTTCGGAGTCGGTGAGACGCCGAGCGCAGAGATGCGGAAAAACGAAGGGCCAAGTTGAACCAGTTAAAGAAAGCGGATCCATGAAGCCCATGGCGACCCAGGATTCTTCGGAACGGCTCGGTCTCCTTCTCGCCCGCTGCAGTTTGGGCGACCAATCGGCGTTTTCCGAGTTGTATGAAGCAACTTCAGCGAAACTCTTTGGCATTGCCTTTCGTATACTAAGACGGGAGGCCTGGGCAGAGGAGGCTCTGCAGGACGCCTACGTGAAGATCTGGCGCTATGCCGACAGCTATAATCCGGGCCGGGGGCGGCCAATGACCTGGATGATTAACGTCGTGCGAAACCAATCGCTTGATCTGTTGAGGAAAGCTGACTATCGCGCCGCCGAAGAGGAATGGAGTCCTGAGAAGGACGGGCGTATGAGCAGCGAAAATCCGGCAGCACAGGCTGAAACCAGCCAGGACCTACAACGCCTCTTGGGCTGCCTTTCGGGCCTTACCGAGGAACAGCGCGAGTGCATTCTGCTGTCCTATCACCAGGGTTATACGCCCAGCGAAGTGGCGGCGCGGATCGATCGCCCGGTGGGAACCGTAAAAACCTGGATTCGCCGGGGCGTGATCAAGGTCAGGGAGTGTCTGGACCGATGAGGTACGACGATCCCAAGGTGCAGGAGGCGCTGGCCAGCGACTACGTCGTCGGGGCCCTGCAAGGCCCGGCAAGGCAGCGCTTCGAGACGTTGATGCGGTCGCGCCCGGATCTGCGCCGCCGGGTTGAAGCCTGGGAGGATCGTCTGACACCCCTGGCCGAACAAACACCGGCGAGGACTCCGCCGCCCCGCCTTTTGCGGGCGATCAAGCAGCGCATCGATCCGCAAAACGCAGCCTCCGCTGACGCGGGCCGTGCAGGTTTCTGGAACAGCCTTGCCTTTTGGCGGCCCTTCGGCACCATCGCCGCCGTTCTGACGGTGCTCGTCGGCGGCTATGCAGGCTTTATTCTCTCGCAGCCCGGATCTGCCCCCCAAGTCGCCTCGGTAGCGCCGACCGAGGTGCTGCCGAGCTATGTGGCGGTGCTGGAGGACGAGGCGGAGAACCCGACCCTGGTGGTCACCGCTTACAGGGGACCTTGGCGCCTCTCGGTAAAGACCCTCGGCAGCCTTGGTGAGAGCGAAAACAAAGCCTACCAGATCTGGACCGTCGAGCGTGACAGCGGCACCATCCGGCCCCTGTTGCAGCTTACCGGGGGCGACCCGGTCGGCCAGCCACTCGACGAAGCCGGATGGGAGGCGGTGAAGTCCTCCGAGTCCCTCATCGTCACCCTGGAAGCCGCCGGCCAGGCCGCGACGTCACCCAGCGGTCCCGTGCTTTACTCCGGCCCCTGTATCAATCTCTGGGAAGCCAGCGAGACCTGATACACCCGCGTCGGCACCAGCCCTTTGCCGTCAAACGTCCGACCAGAGCCGCATCAGGTTGGCGTGGGACTTGCTCAACAGGTCGAACTCCCGGCACTTGCCCTTCTCTTTGAAGATTGTCCTGCGCACCTTTTCGATATCGAAGAGAATTTCGCGCTGCTCGGCGCTGCGGACAATGCTCTGCGCCCAGGTCACGGCGACCTCGCGCTGACCGCGGGTTACCTCCGCGACCCGGTGCAGTGTGGTGGAAGGATAGATCACCGCCGAACCGGCGGCCAACTTGTAGCTCAGTGACTCGCCGCCAAGCTCCATGATCAATTCGCCGCCGTCGTAGTCTTCGGGCGGGTTGAGAAAGACCGTCAGGGAGACATCACTGCGCGCCAACGCCGTCCGTCCCATGATCGCATCGTCGATATGCGCACCATAAGCCATGCCTTCACGGTAGCGGCTGAACAGTATCGGGCGCAGCGAGTGCGGCATGACGGCAAGGTTGAAGGTGGCGTTGGCGCCAAGCGCAGCAACCAACAACTGCCGCGCCTGGGTGGTCTTCGGATCTTTGGAATCAGACTGTTCGTTGGCCTTTACGAGCTTGGCGTGCCAGCCCGCCGTCTTGCGGCCGTCGAGAAAATCAACCTCTCTGAGCAGGTCGTTCAGCTGCGACAGTTGCTCTGGGGAGAGCAGGTTATCAATCGTCAGAATCATGATGGGAGCTATAGCATGAGCGCGGCCGCTTCGCCCAGCCCGCCCCGCCCAATCCGTCTCGCCCAATCCGTCCCGCCCCGTCCGCCCGGGGACACAATGGCAAACCCTCAGAGCGCCAGCAGGTGATTGTCCCAGGCGAGGCCGGGCGCACCGCCATACAGCGCAGTTTCCCGGCCGCGCGTCAGGTCATAGATAAACAGCCGGCCCTGTCCGGAGGAGATGAAAAAGCGGCCCACACCGCCGGCCGGCGCCAGGCCGCAGCCATCGGCAACAGAGATTTCCGCCAGGTAACGGCGTTCCTTCGCCGACCAGAAGGTAATCCGTCCGCCGCGCGGCGCCGAGACGGCCAGATAGCGGCCGCTTTCATCCAGCGCGGCACTGCCGCAATAGTGGCGCATGCTCTTGAGCACCGCCGCCGGCGTCTCGGCCAGGGCAATCTCCGTCCCATCGCGCTGAAAGCCGACCAGGGGCACCAGGCGGTTTCGCGGCCCCTCGTTCTGCAAGGCAAGACAGACCGCATCGTCTCTGGAAACCGCGAGGTGCCGTATTGACAGAAGGTGAAGGTCTTCCGGCAGGGAAAAGCGCTGAAGCAGGGCACCGCTGTCACTGTTCACATAAGCCAGGTTCGGCGCCATTGTCGCCAGGTTCAGCTTCCGGCGGCCGCTGTCGGGATGCGTCCGGATACCGCCATTGGCGACCACCAGCCGCCGCCCGTCCGAGAGCAGCGCCAGTTCGTGCGGGCCGATGCCGTGAGAGGGCAGTTCCCCCAAACGGCGATACCCCTTCTCGGCATCATAGACGCCGATGACACCACGCCCGCCGTCAAAGTCGTTCTCGGTGGCAAACAGCCGGCGGCCATCGCGGCTGAACACACCGTGGCCGTAGAAGTGCCGGGCCTGGGGAGCTTCGAAGCGTTGTTTGACGCGCCCCTCCGCAACATCGATGACGACGGCGAAACGGCCGGGACGACGGGCCAGGATGACCACTTCCCCGGGGTCCTCCCCAGGGATTTCTCCAGCACCGCGGCGCCAGGCCGCGCCATGGCCCCGGCCCGGCAGATCGACGATGTCGCCATCCGCCCCCTGCCCCGTGATCATCCGAACCGCGAAGCGCCCGCCGGTCTCGGCGCTGGCACCCACGGCAAGCGGCCCCCGCCCGGACACCGCAAACGCCATCCCGGCATGGCCCACCAGCGGCAAACCCAGGCCGGCGGTCAGCAGGCTGCGGCGGCTAATCGCCATCGAAGCTGTTGAAGCCTAGAGGCAGGTCCAGCATTTGCGAGAAAGGCCCGGAAATGAGAGCGAGAAGCTGACTGACGTCATCGCGAACAGTAGAGAGGCGCTGCCAGCCGCCCTCTTCCTCCAGGGCCTCCGTCATCGATGCCGGCAGGTTTGCAAGCTTCTTTCTGGTACGGCGGAAAACAGCTTCGATCTCGACATGGAGCGTCGGGCCGTCCGGCTGGCGGCGCAGCAGGGCGGAGAACCCACCCTGGCCGCCGTTCTGATAAAGCGCCTGCGCCGCCTCAAGATTGATCTCAATGTTGCGCAGCGAACGCCCACTGCGCCAGGATTCGGCGCGCTTGGGCTTGGCGTTTCTCACCGCTTCGCCAAGGACACGCTGAAGCTTGAAGTCGACGACAATCAGCAAAGCCGAGCGCAGCGACTTGGCAAGTTGCAAAGAGGCCTCTTTGGCATCCAGGAATTCCGCGTTGCCCTGGCGCGCGTTGCGCAGCACAGCGGCATAAGCCGAAGGGCCGTCACGCCAATCAGCCAACAGGTCGGCAGAAATCTCCTTCAGATTCTCGCCGATCCTGACGGCCAGATCGCAGGCGAAGGGCTGTTCCGCCGCTTCAGGCATATCGAACAGCAGTCGCTCGAGCGCCGGCAGCCCCTGGATGGCGACGGAGCCCTGGGCGAAGCGCTGCGGCTCCAACGCGGCCGGGTCGGGGTTCGCCAGAAGCTGGGACAACCGCCGCCCGGTAACGCCACGTTTGTCCGGCCAGAACTGCATGCGGTCCGCGCGCAGGAAAAGCTCGCTCGGCCCAAAACGCAGGTGTTGTGCAGCCATCCATGCGTCCATCATGGCGTGAAAGGCTTTCTTGCTCTCCTCAGCTCCGCCGAGACCGCCATCGGCACAGTCGCGGCGCAATGCCCCTTCGAGGCTCTCACCGGCAACGGCAAGCGCCTCATAGCGCGGCAGCAGGCATTGATCGAGAAGTGCGTTGTTCAGCTCGGCGAAGTCGTCCTGATCAGGCGCCGCCGCGAAGGCCGGCAGAGGCCTCAAAGTCAGGCCGAGGCCCAGCCCTCCACAGAAACCCAAGAATTGTCGCCGTTGTGTCATCGCGGCCTCCCAGACAGCACGCTAGAGCGATCTCAGGAAAGCCAAGAGGGCTTCCCTATCTTCCGTGGTGAGTGTCATCACCCTGTTCTTCGCCGCCTCGGCCTCTCCGCCATGCCAGAGGATGGCCTCCAACAGGTTGCGGGCGCGCCCGTCGTGCAGGAACTGACTGTGCCCGTTGACCGTCTCCGTCAAACCGATTCCCCAGAGCGGCGCCGTCCGCCATTCCCGTCCGTTCGCCCTTCCCTCCGGCCTGTGATCGGCGAGGCCCTCGCCCATGTCGTGGAGCAAGAGATCGCTGTAGGGCCAGATGAGCTGAAAAGACTGCTCCGCACCCAGGCTGTCACGGCGTGTCACATACTTTGGCCGATGGCAGGCGATACATCCAGCTTCATAGAATATCTGCTTGCCCTTCAATACCGCCGGATCTTCCAGATCGCGGCGCGGCGGGACCGCGAGATTGCGGGTGTAGAAGGTGATCAGCCGCATCATCTCCGCCGAGGCTTCCAGGCCGTCATGCTGTGCCGTGTTGCCGTCCGGCGCTTCGATGCAGCGCCGCTGCGCCGGCGTGCAGTCACCGGCAGGCGACGGGGCCAGGGGTGCAGAGAGGCCGATATCGCCGTTGATGGCATGGGTCGACTGCTGCAAGAGGTTCGGCTCCCCCGCCTTTAACCCGAAACGGCCCAGGACCGGGGCGCCGGCCGCCTTATCCCAGACCCGGTTGGCCCGCCCGGAAATGCCGTCACCGTCGGCATCCTCGGGATCGGCCCAGGCCAGGATATCGCTCTCCTCGATGGCTTCCAGCAGACCGAGGCCGATCATCTGCGGTGCCACACGCGGCGAGACCATCACATCGGGATGCAAGGGCCCGTAGCCGAGATGGGTGATGCTGTAGGTCGGCTTGCGCAGGCTGACCATCGTGCCATCAGCCAGCGTGACCGGTATCTCCTCATAGCGGATGTGCATCTTGCCTTCGGCTTCATGGCCCTGGATCGCCAGATCCTGAAGCTGGCCGCCATAGGTCGGCTCGGGGATGACGTTCAGGCGATGTGCGTCCAGGTCCGCGCGCTCCGCCGCCGACTGAGGCGGAATGCTCAGCCGCAAAAACATGGAAACGGCGGAATCATCCGGCCAGTTCGCCGCCGGGGCATGCCCGCGGCCATCCTTCAGGTGGCAACGCTGGCAGGAACGGGCATTGAACAGCGGCCCGAGGCCATCTGCCGACTTGGTGGAAGCCGGCGAAGAAACCCACAAGCGGCGAAACAGCGCATTGCCGAGCTTGAAGTCCAGTTCCCGCTCAATGGACATGTTGCCCGAGCTCTGGGAAAAGGCATTGGAATCGAGGGTCTTCTTCTTTGATGTCGCCGCCCCGCCGGGCAGCGCCTCAAAGGGTTCGGCCCGTGTGAAATCGGCGGTCGGGCGGATGACCGCCGCGATCCGCGCCGCTTCTTCCGGCGTCGGACCGGCAATCGAAGGTGCCGGCCCCAGGGCCGTCATCACACACACAACCGCAAGGGCCAGCAAGGCCCGGATACTCTTCTTCATTGAAAGACCAGCCTACCTGCTTCGTCTCTAGGCGCCGCCTCCCAGGCCTCCCAAGCCCAGACCTGTAGGGAGGCGGCGTACCATAGAGACTACCCGGCCTTACTGAAAGACCGCGGACGGATTGTCGAGACTGTCGGAACCTTCAAAGTCGATCTGCCCGAGGTCGAGAGCCACGACAGCACGCTCGATTGACCTTGTCTGAGTCGTCAAGCCTTCCACCACGGCTTCGATGACGGCGTTACCGGCAGCGTTGCCTTCGCCGATCATCTGGTCGTAGGCCTCGACGTTCTCGGCCCGCGTCACCATGGCCTGCATGGCGGCATAACTGGCCGCCAGCTTTTCCTTCAATTCCGCATCCACGGCGGCATCCTGAGCCTCAACGAGGCTGGAAAGGCTCGGCCCGGTGACCATGGAACCGTCGACCCGACGATAGCTGCCGAGGTAGACGTTCATGATTCCACGTTGATTGTAGTAGTGGGAATTGTGGGTGTTGTCGCTGAAGCAATCGTGCTCTTCCTCCGGATCATGCAGCATGAGGCCGAGCTTGATCCGCTCCCCGGCGAGTTCGCCATAAGACAGCGATCCCATGCCGGTCACGATGGTTGAGATTCCGGCGTTGGCGTTGCCGGTCAAAAGCCCTTTACGCGCTGCGCCACTATCGGCCCAGAGCGCAACCATTTCTTCCAGGTCGTCAATCAGAAGATCGGTCGCCGTCGTCAAATAAGCGGCACGGCGGTCGCAGTTGCCGTTGGTGCAGGACGCAGTGCTGAAGTCACTGGCCGGTCGCTGGCCGGCGCCCGGACCGCTGCCGTTCAGATCCTGGCCCCAGAGCAGGAACTCGATGGCGTGATAGCCGGTGGCGACATTGGCCTCGACTTCCTCGGCCTCGTGCAGAACGTCGGACAGCAGAGTCTTGGTGATGGTCGAGGCATCGACCGTCTCGCCATTCAAAGCCAGGCTCTTGTTGGCGATCACGTTGGCGGTATAGATCGGGTTCTCGTCAGATTCCCGGCCATAGCTGCCGCCGTCGACATAGTCGATGAGACCCTCGTCCAGCGGCCAGGCATTCACCTTGCCTTCCCAGTCGTCGACCACGGCATTGCCGAAGCGGTAGACCTCGGTCTGCTGATAGGGCACGCGGGCGGCAATCCAGGCCTCACGCGCCGTTGCCAGCCGCGCCTCGCTGGGGTCGGCCACCAGGGCATCGATCGCGGCCTGAAGGGTCTTCGCCGTGATCAGCGAGTCCTCATAACCCGCATGAGCGATGTCTGCGTAGGTCTCCAGTACGGCCCGCTTGGCCGCATCGTCGGCCGCCGCCATGGCCGGCAGCAGGACCAATCCGGTCGTCGCCGCCAACGTTGCAATCAGTCTCATCTGATGTCTTCCCCTCGTTGAATTGCCATCTCATTTAGATGTGAATTTATTCCGAAGAACGGCCCCTAACCCCAGAATCCTGCCCCAAAAGGCCGAAAACCGCCCTAAGACCGCCGTCTACAAAGGGATTTTACACCCGGGATCGCAATTGACAATCATTATCATTCGCATGATAATTCCTCCCTGGAGGAGCTAATGTACGTTTGTGTGTGCAATGGCTATCGCGACGGCGATATTCGGGAAGTGGCGCAATCCGGCGTGCGCTGCGCGCAGGAGGCTTACCTGACGCTGGGCAACGGTCCTTGCTGCGGCACCTGCCTGCCCTGCGCCCAGGAGATTCTGGACGAAATCCACGGCGCCGCCGCCGTCGCGGCCGAATAGCGGCCTCGGCGATGCACTTCTGGGGCAGCCTGCCGGATGGACAAATGGCCGCCGTTGTGGAGTGGCTTTACGACCGCCGACGGGCACGGAGGGAAGAAGCCAGGGAAAATGGCTTTAACGCCGACCGCGACAATCCGCCGCGGAACAACGTTCACAAAATCGATCAAGCCAAAGTCAAACAGGGCGCTGATTAGCGCCCTGCCAAGCAGTAACAGCCGATGGTACTCTGGCTGCTGCTAGGAACTGCTGCTGTGGCCGCTGTGATGCTGAACGAAGTTTTCCAGCCCCATCTTGTCGATCAGGCCCAAATTGGTTTCCAACCAATCGACGTGCTCTTCCTCGGATTCGAGAATGTCGACGAAAAGCTCCCTGGAGACATAGTCGTTCGCTGATTCGCAGTGGGCGATGGCGTCGCGCAGATCCGGAATGGCCACCATCTCCAGCTTGAGGTCGCACTCCAGGATCTCTTTGACGTTCTCGCCGATCATAAGCTTGCCCAGGTCCTGAAGGTTCGGCAGGCCCTCCAGAAAAAGGATTCTCTCGATCAGCTTGTCGGCATGCTTCATCTCGTCGATGGATTCTTCGTACTCATGCTCCGCCAAACGGGTCAGCCCCCAGTCCTTCAGCATGCGCGAATGCAGGAAGTACTGGTTGATGGCTGTCAGTTCGTTCTTCAGAATTTTGTTGAGGTGCTGGATAACACCTTTGTCGCCCTTCATCGGCTGATCTCTCCAAGAATCCGTATTGCCCAATGGTAGGCGAGACTTTACAGCAGCCTCCCGTAGAGCAACTAGGAATTTATGCGCAAACGCTTCTCACTCGCACCGATTTTCACGGACTCTCAGCGTCCGGTTGATGTTCAGGTGCCGCTTCCGCGAATGAAGGGATAGCCATACAGGCTTCATGGATACGCCGGATGGTCGGATAGGGCGCCATGTCGCAGTCGAACCGCCGCCCGTTGACCACCTGGGGCACGAGGCAGATGTCCGCCAGCCCGGGGCTGTCGCCGTGACAGAAGCGGCCGGTCTCCGATTCCCCGGCAAGCCGCTTTTCCAGCGCTGCAAACTCCACTGCGCCCCAGTGGCGAAACCACTCTCCCTGCACCGCCTGATCGTGGCCGAGGGGCCCGACCAGATAGTTCAGGACCCTGAGATTGTTCAGGGGGTGAATGTCACAGGCGATCGCATAGGCAAGACTGCGCACCCGGGCGCGCGCGAGCGGTGTGTCGGGCAGCAGCGGCGGCTCGGGATAGGTCTCGTCCAGATATTCGAGGATCGCCATGGACTGGGGGATCAACGCACCCTCTTCCGTCTCCAGGCTCGGCACGGCGCCCTGCGGGTTCAGGGAGAGATAGGCCGCGCTGCGCTGCTCGCCCTTGCGCAGATGGATCGGCAGATAGTCATAGGTGAGCCCCTTGAGGGCCAGGGCGATGCGGACGCGGTAGGAGGTCGAGCTTCGAAAGTAGTTGTGCAGTTTCATCCCGGCTCCCTCAACTCTGGCCTGTCTTAGCTGATCTGCCTGCCGACCGCCTGCAGGCCGGCGAAGCGAATATCTTTTGATCCGCGGACGGCCCATTGTATGTCTTTCCCGGGATGTGGCCATAGTATCACCCCGATAAGGACAACGCCTTGCGCCGGAATGCGCACCGCCCAGTCGGGCTGAGGAGGCAATCAGGGAGGTCTCTCGATGCGGAACATGAACCGTCTTCTGCGCCGTCTGGCGCTGCCGCTGGTCCTTTGGGCCGGCATGGCTGCCGCCGGACCCGCTGCAGCCCAGGAATTCACCCTGCGGATCCATCACTTTCTGCCGCCGCCGTCCACCACCCATAAGGATTTCATCGTGCCCTGGGCGGAAAAGGTCGAGGCGGAGTCCACGGGCCGCATTAAGATCGAGATCTATCCGGCCATGCAGCTCGGCGGAAAACCGCCGCAGCTCTTCGATCAGGTCCGCGACGGGGTGGCGGATATCGTCTGGACCCTGCCGGGCTACACCGCCGGACGTTTCCCGACGGTTGAGGTCTTCGAACTGCCCTTTGTCGCCGCCTCGGCAGAGGCGACCAGCCAGGCGGCTCATGCCTTTTACGAGAAGCACGCGCGCGAGGAATTCAAGGACATCCACCCGCTGATGTTCCATGTGCACGCCCCGGGCAGTTTTCACATGCGCGGCAAGGAAGTGCGCAACCTGGATGACCTGAAGGGCCTGAAGGTGCGGGCGCCGACACGCATGACCAACATCGCCCTGAAAAACCTGGGGGCGACGCCGGTCGGCATGCCGGTTCCCGCGGTGCCGGAGGCTCTTTCCAAGGGTGTGGTCGAAGGCGCCATCCTGCCTTACGAGGTGACGCGGCCGCTGAAGGTCCACGAGCTGACCCAGAGCCATACCGAGATCGGCGGCGACCGCGGCCTCTATACCGCCGTCTTCCTCTTCGCCATGAACAAGGCCAAGTACGAATCCCTGCCCGCCGACCTGCGCCAGGTGATCGACAACAATTCCGGCATTCCCCTGGCCAAACAGATCGGCCGCCTCTGGGACGAAGCAGAGGCACCGGGGCGGGAAGCCGCCGCCAAGCTGGGCGACAGCTTCTTCCGGATCGAGGGAGAGGAACTTGCGCGCTGGCAGGCCGCCACCGCCCCCGTAGCCGAGGCCTGGATCGCCGAGATGGCCAAAAAGGGCAAGGACGGAACCGCCCTCTTGGCGGAAGCTCGCGCCCTGATCGACTATTACGCCGCTCGGTAGTTGGCGGCTGCCCCCTCACCCCGACCCTCTCCCACGAGGGGAGAGGGAGCGGCCCGCGTCAGCGGGAGGGTGAGGGGGTTTGTTTCAGGCCTCGCCGCGGGCCGGGTAGTTGTTGGCGTTGACGAAGTCCACCGCCTTCAGGATTTCATCCAGCTTCGGGCGGGCGAAGGGCGTGGTCTGGATAAAGGCCGAATAGAGCGTGCCGTCCGGCTTCACCAGGTAAAGGCCCGGCTCGTTGAACTTCTCCGGCTCCTCGATGCCGATCGAGGTCTTGCCGCGGCTGGTGGAGATGTAGAGGCCCATTTTGCGGGCGTCTTCGATGCTGATCCCATAGCCGAGGGTGAGATTCGGAAGCTCCCACTCGGCCTTGGCCGTGCGGGCGCGCTCCTCACCGTCGGTGCTGACGGCAACGACCTCGACACCGCGCTCGGCGAATTCACCCGCCAGATCGTTCAGCTCTTTCAGGTAGCCGCGGCAGACCGGGCAGTGAAGCCCGCGATAGGCAACCACCAGGGTGAGGTTCTTCGGGCTGCGTTCCGACAGGGTCCAGGTACCGCCGTCGATGGTGGGGAATGACATTTGCGGAGCGGCTTCACGCGGCTTCAGCATCGGGGGAACTCCTCAGGTTGATTGTGAACTCAAGATTTTCTGGAACGTGCATTCAAATATTGATCAAAAAAACTCAGGCGCTTAGTCCAGAGCCTGCAGGGCGACCCGCACGACACTCTTCAGGGCCGGGCGTTGCGGCGAAACCTTCGCCATGACACGCAGACCGTTCGAGGTCGCGGTCAGGAAGCGTGCCAAATCGCGCGGAGATTTCTCCGCCGAAAGCTCGCCGTCCTGCTGCGCCGCGGTCAGCAGCCGGTAAAAGGCCTTTTCCATCGCCCCCATGCTCGCCGCCACGGCGACGGCGGCATCCCGGTCATGGGGGGCCAACTCGATGGCGCAGTTCGTCATCAGGCAGCCGAGCAGCCGGCCCTCACCCACCGAAAACTCGATAACCTCTTCGAAGAAACCCGCAAGCTTCTGGCGCAGGGGCCCGGGCGCCTCCAACCGTGCCAGGCGGCGTGCGGTATAGCGGCGGCGGTAGTAATCAACCGCTTCCAGGAAAAGCCCGTGCTTGTCGCCGAAGGTGTCGTAGAGGGAGCCGCGGTTGACACCCGTGGCTTCCACGAGGTCCTGAATACTGGTCGCCTGATAGCCCTGGCGCCAGAACACCGTCAGGGCCGCCTCGACCACCGCCTCTTCTTCAAACTCCCGCGGCCGCGCCACGCTTGCCTCCATTTCTGAACGACCGTTCCATAACCTGGATGAACAGGAGCGTCAAGCGCGATCGCCCAGATAAAGCCTGCCGGCAGGGAGCCGCTCGGTGCCCACGCCTTTGTAGGGAACAGGCCGACAGCGAGACGGCGCCGGGCCTTTGAAGGCCGCGCCGATGCCCGAAATTGATCTCCATCAAACCACAGCGGCGGCGGTTGTGAGAAACTGCGATCTGATCAAAACGTCATAGACACAAAACAAGCCGCAATTCGGCTGGAAAGCCGAATTGTCAGGGGGGTCGCACTATGGTTGAAAACCAAACCGGATCATCGCCGAAAACAAGGAATATCGGCACGGCAGCCGCGCCAAAGCCGCAGGAGGCGCTGCGGGAGACGGTAGAGGAGGCAGTGCCCACCAGCAGTAACGGCGCGGCAGGTGACAGCAGCGGCGGCGCGCCCGCGCAGATGTCTTGCGACCCGGAAACAATCCGCCAGGCCTTTGAATCGGGCGAGTATCCCTATGCGGAGAAGATCAGCCGCAAGGACTACGAAGCCGAGAAGGAGCAACTGCAGATCGAACTGCTGAAGGTGCAGGAGTGGGTCAAGCAGACCGGCGAGCGGATCGTGATGATCTTCGAGGGACGCGATGCCGCCGGCAAGGGCGGAACCATCAAGCGGTTTACCGAACATCTCAACCCGCGCGGTGCCAGGGTCATCGCGCTTGAGAAACCAAGCGAGCGCGAAAGAACGCAGTGGTACTTCCAGCGCTACATCGCCCACCTGCCCAGCGCCGGGGAGATCGTGCTCTTCGACCGCTCCTGGTACAACCGGGCCGGCGTCGAGCGGGTGATGGATTTCTGCTCTGCCAACGATTACCTGGAGTTCATGCGCCAGTGCCCGGATATGGAGCGCATGCTGGTACGCAGCGGGATCCGCCTCTACAAATACTGGTTCTCGGTCACGCAGGAAGAGCAGCGCCGCCGCTTCAAGTCGCGCGAACACGAGCCGCTGAAGCAGTGGAAACTGTCGCCCATCGACAAGGCTTCCCTGGACAAGTGGGATGACTATACCGAGGCCAAGGAAGCGATGTTCTTTTACACCGACACGGCCGACGCGCCCTGGACGGTGATCAAATCAGACGACAAGAAGCGCGCAAGACTGAACTGCCTGCGGCATTTTCTCTCGACGCTGAACTACCCACTGAAGGACCTGGCCGTGGCGCGCGAACCGGACCCCCTGATCGTCGGCCGCAGCGCCGATGTCATCGGCCGCAGCGCCCATATCCTGGATCGCAGCCTGCACCCGGAAATGCGCCGCGCGCGCTAGGCTAGAATGATTTCGGTCGGTGTCCATTTGGCGCGGCGGCGGGCACGCCGCGCCGCCTCGTCTTCCGCGTCGTAGGTCACCGGCATGGGCGTCCGGGAAAACCGCTCGGCTTCTTCCAAAGCGTTGATGATCACGATGGCGTAGTGCCGCCCCGCCTCCTCGATCACCGCCGAGACATAGACGCCGCAGCGCCCGCAGAGATAGTAGTCCGCCGTTGACAGCCCGAAGCGGTAGCGCTGGACCACCGTATCGTCGCGGACCGTCAGGCGGACCGCACCATCAGGGTCCGAAACCGCCCGGGACTGATGCTTGCGGCAGAACGTACAGGCACAGGCCCGTACCTCCATCGCCGCCGGCTCCACATCGCTTTCGAACTCGATCTCCAGCGCCCCGCAATGGCAGCCGCCTTTATGCCGCATAATCCCATCTCCTTTGATCAATGATGGCAGCTTAGCCGAACAGCAGGCTTCACCAAAGGCGTTGCCTCAAGAACGCTACCGCGGTTGGCATACTCAAACCTGCCGGTGGGATGCTAGATTTGAGCTCTGGAGCTTGGACAATCGCTTAGGGACAGATCAATGGCTCGCTCTTTGGATGCCGCGCGGCGTTGGTTCGCCGAGGACCTGCGTGTCGCTGCGCCGATCCTTCGCAACGAATTGGTGGTCGAGGCCTTTGCGCAGGTGCGGCGCGAGCTGTTCTGCGGCAGCGGGCCCTGGCGGGTTCATCCGCGCCGCCGCTTGGGTATGCCTTACACGACGCCCTCAGCCGATCCCTCGGCGCTCTACCACGATCTGCTCGTCGTCATTGACGAAGAACGGGACCTCAACAACGGACAGCCGTCACTCTGGGCCTACATCTTCGATCAGC
Organism: Pelagibius sp.; assembly: GCF_965249265.1. Lineage (NCBI taxonomy): Bacteria > Pseudomonadati > Pseudomonadota > Alphaproteobacteria > Rhodospirillales > Rhodovibrionaceae > Pelagibius > Pelagibius sp. Next base: position 1,133,619 of record NZ_OZ252224.1, on the reverse strand, counting down.
TCGATCTCAGCGCTGGACAGTCGGTCCTGCAGATCGGCGCCGGGACCGGATACTACACCGCGATCCTGGCCGAGGTTGTCGGCGTCAGAGGCCGGGTGGACGCGGTTGAGCTGGACACGGCACTCTGTAAGCGCGCGCAGGAAACCCTGGTCAACTGGCCACAAGCCGCCGTAACCCAGGGCAACGGCGTTGACTGCGATCCCAAGCCGGCCGCCGATGCGATCATCGCCTTTGCCGGTGCGACGCATCCGCCAAGCGCCTGGATCGAGCGGCTATCGCCCGGCGGCAAGATGATGGTGCCCCTGACCACCGCCGACGGCTGGGGATTCCTTCTGAAGATCGAGAAAACGGCCAAGGGCTTTGAAGCAGCTTCGCTGGGCCCCTGTGGATTCTTTCATTGCGAAGGCGCCCGGCGGCCCGACGAGGAAATCCGATTACAGGAAGCCTTGACGGCCTTGAACGGAAAAGAGATCCCCGTTCGTGCCCTGCATCCTGGTAAGGCGCCAACCGAGGCTAAGGAGGTCTGGTTCGCGGGCGACAGCTACTGGCTCTCGAGTGCGCCGCTCGTCAACGCCTGAAGCCTTACGCCAAGGCCGGGATCAGGCGTTCCATGAGGCGGAAGGAATGCTGGCAGACGGTGTGTAGATTGGATTTGAAATCGTCCGGCGCCGACTCGTTGGCGGTATCGGAAAGGCCGCGGGTGACCACGAAGGGCACCTCGTTGAGCTGGCAGGTGTAGCCGACTGCCGCGCCCTCCATCTCCGTCGCCAAGGCACCGAATTCACGCTGCAGCCAGCGCAGGGTTTTCGAATCCTCGACAAAACGGTCGCCGGAAACGACGGTGCCGATCATCAGACTGGGGCCGTCGCCACCGGGAAAGGCATCGTCGAAGGCATCGGCGGTCTTCTCGATCAGGTCAGGGGCCGACTGGATCATGCGGTTTGAATCCGGCAGCTCGCCGTGTCGGCGGCCGAAAGCCGTGAGATCGATGTCGAACTGGATAAGGTGGCTGGCAATGATCAGGTCACCGACCTGCATATTTGGCAGCAGGCCGCCGGCCACACCGCTGAACACCAAGGCATCCGGATTGTAGAGGTTGATCAGCATCTGGGTGCAGATCGCCGCGTTCACCTTGCCGATACCACATTGGGCCAAGACGATCTCGGTGCCCTTGAATTCGCCCTTGGTGACGAGGATGCCGGCGTGGGTTTCCGCGCCCACAACCTTCATTTCCGCCCTCAGCAGGGCGACTTCCTCATCCATGGCGCCGATGACAGCGAGCATAAATCCGTTCCCGAACAAGTAGTTGCGGGACGAAAGAGAGCATGTCCCGGCAGCGAGGGTCAAAACTTAATAAAAATAGCTGAAATGATTATGAATGCCCGTTATGGAGGCGGCCCAGTAGCGGCTTCAGGTCTTTCAGACTTTCCAGGCGGTAGAATCGCTCACTCACCGGGTCTGCATCGTGGGCCTCATGGGCCCAGAGGATGGCATAGGGCACGTGGGCCGCATGGCCGCCCAGTTCCAGCACCGGCAGGATGTCCGACGGCATCGAATTGCCGATCATCAGCGCCCGCGACGGCTCAATGGCGTGGCGCTCGAAGACCCGGCGATAAGTTGCGGTATCCTTCCGCGACACGATTTCGACCTGATCGAAATGCCCGGCGAGGCCGGAGCGTTCGATCTTGCTGGTCTGATCGACCATATCGCCCTTGGTGATGAGGATGGTGCGGTAGCGGCCGGCGACATGGCTCAGCACCTCCTCGACCCCGTCCAGCATCTCCACCGGCGCCGTCATCATCGCCTTGCCGAGACCGACGATTTCGTGGATCTCCGCCGCGGTGATGCGGGACCCCGTCAGGTCGACGGCGGCCTCCACCATGGAAAGCGTGAAGCCCTTGATGCCGTAGCCGAAGAGCGCAAGGTTGCGCATCTCCACGTCATAGAGGGCCTCCGCCAGGTCTTCGCCGGGCCGGTAGCGGCCGACGATCGCCGCGAGCTTTTCCTGGGTATCCTGAAACAGATGTTCGTTGTGCCACAGCGTATCGTCGGCATCGAAGGCAAGGGTATCGATCATTGGTACAGCCGCGTGTCCGGAGCTCTACGGTACTCAACAAACTCATTATCGCCTTCATCAGTGCGCACAATCCGACCGACAACAATAGTCGCCCGTTCAGGTAGGAAATTTCCCGCGTAGACAATCAGTTCTGACATCCGGGTAAAGGGCACGTCTGGACCGAGCACAAAAACCCATAGAAAGTCTCTAGGTGTCGGGCCCTCTAGGAACTGAGCGATCCGATCCACCTCATTGTAAATCATAATCTTGATCGATCGATGGTCCCGAACAACCTTGATCTCAACTCCAAGAATCGTCGGAACTGAGGACCTTTCAACTATCAGGTCTGGATAACCTCGAGTCTGCTGGATCATTGTGACATTTGGAAAAGTGCTAGAAATCCATCTTGTTATCACGCCGAGCACGTTCTTTTCGTTCAAAAGCTGTGACTCAGTTACACCCTTTTTTCCAAGTGAAGATGCCTTCGCAACCTCTCTAACTTGCACAATTGACTCTTCGCTGACCGCAGACTTTAAATAATCTTTTGAATATTTCAGAAACTGTTCAGAATTATACATATAGAAGTATTTGAGATCAGCAACACGACGAATTTCATCCACCAATTCCGGCCGTGGACCAAGTTTCTTTTTCCCTTGGGACTTGATGATCCACCACCAGTCTTCCTTTTCATCATCAGTCACAAAGACAACTGATCCGATGCCTCTCTCCTTAGCTTTTACAAGCAGTTCCTTCCATAAAATGAGATCACCATATTGCGCTGGGTATACGATGCCGCCGTAGGAATAGAAGTCTTCTGAACCATCACCTTTTTGACCATCCATGTACCCAGGCGGGATCATACGATCATAACGGCCCTTTCCTTCCCGAGATATGACGTCAATCACATCTTGATTGGCAGGTGGGTCGCCAACGCATTGCCCCAACAAGCCATCAATTTGCGTTCTAAGTGCATCGTCTTCATGGGCTTCATTTTGCTGGGCTTCAAGTTCGTCCAACTCAGACCTAAACCCCTCGACGCAAGACCTAACCTGCTGCACCATCGGGTCTGTATCGATAACGGCGTGCCTTTTGCCAAGTTGGAGTTTTCCAAGATTGTTCTCCAGCGTCGAGAGAGCATCATCGATCGCCTTTCGAACTTCACCAAACCGACCTTTCTGGTCAGCTAGCACGCTCGGTCGATTTCTTTGAAACTCTAATGCCGCTTGGTGAGGCACCCATAAGCGATCAGAGATCTGCTTTAATACCTCAACGAGTTCATCACGAGCCCGCCGAGGATACCGATAGAGATTCAAAAGTACATTTGCATCCAGAACAAAAAGTGCTTCGCTCCAAAGCTCGTCAAACTCTTGTTGGGTCGGCCGATAGAATCCGGAGAACTTGTCGCGCATCACTCAGTCTCGTAGCAATCTGCACACCCCATCTCCAATTCTCAAAAGATCCAGAGAGATGCGTGCAATCGATGATTGATTTTCTGAGGATGCAGGCCTTTATGCAGACAAGTCAAACGAGTAGTTGAAAACAGAAGAGGCACCTGAACTGAGGCCGTATCGTCATAGTCAATCCACGGCGGTGACCCGGCCGTCGGTTTTCGGGGCCACCTCGCCGGCCGCGGCGACGAATTCCATCACCATGGCAGCCATGAAGCGCGCCGACGTGGCGTCGATCATCTGCACCGTCTCCTTGAAGACCGCATAGCCATCACCGCCGCGGGCCACGAAGTCGTTTGTCGCCAGGGTGTAGGTCGCCTCCGGGTCCAGCAGTTTGCCGCCGACGGTGACGGAGCGGACCCGTTGACCGGCCGGGGCCGAACGGCTCCAGGTCACGGTCATGCCGGAGATGCTGGGAAAGCGTCCGGCCCCCTCTTCCACCTTGCTGAAACCGTGCTCCAGGGCCTGGCGCAGTTGATCGCCGGTCAGCGACAGCTTCACCGTCTTGTTGCCGAAAGGCAGCTCGGTCTGAATATCGCGGCGGGTCAGGGTGATGCCGGCGTCATAGGTCTTATCGCCGCGGATACCGCCGCCATTGGTGAGCGCCACATCGGCCTCCACCCCCTGGCGCATGGCATCGGCAATAAGGTTGCCGATCGCGGTCTCCCCACCGCGCACCGAGGCACGGCGGCTGTCCATGCCGGTCAGCAGCTTGCCGATGGGCACGTCGAGTTCCCGGCTCAATTGGTCGAGATAGACCTGCACCTTGGCGGCCATGGCGGCATCCGGCTCGACGCTGCGGCTGTCGACAATACGAAAGGCGGGCTCCCAGACGAAGCGCTGGCTGCCGCGGCTCTCTACGGTTTCCATGGTGATCTCAACCACCATCAGGTTTTCGCCCTGGGCGCCGGCTTCGACGAAGACCCGCTGGCCGTCGTAGTAGGTAACCAGAAGGTGATCATGGCCGGAAAGCAGGACGTCGATGCCGCTGTCGGCCCGCATCAGCATCAGATCCTCTTCGACGCCGGTGTGGGCGACCGCAACGACCAAGTCGGCGCCTGCCTCGCGCAGCTCTTCCGAGAGCGCCCGGGCCGATTGCAGCAGCGGCTCGAAGGTCACCGTGCCGGGACTGGAGATATCGGCGGTCTCGGGCGTCGTCAGGCCGAAGAAGCCGACCTTGTAGGGGCCAGCCTCGGTCATCCAGGTCGCGCTGGTTCCATCCAGCGGTTCTCCGTCACTGTCGCGGGTGTTACTGCCCAGAACCGTGAAGCGCGCCTCGGCGACACGCTCCCGCGCGACCGCGGGGCCGAAGTCGAACTCGTGGTTGCCCAGCACCATCAGGTCCAACTCGCCCTCGTTATAGAGATCGATCATGTGGGCGCCTTTATCGAAGCTCGACAGCAGCGAGGGGGAAATACCATCGCCACCGTGGATGAAGACCACGTTGTCAGCGGCGGCGCGTTCCTGCTTCACCATAGCCATAACCCGGGCGACACCGCCCTTGCCCTTCGACTCCTCGATGCGGTCGAGGTCGTTCACATGCAGCAGGGTCAGCTTGACCGCTTCCGCCCAGGCCGCCGGCGCGGCAAGAAGGGCCAGCAGAAACATCGTTGTGCAAAGTCCGGCAATGCGAAATCGAGACATCATCATCTCCAAACCAAGAGTGTCAGGCGGCAAATGCTGTGCGACGCAGGGCGCCGTGATTCCTAAACCGGTTCCTGAATGCGGGCGGCATTGAATCCGCGCAGCGGAAGGGCAGCCATGCGCTGCAGCCAGTTGTCAGCCGGATATTCGCAAGCCCCGTCGATCACATGCAGGGTATAGGCATGGCGCGAGTGCGGGGAACGGTTGGGCAGGCTGCCGTGGGGCAGCTTGCCGTGCAGCAGTACCAGACTGCCCTTGCGTACCTCCAGCGGCACCGCCAGTTCCTCCGGCCAGGGTGTGTCGTCCAACTGATCCATCACCAGGGCCGCGCCGTCGCGCCGCCAGCTCTGTCTCAGCGGGCCAAGATGAGCGCCCGGCAGAGCCCAGAGGCAGCCGTTCTCCAGGGTGGCGTCTTCCAGCGCGAACCAGAAGCCGACAACGCTGAGCGGGTCGGTCCTCAAAAAAGTGGAGTCCTGATGCCAGCCGACCTCGCCACCGATGCGCGGCTGCTTGAAGATATACATGGACTGCAGCAACAGCGGGTCTTTCAGGCCCAGACCTGCCGCCACCGCACCCAGCGCCGGGCGGTGCGAGAAATCGAAGAAGACCGGATCCAGGTCGTGCTGGGCGTGTCCGATCTTGTTGATCGAGAGGCCTTTGGCTTGGCGCAGTTTGCCCTCGCCGTCGAAAGCCTCTTCCTCGAAGAAGAAACGGATCTTGTCGCCGGAATCCTGAAAATACTGGTCCCTGCCGTGAACCTGCCCGCGGGTCGAAAAGATCGAAGCAACGTCCTTGGGATCGAAATCCTCGACCAGAGCCTCGGCCCGCGCGACCAGCGCATCGCAGTCGGCGTGTGAAACACAGTCTTCGAGAACCAGAAAGCCGTCTTTTGCGAAGGCCCGGGTCATATCGGCAGTGAGCCGGCCGTCGGGCGGCGCCGCGAAGCGCCGGGCCTCTTCTTGACCCGCAAAGCGGTCCGGTGCCGCGGCTGTGTCGAACAGTGTCAAGTTCCGCCCCTTACAAATCCGGCCCTTTAGACGTCTTCCGCGGCGATGCGCTGCAGAACGATCGGCGCGGCGGCGGCGTCAGTTTCCATATCGATCTTAGTCTGACCGAAGATGAAGGCCCGCCGCAAGTGTCTGGCGGCAATCTTCGCATCCTCGGCGCTGGCGGCATGGACCACGGCCAGCGGATCGCCGGGTTCCAGAGCCGTGCCCAGCGGCGCTATGTCGCTGAAACCGACCGCATAATCGATTTCCTGCTCAACCCGCTTGCGCCCGCCGCCCAGGCCAATCACCGCCAGGCCGACATCCCGGGTCTCGCAACCAACGAGCCGTCCGGACGCATCGGCGGTCACCGTCTGCTGCACCGGCGCCTTGGGCAGGTAGGTATCGGCTTTCTCAAGAAAGTCCGCCGGCCCGCCCAGGGCGGCCACCATGGCGCCGAAACACTCGGCCGCCCGGCCGGAGGCAAGCGCCGCCTCGGCCTTGGCTTCCGCCACCGAGCGATCCGCCGCCAGACCGCCCAGCAGCAGCATCTCCACCGCCAGCGCCAGCACCAGGGAACGGAGCCGGCCATCGCCCTTGCCGCTGGTGAGCATCGCTACCGACTCGGCAACTTCCAGGGCGTTCCCGGCGGCGGCGCCCAAAGGTTGGTTCATGTCGGTAATCAGCGCGGTGGTCGGCAAGCCGGCGCCGCAGGCAACCGAGACGAGGCTTTCCGCCAGTTCGCGCGCCTCTTCCTGCGATGCCGCAAAAGCGCCGCTGCCGGTCTTCACGTCCATAACCAGGCCCTGCAGCCCGGCCGCCAGCTTCTTGGACAGGATCGACGCCGTGATCAAAGGCAGGGATTCCACCGTCGCCGTTACGTCGCGTACCGCATAGAGCCGCCGGTCCGCCGGTGCCAGATCGGCGGTCTGGCCGATGATGGCGCAGCCGGCCGACTTCACCGCATGGCGGAAACCGCCGATATCCGGAGCGGTATTATAGCCGGGAATGGAATCCAGCTTGTCCAGAGTACCGCCGGTATGGCCCAGACCGCGGCCCGAGATCATCGGCACGAAGGCGCCGCAGGCGGCCAGCAGCGGCCCGAGGATGAGACTGACCTTATCACCGACCCCACCGGTGGAGTGCTTGTCCAGGCAAGGGCCGGGCAGGTCCAGATCGTCCCAGTTCAGGCGCTGGCCGGAGTTGGTCATCGACCGGGTCAGCGCCACCGCCTCTTCCCGTGTCATGCCGCGCAGGAAGGCCGCCATGGCGAAGGCCGCCACCTGCCCCTCGCTGATGCTCTTGTCGGCGATACCGGTTACGAAATGACTGATCTCCGCATTGGAGAGTTCTTCCCCATCGCGTTTGCGGCGAATGATCTCCTGCGGCAGAAAGTCCATCAGTAGCTTTCCGTCGCCGCCGGCCGGCTGCCGTCGCCGAGCACCGCCAGGAGATCGTTCAGAACCCCCGAGGCACCGAAGCGGAAACGCCAGGGATCGGCCCAGTCGGCGCCCATGATGCGGTCGGCCAGGGCGAGATAGTCGCCCGCCGCCGCCGTATCGCGGATGCCGCCCGCCGCCTTGAAGCCGACGTCGCGGCCGGTATCCTTGATTGCGCAGAGCATGGCCTCCGCCGCTTCCAAGGTGGCTGAGACAGCGGTCTTGCCGGTCGAGGTCTTGATCATGTCGGCTCCGGCGGCGATGGCATCGCAGCTTGCGTCATAAATCTTCGCAGAGTCCCCGAGGCTGCCGGTCTCCAGGATGACCTTCAGCCGGGCTTTGTCACCGCAGGCGCGCTTGCAGGATGCAATCATCTCTTTGGCAAAGTCGCGGTCCCCCTTGAGCCAGCGCCGGTAGGGCATCACCAGGTCCACCTCGTCGCCGCCCGCGGCGATGATTTCCCTGGTGTCGCTGAGCGCCAGGGCCAGGTCATCGCCGCCGGCCGGGAAGTTGGCCACCGCCGCCACCTTGATACCGCTGCCATGCAGGCGCTTGGCGGCCTGGGCAACAAAGCGCGGCCAGACGCAGACCGCGGCCACCGGTCCATGCGGGCCGCGCGCCCTTTCACAAAGGGCATCCACCGCCGCCTCATCATCGTCGTCGTTCAGGCTGGTCAGATCGAGCAGGCCCAGGGCCCTCGCCGCCACGGCCTTCATGTCTGAATGGTCTTCAGCCATTGCCAAGCTCCTCAAGGTAGGCCGTCAAAAGACGGGTCATGTCGGCAGCAGCACCGCTTGCCGCCTGCATGGTCTGATCATGAGAAATCACCTGATCCGACAGCCCCGCCGCCAGGTTGGTGATCATCGAGATCGCCGTGACCTTCAGACCGAGCATGCGCGCCACGATGGCCTCCGGTACCGTCGACATCCCGACGGCATCACCGCCCAGGATCTGCGCCGCCTTTATCTCCGCCGGAGTCTCGAAGTGAGGCCCGCAGAACCAAACGTATACACCTTCGGATAGAGGAACGCCCAGCCGTTCGGCGACGGCTTTGATACGCCTTCGCTCGTCGGGATCGTAGGCATCGACCAGATCGACAAAGCGCGCATTGCCGTCAAGGCCGAAGAGCGGCGAAACACCGGCGAAGTTAATGTGGTCGGCGATCAACATCAGGCTGCCGGGCCCGGCCTCTTGGCGCAGGGAGCCTGCCGCATTCGTGAGGATGAGCTGCTGGCAGCCCAGTTCCTTCAACGTTGCCAGCGCCAGGTTCATCCCATCGGCCCGGCCATGCTCATAGTAGTGCGCCCGCCCCTGGAGCACGGCCAGCGGCAACCCGGCGATTTCGCCCAAAACCAGATTCCCGCCGTGGCCGGCGACCGAAGGGCGCGGGAATCCGGGCAGATCGGCATAGGGAATGACCTGGGGGTCGTCCAGGGCCTTGGCCACGGCCCCGAGCCCGGAGCCCAGCACCAGCGCAACCTGCGGCACGGCTTGCGCGCGCGCGCGGATGCTTGCGGCGGTGGCGACCGCTTCCTCAAACATGGACAGCCCCTTTTCCAAACAAACGCAGCCCTGGAATCCGCTCTAGGTGAGGTTCTCCGGGCCGAACGACCAGGGCAACAGTTCGCCCAAAGTGACGGTCTTGCGCAGCCCCTCAGGTCCACAGATGTGTACCACGAGATCGTCGCGGGCAAACTCCCGCAACCGTTGACGGCAACCGCCGCAAGGCGTGACCAGGGCTTCGCCCCGCCCGGCCACCGCAATCTCGGCAATGCGTTGCTCACCATCCATCACCATGGCCGCGATGGCCGAGGTCTCGGCACACCAGCCCTGGGGATAGGCGGCATTTTCAACGTTGCAGCCAACATAGAGCCCGCCGCCCGAACCACGCAACGCAGCCCCAACAGGGAAATTCGAGTAGGGCGCATAAGCCTTGTCCATGGCCGCGATGGCCGCTTCGACAAGCGCTTGCGGGTCCGCTTTGTCCGCCACCCTAGCGCTCCTTCACATAAGGAATGCCGCTGGCCTTCGGCGCCACCGCCTTGCCGATGAAGCCGGCGAGCAGAACCACGGTCAGCACGTAGGGCAAAGCCTGAATCAATTGAACCGGGATAGGCCCGATCACCGGCACCACAACACCCTGGAGGCGGATCGCGACGGCATCGAGGAAGCCGAACATCAGGCAGGCCAGCATGGCCGGAACCGGACGCCATTTGCCGAAGATCATCGCCGCCAGGGCAATGTAGCCCTGCCCCGCCGTCATATCGCGCACGAAGGCGGCGTTCTGGGCGATGGAGAGGTAGGTGCCAGCGATACCGCAAAGCAGGCCGCAGCAGCCCATTGCCGCGTAGCGCAGGCCGCTGACCGAAATCCCCGCGGTGTCCACGGCGTTGGGGTTCTCACCCACCGCGCGCAGGCGCAGGCCGAAACGGGTGCGGTAAACGATCCACCAGGTGAGCGGCACGATCAGGAAGGCGACATAGACCAGAAGGTTGTGGCCAGAGAGCAGTTCACTGTAGAGCCCTCCGATAACAGGTACATCGGCCAGCGCCTCGGCGCCCGGCCAGTTGATCGGGGTGAAACGCGCTTCGTTGCCGACCGAGGGCGTCTGCCCACCGCGCGCAAACCAGGCGATGCCCAGCACCACGGTGAGACCGGATACCAGGATGTTGATGGCCACCCCGCTGACCACCTGATCGCCGCGGTGGGTAATGCAGGCAAAGCCGTGCAGCAGAGCCAAGGCCACCGAAACCGCCATCCCGGCCCCCAGCGCCAGCCAGGCGGAGTTGGTCACCGCGGCAACCGCTGCCGCAGCAAAGGCGGCGGCCAGCATCTTGCCTTCCAGCCCGATGTCGACCACGCCGGAGCGTTCGGCAAAGAAGCCGGCCATGGCACAGAGCACCAGGGGCGTTGCCACCCGGAAAGTGGCATCGACGGAGAGCAGCAGGTTGAACAGCAGGTCCGCCATGGCTCAGCCCTCCTGCCCGGCCGGGCGGCCGAGGCCGCCTGCAATGCGCAGATAGGCCCGCTCGATCGGGCCCTTCATCATGTAAGCCAAGGCGCCGGAGAAGAGAATCACCAGCCCCTGGATGGTCACCACCAGTTCGCGGGTTACCTTGGGCTCTTCGAAGGCCAGCTCCGCGCCGCCCTGGTAGAGCATGCCGAACAGCAGGCTGGCGAGCACGATCCCGATCGGATGGTTGCGCCCCATCAGTGAAACGGCGATGCCGGTAAAGCCGTAGCCGGCAGTGAAGTTCAGCAGCAGGCGGTGGTGCACGCCCATTATTTCGTTGATGCCGACAAAGCCGGCCAGAGCGCCGGAGACGCACATCGCCAGCATGATCACCCGGCGCGGATCGATCCCGGCGTAAACCGCGGCGGTCTCGTTGGCGCCCACGGTGCGGATTTCGTAGCCCCAGCGGGTGCGCCAGATGAAGGCCCAGACCAGCACACAGCAGATTGCCGCCCAGACCACCGAGAGATTGAGCGGTGACGGTGTGACCGCGATGCCGAACCAGCCGAAGACCTCGTGCATGAAGGGAAGTTGGCCTTCCGGCGCGAACTCCCGGCTCTCCGGCGACATGGAACCGGGCTGGATCAGCACGTTCACCATCAGATAGACCATCAGCGCTGCGGCGATGAAATTGAACATGATGGTGGTGATGACGATGTGGCTGCCGCGATAGGCCTGCAGATAAGCCGGAACGGCCGCCCAGGCGGCGCCGAAAGCAGCGGCCAGGAGGATCGAGATAGGCAGGATTAAAAGGAATGGAAGGCTGCTGTCGACCAACAGAATACCCAGGCCGACGCCGAGCCCGCCGATATAGGCCTGCCCCTCGCCGCCGATATTGAAGAGGCCGGCATGAAAGGCCACAGCCACGGCAAGCCCGGTGAAGACGAAGTTGGTCGTGTAGTAGAGCGTGTAGCCGATGGCGTCGCTGTAGCCGAATGCGCCAACGAGAATGGTCTTCAGCGCCGTCAGCGGATCGACATCGATGGTCCAGAGGATGAAGCCCGAGACGATGAAGGCGAGTGCGATGTTGACGAGAGGAATCAGGGCGACATCGACCCAGCGCGGAATCTTTCCCGGTGCCGCCGCCATCAGCCCGCCGCCTCGCTGCGTTCCGGCGCCGCGTTGGCCATCATCAGGCCGAGCAGACGCTCGTCCGCCTCGTGGGCCGGCACCTCGCCGACGATACGCCCCTCGAACATCACCAGAATGCGGTCGCTGAGCGACATGATCTCGTCCAGCTCGACGGAGACCAAAAGGACGGCGGAGCCGGCATCGCGCATGGCGACGATGTTGCGATGAATAAACTCGATGGCGCCGATATCGACACCGCGGGTCGGCTGGCCGACCAGCAACAGGCGCGGATCACGCGAGATTTCACGCGCCAGGACCAGCTTCTGCTGGTTGCCGCCCGAGAAGTTGGCGGTCTTGAGTTTGGGGTTCGGCGGCCGCACATCGAAGTCCGTCATCTTCGTGGCGCAGTCCTGCTGGATCGCATCGCGCTTGGTGAAGACAGCGCCGTTATAAGCCGCATCGCGGTGGTAACCGAGAACAGCGGACTCCTCGGCGGCAAAGGTTCGCACCAGGCCACTGCGCAGGCGGTCCTCGGGAACATGGGCGACCTTCAGATCACGCATCTTTGCCGGGTCGAGACGCCGGCTGGCCGAAAACCGTTCGCCCATCAGGGAAAAGCCGCCGGCGGTTACCGGACGGACGCCGGACAGCAGTTCCAGCAGCTCACTCTGTCCGTTGCCGGAAACCCCGGCGATACCGACGATTTCGCCGGCACGGACGGAAAAGCTGATGTTGTCCACCCTGGGCACACCGGCCTTATCGACGAAGGTCAGGCCTTCGACCGCCAACACCGTCTCCCCGGCCTGGGGTGCGGCCTTGTCCAGCGACAGCAGGACCTTGCGCCCAACCATCAACTCCGCCAGTTCTTCCTTGTTGGTTTGCGCCGTCTCGCGGTGGGCGATCATCTCGCCGCCGCGCATGACCGAGACATCGTCGGTCACAGCCATGATTTCCCGCAGCTTGTGGGTAATCAGCACGATGGTGACGCCCTGCTTGCGCAGGGAATCCAGAATTCGGAACAACTGATCGGTTTCCTGCGGCGTCAGCACGCCGGTGGGCTCATCGAGAATAAGAATCTCAGCGCCGCGATAAAGCGCCTTCAGGATTTCCACCCGCTGCTGCTGGCCGACGGGCAGGTCGCCGGCGAGTGCGTCGGGATCGACGTCCAGGCTGTAATCCCGCTCCAGACGCTCCAGTTCAGCGCGCGCCGCCGCCACACTGGAGGTCAGGATGGCGCCGGATTCCGCCCCCAGCATGATGTTCTCGACCACCGACATGTTGTCCACCAGCATGAAGTGCTGATGGACCATCCCGATGCCGGCTGAGATGGCATCGCGGGAAGAGCGGATCGTGGCCGGCTTTCCGCCAATCAGGATCTCCCCGCTGTCGGCTTCGTAGAAACCGTAGAGGATACTCATCAGTGTCGACTTACCGGCCCCGTTCTCGCCGATAATGCCGTGGATCGCACCGGGTTTGACGCTGAGGCAGACATTCTTGTTCGCCCGCACCGGCCCAAAGGATTTGTTGATGTCGCGCAGTTCGATCGCGGGGGGAGCGTCCGTCCCCAGCGAGCGGACATCGTCCTGATTTTGTATTTCTGGATCAGACAAGAGAAGATCCCGCACCGGCCGGAGCCCCGGCGGGATCACGGCGAAGGGCGGTCAAACCGCATCGCCATGATCGCCGCCGGGCATCCGACAGGATGGTTAGCCCCAGGACGTGCCTAGTAGCTGCAGCTATTGTCGCTCATGTAATCATGCACGGAGAGCTTGCCCGCGACGATATCAGCGGCTGCGGCCTCGACCTTCGCCTTCATGTCGGCGGAAATCAGGTCCTGGTTGTTCTCGTCAAGCGCCCAGCCCACGCCGTCTTCGGCAAGCCCCAGCACCTGGATGCCGGGCCCCCAGGTGCCATCGTTGGCGTCTTTGAATGCCTTATAGGCGGCGACGTCGACACGCTTCAGCATGGAGGTCAGCATGGTGCCCGGCTGCAGATGGTTCTGGTTGGAATCGACGCCGATCGCGAACTTGCCGCTGTCCTTGGCCGTCTGATAGACGCCGATGCCGGTACCGCCGGCCGCGGCATAGACCACATCCACGCCGCGCCCGAACTGGCTTTTCGCGAGTTCCGAACCCCGGGTCGGGTCGTTCCAGGCCGCCGGGGTGGTGCCGGTCATGTTCTGAAGGACCTCGGCATTGCCATTGACGTGCTTGGCGCCCTGCTCGTAGCCGCAGGCGAACTTGCGGATCAGCGGAATGTCCATGCCGCCGACGAAGCCGACCTTACCCGATTCGGACTTCAGGGCGGCGATCATACCGACCAGGAAGGACCCCTCGTGCTCCTTGAAAACCACCGAGCGGACATTCGGCAGATCGACCACGGCATCAATGATGGTAAAGCGGGTGTCGGGAAACTCCTTGGCGACCTTTTCAAGGGCGGGCGCTTGGGCAAAGCCGACCCCGATGATCGGATCGGCACCGCGCTGCGCCATGCGCCGCAGCGCCTGTTCGCGCTGGGTTTCGTTGGTGACTTCGAATTCGCGGTAGGAGACACCGGTCTCCTCCTTGAATTTCTCGACGCCGTTGAAGACGCCTTCGTTGAAAGATTTGTCGAACTTTCCGCCCATGTCGAAAATGACCGCCGGCTTGATGTCTGCGGCGCCGGCAACACTGACGGCCATGGATGTGGAAAGGACCAGAGCCGCGGTGGCGGCTGTGATTGTGCGTAACATGAAGATGCCTCGCCTGAGTTCTTGTTTTTTAGCTTCATCGCGTAACGCCGCTTTTATCCGGAAAAGGCCCGGATTCTGCCGCGTCTAAGCGACTACGCTACCATGATCGCACAGAAGCGCCAGTTGAAATTGCCCGCAGCCGGGGCTTGGCATGGCGGCAAAAAAGTGCCGGGCCGCCCCCAAGGGGAGGTCCGGCAAGTCGGCTAGGGTTCTAAACCACCGTGAGGCCCTTACCTCGGACGGGCCCCGGGTCCGGATGTCCCGGCGGACGGCGCCGCCCGGACGTTCCGATGGGGTATTCCGGCTTGGGGGATAAGACCGGAACTCGGAACTCGTTCATCGCAGGAAGAGCGGCAAGACCCGGCAGCGCGGAGAGGCCGAATGGCGGGATCATCACTGAGCTTAAGGCCCCGCCACCATCTCGCGGCCACCGAAATCCGCAGAGTTCTCGACGACTGCCTGCGATAACGAAAAACTAACCCCCATTTGTTAGGAAGATGGGTCCGCCGCATGACAATCCCGTCATAATTTCCCAGGCAAATGCGCTGCGCCGTCATTCCATCGCCGGTAGCTCGCCCAGAATCTGAAGCAGGCAACCTAACGATTTGCCGCCATGACAGAATTGTCACAAATAGGTCAGATCATTCTCATGCCTATGGTCCAATATGTGCGGAAAGGGGCGATCGCGAAAACCGCGACAAGAACGGAAATTCACCGCAAGTCTATGATATTCGGAAAGGCCATCTGAATGACCGAACCCTTTGCAGCCCCCCGCCGCTCCGGCCACGCCTCCGCCTGGATCCATGGCGAGCCGACGGTCGACGACCTGCTCGACGATCCCGTGGTGATCACCCTGCTGCAACGTGACGGGCTGACCAGCGACGACGTCCGCGCCGCGGTCGCCCTGGGCCGCCAACGTCTCAATCCAGGTTTCACCAACAGCATCACCAAACAGCGCCGGGCCGCCTGATACTCCCAAGCTGCCCCCCAAGCCTGACACCGGGAACCGGATCGTCGTCCCGGGCGCTTGCCGCAACGCTTCTCAGCCGCTATTGCCTATGCCCTCTGCGCCGCCGCCCGGCGGTCGCAGTTGGGTGGCGGTAACGATAAGAAGCGGGGAAAACCCATGTTGCGCATTGCAAGCCTTGGCGAATGCATGATCGAGCTGTCGGAAAGCGCGGGCCCGAACGACCGTGCGGCAGGCGGTTACGGCGCAATGCAGCGCACCTTCGGTGGCGACAGCCTGAACACGGCTGTTTATCTGGCCCGCTCCCTTCCCAAGGGCGCCGGTGAGGTCCACTACGTCACCGCCTTGGGCGACGACCCCTTCAGCGCCGAGATGCTGGCGGCCTGGCAGGCGGAGAAGCTGAAAACCGACCTGGTGGCCAGACTGCCCGGCAAGCTGCCAGGGCTTTACATCATCCGCACCGACGCGGCGGGCGAAAGGACCTTTCACTACTGGCGCAGCGCCGCGGCGGCGCGCGATCTGCTGCAGGCTGAGGCAGCGCCGCGCCTTGCTGCCGCTCTTGCCGGCTTCGACCTGATCTACCTCTCCGGCATCACTCTGGGAATTCTGGACGCCGACAGCCGTGAACGGCTCTACGGATTGCTGGCAAGGCTGCGCCAAGGCGGCAGCCGGATCGCGTTCGATACCAACTACAGGCCGCGCCTCTGGCAGGACCGGGCCGAGGCTCAAGAGGCGGTGAGACGCACGCTCTCCCTGGCCGACCTCGCCCTGCCCACCCATGAAGACGAGGTGGCTCTGTTCGACGACGCCTCCCCCGAAGCGACGGCGGAACGGCTGCACGGCCTCGGGGTCCGTGAGGTCATCGTGAAGTGCGGCGGCACGCCCTGCCTGATCAGCCTGGAGGGAAAGCAGAGCCGGGTCGCGGGAGAGACGGTTGCCCATCCGGTCGACACCACGGCGGCCGGGGATTCCTTCAACGGCGGCTATCTGGCCACCCGCCTGAACGGCGCGGACCCGGAAGAGTCGGCCCGCGCCGGCCATCGCCTCGCCGCCCGGGTGATTCAAACCAAAGGTGCGATCATTCCCGCCTGAGACAGGTCAGACCCCGTTCACCGGAATCTTCAGGTAGGAGACGCCGTTTTCCTCCGCCGGCGGGAACCGGCCGCCGCGCATATTCACCTGAACCGCCGGCAGCAGGAGAACCGGCATGGACAGGCCGGCATCGCGGCCTTCACGGAGGGCGACGAATTCTTCCTCGTTCACCCCGTCATGGATGTGGACGTTGTCGGAACGCTGCGCGGCGACCGTCGTCTCCCAGGCAAAAACGTCGCGGCCGGGCGCTTTGTAGTCGTGACACATGAAAAGGCGCGTCTCGCTCGGCAGGGAGAGAATGCGTTTTACCGAGTGATAAAGCTGCCGCGCATCGCCGCCGGGGAAGTCGGTCCGCGCCGAGCCGTAGTCCGGCATGAAAAGCGTATCGCCGACAAAGGCGGCATCGCCGATCACATAGGTGATACAGGCAGGCGTATGCCCCGGGGTCGCCATCACCCGCGCCTGAAGCCCGCCGATGGCAAAGGTCTCATCGTCCTTGAACAGGCGGTCGAACTGGCTACCGTCGGCAACGAAATCGTCTTTCAGGTTATAGATTGCCTTGAAGGCGTCCTGAACCCGGCAGACCTGGGCACCGATACCGATCTCTCCGCCAAGCTGTTGCTTCAGATAAGGCGCAGCCGAGAGATGATCGGCATGAACGTGGGTTTCCAGAATCCAGTCGACGCCGTAGCTGCGCTCGCGCAGGAAAGCGATCAGGCGGTCGGCAGAAGTCGTCGCGCTGCGCCCGGACTTCGGATCGTAGTCCAGCAGGGAATCGATGACCGCGGCGCGACCGCTTGCAGGGTCGGCGACCACGTAGCTGACGGTGAAGGTGGTTTCATCGAAGAAAGCCTCGACCTCCGGTTTGACGTCCGGCCCGGACTGGCCGCCCGCCCCGCCTGCAGCACTCTCTTTCATCCGTCCCTCACTCCCAGAGCCAACCTTTTCTCATAAGCCTCATCCTTAGCCCGCCGCCGCGGTTCAGGGCAATCCCGGCAAACGCGGCGGGCCCTTGACAGGCTTATTATATATTCATATATCTGAAACTATGAATGTTATGGAAATGCAGGCCTCGGCGACCCGTGCGGCCGAACTGATGAAGGCGCTCTCCAGCGAGAACCGGCTGATGATTCTCTGTCAGCTTGCCGAGGCGGAAAAGACCGTCGGCCACCTTTCGGAGGAACTCGGCCTGCGACAGGCCGCCGTCTCCCAGCAACTGGCCCTGCTGCGCAAGGACGGGCTGGTCGCAGCGCGGCGCGACGGCCGGTCGATCCACTACCGTCTGATCGGCCGCGAAGCCCAGGCCGTCATCGCCCTGCTCTACGAGCTGTTCTGCGCGCCGGCCAAAGCAGCGCCTAAAACCCAACCGGGGGGAATGTAGAGATGGCCGCCTTGAACAAAATCACCGCCGGAGACGCCGCGACCCTGCTGGACGACGGCAAAGCCATCCTGATCGACATTCGCGAGAGCGATGAGTTTGCCCGCGAACATGTGCCCGGTGCCCATCACATTCCCCTGTCGGGTTTCGACGGCGCCGATTTCCCCGACGACCGGGACAAAGTGGCAATCTTTCACTGCGCCAGCGGCGCGCGGACCGCCGAGGCCGCACCCCACATTCTGGGCACCGCCTTTGCCGAGGTCTATCAGCTCGACCAGGGCCTGGCAGGCTGGAAGAAGGCCGGGCTGAAAACCCTGGTGAACCGCAAGGTGCCGATTTCAATACAGCGCCAGGTACAAATGACCGCCGGGCTGATGGTTCTGATCGGTGTTGTTCTCGGTTTCGCGTTTTCGCCCTGGTTCTTCGCGCTCTCCGGCTTCGTCGGCGCCGGGCTGACCTTCGCCGGCATCTCGGGCACCTGCGCCATGGCAAACCTGCTGGGCCTGATGCCCTGGAACCGCCCCATCACAAACTGACCGGCCCCTGGCCTAACGGCAGGCCCGGGGCTAGACTCCCAGGCGTGCGATTCGAGAGAGAAGAGGACCTCTACGGCCCGGTAAAAACCTTCTTTGAAGGCCAGGGCTATGAGGTGAAGGCGGAGGTCCGCGGCTGCGATCTGATCGCCCGGCGCGGTGACGAACCCCCTGTCATCGTCGAACTGAAGACAGGCTTCACCCTGCCTCTTGTGTTGCAAGGCATCGACCGTCTGGCGCTGAGCGATCATGTCTATCTGGCGGTGGCGGTTGCCGAAAAGCCGGCCCGCAACAGCCTCTGGCGGCGTGAGCGGCGCGGCATCCTGAAACTCTGCCGCCGTCTGGGCCTCGGCCTGCTGGCAGTGCACGAAGGAAGCGCCAAGGCGCCACCCCTGGTCGAACCCCTGCTCGACCCCCTGCCCTACCGGCCACGGCCCAACCGCAAACGCCAGGCACTCTTGCTGAAGGAGTTCGCCCACCGCGTCGGCGACCCCAACACCGGCGGCCAGACCCGCCGACCCATCGTCACCGCCTACCGCCAGCGCGCCCTGCGCTGCGCCGTCCTGCTGCAGAGCCAGGGGGCGACGAAGGCAGCCGAGGTGGCGAAACTCAGTTCGGTTGAAAAGGCCGCGGCCATCCTGCAGCGCGACGTTTACGGCTGGTTCCAGCGCGTCGAGCGCGGCGTTTATGCGCTTTCGCCCAAGGGCGAAGAAGCCTTACAGACCTTCGCCGACGTCGTCGCCAGTCTCGATGGAGAAGCATCACGATAAGCGCTTGAGGGTCCAAACCCGATCGTCCGAACTATTTTGCCGGCGGCGACTGCAGCACCGTCAGGGCCGTTTTTGCTGCATCACGGGCAGCGGACAGATCCCCGTAGGCCTTGTGCATCACCGCCATCCCGCGGGAGACGCCGAGAAAGAAACGCGCAAGGGCACGCGTGTCGGCCCCCTCGGCCAGCAGGCCCGCAGCCGTGGCGCGATCCAGCGTATCCTTAAGCGCCGCTTCGGTGCGCAAAAACTGCTTGCGAACGACTTTCGCCGGAGCCGGATCGCGCCCGCCGCATTCCATCGCCGTCTGGCACATCAGGCAGCCCGCCGGGTTAGACGGTGCCGCCATCCGCGCCAGGTGAGTTTCAAAAAAACCCTCGAGTGCCTTGCGCGGGTCCGGGTCGGCCAGAGCCTTCCGGGTGGCGGCGCCATAGTGGGTGCCGTAGCGATCCAGCGCTTTCAGCAGCAGTGTCTCCTTGTCGCCATAGGCGTGATAGAGGCTGCCCCGCTGCACGCCGGCTGCCGCGGCAAGATCGGCCATCGTTGTTTCGGCATAGCCTCTGGCCCAGAGAGTCTGCATGACCGCCTCCAGGACCTCGTCTTCGTCAAACTGCCGCACGCCAGCCATAGGGGCCCTCCTCCGTAGAGCCGCCCCATCGCTGCGGCTCACGCAGCCGTGATGGGTTTGGATATCTCGCAGTAAAAACTATGTTTGACATGAATGTCAAACATCACAATCTCCTTGCTTACCGGGCCGCTTGTCGGCCCTCAAGCCACAAGGAGAACAAGCCATGTCCATATCCAGCGACCGCCGGCTGACCTTGAGTCTGACCATCCTGCGCTTTTCGACCGGCGCCTTCTTTCTCGTCTGGGCCTTGGAAAAGATTCTGGCCCCAGACATTGCCAGGCGGGTCTATGAGACCTTTTACTTCTCCTCCCCTTCCGACGAAGTGCTGCTGGCCACCGGCATTCTGCAGGGGGCCGTCGTTCTTGCCTTCATGGCCGGACTTCTGCGGTTCTGGACCTACGGCGCGCTGCTGGTCATGCACAGTATCTCAGTGGTTTCCACCATACCCAGCCTGATGGACCCGTTCTCACCGCCGAACCACCTGTTTTGGGCGGCGGTGCCGGTTCTGGGATTGCTGTTCGTGCTGTTCCTGTTGCGCGAGCGCGACACGCTGCTGGTTTTGCGCCGACCAACCAAGAACCCGGCCAAAGACGGCGTCTCGACCACTTTGCCCGCCATGGGCGCCGGGGCTATCGCTCTGGCCTTCGCGACCGTCTCTTTACCTGCCATAGCCAGCGAGAGCGTCACCGTGCATAGCTTTGCCTCGCAACCTAAACTCGTCGACAGTGCCAATACCCATTGGATCGAGACCGATCAGGGTGTGATCGTGATCGATGCCCAGCGTGTCGTGCCCGAAGCGGAGCGCGCCGTTCGTCATATTCAGCGGCTGGACAAACCGGTGCTGGGTATCTTTGTCACCCATGCTCATACCGATCACTACGGCGGGCTCCCGACCTTCAAGGCAGCCTTTCCTGACGTCCCGGTCTTTGCCGCGGCAGAGACCACCCGTTCCATGCGCGAAGACAGCCGCGGCTACAACGCCGCACGCAAGGCCCGGCACGGCGATATCTTTCCCTCACAGCAAGTGATCAGCGACAACCTGCCGGACCGGGTGATCGACGACGGCGATGTTGTCGAACTCGGCGGTCTGCGTTTCGAAGTCCATAAAATGGGACCCAGCGAGGCCGAGGTGACCTCTATGCTCTATCTGCGCAACCAAGGAATCCTTTTCGCAGGCGACCTGATCAACGACGGCTTCGTCCCTGCGCCTCTGGAAAGCCTGGACAACTGGCTGCCCCAGCTTGACGACATCGAAGATCGCTTCCCAGCGCAGACAAGCGTTTACATCGGTCACGGCAAACACGGGCCACTGGATGTCCGGCTTGAGGCCCAGCGCAGCTACCTGGAAGCCTTGGATGCCGCTGTTTCGGCAGCCATTGACGACAGCCTCCTGACCGGCGAGGAAGCCGCAGCCATCGCTTTTGATCTGGAGGGACGTTATCCGCATTGGCACGGCGTCGGCGGCAATGCCCGCATTGAGGTGCTGAGTGCGGTTGCCGGCATCGTTGCCGAACAGCGTGGTGCCGAAGTTCAGGGCAGCGCTGCTTTTAGATAGGCCGGACAGTTGGGGCCTTCGTTCCCATGACACGGGACGAGGCCTCCTCTGGGAGCGCCGAAGCAGGCAAAGCCCTGCGCTTCTGCGGTTGCGAACAGACCGCGATTCGCCTTCGACTAATCGATCTGATAGCGTTTTGGTCCCGCCGCGGTGTCGCGGACTCCCAGACTGACAATTGGAAGCTGGTTTGAGACCGTGGCGGGCCAGCGGGTGGGGGATCACGCTGACAAGCAGGTACACGCAGGCGGAGAAAGCCGTAAGCCAGGGAGAATCGGAATGACGAAAGCGACAGCGGGCAAAAGCGCCAAAGGAAACGGCCGAAAGCGCAAGGCCAGGACGCCAAGTGCCGCGGGAGCCGGCAAAGCCAAGATGAAGAGCGCACAGGCGGCCAATAGCGGGCAGAAACCAGCCCCAGAGAAGGTTGCGGCATCGAACGGCAAGGCCATCAAGAACAAAGTCTACGAAAGAGAACTGGCGCGCCTGCAGATCGAGCTGGTGAAGCTTCAGGAATGGATCAAGGACCGCCGTCTGAAAGTCGTGGTCGTCTTCGAAGGCCGTGACGCGGCTGGCAAAGGCGGCGTCATCAAGCGCATCACCCAGAGCCTCAACCCGCGGGTCTGCCGGGTTGTCGCGCTAGGCACGCCGACGGAGCGGGAACGCGGCCAATGGTACTTCCAGCGATACGTTCCGCACCTGCCCGCCGAGGGCGAAATGATCCTCTTCGATCGCAGCTGGTACAACCGCGCCGGCGTTGAGCGGGTGATGGATTTCTGCACCGACGACGAATACCGCGAGTTCCTGCGCTCCTGCCCCGAGTTCGAGCGCATGCTGATCCGCTCCGGCATCATTCTGATCAAGTACTGGTTCTCGGTCAGCGACGAGGAACAGGAGCGCCGCTTCCAGGCCCGCATCCACGATCCGACCAAGCGCTGGAAACTCAGCCCCATGGATTTGGAATCACGCAGCCGCTGGTTCATGTATTCCAAGGCCAAGGACGATATGTTCCTGCATACCGACATCAGCCGGGCGCCCTGGTTTGTTGTGAACGCCGACAGCAAGAAGCGGGCGCGCCTCAACTGCATCAACCACCTGCTCAGCATGATCCCCTACGAGGATCTGACGCCGCGACCGGTGACGCTTCCGCCGCGCCAGGAACCCGTCGGCTACGTCAGGCCGCCGATCGAGCACCAGAACTTCGTGCCGGAGGTGTTCTGAACAGGCCCACAAGCCGCAGAAAGGTAACTTTCGACATGCTGAGGGACACCCCCCAGGGCGGAGTCTGCAAAACCCCCGGGTGATTGAGGGCCCACGCTTTACGCCAAGCGCACTTAGCAAATTGTTTATGGCAGCCCGCTAGGATGAAGCTGTCCGACCTTGGCTGCGATGGCCGGACCGAACGCCGACTGCGGGAAGCCCGACCATGGCAGACACACTGTTTGACGAACTCGGCGGCATGGCCTGTCTGGAAAAGGTTCACCGCATCTTCTACGGCAAGCTCTTAAGCGACTCATGGCTCAAGGGATTCTTCGACGGCGTACCGCGTCCGCATCTGGAAGCACAGCAGAGCGATTTCATGGCCGGTCTTTTCGGCGGCCCGAAGGTTTACGCGGGAAAGCTGCCCAGAAGCGCCCACAAGCATATGTTCATCACCGAAGAGGTGTTCCTGGCCCGCCACGATCTTCTGAAGCAATCCCTTGTCGAGGCCAGCGTACGACCGGACTTGATGGCGCGTTGGCTGGACTATTACATGCGCATGAAAAAGGCCTTGGTCAAAGCCTCTGTGGAAGACTGCGAGCAGCGCTACAACAATGAAGCTGTCTTGGTAGTCGAGAAGCCGGCCCTACCGTAAGCCGACTAAGCAAGACTTGCCGTTCAGGAAAGATCTGCAAGGTGTGCTGCGATTTCCTCGCGATTCGGCAGGCTGGGCTGGGCGCCGACGGCGCGGCAGGCCAGGCTGCCTGCCACGGCACCCTGGCGCAGGGCCTGCTCCATCGTCAGATCCTGGTCGAGCCCGGCGGCGAAGGCACCGACAAAGGCATCCCCCGCCGCCGTGGTATCGACGACATCGATAGCCAGGGAAGGCACCGAAAAGCGGCCTGAGGGCCCGAAGGAACGGGCGCCCGCCGGCCCCAGCGTGACAATGCAATCCAGATCGAAATCGGCGGCGATCTTTGCGGCGATGGCTTCGGGGTCCTGGTCGCTTAGCCCCAGTTGCTCCCCCAATTGCCCGGCCTCCGTCTCGTTCACCACCAGCACATCGAGCCGGCGCAGGCTATCCTCGGGAATCGGCCCGGCCGGCGCCAGATTGAGGACCACTTTCACGCCCTTGGCTTTGGCAATCTCGATGGCCTTCCAGTTTTCGGCATGGGTGACCTCCATCTGCAGCAGCAGAACGTCACCTTCGCTCAAAGACACGTCCTGCAGCTGCGCAGCCCTGGCATCCAGATTGGCACCGCTGGCGACAAAGATCAGGTTTTCACCCTGGGCATCGACGGCGATGAAGGCACAGGCGGTCTTCTCCGGGCTGTCGGCCATGGCGGTCAGGTCGACCCCGCCCTTCTGCATGCCGCTGAGGGCCATTTCCCTGAAGCCGTCGCTGCCGACCGCGCCGACCATCCGCACCGGGGCGCCGGCCAGGGCCGCAGCCAAAGCCTGATTGGCGCCCTTGCCACCGGGAACCACGGTATAAGACGGACCGGTCACGGTCTCCCCCGGTGTCGGCAGGTGTTTCACCTGAGCCACCAGATCGGCAGAAAGCGAACCGAAGACGGTGATCATGCGGCAGGCGCCTTGACCGGTTTCTTCGCCGTTCGCTTGCGCGCCGCCGGCCGGCGCGGCGACGCCGGTTTCTTGCTTCGTGCTTTCGCTGTTTTCTTTACCGGGCCGGTTTTCGAGGCAGCGGCACCATCACGGCGCGGCGGCGGTTCGACCGCCAGGGCCTCGCCCTTGGCGAGATCCTTCGCCTGCTTGCCGTAGCTTTTGAAGCGGGCCAGCACCGTCGCCATCTCGCGCTTGGAAAGGATGGTCGGCTTGCCCATCTGCCGGGCGGTCCAGTATTGCTGGGCCAGGGTTTCCACCTCACCCGCCAGCCAGAGGGTCTTGTCCAGGTCCTTGCCGAAGCAAATCATGCCGTGATTGGCCAAAAGGCAGGCGCTGCGGCCCTGCAGAGCCTTCAGCATATGGCCCGAAAGCTCCTGGGTGCCGAAGGTGGCATAGTCGGCACAGCGGATGTTGGTGCCGCCGGCCACGCCGATCATGTAATGGAAGGCGGGAATACGCTCATGCAGACAGGCCAGGGCCGTGCAATAGGTGGCATGGGTGTGAACGACGGCACTGGCATCCGGTTTGTTCAGATAGATGTCATAGTGCATCCGCCACTCGCTCGACGGCAGATACTCGCCGAAGTAACCGCCGCCCAGATCCATCTGGACGATCTGTTCGGGCTTCATTTTCTCGTAAGGGATGCCGGAAGGGGTGATCAGGAAGCCGCCATCGATCCGCGCGGAGATATTGCCGGACGTCCCCTGGTTGATGCCCAGTTCGTTCATTTTCAGGCAAGCAGCAATAATCGCTTTACGTAGGGAAAGATGCTTGAGCGCGGCCATGGTGCCCTTATTCCTCGGATGGATGGTGGAAGCCGCACTCTATCCGTCGGGCTATGACGGTTCAACCGCGGCCGGGAAAGGGTTTTGCGGTCGCCTGCCGACCGCCTTTCCAGAGACTCAAAAGAAAATCACGCCCTTCTTCAGCATAAAGCAGCCATAGGCGCGGCCCTCGGTGGTCGCCACCACCGCGTAGGCCTTTTTGGCCTCCTCATAAAAGGCAAAGCGTTCGACGGAAGCCATCGGCAGGGCCTGCCCCTCAGCGTCATCGATCTCCCGCTGGACCTCCTGCTGGACCTCGGGAATTTCATCCGGCGCACCGACGATCTCCATGCGCCGCGCCGGTGCCTCGACAAAGCTGTCGAGCGGGAAGACGGAGAGGATGGCAGAGACGGCCTGGACAGCGTCGACACCATCCAGGCGGATGAGCTTTCCGGTCACCGTTTGCCGCGCCACCGAATCCGCCGGGAAATTCGCATCCACAACGACAATGTCATCGCCGTGCCCCATGGCGGCCAGCACCTGCAGAAGGTCCGGGCTCAAAGTCGGATCGATGTTCTTCAGCATGGTCGGTCTCTCCCTCTTGCGCGGCGGCATTCTTGCCCCGGGCCGTCAGCCCGTCAGCGGTCCCCTTGCGGCCGGGCGATCCCGGCGAGCGCCGGATAGGCGCGCTTGTAAGCCTCATAGTATGGCCGGTAGGCCTCATGGGTGTGAGGATTCGGCTCCACCACCCGCTCAACCGACACCATTGATTCCGCCGCTGCTGCGATATCCGGGAACTGCCCGGCGGCAACAGCCGCCAGAATGGCGGAACCCAGGCTCGGCGCATCCGGGACCTTGGTCAACTTCAGGGGAACGTTCGAAACATCGGCATGGATCTGCAGCCAGAGATCGGAGCGAGTCGCCCCGCCGGCGATGACGATCTCCCGCGGCTCGAACCCGCGTCCGCGCATGGTCTCCAGGATCAACTCACTGCCGAAGGCGATGCCTTCGATGATCGCCCGAAACATGTGACCGCGGCTGTGCTTCAGACTGAGGCCGGTAAAGGCGCCGCGCGACAGCGGGTCGGTATGCGGCGTTCGATTGCCCTGAAAGTGATCCTGCACGATCAGGCCTTCGCAGCCCGGCGGCAGATCCCGCGCTTCTTCATTCAGATCGTCGTAGGTCACACCGCCGCCCAGCAGGTCGCGGAACCACTTCACCACAGAGCCGGTAGAGGTCTGCCCGCCCTCAACCACATGCAGGCCGGGAATGACGGCATCGGCATAAGTGCCCCAGACACCTGCGCCGTGAAACGGCTTGTCGCTGAGGCCGAGTTGCAGGTGGGACGAGCCGGTCAGGAAAGCCAGCGAACCGGGCTTTACGACCCCCAACCCGATCATGCCGATGAAGGCATCGGCGCCCCCCTGAGCCACAGGCAGATCAGGCGGCAAGCCCAGGTGTTCCGCGGCCGTTGCCGTCAGTCCACCGATCACCTGACCCAGAGGCACCACCTCCGCCGGCCATTTTTCCAGCAGCGCATCGAGCCCGAGCTTGTTCAGCAGGCCCGGCTGAAAGCCGCCGTCCTGCGCCAGGTAATGCCAGCGGATCGCTGCGTTGTTGATGCTCGCCACCCGCCGGCCAGTCAGGTGGAAGTTCAGGTAGTCCTGGTACTCACAGACCGTCGCCGCCTTCTCGAAGACTTCGGGCTCGTGCCGCTGCAGCCAGAGCGCCTTGGGGATCATCCATTCCGCCGAGACCGGCCCGGCGACACCGCCGTTGATCTTCAGCGCCGCATCGCCGCTGGCCACAACACTGTCCGCCTCCGCCGACGAGCGTACATCCATCCAGATCAGCGCTGGACGCAGGGCCTGCCCCGCCTCATCCAAAGCCACGACACTGCAGCAGGTTGTATCGACGGAAAGAGCGGCGACCGCCGTCGGGTCGATCCCCGCCTCCTGCACCGCCTGGCGCACCGAAGAGCCGATGGCCGCCCACCAGTCCGCCGGGTTCTGCTCGGCCCAGCCCGGCTGCGGGAACTCAGTGCGATAGGGTGTCGCGGCGAAAGCCAGGGGCCGCCCCTGCAGATCGAAAACACCGGCGCGCAGCGATTCCGTACCGCCGTCGACGCCGATGACGTAGGGACCGCCGATCATCGTTTCAGCCCTTCGATGAGACAGCGAAAGGCAAGCATCCCCGGATCGTCGAGACCGACCGACTTTTCGCCGAACATGCGCGCCCGGCCCTGGCGGGCGGGTTGGTCGCGCAGGCGATCCAGAGTTTCTTCGGTCGCCTTGAGCGCCGCTTCCAACTGCGCCCCGGGCTCGTCGAGCCCCTCCACGGCGTGGCGCGCCGCCTCCAGCGTGTCCAGCACTGTCTTCTCGCCCAAGGCCCCCTTGCCGCGCACCATCATGGCCGCCTGGGCATCGCCAAGCAGTCCCGGCACGCGGGACCAGGCGATGGCCTCCTGGCCCTTGCAGGCCTTAGCCGCCGCCATCAGGCCGGTGGCCAGAAGGGTTCCATAACTCGATCCGGAAATCTTGGTGAAGGCCTGGGCGCAGCGCATGAAGGCCATGCCGACATCCGCCGGCAGGTCTTCCGCGATCTCAATCAGGCCGCGCCCGCCGCGCTGCAGGGTGACGCCGAGATCGCCGTCGCCGAGCTTCGCATCGGCTTCGTTCAAAAAGGCGGCCTGGGATTCCAGATGCGCGGCGAGGCCGGGAAGCGCCGCCTTCAAGCTCGCACTCGTGAGCGCGCCCATGGCGTCCTCAGACCCGCCAGAAAGCGCAGTCCGCCGGCGCTTTCAAGAGCGTTTCCAGTTCATCGTCCAGCCGGCACCAGGTGACCGTGGCACCGGTCATCTCCATTGAAGTGCCGTAGCGGCCGACCAGCGGCATGACGATGGTTACCCCGGCGTCTTCCAGTCGCGCCTTCGCCCGCCGGTACATGATGTAGAGCTCCTCCGGCGGTGTCGCGCCGAGGCTGTTCACCATCAGCGAAATGCGGTCGCCAGAGCCCAAGGGCATGTCGGCCAGCAGGCGGTCGATCATCTCGTCGGTGATGGCGTCGGCGGGTTTCAGCTTGTCGCGCCAGATGCCCGGCTCGCCGTGAATGCCCATGCCCATCTCCATCTCGTCGTCGCCGATCTCGAAGGTCGGCTTGCCGGCCTGGGGCACGGTACAGGGGGTGAGCGCCATGCCGATGGAGCGGCAGGCATCGGCGGTCTTCTGGGCGACACGCGTTACTTCCACCAAGTCGGCCATTTCTTCGGCCTTGGCGCCCGCGCACTTGAAAGCATAGACCATGCCGGCAACGCCGCGCCGCTTGGCAGCCTCCTCCGGCGGCGCAGAGACGATGTCGTCGGCGAGGACCACGGTGGTCGAAGATACGTCCTCCATCTCCAGCATCTCGCCGGCCATATCGAAGTTCATCACATCGCCGCCGTAGTTGCCGTAGAGGCGCAGAATCCCCGCACCGCCGTCGGCCTGGCGCATGGAACCGGCCATCTGCTCGACCGAGGGCGAGGCAAAGACATCACCGATCGCGGCCGCATCCAACAGGCCCTTGCCGACATAGCCAGTAAAAATCGGCAAATGGCCCGAGCCGCCGCCGGTGACGATGCCGACCTTGCCCTTGGTCGCGCCGCCGGCGCGCGCAATCACCCGCGGTTCCGGCTGGACATAGTACTCCGGATGCGCGGCACAAAGCCCCTCCAACATCTCGTCCACATAGCTGAAGGGATCGTTCAGAATCTTTTTCATCTGGGGCCTCCTGAAACAAGCCGGGCAGAACAGGGCCGATCAAAATCATCAAAGGGGCGGAACGGCCCCACGCGCCAGGGAAAGAAGCGTGAGGCCGCCGCGAAAGACAAAAGCCGGAAGGATCAGATCTTGTAGCCGAGCTTCCGCGCCCCATCGATGAAGTTCTTGTACTGACGCTTCTGGTTGTCGAGACCGAGCTTCTGGGCGATCTGCGCCCACTCCTCCGCCGCCTCGTCCAGCGCCTGCTGGCTGGTCAGTTCACCGGAAACCGCCTTGGAGATGTTGCGCCCCAGAGCATCGGCATATTCCGGCGTACCTTCCCAGAAGAACTGCGGATAACCGACCTCGACGTTGGCGAGCCCCGCATCCAGATGGTTCTTCGCGGTGTCGAAGTTCTTGAAGATACCAGCGTTGGTCGACCAGAGGTCGTTGTCGGTGCCGCGTTGCGGGTTGGCCTGCAGATAGAGCTGCGCGGCGGCATCGCCGTAGTGGCTCCGGCCATAGGGATCCGAACCGCAGTACTCGTCCGCCACCATTTCGTTGGAATAGTCGGGATGGGACATGCGGTAGATGAAGTAGAAGGCCGCGTCCTTGATATCCTGCGGGATATTTTTGGGAATCGAGGCGGTGCGGCACCACAGCGACATGGCCCGGTTGGTGATCGAGCCGTCATCGTTCACCCAGCCCGGCACAATGGCGCCGCGCTGATCCTCGGCCAGTTCCGGGCCCTGCTGCTGGACCGTGAACTCCGACAGATCGATCCACCAGACCGACATGACATCGGAGCCGGACTGCCAGCGCTGGATCGTCGTGCCGATGTCCATGGCTTCGGCGCCCGGCGGGCCGAACTTGATGATCTCCTTGTAGATATCCAGGCTTTCCGCCGCCTTACCCTGGTTGATGGTGGGGTTCATGTTTTCGTCGAAGTAGTTCACCCCGGCGGAAGCGGCAATATCCATCCAGAAGCCCCAACCGAAGTTCGGCGGGTTCACCACCATGGAACTGCCGTAGATGCCCTGGCTGCTGAGTTCTTCGGTGAAGAACTGCGTCGCATCGACAAAGTCGAGCCAGGTCTTCGGCACCTCCAGGTCGCGCTGGAAGCGCTTGGAGAACTTGCTCTGCAGGCCGGCATCCTGGAAGTAGCTGTTGCGGTAGTGCAGGATATGGATATCGCCGTCCAGCATCACGCCGTAGGTCTTGTTGTCCCACTTGGTGTAGAACTCCCGATAGGCTGGCATGACCCAATCGAGATAGTCCTGGCTGCCTTCGTACTGGGCGAAGTAGTCGTCGAGCGGCTCAAGCTGGCCGGTCTCGGCGAAGGCGCCGAAGAAGAGGCTGGGGAACTGCACCCAGTCGAAGCGCGGGCGCTTGGAGAGGAGCTGCGGCAGGATCTTGGCGACCGCGTCGCCGCCGTCGTAGTTCTCCCGGCTCTTGATGCCGACACCGGCTTCCTTCATCAGGTGCGGCGACAACCAGAGCGGCGAGTGCAGCCAGTTGGAGTCTTGGAAGTAGGTCAGTTCGATGTCTTTGAAGAGCTTCTTGCCCGGCGGCACCGCCTGAGCGCCAAAGGACATTCCCGGCGCCATGCCGCCGGCTGCCGCGGCGCCGGCCGCCGCGCCTTGCAGGAACTTCCGCCGTGTAAATCCGCTAAAGAGACCCATAGCTTCTTCCTCCCTCTTCTTTTTTGCCGGACCGCCGAACGGACCGGACGGTTCTGCGCAGGACTGCGCTTTGGCTTCTGCCTCTAGAGAATAATCAACTCCGTCTGTCCACTGAATACCATCACATCTTCGGGCGCATAGTGAACCCGCACCCTTTCGCCCCGCGCCGCGGCAGTGTCCGCGTCGACCACGGCGCGAAAACGGCAGGCGCCGCTGGTCAGGGTCAGGATCGACCGCTCGCCGAGATATTCGTTGATCGCCACCTCGGCCTCCAGCGCAGGCAGATTCCGGTCGCCGTTCAGGTGGAGCGACTGCGGACGGATACCGATCGTCAGCCTGCTCTCGTTCCAGCGCGCGATCCGCTGCGCGTGTTGCTGGTCGATCTGGATCACCAGGTCGGAATCGGCAACATGCAGGGCCGTGCCTTTCTGATCGGTGAAAAGCTCGGCCTCGAAGAAGTTGGTCGGCGGTTCGCCGATGAAGTCGGCAACGAAAACGCTGGCCGGGGTATGATAAAGATCGTTGCGGGTGCCGAACTGCCGCAGTTCGGCGTTGCTCATCACCGCCACCCGGTCGGCCAGGGCCAACGCCTCAACCTGATCATGAGTGACGTAGATCATCGTCTTCTTCAGTTCCTGATGGATGGCCTTCAAATCGAACAGCATCTGAAATTTCAGATGCGCATCGATGTGGCTCATCACCTCGTCCAGGATGAACACCGCGGGATCGCGGATCAACGCGCGCCCAAGGCTGACCCGCTGCTGCTGGCCGCCTGAGAGCGATCCCGGCCGCTGATCCAGGATATCGTCGATGCGCAGAATCTCGGCGATCTCCCGCGCTTTTTTCTTGCGCTCCGGCGCCGAAAGCCCCCGCACCTCCAGCGGAAAGGCGAGGTTTTCCTCAATGGTGAAGTTTGGGTAAAGCGCATAGGTCTCAAAGGCCATGGCAACGTTGCGCGCCTGGGAATCCAGATCGTTCACCAGCACATCATCGAAGTGGATCTGGCCGGAGGAGATTTCCTCCAGGCCGACGATCATGCGCAGCGTGGAGGTCTTGCCGCAGCCGGAGGGCCCGAGCAGCGCCACGAACTCACCATCATTCACCGTGAGGTTCAGATCGTTTACCGCATGCACCTCGTCATGGCGCGAGCGGTAAATCTTGTTCACATCCTTCAGCGAGACCCGCGCCATGGTTCAGCTCACCATCACGTTGCGGCCGCTATCGGCATCGAAATAGAGGAAGGCCTCGTTGCGCAGCGCCAGCTTCACGGGCTCGCCATGCTGAAATTCGGCATCCGGCGGGGTCAGCGCCATCAGCTTCACGCCGCCGCTTTCGGCCATCAGGATGCCGGTCGCACCCAGCGCCTCGAAGATCTCCACCTTGGCCTCGACCACCGCGGCGCCGTTGGTCTCCGCGCCCGCCTTCGCCACCTGCACGTGCTGGGGGCGAATGCCGACGGTGATGCGCCCCGCCTTGTGGGCGGCCAGCACTTCGCTATGCGGTCCGGCAACCGGCAGGGCAAGACTGCCGGCCTCGGCGGTAAACCGCAGGTCGCCGTCCGTCCGGCTCAGCGACGCCTCCACGACGTTGATGCTCGGCTGCCCCAGATGCTGGGCGACGAAGAGATGCTGTGGCCGTTGAAAAATCTCCCGCGCCGTGCCGACCTGGAGAAGACCGCCGTTGCCCATCACCCCGATCCGGTCGCCGAGAGACAGGGCTTCGGCATAGTCGTGGGTGACATAGAGCGTGGCTACGGAGCGCAGTTCCTCCAGGGTATGGAACTGCAACCGCAATTCATGGCGAATCTTGGCGTCGAGATGGCTGATGGGTTCATCCAACAAGAAGACATCGGGCTCCGCCACCAGGGTGCGGCCGAGGGCCGTGCGTTGCTTCTGACCGCCGGAGATTTCGCCCGGGCGGCGGTTGAGCAACTGTTCGATGCGCAGCAGTTTGGCGACACCGATCACCGTCTCCTCGATCTTCGCCTTGGCCATGCCGCGGGCCCGCAGCGGGCTGGCAATGTTCTCGAAAACCGAGAGGTGGGGATAGAGCGCATAGCTCTCGAAGGTCATGGCCACCTTGCGCCGGTAAGGCGGCAGAGCGGTGATGTCGCGCTCGCCGACCCGGATGGTCCCGGCATCCGGCCGCTCCAAACCGGCGACGAGCCGCAGCAGCGTGGTCTTGCCGATGCCGCTGGGCCCGACCACGACGAAAAACTCGCCCTCCTCCACCGTCAGGTCGAGACGGTCGATGACCGGAAAGTCCCAGCCCTTGCAGAGCCCCTCTATCTCAAGCCGCGCCATCGCCCTACCCCTTCACGACGCCAAGGGAGAGGCCGCGCACCATATAGCGGCGCAGCAGGATAAAGAGGATCACCGGCGGCAGCATGGCGATCAGGCTGAAGGCCATCTGCAGGTTCCACAGCGTCTGGCTGCCGTGGGTGAAGGTCGGAATGACGATGGTGAAAGTCCGCACGTTGGTACCGACCAGAAGGTTGGCGAAGAGGTATTCGTTCCAGGCGAAGATCCAGCACAGCATGGCGACCGAGATCATACCGGGCAGCACCAGCGGCAGCGTCACCTTGAAGAAAGCGCGCAGCGGCGTGTAGCCGTCCAGATAGGCCGCCTCCTCCAACTCCCGCGGAGCGTCGCGGAAAAACACCATCATCAGCCAAGTCGCCAGCGGCATGTTGAAGACCAGGTAAAGGATAATGAGGGTGATGTGGCTGTCGGTACCCCAGGGGGTGGCATCGAAAAGAAAAAACATCGGCAGCACCACGGCCACCGGCGGGAACATGCGGTTCGACAGCACCCAGAAGGCCATATTCTCGCCGCCGGCCTGGCGCGGGAAGCGCGCGAAGGCATAGCCGGCCAAGGTGCCCAGGAAGAGCGAGGCCAGGGTATTGCCAGTGGCGATGATGAAGCTGTCCACCAGAGCGTTGAAGTTGGAAGCCTCGGCAAAGACCGCGACGAAATTCTCGGGATGCAGCACTTCCGGCCAGAAGGTCGGGATCGTGCGGTTGGTCTCCGCCGCCGACTTCAGGGCGGTGATGATCTGCCAGTAAAAGGGAAACAGCGTGATCAGCAGCCAGAGCCCCATGAAGGCGAGGAACAGGTACTTCACCAAACCGTAGTTGGATCTGCTCATGCGAAACCCCTCATGCGAAACCCTGGGCTTTCAGCACCTTCTTCAGGTACTTCAGGAAGAGGGTGATAAGCACGGCGGAGACGAGGAAGATGATGATGGCATAGGCGGCCGCCTCGCCGATGGCGAACTCCCTCAGGCCGCGCTGGAAGGCGATATAGGCCGGCAACTCGGAGGACTGGGCCGGGCCGCCGGAGGTCATGATGAAGACCAGATCGACGAACTTGAAGGCATCCATGAAACGCACGATGAAGGCGATGGCAATCACCTCCTTCAACATCGGCAGGGTAATGCGCCGGAGCGTCGTCCAGGTTCCGGCGCCGTCGACCCGCGCGGCCTCATAGACCGCCGGCGGCAGCGAAACCCGGCCGGAATAGACGATCAGCAGCGGCAGGGCGGTCCAGTTCCAGACGTCGGCGATAATAATGGTCCAGAGCGACATGCCGGCGTTGAACCACTCGATATGCTGGTCGATGAGGCCGAGGTTCAGCAGCGCCTGATTGATCGCGCCATTGGACGGCGTCAGCAGGAACTTCCAGAGCACACCCACGATCGACGGCGGCAGCATCATCGGCAGCACCATGGCGATCAGGAACACCACTCGCAGGAAGTTGTTCTTCACCAGTTCATAGAGGATCAGCGCCAGCGCCGCCCCCAAGAGCACCTGAAGACAGGCGCCGAAGGTGAGGTAGATCCCGAGATGCACGACCGAATCACCGAAGCGCGGCGACGACAGCACCGTTGCGAAGTTCTCAAAGCCAACCCAGCTCCAGTTGCTTTGAAACAGGCGCATCATGTTGGTGTCGTGGAGAGCGTGGTAGAACATCCAGACGGTCGGATAGACCACGATGCAGAACAGTACGAGCACCGGCAGGCCAACCAGGGCCAGCGGCACCCAGCGCGCGACGATCAGGTTGGCGCGCGGCTTTCGGGTATTGAACCATTCGGGAAAGGTCGCGGGATCGCCACGGTCGAGGCGGCGTCCCAATGCCGAATTGCCGCCGGAAGGCTCATCTGCTGCGCTGCCATCCACCATCAGTTGTGCGATCGCTCCCGTCCCCGAAGCGATTCTGCACAATCGATTGCAAAGATACCGCGCACGGCCCCCCAAACGGCCGAGGCTGCAGCCACCTGCATCCCCAGAATCCTCCCCAACGCCTTGTTCTAATTCTTTTTCCGTGCCTTGCGGTGTCTTACGACACCTGTCCTATCATTCGTCGTGTCCGGGGTCGAAGTCAAGGGACCAAGACCGGGCCGCCCCTGACAGCAAGACATCACGCGCACAAGAGAACGCCGGCACTCCCAGGGGAGCACCGGCGCGATCGATTTCAGACAACGTCTACGCGTCAGTTGTTGTGCGGCTTTGGCGCAGTCTGGAAGCCGCCGGTCTTGGGGTTACACTTCACCTTCATCGGCACCCACTGGGTGGAGATCGGGTGGCCCATCACCGCAATGAGGTACTTGCGGTCTGTGGCCTTTTTGAAGGTGTAGTGCTTCTTGAAAGTTACGATACCGGATTCTCCGGCCGTCTTCGTGACGGACTGGAACTCACCGTCGCCCCGGTAGAGATTGAACTTGAAGGTGCCGGGTTTATTGGTCTTGAACTTCGCGGTCAACGTAGCCTTTACCGGACAGCTAAACGGCGATCCATCGAACTTCACTGTAAGGTCGGCGTCCTTCACCTGGAACTCTTCCGGATGACAGATGACCTGGACGGAAACCCTGGCTTGACGATGTTCGATATCCTCCCCCTTGCGAGCCAGGGCGACCGCGCGCACCACCATTTTGTAGCGCAGGCCGGGCTTGATCAGCTGTTTGACCACTTTGTCCCGATCACCCTGGGTTTCGCAGATCTTGCGGCCCGCAGAGACAAGTGCGTTCAGTTCATCGCCGCGCACTCTGTGCTTGAAGGATATGTCGATCTTCTTCTCATAGAAGGCCCCGGCACTGGCAAACTTTTTACCCGAGTCCTGGCTTTCAACCCGATAGGAAACGATCCGGCCATCGTTCATCTTCTTCGCTTTGACTCTGAACTTGACGAAAGGCTGCTCAGCGCCTTTGCCCAGAACGTACTTGCCGTCCTTGAGAATGTACTCCAGCTTTGGGAGCTTGTTCGGCACATCGGGAGAGGCGGAAAGGCTCACTTGCTGCAGCAGTTGGGCGGATTGTGCGGCACCGGTAATTGCAGCGGATGCCGCCAGAGCCAGAACTGTTGTCTTCAATAATTTGGACACGAATATCTCCTTAAGTATGCTCGTCCCCCGGCGATTGAGGAAAGCTTCGATTGAGATGTGCCCCCACAGGCATTCCCAACTCAGTCGCGGTACCTGCGCAGATCGTTCAAAGCCGCCGCGAAAACCTAAGAAGGTCACAAGAGAGATCGTCGGCTGATTTCATGATGATCGCCCTCGACGGTCCTGTCCGGACAGCCCCATTGTGTTGCATCACCGAGCAAATCTGCGATATCAACCTCCACGATGGGATTGAGAGACGGGGAAGGGTGATGGCCGATAAGGGACTACCGGTGCCGGAGGGCTACGCCCCGAAAGACGAAGACAGTCTGCCGGCCTATCTGGCCGGCGCACCCGCCGTCGCCGCACGGCTCGGCGGTGCGCAGGCAGACTGGCGGGTACGCGAGGTCGGCGACGGCAACCTGAACCTGGTTTTCATCGTCGACGGACCCGCCGGTGGCGTCGCGGTGAAACAAGCGCTGCCCTATGTCCGCCTTGTCGGCGAGTCTTGGCCCCTGCCCCTCAGCCGCGCGCACTTTGAGCAGATGGCGCTCGCCACCCAGGCCAAACACGCGCCCGGCCTGGTGCCGGAGGTGCTGCACTACGACGAGACCCTGGCCCTTATCGTCATGGAATTGCTGCGGCCGCACATCATCATGCGCCAGGGCATGATCAAGGCGATCCGTTACCCGGACTTCGTCGAGGCCATCACCGACTTCATGGCCCGCACGCTGTTCCACACCTCCGACCTCGCCCTGCCGGCCGATGAAAAGAAAGCTGCCATTGCCGCGTTCTGCGGCAATACCGCGCTCTGCAAGATCACCGAAGACCTGATCTTCACCGAGCCCTACATGATCGCGGAGAACAATCGCTGGACCACGCCGCAGCTCGACGGCATCGCCCACGAATTTCGCGAGGACGGCGCGCTGAAGGTCGCGGTCTCCCGCCTCAAGCTGAAGTTCCTCTCCGAGGCCCAGGCGTTGCTGCATGGGGATCTGCATACCGGCTCGGTCATGGTCACGGAAAGCGATACCCGGGTGATCGATCCGGAGTTCGCCTTCTACGGACCCATGGGATTCGACATCGGCGCGGTGATTGCCAACCTGCTGATCAACTACTTCAGCCAGGACGGTCACGCCAAGCCCGGCGACCCGCGGGAGGACTATCAGACCTGGGTGCTGGAAGCGGTCGAAGGGTGCTGGAACGAGTTCCGAAGAAAGTTTCTGGCGCTCTGGCGCGACCGGGCTGCGGGCGACGCCTACCCGCACATCCTCTTTACCGCAGGCGCAGGGCCTGAAGCCCTGAGGGCCGAGCAGGAGGTCTATATGGACCGTCTCTTCGCCGACTCTATCGGTTTCGCCGCCGCCAAGATGATCCGCCGTATCCTCGGCCTCGCCCACAACATCGACCTGGAGTGGATCGAAGACCCGGGCGCCAGAGCCCTTTGCGAAACCCGCTGCCTTAGGCTTGCCCGCGACCTGATGGTGAACACGGAAAACTATCGCAGCATCGAAGCGGTGACGGCTGCGGCCCGAAAAGCGCGCGACGCCTACTGACGGGCAAGCGCCCGCCGACTCATCCCGGTGCCACGTTCTGGTTGATGCGGAAGAGGTTATGCGGATCGTAGCGGCGCTTCACCTCGGCGAGGCGTTCGTAGTTGCGGCCATAGGCCTCCCGCTCCCGGCCCGCGCCCTCTGCGATGAAGTTCACGTAGGCACCGCCGTTCGATTCCGCCGCCAGGGCCTTACGGCAGTCGCCGATCCAGGCCATGCAGGCGCCGTCGTCGGCCGGATCGCTCCAGCGGGCGCCTGGGCTGAGCACGAAGACCGCATCGCGGTGGGGATAGGCGGTCGCCGCCGGCGCCACGTCGTTGATCGCTCCACCGACCAGATGGATCATCACCTCCGACTGCGGCGTCGGTGTTCTCTGAGCCAGATCGACAAAGGCATCGATGCTGCGGTCGCTCAGGGTCACATAGTTGGCCGAGGTCCAGTAGTTGCGCAGGCCGTGGCTGAAGAAGCTGTCCGAGATCGACTGCGCCTCTGTATAGCGCCGCGGCATGACCGCATCAGCTACTGGTGCACCGAAGCCGCGTAACGGCGCCAGCGCCGCCGCGCCCTCCGCGGAATCGCCGACATAGCACTGGATGATCGAAATCATCCGGGTGCCGTGGTAGCTAGAATCGAGAAAGGGCAGCGGCGGCACGGTCAGCATGTCGGCCCAGGCACAGGCCTCCGGCGGCAGGCCCGGCGCGACGTCGCGGAAATTGCGCAAGACGGCGGCGGCCTGGTCGAGCGGATAGAGGGTGGGCCCGAAGAGCACCTCCGGACCCACGGGATGCAGTTGAAACTCGAAACCGACCGCCACTCCGAAGTTGCCGCCGCCGCCGCGCAACGCCCAGAAGAGGTCGGGGTGTTCCTCCGCCGAGGCGCGGATCAACCGTCCTTCCGCCGTCACCAACTCAACCACCAACAGGTTGTCGGCGGTGAGACCGTACTTGCGCGACAGCCAGCCGAAACCGCCGCCGAGTGTCAGGCCCGCCACACCGGTGTGGGAGATCACGCCGCCCGGTGTCGCGAGTCCGAAGACCTGGGTCTCGCGGTCGAGATCGCCCAGAAGGGCGCCGCCCTGCACCCAGGCGCGCTTGGCCTGCGCATCCACGCGGGCGGACCGCATCTGCGAGAGATCCACCACCAGGCCGTCGTCGCAGAGCGCCGAGCCGCCGATGTTGTGGCCACCGCCGCGCACCGCCAGGGGCAGGCCCTGATCGCGGGCGAAGTTCACCGCTTCGATCACGTCCGCGACACCGGAACAGACGGCGATCAGCTGGGGCCGGCGATCGATCATGGCGTTCCAGACCGCGCGGACTTCGTCGTAATCGGGGGCATCGCGGTCGAACAGGCGGCCGCGCAGTCGGGAGGCCAGAGCGTCGATGGCCGCCGGACCCAGGGCGGCGGCGGCCGGAGGAACTTGTTGCAGGGATTGGCGCATGGGAAGGGTCTCGTGGCTTGGGGGCGCGACTTTCATGGCAGTCTGGCGCCTGACCAGAGGGCAAACTACTCCTAAATCTGGAGTGGACCCTGGCCGGCCGGTGGCGCATTCTTGAATCCGCCGCACCCGAGAGGAGACCGCCATGACCAGTGGATCCGTGACCCGTGGCTATGGTCAGTACTGTCCCCTTGCACTGGCCTGTGAGGTTCTGGGGGAACGCTGGGCGATCCTGGTGATGAGCCGTCTGATCGACGGCTGCCGCCGCTTCAACGAGATTCACCGCGGTGTCCCGCGCATGTCTGCCAGCCTGCTTTCACAGCGTCTCGCCCAGCTCGAAGCGGCGGGCATGGCCGAGCGGCGCCCCCTGCCCGGCGGGCACGGCTACAGCTATGAACCGAGTGAGGCCGGCTGGGAGCTGGAGCCGATCATCATGGAACTGGCGGCCTGGGGCCAGCGTTGGGCAAGGGACATGACTGCGGAAGATCTCGATCCCGGGTTCCTGGTCTGGAGCATGCATGAGCGCATCAATACCGCAGCCATGCCGCCCGACCGCACCGTGCTGGCATTCGAGTTCACAGGCGCGCCCAGAGACAGCCGCCGGTTCTGGCTCGTCAACACTGACGGCAAGGTGGAGATGTGCCTGAAAGATCCGGGTTACGAGGTCGACGTGAAGGTGATGTCCGACTTGCGGCTTTTCATTGATGCTTGGCGAGGCTTCCGCTCCCTGAGGCGGGAGATCGCCGGCGGCGCCATCCGGCTGGAGGGGCCGACCGAGTTGAAGCGCGCCCTGCCGCGATGGCTGATGCTTTCGGCCCTTGCCCCCTTCGAACGGCGGCGGCCCGACAAGGAGCGGGACCTTGCCAAGAAAAACAAGACCGCCAAAGTCCGGGCCTGACCGGGCCCGGCGTCAGACACTCTCGATAATGGAGAGATGCCGCTCAGAAGAACGGCTGGCGTAGGTCAGGGCCTCCTGATACTCCGGCGAATCGTAACAGCCGACCGCGGCCTCGAAGGACGGGAACTCGGCAACGACGTTGCGCGCATGATCCGTGCCTTCCTTGGTGACATGACGCCCGCCGCGGGCAAGGAAGCGCCCGCCGTGCTTGGTCACGGCCTCCGTCGCAAGCTTTGCATAGTCGCCGTAAACGGCCTCGTCGGTAACGGTTACATGGGCGATCCAATAGGCGACCATATCTCTTCTCCTGATAATACTGAGGTAAGGTAACGAACTCTGCGGACTCAGTTGGCAAGCCTATCGGCCTTTGCACCCGGATCGGAAGCTTCTTTCGCTGCTTCACGCATGGTGTCGGCGATCAGACCATAGGCTCTCGCCCAGGCCACTTGAGCTTCCGTGCTCCACCTGTCGCCCAGCCCTTTTTCAAGTGTCCAAAGCAAGGCGGCGCCGACGGAATCATACTGCGCATCGGTCACGCCAACGGCGGCGTGACGCCGGCCGAGATCCTGAATGGCCGGGATAAGGGCTTCAAGGTCGTTCAAGCCCTCGATCACGCCATTCAGCGTCTTCAGCAATTTCCGGCGCTGTTCCGCCATGTCAACACCGGCAAAGAGCGGTTTGGCTGTTTCATCGATCTCAAAGAGGCGATCATAGAAAAGGGTGGCTGCAGCGTCGCCGATCGGGATGACCTGCTCCCAGGTTTCCCGGAGTAAGGCCGTCTGTACGGGGGTCATAGCGTTTCTCCAATCGCGGCGACTGAAGGCGTTCCGGTGATAGTCCGACAATGTCGGGCGTCTTTTCAAGCGTGGCTTTACCAAACTTCCATTATCTTATAAAATGAAAATATATGATTTAATCATTCTCAATATGAGATAATGAATCTATCCGATCTCACCATCTTCCGTACCGTTGTCGAAGAAGGCAGCATCACCCGCGCCGCCGAACGCCTGCACCGGGTTCAGTCAAACATAACAACCCGGGTCCGCCAGCTTGAGGAGGAGTTGGGGGTGGCGCTCTTTATCCGTCAGGGCAAGCGGCTGCACCTGGCGCCGGCAGGCCGGGTGCTGCTCGACTATGCCGACCGGATTCTGGGCTTGGCGGAAGAAGCGCGGGAGGCCGTGCAGGATTCGCGGCCGCGGGGTACTTTCCGCCTCGGCTCCATGGAAAGCACCTCGGCCGTGCGGCTGCCGGCACCGCTGAGTGCTTACATGAAACGCTACCCCGAGGTCGACATCGAGCTGCGCACCGGCAACCCGGAGCAGTTGGCGCGTGCGGTTCTGGCCGGAGATCTGGATGCCGCACTGGCCGCAGAACCCATTGCCAGGGAACAGTTCGAGCAGATACCGGTCTTTGAGGAAGAACTGGTGCTGGTCGCCGCTGCCGATCAACCGCCCATCGTTCCGGGTAAACCGGCCCCACGCACCATGATCGCTTTCGAGAACGGCTGTCCGCATCGAAAACGCCTGGAGGACTGGTACACGGAACGCGGTGAAACGCCGGCTCAGACCCTGCAGCTCGCCTCATACTACGCCATGCTTGGCTGCGTTCTGGTCGGCATGGGGATCACCCTGCTGCCAAAGAGCGTGCTGGTCACTTATCCCGAGCGCAGGCGCCTTTCGCTGCATCCGCTGCCCAAAAACCGAGACAAGGCCTGGACCATGCTGTTCTGGCGCAAGGGTGCCGGCTCCGCCAAGATCGACGCCCTGGCGGAGGTTTTGAAGAGCAAGCACCGCCGGCACTGACGGGGAAGAAGCCCCCAGAGTCAGGCAGCAGGTTCAGGCAGCGGCGTCCCGGGCCGCATCGATCATGACCTCGGCGACCAGCGCGTAAACCGCCGCCCAGGCCTCGCTCACGTCCTCGTTCCAGGCCTCGCCCAATCCCCGTTCAAGGGTCCAGAGCAACGCGGCGCCCACCGAATCATAATGGTCTTCCGTCACACCGTAGCCGACATGACGTCGGCCGAGGTCCTGGAGAACCGGCACCAGAGCATGGAGATCCTCAAGCCCCGCGACGGCAGCGCCCAGCATCAGCATCAGCTTTTTGCGCTGCTCCGGCATATTGTCGGCGGTAAACAGCGGCCTGACCGCAGGATCAATCTCGAACAGGCGGTCATAAAACAGCTTGGCCACCTCGTCGCCCAGGGCCAGGACCTGCCTCCAGGTCTTGTTAACGATTTCAATCTGGCTTGGTGTCATCAGTTCTCTCCGAAACATTTGCCTTGGTGTGGCGCGGCTTTGGGTTGCGGTGCGCCGTCCTGTCCGCAGGCCATTTCCTTGCCGCGGCAGACGCACCCGACCGTGGGTCGTATGAAGTCCGGAAAAGTTCAATCTGATGAAAGCCGTGCCCCGGCGCGGGCCGGGCGTGCTATGCAGAGACCGTCATGATCAGCCCTTCAGCGAGCACCCCTGCCGCCGCCGCTTTCCATGCCGATGGCTACGCTGTCGTCCGCGGCGTGTTCAGCTCCGTAGAGGTCGCCGCCATGGCCGACTCCTTCGACGGGATCGAGGCGCGGGCTCTGGCCGGCGGGCGCAACTGGCGCGACCGGAACACCTTTTTCCGCCTTGCGGACGACCCCCGCGCCGGGCGCGTGCTGCGCCTCGTACAGTGGCCCGGCTGGATCGACGCGGGTTTGGAACAGGTGCGCCGTGACCCGCGTCTGCTGGAGATCCTGCAACCGCTGATCGGCCATGATCTGAAACAGATCATCAATCAGATGCATTGGAAGGCGCCGGGCAGCGACGCCGAGTTCGGCTTTCATCAGGACTCACGCTCCCGCCGTCCGCGCGCGGCTTTCCGCGACCTGGCGAATTCCTATGTGCAGACCGGGATCGCCATCGACCCGCACCGCGCAGACAACGGCGCCATGGTAGTCTGCCCCGGCAGCCACCGCCTGGGCGAACTGCCCTTCGATCCGCAGCGGCCCTCGATGCATGAAGCCCTGGACAGGGCCGACCTCGCCCGCCTGGGCGTCGATGCCGACCACACGGTCACCCTGGACATGGCGCCGGGCGACGTCGCGCTCTGGCATGTGCACACGCTGCACGGCTCCGGCCCCAACCGTTCAGGGATCGACCGGCGCTTCTACATCAACGGCTATGTGACGGCTGAGAACTGCGACCGCGGCGAATGGGCCTTCCGCGGCGGCGAACCCTGCCCCCTGGCTGGAGAACAGAGCCTCGTCCACTACGAAGACCTCTACAGCAAGCCCGGCCCGATGTTTGTGGATTGACGGCCAGAGCACCTTCTCCGCTGCGCGGAAGCCCCCTCACCCCGGCCCTCTCCCACGAGGGGAGAGGGGAAACAAGAAGAGCCGCTTAGGTACCCTCTCCCCGCGTGGAAGAGGGAGGAGCCCGCGAAGCGGGAGGGTGAGGGGAACCTCATTAAACGCCAAACAACCCGATCACCGCGCCCTGGATCAGCAGGCCGCCAAGCCAGTGGCCGCCGTCGATGACGGTCAGGCTGCGTTTGGCGCCCTGGAAGCCGTGGTTCACCACCAGGGTGGTGGCGACGAAACCAAGCCAGACGAAGAAGGCGGTGGTCAGGCCGCCGGTCACCCCCATGGTGACGGACCCCAGATGGCCCATCACGCCGGCCAGCATGAAGGCCATGACCAACTGGGCGACGGCGGTAACGATGTAGAGCGCCGGCCCGGCACCGGCCTTCACTTCTTCCTCGGTCTTGCCGAGGGCGGCCATCCAGGGCTTCGCCAAGGCCGTGTAGTAAACCGCTCCAAAGACAAAGCTGGTCGCAGCGGCAGCCAGGACCGCCAGATAGTTGATGCCGGTAAACTCCATGATCCCCCTCCCCTTGTTGTTTCTAACGCGCCGCCACTGCGACGATTTTGATTCTTAGGGCGTCGCCGCTGCGACGGCTTTGGTTTCTACCGCGTCGCCACTTGTTCTCTAGCGCGTCGCCACGGCGACGCCGGCTCCCACCAGAAGCCCGCCCGTCGCCCGGTTCAGCCAGCGAAAGGCACGCGGCGAGGTGATCGAGCGTCCGGCGCGGGTCGCCAGGAAAGCATAGGCCCCAAGGATGACCAGCGACACCACCGCCACCACCAGGCTGAGCAGCGCCACGTCCCCCGTGGTCAGGGCCGCGATATCGATGAAG
Organism: Pelagibius sp.; assembly: GCF_965249265.1. Taxonomy (NCBI): domain Bacteria; kingdom Pseudomonadati; phylum Pseudomonadota; class Alphaproteobacteria; order Rhodospirillales; family Rhodovibrionaceae; genus Pelagibius; species Pelagibius sp. The sequence continues at coordinate 1,089,877 of NZ_OZ252224.1, read as the reverse complement.
GTCGGCACCAGGGCGCTGTAGAACAGGATCGTCTTGGGATTGCCGAGGGTGACCACAAAGCCCAACACGAAGGAGCGCCGCAGATCGGCCCGTCCCGCGGCAGCCTCCAGCCTGGGCGGTGGCGCCTTGCTGCGCCAGGTCATGACCCCAAGCCAGATCAGGTAGCCGGCGCCCATAACTTTCACGATCAGGAAAAACTCGCCCATCGCCGCCGCCAGCGCCGAAAGACCGGCAATGGCAAGGATGAGAAAGAGAATGTCCCCCAGAATGAGACCGGAAATGGCTGCAAAGCCGGATGCCAGCCCGCCCGTCAGGCTGCGCGCGACCACCGCCAGGAAGCCCGGTCCCGGGGTCAGCGAAAGCAGCGACATCGCCACCAGAAAGGCCAAAAAAGACTCCAACGACATCGAAATTGCCATTACCAGCCCATTTCCAAAAAATTCGGCAAAGAAACAATACGAACTATATTAGAGGTTTAGCAGAGTTCACGGAAACCGTGGAGTGCTTGGAAATCAAGGCCGCAAGCCGCCTGATCCAGATCAAGGGAGGGTTCGGGCGCTTGGGGTATCACATCAGCAATCAGCCGGGATGACAAAGCCATGACCGACGAGCGGACTGACATTGGCACCGAAACGCCAAAAACGGCCCCCAGGGTGCGGACCATCGGCGCCGGGGAAGTCGTCGATGCGCTGGGCCAGGGCTTAAGCGACTTTCGGGCCGCGCCGCTTTTCGGGCTCTTCTTCGGTGGGGTTTACGCCGTCGGCGGCATGCTGATCGTGCTCTGCGCAGCCGCGCTTGACGTCGGTTATCTCTCCTACCCCCTGGCGGTCGGCTTCGCCCTCATCGGACCTTTCGTCGCCGTCGGGCTCTACGAAGTGAGCCGGCGGCGCGAAAGCGGGACGGCGCTGGACTGGCGCGGCGTGTTGGGAGTCATCGTGGCGCAGCGCAAGCGTGAGCTGGGCTGGATGGCCTTCGTTTCGCTCTTCATCCTCGTGGTCTGGATGTATCAGGTGCGCATTCTGATCGCCCTTTTCATCGGCCTGCGCGCGCCCACTACCCTGGACGGCTTCGTCTCGGTGGTGCTGGGCACGCCGGAAGGTCTGATGTTCCTGGCGGTCGGCCACGTCATCGGTGCGGCCATGGCCCTGGTGCTGTTCTCTCTCACCGTGGTTTCCTTTCCGCTGCTGCTGGAGCGGGAGATCGATTTTGTCACCGCCATGATCACCTCGGTGCGCGCGGTGGTGACCAATCCGCTGCCGATGATCGGCTGGGCCTTCATCATCATGATCCTCTTGATGATCGCCATCGCCCCCTTCTTCATCGGTCTGTTCCTGGCGCTGCCGATCCTCGGTCACACCACCTGGCATCTCTACCGCAAGCTGGTAGCCTCGGAAGGCAAAGACCCGGAGGACCGGGCCGCGCAGCCGGCCCCGCCCCAGGCGATCTGAACGGTCCAGTCCTGCTCAGGCGGTCTTGCGCAGGCCGGGCTTACGCAGCTCGGGCTTACGCGGTTCGGGCCGGGCCCAGGCCGCCACCGTCTCGCCTTGCATACGCGTGGCCCAACTGGCCAGCAGGCGGTCACAAACCGGCAGCAGCATGCCCAGCAGCATCCGGAAAAGCAGCCCGTTCATCGGACCGGGCTTGGGCCTGACGATGAAGTCCATCTCCACCGAAACCAAATCGCCCACCGGCGTCATCGACCAGCGCCCCTGCAGGTACTCCAGGGGATAGGGGTAGTCCGCGGCCTCGGTGTCGACGACGAAGGTGAAGGCGCGGCCTTCTTCCCAGAAGGTGCAGCGCTCTCGCCAGGATCGCCCGGCGGTGTCGCTGCACTGGCGGATCATACCCAGGCCCGATCCCTCCAGCACCTGGACCTTGCCGATGTTGTCGGCGACGTCGGCGTAACCTTCCTGATCGGCCATCACGCGCCAGACCACCTCCGGCGGTGCATCCACCAGGTTCGCGGCGTGGATATGCAGGTCGCGGCCCTCGTGGCGCAGGGCAACGGCGGCACGGCCCTGATAAAGCTGCCAGAGCCCGAAACCTTGCAGCAGCACGAAGTCCAGCACCAGCAACGCCGAGAGACCGACGACCCAGACGCCGCCCGTGGTCAGAGCCTGGGGCAGGACAAGAATCAGAGCGGCGGAACCGGCAATCCAAAGAAGATCCAGGGCGATAACGAGACGGGTCAGCGGAATCGACAAGCGGGCCTGTCTGGAAACCCAAAAGGGCAGCGCGGCGAAAACCAACAACTCGATCCCGGTCAGACGCAGCAGCGCCACCGTCGAGAGGCCGAAAAGCGCCTCGGCAAGCGGGCTCATCCAGGCTGCCAGTGGGCCGGCGGCGATGATCAGGATCACCCCTGTCGTCAGAGACAGGGCGGCATTTGCTTTCAACGCGGTACGCAGCAGGCCGTCATTGGCCTGGTGTGGTAACGGCTGATTGGAGGGGAGGTCAGACATGGCTGGAAACTCCTTGATCTGAGACTGGGTGTCTTGAGTCTTGGCCTTTACGGAACTTGGGCGGCAGACTGTGCTCCACGGCGGCACCCCGCAATTACCTGACAGGTAATTGGCCGCTGGTTTCTTTTTCGCCAGAATGCCGGAATGACAGTCATGACCACCCTGAGCCGCAGCGAGAGCTTCCCCCAGCGCCTGAAGTCCTGGCGGCAGTCGCGGCGCATCTCCCAACTGGAGTTGTCGCTGCGCTGCGACGTCTCCCAGCGCCACCTCTCCTTTCTCGAATCCGGCCGGGCCCGGCCCAGCGAAGGCATGGTGCTGTCCCTCGGGCAGGCCTTGGAGATTCCCTTGCGGGAACGCAATGCCCTGCTGCTGGCGGCAGGCTTCGCCCCGCGCTACAGGGAGAGCGATCTCTCGGAGCCGGAAATGGCGGCGGTGACCAAGGCGCTGGATCATCTGCTGCAAAAGCACGAGCCCTACCCGGCGGTGGTCATCGATCACCTGGCGAACCTGCAGCGCGCCAACCAGGGCGCCGATCGCCTGATGGCGCTGCTCATGGCGGATGCTCAATCGGATCTTGCCGCCGGCGGCCAGCCGAACCTGATGCACGTGCTGTTCAGCCCCGACGGCCTGCGGCCCTACATCAAGGACTGGGAGAAGGTCGCCCATTTCCTGCTCTGTCGCATGCGGGCGGAATCAATCGCCGCCGGCGAACCGCAGGACATGGTGGACCTGATCGACGCCCTCTATCGTTATCCCGACGTGCCGCAGCACTGCCCGCTGGAAACCGCCCATGAATGGCGCGCGCCGGTGCTGACGACGACCTTCGAAAAAGACGGTCACAATTTGAGTTTCTTCACCACCATCACCACCCTGGGCACCCCCTTCGATGTGACCCTGCAGGAGGTGCGGGTCGAACACTTCTTCCCGGCGGACGAAGAGACGGAAGCGTTCTTTCGGACCTAACCCGCCCGCTCCGGGAACAGCGCTGCCAGACCGTCTGGTGAAGCTTCGGCGACGCCGCGTTCGGTGATCAGGCCGGTGACGTAGCGGCGGGGCGTCACATCGAAGGCGTAGTTGGCGACCGGGCTGCCGTCCGGCGTGATGGTGACGGTCTCGATGGCGCCGGCCGCCGTGCGGCCGGTCATCTGCGAGACCTCGTCGCCGCTGCGCTGTTCGATGGGAATTTCCTTCACCCCGTCGTGCACCCTCCAGTCGATGGTAGTCGACGGCAGGGCAACATAGAAGGGCACGCCGTTGTCGTAGGCCGCCAGAGCCTTCAGGTAGGTGCCGATCTTGTTGCAGACGTCGCCTGACGCCGTGGTGCGGTCGGTGCCGACGATGCAGAGATCGACCTGGCCGTGCTGCATCAGATGGCCGCCGACGTTGTCGGCGATGACGGTGTGAGAGACCCCGTGGTGACCCAGTTCCCAGGCGGTGAGCGAGGCGCCCTGGTTGCGCGGCCGCGTTTCGTCGGCCCAGACATGGACTGGGATGCCTTCTTCGAAGGCCATATACATCGGCGCTGTCGCGGTGCCCCAGTCGACGGTGGCCAGCCAGCCGGCGTTGCAATGGGTCAGGATGTTCACCGGCTCCCCGGCAGGCTTCTTCTGCGCGATTTCCTGAATGATCTTCAGGCCGTGGCGGCCGATGGACTGGCAGATCTCAACATCCTCGTCGCAGATCTCCCCTGCGCGCCTGTAGGCCGCTTCCAGGCGTTCGCCGCGCGGGCGGTTGCGCAGGGCCTCGCGCATCTCGTCCAGTGCCCAGCGCAGGTTCACCGCCGTCGGGCGCGTCCCGATCAGCAGATCATGGGCGCGGTCGATGGCTTCGTCACTGTCGTCTTCGCGCAGGGCGAGACAGATGCCATAGGCCGCCGTCGCACCGATCAGCGGCGCACCGCGCACCAGCATCGCCTTGATGGCATGGGCGGCATCGGCCACGGTCTTCAGGGTCACGGTTTCGAAAACGTGCGGCATCTTGGTCTGATCGATGATCTCCACCGACCAGCCGTCGCCGTTCACCCAGATGGTTCTGTATGGCTTGCCGTCGACCTTCATGAATGCCTCTCGTCCCTCTGCAATATCGAGGCGGCATCCTAAATCGGCTGAGCGGCGAGGACCAGGGTTGCTATTCGGCGGCCTGCTCGGAAGCAGATGACTCTGCCGCCTTGGGGGCCAGCAGCCAAGCGAAGACCAGGGTCGCGGCCACCGCACCCAATAACTGGGCGATGATGAAGCCCGGTGCATCGAGCGGGCGAATGCCGGAGAAAGTGTCGGTAAAGCTGCGCGCTATAGTCACCGCCGGATTGGCGAAGGAGGTCGAGGCTGTGAACCAATAGCCCGCGGTGATATAGAGCCCCACGGCATAGGCTACGGCATCGGGCCGGAACCTGACGCAGCCGAGGATCGTCGCCAGCAGGCCGAAGGTGGCGACGAACTCCGCCAGCCACTGCGCCGGGCCCGTACGCAGCTTTTCCGAAGCCTGGAACAGTGGCTCCTCGAACATCGCATGGGCGATCAGCATGCCGGCCAGGCCGCCGGCGATCTGTGCGGCCACATAGAGCAGCGCGATGCGCTTTTCCAGGGTTCCCTGCATGACAAAGGAGAGGGTTACCGCAGGATTGAAATGGGCGCCGGAAAGCGGCCCGAAGATCAGAATCAACACAACCAGAATGGCGCCGGTGGCGATGGTGTTGCCGAGCAGGGCGATGGCGGTATTCCCGCCCGCCAAGGACTCGCCCATGATGCCGGAGCCGACGACCACGGCGAGGAGAAAGGCGGTGCCGAGGGCTTCCGCAGCGAGACGGCGGGAAAGGTCTTGGTTCACGGCTCGCGACCTTTCAGGCTAAGCGGACTCTGGAAAAGACGTTGCCATCTCGTCCAGCCGCTTCTGGAGGCTCAGGTTGTCGAGGGCGCTCATCGGCAGGTTCACGAAAATCTCCGCGCGATTATGAATCTGCCCGTAGACATCGGCGAAGACCTGACGTTTCTCAGCCTCGGTGCCCTCGGCGGCAGCGGGATCGCGGAACGGCCAGTGGGCGCGCATCGGCGCACCCGGCCAGATCGGGCAAGCCTCCCCCGCCGCGTTGTCGCAGACGGTGAAGACGAAGTCCATCTGGGGCGCGCCCTCGCCCGCAAAAACATCCCAGGACTTGCTGGCCAGGTGGTCGACGGGATGGTTCAACCGCCGCAGCAGATCGATCGCATAGGGATGAACACGGCCGGCCGGATGGCTGCCGGCGCTGTAGGCCTTGAACCGCCCCGCGCCCAGGCGGTTGAGGATCGATTCCGCCAGAATGCTGCGCGCCGAGTTCCCGGTGCAGAGAAACAGCACGTTGTAAACTCTGTCAGTCATGGTCGCTTATTGCTCCTAAATCACCGGGACAGGTAAACGTCCTGTCGGTCCCATGGCCCCTGCCCCGCAAGCTCACGCTGCCGGTGCTGACTTGCCGGGCCCGTCATCTGCCGGCAGTTCTCCCAGAAGGTCGCCGCAGATTTCCGGGCGGCCATGACAGCAATCCTCGAGCAGGAAGCCGACAAGCCCGCGCATTGCGGCAAAGTCCGCCGCATAGATGATCTGACGGCTGCGCCGCTGGGAAACCAGCAGACCGCAGCGCTCCAACTGCGCCAGATGGAACGACAGCGTCGCCGGTTGAACCGCGAGGCGCTCTGCCAGAACCCCGGCCGGCAGCCCTTCCGGCCCCTCGCGGACCAGAAGCCGAAACGCCGCCAGCCGGGTTGGCTGAGCCAGGGCGCTAAGCGCAGATATGGCCAAATTCTCTTCCATATTTTTATATTTATAAAAATATCAAAATATGGCAAGCCCGAAAGATAAGCTTTATTGAATGCCTTGCAGATGGGGAGCGCTGGCCAGCCGCGCCTCAAAGCAGGCGGACCTTGTCTTCGCCGGTCGGACAATTGGCGTTGAGGGAGAAAACGAAAGTAACCTAGGTGCTGGCCGTGGCCGTCCCCAGCTTCGACGGCTCCAGGGGCGCAGATGCCCAGGGCTTTGTCTTCGCCTGTTTCCCGGCCGGCTGATTCGATGCCGCCTCGCATGTTTCCGCCTCCGGCCGCTACCGCCTTACCGGAACAGGGCGACCCCGTTCTTCCGGGATTGCGGCGGCGGCGCTTTTACGGTTCTTTGGCTCACGTTAATGCGGAGGCCTTGCAGAAATATGACAGCCCTCGCGGCTCAGGCCCGATGATTGAAAACGAGAAAGCGACAACCCTCTTATGAGTCCCATCCAGCTGCAGGGCCTCAGCGCCGTTGCAGAAGACTTCGACGCCTTCGCGCTTGACCAATACGGGGTTCTGCACAACGGGACGGAACTCTATCCCGCGGTGTTGGATTGCCTCGCGGCGCTGCGCGAGGCCGGGAAACGGGTGTTCATCCTGTCGAACTCCGGCAAACGCAAGGAGCCCAATACAGCGCGCCTGGCGGGACTTGGTATCGCCCCCGATCTCTATGAGGACTTCGTCACTTCCGGCGAGGTGACACGCGCTTTCTTGAACGGACAACCGGATGCGCTGCGTGGCGGCGGTGACAAGTCCGGTCCGCTGCGCTGCCTGCCGCTCGGCGGCAAAGCCGAGCGCGCCTTGCTGGAAGGTCTGAACGTCGAGCTGGTGGAGAGCGTTGCCGAGGCCGACTTCATGCTGCTGGCAAGCTTTGGCGACAGCCCGCCCTCGCTTGAGACCTTTCTGGGAATTCTGACGGAGGCCGGCAACAAAGGCCTGACCCTGGTCTGCGCCAACCCCGATGTAACCGGCATCACCGCCGAGGGCCTGCACCCCGCCCCGGGGGCGCTGGCGGCAAGCTATGAGGAGGCCGGCGGCAGCGTGATCTATGTGGGCAAGCCCCATCCGCTGGTTTACCGCTCCATACTTGAGGCGGTTTCCCCAATGCCGGCACGCCGCGTTCTCGCCGTAGGGGATTCCCTGGCGCACGACATCGTCGGCGCCGCCGGAGCCGGCCTCAGCAGCGCCCTGATTTTACAGGGCATCCACCGCGACGACCTCGGCAGCCCGGCGACGACACCGGATTTCAAGAGCCGCCTCGCCGCACTGACGCGCCGCTACGGCGCGCAGCCCGACTTTCTGCTTCACGGCCTGACCTGGTAGCCCGGCCTGTCGGGAAGCCTTTACCGAAGCAGTACGGCCGTTACTTGCCTTTGAAACGGCTGCGCATGGCCATATCCGCACGTGCCGCCATGTCCGCCCGCGCGGTCATATCCGCCCGCGCAGTCATATCGGCGCGGGCCGCCATATCGGCACGGGTGGTGAACTCGCCCGCGGTCATGTTGCTCGCACTGCCGATTGCCGCGTCCAGAAGGATCTCTTCCAGCCAGCCGCTGACGACATCGATGCGAACCGTGAAGTCCACCTTGTCGTAGGACCACATCTTGACGCCTTCCAGGAAGCGCTCGTCCTTCATTTCGATACCGACGTCGGCGATGTTCGTCGGTTCCTTGATCTCGACGCCCGGGCCATGAACCAGAAAGACGTAAGGGGCCTGCAGCTTGTAGTAGCTGCCCTCGTAAGAGAAACCGTAGATGCGCGCCAAGCGCGGCTTGAGCTCCGGATCGAGCTTGTCGGTCAAAGGATTCTTGTTGAACGGCCGGCCGTCGTCGTTGAACGCCTGCAAGCCCTCTTCGTCGAGCTTCAATCCACGGAAAATCCGCCCAAAAAGCCGGATCTGCGATGAAGCCAGAAGTGTCTCGTCAAAAATCGACACGTCTTTCCGGCTGTCGTTTGCATCGGCCATCGTCTTCCCCTCCTAAAAAAAGCAAAAAAGTCATTTCGCGAAAACTGGTCTTCCGGCTTGCCACTTCCCAGCCGCGATCATAGCGGCGCCTTTCCAGGCAGCAAGTGACCTTGTTTACATCTTTGTGTTTACTTCTTCATCAGTCACCCCTGACCCAACCTGAAACTGTGGTCGAACATCCGATATACGCGCTCGTAGCCGTCGGGCGCTTCAGGTTTTTGAGCATAGCTTGCCCCGCCAGTCGCGCGGCGGCGTTGAAGCCACTGCCAGCGAACCAGATAAGGGGCGGAAGCGGGCGGGGCCGGTTCCGTTGGCGCTTGCTGCTGCCGGCCGGGACCGGCGATATCGATTCCGCGGGCGCGGAAATCCCGGGCAAAAGCCTGCAGGTTATGGCCCTGCCCCAACTCGGCCATCACATCCAGATAGGTGCCGGCAGCATCCGCAAAACTCAGGTTATCCGGCCTCAGCCGCAACCAGGTCTGCGCCAGGGCTCGCCCGACAATGTCGCGGGCCTCGTGCAGCGCGTCCAGAAAAGCTGGCCGATGCTGTGCCAGGCTTTCCGATGAAGCCTGCTGGAACCGGTCCAGGCTCGCGGCCACGGTGCCGCGGTCCCAACCCCGGGGATCGGCGCTGCCGGCGATCACGCCGCGCCGCGCCAAACCATCCTGATAAATCTCGATCAGGGTATCGAAGATCGCACCGGTCAGCGGCAGTGCAAGATCATGGCCTTTGCGCCCCTGCCCGCTGGGATCGATCCACTCGCCATCAGGCGCCAACTGCAGGCCGGCGAGGTCGTCCATGACGGCCGAATTACTGGCAATACGGATCTGTTCGCTGTCCGAAAGCTCGCCGATCCGATTGAGAAAATTCAGCACATAGAGATTGCCGCCAGTCTGGTCGATCAGGTCGTCGTTGATGCTTTCGAAGTGGAGGGTCGAGAGCAGCGCCACCATGTCCGACATCGATTCGTGGAAGGCGAGGAACTGCGGTGTCAGGCCGTCCGAAGTCGGAATGCCGAGTTCCGAAAACAACAGCGTATGCCCGACTTCGTGCGCCAGCACATCGAAATTCAGGGCGAAGGGCTGGTATTCGCCATTCTTGTTCACGCGGCCGCCGGTTTCGATGAACCCAATGCCGGCGTGGGCGTTGTCCCAATCCACCTCGGGCACCAGTTCCACCTGAAAGCCGTCGCGCGGATCGTACCAGTCGACCATCTTGCCGAAGTAATCCTCCCAGATGTCCAGCACGAAGCGGACCGAGCCATACATGTGGGCGGAGAGGAACTGACGGCTGTCCGGCGGAATGTGGTCGAAGTGGCCGTCAGGCCCCGCGACGGCGGGGGGAAAAACCGCACCGCGGAAGGGCGGCATATCCGGAAAGGCGTAGGGTTCGGGCTTATCGATCGGATCAACCACCCGCATGGCGCCATCGAAGGGGCCGGGCGCGATGCTGCCGGGGGCGGGCGAAACGAGAACCGTTTCCGGTTCGGCAAAGCCCTCCAGATCGGGCATCTGCGGGAAGAGGCGGAACCGGGTACCACCGGCTACACCGTCCAGCCACCTGTGCCTATCGATCAGCATTGAAACCTCCGGGCTTCTCAGCACCCGTCCCTGTCGAGACCTTGCCACCGTCCACCGCCGCGACGCCCGAATCCCGGCGCGCGTAACGATACTCGCGCGCCAGCGCCGCGACAAAGCCCTCAAAGGTGGCAAAACCAAGCTCTTTGGAGACCTCATCCGGATCGTGCGGCAAGGCGCGGCCGAGCCGTTGTTCAAAAAACCAATCGATCAGAAAGGCCGGCGTCAGCGTCTCAATTCCTCGTGATCCTTCACCGTCATCAACAGCCGTCTTCTCTGCGGCGCGTCGGGCCAAAGCCTCGTAGCGTCCGCTGCTGCGTAACACATCCAACAGAAAGACATCCAGCTTTGCACCCGCCGATGTCGACTGCTGTTCGATTATCGCTTCGGTTTCGATCAAGCGGTCAAACCCCTCACGATCGAGATCGTTCGTCTGCGCCCAATTCTCCAAAGCCGCGCGCGACCAGAGGCCGTTGCGCCGCCGCAGATGGTTGAGCGCGACGCGGCGTTCTTCCAGGCTCGGCGCTGGCACCGCGGTCTGCGTTTTACAGGCGAAGCGCAGCACCGCCAGAGGCCGCAGATCAGCGTAAAGGCCCGGCTCCAGACGCAGCTCGTCCAGTACCCGCTGTTCAACGGCCGTGACCGCAGTGCCCGCCTGCCCAGCACTCCCGGCGTCATCGGATTCGACAAACTGCGCCCAAAGCGTCGTACGCTCGAAAACGAAAGACTTCGCTTCGGCTTGCAGGGCCTCTTCGGTCTCGTTCGTTCGCAGGGCTTCGAGAAGCGCCTTTGCGTCATCGCCTTTCTGCCAGACCCGCCCCTGAGACAGCCAATCCAGCAGGCTTCCGCTCTGCGCCGCCGGAACGGCGATGGCGTTCATAACCTCCGGCAGCACAGACAGGCTCCGATCACGATAGAACCGCTCCTTGAACGCCGCCACGATCCGGTCACGCAAGCGATCGTCGATGACACCCTCTGCCGCCGCACGGGCAAAAGTCGATCGTAGATCCACCATGGCATCGGAAAGAGCGGGAAAACCCAATTCGGCAGGGCCGTGGATCACCGCGACCTCATCGTCGTCCTCAAAATCCTCCGCGTCGTAAGGTCGATAGACGCCATCGCGGAAAGCTTCGAAGATGCGGCCCACGCCGTGCATGCCGAAGCGTTCCAGTTCGGCCGCCCTCAAGGCACCCATGCTGGCAGCGCCGTAGACTTTTACACCCTGATCGATGGCCCAGAGGATTTCCTTGTGCCAAACCGAAGGGACTTCCTGGAAATAACCGTCGACGATCCCAATCGCCCGCGGCCGGCGTTCGCGCACCACCCGGTAGACATCGCCCTGGCGCACAGGGGGGCGAAAGTCCGCTTCGATCAGGTTTTGCGCTTCGCGAAGCGGCAGGCTCGGTCCGAGGAAGACAGTCGCCGTCATCGCGCAGCCTGCGCGCCGGGAAGGTCAAGCCCGTGCGCCCTTGCCCGCCGCCCGGGCTTGTAATCGCTGCCCGCGCCCTGATAGGCGCCTTCCAGACCCGAAGCGACGACCCGGGCGACCGGGATGCCAATCTCGGGCCTGCTGAGATCGACGGCGACAAGGTCGTCAACCCCGACCTTGGCAAGCCGTGTCACCACCGCCGCAAGATCACCGGCAATGCTGTCTCCGGCAAGGCTCGGGACGGCTGCAAAGCTGCGGCGCGGCGGGTCGGCCAACCAGAGCTGAGCGGTGCGGTTGCGCGCCAGCTTTGCGGCGGAGTCGTAGCTCTCCGGCACATAGTCGTCGCGCGAACCGGCGATACGGGTGGTGCGCGACTGCGCCGCTTCCGTCAAAGCGCGCAGCAGGGCGATCTCCCGGTCGGGATGGCAGCCCGCACCCAGTTCCGCTTCGACAGCCGTATCGCTGGGCTCGGCCACGGCGCAGCAGAACACCGGTACACCGACATCGGACGTCACATCCCAGATGCCGACATCCAGACCGGCGGCGCGGTAGCGGTCGAGAAGCGCGGCCGCCGCATCGCTTTCCACCGTCGCCGCATCGAGCTTGCTGGCAGCCCGCGCCGCGTCTCCGCCGAGCCGCCAGAGGCTGAGCGCATCGCGCTCGATCAGTTCACAGAGCGCGTGAAGCTGCGCTTCCTCCTGCGTGTTGCCGGAGGCAAGACCGTTTGTGTTGGCCGGGAAGGCAAAGCTGCCCGGCGGTTGCGGCAGGGTAAAGTCGGTGGAGACCAGTTCCAGAGGCACCCAGCGCGACCCCCCACTCGCAAGCCTGTTCCCCTCAATCCAGGAAATCGGATGGTCGGGAAGAAAGTCACCGAGCGCCGAGAAGGGCAGGCCCGCGACACCGATCACGGGATGACCGGCGGCCAAGTCATGCAGCGAAGCCACCTTCACCGGCGCAGCAATGGTTTCGGCATGATAGGTTTCGACCGCTTCCATGAAAGCGGAGACCTTCGCTTCCGCCGCGGTCAGCCCCTTGCCCTGGGAGACGGCAACCGAGCGGGAGAGCGGACGACAGGCCATGTAGACGGGGATGCCGATATTGTCGAGGCCGGTCACATTGGCAAGACGCGTGATGCCCATCTTGTCGGCGAGCGGCAAAACCCGATCCAGGGTTTCCGCCGGCCGGCGGCTGCGATGGGTACCGCCGCGATAGACCTTGGTGGAGTCCGGTACGGCGGCGCTCGTTGCCTGTCGCGCCTCGGCTGGACCGTCGTTTCGGCCGACCGCTTCTGCCCCGGAGGTCATCCGCTGTTGCGTCCGCGCGCTGTCGCCAGCAAGGCGGTCGCCGCGGCGTAGTCGGCCGTTCCGGCCATGCCCTCCAGGCCGACGAGACGCGGCGCAAGGGTTGCGCGGGCATCATCCGTCAGGCCCTGGCCACGCAACAGGCCCGCCAGGCTGGTCGCCGCGCGGAGGGCGAGGGTGCGGGCGCCTTGATCCGTCGATAGATCGAGGGCGCCTTGGTAGGCGGCAATGGCCGGCTCGGGATCGTTCGGCATGCGCAATTGCAAAAGATAGCCGATGCGCCGGCGCAGCTCCGGCGCCCAGATGCGCAGGCCCATGGCCTCGAACTTCGCCTGAGCAGCCGTTGTCTCCTCCAGCGCCTCGTCGATGCGCCCGTTCATGGCCAACACCTCGGCGAACATGTCGTAGTAGACCGGGAAATCCTCTTCCGTGCCGATGGCGATCTGCCGCTCGAGACCCGCACGGATTTCGCTCAACCCCTTGGAGGGATCGCCCAGCCTGGCATGAGCCCAGCCGCAGAAAACCAGTGCCTTGGCTCTGTGGTCCGAGAATCCCTGATCCTCGGCAAAAGTGATCATCTCTTCGGCGATCCGCAAGACCTCCACTGCATCGCGCCGATAGAGGCGGTGCATGATGTTGATGTCTTTCAGATGCATCCAACTGCCGCCATGCCCCAGCGTCTCCATCCAGCGCTGTGCACGCCGCTCGGATTCCATCGCCTCCTCGGGCTTGCCGAGAAGCCAGTAGACAAGCGAACGCTCGCCATGACCACAGACCTTGGCATCATGGTTGCCGTAAAGCGTCGCATGGGTGCGGTAGTCGCCCTTTTCATAGAGGTCAAGGCCGCTGGCGATGTGATCCATGCAGTTATGAAAGTCACCGCTGTTGAAGTGCGAAGCCCACTGACAGTGGTGGGCCTGCAGCATCAATTCATCATCGTTACGCGCCTGCGCGCGACTTAGCAGCTCATCGGCGCGCTGATGCATCTCGTTGAAATTGCGCGACCGACGCCACCACCCCCAATAGACGGGAAAGTGATCGCGGGATTCCGGCAGGCTGCGGCACAGCTCGTAGCCCTGGCTGTAGATCTCTTCGACCTCTTTGGAGCCCGGACCGTGAAGCGCGATCAAGGCCGGCCCGAGGTGGATGAGAAGCTGCAGATGGAGCCCCTTGGACTCCTTCACGACCGGTAACTCGTCCAGCGCCTCCAGGCCGCGGCGCAGATGATGCACCGCCTCGACAATCGCAGACTGAGCAAGGCTGAGACGCCCGGCCTGCAGCCACAACCGCACGGCCTCTTCGTGCAGGCCCGCCGCACTGACATGGTGAGCCAGCAGGTCGGGACGCTCTTCCTCAATTCGCGGCCGCAGTTTTCTCAGGCCCTGGGCGGTTTCGGCATGAAGACGCTGGCGCTCTTCGCGAAGCAGCGAAGCATAGGCCGCTTCCTGCACCAGTCCGTGCTTGAAGACGAAGTTTTCCTTGCCGCGTTGATCGACCTCGCGAAGCACCAGGCCGGCATCCGAGAGAGTGACGAGGGCGGCATTCAGATGCGCCGGATCGAAGCCGCCCACCGTGGAGATCAGCTCGCGCGAAAACGAGCGCCCCAGAACCGCCCCGACACGGGCGACAACCTTGGCCGGACCGACGCGGTCCAGTCTCTCCATCAGCGAGTCGTGCAGAGAGATCGGCACGCGGGAGGTTTCATTGGGCCGCGGACCCCGGCCCCGGGCCGCCTGCTCGAAATCGAGTTCGATCACCGACTTGGTCAGCTCCTCGACAAACAGCGGAATACCGTCGGCCTTCTCGGCGATCTCGCCGACAACTGCCTTCGACAGGGAGGTCCCCTGAGCCAGGCTGGCAATCAGCGCCTGGGCATCTTTGGCCGGCAAGCGGCCGAGTTCGAGTTGAGTTACATGGGCAAGAGATTCCCAAGGCGCATAGAAGCCGCTGCGGGACGTCACCAGAACCTGCGCGCGCTTGTCGGGGATCGAATGGATGACGCGGTCCAGGAGTTCGACGGAGGTCGGATCGAGCCACTGGAAATCGTCGACCACAACGACGACGGGCTGCAGCTTGCTGAGAACGGTGAAATAATCGACGATCGTCTGCAGGGTGCGTTCCCGGTTCTGCTTGGCAGCGGTCTGCGACTGCGGATTGTCGATGGAAACCGGGGTCAGCAGATTGGCGAAGACCTCCACCCGGGCTTCCCGCTCCGCCCCCTCGCCTTTCACAACGGCGTCCAGTTTCTCGCGAATCTCGGCAGGTCCGTCGCCGTGATCGATCCCGGCAATCAGGCGGAAGCGCTGAATGATCGGATGCAGCGGCGAATCCTGATTGTACGGCGTCGCCTGGTAGATCTGAACGGTCGCTTCCTGCTCGACCTCGCGCAGGAACTGATGGGTCAGCCGCGACTTGCCGATGCCCGGCTCGCCGGAAATCACCAGCACCCGCCCGCGCGCCTCCTGAACCTGCTGCCACTGGGCGCGCAGCAGATCCAAAGGCTCACTGCGGTCGGCGAAAGAGGTCTGGGTCCAGCGGCCGAAATTGACGTCGCTGCGGTCGCCTCTGTGCTCACGGAGCACCCGCCAGGTACGCACCGGTTCGCTGATGCCGTGAAACTCCCGGCTCCCCAGATCCTCAAAGTCGAAAACATCCTGGGTCAGGCGATAGGTCACATCGGCGACGACGATCTCGTTCGGCCCGGCAATCCCCTGAACCCTGGCAGCGAGATTCGGCGCCACACCGATGGCCGGCTGTTCCACCGCCGCCCCGCCGCCGATCAGGTCGCCGACGATCACCACACCCGAGGCGATACCAATCCGCACCGCCAATTGGGTGTCCGCCGGCATCTCCAGCGCGCCGATTCCCTCCGTGATGCTGAGCGCCGCGTGCAGCGCATGGGTCGGCGCATCTTCGTGGGCCATGGGGTAGCCGAAGTAGGCCAGGATGCCGTCGCCGACATAGCGGGCAATGAAACCTTCGTGGGTGCCGATGATGGAGGCGCAGTAGGTCTGATAGCGCCGCACGACCTCCAGCAAATCCTCCGCCTCCAAACGCTCGGAGAGGACGGTGGAGCCGACAATGTCGCAGAACATGACCGTAAGATGACGGCGCTCAGCCGGTACCCGGTCCGTTTTTGCCCCGGCGCCGCTTTGCGGATTGTCCTCGGCACCGCTCAGTGCTTCGGCGGCGCGCAGCAGGCGCTTGCGCTGGCCGAGAGTCAGGCCGAGCTGGCGCAGATCCTCTTCACTGAGGTCGGGCACCAGATCGAGGTCGACATCGTTTTCTTCGAAGGTATCAGCCAGGCCCCCGAGGCCGATAGCCGTCAGCCAGCGCCGAATGGCCATCGCCTGAATCCCTTTTCCTCAAAAGAACGGCCAACTGCGGCAGGCGCCGTCCCGCAAGATCCGGCCCGCCACTTGCTGCCGGCCTGTGACCATCTTGTGACCCTCGGGCTTGTGACCCCCGGGCTTGTGACCCCCGGGCTTGTGACCCCCGGCCAGCCTGCAGCGAGATTCCAGCCGGCATCGCACCGGGAATCCGCGATGGCATCGGCAGCAATGGCCAGCAGAGAAGATGCTTTGATCACGTTCCGTATCCCCAAGAGCCTCTATACTACCCCGGACGGAACGGCGTCGACGTGTTTTCTCTCACAATCCCGTTGGTTTTCGGTACCGGGCGACCATTGCCCCTGCCCAACTCCCGCTTGGCTTGTGGAAACCGATGCGCCAGAATCCCGACCTGCGCCAAAGCCTCAGTCGGCGCCACTCCGCAGCGACCGTGGCACGATACCGCCAATCTGCTCTGTGACTTTCTCTGCCGCCGCAACCACCTTGGCGCCGAGTTCCCCCAGACGGCCCTGAGTCACCCGCACCGACGGACCGGAAATGGATATACCGGCGATCACCTCGCCGTGCTCATTGTGAACAGTGGCGGCGACGCAGCGCATGCCGACGGTATGCTCCTCGTCGTCGACCCCCCAGCCGCGCTGGCGAATCTGCCGCAATTGCTCGCGCAGAACAGTTGGGTCTACGATCGTGTGGTCGGTAAAGCGCTGCATCCCCCGTTTCTGGAGAAAGTCGCGCAACGCATTCCCATCCATCTCCGCAAGCATGGCCTTGCCGATGGCCGAGGAATGCATCGGCGCACGGCGCCCGGGCCGAAAGAAGGCCCGCATGGGCGCATGGCTTTCGAACTGCGTCACGTAGACAAGCTCACCCTTGTCCTCA
Source organism: Pelagibius sp. (assembly GCF_965249265.1). NCBI lineage: Bacteria > Pseudomonadati > Pseudomonadota > Alphaproteobacteria > Rhodospirillales > Rhodovibrionaceae > Pelagibius > Pelagibius sp. The sequence continues at coordinate 1,073,119 of NZ_OZ252224.1, read as the reverse complement.
ACCGCCAGATTGATGGTCTCGCCCACCTCTTCCATGAGCCGGCGCATGACCGGCCGTCCAAGGGAGATGATTTTGCGTGACCGCAGAAAGGCATTGCCGACGTTGAAAGCGCCCACCCCGACGACCCAAACGCCATACTCGTCGTCAAAATCGGCAAACCGCCGTTGCTGCAAGGTGGTCAGCAGGCGATGGGTCGTGGAAGGCGCAAGGCCAACCGATTGGGAAAGATCCGTCAGGCTCATCCCATCGGACTCCGCCAGCCGTTCCAGAATCGAAATGGCGCGGTCGAGCGATTGAACCTGGCCCCCCTGTGCCGCCGTTTTGCGCAGCGGACCCTTTGCGGGATCGCGCACGCGCGCCGCCGTTCTTGCCATTCTCAAGACTCCATCCATTGCCGAAAACCGGCATTCATCGGCTGCGCAGCATAGGGATGAAGGCACCGTCATGTAAGCCTGAAAGCGGTGATGCAGGAACCTGGTCTATCGTTTTTGGGATCCACTTCCGCAATTCACCGGGTTAGCGACGGCGATGAAACCCACGGATTCTGGCATTTTCTCATCATATTTCCACAATGTGGAATTTATTTTCATTTTTCTTGCTTTCGTGCATGCAATCCCTATTTTCAGCGTCAAGGACAACGAACAAAACGAGAGAGGGAGTCGATCATGCCCAAGATGACCGCCGCCGAAGCCGCCGTCCGCGTTATGGAAAAAGAGGGTGTCACCGCCGCCTTCGGTGTTCCCGGCGCCGCGATCAACCCGCTCTACGCAGCCCTGCGTCAGCGCCAGACCATCGATCATGTCCTGGCCCGCCACGTCGAGGGCGCTTCGCACATGGCCGAGGGTTATACCCGGACGAAGGCCGGCAACATCGGGGTCTGCATCGGCACCTCAGGACCCGCCGGCACCGACATGATCACCGGGCTCTACTCCGCCTCGGCGGACTCGATTCCAATCCTCTGCATCACCGGTCAGGCGCCGCGCGCCAAGCTGAACAAAGAGGACTTCCAGGCCGTCGACATCGAATCCATCGCCAAGCCCGTCACCAAGTGGGCTGTCACGGTGCAAGAGCCCGCCCTGGTGCCGCGGGCCTTCCAACAGGCCTTTCACCTGATGCGCTCCGGCCGTCCGGGGCCCGTGCTGATCGACCTGCCGGTCGACGTGCAGATGGCCGAGATCGAATTCGACGACGAGACCTATGAACCACTGCCGGTCTACAAGCCCGCCGCCTCGCGCCGCCAGATCGAAAAGGCGTTGACCATGCTGGACACAGCGGAAAAGCCGCTGATCGTGGCCGGGGGCGGCGTGATCAACGCCGACGCCTCCGATCTGCTGGTCGCGTTCGCGGAGACCACCGGCATTCCGGTCATCCCCACCCTTATGGGCTGGGGTTCGATCCCCGACGATCATCCGCTGATGGCCGGCATGGTCGGCTTGCAGACCAGTCACCGCTACGGCAACGCGACTTTCCTGCAATCGGACTTCGTCCTCGGCATCGGCAACCGCTGGGCCAACCGCCATACCGGCTCCATCGAGGTCTACACGAAGGATCGCAAGTTCGTTCATGTGGATATCGAGCCGACCCAGATCGGCCGGGTTTTCATGCCCGACTACGGCATTGTCTCCGACGCCAAGGCGGCGCTGGAACTCTTCGTCGAGGTCGCGCGGGAATGGAAGGCGGCCGGCAAGCTAAGGGATCGCAGCGCCTGGGCCGGTGAATGCGAACACCGCAAGCAGCATATGCTGCGCAAGACCCACTTCGACAGCGTGCCGCTGAAGCCGCAGCGGGTCTATGAGGAGATGAAAGAGGTCTTCGGGCGCGACACCTGTTACGTGACCACCATCGGGTTGTCGCAGATCGCCGCCGCCCAGTTCCTCAACGTTTATCACCCGCGCAACTGGATCAACTGCGGCCAGGCCGGCCCGCTGGGCTGGACCATGCCCGCCGCGTTGGGGGTGCGCAAAGCCGACCCGGAGCGCGAGATCGTCGCCATCTCCGGCGACTACGATTTTCAGTTCATGATCGAAGAGCTGGCCGTCGGCGCCCAGTTCAAGCTGCCCTACATCCATGTGGTGGTGAACAACTCCTATCTCGGCCTTATCCGCCAGGCACAGCGCGGCTTCGAGATGGATTACAACGTCCAGCTTTCGTTCCAGAACGTGAATGCGCCGGACCTCGGCGACTATGGCGTCGACCATGTGGCGGTGGCCGAGGGCCTGGGCTGCAAGGCGATCCGGGTGAAGAGCCCCAACGAATTCAAGGAGGCTTTCGCCGAGGCCCACAGGCTGATGGCTGAGTTCCAGGTACCGGTTGTGGTAGAGTTCATACTGGAGCGCGTGACCAACGTCTCCATGGGCACGGAGCTGGACGCGGTCAACGAATTCGAAGAAATTCTCTGCCTTGATCCCTCGCTAGGGACCGATGGCGTGCCGATCACCCGGGAAAACGCCGGGATCGACGAAGATGTGAACGAACTGGAGCCCGCCGAATAGGCTGCCCCAGGATTTTCAGGAGGAACCCCATCATGCCCAGATTTGCCGCCAATCTCTCCATGCTCTACGGCGAGCACGACTTCCTCGACCGTTTCGCCGCCGCGGCGAAAGACGGTTTCCAGGGAGTCGAATACCTCTTCCCTTATGCTTTTGAGAAAGATGCGCTGGTCGAGCGGCTGCAGACCAGCGGCCTGACCCAGGTACTGCACAACATGCCGCCCGGCGACTGGGATGCCGGGGAGCGCGGCCTGGCCTGCCTGCCCGACCGTATCGGCGAGTTCCAGGACGGCGTCGGCAAAGCCATCGACTACGCTACGGCGCTGGGCTGCACCCAGTTGCACGCCATGGCCGGCCTGCGCCCCGAGGGTGTGGATCCCAACAAGCTCGACGAGACCTATGTCGAGAACCTGCGCTTCGCCGCCGCAAAAACCAAAGAGGCCGGCATCAAGCTGCTGATCGAAGCCATCAACACCATCGATATGCCCGGCTTCTATCTCTCCACCTCGGCCCAGGCCCTGAGCACCATTGAAACGGTGGGGTCGGACAACCTCTACTTCCAGTACGACATCTATCACATGCAGATCATGGAGGGCGATCTGGTGCGCACCATCGAGGCAAACCTCGACAAGATCCCGCATCTGCAACTGGCCGATACCCCGGGCCGCCACGAGCCGGGCACCGGGGAGATCAACTATCCCTTCGTCTTCGACGCGCTGGACCGCATGGGCTACAAAGGCTGGATCGGCTGCGAGTACAAACCCAAGGCCGGCACCTCAGAAGGCCTCGGCTGGCTGCGCCCCTATCTGGCGACAACCGCTGCCGCCGAATAAGCAGCAACGCCAAGAACGATAAAAAAGGAACGGAAGACATGGCAAAAATCGGATTCATCGGCCTCGGCATCATGGGCGCGCCCATGGTCGGCCATCTGCTGGACGGCGGGCACGAGGTCACCAGCAGCGTGCATCGGACGCCCGCGCCTGATGAGTTGACGGGCAAGGGCCTGAAGCTGGTCGAAAGCGCCAAGGCGGTGGCCGAGGCGAGTGACATCGTCATCACAATGGTGCCGGACACGCCCCAGGTGGAGGCCGTGCTGTTCGGCGAGAACGGCGTTGCCGAGGGGCTTTCCAGCGGCAAGCTGGTGATCGACATGAGTTCGATCTCCCCCATCGAAACCAAGCTCTTCGCCGAGAAGATCAAGGCGCTCGGCTGCGACTATCTGGACGCCCCGGTCTCCGGCGGTGAAGTCGGCGCCAAGGGGGCTTCGCTCACCATCATGGTCGGCGGCAGCGAGGCAGCCTTCGAAAAGGCCAGGCCGATTTTCGAGCTGATGGGCAAGAACATCACCCTGGTCGGCGGCAACGGCGTTGGGCAGACCACCAAGGTCGCCAATCAGATCGTGGTGGCGCTCACCATCGAGGCCGTCGGCGAGGCCCTGGTTTTCGCCTCCAAGGCCGGTGCCGATCCGGCCAAGGTGCGCCAGGCCCTGATGGGCGGCCTTGCGACCTCGCGCATCCTGGAAATCCACGGCGAGCGCATGATCAAGCGCACCTTCGATCCCGGCTTCCGCATCGAGCTGCATCAGAAGGACCTGAACCTTGCCCTGCAGGGCGCCAAAGCCCTGGGCGTGGCCCTGCCCAACACGGCCACGGCGCAGGAGCTGTTCAATACCTGCAAAGCCAACGGCGGCGCCGGCTGGGATCACTCCGCCATGGTGAAAGCCCTGGAACTCATGGCCGCCCACCCGGTGGCCGAGGACGAGGCCGCGTCTGCAGCGGCGGAGTAGGCTTGCACGCAAAGTAAAGCGAAGCCCCGCCGGTCGGTTCCGGCGGGGCTGTTTGTGTTTCGGACGGCCGACCCCGGCGGTTACGCCGAGTCAAGCGTCGTCAGGGTTGGCGCTTCGTTGCTGCTGCGCCAGCCAGTCACGCGGCCCGCATCCGAACTGCCGCTGGAAAACACGGGCCAAAGCGGTGGCGCTGCTGTATCCGACCAGCGGCGCCACGGTTTTCAAGGAGGTGCCCTGCAGCAGGGCCTGTTTGGCAAGGGCCAGGCGCAAGGTCGCGAGATAGTCGCCGGGCGAGGTACCGACCCGCTGCTTGAAAGCGGCGGCGAAGTTGGAACGCGACATGCCCGCAATCGCCGCCAATTGCTCGATATTCAGATCCGCTGCCGGGCGATCATGCATCGCGACAAGAGCCCGGGCGAGTTTGGTATCGCCCAGACCGGCCAGCAATCCGCCCTCCGTCAGGCCCTCGGCGATGCAGTGGCGCAGCAACATGACGAGCAACAGTTCGGCGATCAGATCGACGGCTGCGCTGTGGCCGAAAGCGGGCGTGAAGGCCTCTTCGAACAGACGCTCGACCACCGGGCCCAGACCGATGGGGGCATCGAGCGGGATGACCAACAGGTCGGGCAAGCCGAGCAGCAGAAGTTCGGCTTCAGGGCCGGTGAAAGTCAGGCGCGCGCAGACCAGCTCGGCGCCCGGCAGTTCCCTGGCCTCCAGCCGGTGATCCTGAGCGCGGGGAAAGAAGATGAGGCTCGGCCGGTCGATTTGCCTGGCCGCACCGCCCTGGGTATTCAGACACAGTGACCCGCGGCGCAGCAGATGCAGGTGCATCTGGGCATCCTTGGCGCTGTGGTCCGACCCCCCGCAGAGAGATCCGGAGAAGAAGACGCTGGCACTGAAGCTTCGGCGGCTCAGCAGGGGAAAGACGGCCGGCTCTTCGGACGAACTGTGTGCTTTTTCGGACAAATGATCACACCTGATGACTTAAATCTTCTGTGACGGACGGAACTCGGCGCCCTGACGCCCGTTCCGGCCTATCGGTCAATGAACCCAGCGGAAGGAAATTGCAATGTCCATTCTCATCAAAACACTTCGCAATGCTGTGTTGACGGCAGGCCTGGCTTTGGCCGTCGTGCCGGCCACGGCAGGGCTTGCCACGGCGGAGACCGAGGTCAACATCGTGGAAGGTTACGCCGTGCATGGCTATGACGTCGTGGCTTACTTCACCCAAGGAAAGCCGGTGGCCGGCAGCGATCGCTTTACCGCAGACTACGAAGGCGCCACCTATCGGTTTGCCAGCGCCGAGCATCGCGACACCTTTACCGCCGACCCGGCCCAATACGCCCCGCAGTACGGCGGATACTGCGCCTTCGGCACGGCCATGGGCCGCAAGTTCGATGGCGACCCCAATGCCTGGGCCGTTGTCGACGGCAAGCTCTATCTGAACCTGAACAAAGACATTCAGGCGCGCTGGAAAAAGGACGTGCCCGGCTTCATCCGCGGTGCGGAGAACAACTGGCCGCTGATCCGCAGCGTCGCCGACGCAAGCCTTGAGGCTTCGGCGCCTGCCGGCGTGACCATCGGCGCCCAGTAACCTGCCCGTTAGCCTGCCCACTAGTCTCCAGGGCAGCGGCGCGGGAGCCATGTCATGCGGTTCCACCTAAGGGCCGCATGACATCGGCTCTCCGCGTCTTTGCATGGTTACAGTATTCTTTGCCTCACCCTGCGGCAGCCAAGGATATGGTGGCGGGAACGGCGGTTGTTTTTGCGGTTCGGTCGGTGCTTTTCTGCGCACCAAAGCCTTTGGCAAGGGCGCGGTCCCGAAGTCCGAGACCGCTCCAGGATCAGATCCAAACCCTGGTCGATGCCTCGGCCTCATCCCCACAAAGGTCCAAACCGATCCAAGACGGTCTTTGGGGTTGGGCCGCGAGAACGCCCGGAAGGCACGGCAGATGCTTTAAAACATCGGTCCATACTTCCAGTTGTCGGCGTCAGGCGTAACTTCGTCTAGATCGTAGCCTGCCTTTTGCAGGCGTTTTGCAATTGCCAGCCCATCTTCTGCAGCCTGATCGACAAAGCGGCGACCCAAAGCTTCATCCCTGGCAATACCATGGCCGCGTATCAGGTTCAGGCCGTGGTTGAAGCGTCCCACCGGGTCCCCCGCTTCGGCAGCACGACGGTCCCATTCAGCGGACGCATCGGGGTTGTAGTCACCGCCCAGGCCATTGTTTTCAAGTTGGCTCATCCACGTCATGGCCTTGGCGTAGCCAGCTTCAGCGCAGCGCCTGGTCAGCTTCCTGGCAAGTTCGTGGTTGTCGTTCTTGGTAACGTTGATCCCAAGAGAGCAGGTAATGGAGTCAATGACCCCCATCTCAATCTTGCGTGTCAGCATTTCACGGCCGGTGTCTTGCGGATTAAGAATACCAAGCTCGTCTTCGACCGTAGGGGGCGAATCAGCCAGCGCCGTACCCGCCAAAACCATGGCAGACAGCGTCAGGGGCAGTGTCAATCGTCGCATGTTGATCACCTCCGCATCGCAACAATAGCATCGCAGCTGAACCAGGTCACCGTGACTTAAGTCGTAGGCCCGATCACTCGCTGGGAACACTCCCGCCGCGGGGGCATGGGCAGTCTGCCAATCAACAGCCGCTTATCAGACATCCGTCCAAAGCACCGGATTCTTCACGATGGGTTTCTTTCGCTCGCTGCAACGTCAGCCCTCCGTTCATACTCCGCCTCGATCAGGAGTCGATCGAAACGGCGCTTATCACGTCCAGGCTTTCGAGCAGCGGCGTGAGCGTCACGACATAGGAAAGAGTTTCAGAAGCCTCATAGATGGCATCGTGGATGAAGTCACCGGCATCCAGAGCTGACGGAGACTCGGTCAACTGAACGGCCCCCACGAGAGAAACGGTTCCGGCGACTCAAGTGGCATGAGTTTGGTTGCCGTTCGAACGAATAGGTCAAGCCTGGAGAGGGTCATCATCAGGCAGAAGGCTTCTTCCGGCGCTTTCCGCTCCGCTTGTATTTGCTCTGATATTCACGTCGTTGCTTCGTGATTTCATACAAAACGATACCTGATGTCGTGCCCAGGTTCAGGCTCTCAATCATGCCGAACATAGGGATACCGACACACACTTCGCTGTGTTCGACGGCCAGATCACTTATGCCTCTCGATTCATTCCCAAACCAGACCGCAAGCTTTGTGAACACGGTGTAGTCTGCCTCGTGCAGAATCATGTTTCTCCGCCCCTTTATGTGTGGCGAAGTCACGATTGAAGTAAACCGGTTCCTTTTCAGATGCGCCAAGCACTCTTCGGAACTATCGAACCGCTTTACGAAGCTCCACTTTATGGCCGAGACGGAGGTTTTCGACAGAGATCTTCTTTCCCGCATGTCCTGCCAATCGTCTGGCAGGGCCCTCCGAGGGTCAACGATATAGGTCTTCTCAACACCCAGCGCATTCACATTGCGGATCACCGTACCGATGTTCTTGATATCGTTTGGGTTCTCCAAGACAGCGATGAGGTTTTTGCAACGATAGGGCTTGATCCCGTCTGCGCGTTGACGTGTCGCACTCTTTTTTGGGGTTACTTCATCGGACATCACAGAACATCTTTCATGGCCCTATTTCCGCAGGTCCTCGATTTCCTTGAGGGTGCGGCCGGGGCGGCGGCGGTAGGCGGGCATGGACCAGTTGCAGGTGATGGCGAGGCCGCGCACGGCGAAGGTGACGAGCACGCCTGCGGCGCCGGAGACCAGCGCCGGCAGCGCCAGTTCGGCCAGGACGACGTAGGTGCAGGCGCCGAGGCCCGAGGCGGTGACGTAAATCTCCCGCCGCAGGATGACCGAGGGTTCGTTGCCGATGAGATCCCGGACGATGCCACCCACGGTACCGGTGACAACGCCCATGGCCACCGCCACCAGCGCGCCGGTGCCGTTGTCCAGGCCCTTGGCGGTGCCGGCCACGGTCACCAGGGCGAGGCCCAGCGCATCGAACCACAACAGCAGCCGATAACGGGATTCCACCAGATGCGCGGTGAAGTGCACAACCACCGCCGTAACCAGACAGGCGATAATGTGATGCGGTGCGACCATCCAGAATACCGGCACGTCCAGCAGCAGGTCGCGGACCGTGCCGCCGCCGACACCGGTCAAGACCGCAAGCCACATGAAGCCGACGACATCGAGACTTTTGCGCGAGGCGACCAGGGCGCCGGAGACGGCAAAGACGATCACCGCCAGCACGTCGATGGTCAGCACCAACTGCGGCGGCGCTTCGATTTCCAACATGTCAGACCTGCCTTCCGAGACTTTGGATGATTGCCATCCTGCTGTAAGCGAATCACATCACGCTCGCGGATCGCCGTAAAAACTGGGGAACCGCGCAAGCATGCTTCGAGACGGTGCTTCGCACCTCCTCAGCATGAGGCTGATTCTTCGACACTAGAACAAACCTCATCCTGAGGAAGTCCCGCAAGGGACTGTCTCGAAGGATGGCCAAGGGTTCCATTATTCATCTCCGCCCGTATGCTAAGCCGGTTCCACGAAGCGGTCGCGGGGGATTTCGGCAATGGCGGTGATCTCGATCAGAAGGTCGCGGTGGTAGAGCCGCGAGACCTCGATGGTGGTGGTCACCGGGAAAGGCTCGGCAAAGTATTCCTTGCGCAGAGCACCCGCCGCCATGAAGGCTTCGATATCGGTGGCGTATTGGGTGAGCGACACGATGTCCGCCATCGTCCCACCGACATGGGCCAGTACGGCCCGGATGTTGTCCAGGACCTGGCGCAACTGCGCCTGCATGTCGCCCTTGCCGACGATCTCACCGTCGGGATCGAGCGCGACCTGCCCCTTCAGATGAACGACCTGCCCCTCTCCCTGGGCCACCGCCATGGAAAAAGCGCCGAAGGGCGCCCAGACGTCAGGTGGGTTGAAGCTCTTGATCATCCGTCGATCCCCTTTGATAGACAAGAATGATTAAAGACGGTCGCAGCACCAATCAATTCCTGAAGGTCTCCACAGCCGAGTAGATGCGCACCGCCGTGGTCAGCCAGCAGAGGCCGCCGAAAATCCAGGCGAACCAGGCGAAGAGATCGGGGAAGAGGCAGATTGCGACGAAGAGGGCGATGGTCTCGGTGCCCTCGGTCAGCCCGCCGAGATAGTAGATCGACTTTTTGCCCCGCGCCGCCGTGGTGATCCCAAGCTTGGCGGCCAAGGCGGCAAAGGCCAGAAAGCTCGCCCCCGTGCCGATGAAGGAGAAGATCAGGAAAGCGGCCGGCAGCGCCTGGTCCGGTCGTCCGACGGCGAAAAAGAAAATGACCCCTGAATAGAACAGGAAGTCGAGCACGATATCGAGATAGCCGCCCAGGTCGGTCACCCGGCCGTGGCGCGCAACCGCGCCGTCCAGTCCATCGCCCAGGCGGTTCAACAGGATCAGCGCCAGCGCCCACCAATAACTCTCCAGGGCCAGCATCGCCCAGGCGCCGCAACCGACCAGAAAGCCGGTAACGGTGATCCCATTGGCGGTCACCCCCAGGCGGGAAAGGCTCTTGCCGACCCTATCGAGCGGCGGGTCTATGATCTGACGAAGGCGGGCATCCAGCATGCCTCTCCTTAGCGGTTCAGGGACCGCGGGGCCAGCCCGGCGATTCCCATAGGCAGCGGCAGCTGATGGTCGCAAGCCGATTATCCTTGCCCGGCATACGGTTAATTGCCCCACAATCCGCCATGGACAAACACTGCAGAAGCGACAATATAGAACACCGATAGATTGCAAGCGCGGCGACAGGGGGACCCGCTTTTAGCGTTTGTGCAGGATTCGAGGCCGTGCACGGAGGTCCCCTGATGCTTGGCAAATTGCCGATGGCCGTAATTGGTACGGGACACTTCGGTCTCTACCACGCCAAAAAGATTGCCGCTTCTGATACCGCCGAACTGGTCGGCATCGCCGACATCGATCCGGAACGGGCGGCCGAGGTTGGGTCAGAGCTCGGCGTAGCGGCGTTCAACGATCACCGGGAACTTCTCGGGCGGGTGAAAGCCGCCAGCATAACGGTGCCAACCCATGCGCATTTCGACATTGCCCGCGATTGTTTGACCGCAGGCATCCACGTACTCGTCGAAAAGCCGATATCCGACAGCCTCTCGACGGCCGACGCCCTCATTGCCCTTGCCAGAACAAAGGACCTGATTCTCCAGGTCGGTCATCTGGTGCGCTTTTCCGGCGTTGCCCAGGCGCTTCAGCGTCATGTGAGTCAGCCTCTCTATATCGACTCGGTCCGCATCACGCCCTTCAGCGGCCGCAGCACAGACGTGAACGTGGTTCTCGATCTGATGATCCACGACATCGACCTCGTGCTCTCTCTGGTCGATTCGCCGATACTCACCATCGATGCCGCCGGGGCGCCGGTGTTCACCGACCACGAGGATATCTGCTCCGCCAGGATCAAGTTCGCCAACGGTTGCATCGCCACCATCACCGCGAGCCGCATCAGCTTCAAGACAGAGCGGCGCATGCGCATCTTCCAGCCGAGCAGCTATCTGAGCGTGAACTTTGACACCCAGACCATGATCATCGCCCGCAAAACCGACGAAGAAGGCGGTGGCGCCACGGCGGATATCGCCGAGGAGAGTTATGACGAAGTTGATGCGCTGGAACGGGAGATCGAGGACTTCATCGCCTGCGTGCGGGAGGGCCGTCGCCCGCTGGTTGGCGGGGAAGAAGGCCGTCGCGCCCTGGAGGCGGCCCTGGTCGCAACCCGGGAGTTGCAGGCCCATGCCGACTTCGTCATGGCCGTTAACCGCAGCCTGGACTTGAAAGACCCTCTGAAGCAATCGTTGAAGCGGCAACTTGGCGGCTAGGACGGATTTCCATGGCGGTCACAGCGCATCATCAGGTTCCCACACCGGTCCCCCTGGTCGATCTCCAGAAGCAGCAGGCCGCTCTCGACGACCGAATCCGGAGCCGCATGGAAGCGGTGATGGCCCGAGGCGACTTCATCCTCGGCGCCCCGGTAACCGAGCTCGAAGCAAAGCTTGCGGACTTTACCGGGACCAAAGCCGCCATCACCGTCGCCAACGGTACCGATGCCCTGCAAATCGCGCTGATGGCGATGGGCATCGGCCCCGGCGCCGCGGTTTTCGTACCCGCCTTTACTTTCGCCGCCACGGCCGGCGCGGTGGCAATGACAGGCGCAACGCCGGTTTTCGTCGATATCGACGACGTCACGCTGACCATGGATCCAAAACATCTTGAAGTGCAGATCGCCAAGGTCAAAAAAGTCGGCGGTCTCAAGCCGCAGGGGATCATTCCCGTCGATCTCTTCGGCCGGCCGGCCGACTATCCGGCGATCCTTGGTCTGGCGCAGGCAGAGAACTTGATGGTTCTGGCGGATGCAGCCCAGAGTTTCGGTGCCGCCAGTAATGAAGGCCGCGTCGGTAGGCTGGCGCCTGCAACAACCGTCAGCTTCTATCCCTCAAAACCTCTGGGTTGCTTTGGTGACGGCGGCGCCATACTGACCCAGGAGCCCGCGCTTGCCGAAGCCTGCCGTCGCCTGCGCGGCCACGGCTTCGACCCGGCCGGCGAAGCCCGGCAGGTCGGGCTGAACAGCCGCTTGGACAGTCTTCAGGCCGCCGTTCTGCTCGCCAAGCTGGAGGTCTTCGAAGAGGAACTGCGAACCAGAAGAAAGGCGGCCGCATGGTACGATCAGCGGCTCTCGGCCAGACTGCGGACTCCGCTGCTGGAAAGCAAAGACCGATCGGCCTGGGCGGTTTACGCCGTGCGCTCGCCGCGTCGCGATGTCCTGCAACAGGCGCTGCAAGACGCCGGCATCGCCAGCGCCGTCTACTACCGCAAGCCGCTGCACCTCCACGCTGCCTATGCCGGCTTCGGCGAGGGCGCGGGATCGCTGCCGGTTTCCGAAAGGGTCGCCGAAGAGGTGCTCGCCCTGCCAATGCACGGCTATCTCGATGAAATCACCGTCGAACGAGTCTGTGATGCCCTGCTGCAGGCGCTCTAACCGGCTTCCAGGTATCGGCCGAGCCTGACCGCCGAAGCGCCGGGGTTCAGGCGCCGCGACGGCATGATCAGCACACAGCCGTCATAAGGCGTCGTCACCGGCTTAGCGCCGTCGTAGGCAATCACGCTGCCTGCCTTCGCAATGACTTCGAGGCCGCGATAGTCTTCGGCGAAACGGAAGTCCTCGCTTTCGATGGTGACCGGACCGGTCACCTCGATGAAGCGCTGCTGCGGCAATACGACACCGGCCAGCTCTTCCGCTGCCCAGTCCGCAGCGATCACACCCTTGGCCAAGAGGAACCGCAAGGCCGTGTGGATGGCCAGCGGTCCGGCGGCGGCTTCCCAGTGCTGCCCGCACTCCATCAAGACGGCGTTCTTGGGGCTGTTCGGATCGGAGAAGCCTGCATAGTCGCGCATCCGCCGACCGGCGGCATGGCCGGCATCGGTCACCACCAGTTCCGGCAGGCCGACCTCCCGCGCCAGAGCCCGGCCCTTGGCGAGCGGCCCGGCCATCATCAGCGGCGGCGTTTTGTGCTGCATGGAATGAATGTCCAAAAGAACGTCGACGTTATCCATGTAAGGCCGCACCGTCCGGGCGCGGCGTAACTCGACGGAGTCACGCGCAGGGTCGTCGAGCGTCTCGGCGGACCAGAGCCGGTTGAAGTCTTCATCCACGAAACGCGATGCCGAAGGATCAGCGCGGTCGAAGCTGTGGTAGGCTTCAATGTTCATGAACCCCAGAGAGAGCGTTCCCTTAAGCGGCTGCACGCCTTTGCGGAACAGCCAGTCCAGGGCGATGGCACCGCAGACTTCATTGCCATGGACAACCGCCGTGATCATCACGTGAGGGCCCGGCTCCGGTGCCTCGAGACGCGTGATGTAATCGATACCGGTGTTGCCCGCCTTATAGGGCGTGATGTCCGGTTGTTCGAGTTCAATGGGATAGTCGTCCTGGGTCATCTCTCGTCTCCCTGCTAGGTCTGATTTTCTTAGACTGTGGTTTCTGATTCCGGTCCGGCCCATTCCGCCGCTGGGTCGAGAGGAAAGAGTCCGGGCTTCATGTGGCGATAGGGCAAGCGGGCAAGTTCGGCGGTTCCCCAATCCGGCGTATCGACGATTACCACGGCGGCGGCCAGCGGTTCGAAAACCGCGCGGAAGTGGGTCTTCGAGCGCAGCAGCAGAATGTCCTGCTCGCCGCTGTCGATACCGAACTGCTCCAGCGCATCAAGATCGATCGCCGTTGTGGAGTTCGAGATCACGGAGACAGTGACATCTCCGATGCGCAGTAAGGCGGCGGCACCGAGATCGATGCGCCGACCCTCGCGCATCGGACCGGTTCCGGTGAAGACCTTCTCTCCGGCCCAGAGCACCTCCGCCTCGACCACGATGGGCCCGCCGGCGCGCAGCGAAGAGTGGCCACCGAGCCTTACGTCGAGACGCCGGCCGGCGCCTGACGACACCGCGGCGGCGGCCGTCACCGGATCCCAGAGATAGGGGCAATGAACTTTAAGGCCGGGCAGACCCGGCGCCTCTTCTATCAGACGGCGCAGGCACCAGGTCGAGTCGTTCAGTCGGTCGGCGTGCTCCAGCACCACAACAGGATGATCGCTATCAGCGGCAATCCGCCGGGCCTCGGAGAGGCCTTCCTCAAGCCCAAAAACGAGTTCCTCATGCAGCAATGCTTCGCGGTTTTGCCAGATCCGCGCTGCCAGGCTCTCGGACTCACGCTCTGCGAGGTCTTGGTCGCCGTCGGCGATAACCACGACGGAGAACCCCAGATCCGGCGTGTCGGCGTAAGCAAAGCCGCAGAACACCGAAGCATCGACGATATCCGGCACCCGCTTCGGCAGCGACAGCGATTCCTCTACGATATCCGACAGCGGCGCCAGCGCCGTGGCTGTGAAGATGCTGGGCAGCACCAGCGGCACCTTCACCATGGCCAACTGCGGGTCTTGCCCGCCCTTCAGTTTGGCCAGAAGACCGCGCGCCGCCCGCCGGCCGGTTTCCGCCATGTCGACGTGCGGCGAAAAGTGGAAGCCGAAGATACCATCGCAAAGCACCGCCGTTCGCGGCGAAAGGTTGGCGTGAAGGTCGAAGGCCACCATCACCGGCAACCCGGGACCAAGCAATGCCCTTATGGATTCCAACAGGTCGCCTTCCGGATCCGTCCGCGTCGGTGTGGTCATGGCACCGTGCAGGAAAAGCAGAACACCATCCAGAGGCAGCCCCGCTTTCAGGCGCTCCAAAAGCTCGTCACGAAAAAACTCGAAAGCGGCATCGCTGGCAGGACCGGCGGCGGAGCAGTCGCTGTAGACAAGAGGAAAGGCTTCGGCTCTCGCTTCAGCCAGGACCTCCAGAAATCCCCCTGCCACCGTGGCGCTGCACCGCAAGCCCTCCGTCAACGCGGCATCACGTCGCGCCTCTCGCTCGAAGGCCTCTACGCCCGTCTCCTGAGTCAGAAAGGAAACCGACTCCAGGGCAAAGCCGCCGACGGCGATCCTCAAGCTCTCTGGTCGTTCACGCGGCATTACGGGCAATCATTCACCGAGATAGAGGTCGGGCTTGGCCCGGGCCAGATGCGCGCGCACGGCGGCGATCAACTGACGGGCCTGGCGGGAGAACCCGCGATCCGCCAGATGCAGGACGCCATAGCGGTTGATGAGACGCGGCGTCAGCGGCCGCGCCACCAGATGAGCGGGTCCGGAGCCGCCCCAGGTAAGCGCATTCAGGATCGCGACCCCCTGCCCCATGCGCACCAGATCGCAGATGGTGCTGGAGAGGTTGGTCTCCGCGCGCAAGCGCATCGGCACCCCTGCACGGCGGAACATCTGCTCGATACGGTGACGCGAGGAATAGCGGCGGGTCATGGTGATCAACGGCACATCGACCAGATCCTCGGCGCCGATGGCCTGTTTCGCGGTCAAGGGATGATCCGGCGGCAGAACCACAACGCTGTGGGTCTCGATCAGCGGAACGGTGTCCACACCAGGGTGGGTGTCCAGCAGCGAGGCAAAAGCCAGCTCCACCTGATCGCGCAGCAGCCAGTCGATCATCATGTCGGTCAAGCCCGTCTCCACGGTCAGAACCAGATGGGAATGGACCGCCATGAAATCGCCGATCAGATCGCGCAGCACCCCTTCGTAGAGCATCGGCGTGATGCCGACCCGCAACCGCCCGACCCCATGCCTGCGGACGTCTTCAGCGGAGCGGCGCACCCGCTCGATCCCGTCCAAGGCGCGCCCCACTTCGACGGAAAGACGGTGCGCCTCCGGCGTCGGGGTGAGTTTGCCCTTGGCCCGGTGAAACAGCGGAACACCGAGTTCGCCTTCGAACTGTTTCAGCAGGCGGCTTACCGCCGGTTGCGACACGCCGAGCTGCTTTGCCGCCGCGGTGACCGACCCTGCTTCCAAAACCGCATGAAAGGCCTCCATCATGCGGGGCGTGGGCTGGCCTTTGCCATCACCCGTTGTTTGCGAATCAAACATGGCATCCATAACATAGCGTTATGGCTGATCTGACCAAATAGACAGGTTTTCTCTCGCAGATCATCCTGCGGTCCATGCATTCGATTTCGCTTTGACAGCAACGATAGGCGCTCCCATTATACCTGACAAGGTACCGCCGTCGAGCGGGGAGGCATTGGGATATGCGCCCCTGCAGGGAAGGACGGGGCCAAAAAGGAAGCGCCGCGCGCCCTCAGGTCGCGCGGATAACAGGAACAGGCAAAACGCCGCCGTCAGATGCATCCAATGAAGTGACAGCATCTGCGGCTACGTCTTTTGGGGAACGAACTCATGCGCAAGAGCACTTTCATGTGCGCGGTTTCGCTGGCGGCCGTCATGGCAGCGCCAGCCGCCGCACAGGAACTGAAAATCGGTCTGTCGTCGGAACCTTCGGCACTGGACCCGCATTTCCACAATCTCGGGCCCAACAATGCCATGCGGCGGCACATGTATGACTCGCTGGTCCTGCAGGACGAGTCGCAGCAACTGAAGCCGGGCCTGGCAACCGCTTGGAAGCCGACCGACGACACCACCTGGGAGTTCACGCTGCGCCAGGGCGTCACCTTCCACGACGGCTCGCCCTTCACCGCCAGGGACATCGTCTATACCGTCTGCCGCATCCCGGCGGTGGAAGACAGCCCCTCCTCTTTCACGGTCTACACCAAGGCGATCGCCGACCTTCAGATCAAGGACGATCACACCCTGATCGTGAAGACCGACAAGCCGTACCCCCTGCTGCCGGTCGAGGTTTCGACCTGGGGCGTACTCTCAGCGACGGCCAACGGGGTCGACGGCGACATCACCTTTGGCCGTGACGGCTGCAGCGGCACCGGTGATTTCCCCAAGACCCAGGCCTTCAACGACGGTTCCAAGGCAAACGGCACGGGCCCCTTCAAGTTCAAGGAGTTCACCCGCGGCGAGAAGATCGTGCTGGAGCGCAACGAGAGTTATTGGGGCGACAAGCCTGCCTGGCAGACCGTCACCTTCCGCCCCATCACCAGCAACGGTCCACGTGTGGCCGCCCTGCTGGCCGGCGATGTCGACATGATCGACAGGCCGCCGCTTCAGGATCTGGAGCGCATCAGGACCGAAGGCTTTGAAGTCACCCAGGGTCTGTCAAACCGGGTGATCTATCTGCACTTCGACCATGAGCAGGAGCCGACGCCTGGTATCGACGGCACCGGCGGCAAGAATCCCTTCAAGGACGCCCGGGTACGCGAAGCCGTTTCCAAGGCCATCAACCGGGAAGCCATCGTTGCCCGCATCATGGGCGGTGTTGCGGTGCCCGCCGGTGAACTGCTGCCGCAGGGCATGTTCGGCTCCACACCGGGCGCAGAGCATGACGCCTATGATCCGGAAGCCGCCAAGAAACTGCTGGCGGAAGCGGGTTATGGCGACGGCTTCAAGCTGGTCCTGGGTTCACCCAACGACCGCTACATCAACGATGCCCAGATCGCTCAGGCGGTGGCCCAGATGCTGACCCGTGTCGGCATCACCACAGAAGTCGATGCCATGACCAAGAGCACCTTCTTCGCCCGCCGCAACAAGTACGAGTTCAGTCTCTATATGGCGGGCTGGGGCTCGGGCACCGGCGAGATGTCCTCACCCCTGCGGGCGCTGGTCGCGACCCGCGATAAGGACAAGGGCATGGGCGGCACCAACCGGGGCCGTTACTCCAATGCCGAGCTTGACGCGATGATCGAAAAGGCCCTGGCCACGGTCGACGACGACAAGCGCGAGGCGATCCTGCGGGAAGCGAGCCAGGAGGCAATGAAGAACTACGCCATCCTGCCGCTGCACTATGAGGTGACTCCCTGGGCCTATCGCAAGGGGCTCAGCTACACCCCGCGGACCGATCAGTACACCATCGCGACGGGCGTTAAGCCGGCGAGCTGACGGTAACTGAAATCCAAAAGGGGCGGGATCTCGTGATCCCGCCCTTTGCGGATCGTACTCACGAGAGCTGACCCGGGCCGGCGCCTGAACAAACCATCCGGCAACGTCAGCACAAGGCTTCGCCGATGCTGGTCTATTTCCTCCGCCGTCTGGGTCAGAGCTGTCTCGTCATCGCCGCCATGGCGGTACTGGTCTTCATCGGCGTCTATGCGATCGGCAGCCCGATCGACATGATGATCTCGCCCGACGCGGATCAGGCCGAAATGGAGGCTGCCATTGCGCGCCTCGGCCTCGACAAGCCGCTCTGGGAACAGTTCTTCATCTTCGTCTCCAATGCCTTGCAGGGCGATCTCGGCAACAGCTTCGTCTATGCCACGCCGGCGGCCGAACTGATCCTTTCCAAGTTGCCGGCAACCCTGGAACTGGCCTTCCTCGCGCTTGTCTTCGCCGTGTTCCTGGGCGTACCGCTGGGCATGATCGCCGGGCTCAGGCCGAACTCGGTTGCCGGCAAGGCCATCATGACCGGCTCGATCATGGGCTTCAGCCTGCCGAACTTCTGGCAGGGAATGATGCTGATCTTCGTGTTCTCGGTCATTCTGCGCGGCTTTCTGCCCTCCGGCGGCCGCGGGGAGACCGTCGACCTGCTGGGCGTCCCGGTTTCCTTCCTGACCGCCGACGGCCTCTCGCACATGCTGCTGCCGGCGATCAACCTGGCGCTCTTCAAGACCTCTCTCGTAATTCGCCTGGCGCGCGCGGGAACCCGCGAAGCAGCGCTGCAGGACTATGTGAAGTTTGCACGCGCCAAAGGGCTCTCGGAGCGCCGCATCGTGCTGGTGCACATCGCCAAGAACATCATGATCCCCGTGGTCACCATCCTGGGCCTCGAACTCGGCAGCATGATCGCCTTTGCCGTGGTGACCGAGACGGTCTTCGCCTGGCCCGGCATGGGCAAACTGCTGATCGATTCGATCCAGGCCCTCGACCGCCCCGTCGTCGTCGCCTACCTGATGCTGACGGTCTTCATGTTCATCGTCATCAACCTGGTGGTCGACATGCTTTACTGCCTGCTCGATCCGCGGGTGCGTCTTTCGGAGGCAAAGGCATGAGCGAAGCCGCCAAACCCACCGGCGTCCTTGCCGAGGCCGAGGTTCTGCGCCCCGGCCGCTGGCGCGGCACACCCGCTGCCCGCTTCGCCGCCGAATTCGCCGACAGCTGGATTGCCGTGGCTTCTCTGCTGCTGGTCGTGATCTTGGCCTTGCTGGCGATCTTCGCCAACTTCATCACGCCGCAAAACCCTTACGATCTGGCGCAGCTCGACATCATGGACGGCATGCTGCCGCCCGGCGGCACCACCTTCGACGGCGCCCGGACCTTCTGGCTCGGCACCGACGAGCAGGGCCGCGACATGCTCTCCGCCATCATCTTCGGCCTGCGCATGAGCCTGGGGGTCGGCGCCATCAGCGTGGCCATCGCCCTTGGCATCGGCATGTCGCTGGGCGTGCTGGCCGCCTACTTCGGCGGCAAGGTCGACACCATCATCATGCGCATCGTCGACCTGCAGCTCTCTTTCCCGACCATTCTGATCGCACTGATCCTGCTGGCTGCTCTCGGCAAGGGCGTCGACAAGGTGATCATCGCCCTTGTTGCGATCCAGTGGGCCTACTACGCGCGCACCGTCCGCGGCACCGCTCTGGTGGAACGCCGCAAGGAATACATCGAAGCCGCCACCTGTCTGGCGCTGTCTCACCGGCGCATCGTCTTCAACCACCTGCTGCCCAACTGCCTGCCGCCGTTGATCGTGGTGGCCACGGTGCAGGTGGCCAACGCCATCGCCCTGGAGGCAACGCTGAGTTTCCTGGGGGTCGGCGTGCCGATCACCGAGCCCTCCCTCGGCCTGCTGATCGCCAACGGTTACGGCTACATGCTCTCCGGCAAGTACTGGGTTTCCTTCTTTCCCGGTATCGCCCTGCTGGTCACCATCATCGCCATCAACCTGGTTGGCGACCAGTTGCGCGACGTCCTGAACCCGAGGCTGAAGCGATGACAGGCGGCGGTGCCGAGCCGACGCTTTCGGTGCGCGGCCTGAAGACTCACTTTTTCACCCGCGAGGGCGTGGTGAAGGCGGTCAATGGAATCTCCTTCGACGTCGCGCCGGGGGAAGTCATGGGACTGGTCGGGGAATCCGGCAGCGGCAAGTCGATCACCGGCTTTTCCGTTCTCGGGCTGGTCGACGCGCCCGGCCGCATCGTCGAGGGTGAAATCCTCTTTCAGGGCCAAGACCTGGCGAAGCTGCGCGAAGAGGAACTGCGCAAGCTGCGCGGCTCCAAGATCGCCATGATCTTCCAGGACCCGATGATGACCCTGAACCCGGTGCTGCGCATCGACACGCAGATGGTCGAGGCGGTCGTCGCCCACCGCGATGTCTCGCGCGAGCGGGCGCTGGAGATTTCCCGGGAAGCCCTGGTGAAGGTCGGCATCGCCGCGCCGGACGAACGCCTGGTTTCCTATCCGCACCAATTCTCCGGCGGCATGCGTCAGCGCGTGGCCATCGCCATCGCCTTCTTGAACGAGCCGGAACTGATCATCGCCGACGAACCGACCACGGCGCTGGACGTCACCATCCAGGGGCAGATCCTTTACGAGGCGCAGAACCTCTGCCGCGACACCGGGACGGCGATGATCTGGATCACCCACGATCTGGCCGTCGTCGCCGGCCTGGCCGACCAGATCTCGGTCATGTATGCCGGGCGCATCGTCGAGCAAGGGCCGGTCGAGCGGGTGCTCGATGCACCGGCCCATCCCTATACCGCCGGGCTAATCGGTTCGGTCCCCGGGCGTAACCAGCGCGGCCGGCGGCTGTTCCAGATTCCCGGGATGACGCCGTCGATGCTGAACCTGCCGGACGGCTGCGCCTTCCGCAGCCGCTGCCCGCACGCCGACAGCGCCTGCGACGTCGAACCGCCCCAGAGCCGCATCGACGACGGGCGCCTGGTGCGCTGCGTCAGACCAATGATCGCACAGGCAACCGATGGGACGGCGGCATGAGCGAGGCGGCCCTGAAGACCGAGAAAGCGCCCATCCTTTCCGCTGAAGGGGTGAGCAAGCGCTTCGTCAAACGCCTCGACCTTGCGGGCAAGATCGCTCAGCGTCTCGGCTCCTCGATCCGTGAGGAAACCGTTCATGCGGTGGACGGCGTCAGTCTGACCATCGACGAAGGCGAAGTGCTGGGCCTGGTCGGCGAGTCCGGCTGCGGCAAGTCGACCTTCGGGCGCATGGTCGCCGGCATCCTGCCGCCGAGCGACGGCAACCTTACCTTCGACGGCCGGCCGATCTGGCGCGACGGCAAGCCGGTTTCCAAGGAGACCGCCCTGGCGGTGCAGATGATCTTCCAAGACCCCTTCGCCTCGCTTGATCCGCGCATGCGGGTTCTGGACATCATCGGCGAGGCGCCGAAGGTGCATGGCATGGTCAGCGCCAAGGACATGGACGACTACGTCGCCGAGGTGATGCAGCGGGTCGGCCTGGACGCGGACTTCCGGCGCCGCTATCCGCATCAGTTTTCCGGCGGCCAGCGCCAACGCATCGGCATCGCCCGCGCCCTGGCGGTGAAGCCGCGCTTCCTGGTCTGTGACGAAGCGATTGCGGCGCTCGACGTCTCGATCCAGGCCCAGGTGATCAATCTGTTCATGGACCTGCGCGAAGACCTCGACCTCACCTATCTCTTCATCAGCCACGACCTCTCTGTGGTCGAGCATATCTCCGACCGCATCGTCATCATGTATCTCGGGCGTGTGGTCGAGGTCTCGCCCACCGACGAACTCTTCGACCAGCCCAACCACCCCTATACCCAGGCCCTGCTCTCCGAGGTGCCGCGCATCGATCTGCGCAAGCGAGCCTATCAGCCGGTGAAGGGCGAAATCCCCTCACCGCTCGAACCCCCGACGGGCTGCCACTTCCATCCGCGCTGTCCCTTTGCGACCAAACGCTGCGCCGCCGAACGCCCCGCCCTGAAGGAGATCGCACCTGGCCGCTGGTCGGCCTGTCACCTCAATGACGGCTGAGACGGCAAAACCGGACCTCCTGCCGCCTTTCGACGAGAACGCTTTCGATTTCTTCGAAGCGGCCAAGCCGACACCGCTGCTCATCGACTCCCCTCATTCCGGCCGCATCTATCCCGAGGACTTTCGCACCGCCGTTCCCGAGACGGTGCTGCGCGGCGCCGAGGACTGGCAGGTCGACAGCCTGTTCGGCGATGCCCCGGCGGAAGGAGCCAGCCTGCTGGCCGCCCGTTTTCCCCGCGCCTACATCGACCCGAACCGCCGCCTCGACGATATCGATCCGGCACTGCTGGACGGCCCCTGGCCGGAGGCCCTCAACCCCGGCCCCAAGACGGCGCTCGGCATCGGCCTCTTCCGCGCCAAGACCGGCGACGGCAAACCGCTGCTCGATGCGCCCCTCTCCGTCGCCGCCCTGCAGGCCCGCATCGAACGGTGTTGGAAACCCTATCGTCGTGCCTTGCAGGAAGAGCTGGATCAGGTTCATCGACGCCACGGCGCCGTTTGGCATCTGAACGTTCACTCTATGAAGTCGACTGGCACCGCCATCACACCGGACGGCCCCGGCGCCGAGCGGGCCGACATGGTGCTGGGCGACCTGGAGGGCAAGAGTTGCGAGCCGGCCTTCACTGCCTTTGTGGCAGAGCGTCTACGCAGCTTCGGATACAGCGTGGCGATCAACGACCCCTACAAGGGTGCCGAGCTGATCCGGCTGCACGGCCGGCCGGCGGAAAACCGCCGCTCCCTTCAGATCGAAATGAAGCGCGCCCTCTACATGGATGAGGCGACGGTCACCGCCACCGAGGGCTTCGAGCCTCTGCGTGCCGACTTGCGCCGGCTGGTCGCCGAGATCGTGGCCTGGACGCGAGAGACTGGGGACCTGAAGCCGTGTCGAGACGATCTGTCTAATGAGGATTGCTAGCCCTCGAAAACAAACATCTGACGCCCCAAAATTACTCATACTATATTGTGAGTTTTGATGTTCCAAAGATTGTAATTGGTTAATGTGTGGAAAACCAATGGCTTTCCATCTTGTCAAGGTTTATTTCACATTCTACTTCACATACTGTTACAACTTGTGATTCGAATGAGGAGCTAAATGGTATGGATGGGAATCAAGTTAATCCCTTATTCGGTCCTGTACCCAGTCAGATTCCCTTACCGGACGCGCCACTTACGACAGTGCTCGCACAAATTCGCTTTACCCATGTATTCGCGGCTGCAGATCAAAGCTTTATCGCAGATTTTCACAATGAAATTAGCGATGAGTTCCCAATAGCGAAGGAAGAGCACAACGTATCATTGCAAGTAAGCGGACCTATGCCGCAGCCTAAAATCGTACCCATTTGGCGCTTTGAGAATGATGAAATGAACTGGCGCGTATCGATCGCGACTGACTTCATGAGCTTGGAGACTAAAGCATATGAATCTCGCCAGGATTTTAATAATCGCCTTGGTAAACTTCTTAAGGTAGTATCTGATGTTTTCCAACCTAGCAGAGTTACCCGGATCGGTGTTCGTTATGTTGATCACATTAAGGAAGAGCCACTTAGCAGATTGCATGACTTAGTTCGACGGGAGCTTGTTGGGTTCTCTACTTCAGAACTAAAGCCCCACTTAGTCCGTAGCTTGAATGAAACTCTTTGCGAAGTCGAAGAAGGTCGGCTCTTGGTACGTTGGGGATTGATGCAAGAGAATACGACACACGACGCAATCATGATGCCTGCGGTACCAGATAAATCATGGATGTTGGACCTTGATGCATATCGAGAGTTCCCCGATCAACAAACTCCTTTCGATGGGGAAAATGTTAAAGAAATCGCCTTTGCCCTTGCAGGGAGAGCCTACGCATTTTTTCGTTGGGCTGTCCGCGATGAGTTTATTCGGACTTACGGAGGAAAGGTATGACTAGCGCCGCGCTCCTAAGTCCAGCCACACCAACCAGTCAATCACTTACATGGCATGACAAAGGGACTTCAAACGCAAATGCGGCCGAGTCCTATCTTTTACCAATTCATATCAGCCCCCGGAGCGTGAGAGGGTTTGTGACTGACCGGTCTGACGCCGTCATTAGCGACAATTGGCAGAATGTGTACTTCTTGGTCAACACAGCTACTCAAACGTCATCAGACTCTGAAATCATCACGCGTGAGTTCCTCGAGAAGATGGTTGAGGAGTTGCCAACGGAACTTGTTGCGGCGTTCCAGTCCTTAATTCACACCGAGCTTGCTAGTAAAGATGAGCCAGATGAACGCCTGTATTCAGGTACCGAAACCTGTTCAAAGGTACATCTTAAGCTTACTGAACTACGCCGCATAGCTGGCCTGACGTGGGACGAACTCTCTCTACTCCTAAACGTCAGGAGGAGATCTCTTCACAATTGGGCATCTGGCAAAGTAATAAGTAAAAAGAACGAAAGGAACGTCGCAGAGGTTCTAGCCACTTTTCGATTTCTAGATCGTGGAATGGTTCACTCCAATCGCGATATGCTTTTCTCCTCAACTCCCGAAGGAAAAACGATCTTCGAATTGGTTGCTGCGGGCCAACACAATGAGGCACGGCGTTTTGGTGGCAAGGGCGAGGGACGGCCTAAATACCCAAAAACTGTTGTCGATCAGGAATGGATCGACGCACATGGTCCATTGCAACTCCGCGATAGGCTTGGCGAAGCAACCAAGGAAAAGGAACAGCTCTCAAATTCTCCAGATCAGTCTGCCCTGAAACCTAATAGGCAGCGACGGGTTCCTATCCAACGAAGATAAGGTTACTGAAGTTTGACTGCCCTGTCGGACAGCCAAGATGAAAGTGATGAGTTTTCAGGTCTCAATGAGTGGAGACAGGGCGACTATGTTGATGACATAGATGGCTTCACCTTCTTCGAGCCTCCCGAAGGGGGTTCAGATCTGCCCTACACCGCCATCGAAATGTCACATGTCAATGATCGGCAAGTTATAGGGCTAGTGCTGATTTCGCAAACCTGCGACATAGTCATCAACCCAAACAATGATCCTGATCGCAGTTATGTCACTGCGAGTCCTCTTGTCAAACTGGACCCTTCAGCGCTGGGTGACATGCAGCGAGGTGCAAGTGCAAAGTTTGCTAGAATTGAGCACCATACAGAGGAGCTGGTAGCAGCCGACCTAGGCTGCACAATGTGTATCAGCAAGCGGCTACTGTTAGGTTGGACTCGGCACCGCGGCTTCAATGAAGAACAATCAAGGATTAGGTTTGGCAAGGCCGTTGAGCGGAAATTTGGCCGATTTGCATTCCCAGATGACTTTGCCAAAGCTTTCCAGAAATTCCACAAGCATGTTCGCTCCAAGCACTCAAACCCAAACTCACCTCTGGCAAACATCTATAGATCAATTCGAGAGATTCGGGTTCGCGCTGCCCCACGCTGGGATGCTCCACACAAGACTTTGGCTGTATTCATAGTCCTACAAGACCAATCGAGGATGCTTGTATCAGCAGAGCAGGTGAGGACAGAGATTCATGAGCAGCTAAGTAAGGTCGTTTTGCCCGAAGGCTACGAGAAGAACAAACCATTCGAGTTTGTGGATGACGCTCGAGGGTTCGAAGCCCAAATGATCTACGAATCCCAACCGCTCGACTTCGAAATTCTGTCTTACTAAGCAGGGCAGTCCCTATTTCTATCCCTCCTACTCCGCCGCCAGGCTGCCACTACGGCCGGGCAGTTCGCCGCGAATGACGTAGGCCAGGGTCTGGACCACCTGCTGCGGTGTCTCGCAGACCGCCAACGCCGCCCCATCGACTTCTTTCAAGGCATGGGTCAGCGCCGGGTCATGCAGGGTGATGAGCGCTTTGCCAAGAGCCGCCGCGGTGCCGGCATCGAAAGCGGCGTTCCACTGCTTGTACTTGTCGCCGAAACGCACGACCACCACGTCTGCTTCGCCGATCAGGGTGCGGGTGCGGATGGCGTTCATGCGGGAGCCCTTCTGGTCGCGCCAGAACGGCTGATCTTCCTCACCCAGGATTACCGCCGCGCAGTCGTCACTGTCCTCATGCACGGTAATCGGGGCGTCGAGACGCACCGGCAGACCGGCCTCGGCCACGCCCTGGGCGATCTGCTCGCGCCAGTCGCTGTGAATCTCACCGGAAAGATAGACTTTCCAAAGCCGTTCGCTCATTTTCGCTGATCCTTGCTGCCGCCGGGTTTGAACTCTCGGATACAATATCTACCACAGCCTGACGGGTACATGCAGCCCCGGCCTTCGCTGCGGGCGCTTTAGTGAGCTTTGATCAGGGTGTCACCGGATCTGCCGCAAGGGCCGCAAGGGCCTCCGTTGCTGCGGCCTGGCAGGGTTCGATCACCGGCAGGCCGAGGGCGGCTGAAAGCTCGGCGGGATAACCGGTCATCCCGGCGCAGCCGAGGACCAGAACGTCGGCCCCGTCTGAGTCGCGCAGCTTGCGGCCCACCTCCAGCATCCGCCCGAAAGTCCTGTCGCGGTCCTGCAATTCCAACACACCGAGGTCGAGAGGCCGGCTTTCGGCGAAAGACCCTGCCAGTCCAAGCTCGGCGACGTAGCGGCGATGGCGGATCGTCGAAGCCTCCAGGATGGCGACGATACCGAAGCGCCGGCCGACCCCAAGCGCTTGATTAAAGGCGCTCTCCCCGATGCCGAACACCGGCTTTGCACTCTGTTCCCGTGCCGCCTTCAGGCCGGGATCGCTGAAGCAGGCGATCACCGAAACCTCCGCATCCTCATGCCTTAGCCGCGCGAGCAACGGCGGCACGACATCGCGGATGTGTTCTGCCGTCTCGATCCCCGGCGGTCCCTCTTCCAAGGTCACGCAGTCGATCTTTGGGCCGTCGGCACTCCGCAGCGGATCTACCGCCGCGCTGATGCCCTGGGTAACGGCCTCTGTCGAGTTGGGATTGATAATCACGATACGGCGGCTCATGGCTTGATCACTCCCGTGGTACGACCCGAAGCTTCATCGGCCTCTCGCCCTCAACATGCTCGATCACCACGGCGGTAGAATCATAACAAGCCTCGCCCTCGTCAAGCCCTGCCAGCTCAAAAGCGACCACACGGCCGCGGCTGACCTTGTAGAGTTCATGCTTGCCTTCCTCGACCAAGACAATGGTCTGAAGAGAGTCGTTGTCGACCCAGGGGATTGAAACACCAGCAAGCTTCGGGTCTCGCGCAACATCATAGTAGGGCGATACGAAGCAGACATAGTCCCAAGACACGTTCACCAGATCGGAGAAGACGAGGCGGGGTTTTTCCGCAGACAAGAGCGAAATGAGACCGACCAGGCGCGGTTCGGGATAGACCACGGCGGAACCCGGCCCCGCGCCGCTGAGAGCAGGCGTCTCCCTGCTGCGCTCATAGAAGTAATAGGACAGCCCGGCCGTCACCATCAGGATGGGAATCATCAGCAGGCGAAAGACCTGTTTCTTTGCCATGGCAAAGCTCCTTCATCGGACCCACCACCCCTCTTTATGTCTCTCCCAAGACCCTTCTGCCCCAAAGGACCGCACCGGGTCCAGCCCTTCCCGGCAAAACCCTATGATGTCAGCTTCCAGCTTACTCCAATTCGGCGTCTCAGGCCGCCAGACCCAGGGTCGACAGGCGCGCCTCGACCCTGTCAATAAGACGGCCCAATTCCGCCTGATCCTCCGGCGAGAGGCTCGGCCCGGGGGCACGAACCTTCGATGAGGCGATGGCGCCGCGCCGCTTCAGCACCTCCTTGCGAATGGCAAGGCCGAGGCCCGGCTGCAATTCGTGACGCACCAGGGGCAGGTAGGCATCGAAGAGGTCCTCAGCAGCGTCGACTTTACCGTCGGTAAAGAGGTCATAAACCCGCACCAGCATTTCCGGACAGGCGAAGCCGGTCATGGCGCCGTCGACGCCGCGCGCCAGTTCCTGCGGATAATGCAGCCCGCCGTTGCCGACAAGAATCGAAATGCGCCGCCGCCCGTCCGCCGCCGCGCTCTTGCGCAGCCCGGTGATCTTGGCGAGGCCGGGCGAATCCTCGTGCTTCAGCATCACCATCTGCGGGTGGCGGTCGATCAGTGTGTTGAGGCTGTCGACGGAAACAGGCACACCGGTGGTCTGCGGATAGTCCTGATAGACCAGCGGCACATCCGGGCCCAGCACCGCACAGACCTGACCGTAATAACTCAACAACTTGGCCTCGGTATTGAGGCCCGGCAGGGGCGCCACCATGACCCCGGCGGCGCCCCTGTCCATCGCCGTGTGGGCAAGGCGTGCCAGATTGTCGAGCCCGGGATTGCTGACCCCGACGATAACCGGCACCCGGCCGTCGACCCGCGCCATCACCCTGGAAAGAAAGTCGACCGATTCTTCCTGGGTCAGTTTCGGCGCCTCGCCCATGATGCCGAGAATGGTCATACCGTGAACCCCGGCGGCGAGATAGAAGTCCATCAGGCTGTCGGTGCTCGCCAAATCCAAGGCCCCGTCCGCGGTAAACGGTGTGGCGGCAATGATATAAACGCCCCTCGTTTCTTCTGAAATGCGCACAATCGCCCCCTCCTGCTGCCATGGTTCCGGCAGCAGGATTGAGGAGCAGACCGGCAACGTCAAGACCGGCTACGGAAAAGAAAAGAGGCGGCCCTCCGCAGAGGGCCGCCCTTTAAGTCTGGAGAGAGCGGAAAGGCACCCGCAGTCAGGCAGCCCGCGCGGTGCCGTTGACGGCTGCGGTCAAGGCCTGGTCGAGATCGGCCAGGATGTCGTCGATGTGTTCGATACCGACGGAAAGACGCAGATAACCCGGCGTCACCCCGGTGGCGAGGCGTTCTTCCGGTTTCAGTTGCTGGTGGGTGGTGCTGGCCGGATGGATCGCCAGGGTCCGTGTGTCGCCGATATTGGCAACGTGGTAGATCATCTGCAGCGAGTCGATGAAAAGGGCGCCGGTCTCTTCCGTTGCGTCCTTGATCTCGAAACCGACCAGACCGCCCTTGGCTTCCGGAAGGTATTTCTCGGTCCGTTCACTGCGGTCATCCGCGCTCATGCCGGGATAGATCACCTTCGCCACCCGCGCATCCTTTGCAAGATAGTCGGCCACCGCCTGCGCATTGCGGCAATGCTCGCGCATGCGCAGTGGAAGAGTCTCAAGGCCCTGAATGAAGTTGAAGGTATTGAAGGGGCTGAGCGACATGCCGAAGTCGCGCTGCAGGGTGCAGCGTGCCTTCACGATGTAGGCGACGGGGCCGAGTTCCTTGGTCGCTTCTGTCCAAACCGCACCGTGATAGCTCGGGTCCGGCTGGTTCAGCAAGGGGAAGCGCTCAGAGTGCTTCACCCAGTCGAAGGCGCCGCCGTCGATGATCACACCGCCGATGGAATTGCCGTGGCCGCCGATGTACTTGGTGCAGGAATGCACGACGATGTGAGCACCGTGGTCGAAAGGCCGGCAGATGATCGGGGAGGCCGTATTGTCCATGATGAGCGGCAGTCCGAACGCCTCCGCCAGGTCGGCGACCTCGCGGATCGGGAAGACCTGCAGCTTCGGATTGGGCAGGGTCTCGGCATAGTAGGCCCGGGTCCTGGCATCGGTGGCGCGGCTGAAGTTCTCCGGATCCGATGGATCGACAAAGCGCACCTCGATTCCCAAGGATTTCAAGGTGTTGGCGAAAAGGTTCCAGGTGCCGCCGTAGAGGTCCGTGGAGGAGACGATGTTGTCACCCGCCTGAGCGATGTTGAGAACCGACATGGTTGTCGCCGCCTGGCCGGAGCTGACGGCCAGGGCCGCAACCCCGCCTTCTACCGCGGCAATGCGCTGTTCGAAAGCATCGTTGGTCGGATTCATCAAGCGGGTATAGACGTTGCCCATCTCCGACAATTCGAAGAGCCGTGCGGCATGGGCCGAATCCTCGAACTGATAGGCCGTCGTCTGGTAGATCGGCACCGCCACCGCGTTGGTGGTCGGATCGGCACGATAGCCGGCATGAAGCGCCAGGGTTTCCGGGTTACTGCTCGTCATCCTCTATGAATCCTCTTCTGTCGTAAACTGTCGTCGAAAATCTCGGTTTGAAATCGAATTGCTCTGAACTCAGGCCACCATCGGATGACAGGAAGCAAAGCTGGCGGGCCGCTGCCAGTGCCCCTCCGCCACCTCCAAATGATGAACGATTGCCGTATTGACCGCCGCGGCATGCGTGATCGGCGCCATGTGGCCACCACCGAAAATCCGCGTCGTCGTAACCCGGTGATTCCCCTTGCCCGCAGCCTCGACCAGGAGGTCACAGAGCCGCCGCGTCACGGGCGGAGAGGCATCGCCGAAAACAATCTGAAGGGGCAGGTTCAGGCGCCCGACGTCGTCGATGCTCCAGTTCTCAGCAAAGGCGGCCTCGAAATTGCGCAATACCGATTTTGCCTGCAAGGCCAGGAACCGACGCTTTGCCGGATCCAGCCTCCGCCAGGTATCCTCGCCCGACCAGAAGTCGACGAAAGCCGCCATGCCATGACCCGGCCAGCCGGCGGCAACGGCGCCGCGAATCCGGTCGCGCAGGCCGACTATGTCGCGGTGGAGCCGTCTCTCGCAATCCCACATCGCCGGAACCACCGCCGGCGAGAGCAGATGAAACAGCACCGGCTCAATAAGCGTGAGACTGCGCACCCGCCGCGGCGCCAAGAGTG
This sequence comes from Pelagibius sp., assembly GCF_965249265.1. NCBI lineage: Bacteria > Pseudomonadati > Pseudomonadota > Alphaproteobacteria > Rhodospirillales > Rhodovibrionaceae > Pelagibius > Pelagibius sp. The sequence goes on along the minus strand of NZ_OZ252224.1, from coordinate 1,042,749 downwards.
CCAGCTTCATTGCGACCGCGCCGCCGTAGGAGTGGCCCACGAGGTGAAACGGCCCGGCCGGCAAACCGGCATTTCGCAAGAGCCACTCGGCCTCCCGGGCCAAGTCCGCTGCCGTCATCAGCGGAGCCGACTCGCTGGCTTTGCCGTAGCCGGGCAGGTCCGGGGTAAGCACCGGGCGCTCCCAGCCCAAGTTCCGCGTTAGAGCTTTCCACTGCCCGCCGGAGGATGCGGAACTGTGCAGGGCCATGACCGGAAAGCGGCTGCGTTCCCGTCCCAAAAATGCCCAACTGCGCTCCTCCGGCGTCATCGATCTAGGCCGCCTGCTCGGTCTTGCAGGCGTGGCAGATCGCCTCGATATGGCGATGGTCGGTGCCGCAGCAGCCACCCAGCACCGTCATCTGCGCCATAAGGTCGCGCAGGCCGCGATACTGCTGGCCCAGTTCCTGCGGATTGCCGTCGTCCAATTCCTCCGCCTCGTCCAACTCGGCATGGCTGAGACGTGAGGCGTTGGCGCGCAGGCCCTTGATCCGCTTCACCCAGGATTCTCCTGCGCTCAGGCTGTCCTCGAAGTGGGAAGGATGAGCGCAGTTGATCATGAAGTAGGCAGGACCGTTCTGGGTCGCCGCATCCACTGCCTCGATCGCTTCGTGAAGGCTCTGCCCGGAAGGCAGGCGTCCGTCGGTCTCCACAGTGAAAGAGATCACCACCGGCATCCCCTCGGCCTGGGCCGCGCGGGTCAACCCGATCGCCTCCTCGACGTATGTCATGGTGATGGCCGTCACCATATCCGCTTCGCTCTCGGCGAAGGCGGCGACCTGCTTGCGGTGATAGGCTTCCGCCTCCAGCGCGGTCATCATCTCGCCCGGGTCGTAGCCGTCGCCGCGGGGGCCCACACAGCCGCTGATCACCATGGATGTGGCTGCGGTCTCCATCTCGTCGCGCAGAGCCGCCAGGAAAGTGATGGAGTCCTTGTTCACCTGAGCCATGTCGGACTCGGAATAGCCGAGCTTGGCGCCCCAATCTATTGACGCGCGCCAGGTCGGGCTTTCAAAAACGAAGCCGAGGCCGTTCGCCTTGGCGATGCCGGCATGGCGGGTGAAGTAGCGGCGCAGGGCATCGCGGCCCTCGCGTTTGTTCATCAGGTCGAAGGCGGCGAAGTAAGGCAGCTCAAAACCGTCGTGGAAAATCAGCGTCGTTTCGATGCCGCCGTCGGTCAGGAACAAGCCGCCCCCCAACTGTGGCAGTTGACCACGGTACTTCGCGGAGCGCGGGGTTTGAGTCTCTGTCATAGTGCCTTCCCAAATCCATAAACCGCAGGTTCAGACCTGCAATGGTGCGGGAGGCTAAGACTTGTCTATTTCCCGATGATTTCGCGCATTTGAAACAAAGGAAAAGAACCGCCGCCTAGGTGAAACACGCGCGGAACCCGGTGGTGCTCTACGTTTGCGGTTGTTTGAGGCCTTGCCGACCTTGGGATGCGCCTAGGTTAACCGCTCATCCTCGCGGGCCACGACGAAGAGCAAGCGGTCGATGTCGCCGTCATCGTCGGTAAAGGCGAATACGCCGCGGAACACGCGAACGAACTCACGGCCTTCACAGGGCAGGGGCGTGTGGGAGAACAATGGGCCGGAACCGGCCATCACCTGAGCAATCTCTGCCTGACGCTCGGCCACCGCCTGGGTCGAGAGGTTCTCGCCGAAGACTTTATCCTGGTATGTCTGGCCGAAAAGCTCGGTACAACCCGTACCGCAGATTGCGTAACACCAGGACCGCGCCAGCGCCGGATCTGCAGCGGTGTCGCGCTTCAGCAGCAGCACCCAGGGCAGAACATCCTTGTGCTCAGCCGGATCGAAGACAGACCAGGGCAGCGCCGTCCTGCCGTTGGCCGCCAAGGTCCAGAAGGCGGCGAAAACCGCCACGGGATGGGCCTTCGGCAGGTCCAATACACTGATCTGTTTCAAGGGCATTCTAAATCAATCTGGAGTTGCTTTGCATACTGGAATGTGATGCCCGATGGTAAAGATTTCATGAAAGGCAAAACGCCGCCCAAGGAGAGAATTCCCAGGCAACGCCCATCCAACGCAAAGCAAAGGCAAGATCCAACGGTTGGGCTCTGGCGGTCGCCTTACCGTCCTTTGACAAGGAATACTGGTCGAGAAAAGCCGGTCAGCCCATGTCCAGCCCGGACATTCGGCTGCGCATCAGCGCAGCGGCAACGACTTGCGCGGTTCCCGGCCGCAGGCCGATGGGATCGAGCAACGGGCCGGAAAAGGCGGCACTGGCCAGAGCCTGCGGCAGGTCGATCTCGACATGGCCGGCGCGACCGGCAAAAAGCGGCAGACAAAGCGCCGGCCCTTCGATCCGCGCTGCCTCGGCAAGAAACGGCTGTTCGTCGATGAAGCCGAGGTGAACATCTCGAAACAGGCCGGCCGCCTTGATCGATTCCGCAAGCCTTTCGGCGGCTTTCCGAGGCCTTGCGTCGGTCGGCGATCCATGGGCGGCCAGCAGCACCCTTGTTTCCCGCAGCGGCCAGCCTTCACGCCGGGCTGCCCGGTGCAGTTCTTCAAGACAGACTGCCGGCAGCACCGGATCGAGACCGAGAGGCGGCAACACCTGATATTCGCCCTCCCGGATCTCGCGGAGCCGCTGCGGTAGCTTGCTGCGAACAAACCAGCCATCGGCCATGAAAAACGGATAGATCAGCGGCTGCCCGTCGGAGAGGCCGTCCAACGCCGTCGCCAACCTGCCCTCGGCGGCAAGGGTCGCACCACGGATCTTCCAACCCGGCAGCCGGTCGGCCACCCGACGCGCCAGGCCTTGCACCGCCGCCTCCGGCCCCTCCGGCGCCGAAGGGGAGCCGTGCGAGACGATCACCGCCGAAGGACAGGCACCGGCAAGGGGCGCCGGTGCGCCTTCAGTGGCTGGTGCCGTCCGAGAAAGTAATCTTGTTCCAGACATTGTACTTTCCTGAAGGCTTGCGCATCGGCAGGCGGTTTACTTCCTCCAGTGTGGCGGCGTCGTAGACGATTACCGCCCCCTCCTCCTCCCAGACACTGACCAAGGCATGGCGGCCGCTGCGATCGAACTCGACGTGGGCAACGGTGGCGCCGGGGACGGGGCGGAGCGTCTTCACGATTTCCAGCGACTCCTTGTCAATGACATGGACCGCGTCCCGATTGGGACCGAAGAAAACGTCGGCCCAGACGTGATCGGCATTCTCGTGGCTGCGGAGGAAAAAGCCCGGACCCAGAGTCTCGATGGTTTCCACCACCTGCCAGTCCTCGATGTCGATGACTGACAACCGCGCCTCCTTCAGGTGCGGCGTCGCCATCACCCGGCGTCCTTGGTTGAACCAGGAGATGCCCGAGCCAAGGTGCGGCAGCCCCGGCAGGGGCAGATCGGCGATCTCGCGGCCGACATGCAGATTGACCACCACGCCCCGCGCACCGTCGCGCGAAGCACCGATCAGATGCCGGTAGTCGGGCGTAAAGAAAAAGTCATCGATCGGCTCGCTGACCTCGATCCGCCGCAGGGCAAAGAGGCCTTCGGAAGACGGCAGAGCTTCGACCATGCCCTTCTCATAACTGTGAACCTTGCCCTCGTAGACCGGCTCGGCCTCCGGATCGGTGGCGATCTCCCAGATCTCCGGCGCGTCTTTCAGCGCCAGTATGAAGCTGTCGCGCTGAGGTGCCTGATAAACGGCTGACACGCGCGAGGCCGCGCCGTCATTTGCCGCGACGTCGAAGACCCGTTCGACCGAGAGGTCATCGGTCGAGAGGATGGTCAGCGTCCGAGGCAGGTAATTGGCGACCGCCAGGTACCGGCCGTTTTTGGAGATCGCGATGTTGCGGCTGTTCAGCCCGGCCCGGATCCGCCCGACCTCGGCCAGACTCCAGAGATCGTACTTCTGCACCCAGCCGTCACGCGACATGATGAAAACGAAGCGCCCCTCGGGCGTGAATTTCGGCCCGCCATGCACGGCAAAAGGTGTCGGGAAGCGATCCATGACGGTGAAGCGGTCGCCATCGAGCACGGAGACGTGGTGATCGCCGGTTTCGACCACCAGGAAAACGTTCATGGGATCGGCATCGAAGACCGGCGCCGCAACAGGCTGATAGTCCGGGTCGACGGTGCGGCTCTCCGCGATCTGTTCAGGGCCCCAGGCGGGGGTTTCGCTCAGCGGCACCTTCACGTAATCGATGATCGCGGCGATTTCTTCTGCGCCCAGCGTCTCCCCAAAGGCCGGCATCTGGGTCGCCGCCCGGCCCTTGCCGATCACCGTTGCAAGTTTCGGCCCGCGCAACCGCTTCAGGGTTTCCGGGATCAGGGCCGGCCCCGTCCCGCCCAGGCGGTCAATGCCGTGACAGGCGGCACAGTGTTCGCGGTAAAGCTCTTCCGCGGGCGGCACCGGGTCCGCCGCCCCCAGACCTGCGAAGAAAATCAACGCGCTAGAGAAAGCGATGAAGCGGATCATGGCTTTTTCCCAGGAAAGGGGTCACCGTCAGGCGATCACCGCTTGCGACACCGATCTCGGAATCGCTCATGTAACAGGCCGGATCCTCGGCCCAGGGGTCGCCGGTCAGTTGCAGGGCGCGGATACGGGTGTTCCCGCCGCAGACATCCTTGTAGATGCAGGCACCGCAGCGCCCCTTCAGCGGACGCGGCCGGCGGCGAAGCTGGGCCAGCATCGGGTCCCGGCCGGTCCAGAGCTCGGAGAACTTACGCTCCTTCACGCTGCCGATGGTGTAGTCCGACCAGTAGGTGTCCGGATGCACACGGCCCTGCGGGTCGATGTTGGCGACACCGACACCGGAGGCATTACCGCCCCAGGCCGCCAAGTGCCTGCGCAGATGCGCGACTTTGTCGGCCGAGAAGTTCTCCTCCACCCAACGCAGAAAGTAGACGGCATCGGCATCGTTGTTGCCGGTGACGATATCGATCGGCATGTCCTCGGCTTCCGCGATCCAGGCCCGATCGATCAGAACATCCATGGCGTGCCGTGAGCGATGCCAGCTGGCATCAGCGCCCCGGTGCTTGTCTCCGCGCCCGGCATAGACCAGGTGGGACAGATAGAACTTGTCGACGCCCTCGTCATCGGCCAGAGCCAGCAGGTCGCGCAGTTGGTGGGCGTTATCCTGCGTAAGGGTGAAGCGGAGACCGACCTTGATGCCGCGCTTCTTGCAGGCGCGGACCCCCGCAAGCCCCTGATCGAACGCCCCCTCGCGGCCACGGAACCAGTCGTTGGTTTTGCCGATGCCGTCCAGGCTGATGCCGACATAGTCGAAACCGATCTCGGCCACGCGGTCTGCCTGCTCACCGATGATCTTTGTCCCGTTGCTCGACAATGCCAGATACATGCCCATTTCCCGAGCCCGCGCGGCAATCTGAAACAGATCGGCCCGGTCGAGCGGCTCTCCCCCCGAAAGAATCAGGGCCGGAATGTTGAAGCTTCCGAGGTCTTCCAGCACCGCCATCGCCTGTTCATGGCTCAGCTCTCCCGGAAAATCCCGGTCGGCGGAGACGGAGTAACAATGCCGGCACCGCAGGTTGCAGCGCCGCGTCAAATTCCAGATCACCACCGGCTTAACGGGATGACGCTTCGGACGCAGAGGCGTCGGCGCAACGAGCTGGCGCATGTAATGGGACAGGCGAAACATCAGCGCCCTCCTTTCCGGGTCAACCGCAAACCGGTCTTCTTCAAAATCCTTATCGAGTAGAGAACATCGCTGTCGCGACAGGCATCGCCGAGCAGCGCTGCGATCCCGGCGCGCTTTTCCTCAACCTCGTCTCGGTCGGCGCCATGGACCATGGCGAAGAGGTTGTAGGGCCAGAGCGGCAGGGCGCGCGGCCGCAGATAGCAATGAGACACATAATCCAGGGCACCAACGGCTGCTCCAAGGCGGCTCGCCTCGGCGTCCGCCACGTCCCAGACCGTCATCCCGTTTGCAACCATGCCCAGGGCATAATGATTGGGTGCGACGCCGATCCGTCGAACGACTCCGCGCGCCTGCAGCGCCGCCAGACGGCCGATCACCTCGCCCTCTTCAAGGCCAAGACTCGCGGCGATCTCCGCATAAGGTGCGGGAGTCAGGGGCAGACCCGACTGGGTTGCCTCGATGATCCGGCGGTCGTTGGCCGATATGCTCATGCCACCACCCTGAAGCCGATGAAGAACTCTTCCTCTTTCGGAAACCGAAAGACGGCAAGCCCGGTATCCGCTTCGATGGCACAGGCGGCTGCTTCGATTTCCCCCGGCGTCTCGGTCGCCAGCACGAACCACATGTTCAAGACGTGCGCACGCTCATAGTTATGCGCGACTTCAGCATGGGCATTGACCTTGGCCGCGACCGCATCGAATTCGGCGCCCGGCACGGCCATCGCGCAAAGACAAAAAGCGCCCCCCATGGCCGCCGCGTCGAAAAAAGGCCCGAAACGGGTAATGGCACCTATCTCGCGCAACATCCCGAGCCGGGCGATGAGCCCATTCTCACTGAGGCCGAGACGCTTGGCCGCCTCGGCATAAGGCCTCGAAGAAAGCGGGAAGCCTTCCTGCAGCAGATTGATGATCTGCCGGTCTGTCGCATCAAGTTTGAGCGGCTGTCTTCTCATGCGGCGGCTCCACTGGACGAGGCACCCCCGTTCGACGAGCTGACGAGGGCGCCGGTCTGCTTGAAACAACGGATACTGAAGAGCACCTGATGGGGAACTTCGGACAAGCCCACCTCGGCACAGGCACGGTCCAGCACTTCCATGGCTTCGGCGCGGCTGCGCGCGTGGATCATGCAATAGAGCGTGTAGGGCCAGACGCCCAGCACCGGGCGGCGCTGATAACAGAGAGTGACGCCGCGCACCGCGGTTAGAGCGGGGCCGACGCGATCGATGTCTTCCTCCGGCAGCTCCCAGACCACCATGGCGTTGGAGCGCCAGCCGAGTGCCCGGTGGCGCACGATGACGCCGATCCGCGATAGAATTCCGGCCGCCGAAAGAGCGGCGATGCGCGACAGAATTTCAGATTCCGGGCGCTCCAGCGCGGCGCTGAGCTCCGCATAGGGGCGCGAAACCAACGGCAAGCCATTGGAGAGCGCCTGCATGATCGGCCGGTCTTCGGGCAGCAGGACCCCGGCATCCACGGATTTGCGCGTTGTCGGCAGCCGGCCCGTTCCGTCCAGCGAGAACCCAAGATTGACGTTGAAAGGACGCAGCAGCGGCAGGTCGAGGACCTCCAGCCCGGTGTGCCGTCTGATGCGGTCCAGGGTCGCGTCGACATGGGCCCGGTCGGGGCCGGTGGCCACGAACCAGATGTTCCACTTGTTCTCGCGGAGATAGGAATGGTTCACGCCCGGCTCTGCGCCGATAGTCGCGGCCACGTCGTCGATCTGTAAATCCGGCACCGCCACGGCGGCCAGCGTGCTGGCCCCTGCGGTGTTGGGCCGGCAGGTTGCCCCGATACGGCTGATCGCCCCGGCCATGGAAAGTCGGCGCAGACGGTCGAGAACCTCCTCTTCGGCAAGGTCCAACTGTTGACCGATCACCTCAAAGGGACGCGGCACCAGGGGAAAACCGCGTTGCCAGCCGTCCAGCAGGGCGTGGTCGATAGGATCAAGGACCGGGCTCATGGCTAGAGTCCCGTCCGGTGGGCACGCGCGGTGAAGAATATGCCGGAGGGGGTCTCGGCGGCGATCTCCCCCAGCTTCTCAAAGTTTTGGGTGTCGTAGATATCGATCCGGCCGGCATCGCGCACCGAGACCCAGACTTCGTGGCCGCGCGGCGTGAATTCCATGTGCAGCACGGCGGGGCCCGGCTGCAAAGTGTGGATCACCTCGCCCGAGGGCGTATCGATCACCTGAACCGTGTCGTTCAAGGGGTGGGCGAAGTTCACCCAGACCTGGCGCCCGTCGGGCCGGGCGACGGCGAAGACCGGCTGGCCATGGGTTTTGGTGCGGCCAGCCTCTTCCAGGCTGCGTGCATCGATCCAGAGCACCTCATGATGGCCGACGGCGGGCAGAACAAAGCGGTCGCCGGCGAGCGCCCAGCCCTCCAGGTGCGGCATCTTATAGACCGGCAGGGGTTCTTGGCCGCGCCCGTAGCCCGCGAGGATGCGCTTGGGGATCGGCGGCGACTGCCAGAGATCCAGCGCCGTCAAACCGTCCTCACCGAAGAGCCCGGCGATGTAATGACGCCCATCGGCAGTGATCAGCGCGTCGTAAGGATTCTTGCCGATGCCTTCGATCCGGGTGATCTGAGGTTGGTCGCCCGAGAAATCCGCAATCCAGGTTTCGCCTGCATCCCAGAGGGTGAAGACGAAGAGGCGCCCGGGGGCATCCACCAGCCCAATGGTCTTGGACCCGGTCGAAATGTCCGCCACCATTTCCATTGTGCCGGCATCAAAAACCCTGACGCCGCCCGGTTCATAATTGGAGACCGCCACCAACGCGCCGTCGTCGGAGATCGCCCCGCCGATCGCATTCCCCGCCTGCAGAACCCGGGCCGCGATCGTCTGGGTCAGAAGGTCGACCTTGCTGAGCCCGCCGTCGCGTCCGAAGACAAAGGCAAAGCGCTGATCCGGTGAAAAGACCACCGATGCATGAGAAAGATCGCCCAGGCCTTTGACGCGGCCGATTGCGGCGTGCTCGGATTGATCGACGATCAGCAGGGAGCCGGAGCCGCGCTCAATCACCACGCCCAGGTCGCCGGTGGCGCGCAGGGCCGTATCGGCCAGAACTGTGTTGAACCAGACGGTAAAGCAGATCGTCACAAACAGCAGGCCGCCGGCGACAAAGCGGGTCATGGGGCTTCTCCCTTCAACAGGAACTCGGCAATCCATTGGGCCTCGGCTTCGCTCAGCAGTGGGTGCCAAGGCGGCATCGGCGTACCGGGCACGCCGTGGAGAACGATATGAGCCAGGCTCTCCGGCGGCGTGCCCGCCAGCGTCGCGGCACGGATGTCGGGCCCGAGCCCGCCCTTGAGTGTCAGACCGTGACAGGACCCGCAGTCCTGCAGCACCAGACGCTCCAACTCCGCAGCGCGCCCGGGCGGCAGATCAACCGCCGCCGCCGGTAGGCTGCCCAACAGCAGAACCGCCAGCATGGGGATTTTCAGTGCGCTAGGCATAGACGGCTTCCCGCAAAGGCCGGGTCGCCAGCATCGCCAGCACTTCGGCGGGGCAACTCTGGTAGAGCGATACGACCCGACCGATGACGAAGAGAACCGGTCCGAAGTACTGGGCCGCCGAGGCTTCGTCCGCAATCCTGTCGAGGCGGGAAACCAGGCGGCGTTCGCGCGGCGTCGTCCCACTGGCCACCGCCAGGACCGGCAGCGATTCGGGCATGCCCTGGCCGATCAGTCTTGTGGCAATCTCGGCGATGTTTGCGGCCCCCATGTAGACGACCAGGGTGGTGTCGGGGTCGGCAAGGCCCGACCAATCCAGATCAAGCGGCTGATCGTCCCGGCAATGACCGGTGACCAGACGCAGGCCGTTGGCGAGGCCGCGATGGGTCAGCGGCACCCCTGTCGCCGCCGCCACACCCTGGGCTGCGGTGATGCCGGGGGCGATCTCGACCGGAATGCCGGCCGCGTTCAAGGCCGCAACCTCTTCGGAACCGCGCCCGAAGACCAGAGGGTCGCCACCCTTCAAGCGCACCACCGTCAGTCCGTCGAGCGCCAGTTCGACCATGATCTCGTTGATGCGTTCCTGAGGAACCGGATGGGCCTTGGGTGCCTTGCCGACCGGGACCCTGCGCGCCAAAGGCGGCGCCAGCGCCAGGATTTCCGGCGAAACCAGCCGATCATAGACGACCGCCTGGGCGCGTTTGAGCATCCGCAGGGCTTTCAGTGTCAGAAGCTCAGGGTCGCCGGGCCCGGCGCCAACCAGAAATACCTGTCCCGGCTTTCTCATGGCGTTCTCCCTGATCACGTTTAGCGCTAGAAGTTGGGCGGAAAGGGGCGGCCCCAAGCCGGCCGCCCTTCCCTCTTTCCCGTCAGTAAACGTCCTGACGGGTGTTGAAGACGTTGAACTTGCCGGTCGGCGTGACCAGACGCGGGTCCTTGATGACGTGCTTCATCTTCAGGGTCTTGTCGTCGACGATCACGATTGCCGATTCAAGCTCACGGCCGTTCCAGACCGAGAACCAGATCTCGTCGCCTTCTTTGTTGAATTCACCCTGCACGACGCGCGGCTGGCCCTCGGCGATGCCGGCCCACTCGCCGATCGGCAGGATCGTGTACTCCGGCTCCTCCTGATCCAGCTCATCGACTTTGAACACGGCAATCGAAGCGGAGATCTCGGCTTCCGGGTTCAATGGCGTATCGACATAGAGATGATTGGAGGTCGGATGCGACTTAACGAACAGCGAGCCGCCACCCAGCGCATAGAGCTGCTGCACCATCTTCCAGGCATGGTCGGGATTGCCTTCCGGGTCTGTGCCGATCAGCGCGACCGTCTCGTCGCCGAGGTGGGAGGTTGCCCAGACCGGTCCATATACCGGGTGGTTCAGGTTCGCCCCGCGGCCGGGATGAGGGGTTTCGCCACCGCTCTCCAAAAGCGCCGTCAGCGAACCCTCCTTGGTGTCGATCACGGCGATCTTGCCGCGCGCGTTGGCGGCGGTGAGGAAGTAGCGCTTGGTGGAGTCGAATCCGCCATCATGCAGGAACCGTTCGGCCTCGATCTCCGTGACCTTCAGGTTCTTGATGTCGGAATAGTCGACCAGCAGGATCTTGCCGGTCTCCTTCACGTTCACGATGAACTCGGGACGGTAGTGAGAGGCGACGATGGCGGCAACGCGGGGCTCCGGATGGAACTCCTGGGTGTCGTAAACCATGCCCCGGGTCGAGACGATTTTCTGAGGCTCAAGGGTACCGCCGTCCATAATCACGTACTGCGGCGGCCAATAGCTGCCGGCGATGGCGTACTTGTCTTCCCAGCCTTTCATCTTGGACGTCTCGACCGAGCGTGCCTCGGCGCCGACCTTGATCTGGGCGACGGTTGCCGGCGTTTCCATCCAAAGGTCGATCATGTTGATCAACGCATCGCGGCCGATGACGTAGATGTAGCGCCCCGAAGCGGAGATCCGCGAGATATGCACCGCATAACCGGTCTCGATAATCGCGTGGATCTCGTAGGACGCCCCGTCGATCAGAGCCACCTGACCGGAATCCCGCAGGGTTACCGAGAACAGATTGTCGATATCGATGTCGTTCATCTTCTTGGTCGGCCGATCCTCCGGCGCAACCAGAACCTTCCAGGTCTCCCGCATTTCCGCCATGCCGAATTCCGGCGGCGACGGCGGCTCGATCAGCAGGTACCGCGACATGAGGTCGACCTGCTCTTCGGTCATTTCACCGGAGGTACCCCAGTTCGGCATGCCCGCCGGCGATCCGTAGGTGATGAAGTCGCGCAGATACTCGTAGCCGTTCTCGCGCGTAATGTCGGTGGTCAGCGGCTTGCCGGTGGCGCCCTTGCGCAACACGCCGTGACAGCCGGCACAGCGTTCGAAGTACATCTTGCTGGCGGCCTGGAATTCCTCTGGCGAGATTACGGGATCGCCGGGCTTGCGTCCGGGAATCTCGACATCGATCTGGCCGAGGGTTGTCAGGCTGGGATTGTAAGCCGCCGCAGGGCCGTCGCCATGGGCGTTCGGCTTGTCCTGTGCCAGGGCGCCGTTGGCGGCGATGGCCATAGGCAGGACAACGGAAGTGAGGAGCGCAAGTTTTCTAATACCGCGGAGGCTGTGCATGACGATCTCTCCATTGCACGGGTGGGGCCAGCGCGAGGATGCGCCCCGTCCCCCGGGCCTTCCTTGACTTTCGTTAAGGCAACGGAAGGTCAGCAGCCGCAGGTTTCGATCATCGAAAACCGGGGCACATCATGCGGCTCATTGGAACCTTCGCTGCCGTCATCTTGACCGCCCTGCTTTCAACGTCGGCGGGCAATGTACTGGCAGCGGGGGGGTCCTTTCTGGACCGCAGTTTTGAGGCGGCCGTTCCCGACCAGGCCATTGCCGCCCGCCTGCTGAACAGCAACGCGCCATTACGGCTAAGGCGCCAGGAAACGCCGCTTCCCGACTGGTCGGTGGAAGCTTCCGGGAAGCCTATAGGCTACCTCGCGTCGACCTGGGAAATCTCCCGCTCCGTCGGATACTCGGGGCGCCCCATCGACATCCTCGTCGCGGTCACGCCCGACGGGCGGATCGCCGGCGCGGAACTGATCCGGCACAACGAACCGATCCTCACTCTTGGAATTTCGACCGCCGACATCGCACGCTATGTCGATGGCTTCGCCGGTGTCGATCTGACGGAGCTGCATCACGGCAGCGATACAGAGAGTGTTCTGCCGGATGTCATCGCCCGGGCCACCGTTTCCACCGGCGTGATCCGCGACGCCATTCTGCGCACCGTAAGAAGCGTCATCCTGGGCCGGCGTCTTCAAAGCAGCGGTGCTACGGGGATCGACCGGCAAAGCTTTGCACCGATAACCTGGGCGGGCCTGACAGCGGAAAAGGCCGTTGCCGGAACTGAAGTGACGCTGGACCAGGCAAGGGAGGCGCTGGCCGGCGCAAGCACCCCCATACCATCGGGCGGCGGCGCCTTCATCGACCTCCGTGTCGCGGTGCTTGATCCCCCGACCATCGGCCGCAATCTCCTCGGTCAGCAGGGATACACCCGCGCCATGGCCGCTTTGGGGCCCGACGAGGTCGCTCTCTTCGTCGCCTCAAAGGGCCTGCAATCCCACCGCGGAACGGCCTGGCGGCGCAGCGGCGTCTTCGACCGGATCGCGCTGCGGCAAGGCAACGAGACCTATTTCTTCCGCGCCGAGGACTACAGGCGCATCGACAAGCTTGCTCTGCCGGAAGCGCCGGACTTCAAAGAGATGAGTCTGTTCCGGCTTTCCACCGAAGTCTTCGACCCGACGGCGCCTTTTACACTGGAAGTCACCGCCGAGCGCGAAACCGCGACGGGCAGCATCTCCATGGTAACCTCGCTGCCCTACCTGCTGCCCCCGGGTTTCCGCCAGCAGGCCGCAGACCTGCCGGAGGCCGCGCCGCTGTGGATTTCGGCCTGGCAGCGCAAACGGGCCGAGATTGCCGGGGTTGGCCTGATGCTCGCCGTCCTGGCGGGCATCCTGTTCTTCCAGGAATCCTTCGTTCGGCGCGCCCACCTGTGGCGCTGGGGCCGTATCGCCTTCCTGACGGTTACCCTCGTCTGGCTGGGCTGGATCGCCGGCGGTCAGCTTTCTGTCGTCCACGTCGTGGCCTTCCTGCATTCCCTGCTCAGCGGCTTCCGCTGGGAGACGTTCCTGATCGAGCCGGTGGTCTTCATCCTCTGGGGCTTCGTCGCTCTCGGTCTGCTGTTCTGGGGGCGCGGCGTTTATTGCGGTTGGCTCTGCCCCTTCGGCGCACTGCAGGAATTGACCAACGAGATCGCGCAGCGTCTGCGCATCGCCCAGATCGAAGTGCCCTTTGTGATCCAGGAGCGGCTCTGGGTCATCAAATACACGCTCTTCGTGGCGATTCTCGGCCTGTCCTTCTACTCCATGGAGCAGGCCCTGATCCTGGCCGAGGCGGAACCCTTCAAGACCGCCATGTCGATGTACTTCCTGCGGGCCTGGCCCTTCGTTGTTTTCGTCGCGCTTATCCTCATCGCGGGACTGTTCATTGAGCGCTTTTACTGCCGTTATCTTTGTCCGCTGGGGGCCGCCTTAGCGATTCCGGCCAAATTGAAGCTGTTTGACTGGCTGCGCCGCCGGCCCCAGTGCGGACGCGAATGCCGGCTCTGCGAGCAGCAGTGCACGGTAGGGGCCATCGATCCCATTGGCCGGATAAACCCCAATGAATGCGTGCTCTGCCTGCGCTGCCAGATGATCTTCCACGACGATGCCACCTGTCCGGTGCTGAAGCGCCGCAGCAGCCGGCGCAAGCAGGCAACCGAAGCCCCGACGCCGGGATAAGAGAGCTTGACCATAGTCAAGGTGGACAGGCTCAAAAGCCTGCAGACTCCGTCCTCCGCTATGGAGGAAGCCCCCCATGCGCCTCGGTGCATGCCTGACCGCCCTTTTCGCCCTCGCCGCCGGCTTTTTCGCCGAACCTGCGGTTGTTTCGGCGCAGGCGGAACTGCCGCGTTTGATTGCCGAACTTGAGGCATCGGCGCTGGTTCCCGGTGCCACCGGGTTCGGGGCGCTGCGCGAGGATATTCCCGTCGCCCCGGTCCTGAAAGACGGCGAGACTCTTGCCTGGGCCTTCCTGACGTCGGATTTCGTCGGCACCACCGGCTATTCCGGCAAACCGATCCATGTGGTTGCGGCGATCTCGCCGGACGCCGTTCTGACCGGCGTCCAACTGGTCGAACATTCCGAACCCATCGTCCTCATCGGCATTCCGGAAGCCGAGGTCCGCGAACTCACCGAAAGCTATGCCGGTCTCGATTTAAAGGCGGAAGCGGCGGCGGGCGGCTCTGCCCACGATCTCGACATCATCTCCGGCGCCACCGTCACCATCATGGTGATCGACGATTCGGTGGTGCGCGGTGGGCTTAAGGTTGCGCGGACCCTGGGCCTCGGCGGCCTTGCCCCGGAAGCCAGGGGGCCGCAGCGGGCGCTCAACCCAGAACTGCAGCGGCACGAAGACTGGACTACCCTGGCCGGTGACGGCTCCCTGCGCAGCCTGGCGATCGACGTCGGCCAGATCAACGCCGCCTTCGCCGCTTCCGGCGATGACAGGGCCGCGGCCCGCCCCGAGAAAGGCCCCGATACCGACACCTTCATCGACATGAAAGCCGCGCTCGTCAGCGTGCCCTCCATCGGGCTCAGTCTGCTCGGCGAAGCGGAGTACGCCAATCTGGTCAACTGGCTGCAGGAAGGTGAGCACGCCATTCTGGTCGCCGGGCGCGGACGCTACTCCTTCAAGGGCTCCGGTTATGTCCGCGGCGGGATATTCGACCGCATTCAACTGATTCAAGGCGATCGTTCGGTGCGCTTCTTCGACCGCCAGCACCGGCGCCTCGGCGAGGTCGCGGCAGCGGGCGCCCCTTCCTTCGACGAACTGGATCTCTTCAAGATCCCCGCCGATGCCGACTTCGATCCGGCCGCTCCCTGGCGCCTGCAACTCCTGGCGCAGCGCGCAGTCGGACCGGTCGAGAAGACTTTTCTTACCTTCGATCTCGGCTACCGCCTGCCGGAGCGCTACCTTCTGCCCCTCGCCCCGGTGGTCGACAGTGCCGGTGAAGAGGCCGCCGCAAAGGCAGCCCTCTGGCAGCGCATCTGGCGCGAGCGCAAGATCGAGATCGCCGGGCTCAGCATCATGCTGGTGGTCCTCACCGGCCTATTCTTCTTCCAACGTCAGGCAACGGTCAATGAACGCGGCCTTTTCTGGTTCCGCATGGGCTACCTGACAGTGACCCTGGTCTTCCTCGGCTGGTACGCCAACGCGCAGCTTTCGGTGGTCAACCTGATGGCTCTGGCCGGGGCGCTCAGGACCAACTTCACCTGGGATGCCTTCCTGCTCGACCCTCTGGTTTTCATTCTCTGGTTCTCCGTCGCCGCAGCGCTGGTGTTCTGGGGCCGCGGCGCCTACTGCGGCTGGCTCTGCCCCTTCGGCGCGCTGCAGGAACTGACCAACAAAATCGCGCGAGCCCTTCGCGTCCCGCAGTGGGAACTCCCCTGGGGCCTGCACGAACGGCTCTGGCCGATCAAGTACATGCTCTTCTTCGGCCTCTTCGGCATCTCGCTGGCTTCGATCCCGCTGGCGGAGACCTATGCCGAGGTCGAACCCTTCAAGACCGCCATCATCCTGAAGTTCGTTCGCGAATGGCCCTTCGTGATCTTCGCCGTTGCCCTGCTGGTCGCCGGACTCTTCATTGAGCGCTTCTACTGCCGCTATCTCTGCGCGCTGGGGGCGGCGCTGGCGATCCCGGCGAGAATGCGAATGTTCGACTGGCTGAAGCGCTACCACGAGTGCGGGCGCCCCTGCAAAACCTGCGCGAGCGAGTGCCCCGTTCAGGCCATTCATCCGACCGGCGAAATCAATCCCAACGAATGCGTCAACTGCCTGCACTGCCAGATGCTCTATCAGTCGCAGGAGCGCTGCCCGGTGGTCGCCCGCCAGATGAAGCGCCTTGCCACCGCCGCCGAGCGGATGAAGGCCGCCCCCAAACTTCAGGACGGCAAACTCGCCGCCCCACCTTCCAATGCCCCAGCCTCTCAGAAGGAGAAAAGCTATGTCTGATAAGTCCAATCCCCAGGCCAATCCCTCGGCCAATCCCTGGGCCATCACCCGGCGCGATCTCCTTGGAGCCTCGGCCGGCGGCGCCCTCCTGGCTTCGGCGACCGCGGGCGGCTCGGCTCTTACTGCCAGCCGCCCAGCCCAGGCCGCCAGCGGCGCCTTCGCCCTGGAGCCGGGCGAACTCGATGAGTACTACGGCTTTTGGTCCTCCGGCCAATCCGGCGAGATGCGTATCCTCGGCGTGCCGTCGATGCGCGAGCTGATGCGGGTGCCGGTCTTCAACCGCTGCTCGGCAACGGGCTGGGGCCAGACCAACGAGTCGCTGAAGGTCCTGACCGAGGGGCTGCTGCCGGAAACCAAGACCTACCTCAAGGCCCAGGGCAAGGTCACCTACGACAACGGCGACCTGCATCACCCACACATGTCCTTCACCGACGGCACTTACGACGGCCGCTACATCTTCATGAACGACAAGGCCAACACCCGGGTCGCCCGGGTGCGCTGCGATGTCATGAAATGCGACAAGATCATCGAAATTCCCAACGCCAAGGACATTCATGGCCTGCGCCCGCAGAAGTTCCCGCGCACCGGCTATGTCTTCGCCAACGGCGAGCACGAGGCGCCGCTGATCAACGACGGCATGATCCTCGACAAGCCCGAGGAGTACGTGAACATCTTCAGCGCCATCGACGGCGATGAAATGAAGGTCGCCTGGCAGGTGATCGTCAGCGGCAACCTCGATAACTGCGACGCCGACTATCAGGGCAAGTACGCATTCTCGACCAGCTACAACTCGGAAATGGGCATGAATCTGGCCGAGATGACAGCCAGCGAAACCGACCATGTGGTGATCTTCAACATCAAGCGCATCGAAGAAGGCGTGAAAGCCGGCGATGTTCAAATGCTGCACGGCGTGCCGGTGCTCGACGGGCGCAAGGGGTCGAAGTACACCCGCTATGTGCCGATCCCCAACAGCCCGCATGGCTGCAATACGGCGCCCGACAAGCGCCATGTGGTGATCAACGGCAAGCTGTCGCCCACTGTCTCGGTCATCGACGTCACAAAGGTGGACGCCCTCTTTGAGGAAGATGCCGATCCGCGCTCCTGCATCGTGGCCGAGCCGCAACTGGGTCTCGGCCCTCTGCACACCGCCTTCGATGGCAAGGGCAATGCCTTCACCACGCTGTTCCTCGACAGCCAGGTGGTGAAGTGGAACATCGACAAGGCGATCCAGGTCTACGCCGGCAGCGACGTCGACCCGATCATCTCCAAGGTCGATGTCCACTACCAGCCCGGCCATAACTCGACCTCCATGGGCGAAACGGCAGAGGCCGACGGCAAGTGGCTGATCTCGATGAACAAGTTCTCCAAGGACCGTTTCCTGAACGTCGGCCCGCTGAAGCCGGAGAACGAGCAGCTCATCGATATCTCCAGCGATGAAATGAAGGTCGTCCACGACGGCCCGACCTTCGCCGAACCCCATGACAGCGTGCTGGTGCATCGCTCCAAGCTGAATCCGGAAATCGTCTGGAAGCGCGATGACCCCATGTTCGCCGACGCGGTCAAACAGGCCGAAGCCGATGGCGTCAACCTGGAGGACGGCGCTGAGGAACCGATCCGCGACGGCAACAAGGTACGGGTCTACATGACTTCTGTCGCCCCCGTCTTCAGCATGGAGAAGTTCACGGTGAAGCAGGGCGACGAGGTGACGATCTACGTCACCAACCTGGACGACATCGACGATCTGACCCATGGCTTCTGTCTATCGAACTTCGGCGTCGCCATGGAGGTGGGACCGCTGGCAACGGCCTCGGTAACCTTCGTCGCCGAACGCCCTGGGGTCCATTGGTACTACTGTCAGTGGTTCTGTCACGCACTCCATATGGAGATGCGCGGCCGCATGCTGGTCGAGCCGAGGGGGGTCTGACCGCATGCTGCGCCTCGGGCTCATGCTCGCCATTCTGCTGATGCCCGCCGCCGCGGCGGCGCAGCGGGACGTGCCGGCTGAGCCCGGGGCCCTGGCGGCCGCGGTTCGGGAGGCGGCGTCGGGGGACGTCCTGCATCTCGCACCGGGCCGTCACCAGGGGCCCATTGTCATCAAACAGCCGCTAACGCTGGAGGGCGGCGGCGCCGCGACCATCGACGGCGGAGGCGAAGGCAGCGTCATCACCGTCGCCGCCCCGGATGTTGTCCTGCGCGGCCTGACCATCGTCGGCTCGGGCTCCTCTCATGAGACCATCGATGCAGGAGTCTCTCTCGGCAAGAAGGCCCGGAATGCGGTGGTCGAGGGCAACAGACTACTGGGCAACCTCTACGGCGTCGACATCCACGGCGCCCGCGACGCCAGGGTTGCCGGCAACGTCATCGACGGCCGCCGCGACCACCGAGTGAACCAGCGGGGCAACGGCGTTTACGTCTGGAATGCGCCGGGCGCCGTGGTCGAAAGCAACGACATCCGCTGGGGCCGGGACGGCATCTTCGTCAACACATCGCGGAAGAATGTGTTTCGGAACAACCGTTTCCGCGAACTGCGTTTCGCGGTGCATTACATGTATGCCGACGACAGCGAAGTCTCCGGCAACCTCTCGGTCGGCAACGATCTGGGCTACGCCGTCATGTTTTCCAAGCGCCTGCGCGTCACCGGCAACATCTCTCTCGACGACCGCGAGCACGGCATCATGCTGAACTATGCCAATAGTTCCTTGGTCTCCGGCAACCTCGTGCGCGGCGGCGAGAATCGCT
The DNA here is from genome assembly GCF_965249265.1 of Pelagibius sp. Classification (NCBI taxonomy): domain Bacteria; kingdom Pseudomonadati; phylum Pseudomonadota; class Alphaproteobacteria; order Rhodospirillales; family Rhodovibrionaceae; genus Pelagibius; species Pelagibius sp. Next base: position 1,023,796 of record NZ_OZ252224.1, on the reverse strand, counting down.
GCGCCTTCCTTTACAACGCCCATAAGAATCGCATCGAAGGCAACCGCTTCGAGCGCTGCAGGATCGGTATTCACTTCACCGCAGGCTCGGAGCGCAATGCCCTGACCGATAACGCCTTCATCGGCAACCGCACCCAGGTGAAGTATGTCGGCTCGCGCTGGCTGGAGTGGTCGGATGACGGTCGCGGCAACCATTGGAGCGACCTGGCCGCCTACGACGTCGACGGTGACGGCATCGCCGATGCGCCCTATCGGCCGAACGATCACATGGACCATATTCTCTGGACGCAGCCGGCGGCCAAACTGCTGCTCGGCGCCCCCGCGGTGCAGCTTGTGCGCTGGGCCCAATCCGCTTTCCCAGCCCTGCTGCCCGGTGGCGTGATCGACAGCAACCCGCTGATGCGGCCGGTCGAAATCCCGGTTCCGGATTGGGAGATCGAAAATGACCGATAATCCCGCCCTCACCCTCGACAGCGTTGCCAAACGCTATGGCAAGACCGAAACCCTGAAGGGCATCGACCTCACCGTGAAGCCGGGTGAGCGCGTCGCCCTGCTGGGTCACAACGGCGCCGGCAAAACGACCCTGATGAAACTGGTGTTGGGCCTGACGGGGCTGACCGCCGGAAGCATCACCCTGGACGGCGCACAGCCGGGCTCGGCGGCGGCACGCAAGGCCTCCGCCTATCTGCCCGAAGCCGTCGCCTTTCACAAACTGCTGAGCGGCCGCGAGCAACTGCGTCTCTTCGCCCGTCTGGCCGGAGAATCGCCAAGCTGCGTCGAGCCGCTGCTGGAACGGGTCGGCCTCGGCGAAGCGGCCGGGCGGCGCATCGGCACTTGGTCGAAGGGCATGCGCCAGCGGCTCGGCCTCGCCCAGGTCCTGCTGGGATCGCCGCGCGTCGCCCTGCTCGACGAGCCGACCAGCGGGCTCGACCCGATCTCGCGTCATGACCTCTATGCCATCATCGACGAGATTGCGGCCCGCGGGGCGGCGGTATTGATCGCCTCTCACACCCTGACCGAGGTTGAGGCGCGGACCGACCGCATCGCCATCCTGCGCCAGGGCCGCCTGGTCGCCGACGACACCCTGGACCGGCTGAGATCCAAGGCCGGCCTGCCGATCCGCTTGCGGCTGACCGCGCGTCAGGACGGCGCCGCGGAAATCCAGAACCGCCTTGGCGGCCTGCGGGTGAACGGCACCGCTGTCGAGCTTCACTGCCGGCCGGAAGAAAAGATGAGCCAGTTGGCGAGGATCGCCGGGCTGGGCGGATTGGTGGCCGATGTCGAGATGGCACCGCCGAGCCTGGAAGATCTTTATCGCCATTACTCCGGGGAGGATCGCCGATGATATCGCGCAGTCTGGCCGTGGCCGCCGCCGAGTTCGCCATCGCCCGGCGTAACCGCTGGGTCTTCATGGCAACCGGAATCATGATCCTTTTCGCCCTGGCGCTCACCTTCGCCGGAGCAGCCCCGACCGGTTCGCTGGGTGTCGATCTGCTCACCGTTTCCGTCGCCTCGATGACCACCCTCTCGGTCTACCTGACGCCGCTTCTGGCGCTCTTGATGGCCTTTGACGCCATTGCCGGCGAAGCGGAGCGTGGCGGGCTGGCGCTGCTGCTGACATACCCGGTTTCCCGAGGAGAGCTTCTGCTCGGCAAGTTCGCCGCGCAGCTCGGCGTTCTGGCCTTCGCGGTGACGATCGGTTTCGGCGCGGCGGGCGCCGCGGCGGCACTTGCCGGTGGGGCCGGTGCCGAGAGCCTGATGGCGCTCGCGCGCCTGATCGGCACCTCGATCCTGCTCGGCGCCGCCTTCATCGCCCTCGGCTATGCCCTCTCCGCCCTGGCCGGCAGTAGCACCGGCGCGGCGGGACTGGCCGCCGGCCTCTGGCTGATCTTTGTCGTCCTCTATGATCTCGGTCTGCTGGGCGCCGTGGTCCTCGATGATGGCGGCAGCTTTACCCGCACAATTTTTCCCTGGCTGCTGACCATCAACCCTGCCGATGCCTTTCGGCTGTGGAATGTCGCCGCCGCCGAAGGGGTGGCACTGGCGACCGGTATGAACGGCGCGGCGAGCGCTCTGCCTGCCTGGGCGGCACCGGCTGCGCTCATCCTCTGGCCGCTGGCAGCACTCGGCCTCGCGCGGATCACCTTTGGAAGGATCGAACCATGAAACGCGCCCTGCTTAGCCTGCTGCTTCTGGCGGCCTGCAACGACGAGGTCGCGGTGGCGCCGGATCCGGTTCCGCTCACCGACACCGCTCTCAGCTATTTCTGTCAGATGTGGATCGCCGATCATGGCGGCCCGAAAGCGCAGATCCATCTGGAGGGCTTTGATCAGCCGATTTTCTTCGCCCAGGTGCGCGACGCTCTCGCCTATCTGCGCAGCCCCGAGCGCGAGGCGCCGGTTACCGCCGTCTATGTCAGCGACATGGCGCAGGCCGTAAGCTGGGAGGAACCCGGCCCCGCCAACTGGGTCGACGCCGAGACTGCGGCTTTCGTTGTCGGCGCCGATGTCACCGGCGGTATGGGGGCGCCGGAAGTCGCGCCCTTCGGTTCCACAATCGCCGCCGAGGCCTTCGCAGCCCGTCATGGCGGCAGCGTCATGGCCTTGGAGGAAATTCCGGCCGAAGCCGTTCTGGGCGCCGCCGACTTCGATCTGCCGGGGGAGGAGACACAATGAAACCCGGGCTGAACCGGCGGCGTTTCCTCACCATATCCGCCGCCGCGGCGGCTCTGCCGGGATCGGCCTGGGCTCAGCCACCGGTGGCGCGGTGGCGTGGACAGGCGCTGGGCGCCGCTGCCTCCATGACCCTGGTCGGTATGACCGATCAAACCGCCCATGAAATCTTTGCTGCGGTCGGGGCCGAAGTGAGCCGCCTGGAGCAGATCTTCAGCCTGCATCGCCCGGGCTCTGCCCTACGCCGCCTGAACGGGGCCGGAAGGCTCGCCTCCCCGCCCGCCGAGATGCTGGAACTGCTCGGCCTTTCGCAAAGCCTTCACCAAGTGACCGGCGGAGCCTTCGACCCGACGATCCAGCCGCTTTGGCAGGTGCACGCCCTTAGCGCCGCCAGAGGAGAAGTTCCCGAGGCAGCAACGCTCGCCGAGGCCCGGTCACGCTGCGGCTGGAACCAGCTGCATTATGACGCCGCAGAGGTTTCTTTCTCCCGCAAGGGCATGGCTCTGACCTTCAACGGTATCGCCCAGGGTTTCATCGCCGACCGGGTCGCGGCACTGCTGCGCCGCCGCGGGCTGCGCGACCTGCTGATCGACATGGGCGAGATCGCAGCGCTCGGCAGGCGCCCGGACGGCGGACCCTGGCGCGCCGGTATCGCCACGCCGGAAGGTGAAATCGTACGGCAGGTACAGCTTGCCGAACGCGCGCTGGCCACCTCGGCGCCGCTGGGCACCCTGCTGGATCCCGGCGGCCGGGTCGGCCACATCCTCGATCCGCGCAGCGGCGAGCCCGGCGGACAATGGCGCCTGGTGTCGCTTGCGGCGGAGCGCGCCGCCCTGGCCGACGGCCTTTCCACCGCTTTTTGCCTGATGGACCGTCCGGCCATCACGGCTGCGCTCGCCGGGTATCCGGATGTCAGCCTCGAAGCTCTTCTATGACCAAAACAACCCAAAAGGGGGAAACAGTATGACTGTCTTCAGAAGCCTTATCCTGGCGGGACTCGCCGTCTGCATCGCAAGCCCGGCATTCGCCGAAGGGGACCCGGCGAAAGGCGAAAAAGTCTTCAGGAAATGCAAAGCCTGCCATGCCGTGGGCGAGAAGGCGAAGAACAAGGTCGGCCCCTTGCTGAACGGTATCATCGATGCCGAGATCGCCTCGGTGGAAGGTTTCAAGTACTCCAAGGCCTTTCTCGAAAAGAAGGCCGAGGGCCTGACCTGGGGCGAGGCCGAGTTGGACGCCTACCTGGCCAAACCGAAAGACTACATTCCCGGCACCAAGATGAGCTTCGCCGGACTGCGCAAAGAGAAGGACCGCGCCGACGTCATCGCCTATCTGAAGGATTACCCCTGAACCGCAAAACCCCACCGCGCGGCGCGGTCATTGCTTGACTTTCGTTAAGGCCTCGCTGCGCCTTCAGGGCCATTCTGCCGCCTACCGGAAACGACTCCTGGTAGGAGAGCGCGATGCGCGAAGTTATGACGAAATCCATGGCCCGGAACGTCTTTTACGGCGGGTCGCTGTTCTTCATCGTCATCTTCGTCGGCCTGTCGATTCACAGTCACATCTACATTGTGAATGTATCCACCGATAAGGCGGGCCTGACGGAGAGCGTGGCGGCAGGCAAACGGATCTGGGAACGCAAGGCCTGCGTCAACTGTCACACCATCCTGGGTGAAGGGGCCTACTTCGCACCAGAGGTCGGCAACGTGATGACCCGTTGGGGCGTCGACGACGACCCGGAAGCCGCCTTTGAGGTGATGAAGGCCTGGATGGAGTCTCAGCCCAGCGGCATCGAAGGCCGCCGTCAGATGCCGAATTTCAACCTGACAGACAAAGAAATCCGCGACCTCACCGAGTTCCTGCTCTGGACCAACAAGATCCGGACCCAGGACTGGCCGCCGAACGACGCGGGCTGAGGAGGGCCTGAAGATGAAGTATCAGACACAGAAGATCGCTCAGATCTATTTCATCGTCGCCATGGCGCTCTTTGCGATCCAGGTCAGCGGTGGCCTGCTGGCCGGCTGGATCTACGTGGCGCCCAATGCGCTGAGTGAGTTGCTGCCCTTCAACATCGTGCGCATGCTGCACACCAACAGCCTGATCGTCTGGCTGATTCTCGGCTTCATGGGGGCGGCCTATTTCCTGATTCCCGAAGAAGCGGAGCGGGAAATCCACTCACCGATGCTGGCCTACCTGCAGCTCGCCATTCTGGTCATCGGCACATTGGGCGTGGTGGTGACCTATGTCTTCAACCTCTTTGAAGGCAACATTCTGCTCGGCCAGGAGGGGCGCGAGTTTCTGGAACAGCCGCTCTGGGTGAAGATCGGCATCGTCGTGGCGGCGCTGATCTTCCTCTACAACATCACCCTGACGGTGCTGAAAGGCCGCAAGACGGCCATCGCCAATGTCCTGCTGATCGGGCTCTGGGGCCTGGCGCTGCTGTTCCTCTTCGCCTTCTACAACCCGGAAAACCTCAGTCTCGACAAACAGTACTGGTGGTACGTCGTCCATCTCTGGGTCGAGGGCGTCTGGGAACTGATCATGGCCTCGATCCTCGCCTTCCTGATGCTGAAACTGACCGGCGTCGATCGTGAGATCGTCGAGAAGTGGCTCTATCTGATCGTCGCCACCTCGCTGATCACCGGCATCCTCGGCACCGGCCACCACTACTATTGGATCGGCACGCCCGGCTACTGGCAGTGGATCGGATCGATCTTCTCGTCCCTGGAAGTCATTCCCTTCTTCGGCATGATGGCCTTTGCCTTTGTGATGGTCTGGAAGGGACGGCGCGATCATCCGAACAAAGCCGCGCTGCTGTGGTCGCTCGGCTGTGCAACCCTGGCCTTCTTCGGCGCTGGTGTCTGGGGCTTCATGCACACGCTGCATACCATCAACTACTTCACCCACGGCACCCAGATCACCGCGGCGCACGGCCACCTCGCCTTCTTCGGGGCCTATGTCTGCCTGAACCTGGCGATCTTCACCTACGCCTTCCCGATCCTCAGGAACCGCGATCCCTACAACCAGGTTCTCAACATGGCCTCTTTCTGGCTGATGGCCGGCGGCATGACCTTCATGACCTTCGTGCTGACCTTTGCCGGCGTTATCCAAACCCACCTGCAGAGGGTCCTGGGCGAGAACTTCATGGACGTGCAGGACCAGGTCGCCATCTTCTACATGATGCGCTTCGGCTCCGGTGTGGCCGTCGTTCTCGGCGCCGTGCTGTTCATCTACGCCGTCCTGGCGCCGCGAAAGGAGATCATCGAACCCGGGCCGACCCGCTCGGTCCCGGCGGAGTGAAAACCGTGGGCCCAGCGCAAGTACTGGAGGGGGCGCAAGTCCCCTTCTACTTTCCCCAGGGTGACGAGTGCGACGTTTTTGCCGCCGCCCAGACAAACGGCCTGCCGCTGCTGCTGAAGGGCCCGACCGGCTGCGGCAAAACCCGTTTTGTCGCCCATATGGCGGCCCGGCTCGGACGGCCGCTCTATACAGTCGCCTGCCACGACGACCTTTCCGCCGCCGATCTGATCGGCCGCTACCTGCTGAAGGGCGGCGAGACCGTCTGGGTCGACGGCCCCCTGACCCGCGCGGTTCGTGAAGGGGCGATCTGTTATCTCGACGAGGTGGTCGAGGCCCGTAAGGACGTGACGGTGGTGCTGCATCCCCTGACCGACGACCGGCGCATCCTGCCCATCGACCGCACCGGCGAGGAGCTGGAGGCAGCAAAGGGTTTCATGCTCGTTGCCTCCTACAATCCCGGCTACCAGAACATCCTGAAGACACTGAAACCTTCGACGCGTCAGCGCTTCCTGGCCATCGAGTTCGACTTTCCCGGTCCCGCCCAGGAAGCCGAGATCGTCGCCGCCGAGAGCGGTCTCCCGCTGGATCGGGTCAAGCCCTTGGTGCGCCTCGCCGGAAAGCTGCGCGCCCTCAAGGGCCAGGATCTTGAAGAAGGGGTGTCGACCCGGCTGCTGGTCTATTGCGCCACCCTGATCCGGCAGGAAATGCCGGTGGAGCGTGCGGTTCTGGCCGCCATGATCGAGCCGCTGACCGACGACGAAGACGTGAAGGCGGGCCTCCTCGATCTCGTCACCGCCGTTTTCGGCTAGGCCTCCGCCATGTCGGCCAAGGCCTTCGAACCCTGGGAGCCGGAAGAAACCGTCGGTAAGCTGTGGCACAGCATCGCCAGCCGCCTGGAAAACCCGCAGGACCATGAAGAGGCCGCCGTCGATCTGGAGGAGGTTCGGGGCCGCCTAGCGGTGTTTTTCCGGGGCCTGGGCGGCGAACGCTCGGTGGAAATCCGGCCGGTCACTCTGGAAACCAGCCGGCACCGTCTGTCCTGGCGGCAGCGTCTTGCGACGGTCGAGGAAAAGCTCGCGCGGAGCTCCTTCGACGGTGACGTGCTGCGCCTGCCGGCGCGCATTGCGCACTTCCCACAACGCTCGGTCAATGCCTCGCTGTACTTCTGGCTGGCCGCCGCCGTCGCTCACGCCCCGGCGCCGGTCATCGAAGAGGACCCGCTGCGCGCCGATCTACGGGCTTTGGCGGCCGCCCGATACATGATTGATGCGACACTGGCAGATTGCCCCGGACTGCGGGCGCTCTACGACGGCCTTGCCGCCGCCTGCCGGGCCACGCGGCAACGCCAGGGTCTGCCGCGATGGGAGGCCGCCATGGAAGGCGCCGTTCACTCCCTCCTGGGCGGCGAGGCGCCTGACACGGCAGAGACTGATCACCTGCTCGCCCAGACCGCCGCCCCCGATTTCGATCTCGGCAACATCTCCGCCCCGCGCGGTTACCGGCCCTTCATGCCGGTCCCGCTGTGGCCGGACCTGAGGCCGTTGCTCCACAGTCTCGCGGCGGACGTCGATACGCCCGAGTCCGGCGGCAGCGCCGAGGAAGACGACAACAAACTCCGCCGTGCGCGACGCCAGGAGTCCGACAACGCGGAGCGTCGCGACAGCCTCATCCTGCACCGCTTCGAGGCCATACTCTCCTGGGCCGAGTTCCTGAACCTCAACCGCAAGGTGGACGACGACGATCCCGAAGGCGCGAAGAAGGCCTTGGACGACCAGGAGGAAATCGCGCTCGGCCAGATCTCCAAGGCACCGGCCACCCGGCTGAAGCTGCACCTCGATCTCGCGCCGGAAGACGTCAATCGCGAGCGGCTCTCCGGCCGTCACCTCTATCCGGAATGGGATGTGCGCAGCGGCCGGTACCTGCCGGATCATTGCTGCGTTCTCGCCAGCGATGCCGAGCCCGCCGAAACACCGGCTAGCTTTGCGGCCGATTCCGCGGCGCGGCGGCGCATCCGCGCGGTGAAGCGTCAGTTCGAGGCCCTGAGACCCCGGCGCGTCGTGCTGCCCGCGCAGCCCGATGGCGATGACCTTGACCTCGAAGCGACCGTACGCTCCCGCATCGACCTGCTCGCCACCGGGCGCGGATCGAACCGCATCTGGCGTGCTACCCGCCAGGAAGCGCGCGACCTGGCGGTCTCCATCCTGCTGGACGTGTCCCGCTCAACCGAGAGCGCCGTGACCGGGCGCGCTGTCATCGATATCGAGCGCGAGGCCCTGACCGCATTCGCCTGGGGCCTCTCCGCCTGTGGTGACGACTGTGCCATCAACGCCTTTTCCTCGCTGCGCCGGGAACGTGTTTACCTGCTGCGCTGCAAGGGTTTCGATGAAGCGATGTCCACGGAAGTCGAAGCCCGCATCGCCGGTCTGCGCCCCGGGTTCTATACGCGCCTCGGTGCCGCGATACGCCATGTCTCTACCGATCTCGCGCGGCAGAGCCACCAACGCCGCCTGTTGCTGGTGATCACTGACGGTAAGCCCAACGATCTCGACCATTACGAGGGACGCCATGGCATCGAGGACAGTCGCATGGCGATCCGCGAGGCGCGCCGCACCGGGCAGTCGGTCTTCGGCGTCACCATCGATGCCAAGGGAAAGTCCTGGTTCGCCCGCATTTTCGGGCGCGGCGGCTATGCCGTCATCGCCGATCCCGACCGGCTGTCAGCGGCCCTGCCGGACATCTACCGCCACCTCGTCGGGGGATGAGCGCCCCGGCCCCAGAGAGCCGCCTCGCCGAGCTGCCCGGCGACCTGATGATCTGGGTGCTGATCGTCAGCGAACTGCTGGTCTTTGGCGCCGGTATCGTCGCCTTCCTTGCGGTGAGAACCACCGACGTTGTGGGCTTTGCCGAAGCACAGGATCTGCTCGACCGAACCGCCGGCGGCATCAACACGGCGGTGCTGGTGACAAGCGGCCTCTGCGCGGCTCTGGCATCGCGCCTGCGCCTTGCTGAACGGCGCCTGGCGGCAAGGTTGTGGCTGGGTGCGGCGGGCCTTCTCGGCGGCCTGTTTCTCTGGGTGAAGGCGGTTGAGTACGAGGCGAAGGTCTCCGCCGGCATCGGCACCGAGACCCACCCCTTCTTCACCTTCTACTATCTGCTGACGGGCTTCCACGCCGCACACGTCGTCGCCGGGATCATCATCCTGGCCCTCATCGCCTGGCGCGACAGCCCGCGAAACCTCGAAAGCGGGACAGCCTTCTGGCACATGGTCGATCTCGTCTGGATCCTGCTGTTCCCGGTGATCTATCTCCTAAGGTGATGCAGATGATCCGTGACAACCTCTGGCGCGCCTGGGCCTGGCTTCTCGCCTTCAGCCTCGTCAGCACCTTTGCTGCGCAGTGGTTGGAGACTTATGCTCCAATGGTCGGGATTCTGATACTCGCCCTGGCCTATCTGAAGATGCGCCTGATTCTGTCACGTTACCTGGGGCTCGCCGCAACACCCTACTGGAACGCCGGCTTTGGCCTGGTGTTGGGTCTCTACATGCTCGGCCTTTTAGGCCTCTACCTCATGCCCTTCGCCTGACCGGCGGCTAATCCGACAGGGCCGGAACCAGTTCCTTGGGTAGATCGAATTCGGCGGCAACCCGCGCCCGGCCGGCCTCCGACATCTTGCGGGCCGTCTTGGAAACAATGTTGAAGACCTGATCCGGCGCGCGGTCCGCGGCGAAGTCGGTAAAGTACCAGCGGAGGAAAACGAGACAGATGACGTCCTCCAGCATCTGCACCTCGGCATCGCGCTTGATCCCCTGCTTGCGCAGCATCTGGGCAACCCTTGCGCCCTCCTCCGCAGTGTAACCGGCCTCGGCCATTAGCTCGGACACCCGCCTGCCGTGGAACACCGCCTGGTCTCTGCGCCAGGCGAGATAGGCTTTGCGGCCTTCCGGATAGGAATTGCGCGGCATCTTCCAGCGCTCGATATGCTGGCCCCGCGCGGCAATCTTCAACAGCTCGGAGGCCTGCGGACAAATGCGGTCCAGCTCCGCCGACATGCGCTGGCCATAGAGCAGGGCGGCGGGCCGCTCTTCCGCCCCGTCGTTTTCCAGGGTCGGGTCTTCAGCATTGGCCTTGTCTATGGCGGCGGTGATACCGGCAAGGCGATCGCTCATTGAGCCCGGCTCCAGGCCATGGCGCGATCCTCTTCGGCGTAGTGGCGCAAAGCCTCGACATTGGAAACCATCGCATGGTTCTGGCTGATCTTGACGCCGACCTCCTTTAGCCGGGCGAAAGACCGCGACAGGCTTTCGGGTTTCATGCCAAGCCGGCCGGCGATCAGCACCTTGTCATAAGGCAGCGTAACAGCGCAGGCGCCCTCGGTGATCGGACAGAGTTCAAGCAGGAACTCTGCGACACGCTGGGCGCCGGTGTGGGCCTTCAACTGCTCGACCTGGGAAACCAGGGCATGAAGGTGCTTGAAGGTCGATGCCAGGATCGCCGTGCAGAGTTCCGGGCGGGATTTCATCAACCCGAGGATGAGGCCGGCACGCACCGGCATCACCCGGCAGTCAGTAACCGCCTCGGCCGCTACGGGATAAACGTCGTTGCGGAAAGCCGCGGCCTCACCGAAGCTGCGGCCCTTGGTGAAGACACCGACGACGGCCTCGGCACCGTTTTGCGAGATCCGGAACAGCTTGACCCAGCCTTCCAGCACGATGTAGACGCTGTCCGCTGGCTCGCCCTGAAGAAATATCGTGGTGCCGCGATCGAAGGATCGGGTCTCCGTATGAGACAGGATGGTCTCGACCAGGTCCTCGGGCACACTCGCCAACAACACGGATTCCTTGGCAATCCGCCAGTCCTCGTTCGGATGCATGACCTTCCCCGCTGTGCTTGGCCCCGTTGTACTTAACCCCAGTTATGTTTGGCCCCGACTGTATTTGGAGCGGAAACTAAAGGGTAACAGACGAACCATCATTGAGATGGGTCAAACAGGGCAGAAGCTGGGATCGCGGCCGTCTCACCGCGCGGGGAGCCGGAACCCAGCTGACCAGTTACGCATCCAGCCAAGCATTGAACATCAAAACATTCCACAACGAGTACTGCCAGTTACGCTTTCCGGAAAGGTGCTCTCTCCAGCGGGTACGGATCGGCGTCGGATCGAGAAAGCCTTGCCGCCTGAGGCGAGGCTCGCTGAGCAGGTCATCCGCCCAATCTCGCAGAGGACCGCGCAGCCAGGAATCTATGGGAACGCCAAAGCCCATTTTCGGCCGCTCGATCAGTGTGCGCGGCACATAGCGATCGAGCACTTGCCGCAATATCCATTTGGCCTCGCGGCCGCGGATCTTCAGACCTTGCGGCAGCGACCAAGCAAACTCGACCACCCGGTGATCGAGCAGAGGCACCCGTGCCTCAAGCGATACCGCCATGGAGGCACGGTCGACCTTGGTAAGGATGTCGTCGGGCAGATAGGTGAGGGTATCGGCGAACTGCATACGCGCCGCGAAGCCGGACAAGTCGCCGTCCACCTCGTTCCAGATGGCATCAACAGGTTCATGCCCGCCGAGGACAAGCGTGTTGGGCTCCGGCCAATGGCTCACCAAGGCGCAGTAAGCTTGTTGCGGGCTCTTGCCCAAAATACCGGCAATCTTATGCAGCTTCTCACCGAGCATCGGAGTGGCGCCAATCTTCGGCAAAGGCCCCAGAATTTGCGACAATCGGTTCGGAGACACTGCGGAAATCAGCGCGCCGCCGCCGCGGGCCAGTGCGCCGGACACCAGCGACGTCCGTGACAGAATATCGGGAGCCTGAAGATAGCGATTGTAGCCGCCGAAAACCTCGTCGCCGCCATCACCGGACAGGGCGACAGTGACATGCTCACGGGTCATGCGCGAAACGAGAAAGGTTGGAATCTGCGAGGCGTCAGCAAAAGGTTCGTCATAGAGTGCGGGCAGCTTCGGAATGATGGCGCGGGCCTCTTCCGGCGTAACGTAAAGCTCGGTGTGGTTGGTACCGAGATGACTTGCCACCGCCTTGGCGTGAACCGCTTCGTTATAGGCATCCTCGGCGAAGCCTATGGAAAAGCTTCGCACCGGTCGCGAAGAGGATGCCTGCATCAACGCAGTAACCGTTGATGAGTCCACGCCACCGGACAGGAAAGCGCCAAGCGGCACATCGGCGATCATGCGCTTTTGGACCGCATCGCCGAGCAGGGCGTCGAGCGCCGAGATCGCCTCGTCTTCGCTGCCTGCAAACGGCGCCGAGATACCCTTCTCCCGCGCTGCGGCAAGCGACCACCATGCCTCGATTTGCGGCCCTGCGCCCGGGCGAACCGTAAGCAAGTGTCCGGGACGCAGCTTGTGGACGCCACGATAAATGCTCTGCGGCGCCGGTACGTAACTGAATCGTAAGAAGCTACAAAGCGCATCGCGGTCCACCTCGCCGGCAAAACCGGGATGACGCTTTAGGGCTGAAAGCTCGGAGCCGAAAAGAAAACTCTTGCCGAAAGCTCCCCAATAGAGGGGCTTGATGCCGAGCCGGTCACGCACCAGGGTTAGTTCGCGCAGCTCGCGGTCCCAAAGAGCGAACGCAAACATACCGATAAGGCGTTCGAGCGTTGGCCTTAGACCGAGGCGGGCGATGGTTTCGACAAGAACTTCGGTGTCGGAGGCGCCGCGAAAGACGATGCCAGCCTCCTCGCACTCCCGGCGCAATTCCGGGGCATTGTAGATTTCCCCATTGTAGGTCAGCACATAGCGACCGTTGACGGAGACCATAGGCTGGCGCCCCGCTGCCGAGAGATCAATGATCGAAAGGCGGCGATGTCCAAGGCCGATACCAGCCTCTCCGTCGGCCCAGGCTCCACCATCATCCGGACCCCGATGAACCAGGCAGTCGGCCATGCGCCTTGCCAGCCCCTCAAGGTCTCGCCCCTCCCCGGCAGGCCCGAGGAATCCGACTATGGCGCACATAGACGCCTCCCTACCATCAGGCCGGCGCACTCCCGGTCAGGATGTCATAAACAGCCCCGACGCGATGGGCGTAGGTATGCCGGTCCATTACATGGGCAAGGGCCGCTTCTGTAATCTCAAGACGCCGGCGCTCATCCTCGAAGACTTCCATAACCTCGGCAACATTCGAAAAATCTGACGCCAAGCTGATGTAATGAACCCCGGGCGTCAGAATGTCGTTGTAGCGCCCTTCCAAAAGAATTTGGCAGGTGGCGGTCCCGATAGCGTCAAAATGGCGAGAAGAAATACACTTTCCGTGATGCTTCGGAACAGGCCGACCGGCGAAAAACCTCTCATAAACCTCGTCAAATGCCAATGCCTCGGTAACCGTCGACTCGTGGCGGATCGGTCCACGGCTCAGCCTCTTGCGCAGCCATTGCCGCAACCTGAAGGGCAGCTTGTGTCCGATTAGACGCAGCGGACTGTCATTGGCGATGACAAAACCTTGCCCAGCTCGTCTTTCCGCCGTCCAGGCGCGGATTGCTTCTATGGTGGCATCATCGCGCTCGATGAACCAGGAGCCGGCCTCAGTGGAGACCGTGCCCCGGCAATCATTGAGAAAGGCCGCCCATCCGTCGCGGTTGAACCGCTCGGCGGAGATATCAACGGTCAGGTCCGGCGCAAACTCATGACGGGTGAAAAAGTCATGGACCCTGTTGCGATCGTCATCACCGAGATGCGCCAGATATCTGACCGATCGCACCCCAATATCGCGGATGCGTTCGCTGTGAGGAACTTGCGGACGAAAGACTTCGGGGTTGAGGCCGTGGGGCAATGCCACGACGCCGCGCCTCGTGAGATCGCCAAACAGGTATTCACCGCTCTCCGGCAAAAGCTGGGTCGCGATAAAGTCCGGCCGGATGGTAGCGAAGACCGCGCGTTTGGCGCTGATCGGCGAACCCGGCAGGTTGACCTCGTTGCCGACAAAAGCCAGCAGCGGGCAAGAGCGCTCCGCGAGCACCGGGGCCACCGGCTCCAGATATCGCGTGGTGTCGCCGTTGGTCGAGTGCAGAAGAATGATCGCATCGATGCCCCTCAACGCGGACCACAGCCGCCGGGCAGCGTTGCCGCCGGCAACGTTGAAAAGCACCGTTTCGAATTGTGGTGATGTCTGGAACGCCGTCTTCCAATCGTCGTAGTAGCTGAGACGGTCCGTGTATTCGGCACTCACCACCAAAGCGCGCAGCGCGGAGGATTCAGCGCTCACGCATCAGCCATTAGAAGACTCGAAACGATGAGATCGGCGGCATTACCGCTGCCATATTCGTCAATGGTTTGACGGGGCTGTCTGTAGTCGGACTCCGACCACAACCGGTTCCAACCTGCCTCTACCGTTTCCACCCACTCGGTCTCGCTGCGAAGCGTGACACAGGGTTTGCCGTGGAAGTAGGCTTCCTTCTGCACCCCGCCGGAATCGGTGTGCACATCGACGCAGCCATCGAGCAGCGCGCTCATGTCGAGATAGCCCACGGGCTCTATGACCTTAAGGGCCTTCAGTGAAACGTCGAAGCGGGTGGCCGCCTGCGCCGTGCGGGGGTGCAGTGGCAATACGACCGCGCGTTCCGCGGTCACCTTCTCCAGGTGGGCGATCGCCGAACGCAGGCTGTTTGCATCATTTGTGTTTTCTGCGCGGTGAATGGTGGCCAAGGAATAGCGATCGGGCTCAAGGCCGAGCCGATCCAGAATATCGGAGCCGGTTCGCGCCCGCTCGCGTGCATTGAGTGCGGCGTCATACATGACATCGCCGACGTGAACGACACCATCGTGAACCCCTTCATCGGCAAGGTTCTTCACCGCCGCGCTGGTCGGACAATAGAGCCGGGCGCTGACATGGTCTGTCAGGACACGGTTGACCTCCTCCGGCATGCGGCGATTGAAGGAACGCAGCCCCGCTTCGACATGGGCAACCGGGATGTGCAGCTTGGCAGCAGCCAATGCTCCGGCCAGAGTCGAGTTGGTATCGCCGTAGACCAGCACCCAGTCGGGCTTCTCTTCGATCAGGATCGTCTCGATGCCGCCAAGCATGCGCCCGGTCATCTCACCGTGGTTGCCGCCGGCGATGCCGAGGTGATGGTCCGGAGCCGGAATGCCCAGCTCCTCAAAGAAGATATCCGACATGTTGGCGTCGAAATGCTGCCCGGTATGCAGCATGATCTCGGAAATTCCGTCCTGGCGCGCAACGGCCCGGCTGACACTTGCCGCCTTGATGAACTGCGGGCGGGCGCCAATGACAGTGACAAGCTTGACCATTATGGACGGCGTCTCCTAGAGCGCTGCCATGAAGCGGTCGTGCTGATGGATACAGCGCTCGATCATATCGCGGTTCTCGCGGGTCCAGGCCACGGTGCGCGCAATACCCTCGCGTATCGGAACTTCCGCCGTGAAACCAATCTTGTCTCGTGATTTTTCGGTAGAGCCGAAACGCCTGCCCGAGCGATCCCAATCGCGTGCCGGGCGCAGATCCACCGGCGTGGTATTGCCGGTCTCCGCATTGATGATTTCGGCCAGCTCCCGGATCGTCGTCTCCACTCCTGAGGCTAGGTTATAAACCCCACCCGGCTCGCCGCGCGCCGCCGCGCACATCAGGCCACGCGCCATATCCTCGACGAAGATGAAGTCGCGGCTGGCATTCCCGCCGTTGTCCAGGGGCAGGGCTTCCTGACGGAGAGCCCTCCAGATGAAGGTCGGGGTAACGTTGCGCCAGACAGTGTGCGGAGTGCCGCGCCAGCGCCCGGCACCAAGCACCTCGCGCGGTCCGTAGACATTCTGGAAGCGTGCTTTGACCAGCGGCAGGCCGCAGTGCTTCCAGTAGAAATTGCCATAAAGCTCGCCGATCAGCTTGGAGATCGAATAGGGGCTGTCGTGATAGAGCGAGACCGGCGCGTCCTCGTTGGTCGCCCGCGCAGTGTCGTAGGTTTTCTCGGCCACGGCACAGCCGGCGGCGGCGTAGACCACCTTCTTCAGGCCCTTGATTTCCTTGAGCCGCTCGAACAGCTTGAGGCTGGTCAAGGTGTTGTTCTCGTGATCAGCCAGCGGATCTGCGATCGATGACTGGTTGCCGTGATAGCAGGACAGGTGGAAGACGAAATCGAGGTTCTCGGGCAGAGCGCCCAGGATGCGGTCGTCGGTTATCGGGCCGTAGCGGAAGTCGACCCGCGGATCATCCGGCACATTTGCAATGTCCGATGACAGTAGATTGTCGACAATGATGACCCGTGCGGAATCCTTCTGCAGCAGCTTTAGGACAAGGTTTGAGCCGACAAAGCCGGCACCGCCGACGACAAGGATCGTCGCCTTGTTAAAACTCAGTTCGTGCATCTCTAGGGAGCCCCTTTTAATCCTTCTTGGGCGCAGCGAGGTGGCTGAAAATGTCGGTTACGCCATAAGCGTCGTACCAAGCCAGCATGCGACGGATCGTTTCCTCAAAGCCGTAACGGGCCTTCCAGTCGAAGGCAGCCTCGGTTGCCGAGGGGTCCAGCACAACCGCCGGCACGTCGTCATCCCCCGGCGGCACGACCGGTACCGGCTCAGAAAGGGTGACGCCCAGATGGTCAACCACCACATCGAAGATGTCTTTGATTGTATGGCCGTCACCGGTGGAGACATTGAAGACGCCGGTCGGTGCGTCATCGGTCATCACCTTGTCCATCAGGGCAAAGAAATCATCCATGTCCAGGAAGTCGCGCACGGTGTCCGAACAGAAACAATTCTGTCCGGCCTTCAGCCGCTTGTAGAACGTAGGGATCGGACCGATCGCCAGGCGCGGGCCGGTGACGTTGGCCAGCCGCAAGGAAACCACCGAAAGGCCCTCAGCGGCCATCAACAGATACTGCTCGCCGGCTGTCTTGGAAATGCCGTAGCTGGTGAAGGGTCGAGCCGGATGATCGATCAGAATCGGCACCTGCGATGGCCGACCATAGCAGAGGGCCGTTTGGAAGTTGATGAAGCGCCGCACCTCATGTCGTCTTGCCGCCTCCACCATGTGGATCGTGCCGGTGACGTTGGTCGCTGCATCTTCCTGCCAGTCGGCCGGGTCCTTGTAGGCGGCTGCGCTGTGGATGACATGGCTCGGTCGAAAGCGGTCGAAACAGTCATCCACAACGGCTTTGTCGACAATGCTGCCCTCAACAACCGTCAGGCCGGCGACGGGGGGCAGAACCTCACGCTTGCCGGTGGCGAAATTGTCCAGCACCAGAACCTCGTGGCCCTCGGGTATCAGCCGCTCCACCAAGTTCGAGCCCAGGCAGCCGGCGCCGCCGGAAATCACGATGCGCACAGGATGGGGTCCTTACTTCGTCTTTTCGTCGAGCTTGAGATGCGTATATCCGCCGACGGCGCCAAAGGAGCGATAGTATTCGACCGCGGCCTTTACAGTGTCCTTCAGGGGTGTGAACTCGAGATCACCGAAATCGGCAAAAGTGCGGCTGGGATCGAGCAGGATCGACGCCGCATCGTCGGGACCGAGCTCACGAATTTCCGGCTCGGGATAGTCGTTGATCTGCATCGCCTCGACCACCGCGTCATACAGTTCCTTGATGGCCACGTCAGAGCCGGAGGAGAAGTGATAGGCGCCATGGCCCTTACCGTCGGTCGCCTCGATCACCGTCCGGGCCAAATCCTTGACGAAGACAAAGTCGCGCCGGGCGGTGGTGACGAAGCATTTCTTCGCCTCGGACAAACGCTGGAAGAAAATCGGCAAAGGTCCCGAGACGTTACGCGGGCCGACCACGTTGGCAAGGCGGAAGGTAACATAGTCGAGCCCGGACAGGTCCAGATAGTCCTCGGTCGTGGTCTTCGAAATAGAGTAGCTGGAGTTGCCGGGGTTCTTTGGATGGTCGATAGGAATGGGGTTCTGCTGCGGATGCAGTCCGTAGGTCAGTGCGGTCTGAAAGTAGATAAACCGGCCGACGTTGCTGTCCTTCGCCGCCTGGATGAGGTTCACACCGCCGACGCCGTTCGTCAGCATATCTGAGTGCCAGTCGTTCGGATCCTTATAGGAAGCAGCGGTGTGAATCAGAACGTCGGGCTTGAAGTCCCCGACCAGTCTATCGACCAGGGCCTTGTCCGCGATGGAACCCTCCACGAAAGTCAAGCGATCATGATTCTCCGGCAAGTGAATGCGGCGGCCAGTGTCGAAGTTATCGACGGCAAGCACCTCGTCGCCGCGCTGCAGATGAAGCTCGGCCACATGCGAACCGACCTGGCCGCACCCGCCGGTGATGAGAACTTTCACGTAAACGCACTCCCTATTACAAAAGCCGGATCGCCGGGCACGAAGGAACTCGAGAAAAACAGCTTTAGCGCAGGTTGCGCTACTGCCGCACCTCCCCGGAGGCTATCCCTTAGCATCAAGCCACGAATATGCAAGCTGGTTTAGAGCGGGTATTCAGCTCGATCACCGACGCACCAGATGCCGCGACTTCCGAGGGGTAGTTTCCTGATCCGGCAGTCGGCCACAAGCAGCTCATCAAAGGCCTTTTGATTGCCAGGGGGCTCTTATTGCCAGTAGCGAAAAGGACCATCAACGGCCATCATCCCGCCGCTGCTTGTCAGCGCTCCCCCCGTTGTCGCCGGGCCCAACTGGCCGCACTTCATACAATAGCATTCACCCTGTGGCCCGCTCTATTTCCTCTTCCGCCTGGGGGGCGAGAAGCGCGCGATACTGCGCCGCTTTGTCGTGGAAAGCCTGGTGCCATAACTCCAGGCTGAGCAATCCCCAGGTCTTCCGCGAGAATGGCGCCGCCTTGTCGAAATTGGCGAGTACAGCCTCCGCATTGATGTAAGGCCGGTGGCAATCGCGCAGGTTGGTGAAGATGTCCAGGATCATGCCGCGCAGTTCGCCGCCAAACCATTCCTTAAGCGGTACGGGAAAGCCCATCTTGTCACGACGGTTGAGCACATCGTGGGGGATGGTATCAGCGAAGGCGGTTTTGATAAGATGCTTCATGCGACCGCCAGAGAACTTGATATCGGCGGGAACGGTAGCGGCGAACTCCACCAAGGCGTGATCGAGCAGCGGCACCCGGCTCTCCAGACCGTGGGCCATGCTCATGCGATCTTCCACCTGCAGCAGTGCCGGCAGCAAGCACTTGAAATCGAAATGCGTCATGCTGTCGAGATAGGCTTCCTTGCGCACATTGGACTGGTTGTTGAAGATCGCCTGGTACCGCTCGAAAACGCCCCTCATATCGAGGCTGCTCCAGTCGATCTCGCTATCGATGTCATTGGCGCGATTGACGAGGCGGAAGTAGCGCTCGTCCAGGGGGCCGAACAACCCCTCACGCCAGAACTCGCGCATCAGCGGCTTGTACTCGCGCAACAGTCCAAGGTTGGGCACGATGGATTCGATGGTCACGACGAAGTTGCCGTTCTTGTAGGTGCCATCCATCGCCGCCTTGATGCTTTGCTCGAAGTAAGCCAACAGATAGCGTGCATAACCGCCAAAGATCTCGTCCCCGCCCTGTCCGCCGAGCACTACCTTTACATGCTCGGCCGCCAGTTTGGAGACCATGAACTGCGGGAATGAACCAGGCCCCGCGACAGGAAAATCAAGGTGGTAAATGACGTCAGCGACATTCTCGCGGAAATCTTCATGGGTGATGTCGGCGACATGGAGGTCCCCATCCATGCGCTCGGCAACCAAGCCGGCATACTGGCTCTCGTCATAGCCTGGAAACTGGGTGAAACGACCGTTGAAGGCCTTGCGATTGCTTTCGTCATGCCGGGCCGCGAGCAGCCCCATCAGGCTGGAATCGATACCGCCGGAAACATAGGCACCGACCGGCACATCGCTGCGCAGATGCACGTCCACGGAGTCTTCCACCAATTCCGTCAATCGGCGTTCGAAATAGCTCTGGCTGTGATCGTAGTCGATCTGATAGTGCACATCCCAGTAGCGCCGGACCGTAACTTCGCCATTCTCCAGCGTCAGCGCATGACCGGGCAGAAGTTGCTTGATGCCCTTGAACAGGGTGTGTTCGCCAATAGTGTATTGGAACGTCAGGTATTCGGCCAAAGCACCGGGATCGGTATCGATCTCAGGCAGAAACGGCAGCAGAGCCTTGGCTTCCGAAGCGAAATAGAACACGCCGTCGACCACCGTGTAGTAAAACGGCTTGATGCCGAAGCGGTCGCGGGCGCAGAACATGCGCTGGTTGGCCTCATCCCACAGCGCGAATGAGAACATGCCGCGCAGATGATCAACAACATCGCGGCCCCAGCGCGCATAGCCGGCAAGGATGCATTCGGTATCCGAGTGACTGCGGAAAGACCAGCCAGAGGCAAGCTGTTCCCGCAGCTCGACGTAGTTGTAGATCTCTCCGTTGTAGGAAATCACTGTGCCGTTCTCGGCAGCCATGGGCTGTGCGCCGTGCTCGGTCAGGTCGATAATCGACAACCGGCGATGAGCCAACCCGACCTTACCGTCGGGCGCTGTCCAAACCCCCGCACCATCCGGCCCGCGATGGGCGATCAATCGGTTCATCACGGCGAGGCGCGACTTGAGCCGCGGCAATCCCTCGCCCGCCAGATCAACAATTCCCGCTATTCCACACAAAGTATTCGCATCCTTTTAGCCAGATAGCCGATCCATTTCCCGACCGCCGTTTGTCCGTCCACCAACTCCGGCAGCAGTCCGTTGTCAGGCGGCTGCAATCGATGCCCCTTGCTCTGCCGGGCAGATCATTTGACCAGCCTGCAATATAGATCAAGGCCGAGATGGGGACCGAAGAGCCGACAGGCAGTCGACCTTGACAGATACCTCAAGACCGACTCGCCTCCGATGTTTTCTGCCGAGATCTCGCAGCGTGAAAAGTCACGCGCCAGGTGCGCCAGTTCAGCCCGAGTCACAAACTCCGTTTGCGGCGCACCGCTCCCGGCGGCATTGGCGTCATAGGCTCGGCGCATCCGCTCATCAGTCTCGTTATGACTGACGTATTGCGCCGGATCCGACATCTTACGCCGTAGCGTCTTGATCGGATTAAGTATCAATTGTCGATACGAGATAGCGTTGTAGACCATTACCGTCGCTCCGCCACTTGGTTTAAGCAGGCGATATACTTCGCTCAGAGCTCGATCCAACGCACCCGTGTGGTGCAACGAGCCGATGGCGACAACATAGTCAAATGTGGCGTCGGGAAATGGTGCCTCAAGGATGCTGCCCCCAATCGCAACCCCAGTTCCGTTAACGTCCGCCAAACGACGGTTAGCCATGCTGACGGGGCCTGCAGCAACGTCCAGTCCGAAATAGGCAGCGCCGTGTTCCGCAATGCGCTGGGCGACTGTTCCGTAGCCAAGTCCAACTTCCAGAACCTTTTGACCAGCGAAACTCTCAAACGGGATGTGGGTCTTCAGGTAAGGATAGAAATCCAAGTACCACTCATCAAAGCGACGGAGACTCTCCACACTGTCATCGGTAATGCCTAAGGACTGCGCCAGTCCTGTTCCGCACAACTCGTTCCAGAATGCTCTGTTGGCCTGATCCACTTGTTTTTGGATTGATTCAGAGGAAGCCGAACCGTTCATCTTCTTTTCTCGATATTCGCCATCAAGTGGATTTCTCTAATCCAAGAGAATTCGACGCAACTGCGACTTCAGCCATGTCATGATCTGTTGCTCAATATGCAAAATGGGCCGGCCGACAAAGCCTGGCAACATGTCCTCGATCAAGCGCAAAGCCTTACCTTCAAGTGTCTGCAGTTTCATAGCGATCTGAGTCCAGCGGATGCGGACCGCGGCCAACTCCTTACTGCGAAGCTCCAGAGCCACAGCTTCGTCGCGCTCAAGCACGACGTTGGGCACCTGACTGTTCTTTGCACACTCCTCCGAGACTACGTTGTCGAAGTGTCGGATAAAAGCTGCAAAGGTCCATGCTCCGGAACAGGCTACCTCCTCATAAGCCTGATTGATGATGCGACCAGCGCGTTTCGGGTCACGCAGCACCGCCACCACGTCCTCCATGTTGGAGTGATCGCGTTTCAAGGCGACGTAATGACGGTTGGCAGTAAGTGCGCCGGAGTATTCCCCTTCATACATGATCATCAGGGTGCGCAACGCCGCAGCTTCGAAACAGCGCGGCGAGATCACGTGGATGACGATCTCACCGTCCCGCCCTTCTAGAAATCCGTCACGTACTTCATCGAAAGACGCTTTAGGGTGGGCCGCCTCAAAAGCATCGACTGCAGGGGCGACATTTCCGGAAAAATCGATAAAACTGGAACCACTTTCCGTCCCAAGCGTCGCTTTGGAATTTGCGACGAACTCGACCCACTTTTCGCCATAGATTCGATCGCGCTCAGTTGTCGAGATGTCGCATTTGAGACCAAAGTCCACGGCCTCATCGGCAAAACGCGCACCGATGATCCATTTCTCCTGACCGAATGCTCCACACCAGCCCGGCAGTCTTCGCGCCCTATACGACACATCGATCCGTCGATCCTGATAGGTAGGTACCGCAATCTTTGTCAGGTCTTCCGGCACGAAGCCGGTTAAGGTCTGCTCGAAGCGCACCTTGTTCATCCAAGGGTCACGGTAGATCTTACGGATCACATCCTTGTTGACGACGGTAAAAACCGTGGTTATGTCGAGATCTCTGATCGCGGCGCTGGTCGCATCCACCCACCGCATTTCATCTTGTATAAACAGGAGCTTGGGGCCCTTGTATTCTCGAAGTTCCTGTCGCACATCTTCTTTGATGTGCCTAGGCTGCGAAACAATCAGTGAGTAATGAAGGACTATACAATCAAAACCATTCAAATCGAGGTCGATGGCAGAGAGTGCGATCGAGTCCAATTGCAAAACGTCATGTTGACTATAGGCTTTAAATGCTTCGAGATGCGCTCCAATCGTTCCGATGAAACGGAACTGCTCTCCATAGAGCATTAGAATCGTTTTCTTCTTCACGCAATAAACACTCTTGAAGGAGAAATTAATATCGCTCCATTACGCCCAAGATGATTCCTGCAGCTAAAGCATATCAAGAACTCGATGCAGTGCCTCAGCATTTATGCGGGCCTCCTCTTCCATTTTCCCTCTTTTCCGTTTTTAGATAAAGATGCAATGGTGGTTCGGCTCGATGAGCAGAATGGATACCTTCCTTATTCATGAGCGCTGTACCAATTGGATCACCTGGGCGGTCAGAGCGTTGCGCTCACTTCTGTCCAGCACGTAAAAGCCAAAGACAAAGAAGAGCACGGACAAGGCCAGCAGCGAGTGTATCGCCAGACCAGAGAACGAAAACTGCATCGAAGCCCAGGAAACCCAACCGCAAGTCACGCCGAGCCCACCAACAGCAGTCGCAATCTGCCGCCAATGGTATTGGACCGCAAGATAGTGACGCGCTACCATCCAGGCCAGAGTCGTCATCAGAGCGTAGCTAACCAAGGTCGCCACCGCGGCACCGACAATGCCGAAGACTGGAATCAGCAGCAGATTTAGGCCGATGTTAGCAATAGCCGCGATCCACTCCACAGCGGACTGCCAGTGAAGCTTCTTAGCAAAGTAAATCCCGGGCAAGATGATGAGGTAAGCTCCTTTGAGCATATAGGCGGCCGCTACTAAGCCAATGATTTGTCCAGCGGTCACAAAGTCCGGGGCGAGCATAGTCACCAGCGGCTTTGCTGCGACAAAAAACAAGGCTGCCAGTCCGCCGAAGACGATGAGGTAGTAGTTGAGGATCTTGCCGAATAATAGCTTAGCTTCTTCCTGGCGCTTGATGAAGGAGGTGAAAAACGGCGGCCAGGCCATACCGAAAGCTGACACAGCGATAAGCATCACTAAGCCCAGATTGTAGCCCACCGAGTAAACGCCCACAGCATCAAGGCCGATCATCCGCTGCAGCATCTGTCGATCGAGATAGTCGATCACAAAAAAAGCAAAAACCCCGAAGATCGAAGGAAATCCTATTCGCACCAACGGCACGAAGAATCTGGTGGTGATCCCGAACATGAGGTGCGGGGCCACAGTCACAGCGACAAGGGTAGCGGATAGAATCTGGGCGAACAGCGACGCCAGGAGCAACCCCTGTATCCCCCAGCCCAACACGAGAACCAGCACAATGCTTATCAAGGCACCCGCCACAGCTCCCACGACACTCAAGGTAACAAACCTTGCCGCTTTCCCCTCCAGTCTTAGAAATGCGTAAAAGGGTTCGAGAACGACCACTATCATCGTAGAGGTAAAAGCGATTCGGAGCAGATTGGCGTACTCCGTCGTTTCGAACACGACATGGCTGATGTAGGGGGCCGCCGCTACCAGTACCGCCAGCAGCACGATGCAATTGACTGTCAGCAGCGCGGCGGTTGACCACACCACTTTGTGCCGCTCGCTACGGGTATCGCACTCGAAGTAAAGGATGCTCATCGAGCTGCCGGTACCGAGGCTAAACAGTCCGGAAAGCGCCATTGCCACTAAGCCGACCAAAGCCACCACACCATATTCCTGCGGGCTGAGCACTCGAGTAAAAAATGGCAGAAGAAGCAAGCTCAGGAAGCGCTGCAACACACCGCCGATGCCGTAGACGACCGAACCCTTGGCCAAACGGTTGAGTTCACGCCACACTGCCCGTCAACTGACGCCTAGAAGCCTGCGCACGCCGAGAGTGCCCACATTTAGCAAAGCGTCAATCACCGACAGCCCAGGCACCCATTCGCCGTGGACCTGGGTGTATCGGGTCGGCCGAAAGCCTTGTTCCAATAGAGTCACGCCAGCCGCTTCAAATACTTCCGATTGCTGATACTCGCCTGCCCCGCCGCCGCACATATAGACGTCGGCAGCCACCGATTTAGCCAGCGAAACGAGCATCTCATTGGATTGCCCTTCAAAGGGTAGCTCCGAGGATCGATGGAACTTTTCCTCTCCAATCCCTAGACGTGCTGAGATCTTGCGCACCGCGTTCTCGTTATAGGCGGCAAGTCCACACTCTCCACTGAGAACGAGGCCGGCGACGAAGTCGAAATTGTCCAGGAAAAAAGGCGCCCGCTGATAGTTTACCTCGATGGTCCGCAGTATCTTTTCTCTCCAGGATGAGTCTTCTCTAAACCGCATCTCTCGATACGAGCGAAATCCATGATAGTTGCGCGCAACCGGCGCCGTGACCCAACCCGCTCCGCTACCGTCGATCAATTTGACCCGGTTCGACCAATTACCGCCTTTCTTGGGAAACTGCACATGATCCAAGAAGATGAAGGCATCACTGCGCACGATCTTGTTGAAATAGCCGAGCCAAGGGAAAAAATTCGGCTGATGGATGGCGACAATCCGTTCAGGCATATTGCTCCAACAAAAGCGGATTCCCGCAAAGGAGCTCGCGGTAAATCATGTCAAAACGACTAGCGGAAACCTCCTTCGAGTGCCACTTTATGGCAAATTCACGCGACCTTTTACCGATCTCCAGCCGCTTCTTTTTGTCGCTCACAAGATCGCGCAATACATCTTCTACGGTATCGGGTGTTGCGCTGATGATCGGCAGTTCATCGGCGTAGTCGGGGATCTCCGCGCGAAGTGAATCCAGCCACTCCGGCCTTATAAAGCAGATCACCGGTTTGCCCAGCATCATCGCCTCACGGGCGTTTGCACCAAACCAGCCGAAGGTCAGCATTTCGAGAAAGATATCTGCCTGCATCTGCAGGAACCGCACATCCCTGTTTGGAACATTCGTCGGAGAAATCAATTCCAGGCGGTGACCTTCAGCTCGTAGTTTTTCGACTAAGGGCAAATAAATATGCGTGCACTTGATACTAGTGCCGTCGTCGCGTGTACGTGCTTCTTTGTTTCCGACGCTGTGGTAGAGGCGAATTGTTCTCTCCGGGAGCGTTGCAAGGCGCATTCGTTGCGGCACTTTGAGGTCTGGGTCCCAGAAGTTCTTGTCAAGGCAATAGACCTCTGGTGACTCGTGGACTGTCTGTGCAGAGTTAAAATCGACTCGATTTCCGCCAAGTAAGCACTGATAGTCTGTTACCGAATTGCGGAATGCCCCCCAAGTACTATTACGGCGATCACTGCAAACCTCGGGCACGTCGCGCCAACGGCAGATGGCACAGACGGATGCTGGACCCCACTTAGTGAAAGAAGTCTGCGTTACACCGTCAAGACAGCCGTTGTTGGTATAGCAAACCTTCTTGCCCAAGCTTCGCAACAGGTAGATCTCCGCATGGCTACCCAACTTCGCTCCGAATAGAGCTTGAAGGCGAAAACCAAAACAGATTCCATGCGCATTGGCAAAGTGCACGACGTCATAGCTGTAAAGTGCTTCAAGATAGAAGCGCAGGTCTCGCGCCAAATCGTAGGGTCGCTCTTCAGAAAAATGCACATCTGCGCCATGGTAGAAGATCTGCGTATCTGGCTTGGAATCCCAGTTGAGTACATCAGCACGCCAACCCAGGTCTCGCAATCCGTGCGAAAGATACCAATGATTGTAGTAACACTGCCCTGCATAAAGCACCCTACGCGCACGCAAGCCCTCGAAATAGGGCCTCAGTTTTGATCCGTGATGATACAGAAAGACCACTTCCGGCCAGAGCTCATCGACCGCCTCGTTCCCGTCGAGCTTTGTTGAAAGCCCCGCAGCGGCGCGGACACGGTTCCGCAAGAATCTCGCGCGTCGATCAGCTTCGCCAATAGGCAGTAGACCGGACTGCTTGCCGAGCTCGGGAAACTGTTGATCAAGCTCAGCAAGCAGTAAACGCGATCCGGATTTGTTACTTAGATAGCCAGTTATCGATCCAACGTAACCAGCCATTAGTCCAAGCTTTGAATTAAGCAGGCGCAGCCTGTGGCGTGGCCTTAGTCTTTCGGCAAACGAAGTAATATATCCGTTCATTAAAGGACCAGTTTACCCCGAGATTGGCATTGAGATTCATTGAGCGTGTTAGAAACTATATATATAAAGAAAATTGTCACCTACACTGAGTACCTTCTTAAAATTATTATTTTCATAAAAATTCTGAACTCGAAAAGAGTTCGTTTCTGTAAACAATGTGAGAAAAAACACTGATCCTTCTAAACTCTCAATTACATTCCTTAGAGCTGCCGTACCCACGCCCACGCCCGTGTCTCCAATAACAAACCTGTGGATATGTGCACTGAATGACGATTTGCGAGAAATTACCGCATATCCGACTGGTGCCTCAGAATTCCCGCAGTAAACCCACTTGGATAGTTTCCACTTGTCCGGCAAGTCCAAAAGAAAATTTTCCCGAGACCAAGGCGTAAGCCCGCTGTCTTGTTCCAACTGGATGGCGCGATCAATCCAGACCGATAAGGACTCCGGGTCCATCACCCGAGTAGTAACGTGTTCTGTTTCTGATAATCCGACCTCCGTCACCTTGCCGCTCCCTGCACGCCGAACAGCTAGCTCCCGCGCTGGCCCATAGGCACGCTCGGTTTCAAGAATTTGCTCTTGAACGCTTTCGAAGTTGCGTTTTATGGCGAGATCCCAGCAGTCTTCGGTGGTGGGCCCTTCCGACATCCACCAAATTGGGTGTAACAAGATCTGCAGGCCGTCATGCTTCCCATTGATCGTTTCGAGCGGATCCTTACGCCAGCCACGATTTGAATCAGATAGATATTCGAAACCAGCCATATGCTGCGGGTGATACGTGTTAATAACTCCCTCGGGCGCCAGGCAGAGAGCAATCGCGTCATCGGTTGGTTGATGGAAGGAGAAGGCACGGATCGGTGCGTTCACCAAAGACCCCAAGGTTCTGAGTTCGAATTGAAGCTGCTGCGTGATATCTTTGCCTTCCCGCACAGCGAACTCGGCGTCAAAGTGAAGCGCAATTTCGTGTCCGAGATCACAGATCTCCTGCAGCGCGCCCATGCTGTGTCGGCTAAAGAGATTGTAGAGCGGCGACTGGAGCATGAGGAAATAAGTAGCGCGCACACCCTGTGCCTTTTCAATCCACGCCATCTCTCGCGCGAAGTCCATGCAGACGTCGACGTCATGGCGCAGCAACACGGTTTTCTCACGTGGTACTTCGCCCGCGCTTACCTCGCCGAAGGTCGCAGTCCGATAGCCTGCGCCGGAGAGCGCCGTCAGCAAATGCGCTAAGCCAGCTGGGCTGAATTCCAAGGGATTTTGCTTCATCCTTCCAGCTCAATCTACAAAATTGCTTTCCATTGATCCAACGACCGTCGCGATACCGTCCCGACAGCTTGTCATCGGTGCACTCAACCGTTGCTTCAACAGAGAAATATCAGCGATCAAGCAATCGGCCTCGCCTTCCTGCTCATCGAAGAGCGGTTCGCGACCGACAATCGCTCCGATATGAAGCGCAATGTCGCGGATACTCAGCACCTCTGGTCCGGCGAGATTTAGTAACTTCGGCGCGTCGTCCGCAAGGCAGGCAGCAAGAGCGTTAACCGCATCATTAACAAAGATTGGATTGAGCTTAGTTCCCTGCCCACCGCGCAGGGTTAGCGCGTTACCCGTGCAGACGCTGTCGATCAGCCGGGGCATCAGCATCGATTCTCTCTGTCTGGGTCCGTAAATGAAAAACGGGCGCAGTACTACAGTGCGCATCTGCTCCTCGTAGGCTCGCACGAGAATCTCCGCGCAACGTTTGGTGTCGAAGTAGTAGCCGAGAGATCCGCGCTGCGGATCGAGCGGCGAGTCTTCGGTCAAAGCGATGGACGAGGGCGCGTAGAGTCCACCAGTAGAAGCAAAGAAAAAATGCTCAGCGCCCGCTCTCATCGCCCAATCTAGCAATTGTGCCGTTGAAGTTGTGTTGACAGCGCAGATATCAAGTGCAGCATCAGGGAAATCCCGCATGTGCGATGACTGGGCCAGGTGGATCACCGCATCGATACGCTCGGGCAGGCGCCCAGGCTCCAGCGGGGCTGCCAGATCCATCACGATATAGGAAACCCCCTCTAGGGGCTTCTCGGGCATCCGGCGCACCAGCGCATGGAGTTCGCAACCGCCCTGCCAAGCAGCTAAGACCTCGCCGCCCAGCAAGCCGCCGGCGCCTGTCACCAGAATGCTTCTCGAGGCTGGGAAAATAGGCATGGTTAGGGCAGGTACTCCGCAAGAAAAGCTTCAAAACTAAGTAGCGACCAAATAAACAGGCGGCGGTTGGTGGCGCCCTTCGTATGTTCTTCCACCAGCCGCGTTGTGGTAGCGCGGTCAAGATATTCATGGATGCGGGCGTTGTCGGAGAGGATCGAGCGGCGCACAAAGTCGATGCTTTCCCCCTTGAACCAGCTGGCATCGGGCGCGGAGAACCCTTGCTTGACTGCCTTTGCCGTACTTCGGGGCACGTAGCGTTCCATCACGTCACGCAAAATCTGTTTGCCGTCGGCAGATTTCTGGAAATACTTGCCCTTCCGCCCCAGCATCTCGTTCTCGTTTGTTCGAATCACGCCCCGCAAATTGTTTAGCTTGAGCGAAACAGGGCATTTCATGGCGAAGTCGACAAGATCGTTATCGAGAAAAGGCACTCGGGACTCCAGCCCATGAGCCATACTGATCTTATCTTCCACCACCAGAAGGCCGTGAAGGAACGTCTTGGCTTCAAAGTAAAGCGAGTGGTTTATGTAGTCTTCCGCTGTCTCGAGTTTGTTTTCATGGAAATCGAAAACGTCTCTAAAGATATCCCTGGTCCAAACGTCATTCACATCTGGCCAGATTGGCGCGAAAAGCTTGGCGACCTCGACATTGGGGATTAGGCGATGCCAAAAACCGTAATACTGATCGATATAGTGCTCGAAGTCATCGCTCACAGCCGCTCGGTAGTAGCGCCAAGGGTATCCCCCAAACATCTCGTCACCACCAGCACCTGATAACACTACCTTGACATGGCGACTGGCGAGTTGCGCCGCGTAGAAGTTCGGATAGCTCTGGCCGACGCGCGGCTCCTCAAGGTGATGGGCAAGCGTGGGAAGCGCTCGCTCCATATCGCCGGAATTCAGCACGGTCTCATGATGCGTCGTGTGGAGGAAATCTGCAATGCAGCGCGCCGCTTCACGCTCATCAAAGGCAATTTCCATGCCCGACGCAGAGGCCAAATCAAAGCCACAGGTAAAGGTGTCGATATTGGGTCTGTTATGAGCAGCAACCGCTGTGATGGAACTTGAATCTATGCCGCCGCTTAGATAGCTGCCCAAGGCAACATCGGATACCAGCTGTCGGTTTACTGCTTGTCGGAACAGCCGATCAAGCTCTTCCCGGTACTCGGCGCGCGAAGC
Source organism: Pelagibius sp. (assembly GCF_965249265.1). NCBI lineage: Bacteria > Pseudomonadati > Pseudomonadota > Alphaproteobacteria > Rhodospirillales > Rhodovibrionaceae > Pelagibius > Pelagibius sp. Next base: position 993,644 of record NZ_OZ252224.1, on the reverse strand, counting down.
CTCGCGCACCGGTTCGCGAAAATGGAAATCCCAGTAGCGAACCAGTTCCAGTTCCGGATCGGAACTGCTCACATCGACCGATGCATAGTGACCGGGTGGCAAGACCGAAACACCTTCAAGAAAGGTACTGTCGGTGAACAGGTTCTGAAAAGTGAAATACTCAAGCAGCGCCTTCTTATCGAGCCGACGCGCGAGATTGGGAATGGCGAGCATGGCCTTCTGCTCTGAGGCAAAAGCAAGGAGTCTGCCTTGCCGGCAATAGTAGAGCGGTTTGATGCCATAGCGGTCGCGTGCGAGCAGAAGCTGACGGGTCTGTCGATCCCAGAGTGCAAAGGCGAACATGCCGTTGAAGCGGCTCAGCGCATGTGGTCCCCAATGGATCACGGAGTTAAGCAGAACCTCACTATCCGTGCGCGAGTGAAAGACGTAACCGAGAGCCTGCAGTTCACCCCGCAACTCACGGAAATTGTAAATCATACCGTTGAAAACCAACACGTAACGGTCATCGGCGCTGTGCATGGGCTGACTAGCGGCATCAGAAAGGTCGATGACCGCTAGACGCCGGTGGGTGAGCCCGACATTACCCTCACGCCAGATGCCCTCGCCATCGGGTCCACGATGAGCGATCGCGGACGCCATAGCCTGCAGGACGCCCTGCTTCACTGGCGCGCCGCCAACGTTGATATACCCAGCCAGCCCACACATTTCGATACTTGTCCCGCCTCTTTTCAGGCCGGCTTGTGAGCCGTGAGATAGAGACCGTGGCGATGGTTGTTACCCTTGTAATCGTAGCGGCGCACATCCTCAACGGCGAGACCTTCCAGCGCACCGAAAATCTCATATTCGCGGAAATGATGGAAATGTACTGCGTCGGTAACGAGATCAGCGCGCTCGGTCCACACCAAGGTACTAAGGTAGAGGCGTCCGCCGTGGGTGAGGACACGACGGGCCTCTTCTATAGCACGGCGCCAGTCGAGAATGTGGTCAAGGCTGGTGTTGAATAGTACGCCATCCAGACTGGCGTCCCTGAAAGGCAGGTATTCGCCAACCCCAATGAGACGAAAAGGCGCCTGGCGGCTGCAAAAGGGATCGAGACCGACATAATGAACGGTAGGGGGTAGCAGGCTAGCACCGATCTCCGGGTCGTCACAGCCAACATCGAGAAGAGCTCCCTCAGCCCCCGCCAAAAGAGAACGTAGCCGATGCAAATGACGCTCGTAGTGAGTATCATCACTCGGCGCGTTAATCTCACCCGACTGCTTGATCGAAGCCAGCAGGAAGTACTGCATGAAGCTATCATCAGCATAATCAGCCAGCGGCACCACTAACCTATCGGTGAAATGCGGCTGGAGACGATGAGGCAGAAGAAGCTGCGCCTCACCGCGCTGAGGATAAAGATGCTCGCCATCTGAGAGGGCTGCGCCGCCATCGACGGGCGCTAGCTGCTTGCCGCTGTCGGGAGAGGTGAGCAGAGGAAGAACCTCACTTAACATAAGTGCGGAGGCATGGGGAGCCGCCATTAGCTCGCCTGCACTCACTTGGTGCGTATCACACACAAGCTGGGGAGGTACACTCAAGCGCTGGCCCTCTGCGCTTGGCGCCGCACCGCCACTTCCTGCTTGTGCTGGCCACGCCATTCAATCAACGCCCTCAGTCCGTCATCAAGACCGACACGGGCGGCAAACCCGATCTCCTCGCTTGCCCGCTTCGGGCAGCCGATTCGATTGCGCACCAGGGTAACAAGGCTGCGCTCCTGATAGTTGATTGGTTGGTTAGAACCGGTAAGCATAAGAAGCTTCTCAGCAAGTTCCTTGAGCGACGTGCGCTTGCCCGTTCCGACATTGTAGAAGCGATCAACGCTGTCGGCCTTCATGGCGCAGACATTGGCTCGCGCACAATCCTCTACCGCAACGAAGTCGAAGGCCTCGCTACCATCACCGAAAACTGTTGGCGCGTCACCATTATCGATGGCATCCAGCATCTTCATGATCACGGCGATATAGGCGCCGTGATAGTCCTGGCGCGGCCCGTACACATTCATGTAGCGCAAGCCCACGTAATCAAGGTCATAGCGGTGATGGAAGGAGCGGATCATCGCCTCACCAGCAATCTTGGTCGCGCCGTAGAAATTCTTGTTGTTGAATGGATGATCCTCATTCATCGGCTCCTCCACCGCATCGCCATAGACCGAGGCGGAGGAAGAATAGATAAGACGTGCCACATTTTGCTGAGCGCAGGCCTCCATAACGTTGAAGGTACCCCCCACATTGACGTTGAAAGCGGCGCGGGGAAACTCATGACATTGCAATAGCCAAAGGGCGGCGAAATGAAACACGCCGGCGGCCCCCCTAAGCGCCGCGTTGAGAATATCAGTCTGGCAGATATCGCCTCCAGCCTCATAGATGCGCACCCGAGGGTCCTTCAGCGCTGCTTCGAGGTTCTCCAGTGATCCGCGGGTGAAATTGTCATAAATGACGATCTCGCCAACATCTTCCTTTGTCAGCTGATCGACGGTATGCGAACCGATAAGCCCTGCACCGCCAATCACTACTAACTTCTTCCCTCTGATATCCAACGTCCGTTTCCTTGTTTTCGGTGGTGCGGGCCTTAGGCCGCCGCCCGCACCGCGTCTGTGATCATCGCAATCTGGTCTCTGTCCAGATAGGGATGCATGGGTAGACTGAGAACCTGGGCCGCCAGCCGATCCGCAACTGGCACGCCGCCGGGCACTGTCGGATGCATGGCGTAGCCGGTTTGGCGGTTCAGCGGAATCGGGTAATAGACCGCCGTCGGCACGCCCTTGGCTTTGCAGGCCGCGGCCAAGGCGTCCCGACCGCGGACCAGCAGGGTGTATTGCGCCCAGGTCGAGGTGCAGCCCTCGTCTACACGGGGCGCCGTCACTGTGTTCAGACCTTGCAGGGCGGCGGCGTAACGCGCAGCCACCGTCTGGCGGGCGGCCAGTTCGTCTTCAAAGATTGCAAGCTTTTCGATCAGTATGGCCGCCTGGAGGGTGTCGAGGCGGGAGTTCAGGCCGATCCGCACATTGTCGTACTTGTCGCCGCCCTTGCCGTGGAAGCGCAGGCTGCGCAGCAGACCCGCCTTGACAGAGTCCTCTGTGAATACCGCGCCGCCGTCGCCGTAGCAGCCCAACGGCTTGGCCGGAAAGAAGCTGGTCGTCGTGTAGTCCGCCAAAGCACCGATCCGTCGACCCTTATAGGCGGCACCGAAGCTTTGGGCGGCGTCGTCCACCAGGGTCATGCCTTCGCGTGTGCAGATATCCCGGATGGCATCGTAGTCGGCCGGATGGCCGAACAGATCGACAGCGATGACCATGCGCGGGGTCAGGCCCAGGCGCCTGGCTTCCAAGATGCCGGCCTCCAGGCTTGCCGGGTCCATGTTGAAGTTATCCTCACCCACGTCGACAAACAGGGGCGTGGCACCGGTCGGCGGCACCACCTCGGTCGTGGCGACGAAGGTGAAGGCGGGCACGAAGACGGCTTCACCCGGCCCCACGCCTTCGGCCATCATCACCAGTTGCAAGGCGTCAGTGCCGTTGGCGCAGGTTACACAATGGGCGGCATTGCAGAAGGCAGCCAGTTGCCCCTCCAGTTCCGCCACTTCGGGGCCCAGGATATAGGCGCCATGGGCCAGCACCCGCCCGATGGCCTGGTCGAGCCGCGTACCCAGGCGGCGTTGCTGAGCGGCCAGATCGATGAAGGCAATGGAAGTGTCGATCATCCAGAAATCTCTTCCAGAGTCTCGGGGCCGGTCAACCGATAGCGACTGCCGTCTATGGAGCAGACCAGATCATCGCCCAGGCGATCGCCGGCTTTGCTCATCCAGCCGATCCGTCTGGCGGGCAACCCCGCCATGAGAGCAAAGGCCGGAACATCCCTGGTCACCACGGCACCCGCCGCGACAAAGCAATAAGCGCCCAGCCTGTTGCCACAAACAATCGTTGCATTGGCGCCGATTGTTGCCCCCCGCTCCACGGTTGTGGGCTTATATTCGCTCTTGCGCTCGATCTCGGCGCGCGGATTGATGACGTTGGTGAACACACAGGACGGGCCGCAGAACACACCGTCTTCCAAGACTATGTCATCGTAAATCGACACATTGTTCTGGATCTTGACTCGGTTGCCGATGGTCACCCTGTTTCCAACGAATACGTTCTGCCCCAGTGAACAGTTTTCGCCAATAACGGCGCCGCCGCAAACGTGAACCCAGTGCCAAACACGGCTGCCGGGTCCGATACGGGCTCCTTCGTCGACAATCGCGGTAGGGTGGATACTGACTTCTGGTAATCCCATCAAGCGTTCAAGTTCTTCAAAGCGAACAATACTCTTCCATGCCAATAGGTGGCTCGGCCACGACGCGACAAGACGCGCATCCCTGTATCCTTGCACTCACTCCGCGGCCTGCCGGGTCATCGGATGCTGCTCGCCCCGTCCCAGTTCGACGTCGGCTGTGCGCATGGCCGACACCATCTCTATCGACGGGCGCACGTCTTCCAGGCCGAAGCCATTGCCGGCAACGATCGCCTCGTAGCTCGCTGTGTGAAGATCGGTGAAGCCATCTGAAAACTCCACGTTCTCACCATCGACGGTAACCGCGCGATAGGTTGACCGACCACTGTCAATGCCGGCAGGCAGGTCGTTGCGGTCGACGGAGAGGAACCAGCGGATATCGGCTTTCTCGCACTGCAGAAAACCGGACATCTGGCGCTCATTCCTCAGATGAAGAGCGCTATCGGTAACGGTGCCGAAAACGAAGTTGAGCATGTCGAAGAAATGCACACCGATGTTGGTGCCAACACCCCCGGATTTTTTGTCATCGCCTTTCCAGGATTGGTGATACCAGCGCCCTCGCGAAGCCACATAAGAGAGATCCACCGAGTGGCGCCGGTCGGACCCATGCACCTTTTGTTTCAGGGCAATAATCGCAGGATGAAGGCGCAATTGGAGGATGGTGTTGATCCGCCGCCCGGTGCTGGATTCGATTTCGGCCAGCCCGTCGACATTCCACGGATTAAGCACCAGCGGCTTCTCGCAGATGGCGTCGCTGTCAGAGCGCAGGGCAAAACGCACATGGGCATCATGCAGGTAGTTGGGTGAGCAGACGCTAACATAGTCGATGCACTCGCCGCTGCGGCGCTGCTTATCGATATAGCGGTCAAAGCGCTCGAACTCGGTGAAAAAGTGGGCATCTGGAAAATGGCTGTCCATGATGCCGACAGAATCATTGGGATCAACCGCAGCTTTCAGCGTGCCGCCCACGGCGCGCATGGCTTTCATATGACGGGGCGCGACATAGCCGGCGGCACCGATAAGTGCAAAGTTGGTCACTAGGGGAACAATCCTTTTTCCGCACTTCAGATCACTTAGCCCACGCTACCGCACTCCGGGTGACGGCGGATTCGCCTCCCGGAGCTGCAATTCCTTTTCGTCAGCCGGCGCCACGCCCTTCAGGCGGCAGCCAGGGCCTCCGGATCAAACAGGGTGCGCACCTTGCGCCCCAGAAAGTCGATGAGGACGATCGCGCGCTCGCTCGCCGTCAAGCCCTCGTAGAGTCCGAGAAAGCTCTCGAACGCGCCCTCGGTAACGCGCACCTTGTCGCCGCTCTTCAGATGACGCTGCGGCTCGAGACGGACGCAACCATCCTCGCCTTCGCGATCGCGCAGCGCCTGGATCACGGCATGAGGCACCGCGACGGGCTTATCCGCCGCGGCAACCAGCCGGGCAACGCCAAGGGTCGAATTGATGCAGTGCCAGCCCTGGCGGCCAGCATCGAAGGCGACGAAGAGATAGCCGGAAAAAATCGGACGTTCCACCCTTTCCGTCTTGCGCGCGTGGCGGCGCAAGCAGGCATACTTGGGCAAGTAAACACCATAGCCCTGACGGCGCAGGTTGAAAGCGGCCTTGTTTTCCTGGCCAGGTTTGGTCTGCACCGCGTGCCAGCGGATGTCGTCGCCCCTCATCATACTTCATCGTCGCTCTGTCTGGGCCTCGCGATGGCCTGGGCGAGAAGATGCGGCACCAGCACCCTGTCAGCCCCAAGCTCGGCCACCGCAACGTCATATGCCTTCTGGGCATCCGCGATATCCGTGATTAACACGCCGTCGAAAGGTTCGGTCACGGCGCCGATTCTCGGCACCAGCGGCAGGTACGCGAAGCTCTCCTGCCCAGCGGCACCCTCATCGACCACCGCCACCAAGCGCAGCGGATGGTGCAGCGCACAGACCAACGCGATCTCAGCCATGTCGCTCCGCCCGACCAGGATCAGCGACTTCCAGCCATTGGCCGCCGCCTCGCCCAGCTTCTGCTCGCAAGAGGCGCGCGCCTGACGGAAGAAGTCGAAGGAATTGAGCAGATAGCTGGCTGTAAGACGCGATTTCTCGGCAAAACCCTTAGGGGTGAGATAATAGGCGTAACGCCGTTTTGGCACCTGTTGGACTTTGATCAGTCCCTTGTTGACGCAGCGTTTGAGGTAGGCATTGACCAGGCCGACGGCGATGCCGAGATCGGCGGCGATACGCCGCTGGGTTACGGCGCGGTCGCCTTCGACGGCGTTAAGCACACCCAGTGTTATGCTCGCCGTCATCTGTCGCTGCTCTTCCGAGATGTCAGAACTCGCCATGTTTTCCCCTGGACCCAACTGGAGGATGGCCCCTTGCCGCCATTTCAAAGGTTGAGCTACCACACCAACCGTATAGTTTGTTCACGGCATGAATGTCAAAGACTTTGTTCACGTCGTGAATATTAAAAAATGCCCATGTTGAACGAAAATATGTAGGAACCATAATGACTTAACCTGAAAGAGGGTTCGAGCCCATCCCTGCCGTCCTGATCACGCCGTGTAGCAGCTCGCAAATCCGGGCCGCAAAAAGGGTGACCTGTTCCGGGCTCAAGTTCTGGACCGGCAACACGCGGTAAATCCGATGTTCCAAAGCCAGAGGCCGCTGATGGGACCAACTCCTCGGCAGCACAGCGGCTTAGAGGCTCCAGTAGCGGATCGACGGAGGAAGGTCGGAAGGATCCAAGGCCGACTTCACGTCCACCAGTATGCCCCCCTTGGCCAATCGATCGACGGGCCGTGGATCCTTACTTTCCATTATGGCGCGATGAGGCACGCAGAGCACCAGTGCATCGAGATTGGTCATTACCTCTTCTCCGGCCAACTCGATACCAAACTCCTCGCGGGCTTCGTCTTTGTCGACCAAGGGGTCATAGACCACAGCCTCAATGCCGTACTCGCGAAGCTCGGTGATGATGTCGGGAACCCGGCTGTTACGCAGGTCGCGGACGTTCTCCTTGAAGGCCAGGCCCAGGATACCAACCTTCACCGCGCCGTTCAGACGCCTTTCCTGACCCAGCATCTTCACCACCCGCCCGGCAATGAAAGTGCCCATGCTGTCGTTGATCCGCCGACCGGAAAGGATGACCTCAGGCGTGTAGCCGACCTCCTCCGCCTTGGCGGTGAGATAGTAAGGGTCGACGCCGATGCAGTGCCCGCCGACAAGACCGGGGGAGAAGGGCAGAAAGTTCCATTTTGTGCCGGCAGCAGCGAGGACATCGCGTGTTGGAATCGACATGCGCTCAAAGATGATGGCCAGCTCGTTCATGAGAGCGATGTTGAGGTCGCGCTGGGTGTTCTCGATCACCTTGGCTGCCTCGGCCACCTTGATGGAACCGGCGCAGTGCACACCGGCAGAGGTGATCGCGCCATAGATTTTCGCGACCCGGTCGAGCGATTCTCTGTCCTGGCCAGAGACAACCTTCACAATGCGCTCCAATACGTGCTCGCGGTCACCAGGATTGATGCGCTCGGGGGAGTAGGCGAGCTTGAAATCCTTGCCGCAGGTAAGGCCCGAAACCTCGGCGAGGAGCGGCCCGCAGACGTCCTCTGTGACGCCCGGGTAGACCGTGGACTCCAGGGCGACGATGGCCCCGGGGGTCAGATAGCCGGCGACGGTGCGGCAGGCGCTCTTGACCGCACCCAGGTCCGGACGGTGGTTCTGGTCCACCGGCGTCGGTACCGTGATCGCATAGAAGGTCCGGTCGCGCAGGCATTCTGGATCGTCGGATACGACCAGGCTGGCGCTCTCCAAGACCTCTGGTGCGATCTCGCCTGTCCAGTCGTCGTTGTTTGCGACCGCTTCTACGCGCTTGCTGTCTACGTCGAAGCCAACGACATCCTTAAACCGACCGGAAAGGGCGACGGCCAGGGGAAGGCCGACATACCCGAGGCCAATGACGGCAATTCTCTCATCACTCTTCATAGACTGCGTCTCCAGGGCGCAAAAAGGAGGATCTCTGTCTGCTGCTCTGACTGCGCCGCAGAAAACAAAACCAGCGCGCCAGCGCTGATGTAGCACTCATGCGCTGATTTGACGTCGCTAAGCTCCGCTCGACGTCACTTGCCGCGCGTCGCTCGGATCGGCGCTAAGCCGAGCCAAGCCGGGCATTGGTAATAAGAGATTTGGCGATCAGCAAGGTCTAAATCGACGGTTGGAAGACCTCGCATTCCCCTGCCGAGGTCTGCGAATTGAAACCCGGTCAGTCCACCTTCATCGCACCCGACCAAAAGCATCGCCTGGCGAACTGCGGCCCCGGAACTCCGAAGATCATTGAAATTCAGTGCCGCAACGGCCGCGGTGCAGACGATGCTGGGCGCCTGGAAGACAACCACAGAGGGCGCCGAGGCGGCCATTGCTTGACAAGACTCACCACATCAAGTTCAGTCCGGCCCAACGAAAACTGGATGGATCTGAGCGGGGGCGCGGCACGATGACATGCTTGCACATCGCTATTGTCGGGGCCCACGCCCGCTATTTGATCAACTTTCGCAGCCCTTTGATGCAGGCAATGAAGGCCTGCGGCCACGAGATTTCAGCGATGGCCCCAGACTTCGATGCGGAAACGCGGGCTGAATTGTCTGCAATTGGCGTCACACCCGTCGATATCTCTTTGTCACGTACGGGGATGAACCCGCTTACGGACCTCCGAGATATTGTCAGACTCTATCAGACGATGCGCCGACTTAATCCGGATGTTTTTCTGGGCATCGCTGTCAAACCGGTCATCTACGGCTTGCTTGCCGCTGCGATGGCGCGTGTGCCCCGGCGATTTGCGCTGGTAACGGGGCTGGGATACGTGTCTTCCGAGAGCAAAACGCTCAGAGACCGGGTCGTGCAAACAGCAGCGCGCCAACTTTACCGTATAGCCCTGCACAAAGCCGATGTGGTTTTTGTACAGAACCCGGATGATGCCAATGAGCTTGTTGCCCGGCACATGGTCGCGCCTGATAAGGTCGTTCGAGTCAACGGGACCGGAGTCGATCTCGTTGCCTGGCCCTTGATGGATTTGCCCGGCCTGCCGGTGACCTTTGCGTTAACGGCAAGACTCTTGGCGGAAAAGGGCGTGCGTGAGTACGTCTCTGCTGCGCGCCGGATCAAGGCGAAACACCCCAAAGTGCGCTTCCTTCTTCTTGGAGGAATAGACTCCAACCCCTCCGCCATCGGAGAAACAGAGGTGGCTTCCTGGGTGGCCGAGGGTGCGGTGGAATGGCAGGGTCACGTGGATGTGCGGCCCTGGCTGGCACAAACCAGCGTCTTCGTACTCCCCTCCTATCGTGAGGGTGTTCCACGCAGCACCCAGGAAGCTCTCGCCGCCGGGCGCCCGATAATAACAACGGATGCGCCTGGCTGCAGAGAAACCGTCATCTCCGGTCAGAACGGTGTCCTTGTTCCTCCGCGTGACGTCGACGCCCTTGTAACAGCGATGCTGTATTTCGTCGAGAACCCGCAGCAGGTTTCCGTCATGGGCCAGAGCAGCCGCCGGCTCGCCGAAGAGCGCTTTGATATCAAAGCAATAAACGAGAAGATGATATTTGTTATGGGGCTTGATGACGATCTTCAGACGAACCGCGAAATTGAAATGTCCCGTGGTTGATGCGGTGCATCAGTAAAGCTTACAGGAAGGAGCGCACTGTCTGTCAGGGCTCTGTGGTGCGGCCATCACTGCCAAGCAGTTGGGCAGTCATCTGACCGGCCTCCTTCGGCCCCGGTGCAGGCAGGACAGCGACAAAGACCGCTGCGGCGGCGCCGGCCAAAGCTAGCCAATGGCTCTGCCAGAGCCCGTAGGCAATGCTGGCGATCCCCAGAACGGTAACGAACATCGCAACCGCAAAGACCATTGCCGGTGACCCCAAGCGATCGATCCGCCGGGCGATCAGGACCAGAACGGCCACGGCAAACAAGATGCCGACGGCCCCGGTCTCCACCATGATCTGCAGCGCGCCATTGTGTGGATGGGAAGGGATGATTTTTACGCCGGGTGCAAAGGGCTCGACGCCGGCCGTTGGCAGGTCGGGCGAGGCATCGAATCCCCAGCCGAGGACCGGGCGTTCGCCGATGCGATCGCTGACGACTTCCCAGATGTGCAGGCGGTGGAGAGCGTTCCGCGGCAACATCTCGTCCTGATCCAAACCAGCCCGCGGGATCAGATCCACGGCCAGCGGGGCAGCGAGCAGGGTGCCGACGACAGCGGCTGCAAGCACCAAACGCGCGGCAGCGCGGCCGAAGCAAGCCACTGCGGTCGCCAGAAGAGCAGCCCCCAGGGCAATCATGGAGGAGGAGGAATCGGACAGAAGCGTCAAGGCGAAGAATGCCGATGGCAGCAGCAGCGCGGCGGCATGCCATCCCTGTCGCCAGGCAAAAGCGGCGAGCGGCCAGACAAGAATGGCCAAGGCGGAAACGCCCCGATTCAGTTGCCAATTGGTGTTCCCGCCGCCAGCCGTGCCCTTCAGCAGGCCGAAAATGGGCATGCCGAACAGCAGGTCGATCAAGACGATAGAGGCCGCCACGGCAAATCCGAGACAGAGCCCATGCACCACGCGTTTGCGCTGGCGGTCATCGAGCAACCGCACCAAGCCCGCGAGATAGAGCAACACCAACAGCAGCACGCCTACCCGGAGCGCGAGCGTGGCGGCATCCGCCGGATGAAAGCTCCACCAGGCGGCTACCAGACACCAGGCAATGAAAAGGGCGAGCGCGCCGGCCAGACGGCGGTCGATCACACGCCAGGGCAAAGCCGAAGTGCCGAGCACCAGGCCGCCCGCCAGCGCAGCGGCGAACACCAGCGGCACCACCGCCTTGGCCGCCAGCAGGCTGAGCGGGGCCAGCAGCAGAGCAAAGAGCATCAGGATGATGCTGAGACGGTTGGCGCGTTGTGGGTTGTTGGAAAGGGCTTCCGAGGCGTTTGTCACTACGTTCCGTCCAGCGCAGGGTTTGGTCATCTACCGCAAGATAATGGGGTGACCGCGATCTTCATGATGTTGGAAGCGTGTCCCGTCCAGGCCGCCCTGCCGGAGACCGATTGGCCGACACTCCGCCACCTGATTAAGCTGAATTCCGATAGGTTGAAGTTTGCGACTGGATGAGGACGCGAAACGTCATAACCGAGAGGCTTTTATCACAGAGACAAATGCTAAGGAACAGCGTTTTTCGCGGTTGCAGATAAGGCCGAGAGCTCTCATCGGTGGCGGAAAGCCGGCGACGGACCGCTGCGGCAGATAGGATCTATCCTCCTCTGGAGAGGCATCCCCGAAAGCCACCGCCTTGGCAAACCTCTACAGCGTTTCACCTCATATCCGGCAAATGGGATATCCCAAACAATCGTACTCCCAAAAACACCCTGAATCATCAGGCCACTTCGGGCGTTGGAAGTGAACCACTTGAATTAATCGGCGTCCTCTAGAGGATTTACAGCTGACGTCAAAAAAACATTTAAAAACAATGCATTACTGACTTACTCAATGAGCAATTTGTAGCAGTCTTTGTAGCACTGGGAAAAGGTCTACGCTGGCAGCCTTCGATCGATCCAATGATCTGTCCAACGGCCCATGGACTTGAAGAACGAGAACTTCGGCATCAACCAGACTCAACCTCCGAGGTGAGGACCATAATCCAATACCTAAGCGATCAGCCAGATCCGGTCAGGAGTGCAAGCTCACCGATAACCCCTTCGCCTGGATGTAACGCTGTGAGGTCTGACTGCAGGTTCAATTCGAGGGCACGCAACCGCCCTTGTACGGCTTTCCCGACCTTATGGCTTTCCCGTCGCAATAGCTGAAGCCCAGGACTTTCGATTATTAAGACCAACATTCGCCGATAGAACTGGTCTAACGATGTCAAGTATCAGCCAAACCATAACCACAGCCTGTTCAGTTTGCGAATGACTTCAGGACTTGGATTGTCAGAACGTCCCATCGCTCAAACAAGGGTACCGAGATCCACGTCGCCATTGTCCAAACTGCCCGTGACGTTCGTAACGGTGGCGAGCACCGTTTCAAAAACGAGATCACCATCGCTATCCAGGGAGATCACAGCATCTTGGTCGCTGCCGGCTTGTTGGATATCCAATCTGGCGCTGCGCTCGGCGTCGGCAACGCCAAGGCTGTCCAACAGTGCATCAATGTCGATGAGATCCGGGCCCGTGGCATCGAAACCATCGATCACGTCGCCGGCGTCGAGGAGATCTTGATAGACGAAGGTATCGGCGCCATCGCCGCCTTCAAGCGTATCGCTGCCAAGGCCACCAATCAGCGTGTCGTCACCCAGTCCGCCAAGAAGGATGTCGTCCCCTTCATTGCCGATGATCAAGTCCCGACCTGCCTGACCATTTAGATAGTTTTCCCCAACTGTGCCCGTGACCGTATCGTCGCCACTGGAAGAAACCATCCCGGCAATCTGCGCCTTGGTCCAGATCGTGCCATCATTCAATTCAATCGTTTCCAGTCCGTAACGGCTATCGCCCAGTTGGTTATCGAGAAGGATTGACCCTGGTGAATCGCCGAAGGTGATCGTCACATCAAGGGCATCAACCTCACCTTTGGCGAACATCGCATCACGCGGCGCAAAATCAGATCCGAGAATCAACTTGTCGCCCAGGTGGCGGGAATACTGGGTGGAACTGCTGTATTCGTAGATCGTGTCGTCGCCGTCACCCAGGTTGTAGACGTAGGTATCGGCGTGCCAGCTGCCTTCCAGGTAATCGTTGCCGGCACCGCCGATCAGGCTGTCCGCACCCAACCAGCCGTAAAGACTGTCGTTGCCCTCACCGCCGTTGATGGTGTCGTTCTGTTGAATGCCGAAGATGTAGTCATCCCCGGCAGTCATCGCCTGGGCGTAGCCGACATGGGCAAGCTGGGATTGGTCCCAGATCGCACCGTCAGCGAAGACGATCTCCTCCACGCCAAAGCGATTGTCGCCGAACTGTTCGTTCAACAGGATCGAGCCCGCCGCGCCCTGGAAGCTGATGGTCACATCCTCCCAGTCTGCATCGTCGCGGGTGACGATGATGTCGCCAACCGCAATACCCGGCCCCAGCACCAGCTTGTCGCCCAGGTGGCGGGAATACTGGGTGGAACTGCTGTACTCGTAGATCGTGTCGTCACCGTCACCCAGGTTGTAGACGTAGATGTCGGCGTGCCAACTGCCTTCCAGGTAGTCGTTGCCGGCACCGCCCGTCAGGCTGTCCGCACCCAACCAGCCATAAAGACTGTCGTTGCCCTCACCGCCGTTGATGGTGTCGTTCTGTTGAATGCCGAAGATGTAGTCGTCCCCGGCGGTCATCGCCTGGGCATAGCCGATATGGGCAAGCTGGGACTGGTTCCAGATCGTACCGTCGGCGAAGACGATCTCCTCCACGCCAAAGCGATTGTCGCCGAACTGTTCATTCAGCAGGATCGAGCCCGCTGCACCCTGGAAGCTGATGGTCACATCCTCCCAGTCTGCAGCGTCGCGGGTGACGATGATGTCGCCAACCGCAATGCCCGGCCCCAGCACCAGCTTGTCGCCCAGGTGGCGGGAATACTGGGTGGAACTGCTGTACTCGTAGATCGTGTCGTCGCCGTCACCCAGATTGTAGATATAGGTATCGGCGTGCCAACTGCCTTCCAGATAGTCGTTGCCGGCACCACCGGTCAGGCTATCCGCACCCAACCAGCCGTAAAGACTGTCGTTCCCCTCGCCGCCGTTGATGGTGTCGTTCTCATGGATGCCGAAGATGTAGTCGTCGCCGGCGGTCATCGCCTGGGCGTAGCCCAGATGCGCAAGCTGCGACTGGTTCCAGATCGTACCGTCGGCGAAGACGATCTCCTCCACGCCAAAGCGATTGTCGCCGAACTGCTCGTTCAACAGGATCGAGCCCGCCGCGCCCTGGAAGCTGATGGTCACATCCTCCCAGTCTGCAGCGTCGCGGGTGACGATGATGTCGCCAACCGCAATACCCGGCCCCAGCACCAGCTTGTCGCCCAGGTGGCGGGAATACTGGGTGGAACTGCTGTATTCGTAGATCGTGTCGTCGCCGTCACCCAGGTTGTAGACGTAGATGTCGGCGTGCCACCACCCCTCCATATAGTCGTTGCCGGCGCCGCCAATCAGGACATCGGCGCCCGTCGAGGATTTGATCGTATCGTTCCCTACACCGCCGGCCATGACTTCATTGGAACTGTCGCCTACGAGACTGTCGTCGCCAGCGGTGCCGCCAAGTGTCTGTGCCAATACGTCGGTATAAGAAAGCGTCGTGCCATCGAACCACTCGATCCCCGACAACTGGCCACGGTGATAGTAGTCCTCCACGAGAACCTGGCCGCCACCCGCAAGTGAGAGCAGGAGATCATCACCACTTTGGGCAAGTGAGACGTCAGCAACAGCAATTCCCTCGCCAAACCGGAGAACATCGAGGTCGTAAATCCCGCGGCCCTGGGCATTCTGGAGCAAGTCAGTCCCTTCACCAGTTTTATACAGATAGACATCGTTGCCTTCACCGCCGGAAAGCGTGTCATCACCCAACCCACCGACAATCAGTTCGTCAGCCACAGTGCCGGAAAGGTCGTCATCACCGGGCGTGCCCAGAACCAGCGCAAATCCGCCACTGGGCAGCACGTTGATCTGCATGTTCTGGCTGACCGATTCTCCCGCCAGGTCGGTGGCCTGTATCGTGAGCGCAACAAATCCGACATCGGAATCGCCCGGCATCCCCGTAAAAGTCGCGCCGTCGAATTGGAGCCAAGCCGGCAGGGGCGAACCATCCGCAAGGGTTGCGGTTACGGTCAACTGGTCGCCGACGTCTACATCGGTGAAGGCTGCATCCGGTATCGCGGCCGCCAGGGAGCCTCCCACCTCAATCTCAACTGTCGACAGGCTGTCCCCAACCGTTGGGGCGTCATTGGTGTTCGCCACCGTAAGGGTGAACTGCGTGGTTGCACTTTGACCGAAGTCATCGGTCGCGGTCACTTCGATATCCAAAGACCCGACGTCGGCATTGAGAGGCGTACCGGCAAAAGCTGTGCCATCGAACAACAACCAGGCAGGCAAGGCCATACCGGAAGCCAGTTGTGCAGTGTAGGTCAGCGTATTACGAAGGTTGGCGTCGGAGAAAGCATCGGCAGCAATCGCCAGATTAAGAGGAGCGTCTTCGTCGATCGCAACGTCAGCTATTCCCTGGTCGACCAGAGGCGCCACATTGGTCAGCTCATCATAGATGTCGAGCGTCGAAATGCTGGTGCCATCCGCAAACTGGATGCTGTCGACACCGGTCTGATCACCGGCGAACTGCTGCTGAAGGATGATCGTGCCACCGCCCGCCAGTGAGACAAGAAGCTCGCTCTGGTCTACGCCGAAGGCATAGCTGACATCTCCCTGAGCGACGCCGGCGCCAAAGACAAGGCGGTCGCCGACGCTCTCACCAGCGACTTCGGTGATCAGATCATTCCCATCCCCGATATCGTAGATAAAGTCGTCACTGCCGCCGCCACCCAACAAGGTGTCGTCGCCGCCGCGCCCTATCAGGGTATCGTCGCCGAGATAACCGTCCAACAGATTACCCGCAGCGTCGCCGTAGAGCGCGTTCTCGCCGGTCGATCCAAGAACGTTCTCGATCTCGACCAGAAGTTCCACGGTCCCGACAGATGTTGTCAGTGTATCGCTATCCAAGTCCGCAACGAAATCACTCGTGGACTCGTTATAGTCCGCGGTGTCGACACCGGCACCACCCACAAAACTGTCGACCCCACCGCCACCGCTGAAAGTATCGTTCCCGGCGCCACCAACTAGCGAGTCGTCGCCGCCGCCACCTGCTAGGTGGTTGGCTCCGGCGTCACCGAAGACGGTGTCGTTTCCGGAACCGGCAATTACGTTCTCAATGTTGACGAAACTCTCCAGGCCGCTGACATCACCGGTCGTGAGATCGATTACCAGACCCGAACTGCTGGTGCTGTAATCGATGGTATCGATGCCGGCACCGCCATCGAATGTGTCGACGCCGTTGTCGCCGCGCAGGGTATCATTCCCGTCGCCGCCGAATAGCTGATCGTCGCCGTTGCCCCCGAAGAGGGCATCGTCGCCGGCGCCGCCGTAGACGGTATCCTGATCGTGGCTGCCGGTCAGATAATCATCTCCGCCACCGCCGATGATGGAATCGTTGCCGCTGCCCCCATTGACCGTATCGTTGCCGTCACCCGCATCGACCGTGTCGTTTCCGCTGTCGGCGAAAACCGTATCGTCCCCACCTCCTGCTGCGATGGAGTCCGACGACGTAAAGGCCTGGATCAGATCATTCCCTTCAGTAGGCGCCTGCTCAAGCCAAAGCGCCCGCAGATCGGCTCTCGTCCAAACCGTGCCGTCGTCGAAGGTGATCTGATCGATGCCACGGTTGTACCATTCGTTGAGGTTGTTCCTCAGTTCGATGGATCCGGCATCCCCGGCGCCCGGTGCGGATTCGGCAATCACCAGAGTGATGTGATTGCCGTTGCGCACAAAAGAGATCTCTGCCGGATCAATACCCTGAAGAATGAGGGTATCCGCCGTACCGCCAGGATGCGTGTGCCAGCGGGCTTCCTCTTCGACGATAACGTCATTGCCATCGCCACGGGTGTAGATGTAGGTGTCGTTGTGGAAGCCACCGACAAGGCTGTCGTCGCCGGCTCCACCGATGATCGTGTCATGGCCGGACCCGGCGAAGACCGTATCGTTGCCCGCTCCTGCGTCTATGCTGTCGCTGGTATTGAACCCGTTGACCACATCATCGGCCGGGCTCAGCGCCTGATCCAGAACTGTCAGACGCAGCTCGCCACGGGTCCAGACAGTGCCGTCATCGAAAATGATCTCATCGACACCGCGGCTGTACCACTCGTCCAGATTGTTCTTCAGCAGTATCGATCCGCCATCACCGGCGCCGGGCGCCGATTCCGCGATTACCAGGGTCACATCATTGCCGGCACGAACAAGGGATACAGCCGCCGGATCGATGCCGTGCAACAACAATTTGTCCGCGGTGCCGCCAGGATGCGTGTGCCAGCGGGCTTCCTCCTCGACGATGACATCATCGCCGTCGCCGCGGGTGTAGATGTAGGTGTCGTTGTGGAAACCGCCGACAAGGCTGTCGTCGCCCAGGCCACCAATGACAGTGTCATTGCCGCTGCCGCCATGCAGGGTATCGTTGCCGGCGAGGCCGTCGATATGGTTGCCAACGTCAAAGCCCGGAATGACGTCGTCGCCCGTAGTACCCACGGTCATCATCTCGGTAACGTCGGCGTAACTCCAAACCGTGCCGTCATCGAAGAAGAAGGACTCAACCCGCGTGTCCGACCCCCAGAACTCGTTGACAATCCGCAGGCTGTCGCCGGTCGACGTGACGGTCATGATGAGATCGTTGCCTTCGCGTGACAGGGCGAGGTCGGCCGGCGTGATGCCCGGCCCGAAGACGACGCGGTCGTCCTCTCCGGCGAAGATGCTGACTCTGCTCTCGGATATCTGGTCGTGCCCATAACCGACATCGAAGACATAGGTATCGCTGCCGTCGCCGCCCGCGAGAGTGTCATTGCCGGCGCCCCCGTCGAGGGTATCAGAGCTGTAGAAGCCCAGCAGGTTGTCGTCGCCGGCGGTGCCCTGAAGGAGGATGAGCTGGATGTCCCAGGCATTCCAGACCGTGCCGTCGGCAAAAGCAAACGACTCGATCTCCTGCAGGCGGCTGCCGAGATTGTTCCAACCGAACTGGCCCTGAATGGTCAACTGATCATCCGAACCAGTCAGGTTGACGATCAGACTGCTGCCGTCACGACTGAGAACGACATCTTCCGGGGCGATATCATCAGTAAAGACGACCTGATCACCCTCGTCCGCAAAGATCGAAGAGGCGTTGTCGTAGATGACATCGACACCCGACCCGGTGCCGAAGACATAGATGTCACCGCCGTTGCCGCCCTCCATATAGTCGTTGCCGGCGCCACCATCCATGATATCGGTGCCGAAGAAGCCGATCAGCGTGTCGTCGCCGGCCGTCGCTCCGTCATTCAGCAACTGTGCCTGAATGTCGCCGCGGGTCCAGATCGTGCCGTCGGCGAAATGAATCTCTTCGACTTCGTCCAGGCGGCTGCCGAGGTTGTTGGTGCCGAACTGACCGAGAATAGTGACCTGCTCGCCGGTCGCGTCCAAGGTGACGACGAGGTCGTTAAGGCTGCTGCCGCCGCGGCTTAGCGACACATCGGCGGTCGTGATCCCTTCCCCCAGCTGCAGCTTATCGGGGCCCTTGGCAAAGATGCTCAGGGTTTGATCATGAATGACGTCTACACCGTAGCCGAGGCCGAAAACATAGGTGTCGGCGCCGTCTTGACCCAGGAGCAGATCATTGCCGAGGCCGCCGTCCAAAACGTCATCGCTGAAAAATCCGGTCAGCGTATCGTCACCGTCCGTGCTCTGAAGCAGGTGCTGCTGGATCTCGCTGCGGCCCCAGACCGCGCCATCGCCAAAGACCAGGGATTCGATCTCATCGAAGCGCGACCCCAGATTGTTGGCGCCGAATTGGCTCTGAATGGTCAGGCGTTCGCCGGTGGCGGTCACCTCGATGATCAGGTTGTTGCCGCTGCGTGAGAAAGTAAGGTCGGCCGCGGTCAGGCCGTCCTGGAAAATGACCTGATCCTGATCGCCACCCAAGGGGTTGGTCATCTGGTCGTGGATGACGTCCTGGCCATAGCCCAGGCCAAAGATATAGATATCGCTTTCATTGCCGCCGGAGAGGAAATCATCGCCCGCACCGCCGTCGAGCGTATCCTCATAGGAGAATCCGTAGATCGTATCGTTACCGCCGGTCTTCGCGTCGGCAACCATCTTCTCCATGATCTCGTACCAGCGGTAGGAGAAGCCATTGTCGAAGAAGACTTCCTCGATCCGGTTCAGCCACTGCGTGCCGAAGGGACCGGTATAGGTCGCGGCGAACTGCTCTTCGATCGTCAGGACGTCTGTGGTTCCATTGACCAGGATGTCCAGGTTGCTCGAGTTGCCGTCACGGGAGAAGGTGACGTCCGCTTCGGTGATGCCGTCCTTGAAGACAACGCGGTCCTCGTTTCCGGAGAGAATATTCGGACTGTTCTCAAAGACCGTGTCGTGCCCATAGCCGGCCCCGAAGATGTAAGTGTCGCTTTCTTCAGCCCCGACGAGACGGTCGTTGCCGAGGCCACCGTCCAGGTTGTCCTCATAGGCAAAACCATAAATGGTATCGTCGCCGGCCGTCTTGGCGTCAGCGACCAGCTTCACCATGATGTCTTCGGCGCTGTAGTAGCTGCCGTCGTCAAAGGTGAAGAGCTCGATGCGGTCGAGCCATTGCTTGCCGAGGGGGCCCGTATAGATCGCCGAGAACTGGCCGACGACCTTCAGCTCGTCGCCGCCATCGCCGACGATAAAGACCAAGGTATCGGAGTTACCGTCCCGCTGCAGGGTCACGTTGTCTTTCTCGATCCCCTCGCCGAACAGCACCACATCGGTATGCTCGATCAGGATATTGTCATTATTGTCCTCGATGACATCCTTGCCGTAACCCAGCTTGAAGACGTAGAGATCACTTTCCTCGCCGCCGATCAGGGTATCGTCGCCGGCACCGCCGTCCAGCACGTCGATCTCCGGCGTTCCTTCGATGAGATCGCTGGTCGCCTGTGGGTCGGCAACGGCCCAGGCGATATCGACCCGATCCCATACCACCCCGTCGGCGAAGGCGATCTCGGTCACCCCGGTATCGTCGGAGGCATCGCCGCCGAAAAGCCCGGGCTCCCGCCCCTCGAACTGGCGCTTGATTCGCAGCGTATCGCCGGTCGCATCGACGGTCAGGATCAGGTCGATACCCTCGCGATGCGCCGAGATTTCCGTCGAGCCGATGTCGGCAAAGCGCAGCAGATCGGGTCCGCGGTTGGAGAAGGGCGCCTCGCTCTCGTCGATGACGTCGTTGCCGAAGTTCTTGCCGACCACATAGACATCGCTGTCCTGGCCGCCGCGCAGGGTCTGGTCGCCGGTGGAGAGATAGAAGATGTCCCGCCCGCCGGTGCCGTCGACAACGGCGTTGTCGGTGGTGTCGTGGATCACCGTTTCCGTCGGCACGCCCAGAATCTCCGCCGCCTCCAGGATGCCCGCGGCCAGGCCGGTGCTCTCATAGGCCGCCACCACATTGGCGAAGACGAAACTGGCGCTCATGGCGCCGTTGCCGTGCTGCTCGAAATCGGCGTAGACGACGTCGAGGATTTCGCGCCAGGCCTGCAGATAGTCCAGCGCCCCCTGGGCATCGCCCGGCGCAGCAGCGAAGATCGCCTCGTAGAGCGGAATCAGCTCGCGGACCGTCGCCGCTTCGAAAACATCGGTCTCGGCGTTATAGACGACACCCTGGAAGAATGACGAAAGTCCGGTCTGAGAGGCCACGCGCACCGCCACGGCCTCGCCCCAGAATTCGTAGCGCTCCATGACTTCCTGCAGGAACTCGGCCTGCTGCTCGACGTTCTGCACGTAGACGAGGTCGCCCGACCCATCGATGCTGGCCACCAGAGAATTCAGGTCGCTCAGTTCCGCGCCGCCGGTCTTGATGGCATAGCCGGCCTTTTCCGTCTCCACGACCTGGCTGCCGGTGATGCTGCCGGCGTTCTCCACCAGATAGAGATCGACGAAGCCCTGCAGATCGGCATGGGTGGGGCCGGCCGGCGCCGCAAGGCCGAGCCCGACCGCCTCGGCAACCGCCTGGGCCGATGCCCAGTAGCCACCGTTGGGATCATCGACATAGACCGAGTAATCCACAGCGTTGCCATTGAGGTAGAACACGGCGAAGGAATCGACAACAGCGGCTTCCGCGGCGGGCGCAAAACTCTCGACCCGCCAGGCAGCGCCCTCACCCGGCGCCTGCGCCAGGATATCGTCCAGCGTCGGCCGCGCGATGGGATCGCCCAGGCCGTCCAATATGTCTGCACCGCTGGCCAGCGTCCAATAGCTGCCCTGGGCATCCTCGTGATGAATGCCGTAGTCGAGGACGGTGACGACCCCTGCGGCATCGACCGACACCTTGTAGGGCGCTGCGGGCCGGTCGCTGGGCGCTGTGCTGCGCTCCGGCGACCACATCTGCTCCAGCCGCCAGACCTGGTCCGCTCCGGTCGTTTGCGCGAGGAGATCTTCGAGCGTCGCCCTTGGGATCTCCACCCCACCGCCGTCCAGTATCGGATTGCCGTTTGCCAGGGTCCAATAGCCGCCCTGGGCATCTTCCTGATAGACGCCGTGGTCGAGCCACTGGGCACCGTTGGCATCGGTCTGTACGAGGACCGGGGCCAGTTCCTGGGAGTCCGTGTTGGCAGCGTTCCAGGCCAAAAGCAGCGGCTCGGTCGCGGCCACCAAAGCGTCGAGGTCGACGACGTTGAGATTGGCGCCGACCTGGGCCAAGGTCTCCGCCACGCCGAAATCGTTGGAGACCGCAAGCTGAAGATCCGTCAGCAGGCCGTAACCCTTGAGGTCCGGCACCTGGGCCGCCCAGTCGGCGATGCCGGGGTCGCCCATGTACTGCGTATCGAACTGGCTGGCGTCCAGCAGCACGTCATAGAGATTGCCCTGGCTGCCATCGCCGCGCGTGAAGGTCGATTCCGCGTGCAGGACGTTCTGGCTCGGCGTCTCGGTATTGATGACCGTCGCATTGAGGTTGATCGAGGTGATGTCCAGGTCGGCCAGGGAGAACAGCTCATCGCTGCTGCTGACGCCATCCTGATTCAGGTCGCGCCAGACCAGCAGGTCGCCAAACAGACTGTCCAGCGCGTCGATGACGCCGTCGCCGTTGCTGTCCAGTTCGGCCAGTTCCGAGAAACCGGAGACGCCCGGCGCGCCGAACAGCTCCGCAATGTCGCCGATAGCGCCGTCGCCGTCGCGGTCCATCGCCAGAAAGCCGTCGTCGGAGCGCAGCCAGGCGGTGCGCTCGGCAAAACCATCGCCGTCAAGATCGAAATAGGTGTCGGAGGTCTTGAGCCCGGTGAACTCCAGCCCGTCGCCATCCAGGTCCAGCGCCAGGGGGTCGTCGGGGTGGGTAATCCCCATGGCCTTCAGCTGCGCGCCGATGATCTCACTGAGCGGCGAAGCCTCAAGCGCCGGCCGGTCGTCAAGAATCTGATAAAAGGCGAATTCGATGCGGGCGAGGTAGATACCCAAACTGTTTTCGTCCGCGCCCGGCCCACCCTTGTAGTCGGCAACGAACATCTGATGGCCAAAGACGTCGATGACCAGTTCGCCTTCGGTGTTGAGACCATAGCGAATGAAAGGCAGGAAGCTTTGGAAAGCCCACTGCGCTTCCTCACCGCCATAGGCAATGCCGCCGGTCAGCGTGATGCCGAAGAAACTGAGACTATCGTGCGCCTCGGCATCGGCAATCAGGATATCCGGCGCCCAGAAAAACCGGTCGGCGCCCTCGTCGCCGTAAACCTCGGCACCGAAGCTCCAGACGAAGATCCAGTCATCCCCCGCACCACCGTGGACGATAGGGCCATTACCGCCGATCGAGATGATGGTGTCGTTACCGGCACCACCATCGATCTCAAGCCGCAAAAAACCCCCTTCCCCATCGGAGACATAATCGGGGAAGATCGCGACTAGCAGGTCATCACCCGCGCCGCCATCCATTTCGCCGTAACCGAAGTGGACAAGGTAATCATCGCCACCCTCGCCTTCGAGCACACTATTCTCTCGGCCCATTTGAAGGTTGGTGTTCTCGTCACCAACGACCTTGGTTTCCTTGTCGGCAATGTAAACGTCGGGGAACTCGAGCTTGAGATCCGGAAGGAAGCTCTTAAGTTCCGCCTCCAGTTCATCAAGCGACGTATCTAACCACTCGAGAAACTCCCAATCCGGATATTCCTCACGGTAGGCATCAAGAAGCGTGCGGAAGTCGTCATAAGTTGCATAGGCACCGAATGTAACGACAGCAGCCACACCAAGCGGGCCAAGCAGTGTTGTCACGGCTGCTGCGCCGACCCCGAAACCGATTGCTCCGACGACCAACTCCGTGGCTGCTTCCGCCGTAACCTTAGACTTTACTTCTTCCCATGCGGCCTCGAGGTCGTAATCATTGGATTTGTAAAGGAGCCATGCAGCAGCTCCCAAAACCAAAGCATCGGCCATATTGACCGCGCCATCAGCATTGCCCAAGAAACGGGTATGCATACTGGGCAGGGCATCCGCGCTAGCATTACGCAGTCCCATCTGTAAAACGTGCGATCGGTCGCCGAGAGGAACGTCGTGAGTGGATCGATACTCTCCAGCGGCATGCATCAGTTGATGCGTGGATGTCAGTTGTGGTTTGTCAGGGGTATTTTGAAAGGCGGAGAGATCCGCGAGCGTTCCTCCGCCAATCTCCTTGTAGATGTGCAGCGCATCTATCGATACATCATGTATCAGCGCGAACCGTGCTGCCTTGTCAGGTAGGTTCGCTAGGTCTGCCTTTTTGACACCATTTATCCTAGTAACGGCATCATTAGCCATCAAGTGTTCAAGCTCTGTGTCCCAGAAAATCGTTTTGTCTCGAAAGTCAACCGTCTCTCCAGCATCATTGGTACCAATGGTATTGATGAGAACCGTCACATCCCCAGATGCAGACTGAGCGTATTTCGCCGAAGCGGCTTGCCAACGTTGACGATCGAGGGTACCTCGCTGCGCATCGGCATAGGCATTTAAGTCGGCTCGGAGTTGATCCAGGTCCTGCTGGGAGAGTGGCGTCGGCAAAGAGTCGCTGTACGCCTGCGTTAGGGTATTGATCTCGGCAACTTTACCTGACAGATCGACCCCATCCAGCAACCCTCCTACTTGGGAGCCGCCCGGTGTCGTCGCGAGGGAAGTGTATGTGGTGTTGTCCGCCACAGACCATGCGTCGGCGACTTGGCCCAGGTGTTGTCCTTCGAAGCTGCCGGACCAGAAGATGGAACCATGCTCACCTGTGGCGAAGCTGCTGGTTTGAATCCACCAGTCAACGTCTGAGTACTGAGCATTGAGGAATGCAGTAACATCGGCTTTCAGCCCTGCGTCGATGCCACTGAAATCGTCTCCACTCATTTGCTTTCCCCCAGAATTTTGATGAGTTCAAAAGCGCGCTGTCATTAGCGGCGCAGCCCACTGACCGCCGCGGTACCCCAAAGCGACTTGAATTCCAGACGCGGCTACCAACTCGAGTTCCGGTAACCAGTCGGGACTCCTTGCCTTACTGCCCTCCCAACAGCTAAAGCCGTCCAAGATCGCCCAACGGGATCGCAGCCAAAGCGCGCGCGACGGAATGGATGGAAGAGGATGGCGGGAGTTGATATGAAACGCCGCGTCGACAGAGTCTGACCGAAAGTAGAAGCCTTCGTTATAGAACCTGAATGTCCAGTCGACAGGTCGGCGGCTTGGGGCGATCGGCTTTGCGAGGCCCGTCAATAGAAGTTCGTTGTCCACATAGATCAGCGAAAAGTGTGGCTTCCAGTGACCCGAATCGGAGCGCCTCTTGGTATCGCCAAAGTATGGATAGAGAACACGTGTGCTATCCTCCGAAAGAAGATAGGCCGTGCGGCCATCAAGGCCCTTCAAGGGCGTGTTTGCCGGTAAGCTTGGTCCGTAGCGGAGCTCTGGATCCTCGAACCTCAGACCATCCAAAAGCACCGGATTATCGATACTCCAATTCTCCGGTCCGTTGCGCCGCAGGACAAGATCGTAGAAGTCAAAGCGGCTCGGCGGTACTGCATCCATTGGAAAAAGCCATGGATTGTAGTCATCGCCGTTCGGTTGCTCTTTCGCGGGGGTGGCCAACCGCGTCTCTCTACGCGACACCGCTTCATCCCAGTCACCATTCAGCCAACCGCCATCAAAACAAACATACGATGCTCGACCATTCCGATCGTATTCGCTTTCCGGCCAACAAGATAGCGCATCGGTTACGCAATCATCGACGCGTCGCCAAGCACCATAAATAGGTCGACGTGTCTCACCCTCAAACTCGCGCCTCCATAGGTGGCTGGAGCGTTGGTAGTCAAGCCGCCAAGCTGGAAGACCTTTTTCGAGTCTCTCTTCCGCCTGGCGTTCTTCCACAAGCAATGGAAAGCTCAGTTCCGGGTGTTCGTAGTCGAAGCGCAGCCAGGTTTCGTCCGAGGGGACCAGATCCGGATCTCCAAACTTGCCGCGGAAAGCGACGCGTTCGCCAGTTACGCGGTTGACCAGGGCCGGCGTTTCGGCATCCCAATCCCACCAACCAAAAACCGTCGTTAACGTGCTCTCCGCCACCAAGCTTCCCATTTCCTTTATTAGCGACTACATATCGACGGCGAGATCGCCTTGCCGACGAACATTATGAAAGTGCCTGTCATGATTCCGCCCGCCGTTGCCGCAGCCAGTTCCGACATCCTGAAATTCCTGATCACCTGCTATCGCAACGAGCGGGGTGTGCACGCGGAAACCATCATCGGGGCCGCCGCTGCTTTGGCCGGCGAGTCGGCCCTGCGCGCGGCCGAGCCGGAACTGCCGGAAAGCGGTTGGGTGGTCAGCGAAAAGACCAGCGGCCTTCTCTTTGGCGACCACGCCAGAGGCCAAGTCGGGCTTTGGGATATCCTTAGAGAAGGTGCCGTAAAGGCCGGCGCGGGCGCAGCCGACCTGCCTGACCCTGCGGAGGTAACCGCGCGAACCGCCGAGGCGGTCGGCGGGTCGCCCTTTCCACCGATATCGGTCCCGGAAAGACACTACCCGCATGAGTGGTCGCCGAATGCCTGCCCGCGACTGCGCGACGGTATCGAGCAGATCTTCGCCGATCACGGATTGGAAGCCGCGGACATGGCCAAAGCCGTCGTCCTGGCCATCGTGCTCCTGATAAACCAGACCAAAGGGGTGCTGCCGCCGGGGATCGCCGCCACCTTGGCGCTTGAGGTCATGGTTGGTGTGACGCATATGGCGCCCTTGAGAGAGCCCGTTTAGAGGTCTTGCCCCACACCGCATCGACCTTCAACTCCACGCCGCTAAGCGAAATGCGCCGATCACAACACGTCCCCCACCACCGGCGTGCCTTCGTAAGACTCTGTTGAATCGGGCGCCTTCGCGCCGTCTGAGGTCTCTCGGCGCTGGGGCTCCGCCACCAACCCGTTCCGCAACTTTACCTCGCGGTCCTTGAAGAGTTCCGCCTTTACCTTCTCGATCAAGACCGGGGCCTGTTGCGGCGGGGCGACGACGTCAACGATCCAGACGCGCTCGCCGGACTTCCAGTCCTGCGGGCGCAGGCGGAAGTCGGGCTGTTGCAGTTGCTGTTCGACCGCGTCGCTGACAAAGGCCCAGGAGACGAAGCCGGCCGGGGTGCCGTTGCGCTGTACCAGGCGGTATTGCTGAAGCGCGATCGGCGGAATCACCCGCCATTCCAAGTCGCTCAGCAGCAGATGGCGGTGCTGGGGCGACTGCATCATTATGGAGACCGCTTGGCCGAAAACCTGAGAGGCCTGCGCGAAGGCCGCCCGCAGCAATTGGTCCGGGGAGCGTTTCTGCCCGGTCTTTTCCGCGCCTTCGGGCTTCCTGTCGTCGGACGCCTTGCCCTTAACCGCGGCGGTGGATGCCGCCGCCTCTGCCTTCAGCGCACCTGCCATCGCCGCTGCGGCCTTGCGCGCCGCCTGACCTTGCTCTTTCGCCATGCTCCTGCCTACTCCTTACAAGTCAGCCGTTTTCCTGCACAACACAGCGGGTTTTCCGCGCCATGCCTCCTGCACCCGCGACAGGGCATGACAACGCCAAACACCTGCCCGGTCGGGCCGCGCCTGGTGCGATAGAGCAGAGAAAACCTGAAGTTGCCGCTTCTCGATGGCTCGATACAGCGCCGGCAAACGGCTGCCGGAAATTCATCCCATCCTCCTGTGCTGAGGCCACAGGAGCTTTGAGCCGGGGCACTCGTCCCCATCTCCATGATAAATAACGGCATATTTCCGTATCGAGAGGAGTCGCAGGAAGCGCTGCGGTGATTCCCCGGCGGCACCGAGAACAAGAGAAGCATTGAACTTGCCTGCTGACCGCATTTGCGACCCCCTCCGGTACAGCGTGTGCATTCCCCATCAATCAATCAAAGGTAGCACAACTTTTCAGATCATGCGATCCAAAACTGACACCCTTGGGCGCGAAGACGCAGAGAGGCAACCGACCCGCTTAAGGCGCGGCGAAGCGGCGCAGCATCACAGGAAAATCATTGCATCGATGCCCGCGCATTCCGGACCCCAGGACAACAGAGACCGTCGCGACCTTGTGCGATCGGAAACGCGGCGCTTCACAAAGCTATCAATGGCTTGGAGAGTTCCTGGCGTCCCCTAGGGGAGTCGAACCCCTGTTTCCGCCGTGAGAGGGCGGCGTCCTAGGCCACTAGACGAAGGGGACCAATGGCCGGAAGGCCGGTGGTGTAGCCCAAGATCCGGGGGAAGGCAAGCCCCGATCGCCGCGCTGCGCGGGTTTCGGCGGCGGGGTCCCCGGGCCTGGGGGCCGGCACTCTTACAACCGGGCACCGCCGCCGGCCGGATCAGTCAAAATCGGCGGGCAAGTCCGGGTTGCGCAGCAGTTCGAACATACGGGTCAGCTGCTCGGCCGTGACCCGACCGGTGGAGAGCGGCGGCAGCGCGTGCTCGGCGAAGAACCCGACCTCGGAGGTCTCGACGCTGGGCCGGGCCTCGCCACCGGTGATCTCGCAGTGGAAGAAGGCCTTGTAGGTGTGCAGCGGGTGGGGTTTGGCGCCGCGCCTGCGTTGATCATAGAACGCCAGCAGCTTCACCGCGCGGCTGCGAAAGCCCGCTTCCTCCCAGACCTCCTTTTCGATGCAGGCCGCCGGCGTCTCCCCCACATCGGCCCAACCGCCGGGCAGCGACCATAGGCCGTCGCTGCGCTCACGCACCAACAGCAGCTTGTCCTCCCGCAGCACCACGGCGCGCAGATCGGTCTTGGGCGTGGCATAGCCGACCTCTGCGCTGAAGAACCGCTCGACCTGCTCTGCCGCCACACTGCTGTGCCGGGCCATGATCTCCGCGGCGATGCGGGCGACCTCGCCGTAACGCTCCCGGTCGAAAGCGTCTTCGCAGTAATACAAGCCGCTCTGCGAGAGCGCCTGAAGACGCCTTGCCCAGGCAAGCCAAGGCGGTTCGCCGGCCTCCGTGGGCGTCTCAAGCGCGCCTCTTTCCTCAGACGTCATGTTCAGGCGCTTGCGCGAACCGCTGCACCCGTCAGCGCGACAGCAGCGTCAATAAAGGCCTCGACATCTTCCGGCCGGGTGTTGAAAGCGGTGACCAACCGAACCTGTTTTTCCCCCACCTTGCCCCAGCTGTAAAACCGAAACCCCCGGGCCTCGAGTCCCTCGACAACCGCGTCAGGCAACGCCAGGAACAGCTCGTTGGCCTCAACGGGATTGAGCAATTCGATACCCGGCAAGTCCGCAAGGCCTTCGGCGAGACGCTTCGCCAGGGCGTTGGCATGGCGGGCATTTTCAAGCCAGTGACCATCGGTCAGATAGGCCTCGAGCTGGGCCGAAACGAAGCGCATCTTGGAGAAAAGATGACCGCCGCGCTTGCGGAGAAACTCGAACGCCCCCGCCTTCGCCGGATCGAAGAAAATCACCGCCTCGGCCGCCAGGGCGCCGTTCTTGGTTGCGCCCAAGGTCAGCACATCGACCCCGGCCCGCCATGTGATATCAGCCGGGGCACAACCCAGTGTCACCAGGGCATTGGCGAAACGGGCGCCATCCATGTGCAGGGCGAGGCGGTGACGGTTCGCCAAATCGCTCAGCGCGGACACTTCATCGGGCGTATAGACCGCGCCCAATTCGCTGGCCTGGGTGATGGAGACAGCCGCCGGCTGCACCCGGTGTACGTCGCCGACGCCGTCGATCGCCGCTTCCACGGCAGCAGCGTCGATCTTGGCCCGGGGACCGTCGAGCGCCACCAGCTTGGCGCCGCTGGTGAAAAACTCCGGCGCGCCGCACTCATCGACGTTGATGTGCGCCTCACGGTGACAGTAGACGGCGCCATAACGCGGCACCAGCGTGGCCAGCGCCAGGGCATTGGCAGCGCTGCCTGTCGCCACCGGAAAGACGGCGCAGTCACGCTCAAAAACCTCCGAGACACGATTCCGCAACCCTTGGGTTATCGCATCGTCGCCATAGGGCATCGCCGTACCCTCGTTGGCCGTTGCCAGAGCCGCCATGATCTGCGGCGAGATGCCGGTCACGTTATCGGATGCGAAGTTGCCCATTGCTGTCGTCTTTCTCTTGCCGGCTCTTGTGGCCGGGCCCCTATGGGGCTCCTGGTACGCCGCGCACCTGTCCCAGCACCTTACCGCTTTCCATATCGATCACCACCACCTGCTGGCAGTTACGTTCCGCCAAGCCGTCGAAACGCAGGATCAGGCGGTTCTCGGCAACCTCGGTCTCGGCGATGGTGCAGCCCTCGGGCAGCGGCACCTCGACCTCGGCGAAGCTATCGCCGCTGCTGCCACCGCCGCCGCCCCGGCTGATCAGGCCATAGGCCAGAAGGCCCATACCCGCCACAATCAGGACGGCCATGAAAATGACGAGGAACTTCAAAGCTTGCATCGACGGAGGCCTCAGGCTTATTGGGCGTCAAAGGAGCGAGGAAGCATGACCGGGCAGAAGGGTCAAGAGCGACATGAGGTCACCGTGGACGACGCAGCCTCGGGCAAGCGGCTCGACCGTCTGCTGGCCGAGGCCCTGCCCCAGTTCTCCCGCAGCCGCCTCAAGGCGCTGATCGACGCCGGGCAGGTCAGTCTGGAAGGCGCCGCGGCAAGCGCGGCGTCGACCAAGGTGAAGGCGGGGCAGCACCTGGTCGTGACGGTTCCCGAGGTTGTCCAGGCCCCCCTGGCTGCCCAGGCGATACCCCTGGAGATCCTGTTCGAGGACGAAGACCTGATCGTCCTCAACAAACCCGCCGGGCTGGTTGTCCATCCGGCCGCCGGCAACCCCGACAACACCCTGGTCAATGCCCTGATCGCCCACTGTGGCGACAGCCTGACCGGGATCGGCGGCGAGCGCCGGCCGGGCATCGTGCACCGTCTCGACAAGGATACCTCCGGTTTGATGGTGGCGGCCAAGAGCGAAACCGCCCATCGCAGCCTGGTGGAACAGTTCGCCGACCGCAGTGTTGAGCGCTCCTATCTCGGGCTGGTCTGGGGCCGGCCGGTTCCGCACCAGGGCAAACTGACCGGCAACATCGGCCGCAGCCCGCGAAACCGTAAGAAAATGGCGGTTCTGAGCCGCGGCGGCCGGCCGGCGGAAACCGGCTACAAAGTGCTGCGGAGCTTTCAAAACGGCGCGGTCAGCCTGGTCGAGTGTCGCCTGAAGACCGGCCGCACCCACCAGATCCGTGTCCACATGACCGAGGCCGGCCACGGCCTGTTGGGCGATCCGCAATACGGACGCGGCAGCGGCAAACGGCTGGCGGAACTGCCCGAACCGGCGAAGGCCGCCCTCGCCGCCCTGGGCCGCCAGGCCCTGCACGCCAGAACTCTGGGCTTTCACCACCCTGTGAAGTCTGAGACCTTGCAATTCGAGAGCGAATTACCAAGTGATATGTGTAGCTTGATCGAGTCTTTGGAATAGTTCCATCTATATATGACCAAATGAGTCATATATCGCCGCAGACGGGGGATCCATGCTATACTGCGCAGTGTCAGCCTTGAAAGCTGGGCGAAAGCCGGGTTTTTGCGGAAACCGACACTCATAAAGGTTCTATAGTTATTCTGCTGATCGCGCTTACCGCGAAATTCGGAGTGTATCATGGCCGCTGCAAAAGTCCCTGTTCTCGTCCCTGAAGGTAATCTCTCGGGTTACCTGCAGGAGATCCGCAAGTTCCCGATGCTGGAACAGGATCAGGAGTACATGCTGGCGAAAGCCTGGCGTGAGCGCGGCGATACCGAATCGGCGCACCAGCTCGTCACCTCCCACCTCCGCCTCGTTGCCAAGATTGCCATGGGTTACCGCGGCTACGGCCTGCCGTTGTCCGAGCTGATTTCCGAAGGCAACGTCGGCATGATGCAGGCGGTCAAGCGCTTCGATCCTGAGCGCGGCTTCCGTCTGGCGACTTACGCCATGTGGTGGATCCGCGCCGCAATCCAGGAATACATCCTGCAC
The DNA here is from genome assembly GCF_965249265.1 of Pelagibius sp. NCBI lineage: Bacteria > Pseudomonadati > Pseudomonadota > Alphaproteobacteria > Rhodospirillales > Rhodovibrionaceae > Pelagibius > Pelagibius sp. Next base: position 962,187 of record NZ_OZ252224.1, on the reverse strand, counting down.
TCCTGGTCGCTTGTGAAGATGGGCACCACGGCATCCCAGAAAAAACTGTTCTTCAATCTGCGCAAGCTCAAGGGCCAGTTGAAGGCAATGGAAGAGGGCGACCTGCACCCGGAGAACGTCTCCAAGATCGCCGAAACCCTTGGCGTGCCGGAACAGGACGTGGTCTCGATGAACCGCCGGCTCGCAGCCCCGGACCATTCGCTGAATGCACCGCTGCGCATCGACGGCGACGGTGAGTGGCAGGATTGGCTGGTGGACGACACCGAGGATCAGGAAAGCCTGCTGGCAGAATCCGAGGAATTGGGCAAGCGCCGTACCCTGCTAAAGGCGGCAATGGCGAACCTCAACGAACGCGAAAGACGCATTCTTGAAGAGCGCCGCCTGAAGGACAATCCGACGACACTGGAGGATCTGTCTCAGGAATACGGCATCAGCCGCGAGCGGGTCCGCCAGATCGAAGTTCGGGCCTTTGAGAAGCTGCAGCGGGCCATTCGTAACGCCGCGATCGAAGAGCGTCTGGCGATAAGCTAAGGGTCGACCGCGAAAGCCACGGGGCGGGCTCAGCTCGCCTGTGCGGGCTCAACCAGTTCGGCTTCCGTGACCTCTGCGGAATCGTCTTCGTCTTCCATTTCCTCGTCTTCATCGATCTGGTCGGGAGAGGCCATTCCGGAGCCCGTGGCTACGGCATGGCCCCACTCGTCGATGAGGGTTTTTTGCCGCTCCGCCAGGTTCTTGATCCGGTTGTCGGTTGTCATCTTGAAATAGCTGCCGACCAGTGAAGGCATGATGGCGAAGAGAACCCAGCCGGCCATGGCCGCTCCATAGGCCACAACCCAGACAAAAACATCGCCGAGCTGCGCCATCGCGGCATTATGGCTCTGTCCGCGCGACCAGAGATCGATGATGGCCGGCAGCGTGCCGCTGAAGTTCAGCAGACCGACAGTGATGGCCAGATGCTTTTCTCGAGAGCGGTCGGTGATGTAGGCAACCCAGGTGGGCGCCATCATCGTGGCGAATACCAAGGTCGTCGGCAGCAGCAGGGCGGCAAAGGGAAACAGCATGATGAGCACCAGGACCTTGACCCAGGGCTTCAGAGGCGCCGGTTTCCTCACTGCCTTTTTGGCTTTCACCTTCTTTGCCATGCCCGCCCCCCGCTAAAACACTGCGGACAGAGTGATGCCGATCAAGGCGACCCCGGCGATCACGGAAGACACGATGCTCGAGGCCTCACGGGCGTGATGCCTGACGATTGCGGGCGAGGTCATGCCGCCGCCACGGAGCCAGTTGGCTTGCTCCACCAAGGCAGCGAAGTCTTCTTTGGCTTTCTGGAAACCGAGTTCGTCCGCCGCCTTGCGGTCCGGGTCGTCGATCAGGGCCAGAAGGATCGTCAGGTTACCTTTTGCGGCCAGCTTGGCGGCTGTATCGGCCATCTGCTTGCGACGGGTGCGGTTGCGGAAGCCCTCGACCACAGGCTTCAAAAGGGCGCAGCACCAGATCGCCAAACCCGGAACGCGCGACGGTCCGGCGGCGCGCTGCACGTCGGCCAGAAGGCGCAAAACCCCCAGATTGAATACCGAAGGATCGCCGGGGCTTCCCAACTCACTGAGCGCCTGCTCTATTGAGGCTTTCATCTTCGCGGAAACAAAGCCGGCAATATGCGGATCGACCGGGCTTCGCTCCAGCCCCTCCTGATCCGCCACGCGCTCGAGCGCCAGAAGCAGATCTTCCAGTTCGACCACATAATCGTTTTTCAACAGCGGGCTCTGACAGGGCCAGGTGGGGTTGCTGACATAGAGAGCTTTCTCCACGCCATAGCCGATGCGTTGCTTGGACAAGGTCAGAGCGACGGTGTCGTAGAGCCGCCGAAGCACCGCCAGTTCAGGCCGCAGCGCCGGCTGATTTTCGATCCAGGTCTGTGGCAGACGTTGCGTGAAAATCTCGGTGAAGGTCTGGCGCATGTCCTTGTCGTGATAGGTCACCGCGAAAGCCTGCGCCAGGCCATCCAGCCGCGCCGAGACCGTCTTGTATCGAAGCGGCGCCCTTTGATCCAGGGTCATCAGGACACGTGACAGCAATCGGTCGTCAACGAAGCTTCGGGCGCCGGATCCACCCGAGGCGGCCTTGGTCGAGAGGCGCACGCCATCGGCTTTCTGATCATCGGCCAGAGACCGCCGAACCCAGCTTTCCAGGCCGGGCTTCTTGATGACCAGCAGCGCCTTGGCCCATTTGCGGCCCAGCGCCTGCGACAAGGCCGAAGCATTCAGATACTCGACCTCATCAAACTCAAAGACCCGCGCGGCCTTCGGGGGCAAGAGCGCCTGCTTGGGACTGAGGTGACGGCCGTTCAGCCACATGTTGAGGTCTTCATACCGCCAGCGCTGGTCCGGATCGTCACAGAGCAGGCCGCGCAGCACCTCCACCATGGGCAAGGACAAGCGCGTGTCGCGCACGAGGGCGGCATAGGAGCCCCTGCTGATCTTGTCTTCGACCACCTGCTCTTCGGTGAGATCGGCGACGGGGTTGCCCCCGCAAAGCAGCACCAGCATCATAACGCCGAGGGCATAGAAATCATCGGCCGGCGTACCCGTCCCGCGACCCTCGGGCATCGCCATGGCGCTGTCGATGGGCTCGTAGTAGTACGGCTGCGTAAGCCCGGGCGGCCCGCTGAAGCACTCCCCCATGATCACCGATTCACGGCTGGGGTCCGCGAAGAACATATTGTCCGCTCTGATCGACCGGTGAGACAGGATACGGTCGCTCAGTTCTTTCAGCATCGGCGTCAGAGGCTGCACCACGCAGCGCACCACACGGTCTTCGCGCCAGGGCTCGATCGTCGCATCCGGGCTGGGAAGAACTCTTTCGCCCTCGGGCTGTTCGAAGACAATCACGAAGCGGCGGGCGCGGGAGGGTGGCCAGTAAACCACACCGTGGCGGACCGGATTCAGCATCGGCAGGCGGCGGAAGCGCGAAAACTGCGCCAGCACTTCGGTACGCGCACCAATACCCTGCCGGCAGACCAGTGCGAACAGTGGCTTGGGCGTCCCCCTTTCGTCCGTCACCGTAAAGGCCGGCACGTCAGGCGAACTCAACTCGGCCAGGGGCGATTCGGGATGCAGGCGGTAGCGGTCGGCCAGCATAATGTGGCTACCGTCGTTGTGAGCGCCCTGCCCGCTTTCCTCGGTTTTACTGCTCATTGCCGTCGCTGATCTGGCCCGCGTTCAATCCGGCCCGCCAGTTATCTGGCACGGCCGCGTGAAACGGGCGCTATGGCCCGATTCCAGCCGTAAAGTTACGCGGGATAAGGCAAAGAGTTCGTTAAGGCGCGATGGCGGCGAATGCTCGAACGCCGGGATTTCCGGGATCTTCCCCCTGAGTCACCGGGCATCAACATTCTATCTGGGGTTAATCGAGAAAGGGATCACGCACCAGAATGGTGTCATCGCGTTCCGGCGATGTGGACAGCAGGGCCACAGGCACCTCGATCAGTTCCTCGACGCGGCGGATGTACTTCACCGCCGCGGCCGGCAAATCGGCCCAGGAGCGAGCCCCCCGGGTGCTTTCCGCCCAGCCGGGTATGGTCTCGTAGACCGGGGTGACCCGCGCCTGACGGGACTGGGCGGCGGGCAGATAGTCCCGCTTCTCGCCATCGATCTCGTAGCCGACGCAGACCTTCAGCTCCTCCATGCCATCCAGCACATCGAGCTTGGTGAGCGCAATGCCGGTGATCCCGCCGATCTTCGCCGCCTGACGGACCATGACAGCGTCGAACCAGCCGCAGCGGCGCTTGCGTCCCGTCACCACGCCGAATTCATGGCCGCGCTCGCCAAGCAGCTCCCCCGTGGCATCGTCCAATTCGGTCGGAAAGGGGCCGGAGCCGACACGGGTGGTGTAGGCCTTGGTGATCCCGAGAACGAAGTCGATGGTATCCGGTCCGGTCCCGGAACCCGCAGCGGCATTGCCGGCCATGGTGTTCGACGACGTCACAAAGGGATAGGTGCCGTGATCGACATCCAGCATGGCGCCCTGCGCGCCCTCGAAAAGAATGCGGCGGCCCGCGCGCCGGGCTTCATCGAGACGCTGCCACACCCGGTCCGCAAAAGGCAGAATGCGCGGCGCCAAGGCCAGGAGGCCTTCCACGACCTCCTCCGCGGTGAACTCCGGCTGGCCGAGGCCGCGCAGCAAGGCGTTGTTGTGCAGCAGCAGCCCGTCGACCCGCTGGCGCAGCAGATCAGGGTCCGCCAGATCGCAAAAACGCACCGCGCGACGGCCGACCTTGTCCTCATAAGCCGGGCCGATACCACGACCCGTGGTGCCCAGCTTGCCCTCGCCTCTCGCCGCTTCGCGTGCACGATCCACGGCGCCGTGCATGGGCAGGATCAGGGTTGCGCCTTCCGAGACTTTCAGGAACTCCGGCGTGACCTCGACGCCCTGGGCGCGCAGCCGGTCGATCTCCTCCACCAGCGCCCAGGGGTCGACCACCACGCCGTTGCCGATGATCGACAGCTTGTTCTGGCGCACGACGCCTGAGGGCAAGAGAGAGAGTTTGTAGACTTCGCTGCCGACGACCAGGGTATGGCCGGCGTTGTGACCACCCTGAAAGCGCACCACCACATCCGCGCGCTCAGACAGCCAATCGACGATCTTGCCTTTTCCCTCGTCCCCCCATTGGGAGCCGACGACCACCACGTTTGCCATGCTCTGTCAGTCCTCTATATCGATGATCTCGCCACCGCTCAGCACATGGCTGCAGCCGAGACGGCGGGCTTCTTCTTCGGGATCTTCATCCGCGCTTAAGCCGGCCAAGGTCACCCAGTCGGCATCGCGCAGTTCCCGGGCCTTGGCCGTTGCGGTTCCAAAAGGCAGGAAAATACGCGCCGGAGATTGCGGCGGCGCAATCGCCCGCAACACCGTGTCCATGTAGAGCGTGAACCCGGTCGACGACTCGCGCTCGCCGCCCGGGCCGGTTGCCTGATAACGCCCACCGCGGCCGAGCTCACCGCGGCCGCCCTTGGCGAAGAGGATGAAACTGATGCCGGTCTGGTATTCGAAACCGCGATGCTCGACCGGATCGACGGTCAGCCGCGCCTCCGGCGCCGCCGCGCGAATCAACGCCACGACGGCCGCAAGCCCCTCGACGGCGCGCAGCGCATCGCCGGTCAGCGCCAGTTTCTGCAGCGCCTCCAGTGCCTGTTCCGCGGTTCCGGCAGACTGCAGGAGCGCCATGAAGGTCGGTGCCTGTTCGCCGGCCAGGGCGACAACGGCCGCCGAATCCTTCCGGTCGAGTGCCAGGCGCAGCGCGGCAACCTCTGCGTCCGCCAACCCCAGATCCGCCGCGAGAGAGCCCACCAGCGGAGGTAGATTCAGGTCGACCGACAGATCTTTCACGCCAAGTCCGGTCAGCGCTTCGATCGCCAGCAGGATCACTTCGGCGTCGCTGGCTGCAGCCGAAGGACCGATCAATTCGACCCCGGCCTGGGCGAACTGGCGTTCCGGGCGCAGCTGGCTGCCGCGCACCTGCAGCACCTGACCGCCATAGCAGAGGCGCAGCGGGCGCGGCGCGTTCTTCAGACGGCTGGTGGCAATACGCGCCACTTGGGGCGTCATGTCGGCGCGCAGACCCATCATGCGCTGGCTGACCGGGTCCATCAGGCGAAAGGTCTGCCCCGCGACCGCCGCGCCGGCGCCGGTCAGCAGCGCCTCTTCGAACTCCAGCAACGGCGGCTTCACCCGGTCGTAGCCATGCGCCTGGAAACAGGCGATCAGCCGCTCCACGTTGGCGGCTTCATGCGCCGCGAGCGGGGCCAGCACATCCTGCAGGCCGGCCGGCAAAAGGCCCTTTTCAGCAGTCTCGGTCATGTCAGCAGGTCTTCGGAGAAGTGCGGTCCGGTTCCATGGGCAAGCATGGAAGCGGTGATACCGTCGGCCTGGGTCCCAAGCTGGGTTCCTGGGCGGCTCCGCTTCCGCCTTCTGTTAGCAGCCCGGGCCCCGGCGGGCAAACAGAAATCCCGCGGCGCGTGCCTGCCCGGGCCTCAAAAGATCGCAAAAATGCAGCGTTTTCCGTAACCTAGAAGACTGGCGGGCCGCCCTTGTGCCGGATAGACTGCCCCTCTCGAAGATTACCCCACGAACTGCCGAGGACTGCGGCCAAGCTCTTGCTTTCCAGATTTTCCAAGCCCGCCACCCTGGCCGCCGACAGCCAGGGCTTCGATCGCTTCCTGGGCCTGCTAATCCTCGCCGCCGCTGTCGCCCTGCTCGCCGGCTGGCTGCTGCCGGTCATGACCATTCGCACGCTGCTGGTCTTCTTCGACGAGGTATCGATCCTCACCGGCGCCTTTCGCCTGCTCGACAGCGGCGACTATCTGCTGTTTGTGGTGATCGTCGTCTTCACCGTGATCCTGCCGGTCGTGAAACTGATCGTTGCCTATGTCGCCTGGAGCCTGCTCAACGTCGAGGACCCGCGGGTGCGGCGGGCCCTGGCCTGGATCGAAGTTCTGGGCCGCTGGTCGATGCTGGATGTTTTCGTCGTCGCCCTGCTCGTCGTGGTGATCAAGCTGTCGCTGATTTCAGATGTTGAGATCCACGCCGGGCTCTATGTCTTCATGCTGGCCGTAATCCTCTCGATGATCGCCGTGCGCAGAATTGCGATCCTCGCCCATCGGAGTCTGTCTGCGGGGAAAGAAACCGCCGCGGAGAAACCTTCGGACTATCGGTAAAGACGCAGCTCTCGGTCGCCGTCCAGGGGCACGACAACTCCGTCGAGACCGTTGGCGTCGAGATCCTCCAGGCGGAAGTCGCCGACGATCCGGCCGTCGATCTGGTAAATCGCCCGCTCGCGCAGTTCACCATCGACGAAACCCATGACCCGCAGCGCCTGTCGGCGGGTGTCCGGCAGCAGGATTTCCGGCAGGCCGTCCGCATCGACATCCAGGATCGCGGAGAGGCCCAGCGCCCGGGAGCCGATGAAGTGATTGGAGAACCCATAGGCCTCGGCCTCCTGCCTCAGCGCGCCGTCATCAAGAGAAAGGATCCGCAGCACACCGCCGATGTGCGGCGTCTCCACATAGGCGACTTCCAGAACACCGTCGCCGTCGAAGTCGGCAACGCCCACCGGGTTGAGCCAGCGAAAGGCGGTCAGGCGTTCCGGTCCCTTGGCGATAAGCTGCAATTCTCCGTCAACCAGACCATAGGCCGTCAGCACAGCGCCGCTGCTTTGCGAGGCGCGCACCACCAGGATCTCCGGGTTGCCGTCGCCGTCGAGGTCGGCGAGGCGCGGCTGCAGGTCCTCGAAGACCTGATGCTCCGGCAGCGAGAGGCTGCGTTCCTCGCCACCGGCCAGCCGCATCAGCAGGCCGCCGGCCTCGATGCCGTCGCCCAGCACCGCATGGCCATAGCGCTCCGTCGGTTCGGTCAGCCAGACCTCGGTGATGACGCCGGACCCCAGGGCCGGATGGCCGTCCGGCAAGGCATTCACCGGACGCGCCACCGGACGCACTTCGATGGCAAGCTCCCGCGCCGTCTCGACGATGAGGGGCCGGAGTCCCAACGCTTCCAGGCTGCCGGCCCGGGCGGGACCGGCAAGCACAAGAGCCAGCAGGAGGGTGCCGAGAAAACGCACGCCCCAGCCCTAGAAGCGCAGCGCCTCGGCCTGCTTGGTATGCGGCAGGGCCCGCACTTTTTGCAAAACGTCGGCCGGAATCGCGGCGTCCAGTTCCAACAGCGCGATTGCATCGGAGCCGCGCTCCGCGCGCCCGAGGTGGAAGGTGGCGATGTTCACCCCGGCATCACCCAGGGTCGTCCCCAGGGCGCCGATGAAGCCCGGCTTGTCCTCGTTGGTGATGTAGAGCATGTGCGGCGTCAAAGTCGCCTCGACGGAGATGCCCTTCACCTCGACAAGGCGTGGCTTGTCGGTGCCGAAGAGCGTGCCGGCAACACAGCGTTCGCCTCGCTCCGTCGTCACCGTCAGGCGGATCAGCGTCTGGTAGTCGCAGTCGCGTTCGTGCTTCACCTCGGCGACATCGATATCCCGCTCCCGCGCCACGCTGGGCGCATTCACCATATTCACCGTATCCAGCATCGGCTGCAGCAGCCCGCAGAGCATCACCTGGGTCAGCGGCCGGGTGTTCAGATGGGCGACATGGCCTTCGTACTCGATGCGCGCATCCTTAAGACCGGTACGGGTGAGCTGTCCGGCGAAGCTGCCGAGTTGTTCGGCAAGCTGCATGTAAGGGCCGAGCCGCTTGGCCTCCTCCGCCGAGAGCGAGGGCATGTTGAGCGCGTTGGTGACGGCGCCGGTCAAGAGGTAGTCGGCCATCTGCTCGGCAACCTGCAGGGCCACCTTCTCCTGTGCCTCGGTGGTGGCGGCCCCCAGGTGCGGCGTGGCCACCACCTGTTCCATCCCGAAGAGCACGTTTTCCTTCGCCGGCTCCTCGGCAAAAACATCGAAGGCCGCGCCGGCGACGTGGCCCGACTCGATGGCCGCCTTCAGGTCCTCTTCCACCACCAGGCCGCCGCGCGCGCAGTTGACGATGCGCACGCCCGGCTTGGTCTTGGCCAGTGCCGCCGCATCGATGATGCCGCGGGTCTGGTCGGTCATCGGGACGTGGAGCGTGATGATGTCGGCCCGGGCCAGAAGCTCGTCCAGCTCGACCTTTTCGATGTCCAGGTCTTCGGCCCGGTCCGGCGAGAGGAAGGGATCGAAGGCGATGACACGCATGCGCAGGCCCTGGGCCCTTTCGACGACGATGGAGCCGATGTTGCCGCAGCCGATGACTCCCAGCACCTTGCCGGTCAGCTCGGTGCCCATGAAGCGCGACTTTTCCCACTTGCCGGCCTGGGTCGAACGGTCGGCGGCGGGGATCTGCCGCGCCAGGGCGAACATCATGGCGATGGTGTGTTCCGCCGTGGTGATGGAATTGCCGTGCGGCGTGTTCATCACCACGATGCCGCGCCCGGTCGCCGCCGGGATGTCGACATTGTCGACGCCGATGCCGGCGCGGCCGATGACTTTCAGATTGTCCGCCGCAGCAATGATCTCAGCCGTCGCCTTGGTGGCGGAGCGGATGGCAAGGCCGTCATAGGCGCCGATCACCGCTTTCAGTTCTTCCGGCGTCATGCCGGGCTTCACGTCCACCTCGACGCCGCGCTCGCGAAAAATGTCCGCCGCACGCGGGCTCAACTTGTCTGAAATAAGTACCTTGGGCATTTCGATGTCCCTCTCCGACGGCCCTGCCGTTTAACGGCGGGCCGGATGATGTCTTTGGCTTCTGGTCTTGGGGTGCCGTCAGGCCGCCGCTTTCTCCGATTTCACCAGGCCGTAGGCCCAGTCGAGCCAGGGCAGCAGCACCCGCATGTCGGAGGCTTCGACGGTGGAGCCGCCCCACAGACGCAAGCCCACCGGCGCGTCGCGGTAGCCGCCGATATCGAAGGCGATGCCCTCTTCTTCCAACAGACCGGCGATCCGCTTGGCCGCAGCGGACTGGCCGGCATCGTCCAGCGCCAGGAACCAGGGATCGACGATCTTCAGGCAGATCGAGGTGGAGGAGCGAGTCTCCGGCCGCACCGCCAGAAAGTCCGCCCAGTCGGACTGCGCGACCCAGTCCTCGACCGCCTGTAGATTGGCCTGGGAGCGGGCGACGAGCGCGGGCAGACCGCCGATCCCCTCGGCCCACTTCAGGCCGTCCAGCGCATCTTCGACGGCCAGCATGGAGGGGGTGTTGATGGTCTCGCCCTTGAAGATGCCTTCGATCAGCTTGCCGCCCTTTGTAAGGCGGAAGATCTTCGGCAGCGGACGGTCGGGGGTGAAGGACTCCAGCCGTTCGACAGCGCGCGGCGAGAGCGCCAGCATGCCGTGGGCCGCCTCGCCGCCCAGCACCTTCTGCCAGGACCAGGTGATGACGTCGAGCTTCGCCGCGGGCAGTTCCATGGCAAAGGCGGCCGAGGTCGCGTCGCAGATCGTCAGCCCCTCACGGTCGGCGGCGATCCAGTCGCCGTCGGGCAGCTTCACGCCGGAGGTGGTGCCGTTCCAGGTGAAAACCACGTCGCGGTCGGCGCCGACCTGGCCGAGGTCCGGCAACTCGCCGTAACCGGCTTCCAGCACCCGCAGATCATCCAGCTTCAACTGCTTCTGGGCGTCGGTCGCCCAGCCCTTGCCGAAGCTTTCCCAGGCCAGCACGTCGACGCCGCGCGGACCGAGCAGCGACCACATGGCCATCTCCACCGCGCCGGTATCGGAGGCCGGGACGATGCCCAGGCGATAGTCCGCCGGCAGGCCGAGCAGCGCCTTGGAGCGCTCGATCACCTCGGCCAGCTTGGCCTTGCCGCCCTTCGCCCTGTGAGATCGACCCAGGGACGCCTCGCCAAGACCATCCAGGGACCAGCTGGGCCGCTTGGCGCAGGGTCCTGATGAAAAGCAAGGGTTCCCAGGCCGACTGGCCGGGCGGGCGGCATTCATAGCACTGCTCCTAAATTCTGTGAGGGCGCTCTATCTTGGCCCCGTTCGAAAGTCTGCGCCCCGAAACAGCCAAAAGCCTGAAATCCCGCGGCGCGCGCGGGCCGGATACTAGCACTATGCTGCACTGCGTCAATTGCCCATACGCCGCTTTCCGGCGCCAAAGCGTCGCAGACGGCAAACTTGACCGAAAGGTCAGGAAATCGGCCTAGACCTTCCGGGCCAGGATATGGATGGCGGTGAAGGTCATGACCGGCTCGGCGTTCTGATTGGTGACGGTGTAGTCCATCAGCAGGGTGCCGCGGTCGGGCTTGGAGCTTGAGGGGCGCATCTCCGCTACCTCGGCGGCGACGGACAGGGTGTCGCCGGGGCGCACCGGCCTGACCCAGCGCAGCTTGTCGAAGCCGGGCGAACCCATGGAGCAGGCGTTGATCACGTTGGCTTGGTAAAACAGGCGAAAGGCGAGTGAGAGGGTCTGGAAGCCGGAAGCGATGAGCCCGCCGAAGGGCCCTTCCGCCGCGGCCACCTTGTCGATGTGAAAGGGCTGCGGATCGTAGGTCAGCGCAAAGTCCATGATCTGGCTCTCGCTCAGGGTCGCGCCCTTGCTGTGAAACTGCTGGCCGGGTTCGAAGTCTTCAAAGTACAGCGCTTGCACGGCTGTGCACCTCTCATGCAGGGAAATCAAGGTTGCGGCTGGGAAGGCGGTGGTCAGGCGGCGACCGGAGACGTGAGATCGCATACCATGTAGCGCAGGTCGTCGTCGAGGCCGTCATAGGCGCGCGCCTCGGCACGAAAACCAAGGTTGGCGTAGAGGCTGCGGGCCGCGGTCATGTGCCCCAGCGTCTCCAGCGACATGCGCGCATAGCCCGCCGCCCGCGCCGCCGCCAAGGCTGCCTCTACCAATTGCCGTCCGAGCCGATGGCCACGGAAGGCCTCGCGCACCCAGAGGCGGCGCATCTCGCAGACCCCCGTCTCGAGGGACCGAAACCCGATGCAACCCGCAAGATCGTCACCGACCCAGGCGAGCCAGAGCCCGCCGGCGGGGGGCGCGAAGGCGCCGGGCAGCCCGGCAAGCTCCGCCTCGAAGTCTTTCAGGCAGTAGTCGACCTGCAGCCAGTCGGCATATTCACGGAAGATCCCTCGGACGGCATCCATCTCCTCTGCGCCCGCCGCGCGGATCTGCGCGTCGTTGGTTCCTTTGGCGCTCATTCGTAGGGCTCTCCGCTCTTGTGCGTGAAGACCCAGTCACCGTTCCTCATCGTAAGGAAAAGATCGACGTCAGGATAATGCACTTCATCGGCGTCGGAGCGGTTGCCGATTTCGAGATAGACCGCCCAGGCATCGCTGCGGTTCACCAGTTGATGGCCGTCTTCCTTGCCGGCCGGAAAGCCCGCCGCCGTGCCCGCTGTCAGAGTCTGCTCGCCGCCCTCGGTGATCAGCACCAACGCGCCTTCCAGGACATAGACGAACTCGTCTTCATGGGTATGCCAGTGGCGCTGGGCCGAAGTCGCCCCCGGCGGCAGGCGCACTAGGTTGACGCCATAGTGGGTAAGGCCCAGAGCGTCGCCGAGGGCACGCTTCTCCCGCGCGCCACAGGCATCCCGGAAGGGGGCCGGATAGCTCGAGCCGAGCTTCGGTTCCAGGCTGTCAGGATCCAGGGCTGGAGGATTCGGGGCTGGAGGATTCGGGGCTGGAGGATTCGGGGCTGGAGGATTCGGGGCTGGAGAATTCAGGTTGTCGCTCATTCTGCGCCTCTCGCATATCGTCTCGTCCGGCGGCAAGACGGATCTTGCGACAATTCATACGCGAAGGCGACCTTCAAGATAGGGGGCGGCCCGACCCGACAGCAGAACCCGATCATCCAGGTCTTCCACCGTGAGGCTGCCGCCGCGCGCGGAAATCTGCCTTGCCTCCATCTTCTTCCTGCCCAGCCTTTCGGCCCAGTAAGGCACCAGCAGGCAATGCGCCGAGCCGGTCACCGGGTCTTCGTCGATGCCGGCATGGGGGGCGAAGTAGCGGGAAACGAAATCGCAGTCGTCGCCAGGCGCGGTGACGATCAGCCCTTGCGCCGGCAGACGCGCAACCCTTGCGAGGTATGGATCAACGTCGCGCACTTCGGTTTCGCTGGCCAGCACCGCCATCATCTTCCGGGCCTTTCCCTTCTCCGCCTTCAGAACCGCCTGCGGAGTCACGCCGAGCGCTTCGCTCACGGCGCCCTTGTCGTCGAAGGGCGCAGAGGCGATGGCCGGAAAATCCAGGGTATAGACTTCGCCACGGCGAACCACCAGCAGCGGGCCACTGGCGGAGTCGAAGAGCACCTTCTCGACACCGCGGTTGATGTGATTGGCAATCACATAGGCCGCCGCCAGGGTGGCGTGGCCGCAAAGCTGTACTTCAATCGCGGGGGTGAACCAGCGCAGGTGGTAGCCGGTGCCGTTGGCCACAAAGAAGGCGGTCTCCGACAGGTTGTTCTCAAAGGCAATGGCCTGCATGGTCTCGTCCGGCAACCAAGCCTCCAGCGGACAGACTGCTGCCGGATTGCCGCCGAAGACGCGGTCGGTAAAAGCGTCGACCTGATAAAGTGCGATCTCAGTCATGGGGTGATCCTAAAGTCTCTTGCGATGGTTCCGGCGCGCTAAAGCATCAAGCCCGCCAGAAGGGTTTGCGGACCTCCGGCTCGATATCGGCCCGGCTCAGCGCGATGTCGTTGAGCAGTCGGTCATCCATCTCGGCCAGGCGATAGCGCGCCGCCGCCCGCTCCTGCCAGACCGCCAAGGTCTCCAGGCAAGTCATCAGGAATCTGAAAGCCAGTTCTCTGAACCCATGGCCCGGTTTGCGGCCAAGGCGGCCTGGAATCTCCAGCAGAACCGGCGGCTTCGAAATTGTATGCATTCAATCCTCCCGCCAAATGCGAATGTATCAATGAAATAGGCAATGATTGTAATTATTGTTGCCGTGCTTTAAGGTCAATTGTATTATTGTCATCATGACAAAATGGACCCCACAGATTGCCGAGGCCGCGGGGCCGCGCTACATGGCCATCGCCGATGCCCTGGCCGGCGACATCACGGAGGGACGGCTGAAACCGGGCGACCGGCTGCCCACCCACCGCGATCTGGCCTGGCACCTGGGTGTTACGGTGGGAACGGTCAGCCGCGCCTATGCCGAGGCTGAACGGCGCGGCCTCACCGCCGGCGAGGTCGGGCGCGGCACCTTTGTCTCCGCACCGGCCAGCAACGAGCATCTGCACCGTTGGAATGACGCCCCGCCGGGCAGCATCCCCATGCGCTCGTCGTTTCCCATCCCCTGCCCGGAGGAAAGCGCCATCGCCGCGGTTATGGCGCGTTGCGCCGCGAGCCCACGCGCTATGGAGATGCTCGGCTATCAGCCGCAGCGCGGCCGACCCGAACATCGCCAGGCCGGCGCTGACTGGCTCACCCAGAACGGCGTCGAGACCTCAGGCGAACAGATCACCGTCACCGCCGGTGCCCATCACGGGATGCTGGTCGTCCTCGCCGCCATTACCCGGCCCGGCGATCACATCGTTGCCGATTCCCTGACCTATCCCGGCATGCTCGGCCTGGCACGCCTCCTGGGTCTGCGCCTCGACGGGCTCGCCCGCGACCGCGAGGGCCCCCTGCCCGACGCTTTCGAGGATGCCTGCCGGGCCCATGACGTAAAGGCGATCTATCTCTGCCCGACGCTGCACAATCCGACCAGCGTCACCATGCCCGACGAACGCCGCCGCGCCCTGGCTGCGGTTGCGCGGCGTTACGACGTGGGGATCGTCGAGGACGACGTCTTCGGCTTTCTGGCAGAGGACCGGCCGCCGCCAGTCGGTTCCCATGCGCCGGAGTTGGGCTATTACATTGTCGGGCTGTCGAAAACCGTATCAGCCGGCCTGCGCGTCGGCTATGTCGTCGCACCGGATGACGCCCAACTGCGCCTCAGTCAGGCGATCAACTCGACCTGCTGGATGGCCTGCCCGTTGACCGCCGAGATCGCCGCTGAATTGATCCACAGCGGCGTGGCGGCAGAAGTCGCCGCCGGGCGCAGGCGCGCTGCGGCGCAACGCCGCGACCTCGCGCTGGCGGCCTTTCGCGGCTGGGACTTCGAAAGCGATCCGGGCGCAAACTTTCTTTGGCTTCACCTGCCGGACCCCTGGCGTTCCAACGCCTTCGTGGAAGAGGCCGAACGGCGCGGCGTGTTGATCACGCCGAGCGACGTTTTTCAGGTCGGGCGGCGCGACAGCGTTCATGCCGTGCGGGTCTGTTTCGGACCGTCACGCGATACCGAAGAACTGAAACGGGGGCTGGATATCCTTGCCGGGGTGCTGCAGGAAGGACCCTCCTACGCTTTCAGCAGCATGGTCTGACCAACTGAAGGCCCCCGAGCGGTAGCGCTCTACCGCACCCAGTCGATCAGCAGCGGCACCAGGAAGGCCGTGACCAGGCCGTTCAGGCCCATGGCGATGCCGGCGAAGGTGCCGGCCACTTCACTGACGTGAAAGGCTCTTGCCGTGCCGATCCCGTGGGCGGCCACCCCGGTTGCGAAACCGCGGGCACGCCAATCGCGGATACCGACAGCGTTCAGTAGCGGCGTCGCCAGCATGGCCCCCAGGACGCCGGTCAGGATCACCAGCACAGCGGTGAGCGATGGCAGGCCGCCGATCTGTTCGGAAATGCCCATGGCAATCGGCGTGGTGACCGACTTTGGCGCCAGAGAGGCAAGGGTTTCAAAACTGGCGCCCAGCAGCAGTGCTGTCCCGACGGCCGTCACCACAGCCGTGACCGCGCCGCAAAGCAAAGCGACCAGCATGGGCAGAAGCACGGCCCGCACCTTGCCGAGATGGCTGTAGAGGGGCACCGCCAGAGCGACCGTTGCCGGGCCCAGAAGAAAGTGGATGAACTGAGCCCCTTCGAAGTAGGCCTGGTAGCCGGTACCGGTGACCAGCAACAGGCCGGACAGAAGGATCACCGCAAGAGCGACCGGATTCAGCAGGGGATTGAGAGCGGCACGCTCGTAAAGGCTTTGCGCCAGAAGGTAAGCCGCCAGGGTCACGGTCAACCAGAGCAGCGGACCGGTTCGCAGATAGACCCAGATCTCCGGGAAACCTTCCATCACGGATCCGTCGCCTCCCCCGCTTCGTCATCCAGCTTCATCAGGCGGATCATGGCGCGCATCACCGCGGCGGTGACCAGAATGGTGGAGACCGCCGAGACCAGAAGCGCGACGGCGATGGCCATCCACTCTGCGGAAATGCGGTCGACATGCTGCAGGACGCCGACACCCGCGGGCACGAAAAGCAACGAGAGATGATGCAGCAGGCCGGTAGCGGTCCGGTTCAGGCTGTCCGGAACCGAACGCCTCAGCGCCAGAAAGGAAAAAAGCAGGACCAGCCCGACAACCGGCCCCGGAACCGGCAGACCCAAAAAACGGACCAGCGCCTCCCCGATCAGCTGGCAGAGCAAAAGCGCCGTCAGGGAAGGCAGCATCGGAAACCGCGTCCTATCACGAGACGGCGTTCGGCTTAACCGGCACCGGCCCGTTTGGCATCGGCCGCCGTTCCCACACTGCAGCCTTCGATGGTCCGGCAGATATCGCCGACCACCTGATCCACCAGCGCTTCGTCTTCGCCCTCGGCCATGACGCGGATCACCGGTTCGGTGCCGGATTTGCGGATCACCACGCGACCCGCAGTGCCCAGGCGCTCTTCGCCGGCGCTGATCGCCGACTGCACCGCCGCATCCTCCAGCGGCGCACCGCCATTGAAGCGCACGTTGCGCAGTAACTGCGGATAAGGCTGGAAGACCTGGGTGACGGCGGAGGCCGGGCGGTCGGACTGCACCACCACCGCCAAAATCTGCAAGGCGGCGATCAGGCCGTCGCCGGTGGTCGCGAAGTCGCTCAGCACGATGTGTCCGGACTGTTCGCCGCCGACGTTGTAACCCTCTGCGCGCATGCGTTCGACCACATAGCGGTCCCCCACCGGCGTGCGGATCAGACCGAGCCTCTGTTCGGTGAGATAGTGTTCCAGCGCCAGGTTGGACATCACCGTCGCAACGACGGCGCCGCCGGCAAGCCGGCCGGACTGCTGCCAGGAGCGGGCGACCAGCGCCATCACCTGATCGCCGTCGATCACCCGGCCCTTCTCGTCCGCCAGAATGGCCCGGTCCGCATCGCCGTCGAGGGCGATACCGAAGTCGGCGCCGTGGGTAACCACCGCCTCCTGCATGCGCGTCGGCTCGGTCGCGCCGCAGCGCTGGTTGATGTTGAAGCCGTCGGGATAGACGCCGACCGGCACCACCTCCGCGCCAAGCTCATACAGCACCTTGGGCGCCACGCGGTAGGCTGCGCCGTTGGCGCAGTCGATGACCACCTTCATGCCGTCCAGGCGCAGGCCGCGCGGGAAACTGCTTTTGACGAACTCTATGTAGCGGCCCAGGGCGCCGTCGAGACGCTCGGCCCGGCCCAACTGATGCGCCGGTGCCAGCGGACCGCCGCCGTCCTCGATGCGCGCCTCGATTGCCTTTTCCACCTCGTCTGAAAGCTTGAAGCCGTCAGGGCCGAAAAGCTTGATGCCGTTGTCCTGATAGGGATTGTGGGAGGCCGAGATCATGACCCCGAGGTCGGCCCGCATCGAACGGGTCAGCATGCCCACCGCCGGGGTCGGCATCGGGCCCAGCAGCACGACATCCATGCCCACGGAGATGAACCCGGCGGTCAGGGCCGGCTCCAGAAGATAGCCCGAGAGGCGTGTATCCTTGCCGATCACCACGGTGTGGCGGTGATCGCCGCGGAAAAACTGGCGGCCGGCGGCTTTGGCCACCGCCAGGGCGGTTTCTGCGGTAACGGGTTCCTGGTTCGCTGTACCGCGAATACCGTCGGTTCCAAAAAGCTTACGAGACATTCTACGTCCTTCCGGTCGGGCAAGGCCGCGCCCGACACGCGACCCTCTCCCTAATCAATTCCTTATAGCAGAGCCCGCGGCGGGATGTCCGATGCTTCAAACCCGCTGGATACCCGGGTCATGGCCTGCCACACCGACACGGCCTGCACAGTCTCGGCGACGTCGTGGACCCGGAGGATCTGAACCCCGCGCTGCAGCGCAAAGAGAATCGCCGCCAGCGAGCCGGGCAGACGCTCCTTCGCCGGCTCCCCATGGGAAAGCCTGGCGATGAAGCTCTTCCGGCTCGCACCCAGCAGCACCGGGCAGCCCAGCCCCTGGAACAATGCGATCTGTTCGAGAACCTGGAGATTGTGGGTCAGGGTTTTGCCGAAGCCGATGCCCGGATCGACGATCAGCCGTTCCGCCGCAATGCCCGCGGCGGCACAGGCTTCGAGGCGCGCCGCCAGGTAATCGTAGATATCCAGGGCCGCGTTGTCGTAGCGCGGATCGCGCTGCATCGTCTGCGGCTGGCCCTGCATATGCATCAGCACCACCGGCACGTCACTCTCAGCGGCAACGGCCAGGCTGTCGGGGTCGCCGCTGAGGGCGGTCACGTCGTTGATCATCCGTGCACCGGCCGCCACGGCAGCACGCATGACGGCGGCATGGCGCGTATCGATGGAAACACAGGCGCCCTGCTTGGCCAGGGCGGTTACCACCGGCAGGACCCGAGCCTCTTCCTCCTCCAGGCTCACCGCCTCGGCACCTGGGCGGGTCGACTCCCCGCCGATATCCAGGATATCGGCGCCTGCCTCCAACATCGCCAGACCGTCGCGGATCGCAACCTCGGGATCGGCCCGGTCGCCGCCGTCTGAGAAGGAGTCCGGCGTGACGTTCAGAATGCCCATGATACAGGGCCGTTCGAAGCTGACCCCACAGAGCGGCCGCCGCGGCGCGGTCAGGCGCTCCAGGATCCGGGCGGCGGCAATCTTCTGCCCCGGCGCCTGCCGCTCGGCCCAGGCGCCAATCTCCGCCAAGGGCTGCACGCTGCGCCGGGTTTCCTCCGCCGTCCGCCAGACCGCCTCGCAATGGCTGAACGACAGCGGTCCGCCGGCCAGAAGCCGCAGGGGTTCGCTCGACGCCTCGCACTCGGCCGGGCCGCGCAGACCGAGCGGACGCAAGGTGAGCTTTCCTTTTGAGGTTGCAGGCATGATCGGCGATGCAGTCATAGGAATTGCTTATATACGCGCCGGGTCGGGATTAAAACGGCCAAGCTTTGACGGTGGAAAGCCGACTGCGAAAACCGACAGGGCCTCCGGCATCGCAGCGCGGAGACCCTGTCTCTAGAAGCAGGCTTTCGGTAGAACCCTACCTAGCTGCCCGGCTGTGGCTCCGGCTCCATGCCGCCGGAGGTATCCTCTCCGGAGTCTTTCGCCGGCTTGCCGCTGGTGGGCACCGAGGAGCGGCGGCCCGAGGGGCCCTGGTCGCTCTGGTCGCCACGGTCGATATCGCCGCCGTCGATGATGGTCTGGACCTCGTCACCGCTCAGCGTCTCATACTCCAGCAAGGCCTTGGTGACGGCGTGCAGATGATCCATGTGGTCGGTCAGCACCTGCCGCGCCTTTTCCTCCGCTTCTTCGATGATACGGCGGATTTCTTCGTCGATCAGCTTGGCAGTGGCGCCGGAAATGGTCTGGCTGCGCGAAACCGAGTGGCCGAGAAATACCTCTTCCTGGTTGTCGACATAGCGCAGGCGGCCGAGCTTGTCGCTCATACCCCACTCCGTGACCATACGGCGGGCCATGTTGGTGGCCTGCTGAATGTCATTGCTGGCGCCGGTGGAGACGTTTTCCATCCCGTAAATCAGTTCCTCGGCCATACGCCCGCCAAACATCATGGCCAGCTTTGCGACGATCTCCTTGAACTTCAGGCTGTAGCGGTCCGATTCCGGCAGATTCATGGTGACGCCGAGCGCCCGGCCGCGCGGGATGATGGTCACTTTATGCAGCGGATCGTTGCCCGGCACGAAGAGGCCGACCAGGGCATGACCGGCCTCGTGATAGGCGGTCATCTCCTTTTCCTCTTCGCTCATGACCATGGAGCGGCGCTCCGCCCCCATCATCACCTTGTCCTTTGCGGCCTCGAAATCCGCCATGGTGACCACGCGCTTGTTGGCACGGGCAGCGAGGAGAGCGGCCTCGTTCACCAGGTTGGCGAGATCGGCGCCGGAGAAGCCTGGCGTACCGCGGGCGATCACCTTGGCTTCCACGTCCGGTCCCAGGGGCACCTTGCGCATGTGCACCTTGATGATCTTTTCGCGGCCCAGAATGTCGGGGTTCGGCACCACGACCTGGCGGTCGAAGCGGCCCGGGCGCAGCAGCGCCGGGTCGAGCACGTCCGGCCGGTTGGTGGCAGCGATCAGGATGACGCCTTCATTGGCCTCGAAGCCGTCCATCTCCACCAGCAACTGGTTGAGGGTCTGCTCGCGTTCGTCATTGCCGCCGCCGAGACCGGCGCCGCGATGGCGGCCGACCGCGTCGATTTCGTCGACGAAGATAATGCAGGGAGCGTTCTTCTTGCCCTGCTCGAACATGTCACGCACCCGGCTGGCGCCGACGCCGACGAACATCTCGACAAAGTCGGAGCCGGAGATGGTGAAGAACGGAACGTTGGCTTCACCGGCGATGGCGCGCGCCAGCAGCGTCTTACCGGTACCCGGGGGGCCGACCAGGAGACAGCCCTTCGGGATCTTGCCGCCGAGGCGCTGGAACTTCTGCGGGTCGCGCAGATATTCGACGACCTCTTCCAGTTCCTGCTTGGCCTCGTCGATGCCGGCGACGTCGTCAAAGGTGATGCGCCCCAGTTTCTCGGTCAGCAGACGGGCCTTGGACTTGCCGAAGCCCATGGCCTTGCCGCCACCTCCCTGCATCTGGCGCATGAAGAAAATCCACACGCCGATCAGCAGCAGCATGGGGAACCAGTTGATCAGGATCATGAAGAGCGTGTTGGAGCCCTCCACCGGCTTCACCTCGAAGGTGACCCCGCCGTCTCTCAAGGCCTGAACCAGGCCGTCCAGGTCGTCGGTCGCGCGGGTCGAGAAGGAGCGGCCGCCCTGGGTGTAATACCCGGTGATCTCGCTGCCCTGGATGGTGACTTCACCGACCTGGCCCGCCGCTACCTCATCGAGGAAAACGGAATAGGCGACCGGGGGCTGCGCGCGCCCGCTCATCGAGGTCTGGAAGAAATTGAACAAGAGGAACAGCAGTAGAACAATGATGATCCACAGAGCTGCATTCCGGCTGAAATTCACGATCAACTTCCCTGTTAGACGCGGGCCATTCGAGGCGCTGGGGGCGTGCAAAGCTGCCCGGCATCGTAAATCACGCCTGGGCACATAGATAAAGATAATGTTCGAAGCGCTCTAAACAACCGTAAATGCAGCGCCAGTTAACCCATTTGTGGGGGCAAAACGACAGCGGATCAACCTCTTGGCCGCTGTTCCGTCGCGAAAATAGCCCAGCAGTGGAACCGCCACCAGCCCTTTGCGGTCGCTGAGCGCCGGCAGGGCGGCACGGGCGGCCGGCGGAACCAGGCGCGCCAGCTGGCTTTTCGACGGTGAAAGCTCCGCCAGAAGCCGCCGCCAGCCCGCCGTTCCCAGTGCGCCGACCGTCAGTTTTCCGGACTTTGCTCCTAGGGCCGCACCACGCCGGCGGCCGAGGGACAATTCAAAACGGCCGTCCCAGAGCAGGCTTTCGCCCGGCGCCAGGGCCTCTTCGGCACAGCGGCCGGCTTCCCGAACGATCAGCCAGCTCTCCCCCTGAGCCAGGATGCGGCAGCCGCCGAGGGTCACCCCACGCTTCAGACCGGCAGCCAGTTGGCCGTGCAGACGCTCCAGCCGGTCAAGCCGCGGTGTATAAGCGCCACCGCCGACAATCATCAGGCAGCGCGCCAGGGCCCGCAGCGAGACCTCGCCCGGCGCTGCCGCCAGGACCGCCGGCGACAGCACCACAAAGCCCGCCGGATGGGGCCGCGCCGCCCGGGCAAGCAGGGCCGCGACATCGGTTTCCAAGGCCGCGCGGGCACGTCCAAGATGGCGGCTGGCCGTTCCGACCCGCCCCGGGGTCAGTCCTTCGCGGGCCAGATCGGGCAGCAGACGGCGCAGACGCACCCGGGCAAAAGCCGCATCCTCATTGCTCGGATCCTCGGCCCAGGCGATGTGCCGCTGCCGCAGGCTTTCCTCAAGCCGCGCCTTGGGCACCGTCAGGAGGGGCCGCAGGAGGCGCAGACCGGCGGTTTCCGCCAGGGGCGCCATGGCCGCCAGGCCGTCGAGACCGCTGCCCCGCCCGAGACGCAGAAGAAAGGTCTCGGCCTGATCTTCCTGGTGATGGGCCAAGGCGAGATGCAGGATGCCGCGCTTCTCGCAGGCCCGGGTCATCAAAGCATAGCGCGCCTCTCTGGCCGCGGCCTGGCGGGAGGCACTGGGCTTTTCGCCGCGCCAATGCAGAGTCTCCTGCGCGATACCGAGCCGCCGCATCAGGGCGCCGACCTCGGCCGCTTCTTCTGCCGACCCGCGCCGCAGGCCGTGATCGACCGTCAGGGCCAACAGGCTGCCGCCACGATCGGCGAGCCAGTCGTTCAACAGCAACGCTAGGGCAAGGCTGTCAGCGCCGCCGGAAACACCGACGGCCATTGCCGGTTCCGGCTCGAAAGGACCCAGGCCTTCCATCAGCAGCGCGAAGTCTTCGCGATTCAGGGCCTTCATCGCGGGCTCCTGCAGCCTCGCCGCGGCACCGCGATCTCAGCAGCCGATGCGCTGGGATTCCTGGCGCGCGCGCTGGATAATTGTCGCCGAAGCATCTGCATAGCGTTGCTGCAGCACCTCGAAGGTGCCGCAGGCGTCGTCCTTGCTGCCCAGGGAGGCCAGGGACATCCCGAGTTTCAGAAGGTTGTCCGGCGCCTTCGGATTGTCGGGATAGGCCTCGAAACCCTCGGCGAAGGTCACGGCCGCCGACTGATAGTCACCGCGCACATAATAGGTTTCTCCCAGCCAGTACTTGGCATTGCCGGCGAGCGGGTCGTCGGGATGGCGGACGAGGAAGTCGGAAAGGGCCTGCTCAGCGCCCTGATAGTTGGCCTGGCGCAGCAGTGCGAAGGCCTGATCGTATTGCTCACGCGGGGTGCCGGCCGGCACGGCGGCGAGCGCCTGGCCCGCAGCGGGCGCGCTCTGCGCGGCGGCCGGCGGGTTGGCCGCCACATTGCCCTGCTGCCGCTGGAAATTCTGCAGGTCGGTCTCGGGGATGGTGCCGAGGGTTTGCGGCGCTGCGGGGCTGGTGGTTGCCGCCGGCGAACCCGGAGCCAACCCTTGCTGCGAAGCGCCGGGATCGCCGCTGAGGCCGCCACTGGGAGTGCCGGGGTCACCTGCCGCTGCCAGCGGCGCCGGCGCGCCCTGTTCAAGCTGCTGCAAACGCAGATCGACGTCGGCGACGAGACGGTCAAGGCGGCTTGCGACACTGTCGGCCTGGAACTGCATCTCCTCAACCCGGCCGGTCAGGTCCCGCAGTTGATCTTCAAACTGGTTCAGGCGCAGTTCGATGCGCGCCGCCTGGGTTGGCGCGACCCCAGCGCCGGAAGAGGCCCCGGCCGGTGGCGTCTCGCCGCCGTAGACCTGACGCTGCAGATCGGAAAGCTCGCGCTGCAGACGCTGGATCTGATCGTCGACCGACTGCGCCGCCGCGGACTGCGGGGCCAAGCTGCCGAGCAGCAAAGCCGCACAGACGGAGGCGGCCAGGAGCCGGCCATGCACCCAAAACCCATCGCTTGCGCGGCGCTCCGCACGGGGTTGATTTCGCATCGGCCGCTCGATCTCCGGCACCAGGGGCTTTGCGATGATCATCGCCGTTTTCCTCCGCAAGGTCTCTCAAGTCGTAGTTTCCGGGCAGGGAAAACCGCGCCCGCAGTCCCGGCACCGTCTCTTATGACAGGCCATCTTGTCATTTTTATGGCGCGGCGCGTCCGCAGCCAAGTCCCGACAGGCCCCGATCCTGCACGCTGTTTCGGCAACAAGCGGTAAAGAAAGACCCGAGATACGAAAAACCCCTTCCGGCGTCGGCGGCGAGCCGCAGGGCCGAAAGGGGTTTCTTCGAATTGCCGGGCCCCGCAAGCCGGGACCCATCAACACCGTGGCGGTCTTAGTTGACCACGAAGGCGCTGCGGCGGTTCTGTGCCCAGGCCGAGTCATTGGACCCGAGAACCGCGGGGCGCTCCTCGCCGAAGCTCACCACGCTGAGACGGCCCGGATTGGTGCCGAGGGCGATCAGGTAGTCACGCACGGAGTTCGCCCGCCGCTCACCAAGAGCCAGGTTGTACTCCCGGGTGCCGCGTTCGTCGGCATGACCTTCGACGGTCAGGGTGGCTGCCGGGTTGGAATCCAGCCAGGCGGCCAGCGCCTCGACCGTGCCGCGCTGGTCGGCGCGGATGTTGTATTGGTCGTAGTCGAAGAAGATCCGATCGCCGACCTCGACGGTCAGCTCTTCCTGCGTACCAGCGGCGGGGCCTGGAATGGCGCCGGACTGAGTATCCGAGGAACTCGTCGTGGTGGAGCCGCTGGAGCCGCTGCCCGACGTGGTCGAGGCCTCTTCGGACGGCGTGGAACAAGCTGCAAGCAACATCGCCGCGGCGAAGGTAGTAACAAGGGAAAAGCGCATATTCTGCCCTCTCAAACACATCCCCGGATTTTATGGATTGAGGCTGACCTGCCACCGGTGACTTCACAGGTCATGCCTGCTTGATATGCCCCCCCAACGTCGACGTGTAAACGCCGAAAATGGTTAACGGACTATACCGACGGCCCCCTAGGGAATCAAGGGGGACCAAGCCGGATCAGACCCGTCCAGGGGTGTCACAAGCTCACGTTCATTGAAACCTGTCAGATCAATCGTAAAGATCTTACTAGTGATGCGGCCCTGCGAATCCGCACGGGTCGTTCTGAAGTAGGAAAGCACCCGGCCGTTTGGCGCCCAGGTCGGGGCTTCGACGTTGTAATCACGTACCAACATCCGCTCTCCGCTGCCGTCGGCGCGCATGATTCCGATGTAAAATTCCCCTGCATGCTGGCGGGTGAAAGCGATGAGGTCGCCGCGCGGCGACCAGACCGGGGTATAGTAGCTGCCCTTACCCTGACTGATTCGGCGCACATTACTTCCATCGCTGTTCATCACATAAAGTTGAGCGCGCCCGCCGCGGTCTGAATTAAAGACAATTTGGCTCGAATCGGGGGAATAAGACGGCGAGGTGTCGATCCCCGGATGGTTGGTCAGGCGTTGCTGGCGGCGGGTCCTCAGGTCGATACCATAGACCTCCGTGTTGCCATCCTTGGCCATGGAAAGGATCACGGAGTTGCCCTCGGTCGAGAAACGCGGGGCGAAAGTCATGCCCGGGAACTCGCCGAGCACCTCCTGCTGACCGGTGTCCAGATTGAACAGGTAGACCCGCGGAACTTCGCGCCCGCCGCTTCTCTGGAACGCCAGATAGGTGATCTCCCGCGTCGAGGGCGAGAAGCGCGGGGTCAGGACGGTCTCATTGCCGCTGGTCAGGAAGCGGTGGTTCTCGCCGTCCTGATCCATAATGGCCAGACGCTTGATGCGCCGGTTCTGCGGCCCCTGTTCCGCCACATAAACAATCTGCGTGGTGAAATAGCCGGATTCGCCTGTCAGTCTTTGATAGATCTGATCGGAAATGCGGTGGGCGATGTTGCGCCAGTTGGCCGGTGTGGTCGTGTATTGCAGGCCGGTCATCTGCGCTTCCGAAAACACATCCCAGAGCCGGAACTGAACCCGCATGCGGCCGTCGCCCTGAAGCTGGATGTTGCCTGCCACCAGGGCCTGGGCATTGATCAGCCGCCAGTCGCCGTAGCGCGGACCGCTGCGCAGGCTGCTGGCGTCCTGAATAAAGGCGCCCCTGTCCACCGGGCGGAAAAGCCCGCTGCGCTCCAGATTGGCCGAAACGACGGCGGCAATGTCGTTGCCGAGCTTTTGCTCCTCCGGGATCTCACCGAAAAAGTCAGCGATGGCGATCGGCAGGGGCTCCACGAAGCCACGGGTGATATCCACCTGCAACTGGGCTTGCGCCGGGCCGGCGGGCGCCACCACGGCGGCAGCAAAAGCCATCACCGCGGCAGCAAGAAGGGCGGGAGCCAAGCGGGGGGATTGCCCGGCAAGACGGGATTTGAAGCGCTGCATCGACATCATGGCCCAAACATCTCCCTCGGGTTGAAGGTCAGGTTCATCTGCTTCCATTCGGAATATTGATTGACGGGCAGCTCGAAAGGACTGCACCGCAGTATAGCTCTGACAGCCGCCTCGGCGGCTGTGCGGAAATAGGCATCACGGCCCATGCGGCGGAGGTCGACCACCTTCGGCTGGCCGACCACCCGGCCGTCCGGCGCCAGGTTGACGGTCAGTTCAACGATCAGATCCTCGGCCTGCAGGGCACCGGCATCCGGGCTCCAGCAGCGTTCGACCTGACCGCGGATCGAGTTCTCGAGCTGCACGCGCTGCACTGCCGAGACCCTGGCCTGCGGCGCCGGGGTCGGGGCTTTCGCTGTCTGCTGCTCACGCTTGGGTGCCTGTTCTGCGAGCTTCTCGACATTCTTCAGGATCGAGGTCATCCGGTCTTCCGGCTTGGCCGGCTCCGGCTCCGGTTCCTCGGTCTGCTGGGCAACCTGGATCTCCGGCTTCCGCAGCGGCTTCGGCGGCAGCTTTGCCTCGGGCTCAGGTTCCGGCTCTGGTTCGGGTTCGGGCTCCGGCTCGGGCTCCGGTTCAGGCTCGGGCTCGGGCTCTGGGATCGGCTCAGGTTCCGGCTCAGGTTCCGGCTCTGGGATCGGCTCGGGCTCGGGCTCCGGCGGCGCCGGTGCCTCGGCAACCTCAGGCTCGGGCTCGGCGGCCTCCTCCGGGGCTTGCGGCTCCGGCTCGGGTTCGGGTTCCGGTTCAATCGGTTGTTCGATCTCCACCGCCTCCTCGGGCAGGGCCACCAACTGCACGGGGATCGCTTCGAAGTCCGGCAGCGGCTCGCGAAACACGGGCAGCCCAACCACCAAGGCGACAACCACCGCCAGGTGCAGAAGTGCTGAAAAGAAGGCTGCCTTACCCATGCCTGCGCCGAACCACTGTTGTTCCGGTTGTGATGTCTAAATCCTCGGCCTTCAGTTTTCCTGCTGCGGCTCCGTCTCCGGGGCGGCGCCGCCATCCGCCGGCACTTCGCCACCCTTGGGAAGTTCGGCGATCAGAGCGACGCGCTGAAAGCCCGCCGTGTTCACCGTGCCCATGACCTGCATGATCCGGCCGTAGGCGATGGCCCGGTCACCGCGCACGAAGATGCGGGTGTCCGGCTTGCTCTCGGTAATCGCCCTGAGACGCGGCACCAGTTGGCCGATCTCGACCGGTGAATCCTGGATATAGATCACCCCTTCCGCGTTGATCGAGATGACCAGCGGCTCGTCTGGATCGGCAATCGACTGGGCCTGGGTTTTGGGCAGATCGACGGGAACGCCGACGGTCAAGAGCGGTGCGGTGACCATGAAGACGATGAGCAGCACCAGCATCACGTCGACGAAGGGCGTCACATTGATTTCGCTGAGCGGCGTGTAGCGCGGGCCGCCACGGCCACGCCTTACCTGTATCAGTGTCGCTGCCATGCCCCTAGGCCTTCTCGTCCAGTTTGCGCGACAGGATCGCCCCGAACTCGCCGGCGAAGGCCTCCAGGCGGCCGGCATAGCGGCCCAGGTCGTTGGACAGCTTGTTGTAGCCGATGACGGCGGGGATCGCCGCGACCAGCCCCAGCGCGGTGGCGAAGAGCGCCTCGGCGATACCCGGCGCCACCACCGCAAGGCTGGTGTTCTTGGCAGCGGCGATGGAGGTGAAGGCGTTCATGATGCCCCAGACCGTGCCGAACAGGCCGATGAAGGGCGCCGCCGAGCCGACCGAGGCGAGGAAGGTCATGTGCCGCTCCAGGCGTTCCATTTCCCGGCCCAGGGCGATTTCCATCACCCGCTCGATGCGCTGCTGCAGGCTGGCCTTGATATCGGCCCCGCCGCTGATCCCCCGCGCCGAGGAGCGGCGCCATTCGCGCATCGCCGAGACGAAGACGGAGGCCATCGGGTCGGGGGGACGGTTGTCGAGACGGTCGTAAAGGTCGTCCAGGGAGCCGCCGGACCAGAAGGCTTCCTCGAACTGGCCGGCGCGCTCCTTCAGGCGGCGCATGCGCAGGACCTTCTCGAAAATGATCGCCCAGCTCCAGAACGAGGCCAGGATCAGCATGACCATGACCGCCTGCACGACGATGTCGGCCTCCAGGAAAAGCCCCCAGACCGACAGATTCGGATCGACCGAGCCCTCGAGAACCAGTGAGTTAATAGCGTCTTGTTCCATGGGTTACCCCTGCTCCATAGACTGCAAATACGGCTCCAGGGCGGCGCGAACCGTCTCCGGAATGCGAATCGGTCGGCCATCGTCCCTGACGGAAGCGACCTCTACATCAATACGTGTAAGTTCTTCGTTAGCGCGCCAGATGGTCTGCGCCGCCGTCAGCTTGGCGCCCTTCATGGCGGTGAAGCGGGAGCGCACCTCGACCAGATCGTCCAGGCGCGCCGGGCGCCGGAAATCGACCTTGCAGGAGCGCAGCGCGAAGACCACGCCATAACTTGCCTGCAGTTCGGTCTGCTGGATGCCGGCCAGGCGCAATACCTCGGTACGGGCGCGCTCGGCAAAGTTCAGGTAGCGCGCGTGATAGACGATGCCACCGGCATCGGTGTCCTCGTAAAAGATCCGCAGCGGATAGCGATGCTCGCCGTCCACGATCCTGCCGGACAGAGCGGTCAAGCGGCGCCCTCCCCCGAACCATTACCCGATTCTTCGTCGGCGTTACTGCCGAGCAGATCGAGCTGCTCCAGGCTGCGCGGCACCTCCAGGCCCAGATAGGCAAAGCCGCCGCGCGACAGCACCCGCCCGCGCGGCGTGCGCTGAACCAGGCCCTGTTGAATCAGATAGGGTTCGATCACCTCTTCCAGCACGTCGCGCTGCTCGGAGAGAGCCGCGGCCATGGTCTCAACCCCGACCGGGCCGCCGCCGTAGTTGTCGGCAATACACCGCATATACCGCCGGTCCATGGCATCCAGGCCGCGCTCGTCGACGTCCAGACGCCGCAAGGCGCCGTCGGCCTGGGGCGCGGCGATGACCTCGACGCCGGCCACGGCGGCAAAGTCGCGCACCCGCCGCAGCAGGCGTCCGGCCACCCGGGGCGTGCCCCGCGCCCGGCGTGCAATCTCGGCGGCGCCGTCGTCGGTCAGGTTCATCTTCAGCACCTTCGCGCCGCGGCTGACGATCTGCTGCAGTTCCTCCGGCTCATAGAACTGCAGGCGCAGCGGAATGCCGAAACGCTCGCGCAGCGGCGTGGTGATGAGTCCGGAACGGGTGGTCGCGCCGACCAGGGTGAAGGGCGGCAGATCGATCCTGACCGAGCGCGCCGCCGGCCCTTCGCCGATAATGAGATCGAGATGGAAATCCTCCATCGCCGGATAGAGCACCTCTTCGACCGCCGGCGAGAGGCGGTGGATCTCGTCGATGAAGAGCACGTCGTGGGGCTGCAGGTTGGTGAGGATCGCCGCCAGATCGCCGGCCTTGGCGATCACCGGACCCGAGGTGGCGCGAAAGCCGACCGCCATCTCGCGCGCGACGATCTGCGCCAGGGTCGTCTTGCCGAGCCCCGGAGGGCCGAAAAACAGCACATGGTCCAGCGCATCGCCGCGGGCGCGGGCCGCCTGGACAAAGACCCGAAGATTTTCGCGCACCGCGCGCTGGCCGACGAAATCGTCAAGCTGGGCCGGCCGCAGGCTGAGATCGCCGCCGTCTTCTTCCCGGAAGTTCGGCGTGACGACGCGCTCGTCGTGATCGCTCATTGGGCCAGCTCCTTCAGGCCGGCCCTGATCAGGGCTTCAACCGGGGCTTCGCCGCCCAGGTCGCCCATCGCCTTGGCGACGGCGGAGAACGCCTCGGCCCGGCGATAACCGAGATTGACCAGGGCGGAGACGGCGTCTTCCGAGACGCCGCCGCCGGCACGGCTGCCGCCATTGGCAAGAGCGACCGGCCCCAGCGCAATACCGCCGGCCTTGTCCTTGAGTTCCAAAGCAATGCGCCCGGCGAGCTTGGGGCCGACACCGCTGGCCCGCGCCAGGGCCGCCTTGTCCTGGGCGGCAATCGCCTGCACCAGTTCGGCAGGCGGCAGCACCGAGAGAATGGCCAGCGCCATCTTGGCGCCGACGCCCTGCACCCCGTTCAGCAGCCGGTACCAGTCGCGCTCCGCCTGATCGGCGAAGCCGAAAAGATGGATGTGATCCTCGCGGACGTGGGTTTCGATCCACAGGCTGGCGGCACCACCTGCCGGCGGCAGCAGACCCAGCGTGCGCCCGGAACAGAACACCATGTAGCCGACGCCGCCGACATCAATCAGCACCCAGTCGTCACCGAGGGAATCGATGAGGCCGGTCAGCTTGCCGATCACGCCGGCTCTCCCGAGGCCGCCCGGCGCGCTGCAGCCCCGCCCGCCGAGGCCCGGCCCCGCAAGGGGTCTTCACTGCCTGCCGCCCAGCGCTGCCCGGTGGCGACGTGATGGCTGTGACAGATCGCGACCGCCAGGGCGTCGGCGGCATCCGGGGCGGCAATGGCGCAGCCCGGCAGCAGACGCCCGACCATCATCTCGACCTGCTTCTTGTCGGCATGGCCGGTGCCGACCACCGCCTTTTTCACGATCATCGGCAGGTACTCGGCGACCGTCAGGCCGCTCAGCGCCGGCGTCAAAAGGGCGATGCCCCGCGCCATGCCGAGTTTCAGGGTAGACGAAGGGTTCTTGTTGGCCAGGGTGACCTCAACCGCCGCCGCATCGGGCGTATAGCCCTCGACCACTTCGGCGATCCCGCGGTGCAACTGCAACAGGCGCTCGGCCAGTTCAGCCTTGGCGTCGGAGACCACGACACCGTTGCCAAGATGGCGCAGGTGGTTGCCCTCCGCCTCGATCACCCCCCAACCGGTGTGACGCAAACCAGGATCCAATCCAAGAACTCGCATCGCGATGACTTCGGTTTCCCTCTTCGCAAAGGCCCCGCGCCGGGACCGGATCCATTCGCCTGTCCGCCGGCCTAGGCCGTCAGGCGGGCCATTACGTCTTCACTGATCTCGAAATTCGCGGAAACACGCTGCACGTCGTCGCTCTCGTCCAGCACGTCCAGAAACTTCAACATGGTCTGCGCCTTGTCCTCGTCGATCGCCACCGTGGTCTGGGGCCGCCAGATCAGCTCCGCCTCGCTGGGGTCGCCGAAACGCTCGGTCAGCGCATCGCGCACCGCTGAGAAATCGTCCGGATCACAGGTGATCTCATGGTTTTCAGCCGTCGATTCGACGTCACCGGCCCCCGCCTCGACCGCCGCCTCGAAAACCTCGTCGGAGGAGCCGATGGCGGCCGGATAGGTGACGACGCCGAGACGATCGAACATGAAGGAGACCGAATTGGTTTCCCCCAGGCTGCCGCCATGCTTGCTGAAGGCGGCGCGCACCTCGGATGCCGTGCGGTTGCGGTTGTCGGTCAGGGCCTCGACGATCACCGCGACCCCGCCCGGGCCATAGCCTTCGTAACGGACCTCGTCGTAACTGGTATCGTCCTCGCCGCCGGCGGCCCGCTTGATGGCCCGCTCGATGTTGTCCTTGGGCATGTTCGCCGCCCGCGCCGCTTGGATGGCGCCGCGCAGACGCGGATTCTTGTCCGGTTCGGGCAAGCCCGATTTGGCGGCGACCAGGATTTCCCGGGTCAGCCGCGCGAACTGCTTGGCGCGCTTCTTATCCTGCGCGCCCTTGCGGTACATGATGTTCTTAAATTGTGAATGGCCCGCCATAACTGGACGATCCTATCCTACATAGTGGGACAAAGTCAGTGGAGCCTACCATATTTTGAGGTCACGCGGCGCATTCGACCGCCAGCGTTAACCTTCCAATATGGCGACATTAGGGCGGCTTCTAACAGGTCACGGACTGAACCTAAAGCCCCCCACCGCGCCAAAAACCGCGGAAACGGCGGTCCCGGTTAAGGCCTCGTTAATTTCCATAAGGGACACTCAGGACCTCGCAATCCGCCGGGACAGGACCAGAACCGCCATGTCGACGCCGCTGAATATCATTGATCTCGCCATCACCGAGGACATCTCGGGCGATTCGGCCGAGGTCGCCCGCAGACTCGATAAGGCTGCCGACCTGGTCCAGGACTTCGCCGAACAGAGCGGTTTGGACGCTCTGGACCGCCTGCTGACCATGGCGGAGAAGACCGAAAACGCCGATACGACCCTTGAAATGGTCGAGGAAACGCAGCGGATTTCCGAGGAAGTGACCGAGCAGAGCAGCGTCCTGCACGGCGAGGTCGAGCGCTTCATCTCGGTATCCGCCGAGCGCTGACCGGCCCGACTGACCTCAAGAATCTACTGCCCTCAGGAACCTCTAGTCTTTCAGTCCGGCAGGCTCTCGGCCAGGCGCGGCCCCAGACGCAGCGGCACGATACGCTCGGCAAGGCCGGTTGAATCGCTGGTCTCCACAAAGACACCGCAAAGCGTGCCTTCGCCGGCGGCGACGGAAAGGCGGTCGCCCCGCACTTTTTTCACGAAACGCTCGATCGGCACGGCCTTATCCATGCCGATCACCGAATCGTAGTCCCCGCACATCCCCGCATCGCTCTGATAGGCCGTGCCGCCGGGCAGGATCATGGCATCCGCCGTCGGTACATGGGTATGGGTGCCGACGAACAGCGAGATCCTGCCGTCGAGGAAATGCCCGGCCGCCATCTTCTCGGAGGTCGCCTCGGCATGAAAGTCGACGACCACCGCATCGACCGTCGCGCCCAGGCGATACTGGGCCAACTGGGCCGCCAGGCCGGCGAAGGGATCGTCCAGGTCCTCCATAAAGAGCTGGCCCATGACATTGATCACCAGCACCTTCTTGCCGCGCTGGGTTTCGAAGACACCGGCACCCCGGCCGGGTGTGCCGGCCGGATAGTTGAGCGGACGCAGCAGGCGGCGCTCGTTCGAGATGTAGCCCATCACCTCGCGCTGGTCCCAACTGTGATTGCCGCCGGATATCACGTCGACCCCGGCCTCGAAGAGCTGCTTGCAGATTTTTTCGGTGATGCCGAAACCGGCAGCGGCGTTCTCGCCATTGGCGATCACGAAATCAAGCTTCAGTTGTGAACGCAGGCCCGGCAAACGGGACAGGACGGCATCGCGCCCGGGACGGCCGACGATATCGCCGCAAAAAAGAAGTCTCATATATGCAACCGCAATCCCTTGTCGGACACCCAGCCATCAGCCTCTAGGGGCGGATCACGCCGTTTTCCGTCACCAGCCAGTCGAGCCTCTGGTCATTGCCGTCGCGCGGCACCCGCTCGACCTGCTGGGCTGAAAAGGCAAGGCCGACCGCCAGGGTATCACCCTTGGGGCGCAACTGCGCAAGGCTGCGGTCGTAGAATCCGCCCCCGTAACCCAGGCGATAGCCCTGGGCGTCGAATGCCAGCAGCGGCACCAGCAGGATCAAAGGGGTTCGCAGCGGCTGGGCGGCATCCGGCTCTTCTGTGCCGAAAGCGGCCGGGAAAAGCGGTTCGCCGGGTGCCCAGGCACGAAAAAGCAGCGGCTTTTCGGCGCCCTGCAGGGCCGGCAGCGCAAGAGAACAGCCCAAGGACGCAAGGTTTTGGAGCAGCGGCCGCGGGTCCATCTCGTCCCCCATCGGCCAATAGCCGGCCACGATACTGCCCGGCTCCGGCCTCAGTTCTGCCAGGAAGAGATCGCTGACGGCTTTGGCTGCCATTGGCCCTGCTGCCCGGTCCGCCGCGGCAGCCTGTTTGCGGGTTGCTTTGGCGGCGAGCCGCAGTTCCTGCTTGGCCGCCTGAAGCATCTGGGTCACGAAAACGGCCTCATCCATGGCCTAGCGCCAAGCGGGGGCTCAGCGCCAGGCGGAACGGATTCATGAACGTGGGAAAAAGCATCGGGTGGCGCCGCAAAGGCCGTTGGTAGCATAGGATCCTCTGTGGCCTGCCAAGCAGGTGGGCGCCATATACCAGGACCACGGCCCCGGCAGGGACAGCTCCCTAGAGGTTCGGTATTGGCCCCAGGGATCTCGAAACCTGACGCACCCTGCAGCGCCACCCGACACGATCTCTTTATCTAGGCTTCCTGCAGTCGTGCGGCAATAGCCTCGATCCGCTCGGCGCAGGCTTCCAGGGCTTCGGAAGCCCGGCCCTCGTCACCGCCCGAGCCCGCGTTCCCCGCCCGCCCGGGCATCTGACCGCCGGGTTGTCCACCGGCCTTCAGGCCGTCGATCTGACGGCGGGCGTCGAAGAGTTCATCGGCAATCAACAGACAAGACATGAACAACAGGCGTTGCTCGCCCACCTGACCGATGCTGTTTTCCAGTTCCCCGAGCTTGCGGTCGATGTATTCGGCCAGGGCCCTGAGGTGGGCTTCCTGCCCGTCGTCGCAGGTCACCTGATAGGAGCGATTGTGAACCGAGAGTGAGATCTGAGCCATGCGCGTCAGCCCGCCAGACGCCGCAGCCGCAGGATCGCCGAATCGAGGCGCGCCGAAACGGTGCTGGTGAGTTGTTGCAGGGCCACGTTTTCGCGCTGCGCGGCAGACAAGGCGTCACGCAGAGCCTTGTCATCCTGCCCGCCGCTTGCGCTGGCACGCGCCGAGACGACCTTCTCCAGGTTGTCGATCGCGCGTTGCAGCCTGGTGCTGGCTTCATCCAATCGTGCCATGGGCGTTCCGTTCGGTTCTTTCCGGCAGCCGCAAAGTCCTACAGCAGCTACACTTTCATACCAGTGTCAACATAGGCGCGCGCGCCGTAACCGGTCAACCGGGCACCCCTGATGCGCCCGAAGCCGCTGTCCCCAGGTCCGGCAGCGGAATTCAGCGGGTTATCCACCACATGCCGGTTGACCTTGGCCGGTGGTGTCGGCATGTTGCCGCCCATCCGGTCGCGCAGCTTCTGCGCCGCCATCCTCCGTTCTCCTGCAGGTGAACCCGTTTGATGGACGCCGTCCCGTCGTCTGCCCCGCAAGACAGCAGCAAGCCCCCCATGGATCATCAAGACATGAACCACCGAGATATGGCCAACGCGATCCGTGCACTGGCCATGGACGCGGTCCAAAAGGCGAACTCCGGCCACCCCGGCATGCCCATGGGCATGGCCGACGTGGCCACCGTGCTCTTCACCCGGTTCCTGAAGTTCGATCCGGCCACACCGGACTGGCCCGACCGCGACCGCTTCGTTCTCTCCGCCGGCCACGGCTCCATGCTGCTCTACGCGCTGCTGCATCTGACCGGCTACGAAGACATGACGATGGACGAGCTGCGCAACTTTCGCCAGCTCGGCAGCCGCACCGCGGGCCATCCGGAATACGGTCACGCTGCGGGCATCGAGACCACCACCGGCCCGCTGGGCCAGGGCTTGGCCAATGCCGTCGGCATGGCCCTGGCGGAGCGTCTGCTGAACGCCCGCTTCGGCGACGATCTGGTCGACCACCACACCTATGTGATCGCCGGCGACGGCTGCCTGATGGAGGGCATCAGCCACGAGGCGATTTCCCTGGCCGGCCACCTGAAGCTGAACAAACTGATCGTCCTGTTCGACGACAACGCCATCTGCATCGACGGCAGCACCGATCTCACGGTCTCCGACGACCAGATCAAGCGCTTCGAGGCTTCGGGCTGGGCCGCGACCCGTATCGACGGTCACAACCCCGAAGCCATCGCCGCGGCCATCGCCGCCGCGAAGAAGAGCGACCGGCCAAGCCTGATCGCCTGCAAAACCACCATCGGCTACGGCGCGCCGAACAAGCAGGGCACCGCCGCAACCCACGGCGCGCCCCTTGGCGATGACGAGATCGCCGGTACGCGCGAAGCGCTCGGCTGGCCCCATGCGCCCTTCGAGATTCCCGACACGGTCCTGTCACCCTGGCGCGCCGCCGGCGCGCGCGGTGCCGCCGAGACGGCGGCCTGGCAGGAGCGCCTGAACGAC
Source organism: Pelagibius sp. (assembly GCF_965249265.1). NCBI lineage: Bacteria > Pseudomonadati > Pseudomonadota > Alphaproteobacteria > Rhodospirillales > Rhodovibrionaceae > Pelagibius > Pelagibius sp. The sequence continues at coordinate 926,753 of NZ_OZ252224.1, read as the reverse complement.
ACCCCTGCCGAAAGCCGCAGGGCCTTCAAGCAGCAGATGGCGGGCGAACTGCCGGCCGGCTGGCGCGAAGCGCTGTCGGCCTTCAAGGCCGAGATCGTGGCGGAGTCGCCGACGGTGGCGACCCGTGTTTCTTCCCAGAAGACGCTGGACGTCCTGACCGCCGTGGTGCCGGCGATGATCGGCGGCTCGGCGGACCTGACCGGCTCCAACAACACCAAGAGCAAGAGCCAGGGAGTTGTCTCCGCGGATGACTTCTCCGGTGCCTACCTCCACTACGGCGTGCGCGAACACGGCATGGCCGCGGCGATGAACGGTATCGCCCTGCACGGCGGATTGATCCCCTACGGCGGCACCTTCCTGGTCTTTACCGACTACTGCCGTCCCGCGATCCGTCTCTCGGCGCTGATGAAGCAGCGGGTCATCTATGTGATGACCCACGACTCAATCGGCCTCGGCGAAGACGGCCCGACCCATCAGCCGGTCGAACAGATTGCCGCTCTCAGGGCCATCCCCAACCTGCTGGTGTTCCGCCCCTGCGACACCGTCGAAACGGCGGAGTGCTGGGAACTGGCGATGGACAACCAAGACGCGCCCTCGGTGCTCGCCCTCACCCGCCAGGGGCTGCCGACCCTGCGCAAAGACGGCTCGGAAAATCACTCCGCCTACGGCGCCTACATCATGGTGCCTGCCGACAGCGAGCGTCAGGTGACGCTTCTGGCCTCCGGCTCCGAAGTCCAGATCGCCGTCGATGCCCAGAAGATGCTGAAGGAAGAAGGCATCTCCGCCGCGGTCGTCTCCGTACCCTGCTGGGAGCTGTTCGACCAGCAGCCGCCGCACTATCGCGACGAGGTTCTCGGTCCCGGCACCCTGCACATCGCTATCGAAGCCGCCAGCCCCTTCGGCTGGGAACGCTGGGTCGAATCCGGCGGCGGTTTCATCGGCATGCGGTCCTTCGGTGCCTCGGCGCCGGCCAAGGATCTCTACAAAGACTTTAAGATAACAGCCGAAGCCGTAGTGGAAGCCGTCAAGACACGTTTTTGACCACTCCAAAGCGGAGCGGCCTTCCTATATAGAAGCGCGCAGACGGAGGGCTCAGCCATGACTTCAAAGAAACTCGCCGAAACAGCCAACGCGCTCGTCGCCGACGGTAAGGGTATCCTCGCCGCCGACGAGAGTTCGCCGACCATCAAGAAACGCTTCGACAGCATCAAGCTGGCCTCGACGGAGAAGAACCGCCGCGACTACCGCAACATGCTGTTCACAACGCCCGAGGCGGGCACCTATATCTCCGGTGCCATTCTCTATGACGAGACGATCCGTCAGAAGGCAGCCGACGGAAAGACCCTGGTCTCCAAGCTTAAGGGCGCCGGCATCATCCCCGGCATCAAGGTCGACATGGGCGCCAAGCCGCTGGCCGGCCACCCGGAAGAGACGGTCACCGAGGGGCTGGACGGCCTGCGCGACCGGCTGAAGGAATATGCCAAGCTCGGCGCCCGCTTCACCAAGTGGCGCGGCGTCTACCGCATCGGTGAGACGATCCCGAGCCCGGCTTGCGTTGTCGCCAACGCTCACGCCCTGGCGCGCTATGCCGCCCTGGCCCAGGAAGCCGGCCTGGTGCCGATTGTCGAACCGGAAGTCCTGATGGACGGCGACCACAGCATCGATGTCTGCGAAGAAGTGACCGAGGAGGTCCTGCGCAGCGTCTATGCCGAACTGGCAGGCCAGAACGTCTGGCTGGAAGGCACGCTGCTGAAGCCGAACATGGTGATCTCCGGCCAGGATTGTCCGGAACAGGCCGGCGTCGCCGAGGTCGCCGAGCGCACGGTCCGCTGCCTGAAACGCACGGTCCCCGCGGTGGTGCCCGGGATCGTCTTCCTCTCCGGCGGTCAGGACGATGAACTGGCCACGCAGCACCTCGATGCCATGAACAAGCTCGGCAACCTGCCCTGGAAGCTCAGCTTCTCCTATGGCCGTGCCCTGCAGGCCGCGCCCTTGAAAGCCTGGTCGGGCAAGGCGAAGAATGTTTCAGCCGGTCAGGCGGCCTTTTTCGAACGCGCCAAAGCCAACGGCGAAGCGGCCACCGGCAGCTACGCCTGAAGACCGGCGCCGCGCCATATAACAGACATACCGGTCTTCGCGGGCGAAGACCGGAAACTGCACGAAGGGAGACAGGACGATGGCAGTGAAGGTTGGAATCAACGGCTTTGGCCGGATCGGGCGGCTGGTGTTCCGCGCGGCGATGGAGGCCAAGCGCAAGGATATCCAGTTCGTCGCCATCAACGATCTGGGCACCCCCGCGGCCAATGCCCATCTGCTGAAGTACGATTCCGTACACGGCACCTATCCCGGCAAGGTCGAGGCCATGAAGGATGCCATCAAGGTCGACGGCAAAAAGGTGAAGGTGCTGTCGGAGCGTGATCCGGCCAACCTGCCCTGGGCCAAGCTGGGCGTCGATATCGTGCTGGAATGCACCGGCATCTTCACCAGCAAGGAAGCCGCCGGCAAGCATCTGGCGGCCGGCGCGAAGAAGGTCCTGGTCTCCGCGCCCGCTTCCGGCGCCGACATCACCGTGGTCTACGGCGTCAATCACGACAAGATGCGCAAGAGCCACAAGATCATCTCCAATGCCTCCTGCACCACCAACTGCCTGGTGCCGGTCGCCCATGTGCTGGAACAGACCGTCGGCATCAAGCACGGCTTCATGACCACCGTGCACTCCTTCACCGGCGACCAGCCGAGTGTCGATACCCTGCACAAGGACCTGCGCCGCGCCCGCGCCGCCTCGATGTCCATGATCCCGACCTCGACCGGCGCCGCACGCGCGACCGGTCTGGTGCTGCCGGGCCTCGACGGCAAGCTGGACGGCACGTCGATCCGCGTGCCCACCGCCAATGTCAGCCTGATCGACCTGACCATCGAAGCGAAGAAGAAGACCACGGCGGAAGCAATCAACGCCGCCATGAAAAAAGCCGCCGCGAGCGCCCGCCTGAAGGGCGTGCTGGCGGTCAACGAGGCGCCGCTGGTTTCCAGCGACTTCAATCATTCCAATGCCAGTTCGACCTTCGATGCGACCCAGACCCAGGTGCTCGACGGCACCTGCGTGCGCGTCCTGTCGTGGTACGACAACGAGTGGGGCTTCTCCAACCGCATGAGCGACACCGCGGTTGCCCTCGGGAAGCTCCTCTAGGGGCAAGCTTCTCTGGAGAGAAGCTGATCTGACGACAAAAGCGGGGGCCCTGGCGGCTCCCGTTTTTTTTGACCTGCCGCCCCGCGTCAACGGTGTTTTTGAGGGGCATGGATTCTGCCTACCTCGGGCGCTATCTTCTGCAGCAACACCCCTTTGGTGCGGTTCCCCCCAACATCAGCACCCCCGGATATGACCCCAGGCGGCAGAACCATCATCATCCATTCCCTGGAGCACGCCGTGGCGGCCCTGAAGGCCGCCCGGGCCCTGGACTGTGCGGTCACCCTCGCCTCCCCGCCCGGCGCGGCGGCCTATACCGGCGCCCTGTGGTTTCGCGAAGTCGTAAAGGAAGCCGCCCGCGAGGTGCCGGAGGCCGACTTCACCGCCATCCTGGACTGCGGCGACAAACCGGGGTTGGTGATGGCAGCCTTCCGTCAGGGGGTCAGATCGGTGCGCTTCACCGGCGGCAAGCTCCAGACCGAGAAGCTGGCGGCGCTGGCAGAGCATGAAGGCTATCACCTGATCACCGGCAAGCTGGACAGCCTGGACCTGGCGCAAGAAACCGATGTGCCCGATGCCTGCCGCAGCTGGTTGGCGGCGAAGCCGTAGACGGTTGCAGGAAGAATCGAAAGAACGAAACGAACATGCTTCGAGACGGCGTTTCACGCCTCCTCAGCATGAGGACCATTTAAGGCACCACCTCATCCTGAGGAAGCCCGGCAGGGGCTGTCTCGAAGGATGGCCAACAGACATCATAAGCCATCCTCCGCAACGGCTCTCAGGCAGCCGCAAGATTCATCATCCCTGGCTACCGCGGGCTTCCAAAAGCCGCTCGGTCGCCCTTTCCAGATCAGCCAGATAACGTGCATGCCCTTCGACAACAGGCAGGGAAAGGTCGGCGGCGCCGGTGTTCCCCTGCAGCGCCAGTTGATGGCAGAACCAGTTGAGGACCGCGCCGCGCGGAAGCGTCGCGGCGGCGGGGAAGTCGCGCTCGACGGCGGGCGCCCGGTCGATGACGCCGCTCAGGAGTTTCCCCGGAAATGCCGGATCGATGATGAAGGGGCGGCCCATACCGATGAGATCCGTTGCGCCCGACGTCAGCGCCTCGTTCATCACATCGCGCGAACGAAAACCGCCGGTGACCATCACCGGCACCGTCAGCGCCGCCTTGATGTCGCGGGCGTAGTCCAGAAAGTAGGCTTCCCGCGAGGCGCTGCTGTTTTTCTCGGCGCCATGCTGATAGGCGACCGGCGTCTCGAAGTTGCCGCCTGAGATTTCCAGCAAGTCGATGCCTTCGTCCTGCAGCAGCTTGGCGACGGCGATGCTGTCTTCATGGCTGAAACCGCCTTTCTGGAAGTCTGAAGAATTCAGCTTCACGGCAAGAGTGAAACCGGGGCCGCCCACCCGGCGCACCGCCCTGATGATGGACAGCACCAGCCGCGCACGGTTTTCCAAGGAGCCGCCCCAGCGGTCGCGGCGGGTGTTGATCCGCGGCGACAAGGCGGAGCTCACCAGATAGCCGTGGGCGGCATGAACCTCCACGCCATCGAAGCCGGCGGCCTTCGCCAGGCGGGCGGACTCTTCAAACTGACCCACGACCCTTTCCAGGTCCTCCTCCGTCGCCGCGCGGGGCGTGCCATAGCCCGGCAGGTCCAGGCGCAGGCCGGACATCGAAAGGGGCCGGGGATTGACCGCTTCGGGCGTTTGCCGTCCCGCGTGGGCCAGCTGCACCAGAACCCGGGCGCCGCCGCGCTTGGCGGCCTCGGCAAGCCGGGCGGTGCGCGCCAGGTCCGTCTGCTTATCGAGAACGACGTTGCCGGCATGTTCCAGGTGCAGGCGGTCGACCGGCGTGTTCCCGGTGATGAGCAGCGCCGCGCCGCCCCTGCCCCAGCGGTCGAAGAGCCCGATGTGGGCTTCGGTGGTGTTACTCCGCGCATCGCCCAAGGCTTCGGACATGGCCGACTTGACGAGGCGGTTGGCCAGTACGACCCCATTGGGAAGTGTCAGCGGTTGATCAATCATATTCGCTTCTTTCATCGAAATATTTCGATTTATCGTTCTATTGAGATCGACTTTAGACCTGGGATATCGGCTGCCGCCCCTTCTTGCCTTAAGGCTTCAGCAGTTCTTTTTCCGCCGCTGCCAGGAACTTGCGGATCGCCGCCTCATCGCGCCGGTAAAAGGTCCATTGGCCGTGACGTTCGGAAATCACCAGACCGGCCTGCTTCAAGAGGCCCATGTAGTTCGAGATCGTCGACTGCGACAGCCCGGCCTTTTCCTGGATGTAGGCGACACAAACGCCATCCAGGTCGGCATGTTCCGGCAAGGCAGGCGGAAAGTTGGACCGCTTCTTCAGCCAGGCCAGGATCTGGCGCCGCACCGGGTTGTTGAGGGCTGCGAGAGCTTTATCAAATTCCATATATCGAGATATATCGATTTATCTCTTGATTTCAAGACCTGTTTGCCCGCGCTTGGATTTGCAATCCCACAGCGCCTCGGCTAGTGAACCGGGCTCTGCCTCGTTCCGCCCCGAAAAGACGCCCTTTGTCCGACGACCTTCCCCAGATCCTTCTCATCTCGCCCGGCCCCGACGAGGCGGTGTTTACCGACGGCCAACTGGCGGCGGCGCTGGAAAAGCTGCTGCGCGACGACACTGCGCCCAACCCCTCGGTCCTGCTGCTGCGCGACGGCGCTCTGGAGGACGACGCCTTTCTCCAAGCCGTCGGCCCCCTCGTAGAGGCGGCCCAGAGCGCAGGCGTGGCGGTCCTGCTGGAAAACCGCGTGGGTCTGGTCGAGGCCGCCGGCTGCGACGGTGTCCACATCACCCTGGGTGAGAAAGACGGCAGCGTGAAACGGCTGCGCGAGCGCCTCGGCGGCGATCTGATCATCGGGGCCGGCTGCGGCGCCTCGCGTCATGCCGCGATCCAGGCCGGCGACGAGGGCGCCGACTACGTCGCCTTCGGTGCGCTCGACGGCGGCGAGGCCGCAGACCCCGACTTGGTGGACTGGTGGGTCCACTGGATGACCCCGCCCCTGGTCGCCCTGGGCGCGGCGGACCTGGAGACGGCAAAGACCCTGGCCGGCCAGGGCGCCGAGTTCCTGGCCCTGACGCCGGGCTTCTGGCTCGATGGCCCCGACCCCGCCGCCGCTTTTGCCGAAGCCGTCGCCGCTCTTCGCAGCCCGGCCTGAGACGCCACCACAGGCGTTGCCACCCCCAGGGCAAGCTGGTAGCTTCCGCGCGCTTTCCAAAACCGCCATTTTCCGGACCAGACAGCCATGAAGATCAACGGCAATGCCATCCGCCCCGGCAACGTCATCGAGCACAAGAACCGCCTCTGGCGCGCGGTGAAGACCCAGCACACCCAGCCCGGCAAGGGCGGGGCCTATCTGCAGGTCGAACTGAAGGACATCCGCGACGGCACCAAGCTGAACGAGCGCTTCCGCGCCAGCGAGGATGTGGAGCGGGTGCGCCTCGACCAGAAGGAATACCAGTTCCTTTTCGCCGACGACGACATGCTGACCTTCATGGACAACGACACCTACGAGCAGATCACCCTGAACAAGGATCTGGTCGGCGAGCCGGTGGTTTTCCTGCAGGACGGCATGGCCGTTACCATCGAGTCCTACGAGGAAGAGCCGATCTCGGTGATGCTGCCGGAGACGGTGACCATGGAGATCGTCGAGGCCGATGCCGTGGTGAAGGGCCAGACCGCCTCTTCTTCTTATAAACCGGCAAAGCTGGAGAACGGCTCCCGCGTCATGGTGCCGCCGCACATCGCCAGCGGCACCCGCATCGTGGTCAACACCGCCGATGCCAGCTACGTGGAGCGGGCCAAGGACTGATCCCGGCCCGCCCCTCCCTTCGCCCTCGACCCGAACCGCGTTTCCCTGAACCGCCTTCCCACAGCGATCCCGCTAGAAAGCCTGCCTGCCATGGCCACCCGTTCCGCCCTCATCAACGTTATGGAGAAGGCTGCCGACAAGACCGCGCGCAGCCTGAAGCGGGACTTCGGGGAGCTTGAGAATCTCCAGGTCTCCCGCAAAGGGCCGGCCGACTTCGTCTCCGCCGCCGATCTGAAGGCGGAAAAGACGATCAAGGAGGAACTCTCCAAGGCCCGGCCCGGCTACGGCTTCATCATGGAGGAATCCGGCGAGCAGAAGGCCAGCGACGGCTCCGGCCGGCGCTGGATCGTCGATCCGCTGGACGGCACCACCAATTTCCTGCACGGCCTGCCGCATTTCGCCATTTCCATCGCCCTGGAGGAGCGCGGCGAGATCATCGCCGGGCTGGTCTACGACCCCATCAAGAACGACCTGTTCCATGCGGAGCGCGGTGCCGGCGCCTATCAGAACGGCCGCCGTCTCAGGGTTTCCGCACGAAACCGCCTGGCCGACTGCCTGATCGCCACCGGCGCGCCTTTCCTGGGCCACGGCGACCGGGCGACATTTCTCGGTGAAATCGACGTTATTATGGAAAATACCTCCGGCGTACGGCGCTGGGGATCGGCCGCCCTGGATCTCGCCTATGTGGCCGCCGGGCGCTTCGAGGCCTTCTGGGAACGGGGCCTGTCATCCTGGGACGTGGCGGCAGGCGTCATCCTGGTCCGCGAGGCCGGCGGCTACGTGAGCGAGATGAACGGCAAGTCTTTCAACCTGGACAGCCCCTCTATCCTGGCCAGTAACAACAATACCCACAGCGACTTAATGAAGCTGCTCCGCAAACCTTTGAGTAACCAAAAGGCGCAATAATAGCGTCCCGGCAGTCCACACCCTGGGTCACATCCTAAGGGTGGGCTGCGCTTGGCGACGCCCGCAAAGCGGTTGTCCCGGGCCTGCCGGAGGAATACTGTTAACCAAAAGGGTTCTCCAAGGAGAACGGGTTCCAGGGGCTAAATGACCATGTTTGCCGAGCAGGGGTGTTTTCGAAGCCGAAGCGGCCGCGCGACAGCGCTGGGCCTGATGGCCGTCGCGGGTTGCCTGGCCTTTGGCCTGGGCAGCAGCCCCGCCGAAGCTCAGTACCGGTCGCAATCCGGCATCACCGTCAACACCGACGTCCTGGACAGCCTGGGCCCGGGCCCGGCGCCCATGGCGCCGCTGCCGCTCGCGCCTCCGCCGCCCGCCGCGCCGCCGCTGGCCGCACCGGAAAACCCGGGCGCCGCACCGCTTCCGCAGTTCAATATCGGCACCGGTAACAGCGGCGGCACGCTCCCGCAACGCGGCGACGGCGCCATCGTCGTCACCCGGCCCGGAACCCTGTTGTTCCCGCCCCTGCGCGATCCGTCGAGCAGCCTGACCCCCGGGTTTTCGCGGGATGTCGCCGAGGAACAGCGCAAGCAGGCCTTCGACAATGCCTTTGCCGACGGGCCGGAGCCCCAATCCCAATTGCTGCTGCCGCTGGCCAATGCCGACAGCGCAGCCCCGATGGAAGATGAGGGCGAATGGATCTTCCAGACCGTGATTATCGAATCCAAACCGATTCCGCAGCCCTCCCCGCGTAAACCCGCGCCCTCGCCGGCGATGCTCGCCGCGCTGGAAGCAGCCGAGCAGGAAGAACCGGGATTGCAGGAAGCCGTCGCACAGGGCCTGCCCCCGGTCGCTGTCGCCACCGCCGAGCTTCCGGCTGACGGCCTGCTGGCCCCGGAATTCAGGGACGAGCCGGCAACCGACCGCCTTGCCGCGGCTGATGAGGCCGCAAACGACGCGCGCCCCGAATCACCTCTAGCCGAAACACCCCTGGCCGAAACACCCCTGGCCGAGGCAGAGACCACGGCTTTGAACGAAGCCGCCGCCGAAACGCCTGCTTCACCGGAAACCTCCCCCGAGCCTGCGCCGATGGAAAGCGCACAGGCCAGGACCGACCCGGTCGAGACCGCAGAACGCTCGGTTGCCGAGGCTTCGGCCCCGGTGAGTCTGCTGCCGCAGGACCAGACGGCGATGCCGGGTGAGGCGGAGAAGACGGCTTCGGTCGATAGAGCGGAACCCGCGGAGAGACTTCAGCAGGTCGCGAGCCTTTCGGACACAGGTGAGACGCCGTTGGCGGCGGAAGATATCTCCTTCGTCTTCGATACCGATTCCGCCGAACTCTCGACCACCGCCCAGGCGACGCTGCGGTCCCTCGCCGAAGACCTGCGCGGCAAGAGCGACGACCGCATTCAGGTGCTGGGCTTTGCCTCCAGCACCGAGGGTTCACCCGATCTGGCCCGCCAGTTGGCCCTGTCGCGGGCCCTGAAAGTTCGGACCTTCCTGATTGACGCCGGGATCCCCTCGGCCCGCATTCAGGTGCGCCCGCCGAGCAACGCATCGGGCAGCGGTCCTGCGAATCGGGTCGACATCAAGCCTGTCGGTAGCTGACCCCGAAAGCCTTTCCGGGTCAAAACCGGCCAAATCCGATTTCTGTTCGACGGCGATGATCTGCCGGTTGAATCATCCTTGATTCAACCGGTTAGCCGTGATTCTGCCGCATTTTCCGCTTATACGAAAATCTGTGTCGAGGCCCGAGGACGTGATATGTAGGGTCAGGCCCTGACCCGGCCCGGCCCAGACTTGACCCGACCCAGTCTTGGCCCGACTTCGGCTCAGCGGCCGGAACCGATGACCAACCGGCCCGCCTTTGGGGAATGGGGCGGGCACGAGGAAAAGACCGTAAGCATGTCCTTCCTGCAGACCTACCTCCTCCGCATGGTGCTCTTTCTGGTGGCCGTGCTGATCGCCGCCGCCTTTATCGCACCGCAGCTCCAGGATGCCTTTCTCGCCAACTGGCTGCTCAACGGCTTGATCATGCTGATCCTGTTCTTCGGCATCGGGCTCAGCTTTGTCCAGGTGCTGGGGCTGCGCGGCGAGATCCACTGGCTGGAAACCCTGCGCCGGGAGAGCCGCGGCGGCCTGATCTTCCCCGGCACCCTGTCCCAGGATACGCCGCCGCGCCTGCTCGGCCCCATGGTGACGATGATCGGTGACCGCGCCGGGCGCCTCAGCCTCTCGACCATGTCGATGCGGACCCTGCTGGATACGATCCACGCCCGCATCGAGGAATCTCATGAAATCTCCCGCTACATCATCGGACTGCTGATCTTTCTCGGCCTGCTGGGCACCTTCTGGGGCCTGCTGGACACGGTGAACGCGGTCGGCCAGACCATCGGCGGCCTCTCCGGCGGCAACGATCCGGTCTCCCTCTTCGAAGAACTGAAGGGCGGCCTGGAGGCCCCGCTGTCAGGCATGGGCACGGCCTTCAGTTCCTCGCTCTTCGGCCTCGCCGGCTCGCTGGTGCTGGGCTTCCTGGAACTGAATTCGGCCCAGGCCCATAACCGCTTCGTGAACGAGCTGGAAGAGTGGCTTTCCAGCGTCACCAAGCTGGGCAGCGCCGGTGCCTCCGGCGAGGGCGACCAGCCGGTATCGGCCTATGTTCATGCGCTCTTGGAAAAAACCGCCGACAGCCTTGAGATGCTTCAGCGCACTGTGGCGCGGGGTGAGGAAGACCGGGGTCTGGTGAACCAGAACCTTGCCGCCCTCACCGAGCGGCTGAGCAGCCTGACCGACCACATGCGCACGGAGCAGTCCGTCATGCTGTCGATCGCCGAAACCCAGGCCAGCCTGAAACCGATTCTCGCCCGCATCGCCGATGCCGGCGGCGAGGACGGGGGTTTCGACAAGGCGACCAAGGGGCACATCCGCAACCTCGACCTGCGGCTGGAGCGCATCTCCGCAGAGATGGCCAGCGGCCGCGATCAGGCGGTCGAGGAACTGCGCGGCGAGATCCGCCTGCTGACCCGCACCCTGGCAGCCATGGCTGAAGAGGAATAGCCCAGCATGTACGCCCTGGGCCGTGGCGGTTCCCGCCGCTCCATCAACATCTGGCCGGGCTTTGTCGACGGCCTTGCGACCCTTCTGCTGGTCGTCATCTTCGTCTTGATGGTCTTCATGGTGGCGCAGTTCTTCCTCTCGGTCGCCATCTCCGGCAAGGACGAGGCCCTGCTGCGGCTGGAAAACGAGATCAACGAACTGGCCGACCTGCTGGCGCTGGAACGCAACGCCAATACGGAGCTGCGGGTCAACATCGCCCAGCTTTCCTCCGAACTGCAGTCTTCCCTGGCGGCGCGGGAATCCCTGGCCGGGCAGTTGGCGGCGCTGACCGAACAGCGTGAGTCCCTGGCGGCGCAGCTTGCCGCCCTCGCCGATGAACGCGACAGCCTGGCCAGCCTGCTGGCCGCCGAACAGGACGAAACCAACCGCCTCGCCGCCCTTGCCGAAGCCAGTGAGGAAGAACTCGAGCAAAGCCGCAGCGCGCTCGCCGAGCGGGAGGCCGCCTTGGCCGAAACCCGGCAGGCGCTGGATGCGCGCCAGGCCGAACTCGATGCCGCCCTCGCGCGCATGCAGACCGACCAGAAAAGGCTCGAAGAGGCCTTGGCCGCCATCGCGGCGAATGCGGCGGAATTGGAAGACGCCTACAAAACCATCGACGCCGACAAGGCCAAGATCGAAGCCCAGTTGGCAGAACTGGCGATCCTGAAGTCCCTGCGCGACGATCTGGTGGAAAAGCTGCAGGCGGCCGAGGCGGCAGGCCGCGACACCTCCGCCGCCCTGGCCGAGCAGCAGCAGCTCTCCGAGGAAGCGCAGATCCAGATCACCCTGCTGAACCAGCAACTGGCCACCCTGCGTCAGCAGCTTTCCACATTGTCGGAAGCTCTCGACCTGGCTGAAGCGGAAAACGAAGCCCAGCAGGTGCAGATCGCCGACCTCGGCAAGCGCCTCAACGTCGCTCTGGCCAGCAAGGTTCAGGAACTGGCGCGCTACCGCTCGGAATTCTTCGGGCGGCTGCGCGAAGCCATCGGCAATCGCCAGGATATCCGCATCGTCGGCGACCGTTTCGTTTTCCAGTCTGAGATCCTGTTCCAGAGCGGCTCCGCCACCATCGGCGATCAGGGCCGGGTACAGCTCGGCCGCCTCGCGGAAACCCTGAAGGAAATCTCCGGCACCATTCCGCCGGAGCTGGACTGGGTGATGCGGGTCGACGGCCACACCGACCGGGCGCCCATCGCCACCTTCCAGTTCCCTTCCAATTGGGAACTCTCCGCCGCCCGCGCCATCGCCGTGGTGAAGTTCATGATCGACCGCGGCATCCCGGCCAACCGTCTCGCCGCCACCGGCTTCGGCGAGTTCCAGCCACTGGACGGTGGCAACGACGAAATCGCCTTCCGCCGCAACCGCCGCATCGAATTCAAACTGACCCAGAGATAGGTTAGGAACGGCTTGGGCGTCACGCCCTCAAAGCCAAAATGCGGGGCCCTTGTTGCCGCATCTCCGTGCCCAGAGCTGCTTCCCGGTGATTGCGAATCCGCTCGAACTTGGCCCATACTAACGATCAGGCCATGGCCCATGCCTCCCCCCTCCATCCGGGAAAGTATCTGACATATGGGGCTCTGATCTCATCGAACCGACTGTTCGGGCACCACGCATAAGGAGGGATTGCGACGACCACCCGCAATAGGAGGTTCTCTTATGAAACTGCCCCCACTTAAACTGTCTGCACCCATCTATCGCCTGAAACGCCGGGCAAGAGTGCTGTCCCGCGCGGAGCACATACCGCTGAACGCGGCACTGGATCGTGTTGCCGGGGAAGAGGGCTTCAGCAACTGGAGTCTGCTTGCCGCCCGGGGAGCCGCCACCGGCCCGTCGCGTGATTTGCTCGCCCGTTTGAACCCGGGGGACTTGGTGCTGCTGGCTGCGCGTCCCGGACACGGTAAGACGCTAATGAGCCTAGAACTCATCGTGGAAGCCATAAAGCGAGGCCGATACGGGGTGTTCTTCACCTTAGAGTACAACGAGAACGAGGTTCTGGATCGCATCCGAAAGGTTGCCGGGGATCCCGCGACTCTCAGTGATCGCTTCGCCTTCGATACCTCCGACGCCATCAACGCCGACTACATCATCAATCGGCTGGCGGCCGCGCCATCCGGTGCCGTGGTGGTCATAGATTACCTGCAGCTTCTGGATCAGAAGCGGGAGAACCCGACACTCATGGCTCAGGTGCGTGCGCTGAAATCACTCGCCGCCGACAGGGGATTGATCATCGTATTCATCTCCCAGATCGACCGCTCCTACGATCCCTCGTCGAGGCCGTGCCCCGGTCTTGAAGATGTCCGCTTGCCGAATCCCCTGGATCTCACGCTGTTCGACAAAACCTGCTTCCTGAACGACGGGAAGGTCCAGATCGCGGCGACAAACTGAAGCCCATGTAGTAAGCGGAACCGCAACTGCCGGATCGAATTCAAACTGACGCAGCGCTAAGGCGGATCACGGCAATGCCGTGGCACCGGGCGGGGCGCCTTGCTTCCGCTTCATCGGCAAGCCGGTGGCAATCCGCGTGATCCGGAACTGCGCGCAAGCCCAGGCCAGCAGCAGACTCAGGACAGTGGCAAGCACGGCAATGACCAGGGCTTTCGGAAGCGGTGTGCCGGACCAACCGAGCCAGACCCATCCGAGGATCACGATGACCGTCTGATGAAACAGGTAGAAAGGGAGAGCGAGCGGCAGCCATCTGCGGAGGCCGGTGAGCGCGTTGCCCAGTAGGCGCCGCCCATAGGCCAGCGCCGTCAGCAGCATGCACCACTCGGCAGCGATGCGGACCAGGTGCCGAAGCGCGCCTGGCATATCCAGAAGCCCGAAACCGCCGAACATCGTCGGCATGGCGGCAAACCAAAGCAGTGTCAGCAGGGCCGTCGCGGTCAGCGCCGCTCTTCGGATCGTCTGGAGCGAATCTTCCAGCACAGGATTGCGGCCAAGCCACCAGCCGAAGAGGACCAGGGCGCCATAATGCGCATGGTTCGCCCAGTCCCAGACCAGATTGTGCGTGCTCGGAAAGGTCCGCCGCAACGCCGCTTCGACCGCCACCAAGACAAGGCCAAAGAGGAACAGCCGCCACGGCGCCCGGGCTGTCCAGCGCGCCAAACCCTGGCCGCCGCCACTACGGGCCAACGCTGCCAGCGGCAGGCAGTAGACAAACAGGTAAAGCAGAAACCACAGGTGATGCCACGACAGGTTCGACGCCGGATAACAGCAGGAAAAATAGGAGGGAAGAAAGGCCCAGAATCCGGCGTCGAAATCAATCGGGCTCATCCGCAAAGGCACCTCGCCGCTGATCCGTTCGAGCCAGACCTGCGGCGCGACCAACACCACCATGCCAATTATCAAAGGTAAAAGCAGACGGGCAGCTCTTTCCCGCAGGAAGGTGCCGCTCGTCCGGCGCTCCAATGCCCAGGCCGCGCTCATCCCGGCCAGAAGGAACAGCAGCGGCATCTGCGCGATGTTCAGGCTCCGGATGAGGAAGTCGGCGGCCCAATAAGGGGCCTCCAAATCCTTCATATGCCAGGGCTCCGCATCGAACAGACGGGCGGTGTGAAACGGCACCAGCAGCAGAACGGCGAAGGCCCGCAGCAAGTCGACATCGTGGCGTCGAACCCGGGCTTCGTCTCTGGGAATCGGACTGGACGGATTAGTCATTTTCGAGTAACCTCAAATAATGAACGATCCATTCATTCATAATAAACACAGATCCGCGCCCGCATCAAGACGCGGGCCGAAACGCGATCCGCAGAAGCTGGCAGCGATTGGCGCTGCGGCACGCCATGTCCTGACCGCACAGGGGCCACGCCTCACCCAGGTTGCGGATGTCGCGCGCGAGGCAGGTGTCGCCGCGGGCACCGTCTACATCTATGTCGCGGAGAAGGATGCGCTTATCGAACTGGCGTTGCTGTCAGCGGCACGCTGCGACCTGCCCCCGGTCAGCAAACCGGTGCGTTTCAATGCGGCTCGGTTAAGGCGCGTGGCCGAGTCCGTCATCGCGAAACGGTTCCAGTGGCCGGCCCTGAAAGCCGCCGTGACCGAAACACCGACGGCGCAGACGTTGCGGGACGTGCTGGCCGAAACCTTTGACATGCTGGCACGTGAGAAGTTGCTGATCGGCCTCCTCGACCGCTGCTCCCGCGAGGTGACGGTGCTGGAAAACCTCTACATCAAGGGCGCGCGCCACCGCTTTTACGTCGATTTTGAGTCCTGCCTGCGCCGCCTCTCTACGGCCGGCCATCTGCGCGGCGATCTCGACCTCGCCGCGGCTGCACGTGCCTCTTTGGAAATGCTGGTCTGGATGGCCATGCGCCGCAGGGGCGATCCCGAACCGCCCAGCTGCGATGACATCGCGGCACGCGACACCAGCATCTCGTTGCTGATCCAGGGGCTTGCCGCACGCTAGAGAGCGTCGGATAGAGCGCCCTCATTTCAGCACAGACCTGAGCCACTGCGGCAGTGGAGGGATAGGATTGCAGCGACAAGCCCTGCCCGACATAATCCCGCCCGACGCACTCCGCACTTAATCCCTCTCGATACCCCCTCCAACGAAAGCAAGGCGAGCGATGACCGCGACGGCGGAGCAGCAAAAAACGCAGATCGTCGTGGTCGGCGGCGGGGCCGGCGGCCTGGAGCTTGTGCGAAAGCTTGGCAGCCGCTTCGGGCGCGACGGCTACGACATCATCCTTGTGGAACGCAACCGCACGCATATCTGGAAGCCGCTGCTGCACGAAGTGGCGGCGGGCTCGCTGGATGCCAACATGGACGAGGTCGGCTACGGCGGCCACGGCGTGCGCTGGGGCTACCGCTTCTTCTACGGCACCTTTGCCGGGGTCGACCGGGAAAGGCGTCTGGTGCACACGGCACCGCTCACGGACGAAGACGGGCGGGAGGTCATCGGCGCCCACAGCATCCGCTACGACTACCTCGTGCTCGCCGTCGGCGGAATCTCCAACGACTTCGGCATTCCCGGCGTGCTGGAGCATGCCCTCTTCCTGGAAGACCGCAGCCAGGCGGACCACTTCCGCTCCAAGCTGTTGAACGCCTGCCTGCGCGTCACACACAACGTCGCCCAGGGCGAGAGCGGCAGCCTCGTGCGGATCGCCATCGTCGGCGCCGGGGCCACCGGGGTCGAACTGGCCGCCGAGCTCTACAACGCCGCCCATGCGCTGCGCCACTACGGCCTGGAGGTCTTCGACGAGACGCGCCTTAAGGTCACGATCCTGGAAGCCGGTCCGCGCATCCTGCCCGCCCTGCCGGAAAAACTCTCCGAGGCCGCCGCCGCCGAGCTCGAAGCCCTCGGGGTCGAGATCCTCACCGACACCGTCGTCGAAGCGGTGACACCCGGCGCCGTGAAAACGAAAAGCGGCCGGACCGTCGATGCGGAGCTGACCCTCTGGGCGGCAGGCGTGAAGGGCCCGGATTACCTCTCCGCCCTCGACGGGCTTGAGGTGGACCGGGCGAACCGCCTGATCGTCGGGCCGAGCCTGCAGACGACCCGGGACCCGCGCATCTTCGCCATCGGCGACTGCTGTGCCTACACCCCGGAAGGCGAAGAGCGTCCGATCCCGCCGCGCGCCCAGGCCGCCCATCAGATGGCGACCCAGGTCTTCGAGAACATCGTCGCGCTGACCGAAGACCGGCCCCTGAAGGACTTCGTCTACAACGACAGGGGGTCGCTGGTCGCGCTCAGCCGCTTCTCCACCGTCGGCAGCCTGATGGGCAACCTGGTCGGCGGCCGCATGGCGATCGAGGGCCGCCTCGCCCGCATCGCCTACACCTCCCTCTACCGCATGCACCTCATCGCCATCCATGGCTGGATCAAGGGCCTCGCCCTGATCCTGGTCGGCCACGTCAATCGCATCGTCAGGCCGAAGCTGAAGCTGCATTGAGGCCGGCTCTTCTTGTGCAGGATCAAGGGCTGCTGTGCGCAATCCGGCGTTCCCGTGTCGCCAGATGGGCACCGCCCACAACCAAGACCGCACCGCCGACCGTCACTGCAAGGATGGGCTCGTTCCAAGCGACAAAGCCGATGCCCGCCGCGAACACAATCGTCATGTAGCTCCAGGTATTCACCTTGTCGGCGGGCGCGGCTGAAAAAGCCTTGGCATAGAAATACTGTCCGATAAGCGTGAAAGCGGCAACGAAAGCGATTTGCCAGAGCTGCGTTGAACTGGGCCAGGACCATGTCCAGGGTAGTGGAATAGCCGATAGAAGCAGCGCAAAGAGTGAGAAATAGAACATCTGCCGGACAGGCGGCTCGGTCGTCGACAGCGACCAGATGACGAGCGCCGCAGCCGCACCGCCGAGCGCAGCAAGGATGGCAGAGGCATCACCCAGGGATATCCCGAGGTTGCCGGGCTGAATGATCATGGCCACACCGGCGAAACTTATCAGCACACCGAGCCAGACATAGCGATCCGACAAGCGGCGGTAAATGAGCAGTGCCAGAACGGGAACGAAGATCGGACCCATCGACTGCAGGATAACCGCATTGGCAAAGGGGATCTGCGCCAAGGCGTAGAAGTACGTCACCAAGGCGCTGTAGGTGAAGACCGACCGCAAAAAATGCCGTGCCAGCCGCTTCGTTCCGATACCACCGGCCGGGGGCTTGAATGACACCCAGGCGCACATCAGGGCGAACATCCACAGGTTCGACCAGAATACGAGGGTAAAGACGTTCAGATCGCTGGCCGCAAATCGTGCCGAAGTGGCGCCCAGCGCCAACAGCAGCGCCGCAAGGATCATGTAAAACGTGCCAAGGGCAATATCGTTTCCGGTCTTTGGTGTCGCCATATCAGCCGCTGATCCTTGGTTCCGGGTACCTTCAGCGGAACCTAACCGACGACTCCTGCCAGCGTGCTGTCAGGAACATCACGCGACACCTTCACCGGTGAAGGGCACCATCCCTGCGCCGTGCCGGAGGTGATAGACTGTCCGTCCACAGTCTTTCGATCCGGCGCTTTCAAGGCCGCCGGCCGGCGGGTTGACCACAGAGAACTTGGAATGCCGCTGCAGAACCGCGTTACGCCCTTCTCCACCATCGAGGCCGTGGACAGCCGCGGCCTCGTCATGGGCAATCGCGGCTGCCTTCACAACAACGACCGGGCGCTGCGCAGCCAAGGCTGGCGGACCAAATCCTGGATCATCTGCCGCCTCGCCTGGAAAGGGGTTCGGCGAGAGTTGATGAGGCCGCGGTCCTGGACCGAATTGTTCTTCCTCGACGAAGCCGTGGCGCTGGCCGCTGGCCATCGCCCCTGCGGCTACTGCCGGCGCGAGGCTTACCGGAAGTTCCTGGCCTGTTGGGCCGCCGGGACCGGCTGGACCCAAGCGCGGCCACCGCGGCAACCCGACGTCGATGCCCGGCTTCATGCAGACCGCCTCGATCAACGGCGCCACCAGCGCCATCACGACGCCGACCTCGAAAACCTGCCGGACGGCAGCTTCGTACTGCTGCCGGACGATCCGAGACCATGGCTGGTCCGGGGCTCAGCACTTCACCCCTGGTCACACAGCGGCTACGGCCCGCCCCGCCAGCGACCGGCCGGTGTCACGGTCTCCGTCATAACGCCGGCCTCGACCGTGACCGCCCTGGCCGCCGGTTACGTACCCGTCTTGCATCCCAGCATCACTTAAAGCCGCAGTGTTAGGCCGCCGAGGTATCCAAGGCCGCGGCCTGGCCGAACTGGAGGGCGGCGAGACGGGCATAAAGGCCGTCGGCGGCGACAAGTTCCTGGTGGCTGCCGCTTTCCACCAAGCGGCCCTCGTCGATCACCAGAATGCGGTCGGCCTTCAACACCGTCGCCAGACGGTGGGCGATCACCAGGGTGGAGCGGTCGGCCATCAGCCGGTCCAGGGCCTGCTGCACGGCACGCTCACTCTCGGCATCCAGGGCCGAAGTCGCTTCGTCAAGCAGCAGCAGCGGCGGGTCTTTCAGGATCGCGCGGGCGATGGCGAGGCGCTGGCGCTGGCCGCCCGACAAACGCACGCCCTTCTCGCCGAGGTAGCTGTCCAGGCCCTCGGGCAACTGCTCCAGAAACTCCAGCGCCCCGGCGGCAGCCGCGGCCTGACGCACCTCTTCATCGCTGGCCTCCGGGCGGCCGTAGCGAATGTTCTCCCAGGCGCTGGTGGAAAACACGATCGGCTCCTGCGGCACCAAGCCGATGCGGGCGCGCAGCTCCCCTGGATCGGCCTCCGCCAGAGGCACGCCGTCCAGGCGGATCGTGCCCTGCTGGGGATCATAAAACCGCAGCAGCAACTGAAGGATCGTCGTCTTGCCGGCACCGGAAGGACCGACGATGGCGATCTTCTCGCCCGGCTCCGCCGTGAAGCTAAGACCCTGAAGGGCCGAGCGGTCGGGGCGGGAAGGATAGTTGAACACCACGTTGTCGAAGCTGACCGCGCCGCGGGCCGGCAGCGGCAGGGCACGCGGGTCGGAGGGGGCGGTGATCTCCGGCTCCGCCTCCAAGAGATCCATCAGCCTTTCGGTGGCGCCGGCGGCGCGCTGCAGATCGCCGATCACCTCGCTTACCGCCCCGGCGGCACCGGCCACGATGATGGCGTAGAAGACGAAGGCGGAAAGCTCCCCCGCGGAGATCCGGCCGCTGAGGACATCGTGACCGCCGATCCAGAGGATGACGCTGACCGCGCCGAAGACCAGCACGATGACCACCGCGGTCAGCATGGCGCGGGCCGAGATGCGCCGCCGGGCGGTGCCGAAAGCCTCCTCCACCCGCCCGGCAAAACGGCGCCGGTCCTCGCCTTCGTGCACAAAGGCCTGCACCGTGCGGATCGCGTCCAGCGTTTCCCCGGCATAAACGCCGAGATCGGCGATACGGTCCTGGCTGTCGCGGCTGAGGCGGCGCACCCGGCGGCCATAGGTCAGGATCGGCAGCAGCACCAGCGGCACCACCAGAAAAACCAGGGCGGTCAGTTTTGCCGAGGTGATGATCAGCAGGACCGAGCCGCCGATCAGCAGCAGGGAGTTGCGGATCGCGATGGAGACGGAAGAACCGACCACGGTCTGCAACAGCGTGGTGTCGGTGGTCAGACGCGACAGCACCTCGCCGGTGCGGGTCACCTCGTAGTAACCGGGCGAGAGGGTGAGGATGTGATCGAAAACCCGCTTGCGGATATCCGCCACGACGCGCTCACCGATCCAGGAGACCAGGAAGAAGCGTGCATAGCTGGCCGCCGCCAGTAGAATCACCACACCGAAGAGGACCAGGACCGCCTGGTTCAAAAGCGCGGCATTGCCGGCGGAAAACCCCTCGTCGACCAAACGGCGCAGACCCATGCCGAGGCCCAGAACGGTGGAGGCCGCAAGCAGCAGGGCCGCCATCGCACCGATGAGCTGACGCCAGTAGGGCCGCACGAACTGCCAGAGCTCGACGAGAAGCTTCAAGCTGCTTCGGGCTGGTGCGGCCTCCCCAAGATCGCTACGGACACCTTGGGGTGCGGGGGAAGACATACGCATCGGCAATACTCTTTCTGATCAGCCGGGCGGATCGGCCGCGAATCAACCCAGGGGCGGATCAACCGGAGAGGTTGGTCCGGGCTGGCGGGGCATTCCAGCAAGGCGGCGCCGGGCCCGCAAGCCCGAAGGCGCAGCAACGGCCCCGCAAAGCCTTGAAATGGTGAATTTTCGGCGGATTTCCAGGGTTCCCGGCAGGGCGGCGGGAGGCCCCTTCTCGGTGCTTGCATCGCGGCCCGCCCTCGGGTATACAGCCCGGCGCTTTCGCGAGGATCAAAGCCATGAAAAAAGACCTGCATCCGGAATACCACGAAATCAAGGTGGTTATGACCGACGGCTCCGAATTCACCACGCGCTCCACCTATGGGGCTGCGGGCGATACCATGCGCCTGGACATCGACCCCAAGACCCACCCGGCCTGGACCGGCGAGCATCGTCTGGTGGACAGCGGCGGTCAGGTGGCGAAATTCAACAAGCGTTTCGGCGGTTTCGGACTGAAGTCCGAGTAACCTGCCTCTACCGGCGCCCTGCCATTTTTGTTGGGGGCCGGCCGGGAGGTTAAGGTTTCGAAAGAAAACGAAGGGCGGCTGTTTGGCCGCCCTTTTGTCTTGCCGGTATTCGGTCGGTTTTGCCGGGCTGGCGCAGATACTGCGCTACCGGTCCCGGGCTACTGGTGAAGCGCCGGGCGGTGAGATTGGTCCTGCATGGCATCGAGGCGCGCCACCCGCTGATAGAGCTTGTGGGAACGATCCAGCAGCTCCACGAGGCGCGGCTGCAGGGTGGCCCCCTCCACCGGCGGCATGGTCTCTTCGCAGACCTCCTTGCCGGCCAGCCGGAACTCCGGCGCGGTGGCCTCGGCGCGGGTCATCTCCCCGGCATGGACGGCTTTCTGCACCAGCAGCCAGGCCATGATTTGGGTCAGGCGGGAGGTCAGGCGCATGGTCTCGCAGCTCACGGCCATGCGGTCCTTCGGCGTAAGGTCCTTGCGCTCGGCGGGCTCGCGATGAGTCAGGTAATCCCGCGCCTCGCGGGTCAGCGACAAGGCCTCGTCGAAGGTCGAATCAAAAAAGGCGACGGTCTGATCGCTCAAAACGGATCTCTTACAGCTTTTCGTTACCCGAAGCCGAGTCCCCGCAGCCGGTGTCAGGCCACGGTTTCCCTCGCGTTGACGCCGAAGTTTAGCGCGTTGCGGCTTAACAATCCCTTGGGATCGGCAAGTCCCGGAAGGCGCCACATGAACTAGGAATAATATCATATTCATGGCTCTGAGCAAGGCTTGAATCGGTTTCCCGGCCCCCCATATACGGGGTGTCGCGGGGTTACGCCTCCAGCAGGGTTTCCCGGAAATGCGGCATATGACGAGGGTTCGACCATCCGGTGGACCCAATGACCAACCATGTTGCTCAACAAGGAGAATATGGACATGCGTAGTCTTGATCTTTCCCCCCTGTATCGCGCCACCGTCGGTTTCGACCGCCTTGCTTCGGCCCTGGATTCGGCCAGCCGGCAGGATGACAGCGCCTACAGCTATCCGCCCTACAACATCGAGCGCCTCGACGAGGACAGCTATCGGATCGTGATGGCCGTCGCCGGCTTTTCCGAAGACGAGCTCGACGTCACGGCCAAGGAAAACACCCTGACCATCACCGGCAAAAAGGCCGCCGTTGAAGACGAGCAGACCAAGTATCTGCATCGTGGCATCGCCAACCGCGCCTTCGAGCGCCGCTTCGATCTGGCCGATTACATCAAGGTCGCCGGCGCCCGGCTCGAAAACGGTCTCTTGACCGTCGAGTTGCTCCGCGAGGTGCCGGAGGCCAAGAAGCCCCGCACCATCAAGATCGCGGGCCAGTCCAAGGTGATCGAGAGCGAAGCGGCCTAAAGCGGCTTCCCGCACAGACCTCCAACTTCCAGCCCTGCCGGTCGGCGAGCGATCGCCGGCCGGCAGTCTTTGTTTCCGCCCCTCGCGATCGAGCTTGGAATCTCGGCCCGCGGTGAGGCTGGCCGGCACAGACGGCGCGGTAGAATTCCGACCCATCGGGTGATAGGTTCCGGCTTATTAGCCTTTTGAGGAATTTCCACGCATGTATGTGATTGGCCGCTTATTCCCCCGCTTTATGGCCTGCAGCATTCTGGTTTCCCTGCTGGCCGCCTGCGGTGTCAACGATATCCCGACCTATGACGAGGCGGTGAAGGCCACCTGGGCCCAGGTCGACAATCAGTACAAGCGCCGGGCCGATCTGATCCCCAATCTGGTCGAGGTTGTGAAGGGCTTTGCCGCCCAGGAACAGGAAACCCTGACCGCCGTGGTAGAGGCGCGGGCCAAGGCGACCCAGATGCAGATCCCCAGCGACATTCTCTCCAACCCCCAGGCCTTTCAGGCTTTCGAAGCCAATCAGGGCGCTCTCACCCAGGCACTGTCGCGGCTGCTTCTGGTGGTGGAGCGCTACCCCGATCTGAAATCGAACCAGAATTTTCTCAACCTGCAGGCCCAACTGGAAGGTACCGAGAATCGCATCGCCGTGGCGCGGCGCGACTACATCCAGGCAGTGCAGGTCTACAACACCGAACTGCGCACCTTCCCCGGCCGTATCTGGGCCGCGCTGCTCTACTCGGACATGGATCTCCGCGAGACCTTCAGCCAACCTGAATCCCTGGCCGAGCCGCCAGAAGTGAAGTTCAACTAGGCTGGCGTGGTGCGCGCGCTCCTGGCTTCTCCGGGCCTGCGGGTTCAGGCCATTGTCTTACTGCTGTTGGCGCTGGCCTTCGTCTCTCTGCCGGCCCGGGCGGCACTGGATTTCCCCGTCCTCAGCGGCAGGGTGGTCGATGATGCCAACCTGCTGGGCGCCGGCGCAGAAAGCCGCCTCACCCAGCTCCTGGCGGACCACGAGAGTGCAACCTCCAACCAGGTCGTGGTGGTTACCCTTCCTTCGCTGCAAGGCACTACGATCGAAGAATTCGGCTACCAACTCCTCCGCCAATGGGGCATTGGACAGGCAGGACGCAACAACGGCGCGCTGCTGATCGCGGCGCCCAATGAACGCAAGGTGCGCATCGAGGTCGGCTATGGTCTCGAAGGGGAACTGCCCGACGCCATCGCCAAGATGATCATCGAGCGGGAGATCCTGCCCGCGTTCCGCAACAACGACTTCGCCGGCGGAATCACAGCCGGGGTGAATGCCATCCTTGCCGCCATCGACGGCAGCTACGACCCCTTGCCCAAAAAGATTCCCCTCCTGGAACGATTCTCGCCGGTGATGTTCTTGTTCATTGTCTTTGCCATCATCCTGCTGATCCGTTACCGCGAGGAGTTCGGCGACGGCGGCGGCATCGGCGACGGCTACCACAGAGGACGTTCGGGCCGCGGGTATTCCGGCGGTGGCGGCTTCGGGGGCGGCGGCTTCGGCGGAGGCGGTTTCAGCGGCGGCGGCGGCAGTGGCGGCGGCGGTGGCGGTGGCGCGTCCGGAGGATGGTGACATGGCATTCCTGAGCAAGGTCGACAAGCAGCGGCTTCAAGCGCAAATCAAAGACATCGAGCAGAAGACCAGCGGCGAACTGGTCACCGTGATCGCCCGCGAAAGCGACCCCTATCCCTACATCCCCCTGCTCTGGGCAGGCCTGATTGCACTTGCCGTGCCGCCGCTGGTGCTGGCGCTGCAGCTTGCCTGGCCGCTGGCTTTGGTTTCCATCGTTCAGCTGGTGCTGTTCCTCGTACTCGCCGTCGCCTTGCGCTCGCCGGCCCTGAAAATGCGCCTGATCCCCGCCAAGGTGAAACAGCACCGCGCCGCGCGCACCGCCCGCGAGCAATTTCTCGATCTGGGTCTGCATCACACAGAGGGCCGTAGCGGCGTCCTGATCTTCGTCTCGGTCGGTGAGCGCTATGTCGAGATTCTGGCCGACAAAGGCATCAACGAGAAAGTGACGCAAGAGCGCTGGGATGCCATCGTCGCCGACTTCGTTGTCGCCGTAAAAGCGAAACGGGTGGCCGAAGGCTTCGAGCAGGCGGTGGCGGCCTGCGGCACCATCTTGGCCGAGAACTTTCCTCCCGAACCCGGCCGTGCGCACGCCAGCAAAAACGAACTGCCCGATCATCTGATCGAAATTTAGCCCGCTGGCCGGGACTCGGTCCCTTCCCCTAAGACGGCCGCATGACACTGTCGGTCGACGCGCTTTCCCGCCCCGGTCTGGAGCCGCTGTCCTTTTCGCTCGCCGCCGGGGAGAGTGTTGC
Source organism: Pelagibius sp. (assembly GCF_965249265.1). Lineage (NCBI taxonomy): Bacteria > Pseudomonadati > Pseudomonadota > Alphaproteobacteria > Rhodospirillales > Rhodovibrionaceae > Pelagibius > Pelagibius sp. The sequence goes on along the minus strand of NZ_OZ252224.1, from coordinate 902,033 downwards.
GCTCAGCGGCCCCTCGGGCGCCGGCAAGTCCCTGTTGCTCCGCGCCCTGGCCGACCTCGACCCCTGCGTCGGCGATGTCACGCTGGACGGCAAGGACCGGCGGGCGATGTCCGGGCCGGGCTGGCGCCGTCTGGTCGGCTACCTGCCCGCCGAGCCGGGCTGGTGGTCCGACCGGCTGGAGGATCACTTCCAGAATTGGGATGCCCTCGCGCCTCTCGCCGGGCGCCTGCACCTGAAAGCGGGGGTCGACGACCGGCCGGTGCCGCAGCTCTCCACCGGCGAGCGCCAGCGGCTGGCCTTGCTGCGCGCCATCGAAAGAAAACCGAAAGTTCTGCTGCTCGACGAGCCGACCGGCCCGCTGGACGAAGAGGCAACCGCGGCCGTCGAAACCCTTTTGAAGGAACAGCAGAACCACGGTCTGGCGCTGCTCTGGGTTACCCACGACCGGCGTCAGGCGGAAAGGGTGGCAACGCGCCGTTTCTGGATCGACCGCGGGCGCCTGCGCGAAGCCTTGCAGGAAGACGCGCAATGACCGACTACATCCGTCTCGAGTATCTGGATCTCGGCCTTTCCGCGCTCCTGCTGCTCGCCGTCGCCGGCCTGTCTCTGGCACTGCAGCTCAGGATCGAACGCAGTCTTGCGCTGGCCGGACTGCGCTGTGTGTTGCAGCTCTTCCTTGTCGGCCTCGTGCTGACCAAGCTCTTTCAACTGGTTTCGCCCTGGTGGACCGGCCTGGCAGCGCTGGCCATGATCCTCTTTGCGGGACGCGAAATCATGGCGCGCCAGGAACGCGGATTCCAGAAGCTCTGGGCCTATGGCATCGGCACATCGGCTATGCTGATGGCCGCCACGCTCGTGACCCTCTTTGCGCTCACCACCCAGGTGCAGCCGGAGCCCTGGTACGATCCGCGCTATGCCCTGCCGCTGCTGGGTATGATCCTCGGCAACACCATGACCGGAATCGCCCTCGGCCTCCAGCGCCTGACCGAAGGTGCGCGTCAGCAGCGTGCGGGGATCGAAGCGCAGCTCTGCCTCGGCGCGACACGGCGCGCCGCCATGCTGCCAATCACCCGCCAGGCGCTGACCACCGCCCTGATGCCGATCATCAACGCGCTGGCCGCCACCGGCCTGGTGTCCCTGCCCGGCATGATGACCGGTCAGATTCTTGCCGGCGTCGAGCCCATGGAGGCGGTGAAATACCAGCTGATGATCATGTTCCTGATCGCCGGTGGCACCACCCTGGGCGCCGTCACCGCCGTCTTTGTCGGCCTCTACCGCCTCACCGACAGCCGCGACCGGCTGCGGCTCGACCGGCTGGCGGCGGAGTAAGGAAGACCCCTTCTTTTGCCGCTTACGCGGCAAGCCCCCTCACCCTCCCTCTCCCACGAGGGGAGAGGGTCTTAGAAACGACCCTCTTTTTAATTCCCCCTCTCCCCTCCGTGGGCTACGGCATTCACGGAATTGCTTCTCTTTGAGGCGATGATGTGATTCAAGCAATCCAGGTTTTTTTGGGGGATCTGGATGGCTGGGTTTGGAGACGTGCGTGTTGCGGGTCGGTCGGAATGGATGATGGACCAGTTGGTGTCGAGCGGCAGTTGCGTATTGCGCAAGGTTGGTGGTGACCGGGCTGGTGAGATGGCGTGCCACCGGTTTTTGTCTTCGCCGCATTCCAGCGTTGCGGCGATCCTGTCCGGCCTTGCGGCCCGGACGGCGGCGGTGTGCGCGGGTCGGCATGTGATCTGCATCCAGGATACGAGCGAGATCAACTTCAAGAACCGCGCGGCCAACCGCCGGGGTTTTGGATGCGGGGCGGATGGCACGAGCCCGGCCTTTTTCCTGCACCCGCTGCTTGCGGTGGACGCCGAGGACGAGGCGGTGCTTGGCCTTGTGGGGGCCGAGATCTGGACCCGGCCGCCGGTCAAGGCGGGCGATCGTCGGCGGCGTGCGCCTTCGGACAAGGAGAGCGGTCGCTGGCTGTCCGGGGCGCGCTGCGCCGGCGAGGGTTTGGCCGGCGCCGCCAGCGTAACCGTGGTGGCCGACCGGGAAAGCGACGTCTACACGCTGTTTGCCGGCAAGCCCGAGGGCGTGGAGCTTGTGGTGCGGGCGCGCCACGACCGTGGCTTGGCGGACGGGGAGAACGAAGCAGACGGGGCGGATGGCCGCCGCCTGTTCGAGGCACTGGCGGCGGAACCTGCGCAAGGCCGGTCTGTCGTGAAGGTCGGCCCGCGTGGGCCGGGCGACAAGGGCCGCGAGGCCACGGTGGAACTGCGGGCACGCCGTGTGCGGATCGTCCGCCCCTCGAGGCTGAAGAAGGCGCATGCCGCAGAGATGGTCGAGATGACCGTCGTCGAAGCGCGCGAGCCCGATCCGCCGGCGGGCAAGGCGGCGCTGCACTGGCGTCTGCTGTCGTCGGCGGACATCGCGCCGCAGCGTGCGGTTCAGCTCTACCGCCTGCGCTGGCGCATCGAGCAGCTGTTCCGAACCTGCAAGAGCGACGGCCTGCGCTTCGACGAAACCCAGATGCACGATGCCGGGCGGCTGATGAAGTTCGCCGCCATGGCGCTCGGCGCGGCGGCCCGCATCATGCAACTGGTCGATGCCCGCGACGGCTCGCGCCGACCGGCGACGGACGCCCTCGACGCCGGCTTTCTGCCCGCACTCCAGGCGATCTCCAAGACGCTCGAAGGCAACACCGAGCGCCAGAAAAATCCGCATCCAGCCGACAGCCTCGCGTTCCTCGCCTGGGTCTGCGCCCGCCTCGGCGGATGGAACTGCTACTACAAACCGCCCGGACCAAAGACCATGAAAACCGGTTGGCAAACCCTCGCAGCACAACTCACCGGATTCGCACTCGCAACAAACATCGAAAATGTGTGAATCCCATAGCCCCTCGCGGGAGAGGGCCGGGGTGAGGGGGAGCCCGAAGGGCAAACACGAAAAACTATGCCTGCAGCTTCTCCAGCGCCGCGCGCAGGCCTTCGGGGATCGGCACCGCCTTCATGGTGGCGCGCTCGACAAAGACGTGGACGAAGCTGCCGGTCGCCGCGGCCTCCTCCCGGCCTTCCTTGAACAGGGCGATTTCGTAGCGCACCGCGCGGTTGCCGAGATGCGCGACACGCAGGCCCGCTTCCACCGCCTCTGGGAAAGCAAAGGCGGCCTTATACTGGCAGGCGCTTTCGGCGCAGACGCCGATCACCTGGCCGTCGTGGATGTCCAGCCCGCCCTCGCGGATCAGGTAGTCGTTGATCACGGTGTCGAAGTAGGAATAGTAGACCACATTGTTCACATGGCCGTAGATGTCGTTGTCCATCCAGCGCGTCGGGATGGTCAAGGCGTGGGGATAGTCCGCACGGGTGGCGGGCGTGCTTTCGGTCATCTTATCCGGTCACAGAATGGTCTTCAGGGCATCGAGACTTTCGTCCGGCTTTTCGGCCAGCATCATGTGGCCGCAGGCGGGGATGGTGACCTGCTGCGCGCCCGCGATGGCGGCAACCAACTTGGCGCCGGCGCGGGCCGGGGTCATCTTATCCTGGTCGCCCATGACGATGAGCAGCGGACAGGTGACATTCTCCGCGGCCGCCATGGCGCCCTGATAGGCGTTGCAGGCCGAGAGATCGGCATGGAGCACGCCGTCGGGGATACGCTGCAACAAGCGCTCGCCGCCGCCCATCATCCAACTGCCCGGCATGCGCGCGCCGCCGAAGTGACCGCTGGGTCCGAACCCCCAGGAGGTCATGAGTTCAAAGGCCAGCGGGTCGTTGGCCTCGGCCGCCGCCAGCAGGTCCGGGTGCACCGGCATCTTGGGCGCCGCCCCCATCAGGGCGACGGCGCGCACGCGGTCGCCGTGCCGTCCGGCACAGTCCAGCGCCGCCAGCGCGCCCATGGAATGGCCGGCCAGGGCGGCGCGGCCGAGCGCCGCTTCGTCCAGCAGTTTCACCACCCAGTCAGCCATGGCCTCGATAGAGGTCAAGGGTGCCCCCTCCGAACGCCCGTGGCCGGGCAGGTCGACCGCCAGCACCGAACAATCGTGATGGGCGAAGTAGCGCGCCGGCAAAGCCCAGACCGTATGGTCGAGGCCTGCGCCGTGCAGGAAAACGATGACCGGCAGATCCGGATCGAAGTTGCGCCCGCCGGTCGCGGCATAGACCCGCGCACCGTTTACCGTCAGTTCCATAAAGCCTTGTCCGTCCGTAGAGCCGTGGCACTCAGTCTTTTTGGGAAGCCCCCTACTTTTGCGAAGTACGGAGCGCCTGGCGCAGATCGCCGATGATGTCGTCGGCATCTTCCAGACCGACGGAGAGTCGGATCATATCCTCCCCCACCCCGGCGGTGGCAAGCTGTTCCACGCTCATCTGCTGGTGGGTGGTGCTGGCTGGGTGGATCACCAGCGTCTTGGCATCGCCAACGTTGGCGAGGTGTGAGGAGAGCTGGCAGGCCTCGATGAACTTCGCGCCGGCCGGGCGCCCGCCCTTCACCCCGAAGGAAACGATGGAGCCGCAGCCCTTGGACATGAGCCGCTGGCCGAGGGCATGGTCGGGATGCTCCGGCAGGTCGGGGTGAATGACCCAGGAGACCGCTTCCTCGCGCTGCAGGTAATCCAGCACCTTGTGAGTGTTGGCCATGTGCCGCTCCATACGCAGCGGCAGCGTCTCAACGCCTTGCAGGATGTAAAAGGCGTTTTGCGGGCTCATCGCCGCACCGAAGTCGCGCAGGCCCTCGGCCCGCGCCCGCATGGAAAAGGCCTGGGGACCGAACTCCTCGGCAAAGTCGATGCCGTGATAGCCCTCGTAGGGTTCGGTCAGGGTGTCGAAGCGCCCGCTCGCCTCCCAATCGAAACGCCCGCCGTCGACCAGCAGACCGCCAAGCGCGAGGCCGTGGCCGCCGAGCCACTTGGTGGCCGAGTGCATGACCAGATCGGCGCCCAGTTCGACGGGCCGGCAGAGGTAGGGCGTGGCGAACGTGCTGTCGATCATCAGCGGCAGGCCGGCGGCATGGGCGACCTCGGCCACCGCTGGAATGTCCAGCACCTCCAGGCCCGGATTGCCCAGGCCCTCGGCAAAAACCAGCCGGGTTTCCGGGCGGATGGCGTCGCGAAAGGCCCCGACATCGCGGGGATTGACGAAGGTCGTGGTGATCCCGAAACGCGGCAGGGTATGGGTGAAGAGGTTGATCGAGCCGCCGTAGAGCGACGACGAGGCCACGATATGCCCGCCCTGGCCCATCAACGTGGCAACCGCCAGATGCAGCACCGCATGGCCGGAGGCGGTGCCGATGGCCCCGACCCCCAGTTCCAGGGCGGCAATGCGTTCTTCCAGCACCGCCACCGTGGGGTTGGAAATACGGCTGTAGATATGGCCGGCCCGCTCCAGATTGAACAGCGCGGCGGCCTGATCGGTGTCGCGGAAGACGTAAGAAGTCGTCTGGTAGATCGGCACTGCCCGGGCACCGGTCACCGGGTCTGGCTGCTGACCGGCATGGAGTGAAAGCGTATCGAATTTCAGGAACTTTGGGTCCGCCACGGCTGGCCTCCGTTGGTTTGCGCTGAAGCTTACACAAACAGACCGAAGCGACGCAGCCAGAATTCGCCGGGCACAGCAAAACGTCGCTGAAAGCGACGTTCAAAAACTGGTTTTGTGGAAGATTCGGCGGGGCGAAAACCAGGGCCCAAAATTGAAGGAGGGCCTTCGATCCAGACGGATCGTGGCCCCTCCCCTTGTTTATGTTCTACCCTGTCAACTTGCCGTCGCAAACACTACCAGGGTCCACCTGACGGTCAAGCGGAGAATCATTAACGCGTTGAAAGAAAGCCCTTTCGCCGATGCAAAGTCCCTCAAATCGTGACTTGCGCGATACTTCGGCTGTCCGCAATCGATGGTGCTTGTTTGCTGTCGAGACGGGCAGAATCCGACTTCAGGGAACCGGCTCATGCCAGCTACAATTAATGGAAGAAGATGGCGCTTGAATACAGCTTAAGCGTCGAAGCTTCAGAGAGTGGGCTGGGCCGCGCAACGCCACTTGATGCCGGCCAAAGCGGGCACAAAGAAAAACCGCCGGGGCGAACCCGGCGGCAAGTTTAACAGGGAGGCGTTACAAGGAACGGATAAACATCCGAAAGACGACCCAGGAGGACCCGGGGAGGGCTTGCCAGGCCGTCTGTGTCTAAAATTAGTCTCGAATTCCTAAAAAAGCGTTAACGATATCATTGCCGGTTGAACAATCGGCCTCAGAGAGACTTAAAGTGGCGGAAAATCAATCCTTTAGGCCAGATCGCCATCGCTCGGCAGAGAAAACGAATCGACCCAAGAGCGTTAATTTGCGCTGGTTCCGGGCCTGCGTGAGCCCTAACTGTTAACCAAAGACAGGCCATGGCGGGACCCGCCGCAGAGGCTCAACACCCGAACGGAGGCACGAACATGATGACGACGCGGCGGAAGTTTTTGAGCCACAGCAGCCTGGTCCTGGCTGCGGCTGCCTTGGGCAGCACCATCCTGGGCGCACCGGCAGCCCTCGCCCATCACGGCTGGCGCTGGACCGAGGGCGGAAACTTCGAACTGGTCGGCTACATAAAGACCGTACAGCTCGGCAACCCCCACGGCGTGCTGACCGTCGATGCGGAAGGCGAGATCTGGACGGTGGAGGTCGGCCAGCCCTGGCGCAACGAGCGTGCCGGTCTGAAGGACGAGATGCTGGCGGTCGGCACCGAAGTCACGATCTCCGGCGAGCGCGCCGCCGATCCGGCAGACAAGCGGGTGAAGGCCGAGCGCGTCATCATCGATGGCGAAACCTACGACCTCTACCCGGACCGCGACTGAGCCCACGCCCGTTAAGGCCGGCTCCGGATGGAACTCGGGGTAACGCTCACGGAAGCGCTGACGGCGCTGCAGAACATGGCCTTGCCGACCGCACTGCGGACCTCGCGCTGGGTCTATCCGCTGGTCAACGCCGGACACATCCTGGGCCTTGCGCTGCTGTTCGGCGCGATCCTGTCGTTTGACCTGCGCCTGCTCGGCTTGTGGCGGGACGAGCCGATCAGGCCGCTGGCCCGGATTCTGCTGCCGGTGGCGGTTTCGGGACTGAGTCTCTCCCTCTTCACCGGGCTGCTGCTGTTCTCGGTCAGTGCCGCCAAGTATGCCGCCACGCCGCTGTTCCAGGTGAAGCTGCTGTTGATTCTGGCGGCTGTCGCCAACGCCCTGTTGCTGCGCCGCGCCGCCGACTGGACCCTGGCCCAGGTGCCGGAGATGGCCATGAACAGCGCGCGGCTGAGGCTCGCCGGCGGCCTCTCTCTGCTGCTTTGGCTGGCCGTCATCCTCTGCGGCCGTTTCCTCGCTTACATCTAGAGCGTTTCACGTTTTGACGGAAGCATATCCAGCGTTTTGGAAGTAGTTGGCGCATTCCTGTGCCTGGATGGTTGCGAGGAGCTGGCCGAGGTGGCGCCAGGTGTCATCGGTGCTTCGGCGTTGGGCAAGGCGCATCCAGTGTTTGATTTTGGCGAAGGCCTGCTCGATGGGGTTGAGGTCGGGCGAGTAGGGTGGCAGGAACCAGAGCCGTGCGCCGGCGGCCTTTATGGCGGCTCGGACGGCCTTGGATTTGTGGCTGCCGAGGTTGTCCATCACGACGATGTCGCCGGGCCTCAAGGTGGGCAGGAGTAGCTGGTCGACGTAGGCGCGAAATGCCTGGCCGTTGATCGGGCCGTCGAAGACGCAAGGAGCGGTCAGGCCATCGCACCTGAGGGCCGCCAGGAAGGTCATGGTGCGCCAACGGCCTTGCGGGGCAAAGCCGCGCAGGCGCTTGCCCTTTGGTCCCCAACCGCGCAGCGGCGCCATATTGGTCTTGATCCAGGTCTCATCGATGAAGACGAGGCGCTGGGGATCGAGCCGGCTCTGCCAGGACTTCCAGCGCCATCGCCGCCGGGCGATGTCGACGCGCGTCTGCTCAAGAGCGAACAGCGTTTTTTTGAAGCGCAATCCCTCGCGGCGCAGGAACAGCCAGACCGCATTGTGGGAGACCTTGACCCCGCGCGCGGCCAACTCGTCCTTCAAGCCGTGCAGGGTCAGGTGCGGGGTCTGCTCGATCCGTTCCACGATGAACGCCCGATGCGGCTCCAGAAGCCGACGACGGTGACCGCCAACCTTGCCTGGCGCAACGCTACCCGTCGCCCGATAGCGCTGATGCCACTTCACCACTGAAGACACTGCCACACCGAACCTCTTGGCAACCACACGACAGCTCTCGCCTGCTTGCAGGGCCGCTATCGCGCGCTCACGAAGGTCATTCGAATAGGGTCGCGTCATGCATGCTGGCCTCCTACTCCAGTAGAAAGCTTGAATCACAAATCCGCGCCCCTGGGAACCCACATTCCGATTCAATCAATGCGTGAAACGCTCTAGGCGCATTTTCGACTTACGTCGAAGCGGTTCCAGCCCGCTCCCCCTCCCGGCCACCCAACATCAGTATCCTATGGGTGGTCGGGAGGGGGAGCGGACCGGTGCCGTTAAACCGTGAAAGATATCAGACGGCTAAAAGATCTGCCTTCAGAACCGCCAACAGGATCGAGAGTGTCACCACCGCCAGGGCCGTGGAGATCAGCACGGCGGAGGCCGAGCGGGCGAGATAGATGTTGTACTGCCGGGCCATGATGAAGACGTTGGCGCCGGAGGGAATGGCCGCGGTCAGGATGGCGACCGCAGCAGCCAGCGGCGTCAGGTCGAAGACGTAGAAGGCCATGACCGCCATGATCGCCGGATGGATGAAGAGCTTCATGAAGACGATGGCCAGGGTTTCCTTCAGGTCGCCTGCAATGGTAAAGGCGGTGAGCGTGGCCCCCAGGGCAAAGAGCGCGCAGGGCGCCGCCGCCGCGCCGAGCAGCACCGCGAAACGATCGACCGGCCCCGGCAGCGCAAGGCCGGAAGCGCCGTAGGCGATGCCCGCCACCAGCGCCAGGATGATGGGGTTCACCGCCAGCGCCTTCACCGTGTTGACCGCCAGACTGCGCCAGCCCTGGCCGGCGCCGAGGCCCAGTTCGATCAGCACCGTGATGACCGGGAAAATGACGATGGAGTGAAAGGTGATGATCAGCATCAACTGCACCCCGCCGGCGTCGCCGAGAGCGGTGAAGATCAGCGGAATGCCGAGCAGCACGGTGTTCGAGAAGGTCGATCCCATGCCGAAAAGCGCCCGCTCCGCCAAGTTGGTGCGGAACAGCAGGCCGGAGACGAGAAGCGCCAGCACGAAAGTCACCAAAATCGCGCTCATGTAGGCGCCGACGATGGAAATCTCGATCAGGCCGGGGCCGCGCGCCATGGCTCGGAACAGCAGCGCCGGAATGGCCAGATAAAAAACGAAGGTGTTGAGGCCCTTGATCGCCTCCTCGCTCATCCAGCCCCGGCGGCCGACCACGTAGCCGCAGAGGATCAGGCCGAAGATCGGCAATACCGTTTCGAGAATGCTTTGCATGACGGGAGGGTAACTATCCTTGCAGAAACGCCCGCGGTCCGGCCCGATCCGGCTGGAGCCGGGACCCGCGATGGGTCAAGATAGCAGTCATGGATCCAAAACTCACGGCTTGGCTTATTCTCGGTTTCGGCTATCTGCTGCCCCTCGCCCATGTGGTGCTGTCGCGCCGCGCCGGCAGCTGGCGCCCACCACCGGGCAGCGGTTGCCCCCTCGGTCCGCGGGTCGGCTGGCTGGTCCTCGTCCTGCTGCTGGGCCCAATCGGCTGGCTGCTGTTCTGGCGCAGCCGCCGGCGCATCGGCGCCTGAGGCGGACCGGGGCCTGAGGTGAACCGGGGCCTGAGGTGAACCGGGCAGCGACACAAACCTTGCAGTGATTCCTTTTTTGGCGGAATCTTTCCCCGATGGTTCTGCCGATACGAGCGTAAGGCGGATGAAAAGGGAACACGGTGAGGCGTACCCATCAGGGACCAAGACCGTGGCTGCCCCCGCAACTGTGAGCGGCGAGCGAAACCCGGAATGCCACTGGCCATAGCGGCCGGGAAGGCGGGTGAAGCGATCAACCGCAAGCCAGGAGACCTGCCATCAAAATCCGGCGCTTCCGCGCCAAATCAAAACAAACCGCACGGTGGGTGCGGAAAGGAGCAATCATGCACATCGAACCCGGCGTCGTGGACGGCGCCAAGATCGTCCTCAGCTACGCAACCGCCGCGGCCTCCTTCGGGCTGGCCGCCAAGCTAGCCATGGATACCATCCGCCGCGACGGCGGCGTCGCCGCGCTGGCACTGCGTTCCGTCTTCACGACGGCCTTGGTCTTCTGTTTCTTCGAGCTGCTGCCGCATTATCCGGTCGGCGTGTCAGAGGTCCATTTCATTCTCGGTTCGACCCTCTATCTCATTTTCGGCGCCGGTCCCGCAGCGATCGGCCTGGCGGCGGGCCTGCTGCTTCAGGGCGTGCTTTTCGCCCCTGCGGATCTGCCGCAATACTTCGTCAACATCACCACGCTGATCGTCCCGCTCTGGGCAGTGAGCCTTCTGGCCAAGAAGATCATTCCGTCGCAGACGCCCTACGTCGAGGTGAAGTACTGGCAGGCGCTGGCGCTTTCCACCGCCTATCAGGGCGGCATCGTCGCCTGGGTCGCCTTCTGGGCCTTCTACGGCAGCGGCTTCGGCGCGGCGAACCTCACCGCGGTTGCCTCTTTCAGCGGCGCCTACATGCTGGTGGTCGTGCTGGAACCACTGGCCGATCTTGCCGTACTGGCGGCCGCCAAGACGCTGGCGCCTTTCAGCCAGAACCGTCTGCTCTACAACCGACTGCATCACCCAGCAACCTGATCGGGGCGACCTGACGCCGACCATCGCGCCGCAGCCGGCGACGCCGGGCCCCAGCGCTGGGGCCCGGCAGCGGGCCAGAGCAGAGCGGTCGAACGGTCCTCCCGTCAATCCGGACCGCGAACGGGCAGCACAGCGCCCGGCGTCGGTTTGATGACCCGCTGAATAAACAGGGCCGCGGCGGCCAGGCCGACGCCGATTATGTCGGACAGAATCCCGCCCTCGATCATGAAGAGCGCCGCAAGGAGCAGGGCGAGGCGCAGGAACCAGACGGCGCGCGCACCCAGAAACCACCCCTGTACTCCGGCCGACAGCAGGAAAACGCCGAACACCGCCGTTATCAGCGCCCGCCCGATTTCAAAGGTACCCCCCTCCATCAGGATCGCCGAGTTGTAGAAGAACATGAAGGGTACGATAAAAGCGGCAATGCCGATCTTAAACGAGGCGACCGAGGTCTCCATCGGGTTGGCGCCGGAGATACCGGCGGCGGCATAGGATGCCAGGGCGACCGGCGGCGTTATCGCGGAAACGACCGCGAAGTAGAAGACGAAGAAGTGGGCCGTCAGGGCCGGGATGCCCAGTTCGATCAGTCCGGGTGCCACAACCGATGCGGCCACCGCGTAAGCAGCGGTTGTCGGCATGCCCATGCCGAGCAGGATAGCTATGCACATGGCGAAGAACAACGCCAGGAGCTGCGATGCCTCGGCAAGCCCCAGCAGCAGGTTTGAGAAGCGCGCACCGACGCCGGTCAGAGAGATAACCCCGACGATAATACCGGCGCAGGCGCAGACGGCGATGATCTGCACCGACATGATACCGGCAATCTCGAACGCCTTGGCGATGGAACGCGGCCCCATGCGATAGGGGGTAAGCCAGCTCACCACTGCGGCGGCAGCCGTTGCCAGGGTACCGGCGCGGATAACCGAATAGCCCATGAACAGCGCTGCGATCAGGATGATGATCGGCAGGAAAAGGAAGACACGCCGCATCATCTCGCGCAGCTTCGGCAGCTCGTCGTCGCGCATCCCCCGCATACCGAGCTTCGCCGCCTCGAAATCAACCATGAAGTAGATCGACACGAAGTAGAGGATCGCCGGAATGATCGCCGCGACCGCGATGTCGGTGTAAGGAATACCGGTGATCTCCGCCATGATGAAGGCGCCGGCACCCATGATGGGGGGCATGATCTGTCCGCCGGTGGAGGCCGCAGCCTCGATGGCGCCGGCGGTTTTGCGGTGATAGCCGACCTTCTTCATCAGCGGGATGGTAAGGGAGCCGGTGGCGACCACGTTGCCGGCCGACGTGCCGTTGATCATACCCATCAGGCCGCTGGCAAAGATCGCCACCTTGGCCGGACCGCCACGCGCCCGGCCAGCCGCCGCAAAGGCAAAGTTGACGAAATAGGCGCCGACCTTGGAGGCCTGGAGAAATGCGGCGAAGATGATGAACAGAATGATGTAAGTCGAAGAGACGGCGGTCGTCGGTCCAAGAATGCCGGCGTCGGTGTAAACCTGGCTGAAGAACCGCTGCCAGGTGATCGCCGGCGCACTGAGAAAGCCGGGCAGGTACTGTCCGGTAAAGACGTAAACCAGAAAGATGCCGGCGATGATGACAAGCGCCAGTCCGGCGACACGGCGGGTCAGTTCCATGATCAGGATCGTGCCCGCAACCGCCGCAATAGAGATGCCGATGGGTGCAAAGGGCGTTCCCGTGGAATTGCGCATCAAGGTGCCGTAGATCGCAATCAGGTAGGTCGCCACGGCCACCCCGCAGACCGCCAGAACGATATCCGGAAAGGCAAAGTGGCTGCGCTCGCGCCGGTCGGCCCAGGAGAGCAGCACGGCCCCAACCGTCGACAGCAAAAGCGGTAGGCCGAAGAGCCAGATCTCTTTGAACTTTATCCCTTCATCAATGCCGTTCCACATGACGCCGCCGGCGATATCGACAGCGAAGGACAGCGCCATGGCAAGCGCGAAGAGCGCCGGAAGAATCAGCACATAAGACAGGTAGTCCAGCAACCGGGTTTCGTTCGCAGGGCCGCTGGCGAAGTTCCGCGACGAAAAGAGTATGAAACCAAGACCCAGCGCCCCGGCGATATGCACAATGCGGAAGTTCCAGGTTTCCATAGGGAAGACGGGAAGGAAGGGCAAATCCACCAAACCACCGGTCATGGCGCTGAGAGACAAACCGTTCAAAGCGGCCATGTGGAAGCCTGCATAAACGGCAGCCAAAGCAGCGACGATGAGATGTGCTCGCCCCTCAAACAGTCGCCGGTTACTCTCGACCGGCTCCTCGTCGACCCCTTCGACAGTGATTGGGCTCTCAGTTTCAGTTTGATTCGTCACGGCACCCTCCCCTTTTCTTATCGTTAGTCTGCCAGCACGATTCCAGCATACTAACGTTTATTGCCCGCATAAGGTCACGGCTAAAGAAGAGGGCCGCCTCGCTCAGAGCGAGGCGGCCCATTTTCCGCTACCAGGCAGCCGGCTTAGCCGCCATGGACCATTTCACCGGCGATTGAGGCGCCATTCTCGTTGAACCACTTGGCCGCACCCGGGTGCCATTTCATGACCTCGTTCTTGTCCCAGTTCTCGGGCAGGGTGGAGCGGGCGGCACGGTGGATGGTGACCATCCTGTCGTTGTCGGACATCACCACATCGACCACGGCATAGACAAAGTCTTCCGGCAGGTCGCAGTTGGCAATCGCGAAGTTCCACATGGAGACCGACCGTGCGTCCTTGTTCAAGGTGGTGTAGGTGTCGGCCGCAATGTCAAAGGAGGACACGGGGAAGGTCTCAAGGATTTTTGACTGTTCCTCCGCCGTAAACTCGATGATGTTCACGTCGGTCTGCACTTCAAGCTGGCTGACCGCCGGTACCGGCACGCCGGCGGCAAAGGCAATCACATCAAGCAGGCCGTCCTGAAGCTGGCCGCCCAGATCCGACCAGCCGCCGTTGCGACGGTCGAAGTTGACGCCGAGGGTCTCCATCATACGCGGGAAGTAAGTGTCAGACGTCGAACCCGCGGGGCCGAAACCAATGCGCGCGCCGTCGGGAATGTCCTCGACGGAGGAGATGCCGGACGACGACAGAGCGGTGATCGAAAACGGTGTCTGATACATCGGGAACATGGCACAGGCGTTGGTCATCTGCAGGCCCGGGGCGATCGGGTTCGTACCCTGGATCGACTCCGCCGCAGGACCCATTGTCGTCATGCCGAAGGCCGCGTCGCCGGTGTGAACCAAGGCCATGTTCTGCATGGGGCCGCCCGTGACCTCGCCACCGCCGGAAATGCCCAGCTCTTCCGCGACGAGGTTGGCCCAGCCCGAACCGTAGGCGAAGTACGTCCCGCCTTGCGAGGCCGTACCAACGGTAAAGCTCTCTGGCCAGCCTGCACGGTCCTGGGCAAAGGCCGTCGTTGCAGTGAGGGCCATGGCGACGGCAGCGCCGGTGATTACCGTGAATTTCATTTTCAACTCCCTGTACTGGTTTGCTCGGCCTGTAAGCTGAGCGTTGTGATTGATACAATCGGCTTATGTTTTAGGTTTCCGGCTTCAGAATTCAAGACGAACTGCGTTTGCAGCCGACGTTCTCCCCCAAGTGGAGAAGATGCCAGAACTCGGCAAGCCTCCGGAGACCTTTTCATTCAAGGTGTTTTGAAGAAGGCCGCACAGCCATCATCCCATGACAGTGTTCTGCCCGCGGCGGCGCAGTTGCCTCGCCTCTCTTCCCCGAACTTGCGATGATCGCCCTGCAAGGCTCATCTTTGCGCTCTAGGATGGGATCGGCCCGGCACACACGATCAAGTGGGAAGCCACGGCGCCCGCCATGGCAATCAAACATGTCTTCACTGGTTTCCTCCCGTTTTTTTATCGTGCGCACACCAGAATTCTGCGCTCCGGCATGGCTACGCTGCTGATCGTTTAGCAACAGCCATGCCAATTCTCCTGACTTTCGGCCGTTGTAGACTAAGCTATTGATTAGACTGGCTCGGTAGCGTGCCGAGGTCAATGCGAGACCTTGCCGCCTGTGTCGAGCGCTACCCAGCGCCAGGAAAACATGGGTAGAACCCTACACAGCAAGCGCGAGCCGCCCGGCAACGGTCCGGCGACGGGCCCCCACTGCATCGGCTAGATTCTCAAGAACCCTGACCGAGGTATCCCAGTCGATACAGCCGTCCGTAACCGATTGACCATAGGTCAGCGGCCTTGCATTCAGGTCCTGGCGCCCGGCGACCAGATTGCTTTCGATCAAAAGCCCGGTGATGCGCCCGTCGCCAGCGGCAATCTGGGCAGCGACATCGGCCGCCACCAGCGGCTGGTTTTCCGGCTTCTTGCCGCTGTTGGCGTGGCTGGTATCGATCATAACGTGGCCCCGCAGGCCGGAGGCTTCGGCCGCGCGGCAGGCGGCCTCGACGGAGGCGGCGTCGTAGTTCGGTCGGACGC
Organism: Pelagibius sp.; assembly: GCF_965249265.1. Classification (NCBI taxonomy): domain Bacteria; kingdom Pseudomonadati; phylum Pseudomonadota; class Alphaproteobacteria; order Rhodospirillales; family Rhodovibrionaceae; genus Pelagibius; species Pelagibius sp. The sequence goes on along the minus strand of NZ_OZ252224.1, from coordinate 886,809 downwards.
CGCCGCGCAGGATGATGTGGCAATCGGGGTTGCCCTGCGTCGCCGCAATCGCCGCACGGCCGTTCTTGGTGACCGCCATGAAATGATGCGGATGGGCGGCTGAGTGGACGGCATCGATGGCGATCTGCACATCGCCCGAGGTGCTGTTCTTGAAACCGACCGGGCAGGAAAGGCCAGAGGCCAGTTCCCGGTGAACCTGGCTTTCCGTCGTGCGGGCGCCGATGGCGGCCCAGCCGACCAGATCGGCAATGTACTGCGGCACCGTGGCATCCAGGAATTCGCAACCGACCGGAACGCCCAGTTCGTTGATTTCCGCCAGCAGCTTTCGCGCCCGCCGCAGGCCGGTATTGATGTCGAAAGAACCGTCGAGGTGCGGATCGTTGATCAGGCCCTTCCAGCCGACGGTGGTGCGCGGTTTGGCGAAGTAGACACGCATCACCACTTCCAGCCGGTCGGCCAGGGCATGGCGCAGGCCAGCCAGGCGGCGTGCGTAGTCCATTGCCGCCACCGGGTCATGGATCGAACAGGGGCCCACAACCACCAGCAGGCGGTCGTCATCGCCCTTAAGGATCCGGTGGATCGCGGCACGGGCGGAACGCGCCGTCCCGGCGGCAGTCTTGGTCAGGGGGGTTTCGCTCAGGAGGGTCTCTGGTGAAACCAGCTCGCGTATCTCGCGAATTCTAAGGTCATCTGTCAGTCTTGGGGCCAGATTTGGCATCGTCGGGTTCCTTTGTTTCGCCCCCGGCGGCCACAAAAAAACCGCCAGAGCGCTGGCGGTTGCTTCGGTTCTTGGTCGATCTGCTGAATTCAGACCATACGTTCCCCTCCGTCCGCCTGAAGGCCCGGATAGCTAAAAAAGTACCAAAACGTGGCGAACGGGTTAGTCATGCCTTTTCGAATACACGGCCTCGCCTGCCCTGTCACCTGCTTTTTTTTGCGGTGAAGAACATGGATTCCAGGTTGCGGCGGCTAAGCAAGGAGCCGTTTCGCTTAGCCCAGCGTGTTTTCAAGTTGGCGAGAAATCGGAGGTAAAATCCTGAAACTTGCCGCCGCGAGGCCGCGGGATCTCATCAACAACCCGTATTGCCAATGACGGTGGATCGCTTGCAGCGGCGGCCCAAACGGCTTGAACACGCTCTGAGAAGGCGGCCGGGAGGGCACCGGCGGTCACAATACGCAGTTCGTAGCTGCCGTCCCGATACTGGTGTAACTGGTACTGGCGCAACGGTTTCGAGAGATTCTCGGGCAGATCTCCCAAGGCTGTCCTCAGCGCGTTCCAATATCTGAAGGTATCGGACGGCAGGTCTAGCAGGCGCCGATAGCGCCCGTGGATGTCACCAAAGGCAGGAAGACTGCGCCCGCAGGGACAGGGCCCGCCAACCGCTTCGGCCAAATCGCCGGAATCATAGCGGATCAGCGGCATCGCCGCGTTGACCAGGGTAGTCGTCACGACATGTCCTCGTTCACCCGGCGCGCAGGGATAACCGTCATCATCGACAATCTCGACCAGACAGTGTTCCGCATTCACATGATAACGCCCGCCTTCCACGCAACGGGTCGCAACGATCCCAATCTCGTTGAAGCCATAATTCTCCTGCACATCAAGCGAGAAGGTCCTCTCGATCCGCTGCCGCATCTCCGGCGCAAGCTGCTGGGCGATAGCGAAAATTCCCCGAAGCCCCTCCGGAGGCTGACGGTCCTGAAAACCGAAAGCCAGGTGTTCCAGTTCCGCCGCATGTCCAAGAAGATAGTCGAGCCGCTGTTCTTCCACCCAGTCCACCTGCCGGTCGACGTCATTTCTGTTCGAAAAGCCGACCAGGCGCCCGGTCTGAAAGTACGGTCCAACCTGCACAGACCAGGTGTCGCGTTCACAGGTTTCACCTTCTTCGAGAAGACCTCCCTCAGGGCCCCTCGGCAGGTCCTTGGGCGGCCGGATCATGCCAATCCGCCCCATCGGGTCGATCCGCGCCCAACGCATTTGGCGCTGCTTCAGTATGGGGAACATCATCGCGCTGCGGGAGGAATGGTAGACCTCGACCGGTTGGCCGGTGCTGCCCGAAGTCTTGACCATTGAGGCAACGCGCTGCCCTTCTGGAAGGGCTCGCGCGCATAAAGATGCCTTGTGCTCTTGAACATCCGATCGAGTCAGAACCGGCAGCTTCAAGAGGTCCTCAGGCCGACGAATATCGTCGGCGCTTATCCCAAGCCGTTTGAACAAGTCCTGATAGTAGGGCACCTGCTCAGCAACAAACCTGGCGACTGCGTGTATGGCGTTGGCCTCTAGAGCTTCCTCTTGTTCCTGCGTGACAAACTCGCGCGTCACCAAGCCATCGTGCCATTTCACTGCTGACCACTCGGGCAGGGGTTTCCAGCGCCGCTGTTCTTCCTGTTCAATTTCTTTAGTCGTCGCCAAGACGCCGCCCCCTCCCGGCCAAGAACAGAGCCCTTACTGCATAGGCCTTAGGAATATAAAACCTATTCGATCTTCCCCGCTACATAGTCCCCTCATTTCCGGCGTCGGCATCGCAACTCGCCGTTGAGGCACTTGCTGTCCGTCAGGAAACCTCGACTGCCCTACTCCGCAGCGCTCGTCGCCGGGGCGGCCTCGCCCTCCTCCGGTGCGCGTTTCTTGATAGTCCAGCCCATGACGCCGAAGATGATAGTCACGATGGGCGACATCCAGCAGAAGAAGTTGAACGGCAGGTAGGCGATGGTGGCGACGCCCAGGGTGGCGGCCTGGAAGGCACCGCCGGAATTCCATGGCACCAGGTTGGCTGTCACCGTCGCCGAATCCTCCACTGCGCGAGACAGGTTCTCCGGGGCAAGGTCGCGCTCGCGATAAGCCGGGGCGTAGGTCCGCGCGCCCATGACGATGGCCATGTACTGATCGCAGAGGATCAGGTTGGCGGCGATGCAGGTCAACACCGTGGAGGTGATCAACGACCCCGTCGACTTAGCGTACTGCAGGATTGTGTCGGCGATCACCTTCAACTGGCTGGTGCGCTCCATCACCCCGCCGAACATCATCGCCACGATGATCAGGCTGATGGTGAAAAACATGGACGACAGTCCGCCGCGGCTGAGCAGGGAGTCGACATCCTCGATCCCGGTCTCGGAGGCGAAACCACCATAGGCGGCGTTCGCCAGAGCTTCATAGTCAGCGCCCTGCAGGCCGATGGCACAGACCGCACCGGCCAGCACACCAAGGGTAATGCCGGGAATGGCCGGCATTTTCTTATAGGAAACGAAGAGCACCACCAGCGGCGGCAACAGCAGCACAGGGTTGATGGTGAAGTTGGCGTCGAGAGTGGCCAGCACGGTCTGAATGCGCGCCAAGTCACCGCCGCTGCCGCCATAGTTCAGACCCAGCACAATCTCGATCACCAGCGTCAGCGCGAAGGTCACGCCGGTGGTGTAGGACATGTGCTTAATATGCGTGAACAGATCGGTACCGGCCATGGCCGGGGCCAGATTGGTGGTGTCGGACAGCGGCGACATCTTGTCACCGAAGTACGCGCCGGAAAGCACCGCACCTGCGACGATAGGCAGCGGGAAACCAAGACCTGCACCGATCCCCATCAAAGCGACGCCGATGGTCCCCGCCGTGCCCCAGGAAGTGCCGGTGGCCAGGGAGGTGATGGCGCAGATCAGAAGCGTCGCCGGTAGGAAGATCGACGGCGACATGAACTGCAGGCCGTAGTAGATCAAGGTCGGCACCACGCCGGCCAGAATCCAAACGCCGATCAGAATACCGACCACCAGCAGGATGATCATCGCCGGCAGGGCATTTGTAATACCGCGGACCATACCGTTCTGGATGTTCTGCCAGGAAAAGCCGCAGCGCAGCGCCACAACGCTGGACACGATAACGCCGAGCAGCATTGGGATCTGCGGATCCAGACCGTAGACCACGATGGAAATGCTGATCCCGACGACCAGCGAGAAAAGCGAAATGATCGCCTCCCAGAGGTGCGGCAGCCGTGCCCCCTGCGGAACATCCGTTTTCATAGTTTCCCCCCTTTTTTTGGAGTCGTCTCTCGCTGCCGGCGAGTGTGACTCCGTTCTTTTATATTAGTGAAGTCTTTATTGCGTCTTCGACCGCAAGAGCATGCCGAAGAGATCGCGCGGGTCGTCGGGATCGGCGACCATGTCGAGATCCTGATAGAAACCGGTACCCTTGATCCGCCCCCAGACGTAGCGCAGGGCCGAGAAGTCCTCGATGGCAAAACCGACGCCGTCGAACAGCGTGATCTGGTTGTCGCTCACCCGGCCGGGCGCGGTGCCGTTGATCACCTGCCACATCTCGGTGACCGGAAAGTCAGCCGGCATCTGCTGAATCTCGCCTTCGATGCGGGTCTGCGGCGGGTATTCCACGAAGACCGTGGAGCGCGACAGGATGTCCCGATGCAGTTCGGTCTTGCCGGGACAGTCACCGCCGATGGCGTTGATGTGAACCCCGGCACCGATCATGTTATCGGTCAGGATGGTCGCGAACTGTTTGTCGGCCGTGCAGGTGGTGATGATCTGCGCGCCCTCCATCGCCTCTTCCGGCGTCCTGCAGGCGGTCATGCCGATGCCAAACCCGTCAAGGTTCCGCATCGCCTTTTCCGTCGCCCGGCTGTCGATATCGTAAAGCCGGACGTTGTCGATGCCGCAGATCGCCTTCATCGCCAGCGCCTGAAACTCCGACTGTGCACCGTTGCCGATCATCGCCATGCAGCGCGCGCCCTTGGGCGCCAGATGCTTGGCCACCATCGCCGAGGTCGCCGCGGTGCGCAGCGCGGTCAGTACCGTCATTTCACTGAGCAATACCGGATAACCGGTCCCGACCCTGGCAAGCAGTCCGAAAGCGGTGACCGTCTGCAGGCCGTCGTGGATGTTCTTCGGGTGACCGTTGACGTACTTGAAGCCATAGACTTCACCATCCGAGGTCGGCATCAGTTCGATCACACCCTCATCAGAATGGCAGGCAACGCGCGGCGTCTTGTCGAAGAGTTCCCAGCGCCGGAAGTCTTCTTCGATGTAGTCGCCAAGATCGCGCAGCATCGACTCGACACCGATGTGATGGACCAGCTTCATCATGTTCTCGACACTGACGAAGGGCACGAAGGCCAGGTGCGAAGGTTGGGGGGCGGTCATGGTTGGCCCTTCAGGAGAAATCGGGCGTGTGGCGGTCGAACACCCGGCGCCCGAGCAGCGAGGCAGTCAGATCGACCATGAGAGAAGCGGTACGGCCGCGCTCATCCAGAAAGGGATTCAACTCGGCAAGGTCCAGGGAGGCCGCAAGGTTGGATTCATAGACCATCTCCATCACATGATGAGCCTCGCGGAAGGTGGCGCCGCCGGGCACCGTGGTGCCCACCGCCGGCGCGATGGTCGGGTCGAGAAAATCGACGTCCAAGGAGACGTGCAGCAGGCCGTTGGCCGCGGCGACCTTCTCCAGAAAAACCGAAAGCGGCTTGGCGATGCCGTGATCGTCGATCATGCGCATGTCGATGGCGGAAATCGCGCTGTCCCTCAGTGTCTCTTTCTCCACGGCATCGACGGAGCGCAGACCGATCATGCAGATGTTTTCCTCTGGCACCGCCTTGGGCATCGGCGGAAAGGCATCGAAGCCGTTCAGGCCGGAGATATAGCCCATCGGCGTGCCGTGCAGGTTGCCGGAGTCCGTCGTCATCGGCGTATGCAGGTCGGTATGAGCGTCGAGCCAGAGGATGAACAGCGGGCGGTCCTGTTCCAGCGCATGGGCGGCGATGCCGTGGACCGTGCCCATGGAAAGCGCATGGTCGCCGCCGAGAAAAATCGGGAAACCTTTCGCCGCCGCCCGCTTTGCAACGCCGCTCACCGCCTTAGCCCAGGCAACCGTCTCCGACAAAGAATGGACGAGCTCGTTGGCACAGCCATGGTCGCCTTCGTCCTGCGGCGTCACGTTGCCCCAGTCGTCGGCGGTGTGTCCCAGTTCCGCAACGGTCTCGGCCAGGCGCGCGGTGCGGTAGGCATCGGGCCCCATCAGGCAGCCCTTCCGCTTTTTCCCGCTATCGACCGGCACGCCGACCAGAATGCAGTTTCGCCTGTCCACGTCTGTGCTTTCCTCTCAAGTCATCTGGTCAAATCGTCTGGCCCGACAAGATCTGACCAAAAAGGGTAGGAAAACAGCCTATTTTTTGCATATAATGCAAAGCTTTCCTTCATAATGAAGTCTATTCTATACAATATGGATAGTCACGACACGAAGATTATCGCGGAGCTGCGCCGCGATGCCCGCATGTCGCTGTCGACCCTGGCCGCCGCCGTGGGGCTGTCGCGGGTGACCGTCCGGTCGCGGCTCAACCGCCTCGTCGCGGAGGGCACCATTGTCGGCTTTACCGCCATCTTGAATGACGATGTCCGGGACCATCCTGTGCGCGGCCTGATGATGCTGGGGATCGAGGGGCGCGGCACCGACCGCATTCTGCGCAGCCTGAGCGGTATTTCGGCCGTGCAGGCGATCCACACCACCAACGGCAAGTGGGATCTGATTGTCGAACTGGGCACCGAAACACTGGAAGTGCTCGACGGCGTACTCGCCAAGATCCGCCGCCTGGAAGGGGTTGCGACAAGCGAGACCAACCTGCTGCTCGCCACCCGCATGACCACGCAACCGCCGCGGCAGTGAAGGCTCTCAGCCGGGCACGAAGTCCTCACGCTTGAGGCCGTGGCGCTGCAGCTTGTCATAGAGGGTTTTGCGCGAGAGGCCGAGGGCTTCGTAGGTGGCCTTCAGGCTGCCGCCCTGGCGCCGCAGTTCGGCTTCCAGGATCGCCTTCTCCACCGCTTCGAGACGGCCGGCCAAGGGTCCCTCTCCCGTTGACCCTTCCGCCGCCGGAGAAACGGCATCTCCCGTCACGACGGCGCCGGGCACCACCGCCCCCAGCCCCAGAACGAAGCGGTCGGCGGCATTGCGCAGTTCGCGCACGTTGCCGGGCCAGTCGTAGCTCAGTAAATCGGAAAGGTGACGGTCGTCGGGATCGGGGATCTCGCGGCGGTAACGGGCGCGGGCCTCGCGGGCCAGATGATGGAACAGCAAAGGGATGTCTTCGCGGCGCTCACGCAGCGGCGGCACCTGCAGAGTAACGACGTTGAGGCGGTAGTAGAGATCCTCGCGGAAACGGCCTTCGCGGCAGGCCGTCAGCAGATCCTCCTTGCTTGCCGCGACGAAACGAAGGTCGAGCGCAACAGACTTGTTGGAACCGAGACGTTCGATGCTGCGCTGTTCGATGGCGCGCAGCAGCTTCACCTGCAGGTCCAGCGGCATGGATTCGATTTCGTCCAGCAGCACGGTACCGCCGTTGGCGAACTCCAGCTTGCCGATACGTTGTTTCTGGGCCGAGGTGAAAGCGCCGGCTTCGTGACCGAAGAGTTCGCTTTCGATCATCTCGGCGGGCAGCGCGCCGCAGTTGATGGCGACGAAGGGCCCCTTGGCGCGTGGGCCGAAGTCGTGCAGGGCGCGGGCCACGACCTCCTTGCCGCTGCCGGTTTCACCGGTGACCAACACATCCGCATCGGTCTCCGCCAGGGCCTGCAGTTGCACGCGCAGATGCTCCATGGCCGGGGTGCGGCCGACGAGACGGGCATCCAGGCCGCCGCCGGTTTCCAGCTCCTCGCGCAAGGCGCGGTTCTCCAGCACCAGACGCCGCTTGTCCAGCGCCCGCGCCACCACACTGGCGAGGTGCGAAGTGTCGAAAGGCTTTTCAATGAAGTCGTAAGCCCCGGCCCGCATCGCCTCGACCGCCAGAGGCACGTCGCCGTGGCCGGTGACCAGCACCACCGGCAGGGCCGGGTCGATTTCCAGGGCGCGGCGCAGCAGCGCCAGACCGTCCATGTCCGGCATGGTGATATCGGTGACCAGCACGCCGTAGAGGTTCCGGTTGAGCTGCGCTTCGGCCTGGCGCGCGGCGGCAAAGCAGGTCACCGGATGACCGCAGAGCTCAAGCCCCTGCTTCACCGCATGGCGCAGCGGTTCTTCATCGTCGACGAAAAAGACCTGTCCCTCGGTCATGCCGGCTCAAGCACCGCTTCGGGCTGCGCCAGCAGGGGAAGTTCGACGATGAAAACAGCACCGCCGCCGGGATGGTTCTCGACCCGGATCGATCCCTCGAAGTCCTTCACGATGTTGTAGGAGATCGACAGACCCAGACCGAGCCCCTTGCCGACATCCTTGGTGGTGAAGAAGGGGTCGAAGATGCTGCCGATCTGCGCCGACTCGATTCCCGGGCCGTGATCGCGCACCGAAACGACGACCCGCCCCGCGGTTTCACGGACAGCGATTTCGATCTTCGGCTCCTCGGCACCCTCCATGGCATCCAGGGCGTTGGACACGAGATTCAGGATGACATGCTGCAGCCGCACCCGGCCGGCCCGCACCCGCAGGCTGCGGTCGGGCTGCTCCAGGGAGACGGTTGCCCCCGCACGCTCAAGGCGGATACGCAGAAAATCCAGCGTGTCATCCAGCACCTCCGCCAGCACGAGAGGGCGCAGCTCGCGGCGCGGTTTGCGGGCAAAGGTCATCAGGTGTTTGCTGATCTCGGCCATGCGGGCCGTCAGGTCGCGAATGCGCTGCAGGTTCTCGCCGGCTTCGCGGTCGCGGTTGCGCTCGATCAACAGCCGGGCGTTGTCGGCATAGGAACGGATCGCCGCCAGGGGCTGGTTAAATTCGTGGCTGAGGGCCGCCGACATCTGCCCCAGGGCCGCCAGCTTGCCGGCCTGGATCAGGTCGTCCTGGGCTTGGCGGAGTTCGGCCTCCGCTGCCTCGCGCTCGCCGATCTCGCGCTCCAACTGGGCATTGGCACTAGTCAGATCCGCCGTGCGCTCTTCCACCCTTTGCTCCAGTTCTTCCGAGGCACGGCGCTGATAGTCGATGCGCTCGACGAGACGGCTGCGGCGCTGCCAGACCAGGGTGGCGATCAGAAAGGTGATGAGACAGGCCAGCGCCGCCACCAGCGTCGCCGTGATGCTCTGGGAGCGGGCCAGATGGGTCGAGGCAAGCACGGAAACCGTCCATCCGGCCTCCGGCATCGCCCGCGATACCATCAGGTACTCGGCTTTCTGGGCGCCCGGCTCATCCGCAATCCGTATCAGCCGCGGCCCTTCGCCGATCGTTTGTTGCTCGACCACCTCCAGAGGACGCAGGTCGACGGATTGATAGCGGCGGTTCTCGGCAATCTCCTGCAGGGCCTCATCGCTCAAGGGGGCCAGACTGCGGAAGCGCCAAGCGGCATGACTGGAAACGAAGATGACGCCGTGCGGGTCGGTGACGATGACCTTTTCTTCATCGGCGGTCCAAGCGGCCTCGATATCGGTGAGACTGACCTTGACCACCACGGCGCCCAGGATCTCGTGGTTCTGGAACACCGGCGACGCAAAGTAGTATCCGCGCCGGCCCGAGGTGGTGCCCAGGGCGAAAAAGCGCCCAAGCTGGCCCTGCATGGCCTCCTGGAAGTAAGGCCTGTAGCTGAAGTTATGGCCGACGAAGGGCCGCTCGCTGTCCCAGTTGCTGGCGGCGAAGGTCAGGCCCTCGGCATCCATGAAGTAAGTGTCTTCGGCACCAGTCAGCGAATTGACCGTCTCGGTCAGCGCGTTGGCACGCTGCAGCGTCTCTGCATCGAGCGGCGCCTGAAAGAACGCGGCCACGCCTTCGTGCAACGCCAGCAACTTTGGCACCGACTGGTACTTGCCAAGGGCGCCGTCCAGATTGCTGTTGTAGAGGTCGAGCTTGGCCATGGCACCGGCACGGGTCTGGTCCAGGAAGAGGCCTGATGACCAATACCAGGTCAGCGCCAGCACCAGAACACTGGCAGCCAGCGCCGCAACGATACCCAGTACCGCAGCGCGCCGGCGCGGGCGGCTCAGCCTATGGCCGGAAGGATTGTTCACCGAAGACGACGTCAGCTTTTGAAGAAGGAGTCGGCGCCGGACAGATAGCTCTTCTTGGCGGCGATCTTCTCTTCCACCCGCGCCGCCTCTGCCTGCAGCTCGGCCAGGTATTCTTCAAGCTCATCGATGCCGAGGCTGTCCAGATCCCGGGGCTTGGGTTTCTTGTTCCGCGGTTCCAGATCTTCGATATCCATGGCCCTCATACTCCCCTGCCGCTCTTTCGCGGCTTTCTCTGCGGTTCGGCTGCGGCGGCCTGCCTTCGGCAGCCCCCGCAGAGACCACCGGGCGATCGCTTGATTTTTGCCCGCTCATTATACTAACTCCCCCCGGCGAATGCGATTCCCCGCAAAGCCCCTGCACCAAAACCCCGATAAGCCAATGGAGCCCTCAAGATGAGCCAGACCCTGCCCGAAAGCATGACCGCCATCGAAATCAGCGAACCCGGCGGCCCGGAGGTTCTGGTGCCGGGGATCCGCCCTGTCCCGCAGCCCGCGGCGGGCGAGGTTTTGGTTAAGGTGGCCGCCGCCGGGGTCAACCGGCCGGACGTACTGCAACGCCTCGGCGGTTATCCGCCGCCGCCCGGTGCCTCTGACATCCCCGGGCTGGAAATCGCCGGCGAAGTGGTGGCCCTGGGCGAAGGGGCCGCCAGCCTTTCCCCCGGCCTTTCCCTGGGCGACCAGGTGACGGCCCTGGTGACCGGCGGCGGTTATGCCCAGTACTGCGCCGCCCCGGCGGTCCAGTGCCTGCCGATCCCCAAAGGGTTCGATCTGACCCAGGCGGCGGCCCTGCCCGAGACCTTTTTCACCGTCTGGGTGAATGTCTTCCAGCGCTCGGCCCTGCAGCCCGGCGAGAGTTTCCTGGTCCACGGCGGCACCTCCGGCATTGGCACCACGGCGATACAGCTCGCCAAGGCTCTGGGCAGCCGGGTTTTCGCCACCGCCGGCTCGCCGGAGAAAGTGAAGGCCTGCGAGGACCTGGGGGCCGAGCGGGGCATCAACTACCGCGATGAGGATTTCGTCGCCGTGGTGAAAGAGGCAACCGGCGGCAAGGGCGTCAATGTGGTCCTGGATATGGTCGGCGGCGACTACATCCAGCGCAACATCAAGGCCATGGCCCCGGAGGGTCGGCTCAGCTTCATCGCCTTTCTCGGCGGCGCCAAGGCCGAGGTCGATTTCACCTCGGTCATGCTGAAGCGCCTAACCATCACCGGGTCAACGCTCCGTGCCCGTTCCGTCGACTTCAAGGCCCAGGTGGCCGCCGAACTGCGGGAAAAGGCCTGGCCCCTGTTGGACTCCGGCCGGATCGCCCCGGTCATGGCCGCCAGCTTCCCCCTGGAAGAGGCGGCAAAGGCCCATGCCCTGATGGAATCCAGCAGCCATATCGGGAAAATCGTGCTGAAGACTTGAGCAGTCTGTTCGACTGACGTCGAAGCGGTTCCGGCCCGCTCCCCCTCCCGGCCACCCATAGGACACTGGTGTTGGGTGGCCGGGAGGGGGAGCGGGCCGGCGCCGACAGCCTTGAAAACCGGCCAGCGGGCGGATTTTCAGCAGACATCGCTTTATTCGCGCTTGGCGGGACCCTATATTCGGTCTATTCCCACGACGGCAAATCTATGCCGCCGGCCGGGGCGCGGGGAACCGCGCCGGTCGGAAGAGAGGAGGATTGATGTCTTTACCGCTGATGCCGAAAGCGACCGCCGTCTGGCTGATCGACAATACCGGCCTGAGCTTCGAGCAAATCGCCGATTTCTGCGGTCTTCACATGCTGGAAATCCAAGGCATCGCCGATGGCGAGGTGGCCATGGGGATCCAGGGCATGGACCCGGTAACCTCCGGAGAGCTGACGCGCGACGAGATCGTCCGCTGCGAAGCCGACCCCAAGGCCAAGCTGAAGGCCGCCAAGAGCGACCTGCCCCAGCCGGTCAAGCGCACCAAGGGGCCGCGCTACACCCCGGTCGCCAAGCGCCAGGACAAGCCCGACGGCATCGCCTGGCTGGTGCGCCATCATCCGGAGTTGAAGGATTCCCAGATCGCCCGGCTGATCGGGACCACCAAGACGACGATCCAGGCGGTGCGCGAGCGCACCCACTGGAATTCGCCGAACATCCGGCCCCGCGATCCGGTGCTGCTTGGCCTCTGCGGCCAGGTCGACCTCAACGCCGCGGTCGAAAAAGCCCGCAAGGCAGCGGAGAAGGCCGGCATCACCCTGCCGAAGCCGGAGATCGAACCGGAAGCGCCGCCGCCTGTGGCCAGTGATCCGGACAACCCCTTCTCGCTGGAGAACTTCGGCCTGCCCAAGGGCGGCAACTAGACCCGGCGGACCTCAGGTCTCAGCCCTGTGAAAGCTGCGGGCAGGGCCCGCAGCTTCATGACCGTTTTGCGAAAATGCCGGTGTTTTTCATGCAGCGGACTCGCAAGCACAGGTCGACTTTCCTATATCTACGGCCATGACAAACTGGCCGGATATCCCCTACACGCGTTGGAAAGACAGCGGCGCCAGCCTGCATATGTGGACGCAGATCGTCGGCAAGTTCCGCCTGGCGCAGACGCCCTGGATCAACCACTCCTGGCAGGCGGCCTTCTACGTCAGCGGACGAGGGCTGAACTCCTCACTCATTCCCGGTGCCGACTGCAGCTACGACATCACCTTCGATTTCGTCGATCACCGCCTGAAGATCGACACGACGGACGGACGCCAAGAGACAATTGCGCTGGAGCCAATGTCCGTCGCCGAGTTTCACCGACGCTTCCTGGCCACGCTCGACAAGCTCGGCGCGCCAAGCGACATTCATCACGCCCCCAACGAAGTCCCCAGCCCGGTGCCATTCCGCGAACAGACCGCGCCGGGCGCCTACGATCCGGAAGCGGTGCGGGATTTCTGGCAGGCGCTGGTGTCCATCGACGCGGTCTTCAAACATTTCCGCACCGGCTTTCTCGGCAAGGTAAGCCCAGTGCACCTTTTCTGGGGCAGCTTCGATCTCGCAGTCACCCGCTTCTCGGGCCGCCCTGCGCCGCTGCACCCCGGCGGCTTTCCGGCGCTGCCCGACAGCGTGACGCGAGAGGCCTATTCCCATGAAGTCAGCTCCGCCGGTTTCTGGCCCGGCGGCGGCGGTATCGACTACCCGGCCTTCTATTCCTACGCCTATCCCATGCCCGAAGGCTTCGGCGAAAGGGCGGCGGAACCGGCGGAGGCGTTTTTCCAGAAAGATCTCGGCGAGTACGTGCTGCCCTATGACGCCGTGCGCAAGGCCGCCGATCCCGAGGCGGCGCTGCTGTCCTTCCTGCAGTCGACCTATCGAACCGCGGCCGATCTGGCGCAGTGGGAATGGGAGACGCTGGAATGCGAACTCGGCGTGCCGCGGGTCCCGCGCCGCATCGACTAATAGGTTCAGGAGCTTGCCATCGATTGCGATGGCATTTCGGGCGATCTGAGAAAAGCCGGCCCTGAGCGGCGCGAAGTCATTGTCTGCCGTTAATCCGCCCCCCGAACAAGGGCCAGGGCACCAGCCCTTGGCGTTGAGGAAATATTTAGATCTTCAACCGACCCTATGGCAATCCGCTGCTCACGGGGCTCGGCACAATGACCGCAATACAGATCGTGTTTTCGTATCTGCCGCTGTTGGTAATCGCGGCCAGCGCCGTTGTGCTTTTCCGGCGCAGCGGGCACAGCCCGGTCGCTCAGGGCCTCAGCGCGCTGCCGTTTGTCATTGCGATTTTTTCCCTGATCGCCTCCCTCGCCGGGGAACGGGCTCCGGCAGACGGTATTCAAGGCCTCTGGGCGGCAGGCGCGGTGCTGGCCGTACTGGCCCTTAAGCGGTGGCCGGGCAGCGGCACCTCCGAATAAACCGGGGACGGCTCCCTCACGGGCGGCTTACACCCGGTATCGCGGGCACCGCCGCCGCGATGTGATCGATGAGCCGCCTCAGCCGGCGGGTCTGCCGGCGCGACGGCAGGTAGGCGGCATTGATGGTCAGGGGTTTCGCCCGCCAACCAGGCAGAACGTCGACAAGGTCCCCCGCCTTCAGTTCTCTTTCGACAAACCAGCGCGGCATGACGGCATAACCGATTCCAAGCCGCGCTGCCTTATGGGCCGCGAAGATGTTGTTGGTTGCCAGTGCGACGCTTGCATTGACCGTCTCAACGGTCCCATCGGCTTGCGACAAAGGAATGCTGGCGGCCTCGAAAGGCTCCAGTGCAGCACAAGGCAGCTCGGCAAGTTCCCCCGGCGCTGCAATGCGACGGTCACCGATCAGTTGCGGCGCAGCCACGACGAGCCGCTCGACCCGACCCAGGGGGCGGACCACCAACGTTTCATCCGGCAACGGGCCGATCTTGATCCAGAGATCGCAGCCAATCTCGGCAAAGCGTATGGCCTCGTCCTCCAGCAGCCAGGTGACGGAAACGCCGGGGTGGTTCTGTTGAAACCGCAACACCGCTTCGGCCAGGTGAAGCTGACCCAGGGCCACCGGGGCGACCACCTTCAGCTTGCCGCGAACCTCGCTCTCCTCCCCGGCATAGCGTTCAACCATAGTGTCCCAGCCGTCGATCAGGGCGCGGGCATCGGCAAGGCAGTCCCGACCGGCCTCACTCAGTGAAAGGGAATGGGTGCTGCGCTGGATCAGTTGCACCCCCAGAGCTTCCTCCAATGCCTTCAACTGACGGCTCGCAGAAGCCTGGGAAAGGCCCAGATCGCGCGCCGCCGCGGAGATCGAGCCGCGCTCGGCGATCCTCGCGAAGGTGGTCAGCAGTCCCAGCCGGTCCAGTGCCTTGCTCATACGCAATACGTATATCTAATACTCCTTTAAGCCGTCTACAGGAAAAGCAATCTCGCAGGCATCTTCTCTTCAGACCACAACGCAGACCGCAGAAACAGAGGAGTTCCAGAGATGACCGCACAATCAAAGACCTTCGCACTGAGCGGTGAAACCACGGTCAACCGGCTTGGCTACGGCGCCATGCGCCTCACCGGCCAGCCCGGCAACTTCGGACCTTATCCGGACTGGGAGGGCGGCCTCGCCCTGCTGCGCCGCGCCGCCGATCTGGGCGTGACCTTCTTCGACAGCGCCTGGGCCTATGGGCCGGAAACGGCGGACCGCATCGTCGGCGAAGCCCTCGAAGGCCGGGACGTCGTGCTGGCCACCAAGGGCGGGGTCGATAAGCCGGCGCCGGGCAACATCGTCGTCGACGGGTCGCGCGATACGCTGCTGCGCCAGATCGACAGGGCGTTGGTCAACCTGCGCCGCGACCGGATCGATCTGTTCCAGCTTCACCGGGTCGATCCGAACACGCCGATCGAGGCATCGGTCGCGGCCCTAGCAGAAGCGCAGGCCGACGGGCGCATCCGTCACATCGGCCTCTCCAATGTCACGCGCGAAGGCCTGGATCGCGCCCTCACCGTCGCACCCATCGCCAGCGTTCAGAACCGCTTCAACATGGCCGAGACCGGTCAAAACGATCTGGTCGACTACACGGCGGAAAAGGGTATCGCCTTCATTCCCTATGGGCCGCTCGGCGCCAACCCGATGCAGCAGGGCGCCAAGCTGGAAGCGCGTCAGGCCCTTGCCTGGTTGCTGCAACGCTCCCCCAACATCGTCGTCATCCCCGGCACGACGTCCATCAACCACCTGGAAGAAAACCTGGGTGCCTGGGATCTGGTGTGACGGCTCCGGCGCTGGCCAAGCAAGAAAGAAGGGAACACCACCGTGTCACAAACTCCAACGTTTGCACTGAACTACGCTCCGCATCTCGGGCTCAACAGCCCTGACAGCGGCATGTTCCAACACCACGCCGGCGGCGACCCGGTGGATCAGATCCGGTTTATGGCCGAGCAGGGATTCACCGCCCTGGAAGACAACTGGATGAAGGCCCGCGACATCGAGACCCAAAACCGCATCGGCCGGGAACTGGAGCGCCAGAACATGACCATGGGGGTTATTGTGAACACCCTTGTCTATGAGCGCCCGAGCTTCGTCCTGAACGACCGCAACGAACGCGACCGTCTTGTACAGGAGGTGCGGGAGACCGCGGAGGTGGCGCGCCGGGTCGGGGCGACCTATGTCACCACGCTCTCCGGCACTGTGCATCCTTCCCTGCCACGCGACTATCAGACCGCCAACATGATCGAGAACCTGAAGTGGGCCGGCGCAGCGGCTGCGGAAGAAAGCCTTGTGCTGGCCCTGGAGCCGATCAATCACAAAGGCTGGCCGGGGACCTTCATGACCGAGGTGGGGCACGCCCACTTGATCGCCAAGGCTGTCGACATGCCGTCAGTGAAGCTGCTCTACGACTTCTGGCATCAGCAGATCCACGGCGGCGATCTGATCACAAATCTGGACCTCGCTTGGGATCAGATCGGCTATGTCCAGATCGCCGACAACCCCGGGCGCAGTGTCCCGGGCTCCGGCGAGATCAACTATGCCCCGATTCTGCGGCGGCTCGCCGAACGCGGTTTCGATGGCATCGTCGGGCTGGAGTTTGAGAACCCGGCGCCGGGCAAGGCCGGCGAACGGGCTGTCATAGAAGCAGTGCGCGTTATCGACCCGCGATGACCCGCAACGGTTCGTCAAGCGCCACAAAAAAGGTAATGCTGCATCATTCTGACGGCCCCGCTAGAAAACCCGTCACGGCATCGAGGAAGGTGCTGCGCCCCCAGGCCGCGCGGTCGAGATGAACAAAGTGGGTCGCCTGGGGAATCTGGACTACCTCCACGCGCCCTACCTCCCGCCCGCTTAGGTGCTTGCGAAGCAGGGCGGCATCTTCGGGCCGAGACCAGAAATCATTCTCGGAACGGACAATCAGCACATCGGCCGTGATCAGTCTGGCATCCCAGAGGGCCGCGCCGGTCGCCACCAGAAAGCTGTCCGCCAGGGCCCCGGAAGGCGCCCGAAAGCTGGGCGGATTTCGGTCGAAAGCCGTCGGGTCGCTGGCCAGGGCGGTCTCCACATAGGCCTCGGCAACTTGCGGATCACGCCAAAGGGCCTTGTCTTCCAGCGGAATCGACCTGTCCCAGCCCGGGAGCAGGCTATCGCCAGGGTTCAGCCGGTAATTCCGGAAACGTTCAAGATCGAACTGATCGGGTGCCTGCGCCATCGCGAGGCGCGACCCACGGCCGATCCGGGGATGGTCCGCAGTGTATCCATAGAGCGTGTTGTAGAAGACGAGCTTGGCGACCTTTCGCGGATTCAGGGCAGCATAGTATCCCGCCCAATGGCCACCCGTCGCCCAACCGAGAATCGCGACCTGGGCGACGCCTGCGCGCTCAAGAATGGCATCGACGGCAGCCGAAAGGTCGCGGACCGCGTCGCCGGAGCGAACCAGCGGTGCGCTCACCGCGGGCGGCTTTTCCATCTCCGCCGGGCGGCTGGAAGCCCCGTATCCCCGAAGATCGACGATGTAGACCGCAAGCCCGTTACGCGCGAGGTCCTCTGCCAGGCTGCCTCCTTCGACACTGAGGTCGAACGACGCGATGCCCGGAACGCGGGCGCCGTGGAGCAGCACGACGGGCGCCCCAAGGCGCATCTGATCGCCGTCGACAATTTCCCGAATACCGATCTCGACTCCCGGCTCCGACATCACTGAGAAATCGGTCCGTTCAATATCGGCAAGCGCTGTGGCGGAAAACAAGGCTGGGACCCCAAGGGCAAACAACGTCCGTATCATCTCGACCGCCTCCTTCTGATGTCATCGGGAACACCCCAATAGCCGCCAAGACGATCTGTAGAAAATACCGTTTTTAATTCAAACGATATGATATTCATATCGAATGCCGAAACTCGATCACCCGACCCTGCGTCAATTTCTTGCCGTGGCCAAAGCCGGAGCCGTTCGTGCCGCAGCGCGTCAACTGAATATGAGCCAGCCACCCTTGACGGCAAAAATACGACAGTTGGAAGACCGTCTGGATACCCGGCTCTTCGAACGCAGCGTCAGGGGAATGACATTGACCGAGGCCGGCGAGGCTCTGGCCCAGGAAGCACGAATCCTGCTCGGGCGCCTGGAACGGGCCGAGGCGCGCGTGCGTGCCTTAGGGGGACGGCCCAAACCTCTGCGCATCGGTTTCGTTTCCGCGGCTTTGAGCGCCACCTTGCCGGACCTGCTGCTTGGACTGAGACAGAACCGGACGCCGACGCCGGAGCTGCGGGAAATGACGACGCCTGAACAGTTGGACGCCCTGATTGCCGGGCAGATAGATGTCGCTCTGCTTCACCCGCCGGTGCCTGCGCTGCCTGACTTCCAGGGCCGGCGACTGGGCCGCGACCCTTTTTGGGCTGCACTTCCCGCCGATCACCGCTTGGCGCGCCGCCGGTCGATCCGTTTCGCCGAAATCGCCGGCGAACCCTTCGTTCTCTTCCCCCGGTCCCAGGGCCCGGTGCTGTTCGAGACGATCGAGACCCTGGCGACGGAGGCGGCGGGCAAACTTCAGGTCGCGGCCGAGGCCAGCCGTGTGCACAGCCATTTGGCCCTCATTGCGGGCGGCCTCGGCGTTGGTCTCATCACCCGCTCCACAGCGCAGCGGCTGTCTTTCCATGGCGTCACCGCCATTCCGTTGAAAGATACGCAAGACCGTCTCTTCCTGGAGCTTCAGCTTTTGGCGGAGCCGGATAAACTGCAGGCATTGTCACACCTTTTTGGCGGCACCAAGACAAGCCGCAAAAGGTAAATCCGGTTTCGGAAGCCCTGCAGACCTCACCCGTCGTCCATTCCGCGAGAGTGAGAATCACCACATCCGGCTTAGTCCGACGGGGCTAATGCTTTATCCCGTGGCGGCAAGGGCTGGGGTGCCTTGCGGCCGCTGTATCGGAGGGCGCAGCCGGAAGGCTGCGGACATCGGCAACAGGGGAGAGCAGCATGGCCGAGGAGTCGTTTGGCGCCGGCGTGAAAAACTGGCTGGTGAAAAAGGGGCTGAAGGCCGTGGTCGCGATACCGCCGCTGCACCGCCGCCTGAACCGCAAACTGATCAATTCCTACGCCTCGGCGACAAAGGTCCGACCGCGGCCCTTTTCCATGGCCGCCGGCTACACCACCTGGCGCGGCCTGACCGACCGGCGCTATTCCGGACGGCATCTGCCGGAGGCCCGGGACTACAACGCCACCCTGCCGCCCTTGGACGACGTGAACGCCCTCTTCAAGAAAACCGAAGACCGGCGGGCGACCGACACCAGCCTGCTGTTTCCCTTTTTCGCCCAGTGGTTCACCGACAGCTTCCTGCGCACCAAGTGGAAAGAACCGGAGAAGCAGGATTTCGCCGAGAACGAGAGCAACCACGAGATCGATCTCTGCCAGATCTACGGCGTCGGCGAAGAGCAGACCCGCATGCTGCGCGCCATGGAGGGCGGGCGGCTGAAGAGCCAGATCATCGAGGACGAGGAATTCCCGGTCTTCCTGTTTGAGGAAACCCCGGAAGGCCTGAAGCCGAAGCCGGAGTTCGACGGCCTCTACACGCCCGATAATTTCATGCGTGTCTTTGCTAACGCTTCCGACGACCACAAGCGCAGCGCTTTTGCCGTCGGCCTGGAGCACGGCAATTCGACCATCGGCAACACGGTGATGAACACCCTTTTCCTGCGCGAGCACAACCGCATCGCCGGAATCCTCGCCAAGGCGCATCCCGATTGGGACGACGAACGCCTGTTCCAGACCGCGCGCAACGTCTGCATCGTCATCCTGTTGAAGATCGTGATCGGCGACTACATCGTGCACATCGCCCCGGCCGACTTCCCGCTGATGGTGGTGCCGGGCATGGCGGAGAAGGAACACTGGTACCGCACCAACTGGATCGCGGTGGAGTTCGCCCTGCTCTACCGCTGGCACGACCTGATCCCCGCCAGCGTCACCTTCAACGGCGAAACCAGCAATTCAGCGGCGCTGAGGCACAACAATGCCCTGGTCATGAAGCTCGGTGTGGAGAAGGTCTGCCGCGACGCCTCCCGCCAGCTGGCCGGCAGGATCGGCCTCGCCAACACCGCGGACTTCCTCTTGGACATGGGCGTGAAGAAACACAGCATCGACATGGCGCGCACCTGCGCTCTGCCGCCCTTCAACGACTACCGCCGCCACTACGGCAAGGACCCGGTCCGGTCTTTCGAAGAGCTGACAGGCGACCCGGTCTCGGCCAGGAAACTGGAAGACCTCTACGGCTCCATCGACAGGCTGGAATGGTTCGTCGGCATCTTCGCCGAGGGCTACGGCAAGCGCGAGATGATGGGCGAGCTGCTGAAAACCATGGTCGCCAACGACGCCTTCACCCAGGCGCTGACCAACCCGCTGCTGGCCGAGGCTGTCTACAACGCAGAGACCTTCGGCGCCGAGGGCCTTGCGATCATCGAGTCCACCAGCCGCCTCGCCGAGGTCATTCAGCGCAACACCAGCCTGCAGGACCCGATGAGCGTCGGCTTCATGATCCGCAAGTAGTTGGTGGGAGTAGATCTGGAAAAATAGCCGTCATACGCGGGCCCGTTCCGACTATCATGGTGGCAGGTATAGATTTCTCGCGCGAAATCCAGCGGGCGGCCCAATGGACCCTCGGAACAAGTCCGAGGGTGACGATCTTAGCAGTATTGGCGTCACAAAACACAACCGTCATGCTCGGGCTTGTCCCGAGCATCCATGGCGGCGAAGTGCGTAAGTCTCGCCGCCGGAATCACAGCGAACGGTCCCGTCGACCCTCAGAACAAGTCCTGATGTGATGCGATGAAGCGACAGCCTTGCCGATGGGCCGCCTTAGTCCTCCACCGGCACGGTGTAGTTCAGGCCCAGACGACCGCCGTCGGCATAGATGGTCTGGCCGGTGATGTAGCTGGAGTCCGCCGAGGCCAGGAAGACCGCGACACTGCCCATCTCCTCCGGCTCGCCGAGGCGTCTCATGGGGGTGCGCGACATCAGCCGCTTCCAGGCGGCGGGGTCGCTGTTCACCGCACTCACCATCGGCGTGTTGATGGAGCCCGGCCCGACACCGTTCACCCGGATGCCGTAATCCGCAAGACCCAAGGACATCACCTTGGTGAGCTGGTTCACCCCACCCTTGGCAACGCAGTAGGGCGTGATGGAGGGGATCGCCACCACGGCATTGATCGACGACATGTTGACGATGGAGCCCGCGGTACCGTCCGGTCGCGGCCCTTGCTTCACCATCTGGCGGGCGGCGGCCTGGCCGCAGAGGAAGACACCCTTCAGGTTCACCCGGATCACCGCGTCGAAGTCTTCCTCGGTGAAGTCGAGGAAGTCGCCGCCCCTCACGATCCCGGCGTTGGCGACCATGCAGTCGAGTCGCCCGAAGGCGGCCACGGCGGAGTCCACCAGGGCATCCACCGCCGCCTTGTCGCCGACGTCGCAGGCTACGAAGACGGCCTCGGCGCCGCTTGCCTGAAGCTGCTCCGCGGCTTCCTCACCCGCCGTCTGGTCGATGTCGGAGAGCACCACCTTGGCCCCCTCGGCCGCGAACTGTTTGGCACAGCCCAGGCCAATCCCCGAAGCCGCACCGGTCACGATGACGACCTGATCCTTTACACGCATTACTAAAGACCCCCTTGCTGATTTCGGCTCGCCACCAAAATCCTTCGTGTTACCCGCCCCGCCCTTCGAGACGCGATCCTGCGGATCGCTCCTCAGGGTGAGGCTTCCAATTCAGCCTCATCCTGAGGAGGGCAAGCGCCCGTCTCGAAGGATGAAGCAACCGCCGCCTTCAGCAGCGCATCTGATGATACTTCTGTCTCACCCGGCCTTGGGATAGCCGATGCCGGCGAGGGTTTCCTTGATTTCGTCGAGAATGGCCGGGTCGTCGATGGTCGCCGGCGGCTTGAAGTCCTCGCCGTCGGCGATCTTGCGCATGGTGGCGCGCAGGATCTTGCCGGAACGGGTCTTGGGCAGGCGCTGCACCACGGCGGCGGACTTGAAGGCGGCGACAGGGCCGATGCGCTCGCGCACCATCTGCACCACCTCCTGGGTCACGGCGCCGTCACCGGCCCCGGCTTTCAGCACCACGAAGCCGACCGGCAACTGGCCCTTCAACTGATCGGCCACGCCGATCACCGCACACTCGGCAACATCGGGATGGGCGGCCAGCACCTCCTCCATCGCGCCGGTGGAAAGCCGGTGGCCGGCGACGTTGATGATGTCGTCGGTGCGCGCCATAACGTGGATATAGCCGTCCTCGTCGATGATCCCGGCATCGCCGGTCTCGTAGTAGCCGGGATAGTTGGCGAGGTAGGAGTCGTAGTAGCGCTGCTTGGCGTTCCACAGCGTCGGGAAGGTGCCCGGCGGCATCGGCAGCTTGCCGGCCAAGGCGCCGATGGTGCCCGGCGGGACCGGATGCCCCTCCGCATCCAGCACCTGCAGGTCCCAGCCCGGCGTCGGCCGCGTCGGCGAGCCCGCCTTCACCGGCAGCAGTTCGATGCCCAGGCAGTTGGAGGCGATGGCCCAGCCGGTCTCGGTCTGCCACCAGTGATCGATCACCGGCACGCCGAGCTTTTCCTCGGCCCAGGTCAGGGTGTCGGGATCGCAGCGCTCCCCGGCCAGGAAGAGCGCGCGGAAATGGCTGAGGTCGTACTTGCCGATGTGCTCGCCTTCCGGGTCCTGCTGGCGGATCGCGCGAAAGGCCGTCGGCGCGGTGAACAGGCTGACCGCCTTGTGCTGGCTGATCACCCGCCAGAAGGCACCGGCATCGGGCGTGCCCACCGGCTTGCCCTCGTAGAACAGCGTGGTCGCGCCGTGCAGCAGCGGGGCGTAGACGATGTAGGAATGCCCGACCACCCAACCGACGTCGGAGGCCGACCAGTACACCTCCCCCGGATCGATGTTGTAGATGTTCTTCATCGTCCACTTCAGCGCCACCGCGTGGCCGCCGTTGTCGCGCACGATGCCCTTGGGCTGGCCGGTGGTGCCCGAGGTGTAGAGGATGTAGAGCGGATCGGTCGCGGCCACCGGCACCGGTCCGTGCGGCTCGGCGGCCGTCGCGGCGGCCTCCCAATCCTCGTCGCGGCCGTCCTGCAGGTCGGCTGTCGCCTGGGGCCTTTGCAGGATCAGGCAGAAGTCCGGCTTGTGCTGGGCCATCTCGATGGCCGCGTCGAGCAGCGGCTTGTAGGCAATGACCTTGGCGACTTCGATGCCGCAGGAGGCGGAGACGATGGCCTTGGGCTGGGCATCGTCGATCCGCGTCGCCAGCTCGTTGGCGGCGAAACCGCCGAAGACCACGGAATGCACGGCGCCCAGGCGGGCACAGGCCAGCATGGCCACCGCCGCCTCCGGCACCATGGGCATGTAGATGATAACCCGGTCGCCCTTTTCGACGCCGCGGGTGGCCAGGGCGCCGGCGAAGCGCGCCACCTGGTCCTGCAACTCGGTGTAGGTGATGGTGCGGACGGTGTCGGTGACGGGGCTGTCGTAGATGATCGCCGCCTGGCTGCCGCGCCCGTTCTTCACATGGCGGTCGACGGCGTTGTAGCAGGTGTTCAGCTTGCCCCCGGCAAACCAGCGGTAATAGGGCGGGTCGGAATCGTCGAGGACCTTGTCCCACTTCTTGACCCAGTCGATCTCCTCGGCCGCCGCGGCCCAGAAGCCTTCCGGATCGGCCTGCGCCGCCTGATAAACCTCGTCGTAACGCCCCATGATGCTTCCGCTCCCCGGATGAAAAAACGCCAGTGACGCCCAGCTTTTGTTGTTCTGCTTTGGCCCAAGCATAAGCGCCAAACCGTGGAAACGAAAGCCCGTCCGAAGCGGCCGGGCGACCGCCCACGCCTGCGACAAAACGACCGGGGGCGGCGGTTTTGCTCGCATCCCCAATCCTGACCTCCTAAGTCAGGTATGTCGGAAAAACGTCGGCAAAAAGTTGATAAACCTGGGCCAACGAAAGAGAAAAAGGGATCGTCTCTTGCGTCATCTCCCCTACTACGTGGGCGGCTTCATGCTGCTGCCGCTGCTGATCTGGCTGGTGCTCTGGTCGGTGTTCTTCCCCGGACCCAATCACGGACTGGACGTGCCGCTGACAGCGGCCATGCTGGCCACCTCCATGCCCCTGGTGCTGTGGTTCTTCCTGGCCAACCTGGGCTTCCTCGCCAATTCCATCGGCGGCACCAACGAGTACGAGAAGCCGAGCCAAGGACTGGTGCGGGGCATCGTTGCGCTGCTGCCGTCCTCGGCCCTGATCATCGGCCTGATCAGCCTGCCGGTTCTCTTTCTCCAGGGCCAGCCGACCGCCCTGCTGGGCCTGCCGCTGGCCACCGGGGTCGCCATCTTCTTCGCCATCCGCTACGGCGAGCGCGCCCGCGGCGACGACCGCGCCCGCTCTCAACAGCGCACGCCGGCCCAGCCCGCGCAGGCCATCGCGCCCCTCAGCACAAGCAACGCGCCGGGCCTTGGGCACCGGATCGGGGGCTTTGCCTTGCGGTTGCTCTACGCCGTGCCTCTGCTGGGCTGGATGATCGAGGACGCAGTGAAAGGCCGCGAAAGCGCCAAGCTGTTCTTCGCCCTCAACTGCCTCTTCGCGCTTCTCGCCGCCATCGCCTTCTTCGGCTATCCGGCGCTCATCGTCTTCGCTCTGGTCATGGTGCCCGTCGTCTTCGCCGGCATCTTCTGGACGACGCGGGCTTAGGAAAAGAGGAAACCGCTGGCGCGGATGCATGGGCAAAGTCCAGCGAGCTGTCGAAACAAAGCCCCCTCACCCCGGCCCTCTCCCACGAGGGGCTACGGCATTCACGGAATTGCTTCTCTTTGAGGCGATGATGTGATTCAAGCAATCCAGGTTTTTTTGGGGGATCTGGATGGCTGGGTTTGGAGACGTGCGTGTTGCGGGTCGGTCGGAATGGATGATGGACCAGTTGGTGTCGAGCGGCAGTTGCGTATTGCGCAAGGTTGGTGGTGACCGGGCTGGTGAGATGGCGTGCCACCGGTTTTTGTCTTCGCCGCATTCCAGCGTTGCGGCGATCCTGTCCGGCCTTGCGGCCCGGACGGCGGCGGTGTGCGCGGGTCGGCATGTGATCTGCATCCAGGATACGAGCGAGATCAACTTCAAGAACCGCGCGGCCAACCGCCGGGGTTTTGGATGCGGGGCGGATGGCACGAGCCCGGCCTTTTTCCTGCACCCGCTGCTTGCGGTGGACGCCGAGGACGAGGCGGTGCTTGGCCTTGTGGGGGCCGAGATCTGGACCCGGCCGCCGGTCAAGGCGGGCGATCGTCGGCGGCGTGCGCCTTCGGACAAGGAGAGCGGTCGCTGGCTGTCCGGGGCGCGCTGCGCCGGCGAGGGTTTGGCCGGCGCCGCCAGCGTAACCGTGGTGGCCGACCGGGAAAGCGACGTCTACACGCTGTTTGCCGGCAAGCCCGAGGGCGTGGAGCTTGTGGTGCGGGCGCGCCACGACCGTGGCTTGGCGGACGGGGAGAACGAAGCAGACGGGGCGGATGGCCGCCGCCTGTTCGAGGCACTGGCGGCGGAACCTGCGCAAGGCCGGTCTGTCGTGAAGGTCGGCCCGCGTGGGCCGGGCGACAAGGGCCGCGAGGCCACGGTGGAACTGCGGGCACGCCGTGTGCGGATCGTCCGCCCCTCGAGGCTGAAGAAGGCGCATGCCGCAGAGATGGTCGAGATGACCGTCGTCGAAGCGCGCGAGCCCGATCCGCCGGCGGGCAAGGCGGCGCTGCACTGGCGTCTGCTGTCGTCGGCGGACATCGCGCCGCAGCGTGCGGTTCAGCTCTACCGCCTGCGCTGGCGCATCGAGCAGCTGTTCCGAACCTGCAAGAGCGACGGCCTGCGCTTCGACGAAACCCAGATGCACGATGCCGGGCGGCTGATGAAGTTCGCCGCCATGGCGCTCGGCGCCGCGGCCCGCATCATGCAACTGGTCGATGCCCGCGACGGCTCGCGCCGACCGGCGACGGACGCCCTCGACGCCGGCTTTCTGCCCGCACTCCAGGCGATCTCCAAGACGCTCGAAGGCAACACCGAGCGCCAGAAAAATCCGCATCCAGCCGACAGCCTCGCGTTCCTCGCCTGGGTCTGCGCCCGCCTCGGCGGATGGAACTGCTACTACAAACCGCCCGGACCAAAGACCATGAAAACCGGTTGGCAAACCCTCGCAGCACAACTCACCGGATTCGCACTCGCAACAAACATCGAAAATGTGTGAATCCCATAGCCCACGAGGGGAGAGGGGGAACCACAGGAAGGTCGGTCTTGAAACCCTCTCCCCTTGTGGGAGAGGGAGGGGCCCACGAAGTGGGAGGGTGAGGGGGCGTCCCGCGCAAGCGGGAAGACAAAAGAAGCGGAAGCCCGCTTGTGATCGCCCGGTCGCTTTCCTAGACTCCCGCCTTCAACAAAGGGAGGCGGCATGTCCGGAAATCTCGTCGTGCGTCCGATCGCACATGAAGACCACACGCAGTGGCTGCCGCTGTGGGACGGCTACAACGCTTTTTACGGACGCAGCGGCACGACGGCACTACAGCCCGAGATCACCGCCACGACCTGGGTGCGTTTCTTCGATCCCTACGAACCGGTCCACGCGCTGGTCGCCGAGCGGGACGGTCGGCTTCTCGGCCTCACCCACTACCTCTATCACCGCAGTACGACGATGATCGAGGCGAACTGTTATCTGCAGGATCTCTTCACCGTGGAGGCGGCGCGCGGCCAGGGCGTCGGCCGCGCCCTCATCGAAGGTGTGTACGAACGCGCGAAGGCGGACGGCGCCACGCGGGTCTACTGGATGACCCACGAGACCAACGAAACGGCGATGAAACTCTACGACCAGGTGGCCGAGAAATCGGGCTTCCTGGTCTATCGGCAAGGGCTTTAGGTCAAAAAAAGAGGGCCGGAACCTTTCACAGTTCCGGCCCCGCCGGCAGCCCGGTGGGGAGCCCCCGCGGTCAGCGCTTGCGCGCCTCATGTGGGCGGATCCGCACCAGATCCTCCAGCACACCGTCCATGCCGTTGCCGACAATGACGTTGCCAACCTTCTCGGACACCTTCTCAAGCGCCTCGAGCTCCTTCAGCCGCAGGAGGATGGGGTTGTCCTCCATCAGCTTGGCGGTGTTCAGCAGCGAACGCGTCGCCGCCGTCTCCTCCCGCCGCTTGATGACGTTGGCCTGAGCGGTCTTCTCCGCCTCGATGACCCGGTTCATCAGCTCCCGGACG
Organism: Pelagibius sp.; assembly: GCF_965249265.1. Taxonomy (NCBI): domain Bacteria; kingdom Pseudomonadati; phylum Pseudomonadota; class Alphaproteobacteria; order Rhodospirillales; family Rhodovibrionaceae; genus Pelagibius; species Pelagibius sp. The sequence goes on along the minus strand of NZ_OZ252224.1, from coordinate 859,791 downwards.
TCGCCCGGCAGAATGATGTCCTTCACACCGACGGAGGGCACCGCCAGCCCCGCGTCACCCAGCTTGGGCAGCAGCAGATCGGCCACCGCCTGGTTGATGCCCAGCTTGTCGCCCAGCACCTCTTCCAGGCTGCGCGTGCCGATCACCTGCCGCAGAGCGAACTGAAGCTCCTTGTAGAGGAAGTCCTTCAGGTCCGCGGTCAGGGCCACCGCCTTCAGCGGGTCGGCGACCCAGTAGACGGCGGTGACGTTGGCCCGCAGGCCGATGCGATCCTTGGTCAGAACTTCCTGACCGGTGACCTCCAGCGTCTGCAGACGCAGATCGAAGGTGACCACCTGGATCTTCCGCAGCGCCTTCACGAAGGCGTAGCGGCCCGGCGTCAGCGTCTTTTCCAGGACGCCGTCGACATAGAGCAGACCAACATGGTCGGAGACCACCTCGGCCACCGCCACCAGGTTGCGGGACACCAGATCCTGCGCCGCCAGCCGCGCCAGGGGGGCGACCAGCCGCTCGGGCACCGCGATGTCCTTGGCGGCGTCGATCACCTCCAGGCTCATCGACCGCAGCCGCTTGCCGTAGAAGGCAACGCTTCGCGGCGCGACCAGGCCGGCCAGCTTGCCGTCGGCGTAAACCACGCCCAGCTCGCTGTCGCCCATGTCGGCGACGAGGAAGTGCGCCTCGACCACCGCCCGGTGGGTCAGGTAAAGCGCCTGCAGCGCCGGCTCCTTGGCCAGCGTGGCCCGCAGGTCGATCTTCACGACCTCAACCTTGCCGTTGCCCCGCAGGAAGCGGTACACGCCTGGCGCCAGAACCTTGTCGAAAGCCCGGTCCCGATAGAGGAGACCGAGCTCGTAATCAGCAATCTTCTCGGTCTTGATAACCATTGATCTGCTCCTTCTTCTTTCTTCTCTTTCTTCTTCACCAACTGTTTGCCCTCGCGGAGGACCGGAACCGTTCCAATACGTCGCCCCACATGGCGGAGGCTTTGTTTCGCCCCCTTCGGAGGCCGGAATAATTCCAAAAAATATCTCGGATAACCGGAAGAGCGCCGACATCGGGGGCTGGACCGCCTTGGCGCCGGCCCTGGCGCGGCGAGCGGCTCTGCGGGGTTCCGTCCCTAGGCCAAAGCCTCGGGAGGAGGACCTTGGCACTGGTACGGGACGGCATGCCGCAAAGCCTTTCGACGCGCTGGGGACGGCGGACCGCGGCGGTGCGAAACCGCCCTCCGCCCGGCCTGCACCCGGCGACTGTCGGCAGCTTGCGCCACCGGCAGCCGGCCCGGCTCGACCTGGCCCTCTTCCGGCATCCTTCGTTTCAGATCAGCTTTTAAGGCTGAGGATGATGGTGGGAATCGAACCCACGACAGCTAGATCCAAGTCTAGTGCTCTTCCTACTGAGCTACATCGTGCCTGAGCCACAGGAGTCGAACCTGTACCTCCGGGTGCAATGCCCGGCGCTCTCCACTGAGCTAGACCCCTTGGCGGTACCGTTCCGAACAAATTCGAAACGTGCTGCTCGATACACGCAGGGCAGATTACCAATGCCGAGCGCGCCGGCCGGGCCTACGGAACCCGAACCACAGAGCAGTCAAAAGTACCTAACGAATAAAGCCCCGATCTCTCGCGAGGGATGCCTTGTCGTCTTATGTGTCTCTTGATTTCATCATCGTCCTGTTCCCCTTTGTCGTGTCGGCCGGGGAAGGACGCGCGCGCAAAGTCGCGGGTCTAAACCCCGGTGGTGTTTGCCCTGTATTCCGGGCTTCTGAGTAGGTCCCGTTGGATCATCGGGTTTCCTCTTGCGCGTTGTCCGGCCGCGGGCTTGCGACCGGGGGACGGGGTATAAGCCGGAAGCGATTCCGAAATCAACCGAAACTTTCGGTTGAGAGACAAATAGGTCGATCCGGCAAGCGGCCCGCACATCACTGCCAAGAAAGTTGCGCGCCGCAGGGCGACAAGCTACCTCTTGTTACCTGGGACAAGAAAAGCCGCAGGGTGAACTGCGGCTTGGGGACAGGGCCGCAACCTATGACCAGCCGCATCACCGACAACGCCGGGAATCCCTTCGAAGCGGGCCTCGATCAGGGACCGCCGAACTACGAGGCGCTTTCGCCGCTGAGCTTTCTGCCGCGCGCCGCCGCCGTCTATCCCGAACGGATCGGGGTGATCCACGGCGCGACCCGCTACACCTGGAAAGAGGTTTACGCACGCTGCCGCCGCCTCGCCGCCGCGCTGACGAAGCGCGGCATCGGCAAGGGTGACTGCGTGGCGGTGATGGCGCCCAACACCCCGCCGGTTCTGGAGGCGCACTTCGGCGTGCCTGCCGCAGGCGCGGTGCTGAATGCGCTCAACGTGCGTCTCGACGCGGCGACCATCGCCTTTATCCTGAACCACGGCGAAGCCAAGGTGCTGATCACCGACCGGGAGTTCTCACCGACCATCAAGACGGCGCTGGCCCAGGTTGAGCGCGACATCCTGGTCATCGACATTGACGACCCATTAGGCGACGGCGGCGAGTTGCTGGGCGAGACCGACTACGAATCTTTCCTCGCGTCCGGCGATCCCGACTTTCCCTGGCGCCTGCCCGCAGATGAATGGGATTCGCTCTCCCTGCTCTATACCTCCGGCACCACCGGCAATCCCAAGGGCGTGGTCTATCACCACCGCGGCGCCTATCTGAACGCGCTGGGCAACATCCAGGTCTGGGGCATGGGCCCGCAGCCGGTCTACCTCTGGACCCTGCCGATGTTCCACTGCAACGGCTGGTGCTTCCCCTGGACCATCACCGCGCTGGGCGGCACCCATGTCTGCCTGCGCCAGGTGCGCGCCGATGCGATCTATAACGCCATCGCCGACCACGGCGTCACCCACCTCTGCGGCGCACCCATCGTCATGCAGCTTTTGTTGAACGCAACGGAGGACGAGCGCCGCGCTTTCGATCAGCAGGTGAATTTCATGACCGCCGCCGCACCGCCGCCGGCCGCGGTGCTGGCCGCCATGGCCGGGGAAGGCATCGAGGTCACCCATGTCTACGGCCTGACCGAGGTCTACGGCCCCGCCGTGGTCTGTGCCTGGCATCCGGAGTGGGACGGGCTGGCGATGGAAAAGCAGGCGGCGCTGAAATCGCGCCAGGGCGTGAACTACCCGGTGCTGGAGGGCCTGATGGTCGCCGATGCCGAGACCCTGGAGCCGGTACCACGGGACGGCCAGACCCTGGGCGAGGTCTTCATGCGCGGCAACATCGTGATGAAGGGCTATCTGAAAAACCCCAGCGCCACGGAACAGGCTTTCGGCGGCGGCTGGTTTCATTCCGGCGACCTGGCGGTCTGGCATCCCGACGGCTACATCGAGCTGAAGGACCGCTCCAAGGACATCATCATCTCCGGCGGCGAGAACATCTCCTCCATCGAGATCGAGAACACGCTCTACCGCCACCCGGCGGTGGCAGCCGCCGCGGTGGTGGCCCGCCCCGACGAGAAATGGGGCGAGACGCCCTGCGCCTTCGTGGAACTGAAACCCGGAGAGACGGCGGCGGAAAGCGCGATCATCGCCTTTTGCCGCGACAACATGGCCGGCTTCAAGGTGCCCAAGACGGTGATCTTCGGCCCCCTGCCCAAAACATCCACCGGCAAGATCCAGAAGTTCGTGCTGCGCGATCAGGCCAAGGCGCTGTGACAGCCAAAATATGACCTAGTGAACAGTTGGCATTTTGGGCGGCCCTATGCCTTCTTGTGCGCGAGTTACTGGCATCGGATCACTTCAGTCTTGAATCTTGTAAGCTATAGCGATCAACCTCAATTTCTGATAAAATATTATTTTAATAGATCGCGCATTGGTAGCGTGAAAGCCTGCATTCAGTAATCCATGTCGGTAGGAGGAATAGGTGGATAGCATCAACGAAGACATCGTTGGTTTGCTACAGTACCTGTTGCCAGGCTTCCTTGCTGCTTGGGTCTTCTATGGACTGACAGCCCATCAAAAACCATCTCAGTTTGAGCGCGTAATTCAAGCGCTCATATTCACATTGATAGTTCAAGCAATCGTCTCGTTGGAGAAATGGGTTGCTGAAGAATCGGAGTCCATTTTGAAGTTGGGCTATGGTCAGACAACACGGAACTCATAGCGGCAACAATCACTGCAATAGCTGTAGGCTTGGTTTTCTCATTTGCAGCCAACCACGAGACGTTTCATAAATTGGCTAGGAAGCTAGGCGTAACTCGTGAAACTTCATTTCCTTCCGAGTGGTTCGGCGCATTCTTTAAGAAGGTGACATTTGTCGTCCTCCATCTAGAAGACGAAAGACGGTTGTATGGCTGGCCCAAGGAATGGCCATCGACACCGAATCAAGGCCACTTCGTTCTGCTGCTGCCTTCTTGGATCGTAGATGGCGAAGACCACCCTATAACGGGCGTTGAGTCGGTGTTGATAAATGTCGAAGATGTTAAATGGGTTGAGTTTCTGGAAGAGGAACTAACCGCTGAAACAAGGAGCATGTCACATGGCAAGGAAACCCTCGAGCCCACCACCGAGACCAACCCCGTCTGAGAAAGGGGTAAATGAGGGGGCAAACATAAACCCGCCCCCACCGACACAGGTAAAACCTCCACCGCCGCCGCCGCCGCCTCAGAAGAGGTAGACACTGCACCTCTTGTTGACGCTCCAACTCTCAACTCGGGCCTGTTTGTAGCTTTTGGCTTCGGCAACATCGTGATGAAGGGCTATCTGAAAAACCCAGCGCCACGGAGCAGGCCTTCGGCGGCGGCTGGTTTCATTCCGGCGACCTGGCGGTCTGGCATCCCGACGGCTATATCGAGCTGAAGGACCGCTCCAAGGACATCATCATCTCCGGCGGCGAGAACATCTCCTCCATCGAGATCGAGAACACGCTCTACCGCCACCCGGCGGTGGCAGCCGCCGCGGTGGTGGCCCGCCCCGACGAGAAATGGGGCGAGACGCCCTGCGCCTTCGTGGAACTGAAACCCGGAGAGACGGCGGCGGAAAGCGCGATCATCGCCTTTTGCCGCGACAACATGGCCGGCTTCAAGGTGCCCAAGACGGTGATCTTCGGCCCCCTGCCCAAAACATCCACCGGCAAGATCCAGAAGTTCGTGCTGCGCGATCAGGCCAAGGCCTTATAGGGTCACAAATCCGGCTCGGGGGGGCTGTCACGAGCCCCCAAAAGAGTAAACCCGGCCTACAGGTCCTCCCGATTTACAGGCCCTGCAGTTGCTCGCCAGCTGGCCACGAAAGGCAGCAAGGAAAGGGTATTTATTCCTTTCCCGTTCCTCCCCGCGCCCCTTGTTTGACTTTCCAGCAAATTCCACAACCACCGGAGATGGAAGCTGCCACGGTGATGTTAATCAATTGTTCGAAGTCGCGATGCAATATCAATCCATAGAATTGTGCCTTAATCCGAGGCTCTGTGATGCAGATGCACCATCAACCCTTAAGGTCGCTTTCCACGCCTCTGAAAGGGGCGGAGCGTCGCACCGGACGGAAAACACTTTCCCTTCTCGTTCCCGTATACAACGAGCAGGACGCGATCGATCTGTTCATGGAGCGCGTTCAGCCGGCACTGGCGGATGCGCTCTTGCTGATGGCACCCAATGCCGACCACGAAATCGTGTTTGTCGATGATGGCAGTACGGACGAGACGATTGGCCGCATTTTGGCGCACGCCAAGATCGAGCCTCACGTCAAACTGATAAGGCTTTCCCGAAACTTCGGAAAAGATGCAGCCATTGCAGCGGGCTTGCGGTTCGTCTCAGGCGACGCCGTGATCCCGATTGATGTCGATCTGCAAGATCCGCCAGAGGTCATCCGCAAGATGGTCGCCGCCTGGGTATCCGGAGCGGAGGTCGTGAACGCCGTCCGCAGCAGTCGGGAAGCGGACAGCCGGTTCAAGCGCTGGAGTGCGGAGGCTTTCTACCGAATCTACAACAGCTTCGCGGCCGACCAGATCCCGGGCAACGTTGGTGACTTCCGTCTGCTTGACCGTAAGGTCATCGATGTACTGAACGACTTCACCGAGCGAAGCCGCTTCATGAAAGGGATGTTCTCCTGGGTCGGCTTTCGCCAATCGACAGTCAGTTACGAGCGCGCTGCCCGCTCAGCCGGCACCACGAAATGGAAATACTGGCAACTCTGGAATTTTGCCATAGACGGGTTCACCGCCTCAACAACGGCGCCTTTGCGCATTTGGTCATACATCGGGCTGTGTGTTGCCCTCTGCGCCATCAGCTATGCAGTTTTCATCGTCGGGCGCACATTGGTGTCGGGCGTGGATGTGCCGGGCTATGCCTCACTCATCACGCTGATCCTGATCCTTGGCGCGTTGAACCTAATCTCGATCGGCATCCTCGGCGAGTACATTGGCCGTATCGCTATTGAGGTCCGCCAACGACCGCTTTACATCGTGCGCGATACCTTCGGGATTGAAGAGCGACCGGAAAAGAGCCTCTCCGAAGAGGCCCGGTGATGCTTGCGCTACGCGGGGCAAGAGACCAGCGCTGGCTGCTGATATTCGCTGCAATCATCATCGTCGGCCTGGGCATCCGTCTTATGTTCCTTGGCGACAGGGCACTTTGGCTCGATGAGGCCTACAGTGTCTGGTTCTCCGATCGAACCTGGCATTATCTCTGGCGTGAGGTGCCGCAGTTCGAAACGCATCCGCCTCTTTATTATTCGCTGCTCAAGCTATGGCGCAGCCTGGGTTCCGACGAGTTTACCTTAAGGCTTCTGTCGGCCTTGGTGAGCCTTGCGACGGTTCCGATGGTCGCCCTTGCCAGCTACATTGCAGCACCTTCAAGGCACAAGCTGCCTCTGGCCGCCACAGCCGGTTTTCTGTTTGCCGTCTCTTCCGTGCAGCAGGAATATGCGCAGCAAGCGCGGCCCTATGCGTTCCTGGTGTTTGGCATGAGCCTGACACTGACCTCCGCATTGTGGATCCTCGTTCACCCGGCAAGGTCTCGCCGTTCACTTTTCCGGTTGGCCGACTGGGACCGCACAGCGGTATTTGCCTACGCCGGTCTCGGAACCGGCATGGCGATGCTGATGTGGATGCACAACCTTGGTGTGGTCTTCACGGGCGTCATCGGCGTTGTTCTGATTGCCTGGTGGATATCGCAGGCCGGCCATCGCTTACCACTGTTCGCGAACCTCTCAAGTGCGGCCATCTTGGTGCTTGCGCTCTATGCGGTGAACATTCCGACGCTGCTGCTGCAGACGCAGTCGGTGTCCGAGAACTTTTGGCTGGAGGCGCCCTCGTTCACGCAGACGCTTCAGGTGGCTCTCCAACTTTATGGGCAATGGCAGCTCGCCGTCGGGACCCATCTCGTTCAGTACATGATACAGCTCATGATCGGGATTCCTTTGGCGGTTTTGGGCCTTGCCGCAACTTGGCGGTTTTGCGCTCAATCACGCGATCTACGCTGGGCGTTCTGCCTCTTGCTGGCAACCGCAGTCGGTCCGGTACTGCTGATGCTGGCGCTGACCTTCACTGTTCAGCCTGTCTTCATGCTGCGCACGCTCATTCCCGTCCAAGTTCCTTGGATGATCATCTGCGCAGCGGCGCCATTTGCCGTACCGCCAAAAAGGTCACCGACTGTGTGGCGGATGCTGCTTGCGATCGGCCTCATAAGTATCGCGAGTTTCTCCTTCCAGAATGCGACCCAGGAGCGGCGAGACCAACAACGGCCCTGGCGGAAGGTAGCCGAACAGATCGCAAACAGCTCTGCCCCTGATGCACCGGTGATCATCCTGCCGAACAGCGTCGGCAATGCGATTGAGTATTACGACATACAGTTGGACTTGAACCTGGATACACATGCCTTGCCCGGCCGTTATCCGGTCCGCGGCCCCGGATATCACTATCCGGCCGGAGGCGCTGGAGAGCCCGGAATGGACGACCGCGCCCTGGCCGCCCTCGCAGAAGTCACTCGAAACACAGACACCGTCTGGCTGGTGACACGCTTCGAGCGCCTCTTCGACCCAGAGCAGCTTGTTCGTAGGTCCCTGTCTCGTGAGTTCTCGTGTTCGACAGGTTCCGGACCTGGGTTCATCACCGTAACGCGCTTCGACCGCTTCACGGACGGCTCAAGGTCCGAGATCTGTCAATAGAGGAAAGACAATGGACCTGAAAGAAGAAGCGATCCTCGGCGAGGCATTCCACAAGCACTGGTACTACCGCGCCAAGGCTGAGGCGCTCTCCGCGTGGATGCCTGAGCCTGGTGGACACAAGGTGCTCGATGCCGGCGCCGGGTCCGGCTTCTTCAGCCGTTTGGCGGGCCGGTCGGTCTTCTGCGTCTGCCACCGCTATTGAGAAGTGCAGCCTTTGCAGACCGGGCTCTTCCAGCTACTACGCTTTGGCATCGTCGGCGCATCAGCAACCGCCGGGCACTTCATTGTGGCCCTCACCTTGATGCGAACACTTGACCTTTCGGTACCTCTCGCCAATGCGATGGCCTTTCTCGCCGCCTTCTTTGTCTCGTTCAGCGGTCACTACTTTTGGACATTCCGGAGTGCAAAGCGAGTCCTGCCAACGGCTGTGCGATTTTTTGCGGTCGCCATGATCGCAACCGCCGTCAGCACGTGCCTCGCGTTAACACTGGATGCTTACACACCCTGGCACGACACGTTAAAACTGGCCTTGGCAGTCATCGTCATTCCATCCGTATCCTTCGCCATCAGCAAGATATGGATATTCTAATCCATCATCTTGCATCGCAGCCCAGGGAGGGGCGCCCTGCATCAAAAAAACCGCGCCCCCCGATGCCTCATTATGAGGGCGGGGGACGCGGTCAATCCCGAGTCAGCCTGCCTGTCCCAAATCATTTTCCGTTAGTCATGCCTGGGCAAATCAGGTCTGGTCGTACCTGCCCCTGACACGCGCCTGCCTGGCGGCCGTTTGATCGGCGCCCCGGTATCAGGACCTGCGGCTGAGGCTTCGTAAGGGAGTCTTGCTAGGCATGGCTGTCGTGACCTGCGATTTCGTCCTTGATCCGGAGCTTCTCGCGTTTAAGTTCATGAATACGCAGGTCGTCGGGATGCGGCCGTTGGTTTTCCTCGTCAATTGCATGGTCGATAGCCGCGTGCTTGGAAAGCAATGACGAAACACGCTCATCCGCTGTCATTCGGACCTCCAATGAGCCATAGGTACGACTCCAGAATAGACGTAATTTCGTCATTTTGCAAATAATCGCAACCCAAAGGGTTAGTAGACTTATGCATAGCACCTCCAGGTTGATTGTCGGTATTTCCGGTGCAAGCGGTGTTCGCTATGGCGTGCGGATGCTGGAAACCCTGCGCGATCTGCCGGTGGAAAGCCACCTGGTGCTTTCCAAGGCCGCGGAGCTGACAATCGCCTATGAGACCAATCTGAAGGTGGCCGAGGTCACCGCCCTGGCGGATGTCAGCTACCCCGTCGGCGACGTCGGCGCAGCGATTTCAAGCGGTTCCTTCCAGACCCTGGGCATGGTGGTGGCCCCCTGCTCCGTACGCTCGATGTCGGAGATCGCCTCCGGCGTCACCTCCAATCTGCTGACCCGCGCCGCCGATGTGGTGCTGAAGGAACGCCGCCGCCTGGTGCTGATGCTGCGCGAGACGCCGCTGCACACCGGCCACCTGCGCTCCATGCTCTCACTTTCGGAAATGGGTGCGGTCATCGCACCGCCGGTGCCCGGCTTTTATGCCAACCCCGAAACCATCGACGAGATGGTCGACCACACCGTGGGGCGGGTGCTGGACCTCTTCGGCCTCGACAGCGGCAAGGTGCAGCGCTGGGGCGAAGAGACCGGCAAGGTACGGCCGCTGCGCGGCTGAGCAGCGCCTCCAAGCTCTATTCGGGGCGGCAAGCGCCTGCGACGGCTAGCAAGGTCAACGACTGAAGCTGCGGATTGACTGAATTTTATATCATGTCTATATAATTCATATATGAAGCAAAATCGAACCAGGCGCGGCGGCCGGAAGGATCGGGATCGCCAGCTCATGTTTTCCATTGTCAACGCCGGACGCGCCGTCGAGCAGCGCCTGGAGGAGGCCTTGGCACCGGTCGGCCTGACGCTCACGAAGTTCGGGATGCTGTTACATCTGGTCGAGGCGGGAGAGCCGCTCAGCCTCAGCGAATGTGCACAGAAAATGAGCTGCGTGCGCTCCAACATCACACAGCTCATGGACCGGCTCGAGGCCGATGGCCTGGTGCAGCGGGTAGAAGATCCGCAGGACCGCCGGGCGATCCGGGCGGCGGTGACGCCGCTTGGGGCCGAGCGCCAGGCAGCGGGGGCGAAAGAGGTCACGAAGGTCCAGGCCGCACTGGCAAAGACCTTGAGCGGCATGGATCCTGCGGCGCTTCAGACTGCACTCTCGGCGGTCAAGTAGCCGGTTCTTTTAGCTGGATACTACATATATGAAAAATACAGTTGAGAATGTTGAGCCCTCAAAATCGAACCCCTGCATTGAAGTCCGCGTGGCGCCGCCGCATCGCCGCTCCGGCCGCCTGCGATTGCCATCCGCCATTTCAGGCAAACATTCCTCAACGGGAGACCTGATCTGATGTTCATCGTAATGCTGAAATTCTCGGAGAATAAGGGTGACGCCGGCCGATTCATGGAAGGCCATAAAGACTGGATCCAGCGCGGGTTTGACGACGGCGTTTTCCTGCTGACCGGCAGCCTTCAGCCCAGTCTTGGCGGCGGCATCCTGGCTCACAACACATCGCAATCGGATCTGCAAGACAGAGTGGCGGCTGATCCTTTTGTCGCAGAGAAGGTGGTGGAAGCGGAGATACTGGAGATCTCCCCATCAAGAACGGATGCGAGGCTGAGTTTCCTGACTGGCTGAGCAAAGACGGCGCGCTGGACGCCGCTATCCTAGGGATTCAGGGAAGCGGTCTGAATCTGCGCATAGACCGCACTTACTCTGTCCGCGAGTTTTTCCGCCTTTGTGCCGGAGTAGCCGTTCTTCTCGGCAATCAGGGTAAGACGCTTACTCTCGGAGTGATTGCCCACTGCCGCTTCGATTGCCGCGAGGTTGGCAAAGGGCAAGGCATAACCCGGATCAAGAGCAATCGCCGCCGCCAACTCTTGGCGAGCCGGATCAAACTTCCCTGACATCATGAACGAGGCACCAAGGTTATTGCGCGTCATCGCTTCGACGTTCCAGGTGTACAACGACCAGGTGAGGTAGATGAGCTTTCGGCGCCAGGGCTCCGATTCCAGCGTTTTCAGGAATCGGTTGCCACTGTCAATCGCTTCGGGATAGCGCTCCAGATCATAGAAGCGCCGGCAGCGATACAGATCTTTGAGCCAGAAAGCGGAGATCCGGCCGGGCAGGAAGAACAACAATCCGATAAGAATCAGCCAGACATGACCGCCGGGATAGCGAACGAGAAACCAATCCGCGCCAATCACGGCGGCGACCACGACCACTGCGCAAAGAAGATAGTATCTGACTGCCCTGCTCACAATCCACCACCCAGATCCATCTATCAGTGTTGCGCTAATTCCCCAAAGACCAGATCGCCTCCAGGGGTGTCGTCTCGGGACAGGCGCCGCGCAGGATCACGGCAAGATCGGCCATGTCGGCATCGCTGGGCTTGGGCGCGAAGCTGGCGAGGTAGAGCCGCATGTTGGCGGCGACGCGACGCGGGTCCGGCGGCATGGCGTCACCGGTCTCCAGGGTCAGATGCCGATGCAGCAGAAGCTGTTCCAGCATCTCGGCCTGCAGCTCCAGCGCCTTCGTCTGTTCGCGCAGCCCGAAATCCTCGGGCAGGTGGTCCTGCCGTTTCAGCCAGGTCCGGACGCTGCGCAGAGGGCGCACCACCTCCACCTGCCAAGCCGCCGCCGCGGCGATCAGCCCGGCCATTTCGTTGGCGCCGAGACTGTGCCCGCAGTGCCCGGCCCAGGCGGAAAAGAGCAGCAGGTTCACGTCGATGCCGTAACGCTCCTGCAGGTCGAGACAGGCTTCCGCCACACCGCTGCGCTCATAGGCGGCGAGCGAGAAATCCCAGAAGGGATTCTCCGGCGCGTTGCCAGCCGCCAAGGCATCCATAGTCGGCGTGGGGTTCATTCCGGCAATTCCCCCAGATAGGTGCCGAGGCCGCGCGCGGTCTTCACCAGAGGGCCGTCGACGTCGACGGCCTGATAGCCGGCGATAGCGTCGCTGATGGGGATATCGACCACCTGACGGTTGCGCCAGGCGACCATGCGGTCGAAGCGCCCGGCGGCGATCAGGTCCACGGCGTAAACCCCGAAGACCGACCCCATCAGGCGGTCGCAGTCGGTGGGCGGACCGCCGCGCTGGAGGTGGCCCAGCACGGTGATGCGGGTCTCCGAGCCGGTGACCTCGGCGATGCGCTCGGCCAGGTAATGACCGATCCCGCCGTAAGTGAAGCTGCCGTCGCCCTGGCGCTGGCGCACCGCCTCGCCGGTCTCGGTCTTCACCGCCTCGGCGACGATGACCAGGGCGAAGTTGCGCCCCCGCGCCCGCAGGCTCTCGATCTTGGCGGCGATGCCTTCCAGGCTGTAGCCGATCTCCGGGATCAGGATGACATCGGCACCCCCGGCGATCCCGGCGGCGATGGCGATATGACCGGCATCACGGCCCATTACCTCCAGCACCATGACGCGCTGGTGGCTCGCCGCCGTGGGCTGCAACTGGTCCATGGCGTCGGTGGCCACCTTCACGGCGGTGTCGTAGCCGACCGAGACCTCGGTATGGCCGAGGTCGTTGTCGATGGTCTTGGGAATGGTGATCAGGTTGATGCCGCCCTGCTGGGCGAGGCGGCGGAGAATGTCCTGGCTGCCGTCGCCGCCGATACCGATCAGTGCATCAAGGCCGAGCTGGCGGTAGCCCTCGATCACCTCCTCCGAGCGGTCGACCCGCGTGCCGTCCGCCAGGGGGAAGTCGAAGGGGTTGCCCTTGTTGGTGGTGCCCAGAACGGTGCCGCCACGGCGCAGCAGGTTGCCGTCGAAGATGTTCAGCTCCAGGGTTTCGTACTCCACCGGGCGGGCCAGCAGGCCGGCGGTGCCGTTGTGAATACCGATCACCTGCCATCCGAACCCCTCCGTGGCGCGGTGGACCACGGCCCGCAGCACCGCATTGAGCCCGGCGCAGTCGCCGCCGCTGGTCAGAACCCCGATACGCTTCGGCTTGGCCATCTACGATTCCCCTGTCAGCCCCTAAGTACGCCCGATATCTGCCTGTCGAGGGGGCGCTTGCCTTTCCGGACAGACTATAGCAGCTTGCGCCGCCGGTGCCGGAAGGCAATCCGGGGGTGGCAAAAGGCCGTTCGGACCGCTGCCCTGGGGACTCCCCCAAAGCCGGCCAAAGCGTTATAATCACCCTCCGTCAAAACGCCCCAGAGCGCCATGGATCAACCGGATTTCGAACAAATGCGCCGCAAGCTTGCGGAGCTCAAGTCTGAGCATCGCGACCTTGACGACGTGATCGCCCACCTTTCGGAAACCCTGCCTTTCGACCAGCTGCAGCTGCAGCGGCTGAAAAAGCGCAAGCTGTCCCTGAAAGACCAGATCCTGAAACTGGAAGACGCCCTGCTGCCCGACATTATCGCCTAGAGCGGATTCACGCTTTGGGCAGTTCGATCCGCAAGGAGGCCTGACGGCGGTACCCGCAGATGGCGCAGAAGGTGGGGCGGTCAGTCCCGCGCGGTTTCGCGCTTGTTGGCATACATGGCCCGGTCGGCGGCATCCAGGGCCTCGTCGACCTTTTGATCGGCCGACAGCGGATGAACCCCGTAGGCGGCCGAAAGGCTGAGGCTGGTACCGTTCCAGTCGATCTGCTGGACAGCTATCGCCTGGGCCAGCTTCTCGGCCTTGGCGCTGGCGCTGGCCTCATCCGACTGGGCGAGAATAACGCCGAACTCATCACCGCCCAGACGCCCCACGATGTCGGAGGCACGGGTGTGCTTCAGCAGCACCTCCGCCACCCGTTTCAGGGCCGCGTCGCCGGCGGCATGGCCGTGACCGTCGTTGATCTGCTTCATGCCGTTGACATCGAAGTAGAGGACACTGCCGGCCGCGCCGTAGCGTTCGGCGAAGGCCGACATTCTCGACAGCTCCCGGATAAAGGCACGGCGGTTCAGGACCGGCGCCAGGGTGTCCTGATCGGCAAGCTGTTCCAGGTAGCCGACGCGCTGTTTGGCCGCATCCAGCTCCTGGCGCAGCTCGTAGACTTCCACCATCAGTTGCTGAATCGCCTGACGGACCTTGGGCGTGAGCTCGGATTCGGGGATACCCATCACCGTCGCCACGTCTTCCGGCTCCGCTACCGGGCGGGTCGCCGCCGCATCCGCCTTGCGGTAGGCGTTGCCCACCTGCACGGCGGAAGCGCCGGTAATGGGCGCCGTAGAGCCTGTGTTACGGACCTTCATCAAGCCTTCCAATACGTCCTGGCCGGGACCGTCAAAGCTGCCGGAGCCCCCAAATCTAGCACGAAGCTTAGCCTGTGATTGTAAACGCTTCCTTCATAACCGGGTTTTGGCGGATTCCCGGCCTTTTCCGCCGCCGGGATCGCTTGCCTCGCCGGAGGCGAGCCCGGATAATGCCCGGCCTTTCGGGAACCGGCGCCATAAAGCGGGCCGTATCCCAGGCGGCGTCCGGATTTGCGGCGCATCAGCAGGCGGGGGACAGAGGACAGGATGAACGACGGCTCACCGGAAGTCGGCATTATCATGGGCAGCCAGTCGGACTGGCCCACCATGAAGCACGCCGCAGAGGTTCTGGACGCCCTGGGCGTCGGCTACGAGACCCGAATCGTCTCCGCCCATCGGACCCCAAAGCGGCTCTATGACTATGCCGGCGGCGCAAGGGAGCGCGGCCTGAAGGTAATCATCGCCGGGGCCGGCGGTGCGGCGCACCTGCCGGGCATGGCCGCCGCCATGACACCGCTGCCGGTCTTCGGCGTACCGGTCGAGAGCAAGGCGCTGAGCGGTCAGGATTCGCTGCTGTCGATCGTCCAGATGCCCGGCGGCGTTCCCGTCGGCACCCTGGCCATCGGAAAGGCCGGCGCAATCAACGCCGGGCTGCTCGCCGCCGCCGTGCTGGCGCTGTCGAACCCGGCTCTGGCCGCAGCCCTGGACGATTGGCGCGCCAAGCAGACGGCTGCGGTTGCCGAAGCCCCCCAGGACGAGAGTTGACCAACAGGCGAAGGAAGCGACCTTGGCAGACCTAGACGGACCGCTCGCCCCCGGCGGCAGTGTCGGAATTCTCGGCAACGGCCAGCTCGGCCGCATGGCGGCGCTGGCGGCCGCGCGGCTCGGTTACCGCTGCCATGCCTACGGGCCGGAAGAGAACGCCCCGGCCAATCAGGTCAGCGACGCCTTTACCGTCGCCGCCTATGACGATGCCGAGGCCCTCACCCGCTTCGCCGGCGCCGTCGACGTCGTCACCTTCGAGTTCGAGAACATTCCCCTCGCGACGGTCGAACTACTGGAAAGCCTCGTGCCGCTGCGCCCGGGCACCAACGTCCTCAGCATCTGCCAGCACCGCCTGCGCGAGAAGGACTTCTGCCGCAGCGTTTCGGTGCCCACCGCCGACTATCGGCCGGCCCACGATCTCGCCGAACTGCGGCAGGCGGTGGAGGAGATCGGCACCCCCTGCATTTTGAAATCAGCCGAACTGGGCTACGACGGCAAAGGCCAGGTGCGTATCACAGCCGCCGGCGATCTGGAGGCCGCCTGGTCCGCCATGCGCGGCCATGCCGCCGAAGCCGCCGGCATCGTCGAGGCGGTGGTCGAATTCCGCATGGAGATATCCGTGATCGTCGCCCGCGGCAGTGACGGTGCAATGCGGACCTACGTGCCGGTGGAAAACCGGCACCGCAATCACATCCTCGACGAAACCATCGTGCCGGCGAACCTGTCCCAGGAAGTCGCCGACCGCGCCGAGGCCATCGCCCGCCATCTGGCGCAGGAGATGAACCTGGTCGGCCTGCTTGCGGTGGAGATGTTCGTCACCCACGACGGCAAGGTGCTGGTCAACGAGATGGCGCCGCGGCCCCACAACTCCGGCCACTGGAGCATCGACGCCTGCATCACCTCGCAGTTCGAACAGTTCATCCGCGCCGTCGCCGGCCTGCCGCTGGGCTCGACCGAGCGGCTCTGCGATGCGGTGATGAAAAACCTGTTGGGCGAAGAGGTGGAGGACTGGCGCAAGATCCTCACCGATCCCGGCAACAAGCTGCACCTCTACGGCAAGGCCGCCCACCGCCCGGGCCGCAAGATGGGCCACGTTACCCGCCTGATCCGGCGCTAAGCGGCTCTCCCGCGAACTAGAGCAGGTCTGGGTTGGACGGATCGCTAACGCGAGTTTATCCAACCCGGACCTGCTCTAACTGTTTGATGTCGATCGGATTCACATGTTTTGACGCAACCACGAAGTGGTTCCGTCAAAACATGATCCGATCTAGTCCGGGGCGTTGAAGACCGGGGCGTCCGGCGTGTAGTTGAAGACTTCCAAGCGGGCACTGGCTGTCCCGTTGGGCTCGTCCAAGCGCAGGACCGTCAGGCTGGCCGGTCCGACGGGGACGATGCGCGCCGGACTGAGGTCGAGCAGACCCTCCAGCAAGGCCCGGATGACGCCACCGTGGATCACCAGCAGAACGCTGCGGGCCGCCGTCTCCCGCGCATCGGCGAGCGCAACGAGACTGCGGGCCTTGAAACGCCGCCAGGATTCGCCCTCCGGCGGCGTATAGGTGCCGGCGCGCCAGCCGAGAAAGGCCGCCTCGTCTTCGGCCATCAGATCCTCGATGGCGCGGCCGCTCCAGGCGCCGACATCGATCTCCCGCAGGTTTGAATCGGTTTCATGCTCGCCATAGCCGAGCAGATTAGCGGTTTCCCGGGTGCGGGTGAGATCCGAAGCGATGATCCGTTCGGGCTGCAACGCCTGGACCGTCGCCGCCAGGGCGCGGGCCTGATTGCGGCCATGGTCCGAGAGGGCCGTATCGGCCTGCCCCTGAAGGCGGCGCCCGGCGTTCCATTCCGACTGGCCGTGGCGGACGAGAAACAGACGCATCATGCCCCAGCTCCCTCAGCCAGTCGCTGCTGGACCTTTGGCTCCCCGCCCGGGTTTTCCCCCGCGATGCGGTGCCCGCTCTTGGCGAAGATTGCGGCCGGTCTCTCCGGAATTCTGAAGTGTACGGTGTCGCCCGGCAACAGACGCGGCGCCCGGTCGACAATGGCGGTGAGACGCAGGTCGCCGGAGATGCCGGTCACCATGTAGCGCCCGGCAATGGGGCTGGCCTCGGCAAACTCCATCGCCAGGGTGCGGCCGTTGGCGGCCTCGGCAAGGTCCAGGTCCTCGGCCCGGTACATGAAGTCGACCGGCTGCTCCACCGTCATCTCCGTCGGCAGGGCGCGGCCGGCAAAGAGCGCGCCCTCCCCGCCCGGTTCGACGGCGATCATGTTGTTGGGCGGGGTGCCGAGGAAGGTGGCGACGAAAGCGGTTTCCGGATCGGCCACCAGGGCATCCGGCGCCCCGAACTGCTCGACCAGACCGTGGTTCATCACTGCGACATGACTGGCCATGGTCATTGCCTCCACCTGATCGTGGGTGACATAGACCGACGTGGCCGCGGTCGCGCGGTGGATCTTCAGCAGCTCCGTGCGCATCTCCACCCGCAGTTTGGCATCGAGGTTCGAAAGCGGCTCGTCGAACAACAGGATACCCGGCTTGGGCGCGATCATGCGGGCGATGGCGACCCGCTGCTGCTGACCGCCGGAAATCTCGTTGGGATAGCGCATTGCCAGATCGTCGATGGCCAGCAGCGACAACACCTCCGCCACCCGTGCCGCACGTTCCTCTGCCGTCCAGTTCGCCACCTTCAGGGGCCACTCGACGTTGCCGGCCACGGTCATATGCGGCCAGAGGGCATAGGATTGGAACACCAGGCCGGCGTTGCGCTTCGATGCCTCCACCGTCCAATGACGCGCACCGTCGGAAACGACCTTGCCGCCGAACTCGATGGTGCCGCCGCTCGGCGCTTCAAGCCCGGCGAGCATCCGCAGCATGGTGGACTTGCCACAGCCCGAGGGGCCAACGAGCACCAGGAAGGCCCCCTGCGGAACCTCCAGGCTGACGCCGCGCACCGCTTCCACGGCGCCGAAGCGCTTTGTGAGATCGGAGATTCTGATCATCTTTGGCAAAGGCTCCTAATTCTTCAGCCAGGGTTGGGACTTCGCCTGCAGCTTGTTGGCCAGCAGCGAAACGGTGATCGAGATCGTCAGGATCACCACCGTAATCGCGTTGGCGAACTGGGCAAATCCCTCCGAGGCGTAGCGAAAGGCGACCACGCTCAAGACCGGCATGGTCGGGGTAAACAGCAGCACCACCAGCGAGAGGTCGCGCACGATTTTCACGAAGACCAGCAAGGCCCCCGCGGTGAGGCCGCGGATCGACAGCGGCACGGTGATCGCCGTCAGGCGGCGCAGGAAACCGGCCCCGGTCAGCTTTGCACTTTCTTCCAGATCGCCGCTTACCTGCTGGATCACGGCGCGGCCGGTCTGCACGGCAAAGGGAATCAGAAAGGCGGTGGCCGCCAGCACGAGCAGGCCGAAGGTGCCGTAGAGTGCCGGGAAAGGACCGATCGGTGCGCCGTAGAGCGCGATATAGGCGGCGCCGAAGGCGATGCCGGGTACGAAAAGCGGCAGGAAACAAAGCTGGCTGACAACGGTGGGGACGACACCGCGCTTCGCGCGCACCAGACTGTAGGACACCAGCAGGCCAAGAACGGTGCCGCAGGCCGCGACGCAGAGACCGAGACCGATGGTGATCACGATGGCGGAGAGAATGTCCGGATTGTAGGCAATGCCCGCGAGACCCTGGGCAATGGCCGGCGTCGACTCACCCATCCAGTAGTGCAGCGTCCAGTTGGAGAACAGCGCCGCCGAGGACGGCGCAAAGCTGGAGGCGATCAGCACCAGGACCGGCACGATGGTTGAGAACACGCTGACGCCGATGGCCAGGGCACAGAGCGGCCAGCGCAGCCCGCCGAGATCGAAGCGCTTGGCCCGCCCGCCCTTGCCGGTGATGGTCGCGTAGGAGCGCCGGCCGGTGATCAGGCGATTGCCGAGCCAAAGGAAGAAGGCCGAGATCAATACCAGAAGAATAGCGATGACGTAGCCGCGGGCGGTCTGGCCGACCTCCATCATCCCGTAGATGCGGGTCGAGAGGGTCTGCATGCGTACCGGCAGGCCGAGCAGCGCGGGCACCGCGAAGTTCGATACCCCGCCGGCAAAGGACAGCGAACCGCCGGCGATCACCGCCGGCAGAGTGACCGGCAGAATGATGCCGAAGAAGATCTTGCGGCGCTTGGCGCCGGCCATCTGTGCAGCCTCGACGAGATCGGAATTCACCGTCGCCAGAGCAGCGGCAATCACCGTGAAGGTAAGGGAGTAGTAGTGGGTGATGAGCACGATCAACGACGGCACCATGCCCCAGGCCAGCCAGTTCGGAATGTCGAAGCCGAGACCCTCGAGAAAGCCGACCTGACCGCCGATACGGTCGTTTCGGAAAAGCACGCCCCAGGCCAGCGCCGCGGCAAAGCTCGGGATCATGAACGGCAGGGTCGAGAGCACGGCGATGGTGCGGCGGAACGGGACATCCGTCATCACCACCAGCCAGGCCAGAAAGCCGCCGATCAGCACACAGCCGCCGGCCACGCTGGCGCCGATGGTCAGGGTGTTTGTCAGCGGCTTGTAGAAGAGGTTCGGCGAGAGCCGGCTCCACAACACGTCGCCCCAGGCCTTGATGGTGTCCGGCGCCAAGGTCACCAGCGTGATCTTGAACAGCGGGGCGGCAATAAGAACCACCGCAATCACAAGGACGATGAGCATGAGGGGCCGTCCCGGGGAGGCGAAGAAGCGCCGCCCCGACCGACCGATGGCGAAATCAGCCATGGATCTTCAGTCTTTCTCCGATGCCCAGTAGGACTGCTGCCCGGACGACCGCCCGGACTGCTGCCCAGACTACTGCAAAGTCAGAACGAGGTCTGCGATATCGGCGCGAATCTCGGCCGTCTTTGCCGGATCCACCCGCCAGGCCGCGAATTCCGAGAGCGGCACGGCATCGGGATGCGGCGTGATGTCGGTTCGCGTCGCATAGTCGCCCGGCACATAGAAGGGCTTGAAGCCCGCGCCGCCGGTGGCAGACTCGTCCCCCATCAGGAAGTCGATAACCAGCCGCGCGGCGGCAGGATTTTTGGCGCCCTCGGCAATGCCGATCACCGCCGGGAAGACGATCCCCGGCGAAGGCTGCACCGAATTGGCAAGCTGCAGGGCCCAGCCTTCTTCCGCATTGTCGCGGCGGTCGGAATAGCTGGTGAAACCGAGCGGCGGATTGCTCTGACCCAGCTTGCCGACGGCGGCGTTCACGTCGTCGGTCGAGCCGACAAGAATAAGATCGTTGGCAAAGAGGTCGGCGATGAACTGTTCGCCGGCGTTGCGGGCGCCCGAGGACAGGGCGATCTTCTTGCCGAACTGTGCCTCATAGGCTTCGGCCATCGCATCGGATTGCAGCACAATCTCGGTCATGAGATCGAGGTAGTCGCCGCGCTGCAGCGGATCGACCATCACCACCCGTCCCTTCCAGGCTTCGGTCGTCAGTGCCCAGAGGTTGTCGATGGGCGGTCCGTTCGGGTTGGCCTCCTCGTTGTACATGAGCACTTTGGTGGAGAGGCGCTGGGCCAGCAGCGGCGCCTTGAAGGCCGCCGGCACCCGGTCGGCGACACGCGGCGGCACATAGGGCGTGACGATGCCGGCGCCGAGAAGCTTGTCGTAGACCACCGGTGCATCGGAGATGTAGATCACATCCGCGTTCACCACGCCGGCCTGATATTCGGCCTGCAAGCGGGTGATCTGCTCGGTGGAGGAAATGTCGTAGCCGACGAGATCGATGCCCGGATAGGCTTCTTCGAAGGCTGCCTCGACCTTCTTGATCCGGCTGGTGAAGGAATAGACCACCACCTGGCCTTCAGCCTTGGCGCCGGCCAGCAGCTCCTCCGGCGACTTCATGTTCATGTCGTCGGCCTGCGCCGGCAGAACCAGCGTGCCTGCGGCGAGAAAGGCCGCTGCTTGAAACAGTCTCTTCATGATCCGGTCTCCCCTATTGGATGTCAGGATTCAAAGCGTTTGATCAGCTCTCCGAGAGCTTCCAGGGTGCGCAGCGAACGGTCTTCGTCGCGCCGCGCCAATTGCAGGATGAGGGCGTTACAAATCGTCATCGGCACGATCAGCGACTGGAAGCCTTCACGGCGCCCGCTGCGCGGTGCGGAAACCAGATGATCCGCCGCCGGGCTGAGAGTCGGTCCCACGGCGCCGGTGATCGCGATGCTCGATGCCCCACGGGTCTTGGCCAGTTCAACCACTGCGCCGTAGTGACGCGGCTGGCGCCGGAACGCGAAGGCAAGAACCGCATCCTCCGGCGTCAACTCGACCATCTGTTCGGCGAGGTCACGGCCGTCGCCGCGCAGACGCACGACGCTCATTCCGAAACGCCGCAGGCGGCGTTCCATCATCACGGCCAGGGCCTCTGCATTGCCGCGTGCGAAGACGAAAATTTTTCTGGCGTTGTAAAGCTCGCCGGCGATCGCTTCGATCTGCTCGATCGAAAGGTATTCCTGCAAAGCCTCAAGGGCGGCGGCTTCCTGCACCACCAGTTCGGCGATCAGGTTGGCGCCGCGCGTGTCCTCAAGAGTGGTGCGCACCCGCACCGCCGGGTCGGTGCGGGCGATGAACTCCTCCCGCAACGCATCGCGAAAACCGGCGTAACTCTGGAAACCCAGCTTGCGGGCTAGGCGCGAGGCGGTGGCTTCATGGACGCCGATGGACTGCGCCAGATCGGCGGCGGTTCCCAGCGCGGCATCGCGCGGCTTGGCGACGATCTCCTGCACCATCCTGCGTTCCGACGGCGTCAGCCGGTCGGCCGCATCTTTCATGCGAACCACAATGGACAATTTGACGGCTCCTCCCCAGTCCCGCTTTGCACGGGAACATCTTATGCCAGTAATATTGCACAATGATGACACCGATGCAAGCAAACTTGCAGAAACAGCAAGAGGCCAACCCCTCCGGACCCGTGGTTTGGCACCCGGCGGGGTGAGGAAGACAGCGCTCTAGGAATCCGAAAGGATTGTTTTAGCTGGACTTTTCAGTAAGTGAGGCGTCTAGCGGCGGGCGCCGCGAAGACGGCTGCCGCGGTTTCGCGCCAGCCCCTTTCCTGCCTCGGCGAAGCGCCCGAAGAGACGGTCCGGCAGGTTCATCGCCGCAGAGACGCCCTTGCCCAGGCGGCCGGCGACCTTCAGCACCTCGGCAATCCGGCGGTCCAGGAAGGCCCAGGTGGCGGCATAGTCGTCGGACTTGTCGTTCAGCCAGTACAACAGCGTAGAGGAGTAGACACCGGCGAGCAGGCCGCGCTTGGTATAGAAGTTATAGTCGGTCGCGGTGTCACCGGCGGCATACCAGATGGCATCCACCGTGCGGTAAAGACAACGCAGCCCGCTGGCGGCGTACTGAGGCATCGCAAAGAAGGCCAGGGCCCGCCTTGCCGCCTCGCGATGGGCGGCGACCGCTTCCAGGCGCAAACGCACGCCCGCCGTCACCTTGTCCCGCACCTTCATCGACTCCAGATCCAGGCGCTCCAGGCCGGCCAGCATCTGACGGTCGGCCTCACTGCTGAAAGCGCGGATCATCTCCTCCGGGCCGCCGGGGTAGAGGCGCCGCGCTTCGACGGGATCGATCTCAAGGTCTTTCGCCGCCGCATCGATCGCCCGCCAGGTCCAGCCGTCGAAAGGCACATGCCGCAGAGCCGCATCCAGCAGGGCCAGTCTTTTCTTGTCGTCAGCCATGATCTTGCAGAACCTCGTCTTCGCCCAAGGGCGTTTCACCGGAGAATTCGCCTCCGGCCGGCTCGGATGGCGGCGCCTCCTCCGCCGTCTGGGCCCGCATGGCCTCCTCGGCGAAAGCCAGCATCGACAAGTCTGTCATGCGCTGCGGATAGAGAATACCGTCCAAATGGTCGCACTCATGCTGAACCACCCGGGCATGGAAACCGCCGGCCTCGCGTTCAATGACGTCGCCTTCCAGGGTTTGGCCCCGATATCGGATCCGCTGCGGGCGTGGCACCTGGCCGACCAGGCCGGGTACGGAGAGGCAGGCCTCCGGCCCCAGCGCGACCGCGTCGTCCAGGACTTCGATCTCAGGGTTGATCAGGATCGTCAGCGGCACCGCGCGGCTGTCCGCCGTCTCGCGAAGCTCGGCGCCGTTGCCCGCGTCTTCGGCAGCGGCGCGGGCCCCTGCGACAAAGAACACCACGACCCGCAAAGGAACATGGACCTGTGGGGCCGCCAGGCCGGTACCACCGGCGTCGTCCATGGTTTCCAGCATATCGCGCACCAGACGGTGGATCTCCGGCGCCCGGGGGTCGGCCACGGGATCGGCCTTCCGGCGCAGAATCGGATGGCCCATACGGGCAATTTTCAAGATCGCCATGGGATTAATATGGCGGCGCGCCTCCAGTGGGTAAAGGCGCCGCAGCCGGCGAATCGGCCAAAATCCGGCCGCCTGAGACCGGGGCGCTGCCGCGCGTCAGCCAGGGCCCTGGCCCGCAATACCGGGCGGGGGGCCGGTACAGGGCGGCAGAAGGCCCGATTCTCCAGCGCAGATCGGGAAAATAAGTCGGAAATTGGCGGGATTCCGGCGATTTGGGCTGCCTTTTTCTGCGAGAAAAGCCTTCCTTTTCCCGGCACCCTATGATACCAACCGGCCATCCCTCGCAGCATAAAGGCTGCGGGCAAGGTTATTTTGCCTCAACATCAGAGTAATTCGGCCCCGAAAACCCGCCGGGATGCGTGTTTTTCGTGGCTCCAGAGAGGAGCACTGAGCGTCTGTGCAAGTTCAGGTTCGAGACAATAACGTCGATCAAGCCCTTCGTGCGCTGAAGAAAAAGCTGCAGCGTGAAGGCGTCTTCCGTGAGATGAAACTCCGCCGCAACTTTGAAAAGCCCTCTGCCCGCAAGAAGCGTGAGCGCGCCGAAGCCGTGCGCCGCTATCGCAAGCTGCTGCGCAAGCGCATGGAGCGCGAAGGCTTCTAGAAAGAATCTGTGCGGACCGCGGCGCGTTGACCGATATCGGCGCGCTTGCGGACTGCTTACGGCGCCGGTTGTGATGGCCGGTTGTGACGGGCGGAAACCTCTGTCGTCACACAAAGAAAAAGCGGGTGTTTCGCCCGCTTTTTGCATTTCTCAAAAGATTTCTCGGATGGCGCCGCTGCGCCTGGTCGGATGGCGCCGCTGCGCCTGGTCGGATGGCGCCGCTGCGCCTGGTCGGATGCCGTCGTTACGCCTGGACCGCGCCGCGCTAGGCGGCCGAGGCGCTGTCGGCTTCGGCCGGTATCACCTTGGCCATATGCACGGACATCAGCGGGTCGACATCCGGTGCCGTAAAGGGCAGCCGTCCGACCTCTTCGTAGCCGAGCTTGCGATAAAGCGGCACCCCAGTCAGCGTCGCCCAGAGTTCCAGGAGCCGGCAGCCCGCCGCCACCGCCCGTTCTTCGGAGAGGCGCACGAGCTGAGAACCCAGTCCCCTGCGCGTATGCTTGGGATGAACGAAAACCGAGCGGATCTTGGCCGAATCCGCGGAGATACCCTCACAGACAACGCTTTGCTCACCTTCTTCGGTCTCAAAGATGGGCATACGCCGGGACCAACCGCCACTCGCGATGATCCGCCCCTCCAACTCGGCCACGAAATAGGTTCCGTCGTCGATCAGGGTGGGATCGTAAGTGCCGAAATAGCCGATAAAGGCTTCGATCTGGCGGGCTGTGTAGTCGGCGGAATTCAACCCATGAACCGACAGAAAGTGCATGGCCTCGATTGCCGGTTTGTCATCCGGCTGGGCAAGGCGGATAGACAGGCCGTCGTTTGTCATATCAAGGCTGTCACGGTTGGTTTCTTGGACTGGAGTTGTCAGGCTCGAACTCTTGGTCTCGAATCCCGGGCAAAAAGCGTTGCGCGTGCGATGCAGGACACAAGATCACGAAAGGTCCTTACCACGTCCCTGCGACGGAGTCGCCGCATGAACCGCCTCAGGAGCGTGAAACCCGCCAATGGCCCGGTTCCCAGCACCGCACGCAGAGAAACCATGACAGGCGATTGTTTCAGGCCGTTTTCGCGGTAAAGCGCAAATTGTATTGATTGTTTCTGGAAAGATCCGGGCTTGAGGCAAAGCGGCATCAGCCCGCTCGCCGTCCGGACCATCCGCCGGATGCCGAAGACGGGAAGCAGGCTGCTACCCTAATGCCATGAAAAACCTTGAAAAACGCCTCTTCCGGCGCTGGAGCAGATCCGGGTTTGATGGAATCGCTTTAGCGATCCATCAAACCCGGTGAATCTGCTCTAACATGTTGAGATCGATCGGATTCACACGTTTTGTCGAAAACACGAAGTGGTTCCGACAAAACGTGATCCGATCTAGGCGACCAGGACCTGGTGCATGCGCTGCAAGGCCGCGGCCCGCTCGTTCTCGCGTCCCGTTTCGGCAAACAGCTCTGCCGCCCGGCGATAATCCTCCGCCGCCGACATGACGTCACCCAGGCGCGCCCGGCAGTCGCCACGGCCCATATAGGCCCAGGGCTCCACCGGGTTCAGGGCGATGTCCTGTTCGAAATCGCCGAGGGCATCCTCGAAGGAGCCCTGACGGAGCAGAAACCGCCCCCGAAGGTGATAGGACTTGGCGTGATCTCCCTTAAGCGTGATCGCCCGGTCAAGATCTTCCAACGCACCCTTGGTGTTGCGCAGACGCTCGTGCCACTTCGACCGCTCCAGCAGCGCCGACACACAGTTCGGCGCGCGGTACAAGGCCTCATCGCAGTCCGCGATGGCACGGGAGAAATTCTTCAGGGCGCCGAAACACTGCGCACGCTCCATGAAGAGAAACGCCTTGCCGTCCTCGCGCGCCAGCGCGGCGTTGAGATCCAGAATCGCAAGGCGCATCTCGCCGAGGCGGCTGTAGCACTGACCACGGCGGGCATGGGCCTGCCAGGAACCGGGCTCGAACTCGAGCTCGCGCGTGTAGTCTTCAATGGCGCCGCGATAATCCTCGCGACGCTGACGCAGGCGGGCGCGATTGGCATAGCCCGGCGCAAAGGTCGGATCGAGTGCGATGGAGCTATCGTAGTCTTCCGCCGCTTCGGCCAGCTTGCCCTGGGCTTCCCGGGCAACGCCACGGCGGTTGAAGATGCTGGCCTCCTCCGGCGCAATCAGGGAAGCACCGTCAAGGTCCGCTTCCGCCTCCGCATGGCGCTTCAGGCGGCTGAGGGCGGCAGCGCGATGAAAAAGCGTCACCACCTGCTCCCCGGCGAGGTCGATGGCCATGGTGAGATCCGCGACAGCCTTCAGATAGTCATGCCGTTCCAGATGGCAGAGCCCACGGTTGGAGTAGGCCGCTGCGAAGCAGGGATCAACGCGGATGGCAGCATCGAAGTCGCAAAGCGCCCCGGTCAGGTCGCCTTTTTCCCGGCGCACCATGCCCTTGCCGTTGTGGGCTGCGGCCCAGCCGGCGCCATGGATACCCGCCTGTTCGAAATCGTCGATGGCCAGATAGGTGTAACCCAGCTTGCGGTAGCTGTAGGCGCGCTCCATCAAAAAACGGCCATTGCGGGGATCGCAGGCCAAAGCGGCGGAAAACTCGACCACCGCACCCTGATGATCGCCGCCCTCGGCCCGCTCCAGGCCGCGCTGAAAACAGTCTTCGGCATCCCGTTGCCGGGTGTCGGGCTTCGGCTGCGTGTCGAGAGACCCGAGATCGGCGGCGAGCTGACGGTCCTGAATAGCGCGATCTGCCGTGGGCTGCGCGGAGTCGCGGGGGCCCAGCGCGCGCATCAGCGGCTCGGCCGCGGGATCGCCCGCCTCCTGGGACGCCGTCTCATCCGCCCGGTCATTCGAGGCTTGGAGATTCATGGAGTCCAGCAGCGTGAAACCCTCAAGACCGACCAGGCGCCGCGAACGGCCGTCCAGCGGCAAGTCTGTAGGAAAAAGATCACACGGAAAGCGCTTCGAAAGCTGCGGCCCGTTCTCCGCTTTCGCCCCATTTTCCGCTTTCGCACTTTCATGCTGGCCAGCCATTGTGCTCCCCTCACTGGACGTTACATGGCTGGAAGATGCCCGTCCGCCGGCTCCGGCTCTGTGGGGAAAATCACACCAAGGGAAAAAGACGGCGATTCCGGGGTAACCCAGGGTAGCCAAGAGCCTCAAGAGCTCTCCAGATCGGCTTTTTCAGTCGTAGCCGAAGAGCCAGCGGGTCCGCCCGCCGGCAATATTGATCACCGAATGGCGGGCGCCACGGGGGATGAAGGCCTCGTCACCCGCCTCCATCACGAAACGCCGCGCTTCGACAACCAGCGCCAGACGCCCTTCGGCGACGGTGACCACCTCGTTGGTGTCGTGGACGAAGTCGTCCCAGGACTGGCCCGGCGGATCGTCGAAAACATGGCAGGAGTAGCCGCGGGCCTTCCAGTCCGCGGCCACCGTGGCGGCATCCACCGGGGCAGCGAAGTATCCTGGCGTGATTTCTGCGGCCGTCGTCATGCCGCAAGGGTCGGACAAACAGCGGGCCCCTGCAAGAAAAAGGGACGGCACAAGGCCGCCCCTTTCGTCAGTCGAATGCCGGAAGGCAGTCGGTCGAGGACCGTGTCGAGGACCGTCAGGTGCCGATCTCGCCGCCGTCGTCCTTTCGAACCACCACGACCGAGGGACGCGGCGGCATGCCTTCGGTGAAGTCCGGCCAGCGGGTGGCCGGGTCTTCGAAGGTCGAATTGCGCTCGAAGCCGGGATAGTCCTTCGTCCCGTCGGTTGCCGGGTGCTGCACCGCGAGAAACAGCGATTTCACATCGGGCGTGAATCGCGGACCGCAGAGTTCCGCACCGATGGGGGTCCGGAAGAACATCTTGCTGTAGCCACGCATATCGCCTTCGGTCTCCAGACCGTAGAGGCCGTCCGCCGTGCCGGTCTTTGACCAGCCTGAGCCCTGGTCCGTGGAAATCCAAAGCCGGCCAGCGGCATCGACCGTGCAGTTGTCCGGTGAGCCGAACCAACCGTTCTCCGACGTGGCTTCATGATACTTCGCACCGACGTCCGGCTTGCTGGGATCGCCCGCGACCACCAAGAGGTTCCAGTCGTATTGCAGGGCGTCGTGGTCCCCATTGGGCGGAACCATCTCCACGATCTGGCCGAAGTCGTTGGGGCCGCGCGGGTTGGCCGCATCAACCGCATCGGCCTTGCGCTTGGAGTTATTGGTCAGCATCACATAGACCTTGTTGGTCTGCGGATTGGGATCGATATCCTCCGGCCGGTCCATCGGGGTCGCACCCAAGAGGTCCGCGGCAATCCGTGCCTCGATCACGACGTCAGCCTGGCTGTGGAAGCCATTCTCCTCCGTCAGGGGGCCACTGCCGTAGATCAGCGGCAGCCAATCGAGCTTGCCGTCCTCGTTGAAACGCGCAACGAACAGGGTGCCGTCATCGAGGATATCCATGTTGGCGGCACGATCATCCGGATTGTAGCGGCGCTCCGATACGAACTTGTAGACGTAGTCGAAACGCTGGTCGTCGCCCATATAGACCACCACCCGGCCGTCGCTGTTCACGATCGGCTCGGCACCCTCGTGCTTGAAGCGGCCCAGGGCGGTGCGCTTCTTCGGCGTCGAGGTGGGGTCGAGGACGTCAACCTCAACCACCCAGCCGAAACGGTTGGCTTCGTTCGGCTCGGCATTGATATCGAAACGCTTTTGGTACTTCGACCAGGCGTACCAGCCGCCGGGCACGCCATAGCGCTTGTAATTGCGCTCTTCAGGATGGCCATCCACGGCACCGCCGAAATAGCCGTGGAAATTCTCCTCGGCCATCAGATAGGTGCCCCAGGGCGTGATGCCGCCGGCACAGTTGTTGATGGTGCCGATACAGGTCTTGCCCGACTGATCGACGGAGGTCTTCAGCCGGTCGTGGCCGGCCGCCGGACCCGTCATTTCCATGTAGGTGGTATTGGCCGTGATGCGGCGGTTGTACTGGCTGTCCTGCACCACCGACCACTTGTCGCCTTCACGCTTCACCTCGACGACGGAGCCGCCATGAGCCGCCATTTCGATGTCGACCAGATCGGCTGTCATGTCGGGGAAGCCCTTTCTGTCCTGGCGCCCGATGCCGGGGAACATGACCTCTTCACTGGTATACTCGTGATTCACGCAAAGCAGGCCGTTGTCCGGATTGTCCGACCCGAAGGGCAAACCGACATAGCCGATGAAATCGTTGTTGTAACCGAACTGCTGGGCCTGGGCCGCCGCGGTCTGGTTCATCGGGTCGAATTCCGGGGCGTCGGCCAGAATCGGATCACCCCAGCGGATCAGGATGTCGGCGCTGTGGCCCGCCGCGACGTGATGGGTCTCATCGACCCCATGCTCGATTTCCGTCCAGACGTAGCGTTCCTCGGCCGCTTGCGCGGTCTTGGCGCCGCCCAAGGCCCCCAGAGTACCGCTCAGCGCCGTCGTCGCGGCCAGCCCCAAGGCACCGCGCATTATGTCCCGGCGCCCATAGCGGCGCTGGGCGATCTTGCCGAAGGTGTTGGCAAGATTGGTATTTGTCGGAACATCTTCGGAAGCCTCAAAGGCTGCGCCCTTTGAAGCGTAGTCTTCGTTTCTCTGCATGTCAGGTGCCTCTCCTAATACGGGTGGGACACCGCTTTCGCGGCTGGTTCTTGGCTGAAAAGTCCGCGGGACCCTACAGCAGCTAGATGCTGGACCTATGACGTAATTATTACAAATATATGACAGACTGGACAGAGGTCGATCCGCCGTGTCACAGCGCCCCTCAAAGGCCGGATTCTGGTTTGCAATCAATAATTAAGGGGTAGACCGCAACTCGCGACGGAATTTCTGCGTAGATGCGCTGTGTGAACAATCGAAACGAATTTCCCCGGCGCGCCACATGCGACTGAAACATTCCCGTAGCAGGGTCCAGCAAGGAAAAACCTCCGTGCCGGAGGGCTCGCGTCCGGACTTGCGCCGACACAGGGGCCCAGGCCATGCTACCGATTGGTTCAAGCAAATCGCCGTAATGTCCAGTCCACACCCCTCCGCCGCCCGCATCACACGCAGCCTCAATGCCTCTCTGGAGACCCTGCGAAGGCCCCTGGCCGTGGCCAGCGCAGCCAGCGACACGGCCGAATCCACCCTGCTCAGCGCCAATCAGGCCTTCTTTCAGGTCAGCGGCCTGAATCGGGAGAGCCTGAGAGGTCGCTCGCTGGCGGACTGCGACGGCAGCCTGATCGATCTGCGGCCGCTCTTCGACCGCGATGGCAGACGCCGGAATTGGTTGGTGTTCCATCATGCGCCTTCGCCGAACGGCGACGGCCCGGCAATCTCGGAAGCCGCGGCCGCGGACAAACCGAAGAAGCGCAACAGCGCTGCGGCGGCGGGCGGCCGGGGCAAAAAGAAGCCGACCGGCGGCGGCGACGGCTTCAGAGCGCTGGTCGAAGGCATTCCAAACGGCGTGCTGGTTCACCGCGATTTCAAGCCGCTCTATGCCAACATGGCCTGCGCCCGCCGTATAGGATTCGACAGCGGTGACGCGCTTACCGCCGAACCGACGCTGCTGCCCTTTCTGCCCATCGAACTGCACAGCGTCGCGCTCAGACGGCATCGGCGGATTCTTGCGGAGGGCGATCCCGGCCCCGCCCGGGTCCTGCGGTGCCTGACGCGCAGCGGCGAGCCCTTCTGGGTCGAAGCAACGGAAACACGTATCCTCTGGCAAGGCAGCCCGGCGGTCCTGGTTTCCCTCAGCGACGTGACCCGTCAGGTGCAGATGCGCCGAACCGAGCTGATGCTGCGCGAAGCGATCGACAATCTGTCGGACAGCTTCGTGCTCTATGACGCCGACCTGCAGGTCGTGCTGACAAATCAACGCTTCCACGAACTGTTCCCTTTCCTGCCGGCGCAGCATGCGATCATCGGCAGGCCGATGCAGGAACTGGTGGAAGCCAGTGTCGCCAACAACGTGGTGACGGATCCCCGCGTCTGGCGGGACCGCGAGCAGTTCATCGCCGACTTCATCGCCGACCGGCTGAGCAACGAAGCCTGCATCAGCGAGGATGCCTGGCCCGACGGCCGCTGGGACATGGTGAAGGAACAGCACACCCGTTCCGGCGGCTTCGTCTCGGTACGTACCGACATCACCCAGCGCAAGCGGGCCGAGTTTGCGCTTCGCGATCAGGAAAGCCGTCTGGAACAGGCTCTGGCGGAGCGCTCGGCGCAACTGAAAGGCATCCTGGCCAACATCGCCCAGGGCGTGACCGTTACCGCACCCGATATGCGGGTCCTGCTGGTCAACCAGGGCTTCCTCGATATCTTCGATATTCCCGAGGAACTCGGCAGGCCCGGCGTCCATGTTTCCGAGTTCGTGCGCCAGGGCCTGCGCAACGAGCACTACCCCCGCGCCGAGGTCGAGGCCGCCGGAGGCGAGGACGCTTTCGTCGACCAGCGCCTGGCCGCCATTGCACGGGTGACCCGCAGCGTCGACCAGCGCACCCTGGCTGACGGCCGTGTCATCGAGGTGCGTCAGCAGCGTCTGCCCGACGGCTGCATCGTTTCGACCTACAACAACATCACCGACCGGGTCCACGCCGAACGCGAACTGCAGCGCCAACGCGAAAAGAGCTACCAGAACGAAAAATTGACGGCCCTCGGCGGACTCCTGGCGGGGGTCTCTCACGAGTTGAACAATCCGCTTTCTGTGGTGATCGGCCAGGCGGCCCTTCTGGAAAGCATGTCGACGGACAGCGCCATGGCCGAACGTGCCATGAAGGTCAGAATTGCCGCCGACCGCTGCGCCAAGATCGTGAAGACCTTCCTTTCCATGGCCCGTCAGCGCCCCGCCGCGCGCAGCGCCATCCAGATCAATCATCTGATTGAGGACGTGCTGGACCTGGTGACCTATCAGCTCAACACGACCGACGTCAGCATCAGCCGCGACCTCGCCCCGGACCTGCCGTCGGTCGCCGGCGACTCCGACCAGCTAAGCCATATCCTGGTGAACCTCTTCATCAATGCCCAGCAGGCGATGATCAACAGCCCGCGGCCCCACCGCCTGATGATCTCCACATCCTATCTGGCAACCAGCCGTCAGGTGCGGATCGTCGTCCGTGATACCGGGCCGGGCATTCCCGAGGAAATACGCTCGCGTATTTTCGATCCCTTTTTCACCACCAAGCCGGCCGGCCATGGCACCGGCGTCGGGCTCTCGGTTTGCCATGGTATGGTGACGGCCCACGGCGGCAGTATCTCGGTCGAGAACGCGGCCAGTGGCGGCGCCGTTTTCACGGTCCTGCTGCCGGCCGGCGGCATGACCCGGCCGGAGCTGCCCGAAGAGGTCCTGCTGCCCCATCACAGCGAAGAACGCCAGATCCTGGTGGTCGACGACGAACCGGATATCACCAGCTTCCTGGTCGAGATCCTGGAAGCCGCCGGACACAGCGTGGATGTCGCCTCCAGCGGCCAGACGGCTCTGTCGAACCTGGCCACCCGGGACTACGCCGCCATCATCTGCGATCTGCGCATGCCGCACCTGGACGGCCCCGGGCTCTATGGCGCTCTCAGCGAAACCAAACCGCACCTGCTGGACCGCTTCATCTTCATCACCGGCGATCTCTTGAACGAGCGCACCGACCGCTTCCTGAAAAAGTCCGGCCGTCCCTGTATCGAAAAGCCCTTCATGCCCAATCAGATCCGCGGTCTGGTCGAGGAGATCGCGGCACGTCAGCAGGATTGAGGCGAAGCAGCGTCTAGATCGGATCATGTTTAGACGGAACCACTTCGTGGTTGCGCCAAAACATGTGAATCCGATCACCATCAAACAGTTAGAGCAGATTCACCGAATTGATGGATCGCTAAAGCGATTCCATCAAGCCCGGATCTGCTCTAGGCAACGTCTGGCTTCTGCCCCCTATTTGTCATAGGACAGCGGCACCGCCGCCGCGCTAGCGTCCCCCTGGCAAAGACGGCAGGAACTTCAATCATTCTTGCCCGACAAAACCAACAAACAGCCTGGGGGAAGAGCGCAAGGGGGAGCATCGCGCGCGGCCGCCAATGCTGTTTAATTCTCACATCTTCATCTTCGTCTTCCTGCCGCTGACGCTCGCCGGCTTCTTTCTGGCAGCCCACTACGGCGGCCGGCGGCCGGCCATCATCCTTCTGATCGCCGCCTCGCTGTTCTTCTACGGCTGGTGGAACCCGGCCTTTCTGCTACTGCTGGCCCTCTCGGTGGCCTTCAATTTCACCAGCGGCATCGCCCTGGCGCAGGTTGCCGAACGCCGCGGCGAGACCGCCGCCAGGGCCCTGCTCTGCGCCGGGGTGGCGGTCAACCTGGGGCTCATCGGCTACTTCAAGTATGCCGGCTTCCTGGCCGGCAGCCTGAACGCGCTGACCGGCAGCCTGATCGACCCCGGCAGCATCGTCCTGCCCCTCGCGATTTCCTTTTTCACCTTTCAGCAGATCGCCTATCTGGTGGACGTCCGCCAGGGCCAGGCGCCGGAGACGGACTTCCCGCGCTACTGCCTCTTCGTCGTCTTCTTTCCTCAGTTGATCGCCGGACCCATCGTTCATCACCGCGAGATGCTGCCGCAGTTTGCCGAAGACCGCACCTTCGCGCCACGTGCGGAGAACCTGGCCATCGGCACCACCATCTTCGCCATCGGCCTGTTCAAAAAGGTGGTGATCGCCGACAGCCTGGCCACGGTGGCGAGCCCCACCTTCGCCGCCGCCGAAGCGGGTGCGGAGCTTCATTTCTTCCAGGCCTGGAGCGCCGCCTTCGCCTACAGTCTGCAGCTCTACTTCGACTTCTCCGGCTACTCCGACATGGCCATCGGCATCGCCCGCATGTTCGGCATCAAGCTGCCGCTGAACTTCAACGCGCCCTACCGCGCCACCTCGATCATCGACTTCTGGCGGCGCTGGCACATGACCCTGTCCCGCTTCCTGCGCGACTATCTCTACATCCCCCTGGGCGGCGGACGCCGGGGCCCGCTGCGCCGTCATGTGAACCTGATGATCACCATGCTGCTCGGCGGCCTCTGGCACGGCGCCGGCTGGACTTTCGTCGTCTGGGGCGGACTGCACGGCGCGATGCTGGTGATCAACCACCTCTGGCGGCACCTCTTTCCCACCAGGGCAACGCGCTGGTGGTCGATCGCCCTGGCCCGCCTGATCACCTTCTTCGCCGTGACCCTGGCCTGGGTTTTCTTCCGCGCCGAGAGCTTCAGCGGCGCCCTGGCGGTCTTCGACGGCATGCGGAACCTGCCCTATACCCTGGCGGCGCGGCTGGGCCCGATCAGCGATGTCCTGGTAATGCTCGGTTTCCGTTTCGACGGCCCCTACATCACCCTGGATCACAAGCTCTCCGTCGCCTGGCTGGCCTTCTGGATCGCCTTTCTCTGGTTCATGCCGACGACCCAGTGGCTGATGCGCAACTTCAGCCCGGCCTTCGGGTTCCGCAGCGCTGACTATGCACCCGTTGCGGGCTTCCCCGGCGTCATCCGGTTCCAGGCGGCTTTGGCCTGGCGGCCGAGCCTGGTTTGGGCCGGCACGACGGCAGTCATTGCCGCGGTTGCGGTAATGGGCCTGACCCGGGTTTCCGAATTCCTCTATTTCCAGTTCTAGCGGCCAGTCCTAACGGAGAGAATCAAAGCAGCATGACCAGCCTTTCGGAACCCCGCAGCCTCGACGGAAGGAAGGCAATGGCGCCTCTGCGGCGCCGGCTGTTCAACCGGTACCTTGCCGGTGTCTTCCTGGCCACCGGCCTGCTGAGCGCCGGCGCAGTGGTCCTCAACAGCGTCATTG
This sequence comes from Pelagibius sp., assembly GCF_965249265.1. NCBI lineage: Bacteria > Pseudomonadati > Pseudomonadota > Alphaproteobacteria > Rhodospirillales > Rhodovibrionaceae > Pelagibius > Pelagibius sp. Next base: position 824,911 of record NZ_OZ252224.1, on the reverse strand, counting down.
ATCCCCTGTGGTTCTGGCGCGGCAACCTGATCACCGGGCAGAACTACATCTTCAACGAGCGCGTGGCCAAGGTGAACCTCATCCTTCAGGCGCCGGAGAAATACGACTGCCTGATCTTCGGCAGTTCACGCGTGACCCTCTTCGATCAGACCGACATCGCCGGCCACCGCTGCGCCAACCTCGCCTTCTCCGCCGGCAAGGCGGTGGAGTTCCTGGCCTATGCGCGCTATCTGGCCGACCGGGGCATCCGCCCGCGGCTGGTCATCGTCGGGGTCGACGATTTCAACTTCCTCACCAAGACGACGCGGCAACCGGAGATTCCCGATTTCGTCCGCAAGGGCGAAGCGCCGCCGGGCTGGCTGGAGAGCTACCTTTCGCTGACCGCCCTGGACTTCTCACAACGCACCTTGCGGGAGGTCTCGCCCATGCCGCGCTTCTACAACGACGGCTTCGTCGGTGGTGTGCTTAAGGATACAGCAGCTTTCAAGCCGCCGAAGAAGCTGAAAGCCGCGGTCTTCAAGGGCCGTCTCGACCCGCAACGCGCCGATCTCTACCGCCAGCTCCGCGATACTTTTCCGGAGGCACGCTTTTGGGGTTTCGTGCCGCCGGTGGCGGCCTGGAAGGTGACGGAGACCCGCCATCTCGGAAAGATTCTCGACGGCTATCTCCAGGCGATCGCCAACACGGCGGAGCACTTCGAGGTGCTCTACGATTTCTCGGTGCCCTCCGCCGTCACCCGGCGGCACGACAACACCTATGACGGCTCTCATTACTATCCGGCTGTGCACAAGGTGATTTCCGAGCGGCTGCAGACGGCCTCCCCGCAGGTGCCCGCCGACAGCTTCGGCCTGCCGGTCCACGCCATGACCCTCGGTCAATACGAGGGCGCCTTCAAAGCCGCCCTGAACCGCTTCCTCGCCGCCGAGTTTCCCGATTTGAAGCAAGCCGAGGTCGCGCAACGCTGAATGCTTCGAGACGCGGCTTCGCCGCTCCTCAGCATGAGGAGAGAACTCTTGGAAACAGGCCAAACCTCATCCTGAGGAAGCCCCGCGAGGGGCTGTCTCGAAGGATGACGAAGACAGATCACCCCTTGCCGCGCAGCTGTTCCAGCTCTTCGATGTTGCGCGGCCAGTCCTTTTTCAGGAGCGCGGAGAGCGAGCGGTCGGCCAGCACCTTGCCGCCGGTCTGGCAGCGCGGGCAGTAGTTGGTCTCGTTGCTGGCGTGGCGGATGCGCTGCACCGCCGTATCGCAGACAGGGCAGGGCTTGCCGTAGCGCCCATGCACCGCCATCTCCTTGCGAAAGGCGGTGACCTTCTCCGGGAACTTGCCCGCGGCGTCCTCGCGCAGCAGCCGGGTCCAGTCCTCCAGCGCTTCGCGGGTCGCCGTGAACAGCGTCTCGATCTCCGCTGCCGTCAGCTTGGCGGTCATCGCCACCGGCGACAGACGGGCGCGGTGCAGGATCTCATCGGAATAGGCATTGCCGATGCCGCTGAAGATGCGCGGATCGGTGAGCGCGCGCTTCACCGTGTGGTTCTTGGCGGTTAGCGCCGCCGCGAAGGCCGAAAGATCAGTCTCCAGCACTTCCAGCCCGCCGGGGTCGAGGGCTGCCAGCCCGGCTTCCCCTTCGACCAGATGCAGGGAGGCGCGCTTCTTCGAACCCGCCTCGGTCAAAGTCAGGCTGCCTTCAGCGAAATCGAAAGCGGCCAGCCCCACCTTGCCCTGCAGCGCCGCGCCCGGCGGTTTCCAGTGCAGCCGCCCGGCGATCATCAGATGCAACACCAGCCAGAGATCATCTTGCAACCCGAAGACGATGCGCTTGCCGAGCCGCCGCAGCGCCGTCACCATCAGCCCCTCCACCGACTTGATCGGCGGCACCGCCGTGCGCAGCAGAAACGGACTGGCGAGGCGCACCTTCTCCAGCCGCTGGCCCAGCACACGGCTTTCCAGCGCCTCGATATAGACCGCGATGTCGGGCAGTTCAGGCATGGGGCTAAGCTTGGCATGAAGGTGGTCAGGGCGACAACCACCGTCGGAAATGTCCCGGAGAGCACCCGCACACGCTTCGCTCTGCAACGGGATCAGGACGTCGATCCTTACCGGCGGTTTTCACTCGGACAGAACGGTCCCTTGGACCAGAGGACTGAATCGCCGAGAAAATCACAGCAGATCTTCATTAAGTCGGCTTGGCAAAGCTAATCACGATCGCTAGCGCGCCGAGAAGAGAATGGCGCGGGCCGTGACTCGGCGGGTTTGTTGGCCCACACTTCTTTCACCAAAGGTCAGGGATGCAGAGGGGAGATGCACCATGAATGACCGGGAAACCGCGCTGCCGCAGAAAACGCGGGAACTTCACAACCATCACTTTGATTCGACCGTCTGGAACGATCTGACATTTCGCGACGACGACATCGTCATCGCGACCTACGCCAAGTCCGGGACCACGTGGCTGCAGCAGATCGTCGGACAACTGATCTTCAACGGGCGCGGCAATGTTCCCATTGCGGAGATGTCGCCCTGGCTCGACCTCAGGGTACCGCCCAAGGAGGTGCAACTGGCTGCGGTCGAGCAGCAGACCCACCGGCGCTTCCTGAAAACCCACCTGCCGCTCGACGCGCTCGTTTTCTCGCCCCAGGCCAAGTACCTCTATATTGGGCGGGACGGGCGCGATGTGGTGTGGAGTCTCTATAACCACCATGCCCATGCCAACGAACGCTGGTACGGCGCGCTGAACGACACGCCTGGGCGGGTCGGCCCGCCGATCGAACCGCCGCCGGACTCGGTCCAGCAGTACTTCCACGACTGGCTAGAGAAGGACGGCTTTCCCTTCTGGTCGTTTTGGGAGAATGTCCGGACCTGGTGGGCGATCCGTGATCTGCCCAACGTGCTCTTCGTCCATTTCGCGGACCTGAAGGCGGACATGTCCGATGAGATCCGGCGCATCGCGGATTTCCTGGAGATCCCCATCGAGACGGCCCCGTGGGACGACATCCTGGAACACTGCAGCTTCGACTACATGAAGGCCCATGCCGAGGCCTGCGTGCCCATGCGCGGTGCGCTCTGGGAGGGTGGCGCCCAGACGTTTCTGCACAGCGGCGCCAACGGCCGCTGGCACGACGTGCTGAGCACCGAAGTGTCCGCCGCCTATGAGCAGAAAGCCGTTGCTGAGCTTGGGGCGGACTGTGCCGCCTGGCTGCAGGGCGGCCGGCAGTCCTGAACGCACCCTGATCAAAGGGATTTCAAAACCCTGGGCCATGCTCTAGGGTCTGCCCCCATCATGACCGAATTGCACAGTATCCAGACTCTGGCGCCCGCTGCCCCGGAGAGCTTCACCGAACCCGAAGCCGCCTTCGCCCGGCTGTCCATGCTCTATGACGAGGCCACCAGCTTCCTCTGCACCCAGTTCGAGGCACTGCTGGGCGGGGCCAAGCCGAGCAAGCGGCTGCGGGCCTTCTATCCCCAGGTGGCGATCACCACCTCCAGCTTCGCGCAGATCGATTCGCGCCTTTCTTACGGACACCTGCCCTCGCCCGGCCATTTCGCCGCCACCATTACCCGGCCCGACCTGTTCCGCGACTATCTCATCCAGCAGCTCGGCCTGCTGATGAAGAACCACGGCGTGCCGGTCACCATCGGGCCGTCCCATACGCCGATCCCGCTGCACTTCGCCTTTCCCGACGGGATGCATGTGGAAGGGGCGCTGGTCGATCGGCTGGGCTATCCGCTGCGCGACCTTTTCGACGTGCCCGACCTCTCGGTCACCGACGATGCCATCGTCAACGGCACCTTCGAGCCGTCGCCGGGCAGCCCGATGCCGCTGGCGCCCTTTACCGCGCCGCGGGTCGACTACTCCCTGCACCGCCTGTCGCACTACACCGCGACGGCGGCGGAGCATTTCCAGAACTTCGTGATCTTCACCAACTACCAGTTCTACGTCGATGCCTTCTGCACCCTGGGGCGCGAAGCCATGGCCGAGAGCAAGGGCGACTATCAGGCCTTCGTCGAACCCGGCAACGTCATCACCCGGCGCGGCCAGAAGGCGCCGGAGAGCGGCATACCGCTGGAACGCCTGCCGCAAATGCCGGCCTATCACCTGAAGATCGACGACCACAGCGGCATCACCATGGTGAACATCGGCGTCGGCCCCTCCAACGCCAAGACCATCACCGACCACGTGGCGGTGCTGCGGCCCCATGCCTGGCTGATGCTCGGCCACTGCGCCGGCCTCAGGAACACCCAGGCGCTGGGCGACTATGTGCTGGCCCACGGCTATGTCCGCGAGGACCACGTGCTGGATGCCGACCTGCCGAGCTGGGTGCCGATCCCGCCGCTGGCCGAAGTCCAGGTCGCTCTGGAGGACGCGGTGGAGGAGATCACCGGCCTGGAAGGCTATGAGCTGAAGTCGATCATGCGCACCGGCACGGTGGCCACCATCGACAACCGCAACTGGGAACTGCGCGACCACCGCGAGCCGGTGCAGCGTTTCTCCCAGTCCCGCGCCATCGCGCTGGACATGGAAAGCGCCACCATCGCCGCCAACGGCTTCCGCTTCCGCGTGCCCTACGGCACCCTGCTCTGCGTCTCCGACAAGCCGCTGCACGGCGAGCTGAAGCTGCCCGGCATGGCCACCGCCTTCTACAAGCGCCAGGTCGACCAGCATCTGCAGATCGGCCTCAGGGCCATGGAGAAACTGCGCGCCATGGCGCCGGAGCGCCTGCATTCGCGCAAACTGCGCTCCTTCACCGAGACGGCCTTTCAGTAACGGTTTGGCGCGGCACCAATTCCTGGCGCGCCGTACCCTTGGGGGTGATGAACCCGAAGGCGGCATTCTGCGACCCACTGGGTAAGCGCTGCCGCAGCGACTGATTGGAAGACCCGTGAAACTGCCCGCTTTGCCAATCCTCGGTCTTACCCTCTTCTGCCTTTTCGCAGGACCGCAGGTCGCCGCTGCTGGCGGATCGGAGCCGGAGGACGCCGAAGACGCCGCCATCGCGCAACTCTTTGAGGACTGCGAGGCCGGTGACATGCAGGCCTGCTTCCGCCTCGGCGCGCGCTACGACGAGGGCTACGGGGTCGACGAGGATCTCGTGCAGGCGGCTGCCTACTATCGGCGCGCCTGCGACGGCGGCTCGGCCGCGGGCTGCTACGGTCTCGCCAGCAAGTACCAGCTTGGCGAGGGCGTCGAACGGGATCAGGCGCGCGCCGATCAGCTCCTCCGCCAGGCCTGCGAGGGCGGCCTCGCGCTGGCCTGCGACTCCGTTCCGCCGCCCCTGCAAGAGGGCGGCTGACGCAGACGGCTACTTGGGCCCGCAGCCCCGCCGAAACCGATAAACGTCCAAAAGCGACAGCCTTCGGCGGGTTCAAGCCTTCCGTTCCGGTGAAAAATCGGGCTAAAATTTCAGCCAAGAACTAAAGGGATGTCGTCGCCAGAACGGCAGCCGAGCAGAGGAAACCAACCCGGAAGGAATCAAGGGCCATGAGCGGACCTGCCGCCGAGACTCCGAAAAGCCCGCGGCGCAGCCGCCGCGCCGGTGGGCGCGAGGCCCGCAAGGCCCTGCGTGCCGCGCCCCTGGCCGACGATATCCAGCCGATCCGCGGCGGTATGGAAGGGGGCCGCTTCAAACCGCTCGACGATGCCGCCATGCAGCGCATCCACAAGGCGGCCCTTCAGGTTCTGGCGGAAATCGGCCTGGCCGATGCCCCGCCCTCGGGCATCGAGGTGATGACCCTGGCCGGCGCCAGCCTGGGCGACGACGGGCGGCTGCGCTTTCCCGCCGCCCTCGTCGAAGACACCTTGGCCCAGGCCAACCGCAGCGTCACCCTCCATGCCCAGGACCCGAAGTACGACATCCAGCCCGGCGGACGGCGGGTCTATTACGGCACCGCCGGTGCCGCCGTGCATCTGGTCGATACCGAAAACCGGGTTTACCGCGAATCGACCCTGCAGGATGTGTATGACGCCGCGCGCATCGCCGGTACCCTGGACAACATCCATTTCTTCCAGCGGCCCATGGTCGCCCGCGACCTGCCCGACCCGACGGACCTGGACATCAACACCGTCTATGCCTGTGTGCAGGGCACGACCAAACACATCGGCACCTCCTTCACCTCGGTCGCAAGGGTGGAAAAAGCGCTGGAAATGCTGCACCTCTTTGCCGGCGGCGAAGAGGCCTGGCGCGAACGGCCCTTCGTCTCCAACTCCAACTGCTTCGTGGTGCCGCCGCTGAAGTTCGCCACCGAGTCCTGCGAGATCATGGAGGCCTGCATCCGCGGCGGCATGCCGGTGCTGCTGCTCTCCGCCGGGCAGGCCGGGGCGACCGCCCCCGCCGCCATCGCCGGGGCGGTCACCCAGGCGGTGGCCGAGTGCCTGGCGGGGCTGGTTTACGTGAACGCCCTGGCACCGGGACATCCGGCGATCTTCGGTACCTGGCCCTTCGTTTCCGACCTGCGTACCGGCGCCATGTCCGGCGGCTCCGGCGAGCAGGGCCTGCTGACCGCGGCCTGTGCCCAGATGGCGCAGTTCTACGATCTGCCCGGCGGTTCCGCCGCCGGCATGGCCGACGCCAAACTGCCCGATGCCCAATCCGGCTACGAGAAAGGGATCACCGATGTCATGGCGGGCCTCGCCGGGCTCAACATGGTCTATGAATCCGTCGGCATGCACGGGTCATTGCTGGGCTTCTGCTTCGAGAGTCTGATTATCGACAACGACATGATCGGCCAGTGCCTGCGCTGCGTGCGCGGCATCGAGGTGACCGAGGATTCCGTCTCTATCGAGGCCATGCGCCAGGTCTGCCTTGAGGGACCGGGACACTACCTCGGTCACAGCCAGACCCTGGGGCTGATGCAGAGCGAGTATGTCTATCCCGCCCTCGGCGACCGCTCCTCCCCCAAGGAGTGGGACGAGAACGGCCGCCCCGACCTAGTCCTGCGGGCCATCCAAGAAAGGAAGCGCATCCTCGCCGAAGTCTTCCCGCGCCATGTGCCGGAAGACATCGACAAAGCCGTGCGCGACGCCTTCAACATCATGCTGCCGAAGGAAAAGATGGGCGGGTAGGGCGGCTTCGACCGCATGCTTCGAGACGCTTCGCTCCTCAGCATGAGGTCGATGTTCCAACACCTCGCCTCACCCTGAGGAGGCCTAAAGGGCCGTCTCGAAGGGTGTCGTGCAACCTTGCCCGGCTAAAGCGCCGTCACGGCGGCAGAGCCGCTGCCCGTCATCATCAGGGGGTTGCGCAGGGGGCGGCCGAAGAGTGGGGCCTCGATTTCGAAGACGTCGCCTTCCTGCGGCTTGATGCCGTCGGGGAAGCTGAGGACAGCCGCGCCGAAGAAATGCACATGCACGTCGCCGGGCCGGCGGTGCTGGGCATACTTGAAGTGATGGTGTTCCAGGTTGGCGATGGTGTGGCTCATGTTGGCCTCGCCGGTGCCGAAGGGCTTTTCCCAGATCACCTCTGCACCGCGCCGGATGCGGGCTTTGCCCTGGATATCGTCCGGCGCTTCGCCGAGCAGCAGTTCCGGCCCGAAGGAACAGGGCCTGAGCTTCGAGTGGGCGAGATAGAGATAGTTCTGCTGTTCGATCACGTGGTCGGAGAATTCGTTGCCCAGGGCAAAACCGATGCGCCGCGGGCTGCCGTCCGGGGCGATGACATAGAGTCCGACCAGTTCGGCCTCGTCGCCGCCGTCCTCGGCGAAGTCGACCATGCCGAAGGCCTGTTCCGGCGGCGCGACGATGCCGCCGTCGCCCTTGAAGAACCATTCCGGCGGCACGCCGACAGCGCCCTCAGCGGGCTTGCCGCCGTCTATGCCCCATTTGAACATCTTCATGGAGTCGGAAAGCGCCGCCTCCCCCGCTTCAGCCACCTTCTTGTGCATGGAATCGCGGGCATCGGCGCTGCCCAGGTGCGTCAGACCCGTACCGGTGATCAGGCAATGGGCATCGTCGGGATGATCCAGGGGCGCCAGGAGACGGCGTTCCGCCACCACGGCGTCATAGTCTTCCGTCTTATCACCGGCCAGTTCCTGGGCCAGCGCCGCCAGGCTCACGTCCTTGTCGATGGCCTGGTTTGCCAAGTCGTAGACCCGCTCGACACCATCGAGCAGCCGCAGCGTCGCACCGTCTTCCCCGGCGACCGCCACCGCGCGCGCACCGTTCTGTGAAACAAACTGAACCAACCGCATAACTGCTCCCCCTATTCGATCACGGCGAAATCATCGAGGGCATCCTCGGCAATCTCCAGACCCAGACCCGGTTTGTCGTCGGCAAGATCGATGAAGCCGTTCGAGGGCTCCGGGTCGCCGCGGAAGACATAGTAGAACAGTTCGTTGCCAATCTCGACATCGTGGACCGGGAAGAACTCGGAAATCGGGCAGTTCAGATTGGCCATGGTCAGGTGGTAGTTGTGCATCTGCCCGGCGTGGGGCACCACCGGCACCTGATAGGCCTCCGCCAGGGCATTGATCTTCTGCGCCGCGGTGATGCCGCCGACCCGGTTGGTGTCGTACTGGATGACGCTGACAGCGCCGAGGTCGAGCAACTGGCGGAACCCGAAGAGCGTGTATTCGTGCTCACCGCCGGAAATCGGGATGCCCATGGCGTTCAGTTCGGCATAGCCGTGCAGGTCATCGGCGATCACCGGTTCCTCCAGCCAGCGCGGATCAAAGGGCGCAAGGCGCGGGATCATGCGCTTGGCGTAATCCAGGTTCCAGCCCATGTAGCATTCCAGCATGAGGTCGCGGTCGTAGCCGATGACCTCACGCAGGGCCTCGACGCGCTTCACGTTCTCACGCATGCCCGCCGGGCCATCCTTGGGTCCCCAGCCGAAGCGCATCTTCATCATGGTGAAGCCCTGGTCGACATAGCTCTGGGCCTCGGCCTGCATCACCTCGATCTTGTCGGCGTAGAGCTTGGAGGCATAGACCGGGATCTGCTCCTTGGTGCGCCCGCCGAGCAGCTTGAAAACCGGCTTGCCGGTGGCTTTGCCCATCAGGTCCCAGATCGCGATGTCGACGGCGGAGATCGCCGTCATGCCGACGCCCTTGCGGCCCCAGGCAAGAGTGCGGCGGTACATCTTCTCCCAGAGATAGGCGTAGTCGAAAGGGTCCTCGCCGGTCACCAGGGGCGCCAGGTAGAGATCGATGCACTGCTTCACCAGTTGCGGCGCCAGGGCGGCATTGCCGATGCCGACCAGCCCCTCATCGGTCTCGACTTCGCAGACCAACCACTCGTGAAAACGGAAGGAACCCATGGCGTCGCCGCGCTCGTAAAGCGCATCGGAAGCATTGGTGCAGAAGTTGGGCTGCGGCGGCACGGTCTTGCCGTTCCACTGCAAGACACGGGTACGGATCTTTGTGATTTTCATGCCAGGGGCTCTCAGGCTGCGTCTTCGCGGCGGTTGGCGGCCATTTCGGCGCACATCATGAAGGCGCGCCGCGCCGGTTCGACATTGGCTTTGTTCTGCCCGACGATATCGAAAGCGGTGCCGTGGGCCGGCGTCGTCATGGGGAAAGGCAGGCCGCTCAGCACCGAGACGCCTTTGTCAAAACCAAGCAGCTTGATCGCAATCTGCCCCTGGTCGTGATACATGCTGACCGCACAGTCGTAAGCGCCGTCGCGCACCTTCAGATAGAGGGTGTCGGAGGGAAAGGGACCGTCGCAGTAGATCTGCAGCGCCTTCGCCCGCTCAACCGCCGGCGCGATGATCTCGATCTCCTCGCGGCCGATCTTGCCGCCGTCGCCGGCATGGGGGTTGAGCGCGGCCACGGCGATCTTCGGACGGGCAAAACCGGCTTCCTTCAGCGTCTGGTCGGCCAGCTTCACCGAGGCGACGATTTCATCCTCCGACAAGCGCCCGGACACTTCGCCCAAAGGCACATGAGACGTCACCCGGGCATTCCACATGCCATCGATGACGTTGAACTCGCTGACCCGGCCACGATGGCCGATGCGCGTACGGGCCCACTGAGTCTCATCTTCCTCGCCCAGGCCGGCCAGGTGCATGGCCTCCTTGTTGAAGGGCATGAAACAGAGCCCGTCAGCCCCGCCCGCCTTGCAGAGATCCAGTGCCCGGCCGAAACCGTTCAGCACCGCCTGACCGGCAACGGTCGAGACCTTGCCCGGCGTGACCGCCTGCAAAGCCTCGTCCGGCAGATCGAGAAGATTTATCTCGCCCTCGGACCAGTCCGCCTCATCCGCCGCCGCGATCCGGCGGAAGACGATGTCCTCTCCGGCAACGGCGCAACCGGCGGCAAAGACGCCGATGTCGGAAAGCACGAGGATATCGGCGGCTTTGCGAACCTCGGGCTGCACCAGCAGTTTGGCCATCAGCTCCGGGCCGATACCCGTTGCGTCTCCCTGCACCAAGGCGATCTTGGGTTTCATCTCGGGTCCTAACGATAAAAGATTTCAACAAGGGTCATGGGAATGGCGGGCACGTAGGTGACCAGCAGCACCATCACCGCCAGCACGGCGATAAAGGGCAGGTTGGTCCGGGTGGTCGTCCAGATGTCGGTCTTGGCGATGGAACAGGCGGTGACCAGCACGCTGGCGACCGGCGGCGTCTGCTGCCCGATGGCGAGGTTCAGGGTCAGGATGATTCCGAAGTGCACCGGGTCGATGCCGACGGCATGGATCAGTGGCAGCACGATGGGCACCACCAGAATGATCGCCGCCGCCCCATGCAGGAACATGCCCATCACCAGCAACAGGATGTTCAGCAGGATCAGGACGACATACTTGTTGTCCGTCGCCTCGGTGATGGCGCGGGCCAGATTCTGCGGCAGCTCGATCTCCGTCAGATGCAGGCCCAGCACGGCGGAGGTGGCGACCAGCAGCATCACCACAGAGGTCTGGGTGACGCCTTCGATGAGGGCGCCGTAGAGTTCCTTCAGCTTCAGTTCGCGATAGATCAGGCCGCCGATGAGGAGTGCGGCCACCACCGCCAGGCCCGCGCCCTCGGTCGCCGTCACGATGCCGCCGAAGATACCGCCCAGGATGATCACCGGCAGCAGCAGCGCCCAGAAGGCCTCGCGCGCCGCCTTGCCCAGGCGCGGCAAGGAAAAGGCTTCCTCGCGCGGCAGGTTGTAGCGCCGGGCAAACCAGTAGCAGAGGCAGAGCATGGCAAAGCCGCCCAGCAGGCCGGGGATGACCCCGGCCACGAAAAGCTGGACGATGGAGGTGTCCGCCATGGCGCCGTAGAGGATCATCGGAATCGACGGCGGGATGATGATCGCCAGGGAAGCCGAGGAAGAGGTAACGGCGGCGGCGAAAGCCGGCTTGTATCGCCGCTCCTTCATCGCCGGAATGAGGACCGAGCCGATCGCCGCCACATCGGCAACGGCGGAACCGGAAATCTCGGCAAAGAACAGCGAGACCCCGACGTTCACCATGGCGAGGCCGCCGCGGGCAAAGCCGATCAGCGCCGAGACGAAGGCGATGAGCCGCCGCGAGATGCCGCCGGTGTTCATCAATGCCCCGGCCAGGATGAAAAGCGGAATGGCGATCAGCGGAAAGGAGGTCGCACCGTCGAACAGCGTGAGGGCGGCGTTGTAGAGGCCCAGTTCGCCGCTAGCGGCCACCATGCCGATCAGCGCCACCGCGCAGATGGCCACGGCAATCGGCACGTTGATGAGGATCAGGGCCAGAAGGCCCATCAGGATAAACGGTGCCGTCATCGCCCGGACTCCCTCTCCGCAATGGCGCTTTCGGCCTTGGCGATCTCCGCTTCAATCTCTTCTGCCTCGGCATCGTAGCCGGCCAGGTTACGGGCCCAGGCCTCCGGCGTGGAGAGCATCTGTGCCAAAACAAAGAGCGCACAGCCGATTGGCACGACGGACTGGGTGAACTGCAAAGGGATCCAGTCGAGGGACACCAGGGTCTCCCCCGCCATCACACCCAAGACCACCCAGCCGGCCCAGGCCATGGCGATAAAGACCGCGTAGACGATCAGTTCGGCGAGGATGAAAAGCAGTTTGCGCGGCAGCAGGGGCAGGCTCAGCACCAGGCCGGAGAAACCCAGATGCCCGCGGCGCAGGGCCGCGAGGGCGGCGCCGTAGTAGGTGATCCAGGCCAGCAGGACCGAAGCCACCTCGTCGTACCACGGCAGCGAGGAGTTCAGGCCATAGCGGAAGGTGACCGCCGCGACCACCAGCAGCGCCAGGAGAACCAGCAAACCGATGGTGACGACTTCAAGAAGACGATGCAATACGCGGCCGGCCAGAGACATCATGCCCATCTCTAGAGAACGTCGGGAGGAAAAACCCCGGCCCGTTTCACCGGGCCGGGGGCAACCTCAGGGAAAAGGTTCAGTTATTCGGCAAGCGCCAGGGCTGCGTCGATCAGACCCTGGCCGGCAGGTACTTCCGAAGCGAACTCTGCATAGATCGGCTTCGACGCGGAAACGAAGGACTCGCGATCGGCGACATTCAAGGTCATGCCGGCGGTAACGAGCTTGTTCTGAAAGTCGGCATCGCCGGCGGCGCCGGTGAAGCGGGCCCAGACGGCGACATCCCTGGCGGTCTGCTCCAGCACCGCGCGGATTGCCGGGTCCATCTTGTCGTAAACGGCCTTGCCCATGGTCGGGTAAGCCGGCGAATAGACGTGGCCGGTGACCGAGAGGTACTTCTGCACCTCCGACAACTTGGCCGACCAGATGTTGGTATAGGGGTTTTCCTGCCCCTCGATCACACCGGTCTGCAAAGCAACGAAGACCTCGGAGAAGGACATCGGCGTCGGGTTGGCGCCCCACTCGGTGAACATCTTCACCCGCCACTTGGACTTCGGCGTGCGGATCTTGGCGCCCTCCAAATCGGCCGGGGTGTTGATCGGACGCAGATTGTTGCTGATGTGGCGGATGCCGTTCTCCCAAAGCGCCAGCACCTTGTAGCCTTTGGCTTCCGCCGTGGGCGCCACATCGCTCCAGAAGACTTCGTTCTCGATACGCGCCAGATGGGCCCGGTCCTTCACCAGGAACGGCATGTCGAAGAGCGCGAATTCATCGGCCACGGATGACATGATCGACGACGGCAGGGCGATGTGCACCGAGCCGAGCTTCAGCTTCTGCATCAGCTCCTTGTCTTTGCCGAGCTGGGCGGAATCGAACAGCTTCACCGTCGCCTTGCCGGCAAGACGCTTGTTGGCAAGGCGGGTGAATTCCGCCGAGGTCAACTGCTGCAGGGAACCCGCAGGCGCGGAAATGCCGAAGATGATTTCCTCTTCGGCCTGGACCGGCGCGGTGTTGATGGCGGCGACCAGCGCCAGGGCGGCAGCGCCCCAAAACAGTGACTTGGCACCGAATAGCTTGAGCGGCTTCATAGCCTTCCTCCCGTAATTCCGAGTGATCGGATTATTGATTTATGAATGGTATACAAAATGATCTGGGCATCGCTGTCAACTCTCCCGGCAATAATCCGGAGGATCAAGCATCGACACATTCTACAAATTGTTGTTTTTCAATATTTTACTGTATCCACTCGGTACAGGTCAGATAACATCCTCCAGATTGAAAAGTAGCCAAAGACAGATCGCTCAAAATGGCATACCATTTTGAAAGGCCGTGGACGCCATCGCTTCCAACCTCTAGAACGGACAGCAGGAATTCCGGACGATCCGAGGAAGATGAGCCAGGACGACACAGCCGATTCGGCGGCGCTTGAGGCACAGCAGGAGATGCCGCAGGAGGCGCGCGCGAGCGCGGCGGAGCCCGGCGAACCCCTGACCAAGAGCGTCGCCAACCGCCTGCGCGATTTGATCGCGCAGGACGCCCTGCCCGCGGGGGAGCGCATTCGTGAGCGTGCCCTGGCGGAACGGCTGCAGGTCTCCCGCACCCCGCTGCGCGAAGCCTTGAAGGTTTTGGCCACCGAAGGGCTCGTGGAACTGTTCCCCAACCGCGGTGCCGTGGTCTCCAATCCCGATCCGACGGAGGTACAGGACCTGCTGCAGGTGCTGGGTGTGCTGGAAGCCCTGGGCGGGGAGCTGGCCTGCGCGCGCGCCAACGCCGCAGACCTGGACGAAGTGCAGGCATTGCACTACGAGATGCTGGCGGCCTACGCGCGCAAAGACCGCCTCGCCTACTTCAAGGCCAATCAGCAGATCCACAAGGCCATCGTCGCCATCAGCGGCAATGCCAGCCTGATCGAAACCCACGCCCGCATAAACGCCCGGCTTTACCGGGTACGTTACCGCTCCAACAGCCGCAACACCAAGTGGGACGTGGCGATCGAGGAGCATGAGGCGATCCTTGCCGCCCTGCGGGCGCGCGACGGCGCGGCGCTGTCAAAGATCCTGCGCAGTCACCTGGGCAGCACCTGGGCCAATGTCAGCGAAACTTTCGAAGGCAGCGGCGAGGAAGCCTAAGCCGCTCTAGTTCTGAAACGGCACAGAGGAGTGGTGGACGCTGATACGCAGCCGACCGTCATCGTCCTTTATGTAGCCAAAGGTGTACTCCACCTTTGTCTCCGCATCGGAATCGGTGGGCGTGAAGTAGTAGTTGCCCATCGCAAAAGCCGTCTCGCCGTTCAGAATGATCTGCTGCTCGCCGAAACGCACCTGCCGCCAGGGCTTGATCGCAAAACCGCTGTCTTCCGAAATGTCGCCGCCCACGAAGTAGGACAGCGCCTCGTCGAAAGTCTCGCGGAACTGATCGTCGGAGGCCAGGGTCGGCTTGAAGAGTACGCCGCCTTGTTCATAGGCATAAAGTTCCCTGATGTGCTGCGAAGCGGCAGCCGTGTAATCGCCTTTGTCGAGGTAGGTCTGCCCGATCCCGACAATACCCTCGGCCCAGCTCTGTTGCGCCGCCAGGACCTCTTCTTCGGTGATCGTCGCCGCCTGGGCAGCCGTTGCCGTCATGCCCGTTACCAAGGCCGCGATAACCATCTTCTTCATTGCGTAGTCTCCGCTCATCCCGGGTCGCCGGATACGACCCCTGCGTTCATCAAATGGCCAGCGGCGGCGGCTTTGCAACGCATCCTGAGCAGATGCTTTGATAGGAAATTCCTATGAAAACACCTGAATTATGTCCAACGTGCCTTATTTCGCATTCACATCGATCGCATAGTCCGCAACGGGGCCGGTCGCCGGGATCATGCCGCTTTCCACCATGAAGGCGGCGAAGCGGGCATAGCGGCCCTGGTCCAGTGCTGCAGGCCGCAACGCGAGACGCGGCAGGGTGTCGGTCCAGGCCCGCCGGTTCAGTTCGTCGTCCAACGCCTTGTCGCTGGCGACGAAAAGTGCCCAACCCGACTGCGGGTGATTCATGAGAAAGGTTGTCGCCTCTTCCAGGGCCAGGAGAAACCGCGCCAGCTTTTCCCTGTCGAGGGTATCGGTCTTGGCGACCAGCACCAGTTCGTCGTAAGGCGGCACCCCTTCCTCCTCCGGATAAAAGGCGCGGCCCGGGCGGCCGACGATATCCATCTGGTTCAGCTCGAAGTTACGAAAGGCGCCGATCACCGCATCCACCTGCCCGGCAATAAGCGCCGGCGAGAGGGAGAAGTTAACGTTCACCAGTTCGACCTCCTCCAAGGCAACTCCGGCCCGGCCCAGCATGGTCCGCAGCAGCGTTTCCTCAAAGCCGCCGATGGAAAAACCGATCTTGCGCCCTTTGAGATCGGCCAGAGTTTCGATCGGCCCGTCATCCAGCACGACCAGGCTGTTGAGCGGTGTCGCCACCAGGGTGCCGACCCTGACGAGCGGCAGGCCGGCAGCGACCTGCATGTGAAGCTGCGGCTGATAGGAAACGGCGAGGTCGGCCTTGCCGGCGGCGACCAGCTTGGGCGGATCGTTGGGATCGGCGGGGGCGATCAACTCGACCTCCAGACCGTGACGCTCGAAGAAACCGGCGTCGCGGGCGACGATCAGGGCGGCATGGTCGGGATTGACGAACCAGTCCAGCAACACGGTCATCCGCTCCGCCGCCTCGCCCGTGTCGGCGCGAACGGCGATCAGAAGAAACAGCAAGGCGGCAAGCAGTCGTTGGACCATCAGAGAGACTCCTTTCGAGACGACAGGGAAAAGCCGGCGGCGGAATCCGAATCGCTTTCCGGCTGCCAGGCGGTCAGGCGGCGCAGGACCGCATCGAGCGTGAAGTAAAGAATGAGAGAGAAGGTTGCGAGCAGGGCCAGGGCGGCGAACATCAAGTCGACCTGCAGCCGCGCATTGGCATGAAGCATGAGGTAGCCGAGGCCGCGGCTGGACCCCACCCACTCTCCCACCACCGCACCGATAGGCGCGGTCGCAGCGGCAACCCGCAGACCGGAGGCCAGCGCCGGCAGCGCCGCCGGTATCCGCAGATGAAGCAGGATGGTCCGCCGGCTTGCGCCCATTACCCTTGCCAGGTCGATGAGGCCGGGATCGCAACGGCGCAGACCATCGGCGAAGGCGGCGGCGACTGGGAAGTAGATGATGAGGCCCGCCATCACGACCTTGGAGGCAAGCCCGTAACCGAACCAGAGGGTGAGCAGCGGCGCCAAGGCGAAAACCGGCAGGGCCTGGCTGATCACCAGCAGCGGCATCAGCCAGGCCCGGGCCGGGCGGGAGGCAACGATCAGTAAAGCCGAGGCCATGCCCACCAGCGTGCCGAAAAACAGGCCGAGCAGAATCTCGACGGCGGTGATCCAGCCATGATGCAGAAGCAGCTCGGCCTGCGAGACTATCTGTATGGTGACGGCCAAGGGAGCCGGCAGAATGAAAGGCGGCACGGCGGTGACACGCACAAGCGCTTCCCACGCCAAAAGCAGGCCCAGCGCAACAACGAGAACCCGAGCGCCCTTCATGCGGCTGCCGCAGGCGCGCCGAGAGCCGACAACAAGGCCTCCACCTGCTTGGCAAGGGCAGGATCGTCGAGCGGGCGCGGTGCCCGCCCCACCGGCGGCATGAGCGGGCGAAGCCGCGGCGGCGAGCCGGCCAGAACTTCGATGCGATCCGCCAGGCGCAAAGCCTCCAGGGGGTCATGGGTGACCATCAGCACCGTGCGGCCGTGGAGCAGTTCCACCGCCAGTCCCTGCAGCCGATGCCGGGTCACGGCATCAAGGGCGGAAAACGGCTCATCCATCAGAACAACCGGGCGGTCCTCGAAAAGCGTCCTGGCGAGGGCGACGCGCTGGCGCATCCCGCCGGAGAGCTGCGCCGGTAGTGCGTCTTCGCGGCCGGCGAGGCCGACCCGGGCCAGCACCTCTCTGGCCCGTGCCTGCCCGGCGCGTTCCGCGGACCGTCCGCCCCGCAGGCGCGCACCAAGCAGGACGTTCTGCAGCACCGTGGCCCAGGGCGCCAGAAGATCGCCCTGGCCCATGTAGGCGACCCGCCCGGCGAGCGGCAAGCCGTCGCTGCAAGACAGCGCCCCCTGCGCCTCTTGCGGCGCGCACAAGCCGGCAATCAGGCGCAGCAGGCTCGACTTGCCGACACCGCTTTCGCCCAGCAGGCAGATCCAGCGTCCAGCCGGCAGATCCAGATCGAGGCCTTCGAAAACCGGCCGGCCGTCAAAACGGACGGCGGCCCTGCGCAGGAAAACCGACGGCGCCTCTTGCGTCATGCCGGGCTGATCATCCATCCCGTGCGGCCAGGAAGGCACCCTGCCCAACCCGGCTCCAGTCCCGCGCCCGCTCAAGCGCCGTGCGGTAGGACGGCAGAATCTTGGCCGACATGGGATCGCGCGCGGCGAGATCATCCAGCACAGCCACGGCCTCCTGCCGCGCCCCGGCCATCACGTCAGATGGGAAGGCACGAAGCTGCACGCCCTTTTCCGCCACCAGCCACTTCAGGCGCGCGGCGTTCTGCCAGTCCGCTTCAGCCAGCGCGTAAGCGTTCTCCGCTTCGCAGGCCGCGGTCACAATCGCCTGCAGTTCGGGCGTCAGCGCGTCAAAGGCCGCCTGGTTGATCAGGCATTCACCAGTCCCATTGGGCTCGTGAAAGCCGGGCCAGTAGTAGTAGGGCGCGACCTTGTAGAAGCCGAAAGCGGCGTCACTCCAGGGCCCGAGGAATTCCGCACCGTCGATGAGACCGGACTGCAGGGCGGCAAAGATCTCGCCGGGCGGCACCACCACCGCCGTCGCGCCGAGGCGGCGGTAGACTTCACCGCCAAGGCCGGGGATGCGGAACTTCAGGCCCTGCAGATCGTCCAGGGAAGTGATCTCCCGCGTGAACCAGCCGCCCATCTGCATGCCGCTGTTGCCGCCCATCAGAGGCTTCACGCCAAGAGGGGCATAGAGTTCGTCCCACAGCTCTTGGCCGCCGCCCTGGGTGATCCAGGCGGCATGTTCGCCCGGCGTCAGACCGAACGGCACGGCGGTAAAGAAAGCCGCCGCCGGCATCTTGCCACGCCAGAAGAACGAAGCACTGTGCCCCATCTCCACCGTACCGCCGGAAACCCCGTCGAGAACTTCCAGCGGCGGCAGCAGGTCACCGGCGCCGAAGACCTCGACCCGAAGCGCGCCGCCGCTCATCGTGGTGATGCGCTCGGCCAGTCGTTCAGCGGTCATTCCCGGACCGGGGCTGTTCTTCGGCCAGGAGGTTGCCATGCGCCAGAGCCGGGCCGAACGGGCAACGGCCGGCGCCGCCAGACCGGCCGTACCAAGGGCGGCGAGCCCGCCGGTCAGTACCCGGCGCCGGGCAGGTCTATCGGGTTTCACGTTCCTGCTCCTTTCCCTGCCAGAACGCATGGAAGTGGTGGACCGGCCCATGACCGCTGCCGACCCCCAGTGAGTCGGCGGCGGCCAGGGCACGGTTCAGGTAGTCCTTGGCCTCCGCCACCGCGCCGGGCAGCGGCAGGCCCTTGGCAAGACCGGCTGCAATGGCGGCCGAGAGCGTGCAGCCGGTGCCGTGGCTGTTGGCGGTCGCAATCCGCGGCGCCGAAAAGCGGTGCAGGCGTTCCCCGTCGAACAGCAGGTCGACGCTCTCCGCGTCGGCAAGATGCCCGCCCTTCAGCAGAACCGCCTTTGGCCCCAGGACATGAAGCGCCCGCGCCGCTTCCGCCATGGCGACCTCGTCCGCCGGTACCGGACCGTCGAGCAGGGCCGCCGCTTCCGGCAGATTGGGTGTGATTACCCCGGCCAGGGGCAGCAGGTCGTGGCGCAGGCGCGCCACTGCGGCGGGCGCCAGCAGGGCATCACCGCTCTTGGCCACCATCACCGGATCGACCACCAGCCGGGCGACCGCACGCTGCTGCAGGCCTGCCGCCACGGCCTCGATGGTCGGGGCTTCGCCGAGCATGCCGATCTTCACGGCACCGATGGCAAGATCGTCAAAAACCGCATCGAGCTGCGCTGTCACGAAGTCCGGCGGCGCCGCATGAATGGCCGTCACCGCCCGCGTGTTCTGTGCCGTCAACGCGGTGATCACCGAGGCCCCGTAGACACCGAGTGCCGAGAAGGTCTTCAGGTCCGCCTGAATGCCGGCGCCGCCGCCGGAATCCGAACCGGCGACCGTAAGGGCGATGGGAACGCTCATGCGCTTTCCGCCCGTGCATCCAGCGCCCAATCGACGACATTGCGCAGCTCGCCCGCCGCCACCCTGGGATCGGATGCCGCGGCAATGGCGGAAACCACAGAGATCCCGTCACAGCCCGCCGCAATCACCGCGGCGGCAGTCTCCACCGTAATTCCGGCAATGGCGCAGATCGGCAGGCCGGGTGCGCGCAGCGCAGCCGCCTCGGCAAGATCCGCCAGACCGTCGAGGCCGATCGGCGGATGAGGGTTCTGCTTGCTGGCGGTGTCAAAGACCCCGCCGATGGAGACATAGTCCAACAGCCCCGGCTCCATCGCCGCGATCTCTTCGGCGTTCTGCACGGTAAGGCCGAGTATCCGGTCCGGCCCCAGGAGCTTGCGGGCATCGGCGGGGGCCATGTCCTGCTGGCCGATGTGAACGCCCTCGGCCCCGGCCGCCAAAGCGACATCGACCCGGTCGTTGACGATCAGCGGCACACCGAAGGGGGCCAGAGCCAGCTTCAGCTTTCTTGCCTCTGCAATAAGCGTCGCCGTATCGCCGGTCTTGTCGCGCAGCTGCAGGGCCGTCACCCCGCCGCGCGCCGCCGCCTCCGCCACCTCGACAAAGGAGCGGTCGCCGGCATGATCCGGCCCGATCACGAAGTAAACCCGCAGATCGGGCTTCAGTTTCTCGCTGCTGTTCACGCCGTCATAGCCTTCCTCGTCTCCGCTGTCTTGCTGCGGCGAAGGTTGGGAAGCTTTTGGCGCTTGTCGCGGAAGGCTTCTCAAATCCCTACGCCGGTACAAACCGGATCAGGTTCCGCGGGTTAGCGGTGCGACCGCCTCTCAGCCCCTTTCGGGCACCCCGTTGAGATGTCTGAAAAGAATGGGCGCTTTAGGCCCAGGCTGTCAAGTCGCGCCCCTCGACATCGGCAAGCGAACGCGTCACCAGCAGCACCTCGGTGCTGTAGGGGTAACAGGGATGGGCGAAGATAGGGCGGCGGTCGACCACCTCGTAACCGTGACGCTGATAGAACCGAAAGGCGCGTTCGTTCTCCGCGAAGACCTGAAGGCTCAGGCTGTCGCAGCCCGCCGCCCGCGCCCGCTCTTGCGCGATGCTCAGGAGCGCGCCGCCGAGCCCATGCCCCCGGAACTGAGGAAAAACCGCCAGGGCGTTGATGTAGAAGCTGCCGGGAACCTGGTACTCAAGCTCCAGCAGGGGCCGCAGCAGGGCCGGCAGTTCCGCCAACGCCGCCAGGTCTCCGGCGCTGGGTGTCGGCAGGCGATATCCCAGGAGCATCCCGGCGACGGCATCGCCGCGCTCGGCGAGGACCGCGTTGCGATAGGAGAAATTGGCATTGTCGCGGGCCGCCCGCGCGGCGCCGACTTCCAGAGGGTCCTGGCCGGGTTCGGCTTCCTGAGACCAGAAAAACCAGGCAATGCCTTCACCGGCAATCTCAATGAGCTGGGCAACGGCGCGCGCATCGGTTTTGCGGGCGTCGCGAAAGCGGGGCAAAGCGGGGGTCAGGTCAGCGGGTTTCACGTCAGAATCCGATCAGCATCAAATGGTTAGAGCAGATCCACGTTGGATGGAATCGCGAGAACAATCCATCCAGCCCGGATCTATTATAGGCATCTACGCGGTTCGATGCGGATGGGCTGCAGATGGTGTCAGGGTTTTAGGTTTCAGCGGAGTTTCAGCTGAGTTTTGGCGGCGAAACAGCAAAATCCGTTGAACCGGAGCCCATCTGGGCGCGACAAAAGAGAGACTCCGGCTCTGCTTGGCCACAACCGTCCCCTCTGTCTGAGCCCCTGCTGTCTGGGCACCCCTGATGTCTGAGCCCCTACTGTCCGAGAACGCCATGTCCGATCTGATCAAAAACCTCTCCCCCATCCTGGTTCTTCTAATCGCGCTTCTGGGATCGATCCAGGCGGTGGCCGAGCCGGCCAACCCAGCCCCCGGCTTCACGATTCCCCAGTTGATCAAAACGCTGGAGAAACACTTTCCCGTAATCCGCAGCGGCGAAGGCTCTCTGCAGTCGAGCGACAATCTGCAAAGCGACCTGCTGCCCTCCACCAACCCGAACACTGCGCTGGAAACGCTGGGCCCGCCGGAAGCGCTACGCAGCTTCGTCTTTTCCTACGATCCAAGCGAGGAGCGGAAACTCCGCAATAACCGGCACTGGGCCGGGAAAATTATCCGCAACGCCCTGCCGGAATGGCGCGAGGGTAAACGATGGACGCATCGCGCCACAAAGCAGGTTGAAAAGACCCCCGACGGGCCCGAGGTCAGTGAAATCGCCGAAGGTTACCGGATCGCCGTCAACAACGCCGAAGGCCGGGTGACGATCACTGTGCGCCCCGCTGCCTTCACAGACACCGACCCGGAAAGCCTCGGCGTCAGCCTGTCGCAACTTCTGACCGGATTACAGGATGCCTTCCCGCAGCGCGACGAAGGTATGGGCAGCCTCTATGGCGGCGACAACGGCTGGATCAGCGACCGCTTCTTCTCCGACAACGCGCACGCGGAACTGGAAACCCTGGGACCGGTCGACGGCCTGGTCGGCCTGCGCTACCTCTATGCCCTGCGCGAGGACGACCACCCCGAGGCGACGGCGGACAACCGCCGCTATGCCCTCACCCTGGTGCGCAACGTCTTTCCCGACTGGGCGGGGGCCGATGCCTGGATGAACGCCACCATCGACAAGGTTGCCATGGAGGCGGACGACGGCGCCGAGCATATGACGATCGACCACGGCACCCTTCGCCTGAGCTTGCGCTACTTCGTCGGCGCGACCGCGTCCATCGAGATCCTGATCCATCCAAAGGACAGCTATATCTGATTGGCGTTCTTTGCCCCGTCAGCCACCCTCGGCGTCGCGGTTCTTCTTGGCGTCCTGAAGCGTCACCACCTCGGCGCCCGGCGGGCCCGGCCTGTCTTCTGAATCGTCTTCAGGTTTGTCTTCCGGCCCGTCCGAGTCCGTTTCCTCGCGTTCCGCCTGCCGTCCTTCGTTCACGGCGCGGCGGGCGGCGGCGACCTCGGCCAACTGCTCGCGCCATTCCGGCAGCATGATGCTGATCTCGTCGAAGGCGGCGCGCGGCAGGAACAACAGATGCGAGTAGCTGATGGAGCGGGCATCGGCGGAGCGCCGGCGCTGATCCAGCAGCGCCATCTCACCGAAGAAATCGCCGCGCCCGAGCCGGTGCTGCTCTTCGTCGATGCGGATTTCCACCGCACCGGAGGCGATGAAGTACATGCCGTCGCCCGGATCGCCGCGGCGGAAGACATGGGCGTCGTCGGCAATGACGCGGGTCTGCAGCTTGCGCGCCACCTCGGCCAGTTCCGCCGCCGGCATCGCGGCGAAAACCGGAAAGGCATAGAGCAGCTCCGGCGTCGTCGCCTTGATGTCGACCCGGGCCCGGCGCCGGCTGCTGGCATGTACGCTGCCGGCCTCGGTCCTGAGGTCGCGGGCCAGATCCTCGCTGATGATCCCGGCCCCCCGCAGTTGTTCGATCTGCTCGATCTCCTCGCGATAGGCAAAGCGTTCGAGCACCTCGTGATCGAGCTCCCTTGCGTAGTTGGGGTACTGCAGGCGCAGGGCGGCCAGGTGCCGTTCGACCTCCGCAAGGCGCAGGTTGACGATCTCCCCCAGTACCTCGGTCAGGCGGTCGCCGAGCAGGCCGGCAAGGCGGAACTCCAGGAAGTAGATGAGCTCCAGAATGATGATGCGGTTGATCAGCAGGAACTGGAAGCGCTGGCCGAGATAGAGCGCCAGCGGGCGGGCAATACCGAGGCGGAAATGCAGCCAGGCGATGAAGCGGAACCAGCGGCTCTGGCGGAAGGGGCGCCGCGCCGCACGGAGGTAGCCGAGGCGACCGTCGGCGCGCACCGCGTCGATCATCGACTCCACCGACAGCAGGTAGCGGTCGACCAGGGAGGAGCGCAGGCCGCCGCTCCAGCCCTGTTGCAGCAACAGTGATTTTTCCTGATTGGCCAGCGCGATGAGACCGACCGTCAGACGGTCGCGGTCGGAGATGGCGGCGGCGAAGGAATCGTCCTCGGCGACCCGCGACAGGCGCTCGTTGTAAGGCCGTATCGCCCGGCTCACCAGTTCGTCGTCAAGCTCGTAACGCCCGGCGAAGCTGCGCAGGCTGCTGCCGACGCTGGACAGCGACTGGGTCAGCACCTGGCTGCGGAAGGCGCGGTCGATGGGCGAAAGCTGGTCGAGACCGAGGCGGCGCATCAGCCAGCTCAGGGTCGTGCCCTGCACCAGCAGGGTGAAGAGCGCGAAGCCGGTCGCCTGGATGGCGATGAAGCGTTTCACCTCCGGATCAATGAAGAAGTTCTCGCTGACCGCCAGCACCAGCGCCAGGGTGACCGAGCCGCGCAGGCCGCCCCAGATGATCACCGTCTTGGTCTGGGTGGTGACCTTTTGCGTGACCCGCACGAACGACAGCAGCGGGAAGATGCCGAAGAGGATCACCGCGCGGGCGGCCAGGGCGGCGATCACCGCCACCGGCAGGTAGACGAAATCAAGCAGCGTCGCGTCGGCCAGCAGGCGCGGCGCCAGCAGGGCGGCCAGCAGAAAGATCAGCGAGGTCGCCCAGAAAGCGATCTGGGCCAGGGTTTCCTCGAAAAAGCGGAAGGTCTCGGCCTGAAAACGCGAGCGGCCGACGGCGCTCAGTACCAGCCCGCTGATGACCACGGCAGTGACGCCGGAGATGCCCAGGTAGTTGTCGCAGATCACATAGACGGCATAGGGCAGCGCCACCGCTATGGTAAGCTGGGCGGCGCGGTAGAAGCGCAGCCGCTCCAGCATCCAGGCGGCGGCGCGCCCGGCGAGGAAGCCCGCCAGGGCGCCGCCCAGCAGGCCGACGACGATGGACTCTGTGACCATCCAGAAATCGAGGTCCCGCCCGGTCAGGATGACCGCCAGAAAGGCACTGAAGGCGGCGATGGCGGTGGCGTCGTTCAGCAGCGACTCGCCCTCGACCAAGCGCGTCAGCCGCGCCGGCGCGCCGAGGTCGCGGAACAGGGCGATCACCGCCGAGGGATCGGTGGTGGCGACGATGGCGCCGAACAGCAGACAGACCGCCAGCGGCATGGGCGCCACCAGCCAGACCGCCCCGCCGATCATGCCCAGGGCGACGATGACCGCGAGGACCGCCAGCAGGATTACCGGCGCGATATCCTGCATCAGCCGCCGCGCATCGATAGTGACGGCGCCCTGGAACAGCAGGATCGGCAGGAACACCGTGAGGAACAGCGAGGACGACACGGGAATGTCGATCACCGCCTCGGCCACCTGGCTCACCTGATCGGCGACCCGGTGACGCTGCAGCCAGGCCGCCGCGAGGCCGATGCCCACTCCGGCCAGCGCCAGCACCACCGTAAACGGCAGCCCGCTGCGCTTCGCCAAAGGCTGCACACTGGCCACCACGATCAGCAACAGTGCCGTGGTAAGGGTGATCTCCGTTATGCCCATGAGAAGAAGCTTACACCGAATTGCGGCGGATTAGGGGCTGGCGGCGGGGCAAATAAGGATCAGCAGGCATCCCGGCATCGAGAACAGGAAGCGGCGATCCGTTCTGAAATCTCTGAAAGGTTTGGTGGGCGCACAAGGACTCGAACCTTGGACCCGCTGATTAAGAGTCAGCTGCTCTGCCAACTGAGCTATGCGCCCCCAAAGAGGTCCCGGCTTTGGCCCGCCTCGAAGCGGGCACCTGGCAAGGGCCGGAAGAAGGCTCCGGCCGCCGGGATGCGGGGTGATAGCAAGTCCGCCGGGCTTTGTCGAGGGGGCTGAGGCAGGAAATCGGGCGAAAGCGGGTTTTCGGGGAAGATTCGAGGGAGTCCCCCGGTTTTGGGGCGCTTCAAGGCGCCGGTCTCGGGCTGGGTCGCATGCTTCGAGACGCTTCGCGCCTCAGCATGAGGGCATGGTTGACGAGCGTTCCACCTCACCCTGAGGAGGGCTGAAAGCCCGTCTCGAAGGGGCCCCTTACACGGCCCGCTAAACCTCCGCCGTGCCGCGGCGGGAGATGCGGATGTCGCGGTGGATGTAGCAGGAGATAATGAGGCCCATGGCGATCATCACCGTCAGCAGGGCCGTACCGCCGTAAGAGACCAGCGGCAGGGGCACGCCGACCACCGGGAAGACCCCCATCACCATGGCCATGTTGATGAAGACGTAGAGGAAGAGATTGGTGGTCAGGCCGATGGCCAGCAGGCGGGCGAACTGGTTGCGCGCGCGAAAGGCGATGGCGAAGCCGTAGGCCAGCACCAGGAAGTAGAGCGCCAGCAGGCCGAGGCTGCCGACCAGGCCGAATTCCTCGGCCAGCATGGTGAAGATGAAGTCGGTCTGCTTTTCCGGCAGGAAGTTCAGATGGCTCTGGGTGCCCTGCATGAAGCCCTTGCCGGTAACGGAACCGGAGCCGAAGGCGATCATCGCCTGCAGGGCGTGATAGCCGGCGCCCAGGGGATCGTTCTCCGGGTTCAGGAAGGTCATCACCCGCGCCTTCTGATAGGCATGGAGGAACTGCCAGGCGATGGGCACGGCGGCGAGGCCGGCGACCGCGACCAGCGCGAATTTCCACCAACGCACCCCGGCGCAGAGGAAAACGGCGGAGGCCGCCAGCAGCAGCATGCCGGAGGTGCCGAGATCCGGCTGCCGCAGCACCAGGGCCGCCGGCGCCAGGACCAGGGCCAGAGGCAGCAGCAGCAACGTCGGACGGCCGATGTCCTCCGTCGAGATGCCGTGGAAATAGCGGGCCAGGGCCAGGATCAGCGACACCTTCATGATTTCCGAGGGCTGTAGGCGGATGAAACCGAGGTCGATCCAGCGCTGCGCGCCCATGCCGATGGTGCCCATGAACTCCACCGCGCAGAGCAAGGCCAGGCTGCCCAGGTAGATCAGATAGGCGTAGCGGAACCAGAAGCGCACATCGATGAGCGCGACGGTGAACATGATAACGATGCCGAGGCCGAAGCGGATCAACTGACGCGAGGCCCAGGGCGACATCGATCCGTTGGCCGCCGAATAGAGCATGGCGAAGCCGACCCCGGCAATCACACAGAGCAGGAACACCAGGCCCCAGTTGAGCTGCCAGATCTTCTGGCGCAGCGTCATTTCCGGGTTGCGGTTGGAGAGGAAGATATCCGCCGGCATCGCCGTCAGCCCTGCTTGACCGGCTGATCGAGGGCCACGATGGGCAGGGAACGGCGCCCGGCGGGGTCGCGGCGCTGGGTTTCCAGCAGGATGTCGCGGGCGATGGGCGCGGCCACCTTGGAGCCGCCGCCGCCGTGCTCCACCACCACGGCACAGGCGTAGCGCGGCTTGTGCACCGGGGCGTAGGCGACGAAGAGCGCATGGTCGCGGCGCCGCCAGGGCAGCTGCTCGTTCTTGGTGACGCCGGCGGCGCGCTCGGCCATGGTGATACGGCGCACCTGGGAGGTGCCGGTCTTGCCCGCCAGTTCCCAGCCTTCATCCTCGATGCGGGCGCGGTAGGCGGTGCCGCGCGGATGGTTGCTCACCGCGTCCATCGCCTCACGGACGATGTCCAGATGGGCCTTCGGCACATCGATGTCGGGGAAATCCGGGGTTGGCGGGTCGCCCTGGGGCACATCGTCGTCGGCGCGCACACCGCGGGTCAGGCGCGGGACTACCGCCTTGCCGGTCGCCAGCCGCGCGGTCATCACCACCAGCTGCAGCGGGGTGGTCAGCACGAAGCCCTGGCCGATGGAGGCGATCAGCGTCTCGCCGCCCTGCCAGGGCTCGCCGATGTTGGCCAGCTTCCAGTCGCGGGTCGGGATCACCCCGCCCCTTTCGCCTTTGAGATCAATGCCCGAGGGCTCGCCGAGACCGAACTTGCGCGCCATGGCGGCGATGTTGTCGACACCGATCTTGCGCGAGATATCGTAGAAATAGACATCGCAGGAATGCTGAATGGCGCGGACCATGTCGACCCAGCCGTGACCGTGCCGCTTCCAGCAGTGGAAGCGGGCCCGGCCGAGGGTCATGTGGCCGGGGCAGAAGACCCGGTAATCGGTGCTGATGCCGGCCTTCAGCGCGGCCAGGGCGACGATCATCTTGAAGGTCGAACCCGGCGCATAGAGACCTGTGGTGGCCTTGTTGTTCAGGGGCTTCAGCGGATCGTTGATCAGGTCGTTCCACTGCTTCACTGTCAGCCCGATGTTGAAGGCATTGGGGTCGTAGCTCGGGGTGGAGGCCAGGGAGAGAACGTCGCCGTTCTCGATATCCATGACGATGGCGGAGGCGCTTTTCTCGCCCAACAGGCGCTGGTGCGTGAAGGTCTGCAGACCGCCGTCCAGGGTCAGAACCAGTTCGTCGCCCGGCTTGCCCTCCTCGCGCTTCAGTTCGCGGATGACACGGCCATAGGCGTTCACCTCGATCTGGCTGTTGCCGGCGGCCCCGCGCAGCGGCAGATCGTATTTCTGTTCGATGCCGTTCTTGCCGATGCGAAAGCCCGGCAGTTCCAGCAGCGGGTCGCCGGTCAGGTCGCGCTCAGCCACCGCCGCGACGTAACCCAGCACATGGGACATGCTGGCGGCAAAGGGATAGTCGCGGATCTGCCCCATCTCGATGGAAACACCAGGCAGCTCCGGCCCGTTCACCTCGACCCGGCTGACCTCGTCCCAGCTCAAATTCTCCCGCACCGTCACCGGCACGAAGCCGCGTTTGCGCGACGCTTCGCGCAGCACCCGCTTGTAATCGTGCTCGTCCAGTTTCATCAACTGAGAGAGCGCGTCCAGCACCTGTTTGACATCACCGGCCTGTTCGCGCACCAGGACGACGCGAAAGTTCTGGCGGTTGCTCGCCAGGGCATAGCCGAAACGGTCGAGAATGCGCCCGCGCGGCGGCGGCAGCAGGCGCAGATTGATCCGGTTGTCCTCCGCCAGGGTCTTGTAGCGGTCCGCTTCGACCACCTGCAGATAGTACATGCGGCCCGCCAGACCCGTCAGCAAGAGCGCCTGGGCTCCGCCCAACAGCAGTGCACGGCGCGAAAAAGCGCGGTGGCGTTCGTTGTCTTCGTTTTTCTGCAGCATCGTCCCTGCCCCGTCTAACGCTGGAACAGGCGCTGACCGCGCAGAAAGAACCAAGCGAGCACCGGGTAGACGGCGACGGTCATGAGAAACTGGAAGAACACCGGCTCGGGATCGATGTAAGCCATCATCGCCAGGCAGGTGAGCAGCCAGGTCAGCGCCATGGACACCGCGGCGACAAGCATGAAGACGCACCAGATCAGGACGAAAGAGGCGGCCAGAAAGAAGCGATGCTGCCAGACCACCAGGGCATGGGCGATCAGCAGCCCAACGATGCCGGGCCCCCAGGCACCGCCGGCCAGGAGGTCGTGAACGAAACCGATGATGAAAACGGCCCAGATCGGCATCAGGTCGGGCCGGTGGACCGACCAGAAGAACACGCCGATCAGCGCGACCTCCGGGACAATGGAAGCAAAGCCGGTAATCCTGAGCGGCAGCAGGGACAGCAGCACTAGCAGCAGAGTCACGAAGAACGGCGAGATGTTGCGGGCCACGCCGTCCAGGCGATGTAGCACGCCCTGGCTCACCGGACCGCACCCCCTGTTACCGAGTCCTCGGTGGCCGCGGCGCGGCTGGCGGCCGCCGCGCGCTCTGCCCGGGCGGCTTCAACCGTCTTGAAATCGAGGATTCCGCTCATCTCGTAATCGACAATGCGCAGGATTTCCATGTGATCCCAGTCGACAAAGGGTTCGACCCGGATCGCATTTTCGCTGACGGCGGAGACCACACCGATGGCCAGACCCGGTGGGAACACGCCACCGTGCCCGGAGGTGGTGACCTGATCGCCCGGCGTCAGTTCGACCGTGGGGCCGAGATAGAGCAGCAGCGGCGCGTTGGTATTGTCGCCGGCCAGAACCGCGCGTTCGCGGCCATCGCCGACAATCACCGGAATACGGCTGTTGATGTCGGTCACCAACAGCACCCGCGCTGAGCGCAGGCCGACCTCGGCAACCCGGCCCGCAAGACCGGCGCCGGTCGTCGCGGCCTGGCCCTTCTCGATGCCGTCGCGTTCACCCGCGTTGATCAGTACGGAACGGACGAAGGCGCCGCCGGGGTCGCCCACCACCCTTGCAGTGACGTAGCGCATGCCGGGGTCCGGCACCATCTGGTTGAGATCGCGCAGCGCCGCGTTTTCCGCCTCCAGGCGGCGGGCCACGGCCTGCCAGTGCAGCAGCCGGGCGTTCTGCTCTTTGAGCGCCACGTTCTCGCTTTGCAGGTTGGCCAGGGTCTCGGCCTGGTCGATGACGCCGCTGAACGTATCGACCGGCTGGGAAACCGCATCCAGGATCGGCGTCACCATATCGGTGACGGCGGTGCGGGTTTCTTCGACAAGGAAGGTATTGGTACGGCCGATGAGCATCAGACCGAAGGCCGCGCCAACCAAAATCAACAGAGCAAAACGGCTCGCCCAGGCTTTCAACGGCGAAGCAACGCGAATCTCTGATCCGGTCGGTTTGTTCACAGGTCCTCCAGTCGCAGCCATCCCACCATGGGCCTACGAGCGACCGATTCGGGCTAAGTTACCGAAACATCAAAACAAATACAAATGAAGAAACCCTTGATCGCCAAGTAACGCCCAATCGACGCCCGATCAATAACGGGGTCAATACATGGAGATCAGGACGTTCTTCAGGACCTTCATTTCTTCAAGGCAGCGCCCGGTGCCGAGGGCGACGCAGGACAGCGGATCGTCGGCAATGGAAACCGGCAGCCCGGTGGAGGCCCTGAGGACATAGTCCATATTGCCCAGCAGCGCGCCGCCGCCGGTCAGGACAATGCCTTTGTCGACGATGTCGGCGGCCAGTTCGGGCGCCGTGTGCTCCAGGGCGACCTTCACCGCTTCGACGATTGCGCCGACCGGCTCGGCCAGGGATTCGGAGA
The DNA here is from genome assembly GCF_965249265.1 of Pelagibius sp. Lineage (NCBI taxonomy): Bacteria > Pseudomonadati > Pseudomonadota > Alphaproteobacteria > Rhodospirillales > Rhodovibrionaceae > Pelagibius > Pelagibius sp. The sequence goes on along the minus strand of NZ_OZ252224.1, from coordinate 794,565 downwards.
TCTGCCGTTCGGAGATGATCAGTTCCTTCGGCACGCCGTTCATCAGATCCCGACCCTTGATTTCCATGGTGCCGCCCTCGCCGTCTTCCGGCGGGCAGGCGGAGCCGATTTCCTTTTTGATCCGCTCGGCGGAGCCTTCGCCGACCAGCAGGTTATGATTGCGGCGGATGTAGGCGATGATCGCCTCGTCCAGCTTATCGCCGCCGACGCGAACCGAACGGGAGTAAACGATACCGCCGAGCGAGAGAACCGCCACCTCGGTGGTGCCGCCGCCGATGTCGACCACCATGGAGCCGGTGGGCTCGGTCACCGGCAGACCGGCGCCGATCGCAGCGGCCATGGGCTCTTCGATCAGGAAAACCCGGCGCGCACCGGCACTTTCCGCCGATTCCTGGATGGCGCGGCGCTCAACGGCGGTGGAACCGGAGGGCACGCAGACGATGACCTGGGGAGAAGCAAAAGAGCGGCGATTATGCACTTTGCGGATGAAATGCTTGATCATTTCCTCCGCCACCTCGAAGTCGGCGATCACGCCGTCACGCAGCGGACGGATGGCCTGGATATTGCCCGGCGTGCGGCCCAGCATCATCTTGGCTTCGTCGCCGACGGCCAGAACCTGCTTCTTGCCTTTCACCTCGGCGATCGCAACCACCGAGGGCTCGTTCAAGACGATACCGCGCCCCTTTACGTAGACCAGCGTGTTCGCTGTACCGAGGTCGATCGCCATATCGGCGGAAAGCATGCCGAGCAAACCAGAAAACATCGATCCAATCGCCTTTTTGTCAAACCCTATGGGGCCGCAGAGCCTGCGGCTGTTCGAAACACGAGATCACCGAAAGAACGGGTGCGGCGGCAAGACCGGACCGGGAAACAGCAGCAGAAGCCGCCGGCGCCGAGGCCTTGGGCAAATTTCTCGCTGAAATCGCAAATGACACTGCCTGTTACACCTTCGTCTCGGACCTTCCGGCCCCTGCGGCGCCGTACCGGCGTCACATCCCGTGAACCTTCTTCCCCTCAACAACCCGCTCACCCCGTCAACCGCGGCAGCGTGGAGCGGCGAACGAAAAGCAGAAGCGCACGGCCGACCCGAAGGCCACGGGAAAGGTTCACCGCTTCTATCGGCCCCGCCTTTGGAAGGATGCGATCCTTCGCGGCGGTTCTGACCCTGTCGTTCCGCGCCATCTCCCGTCTCGGCGCGTGCGGACCATGGGTCGGCCCTATCGTTCAGAAGCGTGGTTAACGCCTACTTTTCTAAACGCCACTCTTGAGGTTAACAATATCTATTTTGAAAGCGTTAAGAATTGCTGAAGTCCAGGGCCTTCCTACGCTTTTTCCACGCAGAAGAAACCCTGGCCAGCGCCCGGACGGCCCCGACTCCACAGCCGCATTCACCATGAAAGAGGCATGCGATCGGCTTACAGACGCGTCAACGCTCTTCCAGGGCCCAGCCGGACTGATGGCGGCGGTAGAGCTTGTAGAGTGCATAAGCGATCAGCAGACAGCCGATCCCCGGCCGCACGACGCCGCCCATCATGATCAACGGCAGCGAGAGTGCGAGACTGGCCAGCGGAACGTAGAACAGGGTCCACTGTTTTTTGCCGACATTGCGCTGGTACCAGGGGAAGGCGGCGGAGAACAACGCCACGATCAGGAAGAACAGCGACCAGGGCCGCGTGAGGAAGAGCGTCAGGTCGTCGCTGGTCCCCACGGCACGCGACAGATTGACCTCGGCAATGTGGCCCAGGACCACCCCCAGAATGATCGGCGCAAGCGGAAAACCCAGGGTTTTCATGATGTAACCCAGGATTCCGAAGACGAAGAGCACCCAGATGTTGAAGACCGAGTTGTCCAGGGCAAAGACCCCGATGGCGCAGTACAGCAGGATGACCGAGGCGAGGAAGTACATGGGCATCCGCACGATCATCAAAAAGGCGCGCAGGCAGAAGGCCTGCATGACGATCATGATGAAATGCGCCAGGAAGAAGGCCACGAAGATGCCGTAGGCCAATTGCGGATTGTCGGTGATGAAGGTCGGGCTGGGCTGCACGTTGTGGATCAGCAGCGCCCCCAGCATCACCGCGGTGACGATATCGCCGGGAATGCCCAGCGCCATCATGGTGATCAGCGCGCCGCCGGCCGTGGCGTTGTTGGAGGCTTCCGGCGCGATAATGCCCTCAGGCGAGCCTTTGCCGAACTCTTCCGGCGCCTTGGAGGCCTTCTTGGCCTGGTCATAGGCGAGGATGTTGGAGATCGAGCCGCCCGCCGCCGGCAGAATGCCGGTGAAGACGCCGATGCAGGCGGAGCGCACGAGATTGATCCAGTGGCGCAGGATGATCTTGACCGCGGCGAAGTGCTCGACCCGCACCGCCTTGGCCGAGCTTTCCATCAGCGGCCGCCGGGCCTTGTCGCGGCTGCGCACGTCGCTCAGCAACTGGGAGAAGGCAAAGAGGCCCACCAGCACCGGCAGGAACTTCAACTCGTTCTGCAGGATGTCGGTGCCGAAATTGAAGCGGGCGACGCCGTTCACCTCGTCGGAGCCGATGGTGGCGATCGTCAGCCCCAAAAGGCCCGCGATGATGCCCTTGGTCAGGTTCTCGCCCGAGAGGCTGGCGGTGATGGTGAGGGCGAAGAGCACAAGGGAGAAGAAGTCCCAGGGCCCGAATTCCAGCCCGATGCGGGCGAGCTGCGGGGCCAGCATGACCAGGATGACGGCGGAGATGATTCCGCCCAGGAAGGAGGACCAGACGCCCAGCCCCAGGGCGAGACCGGGCCTGCCCTTGCGGACCAGGGGAAAGCCGTCGAAAACCGTCGCCACCGACGAGGGCGTGCCGGGAATGCCGGTCAGCATGCCGGACATCAGGCCACCGGACAGGCCGCCGACGAAGACACCGATCATGGTCGAAAGGCCCTCGACGGGCGAGAGGCCGAAGGTAAAGGGCAACGTCAGCACCACCGCCATGGTGATGGTGAAACCGGGGATCGAACCGGCGATCAGGCCGGCGGTGACGCCGACAAACATCAAAATCAGATTGCCCGGCGCGAAGACCTCGCCGAAGGCGCCGATGAGCGTTTCAAACCCCATGGGAACGACCGATCACTTTCATGTTCTCTTGCTTCATCAGATCCCGCCTCAGCTACCTGTGTCAGTTAAACGAGATCAGCACGCCTTCGGGCAGGAAGACCCGCAGACCGAAGGTGAAGATGGCCCACATGGCCCCAACCGTGCCCGCCGCGACGGCGGCATGAATCGGCACCAGCCTCAGTTCCATGGATCCGAGAAGCGTGAGCGCGCAAAAGACAAAAAGGATTCCGCCGATCAACATGCCGAAGAACGGCAGGGTCAGCAGAAACAAGAGGAACAGGCCGTAACAGTAGAAGGCGTTGCGGTAACTGGCGAGCCAGGCGATGAGGCCCGGCTCCTTCGGCGCGCCCTCCGCACTCTCCGCATCTTCCGCTTCCCTCCGGAAGTCACCCCGCAGGGCCTGGGCCAGATAGATCAGGCTGGCCAGAGTCAAAGCCGCCAGCACGGCGCGCGGCCAGACGGCCGAGTTCATCTGGCCGAAGTCGGTCAGCCTGATGTTGAAGGATTCCCAGAAGAAGACCCCGCAAAAAAGCAGCAGCACCAGGGCCACCACCACGTCCCGGTTCACGCGCGTCACCGGCAATCCCCCTCAAAACGTCCCTGTTTTCTTGTTGGTGGCAAAGCGGCCCCGATAGCGCAAACCATCGGGGCCCGAACTCTGCCGATACGGGCTTTCAGGCGTTACTCGCCCTTATAGAGCCCGACTTCCTTGGCGATCCGCTTCCAGTTGGTGAAGGTTTCCTCGAAGTAAGCCGTATACTCGGCCGGATCGTAGTAGACGACCTCGGTCCCCTTGGCATTCATCTCGGCGATCACCGCCGGATCGGTTGCCGCCTGCTGGAAAAGTGCGCCGTAGTGATCGATGATCTCCTGCGGCGTGCCCTTGGGCAGCATGACACCGCGGTCGGTGCCGTAGACCAGATCATAGCCCTGTTCCTTCAGGGTCATGACCTCGCCGATCTCGCTGTTGCGCTCCGGTGTGGTGATGCCCAGCGCCTTCAGCTCGCCGGTGGCGATGTACTGCTTGGCCGAAGCCAGGTTGATTTCACCCAGCTCGATGTTCTTGGCCAGCAGCGCGGTCATGCGCTGGCGGGTGCCGTCATAGGAAACGTGCTTGAACTTGACGCCGGCCGCGTCTTCCAGCAGCAGGAAGACGAAGTGGCTGGTCGACCCCAGGGTGCCGCCGGCAACGATCTCGCCCGGCTTCTCCTTGGCCGCAGCGACCAGTTCCGTGATGTTGTTGTAGGGCACGTCCGGATTGGCGCCGAAGATGGCCGGCGTGCGGGTCAGCATGGCGACCGGTTCGAAGGCATCCCAGGTGAAGTCCACGCGACCGTTCAGATATGACGTCAGGGCGCTCTGGTGGATGGCGAAGAGCGTACAGCCGTCGGGCGCGGCCTTCACCGCTTCCTTGGCGCCTTTGTTGCCGCCCTGGCCGCCGATGTTCACGACCTGAAGCTGTGGCTCGGCACCCTTGTTGTTTACCGCCTCAACGAAGGTGCGGAAAATAACGTCGGTGCCGCCGCCGGCGCCCCAGGGCACGATCAGCTTGGCGGTGCGGCAGGAAATCTCCGGCGCCGCCACGGCCGGCGCCGTCGACAGACCGCCGGTTACCAGAGCCGCCGTCAGGGCCGCCGCTCCCAGTAGAAGTTTGCCTCTCAACATGTTCTTGGTTCTCCCTTCCCTTATATCGGGTTCGATATTCATTATCGGTTCGCCGGAGCCTGCCCGGTCCCTTCCAGAGGCAGATCCAACGGACACGCAGATCCAACAGACTCAAAGCAAATCAACCGCCCTGCCCTCTCCACTCTCCGGCGAGAGCGGGGATGGCCTGCGGTCGTCTCCCTGTTACTGTAACCCGCCAGGGCCCGGAAACAACAGCCCAGGCCGCCAAAAAGGCCGGATCTCGCCTATCAGGAGTAACAATATTGTCAGCACAAATCAGAGTGGCAATCGCCGGTTTCGGGGCCATCGGCCATGCCGTCGCCAAGGCACTGAATCAGGGCATTGAGGGCCTGGAACTGGCCGCGGTCTCAGCCCGCGACACGGTAAAGGCCGAGGCCCGCATGTCCGGCTTCGAAAACACGGTTCCGGTGCTGCCCTTCACCGAACTGGCAGAACGGGCGGATGTGGTGGTCGAGTGCCTGCCCGCCGCCCATTTCGGTGAATTGGCGGAGAGTGTGCTGGGCCGCGGCAAGACTCTGATCCCGCTTTCCGTCGGCGCCCTGCTGCCGCGCCCGGCGCTGATCGACCTGGCGAGAGACAAGGGCGGCGCCATCGTAGTGCCGACCGGCGCCCTGCTGGGTCTGGATGCAGTGCGGGCCTGCGCCGAGGGCCCGGTGGAGCATGTCACCCTGGTGACCCGCAAGCCGCCCGGCGGCCTCGCCGGCGCGCCGCACCTCGTTGAAAACGACATCTCGGTGGAGGGCCTGACCGAACCCAAGCTGGTCTTCGAAGGCAGCGCCCGCGACGGCGCCAGGGGCTTTCCCGCCAACGTGAACGTCGCCGCGGCCTTGAGCCTCGCCGGTATCGGCCCCGACAAGACCGCCCTGCAGATCTGGGCCGACCCCACGGTCACCCGCAACACCCACACCGTGCAGGTGGAGGCCGACGCCGCCCGCCTGACCATGACCATCGAAAACGTGCCGACGGAGGAAAACCCCAAGACCGGCAAGATCACCGCGCTCTCCGTCCTGGCGACGCTGCGGCGGATGACGGGACCGCTGAGGGTAGGGACTTAGGCGGCGTTCCGCGCCTGCCGCTTACGCTCCCGATAACGCTGGAAGCTGAATTCCCCCTCACCCTCCCGCTACGCGGGGCCCTCCCTCTCCCACGGAGGGGAGAGGGGACTACAGCGACCCTCTTTTGTTTCTCCCTCTCCCCTCCGTGGGAGAAGGTCGGGGTGAGGGGGAGGCGCGGAGCGCCACACATCATCTCAGCCGCCGAAGCTCACGATCTTCCCACCAGCCACTGTATGAACCAGCCGCCAGGGGCCTGTGCAGTCGACGACGGCGACATCAGCGCGGCGGCCGGTCTCCAGCGTCCCGCGGTCGTCCAGGCCCATCGCCGCCGCCGGGTTCCGGGAAACCAGGTCCCAGGCTTCGTCGAGGGATCGCAGCCCGCTCTCGACGAGACGTTCGGCGGCGTGCAGCAGGCTGGGATAGTAGTAGTCGGAGGCCAGCACAGAACAGAGGCCTTCGCCGATCGCTTCCTCGGCCGAGAGGGCGCCGGTGTGGCTGCCGCCGCGGATGACGTTGGGGCCGCCCATGACGACATGTTCGCCGCCGGCCATCGCATCCGCCGCCACCTCGCGCGCGAGGGGGAATTCGCTGACGCGCATCCCCAGATCGCGGTGGCGCGTCCGCTCGGCGCCGGTCCATTCGTCGTGGGCCAGCATGACGACGCCCTGCCGTCCGGCCAGCGCTGCGACTTCACGGATCTTTGCCGGAACCTCCGGCGCGCGTTGGCCCACCGCCTCGACCTGGGCCAGATACTGCTCCAGCGTGACACCGGCGCGCTGCGCCCACTTGTTGAGCTTGTGATGATCGCCGGCTTTCACGGTTTCGAGTGTCGAGGTGGTGTGATCGTTGAAGGCCAGCGCCGGTGTCGGATGAAGGGTCAGCCAATCGGCGATGTCGTCGATGGCGTCATGGGCAAAGGTCTCCCAGCGCAGCTGCACGCGGTGATCGGCCATGAAACGCGGCGCCAGGGCCTGCAGCTCCGCCATGAAGCGGCGTCCGGCGGCAAGGCTGCGCGCGCCTGGCTCCCAGGAAACTGTCAGCCCGTGAAAAGCGGTGGTGATGCCGTTCGCCAGCAACTGCCGGTCGACCGAGGCCATGGCGATGGGAAAGGCGATGTCGACGCCGGGACGCGGATGCAGTTCGAGTTCGAAGGCATCGCCGTGAACGTCGACGATGCCGGGCAGCACATGGTATCCGCGGCAGTCGATGTGCAAGGCATCGGCGGCCGGCCTATCGACAACACGTCCGTCGGCGATGTGCAGGTCGGCGGCTTCAAGATCGCCCTGGGGCGTCAGCACCTGACCGCCGGTCAGGCTCACAGACGTCGTCATGTTACTTCCCCTGTGTTAGATGGCGTGAAGGCTGCGTTAGCCCTCGCCACTCATTCCAACCGTCATGCTCGGACTTGTTCCGAGCATCCATTGCAGTGGCAGAACCGAACCCTTCTCGCAGAGGTTCCAGCGAACGGACCAATGGACCCTCGGAACAAATCCGAGGGTGACGACAGGAACATGGCTTCAAATTGGAAGGTCCTCACCCTCCTGCCAGCCTTCCTTCCTCATCCGATACAGCACGTGCCGTTCCAGCCGGTGGCCTTTCGCCACCTTGGGATGGTCGAAATCATCTGCCGGGTCGTGGGTCATGCCGAGGCGTTGCATGACCTTCTGGGACGGTGTGTTGGTCGTCGTGGTGAAGGAAACGATTTCCTTCAGGCCGAGGTCGTCGAAACCGAAGCGCAGGCATTCGCGGGCGCCTTCGGTTGCATAACCCTTGCCCCAAAACTCCTTGGCGAGACGCCAGCCGACCTCGACGATGGGGTTCTGGATCGAGGTGAAGGGGGCGTCGAAACTCGGCGCCCAGAGGCCGATGAAGCCGATGAAGGGGGCGACGCCCGGCACCTCTACCGCAAACCAACTGAATCCGTGTTTAGCCATCTCCTGACCGATGCGCGCCATCACGGCCTCGGTCTCGGCGCGGGTCTGAATTGCCGGGAAGTGTTCCATCACCACCGGATCGGCATTCAGCGCCGCGAAGGGCTCGACATCCGCGTCGCGCCAGGGGCGGAGAATCAGGCGTTCGGTCTTGAGGGGGGTGAAGGTTTCGCTCTGCATCGCTCTCTTCCGGTCGGCACGGCGGCGCGCAAGCTAACCGAAGATGTTGCGTGGTGCCACCTTCTTCGCCCTCCGCTTCGCGGAACGCCCCCTCACCCCGACCCTCTCCCACCAGGGGAGAGGGAGAACCAAAAAAGTGCGCGGCTGTGAATCCCTCTCCCCTTGTGGGAGAGGGAGGGGCCCACGCAGTGGGAGGGTGAGGGGGCCTTCCGCGAAGCGGAAGGAAACTGTCACTCAAGCAAAAACACTTCGGGCCCCGCACATTCCCGCGCGAGGCCCGAAGGTGAACACCCAAGTTCGACGATTGGCGTTCGAAGGAAAGGCTTTTAGTTCTTTTCCTTGTCGACCAGCTGGTTGGCCGCGATCCAGGGCATCATGGCGCGCAGCTTGGCGCCGACTTCCTCGATGTTGTGCTCGGCCGAGCGGCGGCGCAGCGCCTTGAAGGAGGGCTGGCCGGCCTTGCACTCGGTCACCCAGTCGCGGGCGAAACGGCCGGACTGAATGTCGTCCAGCACCCGCTTCATCTCCGCCTTGGTCTCGTCGGTGACGATGCGCGGGCCGGTGACGTAGTCGCCGAACTCAGCGGTGTTGGAGATCGAGTAGCGCATGTTGGCCATGCCGCCCTCGTACATCAGATCGACGATCAGCTTCACTTCGTGCAGGCACTCGAAGTAGGCCATCTCCGGCGCGTAGCCGGCCTCGCAAAGCGTCTCGTAGCCGGCCTGGATGAGCGCCGTCAGACCGCCGCAGAGCACCACCTGCTCGCCGAAAAGATCGGTCTCGCACTCTTCCTTGAAAGTGGTCTCGATAACGCCGGAGCGCCCGCCGCCGATGGCAGAGGCGTAAGACAGCGCGATCTCCTGGGCGTTGCCCGAAGCATTCTGCGCCACCGCGATGAGGCAGGGCACGCCGCCGCCGCGCACATATTCCGACCGCACGGTGTGGCCCGGGCCCTTGGGCGCGATCATGAAGACGTCGAGGTCCTTGCGCGGCTCAATCAGGCTGAAGTGGACGTTCAGGCCGTGGGCGAAGGCCAGGGCCGCGCCCTCTTTCAGGTTCGGCTCCAGGGAGTCGCGGTAGATGTCGGCCTGCAGCTCGTCGGGGGTCAGCATCATGACCACGTCGGCCCACTTGGCGGCTTCCTCCGGGGTCATCACCTGAAGGCCGGCGTTCTCGGCCTTCTTGGCGGTCGCCGAACCGGCGCGCAGGGCGACGCGGACGTCGGCAACGCCGCTGTCCTTCAGGTTGTTGGCATGGGCATGGCCCTGGCTGCCGTAGCCGACGATGGCGACTTTCTTGCCCTTGATCAGATTGACGTCGGCGTCACGATCGTAATAGACGCGCATGGCGGCCGTCTCCCTTTGTACTTTTGTTGTTCGAATTGGCTCGCCGGGGTTCTAATGCGCCGGACGGCAAAGCGCAACGGGATTCCCGGCATGGCCGCCTGCATCTGCCGCATAGCAGGGTTTCAGCGGGTTTCGAGCGCTCAGGTGGGGACTATTCTGCCGCTGTCTGCAGGAATTCGAGGGCTTCGAAGCTGACCGAGCGATCCGGGCCGACCACCAGCACCTGGTTGGCCGGCAGAGCCTGCCAGGTATCGGGCTGCTCCAGGGGTTCGGAGACGATGGAAACGGCGCTGCCTGCACCCCCCCACGCCCCGGCCGGATCGCCCGTACGCCAGTAGAGGCTCGGCGGGCGGTCGTCGCTGGCATAGCGAAGGGCATAGATCGACCGTCCGTCGGTGAGCGCCGAGGTGAAGCGCAGCGGCGCCGCCACGCCGGCAGAGTCCATAACCCCGATCACCTGGGCCAGGGTGCGCGAGAGGGCGCCCAGGGGGTCGTCCTCCAGGCCGTTGGCGAAGAGCAGCAGGAACAGGATCTCGCTGTCCGTGGTGCCTTCGCGGTGGTCATAGAGCGGATCGGGGATCAAGGCCTCCAGCCGCCGGCGCAGTTCCAGATAGCCGCCGATCTGGCCGTTGTGCATGAACAGCCATTGATCCTTGGCGAAGGGATGGCAGTTGGGTCGCGACGAAGAGGTGCCGGTGGAGGCGCGGACATGGGCGAAGAACAACCCGGCGCGCAGTTGATGAGCCAGGCTGGCGAGGTTCGGGTCGTTCCAGGCCGGCAGCACCTCGCGGTAAAGCCCCGGCTCCGCCCGCTCGCCGTACCAGCCGATGCCGAAGCCGTCGCCGTTGGTCGGCGTCTTGGCCTCGTTCGCACAGAGGCTCTGGGCCACCAGGGAGTGGTCCGGCTTGCAGATCAGTTCATCCAGAAAGACCGGTTCCCCGGTATAGGCCAGCCAGCGGCACATGGCTTTCTCTCGTTCTCAGTCCCCGGACAGAATACCCGAAGAGAATGGAGAAAGGCTTGCAATGCGCCGCCCAGCCGACGGCGGAACGGCAAAATTATTCGAGTTTTTGAGCTTTCTTGGGAAAAATTACCCTATCGGCCCGCCAACGGCAGAACCGCTTCTAAAGTCCCTGGGGTCCGCGGGAGATGGCGACCACACCGGTGCGGCTGACGTCGACCAGGCCGAGGGGCTGCATCAGGTCGATGAAGACGTCCAGCTTCTCGCTCTTGCCGGTCATCTCGAAAACGAAGTGGTCGTGGCTGGAGTCCACCACGCTGGCCCGGAAGATGTCGGCGATGCGCAGGGATTCGACGCGCTTCTCCCCGGCGCCGGCAACCTTCACCAGGGCCAGCTCGCGCTCGACCGAGGGGCCTTCCAGCGAGAGGTCGCTGACCCGCTGGATCGGCACCAAGCGGTCGAGCTGGGCCTTGATCTGTTCCAGGATCTGCGGCGTGCCGGAAGTGACGACCGTGATCCGCGAGCGCTTCTCCAGCGGATCGACCTCGGTCACCGTCAGGCTTTCGATGTTGTAGCCGCGCCCGGAGAACAGGCCGATGACCCGGGCCAGCACGCCGGGTTCGTTGTCCACCAGCACCGCGATGGTGCGTTTCTCGATCTCTATGCTTTTGTTCGCCATGGTCTGTCGCCGGCCGTTCGGCCGCTTTCGTCTTCTGCAGTCGTGAAAGGAAGTTGCGGGCGCCGTCCTTTCTAGACGAGCACCATGCCCTCCTCGGAAATCGGCTTGGCGGCCTTGTCGTCCGGACCGAGCAGCATCTCGTAGTGCGCAGCGCCGGAGGGGATCATCGGGAAGCAGTTTTCGTCCTGGGCCACGAGACAGTCGAAGATCACCGGCTTGGGCGTCTCGATCATCTCCATGATCTTGTCGTCCAGATCATCGGCCTTCTCGCAGCGGATGCCGACGGCGTGGAAGGACTCCGCCAGCTTCACGAAGTCCGGCAGGGAAGCCGAGTAGCTTTCCGAATAGCGCCCGCCATGCAGCAGTTCCTGCCACTGGCGCACCATGCCCATCCACTGATTGTTGACGATGAAGACCTTCACCGGCAGATCGTACTGCGCGATGCAGGAAAGCTCCTGAATGTTCATCAGGATGGAGGCCTCGCCGGCGATGTCGATCACCAGGGCCTCGGGATGGGCGCGCTGCACGCCCAGCGCCGCGGGCATGCCGTAGCCCATGGTGCCGAGCCCGCCGGAGGTCATCCAGTGGTTCGGCTTTTCGAACTTGAAGTACTGCGCCGCCCACATCTGGTGCTGGCCCACTTCCGTCGTGATGAAGGGACTGCGGTCCTTGGTCAGCTCGTAAAGGCGCTTGATGGCGTGCTGCGGCTTGATGATCTGGCCCTTCTGCTCGAACTTCAGGCAGTCGCGGGCGCGCCACTCGTCGATCTTTTCCCACCAGGCCTTTAAAGCCTTCTGGTCGAGTTCATGACCGCCGGCTTTCCAGGCGGCCAGCAGGTCTTCCAGAACCGAGCCCGCGTCACCGACGATGGGCAGGTCGACCATCACGTTCTTGTTGATGGAAGAAGCATCGATGTCGACGTGGATCTTCTTGGAGCTGGGCGAGAACTCGTCGAGGCGCCCGGTCACCCGGTCGTCGAAACGCGCGCCGATGTTGATCATCACATCACAGTTGTACATCGCGAGGTTGGCTTCGTAGGTGCCGTGCATCCCCAGCATGCCGACGAACTGCGGATCGCTGCCGGGATAGGCGCCGAGGCCCATCAGGGTGTTGGTGCAGGGCACGCCCAGCAGCTTCACGAAGCGGGTCAGCAGCTCGGAGGCCTTGGGCCCCGAATTGATGACGCCGCCGCCGGCATAGACGATCGGCCGCTTGGCCTTGGCGATCATCGCCACCGCCTCTGCGATCTTGTCGTCCTCGGCCTTTACCTGCGGGCGATAGCTGCGGTGCTTCACCTCTTCCGGCGGGATGTAGCAATCGCTCTTCGCCTGCATCACGTCCTTGGGGAGGTCGATCACCACCGGGCCGGGGCGGCCGTTCTGCGCCACGAAGAAAGCCTCGTGCAGGGTGCGCGGCAGGTCGGCGACTTCCTTCACCAGGTAGTTATGCTTGGTGCAGGGCCGGGTAATGCCGGTGGTGTCGGCCTCCTGAAAGGCGTCGTTGCCGATCAGATGGGTCGGCACCTGGCCGGTCAGGCAGACAATCGGGATCGAATCCATCAGCGCGTCGGTCAACCCGGTCACCGCGTTGGTGGCGCCGGGACCGGAGGTCACCAGGACCACGCCCACCTTGCCGGTGGAGCGCGCATAGCCTTCGGCTGCGTGAACCGCGCCGCCTTCCTGGCGCACCAGAATGTGCTGGATCTCATTCTGCTGGAAGAGCGCATCATAGATCGGCAGGACGGCGCCGCCGGGATAGCCGAATACGACCTCGACGCCCTGGTCCTTCAGCGCTTTGATCAGCATGTCGGCTCCAGACATCGTCGGCACGTCGGTCCACTTTCTACCGGCCATCACAGTTCTCCCTTCGGCCCCCGCAGATTAAGACCCCTGGGGAGGCCACACCAATCGTCATCAGTCACAAAATAGGCCGGCTGAACCGGCCAAGAAATCCTTCTCCGCAGCAGAAATGCCCCTGCGGTATGCGGCTAAAGGCCGCTGTTCGGCCCGTTTTCGGGGCCGAAGGAGCGCGACCCTATCCCCTTAACAGGGCTTGGTCAACAGGATTTGACGAATTTTCGCTAATATTTCGGGCAATAAGCTTTCGGAATATTGCGCCTCTATAACCATAATTTTCGTATCATTACTCAAGAATTGATGGCGCAGCCAGGTCATCTGGCGTTTGGCGTAGCGCCGCGTGGCCTGCTGCGCCCGGGCCAGGGCCGACTCCAGACTTTCCGCACCGGCCAGATGGGCAGCCAGTTCCGGCACCCCCAGGGCCTTCATCACCGGCAGGCCGGGATCCAGATCGAGGGCCATAAGACTTTCCACCTCGGCCAGGGCGCCCTGATCCAGCATCGCCGCCAGACGCGCGTCGCAGTCGGCATAAAGCGCCTCGCGCGGCGGCAGCAGGCAGAGCTTGATGAAATGAAAGGGCGCCGGTTCCGGCTCCTCGGCCTGCCACGCGGCCAGCGAGCGCCCGGTGGCCGCCAGCACCTCCCAGGCGCGGGCCAGGCGCTGGCCATCGTTCGGTGAAAGCCGGGCGGCCATGACCGGATCCCTTTCCGCCAGCTTCCCATGCAGGGCAGCGGCACCGCCTTCCGCCAGTTCGGCGCGGGTTGCCCGGCGAATATTTTCGGGAATCGCCGGCACCGCGTTCAGGCCCTGCTCGAACCCCTGCAGGTAGAGGCCGGTGCCGCCGACCAGGATCGGCAGTTTTCCGGCATCCAGCGCCGCCGCCACCTCCTTCATGGCCAAGTCCCGCCAGGCCCCGGCAGAACAGGATTCGGCGCCGCTCAGAGTGCCGTAGAGGCGATGCGGCACCTTCTCCACCTCTGCCGGTGAGGGCCGGGCGGTGAGAACGCTGAGTTCGCGATAGACTTGCATCGAATCGGCGTTGATCACGACACCGTCGAGGGCCTGGGCCAACGCGGCCGCAAGCCCCGACTTCCCGGAGGCTGTCGGTCCGGCGATCATCACCACGTCCGGAGGTTGTTTCTCCGAAAACTCTTCATTGCGATGCGTCATTGGTGGCAGTCGTAACCCGTCAGCGCGCCTTGCGGGATAGAGGGCGGCCTCTGTATAAGCCGCCGATGGAATATGTGCTTACCGTGATCGGGGACCCGCGCTCAAGGCCGTTGAACGCCGCCTTGGTGGAGGCCGCGCGCGGCGCCGTCGCAGCAAGCCGCAGCACGCCCGGCGAAGCCGACTGGCTGGCGGAGGGCATCGCCTGCGACATTCCCTTCGACGGCAGCGAGCCGACCATCACCCAGGCCCTGGTGCGCGAAGCCCTGGGGCCGGCGCCGCTGGACCTCGTGATCCAGCCGAGCAGCGGACGCCGCAAGCGCCTGCTGATCGCCGACATGGAATCGACCATCATCGCCGAGGAGATGCTGGACGAACTGGCCGGTGTCGCCGGGATCGGGCCGGAGGTGGAGGAGATCACTGCGCTGGCCATGGCGGGGGAGCTGGACTTCGAGGCCGCCTTGCGCGAGCGCGTCGGCCTGCTGACGGGGATGAAGAGGGAAACCCTGGAATCCGCAGCGGCGGCCATGACCCTGAATCCCGGTGCAAAGACCCTGGTGGCGACCATGCATGCGGCCGGCGCCTACTGTGCCCTCGTCTCCGGCGGTTTCACCTTCTTCACGGAAAAGGTCCGCGCGGCCTGCGGCTTCAGCGAGGACCGCGCCAACCGGCTGGAGATCGAAAACGGACATCTCACCGGGCGGGTACTGGATCCCATCCTCGGCCGCGCCGCAAAGCTGGTGGCGCTTGAAGAACTGACCAAAAGCCTGGGGCTGACCCTGCAGGACAGCTGCGCGGTCGGCGACGGGGCCAACGACCTGGCGATGATCGGCGCCGCCGGCCTTGGAGTCGCCTATCACGGCAAGCCCAAGGTGCGGGCCGCCGCGCAGTTCCGCATCGATCACGGCGACCTTACCGCTCTGCTCTACATGCAGGGTTTCCGGCGCAGCGAGTTCCGCGAGGACGACGCTACCGCCGAAGCCAGCTAGCGGAAATGAAAGCGGCGGCGCACCGAAGCACGCCGCCGCATTCTTAGACAGACTCTTTACTAGCTCTGGTCGATCCGCACCGCGACCCACTGGAAGTCGCCCTGGCGGAAGACCAGGAGGGTCACCACGCGGTAGCCCTCGGATTTGGCCTTCTCCACCTTCTCGACGACGTCGGAGGGCTGCAGCACCTCCTCCTGATCGACCTCGACGATGACGTCGCCGGGACGCAGTCCCTTCTCGGCGCCGGAGCCGCCTTCTTCGACCTCGGTGATGACAACGCCCTTGGTGCCCTCGTCCAGTTCAAAGCGGGCCCGCAGTTCCGGCGTGATCTTGCCGAGCGCCAGGCCGAGGGACTCCATCTCGCTGGGGGAGAGCGCTTCCGGCTTCTGATCGGCCGGCGCGGTGGCCACTTGATCGGCCTCCAACTCGCCGATCGTCACCCGGACCTTCTCCTCCTTCGAGCGGCGCCAGATCGTCACGTCCACCGTGGAGTTCACCGCGGTTTCGGCAACCATGGCCGGCAGGCGGCGCATCTCCGACACCTCACGGCCATTGAATTCCAGAATCACGTCGCCCTGCTTGATGCCGGCTTCTTCCGCCGGGCCACCCTCGGTCACCGCCGCCACCAGGGCGCCGCGGGGACGCTCGAGCCGCAGGCCTTCGGCCAGCTCGTCGGTCACGTTCTGGATGCGCACACCCAGCCAGCCGCGCCGCACTTCACCGGAATCACGCAGCTGCGCGATGATGTTCTTGGCCATCGAGGAAGGCGTGGCGAAGCCGATGCCCACCGAGCCGCCCGAGGGCGAGAAGATCGCCGTGTTCACGCCGATGACCTGTCCTTCGAGATTGAACATCGGCCCGCCCGAGTTGCCTTTGTTGATGGCAGCGTCGGTCTGGAGGAAGTTGTCGTAGCGTCCGGCATTGATGTCGCGCTGGCGGGCCGAGACGATTCCGGCCGTCACCGTACCGCCGAGGCCGAAGGGGTTGCCGATAGCGACCACCCAGTCGCCGATGCGGGTTTCGCTCGAGTCGCCCCACTCGGTGGAGGGCAGAGGCGCATCGGTTTCCACTTTCAGGAGGGCGAGGTCGGTGTCCTTGTCGCTGCCGACCACGGTCGCATCCAGCTTCGTGCCGTCGGATAGCACAACCTCCACTTCATCGGCATCGGCGATGACGTGATGGTTGGTGACGATAAAGCCGCTGGGGTCGATAACGAAGCCGGAGCCGAGGGAAGAGCCGCGACGCTGCTGCTGCGGCGGCGGTTCGCCGCCCTCGCCGCGGCGCTCGAAGAACTCCTTGAAGAACTCCTCGAACTGTTCGGCCTGACCGCCTTCGATGGTCTGCCGGGTCTGGATGTTGACCACCGCCGGCAGCAGCCGTTCGACCATGTCAGCGAAGGAGTCCGGCGCCGAGCGCGCCTGCACGGCAGACGACCAAGCCAGCATAATGAAGGCGCAGAGCAGGAGCGCAGCCCCCACCAGCCAGCGCCGCGTCCCGGCCGACTGTTCTGCCGCAAGAGCAATCGCCTTGCGCCGTCGCGTTGTGGAAATTCGCGTCACTTTAGATTTTCTCCCTCGCTTGGAGCGCTGCTCCATAAATGGCCGGCCCCTCTTTCAAGCAAAAGCAGGCGCCGGCAAGGGTTCCCTGGCTGAAGCCACCGCTGGGCAGACACCGCTCTTCGGCGCCTCCGACCGCCCCTTCTGGCTTCGCTTGTTCCCTCTAGAATGCCAACTTGGACCTTTTCGCAGCCGGTTTGTAGGTCCTCTCAAAAAAAAGTGTAGCATCTGAAGCCTGGGATACGAAGTGGGCGAATTTATGACGCCCTCACTCAAACCCAGAGGTTTGTTGGGTTTCAGCCGCGCAGCAACCATACCCCGAAGACCCCGAGGGCGGCGGCGCAGAGGCCGCCGAAGCGAAGGCGCTCCGGCGTCATTTCTTCCAGCATCTGCAGTATCTGGCGCAATCGATGCGGGAAAACCGCCAGAAACAGCCCTTCGATTACAAGAACAAGCGCCAGAGCGGTCAGGAAATCGGTCATATCCTACCCGGATTCAAGACGAGACATCCGCCCAAGACCAAGACCCCAGGGCCTTCGAAAGAGGCGCCGACAAGGAAGGGGCCGACCCGAAGGGCCGGCCCCGTCACCAGTTTACAGTTCTTTTCACGGCGCCGAAGGCACCGGGCCGGCGCGGTCATTGCTGACCGGCAGCCCGCTCGGTCTGGTCGAAGAAGCTGAAGAATTCGCTGTCCGGCGACAGCACCATGAAGGTGCTCTGGCTGTCCAGCGCTTCGCTGTAGGCCTGCATGGAGCGGTAGAAATTGAAGAACTCCGGATCCTGGCCGTAGGCATTGTTCAGGATTTCGGTCCGCAGGCCCTCACCCTGACCGCGCAGGATTTCCGATTCCCGCTTGGCCTCGGCGGCGATGACCGTGGCCTCACGATCCGCCGCCGACTTGATGCGCTCGGACTGCTCGAAGCCCTGGGCACGGAACTCGGCCGCTTCGCGTTCGCGCTCAGAGCGCATGCGGTCGTAGACTGACTCACGAGTCTCGTCCGGCAGATCGGCCCGGCGGATACGCACGTCCACCAGCGCGATACCGAAACGCCGCGTCTCCCGGTCCACATTCTCACGAATGCTGGCCAGGATGCGAACACGCTCGTCGGAGAGAACCGCCGTCAGGGTCTCGTTACCCAGGACTTGGCGCAGGCGGCCATTGATGATGCCGCCAAGACGTTGACGGGCCACACTCTCAGTCCGCACGGTCTGAAAGAACAGCAGCGGATCGTCGATCTTATAGCGCGCGAAGACATCCACGATCAGGCGCTTCTGATCCGACAGCAGGATGTTCTCTTCCGGCGGATCGAGATTCAGAACCCGCTTCTCATAATACTGCACGTTCTGAAGCAGAGGCACTTTCCACGAAAGACCCGGTTCGGAAATCACCCGCTTGGGCTCACCGAACTGCATGACGATCGCCTGCTGGCGTTCGTCGACGGTGAACAGAGAGCCATAGGCGACAAGGCCGAGCACAAAGATGGCGACGATAATGGCCGGTTTCACGAAATTTCCCATGATCGCTCTCCTCAGCTGCCGCTGCCGGTCACACCGACACGGCCACGCAGTTCATTCAGGGGCAGGTAGGGAATGGCGCCGGAGCCCTGGGACCCGCTGTCCATGATCACCTTGTCGGTGTCGCTCAACACGCCCTGAAGGGTTTCCAGATACATCCGCCGGCGCGTGACGTCCGGGTTCTGCTGATAGGCGCGGAAAACCGAGAGGAAACGCTCGGCCTCACCTTCGGCCTCGTTCTCAAGCCGCTCCTTGTAGGCTTCGGCGCCCTGAACCACGCGCTGCGCGTCACCGCGGGCACGCGGCAGGATGTCGTTGCGGTATCTGTCGGCCTCGTTGCGCAGACGGTCACGGTCCTGCTGGGCGCGCAACACATCGTTGAAGGCATCGATGACCGCTTCGGGCGGCTGCACGTCCTGCAGCACCAGTTCGGTGATCTCGATCCCGGCCTCGTACTCGTTGAGGGTGGCCTGCAGAAGGCTGCGGGCCTCCGCCTCGACGGTGCCGCGCGCTTCGGTCAGCGCCGGCTGAATGTCGGTACGGCCGATGATCTCGCGCATCGCGGACTCGGCGGCGATCTTCACCGTCGCCTCGGGCTCGCGGATGTTGAAGAGATACTGGCCGGCATCTGCGATCTTCCACTGTACCGAGAAATCGATGTCGATGATGTTCTGATCGCCGGTCAGCATCAGGCTTTCTTTTTCGGTGTCACGGCGTGTGGCGGTGCGCGTATTGCCAGCGGCGCTGAAGCCGACGTCGATCTGCTGCACGGAGGTCACGCTGGGCGTTTCAACCGATTCAATGGGCCAGGGAAGATGCCAGTTCAGGCCCGGCTCGGTGGTCGCGATCCATTGGCCGAAGCGCATCACCACGCCCTGCTCATTGGTCTGGACACGGTAAATGCCGGTCAGGCCCCAAATGACGATCAGCAGAAGGCCGATCATCAGATAGGCGGACAGTCCAAGACCGCCGCCGCCGGGGATGAGGTTGCGAACCCGGTCCTGGCCCTTTTTGATGATGTCCTCGATATCGGGCGGGCGCTGTCCGCCGCCGGAGCCACCGCCGCGGCCCCAGGGACCGCCGCCACCGGATCCGCCGGATCCACCACCGCCGCCGCTGCCCCAAGGGCCGCCGCCGCCACCTTTATTTTCCCAAGGCATAACACATCATCCCGTTACCTGAATTCATTGCCCGAATTGGCTATCCCGCCGAAACGACTAAACTGACCCGAAACATACGGATTCGAGGCTGCAATCGCCGCGCGCCGGACTTATATCACGCTTGGGCCATTGTACTAGACGAGTCTGGCAGGAACCGCCTGCCTGAATATCGGCCGGATTGGGGAGTTTTCAAGGATGAGTGGAGTTACCGAGGCAAGCATTTTCGCGGCCTTGAAGGGAATTGTGGAGCCGAAAAGCCAACAGGACGTCGTAACCCTAGGCATGATTTCCGGTTTGATCGTCAAAGACGGCAATGTCGGATTTGCCATCGAGGTCGATCCCAAGGAGGGCGCGGCGATGGAACCGCTGCGCAAAGCTGCGGAACAGGCGGTTCACGCGCTTGACGGGGTGATCTCGGTCACCGCGGTCCTGACGGCCGAACGGGCCGGCCAGAACGCCGGACAGGGCGGCGGCGGGGCGGCCCCGGCCCCTAATCAGGCGCAAGGCAGTCAGGCGCAGGGACAGGCCGGCGGCCAGCGGGCCATGGTGCCCGGTGTACGGGCCATCGTCGCGGTGGCCAGCGGCAAGGGCGGCGTCGGCAAATCGACCACCACTACCAACCTGGCTCTGGGCCTGGCCCAGCTCGGCCTCAAGGTCGGGGTGCTGGACGCCGACATCTACGGCCCCTCCCAGCCGCGCATGCTGGGCATCAGCGGGCGGCCGACCTCGCCCGACGGCAAAATCCTCAACCCGATGGAAAACTACGGCATCAAATGCATGTCCATGGGTTTCCTGGTGGCCGAAGACACCCCGATGATCTGGCGCGGCCCCATGGTTCAGAGCGCCCTGCAGCAGATGCTGCGCGACGTCGAATGGGGCGAACTGGATATCCTGGTGGTCGACATGCCGCCGGGCACCGGCGACGCCCAGTTGACCATGGCCCAACAGGTGCCTTTGACCGGCGCGGTGATCGTCTCGACACCGCAGGACATTGCCCTGCTGGATGCCCGCAAGGGGCTCAACATGTTCCGCAAGGTGGATGTGCCGGTGCTGGGCATCGTCGAGAACATGAGCATGTTCGTCTGCCCCAACTGCGGCCACGAATCCCATATCTTCAGTCATGGCGGCGCCAAGCGGGAGGCGGATAAGCTGGGCATGGAGTTCCTCGGGGAAGTGCCGCTCGACATCGAGATCCGCGAAACCTCCGACGAGGGCCGGCCGATCGTCGTGTCCAATCCCGATGCGCCCCACGCCAAGGCCTACAGCGCGATTGCCCAGAGGGTCTGGGACAAGGTTTCGACGCAGATCGATGCCGGGGGCGCGCGTCAGGCGCCCAAGATCGTGATGCAGTAGACCGCCGGCCACCGGTCCCGGCCTACGACCTCCCGGAAGACTCGCAGAAAAGTGAGGGGGCGTTGAATTGTGCGGGCTGAAGGGCGCCACCATTCTCTCAGCCAGACCCGATTTGGGAAGAATGGAACTGCGCCAAGTTTCGGCGCCCTGAGAAGGGAACGACCATGATGCAAAAGGCTTTGTCCCGCCGGCAGTTTGCCGGCCTGGTTATGACAGGGGGCCTGACGGCCGCAGCCCTGATTGCCGCTCGCCCGGCATTGGCTATCGATCCGGTCTTCACCAAGCGCGGCCTGGCGATCCGGGGATACGATCCGGTGGCCTACTTCACCGACGGCAAACCGGTTGAAGGAAAGGCCCAGTTCACCACCGAATACGAGGGGGCAGTCTGGCGCTTCGCCTCCGCGGCCAATCGTGATGCCTTTGCCGCCGATCCGCTGCGCTATGCGCCGCAATACGGCGGCTACTGCGCCTGGGCAGTTTCCGAGGGCTATACCGCTTCCATCGATCCGGACGCCTGGAAGATCGTCGACGACAAACTCTACCTGAATTACTCCAAGTCGGTTCAGCGCCGCTGGGAACGCGACATTCCCGGCCGTATCGCCAAGGCCGACACCAACTGGCCGCAAATCAAAGCCGGCGGGTAACCGACAGGGCTTCATCGCAAATCGGGGGGGCCGTTGCGAACGGTCCCCCCCCGAATCTCTCAACCTCTCGCGGTCGGTTTCCTGCGGGGTGACGGCGGCACAGTCCGCGTCGGCCCGGCCCACCCCATCCGGCGCGGTTCAGCCGCCGAACATGCGTTTTAGATTTTCGAAACCGGCCTCGTAGATCTGGCTGATCTGTTCGATCGCGACATTCTCGGTCGCGCCCGAGGCGTCGAACTCGCTGGACCAGGCGACAGTGCAGCCACCGCTGTCTGATTCGCGCACCCGCAGGGTCGCGGTGTAGTTGGCCACCGGCAGCGGGCTGGAGACGATGGAATAGGTATAGAGCCGCTCTCTCTCGTCGATCTGTTCCAGTTTCTCTTCGATCGTGCCGCCGCCCATCAATGAAAGCGTGCGCAGGGTGGTGCCGCCGTCCTTCTTGCTTTCGCTTTTCTGCACGGCCGGATGCCAGTCCGGCAGTCCGTTGAAGTTGCCGATCACCGACCAGACCGCCTGGGCCGGAACCGGAAGTTCCGTGGTAGAGCTCACCTTTGGCATGATCGCAGCGCCTCCCCTGTTGGGTTTCATCGATCCGACAGTCTAGAGCATGTTCACGTCAAATGAAGTCAATTCCGCAGCCGTTCCGGCCTCAAGGCCCGCCTTCACCTTTTGTTAAATCGGCCCTGCCACGCTGCGCTTTTCCCCGTTTCGCGCCGGCCTGGAAGGATTTCATGCGTTATGTGAAGCCGCCGCTCGCCTTGCTGCGCGGCCTGATCGACCGGAACACCCAATCCGCAGACATCGCTCTGGATGTCTACTGCGCGCCGAACCCGTTTCTGCGCGAGTTCTTCTGGGCAAGGTTGTGGATGCTGACGCTGCTGATGCGCCGCCTCGCGCGCCGGGATGGACGCTGCCTCGACTTCGGCGGCGGCAGCGGCATCTTCATGCCGTCGCTGTCCAGCGGCTTCCAGCGTGTCGATCTGATCGACCTGAACACCAGCCAGGCCGAACAGATGCGCGAACGCTATCAGCTCGACAACGTTCAGATCACCAATGCCAACATCAAGGACTTCGACTTCGGTCCGGGCGCCTTCAACGCCATCGTCGCCGCGGATGTCCTGGAACATTTCGAGGATCTGAGCTTCCCGGTCGAGCGGATCAGGCACTGGCTCGACGCGGAGGGAACGCTGTTCACCTCGCTACCGTCGGAAAATCTCGCCTACCGCCTGCTGCGCGTGGTGTTCGGCAAGAAGAAGCCGCACGACCATTATCACGCCGCCTGGCAGGTCGAGAAATTCCTCGGCGAACATGGCTTCCGCAAGGTCTTCGGGCTCTATCACCCGCTGTTCCTGCCGCTCTTTCCACTGTTTCGGATTTCCGCCTGGCGCAAGGCCTGAGCGGCCGGTCGCCCGGCCTTTTCGTCAGCCTGCGCTAGATCGGATCTGCTCTAGCGGTCCGTTCAAGAACAACGATGCTGTAGTCCGGTTGACCCTCGCCGCCGGAAACCGGTGGATCGCGCCTGACCTCCCGCCACTCCCGGGGATCGGGGTCGGGAAAGAAGGTGTCGCCCTCCGGCGCGGCATGAACCTCTGTGATGTAGAGACGCTGCGCCAGCGGCAGAGCCAGGGCATAGATTTGGCCGCCGCCGATGACCATGATTTCGCGTAGCGCTCCCTCCTCCGGCCCCTCCTCCGGCCCCTCCTCCGGCAGGCTCGCGGCCAGCGCCCGCGCCCGGGCCAGAGCAGCCTCCAGATCCGCAAAGACCTCCGCCCCCTCGGCACGAAATTCCGGGTCGCGGGTGATCACCAGGTTGGGCCGGCCCGGCAGGGCCTTGCCGATGGATTGAAAGGTCTTGCGTCCCATGACGACGGGCTTGCCGAGGGTCTGGGCCTTGAAGAACTTGAGGTCGCCGGAGAGATGCCAGGGCAGACCGCCCGCACGGCCGATCACTCCGTTCTCGCCGCGCGCCAGGATCAGCGCCAAGGGCAGCGCGTTCGGAACTTCTGCCTGAATCACACCGCAACCGGTGCCGAGATGTGGGGATGGGCTTCGTAGTTCAACAGCTCGAAGTCCTCGAAGCGGAAGGCGAAAAGATCACGCACCGCGGGATTGATCCGGATCGTGGGCAGCGCAAGGGGCGTCCGCTGGAGCTGCAGGTCCGCCTGCTGCTGATGGTTCACATAGAGGTGCGCATCGCCCAGGGTGTGAACGAAGTCGCCGGGCTCGAGACCGCTGGCCTGGGCCATCATCATCGTCAGCAACGCATAGGAAGCGATGTTGAAGGGCACCCCCAAAAAGATATCGGCGCTGCGCTGGTAGAGCTGGCAGGAAAGCCGGCCTTCGGCCACATAGAACTGGAACAGGCAGTGGCAGGGCGGCAGGGCCATGCGCTCAATCTCCGCCACGTTCCAGGCCGACACCACGAGCCGCCGGGAATTGGGATTGCGTTTCAGTTGATCGAGGATCTGGCTGATCTGATCGATATGGCGACCGTCCGGTGCCGGCCAGGAGCGCCATTGGGCCCCGTAGACCGGCCCCAGGTCGCCGTTCTCGTCGGCCCACTCATCCCAGATCCGCACGCCATTGGCCTTCAGATAGGCGATGTTGGTGTCGCCCTGAAGAAACCAGAGAAGTTCGTGGATGATCGACTTCAGGTGCAGCTTCTTGGTGGTCAGCATGGGAAATCCGGCGCCGAGATCGAAGCGCATCTGGTGACCGAAGATGCTCTGGGTGCCGGTTCCCGTCCGGTCGCCTTTATAACTGCCCTGCTCTCGCACCAGGCGCAGAAGATCGAGGTATTGCTTCACTGTGGGCCTATTCGTCTTGGTTCCGGGCTTCAGGTTCGACGCCGCCGACGCCGGCCCGTCCGCCGGCATCTTGCCGGTCCCGGACGGGTCTTGTGGCGCAGACCGAGTCGCCGGCCGCAATTCTAACCGCTTTGCCCGGCACGGGGCAGCCCTAAGCCGCATCCAAAAAGGTTAATCATCAGGCGGCAAGGAGGCCGGGAGCCACCGCAGGAGACCTTTCAACGGAACCGGAAAAGGCTTATATTGACTATGCCGGTTTACCGGCTATGGCGCTAAACAGGCTTGTGGAATAAGCGCTACGGACCCGGGGGCAGTACCCGGCGCCTCCACCATTTCCTCTCAGATCACCGGACGGATGGGTGCTCGAACAGGGGGCTATGGGGGCGAAATAGGATCGACGTGCGTGGTAAAGATGAGTTTGGTTCCCGGCATGGTACCGCCGTTATCGGGCCATACTTTAGTTGCGAACGACAACTACAGTGAGGCACGCCTCGCCGCTTAATGCGGTCGGGTTAGCCAAATTAAGCCCTAGGCTCTCACAAGCCTAGGCGGGGTTCGGGGCGCACCTGGCAACAGAAGCGCCCCACCGGGGCGCAGACGGCAACAGAAGCGCCCCACCGGGGGGTTAAAGACAGGAAGATCGGGTCCCCCAACCCGCAGCGCTCTCCGCGGTCATGGCGGCGGCGGAGCGCGGACAATAAAATAAGGTGACGCGGGACCGCATACAGGGTGCGCAGGAGCGTGGTGGAGGTTATGGGCAAAGAGGAATTGCGATACGATCGCATGGTTGAAGACGCTCTGCGCAGTGTGGTGCGCAGGGCCTTGGTGTATGCCTCTGAACAGGGATTGCCCGGCAACCATCATTTCTACATCACCTTTCGCACCGAGCATCCGGGGGTCGAGATCCCCGCATCGCTGAAAGAGCGCTATCCCGGCGAGATGACGATCGTTCTGCAGCACCAGTTTTGGGGTTTGGAGATCTCCGACAGCGAGTTTGCCGTTACCCTCAGCTTCGCCGATGTGCCGCATCGGCTTGTGGTTCCTTTCCCGTCCGTCACCGCTTTCGCCGATCCTTCAGTGCGCTTCGGACTGCAGTTCGACGTCGAATCGCCGGAGGGCACAAAATCGGAAGACGATAGTGCAGCGGCATCGGATGCCCCCAGACCGGGGCTCGCCGAAGTCGGCAAGCCGCCGTCGGGAACCGGGGACGATGAGACGCAGGAGGCGTCTGAAGAAGGCGGCAAGTCACCAGGGAAAGATGGTGCGGAGGAAAGCGGCGCGGGCGAAAGCGCCGAGAAGGTCGTTACCCTGGATGCTTTCCGGAAAAAGTAGAACGGCCTAAAGATCCGGCCTCAGCCGGATCGCGGCGGTGCGATTATCGAAAACATGTCCGATCAGCGCGAGCGGCGTCTGCCCATGCTCGCAGGGTCCCAGCGTTGAAGCTTTTTCTCCGAGGGTTTGGCGCCGATCTTGTTGGCAACCGAGGGGCGGCGCATCAGGCCGACGAATTCCTCGAAGCGCCGCTTCAGCTCGCGGCGTTCCTCCGGGCTCATCTCGTCCTCAGGAATCTGGCTGAGGTCGCGGTGGCGAATATCTTCCATGGCCTGCTCCTTTGGGTGCGGTCCCGGTCGCCGTCCGCCCCCGCGCGGCTTGGCGCAGAAAACAGCAGGGCGCCTGGACTTTCAGGCAGACCTATCATCGCGGGGCTTGGTTAAAGGAGTGTTAGTATCCGGACTTATGGCCAATAGCGGCCCATGACCGGCAACCGACGGCCGCCGCCGAAGACCGAATGGTGATGGCCCACCTGCCGCTACCACTCTTCTTTGAAATCCTGCTTATTTTGAAAGGTCTTGGGCCAGCATGAGGGCATTGCCGTCCGGATCATAGAATGTCGCGGTGCTGACCATTCCCTCGATGATTTCAGTCTCTCCATCGAACTTCACATCGACCTTTTCCAAGGCTGCGCGCGCCGCCGCGATGTCCGCCACGCCGAACACGGGAACGGTGTTGCCGGGTGCGGGCTCCGATTGTTCGCCCAACCCCAGGGTGACGCCCTCGGTCTTGGTCCGCATCTCGCTCCACCCGGCTTCGTCGATATGGGCGAGCAGTTGGAAACCGAGATTTCTTTCGTACCAATCCGCACTTGCGTGCCTGTCGCGAACCGAAAGAGCCAAAGTGATTGTGTTGTCCAAAGAAACGACCGGCATGATGCTTCCCAATGTATCAAAAGTATAGTAAATATACTTTATGGATATAACGCTCCTTGTCAACCTCACATCCAAAGCCTGGTCATTGAAAATCCTTGCCCTTTTGCATTCCGGCGTCGCGGGCCGGCAGGCCCCTTTGCTGGCGGCCACCAAAGCGAGCCGTACCGCGTTTGCATCGAGCCTGAATCATCTGGTCCAGCTTGGGTTGCTCGAAAGAAACCCGGGTCACGGCCATCCCTTGCGGCCGGAATTCCGCTTGACCCCCACAGGCGTGGTGGCTGCGGCGACGGCAAGCAGGATTGTCGAGACTGTGCCCGATGACGACGGCTTCGCCATCATCAGGCGGAGTTGGGCCGTGCCCATTCTGGCGGTGACGGAGTCGCCGAAGCGCTTTTCGATCATCAAATCCGGACTGGGAACGATCACGGATCGGGCCCTGTCCAAATCACTATGCGTTCTGGAGGAACGGGAATGGCTCAAACGTGAGATAGATGTTTCCCGGCGCTCCCCCTTTCCGACATATCATGCCGTAAATGCAGGTATGAAAATCAACCAGGCGATTGGCCTGAGCATCTAGGCGGCAAGGCGGTCAAAAGGGGTTTACCGGATCCGGGACCTGCCGCCGCCCTCTCTGCATGACCAGATGTTGTTGAACCGAAAATGAGGCGTTTGATGTGCCTGACTTATCCAGTGATTTAAGACCCGTTTTCCTGTTCGACGGCCCGGAAGACGCGCCCCTCACCCTGGCCTTGGCCCATGGCGCCGGAGCACCGATGGACACACCCTTCATGGACGCCTTTGCCGAAGGACTGGCCGAACGGGGCTGGCGCGTCGTTCGCTTCGAATTTCCCTACATGGCCAAACGCCGCGACGACGGCAAACGGCGGCCGCCGGACCGGGCGCCGGTCCTGCTCGAAAGCTGGCGCAGCGTCATCGAAACCCTGGGTGCCGAGAGGCTGGTGATCGGCGGCAAGTCGATGGGCGGGCGCATGGCCAGCCTGATCGCCGCCGAAAACGCGGCCAAGACAGCGGTCCGCGGCTTGGTTTGCCTGGGCTACCCCTTCCACCCCGCCGGAAAGCCGGAGCGTCTGCGCACCGAACACCTGGCGGACCTGCGCACCCCCGCCCTCATCCTGCAGGGCACCCGCGACAGCCTGGGCAATCAGGCGGAGGTTGCCGGCTATTCCCTTTCCGACAGCATCCGCCTGCATTGGGCCGAAGACGGCGATCATGACCTGAAACCCCGCAAGGCCAGCGGCCGCAGCCGGGATCAGAACTGGCAGGAAGCCATCACCGCCCTGGACGGCTTCCTGCGCAGCCTCGCTTAGGCCCTTTTCGGCCGGCGCCGGGAACCACAAGAGCGCGTTAACGCGCTACGCCACCACAGAGGCGTTGGACTG
The DNA here is from genome assembly GCF_965249265.1 of Pelagibius sp. Classification (NCBI taxonomy): domain Bacteria; kingdom Pseudomonadati; phylum Pseudomonadota; class Alphaproteobacteria; order Rhodospirillales; family Rhodovibrionaceae; genus Pelagibius; species Pelagibius sp. The sequence continues at coordinate 766,991 of NZ_OZ252224.1, read as the reverse complement.
CGGCGGCAGGTGCACCAGCTCAAACTTCATGCCGTCGGGATCGGCGAAGAACAGGGCGTAGTAGCCCGGCTCATAGTCGTACTCGGCCGGCGGATCGAGGATTTCGATCCCCGCCTCGCGCAGATAGGTATGGCAGCGGTCAACGCTCGCCCGGCTGTCCGCGTTAAAGGCGAAGTGGTGAAAACCCGGTGCATAGCGTTCCGGCCTTCGCCCGGCATGCTGCGGCTTGGCTTGCCACAGGTTGACCGCGCAGCCGCTGGCCGAGAGCCAGACCGACATCTCCGCTTCCTCCACGGTCGGCTCATAGCCGAGGAACCGCAGCAGCGGGCCATAGAAGCGCGCGGTGGATTCCGCCAGATCGCTGACCGTGATGGCGACATGGTTCATGGTGCCCAGCAGGGGCATATCGCTTGTCATATCGCTCACCCCAGGGCCGGCTCGATCAGCGCCAGGCGGGCCATCTGGCGCAGGCTGCCGCGCTCTTCCTGACCGGGCTTCTTATACTGATCGGCGTAGTCTGCCGTCGGTTCGGTCATGGCGTAGAAGTCCAGGACGATGCCGTTGGGGTCCTGGATCGCAAAGTGGCGCTGGCCCCAGGGTTCGTCGCGCAGGCTGACCTCGATCTCGAAACCGCGGCGCAGCAGATCATCGTGAACCCTGTCGACCTCGTCGACTTCCAGGCCGAGGAACAGGCCCCTGCCGGAAAAGCGAGTTTGGAACAGCGGGTGTTGGTCGGCCTGACCGGGCCGCATAAAGGCCAACTGCAGGGTCGGATTACCGGGCCAGACCAGATGGAAATACCATTCCCCTTCAAAGGCATAGGTAAACTGCAGGGCGCGATAGAAGGTCTTTGTCTCGGCGAAGCGGTCGGTGGTGACGATGGGATGCAGGCTGCTCATCCGCATGGCGGCGGGTCTCCTTGACTTGGGGGATTCGACGTGGGGGCTTCGGAAATCAGGGCGTCAGAACCGGGGATGTTTTCGGGTTTTGTTCTCTGGCCGGAGGTGTAGCAAATCCCTCCTGACAACATGCTGTCAGCATGCTTTTGTTATCTTGCCTGTCAGGAGGAGACAGCATGCGCCGAGCAGATCGATTGTTTCAGATCGTCCAGGAGCTTCGCCGCCACAAACTGGTGACGGCGCGGCGCCTGGCGGAAGCCCTGGAGGTTTCGGAAAGGACCATTTACCGAGACATCCGGGACCTCGCAGCCAGCGGCGTCCCGATCGAGGGCGAAGCGGGGGTGGGATATGTCCTGCAGCGCGGGTTCGATCTGCCGCCGCTGATGTTCACCGAGGAGGAGATCGAGGCCCTGGTACTGGGGGCCCGGATCATCGAGTCCTGGGCCGACCCGGCGCTCGCCAAGGCGGCCACCAATGTCGTCGCCAAGGTCGAGGCCGTTCTCCCGGAGGGGCTGCGCGAACAGGTCGAACGCACTCCCCTCGCCGCCCCGGCGGATCACATGACGGTGCCGCTAAGTGTCGATGCCGCCGCCATTCGCGCGGCTCTGCGCAACCGCCGCAAGCTGCACTTCTACTATTGCAATGCCGAAGGGCGGGCCAGCGAGCGCGCGGTCCGTCCGCTGGCGCTGGCCTTTTACGGTCCCGTCTGGCTGCTCATCGCCTGGTGCGAACTGCGCATCGATTTCCGTGCCTTCCGCCTCGACCGCATGCGCGACATGACGGTTCTGGAGGACCGCTTTGCCGAGGAACGCGGCAAGACGCTGCACGACTTCGTCGCCGCCGACCGGGCGCGGCAGAGGGAACGGCGCAGCCGGGCGGACGCCTGAGGCGAGGCGCCGGGGCCTCGGGTGCATTGCGGCACAACGCGCATAGGCAGAATTTCATCCGCAACACGGCGGAACAAAGAAAGAGCGGCAAGACCATTTAGGTCTTGCCGCCCCCGCTTGGAAAAGTCGTTCTCAGGTGTGGCAGCCAAGAACAACAGTCCAGCCTGAATCAGCTAAAGGCAGGTGTGCCGATCAGGCTGATTTCACATTCATGGTGGCGAGGAACTCTGCGACATGGCCTTCCAGCTTCTCAGCCTGAGAGGAGAGTTCCCCAGCCGCCTGCAACACATCCTTGGACATCCGTCCGGTTTCGCCGGAAGCCTGGGAAACGCTGGAGATGTTCTGGTTGACTTCCTGGGTTGCGGCGCCCTGTTCTTCGACCGCCGAGGCAATGGCCGTCGTCACGCTGCTGATCTCCTCGATGGTCTTGGTGATCGTGGAGATCCCGGAGACCGCAGAGCCGGTAGCGCCCTGAACCTCGCCGATCTGCTGAGCGATCTGTTCAGTGGCCTTCGCCGTCTGATTGGCCAGGGCCTTCACTTCACTGGCGACCACCGCGAAGCCTTTGCCCGCTTCACCGGCACGGGCCGCCTCGATCGTCGCATTGAGGGCCAGCAGGTTGGTCTGCTCGGCAATGTCCTGGATCATGCTGACGACCTCGCCGATGCTGTCGGCCGAAGAGGCCAGGCTGTTGATCATACCGGTCGCTTCCTGCGCCGCCTCAACCGCAGAACTGGCGATCTCGGTCGAATGCGTGATCTGACGGGAAATCTCGGAGATCGAAGCGTTGAGCTGCTCCGAGGCAGAGGCCACGGTTGCCGCCCGCTGGTTGGTCTCTTCAGCCGTGTTGGTCAGTGAATCGGCGGAGCTCTGCATTTCGGTCGAAGCAGCGGACACGGCCGTGACGACCGAAGACACGTTTTCCGCCAAATTCATGTTCTGGGTAATGATGCTCCAGGTCAGCATCGGCGCCAGATAGTTGCCGTCGGCATCGTTCAAGGCGGTCACCTCGAGCGAGAGCTTCTCATCACCCAAGCCGATATTGGATTGGAAGGGAAGACGGCTCGAGTCCGCAAGCAGGGCGCGCTGATGCGCCGGATTCTTGTGGAACACGTCGATGCAGGTGCCCTTCATGTCTTCCGGTGCGACCGGCAGCAGGTGCCTCAAAGGCTTCAGCGTCTCGATGCTGGTCTTGTTCGCATAGGTGATTTCCAGCGTGTCCTTGTCGGCCAGCATGACGTTGACCGGCATTTTGTCGAGCATGCTGAGGAGCTGTTCGGTCTCCTGTTCCTTCTTCACCTGGGCGGTAACCACGCTCCAGGTCAACATCGGGCCGATGTATGTGCCCTTGTCGTCGAAGAGTGCCGTCACGAGAAGATCCAGCCACTCCCCACCGATCGTGATCTTGGTGGCGTAGGGCAGGTTCTTCGGATCGGACAGCAGCTTGCGCTGATGTGCCGGATTCTTGTGAAAGATGTCGATCGATTGCCCGACAATCTCCTCAGCCGGCAACGGCAGAGCGTGCTGAATGCCCTTCAGCGCCTCGATCGAGGAGCTGTTGGCATAAGTGACCGCGAAGTTATCAAGGTCGCAGAGCAACACGCAGACCGGCATGTTATCGACCATCTGCTTGTGGACATCGCCACTAAGGGGACGGCCGCCAGCCTTTTCCTTCAGCCATTTCATTGTCATGAAGCACCCATTGTTCTGATATTTCCAAGCGGTTTCGATGAAATAAACAATGCAATTATTTCTAATTCATAAATGTATCCGGAAAACTATGAACATTACGGATGGTTGAAATAGATTGGGTAGGATTAACTTCAGCTGGAAGCAACCGACAGTCAGCCGCTATCCCTGGGACAAAAGGCGCCGACAGGGACTCAGCCGGCCCGCGCAACCACCAGCGCCGCCGCACTGTCACCACCATTCCGGGTAGTGGCTTTTCCAGCAGCTCCCCCTGCCAAGATCTTGGCGGGAGAGGATCATCCGCCTAAACTCGCGCCGTCCACTGCGGCCGATGCCGCAGTCGCCCGCCGCTACCACAGGAACCTCCGCCATGACCGAGACCCGCACCGAAACCGACTCCATGGGCGAAATCGCCGTGCCCGCCGACCGTTACTGGGGCGCACAGACGCAGCGATCGCTGACCAACTTCAAGATCGGCGGGGAGAAGATGCCGCCGGCCCTGGTGCAGGCGCTGGGCATTCAAAAACTGGCGGCAGCCCGCACCAACCAGGCCCTGGGCGCGCTCGACGGCAAACTGGCCGAGGCGATCTGCCAGGCGGCGCAGGAGGTTGCCAACGGCAAGCTGATGGAGCACTTCCCGCTGGTGGTCTGGCAGACCGGCTCCGGCACCCAATCCAACATGAACGCCAACGAGGTGATCGCCGGCCGCGCCAATGAAATCCTCACCGGGAACAAAGGCGGCAAGGAGCCGGTCCACCCGAACGACCACTGCAACATGGGCCAGTCGTCCAACGACACCTTCCCGACGGTGATGCACATCGCCGCCGTGCAGAAAATCGTCGGCGAGACGATCCCCTCCCTGGGCCGCCTCCATGCCGCCCTCGACGCCAAGGCCAAGGCCTTCGACAAGATCATCAAGATCGGCCGCACCCATCTGATGGACGCCACGCCGCTGACCCTGGGCCAGGAGTTCTCCGGCTACGCCACTCAGGTCGCCTATGGCATCAAGCGCCTGGAAGGCTCCATCGAACGCCTGATGCAACTTGCCCAGGGCGGTACCGCCGTCGGCACCGGCCTGAATGCCATGGAAGGTTTCGCCGAGGCCTTTGCCGCCGAGGTCGCCAAGATCACTCAGTTGCCCTTCGCCACAGCGGAGAACAAGTTCGAGGCGCTCGCCGCCCACGACGCGGTGGTCGAGGCCTCGGGCGCGCTCAACACCATCGCCTGCTCGCTGATGAAGATCGCCAACGATATCCGCCTGCTTGGCTCCGGCCCGCGCTGCGGCCTCGGTGAACTGCGTCTGCCGGCCAACGAACCCGGCTCCTCGATCATGCCCGGCAAGGTGAACCCGACCCAGGCCGAGGCCATGACCATGGTCTGCGCCCAGGTGATGGGCAACCACACCACCTGCAGCGTTGCAGGCTCCAACGGCCATTTCGAGCTGAATGTGTTCAAGCCGGTGCTGATCTATTCCCTGCTGCAGTCGGCCCAGTTGATCGGCGACGCCTGCGACAGCTTCCGCAGCAACTGCATCGAGGGCATCGAGGCCGACGAGGAGCGCATCTCGACACTGATGCAGCAGTCCCTGATGCTGGTCACCGCCCTCAACCCGCACATCGGCTACGACAACGCGGCCAAGGTGGCGAAGAAGGCCTATGCCGAGAATTCCACACTCAAGGAATCCGCAATCGCCCTGGGCCTGCTGAGCGCCGAGGACTTCGATGCCTGGGTTAAGCCGGACAATATGCTGGGGCCCCGGGCCAAGAGTTAAAGGGCGCAAAGAGTTAAGGAACCTCAGAAGCTGACAAGCTGATCCCATGCCGGAACCGGCGGCAAAGCTTCGCAAACACTCGGTAAAGCTCTCCGGGCACAGCACCTCTCTGTCGCTCGAGGGGGTGTACTGGGATGCCCTGAAAGAGGTGGCCGGCGAGATGGACCTGTCGATGAACGGCCTGATCGAGCGGATCGACAAGGAGCGCAGCGGCAATTTGTCCTCTGCCGTTCGGGTCTTTCTTTTCCAATACTATCGCCAACAGGCTGCACAAGGCGGGGCTGCGCGGCTTCCCGCGACACCACCCGCCGGAGCCGAACCGTAACCATAGAGCCAGGGGGTCTGGGGTGATGGCGGTCGAGAAGACGGAGCTACCGAAAGACAGCCGGCTGCACGGCTTCTTCAAAAAGGGCGACTTTCTGGACTGTTATTCCGTGCAGCTTGGCCGTGAAAACCTGCCGATCGAAGAAGTCGCCCAGCACATCTTCATTGGCCTGCCCGCCTGGATCGACACCTTGCTGTTCCTGCGTGATGCCGCGGTCGGCCCCTTCGGATTGAAAAAGACCGCGGACCTGCCCCGGGATACCGCGATGCGCGAGAAGGTGAAGGCCGGAGAGGCAATAAACTTCTTCCCCGTGCAGAGTGTTGCAGAGAACGAAATCATTCTCGGCGAAGACGACCGGCATCTGGATTTCAAGATTGCGGTTTACCGCGATCGCGAGAAACCCGGGCGGATCTCCCTCGCCACTCTGGTCCACACCCACAACTGCCTCGGCAGAACCTACCTCCGCCTCATCTCGTCTTTCCATGTCCTGATCGTCAGCGCGCGGCTCGCGGCCCTGGCACGAAAACTCGCTTGAGAAACGGTTAGAGCGTTTTCGACTCAAGTCGAAGCGGTTCCGGCCGTCAAAACGTGAAAGACCCTAGCCGCCCAAACCTTTCAACAGGCCTTTCAGCCCTTCTTTCAGAAGATCTTCCGGCTTCACCGTCTTCGGCCGCTCCGCCGGCGTTTCACTGCTGCCCTGGGGAGCCACCGGACTCGCCGGATCTGCGGCAGGCGGCTCCTGCCGGCGTTGGAAGGGCTGGCCATTGATGTTGACGTCCGGACCGTCCAGGCTGCCGCGCAGCTTCGCGGTCAGGTAGGCGTTCTCCGGATCGCTGTCGCGGAACACATCCGTCTGGCTGTTCATCTGCCAAGCCGGCAGGTTGATCGTGGCGGCCGTCAGCGCCTCCGCCGAACGGCCCCTGACACGCGTATCCTCGGTGGTGAGAATCCCCTGTTCGACGACAAATGTACCGTCGATCTTTGCCGGGGTTCCGGCAAAGGCGCTGAACAGCAGGGAGGTACTATCGGTGATGCCGCGCACCTCCTTCACCTTCTGACCGAGGATGCCCAGCAGAACGGCGCCGGCCTGTTCCTCGACCTTGGCGGCGACGGTCACCGATCCGTCGATCTTGCCCTCTCCGTTCAGACTCCCGACCAGCGCGGCCTCGCTGGTGCCTTGGGCGTTCAGGCTGCTTTCCAGACTGATGGGACCCGAAAAACGGTCGGTATCGCCCAGGTCACGCAGCAGGTCTTTCAGGTTCACCTCGATCGCCGTCACCGCCGCGGCGACCTCCAGCCCGCCGGCCGCGGTCTCGCGCGCATCCGCCTTGCCGATCACCGACAGCGCACCGCCATAGGCGGTTGCGGTGAAGCGCTTCAGATCGAGCAGGCCGTCCTGCAAAACCGCCTCCACCCGCGCCTTCTCCAGACGCGCTTTTTCCAAGAGAACCGCCGAGGATTGCAGTGTCACCTGGGCATCGAAGCTGCGCAGCGCATCCAGGTCGATCGGCTTGCTCGACCAGCGTTCTTCCCTGCGCACCGCAGAGCGGCTGCTCGAAGGCGCACTGGCGGCCTTCTTGCCGCCCCCGGCGGCAGCGGCCGGGGCCGCCAAAGCGGCAAGAGGCAGAGGGCCGGTTTGCAGATCGGCCGTGATCATGGGCCTTGCGCCCGCAAGGTTGAGACCGAGCGCACCGGCCAGATCGACACCGGCGGCCTTGCCCTCCAGCGCCGTGAGCCGCAGCGAAGCCGGGTCCGCGGTCAGTTCGCCTTTCAGATCGACGCCGCCCAGACCGCCCGGAACCTCCTCGCCCGGCAACAGCTCGCGCAAAAGGGTGGAGAGGTCGCCGTGGGTGAGCGCCAGGGCCGCCTGCAGGATAGGCAGGCCTTGCGAAAGGTCGGCCTTGCCCGCCGCCTTCAGGCGGCCGCCGAGCGTGGAAAGGTTCTGGTCGAAGCGAATGAGCTGCGGCGTGCCGTTGACGGCACCGGTCAGGGTGAAGGCCTCCAGCGGCAGTTGCCCCTGTGACGGCAGGCCCAGGGCCTTGATCAGACGCGACAACGAGGAAACGGAAAGATCCAGGGAGCCATCAAAGGAGGGACTGCGGGAAACGTTCGCCAGGCTGCCGGCGAAACGGCCGCCGGAGCCGGCGAGATCGGCCAGCGATGCTTCACGCACGATCAAGCCGCCCTGCTGCAGGGTTGCATCGAGCCGCAAGCCGTTGAAAGGAATACCCTGATAAGTGAGCGCGCCGACCTTCAGGTCGAGGTTGGCATCGAAGTCGGCGAGAAACGCCAACTCTTTCGGCGCCGCCGACTCGGCGTCCGCGGCTTGATCGTTGCTTCCGGCCGCACCGTCGGTCGCCGGAGCCGCGGCTTCGCCAGCGGACCCGTCCGGCGCTGCAGACCGTTTTGCCGCCGGCAGGTAGGCATCCAGATTGATGCGATCGACCGCAAGTCCGATGCCGAGGCCGGGCCGGTCGCGCAGGGCAACCGCGATGCCGCCCGTCATCCGGCTGACATCGAGACGCAGATCAAGGTCGCTGAGCGTGACCTGCCGCGGGCCGGCATCGACGGCCGTCTTCAGCGCCATCTTGCGCAGGCGATCAGCCGGGACCTCAGCGATGTCCACCTCCAGCCAACTGAGCAGGGCGCGCAGGTTGTCCGACGTTGCCTCCAGCCGGCCCGAAAAGGCCGGTTCCTGCTCGACGCTCCGGAGGTTGCCGTCGAGTGCGATGTCCGAGCCGCCGGGCAGGGCGGCGGTCAGAGTCTCGATCGACAGCGCGGCATCGCGCAGTTGCGCTTTGGCGCGCAGGTCACGGGCAAACTGCCCCCGGTAAACCAGGGTATCCACGGAAAGATCCAGATTTGCCGCGATCCCGCCGGGCAAGTCGAAAGCAACGGTCTCTGCCGCGCCATCGCCTGACGGCCGCGCCGGCGGCGCTTCGGCGGTGCCGGGGCCGACAGCGCCACTACCGCCCCGCACACCCTGATTGCCCGGCGCGCGCCTGCCCTCTGCCGAGGGCAGCAGGCTGTCCAGATCCAGACGGGTTGTCGAAAGGCGGGCCGTGATCTCGGGCACCGTGCCGAGGGCAACCTGCGCCTCGCCTTCAAAACTGGTCTCGCCCAGGCGTATCGTGGTCGCCGCCGCTTCGGCGGTTTCCGGGCCCGCGGTCACCTCGGTTTCAAATCCGAAGGACTGCGCCAGGGGGCCATCCGGCTCCACGGCGCCGCCGCCCGGGGCCAAGAGGGCAACGAGCCTGCCAAGGTCCTCACCTTCAAGCCGCAAGCGGCCACGCAGGGTTTGCAGGTCCTCATGGCGGGACAGCGCACCGGTGAACTGCGCGCCGGCCTCGGCATCCGGCAAACGCAAGCCAAGGGTAAAGCCCGTGGCGCCCCTGTCCCGCAGCCGGTCCAGGCTGAGATCGAAGTCTCCGCGAATGCCTTCGTAAGCCGCTGAACCGCTGGCGACAAAGGGACCGAGCAGGCCTTCCGCCGCCAACTCGGCATTAACCTGCGTCAGCCGCTCCTCGATACCCTCGACGGCATCGCGATAGAACAGCGTGCCGTCTTCAATAACGAAACTGTCGACCCTCACCGCGTCGTCGGCCGCGGCGCCCGACCCGGCATTCCCATCGGCCCCGGCTGTTTCACCGCCCGGCGGCTGATCGGCTGCATCCGCAGACGCCTGCGCCAGGCTGTCGAAGGCCCAGTTGCGGCGCCCGTCCGGCAGCACTTCCAGAACGACCTCAGGCTTCACAAGGGTCACCGTCTCAACCACAACCTGCTGGCGCAGCAGCGGGAACAGCGCCACTTCGATGCGCAGTTCCTCGATCCGGATCATTTCTGCGTTATCGGCACCGTCGATGTTGGCGAGGCTGACCTCGCTGGCCGCAAAGGCGGGGGCGGGCAGCAGTTGAAGGTTAACGTCGCCGACAATTTTCAGGTCGCGCCCGGTGAGCTTGCGGACCTCAGCGGCGATCCGCCCTTTTTCCCCGTTCCAGTCCCAGAAACTCGGCAGGACAAGCAGGCCGCCGATCAGCAGGATCAGGACCGCAACGACCGAAAGGGCAAGCTTCTTCACCAGACTTCCTCACTCGTCCACATCAACTAGATGGTCCAGCCCGCCGAACCAATCAATGGGGCCAATCAATAGGGTGCGGCTATAAGACCGGACGGTCTTGGCTTTCGCCGAGTGGGCATTGCAAGGCTGCCCAATTGCGCTAAGTTACTTTTATCAGGTTGCTTCGGCAAAGCCGAAGACTGATTCTGGTCGTCCAGTAAAGATCGCAGCCCATAGAGATGCAGGCTGCGGCGACCGCGGGGCCGCGGACGAGACCGGCGGATAAGTGGTAATGCCAATGGGAAAGATCGTCGACCTGGATTCCTACCGTGCCGAGCGCGAGCGCCGGCTGCGCGAACAGCAGGAGGAGCGGCAACGCCGCAAGGAATCCGAGAACCAGGACGAAGCGGCCGGCGAGACCGATCCCGCAAAGGACGAGCCGGTCTAGCCTGCCTTAACCGCGCCGCACCACCAGCCACTTCCAGAGTTCCATCACGCCCAGGAGTGAAAGCGCCAAGCCGGCGACCAGCAGCCAGTCGCCGAAGCTGACCGGCTGCACCACCAGGACGGTGCTGAGCCCCGGCATGTAGAGAGCCGCCATATGCAGCGCCTGGGCGGCCAGAACCGCCAAAATCAGAAACGGATTGGCCATAAGCGGCACGGCAAAGGCCGACAAGCGTTCGGAGCGGGCATTGATGGCATGGACGTTCTCGAACAACACCATCAACAGCAGCACCAGGTTGCGGGCCTCCTCCTCCGCCAGGCCGCTGGCCAGACACCAATAGTAGAAGACAAAGGCGCAGCCACCCATGTAGCTGCCGGCAGCCATCACCTGACCGACCATCCGCCGGTCAAACAACTGCTCATCCGGCGGCCGCGGCTGGCGCCGCAAGACACCCGGTTCGCCCTTCTCCAGCGCCAGGGCCACATGCTGGATGCCGTTGGTGACCAGGTTGAGCCACAACAGTTGCACGGCAAAGAGCGGCAGCGGCAGGCCCGCCAGAATTGCCAGAAGAAACAGAACGATCTCCCCCAAGCCGGTTGAAATCAGCAGGTAGATCAGCTTGCGGATGTTGTCGTAGGCGATCCGGCCTTCTTCGATACCGCCGACGATGGAGGTGAAGTTGTCATCGGTCAGAATCAGATCGGCGGCACCTCTGGCGACGTCGGTCCCGCCCGCGCCCATGGCAACCCCGATGTCCGCGGTGGCCAGGGCCGGCGCATCGTTCACGCCGTCACCGGTGACCGCGACCAGATGGCCGGCACGCTGCAGCGCCTGGACGATCTGCAGCTTCTGAACCGGCTCGACCCTGGCGAAGACATCGGCGCCCTGCACCAGGGCATCGAATTCTTCGCTTCCTGCACCGGCGCGGCTCAACATGCCGCCGGTGACCACCGCCGGTTCGCCGCCAGTCCCCGCATTTCGCGCGCCCTCACCCAGACCCAGGCCGAGCTCGCGGCCGATGGCCCGTGCGGTTTCCGGATGATCGCCGGTCACCATGACGACGGAGACCCCTGCCTGCCCGCAACGCCGCAGGGCCGCCGGCACCTCCGGGCGCAGCGGATCCATCAGCCCGACCAGGCCCAGAAGCCTCAGATAGCGCAGCGCTGCCGGGTCGGCCCGCTGCGCCGAATCGCGCGACACCGCGCCCCGCGCCACCGCCAGCACCCGATAGCCCCGGCCCGCCATGGCCGCCGCCGCCGCCAGGGCCCGCTCTCCATCCAGTCCGTCGCACATCGGCAGCAGGGCTTCCAATGCGCCCTTCACATAGACCGTGGCGCCGCCGTCGGCCTCCCCGGGCTGGTCCTCGGTGCCGGCCACAAAGGTGGCGGCGAAACGGCGTTGCGGTTCATAGGGAATCATGCCGAGCTGCTGATCGCTCCTGGTTCCGCGCGGATCGACATCCAGCTTGGCCGCAAGGACGAGAAACGCGACGTCGACCGTGTCGCCAAGCACCTCGACGCTGTCTTCCTCAAAGACAACTTCAGCTTCGTTGCAGATGGCGGCGCTGCGGGCCAGATCCGAAAAGCCCGCGAGCTCCTGCTGCGAGGGTGCACGGCCATCGACATCGAGGCCTCCCTCGCGGTGGTACCCTTCCCCGCCGACCGAGGCCGAGACCGCCGGACCGGCGTCGTCGAAGAGAAGGATCTGCTTCACCGTCAGTTCGTTGCAGGTCAGCGTGCCGGTCTTGTCGCTGGCAATCAGGGTGCAGGCGCCGAGACCCTCGACCGCCGGCAGGGCACGGACGATGACATTGCGGCGGGCCATACGGGCGGTCGCGATCGACAGGGCCACGGTTATGGCAACCGGCAGCCCTTCGGGAATCGCCGCGACCGCCAGCGCGACGGCCACCAGGAACACGGTGAGCAGGGAAACACCCTGAGCCAACTGCACGGCGGCGAGAATGGCGATCGCCGCCAGCGTGGCGAAGCCGATCAGGCGGCTGACGGATTCCAGACGGGCGATCAAGGGCGGCGGAGCCTGATCCGGCTGCGCCAGGACCTTGGCGATCAAGCCGATCTGGGTGTTGCTGCCGCAGGCGACGACCAGGGCGAGCGCCCGGCCGGTCAACACCGTGGTACCGGCAAAAAGCTGGTTGCAACGCTGCGGCAGGGGGGCTGCCGCCGGAGCCAAGGTCTCGGCATCCTTATCCACCGGCAGAGACTCGCCGGTCAGAAGGGATTCGTCGACCGCCAGCTCCTGCTGAGAGAGCAGCCGAAGATCCGCCGGAACCCGCCCGCCGGATTCAAGGCGCACGACGTCGCCGCAAACGAGTTCGGCCGCATCGACTTCCCGGGACGATCCGGCGCGCAGGACCACGACACGGTTTCGCATCATGGCGTCGAGCGCCGCGGCGGCGTTTTCCGCCCGCCACTCCTGCAAGGCACCGATCACCGCGTTGAGCTGCAGAACGGCGAAAATGAAGACGGCGTCGCTCCATTCCCCAACGAAAAGCGATACCACGGTCGCCGCCAGCAGCAGGTAGACCAGCGGACTCCTGAACTGCCTGACATAGAGAACGAAGGGGCCGGCCCGGGCCGGGCGCGGCAAGCGATTGGGGCCTTGGCTGGCAAGCCGTCGTGCAGCCTCGTCCTCCGACAGACCCTCGGCATCCACTTTTTGGGCGGCCAGCGCCTCGGCCGGGCTGAGCGTGTGCCAAGCCGTCGCGGCGGGTGCCGGCCGCTTGCGGGACCGGCGCTCGGCATCGCTAAGTTCAGAACGGGGCGACTCTGACGAAGCTGTCATGGCAGCGCAGAGGATGCGCGCGGCAGAAGCCGCCCGCAAGCCTCTGTGGTCATCCGCTTCAGATCGTCAGGATCTTGCCCGGATTCATCAGGTTCTGAGGGTCCAGGGCGACTTTCAGTTGGCGCATAACCGATACAGCCTCGCCATGCTCGGCCTGGAGGAACTTCTTCTTGCTGCTGCCGACACCGTGTTCGCCGGTGCAGGTGCCGCCCATGGACAGGGCCCGCATGACCATGCGCTCGTTCACCGCCTCGGCCTTTGCAAGGCCTTCGGCATCGCCGGGATCGAGAAGAAAGGTCAGGTGGAAGTTGCCGTCGCCGACATGGCCGACGATGGGCGCCACCACGCCGGTCTCGTCGATATCCTTGCGGGTCTCGAGAATGCACTCGGCAAGTCTGGAGATCGGCACGCAGACATCGGTCGCCCAACCCTTGGCGCCGGGCTTCAGGGCGAGGTTGGCGAACCAGACGTCATGGCGCGCCTGCCACAGCTTGTTGCGGTCTTCCTGTTTGGCCGCCCATTCGAAGTTGGAACCGCCGAAACCCTCGGCGATCTCCCCGGCCAACTCCGCCTGTTCCTTGGCCCAGGCCTCGGTGCCGTGGAACTCGAAGAACAGGGTCGGCTTCAAGGGCAGCTCGAGCTTGGAATAACGGTTCACCGCGTCGACCTGATGCTCGTCGAGCAGTTCGATCCGCGCCACCGGTATGCCGGACTGGATGGTCAGGATCACGGTATCAACCGCGCCGGCCAGACTGTCGAAGGAACAGACGGCGGCGGTCATCGCCTCGGGAATACCGTAGAGACGCAACTGCACCTCTGTGATGATCCCCAAGGTGCCTTCCGAGCCGACAAAAAGACGGGTCAGGTCGTAGCCGGAGGACGACTTGCGCGACCGCCCGCCGGTGCGGATGATCCGCCCGTCGGCCAGCACGACGGTCAAGCCCATCACGTTGTCGCGCATGGTGCCGTAGCGCACCGCGTTGGTGCCGGAGGCCGAGGTCGCCGCCATGCCGCCGAGCGAGGCGTCGGCACCGGGGTCGATGGGAAAGAACAGGCCGGTGTCGCGCAGATGGGTGTTCAGGGTCTTGCGGGTCACCCCGGCCTGCACCCGGCAATCCAGGTCCGCCTGGTTGACCTCCAGGATCTCGTCCATGCCGCCGAGGTCGATGCAGATGCCGCCGGGCGGTGCCTGAACCTGCCCCTCCAGGGAGGTGCCGGCGCCGAAAGCGACGACCGGCCGGTTGTGCGCTGCGCAGAGCTTCACAATCTCTGAGACTTCTTCGGTGGACTTTGCAAAGGCCACCGCATCGGGCGCCGACATGGGATGAAAGGAAAGATCATCGCCGTGATGTTCGCGCACCGCCTTGGCGGTGGAGAGCCGGTCGCCGAGAAGACCCCGCAGGGCTTCTATAAGCGGATCGTCGGGTACGGCGGCGTCTTCTTGATCGCCTTGTTTATGCGCTGCTTCTGCCATGGCTTCGGTTCCTTTAGAGCGGCCGCACTATAGCAGCAGGACCCGCATACAGTGCAAATCACGCTTTGAGGAACAGATCGCTGCAGGGCATTGGTCCTCTTAATAAACCAATCCCTTGTTGAACAAATCTAGGGACCGGTCCGCATCTGCGCCGGCAGCCAGGTGGCGATCTCCGGAAAGGCCACCACCAGAATCACCGCCAAGACCATGATACCGAACATCGGCAGGGCGGCCTTGGCGATGTAGGGCATCTCGTGGTCGGTCATGCCCTGAAGGACAAAGAGGTTGAAGCCGACCGGCGGCGTGATCTGCGCCATCTCCACCACGATGACCAGAAAAATGCCGAACCAGAGCATGTCGAAACCGGCCTGGCGGACCATGGGTTCGACCACCGCCATGGTCAGCACCACCGCCGAAATGCCGTCGAGGAAGCAGCCCAGAATGATGTAGAAAACCGTCAGGGCGACAATCAGGGCCAGGGGCGAAAGCTCCAAAGCGCCGATCCAACTGGCCAGGTTACGCGGCAGACCGGTGAAGCCCATGGCCAGCGACAAAAAAGCTGCCCCGCCGAGAATCAGCGCGATCATGGAGGAAGTACGGGTCGCCCCCATCAGGCTTGCGGTGAAACTCTTCCAGGTAAGCGAGCCCTGCAGGAAGGACAGCAGCAGCGCCCCGACCACACCCAGAACGGCGGCCTCGGTCGCCGTCGCCAGCCCGGCGTAGATCGACCCCAGCACACCGACGATCAAGGCAACCACCGGCATCAGGGACACCGAGGCGCGGAGCTTTTGTAAGAGGTTACTTGCTGCCTCCTTCGGCGGCATGGACGCCGGGTCCATCAGCGCCCGGACGATGATGTAGCCCATGAACAGCAGCGCCAGCATGATGCCGGGGAAGACCCCGGCCATGAACAGGCCGGCGATGGACTCGTTCACCGTGACGCCATAGACGATGAGAATGATCGAGGGCGGGATCAGCAGACCCAAGGTGCCGGCACCGGCCAGGGTGCCGATGATCATGCTCTCCGGATACTCGCGGCGGCGCAGCTCGGGGATCGACATCTTGCCGACCGTGGCGACCGTGGCGGCGGAGGAACCGGAGATCGCCGCGAAGAGCGCACAGCCCGCCACATTGACGTGCAGCAGTCGCCCCGGCAGCCGGCCGAGCCAGGGCGAAAGCCCCTTGAAGAGATCCTCGCTCAAGCGCGTTCGAAAGAGTATCTCGCCCATCCAGATGAACAGCGGCAGGGCGGTCAGAGTCCAGGACGACGAGGCGGCCCAGATCGTCGTCGCCATGGCATCGCCTGCCGGCCGCGTCGTGAACAGCAGCATGCCGGTCAGCGCCACGCCCAGCAGCGACAGGCCGACCCAGACGCCGCTGCCCAGCAGGAAGAAGAGAACGGTCAGGAAGACCAGGGTGAGGACGAGTTGTTCCATGATCGTTGCCCCCCTATTTGCTGGTCTGCTCGGCGACCAGCGGCGCGCCGGCGGCAACGGAGATCAGACGGTCGACGAGGGCAACGGCCAGCAGGACCGCCCCCGCCGCCATGCTGAGCTGCGGGATCCAGAGGTGAATGGCGTCGGAGCCTTCGCTGATGTCGCCGAGCATGTGCGAGACCCGCACCATCTTCACGCTGTACCAGGCGAGATAGCCGGCCAGGAAACTGCCGGCGGCAAGACACCAGAGCTCCGCCAGCCGGCGCCGCGTGCCGGAGAACTTCGTGAGCACCAGATTCACCCGGATGTGCCCGCCCCTGCCGAAGGTGTAGGCCAGGGCAAAGAAAGACGAGGCGGCCATGGCATAGCCGGCGTATTCCGACAGGCCGGGCACGAAGATCCCCAGGAGCCGCGAGACAATGCTGAGCAGCACCAGCACGGCAATGGCGATGAGAAACAGGCCGGCGAGGATGCCGCCGGCGAGGTAAAGACGGTCAAGCGCCTTGCGCAGCCCGCCCCACATGCCCCCCTGCATGAGGCCCCCCTGCATGAGATGGTCTCCCAAACTTTCCGCTTAACCGGGCAACAGCCTCAGCCCGCCGGCGTTTCGCGTAGGTGATGGAAAAAGGGCGGCGGTTTCCACCGCCGCCCCTTGCTTCTCCGGCGTTACATTGCCTTGTAGGCGTCGATCACGGCTTGGCCGTCGGCACCGGTTTTTTCCAACCATTCCTTGGTCATGGTGGCGCCGATCGCCTCGAAGTCCGCCTTCAGGGTATCGCTCGGCGGGCCCACTTCCATGCCGTTGGCCGCGAGCTGTTCCTTGTACCAGTCGGCCAGTTCGCGGGCCTTGTCCCAGCCCGCCTGCTCGGCCTTGGCGGACTCGTCCAGCACGATCTTCTGCAGGCCTTCGTCGAGCCCGTCCCAGGCCGCCTGATTGACGATCACCATGTTCTTGGGCAGCCAGGCCTGGACGTCGTACCAGTACTTCACATGCTCCCAGATCTTGCGGTCATAGCCGGTCGACCCGGAGGAGATCATGGACTGGGCGACACCGGTGGCAAAGGCCTGGGTCAACTCCGCGGCCTCGATCTTGGTCGGCACCGCGCCCATCAGTTCGGCAAGGCGCGAGGTTGCAGCGTTGTAGGCGCGGAACTTCACACCCTTCATATCGGCGGTGCTGCCGACGGCGGTCTTGTTGTAGAGCCCCTGGGGCGGCCAGGGCACGGCATAAAGCAGCTTCAGGCCGGCCTCGTCCAAGGTCTTTTCCAGCTTGGGTTTCGAGGCCTGGTAGAGGTTCCAGGAATCATCGAAGCTGGTGGCCAGGAACGGCAGGGCATCGATCTCAAACAGCGGGTCCTCATTGCCCAGGGCCGAAATCAGCCTCTCACCGATCGGTGCCTGTCCGGTGCGGATCGCCCGGTAGATCTCTCCCCCCTTGAACAGCGAGCCGCCGGGATGGGCGACGATCTCCAGTTCGCCGCCGGAGGCCTTGGTGACCGCCTCGGCGAACTTGGCCGCGTTTTCGGAGTGATAGTTGCTGGCGGAATAGGCCAGCGGCATGTCCCACTTTTCCGCCGCCAGGGCGGTCGAAGCCGCCAGCGCGAAAGCGGCAGCCGAAACGATGGCCCCAACGGATTTCCCGCCGGGATTTCTGACGAAACTTTTCATTCTTGTTCTCCCTGTCTGGCCTTTTCCCGGAGGTTCAGGCCTCCGCGATCTCTTCCCGATTTTCCCGGGGCCGGTCCCCGACTTTAGCCATCCGCGTGGCCGTCAGGCAACCAGCGCCCTTATAATTACATTTTATCGATAAAATATAAACGTTTTATTTTTGAACCGCCCAATCCCCCGGTGGCGGCGGGTTTTCACCGCGCCGCTGGTAAGCGGCAGCCAGGTGTTTTTCGCCGATCAGGCCGGGCAGGTCATAGATCGGCAGGCCGAGCGCCGCCGAAAGCGCCGCCCGGTAAGGCGGCAGGTTGGTGCATTCCAGCACCAAGGCGCCCAGATCCGGATGATCCCGGGCCAAGGCCCGCCCGGCGGCCAGGACATCGGCCTCCGCCAGGGCGCTGTCCAGATCGGGAAGATCTTGGGCGATGACACGGTGGAGTTCCCGTCCGTCCTCCAGACCGGCGACCGGCGTATCCGGCGGCGCCCCGGCAGCCGCCAGGTGCGCCGGGGAAAGCCTGCGCGAATCAAAGGTGATGACGCCGACCCGCCTGCCTGCCGGCAGACTTGCGGCAACCGTCGGGATCTGCAGCAGGCTGGAGGTGACCAGCGGCACCGGCAGCCGCGCCTGCAGATCTTCCTGGGCCGTGACCAGAAATCCGCAGGAGGTGGTGAGCAGCGTCGCGCCCTCGGCCACCAGCGCCATCCCGGCCTCGGCAAAGGCATCCACAAGGCTGTCGGGCAGTGTCTGGTCGGTCACCACCGCCGCCACCGAGGCGGGCTCTACCACTTTATAGAAGCAGCGGCAGGGCCAGGTCGCCGGATTGCCGACATCGCCCGGCGGCCGCGGAAAGCCGGTTTTCAGCATCAGGACGCCCAATACGGGCGGGTTCAGCAAAGCCATGGCCGCACTCTAAACCAAGCCGGCCAAAAGAGAGTATCCCGCGTCCAAGGGAGTACTCCCGTAGGGGCCGCCGTCATCCCGATCCCCCTCTGCCGGAAAAGACTTGCCGCGGGCATGCTGCCGGCCATGGACACGGTCGCCGCCACGGCCCAAACAGCCCCTACCCAAAGAACCTCGGGCCAAACGGAAAACATCCGGATGCAAGCCGCTGAAGTCTCGGTGCGTGCGCCGGCCGCTACCGACTGGACCGCCGTCAGCCTGCTCACCGCCGCCATGGGTATCTGCGGGCTGGGGTTGGGCTTCAGCTATCCGCTGTTCTCCCTGGTGATGGAACGCCAGGGCGCCGACGATTTCACCATCGGCCTCAGCGGCGCCATGACCGGCTTCGGCCTGCTCGCCTCCAACCTCGTTCTGCCGGCGCTGCTGATCCGCTGCGGCCCCTTGCGGCTGCTGGCCGGCGGCATCGCCGGGGCCAGCCTCTGCCTCGCCGCCGCGCCCTACAGCGATGTGGAAAGCGTCTGGTATCTGCTGCGCTTTGCGCTGGGCTGCTTCATGAACATCGCCTTCATCGTCACCGAGGTCTGGCTGAACAACGCCTCGCTGGAGGCCCAGCGCGGCCGCATCGTCGGCGCCTTCACCGCCGTCATGGCGGCGGGTTTTGCCCTTGGGCCCCTGCTCATCCTGCTGCTCGGCGACGAGGGGGCCCTGCCCTTTCTGGCCTGCGCCGGACTCGTTTTGCTGGCCGCCCTGACGGTTCTGCCGCTGCAGGGAAGGCCCGGCCGCCGGGAGTCGATGAACGCTTTCGACGGCCTCGACTTGGGGGCCGTCGTCGGTTTCTTCCGCCTCGCACCGCTGCTGGCCATGCTGGTGCTGGTCTACTCACTTTTCGA
The DNA here is from genome assembly GCF_965249265.1 of Pelagibius sp. NCBI lineage: Bacteria > Pseudomonadati > Pseudomonadota > Alphaproteobacteria > Rhodospirillales > Rhodovibrionaceae > Pelagibius > Pelagibius sp. Next base: position 747,750 of record NZ_OZ252224.1, on the reverse strand, counting down.
CGGCACCGCCCTGGTCATCCTGCCGATCTATTTCATCGAAGGCGGTTTCACCGGCGAGGAGGCGAGCGCCGCCCTGGCCTGCCTGCTGATCGGCATGGTGATTCTACAACCCTTCATCGGCTGGCTGCTCGACCGCTTCACGCGCCGCCGGGTCATGGCCCTCTGCACGCTGGCTTCCGCGCTCTGCTGCTTTGCCATCCCGTCGAGCCTGGACACCGTCTGGCTGCTCGGCGCCCTGCTGCTGCTGCTCGGCGGCTTGGCCGTCGGGCTCTACACCGGCGCCATCACCCTGCTCGGCGAAGGCTACAGCGGGGCGCCCCTGGTCGCCGGCACCACCTGCCTCGCCGTGGTCTACGGCCTCGGCAGCGCCCTCGGCCCCCTGGCCGGCGGCGCCGCGCTCTACAGCCTGGGGCCGGATTCCGTCCCCTACCTGCTGGCCGCCCTGTTCTGCGCCACCACCCTGTTCTGCCTGCGCCGGGGCAAGGGTGCCTAGACCAAGCAGGACCCGCGCAAAGAGTCTGCTTCCCCCAATCACGTCGACAATCCCGTCACGCCAGCACCTTTTCCAGGAAAACGATCTGGCTGTCCCAGGAAGCCTGACGATGGGTTTCGCGGAAGCCGAGGGCTTCGCAGAGGGAGAGACTCTCGGTCATCACATCTGGGCTGTTCAGTCTCAACAATGCGCGGCCCTGGCGTTTGGCCTCCGCTTCCGCGAGTTGCATCAGCGCCCGGCCGAGACCGCGGCGCTGGCGGTCCGGCCGCACGGCAATGGCCTGGATCATAAGATGCCGCTCCCCCTCGATCAGTTCCAGAGCGGCGATAAGGGGATCGGGGATCAGGACGTGGGAGCAGCGGTTGTCATTTGCCGGTTCTTCCTCCGGCCCATCTGTTCCGGGGGGCGGCGTTTCCGCCACCACCCAGACCTGATGGGCGCGCACTGCCAGGGCATAATTGGCCAGCATTGGTCGCGGCTTACGGCCCAGGGCGGGAACGTGGCGGGCGAAGGCGGCGTACATCAGATCCTGCACAGCCTTGGCGTCATACGGCGCGGCGCGGCGCAGGGTGAACTCGGGTTTTCCGGCGAACATGACATCTCCCGCTGGCGGGGATGCGGCGACTGTTCCCATTTACGCGGTTCGAAGCAGGCGGGTTTCAGGCTGCTGGCGACAGCGGTGGTAAAGGTGGCTGACAATAGGGTTCGGCGCGGCTGTCACCCCCACCCCAACCCTCCCCCCTCGATGGGGGGAGGGTTGGGGTGGGGGTGCGCCGCCGGCACGATGACCGCCCCTATGGCCCCTGCAACAACCGAGGGCGGCGAATTGACGCCCTTGCGCATTCCAGTGCGAATTCGGATATCCACGGCGCGGCAATCCGTGGCATCGTCCGGTCATGGAAGCCGCTTTCGAAGAACCCCGGACCGACTGGCCCTGCGTCGCCGCCCTGATCGCCTGCATCGGCGTCTTCGGCCTCGCCCTCGGCCTGACCTATCCGCTGCTGTCGCTGATGATGGCGGAGGCGGGCATGAGCGATTTCGCCATCGGCCTGAACGGCGCCATGACCGGCGTCGGCCTGGTCCTCTCGACCTTCTTCCTGCCGCGCCTGATCCGCCTGCTCGGCGGCTTTCGCCTCGTCGTCCTCAGCCTGTTGATTGCCGCCGCCGGGATGCTGTTGTTTCCGGTGACCAACCCGGAAGTGCACTGGTTCCCGCTGCGCATCATCGTCGGGGCCAGCCTGAACGCGATCTTCGTGGTTTCGGAGGCCTGGCTGAACACGGTAACGGCGGAGCGCATCCGCGGCCGGGTCATCGGGGTCTACGCCACGGTGATGGCGGCGGGCTTTGCCGCCGGCCCGCTGCTGCTGGTGGTCCTCGGCGGCACCGGCAGCCTGCCCTTCATGGTCGGTGCGGCCATCGTCGGCGGCTCGGTTCTGGCCATGCTGCCGCTGCGCCGCCGCTCCGCCGAAGGCCTCACCGAAATGCGCCTCGCCGCCCTCGGCCTCTTCATGAAGGTGGCGGCGCTCTTGACCGGCGTGGTCTTCGTCTTCGCCTTCTTCGATGCCGCCGCCATGACCCTGCTGCCGATCTATATGCTGCGCTCCGGCTTCTCGCCGGAGATCGCCGCCGCGGCCCTCTCGGCCCTGATGATCGGCATGGTCGCCGCGCAGTTCCCGGTGGGCTGGCTGCTCGACCGCTTCTCCCGCCCCGCGGTCATCGCCGGCTGCGGCCTCGTCGCGGCAGTGTCCTGCGCCCTGCTGCCCGTCGTCCTGCACCAGGGCTGGCTGTTCTGGCCCCTGCTGGTGATCCTCGGCGGCGTCAGCTTTGCGCTCTATACCGGTGCACTGACGGTGCTGGGGGAGCGTTTCTCCGGTCCCCTCCTGCTTGCCGGTTCGGCCAGCTTCGCCTTCATCTACGGCATCGGCGGCGGCCTCGGCCCGCTGCTCGGCGGCACGGTGCTGGACGGCTTCGGCCCCGACGCCATGATGGCCCTCTTCGGCCTGGTCTTCCTGCTGCTCGCCCTGCTGGTGCTGCGCATTCCGCTGGCGCGGCGGGAGTACAAAGCAGCGGAAGCGGCGGAGACAATGAATCCCTAAAGACTCGTCGCTGATCTTGCCGCCTGATCGTAGAGCCCCGACAACGCCCGCAGCAGGTCGGCGGCCTGGCCGATTTCGGCGTTGAGGTCTTCGCCTTTTTCGCCGGCGAAGGCGCTGAAGGAATTCACCAGACAGGCTTCCCGCACCTCGCGGTACTTCGCGCAGACCTCGGCGCCCTCCGCCGTCGTCGCGTAGAAGATTTCCTTGCCGCGCTTGTCGCCGGCGACGAGGCCGAGGCGGGCGAGCTTTTTCAGCGCGTAGTTCACCGTGTGGCTGTCTTCGATGTTGAGGACGAAGCAGATGTCGGCGAGGCGCTTGTCGCGGGCGCGGTGGTTCACGGTGTGCAGCACCATAACATCGAGGGAACCCAGCTCCGGCAGGCCCGCCGCCGCCATGCATCTGACGATCCAGCGCTCGAAAGCGTTGGAGGCGATGTAGAGGCCGTACTCGAAGGAACTCAGCTCCGCCGCCCTTTCCGAGACCAGATGGGCCGAGGAGACGATGTTGCGGCGCTTCGCTGTTTTTGTTTTTCCCTCACTCATTCCGCTGCCTCCGCCCGCTCGGCGGCAAGACCGTAGCCGCCGCCGCCCGGTGTTTCGATGACGAAGACATCGCCAGCCTGCATCTCCGTCTCGTCGCTGCCTTTCAGCAGATCCTCCGAACCGTCGGCGCGGCGCACCGTGTTGCGGCCGCGCTGACCCGGCCCGCCGCCGTCGAGGCCGTAGGGGTCGGTGGCGCGGTGCAGCGACAGGATGGTGGCGGTCATGGGTTCCAGGAAGCGCATGCGCCGGATGACGCCGTCGCCGCCGCGATGCTTGCCCGCGCCGCCGGAGCCGTGGCGGATGCGGAAGGCCTCCAGCCTGACAGGGAAGCGCCACTCCAGCACCTCCGGGTCGGTCATCCGGGTGTTGGTCATGTGGGAGTGCACGGCGGAGGTGCCGTCGTGGTCCGGCCCGGCGCCGGTGCCGCCGCAGATGGTCTCGTAGTTCTGATACTGATCGTTGCCGTAGACGAAGTTGTTCATGGTGCCCTGGGCCGAGGCCAGCACGCCGAGCGCGCCGTAAAGCGCATCGGTGATGCACTGGGAGACCTCTGTATTGCCGGAGATGACCGCCGCCGGATATTCCGGGCTGATCATGGAGCGTTCAGGGATCTTCAGCTTCAGCGGTTTCAGGCAGCCCTCGTTCAGCGGGATTTCGTCTTCCACCAGGGTGCGGAAGACATAGAGCACCGCTGCCTTGCAGACGGCGGTCGGCGCGTTGTAGTTGCCGCTGTCCTGGGGCGAGGTGCCGGTGAAATCGATCAGGGCTTCGCGTGCCTGCTTGTCCACCGTGATCTTCACCTGGATCTGACTGCCGTTGTCCAGCGGATAGGTGAATTCCCCGTCCTTCAGCACGTCGAGCACCCGGCGCACCGATTCCTCCGCGTTGTCCTGCACATGGCGCATATAGGCCTGCACCACGTCGAAGCCGAAGTGGGCGAGCATCTTGCGCACCTCCTGCACGCCGGTTTCGTTGGCGGCGATCTGAGCGCCGAGGTCGGCCATGTTCTGCTGCGGATTGCGGCAGGGATACTTGCCGGACTTTAAGAGCGCCAGGGTCTCGGCATCGCGCAGCACGCCCTCCTCCACCAAGAGGAAGTTGTCGATCAGCACGCCCTCCTCCTCAATGACGGTGGAGTCCGGCGGCGCCGAGCCCGGAGTGCGCCCGCCGATGTCGGCGTGGTGGCCGCGCGAGCCGACGTAGAACAGGATCTCCTCACCCGCATCGTCGAAGACCGGGGTGATGACCGTCACGTCCGGCAGGTGGGTGCCGCCGTTGTAGGGCGCGTTCAGCGCATAGACGTTGCCCGGTTTCATGCTACCGGCATTCTCGCGGATCACCGTCTTGATGGACTCGCCCATGGAGCCCAGGTGCACCGGCATATGCGGCGCGTTGGCCACCAGATTGCCGACGGGGTCGAAGATGGCGCAGGAGAAATCCAGCCGCTCCTTGATGTTCACCGAATAGGCGGTGTTGGAAAGGGTCGCGCCCATCTGCTCGGCGATGGACATGAAGAGGTTGTTGAAGACCTCCAGCATCACCGGGTCGGCCTCGGTGCCGACGGCTTCGGTCTTGGGGCGGGCGACGATGCGCACCAGCACCAGATGACCGCGCGCGGTCATCTCCGCCTGCCAGCCCGGCTCCACCACCGTGGTGCCGGTCGCCTCGAAGATCACCGCCGGGCCGTCGACCTTCTGGCCGGGCAGCAGGGCGTCGCGGTCGTAGAGCGGCGTCTCGTGGCTTTCGCCATGGGAATACATGGCGACCCGGTCCAGGGGCTCGGCGGGCTTCGCGTCAGCAGCCGCTTCGCGCTCGGGATCGGCGACCGCTTCGGTCGAGCCGACGGCTTCGACGGAGACCGCCTCCACCACCAGGTTGCGGTCCGGCGCGATGAAGCCGAAGCGCTGCTTGTGCGCCACCTCGAAGGCCGCCTTCATGGCGTCGAGATCGGCGAAGTCGATCTGCAACGGGCTGTCTGTGCCCTCGTAGCGTAGCTGCACTTTGTGGACCAGGGCGATGCGCGCCGGGTCGACACCCTGGGTCAGCACTTCTTCCTTGGCATCCGCCGCCAGCGCGCCGAAAGCCGTTTCGATGTCGTCGGTGACGCCGGCGGCGAAGGCAGCCTCGATCTGGCGTTCGCGGATCGCCCTGACATCGGCCAGGCCCATGCCGTAGGCCGAAAGCACCCCGGCGAAGGGATGCAGGAAAACCCGGGTCATGCCCAGCGCGTCGGCGACCAGGCAGGCGTGCTGTCCGCCGGCCCCGCCGAAGCAGTTGAGGGTGTACTCGGTGACGTCATAGCCGCGCTGTACCGAGATCTTCTTGATGGCGTTGGCCATGTTCTCCACGGCGATGCGCAGGAAACCCTCGGCGACGGATTCCGGCGACGTCTGCGGCTTGCCGGTCGCCCGGGCGATCTCTGCGGCCAGGGCAGAGAACTTCTCGCGCACCACCTCGGCATCCAGGGCCTCGTCCGCTCCGGGCCCGAAGACCTTGGGGAATTGCGCCGGCTGGATCTTGCCCAGCATGACGTTGCAGTCGGTCACCGCCAGGGGCCCGCCGCGGCGGTAACAGGCCGGGCCCGGATCGGCGCCGGCGGAATCCGGGCCGACACGGTAGCGCGCGCCGTCGAAGTGCAGGATGGAGCCGCCGCCCGCCGCCACGGTGTGGATGTGCATCATCGGCGCGCGCATGCGCACGCCGGCCACCTGGGTTTCGAAGGTGCGCTCGAACTCCCCGTCATAATGCGAAACGTCGGTGGAGGTGCCGCCCATGTCGAAACCGATGAGCTTTTCGAAGCCGCCCATGGCTGCGGTGCGCACCATGCCGACGACGCCGCCGGCGGGGCCGGAGAGGATAGCGTCCTTGCCCTGGAACAGCCGCGCGTCGGTAAGGCCGCCGTTGGACTGCATGAACATCAGGCGCGGGCCCTTCTGCGCGTCCGCATCCAGTTGTCCGGCCACCTGATCGACATAGCGCCTGAGGATCGGCGAGAGATAGGCGTCGACCACCGTGGTGTCGCCGCGACTGACCAGTTTCATCAGCGGGCTGACGCCGTGGCTGGTGGAAATCTGGGTGAAACCGATCTCTTCGGCGATCACGGCGACACGGTTCTCGTGATCGGGGTAGCGGTAGCCATGCATGAAGGCGATGGCGACCCCGCGGATACCGTCGTTATAGGCCGCCCGCAAAGCCGCCCGCGCGGCCTCCTCCTCCAGCACCGTCACGATCTCGCCCTGAGCGGAAACGCGCTCGGTCACCTCAATCACCTGCTCATAGAGCATTTCCGGCAGTACGATGTGGCGGTCGAAGAGACGGGGCCGGTTCTGATAGCCGATGCGCAGCAGATCGCCGAAGCCCTCTGATGTCACGAAGAGGGTGCGGTCGCCCTTGCGCTCCAGCAGGGCGTTGGTGGCCACCGTGGTGCCCATCTTCACCGCCTCCACCGCGCCCGGCGGCAGGGCAGCGTCCTTGGCGAGGCCCAGCAGCTCCCGGATGCCCTGGACGGCGGCGTCCTTGTACTGCTCCGGGTTCTCCGACAACAGCTTGTGAGACACCAGTTCGCCGCCGGGTTTGCGCGCCACCACATCGGTGAAGGTACCCCCCCGGTCGATCCAGAATTGCCAAGCCGCCTGCCTGCTGTCGCCGTCCATCGTTATCCCCGTTCGTCTGGCTCTTTGATTTGGAAACGCCGCTTCGGCGCATCCTTACAAAGACATTTTATCGATAAATTGTCAACGTTATCTCTTGAGCAAATCATCAACCGCAAGACGAAGAGCCAACGGAGTGATATATTCTGTCTTTCAGGCAGCAGACTCGAGGTCAGAAGCGATGAGTATGGGAAGAATTGTGGCGGCGGCTCTTTTGAGCGCGACGCTTGCAGGCTGCGTAACCGCGAAAGAACGCCATCTGGACGACGGTTACCAATTGCTGGCCAACGAAGAGATTCGTCAACTGCATGCTGGCAAAACCCACCAGGTTGAGCTGGCCAGTGGCCGAACTGCAACTGCCTTTTTCCATGAAGACGGCCGTTCAACGTTCAAGCGGTCCGATCGGGTCGCTGAACAAGGAAAATGGGAGGTCCGGGGGGAACGGATCTGTTTCGTCTATCCAGACATTCCTGCCACCAAAGACAACTGCCATACGGTCGCGGAAAGGAATGGCCAGTACATCCTGTTCAAGGAGTATTCCGGACGATCCGGCAACGTGAGTGCCAAAGTCCTGTCAATCAGCCTCGGTAACACCCAGGGCCTTCCCTTGGACTGAACGGCCGAAGTCTGATGAACCGTTCAACCGCTTCGTTCTGGATTTTGCAACGGATCTGAGGGCCCTTCACAGCCGGTGGAAGCGCCAAGCCAACCTGAAATGCGGGAAGCACTCAAACGATGAAGCTCAAAAACACCCTGATCTTCGCACTCCTGGTGGCAGGTCTTGCGGCCTGCGCGACGGCCAAGGAACAACACCTGCAAGACGGCTTTCGGGTCATGACGGGCGAAGAGATCGTCAGCGTCTTTTCAGGGCAAACCGTTGAAGGACGCTACAGCGACGGCAGGGGCGTCTTTGTTGAATTCCGTTCAGCCGATGGGCGCCTCACAACAATCGAATCGGATGGCCGCACCTATCACGGAACCTGGAGTGTCGACGGCGACTGGCTCTGCTTCATCTATACAGATTTTCCGGTGAAGAAATGCGTTGAAGTCCTCACCAAGGATGGACGCTACGTCGACATCCGAACAGGCGGGCGGGAATTTGGGAAATTTACAGACATCACCAGCATTCAGCCCGGCAACGTGAATAACTTGCCGCTGAAGTGAACAACCCGACACTGCCGCAGAGTTGTGACGCCGATGCTTTCAGCTACTGGATTATCTGTGAGATCAGTCTTCATGCGAATGAACAAATATTGGGCTGTTGCCATGCTCGCGATAGGGCTGACCGGCTGCGCAACTGCAAAAGAAGAATACCTGCGAGACGGCTACCGGGTTATGACGGGTGAGGAGATCACCCGTGTCTTCTCAGGACAGACCGTCGAAGGGCGCTACGGCGACGGCAGCGGGAATCTCGTCGAGTACCGCTCAGCCGACGGGCGCCTCACCACAATTGAACCGAGCCGCCGCACCTACTACGGCACATGGGAGATCGACGATGATTGGCTCTGTTTCATCTACGCGGATTCCCCGAAGCGCCGATGTGTGGAAGTCGTAACCAAGGATGGCCAGTACATAGAGTTTCGAACAGGCGGTCCAAGTTATGGAAAGTACGGCGCCGAGATTATCAGCATTCAGCCGGGAAATGTCAGGGACTTACCCTTGAAGTAGTCCAGCGGACCGCGACGGACGATCACCGAAAACCTTCCCGTCGTCTTTTGCGCTTCAGGTACCCGCTCAGCCAGCCGACCGAGAGGCCGAGGTTCACGGTGAACAGCACGAGACAGGCGAAGCCGAACTGGGTGCCGTTCATCACTGTTTGCCCCTGGAGAATAAGCCAGGTGATTGCGGCGATGTCGGTGAGGATCAGGGTGGCGCTGCAGTAGGTGCCGCAGACAAGGCCGAACTGCGCCTTCAGAATACAGAAGGCCAGCCAGAGAATCGGGACCATCGCCAGGAGCACGAGCAACGCAGTCGGCAAAGGCTTCCCTCCGGTTTTCTGCGCTTAATCCTAATTCTAATCCTCTAGGGGAATTGTAAGGCCCAGCTTCACGGAGTCCATCACCACCTGGGTGTGGAACTTGCCGATAACGTTGTTGCCGTAAAAAAGCCGCCGGGTGAGCTGTTCATAGTGTGCAAGGTCTTCGGCGACGACGATCAGGACGAAATCGGCCTCGCCGGTGACGTAGTAGCACTGCTGCACCTCCGGGACTTTCAGCATATCCCGCTTGAAGCCGTCGACGATATCGGCGCGGCCACGGACAAGATCCACCTGCACGATGAAGGTGGTGCGCCGCCCGACCTTGGCCGGGTCGAGAATCGAAACGTCGGCGGCGATGTAACCGGCCTCCCGCAATCGCTTCATGCGGCGCTGGCAGGCGGTGGCGGAAAGACCGACGGCGGCGGCCAAGGCTTCCGAGGTCTGGCGGTTGTCGCGCTGAAGCTGATCCAGCAGCGCGACGTCGAATTGATCTAATTCATCCATCCATGCAGAATACCATCGATTTTCCTTTTCAAACGCATAATTTCGTCAGAAATCGTCGAAATTTGCCGCCTGACCGCACAGCGAATCCCTAGGTTTATCGCTTGAAATCAAGCAGACAAGGGATGCCGCCGCCATGACCGATCTTTCCGAAAACCAAGCCTCTGCCCTGCCGGCGGCGGTAGTCTACGGCCTGACTGCATCCCTGATCTGGGGGGCCTGGCCGGTGGTCTCCGCCCTCGGTATCCGCCAGAGCCTGGCCGTCGCCGACATCGCCGCCCTGCGCTTTCTGGTCGCCGGGCTGATCCTGCTGCCTCTGGTGATTCGCAACGGCACCGGCAATCTGGGAACTGGCGGCCTCGGCTGGGGGCGGGCGCTGTTCCTCAGTTTCGGCGCCGGCGCGCCCTATGTGCTGGTGACCGCCGGCGGCCTCAGCTATGCGCCGGCCGGTCAGGGCGGCATCATCGGACCGAGTTTCATGCTGGTCTTCGCGACCCTGGGGGGCTGGCTGCTGCTCGGCGACCGTCCGCCGCGCCAACGCCTGATCGGCATCGCCCTGATGCTGACCGGCGTGCTGCTGATCGGCGGGCAGGCCCTTGGGGACTATCAGGCCGAACAGTGGAAGGGCCACCTGATGTTCGCCTGCGGCGGCCTGCTCTGGGCCAGCTACACCGTCGCTCTGCGCGCCTGGGGCGCCGAGCCGCTGCAGGCAACGGCGCTGGTCTCGGTATTGTCGTTGCTGATCTACGGGCCGATCTATCTGCTCACCGCAGAGCCGCAGCTCTTTACCGCGCCCTTGGGCGAAATCGCCGGGCAAGCCGTGTTTCAAGGCCTCGTCGCGGCGATCCTGGCGCTGGTCTGTTACAGCCGGGCGGTGGCGCTGCTGGGGGCCGGGCGCGGCGCGGTCTTCGTCACCCTGGTGCCCGCTATTGCGGTGCTGCTCGCCTATCCGCTGCTGGGCGAGGTGCCCAGCCCGACCGATCTGGCCGGCGCCGCCCTGGTCACCGCCGGCATGATCACGGCGCTCGGTCTGCTGCCAGGAAGGTGGTCTTAGAGCATTTCGACTAACGTCGAAGCGGTTCCGGCCCGCTCCCCCTCCCGGCCACCCATGAAATTATCCTAGTGGGTGGCCGGGAGGGGGAGCGGGCCGGCGCCGTGACAATCGAAAGAGAAGCTAACTGGGATCGGTCTCGCGCATGGCCGGGCGGGCGTCGAAGGCGGCGAACCAGTCCGCCAGATCACCGCGCCCGTCCCGCCAGCCGAGATCGCCGTGGCGCAGGTCGAGGTAACCGAGGGCGCAGGCGCAGGCGACATGCCCCATCGTAAGATCGCCGGGCAGTCCCTGAATATGGCTGGTCATGTGATCGAGGCCGCGCAGGATCGCCGCGCGCCAGCGGGCGACCGCTGCCGGAGAACGCTCGCCCTCCGGGCGGCGGCTTTCCATGGTCACGTTGAAGGCTGCGTCGGTCATGCCCTGGCCCAGGGCGGCGGCGGTCAGCACCTTGAAGCGTGCGGCACCCTCGGCGGGGATCATGCGATCCGCAGTGCCCAGGCCATCCAGGTATTCGGCGATGACCGGGCTGTCGAAGAGGGCGGTGCCGTCGTCGAGCACAAGCGCCGGAACCTTGCCCAGCGGGTTCTTCGCCTGCAGTTCCGGCGGGTCCTCCATCGGATTGCAGGGGATCTCCTCGAACTGCCCCATCAAGCCGCGCTCCCGCGCGATCACCCGGCACTTGCGGGCATAGGGGGATGTCGGGGAGTAGAACAATTGCATGGCGGCCTCCGCTGCGTGATGAACGGCGGCGAGTTTAGAGCCTGTCGGCAGGCTCCGCCATGGGGTCGCCGAGAAACCGGCGAGATCAGACCTTGTAAGCCAGGCGCACGGCGCCCCAATGCTTGCCCCTCACCATGATGGGGGCCGAGACATCCTTCATCAGGGTGAAGTTGCCGCCGCCCATGTCGCGGCGGTAACTCTGCAGCAGGAAGGGTTCGGTATTGCGCCCGGCCGCCAGCCCGACGCGGTCGTCAAACAGGCGCCGGTTGCGGCAGTTGGCGGCGTTCCACACCGGGTCGTCGCCCTGAGGCTGGGAGAATTTCAGATTGTGGGTCGGCAGGTAGCCGTTGACATCGACACAGGCGCAGAACACCACGGCCTCGTTGAAGTCCAGCAGCGGTTCCTGGATCGGCGGCAGCACATCGTCGGTAAGCTTTGTACAGCCGGCCATCAGCTGCTCCGGGTCGCTGCCGGCGATCGGCTGGTAATCGCGGTCGAAGAGTTCGGCCTCGCTGATCCGGCCCTCATGCAACGCGGCTTCGAAGACGCCGGAAACCGCGGCCGCAACCGCCTTCACTTTGGCGACGAAGGGCCCGTCGATGGTGTTCAAAGCACTCTGGGCGGTCAGGGTGATGACCCGCTCGCTGGCGGCGATCAGGCGGTTTATCCGGTCCCGGGCCTCGCCCAGTGTCGTGCTGGCCCCTTCGACCTCGCCGTTCATCGCTTCCAGGGTGGAAACGAAACCGCCGCACTGCCGGTCGATGCTCTCGGCGCTCTCGGCGATCGCCGCCGTGTCCGACTCGATCCCGGTGACGGCGGCGCCGACCTTGCCCATCACATCGCCGATGGTCTGGGTGCCGCGGCGCGCCGATTCCGCCCGTCCAGTCGTCTCGCCGCCCTGATCGACGAGTTGCTCGGCCTGTTCGGTGAGCCGCTTCAAAGTCTCGTCGATCTGCGCCGTGGCGGTCGAGGTTTGGGCGGCCAGGGCCTTTACCTCACCCGCCACCACGGCGAAGCCCTTGCCCGCATCGCCGGCACGGGCGGCCTCGATGGTGGCATTGAGCGCCAGCAGATTGGTCTGCTTGGCAATCGCTTCGATACCGGAGGCAACCTGAGCAACTTCGTCCAGGGCCTGCTGCAGGCCGCCGAGCTGTCCTTCGATGACCGCGACCGCCTCCACCAGGGCATGGATATCGTCCACGGCGCTGCGTACGGTCTCTTCCGAACCCCGTACGCTCTCTGCCGTCCGGGCCGCTTTCTCCCGCGCCTGGGAGGCCGCCTCGGCGATGCGCCTGTTGCTCTCGTTGACCTGGCCGGCGTTTTCGACCAGGCCGCGAAAGCGCTCGGCCTGTTGGGCGACTTGGCCGGAAACTGCGTCTATGTTGCCGGCCACGTCGACAATCTCGACCCCCAGACCGGCGGCATCCCGCGCGAGTCCGTCGATTATCTGCGCTTCGCCGGTGGCATCGCCCGACATTTTCGGCCCTTGATCGCTGTCTTTTTCGGGCTGTTCTGCCCCATGAAAGGCCGATTATTCGGGGGACAGGGTTAAAAATTCTTTAGACCTTAAGAAACCGCTGGTCGAGAGCGTCATGAGATCGCCACAAAGGCCAGGGAAGATGATGAAAGAACAGCTATTGTAACAAAGCCGTCCCCTTCCCCAGATCTAAGCGAACCAAGAAACCGGCCGACCATGAAGACCTTCGCTCTCACCCTCCGGCGCCTGCTGCTGGTCCTCGGCTTCCTGCTGGCGGGCCCGGCCCTGGCGACCATGACCGACGATGTTTCCCTTGACCGCTCCTGGCGCAGCGCCTCGTCCGACAGCGCCGGCCTGGCGCCGGACCCGGCAGTGACGCCGGAAGCCGTGGTGCAGGTCTATGGCGCCCGCACTGTACGCTGGCGCGGGGCCTTTGCCGTGCACACCTGGATTGCGGTGAAGCCCGAGGGCGCCCAGAGCTTCACCATCCATGAGGTCATCGGCTGGCGCTTCTGGCAAAGCGGCAACGCGGTGCGGCAACGCCAGGGCACGGCGGACCGCTACTGGTTCGGCGCCGCCCCGGAACTCTATGCCGAGCTACGCGGCGAAGAAGCGGCGACGGCCATTCCCCAGATCGAGGCCGCCATCGCCAACTATCCCTTCGCCGGTGAATACAAGACCTGGCCGGGGCCGAATTCCAATACCTTCACCGCCAGCATCGCCCGGCAGGTGCCGGCCCTGAACCTGGACCTGCCGCCGACCGCCGTGGGCAAGGATTACCTGGGCGAGACCCGGTTCCTGGCGGCCACGCCCAGCGGCACCGGATATCAGCTTTCATTGTTCGGCCTTTTGGGGGCCGGGCTGGCCGTCGAGGAGGGGCTGGAAGTCAACATCCTGGGCCTCACCTTCGGGATCGACCCGCTCGACCTGGCGATCAAACTGCCCGGCCTCGGGCGTATCGCAGCCACCACGGGGAGTTAGGCGGATTTGCCCTGTTTGCTTGACGCAACACGGTTCGGCCCGTCATGCTGAGGCTTCGAACCGGCACAAGCTTCTTCAACAAGTAAGCTTCTTCACATCGCAGTAAGACAATGAGCGTTTGGGGCAAAATTCTCGGAGGCGCCGCAGGCTTTGCCCTGGGCGGCCCGCTGGGCGCGTTGATCGGCGCGGTGGCCGGCCATGCCGTTGACAAGATGAGCGGCGCACCGGCCGCCGCCGAAGCAGCGGACGCCACCAAGCAGATCGCTTTCACCATCGGGGTCATCGTACTCGGCGCCAAGCTGGCCAAGGCGGACGGCACGGTGACCCGCGACGAGGTCGACGCCTTCAAGCAGGTCTTCCGGATCCCGCCGGAAGAAATGAAGAATGTCGGCCGGGTCTTCGACCAGGCGCGCAAGAACGCCGGCGGGTTCGAGCCCTATGCCAAGCAGCTCGCCCGGATGTTCGCCGACAATCCGGCGGTGCTGGAGGAACTGCTCGGCGGGCTGTTTCACATCGCCCGGGCCGACGGCACAGTCAGCGACGACGAACTGGCCTATCTGGAGAACCTGGCGGTTCTCTTCGGTTTTGATGCGCAATGCTGGGACCGTATCCGCGCCGCCAACGTGCGCCTGGAGGACAGCGATCCCTTTCGAATCCTGGGCGTCGACCGCGATGCCGACGATGCGGCCATCAAAGCCGCCCATCGCAAACTGGTGGTGGAGAACCATCCCGATCGTCTGGTTGCCCAAGGCATGCCGCCGGAGTTCGTTGAGGTGGCCAACGAAAAAGTCGCCACCATCAACGCCGCCTATGACGAGATCCGCAAACTGCGCGGGATCACCTGAGCGTGGCGGCCGGTCCGCCCCTGATCGCCCTGAACGACGCGCGCCTGCGGTTCGGTGATCGCCCGCTCTTCGAGGGCCTCTCTCTTACCCTGTCAAAGGGTGAACGGGCCTGCCTGGTGGGCCGCAACGGCAGCGGCAAGTCGAGCCTGCTGAAGGTCATCGCCGGCTTTCAGGACCTCGACAGCGGCCAGCGGTTCCTGCAGCCCGGCACCAGCGTTTCCTACCTGCCGCAGGACCCGGACTTTTCCGTCGGCGGCAGCATCGCCGACTATGTCGCCCGCGACCCGGCCGGCGGCCCCGACGCGCCACGCCACGCCGTGGATGCCGCCTTGGTACGCCTCAGCCTCGACGGCGCCCGCGACCTGAGCGGTCTTTCCGGCGGTGAAGGCCGCCGCGTCGCCCTGGCCCGCTGCCTGGTGTCGGAGCCCGCCATTCTGCTGCTGGATGAGCCCACCAACCACCTCGACCTGCCCACCATCGCCTGGCTGGAAGGCGAGTTGCAGCGCTTTCGCGGCGCCCTGCTGGTCATCAGCCATGACCGCACCTTTCTCGCCAACCTGACCAACACGACCCTCTGGCTCGACCGCGGCCGCATGCACCGCCTGGACAAATCCTTCGCCGCTTATGACACCTGGGCCGAGACCCTGCGGCAGCAGGAGGCCGAGGCGCAGCACAAGCTGGATCGCCAGATCGTCCGCGAGGAACGCTGGCTGCAGCGCGGCGTTACCGCCCGGCGCAAGCGCAACCAGGGCCGCCTGACACGGTTGCAGGGTTTGCGGGCCGAGCGGGCCGAATGGCTGCGCCAGGTCGGCACCGCCAAGCTGGACAGCGCCAGCAGCGGGCGCAGCGGCAACATGGTGGTCGAAGCCGAAGAACTCACCAAGTCCTTCGAGACCGCCGAAGGCAATCTGCCCATCCTCACCGGCTTCTCGACCCGCATCCGCCGCGGCGACCGCCTGGGTATCATCGGGCCCAACGGCGCCGGCAAGTCGACCCTGGTGAAAATCCTGATGGGCGAGATGGCGCCGGACAATGGCAAGCTGCGTCTCGGCAGTCAGGTAACGCCGGTCTACTTCGACCAGCGCCGCGAGAGCCTGGACCCGGAAACCACTCTGTGGCGCAGCCTGATTCCCGATGGCGGCGACACCCTGCTGGTGCGCGGGCGCCAGCGCCATGTGGTGTCCTACCTCAAAGACTTTCTCTTCGAGGAAAACCAGGCCCGCCAGCCGGTGAAGGCGCTGTCCGGCGGCGAGAAGGCGCGGCTGCTGCTGGCACGGCTCTTTGCCAAGCCGAGCAACCTGCTGGTGCTGGACGAGCCCACCAACGATCTCGACATGGAAACCCTGGATCTACTTCAGGAGGTGCTGGACGACTACGAAGGCACCCTGATCCTGGTGAGCCACGACCGCGACTTCCTGGATCGTCTGGTGACCGCCGTCATTGCCATGGAAGGCGGCGGCAAGGTCCTGGAGGTGCCGGGCGGCTACAGCGACTACCTGCAGTATCACCAGGCCGCCTTGAAGCAGCAGCGCGAAGCTGCGCGCGGCCCGCAAGCTGCCGCAGGCGGCAAGACCGCGAAGGACCAGAAACCGCGCAGCCGCAGCAAGCTCAGCTACAAGGACCAGCGCGAACTCGACGCCCTGCCCGACAAGATCGACACCCTGACGGCCGAAGTCGCCGAGTTGGAATCCGCTTTGGCCGATCCGACGCTCTTCACCCGCGACCCGGACGGCTTTGCCAAGGTGACCGGGAAGCTGACGACGGCCCGCGAGGCTCTGTCAGCGGCGGAAGAGCGCTGGCTGGATCTCGAGTCGGCCCGCGAAGCGCTCGCCGAATGAGCAGCGACGCCCCCACCGCCGAGTCCGCGCTCAAACCGCTCGATCTTTTCGTCATCATCGGCGTCATGGCGATCTGGGGCCTCAACTTCGCCGTCGCCAAGACCGGTCTCGAAGAACTGCCGCCCATGCTTTTCATGGCGCTGCGGTTCCTGCTGGTAGCGGTGCTGCTGCTGCCTTTCGCCAAGCTGCCGAAGGGGCAGTGGCTGCCGCTGCTCGGTATCTCCTTCACCCTGGGTATCCTGCACTTTTCCTTCATGTTCACCGGGCTGATAACGCTGGATGCCGCAACGGCGGCCATCGCCATCCAATTGCAGGTGCCCTTTGCGGCGCTGCTTGCCGCATTTTTCTTCAATGACAAACTCGGCTGGCGGCGCGGCCTCGCCATGCTGCTGGCCTTTGCCGGGGTCGCCATCATCGCCGGGGAACCGCGCCTGAACGGCCAGTACCTGGCCCTTGCCTTCGTCATCTTCGCCGCCTGCATGTGGTCGGTCGCCAATGTGCAGATCAAACGGCTCGGCCCCATCGACGGCTTCACCCTCAATGCCTGGATTGGCGTTTTTGCCACGCCGCAGCTCGCCCTGGCCTCGATGCTGCTGGAGGACGGCCAATGGGCAACCTTGCAGGCTGCAAGCTTCTGGGCCTACTTCGCCATCGTCTATCAGGCGGTGGCGGTGGTGGTCATCGGCTACGGCGCCTGGTACTGGCTGCTGCGCCGCTATCAGATGAATCAGATCATGCCGTCCATGCTGCTGATCCCGGTCTTCGGGGTGCTGTCTGGCATCGTCTTCCTGGGCGAGAGCCTGACCCTCAATCTGATCCTGGGCGGTCTGCTGACGGTCGGCGGTGTCGCCATCATCATCCTGCGCCGCCCGAAGGCAACAGCGCCCGAGGCCGGACGGGTCTGAATTCGAATTACGACAACCAGAGAAGAAAGCTAAGATGTCTATGCTTTCAAGCAAGTCCGTCCTGATACCCATCGACGTCCAACAAGCCTTCGACGATCCCGTCTGGGGCCGGCGCAACAACCGGGATATGGAACAGCGCGGCCTCGCCCTCCTGGCCGCCTGGCGCGCGGCAGGCCGCCCGGTGATCAACGTGAAGCACAACTCCGTCGAACCCGACTCCACGCTGCGCCCGGATCGGCCGGGCAATGCCTTCAAGCCGGGCTTCGAACCACAGGACGGGGAAGCCCTGATCGAGAAGACCGTGAATGCCGCCTTCATCGGCACGACCCTGGAAGCCGATCTCCGCGGCCAGGGCATTGAACAGATCGTCCTCTTCGGCCTCACCAGCGATCAATGCGTCTCCACCACCGCCAGGGTCGGCGCCAACCTGGGTTTCGACGTCCTGGTGGTCGGCGATGCCTGTGTGGCCTTCGACCAAAAAGGCCCCGAGGGTGAGGCCGTCAGCGCCGAGCACATACATCTGGCCCACCTCACCACCCTCAACACCGAGTTCGGCCGGGTGGTGAACAGTGCTGCGGTGATTGCCGCCCTCGATTGATACAGAGTCCTGGGCTAGACTCCGGTCTTTCCTGTATCAGAGTCGCTCATGACCGGCCTGCAAATTCAAAAACGCCTCTCGCCCAATCACGATGCCCGCCCGGCGGGGCAGGCCGTGGATATCCTGCTGCTGCATTATACGGGCATGGAGAGCGGTGAGGCGGCGCTGGCGCGGATGTGCGACCCCGCGGCCAAGGTCAGCGCCCATTACTGCGTTGAAGAGGACGGGCGGGTCTTCCGGCTTGTCGGCGAAGACCGCCGCGCCTGGCACGCCGGTGTCGCCTCCTGGCAGGGCGCTCAGGACATCAATGCCCGCTCCCTCGGCATCGAGATTGTCAATCCGGGCCATGAGTTCGGCTACCGCCCCTTCCCCGCCGCACAGATGGCCTCGGTCACCGCCCTGGCGCAGGGCATTCTTGCCCGCCATGCGATCCCGGCAGCGCGGGTCCTTGGGCATTCCGACGTCGCCCCCCTGCGCAAGGAAGATCCCGGCGAACTCTTCGACTGGCCGGGGCTGGCGGCAGAGGGAATCGGACTCTGGCCGGCGCCCGACGCGCCCGCCGATGACATCTTGCCAGCCGATGCGGTCCGCGCCGCCCTCACCGAAGTCGGTTACGGTTTTATCGATAAGGATCCGGCGGCGGTGATCCGTGCTTTCCAGCGCCGCTATCGCCCGGCAGCGATCACCGGCGAGGCCGACACGGAAACCCGGCAACGGCTGTCGGCACTCTTGGCGCTGCTGAAAGAAAATGCCTCCGGCTGACTCATGAAACCTGGATCTGGCTGGCGGCGTCGTCCACCAGATCGGTAATCGAGTCGACTCTGCCCGTACCGCTGCCCACGAGAGTCAGCGAAGCGCCGTTGTCGAAAGCGACGACGACATCGCCGCCGCTGCCGCTGTCGGTGACATCGCTGATCGCCGCGTTCAAATCCTTCAGGTCGATATCCGAGTCTGAATCAGAATCGATCAGATCGGTGAAGGACAGCACGTCCCCCCACTTCTGAAAGTCGGTGATCCGGTCGTCGCCGTCGCCGCCGGACTGATCCATTTTCCGGAACACGAAGGTGTCGCGGCCGCTGCCACCGGTCAGGCTGTCGTCGCCGTCCCGCCCGGCGAGGCGATCATTGCCGCGCCCTCCGACGAGCACGTTGCCGCCGGCGTCGCCGACCAGCGTGTCATTGCCGTTGCCGGCCACCGCGTTCTCGATGGAAACCAGATCCTCGCTCTGGGTACCCTGATGCGCCTTGCCGTCGGTCAGGTCGATCCGCCAATCGACCGGTGCGTTGCTGTAGTCCGCCGTGTCGTTGCCGCCGCCGCCGTTCAGGGTGTCGCGCCCGGCGCCGCCGCAAAGCAGGTCGTCACCGGCCTGGCCCAGCAGGCGGTCGTTGCCGGCCAGGCCGTGCAGCGCGTCGTCACCGGCGCCGCCGGCCAGGGTGTCCGCCTCCAGCCCGCCAACCAAAGTGTCGTTGCCGGAGAGATCGCGCACCGGCGGTGCCACCACGTCGTCCAGCGCATAGGCCCGGACATGGTCGACCTTCATCTCGCCCGGTGTCGACAGACCGTTCGCCGGTGCCCCGGCAATGCCGCCGACCGCCAGATTGAACAGCATATACATCGGCTGATGCATGTCGTCCGGCGTCTGGGTGCGGGCAACCTCGACACCGTCGAAGTACCAGACGATCGCGTCCGGGCCCCAGAGTACGCCGTAGTCATGAAAACCGCTGGTATCGTCAACCCTGGCCACACGGTCGTCGATAACATGGCTGCCGGTGGCGTTGCTGTGCGCGGTCAGGATCAGGTCGTTGGGATTCTGCCCACGCGTTTCGATGACATCCAGCTCCGGCGGCCAAGCACCGTCCGCCGGCAGCAGCCAGAAGGTCGGCCAGAGCCCCTGCCCCTCGGGCATGTCGGCCCGGATCTCGAAGTAGCCGTAGGTCTGCGCAAAGCTCTCATAGCTGGTGAGCATGCCGGAGGTGTATTGATAGCCCTCGATCTCCGGACGGATGGCCGCCGGCGCCGGGCGCGCCGTGATGGTCAGTACGCCGTCGTCGATGCTGAAGGGATTGACGCTCCGGGTCGGCCCGTAGTCGCGGTCGATGTACCACTGCAGCTCGTTGTTGCCTTCCAGGGTGGAGCCGTTCTCAGCCCCCCACCAATAGTTCGTATCCCAGGTGCCGCTGCTGCCGTCCCAGAGGTCGAGGCTGTCGAAGTCGTCCTTGAAGGTCAGCGAGAGATCCGAAAAGTTGAGGCCGAGTTGAAACTGGCCGCTGCTGAGATCGGCTGCGGTGGTGTCGGCGAGCACCAGGATCTCGCCGCCGCCGAGATTGATCTGAAGATCGTCATCGCGCTGCACCATCCTGCCGCGCAGTTCGCTGAAGGAACTGAAATCGTAGCCGGTCAGCCGCAAGGTGTCTTCAGAACTGAAGTCGAGGATAAGGTCGCTGCCGTTGCCCTGGTCGACGACGAAGATATCGCCGCCGTCCCCGCCGCGCAGGACATCGTCGCCGCCGCGGCCGTCGAGAGTCTGCTGTCCGTCACCACCGATGATGATGTTGTCGAGGGCGTTGCCGAAAGCCGCGCGGTCCGCACCGGTCACTTCCAGATTCTCGATGTTCTTCGGCAGGGTGTAACTCATCCAGGTTTCGACGGAATCGATTCCCTGGTTGTCGCTCTCGAAAGCGCGGTTGATCCCGGAGTAGAGATAATAGACGTCGTCACCGGCGCCGCCGTAGAGGGAGACGTTTACATCCGCCTCGCCCCACATGTTGTCGTTGCCGGTGGTACCGCGCAGTTCAGGCTGGCCGCTCGTCGCCGTAAAGTTCTCGGTCGCTGCCGCACTGTAGGAAAGAGGGATGCCTCTGGCATTCAAGACTGTGCTCATCGCGTTTCGCTATCCTGCGTATCGTCTGTTGCAACATGTCTTCCCTAGTTCTTCCGCCCGCTGTTCGGGCCGAGATTTCCGACTGCTCCTGTCTGCCTTTCTTGCTGCCTGATTCTCCCAAAACAAGCAGCGGCGTTGTTGTGCCGCCCGTTCTGCCTGGAACGCCCTGACACAGCAACCCAAGGGCGCCGCTTGTCTCAAATTTCTCCTAAAGGTTACCGCTTCCTTAACGCCGCCCCATTGGTGTCACAGAGACATCAGGAGACGAGGATCTGGCTGGCCGCATCCTCGACGAGATCGCTAATCGAGGCGATTGCGCCCGTGCCCGCACCGAGGAAAGTCAGCGAGGACCCGTTGTCGAAGGAGACGAAGACCTTGCCGCCGCCGTCGGTGACATCGGTGATCGCGGCGCCGAGGTCATCCAGGTCGATATCGCCGTCGCCGTCTGCATCGATCAGGTCGTGGAACGAGAGGATGTCCGACCCTTTCTGGAAGTCGAGAATGCGGTCGTGGCCTGCGCCGCCGGCTTGATCGAGCCCACCGAAGACGAAGGTGTCGGCGCCGCTGCCGCCGGTCAGGCTGTCGTCACCGGCGCGGCCCATAAGCCGGTCGCGCCCCTTGCCGCCTAAGAGGGCGTTGTCACCGCCGTCGCCGGCCAGGGTGTCGTTGCCATGACCGCTGACCGCGTTCTCGATGGAAATGAGGGTCTCGACCCGCGTGCCATAGACGGCGGTCCCGGCGGCCAGATCGATATGCCAGGCAACCGGCGCGTTGGCGTAGTCCACCGTGTCGTTGCCGGCGCCGCCGTCCAGCGTGTCGAGACCGGCGCCACCGACAAGCCGGTCGTCGCCGCCAAGGCCGCGCAGCAAATCGTCACCGCCCTTGCCGCGCAGATGATCGTCGCCGGCACCGCCGGTCAGGTTGTCGTCACCCTTGCCGCCGAGCACGATCCGGTCACCCGGCGGCGGGGCGTCGTCGAGGGCATAGGCCCGGATGTAATCGATCTTCATTTCGCCGGGCGTCGCCAGGTTGTCGGCTGGCGCACCGGCGATGCCGCCGACCGCAAGGTTGGCGATCATATACATCGGTTCGTGCATGTCCGCGGGCGTTGCCGTGCGGCCGACCTCGGTGCCGTCGTAGTACCAGACGATTTCCTCCGGCCCCCAGAGCACACCGTAGGTATGAAAGCCGCCGACGTCGGCAACATGGGCGACACGGTCGTCGATGGTGTGATCGCCGCTGGCTTCGCTGTGGGCGGTGAGAATCAGGTCGTTGGGGTTCTGGCCGCGCAGCTCGATGACGTCCAGCTCCGGCGGCCAGGAACCGTCGGCCGGGATCAGCCAGAAAGACGGCCAGAGCCCCTGGCCCTCCGGCATGTCGGCGCGGATCTCGAAGTAGCCGTAGGTCTGGGCGAAGCTCTCATAGCTGGTCAGCATGCCGGAGCTGTAGTGAAAGTCGTTGATCTCCGGCCTGATCGCCTGCGGTGTCTGCGCCGCAGTGATGGTCAGCACGCCGTCCGCAATGCTGAAGGGATTTACGGAGGCGGTCGGCCCGTAGTCATGGTCGATGTACCACTGCAATTCGTTGTTGTTCGGCAGGGTGCTGCCGTTGGGTGCGCCCCACCAGTAGTTCGTATCCCAGGTGCCGTTCTGCCCGTCCCAAAGATCGAGGCTGTCGAATTCATCGGCAAAGCTCAGCGCAAAGTCCGAGAGATCGAGACCGAGCTGAAACTGTTCGGCGTTGAGCCGGTCGACGCTGGTGTCGGCGAGCACGAGGAACTCGCCACCGCCGAGTTCGATCCAAACGTCGCCATCGGACTGGCTGGTCCTTTCCAGCAAAGCATCAAAAGAATTGATCTCGTAGCCGGTGAGACGCAGGACATCATCGGCGCTGAAATCGAGGATCAGATCGCTGCCGTTGCCCAGGGTGACGGCGAAGACATCGGCACCGCCACCGCCCTTCAGCACATCGTCGCCGCCACGCCCATCCAGGGTCTGCCGGCCCGAGCCGCCGGTGATGATGTTGTCCGTGGCATTGCCGAAGGCAAAGCGGTTGTTGCCGGTCACGATGAGATTTTCGATTTCCTCGGACAGCCGGTAGCTCATCCAGGTATCGACCGTATCGATACCTTCGTCTTCGGACTCAAAGGCCCGGTTCCGGCCGGAGTAGAGATGATAGATGTCGTCGCCGGCGCCGCCGTACATGGCGACCGTCATCGCGGACTGGCCCCAGAGGCTGTCGTGGGTTGCCGTACCGTGAAGTTCGGGTGTCCCGGCGCTTGCCGTGCGGTGGTTGATGGAACTGGCGCTATAGGAAAGGGGAATGCCCCTGGCATTGAAGATGGTGCTCATCGAATCTCGCTATCCTGCGTGTCTCGTGTCGCAACGCGCCCTCCCCTTTCACTCCGGCTGAGACGCACATCATCCTGATGTCCGCCGACGGGGCCTGCGATACCTGCCGCTTCATTGGAAAGACAGGCACCGCAATCGGGGATTGCCGTTTCGCCAATCTTTCCCGCGAAGGCTTACCCAGCGCTTAAGCCCACAACTTTGTCACGGGCAGCAGACCGCGGCGGTTGACCCAGGCGTCGGCAAAGCCTAGCTGTGGGGGGCCAGACGGTCGGATGGCCGCCTTTGCCGCTGTTCCGCAGCGGCGGGGGAGGAAAGTCCGGGCTCCACGGAGACAGGGTGCCGGGTAACGCCCGGCGGGGGCGACCCCAGGGAAAGTGCCACAGAAAGCAAACCGCCGGTCTTTGGACAGGTAAGGGTGAAAGGGTGCGGTAAGAGCGCACCGCGCCCCCGGCAACGGGGGCGGCAGGGCAAACCCCACCCGGAGCAAGATCAAGTAGGGACGGCCGGGCCAGCCTTTCGGGGTGGGGCCGGGCGGGTTTTCGCGCCGCCGTCCGGGTCGATCGCGCGAGGCCTTCGGCAACGAGGGCCCCAGATGAATGGCCATCCATGCGGGGCAACCCGCGGGACAGAACCCGGCTTACAGACCGTCTGGCTTATTATCTCTTTGTTTTTACAGTAAAAATCCCAAGCACCCTGGACGCTTTCTGTCGCCCGGACAGGCGCGACAGGGCTCTGAAACAGTGTCCCAAAGCCGAGAACAGAGCCCAATAAGAACAAAGATCGAACAAAGTGCTGCCACAATTTCTCGTCACTCTTACTTGTGGCTTTTCAGACGACACCCACAAGGGCTGCCACAACTACACAAAAAAGCCCTTACTCATGGGCTTTAAGCTGTTGTTAACCCCAGGGAATTACTTGTGTTGGCATTGACACCCATAAAATCCCATGATATCCCAAACGATCCCATATTGGGGATAAACTACGGCAATTTTTGCCAGATCGTGGGGCCGGGACCCTCCGGAAGCGGATGGTCCCCTGCGAAACGAGCGAAACGATCCGGCCAGGGCGGCCTGAACAACGGCGGGAAAGGAGCCGCGGGGGAACGAGGTGGCAGTCTTTATTGGCACCTTCGAGAACAAGGTGGATCAGAAGGGCCGGGTTTCCGTCCCCGCTGTGTTCCGCCAGACACTCGCCGGCCTGTCGTTTAACGGCATCGTCGCTTTCCGTTCGCATCGCGCCGATGCGATCGAAGGCTGCGGCATGGATTTCATGGAGCAGATGATCGCCCGGGTGTCAGAGATCGATCTCTTCTCCGAAACCCACGACGACCTGGCGACCACGATTTTCTCGGATTCCCAGCAGCTTCCCTTCGACGGCACCGGGCGCATCATGCTGCCCCAGGGCTTTCGCGACCATGCCGGCATCACCGACAAGGCCGCTTTTGTCGGCATGGGACAACTCTTTCAGATCTGGCACCCCGACGCCCTGGAGCGTCACAAGGCGGAAGCGCGCAGCCGCGCCCGCTCCCAAAGGCTGACCATTCCGGCCGGCGGCGGAGGTGGGCGATGAATGCGGAAACCCCGATGAAGGGTGGGGCAGCCGGCGGGGCAAGCGGCGGGGCGCACAAGCCGGTCCTGCTCGCCGAAGTGTTGGAAGCCCTGGCGCCGCGCGACGGCGCCATTTACGTTGACGGCACCTTCGGTGCCGGCGGCTACAGCCGCGCCATCCTCGATGCCGCCGACTGCACGGTCTGGGGCATCGACCGGGACCGCAGCGCCGTGGCCCGCGGCCGCAAACTGGCCGAGGACTATCCCGGCCGCCTGCACATGATCGAGGGCTGTTTCGGCGACATGAAGGCGCTGCTGGCCGATCGCCTGGACAGCCCGCTGGACGGCATCGCCCTGGATCTCGGCGTCTCCTCGATGCAGATAGACGAGGCCGAGCGCGGCTTCTCCTTCCGTTTCGACGGCCCCCTGGACATGCGCATGGAGGGGCCGGACGACGACAAAGCCGCCGGCCGGCCCAGCGCCGCCGAGGTGGTGAACAACCTGCCGGAAGCTGAGCTGGCCGACATTATATACCGCTACGGCGAGGAGCGCCGCTCGCGCCAGGTGGCCCGGGCCATCGTGACGGCGCGCGCCGAAAAGCCGATCACCCGCACCGGCGAACTGGCGGACCTGGTGCGCGGCGCGGTGAAACAGACGGCCAAGCGTGGCGCCAAGGCCATCGATCCGGCAACCCGCACCTTTCAGGCCCTGCGCATTCATGTAAATGACGAGCTGGGCGAACTGGAGCGCGGCCTGGAAGCGGCCGAGCAGTTGCTGGGCCCCGGCGGACGCCTCGCCGTGGTTTCCTTTCACTCTCTGGAAGACCGGCAGGTAAAGCAGTTTCTGCGCGCCCGCAGCGGCGAAGGGGCCGCGCGCTCCCGCCACTTGCCGCCGGTCCAGGATGACGGCGCAGCCGCCGCAACTTTCCGGCCGTTGTTTCGCGGCAGCCGAAGCGCCGGCGAAGCCGAATGCCGCGACAACCCGCGCGCGCGCTCCGCCCATCTGCGCGCCGCCGAGCGCAACGACACCCCCGCACCCGGTAAGCGTGCCAGCCAGGCAGGTCGGTCATGAGGCGCTTCGTCATCTTCTGCTGGATCCTCGCCGGCTCTGCGACCGCCCTGACGCTGTTTCAGATCAAACAGGAAGTGTTGGAGTTGGAGCACGACATCAAATCGGTGCACCGCGAGATCCTGCGCGATCAGGAGGCCATTCACGTGCTGGAAGCCGAATGGAGCTACCTGAACAACCCGGCGCGCATCGCCGCCCTGGCCGAACGGCACCTGAACCTGGCGCCGATCCCGGCCGAGCGGATCATCGACTTTGCCGAGCTGCCCCTTCCCGGTGAGACACTGCCGGGTGAAGAGGGTGAGGAAGACGGCGACGGCAGCGCTGCCAAGGGGCCGGCTACCCTGGTCGCGGCCCCCGCCGCCGCAACGGGAGCCATCGACCGATGATCCGTCGCTATCTCGTCCGCTCCCAGACCAAGCCGTTACCGCCGGCGACGGCCGCCGAGCTGCCCAGCTTCGATTTGCAGGGCGGCCGCCCGGTGGAACTGCGTCTTGAAGGCACCGCCCGACAGACTCTGGAGACCGGCCGCACCCGTCTGCTGGTTGCCGCCGTCAGTTTCGCCCTGGCTTTCAGCCTGATCGGCTGGCGCCTCGTCGACTTCGGCCTGATGACCGACCGGCACGAACCGTCGATCGCGCGCAACCTTTCCTCCGGCGGGCTGGAGACCGGGCGCGCCGATATTGTTGACCGCAACGGCATCGTCCTGGCCACCACCCTGCCGACGGCTTCGCTTTACGCCAATCCACGGCATGTGCGCGACCCCGAGGGTGCCGCCCTGCGTCTTTCCGAGGTGCTGCCCGATGTCAGCCCGGCCCAGCTCGGCGCCAAACTGGGCAGCGAGCGCTCCTTTGTCTGGCTGCAGCGCAACCTGACGCCGCGCCAGCAGTATGCGGTGAACCGCCTGGGTATCCCCGGTCTCTATTTCCAGCGCGAGCACCGGCGCTTTTATCCGCACGGCGCCCTGACGCCCCATGTCGTCGGCTTCACCGGCGTCGACAACCAGGGCCTGGCCGGCATCGAACAGTCCTTTGATGACGTGCTGCGCGCTTCGGCCAAGCCGCTGCAGCTCAGCCTCGACATCCGCATCCAGCACATCCTCGCCGAGGAGCTGGCGAAATCGATAGAGACCTTCAGCGCCATCGGCGGCGCCGGCGTGGTGATGGATGCCAACACCGGCGAGATCGTCGCCATGACCTCCCTGCCCAGCTACGACCCGGCCAAGCCTGCCGCCGCTCCCACCGAGGCACGCTTCAACCGCGCCAGCCTGGGCACCTACGAGATGGGCTCGATCTTCAAGATCTTCACCACGGCCATGGCGCTCAACGAAGGCGTCGTCACCCTGCGCGACGGCTACGATACGCGCAAACCGATCCGTATCTCGCGCTTCACCATCAGGGACTTCAAGCCCAAGAACCGTTGGCTGACGATTCCGGAGATCTTCATCTACTCCAGCAACATCGGCACGGTTCATATGGCCATGGACGCCGGCACCCCGGCGCAGAAGACCTTTTTGAAGCGTCTCGGACTGTTGCAGCCGGCCAGCGTCGAGCTGGCGGAGGTCGCCCAGCCGTTGATCCCCTCGCCCTGGCGCGAGATCAACACCATGACGATTTCCTATGGCTACGGCCTGGCGGTTTCGCCGCTGCAGTTGACCGGCGCCGTCGCCGGTCTGGTGAACGGCGGCACGGAAGTGCGCCCGACCCTGTTGCGGCGGGATCCGGCCAAGGTGGCCAAGGGGCCGAGGATCATCTCTGAAGCGACGTCGGAGACTATCCGCAAATTGATGCGCCTGGTCGTCATCAAGGGCTCCGGCCGCAAGGCCAATGCCGAGGGTTACCTCGTCGGCGGCAAGACCGGCACCGCGGACAAGCTTGCCGGGCGCCGCTATGCCCGCAACGCCCGCATCTCCTCTTTCGTGGCCGGCTTCCCGATGGACAAGCCGCGCTACGTCGTCTTCGTCACCATCGACGAGCCGAAGCCGACCAAGGAGACCTTCGGTTATGCCACCGGCGGCTGGGTTGCCGCGCCGGCGGTCAACAACATCGTTACCCGCGTCGCCCCCCTCGTCGGCATCGCGCCGCGCGACAACGGCGACGCGATGGTCGAACAGCTTCTGGTCGATATCGAAGAGCGCGCGGAAGGACGCCAGCTTGCGTCTAACTGATCTGCTCGCAACGGAAGGGAATGGAATGCAGCCGCAAGCGGCACCTGCAGAGGCCTTGGCAGAGATGGAGATCAGCGGTCTGACGGCGGACAGCCGGCAGGTCGCCGAGGGCTATCTCTTTGCCGCCTTGCCGGGCAGCCGCGTCGACGGCCGCGACTTCATTCCTCAGGCCCTGGCCCAGGGTGCGGCGGCGGTCCTGGCGCCGGAGGGCACCGAACTGCCCGCGGCGGCAAAGAGCGTCGCCCTGATCACCGACCCCAACCCGCGGCGGCGCCTGGCGCTGCTCGCCGCCCGCTTTTTCGAACGCCAGCCGGCGACGGCCGTCACCGTCACCGGCACCAATGGCAAGACTTCGGTCGCAAGCTTCACCATTCAGATCTGGCAAGCCCTGGGCCGCGACGCGGCCAGCCTGGGCACCCTCGGCCTGCAGCCGCCGCGTCCCGACGCGCCGGCCTCGCTGACAACGCCCGATCCGGTGGAACTGCACCGCTGCCTTGCGTCGCTGGCCCGTGATCGCGTTGATCATGTTGTGCTGGAAGCCTCAAGCCATGGACTGGACCAGTATCGGCTTGACGGGATCCGGGTCAGCGCCGCTGCCTTCACCAACCTCACCCGCGACCATCTCGACTACCACGGCACCATGGAGGCCTACCTGGCCGCCAAGCTGCGGCTCTTCACCGAGCTGCTGCAGGCCGACGGTACCGCCGTGGTGAACATCGACGATCGGGCGGGGATTCAGGTGGCCGAGGCCTGCCGCGCCCGCGGCGTGACGCTTCTCACCTATGGCCGCGCCGCCAGCGACCTGCAACTGCTGGAGCAGCTGCCGACGGCGACCGGCCAAGACCTGAAACTGCGTCTGCTCGGCAAAGACATTTCGGTTTCCCTGGGTGTCGTCGGCGCCTTTCAGGCCGAAAACGTTCTGGCTGCCCTTGGCCTGGTGATTGCCGGTGGGGTCGCGCCTGAAGAAGCCGCAGCGACTCTGAACAAGCTGGGCGGCGTGCCGGGCCGTTTGGAATTGGTGGGCGAAACCGCCGCCGGCGGACACGTCTACGTCGACTATGCCCATACACCGGATGCGCTGGAGACGGTGCTGAAGGCGGTACGCCCCCACACCCGAGGCCAGCTCAGCGTCGTGGTCGGCTGCGGCGGTGACCGCGACCGCGGCAAGCGGCCGCAGATGGGTGAGATTTCCGTGCGCCTGGCCGACAAGGCCTTCATCACCGACGACAACCCGCGCAGCGAAAACCCGGCGACGATCCGCCAGGCGATGCTGGCGGCAGCGCCGGGCGCGGAAGAGATCGGCGATCGGGGGGCGGCCATTGCCACCGCGGTGGCCGCGCTGGGTTCGGGCGATGTCCTGGTCATCGCCGGCAAGGGCCATGAGACTGGCCAGATTGTTGGGGGACAAGTCTTGCCGTTCGACGATAGGGACGTCGCCCGAACCGCCATTCTGGAAGCTGGAGGGCAGCGCGCATGACCGGCCCCGCCCTCTGGACCGCCGAGGAAGTCGCCCAAGCAACCGGCGGCCGCCTGACCGGAGACTGGGCAGCGACGGGAGTCTCCATCGATTCCCGGACGCTGGAGACCGGCGATCTCTTCGTCGCCCTGAAAGGCCCGAGTTTCGACGGCCACGACTACGCCGGCAAAGCCATCAAAGCCGGGGCCGCTGCGGCCATGGTTCACCGCCGCGCCGACGGCATCGACGAGAGCGATCCGCTGATCATCGTCGATGACAGCTTCGCCGCGCTCTGGCGCCTCGGCACCGCGGCGCGCGAACGCAGCCATGCCCGTCTGATCGCGGTGACCGGCTCGGTCGGCAAGACCGGCACCAAAGAGGCTCTGCGCCTCTGCCTGGAGCCGCAAGGCCTCACCTCCGCCAGCGTCGGCAGTTTCAACAACCACTGGGGCGTGCCGCTCAGCCTCGCAAGGATGCAGCGCGACGCGGACTACGGCATCTTTGAGCTGGGCATGAACCATGCCGGCGAAATCAGCGAGCTGACCGCCCTGGTGCGCCCCCATGTATCGATCATCACGAACATCGAACCGGCCCACCTCGGCAACTTCGACTCGATCACCGGCATCGCCGACGCCAAGGCCGAGATCTTCGAAGGCATGGACGCCAACGGCTGCGCCGTTCTCAATCGCGACAACGCGCTGTTTCATCACCTGCGCGACAAGGCCGAGGCCGCCGGGCTCAGCCGGATCATCACCTTCGGGCGCCACGAGGAGGCCGATGCGCGGCTGATCGAGGAATCGCTCCATGCCACCTGCAGCGGCGTCAAAGCCGTGATCCGCGGCGTCGAGCTGGATTACTGCATCGCCATGCCGGGCGCCCATTGGGTCATGAACTCTCTCGCGGTCCTGGCCGCCATCGGCGCTGCCGGTGCGGACATGACCGCCGCCGCGGCACAGCTTGCCAACCTGCGCCCTCTCAAGGGACGCGGCGAGCGCCACAGCATCGAAACCCAAGGCGGCAGCTTCAAGCTGATCGACGACAGCTACAACGCCAATCCGACCTCCATGCGCGCTTCTCTCGAAGTGCTGGGCCGATCCAGCCTCGGCGAGAATGGGCGGCGCATCGCCGTGCTCGGCGACATGCTGGAACTCGGTGACCAGTCGGCGGAGATGCACGCCAGTCTTGCCGCCCCGCTGCAGGAAAACGGCATCGATCTGGTGTTCACCTGCGGCCCCGACATGGCGGCCCTGCACGAGGCCCTGCCGAAAGCGCTGCGCGGGGCGCATGCCGAAGATTCAAAGGCGCTTGCCGGCGCCGTGGTTCAAGCCGTCAAGCCCGGTGACAGCGTCTTGGTGAAGGGTTCGCTGGGTTCGCGCATGGCCCTGGTGATCGACGCCCTGATGACGCTCGATCAGGATCAGCCCCACGCGGCGAACGGGCAGTAGGAGACAGCATAGCGTGCTCTATAACCTTCTGGTCCCCCTCGCCGACGAACACATCGTCTTCAACCTGTTCCGCTACCTCACCTTCCGCAGCGGCGGTGCGGTAATCACGGCGCTGATCATCTGCTTCCTCTTGGGGCCGCGGGTCATCGCCTGGCTGCGCTCGAAGCAGGGCGAAGGACAGCCGATCCGCGAAGACGGGCCGGAAGGGCACTTGCTGACCAAGAAGGGCACCCCGACCATGGGGGGCTTCCTGATTCTCATCGCCATCACCATCTCCACCCTGCTTTGGGCGGATCTGACCAACCGCTATGTCTGGTGCGTTCTGATCGTCACCGTCGGCTTCGGCGCCGTCGGCTTCATCGACGACTACATGAAGCTGACCAAGCGGTCGAGCGACGGCCTGCCCGGCCGATTGAAACTGCTGATCCAGTTTGTGATCGCCACCGCGGTCGCCATGTGGATCTCCTACATCGCACCGCCGGAGATGGATCTCCACCTCGCGGTGCCGTTCTTCAAGGATCTGCTGATCAATCTCTGGATCTTCTTCATTCCCTTTGCCGTACTGGTCATGGTCGGCGCCTCCAATGCCGTGAACCTGACCGACGGCCTGGACGGCCTCGCCATCGTGCCGGTGATGATCGCCGCCGGTTGCTTCGCCTTCATCGCCTACCTCGTCGGCAACTCTTTCTTCGCTAATTACCTGGAAGTGCACTACGTCCCCGGCACCGGCGAGTTGGCCGTCTTCTGCGGCGCGCTGGTCGGCGCCAGCCTGGGCTTCCTCTGGTTCAACGCTCCGCCGGCCATGGTCTTCATGGGCGACACCGGGTCGCTTTCCTGCGGCGGCGCACTGGGCTCCATCGCCGTGGTCACCAAGCACGAACTGGTGCTGGCCATCATCGGCGGACTTTTCGTCTTGGAAACGGTTTCGGTCATGGTGCAGGTCGCTTCCTTCAAGCTGACCGGCAAGCGGGTCTTCCGCATGGCCCCGCTGCACCATCACTTCGAAAAGAAGGGCTGGGCCGAGCCGACCATCGTCATCCGTTTCTGGATCATTGCCTCCATCCTGGCGCTGATCGGCCTTTCCACCCTGAAGCTGAGGTGAGGCCGCTGCGATCATGATCGACCTTTCCTTCTTCGCCGGTTTGCCCGTTGCCGTACTCGGCCTCGGCAAGTCCGGCCTGGCTGCCGCCAAGGCGCTCCAGGCCGCCGGTGCGGAGGTTTGGGCCTGGGACGACAGCGAAGACCAGCGTGCCAAGGCGCGCGAGGCCGAGATTCCCCTGGTCGATCTGCACCAGGCCAACTGGCAGGAACTGACCAGCCTGTTGCTGTCGCCCGGCATTCCCCACACGCATCCCGAACCGCACCCGGTGGCCGAGCTGGCGCGCCGGCACGGCTGCGAGATCATCGGCGATATCGAGCTGCTCGGCCGGGCCCAGCGCAACGCCCGCTACCTCGGCATCACCGGCACCAACGGCAAATCCACCACCACGGCGCTGACCGGCCACATCCTGGAACTCGCCGGCCGCGCCGTCGCCATCGGCGGCAACCTGGGCACACCGGTGCTGACGCTGGAGGCGCTGGATCTGGAGGGTGTCTACGTCCTGGAGATGTCGTCCTACCAGTTGGAGCTGACCCTCTCCATCACCTTCGACGTTGCGGTGCTGCTGAACATCAGCCCCGATCACTTGGAGCGTCACGGCGGCTTCGAAGGCTATGTGAACGCCAAGCGTTCGATCTTTCACCGCCAGACCAAGCCGCGCTCTGCGGTGATCGGTGTCGATGACGAAACCTGCGCCGCGATCTTCAACGAGTTGAAGGCCGCCGACGAGCAGGAGGTGATCCCGGTTTCCGGTGAGCGCATCGTACCCGGCGGCGTCTATGTACAGAACGGCGTCCTGATCGACGATCTGGACGGCCAGCAGGTACCCGCGCTCGACCTGAAAGAGGTCGCCAGCCTGCCGGGCACCCACAACTGGCAGAATGCCGCAGCGGCCTATGCCGCCTGTCGGGCAATCGGTGTCGATGCCCCGGTCATCGCCGCCTGCCTGCGCTCTTTCCCCGGGTTGCCGCACCGCCAGGAGATTCTGGCGGTGATCGACGACACTGCTTTCATAAA
This sequence comes from Pelagibius sp., assembly GCF_965249265.1. Taxonomy (NCBI): domain Bacteria; kingdom Pseudomonadati; phylum Pseudomonadota; class Alphaproteobacteria; order Rhodospirillales; family Rhodovibrionaceae; genus Pelagibius; species Pelagibius sp. The sequence continues at coordinate 715,044 of NZ_OZ252224.1, read as the reverse complement.
CGACTCAAAAGCCACCAACGGCGATGCCGCCGCCAAAGCTCTGGCCTGCTACGACAAGATCATCTGGATCGCCGGGGGGCAGGCCAAGGAAGGCGGCCTTGGCGGACTGGAGCCCTTCTTCGGCCGCATCGTCCATGCTTTCCTGATCGGCGAGGCCGCCACGGACTTTGCGGCGGTGCTGCAGGACAAGATGCCGGTAACGCTGTCCGGCCGCCTGGAAGAGGCGGTACCCGCCGCGGCGGCCGAGGCGAAGCGCCATCCCGGCGCCGTCGTCCTGCTCTCACCGGCCTGTGCCTCCTTCGATCAGTACCGCAACTTCGAGATCCGCGGCGATGCCTTCCGCGACCTCGTCACGGCCCTGCCCGGCGAGCGCGGCGAGATCGATGCCGGCGCGCTCAGCACTGCGGGGGCGTCATGACGAGTTTCGCGCGCACCGATACCAGCCTGCTGGGCCGCTGGTGGTGGACCGTGGACCGCTGGACCCTGCTGTCGCTGATCGCCCTCATGGGCTTCGGCGCCGTGTTGATGCTGGCGGCCTCCCCCGCCGCCGCCGAGCGCATCGGCCTTAAGTCCTTCCAGCTCGCCAGCCGTCAGATCGTCTTGCTGCCCTTTGCCGCGGCACTGTTGGTCGCCATGTCCCTGGCGACGCCGCGCTGGGTCCGCCGCATCGCCTGTGTCGGCCTGCTGGGCTCTATCGCCCTTTTGGTTCTCACGTTGCTGTTCGGGCCTGAAATCAAGGGCGCCACGCGCTGGATCAATCTCGCCGGCTTCTCCCTCCAGCCCTCGGAATTCGCCAAGCCCTGCTTCGCCGTGGTGGCCGCCTGGATGTTTTCTCTGCGCCAGGAAGAAACCGGCGTGCCGGGCGCCAAGATCGCCGTCGCGCTTTGGCTGATGATGGTCGCTTTGCTGCTGCTGCAGCCCGATGTCGGCCAGGCCGTGCTGCTGACCGCGATCTGGGGCACCCAGGTCTTCCTCGCCGGGCTGCCCTTGGCCTGGATCGCCGTGCTCGCCGTGGTCGGCGCCGCCGGACTGGTCACCGCCTACTTCGCCCTGCCCCATGTCTCGGCCCGGGTCGACAGTTTCTTCGATCCGGCCGCCGGCGACCGCTATCAGATCAATCGTTCCATCGAAGCCTTCATGAACGGCGGTCTGCTGGGCCGCGGCCCCGGCGAAGGCACCGTGAAAGCGCAACTGCCCGATGCCCATTCCGATTTCATCTTCGCCGTCGCCGGCGAGGAGATGGGCCTGATCGCCTGCCTTTTGATTCTCGCACTCTTTGCCTTCGTCGTCTTGCGCGGCTTTGCCCGCCTGCTGCAGGAAAACTCGCTCTTCGTGCTGCTGGCGGCCAGCGGCCTGCTGGTGCAGTTCGGCCTGCAGGCCTTCATCAACATGGCCTCCACCCTGCACCTCATGCCGACCAAGGGCATGACCCTGCCCTTCCTCAGCTACGGCGGCTCTTCGCTGATGGCTCTGGCACTGGGTATGGGCATGCTTCTGGCGCTGACCCGGCGGCGGGTCGGTGGGGAGGCCGGCACATGACCGCGGCAGCCAGATTTCCCCGCAAGGTCGCCCTGGCGGCCGGCGGCACCGGCGGCCACATGTTCCCGGCCCAGGCCCTGGCGCGCGAACTGCTGGCGCGCGGCGTCGAGGTGATGTTGATCACCGATCGGCGCGGCGGCGGCTTCGGCCCCGACCTGCCGCAGGTCGAAACCTACCGCATTCCCGCCGGCGCCATGGCCGGCGCCGGCATCGGCAAGAAGCTTAAGTCCGCCGTGCAATTGGCGCTCGGCTATCTCCAGGCGCGCGGCCATCTGAAGCGCGCCGGCGCCGAGGTCGTCGTCGGGTTCGGCGGCTATCCCTCGGTTCCCTCTGTGCTTGCCGGCGCCCATCGCGGCCTCAGGGTCGTGCTGCATGAACAGAACTCCATCATCGGCCGCGCCAACCGGCTGCTGGCGTCGCGCGCTGCCGTCATCGCCACCTCCTTCGACCGCGTCGAGGGAATCTCCGATAGCGACCGCGCGAAGCTGCGCATTACCGGCAACCCGGTCCGCCCGGCCATTGCCGCCAGCGGTAACCGTCCCTACGCCGTGCCCGGCGAGAACGACAAACTGCGCTTGCTCGTCGTCGGCGGCAGCCAGGGCGCGAAGGTGTTCAACGATGTGGTCCCGGCCGCGATTGCGCGGCTGCCGGAAGACCTGCGGCGGCGCCTGGTGGTCAATCAGCAGGTTCCCGGACAGGCGGTCGACGCGGTGGCAGCGCTCTACGACGGCTGCGGCGTGACCCACGATCTGGCGCCCTTCTTCGACGATGTCCCGGAGCGACTGGCCGCCGCCCATCTGGTGATCAGCCGGGCCGGCGCCTCGACTGTCGCCGAGCTGGCGGCCGCCGGACGGCCCGCGGTCATGGTCCCCCTCCCCTCGGCCACCGACGATCATCAGACCGGCAACGCCCAGGCCCTGGTTGAGGTCGGCGGCGGCTGGCTGATGCCTCAATCCGGCCTCGATGCCGAGAGCCTCTGCGACCGCCTGGCCTCGCTGCTGTCCTCACCGGCCCTGCTCACCCGCGCCGCCTCCTGCGCCCGCGCTGCCGCGCATCTGAACGCCGCCAGCGATCTGGCCGATCTGGTCTGCAGTCTCGACGACGGCAACGGCGAACGCCTGACCGGTGCTCCGGATACAAAGAAGGAGGCCGCGGCATGAGAGGCCTTCCCTTGAACCTCGGCACCATCCACTTCGTCGGCATCGGCGGCATCGGCATGAGCGGCATTGCCGAGGTACTGGCCAACCTGGGCTATCAGGTCCAGGGCAGCGACATGTCGGACAACGCCAATGTCCAGCGCCTGCGCAAGATGGGGGTCGAGATCTTCGTCGGCCACCGCGCCGAAAACCTGGGCGACGCCCAGGTGGTGGTCATCTCCTCGGCCATCAAGACCGGCAACCCCGAGGTCGACGCCGCGCGCCAGCGTTTCATTCCCATCGTGCGCCGCGCCGAGATGCTGGGCGAACTGATGCGCCTGAAGTGGTCGATCGCCGTCGGCGGCACCCACGGCAAGACCACCACCACCTCCATGGTCGCCACGCTGCTCGACGGCGCCGGCCTCGACCCGACGGTGATCAACGGCGGCATCATCAACGCCTACGGCACCAACGCGCGCCTGGGCGACGGCGACTGGATGGTGGTCGAAGCCGACGAGAGCGACGGGTCCTTCACAAAACTGCCGGCGACCATCGCCGTGGTCACCAACATCGACCCGGAACACATGGATTTCTACGGCAGCGAGGAAGCGCTGCATCAGGCCTTCGAGGTCTTCGTCGAGAACATCCCGTTCTACGGCTTCGCCGTGCTCTGCATCGACCATCCTTCGGTGCAGTCCTTGATCGGGCGGATCGAGGACCGCCGCATCATCACCTACGGCGTGAGCCCACAGGCCGACTACCGCGCCGAGGAGATCCGCGTCGAGAACGGCGGTCTGACCTTCGACATCGTGGTCACCGACCGCGGCGGCGATGACGTAACCCGCATCGAGGCCATGCACCTGCCGATGCTGGGTCAGCACAATGCCATGAACGCTCTCGCCGCCATCACCGTCGCGCGGGAGATGGGCTTGGAGGAGCCGAACATCCGCCAGGCGCTGTCGGGCTTCGGCGGCGTGAAGCGGCGCTTCACCCGTACGGGCGAGGCCGGCGGCATCACCGTGATCGACGACTACGGCCACCACCCGGTGGAGATCACCGCCGTTCTGGCCGCCGCGCGCCAGGCCGCCGAGGGCAAGGTGATCGCCGTGGTGCAGCCGCACCGCTACAGCCGCCTGGCCGACCTCTTCGAACAGTTCTGCAGCTGCTTCAACGATGCCGACACGGTGATCGTCGCAGACGTTTACGCGGCAGGCGAGCAGCCGATTCCGGGCGCCGACCGCGACGGCCTCGTCGAGGGACTGCGCGCCCGGGGCCACCGCCAGCCTTTGGCGCTGGAATCCGCCGAGGCCCTGCCGAGCATGATCCAGGAGCTGGCTGCGCCCGGCGACCTCGTCGTCTGCCTCGGCGCCGGCAACATCACCGCCTGGGCCAACGCCCTGCCGGCGGAACTGCAGGCCCTGCAGGACGGGTCTTCTCCAGCCGGAGGGGGACGATGACCGCCATGGCAGCGATGCAGGACAATCCCCTCATTTCCCGCCTGCCGACCGTGCGCGGGCGTCTCACCGAGCAGGCGCCGCTGGGCGGTATCACCTGGTTCCGCGTCGGCGGCCCGGCGGAGGTCATGTTCCGCCCCGCCGACCGCGAAGACCTGCTGACCTTCCTCGCCGGCAAACCCGCCGACGTGCCGGTCACCGTGCTCGGCGTCGCTTCCAACGTTCTGATCCGCGACGGCGGCCTGCCGGGCGTTGTCATCCGCCTCGGCCGCGGCTTCGCCGACATCGAAGCGGTGGAGGGCGATGTGCTTTGCGGCGCGGCGGCCCTCGACATCAACGTCGCCACCTCCGCCAAGCTGTTCGGCATTGCCGGACTGGAATTTCTCTCCGGCGTGCCGGGCACCATCGGCGGCGCTCTGCGCATGAACGCCGGCGCCTACGGCAAGGAGATCAAGGACGTTCTGGTCTGGGCCGAAGCCGCCGACACCGCCGGAAAGGTGCATCGCCTGAGCCTGGAGGACATGGGCTTCGAATACCGCCGCTCAGCCCTGCCGGCGGACTGGATCTGTCTCGGCGCGCGCCTGCATGGCGAACCCGGCGATGCGGCCCTTATCGAAGCGCGGATGCACGAGATTCAGAATCAACGCGCCGCCAGCCAGCCGCTGAAGACCCGCACCGGCGGCAGCACCTTCAAGAACCCCGAAGGGCACAAGGCCTGGGAGTTGATCGATGCGGCCGGCTGCCGCGGCCTGAAGGTCGGCGGCGCCATGGTCTCGGAAAAACACTGCAACTTCCTGATCAACACCGGCAACGCGACCGCCGCCGATTTGGAAGCCCTCGGCGAAGAAGTCCGCCGCCGGGTGAAGGACAACAGCGGCGTCATGCTGGAATGGGAAATCCGCCGTCTCGGCGTCACCCCGGAAACGGGAGGCGCCAATGGCTAAAAGCGTCGCCGTTCTGATGGGCGGGGTTTCCGCGGAGCGTGAAGTGTCGCTGAATTCCGGCGCCGCCTGCGCCGCTGCCCTGCGCGAGGCGAAGTACCGTGTCAGCGAAATCGACGTCTCCCGCGACATGGCGGCCCTGGTCGCCGCCCTGGAACCCGCCCCCGACGCGATCTTCAACGCCCTGCATGGGCGCTGGGGCGAAGACGGCTGCGTTCAAGGTCTGCTGGAACTGCTGCAGATCCCCTACACCCACTCCGGCGTGCTGGCCTCCGCCCTCGCCATGGACAAGGTCATGGCCAAGAACGTGGTGGCCGCGGCCGGCGTCACCAGCCCGAACGGCCTTATCATCAAGGCCGAGGAGCTGGAGCGCGGCGATCCGATGCCGCGCCCCTATGTGGTGAAGCCGCCGCGCGAAGGCTCCAGCGTCGGGGTCCGGATCGTCCGCGAAGGCGACAACCAGCCGCCCATCGCCGTGATCGGCTGGCAGCCCGACCAGGAACTGTTGGTCGAACCGTTTATCCCCGGACGCGAATTGACGGTCAGCGTAATGGGCGACCGCGCCCTGGCGGTGACCGAGATCAAGCCCCTCGGCGACGGCTTCTACGACTACGACGCCAAGTACTCCGACGACAGTCAGGTGGCCGCCGTCCACGTAATCCCTGCCGAGGTGCCGGAAAGCATCTATGCGCAGGCCCTGGATGCCTCGCTCGCGGCGCACCAGGCCCTCGGTTGCCGCGGGGTCAGCCGCTCCGACTTCCGGTACGACGATACCGAGAAACAACCGGGCGCACTCTATTACCTGGAAACCAATACCCAGCCGGGCATGACCTCGAACAGCCTCGTCCCCGAACAGGCCCGCCACGCCGGGCTGTCTCTTTCAGAACTCTGTGCCTGGATGGTGGAGAACGCCGCATGCGATTCCTGAACCCCTTTAGCCGCTCCACCAAGACCCGCAAGAAAAGCGGCGCCAAGCGCGGCACGGCCAAGCGCCGGAAGACCGGTTCACGGCGCAAGCCGGCCGGGATCAATTGGCGCCTGGTCCGGCGCGCGGTGCCGGTTACCGCCGGTCTGGCCGCAGTCGCCGGCGTCGGCTGGCTGTGGCAGGACGGCTGGTTCGGACGTCAGGTGGAGGCGCTGCAGGTCGCTGCCCTGAACGGTTCCGCCGACATGGGCCTGCGGATCGAAGAGGTTCTGGTCGAGGGGCGCAACCGCACCGAGGGGTCTTTGATCCTCAGCCAGTTGGGCCTGGCCCGCGGCCTGCCGATCCTCGGCGTCGACCCCCAAGCGGCCAAACAGACACTCGAGGCCCTGCCCTGGGTGCGCCAGGCCAGCGTCGAGCGGCAGTTGCCGGACACCATCTATATCCGCCTGCAGGAGCGTGCGCCCCTGGCCCTTTGGCAGCAAAACGGCGCGGTCCGCGTCATCGACCACCTGGGCCAGGTGATCCCTGACATCGAGCCACGCCGCTTCGCCCATCTGCCGCTGGTCGTCGGCCCTGACGCCGCCGCCCATGCCGCCGGGCTGATCGCCGTGGTCAACAGCGAACCGGAATTGAAGGAACGGGTCACCGCCGCGGTGCGCGTCGCCGGACGCCGCTGGAACATCGAGATCGAAGGGCGCATCGACGTGCGCCTGCCCGCCGATGACGCCGAGGCAGCCTGGGCACAACTGGCCAAGATCGAACGCCAGCAGGGTCTGCTGTCGCGCGACGTCGTGGTGATTGACCTGCGCCTGCCGGATCGCCTGGTGGTGCGCACCGACCGCGAAATCGGGCCGAACGGCGCCAATGAAGACGGTGAGAACACATGAGCAGTCGTATCCCACTGCTGACAGACAAGGGAGCGCAGAGCGCAGCATGAGGAAGGGCTTGGTGAAAGGCGGCATCGTCGCGGCATTGGATATCGGCAGCAGCAAAGTCTGCTGCTTCATCGCGCGCGCCGACGAAGGGGGCGCCCCCCGGGTGATCGGCATCGGACAGCAGATCAGCCGCGGTATCAAAAGCGGTGCGATCGTCGATATGGATTTGGCCGAGGCGTCGGTCCTGAACGCCGTCCATGCCGCCGAGCAGATGGCCGGCGAGACCATCGACCGCGTGGTGGTCAATCTTTCCGGCGGCTATCCGGCCTCGACCACCGTCGGGGTCGAGGTTGCGCTGCACGGTCACGAGGTCGGCGAAGCCGATCTGCGCCGCGCCGTCGAGCACGGTCACCAGACCCAGGTGGCCCGCCAGCGCGACGACCAGGGCCGGCAGATGATCCATTCCATTCCCACCGGCTATTCCATCGACGGCAGCCGCGGCATCCGCGACCCGCGCGGCATGTACGGCGAACACCTCGGCGTGCACATGCACATCATCACCGCCGCCGCCGGCGCGGTGCGCAACGTCGCCACCTGCATCCAGCGCTGCCACCTCGATCCGGTGGCTTTCGCGGTTTCCCCCTACGCCGCCGGTCTCGCCTGCCTGGTCGAAGACGAACGCGAGCTGGGCGTCACCGTGATCGATATGGGCGGCGGCACCACCACCATCGCGGTGTTCTACGAAAACAACGTGATCTTCACCGACGTCATCCCGGTCGGCGGCAACCATGTCACCAGCGACATCGCCCGCGGCCTTTCGACGCCGCTGGCCCATTCCGAACGGATGAAAACCCTCTACGGCCACGTCATCGCCGTGCCGACCGACGAGAACGAGCTGATCGACGTGCCCCAGGTGGGCGAGGAGGACAGCGCCCATTCGCAGCAGATTCCGCGCTCGCTTCTGGTCGGCATCATCCAGCCGCGTCTCGAAGAGACGCTGGAGCTGGTGCGCTCACGCCTGGAGCTGAGCGGTTTCGACAAAATCGCCGGACGCCGCGTCGTCCTGACCGGCGGCGCCTGCCAACTGCCGGGTACCCGCGAGCTGGCCTCGACGGTGCTCGACAAGCAGGTACGCATCGGCCGGCCGGTCGCCGTGCAGGGCCTGGCGGAAGCCACCTCGGGCCCCGCCTATGCGACCTGCGCGGGCCTTTTGAATTACGCCGTCACCGCGGATGCCGCGATGCCGGCGGAAGCCTCCTTGGAGGCACAGGAGATGGGCGGCCTGATCGGCCGCCTGGGGCATTGGTTTCGTGAACATTTTTAAGTTTAGAGCACAGCAATGCGGACGTTCCGGCCGGATCGGAGCAATGACTACCGGCAAGGCCGGCCAACGAATGTCCGGGGACTTTTCCCGGAAGTATTCTGAAGTCTAGGGCGACTGGAGGCAGACATGACCCTTAACCTGAACGTACCTTCGACCACACCAGACCTGTCTCCGCGGATCACAGTGATCGGCGTGGGCGGAGCAGGCGGCAATGCCGTCAACAACATGATCCAGACCAATCTGGAGGGTGTCGAGTTCCTGATTTGCAACACGGACTCCCAGGCCCTCAGCCAGTCGCTCTGCGAAAGGCGTATCCAGCTTGGCCGCAACATCACCCAGGGCCTGGGCGCCGGTTCGCGCCCGGACATCGGCCGCGCCGCGGCCGAGGAAGCGCTGGATGAGATCTTGACCGACCTGGAAGGCCAGCACATGTGCTTTATCACCGCCGGCATGGGCGGTGGCACCGGCACCGGGGCCGGCCCGGTGATCGCCAGGGCCGCCCGCGAGGCGGGCATCCTGACGGTCGGCGTGGTGACCAAGCCTTTCCACTTCGAGGGCGTGCATCGCATGCGCCTCGCAGAATCCGGCATCAACGAGCTGACCCAGTACGTCGATACCCTGATCATCATCCCGAACCAGAACCTGTTCCGCGTCGCCAACGAGAAGACGACCTTCGCAGACGCCTTCAAGATGGCCGACGATGTGTTGAACTCCGGCGTGCGCGGGGTCACCGACCTGATGGTCAACCCGGGCATGATCAACCTCGACTTCGCCGACATCCGCGCGGTCATGTCCGAGATGGGCAAGGCGATGATGGGCACCGGCGAAGCCGAGGGCGAGAACCGGGCCATCGGGGCGGCCGAGGCGGCGATCTCCAACCCGCTGCTCGACGATGTGTCGATGAAGGGCGCCCGCGGCGTGCTCATCAACATCACCGGCGGCATGGACCTCACCCTCTTCGAGGTCGACGAGGCGGCCAACCGCATCCGCGACGAGGTCGATCCGGAAGCCAACATCATCTTCGGCTCCACCTTCGACCAGTCGATGGAAGGGCGCATGCGGGTTTCCGTCGTGGCAACCGGCATCGACGTCGATGCCCAGACCCGGCCCAAGCCCATCACCCTCAGCGTGGTCGGCGGTCAGAAGCCGGCGACGGTTCAGGACGCGCCCGGCGGTGGCGATGCGGGCGGCGTGACCCCGGCGGTTGCCTCTGCGGCCGTCAGCAACCCGAATCCGGGCCTCTTTGCCGGCATCCCGTCGGCTCAGGCGGGCGGCAGTTCGGCCGCTGTCGAGCAGACGGCACCCATGACTTCGGCACCAATGACCCTGGGTCAGACCGCTCTGGCTCAGCCCGAGCCGGAACCCTCTGCGTTGCCCGCCAGGGTTTCCGTGGAAGAGGAGAAGGCCGAGGTTCACGCGCGGACGGAGGCGGACAGCTTCATCGCCCCGCCGCCGATGATGCCGGGGACGGCGGCGGACGATCAACAGATCATCCACGCCGAGCCCGACCCCTTCGCGGAGGCCGCCATCGCCAATGCGGTACGGACCCCTGATCCGGCTCCGGAACAGACTCCGAACAGCAGTAACGCGGTTGCCGAGCCGGCCGAACCCCGGCAGACCACCCGCTATCCGCGGATGGACCAGCCGACCCCGACCCCCGCACCGGCTCCCGCACAGAAGGCAGAAGCCGCGGCGCCCAAGCGCAGCGGTCAGAGCCTCTTCGCCAAGGTCACCGGCGGCGCGGCCAGGGCCTTGCAGGCGGCCACCCAGGGCGGTGACAGCGGGGCCCGGGCCAGCGAGACCCGGGCCAGCGAGACCGGGGCCGTGTCTCAGCCCAGTCCGCAGCCGATGCCGCAGCCGCGGCCCATGCCGGCCCGGGCCAGCACCACGGCCCCGGCACAGCGTGAGATCCCGGCAGCAGCCCAAGCGGCACCGGGCGCCGAAGCCGCGCAGCCGCACCTTGCGGGTCTCGACCCGGCGGAGCGGATCGGACAGAGCCAGGCGGAGGAGGATTTGCTGGATATCCCGGCTTTCCTGCGCCGTCAGGCCAACTGAAACTGAGCGAATTACTTCAAGAGACCGCCCGTGAAGAAGGCACGAAGTAAGGTGCAACGCGGTAACATACTGTAACAAAGAGTGATTTGAGCACTTGAGGGGGACTTCTTATAGTCCCCCTAATTGTTTTTCTATAGGTCGATTCCTGGGGGAATCCAAACAAAGGGAAAGGCTGTCGCGGAAGCGGGTCGAGAGGGCCCAACACCGCAGAAATCAGCCAAAAATCGTGGCTTTGCCCGAGCTGACCGCTCGCGGCCCGGAAAGAAAATTGCCCGTTTGCCGGGCCCGGGTTCGAAGAAACAGCGGCGGATCGGGATCAAGTAGGTAGATGAACCTGAGGACTGAGATAACCAATATGGCAAGTGATCGCGCTTCGGCAGCAAATATCGTCCGCCAGCAGACGTTGAAGAATTCCATCCACTGCTCGGGCGTGGCGCTGCATTCCGGTGCCAAGGTGAGTATGGCCCTGCACCCGGCGGAAGCGAACAGCGGGATCGTCTTCCGCCGCACCGATGCGGACGGCGGCAGCGAGATCCAGGCGCTGTGGGAAAACGCCATCGAGACGCCGCTCTGCACCACCCTGGTCGATGGCCGGGGCAATCAGATCGCCACCATCGAACATCTGATGTCCGCCCTCAGCGGCTGCGGCATCGACAACGCGGTCATCGAAGTGAACGGCCCGGAAGTGCCGATCATGGACGGCAGCGCCGCGCCCTTTGTCTTCCTGATCGAATGCGCCGGTGTGACGGTTCAGGACAGCCCGCGACGGGCCATCCGAATCCTCAGCGAAACCTCGGTTTCTGAGCCGCATCGCACGGCCAGCCTGTCGCCGGGCGCCGGCTACACGGTCGGCTTCGAGATCGACTTCGGCGATACCCTGATCGGGCATCAGGAATGGTTCACCGAGGTAACGGAAAGTGCCTTCAAGCGCGACGTTTCGCGGGCCAGGACCTTCGGCTTGGTCCAGGACGTCGAAAAGATGCGCGCCATGGGCCTGGCCAGGGGCGGTTCCCTCGAAAACGCGATCGTGTCAACGGCATGGAGATCATGAACGAAGAGGGTCTGCGCTACAGCAACGAGTTCGTGCGCCACAAGGTGCTGGATTCGATCGGCGATCTTTATCTCGCCGGCGGACCGATCATCGGGCACTTCCAGGGCGATCGGGCGGGCCACGCCCTGACCCTGCGCCTGTTGAACGCGCTCTTCGCCGATGCGGACGCCTGGGAATGGACCGATCTGACGCTCGGCAACGCTGCGGTTGCAGCCCAGATTCAGCCGGAACGGGCGGTCGCCGCCCGAGCCTGATAAAGGCCTGACCGGCACAAAACCTTTTGGAGAGGGGCCTCTAGGGGCCAGGGACCGGCCCGGTATCGTTGATACCGGGCCGGTCTTCGTTCCCGGGGTGGTCCCCGGCCTCAATTCGGCCCGTAATTGCACCGCCTCGCGAACATGAGGCCGCTTGAGACGACCGGCTCTTGGACCTATAGTCTGGCTGATGTCCGAAGATGGTCCGGCCGGACCGGATCGCTTGGGACGAAGTCGATTTCTTCGGGGTGCGCGCAGGACGCGCAGAGAGCCATGATCGCAGAAAAAAGCAGTGCCCGAGCCTTTCACCCGCTGGGCCGTCTTGCCGCCGTCTTTCTGATCGCCTTTGCGGCAGCCGCCTGCAGCTCGGACGAAGCGCCGGTTTATGTCGAACGCCCGGTCGAGGAGCTCTATAACGGCGCCCTTGATGCCCTGCAGATCGGAGAATACGAGGAGGCCGCGCGTCTCTTCGACGAGGTGGAGCGCCAGCACCCTTACTCCGAGTGGGCCTCGAAGGCACAGCTCATGGCCGCCTACGCCTTCTATCAGGAGAACCGCTACGACGAGGCGATCAACGCCCTCGACCGTTTCATCGAGCTGCACCCGGGCAGCCCCGATGTCAGCTATGCCTACTATCTGAAGGCCATTTCCTACTACGAACAGATTTCCGACGTCGGCCGGGACCAGAAGATGACGACAGAGGCGCTGAACGCCCTGGAGGAACTGGCCCGCCGCTTCCCGGACAGCAAGTATACCCGCGATGCGGAGCTGAAAATCGACCTGGCGCTGGATCATCTGGCCGGCAAGCACATGACGATCGGGCGCTTCTATCAGGACCGCAGCGAATACCTGGCGGCGATCAACCGCTTTCGCACGGTGATCACGCGCTATCAGACCACCACGCATGTCCCCGAAGCGCTGCACCGCCTGGTGGAATCCTATATGGCCATCGGCGTTCTCGAAGAAGCAAAGGCGACGGCGGCGGTACTGGGCCACAACTTTCCGGGCAGCGATTGGTACATCGACAGTTACGCCCTGCTGACCGGCGAAAACCTGAGCCCGGAGGAAAGCGAGGAGTCCTGGATCTCCAGCATCTTCTGAGGCTCCGGGCGTCCCGGGAGATCGAACGGCTGAGAGGGGAGCCGGCTGCGCTCCGGAACGCCTGAATGCTGGTCAGCCTGTCGATCCGCAACATCGTCCTCATCGAAAAACTGGACCTTAAGTTCGACCGGGGCCTGGGTGTCCTGACCGGCGAAACCGGCGCGGGCAAGTCGATCCTGCTCGACTCCCTCGGCTTTGCCCTCGGCAATCGCGGCGATGCCCGCCTGCTGCGCCCGGGCGCCGAGCAGGCCAGCGTCACCGCCGGTTTCGATGTCGCCTCCGGTCATCCGGCCTGGGCGATCCTGCGCGAGCAGGACATGGACGCCGAGGACTCCTTCCTGATCCTGCGCCGGGTGCTGGCCGCCGACGGGCGCAGCCGCGCCTATGTGAACGACCAGCCCGCCTCCGCCGGCCTGCTACGCCGCCTCGCCGACAGCCTGATGGAGATTCAGGGCCAGTTCGACCAGCGCGGGCTGATGGATCCCGCCACCCACCGAAGCCTGCTGGATGCCTATGGCAAAGCGGGGAACAAGGCGGCGAAGGTCGCCGCGCTCTGGCAGGACTGGCGCGCCACCCTGACGGCCCGCGAGGCGGCGGCAAAACGCCTGGAAGAGGCGCAGCGCGACGAAGCCTTTCTGCGTCACGCGGTGGAGGAGCTCGACAACCTCGACCCGCAGCCGGGCGAAGAAGCGGCCCTGACCGAGAAGCGCAACCGGCTGATGCACCGTGAAAAACTGATCGAAGGCATCAACGCCGCCGGCCAGGAGCTGAGCGACGAGGAGCGTGGCGCCGCAGCGGCTCTGGCCCGCAGTCAGCGCGCCCTCGCCCGCATCGCCGAAACCGCCGGCGACGCCTTGAACCCGGCGACTGAGGCGGTGGAGCGCGCTTTACTGGAATGCGAAGAGGCACAGGCCCAGTTGAACGCCTTCGCCAGCGACGTAGAACTTGAGGCCGATAGCCTGGAGGCGGTAGAGGACCGTTACTTCGCGCTGCAGGACATGGCCCGCAAGCATCACTGCGCGCCGGACGAACTGGCCGGGCTGCGCGACGACCTGGCGGCCCGCCTGGGCGCCATCGACGGCGGCGAGGCCGAACTCACCGCTCTGGCGGAACAGGCCGCCAAGGCGCGGCGCGATTATCTGGCAGCCGGCGAGGCGCTGTCGGCGGCACGGCAAAAGACCGCAAGAAAGCTCGACAAGGCCGTGGCCGCCGAACTGCCGCCGCTGAAGCTGGAGCGCGCCGTCTTTCGCAGCCGCATCGAACGGCTGGAGGAAGCCGACTGGTCGGCCCGGGGCCTCGACCGCATCGCCTTTGAGGTCGCCACCAACCCCGGCTCGGCGCCCGGGCCCCTGGGCAAGATCGCCTCAGGCGGCGAGCTGGCGCGTTTTCTCCTGGCCTTGAAGGTGGTGCTGGCCAGCATCAATCCGGAGCGCAGCCTTGTCTTTGACGAGGTCGACAGCGGCGTCGGCGGGGCGACCGCCCATGCCGTCGGCGAACGGCTGGAGCGTCTCGCCGGCGACCGCCAGGTCCTGGTCGTCACCCACAGCCCCCAGGTCGCCGCCCGCGGCGCCCAGCACTGGCAGGTTCACAAGGAGCCCGCCGGCAAGCAGATCGCCACCCGCGTTAATCACCTGGGCGAAGGCGACCGGCGCGAGGAGATCGCCCGCATGCTCTCCGGCGCCGAAATCACCGATGAAGCCCGCGCCGCCGCCGACCGCCTGATCGGCACGGCCTAGGATCAAAGCGACCCCATGAGCAAAGCCGCCCGCGCCGCCAAGGCCGTCGAAAACCTCTCCGCCGATGAGGCTGCCGCCGAACTGGCCCGCCTCGCCGCCCTCATCGCTCAGCACGACCGGCTCTATCACGAGCAGGATGCGCCGATGATCAGCGACGCCGACTACGACGCCTTGCGGCAACGTAACGAGGCCATCGAGGCCCGCTTCCCCGAGCTGCAGCGCGCCGACAGCCCCAGCCTGAAGGTCGGCGCCGCACCGGCGGCCGGTTTCGGCAAGGTCCAGCACAGCATTCCCATGCTGTCGCTGGGCAACGCCTTTGCACCGGAAGATGTCGAAGAGTTTCTGGCCCGGATCAGACGTTTCCTGGGCCTCGATGACGGCGAAGCCCTGGAGGTGATGGCGGAGCCGAAGATCGACGGCCTCTCCTGCGCCCTGCGCTACGAGGACGGCGAGCTGGTTCAGGGCGCGACCCGCGGTGACGGCACCACGGGCGAGGAGATCACCGCCAACGTGCGCACCATCGCCGACCTGCCGCAAAAGCTGAAAGGCAAAGGCTGGCCCGAAGTGCTGGAGGTGCGTGGCGAGGTTTACATGTCGCGCCACGACTTCGCCGCCTTGAACAAGCGCCAGGAAGAGGCCGGCGCGAAGGTTTTTGCCAACCCCCGCAATGCCGCCGCCGGTTCCCTGCGCCAGCTCGACCCCAAGATCACCGCTGAACGGCCCCTGCATTTCTTCGGCTATGCCTGGGGCCAGGTATCCGCCCCCTTGGGCGCAACCGTAACGGAAGCCCGCGACCGGCTGCAAAGCTGGGGCTTTTCCCTCAACGAGCCTTCCGCCCTCTGCAGCGGGCGCGACGACCTGTTGGCTTACTACGAAAAGATCATGGCCGAGCGGGCCGAGCTGCCCTTTGAAATCGACGGCGTCGTCTACAAGGTGAACCGCCTCGACCTGCAGGAACGCCTGGGCTTCGTCAGCCGGGCGCCGCGCTGGGCCATCGCCCACAAGTTTCCTGCCGAGCGCGCCGAAACCAAACTGAATGCCATCACCATCCAGGTCGGGCGTACCGGCGCCCTCACCCCGGTCGCCAACCTGGAGCCGATCTCCGTCGGCGGCGTGGTCGTCGCCCGGGCCACGCTGCACAACGAGGACGAAATCGCCCGCAAGGACGTGCGCGAAGGCGATCACGTGATCATCCAGCGTGCCGGTGATGTCATCCCCCAGGTGGTCTCTGCGGTGCTCGCCAAGCGGCCCAAGAACAGCAAGCCCTATGTCTTTCCGACCACCTGCCCCTGCCCGCTGGCAACCCCGGTGGTGCGGCCCAAGGGCGAGGTTGTGGCGCGCTGCAGCGGCGGCCTGGAGTGTCCGCACCAGCAAGTACGACAGCTAATGCACTTCGTCAGCCGCAACGCCTTCGACATCGAAGGACTGGGCGTGGAGAACATCCAGGAATTCTGGGATGCCGGACTGATCAAGGCCCCAGCCGACATCTTCCGCCTCAGGGACCACCGCGAAGCGATCCTGGAGCGTGAGCGCTGGGCCGAGCAGTCCGTTGCCAACCTGCTACAGGCCATCGAGGACAGGCGCCGCATCGGCCTCGACCGCTTCGTCTATGCTCTCGGCATCCGCCAGATCGGCGAGGCGACGGCCAAGCTCCTCGCCCGCAGCTATGGCGACTTCGCCGGGCTGCGCACCGCTATGATCGCCGCAGAGAAGGAACGCGCCGCCGCAGCGGAAGCGCGCAAGCCCGAGGAAGTCGGCGAGACCTATGCCGAGCTTTGCAACATCGAGGGCATCGGCATGTCCATGGCCGACGATCTGGTCGGTTTCTTCGGCGAAGATCACAATCTGGCGGTTCTCAACGACCTTGCAGGCGAACTCACTATCGAGGCGGTGGCGGCACCGGCCACCAGCGACTCCCCGGTCGCCGGCAAAACCGTCGTCTTCACGGGCAGCCTTCAGACCATGACCCGCAGCGAGGCCAAGGCGAAGGCCGAGTCCCTCGGCGCCAAGGTTGCGGGCTCGGTCTCCAAGAAGACCGACTACGTCGTGATCGGCGCCGACGCCGGATCCAAAGCCAAAAAGGCCGAAGCGCTCGGCCTTACCATGCTCAGCGAAGAGGAATGGCAGAACCTGATCGGGTGAAATCCGCTCGGTTAGCGCTGGTGTATTTTCTACAAGGACGTATAAGGCACGAAGGGAACCCGCTCGCGTTTGGCGGAGCGCGGCAGCAGTTCTTTGATGGCTTTCTTGAAATGATCTGTCTCCTGGTGATCTGCCCAAGCTTGCTCATTTCTGTAGAGCTCAAACAGAAAGAACTGCAAAGGGTTCGTCGGCGAACGATATGGCAGAAAGAGTTTGACCCCAGGTTCGGCCATTGTCGGCGCAATCAAACCCTCCAGGATCGCGGCAACGGCCTCTCCCTCGCCTTCTTCCGATTCGATATTGATGGCGACAACGAAACCGTCATTCAGATCACTTGGTGTGAAGCTGCTTTCCCGCACGGATATCTCTCCATAGTCCTGAGCCGGCAGTTTAGCTCGGGCAACTCAATCAAACGACGAGTTTCGCTTCGCTTATGGACGAAGTATGGAATCCGCCCACGGAAGGAATGGGGCCGACTGGCTTCGGTTTATCTCAGCGGAGCGCGCATGCTGGTCAGATGGACCGGCCAAGGTCCTTGCGTATATGGGAGAGCTTCTTGCCGATCGCGCGGCGCAACTGAAACCGCGCCCAGGGGCGGAAGAAGAACCGCGTCACCTCGCTGATGCCTTCCATCCGGATGGTGGCGACCGTGTAGGTGAGCTGCGTGCGCGCGGGGCCCATCGGCTCCAACTCGATCAGTTGCTTGTGGTCCGGCGTGCGCTTCGAGCCGGCGCTGCTGTCGATGTTCAATTCCGCAACGGATTGGCGTCTGAGCGGTTCCCAGTCCATGACCACACCGACGAAACGCTGATCGGGCATAGGCCAGGGTATGATCGGGTGGTTGGTGTGCAGCATCTCGAAGTAGGTGCCGACACCGCCGGCGTCGTGCATGTCGACAATCTCATTGTGGAAGGCGTCCGCCTGCCAGTGCAGCGGATCGTCGATCACCTGCCAGACGTCCTCCACGGGGTAGTCCAGGACAAATGACTTCCGTGCCATGACCTCAAGCTTTGGATTCTCCGTGACACGCTGGCGTGCCTGCGTCGCCCAACCAGCCGAGCCTTCTGCGCTTTCCGGGTTTTCCGGGTTTTCCGAACTTTCCGGGACCATTGTGCCACTCCTTCCTCATCGTCGCGGCACCAACTAATATTGCGTCGCTTTTCGCCTGGACAAGTCTTCCTGAAGCAGCCGGTTGATGATTGCGCCTGGTCGTTCGCAGGCCCTCAATCTCAGCTCAGACGGCGAGGACCGTTTGGCGTCTCGAATTCGGCAGTGAGGCGGATCTCGTCATCTGGCACAAAGGTGACCCGGTCGTCGGCGAAGAACGGGGCGAGACGCTCGGCGATCTCACCGGCATTGGGGTGGTGGACGCTAATCCCCACGAGACGACAACCGAGGTCAGGCATCGCGGCGCCGGGCAGCGGGCCCGGCGGCCACTCCAGAAAGGTCGGGTGTGCGCCCTCGAAGGGCATGGCGCCGTCATCGGGCACGGAGATTCGCCAGTGCAGGTTCCCCCGAGTCAACTCGGTCGCCGGACCGAGGCTCGGCTGCGCCGCCGCCAGCGCGGCATCGATGTCATTTGTGCGCAGCACCCAGGTGGCGAGCCGCGGCGGCGCTGTGCGGTTGCGGTCCAAGGCAAACCACCGCGGGTGCTTCGGCGCCGCTGCTGCGGGATCGACGGCAATGATCTCCAGGAACTCGTTCTCGCCCAGGCGCATCAGATGATTGTGGGTGCCCATCTTCGGATGCGCCCCACCCGGCGGCACCTCGACACCAAGACACGCGCGGACATGGGCAACGCCCGCCTCCAGGCTCGCTGCGGAAACGGCGATGTGATCGAAAGCAAGCCTGGGCGGCATGGAATCTCCCCGGTCGGATCAGCGATGACTTTGATGACGGCGTCGAAAGAAACGGCTGTTCGGACGTCAGATCGAGCCTGCTTCCACCATGTAGTTGTTGGCGGTACACATGGCGGCATCGTCTGAAGCGAGGAAGACCACCATGCGGGCGACGTAGACCGGCTCAATCAGATCGGGCAGGCATTGGCGGTCGCGGTGTTTTTCGATGGCCTCCGGCGTCACCCAGAGGTCCTTCTGGCGCTCGGTCATGATCCAGCCGGGCACCACCGTGTTCACACGGATGCGGTGGTCGCCCAGATCGCGGGCCATGGTGCGGGTCAGACCGTGCACTGCCGACTTCGCGGTGGCATAGGCCGGGAAACCGCCCCCGGCCTCCCACCAGGAATTGGAGCCCATGTTGATGATGGACCCGCCGCCGGCATCGATCATGTCCGGCGCCACCGCCTGGATGGCGAAGAACTGGTGGCGCAGGTTGGTGGCGATGCGGTCGTCGAAGTATTCGGCCGTGGTTTCACGCCAGTCATGGCGGTCGTCGCGCGCGGCGTTGTTCACCAACACATTCGCCGGCCCCAGCTTGGCCTTCAGCCTGCCAAAGGCGGCCCGCAGGGCATCGATGTCGCGCAGGTCGCAGATCTCAAAAGCCACCTCGCCGCCGAGCTTCCCGGTCAAGGCAGCCGACCCCTTCTGGTCCAGGTCGATGAAGCCGACCCGCGACCCCTGGGCGGCAAAGGCGCTGACGATCTCCGCGCCGATGCCCGAAGCGCCGCCGGTCACAAAGACGGTCTTTCCGGCAAGGCTGGGGTAACGGGCGAAGCTATCGGTCATCGGTCGATCCTGTTCTGAAACAAAGCGCGGCCATGCACAATAACCGGAGAAAGGTATAGGAGAAAGGCGCTGCCGCCGCTGCAACCGGAAGGCAGGCTGCGCCGGCGGGCGTTGCATGGCCAGCGCGATCGCACGCTTGGTGAATCGCGCAGTTGGTGTCATCGTACCGTCGGCATTCAGGCCAACAAGGGAGGGCAGGTTCGGTGGTCAAAGCCTCGGTCTTTCTGACAATGCTGGCGGCTGCCGGTTTCGCCATCGCTACCACCTCCGCCCGGGCGGAGGTGCGGGTACTCTTTCAGGAAGGGGCGCCAAAAGACCGCTTCGAAATCCGCAACACCGGCGGCTGCCCGCTGGGCCCGATGACCCTGACCCTGGATCTGACCGCCTCTGCCGGTGGTCTGATCTTCGATACGGCGGCTGAGGGCCCGGGGGTCCAGGTCTATCAGCCCTTGGAGGTCGTACAGGGCGCGGCCCTTCTGCGCGACCTGCCATCGGTGCAGGATGGTGGCCGCTCGATCGCCTTGATCCTGCGCGATCTTCTGCCGCGCGAAGGGGTCGCCTTTACCATCGACGTCGACGACACCCTGACACTCAGCCCGCTGGGCCAGACCCAGGTCGCCGGATCGGAAATCAAGGGCGCGGCAGTCGCTATTGCCTTCGACGGCGCCGCGCTCCCGCCGATCCAGGCGCAGTTCGACCGCAACGCGGTGGCGGTGCTGCCGGTTTCGAACTGCATTTCTTGAATGCAATCAGCGTCTGCTGCCAGCAGTGGGCCAAAGAAAAACCCCTCCCCGGCTGGATGCCGGAGAGGGGTTTGCTGTTCTACTGTGCCTGGATCAGGCGCCGGTCAGGCCATGCAATGCCATGGGCAACTGACGGATACGCCGGCCGGTTGCAGCATAGACCGCGTTGGCGACCGCCGGGCCGACCGGCGGCGTGCCGGGTTCGCCGACACCGGTGGGCGCCTCGGCCGAAGGCACGATGTGCACCTCCACCTCCGGCATCTCGTTGATGCGCAGCGGAACGTAGTCGTGGAAGTTCGACTGCTCCACGCGTCCGCCATCCAGGGTGATGGCGTCATGCAGGATGGCGCCCAGCCCGTAGCCGATGCCGCCCTCCATCTGCGCCTTCACCACATCGGGATTCACCGCCAGGCCGCAGTCGACGGCGCAGACCACCTTCTCGACCTTGATCTCCCCGCTGTCGGTGATCGAAATCTCGGCCACCTGGGCGACATAGGAGTTGAAGGATTCATGGACGGCAACGCCGCGCGAACGGCCCTCGGGCAGCGGACCGCCCCAGCCGGCCTTTTCCGTCGCCAGTTTCAGCACCGCCGCATGACGCGGATGGTCCTTCAGCATGGCCATGCGGAACTCCACCGGATCACGCCCGGCAGCCTCGGCCAGTTCGTCGATGAAGGCCTCGGTCGAATAGGCGGTGTGGGTGCTGCCCACCGCACGCCACCACAGCACCGGCACGTTCACATCCGTGGTGTGCAGGTCGACCGCCATGTTGGGGATCGCATAGGGCAGGTTGTCGGCCCCCTCCACCGAGGTCTTGTCGATGCCGTTCTGGATCAGGGCACCGGCAAAGGGCGTGTTGCGGACGATCGACTGGCCAACGATGCGATGATGCCAGGCGACGAGATTGCCCTCGGCATCCAGTCCGGCGCGCAGCCGCTGAAAATACATCGGCCGGTACTTGCCGCCCTGAATGTCGTCCTCCCGGGTCCAGATCACCTTCACAGGCGCGCGCCCATCGATCGCCTTGGCGACGCTGACCGCTTCGGAAACCATGTCGGCGTTGGGCGTCGCCCGGCGACCGAAACTGCCGCCGGCCAAGAGCGTGTGAACGCGCACCTGCTCCGGCTTCAAGCCGCTGATCGCCGTGGCTGCGCCGTGATCAACCGTTTGGATCTGCGATCCGGTCCAGACATCGCAGGAATCCGGGCCGAGCTGGACGACACAATCGAGCGGCTCCATCGGCGCATGGGCGAGGAAGGGAAACTCATAGTCGGCTTCCAGAACCTTGTCGGCAGACGCCAGCGCCTCTTCCACAGCGCCGTCATTGCGCGCCGTATCGCCCGGCTGGTCGGCAAGGGCCTTGTACTCGGCCATGATCTCCGCAGAGCCGCGGGTCTCGCCGGTGGTTTCGTCCCAGACGATCTCCAGCGCATCCCGGCCGTTCTTGGCGGCCCAATAGCCTTCAGCCAGAACCGCGACGCCCTGGGGCACCGCAACTACGTCTGTCACCCCGGGCACGGCTCTTGCCGCCGTGTCGTCGAAAGACGTCAGGGTCGCGCCGAAAACCGGCGGCCGGGCCATCACTGCCGTCAGCATGCCCGGCAGGGTCTTATCGATCGTATAGATCGCCTCGCCGCGGGTCTTGGCGCGGGAATCCAGCCGGGGAACGTCTTTACCGATCAAGATAAAGTCGGCGGGGTCCTTCAAAGCGACCTCCGCCGGGGCCTCCATCTGCGCGGCCCGTTCCGCCAACTCACCGAAGGGCGCGCTGCGGTTTGAGCCGGCATGAGAAACAATGCCCTTGGAGACCGTGATCTCGCCCGCCGGAACGCCCCAGAGATCGGCGGCCGCCATGACCAGCAGGGCGCGGGCGCCCGCGCCGGCCTGGCGCATCTGCGTGTAGGCATTCGCGATGCTGGAACTGCCGCCGGTGCCCTGAACCGAGCCCCAGTGAAGGTTGTTGTAAAGCGTGGCATCGGCCGGCGCATGTTCGGCGCGCATCTGCGACCAATCGGCATCCAGTTCCTCGGCGACCAGGGTCGAGAGGCCGGTATAGGTGCCCTGGCCGAATTCGATGTGCTTGATCAGCACCGTCACACTGTTGTCCGGCGCAATGCGCACAAAGGCGTTGGGATTTACCGGCGCCGCAGCGCCCGTGGGGGCGGCTGCCCTGGCGATCTTGCTACCGGCCTGCGGCAACACCACGCCGATCACCAGGCCCGCGCCGACGGCGGCGCTGGCCTTCAGAAACTGACGGCGGTTGGTGCGCGGGGTTTCCGCCGGAGACTCCGCTGCGACCATTGTCTTGTCTTTGAGTCCTGCGAGCATGATGTCAGGTCTCCATCATCTTGGCGGCTTCATGGATAGCGGCACGGATGCGCACATAGGTGGCGCAGCGGCACACGTTGCCGCTCATCGCCGCGTCGATGTCCTCATCCGTGGGCTTGCTGTTCTCGCTCAGCAGCGCCACCGCCGACATCACCTGTCCCGACTGGCAGTAACCGCACTGCACCACGTCGAGCTTTTCCCAGGCGGTCTGAACGGCTTCTGCCGCTTTCCCGGACACAGCCTCAATCGTCGTCACCGCGCTTCCTTCGACGTCCTCGACTGCGGTCACACAGGACCGGGTCGGTATGCCGTCGACATGCACCGTGCAGGCGCCGCAAAGCGCCATGCCGCAACCGAACTTGGTCCCGGTCATGCCCAGCTCGTCGCGAATAGCCCATAGCAAAGGGGTATCGGGAGCAGCGTCCAGTTGGCGCTCCTCCCCATTGATCAGCAGTTTCACCATTCCTGCGGCTCCAGATCTGAGAGTTGAGGCGCTTGCCTGAGCGCCGATGATTGCCGGACGTGTTTGTCGATCTGCCGGCTTCGAAGGGGGCCCTGAACCCCCGGTAGTAGACTTGATAGTTTACTATCTAGGAACGTTGATCCGCCGGGCAAGGCAGGCCGATGTGAAGCTTTCTGGGATTTCGCACTCCAAATCGCCAGAATCCGCGCAAAAAGCGAATCTGCGGCAGATTGATCAATCAGGGCGGCATCGGACAACACGGCTTCAGGGCACAAAAAAGAAGCCCCGCCAGAGTTTGGCGGGGCTAAAGTCACAGCAATCAAATGGGTGTATTTGCTCTTACGCCCCGGGATCCGGATCGGATCATCCGGATCGCGTTTTTTTCAAAAAAATCGGCATTGCGCCGAAACCCGCTGGATTGGCGACATTTTTCCAGAAACCTAAACAGTCTATTTACCGGGAGCGCGTAGTTTCTCCTCACGAAACGTGGGAGCAGGCAGAACTATGCTGACGGCCGATAACAGTCTCGAATTCATTCTCGAACAGGTTCAGGAACTGGGCCGGGGGGATCACGCGCACGAAAAAGCCGCCTACCGCGCGCTGATCCATATGACCCAGCGCTGGGCCGAGCCCACCGACCTCTATATCAGCGAAGATCTGCAGATGGCCGAGCGGATCGGCCAGGATCTGGCCGACATCGCCCGCCACATCCAGGACATTCAGCATTCCTATATGAAAGCCCTGTTCGAGACCGCCGGCGAGGAGCTCTAGATCGGATCATGTTTTGACGGAACCGCTTCGTGGTTGCGACAAAACATGTGAATCCGATCGCCATTAAACAGTTGGAGCAGATCCGGATCTGCTCTGGAGCTCAGCCTTTTTGAAGCGGCGCTGTCGCCGCTTCCAGCCAGGCCTTGGACTCCCCTTCCAGTTGCGGCCCGATCTCCGCCCTGACCCGTGCATGATAGCGATCCAGCCAGTCGGCCTCCTCGGCCGTCAGGAGTTGCGGATCGACCAGACGCCGGTCGATGGGCGCCAGGGTCAGGGTCTCAAAGGCCAGCATCTCCCGTTCCTCGCCTGCCTGGCGGGGCGACTCGGTAACGGCAACCAGATTCTCGATCCTGATGCCGTAGGCACCGGTCTTGTAGTAGCCGGGCTCGTTGGAAACGATCATGCCCGGGCGCAGTGCCACCGAATTCGGCAGCTTGGAAATGCGCTGCGGACCTTCGTGAACATTCAGGTAGCTGCCCACGCCGTGGCCGGTGCCGTGGTCGTAGTCGAGACCCTTTTGCCAAAGTGCATAGCGCGCCAGGCTGTCGAGCTGACTGCCGGAGGTACCGGGCGGAAAGCGCGCCGCGCCGAGGGCAATGTGCCCCTTCAGAACCAAGGTGAAACGCTGGCGCATCTCCTGGCTCGGTTCGCCAAGGGCAACGGTACGGGTGACGTCAGTGGTGCCGTCCGGATACTGCCCGCCCGAATCGCAGAGAAACAGCCCACCGGGCTCAAGCGTCCTGTCGCTTTCCTCGCTCACCCGGTAATGCACGATGGCCCCGTTGGGGCCGGAGCCGGCGATGGTATCGAAGGAAAGATCCCGCAGTTCCCCCGTCGCCGCACGGAAATCCTGCAGGCGGTCTGCCGCTGCCAGCTCGGTCACGACAGCGCCCTGCGCCATCTGTTGGTCAAGCCAATGCAGAAAGCGTGACAGGGCGGCCCCGTCGCGGCCGTGGGCCGCGCGGGTGCCGGCCAACTCCACCGCGTTCTTGCAAGCCTTGGGCAACTGGCAGGGGTCTGCCCCCGGCACGATCTCGGCCCCGGCGGCGCGCAGACGCTCGAAGACCCAACGGGCCGCCGTTGCCGGGTCGGCCTGGACCTTGACACCCTGCCGGCCGAGACGGTCGAGGGCATCACCCAGACGCCCCGGCTGTTCGATGGAAACCGCGTTGCCGAGATGGCGGCTGAGGCCGTCGCTCAGCTTTGCCGCCTCGACAAACCACTCGACACCGCCGTCTGCATGGAGCACCGCAAAGGACAGCGGCAGGGGCGAGCGTTCGACATCACCGCCCCGCACATTCAGCAGCCAGGCGATGGAGTCCGGCAGGGTGATCACTGCCGCGGCCACGCCGTCTTTTTGCAATCCCCGGCCCAGGGTCTCGCGCTTCTCGGCGCTTTCCTGGCCGGCGTAGCGCAGGTCGTGGGCTTCGATGATTGCCTGGGGTGCAGCCGGCCGATCGCGCCAGACGGCATCCAGGGGATTGTCAGCCAGGGCAACCAGTTCCCCGCCAAAACCGGCCAGGGTTTTCTCCAGGCGGCGCACCTGGTCCTCGGTGTGAAGCCAGGGGTCGTAGCCCAGGCGCTGTCCTGACTCCATCGTCTCGGCCAGCCAGTCCGACAGCGGTTCCTCGCTCAGGTGGCGCGGGGTGAAGAGATCCGTATCGACCTCGTTGCGGACCTGGAGCGTATAGCGCCCGTCGATGAAAACCGCCGCCGTAGCCGGCAGCACAGCGGCCATACCCGCCGAGCCGCTGAAGCCGGTCAGCCATTCGAGACGCTGGGCGGAGGCCGGCACATACTCCCCCTGATGCTCATCGGCCCGGGGAACAAGGAAGCCTTCAACCCCCCGCTCGGCGAGGGCCGCGCGCAGGGCCGCCAGCCGTTCAGCATGCGGCGCCACCGCTCCGGCCCCGGCCGCAACATGCTCTGTGCCTGAGGTATGCAGGGAATTTGGGCTGCTCATCGATGCTTATCCTTCCCGGTCCCAGTTTACCGGCCTGGGCGACCGGTTATTCCATTTCGGCTTATGCAGCCGATGCAATGCTGCAGTGCAAAAAAACCGGCTTCGATCTCGCCGTTCAGCGCGTATCTCTATCAATGAAAAGTCATTGCTTCTGAGCCGCTTGGCAAGGCCTTAGAAGCGTTTTTGGTTAATCTGGAGTGAAAACAATGACCCGCCTAAACGATCTTCACGATGCCGCTCGAAGCGGCGCCGGCGTGCGGTGGGACCCTCAATCAGTTGACGTTTTGAATGCCGTTCAAACCGCCCGCCGCCTGAGGGCCCAGTTCGTCGCCGATCATCTCAACCGCGGTTTTGCTGCCGTGGCCCGCTGGTCGGGGCTGACCGCCCTTTTCTCCGCCCTCGGGCGTGCCATGCAACGCCGCCGGACGCTGAATGAGCTCTCGCGCCTGAGCGACGGCATGCTGGCCGATATCGGCCTCAACCGCAGCCAGCTTGTCGCGACAGCAGCGCAGGCGACTGCACCGCAGGCCTCGCACCGCTCGGTTTGGCATGTTCTGGCCGAGCGGACGGTCCTTGAATACCGCCGCCGCAAGACCATCCGCGCACTTTCGGCCATCAGCGACCGGATGCTGCAGGATATCGGCCTTGAGCGTGCCGATATCCGCAGGGTGGCCGCAGACCTGACCAACGGTCAGCCGAGCACCCGTGCGGCCGCCACCGAGGTGGCTGCCTCTGCGGCCGTGGACGTACCGCCTGTGGCTTCCCATGAGGCCCTGCGTCCCGCGACCATCGGACGGACGGCGTTCCAGCGGCCTTATGCCGCAAACGAAAACCTGGGGCATCCCTCGGCCGCCTGATTGGCGACTGCTGCGGGGCGACCCTAAGCAATACTCGCCAGGAAGGCGAAAAATGGCGGCGTTCTATCGGGCTTTGGCTCGGTGGGCGCCGCCATTTGCTTTTTGAGGATGCAGGCCGGGACCGAGAAATCCTACCCGCCCAGCACCAGGGTCGACCAATCCTCCAGACGATAACGCCGGCTGAGCGGCAGGCCGGCGCTGCGGTAGCGGGCGATTACCGAACGCTCCTGGCTCACCAGCAGGCCTGAAAGAACGACCGTGCCGCCGGGCGCCAGATGGCGGCGCAGATCCCGCGCCATGCCGCACAGCGGCTCGGCCAGGATGTTCGCCAGGATCAGGTCATAGGGGCCCTGGGCGGCGATTTCCGCGCGGCGAAAACCATCGCTCAACATGACTTTCACCCGGTCGCCGACCCCGTTGTTGCGGAGGTTCTCACGGGTCACCGCCAGGGAGGGGGCATCGTTGTCGACCCCCAGCACCCGGCAGGGCCAGAGCCGGGCCGCGGCCATGGCCAGAACCCCGGAGCCACAGCCCATATCCAGAACCTCCGTCACGGCGCGGCGCTTGGCGAGGTCCTGCATCGCCAGGAGACAGCCCCGCGTCGTCTCATGCCTTCCCGTGCCGAAGGCAGCATTGGCATCGATCAGCAGATCGATGGCGCTCCAGGGCGCCGGCTCCGCGATATGGGAACCGCGGATGCGAAAACGGCCCGCCGTTATGGCCGGCAGGGAACGCTGACTCTCGGCCACCCAGTCGACTTCAGGCAAGCGCTCCAGGTCGTGCCGCAGCGTTTCGATCCCGGCAACCTCGGCAGCCAGCGCCAGCAGGCGGTCCAGCTCCGCCTCCTCCGGTGCCTCGCCGAGATAGAGCTGCCAGGGTATCAACCCATCGGCATCCTTGCCGCCGGTAACCAGCGCACCGCCCAGGGGTTCGAAGACCGCTTCGAAAGCCGCGAGCGCAGGTTCCGGCAGGGCCAGGGTGAGGCAATAGGTTGCCGTCAAAGCTGCTTCTCCAGGAAAGAACTGTTCAGCCGGCCTGATCGGCGGGGACGACGAAGCTGGCGATGACCTTTTTGTCGCCGGCCTTGTCGAAGCGGATGTTGAGGCGTTCCCCCTCGACCGAGGCAATGGAGCCGTAGCCGAACTTCTGATGAAACACCCGGTCGCCGCGCTGAAAGGCGCCGCTGGCGATGGTCTCGATCCGCGTCGGGGTGACGTCGATGAAGGGCGCGGACTCCTTTTCGCGGCGCGCCTTGGCGCGGGCGAGGCCGGGGCTGACCCGCGCTTCGCTCCACTCGCTCATGCCGCCACCCATGTTGCCAAAAGCCGAAGCCGCCGCCCCGTAGACCCCATGATCGCTTTCCTGCGCGACATGCTCCGGCGGCAACTCGTCGACAAAGCGCGAGGGGATCGCCGCGGCCCAGGAGCCGTGCATGCGCCGGTTGGCGGCGAAGGAGATGATGACCTGCTTGCGTGCCCGCGTCAGGCCGACGTAAGCCAGTCGCCGCTCCTCTTCCAGGCCGCGCCGGCCGGTCTCGTCCAGGGCCCGCTGGTTGGGGAACAGCCCCTCCTCCCAGCCCGGCAGGAAGACCGTATCGAACTCCAAACCCTTGGCGGCATGGAGGGTCATGATGGTGACCACGTCCTGGCCTTCCTGGGACAAGGCCTCCATCACCAGGGAGACGTGCTCGAGAAAACCCGCGAGATTTTCGAACTCGCCGAGGGCGTTCACGAACTCCTTGAGGTTTTCCAGCCGCCCCGGCGCTTCCAGCGACTTGTCGTTCATCCACATCTCGATGTAGCCGGATTCCTCCAGCACGATCTCGGCCAGTTCGGGATGCGGCGTGGTCTCGACCATATCGCGCCAGCGGTCAAAGTCGCGCAGCAGGTTGCCCAGGGCGCGGCGCGCGGCGGGGCGCAGTTCGTCGGTCTCGACAAGACGGCGCACCGCCAGGGTCAGGGGCACGTTGCCGGCGCGGGCGGTCTGGTAGAGCAGTTGCAGGGTGGCGTTGCCCAGGCCGCGCTTGGGCTTGTTCATGATCCGCTCGAAAGCAAGATCGTCGTCCGGCGAATGGATCACCCGCAGATAGGCAAGGGCATCGCGGATCTCCATGCGCTCGTAAAAACGCGGCCCGCCGACAACCCGATAGGGCAGGCCGAGGGTGATGAAGCGTTCTTCGAACTCGCGGGTCTGGGCGCCGGTGCGCACCAATATGGCGATCTGCTTGAGATCGAGATCCTTCTCCCGCGCTTGCATCGCTTCGATCTCTTCGCCGACGAAACGGGCTTCGGCCTCGCCGTCCCAGAGGCCGCGCAGGCGCAGCTTCTCGCCCTCGCCGTCCTCGGTCCAAAGCGTTTTTCCGAGGCGTCCTTCGTTGTGGGAAATAAGGCCGGAGGCAGCCGCCAGGATACGGCCGGTGGAGCGGTAGTTGCGCTCCAGCCGGATCACCTTGGCGCCGGGGAAATCCTCCTCGAAACGCAGAATGTTGCCGACCTCCGCGCCGCGCCAGCCGTAGATCGACTGGTCGTCATCGCCGACGCAGCAGATGTTCTTGTGGCCCTGGGCCAGTAGGCGCAGCCAGAGATACTGCGCCACGTTGGTGTCCTGATACTCGTCCACCAGGATATAGCGGAAGCGCCGGTGGTAGTCGGCCAGGACCTCGGGCTCGTTCTGGAAGAGCGTCAGGTTGTGCAGCAGCAGATCGCCGAAGTCGCAGGCATTCAGAGTCCGCAAGCGCTCCTGATAAGCCGTATAGAGTTCCACCGCACGGCCGCGGGCGAAGTCGCCGGCCTCCCCCGCCGAGACTTTCTCCGGCGTCAGGCCGCGGTCCTTCCAGCGCTCGAAAATCGACAGCAGCGCCCGGGCCGGCCATTTTTTCTCATCGACATGCTCCGACTGCAGGATCTGTTTCACCAGACGGATCTGATCGTCGGTGTCGAGAATGGTGAAGTTGCTGCGCAGGCCCACGGCCTCCGGATTACGCCGCAGAATGCGCACGGCGATGGCATGGAAGGTGCCCAGCCACCAGCCCTCCACCGAGGGCCGATCCAGCAGGGCCGCCACGCGGTCCTTCATCTCCCGCGCCGCCTTGTTGGTGAAGGTGACGGCGAGCAACTCACCCGGCGAGCGCGCCCGCCCGGTCATCAGCAGGTGGCCCAGGCGGGTGGTGAGCACGCGGGTCTTGCCGGTACCGGCGCCGGCCAGCACCAGCACCGGGCCGTCCAGCGCCTCGACAGCCGTGCGCTGGCCCTCGTTCAGGGCATCGAGATAGGGATAGGCATGGGCCGGAGTCGCGGCCGCGGAAAGATCTGACATAGCCCATTTATAGCGCAAGCCAGCCCGGGGCTCACGCCCGGAAGCCTTTCTACTGGGGATAAACTGCCGACAAACTGACAGCCCCCTGGCAGCCCCCCTTGGCAGCACAGCCTTGACCCTCAGGCGCGCGCCGCCTTTCATGCCCAAAAGCCGTAGCTTTAAAAGGAATCCCTTTATGTCCCGGCGGACCGAAACCCTGCCCCTTCTGACAGCCACCCCCGGAACCAGCCGGCAACTGACAGTGCACCGCTTCGGATCGCCCGGCGCGCGGCCCAAGGCCTATCTGCAGGCCTCCCTCCATGCCGACGAGACTCCGGGCCTGCTGGTCCAGCATCATCTCCACCGGCTGCTGGCGGCGGCGGAGGACCGCGGTGACATTCAAGGCGAGATCATCCTGGTGCCCTATGCCAACCCGATCGGGCTTTCCCAGTTCGGCAACGGCATTCACCTGGGCCGCTATGAAGCCGGCGGGGCCGGCAACTTCAACCGCAACTGGCCGGACCTCTTCACGCCCATCGCCGAGAGGCTGGCCGACAAGCTGGGCGACGACGAAGCCGCAAACGTCGCGGCGATTCGTCAGGCCCTGGTCGCCCATCTGGCGGCGCAGGAACCGGCCAGTGAAATGCATGCCCTGCGGCTGGCACTCGCCGGCATGGCGGTGGATGCGGATCTGGTTTGGGACCTGCACTGCGATGACGAAGCCTTGATGCATCTCTTCCTGATCCCCGCACACTGGCCCCAGGCGGCGGACTTTGCCGCCGACCTCGGCTGCCACGCGGTCCTGCTGGCCGACGATTCCGGCGGCAACTCCTTTGACGAAACCTTCTCGACGCCCTGGACCCGCCTGGCGGCACGCTACCCCCAGCATCCCATCCCGGCGGCCTGTCTTGCGGCCACGGTCGAGCTGCGCGGCACCTCAGACGTCAACGACAAGCTGGCATCGGGCGATGCCCAGGCGCTGTTTCACTCGCTCCAGCGCTTCGGCGTGATCGCCGGCGATCCGCCGCCACCGCCGAGACCGCTCTGCGAAGCAACCAGTCTGGATGCGACGGATTCGGTACGCGCGCCCTGCGGCGGGGTTCTCGCCTATGCGGTACAGCTCGGCGACCGGGTCGAGGCCGGCGATACCCTCGCCTGGATCGTCGATCCCGCGGCGGAGCCGGACAAGGCCCGCACAGCGGTTGTCAGCCAGGCCAGCGGCATCGTCCTTTCCCGCCGTCTGCACCGCTACGTGCGCCCGGGCCTGGCCATTGCCAAGGTCGTGGGCAAAACGCCCCTGCCGCACCGCCAGGACGGCTACCTCTTGGAGGACTAGGACCGGAGCCTTATCTAGGAGAAGAAGCGTCGGCAGGCCCGGCTGGACAACACCAACCGGCGCGCTAGCTTCTAAAAAATGCTACTCTTGGTGAAACAAGGGAAACGCGGCAAGAGAAAGGAATGTGGCATGATCGAAGGCATGCGGAATTCCGTGAGGGCTCGCTCCCTCACCGCCTTGACGGTTGGTCTCCTTTGTTTGCTTACGGTCATTGCGCTGCCGGTAAAGGAGGCAACTGCCCAGGGTAATCCCCTGGGCGCGGTCGTCGGCGTAAGGGCGGAGGTGCCGCCTTCGGCGCGGACCGCCGGTACCCTGGGCACAGAACGTGAAGGCGGCGGGGTTGTTATCGGCGCCGACGGCCTGGTTCTCACCATCGGCTACCTGATCCTCGAAGCGGTTCAGGCCGAGGTTCAGTTGCAGGACGGCAAGACGGTGCCGGCGGAGATCGTCGCCTACGACTACGACACCGGCTTCGGCCTGCTGCGCCCGGCAACGCCCTTGAACGTGGCCCCCATCGAGCTTGGCGACTCCGACACCCTGCCGGCCGAAACCCAGGTGCTGGTAGCCGGACCGGACGGGCCGAGCGGCGCCGTGGTCGTCTCAAGGCGGGAGTTTGCCGGCTATTGGGAATACCTGCTGCCCAATGCGATCTTCACCGCCCCACCCTATCGCAGCTTCGGCGGCGCCGCCCTGATCGGCTCCGACGGCCGCCTGCTCGGCATCGGTTCCCTGATCGTCGGCGACGCGCGCGGGCCCGGCGAGACCTTCCCCGGCAACATGTTCGTGCCGATTTCCCTGCTGAAACCGATCATCGCCGACCTGAAAAGCCAGGGCCGCTCCGCCGGGCCGGCAAAGCCTTGGCTGGGCCTCTTCACCCAGGAACTGCGCGGCCACGTCTTCATCAACCGCGTATCCCCCGATGGGCCCGCCGCTTCCGCCGGTATCCAGGAAGGCGACATTGTCGTTGCCGTCGGCGGCGAGCCGGTCGCCAGCCTGTCGGAGTTCTATCGCAAGATCTGGGCGCTGGGCGACGCCGGCATCGAGGTACCTCTGACCTTGCTGAAGGGCGCCAACGGCTTTCGCGAAGTCTCGGTGAAGTCGGGCGACCGCTACGACTATCTGAAGCTTAATCCGACCTACTAGAGCAGATCCGGGTTTGATGGAATCGCGTTAGCGATCCATCCAACCCGGTGAGTCTACTCTAACTCTTTGATGGCGATCGGATTCACATGTTTTGGCGCAGCCACAAAGTGGTTCCGTCAAAACATGATCCGATCTAGAGCCTAGTGCTGTCTGGGCGCACCAAAGTACCGCGCCTGAAACAAGTGGGACCGCTTCGCCTTAGCGGCCCCTCCCCGCAGATCGCTTCCGCCATCCGGAGATCCCGGGGGAAGAAACCGGACTGATATCCGGTTACCCCCAGTGGTCCCAGGCTTCTTGCGGTCAGGCCGCCTTGTCGCTTCTGGCTTGCAGCCGGCCTTCTTCCAGCAGTGCAAAAAGGTTGTCCGGCGGGATCTGCAGAATGTGGCGGATATCCTCCCGACTCATCCAGACAGCCCATTCTTCCAAGGCTTCCGCACGCTGCGGCACCGCCCAGTAGATGCTGCCTGGTTCGGTGTGCATGTAACCTTCGCGGGCCGCCAGCCCGCGACAGGCGGCGAGCGGGAACATGAAGCCAAAAACATAGTCCGGCGACCACCTCATGAGAGCCAGCACCATCGCCAAGCGGGCCAGCACGGCTGTCATCCCCGCGCCCCGGTACCCGCCGGGGCCTCCCTTGAGCCAGAGTTCACCGTGATAGCAAACCCTGCCCGCAATGGCGCGCGAACCCGGTGCCGGACAATAGCGGGATCGCTCCGCATCGATCCGATGGCCCGCCGGCACGAAATCGCAGAATCGCTTTTCCAGATACGATGCCAAGGTCGAACCTTCCAAGTCGATCATCTGCACGGCCTGGGTATGGACGACTTCACCGTAAGGATCCCTGCCAAGAATCCAGAATGCCGTTCCTTCACCAAGATCGTTTGTCCGCGGATCGAACTTCGGCGCAAGAACGTTACGCTCCGGCTGCGTTTTCAAGGCTTTCTCGAAAACCGAGAAATCCGAGCCAACTTCCAAGGCAACACCGCGCGAAGCCACCAATTCCACGATGGTGGAGACGAAACAGCATCCCAGAAAGGTCTCTTTGGTGATCATTTTTTGCTCCTATGCTTCTAAAGAAGCGCAGGAGCATAAGCTGGAGAGGTTTGGTTATTCTTGCGTTTCCAGGTCCGCTGGATCAAAGGCCATCAAAAGGGCCTCCGGCATGGTCCTGATCTGCGCCTCATCAATACCCGAAATGCTTAGATTGTAGGTTCGGTCGACAAGAACCGTCAAAGCGAACTCGCCGTCGGGAAAGGTGCAGCCAAGCAGCAGTCTCTGAAAGCTGACGGGCAGCAGCGGTCCATCCTTGGCCCTCGGCATCTGCGTGTGGATATGGTCGAGGCGGACAGAGTAGCCCTCATAGACCTCCTCATAGGCCTGCGAGATGAAACGGGCATAGGATGTGCCGGCGGGCGTCTCGACCATGAAGCAGCCGACGCTGCTTTTCGCCCAGGTCCAACCGAACCAGGAACTGTAGGACGACTTTTCGCCGATTTCGACGCAGAGCCAGGCATCCCCATGCCGTCGATAGATGACCAGATAAGGACGGATCGAGGCCAGCGCCGGCGATTCGAGCAAGGTGCTGGAATCCGCCCAGGACTGGAACCCGTGTTGCAGGAGCGGCGACGGGTCGACCCAGAGTCGGCTCAGACGGTGCTTCTGCGCACAGAAAATCGGGTCGCCTTCGTCATTCACCAGAACCCGGCCGTCAAAGTCCTCTGCGTTGCCGGTGAGCCACGACTCGCCCCGGGCAATAATGGCTTCCGCCTCCCTGAGTGATCGGGACCCGGCTTTGGTGAGCTGGTATTGCCGGTCTCTCACCTCGAAAAGCTTCTCGCCCCTGGTTTCTTCGAGGATGTCGATATGCCGCCGGATGGTCTGCCGCGTGCTGCCCAGCAGGCCGACCGCCTCCGACATATTGAGGGTTCGGGCCAAGGCGATGTAGGAGCGAAGCATCTCAAACAGGATGGTTCGGCTTGGCACCGTGGACATAGGACTGGCGTCTTCCCTGCAAACCCGGCCGTTTGGCCCGCCGAATCCCGTTACGGCAGCCGGCGGTCCGACCGGTTGTTTCTTATCAATCGGTTTCAGCCGCGGATGTTACGGATGCTTGACGCCGCCTGCAACGATCAGGCGAACTCTCGCCATTATGCGTAAGGAAGCTTCCCTTAAGGGCCGGGGCCTCAGGGGGCGGCCCCGCAGGAAGATGCCATCTGCCGAAAACCCCGAAAAACAGCGGAAATCGGGTGACAAAGGGGGCTTGCCCACCTGGACCGGGGCAAACCGATTCGGTCCAGGTGGGTGCAATCGAAGCGATTTCTTGCTTCTTGCCTCAGGCTTTTCGAATAACGACCTCGGCATATTCCGATGGGACGATCAGAGTGCCGTCTGTGGCGACATTAAAACGGTCCAGCAGAGCGCGCAGGTCGCTGTCGAGCGCACCGCCGGCATCGCCCAGAGCCAGAAAGGCTTTGTGTATCGGCCCATAGTAGGTCCGGAAGACCTCCATGAAGTGATCCGGTGAGAGATAGCGGAAGTTAAACAGACGCGGCGTCAGATCGATGGAAACCGCCGCCGAACCAAACAGTTCCCGCAGAGCGGCCTCGGTTCCCCAGAGCGCCGGCGACTTCACACCGGCAGGCGGTGGCAGGTGCTTGCCGATGGTCTTGAAGACCTGGCCGATGAAACCCTCCGGTGTCCAGTTGGCGAGGCCGATCTGGCCGCCGGAACGGCACACACGGAGCATCTCCGAGGCAGCCTTGGCCTGATCCGGCGTGAACATCACGCCGTAGGTCGAGAGCACCACATCGAAGGCAGCATCCTCGAAGGGCAAAGCTTCGACATCGGCAACTTCAAAGGTGATATCCAGATGCTCCGCCGCGGCCCGGTCGCGCCCCTTGTTCAGAAGGGTTTCGACATAGTCGGTGGAGGTTACCTGGCAGAATCGGCGCGCCGCGGCCAGGGTGGCATTGCCGTTTCCGGCGGCCACATCCAGAACTCTGGCGCCGGGACGCAGGTTGATGGTCTCGCAGAGCTGCTCACCGACGATCTGCAACGTCGTGCCCACGACGGCATAGTCGCCGGAGGCCCAGGTCGCCCGCTGCTTCTCCTTGATCGCTTGGAGGGCAGGCAGGGTTTCATTCTGTTTCAAGGCAGTAGACATACTTCCGTTCCTTTTCCGGATCCCGTGGCCAAAGCCGAACCGGGATCGCTCGCGGCGGCAGGGTGATGACACAAGGCGCAGGGCCTGCACTAGTTCAGGAACTGAATCGGCCCGGTATAGATTCTGAACTGGATACGGGGCTAAGATCGGGGCCGGAATAAGCCGCAGATAGGGAGAGAGCCCAATGACCAGCGGCAGCTATCAACAATTCTGCCCGGTTTCCATGGCTGCGGAAGTTCTCTGTACGCGCTGGACGATGGTGCTGGTGCGCGAGCTGGTGGCCGGCACGACACGTTTCAACGATCTACGGCGCGGGATGCCGCGAATGTCCCCGGCGCTGCTGTCGAAACGCCTGAAAGAGCTGGAAGAAAACGGCGTCGTGAAGAGGGTACCCGTCGCGGGCGAGCCCGGCGTGATGGAGTATCACCTGACCCCCGCCGGCAAAGAGCTGGGACCGATCGTGGAAGCCATGGGGGTCTGGGGACAGCGCTGGACCGAAACCCAGCCGCAGTTGGAGAAGCTGGACGCCGGCCTGCTGATGTGGGACATGCGCCGGAGTATCCGGATATCGGAACTGCCGGCGCGGCGCAATGTCATCCAGTTCATTTACCCGGAGTGCCGCCCCGCAGAGCGTAACTGGTGGATGGTCGTGGACCCGCAGGAGGGGGCCGACCTCTGCATGGTCGAACCCGGCTTCAACGTCGATCTCTATATCCACACCGACCTGCGCACCATGACAGCGATCTGGATGGGGCTCGACACGCCGGCCAAGGCCGTTGGCGAGGACCGCATGACGGTCACCGGCGACAGGGTGCTGGAGAAGAATATGTTGAAATGGCTGGGCCTCAGCAGTATCGCCGGGGTCAAAAAGCAGGTCGCCTAGAGCGGGTCATGCTTTAGCGCAACCACGCAGTGGTTCCACCAAAAACATCCTCCGGTCTAGTGCTTGAAAAACGCGGTAACCGGGAGGTCGAAGATCTCGGCCAGCCGGTACAGCAGTCCGGCGGGCATGGTTTCCTGATCTTCTTCGAAGATTTTCACCTGCTCCGCGCTGATCCCGAGCATGATACCCACCTCGTCCCGACTTAGATTTCTTTCCAGGCGCGCTTCGCTGATCTGCTTTCCCACACCATGCCCATCCAGACTCAAGCCCACGCCCTCTCCATTCCAGGATTTGATTTGTCAGGAGACGCAGTTTGATAAAACTCTGGGCTGAATCAATTTGATAACAACACACCCATAGAGGAGCATTAATTTGCTTAATCCGTTGATTCTTGACCAAGTATGGAACATATTTGTTCCCTAGAGGCCGGCGCCGCCGGGCCGCTCAACGGCGAGTTCGAATCCGTTTTGGATCTACAAAACAAAAAATTGAATCCTTTGTCTCATCCTCCCGCAACCGATGATCGCCATCCGTCGACGCTGTTCGACATTCTCAAGTCCTTTACCACTTTAGCGCGCACTCTGAACCTGTCGGAGACCGTCGAAGTGCTGGGCGTTACCCGCCAAACCGTCCGCCGGCACATCAAGAGCCTGGAGGAGATGAGAGGCATCCGGCTTCTCGAACTTCGCAACCGGCGTTACTACCTGACCGAAGCCGGCGAGCAGCACAGGCTGGAAGCAGAGCAGATTCTGGCCCTCGCCGAGAACTGGCTGGCGAACAGAAGCATCCGCACGCGCAGCCACAGTGCCCTCGACCGCATCGCCTATCAGGGGGCCGACGGCTATTCCTTTCATGCACAACAGCATCACCTGAGCCGTCTCTGGGTGGATGGGCCGGCGCTGCTGCGCCGCAGTTTCGATGCCTGGAGCCGATCGGAACTCCAGCTCGAACACCCGGTCATGGCGGAGATAAAGCCCTACCGCCTAGTCTATCGCAAACGCGAGGACGGCTGGCTCTGCGTCGAGATCGGCGAGAAGTCGTCCTATGCCACCTGGCTTGGCTGGGAGTGGGCCAAAAGCGCGATCGGCCGTTTCTCCCAGGAGGATCCGGTGGGCACGGATTTCGACAACTTCATGTCACAAGCCTATCCGAAGGTATTCGAGGACGGCGGCGCCCGGCTCGATCACATCTGCGGCCAGATACCCCGCGCGCACCAAGGCCCCGCAATTCCTGTGCGCTTCCAGCGCCTGTTGCTGGGCTGTGTTTTCCCAGACGGCGAGCCGGCGCTCAGTCTCTTTGTGGCCCGCACCAACCGTATCTCGATCTCGGGCCTCGACCTCGAAAAGCTGCCGGTCATGGACGACGAACTTCTCATGGAATACGAGATCTAGGTAGTGCACTCATAAATCTATTTTCAAGATCAGCGGTTTGTGATTCTGTGATGGTCTGGTTTGGCGTTCGGAGGAGAGCATGTCACGCTATGATCTTACGGAGCTGGAATGGCGGTTCATCCAACCGATTCTGCCGAACAAGGTGAGGGGTGTGCAGCGGCGCGATGACCGGCAGGTTCTGAATGGCATCTTCTACGTGTTGCGCACCGGCTGTCCGTGGCGCGACCTGCCCGGGCGCTACGGCCCCTATACCACTGTGTACAACCGCTTCCGCCGCTGGACCCGGGCCGGCGTCTGGGACCGGGTCATGGACGCGGTGGTGGATGCTCACAACGGCGATGTGGTGATGATCGACGGCACGTCGGTGCGCGTGCATCACGCCGGGGCCACGCTCAAAAAAACGATCCCCGACGATGCATGGGTCGTTCACGTGGCGGTCTGACCACAAAAATCCACGTTCTGGTCAATGAATGGGGGCTACCGTTGAAGGTCCACCTGACGCCGGGACAGGCCCATGACGGGCCGGTGGCGCCGCTTCTGCTGGGGGACTTGCAACCCGGACAGGCTGTTCTGGCCGACAAGGCATACGACGCCAACCACATTCGAAACCTGATCTGGGAGAAGGGAGCGGAAGCGGTGATCCCCTCCAAATCCGACCGCAAGATACCGATCCCATTCGACCGGGAACTCTATCGTCAACGCAACAAGGTCGAGCGC
The DNA here is from genome assembly GCF_965249265.1 of Pelagibius sp. Taxonomy (NCBI): domain Bacteria; kingdom Pseudomonadati; phylum Pseudomonadota; class Alphaproteobacteria; order Rhodospirillales; family Rhodovibrionaceae; genus Pelagibius; species Pelagibius sp. Next base: position 676,775 of record NZ_OZ252224.1, on the reverse strand, counting down.
TTCATCGGCCGTATCAAGAAATCCTTCCGGCGCATCGCAACCCGATACGACAAGACATCACATGCCTTCCTCGCCTTCATCAAAATCGCCGCTGTCAGAATCTGGTGCGAAGCTTATGAGTCCGCTACCTAGTCCCCTCCGGGCACAACGATACAGTTAAACGATCTGGGTCATCGCCCGGCTTCCAACCCTGGAGCGGATCATATTTGTCGAAATCACTCGTGGTTTGGACAATATGTGAATCTTCTGAAAATCAGATGGTTAGAGCAGATTTGCCGGGCTGGATGGTTCGCGCGCGTGATTCCATCAAACCCGGAACTGCTCTAGGGCCGAAAATACCGCTACCTTTGCCCCAGTCGTAAACGAAGGCAAAGGAGTGTCCGTCATGCCGGCAGATCGTCTTTTTTCCGAGGTCCAGTTCATCGGCGCCATCAATGAGGTCGCAGAACGCAATGCGGTGCGGCTTGAAGTCAGTTGCGATTTCGATGAATTCCGCGATCTGCGCCAGAAACAGACGGACAGGCCACCGTTGTCGCCGATCTTCGATCCGGCGGTTTCCGATCTCGGTGAAAAGAACGCCTTTTGGATAAAGGGCAGCAACAGCAAAGGTGACGTCGTCCATACACAATCCGTTCGCCTGAACGATCTAAGCGGTTGCAGCCTTGCCGAGCACCTTCACCAGCGGCGCGTCGCCTACATGCCGCCCGGCGTCGGCGTCGATGCCGACCAGTCAAGCTTTGGCATGGCGCCGGCTTCCCGCTTTATCACCGGTGATGTCTGCTATCACGGCGAACTCTGGCTGAAGGGCGGGAACAACGGCCTGCGGGGGAGCGGCATGACCTCGACCCTGCCGCGCCTCGCGCTCGCGCTTGCCCTGCTGGAATGGTCGCCGGACTTCATGTTCGGCCTGGTGCATCCGCTGGCGGCCTGCAAAGGCCTGGCCGCCCGCGAAGGCTACATGCATCTGGCGCCTGGCGGCATCCTCTGGCACCAGGCGGACAGCCCTGAGCCTTTCGAAGAGTGGCTGGTGTGGATGAGCCGTGAAGACATACAGCATGTCATGCGCTTCTCACCGCTGTCGCTTTACGAAAAGCTTGAGAAGAAAAGCAGCCCGCGTGCAGCGCTCAGCGATCGGGTGGCCGTCGCCGCCTGATCGTGCCCCGAACAGGGGCACCGGAAGGGTCCCGCCTGCCGGCCGCGGGGGTTCAGGCCGGGCCCTTGGCTCAGCGCCGACGCTGTCCCCGCGAGGTCGCCTCGCCGCGCTCTTCAGCGCGCGCCGTATCGAGGGCGCGCTGATAGGCGAGCATGACCGAGTGCTCATGGGCCAGCCCCCGCATCACCATCGATTTCTTGTCGGCGACCACGGGCACATGGGGCTCACCCGTCAGGTTGTAGACCTGTACCGCCGCCTCCAGATGGTCACTGAGCTGAAGGACAGCCGGGACCGCCCGGGCCACATCGGCCGCGTTTATTTCGGAATCATGGCTGGTGTCGAAGGCTGCTTCATGCAGGTCTGCATAGGTGATGATCCCGCAGAGCGCATTATCGGCGTCGAGGACGAAAAGCTCACCCCAGGGCGCAGACTGCAACTTCAAACGGACTTCGGCGATGGGCGTGAGCGGCGAGACCGAAGAGAAGCGGTCGTCCATGACCGAGGATATCTTAATGCGTCGCATCAGGCCGGCCTGGTGGCCGCCGCGCAGAGAAACACCGCGCCGCTCAAGCTGCGCCAGGAAAAACGAGCGGCCGTGGATCTGCTGGGTGACCACCGAGGCGATCACCGTGGCCAGCATGACCGCAATGGTCAGCTCATAGTCGTTGGTCATTTCGAAGATCATCAGAATGGTCGAGATCGGCGCGCCCAGAACGGCGCCCGTTACCGCGCCCATGCCGATAATGGTATAGGCGCCATGCCCGGAGGAGAGCTCGGGAAAGGTCTGGGTCGCGAGGATGCCAAAGGCGCCGCCGACCATCGCGCCGATGAACAGGGAAGGCGAGAAGACACCACCGGCAAAGCCGCTGCCCAGGCAGATCGCCGTCGCCGCCGTCTTGGCGACGATGAGGGCGAGCAGCAGCCAGAGGGGATAGAGATCCGAGAGGGCCGCATCGGTCGCCTCGTAGCCGACCCCCAGCACCTCGGGGAAGGCCAGGGCAATCAAGCCGAGCAGCAGTCCGCCAAAAGCCGGCGTCGACCAGGAGGGCAGCGGCAGCTTGCCGACCACATCCTCGGTAAAGGTGATCGAGCGCATGAAGAGGATCGCCGCAACCGCCGAGACCAGGCCCAGCAGGGCGAAGGCCGGAAACTCCCAGAACGACACGATCGACCAGGTCTCCGGCAGAATGAAGGCAGGGAAGTCCCCATAGTGCGCCCGGCTGATCAAGGTGCCGGTCACGGAGGCGATAACGATGGGGGCAAAGGCCGAAAGGGCGTAATGCCCCACCACGACCTCCAGCGCGAAAAACGTTCCGGCAATCGGCGCATTGAAAGACGCCGCCACCCCCGCCGCCACACCACAGCCCAGCAGGGTGCGCGCCAACACCCGGCCGAGATGCAACCGCTTGGCAACCCAGGAGCCGAGAGAGGCCCCGAGATGAACCACCGGACCTTCACGGCCGACGGAGGCGCCGAAGCCGATCGAAGCCGCGCTGGCAATGGCGGCGCGAATACCGATGGTCAGGGACATGCGCCCGTCGCGCAGGGCGGAAGCCTCCATGACATGGGGGACGCCCTGCGGCTTTCCGCCCGGCAGGGCAAAGCGCACGAACAACCCGATGAGCAGGCCGCCGAGAGTGGGAACGATGACGACATGCCACCACGCCAGCGCGCGGATCTCCGTGGCCACCTGCTCGCTGGAAAATCCGTAAGACAGCCACTGGACGCCTGCAATGGCATCGCGGAAAGCGATGGCTGCGCCGGCGGCGGCGGCCCCTATCACCACCGCAAGAACCGAGAGCACAACCTGATCGTTGCGCCCAAAGCGCCGCAGGGGAATGACGATGTGCCGACGCAGAATGCGGCGCGGCTTCATCGCCGGGGCCCCGCCGGACGGTCTGGGTCGCCATGAACACCGTCCGCTGCGCCCAACAGCGCCAAAGGGCTCTTCAGTCTGTTCAACAATTCCATTGCCGGCATGAAGACTACCAATCGCCGCACTTTGGCCGACGGGAAGGATCAGGAGTGTTAACCTGACACAGAAGCCGGAGGCCTCGCAAAGACGTGAATGCCTCGAGGCCCCGCCATGCCCTGAATTCCCTTCAACCCGAATTCAGGATACCCAGATCGTAAGCGAGCCGTAACCCCCGGCGGGAACGGTCATGGAACGAGCTCAGGAGAGAACAGATGAGACAGAAGCACCCTATCTCACGACGCGGTCTGCTGAATGCCTCGCTCGCTTTGGGTATCGGAACGCTTGGGTTCGGGATCGCCGGAAGCCGCGCGGCCGACGGGCCGCCCCTTACCCCCCGACAGACACCGGGTCCATTCTACCCAAGCCGGCTGCCCGCCGATGCCGACCGGGATCTGACCCGGGTGGCGGGTCGGGCAAAGCGTGCGGCGGGGCGGATTGTTCAAGTCGCCGGCAGAGTCACCGACGACAGCGGCCGGGCGCTGGCCGGCGCCAGGGTTGAAATCTGGCAGTGCGACGCCTTCGGCTACTACCACCACCCGCGGGACCGCGGGGGCCGGGCCGATCCGAATTTTCAGGGCTATGGACGCATGCTGCTCGGCGAAGATGGCCGCTACCGCTTTACGACGATCCGGCCGGTCAGCTATCCCGGCCGCGCGCCGCATATCCATTTTGCAGTTTCCGGCCCGGGGGTCGAACGCCTGACCACCCAGATGTATCTGGCCGAGCATCCACAAAACGCCCGTGACTTTCTCTACAACGCAATCCGGGATCCGGCGGCCCGCCGCTCCGTAACCGTTGCCTTCGTCCAGCAGGCGGACGACCGGCCGCCTTTGGGGCACTTCGATCTGGTGCTCGGGCGCAGTCTGCCGGCCAACTGACCAAGATCCACTCTAGTTGCAGCGACCTTCAGAGCCTTCGGCACAAACCCTTTCCCCGTCGATCCAGGTGGCACCGCTGAGATCCGCCTGGGTGAGGTCCGCCCCTTGCAGCCTCGCGCCGGAAAGATCAGCACCGCGCAGGTTGACGCGAAAAAGCCGCGCCCGGCGCAGGTCGGCATCGGTCAGGTTCGCATTGCTAAGGTCCGCCTTGGTGAAGTCGGCCTCCTGGAGATTGGCGCCGACAAGGCTCGCCTCGACAAGCTCAGCATTGACGAACTTGGCGCGAAAGGCGTCGACGTCATCCAGGATCGTCTTATTTAAGGACGCCCTGAAGAAACTGACATCGCGCAGTTGAGCTGCCGTCAGATCGACCGAATCAAAGTTCAGCCGGTCAAACACGCAACGCCGCCAATTGACCTCCGGCGACGGCGGGTCGGTGCAGGCCGCCAGGGCCATGGAAACCGGACCGAGGAGAATGAAAAGGAAGGTGAGTATCGTCGTGCGAATGAATTTCATGGGCCATAGGATCACCATCACAGGCCCCTCAGGGCAACGGAAATCTGCCTGCTTTTCATCAATCACCCGTGTCCCTCACTGGCTGGCCAGGGCCGGCTTTGCAATGACCCGCCCGACTTCCGACGGCAGCGGCAGGACAGAGTGCGCGGCCAGCACCGCTGCCAACCTCTCCTGAACTCGCTGAGGCATGATCGCCACACGGCGATGATTCAGGTCGACATAGAGACTGAGGCTTTCCATGGTCGCCGCCAGGAAGCCTTCTTCGGCATGAAACATACTGTTGAAAAACCTGATCCGTTTGTCGTCAAAACCAAGCAGCCGGGTGGTGATTCGCAAAGCAGCGCCTTCCCTGACCTCACGCTGATAGGTCAGGTGAATATCGCCGGCAAAGGTGGAGCCGCCGCTGGCTTCGCGATGCGCATCGTCAAGCCCCAGATAGTTGAGGAAATCATCGGTCGCCCTGTCGAAGGCCAACAGATAGTAAGCGACATTCATATGCCCGTTGTAGTCGATCCATTCCGGCAAAACCACGGCACGGTGCCGGTCGAACGGCGTCTCGATCATCGTCTCGGCCATCGTCTCGATTGTCCCTGCCCCAAAGACCAAACCAATACCAGTTCCGGCGCTGCCAGCATCCGGAGATGTCGTCCACTGGCCGGTGCCGCCGACCCTCCCGGCCGCCAGCCGGCCACAAGATAGAGCATTGGCCCGGGGGCACAAAGCGGCTAGCGTCGCTTGCCGCGGCCCGTCGGGCCGCTCTGTCAGCGATCGAACCGGCCACATGAACCGACTGCTTGCTTTCCTGGGCGGACACGCAACCTGGGTCCTCTTCATCGGGGTGTTTCTGGGTCTCGCCCTGCCCGACCTGGCCTCGCTGGCCCGCCCCCTGCTGGCACCGGCGGTGGCGGTACTGCTGACCGCCACGCTGGTCCGCGTGGACTGGCAGGTCTTGCTGGCACACGCCCGGCGGCCATGGGTGACGACCCTGGTGACCGCCTGGCTGCTGATCGGCTCGCCGCTGTTGATGGCCGGTCTAATGGCCGGACTGTCGGTTTTCGATGCCCTTCCGACCAGTCTGATGACGGCACTGGTCCTGATGGCGGCGGCCCCGCCGATCCTCAGCGCCGCCCCCATTGCGATCATCCTGGGGCTCGACGGCGCCCTGGCCCTGGTGGTGGCCCTGGCGGCCACCCTGCTGACACCCTTCACCGTGCCGCCGCTGGCTTTGGCCCTTTTAGGCCTGGAACTGGACATCGGAGTCATCGACTTCATGCTTCGGCTGTCTGTCATTGTCGCTGCATCGTTCCTGCTGGCCTTCGTCATCAGACGGATCATCGGCCGCGAACGCCTGCCGAGGGTGGCCGCGCACATTGACGGCAGCGTGGTGGTGGTCATGCTGATCTTCGCCGTCGCCATCATGGACGGGGTGACGGCGACGCTGCTGACCCAGCCCGCAAAGGTCGGGCTTTGGCTGTTGACAGCTTTTATCGCCAACCCGGCGCTGCAACTTGCCGGCGCCCTGGTCTTCTTCTGGCTCGGGCGCCGTCGCGCCCTGACGGTTGGTCTGGTATCGGGCAATTGCAACATGGGCTTGCTGCTCGCCGCTTTTCCGGCCGGAACCGACCTTGATGTCGTGCTCTACTTTGCGGTTGCGCAGTTGCCGATGTACATGCTGCCGGCCGTCCTGCTGCCGATCTACCGCCGCCTGGTCCGACAGCCGGAAGAACCGGAAAGTCGCTCTATCAGAAGCGGTTAGGCAGAAACGCTTAGGGGTGATGCGGCATTTCTGCAACAGTGATGCAAAGCGACGACAGACCGCCGACGCAGGCCCCTAGTCATTGCCACCACTCTATGATAGGGGAAACAAAGGTTTTGAAGGTGGTCAGGGCCGCGGTTCCATAAGGATTCGTTAACGTACATTTGTCACGTTCGCCGGGAATCGTATTTTGCAGCCGGATACGTTCGAGGCCTGATAGAATCGCGTTGTTCCAATGGTCTTGGATACGGGATCAACAGGATGCCGCTTCGTATCTGCTTGAAAAGTTCCATTTTCGCGTTTGGTTTTTTGCCGGGGGTAAGGTGATTTCTTCTGTTCCGCAGCGTCTGCGACCCTTTCTAGCCAGTCTTGCCGTTACGATCGCCTTGGGGGCCTGTGCAACAGCCCCCGTCGAGGTGGATTCCACGGCGGGCTCCGGAACCCTGCCAGCGTCTGCCAGCACCGACGCGCTTCAAACCGGCGCCGACCCCCGGGCGGAGCAGCTGGCGCAGAGCGGCTCAGACGAATGGGCGCAGAGCGAGAGCGATGATTTCGGGGCCGAGGAGGGCGACAACGATCCCCTGGAAATTCCCAACCGCATGTTCTTCGCCTTCAACGAGGCGCTGGACTTTGCGGTGATCCGACCGATCGCTGCGACCTACCGTTTTGTCGTGCCCACGGGTGTGCGCAACTCGGTCAGAAACTTTCTGCGCAATCTGCGCAGTCCGGTAACCCTGGCGAACGATCTGCTGCAGGGCGACCTGGAGCGCGCGGAAACCACCGCAGCGCGTTTCTTCATCAATTCGACGATCGGTCTGCTCGGTGTCTTCGATATCGCCGCCGACTCGGGCTATCCCTATCACAGTGAAGACTTCGGCCAGACCCTGGGCACCTATGGCGCCGGCGAGGGCTTCTATCTGGTATTGCCGATCTTCGGCCCCTCTTCGCTGCGTGACGCCGGTGGACGGGTGGTCGATACGCTGCTGGACCCACTGACCTACATTGCACCGACGGAGGTGGGCCTGGCCCGATCCGCGGTGACAGGCGTCGATCTGCGGTCACGCAACATCGAGGAACTCGATGCGCTGAAAAGCGACTCTCTGGATTTCTATGCGCGCATCCGTTCGCTCTACCGTCAGAACAGGGTGAGCGAAATCAACAACGGGGCGCCGCCGCAGGAAGTCCCCAACTTCTCCGACCTTCCGGATGCCGAGGGCCCCAACGCCGAGACTCGCGATCCGCTTTCCGCCGATCAGAACAGCCTGGTGGTGGAATGACCCTGATGTCTCGCTTGCTTCCCGCCGGCCCGATCAGATCCCTGATGATGGTCGCCGTCGTGGCCACCGCAGGCTTGGCGGCACCGGCAGAGGTTGAAGCTTTCAACAACCAGCAGGCTGCGAGCTTCCTCAGCAACCTGCAGGAAACCGCAGCAGCCCAACTGGGTGACACCTCGGCCAGCGATCAGCAAAAGGAAGAGCGTTTCCGCAAACTCTTCAATGAGAGCTTCGACGTGCCGGCCATCGGCCGCTTCGTCGTCGGACGCTACTGGCGCGGCGCCTCGGAAGCAGACCGTGCGGCTTTCCTCGAGGTCTTCGAGGACGTCATGGTGCAACGCTTTCTGCCGCTGCTGAGCGAAAACAGCGACGAACGTTTCCAGATCGGCACCGTCACCCCGGACAGCCGGAACCCGGACATGGCGATCATCGCTTCGCAGATACCGCGTGCCGAGGGTGAGCCCTACAAGGTCGGCTGGCGCATCAGGGAAAAGGGCGATCAGTACCGGATCCTCGACATCGTCGCCGAGGGGGTCAGCATGGTCATTACCCTGCGCTCGGAATACGCCACCGTCTTGAAACGCTCCGGCGGCAAGATCTCCGAGCTGACCGCGGCCCTGCGCGAAAAAATCTCCGGCGGCGCCTTCGCGCCGCCGCAGTAAGCGGCAGCAAGAATCATCAAAAAAGGGCCCCTCTCGGGGCCCTTTTTCGTGCACGCATATCCGCTCTAGCACCGCCCTGGTTTAGCGCGTAAGGGGCTTGTACTTGATGCGGTGAGGCTGGTCGGCGGCGGCGCCCAGGCGGCGATGCCGATCTTCCTCATAGTCCTGATAGTTGCCCTCGAACCAGACCACGCGGCTGTCGCCCTCGAAGGCCAGGATATGGGTGGCGATGCGGTCGAGGAACCAGCGGTCGTGCGAGGTCACCAGCACGCAGCCGGCGAAACCTGAGATCGCCTCCTCCAGCGCCCGCAGGGTGTCGACATCCAGATCGTTGGTCGGTTCGTCGAGCATCAGCACGTTGGCGGCTTCCTTCAGCATCTTGGCGAGATGCACCCGGTTGCGCTCACCGCCCGACAACTGCCCGACCTTTTTCTGCTGATCGCTGCCCCGGAAGTTGAAGGCGCCGACATAGGCGCGCGACGCGGTTTCGTGCTTGCCCAGTTGAATGACGTCGAGGCCGTCGGAGATTTCCTCCCAGACCGTCTTGTTCGGCGCCAGGGCGTCACGGCTCTGATCGACATAGCCCAGCTTCACCGTCTCGCCGACCTTCAGGCTGCCGCTGTCGGGTTGCTCCTGGCCGGTGATCATGCGGAACAGCGTGGTCTTGCCGGCGCCGTTGGGGCCGATGATGCCGACGATGGCGCCCGGCGGGATCTTGAAGCTGAGATCGTCGATCAGCAGCTTGTCGCCGAAGGCCTTGGAAATGTTCTGTGCCTCGATCACGAGGTCGCCCAGGCGCGGACCCGCGGGCACGGTGATGCTGCCCGGCTCCGGCGCCTTGTCGGCGGCTTCGGCCAACAGCGTTTCGTAGGCCTGGACACGGGCCTTGGATTTGGCCTGGCGCGCGCGGGGGCTCTGGCGGATCCATTCCAGTTCCTGTTTCAGCACGCGCTGGCGGCCGGACTCGGTCTTTTCCTCCTGGGCCAGACGCTTTTCCTTCTGCTCCAGCCAGGAAGAATAGTTGCCCTCGAAAGGCAGGCCGCGGCCGCGGTCCAGTTCCAGAATCCAGCCGGCGACATTGTCCAGGAAGTAGCGGTCATGGGTCACCGCCACCACGCAGCCGGGATACTCCTCCAGATAGCGCTCCAGCCAGGCAACCGACTCCGCATCCAGGTGGTTGGTCGGTTCGTCCAGCAGCAGCATGTCGGGCTTCTGCAGCAGCAGTTGGCAGAGCGCCACGCGGCGGCGCTCACCACCGGAGAGCTTGGTGACATCGGCCTCGCCCGGCGGGCAGCGCAGGGCATCCATGGCGATCTCCACCTTGCGGTCCAGATCCCAGGCATCCTGGGCGTCGATCTTCTCCTGCAGCTCCGCCTGCTCCTCGATCAGCTTTTCCATCTCATCGGGATCGGCTTCGGCGAAGGCATTGCTGACTTCCTCGAAACGGTCGAGCAGCGCCTTGGTCTCGCCGACACCGACAAAGACATTGCCGGCAACATCCTTGTCGGCATCGAGTTGCGGCTCCTGCGGCAGGTAGCCGACCCTGATGCCGTCGGCGGCCCGCGCCTCGCCATTGATCTCCTGATCGATGCCCGCCATGACCTTCATGAGGGTCGACTTGCCGGCGCCGTTGAGGCCGAGAACGCCGATCTTCGCGCCCGGCAGGAAGAACAGACGGATATCCTTGAGAACCTGCTTGCCGCCCGGATAGGTCTTGGAAACCCCATCCATCTGATAGACATACTGATAGGAAGCCATGGGTACTCCGGCGCTGAAGAGCTGTTGAAGCGAAGAGGCGAAAAAACCTTTCGGGCGCGGGTTTTAGCCCATCGGCGGAGCCGGCGCAATGCAGCCGCTGAGACACCGCATCCGGGTCAGGAGGCCGGTCCGCCTGACGGCTCTTCCCCTGGCTCCTCTCCCAGTTCCTCTCCCAGTTCCTCTCCGGGCTCCTCGGGGCTTGAAGGCGGAAACACAAGCTTCTGATAGAGGAAGGGGATGCCCAGAAGACTGAAACCGAGCGCGGCAAAGGAGGTAAAACGCGGCAGGCCCGACAAAGTCCCCCAGTCGAAGAGCAGCACCTTCGCCGTCGCCAGAGTCAGCACCGCGAGGGAAGCGTAGCGCAGGCTGGCCAGGCCGGTCTTCAGGCCGAGGCCCAGCAACACCCAGGCATAGGCAAGCCACACCAGGGAATAGGTCAGGAGTTCACCGTCGCTGGTGACGCCGGCATCCAGCATGGACCCGTGAAAGGCGCGGCGCACCTCCAGCGACAGGTAGAAGAACACCAGGAACAGGGCATAGACGGCAGCGGCGAGGGCCGACTTTCTGTGGCCATCGGCGCGCAGTTCCCAGGCAAATGCCAGGGCGAAGGCCGCCGGCACCAGATAGGCCAGGGCCAGCAGGTTGAACAGCGGCCAGTCGCCCACAGCCGCCGGCGTCCAGACCGGGTTGAAGAGCAGGACCTGGAACAACGGTGAATGCAGCGCGGCAAGCCCGGCAAGCAGACGCCAGCCCCAGAGCAGCACTGCCCGGCCGCTGCGCCGATAGGCCCGCAGCCAGCCGTAGGCGGTACCCAGCCAGGCCACGGTCTGCAGCGACTGCTCGGCCAGTTCATAAGACGGGTTGGCCAGATCACCGGCAATAAGGCTGCGGATCTGAAAGGTGATCAGCAGCCAGAGAAGCACAAGCGTACCGGTTTCCAAAACCAAAACCAGCCGGTCATCGGCTGCCTTGCGGAAGCTGCGCGCCGACCACCAGAACGCCAGCAGCGGGACGCCATAACCGTAGAGAATCCAGTTGAAGCCCGGCAGTCCGCCCAAAGGATAGGAAAGGACGTTGTAGTTGACCACCAGGCGGATCAGCACCACGGCGGCGACCACCAGGGCGACCGGGCGCAGCGCCGTCAGCTTCAAGCGTTCGCTGATCCAGGCGATAGCGGGCAGTTGCAGAGACAGGGCGACGGTCAGCCAAGCCTGTTCCAATAGCATGGCCATCGCCAGGGAAAGCGCCGCCACAGCGCCCAAGGCGTAGATCCCGATCAGCAGGTTGTTGTCCGCGGTGGGACGAAGCGGCCGCTTCTGCAACCAAGCCGCAACTGCGAGACCAAGCAGCGCAACACCTGCAGCCGCGATCGACCAGGTCAGATCGATACCCAGGTCCGTGATCCGCCAATAGGCAATCGCCAACAGCAGAACCGGCACTGCTGCAGAGGTGCCGGCCCATATCTCAAAACGCCGGGCCCGGGCCAGGGCGAAAAACCCGACCACCGCAAAGAGCGCGCCGAACACCAGCGACACCATTACGAAGGCCGTCAGTTCCGGCGGGATTACCGGCCCCAGGTCGCTGCCGTAGTCCTCCCCCAGATAGGTGTGGGCGCGCTGCGGCCAATCGACGATCGTGGGCAAGTGCCAGAGTGCCATAAAGGCGGTCACCAGGACGGCAGCGACGACGGCCAGGCCCTCGAATACGGCTTCACGCAAACCGGCGAAGAAATAGAGACAAACCAGCAGGAAAACCGCCGCCAGAGAAACCGTGCCGTAGTCATCCATGCGCAGGAGAACGAAGCCCAGCGAGGCAGCGCCCAGAGCGCCGACCCAGGCGATGCGGTCGGGTTCCGTCAGAACCCATCCGATTTCCCTTGGCTCTCCAGCCTCCCGGCCCACGCCGTAACGCAGGCCGAGGAAGACGGCGGCCAGCAACACGGTGTAACTGCCCAGGGCCGCCGCATCGCCTGCCGACCAGACGGCGGTGAGCCAGAACAGCGGCCAGAGCAGCGCCCCGGCGAGGGCGCCCCAGGCGAGCCACCAGCAACCCAGATAGCGCACCAGCGCCATGGCGGTGGCGGTCAGGACCAGCAGATAGGCAAAGAGCCCCCAAGCCGAAGGATCGGGGCTGGTGACCAGCAGCGGAGTGACGAAACCGCCGAGCAAAGCGAGGACCGCGATGAAGGGCCCCTGGATGACCGCCAGACCGAAGGCCGCGAAAGCGACCAGCGCCAGCAGGGCAAAGGCCACCAGGGGGCTCAGCAGCGCATAGAGCCCGTAAGCAGCGTAGATGCTGCCGAAGGCGGAGAACAGACCGGCGGCGGTCAGGGCCGGCGGCAGGTAGTTGGGGCCGATGGCGGCGATGGCCCGCTGCAACGGGCGGCGGCGCAGCCATTCTCCGCCGGCTGCCAGGGCGAGGCCGAAGAGAAAACCGGCTGTCACCCTTGCCCCCGGGCCCAGGGCGAGCCAGCCCCGGTCGTAGGTGTATTTGGCAAGAAACAGGCCGGCCAGCGCCAGGGTGATGCCGCCCAGCCAGATCAAACCGCGCGAGGTCAGCCACTGTTCGATATTGCGGCTTGGTTTTGGCGGCGGCGGAGCAGGCGCAGCAGCGGCATCTTCTCTTGCGGGTTCCGAAGGCGTTCCGGGACTGCTCGGCTTCACCGGCCAGAGTTCGGAAGACTGAGCGGGCTCGGGTTCCGGCGGGCTCGGTGTTTCGTCAGCCTCCCGCTGCTCCTCTTCCGGCTTGGTTTCTTCCGGTGCCGGCGCGGGCATGGCGCCGCCGGCAAGGCCCTGGATCTGGCCCTTCAGTTGCGCAAGCTCGGCACTCAGGGCCTGCACGCGCTTACGCAGATCCGTAAGCTCCGTCGCGGCGGCGTCGTTGCCGCGAAAAAAGGCGGCGATGCCCAAGCCCGGTCCGACAAGGAGGTAAAAGCCGACCGCAAGTCCAAGCAGAATGTAGATACCTTCGTCCATCACTGTCTTCCTTGCTTGGTTCCGCTAAGACGTTGCAGCGCCGGGGACAGCGGCGACCCTGACATTGTTCGGCGACATTGGATGGTCTCTGACGGAAATCGTCATCAACGCTTGGGAGAGCCCGCGATAGCCGCGGCCGTAAGTCTGAATCAGAGGATCAATAGTTCAATAAATCACGTCAATTCTGGCCTATCGGCTGGTGTGGCGCAATCCAACGCGAGGGGTATAAAGCTAGAGGCGGAAGGGAATGAAAAGCGCCAGGTCCTGCCAGAACCACAGCAGGATGGCGGTTGCCAGCATCATCACGGCAAAGGGCCAGGCGCCCTTTACCACCTCTTCGATCCGCGCCCGGCCCACCGCCTGTATGACGAAGAGATTGAGGCCCACCGGCGGGGTGATCAGCGCGGTTTCAATGAGAACAACGAAAAAGATGCCGAACCAGATCGGACTGATCCCCATGGCCTCCAGCGCCGGAAACAGTACCGGCACCATGATCAGCAGCATGGAGAGCGCTTCCAGGAAGAAGCCGATCAACAGCAGGACCCCACCCACGGCCAGCATGAAGATGCCGGGATCGGAAATCGACGACGTCAAAGCCTGGCTGATCGACTGGGGAATCAGATAGAGGGTGATGGCGTAGGAGAACACCTTGGCACCCGCCACGATAAGAAAGATCATCACCGTGGTTTTCATCGCGCCGTAGGTTGCTTCCCGCAACTTCTCCAGGGTCATGCGCCGCATGGCGACGGTGATGATCAGCACCATGACAAAGCCGACACCGGCGCTTTCAGAGGGCGTGGCGATCCCGGCATAGATCGACCCGATGACAACCACCGCCAGCAGGATGGTCGGTAGGGCCATGAGGCTGGCCGCGCGCCGCTCGGCCCAGCCGGCCTTCTCCAGCGGGGTGTAACCGCCGCCCAGCTTGGCGTAGATGATGCCGTAGACGAGAAAGACCGAGGCCAGGAAGAGACCGGGCCCAACACCGGCAAGAAACAGGGTCGGAATCGATTCCTCGGTGATCACGCCATAGATGATCAGCGGAATCGACGGCGGGATCAGGATGCCCAGGGTTCCCCCGGCGGCCAGCATGCCGAGCACGAAGGGCCGGTCGTAGCCGCGCCGCGTCATCTCCGGTATGGCGACGGTGCCGATGGTCGCCGCGGTCGCCACCGAAGACCCGGAGATCGCCGAGAAGAGCGCACAGGATATGATGGTGGCGGCCCCCAGGCCGCCCGGCCAGTGTCCGACCCAGGACTGCACCGCGGCGAAGAGATCTTTTCCCACGCCGCCGCGGAGCAGGACATTGGACATCAGGAGAAACAGAGGGACAGCCAGCAGTTCGAAGCTGTCCATGGTGCCGTAGAGCCGCTGCGGCACGCCGATCATCGGCAGGCCTTTGAAGTACAGCAGCGCGATACCCAGGGTTCCCAGCGCAAAAGCCACCGGTACGCGCAGCACGAGCAACGCGACCAGGGCCAGCAGGATGAGCGCGGCTTCCATCGACTAACCCAGCTCCGTCACTGCAGGTCTTCCAGAGGCACTTCCCGGTCCTTTTCCGGGATGCCCCGGGTCCAGATCCGCACACCCTCGGCCAGTGCCTGAACAAAAAGCAAACCGAAACCGATCCAGACCGATGCGTGGGTCAGCCACTTGGGTGTCGCCAGGAAACTGTCGCTGGTATGGCCGAGGCGGGTCGCCTTGAACCAGAGTTCGAAGCCGTACCAGCAGGTCACCGCAGAGAACAGCAGGATGGCGAGCAGGGCAAAGGTCTCCACAAGTTTGCGCGCCAGCGTGGTCGGGTCCTTGAAAGCCACCTCGATGGTGATCATGTCGCGGTGCTTCAGAACGAAGCCCGCCGCCAGGAAGGTCGCCCAGATCTGGAGTACGCGCGATACCTCGTCGACCCAGATGGTCGGCAGGGTAAAGACGTAGCGCATCACCACTTCGTAGGTAACGAAGAGGCCGATGGCAAAGAACATCCAGGCGGCGAGCTTCCCGGTCAGCTCCGACGTCGTGTCGATAAGCCTGATCATGACAACTGCGGCGCGGCGCTGTGGCGGACCCGGCCGCTCAGAACTTCTGAGCCTCTTCCACCACCTTGGCCGCCGTCGGTCCGCCTTCGCTGACGAAACGATCGACGACCGAGGTCGTCGCTTCACGCCACTGGGCGCGCTCCGCATCGGTCAGCTCGATGATGTTGATCTTGTCCTTCACGTAGGCGATGGCCTCTTCCTCGAGCTGGAAAATGCTGTCACGCAGTTCCTTTTCCACCGTCAAACCGCAATCGTCGACGATCTTGCGGTTGGCTTCGGAAAGACCTTCGTAGAAGTCGTTGTTCATCACGGCAACGAACTCGATGGTCGAGTCGTAGGACAGGGTGAGATGATCCATCACTTCATAGAGCTTGCGCGACTTCACCGCCGTGACGCCGGTGATGCCGACGTCAACCGCACCCTGCTGATAGGCCAGGAACTGCTTTGAGCCGGACATCAAAGTCGGCGCCGCGCCCAGTGCTTCCGCGGTCCAACCGAGCAGCTTGCCGAAGGTGCGGACCTTCTTGCCCTTGATATCGTCGGGCACGCGAATCGGATCTTTGGACAAGTAGATCGTGCGGCCGAAAGCCTGCCACCAGAGGATGCGGGCACCGGTTTCGCGCAGCACCGCCTCGTCGATGGCCGCCCGCGCGGCAGAACCGGGGGCGGTGAACTTGCCGACCTTTTCCTCGGAATCCAGCAGGAAGGGCACATAGACCGCATCGACCGCCGGCACGGAGCCGGCAAAGCGGGTCAGCGAGGCGGTGCCCATCTCGATCGCGCCGGAACCCACGGCCTCCGGCACCTGATTGTCCTTATAGAGCTGTGCGGCGGGAAAGATCTGGATCTCCAAATCCTCGGCCTGTCCCTCAACGCAGGTTTTCCAGGCCGTCAGATTGACGCCCAGCGGGTGGGTTTCCGGCAGCTGCAGGGTCACCCGGATGGTCGTGTCCGCCTGCGCAACCGCACCCGATGCCAGCAGGGCCACGGCCGCCGCCGCCCCAACAAGAGACTTTTTCATGGTTTCCTCCCAAGAAATGCCGGCCCCGGGCGCTGCCCAGGGCCGGCTCGTTGTTCTTCGTTGGGAGATTTTTCCCTGATCCGGGCGCGATGTCCAGCGATGGTATGCCAGACTTGCCCGCTCGGGTCGCCGTCGCGCGGCTACTTCACGCGGCGCGCCATGAAACTCTCAGGCGCCGTCCAGGTCTCCGGCATGAAGCGGTTGGCCCAGCGGCACATCTCCTGCAAGACCGGCAGCAGGGCGTCGCCCTTCTCCGTCAGGACATAGCGGAACCGCTTGGGGCGCAATTGATAGGGCTCTTTACTCACCAGACCGGCGGCCTGCATCAGCGCCAGCCGGTCGGTCAGGACGTTGGTCGTGATCCGCTCGGGCGACTCGAGGAACTCGGAGAAGCGGCTTTTGCCGCCGATCATGTCCCTCAGAATCACCAGGGTCCAGCGGTCGCCGACAATATCGAGCGTCGTGGCAATCGGGCAGGCGGAGCGCAAATCGTGCTTCACGAGACTTCATCCCAAGTCAGTAGCTTGTCACTTGCAATATACAAGCTACTACGTCATCGTCACGCGGAAAGACAACAACGCTCCAGGGAGAATGCGATGCCAGAGAAGATCACCGGCGGATGCCTTTGCGGCGCCGTGCGCTATGAAGCTTCGGAAGCCCCCAAAATCGTGGTGAACTGTCATTGCCTCGATTGCCGTAAGACCAGCGGCACCTGCCACGGCACCCATGTCGGCCTGGCAAAGGGCAGCTTCACGGTTTCTGGTGAAGTCAGGTTCTATGACAGCACCGCCGATAGCGGAAACATCGCGAGCCGCGGCTTCTGCCCCACCTGCGGATCCCCAGTCTACTCAAAGAACTCGGCGATGGGCGATATGGTCGCGGTGCGCGCATCCAGTCTCGACGATCCGGAAATCGCCAAGCCGCAGCTGGCTGTCTATGCCAGCCGCGCCGTATCCTGGGATCCGGTGGACCCGGCGTGCAAAGCCTTTCCGGGGATGCCCGAAAGGCCGGCCTGAACGCTGGGGGCGCCGGCTACGGCTCAGTCGTCGCGCTGCTCGTTGCGTTGCCAAAAGGGCCTGCGGTTGGGATCGCGCGGCTGGCTTTGCACGCCCGAACAGGCGGCAAGGCCCAGGGTGGCGACACCGAGGCCGAATCCAGCCAGAAGGCGGCCGAAGCGGCGGCGGTCTGTCTTCACTTCCAGGGTCGGCGGCAGGTTGCTGTCCATTTCGTCCATCCTCTAGGTGTTAGCGCACCCTCTTCCCACAACGGGGCGGGGCGCGGGTTGCCCTAGCAGTTGGGAGAACGGACTCTGCGCTTCAAGACGCAGGAAATCCTAATATCTACAAAAGGTTGTGATGTAATCACGGGGTCAATCATCGCCGGCCTGGAAGTGCTGGCGTTGGCCTGAAATGTAGGTCGCCTGCACCGCGCGGTCATCGCCAAGCGTCATAAGCAGGAAGAGTTCCTCTTCCAGCGTTTCGACCCTCTCTCGGCGGTGGGCCATGGCGGGCGTCGCCGTTGCATCCAGGACAACGATGTCTGCCTCCCGGCCCGGCGCAAGGGAACCGATCTTGCCTTCCAGTCCCAGCGCCCGGGCGTTGCCCAGGGTGATGGCATAGAAAGCTTCCAGTGCCGGCAGATTCTGGTCCTGCAACTGCAGCACCTTGTAGGCCTCGGCCAGCGTCCGCAGCAGGGAATAGCTGGTGCCGCCGCCGACATCGGTCGCCAGACCGACGCGCAGCGGAAAGGCCGGGTCTTGGGCCTTGGCCCGATCGAAAAGACCGGAGCCGATGAAGAGGTTGGAGGTCGGACAGAAGGCGGCGACCGACGCGCTTTCGCTCAGCAGGCGGCGCTCGCCATCCTCCAGGTGGATGCAGTGGCCAAAGAGCGCGCGGGGGCCCAGCAGCCCGAAGCGGTCGTAGACGGCGGTGTAGTTTTCCGCCCAGGGAAAGAGCGTCCGCACGGTTTCGATTTCACGCCGGTTTTCGCTCAGATGGGTCTGCATGTAGCAGCTGGGATGCTCCTTCAGCAGCGCCCCGGCGGCTTCGAGCTGTGCCTCCGTCGAGGTGATGGCGAAGCGCGGCGTTACGGCATAAAGCTGTCGACCCTTGCCGTGCCAGCCTTCAATCAGCGCCTTGGACTCGGCATAGCCGCGCTCCGCCGTATCCTGCAGGGCCGCCGGGGCGTTACGGTCCATCAGCACCTTGCCGGCGATCATCCGGGTGTTGCGGCGTGCGGACTCGGCAAAGAAGGCTTCGGCGGATTCAGGATGTACCGTGCAGTAGACCGCCGCCGTGGTGGTGCCGTTGCGCGCCAGTTCATCGAGGAAGAAGGCGGCGACCGCCGCCGCATGGCCGCTGTCGCCGAAGCGCTGCTCTTCCACCAGCGCATAGCGCTCCAGCCAGTCGAGAAGCTGCGCCCCGTAGGAAGCGATAACCTGGGTCTGGGGATAGTGGATGTGGGTATCGATGAAACCCGGCAGGATCAGCCCGCCGGGATAGCTGTCGACGGTCACGCCGTCGGGCAGCGTTCCCAGCAATGCCGACGCCTCCCCCACCGCAGCGATACGGTCCTCGGCGATGACGACCAAGCCGTCCTCGATAAAGTCATGGGCCTTGGCGCCGGCGGTCTGTGGATCGTCGCTGAAAGTGAGAACACGGCCCCGGATGGCACGGTTTGGAACGGTCATCGCCAAAGTCCCATCGGTGAAGCCCTGCAACAGCCCCCGCCTGCCGGCGTTGTCACCCCCACCCCGGCCCTCCCCCATCGAAGGGGGAGGGGGATGTTACAACGCCATCCACAGCTTTTCCCTCCCCCCTTGCGGGGGAGGGTTAGGGAGGGGGGTGAAGCGACAGGGCTCGGCTTGATCATGTAAAGACGACCTACTTCCCGCGGGCTACCACGCGGGAGCGCCGGCGGCCAGCCAAGCGGCAAGCAGTTGGCGTTCCTCGGCTTCCATCCAGGTGATGTTGCCCGGCGGCATGGCGTGGGTCCGCACCACCTGCGTTTCGATGGCGCGGGCATGGGCGCGGATCTGTTCCGGGGTTTCCAGCAGCACGCCCTTTGGCGCTACCGCAATCCCTTCCCACAGCGGCTCGGCCGCGTGACACATGGAGCAGCGCGACAGCACGACGTTTTCCACCTCGGCCATCTCGTAACCCTCGGGCAACGCCGCCTCTTCCAGCGGCGTCGCCGGCTGGGCGCTGAGCCAGACGATGGCAGCGAGGCCGAGGGCCGCCGCGCCCCAGGTCCACCAGGGCTCCTTGCCGCCCTTGTGCTTGGTGTTGAAGAAGTGGCGGATCAGCGCGCCCATCACCAGTACGATGGCGAGGATCAGCCAGTTCCATTTGCTGGCAAAGGACAGGGGATAGTGGTTGGAGATCATCACGAAGATGACCGGCAGGGTGAGGTAGTTGTTGTGCAGCGAGCGCTGCTTGGCCTGCATCCCCAGCTTGGGGTCGGGCTGTTTCCCGGCGATCAGATCGGCCACCACCTTGCGCTGGTTGGGGATGATGATGACGAAGACATTGGCCACCATCATGGTGCCGATAAGGGCACCCATCTGCATGTAGACGCCGCGCCCGGAGAACAGCAGCGTGAAGCCGTAGCTGATGGCGACCAGAAAGACGAAACCGATCAGCGCGAGAACGGTGTCGTTGTTTCCCAGCGGCGACTTGCAGAGCAGGTCGTAAACGATCCAGCCCAGCGCCAGACCGGCGATGGAGATCGCCACCGCCGTCCAGGGCGTCAGGTCCATCACCGCGGCGTCGATCATGTAGAGCTCAGCCTGCAGATAGTAGACGAGCACCAGCAGCGCGAAACCGGAGAGCCAGGTGGTATAGGCCTCCCACTTGAACCAGGTGAGCTGGTCGGGCATGCGCGCCGGGGCGACCAGATATTTCACCATGTTGTAAAAGCCGCCGCCGTGCACCTGCCAGGCTTCGCCGCCGGCGCCTTCCGGCAGGCCCCCTCCAGACTCAACGGGCCGCTTCTTCAGGCTGAGATCGAGGGCGATGAAATAGAAGGAACTGCCGATCCAGGCGATGCCGGCAACGACATGCAGCCAGCGCACCGCCAGGTCCAGCCATTCCCAGAACACCGTCAGCATGTCTTCCGTCCCCCTACTTTCGGCCTCTTCTCGTGCCGGCCTCGCCCTTCGAGACGGCGCTTCCGCACCTCCTCAGGGTGAGGCGCAACGCCCGCACTCCTCATACTGAGGAGCCTGCGCAGCAGGCGTCTCGAAGTATGCGCCGCGCACACCGAATCAGACGGTCATCCTAATCCCCTGCCGCCTGCCGAGAAATCGAAAGCGGCAGGCTATCACTTTCAAAGAAATCCGAATAAACTGGAGAGACAAATAAGAGCCGACAGTGAAATGGCCGATCATGTCCCTTCTTGAGAACATCCGGGTATTCGTGCGCGTGGTGGAGCAGGATTCCATGTCCGCCGCCGGGCGGCAGCTCCGTCTCTCCCCCGCCGTGGTGAGCCACCGCATCCAGTCGCTGGAGGCGCATCTGGGCGTGCGCCTGTTGAACCGCACCACCCGCCGGGTGCAGCCCACCGAACAGGGGCTGGCCTTTTACCAGGCCTCTCTGGAGGTGATTGCCGCGGTGGAGCGGGCGGAGAACGTGGCCGCCGGGGCCGGCGGCGCGCCCCAGGGCACGCTCAGAGTTACGGCACCTTTGGGATTCGCGCGGCGCATCCTGGCGCCGCTGGTTCCGGCGTTTCAGGCCGCCCATCCCCAGGTGACGCTGCAACTGCGCCTTTCCGAGCACATCATCGACCTGCTGACCGAATCCGTCGACGTGGCGATCCGCATGGCGATCCTCTCCGATTCCTCGCTGATCGCCCGCAAGATCACCGACTGCGAACGCATTCTCTGCGCCGCGCCCACCTACCTCTCGCAAGCGGGAATGCCGGAGAAGCCCGAAGACCTGCTCGACCACAACTGCCTGCTGCTGCGTTTTCCCGGTTCCCAGCAATACCGCTGGACCCTGCAGTCGGCGGACGGCCCCCAGACCCTTTCGGTACGCGGCAGCTTCGATGCCGACGACGGCGAGGTGCTCACCGACTGGGCGCTGAACGGCCAGGGCATCGTCATGAAATCACTCTGGGAGGTGGCAGGGCATCTGCGCGACGGACGCCTCGTCCCCCTGTTGACCGACAACCCGCCGGAACCGGCAACCCTCAGCCTGCTCTATCCGCACCGCCGCCTGCTGCCGGCGCGGGTGAAGGCCTTCGCGGACTTTGCCGTGCCGCGTCTGGCGCAGGCGGTCGAAGAGCGGCTGGAAGGAATGACGGTGAAAGGGTTGCCGAACATCACGCCAAAGAAAGGGCGGAAGAAGCGCGCCCGTTAGGACCGGAGACCGGCGGCAATACCAAAAAACTTGGCGGCGCTCGGCCGAGGAACCTGGCCTCAGCCGGAGATCTAAACCCGGTGCTTCCTCGCCGCGGCAAACAGCAGACCATAGATGCTGGCGACGACGATGCCGAGCGTGACCATCTGATGGACCTCGATCCCGTCGCCCAGAAAGACGACGGCCAGAATCATGGTCAGCGCCGGCCAGGGAACGGTGATCGAGCTTGCCAGGGAAACATCGATGGTGCGCACCGCATAGAACCAGAAGATCAGCTCCAGGTAATAGACCAGCCCCATGATCAGAGCGACTTTCTGAAAGGCGAGGTTGCCGAAGTCCTGGTAGATGGCGCCCGGCCCCGATGCGGCCAACAGGACCAAACCCAGAAAGACCGACGACACCAGCACCCTGAAAAACGTGACCTGCGCGGGGGTGATGGGGGTGCGGTCCAGCACTTCCTTGATGACGACATGGGCGACGCTCCAGAGAAAGGGCACCCCCAGGGCAGCGACGAACCAGTAGGAAAGACCCTCGACCCGTCCGGTGCCGCCGGTCGCGAGATAGCAAAGCGCCAGCAGCAGCAATGCCGTGAAGGCCAGTTCCAGCGCCGTCTTCCTGCGCTTCAGGAAGACCGTCTCCCAGAGGATCGCGAAGAGCGGATAGGCCTGTATCGCGATCGCCGCGCTCACCGCACCCGCCTTTTCGACCGTGAGCACATAGACATAGGTGGAGAGCCCGAAGAGCACGCCGGTCAACAGGATGATGGCAATGCTGCGGCGTTTGAGGCCGGGGGCGAGACCGGCGGCGAAGATGCCTTTGTTCGCCGATGCGCGTTCCCGGACCACCAGCGGCAGCGAGAACAGGAGCTGCCAGAGCGAAAGGAAGAAGGCGAAACTCAGGGCTTCGAATCCCGCCGGCCGGCTGTTGGAGATAACCGGCATCACCCCCAGAATGAAGAGGCAGACAAAGGCAAGAGAGATCCCGGCCTTCGGCCCGGCCTGCGTATCGTCCCGCAACACGTCAACACCCCGCGCAAGCAATGCGGTCTGCACTGATTGCACCGTCACCGGGCAGCATCAACTCAAACATTGTCGCGATGACAATCGGGCATCGCCGGGAACAGGCTGAAGGGGATCAGCCCGCAGGAACGCTCCCTCTCCGCAACCGCCCGAAGAGGAAAGCTTGCCAACCCCGGCAGCGGAACTGTGACCGGACGGTCAGGCCGAGAGGCGTTGGTTCCCGTCCAGCTTGGCGTCGACGGTTTCCACCACCGCGTCGATGGCCGGGTTTTCCATGCCCAGGCTGTTGCCGATGAGCTGCACCAGACGGTCGACCCGCTCAATCATCGGCGCGCCGGCGGCCACCGCGCGGGCGGCGGAGGACGGCTTCAACAGGCCCTCCGCCGCACGGGCATACTTTTCGAAGGGCACCTGATCGGCGGGATCGGCGCCGAGCCGCCGGGCGATGGCATCGACGTGGCCGTAGATCGCCCGCGACAGGTCCAGGTCGTCGTGCACCGCCGCGCGGATCGGCCGCGCCTCACCGGCAGTGATGCAGCGGTAGTTGCCGGTCAGCAGCATGGACCACTTGGCGAGCGACACGAAGAGCGAGTCGAAGACGCGCAGCTTCACCGGCACGTCTTTCGGACCTCCAGACTCAGAGTCATGCGCGCTGGCCAGGCGCACGGCGTCGATGTCCGCTTCCAGGCGGCGCAGCATCTTGTCGTGGGCCGGGTCGGCGAAGGCGGCGGCCTTGAAGTTGGTCGGCAGGCCGACGTGCAGCACGTTGGGCTGCTCCTCCGGCGGGCGGAAGGCCTGGGGGTCCGGGCTGCAGAGCGTCACCAGTTCCGGATCGAAGCGGTCCCAGACATGGGCGTTGGTGTAGCTGGCCTCCAGCTTCGACGTCTCCAGGCCGGGGATGCGCTTCAGATAGGGCAGCGGCGGCATGTTCATGATCGACAGGCAGGGCACCTGCGCATCGGCGATGCGCACCATCAGCGTCCAGATCGCATGGGCGCTGTACTGCGGCTCCTGCATCGCCAGGCAGACCAGATCGTAGACGACCGGGTCCACCGCCTCCGGCGTCTTGGCGTCGAGACGCCCGGGCAGGTCCGCCGAGCGGATCGTGCGGTGGTCTTCCTCGCCCTTCAGCTTGATCCGCACCGCCGTCCCTTCGGCATTGATCAATTTCGCCGTCTCCGCACGGCAGACCAGGGTGACGTCGTGGCCCGCCATAAGGAACTTGGTGCCGAGCAGGGAGCCGTAGGAGGCGCCGAGAATGAGGATTTTGTAGGCCATGGGTCTGTTCCGCCTTTTATCTCTGCCTTGAATTTCGTCTGTCGGGAACTTCGCGGCCCCTGAGCGGGCCGTCTTCGTTTGGGTACCGGCAAACTAGGCGAGATCCGGGGGCTGACGCATCAAAACTCGGGTTTATGTGTTGTTGGTAGATACAACTTTGATCAAAATATGTTAATTTGTTAACTTCCGAAACCGGCGGAACAGAGCCTTGCAGAAAACCCTGATCGGCCCGCGGCTGCGCCAACTGCGCCGCGACCACCAGCAGACCCAGGCGGAGATGGCCCAGGTTCTGGGGGTCAGCACCGCCTACATCAACCTGCTGGAAAACAACCGCCGCAGCCTCTCGGTGAAGCTGCTGATGGCGCTCTCCGATGCCTACGGCGTCGACTGGCGCGACCTGATCAAGGACGAGTCCGCCAACCTGCTGGCCGATCTGCGCAACGCCCTGCAGGACCCGGTCTTCGCCGGCAAGGCCGCCGACCTGCAGGAACTGCGCGGCGCCATCGACCACGCGCCGCGTCTGGTCGGCCATTTCCTCGAACTCTACCGCAGTCACCGCCGGGCGCTGGAAAAGATGATGCGCCTGGGCAGCGAGGGCATGCCGGAGGACCTGCTGTCCTCGACGCCGGAGACCATCCTGCACGATTTCTTCCGCGACCACGCCAACCACTTCGACGAGCTGGAGCGGGCGGCGGAAAAGCTGCGCGCGGAGGAGCCCTGCGGCATCGACGACGTCTATGCGGTGCTGAAGGCGCGCCTGCAGCGGGTCCACGGCATCGCCGTGCGCAGCGCCCCGGTGGAGAAGATGGACCAGGCCCTGCGCATCCACGACGAGGCCGCCGCGGTGGTCCACCTTTCAGAGGCGCTGGACCATCAGAACCGGGTCTTCCAGCTCGCCCATGTGGTCTGCCTGGTGGAGTTCCCGAAACTGCTGGACGGCCTCACCGCCGGCAGCGGCATCCGCGCCGAAAGCGGCATCGCCCGCTGTCACGTGGAACTGGCGAACTATTTCGCTGCCGCCTTTCTGATGCCCTATGCACCCTTCCACGAAACCGCCGAGCGCACCCACTACGACGTCGACCGCCTCGCCGCCGCCTTCGGCGTTTCCTTCGAGCAGGTCTGCCACCGCCTGACCACCCTGCAGCGCGAGGGTAAGCGCGGCGTGCCGTTTTTCTTTCTGCGCGTCGACAAGGCCGGCAACGTCACCAAGCGCTTCAACGCCACCACCTTCAACCTCGCCGAATACGGCGGCGCCTGCCCGGTGTGGAATCTGCACACCGCCTTTCGCACGCCCGGCGTGATCGTGCCGCAGTTCGTCGAGCTGCCGGACGGCGGCCGCTTCTTCACCATCAGCCGCACCACCGAGCGCCCGGTCTTCAGCCGCGAGACCCAGGACCGCCGCCTCGCCCTCTCCCTCGGCTGCGAACTGAAACACGCGTCACGCCTCGCCTACGCCGCGCCCTTCAACAGCGAGGACCCGGCCCTCTTCGCCCCCATCGGCATCAACTGCCACCTCTGCCCCCGCCAGGCCTGCTCCCAACGCGCCCACCAACCCCTGTTCACCGACCTCACCCTCGACCCGAAGCGGCGGGGGAATACGCGGTATGAGAGTTGAGGGTTGGGATAGGTGGGGTAAAGGTACAGATCTATGGGGACACCGAAATCAGCGCGAATTCTTGGATATCAGCGCGAGATCGCAGAAATCGGGTGACTTTTTTACGATTCTGTCTATGATTCGCAGAAGGTGATTTGCCAAGTGAGAGGTCAGGTGATACGTGGCTAGAAGTGATCTGATCATCGATCTTGTAAAAGCTGGTGTCTCCGGCGACCAGGATTCGGTGCGCGTCACTGCTGAAGCTATTGCCGCTGATGAGCGGTCTAAGAAGCACGAAGGCGTTGCTAATCGTATCGTCAAGGCGCTATCCACACCACCGAAACCGGGTGTGAACGGGCGTCCTTCCGGACCAGCAACACGGCTCAGAGACGGCTCAGGCGGTATCCAGCACAGAGAAACTCATCGACCACTTCAAAGCCTATTTCTTGAGAAGCAAACACGAGCGGCTTGTCTGGAACTTGTTGAGGAACAGCAAAGGGCCGATGTGTTGCGCGCACATGGGCTAGAACCACGCCATCGCCTGCTTCTCGTTGGTCCACCCGGCAACGGTAAGACTTCGCTTGCGGAGAGCCTAGCTTACGAGATGGCTTTGCCGTTTTTCGTTGTGCGCTACGACGCGATTATCACCAGTTATCTCGGAGATACAGCAACTCGTCTAAGACGCCTCTTTGATTTCGTGCGCACAGAGCCTTGTGTACTGTTCTTCGATGAATTCGATGCAATAGGCAAAGAACGCGGCGATCTCCATGAGACCGGCGAGATCAAACGCGTGGTCACTACGCTCTTGCTCCAACTTGATGATCTACCATCCTATTGTGTTCTGGTCGGCGCGACCAATCATCCAGAGCTTCTTGACCGAGCCACGTGGCGACGATTTGAAATTAAACTTGAGCTTGGACGTCCAACTGATGATCAGATGACAGACTACTTTGCTTCAAGAATGAAAGAGTTTAAGGATAACTTCGGATTCACTGCAAAACGACTTAGAGCGGCGATTGCGCCAAAGAATTTTTCAGAGGCAGAAGACTTCTTTATGGATATTCATCGCCGTCGCGCTATGGCGCAAGGCAATGTCACCTTCCGTACTTTAGTCAAAGATCGCGTGAATGCGTGGGCCTCGCAGCATGGAAGTGTAATCGGGGATGACAGATCGACCGATCCTGCGACTGCCTGATCCCGTACCCACGGTTCGTTTAACTGGAACTCCCGACAAACGAAGACGGCCAAGAGGTGCCGGCCGCCAAGGCCAAGAGGCGCGTCTCGGCTATACATTCCGGCGCCTTCAGCAAGCATTTCAGGGTGAGGCGCCGGAAGTGCTTTTGCGACAAGACCCTAGCGGGATCGCGCCCGAGCGAGCATTGGTCTTTGAAACTCTGCTACCCATACCGAACTTTCAAAAAGCAGCCGCGCGAATAGGGTTCGAACTGCTTATCGAAGATCGACTCGATGATGCCTACGAAATCCCTGAAGAACTCATTGACGATTATGTCGAGGCTGCCGCACCCACACTCTATGCAGTGATGCCCTCCTCGGCAGATCTCCAACGCATGCTGCAGCTATGGCGCGCCTATCAGAATGCTGAGGAAAAACCCTATGGGCTAGCGCCCTGGTGGAAGCTTTTTGACATGCTCGCGGATGTTCGTGTCTGGGGTCCACAGGACCGTTTAACCCCGCAGGCTAAGGCAGAGCTTCTTCAGGAATTGTCCGAGAACGACGCCGATCCAATCCGCCTCGAACTCGAGATATGGCCGACGGCAAATATGGTTCAGCGCAGCAAATGGCAAAACGATACGCGCGCGCGTGTCGAGGCCCTTGGTGGACAAGTCCTCACAATCAGCTCAATCAATCTCGATGGGTTTAGCTATGAAGCAGCCCTAATCGATATGCCGTCAGCCGCCGTCAGAGCAATGCTGAGAAATCCATTCTCACCGGATGGGCTCGCGACAATCGAAGGCTTGCAATTTGTGCTGCCCCAAACGATTGCTCAATCTCTTCCCGACCTTACAGACGATGAGCCGACGGACCGCTTCGATGATCTTCCGCCATTCGACCCAGACGCGCCAATCAGCGCTGTTATACTCGACGGCACCCCAATTGCCGCCCACCCTGCTCTCGACGGTGGTGTTGTCATTGAAGACATCCATGATCTTGTCCGGCTGTCCCAAGTTCAGCACCGGCGCCATGCGACCTCAATGGCTTCATTGATTCTGCGGGGCGATCTCGAAGCCGATGGGTCTCCGCTCTCTGGCGCAAGGCTTCTCACAATCCCGGTACTTGTTGATGACGCAAATGGGGCATCATCACCCAGAGATAGACTCTTTGTAGATATGGTTCATATCGCTCTTACAAGAGCCTTCCTGGGTGACGAACCTCTGGCTCCGGATGCCTTCATTGTGAACTTTTCCATTGGTGTTCGTAGGTCACACTTTGCTGGACAGATAAGTTCGTTGGCGCGTTTACTCGATTGGTGGGCCGACCATCACGGGGTACTCTTTACAGTGTCGGCGGGAAACATAACGGAAGACTTAGTCATCCCGAACATGACGTCAATCGAGTTTGAGAACAGCGGTCAAGACAGGCAAACCCGCCTTGTCGAAGAAGCAATGCGTAGTACTCGTCACAGCAGGGCCATCTTGGCGCCAGCTGAAGCCGTAAACGTAGTCACTGTAGGGGCCGCGTCCGAGGATCTCAGTGACCCATCAATGCCATTGCAAGCAGGGATGGTTTCTCTGAGCAATGATGGCGAAATCCAACCGGCGATCACGTCAGGCGTCGGTCTAGGCGCATTTCGATCCATTAAACCCGACTACATTCACACAGGAGGACAGCACGACATTCGGGTCTTTCCGGCGGGCAATCATCTCAGACTCTCTGTTCCAAACCAAAATCAACGGACTGGTCTTCATGCGGCTACAGCTCAGAGGGGAGTAGCATCTCGATACCGAGTTCGAGGAACTAGTTGCAGCAACGCTTTAGCCACACGAGCCCACGTCAACTCCGCGACGGAGCTTCTGAGAGAAGAAGGGCCTTTTGCGCAACAAATGTTAGAGCGCCGTGATCTTGCCTTGATCACAAAGGCGCTGGCCATTAACGCCGCCCGTTGGCCGGACAATGCTGTCGCCTACTATGAATCCGAGAAGGCTCGATTGGATGGCAATCATTCTGCAGCGCGCGAGGAAGTCTGTCGCTACTTTGGTCACGGCCACCTGAATGAGATATTTATGTGCGAGGCACCAGATTATGGCGCCACGATGGTTGGAACTGCGACTGTCCGTAAAGATCGGGCAGTTCTCTTTAACGTGCCACTGCCACCGTCTCTGGCGGGCGAACGCATTGGTCGCTCCATGTGGGTGACAATTGCTTGGTTTTCCCCGGTTCTACCAACTCGGGCTAGATACCGACTGGCGCTGCTTGAGGCTGTCCCGCACGGAACTGATCTACTTGGTGAACTTATCGAAGACGATGGCTGGGGCCTGGACATGAAGGCGCAGCAACTGGACGCAAATATCATCAAACGCGGTACAGTTTGGTCCAGGCGGTTGATAAATAGTAGTCCCGTGGTTCCAAACTATGGGGAAGAGGCTGTACTCCCCATTCGTATTCAATGTCGGGATAACTCAGGCGGAGGTCTCAGCCCTGACGACGATATACACTTCGCCGTTGCTGTGACACTCGAACTGGAGACTGAGACCCGATTCGACATTCGCGCTGAGATTGAGAACGAGCTGCGCATTCGTTTGCAGGGACGGGGATAACATCACTTTAGAGCTCTGCTGTTCGGACTCTTACCAATCCAAAGGATACCTAATCACCGAATGTCCAATTTAATGGACAACTAAGCTGCATCGCTGAACAGCGCTCAAGGTTTGTTTGTATCGAAAGCCACAGAAGCCCCTTAGCTGGGTAGTTCGTCGCCGGCACATGTTAAGCAAACCTCAGTTCAAGAGCCCCGTCGAGAACAACGTTTAAGCGTACTGACGGCAAAGCAACACCCACACAAAAACGGCGGAGCCATTGGCCCCGCCGCTTTCGCATTATCCCCGCCGCTTCGGTTTACGCCGTCACGCCCTCGACGTACCAGTCCATCGACAAGAGCGCGCCGTCGTCCATGGTTTCGCCGGCGGCGATGCGTTCCTTGCCGTCCTGGCCCTTGATCGGACCGGTGAAGGGGTGGTGGGAGCCGTCGAGGATGCCCTTGCGCACCTTCTCCGCCGCTGCCACCGCCTCGGCCGGCAGGCGTTCGTTGTAGGGGGCCATCTGGACCAGGCCTTCCTTCATGCCCTGCCAGACGCTGGAGGTTTCCCAGGTACCCTCCATCACCGCGCGGGTGCGCTCTATATAGTAGTTGTCCCAGACATCCAGGATGGCGGTGGCATGGTATTCCGGCGAGAAGCTGGACATGTCCGAGGCCTGGCCGAAGCACCAGACGCCGCGGCTGCCGGCGGTCTGGATCGGCGCGGCGCTGTCGGTGTGCTGG
Organism: Pelagibius sp.; assembly: GCF_965249265.1. Classification (NCBI taxonomy): domain Bacteria; kingdom Pseudomonadati; phylum Pseudomonadota; class Alphaproteobacteria; order Rhodospirillales; family Rhodovibrionaceae; genus Pelagibius; species Pelagibius sp. The sequence continues at coordinate 647,025 of NZ_OZ252224.1, read as the reverse complement.
GTGATGACGTCGCAGCCCTGGTCGATCAGCACCTTGGCGGCATCGGCCTCCTTGCCCGGGTCGAACCAGGAGTTCACCCAGACCACGGAGATCTCCGCATCCGGCTTCACCTTGCGGGCGGCGAGGATGAAGGCGTTGATGCCCATCACCACCTCGGGAATGGGGAAGGAGGCGATGTAGCCGAACTTGCCGGTCTTGGTGATATGCCCGGCGATGGTGCCGATGACGGCGCGGCCTTCGTAGAAGCGCGCGTTGTAGGCCGAGACGTTGGCCGCGGTCTGATAGCCGGTAGCATGCTCGAACTTCACGTCGGGGAACTGCTTGGCAACCCGGATGGTCGGGTTCATATAGCCGAAGGAGGTGGTGAAGATCAGATCGTTGCCAGCGGCGGCGAGTTGGCGGATGACGCGCTCGCTGTCGGCCTCCGGCACGCTTTCGACGTAGGAGGTTTCCACCTTGTCGCCGAATTCCTTTTCGATGGCCTTGCGCCCGACGTCGTGGCCGTGGGTCCAGCCGAAGTCGCCGATCGGGCCGACGTAAACGAAACCGACCTTCAGGGGGTCGGCGGCCAGGGCCGAAGCGCCGCCCAAGGAAAGGGCGCCGGCGGCGGCGGTGCTGCCGGCCAGAAAGTGGCGGCGGGAAACGTTGTTGCTCATCTGAGCCTCCTTGCTTTTGGGTTCTCTTTTGTCGGTGTCCCTTGATTTAACTTGATGGCCTAAAAGGCTTGCCAAGGCAAGCCGGTGCGTCGAGGCGGCCCTTCCAGGGGCCGGCGGCGATAATCGTCAGTACAAGAATGGTCGCCAGATAGGGCAGCATGGACAGCACCTGGGCGGGGATCTCGACCCCCGCGCCCTGGCTGTAGAGCTGCAGGATGGTGACCCCGCCGAAGAGGTAGGCCCCGGCCAGCAAGCGCCCGGGCCGCCAGGAGGAAAACACCACCAGGGCCAGGGCGATCCAGCCGCGCCCCGCCGTCATGCCCTCGTTCCACAGCGGCGTGTAGGCGAGCGACAGGAAGGCCCCGCCCAGGCCCGCCATGGCGCCGCCGAAGAGCACGGCGCGGTAGCGCACGGCGATGACGTCGTAGCCGATGGAATGGGCCGAGATGTCGGATTCGCCCACCGCGCGCAGGATCATCCCGGCGCGCGATTTCTTCAGGAACCAGGCAACGGCGAAGACCGCGAAGATCGACAGATAGACCAGGGCGTCGTGGGCGAAGAACAGCGGCCCGACCAGCGGCAGATCGCTGAGGCCGGGGATCGCCAGCTTGGCCAGAGGCTCCACCGGGATGCCGATGAAACCGACGCCGAGCAGGGCGGAAAGGCCGAGGCCAAAGATGGTGAGCGCCAGGCCGGTGGCGACCTGGTTGGCCGCCAGGGTGAGGGTCAGGACGCCGAAGATGAAGGCCATGGCCATGCCCGCCGCCGCTCCCGCCAATACGCCCAGGGTGCCGGAGCCGGTGGTCACGGCGACACCAAAGGCGGTGACAGCGCCCATGATCATCATGCCCTCGACCCCCAGGTTGAGGACGCCGGATTTCTCCACCACCAGCTCGCCCAGCGCCGCGAAGAGCAGCGGCGTCGCCGCGCCGACCACAGTGAGGATGATCGGCACCAGGGCCTCCGCGCTCATGGCGCCACCTCCACGCTCTGAGCCGGGTTGGAGGTGTCGCCCGCCGGACGGCGATAGCGGATGCGGTAGCGCACCAGGAAGTCGGAGGCGAGCAGGAAGAACAGCAGCAGGCCCTGGAACACGCCGGTCACCGCCTGGGGCAGGCCGACCACCACCTGGGCGTTCTCGCCGCCGATGTAGGAAAGCGCCATCAAAAGGCCGGAAAGGATGATCCCCAGGGGATGCAGCCGCCCGAGGAAGGCGACGATGATGGCGGTGAAGCCGTAGCCCGGGGTGATGACCGGCACCAACTGGCCGATGGGCCCGGCGACTTCGAAGGTGCCGGCGAGCCCGGCGAGGCCGCCGCTCAGCAGCAGGCAGAACCAGATGAGACGCTTGCCGCTGAAACCGGCATAGCGCGCCGCCGCCGGGGCCTGGCCCAGCACGCGGATCTGAAAGCCGACGATGGTGAAGGTCATCATCACCCAGCCCGCGACGGCAATGGCAATGGCGAGACCGCTGCCCAGGTGCATCCGCGTACCCTCCAGCAGGATTGGCAGCAGGGCCGAATCGCTGAACATGCGCGACTGCGGAAAGTTGAAACCCATGGGATCTTTCAGGGGGCCGAAGACGAGAGTCGAAAGGAACAGCGTCGCGACATAGGTCAGCATCAGGCTGGTCAGGATCTCGTTCACGTTGAAACGGCTGCGCAGGAAAGCCGGGACCGCCGCATAGGCCATGCCGCCCAGGATGCCCGCCGCGCACATCAGCGGCAGGATCCACCAGCCCGCCTGGTTCCAGAAGGCCAGCGCCACCACGCCGCCGGTGATCGCCCCCAGCGTCAACTGGCCCTCGGCGCCGATATTCCAGACATTGGCGCGGAAACCGACGGCGAGGCCGACGCCGATCATGATCAAGGGACCCGCCTTCACCATCAGTTCGCTGAGGCCGTAGAGGCTGAGCAGCGGCGAGATGAAGAAGTGATAGAGCGCCAGCAGCGGGTCGTAGCCCATGAAGAGAAAGATGAAGAAACCGGCGATCACGGTCAGCGCCACCGCCAGCAGCGGCGTGGCGTAGAGCAGGCTGCGCGGGATCTCCCGCCGCGCCTCGATCTTCCAGGAAGCGGGACTAAGCAACATTTGCCGTCTCCGCTTCCGCCTCTGCCGGAGCGGTATCGAGGCCGTGCACGCCGCCCATCAACAATCCGATTTCCTCGACCGAGGCGTCACGTGTCGCCATGGCGCTGGAGAGCACCCCGACATTGATCACCGCCAGGCGGTCGGTGATCGCCAGCAGTTCGTCGAGGTCCTGGGAGACGACCACCACCGCGACGCCCTCGGCCGCCAAATCGGCCAGGGCCTGGTGGATGGTCGCCGCCGCCCCGGCATCGACGCCCCAGGTCGGCTGCGAGACCACCAGCACCGTCGGCTTCTGCAGGATCTCCCGCCCGACCACGAACTTCTGCAGGTTGCCGCCGGAGAGACTGCCGGCGGAAACGCCGGTGCCCGGCGTGCGCACGTCGAAGGTCTTGACGATTTCCGCGGCGAAGCGCGCCGCCGCCCCGGCCCGGATGAAAAGAGAGGAGACGAGGCCCATGCGGTGATGGGCGCTGAGCACGCCGTTCTCGCTGAGGCTCATGCCCGGCACCGCGCCGTGGCCGTTGCGCTCCTCCGGCACCGAGCAGAGCCCGTGCTTGCGCCGCCGCCCGGCATTGCCGCGGCCGAGCGCTTTGCCGTCGATGCGCAGCACCGCGTCGTGATCGGCCAGCCGCTCGCCGGAGAGGCCCAGCAGCAGTTCGTTCTGGCCGTTGCCGGCGACCCCGGCGATGCCGAAGATCTCTCCCGCGCGCACCTGGAAGGAGATGTTTTTCAGATCGACGCCGTGCAGGTCTTCGGAGGCCAGGGTGAGCCCCTCAACCACCAGCCGCGGCTCCCCGAAGCTTTCGGCGCCGCGCCGGGTGACGCTCTTCAGCTCGGCCCCGATCATCATCTGCGCCATCGACTTGGCGGTCTCCGCCGCCGGGTCGCATTCCCCCACCACCCGGCCGCCGCGCAGGATGGTGGCGCGGTCGCAGAGCTGTTTGATCTCCTCCAGCTTGTGGGAGATGTAGAGGATGGAAACCCCCTCCGCCGCCAGCTTGCGGAGGGTCTGGAACAGGCGCTCCACTTCCTGCGGGGTCAGCACCGAGGTCGGCTCGTCCATGATCAGCAGCTTGGGGTTCTGCAGCAGGCAGCGCACGATCTCGATGCGCTGACGCTCGCCCACCGAGAGCGTATAGACGTCGCGGTCGGGATCGAGCGGCAGGCCATAGGCCTGCGAGACCTCGCGCACCCGCGCCGCCAGCGCCGTCATGTCGCCGGGCCTGTCCATGCCGAGCGCGATGTTCTCCAGCACCGTCATCGCCTCGAAGAGGGAGAAGTGTTGGAACACCATGCCGATGCCCAGCGCCCGGGCGGCATGGGGATCGGCGATATGCTGTACGTCGCCGTCCCAAGCCAGCGTCCCCTCGTCCGGATGCAGCACGCCGTAGATCATCTTCACCAGCGTCGACTTACCGGCACCGTTCTCGCCCAGCAGTGCATGAACCTCCCCCGGCGCCACCGCGAAGTCCACGCGGTCGTTGGCCAGCACGCCGGGAAAGCGCTTCGTGACACCCTTCACTTCCAGGCGGGGGGGACTCATGCGTCATCTCCCGCTGCTTCCGCGCGCAGGCGTTCTATGGTCATCAGGACGCGCTCCGGCGTCGCCGGGGCATCCAGGCGCGGACAGGTGCGGTGGTCGGCCACCGAGGCGACGGCATCGGAAAGCGCATGCAGGACCGAGATCGCCAGCATCAGCGGCGGTTCGCCCACGGCCTTGGAGCGGAAGATGGTTTCCTCGCGATTGGGGCTGTCCTTCAAAAGGTCGACATTGAAGACATGCGGGCGGTCGCCGCAGGCCGGAATCTTGTAGGTCGAGGGCGCATGGGTGCGCAAGCGCCCGGCGTCGTCCCACCACAGTTCCTCGGTGGTGAGCCAGCCCATACCCTGGACGAAGCCGCCTTCGATCTGGCCGAGGTCGAGGGCCGGGTTCAGGGACTCGCCGACATCGTGCAGGATGTCGACGCGGGTCACCCGGTACTCGCCGGTCAGGGTGTCGACCGCCACCTCGCTGACCGCCGCGCCGTAGGAGAAGTAGTAGAAGGGCCGGCCCCTGCCCGCGGCGCGGTCCCAATGAATCTTCGGCGTCTTGTAGAAGCCCGTCGACGACAGGGAGACGCGGGCCAGGTAGGCGGCGTTCACGAAGTCGGCAAAGGCGATCTTCTGATTGCCGACGCGCACCGCGCCGGGCAGAAACGCGACCTGCTCCTCCGGCACCTCCCAGTTCTCGGCCGCGAAGTCGACGAGGCGCGCCTTGATGGTATTGCAGGCGGCGAGCGCGGCCATGCCATTGATGTCGGAGCCGGAGGAGGCCGCGGTGGCCGAAGTGTTCGGCACCTTGCCGGTGGAGGTGGCGGTGATGCGCACCCTGTCGATGTCGACCTGAAAGGCCTCGGCCACCACCTGGGCGACCTTGGTGTAGAGACCCTGCCCCATCTCGGTACCGCCGTGGTTCAGGTGGATGGAACCGTCGCGGTAGATGTGCACCAGCGCGCCGGCCTGGTTGTAGGCGGTGAGGGTGAAGGAGATGCCGAACTTCACCGGCGTCAGCGCGATGCCGCGCTTGATTACCAGCGAGGTTTCGTTGAAGGCCCTGATCTCCTTGCGCCTGGACTGATAGCCGCTGTCGGCCTCCAGCTTCTCGATGATCTCCGGCGCAATGTTGTCCTCGACCTGCTGGTGATAGGGCGTCATATCGCGGCCGTCGGGGCCGTAGAGGTTCAGCTTGCGGATTTCCAGCGGGTCCTTGCCGAGGGCGAAGGCCACCTCCTCGATCACCCGCTCGCCGCCGATCATGCCCTGGGGGCCGCCGAAGCCGCGAAAGGCGGTATGGGAGCAAGTGTTGGTTTTGAGAGGCTCCGAGGTCAGGCGCACGTCGGGGAAGTAGTAACAATTGTCGGCATGAAAGAGGGTGCGGTCGGTGACGGGGCCGGAGAGATCCGCCGACCAGCCGCAGCGCGCCGCATAAGTCATTTCCACCGCCAGGATGCGGCCCGCGTCATCGAAACCGACGGCGTAGTCGATCTCGAAGTCGTGACGCTTGCCGGTGATCGCCATGTCGTCGTCGCGGTCGGGGCGGACCTTGGCGGCGCGTCCGGTTTTCTTGGCGACAAGAGCCGCCACCACCGCAAAGAGGTTGCCCTGGGTCTCCTTGCCGCCGAAGGCACCGCCCATGCGCCGCACCTCAGTCGTCACAGCATTGGCCGGCACCCCAAGCGCCCCCGCGACCATGGTCTGGATCTCCGTCGGGTGCTGGGTCGAAGACAGCACCCGCACCTCGTCGTCCTCGCCCGGGATCGCCATGGCGATCTGGCTTTCCAGATAAAAGTGTTCCTGTCCGCCCAGAGCCATACGGCCGGTGATCCGCCGCGGCGCGTCTCGCAGAGCCGCCGCCGCATCGCCGCGCGCCAGCGTCATGGGTTCGGTCACCAGCGCGCCACCTTCCCGCGCCTCAGCGAAGCTCAACACCGCCGGCAAGGGCTCGTAGTCGATCTGCGCCAGGCGCACCGCGAGGCGCGCCTGCTCACGCGTCTCCGCCGCCACGGCGAAGACCGGCTGGCCGACATACTGCACCGTCTCTTCCGCCAGGATCGGTTCGTCATGGCGGTGGGTCGGGCTGATGTCGTTCTCTCCCGGCACATCCGCCGCCGTCATCACCAGCACCACGCCCTCGGCCCGGCCTACGGTCTCCAAGTCGAGTTTCCTGATGCGGCCGTGGGCGATGGTCGAAAGGCCGAGACAGATGTGCAGCAGGCCCTGGGGCGCCGGCAGGTCGTCGATGTAGGACGCGGCGCCGGAGACGTGCTTGTGCCCACTGTCATGGCGCCAGGACGAGCGCACGCCGCCCGCAATGCTCTCGGCGGTCTTGATCGCTTCAGCCCTCTTGATGGTCTCAGCGCCCTCAGGCATGGGCGAGCCCTCTGGTGCCGACAAGTCTGGTTTCGCAGTCCGGCGCGGTGGTTTCGATGAAGCAGCGCCGCAGGAGGTTCTGCGACACCTTCAGCCGGTAATCCGCCGAAGCGCGCCAGTCGGTGATCGGACTGAAATCCTCGGCCAGGGCCGCCATGGCGTGCGCCACCGCCGCTTCGTTCCAGGGCGCCCCGACGAGCGCCGCTTCGGCCTGCGGCGCCCGCTTTGGCGTGGCCGCGAGACCGCCGAAGGCAAGCCGTGCCGCGGTGACCGCTCCATCTTCAATCTGCAGACTGAAAGCGCCGAGCGCCGCCGAGATATCCTGGTCGAAGCGCTTGGAGATCTTGTAGGCGCGAAAGACCTGCCCGGGCGCCGGCAGCGGCAGGGTGATGCGCTCGACGAATTCGCCGGGCGCGCAGTCCTGCTTGCCATAGTCGATGAAAAAATCCTCAATGGGCAACGAACGGCCTTCGCCGCCTCTGCGCAGATGCAGGGTCGCCCCGGCGGCGATCAGCAGCGGCGGGGAATCACCGATGGGCGAGCCGTTGGCGACGTTGCCGCCGATGGTCCCGGCATTGCGGATCTGAACCGATCCGATGCGGCGGATCACCTCACCCATGTCCGGGTAGTGCCGGCCCAGCAGCGCCATGGCATCGCTGTAGCTGACCCCGGCACCGATCTCGATCGCCGTTTCGGTTTCTTCGATCCGCGCCAGCGCGGCGGCGCGGCCGGTGTAGATCACCGTCTGCGGCCGCTGCATGTCCTTGGTCACCCAGAGACCGACATCCGTCGAACCGGCGACCAGCGTCGCTTCCGGATGCTGAAGATAAAGCTCGGCCAAGTCATCCAGCCGCGCCGGGGCAAAGAACTGCCGCGCGCCTTGCGCATCCGCGACAGCGATGGTGGCGTCGTCCTGCAGGGCCGTCAGCTTTGCCAGCACAGCCGCTTCGTCGCGGGCGAAGGCATCGTTGCGTGGCTTCTTTTCGTATGCCTGTTTCGCCGCCTTGGCGATGGGGGCGTAACCGGTGCAGCGGCAGAGGTTGCCGGCCAGAACATCGTCAATGGTCTGATCGTCAGGCGCTTCGTCATGATCGCGGGTCATGGCAAAGAGCGACATGACGAAACCCGGCGTGCAGAACCCGCATTGCGAGCCGTGGCAGTCCACCATCGCCTGCTGCACCGGATGCAACGCGCCTTCCTTGGCCAGATGCTCCACGGTGATGAGCTGACAGCCGTCCAGGGTGCCGACGAACTGGATACAGGCGTTGACGGCCTCGTAGTGCAGGGCGCCGTCGCGCGGGCGCGCCAGCACCACGGTGCAGGCGCCGCAGTCCCCTTCGTTGCAGCCTTCCTTGGTGCCGACGAGATGTTCCTCCAGGCGCAGGTAATCCAGGACCGTCATGGTCGGATCGACCTGGGTCAGGCTGCGCGGCGCGCCGTCCAGAAGGAATCGGATTTCGCCGCGCATCGCTTCAGCTTCCCCGGTAGGTCGAGTAACCGTAGGGTGAGACCAGCAGCGGCACGTGATAGTGCTGGCCAGGCTCGGCAATACCAAAGCGAATCGGCAGCGCGTCCAGGAAGGCCGGAGTCGGCAGGGCAACCCCGAGGGCGCGGAAGTAGTCGGCAACGCGGAACACCAACTCATAGGTCCCGACGGTGAAGGCGTCCCCGGCCAGGAGCGGCCCGTCGCAGCGGCCGTCGGCGTTGGTTTCGGCGGTGATCAAATGATCCCGGCCCTGCCCGTCGCCCGAGAGACGGTAGAGGTCGATCCGCACCCCGGCGGCCGGACGGCCGGAAGCCGTGTCCAGCACATGGGTGGTCAGCTTTCCTGCGTTGGTCAGCTTTCCGGGTCCACTGGCGTCGCTGCCAGTCATATGTTCCCCCTCCTGATCAGCCCTGTCCTGTCTGGCTGCCCGGCGGTTCTCAACCACCCGGAAGCCTGCCCTTATTGGGCGGACCCTGTTTCTACTAGAGCGGATCATGTTTTGACGAAACCACTTTGTGGTTGCGCCAAAACATGTGAATCCGCTCTACACCTTAAAGTTAGAGCAGATTCACCGGATTGATGGATCGCACAGGCGACTCCATCAATTCGGACCTGCTCTAGAGGGGCCCTTGTTTTGTCGCTGACCTTATGAGTCGGATTATTCTCACCGGTCGCGACGGGAAACAGAAGACTACTCCCTCCTGAAGCAGTTTCAAAAAAAACCTGTAACTGCCGACCGCTTCATCTGCATTACTATAAACTTGACGCTATAACAGGCCACTGCCTGGAAGTAACAACGGCCAATAAAGTCAAACGAGGGGCGACGATGACCGGCGATTACCCACGCGATCTGATCGGCTATGGCGAAAATCCGCCGGATCCGGCCTGGCCCGGCGGGGCCCGAATCGCCCTGCAGTTCGTCATCAACTACGAGGAGGGCGGCGAGAACAGCATCCTCCACGGGGATGCGGCCTCCGAGGCCTTCCTCTCGGAGATTGTCGGTGCCCAGGCCTGGCCGGGCCAGCGCCACATGAACATGGAATCGATCTACGAATACGGCAGCCGTGCCGGTTTCTGGCGGCTCCACCGGCTTTTCGGGCAGGCCGGCCTGCCGGTGACGGTCTACGGCGTCGCCACCGCGCTGGAGCGCAACCCCGCCGCCGTCGCTGCCATGCAGCGCTCGGGCTGGGAAATCGCCTCTCACGGCCTGAAGTGGATCGAGTACAAGGATTTCACGCCTGAGGAAGAACAGGCCCATATGGATCAGGCGATCCGCATCCATGAGCGCGTCACCGGGGAGCGCCCGCTCGGCTGGTATACCGGCCGCACCTCCGAGCACAGCCTGGACCTGGTGATGGCCGAGGGCGGCTTCCTCTATTCCTCGGATTCCTATGCCGACGACCTGCCCTACTGGGTGGAGGGGCCGAAGGGCCCGCACCTCATCATTCCCTACACCCTCGACAGCAACGACATGCGCTTCGCCACGCCCCAGGGCTTCAACGCCGGCGACCAGTTCTTCACCTACCTGAAGGACTCCTTCGACCTGCTCTACGCCGAGGGCAAGGCCGGCGCCCCCAAGATGCTCTCGGTCGGCCTGCACTGCCGCCTCGCCGGGCGGCCCGGACGGGCCGCCGCCCTCGCCCGCTTTCTCGACTACGTGAAGTCCCACGACGCGGTCTGGGTCACCCGGCGCATCGACATCGCCCGCCACTGGCACGAGCACCACAGGCCGTGAGCGCCCTCAACGGCCTGGACCGTGAGACCTTCGTCTCCCGCTTCGGCGGCGTCTTCGAGCACTCCCCCTGGATCGCCGAAGCGGCCTATGATGCCGGCATCCCCAAAGGCACCGAGACGGCCGAGGCCCTGCACCGGCTGATGACCACGGCGCTGGAAAAGGGCACGGAGGCGCAGAAACGCGCCCTCATCACCGCCCACCCGGACCTTGCCGGGCGCCTGGCCGCCGCCGGGCGGCTGACCGCCGAATCGACCAGGGAACAGGCCTCCGCCGGGCTCGACCTGCTGAGCGACGACGAGCGCCGCCGCTTCACCGAACTGAACGAGCGCTACAAGGCGAAGTTTGCCATGCCCTTCATCATGGCGGTGAAGGGGTGCGGCAAGGACGAGATCCTGGCCGCCTTCAACGCGCGCCTGGAAAACGACGCGGCGGCGGAGTTCGCCACCGCCCTGAAACAGATCGAGCGCATCGCCCTCTTGCGCCTGAAGGACATCCTGCCATGACAATGACCGCACCCTCCCTGGCTGTTAGCGGCGCCCGCATCAAGGCCATGGTCGACGACTGGGCGCGCTTCAGCGAGGAACCGGACAAGTTGACCCGCGTCTTTCTGAGCCCCGAGCACAAGGCCTGCGCCGAGGCGGTGATCGCCGCGATGGAGGCTGCTGGCATGACCGCGCGGATCGACGCCATCGGCAATGTGGTCGGGCGTTACGAAGGCGCCGCAGCGGGCGCCAAGACCCTGATCACCGGCTCCCACATCGATACCGTGCGCGATGCCGGGGCCTATGACGGCAACCTGGGCGTTGCCCTACCCATCGCCTGCATCGCCGATCTCAACGCCCGCGGCAAACGCCTGCCCTTCGCCATCGAGGTCATTGCCTTCGGCGACGAGGAAGGCGTGCGCTTCCCCACCACCCTCTCCGGCTCCCGCACCATCGCCGGGACCGTCGACCCGGCCGTGCTCGATTTGCAAGACGACACGGGCGGCAGCCTGGCCGAGGCGCTGCGGAGCTTCGGCTGCGATCCCGGCAGCATCGCCAAGGAGGCTCGCAGCCCGGAGGACGTCTTCGCCTTCGTCGAGCTGCACATCGAACAGGGCCCGGTGCTGGAGGCTGAGGGCCTGCCGGTGGGCACCGTGACCGCGATCAACGGCGCCAGCCGCTTCGCCCTCACCCTGGAGGGCATGGCCGGCCACGCCGGCACCGTGCCCATGAACCTCCGGCGCGACGCCCTCAGCGGCGCGGCGGAGGTGATCGGCGCCATCGAACGCCTGGGCAAATCCGAAGCCGGCCTCGTCGCCACCGTCGGGCGCATCGAGGCGGCGCCGGGCGCGGTCAACGTGATCCCGGGCCGGGTCGACTTCACCCTCGACATCCGCGCGCCGGAAGACCGCCAGCGGGAAGTTGCCATCGCCGCCCTGGAACAGGACCTCGCCGCCATCGCCGAAAGGCGCGGGCTGAGGCTGACGGTCGAGCGCCTCTATGACGAAGGCGCCGTCGCCTGCGATACCGCGCTGATGGACGCACTGGACCGGGCCATCGAACGCCAGGGTATTCGGGTTCACCGCCTGCCCAGCGGAGCCGGCCATGACGCCATGGCACTGGCCAGCCTCTGCCCCATCGCCATGCTGTTCCTGCGCTGCGGCGGCGGCATCAGCCACAACCCGCTGGAAAGCATCACGGCGGAGGATGCCGAAACCGGCGCCCGGGTCTTCCTGGATTTCCTGGAACACCTCGACCCGGATGCGCTGCGCCGGTAGCCCGACACAAAGAGATCAGAAAAGACCAACCTTATGAGCAATTCCGAGACCATCATCCGCAGCACCCTCGCCGCCGAAGGCGACGCCCAGGCGCGTTTCCTGGCTGAACTGGTGAAGGTGCCCTCCGACAATCCGCCGGGCGACTGCCGCGCCCATGCAGAGCGCGCCGCCGAGCTGCTGGAAGCGCTTGGCTTCGAAGTGGAACGCCATCCCGTACCGGCGGAAACCGTCACCGCCGCCGGCATGATTTCCGCCACCAACCTGGTGGTGCGCCGGAAATTCGGAGAGGGCCCCGTCGTCGCCCTCAACGCCCACGGCGACGTGGTGCCGCCGGGCGAAGGCTGGACCAAGGACCCATACGGCGCCGAAGTCGTGGAAGGATGGATGTACGGGCGCGGCGTCGCCGTCTCCAAGTCCGACTTTGCCACCTACACCTATGCACTGATCGCCCTCGACAAGGCGGCGGAAGCCGGCGCGAAGCTGGGCGGCACCGTCGAACTGCATTTCACCTATGACGAGGAAGTCGGCGGCGAGATCGGACCGCGCTGGCTGATCGACCAGGGCATCTCCAGGCCCGACCTCTCCATCGGCGCGGGCTTCTCCTACAACGTGGTGACGGCCCACAACGGCTGCCTGCACCTGGCAGTCACGCTGGAAGGCAAGTCCGCCCATGCCGCCATGCCGTTCACCGGCCATGACGCGCTGGAAGCCGCCAACGCCACGCTGACAGCCCTCTACGACTGGCGTAAAGGCCTCTCGGCCCAGGTCTCAAAGATCGAGGGTATCGGCAGCCCGCAGTGCACCGTCGGTCTGATCGAGGGCGGCATCAACACCAACGTGGTGCCGGACAAGGTGACCTTCCGCCTCGACCGCCGGATGATCCCGGAGGAAAGCCCGGCGGCGGTGGAGGCCGAACTGCGCGCCCTCATCGAAGACGCGGCGAAACCTTTCCCCGGCATCACCGTGACCATCAAGCGCGTGCTGCTGGCCGCCCCGCTGATGCCGCTGCCCGGCGGCGAAGACCTGACCGAGGTCCTGGCCGGACGGGCCTCTGAAGTAACGGGTGAAACGGTGGTGGCCAAGGGCGTGCCGCTCTACACCGACGCCCGCCACTACACCGCCTCCGGCGTGCCCACGGTGCTCTACGGCGCCGGACCCCACAGCATCGAAGAAGCCAACGCCCACCGCGCCGACGAACGCCTGCCCCTCGACGACCTCGCCAAGGCGACGGAAGTGGTGGCGCTGACGCTATTGGATTTGTTGAAGGAAGCTTAAGCTCTTTACAAAGCCTTCCGGAAGATCACCTTGTCCTCTCCCGCGCAGTAGAAGTCGCGGAGGCGGGCTTCTTCGTCGTAGCCGTTTTTGCGGTAGAAGGCCCGCGTCTGCGCGAAGCTGTCGAGGCCGGAGGTTTCGATGAGGAGCAGGCGCTGACCCTTGGCCCGCAGCTCGTCTTCGACGTGGCGCAGCAGGGCGGTCCCCCGGCCCTGCCCCTGGCAGTCCGGATACACGCCGATGAAGTAGAGGTTCCAGACGGCATCAGCCATCATCTCCGGTGCGTAGTAGGCGGCGGCCCGCAGGCCGCCGCTTCCCCCACTCTTGTCCTGATCCTCATCGACGATCCAGAGGTGGTCCTCGCCGAGGTCGCCGGCGAAAGCGGCCGAGACCATGGCCTCGAAGTCTTCGAGTTCAGGCGCCTGGAAAAGGCCGGTGGCTTCGGCCAGGGCCATCAACGCGGCCCTGTCGCCGGGCCGGGCGGGCCGGATGCTGTTCGTGTTTTTCATGGTTCTTGGTTTCCTGTCGTTAGCGGTTGTCGAGTTGCGCGCGCACCGATACACGGCCCAGGCGCGTAGCGCGGTAGGGGCCGCCGTTCGAGGAGGCGATCAGCCGCCGTTTGCGCAGGCGGTCGAAGACCGCCAGGGTGCAGTCGCTGAGGATATGGCCCTCTCGGGTTACGCAGAGGACTTTGATGATTTTTCGGCCCACACCACGGCCATTGGGGCCACGTTCTTTGGAGCCGCGCGTATGGCGGATATGACCGCCCTGCGCGAGCACGTGCAGCACGCGCTGTTCAGCTTTGGAAATATTCAATGGATTTACTCGGACTTGAGATGGCACCAGACAGCGCTGCCGGCCCGTCCTTGTCAGGAAGGTCCCCAACGCCGCTCTCTCATGTCTCCCGAAAGGGAGACATCAGCGGGCTACCGCAATCTCCAACATAAAAGCTCCGAGTATGGGCGACGGTTCCGATAACTGTCGTCGCCAAAGGTTAGATAGCGAGGCAAGCCCGCGGCTTCAAGCCGTATCGGCCGCCTTTTTCTCCACCAACGCCAACCAGTCCTGCAGATCCGCCAGCAACTGGTCGCGGGGCATCCAGACCAGACAGAAGGCACAGCTGCCGCGAAAGGAATTCAGCCACTCCACCCCCGCTTCGACCCTGGTGTAGCCGTAGCGCGCGGCGACACCCTTCTCCACCAGCTTGGGTTCGACGAAGCTGTAGGTGAAATCGGTGTTCCAGCGGGTCAGCGCCAGGGCGCGGGAGATGCGCGGCAGCAGGCCGGAGAGCCCCTTGCCGCGATAGTCCGGGCGGTACCAGCCGGCGCCGCTGAAAACCACCGGCCCGGTGATCCCGACCGACGAAGGCGCTTCGCAGACCGCCCGCTCCGCCGGCAAGCGCGCGGCCTCCGGCGCGGCATAGGCAAGCCGCAGGGATTCGAACTCGGCCTTGAAGTGGGTGCCGGTCCAGTCGTAGAAACGCGCGCACTGGGTCGCCACGATATCGCCCCGGCTGTCGCGGCCGGAAATCCAGAAGGCATTCTCCGCCGTCAGGCGGTTCAGCCGCGGATCGTACATCGGTGTCAGGGGATACCAACTTTCCTGCTGCGTGGCATTGAAGGCCAGCAGAGCCTCGAAATCCTGCTCGATGGTGAGCCGGATACCGAGTTCGTCCGCCACCCTTTCCGCCGCCGCAAAAAAACGGCCGAGCAGCGGCAGGGGGCCGAATCGAAGCGCGATCTGCCCGCGCAGGTCGTTCAGCGACGACGCCACGGAGCCAGCCTGTGAAACCATCGGGATCAGTCCCGGAAGTGGCTGTCGGCGATCAGGCTCAACATCTCGAACATCACCGACATGGTCACCATGGAGGTGATCTTGTTGGGGCTGTCCTTGGTCGGCATCAGACAGGCGACGTCGCCGCCGATGATGTTGAAACCGCGCACCGCCCGGAGCAGCGCCATCGCCTCGTCGATCATGAAGCCGTTGCAGCCGGCCTCGATGTTCGCACAGCCCGGCGCCACGGTCGGGTCGAGGCAGTCGAGGTCGAAGGTGATGTAGACCGGATGGTCGCCGATGCGCTGCTGGATAATGTCGATGGCAGCCGCAGCACCGATCTCCTTGTAGCGGTCCATGGTGATGACCTCGTAACCGAGATCATAGCTCGGTTTCAGCCAGTCGAGGGTACGGGCGTTGCCGCGGATGCCGACCTGGACGCTGCGGCGGGCATCGACATGGCCGTCGCGCACGAGGTAGGCGGCCCAGTGCGCCGCCGATTTCTCGGCACCGAGAAAGTGCTTCATGTTCGAAAAAGCATCGGTATGGGCATCGAAGTGCAGGATCGCCGCCTTCTTGCCGCCGGTCAGCCGCGAGTCCGCCCCGCCCAGGGCCTGCAGGATGCCACCGGTGATGGAGTGATCGCCGCCGACCGATACCGGGCGCGTTCCGGCGGCATCGACGGCACGGTAGAACTCGGTGATGCGCTCGATGGAGCGCTCGTTGTTGTTGGCCTCCGGCAGGGGCACGTCCCCCAGATCGTTGATCCGGCATGTGTTCCAGGGGTCGAGCCCGAAATGCATATGAACCCGCCGGCCGTTGGCCGAGACGTCGCGCACCGCCCGCGGACCCAGATGCTGATCCCGCTCGGTGGTGCCGTTGCCGGTCGAATGGGGCACGCCCACCAGGCCGATATCGCAGGCCGCCGGGTCGGGACCGTGGGGCGCCCTGAACAGCGTCGGGATGCCCCACCAGTAGAGCGCATCCATAAAGGCTTTGTGGTCGCGCGCCGGCTGCGGCGCAGAGTCGTCCGGTGCCATCTTCATCTCCCTCAGGCTGTCTCGTTGCGCGCAGACTATCAGGGGACAGCGGCAAAGGTGACGAATTCTTGGGGCAGCCGCGTGAAGAGGCGCGCGGCTAAGCGCCCAGCGCTTTCTGCAGCGCGTACCACGAATTCTTCGGCTGCCGCTCCAGCGTCTCGAAGTCGACATGCACAAGGCCGAAGCGCTTGTCGTAGCCCAGCGCCCACTCGTAGTTGTCCAGCAGCGACCAGATGAAGTAGCTCTTCACCGGCACCCCTGCATCGATCGCCCGGCGCACCTCGGCGAGATGACAGTTCAGATAGTCGATGCGCTGCGTATCGGCCACCCCCTCGGCGTCGAGCGTATCGTCGGACGACATCCCATTCTCGGTAATGTGGATCGGCAGCCCCCTGGCATAGGTTTCATGCATCCAGGTGATGAAGTGATAGAGACCTTCGGGATAGACTTCCCAGCCCATGGAGGTCTTCTCCAGCGGCCCCTTGACCGCCTTCAGCGCCGGGAAGAGAGTGCCGCTGTCGGGAGCGATCAGCTTGCGGGTGTAGTAGTTGATGCCCAGCCAGTCGACCGGCGCCCCGATGATCTCGAAATCATCCGCGAAGGCCTTGGGCATATGCGGTTCCAGGCCGGCCAGCACGTCCGCTGGATAAGCTTTGTCGAAGACGCCGCCGGCGAACCAGCGATTGTAGATGCCGTCATAAAGCTTTGCGGCGGCCCGCGCCTCGGGGCTTTCGTCGGCGGGCTGCGCGTATTCGAAATTCATCACCACGCCGACATTCTTCACGCCGAGACCGCGCATCACCTCGACCGAGCGGCCATGCGCCAGGAGAACGAAATGCATGGCATGGGCCGCAGCCCGGATATCGCGCAGGCCCGGGGCGTGCTGGCCCAGGAAGTGGCTGAGCCAGGCGATACACCAGGGTTCGTTGAAGGTCGCCGAGGCGGCCAAACGGTCGCCGAGGCGGCGCATCACCACCTCGGTATAGTCGGCGAAGCGGTCAGCGATGCTTCGGTTCTGCCAGCCCCCCAGGCTGGCCAGGGGCGACGGCAGGTCCCAGTGATAGAGCGTGGCGAAAGGTTCGAGGCCGCGCGCCAGCATGCCGTCGATCAGCCTGTCGTAGAAATCCAGACCGGCCTCGTTGACGCTGCCCCATCCCTCCGGCAGCACCCGCGCCCAGGAGATCGAGAAGCGATAGCAATCGAGGTTGGCATCGCGGACAAGATCGAGATCTTGCCGCCAGCGGTGGAAGTGATCGCAGGCGGTCGCCCCGTTCTCGCCACGCACGACGTTGCCCGGTGTCGCCGCGAAACTGTCCCAGTGGGAAGCCCCGCAGCCGCCAAAGGCGCTGCCCTCAATCTGATAGCTGGAGGTCGCGGTACCGAACTTGAAATCCGGCGGAAAGTCGGCCCTTCCGAAAAGCAGCCTGGAGTCTTCCCTCTTGGCGGACGTCAAGAGACTTCCTTGGCGAGCGAGCGGCTCAATTCCTTGCAGGGCGTTGTGCTTCTGCCGACCACAAGTTCGGCCTCCCAAAGCTCCTGGACCGCATCTTCGCTTTTGGACTCGATCTGGTGGATCAGCATCTCGGCCACCCGCTGCCCCGCCTGCCAGATCGACGAGCGCATGGCTGTCAGAAACGGAATGTCGGCGGACTGAGATGCGGCGCCCGACTGCAGAAACGACAAACGGTCGTCAAAGGTGAGCAAGGAGACGTCGCTTCCCGGCCGCAGGCCCATTTCGCTCAAGGCCCGTACGGCGCCCATGGCCGGCAGGACACTCGAAAAAAGAATGGCCGTCGGCGGCTGCGGCAGCGCCAGGAACTGAAGGGTCGCGCGATAACCATAAGGCTCGACCATGTCTTCGCTGGTAATCAGCGCCGGATCGAGATCGATGCCTCTGGCGGCCAGCCCGGTTTCATAACCCTGACGCCGCCTATGAGCGAAATTCATGGTCTCCAGACCGTTCACCAGGGCGATGCGGCGATGGCCGAGGTCGGCGAGAAACTCCGTCGCCCGCAGGAAGGCGCCCCGGCTGTTCACATCCAGCCAGGAGTAGTCGAGGGCTTCGCCACCGCCACGCCCATGCACGACGAAAGGCAGGCCGATCGACTTCAAAAGCGGAATGCGCGGCTCATCGACCAGAGGGCCGTGCACTACTACGCCGTCGACACGGCTGCGGCGGGCAAAGTCGCGGTAGACGCTTTCCTCTTCCTCTTCTCTGACCACGCGGATCAGCATGTCGTAGCCGGCGCGCGCATAGGCTTCGCTGGCGCCCCCCATAAAGTCCGAGAAGTGAGGATTGATCATGCGGTGGAAGGACAGCGGCACCACATGGCCAATCACCCGGGTCCGGCCGGTCGCCAGACTCGTCGCGCTGGGGCTTGGCCGGTAGTTGAACTCGGCGGCCGCGGCCAGGACCCGCTGCCGGGTTTTCTCGCTGACCTCGGGAAAGCCGTTCAGCGCCCGGCTGACCGTCGTTTGCGACAGGCCAAGGCACTCCGAGAGTTGCTTCAGATTGACGATTTTCTCAGGCAAGAGGCGTAGCTCGCACTTAAAAGCGCTTTGGATTTATGAGATTCCAGAGGCGCTGGTAAAACGTGAGTAACTACCGATGATGGCAGACCGCTTCGCGATCCGTCAAGGAGGCACAGAATAACCAATTGAAAATCGTGACATTTATAGGCTTTAGCAGGAATGTCGCTCACGTAGCGCTTGACTATTTATAGATTACAAGTAGAAAGTGTGTTGTTCAAAGCGCTTTGAATTTCGGGAATTCCCGGCCAAAGCACACGGGTGACATGGGACATCCCGGCAAAGCCGGCCAAGCTGTCGCATCGTCCAAAAAAGTGTGCGCCAAGAAAGCCTTGAGGGAGGTAACTCATGAGAAACTCAGTCACTGCCGGTGCGGTTGTGCTGATCTTTTCCACCGGCGTCGCCTTTGCCGATGACAGCCTGAAGTTCATCCCCGGCGAAGACGCCCGCTTCAATTGGGCCAGCTACGAGGATTTCAAGAGCAAGCACGACCTTAGCGGCCAGGAACTGAGTATCTTCGGGCCCTGGCGCGGCGAGGACCAGGACTTGGTCGAAAGCATGCTGGCCTACTTCAAGGCGGCGACCGGCGCGACGATCAAGTACTCCTCTTCGGAAAACTACGAACAGCAGATCGTCATCGATACCCAGGCCGGCAGCCCCCCCAACATTGCGATTCTGCCGCAGCCGGGCCTGATCGCGAACCTCGCCTCCAAAGGCTTCCTGACGCCGCTGGGCGATCCGGCCGCCGATTGGATCAAGGAAAACTACGCCGCCGGCGCCGACTGGGCCGACCTCGGTTCGTTCAAAGGCAAGGATGGTGAGCCGGCTTTCTACGCATTCCCCTATAAAGCCGACGTGAAGTCACTGGTCTGGTACCTGCCGGAGAACTTCGAGGATGCGGGCTACGAGGTACCGACCACGATGGAAGAGCTTAAAGAGCTCACCGACCTGATCGTTGAGGAGGGCGAGACGCCCTGGTGCATCGGTCTGGGCTCC
The DNA here is from genome assembly GCF_965249265.1 of Pelagibius sp. Lineage (NCBI taxonomy): Bacteria > Pseudomonadati > Pseudomonadota > Alphaproteobacteria > Rhodospirillales > Rhodovibrionaceae > Pelagibius > Pelagibius sp. The sequence continues at coordinate 627,779 of NZ_OZ252224.1, read as the reverse complement.
GGCGGCGCCACCGGCTGGCCGGCGACCGACTGGGTCGAGGAGATGCTGCTGCGCACCCAGACTCCTGATGTCTACGACCAGTGGGTCACCAACCAGATCGCCTTCGACGACCCGCGTATCGTCGCCAGCATCGAGGAGTTCGGCGCCTTCGCCCGCAACGACAGCTATGTGGACGGCGGCGCGGCGGCAGTGGCCTCCACGGATTTCCGCGACAGCCCCAAGGGTCTCTTCGCCTCACCGCCGAAATGCTATCTGCACCGCCAGGCCTCTTTCATTCCCAGCTTCTTCCCCGAGGGAACGGTACTGGGCGAGGACGTCGATTTCTTCTACTTCCCTGCCTATGCCGAAAAAGACCTCGGCAGCCCGGTGCTCGGCGCCGGCACTCTGGCGGTCATCACCAAAGACAGCCCCGCGGCCCATGTCTTCATCGAATGGCTGCAGACCCCCATCGCCCATGAGGTCTGGATGGCGCAGTCCGGTTTCCTCACCCCCTTCAAGGGTGCCAACACCGAGGCTTATGCCAACGAACCTCTCAGAAAACAGGGCGAGATTCTGTTGGGGGCGACCACTTTCCGCTTCGACGGATCGGACCTGATGCCCGGCAAAATCGGGGCCGGCGTGTTCTGGACGGCGATGATCGACTACGCCGGCGGAAAACCGGCCGCCGAGGTCGCATCGGAAATCCAGACGACCTGGGAATCGTTGAAGTAGCAACCAAGCCGGCGGTCGCGCGGCAAGCCAAAAGCCCTCAGCGGCGTTCCGCCCGGTGAAGACGGCAAGGGGGAGATCAGCGAGATGGGGCAGCTCCTATCGGCTCTAGTCATCATGATCCTGGGGGTCGGGGGCTGTGCGCTCTACTTCCTCGGGTCCAATGTTCTTCTGGACAAGCTCTATCCCGCCAAGGGCCAGGACACGGAAGTCGCCAGCCGCAACATCAACCGGGTGAACAGCATTCGCCCCTGGCTGTTCCTGGGGCCGGCCGTCCTGTTCCTGACCGCCTACCTGATCTACCCGGTTTTCGACTCCCTGCGCCTGTCGTTCCATGACCGCAGCGGCGATACCTTCGTCGGCCTCGGCAACTACATCTGGATGGTCAACGACCCGCTGTTTCGCGAGTCGATGTTCAACAACATGCTGTGGCTGATCGTCGTCCCGACGGCGGCGACCTTTTTCGGCCTCGTCATCGCCGCGGTGACCGACCGCATATGGTGGGGCAACATCGCCAAGAGCCTGATCTTCATGCCCATGGCAATCTCCTTCGTCGGCGCCTCGGTGATTTGGAAGTTCGTCTACGACTATCGCGGCGAAGGCTCGGAGCAGATCGGCATTCTCAATGCCGTCGTCACCGCCTTCGGCGGCGCGCCCCAGGCCTGGATCACCCTGCCGTTCTGGAACAACTTTTTCCTGATGGTGATCCTGATCTGGATTCAGACCGGCTTTGCCATGGTCATCCTCTCGGCGGCTCTGCGCGGAATCTCGGAAGAGACCATCGAGGCCGCGGTGATCGACGGCGCCAATCCGGTGCAGATCTTCTTCAAGATCATGATTCCGCAGATCTGGGGCACCATCGCCGTGGTCTGGACCACCATCACCATCCTGGTGCTGAAGGTCTTCGACATCGTCCTCGCCATGACCAACGGCCAGTGGAACTCTCAGGTGCTGGCCAACCTGATGTTCGACTGGATGTTCCGCGGCGGCGGCGATTTCGGCCGCGGTGCGGCCATCGCCATCGTCATCATGGTGCTGGTGATCCCGATCATGGTCTGGAACATCCGCCGGGCCAACGCAGAGATGGAGGGCCGCTGACATGGCCGTCGCCGCAAGCTCCCGCGCGCCGCTGACCTGGGCGGTCCACATCGCCGCCCTGCTGCTGGTCGCCCTCTGGGTTTTTCCCACCTTCGGGCTTTTCGTTTCCTCCATCCGCGACAAGGACCAGATCGCGGTTTCGGGCTGGTGGACCGCGCTGACAAGCTCAACGCAGAACCAGGTCACCCGCGCACCGGGGGCCGACGGTCAGATCGAGCGCGATGGAGTCTTCGTGATCGCCGGCAACGTCCTGGAAGGCGGCTCCGGCAGTGTCTCCCACTTCGGTTTCTCCAGCCGTGCGCCCAAGGATTTTAAAGCCGGAGAGGTCGCGACCCTGCGCGACGGCTCCGAGCTGACGGTTCAGGAGGACGGCAGCTTCGAGATCACCGCAAACGAGGCTTTCACCAAGTCCAGAGGACAGCGCATCTTCTATACCGCCACGGCACCGCCGCGCTTCACCCTCGACAACTACGCCACGGTGATCGGCGCCGAGAACCTGGGCCAGTCCTTCATCAATTCGATGACCGTGACCATTCCGGCGACGGTGATTCCGATCCTCATCGCCGCCTTCGCGGCCTATGCGCTGGCCTGGATGCGCTTTCCCGGGCGCACCCTGCTCATCGCCGGGGTCGTCGGGCTGCTGGTCGTCCCCTTGCAGATGTCGTTGATCCCGCTGCTCTCGGCCTACAACACCATCGGCGCCTTTTTCGGGGTGCCGGCCAAGGCCTATCTCGGCATCTGGTTGGCCCATACCGGCTTCGGCCTGCCCCTGGCCATCTATCTGCTGCGCAACTACATCGCCGGGCTGCCGAGCGAGATCATGGAATCGGCAAGAGTCGACGGCGCCAACGACTTCCTGATCTTCGTGAAGATCGTCCTGCCGCTCTCCTTTCCGGCCCTCGCCTCCTTCGCGATCTTCCAGTTCCTCTGGGTGTGGAACGATTTGCTGGTCGCCATGGTGTTTCTCGGCGCCCAGGACGACGAGTTGGTGCTCACCGGGCGCCTCGTGAACCTGCTGGGCTCGCGCGGCGGCGACTGGGAGATCCTCACCGCCTCGGCCTTCATCACCATCATCGTGCCCCTGCTCGTCTTCTTCAGCCTGCAGCGCTATCTCGTGCGCGGCCTTCTGGCGGGCTCGGTGAAGGGGGGCTGATCCGATGACAGACAAGAACCGCGCTGCAATCCCGCGGACTGACAAGGGAGAAACAGAATGAGCGGACTGCTGCTGACCGACGTTCGCAAGGCCTATGGCCCGACGGAGGTCATCCACGGCGTCGATCTGGAGATCGACCAGGGCGAGTTCGTCGTCTTCGTCGGTCCCTCGGGCTGCGGCAAATCCACCTTGCTGCGGATGATCGCCGGCCTGGAGACCATCACCGACGGCGACCTTCAGATCGACGGCACAAGGGTCAACGACATCCCGCCGTCGCTGCGCGGCATCGCCATGGTGTTCCAGTCCTACGCGCTTTATCCACACATGACTGTGTTCGACAACATGGCCTTCAGCATGCGTATCGCCAAGGCGTCGAAAGCGGAGATCCAGAAACGGGTCACCGAGGCGGCGGAGATCCTGCAACTGACGCCTTACCTCAACCGCCTGCCCAAGGCAATGTCCGGCGGCCAGCGCCAGCGCGTGGCCATCGGGCGGGCCATTGTCCGCGACCCCAAGGTCTTCCTTTTCGACGAGCCCCTCTCCAACCTCGATGCCGCCCTGCGTGTGGCCACGCGCATCGAGATCGCAAAACTGAAGGAGAGTCTGCCCAACTCCACCATGATCTACGTGACCCACGACCAGGTGGAAGCGATGACCCTGGCCGACCGCATCGTGGTTCTTTCCGCCGGCTACATCGAACAGGTCGGCGCGCCGATCGATCTTTATGAAAAACCGGCCAACCTCTTCGTTGCGAAATTCATCGGCTCTCCGGCGATGAACATCGTACCGGCAACGGCAACGGAAACCGGCACGGCGACCGGGGTCACCCTTTCCGGCGGCAACGGGGTAACGGTGCCGATCGCATCGTCGGCGACCCTTTCAGGCCATGTCGTGCATCTTGGCTTCCGGCCGGAGGATCTCTCTGTCAGCACAAACGGCAGCGCCCTGGTCAGCGGCGAGATAACCCTGGTTGAGTCTCTCGGTGAAGTGACCAACCTCTACGTCGATGTCGCCGGCTGCGAAGAACCGGTGGTTGCCAAAATCGCCGGCATACATCCCTTCAGGCGGGGCGAGTCCGTCAGCTTGACGGCCGATCCCGGCAAGATGCATCTCTTCAACGAGGAGGGCCGCTCACTGCTTTATCTCTGATGGTGCACCGCTGCGGAAATACCTGAATTCCGCCCTTTCCGCAGCTTCTCCGCGGGTTTCTCACCCGCCCGGTCTCCCGACCCATCCCCCGCCCGGCCTGCAGTCGGCGCGGCGCCTTTGCTGTTTGGCGAAACAAGTGACTTGTGAGCGACCGTATTCTGGGGCACGGTTTGTAATGAGAAATAAAAAATGTAACTGGAGGTTCCCTAGTACGGGCACTGCACAACGGGCATTGGGCTAAGAAAACAGGGAGATAACCATGAGTGTTTCGAAATGGATTGGAGGGGCCGTCGTCGCGGTCGGCTTGTTGGCCGGCGGGCAAACCGCAACCGCGCAGGAAGCCGGCGGCACGTTTGTGTACATTGTTCAACCCGAGCCGCCGTCGCTCGCATCCTATTTGTCTACCTCCGGTCCCATCGGCCTTGTGGCGCCGAAGATCTACGACGGCCTCTTCGACTACGACAACGACCTGAACATCGTTCCGGCGCTTGCGGAAAGCTATGAGGTGAGCACAGACGGCAAGACCGTCACCTTCAACCTGCGCCAGGGCGTTAGCTGGCACGATGGAGAGCCCTTCACCTCGGCCGACGTTCAGTTCACCGTTATGGAGGTGCTGAAAAAGGTTCACCCGCGTGGACCCAACTCCTTTCGTGAGGTGACTTCGATCGATACGCCGGACGCGCATACCGCGATCTTCAATCTTGAGAACCCGGCTCCCTATATGCTGCGCGCCTTGTCGGGCTATGAAAGCCCCATCGTGCCGAAGCATCTGCTGGAAGGGCAGGACCCGCGCAGCGCGCCGCTCGCCAACAACCCGGTCGGCACCGGCGCCTACAAGTTCGTCGAATGGAAAAAGGGCCAATACGTCCGCCTCGACAAGAACGAGAACTACTGGCGGCCCGGCCTGCCCTATCTCGACCGCATTGTTGGGCGCTTCATTCCCGACGCCTCCACCCGCACCGCAGCGATGGAGAACGGCGAGGTGATGTACGGAGCCTACGGTGCCATCCCCAACATCGACGCCGTGCGTTTGCGGGACATGGACGGCATTTCGGTCACCACCGACGGCTATTCGATGATCAACCCGATGTCGCTGATCGAGTTCGATACGACGGAAGCACCCTTCGACAACCCGGCAATCCGTCAGGCGATCTCCATGGCACTGGATCGGGAATTCCTGATCGAGAACATCTGGTTCGGCTACGGCAAGCCGGCGACGTCAGCGCTTTCCACCAACTTCTCGGCCACCGGTCTCTATAAGGAAGGCCTGCCGAACTACCCCGCCAACGCCGACATCGAAGCGGCCAAAGCCCTGCTCGACGAGGCCGGCTTCAAGCCCGATTCCGACGGCGTCCGCGCCAAGGCGGTGCTGGACCTGATCCCTTACGGTGAGGATTGGCGCCGGGCCGGAGAGTACATGAAGCAGGCCCTTGGCGACGTCGGCATCGAACTCGAGCTGCGCTACGAGGACGTACCGACCTGGCTGAAGCGGGTCTATGCCGACTACGACTTTGCGATGAACGTGAACTACTTCTACCAGTTGCCGGACCCGGTGCTGGGCGTGCATCGCCACTACGGCACCGACCAGATCCGCCAGGGCACGCACTTCGTCAACTCCACGCGCTATTCCAATCCCAAGCTGGACAGTCTTCTGGCAGCCGGCGCGATGGAGGCCGATGCGACGAAGCGCAGCGAGATCTACGGCGACATCCAGAAGATTCTCGCCGAAGACATGCCGGTCGTGAACCTTTTCGAGATGCAGTTCCTCACTGTCTATAACGACAAGCTGAAGGATCATGCGACCTCGGCGCTCGGGGCCTACGGACCTTTCGAGCGCGCTTGGCTCGCTCAGTAGAACTGAGTGTGAAGGCGCCGGCGGTTCCACCGCCGGCGCCTCTTCTTCTGACCTGGCCGCCCGGCCTTGAGTCCGGTTGTAGCGTGAGTCAGGATCTATTCCGACAGGATCGAGGGCCGTCGCCCTCTAGTGGCGTGGGGGCCCATGGACCACTTTACCAAACGCTTCCGTTACGTTCTGAAACGACTGCTGCAGGCGATCCCCATCGTCCTTGCCATCGTCGTCGTGAACTTTTTCCTGCTGCAACTGGCCGAGGGCGACGCGGTCGACGTGCTGGCCGGTGAGGCCGGTTCCGCCACGCCGGAATACATGGCAGAGCTGAGGGCCAAATTCGGCCTGGACAAGCCCCTACCCGTACAGCTCTTCCTCTATCTGAAAAACGTCGCGAGCTTCGATCTCGGTTATTCCTTCCGCCATGAAATGCCGGTGCTCGACCTGGTGCTGGACCGCTTCTTCGCCACGCTTCTGCTGATGGTCTCCACCATCCTGCTCGCCGTCGGCTTCGGCATTCTGCTCGGCCTCGTGGCGGCGACCGGCCTCAACACCTGGCGCGACAGCGCCATCTCGATCTTCGCGCTGATCACCTACGCGACCCCGCTGTTCTGGGTCGGGCTGATGCTGATCGTGGTTTTCGCGCTCAATCTGCGCTGGTTCCCGACCTCCGGCATGGAGAACATCGCCGCCTTCCATGAAGGCTGGGACCGGGTTGTCGATATCGCCCACCATCTGGTGCTGCCGACCATCACCCTCTCGCTTTTCTACCTCGCGCTCTACACCCGCCTGATGCGCGCTTCGATGCTGGAGCAGTCGGGACAGGACTATGTGACCACGGCCCGCGCCAAGGGCCTGACGGAGCGGCGGATCGTCTTCGTTCATGTCCTGCGCAACGCCCTGCTGCCGGTCGTCACCATGGCCGGCGTCCAGGTTGGCGCCTTGATCGGCGGCTCGGTCATCGTCGAGAGCGTCTTTGCCTGGCCGGGCCTGGGCATGCTGGCTTTCGAGGCGCTTTTCGCCCGCGACCTCAACCTGCTGCTCGGCATCTTCCTGCTCTCCGCGCTTCTCGTGGTTGCGGTCAACCTGGTGGTCGACATCATCTATTCGGTGCTCGACCCCCGTATCGAGGTGTCCTGAGATGGCGTCTTTCTGGAAGCTCTACCGCCGCAACTATTCCGCCGTCCTCGGCCTCGTCATCCTGGCCCTGGTCATCGTTGTCGCCTTTGCCGCACCGTTGATGTATCCCGACGACCCCTTCCGCCTCGCCGGCAAGTCCATGTCACCGCCGGGCGAGGCCGGGTTCCTGCTCGGCTCTGACAGCCTGGGGCGCGATGTGGCCGCCGGGATTGCCCATGGCGCCAAGACCTCACTCCTTATTGGTCTGCTGGCCACCCTCGTTGCCGTGGTCGCCGGGGTCTTCATGGGCGCCCTGGCCGGATACTACGGCGGCTGGGTCGACGACCTGCTGATGCGCACGACGGAGATGTTCCAGACCATCCCCTCCTTCATCTTCGCCATCCTGCTGGTCGCCATCATGAAGCCCTCGATCGAGAGCATCGTGATCGCGATCGCCGTCGTTTCCTGGCCCGCAGTCGCGCGGCTGGTGCGCGGCGAGTTCCTCTCTCTCAAGAACCGCGAGTTCGTCCAGGCCGGGCACACCCTGGGCATGAGCGATGCGCGGATCATCCTGGCTGAGATCCTGCCGAACTGCCTCAGCCCGATCATCGTCATCGGCTCGCTGATGGTCGCCACCGCGATCCTGATCGAAAGCGGCCTCGCCTTCCTCGGCCTCGGCGACCCCAACATCATGAGCTGGGGCTTCCAGATCGGCGCCGGGCGCACCCTGCTGCGCTCTGCCTGGTGGGTCTGCACCTTCCCCGGCATCGCCATCCTGATCACCGTGCTGGCGATCAACCTGGTGGGCGAAGGACTGAACGACGCGTTGAATCCGCGTCTGAGGGAACGCTCATGACCGCGCTGCTCGACATTCGCGACCTGCATATCGCCCTGCCCGAGGGCTCGCAGCGGCCCTATGCGGTGGAAGCGGCGGACCTGCAGCTCGCACCGAACGAGATCCTCTGCGTCGTCGGTGAAAGCGGTTCGGGCAAGTCCCTCACCGCCCGCGCCGTCATGGGCCTGCTGCCCAAACCCCACGTCAGGATCGCCCAGGGCAGCGTCGACTTTCTCGGCGAAGATCTGACCAGCGCCAGCGACGCCCGCCTGCGCCAGATCCGCGGCTCCGAGATTTCAATGATCTTCCAGGAGCCGATGACGGCACTGAACCCGGTGATGACCATCGGCAACCAGATCGACGAGGTGTTTCGCTTCCACGCCAAGATGCCGGGCAGCGAACGCCGCGAGCGCGCCGTCGCCCTGCTCGCCGATGTGCATCTGCCCGACCCGGCGCAGATCGTCCGCGCCTATCCGCACGAGCTTTCCGGCGGCCAGCGCCAGCGCGCCATGATCGCCATGGCTCTCGCCCTCGATCCCAAGATCCTGATCGCCGACGAACCGACCACCGCCCTCGACGTCACGACCCAGGCGCAGATCCTGAAGCTGATCAAGGAAATGCAGGCGGCGCACAACACCGGCGTGCTCTTCATCACCCACGACTTCGGCGTGGTCGCCGACATCGCCGACCGGGTCGCGGTGATGCAAAACGGCCTGGTGGTGGAAACCGGCCCGGCGGACCAGGTGCTGAAGGCACCGCAGCACCCCTATACCAAGTCGCTGATGGCCGCGGTGCCGAGCCTGACCCCGCGCCCGGCCCGGCAGCGCTCCGACGAGACGGTGCTGCAGATCAAGGACCTCAACAAGACCTACCGCAGCGGCGGCGGGTTTTTCGGCCTCGGCGGCAAGGCCCGCAACGTGAAAGCGGCCTCCGAAGTGACGCTGGATCTGCGGCGCGGCGAGACCCTGGGGATCGTCGGGGAAAGCGGCTCCGGCAAGTCCACCGTCGCCCGCTGCATCGTCCGCCTGAACGATGCGGACAGCGGTGAGATCCTGCTCGACGGCGTCGACCTGCGCCCGCTGGGGCGCGCCGCCATGCGGCCCTACCGCGCCAAGATCCAGATGGTGTTCCAAGACCCCTATGCCTCCCTCAACCCGCGCACCCGGGTCGGCAAGGTGATCGCCCAGGGCCCGATGATCCAGGGCATGGGCGCCACCGAGGCCGAGGCCAAGGCGCGCGAGTTGCTGGGGATCGTCGGCCTGGACGAGCGCGCTTTCGACCGCTTTCCGCACGAATTCTCCGGCGGCCAGCGCCAGCGCATCGGCGTCGCCCGGGCCCTGGCGCTGGAGCCCGAGGTGCTGGTGGCGGACGAGCCGGTCTCCGCCCTCGACGTTTCCATCCAGGACCAGATCCTGAAGCTGCTCGATGAAATCCGCGAGCGGATGAACCTCTCCATGGTCTTCATCACCCACGACCTCAGGGTCGCCGCCCAGGTCTGCGACCGTCTGGCAGTGATGCGGTACGGCGAGGTGGTGGAAGAAGGCCCGACGGCCACGGTCTTCGCCGACCCGCAGGACGACTACACCAAGGCCCTGCTGGACGCCGTGCCCGGCAAGTCCTGGCTGCCCGGCGAAACCGTGGCGGCGCAATAATGCTCATCGGAGAGTAAGGCCGCTCAAGCGAAGATCCGATCCTGCGGGTGGATCACACGACCTTAACGGTCAACGACCCCACGCCCTCGATAGTCGCCTCCATTGTGTCCCCCCGCTGCACGGCGTTCACGCCCGACGGCGTGCCGGCCATTATCACGTCGCCGGCGCGAAGCTCAAAGTACTCCGACAGGTACGAAATCATCTCGGGGACCTTCCAGATCATCTGATTCAGGTCACCCTCTTGGCGTAAATCGCCGTTCACAACCAAGGCGATGCGCCCATGATCGGGGTGACCGATCTCGGAGACAGGCAGCAGCGGCCCCACCGGTCCCGAGCGTTCGAATGCCTTGCCGATCTCCCAGGGGCGGCCCATCTTCTTCGCCTCGCCCTGCAGGTCGCGACGGGTCATGTCGAGCGAAACGCCATAACCCCAGACATGGTCGAGTGCCTTGTCCACCGGAATGTTCGTGCCACCGGATTTCAGTCCGACGAGGAGCTCCACTTCGTGGTGCACGTCCGTGGAATGCGGCGGGTAGGGAAACTCGCCCGAAGCATCGAGGTTATCGGGATTCTTCTGAAAGAAGAACGGCGGCTCACGGTTGGGATCGTGGCCCATCTCCACAGCGTGAGCCGCGAAGTTGCGGCCGATGCAATAGACCCGCCGAACCGGGAATGTACCGCCGCTACTGGTGGGGCCGCCACTGGTGGGGCCGCCACTGGTGGGGCCGCCACTGGTGGGGCCGCCACTGGTAGGAATGACATGCACCTGCGGCGCGGGAACGACATGATCGGACATTGCTCTTCTCCTGAGCGTTTGACTGCCAAGGGCTTGATTTCGGAACGGGCGGACTCGACACGACCTACACCGCGCCCCTCATGGCCAGACGCGGCCGCCGTGAGAGAAATCGCGATGTTTTCTCTTGATTTGCAAGAGTTTCGGTCTCATCCGACCCCAACCATTTCTCGAATTGGTTGGGGTCCAAGGCGGCGTCAGACATCGGCCGGAATGCTTTCCGGCAAGAGACGCGAATAGACCGATTTCAAGTGACGGGTCATCGCGCGCGCGGCGAGATCGCCGTCTCCCGCGGCGATAGCCGCTACGACGGCATCGTGTTCGCTGAAGCTGGAGTAATCGGTCGCCGGCTTGCGGGTCTCACGCGGCTGCCCCCAAACGATGGATCGCCGGACCGAGTTCAGCGTCTCGAAAAAATACAGGAAAAGCTGGTTGCGCGTGGCGCGGGCGATGGCGTGATGCAGGTTGTTGTCCCATGCCTCATAGGTACGCCAGTCTTCGGCAGACCGGCAGCGGCCGGCGCAGAGCTTCATCTGCTCGCGGTCTGAACGGGAGGCGTGGCGCGCAGCCAGACGGCACAGTTCCGGTTCGATGGTGAAGCGGACCGCCACCACTTGCGCGGGCTTGATCTGGTCCCGCAGGTAGGTGACGTCCTTCAGGTTCAGCACCGGACGCGCGCCCACAAAGGTGCCGCGGCCGACATGGCGCCAAATACGCCCCTGCGCCTCAAGTTCGGCCAAGGCCCCGCGCAACTGGTTGCGCGTGGTGCCGAGCGATTTGCACAGTTCGCGTTCCGGCGGCACACGGTCATTGTGCCGGTATCCGGTGTTGTCGATCAGATCGCGCAGTCTTTGCGCAAGGTCGCTTGTCTCGCCCATGGGTTCGCCCAATTCGGTGATTGGTTGATTGATCGAAGCAATAACTCGGCAAAAAATCAATGAAAAGGAAGAGGTCGCAACGAAGCGACTGGCGGGAACGCCACGACCGCCGCGAAACACGAGGGAGGAGCGCCGGGTGCAACTGGCAACGATTTCCATGGACGGCAGCGCCGTTTGCGTCGCAATCCTGAACGACGGCCGTATGTTGAACTTTGCGCGGGCCGCACAGGATCTGCATGGCCCCGATGGCGATGCGCTGCGCGCCGGTTCTATGCAGCATCTGATTGAGGGCGGCGCGGGTTCACTGGCAGCGCTGCGTGGCCTCGTGGCGGAGGCCGAGGCAGGCAAACATGCCGACGCGATGGTCTCCGCGAACGCGCCGCTGCTGGCACCGATACCCGTGCCGCGCAAAAACGTGTTCTGCGTGGGACGCAACTATGCCGAACATATCGCAGAGGGTGACCGGGCGCAGAAACAGAAAGTCGGCGTGAGCGAGCACCCGGTGTTCTTCACCAAGCCGCCAACCTCAATCGTGCCGCCTGATGGCGATGTGCTGATTTTTCCCTCGGTGTCCGAAGCAATTGACTATGAGGTCGAACTGGCGATCGTGATCGGCAAGTCAGGGCGCAACATCGCCAAAGCCGATGCCTACGATCACGTCTTCGGCTACACCATCCTGAACGACATCACAGCCCGGGACATCCAGCGCCGCCACGGCGGGCAGTACTTCAAGGGCAAGGGTTTGGATGGGTCCTGCCCGCTCGGCCCCAGTATCGTGACGGCCGACGCGATCAACGATCCGCACGCGCTGTCGATTGGCCTTACGGTCAACGGCGAGCAGCGCCAGAACGGCAATACGTCGGACATGATCTTCGACATTCCGACCCTGATCGCCTCTGTATCCGAAGGGCTGACGCTGGAGCCCGGCGACCTCATCGCTACCGGCACCCCATCGGGCGTCGGCTACGCGATGGAACCGCCTTGCTTCCTGAAGGACGGCGACACGGTGGTTTGCGAGGTTTCCGAAATCGGCACGCTCAGGAACACCGTGCGCGCCGTCTAAAAAGCCTCCACCGCGGAACAGCGTGGCGCAGAGGCAGAACACAAACGGGAGGAGAAACAGTCATGATGAACCGAAGAACATTCACCGCCTCGTTGCTCTCAGCCATTCCGGCCGCGGGCCTGCTGGGAACAAAGAGCTTTGCGCAGAGCATGCGCGACATCACCTTTGTGCAGCCGAGCCCTTCAGCCATCAACTCGTTCCCCGTCTTCGTCGCTATCGGCGAAGGCTTTTTCAAGGAAGAAGGCCTGAATGTGCGGGTCGAGGCGATCAACGGATCAGGCGCGGTGCTTCAGGCACTTTCAGCGGGACAGGCACATTTCGGCCGCCCCGGCCCCGGCCCCCTGATTGCAGCGCGTTCGCGCGGCGTGGATGCGGTCCACATCTATAACGTTGCCGCGCGCAGCAACTTTGGCATCGTGGTTCAGGAAGGTTCTGATGTTCAGGAAGTCGAAGGGCTGCGCGGCAAGGTAATCGGCACAGGCACCGCCGATGGCGCAGAGGTGGGTTTTGCCCGCAATGTGATGACCGGCGCCGGGATGAAAGAAGGCGAAGACTACGAGTTCCTGACCGTTGGTGACGGCGGTCCGGCAACAGCGGCCTTTCTCAACGGCGAAATCGACGCCTACTCATCGTCGACGGCGGATGCGGCGATCTTGAACCAGCGCGGCATGGCGGTGCGTGACATCACACCCGCCGAATTCGCGCGCTTCTTCGGCAACGGAATCGCGACCATGGCCGACACCATCCGCGAAGACCGGGGTCTCGTCGAAGGTTGGAGCCGCGCCTTCGCCCGCGGCCACGCGTTTGCGCTGGATGATGCCAACCGCGACGCCGTGCTGGCGCATCTGGCCGCTGGCAACCCGCAGGAAGGCGAAGACAAGGCTTTCCAGTCCGCGCTGTTCGATGCGGTGCGCTCCAAGACCATTCCGACCGACATGAGCAATGGCCTGGGCTGGTATCCGGCAGCGGTTTGGCAGGAATGGCAGGACGCTCTTGTCGCCGGGGGCGAGATCTCCGGACCGCTCGACGATCTGGGCGCGGCCTGGACCAACGAGTTCGCTGCCATCGGGAACGAGGCCGTCGGCGGATGAACGCAGCCGTGGCGCAGGACTATTCCGGCGCGCCCCTGGGCGCGCCGGTCTACGAGCTGACCCATGTCAGCAAGACCTACGCCCGCAACCAAGTGATCGCCCTGGAAGATGTCAGTCTAACCCTGCGAAAGGGCAGCTTCACCTCTGTCATCGGATCGAGCGGATGCGGGAAATCGACACTGCTCAAGATCATGGCGGGCCTGATCCCGCCCAGCAAAGGGCGGGTGGTGCTGCAAGGTAACCCTGTCACTGGTCCTCGCCGCGACATCGGCATGATGTTCCAGCAGGCGACGCTGTTTCCGTGGAAGACGGCAGTGGAAAACATCGTTTTGCCGATCGAAATCCGAGACGGAAAGGCGGCGGCCAAGAAAGCCATGGGCAAGGCGCAGGAGCTTCTGGAGATCGTGGGCCTGAAGGGCTTCGAAAACGTCTATCCGAACGAGCTTTCAGGCGGCATGGCGCAGCGTGCCTCGATCTGCCGGATGCTGATCACGGAACCGGCCGTGTTGCTGTTGGACGAACCCTTCAGCGCGCTCGACGAACTTTCGCGTGACATGATGAATATGGAATTACAGCGGATCTGCCGTGAACAGCACGCGACCGCCTTCCTCGTCACGCACTCGATTCAGGAAGCCGTGATCCTGTCCGACGAGATCGTCGTGATGAAGCCACGCCCCGGCCGGTTGGCCGAGATCATTGAGGTCGACCTGCCGCGGCCGCGCACGCTCGACATGATGACCACACCGAAATTCGGCGCGATTGTCGACCATATCCGCGGCCTTCTGGACAAGGGAGAAGACATGTGAGCGACGCTCAGGTACATCCCTCTTCAGCCGAAGATACGCAAGACACCGTCTGGGTACAGGAAGTCGCCTTCATCGACTCCGTTCCGCGGTGGCTGGCCATGAGCTTCGTGTTCCTGGTTTTCATCGGGTCTTGGCAATTGGTGACGAGCCTGGGTCTTGTCTCGCCGATCATTCTGCCGACCCCGCTGGAAACGCTGAAGGACATGATCTTCGTCGGGCAGAACCTTGTGACCGCCGGCTACATGCTCGGGGCGCTCTGGATCACCATTAAGGAAGTGATCTACGGCTTCGCGCTGGCCATTGCGATCGGCTTCTCGTTGGGCGTGCTCGTTGGCGAGACGGCCTTTGGCGAAAAGGCCGTGATGCCCTACCTCGTTGCCATCGACACCATGCCCAAGGTGGCCTTTGCCCCGCTGTTCGTGGCGTGGCTGGGCTTCGGGATCGAATCCAAGGTGGCGCTCGCCGCCTTTATCGCGACCTTTCCGATCGTGGTGGGCACGGCTGCCGGGCTCCATTCAGCCGATGAAAACGCCCGGATGCTGTTCAAGACCATGGGGGCAAGCCGGATACAGACGCTGATCAAGATGAAACTGCCCTCCGGCCTGCCGCAGATCTTCACCGGACTCAAGATCGGCGCTGTCGGCGTCATGGCGGGTGCGATCACGGGCGAGTTCCTTGGCGGTGGCAAGGGCTTTGGCGAGTTGATCCGGGTCGCCGCCTCGCAGCTCAACACCCCGCGCGTCTTTTCGTTGATCCTTTACCTCAGCCTGGTAGGGCTGGCGCTCTACATGATGGTGACGTGGACGCAGCGTAGGGTCGTGTTCTGGCACAAGGAACGCGTGGGCGCCTACGATGGCTGACGGGGCCGCCATTGCCGCCGATACTCTGCGCGATTTCGTGGCGCATGCGCTGCAATCGCGCGGGGTGCCGGAAGGGGACGCGTCCAAGGTCGCATCCCTTATGGTCGAGGCCGACATCTATGGTTACGGCACGCATGGCGTCTTTCGCTTGCGGCAATACCTGGCGCGTCTTGCGGGGGGCGGGTGCAACCCCAGACCGGCTATCACGGTGGCACAGGAGACCGTCGCCACCGCGTTGATCGACGGCGACAACGGCCTCGGCCACCTCGCCATGGCCGCCGCCCGCGATCTGGCCATCGAGAAGGCGCGCGCGGCCGGGATCGGGTGGGTCGGCGTGCGGCGGGGCAACCATGCGGGGCCGCTCGCGCTCTATGTCCGGCCGCAGGCTGAGGCCGGGATGCTCGGCATGGCCGCCGCCGTGGGCAGCGCCAACCATGTGCCGCCGTATGGCGGCACGGACCTGCTGCTCGGCACCAATCCGATTGCCTTCTCGGCCCCTGCCGCCGGACCCGACCCCTTCGTTTTCGACATGGCCACGACCGTGGCTGCGATGGGCAAGATCAAAACCCTCCTGCAGCAAGGGCAGCCGATGCCCGAGGGCTGGATGGTCAGGCGCGACGGCCAACCCCTGACCGACCCGGCCCGTAAGTCCGAGGGCTATCTGCTGCCCATCGGCGGACCCAAAGGGTTCGGCCTGTCGGTCGCCATCGGCCTGATGGGCGGGGTTCTGAACGGCGCGGCCTTCGGGTCCGACGTGGTCGACTTCACTTCCGACACGGCGTCGCCCACCAATACCGGGCAGTGCGTCATGGCGCTCGATCCGGCCGCCTTTGGCATGGACAACGACTTTGCCGAAGCCGCGGCGCGGGCCTTTGCCGAGATGCGCGCTTCGCCCCCCCTGCCCGGTCACGGTCCGGTGCGCTTGCCGGGTGACGGCAAAACCGCCGCTGCCGAAACACGTCGCCGCGAGGGGATCACGCTCAATCCGGGTCTTCGCCGCGACCTGAACACGCTGGCCGCCGATTGCGGGCTGGCGCCGCCCTTTCCGGGCGACGCTGCTGGCTAAGGCACAGTCCGGCCACTCTGACCGGCAGGAGCCGGAGTCTCTGGTCGCCACCCAAGTCTGCAACCGCCTGGCGGTTATGCGCTACGGCGAGGTGGTGGAAGAAGGCCCCACTGCCGCGGTCTTCGCCGTTCCGCAGGGCGACTACACCAAGGCCTTGCTGGAAGCCGTGCCCGGCAAGCCCTGGCTGCCCGGCGAAACCGTGGCGGCGCAGTACAGCTGTTCTAAGATTAGTATTGGTGGGCTCTACCGGAGAGAGTTGGAATCATCTCTTCAACGAACTGGCGGGCTGGAACACGGCGCTGGGTCGTGCCTCAACAGGTCAAGCGCTTCGGGCTCACCTCCGCAATCGCATGCTGCAGCGCCTCGAACGGCAGCATTGCCGAGCTGTGGCGGCTTCGGAAGTCGGCCACCGGCAGGAACGGTTCGAGCGCGGCCCAGGACCCTGGTGGTGGAAACGTCTTGTCCTGGAGGACAGCGCGCATAACCTCTGCGCCCTCGTTCACCTCGTCGACAGTCAAGCCAACGACGACCCGTGCAACGACGGAGGCGACCGCCTCTCCGATGACACAGGTCCTAAGCTCTTGGGCATAGTCGGTGATGACATCATCCTTGAACTTGAGGTCGACAGTAATCCGACTGCCGCAAAGCCGACTATGCGCGGTTGCTGAAGCGTCGGGAGCTGCAAGCCTGCCGATCCGGGATATCGACGCGGCAAGCTGCAGGATCTGCTTGTTGTAAAGGTCGAGATCCATCATGCACCTTGCTCGGCTAAGCTGTTCGAGACGTGCGCCACAGCGTGTGCGCCCAGGAGCGAGAGACTGTTTGCTCGATGCTGCGGAAAGTGCTCGACGAGACCAGTCTCGTCGACGAAGACCGACAAGATCGCCTGGACCGAACAGCTGCGCTGTCTAACCCACATTTTCCGGCTCGGTCGTGAAGGTCTTCAGCGTGTTCCGTAATACCGCCTCATCGAGATCGCGCGTGATAAAAACGATGCGGGTACGCCTGTCCTTACCCGGCCATTTCTTGAGCATAACCGGTGGGTGAAAAATGTGCTGCACGCCATGAAATACAAATGGGCCTTTCAGACCTTGGATGTTGACGATTCCTTTTACGCGAAGGATATCCGGCCCCTTGAGCAGCAAGAGCGCTTCAAGCCAGCGGTCAAAAGCATCGCCGGGGATCGGATCGTCCAGTGTCAGGCATACGGCCCTGATGTGGTCGTCGTGTCGATTTACGTCGTGATGATGGTCGTGACTGTCAGTACCATGATGGACACTATGCCCGTGATCGTGATGTGGCTCATGGTGATGGTGATCTTTGGCGCTGAAGGCCTCAGCGTTCAGCCAGCGCCGAACATCAAGACTCTTGGTTTTCGGATTGTACAGTCCGGCGTCCAGCAGCTTTGCGGGATCGACCGTGCCGTTGATCGTGTGGATGATCGGCGCGCCCGGGTTCAGCGCACTCAAGCGCTGAGTCAACGCCGAGACGGCATCGGGTTCGACAAGATCGGTCTTGGTCAGTAACAGCCGATCAGCCACCGCCGCCTGTTTCACGGACTCGGCCTGCCGGTCGAGCGTTCGCTGCCCATTGGCTGCATCGATCGTTGTGATAACACCATCGAGACGATAGCGGGCGGCAATCAGCGGGTCGGTCATAAGGGTGTGCAGGATGGGCGCCGGATCGGCGAGGCCTGTCGTCTCGATGACCACTCGGTCGAATTCCGGGACCTCTCCTTTGACGCGGCGCAGGAACAGGCTGCGCATCGTGTCGATCAAATCGCCGCGGATTGTGCAGCAGAGGCATCCGCTCTGCAGCAACAGCATACCTTCGCTCGACCGCTCCACGAGTTCGTGATCGAGGCCGATCTCGCCGAACTCGTTGATGATGACGATGGTTTTCGCCAGTTCGGGCTGCTGCACGAGATGGTTCAGCACCGTCGTTTTGCCGCTGCCCAGGAAGCCGGTCAGCAGAGAGACGGGCAGACGTTGTTGGGGCGCGGTCGAATCCCAGCTTTCCATGCTACGCTTCCTCTTCCTGTTCAGGCAGCGCCGGCCGCGATACAACGCGTGCAGGTGCCCTCGACTTCGATCACGCGCCGTTTCGCGCGGAATCCGATAAGGGCCGCATCCTCACAGATAAGGCGCTCAAGCCGCTGGTCTTCCAACTCGGCCGATGCCCCGCAGTTGCTGCAGATGAAGAACAGACAATCCTGCTGACGTTCGGGATGCGCGCAGGGGACGTAAGCGTTGCGGCTTTCGATCTTTGAGACGAGCCCTTGGTCCATCAGGAACTCAAGCGCCCGGTAGACGGTAGGCGGCCCGACCGGGCGAGAGTCTCTCAGCTTCAGCGCTTCGATCAGGTCATACGCGCCCGTCGGGCGGCCGCTCTCCCAAAGCAGCTCCAGGATCAGCCGCCTGAGCGGGGTTAGCCGCGCGCCGCGGGCGCCACAGAGAGACTCTGCCAACGCTACCCGTTCAGCAGGCGCGTGCTGCCCCCGGCAGTTGGAATCGGTGCAGGGCTGGGGCTGGACTGTCAGTAACGCCATGGCCTTATCTTTTCTTGCCTTACAGAAATGTAATGTTATAACGTTCTCAACTTTCGTTGCAATAGCCATTCGCCTCCAACCGCCTGGCGTGGCCGCAGGAGATGATTCGACATGGAAACAGCAGTGGTCGGTAGCCGGCCTACAGGATCAGTACGCACTACCGTGGGCCAGGGCCAACGACCCAGCCAAGCAGAGGCAGAAGCGGCGGTGCGGACGCTGATCGAATGGGCAGGCGACGACCCCGACCGCGAAGGCCTCTTAGGGACGCCCGAGCGCGTGGTGCGGGCCTATGAGGAATTCTTCGCCGGATACAACAAAGACCCGGTCGCACTGCTCGAGACGATGTTCGAAGAGACTGCCGCCTACGACGAGATGGTCGTCTTGCGTGACATCCGCCTCGAATCGCACTGCGAGCATCACATCGTTCCGATCCTGGGCAAGGTGCATATCGGTTATCTGCCGACCGGCCGCGTCGTCGGGATTTCCAAGCTGGCGCGCCTGGTCGAAGTGTTCGCCAAGCGGCTGCAGATCCAAGAGGCGCTAACCTCTCAGATCGCGGACACCATCCAGGAGGTGCTAAGTCCGCACGGTGTCGGCGTCGTCATTGAGGCGGCGCACCAATGCATGACTACGCGCGGTATCCGCAAGCCGGGTGTCAGCATGGTGACCAGCCGGTTGCTTGGCTCCTTTCGCAACGACCCAGAGACCCGCCGGGAGTTTCTCGCGATGATCGGAAGCCCGAGGAGTGGCTCCAATGGCTCCTGACAAGTCTGGTCCGACGACCGCCGCCTTCGCCGCCCGTACGACGGTCGAACAGGTCGAAGAAGGCCTCTCCCTGGCACCCAAGTTCGATGGCGACGGACTGATCCCCTGCATCACGACCGACGTCAACACGGGCGAAGTGCTGATGCTCGGCTACATGGATGGCGAAGCTCTACAGAAAACGATCGCGACCGGTGAAGCGCATTACTGGAGCCGGAGCCGTCAGCGCCTCTGGCGCAAGGGCTCAACCAGCGGCCTCGTCCAAGAGGTTGTCGAGATGCGTATCGACGACGACCAGGACGCCGTCTGGCTGCGCGTGCGAGTCGCTGGTTCGGGTGCCAGTTGTCATGTCGGCTACCGATCCTGCTTCTATCGGTCAATAGAGCTCGGCGACCTTCCTGGTGGACCTGCTCGGCTCGTGTTCACGGAGTCACGGAAATCCTTTGATCCGAAGGACGTCTACGGTGACGCGCCGAACCCGACACAGCTTTGAGAGACGGTAAAGAGCTTCTTATGCTGCCTGCGCAGGGGCCGGGCTGGTCTTGCTTCATCCGATAAACACCTGTCTCAAGATACGCCCAAACAAACTGGATTAGTAAATGGCAGCGGGGCCGGAAGGCAGTGGCCGAGCGTCTCAATTGACAGCCACAGGGGAAAAACCGACCACGCCTACAAGGCCATCTGAACGTGAGCCCGGTGACGTCCACTGGTATTGAGTTAGATGCCCTGGCACGCCGGCCTGAAGGCACGCACCGTCAACACAGCAACGTTATGGGATTGGTGGGCCCGGCAGGATTCGAACCTGCGACAACACCGTTATGAGCGGTGGGTTCTAACCGCTGAACTACGGGCCCGGCGCCATTGTGCCGCCGGGCGTCCATAGATCAAGCCATTTGCCGCAAAAAGCGAAAACGCCCCATTGAGAGGCCCCCTAATTCGAGGCTTGCCGGATATCCAGGTTGTGCTCGTTGGGATAGATGAAGCCCTGGATCGGGTAACGGCCGCTGCCGTAGCGCTGGCCGGGTGTGTACCAGACCTGCACCACCGACCAGTCATTGTTCTCCGAGACGTCGCGCACCGGGGTATAGCGGTGAATGCGGCCCCGGTTCAGCCAGTTGGCCTGATGCACCAGAACCTCCCGCTCGTTCATCACCTCGGCCACATAGGCCAGATGCCCGTAGCGCAGGCGGCGGGTCTTGCTCAGCACCATCACCGCGCCGGCCTGCGGGATGGCGCCGCGGCGATACCGGTCCTTGGCCTTGCCCCACCAGGTCCAGGCATTGCCGCGGATCTGCAGGGCGGAAAGCTTGCGGGTGTAAGGCACGCATTCCAGATGCCGTCCGGCGGAGATAATGGCCGGGCGCGGGCGGGTCGGCAGAGGCAGGCGTGGCAGCGCCGCAAAGCTGCTCTGCAGGCCGCGGCCCCGGGCGTCGGGGGGGCGGATGTCTGGGGCCTCGCCGGCGGGCAGGGTCGCCAGCTGCGTGCCTCCGGCCACCTCGGGCCCGGCAGCCAGACTCACATAGCCCTGATCATCGGCGGCGCGGGGCGCAGGCTCGGCAACCGTCTGTGCCTGGGGCAGCGCACAGGCGCTCAGCAGCGCCAGAGCGCCAAAAGCGAGGAAACGCTGAATCATCCTGGGGTGCTGCCGCGCGGTGACAGTGAAGGAATGGCAATGCCGCGGAGGAAAGATGCCGCAAGGCGGTTCGTTCGAAGTGGTCGCAAGGGCCTTAAATCTCCCTACCAGCCTGAGCTGCCAAATCAGCTCTTCTTATTATTACTCAAGCACTTCCGATCCGGCTTCCCGCGGCGCCAACACCTTCAAGATCCACGGATCAGGAAACCGACACGACCAGTAGTTCTCTCATTAGATAGAGAATACTACCCGGAACTGGAATAAATCATCCCCGCCAACGTTGTAAGAGCACAGTTTTGACATAGCAAGCCCAAGTTCGCACCGCCTATATGATCATCCAGGGGCCAATGAGGGGCAATCTGGACTTCGCAAAAGGCGTTTCAGAAAGAGGAACCCAAATGATTCGTTTATCTGTTGTGATGATGACCGCCGCAATTGCCCTTTCGGCCTGCGGCTCTTCCACTGGCGACCGGACCTTGAGCGGCGCCGGAATCGGTGCCGGTGCCGGCGCTGTTGTCGGCGCGGTAACCGGGCTGACCATCGTTCAGGGCGCGGTGATCGGCGCAGCCGCGGGCGGCCTGACCGGCGCGGTGACCGACGAAGACACCATCGACCTCGGCAAGCCCTTCTGGGAGTAGGACGCCGGGGCACAGCCGAACGGCTGTCGGAACGCTTCTTCGCATCCCAGGATGAACACTGCGCGCCACTTCGCCTCAGGGCAGGCCCTGCGCCTGGCTTTCGCCTGCCTGGCGACGCTGGGCCTGCTCGCCGGCTGTGCGACCGCGCCGCCGAAGGGCAACGGCGAGGCCGCCCCGATGAACAGCGGCGGCCGGGCCGCGACGGACACGGTAACACCGGCCTCCCCTCCCCAACCGGCTGACGGCGGTTCGCTCGCCGCCCTGCCCCCCTCCGCTCTTCCAGAGGCGGCCGACCCTGAAGGCGCCGGAACGCCGGAACGCGAGCAGGTGCGCGCCAGCTTTACCGGCACCGCCTCCTGGTACGGCAGACGCTTTCACGGCCGCCTGACCGCCAGCGGCAGCCGTTTCGATATGAACGCCCTGACCGCCGCCCATCCTGATCTGCCGTTCGGCACGCGCTTGCGGGTGACACATCTGGACAGCAAGCGTTCGGTGATCGTCACGGTCAACGACCGCGGTCCTTTCATCAAAGGACGCGTCATCGACCTGTCCCGCGCGGCGGCCGGGAAGCTCGGCTTCATCAGCAGCGGCCTTGCCCAGGTTCGCGTCGAGGTGCTGGCGGAAACGCTTTGAATCATCTCGACTTGCGTCGAGGCGGTTCCAGCCCGCTCCCCCTCCCGGTCACCCACTAGGATAATCTCATTGGGTGGCCGGGAGGGGGAGCGGGCCGGTGCCGAAAGACTTCACAAAGCCTGGAGTTCGTGAACACGAACTCTAGGCGGATCGGAAAACATCCTGGGGTTCGGCAATACCGCGCAGGCTGTGGCGGCCGCAGTTCTCGAAAGGCTGCTCCGGCAACAACTTTGCGAAGTCCGACGACACCAGCAGGCGTTGGTCGAGCCGGCCGGAGAGATCGGCCAGGCGGCTGGCCAGGTTGACGCCGCGCCCCACCACCGTATAGTCCAGCCGCGCACCGGAGCCGATATTGCCGTAAGCGACATCGCCGAAATGGAGCGCCAGCTTGATA
This sequence comes from Pelagibius sp., assembly GCF_965249265.1. Classification (NCBI taxonomy): domain Bacteria; kingdom Pseudomonadati; phylum Pseudomonadota; class Alphaproteobacteria; order Rhodospirillales; family Rhodovibrionaceae; genus Pelagibius; species Pelagibius sp. Next base: position 605,054 of record NZ_OZ252224.1, on the reverse strand, counting down.
TCGAAACGCTGCCCCGGCGGAAGATCAGCCTGGTCCTCCGTGACCCGGCGGGCGATGTCCTGCGCCGCCGCCAGGGCCTTGGCACAGGCCGCCGCCGCGTCGTCACCGGCGCCGAAGATCGCCAGCACGCCGTCGCCGATGTACTTCAAAACCTCTCCACCAGCCTCTTCGATGGGCGGCACCACACAGTCGAAGTAGCGGTTCAACAGCACCACGGTTTCATCGACATCCAGGGCCGAAGACAGGCCGGTAAAACCGCGCATGTCGGCAAAGACAATGGCCGCGCGCATGGGCACGACATCGCCACGCCGCACCTGGCCCGAGAGAATCCGGGCCTGAGGCTCCTCACCGACATACATGCGCAGAGTCTCGTGCAGGAGGATCCAGACCCGGTTGACATCGAGAATCAGTGCCACCGCGTTTTCGATAGCGCGCAGAATGGCGAGGTCCCCGGCGCTGAAGCCATCTGGATGGCGCGTGGCGAAGGTGAGGCCGCCCTCGGTGCCGTCGCGGAAGAAAACCGGCATGCAGACATAGTGACTGTAACCCTCAGCCCGTAGATCGGGAACGATGCCGAAGGCGGAGTCGTCGATTTCGGCAAGACGGAAAACAACCCAGTCGCGGGTACGATGGGCCTCGGCATAGGGGCTGACCTCGTAAACCTCGTCGCTGTCCCAGGGGAACTCCAGAACCTCGATACCCTTGCCGCGCACCCAATGGCGGCCCAGGCCGCTGCGCACGGCGTGAAGCGTCGGTATGGCGCTGGTGAAACGGTCGAGCGGAACCCCGGCATCGAGCAGATGCTGGACAAAGCCCTGCACCGCGTCGTCCGGGTCCTCCAGAAACCGCGCTTCGCCGATAAGCCAGTTCTGGATAACCATCGCCTTGGCCAGGACGTCGCCGTCCAGCTGATCCCAGGGTTTTACCTGCGCGCTCATGTCGGGTGATCCGATAGTGTGTTGCTCATCTTAAAGTCGTGAGTCCGGCGTGACAAATCAATGGCTTCGCTTTATAGCTGCGCCCAGACCGAGGACCGCGCCGGCGTGGCTGACGCTGCCCCGGCTGATGTCGATGCGCATGAGGTCCTCGCCCAGCACCAGCGGCCCCGAAAAGTCAGCCGCCACTTCATCGAGCAAGCTCTGGCGGTCGCAGGCCGGCGGTACGAAGTGGGTGAGCGCGAGACAGGCCACTTCGGCTTCCGCCGCGATCTTGCCGACCTCGCTGGAAAGCGTGTGATAGCCGGCGACGTTGGCGACGGTCTCGGCGGAGCGCAGCCCTTCGACCACCGGCATCTCCCGGTGCACGAAGACCTCATGCACCAGCAGATCGGCCCCCTTAGCGGCTTCGATCAGCGCCGGACAACGCCGCGTATCGCCGGAGATGGCCAGTTTCTTGCCGCCGCCTTCGAAGACGAAACCGAAAGCATGGCGGACCGGCTGATGATCGACCGGCACCACTATCACCCGGACTGCGCCGATGCTCAGAACCTCTTCGGCGGCGATCTCCGTCACCGCAGTTTCCAGGGCCGCCGTCGAAGGACGCTTTTCATGGGCAATGCGCTGGCTCAGCTCCGGTTCCCAAAGCGCCATCAACCCCTCGACGTAGCGCTTCGTACCCGGCGGCCCGTAGATCGGCAGCGGCCGGTCGCGCCCCTGGTGCCAGGAGGAGACGATGAGCTGGTAGAGATCGACCAGATGATCGGAATGCAGGTGGGTCAGCAGCAGCGCGTCGAGATCGCGCCCCATGGTGCCGGCGGCGACAAGGCGCTGCGTCACGCCGGAACCGCAGTCGACCAGCACCGCCGTCCCTTCACTCAGGACAAGCTGCGCGGGGCCGTAGCGCTCCGTCGAGACCGCCGGACAACCGGTGCCGAGAAAAACGAATTCCATAGGTAAGAAGGCTAACGTGCCCCTGCGGCGAAGCAACGAAAAAGGCTACGCGGATGTGCTTCATCGGTAGCCCGGTTGTCAGGCGGTCTGATCAACCCGCGCCGCCCATTCGCTCGCCAGGACGGCGTAGATGTATTCATCTCCCCAGACGCCATCAAAGCGGTCGTTTTGGATGAGGTGCGCTTCGCGGCGCAGGCCCAGGCGCTCGACGACGCCGACTGAACCCTTGTTCGCCGCATCGAGCCGCGCAAAGATTCGGTGGAAGGCGAAAATGGAAAAGCCGATATCGATCATCGCGGAGACCGCCTCGGTCGCATAACCCTTGCCGGCAAAATCCGGATTGAAGATGTACCCGACTTCTCCCTGCAGCGCGGCCTTGCTCGCAAGCTTCAGAAGAACCTCGCCGACAAGCAAGTCATCGTCTTTGCGCACAACTGCCAAGCGGAAGATGTCGCCGTCATCTTCGAAGGCCGCGCTTAGAACCTTCGAGAACTTCTCTTCCATTGCGCGGCCCTCCGGCGGTGCTTCGTAGAGATAACGGTAGACCGCCGGAAGAGAGTGGTAGGCGCTGTAGTCTGAGAAGTCGCTGGGAACGAAGTGTCGAAGTTTAAGGCGCTCGGTCAGGATCGGAAGGTTCAGGTTTTCTGGGTTCATGCTCTCTCTCGCAGGACTTCGAAGGGTCGTCCATGCATGCGCTCAGGCTAAGGCGGCATACCCGGAAGCGGTAGACAAACCGCCGCGGTGGCGCAACGAAAAAGGGCCGCCCCAAGGACGGCCCATTTTCACATTGGCTGTGCTGGAATCTAAGTGTCCAGGAAGGAGCGCAGCTTGCGGCTGCGGCTGGGGTGCTTCAGCTTCCTCAGCGCCTTGGCTTCGATCTGGCGGATACGTTCGCGGGTGACCGAGAACTGCTGGCCCACCTCTTCAAGAGTGTGGTCGGTGTTCATGCCGATGCCGAAGCGCATGCGCAGCACCCGCTCCTCGCGCGGTGTCAGGCTGGCCAACACCCGGGTCGTGGTCTCCCGCAGGTTGGACTGGATCGCCGCATCCAGGGGGATGACCGCGTTCTTGTCTTCGATGAAGTCACCCAGATGGCTGTCTTCCTCGTCGCCGATGGGCGTTTCCAGAGAGATCGGCTCCTTGGCGATTTTCAGAACCTTGCGGACCTTCTCCAGCGGCATGACCAGCCGCTCGGCCAGCTCTTCCGGGGTCGGCTCGCGGCCGATCTCGTGCAGCATCTGGCGGCTGGTGCGGACCAGCTTGTTGATGGTCTCGATCATGTGCACCGGGATACGGATGGTGCGCGCCTGGTCGGCGATCGAACGGGTGATCGCCTGGCGGATCCACCAGGTGGCGTAGGTCGAGAACTTGTAGCCGCGGCGGTATTCGAACTTGTCGACCGCCTTCATCAGGCCGATGTTGCCTTCCTGAATGAGGTCGAGGAACTGCAGGCCGCGGTTGGTGTATTTCTTGGCGATGGAGATCACCAGACGCAGGTTGGCCTCGACCATCTCGGTCTTGGCCTTGCTGGCCTCCTTCTCACCGGTCTGCACGGTCTTCACGATGCGGCGGAACTCGGCGATCGGCAGTTCGCTGTCGTCGGCGATGGCCGCGACCTCTTTGCGGATCGACTTCACCTCGTCGCCATATCGCTCGGCGAACTTGGACCAGCCCTTGCCGGTCAGGCGCTTCACGCGGCTGACCCAGCGCGGGTCGAGCTCACGGCCGAAGTAGTGGTCGAGGAAATCCTGGCGCTTCACGCCGCAACGCTCGGCCATGCGCAGCATTTTGCCCTCGAAACCGAGCAGGCGGCGGTTCAGGCCGTAGAGCTGATCGACGAGCTGTTCCAGGCGCGCGTTGTTGAAGTGCACGCCCTCCATCAGCTCGACCAATTCGTGGGTCAGCTTCTCGTAGCGCTTTTCGGTCTGCGGCGTCGTCTTCTCGCCCTTCTGGAAGGCGGTCAGACGGCGTTCCTGAACCTTGGCGATCTTCTTCCAGGTCTTGGAGATGTCGTCGAAGACGTCGAGCACCTGGGGCAGCAGCACCGCCTCCATGGCCGCCAGGGAGATCGAGTTGTCTTCCTCGTCGTCGTCGTCGTCTTCGCCTTCGGTCTTGGCTTCGCCGTTGGCCTCACCGCTCGTCTCGCCATCAGCCTCTTTCGCCGGTGCGGCGCCGTTGGTGCCGGCCTTTGCCGCACCCTCGCCCTTCTCGGCTTCGGCCTCTTTCTTTTCTTTTTCGGCCTTGTTCTTGGCCTCGTCTTCTTCTTCCTCGGTCATCTCGGCGACCTCGGCCACCGCCTGGTTCATGGCATCCTCGGTCGGGCCGCCGCCATAGGTGGCGTCCAGATCGATAATGTCGCGCAGCAGAATGCGGCCCTCAATCAGGGCCTCACGCCAGACCAGCAGGGCGCGGATGGTCAGCGGGCTCTCGCAGATGCCGCCGATCATCTTCTCACGGCCGGCCTCGATGCGCTTGGCGATAGCGATTTCGCCCTCGCGCGACAGCAGCTCGACCGAGCCCATTTCGCGCAGGTACATGCGCACCGGGTCGTCGGTGCGGCCGATATCGTCGTCGTTCAGATTGCCCGAGGCGGAGGCGCTGCCTTCCTTGGCATCGGCTTCCGGCGCCGCTTCTTCCTGCTCTTCGCTCTCGATGACGGTGATGCCCATCTCGGAAAGCAGGGACATGGTGTCTTCGATCTGCTCGGAAGACATCTGGTCCGGCGGCAGTACGGCATTCAGTTCGTCATAAGTGACGTAGCCGCGTTCCTTTGCCTTTGCGATCATCTTCTTGACCGCTGCGGACATCGAGTCCATCAGCGGGCCGTCGGAAGATTCCTCGCGCGATTCCGCCGTTTCAGCGTTCTCGTTCGCCTTAGTCGCCATTCAGCCCATTACCTCAAAACTTTTTGCACAAGGCGCTTCGGCAGGGTCGGCTTCTTTCAAGCCCGTCCCACCGCGCCGTCGTTTTTAACTGTCCGTTTTGTCCGCCGCCCTTTGAAGCATGGTCTCGAAGTGGTCCAAGTCCACTTTTCGACCCTCTTCCTGGGACCGCAGCTTCTGCCGAGCCTGGACCCGTTTCAACTGATCCGCCGTCATGTCCGTCGCCAGCGCCAGGGTTTCCTCCGCAAGCTGGGGAGCCGCCTGACGCTCACGCAGCACCCCCAAAATGTGCAACACAGATTGCCGCGCCACCTCCGTAGAAGCGTCGGGACGGGCAAACCTGCCGTGAACGTATACCTCCGGGGCCAGCAAAGAAGCCAAAATCCCGGAATACCCCTGACTGGAGAGGTGGCATTTCACACCTTCGCTGTCAAGCTCCGGATCACCGGCAAAGCAGTCTATGAGCGCCTGTCGTAAGGCGTTCAGCCCATCGCTGAGAAAGTCGATCCCAACCAGATCCTCAACGAACTCGGTTAATAATTTGTTGTGATTGATCAGCGTGGCAAGGAGCAGTTGCTCGGTGCGCTGCGGTTTCAGCAGATCCGCCGGTCCCCGCTGCTTGGCCGGGGCGATCGGGGGGCCCCAATTTCCCCCACCCCAATTCCCCGGGCGCCAGCCGCCTGTCTGGCCTCTGCCCGGCCCGTTCCGCCCGGAACGCCAGCCGCCGCGGGCAGCATATCCGCCGCCACCGCGCTGCTGGCCGCTGAAACCGTAAGCCTCGGCAAAGCGCCGGTCCATCTCCTGGCGGTAGTCATCCCGCAACTCTGGGTCTTTTATGGCGCTCACCTGCTCGCGCACGGCGCTACGGATCGCCGCCCGGCGCTCCGGGGTATCCGCCGCGTTGCCTTCTGCCGCCTTGCGCCAGACCATATCGGCCAGGGGGCGGGCCGATTCCAGAACCGCACGGACGGCGGCGGCGCCGCTGCTGCGCAGCAGGCTGTCCGGGTCTTCACCGGCCGGCAGCATCGCAAAGCGCAGGCTCTTGCCGGGTTTCAGCAGGGGCATGGCCCGCTCGGCGGCGCGAAAGGCCGCCCGCTGCCCCGCCGCATCGCCGTCGAAACAGAGCGTCGGCTCCGGCACCAGGCGCCAGAGCGCGGCGATCTGGTCCTCGGTAACCGCGGTGCCCAGCGGCGCCACCGCCGCCGGAAAGCCGCCCTCGGCCAGGGCAATCACATCCATGTAACCCTCGGTGACCAGCAGTTCGCCGCTGTCGTGGGCCGCCTTGCGGGCACGATCGAGGTTGTAAAGCTCCCGTCCCTTGTGAAACAGCGCGGTTTCCGGGGAATTCAGGTACTTGGCCTTGGAATCCCCCAGCGCCCGCCCGCCGAAGGCGATGACCCGGCCGCGCCGGTCGGTGATCGGGAAGATCACCCGGTGAAAGAAGTAATCGCGCAGTTGATCGTCGCCGCCGGGCGCTTCGCCCTCGATCCGTTTGACCAGCCCGGCTTCCAGAAGCTGATCCACGGTGATCCCCCGGGCCCGCAGGGCCTTGGCGAGGGCGCCGCGTTCGCGCGGGGCAAAACCCAGGCGGAAAGCCGCCACGGTCTGGGGCGCCAGACCGCGCCGTTCCAGGTAGTCGCGCGCCTCCCGCCCCGCCTGGCTGGCCAGTTGCTCCTCAAACCAGGCGGTCGCGGCCTCCAGCACGTCGATCAGGCTCGCGCGTTTTTCCGCCCGGGCCCGATCCTGCGGGCTGTCCTGGGGCACGGTCATCCCGGCCTGCCCGGCGAGGCGTTCCACCGCCTCGGGAAAGCTCAAACCCTCTGAATTTATGAGGAAATCAAAGGCGCTGCCGTGGGCGCCGCAGCCAAAGCAGTGATAGAAGCCCTTTTCGTCGCTGACGGTGAAGGAGGGTGTCTTCTCGTTGTGAAAGGGGCAGAGGCCGCTGTGCTCGCGCCCGCGCTTCACCAGCTTCACCTTGCGGCCCACCACCTCCGAAAGGGTCACGCGGTTGCGCAGTTCGTCGAGAAATTCGGGCGGGAAAGCCATGGGTGCCGCTAATCAGTTCAAAAAGCCGTCCGGAGTCCCGCTTTGGCCGCCAGGACCCCATCGGCCGAGTCCGCAAGACTATCAGAGATCGGGCCGCGGCTCACAAAGGAGAAAACAGCCGCTCTTTCAAAGAATTGGGACTGAATGGGTGCAAAGCCTGTGGAAAGCCTGTGGACCTTTCCCCTTGGTGTCAGCTTTGCCCCCAAATCAAGGACGCGCGCGTCATTCCAGGCGCATTCTGAACCAGGGCACCGGCAGGCTCTGGCTCTCCTCGACCACCGCAAAGCCGAAGCCCTCGTAGAGGCGCCTGGCAACGCGGTTGGGCACATCGGTCTTCAATTCCACCGGGCGGCCGATCTCGGCCAGCACATGGACCAGAAGCGCCCGGCCGATGCCCTGTTTCTGGGATTCGGTCGCGACGAAGAGGTTGTGCAGAAACCAGTAGTCCGGCGCCCGCCAGACCGAAGCGAAGGCAAGGATCTCGCCGTTTGCGCCTTCGGCGACCCACAGCGTCTCGCCATAGGTCGAGCCGGCGAACTCTTCCAGATCGTAACGGCGGGTTTCCCAGTGAAAGGCGGCCTGCCGGGCGTCGCGGTAGATCTCGGCGCAGGCGGCGCGGTCTTCTTCGCGGGCCGGGCGCAGTTGCAAACCGGAAGGCGGCAAACTCAGACCAGCGCTTCCTTCACGATGCCGCTGGCCTTGCCGAAGTCCATGCGGCCGGGGAAGCGTTCCTTCAGGGTGCCCATGACCCGGCCCATGTCCTTCACGCTGCCGGCCTCAAGCTCGGTGATCACGCCCTCGATGGCGGCGCGCATGTCCATTTCATCCATCTGCTTGGGCAGGAAGCGCTCGATGACCTCGATTTCCTCGGCCTCGCGCTTGGCCAGTTCCTCGCGGCCGCCCTTGGTGTACATCTCAATGGAATCATGGCGCTGGCGCACCATCTTCTGAAGCATTTCCAGGATCGCTTCGTCACCGACCCCGTCGCCGTTGCCCTTGCTGCGCTCGGCGATGTCGCGGTCTTTCAGCGCCGCCAGAATGAGGCGCAGGGTGGAGGTTGCACACTCCTCCTTGGCCTTCATCGAGTCTTTCAGGGCGTCACTCAAACGGGTGCGCAACATGGATGGTCTTCCCTCTACCTCGCAAGGCGCGGGAGGTTAGCTCAATTGATCGAATTTGGCAAAACCGGAGTTGAGCCATAACTCATTGAAAAATATGAATTTTGGACTTTTGCTAAGGCTTGACCAAGCCGCGGCGATCCCTTAAACATCAGGCCGCCTGCGTTCGAGGATCCGCTTCATGAAGGCTGTTCAATCCAGTTCCAACCCGTCCGAACAGGACGGGCCGCCCTTTGCTGCGCCCCAACCCGCTTTCGGCGAAGCCGCGCTGGTTTTGGCGGACGGCACGCGTTTCCACGGCAAGGGGCTCGGCGCGACCGGCCGTTCGGTGGGCGAGGTCTGCTTCAACACCTCGATGACCGGCTATCAGGAGATCGCCACCGATCCCTCCTACGCCGGGCAGATCATCACCTTCACCTTTCCCCACATCGGCAACGTCGGCGCCAATGCCGAGGACATTGAGACCACCACCCCGGCGGTGCGCGGTCTGGTGCTGCGCGCCGCGGTGACCGAACCCTCGAACTGGCGCGCCGCCCAGCATCTGGATGCCTGGCTGAAGTCCCATAACCTGATCGGCCTCAGCGGCGTCGACACCCGCGCCATCACCCGGCGCATCCGCGATCTGGGCGCGCCCAAGGGCTGCATCGTCCATGCCGCGCCGGGCGAGACCCTCGCCGATGTTGCAGCCGTGCAGGCCGAGGCCGCCGGCTGGCCGGGCCTGGAGGGCATGGACCTCGCCGCCGAAGTCTCCTGCCGCCAGACCTATCGCTGGTCGGAGACGACCTGGGCCCTGGGTCAGGGTTACGGCACCCTGGAGCAGCCCCGGCACCGGGTGGTCGCCATCGACTACGGCGCCAAGCGCAACATCCTGCGCTGTCTCGCGACCCTGGGCTGCGACGTCACCGTGGTACCGGCCTCGGCCAGCTTCGAAGAAATCATGGGCCATAATCCCGACGGCATCTTCCTGTCCAACGGCCCGGGCGATCCGGCGGCGACTGGCGTCTATGCCGTGCCGACGGTTCAGGCGCTGATGGGAACCGGCCTGCCGATCTTCGGCATCTGCCTCGGCCACCAGATCCTCTCCCTGGCGCTGGGCGCCAGGACCGAGAAGATGCATCTGGGCCACCGCGGCGCCAACCATCCGGTGAAGGACCTGGAGACCGGCCGGGTCGAGATCACCAGCCAGAACCACGGATTCCGGGTGCTGGCCGACAGCCTGCCGGCGGGCGTCGAGGAGAGTCATGTCTCGCTCTTCGACCGCTCCAACGAGGGACTGCGCGTTGTCGGCCGCCCGATCTTCTCCGTGCAGTATCATCCCGAGGCCTCGCCCGGCCCGAAAGACAGCCACTACCTCTTCCAGCGTTTCGTCGACCTGATCGACGCAGAGAAAGCCGCCAAGCTGCAGAATGCCCAAGCGCACTGATATCAAATCGATCCTCATCATCGGGGCCGGGCCGATCGTTATCGGCCAGGCCTGCGAGTTCGACTATTCCGGGGCCCAGGCCTGCAAGGCGCTGAAGGAGGAGGGCTACCGGGTGATCCTGGTGAACTCCAACCCGGCGACCATCATGACCGACCCGGACCTGGCCGACGCCACCTATGTGGAGCCGATCAACCCGGCGATGGTCGCCAAGGTGATCGAACGCGAGCGCCCCGATGCCCTGCTGCCGACCATGGGCGGGCAGACTGCACTCAACACCGGCCTGGCGCTGGAGCGTGACGGCACCCTGGAGAAGTTCGGCGTCGAGATGATCGGCGCCAAGGGCGACGTTATCGACAAGGCCGAAGACCGCCTGCGCTTCCGCGAGGCGATGGACAAGATCGGCCTGCAGTCGCCGCGCTCGAAACTCGCCACTACCTTCGAAGAAGCGCTGGAGGCGCTGGAACAGGTCGGCCTGCCGGCGATCATCCGCCCCTCCTTCACCCTGGGCGGCACCGGCGGCGGCATCGCCTATAACCCCGACGAGTTCGAGGAGATCGTGCGCGGCGGCCTGCGCGCCTCGCCCACCGACGAAGTGCTGATCGAACAGTCGGTGCTGGGCTGGAAGGAATACGAGATGGAGGTTGTCCGCGACTGCGTCGACAACTGCATCATCATCTGTTCCATTGAGAACGTCGACCCCATGGGCATCCACACCGGCGATTCGGTGACCGTCGCCCCGGCCCTGACACTGACCGACAAGGAATACCAGATCCTGCGCGACGCCTCGATCGCGGTGCTGCGGGAAATCGGCGTCGATACCGGCGGCTCCAACGTGCAGTTTGCCGTCAACCCGGAAGACGGCGCGCTGGTCATCATCGAGATGAACCCCCGGGTCTCGCGCTCTTCAGCTTTGGCGTCCAAGGCGACCGGCTTTCCCATCGCCAAGATCGCCGCCAAACTGGCGGTCGGCTACACGCTGGACGAACTGGACAACGACATCACCAAGGTGACCCCGGCCTCCTTCGAGCCGACCATCGACTATGTCGTCACCAAGATGCCGCGCTTCACCTTCGAGAAGTTTCCCGGCGCCGAACCGCATCTCACCACCTCCATGAAGTCGGTGGGCGAGGCCATGGCCATCGGCCGCAACTTTGCCGAATCACTGCAAAAGGCGCTGCGCTCCATGGAAACCGGTTTGACCGGTCTCAACGAGGTGGAGATCGCGGGCGCGCAGGACAGCCAGGGCCGGGTCGACCGCGATGCCATCCGCACGGCGCTCGCGGCGCCGCGTCCGGACCGGCTGCTGACCATCGCCCAGGCCTTCCGCCACGGTCTGACCCTGGTGGAGATCCTGGAGACCACCCACTACGACCCCTGGTTCCTGCGCCAGGTGAAGGAGATCGTCGAGGCCGAGGACGCTCTGCGCCGGGACGGCCTGCCGCAGGACCGCGCCGGCTGGCTGGCTTTGAAGAAGCTCGGTTTTGCCGATGCGCGTCTCGCCGAGTTGACCGGCATGGCCGAGACCGCCGTCGCCGATCAGCGCCGCGGCCTGTCGCTGGATGCCGTCTACAAGCGCATCGACACCTGCGCCGGCGAGTTTCCTTCCATCACGCCTTACATGTACGCCTCCTACGAGGAGGGCCACGAGGGGCCGGAGGGCTACCGCCCGCCCGATTGCGAAGCCGAGCCCAGCGAGCGCGACAAGGTGATGATCCTGGGCGGCGGGCCGAACCGCATCGGCCAGGGGATCGAGTTCGACTACTGCTGCGTTCATGCCGCCTATGCGCTCAGCGAGGCCGGCTATGAAACCATCATGGTGAACTGCAATCCCGAAACCGTCTCTACCGACTACGACACCTCGGACCGCCTCTACTTCGAACCGCTGACCGGTGAGGATGTGATCGGCATCGCCCGCAAGGAGCAGTCGCGCGGCAATCTGAAAGGCGTCATCGTGCAACTCGGCGGGCAGACGCCGTTGAAGCTGTCGCATGCCTTGGAGGCCGCCGGCATTCCGATCCTCGGCACCTCGCCCGATGCCATCGATCTGGCCGAGGACCGCAAGCGCTTCCAGAAGCTGCTTCAGGATCTGGGGCTGCGCCAGCCGCCCAACGGCACTGCGACATCCCGCGAGGAGGCCCTCGCCGTGGCCGAGCGCATCGGCTATCCGGTGCTGATCCGGCCGTCCTATGTGCTGGGCGGGCGCGCCATGGAGATCGTTCACGAGGAAGCGCAACTGGAGCGCTACATCGCCACCGCGGTGAAGGTCTCCGGCAGCAACCCGGTGCTGATCGACAGCTATCTGCGCGACGCCATCGAGGTCGATGTCGATGCGGTGGCCGACGGCGAGACGGTCTTCATCGCCGGAGTGATGGAGCACATCGAAGAGGCCGGCATCCACTCCGGCGATTCCGCCTGCTCGCTGCCGCCGCACACCCTGGCCCCGGCGCTGGTGGAAGAGATCGGCCGCCAGGCCGAACAACTGGCCCGCGCCTTGGGGGTGGTCGGCCTGATGAACGTGCAGTTCGCGGTGCAGGACGAGGATATTTTCATCCTGGAGGTGAATCCCCGCGCCAGCCGCACCGTGCCCTTCGTCGCCAAGGCCACCGGCCTGCCGGTCGCCAAGATCGCTGCGCGGGTGATGGCCGGCGAGAAGCTGGCGGATTTCGATCTCAAAAAAGGCAAAAACGATCATGTCGCGGTCAAGGAAGCGGTCTTCCCCTTCGCCCGCTTCCCCGGCGTGGATGTCATGCTGGGCCCGGAGATGCGCTCGACCGGCGAGGTGATGGGTCTGGACAGCGACTTCGCCCGCGCCTTCCTGAAGGCACAGCTCGGCGCCGGGGTCACCCTGCCGCCCGGCGGCTCCGTTTTCATCTCGGTGAAAGACGACGACAAGCCGGTCTTCGCGCCGGTCGCCCGCGCCATCGCCGATCTGGGTTTCCGCATCATCGCCACCGGCGGCACGGCAAAATACCTTGCTGATCAGGGTCTTACCGTCGAGACGGTAAAGAAGGTGCGGGAGGGGCGTCCGCACATCGTCGATGCCATGAAGTCCGGCGACGTTCAGCTTGTCTTCAACACCACCGAGGATGCCAAGGCCATCGCCGACTCTTTCGAACTGCGGCGCACGGCGTTAACCAATTCGATCCCCTACAGCACCACCTCCGCCGGTGCCAGGGCCGCCGTTCGGGCCATCGAAGCAATGCGTTCCGGCGACCTTGCAGTCGCCCCGCTGCAATCTTATTTTAAGTCTTCATCCTAGTGTTGTAGGGTTTACAGCCCCGCCAAATCAGGCACACTTGTTCTCACTGTTATTAAGAAACATCAGGCTTGCTCCATGAGCGACAAAGTACCCATGACTGCCAAGGGCTATTCGGACCTTGAAGAAGAACTGCGTTACTTGAAGACCACGGCGCGGCCGGAGGTGATTCGTGCGATCGCCGAGGCGCGCGAGCATGGGGACTTGTCGGAGAACGCCGAATACCATGCGGCGCGCGAACGCCAGAGCTTCATCGAAGGCCGGGTCGGCGAACTGGAAGACAAGATCGCCCGGGCCGAGGTCATCGACGTCAGCACCCTGGACGGCGACACCGTGAAGTTCGGCGCCACGGTCACCCTGGTGGACGAAGATACCGAGGCGGAGACCGCCTATCAGCTCGTCGGCGAAACCGAAGCGGATGTGAAAGCCGGTCGTCTCGCCATCACCGCGCCGCTGGCCCGTGCCCTGATCGGCAAGGAGGTCGGCGACTCCATCGAAGTGATGACCCCCGCCGGCTCCAAGGCCTACGAAATCCTGAAAGTTCAGTACGTCTGATCCCGCATCTCATGCGAGTTCCAGTACGGCCTCGACTTCGCCGTCGATGACGCGGCCGGTCCGCGCGAAACCGCACTGCAGATAAAATGGTTCGGGTCCGCCTTCGGCGTCGACGAAGGTAAGGTAGAGGCGCTCGAAACCGTTCGTCCTGGCCAGCGCTATCACTTTTTCCATCAAACGGCGTCCGAGACCCTGGCCCTGATGCTCGCGGCCGATCATCAAGCGCCAGATGACAAGGCCGTCCTCCCAGCCGGTCTCGCCCGGATCATCGCCAACGGGGTCGACACCCCGGGGATCGAACAGCATGACGAAACCGATGGCTTCGCCGTTCAGATAGGCGGCGCGGAACCAAGCGCCCGGGTGATAGTGCCCCTGAACGATCGAAACCGCATTATTGGCAACAAAGCTCTCTTGGCTTTCCGCGACCTTCAGCTTCACGACAGCGGCATAGTTGCCGACATCGATCGCGACCAATTGCAGATCGTCATCCGGCGACGGGCTGTAGAGGATTTGCGCTTCTGGAACCGCCACAGACTGATTGCCGTTCAGTCCGCCGCCGGCTCCAGGCCCTGATCGACATCGATGGGCACGCCGGGGGTCGACTTGGCGGTGCGGATAACCTGGATGGTCTTCACCGTCACCACATGGGGGGCGGAGGTGAGACGCTGGGTCAGCTCGTTCTCATGGGCAGTGTTGCGGGCCACCAGGCGCAGGACAAAATCATCGGGGCCGCGGGCCATGTGGCACTCGCGCACCTCCGGCCAGCCGCCGACCAGGCTCTCGAAGGCGTTCAGGACCGCTTCGGACTGGCTGTCGAGGCCGATCAGCGCGAAGAAGGTGACTTCGAAGCCCAGAACCTCGGCCTGCAGATCGGCATGATAGCCGCGGATGAAGCCGGCCTCTTCCAGGGCGCGGACCCGGCGCAGGCAGGGCGGCGCGGAGATGCCGGCCCGCCGGGCCAGTTCCACATTCGTGATGCGTCCGTCTTCTTGCAGGTCCTGCAGAATTTGCAGATCGATTCGGTCCAACTTGACCCGACGCATAAACACCTCACCCAAGCATAGCGGCCCCAACCCTGGAGGCAGTCTTCCCCGTTAAAAGATCGCGCCCCTCGCAAGGGGGCGTTGCGCAACAATATTACCGACCGCCGGGTCCTGCGCAAGTACGATCGGCTGTGCAAAACTCACTTTCCCGGGCCGAAACCGCGATCCGCAGAGATCGCCCGGCTGCTTTGACGCAGCCCAACGCGCAGGGCTTGCACGCACCGCAAGGCGCCCTCATAGTCCGCCGCCATGAACGGACAGGAACAGCGCGAGTCGCCCGCGCCGGATGCCTCTGCCGCCGCGCCGACAGACGCCCGGTCAAACGCCCCATCAAACGCCCCATCAAACGCCCTCGGGGGCCTGACCTGCTGGGTGGTGACCGACGGCAAGGCCGGCATGGAAATTCAGTGTCTCGGCCTCGCCGAGGCCATCGGCCTCACCCCCCAGGTGAAGCGCGTCTCGGTAACCAAACCCTGGCGCTGGATGCCGCCGGGCCTGATCCGCAACCCGCTGGGCACGCTGGGGGCCAAAGGCGACCGCCTGGCCCCGCCCTGGCCCGATCTCTGGATCGCCAGCGGGCGGCAGACGGTGCCGCTGAGCCGCGACATGCGGAACATCTCCGGCGGGCAGAGCTTTACGGTCCAGGTGCAGAACCCGGCCATCGATCCGGCCTGCGTCGACCTGGTGGTGACCCCGGAACACGACCTGCTGAACGGCCCCAACGTTCTCTCCACCCGCGGCGCCCTCGGCCGGGTGACGCCCAAACGCCTGTCGGAGGCCGCAACCGCCTTTGCCGGGCGCTACGGCGCGCTGCCGAGACCGCGCATCGGCGTGCTGATCGGCGGCGACAACAAGGTCTTCAAGATGACCGCAGCGATCATGACCCGCCTGACCGAGCAACTTTCCCGTTTGGCCCGCGAAGAAGGCTGCGGGCTGATGATCACGCCCTCCCGGCGGACCGGCAAGGGCAACGAAGCGATCCTGCGTCGCGGCCTCGCCGGGCTGCCGGCCGAAATCTGGGACGGCGCAGGCGAAAACCCCTATTTCGGCATCCTCGGCCTCGCCGACCATCTGGTGGTGACCGGCGACTCCGTGAACATGGTCTCGGAGGCGGCGAGCACCGGCAAACCGGTGCATGTCGTCGATCTGGAGGGGGGATCGGCCAAGTTCAGCCGTTTTCACGGCTCGCTGCAGGCCGCCGGCATCACCCGGCCCTTTACCGGCACCCTGGAGCGTTGGGACTATACGCCGCTCAACGAAACCCGGCGCATCGCCGCCGAGATCCGCCAGCGCCTGACCGACCGTCACGGACGCCCGCCCCGGCCGTAACCGAATTCCCGATCCGCGGCGGCGGAAGCGGCTTCACTTGACCCGGCGCATTTGACCCAACTCTTTTGACCGGGCTCAATTGATCTTTGCGGCATCTGCCTATATCTAAGGCCAACCGCCGCCGTCCGGAAAAACGCCGTCTTGGAAGCTTCAGGTGCCCAGCCCCGCTGCAGAACCGACCGATCCCTCGCCGCTCGATCTGACGCGCTTCAGCGAAACGCCGCTGCAGCGTGACCCCTTCGATTTCCTGATCGTCCCCGGCTTCCTGCGCGCCGAGGCGCTGCCGGCGGTCGAGCGGGACTTCCCGGAGATTACCAAGGGTGGCAGTTTCCCGGCGCAGAGCCTGAAATGCGGACCGCGCTTTTCCGCCCTGCTGGATATGCTGCAGGGCCCTGAGGTGACGGCGGCCTTTGCCGAGAAGTTCGCCATCGACCTTTCCGGGCGCCCCACCATGGTGACCCTGCGCGGCCAGTCCCGCGCCAAGGACGGGCAGATCCACACCGATTCCGAGAGCAAGCTGGTCACCGCGCTGGTCTACCTGAACAGCCGCTGGGAATCGGACGGCGGACGCCTGCGGATGCTGAACGGACCCGACAACCTGGAAGACTATGCCGCCGAGGTGCCGCCCCAGGCCGGCACCCTGGTCGCCTTTCGCTGCAGCGCCGAGGCCTATCACGGCCACAAGCCCTTCGTCGGCCAGCGGCGCTCCATCCAACTCAACTGGCTGACCGATGCCGGGGTGCTGAAGCGCGAGCTGAAGCGCCACAGTTTTTCCGCCTGGACCAAAAGGGTGCTGCGCTTCGGGGGCTGAGGCCCCGCCGGTCATCCAAACCCACCCTCTTTAATGCGGGCCGACAAGAAAGTACTCTCTCGCCATGGCGCTCAACATCGAAACCTTCAGCAACGCAAAGGGCGGCAACGCCTTTTTCAAGGCCATCGGCCACCCTCTGGCGGCGCGCAAGGCGGCGGATCTGCTGGCCGATCTGAAAGCCGCGCCGGTGGCGATCTACGATCCCCTGGGTTTCGCCAAGGCCTTTGCGGAGATCTACGACCTGGGCGACCTCGACATCGCCGCCGTCTACGTTCAGGACCTGGAGGAGATCGGCAGCGACATCCTCGGCCGGCAGGCCCAGCCGGTGACCGACCTGGCGGCCGCCCCGGCGACCAAGGTCTTCATCACCGCCTTCGATGCCGAACGCCTGGCCGACCATATCCGCCACCTGCTGCCCGCCGGGGCGGAGGTCGTCACTCTGGATGCGCTCCGGCTGCCGGACAGCATGCTGACCAACCGGCGCAACTATCTCGACAGCCTGAACTTCGCCACTAATCTGGTGTTCTTCCGCGAGGGCGAGGGCCACCACACGCGTCTCGCCACAGCCAACTACTGGTCGGCCTATGGCGCCAAGGCGCCGAGCGCCTGGTGCTGCCTGATGAACGAGGCGGGCGAGCCCCTGGCCGAGTGGCAGGACGCCCTGCCCGGCGCCAACGCCAGCGTGGTGATCGATTCCAAAGAGGTGCGCGAACGCTTCGGCCTCGACAGTTTCACCGGCAGCCTCTTCCTGCATGTCTGCGGCATCGCCGGCCATGACATCGTGAAGTATGCGCTGGACACCTACGGCGACGACGACGAAGTGCTGTCCTGCACCCATGACGCCAACTCCTGGCCCGCCGATCTCTACGGCGGCCTGCCCGCCCCCAAAGACGGCGAGCAGGTACTGCTCTGGGTCCAGAACAGCCACCCGGCGACAGTGCCCGCAGGCAGCGTCGGCCTGAACCTGATGGGCAACGACGCCATCGCCTGGCTCGACGACGACATCCCGCCCTTCGGCACCCGCGCCATCGATACGGCGGCGCTGCTGCCCGAGGCGAAGTGGCCGCAGCAGATCGAGGTGCAGGCCGGCAAGTACTTCGTGCGCCCGCGCTATGAGGTGATCGCCAACGGCGCCACCAATCCGCCGCGCCGGCGCATCGCCCATGCCAATGTCGAGCGGGTCGACCTGAAGCCCGACCCCCGCATTCCCGAACTGGCGAACCTGCTGGGCAAGGGCTTCGTGCTGCCGGCGCCGATCCTGCCGCGCGCCCGCTTCCGCTCCATTGCCCTGCCGACGCCGATGTCGACCTGCCAGCAGAACCTGCCGGTCGCCCTGCTGGCCTACGACCCCGAAGGCCGCGAGATCGGCGTGAAGCGCCTCGGCAAGCTGCCGCGCGACCACGCCACCTCCGTCGACGTGGGTGAGTTGTTGAACGGCGAAGGTCTTGCCCTAGGAGAGGAAGACTGGGGTCACATGGAGCTGGTCTACGACTTCGCCGAGGGCGGCGAGGCCGACGGCTGGCTGCACGGCCTGTTCCGCTACGAGGACAAGGCCTCCGGCCATATCGCCGAGACCTCTTTCGGCGCCCATGTCTTCAACACGGTGATGACCTACAAGGGCGAGCCGCAGTCCTACGCCGGGCGTCCGCCGGGGCTCTCGACCCGCCTCTTCCTTTCCTTCGGGCCGGCCCCCTACGCGCCGCTCTGCCACCTCATCTACCCGGCCTCGGCCCCCTGGCACGAGAAGAGCCGCACCAACCTGATGTTGCACGATGCGAACGGAAGCCTGATCGCCGAGCACGAGGTACGGATCGCCTGCGGCGGCTCCCTGCTCTGGCGTCCATCGGATTACTTCTCGGAGGCCGACATAGCGGCCGCCGGGCCGGAGGGCTACGTCATCATCCGCGACGTCACTTGCCGCCTCTTCGGCTACCACGGCCTTACCAACGGCGAGAAAGCCTTCTCCTTCGACCACATGTTCGGGTTTTAGGAAACCGGGCTGCAGCCGCTAAGCCAGCAACACCCGCGCCGCATTGGCGCGGATGGTCTTCGATGCCGCCGCCGGGCTCCAGCCGCGTTCCTTGACCAGCAGGCCCCAGGCCTGGACCGAGCAGGCGGCCCAGAGATGGTCGGCAGCGCGGGGCACCGTCCAGCCCTTTGCCAGGGCGCCCTCCTTGGCGAGGCTGGCGGCCAGTTCGCGGAAGCAGCCCCAGAGATCCTGCATGCGGTCTTCCCAGGCCGCCGCCGCATCTTCATCGGTGGCGCGCAGCCGGATCAGGTCGCTGGCGACGGGATAGATCTTGGGCACGAAGACCAGCCAGGCCTTGAGGTAGCGGTCGAGCCGCTCCGCCGGATCGGCAAGCGCAAGCGCCCGGTCGAACTTCGCGAAGATGTCCTCGCGCTCGTCGGAGCGGCGCACCAGGGCGACCAGCAGGCCGCCGCGCGAGCCGAAGTGGACGTAGATCGACTGCCGGGTCATGCCGACGGCAGCAGCGATTTCCGACAGCGATACCTCGGCGCCCCGCGCCGCAATCAGGTCCCAGGCGGCATCCAGAATCTCGGCCCGGCTTTGCGCCGCCCTTTTTGAATTTGACACGTGTAAAAAATCCAATATTTTACGCGCGTCAAATTACAGGAGAGCGCTATGACCTGCAACAGTGACAGCGAAGCAACCCAAAGCAGTGGCGAACGGCTCGACCGCCTTGTCGCCTGGTATGGCGAGGGCAGCGACGGCGGCGCCCCGACCCGGGCGCAGTGGCGCGTCCTGCTGGAGCGCCCGGCAGAGACGCCGGTCACCATCGTCAATTTCTTCAAGTTGCGCGCAGAAGCGGCCTACGCGGAAGCTACCGCCACGAAAGTCAGCGGAAAGGAAGCCTTCGACCGCTACGCCGCCGTCAGCGGTCCAGCCGTCGAAAAGGCCGGCGGCCGTTTCCTCCTGCTGGCCCCCTTCGAGGCGGCCTTCATGGGTGCGGAAGAAGACTGGGACCTGGTGGTCGTGGGCAGTTACCCCGACAAGGATTCCCTGCTCGCCCTGCACGAAGACCCGGACTATCGCGCCGTCTACCCGCATCGCAGGGCGGCGCTGGAACGGCAGAAGGTTTTCGCCTGCGGCGGCTAGGTCCCCTCCCACGATAAGAGAGGGGATTCAACACCACCCCTTGTCGTTCCCCCTCTCCCTCGATGGGAGAGGGCCGGGGTGAGGGTGACTCTCGCAAACGGCAAGTCCTCTGCCATTTTCTGTAAAAAGAGGAGACGCGGCGCAAAGCCCCCTCACCCTCCCGCTGCGCGGGCCCCTCCCTCTCCCACCAGGGGAGAGGGTAACAACCCACGGGCTTTTTTGCTTTTCCCTCTCCCCCAACCTATAGCATTGGGTGGGAGAGGGTCTTTAAAAGCCTCCTTGTGATTTCCCCCTCTCCCCTGGTGGGAGAGGGTCGGGGTGAGGGGGAGCAACCGCACGGATCTCGCTCAGCTTAGCGGAAACCCTGAACGCAGCTACCGGAACAGTGATGGTTCGTTCTTACGCCGCCTGAAGCGGCGATGCACAGAGTGCCACCCTGTTTTAACCTGCCCCTTCCCCGCGCCAGATCCAGCAGCCGAGCAGGCGCACCACCCTTTCCTCGCCGTCGAAGAGCGGCAGCAGGAGGCGCACATAGGTCCGCGGTTCGGAACCATGGACCAGATTGATGGACTCGGCGTAGTGCGGCTCGCCGGTGGCAAAGATCTCGATGTAGGTCTGAATCACGCGTTCAGCGGCGCGGGCCGGGATCAGATCGGAGAAAAGCCGGCCTTCGAAGGCCCAGCCGGTATGCTGCTGATGGGACGGGCCAACCCGGCGGTAGCAGTAATCGAGACGTCCCTCAGGCGAGACCGCGGGCTCGACCAGCCCAAGGCCGGGATAGGTACCGACCAGTTCGTCAAAGGGAAAATCCGTATCCGTTGGCAGCCGTTCCGCCGTGATCGCCTGCCAACGGCCCAGCAGTTCGTGGAGCGGTGCGGGCGCGTCCGGGGGCAGGATATCGGCATTGCCACCGGCCCCTCGGTCAACCTTATCTGTAGCGGTCGTCATTGAAAAACGGTCCCCAGCAAGCGCTTGCAGGCGGCAGCATACAGGGCACCGCCGGACACCAGAGTCTCGATACTTAACATCTGGCGCCAAGTCTTTATCATTACAGTCCCATGGTAAGCGAACAGCCTAGGCCGGTACTGGCCGATCAATACCGAATCTCGGGTGGGCTTGGCCGGGAACTGCCGGACTTCGCGGAGAGCATGGGGGTCGACATCCTGCCGATCGCCCAGGCTCTCGACATCGACCCTGGCAAGTTCCGCGATCTCGACAGTACCGTCAGCCTGAACCGCTTCTGCCGTCTTTTCGAGGTCCTGGCGACCATCTCCGGCGATCCGGCCTTCGGGCTCCGTTACTCCCAGGCCTATGTGCACGGCGGCGTCGGCGCCTTTGAATATGGGCTTATGCACGCGCCGACCCTGCGCCACTCGATGGAATTCTTCGTTAAGTTCGCGGGGCTCAGGATCGATCTCGCCTATCTCGGTTTCGAGGCCGACCGGCGTCATGCCAGACTGGAGTGGAGCTACTCCCCGCTGATCGTCCAGCGCGAGCAATACGTCGACTTCTCCATGGCCTCCAACGTGCGCCACCTGAACCACTTTCTGGGGCCGGGCCGCCAGGTTCTCGAAGCCTACATGGAGCGGCGGGAACCGGCTTCAACGGCGCTATACCGCAAACTGATCTCGCAGACCGTCGTCTTCAACGCGCCGATCAATGCGGTCGTGGTCAGAACGGACGAACTGAGCGCGGCGAACCGCAACGCCGACGAACGTCTCTTCGATCTCGTCTCGCGGCAGTGCGAGGCCAAGATGCGCGAGCGCCAGCACCAGCCCAGCATCATCTTGAAAATAAAAGAGGAAGTCCTTGGCGTCATGGATCGCGGTCCGGTACCGATCGGCCTGATCGCACGCCGGTTGGCGATCAGCGAGCGCAGCCTGCAGCGCCGCCTCGCCGAGCACGGCACCAGCTATCAGCAGTTGCTGGACGAAACGCGGCGCGAGTTCTCCGACCGGCTGCTACGCGAAACCGACATGCCGCTTTCGGAGATCAGCTACCGCCTGGGCTTCTCGGCGCCCAGCGCCTACAGCCGCGCAGCCATCCGCTGGTACGGCAAGAAACCGAGCGCAGTGCGTGAAGCTGGGCTACGCGAGAGCCGCCTGCCACCGCAGAACACACCCTCCAAAGGCACTTAACGCCGCCCGCCAGGCATTCCTCCGGCTGGCGCCGGGGGGCAATGAAGCTTCACGGCCCGCCTGCTATATCGCCCTCACCTCAACCTCCGGGCATTGTCGCGCTCCGCAGCGCTGGGGCAAAGGATCGCGTCTCGCAAGCGGCCGCGACTCCCATCAAAAAACAAAAAGAACCGCGCGTGGCAGAGCCGGCTTTTCGTTGCACATGTTTGCAAGCGCTTGCACAGAGCGACCCGACGAGACCGGGCAAAGGAGAGATGCCGATCATGCCCCATGGCCCCCTGGTCACTGGCGGCGGCGAAACGGTTTGGAGCTTTCGCCAGTTTGCCTACCTGCTGCGCTTGAAAAAGCAAATGGCGGAAACCATCCGCGATCTTGAGTCGAGCATCAGCGGCGACAGCGCCGACGGCCCGGATACCATGACGGTGGACGTCGCCAGGGCGCGCGAAATCATCGCCCGCTTCGAAGCGATCATCAGGGAAATCGAAGATCCCACCACCCGCTTCCGGGAAGAGGACGGCTAAACCGGCGCACACCGAGCCCCAGACACACTAGGCTTGGCAGGGAACCGGAACTCCGTTAGGGGAGCAGAGAGGTCTTTCTTCTGTTCCCCGCGAATGGAGCCGCCGGTGCTGTACCGCGCCATCATGGAATCCTGGCCGCTGTTCCTCGGCATGCTGTTGTTGATGATCAGCAACGGCCTAATGGTGACCCTGGTGACCCTGCGCGCCACCGATCTGGGCTTCACCCAGACCGAGATCACCTTCATGCAGGCGGCCTACCCCCTGGCAGCGATTTTCGGCTGTATCGTCGCGCCCAAGATCGTCGCCGCTGTCGGCCACATCCGCAGTTTCGGCGCCCTTGCCTCTCTCTGTTCGATTTCCGCCCTGGTCCATATGGTGACCGCCGACCCCTTCAGTTGGGCCGCCATGCGGGCCTTGGCCGGGTTCTGTTTTCCGGGCCTCTACGTGGTGGCGGAAAGCTGGTTGAACGGCCGCGCCAACAACCAGACCCGTGCCGCCCTGCTGTCCGTATACTTCATAACCCAGACCGGCGGGGCCGCCCTCGGTCAACTCCTGCTCTACCTGCCGGACAGCCGGGGAATTCTGCTGTTCGTCATTGTCTCGGTTCTGATTTCTCTCTCGCTGGTGCCGATGCTGCTCTCGGCGCGGCAGAACCAGACCTTCGAAGAGCCGGCACGCCTCGGCGTGCGTGAACTGTTTCGGATCTCGCCTCTGGGCCTTTCCGTCGGCTTTCTGAACGGCCTCTCCCAGGGAGCCTTTTACGTCGGCCTCGGCCTGTTCGGCGTGGCGCTCGGTCTGTCCGGTGACAGAATCGGCCTGCTGGTCGCCGCCGGCACCCTCGGCGGTATGCTGGCGCAGTTTCCGCTGGGGGCGCTGTCCGACCGCATCGACCGCCGGCTAGTGATCGCGGGCGCCGCGATCCTGGCCTTTCTTGCCAGCCTTGCCGTTGCCTTCATCAGCCAGCTATCCGACGCCGGCATTACAGCGGGCGGATGGCTGTTTGCCGCCGTCGGACTGGTCGGCGCTTTCATGCTCCCGCTTTACTCCCTGGGTGTCACCCACTGCAACGACCGCCTACACCGGCGCAGATGGTTGCGGCCTCCGGTGCGCTGGTGCTGGTGATGAACGTGGGGATTTTCCTCGGGCCGCTGGTCGGCGGCCTCTCGATCACCCACCTGGGGGCGCCGGCACTGTTCTTCTGTCTGGCGACCCTGCAGGCGGCCACCGCCCTGCTGGCACTCCTGCGCCTGGCGACCGGCGGAAAACCGGCGACCGAGACCGGCACCGCCTT
Organism: Pelagibius sp.; assembly: GCF_965249265.1. NCBI lineage: Bacteria > Pseudomonadati > Pseudomonadota > Alphaproteobacteria > Rhodospirillales > Rhodovibrionaceae > Pelagibius > Pelagibius sp. Next base: position 581,634 of record NZ_OZ252224.1, on the reverse strand, counting down.
ACCTGTCGGCCACGCGGCGACGCCGGTGGCCAGCCGCCTCAATCCCGATGCGCAGGAATAGGCGGGCCGGAACCGCTTCGACGCAAGTCGAAAAAGCTCTAGAGAAACCAGAGGCCGCCCTGGCGCCACCACAGCAAAAGGGTCGACAAGACCAGACCGGAAAGGGCCGCGAACAGCAATGAGGCGGCCAGGCCCCGGCGGGCGAAACGCACCACAAGGCCCCCGGCAAGCGCGCTGAGAACGGAACAGACGACAACGAAAGGAATAACCAACGCAAATCTCCTCTCGGACACGGCAGCAGAATTCCGCCGCGCCGTAACCAACCACAGACAACTTGAACTGCTAATCGGGCCCGATGGCCTTTACCAGATTGAGGCCCAGGGGCTGGAATCCCTGCCGGGCGTAGGCGGCTTCGGCCGAGGTGTTGCCGACCAGCACACCGATTGTCACCTCCCGGTATCCGCGGCTTGCCGCGTGTTCTTCAGCCGCCGTCATCAGGGCGCGGCCGATACCCTTCTGGCGCTCCGATTCCACCACCACGAGGTCGCCGATATGGGCGTAGGGCCGGGCCTCGGCCTGCAGATAGACCGGGCCCTCCTCGAAGGTCAGGGTCATGAGGCCGACCACCCTGCCGGCGCTTTCAGCCACCAGGAAGACGCCATCGCTGCGCTCCACCTGACCCTGCGACTCGGCCAGGGTCTCCTCGGCGCCGCTGCGGTCGGTGCGGCGGTCGCCGGTTATCGCGTTTTCATGACTATTGAGCGCCTGAAACAGCGCGATCAAGGCCTCCCGGTCGCGGGCCTCAGCTTGCCTGATCGTGAAACTCATCCTGCCGGTTCCCAAAAACACCAGTTCCCAAGCCACTCAATATCATCGTGGCGGCGCGCACCATGCGGGCGCGGGGCACGGCGGTCAAGAATCCGCCTTCATCCACAGCTCTTGCGCCGCCGCTTCTTGCAGCCCCCCGGCGGGCTCTCTATTTTCTGAAGACTGTATAAGTCAGGAGTCTCCGACATGGCGCAAGCCTCAGACAGCCGGAACCGGCACAGCAAGGTCCTTATCATCGGCTCCGGCGCCGCCGGGCTGACCGCCGCCATCTACACCGCGCGGGCCAACCTGAAACCGTTGCTGGTGCACGGGCTGCAGCCGGGCGGCCAAATGACCATCACCACCGATGTGGAGAACTATCCGGGCTTTGCCGACGTAATCCAGGGCCCCTGGCTGATGGAGCAGATGCAAAAGCAGGCTGAGCATGTCGGCACCGAGCTGGTCTCCGACATCGTCACCGAGGTCGACTTCACCCGCCGGCCCTTTGTCCTGAAGGGCGACAGCGGCACCAGCTACACCGCCGATGCGGTCATCATCGCGACCGGTGCCCAGGCGCGCTGGCTGGGCATCCCCGGCGAGCAGAAATTCAACGGCCGCGGCGTTTCCGCCTGCGCCACCTGTGACGGATTCTTCTACCGCGATAAAGAGGTCGTCGTGGTCGGCGGCGGCAACACCGCCGTGGAAGAGGCGCTCTACCTCGCCAACATCTGCTCCAAGGTTACTCTCATCCATCGCCGCGACGCCTTGAGGGCCGAGAAGATCGGCCAGGACCGGCTGTTCCGCCACCCGAAAATCGAGGTGCGCTGGAACGCCGTGATCGACGACATCCTTGGCGGCGACGGCCCGATGGACGGTGTCGAAGCGGTGCGCCTGCGCGATACCCAGTCGGGCGCGCTGAGCGAGATCCCCTGCGAAGGGGCCTTCATCGCCATCGGGCACGATCCGGCGACGGCGGTCTTCAAAGACAAGCTGGCGATGGATTCGGAAGGCTATCTGCTGGCCGAATCCGGCGCCACCGGCACCTCGGTGCCCGGCGTTTTCGTGGCCGGCGACTGCGTCGACAAGGTTTTCCGCCAGGCGGTGACGGCGGCCGGCATGGGCTGCATGGCCGCGCTGGAGGCCGAGAAGTATCTGGCGGAATTGGAAGATTCCGCCAGCGAAGCGGCGGAATAGCATCCCAGGCGCGGCTGAACTATACTGATTCGGGGATTTCCGGAGTAGACCGGCTCCCGACTCTGTCCATACATTCCGGTTCGCGCGTCGCGACGACACGCAACCATCAGGCTTTGGAGGCTCTCGTGCTGGACGATGTTGGCCTGCCCCAAAAGCGGGGCCTGGGCGCCACCATCATGGATTGGGACAAGCTGCGCATCTTCCACGCGGTGGCGGAGGCGGGCAGCTTTACCCATGCCGGCGAGTTGCTGAACCTCAGCCAGTCGGCGGTGAGCCGCCAGATCTCGGCTCTCGAAGACAGTCTGAAGGTGCCGCTTTTCCATCGCCATGCCCGCGGCCTGATCCTCACCGAGCAGGGCGAACTGCTGTACCGCACGGCCCACGAGGTCTTCGGCAAGCTGGCCATGACCGAGGCGCAGCTCACCGAAAGCAAGGACCGCCCCAAGGGACCGTTGAAGATCACCACCACCGTCGCCTTCGGCTCGCAGTGGCTGGCGCCGCGCATGCACGAGTTCATCGAGGTCTACCCGGAGATCGAGTGCCACCTGCTGCTGCTCGACCGGGAGGTCGACCTCTCCATGCGGGAGGCCGATCTGGCGATCCGCTTCTCGCCGCCGCGCCAGGCCGACTTGATCCAGCGGCACCTGATGACCGTGCATATGCATATCTATGCGGCGGCCACCTACATCAAGAAGCACGGCGTGCCCCAAACCGCCGAGGAGTTGGACAATCACCGTATCGTGGTCTACGGCGAGGACGTACGACCGCCGGTGCCCGATGTGAACTGGCTGCTGCGGGTCGGCTTCAAGGAAGGCCAGCTGCGCCGCCCGACGATGACGGTGAATAACGTCTACGGCGTCATGAAGGCGGTCCAATCAGGGGCCGGCATCGGCGCCCTGCCGGAATACATGAGCTACAACAACGCCGATCTTGTGGAAATTCTGCCGGAGCTGACCGGACCGCAGTTCGACGCCTACTTCGTCTACGCGGAGGAGATGAAGCGGTCTAAGCGGATCTCCGTGTTCCGGGATTTTCTGCTACGCAAAGTTGCAGAGTCTAAGTTTTAGAACCTTTCCCGAGACGTTGCAGCGCAGCGAAATCGCCCTGCACCGACGCAAAAAATTCATCATTTATTTCAATAATTTCAAATGGTTGTCTAGCTATGCAGCACCCGCATATCACCACTGTCCATATGTATGTAGTAAAATAACCTCAAATCCCTATTTTTAAATCATCGGATGTTGCGACGCAGCATCCTCCGAGTTTCCGGCCCCCCGCCGGCACTCAGTTCCGAGCGCCCCCCGCTCGGAGAAGGGCCTTACCGCAGGGTTCCCGCCTTGCACTTCAAGGTCCTACGTCTCCCAGACGTGAAGCCTCCCTGTTCAACTTGCCGGGCCCTAGAGGCCCGGCTTTTTTCTTTTCGGGAGTGATTCCACAAAAAAGGGGGCGCAAACCGGTCGCGCCCCACCTTTTCGGCTGCGTTATGGCAGCTTCAGACTGCCTCAGATGAACAGGCGGTCCTGGACCGGGTCCAGGTCCTTGTAGAGGTCGGCGACGAACTCGCCATAGCCGTTGTAGAGCAGGGTCGGCACCCGCTCGTCGCTGCCCAGAACCCGTTCGGTTGCCTGGCTCCAGCGCGGATGGGGCACCTCCGGGTTCACATTGGCCCAGAAACCGTACTCGCCGCCCTGGATCTCCTCCCAGAAGGAAACCGGGCGCTGGTCGGTGAACTCGAAGCGGACGATGCCCTTGATGTGCTTGAAACCATACTTCCAGGGCACGGCCAGGCGCAGCGGCGCGCCATTCTGCTTGGGGATCGGCTTGCCGTAGAGGCCGGTGGCGATGAAGCTCAGCTCGTGGACGGCTTCCGCCAGGGTCAGCCCTTCGATATAGGGCCAGGGATACCAGGCGGCGTTCTGGCCGGAGGCGACGTCGCGATCCTCGAAGGTCACCATCTTCACATATTTGGCCGAGGACAGCGGCCGGGCGAGGTCGACCAGCGCCTTCATCGGAAAGCCACTGTAGGGCACTGCCATGGACCAGGCTTCGACACAGCGATGGCGGTAGAGCCGCTCTTCCAGCGGCATCTTGGCGAGCAGGTCGTCGATGCCGATTTCCATCGGCGCCTCGACCATGCCGTCGATGGCCACCGTCCAGGGGCGCAGCGGCAATGCCTGCGCCTTCTGCCAGATATTCTTGGAGGAGCCGAATTCGTAATAATTGTTGTAGGTCGTGGCGAGTTTCTCGTCGGTCAGCGGCCGGTCGAGGGTGTAGCGGGCGTTGCGCTCCACCGGGTAGAGGCCCGCCGAGGGGTCGGCAGCCTCAGCGTTTTCCGAGGCCTCAGCCACCTGGTTCGGCCCCTCGTCACAGGCCGCCAGCAGGCCGCCGGCGCCCAGCAGCAGCGGTCCTGCCGCGGCGGCCTTCAGCAGGCTCCGACGCTTGAGAAAGACATCCTCGGGCGTTGCCTGGGATTCAGGCAGCTCCCATCCGCGTTTGATCCGAACGAGCATAGATCCTCACTTCAACGGCCGGTGGTCCCTTTAAAGGAGGTAGCCCGCGGACCCTGGTTGAACAAGTCAACTAAATGCGAGCCCGCCGGATGCGCCACAACCCCAGCGATTCTGCCAGGAAGAGTATGATCGCAACGCAATATAGGAAGAAGGTTAATCAATTCGAAAGAGCCTTTCTGCTATGGAATCCGCAAGTAGCGGCCGCCGCCCGCAAAGGCATTCAATTGGTTTGATCGAAGCTCCTCCGAAGATGGCCGAACAGTCCCTGCCCCTGACCAAGCGCTTTGCCCTTTTCGCCGGGCTGATCGTCATTGCGGCGAGCGTTTTGCTGATCAATCTCTACAAGGAGATCGCAGCCAACGATCTCTACGAGTTCGCAGCGCGGAGCAACGAAGCGGTAGCGCGGGTCTTTTCAAACACCATCTGGGACGCCCATGCCGGCTTCCTGACCACGGCCCATATCCTGACCCCCGACGCGATCCGCCAACATCCCGAGACCCAGGCGATCCGCCGGAAAGTGCTCACGCATATGCGTGACCTCTCCATCGTCAAGATCAAAATCTACGACCTGGACGGCCTGACGGTTTTCTCCACCAACCCGCAACACATCGGGGCGGACAAACGCGGCAACCAGGACTTCACGGCGGCGCGCATCGGCCGGCCCGTGAACAATCTGATCCATCGTGACAGCCTGAATGCCTTCGAGAGAGAGCTGTCGCACCGCGATATCATGGAGAGCTATCTGCCGATCACCAGCGCCTCCGGCGCCATCGAGGGTGTTTTCGAGGTCTACCATGATGTGACCGACCTGCTCGCGGTCACCCACCGGCGTCAGGTGTTGTTGCAGGCCACTGTCGGCAGCACCTTTCTCTCGCTCTACCTGTTGCTGATCTTTGCGGTCTGGCGCAGCGAGAAACGCACCGAGCGGCAATACCGCAAGACCCTGGAATTGGCGCGAACCGCAGCGCGGGCCGAGGAGTCAAACCGCATGAAGTCGGAGTTTCTGGCGACTATGAGCCATGAACTGCGCACGCCCTTGAACGCAATCCTTGGCTTCTCGGAAATCCTAAAAGTGCAGATGCCCGGCACCAACGACGAGGCGACGCGACGCGAATATGCCGACAACATCTGGTCGTCCGGGCGCCTGCTGCTGAACATCGTCGACGACGTATTGGACATGTCAAAGGTCGAAGCCGGGGAGCTGACACTCAACACCTCGGTCTTCGATCCCGTCGCCCTGGCCGAGAGCTGCAAAAGACTTCTGGAAGGTCAGGCCCTGGCCGAGGGAATCACTTTGTCGATCGATGTTGCGCCGGATCTGCCTGTCGCATTCGGCGATGAGCGGCGCATCAAACAGGTGTTGCTCAATCTGCTGTCAAACGCTTTGAAGTTCACCAAATCAGGTGGCCAGGTCGGCCTTTGGGTCGGCGAGGACAAGTTCGGGCATCTGATGATCACCGTGACCGACACCGGCATCGGTATCGCTGCGGATGACGTCAAAAAGGTGCTGTCGCCCTTCGGTCAGGTAGAATCCAGCTACGCACGCCAATTCGGCGGCGCCGGCCTCGGCCTGCCCATCGCCAAGTCTCTCGTCGAAATGCACGGCGGCCGTTTTGTTCTGGAAAGTCAGCCCGGCCAGGGCACCAAGATCAGCGTCTGTCTGCCGCCGCCGGCCACTTCTGAAAACCCCGTTGAAAGATCGGCCGGCACGGCGTCGGTTGCGGTGCCGGCCTAGATCCACTGAGGCGGTCAGTCGAGCAGCGACCGCAGCATCCAGGCGGTCTTTTCATGCACCGTCATCCGCTGGGTCAACAGGTCGGCCGTCACCTCATCATTGCCTGTTTCAGCGGTCGGGAAAATCGACCGCGCCGTCTTTGCCACCGCCTCATGACCGGCGACAAGCTGGCGGATCATGTCCTTGGCCTCCGGCACCCCCGGCTCCTCTTCGATAGAGGTGAGCTTGGCAAAGGCGACGTAGCTGCCGGGCGCCGGTTCACCGAGGGCACGAATACGCTCGGCAACCTCGTCCAGGGCCGCCCAAAGCTCCGTGTACTCTTCCTCGAACATGGTGTGCAGCGTCTGAAACATCGGCCCGGTGACATTCCAATGGAAGCTGTGGGTCTTCAGGTAGAGCGTGTAGGTATCGGCCAGAAGGTGCGACAGCCCGTCGGCAATGGCTTTACGGTCATCTGCGGGAATACCGGTGTTGATCTGCATCTTTCTGTCCTTCTCTCCGTCAAACCGCCTAACGGCGTTTTTTGTCTTTTCACTCTGAAAATATAGGTATTTTCATAGGATTTACAAGGATTCCTGGAATTATTCCAGATATGTGACAGGGCATCAAGAGAGGGCGTTTCCTACCTGGAAACGCCCCTGATACCCACCCCTGACGCACAGCAAGACCCGCCCTCAGGCCTCGCCGCCGCGGCGTTCGGAGATGACCTGGTCGGCCAGGCGGCCGGTCAGTTCCTGCAGGTGATCGAAACGCCAGTCGAAACTGCCGACACCGACGGTCAGGGACCGCAGTTCGATGATGAGATCCTGCAGCTCCGCTTCCGGCAGGTGACACTTCAGGTCGTCCCAGCCCTTCCAGCCCGCCCGCATTTCAAAGCCCAGGATCTGTCCGCGCCGGGTACTGACCAGCGAATGCACCTTGTTGGTGAATTCGTTGGGCACGGAGATCGTCACTTCGTAGATCGGCTCCAACAAGACCGGGGCGCAGTTCGGCATGCCCTCGGCCATGGCCATACGGCCGACGGTCTTGAAGGCCTGATCCGAGGAGTCCACCGAGTGATGCTGGCCGTCAACCAGGGTGACGGCCACATCGACCACCGGAAAACCCAGAGGACCACGGTCGAGGTACTCCTTGGTGCCGTGCTCGACGGCGCCGATGTACTGACGCGGGACCGAGCCGCCGACCACCTTGTCGACGAACTGAAAGCCCTCGCCGCGCGGCAGGGGCTGGATTTCGATATGGACGTCGCCGAACTGGCCGTGGCCGCCGGTCTGGCGCTTGAAACGGGAATGCTGCTTGGTTGCCTTGCGGATGGTCTCTTTGTAGGAGGTCTGCGGCCGCTCGGCATCGACTTCCACGTTGTAGCGGTTTTTCAGCCGCTCGATGGCCAGCTTCAGGTGAATGTCTCCCTGGCCACGCAGCAGCATCTGATGGGTATCGGCGTTGTGCTCCAGCACCAGGGAGGGGTCTTCCTCCACCAGTTTGCCGATCGAGGCGGTCAGCTTTACCTCGTCCTGGCGGTTGTGGGGAGAGACGGCGAGCGCGAAAACCGGCCGCGGCGTCTCCGGCCAGATCAGGCCGGCATCCGGGTTGCGGCCCTGTTCCGTCAAGAGGTCGCCGGCCGCCAGGGACTCCATACGGCCCAGCGCCACAAGATCGCCGACCCCGGCGCGCTCAGCCTTCTGATTCTCGCCGCCCATGAGCCGGTAAAGACCGGAGACCCGTTCGTCTCCCAGGGTATCGCCGTCCTTGATCGCACCGCGCCAGATGCGGGCAATCGACATCTTGCCGGTATGCGACTGGTGGATGCTGCGGATCACGCTGGCCGCCAGGCCCTCACCCGCCGGCACGCCCAGGCGCGCCGCAGTTGCGGCGGGGTCCGGGCCTTCGTGGCGCAGCGCCTTCAGCAATCTCGTAATGCCCTGACCAAGCTCGGCGGAGCCGAAAAGCACCGGCACGATCAGATCGCCGGCCAGGTCCTTGCCCAGCTGCTCATAGATATCATCGGAAGGCGGAACCTTGTCTTCCAGCAACTGTTCCAGCAGGCCGTCATCGAAATCGGCCAGGGATTCGAGCATCTCCTGGCGGGCCGCGGTCTCGCGGTCCTTCACCTGCTCCGGCATTTCAATCAGCTCGGACTGCTTGTTGATGTTGTAGCGCCAGGCCCGCTCGCTCACCAAGTCGACGAACCCGGTCACCTGCTCGCCGTCACGGATCGGCACCTGGCGCAGCACCAGGGGTCTGCTCGAAACCGCCTGCAGGGCTTCCAGCATGTCGCGGACACGCGCCGCCGCCTTGTCCATCTTGTTGACGAAAAGAACATGGGGAATCTGATAGTCGTCGAGGAACTTGAATATCGGCGCGAGGGTCAGGCTGCGCTCCGGTTCCGGCGGCGCCACGACGATCGCGATGTCGACGCCCATCAACGCCGAGTGACTGTCCTGCATCAACTCGATGGAGCCGGGACAGTCGATAAAGGACCAGCGTTCGCCGAGATATTCGCAGTGTGCGAAATTGGGTTCGGTCGTCACCTGACGGGCACGGGCCTCGGGTGAGGAATCGCCGACGGAGTTGCCGTCTATCACCGATCCCTTCCGGTGAATGGCGCCGGCCTGATGAAGAATGGCTTCCAGCAGCGTGGTCTTGCCGCTGGTATAGGGTCCCACGAGAGCGGCGCAGCGCGCCGACGGTACCGATCCGGACGTCATGGTTTCCTCCCCGTCGCCCCCGGCGGGTCGGCCCATGAGTTTCCCCATGGCAAGCCTGGGGCGAACTGTTCTAGATCGGGTCATATTTTGACGGAACCACTTCGTGGTTGCGCCAAAATATGTGAATCCGATCGCCATCAATTAGTTAGAGCAGATTCACCGGGTTGGATGGATCGCTAACACGATTCCATCAAACCCGGATCTGCTCTAGTGGTTGAGCAGTGGGTCGTTTGCGACCGCTTTTGAAGCCCTATGGTTTCAAAGATCGGCTGCCGCTGGCAACCAAAAACAGGGGGTAGCAGGCCGGAGAAGATGCAGAGTGAGCAGATTCAGCGGCTTGGAACGGCGTAAAGCCGATGTTAGGCTGTCTCTGTAAGAAGTAAGCAGCGGGGCGCCGCTCCTGGTCGAGCGGGCGCCTTTATGGCTGCGCAGATTCTGAGTGGATGTAGCCGCAGAGACAAAGAGGAAAAGGACAAGAGGACAATGACGGCGCAAGTCTTCATCGATGGCGAAGCAGGCACCACGGGACTTCAGATCCGGGCGCGCCTTGAGGCGCGCGCCGACGTCCGCCTGATCCGCCTGGCCGATGAAGAACGCAAGGACAGCGCCGCCCGGGCCCGCGCCCTGAACGCCGCCGATCTGGCGATCCTCTGCCTGCCCGACGCCGCAGCGCGGGAGGCCGTCACCCTGATCGACAACCCGGACACCCGGGTCATCGACGCCAGCACGGCGCACCGCACCGATCCGGACTGGGTCTACGGCTTCCCGGAAATGGATGCCGAACAGACGGCCAAGGTCGCCGCCGCCAAGCGGGTCAGTAACCCCGGCTGCTATTCGACCGGCGCCATCGCCCTGCTGCGTCCCCTGGTATCCGGCGGGCTTTTGCCCCGCGACTTCCCGGTCACGGTGAACGCCGTCTCCGGCTACAGCGGCGGCGGCAAGGGCTTGATCCGGCGTTATGAGGACCCGGCGGCGCCGGACCGGCTGAGCAATGCCTATCGCGCCTACGCTCTGCGTCTTGCCCACAAGCACCTGCCGGAGATGCAGGTCCACGGCGGTCTCGACGAGACACCGCTGTTCCTGCCGGCGGTCGGCAACTACCACCAGGGCATGCTGGTACAGGTGCCGCTGCAGCTCTGGGCCCTGCCCGGCAAACCGACCCCGGACGCCCTGCGCGAACGGCTGACGGCCCACTATGCCGGCCAGGACTTCGTTTCCGTCGCCGGTGCGGCGGAAACCGCGGCCCGCGAGGATCTGGACCCGGAAGGCCTGAACGGCACCAACGCCATGCGCCTCTACGTCTTCGGCAACAGCGCCGGGGATCAGGCCTTGCTGGTGGCGGTGCTCGACAACCTCGGCAAGGGCGCTTCCGGCGCGGCGGTGCAGAACATGAACCTGATGCTCGGCCTGGAGCCCGCCGCCGGCCTCGACCAGCGCCTCGCGGCCTGAAGCTTGAACCGTAAGAGCGAAGGGGCGGCCCAAATGGACCGCCCCTCCACCGTCACGCCAGGACTTTGATATCGCCGGCTTGGTGCCCGCAGGATCAGGCGCTGTTGCGGACCTTCTCCAGGAAAGCGCCGACCTGCTGCTTCAGGTCGTTGGCATCGCCGTTCAGCCCCTCGATCGCCGCCACCGCCTGCTGGACCGCCGACATCGTCTGTTCGGAGGCGGCGCGCACCTCGGTGATCGTGCTCGACACCTTTGAGGTGTCAGTAGCCGCCGATTCGACGTTGCGCCCGATCTCCTGCGTCGCCGCATTCTGCTCCTCCACCGCCGAAGCGATGGCGGTGGTCGACTCGTTGACCTGGCCGATCACGCCGCGGATGCTGGCGATGGCCGACACCGCTTCCGTCGTCGCCTGCTGCATGGCATTGATCTGCTCAGAGATTTCCTCGGTGGCCTTGGTGGTCTGAGAAGCCAAAGCCTTGACCTCGTTGGCCACCACGGCGAAGCCCTTGCCGGCCTCGCCGGCGCGCGCCGCCTCGATGGTGGCGTTGAGCGCCAGCAGGTTGGTCTGTTCGGCGATCTCGTTGATCAGCTTCACCACGTCGCCGATCTTCTGCGCCGCGGTATCGAGAGACTGCACCGTCTCATTGGTGGAGTCCGCCTGCTGCACAGCGTCGGCGGCAACCTTCGCCGACTCGCTGGCCCGCCGCGCGATCTCCGAGATCGAGGCCGACATCTCCTCCGCCGCCGCCGCCACGCTGTCCACGTTGCCGCTCGCGCCCTCGGCCGCGGTGCTCACCTGGGTGCTCTTGTCGCTGGTCTCGCCGGCCAGTTCGCGAACCTGCTTGGTCGAGTCGTCGATGTGAGAGGCGGCATCGAGCACGCTGGACACCTTGCCCGCCACCGACGCCTCGAACTCACCCGCCAGCTCGTTCATCGCTGCGCGCTTTTCCCCGGCCGCACGTTCTTCCTGCTGCTTGCGCTCCTGTTCCAGCCGGCGCTTCTCCAGGGCGTTTTCCTTAAAGACCTGAACGGCACGCGCCATGTCGCCGATCTCGTCGCCCTGACCCTGGTAGGCCACCTCGACATCGGTGTCCTCACGGGCCAGGCGGTCCATCAGGCCCGCCAGGCGCGGCAGCGGCCGCAACAGACGGCTGAAGGCGAAGAAGGCGATCAGGGCCGTCACCAGGATGGTCACGGCCGAGGTGATCGCAAGCTTGGTGGTGAGTGCATCCAGCACCGCATTGATGTTGCTCTTCAACACACCCGCATAGAGGATGCCGATGACCTTGCCGTCCGACGAAAAGATCGGCTCATAGATCGTATAGTAGGCCTTGCCGAGAATGACCGCCTCGCCCCGGAAGGTCTGGCCCTTGGTCAAAATGGGATAGACCGCGCCCTTCTGACCCAGCGGCGTCCCGATGGCCCGGCTGCCGTCGTCTTTCTTGATGTTGGTGGTGCGGCGCCAGAAATCCTGGGATTCGTTGTCCCAGACAAAGACAGTGGCGGTCTCGCCCGTAAGATCGCCAATCCGGTCGATCATCGCATGGTCGGTGAATTCCGGGATCACGTCGATGGTGATGCGCTCCACCAGCGCGCCCTTGCGCGTCACCTGCAACTGCGGGTGCTGGTCGGCGAAAATGTCAGCGGCAATGCGCAGGCTTGCGGACTGGCGCTCGACCACTTGGTTGCGGATCTCCGCCTGAATGGCGAAGACGGCTGCAGCGGCACAGGCGGCAGCGGCTACAATAATAAGCGCGATGGTCAAGACCATCGTCTTCGTTGTCAGCTTGATGTTTTTCGCGGCGACCAAGGCAGGCATCGTTTCTCTCTCTGATCGTTTTATCAGCCGCCGGCTTATACGTTCCGGCAGATTGGATTTGCCGATAATCCCCAGAGTCGCTTAGGAAAAGGTAAAGAGAATAGAATAGTCAAATCAACATCTTATAAGCATTTTTAATTATAATCATTTTAATTATAATTGCGTAGCCGCTTCAGTCTTTGCGGTAGCGGCTGCGCACCTCGAAAACGACCGGGTCGTCCAGCAGCGCCGCCCGCAACCGCGCGATGGCCGGCAGGTCGCGCGCCGCCGGATACCAGTCCGACAACATCAGCAGATAGAGATCGGCGGCGCTGCGCTTGGCGCCCTGAAGAAAGGGGCCGGCCGCCAAGGCCTCTTCGATGATCGCGAACTGCCGGTCGAGATCACGCGTCGCCGCCGCCTTGATGCCGGATACCGCTGCCGGGTCGGTCGAGTAGCGCTCGGCATAGTAGAGCCGCAGGTCGGCGGTGTAGAGGTTCACCGCCATGAAGACCAGCCAGCGGTCGAAAACGGCGCGTTCCGGGCTGCCCGGCGGCGGCGCCAGACCGGCCTCCGGGAAGGCGTCGACAAGATGCAGCACCATGGCCGCCGACTCGGTCATTACCGTGCCATCCGGCAGGATCAGCAGGGGGATCTGACCCATGGGGTTCAGTTTCCGGTAGGCTGCGCCCTGTTGCTCCTTGCCGTGGTAATCGACCGGCAGCAGTTCGACAGGCGCCCCTGCCAGGGCGAGCACCACCTCCGGCGCGAAGGCGCCCGTATCGGGCGCCCAGTAAAGCTTGTACATGACATCTCCCGCAGCATCGCCGCCCCGTGTTCCCTAAATGCCCGTGTTCTCCAAATGAGAAGGGGAGGCTTGGGACAGCTTAGACCGGAGGCCTCCTGTCAAACCACGGACAAGCTTCCTCGAACTGACCGGCGAGGGAAAACAGCCGCGCCTCCTCGCCCAGCGGAGCCGCGATCTGGACGCCGATGGGCAGCCCCTCTTCGGTCCAATGCAGCGGCAGGGAAGCCGCCGGCTGACCCGACATGTTGAACATCTGGGTGAAGGCGACGTAAGGCTGGACGGCGCTGTTGAAGCCATCAAAGTCATCGCTGTTGGTGTCGAGCGCGCCCAGCTTCATGGGCGGCTGCGCCATGGTCGGCGTCATCAGGATGTCGTAGTCGGCAAGAAAGGCATGGAGCCGGTCGCCGATCAGCCGGATCGTGCGCTGCGCGCGCAGGTACTGCACCGCCGCGATCTTGGCGCCGCGTTCGGCGAAGGCCCAGGTCATGACCTCGACATCGGCCCGGGTCGCACCCTTCGGCCGCAGCAGATTACCGGGCGCCAGGGCATCGGCCATGTTGGCCGCGACAATGACGACCATCGCCTGACCCAAGGCCTGATAGTCGATGGCGGGGCCCGCTTCGACAACCTCGTGACCGAGCTCCTCGGCAATCGCCGCCGCCCGCTCCACCGCCGCCCGGCATTCCGGGTGCAGCGGTACCCAATCCGGCGTTTTGGTCGTCCAGGCGATGCGCAGCCGCGGCGCTTTCCCGTCGAGCGCGCTCAGAAAGGGCTGTTCCGGTTTGGGCAGGCTGTAGGGGTGATCCACGGGCGGTCCGCAGACGGCATCCAGCAGCGCCGCCGAATCCCGCACCGTGCGGCTGACGGCATGAAAGGCGGTGAGCCCGGCCCAGGCATCGCTGGTCAGATTGCGGCCGCGGCTGGGCTTCAGACCGAAGAGACCGCAGCAGGAGGCCGGAATGCGGATCGAGCCGCCGCCGTCACTGGCATGAGCCAGGGGCAGCATGCCGGCGGCCACCGCGGCGGCCGCCCCGCCGCTCGACCCGCCGGCCGAGTATGCCGGGTTCCAGGGATTGCGCGTGGCGCCGTGCTGCAGCGTTTCGGTGGAAACGTTGAGGCCGAATTCGGAGGTGCTGGACTTGCCGACGGTTACCAGGCCGGCAGCACGCCAGCGCGCCACCATGGCATCGTCGAAGGGCGACACGTAGTCGGCAAACCAGCGGCTGCCGTTGCCGCAGGGCATGCCGCGGCGGAAGGTATAGAGATCCTTCAGCAGAAACGGCAGCCCGGCGAAGGGGCCGCCGGGCGTACCCCCGCCCAGATCCTTGCGCGCCTGGTCAAAGAGGCGGTGCACCACGGCGTTCACCTGATGGTCGCGCGCCTCGATCCGCGCGATCACCGCCTCCAGCAGTTCGGGCGCCGCGATCTCGCCCCGGCGGATCAGATCCGCCAGGCCGAGACCGTCATGACTGTCGAGCAGCGCGTCGAGCGGCATGGCGCGCTAGGGCATCAAGGCGTCAGCATCAGTCGGTCAAAGCTTCGCAGGCCTTCTTGATGCGCTTGCAGGCCTCTTCCAGAGCCTCGGTCGAGGTGGCGTAGGAAACGCGGAAATGCGGGGTCAAGCCGAAGGCCTCGCCCTGCACCGCGGCCACACCGACGGATTCGAGCAGATAGGTCACGAAGTCCTCGTCGGTCTCGATCTTCTTGCCGTCGGGGGTCTTCTTGCCGATGCAGCCGGCACAGGAGGGATAGACGTAAAAGGCCCCCTCCGGTTTCGCACAGTGCAGACCGGGGCAATCGTTCAGCATAGCGACCACGAGATCGCGGCGCTGCTTGAACACCTCGGCGCGCTCGCCGATGAAGTCCTGCGGCCCGTTGAGTGCCTCCACCGCGGCAGCCTGGCTGACCGAAGAGGGATTGGAGGTCGACTGCGACTGCACCTTGGCCATGGCCTTGATCAGCGCCTCGGGCCCGCCGGCATAGCCGATGCGCCAGCCGGTCATGGCGTAGGCCTTGGAAACGCCGTTCATGGTCAGGGTGCGGTCCTTCAGGCCGGGTTCGACCTGGGCCGGGGTCACGAATTCGAAATCGTCGTAGACCAGGTGCTCGTACATGTCGTCGGTCAGCACCCAGACATGGGGATGACGCATCAGCACGTCGGTCAGCGCCTTCATCTCCGCGCGGGTATAGGCCGCACCGGTGGGGTTGGAGGGGCTGTTGAGGATCAGCCAGCGGGTCTTGGGCGTGATCGCCTCTTCCAGGGCCTCCGGCTGCAGCTTGAAGTTTTGGTTGGCGCCGCAGGAAACGAAGACCGGCTCCCCCTCGGCCAGCAGCACCATATCCGGGTACGACACCCAGTAAGGCGCCGGGATGATGACTTCGTCGCCGGCGTTCACCGTCGCCTGAAAGGCGTTGTAGAGCACCTGCTTGCCGCCGGTGCCCACGGTGATCTCCGCCGGCGAATAGTCCAGGCCGTTCTCGCGCTTGAACTTGGCGGAAATCGCCTCCTTCAGGGCCGGGGTACCGTCGACGGCGGTGTACTTGGTGTCGCCGTCCTGGATCGCCTTGATAGCGGCGTCCTTGATGTTGTCGGGGGTATCGAAGTCCGGCTCGCCGGCGCCCAGGCCGATCACGTCTCGGCCGGCAGCTTTCAGTTCACGCGCCTTGGTCGAGACGGCAATGGTGGGCGAGGGTTTGATTCGCGACAAACGCTCCGCGATCACGGACATCGATTTTCTCCCGGCTTGGTGAAAGGCATCGTCCTGACAACGATCCAGCGGGCAACTTAATCCCCGCCCCGTTGCGCTGGCAACCGGCAATCCGTGGAAGCCGGGTTGCATGAATCCGCACCGAAACCCCTCCCCCGTCCCTGAACCCGCGCCTTAATCGGCCACAAGCGACCATGGAATCGCCGCAATCTCGGTCGGCTCTCGCCACGGTCCGGGTGCCTAATCCCGGTCATGGAAGACCGGCGCCCGGGCCCCGCCCGATGTTGCCGGTCCTTAAAAGAACCGAGAGTCCTTGGGGGGACGAGAAGAATGCGTCACGAAATGCTGCCCTACCGGCCATCCAGCCTGATCCCGCCGCAGATGGTGAAAGCCTGCCTGCAGGCCGTCTTGATCATCGGCGGCGCCCTGGTGATGACGGCGCTGGTGATGGCCCTGAGCCTGGCCGCCGGGCGCCTGTCTTCGGCCCAGGGTGCCGAGGCCGGCGAAACGATGCCGAGCGGGCTGTTCTTCCGCTCCGCCGAGCAGGGCAGCGGCCTGGAGGCCCCGACCCTCAGCAGCGATGTCTCCATGGCCGTCAACGGCATGGTGAACCGCGTGACCGTCCGCCAGGTCTTCCACAACCCGACCAAGCAGTGGATGGAGGGGATCTATGTCTTTCCCCTGCCGGAGCGTTCCGCCGTCGACCGCCTGACCCTGACCATCGGCGAGCGCCGGGTCGCCGGCAAGATCATGGAAAAGGCGGAAGCCGAGCGCGCCTACAAGGCCGCCGCTGAAAACGGCCAGCGCGCCAGCCTAGTCAGCGGCGAGCGGCCCAACGTTTTCGTCACCTCCGTCGCCAACATCGGCCCGGGCGAGAAGATCACGGTGGAGATCGGCTACCAGGACGCCGTTGCTTTCGAGAACGGCGTCTTCTCCCTGCGCTTTCCCATGGTCGTTGCGCCCCGCTACAGCCCGGCACCGCCGGCGGTCGTAGAGGCCCCGTCAAACCAGCCCCTGCAACCCGCCGTCGACAGGGAAAATCCGGCTGAAACACGCGACCTTTTCGGCCCCGTGGCCACAACCGAGAAGCTGAACCCCCTGTCCCTCACCGTCAGCCTCGATGCGGGCATGGATCTGCGCAGCCTGCGCAGCCTCTATCATCCCGTGGTGATCGAAACCGCAGACGGGACCTTGCAGAAAATCACCCTTCGCGACGGCAGCGTTCCCGCGGACCGCGACTTCGTTCTGGAGTGGGCGCCGGTGGCAAGCGCCGTGCCGCAGGCCGCCGTCTTCGGCGAGCAGGTCGGCGACGACACCCATCTGCTGGTGATGATGGTGCCGCCGAGCAAGGCCGGCGGGCGAGATATCGCCGAGGAGCCGCAGCCCGGCCCCTTTCCCCGCGAACTGGTCTTCATCATCGACACCTCCGGTTCCATGTTCGGCGAATCCCTCGATCAGGCGAAGACTGCTGTGATCACCGCCCTGAAGCGGTTGAACCCGGAGGACCGCTTCAACGTCATCCAGTTCAACAGCGAGACCCACGCCCTCTACCGCCGTCCGGTTACCGCCTCCGTCGGCAACGTGGCCCAGGCCTTTCACTATGTCAGCACTCTGGAGGCAGACGGCGGCACCGAGATGGCCCCGGCCCTGGATCTCGCCCTGACCGGCGGCGCGGGCGACGGCACCATCAGCCAGATCGTCTTCCTGACCGACGGCGCCGTCAGCAACGAGGCGGAACTCTTCCGGCTGCTGGCCGAGCGACTGGGCGAAAGCCGGCTGTTCACCATCGGCATCGGCTCCGCCCCCAACAGCTACTTCATGCGCAAGTCGGCGGAACTGGGGCGCGGCAGCTTCACCCACATCGGCGATCTGACGGAGGTTACCGCGCGCATGGAGGCGCTCTTCGCCAAGCTGGAGAACCCGGCGTTGACCGATATCCGCGTCGGCTGGCCCAATGCGGCGGGCAAGCGGGTCGAGGCCTATCCCACCCCGCTGCCCGATCTTTACAAGGGCGAACCGGTCACCTTCTCGGCACGTCTCGCCGGCATTCGCCTTGACGAGCTGAATGGCCAGATGCTGATCACCGGCACAGGAAACGAGGGCCCCTGGCAGCAGCGCCTGGACCTCTCCGGCCTACAGCCCGCGGCGGGCACCGCCAGCCTCTGGGCCCGCGCCAAGCTGGTGGACATCGAAGACCAGCTCTATCAATCCGGCGGCGGCATCGACCGCGCCGCCGTCCGCGCCGAGGCATTGGCCCTGGCCCTGGAACACGACATGGTCACCCGCTACACAAGCCTGGTCGCCATCGACGATGAAATCGCGCGGCCCCGGGACGAGCCCCTGCAAAGCGAGGAGATCGAACGCAACCTGCCGGCGGGCTGGGATGCCGGCAAGGTCTTCGGCGAGCAGCCGGGTGAAGCCGAGCCGGCGACCGAAGGCCCCCTGCTGCGTCAGCAGGCCCTGCCGGCCCCCCTGCTGCAGGCGATCGAGGCCGATGGCCAGACCGTGCTTCTGCCCCAGGGGGCAACCCCGGCCGAGCGCATGCTGATCATCGGTCTGGCCTACCTGCTGCTGGGCCTCGGGCTCTTGGCCCTGATCCGCTATCGCAGCCGCAGGGCCACGCTGTCCGGCGGGGCGCCTGGCGGGGTGCAATTTGTCTAAAGTCCTGACCACGAACCGGGCCCTGTTCGCCCTCGCCCTGCTGCTGATCGGCCTCGGCCTCTGGCAGCTCGGCGGGGCCGGGCTGATCAAGGGCAAGGCTTGGCTCGCCCAGCACCTGCTCGACCGGGCCTGGGCAGCGACCCTGGCTGGGGCGGAGCGCGCGAAACCCTGGCCCTGGGCCGACACCTGGCCGGTCGCCCGTCTGCAGGTGCCGGATCTGGAAATCGATCTCTTTGTTCTCGCCGGCGCCTCGGGCCGCAGCCTCGCCTTCGGCCCCGGCCGGGTCGAGGGGACCGAAGCCCTGAACCACAGCATTCTGGGCGGCCACCGCGACACCCATTTCGCCTTCCTGCGTTATCTGGAGGAAGGCAACCGCTTTCGCCTGCAGGACCGCGCTGGGACCTGGCAGGACTATGAAGTCCGCGACCACGCGATCCTGGATGTTCGGCAGGAGGTGATCGCCCGGTCCGGCGAGGACCGCCACCTGCTGACCCTGGTGACCTGCTATCCCTTCGATGCCGTGACGCCGGGGGGACCGCTGCGCTACGCGGTCACGGCGGAGGCGCTGGAGGTTTTGGAGCCGATTGCCGGAAACGACCGTACGTTGGGGGAAGATGAAGGAGGCTCAGCCTCCAGGGGGATTTTGGAAAGGCGCGTTGCGCCCAGGGGGATTTTGGAAGGGCGCGCAGCGCCCAAGGGGATTTTGGAAGGAGGCATAGCCTCCGGGGGAACTCTTTAGGAAAGGCACCCTGTTACCATGCTCTTCGACCCCACCCTGATGACGCAGCACAAGCCCGGTCCGCTCGACCGCGGCAGCCGTTTGCGCCGCTGGCTTTCACGCCTTTGCCTGCTGGCCCTGCTCGGCATCGGCATCGGTGCCGCCCTGCTGCTCTTCGCACCGTTGTTGTGACGGCCGAGGAGTCCTCTGGCCCCTACTGAATTGAATGACACCCGTGAGGCGGGCAGGGACTTCCACGTGATTCGAGACGGCCTTTCAGGCGTCCTCAACATGAGGAAATCCCACAGTCAGAAAGACGCCCTCATGCTGTCCCAGCGACAGCACGACTCCGCGCCGGCAGCTTGCAGTGGAGAGGGTGTCACCCCCAACCCCGACCCTCCCCCATCGAGGGTGATTATATACTTGACTGAACAAGGCAGACTCCCCACCTATAAAGGGAAGGAGAGAGCCAGTGACCGACATTTCGAACCCCATCTTTCACGACGAGGACGCAGCCCGCGAATACCTTGAGGCGCAGCGCTGGCCGGATGGCCCGTTCTGCCCCTTCTGCGGCCAAGTCGATACGGTCAAGGCTCTCCCGGCCAAGGGCTCCATGGGCAAGGGCTGGTATCACTGCCGCGAGTGCCGCAAGAAGTTCACGGTCCGCGTCGGCACGCTCTATGAGCGCTCCCATGTGAAACTGCACAAGTGGCTCATGGCAACGCATCTGCTTTGCTCGTCGAAGAAGGGCATGAGCGCCCATCAGCTACACCGCATGCTTGGCGTCACCTACAAGACCGCTTGGTTCATGGCGCACCGTATCCGTGAGGCCATGCGCCCCGCTAAAGACGAAGGCCCCAAGGGCGGACCTGACAAGGTTGTCGAGGCCGACGAAACCCTGATCGGCGGCAAGGAGAAGAACAAGCACGTCTCCAAGCGCAACCCGAAGAACATCGGCAGCATGGGCAAAGAGACTGCCTTCGCACTGGTCGAACGCGGCGGGCGTGTTCGCTCCTATCACGTTAAGAGCGTGAACGCTAAGAGCCTCGGCCCCATCCTCTTTGAGCAGATCGACCGCGCCTCAACCCTGATGAGCGACGACGCGGGCCAGTATCGCCTTATCGGACCCGAGTACGCTCGCTATGAGAGCGTCAATCACAGCATCAACGAGTATGTTCGCGGCGACGCCCACACCAACACGGTCGAGGGCTATTTCTCCCTGCTTAAGCGCGGCATCAACGGCACCTACCACCATGTTAGCTCTACGCACCTCAAGCGCTATCTGGCCGAGTTCGACTTCCGCTATAACGAACGTACCGCGCTTGGCGTTGAGGACATGGAACGCACCGTGAAAGCCCTCAAGGGTATCGAGGGGAAGCGCCTCACCTATCGGCGGATTGACTGCCGGTAAGGACGCAACCAAGCGCCTTACCTTCAAGGAGGTGACGCTTCGCTTGTTGGCTCGCGATTGGCGAGAAATACGATAAAACTCAATTGACTCTCTGGTTGTATTAGAGTCAGACTTTTCCCGCTTTTGCATAAACGGGGGATTGGAAATGCCCGCATACTTCATTTCTTATGACTTGAACGGGAGTACGCCAACTCACGCACAGATGGATAAGCACCTGGAGCAGAAATACAAGTTGCGTCAGCGCATCCTTGAAACTGTCTGGTTTGTTTGCTCTAGGGTCGAGACTCAATTGAGCCACCAAGTGATAGATGCGGCCAGACAGATGGCGGCGAGGAAGATATCGGCGCGCTTGTCGTAGCGGGTTGCTATCCTTCTGAAATCCTTGAGCCGACAGAACATCCGCTCCACGCGGTTGCGGTCTCGGTAGGCGACTTTGTCGTACGATTGAGGATGCTTGCGGGTTGGGTTTGGAGGGATGACCGGCTGGCAGCCTCGTTCGATCAACCAGTCCCGCAGCTTTGCGGCGTCATAGGCGCGATCGGCCAGGAGCCGTTTAGGGGTTGGTATGCGCTCGAGAAGCATGGCCGCGCCGACCAGATCATGGGTCTGTCCGGGCGTGATCGAGAGGGCAATAGGGCGCCCCAGTGCATCGGTTATGGCATGAATTTTAGTCGTCCGTCCGCCGCGCGATCGACCGATTGCGTGCTCGAAGTCCCCCCTTTTGCCCCCGCCGCCGAGCGGTGCGCCTTGATGTGGGTGGAATCGACCGCTGTGGTCGATACGACAACACTTTTACCCGTCAGGGCGTAGAAAATATCCTCCCAAACCCCTTGCTTGCTCCAGCGATTGAAGCGGTTGTAGATCGTCGTGTAGGGGCCGTATTCCGACGGACAGTCGCGCCAGCGCGCTCCGACCTTGAGCATATGGACGATACCGGAAATCACCCGACGGTCATCCACCCGATGAGCCCCGCGCCGACCGCGCGGCAGATAAGGCTCGATCCGAGCCCATTCCTCGTCCGAAAGCCAGTAAAGCCGTGCCATCCAATCCTCCCTGCCTTGGGAAACCTGGATCAAAGAATCACAACTGCAGACGTAGGGGAATCCCTAATTGAGTACCGACCCTAGCGCGAGTGCCGAGAAAGTCTTCGACTATGTCAATGAGAAGCTTAGTGCCAATGATCGCCTGATCGTCATACAAGCCGAAACCGGCGTGTGGCGAAATCTTCTTGGTGGAGACAAGGAACTTCTCAAGAAGTGGAATGCGTGCAATCGGTGACGCTGGTGGAGCGCGGCAACCTACCAAATGCCCGGCCATCAATGCGTATTGTCAGCCGAAGCATTTTTGCAACCCAGTGGATGATTGTCTCTCGCATTCTATACTCCTTAACCAGAAACCCCGGCTCATTCGGCCGGGGTTTTCTTTTTGGGTTTGCCCTTCTTGGGCTTGTGGGGTTTGGGTGGTGTTTTCAGGAAGTGCTGAACCACCTTTTCAAACTTCGGATCTCTTGTCGCGTCTCTTTCGGTCCGTTCCGTCATGAGACTCTCAGTCTATCAAGATTTGGTCCAACCATTTCAAACGGCACGAGCGTCGCGGCCATCTGCAGCAATTTAAGGTTTGCTCCGCTCCACTCTTCCCCTTGGTCATAGACAATCCGTTGCATGACGGTCGGATCATCCCTTTTAGAAACATCTATGTGAGAGACAATGCGAGCATTGATAGATGATGCTTCGGGAACAACCGTATCTACAATCAGCCTGCGATCTCCACCAAGCTCAATGACGGTATCAAATTTGTACTGCTTTGCACTCTCACCCATGATCGGCACTTCGTGTTTGATTTGATCTTTCGAATAGCGCTTCTCAAGCACCGACTTTAGAGCCTCGCGCAAATCACGGCGTTGGCGAACACGAATTTTAGATAGAGCATCATGCGCGGCCAGTGACGATGCGTTGGCGACCAATGCAATTGCGCTACTGATTGCGGCTAAAGGGATAGCGTCTGAATAGATCCTCTTTCCGTCGTGCTTGAGGCCGTTACTCCGACAGTGGGTGCTAAGAATCCGCCCCGCTTGATTGGTTGCAGGCAACCCGTGCGCGGCAATCTCGTGCATGGCACCGCCGCCGTCAGAAACCACCACTTCACGCTCGCCGCCCGTCACATACACAGTGACAGTCGAGTTTGACGGATAGAGGCAAAGCGTAGGCACGGCGATACGCCCCTCTTGCTGCACACACCGCAAAAAGGATCGCAAGGCTTCGTTGATGTAATCGATCTGGCTCAAACCAGCCTACTCCTTTTCGGCAGTTCAAGCATTGCCCCCGACGGGAGCGTAATGCCTGTTTCCCCGCAAAACCAGCGAAATGCTTGCTCCCATCGCCTAATCTGGGGTGGCAGCGTGCGTGCGCAACCTAACTCCTTTGGCAACATAGCCTTTGTGGCAATGTGCCGATTATCCGGCCACGAATGGTAGTGCGGCCCATACACTAGTCCTTCGCCCAGAAACCGGCTCCGGTCGAGCGGGTTTGTGTGCCCTTTATCAGGAGGCTCAAAGTCTATACGCCAAATGGGTTGCGGACAGTTTAAGGTGATCGTGAACCGACAGTCTTCCCGATCCGTGGGGATGTGAGGGTAGGCTGTTAGGTCAAGCGCGGCCCCCACATGCTCGCCCTCCGCTAGAACCACGTACGATGTCCGCCAATCGCCGTCGCCAGTGCCATCATGCCATTTCGCCGTGCCTGTAAGGGACTTCTCAGCCCCAAGGAATGCATCTACCGCATCCGCTATCCGGTCGAAATGACCAAAATGTGACCAATCCATGCGCCATCCTACCAGCTTTCGCGGAATACGCGCATTGCCTTCCGCGAAACTGATAGGATCTCAGAATTGTTCAGTCAAGTATATAATTACCCCCATCGAGGGGGAGGGAGTGTGTCTATGCGGCGAGTTAGTTCCCCCTCCCCCCTTGATGGGGGGAGGTCGGGAGGGGGATGATTTTCGTGCTGCCGTTTCAGTCCTCGACGAAAGGCACCAGCTTTTCGAAGCAGGCGGTCCAGCCGCCGTTGTGCAGGCCGGCCATGGCATCGTCGGCGAAACCCTCGTGGGTCAGAGTCAGCTCCGAGCCCTGGCCCAGCGGTTTGATCTCGACGGTGACCAGCGTTTCCTGGTGATTGGTCGCCGAGGACGACCAGGTGAACGCCAGTTTCTTCGGACGGTCGATCACCTTGTAGACGCCGGCATGGGGATGCGGTTCATCGCCCTTCATGACGAAATCGAAACGGCCGCCGACCCTCAAGTCGATCTCGATGGCGGCCATCACCATCTCGCCGGGGATCAGCCACTGGCTCACCATCGCCGGGTCGGTCCAGGCATCGAAGACCAGCTCAGGGCTGGCCGCCAGTTTGCGGGTCAGGCGCACCACGGGCCTGCTGAGGGCTGCTTCACTCATGGGTTCGTCTCCTGTTTCATCATCGGGTCGGCGCTCGGGTAACAGGCGTTACGCGTCCAGCGCCCTTTCCAGCTTGTCGAAAGCGCTGTTCCAGCCACCCTCATAGTTCTGGGAGGTCTCGGCGTCGGGGAAGCGCTCGTGGATCAGGGTCATGCGCGCAGCCTGCCGGCCGTCCGGGGTTTGCGCCGCCTCAATGGCGATGGTCAGCCGGCTCTCGATTCCTTTCAGGCCGCCGCCGGCCCAGGACATGACGAGGCGCGACGGCGCTTCGATGGATTCGAAAACGCCGTGATGCTCGTGCTTCTCCTCGCCCTGCATGAGGACGCTGTAAGTGCCGCCGACCCGCAGATCCATGTCCACCTGGGCCACGGTCAGATCGTAAGGGCAGAGCCATTGGCTGAGCTGCTCCGGATTGGTCCAGGCATCGAAGACCGCCTGGGGAGAGGCGGCATAGATGCGGGTGATCCGCACCGTGGGGGCGGAACCGAAAGCCGCGGCCGGAGCCACGCTGTCGCTGGCGAGTACGTCGCTCATGATCATCAGTCCTTTTTTCCGGGGGGATTGCTTCGGGGATTGCTGACTTGGGGGGAACTCTCTTCGGGGTTCTGCTTCTCCAGAAAGGCTTCCAGGGCATCGAGCCGGGCTTCCCAGAAGCGGCGGGTTTCTTCCATCCAGCGCGCCGCCTCCAGGATCGGCGCGCCCTCGAACGAAAGCTGGTGGACGCGGCCCTGCACATCACGCTTCACCAGCCCGGCCCGTTCCAGAACCGCGACATGCTTGGAGACCGCGTTCAACGACATCTCGAAAGGCTCGGCGATCTCCGTCACCCGCGCCTCGCCGGACATCAGGCGGCCGAGAATGGCGCGCCGGGTCGGGTCGGCCAGGGCGGAGAAAGTGCGGTCCAGGGCTTGATCAGAATATTCAACCATTTGGTTGAATATAGAGAAACGGCCTCGGAACGTCAAGACGCCACCCCGGTTCTCCTGCCAGTCTCCCGACTCTCCTGACAGACAGGTGTCAGCAACGCCCCCGCTTCGCCCCTGGCCTCAGGCCGGGCAGAGCGCATATAAAGAGACATGTCCGATACCACCCTGACCCCCGCACCGGCCAAGCCACTGGACCTGCTCGCCAGCCCCTCCGCCGCCACGCCGTTCAAGATCAATTCCGACTTCGTGCCGGCCGGCGACCAGCCCCAGGCGATCAAGGAGCTGACCGGCGGCCTGGTCGAGGGCGAGCGCGACCAGGTGCTGCTCGGCGTCACCGGCTCCGGCAAGACCTTCACCGCCGCGCAGATCATCGCCGAGCTGCAGCGCCCCTCCCTGGTGCTCGCGCCCAACAAGACCCTCGCCGCGCAGCTCTATGCGGAGATGAAGTCGTTCTTCCCGGAAAACTCGGTGGAGTACTTCGTCTCCTACTACGACTACTACCAGCCGGAAGCCTACGTCCCGCGCAGCGACACCTATATCGAGAAGGAAAGCTCGATCAACGAGCAGATCGACCGCATGCGCCACGCCGCCACCCGCGCGCTGTTCGAGCGCCGCGACGTGGTGATCGTCGCCTCGGTCTCCTGCATCTACGGCATCGGCTCGCCGGAGACCTATGCCACCATGACGGTGGAGGTGAAGGCCGGGCAGGAGATCCGCCGCGCCGATCTGCTGAAGAAGCTGGTGGAGCTGCAATACAAGCGCAACGACGGCAACTTCCACCGCGGCACCTTTCGCGTGCGCGGCGATACCATCGACGTCTTCCCGGCCCACTATGAAGACCGCGCCTGGCGCCTCACCCTCTTCGGCGATGAAGTGGAGACGATCCATGAGTTCGACCCGCTGACCGGCGACAAGACCGACAGCCTTGAGGCCATGAAGGTCTACGCCAACAGCCACTATGTGACGCCGCGCCCGACCCTGCAGCAGGCCGCAAAGCAGATCAAAGAAGACCTGAAGATCCAGCTCGATCTCTTCAACCAGCAGGGCAAGCTGCTGGAGGCCCAGCGCCTGGAGCAGCGCACCATGTTCGATCTGGAAATGATCGAGGCCACCGGCTCCTGCGCCGGGATCGAGAACTATTCGCGCTACCTGACCGGACGCAATGCGGGCGAGCCGCCGCCGACGCTCTTTGAATACCTGCCGGAGGATGCGCTGCTCTTCGTCGACGAGAGCCACGTGACCGTGGGTCAGTTGAACGGCATGTACCGCGGCGACTATTCGCGCAAGTCGACCCTGGCGGAATACGGTTTCCGCCTGCCCTCGGCCATCGACAACCGGCCGCTGAAGTTCGAGGAATGGGAACAGATGCGCCCGCAGACGGTCTACGTCTCGGCCACCCCCGGCCCCTGGGAGCTGAAGCAGACCGGCGGCGTCTTCGTTGAACAGGTGATCCGACCGACCGGGTTGATCGACCCGGTCTGCATCATCCGGCCCACGGAAAGCCAGGTCGACGACCTGATCGGCGAGTGCAAGGACATGGCCGCGGCCGGCAACCGGGTGCTGGTGACGACGCTCACCAAGCGCATGGCCGAGGATCTGACCGAGTATCTCCACGAGGCGGGCCTGAAGGTGCGCTACATCCACTCCGACGTGGATACCCTGGAGCGCATCGAGATCATCCGCGACCTGCGCCTCGGTGTCTTCGACGTACTGGTCGGCATCAACCTGCTGCGCGAGGGCCTGGACATTCCCGAATGCGCCCTTGTCTGCATCCTGGATGCCGACAAGGAGGGCTACCTGCGCTCCACCACCTCGCTGATCCAGACCATCGGCCGGGCGGCTCGCAACGTCGACGGCCGGGTGGTGCTCTACGCCGACAAGATGACCGACAGCCTGACCGCGGCGCTGGAGGAAACCAACCGCCGCCGCGAAAAACAGCAGGCCTACAACGACGCCAACGGCATCACCCCGGAATCGGTGAAGAAGCAGATCGCCGATATCCTGGAGAGCGTCTACGAGAGCGACCACGTCACGGTGAAGACCGGCGACGAGAAGACCAAGCACCTCATCGGCCATAACCTGCAGGCCTATATCGCCGATCTGGAAAAGCGCATGCAGGACGCCGCCGCCGACCTGGAATTCGAAGAGGCCGCGCGCCTGCGCGACGAGGTGAAGCGCCTGCGCGACCAGGAACTGGGTCTCGACCGGCCCGGTTCGGCCAGCGGCGACGGCAGCGGGGGCGGCTTCGCCGACCGCATCGCCCAGGCCGGCGCCGCCAGCAAGTCGCGTAAGGGCAAAGGCAGATATCGCGGCAGGCGGCGTTAGATAGCGAACAAGAATTTTTGAGATTCAGAAGTCAGTTTAAGTGCTACCACTAACCAAAGTCAGTCAGTTGGGTTCTCTTCCGCCTCCCAAGGAAGGCTTTCGTAGTAGTTCATGATGTAGCCATAAGCTTCATCAAATTTGGGCAATTCCCCCTGGATCTCTTGCTCCAAGAGGTTGTATTGAGCCTTGGAACGCCGGGCGATTTCGGGGTTGCGCATCGACTCTTTCTCTACCTCAAGATTCCTTGCGTTCGCCTTCTCTTTTAAGCTTAGCAAGATTTGAGCCTTAATAAGTATATCGGTGCTGACTTTCTCTTCGCTTAGCAACCCATACAAATCGTAGGTATCTTGCCTTCGGAAGCGCTTTCTCTGCTGCTGTTGTAGTAGAGCCCTGAACTTCTCTGCGACAAGATCATGGAAGCTGTATGTCTGAATCGTTTGGTTGTGGTCGAGTTCCATTGCGACAGGTTCGCCACGAGGTTCATTGAGACTAAAGTCGATCTTCACAGCGTGGGGGGATTTGCCATTTTGTAACCTGCGGTGCGCACCTAGATTGTTTTGGTCAGCGTAGCCAACGCTTATTTTCAAAGATGCGAATTCTTTGTCTTCCCCCGGAGGTTTTTGCTTCCAGCCTTGGACTCTGCAATCGATGCCGTAGCCGAGTGCTTCAACAGCTTCAACGAGAGCTGTGTCAAGTTCATCTATCAGTTCATTGGGCTCTATTTGTTGCAGAGTTTGATCTGTCGAGAAATCAATGTCTCTGGTGAATCTTGTGCTCGCGTAGGCCAGACCAAGTAGAATGCCACCTTTCAGAATCATAAGGTCTTGCAGTTCGCGATGTTGAGAGATTGCGTATAGGATGGTGTGAACTGCCTGCCGGAATTCGCGTTGATCGGCAATCTCATTTACCCAGATTTCGATTGAAGATGCTGACATGACGTCATGCTTCAAGATTTAGTGAAAGACACCAACGTTCCGAATAGTCTGGGCTGTAGGGACTATTCGCATCCAGTTTACGTGATCCTCCACGCTGCGCAAATTCAGTCCAGGTATTAATTGCGGGACTAGTGATGTTCGCATGTTCCTCAAGAACATATCCTGCACGGACTTTGTCGATCTTTGTTCCGTGCCTATCAATCTCATCTATTATCTGCTTCTGATATCGTGGCGCATGTTCGGTGTAAGCATCGATCACGTGTCTGATGCCACCACACAGGTTCGGTTCTCGAATCATATCCAAGAATGTTCGGCCAATTGTTGATACCCTTAAACACCGCCCTTTGATCGAAACAAAAGCGCCGAGGTGGTCGCTTAGATAGCGATGGACTGAAACGCGGCTAATTTTTTTTACGTTTAGCCGCTTGAGTTGAGGAAGATTTTGGCGAAAAAATTCTTGAATGTTTTGTTGACCGAGATCCTTTTGCATTTTCTGCCAAGCATGTTCGCGCCATCGTTTTGGCGGAGGTGATGAGTAGGTCAAAACCCGGCCAATGCGATCAGTGAGGCCATGCCATTCCATTGCACTCAAATGAGAGATGTAAGCAAATGGATCCACAGAACACGCAATCTCATTGATCGACGATGACTCTCTACCGAGCACGCTGAAAACTTCTTTGTGGCGTACAGCATTGCTCTCCTCAAGAACACCATTCTCGATGAGAGCGTTTATGTTTCTTGTGCAGTCTGAACGATTGGCGTGTGATTTTTTCAGTGAGGCGAGCTTCTCACCTCTGTATGAACCAGCTTGGTAAAGCTCAAAGATAATGAGTGCGACCTGATAGAGAGTCACAACAGGCTGGTTTAGCTTGCCAATTTCGAGGGCAGCCGCTTTTTGAACAGTTGGTGCTGGCATGTATATACGTCCTTAGGACGTATATACATGCCAGCAGCCAATGCGTCAATAGATTTTTGCTTCGTAAAACGGGTTGACAACACAGGAAATCACCACTATCATGTGTCCTTAGGACACATGATAGTGGTGATTGATTTCATCTAATCTCTCATTATCACGCTGATAAATCTGACCAAATGACAGATAACACCCAAGCAACCGCCCGGAACCACTCCATTTACGTCGATGCCGATGCCTGCCCGGTGAAGCAGGAGATCTATAAAGTCGCCGAGCGTCACGGCTGGACGGTGCAGGTGGTGGCCAACGATATCATTTCCCTGCCGGTGCATCCGCTGATCAAGCGGGTGGTGGTGGGCGCCGGCTTCGATGCCGCCGACGACTGGATCGCCGAACGGGCCGGGCCGGGCGACGTCGTCATCACCGCCGATGTGCCCCTGGCGAGCCGCTGCGTGACGGCGGGCGCCGCCGTGCTGGCCCACAACGGCAAGGGCTTTTCCGACAAGTCCATCGGCATGGCACTGGCCAGCCGCAACCTGATGGCCGAACTGCGCGAAGCCGGCCAGGTGGCCGGCGGCCCCCGGCCCTTCTCCCAGCGCGACCGCTCCGCCTTCCTCTCCGCCCTGCACGAGACCATCGTGCAGATCACCCGCAAGGGCTGATGGCCGGAACCGCCGCGCCCGGGCCGGACCGGCTCCCGCTCGGCGTTACCATGATCGTCTTTGCCACCCTCACCATGGCCCTTCAGGATGCGGTGGTGAAGCTGGTGAGCACGGACCTGCCGCTCTGGCAGCTCTTTGCCCTGCGCTCCCTGATCGCTATCCCGCTGCTGCTGGTGCTCCACCGTCTGGCCCGCGAAACCGGCGGCCTGCGCCCCCGGGCGCTCGGCTGGGGCCTGCTGCGCGGCGCCCTGCTGGTGGCCATGTACATCGCCTTTTATGCCGCCCTGCCGCTGCTCGATCTTTCGCTGGTGGCGGCCGCCTACTACACGGGCCCGCTGTTCATCACCCTCTTCGCTGCGACCCTGCTGGGCGAAGGCGTCGGCCCAAGGCGTATCCTTGCCATCGCCCTGGGTTTCGCCGGCGTTCTGGTGATCCTGAAGCCGGGAACCGAGTCCTTCTCCTGGGCCATGATCATCCCCATCGCCTCCGCGGTCTTCTACGCCCTGGCCGCGATCCTGACCCGCAGCAAGTGCGCCGCCGAAAGCGCGATCTCGCTGTCGCTGATGCTGAACGTCTGTTTCATCCTCTGCGGATTCGGGGTCAGCCTGGTGCTCTGGATCTGGCAGCCCGGCACCGAACAACAGCAGGCCAATCCCTTCCTGCTCGGCGACTGGGTGACCATCGACCTGAAGACCGGCGCCGTGCTGGCGCTGCTCGCCGTGGCCAACGTCGCCATCCACGTCGCCCTGGCAAAAGCCTATCAGTCGGCGCCGCCGCCGGTCATCGCCACCTTCGATTACAGCTATCTCATCTTCGCCGCCGTCTGGGGGTACCTGATCCTGAGCGAAGTCCCCCAGACCACGACCCTGATCGGCATGGCGGTGATTGCCGGCGCCGGCATGCTGGCCATCTGGCGGCCCGGCCGCCGGGCTCGTTCATAACGTCAAGGCACCCCCGACCCGCCGATCACGGTCGCGAGAACCGCCCTTGCCGGCCGGGTCGGGACGCCTCACATTCTTCGACAAGCCTGCGAGGAAGGTTCCCGATGACCGAAAAGCTGGAAAAAACGGGCAAAGTAGAGAAGACCGACCGGGAATGGCGGGCCCTGTTGAGCCGCGAGCAGTACTACGTCACCCGCGCGGCCGGGACCGAACGCGCCTTCAGTGGCCGCTATCACGACTGCAAAACCCCCGGCACCTATCTCTGCGTTTGCTGCGGCCAGG
This sequence comes from Pelagibius sp., assembly GCF_965249265.1. NCBI lineage: Bacteria > Pseudomonadati > Pseudomonadota > Alphaproteobacteria > Rhodospirillales > Rhodovibrionaceae > Pelagibius > Pelagibius sp. The sequence goes on along the minus strand of NZ_OZ252224.1, from coordinate 550,695 downwards.
CCCTGTTCGACGCCGACGCCAAGTTCGATTCCGGCACCGGCTGGCCCTCCTTCACCGCGCCGGTCAGGGCCGAAGCCGTGGAAACCAGGGAGGACCGCAGCCTCTGGATGCGGCGGACCGAGGTGCTTTGCGCGCGCTGCGACGCCCACCTCGGTCATGTCTTCGACGACGGTCCGCCGCCCGGCGGGCAGCGCTACTGCATGAACTCGGCGGCCCTTTTGCTGAAAACCGCGGGAAACAAAGATTCTTGAGCCTCCGGCGGCGGGCAGAGACGGCCGCATGGCTGATAGGACTCGCCTTGCCGAAGAACTGATTGAAATAGCCGAGAACAATCGACATTTAACGGTAGCTCAGCCATTGTGCGGACCGACGCGGCGGATTCCCTGCCTTTCCCGGCCGTTGCCGCACGCCTGACCTTGATCAACCAGCCCGAGTTCCACGTCCGGATATGACAGCGATAGCGTTTTTGCAGGCCGGGGGTGGTTTGGTGCTGCTGTTCATCGGCGGCGAGGTGTTGCTGCGCGGTGCCGTCGGCCTGTCGCTGCGGTTCGGCCTCTCCCCTCTGCTCATCGGCCTGACGGTGGTCGCCTTCGCGACCTCGATGCCGGAACTGGTGGTGACCCTGACCGCCGGCCTTCAGGGTGCGACCGATATCGGTGTCGGCAACGTGGTCGGCTCCAACATCGCCAACATCCTGTTGATCCTCGGCCTCGCCGCCCTGCTCTGCCCGATCGCCAAGGAGCCCAAGCGGATCCGGCGCGATGTTGTCGCCATGGTCGCGGCGACCGCCGTGTTCGTCGCGCTGGCCTTCACGGAACGCATGGGCTTCCCCCAGGGCGTCATCATGATTGCCCTGCTGATCGCCTACCTCGTCGCCAGCTACCGTGCCGAGCTGAAGAGCGGCAACGATACAGACACCGGCATGGAGGCGATCGAGGAAGCCGGTGCCGCGCCGCGCTCTGCCTGGATCGCCTTGTTGCTGGTTGTCGGCGGCATCGTCGGCCTGGCTGCCGGCTCCGAACTTCTGGTGCGCGGCGCGCTGGTGATCGCCCGCGCCGCCGGCGTGTCGGAGACGGTCATCGGCCTGACCCTGGTGGCTTTCGGCACCTCGTTGCCGGAACTGGCCACGGCAATCGTCGCCGCGTTACGCGGGCATACCGAGGTTGCCCTGGGCAACGTCCTCGGCTCGAACATCTTCAATATCCTGTTGATTCTAGGCGCACTTTTCGTCATTACGCCGGTCACCGTCGCACCGGAAGTGCTGAGTTTCGATATCTGGATCCTGGCCGGCGCCACAATCATTGCCGTGCCGATCATGTTGATCGGCAAGCGTATCGGACGGGTTTCGGGAGCGGCCTTCGTGCTTCTCTACGTGGCCTTCATCTGGTTCCAGTTCGATCCGCACAAACAGGTCGTGGCCGCGCCGACCGCTTCCTCGATCACCGCCACGCAACTGATGGCGGCCAAGTGAACAGACCAAAGGGCAAACCGGGCGACAGCAGACAAGGTCCACCCCAACGACAGGGTTTAGCGTGACATGAGCAAAGCCCCCTCTGAAAAAAACGACGCCGCAAACAGATCCACCCTCCTGGTGCAGCGTACCGTCATCCGCGATCTGACACTTTCCTGCAGCATCGGAGTCAGCGACGAGGAACGGGCGCGCGCGCAACGCCTGCGTCTCAACATCGAACTGCTGGTCGATCCGGTTCCGCCGCTGGAAGACAACATCAACGAAGTGCTCGACTATGGCGTCCTTGCGGACGCTGTCCGGGCGCACTGCCTTGCCACCAGCTTCCGCCTTCTTGAAACCCTGGCCGAGGAATTGGCCGTGGTCTGCTTCGGCTTCAGCCGGGTGCGCGAAACCAAGATCAGGATCGAAAAGCTGGACCGCTACGCCGATATCGGTGGCATCGGCATTGAACTGGAGCGCCGGCGCGACACCGAATAGGAAGTTTTCCTCCGCGCCGACAACCCCTGGTTCTGCGTCAGCCCCTGCGCGTCGATGACGGCCTTCCGCTAAGTCCTTGCACTAGAAGCCAATCCGGCGCCGCGGGGCGCCAGTTTTACACAGGCCCCTCAGCCCCCCTCCAAACCCCCTAACAGGCTATGACAAAATTAGGGTCCCGCCGTTTACTTTATTCTTGACTTGTCTTTCATGTTTATAAATCAATAGCATAACTATGTTTGCCTAAAAAATATGCAGCTTAACAAAAATGTAGAATTCCCTAAGACGTGGCATCCGGGCGGGCAAGATAATCACAGTTTTATCCACAGCATTGGTGGATAGAATCCAGCGGCCGCCGGAAGCATTGACCCGCCGGTTGGCAGTTGTTTTCCTTTTGGCGAGAGACTCCTCCATAAGCGACTGATTCGTAATGACGAGAGCCCCTAAGCGACGCGTTGCCCCCAAGCGCCGGGCCCCCAAGCGCCGGGCCGCCGATCCCTCGGCCGGCGGCAAGCGTTCCGCCATGGGAATGGAGGAGGATCCTGCAGAACCTTATGGGGTCGAGTCCTCTGCAGGGGCCCATGCTGATGCGGGTGCCGATGCGGGCGCGGATATCTCAGACGGCGACGTCGGACAGAGCCTCGCAAAGGGCCTGGCCGTCATCGCCGAGACGGTGAAGACCTTGTCGGCCAGCCCCGGCGTCTATCGCATGTTGAACCGCAAGGGCGATGCGCTTTATGTCGGCAAGGCGCGCAACCTGAAACGCCGCGTCACCTCCTACACGCTGCTGTCCAAGATGCCGCACCGCCTGCAGCGCATGGTAGCCGAGACCGTCGCCATGGAGGTGGTGGAGACCAACACCGAGGTCGAGGCGCTGTTGCTGGAAAGCAACCTGATCAAACGCTTCATGCCGCGCTTCAACGTGCTGTTGCGCGACGACAAGTCTTTCCCTTACATCCTCCTGGCCGACGATCACGCGGTGCCGCAGATCACAAAACACCGCGGCGCCCATACCCGCGAAGGCGACTACTTCGGTCCCTTCGCCTCGGCCGGCGCGGTGAACCGGACCATCACGGCGCTGGAGCGCGCCTTCCTGCTGCGCTCCTGTTCCGATGCGGTCTACGCAAGCCGCACAAGGCCCTGCCTGATGTATCAGATCAAGCGCTGCTCGGGCCCCTGTGTCGAACGCATTTCCGCCGCCGACTATCAGGACCTGGTGCAGCAGGCACGCAGGTTCCTTACCGGCCAGTCCCAACAGGTACAGCAACAGCTTGCCTCGGCCATGGAGGCCGCATCGGAGAAGCTCGACTTCGAAACCGCCGCCGTCTACCGCGACCGCATCCGCGCCCTGGCCCACATCCAGTCGCACCAGGACATCAACATCGAGGGCGTCGACAACGCCGATGTCATCGCCGCGCATGAGGAAGGCGGGCAGATCTGCATTCAGGTGTTCTTCTTCCGGGCCGGGCGCAACTATGGCAACCGGGCCTATTTCCCGAGCCACGACAAGACCTTGGCGGTGGGCGAAGTGCTCGCCGCCTTCGTTGCGCAGTTCTATGAGAACAAGCCGGTTCCCGCCGCCATCCTGGTCAGCCATCCGCTGGAGGAGGAGAACCTGCTTGCCGAGGCGCTGTCGATCAAGGCCGAACGCAAGGTGCAGATCCTGCAGCCGCAGCGCGGTGCTAAACGTAAACTGATCGACAATGCCCTGCACAACGCCCGCGAGGCCCTGGCCCGGCGTCTGGCGGAAAGCAGCAGCCAGCGCCGCCTGCTGGAAAAACTCGGCGAGGTTTTCGGGCTGGAGGCGGTGCCCGCGCGCATCGAGATCTACGACAACAGTCACATTCAGGGCAGCGAGCCCTACGGCGGTATGGTGGTCGCCGGCCCGGAAGGCTTCACCAAGAACGCCTACCGCAAGTTCCGCATCAAGGACCCGGCCATCGTCGGCGGCGACGACTATGGGATGATGCGCGAGGTGCTGACCCGGCGCTTCAAGCGCGCCCTGAAGGAAGACCCGGAGCGCAGCGGCGGCACCTGGCCCGATCTGGTGCTGCTGGACGGTGGCCAGGGCCAGCTCAATGCGGGCCTGGAAGTCCTGGCGGACCTCGGCCTCGGCGACCTGCCGATCGCCGCCATCGCCAAGGGGCCGGACCGCGACGCCGGGCGCGAGCGCATCTTCGTCCCGGGCAAGCCGTCCTTCATGCTGCAGCCCCGCGACCCGCTGCTCTACTTCATCCAGCGCCTGCGCGACGAGGCGCACCGCTTCGCTATCGGCAGCCACCGGGCCGGGCGCTCCAAGGCGCGGCTGCGCTCGGCATTGGACGATGTGCCGGGCATCGGCGCCAAGCGCAAAAAGGCGCTGCTGCTCCACTTCGGCGCGGCCAAGGCAGTGGCCCGGGCCGGCCTCGCCGACCTCGAAGCGGTGGAGGGGATCAGCAAGACCGTTGCGCAGAAGATTTATGACCATTTCCGCCGGGAGAGCTGATCATTTGCGGCAATTGATCTTGGGCAGTGAGTAGGGCAATACGGCTGTGCTAGATTGACACGTCGTTGCAGGAATTCAGGAGCCTCCCCCTTTTCGGCCGGGCGAGGCGCCGGTTTAGGAAGGAATCCCAGGGGTCATGCTGACCAGCCTGCCCAATATCTTGACCCTTTCACGGATCGCGGCGATACCCCTGCTGCTGGTGCTGCTTTATCTCGACACGCCGCTGTTCCGCTGGCTGGCCCTGGGCGGTTATGTGCTGGCCTGCGTGACCGACTATTTCGACGGCTATCTGGCGCGCCACATGAACGAGGTCTCGCCCCTGGGCCGCTTCCTCGACCCCATCGCCGACAAGCTGCTGGTCGCCTCGCTGATCGTCATGCTGGTCGCGACCCAGCAGATCTCCGGTCTGCTCATCGTACCGGCAATCATCATCCTGGCGCGGGAGATCCTGGTCTCCGGCCTGCGCGAGTATCTGGCGGAGATCAAGATCTCGGTGCCGGTGACCGCCCTGGCGAAATGGAAGACGGCGATCCAGATGATCGCCCTGGGCTTCCTCATCGTCGGCGAGGCCGGCCCGGCGATCATTCCGGTACAGTGGATCGGCGAGGCCGGGCTCTGGGTCGCCGGCGCCCTGACCGCCATCACCGGCTACGACTATCTCTCCCGCGGCCTGAAGCACATGGTCGGCGAGAGCGGCAGTTCATGAAAGAGATGATCCAGTGAAGGTAATAGGATTGGCGGGCTGGAGCGGCAGCGGCAAGACAACTCTGGTGACCCAGTTGATCCCGGCCCTGGTGCGCCGCGGCCTCAGGGTCTCCACCATGAAGCACGCCCACCACGCCTTCGACGTCGACAAGCCGGGTAAGGATTCCTATCAGCACCGCGCCGCGGGAGCGACCGAGGTGATGATCGGTTCCGGCAAGCGCTGGGCCCTGATGCACGAACTGCGCGAGGAGGCCGAGCCCGACAGCCTCAGCCTGATGCGGCACATGACCCCGGTCGACCTGCTGATCATCGAGGGCTGGAAGAAGGAAGGCCACGAGAAGATCGAGATCCACCGCCCGGCCCACGGCAAGCCGCTGATCCAGCCCGACGATCCCAAGGTGGTCGCCGTGGCCAGCGACGAAGACCTGCCGGGCCTGCCGGTGCCGCGTCTCGACCTCAACGATATCGAGGCCGTTGCCGACTTCGTCGTCGCCCACTGTGGGCTGAGCGGGACCGAGGCAGCCCGGGAAAGCGCAGAGTAATATGGCGCAGCTCACCGACGACTGCTTCGCCCAGGGCGGCCCGCTGATGCGGGTCGAAGAAGCGCGCAGGCTGCTGGCCGAAAGCATCACCGCCGTGACAGAGCGCGAAACGGTGCCGCTGACCGAGGCTCTGGGGCGCATCCTGGCCGAGGACGTCACCTCCCCCGTCAACGTTCCCCCGGCGCCGAACTCCGCCGTCGACGGCTATGCGGTCCATCACGCCGACCTGGACCCGGCGCAGGAGACGCGCCTGCCCATCACCGGACGAATCACCGCCGGGCAGCGGGACTTGCCCGATGCGCCGCGCGGCAGCGCCATCCGTATCTTCACCGGCGCAAGACTGCCGGCCGGAGAAAATGGGGGCCCGGACACGGTGATGATGCAGGAAGACTGCACCGTCGAGGGCAATACGGTTGTGATCCGTCCGGGCATCAAGAAGGGGTCCAACGCGCGCAAGGCCGGGGAGGATGTCGAACAGGGCAGCGTCGTGCTGCACGAGGGGCAGCGATTGCGCGCCCAGGACGTCGGCCAGGCCGCCGCCGTCGGACGGCAGGAAGTCAAGGTCTCGCAGCGCCTGCGGGTCGCGCTCTTTTCCACCGGCGACGAGCTGCGCGAACCCGGCGCCGCGCTGGAGGCCGGCGCGATCTACGATTCCAACCGCTACACCATCCACGCGCTGCTGAGCGGCCTCGGCTGCCGGGTCGACGATCTGGGCATCCTGCCCGACCGGCTGGACGCCGTGCGGGCAGCACTGGGCGCGGCCGAAGGCAAACACGATCTCATCGTCACCTCCGGCGGCGTCTCCGTCGGGGAAGAAGACCACGTAAAGACGGCGGTTGAAGCGCTGGGCAAGCTGCACCTCTGGCGGCTGGCGGTGAAGCCGGGCCGTCCCATCGCCCTGGGCCAGGTCGGGCGGGTGCCCTTCGTCGGCCTGCCCGGCAACCCGGTCGCGGTGGTGGTCACCTTTCTCAACGTCGTGCGCCCGGTGATCCTGCGCATGATGGGCGGCGACGACACGCCGCCCCATACCTTCCGGGTCAGGGCCGGTTTCGACCACAAGAAAAAGATCGACCGCCGCGAGTGGGTCCGCGCCCGGCTGGTGGAGGGTGCCTCGGGCCTGACGGCGGAGAAATTCGCCCGCGACGGCGCCGGCATCCTGTCGTCCCTGGTCGCCGCCGACGGCCTGGTCGAACTGCCCGAGGACTTGACCCGCCTGGAGGCCGGCGCGATGGTGGATTTCCTGCCCTTCAGCGAAGTGACCCAGTGACCTATTATTAGGTCGACCTATATGTAGTGGGGCGTCCCATGCTTCGAGACGCTTCGCTCCTCAGCATGAGGTCGGAGCATAGGGAAAAGACCTCACCCTGAGGAGGGCCGCAGGCCCGTCTCGAAGGGTGACGCCAGAGGAAGAAGACCGACGTGAAGCTGCTGTATTTCGCCTGGTTGAAGACCAAGACCGGCCTCTCGGAGGAAGACGTGAGTCCGCCGGCGGACGTCGCGACGGTGGGCGAACTGCTGACCTGGCTGGAAGGCCGTGGGCCGGAGTTCGCCGACGCGCTTTCCGACCGCAAGGCCATCCGCGTTGCGGTGAACCAGTCCTTCGCCAAGAACAGCGACCCCGTCGGCCCCAACGACGAGGTCGCCCTCTTCCCGCCGGTAACGGGGGGATAGATCTTGCTCTCGCTTCGCTCGATGTTCGGCACCGGCCCGCTCCCCCTCCCGACCACCCATAGGATACTGGCCCAGAAAACTTGGGCGGGTGGCCGGGAGGGGGAGCGGGCTGGAACCGCCTTCCCCGCAAGGGAGAAAGAATCATGATCAAAGTCCAGGCGGAAGACTTTAACGTTGGCGCAGAACTGGCTGCTTTGACCAGCGGCAACACCGCCATCGGCGGGCTCGCCGTCTTCGTCGGGCTGGTCCGCGATATGGCCGGGGGCTCGGGGATCAGCGCCATGACCCTGGAACACTACCCGGCCATGACCGAGAAGATGCTGGCCGAAATCGAGGCCGAAGCACAGACGCGCTGGCCGCTGGAAGCGAGCCTCATCATCCACCGCTACGGACGGCTCGAACCCGGCGACCAGATCGTCCTGGTCGCTGCCGCCTCGGCCCACCGCGAGGCCGCCTTCGAGGCCTGTCAGTTCCTCATGGACTGGTTGAAAACCAAGGCCCCCTTCTGGAAACTGGAAGAAACCGATCAGGGCGCCCAGTGGGTCGATGCCCGTTCAAGCGACGACGCCGCAGCGGCGCGATGGGTGAAGCAGGACCCGGACGCGGCGGAGTAACCGCAACGATCGGGGTAATGCACAACTACTCAGGTTGAGGCCTACATTCTTTCCTCATCCTGAGGAGGGCCGAAGGCCCGTCTCGAAGGATGATGCAACCGCGCGAACCTTTAGCGCTGCCGACGCGACGCGAGGTCCGCCAACGCACTAAGATCTCCCCGGATCAACGCCTCTTTCTTTTCCCGCCGCCAACCCTTGACGCGGCGTTCCATGGCGATGGCATCGGTGATCTGCTCGAAGTCTTGCGACCACACAAGAACAACGGGCCCGCGAGATCGCGTGTAACCGCCCAGCAATCCGCTGTTGTGTTCGGCGACCCGCTCCTCCAACGACTTGCGCGTCGAACCGACGTAGTAACTGCTGTCGGCACAGCGCAGCATATAGACGAAGACGGTCACGCGAACCTCAAAGGGCGTAAACGGCGTCCCACCCTTCGAGACGCTTGCTTCGCAAGCTCCTCAGGGTGAGGTGGTTACTTTATTCTGAACCAGCGAGAAGCCGAAGGGTCATCTTCCCACCTCATGCTGAGGAGGCCGCGCAGCGGCCGTCTCAAAGCATGAAGCCGCTAACCGCGACCTCGTCCCATCATCAACCCCGCCGCCAGCACCAGCCAAGCACCGGCCACCACCGCCAGCACGGTGAAGCCGAAGTCGGCGTAGACCAGGCCCATGGCGGCGCCGGCGAGGAAGTGGGCGATGTAGGTGACGCTGCTGTAGAGGCCCATGACGGCGCCGCGGGTCGCTTCGGGCCCGCCGGACAGCAGCGAGACGATGACGTTGAGGCCGAGGTGGTTGAGGACGCCCCAGGGCAGCGACAACAGCACGATGGCGAGCGGTCCGGCACCAGCGGCCCATGGCATGGCCAGATAGATTCCCCCGATCAGCAGGAACACCGGGGCGGCGAGACGCCGGGGGCCGAGACGATCGAGCAGACCGTCGAAGACCACCGCCGCGCCGAAGCCGAGACCGTAGCCGAGAGCGATGAACCCGCCGAGACCGGCGCCCGCGTCGTGCAGCCCGCGCAGATGATCGCTGAGGAAGGTATAGGTGCCGTAGAAGGCGATCATGTAAGCGAGAGTCACGAGCAACAGGCGGATCACGCCGGGCTGGGTCAGGGCTTCCCGATAGGACACCACGGCGGCGGGTTGCCTGTCGCTGCGTCCCGGCAGCGTGAGAAAGGTGAAGGCGGAAAGCGCCGCCAGCCCGGCCATGATGGCGAAGACGCCGCGCCAGCCGAAGGATTCTGAAAGGAAGGCCGCCAAGGGCACCCCCAGCACCAGGGCGATAGACCAGCCGGTGATGACCCGGCCGACGGCGCGGGCGCGCAGGCTCGGCGGCGAGAGGTCGGCGGCCAGGGCATAGACCGAGGGCAGAATGACACCGGCGGCGAGGCCGCAGACCCCGAGGGCGGCCGCCAGCATCCACCAGTCCGCGGCGAAGGAGGCGGCGACGAGCGCGGCGGCCAGCACCAGCATAGCCAGCAGCGCCGTCAGCCGCCGCGGCCAGAGATCGAGGCGCGGCGCCGCAGCCAGCGCGGCCAGCGCCACCCCGGCGCCGTAGACGCCGTGGGCGCGGCCGATGACTTCCGGGCCGACCCCCAGGTCGCGGGCCATGTCGGTCAACAGCGGCGCCACCATCAGGGCCTGCACCCCGACCACGGCGATGCCGAGCATCAGGCAGCCCAGGTGGCGGCTCTGCGCGCCCGTAAAGCGTGGTGCTGTGCCGCCCGCCGCCGCTTCCGCCATGCCTCGCTCCGCCGTCTTTCTGTGGAAGATGACCCATAGATAGCCGAACATCGTTCAGCTCAAAGCGGAATCGGGCCGCATTCGAAAAATACGAATGGCGTTAATCGCCGAACCTGATACGGTGGCGTCATGGACCCGATGGACCGAAAACTGTTAGGCCTGCTGGCCGAGGACGCGACCCTTTCCTACAAGGAACTGGGCGAGCAACTACACCTCTCCGCCCCCGCCGTGCATGAGCGGGTGAAGAAGCTGAAAAAGGCCGGAGCCATCACCGGCACCGTCGCGCGGCTCGACGGCGCGGCGGTGGGCCGCCCCCTTTGCGCCTTCATCCACATGGATACCGAGGGCTGGGGCAAGTCGCCGGAGCTGCTGTCGATCCAGGAGGACTCCCGCATCGAGGAGATCCACGCCGTCGCCGGCGACACCTGCGTGATCCTGAAAGTCCGCTGCGAGAGCACCAAGGCGCTGGAGGACATCCTCCACCGCCTCTACCAAGTACCCGGCATGATCCGCACCCAGTCCTACATCGTGCTCAACACTTATTTAGAACGAGGGCCGGGGGTTTAGGGCGACTGGCACCTCACCTATGACGCGCTTGCGGGATCAGCCGTCATGGTGTGTTTCAGACAGAATCCTCATCCTGAGGAGCCTCGAAGGGGCGTCTCGAAGGATGGGCGGCGCGCAGGAACCTAGTGTTTCTTTCGCTCGGCGAGCGCCGGAAGAACGTCGAGTTCTCCTCGGATCAGCGCCTCCTTCTTTTCCCGCCGCCAGCCCTTGACTCGCCGTTCCATGGCGATCGCATCAGTGATCCGGTCGAAGTTCTGCGACCACATCAGAACAACGGGGCGGCGCGACCGCGTGTAGCCGCCAAGCAGCCCGCTATTGTGTTCTGCGATCCGGTCCTCAAGAAACTTGCGGGTTGAGCCCACATAGCAACTGGCGTCAGCACAGCGCAAGATGTAGACGAAGGCAGCCATTCTGATCCCAACGAGTTCAGGCAACTTCCCACCCTTCAAGACGCTTGCTCTGCAAGCTCCTCAGGGTGAGGTCTTGATTCTATCTTGCCTCAACAGAAGGGCGGAGAGATGTCTTGTGGAACAGACGGCACGTTCAAAGGCTCTATCCCCCATACTCAATCGCCACCACCTCCAGTTCCTGATCGCCGGCCGGACGTTTCCAGGTGATGAGGTCGCCGACGGCGGCGCCGTCGAGGGCGCGGGCGAGCGGAGAGACGTAGGAGACCTTGCCGTGCTGGGGGTCGGCTTCGTCCTCGCCGACGATCTGGTAGTCGTGGCGTGCGCCTTCCGCGTCCTCCACCGTGACCACGGCGCCGAAGGCAACACTGTCGCGCGGCTGTTCGGAAAGATCGACCGGGATAGCGCTGCGCAGGCGTTCCTCCCAATAGCGCACTTCCTGTTCGACCCGCGGCAGGTGGGACTGGGCGGCAAGCTCGGTGTCATGCTCTTTCAGTTTCGCGCGCTCGGCCTCGTAGACACCCAGCTTGTCGCGCAGCATCTGAAGGCCGGCAGGCGTTACCAGATTTGGGTGTTCGGAGACCGGCAGGTCGACCCGTTCCTCCGGCGCACCGGCGTCGTCCTCTTTCACAAAGGCGCGGGACATCTGCATTCTCCTTTCCAAAAAAAGAAAACCGGGCGGCCCCTTCTCGGTGCCGCCCGGTTGTTTTGTTGTCGTTCGGCACCGGCCCGCTCCCCCTCCCGGCCACCCAGCACCAGTATCCTATGGGTGGCCGGGAGGGGGAGCGGGCTGGAACCGCCGCGACGTCAGTCGCGAAAAAGCATACTACGCCACCTTGGCCACCGCGTGCTCGCGCACCAGGGCGTCGTAATCGGTCATCAGGTTACGGGTGATCTCGCCCGGGGTGAAGTGCTTGCCTTCGATCTCGGAGACCGGGGTCACCTCCACCGCGGTGCCGGTGATGAAGACCTCCTGGGTGCGGTCCAGTTCCTCGGGCATCAATACCCGCTCGATCACCTCGTAGCCGCGCCGCTTGGCGAGGTCGATGACGGTGCGCCGGGTGATGCCGTCCAGGAAGCAGTCGGGGATCGGCGTATGGATCTTGCCGTCCTGCACCAGGAAGACGTTGGCGCCGGTCGCCTCGGCGATCTGCCCGCGGTAGTCCAGCATCAACGCATCGGCATAGCCCTTGGCCTCGGCAGCGTGCTTGGACATGGTGCAGATCATGTAGAGGCCGGCGGCCTTGGACTTGCAGGGCGCGGTCTCCGGCGAGGGCCGGCGCCAGTCGGCCCAGGCCATGCGGATGCCCTTCAGCCTTGCCTCCGGCGTGAAGTAGGCCGGCCACTGCCAGGCGGCGACGGCGACGTGGATCTTTGTATGCTGGGCGGAGACCGCCATCATCTCGCTGCCGCGCCAGGCGACCGGGCGCAGATAGCCGTCCATGATGCCGTTGGCTTCCAGCACCGCCACGGCGGCTGCGTCGATCTCTTCACGGCTGTAAGGAATGTCGAAGCCCAGCAGCTTGCCGGAATCCAGCAGGCGCTGATGGTGCTCTTCCATCTTGAAGACCTGCCCGGCGTAGGAGCGCTCGCCCTCGAAGACGCAGCTTCCGTAGTGCAGGCCGTGGCTGAGGACATGCAGTTTCGCGTCCCGCCAAGGCAGCAGTTCGCCGTTGTACCAGATGACGCCGTCACGGTCGTCGAAGGGAAGTATGGACATCGCTCGTTTCGTCCCTAAAACCTTGTTAGTTTCCGTTCCCGGGCAAGTGCGGCGGCAGGATCAAAAACGATCCGGCGCCGCGCCACCCGGCGTGTATCCCCAAAACCCCAAACGTTGCTATGGTCCGGGCGCTGTTACCGATCCGCCTCGAAAAAATCAGTCAGCAATGCTAACCGTTTAGAGTTTTTATTCAACAAATAGTCTCAATTTGATACTTTTTATCAAATCCAGTGAATCAGATGTAACAAGATTAGGCAGATATGTCAACATGGCTGACGTAAAAGGCGGACCCAACCCCCTCTTCCTGCGCGAGGAGGAGCTGCGCCAGGCGATGGAGCTGCTGTTTTTCGGCTACCGGGATTTCACCAGAGAGCCGGATCAGATCCTGGCGGACTACGGCTTCGGGCGCGCCCACCACCGGGTGATCTACTTCGTCGGGCGCCATCCGGCGATCACGGTCTCGGATCTGCTGGGCATCCTGCGCATTACCAAACAGTCGCTGTCGCGGGTGCTGGGCCAGTTGGTGCGCGAGGGTTTCATCACCCAGCGGCCGGGCCTGCGCGACCGGCGGCAAAGGCTGCTGGAGCTGACCGACAAGGGCCGCGAACTGGAAGCCAAGCTGAGCGAGCGCCAGCGCGTGCGCATCGCCAAGGCTTACCGCAAGGCCGGCGCCGAGGCGGTGGAGGGGTTCCGCACCGTGCTGACCAACATCATCGACGAACCGGACCGCGGCCGCTTCGAACGCCCGGAAGCCCTGAACCCTTCCTCCTCCGGCCCCTCAAGCGGCAAGCCGGAGGCCAAAACGCCGCCCGCCAAGTCCCTGGCCCGGCGCTAGTCGGGCGGAGAGCCGCGGTTTATACTCCCGCCCATGAGCGACCCCGCTGTGCTGGAAGAGCCGTCCCATATTCTTGTCGTCGATGACGACACGCGGCTGCGCGACCTGCTGCAGCGCTACCTCAGCGACCAGGGGTTTCGGGTCACGACAGCAGTCGACGCCGCCGATGCCCGGGCCAAGCTCGCTTCGCTCGCCTTCGATCTCCTGGTGCTCGACATCATGATGCCCGGCGAAAGCGGCCTGGAGCTGACCCAGACCCTGCGGCGCGAAAGCGCAGTGCCGATCCTGCTGCTGACGGCCATGAATGAAACCGAAGACCGCATCGCCGGCTTCGAGAGCGGCGCCGACGACTACCTGCCCAAGCCCTTTGAGCCGCGCGAACTGGTGCTGCGCATCAACGCGGTGCTGCGGCGCATCCCCGTGGCGGAGGCCAAGGCCGGCAACTGCGTCAGCTTCGGCGACTTTTCCTTCGACCTCGACCGCGAGGAACTGACCCGCGCCGGCGTCTTTATCCGCCTGACCTCGGCGGAGACGCTGTTGCTGAAATCCCTCGCCCGGCGGGCCGGCGAGCCCATCGCCCGGCAGGACCTCTCGGAGGAAAGCCAGGTCAGCGGCAACACGCGGACCATCGACGTTCAAGTCACCCGCCTCAGGCGCAAGATCGAGGCCGATCCGAAGTTTCCCCGCTATCTGCAGACCGTGCGGGGCACCGGCTACGTGCTGATGACGGATTGATGAAGAGCGCGACCAGCGAACGGCCGGCGGTCAATCCGCTCTACCCCCAGGGCGGCCCGGGCCCGATCCGCCGCTTCCTGCCGCGTTCCCTGCTCGGGCGCGCGGTACTGATCATCATCACGCCGCTGATCCTGCTGCAGGTCATCTCGACCTGGATCTTCTTCGACCGGCACTACGACACCATCACCAAGCGTCTGGCCCAGGGTCTGGCCGGCGATGTCGCCGCGGTGGTCACCCTGATCGGCCGCAGCCAGGACGACGCCGAACTGATCCGCATCTTCAGCCTGGCCAAGAGCACCATGCAGCTTGAGCTGTCGATCAGCGAGGGTGCGGAGCTCCTCGTGCCAGACCAGATTCCGCTGCGCGGTCTGGTCGACAGCCGCCTGCGGGCGGCGCTGGAGGAAAAACTGCCGGCTCCCTTCGCCGTCGATACCCGCAGTCTGGACGAGCGTGTCGAGATCCTGGTGCAGTTGAATCAGGGCGTGCTGCGGGTGCTGGTAACGGATGAGCGGCTGTTTTCCTCCACCACCTACATCTTCATCGTCTGGACCATCGGCAGCTCCATCGTGTTGTTCGGTGTCGCCGTCATCTTCATGCGCAATCAGGTAAAGCCGATCCGCCGTCTGGCCACAGCCGCAGAGGGCTTCGGCAAGGGGCGCGAGGTCGCCTCTTTCAAACCGGAGGGCGCCACCGAAGTGCGCCAAGCGGCCGTCGCCTTCATCAACATGCGCAACCGCCTGAACCGCCAGGTCCAGCAGCGGACCGAAATGCTGGCCGGGGTGAGCCATGACCTGCGCACGCCGCTGACCCGCATGAAGCTGCAGCTCGAAATGCTGAAGGACACGCCGGAGGTCGAATACCTGCAGTCCGACGTGGTCGAGATGGAGCATATGGTCGAGGGTTATCTGGCCTTCGCCCGCGGCGAGGGCAAAGAGACGCCGGTGGCGACCAACCTCTGCGATCTGCTGCGGGAGGTGGTCAGCCAGATGACCCGGGACGGCGGCAGCGTCGACCTGCATCTGGAGCAGGACATCTCCCTGCCGCTGCGGCGCGAGGCCATGCGCCGCTGCCTGACCAACCTGATCGGCAATGCCCAGCGCTACGGCCAACAGGTCGCGGTCCGCGCCGGCCGCCGCAAGAACCTGATCGAAGTTACCGTTGACGACGACGGCCCCGGCATTCCGCCGGAACGCTACGAAGACGTCTTCAAACCGTTCTTCCGGCTGGAGCAGTCGCGCAATCCGGCCACCGGCGGGGTCGGCCTGGGGCTGACCATCGCCCGCGACGTGGCCCGCAGCCACGGCGGCGATCTGGTGCTGGAGGCGGCGCCCGGCGGTGGCCTCAGAGCCAGGGTCTGGCTGCCCGCTTAAGGCATCCTGAGCGCCGATCCGTCACTTCGGACGAAGCCATACAACCTTAGCGACAAGTGCCGTTTAGACTGCTTTAACGGTTATTTCTCTATGCTCCGGCCCCGAATAAACGGTTTCCGACGGAGAGTTGTAATGGCTGGTTCGAACGCGCTGATTTCTGAGGAAGAAGTCGACTCGCAAATTGAGAGCGAAGCCCTGGATGAAGCGCGGGAGTTGGTGTCCAGCCTGGAACTGCGGGTTCAGCAGGTGAAGACCGGCGTGCTTGATGCCAAGGAAGCGGCAAAAAGTCTGGCGATGGATTCCGCGAACCTGCGTCTGAAAGCCCGGTCCGTAAACCTGACCGGCTTCGGGCCGCTGACCCACTCCCTTGACGAATACCTGAGCGAGATCGAAGCGGTTGAAGAACGCCATATCGCCGACCTGGTTACCTTCGCCGACAAGATCAGCAGCCTGCTCGACGGCGAGTCGGTGAGCGTCGAAGAGGTTTCCGCCGTCCTGCGCGAGTTGCCGCAGCAGAGCTCCTTCAACGTCGAAGACGTGGTGGTAACCGACAAGTCGGTGACCGTGATCATCCCGCAGCGCACCGCCGCCAAGGTCGTCGGCCGCGAGCTGGCCGCCTGCGGCTATCGTGTCTCCAACGTCACCAACCCGATCGAAGCACTCGAACTGATCCTGGAAACCAAACCGGACTTCGTCATTACCTCTCAGATCATGCCGCGTCTCAGCGGCGTCGATCTGGCCTGCGCGCTTTCAGCCATGCCGGCGACAAAGAGCATTCCCATCGCCCTTCTGACGAGCCTGGACCCCGATCATCCGGACCTGAAAGCGCTGCCGATGAACGTCGGCCTGATCCGCCGCGGCGCGCAGTTCGGCGACGACCTCGCCGACGTGCTGCAACGCTTCAACATCACCTGACGTTCAGCGCAAACCCGAAACAAGGCGGCGGCTTCCGACCCGGGGGCCGCCGCTTCTCTTTTTGCCGAAACGACTTCAGTAAAGCCGTCCGCCTTTGGGCACCGGCTTGTCGGCGGTGACCAGCACCACCTCGCCGCTTTCGTCGGGAAAACCCAGCACCAGAATCTCGGACATGAACTTGCCGATCTGCCGGGGTGGAAAGTTCACCACCGCCGCCACCTGCTTGCCGACCAGTTCATCGACGGCATAGTGGACGGTGATCTGGGCCGAAGACTTCTTCACCCCCAGATCGTCGCCGAAATCCACCCAGAGTTTGATCGCCGGGCGCCGCGCCTCGGGAAACGGCTGCGCATCGACAATGGTGCCGATCCGCACATCGACCTTCAGGAAGTCGTCGAAAGAGATTTCAGGACTGTCGTTCATCATTCGCTCCGCTGGCTTGTTGAGACCCGCCAGGTTGAATTTGCCCAAGTTCAATACGGCGGCGCGACGCTATCACCGGCAGCGTGGCATCAGCAAGCAGCCAACCGGTCTCATATCTCCCAGGGCGGATTGGGGCGCCAGCGCGCGGCGAGAAAGTCGACGAAACTGCGTACCTTGGGCGCGCCGCGGCGGTTTGCCAGGAAAACAGCATGGATACCGGCTTCCCCAGCGCCCGGGTTGGCCTGCCAAGCCGTCAACAGGGGTTGGAGGCGGCCGGCCTTCAGATGATCCCCGACCAGCCAGGTCGGCATCAACACCACGCCGCAACCAGCAAGCGCCAGTTCGACAAGGCTCTCGGAACTGTTGGCGCGTAACGGCCCCGTAACGGCGACCTCGGCAACATCGCCGGCGCCGTCGGTTCCGGCGAAACGCCAAGGACTGCGGCCTGGGGCGTAGGCAAAGGTCAGACAGGCGTGATCGGCCAGTTCCTGAGGCACCTGGGGCGCCCCGGCGCGCGCCAGGTAGGCGGAACTGGCGCAGACCACGCGGCGATGGCCAGCCAGCTTGCGGGCAACCAGCGACGACGGCTCCAGGGCACCGATACGGATGGCAATGTCGACATTTTCTTCGGCCAGATTGGTCAGCCCATCTGTGAACAGAAGATCCAGTTGAACCTCCGGCGCCAGACGAAGGTAGTCCGCGAGGATGGGGGCAAGGTGAAGGCGCCCAAAGGCCAGGGGCGCCGAGATACGCAAAAGCCCGCGCAGGGCGCCCGCACCCGCGACCGAAAGATCCGCCTCCTCCAGATCGCTCAGAAGCCGCACCGCCCTTTCAAAATAGCCCCGGCCCGGATCGGTCAAGGTCACACTGCGGGTGGAGCGGTTCAGCAGCTTTGCCGCCAAGCCGTCCTCCAGGGCATCGACCTGACGGGTCACCGACGAGGTGGCCAGCCCGAGACGACGGGCCGCCGGGGCGAAACCGCCGGCCTCGACCACTGCAACGAAGGCTCTGAGGGAAGCGAATCTGTCCATCGCCTCATCTTTGCATAAAACGCAAAGATGCTAACTATATTTGCAATATTATACTTACTTTGATGGTGACCGATATCCAGGATCTTCGTTTCCTGAATCCGGAGGATCGCCATGCCCGGCCAACCAAAACCCACCCCAATGACACCCGGAGCCGCCCCCCGTGCCTTGATCGCCGGTGGTTCGATTGCCGGTCTTTTCACCGCCGCGCTGCTGCATCGGCAAGGCTGGGAAGTTGACGTGCTGGAGCGCTCGCCGCGGAGCCTGGAAAGCCAGGGCGCCGGACTCGTGCAACAGGCCGATCTGGTACGGGCCCTGCGTGCCCTGGGTGTGGCCAACATCGGCCAGCTGGGCGTTACCGCCTTTGAACGGGTCATCCTGGACCGCAACGGCAACTTCCTCGACCGGGACCGGACCCACCAGACTCAGCATGCCTGGGACAGTCTCTACCGGGTGCTGCGACAGCAGCTTCCCGAAGCCCGGTACCATCTGGGGGCATCGGTAACCGCCGTCGATCAGGATGATGCCTCGGTGTCGGTAACCCTGGCTGATGGCCGGCAGTTCAGCGGCGATCTTCTGATCGCCGCAGACGGCACACTTTCGACGGTGCGCCACCTGTTGGCGCCGGCGAGCCTGCCGACCTACGCCGGCTACGTCGCCTGGCGCGGCGTGATCCCGGAGAACGAACTCACCGCCTTGGCCGCTACGGATCTGGCGGGGCGCTTCGCCTTCTTCCGCTATCCCGGATCTCACATTCTCGGCTATCTGATCCCGGGGCCGAAAGGGGAGACCGAAGCGGGAAACCGACGTTACAACTGGGTCTGGTACCGCCCCGCCCCGGCCGGCAACGCCATCGAGAGTCTGCTGACCGACCGCGATGGCCGGCGCCATGACATCTCGATGCCGGCCCAGGGCCTGAACCCCGCCGCCAAAAAAGAGATGCAAAGCGCAGCCGTGGAGCATCTGCCGCCATCGTTTCTCGACGCCGTCCTGGCGACAGACGCGCCCTTTGTCCAGGCGATCCAGGATCTCGAAGCCCCTCGCATGGCCTATGGCAGGGTCGCCCTGGTCGGCGACGCGGCGAGCGTAGTGCGCCCCCACACGGCGATGGGAATCGACAAAGCCGCCGGCGATGCCTTCTTTCTGGCCCAGGCCCTGGATGACGCGGGGAATACCGGCGATCGCGTCGCGTCCGCCCTTGCCGCCTGGGAACCGGAGCGCCTCACCCGGGCCCGGGCCATTGGCGCTCATGGCCGGCGCTTGGGGGCTGCTTTGGAGCCCGGTCCGACCGCAGGTTTCTGAGCACAAAAAAAGAAAGGGCCGTCCGGAGACGGCCCTTCTTGGAGGCTTTTCGGAGGAGCCCTGTTTTCAGGCTCCGGACGCGAAGCTTACTTCTTCTTCGCGGTCTTCTTCACTTCACCGGAGAATTCGCTGAAGCTCTCGCTGACGCGGGTGGTCAGCAGCTCTGCGGCTTCGCCGTTGGACTTGGTCGCCATCTCGGTCAGCTCGCGCAGGTTGCCGAGGGAGGCCTCGTAGGCCGCCTTCAGAAGCTCGGCCTGCTTGGCCAGCTTGTCCTGCGGCGTACCGGCGGCGTTCAGCTCGGTGATCGCCTTGGAAGCTTCCTCGACGCCCTGGCGCAGGATCTCGGCCTGACGGCGGATCACAGCCTGGGCACCTTCGAGAGCAACCTTGTTGGCGGAAGCAACGGCTTCGATGTTGCGCTTCTGCGCAGCCATCAGCGCCTGGGCGTCAACGCCGGGAACCTTGAACTGCTCGGGAACGGCGGTGAAATCGATCTTTTCCCACTGCTCGACGAACTTGCTCGGGTCCATCAGGGAAACGAAATCGAACTTGGCGAACTCACCGTTCAGAAAGGGATTGCCGGTTACGGCCATGGGTCAAACTCCTCGATCTGTGCGGGCCTCGCCCGCTTTAATGTTGCACCGCACAATACCTGTGTTGACGCTGATATAAGCGGGCTACAGAGGAGCGTCAAGGAAATTTTTTGCACTGCACAATAAATCGGGGAAGAAGCCCTGAAAGCCAGGGTTTGAGCGACCTTCCGGCCCCCGGGACCGGCAGCGGGCTCCGGGCCGAAATAGGACTATTTGCTCAATCGGCGATCCGGCGGTCAGCCGGCGGCACGTTTCATGCCGGAACCGGACATCCGGCTGGCCAGGGAATCCACCCGCCGCAGCTGCTTGTCGAGGAAGGCCATGGTTTTGGCCATGTCATCGCTTTCGTCCCGCAGCCAGACCCGCAGCGTGGAAAGATAGACAGCCGAGATGCCCTTGATCCTCACCAGGCCGCGCAGCCCGCTGGTGGAGAACCCGGCCGCCTCCAGCGTCGCCGCCATGGACCGCCCCAGCCGTCCCAGGCCGCAGCAGATCATCAGCGGATCGCGCAGCTGGTCCTGAAGAATGGCGCCAATGGCCTCGCGCTTGGGCTGCATCGTCTCGAAACGGTGCATCAGCACCTCGAAAAGGCGGTCGTGGGCCGGCGCTTCGCTGCCTTCCCGATCCTCATCCGCCATCACCGCCGCATCCACCTGATCGGCAAAGCCCTCGATAATGGCCTGTTTGGAGGGGAACAGGGGATAAAGGGTGGAAAGCGGCACCTTCGCCGCCTCGGCGATCTCGGCCAGGGAAAGGTCCCGCCAGCCGCGCTCCGCCGCCATGTCAAAAGCGGTGTCGATGACGTGCTTGGGGATGTCGGCTTTTTTCACCATCTGCTTGGCTCCTTGGGCGATTTCGCCAGTCCTTGCCAGATTCTGGAACCGCTATTCTAGGCTGCCGGGCGGCTTTGGTGAAGTCCGGCTCGAATCACCCGGCCGCGGCCTCCTGACGCGGCCCCTGACACCTGTGCGGAGCAAGGAGGTCAGGCCTGCCGGATATCGGCCACCTGACCGCCGGTGAGGGCGACCAGTTGTTCGGGACTGAGCGGGAAAACCGCATTGGGGGTCCCCGCCGCCGCCCAGATCTCGGTCATCGCCATCAGATCGCGGTCAATGAAGGTCAGCGGCTGTTTCAGATGGCCGACCGGCGGCACACCGCCGATGGCAAAGCCCGTCGTCTCGCGGACGAAATCGGGCCTGGCCCGACCGATGGGTTGCCCCAGGACCGCCCCGACCGCCGCCTCGTCGACCCGGTTGGCACCGCTGGCCAGCACCAGCACCGGCGCGCCGCTGGTCTCGGCGCGGAAGATCAGCGACTTGGCGATCTGTTCGACGGTACAGCCGATGGCGGCCGCCGCCTCGGCGGCACTGCGTGTCGAGGCCGGAAACTCGCGGACCTCAAAGTCGAAGCCCGCCGCCTCGATGGCCTGTTGCACCCGCCGCGCGCTGTCTTTCAGAGAACCCTCTGCCACTGAATCCACTCCTCGTCATCGAATCCACTCCTCGTCATCGCGGCTGGAGCAAGTGTAGAGCGGATTCACATGTTTTGACGCAAACATGAATGTGTTTCCGTCCAAACATGATCCGCTCTAGATCGAGGGTGCTATCCCTGGCCCGCCAATTCAAGGGCGCTCAACCTGCCACCGGAACCGCCATAGCGCGGCGGCGGCGCCAACCGAAGAAGGATGCAACGCCGAACACAAGGGCCGCGGCCAGTTCGATGCCGGTAACCCAGAGGCCGCCATACGCCGGATCCCAATGGCTGAAAGGCCCCACCAAACGCAGTTCGTCGTCGAGCGGCCAGAGCACAAGCGGACCGTCCGTCACATGGCTGACGATATCGACCACGGCATGGGTGACCGCGCCGGCGAGGAAGGCCAGGCAACGCATCCGGCAGGTTCTGTTGCGGCAGAAGATCAGGAGCGTGAGCAGCGTCAGACCCGCCAGGCTGAGCGGCCCATGCAGCAGGTTGTGCAAGGCGATCATCACCGAGTCCGAGAAGTAGAGCGCGTCCATCTCCGCCTGCACTAGTGCCTGCACATAGCCGCCCTCGCGCCAGACGACGGAGGCGGCCAGGACGCTCCAGACCGCGGCCACGGGAACATCCGGCACCACGGCGCCGAGCAAACAGGCCCGGCGCAGCCCGCCGCGCCATCCAAAAGCCGCCGCGCAGCCGTAGCCGATCAGGAAATGAGTGGGGCTCTTCAAGACACAGATCTCCTCACGCCCTGCCGCAAGGCGACAGAGAGGCATTGCAGGCGGCGCGACGCCGGCTGGGGTTAAGGCAAACGGCCTAGAGAATCACCCTTTGGTGTTCGCGGAAGGCCGAGTGATGGCCGAAGTCGGTCGAGCGGCTCCAGGCCAACATCAGGTAGGTCGCAGCACCGGCGCGAAGGTTCACGCCCAGGGCGTCGCCACTGCGGTGCGCCAGATCGAAATCCAACCGCGAAGCACCGCCGCCGAAACTGCCGGACACCAACACCAGATCCCGTTGGACCTGCGCGTCTACAACCGGACCATGGTCCGGCACCGCGGCTCGGCGCAGCTCCAAGCGGGGCGGGGCCTCGGAAACCTGAGCCATCACAAAGCAGGTGCCCCTCAACCGCTCGGCATCGTTGAAGCCAACGGCCAGCCATCCAGGCGTCGGCGCCGAGAGCTGTCCCCGCAGCACCGCCCCTTCATGGCGCCAACGGAAGACCATGCCCCCGGCGGCTGCTTCCCGCCACGGCCCTGCCTCAGCTTGGGACAAAGGCGTTCCAGCCTGTAAACTGTGCGCTGCCGAAACGCCGAAAGGCGCCATGATAGCGGTCAGGCAAACAAAGAAAGTCCGTCGATTGCAACATCGCATAACCAAGCTCTTGCCTTATCAGTCAAGTTGCTTGACTATATATCGAGGAGTGAAATTTGGTCAAGACAATTGACGAAAAAATGAAGCGCCCATCCTCCGCAACCACCGGAAAGGCCGGCACCGGCAAGGACGGGGCAGACAAGGACGGAGCAGACAAGGGCGGGACGGACAAAGCGGCATCGGGCAACACGACGGAGCTGTCGCCCGACCATATCGGCTGGCTGATCTGGCAGGCCGCCTTTCTCTGGAAGGATGCCTATATGGCCGCCATGCAGGAGGCCGGGCATGACTGGTACAGCAAGGCACAGAGCAATATTACGGCCTTTCTGGACCCGCGCGGCGGCACCCCGCAGAAACGCCTGGTCGAACGCTCCGGTCTGACCAAGCAGGCGGTCCAGCAGTTGGTCGACGATCTGGAAGCCGCGGGCATCGTCCAGCGGGTTCCCGACCCCGGGGACAAGCGGGCAAAGATCATTCGCTACACGGACAAGGGCAAGGCCGCCCTGCGCGACGGCACCCGCATCAAGCGGCGCATCGAGGCCCGCATGACCGAGAGCCTGGGCGAGGCCGGCATAAAACAGCTCCGCGCAAACCTGTCACGGATCATCGAAAGCGGTT
Source organism: Pelagibius sp. (assembly GCF_965249265.1). Taxonomy (NCBI): domain Bacteria; kingdom Pseudomonadati; phylum Pseudomonadota; class Alphaproteobacteria; order Rhodospirillales; family Rhodovibrionaceae; genus Pelagibius; species Pelagibius sp. Next base: position 527,629 of record NZ_OZ252224.1, on the reverse strand, counting down.
TTCCCTAAAGGCCGGCCCTAAAAGCGGACGGCAGGCCGTCTGTTGTGGCGAACAGCGACGGCCAACAGCAGCACCGCGATGACTGGGCTCGCCAAATCTTCGGGAATCCACAGCGTCCAGGCGGTCGCCCCGGCGACGAAACACCAGATCGCCGGCAGTACAAGAAGATGAAGCGGACAGCGCAGGGGCGCCATCAACAAGAGGCCGAGGGTGAAAACCGCCGTCGGGCCCGGCGCCAGGCCGAAAGCCCGGGCCGTCGCCGGCTCGCCGCGCAGCAGGGCCAGTTCCGGTACCACGATCACCGCATAGGCCATGGCGAGAAGTCCGGCCCAGGCCGTGAGACCGGATTGAAAGCCAAGAACCGTTCGGCCGCGGATCAGCAGGCTCCAGGTCAGCAAGGCAGCCTGCAGCAGAAACAGCGCCCCATAGGCCGGTGCGGTAAAGCTGAGGCCCGCAAAGTAATACAGATGAAACACCAAGCCGCTGCAGAGCCAGGCAGCAACCAGCACCGCGCCAGCGCCGCGGGTGGCGAGAGGGCGCCCGGTCATCACCAGCCAGAGTGCCCCCAGCGCCGCTGCGCCGAAGAGCAACTGGCCGGGCCAGAGCGCCCGGTTCATCTGCGCGAAGAGCAGCGACAGCACCTCCGCATCAAAGGAAAGCACGTTTAAAGCGCTTCGACGGCGGCTGCCATGCGGCGGCGTTCGGCGGTATCGGGCAGGCGGCCGTGGAGGGCACCCATGTTTTCCGCCATGTGATCGATCCGCGAGGTGGCGGGAATGGCGCAGGTCACGGCGGGATGGGAGACGATGAACTTCAGGAAGAACTGCGCCCAGTTGGCGCAGTCGATCTCCGACGCCCAGGCGGGCAGCGGCTGCCCGGCGACGCGGTCAAAGAGTGCACCGCGGCGGAACGGCCGGTTGATGATCACCGCCTTGCCGAGGTCGGCGGCCAGCGGCAGCAGGCGATCTTCGGCTTCACGGTCGAGGACGTTGTAGGTGAACTGAACGAAGTCGATATCCGGCTGGCGCATCACCGTTTCGAAGTCCTCGTGGCGGCGGCCGTGGGAGGTGGTGATGCCGATGTAGCGCAGCCGCCCCTCCCCCTTCATTCCGCGCAGGGTTTCCAGATGGCTTTCCCAGGACAGCAGGTTATGCACCTGCAGCAGGTCGAAGCGATCCACCCCCCAGAGCTGCCGCGACTCCTCCATCTCCTCCACGCCGCCGGCCTGCGACCAGGTCCAGACCTTGGTTGCGGAGAAGAGCGAGGCAGGCTGCCCGGTCTTTGCGAGACCATGGCCGATCACCGCCTCGGCCGAGCCGTACATCGGTGAGGAATCGATCATCCCGCCGCCGGCGTCGAAAAAGGCCTGCAGCACCTGGCTGCGCTGCGCCCGCAGCGCGGCGTCATCGCCGACGTTGAAAGTGATCCAGGTTCCCATGCCGATTGCCGGCAGGCGTTCCCCACTCACCGGAACGGCACGGGTCAACAGCCCGGAAGCCGCCGCCCGGCTCATTTGTCCGGCGAACGGCAGGGCCGCCAGGCCGCCCAGGACCGCGCGGCGCGTTGGTCGCCAGGACTGCTCCGTCATCACCCGTCTCCCGTTGGGCTGCAGGTTTGTTTCTTCACAATGAAGATGCGCCATTAAACCGGGAAGTCAAAGGGACGTGAGCGGGACCACCGCCAAGGGGTTTGTGTACTGATCCGTCCTGGGCGGGGTCCACTCTAGACAGGAAGGGCCTAGACAGTCCGGGAAGGGCTTTCGATACCGATGTTCTGACCGGTATAGAGGGCGACGATGGCGGTCAAGGCATCCATCTCCACTGGCTTCGGCAGCACGGAATCGAAACCGTGGGGTTCGTATTGGCTGCGCTCATGCCAGTGGGTGTCGGCGGTTACCGCGACCACCGGCAGCGCCTTCACAAAGTAGTCGGCCGAGTTGCGAATCGCCTTTGTCGCCTCCAGGCCCGAAACCCGGGGCATATGGAGGTCCATGAGCACGAGATCGAAGTCGACCGGCCCGGCCTGAAGGCGGTCGAGGCAGTTTTGCCCATCCGCCACGATCTCGCAGTCGAGACCAAGGGCCCGGCACATCTCTCCCATCAGGAAACGGGTGAGTTCATCGTCCTCAACGACCAACACCTTTGCAGCCACTACGCGGCATCCTTCTTCATCTCAAGCGGAGGCTCGGTCGCCGATGAGAGCTGCAGGGCGGACAGGGGGATTCTCAGCCGGAACGTCGTTCCGCGGTTGACGACACTGTCCACGACGATCCCACCACCCATCAGCCGCGCCAGATCGCTGGAGATGGCAAGACCGAGTCCGGTGCCGCCGACCCGGCGCGTTATGCTGCCGTCGACCTGACTGAAACGTTCGAAAATCTGGGAGAGCCGCTCCGGCGGAATGCCGCAGCCGGTATCGGATACCCAAAACTCGACTGTCTCGCCCAGCCCCCGGCGCCCAGGCCTGCCGTTGGAGGCCGCAAGCGAAACGCCGATCGTTATCCGGCCATTGTCGGTGAAACGGATCGCATTTTCGATCAGGTTCTGAACGACTTGATTGAGACGGCCCTCGTCGATCCAAAGGCTTTGCGGCAAGGCCTCATCCAGCTCAACGGCGAGGCCCAGAGGTTTGCGGCTCCGCAGAATCACCGCCTCCGCCATGGATTGCCAGCCGGCAGCCAAATCGTCGACCCGCTTTTCGCTGTGCGAAAGCTTCACCGCTTTCGCTTCCAGACGCGACATCTCCAGGACGTCGGTGAGAAGCTTCAACAGACGTTCTCCGGCCACCTGACCGATTTGCGCCCATTCGGCCTGCTTGTCCGGGAGGCCGCCGCGTTGCAGCAGTTGAAACATACCGAGAATGGCATTCAGGGGCGTGCGGATCTCATGACTCATCGTGGCCAGGAACTCCGACTTCAGGCGGCTGAGTTCCTGGGCCTGGCGTTCCGCCGACCGCACGGCAGCGACCGAGACGGCGATCAGGTTACCGGGGATGACCAGGCAACCAAAGATCAAGACAAAGGCGCTCGGCGAATGGGCTAGGCCGAAGGTGGTCCCAAAGAGAACCGGCGCGGAGAATGCAACGAAGGCAACGGCAAAAAGCAGGCCGGCTGTCATCACCACCATCGCGCTGACCGGCAGCCACAAGGCAAAGATGCCCAGCAGCGGGCCGGCGATGATCACGGGGGATACGCCGGTCGCCACCTTGGTGAAAACCGAAACCGCGAACAGCAGACAAACCAGGCAGATCAAGAATCGCCTGGCATCTTCGAAAGAGGGCGCACGCCGCGCCCCTATCGATCTCAAAACCAGGCAGACAAAGGGGGACACCGCCAGCGTGCAGGTGAAATTGCCCAACACCCAGGCGACAAAAACGTCGTGCCAAAGTGCGCCATAGAAATAGGTCACCACCGACGCTGCCAGCAGACCGGCAAAGACAGCCGGCAGCATGCAGATCGCCCCGAGGAAAACCAGATAGCGGGACGAGTCCTTGTGCGCGGTCTCAAAGCGGAGAAGCCGGGCGATCAGGCTGCAGGCGAGCAGCACTTCAACACCATTCACCGCGCCAAGCAGGCAGCTCACGAGCAGGCTGTCACCGTAAACCAGCTTTGCAAGGGCAGTGCCGACGGCAACGGAAACCGCCACCGGCAAGGCGCGGCGCCGGCGGTCGGCCCAAAACCAGCCGATGGCGATGGCATTCGGCAACCACAGGACCGCCAGCGCCCCCGGCTCCCGCGTGACCTGCATGCTGACCAGGGCCAGCAGCATCGACAGGATGGCGAGCAAGATGACTGAAGCGAAGAGCGGCCCCCAAAGGATGCCGCCGCGCTGTTGAAAATCACCCCCCCGTCGAGGCTGGACTGAAACATCCATCGCCATTGTCTTAGTCGGGTCCAAACCTTCTTTCTCAGGGCCCGCTTGCCCGCCTCAGTTGCACTCCAAGCTGGCTTGCCATTTCGGCTACAACCATATTGAGTATTTCTATAGTAAATAATTCAATGTCTGAATGATTCGTTAATGATCACAAACGCTAAAAAAACTAACTGATTTATTCAGCTTGCGGTAGGATTATTTGACCGATCCGGCGTAAACAGCGAACTCCGATAGGATTTTCCGTCCAGCGGCCTGCCGTGACCGGGCACAACCCTTAGACGTTTCAGCGCTCAGTCGTTCCAGAACTTTTCTTGCAGAACAATTCTGCAGCGGCCCGATCCGCTGGAATTGATCGCCGAACAAGACGGTGGAATCCGTCAGCGAGGGCTCGTCTTGGTGCTTCTTGGGATTTCCCGGCCCTTGCCGGGCTCAGAACGGGCCGGCTCAGAACGGGCCGGCTCAGAACGGGCGGGCTCAGAACGGGCCGGCTCAGCCCAGTTCCCGGCTCCTCGCGGTGGCCGCGGCGATGGCCTTGGTCATCAGCGGCTGCAGGCCGTCCTCCGCCATCAGGACATTCAGCGCTTCCAAAGTCGTGCCCGCCGGAGAGGTGACGTTCTTGCGCAGGGTTGCCGCCGGCTCGCTGGACTGATCCACCAGGGCGCCGGCGCCGGAAACCGTCACGCGGGCCAACTGCATGGCAAGATCGGCCGGAAGTCCCGCCTTCTCACCGGCTTCGGCCAGGCATTCGATCAGCAGAAAGACATAGGCCGGGCCGCCACCGGAAACGGCGGTGACCGGATCGATCAGCCCTTCATCCTCGACCCAGGCGGTCTCCCCCACCGCCGCCAGCAGATCCCCGGCCAGGCCGCGTAACGCCCCGTCACAATGTGCATTGGCGCAGAGGACCGTCATCCCGCGCCCGACCGCTGCCGGCGTGTTGGGCATTGCCCGCACCACCGGCGTCTGCGAGCCCAAGACCTCTTCAAAAGCGGCGATGCGCCAGCCCGCCGCAATCGACAGTACCGCCGCGCCCGCTTCGGCAAATCCGCGATATTGCGGCAGAGCCGCCTCCAGCATCTGGGGCTTCACCGCAAGGACGATCAGCGCCGGTTTGAGATCGCGGGGCAGTGCATCGGCAGCCGCGACCTGGTGCACACCCCGGTCGAGGAAAGCCTGGAGATGATCGCCACTCGGCTCGACGATCCAGACCGAGGCCGGATCGAGACCGCGCCCCAGCCAGCCTTCCAGCAGGGCACCGCCCATCTTGCCGCAGCCGACCAGCAACAGGGGGCCGGAGAGATTCATTGTCCGGAAAAACGCATCGTAAGGCCTCCGCCGGGTTCGTCGCGGCGGGCCGCCTAAGCTTCGCCGACGGTTTCCATCAGGGCCGCGTCGAGCGCCCCTTCCACCGTCGCACCGCCCCAGATGACCATCTGCAAGGCCGGATAGATGCGGTCGCATTCCATCAGGGCGGCCTCCACCAGATCCTCCAGTTGCTCCAGCGAAGCGCCGGGCAGGCCGCGCAGGGGAATGGTGTGACGATACATCAGGGCGCCCTCTTCAGCCATCAGGTCGAAGTGGCCGAGCCAAAGCCGCTCGTTGGCCTTGGCCAGAAGCTCGCAGACTTCTTTCTGCTGCGCTTTGGGAACCTTGAGGTCGAAATGGCAGGAAAAGAACATGGAGCTGACCTGCTCCTGCCAGACTGAATACATATGATATTCGCACCAGTGACCGGACATTTCGATGAGCAGTTCCGATTCACTGTGGCGGTCGCAGGCCCAATCATTGGCGCTGCCGAGCTCTTCGAGAAGGTCGAGGGGGTTGATCGGCTGGTGGGAGTCTTGGACGAGTTCTACCATGTCGATACGGCCTCTTCGGTTGGCAGTGGCAGGGCTCCAGCGCCTCACTCGCCCCGACATATGGAATTATGCGACGCCGCCGCTACCACATGTAGCGTGCCTCATTCGATTCCGCTGTGCAACAAAGGAATTGCGCCAGAGCTGTGGATAGGAGATGCCGGACGGAAAGGGCTCAGCCGTCGCCCTGTGGCGCGGTCCCGGTCTTGGATGGGGTCTTGGATGGGGTCTTGGATTGAGCCTTGGGCTTGGCCTTTTCCATCGCCGCGAGACGGGCCTCGAGCGCGGCCAGCTTGGCGCTCAGCGCTTCCTGTTCTTCGCGGGCGGCGACGGCCACCGCCTTGACCGCATCGAATTCCTCGCGGGAGACAAGATCCATCTGCGCGAGAAGCCGTTCCATCTGTTCGCGGATCCGGGCCTCGACCTCGCTGCGCATGCCCGCCGCCACACCCATGGCGCTGCTGGCCACACGGGCCATATCGTCCAGGATCTTGTTTTCGCTCTGCATGGCCAGGTCCTTCCTACGCTCTTGGGGCCAGCCGGTAATATGACCATGGGGGAGAGCCGCTTCAACCGTGGCCTTGCGCGCCCAACGGGAAGGCGTTTCACTTGGCGCTCCCGAATCCGGGGAGAGCCGTGCAGCAGGGGGCAACAGGGGAAAGATGGGACGCGAGCGAAGATCCGGGAAGCCGGTCGACAAACGATACCGCAGAACGCAGGGCCGGGTTCTCGGCGCTCTTGCTGTCGTCTGCCTTGCCGGCCTGGGTGTGACCGCCGGCGCCCTGGCCGGAGAACGCGAGCGCATCAACGTGGTCGGCGCCGCCACGGTCTTTCCTCTGGCCCTTGCGAGCGCCGAAGCCTTCCACGTGAAAACCGGTCACAAGACGCCCCTGGTGGAGGCCAACGGCAGCGGCGCCGGCTTCCGCCTCTTCTGTGCCGGTCTCGGCGCGGAGCATCCGGACATCGTCACCGCCGAACGGGCCATCGCGGCCGATGAGGCTGCCGCCTGCCGGCAAAGGGGCATCAGCCCGGTCGAGGTGAAGATCGGCTATCAGGCGGTGGTCCTGGCAAAGTCGCAGCGCGGCGCAGCGCTCAGCCTGACGCCTCAACAAATCCAGCTGGCGCTGGCCGCAGAGGGCGCGGGCGGCGACAACCCCTACAAGCTCTGGAGCGACATCGACTTTGCCCTGCCGGTGAAGCCCATTGAAGTGCTGGGACCCCCACGCACCAGTCCCCACCGCGGCGTCTTCATGGATCTGATCATGACGCCGAAGGCAAAAAGAAGCGCAAAGGCGCCCGAAGCGGCAACGGCCCTGCGCGATGACGGCGTTTTCATTCAGGTCGCAACGGAGGACAGGCAGGTGCTGGACCGGCTGGACCGCAACCCGGACGCCCTCGGCATCTTCGCCTTCAACTTTCAGCAGGACAACACGGAGCGCCTGCAGGCCGTCGCCGTCGACGGTGTGGCGCCCTCCGCCGCCAGCATTGCCGACGGCCGCTACGGCCCCTCGCGGGCGCTCTATCTCTACGTCAAGCGCCAGCACCTCGACAGCATCCCGGGTCTGCGCGGCTATGTGGCGGAAATTGCCGGCGAGGCGGCCTCCGGCACCGGCGGCTACCTGACCCGGCGCGGCCTGATTCCGCTTTTGCCTGCCGAACGCGCGGCGCGGGCCGAAGCCACGGCGGGCCTGCTTCCGGCCCCCAACTGAGGAAACCGCCTTCCATCCCTTGCGATGGCGGACTTGCGGAGCGCGGAGGCGCGCTCCTATAAGAGGGCGCAGCGCGGCTTCGGCAAAGGCGGCGCACAGCAAAGGAACGCCCCGAAGATGCTTCTTGTTACCGGCGGCGCCGGATTCATCGGCTCCAATCTGGTCGCGTCCCTGGCCGAACGCGGCGAGGCGGTGGTCGTCTGCGACCGCCTGGGCCAAGGCGATAAGTGGCGCAATCTGGCGCATCACGACCTGGAAGACGTGATCCCGCCGGAAGAACTGCCCGATTTCCTGCGTTGGGCGGAAGGCCGCCTGAAGGGTGTATTCCACCTGGGCGCCATCTCGGCGACGACGGAGAGCGACGGCGACGCCTTGATGGCGAACAACTTCCGTCTCTCCAAAGTGTTCTGGGATCATTGCACCCAGGAAGAGATACCGCTGATCTACGCTTCTTCGGCGGCAACCTACGGCGCGGGCGCGGAGGGCTTCGACGACGATGCCTCCCGCGACTATCTGGCCGGGCTGCGTCCGCTCAACGGCTACGGCTGGTCGAAGCATCTTTTCGACCGCTGGGTCATGCGCCGCCTGGCGCTGGAGGCACCGGCGCCCAGACAGTGGGCCGGCCTGAAGTTCTTCAACGTCTATGGCCCCAACGAGTATCACAAGGGCGGCCAGGCCAGCGTCGCCTTTCATCTCTTCGGCCAGTTGAGCCGCGGCGAGCCGGCCAAGCTCTTTCAGTCGCACCATCCCGACTATGCCGACGGCGGGCAACTGCGCGACTTCATCTGGGTCGGCGACTGCGTCGACGTGATGCTCTGGCTCTACGACAACCCTTCCGTCAACGGCCTCTTCAATGTCGGCACCGGCAAGGCGCGCAGCTTCGCCGACCTGGCCCGTGCGGTCTTTGCCGCAATGGAGCGGCCGGAGAACATCAGCTACGTGCCGACCCCCGAGGCGATCCGCGACAAGTATCAATACTTCACCGAAGCCACCACCGCACGGCTGCGCGCGGCGGGCTACGACAAACCCTTCACAGAGCTGGAGGACGGCGTCGCGCGCTACGTAAAGGACTTCCTCGTCAAACCCGATCCCTATCTCTGAGGCCTTATGATCGAAACCCTGCTTCCCAGCTTTCTGGTTCTGCAGCATCCGAACTTCGATCAGGTTGCCTTCAGCATCTGGATCTTCGATATCAGATGGTACGCCCTGGCCTACATCGCCGGGCTGCTGCTGGCCTGGGCCTATTGCCGCTGGATGACCAAGCTGCCGCCGCATCGCCTGAAGCCCGTCGACTTCGACGACTTCCTGCTCTGGGCGACCCTCGGCGTGGTGCTCGGCGGGCGCCTCGGCTATGTGCTGTTCTACAAGCCCGGCTACTATCTCCAGAACCCTCTGGAAATCCTGGTGATCTGGCAGGGCGGGATGAGCTTTCACGGCGGCATGCTGGGCGTCCTGGCGGCGATCCTGCTGTTCACCCGCAGCCGCGGGGTCAGCTATTTCACGCTGTCGGACATCGTCGGCGCCGCCACGCCCATCGGGCTGTTCCTCGGGCGCATCGCCAACTTCATCAATGGGGAGCTCTACGGCCGCGCCGCCGATGCCTCCACGGTGCCCTGGGCCATGGTCTTCCCCCACCCTGCCGCCGGGCCCATCGCCCGCCATCCCAGCCAGATCTACGAGGCCTTGCTGGAAGGCCTGCTGCTGTTCATCGTGCTCTACATCATGGTGCGCCGCGGCGCTCTGCAGCGCACCGGTCTCGTCTCCGGCGTCTTCATGATGGGCTATGCCGTGACCCGCAGCGTCGCCGAGCTTTACCGTGAGCCCGACGACTTCCTCGGCTTCATCGTCCAGGGCATCACCATGGGTCAGGTGCTTTCCTTCCCGATGTTCCTGGTCGGCCTGATCGTTACGGTCTGGGCCCTGCGCAAACCGCGCTGAGAACCGCCGCTCCATGCCCCTCCCCCCCATGTCCCTCCTCGACGAGGTGGTGAAACGGATCGAGCGGCAAGGACCGATGAGCATCGCCGACTATATGGGGCTTTGCCTGACCCATCCGACTGCGGGCTACTACATGTCCGGCGACCCGCTGGGCGCACCCAAGCTGGGCTCAGACGATTTGGCGGACGATTTGGGGGACGATTTGGGCGGCGACTTCGTCACCGCGCCGGAGGTCAGCCAGATGTTCGGCGAGTTGATCGGCCTCTGGCTCGCCGACTGCTGGCTGCGTCTGGGCAGCCCCGATCCCTGCCTGCTGGTGGAACTGGGCCCGGGCCGCGGCACCCTGATGGCCGACGCCTTGCGGGCCTGCCGGGCGGTGCCGGACTTCCTGAAAGCCGTCGACATCCATCTGGTGGAGGTCAGTCCCAGCCTGCGGCAGGCCCAGCGCCGCAGCCTCGCCGACCAGAGGGTCACCTGGATCGACACCCTGGCCGAGCTGCCCGAGGCGCCGCTGCTGCTGGTCGCCAATGAGTTTTTCGACGCCCTGCCGATCCGCCAGTTCGAAAAAACGGCGGCGGGCTGGGCTGAGCGCGTGGTGGTGCTGGCCCAAGGCGGTGACACGCTGGCTTTCGGCCTCGCCCCGCCGAGCCCGCTGAACGCCGCCCTGATCCCTGAAAGTCTGCGCGACGCCGAACCCGGCAGCCTGGTGGAGCTTTGCCCGGCCGGGCTTTCCCTGGCCGCCTATCTCGGCGAACATCTGGCGCAGCAGCCGGGCGCGGCCTTGATCATCGACTACGGCCCGGCCCGCTCCGCCAGCGGACCGACGCTGCAGGCGCTGCGCCGGCATCGCTATCACGACGTCCTCAGCGATCCCGGCCGGGCCGACCTGACCGCCCATATCGACTTCCAAAGCCTCGCCGCCGCTGCGGTGGCCGCCGGGGCGCAGGCCTACGGCCCGGTCGAGCAGGGTGCGTTCCTGCAGGCGCTCGGCATCGACACCCGGGCGGCACACCTCAGCGCCACCGCCCCAGCAAAGGCCGAGGAGATAGAGGCGGCCAGGCAGCGGCTGGTCGACCCCGCCGAGATGGGCAGCCTGTTCAAGGTGCTGAGCCTCACCAGTCCGCCTGCCCTGGCGCCGAATCTGGACCCGCCGGCCGGCTTCGCCGCCGTCTGAGCCCAATGACAATCCCCCTATCGCCCCGGCAAGAGCGGCGTTAAAGTCGCGCCCATGCTGACCATCGCTGCAATGAACGACGCGCCTCTCGTCCGCCATGCCTTCTTCTCGCGCAACGGCGGGGTAAGCGAGGGACTCTTCACCTCCCTGAACTGCGGTTACGGCTCGGGCGACGACAAGGCCCATGTGACCGAGAACCGCCGCCGCGCCATGGAGAACATCGACCTGGAAGGCGAGCGGCTCGTCACTGCCTATCAGGTGCACTCCCCCGACGTGGTGGAGGTGAGCGAGCCCTGGGCCCGCGACGACGCCCCCAAGGCCGATGCCATGGTGACGCGGCAGCGCGGCCTGGCTCTTGGCATCCTCACCGCCGACTGCGTACCGGTCCTGCTGGCCGACCCGGAAGCCGGCGTGATCGGCGCCGCCCATGCCGGATGGAAGGGCGCTCTCAACGGGGTGATGGAGGCGACGGTCGCCGCCATGGCGGAACTGGGCGCACAGCCCGAGCGCATCCTGGCGGGGATCGGCCCGGCGATCTCGCAACGTTCCTATGAAGTGGGGCCTGAGTTCCCCGCCCCCTTCCTGCAGCAGGATCAACGCAACGACGACTTCTTTTGTCCGGGCAAACGCGAGGGACACTTCCACTTCGACATCAAGGGCTATGTGGCGCGCCGCCTCGGCGGCGCCGGCCTCAATGCGATTCAGACCCTGCCCTGCGACACCTGCGCAGAGGACACCCGCTTCTTCAGCTACCGCCGCTCCTGTCACCGGCAGGAGCCGGACTACGGCCGCGGCCTCTCCGCCATTTACCTGGAGCCTTAACCCTTGCCTCTTCATTTCTTCGAGGCGGAGCTTGCCGAACGGCGGGCTGCGGCCTGCCGGCTGATGGAACAGGAGGGCCTGGACGGCCTGCTGATGTTCCGTCAGGAATCGATGTACTACCTGACCGGCTATGACACCTTCGGCTACGTCTTCTTTCAGTGTCTTTACCTCGGCGCCGACGGCCGCCTGGTTCTGCTGACCCGGGCGCCGGACCTGCGCCAGGCGCAGCAGACATCCATGATCCCGGACATCCGCATCTGGGTCGACGGGCCCGACGCCGAGCCCGCGCGGGAATTGCGGGCGATCCTCGAGGAAGCCGGCTGCGCCGGGAAGAAGCTGGGGGTCGAGTACGAGGCCTATGGCCTGACCGCCGCCAACGGCAAACGCCTGGACGCCGCCTTGGAGGGTTTCTGCAGCCTGGCCGATGCCTCCGCCCTGGTCAGCAAGCTGCGGGTGGTGAAAAGCCCGGCGGAGCTAGACTACGTGCGCCGCGCCGGGGAGTTGGCCGATGCCGCCTGGCAGGCCGCCCTGGACACCGCCGGCCCCGGCGCCTTCGAGGGCGACATCATGGCCGCCATGCACGGCGCCATCTTCCGCGGCGGCGGCGACGACCCGGGCAACGAGTTCATCCTCGGCTCAGGCCCCGGCGCCCTGCTCTGCCGCTACTACACCGGGCGCCGCAACCTCGATCCGCAGGACCAGTTGACCCTGGAATGGGCGGGGACCTACCGCCACTACCACGCGGCGATGATGCGCACCCTGCCGATCGGCGATCCCCTGCCGCTGCATCGGGAAATGCACGCCGTCGCCCAGGACGCCCTGCTGGCGGTGGAAGACAGCCTGCGGCCCGGCCAGACCTACGGCGAGGCCTTCGACGCCCATGGCCGGGTGATGGACGCAGCCGGTTATCAGGCCCACCGGCTGAATGCCTGCGGCTATTCCCTGGGCACCACCTTCGCGCCGAACTGGATGGACTGGCCGATGCTCTACCACGGCAACCCGGTGGTTTTCGTGCCGGGGATGGTCGTCTTCTGCCATATGATTATCTTTAACTCCGAGGCCGGCGTGGCCATGACCCTGGGCCGCAGCAGCGTGGTGACCGAAAAGGCCGCCGAACCGCTCTCAGCGGCCGGCCTGGAGCTGCTCAACCGCTAGCCGGGAACAGCCCCCAGTAAAGAGGCCCGGGGAAAGAGGCCCGGGAAAAGAGGCCGGGAAAAGAAGCGGAGGAAAGAGGAAGACATGCCCCATATGACCTTCTTCGTGATGTTCCTGCTGCTCGGCCTGCTGGCCAGCTGCTTTTTCATGTAGACGGCCTTCTGAGGCGTCTGCACGGCACAGCCGGGAAGCGAAGAAAACGCCCGAATTCCCGCAGATTTCGCCGCCCGGCGAAGCGCCGGCGGAATCTCGACCCAAGGACGTTTACAGGGCCGAAAGGCGTTGATATGGTCCCGCCGCCCGGGCTGGGGAGAATCCGTTGAGGCCGGGAGGAACGCTGGCTCGGCGGCCCTCTCTTCCACTCCCGCCCGTCCGCGCCGTGCCAGGGGATAACGCGATGAAAATAATGACCGGAAACAGCAATCGGCCGCTGGCCGAAGCGATTTCCGCATTCCTCAATCTGGAATTAACCAAAGCCAGCGTGCGCCGTTTTTCAGACATGGAGGTCTTCGTCGAGATCGGCGAGAACGTGCGCGGCGAGGATGTCTTCGTCATTCAGTCGACCTCCTATCCGGCCAACGACAATCTGATGGAACTGCTGGTCGCCATGGACGCCCTGAAGCGGGCCTCCGCCAGGCGCATTACCGCGGTTCTGCCCTATTTCGGCTATGCCCGCCAGGACCGTAAATCGGCCCCCCGGACGCCGATCTCCGCCAAACTGGTGGCCAACCTGATCACCTCCGCCGGGGCCGACCGGGTCCTGACGCTGGAGCTGCATGCCGGCCAGATCCAGGGCTTTTTCGACATTCCGACCGATAACCTTTTCGGTACCCCTGTCTTTACCCAGGACATCATGGCGCGCAACGGCAAGGACAACCTGACCATCGTGTCCCCCGACGTCGGCGGCGTGGTCCGGGCCCGGGCCATCGCCAAACCGCTTGACGCGGACCTTGCGATCATCGATAAGCGCCGCGAACGTGCCGGGGTCTCCGAGGTGATGAATATCATCGGCGACGTCGAGGGCCGCCGCTGCATCCTGGTGGACGACATCGTCGATTCAGCCGGGACGCTCTGCAACGCCGCCGTCGCCCTGAAGGATGCGGGCGCCACGGCGGTTTCGGCCTACGTCACCCACGGGGTACTCTCCGGCGGGGCCGTGGCACGGGTCAGTTCCTCCCCCTTGGAGGAGCTGGTGATGACGGACAGCATTCAGGCGACCGAGGCCGTGCGGGTGGCTCAGAACATCCGCCAGATCTCCATCGCCCCGCTGATCGGCGATGCCATGAAGCGGATCAGCGACGAGCGCTCGGTATCGAGCCTCTTCAACGTCCCGGCGATGTAGCGCGGGATTTAAGGTTTCGGTCCGAACAGGGCCGCTGAGAGTTTTTTGCCTTTCCCGACGCCGGCACCCCTGGAGGCCGGGTCGGACAAGCGGGCTGATGCATTTTGCCAAAGCCCATTGTGCGTCCCCCGGGACGCTTTTCTGCAAGGAGAGACAGAAATGTCTGACGTTGTTGAACTCCCCGCGCAAGAGCGGGAACGGGCCGGGAAGGGGCCAGCCCGGGCAGCACGTCGCGCCGGCCAAGTGCCCGGTGTGATCTATGGTGCCAAAAAGGACCCGATCATGATTGCCGTCGAAAACAAGCAGCTCAACAAGCTGCTGCACAGCGGCGGTTTCTTCTCGACCCTGTTCGATCTGAAGGTCGGCGCCAAGGCCGAGCGCGTGCTGCCCCGTGACGTGCAGTTCGATCCGGTAACCGACCAGCCCGTGCATGTGGACTTCCTGCGCGTGTCGGCGGCGACCAGCGTGAACGTCGAGGTGGCCGTCAACTTCCTCAACGAAGATGACTGCCCGGGCCTGAAAGAGGGCGGCGTTCTGAACGTCGTGCGCTACGAGATCGAGCTTTCCTGCCGGGCGGATGCCATTCCCCAGCAGATCGACATCGATCTGACCGGCCTGCAGGTCGGCGACGGCATCCACATCTCCATGGTGAAACTGCCTGACGGCGTGGAGCCGACCATCACCGACCGCGACTTCACCATCGCCACCATCGCGGCGCCGACCGTAGCGACCGAGACCGAAGAGGCCGCCGAAGGCGAAGCCGCTGCCGAGGGCGAAGGCGAAGCTGCCGAGGGCGAGGCAAAGCCCGAAGGCGAGAGCAGCGAAGACTAAGTCCGCTTTCGCTGAAAGGCGTTACGGGAGGCCCGAATGCTGTTGCTTGTCGGGCTCGGCAATCCGGGCCCCCGCCACGCGCAGAACCGGCACAACATCGGCTTTATGGCGGTGGACGAGATCGTCCGCCGCCATTCCTTTGCGCCCTGGCGCAAGCGCTTCCAGGCCGAGGTTGCCGAGGGTCGCCTGGGCGGCGAGAAAGCTCTGGCGATGAAACCGCAGACCTACATGAACGAGTCAGGCCGCGCGGTCGGAGAGGCTTTGCGGTTCTTCAAGCTGGAACCCGAGCAGGTCATCGTCCTCTACGACGAGATCGATCTGGCGCCGAACAAACTGCGGGTGAAGTGCGGCGGCGGCACCGGCGGCCACAACGGCATCCGCAGCATCGAAGCCCATATCGGCAAGGAATTCTGGCGCGTACGCCTGGGTGTCGGCCATCCCGGCCAGAAAGATCTGGTGCACAGCCACGTGCTGAACGATTTCGCCAAGGCCGACCAGCCCTGGGTCGAGAGGCTGCTGGACGCTGTGGCCGTGGAGATCCCCAGCCTGGCCCAGGGCGACGCCCCGCGCTTCATGTCGCGGGTCGCCGAGACCATCAACCCTCCCCGCCCGAAACCGCCGCGTCCTCCGAAGCCGGAGAAAACCGACCAAGAGACAAAAGGCGACGCGTCGCCTCCTGAAGAAAGCACCTGAAGCATGGGATTCAACTGCGGCATCGTCGGCCTGCCCAACGTCGGCAAGTCGACCCTGTTCAACGCCTTGACCGAGACCGCCGCCGCCGAGGCGGCCAACTATCCCTTCTGTACCATCGAGCCCAACGTCGGCCGGGTGGCGGTGCCGGACCCGCGCCTGGACCGCCTGGCGGAGATCGGCAAGTCCGTCAAGGTGATCCCCACCGCCCTGGAGTTCGTCGACATCGCCGGGCTGGTGCGCGGCGCCTCCAAGGGCGAAGGCCTGGGCAACCAGTTCCTGGCCAACATCCGCGAAGTTGACGCCATCGTCCATGTGCTGCGCTGCTTCGACGGCGAGGTGACCCATGTCGACGGCGCGGTCGATCCGATCCGCGATGCCGAGACGGTGGAGACCGAGCTGTTGCTGGCCGATCTGGAATCCGCGGAGAAGCAGCGCGACGCCGCCGTCAAGCGGGCCCGCGGCAACGACAAGGAAGCCAAGGAGCGGCTGGCGGTGCTGGAGCCTGTGATCGCGGCCCTGGAAGACGGCCGTCCGGCGCGCAGCGTGACCTTGAGCGACGATCAACTGCCGGTCTTTCGCCAGTTGCAGATGATGACCGCCAAGCCGGTGCTCTACGCCGCCAATGTCGACGAGGAAAGCGCCGCAACCGGCAATGCCTATTCCGCCAAGGTGGCAGAGCGCGCCGAGGCCGAGGGGGGCGCCTGTGTGGTCATCTCCGCAGCCATCGAGGCCGAGGTCGCGGCGCTCGAAGATCCGGCCGAGAAACGCGAATTCCTCGAATCCCTGGGCCTGGAAGAAACCGGGCTGGCGCGCATCATCCGCGCCGGTTACGGCCTGTTGGACCTGATCACCTTTTTCACCGTCGGTCCGAAAGAGGCGCGGGCCTGGACCGTCCGCCGCGCCAGCCGCGCGCCTCAGGCCGCCGGCGTTATCCACACCGATTTCGAACGCGGCTTCATCCGTGCCGAAACCATCGCCTATGACGACTTCGTCGCCCTGAACGGCGAACAGGGCGCCAAGGACGCCGGCAAGATGCGCGCCGAAGGCAAGGACTATGTCGTCAAAGACGGCGACGTCTTTCACTTCCGCTTCAACGTCTAGAGCTCAACCGGACCGGAGAGAACATGGGCGAACACGTCACCTTGACCGCCGCAGACGGGCACAAGCTGGATGCCTACGTCGCACGGCCGGATGGACCGGCAAAAGGCGGCCTCGTGGTGGTGCAGGAGATTTTCGGGGTCAACCCGCATATCCGCGCCGTTGCCGACGGCTTCGCCGCCGAGGGGTATGTGGCGGTGGCCCCTGCCCTCTTCGACCGCATCCGCCCGGGTATCGAGTTGGCCTATGACGAGGCCGGCGTGAGCGAAGGCCGGGCCCTGCGCGCCCAGGTCCCCTGGGAGGCCACGGTCCTGGACGTCGAGGCCGCCATGACCCTGGCGGCGGAGGCCGGCAGGGTCGGGGTCGTCGGTTACTGCTGGGGCGGCTCGGTGGCCTGGCTGGCCGCGACCCGCCTGAAGCCCGCCGCCGCCGTCGGCTACTACGGCGGGCACATCCACGAATTCGCGTCCGAAAAACCCGCCTGCCCGGTGATGCTGCATTTCGGCGAGGAAGACGCGGGTATTCCGCTGGAGAATGTCGAGATCGTCCGGGCTGCCCGGGCCGCCTGGGCCGACGTCACGATCCACCTCTATCCCGGCGCAGGGCACGGCTTCAACTGCGACCTGCGCGGTTCCTACCACGCCGAAGCCGCCGCCCTCGCCCGCAGCCGCAGTCTCGCGTTTCTGAACCCTCTGCTCACCTGACACGGCGGACGGCTTGCCCGGCCCGCGGCGCAGAGAGCGCCTGCGGCACCGGGCGGCTATCGCCGATCAGTCGAGCGTAATGGTGCTGCCGTCGCCGCGGACGATTTCCCGGGCATAGACCTCGGGCCGGAAATAGTTGACCAGGTCATCGTCGACGAAGCCCGTGACCGACACCTGTTCGCCGACATCGACCATCACCCGGTTGCGCCAGCCGATGTAGATGCGCACGCTGCCGGTGTCATCACGCAAACGGAACTCGTCTTCATCCAGAATTCGCACCACCTCGCCGGCCAAGACAACGCTTGCGCCGCGCTGTATGTCGCCGATCTTCGTAACTTCCTTCGCAAAGGTCGCCGGCGCTGCAAGGCCGAAAACGAGTAACACAACAGCCGTTGCCGGCAGGATCTTCATCATTCGGTTCTCCTTCAAGACTGGAATCGATGCTTCATCCGAGCACCGGTCCGGCAGATATTGGATAGATGGTGAAGATCAAAAGACCCCTGATTAATAGTAATTAGCGATTACCAAGTGAAGCCTTCGCCGGTGCGCCGGGCTTGAGCGATGCTCAAAAGCCGACCGTCCGGCGATACTGCATTGCGGCAGGGAGGGTGCCGCCCGGGGGCGGTGAGGGCGAAGCAAGAAATGGAGCGGCGGGGTGAGAGACCGCCTGTGGCGGATCTCACCCAGCGGGCTCTCCCACCCAGCTCCAGCGCTCATTCTGCGCAGGATATCATAGTCAAATTGCTAAAGAACCCGGAAGAGGGGTTGGCGGCGCGGTCAAAAAGTGGGCCCGGGTCCAGAGCAATCGGTCACCTTCCCGCAAGCGGAAGGAAACCTAAGGGCCTGTCAGGGCTGTCATGGCTGTTTCAGATTGGCTTCGGCGAGGCAGTGCGGCGGCGGCGTCAGATTGCCGTAGCGCTCATACCCCTGCAGAAGGCAGAGAAGCGCTGCAAGTTCGGGAGATGCAGAGCTGTCGGTTTTTGCTTCTCGCATGGGATCGGTTCCTTCCAGAAACGGGCAAAGACAGGCATCGACCCGCCCGGCCGCGACCCCGTCGGGGCGCCGCG
Source organism: Pelagibius sp. (assembly GCF_965249265.1). Classification (NCBI taxonomy): domain Bacteria; kingdom Pseudomonadati; phylum Pseudomonadota; class Alphaproteobacteria; order Rhodospirillales; family Rhodovibrionaceae; genus Pelagibius; species Pelagibius sp. The sequence goes on along the minus strand of NZ_OZ252224.1, from coordinate 509,368 downwards.
GCCGGCAAGGCGTCGCGGTTCAGGCGGCCGCGTTGGCGGCCGCCGCATCGACCCTGGGAAAGTCGATCTCGGTCTGCGCCACATGGTTCACGTAATTGGTCAGCAGATTCAGCGCGACCGTGGTGACAATCTCCACGGCGGCCGCGTCGTCATAACCGGCCTCTCGCAAGGCGGCCAGATCGGCATCGCTGACAAGGCCGCGCTTGCTTGTCACCGCGGCGGCAAAGTCGAGCGCCGCAGCGAGTTTCGCATCGCCGGAGCGGCCGCGCAGGTTGTCCGCCAGTTCGCCGCCGCCGATGCCCAGGGAACCGCCGATCGCGGTATGGGCCGAAGCGCAGTAATCACAGGCATTCTCCCCCGCCACCGTCAGGGCGATTGCTTCGCGGGCCTTGGCGTCGAGCCCGGCGCCGCCCAGGGCCTGGCTGAAGGCCAGATAGGCTTCCAGCGCCGCCGGCGAAGCGCCGAGGGTACGCAGCAGATTGGGGACCAAGCCGAGCTTCTTCTCAACGCCATCGAAGAGAGTCTTCGTCTTGCCTTCGGCAGCGGCGGGATCGATGGCTTGCAATCGGGACATCACTGTTCTCCTTGTTGCCCGGCACCGGCAATCGGCGCGGGGCTCTGATACGCCGCCGAGCGGCGCGGGGGATTTGGGGGCGCCGGAAGCGCCTGTTTTCGGCCTCTTGCGTCGCTACTCTCGCAACACTCCAAATTAAATAGACAGACTTGTCTGTATATCAAGTACAATGAGTGATCACAGAAGCGTGAGCCTGGGACAACAGCGGAATGGCAGGATTTCCGCGAGAAGCAGCCGCGTGAAGAGGTCTGCCTTGATGCCGTCGCACAAAGGCGCAATATATAGACAGACCTGTATAACCACTGAGAGAGCGCAGCATGCCCGCCAGCCGTCGCGAGCACCTACTGGACACGGCGATCGGCCTGTTTTCCGAACGCGGATACCGGGCGACAGGGATCGACACCATCCTGACCAAGGCCGGGGTTGCCAAGATGACGCTCTACAATCACTTCAAATCCAAGGACGAGTTGGTGCTGGCCGCCCTGCGCCTCAGCGACGAGCGCACCCGGCGGCACTTCGCCGAGGAGGTCAGCCGCCGCGGCGCCGGCCCGCGCGAACGGCTGATGGCTGTTTTCGCGGATCTGGAACGCTGGTTCGCCGACCCCGCCTTCAACGGCTGCCTGTTCATCAAGGCGGCGGCGGACTATCCCGACGCACGCGATCCCATCCACGCCCTGGCGGCGGAACACAAGCGTATGCTCCGTCAGTTCCTGGAAGGCCTGGCCCGCGATGCCGGCGCCCGGAACCCGGCGGATCTGGCCCTGCAGCTTCAGATGCTGTTCGACGGCGCGACGGTACAGGCCCAGGTCTGCGGCAACAGTGGCGTAGCGGCACAGGCCCGCCAGACCGCCGAAACCCTGATCGAGGCCGCCATCGCACCCGCCGCGCCCGTCCCGGACAACTAATGCCCGTTGCCAGGGCCGGGCGAAGGGCTTATCTGGCTGCTATGGCGAAGATTGCCGGAATCCTGTTGCTCGCCGTTCTGCTGGCCGCCTGTGCCGGGCCGAAGCCCAGTCTCTACGCGCCCAAGGAGAGCCGGGACGGCTATGCCGAGGAATCCCTGCCCAAGGGCCTCTACCGCGTTACTTTCCAGGGAAACCGGGTCACTTCCCGCGAAAGGGCTGAAAACTATGCCCTCTACCGGGCCGCGGAGCTGACCCTTGAAAAGGGCGCGGAGACCTTCATCGTCCACGACAAGCTGACCGAGCGGCTGACCAGGGTCACGCGGGAGCGCGCCTATCCCTGGGGTTACAGCGGTTTTGGGCGCTATCACCGGCGCCCCTACAGCTACCGCGCAACCTCGGTATACGAAAGCGAAACAACCACCTTCCTGGCTCAGCTGACGATCGAACCCTATTCCGGCGCACCGCCCCAGGAAGGTTTCCAAAGCCACGAAGCCCGGGCCGTCATCAGGCGTCTCGAACCGCAGATCGCCCGGCCGCCCGCCGAAGAAACGCCCTGACCCGAACCCGCCGCATTTGTCACGGATGCCATTTGTCACGGATGCCATTTGTCACGGATGATTGAGCGGACCTCAGGCGTTTATTCCTCTAGGGTGACCCGAACTCGCTGACACCCACCCCAAACCTGTCGTTTCAGTCGATGAGGGAGCTTTCTCGTGAAAAAACTGCTGCCGCTTTGCCTTGCCTTAAGTCTTCTCGCCCTGCCCTTGACGCTTGCCTCGCCCACCCAGGCCGCCGAGACCATGGCGAAAGGTGTCATCGTCAAGAAAAGCAACCATTCCGCCGCCGAGACCATCGACCGGCTGGAAGCGATCCTGAAGGAAAAGGGCCTGACGGTTTTCGCCAAGGTCGACCACAGCGCCGGCGCCCAGAAGGCCGGGCTTGAGCTGCGGCCCACGGTGCTGCTGATCTTCGGCAACCCGAAGCTGGGGACGCCGCTGATGCAGAGCGGCCAGAGCATCGCCATCGACCTGCCGCAAAAGGCGCTGGCCTACGAGGACGCCGCGGGCGACGTCTGGCTCGCCTACAACGACCCGGCCTATCTTTCCGAACGTCACGCCATCGCCGACCGCGCCGAAGTCTTCAAAAAGATCACCGGGGCGCTGGGCAACTTCACCGATGCGGCGGTGAAGTAACCTCCGCTCCCAACAAATCCGTCATGCCCGGGCCTGTCCCGGGCATCCATGCCTCGGCCCGTCCCGAACCTTCACCAACAGGATTCCAGCGGCGATGCAATGGACCCTCGGAACAAGTCCGAGGGTGACGCGTGAAGCAGGCGCCTAAGCCGTCTCAGCGAATTCCAGCAGCACGCCGCAGGCCGCGACGGCCGGCACCCGCAGCACCTGCTTGCCGTCCCAATGAACCGGCAGACCCGCATGCTCCAGCAGGGTTGCGGTACGGGCCAGGTCTTCCACCGCCAGACGGAGGGCGGCCAGCCAGGGGGTCGGCAGGCGCGCGGCCCCCGCCAGGCCGGGGTGCAACTGCCCAAGCATCTCCGCCGTCGTAAAGCGCAGCCAAGTACCGCCGCAGTCGACCTCGACCACGCCGTCACCGGCCCGGACGCGGTCGAAACCGAATAGTTCGGCATAGGGAATCGCCAGGGCGGAGGGGTCTTTCACCACCGAGGTCATGGCGATGAGACCGGTGGCGCCGTTGGCGTGTTCGGTCCAGTTCCGCTGCCAGACCAGCTCCGGCGTCAGGTGCTGACAGACGAAGGCCGAAGTCCCCGGCGTCGCTTCCGGCGGCAGGTGCAGCAGCTTGAAGCGCGGCCAGACCTCGCCCTCCGGATCCTCCAGGATACGCTTCAGGTCGCGCATGTCGCCCGGCTGGATACCGGCGTGGTGCAGCGCCCGCGCGGCCAGGGAAACATCATCGCTGGCAAAGGCGAGACCGAGCAGCCCTTCGCGCGATTCCAGAAAGCGGTTCAGGTTGTTGGTGAACTGGTTGGGGTCGATGATGCCCAGCAGTTCGATATAGTCGTTGGGAAACATGACGCAGTAGTTGGCCGTGCCCCAGCCGATGTGGCGTCCGCGCGGCGAGAGCGTGAAACCGAGGCGCTGATAGGTGTCGTAGGCCTGTTCGAGCCCGCGCACGCCGACCAGCACGTGATCGATGCCGCGGATCGGCCTAGCCGCCTCAACACCTGCATCGGTGACCACCAGCTTCATCGGCTGCGCACCCTCCCTTTCATCAGGCCTTCCGGCCTTCTCCTGAGAGCAGATCCATCAACCCGGTGAATCTGCGCCAATCCACTCTAGCCGCCGAGCACCCGACCGGCGACGGCATCCAGACGGGCCATGGCGGCGGGATCGCGCGCCTGCTGCTGGGTGATCACCGCGGCGTCCAGAGCCCGGTGACATCCGCGCTCGCAGATCTCGCGGCGGCCGCTCAGCTTCGGCGCCACCTGTTTGATCAGGGCCCGGGCCTTGTCGGCATTGCCGAGCAGGGTCTGGATGACCTGATCCACGGTAACGTCGTCATGGCTGTCGTGCCAGCAGTCATAATCGGTCACCATGGCCACCGTCGCGTAGCAAATTTCGGCCTCGCGGGCGAGTTTGGCCTCGGGCATGTTGGTCATGCCGATGACGTCGCAGCCCCAGGAACGGTAAAGCTCCGATTCCGCGCGGGTCGAGAACTGCGGACCCTCCATCACCATGTAGGTGCCGCCCCGCCGGCAGGGCAGCGACAGCTCGCTGGCCGCCGCCTGCAGGTGATCGCCGAGACGCCCGCAGACCGGGTCGGCGACCGAGACGTGGGCGACCATGCCTGGCCCGAAGAAGCTCTTCTGCCGGGCAAAGGTGCGGTCGATGAACTGGTCGACCAGCACGAAGTGGCCCGGCGGCAGGTCCTCGCGCAGCGAGCCGACCGCGCTCAGCGACAGAATCTCGGTGACCCCGGCACGCTTCATGACATCGATGTTGGCGCGAAAGTTCAGGTCGCTGGGCGACAGCTTGTGCCCCCGGCCGTGACGCGGCAGGAAAACCAGCTGCTGGCCGTCCAGCTCGCCGAACAGCAACGCATCGGAAGCCTCCCCGAAAGGCGAGGCCATCTTCCGCCACTCGGCGTTCTTCAGGCCGTCGATTTCGTAGATGCCGCTGCCGCCGATAATGCCGATAACCGGCGCCGGTGCCGCTTCTGCCATGTCCCTACCCTTTCCCTCTGATCGCCCTGCGTCGTTTTTCCGCCAATCCCTGTACCGGAGCGGGCGGCACTTGCCAAGGCGGAGGCCAAAGAAGGCGCAAAGCAAAAGGCCGCCCCGGTGTCCCCGGCGCGGCCTTTCGACAGTCTGCGGTCTCTGGTCTCAGGTTAGTGAACGTCGGCCCAGACCTTGCGCTTGGCCGCATAGAGTATCCCGGTGAAGACGATCAGGAAGATCAGCACCTTGATGCCCATGCCCTTGCGCTCTTCCAGAGTCGGCTCCGCCGTCCACATCAGGAAATTCGAGACGTCGTAGGCCATCTGCTCGACGGTCGCCGGCGTGCCGTCGGCATATTCGACCCCGTCTTCGAAAAGCGGCATCGCCATGGCGATGCCATAGCCGGGGAAATAGGCATTGAAGCTCAGGCCATCGGAAAGGCCGAGATCTTCGATGCTTTCCACGGGCAGCGGCTGTTCCGGCTCCGTCGGGCGGTTGGCCTCGATGCCGTCAGCGACCTTGTCCTCGTAGACTTCGAGCTTGTGCTGGTACTCTTCGAGAGCGAGTTCATAGGCCTGGACCCGCTTGTCGGTTTCGAGGGTGAAGATCTCCTGCAGCACGTCTTCAGAGACCTGATCCTCATAGCCGTGGCCCATCAAGGCCTTCAGGTAATCCGGCCCGGCCCCGCGCGCTTTGGTCATCAATGAAAGGTCCGGCGGCGCGGCGCCGTTGTTGGCGAAGGCAGCGGCCTTTTCGTTGGGGAACGGCGCGGGGAAATAGTCGAAGGGCAGGCCTTCGCGCTCGAACATCTCGCCCTCGTCATTGGGACCGTCCACCACAATGGCTTCCGCAGCCATCGCCTTGATCTCGTCTTCGCTGTAGCCGAGGTCGGCCAAGTTGCGGAAGGCGATGTAGTCGAGGCTGTGACAGCCGGCGCAGACCTCGCGATAGACCTGCAGCCCGCGCTGGGCGGCGGCCCGGTCGTAGGTGCCGAAGATGCCGCTGAAGGTCCAGTCGAACTTGGGAACGGGCACGCCCTCCCCGGCCGCCTGAACCGTTTGCGGAGCCGCCGTCAATCCACCGGACACAGCGGCCAGGGCCGCCAGACCAAACAGAAATCCCTTACGCATCAGGCTTTCTCCATCGGCTTGGCGGGAGCACCGGCGAGCGTGCCGCCTCCGCCTCTGAGGACCGGTTCGCTGATTGAGGTCGGCAGCGGCTTTGGCGTCTCAAAGACGCTAAGCAGCGGCAGAATGATCAGGAAGTAGGCGAAATAGTAGGCCGTGGAAACCTGGGCAATCGCCAGCCACAGACCCTCGGCAGGCTGCGATCCGGCATAACCCAGCACGATGGCGTCGATGAACAGGAGCACAAAGAAGATCCTGAAAATCGGCCGGAAGCGCCCGCTGCGCACCGGCGAGCGGTCGAGCCAGGGCAGAATGAAGAGAACGGCAATGGCCCCGAACATGGCGATAACGCCCCCCAGCTTGGCCTCGATGATCACCACGCCGGTAAAGGGAATGCCGATGTCGAAGGTGATCGCCCGAAGGATCGCGTAGAACGGCAGGAAGTACCATTCAGGCACGATATGCGCCGGGGTCGAAAGCGGGTTGGCCGGGATGTAGTTGTCGGCATGCCCCATGTAGTTCGGGATGTAGAACACCACCGCGGCGAAGAACACCAGGAAAACACCCAGACCGAAGGCGTCCTTCACGGTGTAATAAGGATGGAAGGGGATCTTGTCCTGCGGCCCCTTGGTGTCGATGCCGACCGGGTTGTTGGAGCCGAAGCGATGCAGGGCCCAGATATGCAGGATCACCACGCCGACGATCACGAAGGGCAGCAGATAATGCAGGGCAAAGAACCGGTTCAGGGTCGGGTTGTCGACCGTGAAGCCGCCCCACAGCCAGACCACAATGGTCTCACCGAAGAAGGGGATGGCCGAGAACAGGTTGGTGATCACCTTGGCGCCCCAGAAGGACATCTGGCCCCAGGGCAGCACATAGCCCATGAAGGCCGTGGCCATCATCAGCAGCAGGATCACGACACCCAGCATCCACAGCAGCTCACGCGGCGCCTTGTAGGAGCCGTAATAGAGACCGCGGAAGATATGGATGTAGACCACGATGAAGAAGAACGACGCGCCGTTCATGTGGATGTAGCGAATCAGCCAGCCGTAGTTCACGTCGCGCATGATGCGCTCGACAGACTCGAAAGCGTGATCGACGTGGGCCGTGTACTGCATCGCCAGCAGGATGCCGGTGGCGATCATGATCACCAGGGTGATCCCGGCCAGGGAACCGAAGTTCCAGAGATAGCTGAGGTTCTTGGGAGAAGGATACTCGCTCCCGACGGAATGATCGAGGAACGAGAAGATCGGCATGCGATGCTCGATCCACCTGATCACGCCGTTGTTGCTTTGAAATCCGCTCATGGTCTGTTCTCCCCTAGCCGATCACGATGGTCGTATCGGCGGTGAACTCGTAAGGCGGAACCGGCAAGTTCGTGGGAGCCGGGCCTTTGCGGATACGTCCGGAGGTATCGTAGTGAGAGCCGTGACAGGGGCAGAACCAACCGCCGTACTCGCCGCGGCTCTGACCGGTCTTCTGACCCAGCGGCACGCAGCCCAGATGGGTGCAGACCCCGATCATCACCAGCCATTCCGGTTTCACCACACGGGCCTCGTCAGCCTCTGGGTCCGGCAACTCGTCGAGCGCAACGGCGTTGGCCTGTTCGATCTGTGCCGGCGTACGGTGATCGATAAACACCGGATTGCCGCGCCAGGTCACCGTGATGCGCTGGCCTTCGGCGACCGGCGCCAGATCGACCTCTGTCGAGGCGAGAGCCAGCACCTCGGCCGATGGGTTCATCGACGCGATGAGCGGCCAGACTGCGGAAGCGGCGCCGACGGCACCCATCGCCCCGGCGGCCAAATACAAGAAGTCGCGCCGCGTCTCGCCCGATCCGGCTTGTGCGGTTGTGGCGGTTTCTGCCATACGATTTCCCCTAAGATCCCTCTGGTGGAGCGTTCACGGTCATGGATATTGATGAAGCGATCCGAAGCCTTGCGGGACCGCCATCGATAAAACCATATTCCGCGGGGGGCCATCGACCATGTGGCATGCTGCCGCAGCGATTACCCCCATCGCTCCGTTGTGGGGTCGATATAGAGTAATTTCCGTGGGAACGCAAAGCCCCTGAACAGGGCCCCCTCACCGGCTTCTCGCCAAATCCTCGAACCACCCAAAGCTGCAATTCGACCTGAACATGCGCCTCGCCCTTTTCCAGCCTGACATTCCCCAGAATACCGGCGCCCTGATCCGACTCGCCGCCTGCCTGGAAGTACCGCTCGATATCATTGAGCCTTGCGGATTCGTGTTTGATGACAAACGCTTACGTCGTGCGGGCCTGGATTATCACGCCCAGGCCCAGGTTCACCGCCATCGCTCCTGGCCGGCTTACCGGGAGCAACTCGACGGACGGCTGCTACTCTTGACCACAAAAGTGGACAAACCCTATACGGACTTCGCTTTTCAGCCGCATGACACACTGCTAATGGGCCGCGAATCGGCCGGGGTGCCGGACGAAGTCCATGCGGCCGCGACCGCCCGGCTGACGATCCCGCTGGGCAGCGCCTGCCGGTCATTGAACGTGGCGCTGGCGGCTGCCATGGTACTGGGCGAAGCCCTGCGCCAGACGATGTCTTTTCCATCGAATCAGAACACCTAGAGAGAAGCCTCCAAGAGGCGAGAAGGGAACCGACGCCCATGAGCGACGTCATCGAGCAACAGAAGCAGCGCGCAGAGGCCTGGTTCCACGATCTGCGCGACAGCATCTGCGCGGCTTTCGAGTCGCTCGAAGACGCCCTTGAGGGCGACAACGCCGCGCGCTTCGCCGATACCGCGCCCGGACGCTTCGAGCGCAAGGCCTGGAACCGGCCGGATGGCGGCGGCGGTGTGATGTCGCTGATGCGCGGACGGGTCTTCGAAAAGGTCGGGGTGAACATCTCGACGGTGCACGGCAGCTTCTCGCCCGATTTCGCCAAGCAGATTCCCGGCGCCGAAGAAGACCCGCGCTTCTGGGCCAGCGGCATCTCCCTGGTCGCCCATATGCGCTCGCCCCTCGTGCCGGCGGTGCATATGAACACCCGTCACATCGTCACCACCAAAAGCTGGTTCGGCGGCGGCAGCGACCTGAACCCCATGTACCCGGACGATCAGGACACTGCAGACTTTCATGCCGCCTTCAAGGCGGCCTGCGACCGCCATGATCCCGAGTACTTCCCGAAATTCAAGAACTGGTGCGACGAGTATTTTTTCATTCCCCACCGTGGCGAGGCCCGCGGCGTCGGCGGCATTTTTTACGACTATGTCGACAGCGGCGACTGGGAAGCCGACTTCGCCTTCACCCAGGATGTCGGCCGCGCCTTTCTGGAAATCTTTCCGGCCCTGGTGGAACGCAGCATGGCAAAGCCCTGGAACGATGAGCAGCGGCGGCATCAGCTGTTCCGCCGCGGGCGCTATGCCGAATTCAATCTGCTTTACGACCGCGGCACCAAGTTCGGCCTGCAGACCGGCGGCAACGTCGAAGCCATCCTCATGAGCCTGCCGCCGGAAGCCGCCTGGCCTTAGAATCTCTCATGTTTGGACGGCACCAGCCCGCTCCCCCTCCCGGCCACCCACTAGGATAATCTCCCAGGAATACGGTTGGGGGTGGCCGGGAGGGGGAGCGGGCTGGAACCGATGCGACGTAAGTCGAAAACGATCTAAGCACCGTCGCGATAAAGCCGCTGCAGTTCCGCCAGACAGGCGGCGCGCTTGGGCGCGAAGTCTTCGGCGATCCACCAATCCACGGTGCGCCGCAGCAGTTCCCCGACCTCTGGGCCCGCGGTGACGCCGAGGGCCAGAACGTCGCTGCCGTTCAGCGGAAAAGTCCGCTGCCGCCAGCCGGCAATCTGCGCCAGCGGCTTCCCCAGGCGCCCGGCGGGCACGGCACAGCGTGCGGCGTCCAGCAGCAGGTCTTCGCGCACCGCCTTCGGACCGTGGTGATAAAGCGCGAAGCGCAGCGCCAAACAGGCATCCGGTCCTCCACTTGGCCCTTCCTGGCCGTCGAGAACCCGCCGTGCCTGGCGAAGGTCCGGCGGCGGCTCGGCCAGACGGCCCAGGACCAGGCTTTCAGCCCCGGAAAGGCGCAGACGCTCGGCCACGGCCGCAGCCGCCTTCGCGTCGGGCGGCAGAAGGGCGGCAAGCCTGAGGATCGGGTCTTCCGGCGCGGATTGCCGGAAGGCCAGAAGGCGGGCCAGCACCGCCAGGCCCTCGGCCTCCGGCAGGAAGGCGGCGAGGATGCCGTGCTCCTGCATGGCAGCCAGCACCGGCAGCGGATCCTCGGCCGCCAGCAGCTTCAGGAACTCGGCGCGCAGCCGTTCCCCCGAAAGGGTCCTCAGTCTGGGCGCCAGCGCCGCCATGACGGAAAGCAACGACGGTTCCGGCGGCACCCGGCCATAGTGGGCCTGGAAACGAAAGAAGCGCAGCAGACGCAGATAGTCTTCCTCGATCCGCGTCTTCGGGTCGCCGACGAAGCGCACCCGGCCGGCGGCCAGATCGGCGCGCCCGCCGAAGGGGTCGAAGAGGCGCCCGTCCGCGCTGCAGGACATGGCGTTGAAGGTCAGGTCGCGGCGCGAGGCATCTGCCTGCCAGTCGTCGGTAAAGGCCACCTTGGCGCGCCGGCCGTCGGTTTCCCTGTCCTCGCGCAGGGTGGTGATTTCAAAGGGCCGGTGGCCGGCCACCGCGGTGACGGTGCCGTGGTCAAGGCCGGTCGGCACCACCTTGATCCCGGCGTCGCGCAGCAGGGCCATGACCTTGGCCGGATCGTCTGGGGTGGCGATGTCGACGTCCTTCACCGGTCGCCCCAACAGGGCATCGCGTACACAACCGCCGACAAAGCGCGCCTCTCGCCCACCGGCAGCCAGCGCCGTCATGACCTGACGGGTTTCGGGCGCGGTCATCCAGTCCTGGATTTCCAGTCGCTGTGGATCAGACATCGTCGATTGTGCCCCTAGATCGACGGAGGGTCAGTCAGTCGGAACCGATTCTGCCGGGCGGCTGGGCACCACTTCGCCATCAACCAGCGCCGGCGGCAAGAGTTTCGTGTCCGGCGAATGACTGCGTTCAAGCTTCATGTACACCAGCGAGGCCCCGCTGAGACAGACACCGATCAGCAGCACCACCATCCAGGAGGTCGGGGTCGTGCCCGGCGGCACCCGCTGACCGTCGGCGGAGACAGCCTGCCGGCGGCGAACCAGAAAGACATAGGCGGCGTAAACCAGAAAGGGCGTCAGCAGCGGCAGGATGGCGAAGAGAAATACACGCATCACGGAGTCACCAGACCGCTGTCCCGAAGACCCTCGGCCCGCAGCACCTCGGCCAGGTTCGACAGCATGCCCGCCGTGGCGCCCCAGATGAAGTAATCGCCGTAGGGATAGGCATAAAAGTATCGCGTCTTGCCATGGAACACCCGGCTGTGGGTCTGGCGGTTGCCGCTATCCAGGAAAAAGTTCAAGGGCACCTCGAAAATCTCCTCCACTTCACCGGCTTCCGCCTGCAAGGTGAAAGGCGGCGCGACCAAACCGATCACCGGCACCACGCAGAACCCGGTTCGGATGACATAGGTGTCGAGACGGCCGATCAGGCGCACCCGGTCGCGGGTCAGGCCGACCTCTTCTTCGGCCTCCCGCAGGGCCGCGTCCTCGGCGTCTTTGTCGCCGGGATCGATGCTGCCGCCGGGAAAGCTGATCTGCCCCGGATGGTCGGGCAGCGCGTCGCTGCGCCGCGTCAGCAACACCGTCAACTGCCGTCCGTGATTGATAATCGGCACCAGGACCGCCGCATCGCGCAGCGGGCTGGCCGGGTCATAGAGATCGGGATTGAGATCGTGATCCCCCCGCGGCGCCGTCAGGGCGGATTCGGACTCCGGCGCGGCGCGCTGCGAGGGCTCCGGCATTTCGGCCAGACGCTGGAGAAAGTCGTCGACCCTCACGCAGCTTTTCCTAATGGAAAGAACACACCCTTGCTCCAAACGCCCAGGCTGCCCGCCGGCGCACACCCGGGGAGCTTCACGGGGGCGGCCACGACGAGATCGGCCAGATGATAATAGACCGGACGCAGGATACGCGCTTCCAGCCCCTCTCTCACCAAAATATAGGGGTTCGGCCCGCCACTTTCAGCAGATTCGGGGCTTTTCGTATCATCGCCGAGCCGCAGGGGATGCTCGGCATCCGCCTCCACCCAGTCGCCCAGGTTGGTGCGAAAGCAAAGGGACTGGTCACGGCCGCTCCCCTTCACGGAAAGTTCAACCGCCACGAAGGGCGCGTCTTCCACGAGAATCCTGCCTTTTTCGACCGGCGTCTGCAGCCAGTAGACGCCTTCGTCGTCGCGCCGCAGAACGGTGGCGAAGAGCTTCACCAGCGGCAATCTGCGGATCGGCCGGCCTTCATGAAACCAGGTCCCGTCCCGGGCAATCCGGATGTCGAAATCGCCGAGCGTGGGAAACGCCGGTATCTCTTTAGTCGGGCCTCGTGACTGGTCAGCGGACATCTAAAGCCTTATCTTCCTTGAATGCGTCTTGAACGGTCGCATTTGACCCGTTGGAGGGCGATATCGAAGGGCGACACCGTAAGGCCATATTTTGGTGCCAAACCACTGGGCCTACCCCGCTTCACCTCAGGGAGATGCTGCCACGTGACCACGACCCCCACCCACCAAGCTGATGATACGGCCGGTCTGGCCGAACAGATCGATGAACTGGGCGGCAAGCTCGCCGCGGTGCGCGAAAGCATCGGCCATGTCATTTTCGGCCAACAAGAGGTCGTGGATCAAACCCTTATCACGTTGCTGGCCGGTGGCCATGCACTGCTGATCGGCGTTCCCGGCCTGGCCAAGACCCGGCTGGTGGAAACCCTGGGCACGGTGTTCGGCCTGGAGGACAAGCGCGTGCAGTGCACGCCGGACCTAATGCCGGCGGATATCCTCGGCTCGGAAGTGCTGGAGGAAAGCGACTCCGGCCGCCGCTCCTTCCGCTTCATTCCCGGCCCTGTCTTCGCCCAACTGCTGATGGCCGACGAAATCAACCGCGCCAGCCCGCGCACCCAATCGGCGCTGCTGCAGGCGATGCAGGAGCACCGGGTGACCGTCGCCGGCAGCCCGCACGACCTGCCCTCGCCCTTCCATGTGCTGGCGACCCAGAACCCGCTGGAGCAGGAAGGCACCTATCCTCTGCCGGAAGCCCAGCTCGACCGCTTCCTGCTGGAGATCGACGTCGGCTATCCGGAGCTGGAGGCCGAACGGCGCATGCTGATCGAAACCACCGGACCGGAACAGTCGCAGGCCCGTGCGGTAATGGACGCCGCCGAACTGATGACCCTGCAGCGTCTCGTGCGCCGCATTCCGGTCGGCGAAAGCGTGGTCGAGGCGATCCTCGCCATCGTCCGCAACGGGCGTCCCGAATCCAGCGCCCTGGAAGATGTCCGCAGCCAGGTCGCCTGGGGGCCCGGCCCCCGCGCCAGTCAGGCGCTGATGCTGGCGGTGCGGGCCCGGGCGCTGATCGACGGGCGTCTCGCCCCCTCGGTGGACGACGTGGTCACGCTCGCCCATCCGGTCCTGAAGCACCGCATGGCTCTGAGCTTTGCCGCCCGCGCCGACGGGGTGACCCTGGACCAGATTATCTCTCATCTGGTTGCCCCCTACGCCTGAGCGGAGTCGTAAGACCATGGGATCGGCAGATCGTAAGGAAGAGAATTCTTTTGAGGCCGCGCGCGGGGTTCGTGGCGCCCGATGACGACAACCCTTCCGCTGCGGCACCGCGCCGAGCAGCTGGCGGCCAGCCTGCCGCCGCTGCTGGTGGCGGCCGAGCGCGTCGCCTCCACCGTCGCACAGGGCGTGCACGGCCGGCGCCGCGTCGGACAGGGTGAAACCTTCTGGCAGTTCCGCCACTACGACATGGGCGATCAGCCCCAGGCCATCGACTGGCGCCAGTCGGCCAAGTCGGACATGGTCTTTGTCCGCGAGATGGAATGGGAAGCCGCCCAATCGGTCTGGATCTGGCGCGACACCTCGCCTTCCATGTCCTGGTCTTCCAGCCGCAATCATCAGTCAAAGCGCGAACGGGCCGATCTGTTGACCCTGGCACTCTCTGTCCTGCTGATGCGGGGCGGCGAGCATGTCGCCGTGCTGGGCGCCGGCCCGCGCCCCTCCAACAGCCGCGCAACCCTGACCCGCATCGCCGTGATGCTGGAAGGCGCGCGGGAAGAACCGGAGGAACTGCCGCCGAGCCTGCCGCTGCCGCGCAGCGCGCAGATCGTTCTGATCGGCGACTTCCTGGCGCCCCTCGAAGAGATTGACCGGACACTGCGCTACTATGGTGAAAGCGGTGTGCGCGGCACGGTGCTGCAGGTGCTCGATCCGGCTGAGGAGAGCTTGCCCTATGACGGCCGGGTGAGCTTCGAGGGCCTGGAGCAGGAGGCGCCCTGGCTGGTGTCGCGGGTCGAATCGGTACGCGCCGATTATGCCAAGCGCCTGCAGGAGCAACGCGACGGCCTGCGTGACATCACCCGCGCCCTGGGTTGGGGCTGCGACTTTCACCGCAGCGACCAGCCGCCCCAGGCGGCATTGATGCGGCTCTACACCACGCTGTCGCAGGTGCTGGCATGATCGATCTCGGCCTGCTCGCCTTCGCCCAGCCCTGGCTGCTGCTGGCCCTCGCCGGGCTCCCCGTTCTCTGGCTGCTGCTGCGCCTGACCCCGCCGGCCCCCCGCAAGGTGGCCTTCCCGGCGGTGCGCCTGCTGTTCGGCCTGAAGGTGCCGGAGGAAACCCCGGCCCGCACCCCCTGGTGGCTGTTGCTGCTGCGCCTGCTGATCGCAGCCCTGATCATCCTCGGCCTGGCCCAACCGCTGCTCAACCCCTCGGCGCGGCTCGCCGGCAGCGGACCGGTCATCCTGGCCGTCGACGACGGCTGGTCGTCGGCCCGCTTCTGGCAGGCACGTCAGGTCATCGGCGGCAAGCTGCTGGCCCAGGCCGAGCGAGAGGGTCGCGCCGCGGTGATCCTGACCACGGCGCGCAACGCCCAGGGCGAAGCGGCGGCGGCTTCCGGCCTGTTGCCGGCCGGCGAAGCCCAGCGGGTCCTGCAGGGCCTGCGTCCCAAACCCTGGCCCAACGACCGCGCCGCGGCGCTGGAGGCGCTGGGCGATCTGGAATTCGAAGGCTCGGCCCATGTCGTCTGGCTTTCGGACGGCCTGGCGGATGACGATACGGCGGCCTTTGCCACCGCCCTGCAAAGACTGGGCAGCCTCGAGGTTCTGCGCGAAGAAGGCAGCGGGCTACCGGAACTGGCGCTGCCGCCGGATACCGAAGGGGTCGATCTCGTCGCCCGGGCCCTGCGCGCCGACACCGTCGCGGCCGGCCGTTCCGACGCCCTGGCCCTGGGGGCCGACGGCCGCATCCTTGCCAAGGCGCCCCTGATTTATGAACCGGGCGAAAGCGAAGCGCGGGCGCTGCTCGACCTGCCGACGGAGATGCGCAACAGAATCGCGCGTATCGCCATCGAGGGCCAGAACACCGCCGGTGCGGTGGTTCTGCTGGATGAACGCTGGCGCAGACGGCCGGTGGGCCTGGTTACCGCAGGCTCGCAGCAGGACAGTCAGCCCCTATTGAGCGAATCCTACTATCTGGAACGCGCACTGGCGCCCTTCACCGAGCTGCGCCAAGGCAACACCGAGGAACTGCTGCAACGCCAGTTGGCCGTACTGGTGGTCCCCGATGCCGTCGGCTTGAACCCGGCGGAGCGTCAGACCATCGCCGGCTGGGTCGACCGCGGCGGCCTGCTGCTGCGCTTCGCCGGGCCGCGCACGGTTTCGCAATCCGGCGGCACCGGGGCCGGCATCTCCGGTTCCGCGGAAGCCGTGGCCGGTGCGCAGGCGGACGATCTTCTGCCGGTACAACTGCGCGGCGGCGACCGCATTCTGGGCGGCGCCCTAACCTGGGACACACCGGCACAACTGGCGCCTTTCGCCGTGGACAGCCCCTTCGCCGAACTCGCTCTGCCGAACGATGTACTGATCCGCCGCCAGGTTCTGGCGGTGCCGTCCCTCGATCTTGCCGAGAAAACCTGGGCCAGGCTGGCGGACGGCACCCCGCTGGTCACCGCCGAGCAGCGCGGCGACGGATGGCTGGTGCTGTTTCACACCACCGCCAACACCGACTGGTCGAACCTGCCGATCTCCGGCCTCTTCGTGGATATGCTGCGCCGGGTCATGGCGGTGAGCCAGGGGGTCGGCGGCGGCGGCAGCGGCGAGGTTCTGCCGCCCATCGAGGTGATGGACGGCTTCGGCAGTCTCGGCGCGGCGCCGGCGACCGTCCTTGCCCTGGAACCGGACGACGCCAGCCCGCTGCGCGTAACGCCGCAACATCCGCCGGGCTATTACGGCAACGACAGCCTGCGTCAGGCGCACAACATGGGCAGCAGCGTCGCCGGCCTGACACCGCTGGGCGCCCTGCCCGCCGGGGTGACCAGTGGCGGTTATCACGAGAGCCCGGAGCAGGACCTGAAACCCTGGCTGCTCGCCGCCGCCCTGATCCTCGGCTTTGCCGACCTGCTGATCTCCCTCTTCCTGCGCGGTCTCCTGCGTGTCCCGGCGGGTGCCGGGCCCAGGGCGACGGCGGCCCTGGTCGTGTTCGGCCTTGCAATGAGCTTCCCGGCCTTCCTGCCGGAAGCCGGCGCACAAGAGGGCGCAGCCGTCACCGACGAAGGGCGGGCGATGGAAGCGACGCTGATCACCCGCCTTGCCTTCGTCCAGACCGGCATCTCTGCGGTCGACGAGGTCAGCCGGGCCGGCCTCAGCGGACTCACAAGGGTTCTCGAGCGGCGCACCTCCGTCGAGGCCGGCGCCCCTCTGGGTGTGGTGCTGGGCCGCGACGAGCTGGCTTTCTTCCCCCTGATCTACTGGCCGATCACCAGCGAACAGCCGGACCTCGATGCCGGCGCGATCGAACAGGTAAACGGCTATCTGGAAAATGGCGGCACCATCCTTTTCGATCTGCGCGAAGCGAGCAGCGGCATGCAGTTGTTCGGCGCCACCAGCCGCGGCAGCCGCGATCTTCAACGTCTGACCCGGGGCCTTTCAGTGCCGCCGCTGGAACCGGTGCCGCCGGGGCATGTGCTGCGCAAATCGTTCTACCTTATGGAAGATTTCCCGGGGCGTTTTACCGGCGGCACCCTGTGGCTCGAGGCCCAGAGCGAAAACATCAACGACGGCGTCGCTTCGATCCTGATCGGCAGCAACGACTGGGCCGGCGCCTGGGCGGTGAACCGGCTCGGCCGGCCGCTGAATGCCGTCGTGCCCGGCGGCCCGCGCCAGCGCGAGATGGCCTACCGCTTCGGCGTCAACCTGGTGATGTACGCCCTGACCGGAAACTACAAGGCCGACCAGGTGCACATTCCCTTCATCCTTGAACGGCTCGGCCAATGACGGCGCTGTCGATCCAGTGGGCCCCTCTGCTGCCCGAAGCACTGCTGGCGGTCCTTGCCGTTGTTGCCTTTCTGCTGCTCGCCCTGGCCCTCTTCCGCCGGGCGTCGGGCGTCATCCTGCGCGCCGCCGCCTTCGCGGTTCTGCTGCTGGCCTTGGCCAATCCCTCGCTGATCGAAGAACAGCGCGACCCGCTGAGCGACGTGGTCTTCGTGGTCGCCGATGAAAGCGCCAGCCAGGATATTGGCGAGCGGCGCAACCAGACCGACACGGCGCTGGCCCATCTGCTCGAAGAACTGGGCGTACTGGGCGAAACCGAGGTAAGGGTGATCCGTGCCGGCGACAGCCGGGGAACCGAAACCAACGAGGGCACGGCGCTCTTCGGCGCCCTGCGCCAGGCCCTGGCCAAGGTGCCGCGCCAACGTGTCGCCGGCGTTATCCTGCTCAGCGACGGACAGATCCACGATCTGCCGGAAACGGTGGAGAGTCTGGGCATCGAGGCGCCGGTGCACCTGCTGCTGACCGGCGAGGAGAACGAGGGCGACCGCCGGCTGATGGTCACCCAGGCCCCGAGCTTCGGGATCGTCGGCGATCAACTGAGCCTGACCCTGCAGGTCGACGACCTCGTCGACGGCCCCGCCGGCGGCAGCGGCCAGGTAACCCTGCGCCGCAACGGCGAACTGCTTCAGAGCCTTGATGTGCCGATCGGCAGTGAAGAGGAACTCACCTTCGAGCTGGATCACCGCGGGCCCAGCGTCCTGGAAATCGAGGTGGCCCCGGGACCGGAGGAACTGACCCTCGCCAACAACAGGGCGGCGGTGGTGGTGAACGGCGTGCGTGACCGCCTGCGGGTGCTGCTGGTTTCCGGCGAGCCCCATGCCGGCGAACGGGCCTGGCGCAACATCCTGAAGTCCGACCCCTCGGTTGATCTGGTGCACTTCACCATCCTGCGCCCGCCGGAGAAACAGGACGGCACGCCGATCCGCGAACTTTCGCTGATCGCCTTTCCGACCCGCGAACTCTTTGAGATCAAGCTCGACGAATTCGATCTCATCATCTTCGACCGCTATCGTCGCCGCGGGGTGCTGCCCAGCATCTATCTGGAGAACGTCGCCAACTATGTCGAACAGGGCGGCGCCCTGCTGGAAGCGGTGGGACCGACCTTCGCCTCGCCGCTGTCGCTTTACCGCACGCCGCTCGGCCGGGTCTTACCGGGCGAACCGACAGGGGTGATCTTCGAGAACGGCTTTCATCCCGAGGTGACCGATATCGGCCAGCGCCATCCGGTGACGGCCGGCCTGGACGGCTCTGCGGCGGCCCCTTCAGAGGGTGCAGAAAGCACACCGGCCTGGGGCCGCTGGTTCCGTCAGATCGACGCCGATCCCACCAGCGGCGTCATCGTCATGCAGGGCATCGAACAACGCCCGCTGCTGATCCTGGACCGGGTCGGCGAAGGACGGGTCGCCCAGTTGATGAGCGACCACATGTGGCTCTGGTCGCGCGGTTTCGAAGGCGGCGGCCCCCAGGCCGAACTGCTACGCCGCATTTCGCACTGGCTGATGAAGGAGCCGGACCTGGAAGAGGACGACCTGCACGCCGAAGTCCGCGCCGGGCAGCTTCAGATCGTCCGTCGTTCCCTGGGCGAGGCGCTGCCGGACGTCACCGTGACCCTGCCATCAGGCGAGGAGCGCAGCCTGCCGCTGACGCCGGAAGGGCCAGGCCGCGCCAGCGCGAGGCTGTCGATCGCCGAGAACGGTCTCTATCAGATCACCGACGGCACCCTGACGACCCTGGCCGCCGCCGGCCCGCTGAACCCGCTGGAGCTGCGCGATCCCCGTTCCAGCGGCGCCCTGATCGATCCGCTGCTGCGGGAAAGCGGTGGCGCCCTGCGCCGCCTGGCCGGTCAGGACCTGCCGGAACTGCGCAAGGTGAGCGGCAGCCGCGACCGCTTCGGGCGCAACTGGATCGGCGTCAAGAGCGGCGACGGCTTCATCGTCACCGGGGTCTTGCAGATTCCCCTGCTGCCGGCCCTGCTGGTTCTCTTGCTGGCCCTCGGCACCGCCGTCCTTGCATGGCAGCGCGAAGGGCGCTAGCAAGGTCACATGCATACGTCACGGCGACTCGGCCCTTTGACGAGCCCTATCATGCTGCTCGTCTTCGTCATCTGCTGCCTGATCGCCGGCCGGCTGGGGGCAATGATCACCGAACCCGCGCTGGCCGACTGGTATCCCGGACTCGTAAAGCCGGCCTGGACGCCGCCCAATGTGGTGTTCCCCATCGCCTGGTCACTGATCTATCTGGCCATCGGCATCGCCGCCTGGCTGGTATGGCGGCAGGCGGAAAGGGGAGAACTCGGCGTTCCTCTGGCGCTGTTCTTTTTCCAACTGGTTTGCAACGTGCTCTGGTCCGTTGCCTTCTTCGGTATGCGCGACCCCTTGCTCGGCCTCTTCGCCATGGCGGCGCTGATCGGTGCGGTGGTCGCCACAACCCTGTCTTTTGCAAAGATCTCCCGGACGGCGAGCTGGCTTTTCCTGCCCTACATTCTCTGGCTGAGCTACGCGACGGCCCTGAACGTCGCCATCTGGCGCCTTAACGCCTAGAGCAGATTTACCCTAGTCCGCCTTTTCGTAGAAGCTGGCATCAACGCTGGCGCTGTAGTCATCCAGTGCGGCGTCGATCTCACCCTGCTGCTGGAAGAAATCGGCCACTTCCTTCAGAAAAGTCTGCACACCGCCGCCCATCCAGCGTTCGGTGAGCTGGTCGTCGCGGGTGTAGAAGTCAAAGAGCGAAAGCACGATTTCCGATTCCCGGGGGGTCATGCCCGCCGCCTCGGCA
Source organism: Pelagibius sp. (assembly GCF_965249265.1). Taxonomy (NCBI): domain Bacteria; kingdom Pseudomonadati; phylum Pseudomonadota; class Alphaproteobacteria; order Rhodospirillales; family Rhodovibrionaceae; genus Pelagibius; species Pelagibius sp. The sequence goes on along the minus strand of NZ_OZ252224.1, from coordinate 489,347 downwards.
ATCACCGGCTTGGCCGCTTCCGGCTCGTCGTCCAGATAATCGATCGCCCGGTCGGTGACCGCCAGAAACCCGGTCACCATTTCCGGATGCTCGGCGGCGAAGGCATCGGTCACCGCGATGACATCGAAGGCGCGAATGCCAAGGCGGTCCTGTTCGTTGGCGGAGAGCAGTTCCCAGCCCTGACCCTTCATGCGCCGCAGCGGCCCGCCCCAGGAACAACCCATCGCGAGTTCGCCGCGCAGAAAGGCATCGTCGATGTCATGGGGAGACATGTCGGTCACCTCAACCTTGGCGACGTCCACACCCAGGAAGTCCAGGCTGCGCAGCATCTTGTAATGGGTCACCGTATTGAGCGGCACGGCAACCTTGCGGCCCTCCAACTCATGGGCGTTGGCGCGGTCGATGGCCTCTTTCTTGTAGATGACGCAGTTGTCGGCTCCGCCGGTGTCCACAGCGACGCCGACCACCTTGATCGGCGCGCCGGCCGCCACCGCCAGGGCAAAGGGGACGACGCCCATGGAGTAAGCGATGTCGACCTCGCCGGCGACCATGGCCTCGGCCATCTCGACGCCGGTGTCGAAGGGGCGCCATTCAACCGTCACGCCGAGCGCTTCGTCGTACCATTTCTCCGCTTGGGCCACCTGATTGGCGGTCGGCCACTCACGGAAGTAGGCGACGGTGACCTTCTCTTGGCTGGCCGCCGCCACGGTCTCGGCAGTCGCGATCAGGACCGAACCCGCGACCAGGATCGAAGCGAAAGTCTTTCTCATCTCTATGTCTCCAGCGGTTCGGGTTGCCCGCCGCCCGGAGATGCGCCCCCGGGCGCAGTCAGTCGGATTCGACCAGGGGAACAACCAGGGTCGGGACGTGGGAGCGGCGCAGGACGCTTTTCGCGACAGAGCCCAGGAAGGTGTGGCTGAGGCCCCGCTCGTGCGAGCCCATGATGATGAGATCGCAGTTGTGTTTTTTTGCCGATTTCAAAATTTCCTCGGCGGGATAAGATTCGCAGACCGTCATGGACTTGATCTGTGAACGAAATTTCTGATCCTCCGCGCTCTGCCGGCCCCAGAAATCCTCCTGCTTCGCCTCCAGCAAGCTGCGCGCCTTATCGACCCGCATGTCGAGGATCTCATGACGTTTCTTTTCATCCAGCAGATAGGCCTGGAGGGTGAAGGCGGCATCGTCGGAGAGCTTTTCGAGAACATGCAGCAGATGAATCTCGGCACCGGTCAGCTTCGCCAGGTAGGCCGCATAGCCGAAAGCGATGATCGAATTCTGCGACAGGTCGGTGCTGTAGAGAATGCTCTTCATTTGATGTTGCATCTGTTCGTTCCTTATCGCGTTCGGGCGACAATCATTGGTCGGACTCCGTCTCTGTCGGTGGCCTCAAAACGCCACGCTGTGACGACGGTCAGTATCCGAAGAAGCGCGGCAGCCAGAGCACGATCTCCGGGAAGAAGGCAATGACGAAGACCGCGATCGCGTTGACCGCGGCAAAAGGCAACGCCTTGATCGATATCTCCTCGATCGAGATGCCGGAGATACCCGAGGCGATGAAGAGATTCTCGCCCAGCGGCGGCGTCTGGAAACCGATGCCCAGGGCGCAGACCATCACCACGCCGAAATGCACGGGGTCGATGCCCAGGCTGTAAGCGATGGGCAGAAGCACCGGCGTCAGGATCAGGATCGTCGCCAGGGTTTCCATGAACATGCCGACGAAAAGCAGGAAGAAGATCAGCATCGCCCAGATCAAGTAGATGTTCTGGGTCGCCGACAGCATGGCCTCGGCGATGATCGCCGGAATTTGGTTTTCCACCAGCAGGCGGCCGAAAACCGTCGCCGTGAAGAGGATCAGCAGCACCCGGCCGGTCAGCCAGGTGGTCGTCTCCAGCGAGCGGAACAACGCCTTCATGTCCAGTTCGCGATAGACGAAGAACCCGATGGCCAGCGTGTAGAAGATGGCGACGATGGCCGCCTCGGTCGGGGTAAAGAAGCCGGAATAGATGCCGCCCAGAATCACCACCGGCGCCAGGATCGCCCAAAAGCCCTTGTAGATCGTGCAAAGCGTGTTGCGTGCCGAGAAGCCCTCCGCCGAACCGCTGTAACCCTTCTTCTTGCAGATGATGTAGTTCATGATCAGCAGGCTGATGGAAATCACCAGACCGGGCAGCACGCCGGCAATGAACAGTTTGGGAATGGAGACCGACTGGAAGACGCCGTACTTCTCGACCGCCTCCGGCGGCGGCTGCATGCCGAGCGCGGAGATACCGAAGATCACCATGGGGATCGACGGCGGAATGATGATGCCGAGGCTGCCAGAGGAGGCGGTGATGGCAGAGGCGACGCCCCTGTCGTAACCGCGGTCGATCATCGCCGGGATCATCAGCATGCCGACAGCCGCGGTGGTGGCCGGGCCGGAGCCGGAAATCGCACCGAAAAACAGGCAGGCGAAGACCGTCGCCGCCGAGATACCGCCGGTAAAGGGCCCCGCAAAACTCTCGGCGACATTCACCAGCCGTCTGGAAATACCGGCCGCCTCCATCAGCGCGCCGGCCAGGATAAAGGCGGGCAGCGCCATCAAGGGGAAGGAGCCGACCGAGGTAAAGGCGATCTGTACGAACTTGATCGGATTTTCGTCCAGATAGAGGAACGAAATCATGGCGGAGACGCCAAGCGCCACAGTGATCGGTGCCCCCATGACCAGAAGGATCAGGAAGGTTCCGAACAGAATTAAGACGATGGTCGATTCCATGAAACGATTCCCCTAATCGCGGACGTTACGTCCGTGGCTTCCCCAGACTGCTCTCTGTGCAAACCCTGCGCGCAGACCCCTGTCTGCATCGGCCCAGAGCTGTTCGGCGCGGCCTTACTCGCCGCCTTCTTTGATCATCTTTTCAACTTCCGCCTTCTCCGGATCGCGCACGTCGATCCCCTTGACGAGCTTCATGTAGTTCGCCTGGATGATGCGGATGGTCATGAGGGAGAAGGCAATCGGCAGGATCATATAGATGTACTTCATCGGAATGCCGAGGGTCTGCGACTTCCAGAACAGGTTCATTTTGTTGAAGACGAAGTCGTAGCTCAGGTAGACGAAGTAGACGTTGAAGGCGATCCAAAAGAGGTCGGCGACCGCTTCGATGGTCATCGACACCTTCTTCGGCAACTTGTTGAACTGGAAGGTGACGCGGTTGTGGGCGTAGAGCTTGGCGGCATAGCTGGCGCCGAAGAAGACGAACCAGACGAACATGTAGGTCGCCAGCTCCTCGCTCCAGGAGAACGAGTAATTGAAAAGCTCCCGCGACAGAATCTGGGCGAAAAGCAACAGGACGAAAAGCGCCAGCAAGGTGCGGCAGATGTAGCTTTCGATGTTATCGAGAAAGAGATAGATCTTGCGGCCCATCTTTCTGCGTCCTCCCCCAATTACCCGTTTGATGCTGCGTGCTCTGGCGGACAGGGCGGGTCCAATTTGACCCCCGGAACCGGCCCTGCCCGCCGAACACTGACTTTGCTTGCTACGCTGACTTGGAGACGGCCTAAGTCGTCACCCTATTCGACAGCCGGGCGCCCAAGCGACGTCAGGATGGCGTTTACCTTTTCCTTGCCGCCGATGCTGTCATAGAACTTCGGCCAGACGTTTGTCGTGGCGGCCTCGATCCATTCCTTTTCCTCATTGGCCGGATCGTCGATCTGCATGCCCTTGGCAATGAGATCGGCTTTCAGCGCGGCTTCGGTATCCGCCAGATACTGGGCGGAGAAAGCGGTTGCCGCCTTACCGGCCTCGAGAATCGCGCTCTGGACGTCCTCGGACTGGTCCTGGAAGACCGACTCGCTGACGATGATCGGCTCCAACAGGAAGAGGTAACGCAGATTGGTGATGTACTTCTGCACCTCGTAGAACTTCATCGCGTGGATGGTGATGTAGGGGGTGTCCTGCCCGTCGACCACGCCCTGCTGCAGCGCCGTGAAGGTCTCGGACCAGGCCATCGGCGTCGGGTTGTTGCCCCAGGAGTTATAGGTGTCGATCATGATCTCGTTCTTGGGAACGCGGACCACGATGTCCTCCAGGTCGGCCATGGTCTTGATCGGCTTCTTGGAGTTCGACAGCACGCGGTAGCCGGCATAGGACCAAGCCACGATCCGCACACCGGCATCGCGCAGGGTGTTCTCGGTCAGTTCCTTGCCGACATCGCCCTGGGTCAGCTGTACCGCTTCCTCCAGGCTGAGGATCATGTACGGCAGGGTCAGCACACCGACCGTGGGCGAGAACGGCGTGATGTTGTTGATCGCCAGAACCGAGAAATCCAGGGTGCCGATGGCGGCATCGTTCACCGTGTCCTGCTCGCTGCCGAGCTGGCCGTTGTGGAACATCTTGATGCTGTGCTGGCCGCCCGTGCGTGCTTCGAATTCCTCGACAAACTTTTTGCCCGCCGCGTCCTGGGTGCCGCCGGCGGCATCGCCAAGCGCCATCTTGAAGTTCTTCGCCGAGACGTCACCTGCTGCAGAGAACAGTAGAGCCACGGCAAGGCCGGTCGTCGCGACCAATTTTCCCGCAAATTTCATTTGAACCTCCTGAGTTCATACCGGGGCCCGGACGACCGCAAACGGTCGCAGAAACCCACTGCTTGTGTCGGCCCACTGGACGAGCGACCTGTGATGAACTGATGTCTGCGCTCCCCGTGGTCCTACCGTTGATTCTTTGACCGCAGACCGGTTTTCCGGCTCCGCTGGTCGGTTTATCGGACCAGAGCGTTAACGCTATGATGGCGAATATGTTTCATGTAAGGTTGAGTTTCGAACAATAGTTTCATTTAGATGAAACATTCGCCATGGCCCGCAAAGCCATTCTCGGCCGCGTCAGCGACGTCGATATCCGCCTGTTGCGGGTGTTCCGCGCGGTCGTTGCCTGCAGCGGCGTCTCTGCGGCGGAGCTGGAACTGAATATCGGCCGCTCGACCATCAGCCGCCATCTGACCGACCTCGAGACGCGTTTGGGTGTGAAACTCTGCGACCGCGGGCCCGCCGGCTTCGCGCTCACGGCGGAGGGCAATCAGATCTTCGAGGCCTCGACCCAGCTTCTGGCCGCCATCAACGCCTTTCAGGTCGACGTCGATGCGGTTCATCAACGGCTCAGCGGACGCCTCGCCATCGCGCTCTTCGACAAGATGGTCTCGAACCCCGAGGCGCGGCTGTCAGAGACCATCGCAATGTTCGACAAGCTGGCGCCCGATGTGGTCCTCGAGATTCACAAGGAGCCGGTCAACACCATCGAAAGCGGTTTGCTGAACGGGCGCCTGGACCTGGCCATAACCCCGACCCACCGCCAGTCGAGCAGCCTGGAGTACTTCCCGCTTTATTCCGAACAGATGTACCTCTACTGCGGAAAGGAACATGTCTTGGCTGGCGAGTCCGGCAAGCGCGCCCGGCAGCACGACATCCGGCGCTGCAAATACGCCGGGATCGGCTTTCACTCGCTGAACATGATCGTCAGCCATCGCCTGAAACTTACGCGCGACGCCGATGTCTACGACGAGGAAGCTCTGGCGGCGCTGATCCTCTCCGGGCGCTATCTGGGGTTCCTGCCGGATCACTATGCCCAGACCTTCGTCGAGCGGGGGCAGATGTGGCGGTTGCGCCCGGACGTCTATCAATACAAGAGCGACCACGCCGCCATCGTGCGCCACTCGCCGCGACCCTCACGGCTGGTGCAGGAGTTCCTGAACTGTCTCACCGGGGCTCACGAAGGCGCCCGGCCGCCCGCTTAAAGATCATCGGGAAGATGGGGCTGGGCGCCGTCAGGCGACGGAGCGGCGAAGTCCCCTCCGGCGTTGGCCGGATTGCGGCGCTTCGTCTTCGCAGCGTTCGACAACACCCTCCACACCCTCCAGGGCGCCGGGGATCAGCGCCTTGACCTGAAAGCGCTCCGGCTCCACCGGGCCGGGCAGAGAAAGGCCCGCCGCCGCCGCGGAGCCGAAACCGAAGACGCGGTAATAAGCCGGGTCACCCACCACCAGACAGATGCCATGACCAAGCCCGGCAGCCGTGACCAGGCTATGCGCCACCAGCCGCTTGCCGATGCCGCGCCCCTGCTGCGCCGGTTCCACCGCGAGAGGCCCCAGCAGGATCGCCGGCGTCTCTTCGACCACCACAGGCCAGTAGCGGATAGACCCCAGCAGGCTGCCGTCCTCGGCCACCGCCGAGAAACACAATTCGGCGACGGGGTCGAGGCCGCTGCGTAGCCGATACACCGTCCGCCGCGTCCGGTCGAAACCGAACGTCCTGTCAAGCAGGGGGGTGTTGAGTGCGGCGTCGTCCGGCCGCTCGGGCATAAGAGAGAAGGTCATGATCTGTTTTCCAGGCTTGCCGTCGGCAACGGCGTCGAGAACTGCAGGCGGTGGCGCGCGCAAAAGCGCGGGGGCTCAACGTCGTCGTCGCAGTCTTTCCTGGTTCGGCAAGGGATCGTCCCTCCTGATCTTGACCAAGACAGGCGGTCGCAACCACCTGACAGATCCGGCTTATCACAGAAGTCTTAAGGATTCTAGCCCTCTTGCGGCGGCGGCACCGGCACCAGAATCCGGTCCAGTCCGTCGTCCCAGTAGGGCTCGGGGCCGAAGCGGTCGGCCAGGAAGTCGACGAAGGCCCGCACCTTGGCGGAAAGATTGCGGTTGTGCGGATAGACCGCGTAGATGCCCTGTGCCCCCAGCGGAAAGCCGCAGAGCACCGGCCGCAAGCGCCCGGCGAGCAGATGGGCGCCGACGATGAAGCTCGGCAGAGCCGCGATGCCCATGCCCGCAAGGGCAGCGCTGCAGAGGGCATCGCCGTTGTTGGCCTGAAAGGGACCCTTCACCTTCACCCGGACCGGGCCCTGCGGCCCGCTGAAGCGCCATTCGTGGCGCCGGTCGAGGTTGGAATAGATCAGGCAGGCGTGATCGCCGAGTTCCTCCGGCTGCAGGGGCTCGCCATGACGCGCCAGATAGCCCGGACTGGCACAGAGGATCGCCCGGCTGGGCGCCAGGCGGCGGGCGATCAAACTGGAGTCGGTCATGCCGCCTATAATGCGGATTGCCACGTCATAGCCTTCCTCCACCAGGTCCACGAAACGGTCGTTCATGACCGCATCGATGACAATCTGCGGATGGCGCTCGTGAAACTCGGGGATCACCCGGGCGAGATGGAGAAAGCCGAAGGACATCGGCGCATTCAGCTTCAGCAGCCCACGCGGGGCCTCCGCCAGGCTGCTCACCGCCGTTTCCGCCGCCAGGGCCTCGTCCAGCACCCGCCGGCTGGCCTCGTAAAAAGTGGTCCCGGCCTCGGTCAGGGACAGCCGCCGGGTGGTGCGGTTCAGCAGGCGCACGCCCAGCCGGTCCTCCAGGCGGCTGATCTGCTTGGAAACAGCCGACTTGCTGATGCCCAGCGCCCGGGCGGCAGCGGAAAACCCTTCCGCTTCAACAACTTCAGCGAAAACGGCCATCTCATCCAAGCGTGACATTGTCGTTTCCTCAGAGAAACAATGATGTTCTTGCATACCACATTATTTTCTTGGGGAGAACGCCCACCTATTCCCCACAGCGCAATGCTGAAATCTCACGGCGAAGCGGAACAAGGGAGTTCAAGATGACCAAGGTACTCGTGCTCTACTACAGCAGCTACGGACACGTCGAAACCATGGCCGGCGCGATCGCCGAGGGCGCCCGCGAGGTTGCGGGGACCGAAGTGACCATCAAGCGGGTGCCGGAGTTGATGCCCGAAGAGGTCGCCAGGAACGCCGGGGTGAAGCTGGATCAGGCGGCGCCCCTCGCCGATCCGAACGAGTTGGCCGACTACGACGCCATCATCTTCGGGACACCGACGCGCTTCGGCAACATGGCCGCGCAGATGCGCAACTTCCTCGACCAGACCGGCGGCCTGTGGATGAAGGGTGCGCTGATCGGCAAGGTCGGCAGCGTCTTTGCCTCCACCGCGACCCAGCACGGCGGGCAGGAAACCACCATCACCTCCTTTCACACGACCCTGCTGCATCAGGGCATGGTGATTGTGGGCCTGCCCTACAGTTGCCAGGACCAGATGACGCTGGACGAAATCGCCGGCGGGTCGCCCTATGGCGCCACCACCATTGCCGCGGGCGACGGCAGCCGCCAGGTCAGTGAAAAGGAACTTGGCATGGCCCGCTTTCAGGGCCGCCACGTAGCGGAGATCGCCGCCAAGCTGGCCGCCTGACCCGCAGACAACAGGCGCGGGGAATCCGCCCCGCGTCTTTCAGGAGCAAACCGATGATCGAGATCAAGCACTTCGACAATCTTGGCCGTTTCCAGAACGACTGGCTCTCGGCCCGCTATCACTTCAGCTTCGCCAACTACTACGACCCCTCGCGCATGGGCCTGGGTCCGTTGCGCGTCTGGAACGATGATAAGATTGAGCCGGGCACCGGCTTCGACCTGCACGGCCACCGCGACATGGAGATCATCACCTATGTGCGCGAGGGCGCGATCACCCATAAGGATCATCTCGGCAACGAAGGCCGGACCGAAGCGGGTGACGTCCAGGTGATGTCCGCGGGCACAGGCATCATGCATGCCGAGTTCAACCGCGAGGACGACGCCACCCGGATTTTCCAGATCTGGATCGAACCAGAGGTTCACGGCGTCGAGCCGCGCTGGGAGGCCCGCGCCTTCCCCAAGGCCGAGCGCTCCGGCGAGCTGGTCGCCCTGGCATCCGGGCGCAAGCAGCATCCGGATGCCCTGCCGATCCACCAGGACGCCGCCATTCTGGGGGCGACCCTGGCGGCGGGCCAGACGGTGAGTCACCACCTGGATCCGCAGCGCAAGCTCTACCTGGTGCCGGCGAAAGGCAGCATCACGGTCAACGGCGTGAAGGCCGGGGAGCGTGACGGCGTCACCATCAGGGATGTCGAGAAGGTCGAGATCACGGCCGAAACCGAGTCCGAGGTTCTTCTGGCCGACGTCGCCTGATCTGGGCCTGATCCGACAGTACAAGAAAGGGAGTAAGACAATGGGCCTCTTGGTCGACGGTGTCTGGAAAGACCAGTGGTACGACACGAAGTCGAGCGGCGGGCGCTTCCAGCGCAAGCAGAGCGCCTTCCGCAACTGGGTCACCGCCGACGGCAGCGCAGGGCCCAGTGGTGAGGCCGGCTTCAAGGCCGAAGCCGGCCGCTACCACCTCTATGTCTCGCTCGCCTGTCCCTGGGCGCACCGCACGCTGATCTTCCGCAAACTGAAAGGCCTGGAGGATCTGATCCCGGTCTCGGTGGTGCACTGGCATATGGGCTCAGCCGGCTGGACCTTCGAGGAAGGCCCCGGCGCCACCGGCGATCCGGTCAACGGTGCAAAGCTAATGCACCAGATCTATACCACGGCCGATCCGCATTACAGCGGCCGGGTGACCGTGCCGGTGCTCTGGGACAAGCAAAAGCAGACCATCGTCAGCAACGAGTCGGCGGAGATCATCCGCATGTTCAACACTGCCTTCGACGGGCTCACCGGGTCGACCCTGGATTTCTATCCGGAAGCGCTGCGCGCAGAGATCGACGCCGTGAATGCGCCGATCTACGACCATGTGAACAACGGTGTCTACAAGTGCGGCTTCGCCACCAGCCAGGAGGCCTATGAAGAGGCCTTCGATGCGCTCTTTGCCACCCTGGACGATGTCGAAGCACGGCTGGGCCGACAGCGCTACCTTGCCGGCGATGTGATTACGGAGGCCGACTGGCGGCTCTTCACCACCCTGGTTCGTTTCGACCCGGTCTACCACGGCCACTTCAAGTGTAACCGCCGCCGCATCGCCGACTACCCCAACCTCTGGAACTACACCCGCGAGCTCTACCAAGTGCCGGGTGTCGCCGAGACGGTGGACCTGTTTCACATCAAGCAGCACTACTACGGCAGCCACAAAAGCGTGAACCCGACCGGCATCGTCCCAAAAGGCCCGGACATCGACTTCGCGCTGCCCCACAACCGCGAAAGGCTGAAGGCGGCTTAAGGGCGCGGGAACACAAAGAGCCCCCTCACCCTCCCGCTGACGCGGGATGAGTCCCCCTCACCCCGGCCCTCTTCCACAAGGGGCTACGGCATTCACGGAATTGCTTCTCTTTGAGGCGATGATGTGATTCAAGCAATCCAGGTTTTTTGGGGGATCTGGATGGCTGGGTTTGGAGACGTGCGTGTTGCGGGTCGGTCGGAATGGATGATGGACCAGTTGGTGTCGAGCGGCAGTTGCGTATTGCGCAAGGTTGGTGGTGACCGGGCTGGTGAGATGGCGTGCCACCGGTTTTTGTCTTCGCCGCATTCCAGCGTTGCGGCGATCCTGTCCGGCCTTGCGGCCCGGACGGCGGCGGTGTGCGCGGGTCGGCATGTGATCTGCATCCAGGATACGAGCGAGATCAACTTCAAGAACCGCGCGGCCAACCGCCGGGGTTTTGGATGCGGGGCGGATGGCACGAGCCCGGCCTTTTTCCTGCACCCGCTGCTTGCGGTGGACGCCGAGGACGAGGCGGTGCTTGGCCTTGTGGGGGCCGAGATCTGGACCCGGCCGCCGGTCAAGGCGGGCGATCGTCGGCGGCGTGCGCCTTCGGACAAGGAGAGCGGTCGCTGGCTGTCCGGGGCGCGCTGCGCCGGCGAGGGTTTGGCCGGCGCCGCCAGCGTAACCGTGGTGGCCGACCGGGAAAGCGACGTCTACACGCTGTTTGCCGGCAAGCCCGAGGGCGTGGAGCTTGTGGTGCGGGCGCGCCACGACCGTGGCTTGGCGGACGGGGAGAACGAAGCAGACGGGGCGGATGGCCGCCGCCTGTTCGAGGCACTGGCGGCGGAACCTGCGCAAGGCCGGTCTGTCGTGAAGGTCGGCCCGCGTGGGCCGGGCGACAAGGGCCGCGAGGCCACGGTGGAACTGCGGGCACGCCGTGTGCGGATCGTCCGCCCCTCGAGGCTGAAGAAGGCGCATGCCGCAGAGATGGTCGAGATGACCGTCGTCGAAGCGCGCGAGCCCGATCCGCCGGCGGGCAAGGCGGCGCTGCACTGGCGTCTGCTGTCGTCGGCGGACATCGCGCCGCAGCGTGCGGTTCAGCTCTACCGCCTGCGCTGGCGCATCGAGCAGCTGTTCCGAACCTGCAAGAGCGACGGCCTGCGCTTCGACGAAACCCAGATGCACGATGCCGGGCGGCTGATGAAGTTCGCCGCCATGGCGCTCGGCGCGGCGGCCCGCATCATGCAACTGGTCGATGCCCGCGACGGCTCGCGCCGACCGGCGACGGACGCCCTCGACGCCGGCTTTCTGCCCGCACTCCAGGCGATCTCCAAGACGCTCGAAGGCAACACCGAGCGCCAGAAAAATCCGCATCCAGCCGACAGCCTCGCGTTCCTCGCCTGGGTCTGCGCCCGCCTCGGCGGATGGAACTGCTACTACAAACCGCCCGGACCAAAGACCATGAAAACCGGTTGGCAAACCCTCGCAGCACAACTCACCGGATTCGCACTCGCAACAAACATCGAAAATGTGTGAATCCCATAGCCCGCAAGGGGAGAGGGGCGGGGTGAGGGGGACACCCGCAAGACTCTAAAGATCGAACGCGGCAACCAAGGGCGCGTGGTTGGAGCGTGGATCGTCTTCGGCCATCTCTTCCTCGTCGGGCAGCGCGTCGTTCAAGGCCTCAATCCCGGTGAAGCACTGCCGCAAGGACTGTGAAACGAGGAGATGATCGAGCATCAGCGGCCGCCCGGCATGGATCACGGTGTGACGGCGTTCGATCGGGAGCGTCTGCTCCAAGGCATAGAGCGCGCGTGACGCCAGCGCCGGATTGCCGCTGTCTTCAACGGCCGCGCGCAGAATGCGTCCCGGGGTTTCCTCGACCCCGGCATTCAGGTCGCCGCAGACCGCGACCAGCGCCGCGGGATCGGCATCGAATATCTCTTCCACCAGAAGCCGTGCTTCCAGCGCCTGTCCGCTGCGCATGATCGTCGCCGCCAAAAGACCCTCTGCCCAACCGGCGACGGACGACCAGACCGGTGGCGCGCCTTTTTGACCCCCGATTTTTTGCGCCCCCATCTTCTGGCCGGGGATCGGCGCCGCCAGGGGCGAACGCAGGTGGAGGTTGATCACATGCAGGCGCCCTCCCCCTGGCAGTTCCAAGAGGCAATACAGCAGCGGACGGTCCCAGGCCAGGGTGAGATCGCCGGCCTCCGGCGGAACCGCCGTGACCGCCGCGTAGCGCCGCGGCGGCACGAGGTCATTGCGCAGTTCGCGCAGCGCCAGCACGGGAAAACGGCTGACCAGGGCGAGGTTGTGAACGTCGGCGGGCCCGTCGCCGGAAAGGGAACGGCTGACGGTCAGGCTGTGGCCTGCATAGTCGCTGGCATTCAGGAGCCGCTGCAGCGCCGTCGGCCGGCGTTGCCCGCCGGCCTGTCTCCCCTCGCCTTTCCGGGCGTTCACCTCCTGCAGACAGAGGACATCCGCACGCAAACGATTGAGCAAGGGCGCGAGCACCGCAATCCGCCGCGACAGCGCCGCCTCGCCGCCGCGCGGCAGATCGAGAGACTCCAGGTTGAAGGTGGCAAGGCGCATCTGAAATTCCAGTGAATGACCAGCGCCTTTAGTATTAGCAGACTTCGGTCCCGGCACTTTTGATGCAGCGCAGACCCCGGGCTTCAGGAAAGCATTTGCCCCGCCAAAGCAGCGGACTAGAATTATCAGCCATGGCGAGGGCGGCCCCGGTGGTCATAAAGCCCGACACGAGCAACGAGAGGCCGATTTGGCCATAGACAAGATCGATATCTGGAACGCGGACGAAGAGCCACGGCTCAGTGCGGTGCTGAGCGAGTGCTGGGCGCTGCTTGTCGACGGGGCCAACGATCCGAAACATGATCTCTATACGCCGGCGCTGGCGACGGGCGACACGACCCACGGCCCCATGCTGCGCACGGTGGTTCTGCGCCATGTCGATAGAGAGACACGTCAGCTCGGCTTCTATACAGACCTGCGCAGCCGCAAGATCGGTGAGATCCAGGCCGACCCCCGCGTCGGCCTGTTGTTCCTTTCCCATTCCGACGACACCCAGATCCGGGTTCAGGCCGAGGCGCGCATCCACTGCGGCGATGCCGTTGCGGAGGAAGCCTGGGCCGGCATACCGCTGCCCCAGCGCCGGCACTACATGGTCTCCGGGCCGCCCGGCCTGCCCTGGGCCTGGCCGACCTCGGGGCTGCCGGGCGATTTGGAAAACCGCGCACCCAGCGAAGAGGAAAGCCTGGCCGGCAAGCTAAACTTCGCGGTGGTGATCTGCACGGTAAAGCAGATGGACTGGCTCTATCTGACGCCCTATGGCCACCGCCGCGCCGTCTTCGCCTGGGACGACGAAGGGCGGCTTCAAACCTCCTGGCTGGTGCCCTGAACCTTCCGGTGATGTCTCAGAACGAGGAGCCCGGTTCCTTCAGGAAAGCGACCTCCTCATCCGTGCTTTCGCGCCCGAGGGTCGCATTGCGGTGGGGAAAGCGCCCGAAGCGGGCGATGATGTCGCGGTGCGCCTCGGCATAGCGCAGCCATTCGGGGTTTTCGTCCAGGCTGCGGACCAGACGCATACAGGTTATCTGGTCCGCCAGATCTTCGCTGTGCTCCAGCGGCAGATAAAGAAAGAGGCGCTCGACCTGGTTGAGAGACTCGTCAAATCCCGCGGCAAGGGCGTGGCGCGTGACGGCCAGGGCAGCCTCATCGCTGGCGAAGGCGCGCGGCGTCCCACGGAAGATGTTGCGCGGCACCTGATCCAGCAGGATGCAGAGCGCCAGACAGCCCTGCGGTGTCGTCTGCCAGGAATCGAGATCGCCGGCTACGGCCCGGTGATGCGCCGCCGATAGAGCCTCCTCGACATCCTTATCGAAGGCCTCGCCGCCGCCGAACCACTGCTTCTCGCGCCCCGGCGCAAACCAGAACGCCACAACCTCCGCCGCATCCGTCATTTCAATGCCTTTCTTCCCGCCCGATTTCAAAAATCAGAACAGATTCACCGGATCGATGAACGGGCCCGGCCGCTCTTCCAGGCCAATCCCATGCGACCAGGATCCGCTCTGGTCGGCTTGGCCGAAACTATAGTAGCTTCGCGGCGGATTCGTAGGAGGAAGCTTTGACTGACAGCCATGCGGCCCAGACCCTTGACGCCGTGACCCTTGACGACGTGACCATGATCGGGGCCGGACTGACACGCCCGGAATGCCTGCTGTGTACCGCAAGCGGCGACATCTACAGCGCCGACTGGCGCGGTGGCGTGGCGCGCACGCCCGCAAAGGGGCCTCAGGCGCTGTATCAGGCAGCCGGCGGGGCCGAGGCCATCAAACCCAACGGGATCGCCCTGCAGCGCGACGGCTCTTTCCTGATCGCCAACATCGACGATGCGGGCGGAGTCTTCCGCCTCGACCGAGACGGCAAGCTGAGCGAGGTATTGCGCGCGGTCGACGGCACCGACCTGCCGGCCACGAACTTCGTCATGATCGACGACCGCAGCCGGGTCTGGGTCACCGTCTCCACCCGGCGCAGCCCCCGCGCGCTCGGGTACCGGTCGGACGTCGACGATGGCTTCATCGTGCTGATCGACACCAACGGCGCCCGCATTGTCGCCGACGGTCTGGGCTACACCAACGAAGTGGCGATCGACAATCACGGTAACTGGCTCTATGTGAACGAGACCTTCGCCCGCCGCCTCAGCCGCTTCCGCATCGACGGACGCGGCAATCTGAGCGACAAGGAGGTCGTGACGGACTTCGGCCCCGGCACTTTCCCCGACGGCCTCGCCTTCGATATGGAGGACCATCTCTGGGTGACCTCCATCGTCAGCAACCGGGTTATCCGCGTTGCCCCGGACGGCAGCCAGCAACTGATCCTGGAGGATTGCGACGCCGAGCACCTGGCGGAGGTGGAGAAAGCCTTTCAGGCCGGCGTCATGGACCGCCCGCATCTCGACCAGATCAACAGCCAAAAACTGCGCAGCATCTCAAGCCTGGCTTTCGGCGGCCCCGACCTGCGCACCGCCTATCTCGGCTGCCTGCTGGGCGATCAGATCGCCTGCTTCCGCACCGAGGTGATGGGCCGACCGCCGGTCCACTGGCACTTTAACGCCTGAACGAGAATTCACGCCGCAATGAGCGCGTGGCAGGAGAACAGCCCTTCCGGGTCGGTCCAGACCGCTTCGCTGCGCCAGCCGCCGCGCTCGGCCAGCGCCCGGAAGGAGTCGAGGTTGTATTTGTAGGAATTCTCGGTGTGGATGGTCTCGCCGCTGGCGAAATGGATTTTCTTGCCACCGAGCCGGACGCTCTGGTCCTTCAGGCTCACCAGGTGCATCTCGATCCGCCCCTCTTCGGCGTTGTAGAGTGCCCGGTGAGTGAAGGCGTCGATGTCGAAGTCGCCGCCGAGCTCGCGGTTGATGCGCACCAGCAGATTGAGATTGAAGGCGGCGGTTACCCCCAGGGCATCGTCGTAGGCGGCCACCAGACGGGCGGCTTCCTTCTGCAGATCGGCCCCCACCAGCAGGCGGGCGCCGGACCCCAGCAGGCCGTGCACCCGCTTCAGGAAAGCCACCGCCGCCTCGGGTTCGAAGTTGCCGATGGTTGAGCCGGGAAAGAAGCCGACCAGCTTGTCGCGGGGAACCTGCAGCGGCAGGGAAACGCGGCTGTTGTAGTCGGCATGCAGCGGGATCACCGGCAGACCGAAGTCGGCGGCGATGCGCTTGGCTGCGGCATCCAGATGAGCGCCGGAGATGTCGATGGGCACGTAGACTTTCAGCGCCGGCAGAGCCTCCAGCAGGATGCGCGTCTTCACCGAAGAGCCGCTGCCGAACTCCACGAGACTGACGCCGCTGCCGAGCAGGGCGGCGATCTCTTCGGAACGGGCGCGCAGCAGGGCCGTCTCGGCCCGGGTCAGGTAGTACTCGTCGAGGCCGGTGATGGCGTCGAAAAGCTGCGAGCCCTGGGCATCGTAGAAGAACTTGCTTTCGATGGACTTCTGCGGCGTCGAGAGCGAGCCGACGACGGAAGCGAGAAAGTCTGTATCCGGTCCTTGGGGGTCGGGTGCCTGAGGGTCCGGCGTCTGAGGGTCCGTTTCGGCGTCGAGCACCGGGTCTGCCGTGGTTGTCATTGCCTGTCCTTTGCCAATCTGAGCCCGGTGAACTGCCAGCGCTGATGGGGATAAAAGAAGTTGCGGTAACTGGCCCTAAGCTGCGCGTCGGGGGTCACGCAGGAACCGCCGCGCAGCACGAACTGGCTGCACATGAATTTACCGTTGTATTCACCGACGGCGCCCTCCGGCGTGCGGAAGCCGGGATAGGGCGCATAAGGGGACTGGGTCCATTCCCAGACATCGCCGATCAATTGGGACGGCCTTGCGGCATCGGCGCCGCCGGCGGCGGGCAACGGACGCAGAGCATCGCGGCTGAGGAGATTCCCCATCAGCGCGGCATCGCCGAGCGCGATTTCCAGCTCCGCCTCCAGCGGCAGCCGCGCACCGGCCCAGCGGGCAAAGGCCTCTGCCTCGTAGTAGCTGACATGACAGACCGGCGCCTCGGGGTTGACCGGGTGCCGGCCCTGCAGGCTCATGGCCGACCAGCTGTCTCCGCCCGCTTCTGCGGCTTCTCCCGGGGGCAGCCAGTAAAGCGGCGCCTGCCAGCCTTCGGCCTGACAGCGCGCCCAGCCGTCGGAGAGCCAGAGCCCCGGCTTGCGGTAACCGCCGTCCGCCATGAAGGCGAGCCACTCGCCGTTGGTCACGAGGCGGGAGGCCAGGGCGAAGGGCTGCAGCAGCGTTTCATGGCGCGGCCCCTCGCAGTCGAAGGCAAAGCCCGCGCCGTCATGGCCGGTCGTCACAACGCCGCCGGGATAATCGCACCAGGTGAGCGGCGGGGCCGTCCGATCCCTTTCCGGCGCGCTGTCGCGATAGGCAGGGTCCAGAGGACTTTGCGCCAAGAGATGCAGAACATCGGTGAGCAGCAGTTCCTGATGCTGCATCTCGTGATGCAGGCCCAGTTCCAGAAGCGGCGCCATCTGCAGCCAGGCATCCTCCGGCGCCGTTTCGACAAGCTGCGTCATCGCCTGATCGACATGGCGGCGGTAGTCCAGCACCTCCGAGACCGGCGGGCGGGTCAGCAGACCACGGCGCGGGCGCGCATGGCGGGCGCCCACCGCTTCGTAGTAGGAATTGAAGAGATAGCAGTAGCCATCGTGGAACACGCGGTAGCCCGGCTGATAGTCCTGCAGGATGAAGGTCTCGAAGAACCAGCTCGTATGCGCCAGATGCCACTTCGTGGGGCTGGCGTCCTCCATCGACTGGACGGCCATGTCCTCCGGCGACAGCGGCGCCGCCAGGGCGAGGCTGCGCGCCCGCACCTCGGCGAAGCCCGCCCCCAGGCGCTGACGCTCGGCAGCGCTCGCCGGATCCTGAAACCGTTGATGTGCCATGACCACACCCGCCGGTGGGCCCGCGCGGTCATCTTTCAGGGTGTCTTCCTGCAGTGCTGCCTTTGCTGCCTGCCGCATGGTGATGGTCCCCCTGTTACCTTTCCCTGGTGAGACACTGCAGGTCGCCGGCTATTCCAAAGCGCGGCGCCGAACGACGAATCGACGGCGCCGGGAACACCGCATCCTGAGCCGCAACGCGGTCTCGCCTTGTGTCGATTTTGAGAAGCTTCGATGACTCGGAACAGCCGACTGGCCGAAGCCGGAACGATCTGGCCGGGCCGAGCCGCAGGTCTTGGGCGGTCTGTCTTGCCTGTCTCAGCCCTACCTGTCTCAAGCTTTGCCTCCCGCGCCTACCCGCGCCGGTCATCTAACCCCTTGAATATGCGGTTTTCCCTGGCGAATGAAAGATCGACATCTGCGTCCTTCTGGTGCATTTTTGCACCGGGAACAAATCCGGGCCGGAACCGTCGCGGCGGCCGCCCTTTTGCGTCCCTCTTGAACCAGGGTGATCTCCATGGATTGGGACAATCTGCGCATCTTTCTGGCTCTCGCCCGGGAAAAGACGGTACGCGCCGCCGCCGGGGGCCTGGGGGTCAGCCATTCCACCGTGTCGCGGCGCATCGACGCCTTCGAACAGGATCTCGGCGTGCGGCTGTTCGAGCGCCTGCCGGACGGCTATGTGCTGACGCCTTTCGGCGAAGACATGATGCAGACCGCCCGCCGTCTGGAGGAATCGGTGAACGGGCTGGAGCGGCGGGTGCTGGGCCAGGATGCCCGGCTGCGCGGCGACCTGCGCGTCACCATGCCGGACCTGCTGGCGGCGAAGCTCTTGATGCCCGACCTCGTCGCTTTCGGCGAAAGCTATCCCGACATCGATCTGGAGGTGGCGATCTCCTATACCCCTTTCGATCTCGGCCGCCGCGAGGCCGACGTGGCGATCCGCATCACCCGCGACCCGCCGGAGATGCTGGTCGGCCGCAAGATCATCACCTATGCCCGGGCGACCTATGCCTCGCGCGATTACCTCTCGCGCCATGATCCCGAACACGCGCCGGACTCGGTCACCTGGATCGGCTGGGACGACCGCGTCCGCCATCCGCGCTGGGTGCGCGAAAGCTCCTTCCCCAACGCCTCGGTGCGCGGCCGCATGAACAACGCCATGGTGCAGCTCGCCGCCGCCAAGGCGGGCATGGGCCTCGCCATGCTGCCCTGTTTCATGGGCGATACGGAGGCCGACCTGCTGCGCGTGCCGCCGGGACGGCCGGAGCCGGCCTGGGACATCTGGATCCTGACCCACGAGGACCTGCGCGCCACCGCCCGGGTGCGCGCCTTCATCGACTTCATGGCCGACGCCTTCCTCGGCCACCGCGACCTGCTGGAGGGACGGCTGCCGCAAACTTGATTACTGCAGATTTGATTGCCGCTGACGCTGAAGCCCCCCTCACCCTCCCGCTTCGCGGGTCCCTCCCTCTCCCGCGAGGGGAGAGGGTCGGGGTGAGGGGGAACTCCCACGAAGTGGGAGAAAGTGAAAGAGCGTTCCGCGGCAGCGGAAAACCCAAACCTACCCCTCCCGCGGGGCGTCGATGGAGTTGGCGAGGATGCGGCTGAGCTGGGTGAGGGAGCGGCCGGTTTCTTCCTGCCACTTGTTGAAAGCCGCCTGCACCTTGGCCAAGTCGGCCTTGCCCGTCGGGTTCTTGTCGACCACCTTGGCGCGGATCAGCGCCGCGGTCACGTCGGGCGACAGCAGGAAGGAATCCTTGCCCATGAAGCGCAGGAAGTAGGGGCCCGTGTAGCCGCCGAGGCGCGCGCCGCGCTTTTTCAGCACCGCCCAGAGGCTGACGATGTCTTCCGACGGCCAGTCGGCGAAGAACTTCGCGGCGCTGCCGTGCTCCTTCGCCAGGTCGCTCAAGAAGATCGCATTGTGGCGCACCGCGGCGATCTTGGCGGCATGGCGGATGATGCGGGTGTCGCGCCCCAATTCGTCGAGATTCTCATCGGAGAGCATCGTCATGCGCCCGACGTCGAAGTGCCGGAAAGCCTCTTCGAAGTCCGGCCACTTCGCCTCTACCACCCGCCAGACGAAACCGGCCTGGAAGATGCGCTTGGTCATCTCTGACAGATAGCGGTCGTCGCCGATTTTCCTCAGCGCCGCCTTGCTCTTGGGCTTCGACCCGGCAATCAGCTTTTCCAGTGCCGCCTCGTCGCCCTTACGCTTGGCTGCGCGTGCATAGATCTGTTTGAAGGATGCCATCGCCCCGTCCCCGGTCTCCTGTTCCGCCGCCCCAATGATTGACGGCAGCGCCGCGCCTGCCTAGAGAAAAGGGCTCCAGAAGGAAAGAGTCCTGACATGTCCCTGACTAAAGACGAGATCGTCGCCGCCAACCGCGAGTCCTGGAACGAGGCCGCCGCCCATCACCGCGAACACGATCAGTGGGCGTCGCTGCTGAAGGGTTTCGCCGAACCGGGCTTCTCGGTGCTCGACGCGACCATGACCGCGCGGCTGCAGGCCATCGGCCTGGCAGGCAAGGCGGTGGCGCAGCTCTGCTGCAACAACGCCCGCGAATTGCTCTCCATCAAGAACCTGGGCTCAGCCAGCGTCACCGGCTTCGACTTCGCCCAGGAATTCCTCGACCAGGGCCGCGAACTGGCCGCCGCCGGCGGCATCGAGGCCGACTTCGTGCAGGGCGACATCAACCAGATCCCCACCGACTACGACGGCCGTTTCGATCTGGCGGTGGTGACCATCGGCGTCTTCGGCTGGATGCCCGACCTCGCCCAGTTCTTCGCGACGGCGCGGCGCATCCTGAAGCCCGGCGGGCGGCTTTTCATCTACGAGGACCATCCGATCCTCAACATGTACGACGACCGCGACAGCGGCGGCCCGCCGCAGCCTGACGAGTCCTACTTCCGCTCGGAGCCCTACCGCACGGATACCGGCCTCGACTACTGGGCCGAGAAGGATTACGCCGCCAAGCCCAACTACTGGATCTTCCACAAGATGAGCGACGTCATCATGGCCCTGGTGAACACGGGCTTCGCCATCGAGGACTTCGAGGAGTTCCCCCACAACATCGGCACCCGCGGCCACATGGAAAACCAGCCGTATCAGCTTCCGCTGAGCTATGTGCTGGTGGGGCGGAAGGAGGGCTAGCCATCACCTCCTCTTGTCGCCCTCGCACTTATTGCGAGGGTGACGACCGGGAGAACGGCAAGACTCTCAGGCAGCCGGCCCCTTCAGTTCCACGGTGTTGCCGTCGGGGTCCTGGATGTAGAGGGAGGGGCCTTTGCCTTCGGCGCCGACGCGGTCGACCACTTCGCCGACATCGACGCCGTGGCTTTCCAGATGGCTGCGGATGGCCGGGGGATCGAAGGGTTCGATGCGTACCGCGAAGTGGTCCATGTTGCGGCCGCTGGCGATGGTTTCCTCTTCCTCCGGCCCCGTCGCGGTCTGCATCAGGTCGATCATCGACGCCCCGGCACGCAGTTGCACCAGGCCGATGGACTCGACCCGCCGTTCCTCCCGGCAGCCCAGCACCTCGGTATAGAACTTCAGCGCCCGTTCCAGGTCGCTGACGCAGACCACCACGTGATCCAGGTTCTTGATGGCAAAAGCCATTACCGCCCTCTCCTGTAGATACCGATATCTTTAGCGCCGGAAGGGGTGCGGTTCCACCGCGACCAGGGCGCCTGTTGTTATGTCGAAGGTGAGGCGGCGGTCTTCAACCGTTTCCACGGTGAAGCGCCCGGATTTGTCGAAACCGAGCGTGCGGCCCCAGAGGAAGTGGCCGGCCATGGGCCGCAGCCGCGCCGGTTCCTCGATCACCTCGGCGAAGGGCACGGCGCGGATCAGGCGGTCGCGCCGCCAGAAACTGAGCAGCACGGTGCCCGGCCTATAGTCCCAGTTCAAAAGATCCAGGCCCCGATAGCCGACAACCAGGTGTTCGCCGTCGTCGGCCAGAAAAGCGTCGCGAAACCACCCGGACCGCTGCCAGTGGGGCCGGCCTTCCCGCAGCACCGTGGTCTGCTTCGTTTCCGCATCCATCACCGCGCAGTAGAGGCCGTTCGGGGAACAGACGGTCTGATCCGCAGGGGGCGCCAGGGGCTCGCTGGCCAAGGGCTCCCTGGTCAGTGCAAGCGCGAGCACGGCCAAAGCCCAGGCCACGGCCGGCGCCGAAAAAACCCCTATGCCACCCCGGCTGCGCACGTCCTGTGCCTCCCACGGTCGAGGTTACGCGAACCCCACTAAACATGAGAACTATGGCAAAACGATGGAGCGGCCAGACCGTTGATCCGTGCCGTTTGCGCGACCACATATGCCATTCTGCCTGTGCTAACAAGAGGCCCGTACCCCCGGTTCTTCGCCCCGAGCCCTCTGCGACAAGGAGATCAAAGATGACACTGACCGGTGGCTGCCTTTGCGGTGCCGTGCGCTTCGAGATCAAGGGGCGCCTCAGCGACGCCCATGCCTGCCACTGCAGCCTCTGCCGCCGCCAGAGCGGACACTATGCCGTGGCCAGCGATGCCCCGCGTGCCGACTTCGTGCTGACGGAGGATCGCGGCCTCGCCTGGTACCGTTCCTCCGATTTTGCAAAGCGCGGCTTCTGCCGTGAATGCGGTTCGGTGCTCTTCTGGGACGACGGCGGCGACGCAGTCAGCATCAACCTCGGCAGCCTGGAGGAAACCGGCGGCGTCACGGTGACCAAACACATCTTCGTCGATGAAAAGGGCGACTACTACGAACTCACCGACGGCCTGCCGCAGTTCGCGGGCTACGACCAGCCTCTAGATTCATAGATCGTCACCGGATTGAACCGCGCCGACGATTGCGCAGACTAACCGCCAGCGATCCCGGAAGGGCTCCCTACGCCGCCAAGACCGAGACGAAGGACCCGCTGCCTTGCAATACGCCAGATTACTCTCCGGCCTGCTCTCCCTGCTGGCGCTCGGTGTCGCCGGGCCGGCCTGGGCGCGCCCTTACATCGACCCGGAATCGACGATCTTCGAGGATCTTGGGACCTGGGAGCTGATCCTCTACGGCCTCCTTGCACTGGCCCTGACTGCTGCCTTCCTCTTCGTCCTGGTGAAACTGATCAACTTCTTCTTCGCGAAAAAGTAGGGACGAAAAACCAAAAAGCCCCTCACCCTCCCGCTTCGCGGGCCCCTCCCTCTCCCACGGAGGGGAGAGGGAAAACAACGCGACCCTCTTTTGTTGTCCCCCTCTCCCCTCCGTGGGAGAGGGTCGGGGTGAGGGGACCTTTTTGGTTCTCCGTCCCTACCCATCCTCCGTGCGCCGGCGCAGATACCTTCCGGGTGTTTCGCCGAGACTGCGGCGGAACATGGCGATGAAAGCGGAGGGGCTCTGGTAGCCGAGGTCCAGGGCGACAGCAGTGACGGCGGCGCCTTCGGCGAGACGGGCAACGGCGGTCACCAGGCGCAGGCGTTCGCGCCATTCCCCGAAGGTGAGGCCGGTCTGCTTCACGAAAAGCCGCGCCAGGGTGCGCTCGCTGGCCCCGGCGTCACGCGCCCAATCGGCCAGGGGCCGGCCTTCGGCGGGATCGTCGATCATCGCCTGGGTGACTTTCAGCAGCCGCGGGTCGCGCGGCTGGGGCAGATGGAGGGGTTCGGGCCGAAGCGCGCAGAGCTCATCCAGGATAACCGCCATGATCCGCG
This sequence comes from Pelagibius sp., assembly GCF_965249265.1. Classification (NCBI taxonomy): domain Bacteria; kingdom Pseudomonadati; phylum Pseudomonadota; class Alphaproteobacteria; order Rhodospirillales; family Rhodovibrionaceae; genus Pelagibius; species Pelagibius sp. The sequence continues at coordinate 466,245 of NZ_OZ252224.1, read as the reverse complement.
CGCCCGGTCCTTCCGGCGTATAGTCCAGGCCGACTTCGACGGAACGCAGGATCAGTTCGCGCAGCAGGGCAGGCACCGCCACCACGCAGCAGTCGCGCGGAAGGGATTCGGCCACCTCCGGGTCGATGTAGAGGGTGCGCATGGCGATGGCCTGGGCGTGGGAAACCTGGTGGTCCACGCCGGGCGGTATCCAGACCGCCTGCTCAGGCGCCACCACCCAGATGCCCATCGCCGTCTCCACGGTCATGACCCCGGCGGAGGCGTAGAGCAACTGTCCACGCCGGTGACGATGCCAGTCGCGGCGGCTGGGACCGGCGTAGTCCCGCGCCAGGGGAACGATGGGCCGGGCCCGGTCCTCCAGATCGCCGGGATGATTGATCGGCGGGTCGGTCGGGCGGCGGACCCAGGTTTCCTCGCTGTCGATTTGTCTGTTTTGCGTCATTGACTGTCATTCTACAGCAAGACAGGCATCAACGCACAGCCTAGAAATGAATCCCATGACCGAATTCTTGAAAACGCGCCTGGCAGGCTGGCGCCGTCCCGAAACCCTGCTGCTGCTGATGGCCGCCTCGGTGCCGCTCAGCTTTGCCACCTGGCAAGCGCTGTTGAACAACTTCGCCATCGAGCGGGCCGCCTTTACCGGCGCCGAGATCGGCATCCTACAGTCCCTGCGCGAAGTGCCCGGCTTCCTCGCCTTCGGCGTGGTCTTCCTGCTGCTGCTGATCCGCGAACAGCGCCTCGCCTACGTCTCGCTGCTGCTGCTCGGCCTCGGCACGGCAATCACCGGCGCCTTTCCCACGGTGATCGGGCTCTACATCACCACCGTCATCATGTCGATCGGCTATCACTACTACGAGACGCTGCAGGTCTCCCTCTCTCTGCAATGGATCGACAAGAAGAAAGCGCCTGAGACCCTGGGCCGCATCATCTCCGTCGGCTCCTTCACCGCCATCGTGGTCTACGGCCTGATCTGGCTGACCAGCGATATTCTGGCGCTGGACTATTTCTGGATCTACGCCATCGGCGGCGGGGCCACGGCGTTGTTCGCCCTGGTTGCCTGGCTGGGCTTCCCGGCCTTCCCGCAGAAGGTCGAGCAGCACAAGCACCTGGTTCTGCGCAAACGCTATTGGCTGTACTACACCCTGACCTTCCTGTCCGGCGCGCGGCGGCAGATCTTCATCGTCTTCGCCGGCTTCCTGATGGTCGAGAAGTTCGGCTACGACGTCGGCGCCATCGCGCTGCTGTTCCTGGTGAACGCGGCCATCAACGTCTGGCTGGCGCCGAAGATCGGCCGCCTGATCGGGCGCATCGGCGAGCGCCGGGCCCTGATCCTCGAATACATCGGCCTGATCGGCGTCTTCACCGCCTACGCTTTCGTCGAGGACGCCACCCTCGCCGCCGGGCTCTACATCGTCGATCACCTGTTCTTCGCGCTGGCCATCGCCATCAAGACCTATTTCCAGAAGATCGCCGACCCCGCCGACATCGCCTCCACCGCCGGGGTCAGCTTCACCATCAACCACATCGCGGCGGTCTTCCTGCCGGCGGCCTTCGGCTTCCTCTGGCTGATTTCTCCGGCCGCGGTTTTCCTTTTCGGTGCGGGCCTGGCCGCCTGCTCCCTGCTCTGCGCGCTGAACGTGCCGCAGCATCCGCAACCCGGCGATGAAGTGCTGGTCGGACGCGTTCCCCTGGCCGCACCCGCCGCCGCGGAGTAGACGCTCGGCTTTCCTGCGCAACGCTTTCCACAACGACGGGCTCGCAGTTTCGATGTGCCGGCGATTAACGCGCTGTTAACAGCCGCAATCCTAGTTTTCCATCGTGGATTGAATTGGGAGCTGCGGCACAATGCAGGGCGACGACGGCTTGTGGAACGAGCTGAACCTCCATCAGTTTATCGCTGCATTCGCCGATCCCCGCTTCGAACAAATGGTTCGGCACTGGCTGGCGCTACGGCAGAAAGATGCGGTTCCCGATCGCAGTTCCGTTGATCCGACCAAGTTCCAGGACAGTCTGAACATGGTCTGGCTGATGGAACGCCACGCGGACGGTCACTACCGATATCGCCTGGCCGGTCAGAGCATCGCCGAGATGCACGGCGGCGTAGGGCGCGGTAGCGATACTGCGTCACTCTTCAGCCCGGAGTCGCTTGACATGTTCCGGCCGCGCTGGGAAGCGGTCCTGGATCGCAACCAACTGATCCGCGCCGAAGGCGTGGTGCTGTTGGCGGACGGCCAACAGTCTTCGCGCGTTGAGCGTCTGATGCTGCCGCTGCGGTCCGACGACGGGGATGTATCGGTGATTTTGGGGGCGACAAGCTATGAAAGGCCGCGCGGAGGCGGCCTGATCGCAACGGTCTTTCCGCCGACCGATATTCAATGCTGCCCACTGGAGGGCATTCCCCTGGGCGGCTGTCGTTGAACCTCGCAACGTTGCGGACCGCGGACAGGAAAGGTAAGAAAAGCGCTGGCGACTTGACTATTGTCGACGTCGAACTGAGGGAAGACGGCTTGGCCGGGTCGGTATGGCTGAAGACATCCGCAATCTCATCACCCCCGAAGGCCTCGGCCGTTTCCAGGGGGAACTGAAGGAGCTTCAGGCCGAACGCCGCAAGGTCTGTGAGATCGTCTCCTGGGCCGCCGGTAACGGCGACCGCAGCGAGAACGGCGACTACATCTACAACAAGCAGCGCCTGCGCCAGATCGACCGACGCTCCTCCTGGCTCGGCCGCCGCCTGGAAAACGCGGTGGTCGTACGGCCCGAACAGCAGGCCGCCAGCGGCAAGGTGCGCTTCGGTTCCACCGTCACCTACATCGACGAAGACGACCGCAGCCACAAGGTGCGCATCGTCGGCTATGACGAAGCCGACATGACGCGCGGCGAAATCTCCATCGGCTCACCCGTGGCCCGCGCCCTGATGGGCAAGGCCGCCGGCGACGGCGTCGAGGTCCAGACCCCCGAAGGCGTGAAGTACCTGGATATCGAAGCGGTCGAGTGAGCGGGTCGTAACCAAACAATGCCCCCTCACCCTCCCGCTGCGCGGGCCCCTCCCTCTCCCACAAGGGGAGAGGGTTGTCTTTCATCACCCGCAGCTCTTTTCTGTTTCCCCTCTCCCCTTGTGGGAGAGGGTCGGGGTGAGGGGGCTTTTTTGTTTCAGTCCGCTCAGATGAAACTCTGCGCGCCCATGACGATGACCGTCGCCGCGATGGCGGTCACGGTGATCGCGAAGGCCCCCATCGCGAGGCCGATCAGGGTGACCACGCCGTCGCGCTCGATGAGGCCCATGGCCGCGACCAGCAGGGCGGAGGCCGAGAGCAGGCCGCTGAAAGGGATCGGCAGGAAAAGCGCCGCCGAGACGACGAACAAAAGGGTACCGATCACCCGTTCCGCCTTGGTCGTGAAGAACTGCGGGTGGCGCGGACGGATGACTTTTTCGACCGGGCGCAGCAGGGGCCGCAGACGCATGACGACGCGCTGGAAGCCGCGCCGCGGCACACGCTGCCGGTTGATGAAGCGGGGCAGGCGCACGTGGGGAAATCCCAGGGCCATCTGGCCGGTCAGCAACAACAGGGGAATGGCGGTCACCACGTTGGAGCCAAGCGGTAGCGGCAGCAGGTTGACCACGGCAAACAGCAGGATCGACCAGCCGAAAGATCCCTGGCCCTGGTCCTTCAAAACCCGCCCCAGCCGCACGGACTCCACCTTGCGGTGACGGCCGAAGGCCCAAAGCAGTGCCTTGGACATCGACCGCCGCGCCATGGCCGGGCGCCCCCGCGCAGAGCGACTGTGCAATGCCGTCATTCACCCTTTCCAATGCCTAATGGCACCTGCCGGTCTTCATATCGGGGCCTTTGCCGCCGAGGGCAAGCGGCAAGATTGGCATCGCACCGCCGGGCGGGTTGCTGTCGTCGCTCCAATGCTGCATTGCAAAAAAATCATTGATTGAGCACCGGATTCCCGCAGAATTCCCACCTCGCAGATGCCGCAGCGGAAGGAACGAGATCATGAGCTCCCCTGGGACAGTCCCCCAGACCACCCCTGGGACCACCCCTGGGACCACAGCAGAGGCAAAAGATCTGATCAGACTGCGCCGGATCGCCGAGCTGCGCAGTCAGGTCGCCACCTGGCGCCGCGCCGGGGAGAGTATCGCCATTGTCCCGACCATGGGCGCCCTGCACGACGGGCACCTGGAACTGGTGCGCCGGGCCCGGGTCGACTGCGAGCGGGTGATCACCACGATCTTCGTGAACCCAATGCAGTTCAACCGGCCCGACGACCTTTCGAGCTATCCGCGCGACGAGGCCGGCGACACAGCCAAGCTCGCCGAAAACAGGGTCGATGCGCTCTTCGCCCCAGCCGCCGAAGAGATCTATCCCAAGGGCTATCAGACCCGCGTATCGGTGCCGCTGCTGTCCGATTGTCTCTGCGGCGCGGCACGGCCCGGCCACATGGAGGGGGTGGCCACGGTGGTTGCGAAGCTGCTGCTGCAGTCCCTGCCTGATGCAGCCTATTTCGGCGAGAAGGACTATCAGCAGTTCCTGGTGGTGCAGCGCATGGCCCGCGATCTGGACATCCCGGTGCGCATGGAGGCGGTGCCGACGGTGCGCGAGGCCGATGGTCTGGCGCTGTCGTCGCGCAACCTTCTGCTGACCCCGGCGCAACGTGATCAGGCGACGGCGATGTATCGCGTGTTGACCGAATTGGCGGCGCGCCTGAAGGACGGGCGGACCCCGGCACCGCCGGCGCTCGCCTGGGGCCGGGCGGCGCTTGGCGAGGCCGGCTTCGACCCGGTCGACTATCTGGAACTGCGCGACGCCGATACCCTGCAGCCGCTGGAACGCGCCGAGCGGCCGGCCCGGCTCTTCGCTGCCGCCTGGCTGGGCCAGGTCCGCCTCATCGACAACTTGGCCGTCGTCGACGGCTGACACTGCCGGCGGAACTGAGAAGCCGACACAACCTCGCAGAGGCCTGTCCAAGGTCAGTTTCTGCTTGGCGGAGCGCCGCCGATCTGAGAGCTTAGCCCTCATAAAACTACAACGAAAAATGCGAAGTCCGCCGTCGGGCGGCAAAGCTTCGATCGTTTGCGCAAAGGGAGGATAAAGTATGAGGTTCCTAGCATCTTTGGTCATGGCGCCCGCTCTGGCCCTGGGCCTGATGGCAGCCGCACCCCAGGTCCAGGCCGCCGAGGACTGCCACCGCGGCACACTTGATGATCGGTATTGCGACCGCGATTTCAACCTGACGGCGGACCTGCCGAGCAATCCGGACGAATGGGTCGATCCCGATACCATCATCTTCTCCTACACCCCGGTCGAAGATCCGGCTGTTTATGCCAAGGTCTGGGACGGTTTCATCCAGCACATGGCGGAAGTCACCGGCAAAGAGGTCGTCTTTTTCCCGGTCCAGTCCTACGCCGCGCAGTACGAGGCCATGCGCTCCGGCCGCCTGCACATCGCCGGCGTGAACACCGGCGGCAACCCGGTCGCGGTTTCCTGCGCCGGCTTTGTGCCCTTTGCGATGATGGCTTCGGCCGACGGCTCCTTCGGCTACGAGATGGAAATCATCGTCCCCGCCGACAGCGACATCCAGGCGCCGGGCGACCTGAAGGGCCGGACCCTGGCCTTCACCTCGCCGACTTCCAACTCCGGCTTCAAGGCGCCCTCGGCCATCCTCAAGGGCGAGTTCGGCATGGAAGCGGACAAGGATTTCCAGACCACCTTCTCCGGCAAGCACGACAACTCGATCCTGGGTGTCGTCAACAAGGACTATGAAGCCGCTGCCGTGGCAAACTCGGTGCTCAAGCGCATGGTCGACCGCGATGCGGTAAAGACCGATGCCTATCGCACGGTCTACAAGTCGCAGACTTTCCCGACCACCGGTTACGGCCACGCCCATAACCTGCATCCAGTCGTGGTCGCCAGGATCAAGGAAGCCTTCTTCTCCTTCCCCTGGGAAGGCTCGGACCTGCAGGCCGAGTTCCAGAAGGAAGCACGCTTCGTTTCGATTCACCACAAGTCCGACTGGGACGTGATCCGCAAGATCGACTCCGCAAACGGCGTCTCCTACGACTGCAAGTGATCCGATGACGAATGGGGAAGCGGGCTCATCCGGGTCCGCTTCCCCTTCTTCGCGGCATATCGCGAACGAGATCAGGCCGCGTATGAGATCAGGGTGGGGGTTAGATGCTGCGTCTCGAAAATCTGGTTAAGCGCTACAAAACCGGCGACCAGGCACTGAAGGGGGTCAATCTCGAGATTCCCAAGGGCCAGGTTCTGGCCCTGATCGGCCCTTCGGGGGCCGGCAAGTCGACCCTGATCCGCTGCATCAATCGTTTGGTGAAGCCGACCTCTGGCGCCGTCTATCTGAACGACGTGAACGTCGCCGCCGTCGGCGCGATGGAGCTGCGCCGCCTGCGCCGCCGCATGGGCATGATCTTTCAGGAATACGCCCTGGTCGAACGCCTGACGGTGATGGAGAACGTGCTGTCCGGCCGCCTCGGCTACGTCGGCTTCTGGCGCAGCTGGTTCCGCAAGTTTCCACCCGACGACGTGGCCGAGGCCTTCCGGCTGCTCGACCGCGTCGGCCTGATGCACATGGCCGACAAGCGCGCCGACGAACTTTCCGGCGGCCAGCGCCAGCGGGTCGGCATCGCCCGCGCGCTCATTCAGAATCCCGACCTGCTGCTGGTCGACGAACCGACCGCCAGCCTGGACCCGAAGACCTCGCGCCAGATCATGCGGCTGGTCTGCGAACTCTGCGCCGAACGCGGTCTTGCCGCCATCATCAACATCCACGACGTGATGCTGGCCCAGATGTTCGGCCAGCGCATCGTCGGCCTGCAGTTGGGCGAGATCGTCTACGACGGCGCCCCAACCGGCCTGACCAGCAACGTGCTGACCACGATCTACGGCGAAGAGGACTGGGAAGCCACCATCGAGAAGGTCGAGGAGGAAGAGGAAAGCGGAACGGCCGAAGCGGAAGCCGCCGAAGCAGGGGCCGGCAGGTGAGCGACCTCAGCCAGACCTATCCGCGCAGCTGGAAGAAGCCGCCGCTGATCGCCTCGGCCTGGCTGCGCCGCGGCCTCTGGCTGGGCGCGGCGATCTATCTGGCACTGGCGCTGGGCACCATGGAGGTGAATTGGGGCCGGGTTATGGAAGGGCTGCCACGCGGCGCCGCCTTCCTCAGCGCCTTCTTCCCGCCCGACTTCGTGACCCGCTGGGACTCCATCCTCGACGGCATCCTGGAATCGATCTGGATGACGGTCATCGCCACCGTCGCCGGCATCGCGCTTTCCGTGCCCGTCGGCCTCGGCGCCGCAAAGAACCTGGCGCCCATGCCGGTCTATCTGTTCTGCCGCGCCATCGTCGCGGTGTCGCGCACCTTCCCCGAGGTGATCCTGGCGATCTTCGCGGTGAAGCTTTTCGGTTTCGGTCCCTTCGCCGGTTTCCTGGCGCTCTCCATCGCCACGGTCGGCTTCTTCGCCAAGCTGCTGGCCGAGGACATCGAGAACATGGACCCCAAACAGGCCGAAGCGATCAGAGCGACGGGCGCTTCCTGGTTCCAGTGGATCAACTATGCCGTCCAGCCCCAGGTGATGCCGCGCATGATCGGTCTCTCAATGTACCGCCTCGACATCAACTTCCGCGAGTCCGCGGTGGTCGGCATCGTCGGCGGCGGCGGCATCGGCGCCACCCTGCTCACCGCCTTCGACCGCTACGAGTTCGATTCGGCGGCGGCGATCCTGCTGGTGATCATCGGCATCGTCATGGTGCTGGAGTATCTCTCCGGCTACCTCCGGCGCTGGGTGCAGTAGCGTGCCGGTCATCGAACAGGACGGCCGCCCGGTCTGGAAACGCCGCACCTCCGCCCAGCAGTGGGGCCGCTGGTTTGCCTGGCTGATCGGCGTCGCCATCGTCGTCTATTCCTGGCAACTGATTTCCGAAAAGACGATCTGGTTCTTCGTCGCCGACGCCCCCACCCAGGCCGCCGACATGGCCGAGCGGATGATTCCGCCCAAGTGGTCTTATATGGAGGAGCTCTGGCTGCCGGTCTGGGACACCATCAACATCGCCACCCTGGGCACCCTGATCGCCCTGGTGCTGGCCTTTCCCATCGCCTTCTGCGCGGCGCGCAACACCAGCCCGCACCCGGTGGTGCGCTCGGTCGCGCTCTTCGTCATCGTTTCCTCGCGCTCGATCAATTCGCTGATCTGGGCGCTGATGCTGGTGGCGATCATCGGCCCCGGCGTCTTCGCCGGCGTCATCGCCATCGGTCTGCGCTCCATCGGCTTCTGCGCCAAGCTGCTCTACGAAGCCATCGAGGAGATCGACGAGACCCAGGTCGAAGCGATCACCGCGACCGGTGCAACGGGGCCGCAGCGTCTCGCCTATGGCATCGTGCCGCAGATCCTGCCCGCCTTCGCCGGGATCGCCGTGTTCCGCTGGGACATCAACATCCGTGAGTCCACGGTGCTCGGCCTGGTCGGCGCCGGCGGCATCGGCCTGCAGCTCAACTCCTCGATCTCCAGCCTCGCCTGGACCCAGGTCTCGCTGATCCTGCTGGTCATCCTGGCGACGGTGGCGGTCAGCGAATGGGTCTCCGCCAAGGTCCGCCACGCCATCATCTGAACCCGCGGCTGGCAGCGCTGGTCATTCGACCTCGCGCAGGACTTTTTCGACCGCCGCCAGCCGCGTTTTCATGTCCGAGAGGTCGGCTTCGAGACTGGCCAGGGAAGCGGCGCTGGCAGTCTGCGCCGCGGAAGTCTTTTCGGCCAGAGCCCGATAGGCGCCGTCGTCTGCCGCCCGCAGGCGGGCCCGCTTTGCGGCTGAGAAATACTTCATCCCGAACACCGAAAGAACGGTCGCGAGAGTCAGAAGGGTGAGGAGAAAAAACGTGCCTGAATGCTCCGCCATGTCGGCTTCCTTTCGCTATGTCGACTTTGTCGATTGGACCGTGAGGGTTTCCGCGAGCCCGGCAATCCTTGCGGCATCCAGGACCAGACTGAATTCCGCCACCGAGAAATACCTCAGCGCCTTGCCGTCGTCGGACACTTCGAAATCGCTGACAACCAAACCGGCCGCTTCGAGCTTCTGCAGGTGAAGGTTCAGCAGCGGACGGCTGATTCCGATATCCCGCGCCAACTGGCTGACGTAGTTCCGCCCGCCGGCCTGCAGCGTTGCGATGATCCGCAACCGCTGTGGATTGGCCAGGGCCGACAGCTTCGCCAAGACATCGTCACCCGTGATCCTTTGTGCGCTCTGTCTCATATCCGGAACATAGTATAAATATATTTCATATGAAAGAATTTTCTTTCATATGAATTCAGCCTTGTCGCGCTTGCCCGGCCCGAGCCTTTGCGGCAGGCTCTGCGCCAAGAAAAAACCGCCGCAACGGCGGTCGAGCACACACCTTGGGGAGCAGCCCAGATGAGCCGCAAACACCTGGCCGCCGCAATGGCGGCCGCAACCGTTCTTTCCGCCGTCGGTTTCGGGGGCGCCGCCGAAGCGGAAACCCGCGTCACCTACAAGTCCGCCAAGTCCACCTCGTCTTACTATCAGATGGCGGTGCAGATCGCCGAGGCGATGAAGGCGGGAAGCCAGGGCGAAATCATCGTGACGGTGGAGGAGAGCCAGGGCTCGGTCCAGAATGTGAAAGAGGCCGCCAACCGCAGCGGCAACTACGTCTTCACCACACCGCCGAGCCTGGTGAAGCTGGCCCTGGCCGGCCAGAAGATGTTCGAGCCCAAGGACGCAGCCTTCGAGGAAATCCGCAGCCTGTTCCCGATCCCCTCCCTCACCATGCACTACGTCGTGCGCGCCGATGCCGGGGTGGAAGACTTCGCCGGGCTGGCCGGCAAGGACTTCATCATCGGCAAAGGCAGCTTCGGCGCCCGCGAGGCAGCCAAGAACTTCGAACTCTTCGGCCTGACCGACCAGGTGAAGCTGGTGAACGTGGAGCTGGGCTCCGCCGTCCCGGCTCTGAAGAACGGCCAGGTCGACGGCTTCGCCACCGCCGGTTCCTACCCCGCGCCCAACGTAATGGAGGCCGCGGCGGGTACCGAGATCCGCCTGCTGTCGATGTCGGAGGAACAGCTCGCCGCCACCAAGCGGACCAGGCTGGTGATCCCGGCGGGCACCTACCCCGGCGTCGACTACGACGTCACCACCACCGCACTGCCCGTCGCCGCCTACACCACCACGGCGATGGATGACGACACTGCCTACCTGATGACCAAGACCTTCTGGGAAGGCAAGGCGCAGATGGGCGAAGCCAATGCCTGGTGGAACGGCGTCAACAGCGACATGCTCGCCACCCTGGGCGCAGAGCTGCACCCCGGTGCGATTCGGTATTACCAGGAGGCCGGGCTTACCGGCAAAGTGTCCGCCCAATGATCCTCCTGCCCAGTGATCGCTGCTGCGGCTTGCGGTTACCCGGCAACTTGATGTAGACGAAGAGCCGTGATCTTCAGATTGGGCGCGCAGAACGCCCAAGAGGGGAGCGCGCGAGGACGGGAGCCATGATCGTGGCGGACAGTGTCGAAGCCACGGGTGTCCGGCGCGGTTTCTTCTCCCTCCTCGCCCTCGTCTCCGTCGGTTTTCACCTCTGGCTGATCTTTGCCGGATTGATTCCCAATCTGGTCAGCCGTCCCCTGCACCTGATGCTGGCCCTGCCCTGGGTTTTCCTGGCGGCGAAAAGCGGCCCGGAGAGAAGCGGCCCTTTGCGCAGGTGGAGCGGCCGCCTGCTCTGCCTCGGCGGACTGCTGGCCTGCAGCTACATCATCGTCAACCTGGAAAGCCTGGACGAACAGTACGGCAGCCTGCGCGGACCGCTGCAGTATGGCCTGGCCATCGTTCTTCTCGTCGTGGTGCTGGAAATGGCACGCCGCGCCATCAAGCTGGCCCTGCCGCTGGTCGCCCTCGCCGCCCTGGCCTATGGCCTCTTCGGCCAGCACCTGCCGGGCGAGTTCGGCCATCCCGGCATTCCGGTCAATTCCTTCCTCGGCACCCTGGTGATCGCCGAGGGCGGCATCTGGGGCTCGCTGACCGGGGTCTCGGTGAACGTGGTGGCGGTCTTCGTCATCCTCGGCGCCTTCGTCGGCGCGGGCGAAGGCGGCGCCGGCTTCATGGCCCTGGCGACCCGCCTGGCCGGGCGGTTCAGGGCGGGCGCCGCCAAGGTCTCGATTCTCTCCTCCGCCTTCTTCGGCTCGATCTCCGGTTCCGCTTCGGCCAACGTCGCCTCGACCGGCGCCATCACCCTGCCGACCATGAAGCGCCTCGGCTATCCGCCCTCCTTCGCCGCCGCGGTCGAAGCCGTCGCCTCCAGCGGCGGCCAGATCATGCCGCCGCTGATGGGCGCCGGGGCCTTCATCATGGTGGAACTGCTGCGCCTGCCCTACACCGCGATCATGGCCGCGGCGATCCTGCCGGCGCTGCTGTTCTTCTGGGCCGCCTGGTGCGGCGTCGACCGCTTCGCCCGGGGGTATGGCCTGAAGGGCATGGCCCGCGAAGACCTGCCAGACCGCCGGACGCTGCTGACCACCGTGCCCTTCTTCCTCATCCCCTTCGGCCTGCTGCTCGCCGTGCTGTTCCTCAGCGGCTACACCCCGCAGTTCGCCGCCGGCCTGGCGATCTTCGCCGCCGCCACGCTGCTGATCACCGACCGCAACGGGACCTTCTCCATCCTCGCCTTCCTCGGACGCTTCGAAGGCGCCTGCAACAGTGCCGCCCGGCAGATCGCCACCATTGCCGCCATCATCATCTGCGCCGGTATCGTCATCGGCGTTCTGCACATGACCGGTCTCGGCGTGAAGGTGACCTCGGTCATCGTCGGGCTTTCCGGCGGCCACCTCTGGGGCGCCCTGCTGCTCACCGCGCTTGCCTGCCTCATCCTCGGCATGGAGGTGCCGACCACCGCGGCCTATGTGATCTGCATCTCGGTCGCCGGTCCGGCCCTGCAGGAACTCGGGCTGCCGGCGCTGCAGGCCCATCTCTTCGTCTTCTGGTACGCCCTCTTGTCGACCATCACGCCGCCGGTCTGCGGCACCGTCTTCATCGCCGCCGGCATGGCCCAGACGCCCTGGGTGCCGGTCGCCGGCAAGGCCATGCGCCTCGGCCTCGGGCTCTACCTCGTCCCTCTGGCCTTTGTCGCCAACCCGGCGCTCATCGCACCGGACACGGCGCTCTTTCCGGCGCTGCTGGCGCTGGTGAAAATCGGTCTCGGCCTCTGGCTGATCAGCCGCGCCCTGATCGGCGCCGGCGACCCGCTATGGTTGCGCATCGCCTCCTTCGTCGCCGGTGCGGCGACGATCTTCGGCCTCGGCGTCGCCGCCTAGAATACCTGCCTAATTTGGGGCAATAGCAGGGCAAAGAGTGAATCTCGCCGCCATGAAGACGCGGGGTAGAATGGGTTTTTTCAGCGCAACCGGGGATCGTCAGCCGTTCATCATTCCCTAATGCGCCGGGGCCACGATTCAGGTCTGGGGAGCCACGCCGTCGCCGCGGCGTTGAGAGGGAAGCGGGAGCTCGACAGCTCCCGGCATCAGCGCGGGCGCCGGCACTGCTGGAGGACCTGTCGTTGAAAAAGACTTCCGACGGCCCCTTCCAGATCATGATCGGGAAGGAGACACTGGGCGCCTACCTCGCGATCCCGAAGTCGGGCAGCGGGCCAGGCGTGATGGTGCTGCACTCCTGGTGGGGCCTGACACCCTTTTACGGCGCGCTCTGCGAACGCCTGGCGGCGCGTGGTTTCGTCGCCATGGCGCCGGACTTCTACGACGGCGCCACCGCGCAGACGGCCATCGAAGCACGCAGGCTGCGCGACGCCCTGGACGACCGCGCCACCAGCCGCCTCCTGGTTTCGGCGGCGAAACACCTGCAGGCCCATCCCGAGACAGGCGACCTGCCCATGGCGACGCTCGGCGTCTCGCTGGGTTGCCGCTGGGCGCTGGCCCTCGCCGAGGCAATGCCCGAAGACGTCGCCGCGACGGTGGTGTTCTACGGCCTGCAGCGCGGCCGATACCGCCGCAGCCGCGCCGCCTTTCTCGGCCACTTCGGCATGACCGATCCGCTGACGCCGCTGAAGGAGATCCGCGCCCTGGAGGCGGCGCTGAAGAACATCGGCTGCGATGTCTCCTTCGAGATCTACGACCACGTCGGCCACTCCTTCTTCGAGACCGACCGGCCGGAGGCCTACGACCCCGGCGCCGCCACCCTGGCCTGGAACCGCACGCTGCGGTTTCTGCACGAGAAGCTGGATGTGCCCGCCGCACCAAGAAAGCCCGCACCGAAAAACCCGCGCCGCGGAAGTCTCCCCGCGCCTGATGGCCCCATAGTCCGACCGCTCTGGCCCTAGTCGTCGCCCGGCAAAGCGATATCCTTGGGTTCTAGATGACGGAAACCCGGAGGCCCGACATAGTCAGCAAAGCGGTCAGCGAACAGCAGGAAGACAACGCCCGTACCCGGGTAACCTTGTGGCGTTTCACACCCGGCGCGGCGACCGGCTTTCACCGCCATGAATTCGACTACGTCGTGGTGCCGCTCACCGACGGCAGGCTAAAGATCGTCGACAAGGAAGGGCGGGAGAGTTTTTCGGAACTGGCGGCAGGCGTATCGTATTTTCGTGAGGCCGGTGTCGAGCACGATGTCATCAACGCCAGCCCGGGCGACTTTGCCTTCGTTGAAATCGAGTTCAAGGAGAGGGTCGTCAAGGCTTTGCCGGACGATGAGCATCCCTGAAGAGGATTGGCTGGGGCGGCAGGGATCGAACCTGCGAATGCCGATACCAAAAACCGGTGCCTTACCACTTGGCTACGCCCCAACAGCGCCGTACGGCACCCCAGATTCAGGCGCCGGACGCGGCGCAATCTAACGCCAAGGATCGCGGGCTGCAATGCCCTTGGTTCTACCCTGTTTGCGCTTCGCGCCAGGCGGTTCCGGCCCGTTCCCCCTCCCGGCGCCGATCGACAGAGTCCAAGCTATCGCCTTTCGGTGGCCGCCAGCAGGGCCGGCAGCAACAGCAGGATGCAGAACAGGGTGATGACGATGGCCAGGGTCAGCAGCATGCCCATGCTGGCGGTGCCGGGATGGTTGGAAAGCCCCAACGAGCCGAAGGAGGCCAGGGTGGTCAGGGCGCTCAGCAGGATCGCCCGCGGGGTGGAGTTCGCTTCCGGCTTCCCTGAAGCCCCGGGAGAATCCCTCCGCAGTTCGCGGGCCCGCATCACGGTATGGATCCCGCTGTCGACCCCGAGACCGAGCAGCAGCGGCAGCACGATCACATTGGCGAAGTTGAACGGCAGGTCGAGCAGGACACCGGCGGCCACCGTCATCGCCGCCGCCAGCATCAAGGGCACCAGAACCATCAGGCAATCGCGCGGCGAGCGCAAAACCGCCAGAAGCAGAAGAGCGATGGCGACAAGGGCGATCAGGCTGGCCTTGAAAAACGCGTCGATCACCGCCCGGCCGGCGGCGACGATGGTCACCGGCGGACCGGACACCGTCGGCACCACGGCCTGAACCGCATCGACGAAGCGGGCGCGGGCCGCGGCGTCGCGCAGGTCGTCGCGCGGCTGCACCTCGATCAACGCCCGCCCGTCGCCAGCTAGGTAAGGGGGGGCCAGATAGCGGGCGGTCAGATTTGCAGGCAGGTCCGCAAGCGCCACCGGCGCCGCCTCCAGTGCGACACCAAGGCGGTCGAGCTGCGCCGGGAAGCCGGCCAGCCAGGCCCGTTCCAGATTCTCCGGCGCCGCGGTGTCGCTGCTCATGTCCAGCGCCCTCAAGGCCGCCAGCAGTCTGCCGGCCGGCGCCGCCAGATGGGCCGGGGCGGCGGTCAGGGTGTTTTGCAGAGCTTCCAGGGCCTGCCGCCGTTCGGCTGATGTCAGCGGGGTTTTAGGCGCGGCGGGCAGGAGAACGGGCGAGAGAAACAGCACCATTTCGTCGATCACCGCCAGCTTGCCGTCCTGCTCTTGCGGCACGAAGTCGGCCAGGGTCACAGCAGCGGCAACCTCCGGCAGGGCTTCCAGCCGCTTTGCCAGCGCAACCGCCGCGTCCAGATCATCCGCCAGCACCTCCGCCTCATAGGGCTGGAGGCGCGCGTCCGACAGCAGGTCAAGCAGCGTGGCGACCGAGGGGGAGTTGGGATCGCGCAGGTTCAGCGGGTCGTCATCGAAGCTTGCCTGCGGCAGGACAAGCAAGGAGGCCAGCGCCAGCAGACCGCCGAGGCCGAGCAGCCAGCGCGCCCGCAGGCCTGCCGTGCGATGGATCCAGACCCCCAGCGCCGCCACGGGGCCAGGTTTGAGAACGCTGGGTCTGCCGGGCAGCAGAGCGAGCAGCGCGGGCAGCAGGGTCAGATTCGCAAAGAGGGCGATGAACATGCCGCCGCCGGCAATCAGGCCAAGTTCCGACAGACCGCGATAGGCGGTCGGCAGGAAGGCGAAGAAAGCGATGGCCGAAGAGAGGCCGCAAAGCAGCAGGGGCCGCCCGATCAGCCGCCCGGTCATCGCGAGCGCCTGCTGCGCGGCTTCGCGGGCCGATGCGGGACCCGCTGCGAAGCTGCCGAGAACCTCACGGAACCGCAGCGCAAAGTGGATGCCGAAATCGACACTGAGGCCGATGAAAAGCACCGCGAAGGCCACCGAGATCAAATTCAACTGGCCCACCGCGAAAGCCGCGAAACCGGCGGTCCAGCAGAGCCCGGCGATCAGCGTAACCAGGATCGGCAGCACCAGGCGCCAGGACCTGAGGCCGACGAAGAGCACACAGGCCACCAGCACAGCCGAAAGCAGGCCGACCAGACCGATGCCGCTGCGCACCGAATAGAGCTCATCCTGCAGCATCAGAGCCTGACCGGTCATCCGCAGGCGGTAGCCGGCGGCTTCGTCGAGGCCCAGGGCCTCGGCCGCCGCCTCCACTGCCACGACCGCCTCAGCCATGGGGGCCAGGCTGGCGAAGTCGACGCGCGGTTTGACGATCAGAAAGCGGCGGCGTTCCGAAATCGTCTCCTCGGCTTCCTGGAGCAGAGTGGGCCAGGAAAGACGCGCACCCCGCTCGGCCGGCAAGGCCTCGGCCACTGCTGCAAGGCGGTCGAGCAGGAACCCGAGATCGGCGGCAGAGGCCCCGTCCCCGGTGAACGCATCCCCGGTGAACGCGTCTTGGAGAAGCCCCTGCAATCCGCGCAGCGAGGGATCTTCCTGCAGCGCCGCCAGCAGCGGCGCGGCAGCGGCCAGGCGGTCCGCCTGATCCTCCAAAGCGTCCTGGGAAAGGAAAAGCAGCCCGTTGCGGCGGAAAAACGGTTCCACTTCCGGCGCAAAAACATCCTCGAAGCGCTCCGGCTTGTTCCGCAGCGCCTCGGCCAGGCGCAGGGCCGCCGCCTCGCTGGCCAGGCTGTCCGGGCCTTCGATGACCAAAATCAGGGTGTCGTCGCGCTGTGGAAAGGCCTTATCAACCGCGACGTTATTCTGGCGAAAGGGCAGATCCTCGGACAGCATGTCCGTAGTCGAGGTATTGATGCTGAGCGTCGCAGCGGCGAACCAGAGCAACCCAATCGCAGATAGAATAGACAGGGCAACCACAAGCCCGGGGCGCCGGCAAACCAGGCCGACCCAGGCGGAAACCCATTCTTGAGAGGAACCGGGCATGTTTCGGTTACATCGCGCCCCAGAAGCTTTCTCAGCTTATAGTCCGCCGCCGCCGCCTTTGACAACGCCGTGGCCGGTAAAAATTGAGGTTTTTTAAGGACTTCGAATTAGGGCTCCGTTAACCACGGCTGCTTCATAAAGTCCTATTGGAACCTGGAGAGACCTGCCTGGCGGCTGGGAAATCAGGTTCCGGGCGCCACAGGATAGAGGCGCCGGTCATCAACAGTCCGCAAGAGCGTATGAGCGAGCAGACCGAAAAGACCAACCCGAGCCCGCGCAAGGCGCCCGCTGCCAAGCGGTCGCCGAGGAAGACGCGCGCCTCAGGGTCAGGATCTAAAACGGCCGCCAGGAGGAAAGCCGGGCAGGACAAGCCGCTTGCCGGCGATACCCTGAGTAAAAGCTCTCCTGCAAAGAACGAACCTGCGCCCAAAGTCAGCAGCTCGCCGAAATCGGACCCCAAAGGTTTGGCTCCCGATCCGGCCACCGTCACCTTCGGCAGCAACAAGCCGATCGTGGCCGCGCCGCCGCCGAAACCGGTGAGCTCCGGCCTGCGCTTCTCCGGCCCCTCCGCCGGGGTCTTGAAGGCCAGCGGACCGCAGGCGACGTCGCCGAAAGCAGACGGCCTGACTTTCACCAGCGCAGCCGCGGACACCCAGACCACAGCCGCCGGCGGCAAAGATCCGGCGAAAGCATCTGGCGCCAAAGCGCCGACGGAAAAGGCCGCCGACACCAAGACAACGCCGAAAAAGGCTGCCGACACCAAGACGCCGGAGAAGACCAAAGCGGCGTCGGGGCAACAAACCGCAGAAGCAGCCAAAGCGAAAGACAGCAAGGCAACAGAGCCGAAGACGGCCAAGGACAAAGCGCCGCAGAAGCAACCCGCCATCGGCAAGCCGGTCGTCACCAAGCCGGCCATCGCGCCGCAGAACAGCGGCCCGCTGATCGAGAAAACCCCTTCGCGACGACCGCCACTGGCCCTGCTGGGCTTCGGCTGCGCCGTGGCCGGCCTCGCCTGGTGGCTCGGCAACCAGCAGCCGCCAGAACCGCGCATCGCCGCAAACGATTCCAGCACTGTTGCAGGGACCGGCGAAAACGCCACAGCGGCGCCACAGAGCCAAAGCCCTGCCGCAGCCGACAGCACCCCGGCCCAGGATACGGCCCCGATCCAGGATACGCCTCCGGCCGCCCTCGCCTCCGACAACCGCGTTACGGTGGCCGAGCTGTGGGAGATCCAGGACCTGCTGCGTCAGCTCGACCTCGGGCCCGGGGCCAGCAGCGGCCAGATGACCGCGGCGACCCGCGACGCCATCCGCAGTTATCAGGAAATGGCCGGCCTGCCGGTCGACGGCGAGGCGAGCCCGGCCCTGTTGAAAGAGCTGCGCTCCGTGGCCGCGCTTTACGGCGGCTGAAGCTACGCGGCGGTCCGCAGAGCGGCGGCCCTGACCCACCACCTTTCATGAGCGGCCTGAAGCTGCGCGGCAGCCTTTTCGGCCTCCGCGAGCGACCGGTAGAGCGCAAAACAGGTCGCGCCGCTGCCCGACATCCGCGCCAGGCGGCAACCCGCCGTTGCTGCCAGGAAAGCCAGAACATCGCGTACCGCCGGCACTAGGCTGCAGGCCGCCTGTTCCAGGTCGTTGGGCCGGGCCCGCAGCCAATCCAGCAGCCCGTCGAAATCCGCCGGCGGCGGCGCGGTCTCGGCCTTGCTGAAGGCCGCGGCGCGCGCCTTGAAGACCGCCGCCGTCGAGAGCGGCAGACCGGGATTGATCAGCACCAGGGCGCCCGCCGGGAACCCGGCAAGAGGCTGCAGCCTTTCGCCGATGCCCGACATGATGGCGGGCCGCGACGCTAGGCAGACCGGTACGTCGGCGCCCAGACCGAGGGCAAGATCCTGCAGGGCTCCTTCGCCGGGCGAAAGCCCCTGCAAAGTGCAAAGCCCGCGCAGCACCGCCGCGGCATCGGCCGAACCGCCCCCGATCCCAGCGGCCACCGGCAGGTTCTTGGTCAGCCGGATAGCAGGCGTCAGCGGCGTGGCGGTGAGCGCTGAGAAGGCTTCGACGGCCTTCAGGACCAGATTGTCTCTTTCTGAAGACAGCCCGGCGGCGAAAGGGCCGTCGATGGTGAGCCCCAGAGCGTCGCTCTCGGAGAACTGCAGCGTATCGCCGAGATCGGCAAAGACCACGAGACTCATCAGTTCGTGGTAGCCGTCTGCGCGGCGGCCGGTAATCTGGAGCGTGAGGTTGATCTTGGCCCAGGCGGTTTCCTCCGCCAGGGCCGCTCCCTTCGGATCGGGCATCTTTACGTCGTTCTCTGCAAGCCGGCGCGGCAAACCGGATGAATCGCTTCCGGAGGTCTTTCTACCGGCGATCTTTCTAGATGTCTTGCGGCAGAACGTCCAAGCCTTCCTTGATCTTCTTTTCGATGATCGGGATCTGGTCTTCTTCCGGATCGAGGCTGAGAGAGCGGTTCCACTGGAAGCGCGCTTCGTTCTTGCGGTCGACCCGCCAGTAGGCGTCACCCAGGTGATCGTTGATCACCGGGTCCTGCGGGCGCAGTTCAACCGCCTTCTCAAGTTGCTCGACCGCCTCTTCAAAACGGCCCAGGCGGTAGTAGACCCAGCCGAGGCTGTCGACGATGTAACCGTCGCGCGGACGCAGCTTCACGGCGCGCAGCAGCATCGCCTCGGCTTCGTCTAGGTTCTTCCTTTTCTCAACCCAGGAATAGGCGAGATAGTTCATGACATAGGGCTGCTCCGGCTGCAGGCCGAGGGCATTCAGGAAGTCGGCCTCCGCCCGCGCCCACTGGTCGGAGCGTTCCAGGGCGATGCCGCGGAAATAAAGCAGCGACCAATGACGCGGCAAGATCTCCGACAAGCGATCGACCGCGCCGTCATAAGCGACAACCGCTTCCTCGAAGCGTTCTTCGGCGCGCAGAAGGTTGCCTTTGCGGAAAAGCGGCTCGAAATTTTCCGGCCGTTCCGCCGCCAGGTTATCCAGTTCCGCCAGCGCCAGGTCCACCTTTTCCAGAGCCTGCAGTTCGTCGGCCACGCGCAGGCGCACCACCCAGCCGAAGGGCGAGTCCTCCGGGATTGCGCGATAGGCGGCGATGGCGTCGAGGCCCCGCCCCTGGCTTTGCAGGATTTCACCCAACAGCACCCGCGCCAGCGTGAAGTCGGGCCGCAATGCCAGAGCCTGATAGAGATGGACCAGGGCCGCATCCTGCGCCGACTCCTGACTGAGCAGGCTGGCGATGTGGAACAGCACTTCGGCCATACCATCCGTTGCCTCGGTCACCTCCACCGGGCTGGTCCTGCCGTTCTCAGCATTTTCCAGCATCGGCGTCAGGATGTCGGACCCGGGATTGCTGGCCGTGAAACTGCGGTAGATTTCCAGCGCCCGCTCGGGCTCGCCGTTTCGCTCGAAGAAGCTGCCGGCCAGCCAGGTGAGCCGCAGGGTCGGGCGGCTCGATGTGTCAATCAGAGAGCCGTACTGAGCCGCCGCCACCGCGTCGCGACCGCCAACCTCGTTGATCAGGGCGGCATGAAGCCCGTGGAGAACCAGAAACCCGCGCTCCCCTTCCAAGACCGAAAGACGCTGCAGACCGCCTTCGACATCGCCTTCCGCGGTTTTCACCCAGGCGCGCATCATCGGCACCAGAACCTGGCTGACGCCGCGCAGCGGCTGAGCCGCAAGAATTTCCTCGGCCCGCTGAAAGTCGCCGCCGCGCGCCGCCTCGACCATCAGGATCAGGTTGGCAACGGGGTTTTCAGGCTGGATCGCCAGAACGCGCCCGGCCAGCTCGGCAGACTCTTCCTGCCGGCCGGTGGCCGCCGCCAGTTCCAACGCCGGCAGCAACACGGCCGGATTGTCGGGGTCGTAGCGCAGGGCCTGAGACATATAGTCCGCCGCGGATTCCAGATCGCCGTCGCGCTTGGCCACCAGCCCGGCCAGATAGGAGCCGTAGGGTGAAGCGATGGTCGGCGGATTGCTTCGCTGCGGTAACTCCGCAGCGGCCAGTTGCACCGAGAGATCGGCCCGCTGAACCGGCGGTTCGGCTGCGCAAGCGGCGGGAAACAGAGCCACGACCAGGGCGGCCAGCGCCGTTTTGGGCCAGAGGCCAAGGCGCTTCAACGGTCGAACATGCGACAAAATCTTCTCCTGGCTTTGTTGGCCCCCCGGCAGATCCGCCCCGGAGCGGGTCCTGTCCGGCCCGGATCTGCTTCAGTCTAGCCGAGGGGGCCAAGCCCCCACAACGCCGGGCTTCGGCCCGGAGCCGCGCCGGTCATCACGCTCTCGCGACCGGCCTTCCTAAAAATGGACCGAATCCGGCAGATCACAAGGGCGCCGAAGGGTGAGGCGAAGCCCCTGATGGGCAAGCTTCCCGGCTTACGCTGCTACATATTCGGGTAATTCGGCCCGCCGCCGCCCTCAGGAGTAACCCAGACGATGTTCTGGGTCGGGTCCTTGATGTCGCAGGTTTTGCAGTGGACGCAGTTCTGGGCGTTGATCTGCAGGCGCGGATTGGCGCCGTCGTCGTCGCGGACGATCTCGTAGACACCCGCGGGGCAGTAGCGCTGGGCCGGCTCATCATAGAGCTTCAGGTTGTGCTCGACCGGCACCGAGGCGTCTTTCAGCGTCAGGTGGACCGGCTGATCCTCTTCATGATTGGTGTTGGAAATGAAGACCGACGAGAGGCGATCGAAGGTGATGACGCCGTCAGGCTTGGGATAATCGATCTTCGGCATCTCCGCCGCCGGTTTCAGGCATTCATGATCGGCGTGCTTGTTGCGAAAGGTCCAGGGCGCCTTGCCGCCGAACAGCTTCAGGTCCAAAGCGCCGTAGAGCATCGATCCGTAGAGGCCCCACTTGTTGAAGGAAGGGCGGAAGTTACGCGCCTTGTGCAGCTCCTCATGCACCCAGGACCCCTCGACCTTCTCGGCGAAGGCCGTCAGTTCCGCCGGCGCTTCGCCCCCCTGTTCACCAGCTTGCGTCAGCGCTTCGAAGGCTGCTTCGGCCGCCAGCATGCCGGTCTTCATGGCATTGTGGCTGCCCTTGATCTTCGGCACGTTCAGGAAGCCCGCCGCGCAGCCCATCAGCAGGCCGCCGGGAAAGGTCAACTTGGGCAGGGATTGCAGGCCGCCCTCGTTCAGCGCCCGGGCGCCATAGGCGATGCGCTTGCCGCCCTCCAGCATCGGACGAATGGCCGGATGGGTCTTGAAGCGCTGCATCTCTTCAAAGGGCGAGAGGTGCGGGTTGTCGTAGTCGAGGCCGACGACATAGCCGACATAGGCCTGGTTGTCCTCCAGGTGGTAGATGAAGGAGCCGCCCCAGGTGGTGGTGTTCATCGGCCAGCCGGCGGTGTGAATCACCGTGCCGGTCTTGTGCTTGGCGGGATCGAGCTGCCAGAGCTCCTTGATGCCGATGCCGTAGGTCTGCGGATCCGCTTCCGCCCGCAGACCGAAACGCTGCTCAAGCTGTTTGGTGAGGGAGCCGCGGCAGCCTTCGCCGAAGAAGAGATAGCGGCCGTGCAGTTCCATGCCCTGCTGGTAGCCGGCCTTCTGGCTGCCGTCCTTGCCGACGCCCATGTCGCCGGTGGCCACGCCCTTTACGCGGCCGTCCTCGTGATAGACCACCTCCGCCGCCGCGAAGCCGGGATAGATCTCGACGCCCAGTCCCTCTGCCTGCTCGGCCAGCCAGCGGCAGACATTGCCGAGAGAGACCACGTAGTTGCCGTGGTTGTGCATCTGGCCCGGCAGCATCCAGACCGGCACCGAGATACTGCCCTTCTCTCTCAGCAGCATGAACTTCTCGTCACCGACCGGGGCGTTCAGGGGCGCCCCTTTTTCCTTCCAGTCCGGAATCAGTTCGTTGAGGGCGCGCGGTTCCAGCACCGCGCCGGAGAGGATATGGGCACCGACCTCCGATCCCTTCTCGAGAACGCAGACGGTGATCTCCTTGCCGCTTTCCTCGGACAGTTGGCGCAGGCGGATCGCCGCAGAGAGGCCGGCCGGGCCCGCCCCGACGATGACCACATCATACTCCATGAACTCGCGTTCCAAGATCTCTCTCCTTCAGGCCCGGTATCGCCATCCGGGCAACCAACCAAGGGCTTCAGCAACCGCTAGCAAAACGGTTTGCCTGCCTTCTGTTTCCTCAAAACGCCAAGTCCATTCCGCCGGGGGCAACCCCGCCGGTCAGCGCGCATCCTTCATAATACAGCAATAGGTTCGGGGCCAAGCAAAGCAGTGCCGCCGCCTATTCGCCATTTTCCGCCGTTTTGCGCCGCTGCGGCGGCCACGCTTACCGAAAATTCACCATTCCCGGCCAAGCTGCGGCTGGATGGAGATGCTCCCCGGGGGAAAGGGGGGCGGATCTCCGCGAAAGGATCAGTTGCTATGGCCGTACAAGAGATTGCAAGAGCGGACGAAGAGTCCGAGGTCGAAAACGTCCCCAGCGAACTGGACGAGCTGACCCATGCGGAAATGCGCATGCTCTATGCCGAATCGACCGAGTCGATCCGCTATGCCAAGACGCGGCAGTGGCGCGCGCTGAGCGGTATCCTGCTGATCTTCGGCGGCCTCATGGCGCTTTCGCGCTTCATCGATAACAATGCCAAATTAGTCAATCTTGTCGTCGCCATCAGTTTTCTCTGCAGTGCCGGCGGCATCTATTGCATGGCACTCTATCAGGCTTGGCAAAACACGGAGCGCGAGAAGCTGCGTGAGATCGGCGGACATTTGTCGAGCTACAGCATGTCGGTCCGCGCTGTAAAATCGTCCCGCGAGGCCAACATTCATCGCTACACGATGCTGGTTTTCATGATCGTCGGCGTCTTGATGGCCAACGTCCTGCTGGTGCTTTTCGTCTCCCCGCTCTTCAATCAGTAAAGACAACACTTCAGGCATTCCCCTCGGCCCGGGCTTTCTGCGCCGGCCCGGCCTCTGCTAGACTGCGGCCCATGGTCAGTGAACAGCCGGACAACGCAGCCGCCCTTGCGGCCCTGCAGTGGCTTATCGATGCAGGCGCCGACGAGGCGATCGGCGCGTTGCCCTGCGACCGCACGGCGCTGCCGGAAAAGAAGGCCGCAAAACGCTCCGCCCCGGGATCACAGCAAGCCGCAGACCCGTCCGCCGCAATGGCAGCGCCGCCGGGCAGCCCGGCAGCCGCCAGTCCGTCTTCGCCCAACCCCTCTCCAAGGGGCCGTGCGGCCGCCAATCTGGCCTCGGCCAGCGAGACCCAGGCCGATGCCCAACGCCTGGCCATGGCGGCCGGCTCGGTCGAGGACATCCGCGCAGCACTGGAAGAGTTCGAAGGCTGCCCCCTGAAGGCGACGGCCACCAACCTCTGCCTCTATGACGGCAATCCGGAAGCCAGGATGATGATCATCGGCGAGGCCCCCGGCGCCCAGGAGGACCGCCAGGGCAAACCCTTCGTCGGGCCGGCCGGCCAGATGCTGGACCGGATGCTGGCGGCCATCGGATTGGACCGCAGCCAAGTCTACATCACCAACCTGCTGTACTGGCGCCCGCCGGGAAACCGCAACCCGACCCCGGCGGAGATCGCCGCCTGCCTGCCTTTTCTGGAGCGGCAGATCGAATTGCTGTCGCCGCGGCTGCTGTTGCTGACCGGCGGCATGTCCGCCAAGACCCTGCTGAACCGCAGCGAAGGCATCCTGCGGCTGCGCGGGCGTTGGGATGACTATCGCCACCCCCGCAGGGATCAGCCCATCCCGGCGCTGCCGACCCTGCACCCGGCCTACCTGCTGCGTCAGCCGGCCCAGAAACGCGAGGCCTGGCGCGATCTGCTGTCCTTCGCCGAGGCGATGGAACGCGAGGGGCTGGAACCGGTGAAACCGGCACCCGCCGAATCTTCCTAAAAACCCAGGCTTAACACCGATTTAACTCCGCGCGTGGCCTTCTGTTAAGCGCCGGTGGTTGCAGTTCCATTAGCGCTTCATTAACCTAAAACGGAAAACCGGGGCTATGAAAACACCGGGGGTTAGAGTGCAATTCAGGAGTCGGGTCCATGTCCCTTTTTCCGGGGCAGGGTTCTCTTTTGACTTTGGCAGCCTTCCTTGCATCGGACCGCGCGGCGCAGCCGCGGGCCGGGGTTTTCTGTTGGGCGCTCTCGCGGCGGTCTGCCTGACCGGCTTTTCCGCTGCCTTCGCGGTCAAAGCAGAGGCGCAGGTTCTAAAGCCCAGCGACCTGCAGCCGGAAGCCTCCACCAGCACGGTCCCACAAACCGGCACGGCGGCCCTGCCCGCGGGCATGCTGCCCGGCCCCGACGGCCTGCCGGCAATCCTGGCGCCGGGCGATGCCGATCGCTATCGGCAGATCTTCGCGCTGCAGGAAAAGGGCCGCTGGAAACAGGCGGACCGCCTGATCGCCGGCCTTAGCGACCGCCGCCTGATGGGCCACGTGCTGGCGCAGCGTTATCTCCACCCCACGGCCTACCGTTCCAAGTACAAGGAACTGAAAGACTGGATGGACGCCTACGCCGACCATCCCCAGGCCGGCCGTATCTATAAACTCGCATTGAAACGCCGCCCGGCCAATTACCGGCGCCCGCAGCCCCCGGTCAAACCCGGCAGCGGGATCGTCTCCGGCGGCAAACGGGCCAGCACCGAATACGTCTCGCCGCGCAAGCGCAGCAAGGCAACCCGGCGCAAGGTCAGCAAGCTGTTGCGTCAGGTGCGCCGCAACGTGCTGCGCCAGCGTTTCTCCATTACCGAAGACCTGCTGAACAAGAAATCGACGCAGAAGCTGTTGGACCAGGTGGAGCTGGATCAGGCCCGGGTGTCGGTCGCCGCGGGCTGGTTCTATTACGGCAAGAACCAGCGTGCCTATGCTCTGGCGATACCGGCGGCCAGGCGCTCCGGCGCGGCGGCACCGATGATCAACTGGATCGCCGGGCTGTCGGCCTGGCGGGCCGGCGACCTGGAATCCGCCGCCGCTTTCTTCGAGAGGCTGGGCAACGCCGAACGGGCACCGGGCTGGAACATCGCCGCCGGCGCCTACTGGGCGGCGCGCGCCAACCTGAAACTGCAGCGCCCGGAACGGATCAGCCCGCTGCTGCAGCGTGCCGCGCTCTATCCCCATACCTTCTACGGCCTGCTGGCCCGCCGCGCCCTGGGCATGCCGATCGAATTCGATTTCGGCTCGCACCGGATGGAACCGCAGATGGCGGCCCTGCTGAAGAACAACCGGGTCGGCAGCCGCGCCCTGGCGTTGATGCAGACCGGGCAGCGCGAAGCCGCCGAACGCGAACTGGTGAAAGCCGGGTCCTGGGGCGATCCGCGCATGGGACAGGCCCTGCTCGCCCTCGCCCAGCACGCCCGCATGCCCTCCCTCGCCTATCGCATGGGCAGCCAGCTGGCCCGCCAGGCCAGCGACCGGGCAACCCCCGGCGCCCTGGACGCGGCGCTCTATCCGATCCCACCCTGGCAGCCGCAAAACGGCTTTCAGGTCGACCGGGCACTGATCTTCGCGCTGATGCGTCAGGAATCCGGTTTCAACACCAAGGCCAAGAGCCCGGACGGCGCCCGCGGCCTGATGCAGTTGATGCCGCGCACCGCCAGCTATATCGCCCGCGACCGCCGCTACCGCGGCAAGGGCCGCAACGAGCTGTTCGAGCCCAGCCTGAACATGGAACTGGGCCAGCGCTACGTCGCCTATCTGCTGCGCCACCAGCGCGTGCAGGGAGACCTCTTCCGCCTGACCACCGCCTATAACGGCGGCCCCGGCAACCTCGGCAAATGGCAACGCCGGATGAAGGCCGGCGATGATCCGCTGCTCTTCATCGAGGCCCTGCCGTCAAAGGAAACCCGCCTTTTCATCGAGCGGGTGCTGACCAATCTCTGGATCTACCGCCAGCGTCTCGGCCAGCCGGCCCCCTCGCTGGAACAACTTGCGGGCGGCGGCTGGCCGCGCTACGAAGCCTTGGACGGAACCCGTGCCGAGGTTGCATTGAATGGCCAGAATTGACGAAAGCCTGCCCTTCCTGCCTGTAAACATCGCCGTCCTGACCGTCTCCGACAGCCGTACGCTGGCGGACGACAAGTCGGGCCGCCGTCTCGAAGAGATGCTTTTGGCCGACGGCCACAAGCTGGCGGCGCGGCAGATCGTCACAGATGACGGCGACAAGATTATCGCCGCCCTGAAAGCCCACATCGCCGATCCCAATGTCGACGTCGTGATCACCACCGGCGGCACCGGGGTCACCGGCCGCGACGTGACTCCGGAAGCCTTCAAACAGGTGATGGAAAAAGAGATCGAGGGTTTCGGCGAGCTGTTCCGTTGGATCAGCTTCCAGAAGGTCGGCACCTCGACCATGCAGAGCCGCGCCATCGGCGGCGTCGCCGACGGCACCTACCTCTTCGCCCTACCCGGCTCCCCCTCCGCCTGCAAGGACGGCTGGGAGGAAATTTTGAAGTTCCAGCTCGACTCGCGCCACCGGCCCTGCAATCTCGTGGAACTGATGCCGCGCCTGAAAGAACATCTGAAAGCGGCGAGCTGAGTTGCTTCGCCCGGTTCGCGCCATCATCGGGCCTCAACGCAAAAACTTGACGGGCGCATTCGCGTTTCCGCTTTGAAATCAACGGGCGAATCGCTTTACTTGGGGGCGACTGCGCTGGAGCAGGTCCAGGCCGCGCCGCAACCGGAGCCCCCCGATGAGTGACACCAGTCTTGCCGCCCCCCAAGCCGCACCCGAGTACGAAGCGATCCCGCTGCCGGACCGGCGCCACTTCGCCGATGCCGAGATGCTTGAGCGGGCACGGAACTTCTTCGAGGAAATGAAGCTCCGCCATTCGATCCGCGACTTCGCGCCGGAGCCGGTGCCGCGCGCGGTGATCGAGAACTGCATACTGGCGGCCGGCCGCGCACCGAGCGGCGCCAACCGCCAGCCCTGGCACTTCGTCGCGGTCGGCGATGCCGCCATCAAAAAACAGATCCGCGAGGCGGCGGAGGCTGAAGAGAAAGCTTTCTATGACGGCAAGGCGGGCGACGACTGGCTCTCCGCCTTGGCGCCCCTGGGCACCGACGATACAAAGCCCTTTCTGGAAATCGCACCCTGGCTGATCGTGATCTTCGCCGAGCGCTACGGCATCTCCGCCGACCGCAAGATCGTGAAGAACTACTACATCAACGAGTCCGTCGGCATTGCCACCGGCATGCTGATCACGGCCCTGCACTGCGCCGGCCTGGCGACCCTCACCCACACGCCCAATCCGATGCGCTTCCTGAATGAGATCTGCGGCCGCCCGGAAAACGAGAAGCCCTACATGATCCTGGTGACCGGCCAGGCGGCGGACAACGCCACCGTGCCCAAGCACGCCAAGGTCAAAAAGTCCCTGGAAGAAATCGCCAGCTTTCGCTGAATAGGGCCGCTGAACGACTCCGCTTCAGGGGACCGCGGGTAGCTTCAGCCGGCGCTTCGCGGCGGCGCCGTCAGCACGGCCTGCAGCAAACCGGGAAACAGATTGTCGAGTTCCGCGCGCCGCAGCTCGTTCATGTGGGCCGTTCCATCGGTGCGGGTCCGCAAGACCCCGGCATCGCGCAGCACCCGGAAATGATGCGACATGCTCGACTTGGGGCGGCCGCCGTCCAGGGCCGCGCAGGTCGCCTGGCCCTCGCGATCCAGCTGGCGCACCACATCCAGGCGCACAGGATCGCTGAGCGCATGGAGCACGCGCGCCAGCTCAATATCCTCCGGCTTTGGATGCCGCATCGCCCTCATGCCTTGAACCCCGGAATTGCGTCCCTATATTTCGGTAGTTCGATTAATTTCGAACTACCGAACTTCTCTTCAAGATATAGGCTTTCTGCCTGATTCCGCAAGCCTCCGGCAGGACAAGCCCAACACCAGGGGACCCCCGAATGTCGTCGCTCTTCGATTCCTTCACCCTGAAAGACGTCACCCTGCGCAACCGCATCGCGGTCTCGCCCATGTGCCAGTACTCCGCCGAGGACGGCATGATCAATGCCTGGCACTACACCCATCTCGACACCCTGGCGCGCGGCGGCGCCGGCCTGGTGATCGTCGAGGCCACTGCCGTCTCGCCGGAAGGCCGCATCACCCCGGGCTGCGCCGGCCTGTGGTCGGACCGTCAGGCAGAAGCCTTCGCGCCGGCCGTGCAGTCGATCAAAGCCGCCGGGGCGGTGCCCGGAATCCAGATCGCCCATGCCGGGCGCAAGGCCAGCGCCAACCGGCCCTGGGAGGGTGACGACCACATGGCCGAGGACGACCCCCGCGCCTGGCAGCCGCTGGCGCCCTCCGCCCTGCCCTTCGGCGCCAACCTGCCGCGCCGCCCGCAGGCGATGACCCGGGACGACATCGCAAGGGTGCAGCGGGACTACGTCGCGGCGGCGCAGCGCGCCCGGCAGGCCGGTTTCGAATGGCTGGAACTGCATTTCGCCCACGGGTATCTCGCCCAGTCGTTTTTGTCGCCGCATTCCAACCAGCGCGACGACGACTACGGCGGCAGCTTCGAAAACCGCATCCGCTTTTTGACAGAGACCTTCGCGGCGGTAAGGGACGTCTGGCCGCAGAGCCTGCCGCTGACCGTCCGGCTCGGCGTCATCGAGTTCGACGGCCGTGAAGAGACCCTGGACGAGGCGAGCGAACTGGTGCGCAGGCTCGCCGGCCTGGGCCTCGACCTGCTCGACGTCAGCCTGGGCTTCTCGACCCCGGGCGCCGAGATACCCTGGGGCCCCGGCTTCATGGCGCCCTTTGCCGAAAGGCTGCGCCGCGAGGTGAAGATACCGACCGCCACCTCCTGGTACATCAGCGACCCCGAACAGGCCGACCGGATGATCCGCGACGGACAGGTGGATCTGGTGATGCTCGGCCGGCCGCTGCTGGCCAATCCGCACTGGCCCTATGACGCCGCACGCGCGCTGGGCGTCGACCACCCGGCCTGGACCCTGCCGGCGCCCTACGCCCACTGGCTGGACCGCTACCGCGCCGCCTGACGGCAAATCCGGCCGCCCCTCGAAAGCAGCGGGCGGCCGGACCCAGCAGCGTTCCTGACAAGCCCGCGGCTCAAAAAAGAGTCAAATGTTCTTGTTTTGTTCATACATTCCCGCTACCCTCGGGACATGGTTGATCTGATCCCCGATAAACCTAGGAAGGGCCGTGGCGCCGTCAGCAATGCCAGCGGGCGCTACGAACCCTTCACCCGCGTCGCCATCGACGACGGCTGGGGGCAGGACCCGGGCAACAGCGGCTTCGGCGAACAGGGTTTCGGTGAAGACAGGCCGTCCGGGCCCAGCCCCCAGCCGACCGAGGTGATCTGGGACGCGACGCGCAGCGTCATCACCCGCAACACCTCCCCCGACGTGCCCTTCGACCGCTCGATCAACCCCTACCGGGGCTGCGAGCACGGCTGCATCTACTGCTTCGCGCGGCCCAGCCATGCCTGGCTCGGCTACTCGCCGGGCCTCGACTTCGAAACCAAGCTGCTGGCCAAGCCGGAAGCTGCCGCCCTGCTGCGCCGCGAACTGGCACGCAAGAACTACCGCCCGCAGCCCATTGCCCTGGGCACCAACACCGACCCCTACCAGCCGATCGAAAAGAAGCTGCAGATCACCCGCCGCATCCTGGAAGTGCTGCGCGACACCAGTCACCCGCTGACCATCGTCACCAAGTCCAACCTGATCCTGCGCGACCTGGATATCCTGGCGCCGATGGCGCGAAGGCGGTTGGTCCGGGTGATGATTTCCGTCACCTCCCTGGACCGCCAGTTGTCGCGGATCATGGAGCCGCGCGCGCCGACGCCGGCAAGACGGCTGGAGGCCCTGCGCACCCTGAACGCCGCCGGGGTGCCGGCCGGGGTGCTGACCGCGCCGATGATCCCGGCGATCAACGACCAGGAACTGGAAGTGCTGATGGAGGCTGCCGCGCGCGCCGGGGCCGCTTCTTCGGGTTATGTGCTGCTGCGCCTGCCGCTGGAGATCAAGGAACTCTTCACCGAGTGGCTGGAGGCGCATTTTCCGGACCGCAAGTCCAAGGTCCTGAAACTGATCAGGGATACCCGCGACGGCGGGCTTTATCAGTCCGACTTCGGCCGCCGTCAGCGCGGCACCGGGGTCTACGCCGACCTGCTGGCCCAGCGCTTCAAGGCAGCGGAGCGGCGCCTCGGCCTGAACCGGGGCGGCGCCCCTCTGGACAGCAGCCAGTTCGAGCCGCCGGAGATCGACGACCATCCAGACAAGCAGCTCTCGCTGCTCTGACCCCTACCCCCTTTGAACCGAAGATTCCCTCCCGGGAGACTTGGAGGCACCCCGAAACACCCGAAAACCCTGTGTCCTTCACTCTTTCGAAAGCTGAGGCCTGCTAAATCTTAGGCAAGCGCCCGGGCGGGCGCCGCGCGCAAGGCCATGGATTAGAGACGGGTCATGGAGGGCCATACAAGCAGCATCACCGAGTTGGCGATCGTCGTGGTCGCCGCGCTTTGCTGCGGCCTGGTGGTGCGCTCCTTCCGCCAACCGATCCTGCTGGGGTATATCCTGGCCGGCGCCGCCCTCGGCCCCTCCGGCTTCGGCCTCGTTGAAAACCGCGATCAGGTCCAGTTGCTGGCCGAACTCGGCGTTCTCATGCTGCTCTTTTTCATCGGCATGGAATTGCAACTGCGCGGCCTGAAATCGGTCTGGCGCATCGCGGTTCTCACCACCGCTTTCCAGATCGCCGCCGGCGTCATCGCCATGTCGCTGCTCGGCTTCTATCTCGACTGGCCGCTGGCGCTCACCGTGGTGCTCGGTTTCGTCGTCGCCCTCTCCTCCACCGCCATCGCCATCAAAATGCTGGAGGAAATCGGCGAGAAAGGTACCCGCGTGGGCAACGTCACCATCGGCATCCTGATCGCCCAGGATCTGGCCGTCATTCCGATGATGCTGGTGGTCAGCGCCTTTCACGGCGAGGCCTCCGCAATCGGCATCGGAGCGCTGCTGAAGATCGGCCTGTCCATCGCCTTCCTCGCCCTGCTGCTGGTCTACCTCGGCCGCGGCAAACGCCTGCGCCTGCCTTTCGCCAAGGCCATCGGACGCAATGCCGAATTGACACCGCTGGCCGGTCTCGCCTTCTGCTTCGGCGCCGCCGCGCTCTCGGGCCTGCTCGATCTCTCGGCTTCCTACGGCGCCTTTTTGGCCGGGCTGGTGATCGGCAATTCCACCAGCCGCCGCGCGATGATGCACTACACGGCGCCGATCCAGGGCGTGCTGCTGATGGTCTTCTTCCTCACCATCGGCCTGCTCATCGATCTCGAATACATCTGGAACAACATCGGCATCGTCGTTCTGATCGTCACCTTCGTCGCCGTCCTGAAGACGGCGCTGAACATCGTGGTCATCCGGGCGATGGGGGAAACCTGGCCCCGTGCCTTCCTCTCCGGTGTCATGCTGGCGCAGCTCGGCGAGTTCTCTTTCATCCTCGCCGCTCTCGGCCTCACAGCCGGGGTCATCTCGCCGGACGAACACCGCCTGCTGGTCGCGGTCACCGTGCTGTCGCTGATGGGCAGCCCCTTCTGGCTGGAGGCCGCCCGACGCCTCCACCGCATCGCCCTGCTGGGCATCACCTCGGGCCGCGAAACGCTGCGCCTCACACTGGGGCCGGAAGCTTCCGCCCTTGGCCGCTCCGGCGGACGTATCGGCGGCTGGGCGCTGCTGCTGGGCCGCGGCATGGTCGGGCAAAAGCCGGTGGCGTCGAAGCCGGACAAGAGCCAAGATGACGCCGAGCCCGCAGAGCCGATCCGAAAGCCGCGCCTGACGGCCGAACCCGGTGGCGCCGAAGCGGACTGATCCCCTTGCCGTGGCCCTGGGTGGCCGGTTGCCTCAAGCTTCGATCAGACGACACGTGCCAGACTTCTCTCTTGAACAGGAATTCCAACGGGACCTCGGCGGAAACCCCGGCGCCAAAGTGATCGGTCTCGACGAGGCCGGGCGCGGCCCCTGGGCCGGGCCGGTGGTGGCGGCAGCGGTCTGGCTGAACCCGGATACTCTGCCGTCGCCGCTGCGCGACGGCCTGGACGATTCCAAGAAACTCAGCGCCAAAGCCCGCGAAAACCTCTTCGAAGCGCTGCTGGCGCTCTCCCCGGAGCAGGCCGCCATTGGCCGGGGCGAGGCCGCTGTCGAGGAAATCGATGCCCTGAACATCCTGCAGGCGTCGCTGCTCGCCATGCAGCGCGCCGCGGCGGCCATTTCGATTACCGCCGGGGCCGCCCTGGTCGACGGCCGGCAGACCCCGGCGCTGCCCTGCCCGGCGCGGCCGGTGGTGAAGGGCGACAGCCGCTCGCTTTCCATCGCCGCCGCCTCGATCGTCGCCAAGGTCAGCCGCGACCGCGCCATGGCCCTGCTCGCCGCCCAGCATCCGGGCTACGGTTGGGAGCGTAACCAGGGTTACGGCACGGCCGAACACCGCGCCGGCCTCGATCGCCTGGGCGTGACGGCGGCACATCGCCGCTCATTTCGGCCGATCCGCGACGCTCTCGCCAGTAAACCTTAACGATGCCCCGTAACTTCTTGAGTCTCA
Organism: Pelagibius sp.; assembly: GCF_965249265.1. Classification (NCBI taxonomy): domain Bacteria; kingdom Pseudomonadati; phylum Pseudomonadota; class Alphaproteobacteria; order Rhodospirillales; family Rhodovibrionaceae; genus Pelagibius; species Pelagibius sp. The sequence goes on along the minus strand of NZ_OZ252224.1, from coordinate 433,098 downwards.
AGACTCTTGACGCGAGTCCCCGCTTGAATCAGGATGCCCGTTTCGCGCCGAAGGGGCGTGCGCTCAAGAGGGGGAACAACCAGCGTGCAGAAAGATGTGGTCAAGCAGGGCGACTGCATCGCGTTGATGGAGGCCATGCCGGAAGCTTCGGTGGACATGGTCTTTGCCGACCCGCCCTATAACCTCCAGCTCGAAGGCGATCTGCTGCGGCCGAACAACAGCAAGGTCGACGCCGTCGACGACGCCTGGGACCAGTTCGACAGCTTTGCCGCCTATGACGACTTCACCCGCCGCTGGCTGCGCGCCGCGCGCCGCGTGCTGAAGGACAACGGCTCGCTCTGGGTGATCGGCAGCTATCACAACATCTTCCGCGTCGGCACCGCTTTGCAGGATCTGAACTATTGGATCCTGAACGACGTGGTCTGGCGCAAGACCAACCCGATGCCGAACTTCCGCGGCCGGCGCTTCACCAACGCCCACGAGACCATGATCTGGGCGGCCAAGGACAAGGACGCGCGCTACACCTTCAACTACGACGCCATGAAGCGGCTGAACGACGACCTGCAGATGCGCAGCGACTGGCTGATCCCGATCTGCAGCGGCGGCGAGCGCCTGAAGAACGACAAGGGCGAAAAGGCGCATCCGACCCAGAAGCCCGAAGCCCTGCTCCACCGCGTCATCATGGCCGCCACCAAGCCGGGGGACATCGTGCTCGATCCCTTCTTCGGCTCCGGCACCAGCGGCGCCGTGGCCCGCAAGCTCGGCCGCCACTACATCGGCCTGGAGCGGGACAGCGATTACATCGCCGTGGCCAAGAAGCGCATCGCCCAGGTGCAGCCGATCACCGACATGGAGATGATCGAGACCCCGGCCAAACGCCAGGAAGCGCGCATTCCCTTCGGCTGGCTGATCGAACACGGCCTCTTGGAGCCCGGCACCATCCTGCACGGGCCCGACAAGCGCTGGCGCGCCAAGGTGCGCGCCGACGGCACGCTGATCACCAGCGATTTCAAGGGATCGATCCACCAGGTCGGCGCCCATCTGCAGGGCGCGCCGTCATGCAACGGCTGGTCGTTCTGGTCCATGAAGTCTGCTGACGGCAAAGCTGTCTCAATCGACGTGCTGCGCCAGAAGCTCCGCGCCAACCTACCGAAGACGATCAACTAGATTGCGACCGGCACCGGGCCGGGCAGCGGACCCGTTACAGATCCAGCACGATGCCCGCCTTGCCATCGCCATCCGCTGCGGCATCGGGGGCCCGCGGCGTCGCTGAACAGATCAGCACTTCGCCCGGCTCATGGGGCCCCACCGGCTCTTCCGTGTAACCGACGCTGCCGCTTTTCATCTTCGTCGCGCAGCTGCCGCAGATGCCTGAGCGGCAGGCATGGGCCGGCGACAGACCGGCCGCCTCCGCCAAGTCCAGCAGCGTGCCCTGCTCCGGCGTCCAAACCGCCTCGCGGTCCGAGGCGTCGAAGCGCACGGTTACCGGTTCCGCCGTCGACTCCGCGCCAGCCGGGCGCGCGCTTGAGGCCTGCACGGACTTTATGACCGTGGCCGGCCGGAAGGCTTCATAGTGGATGCGTTCCGCCTGCACGCCGATTCCCATGAGACCGTCATAAAGGCCCTGCATGAAACCGGCGGGACCGCAGAGATAAAAATCGTAGTCGTCGAGCGGCAGCAGCTTTTTCAGCAGCGCGATATCGATGCGGCCCTCGCTGTCATGGGTCTCGCCCAGCCGGTCCGCCGGACCCGGTTGGCTGTAACGGACATGGACTGTCAGGGAATCGTAACGCCGGGCCCAGTCGCGGAGAGTGCCGGTGAAAGCCTGCTCTTCACCGTTGCGCGCCGAGTGGATGAAGGTGGTCCGGCGGAAGTGACGGGTGCGTTCGCCTTCTTTGAGGAGGTGTCCGGCCATGGCCATCATCGGGGTGATCCCGACGCCGGCGGAAAGCAGCACCACCGGTCTTTCGCTTTCCTCGTCGAGGACGAAGCGGCCGCGCGGCGCCATCGCCTGCAAGCGGAAACCGACGCCGGCATGATCGTGAAGGTAACGCGAGACCAGCCCGTCGCGCTTGATCGAAAGCCGGTAGTATTCGCCGTCTGGCGCGCCGGAGAGCGTGTAGGTCCGCGTCACCGGCCCCTCCTGGCCGGGAATCTCCAGCCGGATCGGCAGGAACTGGCCCGGCCGGTAGGATGCCGGGGCCTTGCAGTCGGCACGGCGCAGCACCAGGGAGCGGATGGTCCCGCTCTCCGGCACCAGATCCACCACCTCGTAATCGAGATAGGTGTCACGTTCCCGTTCGGCGGCCATGATCTGGTCCGCCGTATCCCAGTCTCCCGTCTGCGCGAGCTTCGGGGAAAACCCCTGAAAGCGGAAACTGAGCGGCAGGCTGCCTCGCACGGCAACAGCCTGTTCCAGGCGGAAACGGATCAGCCGTTCGGCCCCGGCGAAGGCCTCAACCGCCTCGCCTTCCCAGACGATCTCGGCGGCACCGGTCAGATAGAGCAATCGGCCCCTTTCGAAATCGAGGAAGAGGAAACCGGCCTTCGGATTGACCAGGATGTTGCCGACCGTGTTGAAGTGGTAGTTGCCGCTGTAATCGGGCAAGACAAAGCTGTCGTCACCTTCGATACGGACGAAACCAGGCTTGCCGCCGCGGTGTGAAACATCAGCGCCGCGCGCCGCGCCCTCCACCGCGCCGCTGGCGGTGGCGATGAACAGCGTGTCCGCCCGCGCGATGAGCCGGCGGTCGTCGGCGGAAAAGCGGCTGCGGCGTTCGACCCTGGCCGCCGCCGGCTCGGCAGCCTGCCAGTCGACCTCCCGGGCCTGGATGTACTGGGGGCAGTTGCCGAAGCTCTGCGCCACAGCGATGCGGAAGCCGTCGTCTCTCACAGACTGCAGCGTGCCGCTCAGGCGGTTACGCCGCCGCGTCGCCGGCTGGATACCGAGGACACCGAGTTCGGCGCCCTCCCTCAAATGATCTGTAAGCGGGTCGCCGGGCAGCGGCAAGGCCGCCACATCCAGGTTGCGGGCATCGGGCGTCGAGAGAAAGCCCGGCGGCCCGGCCAGGAGGGAGGCCCAGGGCCGTCCCGCATCGTCGACCGAGCCGACGAGCAGGAAAGGCAGCAAGCCGTAGAACTCGCGGTGCTGGTCAGGCAGATGGTCGCGGATAATGCGCCGGCCGACGCCTGCCATCTTGTCGCGCAGGCCGAGGCGCTCCTGCGCCGCCTGCTCACCCGGATGAAAGGGCGAGGAACCCAAGCTGCCGCCGCCATCCATGTCTTTCACTCCCTTTTCTCCAACCCGCGCCCGATCATGCGGTGGGGGCAATGAACTCCATGCGGATGCCGCCGGGAATGGCGCACATCATGTGGCGGACCGGCCCCGCGCCCAGCGGCTCGGCGGCGAACTCGATGACCACGCCCTCGGCCTGTTCCAGGCGCGCCTGCAGGGCTTCCAGCGCCGCGGCGTCGTCGACGGCCAGGGCGACATGATGCAGGCCGATCACGTTCTTGCGGTCGAAGGCGACGGCCGTGCCGGGGTCCTGCGCCTGCCAGAGCGTGATCATGATGCTGCCGTCGCTGACGAAGGCGGCCGGATAGTCGGGCTTGTCGCCGACGACCTGGAAGCCCAGGGTCTCGGTGAAGAAACCGAGGGTCTGCTGCAGGTCGGGGACGGTGAGGCCGATATGGTGGGCGCCCCGGGTCACGGGGGCGGAAAGGGAAGCGGCACTCTCGGTAGCGGTGGTCATGGCGGGATTCCTCTGCACGGCGTTTTCTGCAAGGTGTTTCTCTGCGGTTTAGCCTCGGACCTGCCTCTCTGGCGGGCCACATCCCGCTGTCGGGCTGAGGCTTTTGTTTGATGCCCCTCAAGATGACCCTTTCGCCCAAGAACGTTAATAGGCAGTATCAGCAAATCATTATTCCAGATTCAGGAATAATTATGGACCGCCTGCAAACCATGAGCGTTTTCGTGGCCGTCGCCGAGGAGTCCGGTTTTGCCCCGGCCGCCCGCCGTCTGGGCCTTTCTCCGCCCTCGGTCACCCGGGCCGTCTCGGAACTGGAAGACCGGCTCAACGCACGGCTCTTTCACCGCACCACCCGCAGCGTGCAGCTGACCAGCGCCGGAGAGCGCTACCTTCTGGACTGCCGCCGCATCCTGCAGGAGGTAGAGGACGCCGATTCTGCCGCGGCGGGGGTTCACGGACGATTGCAGGGCCGGGTGACCGTCACCTCCTCGGTCCTGTTCGGCCGCATCGTGCTGGCCCCGATCATCCTGGAGCTGCTGCAGCGCCATCCGCATCTTTCGATCTCGACCCTGCAGATCGATTGGGTGGTGAACTTGATGGAGGAGGACATCGACGTCGCCGTGCGCATCGCCGAGCTGCGCGATTCCGCGCTCTCCGCGCGGCGGGTCGGGGCCATCGGCCGGGTGCTCTGTGCTTCCCCCGCCTATCTGCGCAAGCACGGACGCCCGAAAACGCCCGACGACCTGGCGGCGCACGATACCATCGGCTTCACCGCCGCCGCGCCGATCAGCGAATGGGCCTTTTATCGTGACGGCAAGCGCCGCCTCTTTCGCCCCCGCGCGCGCCTGCAGGTGAACAACGCCGACATGGCCATCGCCGCCGCGTCAGCCGGTTTCGGCATCACCCGCGTGCTGTCCTACATGGTCGCAAGACAAGTTGAAGCGGGCGAACTGGAGATCGTGCTGCAGGACTATGCCCCGCCCCTGCTGCCCGTTCATGTGGTGCACAAGGAAACCGGCCAGACCTCGGCCCGGGTGCGCGCCGTCTTCGACTTTCTCGCCGAGCGGCTGAAGGACCACCCCAGCGTGGCGCAGCGCTAGCAGGCAGCTAAAAAAGCGACGATGAAGCCCTTGGCCATCCTTCGAGACAGCCCCTTGCGGGGCTTCCTCAGGATGAGGACTTCACTAAGTCGACCTCATGCTGAGGAGGCGTGAAGCGCCGTCTCGAAGCATGTTTGCGCCGAACTCTCGACTTTTTCACCAGCCTGCTATCTCTCACGCGGCCCAGGAAGGGCGGGCGCGGATCGCCGCGTTCCAGCGCGACAGATGGGGCAGCGCCGCCGGTATGGCGACTTCCACGAAGTCGGCAATCATGACAGCGGTCATGCCGGTGATGTCGGCGGCGGAAAACCGCTCCCCGGCAACGAAGGGCCGGCCGTCGCTCAGTTCCTCGTCAAGCCAGGCGAACTTGCCGGCAAGATCGCTGCGCTGGGCCTCGGCAAAGGCCGGCACCTGGGTCAGCTTGTCGGCAAAGAAGGCAAAACTGTGCCGGGCGATCTGACCGAGCGGATTCATGATCTCCAGTTCCATACGGCGATCCCACATCTCGATTTCAGCGCGCTCCAAAGGATCGCGTCCGAAGAGACTGGGCGCCGGATGCAGGGCTTCGAGATAACGGCAGATGGCCTGGGACTCGGTGATCACGGTACCGTCGTCCAGCTCCAGCAGCGGCACCTCGCAAAGCCGGGTCTTGCGACGGAAAGCAGCGCTGCGGGTTTCCCCGCCGGGCAGGTCGAGGTCGATTCTTGAAACCTCGATACCCTTCTCCGCCAGAAAGATGCGCACCCGCCGCGGGCTGGGCGCCGCCGCATTGTAGAACTTCATAACCGGAAACCCTCTTCCACCGCTTTACAGAACCTCTGCTCTCCATTATCTTAATATCAACATATGATCAATAGGTGATAAATGTTGGACAACACTTTCGCCGCCCTGTCGGACCCCACAAGACGCGGCATCCTGGCTCTGCTGGCGGAGCGCGAGCATTCGGTCGGCGAACTGGTCGACCGCTTTCCGATCACCCAGTCCGCCGTCTCCCGCCATCTGAACGTTCTGGAGCAGGCCACCCTGATCGAGCGGCGGCGCGAGGGACAGCGGCGTCTCTGCGCGTTGCGCAGCGAAGCCCTGGTTGAGGTGGACCGCTGGATGGAACGCTATCGCCTGATGTGGGACGGCAAGATGCGCCGTCTGGACAGGGCGCTGAAGAAGACAGGGCGCTGAAGAAGACAGGGCGCTGAAGAAGACAGGGCGCTGAAGAAGACGGGGCGCTGAAGAAGACGGGGCGCTGAAGAAAAGGAAGAGACCATGAGCGAAGCCACCGCCACAGCCGGCCACAGCATCGAACTGCGCTACCGCTTCGATGCCACGGTCGATCAGCTCTTCGATGCCTGGACCGATCCGGACATCCTCGGCGCGTGGTGGGGACCGGAGGGGGTCCGCAGTAGAGTGGTGGAGTTCGACCTGCGGCCGGGCGGAACCGTGGTCTTCGAGATGACTTTCGAGGACGGCACGGTGAGCCATATGTCGGCCAGCTATCGCGAGATCGACCGGCCAAGACGGCTTGTCCTGATCATCACCGAGAACTGCAACACCGGCCTGCCGCCCGGTGTCGAGCCCCAGGTGGCGCCGACACCGGTAACCCTGGACTTTGTCGATCACGGCGACACAGCCGAGATCATCCTGCGTCAGGACGGCCTGCAGCCGGGATATGCCAAGCTGGTTTCCTGGGGCTGGGGCGGCGGCATGACGAAACTGAAAAAGGCTCTGCAGCGGCGCGAGTCCTAGGCCGGCTGCAACAGATCCCACTTATTGCCGTAGAGGTCTTCGAACACGGCGACGCTGCCGTAGCGCTCGTGCCGCGGCGCCTCCAGAAAAACAACACCGGCCGCGGACAGACGTTCATGGTCGCGGGCGAAGTCGTCGGTCATCAGAAAGAGGAACACCCGGCCGCCGGTCTGATCGCCGACGCGCGCCTGCTGGGACGCCCCCTCGGCCCTGGCCAGAAGTAACCGCGTTTCATTGCCCCCCGGCGGCGCGATCACCACCCAGCGCCGGCCACCACCCTGATCGCTGTCTTCGACGAGGTTGAATCCCAGCTTCTGTGTATAGAAATCGATTGCTTCGTCGTAGTCCCGCACCAACAGCGCGACCAGACCGACGTGTTGTCCCATTGAGGTGATTCCCTTTTCCTAACCGGCGTTCACGCTACACCCTCGTTCAGCCGGCTTTCGCCGAGTGACATTTACCTGATGAACACTTCTCGCCCCGCTGCTATAGCTTGGGAAACGAAAGGATGGAGCATGCCCGCTCTCGACCTGCTGATTCCCTTCTTCGCCGCGACGCTGCTTTTTGCCGTCATGCCGGGCCCCGCCATCCTCTATACCGCGGCCCAAACCATGGCCCGCGGCCCCAAGGGCGGCATGCTCGCGGCACTGGGCATCCATGTCGGCGGCTATGTTCATGTCGTGGCGGCGGCCACCGGCCTCTCCGCCGTGTTCCGCTACGTGCCGGAAGCCTATCTGGCGGTCAAGATCATCGGTGCGCTGTATCTGATCTGGCTGGGCATCTGCTTCTTTCGCAAGCCGCGCGAGGAAGCCCTGCCGCAGGTGAACGCGCACAGTCCCCTGGGGGCCTTTTTCCAGTCCATCGTCGTCGAGGTGCTGAACCCCAAGGCGGCGCTGTTCTTCATCGCTTTCCTGCCGCAGTTCGTCGACCCGGGGGCCGGCTGGCCCTTGTGGCTGCAATTGCTGATCCTCGGCACCTTCGTGAACGTCGCCTTCTCCAGCATGGACTTCGTCACCGTCGCCCTGACCTCGACCATGGTCGGTATGGTCCGAAGGAATGCTGTGGGGCAGCGGATCGTCCGCGCCGTCGGCGGCTCGGTTCTGGTGGCGCTCGGCGTGCACCTTGCCGCCTCGCGTAGTTAGGGGCGACTCACCTTAACCTTCAGGTTGTGAATAGTGGTGCTCCTTTAGCGCCAAACTGAACTTTTCCGGCCTCTCCTGCGACCAATGGCCAAATCGCCGTAATTCCGCAGGAGAGAGAAATGCGTCAATCCCTTGTTTCCGGCCTCTTGGCTTCCGCCAGCCTGGCTGCCGTGCTCACCGTCACGGGCGCCGGCCAGGCCGCCGCCCAGGCCGACCTTGTGCCCATCGCGACCGCCCCGATGTCCGCCAGCGTCGGCGTTCAGAACCTGGGCGACAGCCCGGCCCCCGCCAGCCATCTGATCATCAACTGCTCCAAGGTCGGCCAGCCCGGCGGCGGCGGTTGCCCCGACGCACCGGACCTGGGTGTCTATGAAAATCCGGCCTATCCCCAGCATGCGACCATCGATGTGCCGGAACTGGCGCCCGGCGAAATCTTCAATCACGACCTGACGGTCTGGGACGACATGGTCTGGCCGGCGGGGACCTATGTCTTCGCCATCACCGCCGATGCCGGCAACGTCATCGCCGAATCCAACGAGGCCAACAACACCACCCAGACCAACTATACCGAGCTCCCCTCTGTCGGTGTCGCCGAGGCGCCGCCGCTGCCGCTGCAGGCCAACCCCGGCACCCGGCCCTCCCGCGGCAAAGCGCCGGTCAAGGCGATCGTCGCCACCCTGCCCAAGCCGGACCTCATGTCGACCTCGCTCGGCAGCTACATCGGCGGCGACCACAGCCTGTGGAACCAGGTTCAGACCGTGCGTGCCGGCCAGATCACCGGCAGCCAGCTCGGCCGCAACGGCGACGAGTGCCGGGTGCCCGCGAAGGTGCGCCTGATGAACATCGGCAATGCCGACGCCACCAGCTTCAAGGTCAGCGTTTATGACGACGGCAAGCTGCGCACCACCAAGACGGTGTCCCTGAAGAAGGGTGAAGACAAGTGGGTCAACTATGACCTGCGCCTGAACGAAGGCACCAACAAGGTGGAAGTCCGGATCGATCCGAAGAACCAGATCGCCGAGGAGAACGAGAAGAACAACCTCTACAAGACCACCGTCGAGGTTCCCTTCGACTGCGACGGCGTAATGACCCTCGCGCCCCAGGGCAAGGCCGGCACCAAGGTGGCGCCGCCCCAGCGGCAGAGGATCATCAAGACGCTTCCCGCCAAGCCGGTGAAGCCGCAGCGTGCGCTTCCGCGGCGCTCCACCAACTAAGCAGCCTTCCCTGAAGTCTTGCCCCCATACTTGCCAAGGGGCGGTCCCTTCCGGACCGCCCCTTTCTTTTTGCATTTCGATGCGCGCCGGTCTGTGCTGCCGCAGTCTGCTGCGTTAGGCTCCCGGCCCATGACCGAGAAGACCGAAGCGCCAAGCGCAAAAGATCACCACGATCAGAACCTCATCGCCCGCCCCGGCAGCCGGCTTGAGATCACCACCCCGGCCCTGGTTCTCGACCTCGATGCCCTGGATGCCAACATTGCCGCCATGGCCGCGAAGGCCGCGGCGCAGGGCATCGGCCTTCGCCCCCATGCCAAGACCCACAAGTCGGCCGCCATCGGCCGGCGCCAGATGGACAGCGGTGCGCTGGGTCTCTGCTGCGCCAAACTTTCGGAAGCCGAAGCCCTGGCGGCGGGCGGCCTGGATCGCTTTCTGCTGACCTCGCCGGTCACCGGCAGCAGGCGGATCGAAAGGCTGATCGCGCTGAAGCAACGATGCCGCGATCTGATGCTGGTGGTTGACGATGCGGAAAACCTCCGGCAGCTGAGCGCAGCGGCCAAAGCGCAGGGCGTGAGTCTCGACCTGCTGATCGATGTCGACGTCGGCCAGCGCCGCACCGGCGTGGCAAGCACCGAACAGGCGCTGGCGCTGGCGGGGATCATCGCCGCCGAGGAAAGACTGAACTTCCACGGCCTGCAGGGTTACGCCGGGCATCTGCAACACATCACCGACTACGGCGAGAGACGCCAAGCCTCTCATGCCGCACTGGGGCAACTGGCGGCCGTAAGGGATGCCCTGGAAGCGGCCGGACACCCCTGCCCGATCATGACCGGCGGCGGCACCGGCAGCCATGCCTTCGACCACGAGGCCGGCGTGCTGAACGAATTGCAGGTCGGCTCCTACACCGTCTGCGACGTGGAGTACGATGCCGTCGATCTGGCCGGCGACGGCGCAAGCCCGTTCCGCGCCGGACTCTTCGTCTACTCACGGGTGATCAGCGCCAACCATCCGGGTTTCGTCACCATCGACGCCGGCTCCAAAAGCATCGCCACCGATGGCCCGGCCCCGGAAGTCGTGTCCGGCGCGCCGAAGGGCAGCCGCTATTCGGTTTCCGGCGACGAGTTCGGGCAACTGGATCTGCCGGGCGAAGCGGAAATTCTAAAGGTCGGCGATCTGGTCATCCTGCAGGTGCCGCACTGCGATCCCACCATCAACCTCTTCGACCACTATCACTGTGTGCGCGGCGACGCCCTGGTCGCCCTTTGGCCCATCGAGGCACGCGGCGCGTCTTTCTAGTGTTTTGCCGACTTGCGTCGACGCGGCGCCGACCCGCACCGAAACTAACCAACCGGCATCCGGCGGCCGATGGCGACGCTTGCCACGACGAAAACGGCGAAGCCCAGAGTCATCAGGTCGATGTGCTCGCCCAGCAGCAGCGCCGAGGCGAAGATGGTGAGGAAAGTCTGCAGCAACTGCACCTGGCTGACCCGGGAAACGCCGCCCATGGCTAGACCGCGGTTCCAGGCAAAGAAACCAATGAGCTGGCTGAACAGCGCGACGTAAAGGAAGGCGCCCCAGGTGGCGGGGGAGCCGGACATGCCGTGTTCGGCAATCGACAGACCGACCGGCACCGCGAGAACAGGGGCGGAGATGACCAGCGCCCAGCAGATCACCTGCCAGCCGCCCAGGGTCTTGGTCAGCCTCGCCCCCTCGGCATAACCGATGGCGGCGCAGACGACCGAGGCCAGCAGTGCCAGGTGCCCCGGTCCGATGGTCCCGCCACCGCGCAACAGCGAAAAGACAACCACCGCGCCGCCGCCGAGCAGGGAGAACATCCAAAAGCCGAACGATGGCCGCTCGCGCAGCATCGCCGCAGCGGCCATGACCGTCGCCAGGGGCAGAATACCCAGGACCACGCCGCCGTGGGCGGCGGGGACCGACTGCATCGCCCAGGCCGAGAGCAGGGGAAAGCCCAGCACCACCCCCAGGGCGACAACAACCAGACTGCGCCATTCACGGCCACGGGGCAGACGCTGCCGGGTCATCAGCAGGATGGTCAGCGCCACCGCGGCGGCCAGGATGGCGCGGCCGAGCCCGACGACGACCGGGTCGAAGTCCACCACGGCGATGCGCGTCGCCGGCAGGGTCAGGCTGAAAATCGCCACACCGATGAAACCAAGCAGCAGGCCTTTGGTTTCGTTTCCCTTGTTTTCCTGACCGGAAGGCAGCGGCTTTGCGGACTGCGGGGTATCAACCATCGCCGGCCATCTTTTCGGCCTCAATAAGGATCGCTGTTTGCTTCAGGCCGTGGTCGATGATCTTGCGCATCACCGTCGGCAGTGCCTCGCCGTCCAGACCGTCCAGCGCCACCCAGCGCCCCGTGGCCTCTGGAAGGTGCCGCTTTTTGCTGCGCCCCGCCCAGACCGTCACCTCAAAATGAAAATGCGTAAAAGTATGGCGTACCAGACCGGGCAGGACCTGCCAGTCCGTCTCAAAAGGTGCGGCCTCCGCCGCTTCGCGCTCCGGCCAGGGCGTCTCGCGCCAGCCGGTGGAGGGCACCTCCATCATGCCGCCGAGCAGCCCCTTCTCCGGACGCCGACGCAGCAGCAGGGCGCCGTTCGGCCCGGTGAGCCAGAAGGCGACGGCCCGGCGGGTCGGTTTGGCTGCCTTGGGCAGCTTGCGCGGCAGTTCGGCGGCGATGCCCGCAGCCTGGCCGCGGCAATCCGCCTCCAGCGGGCAGAGCAGGCACTTGGGCTGGCGCGGCAAACAGACGGTGGCCCCCAGATCCATCATCGCCTGGGCGAAATCGCCGGCGCGGCGATCCGACGTCAGTTGGCCGGCGAGGCGCTTCAACTCGGCCTTGGCGGTCGGCAAAGGGGCTTCGACGGCGAACAACCGGGCCGCCACCCGCTCCACATTGCCGTCAACCACCACCGCGCGGCGTCCGAAGGCAATGGCGGCAATGGCCGCAGCCGTGTAAGCACCGATGCCCGGCAGCTTCAGCAGGTCGGCCTCATTATCCGGAAAGACCCCTGCCAGTTCACCGCTCACCACCCGGGCACAGCGGTGCAGGTTGCGGGCCCGGGCGTAGTAGCCGAGCCCGGCCCAGGCGGTCAGCACCGCATCGAGGGGCGCCCTGGCGAGGTCATGGACACTCGGCCAGCGCTCCAGAAAATCGGCGTAGTAGGGCCCGACGGTGACTACCGTGGTCTGCTGCAGCATGATTTCGCTGAGCCAGACACGGTAGGGATCCTGAAACCCTTCCCCCGGCGGCACCCGCCAAGGCAGCCTGCGGGCATGACGGTCGTACCAGGCCAGCAGCTTCACCGGAATGTCAGCAGACAGCCCTCCGGGGGCGTGGGATGATGCGACAGAAGCCATGGCCTTCTCTATACTGAGGCCGGGCCATACAGCAAAGCGAGCTTTTGTCACCCCGACAATGTCTAAACCTGGTGTTTCATCCTATTCCAGAGCCCCTGGTGGCCAGTCGGCGCAGCGTAAGCGCCGCGGCAGTCTGCGCGCCCTCTCGGTCACCCTGCCCGGGGTCACCAAGCGGGCTTTCGCGCGCCGCGGCCTCAGCAGCGGAGAACTTGCCCGGCAGTGGCCGGTGATCGTCGGCACCGAGCTCGCCGGCCAATGCCAACCGAGAAAGCTCAGATTTCCGCGGCCCGGCGAAACCGTCGACGGCAATCTGACCCTGCGGGTGGCGCCGGCCTGGGCCCTCGAAATCCAACATCTGGAGACCGCGCTGCTGGAGCGGATCAACAGCTTTTTCGGCTACCGCGCCGTCGCCCGGCTGACCCTGCAGCAGGGGCCGCTGGCGGCCCGCAAGAAGATCCATGGCGAACGGCAGCGCAGCGCCGCCGCCGACCCGTCGCCGCCGACGGATGCCGCCCTGGCGGCAAAACTATCCACAGTGACCGATCCGGAGCTGAAAGAGGCGCTTGAACGCCTCGGCCGATCACTACGACAAAAACACGCGAAGAGGCCTGGCGACCCTTAAAAACCGGCCTTTTCGGGCCCACATACCGCCGCGTGAGGTTGAACGATAAGTGCCCGTTTAAACGCGGTTTTCCGCGAAAAAGGGCGCTTGTGGAATCGAAAACGTCCCACTAGCATGCACAACATATGGTAGGTAGAGCCATGAAAAGACGGAACATACTGATCGGAATGGGCGCTGTTGCGCTGGGTGTCGGCGTCGGTGGCGCCTATGCCTTTATGCGCGAGCCTGCCCAGAGCGCCCGGACCGCCGGAAACACCGCCGCAGCGCCGCAACTGGCGGCGGCGGGCGATATGCCGCTGTTCGCCGACGACCGTATCCTCGGCGCCGAAGACGCACCGGTTACCATCATCGAGTATTCCTCGCTGACCTGCCCGCATTGCGCCAGCTTCCATCGCGGCACTCTGCCTCAGGTGAAAGCCGAGTGGATCGACACCGGCAGGGCGCGCCTGGTCTATCGCCACTATCCGCTGGACCAGTTGGGGCTGCGGGCCGCAGCCGCGGCCAACTGCATCGAGGGCGACGGCTTCTTCGGCTTCATCGAGGTGCTGTTCCAGAACCAGCAGAGCTGGAGCCGCAACGAAGACCCGATCGGTGCCCTGCAGAAACTGGCCGGCCTTGCCGGTCTGAGCCCGGAGGCCTTTGAGGCCTGCATAACCGACGAGGCCGAGATCACGCGGATTCTCGAGGTCCAGACCGACGGCCGGGACACTTATGAGGTTGCTTCGACTCCAAGCTTTGTGGTCAACGGCCAGCGTGTCGTCGGCGCGCGCGGCTACGACGAGTTCAAAACCGTCCTGGAGCAGTTTGCGCCGGAGACTTGACGCCCGGCGATTGATCGCCGGGGCCAGCAGCGGGGGATTTATGGTCGCAGGTATGACGGCAGGGGAGGAATAGCCGGGCGTGGTGCAGTTCACCAAGCTTCGCTTGAGCGGATTCAAGTCTTTTGTCGATGCGACCGAGTTGTCCATCGAGCCGGGCATGACCGGCGTTGTCGGCCCCAACGGCTGCGGCAAGTCCAACCTTGTCGAAGCCCTGCGCTGGGCCATGGGCGAAACCTCGGCCAAGAGCATGCGCGGCAAGGAGATGGACGACGTCATCTTTGCCGGCAGCGCCAACCGTCCTTCGCGCAATGTGGCTGATGTCACGCTTTACCTGAACAACGACCAGCGCAAGGCGCCGGCGATGTTCAACGACTTCGACGAGATCGAGGTCACCCGCCAGATCGACCGCGGGTCCGGTTCGACCTACCGGGTGAACGGCAAGGAAGTCCGGGCGCGAGACGTCCAGTTGCTGTTTGCAGACGCCGCCACCGGCGCCCACTCCACCGCCCTGGTCAGCCAGGGACGGATCGGCGCCCTGATCAACGCCAAGCCGGCCGACCGCCGCTCCCTGCTGGAAGAGGCCGCCGGGATCACCGGGCTGCATTCCCGCCGCCATGAGGCCGAACTGCGCCTGCGCGCGGCGGAAACCAACCTGGAGCGGCTCGACGACGTCATCGCCACGCTGGAAACCCAGCTTCAGGGCCTGAAGAAGCAGGCCCGCCAGGCAACCCGCTACCGCAACGTCAACGACCATATCCGCCGCTCCGAGGCCATTGTCCTGCATCTGGAAGGCCAGGAGGCGAAAGAAGCGCTGGCATCGGCGGAAGCCGCCTATGCCGAGGCGGAAAAAGCCGTCGCCGAGGTAACCCAGACCGCCGCCGCCCGCTCCGGCGAACAGGCCGAAGCGGCCTCCGCCCTGCCCGCCCTGCGCGAAGCCGAGGCGGAAGCCGCCGCCGCGCTGCAGCGTCTGAACGTGGACCGCGACACCCTGGACCGTGAAGAGGCTCAGGCGAAGGAAGCCAAGACACGGGCCGAGGAACGCCTGGCCCAGTTGCTGGGCGACCGCAGCCGGGCCGAGAGCCTGGCCGGCGACGCCCAGGCAGCGCAGGAGCGCCTGGAGGGCGAACGCAAGACCCTGACCGAGGCCGCAGAGGGCGAACGCGAAAGCCTGGCCGCTGCCGAGGCCGAGCGGGCCAGCGCCGCCGCCAAGACCCAGGAACTGGAACAGTCCCTCGCCGCGGTCACCAACAAGATCGCCCAGGACGAGGCACGGGCCGCCGCCCTGCAGCGCCGTATCGACGAATTCAGCCAGCGGCTGCAGCGGCTGCGCAGCCAGCGCGAAGAGGCCCGCCGGCAGCGCGAGACCCTGCAGAACGAAACCGTCGCCGAAGCGGAGCTGGCCTCAGCCAACGCGGTGTTGGAACAGGCCGAGGCCGCCCTCACCGAGAGTCGGGCGGGTTCCGCCGCGGCCTCGGAAGCAACTGCGGCGGCCCGGGCCCGGGAAACCGAATCACGCGGCCTGCTGCGTGAGCGCGAAGCCGCCCAGGCCAAGCTGGAAGCCGAGATTTCCGCCCTCACCGCCCTCCTGGAGCCGGCGGAGGCCGACATGTGGCCGCCGGTGGTGGACGCGGTTTCCGTCGATCCGGGGTTCGAGGCCGCCTTGGGTGCCGCTTTGGGCGACGATCTGACGGTACCCGCCGACGAGGCGGCGCCGGTCCATTGGGAACAGTTGTCGCCGCTGTCGGCGATCCCGCCCCTGCCCGCCGGGGCCGAGCCGCTCTCCGCCGTGGTGCGCGGCCCGGCGGCCCTGGACCGCCGCCTGTCGCAGATCGGTGTGGTCGAGGACGCGGCTGCTGGCGCGCGCCTGCAGGGCGAACTCAGGCCGGGACAGCGTCTGGTCACCCGCCAGGGCGATCTCTGGCGCTGGGACGGTTTCACCGCCAAGGCCGATGCGCCGACCGCCGCCGCCCAGCGCATGGCCCAGCGCAACCGCCTGGCCGAGCTGCGCGCAGACCTGGAAGGCGTCGAACGCGAGGCCGCCAGGGCCGCGGCCGACCACAGCGCCCTGGAAACCGCCGTCGAGCAGGCCGTACAGGCCGAAAAAGCGGCCCGAGAGAAAGAAGCCGGCGCTTTCGACGCCGTAAGCACGGCCCGTCAGCAGCACGGCGCCCTGGCTCAGAAAGCCAACGCCGTCGCCTCGCGTCTGGCGGCGCTGGACGAAAGCCTGGAGCGCCTCCAGAACGACGCCGGGGAAACCGAAGGCACGCTGGCCCAGGCCAACAGCGAGCAGGAAGCCCTGCCCGACCTCAATCTGCAGCACCAGCAGGCCGACGAACTGCGCGAAACCCTGGCCGCGGCACGCGACCACCTGGTGGAGCGCCAGGGCAGCCTCGACCAGCTGAAGCGCGAGGCCGAGGCCCGCGGCCGCCGGCTGGGCGACATTGCGACCGAATTCCAGTCCTGGCAGCGCCGCGCCGAAGAGGCTAAGGCGCATCTCAGCGACCTTGAGGCGCGCCGCAGCGCCACCCAGGAGGAAATCGAAACCCTGGCAGCGGTTCCCCTGGCCCTGGCCGAACGCCGCGATGCCCTGGCGGAGCTCATCGAGGCGGCCAGCGGACGCCGCCGCAACGCCGCCGATGCCCTGGCCGAAGGGGAGAATCGCCTCGGTGAGGCCGACAAGGCGCTGAAGGCGGAGGAAACCCGCCTGACCAACGCCCGGGAAAACCGCATCCGCTGCGAGGGCGCCGTCTCCCAGGGCCGCCAGAGCCTGGATACTGTGATCGAAAAGGTCCGCGAGAAACTCTCCTGCGAGTTGGAGCAGGCCCTGCAGGTCGGCGAGGTAGATCCTGACAAGGAACTGCCGCCCCGCGAAGACGTGGAGACCAAGCTGGCCCGCCTGATCCGTGAGCGCGAAAACCTGGGCGCGGTGAACCTGAGGGCCGAGGCCGAGGCCGCCGAACTGGACGAGCAGATCGTCGGGATGCAGTCGGAGCGCAGCGACCTGATCGCCGCCATCAGCCGCCTGCGCCAGGGCATCGCCAGCCTCAACCGCGAGGGGCGCGAACGCCTGCTGGCGGCTTTCGAGGCGGTGAACAGCCATTTCTCCGAGCTTTTCGTCCGCCTCTTCGGCGGCGGCCGGGCCCATCTGAAGCTTACCGAATCCGAAGATCCGCTGGCCGCCGGCCTGGAGATCATGGCCAGCCCGCCGGGCAAGCGCCTGCAGGTGATGTCACTGCTTTCGGGCGGCGAGCAGGCCCTGACCGCCCTGGCCCTGCTGTTCGGCGTGTTTTTGACGAATCCGGCGCCGATCTGTGTGCTGGACGAGGTCGACGCGCCGCTGGACGACGCCAATGTCGACCGTTTCTGCGCCCTGGTGGACGAGCTCACCAAGGCCACGGACACACGCTTCCTGGTAATCACCCACCACCGCATGACCATGGCCCGGGTCGACCGCCTGTTCGGCGTCACCATGGCCGAGCGCGGCATCAGCCAGCTGGTTTCGGTGGACCTTCAGGGAGCCGAGGAGACCCTGCGCGAAAGCGCCTGATCCGGGCTTCGCAACCCGTCATCCGGAAACAGCCGAATCGGCCCTGCGAGACCCGCAGCGGGCAGCGCCGCGCCACGGTGCAGCCGGGCAGACGATTCGTCCCGAGACTCTAGGATATCAGCGGGTTTTCTCCGCCTTGACAGGGGGGAGGAGTCTTCATACTGTGCGCGCGAATTCAGCTCGGACCATCATCAAACCTTGGAGTGAACGGTCACCCGGCGAGTGGGACGGAGGCGCGCATGCAAGACGACTCACCCCCGCCATCTCTCGAAAAGCTGGACGAAGATCTCCGCGCGGCGCAAGCCAAGCGGCGCAACGCAAAGCCCGACCCCGGCGAACGGGGAAAAGGATTGGCTTTCGCGATGCGGATCGGGGTCGAGATCGTGGCGGCGCTTATCGTCGGTGTTGCGATCGGATACTTCCTCGATCGGTGGCTTGGGACCAAACCCTGGTTTCTGCTGCTGTTTTTCGTTCTCGGCTCTACCGCGGGATTTATGAACGTTTTCAGGGTTGTCGGTGGTTTGGGCGGGCAGGTCGGATATCGCGGAAAAAGCGAGACGGCCGGGTCCGCGGAGTCCAATGAGGGGCAAAAGCCTGCCGACAGGCAGGACAAGGACGGATAAGGGTTAAAAGATGGCTGAAGGCGGCGGCGCACATAGCCCCCTGGAACAGTTCGAGATCAAGGGCCTGTTCCCGGCACGCGACCATGGTGAGATCGGTACTCTGGATTTCACCAATTCATCGCTGATGATGGTCACGACGTTGGTTTTGATCTCCGCCTTTCTGATTCTCGGCATGCGTCGCGGTGCGCTGGTGCCCGGGCGGATGCAGAGCCTGGCCGAACTCTCCTACGAGTTCATCGCCGGACTGATATCCGACACCGTCGGCTCCGAAGGCCGTCGTTACTTCCCGATCGTCTTCACGCTCTTCATGTTCGTGCTCTTCGGCAACCTGCTGGGTATGGTGCCCTACAGCTTCACCTTCACCAGCCACATCATCGTGACCTTCGCCCTGGCGATGCTGGTCTTCACCGGCGTGACGATCCTGGCCGTCGCCAAGCACGGCATGCACTTTTTCTCTTTCTTCGTGCCGCCGGGGGCGCCGGTCGCCATGTGGCCGCTGCTGATCCCGATCGAGGTGATTTCCTACCTCTCGCGCCCGATCAGCCTCTCTGTCCGTCTCTTCGCCAACATGCTGGCCGGTCACACCCTGTTGAAGGTGATCGCCGGTTTCATCGGCCTTCTCGGTGTCTTCGGCATCCTGCCCTTTGCGCTGGTCGTGGCGCTGACGGGTCTGGAGATCCTCATCGCCTTCCTGCAGGCCTATGTCTTCGCGATTTTGACCTGTCTCTACATCAACGACGCGCTGCACCTGCACTAAGACTGCCGTAAAACGCAAAAGGGGACCCGCAGGGCCCGCAGCATCCATCCACAACCATCTTTTCTCAGGTTTACCTCAAAGGGAGCTTTAACAATGGAACTTGAAGCCGCCAAAGTCATCGGCGCGGGCCTTGCCGTTATCGGCGTCATCGGCTCGGGTATCGGTATCGGCAACATTTTCTCCTCCTTCATCGTTGCCGTCGGCCGCAATCCGGCCGCTCGCGGTGAAGTCTTCACGATGACCATGCTGGGCTTCGCACTGGTTGAAGCCATCGCGCTCTTCGCGCTGGTCATCGCGCTGCTGATTCTCTTCGGCTAGAAGCCCACGGGAGTCAGCCCGCCGGACATTTCCCCTCTGGGAATCAGCTCCGGTGGCGCGTCACTGACGGGAAAAGCGCTCCGGCGGGTTCAATTTGCCCGCCGGGACACTACATACCGCCAGAGACATTCTTGAGAGAGTGAGAGGACGCGGGCCATGCCCCAACTCGATCCTACCGTCTGGCCGACGCAGCTTTTCTGGCTGACGCTGACTTTTGTCGCCCTCTACCTGATCGTCTGGCGGGTCGCCCTGCCGCGCATCTCTGAGGTTTTGGAGGCAAGGCAACGCAAGCTCGACGACGACCTGAAAAAGGCGACGGCCCTGAAGGAAGAAGCCGAAGCCATTCTGGCCGAGTACGAGAAAATGCGTGCCGACGCCCAGGCTTCCGCCCATCAGGAGCTGCAGGCCACCCACGACGCCCTGAAGGAAGAGGCGGAGCGGGAGACCGAGGCCTTGGCGGCCAAGCTCTCCGCCCAGACCGAAGAGGCGGAGGCCCGCATCGCGGCCGCCAAGTCCGCCGCCTTGGCCAGCCTGGAAGGCACGGTTTCCGAGGTCGTGGTCGCAGCGACGGAAAAGCTGATCGGCGTCAAGGCCGGCGGCCAGGAAGTCGCCCGGGTGGTTGGTGATGTGATGGGAAGCCAGGTCAAAGGGGAAGGCCGCTGATGCTGAACGATCCGACATTCTGGGTTGCCGTTGCCTTCGTCATCTTCATGGGCCTGATGTACTGGAAGGCCCGCAAGCCGGTGCTGGACGGGCTTGACGCCCGCGCCGACCGCATCAAGAGCGAGCTTGACGAGGCCCAGCGCCTGCGCGAGGAAGCGCAGAAGGCTCTGGCGGAGTACAAGCGCAAGCAGCGCGACGCCGCCAAGGAGGCCGAGGAGATGTTGGCCAATGCCAAGCATGAGGCCGAACTGCTGCGCAACCAGGCCAGCGAAGATCTGAAGGCGGTTCTGGCGCGGCGCGAGCGAGCCGCCCTGGAAAAGATCGCCCAGGCCGAAACCCAGGCCATCCAGGACGTCCGGGCGCAGGCGGTCGACATGGCCATGGCCGCCACCGCCAAGCTGCTCTCCGAAAACGTCGACCCCAACCGAGACCAGGCCATGGTCGATCAGGCCATCCGGGACCTCGGCCAGAAGCTGCACTAGGCACTTCGGTTCAGTCCCAGATCGACAAACGCCCGGTCCTCCAATGAGGGTCGGGCGTTTTTTTGTGCGTTCTGAGGTTTCCCCCTCACCCTCCCGCTGCGCGGGCCCCTCCCTCTCCCACAAGGGGAGAGGGAAATAGTACCCCGTCGAGCTTTGTTCCCCCTCTCCCCTTGTGGGAGAGGGTCGGGGTGAGGGGGCTCTTTGTTAAGCCCTTCGCTCTGCATCCTCTTGAACCTCTTAGCGGCTTCCGGCGACAAACCCGTATGACAACGCTCACCGATCTCATGAGGCTGCCTGGCACCCTGCGAAGGCTCTACGCCATTTGGGCGATGGCGTTCCTGCTGACCGGCGGAACCGACTCCGCGCAGGCGCAGGCGCCGAAATATCTGCTCTACGGCGGCAAGGACCAGAACGTCTTTCTGGGCTGCCTCAACTGCTCGCGCTTCGACAGCAGTTCGATCTGGAATCAGCTCGGGCCCCACGGATCGGAATTCGACAACGCGACGATCTGGAGCAAGACCGGTATCTACGGTTCGCCCTATCAGGAACTAAGCCCCTGGCATCCCCATTCCTTCGAGGGGCCGGAGGTGCGCGACAAAAACGGCAAGAGCTACGGCAAGTTCACCCGCAACCCGTTCGACGATCAGACCAAGGTCGAGTCGCTGCTGTGGATCCTGAACAACTACGACTACGTCATCACCAACCTCAGCGCGGTCAGGCAGCGGTACTGAGGGGCGGCGCTGGGCCGAAACGACCGAGTGTGAAGATCATTGACCGAGCCGTTTGAGACAAAGCCCCCTCACCCTCCCGCTGACGCGGGTCCCTCCCTCTCCCATGAGGGGAGAGGGTTTCAGGAGCGACCCTTTTTTTGGTTCCCCCTCTCCCCTCCGTGGGAGAGGGTCGGGGTGAGGGGGTTTTAGCCCCCTACTCCGCCGCCTCCTGGTAGGCCTCCATGGGCGGACAGGTGCAGACCAGATTGCGGTCGCCGGCGACGTTGTCGATGCGGGCGACCGGGGGCCAGAACTTGTCGTCCTGACTGCCTTTCAACGGGAAGAAAGCACGCTGCTTGTCGTAGGGCCGGTCCCAGGTCTCACCCATCAGCAGGTGATGGGTGTGGGGGGCGTTGCGCAGCAGGTTGTTCTTGGCATCGGCGGCGGCGCCTTCGACCTCGGCGATTTCCTGGCGGATGGCGATCATGGCATCGCAGAAGCGGTCGATCTCCCGCATCGCCTCGCTCTCGGTCGGCTCGATCATCATGGTGTCGGCCACCGGGAAAGACATGGTCGGGGCGTGGAAGCCATAGTCGACCAGACGCTTGGCGACATCCTCGACGGAAATCCCGCAGGCTTCCTTGATCGGCCGGAAGTCGATGATGCACTCATGCGCCACCATGCCGTTCTGCCCGGTGTAGAGAACCGGATAATGCGGGGCCAGACGCGCGGCGATGTAGTTGGCGTTGAGAATCGCCAGCTGGGTCGCCCGGGTCAGTCCCTCGGCGCCCATCATGGCGATGTAGGCCCAGGAGATCGGCAGGATGCTCGAGGACCCCCAGGGCGCCGCCGAGACCGCACCGATGGTGCCCGCCGCGCCCGCCGCCGGGTTTACCCCGGGAACCACCGGATGGTCCGGCAGGAAGGGCGCCAGATGAGCCATCACGCCGATCGGGCCCATGCCGGGCCCGCCGCCGCCGTGAGGAATGCAGAAGGTCTTGTGCAGGTTCATGTGGGAGACGTCAGCGCCGATCTCCCCCGGTTTGCAGACGCCCAGCAAGGCGTTCAGATTGGCGCCGTCCATGTAAACCTGTCCGCCGTTGTCGTGAATGACCGCGCAGATATCACGGATCGCTTCTTCGAAAACGCCGTGGGTCGAGGGATAGGTCACCATCAGCGCGGCCAGGCTCTCCCGGTGCTGTTCGGCCTTGGCACGCAGGTCATCCACATCGACGTTGCCCTGATCGTCGCAGGCGACCACCACGACCTTCAGTCCGGCCATGATGGCCGAAGCCGGGTTGGTGCCATGAGCGGATGACGGGATCAGGCAGACGTCGCGATGCGCTTCGCCGCGGCTCTCATGATACTTGCAGATGGTCATCAGCCCGGCGTATTCGCCCTGGGAACCGGCGTTGGGCTGCAGCGAAACGGCGTCGAAGCCGGTCACCGCGCAGAGCATGCTCTGCAGCTCGTCGAAGAGCTGCGCATATCCTGCCGCCTGTTCGCGCGGCGCGAAGGGATGCAGGTCGCTGAACTCCGACCAGGTGACCGGTTCCATCTCGGTCGTCGCATTCAGCTTCATGGTGCAGGAGCCGAGCGCGATCATCGAGCGGTCGAGGGCGATGTCTTTGGCCTGGAGACGGCGCAGGTAGCGCATCATTTCGGTTTCTGCATGGTAGAGATGGAACACCGGATGGGTGAGGAAGTCACTCTGGCGCTGCAGGCCGCCGGGGATGCCGGCCACCGCCTCGCCTTCCAGCGATTCCGCTGATGCCGCAGGTCCACCGGCAAAGACGCCCAGCAGCAGCTCCACATGCTCGCGGGTGGTCACCTCGTCCAGGGACATGCCGACGCGGTCGCCGTCGATGGGCCGAAGGTTGATACCAGCCTCGCAGGCGGCGGCCACCAGGGCCTCCGCCCTACCCGGCGCCGAAACGCAGAGGGTGTCGAAGAAGGTCTCGTTTTCCACGGCAAACCCGAGGCGGCCCAGTCCGGCCGCCAGGATACCGGTCAGGCGGTGCACCCGCCCGGCGATGGTCTTAAGGCCGTCCGGGCCGTGATAGGTGGCGTAGAGACCGGCGATGATCGCCAGCAGGACCTGCGCCGTGCAGATGTTGCTGGTCGCCTTTTCCCGGCGAATGTGCTGCTCCCGGGTCTGCAGGGCCATGCGCAGCGCCGGACGCCCCTCGGCATCCACGGAGACACCGATGAGCCGGCCGGGGACCGAGCGCTTGTAGGCCTCGCGGGTGGCGAAGTAGGCCGCATGCGGGCCGCCGTAGCCGAGCGGCACGCCGAAGCGCTGGGCCGTGCCGACCACGACGTCGGCGCCCATTTCGCCCGGCGGCGTGATCATGGTGAGCGCCAGCAGGTCGGCGGCCACCACGGCCAGCGCACTCTGTTCATGCAATTTCTCGATGACCGGCGTCAGGTCGCGGACATGGCCGAAGCTGCCGGGATACTGCAGCAGCGCGCCAAAGACCTCTTTGCCGGCAAGCTCGGTTTGCGGGTCCCCGACGATCAGCGCGATGCCCATGGGCTTGGCGCGGGTCTGCAGCACCGCCAGGGTCTGGGGATGACAGTCGGCGGCGACGAAGAAGCTGTCGGACTTGGACTTGGCGACCCGGTGGGCCATGGCCATGGCCTCGGCCGCCGCCGTGGCTTCGTCGAGCAGGGAGGCGTTGGCGAGTTCCATGCCGGTCAGGTCGATGATCATCTGCTGGTAGTTCAGCAGCGCCTCCAGCCGGCCCTGACTGACCTCCGCCTGATAGGGCGTATAGGCGGTGTACCAGCCGGGATTTTCCAGCACCCGTCGCACGATGACTCCGGGCACGACGGTGTTGGAATAACCCATGCCGATCATCGAAACCATGACCTGGTTCTTGTCGGCCATGGCCCGCATGGTCTCCAGCGCTTCCTTTTCGCTGCGCACCGGCGGCAAGGGCATGGCCGAGGCGCTGCGGATCGCCGCCGGCACCGTCTTGTCGATCAGGGCGTCCAGCGAATCCAGCCCCAGGCTGCCCAGCATCGCCTGGATCTGCGGCTCACCCGGCCCGATGTGCCGGCGGACGAAATCGTCCTTGGCTTCCAGTTCCACCAGACTGCGCTCTGTTTCGCTCATGCTTCTCTCCCTGTTCGACACTGAAGGCGGCAAGCAGCGCCGCTCAGCCCTGGCCCTCGACAAACGATTTGTAAGCGGCCTCATCCATCAGATCGGTGACCTGGCTGGGATCGGACAGCTTCATCTTGAAAAACCAGCCGTCCCCTTCCGGGTCGCTGTTCACCTTGCCGGGCTCGTCGGTCAGCGCCTCGTTTGCCTCCAGCACCTCGCCGTCGGCGGGGGCATAGACCTCACTGGCGGCCTTGACGGACTCGATCACCGCCGCCTCCCCGCCCTTCTCCAGCGCCTTGCCGGCATCCGGCAGTTCGACGAAGACGATGTCGCCCAGCTGTTCCTGGGCATGGTTGCTGATGCCGACGACGGCAACGTCGCCATCAATGCTCAGCCATTCGTGGTCTTCGGTGTAACGACGTTCGCTCATGGCAAAAGGTTCCCCCCTGATTAGCCTCTGAAATAGTTGTGTTTTACGAAGGGCAGCGCCGCGACCCGGCAGGGCATCAGCTTGCCGCGCACTTCGGCCTGAAGCGCCGTACCTTCTGCCGCCTGCTCGGCGGCGACATAGCCCATGGCAACCGGCCCGCCGACGCTCGGCCCGAAACCGCCCGAGGTGACATGGCCGACATCCCGGCCCGATGCATCCTTCAAGGGCGTGCCCTCGCGCATCGGCGCGCGGCCTTCCGGCAGCAACCCGACCCGGCGGCGCGGCGCGCCTTCGGCCAGATGCTTCTGGATCACAGCGGCGCCAGGAAAGCCGCCCTCTTCGCGGCGGCGCTTCTGGATCGCCCAGGCGAGATCGGCCTCAATGGGCCCGGTGGTCTCGTCGATGTCGTGGCCGTAAAGGCAGAGCCCGGCCTCCAGACGCAGGGAATCGCGCGCGCCCAGCCCCGCCGGGCCCGCCTCCGGTTCCGCCAGCAGGCGGCGCGCCAGGGCCTCGGCCTTCTCGGCGGGGACCGAAATCTCGTAGCCGTCCTCGCCGGTATAGCCGGCCCGGCTGACCAGACAGTCGACCCCGTCGACCGTCATCGGCTTGCAGTCCATGAAGCGCAAAGTCTCCACGCCGGGTGCGAGACGCGCCAGGACATCGGCGGCCTTGGGCCCCTGCAGCGCGATCAGGGCGCGGTCTTCCAGCACCGTCAGTTGGACGTCACCCTTCAGATTCGCCCTCATATGGGCAATGTCGGCATCCTTGCAGGCGGCATTCACCACCAGGAACAGCCAGTCGCCCTGGTTGGACACCATCAGGTCGTCGAGGATGCCGCCCTGGTCGTTGGTAAAGAAGCTGTAGCGCTGACGCCCCTCGCCCAGTTTGGCGATCTCCGCCGGCAGCAGAGCCTCCAGGGCGGCGACGCGGTCGGCCCCGTCAAGGCGGACCTGCCCCATATGGGAAACGTCGAACAGAGCCGCCGCTTCGCGCGCAAGCTTATGCTCGGCCATGATTCCGTCGGCATACTGGACCGGCAGGGCGTAACCCGCGAAGGGCACGATCTTGCCGCCCAGTTCCTGATGCAGCGCATAGAGGGATGTTCGTTTCGGCTCTGGTTCGTTTTCCTGCACCACACCCGGCTCCTTCGACAAAAGGTCAGTTCTGCCGGACCCTCCTTCTCAGGCGGCTCCGGCCCCTTCTGTCATGGATACCTGAGAGATTCACCGGAGCCCTGCGCCGGGCGCGGACCGGTTTACTCCTTCGGTGAGGCGCAACCGTTCAAGAAACGGGTCTGCGACCACTTTCCAGAATTGCCTCCCCCTTGCGGTCCTTTTGCCTGAGAGTTTCCGGGGCGGTTGCTCCTTCGGCGCCGGGCTGCAGAACAGACCGGTCTCTCCCGCTAGGGGTCTTTGGCTTGAAAGCGATGAATTGGTGACACCACTTTCCTGCTCGGCAGAAGCTAGCCTCTATAAGGGCCAATTTCAACCGGTTGGCCTTCATTCTCCCGTGAACGGGGGGCAACCCTTTGAAAGCTTCTGAAAAATCAGGGTTTCTTCAGCGATTGGCCCGATTGAAGCGCAGTTCCTCCGGCGACAGATCGAAACCGAGATAGATTCGATAGTCGGTCCCGTCCTCACCCTGGGCCAAGGGGATCACCTGACCGATCTCCTCCAGACCCGAAACCCTGGTTCTGTTGCCGGGGAAGGGAATGGCAATATCAAAGGATTTGCGCGCCAGCACGGTCTGATCGGCCCGGGCGACGGCAACGAAATAGTTGATGTTGGCCAGGCGGTCGCTGTTGGCGGGACCGCGCGAGGCGATCACCCGAACCTGCAGATCGACGTCCACTTCGTTGTCGTCGTAGTCGCAAACCAGACGCCCGGCTTCGAGCTCGGCCTCGAACAGCACATCCGTCAGGTCGCGGCCCTGGCCGTTGAACTTGGTCTGCTTTGAAGCATCGGTCAGCAGCACCACCTCCGGACAGGGCGGCGGCGTCTCATCTGAGGCACAGGCCGCCACCAGGAGAACCGCCCCCAGGCAAGACAGCGAAACAACGGTCCGAAGGGAGAAAAGTTGCGGAAGAATCGATTGCATGAAAACTCGCAGAGAAAACCGGAATAACTTGAAACGCTCGGGTTAAGTGCTCTTTTAGAGCTTGTTGTGGCTGCCGTCGCAGAGAGGCTGGTTGCCGGTTGCCTTGCAGCCGCAGAAAAACACGTCCTTGGCGGCCGAAGCCTCGTACATCACCGGCGTGATGCCGGTGCCCGAGTGGGATCCGTCGCAGAACGGCTGCTTCTGGCTGCGCCCGCAGGCACACCAGAAATACTTCTTTCCCGCCTCTACAGCGACCTTGTAGGGCTCTTTCTGGGCGGGGACGGGGTCTGTCATGAAGCCTTCCTTCTGCTGGCCGGCTATACTACTGTCCGCATGGTCGAGCCCGGGGCGACCGGGGGCGAAGCTGACTTGAGAAACCGGCTTTTTGTTGCTTGCCGGACTTTAGGGAACCACCGCCCCGGC
Organism: Pelagibius sp.; assembly: GCF_965249265.1. Taxonomy (NCBI): domain Bacteria; kingdom Pseudomonadati; phylum Pseudomonadota; class Alphaproteobacteria; order Rhodospirillales; family Rhodovibrionaceae; genus Pelagibius; species Pelagibius sp. Next base: position 406,170 of record NZ_OZ252224.1, on the reverse strand, counting down.
GACAAGGGCTGGCTTGGGGCCCCTGTTTGCCAGGGCGGGCCCCGAGACGGAGGTACCAGGGCCCGAGACACCTGGGACCGCCCTGGGACCGCCGCCCTGGGACCGCAGCGCCGGAGACGGCACGATCGAAGCGAAGATGGAACACGAGCATGCAGAAAAAGCCCCTCACCGTTCTCCTGGCCAACCCCCGCGGCTTTTGCGCAGGGGTGGAGCGCGCCATCGAGATCGTCGACCGGGCGCTTCAGAAGTACGGCGCACCGGTTTACGTGCGCCACGAGATCGTTCACAACCGCTTCGTGGTCGAATCCCTGGAATCCAAAGGCGCGGTCTTCGTCGAGGAGCTCGACGAGGTGCCGGAGGGGGTTCCGGTGATTTTCTCCGCTCACGGCGTCCCCAAAGAGGTGCCGGCGGAGGCCGAACGCCGCGAACTCTTCTACCTCGACGCCACCTGCCCGCTGGTCAGCAAGGTGCACCGGGAGGCTGAACGCCACGCCCGCATGGGCCATCAGATCCTCCTGATCGGCCACGCCGGCCATCCCGAGGTGGTCGGCACCATGGGTCAGGTGCCGGAAGGGTCGATCGTCCTGGTCGAAGACGTCGCCGAGGCCGAACGCATCACCGTGAAGGACCCCGAAAACCTGGCCTACATCACCCAGACCACCCTCTCCGTGGATGATACCAGCGAGATCATCGCCGTTCTGCGGCGGCGGTTTCCACAGATCAACGGCCCCAAGAAGGAAGACATCTGCTACGCAACGACCAACCGTCAGGAGGCGGTGAAATCGATCGCGCAAAACTGCGATGCCCTTCTGGTCGTGGGGGCGCCCAATTCATCGAACTCGCAGCGCCTCGTCGAGGTCGCGCATCGTGAGGGCTGTGAAACAGCGCTGCTGGTGCAGCGGGCTGACGATATCGACTGGTCGCAGTTGACGGATATCTCGACCCTGGGCCTGACCGCCGGAGCTTCGGCGCCCGAGGTACTGGTGGAAGAGGTTCTCGAGGCCTGCCGCAACCATTTCGACATCCAGATCCAGGAAGTCAGCGGCGCCATCGAGGACGTCATCTTCAAACTGCCCAAGGCCCTGAGCGAAGACCCCAAGGCCCTGAGCGAAGACAAGGTCGCGAGCTGACCCCGGCCACCCTCGAGCCTCTCAAAGCCTCACACCCCGAACTCAGACCGACCGACCGCGATGGCCGTCTATACCGAAGTTTCAGCCGAAGACCTTGCCAGCTTCGTGGCGGACTACGACCTGGGTGAGTTGCTGTCCTTCAAGGGCATCGCCGAGGGGGTGGAGAACTCCAACTATCTGCTGCAGGCGGAAAAAGGCAGTTTCATTCTGACCCTCTATGAAAAGCGGGTGGCGGAAGAGGACCTGCCGTTCTTCCTCGGCCTGATGGAGCACCTGGCCGGGCGGGGCATCAGCTGCCCCGTACCCCTGCACGCCGCCGACGGCAAGGCCCTGCGCCGGCTCTGCGGGCGGCCTGCCGCCCTGATTTCCTTTCTGGAGGGCCTCTCCCCCCGGCGCGTTCAGACCTTCCACTGCTCTGGCCTGGGCGCCGCCCTCGCCCGTATGCATCTGGCCGGCGCGGACTACGCGCTGCGCCGCGAGAACGCCCTGTCGGTCACCGGCTGGCGCCCGCTGCTGGAGGCCTGCGCGGAGCGCGCCGACGAAGTGCGGCCGGGCCTGGCCGAAGCGCTGGAGCGTGAACTGGCGCATCTGGAATCGAGCTGGCCGGAGGATCTGCCCGCCGGGGTCATTCATGCCGATCTGTTCCCGGACAACGTCTTTTTCCGCCAGGAAAACCTGACCGGCATCATCGATTTCTATTTCGCCTGCAACGACTTCTTCGCCTACGACCTGGCCGTCTGCCTCAACGCCTGGTGTTTCGAGCAGGACAATGCCTTCAACGTGACCAAGGCACGGATGCTGCTGCAGGCCTACTCCCGCGAGCGGGCCTTCTCAGAGGCGGAGCTGAAGGCCCTGCCGCTCTTCGCCCGCGGATCGGCCCTGCGCTTTCTGCTGACCCGTCTCTACGACTGGCTGCATCACCCGGAGGGGGCCTTCGTAAAGCCGAAAGATCCGTTGGAATACTGGCGCAAGCTGCAGTTTCACCAGGACGTCCGCGGGCCCGGCGCCTACGGCCTGGACCTGTAAAACAAACATGATTTTCGAGCCTGTATGAACGAACAGACCGACAGCATCGAGATTTTCACCGACGGCGCCTGCTCGGGCAACCCGGGGCCCGGCGGCTGGGGGGCGCTGCTGCGCTTCAAGGGAACCGAGAAAGAACTCTGCGGCGGCGAGGCGGGCACCACCAACAACCGCATGGAGATGCTGGCGGCGATTATGGCGCTGGAGGCGCTGAAGCGCCCCTCCCTGGTCGACCTGCACACCGACAGCACCTACCTGCGCGACGGCATCACCAAGTGGATCCACGGCTGGAAACGCAACGGCTGGAAGACCGCCGCCAAGAAGCCGGTGAAGAACGTCGATCTCTGGCAGCGCCTCGAGCAGGCCCTCGACCCCCACGAGGTGCGCTGGCACTGGGTAAAAGGCCACGCCGGCCACCCGGAGAACGAGCGCGCCGACGAACTGGCCCGCGCCGGCCTGGAACAGGCGCGCTAGGCCGGCTCTATCAATGCCTTGGCCATCTTCTTCGCGCTGGCAACCGCTGCGTCACCGCAGAGCGGCCAGCTCTGCGTGAGCCCCTCAAGGATGATCGTCAGCTCGACGTCGTGATCGGGTCTGCCGATGGCCGCCGCGGCGCGCTCGGCCACCTCGGCCTTGTGCCGTTTAAGCAGGGCCCGCAGCCGCCGGTCCTGCGGCGCCGCGGCGACGGCGGCATGAAACAGGCAGCCGTGCGAGGCTTCCCGGGCCATCCAGGTCGCGACCCGGTCGATAACGGCCGAAAGCGCCAGGTCGCCATCCTCGGGCAGATCGTGAAAGACCTGCTCGATATAGCGCCGGTGCCGGTGTTCCAGCGCAGCATGAACCATTTCCTCGCGCGACGGCGTGTACTTGTACAGCGTGCGCAGGCTGACGCCCGCCGCATCCCTGAGCGTCTCCACACTCGGCGCCGCGAAGCCTTTCTGCGCGAAGGCCCTTTCGAGACCGGCGGCGATCTTGGTCATCGTGTCCGTCATCCTTGACCGTGTAGAGTAAACCCTCTACCTCAACAAGTAGAGCAGTCATTCTACCGAGGAACGGGCATGACACTCCCCAAAACGATGCAGGGCATGATCCTGACGGGACATGGCGGCCTTGAGAAACTGGTTTGGCGAGAGGACCTGCCCGTCCCCTGCCCCGCCGCGGGCGAAGTGCTGATCAGGGTCGGGGCCTCGGCGGTGAACAACACCGACATCAACACGCGCAGCGGCTGGTACTCCAAAAGCGTGCGCGGCGGCACGGCTTCCGGCGCATCGGCAGGCTACGGTGCGGCGGCGGACAAGGATGGCGGCTGGGCCGGCAACGCTTTGAGCTTCCCGCGTATCCAGGGGGCGGACTGCTGCGGTGAAATCGTCGCCCTGGGCAAGGGGGTCCCCGGCGACCGGATCGGCGAGCGCGTGCTGGTCCGCGCGCTGCAATCCCCGGCCTCCTCGGACGCCGGGCCGTCAACGGCGACCTTCGGATCGGAGAGCGACGGCGCCTTTGCCGCGTACGCGACCACGGCATCGGAAGATGCTGTCGCCATACGTTCAGACCTCTCCGATATCGAACTTGCCTCCTTTCCCTGCGCCTTTTCCACGGCTGAGGGAATGATTCAGCGGGCCGGTCTGGGCGCCGAGCGCGTTCTTGTCACCGGCGCCTCCGGCGGCGTCGGCTCCGCCGCAATCCAACTGGCAAAACGCCGCGGCGCCCGGGTGACCGCTGTGACCACAGCGGCAAAGGCGGCGGATCTGCTGAGCCTCGGCGCCGATGAAACGCTCGATCGCAATGACCCTTTTCCCGAACGCGCCTTCGATGTCGTTTTGGACCTGGTCGGCGGGCCGCGCTGGACCGAACTGGTCGACGCCCTGCGCAATGGCGCACGCTACGTGACTTCCGGTGCGATTGCCGGCCCCATTGTCGAGCTTGATCTGCGCACCCTCTACCTGCGCGACCTCTCGCTGCTCGGCAGCACCCATCAACCGGCGACCATATTCACCGATCTTGTAGGCTATATCGAAACAGGGGAAATCCGGCCGGTGGTGGCGGAGACCTATCCGCTGCGCGACCTCCATGCAGCTCAGGAAGCCTTCTTGACCAAATCCCACATCGGCAAGATCGGCATTCACGTCGCCGCGTGAGGGGCTCAGAATTGGGGCTCAGCGATCAAACATCAGGTCATGACTTTCAAACGCGACCGGATGTACTTGGCGGCCGACCGGAAGTGGCTCGGGCCTGCGGCTTCGGCCCAGCGGCCCGGCGTCCAGTTGTTGTTCGCCCCCTTCATGGGCCCGCCATAGAGTTCTTCGTTCGAGCAACGCTGTAGCAGGCGCAGCAGCCTCCCATGGTTCTTGCGCAACATGGCCAGGGCTTCATCCCAATCGATGTCCGCCTGCTGCGCCCTAAGGTCCGCGTTGTAACGCTTCAGTTCATTCCACTTGTAGCCTTCAGCCGGAAAGTGCACAGGTTTGCCAGCCAGCCCATCCCTGTACCAGCCGAGAAACAAGTCAATCCAGTGTGCGCGATGGGCAATGATGTCCTTAACGGACGTGTCTTCATCGTCCTTGATCAAGGCTGAGGGCGGGTCAACTTGACTCGTCAGCTTTTCGAGTTTCCCGAATTCCTTCTTGGAAACAGCGAGCAGTTCGTCTTTGTTCTGTGCAGCCATAGCGGAGCCACCTCCCGCCCCGACACTGCGGCTTGACGGCAGCCAGCGCCTTAACCTAGATCAACGACTGCTGGAGCCCTTCACACTGCTTTTTGATTCTTTTGGACCGCCGTGGAACAGCCTACGAATTGCCGAGGTCGTTACAGCCGGATGGGCTTGACCTCATATTCCGGCGAATCGGTGGGGCCATAAAACCTGCTCAGGCAGGTGCCCTAAGGGTGATCGATTGGTGCGCCCAGTTTTCCGCGATGGCGGCATGATGCGTGACCAGCACAATGGCGATGCCTTGATCTTTTGTAATCTCCGACAGCAGCTCGAGCGTTTGACGCTGTGTGATAGGGTCCAGTCGGCTGGTCGGCTCATCGGCAAGCAGAACCGCCGGCCCAACGGTAAGCGCGCGGGCAACCGAAATCCGTTGCAACTCTCCGCCCGATACCGCGTCCGGGCGCCGCTTCAGCATGTCGGGATAAAGGTTCAAGGCAGTCAAATACTCCGTGACGCGATCCCAAGCGACGCCATGCAGGCGGGCGATATCTCGCAGGCTTCGCTCCAACGACACGTGCGGTGGAAAAGCGGCAGGCGGATCCTGGTAAAGCTTTTGCACCGCGTGCCGCCCCAGGCCTGCGGCCCGCTGAACGCTTCCCTGCGCTGGCGCAATCAAGCCTGCAAGCGTGTCGAGAAGCGTGGTCTTGCCGATGCCGCTGGGGCCCGTGACAGCGACCCGTTCCCCCGCGCGCAGAGACAGATCGAAGCCCTCGATCAGCACCCGCTCTCCCCGGGTGACGGCCAGATCCTTGGCGGTGAGGACGATAGCGCCGTCGGTTGGGTTCTCGGATTTCGGCCAAGCTTCCGGATCTGCCGCCAAAAGATCGCGCGTGTAGGGCGCTTGCGGTTTCGCCAAAACGTGACGGGTCTGGCCTTCCTCGATCACGCGGCCATCGCGCAACACAGTGATGTCACCGCCGAGCGCGCGTGCCACCGCAACTTCGTGCGTGATCACCAAGAGCGCTCCGCCATCCTCAGGCACTTGGGCGAGCAAACCAACCACGCGGGCATGGCGTTCCGCATCCAATCCCTTCGTCGGCTCGTCGGCCAACAGGATCGGAGCCTGGCCTGCCGTTGCGGCGGCAAAGGCGACACGCTGAGCCATGCCGCCCGACAGCGCAGCGGGCAGGCGCCGCTCTGCACCCTGAAGGCCCAGAGTCTCAAAATCACGAGCACATGCCTTCCGCGCGCCCTCTAGCGGCAAACCGGCGACATAACGGTGAGCCTCAGTCACCTGCGGCCCGGCCCGCATCAAGGGGTCAAGCGCCCGCCACGGCTCTTGAGGAAGCGTCGCAATCTCGCGCCCCCAGAGCGCGGAGCGCTCGGCCGGTCCGAGGGTATCGACCCGGCGGCCATTGATCGTAATGCTGCCTTCCGCACGCAGGCCTTTGGGCAGTATGCCAAGGATTGCCTGCGCGGCGAGGCTCTTGCCCGCGCCGGTTTCGCCCATGATGGCCAGCGTTTCACCCGCCGCAACCCGGAAACTCACCGGGCCCAGAAGTCTGGTGGCGCCGAAAAACACCGAGAGCGCATCAACAGCGATGCTTGGCGTGTCACTACTGGGCGTGTCACTAACAGTCATGGCCGGCGCATTCCGCCAACACTGAGGTGGAGCGCGAGGACGGTAATCACAAGACAGGCGACGGGCTGCAGAATCAAGAAGGGTGCTTCGCGCCAATAGGGCAGAAGCTCGGTCATCATCACGCCCCACTCGGCGGTGGGCGGGCGCACGCCCACACTGACGAAGCCAAGCGCGGCGACGGCCGTGACCGCGGTTGCGGCACCGAAGGCTGCAATCGTCAGCAGGCCGGGGCCGATTTCCGGCAGAAGGTGGCGGCGAATGATAAGAGCCGGCGTCAGACCCAAGAGACGCGACGCTTCCACAGCCGGCTCCGCCATCACGATCCGCGCGCGCTGGCGGGTGTAGCGAAAGTACTCCACCCAAAGGGTCAGCGAGATGCCCGCATAGAGAGCCCACCATGACCCCGGAGAGATTGCCGCGAGCATCAACACCAACAAGAGCCCGGGAAGGGCAAGGACCGCGTCGGCGAAACTGGTCAACAGCCGGTCGGTCCAGCCTCCGTACCAGGCAGCAGCGATCCCCAGCAAGGTTCCCGGCAGCCCGGCCGTCAGCACCGACAGCACGGCAAGCGAAAGCGAAAGCTGCGCACCCGACAGCAGGCGGGCTGCCATGTCCCGGCCCAGATGGTCGGTGCCCAGAAGATTCGCGGCGCTTGGCGGTTGCCGCGCGTCCAGCAGCGACTGTTTGGCCGGGTCCTGGCCCACAAGGTCCGGCCCGGCAACGGCGCACAAGGCCAGAAGTGCGAGAAGCGTGAAGCCAAGTCCCCGAGCGGGTCTGATCCGCGGCCAGGCGCGGCGGGGCCGGGGCATGGCGCCGGTCTGCGTTTGATCCGTCATGCGGAGCGTGTCCTTGGATCGATGCCACGGCAGGCGAGGTCGATGACAAGGTTGAGCGCCACATAGATCAGGCCGAGTGTGAGAGCGGTCCCCTGAACCATGGCGACATCACGGGCAAAGATTGCATGGACAAGGGCGTGACCGATGCCGGGCCAGGCAAAGACGGTCTCGACGATGACGACGCCTTCGATCAGGTAGGCCATCTGCACACCGACATAGGTGACGACGGGCAGCGAGGCATTGCGCAGGACGTGGCGCAGAACGGAGAGGCGCGCCGAAAGCCCCTTTGTGCGGGCGAACAGCTGCCACTCCGCAGCCATTGCGTCGGCCACCGCATCGCGCACCACACGGTTCGAAACGGCGGCAAGGCCCAGGCCGAGGGTCAAGGACGGCAGCACCAGATGCTCAGGTCCACGAAAGCCGGCCACGGGAAAGAGCTTCAGTTGCACGGCAAAGGCCAGAACCAAAACGACGCCAAGCGCGAAGGCGGGGATCGCCCGCACGAAAATCGAAATCGCCAGGGTCACCCTGTCCACCAAGCCGCCGGGCTTCAGGCCAGCCGCGATCCCGACGGGCACCGCGATAAGAAGCGAGGCAATGACCGCGCCAGCGGCGAGAAGCAGCGAATACCCAAGCTGCACGCTGATCTCGTCGATGACCGGGGAACCGTAGACAAGAGACCGGCCGAGGTCGAACTGCGCCAAGGCGCCGAGCCAATCAAAAAGCTGTACAATCCAGTGCCGGTCAAGACCCAGTTCCACCCGAACCGCCTCTGCCGCAGCGGCATCCATCATATCGTAGCCATAGCGGCCAGCCGCGATCCGGTAAGCCGCATCGCCAGGCAGCGCCTGCATCATGGCGAAGCTCACGATGCCCACAATGAAGGCGACGATGAAAGCCTGCAGCGCGCGCTGGGCAAGGATCGTAAGAAAAGGCCGGGCAGTCGTCATTCCGACCAGGAGACCTTGCTCAGACCATAACTGCGTTGCAGCGGATCGATGACCACCCCCTGCAATCCGGAGGCGACGGCAACCGTGTGCTGATACCAGACAATCGGGATCACCGGCAGTTCGTCGTGGAGGATGCGGGCCACCTTGGCAATGTCCTTGGACCGGAGCGCCTGGTCGCCTGTTGCAGAAATGGCGGTCAGGGCGTCAGCCACCTCTGTGTTTTCCCATCCCATGGCGCCCCAGTCACCGCCACCGGGGCCGAAATCCTGCAAGACCGTGCCGATCGGGTCCGGCGTCAGTGCGTAGTTACGCGCATAGAGGGCGACGTGCAGCGTACCGTCCTGATGGCCGGCCGGAATCTCGGAGTAGCTGGCGACACTCACCTGCAGTTCCACGCCGATCTCGCGCCACTGGTCCTGAAGCGCCGCCGCCATCAGCGGGAGTTCGGGCCGGTCGGGGAAAGTGCGCAGCAGGATGGAAAAGCGCTCGCCATCCTTTACCAGGATACCGTCGTCGCCCGCCGTCCAACCAAGCTCGGCAAGCAGACCCTTCGCCGCCTCCACGTCATAGCCAAGGCGCGGCAGTGAGGGGGCATGCCAGCCACTGAGCGCCGGCGGGAAGAGTTGACCGGCCGCCGCTTCCGGGAAGCGGGTGATGGCGGTCGCAATGCCATCGCGATTGATTGCAAGGCTCAACGCCTGACGCGCGCGGGGATCGCTGAAGAACCGATGCGCGGCATTGACCTTGAGGGTCACGACACGCGGGATCGGCACCGCGAGGGTCTTGACGCTGTCCACGTTCTCCAGGCGCGCAAAGCCCGAAGGATCGAGGGTGAATACCATGTCCGCGTCACCGCTCTCGGCCAGCAACGCCCGGGTCTCGGCGCGCCCTGCCGCGAGGTAGCTGGCTGCCGGGATCTTCGGCGCGGCGCCCCAATAGGAGTCGTTACGAAGGAGATCGATGCTCTGCGGTGGCGTGAAACGCTCGACCTTGAAAGGCCCTGTTCCGATCAAGGCGCTGGGTTGGCCGTCCGCATCGAGCGCGCTGGGCGCCTGGATGATGGTCGTCGCATGGGCCAGGATTGCAGGCAAGGCCGCAAAAGGCCTTTCCAGAGTGAAGACAACAGCGTCCCCCTTGGCCGAAACCCCGGTCACCGGGGCCTTGGCCAAGACACCGGGCTTTTGCCAGGACCGCGTCAGGGACTGCGCTGCGGCAGCAGAATCAAATGCGGTGCCATCGTGGAAGGTCACGCCGTCGCGCAGTTGAAACGTCCAGGTCAGCCCATCATCCGAAGCGGACCAGGAGGTCGCGAGACCGGGTTGAAGGGCACCGGTTTCATCGGCATCCACCAGGTTTTCCATGATTTCGAGCGCCTGGATTGCGAAACCGGAAACGGCGGTATCGAAGCTTGAAACCTCCCAGGGTGATGCAATGGTGACACGCGACTTTTCCTCGGCGAGGCTGGGCAGGGGAAGAAACAAAGCGGAAAAGAAAATGGCCGCGCATAAACGTCGGATCATTCTGGGCCTCCCAATTATGCCTGATTCGCCGAGTTAACCGGGCGGCGATAATGATATAACGTTACATTTGAAGTCAAGGCGCTGATGAGTATTCTGGCGGGGGATTTTTGGGCACGCCGGACCAAACGATCCTTTAAGCCTCACACCAACGCCCCCGGACTTCGTTTCGATGATCTTCGTCTCAAGGGTCCTCGTTTCGGGGGTCCTCGTTTCGGGGGTCCTCGTTTCGGGGGCGAGTTCGACAAGGCAGCATCGCGCTTCTTACAACCCGGCGCTTTGCCGAACCGAAACCGCTCCGGTATAACCCAGGCATGAACATTTATGGCCTCGACCACATCGTGCTTTGCGTCCGCAGCGTCGAGGCGACGCTTGAGTTCTATCAGCGCGTCCTGGGTCTGGAGGCACGCGAGGAACGGGCCGGTAAGTGGTCGCTTCATTTCGGATCGAGCAAGATCAGCATCCAGGATGCGGGCACCCTGCCCGCACTCGCCGAGAGAACGGTACCGGGCAGCGGCAATTTCTGCGTCCTGACCGAGCTGCCGATTGAGGACGTGGTCGCCCGGCTGCAGTCTAACGGCGTGGAGATCGTCGAAGGGCCTGCCGAGAAAGCAGGCGCGGTCGGAAAGCTGATGTCGGTCTACTTCCGCGATCCCGATGCCAACCTCGTCGAAGTCAGCCGGAGGATTTCCTGATGCAGCAAGCGCGTGCATGAGGCGTTACGGAAAAGAACCGCAGGCACCATTAGATGACCTCTTTGCTTTCAGGCAGGCTGCGGGCCGCTAACTATAGGGCGATAGTGACATGACACTATGGAAAGCGACATGCAGGTGCGGACAACTCAGTGCATGCTGCGAGGGCGAACCGGTGCGGGTGTCGGTTTGCCATTGTCTTGAATGCCAGAAACGCAGCGGCAGCGCTTTCGCCACTCAGGCACGCTGGCCGGATGAACAGGTGACCATTTCCGGAGACTCAGCGGTATGGGAACGGGTTGCCGACAGCGGTCATCGCGTGACATACCGGTTTTGTCCCGTTTGTGGATCCACACTTGCCTATGTCATTGAGGGGTGGCCGGGTGTGACCGCCATACCCGTCGGCGCTTTCGCCGATCCGGACTTTCCAAAACCCCGCTTTTCCGTCTATGAGAACAGAAAACACGCCTGGACGGAGGTTCTCGGAGAAGAGGTCGAGCACTCGTCTGGCTTCAGTGTTCCGCAAACATAAGGCGGACACCTGGGCGCAAAGCGAGGTTGCTTCGATATCTCTCGGTGTCCGTCACGGGACCGATGCGATGGCATTTGGGCTGTTGCAATCAACCGGTCCCAACTCCAGAAGTCCACTATCCGTCAGCGCCCATCAAAAACGAGGGACTTGCGATGGTACTTCCTGAACCTCCTCTGAAGGGGGCCTGCCTTTGTGGATCGGTGCAGGTCACCGTGACTGCATCACCGCTTCTGACTTTGGCGTGCCATTGCCGTGACTGCCAGAAACTCTGCGCGAGCGCGTATTCACTGACCACCATGGTCCCGAGTGACGCATTTTTCTGCACAGGCGAACTGATCAAGGGTGGTCTCGGTTCAAGCGGGCGAACCCATTACTTTTGCAGATCATGCCTGAATTTCGTCTTCTCTCAGATTGACGGAGCCGGTCAGCGGATCAATCTGCGCACATCGGTGCTCAACGAGGCTGCATCGCTCGAGCCCTTCGTTGAGTTGATGACAGACGAAAAAATGCCCTGGGCAAGCGTTCCCGCCGTTCACAGTTTTACGCGATATCCGGAGTCTTTCGAAGAGCTGCAGGCCCTTATGGACGCCTACGCCGAGCGATGATTCTGGCGCCAGGGCTCGGATGATTTCAGCGAACCGACACTTCGCCATGTCGAAAGCGGTCGATAGCATTGAACGATACGAACAGCGGCACGGCGGACGATTCTGCCTCTGCCTGCTAAGGTAGCCGGAGCGGAGGGTTAGAAAGGTAAACACTTGCGAAAATCCGTCTTGCTGCTCGATGGCCCTATAGGGGTGGGAAAAACCAGCCTGGGACAGGCAGCGGCATCTCAGTTGGCCTTCGGCTTTGTTGATGGTGACGATCACTCGGCGCCGGGGCACTGGCTGCGATCAATTCTGCAAACCAGCCGGAGCATCGTTTCCGCGAGCGAGGAATGTTTGAGAGCCTACCCAGCCGTGATCGTCGCCTATCCACTGCGTTGCACGAACTGGCTCTTTTTCCACGAAACATTCAAACGAATGGACATAAAGTGCCGCTGTATCGGCCTGATCGCCGATATCACGGCGATCTCGGCAAGGAAGCCGGCGCTCAGCGCGGCAGAGATTGCCCGCAGTGCCGAGATGATCGCAGAAGGCTACGGCAAGCGAGCTTTCAATGATTTCACTGTCCGCACGGACGAAGCCAGTTTCGAAGAAACGTGTCGTCGACTTATGCAAAAAGCCCAACAGGCTCTGAACGGCAACTAAGGACTCAAACCGGCCTTTCGCCACAGATCCAACGAAGGGCCGCTTTTGGCGGAAAACCGTCACGCCGCGAAAGTCCGCTCCAGCCGGCGCACCGCTTCTTCCACCCGCGACCTGGGCGTCGCCAGGTTGAAGCGCAGCCAGCCTTCGCCGCCCTTGCCGAAGGTCGGGCCGTAGTTCGCGGCGATGCGGGCCTCCTTTGACATCCGCCGTTCGATTTCCGCCTGTTCCAATCCCAGCGCCGAAACATCGACCCAGGCGAGGTAGGTCGCCTGCAGCGCCATGGAGCGCAGGCCGGGAATCTGTGCGATGGCGTCATCGAAGAAACGCCGGTTGCCGTCGAGATAGACCAGCAGCGCCTCCAGCCAGTCAGCGCCGCCGCGATAAGCTGCCGTGGTCATCAGCATGCCCATGTGCACGGGGCTGAGGCCGGCCCCGGCCTGGGCCTTGCGGTAACGGCTGCGCAGTCCTTCGTTTTCGATGATCACACTGCCGGTCATGCCGCCGGCAAGGTTGAAGGTTTTGGACGCCGCCGCGCAGATCACCATGCGGTTGCGGTGGTCCGGCGCCGCCAGCGGCGTGACCACATGCTGGTGGCCGGGGTAGACCAGATCGTGATGGACCTCGTCGCATATCAGAATCAGATCGTGGCGCGCGCAGAAGGCGGCGAGATCGCGCAGCTCCGCCGCCGTCCAGACCCGGCCGCCGGGGTTGTGCGGCGAACAGAGGATGACGATACGCTCGGAACCGTCCAGGGCGGCGCCGAGCGCCTCCAGATCCATGACGTAGCGCCCCTCGACCTCCTGCAGTTCGCTCTCGACCAGGCGCCTGTCGTTGGCGGAGATGACACGTTCGAAGGCGTGATAGACGGGTGAGAAAACGATCACCCCGTCGCCTTTTTCCGAGAAAGCCTGGATACAGAGCCCGAGCCCGGAAACCAGACCATGGGCGACGGTGATCCACTCCGGATCCACGGCCCAGCCGTGGCGCTGCTGCAGCCAGTCGATGGCGGCGTCTTTATAGGCGGTGGCGGGACCGTGATAGCCGTAAATCCCACGCTCCAGCGCCTCCGCCAGAGCCTGCTGGACCGAGGGCGGCGCCCTGAAGTCCATATCGGCGACCCACATGGAAAGGCCGTCGGCCGGATCGACCCCGTAAAGCGGCTCTATCAGGTCCCACTTGGCGCAGTCCGTCCCGCGCCGGTCGATAACCTCATCAAAGTCAAAGACCTGCCCGGGCCTTACCCCGCCGTTGTCGTCCTGACCTTCGTTTTCCTGCCCCTTGCCGACCCCATCGGCGAATCCATCATGCAAAACCCCATACTCCCAGCGATACGCATTGCTAACCCCATAACCCTTGTTGGGTGTATCACAAAGCGCGCCGGCTTTGGCGACCAATCGCGGCCAGGGCTTCCGGCCTGTGCTGTCAGCGGCAGCGAAAGCAGGCGCAGGCGATGATGCCGGAGTCATCGCGGCCTAAGTATTTCGCTCAGCACCGCCATCACCGGATCGACGTTCCCGAAGTAGTCGCCGGAAGAGAGCGCAACGGGCAGGTCGACGGGAATATAGGGCCGGCGGTCCAGCGGCGAGGAGTCTTGCCAGTAGAGGGAAGAGACGCTGAACCTCAGCCCGGAATGGGGCAGCTCGACAGAGGTCGTCTCGCCGGTGAAGTTGGGCTTGGAACTGGTCTCCTCACCAACGAAAACCGCCTCCGTCATCCGCTCCAGCTGATTGACAAGGTTCTGGGCGGCCGAGAAGGTGTTCCGGCCGGTAATCACAAAGACCCTGTTCTCGCTCGACGCTTCCTCGTGAACTATGGCAAGCCGAACCAAGGGCAGGTTCAGACCGTTGTTTCCGCCGCCGTTGTGCCTCAGATCGATGATCAGGTGCCGTCGTTCCTGCCGCGACAGTTCGGACTTCAGCCGACCGGTAAAGTCGGCAAGGGATTCCTCCGGCGCGTCGCGAACGCGGTTCACCTGGACATAGAACGCATCAAGCGCCGGCAGGGCCTCGAACCAATAATGCTTCTCCGGATCGCGCAACCACAGCGGAACCGCCTCTGCCGGACCGGGCGGTGCGCCCAGGCTCCTCCGCCAGCGCGATTCTCCCGGCGCAATCGAAAGGCTTCGCCGGCCACCCTCTTGGTCCGCCACCGTCAAGGCGATCTCCCCGGCATCGTCGGCGCGACCGAGATGGACCAGGAGGTCCGCCAGTGTGAGCGCTTTCGGCCCGATCCAACGCAGGCCCTGGTCGTTGTCGCGGCTGATATAGGGCGCCAGCGCGGCCAGCAGGTTCATCGGCGGCTGGCCTGCGAGCGAATCCAGTCTCGCACCGACCAGAGGGCGCAGATGATCGGCGGCGTCGGTTACGAAGATGCCGTCGGAGAACTGGTAAAACTCAAGAGGCAGCGTTCGGAGCCGCACAGACCCACCGGGCGGCAGGGCAAGCACAGAGTGGCCATCCCCCAGCATGGCCAGAAGCCGCTGGATTTCGAAGGCGATGCCGACGTCGCTCAGTGTGGGCACGGCTTCCTTCAGCTGATCGACCGCTGCGGCGAAAGACGACGATCCGGAGGTCGAGCCGGGCGCGGCGTGCAGGCGGCGTACTTCCGCCAGGAAGAAATCGAGATCGGCATTCCAGCGCGCTTGGCGGGTCGTAGCCGGCTGTGCGATCCCGGCGAGGGATTGAAAGCGTGGGCTCTCGGCCAGGCCGGCAAACGCAGGATCGCTCTTGATCGCCGCCTGGTCCTCGAAATCCGCACCCAGCGCCCGCTCCAGCCAGGCCAGAGCGCCTTCGTCCTGCCCCGACAGGGCCATGGCCTGGGCCAGCCGATAAGCGGTCGGCGCCTCCGGACCGAAGCCCATCTCCAGCGCCCGGACCACCAGCCCAAAGGCCTTCGCTTGGTCTCCGGTCTCGACCAGACAGCGCGCATAGCGCAGGAGCTGCTCGCCGTTGCCGGGATGGGCTTGCGTCAACGGTGCGTAGAGCGGGGCAGCGGCGGCGAAATCCCCCGCAAGATAAAGACTGTCCGCTCTTTCCTTAAGGCGGAAGTAGTCTGCCGGCGCCAACGCCTCGGCAGCGGCACCGACGGCCATCGCCACCCAGGCCACCAGGGCGATCAAGATCGCATAGACCAGGGAACCCAGGCCACGCTGCCGATGGCGACCCGCCTTAAGCCAATGTCCGGCGATGGATTGCAGCGCTGTCATCACAAGGGCCCCGGTTCACCCGGAACTACAGCAAACATCCATCGCTAACGGCAAGCAACATCTCTGCGGAAATGCCGTTGCAAGCCGGAAAACGCAAAACGGCGGCCCGCTTTCGGGGCCGCCGTCGCGTCATTCGCTGTGCGCCGCCTTACAGCGCGGCGAGCATCGCTTCGGCGCTGGAAACCTCGAAAGCCCCCGGCTCTTCGATGTTCAGCGTGGTCACCTTGCCGTCGTCGACGATCATGGCGAAGCGCTGGGCGCGGGTGCCCATGCCGAAGCCGCTGGCGTCGAAGTCCAGACCCAGGGCCTTGGCAACGTCGCCGTTGCCGTCGGCCAGCATCAGCACCGAATCGCCCACCGACTGATCCTTGCCCCAGGCATCCATGACGAAGGCATCGTTCACCGACATGCAGGCGATGGTATCGACGCCCTTGGCCTTCAGGTCGCCGGCGTGCTGCACGAAGCCGGGCAGATGCTTGGCCGAGCAGGTCGGCGTGAAGGCGCCGGGAAGAGAGAAGAGAACCACTTTCTTGCCGCCGAAAAGCTCGTCGGTCGAAAGCTCCTGCATGCCGTCCGCAGTCATGTGCTTGAAGGATCCGCTCGGAATGCTGTCGCCAACCTTGATCGTCATCGTGAGATTTCCCCTGAATTGATGCCCGCCGGTCCCGGCTTGCGACAGGAATGCCTGGGCTGGATGTGTCAAATCTGTGCGGCGCCGGAGAGCCCGGCGCTGACCCTGAAGATAGGCCGGGAAGGACCGCTTTCCAAGGGGTGGCGCGTTTTCTGCCCCCGGCCCTAGTCTCCCGGCCCTAGTCTCCCGGCCCTAGTCTCCCGGCCCTAGTCTCCCGGCCCTAGTCTCCCGGCCCTAGTATCCCGCCCCTAGTCTCCCGGGGGCCGTGGCGTCAGGACCCGCCTTCTGTCGTTGCCGTCTCGGCAATGGCCGGCGCCGCTGCCTCGCTGATGGCCGCCATCACCGCATCGGTTGTCAGGAGCTCCGGCAGCGCAATGCCCTGAGGCGCGCCCGGCCCGTAAACCGCATTGAAGGGAATGCCGTAGCGCTGGAAGCTTGCCAGATAGGCCGAAATCGCGTCGCTCGGCAGGGTCCAGTCGCCGCGCATCTGGACGATGTCGTCGCCCGCCAGCCGCTCCGTGACCGTATCGGTCTCGAGCACAAGCTTCTTGTTCACCTGGCAGGTGATGCACCAGTCGGCGGTGACATCGACGAAGACGACCTGACCGTCCCGCACCAACGCGCCGATGGCCGCCGTGTCCAGGGCCCGCCAGGCACTTTCAAGGGCAGCATCGCTGCGCAGCGCGCTCTCCGTGCGCAGGCCGGCGGGCAAGGCCAGAGCCGCCAGCGCCAGAACCACCGCCGCCGCCGGGGTCGCCAGACGCTGCTTCGGCATCAGGTTCGGCCCGGCCCAGAGCACCAGACCCAGGCCGAATAGCAGGCCGCCGGCAATCAAGGCCGCCACCATGCCGACCTGGACCGCCAGAACGCTCAGCAACCAGACCGCCGTTCCCGCCAGCAGCAGACCGAGAACCCGCCGCAGGGTGATCATCCACTGCCCGGGCCGCGGCAGCCAGGACGCCAGGCCGGGCGCCGCTGCGACCAGCAGGTAAGGCAAGGCGAGACCGATCCCCAAGGCGGTGAAAATGAGGTAGATCTCCCAGGCGCCGCGCGACAGGGCGAAGCCGACGGAGGTGCCGAGGAAAGGCGCCGAGCAGGGCGTTGCCAGCAGGGTCGCGAGGGCACCGGTGCCGAAGTTGCCGAGCAGACCTCTGTCCGGCCCGCCAGCGCCGAGATTACCGATGAAGGAAGGCAGCGGCACCTCGAAGAAGCCCATGAGGTTATAGGCAAATAGCGCCATCACCAGGGCCATGGCGCTGAGGAAAATCGGTTGCTGGAACTGGATGCCCCAACCGACCGCCATGCCGGCAGACTTCAAGGCCACCGCCGCCGAGGCGAGCACCAGGAAGGAAAACAGGATACCCGCCGCCGAAGCCAGGAAGCTGGCGCGGATCTGGCGGCGTTCGCGCCCGCCCTGCTCGGCGATGGACAGCAGCTTGATGGAGAGCACCGGCAGCACACAAGGCATCAGATTGAGAATAAGGCCGCCCAAAAGCGCCAGACCGAGAATGCCCAGCAAGGCGAGCGGGGCCAGGCCCTCCGGCTCCGGCAGCTCTGCAAATCGTGCGATATTGGCCTGTTCCAGGCCGCGCAGGCCGTCGGTGACCGTAAGGGTGAGCTGCTTGCCTTCCAGCACCTGGTTTTCCTGAGCGCCCGAAGCCGCAACACGGATCTCGGCGAGCAAGCCGCCCTCTGAAAGGGTCACCTCCGGCTTGGCGAAGGAAAAGCCCGGCGGGCCCTCGACCAGAAGGTCGGGTTCTGAAAAGGGCGTCTCGGAGCGTGCGGTCACCGTGAGTACCGGCGCTTCCAGGCTGCCGGTCAGAACCGCCGTCTCGATACTGAGGCCACGCTCTGCGCCCTGCCCCGGCACCTGGCGGCTGAAGCTTTCGATCAGGAAGGCCTCCGGCGAGCGGCTTTCGGGGCCGGCCGGCAGGTCGAGGCTGAGGTTCGCCTGATAGGGAATGCAGATCTCTTCGCAGATCAGGTAGTCGACAGCGGCGGTCAGCGACAACGCCTCGCCGGGGTTTTCAACACGCGCCTCTATGGGCAGCACGACCCGGTCGCCGTAGCCGAAGGTCTCCAGACCAAAAAGCGAAAAACGATGCGGCACCGGCCAGGCGATCTCGCCGGAGGCCAGGTTGCGCGACCCCGCCCAATCGATCGCCGGCGGGAAACCCGCGTCACCCGGGCTGCGCCAGTAGATCTTCCAGCCGGGCTGGAGATCGAATTCGAGGCCGAGCTTCACCGTCTCCGCCGCGGCGGCATTGCCGGCCGCCAGCAGGCGCACCTTGACCTGCTCCTCCACCGCCCAGTCGCTGGCCGCCGCCAGCGCATCGCCGGGCGTCTGCGCAAGCCCGGCCAGGGCCGCAAGAGCGAAGGCAAATCGCCTTATTCCTCGATACTTGGACGGCATTGGCAGGCGTTGTCCTTGTGTCTGCGCAGCGGGCCCGAACAGGCCGACAAAAAAGCGCCACATTGACCTGGGCATATAGACGGGTAACGTCATAATATCCAGGGGTCACAAGGCCGCACTCACAATATCGTGTGCCCCGACCGGCTCAAGCGCACCGCCAGGTTGTGAGCCAAATATAGTAACGCGGCGGCACAAAAGACTTGTGACCGATCAGCAACAGCTTAAATTCTGCAGAGGATCGACAGGGTACCGAGTTTTCGATGGCGAAGGAGGGCCCGCCGTGTTCCGTCGCTCAGGGGTTCCAATCGCGCGTTAAAGTTGGGCGGGCACCTGGCGATCTTTCGTCCCTTTTGTTTATGGTTCGTTGGTAACAGATGGATAAGCAGGAATTCCTCACCGGTCAGTTGTTGATCGCCATGCCCGGCATGCGCGATGCCCGTTTTGCCCGCAGCGTCATCTACATCTGCGCCCATCATCCCGACGGCGCCATGGGCCTTGTCATCAATCGGCTGGTCGGCGCGATCACCTTCCCGGACCTGCTGGCGCAGTTGGGTATCGAGCCGGTGAAGGTGAATGAGGAGATTCGCGTCCACTTCGGCGGACCGGTGGAGTCCGGCCGCGGTTTCGTCCTCCATTCCGGCGAATACCAGCAGGACTCGACGCTTCAGGTGAACGATTCCGTCGCCCTGACCGCGACCACCGACATCCTGCGCGACATCGCCGGCGGGGCCGGCCCCCGGCGGCGGCTGCTGGCGCTGGGCTATGCCGGCTGGGGGCCCGGCCAGCTCGACACGGAAATCCAGGCAAACGGCTGGCTGAACGTCGCGCCGGACGAGGATCTGGTCTTCGACGCCGATCTCGACAACAAGTGGGAACGGGCAATCGGCAAGCTGGGGATCGATATCTCCATGCTCTCCGGCGACGCCGGCCACGCCTGAAAGCATTTCCCTCTTTTTAAAGAGATGGGTTAGAGCCGCGGATCGTCGCGCAGCATTTCGAACAGCAGATGGTCCTGCCACTTGCCGTTGATGCGCAGGTACTGGCGGGCATAGCCTTCCTGGCGGAAACCGGCTTTTCCCAGGAGCGCCTGACTGGCGTCGTTGTGCGGCAGGCAGGCGGCTTCGATGCGGTGCAGGCCCAACTCCTCAAAGGCGAATTCCACCACCGCCGCCACCGCCTCGGTCATGTAGCCCTGCTTGGCAAAGCGCTCACCGATCCAGTAGCCCATGCTCGCCGCCTGGGCGACGCCGCGGCGCACGTTGGAAAGGGTGACGCCGCCCATCAGCGCGCTGTCTTCCAGGCGGAACACCAGAAAGCTGAAGCCGGTGCCGCGCCGCCATTCCTGGCTATAGGCCTTCAGCCGGCGGCGAAAGGCGCCCCGGGCCAGGGCATCGTGCGGCCAGGTCGGCTCCCAGGGCACGAGAAAGCTGCGGCTTTCCTCGCGCAGCTCGGCCCAGGCCTTCCAGTCCGCCATGCGCGGCGGGAAGAGGTAGACCCGCGGCCCCTCAAGCCGGACCGAAAGGGGGCCGTCGCCGCGGAAAACCGTAAAAAGCATCGCGCGGCAGCCTCAGGAAAGACGCGCAGCGATCCGCTCCGCGCTCTCCAGATGCGACAGGGGGCCGATCGCGGTGACCGTCGGCGGCGAGGCCAGCAGCTTTGCGGCGATGCGCTTCAGGTCGGCGATCGTCACCGCATCGATCTTTGCCAAGACCTCCGGCACCGGAACCTCGCGGCCATAGATCAACATCTGCTGGGCCAGTTGTTCGGCCCGTGACGAACTGCTCTCCCGGCTCATCAGCAGGGAGGCGCGCACCTGCGCCCGGGCGCGGTCCAGTTCCTCGTCGCCCATTGCCCCGGTCAGCTTTGTCAGTTCGTCGCAGACCACGGGCAGCAGTTCCGCCACCTCCCGCTCGCCGGTTCCGGCGTAGATGCCGAAAACGCCGCCGTCAAGAAAGGCCGAGTGAAAGGAATAGATCGAATAGACCAGGCCGCGCTTTTCGCGCACCTCCTGAAACAGCCGCGAGGACATGCCGCCGCCGAACAGCATCGACAGCAGCGAAAGGCCGTAATAGTCGTCATCCAGATAACCCGGCGCATCGAAGCCCAGAAGCAGGTGAACCTGCTCCAGATCGCGCTCCTCACGCCGGTCGCCGCCGCGGTAGGCCGCTGGATCGGTCGCGCCGTTGGTGATGAAAGAGGACTCTCCAAAAGCCGCGCTCACCTGCTCGACGAAGCGTGCATGGTCCACGTCGCCGGCTGCCGCCAGCACCATCTGGGCCGGACCGTAGTGGCTTTGCATGTAGTCGCGCAGAACCGCGCTGCTGAGACAGGACACCGTTGCCGACTCGCCCAGAACCGGACGGCCGATGGCCTGGGCCGGATAGGCGGTCTCCTGAAAATAGTCGAAGACGATATCGTCGGGCGTGTCGTTGGCCTGGCCGATTTCCTGCAGCACCACGGCGCGTTCGCGCTCCAACTCATCCTCCAGAAAGGTCGGGTGCTGGAGAATGTCGGCGACGATGTCGAGGGCGAGGTCGGCGTCTTCGGAGAGAACCTTGGCGTAGAAGGCGGTGTTCTCGCGGCTGGTGTAAGCGTTGAGATGCCCGCCGACGGCTTCGATCTGCTCGGCGATATCCCGGGCCGAGCGCCGCTCCGTCCCCTTGAACGCCATGTGTTCCAGCAGGTGGGCGATGCCGTTCACCTCCGGGGTTTCATGGCGGGTGCCGGCACCGACCCAGGCCCCCAGCGAGACGGTCGCCGTGCCCGGCATGACATCGCTGGCGACGGTCAGGCCCGAAGGCAGGCGGGTGACCTCCACGCTCATGCAGCACCTCTTGCGTCGGCCGGCGGGCGGTTGCCGGAGATGTAATTTTGAAGAGCCGAGAGATCGTTGGGCAGCACGGTGCAACGCTCTTCGCGTTCATAGAGGTCGGCCAGGCGCGGCGGCAGATCCGGGTGAACGCCGGCGGCCTTCTCCACCGCCGCCGGGAACTTCGCCGGATGGGCGCAGGCCAGCGCCACCACCACATCGACGTCGTCGCGAACGGCCGCCGCCGCCGCCGCGGTGCCGATGGCGGAATGAGGGTCCAGCAGTTCGCCGCTGGTCCGGTACCGCGCCGCGATCTCCGCCATGGTCTCCTCATCGCTGAGGCGGTGGCAGTCGAAGAGGCGGCGCAGACGCTGCAACTGTTCCGGCGTCACCTCGAAGCGCCCGGCTTCGCGGAAGCCCGTCAGGGTCGCGCTCACCTTGTCGCCGTCGCGGTCCAGCACATCGAACAGCAGACGCTCGAAGTTCGAGGAAACCTGAATGTCCATGGAGGGCGAGATCGTCGGATTGACCGGCGCCATCTCCATGCTGCCGCTGTTGAAGAAGCGGGTCAGGATGTCGTTGCTGTTGGAGCCGACGATCAACTGACTGACCGGCAGGCCCATGCGCCCGGCGGCATAGGCTGCGTAGATGTTGCCGAAGTTGCCGGTCGGCACGGCAAAGGCGATGGCCCGGTCCGGCGCGCCCAGTGCCACGGCGGCGACGAAGTAATAGACGATCTGGGCCATGATGCGCGCCCAGTTGATCGAGTTCACGGCGGAGAGGTTCATGGCATCGCGGAAGTCCATGTCATTGAACATGGCCTTCACCTGATCCTGGCAGTCGTCGAAGGTGCCCTCCAGCGCGATGTTATGGACGTTGGCGGAAAGGATCGTGGTCATCTGCCGGCGCTGTACCTCTGATGTACGGCCCTTGGGATGCAGCATGAAGATGTCGATCTGGTCGCGGTCACGGCAGGCCTCGATGGCGGCGGAACCGGTATCGCCCGATGTGGCGCCGATCACCGTCACCCGCTCGCCGCGCTGACGCAACACATGGTCGAAGAGGTGCCCCAGAAGCTGCAGGGCATAGTCCTTGAAGGCCAGGGTCGGCCCGTGAAACAGTTCCATCAGCCAGGTGCGCTCGTCGAGCTGCTTCAGCGGCGCTACCGCCCGGTGGTCGAAGCTGCTGTAGGTCTCTTCGAGAATGCGGCGCAGATCGGCCTCGGCGATGCTGTCGCCGACGAAGGGCTTGATCACCGCAAAGGCGACCTCGGCGTAGGGTTTCCCGGCCAGGGCGCGGATCTCCGCCGGCGAGAAGCTGGGCCAGCTTTCCGGCAGATAGAGGCCGCCATCGCGCGCCAATCCGGTCAGCAGGACTTCGTCAAAGGAGAGCGTCGGGGCCTTGCCCCGGGTGGAGAGATAACGCATCGCAATGGCCCCGAAAGTGACCGCCCGGCCCGAGATAGCCCGCCGCGGAACCCGTCAATCTAGACACAAGGGACAGCGCGCCGCAACCCGAAGTCTCACGGGAATCCGTAGCATTTCAGCGGTTTTCAGGGGGCCTGGGGGAGCCGCACCGCGAACATGAGATCCAGAAACGTTTCCTCAAACAGAAGGCCCGCCTCTCGGCGGGCCTTTTTTCACCTCCAGGTGTTCCGGCCTAGATGGGGTTGCCGGAGGCGTCCATGCCACCGCCACCGCCGGGATCGCGGCCACCATCGTCGTCACCGCTGGAGTCATCGCGGCCCCGGTCGCGGCCACCGTCATCGCGCTGGTCTTCCATGGCGGGAGCGATCCGCACCGTCCGGTCGTCACAGGTAACGGCATGGCTGTCGAAGGCCGAGACCACCTCGTTCGGCGCCACCACCCGCACCTTGAAGGCCTGGTTACGCAGGCCCTGGGGGTCGTAAGGCTCGAAGGATGGACCAGTGCCAAACAACCGTTCGAAGAAATCCGGTTCATGCTCGTCCGACAGGTTTTCCGGATGGTTGAAAACCACGATCGAGACATCGGCTTCGGTCTCTTCACTCTTGGCCAAAGCCAGTTTGTGGCTCACCTGGGCCGTGAAGAGGCCGCTTTCGGCCGTCATTGCCTGAGCCTTGAAAACCTGGGACTCGCGGCCGTCCTGGGTCACGATCTGATACGACAGCGTGCCCGGCGCCTGGGCGCCGACCCGGACATTGATCTCAAAAGCCCGGGGGCAGGCGCCGGCCATGTTTATGGGAACGACATCCAAACGCGCCGTCACCGCCCGAAACACATCGCTGCGCGCCGCAAGCACGGCGGCCACGTCGGACAGCAAACCATCGGGGGACACCAAACCATCGGGAGACAGCAAACCATCGGGCGCGCTCTGCTGCGCGGCGGCAAGACCGGAACCAACACCGAGCGCAACAGCCGAAACCATAAGCCCTCTGGAAAACTGCTTCTTGAACACAGGTTTTCTCCCTCTGCAGCACTCGTTCAACTGACCATGGGTCGTGAGCAGGTGCCGGGGAGTTCAAAGCTGGGTTGATTTCTTTTCCGCCTCCCATCGTCTTTGGTTAACCAAAGATTAAGAGGCGGGCTTTGGCTTGGTTACTGTTCCGGTTCTGAACAGCGCCAACAATCACCTTTGCTGTGATGATGCGAGAGAAACGGAAGGTCCGCGCCCGGGGAAGGTTGGGCGGCGGACCTTCGCGGTAACTCAAACACGCTGTCAGTTGGGACCACCGGCGGTGCCGCCAGAGGGATCGCCGCGACCGCCGCGGCCACCCGGATCACGGTCGCCGGGATCGCGGCCACCACGGTCACGATCGCCGGGATCGCGCTGATCCTCCATAGCAACCGGAATGATCGGTGTCGTCCGCTGTTCTTCACAGCTTACCGAGTGGCTGTCGAAGGCCGAAACCACTTCGTTCGGCGCCACCACCTTCACCTTGAAGGCCTGATTGCGCAAACCCTGGGGGTCATAGCCGTCGGCGGCCGGCCCGGTGCCGAAGAGCCGCTCGAAGAAGTCCGGCTCGCGGATCGGCTTCGCTTCCTCGGGCTGGTCGAAAACGATGATCGACGCATCCGCATCGGTCTGCTCGCTCTGCCCAAAGGCCAGCTTGTGACTTGCCTTGGCGGCGAAAAGGCCGTCTTCCGTAGCGGACGCCTGTGCTTCAAACACCTGCGACGCGCGACCATCCTGCGTCACGATCTGATAAGAAAGCTTGCCCGGCGACTGGGCGCCGACCTTGATGTTGAAGGCGAAGGCCTGCGGGCAGGAGCCGGCCATATTGACCGATACGACATCGAGGTTGGCCGTGGTGGCCTGGAAGACATCACTGCGTGCGGCGAGTACGGCGGCGACGTCGCCGATCAGGCCGTTGTCGGTGGACGGGCTCGACTGGGCGGCGGCGACGCCGGAACCAATCGCCCCAGAACCAATCGCCAGGGCGATGGCTGAAACCATCAGACCCTTGGTAATCTGTTCCTTGAACATGGGCTCTCTCCATTTTTCACCAATTGTTCGAATGACCATTGGTCGGGGAGAGCTTGGTAAAAGTTCAAATGCCAGATAGTTTTTCTGAGTAGGATAGTCTTGTTAAAAACCAAATAGTTAGAGCCTGTCGTCATGGTTAATGACGGGCTCCGCTGTTTGGTTTGCTTATTGAGGCCCCTAATACTGCCTTGTGTTGTTGGGCGCGTTGGCCCCTTTCATACGTTGCTGTCGGAACTGAAGGCAGACTGACTTGTGGTCACACCTCTGGCGCCCCGGCCCCATCCGTCCCATGGCTATCGCGCACCGTCTCCAGACAGCGGGCCATGAGGGTGAGATAGTATTCACGGTCCTGGGTGACGGCTTCTTTTTCCGCCTGGGCGATGCGCTCGAAGAGGTAGGCCGCCAGGGCATAATCGTTTGTGGGATAGACGCCGGAGCCGGTGAGATCCTGCACCAGGCTGACGGCGCTCTCCGCCGCTTTGGCGCCCATGCGGCCGATGCCGCCGCCAAGTCCGCCGATTGCCATACGCCGCCTCCTTGCGTGACCCAAACACCTCAAGGCTCATGTGGCCGCTAACGGCGCAAGGTTCAACGGGAGCCGCAGGGTTTCGGTGAGCGGGAAACCGAGTTCCCCCTCACCCTCCCGCCAACGCGGCCCCCTCCCTCTCCCGCGAGGGAGAGGGCGACGTCCGCCCAAGCGGAAGAGGAAAAGGGAAGCTGACCGAACTCTGCTTCTAGGGAAGATAGCGGGCCTTCAGATGGGCCTTGAAGATCTCAGGGTTCAGAGCTTCGCCGCTCGCCCGCTCCAGAATCGCTTCGAAACCGGCGGAGGATGCCTGGGCGTGGACGTGTTCACGCAGCCAGCTCATCAGCGGCGCGAAGTCGCCGCGGCCCAGGGCTTCGGGGATCTCCGGACGCGCCCGCTTGGCGGCGGCGAAGAGCTGCGCCGCCGTCATCGCCCCCAGGGTGTAGGTCGGGAAATAGCCCCAGGCGCCGTCGTACCAGTGGATGTCCTGCAGGCAGCCGCGGCGGTCGTCCGGCGGGGCGATGCCCAGAAGGTCCTTGAGGCCCCTGTTCCACTCATCGGGCAGGGCCGCCAGTTCCATCTCCCCGGCGATCAGCGCTTTTTCCAGGCGGTAGCGCAGGATGACGTGGGCGGGGTAGGTCACCTCGTCCGCGTCGACGCGGATAAAATCGGGCTTCACCAGATTGTAGTGGCGCAGCAGGTTGTCGGCCTCCCAGGCCGGACCGCTGCCGCCAAAAGCTTCGCGGGCAAGCGGCGCCAGGAAGGCAACGAACTCAGCGGAGCGGCAGGCCTGCATCTCCACCATCAGCGACTGGCTCTCGTGCATCGCCATGCCGCGCGCTTCCCCGACCGGCTGCAGGCGCCAATCCTGCGGCAGGCCGCGCTCGTACATGGCATGGCCGGTTTCGTGCAGCACGCCCATAAGGGCGGTCATGAAATCGTCCTCGTCGTAGCGCGTGGTGATGCGCACGTCGTCGGGCACCCCGCCGCAGAAGGGATGCAGCGAAACATCGAGGCGGCCATGGTCGAAGTCGAAGCCGACGGCGGCCATCATCTTGCGGCCCAAGGCCTCCTGCTGCGCCGAGGGAAACGGCCCTTCCAAGGGCAGAGCCGGCGGCAGCGCCGACTGGCGCGTCAGCACCGCGTCGAGAAAGCCGGGTAGAAAATCAGCCAGATCGGCGAAGACGGCATCGATGCGTTGCGAGGAGCCGCCGGGCTCGTATTCGTCGAGCAAGGCATCGTAGAGCGAGCAGTCGAGGCGTTCGGCCTTCGCGGCAGCGGCTTGGCGCGTCAGGTTCAGCACCTCGGTCATGGCCGGCAGGACGGCGGCGAAGTCGGATTTCGGCCGCGCTTCGCGCCAGACCATTTCGCAGCGTTTGCAGGCCTTGGACAGCGCTTCGACAAGATCGCTGTCCAGCGCCGTGGCGTGGAGCCAGCGCCGCCGCATCTCCGTCAGGTTGGCCTGTGCCCAGTCGCCGAGGCCCGAGGCCTCCGCCGAGGCCTGGTCGAAGAGATCGTCCATCACCGGGTCGGTCAGGGTTTCATGGCAGACCACACTGAGTGTCGCCAACTGCTCGGTCCGCGCCTCCGCCCCGCCCGAGGGCATCACCGTCGACATGTCCCAGGAAAGGATGCCCGCCGCCTCCTGCAGGGCATGCAGGCGCTTGAATTTCCGGGAAAGCTGGTCGTAGGCGGTCATGCCGATCCCCTCATGACATCGAATTGATCATCGCCAATATAGATGGCTGACCGGGCCCGGGCTATCAAGCCACCCCTTCAGGCCGACCTGCCCGGCCCTTCTTCTTCCGGTCCCTCTTCTTCAGGCCCCTCTTCTTCCGGGCGGTAGTGGAAGAGGAAGTAGATCACCATCAGGATCAGCGCGAAGGAATACCAGGTGATGGCGTATTCAAGGTGGTCGTTCTTCAAGGTGATGCGGGTCTGGCCGCCGAGCGGCATGTCGCCGGGGATGTCGGAGACCACCGCATCGGCGTAGATGTCGGTGATGACCGGCCCAGCCGAGACGCCCTCTGCCGAAACACCCTCTGCCATTACCGGCAGGTCGAGCCAGAAGTAAAAGCGCTCCTCCGGCTTGTTGGGCGGCTTGGCGAACTCGACACCCTTCCAGCCGTCGGTGCGCAGCAGCGCCTCGATTTCGAGCGGGCCGACCAGTTGACCCTCGGCGCGGCTCGCCGGATCGCGGAAGGTCTCCGGCACCCAGCCGCGGTTCACCAGCAGGACGCGGCCGTCGTCCAGCTGGAAGGGCGTCACCACGTTGTAGCCGACCCGGCCCTTCTCGGTGCGGGCGCCGAGATAGAATTCCTGATCGTGGAGAAAGCTGCCGGACAAGGCGACACGGGTGAATTCGACCGCAGCGGGGTCGGGAAAGGCTGCCGGCAAGGCGATCGCCGGTCCTTCGGAGCGTTCCTGACGCTTGGCAATCTCGCCCTCTTTCCAATGCAGGCGCTGGACCTGCCAGGTGCCGAGGCCGAGCAGGATGATCAGGGCCGGCACGGCGCAGACCGTGGCCCAGAATGTCGGGCGGAAGCGGCGCTTGCCGCCGAAGGATTCAGGCGCGCTCATCGTTCATCTTCACTGTAGTCAACGGTACCGCTGTCGCTGGCCTGGTTGCGGTACTGCAGGGCGATCATCAGGCCCTTCAGCGGCCGCAGCAAGGCCAGGGCGCCCCCCAGGATGACCGGAATCCAGATCACCGCGTGCAGCCAGAACGGCGGTTCATAGGTGAATTCGAACCAGAACACCAGCGGCACGACAACGGCGCCGAGGATGAAAATGACGAAGACCGCCGGGCCGTCGCCGCTGTTCTGCTTGCTGAAATCGAGTCCGCAGACGTCGCAGCTTTCCGCCACCGTCAGGAAGCCGGCGAAAAGCCGCCCCCTGCCGCAGCGCGGACAGCGGCAGGCCAGGCCGGTCGATACCGGCGAGAGCGGCGGATAGTCAGTATCGGAACCGGGGCGCTTGGGGGGATGATCCCCTGAGGATTGGGGGGGCGCCGTCACAGCAGCGCCCCGCCGGTTTCCAGGTCGGCCGTCGTATCAGGTCCAGGACCAAGGTCAGGCCGCGGTTTCGGGTCGATCAGTTGCCGCCCCACCAGTACACGCAGATGAAAAGGAACAGCCATACCACGTCGACGAAGTGCCAGTACCAGGCCGCCGCCTCGAAGCCGAAATGATGATCCGGCTTGAAGTGGCCGTAGTAGGCACGGAACCAGCAGACAATAAGGAAGATGGTGCCGACCAGCACGTGGAAGCCGTGAAAGCCGGTCGCCATGTAGAAGGTCGAGGAATAGATCCCGTCGGTGAAGCCGAAGGCGGCGTGGCCGTATTCGTAGGCCTGAACGCCGGTGAAGATGACACCCAGCGCGATGGTGATGGCCAGGCCCTGCAGCAGGCCCTGGCGGTCGCCGTGGAGCAGCGCGTGGTGCGCCCAGGTGACGGTGCAGCCCGAGAGCAGCAGGATCATGGTGTTGAGGAACGGCAGGTGGAAAGCCGGGAAGACCTCTACGCCCGCCGGCGGCCAGACGCCGCCGGTGTGTTCCACACGCTCGAACTGCTGAGCTTCGCCGGCGAAGAGGCTGGCATCGAAGAAAGCCCAGAAGAAAGCGGCGAAGAACATCACCTCGGAGGCGATGAACAGCACCATGCCGTAGCGCAGGCCGAGCTGGACCACCTTGTTGTGATGCCCCTGATGGGTTGCTTCTTTGATGACATCACGCCACCACAAGAACATGGTGGCGATGACCATCATCACGCCAACCGGCAAGACCCAGAGGGTGACCTCGTGCATGAACAGCACCATGCCGAACGCCAGAACGCCGCCGGAAATGGCGCCGAGCAGCGGCACGGGGCTGGGATCCACCAAGTGGTAGGGGTGATTTGGTTCGTGGCCTGCAGACATGCTATTCCCCGCTCATTGCTGCCGGCGAAACAACCGGCACCCTTTGGCTCTCGCCGTCAATTCACTGCGCTTTCCGCTACCCCGGTTCCCGCCGCAGCGCGCTCCGGCGCGGCCTCGGAAAGACTGACCGGCTCATCGAAGGCGGCGTCCAGATCCGGGAAGAAGGTATAGGAAAGCGTGATGGTTCTCACTTCGTCCAGGTTAGGGTCCTCTTCGATCGCCGGATCGACGAAGAAGCTGACCGCCATGTCCATGGACTCACCCGGCGCCAGCGTCTGCTCGGTGAAACAGAAACACTGCACCTTGTTGAAATACTGGCCGGCCTTCAGCGGCGTCACGTTGAAGGTTGCGGTACCCGCC
This sequence comes from Pelagibius sp., assembly GCF_965249265.1. NCBI lineage: Bacteria > Pseudomonadati > Pseudomonadota > Alphaproteobacteria > Rhodospirillales > Rhodovibrionaceae > Pelagibius > Pelagibius sp. The sequence continues at coordinate 376,627 of NZ_OZ252224.1, read as the reverse complement.
GTCGGCCGCGCCGCGCGGTTGGTGGCCCGGTAAAAGACCAGGCCGGACTCGCCAACCTGAAGACTGACTTCCCGTTCCACGGGCTGAAAGGCCCAAGGCAGGTTCGGGTTCACATCGGCATTGAACCGTACGGCAATGCGCCGCTCGCTGATCGTCTCGGGCAGGCTTTCGGCCACCTGTGTCGTGCCGCCGAAGCCGGTCACCCGGCAAAACAGCTCGTAGAGTGGCACCGAAGCATAAGCCAGGCCGCTCATGGCAACGACGACGCCGGCCAGGGATAGGGCCACGCGCCCGTTGGCGCGGTTCTGCTGTGCTGTGTCCTGATGTCTTTCGGTCATATTCAGCCACCGCCCATGCGAATGATGGAAACGAAATAGACCACCACGATGAAGGTGATCAGCACGCCGAAGAGCGCCCAGTTCTTGCGTTTCTGCTGACGCATGCGCTCCTTTTCCTCTTCGTCCGCCATCGCCATCAGCCCACAATCCACGAGGCGGCGGCGAAGACCGGCGCGGCCTCGTTCAGAAGGCCCGGAAGCAAACCAGCGCCCCGGTCGATGATGATGAGGCCGAAGAGCACGAAAAGATAGAGGATCGAAAACCCGAAAAGACGCTTGGCCGCCCGGTCTCCCGTTTCCCGCTGTACCTGCAGGGCCAGGAGGACGAAGCAGAGGCCCATGACCGCCGCGACGGCGCCGTAGACGATTCCGGCGGTCCCCAGAAAGGCAGGCACCAGGCCGAGCGGCGCCAGGATGAGGCTATAGGCAACGATCTGCCGCTTGGTGGCTTCACGTCCGGCGACCACCGGCAGCATCGGCACCTTGGCCTTGGTGTAGTCGAGCTGGCGGTAGAGGGCGAGCGCCCAGAAATGCGGCGGCGTCCAAACGAAGATCAAGGCGAAGAGCACAATCGACTGCAGCTCGGCACCGCCGGTGACCGCCGCCCAGCCGATCATCGGCGGAAAAGCGCCGGCGGCGCCGCCGATGACGATGTTCTGCGGCGTCCGGCGCTTCAGCCAGATGGTGTAGACGAAGACGTAGAACGCATTCGCAAGGGCCAAGAGGCCGGCGGCGGCCCAGTTAAGGGCGATCCCCATCAGCATCACCGACAGCAGGGTCAGGATGATGCCGAAGGCCAGCGCTTCCTGCGGCGCCATCTTGCCGCGCGGCAGCGGACGGCCGCGGGTGCGCTCCATCACCGCATCGATATCGCGCTCGTACCACATGTTGATGGCGCCGGCGGCGCCGGCGTTCACGGCGATGCAGAGCACGGCCACCGCGGCCAGGAAGGGATGGATCTCTCCGGGCGCGGCATAGAGTCCGGCAAAGCCGCTGAACACCACCAGCGTCATGACCCGCGGCTTCAAGAGGGCGAAGTAGTCGGAGATCTGCGCCCCGGAAGCACGAGTCGCCGAAGCACGAGTCGCCGAAGCCGCCGGCGTAAAGCCGGCGACCTGGCTGTCGAGACTGAGGGAGGCGTCGCTCACTCTGTCGTTTCCCTTTGCACCCTAATCACGATGCAGCCCAAGCCTTAGCGGACCTGCGGCAGATCGTTGAAGGTATGGAACGGCGGCGGCGAGGACACGGTCCACTCCAGCGTCGTCGCCCCCTCGCCCCAGGGGTTGGCTTCCGCTTTACGGCCGGCCACCAGCGAATAGATCGTCATCACGACGAAGAAGACGGTCGCCGCAATGGAGATGTAGGAGCCGTAGGAGGAGACCGCATTCCAGCCCGCAAAGGCGTCGGGATAGTCGATGTAGCGGCGCGGCATGCCGGCCAAACCCAGGAAGTGCTGCGGGAAGAAGGTCATGTTCACGCCGACGAAGGTCACCCAGAAATGCAGCTTGCCGGCCCATTCCGGGAACTCGCGCCCGGACATCTTGGAGAACCAGTAATAGAAGGCCGCGAAGATGCCGAAGACGGCGCCCAGGCTGAGCACATAGTGGAAGTGTGCGACCACGTAGTAGGTGTCGTGCATGGCGATATCCATGCCGGCGTTGGCCAGCACCACGCCCGTCACCCCGCCGAGGGTGAAGAGGAAGATAAAGCCGATAGCCCAGATCATAGGCGTGGTGAAGCGGATCGAGCCGCCCCACATGGTCGCCACCCAGGAGAAGATTTTCACCCCCGTAGGCACGGCGATCACCATGGTGGCCGCCGTGAAGTAAGCCTTCGTGTCGACGTCCAGACCCACGGTGTACATGTGGTGAGCCCAGACGATGAAGCCGACGAAACCGATCGACACCATCGCGTAGGCCATGCCCAGGTAACCGAAGACCGGCTTGCGCGAGAAAGTCGAGACGATGTGGCTGATGATCCCGAAGGCCGGCAGGATCATGATGTAGACCTCGGGATGGCCGAAGAACCAGAACAGATGCTGGAACAGGATCGGGTCGCCGCCGCCGGCCGGGTCGAAGAAAGACGTGCCGAAATTACGGTCGGTCAGCAGCATGGTGATGGCGCCACCGAGCACCGGCAGCGACAACAGCAGCAGGAAGGCCGTGATCAGCATCGACCAGACAAAGAGCGGCATCTTGTGCAGGGTCATGCCCGGCGCGCGCATGTTGAAGATCGTGGTGATGAAGTTCACCGCACCCAAGATCGAAGACGCACCGGCCAGATGGAGCGCGAAGATCGCCATGTCCACCGACATGCCGCCATGGCCCAGCGACCCCGAGAGCGGCGGATAGATCGTCCAGCCGGTCCCGACGCCGATATCGACGAAGGCCGAGCCCAGCAGAAGCAGAAAAGCCGGCACCAGCAGCCAGAACGAGATGTTGTTCATCCGCGGGAAGGCCATATCCGGCGCGCCGATCATCAAAGGCACGAACCAGTTGCCGAAACCGCCGATCAAGGCCGGCATCACCACGAAGAAGACCATGATGAGGCCGTGGGCCGTGATGATCACGTTCCAAAGCTGTCCGTCGGGCTGACCGTCGTTCAGCAGGTACTGAACGCCGGGGTCCTGCAGCTCCATCCGCATGATCAGCGAGAACAGGCCGCCAATGAGGCCCGCGATGATCGCGAAGAGCAGATAGAGGGTGCCGATGTCCTTGTGGTTCGTGGAACAGAACCACCGGACGAAGAACCCGGGCTTGTGGTCGTGATGGTCGTGTGCGTCGCTGCTGCTGTAAGCCATGACGATGGGTTCCTCTACTCGGATACGGGCGTGACGGTGGAGGCCCCGGCCAGACGGACCGCCGCGGGCTCATCGACCTGGCCGAATTCCTGCTGAGCCTGTTCGGTCCAGGCAGCGTATTCTTCCTTGGTCACCATCTTGATCATGATCGGCATGTAGGCATGGCCGGTGCCGCAAAGCTCCGAGCACTGGCCATAAAACGTCCGGCCGGCGAACTCCGCCGGGACATAGGTCCAGGTCTCGTTGATGCGCCCCGGCACCGCGTCGGTCTTCAGGCCGAAAGACGGCATGGCGAAGTTATGCAGCACGTCGCTGGCGGTGATGATGAAGCGGATGTTGGTGTCCACCGGCAGCACCAGGGCATTGTCGGTCGTCAGCAGACGCGGCTGTCCTGGCTCCAGATCTTCGTCGGGCACCATATAGGCGTCGAAGGTGAAGTTGCCGTTGTCGGGATATTCGAAGGACCAGTACCACTGCCGGCCGATCGCCTTCACCGTGAGATCGGAGTCCTGCACCGTCTCGGCGAAATAGAGCAACCGGAACGACGGGATCGCGATCAGCACCAGAATGATGATCGGTACCACCGTCCACAGCACCTCGATCAGGGTGTTGTGGGTCGTCTTCGACGGGGTCGGATTCCGTTTCTCCGAATAGCGCCACATCACCCAGAGCAGCAGCGCCAGCACGAAGAGGGTGATCAGCGTGATGACCCAGAGGAGAATGTTGTGAAAGCTGGTGATCCGCTCCATCACCGGAGTGACGGCGGGCTGCAAGCCCAACTGGTAAGGCACGGGTTCCGCGGCATAAGCCGAACCCAGCATCGACAAGAAGGCGGCGGCAATCAGGCCCAACCGGCTCAGCACTGTCATAGCAAGCAATCCCAAGTTATCCCTCGAAGGCCGGCGGCTGGCCCAAATCAGCAAACAGACGATCAATCGCCTGCCTGTCCCCCTGTTCGCGCACGAAGCCGCCGCTGCGCGCGCAAACTATACCAAGCCTGTTGGCTCCACAAGGACCGGAATCCGCTGAAAACGACCCTTTCGGCGCTGCCATCGGCAGGCTGGAGACGGAAGACAGAATAGCGCAAAGCGGGGTCTGAGGACGGCGGGTGCGACCGAATGCCGCAATTTCCGCCAGACTTGCCTCAGTGCTTTCCGTCGGCGCCCTCCTCACGCGCCAGCACCCGCCGCATACGCCGGACGCCGAGCCAGATCATCAGGGCGATAACGGGGATCGACACCCCGGTCGCGATCGCGGCGTCGACCGGCAGGCCGGCGGCCTTTCCAGCCTTGGCCAGATAACCGACGAGACTGGCCAGATAATAGGTGATGGCGGCGACGGAGAGGCCCTCAACGGTCTGCTGGAGGCGCAGTTGCAGGTGCGCCCGGCGGTCCATGGACTTCAGCAGATCCCGATTCTGCCCTTCCAGTTGGATGTCGACCCGGGTCAGCAGCAACTGGCTGGCCCGCGCCACCCTGCGCGACAGGGTCTCCAAACGCTCGCTCACGGCTTCGCAGGTGCGCATGGCCGGCGCCAGGCGGCGGTCGATGAACTCTTCGATCGTCTGCAGGCCCTCGACCCGCTGCTCGCGCAGTTCCTCCACCCGGCTGCGCACGAGGGCGTAGTAGGCGCGGGCGGCGCCGAAGCGATAGTTGGTGGCCGCCGCCACGTCCTCAATCTCCGAGGAAAAAGCCATCAGTTCGTCGAGCAGGGCCTGCTCTGCCCCGATACCGTCGGTTTCGGTCATCCGCCCGGTGATTGCGGTCAGACGCTCGCCGGCGGCGGCCAGCACGCCGCCATGGCGTTTTGCGGCGGGGAAAGCCAGCAGCGCCATCATCCGGTAGGTTTCAATTTCGAGGAACCGCTGGACGAGGCGGCCCGCCTGGCGCGACCGCAGACCGGTATCGCGCAGCAGGATGCGCGAGAACCGGTCGTCCTGAACCGTGAAATCCATCCAGACCTCCGCCGAGCCGCCGGAAACCTGGCTGCCGACGATGTTGTCGTGGCCGAACAGCCGGGTCAGCCTTGCCGTGCCCGGCGGCGGCGTGCTGCGGTCGAGCAGGTCCAGGTGCACAGCCACCAAGAGATCGCCGGGCAGCGCAATGAGCCAGTCCCGTGGCACCAGATCGACGGAGAAGCCCGCAAAGGGCTCGGCTTCGACCGCACCGTTTTGAAAAAACGTGTAGGTGGAGAACTCGGTATGACGCTCCCACTTCAGGCGAAAGGGACCGAAATCGGCCATGAAGTGGTTTTCGCCGGCATCCGGGGCGGCAACGGCGAAACGCTCGCAGAGAAGGGCAACGTGCTGGCGGTCGCGCTCCGCCCCGCGCTCACCGGAAAGCAGGGCCAGGTGGCTGATGCGCTCCGGCGCCTGCAGGTTGGCAAAGGGCCTTGAATGCACCTCTGCATTCAAGGCGCCGCGCAGCGGGTGGTCCCGCAAACCGTCGATCACGCCCCGACTTCCCCCTCATGTCCTGGTCTCGCAGTAAGAGACCGCAGGATGCTGGCACCGCCCCGGCAAGGGGATGTATCCTGGCGCACAGGAACCCATATCAACTTAGAACCGTTTCAATTCTCGGGCCCATAGTGAAGCAAGGCGGCCCCAGATTGCCAGACCCGAAGCCGATCCCGGAGACACCAATGTCACATCTCGCCGAAACCGACTCGCTTTTCTTCGCAAAAGCCGGGCTCGACCGCAACCGCCTGGAAACGGCGGTGAACGAAGCCCTGAACGGTGCCGACGACGGCGAGCTGTTCCTGGAGTACCGCCAGTCGGAAGCGCTTGCCTACGACGACGGGCGGCTGAAGTCGGCCAGCTTCGATACTTCCCAGGGCTTTGGTCTGCGGGCCATCGCCGGGGAGGCGGCGGGCTATGCCCATGCCAGCGAGTTGTCTGAGGAGGCCGTCGCCCGCGCCGCCGAGACGGTGCGGGCCGTGCAGTCGGGCCACAGCGGCAGTCAGGCCGACGGCCCCGCCCGTACCAACCGCATTCTCTATGCCGACGACAACCCGATCTCGGCCGTGCCCTTCGAGGAGAAGGTGAAGCTGCTGGCGGAAATCGATGCTTTCGCCCGGGCCAAGGACCCCAGAATCAAGCAGGTCAGCGCTTCCCTGGCCGGCGAATGGCAGGCCGTCCAGATCCTGCGCGCCGGGGGCGAGCGCGCCGCCGACATCCGCCCGCTGGTGCGGCTCAACATCTCCGTCGTGGTCGGCGAAGGCGACCGCATGGAGGCCGGTGGCTACGGCGGCGGCGGACGCCTGGCCTATGACATGCTGATGGACCCTGCCTATTGGCAGGCCGGCGTCGACGAGGCCCTGCGGCGCGCCCTTGTAAACCTGGAATCCGTCGACACCCCGGCCGGTGAGATGCCGGTGGTGCTGGGCTCCGGCTGGCCCGGCATTCTGCTGCACGAAGCCGTCGGCCACGGCCTGGAAGGCGACTTCAACCGCAAAAAAACCTCGGCCTTCTCCGGCCTGCTGGGTGAGCGCGTGGCCTCGCCGGGCGTCACCGTGATGGACGACGGCACCATGCAGGACCGCCGCGGCTCCCTCACCATCGACGACGAAGGCACGCCGAGCCAGGCGACCGTGCTGATCGAGGACGGCATTCTGAAGGGCTACATGCAGGACCGCCAGAACGCCCGCCTGATGGGCATGACCCCGACCGGCAACGGGCGCCGCCAGAGCTATGCACACATCCCCATGCCGCGCATGACCAACACCGTCATGCTGGGCGGCGACAAGGACCCGGAGGAGATCCTTTCCTCCGTCGACCGCGGCCTCTTTGCCGTCAACTTCGGCGGCGGCCAGGTCGACATCACCTCCGGCAAGTTCGTCTTTTCCTGCACCGAGGCCTATCTGATCGAGAACGGCAAACTCGGCGCACCGGTGAAGGGCGCGACCCTGATCGGCAACGGCCCGGACGTGATGACCAAGGTGAAAATGATCGGCAACGACATGAAACTCGACGACGGCGTCGGCACCTGCGGCAAGGACGGCCAGGGTGTGCCCGTCGGCGTCGGCCAGCCGACCATGCTGATCGACGCGATCACCGTCGGCGGAACGGCAGCCTAGATCAGATCTGTCCTGCGGTCCTCCCCCAGAGCCCTCCAAACCACAACTTGACCGCGCAAACCACCCGAACTTGGGGTAGCCTGACGCTATCGTTACCACCGATAGGCAACAAGCGAGGCAGACCAAGATGGGTTTCGAGGGAGATGGACAAGACACCCCGGTCCGGCAGCGGCCCGAAGACAACGTTACAGCAGAGCAGGCCGCAGCCTCCCGCCGCGGTTTTCTGAAGTCGGCGGGCCTCGGCCTGGCCGGCGCGGCTCTGGCCGGGCTTTCGGCGCCGCCGACAGCCGGGGCGGCGGAGACCCCGATCGGCGAGAAGTGGTGGCCGTCGAAATGGGGGGCCGACGACCAGGCCGGCGCCTCCAACCATATGGGGCCGCAGAAAACACTGGAAGCGATCCAGCAGATCAAGACCGGCAAGGTCCACAGCCTGGGCCATGTCTATGAGTCCGGCATGCCGCTGTTCGGCGAGCGGGTCTTTGCGCTGCGCACCCCCGGCATGCCCACCGGCGGCACTTTCGGCGACAACAAGATCATCTGGAACGACGAGTTTCTTTCCACTGAGATCGGCCAGGTCGGCACCCAGTTCGACGGCCTGGGCCACATCGGGGTGGAGGCCGGCGGACCCGGCGACCAGACCCAAAGACGGATGTATAACGGCGTCACCATGGCAGAGGCGGCTTCGCCTTACGGCCTGAAAAAACTCGGCGTCGAGAACGTGAAGCCGTTCTTCACCCCCGGACTGCTGATCGACGTCATGGGTCTGAAAGGCGCGATGCTGGAGGCCGGCACCGAGATCACCGTGGCCGATCTGGAAGCGGCGCTGGAGCGCCAGGGTCTTTCCGGCGACGCCATCAGCCCCGGCGATGCGGTGGTGATCCGCAGCGGCTGGGGCCTGCTGTGGAAAGAGGACAACGAACGTTATAACGGCGGCGAGCCGGGTATCGGGCTGGAGGCAGCCCGCTACCTTGCGGAAAAACAGGTATCCCTGGTCGGCGCCGACTGCTGGGGCGTCGAGGTGTTTCCCAACCCGAACTCTGCGCAGGTGTTCCCGGCGCACCAGGAACTGCTGGTGCGTCACGGCATCTACCTGCACGAAAACCTCAATCTGGAAAGTCTGTCGGCGGAGGAGAGCTGGCGCTTCGCCTATATCTTCGCACCGCTCCCGATCAAAGGCGCCACAGGGTCCCCCGGTAATCCCCTGGCGGTGACCTGACCGAAACGGGATAGGACGGCCCGGGGCGCATTACCGTGCCTTGGGCCGTTCTAGGGTCGAGACTCAATTGAGCCACCAAGTGATAGATGCGGCCAGACAGATGGCGGCGAGGAAGATATCGGCGCGCTTGTCGTAGCGGGTTGCTATCCTTCTGAAATCCTTGAGCCGACAGAACATCCGCTCCACGCGGTTGCGGTCTCGGTAGGCGACTTTGTCGTACGATTGAGGATGCTTGCGGGTTGGGTTTGGAGGGATGACCGGCTGGCAGCCTCGTTCGATCAACCAGTCCCGCAGCTTTGCGGCGTCATAGGCGCGATCGGCCAGGAGCCGTTTAGGGGTTGGTATGCGCTCGAGAAGCATGGCCGCGCCGACCAGATCATGGGTCTGTCCGGGCGTGATCGAGAGGGCAATAGGGCGCCCCAGTGCATCGGTTATGGCATGAATTTTAGTCGTCCGTCCGCCGCGCGATCGACCGATTGCGTGCTCGAAGTCCCCCCTTTTGCCCCCGCCGCCGAGCGGTGCGCCTTGATGTGGGTGGAATCGACCGCTGTGGTCGATACGACAACACTTTTACCCGTCAGGGCGTAGAAAATATCCTCCCAAACCCCTTGCTTGCTCCAGCGATTGAAGCGGTTGTAGATCGTCGTGTAGGGGCCGTATTCCGACGGACAGTCGCGCCAGCGCGCTCCGACCTTGAGCATATGGACGATACCGGAAATCACCCGACGGTCATCCACCCGATGAGCCCCGCGCCGACCGCGCGGCAGATAAGGCTCGATCCGAGCCCATTCCTCGTCCGAAAGCCAGTAAAGCCGTGCCATCCAATCCTCCCTGCCTTGGGAAACCTGGATCAAAGAATCACAACTGCAGACGTAGGGGAATCCCTAATTGAGTACCGACCCTAGATCGGACCTGCTCTAGCGGCGCCTCAGGTAGAGCATGATACCCAGGGCGGCCAGGGTGCCGATCAGGGCCGGCACGATCGCCATCACCAGGGCGTGGCTGAGGCTGGCCATGCTGCCCGGCTGCGGATGGCTGGCCATGAAGGCAAAAACGAACAGCAGATAGGCTGTGCCGCCAATCCGCAAAGCCCAGTGCCTCAGCCAGCCCCGATCGCCGGATTCCATGGTTTCCTCCCTCTCCGCCCGTCGCGGATCGCCGCCATCCTGTCTCAGACAGCCCATAAGCGCAAATCCTGGGCTATCCCAGGGCTGGCGCTTCAGGCGCTCCCGCCGCCATCGCGAAATCGTGCTTTGCCCGGAGGGCCGGTCCTGCCCACGTCGAACTGAACAGGGGGAGACAGAAAAGGAAGCCGATAATGACGAAATCCCTGACTCACCTGCTCCGCAAGGCCACCCTTCCTATACTTGCCCTTCCGGCCCTTGCCCTGGCGGCTGCGGCGTTTTCAACCCAGGCCGCCACGGCCTCCCCCATGACCGCCGCCAGCACCCTCACCCTGCCGGTATTGCAGCATCAGACCCTGGCCCCGGGTGATGGGCCGCCGCGCCTGACCCTCGCCGGCTTCAACCGCCCGAGTACGAGCCGCCGCAGCACGACAAGCCGCCGCAGCACGGTCGGACCCCGCGGTTTCGGTTCCGCCGGCCGTCCCGGCATCCTGCAACGCGACCGCCGCTTCGGCAGTTCGGGCGTGGCCCGCGGCGTCGGCTCCTCGATCACCTCCGGCCTGTTGCGCCGCGACCGGACCTTCGGCGGCTCGCAGGTGCTGCGCGGGCGGACCCTGCCGCTGGTGCGCGGCAGCCGGCTGAGCAGCAGCACCCTCTTCGGACCCAGCCCCCGCGGCTTCCGGCGGGGCGCCTTCGACGACTCGCGAATTCGCGCGCTGCGGGCCGAAGCTTTGGCGCTGGACGCCGCTGCACGCCTGAAAGAACTTGGGCTCACGCCGGCACAGGCGGCGGCCCCCGACATGCCGCCGGCGCTGGTGCGCGCGCTCACCCTTGCCAAGGCGGCCCGCGCCGAAGCCGCGGCAAAGACCACGCCTTAATCCGCTCGGCGCGGCAGCAGTGTGGTATCTTGGCCTGAAGCCCGGCCGGGCCATATGACCAGGTGAAGCCAAATTGATGGCTCGGCCCGTAACTCCAGTGTCCCCAAGGCTTTTGGGCGGCGTTCAAAGGAGGAAGGCTATGCGTATCCTTAAGCAGACTCGCGTCCCGGCGCTGATTGCCACTGCACTCATGACCCTGGCTCTGGGCGCCGAGACGGCAGTCGCCTCCTGCACCAGCATCGGCTCCTCGGTGTTCTGCGGCACCCGCGGGTCGCACAACACGGTCGGCAACACGCTGATCTTCAACAACGGGCCGGCGGGCCAGCGCCTCGGCAACTTCGCGGTGACCGGCTCACCGCCGCGGACCTCGGTCATCCGCGGGGCGACGACACGAGGCCTTGCCCAGCCGCGCACCTTCCGCGGCGTCGCAACCTCCAAGCGCTTCGGCAACGTACCGGCCTTTGAATCCCGGATCGCCGCCCTGCGCGCCGAAATCCTGGCTTTGGAGGCAGAGGCACAGCTTCGGGAGTTGAAGCTGACCCCGGCCCAGGAAGAAGCCAAATCAGAGATGCCGCCAGCCCTGATCCGCGCCCTGAAGCTCGCCCAGGACGCGCGAAAGAAAGAAGCCGTGGCCGACTAGGTCGTTAGTGTTTTGACGGCACCGGCCCGCTCCCCCGCCCGGCCATCCATCAGGATAATCTCATTGGGGGGCCGGGCGGGGGAGCGGGCCGGAACCGCTTCGAAGCAAGTCGAAACGCGCTAGTACGCGCACTCGGTGAAGATCGGGTCGATGGAGCCGCCCCAGCGGCCATGGAAATCGTCCAGCAGGTACTCCGCCGGACATTTCTCCCGCTCCACGCGGCTGCGCAGCAGGGACAGGAAGTGGCTCTCGTTATCGCCCTGGCCGTCGAGGCGGTTGCGCGCCTTCAGACCCTCGGCGGCAATCTCGATCGCCTGCTCGGCCACCGCGTTCACTTTCCTGCCGTGGAAGGGCGTGTGGAGGGCCTGCCGCGGCACCTCGGCGCGCAGGTATTCGTGGTCTTCGAGAGTCCAGTCCTTCACCAGATCCCAGGCCGCGTCCAGTGCCGTCTGATCGTAGAGCAGGCCGACCCAGAAAGCCGGCAGGGCACAGAGCGATTTCCAGGGCCCGCCGTCGGCGCCGCGCATTTCCAGGAAGCGTTTCAGACGCACCTCGGGAAACAGGGTCGAAAGATGATCGGCCCAATCGCCCACCCTCGGCTTCTCGCCCGGCAGCGCCGGCAGCCTGCCGTCCAGGAAATCGCGGAACGACTGGCCGGAGGCGTCGAGGTACTTGCCGTCGCGGTAGACGAAGTACATCGGTACGTCGAGCACGTGATCGACATAGCGTTCGAAACCCATGCCGTCCTCGAACACGAAGGGCAGCACGCCGGTGCGGTCCGGATCGGTGTCGGTCCAGATGTGGCTGCGGTAGCTGAGGAAGCCGTTGGGCTTGCCTTCGGTAAAGGGCGAATTGGCGAAGAGCGCCGTGGCGATGGGCTGCAGGGCCAGGCTGACCCGGAACTTTTTCACCATGTCGGCTTCTGACTGGAAGTCCAGGTTCACCTGTACGGTGCAGGTGCGCAGCATCATGTCGAGGCCGAGGTTGCCCTTGGTCGGCATATAGGCGCCCATGATCTTGTAGCGGCCCTTGGGCATCCAGGGGATGTCGGCCCGCGACCACTTGGGCTGAAAGCCGAGACCCATGGCGGCGACGCCCAGCGGCTCCGTCACCTTCTCGATCTGATCGAGGTGGATGTGCACCTCTGAGCAGGTGTCGTGAATGGTCTCAAGCGGCGCCCCCGACAGCTCGAACTGGCCGCCCGGCTCCAGCGAGACGCTGGCGCCCTCCTGGCTAAGGGCGATCACGTTGTCGCCCTCCATCACCGGCTGCCAGCCGAAGGTCTGGAGACCGGTCAAGAGGGCGCGGATACCGCGCTCGCCCTCATAGGGCAGCGGCCGGAAATCGTCGCGCGTATAACAGAATTTTTCGTGCTCGGTGCCGATGCGCCAGTCTTCGGGCGGCTTGCAGCCGGCTTCGAGATAGGCGACCAGCTGTGCCTTATCGGTCAGGGTTTCACCCTGACTCTGCGGAGGAGCGGACATACGTTATTACCTTGTGCCGGGACCGTCCTGGCTCCGGAGGAGATTTCCCCTAGTAGAAGATTGCAGCGCCGCCCCCCGGCGCGCCCGGCTGTTGGATCTCTATCCTGCTTTTGCGGCCTTCTTCCGAGACCTGTCTCACCCTCTGGCTTTGAAGCACCTGCTTTTCGGACCTTTGTCTGCCGATCAGGCTTTTCAAATGACTATTTCTTCGGCATCGCATTAGATTTTTCTATGCGTCGCCCTCACCCCATCCAACACGGCACCCCATCAAACACGGCGCCACCAAACCCTGCCGGCCATCCTCACCCCCCATACTCACCCTGCGGGGAAACCGGCCAGGGCCGCCGGCGGCCGTTCCGCGCCGTCACCCAGCACCGCCTGCCAGCAAGCCAACGCCGCCAAAGCCGCGGTATCGGCACGCAAAATCCTCGGCCCCAGGCCGACAGGCGTAACAAAAGGCAGTTTGCGAAGGGCGTCAAGTTCGCTTTCCGCGAAGCCGCCCTCCGGCCCGGTCAGGATCGCCCAGGGAGTGGCCGTGGGAGTCGCCGTGGAAGTGGCCGCACCGCCCGCTTCTGCGCGCAGCGCTTGCAGCGCCTCGGCAATCGGCCTGGCTTCGCCCCATTCGGCACAGACGATGAGCCGGCGCTCCGCCGGCCAGTCGTCCAATACCTGATCCAGACCGCGGGTCGGGCGGACGTCCGGCACGGTCAGGCGCTCGCACTGCTCGGCGGCTTCGCGGGCGTTGGCGGCCAGACGTTCCTCGTTGACCCGGCTGACGGCGGTGAATCGGGTCATCACCGGCTGCAGCAGCGAACAGCCCAGTTCCGTCGCCTTTTCGGCGATGAAGTCGATCCTGGCCCGCTTGATCGGTGCGAAGACCAGCCAGAGGTCCGGCTCCGGCGCCGGCTGCCGAAGCTGCCGGCCGATGACCAGCGAGCACCAACCCTTGCCCAGGCCGTCGATTTCAGCCAGCCACTCGCCGTCGCGCGGATTGAAGACCGCCAGTTTGGCGCCCGGGGCCAGACGCAGCACCGAGCGCAGGAAATGCGCGCGATCCCGGTCGAGCCCCAGGGTCTGCCCCTCGGCCAGGTTGTCTTCCACATAGAGCCGGGTGGCGGGTCTTTTCGCCGCACCGGGCCCAGAACCAGACTCAGACACGGTCTTTGTTCCGCTGCACATCTTTCTCCCGCGGGGATTCGCCGTTAAACATTAGGCGATGAATGCCGCGACGCCTACCTCCGCCAGCGACATCCGCGCCAACCACTGGGTTCTGCGCGCGGCGCCGCGCGGCCTGCGCCCCTATCTGCGCCTCGCCCGGCTCGACCGGCCGATCGGCATCTGGCTGCTGCTGTTTCCCGGCTGGTGGGCCATCGCCCTCGGCGACGCGGCGGCGAGTGACGCCTTCGCGCCCTCTTGGCAACTCTATCTGCTGTTTGCCTGTGGCGCCCTTTTGATGCGCAGCGCCGGCTGCGTGGTGAACGACATGCTGGACCGCGACTTCGACGCCAAGGTCGCCCGCACCGCCACACGGCCGATCCCCAGCGGTGAACTCAGCCTGCTGCAGGCGGGCCTCTTTCTGCTACCGCTGCTTTCGGTCTCCCTCATCATTCTGCTGCAGATGAACGTGCTCACCATCCTGCTGGGCTGCGCTTCGCTGCTGCTGGTCTTCGCTTACCCCTTGATGAAGCGCATCACCTACTGGCCCCAGGCCTGGCTCGGCCTCACCTTCAACTGGGGGGCGCTGCTCGGCTGGACGGCGGTGACCGGCAGCTTTGGCTGGCCCTCCCTGCTGCTTTACATCGGCGGCATCGCCTGGACCTTGGGCTACGACACCATCTACGGGCACCAGGACAAGGAAGACGATGCCTTGATCGGCGTGAAGTCGACGGCCCTGCGGCTGGGCAGCACGACCAAGCGCTGGCTGCTGGCTTTCTATGGTCTGACCTTGCTGTTGTTCGGTCTCGCCGGGCAGGCCGCCGGTCTGCTCTGGCCGTTCTGGCTCGGCCTTGCCACCGTCGCCCTGCACTTCCTCTGGCAGGTTCTGGACCTCAAGATGGATGTGCCCGGCGATTGCCTGGCCAAGTTCAAGTCGAACCGCTTCGTCGGCTGGCTGCTGCTCGCCGGTATCCTCGCCGGCAGCCCCTGGGTTCACCTTGAGCTCGGCTTCACGCCGTGAGCCCTTCGGCCATAGCGGCCCCCGAAGACTTCATCCGCGCCAACACCCTGTTGCAGGACACCCCCCTGGTACCGGAGGTCAAACTCCATCTCGCCTCGGAGGTCGTGCCGCTGTGGCAGGCAACGGAGGAAAAGCTGGCCCGGGAAGGTCTGCCGCCGCCGTTCTGGGCCTTCGCCTGGGCCGGCGGCCAGGCCCTGGCACGCTACCTGCTGGACCATCCGCAGGTGGTCGCGGGCAAGCGGGTGCTGGATTTCGCCGCCGGCTCCGGCCTTCAGGGCATCGCCGCCAAACTGGCCGCCGCCGCCACCGTGGAAGCGGTGGAGATCGATGCCTTTGCCGCTGCCGCCTGCCGTCTGAATGCCGAAGCCAACGGCGTCGAGATCGCGGTAAGGCAGGAAGATATCGTCGGCAGCGCCAACCCCGGCTGGGATGTCGTGCTGGCCGGCGATGTCTGCTACGAGCGCCCGGCGGCCGAGCGCATCACCGCCTGGCTGCGCCGCCTTTCAACGCCGGACTGTCTGGTGCTGATGGGCGATCCGGGCCGCACCTATCTGCCGCGCGAGGGCCTGGAGCGAATCATCGGCTATGCCGTAAAGACCAGCCGCGAACTGGAAGACACGGATGTTCGCAACGCCGTTGTCTGGCAGGTGTCGCCTGAAGACGGCTAGAGCATTTTTCGACTTACGCCGAAGCGGTTCCGGCCGTCAAAGCGTGAAACGCTTTACCCTGTCTCCCGGCACAGCAGACTGGCGGCGCCGTAGTGCGCCTCCACCGGCTCGCCGGTCTGGTCGTTGTCGGTGAAGATGGCGACGGCATAGACTTGGTCCCTGGGCTTGCCGCCGAAGGCCGCCTGATAGTCCGCCAGGAGGTCGCGCTTTTCGTCGATCCAGGTGGCCGTGCTGACGATACCGGTTTCGATGATGATGGAACGCACCACGCCGGGCAGGTAGGGCGAGTCCACGATATCCTCGATCTGCTGGCGCGAATTGGTCCAAACGTAGCGCAGGGTCGGCACCTTGCGCGGCGCCGAGAGGGAACCGGGATCGCCGAACATGACGTAAAGCGAGGCCGCCACGTCCTCGCGGTCCTTGTCGTCCAGGCTCGCCGATTCCTGTATCGCCTCAAGCCGCCAGGACCATTCGATCACCGGGCAGTCGTTGGGGTCGAACTCCACCGGCAGCACGAGACCGGAGGCCGAGCGTTTGCCGACGGCGCGGATCGAGACGCGGTCGTTCAGCGAAGAGACGCGATACTCGGTGAGGCCAACCAGCGGCATCTCGACCCAGCCCTGCTGAATGGCTTCAGCCGGATCGAAAAGCGTCACCCGGCGATCAAAGCGCCCCTCGGTTTCCGGCGGCGGCAACTCGCAGGCCGCCAGGGCGGCGCAGAACAGCGCGGCCAGTCCCGCGCGATGGATGAATCCAGACATCCGCGCACTATAGCGAAGCACAAGGGCGGCGCCAGACTTCGGCCGCGGGAAAACCGCTTTGGCCGAAATCGTGGGATATTTGTCATTGAAGACAGCGCCTGCGGCAGGAATAGTTGATCGCTGAATCGCTGCACCGGGGAACGCCCGATGAAAGAAATCAGAAAGCCGCACAGCCTGACCCGGGAGATGATCCGGGCGCCCCGCAAGCGCCGGACCGTCTGGGTACTGGGCTACGAAAACGCCAACCTGCTGGACATGTCCGGCCCCTTCCAGGTTTTTTCCGCGGCTGAGCACCTGGCTGCCGAGTTCGGCATCGAGGACCTCTACCGGGTCGAACTGGTGGCCAAGGCGAAAGGCCCCCTGCCCTCCGACCAGGGCCTCACCCTGCAGGCGACGAAGGACTTCGCCAGCGATTTCTCTGAGATGGACAGCCTGATCGTCTGCGGCGGCGCCGGGCGGCGCAAGGCGCTGCGCGACCCGGACACCCTGGCCTGGCTGAAACGCGCGATCGAGGCCGCCGGCCGTGTCGGCTCGGTCTGCACCGGGGCCTATCTGCTGGCCGAGATCGGCGCTCTGGAGGGGCGGATCACCACCACCCATTGGCGCTGGGCCGAAGACCTGCAGCAGCGTTACCCCGACATCACTCTGGAGCCCGACGCGATCTTCATGCGCCACGGCAAGTTCTGGTCCTCCGCCGGGGTCAGCGCCGGCATGGACATGGCCCTTGCCATGGTCGAACTGGACCACGGCCCGGAACTGGCCCTGGCCGTCGCGCGCGAACTGGTGCTGTTCCTGAAGCGCCCCGGCGGCCAGTCGCAGTTCTCAACCCCGCAGCAGCCCCAGACCGGCAGCGGTGGCCGCATCCACGAGGTCCAGCGCTGGATCGCCGAGAACGTGACGGAGGATCTGTCCGTGGACAGCCTTGCGGCCCGGGCCGGCATGAGCCCGCGCAACTTTGCCCGCGCCTTCGCCCGCGACAGCGGCGAGACGCCGGCCCGCTTCGTCGAATCGGTGCGCCTGGAAGCCGCCCGGCGGCGGCTGGAACAGAGCGGCGATCCCGTGGAACGCGTCGCCGCCGCGGCCGGATTCAGTTCGGCGGAGATCATGCGCCGCGCTTTCCTGCGCAAGCTGGGGGTCAGTCCCAACCACTACCGCACCCGCTTCCGCAGTGCCGGCAAGCTGGCGGAGACGGCTTAGCGCTGCAGCAGTTCGAAGCCGGGAACTTCCCAGGGGACGGCGGCTTCCTGCAGGGCTTTGATGAGCCCGCGCCGCTTTGCGGTATCGGCGATGTTGGAGAGGATCATGCCGTCCAGCTCGGCCGATGGTTCATGGCGGTCGCGCAGCAGCGTCAGCGCGGATTCCTGATCGACGGCGCGATGCCGCCGCCGCTGCGCCGGAACCGCCGCCAGCGCCAGGGGCGCAGATTCCGCCTCGGGGTCCGCCAGGCAGCCGTGGACCGAGAGATAGGCATAGGCCTCGGCAATCTCGGCCCCGTCCTCCAGCGTCAATGAGATGCCGGACATGCGGCCGTAGCCGTAGTTCCCAAGGCCCAATTCGGTCTCGTGCATCCGCGGCAGCTGCGCCTCGTGCAGCCAGGTGACGAAGACCGTCACCCGGGTGCCGGGCGCCGCGTGGAGGGTGGCGGAGACGGCACCGTAACGGGTCATATGGGCCGAGTAGACCACGTCGTGATCGGCCAGCAGGGCGCGGGTTACGGGAATCTCCGAGGCCGCGCCGCTCAGATGGGAGAACTTGCGGTGCAGTTGCTCGGGCGCCCGGTTGGAGCCGTGGGCGATCACCGGTACCCGGTCGCGCAGCAGGGCGGCCTCGGCCCCGCCGTCCAGGGCCCGCGTCTCGCCGTCCCGGTAAAGGTAGGAACCGGCCGGCGCCGCATAGGGGTAGCCCTTTGCCAGGGTCAGGCGGGCTTGGTCACTGCTGGGAAGGGGCCAGGGCATAGGGTCCAGAACCCGGGATATCAACTTGGTTGGGGACAACGGTTTGGTTCGCGTGCCGGCAGCCAAGGCCCGCACAAGCCATCTTCACATCGAACCGGACCGGCGGGATCGCCGCCCCGGTCACGCCACCCGATGCAGCGTCGCGCGCGACGCCGTCAGCCGCTGTGCCGTCAGCCGCTGTGCCGTCAGTCCGTACACCGTCAATCGGTGCAGGGCGGCGGCCCGTCATTGTCGATGCATTCGATCCGATAACGGGTCGTACAATCATCGACCGTCTGCCAGGCGTGCTTGGCCCATTCTTCCTTTGCCGCCTCATAGTCGGTAAAGGGGCCAAACCACTGTTCATTTCCGCCGACGGCTTCACGGAACCTCGTGTCCTTGTATTCACCGCCGACCACATAGTACTGCAACATCCGGATCAAGCCTCTGAACTTGAAAAATGCCTCAGGCATCCTGCGCTGGGCTTCGTGCGACTCCACACAAATCCTGCCAAGACACTGTCAACAATAAGGATAAGTGAAGCGCAATGTATAGTCCCAAAACGGCATTGCAAGTTGGTTAATGTGGCCTACCAAGATTGGGGTGCCAGGAGCGGCGGCGGCCCTCTTTCGGGGCCGAGAGCCACCGCTGAACCCCAGAATTTTCCAGGTTTTCCCGCCTGCTTTCGTGACGGCGCGCGCCGTCCTTGCCCCCAAGCTTTCCCCCGAGCTTTCCCTGCGCACTCAACACAGGATAGATTGGCCCCGGCAGGCTGGAACCGGACCGATAGTTTCCTCACCGGAATGTGAGGCGGCTTCGTCGGCGCCAGGCGGCGCGTCGCAGAACAATCCCGCGGCGGAGACGGATCTACGGAGCGGAGACCCCAAGACCATGCCCTTTGAAATTACAGGCTTCGGCATCCTGGTGATCGCCATCGTCGTGTTGGCCATTATCATCGTTACCATGAGCGTCAAGACCGTGCCCCAGGGTTACGGCTACACGGTGGAGCGCTTCGGCCGCTACACCAAGACCCTGCCCCCCGGCCTCGGCATGGTGGTCCCCATCATCGACCGCATCGGCGCGCAGCTCAACATGATGGAGACGGTGCTGGATGTGCCCTCGCAGGAGGTCATCACCCGCGACAACGCCCTGGTGCAGGTCGACGGCGTGGTCTTCTATCAGGTCCTGAACGCCGCCCAGGCGGCTTATGAGGTGCGCAACCTGGAACGCGCCATTCTGAATCTGACCATGACCAACATCCGTACGGTGATGGGCTCCATGGATCTGGACGAACTGCTGTCCAACCGCGACAACATCAACAACCGCCTGCTGAAGGTCGTCGACGATGCAACCGAGCCCTGGGGCGTGAAGGTCACCCGCATCGAAATCAAAGACATCACCCCGCCCGCCGATCTGGTCGACTCCATGGCGCGGCAGATGAAGGCCGAACGCGACAAACGCGCCACTGTGTTGGTGGCCGAAGGCGACCGCCAGGCCGAGGTGCTGCGCGCGGAGGGCGAGAAGCAGGCCCAGATCCTGGCGGCAGAGGGGCGCCGCGAAGCCGCCTTCCGCGATGCCGAAGCGCGCGAGCGAGAAGCCGAGGCCGAAGCCAAGGCCACCACCATGGTCTCCGAAGCCATCGCCCGCGGCGATGTGAATGCCGTGAACTACTTCGTCGCCCAGCGCTATGTCGATGCGCTCGGCAAGTTCGCCGACTCGGCCAATCAGAAAACCTTCTTCCTGCCGGTCGATGCCGCTGGGGTCATCGGCGCAATCGGCGGCATCGCCGAGATCGCCCGCGATTCCATGGAGCAGCGCCAGGCCGCGAAAGGCCCCTGGGATGCGCCGCGCGGCGGCGGAAACGGCGGCACGGGCGGCGGCACAAATGGCGGTTCTGCCGGCGGCAGCACGGCAGGCGGCAGCAGCGCCGGCGGCGGGAGTACGCCCTCATGATCAGCTTCGAACAGATCGAATACTGGAACTGGTGGGTGATCGGCGTCTTCCTGATCGGCATCGAGGTCTTTGCCCCCGGCGCGGTCTTCCTCTGGATGGGCATCGCCGCCGGCGTCGTCGGCCTGGTGCTGCTGATCGCCCCGGACATGATGTGGCAGATGCAATTGCTGCTCTTCGCCGTGGTCTCTGTGGTGTCGATCGTCGCCTGGCGCTTCGTGCTGCGCAACCGCCCGGCGCCGGTCAGCGACCAGCCGATGCTGAACAAGCGCGGCGCCAGCTACGTCGGCCGCAGCTTCACGCTGAAAGAGCCGATCACCGACGGCAACGGCCTGCTCCACATCGACGACTCGCGCTGGAAGGTGGAGGGCGACGACATGCCCGCCGGCACCAAGGTGAAAGTCGTCGGCATCGAAGGCACGGTATTGCAGGTCGAACGCGCTTAATGCCCTAGGCGACAGCGCCTTCAAACAAAGGCAGGAACGGATGCCCTTGCGGCACCCTTACGTACGTCTGCGGTGGCTGAAATCCATCAACTACCGTTCGTAGAGACGATAAATCAATACCGTTCGAAAGCACTGAGACGCACTTGATCTCAATTGCAAATGCCTGATCAACTCCAAGAAAGTATCTATCAAAATCAGCTTTGCAAATGCTCCCACGTTTCCCATAACGGCGCCAGATAGCGTTTACTGCCCCGGAGTCCACTCCTGTAACAACAGCCACTGCTGTCACAGCAGCGGTAGGCAAGGTGCTGTAGATCCAAAGTCTCGAATTGGGAGCAAGCTTCAGATTACGTCTTCGGAACTCGACGGTCTTCCTACCTTCAATCATCGCCTGCACGTACTCCGGGCGGATAGAAATCAGGGCTTCGGAGTCGGATTGCTGAAAGCTCAACTGAAGCCCTCCTCGCAGATTTGAGCGAATGCATCACTGTCAACTTCTTGTGGCGCGACCAAATTAGCCTGGAGCGCAATGAGATCTCCCAGCCGATCATATGAAATTGCTCGATCAAAACTGTTGAAGTTGTCAAACGTAATCACGTGGACCCTGCCATTCCGCGATACTCTTTCTAGTTCTTTCTGATCGAGAACGCCCTGTCGTTCAAATGCGACCGCGGCATCCTCAACTTCTCTGATACTTGAGAACGTTACTCTTGCAACTCCGATAGCCGCTTTCGAACCACCGCCATAGCCAGACTCGTAGAAAATGACCGGAGTTCCAACCTTGAACATGGCTGTCTTTGCAGGCGTCCTGAAGTAAGCCCTTTCCAATCGAAGGCCAGCTTCCTTTTTGGGCAACAAGCCATATTGACGCCCAACATCTCCCAACAAATCGCGTGCGAATAGCGACCTGATCGGCAGAATGAGACCTCCACGTTTTGAGAACAAAAATAGAACGGGAGACAGGAGAGTTTCAAGATCAAAAAGGGTCAGCTTCGCTTTAAGTCCTGATTCGTCAGAGACTTCTATACCGGACTCTCTCACGCCTTCAAAACTGGGCATCTCACTCGGTAGCCTGAGCCCAGTGGCGGAAGACAATCTTGCTTGGAACCGGACCCAATCGTCTTCTGTGACGATTCGACCTGCCATAGGCTTCTCCGCCCAGTGGCCAGCGCCAACTCGACGGAACTCACCAAAGCCGCGTGATTGAGCTGTGCTCATCGTCAATGGCTGATCTGCGAGCAGTTCTATTCGGCATTTTGACACCGAGGGACGCGTTGCGGTTCGAACAATCAATTCGATGAAATGATCGATCACCTGCTGAGCAAGCGGCGCTGTTTCATCGACTACTAGATAGCTCTCCAGCCCTTCGTGGAACGTTGTCGGGTGATCCCAGGATGCAACTGCAATGATTAGCCCATCAAGGTAGGCAGCATGTACCTCTCTTGGGCTGGCAGACGTGCCCCGACGAAGAATCCTCTGAGCAATTGGCTCTTCGTGCCCGCAGGCCACTAAGAACTCAATTGCACTTTTCTCCTCTGATGTAGACAGCTGTTGAACAATGATCTGTCGCTGATCTTTGGATGTGACATTCATCACCGGCACTTGAGCAATGTCCTCAAAACTGGGATCAACCAAGTCCGCTGGTGCAACAATCTCGATTCCAAACTCATCTTTGACGGATTCTGCAGCCCTTAGTAAGTCACCATCACGTGTGATAAAGCCATCAAGTCGATACTGAATCGATGAGGCTATATGCAAGAGGTCTGATTGTTCCTGGGGTGCCCGCCGCTTCTCCAAGTCTCTATGGGGAAAGATGATCTCCCTTAGCCTGCTCACGATACCGTCAGCGCTGGCGCTAAGCGGCGGAAGGACTGGCAGTGATTCAGCGAATTGAAGAATTGGATCTTCATTTCGATTTAGCTTCGAGCGCTTCAATTCAGATAGGAATTCGCTGGTCACCGAGAGATCAATCAACCCGGCCATCGCGGCTCCGATCAGTGATCCTGCATCTGATGACTTCTTTCGGTTTTTCGTGACGTCGAAGAAGACATTCAGATCAATCGCGAAATGTTTTCTAGACTTTGTCACCTCAACGCGCATTCTCGGCAGGCTGACGACGGTCTCACGCTGACTCTCTGTTCCGTCCATCCAACTAAGCAAGGATCGAGTCCGGAGGGTCCTTACACGAACAAAAATCTCTCGGTTTCTCGACTTGCCACCCGCCTCTCTTTTGATCTGCTGGAACCCCACACTCTCCCAGAACGCATTACTCTCTTTCAGATCAGTCGCAACTCGCGCCCTTATTGATAGGTAGTCTCTCGCCTCAGCGTACTTGATCAATTGATCTACGAGAGACGTACCGACTTTTCGGCCACGAAACCTCTCGTCGACAAAGAGTTGCTTTACACCCAACTGCAAAGAGCTACCGCCAAAAGTCAGAAAGCCTGCTAGGTCTGATTTACCTGAAAGCGCCACCCATAGGCTGCCCTTGGCGGCAAGGTCGTGATAAACAACTGCAGGAAAGAATCCTAAAGACTGGCGATTAGAATCGGCCAACGCCTGGACGCTATCTAAGAATGGGGCGACATCCTTGTACGACGTGAGAATACGCAGCTTTGTCATTGATGCTGTGGAAAGTGATGAAAAACATCTTATGGTAGAATAAATCAAGGCACAGAAGAACAATTAATACACATCATCAATAGATCAGCAGAATGCCTTTTTCTTCATTACGCGACTTTATCGAGCGGCTGGAGCGGGACGGCCGGCTGGTCCGGGTGACCGCGCCGGTGGCGCCGGAACTGGAGATCACCGAGATCCAGACCCGGCTGCTGGCCGAGGGCGGCCCGGCGGTGCTGTTCGAAAACGTGATCCACAGCGACGGCCGCAAGGCCGAGATGCCGGTGCTGGCCAACCTCTTCGGCACGGTCGAAAGGGTTGCCTGGGGCATGGACCGGGAACCGGCGGAGCTTCGCGAGGTCGGGGAGACTCTGGCCTTCCTGCGCCAGCCGGAGCCGCCGGGCAACCTGCGCGAAGCCTGGAGCCATCTGCCCCTGCTGAAAACCGTCATGGCGATGAAACCCAAGTCGGTCGGCTACGGCCCCTGCCAGGACGTGGTGCTGACCGGGGACGACATCGACCTTACCCGCCTGCCGGTGCAGACCTGCTGGCCGGGCGAGCCGGCGCCGCTGATCACCTGGCCCCTGGTGGTAACACAAGGCCCCAACCCCGGGGGCGACAAGACCGACGCCTTCAACCTCGGCATCTACCGCATGCAGGTGACCGGGCGGAACAAGACCATCATGCGCTGGCTGAAACACCGCGGCGGCGCCCAGCATCACCAGCGCTGGAAAGATCAGAAGCGCGATCCCTTACCGGCCGCGGCGGTGATCGGCGCCGACCCCGGCACCATCCTGGCCGCCGTCACCCCGGTGCCGGACACCCTCTCGGAATATCACTTCGCCGGGCTGCTGCGCGGCCGCAAGGTCGATCTGGTCGATTGCAAGACCGTGCCGCTGAAGGTTCCCGCCCAGGCCGAGATCGTGCTGGAAGGCTATGTCTCCCTCGACGAAATGGCGGACGAGGGCCCCTACGGCGACCACACCGGCTATTACAACGCGGTCGAGCCCTTCCCCACCTTCACCGTCACCGCCATGACCATGCGGCGCGACCCGATCTATCTCTCGACCTTCACCGGGCGGCCGCCGGACGAACCCTCGATCCTGGGCGAAGGCCTGAACGAGGTTTTCATCCCCCTGCTGCAGCAGCAGTTCCCGGAGATCACCGACTTCTGGCTGCCGCCGGAGGGCTGCAGCTACCGCATCGCGGTGATCGCCATGAAGAAGGCCTATCCCGGTCACGCCAAGCGGGTGATGATGGGCGTCTGGTCCTACCTGCGCCAGTTCATGTACACCAAGTGGGTGATCGTGGTGGACGACGGCGTCGATGCCCGCGACTGGAAAGACGTGATGTGGGCGATCTCCACCAAGATGGACCCGGCCCGCGACATCACGGTGCTCGAGCAGACCCCCATCGACTACCTCGATTTCGCCTCGCCCGAGGACGGCCTCGGCTCCAAGATCGGCCTGGATGCCACCGATAAGCTGCCGCCGGAAACAAAACGCGAATGGGGCCGGGAAATCCGCATGGATCAGGAGACCATTGACCGGATCGACCGGCTCTGGCCGGATCTGGGCCTGCCCGGCAGCGGGAAGGCGATTTGGAAGTAAGCTGGCTGGAAGTAGCCCGGCTGGAAACAAACAGGCTGGAAATAACCTGGAACTGGACAGCCAAGTCCACGTATAGTTCCGACATATTTCCTAACAGTTTTCAGTATGACGTGATTAGCAAGCTATCCGGCCATACCCCCGAGCCGCTGCTGGCTCTGAAATCGCCGATAAACCAGCAGGGCTTCAAGTATTGGAACGACAAACGCGGCGGGCGGTGCATGCCCGCGCGCGGTGACATCGAACCATCCGAAATTCATAAGATCCTGCCCCACATCTTCCTGCTCGACGTGCGGGCCGAGCCGCTGGACTTCCGCTACCGGCTGATCGGCACCAAGATGGACGAACACATGATGGGCAGCTACACCGGCCTCTGGATGAGTGAGATCGCCCATCAGAAAGCGCCGAGCCGAATCTGGGCTTCCTGCCGCCACGTCACGGAACAGCGCGCGCCGCTGAGCAGCGACACGCCCTACGTCGGCAAGAACAAGGAATTCCTCACCACCGAGGATCTGATCATGCCGCTCTCCGACGACGGCGAACACGTCAACATGCTCTTCGTGACCGTCGGCTTCGTCTAGAGCGGGTCTTTCGTTCACGACTCTTCGCGGGCGGGCAGCTGCCTGGCGAGTCCATGCACCCACCATGCGCTCAGCAGACCCAGGAACGACGTTACGAACATCAACCCCAAGAGCGCCATCGCGCCCGTGTCTTCGGTAACCACCATACCCGCCGTCCAAGTCAGAAGAGCGCCACCGCCCATCGTAAGGGCGCCGGCGAGGCCCGAGGCCGTGCCCGCCAAGTCGGAACGGACCGACATCGCACCAACGTTGCTGCCGGGCATGGTGATGCCGTTGCCAAGGCCGACGAAGATAGTGGACCCAAAGAGCGCAAGTTCGTGCATCACACCCGCGGCAAACAAAAGCAGCCCGACGGCAAGGCCCGAGCAGGCGACGATCCGGCCCGCCAGCATCATCGTTTCCAACGCGAACCGCTTGGCACAGCGGGCCGCCGCGAAACTTCCCAGAACAAACCCGCCGGTAATCGACCCGATGTAGAGGCCCAGCATGCCCGGAGAAATCCCGAACAGGGTACTTGCGACCAAAGGCGCGCCGGCAATGAAGACGAAAAACGCCCCGGTCGAAAATGCCATGCAGCCGGCATAACCCCAGAACCGCGCCGATCCCAGCAATACCGGATAGGCCTGCAGTTGGGCGCGGAAGGTCTGCGAGGGGTTCCGGTTGGTTTCCCCCAGATCAAACCACGCTAAGGCGAAGAGGGCGGCCCCCATCAGGGCAAAGGCGAGAAAGCTGGATCGCCAACCGAAGAGTTCGTCGAGCGCGCCGCCGACCATCGGGCCCAGCATCGGTGCGACTGCCATCGCCATGGCGATATAACCCAACAGACTGACGGCCTGTTTCGGCGGCACCATGTCCCGCACAACCACGCGCGACAGCGCCCCACCGGCAACAATCGCGGCCTGCAGCAACCTGAAGAACAGGAAGACCCAAACGTTCTGCGCCAAGAGGCAGCCCAGCGAGGCAAGCGTGAAAAGCGCAACGGCAATCAGCAGTACGGGCCGGCGACCATAGCGGTCCGACATCGGCCCGATCACGATCTGCAAGACGGCCGTCGCCGCCAGATAGCCCGCGATCGACAGGCTGACCAGGGTGTAATCGGCATCAAGATCGGCGGCGATGTTGACGAGCGAGGGCACGAACATGTTCAGCGCGAGGATCGAAACCCCCGTCAGCAGGATCAGCGTGAATATCTTGGGCGGCGTCCGTTGGAAAGCCGACATTTCAGCATCCCTTTGAATTCCGGAAACAAAAAACCCCCGACATTATCGGGGGCGCGTCACGTCGTGAACCGGAAGCCGTTACGGCTTCCCGCGCCTTCGCTTCGATACGATGCTGACTGCGGTCACGACAAATCCTCCACTTGGATGGCTCCGACGCTATGGCCCGCAAATCCGCTTGTCAATGACGGCATGACGGCTCTCCCGAAGGGGGCCGTCATACGCCGAAACGCCGCTTTGACCGCCTTTAGGCTGGTCGCTGGTCAATCACCCGCGCCGCCTTACCTTCGGAGCGTTCGATGCCGCCGGGCGCCAACAAGTCTATCCTGACCGTGACGTCGATGGTGTCTTTCACCTTCGCGCCGAGATCACGGGCGATAGCGGCGCCGGCCTCTCCGCCAACGGCGCAACGCGGCTCCACCTTCAGGATCAGGGAGTCCAGCGCCCCTTCGCGGGAAAGCTCCAGCAGGTAGTGCGGCGACAGCCTTTCATCGCGCAACAGCAGGTCTTCGAACTGACCGGGAAAGATGTTGACCCCGCGCAGGATCAGCATGTCGTCGCAACGGCCGGCGATCTTTTCGAAGCGCCGCATGCTGCGCGCCGTCGGCGGCAGCAGCCGCGTCAGGTCGCGGGTCCGGTAGCGGATCACCGGCAAAGCCTCTTTGGTCAGTGTGGTGAAAACGAGCTCTCCGAAACTGCCATCCTGCAAAACCTGATCACTCTGCGGATCCATCACCTCGGGATAGAAATGATCTTCCCAGATCACCGGGCCGTCCTTCGCCTCGATGCACTCGTTGGCGACGCCCGGGCCCATCACCTCCGACAGACCATAGAGGTCCAGGGCATCGAGGCCGCAGCAACGCTCGATCTCGCGGCGCATCGCCGGCGACCAGGGCTCCGCCCCGAAAAGCCCGATCCTGAGCGCGGTCGCGGCGGGGTCCCGTCCTGCCGCGCGAAACGCCTCGGCAAGGTTCAGCATGTAGGACGGCGTACACATGACAATGTCTGGCGCGAAATCGGTGATGAGCTGAACTTGGCGGGCGGTCTGGCCGCCGGAGACCGGCACCACCGTGCAACCCAGGCGCTCGGCCCCATAATGGGCGCCCAGGCCGCCGGTGAAGAGGCCGTAGCCATAGGCCAGATGAACCTTGTCGCCGGGCCGGCCGCCGGCGGCATGGATGGAGCGGGCCATCAGCCCGGCCCAGGTATCGATATCCGCGCGGGTGTAGCCGACCACCGTCGGCTTGCCGGTGGTGCCGCTGGAGGCGTGGATGCGCAGCACCCGTTCCATCGGCACCGCGAACATGCCGAAGGGATAGGTCTGGCGCAGATCCTCCTTGGTTGTCGTCGGAAACTTCGCCAGATCGGCCAGCTCGCGAAAATCGTCGGGACGCACCCCGGCAGCCCTAAACTTGCGGCGGTAGTGAGCGACGTTCTCATAGGCATGGCCGAGCGACCACTTCAGGCGCTTCACCTGAAGGGCGGTGATCTCGTCGCGGCTGGCGGCCTCAATCGGATCAAAGCCGTGTTGACGTTGCATCGCCATCGGATCAACCCCAGTCCGGTGCGCGATTGCCGCCATAGGCGGCCATGGCTTCGGCAAAATCCGGTGCCGTGAGCGCCCGCCCCTGCTGGTCGAGATAACGGGCAAAGAAAGCCTCGAAGCCGCTCTCGAAGCTCTCGGCCACCAGGGCCTTGGCGTAGCGGCAACCGGCCGAATTGGATTTCGCATAGTCGGCAAGCCGGTCTTCGAAGGCCGTTGCAACATTGGTCTCCTCGACCAGATGATCGACAAGGCCGATGCGCTGGGCCTCGATTCCGTCGATCATGTTGCCACGCAGGATCATGGCCTTGGCCCGCCCCTGGCCGACGTAGCGGGCAAGCCGCCAGGTCCCGAGACCGGGGATCAACCCCTCCTTGACGGCCGGCAGACCAAGCTGGGCCGAAGGCGTGCAGATCCGGACATCGGCGGCGAGCGCGAGTTGAAGGCCGCCGCCCAGCGCATAGCCATGGATCAGGCAGAGCACCAGCTTGTCCATGGTCTCAAACAGGCGCAGCGCCCGCTCCCAGACTTCGAAGTAACGCGCTTCGATCCGCCCCGCCTCCAGATCCTTCAGATCGATGCCGGTGGAAAAGGCCCGCCCCTGGCCGGTGATCGCGACCATGCGAAGCGCCGGGTCGGCGGCAATTGCTTTGGCAAGTTCCAAAAGCTCGTCGGCGGCGCGCAGATCGACCGCATTCAGGCGATGGGGCCGCCGCAGCTCCAGCCTGCCCAGCGGGCCGGTTTTGGAGAACACCAAGGTCTCGTAGGTCTTCGTCATCTCGACTCCTGTTTCCGCGGCGCCGGCACAAGACCGGGCCTGTGCCGCAGATCAGGTAGCCGCCGCAGCCGCACACCGCCAGACGGGGTGCCGGAAAGTGACCGAAAACAGATGCAGAGATGCCGATTCCAATGCCTGAGGGGGACCGCCCTAGGCTGCCGAGGGCAGAAGCGATGCCTCGCGGTGTGCGCGGAACATCTGGCGATAGTCGCTCGGCGTGGTCTGTAGCTGACGCTTGAAATGATCGCGAAACGAGAGGGTCGATCCGAAACCGCAGCACCGCGCGACCTCGTCGATCAGGAGGTTGCTTTCTTCGAGCAACTGCCGCGCAAGGCGCAAACGCTGCGCCACCAGCCAGCGGTGCGGCGCGCTGCCGGTTTCGTCGTGAAAGCGCCGCGCAAAGGCGCGCACCGAGAGACAGGCGTGATCGGCCATCCGCGACACCGAGATCGGCTGGTTGAGACGCTCCAGCACCCATCGGCGCGTTGCCTCCAGGCTGCGCGAGCGCGCCGGGCCCAGCGGGCATTCAATGTACTGCGCGTACTCGCCGCCACGATGCGGGCCGAAGACCATGTGGCGCGCGATGTCGTTGGCCAGCGCCTGGCCCAAGTCGCTGCGCACCATATGCAGGCAGAGGTCGATCCCCGCCGTCACCCCGGCAGCGGTCAGGATCTCGCCGTCATCGACATAGAGCACCTCCGGATCGATGCGGACCCTGGGGAAAAGCGCGCGCATCTTGTCGACGTTTTTCCAATGGGTGGTGGCGCGGCGCCCGTTGAGCAGACCCGCCGCCGCCAGCACGAAGGAACCGGTGCAGATCGAGGCCATGCGGCAGCCCCGCGCATGGGCCCGGCGCAGGCTTCGCAGCAGCACCTCGGGCAAAGGCTGATCGAGGTCCGCCATCAGACCCGGAACGATCACCGTGTCCGCCGTCTCGACGGCGGCCAGGCCGTCTTCCACCGCAAGCGACATGGCGCCGTGGACCGAGACCGGACCGCTGCCGTGATGGCAGGCGCGCACGGCATAGTGATGCTTCGCGCCGATTGCAAAGATGCTGAAGGCCGTCGCGAACTCGAAAAGAACCGGGTCGGGCGGCAGAACGATTGTCAGGTTGTGCATCGCTGTTTGATCCTGGCTGAGCGGCGCGGCGTTCTCCCCCAGAAACACGTCTCTCGAGCGGGTTCTATTCCATGCAAATTGCAGCCGGGTGCATTAGAGGCGGATCGCGTCCGGATCGCAGGCAGTGGCAACGCCGAGACCGCGTTTGGCGAGCGGAAACAGGCTCGCCGTCGCCACGGCAAAGGCAAGCTCGGCCAGCACCGCCGCGCCGAGTTCCCGGCGCAGCGCCTCAACAAGAGACGGAAGATCCTGCCGGTTCCCGGCGACCGCCTGAGCGTAATCCAGCACCATCCGCTCGTGCGGCGGCAAGGCTTCGGGCGACCGCAGAGCGGCCTGCACGACATCGCGCGGCGTCCCTTCCTTCAGCGCGTAGTCGATCCCGATCTGCAGGCAGGCGCCGCAATCCTGCGCCCTGAGCGCGCCGATCCGCGCCATATTGATCAGGACCCGGGGCGCCGCCCGCCGGTGGCCGGCAAGCGGCCCGAAAAACAGAAGCTTCCAGAAGATGCCGGGACTGGCCGCGGCGGCATCGCGCAGCCAGGCGAACTGGACGGGGTTTTGCCGGGTCAGGCGACTGAGGAGGCCACGCTCGATCCAAGCCATTGGAACTCGTCTCCTTAAGCATAAAAGACAGGGAGCAGAGAGGGCGGGAAAACCGATGCGGCGGCGGTTACGCAGCTATCTGGCGCTTCCGCAAAGCCGCGTCCATCCGATTCTTGCTTTGCAACCGGCTGTCCGGGCAGACCGGGACCCGGCGGCCTTAAGGTCTTGACGGGAACCGGCCCGACGCCTAATTTCCCAGCGTTATGACCGGATTTCAGGGATATCTGTCGCTACGACTTATTGCCCCGGCCGCCTAGAAGCGCGCCGGATAAAGCCGTCGTCCGACAGTTCCGACCCTGAAAGAGGTTCGCTCCGATGAGCGTGAAGCCCCAGAAAAACAGCAGTTTCCGTAAGATTTCCGCAGGCCCCGGCGGGCTGACCCAAGCTCTTTGCCTGCGACTTACCGGCGGCCGCTGCGCCTGATCCGTGGCGCTGCAGCGGCTGTAGACGAGGCCACCGTATAACCAACGATATTCAGAACATCAGGCCGGCGGGCCGCAGGTCCCCACAAAGGCAGAGACCGCGCCCTTTAAAATTCGCCCCGCCGGGAGAAGGAAGCAAGACAATGAACCGCAAAACGCCGCCCAACAACACCGCCGGGGTGGACCCGAGCCAAAAGTATACGGCCTTCAAACCCATCGACCTGCCGGATCGCCAATGGCCGGGCCGGGTCATCACCGCGCCGCCGATCTGGTGTTCGGTGGATCTGCGCGACGGCAACCAGGCCCTGATCGAGCCCATGGACGGTCCGCGCAAGCGGCGCATGTTCGCCCTGCTGGTGGAGATGGGCTTCAAGGAGATCGAGGTCGGTTTCCCCTCGGCCTCGCAGACCGATTTCGACTTCGTACGGGCGCTGATCGAGGAAGACCTGATCCCCGACGACGTCACCATCCAGGTGCTGACCCAGTCGCGCGACCATTTGATCGAGCGCACCTTCGAGAGCATTGCCGGCGCCAGGCGCGCCATCGTCCATCTCTACAACTCGACCTCCACCCTGCAGCGCCGCGTGGTCTTCGGCCTCGACCAGGCCGGCATCGTCGACATCGCCGTGAAGGGCGCCGAGCAGATCCGCGACCTGGCCAAGGGGATGAGCGGGACGGAAATCATCCACCAGTACTCGCCGGAGAGCTTCACCGGCACCGAGATGGTCTTCGCCAAAGAGATCTGCGAGGCGGTGATGGACGTCTGGCAGCCGACGCCCCAGAAGAAGACCATCTTCAACCTGCCGGCCACGGTGGAGATGTCGACGCCCAACATCTACGCCGACCAGATCGAGTGGTTCCACCGCAACATCAAGAACCGCGATTCCATCGTCCTGTCGCTGCATCCGCATAACGACCGCGGCACCGGCGTGGCGGCGGCCGAACTGGGCGTCATGGCGGGCGCTGACCGCATCGAAGGCACGCTGTTCGGCAACGGCGAGCGCACCGGCAACGTCGACGTGGTGAACCTGGGCCTGAACCTCTTCACCCAGGGCGTCGATCCGGGCATCGACTTCTCCGACATCGACCGGCTCCGCGAAACCGCCGAGTACTGCAACCAGTTGCCGGTCCACCCGCGCCATCCCTATGCCGGCGACCTGGTCTATACCGCCTTCTCCGGCTCCCACCAGGACGCCATCAAGAAGGGCATGGCGGCGATGAAGCAGAGCAACTCCGGCCTCTGGGAGGTGCCCTATCTGCCCATCGATCCGCAGGATGTCGGGCGTTCCTACGAGGCCGTGGTGCGGATCAACAGCCAGTCCGGCAAGGGCGGCGTCGCCTATATCCTGCAGACCGAATACGGCCTGGACCTGCCGCGCAAGCTCCAGGCCGCCTTCACCCAGAAGGTGCAGGAAGAAGCCGACACCAGCGGCAAGGAGATCACCCCGCACAAGATCTGGTCACTCTTCGAGCAGACCTATCTGACGCCGCGCCAGCCCTACGCCTTCGTCGAGCACCGCTCGGTGCCCGACACCCATGCTTCGGAAAAGCGGGTGCTGACCGCGATGATCACCGTCGACGGGACCAAGCGCGAAATCCGCGGCAGCGGCAACGGCCCGATCGCCGCTTTCGTCGACGCGCTGCGCCGGGACTGCGGCGTCGAGGTAAAGGTGCACGACTATCACGAGCATGCCGTCAGTTCCGGTGCCGATGCCAAGGCGGTGGCCTATGTGGAGGCCGAAGCGGCCGACGGCACCATCTACTGGGGGGTCGGGCGCCACGCCAACATCGTGGTTGCCTCTCTGGATGCCGTGCTCTCGGCGGTGAATCAGATGGTCGCCGCCGAGCCCAAAGCGCCCGGCCGAGCCGCCTGACGGCAGGCTTTCCGGCTTTACTGCAAGCAACGCGCAGTAAAGCCGGTCGCGCCTCCCCCCCTGAGTTACCGCCCCCTTCGCTTTACCCCGTAAAAGTCTTTGGCGCTGCGGCCTGCAGCAGGCTATGCACACAGCGGGAGAGAGCGGGCTTTCAGCAGCCTGGGTAGCTGCTGGCGGCCCGACATCACGAGGTGATGCGTCATGTCCGGTTTGCCCGGCCTGCCCGGGCGGTTCCTCCGCCCTGCAGAAGCCCACGAGTGTGGCGTGCTGACCGCCCTCGCCCTGCGTTCCAAAGCCTATTGGGGTTACGAACCCGCTTTCCTTCAGGCCTGCCGCGCCGGCCTTACCGTCCGTCCCACGGACGTTGCCGCCGGGCGGGTGATGGTCCTGATCGAAGAAGAAACCATCCTGGGCCTCTACGCCCTGATCCCCGGCGAGCGCCCACAGGAAGCCGCCGTTCCGCTGTTCTTCATCGAGCCGGCGGCGATCGGCCAGGGAATCGGACGGGCGATGTGGCAGAATCTGGTGGCCAAGGCCCAGGCCGAGGGCTACCAGCGGCTGAAGATCGAAAGCGATCCCTTCGCCTTCGGTTTCTACCGCGCCATGGGGGCGACGCTGGCGGGCAAGATCCGCTCGCCGATCAAAACCACCAGCGGTGCCGAACGCTTCCTGCCTTTGTTGCATTATGAGTTGTGAACGGCTGTCGCCTTTCACAGTGCAGTCGGCGCCGGCCCGCTCCCCCTCCCGGCCACCCATGAGATTATCCTAGTGGGTGGCCGGGAGGGGGAGCGGGCCGGAACCGCTTCGACGCAAGTCGAAAACCACCCGGATGCATCTTCGCCGGTCAGCCCCTATATTGAAGGTCACACCTGTTCTCTTCCCTGCGAGGCCCCATGACCGCGTCCGTTGACCCTCTCTCCCTGCTCGAAGACCTGATCGGCAAAGCCAAGGCGACCGGGGCCGAAGCCGCCGATGCCGTGCTCTTCGAATCCATCGGACTCTCCCACTCCCAGCGCCTCGGAAACCCCGAACGACTGGAGCGCGAGGAGAGCCAGGACGTCGGCCTCAGGGTCATGATCGGCAAGCGCCAGGCCATCGTCTCCTCCACCGATCTCGGCAAGGCGAGCCTGGACGAACTGGTCGAGCGCGCTGTGGCCATGGCCCGGGTGGTGCCGGAAGACCCCTACTGCGGCCTCGCCGATAAAGGCGAGCTGGCCGCCGCCATTCCCGAACTGGATATCCTCGATCCCGAGGAACCCGCCGCAGAGGTGCTGATCGAGCGCGCCCGCGCCTGTGAAGAAGCCGCCCGGGCGGTAAGCGGCGTGACCAACTCCGAAGGCGCCGAGGCCGGCTGGGGCCGGGTGCAGATCGCGCTGGTCACCTCCAACGGCTTTGCCGGCAGCTATGCCCGCTCCAGCCACTCGGTGGGGGTCTCGGTGGTCGCGGGCGAGGGCCTGGGCATGGAAAGCGACTACGAATTCTCCTCCGCCGTCTTCGGCAGCGAACTGGAGGACCCCGGTGCGGTCGGCCGCACCGCCGGCGAGCGCGCCGTACGCCGCCTCGGCGCCCACAAGCCGGAGACCGAAAAACTGCCCATCGTCTATGACCCCCGGGTCTCCATGGGCCTGCTGCGCCATCTGGCCGGGGCGATCTCCGGTCCCTCCATCGCGCGGGGCACCTCCTTCCTGAAGGACAAGCTGGGCGAACAGATCTTCGCCGAGGGCATCACCATCATCGACGATCCCCACCGGCCCCACGGCCTCAGTTCCAAGCCCTTCGACGGCGAGGGGCTTGCCAACCGCAAGCTCAACATCGTCGAGGGCGGGAAGCTCACCACCTGGATCCTCGATCTCAGCTCGGCCCGCCAGCTCGGCCTGAAGAGCACCGGCCACGCCGCGCGCGGCACCTCCTCCCCGCCGTCGCCCTCGACCTCCAACCTCTACATGGCGCCGGGCAAGGTAAGCCCCGAGGCCCTGATGGCCGACATCGACAAGGGCTTCTACGTGACCAGCATGATGGGCATGGGAATCAACGGGGTAACCGGCGACTATTCGCGCGGCGCTTCGGGCTTCCGCATCGAAAACGGCAAGCTCGGCGCGCCGATTTCCGAGGCCACGGTGGCCGGCAACCTGAAAGACATGTTCCTGAACCTGACACCGGCCGACGATCTGGTCTTCAAATACGGCGCCAACGCCCCGACCCTGCGCATCGAGGGGATGACCCTGGCCGGCGCCTGATCGGAAAAAGCTCTATTTATACCCGGATAAAATTGACAAGGATTTTTATCCGGGTATAAATTCTCGGGAGCGTTCGCGATTCCCGGGAGAAACCGTTATGTCAGGAACAGAAATCCGCCATTTCACGGCTTTTGAGGGCTTCACCCGCCTCGCCGCCGGATCTTTGGCCGAGGTTACCCTGGCAGTGAAAGCCGCCGAGGAGCAGGGCGTCGAAGCGCCGCTTCTGGTGTTCGACAATGCCAGCGGCCGGGTCGTCGATGTCGACACCCGGGGCGACGCCGAGGATATCATCGCCCGTCTCGCGACCCCGTCCGGGGCCCCAGAAAAACCCGCGGAGAAACCCGCTGGCGGTGGGTCCCGGCGTCCGCGGGGACGCCCCAAGCTCGGCGTGGTCGCCGGCGAAGTCACTTTACTGCCGCGGCATTGGGACTGGCTGCGCAGCCAGCCCGGCGGCGCCTCCGCGAGCCTGCGCAAACTGGTCGAGGCCGCCCGGCGCAGCGATCTGGCCTCGCCAAGGCAGGAACGCGAAACCGCCTACGGTTTCATGTCGGTGATGGCCGGCGACCTGCCGGGCTTCGAGGAGGCGACGAGGGCCCTCTTCGCCGGAGACCGGGATCGTTTCGCTGACCTCATTTCGGACTGGCCGCAGGATGTCCGCGATCACTGCCGCAAAATGACGGCGACCGCCTTTCCCCAAAAGGACGGTTAGGCGAACCCCCTAACTGACGGCGGTCACCATCTGCAGCGCGTCCGGCAGAGGCCGGATATTGACCGGCAGGCGGGCGACGATGTCGCCGTCGGCCTGCAGCGGCGCGGTGTTCTCGCCCTCGATGCGGATATTCCGGCCACTGACGATCTTGAAACCGCGGGAGACCGGCAGCCGGTCGCGCTGCAGCGCCAACGCATAGCGCAGGGTGTTGAAGGCGTCGCCATAGCGGAACAGGCAGACATGGAGCAGCGGCTCGTCGAGGCGCGCTTCCGGCGCCAGGAGATAGCGGCCGGCATAAAAACGGGCGTTGCTGACGACGACCGAGGCCGACTCGTATTCGCGCCCGTCGACGGTAACGCGCAGCGGCGGCGGCTGGCGGCGGCACATCTGATGAAGGCTTTCCACCACATAGGCGCCCTTGCCGAGCAGCCGCTTCAGGCGCAGATCGAGGGATTCCACGACCCGCGCATCAAAGCCCGCGCCGGCCATGAGCGAAAAGATACGCGCTTGTCCATCAGCGCCCTCGGCCTGGCCGAGACTGACCGGGCGGATCGCGCCCTGGGCAATGACGCTGGCAATATCACGGGGCACGATCCGCAAGCCTAACTCGGCGGCGAGCACATTAGCGGTACCGAGCGGCAGAATCGCCAGGGGCGGGCGTTTGCCGGGCGCCGGCAAGCCGACCAGGCCGTTGACCACCTCGTTGATGGTGCCATCGCCCCCGGCAGCGACCACCAGGTCATGTGCCGTAGCATCGGCTTCGGCGGCAAAATGCCCGGCATCGCCGGGGCCGGTCGTCGGACGCACGTCCATCGGACAGCCCAGTTCGGCCAACTCGGCCAGAACGGCTTCAAAGCGCCGCCGCCGGCTGCCGCCCGCCGTCGGGTTATAGATCACCAGCAGCCGTCGCGCCGCGCCGCGATTTGAGGTCGAATCCGACATGATGGCGGCGATCATAGGGCCTTCGCCCCAGTTGTCTAACCTCTCTTCTTGCGCTTCGCGGTCCGGGGCTTTACCCAGGGGTTCCGCGCCTCTTGAGGCCGTGACCTCCCGCTGGGGGGCATGGTAAGCTGCGCATCCCATCAACGGCCCGACGGCCTGTCCCCCCGCGGCGGCACGGCAGAGCGATTTGTCAGAGAAAACCAAGACAAAGAAGCAGAAAATCGACCTTGGCGACGAGTCGACCAAGGTTCTGGTGCGCCGATTGGTGCGCGACTACGTCGCCGAGCACAAGCTGCGCATCGCCTTCGCCCTTGTCGGCATGGCCATCGTGGCGGGAACCACGGCGGGCTTCACCCAGCTCATCAAGCCGGTGGTCAACGACATCTTCGGGGCGAAGCGCGCCGATCTGCTCTACCCCGTCGCCCTGACCACCATCGCCGTGTTCACGCTGCGCGGCTTCGCCGCCTACGGCCAGGCGGTGCTGATGAGCATCGTCGGGCATCGGGTGGTCGCCAAGATCCAGCAGCAGCTCTTCGACAAGCTGATCGGCGCCGACCTGGCGTTTTTCCACCACAACGCGCCCGGCGCCCTGGTGTCGCGCTTCATCAACGACGTGAACCTGCTGCGCAATACCACCTCCAACACCCTGACCGCCATCGGCAAGGACAGCCTGACCGCCGTCGCCCTGATTGGGGTGATGTTCTATGAAGACTGGCTGCTGGCCATGGTGACCACCGTGATCCTGCCGCTGGCGATCCTGCCCTCGGTCAGGGTCGGACGTTCCATGCGCAAGGTCTCCGGCAAGAACCAGATTCAGGTCGGGCGCCTGACCACGCTGCTGGACGAAGCCTTCCAGGGCATCCGCCATGTGAAGTCCTATGTCATGGAAGGCTACGAGTCCAAACGCGCGCAGGAAGCCATCGAGGAAGTCTTCGAACTCAACATGAAGTCGGCGCGGGTGAGCAACACCATCCATCCGATCATGGAGGCCCTGGGCGGCTTTGCCATCGCCGCGGTCATCCTCTACGGCGGCAGCGAAGTGATTGCCGGCAACCGCCAGCCCGGATCGCTCTTTGCTTTCATCTTCGCGCTGCTGCTCGCTTACGAACCGCTGAAACGCCTCAGCAAACTGAACGGCATGCTGCAGAACGGCCTGGCCGCCGCCCAGCGGGTCTTCGACGTGCTCGATCAGGAAACGGAGATCCGCGATGCGCCCGATGCCAAGCCGATCGCCATGGCCGGCGGCAGGGTGGTCTTCAAAGACGTGCACTTTTCATACGACGGCGCCAAGGCGGCACTGCACGGCGTCGACCTGGAGGCACCGGCCGGCAAGACCGTGGCCCTGGTCGGGCCTTCGGGCGCCGGCAAGTCGACCATCCTCAACCTGATCCCGCGCTTCTACGATCCGGAGGAAGGCAGCGTCGTCATCGACGATCAGGACGTCCGCTCGGTGAGCCTGGACTCGCTGCGCCACTCCGTTGCCCTGGTGAGTCAGGAAATTCTGCTGTTCGACGACACCGTGCGGGCCAACATCGCCTATGGGCGCCCCGGCGCCTCTGCGGAAGAGATTGAGAAGGCCGCCCAGATGGCCGGTGCCCACGGCTTCATCAAGGAACTGACCGGCGGTTATGAGACCCAGGTCGGCCCGCGCGGCAGCAACCTTTCCGGCGGCCAGCGGCAGCGCATCGCCATCGCCCGGGCGATCCTGAAGGACGCGCCGATCCTGTTGCTCGACGAGGCGACCTCGGCACTGGACAGCGAGTCGGAACGCCATGTGCAGGCCGCCCTCAACAAGCTCATCTCCGGGCGCACCACCTTCGTCATCGCGCACCGCCTTTCCACTGTGGTTGATGCCGACATCATCTATGTGATGGACAAGGGCCGCATCGTCGAGCAGGGCAGCCACAGCGAACTGCTGGCCCGCGGCGGGCACTACGCAAGGCTCTATGCCCTGCAGTTCGCCCAGCAGGAACCGGCCGCAACGCAGGACGAGGCTTCCGGCAAGGACCTGCGGGTCCAGGCCTGAGCCGGGATCCGTTTCCCAGAGCCGCGCGCCCGTGAAAATCCTCAAGACCTGGCTCAAGTCCGGAACCGTCCAGTCGATGCTTTCGACGATCCTGGCGGGTGTTATCTGGTTGTTCTATCTGACGGTGCGCTGGCAGCGCCGCATCGATCCGGAAACCCGAAAGCTGCTGGAAGCCGGCAAGCCGGTCATCATCTGTTACTGGCACGGCCGCATGTTCTTTCTGGCCGGCGCCTGGCGCAAACGGCCGAAGAAACTCGGTTTCCTGAATTCGGGCCATCGCGACGGTCAAATGATCGCCAACGCGCTGATCCGCATCGGCTACACCTCGGTATCGGGATCGAGCCGCCGCGGCGGCGCCATGGCGCTGCGCGAGATGAGCCGTCTGCTGCGCGGCGGCATACCCCTGGCGATCACCCCCGACGGCCCCAAGGGGCCGCGCATGCATGTGAAAGCCGGCGCGGTGAAGGCCGCGCAGATGACCGGGGTTCCCCTGGTCGCTTTCACCGGCAGCGCCCGCCCGCGACGCCTTTTCCAGACCTGGGACCGCTTCTGCCTGCCGCTGCCGTTGTCGCGGGCGCCGGTCTATTGGGGGCCGCCGATCTACGTCGCCCGCGATGCGGACGAGGCCGAACTGGAACGCTGCCGCCTCGCCATCGAGCAAAATCTCAACGATCTGACCAACGAGGCCGAACGCAGCCTGGGACAGGAAGAAACCAAGGCCGCCTCTCCTGACGAGGGGCCTCGCCGCCATGCGCGCCCCTGAATTCTGGTCCGAAAGCGGTCTGGCGGCACGGCTGCTCGCGCCGCTGGGTGCCGCCTATCATCTGGCAGGGGTTTTGCGCCGCGGATTGGTCTCGCCTCAATCGGTGGACGTGCCGGTCATCTGCATCGGCAACCTGGTTGCCGGCGGAGCGGGTAAGACGCCGGTGGCTCTGGCCTTGATCGACATGCTCCGGGAAAGCGGCCTGAAGCCGGCGGCGCTCACCCGCGGATACGGCGGCAGCGAGACCGGGCCGCTGCGGGTTCAGCCGGGCAGCCACGATGCCGCCATGGTCGGCGACGAGGCCCTGCTGCTGGCGGCAGCCGCCCCGACCTGGCTGGCCCGCGACCGCGTCGCCGGGGCCAAGGCCGCGGTTGCCGAGGGCGCCGAGGTCATCGTCATGGACGACGGCTTTCAGAACCCCGGCCTGAAGAAGGATCTCTCCCTGCTGGTGGTCGACGGGACCTATGGTTTCGGTAACGGCCGGGTCATTCCCGCGGGTCCATTACGCGAAACGCCGACAAGCGGCCTCGCCCGCGCCGATGCCGTGGTGCTGGTCGGCAGCAAAGACGGCACGACGGCAGACGAGCCTCTCTTTGCCGGAAAGCCCGTGCTGCGGGCGAGGCTCCTGCCGCGAGACGACAGCCTCGCCGGGCAGCGGGTCTTCGCCTTTGCCGGGATCGGGCGGCCCGGGAAATTCTTTCAAAGCCTGCGCGACCTCGGGGCGGAGGTCGTCGGCAGCGAAGCCTTTGCCGATCACCAGCCCTATGACAGCACCGCCCTTGAGCGCCTGCGCCACGCGGCAAAGACCGCCGATGCGAAGCTCGTCACCACCGCCAAGGACGCCGTCCGCCTGGGCCCCGAAGCGCCGCGCGACGTCACGGTGCTTCATGTGATCCTGACGTGGGACGATGAAGATGCGGTCACGGCGCTGCTTGCCGGACTGGCGCAGCCCGCCTCGGACAAGGCATAAGACGGGGATGTCCAAAGACAAGAAGAGAACCCGGCGACGGAGCCCCCTGCAGGGCGCGTTGCGCCAACTGCGCCAGCTTGGCGAAGGCTTGGCGCAATTCCTGGTGCTTGGTTTCTGCTGGCTGCTGCCGGTGGACTGGGCCTCCGGCCTCGGCGGCTGGGTGGCCCGTACCGTCGGTTCACGGCTCAGCGTCAACCGCCGCGCCATGAAGCATCTGGCCATCGCCTTTCCGGAAATGACGGAGGCGGAAAAACGGCGGATCACCGTCGGCATGTGGGACAACTTCGGGCGCATGGTGGCGGAGTATCCGCATCTCGGCACCATCGCCGACCCCGCCTCCGGCAGGGTCGAGGTGGTGAACGCCCACCTGCCCGACAAGGTGCGCGACGCGGGCAGGCCCTTCATCGTGTTCTCCGCCCATATGGCGAACTTCGAGCTGATGCCCATCGTCTCCAACAAGCACGGTCACAACATGACCGTTGTCTCGCGGCCGGTGAACAATCCCTACATCCAGCGCATCCTGCTGTTCTTCCGGGAACGGCCGACCGGTGACTGGGGCAAGATCCCCAAGGGCGTGGACGGCGCGCGCCATGCCATGAAGCTGCTGCAGCAGGGCCTGAACCTGGGTGTCCTGGTGGACCAGCGCAACAGCCAGGGTGTCGCCCTGCCGCTCTTCGGGCAGCCGGCGCGCACCAACCTCGGCATTGCCAAGCTGGCCATCGATTACGATGCCCCGCTGTTTCCGGCGCATCTGGAACGCCTTGGCGGCGCCCGCTTTCGACTGACGGTGGAAGATCAGTTGAAGCGGCCTGACCTGGGCGACAAACAGGCCGAGTCGGTGGCGATCATGACCGAGGTGAACCAGGTCCTGGAACGCTGGATCCGCCAGCGCCCGGAAGACTGGCTCTGGCTGCACCGCCGCTGGGACCGGCCATAAGATCGGGGCCGGGTTCTTGCGAACACCGGCCCCGCCTTACCTCAAACGCTAGAGGTTTTCGAGAGCGCTGGCATCGGGCTGCAGAGGATCGCCGCAAGCGGGAGGCCCGCTGCAGAGCACGGTGTTCCAGGACGCCCCGCCGTCATCCATTCCGCTGTCCTCGGTGCCGCCGACCTGCGGTTCGGCCGGTGACGGCCCGGCGGGGCCGCCGAAGGATTCGAAAGCCTCATCCAAGAGGTCATCGAGCGCGAGCCTGACTTCCTGTCCCGTCGCCGAGCCGTCTTCGAGGTCCGCCAGCAGGTCGCGCAGACGATTGCCAAAGTCCGAACCGCGAAAACCCCCGTCCGCTGCCTGCGTATCGTCGGGCAGGAGGAGGTCGTCATCGTCCTCCGCCACCAGATCGATCGGCGGGCAGCCATTGGGCGCGGCCCCGGGGCCGGGCTCCGCTTCCGGCTGCGGCTCGGGGCCGGCAACCACCTCCGGCTCGGGTTCAGGCTCGGGCGCGGCTTCCGGCTCGGGTTCGGGTGCCGCTTCGGGTCTGGGCTCCGGTTCCCGTTCGGGGGCCGGTTCCGGCTCGGGGGCGGGTTCCGGCGCCGGTTCAGGGGCAGGCATTGGTTCGGGTTCGGGCAGCTCGGCCACCGGGGTCGCCGCCGGGTCCAGCGAAATGGTCTCGTCATTGAACTGGATGAACTCGATGCCGCTGAGCTGGTCGACACCCTCGCCGCCGGTCAAAGCCGTCACCTGGTCGCCGCTTGCCGAGACCTGATAGTCGGCCCTTTGCCCGGCATAGACAGCGGTGTCCTGACCGGCGCCACCATTCAGGGTGTCATTGCCGAGGCCGCCCATCAGGCTGTCGGCCCCGGCACCGCCGGAGAGCATATTGTCACCCTTGTTGCCGAGAATGTCGTTGGCGAGGGCGTTGCCGGCCACCGTCAGGTCGTCGATACCCAGAAGGGTCACGGCGGCCAGGTTCTGGCCCATTACCACATTGGCGGAGGAGGCCACGCGGTCGCTGCCGATCAGATCGAGCTTCACGTTTTCCGCTTCGACGTCGAGGCTGAGCTGCAGCGGCGCCGAAACCCCGCCGCCGGAGATCGTCACCTCATAACTCCCGCTGTCCAGGGCCGCCTGATAGCCGCCGCTGGCCGTTGTGGTCGCGGCCGTGGTGTCACCACCGGCTTCCTGGATCGACAGACGAACACCCCCGTTGCCCTCTCCGGGGCTGTAGAAACCGTCGCCGTCGGTGTCGTCATAAGCAACGCCGGTCAGGAAGAAGTCGTCGCCCGAACGGGCATAGTTCTGGGTGACCATCAGGGCATTGTAGGTCGCCCCGCTGGTGAACTGGCCTTCGAGGATTCCCAGGCCCACTTCGCGAAAGCCATCGCCGAGAAGGTTCTCCCGGTGGCCGGGGCTTTCAAAAAGCCCCTCGTAGGTTTCGAGGGTCAGGGCCCGGACATCCACTTCGCCGGTGGTGCCGCTCCAGGCGATGTTTTCGCCCCAGGTCCAGTTGCCCTGGAACTCATAACCGGCGTCTCGCATGCGGTCGCCCGGGCTGCTGCCGCCCGCCCCGCTGTGACTGAAAACATCCTGGTCGAGCATCCAGCGGCTGTGGCCCCGGGCGGCGTCGTTCAGTTCGGCATCGAAGGCCAGCGGTTGCTTGGCCTGCGCCGAAATGCTGCCGGCGGGCAGGCCGGCATTCAGGGAAAGACCAAGGCGCGCCGCCTCGCCCTCAGGATCGAGACGGGCCCGGTTGATGAGCTCAAGCTGGTATTGTTCTGCATTGCTGGGGTTGGCCATACGATGGTCCTTTCAAAAACGCTCCTCTCACCCGGACAGGAAAATCCAGGCGCGGGGCAAGCCTTCCCCTCCCGCGCGCACCGATGGCGCCGCGGCGGCTTCTCCCGATTGACTGCTGTGCGGCCCGGTTCAGGTCCCGGCCACGCTCACGCTGTGCTGCCGCTTCGCGGCAGCTTCCCTGTGACGCCGAGCGCCTGACGGCGGGTATCGGCCCCGGCGGCCTTTATAGAATGACCTACAAAGGCGCGGCTGCGGCAATGCTGAAACCAGCAGAAGGCCGGAATGGCGCATTCTGTGGCGAAGCTATGGCATCTCTCCGATTGCGGGTGGGCAGCGAGTCGCCCTCCGCCTGCGCGTGCAGGCAGACTCAAAAAAGGCGGCGGCCTTCGAAGCGGC
Source organism: Pelagibius sp. (assembly GCF_965249265.1). Taxonomy (NCBI): domain Bacteria; kingdom Pseudomonadati; phylum Pseudomonadota; class Alphaproteobacteria; order Rhodospirillales; family Rhodovibrionaceae; genus Pelagibius; species Pelagibius sp. The sequence continues at coordinate 332,999 of NZ_OZ252224.1, read as the reverse complement.
GGGGAAAGCAGCGCTATTGGGCGGTGGCATCCTTGGGCATCGGCGGCACCAGCAAGGCGGGATCGAGCCGCTCGGTAAACCAGTTGATGCGCCAGTCCAGATGCGGCCCGGTGGAACGGCCGGTGGACCCCACGGTGGCGATCTGTTCGCCTTGCTTCACCCGCTGCCCTTCCTCGACGGTCACGCTCTCCAGATGGAGAAAAGCCGAGGACAGCCCGTGGCCATGGTCGAGGAACAGGGTCACGCCGGTGAAATACATGTCGGGATGCACCAAGGTGACGGTGCCGTCCGCCGGCGCCACCACCTGCGTGCCCTGGGGTGCGGCGATGTCGATGCCGAAATGCGGCCGCCGCGGCTCGCCGTTCAGAACGCGCTGCGATCCGTAGACACCGGAAACGATGCCGATCGCCGGCCAGCGAAAGCCGCTGCCGAAGTCCGTCTCGGGCCGGTCGATTTCACGGGCCTTGGCGGCTGCCGCGGCATCTGCGCGGATACGTTTCAGGACGTCGTCGGGCGGTGTCACGAATTTCTTCGGCAGACCGTCGATGCGCTGCACCCGGTATTCGCGCTGGGCAATCTCCAGAGGATGGCTGGTGACGTTGCCGTCGGCGCCCGTCACCGTCAGGGTCGCCGCCGGCGCGGCATCACGGCCGAACCCGAAGATGAAGAGGCCGTCCTCTGTCATGCGCAGCGGCTTGCCGTTCAGCGCCACCGCTGCGCCAGGCGCCACCTTGCCGAAAATCAGGCCGCCCTGGGTCATGTCGCCTTTCAATTCCAGCTCCGCCGAAGCAGGGGCCGCTATGGCAATTGCCAACAAGAAGAGAAGGCCGGAAAGAAACCGAGATTTCATAGCAGGGAGCCCTGGGAATCATCGGAGGGGGGCGTCTTCTTCTTTTTGGCGGGCGACTTGGTGGACGCCTTTTCGACAGGGGCCGCAGTGCCCGAGACTTCGCCCCCAGTCGCGGTTGCCCGGCCCGCGGCAAACTCCAGCTCCAGCGCCAGGCCCGGCGTCACCCCCTGCGGCGTTGTGATCGCGCCCTCGGGCCCGCGCACCACCGCATAGCCGCGCTGCAGCACCTTCTTGTAGGACATGCTTTCCAGCACCCGGCCAAGGCCTTCCAGCGCGTTCCGGCGTTCGCTCAGCAGGCGCGGACGGATCGTCTCCAGCCGCCCGCCGGCCGCCGCAAGCTGCTCCCCCTTCACCACGACAAGCTGGCGCGGATGGGGCAGCGCCGCTTCCAACCTGCCGAGCCGGGCCCGGCAATCCTTCATCAGGCCCTCCCATGCCGTCTTCAGACGCTCGGCGCGCTCGTCGAGGCGCTGGGTCATCTCCTCCAGCAGGCGGCGCGGATCGACGAGGCCACGGCCCAGGCCTTCCACCTGGGTCCTGCGCTCTTCCACCAGGCGTCCGGCGGCGGCAAGCAGGCGGCGTTCCAGATCGGCGTTCTGCAATTGGAGTTCGCGGCGCACCGGCACCGCCATCTCCGCCGCCGCCGTCGGGGTCGGGGCCCGCCGATCAGAGGCGAAGTCGATCAGGGTGGTGTCGGTTTCGTGGCCGACGGCAGAGATCAGGGGGATGTTTGAAGCGGCGGCGGCGCGCACCACCACCTCTTCGTTGAAGGCCCAGAGGTCTTCCAGGGAACCGCCGCCGCGCGCGACGATCAAGAGGTCGGGGCGCGGCACAGGGCCGTCCTCGGCCAAGGCGTTGAAGCCCTGGATCGCGGCGGCCACCTGTTCCGCCGCCCCCTCGCCCTGGACCAGCACCGGCCAGACCAGAACGCGGCGCGGAAAGCGGTCTTCCAGGCGGTGCAGGATGTCGCGGATTACCGCCCCGGTCGGCGAGGTAACGACGCCGATGACTTCCGGCAGGAACGGCAGGGCCTGCTTGCGCGCCTCGTCGAAGAGACCTTCTTCGGCCAGTTTGCGGCGGCGGTCCTCCAGCAGCTTCAGCAGGGCGCCCTGGCCGGCCAGTTCCAGGGAATCGATAACGATCTGATACTTGGAGCGCCCGGGATAACTGGTGATGCGGCCGGAGGCGATAACCTCCATGCCGTCTTCCGGCTGGATCGACAACTTGCCGGCCATGCCCCGCCAGCAGACACCGTCCAGCACCGCGTTTTCGTCCTTCAACGCCATGTAGAGATGGCCCGAAGCGGCACGCTTGAAGCCGGAAACCTCGCCGCGCACCCGCACCCGCTCGAAGGTGCCCTCCAGGGTTCGCTTGACCGCCTGGGAGACCTCGGAAACGGAAAACTCCGGAACGTTGCTGATGCTGGGACCGGCGGGCAAGGCTGCTCTCTTCGTGGCTCTTCGGTGAAATTTCGGATCGTCGCTTGGAGTCGTCATGCTACAAGAGCGCCGCGGCAGAGACCATGCCGGAGAGACGAAAAACATGAAGGCGGCGTTATGAAAGTCCTGGTTGTCGGCGGTGGCGGACGCGAGCACGCGCTCTGCTGGACCCTTGCCGCCTCCCCCCTCTGTCACAAGCTGTTCTGCGCCCCGGGCAACGCCGGTATCGCCGAAGACGCCGAATGCGTTCCCATCGCGGCGGAGGACATCGACGGCCTGCTGGCCTTCGTCAACGAAGAAGCGATCGATTATGTCGTCGTCGGCCCGGAAGCACCTTTGGTGCTGGGCCTGGTGGACCGGCTGACGGCAGCGGGCGTGAAATCCTTCGGCCCGACCCAGGCCGCCGCCGAACTGGAAGGCTCCAAGGGCTTCACCAAGGACCTCTGTGCCAAGTACGGCATTCCGACCGGCGCCTACGCCCGCTTCACCGAGGCCGAGGCGGCGAAAGACTACGTGCGCGAGCAAGGCGCGCCCATTGTGGTGAAAGCCGACGGCTTGGCCGCCGGCAAGGGCGTGACCGTCGCCATGACCGAGGACGAGGCCCTCGCCGTCATCGATGCCGCCATGGCCGAAGGCGCCTTCGGCGATGCCGGGGCCGAGCTGGTCATCGAAGCCTACCTCGACGGCGAAGAGGCAAGCTTCTTTGCTCTGGTCGACGGCGACTTCGCCCTGCCGCTGGCCGCGGCGCAGGACCACAAGCAGGTCTTTGACGGCGACAAGGGGCCGAACACCGGCGGCATGGGCGCCTATTCCCCCGCGCCGGTGATGACCCCGGCGCTGATCGAGGAGACCATGGCGCGCATCATCCGCCCGACCGTGGCCGGCATGAAGGCCGAGGGACGCCCCTTCAAGGGCGTGCTCTTCGCCGGGCTGATGATCACCGCCGAAGGCCCGCAGCTCATCGAATACAACGTGCGTTTCGGCGATCCCGAGTGTCAGGTGATCCTGATGCGCCTGATGTCCGATCTGCTGCCGGCGCTGATCGCCTGCAGCGACGGCGTGCTCTCCAGCTTCGATCTGCGCTGGTACGAGGAGGCGGCGCTGACCGTCGTCATGGCGGCCGAAGGCTACCCGGGCAGCTACCAAAAGGGCACGGCAATCAGCGGCCTGGAAACGGCCGAGGGCAATTCCGACGACATCAAGATTTTCCACGCCGGCACCAAGCGGGATGCGGACGGCAAGCTGTTGGCGAACGGCGGGCGCGTCCTCGGCGTCACCGCCATAGCGCCCGATATCGCCGAAGCCCAGGACCGCGCCTACACCGTCGTCGACAAGGTTGACTGGCCGCAGGGCTTCTGCCGCCGCGACATCGGCTGGCGCGCCGTCGCGCGTGAGCAGAAGACAGCCTCGTGACGGGAAAAGAAAACGACCGGGCCGCCAGACCGCCGATTCTCAAGACCGAACGCCTGACCCTGCGCGGCCACACCTCGGCGGACTACAAACACACCCAAGCGCTCTGGGGCGATCTGCGCGTGACCCGCTATATCTCCGGCCGGGCCTCGACCCCGGCGGAAAGCTGGGCGCGGCTGCTGAACTATGCCGGTCACTGGGCGCTGCTCGGCTTCGGGTATTGGCTGGTCGAGGAAAGCGAGAGCGGGCGCTTCGTCGGCGAGGTCGGCCTGGCCGACTTCAAGCGCGACATCAAACCCAGTTTCGCGGGCGCACCGGAGGCCGGCTGGGTACTCGCCCCCTCGGCGCACGGCAAGGGTTATGCCACCGAAGCGGTGCGGGCCGTGCTCACCTGGGGCGAAGAAGCCCTGGGCATGCAGCGCGCCGTCTGCATTCTCGATCCGCAGAACCACGCCTCGGCGAAGGTCGCCGAGAAATGCGGCTTCACCTACTTCACCGAAACCGACTTCATGGGCAGCCAGGCGGTGCTGATGGAGCGCCTGACGAAGACCTGAAACGGCTGACTTAGCGAAGCCCCTTGACCGCGGCTTCGACCGTCTCGGCAAACAGCCGCGTGCGCTGCGGCCGGTAGCGTCCGGGCGGAAAGACCAGATGGATCGCAATGGCGGCAAAGGCCGCATCCGGCAGCAGGCGTTGCAGCCGTCCGGCTGCAACGTCATCGCCGATCAGCCAGCGCGGCAACAGTCCCGCTCCGCCGCCGGCCAAGACCGCCTGATAGGCGGCGTGCAGCACTTCACAGCGCAGCCGCACATGTCCGTTGATTTTGACGGACCGGCCCTGGCCGAGCGATGCCGCAATCCTTCCATCATACAAGGGCGCCAGGGCAACGATCGGCAGACCGTCATGAACACCGCCTTTAGAACTGAAGAACCCTGAAAGGTCGAGATCCGCTGCGGCCACCAACCAGCGCTCCACCGCCCCGATGCGCCGCACGATGAGTTCCTGCCGTTCCACCGGGCCGACCTTGATCTGCAGGTCCGCGCCCATCTCGACCAAATCGACCGAGGCATCGGTAAAGACCAGATCGACATCGACCTCGGGATAGCGCCGCACAAAGCGTGCGGCGGCTGGCGCGACGATGGTCGGGCCGATTGCCGTGGGAGCGACGACACGCAGCAGACCTTTGGGCGCCAGGCTGCCCGCCGCCAGCGCTTCCTCCGTCGCCTCCCAGGCCGCCAGCAGTTCCATGGCCCGCGGCAGCAACGCGCCGCCTTCCGCCGTCAGGGTGAGTTCATGGGTGGATCGGCGCGCCAGAGCCGTGTTGAGCCGCCTTTCCAGGGCTGAAAGCTGGCGGCTGACGCTGGCCTGACTGACCCCCAGACTGCGGGCCGCAGCGGAGAGTGACCCCGCATCGGCAATCCGGGTGAAGGTCTGAAGAAGCTGGATGGTGTCGACGGCATTACCCATACGTTCACCGTATAACAATTACTCTAAATCGCCGTCTACCGTAAAAGCCTTCAGGGAGTCATCTTCTTTCCAAGACAGCGCCGGGGACCAGCCGGCCCCTCAAGAAGCCAAGAGACGATTACCGACAACCCCGAGAAATTTGAGGACTGACCCATGAGCCAACTGATCCGACAAAAGCATATCCGCGGCGCGTTCCTCACCTGGATCGCGATCTGGCCGCTGATCACCGCCCTGCTGCTGATCGGCGAACCGCTGCTCGCCGCCCTGCCCCTGCCGCTGCGCACCCTGGTGCTGACCGCGGTCCTGGTGCCCCTGATGAGTTTCGTGGTGATGCCGCGGCTGATCGCCTGGGCCGACGCCCGGCTCGGCAACTGAAACGACATAGACTCCAAAGGAGAAAGCCAATGAGCAACGAAAACACGCAAGCAGACGAAAACCGCGCCGCCCTGGCGGCCAAGACCGAGGCCTGGGTAAAAGGCTGGCACAGCAGCCCCGAGGCCCCCTTCAGCCTGGATCAGATCGCCGATCTCTACGTGAAGGACCACCGCCTGTTTTCCTACGACTTCGGGCGTCCGCACAGCGGCGTGGAGGGCTGGGACAAGGCCGCCCCCTACTACGAAGGCTTCATGGCGATCCCGAAACGCTGGGCCCTGACCTCAGGCGGTGATCTGCGGGTCAACCTGCAGGGCGACATCGCCTGGACCACGCTGTCGCTTTCCGGCGAGGGAGAAACCCAGGACGGCGCGCCCATCGACCTTCCCGAAGCGCGGGTCACGCTGATCTTCGAACGCCAGGAAGACGGCGACTGGCTGATCGTCCACGAGCACGGCTCGGCGGCGATTCCCTTTCCCGATACGGCGACCACCAGCCGCCTGCTCGGTGAGGCCGCTTAGGCGCATGGTGCCTAAGCGGCGCCGGCCCGCCGCTCATCGGTCAGTTTTCAGTCGTCGGACGGCTACGCAGCGACCACCAGACCCAGAAGCTGAGCACGATCGCCGAGGCGGAGACGATGGTCATCAGGGTTCCCGGGAAGAACTTCACGAAGCCCGGCAGATCGACGAAGACAAGATAGCCAAGGTCCAACAGCCCGCCGACCATTGCCGTTACCCATATCGCCGTGAGATTGACTTGCCAGATGAAGACTGCTCCGATCACCGTCACCGCACCACCCCACAGCAGGTTCCAACCATGCTGGTTCAGTATGGCGCCAACGGCGGGGGCATAGTCATATTGGAGCAACGCCGGATCAACGGCGTCGGCGATGGCCTGGAACCCGCCGGAGGCGTCGGCTGGAATGACAATAAGGCCTGCCAAGATATGCACGAGCCCCCAGGTGATCCAAAGGATTGCGGACAGCTTCAGTGCAGTGCGATGCATAGCGGTCATGATTGTGCTCCGGCCTGACTTGGAAACTGACAACACGCGACGGGGATCTGCCCCTGACCTTCCCGCAATTAGTTGATAAAGTCAACTAAACGGAGAGACAACTGACCGATACCTTGACCCTCGCTGTTCATCTCGACCGGCTTATGCGGAGGATCCATGCGGATCTGCACCCGAAGGCGATGCGTTTGGACGATGCGAACGTGGGTCCCCTGGGTGGCATGGTCCTCATGACGATCGAGGAGAATGCGCCGATATCCGTTCAAGACCTCGCCAAGAAACTCGCCCGCGACAAGGGGCAGATGACGCGCTTTATCCAAAGCCTTGAACGCAAGGCCCTGCTTGTTCGCATGGAATGCCCGGAGGATCGACGTGTTTCACTGATCCGGCTCACGCCCGAGGGCGAGGCGCTGGTAACAGCTTTTCGCGGGGCAATGGCTGAAGTCGTGAACGCTATGCTTGTCGATGTCGGACCAGAGGAACAGGCACAGTTCTTGACGATACTGCAGAAGCTTCTCAAGGCATCAAGTGAACCTGCAATCGGTCCAGACCAGGGCCATTGAAGTATCCGGCTTTTTTTGTGCTGATCGCCGATCTCTACATGAAGTAACATCGCCTGTTCTCATGCGGCTTCGGTCGCCCGCACGACGGCGTCAAGGCTGAAGCAGGGTCGCCCCCTACTACGAAGGCTTTATGGCGAGCTCTGAAACGCGAGCCCCGCCGAGCAGTAAAGAGAAATGTGAATGCCGGGATACAGTTGTCTCGAGCTAGCTTGGGTCGCGCGGTGTCTCTACCTCACTTTTTGCACCGTTCTCTTCAACCGCAAAATCCAATGCGGGCTTCGCTTGGATGTTGCCATCAGGCGTCACAACTTCATTCATCATGGTGAAATGAAATTGATCGATATCGTGGTCCGAACTGACGGCAACCTCAATGGCCTTGGATATTGATTCTGCCTTCATATACCACAAAAGGTACTTCTCTCCGTTTATCTCTATCTGGAACCATGACTCAATATGCACGCCTTCATTTCGCAGAGTGCTGACCACTTCATCTGACCGCGCCTGCAGCGTCGCTTTCCAGTGTTCAATTGTCGCTTCAGTACCTGGCTTCAGCTTTAGAAGTCCTGCAGCGGCTTCCATGTCGGCTTTGAACCCCTTCGTTGACCTTCATCGATATCCTGGCATCTGATTCATCCAGGCAGGCTAGCGTGTTCCATATCGGCTTGCCACGCAACACACAGGCTCAGCGGGCGGCAACTCCCTTGCCGGACCGGGGAACAAAAAAGCCAGTTTTTGGGTGCTGCCTAACCCGCCATCTCGGCGATGTAGGTGGGCAGGGCGAAGGCGGCCTGGTGAACGGCGGGATTGTAATAGCGCGTGGCGATGCCTGCTTCCTGAAAGCGCTTCTCCAAAGCCGCGAGACTCACCTGCCGCTTTGCCGCATCGTCGCTGCCCCAACCGAAGGCCATGGGTCCGCCGGCATAGGTCGGCACCGTCGCCAGATAGCAGGCGGCATCGGCAAAGAGTGCGCGGAAAGCCCGCATGGTATTGACCAGTTCGTCGCTCTGCAGGAAAGGCACGCCGTTCTGGGTCACCAGGATGCCGCCGGGCGCCAGGCAGTTCTTCGCCTTGCCGTAGAAGGTGTCGGTGAACAGCACTTCGCCCGGCCCGATGGGATCGGTGGAATCGACGATGGCGACGTCGTAGCGCTCTTCGCAGGAAGCAACGAAGTCGACGCCGTCGGCGATCACCAGATCGAGACGGGGATCGTCGTAGGCGTTCTTACAGATCGAGTCGAGATACTGCTTGGAGAAATCGATCACCCCGGCGTCGATTTCCACCTGGGTGACCTTCTCCACGCCGCGGTGCTTCAGCACCTCTTCCAGCATGCCCCCGTCGCCGCCGCCGATGATCAGCACTTTCTTCGCCACGCCATGGGCGAGGATCGGCAGATGGGCGAGCATCTCGTGATAGATGAACTCGTCCTTCTCCGTCGTCTGCACCACGTTGTCGAGGGTCAGCACGCGGCCGAAGGTCTGATTCTCAAAGACCACGAGCCGCTGGTGATCGGTCTCGCTGTCGTAGTGAACCTTGTCGGCTTTCAGGCCCAGTTGGAAATCGTCGTGCAGCTGTTCGATGAGCCAACGGCTCATACGCCGCGGCCCCGGCGGTGCTCTTCAACAGCCAGACGCGCCGGCTTGAAACGCTCCCGCAGCACGTCCACCGCCTTCTCCGGCTTGGCGTCGCCGCACATGAAGATGTCCAGCGCCGCATAACCCGACTCAGGCCAGGAATGGATCGAGATGTGCGATTCCGCCAGCACCGCGACGCCGGAGATCCCGTCGTTCGGCGTGAAGTGGTGCAGGTGGATGTGCAGCAGCGTCGCCTCGGCGGCAGTCACGCAGTCGCGCAGCGTCTCCTCGACGAAGGCGAGATCGTCCGTACCCTCGGCATCCCAGAGATCGACGATCAGATGGGTGCCGGCGTAACGCTCGCCGTCGCGCTCGATAAAAAAGTCCTTACGCTCCTCGGCCGCTCCAACATCTTGGGGCGTGGCTTGAGGGGCGGTGGTGTTTTCTTCCGTTTTGGAGGCGCTTGGGTTTTCGTCCAAGTCGATCCCCAGTTGGAAGAGGGCTTGTGCCTGAGACATCGGTCCTCCAACGCAACCAGTAGATTGACCCAGTAAAACTGAGAGGGCGTAAAACTGAGGGGCGGGTTTTCGGTGTTTTTGCAATTCAATGCAAGTGAAATTTTGCCTTGTTGTAACAGTGGTTAACGCCGACAGACGGGCTCCGCAGCGTTAACCCTCCCCCGGCGGCTTTCCCAGGGCCGCATCGAGGGCGGCGGCAATCTCTTCATAGGAGGCATGGGTTTTCGAAGATCCCTCGGCATGAACGAAATGCAGCACCGCGCTGCCGTCCGGGGCGAAGATGAAAACCGTGGGAATACGGGCTACATCCTCGAACAGCCCAGCGACCTGCTCGCCCTCGGCCACCACGTGAAAGGGCGGGTCCTTGCGGGCCAGAAAGCCGTCACGCCGCGCCGTGCCCTTGAAGCGCCCGAACTCCTCGAAGATGTTCACGGCGACGATGGCCACGTCGTCACCGTAGGTCTGCTGCGCCTGCTTCAGGTTGTCGAACTCCGGATGACACGGCGGGCACCAGGAGGCCCAGAAAGCCACCACCACCGCCTTGCCCGCCAAAGCCGCCGGCGTCACCGCCGCGCCGCTCAGCACCGGCAGGCCGGAGAGCGCTTCCACGCGCGCCGCGTCGAGCCCGCGGGGCTCCGCCGCCGCCGGCGCCGACAGCAGCAGCAAAGCGGCAAATAACGAAATCAGCCTAGCGCAGCGCATCGAGATTGAGCTCCAGCTTGGCGCCCAGCCAGAGCGCGCGGTCCCGGTGGTCGGGCAGGTCGTCGCCGGTTTCCGGGTGGATGAAGATCACCAGCTCGCCCCGGTTCAGGGTCAGCCAGGGGACGAAGCGGGCGAAGTCCGCCGGCTCGAAGGCCACCTGATAGCTCCAGCAGGGATGCGGCCCCACCGGCCGGTCATGCCAGCGCCCCATGCGCAGACCCTGGAAGGTCGACTCGATGGCCTCGCGTAGTTCCGCCGCCGCCGCCTTGGTCTCGGCGTCGTAGTAGACATGGGCGTGATAGCCGGTAATGGCGTCGATCGTCTGCAGCGGCATGGGCGGCGTTCCCTAGAGTTCCGCTTCAATATGGGGCCGGCCGCCGCCGGCGTCACCCCCATCCACAGTCTTGTGATCTGTAGGAAACACCTAACGCCGCGCCTTGAAAAACTCCTGCAGCAGCGCTCCGCATTCCTGTTCCTGCACCCCGCCGATGACCTCCGGTCTGTGGTGGCAGGTCGGCTGCTCGAAGAAGCGGGCGCCGTGATCGACGCCGCCGCCCTTTGGGTCGTAGGCGCCGAAGACCAGACGGCCGATCCGGGCGAAGGAGATCGCCGCGGCGCACATGGCGCAGGGTTCCAGCGTCACATAAAGCGCGGTGCCCTCCAGACGCGGCGCACCCAGGTCGGCGGCGGCGCGGCGGATCGCCAGGATTTCCGCATGGGCGGTGGGGTCGCTGTCGCGCTCCACCAGGTTGTGCGCCCGCGCCAGAATCTCGCCGCTCGCCATCTCGACCAGCACCGCGCCCACCGGCACCTCGCCCAGCGCAGCCGCCGCCTCCGCCTGTTTCAGGGCCTCGGCCATGGGGTCGGGTTTTGTCATCGGCGCCGCTGTCTTTCCGGTTTTGCGTCTGGGAGCGCGAAGCCTGCCCCGCCCTTTGCGGTAGGTCAATGCAGCGCGGGGCCCCACGTCGGAAACTGGGTTAAAGCCAGAGGTCAATGGCGCCGCCAAGGAAGGAATCGGCGGCCCCAAGAGGGACCAAGAGGGAAAGGAGAAACGTCATGTCTGAGGCTCAACGCGCGGCGATGGATGTCGATGCCGTGGAATTGGATATCGATCCGGGCACGGTCTGCTTTCTGATCGCCAAGGCCCGCGCCTTCGATGTGAAGGTCGCCCCCTCGGAACGCGACGACGTCTCCCAGCCCGGCGAAGACGACATGCATGACGTCCTTGTCGACTACGGCGACGACCCGGTGGCCCAGGAGATCCGCCAGGTCATCGAGGACCTGAACGAGGAGCAGCAGGCGGAACTGGTGGCCATGACCTGGGTCGGCCGGGGCGATTTCGACCGCAGCGAGTGGGACGCCGCGACGGAGGCCGCCAACGAGCGCCACACCGGGCCGTCTTCGGCCTATCTGCTGGGCATGCCGTTGTTCGGCGACCTGCTGGAAGAGGGCTTCACCGCCCTCGGCCACCGCTGCGAAGACCAGGGAAACGCCGTCTAGGGCAGACATGAAACGGCCCCGAAAGGGCAATCCGGCGGGGCTTGTGAGGGCGGCAAACCGCGCCTAGAGTGCGGCCATGGCAAAAACGCTCTCATCACAACCTCTGGTCGGCATCACGCTGGACTCGGAAGCCGCCGGCGGCTGGTCGAAGTTCCCCTGGTATGCCGTGCGGCAGAACTACGCCGAAGCGGTGAAAGACGCCGGTGGTCTGCCGATCCTGCTGCCCCACGAACCGGAGAAGGCCGAGGCCTATCTGGCGCGGGTCGACGCCGTGATGATCACCGGCGGGGCCTTCGACGTCGATCCGGCCCTCTTCGGCGCTAACAGCCGCCACGAAACCGTGCATACCAAGGACCGCCGCACCGCCTTCGAGGCAGCCCTGGTCCGCGGCGCCCTGGAACGCGACATGCCGGTCTTCGGCATCTGCGGGGGCCAGCAGTTGCTGAACGTGGTCCTGGGCGGCAGCCTGATCCAGCACATCCCCGATGAGGTCGAGGCCGCCCTCGCCCACGAGCAGCCCAATCCCCGCGATGAGGCGGGCCATGACGTGGCCCTGAACGGCGAGACCCTGCTGAAATCCATCTGCGGCGCCGAGGTTCTGCCGGTGAATTCCGCCCACCATCAGGCGGTGAAAGAGGTCGGCCCGGGCGTGCAGGTGAACGCCGTGGCGCCGGACGGTGTGATCGAGGGGATCGAGGCGCAGGGCTACCGCTTCTGCCTCGGCGTCCAATGGCACCCGGAGTTCGCCATCACCCCAGCCGATCAGGCGATTTTCCGCGCCTTCGTCTCCGCCGCCGCCTAGGACACGACCATGGTCGAAATTCAGAAGGGCGAGCGTATCGCCAAGGTCATCGCCCGTGCCGGGCTCTGCTCGCGCCGCGACGCCGAGGCCTGGATCGCCGCCGGACGGGTTTCCCTGGACGGCAGGGTGTTGGACAGCCCCGCCGCCGTGGTCACCGCCGAGAGCGTGATCGAGGTCGACGGCGTGCCCCTGCCGGAGGCCGAGGCCCCGCGCCTGTTTCGCTATCACAAGCCGCGCGGCGAGCTGACCACCACCCGGGACCCTCAGGGGCGCGCCACGGTCTTCGACCGCCTGCCGGCCGAGCTGCCGCGCCTGCAGGCGGTGGGCCGCCTGGACATCAATTCCGAGGGCCTGTTGCTGATGACCAACGACGGTGCCCTGAAACGGCAGCTCGAACTGCCGGCCAGCGGCTGGCTGCGGCGCTACCGCGTCCGGGCCCACGGGCGGGTCACCACGGCACGGCTGGCGGCCCTGGCCAAGGGCATCACGGTGGAGGGTGTCGACTACGGCCCGGTGGAGGCCCAGCTCGACCGCCAGTCCGGCGCGAATGCCTGGCTCACCATCGGGCTGCGCGAAGGCAAGAACCGCGAGGTGCGCAAGATCTGCGCCCATCTGGGACTCTCGGTAAACCGTCTGATCCGGATTTCCTACGGCCCCTTCTCCCTCGGCAAACTGGCGAACCGGAACCTGGAGGAGGTACCGCCCAAGCGGCTGCGCGAAGCCCTGGGCCTGGAGAGCAGCGAGAAGCGCAAACCGCGCGGCAAGGGTTTCGCCAAGGCAAAGCCGAAGCCCAACCGGCCGGGCTCCCGCCGCGGCTTCAAAAAGCCGGAGAAAACCGAGGGTACGGCAGGCACCAAAACCAGCAAGCGTCAGGCCGCGGCCAAGGCGGCGCAAAAGCCGGCGCGATCCGGGGCGGCAGCGAAAGCAAAGCCGGCAGGGAGCGGCCCAACGAACAAGACGGGCGCGAAGAAGACGGGCCTGAAAAAGACGGCCGTGAAAAAGACGGGCGTGAAAAAAGCCGCAGCCAAACCCACATCCGGCAAGGCAGTGCGGGCAAAGCCCCGAACGGGCAAACCCGCAAACAAGACTGCAAGTAAGACTGGCCGCAAAGCCGTTGGAAAGAAGGATACGCGCAAGAGCCATGCGAATCGTCGCCGGCCGTCATAGGGGCCGCAGCCTGAAGACCCCCGCCGATCTTGCCGTGCGTCCCACCGCCGACCGCACGCGCGAGGCGCTGTTCAACATCCTGACCAGCGGCAAGCTCAGCGAGGAAGGGGCCAAGCGCCTGCCCGGCGCCCGGGTGCTGGATGCCTTTGCCGGTACCGGTGCCCTGGGTTTGGAGGCGCTGTCGCGGGGCGCGGAACAGGTAACCTTCATGGAAAACTATGCCCCGGCCATCGAGATCTGCCGCGCCAACATCACCGCCCTGGGCGAGGAAGAGAACGCGGAACTGCTGGCCTGCGACGTGCTGCACCCCAGGCCGGCCCCGGCACCCTGCGACCTCGTCTTCCTCGACCCGCCCTATAACCAGGGTTTCGCCGAAAAGGCGGTCGAGAGCCTGAAGAAAGCCGGATGGGTAGCGCCAGACGCCCTGGTGGCGGTCGAGATGATGAAGACGGAAGACTTCGAGACACCCGCGGGCTTCAGCGAACTGGACGCCCGCACTTACGGCAAAGCGAAACTGATTTTTCTGCGCCACGAGGCCTGAAGCCCCCGAACCTACGCCGCGCCGACGACAGGAGCCCGAAATGGACATGGTCTGCCAGGACAAAACGGATTTGGAAGCGCCCGGCTTGGCGGAGATCGAGGCGGCCGCGCAAAAACTGAAAGGCCGCATCGTCGAAACACCCGTGGTCCCGCTGGTGGCCGAGGCGCTGAAAACCCACCTGCCCGAGGGCGCGGAGGTGACCGGCAAGCTGGAACTCTTCCAGCACGCCGGCTCCTTCAAGGCCCGCGGCGCTTTGCTCAACATCCTCGATTTCAGCGACGCAGAGGCGGCGCGCGGCGCCACGGCGGTCTCCGCCGGCAATCACGCCCTGGCGGTCTCCTGGGCGGCGCGGCAGCGCAGTGTCTCGGCCAAGGTCGTCATGATGAAGAGCGCCGATCCAGTGCGGGTCGCCGGTTGCCGCGCACTGGGCGCCGAGGTGGTGCTGGCCGAGGACATTCACGGCGCCTTCGACGCGGTCGACCGCATCGTCGAGAAAGAGGGACGGCGCTTCGTCCATCCCTTTGAAAACCCGCTGACGATCCTCGGCACCGCCACCTGCGGCAGGGAAGCGGCCCTGCAGATGCCCGACCTGGACGTCATGGTGATCCCGGTCGGCGGCGGCGGGCTGATCGCCGGCATGGCGCGGGCCATGAAACTGCTGCAGCCGAACTGCCGCATCATCGGCGTGGAACCGAGCGGCGCCGACAGCCTGGCCCGCAGCTTTGCCGCCGGCAGCCCGCAGACCCTGGAGAAGGTCGACACCATCGCCGACAGCCTGGGCGCCCCCATGGCCCTACCCTATTCCTTCGCCGTCGCCCGCGACCATGTCGACGAACTGGTGCAGATCGACGACGCGGAGATGTTGCGCGCCATGGCCCGGGTTTACGACGGCCTGAAGCTCGCCCTGGAGCCGGCGGGCGCCGCCAGCACCGCGGCGGTCATGGGCCCTTTGAAGCAAGCCTGTAAAGGCAAGCGCGTCGGCATCATCTTCTGCGGCAGCACCATCGGCGAAGAACGCTTCGCCAAGATGGTCGCCGAGGGGCGCGAACTGGCGTAGGCGACTGCGGCAGAGGGAAAGCCCCCTCACCCTCCCGCTACGCGGGGCCCTCCCTCTCCCACGAGGGGAGAGGGTATTTCCGCGATCCATTTGGTTCTCCCTCTCCCCTGGTGGGAGAGGGTCGGGGTGAGGGGGGCTTCCCGCGAAGCGGGAAAGAGGAAAGGATCTAAGCGGTTCCGGCGTCAGAAGAGTGCTACCGCCGCCCGAAGAGCTTTTCGATGTCGGCGAGCTTCAATTCGACGTAGGTCGGGCGGCCGTGGTTGCACTGGCCGGAGTGCGGGGTTTCCTCCATCTGGCGCAAGAGGGCGTTCATCTCCTCGACCTTGAGGATGCGCCCGGCGCGCACCGAGCCGTGACAGGCGAGCGTGCCGCAGACATGCTCCAGGCGTTCGCGCAGCGCCAGGGCCTCGCCCAGTTCCGCCAGTTCGTCGGCGAGATCGCGGATCAGGCCCTGGACATCCACTTCGCCGAGCAGGGCCGGCACCTCGCGCACCACCACGGCGCCGGGACCGAAAGCCTCCAGCACCAGGCCCAGTTCGGCCAGTTCCTCGGCACGGGCGGTGACCCTTGCGGCAGCGGTTTCTTCCAGTTCCACCACCTCGGGCAGCAGCAGCATCTGGCGGGCCACGCCCTTCTCGCCCAACTGGTCCTTCATGCGCTCGTAGACCAGACGCTCGTGGGCGGCGTGCTGGTCGACGATGACGATGCCGTCGCCGGTCTGGGCAACGACATAGGTGCCGTGGACCTGGGCGCGGGCGGCGCCCAGCGGAAAGCCCTCCACCACACCTTCATTTGAGTTGGCGGGGTGCACACCGGATTGATCGGAAGGCGGCGCCGCTGCCGGTGCTCCAGACAATCCCGGCAGGGCGCCATGTCCGTGGTTGCCGCCCAACGGCGCGGCGTAATGGGCGGTCGCTTCCGATAAGCCACGCGACAGGCGCGTGCCCTGCGGCGCCCCCCAGGTGCCGGCTGCGGGCCCGTTGGCCGGGCGCAGCGCGCCTAGGGCAAGATCAGAGACGGTCGTGGAAGCACGGTGCCCGGCTTCGGCCAGGGCATGCTTGGCGGCGGAAACGATGAGGCCGCGCACCAGGCCGGGATCGCGGAAGCGCACCTCCGCCTTGCTGGGATGAACGTTCACGTCGACCTGCTCCGGCGGCAGTTCGACGAAGAGGGCCACCAGCGGGTGGCGGTCGCGGGCGAGAAAGTCCTGATAGGCGCCGCGCACCGCACCGTAGAGCAGTTTGTCGCGCACCGGCCGCCCGTTGACGAAGAGGTACTGCTGCTGGGCGTTGCCGCGGTTGAGCGTCGGCAGGCCGATGTAGCCGGTCAGCTTTATGCCTTCGCGCTCCGCCGAGATCGCCAGGGCGTTGTCGGCAAAGTCGCGCCCCATCACGGCCGAAAGCCGCTTCAGACGGGCATCGAAGAGCTCACCCTCCGCCGGGGCGAGGCCGATCAGTTTGCGCTCGCCGTCGCTCAGGGTGAAGCCCACATGAGGGTGCGCCATGGCGAGGCGGTTCAGGGTGTCCTGAGCATGGGACACCTCAGTCCGCGCCGTCTTCAGGAACTTCAGGCGCGCCGGCGTGGCGAAGAAAAGATCGCGCACCTCGACCCGGGTGCCGCGCGGGTGGGCGGCGGGCTGCGGTTCACCCAGGCGGCCTGCCTCGACGCTCAGCGCCCAGGCCTCCTCCGCCTCTGCCGGACGGCTGGTGACGGTGAGGCGCGCCACCGCGCCGATGGAAGGCAGGGCCTCCCCACGGAAACCCAGGGAAGCGATATGGACGAGATCATCGTCCGGCAGTTTCGAGGTGGCGTGGCGCTCCACCGCCAGCAACAGTTCCTCCGGCGTCATGCCGCAGCCGTCGTCGGTGACGGCGATCAGCGCCCGCCCACCGTCGCGCAGCACCACGTCGATGTGGCGCGCCCCGGCATCCAGGGCATTTTCCACCAGTTCCTTCACCGCGGCAGCCGGACGCTCGACCACCTCGCCGGCGGCGATCTGGTTCACCAGGGTTTCAGGCAGACGGCGGATCGGCATGGAAACGGGGCTTCCTCGTGTGAAACGGCTGTGTTGCCGGAAGAGTCTAGCAGACTTGGCGGAGTCGCGCGAAGCCGGCAGCGGCCCGGCCGGGGAGACGATTGACCCGGATCAAGGCGGCCCGGGAGCCGCCAAGGTCAAATCCCCAGGTAGTTCGTTCCCCCGACGCGAGGTAGAGATGGTTGAACAATCCCATATTGCCGGCTGGTGGCCGCGGCTTTACGAGCCCCTGCAGAACATCGGTCAGAAGGTGGCCGACTGGTTCGCCCCGCGCTCCGATGCCTCTACATCGGAAGGCGCTTACGAGATCAATGTCGAGCTGCCCGGCGTGAAGGCCGAGAACGTCGATGTCTCGGTGCACGACAACAATCTGATCGTGCGCGGCGAGAAGCGTCACAGCCACGAGGAAAAGGGCCGCACCTTCTTTTTCTCCGAGCGCGAATACGGCCTCTTCCAGCGCTCTTTCCGCCTGCCCCCCGATGCCGACGGCGACAACATCGATGCCGCCTTCAGCGACGGCGTGCTCTGCCTGAAGATCGCCAAGCAGGCCCCGGAAAAACCGGCATCCAAGAAAATCGAGGTGCGCCAGGGATAGCGCTTCGGCTTAGGAGAAGTAGGCGCTGGGCGGCATCCCCAGGGCCTTCCGGAACATGGTGGTGAAGCTGCTGGGCGTGCCGTAGCCGAGATCGATGGCGACGGTGGTCACCGCTTCTCCTGCGGCCAGCCGTTCCAAAGCCAGGGTCAGGCGAAGCTGCTGACGCCAGGCGCCGAAGGACATTCCCGTATCGTCCACGAAGCGGCGGGTCAGGGTGCGTTCGCTCAGATTCACGGAGCGCGCCCAGAGCCCCAGCGAACGGTTGTCGGCGGGATCGTCCCGCAAAGCCTGCATCACGCGGCGGACCTGATCGTCATGGCCTTCCGGCAGCCGCAGCGGGGTCGCGGGAAGCGCAACCAGCCGGTCCATCAGCACCGCCATCAAGCGCTGCTCCCGGCCCTCGTCGGGGTAGTCCCAGGGCAGACGCACGGCGGCATCGATCAGTTCCCGCGTCAGGGAATCCACCTGCATCACGGTCGGACGCTGCGGCAGGGTCTTACAGAGCCGCGCGATGACGAACAGCCCGCGAAAGGCGACTTCTCGCGGATAGTGGGCGGCATGCTCGGTTTCCGGCGGCACCCAGACGGCACGGTGCGGCGGCACCACGAAAAGCGCATCGTCGGTTTGCACACGCACGCAACCGCGCTGGGCGTAGATCAACTGCCCGCGCCGGTGGCTGTGCCACGACACGCTGTTCGGACCCGGCTGATCCCAGTATTCGCCGACGATGGGCGCCGCTGCACGGTCCGCCGGGTGATCTGCCAGATCGTACATGGCTGATCGTCCAAAGAATTTGACCGGATCTCGAAAGGCAGATGGGAAGTGCAGCCCTAGATTCAAGCGATGAGCGGGTTTGCACCCAAGCCGCGCCCGTGCCGCCGACCTGCCGATTCGGCACGCCCCTGATCCTGGAGGACTTGCTGTTGGATCCTGCCAAAGACTCGAGCACCAAACATCGTCCGTCGAGAGCGCATAAGCGCATGGTTTTGGCGGGCCTTAGTCTCTCAGTTGCCATGGCGGCGACCGCCGCAAAGGCGCAGGAAGCGGCCGGCGACCCGGCAGCCGGAGAGCGGGTCTACCGCCAATGCGCCGCCTGCCACAGCATCGAGCTGGGGCAGAACCGGGCCGGCCCCCATCTTTTCGGCATTGTCGGCCAGAACGCCGGCAGCGTGGAAGGCTTCCGCTACTCGCAGGCGATGCGCGAAGCCGACATCGTCTGGAACGAGGAAAACCTGACGGCCTATGTGACCGACCCGCGCGGTTTCCTGCCGGGCACCACCATGCGGGTTGCCCTGCGTGATCCGGACGATGCCGCCGATCTGGTCGCCTACCTGAGGATCCTGAGCAGCGAATAGAGCCGGCCAGCGGTCCCGACAATGGAGATGGAGTGACATGACAGATCTTGTGGTCAATGGAGAGAGCGTCACCGTCGACGCCGCCCCGGATACCGCCCTGCTCTGGGTGCTGCGCGAACACCTGGGCCTCACCGGCACGAAATTCGGCTGCGGGGCGGGTATGTGCGGCGCCTGCACCGTGCATGTCGACGGCCAACCGGCCTTCGCCTGCCTGACGCCGATTGATTCCGTCGCCGGATCGGCGGTGACCACCATCGAAGGCCTGCCCGGCGCGGAGGACCACCCCCTGAAGCGGGCCTGGGTCGCCGAACAGGTGCCGCAGTGCGGCTATTGTCAGTCCGGTCAGATCATGCGGGCGGCGGCGCTGCTTGAGGGGAATCCGAACCCACAGCGTCAGGAGATCGTCGCGGCGATGAGCGGCAACCTTTGCCGCTGCGGTACCTACAACCGAATCGTAAAGGCGGTGCAGCGCGCCGCGACGGAGGCCTGAGATGGCTTTGACAAGACGCGCCTTCATGGCCAACAGCGCGGCGCTGACCTTCGCTGTCGGCAGCGGCGGTATCCTTCAGGTCGCATCAGCGGAAGGCGGAGAAGCCCAGGGCCTGGCGGCCAATGCCTGGGTGCGGATCGATCCCGACGACACCATCACCATCGTCTTTCCCTCGACCGAAATGGGCCAGGGCAGTTCTTCGGCCCTGCCGTTGATCCTCGCCGAAGAACTGGATGCGGACTGGGATCTTGTGCGGATCGAACAGCTCAACCGCGACGACCGGACTTTCGGCAACCCGATCTTCGGCGGCGTGCTCTATACCGCCGGCAGCACCGGCGTCTACGGCTATTTCGACAGCCTGAGGACGGCCGGCGCCCAGGCGCGGCGCCTGCTGATCCAGCGCGCCGCCGAGGAGTGGTCTGTACCGCCGGACAGCCTGACGACGGAACCGAGCCATGTGGTACACGCCGCGAGCGGGCGGCGCCTGAGCTACGGCGCGCTGGCCGCCCTGCCCGGCCCCCTGCCGGCAATCCCCGAGGTGTCCGAGACCGACTTCAAAGCCCGTGGCGACTACCGCCTCATCGGCCAGAACGTTCCGCGCCGCGACGTACCGGCCAAGAGCAGCGGGCGCGAAAGCTACGCCATCGATGTGCGGGTTCCCGACATGCTCTACGCGGCGGTGCTGCGCAGCCCGGTAGAGGGGGAAACGCCTCTAGAGATCGACGACAGCGCGGCGCTCGCCGTCCCAGGTGTCTTGCGGACGGTTGAGCTGCCCGATGGCGTTGCGGTGATTGCCGAACAACTGGAGGCGGCCCTTACCGGCAAGGACAGTCTGGACGTGACCTGGACCGAGACGGCGCCGGCCCGCGCCTTCGACAGCACGGCGGATCTCGCGGACTATACTGCGGCGGCAGACGACGCGGCGCGCGCGGGCGTCGCCTGGCGCAGCGTCGGCGATGCCGCGGCGGCCATCGAGGCCGCCGACCGGGTGGTCAGCGCGGACTATCTCTCCGACTACGCCTACCACGCACAGATCGAGCCCATGGCCGCGGTGGCCGCCGTCGAAGCCGACGGACACGGCGCCGAAGTCTGGGTCGGCAGCCAGACCCAGAGCTGGACCATGCGGACCATCACCGAGGTTTTGCAGACGACGCCGGATCGGGTCCGCCTGCACATGATGACCATGGGCGGCAGCTTCGGCCGCCGCACCGCCCTGACCCAGGAATACCTGCGCGATGCGCTGCTGGCCTCAAAAGCGGTCGGGCGGCCGGTGAAGGTGGTTTGGACTCGCGAGGACGACGTGAAGCACGGTGCCTTTCGCCCGGCGGCGGCGCAAAAGCTGCGCGCCGGCCTGACCGCCGAAGGCGGGCTCAGCGGCTGGCATCACCGCATCGCGACGCCTTCGGTCATTGCCTATTTCAACCCGCTGCGTTGGGACCAAGTGGCGCCAACGGACATCATCTCGGTGCGCGGGTCGGAGAGTAAGTTCTATGCCATCGACGACCTGCTGGCCGAGCATGTCATCACCGAGCGGCGGGCCCGGCTGGCCCCCTGGCGCGGGATCGGGGCGAGCTACACCAGCTTCGCCGCGGAGGCCTTCATGGACGAGCTGGCGGAAGCCGCCGGTAAGGACCCACTGGCCTTCCGCCTGGATCTCATGAACGACAACACACGTGGCCGGCGGCTGCTGGAAACGATAGCAGAGCGCGCCGGCTGGGGAGGTCCGACGGGCAAAACGGCGCTCGGCCTTTCCTTCGCGGGTTACGGTGACTCCATGGCCGCGGGTATCGCGGAGGTCGCCGTCGAGCGGGACAGCGGGCGGATCACGGTGCAGAGATTCTGGGCGGCTGTGGATGCCGGCCTGATCGTCTCACCCGACAACGCCCTGACGCAGATCGAAGGCGGCATCGTCTTCGGCCTCAGCAGCAGCCTGAAGGAGTCGATTACGATCCAGAATGGCGAGGTCGTACAGAACAACTTCTACGACTACGAGGTCCTGCGCGCCGACGAAGTGCCCGAGATCGACATCCAACTGCAAGTCAGCGACGGGCCGCCGACCGGCATCGGCGAGGTCGGCACCCCCATGGTGGCCGCGGCGGTCGCCAACGCCTTTTACGCCCTGACCGGCAGGCGGCTGCGTCACCTGCCCTTCACGCCGGACCGGGTGATGGCGGCGCTGGCTTGACGAGCGTCGAGACGGCGCTTGGTTAGCTGCCGTCCGCAGGAGCCTCTCGGGTCGGGGTGACGCCCTGGGGGGTGCCCACCACCACCATCGTCAGGTCCTCCGAACGGTAGAGTTCTTTCGCGACCCGCTTGGCCGTGGCCAAGTCGACGGCTTCGACGAAGGAGTTGCGCTGGTCGAGGTAGTCGATCCCGAGGCCTTCGAGCTGCATGCCCACCAGCATGCCGGCGATGCTGCCGGAGCTGGAAAAGCGCAGAGGAAAGGAGCCGGTGAGAAAGCGCTTTGCCTGTTCCAGTTCCTCCGCGCTGGGCCCCTCTTCGGCCATGCGGGCCCACTCGGCGCGGATCAAGTCGATCGACTCGCCCACCCGCTCGTTTTGCGTCGCCGTACCGGCCGCCACCAGGGCGCCGTAATCAAGAGGCCCCAGATAGGAATAGACCGAGTAAGCCAGGCCGCGTTTCTCGCGCACCTCTTCGACAAGACGCGAGGAGAAGCCGCCGCCGCCCAGTATGTAGTTCACTACATAGGCGGCGTAGTAGTCCGGATCGTCGCGTTTGATGCCGCCCTGACCGATGGCGACCACCGACTGCGGGATGTTCTTTTCGATGACCACAACGTCGCCGGCGTTCGCCACCGTGGCCTCGGGAACCGTAAAGGGTTCCGCCTCGGCCGGCAGCGGCAGGAAGGTCGCGTCGAGCAAGGTTTCCAAGTCCGCCGGCGTGATGTCGCCGACCACGCCGATGAACAACTGGTCGCGGGCAAAGCGCGCACGCACGAAGCCGCGCAGATCATCGACGGTCATCGCCACGATGCTTGCCTCGGTCCCCCGGGTCGGCCGCGCATAGGGATGGTCCTGAAACATCAGGCGGCGCAGGGTACGGCTGGCCACGGTGTCCGGATCTTCGGCCTCACGGGAGAGACGCGACAGGATCTGGCTGCGGATGCGCTCCACCGGTTCCATGTCGAAGCGCGGCGCGGTCAAGGCCAGACGCAAGAGCTCGAAAGCCTTGGCGCGGTTCTCGCTCAGGGTCGAAAGCGAGCCGCTGAAAGAATCGAGGCCCGCGCGGAAGCGCAGACTGATGGAGAAATCGTCCAGCGTCCCCTGGAAGCTCTGGGAGTCGAGCGGGCCCGCCCCTTCATCGATCAGGGTCGAGACCATATAGGCAAGCCCCGGCTTACCGGCCGGATCCAGGGCGGCTCCGCCTTGAAAAGCCAGATCCAGGGAGATGATCGGATTGCTGTGATCTTCGACAAGCCAGGCTTCGATTCCCCCCGGGCTGACAACGCGCTGAACCTCGACCGCCCGGGCCTGGAAAGCGATCAAGACGGTCAGGACGGCGAGCAGTCCGGCCAGAAAAAGACGCGGCGCCGGCAAAGCCGCCAAGGCTGCTGTCTGATGCTTGCGCTCACGCATGTCTGAATTCCTTTGGCTTCGTTGAGGCAGTCGACGCTCCGGAGCAACGCTCAGAAGCGGCGCCTCATCAGTCGGTTGATCAGGTCGTCGGCTTCGGCAGCAGATAGGCGGTCACCGACTGCTCTTCGCGCAGAACCTTTTTAAGCGCCGCATTCACTTCCTCGGCAGTCACCGCGCCGATCCGCTCCGGCCAAGCCTCGATCGCCTCAAGGCTGCCGCCGGTGGTCAGCGCCATACCGATGATGCGCGGCGCAGTGCTGAGGTTGTCCCTGGCGAAGACCGCGCTGGCCACCATGCGCTTCTTCGCCGCCTCAACCTCTTCAGCCGATACACCCTCTTCGAGCAGCAGGGCGATCTGCTTGCGCAGCGCGTCCTCGACCGCTTCCACATCGCCACCCGGGCGTGGCGCCCCATAGAAATCGAAGGTCGTATAGTCATAGGCCATCGGCCGGTAGCTGGCGCCCGCGGAAGCGGCGATACCCTGATCCACCACCAAGCGGCTGTAGAGACGGCTGGTCGCGCCGCCGCCCAGAATCTCCGAGAGAACTTGAAGAGCGTAGGCGTCATCGTCTTCGGCCTGGCGATAGCTGGGCGCCAGGTAGCTGATGGAGAGCGAAGCCTCACGCACCCGCGGGCTGCGCAGGATGACTTCCCGTGCGGCATTCTGCGGCGGCTCCGCCACCCGTTCGCGCGGCGGGAAATCGCCGGCTGCAATGGGTCCGTAATAAGTTTCCGCCAGTTCGCGCACTTCCTGCGGATCGACATCGCCGGCGACGATCAGAATGGCATTGTTCGGTGCGTACCAGCGCTTGTAGAAGCGCAGCGCCGCTTCGGTGCTCAATTCCTCGATTTCGTGGTCCCAACCGATGATCGGGATGCGGTAGGGATGGTTGAGGAACTGGGTGGCGCGAATGAGCTCGCCCAACTGGCCCCGGGGCTCGTTGTCGATACGGCTGCGGCGCTCCTCCCGCACCACGTCGCGTTCCGGGTCCACTACCGCATCGCTCAGCACCAGATTGGCCATGCGGTCGGCCTCGTGCTTCATCATCGTCTCAAGGCGATCGGCAGCGACGGTCTGGAAATAGGCGGTGTAGTCCCAGGATGTAAAAGCGTTCTCGCGACCCCCGTTGGCGGCGATAATCTCCGAGAACTCACCCGGCGCCAATGACTCGGTCCCCTTGAACATCAGGTGTTCCAGGAAATGCGCCAGCCCGGACTCGCCGGCCGCCTCGTCTGCGGCACCGACCCGGTACCAGACCGAGTGGTAGACGATCGGCGCCCGCCGGTTCACCACCACGACGACCTGCAGGCCATTGTCGAGGGTGAAGCTGACCGGATCGAAAACCTTGGCCTCAGCGCCATCAGGGCGCAGCACCGCAATACTGAGAAGGACAGGAAGCCCGAAGGCCAAAAGACGGCAAAGGCTCAAGAAAGCCTTCGTATCGCGCGGAATTCTCATCTGCAGCCTTCCCAGTAGCAGCGGCCCGATAGCAGTCGATCAGGCCCGGTCATAGGAGTCTATATGGCACGCAGCCGCAAGGCCGCAAGCGACCGCAGCATCACCAGAGATGAAACTTCCGTAATCTGACCCGGCTGCGGGACCGGATACCGGCACCCGCGTAAAGGCGAGGGGCCAAGATGCGACCAGCGGGGCCGGGAAACCGAAGCCCCGGTCCCGGCCAAGACCCCGGCTTAGAAAATGCCTTCCAGCGGCGCCTTCCGGCGGCGCTCGATCTGCGGTGTCGCCCCGGTCGTGGTGGGCAGGCCCAGAGCCGCATTTTCCTGCAGCCGCTTCATTTCCGCGGCCGGGTCGACAACGGTTCCCGCCGGGCTCTGAGCGTTCCAGAAAACCAGCGCATCGACGAAACGCTCAGACTCAGAATTGAGTTGTTTCGTCTCACGATCAACTATGAGCCGTATATTGGGGTCAGTATTGCCGGCGCCCGCCGCGCTCACCAGCGACTGCTCGCCGACAGAACGATTGGGATTGATGGCAGTCTGGGACGCCACGGCCGGCAGTCCGGTGGAATTACTGAAGACCGCGCGCTCGGCCTGTTGGGCGGGCGTGCCCTCCTGCGGGCGCGGTGCACCGGGCTCCGGCGGGCGCAGGGCAAAGTCCGGCGGCACCGTCAGCGGCGCGCGGGAAACCACGCGAAATTCGTCAGGCGATTGCTTGGTCAGGCCAAGCTGTTCCTGAAAGCCGCCACAGGCGGACAGACCCAGCACAAGAGCGCTGGCGACAAAAACACGGAAAGTCATTTTCGCTTCCATCGTTGCCTACCTCCCTTACCCCGGCTCCTTATAACCCTTCCTGCGGCCTTCAAACAAGCCGTCAACAAGGATGAGCGCCACGCCGCAGACAATGGCGGAGTCCGCGATGTTGAAGGCGGGCCAGTGCCAGCCGGCGACGTGAAAGTCCAGGAAATCGACCACACCGGGCTGATGCATGCGGTCGATGACATTGCCGATGGCACCGCCGACAACACCGCCCACGCCATAAGTCAGCAGCCCGGGCGGCTGGCGGCGCGCCCAGATCAGCAGCCCGACGACGATCACCAGGGCGATCGCGGAGAGAAAATAGGGCCGCAGCGGTGAATCGCCCTGAAACAGGCCGAAACTGACGCCGGTGTTGTAGGTCAGCACCAGATTGAAGAAATCAGTCACCGGAATGCGCCGCGGCGGCTGCATCACCACCGCCAGAATCAGCCACTTGCTGATCTGATCCAGGATCAAGACGACGGTCGCGATACCGAGGATCCGCTGCATGCTGCCCACTGTCTGCTGCCGGTTTTACTCTGCTACCAATTTTACTGCGCCGCGGCGCCGAGATGCTGCACTGCGTCAGCGCAGCGTTGGCAGGTGTCCGGCGCCTGCGCCACGGCGCCGACCTCCGGCAAGACCTTCCAGCAGCGCTGACACTTGTTGCCCTCGGCGAGGCGAACCACCACCGCGACACCTGATACCTCTTCCAGCCGGAAGGCTTCCGCGGGTCCTGCCCCCTCGTTCAGGGTCACGGCCGAGGTGATGGCGATATCCTGCAGCTCGACGTCCTGCACCGCCGTCAAAAGCTCCGGCCGCTCGATAAAGACTTCGGGGTGGCCCTGCAGGCTTGAGCCCAGGCGCTTGTCGGCGCGCTCCAGCTCCAGCGCGCCGGTGATGACCCGGCGCACTTCGCGCACCGCAGCCCACTTGCGGGCGAGGTCTTCATCCAGCCAGGCCGCCGGCACCTCGGGGAAGGTGCGCAGATGCACGCTTTCCTCGGGGCCCGCACCGCGGGTCCACCAGGCTTCTTCCGCCGTAAAGCAAAGGATCGGCGCCAGCCAGGCCGTAAGGCAGGAGAACACTTCATCAAGCACCGTACGGCAGGCGCGGCGGCGCAGCGAATCAGGCCGGTCGCAATAGAGCACGTCCTTGCGCACGTCGAAGTAAAAGGCCGAGAGATCCACCGCGCAGAAAGTGTAGACCGCCTGATAGAGGGCGTGAAAGTCGAAGTCCTCGACATTCCGGCGGACCTGGCGGTCGATCTCCGCCAGGCGATGCAGCACCCAGCGTTCAAGCTCCGGCATCTCCGCCGCGTCGAGCCGCTCGCTCTCGTGAAATCCGTCGAGGTTGCCGAGCAGATAGCGCAGGGTGTTGCGCAGGCGGCGGTAGGCATCGCCCTGATATTTCAGGATCTCCGGTCCGAAGCGCAGATCTTCCTCGTAGTTCGAGGCGACCACCCAGAGGCGCAGGATGTCGGCGCCCTGGTTGTCGACCACGTCCTGCGGCGAGAGCGCGTTGCCGCGCGACTTCGACATCTTCTCCTTACCCTGCTCCTCCAGGATAAAGCCGTGGGTCAACACCGCGTCGTAGGGAGCCCGCCCCCGGGTGCCGGCGGATTCCAGCAGCGAGGTGTGGAACCAGCCGCGATGCTGGTCGGAGCCTTCAAGATAGAGATCGGCGGGCCACTTCAACTCGGGCCGCGCCTCCAGCACGAAGCTGTGGGTCGAACCGGAATCGAACCAGACCTCTACCACATCGGTGATCTGCTCGTAGTCCTCGGCCTTGTATTCGTTGCCGAGGAAGCGCTGGGGGTCGCTGGAGAACCAGGCATCGCCGCCCTCTTCCTCGAAAGCCGTCGCGACCCGCTCGATCACCGCGGGATCGCGCAGCGGCTCGCCGCTTTTCTTCTCGACGAAGATCGGCAGAGGCACGCCCCAGAGACGCTGGCGCGAGATGCACCAATCCGGGCGCTGTTCGATCATCGAGCGCAGGCGGTTGCGGCCCGTGCCCGGCACGAAGCGCGTCTCGTCGATCGCCTTCAGCGCCTTGTCGCGCAGATCATTGGTCTCCATGGAGATGAACCACTGCGGCGTATTGCGGAAGATCAGCGGCGCCTTGGAGCGCCAGGAATGGGGATAGCTGTGCTTCAGGCGGCTCTTGTGGAGCAGCTGTCCGGCCTCGGCCAAGGCCTTGATGGCCCGCCCGTTGGCATCGCCCGGCTTGCCGTCGGCGTCATAGACCAGCGCCCCGGCCAGCAGCGGCACATGATCGTAAAAGGCGCCGGTCCCGTCGACGGTCTGGGGAATCTCGATGCCGTGCTGCAGGCCCAGCGCCCAGTCGTCGGCGCCGTGACCCGGGGCGATATGGACGAAGCCGGTGCCCTGTTCGGTGGTGACGAAGTCGCCGGGCAGCACCGGTACATCGAAGGCGTAACCGCCCTCGGCCGGCGCAAAGCCGCGCCAGGGATGGGCGCAGAGCGTCCCGGCCATGCCGTCAGCCAGAGGTAAATCGCCCAGGTGCGTCCAGGTTTCGATCTTCGCATCGGCCTTCACCGTCTCGGCCAGGTCCTTGGCCAGAACCAGCTTCTCGCCGACGCGGGCATGGCTGTCCTCGCCCAGCGTGTCGACCTGCCAGACGCCATAGGCAATCTCCTCCCCGAAGCCGATGGCGCGGTTGCCGGGGATGGTCCAGGGGGTGGTGGTCCAGATCAGCACCGAGGCCCCTTCGAGCAGGGGATTGGCCGCCTTCACCACCGGGAAACGCACCCAGATGGTCTGCGAGACATGGTCGTGATACTCGACCTCGGCATCGGCCAGGGCGGTGCGCTCGACCACTGACCAGAGCACCGGGCGGGAGCCCTTGTAGATTCCGCCGTTGTCGAGGAACTTGCCGATCTCCCGCACGATCTGCGCTTCGGCGTCAAAGGACATGGTGGTGTAGGGTCGCTCCCAGTCACCCAACACGCCCAGGCGCTTGAACTCCTCGGTCTGGACCTTGACCCAGCCGGCGGCGAAGTCGCGGCACTCGCGGCGGAACTCCAGCACCGGGACCGTGTCCTTGTCCTTGCCGGCGGCGCGATACTGCTCCTCGATCTTCCACTCGATGGGCAGGCCGTGGCAGTCCCAGCCCGGCACGTAGTGGGCGTTCTTGCCGAGCATCTGATGGGCGCGGTTGATGACGTCCTTCAGAATCTTGTTGAGGGCATGGCCGATGTGCAGATGGCCGTTCGCGTAGGGCGGCCCGTCATGGAGGATGAACTTCTCGCGCTCCTTGGAGGCTTCGCGCTGCTGCGCGAAGAGGTCCATTTCGGCCCAACGGGCCAGGGTCTCCGGCTCTCGCTTGGCGAGACCGGCGCGCATCGGGAATTCGGTCTTCGGCAGGAAGACGGTGGCTTTGTAATCGACGCTCATCGCGTGGTTCTTCTTGCTCAGGGCTTTCGTTCAAACTGGACGCTTGCCAAACTGGACGCTTGCCAAACTGGACGCTTGCCAAACTGGACGCCGGCCAAATCGGAAGCCGGCTATCGCGACCGGCGGCTCAGGACCGGACCGCCCGAACCTTTGGCATCAATGCGGGCCGATCCGGGCCAGGATTTCGCGGGCCTGGCCGCAATCGACGGCGATTTGTGCCTGCAAAGCGTCAAGTCCGTCAAACTTCTTTTCCGGGCGCAGATAGTCGATCAGCCGGACACGCAGGGTTTCGCCGTAGAGATCGCCGGTAAAATCGAAGAGATGGACCTCCAGGCGCAGATCCTCACCGGCCACCGTCGGGCGGTGACCCAGGTTGGCCACCGCCGGGGACCAAAGGGTCTCCTCGCCGTGTTCGACCCCGGGATCGCGCCCGGCATAGACGGCATAGACGCCCGGCGCCGGCGCCAGATAGTCCCCCAGCGCAATGTTCGCCGTCGGAAATCCGATGGTGCGGCCCCGCTGGTCACCCTTTTCCACTCTTCCCTCGATCTCCCAGGGGCGCCCGAGCAAGGCGGCAGCCTCGCGCGGCTGGGCGTCGCGCAGTTGTTTGCGGATGATCGAGGAGGAGTAAACCGCGCCGGTGCCGGTCATGACCGGATCGACGGCCGTCAGGCCGAAACCGAGCTTGGCGCCCATTGATTTCAGCAGGGCGACGTTGCCCTGGCGCTTATGGCCGAAGCAGAAATCCCAGCCGACCACCACGTGGCGCGCGGCCAGGTCGGCCACCAGAATCTCCTCGACGAAGGCCTCTGCCGGGCGCAGCGAAAAGGTCCGGTCGAAATGCAGCACGAAAAGATGATCGACCCCCAGCTCCTGCAGGGCGTGCGCCTTGGCGCGCAAGGAAGTCAGGCGAAAGGGCGGCTGATCGGGCTGGAAAACCGAACGCGGATGCGGCTCGAAGGTCAGGACCGCCAGGGGCGCGTCCAGTTGATTCGCCATCTTGCGGGCGTCCGCCAGAAGGGTCTGATGCCCCTTGTGAACCCCGTCGAAGTTGCCGATGACGACGACGCAGCCTTTCGCGTCCTCGGAAACCTCACCGCTGTGTCGGAAAATTGCCATTCTTTGGGCTGGGCCGGCGCCTTGCGTAAATCGGAGCGTTGATCAGAACAGGTACGAAACCAAGCCAAGTGCCGGTCTTGCGACCGAATCGGTCCAGCGATTCCGCTTTTTGCGGGCGTGAAGATAGCCTGACCGGCGAGGTCTGGATAGCTCTGTTGTAGGGGGATGGCCCGGCAACGGGCCGTGACAGGACCGCTTTCGCAGAGACGCCTATTCGGCGGCCTGCGGTTCTCCGGAAAGCCCCGGTATGTCGGCACGGCTGCTGACCATCAGGGTCGCTTCACCCTCCAGCACCACTTTTTCGCCAACGGAGCAGACGGTATCGAAAACGACCCGCTTCTTCTCCGCGACGATTTCCTTCACCGTGACCCTGGCCTGGACCGTGTCGCCGACCTTCACCGGCGCCTTGAAGCGCAGATCCTGGCGCAGGTAGATGCAGCCCGGACCCGGCAGCCGTGTGCCGAAAACCGTGGAAATGAAGCTGGCCGAGAGCATGCCGTGGGCAATGCGCCCGGAGAACATGGTCTGCTCGGCAAAGCTTTCGTCCAGATGGACGGGATTGGTATCGCCGGAGATCCCGGCGAACATCGTAATGTCCGCCTCGCTGACCGTCTTCGCGAATACCGCCGTCATTCCGACAGACAGGTCTTCGAGGAAGTAGCCGTGCTTTTCCTGCATCTGATCCAACCCTCAGCCAATGAAACTATATTTCTTTGTCTTGCGCGAATCGGCAATATTATTATTACTACTCTAGTGTATCGCCGATCGCTTCGCAAGTGCGAATTCGCGGATGCGAAGAGAGCGAAAGCATTACAGACTTTGGTAAAACTTGCCTTAGGAAAGGGCAAAATTCCGCAGCGCTCATAAAATGAGCAATCCGATCGCGCTGTTACCGGCAGGTATTGGCGGCAGCCTTGAAGCCCGCTTCAGCGCCGCCGCCGCTTGCTGACCGTCATCGCCGCCAGATCGCGGTCCATATGATCGCGGTAGGCATCCAGCGAAAGGGTCGCCGTCGCCGCATTCATCGAGGTCGCCACCGGCACGCTGGGCCCCTGGTCCTCCAGCGGCACCGAGGGACGGCGCGTCATGCGATAGATCGCAAAGACGCCGATGGCGGCATGGATCGCCCCGACGAAGGTGAAAAACCCATCGGCACCGGTTCTGCCCATCAGCAGAGAGACGACAAGCGGCCCGAAGATCGCCCCAGTGCCGTTGACCAGCATCAGGCTGCCGCTGGCCGCAACCATCTGTTTGGGCGTCATATAGTCA
This sequence comes from Pelagibius sp., assembly GCF_965249265.1. Taxonomy (NCBI): domain Bacteria; kingdom Pseudomonadati; phylum Pseudomonadota; class Alphaproteobacteria; order Rhodospirillales; family Rhodovibrionaceae; genus Pelagibius; species Pelagibius sp. The sequence continues at coordinate 301,898 of NZ_OZ252224.1, read as the reverse complement.
TTGGTATGGGCAAGACAGAGCGAATACATGGGAAAGCTCATCCCGCCCAGCAGAAAGGCCATGGCATAAAGCCCGACGACCGGGCCGCCGGCAAAAAGCGGACCGGCAAAGCTGAACAGCGCCGCCGCGAAGGTCACGCCGGCCAGAACGCGCCGCCGGTCGAGCTTGTCCGAAAGACGGCCGATCGGCCATTGAAAGGCCATGCCACCGAAGACCAGCATGCTCATGAAAATCGCGATCTCGGAGACTTCGAGCCCGGCCAGCCCGGCGAAAACCGCCCCCATGGCGAAGATCGCGCCGTTGGCCATGCCGGTCCCCAGGGAACCGATCACACCGAGCGGCGACGCGCGGTAAAGCGCCACGATGCCGACCGGGCTGGGCGCTGAAAAGTCCGGCGCCGCGCTCGCGGTGATCGCGATCGGAACCAGGGCGAGCGAAACCAGCACCGAAGCCAGGACAAAGAGCACGAAGCTGTTCGGATCGGAGAGGTTGAGCAGGAACTGTCCGCCGGCGATGCCGCCTAGCACCACCACCATGTAAACCGAGAGCATGGAGCCGCGGGTTTCGTTGGTGGAGCGGTCGTTCAGCCAGGATTCGGCAACGATGTAGAGGCCGGCATAACAGAACCCGGTGAGGAAGCGCATGCCGCCCCACATCAGCGGATCGACGAAAACGGCATGGAGCAGCGCAGCCGTCGAGGCGGTGGAGGCCAGGGCGGCAAAAACCCGGACATGGCCGACCTGCCCCACGACCCTGGGGGTCACCAGGGCGCCGGCCAGAAAGCCCACGTAGTAGCCAGACATGATCAGGCCGGTGGTCTCTGTGGAGAAGGCTTCAGCGGCTGCCCGGATGCCAAGAAGCGAGCCCTGCAGGCCATTCCCCAACATGATCATGCCGAGCCCGACAAAAAGCGGCCAGGCGGAGCGAACTGCTGCAAACATCGGTGAACCCGCCATTACCCTTACCTCACGCGCTTATGCCCCCCGGCGCGATACCGCGCTTGCGGGATTGCGTCAGACCGCGGACGCGAACAGACGAATTCGCCGTCCGGTGATCCGGCGTTCCCAGGCCCGGCTCAGGTTTCATCTGGCCGGGGATCTATTCAGCCGCCCCGAGGGCCGTCCCCACCTCGGCCTGCTGCGGCGCGCCGAAGCCCACCACCGTGCGCTCCGCCAGCCTGATCACCGGCCGTTTGACCAGGGTCGGCGCGGCCAGCATCAGGCGCACAGCCTTTTCCTCGTCGAGATCTTTCTTTTCCGCTTCGGACAGACCGCGCCAGGTCGTGCTGCGCCGATTCAGAAGCGGCTCCCAACCGACCTGCTCGACCCAGTCCGCCAGAACATCGGCCGGAAGTCCGTCGTCGCGCAGATCGTGGAACCGATAAGGCCAGCCTCCGGCCTTCAGGAAGGCGATCGCCTTGCGGCAGCTATCGCAATTCTTCAGTCCATAGAGCGTTGTCATGAGGCTGTTGTCCTTTCTCGGTTCCCGATGCTTTGCGCCCGATGCTCTGCGCCCGATGCTCTGCCATGTCACAGAGAGGGCCGCTTGCCAAGCGTGGGACGCCTGTATCGGACGCCGAGTCGCACACCGTTTCCGGCAGAGGCGGCAGCCTGAGGGCGGTCAAAATCGGGGCTGTCGCCTGAAATCCGCCTTATCCTGTTGACACTTGGCGAGAGGACGGTAGCTCTATCGTCATGAGCGCAAATGATCCCGCCAGCAAACGTAAAAGCCGAACCCCGCTCGAAGGGAAAATGATCCTGCTTTTCGAGGACGACGACCTGGTCCGCCGGGCCACCGAGCGGATGCTGCAGCGGCTCGGCGCCCAGGTGATGACAGGCGCCAGCAGCGGTGACGCCGTCAGGAAGCTGCGCGATGCCGACACCGCGCCATCCTGGATCATCGCCGACTATTGGTTTTCGCGCCAAGAAAACGGCCTTGCCGCGGCCAACGCCGTACGCGAGGCGCTGGGCAGCGCGGTGAGGTGCCTGGTGATCACCGGCGACAGTTCCACAGAGGTCGCAGACTCGGTCAAAAAGGCAGGCTTTGTCCTCCTTAGAAAACCGATCAACATTGATAGCTTTATCTCCGTACTTGAAGAAGACGGCTAATCGTAACGTTAAATTTAACCATCTAATACAATCTGCGAGACACGGTGCTATCAATTTGAGGTTGTTTGAGCCCAAGCTACAGCTTTTGCTGGAACAGCCGCTGGACCTGTCCGAAACATTTAAATCACCTTACGCTTAACATGGGTTAACCAAAGAAAACTTACGTTTTCTGGTTGATAACTCTGTAAAAATTAGGAGAATAACCAACCTGCGGGGTCGACAAGCTGGTAAGCGAATTCGGCTACGCAGGATTGTATCGTCTGAGAATTGCTGCACCGCATCGCATCCCGCAAGCAGCGCCGCGACACTTGAACGACAAGAGTTTAGGCAAGGTTCTCAGGCTTTCGTACGGTTAAATTAGGATTTGCTAAATCATGAAAGTTCTCTACGCCGATGACCACTGGATCACCCGCAGCGCGGCGCGGCATCTGATTGATCGTTTGGAAAGCGGCAGCGAGCTTCTGGAGGCGGCAGACTTCCGCCAGGCCCTTGATCTGGCTTCGGCAAACCCAGACCTCGACCTGATTCTCCTGGACCTGCTGATGCCGGGCATGAAGCGTTTCGAAGGCCTGCGGGCGATGCGCGAGTGCCTGCCCCAGGTGCCGGTGGTGGTGATGTCGGCGATCGAGGATCGCGACGAGATCCTGCGCTGCATCGAGGCCGGCGCCATGGGGTATATCCCGAAGTCCTCGCAGAGCGACGAAGTGGAGTCGGCCCTGCAGACGGTGTTGGCCGGCGGTGTCGCCTTTCCGCGCCGCCTGCTGGAGCAGCGCAGCCCGTCGAAAAAGCAGGCGGTCTATGCCTTCGGCAACGACAAGTCGCTGGAAGACGTCTCCGGGGCTCTCACCAAGCGTCAGCTTCAGGTTTACAAGCTCTTGGGCCAAGGCATGTCGAATGCCCAAGTAGCCGAAGCGCTGGGTCTTTCCGAACATACCGTCCGGGTCCACGTCTCGGCGATCGTCAAGCGCCTGAACCTGGACAGCCGCACCCAGGCAGCCATCAGCGCTGCCGCACAGGCGCAGGCCATGGACGAAGAGGCCGAGGCCGCCAACTTCTGATCCCCTGCCGGTCCTGCTCTCCGGCGTATTGGCCGGACGGACTGCCTAGGACGATTAATCGGCTTTGGATAACCCCGGTGGTGGGAACGATTCTGCCGGGCTCAAGCCTTGGTCCGGCCCAGGGCTACGGCCACCCTACGGCGGCGCCAAGGCAAACAGGCAGAGCGCGCGCAGGCGTGCCGGCCTGACCGGCCGCTGCAGAATGTGGACTCCGGCATCCGGCGGCGCGGCCGCGTCCGCACTGACCAGAATAACCGGCGGCACGTCTTCGCCGAGGCGGCGCAGGTTGGCAAGCAGTTCCCATCCGCCGCAATTCTCAAAAGCTTCATGGTCGGCCAGAACCAGCAGCGGCTGACGCTCGACCCCCTGCGCCAGCGCGGCCCTGGAAGCGGCGGTCAGGTGAACCGAGGCGCCCCAGAGTTCCAAATGATTGGACAGCAGAGCGGCTTCGTCCCCCTCCAACAACAGAATGTCGGCGCCGTCCAAAGGGTTGGGCGGTAAGCCTGAGTGTTGTTGTGCTACGGGAACCCGTGGCCGGCTAACATCGACGGCCCGCAAGGTGAGTGAAAAGCAGGAGCCGCTTCCAAGCCGCGAGGCCACCTCCAACTGGTCGCCGGACAAGGCCGCCAGCTTGCGGGCCAGAGTGAGGCCGACCCCCAGCCCGCGTTCGCGCGGCCGGACTTCGTTTTCCAAGCGGAAGTAGGGATCGAATACCCTGAGCCATTCGTCAGCGGCCATGCCGAGGCCGGAATCCCAAACCTCGATCCGGACCATGTCCCCCACGCACCGGCAGCCCATCAGGACCTTGCCTTCGCGGGTGAACTTTGCGGCGTTGTCCAGCAGGATGGTCAAGATCCGGCGCAGCAGGTGCGGATCGGCGCGGACCACCTGCTTGCTCTGGACCACGCGAAAGTCGAGGCCGAGCCCCTCGAAGTTCTCTGCGAAGTCCTCCTGCAGCCGTGGGAAAACCTCGTCCAGATGGACATCGGCGAGTTCCGGCACCACCAGGCCCTGACCGGCCTTTTCCAGTTCGACCAGGGAGTCGAGCCAGCGGTTGCTCAGCTTCAGCGCATAGCGCAGATCGTCGATCACCGCATCACGGTCGCGGCCGGAAATCCCCTGACTGAGTTCACCAATCAGAAGGCTGACGGCATTGAGCGGCTGACGGAGCTGATGTTCCGCCCCCAACAGCAAACTGCGCCTTGGTCCCACTCTCGCTTGATCCAACGCGGCTACTCCCTTATCGCGAATCATCATGATAAACTGATTTCCAGACAGTTTGAATCTTTCACGAACCCGTGATCCCCGATCCCCGGAGTCTCTTTCCCGGACCCTGGCCGAAACCGGCCATGATCGCTGACGACATCCAGAGCATCCAAGCACCTTAATAGGACCGAGCGCCGGCCATGAAGATTACCCAGATCGATGTTTTCCAGGTCGACCTGCCGCTGCACGAAGGCCGTTACAACTGGGCCGGCGGCAAGTCCGTCGCGGTTTTCGATTCCACCGTCGTGCGTCTGGTCTGCGACAGCGGCCTGGTCGGCCATGGCGAGGTCTGCCCCCTGGGCCCGGTTTACCTGCCCGCCTTCGCCACAGGCGTGCGCGCCGCCCTGGCCGAGCTGGCCCCGGCGCTGATCGGAACCGATCCACGCTCGATCGACGCGGTCAACGACCGCATGGACCGTCATCTGAAAGGCCAGGCCGCCGCCAAGTCAGCCTTGGATATGGCGTGCTGGGACATCCTCGGCAAGGCTTGCGACCTGCCGGTGCATCAACTGCTGGGCGGGCGCTTCGGCGAAACCGTCGCACTCTACCGCGCGATCTCCCAGGAAGATCCGGCGGCGATGGCGGCGCGGGTCGGCCAATACCGCAGCGAAGGCTATCGCCGCTTCCAGTTGAAGGTCGGGGGCGAGGCCGACGAGGACATCGAGCGCATCCGCGCCGCCGCGGCGCAACTCACCTCCGGCGACGTTCTGATCGCCGATGCCAACACCGGCTGGCTGCCGCATCAGGCGCGCCGCGTCGTTGCCGCCGTGCGCGACCTCGACATCTATATCGAGCAGCCCTGCGCCAGCTATGAGGAGTGCCTGACGGTCCGCCGCGCCTGCCGCCAACCCTTCGTGCTCGACGAGTCGATCGTCGATGTCGAGAGCTTCCTGCGCGCCCACCGCGACGGCGCCATGGACGCGATCAACATCAAACTCAGCAAGCTCGGCGGTCTTACCAGGGCGCGGCAACTGCGCGATCTCTGTGTCAGGCTGGGGATCGCCATGACCATCGAAGATTCCTGGGGCGGCGACATCACCACCGCGGCCATCGCCGCACTGGCCCACTCCACGCCGGAAGCGCTGCGTTTCACCGCCACCGACTTCAACAGCTACGTAACCCGCAGCATCGCCGAGGGCGCCCCGCAGCGCCGCGACGGCGCCATGGCCGCCAGCCTGCAGCCCGGCCTGGGTGTCACTCCGCACGACGCGGTGCTGGGCGCAGCGGTCTTTACGGCCACCTGAATTCGAGACCGCGCCTAGGCGTTCTCTGTTTTGCGGCACGGGTACGCTTCAAGGCCCGTCAATACCGCTAGTGATGCAGATAGCGGATCACGTAGCGGCTGCCTTTGACCACATACCCGCGGCCATGGCTGTCGTAACACATCACCCCGCCGATCAAGGCTTTCTGACCGTGACGATGGCCGACCTTGGTAACCTCATGACAGCCGCCGCGTGCCGCATAACCGTGACGCGGGGAATGGCCGCGGTGATGACTGTGAAGCTTGCCCTTGAGATGGCGGTGGTGGAAATGGCGGCGCTTCGCGTGATGTCCCTTATGACGCTTGAAACGGTGGCGCTTAAAGTGGCGCTTCGCGTGATGGCGTTTGAAGTGATGGCGCTTTGCATGGTGGCGCTTGAAATGATGAACCTTGACCACCCCGGCCTCACCCACCGCCGCATGGTTTAGCGGCACCGCCGACTGCAAGCCGGACGACAGGGATGCCGCCGACACAGGCGCCGACACCGCAAAGAAACTTCCAAAAACGCCGAAGGTCAGCGCCGTCGCGAGGGAAAGGGAAACTATCTTATGTTTCGTCGCTTTCATTGCCATCTCCTGGTCTCTCACTGGTCCGACCTTGCAGAGTTCTACGCAGATGAGGTGGCGGCCCATCCCTGCCGCGGCGACGAACTTTGCTTCACAAGACGGTGATGGGAGACGGAAAACGGCAGAGCTTAGGGCCTTAGCCGTTGCTGTGGCCGTTAACAGGGTCGCTGCCGACATCGGCGCGGGTGAGATGATCGCCGCCGTCCAGGCCGACCATCTGGCCGGTCATCGAGCCGGCGGCGATGAGGAACCGCAGCGCTGCCGCGACCTCCGCCAGGGCCGGGGTGTTTTGCAGCGGCAGGCGGCTGCGCCGCGCCGCAAAGTCTTCGCCGCTCTGGCCGTTTGACGGCAGGGTCGGACCCAGCCCGATGCCGTTCACGCGGACCTTCGGCGCAAGGGCCTGGGCCAGGGTCTGGGTCAGGGTCCAGAGCCCCGACTTCGAGAGGGTGTAACTCATGTAGCGCGGCGAGAGGTTCCAGACCCGCGCATCGAGCAGGTTCACCACCAGCCCCTGCGCATCTTCCGGCAGGGCGGCCGCGAAGGCCTGGGTCAGCACAAAGGGCGCCCGCAGATTGATATCGAGATGGGACTGCCAGGACTCTCTGTCGGCGGTCTCGACATCGTCGTATTCGAAGATCGAGGCATTGTTGACCAGCAGGCCGAGAGGACCGAGCGCGGCGCTCGCCTCCGCGATGAGGCCGGATGTTGCCGTCTCGTCGCGCAGATCGGCCTGCAGGGCCACCGCCTCGCCGCCGGCCTCTGCGATCTCCCGGCAGAGGGCCGCCGCTTCTTCGCCGGAGGCGCGGTAGTGCACGCCCACCTTCCACCCCTGCTGCGCCAGGTCGCGCACCAGGGCTGCGCCGATCCGCCGCGCCCCGCCGGTCACCAGCGCCGCGCGCGGCAACCGGGGATCAGGTGCCTTGTCCTGCACTTCTGTCATACCGTCTATTTGGTCATGGGGTGACAATTGCAAACTGCAGACGGGTTACTTGCCGATCATGCCGAGGAATTCCTGGCGGGTCTTGGGGTCGTTGCGGAAAGCGCCCAGCATGCGGCTGGTCACCATGGCGGTGCCGGGCTTGTGCACGCCGCGGGTGGTCATGCACTGATGGCTCGCCTCGATCACCACGGCGACGCCGTGGGGCTGCAGCACCGCCTCGATGGTATTGGCGATCTGCGCCGTCATCTTTTCCTGGATCTGCAGGCGGCGGGCATAGACCTCCACCACCCGCGCCAGCTTGGAAATGCCGACCACGCGGGTGCGCGGGAAATAGGCGACATGGGCGACGCCGATGATCGGCACCATGTGATGCTCGCAGTGGCTTTCGAAACGGATGTCGCGCAGCAGCACCATCTCGTCGTAGCCGTCGGTCTCCTCAAAGGTCCGCTGCAGCATTTCCACCGGGTCGGTCCGGTAGCCGCCGAAAAACTCCTCATAGGCCCGCACCACCCGGTCCGGGGTGCCGAGCAGGCCCTCGCGCGCCGGGTCGTCGCCGGCCCAGCGCAGCAGGGTGCGCACCGCCTCTTCCGCCTCGGCCCGGTCCGGCCGCCGCGCCGCCGAGGCCTCGCGCTCCTCGGCCAGCGCCTGGCGCACGTCCTGTACCTTACTCATCATCGATTCCTCCGCTCACATCGCAAGCCATGAGATAGGCCGCCGCGCCGCGATTCCAAGCAAGCTGAGCCGGAAAGCGCAAGGGCGGAGTGGCGAGAGCGCGGCAAAAGCCCAAGGACCCAACTGATCCGGTCGTCCCGTGTCAAGAAATGGGGTCAGGTCTTGCGTTAAGGGGGAGGGTGAACGGCCTTTGCGGTTGGTGCCCCTGGCCTGACTCGAACAGGCACTCCCTTGCGAGAAACAGATTTTGAGTCTGTCGCGTCTACCAATTCCGCCACAGGGGCCCAGCGTCGCTGCCGTCTGCGGGCCCCGGGGAACCGAAATTCTGGGGAATCGGGTTCCCGGGACCGGCGCGGCGCATCATAGCCGGGGGCGCGGCCTTGGCAACCGCTCTCTGCGGCGCGCCATGCCCCAATCGTCTTACCCTCAGCAGACATCGGCGGCGGGATTGTCGTCCTCTCGGCAAGACCCCCAACATCTTGTGGTTCGTCGGTCTACGAGGGTTGCAGGGGCCTGAAACCCGCACGCTTTTCTATGGAACTGGTTCTGGAGTCAGGCTTAAATGATCAAGTCATGCGGCAAGCGACTAGCTGATTTTCGGTCGCTTCATCTAAGCCCGTCATCGAAGCGGCGCAGCCGTGCGGCCTTATGGCGCCCGAGGTAGGGGGTGCCCGGAGGTGCTCAGGACCGCAGTTTAGCGGGGCTTGGGCGGGAGTTACGAGTGGGGAAGTTCGATGAGGGATGGACACTAGGCAGGCCGGAGGCTGGCTGACCCCTGGTGTCGTAACGGGAAGATACTGGCATCGCAACCACGCAAGATCGTGGCTGATGGGATGAGCGGCCGCCCCCGCCTTTGCGCGATCCGGCGGAACGCCCGCCACCCCCGGGGACGATCGGTGAAGCGAAACGCTTGGCTGAGGAATGAAGAAGCGCGAGACAGCGCCGTGCAACGCAGATCTCCTCACATGGCCTGCTGGACCCAAGCCCGCTGGTTGCGGCTGGAACTCTCCCGGAAAGGGTTGGAGTAGCCGTTGTGATGAATGATCATGATTTCGAGTCGCAGGAGATCACCCACCGCGAAGTGACCGCCGTGGTGAAGTGGTTCAATGTGACAAAAGGCTTTGGTTTTGTTCAATTGGACGACGGGGCGCCGGATGCTTTTTTGCACATCTCGGTGGTGGAGCGTTCCGGCAACCGCGAGTTCATGGAAGGTACGACGATCGTCTGTGACCTGATGCAGGGCCGCAAGGGTCTGCAGGTTGCGGAGATCCACCGGGTGGAATCAACGCCGGCGGCACCACCCAGCGATTTCCAGGGCGGTGGCGGCGAAACCGAGACCGTTGAGGGCACCGTCAAGTTCTTCAATGCGGAAAAGGGTTTCGGCTTTGTCATTCCGGATAACGGCAGCAAAGACGTCTTCGTTTCCGGACGTACGCTGGAGCGTTTCGGCCTGACCGCGCTGGAGCCCAATCAAAGGGTGCGTCTGCAGACCCGCATGGGCCAGAAAGGCCCCATGGCCGAGCACGTCGAACTGCTCTAGCGGGCTGCCGCAAAGCGGGCCCCGGCAAGGAGAAGCAGCGGGGAGACCGGGGAGCCTCCGGCCATCCTTCGAGACAGCCCCTTACGGGGCTGCCTCAGCATGAGGCGCTTATCACCGCGTTCAAGTCAGCCTCATGCTGAGGAGGCTTGAAAGGCCGTCTCGAAGCATGATTGAGCCGCTTTCCCGATTTCTTCGCGGGCCCGCTATTGCAGGCTGCTTTCCTCTTCTTCCGGCAGTTCGCCCGGCGGCGCGTTGCAGGGTCCGGCCTGGTGATGAACCATGCGCCAGGTTTCCGCTTCGCGCAGGAAAACATTCGTCGCGACCAGCAGGTTGGCGCCGATCAGCTCATAACAGGTCACAAAAGCGCTGTCGGCGTAGCGGTAGGCCCGGGCGCCGCGGCAAGTGATGGCCGGCGCCGAATCATTGGCGAGGATCGCCGCCCAGCTCTGCATCACCTCTTCCCGTCCGGTGATCACCGGCCAGCCCGGATGGATACAGGCCACCGGCGCCCGCTCGGCCCAAAGCCGGTCCATCGCCGCCAAATCCCGCACCTGAAAGGCGAAGTAGAAGGTGTCATTGGCAAAGAGAACGTCGGCGTGTTCCTGCATGCTTTCCCACGGGCGGCCGGTAATGAATCAAAATCCGGACATCAAAGCCGGCAGCAAGGCTAACACTTTCCCCGGCCGGTTGCCCGTGGCAAGTGACCCTGGTAAAGGGAGCGGTCTCCGGCGCCGCGGCCCGTCTCTCCAGGACGGTTCCCGCCAGGGAACGGACACCAGCAGGCAAACGGAGCGGCAATCGGTGCTGAGGCGGACCTACGATTGGACCATGGAACAGGCGGGCCACCGCCATGCGCTCTGGGTTCTGGCGGCTGTTTCCTTCACGGAGTCGTCGTTCTTTCCGATCCCGCCCGACATCCTGATGATCCCGATGATCCTGGCCGCGCCGCACCGCGCCTGGCTGATCGCCGCGGTCTGCACCCTGGCCTCCGTCGCCGGCGGGCTTGCCGGTTACGCCATCGGCGCGCTGCTGTTCGATACCATCGGCCAGCCGATCGTCGCCTTCTACGGCTACCTGGACCGCTTCGCCGAGTTCCAGCAGCAATACGAGGAATGGGGCGCCTGGATCGTCGCCGGCGCCGGCGTCACGCCCTTTCCCTACAAGGTGATCACCATCATGTCCGGCGTGATGAGTCTGGACCTGGTGGTCTTCTCCATTGCTTCGGTGCTGTCGCGCGGCCTGCGTTTCTTCATCCTGGCGGCGCTGCTGTGGAAGTTCGGGCCGCCGATCCGCGGCTTCATCGAGCGCTACCTGCCCTGGCTCGCAACCCTGTTCTTCGTGCTGCTCTTCGCCGGCTTTGTCGCGCTGCGTTATCTGTTCTAGCGGCTCGGATACGGACCTCGGCGCGCTGGGGCATAACGGCGCCCCGCCTTGGCCTGTCGGGCGGGAGCCGGTAAGCTCCCGCCTTCGCAAGTGGTCGCCGCGAAGAAAACGAAGGACCCTGGCTTAGTGACAACGCTTTCGATGCCGCGACATCCCTCCCCCCGACTGTGGCCGGCGCTGCTGGCCCTGGCCTGCCTGGGTGCCCTCGGAACCGCTTTCGCGTCCCAGTATTGGGGCGGGCTCCACCCCTGCGTTCTCTGTGTCTATCAACGCTATGCCTATGGCGTGGCGCTGGCCGCCGCGCTGGCGGCGCTGTTGCTGGCCGGGCGCCAGGGCGCACGCCGGGCCGCACTGACCGCTGCGGGTCTAGCCTTTCTGGCCGGGGCCGGCCTTTCCGCCTTCCACGTCGGCGTGGAGCAACAGTGGTGGGAAGGCCTGGATTCCTGCAGCGCGCCGGGCCTGCCGCCGGATGCCACGGTCGATGAGCTGCGTGAGCTGTTGCTGAACCAGCCTTTCGCGCCCTGCGACGCCGTGGCCTGGTCCCTGTTCGGCATTTCCATTGCCGGCTACAATCTGATCGCCTCGCTGGTGCTGGCGGCGCTGGCACTACGAGCCGGTTTCAGTGCCCGAGCCGCGGACTAAGTAAGAATCAGAAGAAACACCGGAAAGAGGCCAAGCATGACTGCAACAGACGACAGCGATCGAGAGGGCACGGGCCGGGCCGGGCCGGCGCCCGGCACCTATCTGCCCGGCGATCCCGATGATGCGGAGCGCCTTGCCCGCATGCTGCGGGTCGACCATGCCGGGGAATACGGCGCCCGGCGGATCTATGAAGGCCAGCTTGCGGTGTTGGGCCGCTCACCGGTGGCGCCGACGATCCGCCACATGCACGAGCAGGAAGCCAAGCACCTGGAAACTTTCGAGCGTCTGTTGGTCGAAAACCGGGTCCGGCCGACGGTGCTGCAGCCGGTCTGGCACATCGCCGGTTTCGCGCTCGGCGCCGCCACGGCGCTGATGGGCGAGAAGGCGGCCATGGCCTGCACCGTGGCGGTGGAAGAGGTGATCGACGAACACTATGCCGATCAGGCCGAACAGTTGGACGAGACGCAGGGCGAGTTGAAGGACACCATCGAGACCTTTCGCGCCGAGGAACTGGAGCACCGCGACATCGGCCTGGATCACGGCGCCGAAGAGGCAACCGGTTACGAAGCGCTGAGCGGCGTGGTGAAAGCCGGGTCGCGTCTGGCCATCTGGCTTTCCACCCGCATCTGAAATCCTGTCACTGCCAGCGGCGCCAGCCGGCGGAAAGTCCGCCTCAGGTTTCCAGTTCGCTGTCCCAGTAAAGAAAATCCCGCCAACTCTCATGAAGGAAATTTGGCGGGAAGGAACGGCCGTTTTCTTGGAGCTGATAGGTCGTCGGCTCCTTCACCGGTCTCATAAGGGCCATTCCCGTCTCCTCCAGCAGCCTGTTGGCCTTGACGAGGTTACAGTCCTGACAGGCCGTGACCACGTTGTCCCAGGAGGTTCGCCCGCCGCGCGAGCGCGGCACGATGTGGTCGAAGGTCAGTTCCTCCGCGGGCAGCGCATCGGCACAGTACTGACACTGAAAGTGATCGCGCAGAAACACGTTGAAGCGGGTGAAGGCCGGCCGCCGGTCCAGGCTGACGTACTGCTTCAGGGCGATGACGCTGGGCAGCTTCATTTCGAAGGTCGGCGAGCGTACGACCGTGTCGTATTCCGACACGATGTTCACTCTTTCCAGGAATACGGCTTTGATCGAATCCTGCCAGGACCAGAGCGACAGAGGGAAATAGCTCAACGGACGGAAGTCTGCGTTGAGAACGAGCGCCGGATGGGGTTGAGCGGCACCGGTCATCATCCGGTCCTTTCTCCTTCAGCTTCGTTCCATGGCTGAGTCGCCAAGCCAATAGACCACCAATAGATACTAAATGCCGGAGCCACATACAAGATATGGGGATTCACTTCCCGCAGGCTTCACCGAAGATTCACAAATGCGGCCCCGAAAACGGGACTTCAGCGAAAGATGCATAAGTCCGCCAATCCCTCGATGCCCTCTCAAAAAAATTCTGGATACTTTTAGTTTAAGCAACCCGGGACCGACCGCGGGAGACTGCCGGGCGGCCGCCAAGGTACTACCCTGAATAGCATAATCCTATTGCCTAACTACTATAATCATTAAACTATAATTCACTAACTGCTTATATAAATAAGTATTCGACGCCGCATATACGCCTGGGTCCAGCCTCTGATCGCCGCCGTATGTGTGCACAACAGAATTCGGGTGCAGAATCATGAGAGCAATGAAACTGGGTACCAGGAAATCAATGCCAATCACTGCGGGAACAGCTAGGCATCTGGGACTGTCGCGCAAAATTCCCCTGGTGATCGTCACCGCCGCCTTGGTCTCGGCTCTGGCAATCGGTCTGGCCAGCTATTTCAAGGCGGCCGACACCATCAGCGCAGAAGCCGAACGCAAGCTCAGCGCCCTGACCGAGGTGCGGGCGGCCGCTCTGAGCGGCTATCTGGCAACGATACGCCAGGACCTGCGCATTCTGGCCGGCAGCGAAACGACGCACCATGCCCTGGCGGAATTCAGCGCGGCTTGGCATCAGCTTGGCGACGATCCGGAGCGCACACTTCAGCAGCTCTACATCACCGACAATCCGCACCCGACCGGTCAGAAGGAAGAGCTCGACAGAGCCCCCGACAACTCGAGCTACAGCGCGATTCACGGCCGCCACCATCCCTGGTTCCGGCAGTTCCTGCGGGAGCGCGGCTACTACGACATCTTCCTTTTCGATGCCGAGGGGAACCTCGTCTACACGGTTTACAAGGAGCTGGACTACGCGACCAATCTGACCCAGGGCGAATATCGTGACACCGATCTCGGCAACGCCTATCGGGCAGCGATGGCCAGCACGAAAGCGGACTTCCAGGCCTTCTTCGACTTTGCACCTTATGCGCCCAGCCACGGTGCACCGGCTGCCTTCATATCAACCCCGTTGCATGACAATACCGGGAACCACGCCGGTGTGTTGGTCTTTCAGATGCCGATCGACAATATGAATGCTGTGATGCAGAACACCGCCGGCCTCGGCAAAACCGGTGAGACCTATATCGTCGGCAGCGATCTGATGATGCGCAGCGATTCGCGCTTCAGCGAGGAATCGACCATCCTGCAGAAGCGCGTCGACAGCGATGCGGTGGCCCAGGCATTGAGCGGCCAGCACGGCGTCGCCTATGAAACCAGCCCTGAGGGTAAGGACATGGTCACGGCCTATAGCTTTGTAGACTTCCTCGATGCCCGCTGGGCTCTGGTCGCGGACGCCGAAGAGGCAGAGGTCTTCGCCGGCGTTGCCCAGATGCGCAACAACTCGCTGATGCTGGGTGGTGTTGTCCTGCTGATCATCACCGCCACCGGGCTCTTCGTCGCACGCGGAATCGTGTCGCCGATCTCCGCCATGACCACAGCCATGAGGGAACTGGCCGGAGGCAACAAGACCATCGACATTCCGGCCCGCGATCGCAGCGACGAGATCGGCGAGATGGCCAAGGCCGTTGAGGTCTTCAAAGACAACGCCATCGAAGCCGAGCGTCTTGCCAAGCAGCAGGCTGATGAGGCAGAGGCGAAGGCCAAGCGGGCCCAGCAGGTGGAAGCGCTGAGCCAGAAGTTCGACGAAACCGTTTCTGTCGTCCTGAACTCCGTGGCCTCGGCGACGGTGGAGATGCGCGGCACGGCTGAATCAATGTCCACGACCGCCGGACGGACCAACGAGCGTTCGACACTGGTGTCGCAGACAGCCGACAGCGCCGCCTCCAACGTGCAGACCGTTGCCTCGGCCGCCGAGGAACTGTCCAGCTCGATCAGCGAGATCTCTTCCCAAGTCAGTCTTTCCGCTGATGTCGCCAGCCGGGCGACCGACGAAGCCGGTAAGGCCGACGAGACCGTACGCAGTCTGGCCGGCGCGGCACAGAAGATCGGCGATGTGGTGAACCTGATCCAGGACATTGCCGAACAGACCAACCTGCTGGCGCTCAACGCCACCATCGAGGCCGCCCGCGCCGGAGAATCCGGCAAGGGCTTCGCGGTGGTCGCCAACGAGGTGAAATCCCTCGCCAACCAGACCGCCAAGGCGACCGAGGAGATTTCCGCCCAGATCAACGGCATGCAGGCGGCCACCAACGAAACCGTCACGGTTATCGGCAGTGTCCAGAAGATCATCGGGGAGATCAGCCAGAACGCCACCGCCATCGCCTCTGCGGTGGAGGAGCAGAACGCGGCAACCACCGAGATTTCGCGCAACACCCAGCAGGTCGCCAACGGCATTCAGGAGGTGACGTCCAACATCGGTGAAGTGACCGAGGCGACCCAGGAAACCACCAAGGCGGCCAGCCATGTCCTGGAGGCATCCGACGAACTTTCCCAGCAGTCGGAAAAACTGCGCGGCGAGGTCAACAGCTTCCTGGAAGGACTGCGTGCAGCCTGAAGACGCAGCGGCATGGATGCAAATCCATGACCGCAGGGTGCTGCAACAAAAGGCCGGGCTCGCCCGGCCTTTTTGCCGACGACTGAGTCTCCCAAAGTGAGATCACATGTCTAGTCAAAACCGTGAAATGGTTCCGACGAGACATGGTCCACTCTAGCGGCGGCCAATCCGCAAGTCCGGGTCGGCCGCCGCCTCGGCAATGATGAAATCCAGCACCGCCCGGATCCGCGCGGTCCGGCGCAGGTCGCGGTGCGACAGCAGCCAGAGATCGATCGGCACGTCGAAGCTCTCCGGCAGCAACTGGACCAGCCGGTTGTCCTCACGCGCCATATAGTGCGGCAAAGCCATGATGCCGACCCCATTACGCAGCGCCGCAAGTTGCACGATGATCGAATTGCAGCGCAGGGCAACCTTGGCGTCTCTTGCCAGGCTTCTCAGCCGCCTTGCCTGGCGCAGATCGGCGGTCTCCCGCACCGATTCGATGATGTGATGGTCGGCCAGATCGCCCGGCGTCTCCGGCTTGCCGTGGGCCGAGAGGTAGGCGATGGAAGCGTAGAGCCCGCAGTGGACCTGGCCGATCCGCCGGCCGATCAACTGATCGGATCGCGGATTGCCGATCCGCAGGGCGATGTCCGCCTCCCGCCGCAGCAGGTCATGGGCGGAAACCCCGGTCAGCAGTTCCACCTCGATCGCCGGATAGGCGCGCTGCAGCGCCGCCAGCCGCGGTGAAACCCAGAACGTCCCCAAACCCTCGGCCGTGGCGATGCCGACACGGCCAGCAAGCGCCGTATCCGCCCCCTCGACCAGCCGTTCGATGTTGAAGGCATCGCGCTGCATGCGGGCCGCAGCCTCGACCGCGCGGCGGCCGGTCGCCGTCAGCTGATACCCCTGGTTCAAGCGGTCGAAGAGCCGCGCCTGAATGCGTTCTTCCAACTGGGCAATGCGCCGGCCCACCGTCGGCTGGGCCACCCCCAGCAGACGGGCGGCAGCCGAGAGGCTGCCGCTCTCCGCAACCGCCAGGAAATAGCGGTAATCGTCCCAATCCCGCACGCCGCCCCTCCAAACACCTGCAATCCTTAACAAGCCTATATGTTTCTGCATAGACACTATACGTAAATCGACGCTTCAAGTCGGCTGGAAAATACCTTTGTTATGGGAACGGGAGGCAATTCACCAGATTGGAGAAGGCAGATGCCCAGCCCCTACCTGACACGCCGCCTCAGAAGCTATGAGGAAGTCGACGCCGCGAAGACCGAACAGCGCGTGGAAGACCGTCAGACCATAGGGCCCTGGCAGGCTGCACTGCCTGTTGCCGGAAATGCCGGCGCGCAAGAACCGGCGACTGGGGAGTACCGAGCCGCCTGAGCGGCGGGACAGAAGGAAGCCCGCCTGAGCGGCGGTACGCGGAGGTGAAACCGCCCATCCTGGGGCGGCCATCACAACAAACCAACCAAAGCAAAAGCACGCCTGCGGTGAAAACCGGGCGCCGGCCCGAAAAGGGCCAGCGGCGACAGGCTCAGTGCGTCAGAGGGGTGACGAATGATGTATGCACGCTTGATCATGCTGACAATCAGACCGGACGATCACACCAGTGCCGAAGACTTCGCCGGCCTGCTGTCGTCGGAGATGGAGAAGCTGCCGGGCTATCAGTCCGCCACCTACTTCTGCGACAAGCGCTACGGCGAATACGCCGTTCTCTGCCTCTGGGAGGGCGAGGAAGAAGCGGTCATTGCCGGACGCCTGCTGTGTTCAAAGATCGAAGCGGCGACGGCCGGCAAGGCGATCTCGGTCCCGGCCTCGAAGCTCTACGAGGTCTTCGAACCCGCAAGCCTGAGACGGGAGCCTCAAACCCAGGATGAGCGGGAACCGGCGCCCCAGGCACAACCGGCATCGCAGCAACACTCTCAGGATCGGGGCGATCTCAGGCGCGAAGGAACGAGAGTCCAAAGCGCAAACGGGGTTTGGGGCGCCGAACTTCAGGCGCTCTGACCGGAGCGGATCAGGCCGGAGCGGATCAGGCCGGGCCGCCGTTCCCAGCGACAAGGTGGCGGTGCAGCGCCAGGACGGCGAACTCCAGTCCTTCCTGATCGATCCCATGCTGCAGGCCCGGCCGCGCGAGCACGCTGACCGGCACGCCCTTGGCCTTGAGCGCCGCCTCCGCCGCGGGCAGGGCGGGGAAAGGCACCACGGGGTCTGCTTCACCATGGATCAGGGTGACCGGCGGCCGGCTGACGAGTTCATCAGCCAGCAACGCCGGTTTCACCAGGGCGCCTGAAAACCCGATTACGGCAGCACAGGGCCGTGGCCGGCGCAGGGCCACGTGCAGCGCGGTCATGGTGCCCTGGGAAAATCCCAGCAGCGCCATCTGGTTCTCCTGCAGGCCGCGCTTGGCCAGTTCCGCATCGAGAAAGGCGTTCAGGATCGGCGCAACCTTCTGCACGCCCACCAGGATCGCCTCGTCCGAATAGTCCTGGAGACTGAACCACTGCCGCCCCATGGGTGCCATGTCGCAGGGAAAGGGGGCATGGGGCGACACGAAAGCGACGCCCGGCAGCACCGGCGCCAGCATCGGCGCCAGCGAGATCAGATCGTTGCCGTCCGCCCCCAGCCCGTGCAGCAACACAATCAGGCCAACCGCCGGCTCGCCGGATTCGGGATCATGACGCGGGCCGTCGAGTTCCAGGCCGCTTTCGGGGGATTGCATCGCGCTGTTGTCTCCTCTTGCCGGTCTGATCCCGGTCAATGGTTTGCTGCAGGTCTCCTGACCGGAGACGGATTCAGGCGCTGCGCTTGACCCCGCGGCCCAGGGCAACGCCGGGATGACGGTAGAGATGCCAGAGAAAGCGCGCCGCCGCGCTGCGGAAGGGACGCCATGGCTCGCCCAAAGTCAACATCGCCTTGCGGTCCGGGCGCTCCGCCAGGCCCTTCAGGTGCTGGGCCGCGATACAGAGCGCCAGATCGTCGACCGGCCAGACATCCGGCCGGCCGAGGGCAAAGAGCAGATAGATCTCCGCGGTCCAGGGCCCGATGCCCTTGATCCGGGTCAGGGCGGCGATTGCCGCGGCATCGTCCAGCGCCACCAGGCCGTCGATGTCGAGACCGCCGCCGACGATCTCCTCAGCCAGGATACGGCCGTAGCGCATCTTGGGCCGGCTGAAGCCGACCGCTTTCAGGTCGTCTTCGTTAAGGCGCAGAAACTCTTCGGCCGTCAGCGGGTCGGCTTTCTCCTCCAGGCGGGTCACGATGGCGCGGGCCGACTGCACCGAGACCTGCTGGCCGGCAATCATGCGGATCAGGCCGGCAAAGCCCGGTTCGCTGCTGCGCTCCGGCGGCAGGCCGCAGCGTGCATAGGCCGCCGCCATGTCTGCATCGCACTGCGCCAGTGCTTCCATGGCCGGGCGCAACCGCTCGTCGGGGGGCGGCCCCTGCTCTGCTTCGGGCGCTTGCGTTGCTTCTTGTTTTGGGATCATGGCTGGACTTTAGCGCCCTAAAGCCTTAGGGCCAATCGCATGACCGCTGAAAATGTATCTCCGGCCGAAAGCGCATCTCCGGGCAAAAACTCATCCCGGGCCGAAATCACGCGCTTTGCGCCCTCGCCCAGCGGCTATCTGCATCTGGGCCATGCCTACTCGGCGCTGTTCACCGCCCATGCCGCAGAGGCGCGTGGCGGCCGCTTCCTGCTGCGCATCGACGATATCGACATCGAGCGCGCGCGACCCGCGTTCGAGGCCGCCATCTTCGAAGACCTCGCCTGGCTCGGCCTCAGTTGGGCACAGCCCTTGCGCCGCCAGTCCGAATGCCAAGGCGACTATGCCCTGGCGGTCGAACGCCTGCAGGCAGGCGGCGTAATCTATCCCTGTTTCTGCACCCGCAAGGACATCGCTGCGGAAATCGCCCGCGCCGGCGCCGCCCCGCACGGCCCCGGCGAGACGGTCTACCCCGGCACTTGCCGGGCACTGGACGCGGACACGCGCGCCCGGCGCATTGCCGCCGGCGAGGCCCATGCCCTTCGCCTCGATACCGAGAAAGCGCTGGCCATGGCGGAAGCCGAACAGGGCGCGCGCCTCACCTGGCACGACCGGACACGCGGCACCCAAACCTGCGACCCCCGGCCCCAGGGCGATGTGGTGATCACCCGCAAGGACGTCGCGGCAAGCTATCATCTGTCGGTGGTGGTCGACGACGCGGCCCAGGGAATCACCCTGGTGACCCGCGGCGAAGACCTCTTCGAAGCCAGCCATGTTCACCGCCTGCTGCAGCACCTGCTGGACCTGCCGGTGCCGGACTATCATCATCACCGTCTGCTGACCGACGAAAACGGCAAGCGCCTGGCCAAACGCCACGACGCTCTTTCGATCCGCAGCCTGCGCGCCGCCGGCCACAGCGCCGAAGCAGTGATCGCCATGACCGGCCTGCCGGAGGAGATCGGTTCAGCCGGTTGATTTGAGGAACAACAGCAATGGACGACTCTGTGAGCAAGATAGACGACACGGGGAGCAAGATGGACGACGGGCGCAGCTTTGCCGATTTCTTCGCCGAGGAGATCGCGCCGGGGCTGCCGGAACTGGAAGAAGCCCGTAAGGAACGGCTGCGCGCAAGCTATACACGGGCCGCCGGCCTTGCTTTTGTCATCGCCGTTGTTGCAGGCATCGCCGTCGCCTGGAGCGGCCAGATCCTCTTGGCCGTTCTGGTCGCCGTCACCGGTTTGCTGGCCGGATTCTACTTCGTGCGGGCGCCGGGCCGAAAACACCGCTCGGCTCTGCGGGACCTGGTGGTGGAACCGCTGCGCCGTTTCCTTGGGGGCATCGAATATCACCGCGACCCGGGCAAAGGCTTCGAGTTGTCGCGTTTCACAAGCAGCGGCGTGATCACCGGCTTCAACCGGGCAAAGCTCGAGGACCTGATTGTCGGCCGCTACCGCGATACGGACTTTCGCATGGTCGAGGCGCGGCTCAGACAGAGCCGGCGCAGCAGCGGCAAGCGCAAGAGCCGCAAGGTCTTCAGCGGCCTACTCTGCGAGATCTCAGTGCCGCGCGCATTCTCCTGCAGTGTGCTCCTGGTCGCCGACAAAGGCAGCCTGGGCAACTGGGCGGTCGATTTGCTGCGCGACAAACTGACAAATCTCTCGCCGGTACCGCTGGATCACGAGGCTTTCGAAGAGCGCTATCAGGTCTACAGCGATCAACCGGATGAAGCCCTTGTCCTGCTGCAGCCTGCGTTTCTCGATTCGCTGCTGGCCATCACCAACATGGTGGGCCGGAAAGCGCTCAACTGCGCCTTCATGGACGGACGCTTCCTGATCGCCATTCCGCAGGACCGCAATCTCTTCGAGATCGGGCGGCTGCACCGCTCCCTGGACCACGCCGAAGAGGACGTCCGCCGTCTTGCCGCCGAGTTCACCCTGCCCCACAGGCTGATCGATACCCTGCACGGCGAGCGCCCGGCACTGGGGCTTTAGGCACTCAGTTCCCAGTCCTTTCGGTCTAATGTCTGCCGGGCTCAGTCCTGCTGGCGGGCGTCGGTCAGGGCCGCAAGCTGGTTAGCGGCCTCCCGTAGCACCGGGATATGGGCCTTCGCATCGTCGAGTGACATGCGCAGACGCGGCGCGTGCACCGCGAGCGTGGCAAAAAGCCGGCCTTCGGAGTCGTTGACCGGCACCGCAACCGCGACCATGCCGTCGAGGAACTCCTCATCATCCGTGCCGATCTTGTCGGCTCGTATGCGATCCAAAGCGCCATTCAACAGCGTGACATCGGTGATGGTGTTCGGTGTCCTGGCAGCCAGGCTGAGATTGGTCAGCAAGGTATTGCGCGCCGTCTTGGGCAGGCTGCTCAGGTAAAGCTTCCCGCTGGCGGTGCAATGGAATGGCACCATGGTGCCGACCGGCAGCTGAATACGCAGTGGCCACTTGGTCTCGACGCGGTCGAGATAAAGCATGCCTTCGCGATCGGGCAAGGTGATGTTACAGGTCTCGCCGATCTTCTCGGCCAGCGCATTGAGCACGGAGAGGCGGGCGGTGCGGACACGAAGCGACGAGAGAACGTTGGTCGAGAGCTTTCTCAGCCGGCTGCCGGGGGTGTAGGAACGCCCGTCGACATCGCGCTGCAGAAAACCCTCCGCTTCGAGCGTGGCAAAAAGGCGGTGAATTGTCGGCTTCGGCAAGCCCAACTGAGCGTTCAGCTCAGTCGGGGTTATCGGTATGCCAACCCGGGAAATCTCCTCCAGAATCAAGAGCAGGCGAAGGTTGGTCGGGATCGTATCGTTCTTCGTATTCAACTCCACGACTTTCACCGAGACGCCTCCCCGTCACCCCCGGTTCGGCAACAAGAACGTTGCCAGCTCCGGCGTCAGTGCGACGACGATCCAGACAGCGATCAAGGAACCCAGGTAGGGCAGAATGAACTTCAACAATCGGAAATAGGGAACGCCGGTCACGCCGCTTGCAACATAGAGATTCAATCCATAGGGCGGCGTTACAAAGCCGATCGAAGCGCCGACCAGGAAGATCACCGAGAAGTGGATGGGGTCGATGCCAACCGAAGCGGCAATCGGCGCCAGAATCGGCGCCAGGATAATGGTCACCGGCAGACTCTCGAGAATCATCCCGGAGACGAAGACGATCGCCATTGCCGTGAACAGCACCGCGTGATAGCCGCCCATGCCGGTCACGAAATCACCGATGACCTGCTGCGCACCCAGCAATGAGAGAATCTGCTGCATCACCACGGAGACGGCGATCAAGGGCGCGAGAATGCCGGTGATCTGCGCCGAGCGCATGGTGATCGAAGGGATCTCGGTCAGCTTGAACCCTTCGACGACAAGCATCTCGCTGTAGCCTTTTTCCGCGACCGGGCGGTCCGGATCCATCGAGCCCATGAGCCGATAGAGCGGCAACGAGACCACGCCGACGATGATGCAGAAGCCGACGGTGACGCCGGCCGCTTCGGTCGGTGAGAACTTGCCGGTGTAGATGCCCCAGAGAACCAGTCCGATGGCAAAGAACCCGAGCCAGGCGCCGAAAGCGGTTTTCAGAACACGGCTCACCTGCAGTTGGATCAGGTGTCCCCAGCCGTTGATCCGGCAGATGATCCAGCAGGCCAACTGCATGCCGATAACCATCATCGCACCGGGAATGATGCCGGCCACGAAGAGATCCGAAATCGGCAGGTTCATCAGGAAGCCGTAGACGATGAAGATGATCGACGGCGGGATGATGATACCCACCGTGCCGCCGGCGGCAGCGGTTGCCGCTGAGAAGCGCTCGTCATAACCGCCCTTGACCATCTCGGGGTGCAGCATCGAACCGATGGTCGCCGTGGTGGCGGAGTTCGAGCCGGAGATCGCCGCAAAGAGGCCGCAGGCGCCGATGCTGGCCATGGCCAGACCGCCGCGCAGCCAGCCGAGACAGGAATAGGCGAAGTCAGACAGTCTTCGGGCGATACCGGACTTGTTGATCAGATCGCCGGTGAGAATGAAAAGCGGCATCGCCAGCAGCGCGAAACCGTCGGTAAAGACGTCGGACAAAGCCGCGCCGATGTTGTCCAGCGTCATGCCCAGCACAAAGCTGCAGCCGATCACCCAATAGGCGATCACCAGGAAGACCGGCACCCCGAACATGAAGAGCAGCGTTACGCCGATGGAGATGAGGGTGACCCAGGTTCCGTCAGTCATCTTGCTCTCCTCAATCCCCGCCGATGACGGCTTGTTCGATCAGCGGCGCGCCGGAGCGATAGTTGCCGATGTCCTCCAGCAGGTTTTCCAGCACCCGCGCCGCCATCAGAATGAAACTGATGGGAACGGTAATGAGGAACCACCATTGAAGCACATCATCGGTGCCGAGCAGGATCTGGAAGTTGGCGGCCGAATTGGCGGCAACCTTCGTCGAGGTGACGACAACGATCCAGCAAAGCACCAGCCAGAGCAAGGCATCGAGGGCGAGGCAGAACATCTGGCCACTGCGCGGCAGGTTCATGCGGAACTCGTTGAAGGCCAGATGGGTCCGCAGACGCACGTTATAGGAACACCCGAACCAGGTCATGATCAGAAAGAGGAAAGGCGGCAGTGTGGTCGACCAGGGCACCTGTTCGTTCAGGATGAAACGCCGGAACACCTCGACGAAGATGATCGCGCCGATAATCAGATAGGTCCAGACCATCACGCTGCGTTCCAGGTGGCGATCGATGAGCGGTACGTAGCGGTAAACGGCCAGAACGGCGCCGCCGCCGATCAAGGTCACGAAGAAGCCCAGCAACCAGACGCCGTTGCCGCGCATCGCCTGGCTGATCATCCAGGCATCATTCGAGAAAACTGCGCTGATAATCTCGCCGGATTCGGCAAAAAGGGTCCCCATCTGGCTTTCCTCCCGCGGAGCCGGTTCGAGCCGGCTTCCTGCTCTTTGTTATAACGAGGCGACTCCCCCCGGAGTCGCCTCGTTATCTTTGCCGATAATCAGGCAGAACGCCACCAGCGTCGCGGCTCGACATTCTCCGCCTTCATATCGGCGGGGATTTCGCGGGCAACGTTGTAGATATCGGTGTAGGTATCGATGCCACCGGACCAGTTGTTGAGACGCTCGCGCCACTGCGCCCAGGGCTCGGGATTGTACTCCGGCGAGCACATCTCTTCGGCCATCTTGATCTGGTCGTCCGCCAGGAAGGCTACGCGGACATCGTTCTGGGCGAAGATGGTATCGGGAAGCTGCGGGTCGGAGTAACCGACCGTGTTGACCAGGGCCGCCTCGTTGGCCGCCTGCACATGGACCTGTGTCAGATAGGCCGCTTCCATCACCGCGTCCTGCAGGTGCGGCTCCAGCCCATCGAAAACCTTGGCCGACATGGCGGTATGTTCGGTGCCGCAGAAGAACTTCAGGTCGACCGACTGCGAAACCACCGGCGACATGTTGGCATAAGCAACCGCCGAAGCCCAGGTCTCGGCGCCGTCAATGAGGCCCTGCTTCAATCCGTCCAGCGTCTCTTCCCAGGCAACCGGAACCGGGTTGAGGTTGAGAAGCTGCATCGCGATACGGCCGAGCTGCGTGCCCGTGACGCGATTCTTGGTGCCGAACAGCTCTTCCAGCTTGGTGACCGTCGGCTTTTCCTGCGCCTGGAGGCCCAGCTGGATGCCGCGCAATTCGGCGTGGGAGAACAGGAACTTCAGGCCGTGACGCTTCTCGAAGGGGTCACGCAGGATCCTCTGACTCTCCGGGCTGTAGAGGAAGTAGTACTGCGAGGCCCGGCTCGGGAACATGTAGGCGTAGTCGAGGACGTTCAGGTAGGGCGCACCGCCGGCCGAATTCTGGGTCGAGGCGGCATACATGTCGACGATGCCAAGCTGCGCCTTTTCAACACAGTTGAGCTGGCCGCAGATCTGGTTGTCGCCGATGAACTCGACGCGGATCTCGCCTTCGGTGCGTTCTTCCAGATCGCGTGCGAACTCCAACACGCCGGCGCGCTCGATCAGCAGATTGCGGGGGTTGAAGCCAGCAGCGCCGAGTTTCAGCGTGTGTTTGGCTTCCTTGGCGAAGCGCTTGTTGTAGGTCGATTCAGCGGCCTTGGCCAAAGAAGCGACGCTGACCGCGCCACCGAGGGTGCCGGCCGCAAACAGAGTTGAGCTAAGCCCGAACTGGCCAGTGAGCTTGAACAGATCGCGTCGCGATATGCGACTAAGCGCCTCAGAAACCTTCATTTTTTCCTCCCTATTTAGTTTTATTAGAAAATGAGACTTGTAGTCTCAAAAAAAGCATCCTACGATGAATATATCAAAAAGTAAAATCGGTATCTTGGGAGAATGCACACTAAATGGTTGCGTTGGAAGCCGATTATATCGTGGTAGGGGCCGGCTCGGCGGGTTGCGTTCTTGCAAACCGGCTGAGCGCCGATCCCAAGAACCGCGTCGTCCTTCTGGAAGCCGGCGGCCGCGATATCAATCCCTGGATCCATATCCCGGTCGGCTACTTCAAGACCATGCATAACCCCAGCGTCGACTGGTGCTATATGACCGAGCCGGACCCGGGTCTGAACGGCCGCCGTCTCGACTGGCCGCGCGGCAAGGTGCTGGGCGGCTCCTCCTCGCTGAACGGTCTGCTCTATGTGCGCGGCCAGGCGCAGGACTACGACCGCTGGCGCCAGATGGGCAATCCGGGATGGAGCTGGGACGACGTGCTGCCGCTGTTCAAGCGCGCCGAAGACCAGGAGCGCGGCGCCGACGACTATCACGGCACCGGCGGCCCGCTCACGGTTTCCAACATGCGGCTGAAGCGGCCGATCTGCGATTCCTGGGTCGCCGCAGCGCAGAACGAAGGCTATCCCTTCAACACCGACTACAACGGCGCCGAGCAGGAGGGCGTCGGCTACTTCCAACTGACCGCCCGCAAGGGCCGCCGCTGTTCGGCGGCGGTTGCCTACCTCAACCCGGTGAAGAAGCGGGAGAACCTGCAGATCATCACCCGGGCCCACACCACCCGGATCGTCTTTGAAGGCAAGCGGGCGGTCGGCGTCGCCTATCGCAACAAAGCGGGCAGCGAACAGGTGGTGCGGGCGAAGGGCGAGATCATCCTGTCCTCCGGCGCCATCGGCTCTCCGCAGATCCTCATGCTCTCCGGGATCGGCGAGGCAAGCCAGTTGAAGGACAACGGCATCGACGTGCTGGCCGAGTTGCCGGGAGTGGGGAAGAACCTGCAGGACCACCTGCAGGCGCGGCTTGTCTACAAGTGCAACGAGCCGACACTGAACGATGAGGTGCGCAGCCTTTACAACAAGATGCGCATCGGCCTGAAGTACCTGATGTTCCGCGCCGGCCCGATGACTATGGCCGCCAGCCTCGCCACCGGTTTCCTGAAGACCCGGCCCGAACTGGAGACCCCGGACATCCAGTTTCATATCCAGCCCTGGTCGGCCGACAGCCCGGGCGAAGGCGTGCACCCCTTCTCCGCCTTCACCATGTCGGTCTGCCAGTTGCGGCCCGAAAGCCGTGGGGAAATCCGGCTGAAAGACAATCAGGCCGCGACCTATCCGACGATCCATCCGAATTACCTGGCGACGGAGACGGACCGGCAGACCATTGTCGAAGGCGTCAAGGTCGCACGGCGCATCGCAAAGCAGGCGCCGCTATCCAGCAAGATCGCCAGCAGCCACAGTCCGGCTTCAGGGGTCGAGGGCGACGAGGCTCTGCTGAAATGGGTGCGCGACACGGCGACGACGATCTATCACCCGACCGGCACCTGCAAAATGGGCCCGGACCCGCAAGCCGTCGTCGATGCCCGGTTGCGGGTGCATGGGGTTCAGGGGCTTCGGGTCGCCGACTGCTCGATCATGCCGGAGATCGTCTCCGGCAACACCAATGCCCCGGCCATCATGATCGGCGAGAAGGCCAGCGACCTGGTGCTGGCCGACGCGCGCGCCTAGAAACCGTCTGAGAGACTTTCGACGATGGCCTGATACGCCGGCTCGTCGTCGGGCGTCAGAATGCCGTGACGCAGCGCAAAGTCGATAATCACCAGAGCGACGTTGAATTTGAAGTCTTCGGTCTCGCGCAGATGCCGAAGTACTTTGTCCATCGGCCAGAGGAAAAACGCCTCGACCTCATCGTCGCCGGGCCGCGGCACGAAGTCCGCCGGCAGGGCGAGATCGTAGCAGAACAGGACATCGTTGCGCCGGCCCTCCGGCATCGCACAGAGGTAGCGCAAGGCCCCCACGGGCTTCGCGCGCCCGGCCAGTTCCGGCGGGATACTGGCTTCCTCGCCCGCTTCCTTGATCACGTTCTCTCGCAGGCTGAGGCCGAAGGGCTGGCCGCCGGCGACCAGATGATCGAGCTTGCCCGGCGCCAGGGTCTTGTGTTTGGAGCGCCGGCCGACCCAAAGCTGCAGCCCTTGCGATGATTCGACATAGCCGTTCACATGAACGCCGTAGGCCGGCAGCCCCAGCAGCGGCACCGCCGCCCGTTCCATCCTGAACAGAACCTTTTCGCCCCAGCGTCGGCTGACGCCGTAGTCCTCATTGCGCCAGCGCGGAATCTCGCCTTGTTGATGCAGGTCCCACATCACCTCTTGTAGAACGGCGCTGCGCGTTTCGAAATCGCCATAGCGTGCCGGCAGCACAACGGCATCGTCCGAAACATCGAAGACCTTCGGAAAGTCGCGCAGGCGGCGGGCAAAGTCTGCGGCGACCCAGCCGAGCGGCCGGTCCGCCGGTATCCCGGCTTCGCCCTCCAGCACGAAGGGCCGGACATCCTCCGGCGCCCAGACATGGCAGGCGCGAATACGATCCAAATAGCTCATGGCGCGGACCCTAATCGCCGACACAAAAGAACGCCACGTCTTTCGTAAAGCCGTCCGGCAACACCCGCAGCGGAACGGCAAAACCCTTGCCTGCGCGCGGCCGGCGCACCACATCCCCTGGGCCGGATGCAACCGCACGCCGTTAAGCGTTCGCTAAAGTGACGCAGCAAGATGCGCCAACCGGGCCGCGCCAAAAAAACAAACATCCCCCGAACAGGAGCAAAACCGAGAAATGGTCGAATCGAAAACCGTCGAAGACGCCGGCACACCGACCGATGCCTATTCACGCAGGGCACAGATCTTTCCGAAACTGACCGCTGAGCAGATCGACCGCGCTCTGCGCTTCGGCAAGCGCGAGAAGCTGAAGAAGAATACCGTTCTGTTCTCGCGCGGCGACCGCAGTGTCGACTGCTTCCTGATCCTGGACGGCAACATCGAGATCACCGATCCGGCGCGCGAGGGCGAGTCTGTCATTACCGTACACGAGGCCTGCGGTTTCACCGGCGAGCTCGATCTGTTCAACGACCGCAAGATCCTGGTCGGCGGACGCATGGGCGCCGACGGCGAGGTGCTGCGGCTGAACCGCGCCCAACTGCGCAGGCTGCTGACGGCGGAGCCGGACATCGGCGAGATCATCACCCGCGCCCTGATCCTGCGCCGCGTCGGCCTGATCCAGGAAACCCAGGGCGGCGTGATCGTCGTCGGCAAGCGCCGTGATCGCGATACGCTGCGGGTCGCCCGCTTTCTGCGGCGCAACGGCTATCCGCACCGCGTTGTCGACAGCGAAGATGCGGAGGCCGCCGAACTGCTGAAGGCCCACGGCTGCGACCCGTCAAAGCTGCCGGTGGTCTTCAACGCCGGCGAAGACAATCAACACAATCCCTCAAACCTGGCCCTCGCCAAGCATCTCGGCCTGTTCGAGGAACCGGAAGGCTCGACGCCCTGCGATGTGATTGTCGTCGGCGGCGGACCCTCGGGCCTTGCTGCCGCGGTCTATGCCGCCTCGGAGGGCTTGAACACCCTGGTCCTGGAAAGCGAGGCGCCGGGCGGGCAAGCGGCCACCAGCTCCAAAATCGAGAACTATCTCGGCTTCCCGACCGGAATCTCCGGGCAGGCGTTGGCAGGGCGGGCCCAGGTACAGGCGCAGAAGTTCGGCGCCGTGATTTCGATCCCGCGCAAGGTGGTGTCGCTCGACTGCAGCGAGCGGCCCTTCACATTGCGTACCGAAGACGGCGGCACCTTTCGCTGCTGGAGCGTCGTGGTCGCTTCCGGCGCCGCCTATCGCCGCCTCGATCTGGACAACCTGGAAAACTATGAAGGCAGCGGCATCCACTATGCCGCCACGGCGCTGGAAGCCGATCTCTGCCGTAACGAGGAAGTGGTGGTGGTCGGCGGCGGCAACTCGGCCGGACAGGCCGCCGTCTTCCTGTCGCGCCACGCCGCCCATGTGCATATGCTGATCCGCAGCGACAGTCTGGCCGCCAGCATGTCCGACTACCTCGTCGGGCGCATCGACGCCTCGCCACGCATTACCCTTCACCGCAATACCGAGATCACCGCGCTTGAGGGCACCCGTTATCTGGAGGCTATGAACTGGCGCAACCGGGAAAGCGAGGCCAAAGAAAAACGCGAAATCTCCAACCTCTTTCTGATGATCGGGGCCAGCCCCAACACGGAGTGGCTCGGCGACTGCGTGAAGCTGGACGAGCGCGGCTTCGTCTGCACCGGACCGCAAGCCGGCAGCGACTGGCCGCTGGAGCGGGCGCCTTATGTGCTGGAGACCAGCCAGCCCGGTGTCTTCGCGGTCGGCGATGCGCGCTCCGGTTCGGTGAAGCGCGTGGCCTCGGCCGTCGGCGAGGGATCGATCTCCGTCCAGTTCCTCCATCAGGTTCTGGCGGAGAGCGACGCGGCCTAGAGCTTTTTCGACTGACGCCGAAGCGGTTCCAGCCCACTCCCCCTCCCGGCCACCCATAGGATAATGGCGTTGGGTGTCCGGGAAGGAGTGTAGGCCGGTGCCGTCAAAACGTGAAAGACTCTGGAGCGGACACGAAAGAGGAGGAGAGCAAGATGGATTATAAGGACCTTCCCAACATCGGCGAACCGGGCACCGCCGCGGCTTTTCAACTGGATCGGCTGCGCGGCTGGGGCCTGGAAGACCTCGCTTCGGCCTGCACCACCCGCGAACAGGCGCTGCTCGCGCACCACTGCGCGCTTTACGTCCGCATGGTCTGGCAGGAGTTGTTCGGCGAGGAGAGCGAGCCGCCCAGTGCCGCGATCCGCCACTGCGTCGGCGAATTGATCGGCAAGCCCGGCATGCTCGCCCGCGCCGAGCGAGCCGCGCATCTGGACAGCGGGGTCGACTACCGCGTGCTCGGGATCGCTGGGGGCGCCGATGAGGATCGCGATCTGCGTGATGC
Source organism: Pelagibius sp. (assembly GCF_965249265.1). NCBI lineage: Bacteria > Pseudomonadati > Pseudomonadota > Alphaproteobacteria > Rhodospirillales > Rhodovibrionaceae > Pelagibius > Pelagibius sp. The sequence goes on along the minus strand of NZ_OZ252224.1, from coordinate 271,905 downwards.
GGTGGCCGCCGCCCTGCGGGAGCACGCGCCGTCCTGAGCATTCCCTTCCGGAACCGATACAGCCGCTAACACAGCCGGCAAACGCGGTTTCACCATCATTGACTCTTCTAATGTTATCGATAACACTTGAAGCCGATAACATCACCGGTAAGCTTCTCCCGGTTTGAAAGACGGCGTCCGCCGTCCCACCCGGCGCGGCCCTCCTCTCATGGGCCGCAACAGAAAGAAGGACCGGGCTGGGAGGGTTTGGAATGTCCGACAGGAAGCCCATCATCGCGATGCGCAGCGTCACCAAGCGCTTTGGCGGGGTGACGGCGCTGCAGGATGTCGATCTCGACGCCTATCCGGGCGAGGTGCTGGCCATCGTCGGCGACAACGGCGCCGGCAAGTCGACCCTGATCAAGATCCTGACCGGCGTCTACCAGCCGACCCAGGGATCGATTCAGATGGACGGCAAGACGCTCGCCATGAGCAGTCATTCCGACGCCATCGCCCTGGGCATCGACGCGGTCTATCAGACCCTTGCGCTGGCCGACCATCTCGACCCGGCGGCCAACATGTTTCTCGGCTCCGAGCTGACAAAACGCATTCTCGGCCTGCCTTTCCTCGACAACAAAAAGATGCGCTCGGAGGCGGAGCGGGTACTGCTCGACCGGCTTGGGGTGCGTCTGAAAAGCATGGACGCGCCGGCCGAGTCGCTCTCCGGCGGCCAGCGTCAAGCGGTCGCCATCGCCCGCGCCGTCTATCACGCCGACCTGCGCGTCCTGGTGATGGACGAGCCGACGGCGGCTCTGGGCCCGCAGGAAACCGCCCGTACCCTGAAGCTGATCCAGGTGCTGCGCGAGGAGGGCCTGGCGATCATCCTGATTTCCCACTCCCTGGACGACGTCTTTGCCGTATCGGACCGGATCCAGGTGATGCGCCGCGGGCGTTCCGCCGGCGTCGTCAAGACGGCCGAGTCGACGAAGCAGGAAGTCTTGGGGCTGATCGTCGGCGCCGCGGAAGCGGCCTAGGGACAGGGAGACGACAATGACCGACACGGCGCCCCGCGGCCTTCAGGAACGCCTGGAACCCTACCTCGCCATCATCGGCCCGCTGGCCATGATCGCCATGATCATGCTGTTCATGGCCCTCGTCGAACCGGCGCGCTATTTCCGCGCTTCCAACCTCAACATCATCCTGCTCGAAGCCGCGCTCTACATGCCCATGGCCATGGCCATGACCTTTGTCATCACCCAGCGCGGCATCGACCTTTCAATCGGCTCGGTCGCCGCACTGACCGGCATCATCATGGCCTTCGCCATCAAGGAGTACGGCTTTCCCGCCTGGGTCGCCGTGCCTTTGGCGCTCGCCATCGGCGGCTCCTTCGGCCTGATCAACGGCCTCGTCATCACCAAGTTCCGGGTGCCCGACCTGATCGGCACCCTGGCCATGGATCTGGTCTACCGCGGCTTTGCCCTGGTGCTCGCCAAAGGCCTGGTGCTGGCGCGTTTCCCGGACCTGATCACCGAAATCGGCCGCGGGCGTATCCCCGGCTTCCTGCCGGTCCCGGTACTGATCGGCCTCGCCGCCTTCGTCATCGGCGCCCTGCTGCTGCGCCGCAGCTGGTTCGGGCGTTACTCCATCGCCATCGGCTCCAACCCCGAATCCGCTGAGATGACCGGCATCGCCATCGACCGCTACAAGGTCTACGCCTACGTGCTGATGGGCGCCATGGCCGGCCTCGCGGGCGTCATGCTGACCGGCAAGCTGAACGCCATCCAGGCGACCTCTGCCCCCTACTTCAATCTGCATGTCATCGCCGCGGTGGTGGTCGGCGGCACCTCCCTCTTCGGCGGCCGCGCTTACATGCTGGGTTCGCTCGCCGGGGTGTTGCTGCTGTCGATGATGATCAACGCCCTGGTGACCCTGCGCATCGAATTCTTCTGGCAGTCGGTCGCCTCCGGCGTCGTCATCATTCTCTCCGTCGCCTTCTACACCTGGCTGCAGAAAAAAGACCGCGACGGCGCGCGGGGCCTGATGAGCAGTCTCACCACGCCGGACAACATGAAGGTCATGAAACTGGGCGGCGCGCTGGTCGCCCTGCTGGCGCTGCTGTCAGCCCTCGGCTTTGCGCTCTCGACCGGATCGGTCCCGAGCGGCTGAACACCGATAACAAAAACCAAGAACCCAACCCCCTGGGAGGAACGAAAATGAAAAACCATACGATGACCGCCGTTGGTCTGGCTTTGGCTGCCTCGACCTTCATGGCAACCGCCGCCCTTGCCGCCGACCTGCCGCTGAAGCCGCTGCCCGGCGATGCCGAGCGCGATCACTGGCTGCCCGAACAGGTGAACGCGCCCGGCAAGCTGGAGGCCCTTCAGGCCGCCACCGGCGGCGAGGCCGTGAAGTTCAGCGGTACCCAGGACCGCGCCATCGAGATTGCGCTGATCTATCCGTCCGCCGATGTTTCCGATTTCTGGGCACGCAACTACCTCGCGCTCACCAAGCGCCTGGAGCAACTCGGCATCGACTACAACACCACCGAGTTTGCCTCGCGCCAGATCGAGCACTCCCTGCAGGCGACCTATGCCACCCAGGTCGAACAGGATGCCGATCTCTACGACTACGTGATCTTCGGCCCCTCGGAACTGGCGACCCAGGCCGACAACATCGAGAAGCTGTCGCAGAACGACGGCTTCCTGACCTACGTCTGGGCTTTTCATACGCCGCTGAAGCAGTTCGAGACCCAGCCCGCCGCCTGGTTCGATTTCTCCTCGGCCTACGGCGCCCAGGTCATCTGCAACTACATGCTCGACCGCCTCGGCAAGGACATCACCATTGCCATGAACCGCGGCATTCCTGGCGTCACCGACAACCAGCGCTCCGGCGACTTCAAGGACTGCGTGATGGAAAAAGGCGGCTGGAGCATCGCCTACGAGCACTATGGCGAGTATCAGCGCGAGGGCGGCTTCGACGGCACAAATCTGATCCTGCAGGCCTATCCCGAGGCGACGGTGATCCACAACGCCAACACCGCCATGGCCATGGGCTCGGTCGAAGCCCAGGTCGCCGCCGAAAAGCACAAGGAAATCTTCTCCACCGGCTGGGGCGGCACCGGCCTGGAGCTGGACGCCATCCGCCGGGGCGAGTTGAACGCCACGCCGATGCGCATGGGCGATGACGTCGGCGCCGCCACCGCCGAGGCCATCAAGGCCCATATGGAAGGCCGCGCCGAAGAATTGCCCCTGGTGTTCCTTGGCCGTATCACCGTCGCCCACGACCAGTTGAGCCTGGAGGAAATCGACGCCCTGGAGAAAGAGGCCTTCCGCTTCTCCGGCGTCGGCAAGCTGAAGCGCTGAGCCGTCTCGACAACCAGCCGCGGAAGATCGCTCCTCCTGGTGAGCGGTTTTCCGCGGAGTCGCCTCGGAAAAAATAGCAACGTCGACTAATCAGGCCGCGTCCTTTACCACTGTCGCGGCATGAAACTTCGCTCCATCACACTGCTGCTGATCACCGAGCTGGCGGCCATGGCCTTGTGGTTCGTCTCGGCGGCGGTGCTGCCGGAGATGCTGCGCGAGGTCGAGGTGTCGTCCTTCCGCCAGGCTGCCCTGTCGAGTGCCGTGCAGGGCGGCTTCGTCGCCGGGGCCCTGATCTCGGCGATTTTCAATCTCGCCGACCGCTACGACCCACGCCGCGTCTTCGCCCTCTGCGCCATCACCGCCGGCGCGGTCAACGCGCTGCTGCTGATCGTCAGCCCGGGCAGCCTGCTCGCCATCACCGCCCGCTTCGTCACCGGTGCTCTGCTCGCCGGGGTCTATCCGGTCGGCATGAAGATCGCCGTGGGCTGGGGCAAGGACGACCGCGGCTTTCTGGTGGGCATCCTGGTCGGCGCTCTCGCCCTCGGCTCGGCCTCGCCCTATCTGATCGCGCTCAGCGGCGGTGCCGATTGGCGCGCCACCGTCGCCATCGCCTCTCTCGCCTCTGTCTTTGCCGGACTCGGCTGCCTGGGGATCGCCCTGGGGCCCTATCACGGCAAGGCCGCCCGCTTCGACCCCAGCGTCATCGTCAAGGCCTGGACCAACCGCCGGGTGCGCCTCGCCTACGCCGGTTACCTCGGCCATATGTGGGAGCTTTATGCCATGTGGGCCTGGGTCGCGGCGATGACCGCCGCCTCCTTCAGCGCCAGCCTGCCGCTGCCCGAAGCCGAGCGGCTGTCCAAGATTACCGCCTTCACCGCCATCGGGGCCGGCGCCCTGGCCTGCGTGGTGGCCGGCAAGGCGGCGGACAGAATCGGCAAGGCCCGGGTCGCCCTGCTGGCCATGGCGGTGAGCGGCAGCGCCGCCGTCGCCGCCGGGCTTACCTTCGGCGGACCGGTCTGGCTGACGGTTGTGGTGGTGGTGGTCTGGGGCATCAGCATCATCCCGGATTCGGCACAGTTCTCCGCCCTGGTTGCCGATGCGGCACCGCCGGAACAGGCCGGCAGCCTGATGACCTTTCAGACCGCCCTCGGCTTCACACTGACCATCTTCACCGTGCAGGCGACCCCGGCGCTGGCATCGGCCTTCGGCTGGCCGCCGGTGCTCTTCGCCCTCGCCCTCGGCCCTGCCTTCGGCATCGTCGCCATGGCCCGCCTGCAGGCGATGAAGTGACCGCTTGACCGGACAGCTTTGCCCGCGGGAAAAGACGCGAACCCTCGACAAACGGCGATAGGCAGTCTGGAAGGGCCGGCAAATGGAACAAGGTGAATTGAACTGGCGGGCCGAAGAGGCCTGCATGGCTGCCTGGCCGTCGCCAAGGCAGCTGATATGCGATGGCTGGCTGCTGCGCGCATCCGGCGGCGTGACGCGCCGCACCAACTCGGTCAACCCGCTGAGAAGCGGCCGGCGCGAACTGGCGGCAATCCTCGACACCGCCGAAGCGGCCTATACCAGTCTCGGCCGGGATACTGTTTTCAGGGTTCTTTCCATTGCCGAGGAAACGGACAGACCGCTTGCCGATCTCGGCTATGCGGCGGAAGGCAATACATTGACCCTGTTCAACGACTCTGCGAACCGGCGCCCGGCAACGGAATCGGTTGAGTTGACGGCCGAGCCGCCAAAGGAATGGCTGGCGACCCGGGCCAGACTGACTGCGGCCGATGAAGAGGAAACCCAGGTCTACGAAACGATGCTGGACTCCATCATGCTGCCACGCGCCTTTGCCGCCACACGTCAGGGCGACGCGATCGTCTCTATCGCCTATGGCGTCGTCCACCGGAACCTTGCGGTCATTGAGTCCGTCGCCACCGATCCCGACGCACGGCAGCGCGGCTACGGCAGACGGACCGTCGGCAAGCTTCTGGACTGGGCCGCAACGCAGGGCGCCGAGGCGGCTTGCCTGCAGGTCGTGGCCGACAATCCTGCGGCCCTGGCGCTCTATCGCTCCCTCGGCTTCTCAACGGAGCTTTACCGCTATCACTACCGCCGAAAGCGCCGCAGCAACTGACCGTCATCCCCTTTGCGGAGATCAGTCGCTGGCCGGTTCAGGGCGGCCTTCCAGGAAGGCGCGGCTGCCGGGATGCCACGGCACCGCACTGACTTCCGCAGTTTCGACGTCAGGCGCCAGTTCGGTTCCGGCCAGGGCCGCCGTCACCAGCCAGGCATGGCGCTCGGGAAAGTCCGACCGGGCGACCAGAAGCCGGTCACCCAGCGGCAGCAGCAAACGCAGGGCGACGGCACCGTAGGGCGCAAAGTCGCCACTGCCTTCTTGCATGGCAGCGGCTTCCGCTTTGCTCAGGGTCGCAACATCCATCTGCGCGGTGGCCAAGAGGCTGGCGAGCCGCCCGGCATGGGGCGCACGGGCAACCCGCGACTTGGCCGCCGGCAGGTGTGCTTCAAGCTCCGCCACCACCTGCTTGGCCAGTTCGTAAGCCCCGGGGTCGGTCTTATGGCAACCGATCAGTAGGTGCTTCTTGCGATAGACGACCCATTGCCCATAGGGCGTGTGGCCGCTGAGCAGCAGGGCCGCGCCGGCGCCGGCGCCCAGGCGCAATGCCAGGCCGAGTAAGCGGCGCCGGGTTTGACCGCTGCTCACTCCTCGAAGACGTCTTCGTTCAGCACCGCGGTGACGACGTAGTTCGGCACGTCGACGACCTGCCCGATGCGCAGGTCCACCGCGACACTCGCCAGGATGTAGGCCTGCTCGGCGGTGAGGCCGTGCTTGCGCTGGATATAGTCGATCATCTTGATCAGCGCATCGCGCGCGGCCACCACCAGATCCTCGGAAAGGTTGGTGAGGTCGGCGATCTTCTCGCTTTCCAGATAGGTATGGGTCGGCGGAATCTCCCCCGCCGCTTTCAGGGGCAGGCCGATGGTCTGATAGAACTTGGAGGGTTCGATCTCCTTGATCTGCGTGCCGCCTTCGACCTCCGGCCCCGTGATGACGGCGCCTTCTCCCTTGCGGATATCGACGGTTACGGTGACCACCGCACCGGTTTCAATGGCGGTGCCGGAGACCTCGCCGTCACCCTGGGCGAAGTGCACATCGCCGACGAAGAGGCCACAGCCGTCGATGAAACACGGCAGCAGCAGGGTGGTGCCGATCTGCATTTGCTGCACGTCCATGTTGCCGCCGTTCTCGCGCGGCGGGATAGTACGCAGGCACTGATCCTTAGCTGAGCCTTCGGGGCCGCAGATCGCCGAGGGCAGCCCGCCGATCGGCTGCGGCGGCAGAGCGATACCGCCGGCCTCCCCCAACAGCCTCTCCCGCTCCAGCCAGCTTTCGACTTCGCTCTGGCCCGGCATGACGCCGACAGAGCCCATGAAAGCTTCGTAGGGCACCTTGACGCCGGGCATCTGGTCAGAGACGGCATGGGTGCGACTCAGTTTCCAGTTCACCAGATGGGGTTCGGTATAGATGTCCCGCAGGAAACCGAAGCCGGGCACGATAACGGTGTAGCCGTACTCGTCCGGTTCGATATCGACCAGGGTGACGGCAATCACGTCGCCGCGCTCAGCACCCTCGATGTGAACCGGCCCGGTCATGGGGTGAACGAAGTTCAGGTCCACCGCCGCCAGATCGTCGGCATTGGAATCGAGCGTCAGGTCGGAATCCAAGGCATCGCGGGTGTGATAGATGATCATGTCGCCGGGATTGGCGCGGACAACCGCCGGGATATCCGGGTGATAGCGGTTGAAACAGTTTGGGTCGTCAACGCAGTGGTCGCCCTGCTTTTCGATGACCACCCGCGTCTGCCATTTGGAATCCGTGGTATCAGCCGCAGCAGTTCCAGCAAAGCCCCACAAAACCGCGCTGCACAGAACGAAAAACACTCTCATGATCCGCCTCCTGTCTCGCCGGTTTGTTCGTAGAGCTTCTATCCGGCGTGTTGCAGAGGGATGCTTCAATCCCACCCCATCAAGACAGAAGACTAGCAGCTAGCGCTGCGGATCGGTAGGCCGGGCTTTGTTCGAGGCAAACGGCCGTCTTCATTGCCCTGCCGACAGCATCTCCGTGTAGCGGCGCTGCATCTCTTCGGGCGTGACCGCTTCGATGCTATGACCGATCAGCCAGTCATAGCCAAAGGGATCGCGCAGGGTGCCGGAGCGTTCGCCGTAGAAATGGTCCTCTGGCGGTCTCAGCAGACCGGCGCCGGCAGCCACCGCACGATCGATCAGGGCGTCCGCATCGTCGACGTGGAGGTGAATGGAGAAGGTGTGGGGGGCATCGACCTTGGGCGCGTGAACATCACACTCGGGAAAAGCATCGGAGAGCATCAGCGTCGTACCGCCGATCAGCAGTTCCAGATGACCGATGCGCCCGCCCGGTTCGACAAGGCGGAACTTTTCCGTCGCGCCGAAGATATCTTTGTAATAGGCCGCAGCCTGCTCAGCCGGACTGGCTGTCAAGTAAACGAAGAGTTCGTGGATCGCCATGGCGGTTCCCCTTGCGTTGGAAGGCTTGGCCAATCCTTCCCCAAAGACGGCGTCGCTGTCTTGAAGAAATCTGACCTTGGCTTGCCATCTCAGAGCGCGACGTGGCGGGCGAAACGCGGTGCCATGCGGCGATAGCGCCCCGGCGAGAGGTCGGCAAAACGGCGAAATTCCCGCGTAAGGTGAGCCTGATCGGCGTAACCGGCTTCTGCCGCCAGATCGGCGGCAGTTTCGCTCGGCCCGGCTGCCAAACGGTCGAGAACCCGCCCGAAGCGCAGCAGGCGGCAATAGGTCTTGGGTTTCAGGCCGACGCTCTCGGTGAAACGCCGTACGAAGTGACGGTGACTGTAATCGCTCTGTCCGACGACCGCGCCGACCGATGCGCCGGCCTCAAAGCCGGCCAAGGCCCGGGCGATCATCGGATCGATGCCCCGCAGCCGCGGCAGGCGCGCCACCAAGGCCGCTTCGAAGAGATCGAGCCGGCAGGACGCCGAGCGGGCCGCCCACATCCGCTGGCGCAGTTCGGCCACCGGTGCCACCCCCCAGACGTCCTCAAGCGCAGTGTGGCGGCCGGAGAACTGCTTCGCAGGCGCCCCAAGCAGCAGACCGGCGGCCCCCGGCGTCAGCACGGCGCCGACAGTCGCCACCGGCTGCGAAGTGTCTTTCACATAAGGCGCGCTGCGCGGGCCGCCGATCACCGCCGCGCTGACCGTGAAACCCTCGGCATCGTCGCGATTCCAGAAAATCCGCAGCGGGTTCTCCGCCAGCCGCAGCACCAGATGCGGCGAAACGCTGGGCAGCATCATCTCCCGGCCCGAACCACCCGACCGCGCCCCGCCCCCGTCCGACACCCAAAGTTGCCGGACGAAGGGTCGCAACAGGTCTTTCGGCGGGCGGCTGAGCGGCATGGTGACATCCGGCGGTTGTTCACCGTCAGAATACAGGATCGAAACCGCTTTGGGGAGTTTCAGCCCGACGGTACCGGGTGGACCAGGAGTTTGAACCCTTCGTCCGGCGCCGGTGGCACGAAGTGGCGTGTGATCCGGTCATAGTCCGCCTCGCCGGGCGCGAAGACATGGCAACCAGCTCGGTTGCGTTCCCGCAGCCGCGCCTTGCAGAGCGCATCCGGCGCATCGAGAAGATGCAGCTTGTGATCCGCGCCGGCGCCTTCGAACAGACCCCGCATCCAGCGCCGGACCGGAACCGTATTGGCAGGGAAATCCAGCACCACCGAATGCCCGGCACCGAGCAGCGCCTGCAGATGATCGCCCAGCGCGGATCGCAGACGGCCCGAACAGCGGGCGTAGCCGGCGAGCGAGTGGATCTCATCCGGGTAGAGGCGCGAAAGCCAGTCGTCTTCGCTGAGAAGAAGCGCCCCCGAGGCAGAAGCCAGTTGGCGGGCAAGCGTCGACTTCCCCGCCGCGACCTTGCCGCAGAACAGGTGCAGTACCGGCGATGCGCGTGTCATCGGCCGGAGGGTTTCGGTCTCATGTGCTTTTGACCCGTGTGCTTCTGGCCCACATGCTTTTGAGAGGTCAGTACCGTCAGCACCTGATAGACCTGCCGCAAACAGCGGGCGATGTAGTCGCCGGTCTGGACGTCCAAGCCGTCGATCTGGATATCGATGGCAAGGTCGCGGCCTGTCGGGCCGGTCACGTCGCTGTGCCAGCGGGTCGGTACCAGGCCGCGCTTGGCGAAAAGCTCCAGCACCCGCGGCATGACGCCGGGTTCGGCCTCGGCCAGGATGGAAAAGCAGTAGACCGGCGCAACGGCAGGCGCGGCAAGTCCGGTGTTGTCTTGAGATAGGGAAGGCATGGAAGCGGACACTGTCTGTCCCCTGAAACGGTCATCACCAAAATCGAAGGCGCCCAAGATGATAATGGGCTATGCCCGGCTACCCTCTGGGCGCCGGGTCCGTAATTCGAATGGCAATGCCGATCAGACGAACGCTTTCCATAACCCCGGGATCAGAGCGGATCGGGCCGGGAAAGTCAACCAGGCCATAACCTCACGCCCGAAAGCCCGGCAAACCGGGCGCGTTAACCACCGGAGATGTGGCCGTCCACCCTTCGAGACGGTCCTTCGGACCTCCTCAGGGTGAGGCGAGGCCTTGGAGCGACCGCCCTCATGCTGAGGAGGCCTGCAAGGCCGTCTCGAAGCATGTCCGACCCGAAGCTCGACTTTTTCAGGAGCCTGCTAGGGTTCCAGCGCCTCGACCTCGATGATCAGTTCGACATCGTCGCCGATGGCCGGTGCATAGGTGGCCATGCCGAAGTCGGTGCGCTTGATGCTGCCCTTTGCCGAGAAACCCACAGCCTCCTTTCCTGTCAGGATGGGATGGGGTGCCTTCAGGTTAAAGGTGACATCCAAGGTGACCGGCTTAGTCACACCCAGCAGGGTAAGGTCTCCGGTGAGCGTGCCGGTGTTGTCGCCGGTCTTGGCGATGCCGGTGCTCTTGAAGGTGATGGTGGGGTGTTCCGCCACATTGAAGAAGTCGGCGCTCTTCAGATGTTCGTCGCGCTTGGTGTGATTGGTGTCCAGGCTCGCGGACTGCATGACGATGTCGACGGCCGAGTTCTCAACCGCCGCCTCGTCGAAGGTAATGGTCCCCGCGACATCGCCGATGCGGCCGATGGTGTCGGAATAGCCGAAATGGCTAACCATGAAGATCACGTCGGCATGACCGGAATCCAGGGTATAGGTCTCCGCCGCCTGGACACTGCCGATCGCCAAGGGCGATACCAGCAGGCCCGCCGTAAAGGCCGCGGCAAGGCCGCCGTTCTTAACGCTCTGCAAGACTCTCATGTGCTGTCTCCCGTTCTTTTCTGCGTTGCTTGAAGATGGGCTTGAAGATGGGCTTGAAGATCGACCGCCTCTAGGAGGCCGGGCGGCTGGCCTGGATATCGATCTTGATGGTCACCTCGTTGCCGACGACGGAGGTGTCCTGCCAAAGACCCTGACCGACGCCGTAGTCGAGACGCTGCACCGCCAGTTCGCCGCTGGCCGTGGCATGAAGGCTGCCGTCGCGTTCTTCCGTGGCCAGCGTGAATGGCAGCACCACCGGCAGGGTGACATCGCGCAGGGTGAGGCTGCCCGCGGCCTCGTAACTGCCGCCGCCCAGATCGTTAAATCCTTCGGCTTCAAAGCGTGCGGCCGGCCACTGCGCCGCATCGAAAAGCGGCGCCGAGCGAATCATCTCGTCGCGGTCGCTGCTCTGACTGTTCACACTGGCGACCTGGATCACCACCGCGACCCGGCTGGCCGCCAGGTTTTCCGGATCGAAGGCAATCTCAGCAGTGAAGTCTTCAAAGGCGCCTTCCACAGGCGCACCGGACTGGGTGGCAACGAAACCGATGCGGCTGCCCTGCTCAACGGTCCAGGCAGACGGCTCCTGGGCGGCGAGCGAAGCCGCCTGGGCGAAAAGCAGAAACGCCAGCCCGACCGGAAGAACCTTCATTCACCTCTTCCTTTCCCCATCAGCGGCAACATGCGGGTCAGCACGCTATCCTTCACAATGAAATGGTGGCGCAGCGCCGCCAGTACATGGATCACAACCAGGGCAAGGATCAGACGGGCCAGCAGGTGATGGGCGTTTTCCAGAACCTCTTTCACCTCTTGGCTGGGGCCGATAAGGGCCGGCAGGGTGAAGAGCCCGAAAACCACCACCGGGAAATTGGCGGCGGCGGAATGCAGAATGCCGATCACCGGCTGGGCCAGAAGCACGACATAGAGCGCAACGTGGCTTGCGTGGGCAAGACGCCGTTCCCAGTCCGCCATGCCGGGCGGCAGACCCGGCGGCGGCGAGAACCAGCGCCAGGCGAGGCGCAGGACCGCCAAAACCAGAATGGTGACGCCGACCGACTTGTGCAGATTGATGAGGCGGATCTTCTCGGGTGAGAGCGGCAGACCGTCCTGAATCCAGGCAAGCGCGAAGATGGCGACGAAAAGCGCCAGCGTGACCCAGTGCAGCGTCTGCGCCACCACGCCGTAGCGCTCAGCCGAGTTCATCAACTGCATACGAACGATCCCAGTCCGGCCCCAGTTCAGCCCCAGTCCGGCAACGCCTGTCACGCCACCACCCTCACACCCCATGCTCTCAGCCTAGGGCCGCGACCGCCACGGTGCTGAATCAAATTTCTTTGATCGACCGCCGCCTTGAAAATCGCGCACTCGGACAAGGTACGGAAGGAACCGCCGGATCGTTCCCGCAGGCTGTTGAAAAATCGGGGTACTGTCGGGCAAAAAAGAGGCGGCCTCGAGCGGGCCGCCTCAAATTCGGGACTATGTGTTTCAGACCGGCCCCCTTAGGACCAGAACCCTCTATGACCAGACTTGGGCGCGCTGGCTCAGCATGGCTTCTTCGAAGGACGTCTGGTAGGCCGCCGCCTTGCGGGTGAAATCCATGTAGGAGGCATGGATCTTCTGGGTCAGCGCATCGGTGGCGCCGATCTCCTCCGCGACCTCGCGGGTGACTTCGCCCAGGCGGGCGATGATTTCTTCGGAGAACGACCGCAGTTCGACATCGTAGTCGGCCAGCAGCGGACCGAAGGCCTGGATGTTGTGATAGGTGAAGTCGGTGGTGGTCTCCTGCGCCGTCGCCGCGGCCGCGGCCTGCACGATGGCCTGCAGATCGGCGGGCAGGGCATCGAACTTCGCCTTGTTGACGGCGACCTCCAGTCCCGGCCCCGGCTCATGGAAAGCCGGAACATAGTAGTACTTGGCGACCTTCTGCAGACCGAAGGCGACATCGTTCCAGGGGCCGATCCACTCCGCCGCGTCGATGGCGCCGGACTGCATGGAGGGCAGGATCTCACCCGGCGGCAGCAGCACCACCACTGCACCGATGCGCCGCATGACCTCGCCACCGAGGCCGGCAATGCGGATCTTCAGACCCTGCAGGTCGTCGAGGGAATTGATCTCGGTCTTGAACCAGCCGCCGGCCTGGACTCCGCTGGAGCCGGCATAAAACGGCTTCAGCCCGAAGTCGGCATAGACCTCGTCCCAAAGCTCCTGGCCGCCGCCGTAGGTCAGCCAGGCCGGCATCTCCACCGCATTGAGGCCGAAAGGCAGGGTGGTGAAATAGTTGAAGGCCTTGGACTTGCCGACCCAGAAATAAGGCGTGCCGTGCATGATGTCGGCGGAGCCGGACTGCACCGCATCGAAACTCTCGAAAGGCGGCACCAGTTCACCGGCGCCGAAGGTGCGGATGTTGATGCGCCCACCGCTCATGGCGATCACACGCTGGGCGAAGCGCTCCGCATTCACGCCGACGCCGGGCGTACCCTTGGGCCAGGGCATCACCATGTTCCATTCGATCTTGCCCTGGGCAATGGCCGGCGCGGCCAGCCCCGTCGCGGCGGCCGTTCCCGCAGCGGCGGCGATCCCCGCGCCCTTCACAAAGCTCCGGCGTTTCATAACTGTTTCCTCCCAAAGATTGCTTCTGCGTGCCCCCCAAGAGCGCCGCAGTCTCGTTGGCCGCGAGCCTAGCGGCCTTCCCCGGGAATTTCTAGCCGTGGGTTAGGCGCGGGAACCGCCCCCAATATCCCCGCCGACGCGGGAAAGCCCCCTCACCCTCCCGCTGTCGCGGGGCCCTCCCTCTCCCACGGTGGGGAGAGGGTAACAACAGGTGGCTGTGTCATGTTGCTTCCCCCTCTCCCCTCCGTGGGCTACGGCATTCACGGAATTGCTTCTCTTTGAGGCGATGATGTGATTCAAGCAATCCAGGTTTTTTTGGGGGATCTGGATGGCTGGGTTTGGAGACGTGCGTGTTGCGGGTCGGTCGGAATGGATGATGGACCAGTTGGTGTCGAGCGGCAGTTGCGTATTGCGCAAGGTTGGTGGTGACCGGGCTGGTGAGATGGCGTGCCACCGGTTTTTGTCTTCGCCGCATTCCAGCGTTGCGGCGATCCTGTCCGGCCTTGCGGCCCGGACGGCGGCGGTGTGCGCGGGTCGGCATGTGATCTGCATCCAGGATACGAGCGAGATCAACTTCAAGAACCGCGCGGCCAACCGCCGGGGTTTTGGATGCGGGGCGGATGGCACGAGCCCGGCCTTTTTCCTGCACCCGCTGCTTGCGGTGGACGCCGAGGACGAGGCGGTGCTTGGCCTTGTGGGGGCCGAGATCTGGACCCGGCCGCCGGTCAAGGCGGGCGATCGTCGGCGGCGTGCGCCTTCGGACAAGGAGAGCGGTCGCTGGCTGTCCGGGGCGCGCTGCGCCGGCGAGGGTTTGGCCGGCGCCGCCAGCGTAACCGTGGTGGCCGACCGGGAAAGCGACGTCTACACGCTGTTTGCCGGCAAGCCCGAGGGCGTGGAGCTTGTGGTGCGGGCGCGCCACGACCGTGGCTTGGCGGACGGGGAGAACGAAGCAGACGGGGCGGATGGCCGCCGCCTGTTCGAGGCACTGGCGGCGGAACCTGCGCAAGGCCGGTCTGTCGTGAAGGTCGGCCCGCGTGGGCCGGGCGACAAGGGCCGCGAGGCCACGGTGGAACTGCGGGCACGCCGTGTGCGGATCGTCCGCCCCTCGAGGCTGAAGAAGGCGCATGCCGCAGAGATGGTCGAGATGACCGTCGTCGAAGCGCGCGAGCCCGATCCGCCGGCGGGCAAGGCGGCGCTGCACTGGCGTCTGCTGTCGTCGGCGGACATCGCGCCGCAGCGTGCGGTTCAGCTCTACCGCCTGCGCTGGCGCATCGAGCAGCTGTTCCGAACCTGCAAGAGCGACGGCCTGCGCTTCGACGAAACCCAGATGCACGATGCCGGGCGGCTGATGAAGTTCGCCGCCATGGCGCTCGGCGCGGCGGCCCGCATCATGCAACTGGTCGATGCCCGCGACGGCTCGCGCCGACCGGCGACGGACGCCCTCGACGCCGGCTTTCTGCCCGCACTCCAGGCGATCTCCAAGACGCTCGAAGGCAACACCGAGCGCCAGAAAAATCCGCATCCAGCCGACAGCCTCGCGTTCCTCGCCTGGGTCTGCGCCCGCCTCGGCGGATGGAACTGCTACTACAAACCGCCCGGACCAAAGACCATGAAAACCGGTTGGCAAACCCTCGCAGCACAACTCACCGGATTCGCACTCGCAACAAACATCGAAAATGTGTGAATCCCATAGCCTCCGTGGGAGAGGGTCGGGGTGAGGGGGAGGTCAGCTTCCCGCACAGCGGGACTATATGGAAAACCCGAGCGCCCCTAAGCCGCTTCCTGGGTCGCGCGGTCGACGATCTCGACGATGTCGGCGAGGATGGCGGTGAGGTCGTAGTCCTTGGGGGTGTAGACGGCGGCGATGCCGGCGGCTTTCAGGGCGGCTTCGTCTTCCGGCGGGATGATGCCGCCGGCAACCAGCGGCACCCGGCCGAGGCCGGCCTTATCCATGCGTTGCTGCACCTCTGACACCAGGGCAACGTGGGAGCCGGACAGAATCGAGAGGCCGATGACGTGCACCCCCTCCTCCAGCGCCGCGCCGACAATCTGCGCCGGGGTCAGGCGGATGCCCTCGTAGACCACCTCGAAACCGGCGTCGCGGGCGCGCACGGCGATCTGCTCGGCGCCGTTGGAGTGACCGTCCAGGCCGGGCTTGCCGACCAGCATCTTCAGACGCCGGCCAAGCCGCCGCGACACCGCCTCGACCCGCTCGCGCACCCCGGCCAGTCCATCGGACTCTTCGTCCGGCGGCAGCGAGGTCGAAGCGCCGACCCCGGTGGGCGCACGGTACTCGCCGAAGATCCGGCGCAGGGCTTCCGCCCACTCCCCGGTGGTGACCCCGGCATGGGCGCAGGCGATGGAGGGCTCCATGATGTTGCCGCCGTCACGCGCCGCGGCTTCCAGTGCCGCCAGCGCCGTCTCCACCGCCTGTGCGTCCCGGGCCTTGCGCCAGGCGGCGAGGTTCTCGATCTGCTCGGCTTCCGCCGCCGGGTCCGGCGCCATGAAGCCGCCGTCGCCGCCCTCGGTCAGGGGCGAGGGCTCGCTTTCCTGATAGGCGTTGACGCCGACCACGATCTGCTCGCCGGCCTCAATAGCCTCCAGTCGGCGGGCTGCGCTCTCGACCAGACGTTCTTTCATATAGGCGTTCTCGACGGCGGCGATGGCGCCGCCCATCTCTTCGATGGTCGCCAGTTCGGCCCGCGCTTCGGCCTTCAGGTCCTCGACCTTGGCGGCGATCACAGTCGAGCCTTCGAAGATGTCCTCGTATTCCAGCAGGTCGGTCTCGAAGGCGAGAATCTGCTGCAGACGCAATGACCACTGCTGGTCCCAGGGGCGCGGCAGGCCCAGCGCCTCGTTCCAGGCCGGTAATTGCACGGCGCGCGCCCGCGCGTCCTTCGACAGGGTGACGGCCAGGGTTTCCAGCAGGATACGGTAGACGTTGTTTTCCGGCTGCTGTTCGGTGAGCCCCAGGGAGTTCACCTGCACGCCGTAGCGGAAGCGCCGGAACTTCGGTTCCTCGATGCCGTAACGATCCAGGCAGATCTCATCCCAGAGCTGGGTGAAGGCGCGCATCTTGCACAGCTCGGTGACAAAGCGCAGTCCGGCATTGACGAAGAACGACACCCGCCCGACGACGCGCGGGAAGTCCTCTTCCGGCACCTGACCTGAATCGCGGATCGAATCCAGTACCGCGATGGCAATGGCCAGGGCATAGGCCAGTTCCTGCACCGGAGTCGCGCCGGCTTCCTGCAGGTGATAGGAGCAGACGTTGGTCGGATTCCACTTGGGAATTTCCCGGTAGGCAAAGGCGATGATGTCGGTGATCAGTCGCAGCGAGGGCTGCGGCGGAAAGATGTAAGTACCGCGGGAAAGATACTCCTTGATGATGTCGTTCTGCACCGTGCCGCTGAGCTGGTCGCGCTTGAGGCCCTGTTTCTCGGCGCAGGCGATATAGAGCGCCAGCAGCCAGGGCGCCGTCGCGTTGATGGTCATGGAGGTGTTCATGCGCTCCAGCGGGATCTCCGCGAAGAGCCGCTCCATGTCGCCGAGATGGCTGACCGGCACGCCGACCTTGCCGACCTCGCCCCTGGCCAGGGGATGGTCGGAGTCGTAACCGGTCTGGGTCGGCAGGTCGAAAGCCACCGAAAGGCCGGTCTGACCGCGCGCCAGGTTCTTGCGGTAAAGCGCGTTGGAAGCCGCCGCCGTGGAATGGCCGGCATAGGTGCGGATCAGCCAGGGCCTGTCCCGCTTGGCCGCCTCCGGTGTCTTGTCTTCTCCAGCCATATCCTGCCCGCCTTTTCGCCCAGCACTGTCACCGCCGGACTACGTCTCTGTGCTATGGTTGCGCTGCACATAAGTGGATCGCAAGGGCGAATTTCGTGTTAGGAAATTTCGTTTACCATCCATGAAAGACATATAGTTTCATTTTTTTGCCTCTGAAAGCAAAAAATGATGTGATTGTGCATTGCAAAACAAAACTTTTGGCGCTTACAATCGGCTCAAAGCGCGGCCCTCTGGGGAATTTTCGGGGGTTTCCAACGTTTTTGTTGGGCAAACGCAACATAATGAATGCCGGTGAGAGGCCAAAGCCCCGGCCGGCGGCGGCAGAGACTTAGAATTTGGAGGGTGAGCGCATGGCGCAGAAACTTGCAACGGCCGAGACAGCCGAGAAAGACGGATCGCAGCAGCCTTCGGCTCCGCTGAAGGATCTCTACGAGGTCGGCGAGATCCCGCCGCTCGGCCATGTGCCCAAGCAGATGCAGGCCTGGGTGATCCGGCGCGAGCGCCACGGCGAGCCGGAAGAGGCCATGCAGGTCGAAGTCGTCGACACCCCGGAACTCGACAGCCACGACGTGCTGGTCATGGTGATGGCCGCCGGTGTGAACTACAACGGCGTCTGGGCAGGCCTCGGCGTGCCCATCTCGCCCTTCGACGTCCACAAGGCGCCCTACCATATCGCCGGCTCCGATGCTTCCGGCATCGTCTGGGCCGTCGGCTCCAAGGTGAAGCGCTGGAAAATCGGCGACGAAGTCGTGGTGCATTGCAATCAGGACGACGGCGACGACGAGGAGTGCAACGGCGGCGATCCGATGTTCTCCACCTCGCAGCGCATCTGGGGTTACGAAACCCCCGACGGCTCCTTCGCCCAGTTCTGCCGCGTGCAGGACCGCCAGCTCATGCAGCGCCCGCGTCATCTGACCTGGGAGGAGAGCGCCTGCTACACCCTGACGCTGGCCACCGCCTACCGCATGCTGTTCGGCCACCGCCCGCATATTCTGCGGCCCGGCCACAACGTGCTGGTCTGGGGCGCCTCCGGCGGCCTCGGCTCCATGGCGATCCAGTTGATCGCCACGGCGGGCGCCAATGCCATCGGCGTCATCTCCGACGAGGACAAGCGCGACTTCGTCATGTCCCTGGGCGCCAAGGGCGTGATCAACCGCAAGGACTTCGACTGCTGGGGCCAGTTGCCGCCGGTGAACGGCGAGGGCTTCGGCGACTACATGCGCAAGTGCAAGGCCTTCGGCAAGGCGATCTGGGAACACACCGGCAAGGGCAACGACGTCGACTTCGTCTTCGAACACCCGGGCGAGGCGACCTTCCCGGTCAGTTGTTTCGTGGTAAAGCGCGGCGGCATGGTCGTCTTCTGCGCCGGCACCACCGGCTACAACATCACCTTCGACGCCCGCTTCGTCTGGATGCGCCAGAAGCGTATTCAGGGCAGCCACTTCGCCAACCTGATGCAGGCCAGCCAGGCCAACAACCTGATGGTCGAGCGCCGGATCGATCCCTGCATGTCGGAGGTCTTCGCCTGGCGCGACATCCCCCGCGCCCACACCAAGATGATGAACAACCAGCACAAGCCCGGCAACATGGCGGTGCTGGTCCAGGCCAAACATCCCGGCCTGCGCACCCTGGAAGATGCCGAAGCGGAGGATTGATGACGCCCGCAGGGCATCCTTCGACACGTTTGCTTTCGCAGGCTCCTCAGGATGAGGACGTGATTTCCCTCATGCTGAGGAGCGCCGAAGGCGCGTCTCGAAGCATGGCGCCGCCCCTTCGCCGGGCTCGAATGCTATAAGAGAGAAGAACTGACCCATGTCCGTTGCCCTTGCTTCTGAGATGACAGAGAGCCTGATCCTGCCCGACCTGCTGCCGGCCTGCGCCGAGGCGCTCGGTGCTGCCGAGAGCTTTGCCGAGGCGGCACGGCGGGCGGTGACCGGTTTGGTCGCGCCGGGCGGCAAGGTCGATGCCGCGCTGCTGGAGCGCGAGCAGTTCGCCGCTCACGGCTATGCCTGGCTGGCGACCTATGCCGCTGCGTTGCGCGAAACCCTGGCCTGGGCCGAGCGCCTGGAAGCCGCCGGACAGTTCGGCGAGCTCGAACAACTGATGCTTCAGGCCGCTTACGGCGAATACCTGAACCAGCTTTGGGGCGGCCTCGCCCTCAGCCAGGTGGAGGTGCTGCGCCCGGCCGATCTGGGCATGAGCGACGACGACATCCACGCGCTCTACACACCCGCCGTGCAGGCCCTGACCGGGCGCGGCAACAGCAACGCGGTGCGCATGGCCATCGCCGCCCATCTGGCGGAGGGCCGCTTCGGCGAGGCGGGGCTGGCAGACGAGATGCTGGAGATGATCCGCGACCAGTTCCGCAAGGTGGCCGAGGACCACAGCGAGGCCGCCCACGACTGGCATCTGAAGGACGAGCTGATCCCGCTTGAGGTGGTGCAGCAGCTTGCAGAACTCGGTGTCTTCGGCCTGACCGTGCCGGAAGACTTCGGCGGCGCCGGCCTCGGCAAGCTCGCCATGTGCGTGGTGACCGAGGAACTCTCGCGCGGCTACATCGGCCTGGGGTCGCTGGGTACCCGTTCGGAAATCGCCGCCGAACTGATCCGTCTCGGCGGCACTCCGGCGCAGCAGAAAAAGTGGCTGCCGCTGCTGGCCTCCGGCGAGATCCTGCCGACGGCGGTTTTCACCGAACCGAACACCGGCTCCGACCTCGGCAGCTTGCGCACCCGCGCGGTCCGTGACGGCGACAGCTATAAGATCACCGGCAACAAGACCTGGATCACCCACGCTGCGCGCAGCGACCTGATGACCCTGCTGGCGCGCAGCGATCCGGACGAGGCCGGCTACCGCGGCCTCTCCATGTTCCTCGCCGAAAAACCGCGCGGCGACGACGCCGAGCCCTTCCCCGCCGCTGGCATGACCGGCGGCGAAATCAAGGTGCTGGGCTACCGCGGCATGAAGGAATACGAACTGGGCTTCGACGGTTTCGAAGTGAAGGCCGAAAACCTGCTCGGCGGTGTCGAGGGCCAGGGCTTCAAGCAGCTCATGGCGACCTTCGAATCCGCCCGCATCCAGACCGCCGCCCGCGCCGTCGGCGTCGCCCAGTCGGCGCTGGAACTGGGCCTCGGCTATGCGCAGGAACGCAATCAATTCGGCAAAGCCATCCTGGAATTCCCCCGCGTCGCCGGCAAGCTCGCCTGGATGGCGGTGGAGACCATGGTGGCGCGCCAGCTCACCTATGCCGCTGCACGGGAAAAGGACTCCGACCGGCGCTGCGACATCGAGGCCGGCATGGCCAAGCTGCTCGGCGCCCGCGTCGCCTGGGCCAATGCCGACAACGCCCTGCAGGTCCACGGCGGCAACGGCTATGCCGAGGAATACAAGATCTCCCGCGTGCTCTGCGACGCCCGCATCCTCAACATCTTCGAAGGCGCCGCCGAGATCCAGGCCCAGGTGATCGCCAGAGGCCTGCTGTCAGGGCGGAACTAGGAACCTTCCAAGCGCAAGAACCGGAGAGATTGCCGACGGCGATCCTGTCATCTGTCCCGGCCTGAGCCGAACCTTCGGCCAGCTGGGCAACGGATGGAAGGAATCCCTCGTGAATACACTCAACGGCAAGGTTGCCATCGTGACCGGCGCCAGTTCCGGTATCGGGCGGGCGACGGCAAAACTCTTTGCAGCGGAAGGCGCAAAGATCGTCGCGGCGGCGCGGCGTCAGGCCGAACTCGACAAGCTCGTCGCGGAGATCGCGCAGGCCGGCGGTGAAGCCGTGGCCTTGGCCGGCGACGTGAAGGACGAAGCCCTGGCCAAGACCCTGGTCGACACGGCGGTGGATCGTTTCGGTGGTCTGGATATCGCCTTCAATAACGCCGGCATCATCGGCGCCATGGGGCCGGTTCCCGAGATGACTTTGGACGACTGGCGCACCACGCTCGACACCAACCTCACCGCCGCCTTTCTCGGCGCCAAATATCAGATCCCGGCGATGCTGGAACGCGGCGGCGGCTCGCTGCTCTTCACCTCCAGCTTTGTCGGTTACAGCAACGCGGGCCTGCCGGGGCTGGCCGCCTATGCCGCCAGCAAGGCGGGGCTGATCGGCATGACCCAGGCGCTGGCCGCGGAACTCGGTCCTAAGGGCATCCGGGTAAACGCGGTCCTGCCCGGCGGCACCGCCACCGAGATGGCCCCGACCGGCAATCCCGAGGCTCTGGCCTACATCGAATCCCTCCACGCCCTCAAACGCATGGCCGAGCCGGAGGAGATTGCCCGGCCGGTGCTGCACCTCGCCTCCGACGCCGCCAGCTTCATCACCGGCACCGCACAGCTTGTCGACGGCGGAGTCTCCGTAAGGTTCGGTTAGAGTCTTTCATGTTTAGACGGAACCGGCCCGCTCCCCCTCCCGGCCACCCACTAGGATAATCTCCCCTTGGAGTATTGGGGGTGGCCGGGAGGGGGAGCGGGCCGGAACCGCTTCGACGTAAGTCGAAAACGATCTAGGCGCTAAAGGAACCGTCCCTCGGCGACCACGGCGACGCCGCCGCCGACGGTGATGCTGCCGCTCTCCGGATCGATGGACACCCTGAGTTCGCTGGGTCGCCCGGTGAAGCGCCCCTGCCGCAGGGTGATCGCACCCGGCGCGGCGCAGTGGCGCTGCAGATAGGCGGCGGCGGGGCCGGCGGCGCTGCCGGTGGCGACGTCCTCCACCGCGCCGAGGTTATCCCAGGTACGGCCTTCGCGGTTTTCCGTGTCGAGGAGATAGGCGAACTTCGCACCGACGGTGGCGAGACGCGCTTCGAGATCATCGACGCGGATCCTGACCCGCGTCAGGCCCTCGGCGGTCACCGGCACGATGAGATAGTCGAGGCCGGTGGAGACCATGGCCAGCGGCAGGCCCGGCACCAGATCGCCGTCGGCGAGGCCGAGGCCGTCGAGAACCGATTGGCGTGCCGCACCCTCGGCGTGATCGCCCCAGGTCGCCGCGCCCTGATCCATTTCAGCATCGAAAAAGCGGGCGTCTCTCCGCCGTGTCGTCAGCTCGACCGCCCGCGCGTTCAACTGTAAGCGCCAGCGTCGGCTTTCGTCTCCCCCGGCGTTGTGATGCAGCACCGCCGCTGCGCCCAGCAGCGGGTGCCCGGCGAAGCCCAGTTCCTCCTCCACCGTGAAGATGCGCGCGCGGATGCCACTCTCCTCCTCGAAAAGGAAGATCGATTCGAACTGCCGCATCTCCTGGGTCAGGCGCAGCATGATTTCGTCGGAGAGAGTTTCCGCAACATGGAAAACGCAAAGACCGTTGCCGGTGAGCGGTGCCGCGCAAAACACGTCGGCATGGGTCCAGGTCAGTCCGGACGGCGGTGCATTTGGGTCGGTCATGGTGGGGGTGTCCTGGGCGATGAGCGGCAAGGCGCTTTAGCACTGCCAACAGGTCCGGGGCAAGCGGGTCAGCCAGTCACTCGCCGCTACCGCCCGGCCCACAAGCGAGCTTGCCCGGGCGGATGCAGGCCAGGGTCGGCAGGTCGTCGCCCGCCTCACCATTGCCGCCGCGCAGACCCTCGGCCATGGCCTGACAGGCGGGCAGCGACTGCTCCCGCGCGATGGTCATGCAGGCCAATCCTTCTCCGGGGCCTTCGCCCGTCTCCGTCGTCTCCAAAGCGACCAGCTCGTGAACCTGATCGTCGCAACGATCCTCAAGATAGGCGATGAGCGTATCGGTGACGTCGAAGAGATCCTCATCGGCCACACTCGCCATCAGACCCGGAAAGGGCATGCGGGTGTTCCCGAAGGTCACCTGGGGGTCGAGCATGTAGGCGGTCAGCGTCTCGCGGGTCCAGTGCTGCGGCTCGTAAATGCCGAAAGCCGAATCGATCTGCGCCGAACGCATGCCGCTTGAATAGCGAAATCCCGGCTCGGCGGCGATGCGGCGCCCGACGACACAATGCAGCGAAGGGCCGATGCGGTGTTCGCCGGGCGAGAGCGAATGGCAGATCGCGCACTTGCGGTAAAGTTCCGCACCGGAAGCAGTAGCGTTGGGCTCGTCATCGTAGAGTGCCAGCACGGCCTCCAGGTTCGGCAGGTCTTTCGACAGACCGTATGCGCCGAGCAGGCCGACGAGGACGACAAAGGGGGTGCGCAGCATCGCGGGCTCCTCTCAGACCATCAGCTTGACCAGAGGAATCAGGACCGCCGTGCCGAGGGCGATGTTCAAGAACACCGGCCGTTCATGTTCGGCGAGGCGGTCGAGCAAACGCCGGCGCAGGGGGCCGATCAGGAATTCGAGGTTCTGCAGCACGGCGGCGGTCGCCATGGTGACGGCATAGAGCAACGACGGCAGCGCCGCGGTCATGGAAAAGACCAGCAGGTTGGTGGAGCCGATGGCCAGTTGCTCCCCGGTCGCGACCGGCGCCAGATAGCTTTGCAGCGTGTAGCTTTCGAAAAGCACCCGCCAGGCGGCGAGCGCCTCGTTCAGGAAACCCAGGAAGTCGCCGCGCCCCAGGGTGTTGGCGAAGTAGCCCTCGACAATGCCCTCGGAAAAGATGATGCCCGAAAAAGTGAGGTTCATCGCCATGACGACAAAGAAGTACGACAGCACCAGTTGCAGAACGACGAGATACCAGACCGAAGGGGCGGTCGCGTTCTGGGTGGCGCGCAGCAGCAGCCGCGTGACGGTGAGCGAAATACAGTCGACCTGAAAGTTGGCCAGCAGCACCAGGAAGAAAGCGATGGTGAGACCGCGTCCACCCTCCCCGGCCGCGGTCTCGAAGAAGTTCGGCAGAGCGGTATCGGTCAGGATCACCACCAGCGTGATGAGGGAGGTCACGGTGCCGCTGAAGTAGAGGCAGTGCAGCACCGCACGCCACGACAGGATCGGCCCGAAATAGGCATCGAGGAAGGTTTCCACCGCGGCGGCGGCGCGGCAGGGAAAGCTGCCGAAGTTCGCCGCCGCGGCGGGCCTGTCTTCGGCGATACGGTCGAGCCGCGCCTTTACTTCCTGATCGCCCTTTTCCCCGAAAAGAAAGTCGAGGAATTTTCCCATCACCACCAGCATGGTCAGGAAGATCAGCAGCCCCGCCGTCATGATCGGGGACCGTCCATCAGAATCATCAACGGCTCTCCCTGCAGCGTTTCCTTGCGTGACACCGCACCGCCGAAAACGGTCTTGCGTATCCCTTCCATCGCAGACGCCTCCCCTTCGGCTCTGCCGCCGCCTCTCGCAGAACGCACCGCATGAGAATTCGCAGCTCCC
Source organism: Pelagibius sp. (assembly GCF_965249265.1). Taxonomy (NCBI): domain Bacteria; kingdom Pseudomonadati; phylum Pseudomonadota; class Alphaproteobacteria; order Rhodospirillales; family Rhodovibrionaceae; genus Pelagibius; species Pelagibius sp. The sequence continues at coordinate 247,569 of NZ_OZ252224.1, read as the reverse complement.
GGCGAGTCTCCGGCGGTTCGGGCGGAAGCGCAAAGCCTAGTCCTGTCTGACGATTTTGTTTAGTCCCTCTCCGGAGCTACCCCCTTGGGGTTGGCACGCGCGCGCCGGATTCCATTGTTCGATCTCTACCGAAACCATTGCACAGCCTGGTGTTCTAGCCTTGTCCGACTCGAACCGGATAAAGGGGCGCGGCATGCTTCTCAATTACCTCTTCAGCCACTTCCATGAGGAAAACGACTTTGCCGAAGCAGCCGGGATTTCGATTGCAGACCTGAGGGAACTGCAGAACAGCCGGGTGATGCCGCTGGCGTCCTACATCGTCGACGGCCGGTCCCGTTCCACCTCTTTCGTGAGCAGCTTCGAAGACGACACCGTCTACCGCTTTCATCTCAAAGGCTATCTTGCCTGGCTGAAAACGATCGACCGCCTGGGCCTGGACAGCGAGGAAAGAGCACGGGCCTGCTTCGAACAGCGGTTCGATGCCGCGAAAGAGACTTTCCTGTCAGGCGGGCTGGGTGCGGAACTGGCCGCCCTGGCGCCGGATGTTCCCGCGCGTTTCGACCGCGACCACGCGGCGGCCACCTGGGCACATTTTCTGAAAGGCGTCTACGGCGTCTGCACGTGTGACGGTCAGCCGGAAACCGTTTTCCTCAAACAGATCGGCGTCATGTTCGTCGAGCGGATGGCGGAGACACCGCCCGGCAGGCTGTCAAATGATCGGCTGGCCCTGCTCGCGCGGACGGTCGACTTCCTGGACGACGTGGAGTCACCCTTCGCCCCCCATGAGGTAGCCCAGGCATCGCGGCAACGCTGCATCATCGACATCAGGGCACGCTACCTTGCCGCTCAGGCGGCGTGACCGCTTTTCCTCCCGCTGCGCGGGATGCCCCCTCACCCTCCCACTGCGTGGGCCCCTCCCTCTCCTACAAGGGGAGAGGGAATCATTGCGATCCGCTTTTTTTGTTCCCCCTCTCCCCCAACCATTGGAGCCTGGGTGGGAGAGGGCCGGGGTGAGGGGGACTTTTGTTTGCCGCCCTTTCTCACGCGCCCGCCCCTCCTTCCCCGCCAGGATCATCGGGCAGCCTCATCGGACGGGTCATCGGCGGCTCCTGCCTTGAAGCCGCCGCTTTGCTGCACATCTGCAGAACAGGTAATTCCGCATCGGGGCCTTGCCCTCCCCCGACACCCCCTTCATCTGAAAGGATCACCATGGAGCCCCCCGCCGCCGTTCCCGCCCCCCGCCCCGGCCTGCCCGGATCATGGGATCGTTTTGTCGGCCCCGGCATGGGGTGGCAGGAAACCGCCCTGGTGATCGGCGCGGGCAGCCTCGGCGCGGTCCTCACAGCCTGGGCCCTCGCCGCGCAGGGTGCGCCCCTCTTTCTCGTCGTTCTGGGTGCGGTCCTGGCGCTCGACGTGATCGGCGGCGCGGTCTGCATGGCAACGCAAACGACGAAGCGCTGGTACCACAGGCCCGGCGTCACCACCGGCCAGCTTGCGTCCTTCGTCAGCCTGCACCTGCTGCACATCGGCATCGTCGCCTGGGCGTTCCGGGGCGAGGGGTTCGACCTGACCTATGCGGCGGCGGTCTCCGCCCTCCTCATCACCGCGATGGTCGCGGTGCTGGCGACGCCGCGCCGCCTGAAGCTGCCGGTGGCGGTGACGTTCTTCCTCGCCGCAACCGGTCTTGCGCTCGGCGTACTGGGCGCGACGCCGGGGCTTGAGTGGTTTGTGCCGGTGCTCTTCGTGAAATTGCTGATCGGCCATCTCGTCCCGTGACGCGGGAAAGCCCCCTCACCCCGACCCTCTCCCACCCAGGCTCCAATGGTTGGGGGAGAGGGGGAAACAAAAAGGGTCGAAGTGAAAACCCTCTCCCCTTCGTGGGCTACGGCATTCACGGAATTGCTTCTCTTTGAGGCGATGATGTGATTCAAGCAATCCAGGTTTTTTTGGGGGATCTGGATGGCTGGGTTTGGAGACGTGCGTGTTGCGGGTAGGTCGGAATGGATGATGGACCAGTTGGTGTCGAGCGGCAGTTGCGTATTGCGCAAGGTTGGTGGTGACCGGGCTGGTGAGATGGCGTGCCACCGGTTTTTGTCTTCGCCGCATTCCAGCGTTGCGGCGATCCTGTCCGGCCTTGCGGCCCGGACGGCGGCGGTGTGCGCGGGTCGGCATGTGATCTGCATCCAGGATACGAGCGAGATCAACTTCAAGAACCGCGCGGCCAACCGCCGGGGTTTTGGATGCGGGGCGGATGGCACGAGCCCGGCCTTTTTCCTGCACCCGCTGCTTGCGGTGGACGCCGAGGACGAGGCGGTGCTTGGCCTTGTGGGGGCCGAGATCTGGACCCGGCCGCCGGTCAAGGCGGGCGATCGTCGGCGGCGTGCGCCTTCGGACAAGGAGAGCGGTCGCTGGCTGTCCGGGGCGCGCTGCGCCGGCGAGGGTTTGGCCGGCGCCGCCAGCGTAACCGTGGTGGCCGACCGGGAAAGCGACGTCTACACGCTGTTTGCCGGCAAGCCCGAGGGCGTGGAGCTTGTGGTGCGGGCGCGCCACGACCGTGGCTTGGCGGACGGGGAGAACGAAGCAGACGGGGCGGATGGCCGCCGCCTGTTCGAGGCACTGGCGGCGGAACCTGCGCAAGGCCGGTCTGTCGTGAAGGTCGGCCCGCGTGGGCCGGGCGACAAGGGCCGCGAGGCCACGGTGGAACTGCGGGCACGCCGTGTGCGGATCGTCCGCCCCTCGAGGCTGAAGAAGGCGCATGCCGCAGAGATGGTCGAGATGACCGTCGTCGAAGCGCGCGAGCCCGATCCGCCGGCGGGCAAGGCGGCGCTGCACTGGCGTCTGCTGTCGTCGGCGGACATCGCGCCGCAGCGTGCGGTTCAGCTCTACCGCCTGCGCTGGCGCATCGAGCAGCTGTTCCGAACCTGCAAGAGCGACGGCCTGCGCTTCGACGAAACCCAGATGCACGATGCCGGGCGGCTGATGAAGTTCGCCGCCATGGCGCTCGGCGCGGCGGCCCGCATCATGCAACTGGTCGATGCCCGCGACGGCTCGCGCCGACCGGCGACGGACGCCCTCGACGCCGGCTTTCTGCCCGCATTCCAGGCGATCTCCAAGACGCTCGAAGGCAACACCGAGCGCCAGAAAAATCCGCATCCAGCCGACAGCCTCGCGTTCCTCGCCTGGGTCTGCGCCCGCCTCGGCGGATGGAACTGCTACTACAAACCGCCCGGACCAAAGACCATGAAAACCGGTTGGCAAACCCTCGCAGCACAACTCACCGGATTCGCACTCGCAACAAACATCGAAAATGTGTGAATCCCATAGCCTTCGTGGGAGAGGGAGGGGCCCACGCAGTGGGAGGGTGAGGGGGCATCCCGCGATTGCGGGAGAAGACGCTTGCGGGTGACACCCTTTCCGCGCCACACCGGCCGACGGCGTTTCTGATATCCTGCCGGTCGATGAAGACTGAAGCCTGGGGATTTGACCGTCTTGGATCTTGAAACGGAGATCGCTGCCTATGACGGCAGGCACAAGGATGTGCTGGAAGCCATCGCGGCAAGGCTTCCGCCCGGCGGCGGCGCCGTCCGCGATCTCACCGCCCTGGCTCGGCGCGACGACGCCAAGCTGCAGGCCGGGGCGACCTGGCTGCTGAAGCACTTCCTGGAGTCCGGGCAAGAACAGGGCGTAACGTTCTCCGCGCAACAGAGCGGCGCCCTGCTGGCCCTGCTCGGTGAGGTGAGCCATTGGGAGGCGCGGCTGCACCTGCTGCAGATCCTCCCCGCCCTCACCCTGCCGGAAGAACGCAAGGCCGCCCTCTACCGCCTGCTGACGGGCAGCGACTACCTGCAGGCCTCCAACAAATTCGTTCGCGCCTGGACCTACAACGCCCTGGCGATTCTGGCGACGCGGTTCCCCGAGCTGCGCAAAACCGTCGCCCCGCTGCTGATCTCGGCACAGGAAGACGAAGCCGCCTCGGTCCGGGCGCGGCTGCGCAGGGTAATGAAAGAGAACCCCTGGGCGATTAAAAGGTCGTAGGCTGTTCGGATACTACGAATGTACTTTTTCCAGTCTTAGGATTTCGTGAAGCTCTGGAAAAGGCAAGCATAGAACTCCTCCCGAAATAAAACCAAAGGCCCTGGGCTGAGGATGCGGAATTAGGGAGAGGATCTCGACGCACCCGAAAACACATTCTGGATTGTTATCAAAGCAAGCTAGGCTGGTCGCTCAGTGCCTTCTTCTTCGCACCTTTTACTTTCGGCGGACCTGTGAGCGCGCCGGCCGCTTCCAGCGTGTCGCGATCTAGCAAAGGACCCGCGAGGATGCGGTCCAATAGGTCTTTCTGCTTCGGCTCCAACTTGACGACCCAGCCAAGGACGTTGAGCAGGTCGATCAGGTCCTTTGTGTATTCCGGGAGCCAGTGATCAGGCTGGATGCTGTCGAGTGGAGAGGGCGGGCGCTTGTCACCGATCAATGGGCGGGAACGATCTCGCTTTCTGTAGCTGAACCATTGTCGCAGCACATTCTTTCCCGATACCTCATACTCCCACATCGCGTTCGTCACATTGTCGATGTACCCTTTACCGACGTGAAGCCGGCGCTTCGAGGGGTCATAATCCATCTCTTCAGGCAACGGCTCCGGAGCACCGGGGATCGTCCCTTCAGAGGGTATTGTCGGTCGTTGGTCGGCGGGCAGTCGCGGCGGGCCCTTGGGGCGGCCATTCACCGGGTCAACCATACGCTCGCCGTAGCAATGGAGCCAGATGACTTCTCTGCCCAGCGCTGCTGCCTCAGCGAACAGTCTGGAATCTTCAGTGATTGGCACTCGCATACCTGGCTGCCGCAAGTCCTCGGTGAACCGGGCGGTAAAGGCCGGATGCGCAAGCAACGCGGCAATATAGGCCATCATGTCCTGCGCTGACATCTCCGCGCCGTAAACGGTCCCGAGGTGCTTCAGCAATGCAGGCTTGATGTTTGGTTTCGCGCCAGCCGCGTCCTGCCAGGTCGGAAAAGCGCGGCCTCCGAACGACCCTTTGTAGTGGTGGAGATCAGGAACACTGGCACAAAACGACAAGGCAGGACCAGAGGTTGGCGAATGCGCTAGGAGAACGGTCAGGTAGACTTGCTTAGTCGAGTGTATCGACCAAAGTGTGGGATTCGGCTGATTGATCAACCTCGCGTCTGGAATGACCCATTGCCGGTCAAAAGATCGAAACGGATACCGGATAGGGGATGCGATCGGACCAGTTTCCGTTGCAATTGTCTTTAGTGAGGAAGCGGCACCCGGCAAAGCTGTCCTGGCAACTTTGTTTATGTGCTTGTCACCCGGCTTTCCTCCACGCAGATGGGGGTGAAACAAAACCTCCTTTTTGGTCAGATCATGCTCCTTTATCAGCGCATCCCACCTGCTGACGAGTGATTGCTGATCCGGTGCGATCACCCAAGTGCGCCCGGGCATAACACCTGATCCGTCGTAGATGAACAGATTCTCCAGAAATGGGAACGTAGCCCATGCCCCAGCCGATTTTGCCTGAAACGGATCGCGCCAACCATCAAAACCCTTATCCCACCCGGAGCCATTGAGAGAAATCTTTGCAAGTTCATGGAACTTGTCCTCCCGCCGCCCCGAAGCGAGGGAACGGTACAGTACCTCCGCTGGCTTCGTCTCATCCTTCCCAGCCGGGCGCGCCGCGAGGACGATGCACACCGTCTGCTGCACACCCTGGAACATCCGCGTCGCGACCTCCGGTCGGTACCCCTCTGGCGAGCAGTCGATCACCCAGATATGCGAGCACTCGCGCCGCAGGTCTTCCCGCATTTTCTGAAACCCTGGCCCGTTCAAGAACCCGGCCACGGTGATAAAGCAAACGACACCCACTCTGTTTTCATCCGGCTCGCCGGTCGATGCGCCGTAGCCGGAGCCGAATACCTTCCACGTCGCCCAGCGCCAGAAATAGATATAGAGATTGCGTAGGTGTTTCGCGTGGGCGCCCACACCCCACGCCGACGGGGGTATCCAGCGCGCGAGTGGGGCCTCTCTGCCTTTAGTGCCTTCCTCGATCCATCCGCCGCGCCCCTTCGCCTTTTCCTTATACGGTGGATTGCCGATGACGACGGTGATCTCTTCCTCGCGCTTGATCTTGTTGGCGTCTTGGCGTGACTTGCCGATAGGTGCCAGCATCGCGGAAAAGTGTGTCTCATGGAAGGGATCGCCCAGCGTGTCGGTGATGAACAGCCGAGGCTCCGGAATCGTTGCTCCCTCGACCGTGGCCCTGCCGGTAAGATCCATGATTTCCGCGATCAACCGCAACTGCGCCACAGCGAATGGCCCGAATTGCAACTCGAATCCGATTAGACGTTTGATAGCGGCGTCGATTGCTCCCGGAACTGCCCCCGCCCCCATGTCGCCCTCGGCCGTCTTGGCGATTCGCCGCAGAACACCCAAGAGGTAGGTACCGGTACCGACCGCCGGGTCGGCGATTTTCACATTGCCGTCAGCGAGGCCCATGCCCTTGCCGAACAGCGTGGGCTCCCGAAGTGCCTCGTCCACCAGACGAACCATCGCCTCGACGACCTCCGGCGGGGTGTAATAGGAGCCGGTGCTCTTACGCAGCTTGTTGTCGTAGACCGCTAGGAAGTCTTCGTAGAAGTACAGCCACGCGTCGGCCTGCCCCTTCGACAGGGTTGCCCAGTCCACTACATCAAGTACGCGAATGAGTGTGTCGAGGGAAGTTTCGAGGGCCTTCCGGGTGTCGGCGTTGTCCGTCAGCAATCGAAGCGCGGACCCGATCAGCGAGTTTGCCTTGCGGAGTTCAATAGCGGCATGATCGATTCCGGCCTCCAGCGAGAGACCTTGGGACTTCGCCATCAGCAGTCCGAAAGCCACGGCCTGGGCGTAGCCGTCTGCGAACTGTTTGTCGTTGGCCTCGGGGAACAACAGATCTCGCCAATCCTGGGCGAGTGCTCTTAGGGATGCTTGCCCACGCCCGAGTTCTTCCTCAACCTCATCGCGGAGCAGGCGGCACAGACGCGCTGAGACGGCTGCTAGTTCCTTCGCGTTGCGCGGTGGAATCGGATTCCATGACAGGAAGTCCTGGTACAGCCCCACCAGCTCTGGCGGAGCCTTTAGGCTCTTGCCGCTGGTTTCGACATCTCCATCCAGGCGGATGACCTTGCCTTCCCGCTCACCATTGCGCCAGAGCGAGAACGCGTTCCCATCGGTATACAACAGGTTCGGTAAGCATCGAAGCTTGGTCCACTGGGTTTTGTCGTGCTTATCGGTGAACTTCCGTGGGTCCGCGCCCTTGCCGGGCGCCTTGACCTCGATGTGTCCGATCAGCGCTTTACTCCGGGTCACGGCAAAGTCCGGCCGGGTGGACAGCGCCGCCAGTGTGACCTCACCGACGAGGCTGACTGTTGCCGGTGGATAACCGGCTATTTCGACGATCTCCTTAAACAGAGACTCCAGCGGACTGCGGAGCTGGTCCTCGGGAGCCCCCGTCACAGCAGGGTTGGATAGTTTAGCCTTCGTGTCGGCGCCATAGTCAGACACCGCTTCCGCGAGACTTTTCTTACCACTCAAAATCGCCGACCCCCATCAGCATACGACGCAACAGTGTGCCATACCTATTTGTAACTGCAAGATTCTGTTCAAAAATATCTAAAAATTATAACCGTTGGATCATGCATCTCATTGCATCCATGGCGCGTGTGTAGCGATCACTCGCACTATTGAGCCAGTACATCCGCCGACTTTCCAGCCCCTACCTTTCCCAACCGCCGCCCCTTCAGGAAGTGGTGGCAGCAAACCCACCCCCACCGTTGATCCCGCAGGCTTCACTGCCCACCTCTTGATGGCCCGCCGGTCGCTGTGCCGGCCCGCGTTGATGAGGTGCCGCCGATGCTTGTCCGTCCCAAACCCCTTGCCGCTTATCCCTGGTTCATCCGGCTGTTTTTCTGGAAGCAGAAACGCACTTACGGGAAGGTGCTGGAACCCGGGCTTTTGTGGGGGCGCTCACCCTGGGTGTTTGCGGCGCTGGCGCTGCTCTACGGGGCGCTGAACCGCCGGGGCTCGCCGCTGGACCCGGCCCTGCGCTCCCTCGTCACGGTGCGGATTTCGCAGATCAATCACTGCGCCTTCTGCGTCGACGTGAACGCCGCGACCCTGGAAAAGCGCGGGGTCGGCGAAGACAAGATCCTGGCGCTGCAACACTGGCGGGAAAGCGACCTCTTCACCCCGGCGGAGCGGGCGGCGCTGGATTACGCGGAGGCGGTGACCGACACCCGCGGCGAGGTCACCGCTGCGATCCGCACCGCGCTGCAGGAGCGCTTCGACGAGGACGCCCGCGCCGAGCTGACCGGCCTCATCGCCTTTCAGAACATGTCGAGCAAGTTCAACGCCGCGCTGGACGTGCCCCCCCAGGGCTTCTGCCACGTACCCCAGTTGGTGCCCGGCCAGGACGCGGCACGCAAAACGGAGGCGCAGCGCGACGCGGCGGAGGGCTAGCGGCTGAAAGGCCGTCACCTTCCCGCTGACGCGGGGCGCCGATTGCCCCCTCACCCTCCCGCTGACGCGGGCCCCTCCCTCTCCCACGAGGGGCGAGGGTCATTCGGTGCGGCTCGTCTTTTGTTGCCCCCTCTCCCTTGACGGGAGGGGGTCGGGGTGAGGGTGACCTTCGCGGGCGAAAACGCCGCGGCCAGATCGCACCAAGTGGAATGGCCCCTCACCCTCCCGGCCGTCATACTCGGGCTTGTACCGGGTATCCACGCCTCGGCCCGTCTCGAACCCTTACCGTCGAGATCCTGCAAGGCAGCGCAATATGGACGCTCGGGACAAGCCCGAGGGTGACGGTTGGGGCGGGAGGATGACGCGGGGAGGATCACGGCGGGCAGATCAACGATCCGCTTTTAGGCCTGTACATCCCGTTCCCTTCCTGTCTTTGCTCTTCATAATCGCCGCTGACTGCTGGAATACGAGGACAGAATCCCCATGCTTGCCGTCAATCCGGAACTCTTCGCCGCTTATCTCTTCGCGACCGCCGTGCTGATTCTGATGCCGGGGCCGATCGTCACCCTGGTGATCGCCAATTCCCTGGCTTACGGGCAGCGCATCGGCCTTGCCACGGTGGCGGGGGCAAGCAGCGGCAACGCCATTCTGGTCGCCGCCGGGGCGCTGGGCCTGACCACGGTGCTGGCGCTGGCCGCCGACCTCTTCGAGGTGCTGCGCTGGATCGGCGTCGCCTACCTGCTCTATCTCGGCATCAAGCAGTGGCGCGCTGTCTTCACCGCCGGGGCGCAAGGGGAAGCGGCGCCGATGAAATCCCACAAGGGTGTCTTCGGCCAGGGGGTGCTGGTGGCGATCACCAACCCCAAGACGATTTTCTTCTATGCCGCCTTTTTCCCGCAGTTCATCGACCCGGCCCTGGCGATCGGCCCGCAGTTGCTGGCCATGTCCATCGCCTTCGTGATCATCGCCACCACGCTCGACGGCCTCTACGCCCTGCTGGCCAGCCGGGCGCGCGGCCTCTTCGTCTCGGCCCGGGCCAACCGGGTCCGCCATGGCATCACCGGCACCCTGCTGATCGGCACCGGTGTCGGGCTGGCCCTGGCCAGACGGTAGACGCCGAGACGGGAACGAGAGCTTCGCGGCGAGCTGCCTTCAGCGGAAAGGCTGTCACCCTCACCCCGACCCTCTCCCATCAAGGGAGAGGGGGAACAAATGTGCGCCACTCTATTTCCCTCTCCCCTCGTGGGAGAGGGAGGGCCCCGCGCCCCGATAAGAAGAATGGGCGGGAGGGTGAGGGGGAAGTGGCGATCTCACCTTGCGAGACCTAGTCCCCGAGGCCGCTCCTCCGGATGAGGTTTTCTTTCCCTTCCTCACCCTGAGGGGGCCGGAAAGGCCGCCTCGAAGGTTGTTTCCCGCACCACCACCCCGCGCGACAAACTGCCGCAGGTGGGTTTTCGCTGGTGCCGCCCTCCGCTCCGGGTCTATGTTCTGGGCATGAAAACATTCTTCTTCGTGGCCCTGCTGATCGCCATGCTGGTGACCCTGGGCGTGCTCGCCGTTGGCATGATCGGCATGGCCAAGGGCGGGGACTTCAACGACAAGTACGGCAACAAACTGATGCGCGCCCGGGTGATTTCCCAGGGTGTCACGCTGGTCATCTTCGCCCTGGCCGTGCTCGTCGGCCTGCAGGACTAAAACCACCCCGAAGCGTTTTGACCGGCGCCGAAGCGCTGTCTGCTGCTGCCGGAAATTCCAAGAGACTGAACCATGGTGAAACTGACCCGCATCTACACCAAGGGCGGCGACAAGGGGAAAACCGCGCTCAGTTCCGGCCAGCGGGTGGTGAAGCACCATCCCCGGGTGGCGGCCTACGGCACCGTCGACGAAACCAACGCGGCTGTCGGACTTGTCCGCCTGCACAGCGCCGAGCTGGCCGACAAGTCCATCGACGCGATCCTCAGCCGGGTGCAGAACGACCTCTTCGACCTGGGCGCCGACCTGGCAACGCCGGAGGTCGAGAACCCGGAATACCCGCCGCTCAGGATCACCACGCCCCAGGTCGAACGCCTGGAGCAGGAAATCGACCGGCTGAACGCCGACCTGGCGCCGCTGAACTCCTTCGTGCTGCCCGGCGGCAGACCTACGGCGGCCTACCTCCACCTCGCCCGCACGGTCTCGCGGCGGGCGGAGCGGGAGATCACCGCCCTGGCGGAGAGCGAGAGCATCAATCCCGAGGCGATCCGCTATATCAACCGCCTCTCCGACCTGTTCTTCGTGATGAGCCGCTATGTGAACGACAAGGGCGCCGGCGACGTGCTCTGGGTCCCCGGCGCGAATCGTTAGCCGCTCTCGCGGTTTCTACGGCGCCGGCCCGCTCCCCCTCCCGGCCACCCACTAGGATAATCTCATTGGGTGGCCGGGAGGGGGAGCGGGCTGGAACCGCTGCGGCGAAGGCCGCAAAAACACCAGGAAACCCTTGGCTACAGGGGGTTCGCGCGCGTTGACACTCCTGAAACGGCCTCCTATTGTGCGACCGCGAAATAGTACCGCAAGCGTTCGTTCGTCTGGTGCCCGGGCCTTTTCAGGCCGCTCAGCGCAACCCCGGGGCCGGGCTCGTTGACAGAATCTAACTGAGGGGTAGGTCGCAGGGCTGCGATGAAAGTTCTCGTACCGATCAAGCGCGTCATTGACGCGAACGTGAAGGTCCGCGTGAAGCCGGACCAAAGCGGGGTGGAAACGGCCAACGTCAAGATGGCGATGAATCCGTTTTGTGAAATCGCGGTGGAAGAGGCCGTGCGCCTGAAAGAGGCCGGCACCGCCAGTGAGGTGATCGTGGTCTCCGCCGGGCTGGCGAATGCCCAGGAAACCCTGCGCACCGGCCTGGCCATGGGCGCCGACCGCGGCATTCTGATCGAATGCGACGCCGACCCGGAGCCGCTGGCCGTGGCCAAGCTGCTGAAGGCGGTGGTCGAGAAGGAAGGCCCGGAGCTGGTCATTCTCGGCAAGCAGGCGGTCGACAACGACAACAACCAGTGCGGCCAGATGCTGGCGGCGCTGCTCGGCTGGCCCCAGGGCACCTTCATCTCGAAGATCGAAAAGGGCGACGGCAACTTCGCCATCACCCGCGAAGTCGACGGCGGCCTGGAGATGCTGGACCTGAAGCTGCCGGCGGTGGTGACCACCGACCTGCGCCTCAACGAACCGCGCTATGCCTCTTTGCCGAACATCATGAAGGCGAAGAAAAAGCCGATCGACAGCATGACTCCGGCGGACCTGGGCGTCGACGTCAGCCCGCGCCTGACGGTGGTTTCGGTCAGCGAGCCGCCGGCCCGCCAGGCCGGCGTGAAGGTCGCCTCGGTCGGTGAGCTGGTGGAGAAGCTGCGTAACGAAGCGAAGGTGATCTGATGTCCACGCTGATCGTCGCCGAACACGACAACAACGAGATCAAGCCGGCCACCCTGAACGCGGTCACCGCCGCCGGACAGTTGCCGGGCGAAACCCACGTGCTGGTCGCCGGGACCGGCTGCGATGCCGCTGCCGAAGCCGCGGGCAAGATCGCCGGTGTCGACAAGGTGCTGAAGGCCGACGACGCGGCCTACGGCCACGGCCTCGCCGAGAACGTCGCGCCCCTGGTCGCCAAGCTGGCCGAGGGCTACAGCCACGTCATCGCCGCGGCCACCACCTCCGGCAAGAACATCTTGCCGCGCGCCGCGGCGCTGCTCGACGTGCAGCAGATCTCCGACATCTCGGCCATCGAGGGTGAAGATACCTTCGTCCGGCCGATCTATGCCGGCAATGCCCTGGCCACGGTGAAGTCCTCCGACGCCACCAAGGTGCTGACCATCCGCGCCACGGCCTTCGACGCCGCGGCGGCCGAGGGCGGCTCCGCCGCGGTAGAGGCGGTGGACGGCAGCGGCGATGCCGGGCTTTCCGCTTTCAAGGGCCAGGAACTGACCAAGTCCGAACGCCCGGAACTGACAACCGCCGGCATCGTCATCTCCGGCGGCCGCGGCATGCAGTCCGGCGAGAACTTTGCCATGCTGGAGCGGGTCGCCGACAAGCTGGGCGCCGCCGTCGGCGCATCGCGCGCCGCGGTCGATGCGGGCTTCGTGCCCAACGATTATCAGGTCGGCCAGACCGGCAAGGTCGTCGCGCCGGACCTCTACGTGGCGATCGGCATTTCCGGCGCCATTCAGCATTTGGCGGGCATGAAGGACTCCAAGGTCATCGTCGCGATCAACAAGGACGAGGAAGCGCCGATCTTCCAGGTCGCCGACTACGGGCTGGTCGCCGACCTGTTCCAGGCAGTACCGGAACTGGAAAAAGAACTGGGCGGCTGAGGCCGCTCACCCGAGGGGCCGGCAGGAAGCCAGCCTCGTAATGCAGGCATGAGGACGAGGTAAGTGGAACTGATGACGGATCAAGACACGGCGGTCGAAGGGCCCCTGGACGTGAAATCGGTCGGCGTGATCGGTGCCGGCCAGATGGGCGCGGGCATTGCGCATGTCTGTGCCCTGGCGGGCTACGACGTCAAGATGTCGGACGTTTCCGAGGATCAGGCGAAAGCCGCCATCGACCAGATTGCCCGCAACATGGAACGCCAGGTGAAACGCGGCAAGATCGACGCCGCCGACAAGGACGCCGCCCTGGCGCGGATCCTGCCCGGCGGCAGCCTGGAGATCTTCGGCGACAGCGATATCGTCATCGAGGCGGCCAGCGAGAACGAAGAGATCAAGCGCGATATCTTCAAGGCGCTCTGCCCGCTGATCAAGCCGCAGGCCATCGTCTGTTCCAACACCTCCTCCATCTCGATCACCCGTCTGGCCTCGGTCACCGACCGCCCGGAACGCTTCATGGGCATGCACTTCATGAACCCGGTGCCGCTGATGAAGCTGGTCGAACTGATCCGCGGCATCGCCACCGACGAGGCGACCTTCGAGACCGTCCGCGTGATGGCCGAGAAGCTCGGCAAAACCACGGCCTCCGCCGAGGACTTCCCGGCCTTCATCGTGAACCGCATTCTGCTGCCGATGATCAACGAGGCGGTCTATACGCTCTACGAGGGCGTCGGCTCGGTGAAGTCCATCGACACCGCCATGCGCCTGGGCGCCAACCACCCCATGGGCCCGCTGGAGCTGGCCGACTTCATCGGCCTCGATACCTGCCTGGCAATCATGCATGTGCTCTATGACGGCCTGGCCGATACCAAGTACCGGCCCTGCCCGCTGCTGGTGAAGTACGTCGAGGCCGGCTGGCTGGGCAAAAAGGCCGGGCGCGGCTTCTACGACTACTCCGGCGACGAACCCGTCCCGACACGCTAGATCGGATCATGTTTTGACGGAACCACTACGTGGTTGCGCCAAAAAATGTGAATCCGATCGACATCAACTAGGTAGCGGACTCATAAGCTTCGCACCAGATTCTGACAGCGGCGATTTTGATGAAGGCGAGGAAGGCATGTGATGTCTTGTCGTATCGGGTTGCGATGCGCCGGAAGGATTTCTTGATACGGCCGATGAAGCGCTCGACCTTGTTGCGTTGACGATAGAGTTCCCGGTCGAATGGGATCGGTATCTTGCGGTCGGATTTGGAGGGGATCACCGCTTCCGCTCCCTTCTCCCAGATCAGGTTTCGAATGTGGTTGGCGTCGTATGCCTTGTCGGCCAGAACAGCCTGTCCGGGTTGCAAGTCCCCCAGCAGAAGCGGCGCCACCGGCCCGTCATGGGCCTGTCCCGGCGTCAGGTGGACCTTCAACGGTAGCCCCCATTCATTGACCAGAACGTGGATTTTTGTGGTCAGACCGCCACGTGAACGACCCATGCATCGTCGGGGATCGTTTTTTTGAGCGTGGCCCCGGCGTGATGCACGCGCACCGACGTGCCGTCGATCATCACCACATCGCCGTTGTGAGCATCCACCACCGCGTCCATGACCCGGTCCCAGACGCCGGCCCGGGTCCAGCGGCGGAAGCGGTTGTACACAGTGGTATAGGGGCCGTAGCGCCCGGGCAGGTCGCGCCACGGACAGCCGGTGCGCAACACGTAGAAGATGCCATTCAGAACCTGCCGGTCATCGCGCCGCTGCACACCCCTCACCTTGTTCGGCAGAATCGGTTGGATGAACCGCCATTCCAGCTCCGTAAGATCATAGCGTGACATGCTCTCCTCCGAACGCCAAACCAGACCATCACAGAATCACAAACCGCTGATCTTGAAAATAGATTTATGAGTGCACTACCTAATTGAAGCAACTTTAGCTTCAACGCCGGACGTATTCGAAGACGTAGCCGTCGTCTTCGTAGCGCAGATGCGCGAGCATGCCGTCGGGGCCGTACCAGAGATCGCGGGAGAGCTGGCCGCTCAAGCGGTAGCGAACCGTCTCCACCGGGTTGCCGCCGAGGTCGATGGTCTCCTTGCCCAGCATATCACTGCGCACGCGGTAGACCTTGTCGCTGGTCGTGGCAAAGAGCTTGCCCGCCGTCAACCGGTCCTGGCTCCACAGGCTGTCGACGGCCACCGGGCCGCTGATCTCCTCGTCGATACCGTTCACCGTGCGGCTGTAGGTGCCCTCGCGCTGGACGATGGAAACCTCGTATTCCTGGCCGTCGTCGTTGGTCATACCGGCCAGGGAATCCAGGGCACCGCCGCGCCAGCGCTCGACCCGCTTGTGGTCGTAACGGAACAGGGTCACGAAGGCGAAGCGCACCGCCATGTCGGTCTCCACCGAGACCTTCAGGCAGTCCTCCTCATGTTCGAAGTCCACCCGGTGCTCGCCGATCTTCTCGCCGTCGCGCAGGACATCGAAGACCAAATTCTGCTGGGCCGCGGCAGGACCAGACAGCAGCAGCATGGCAGCGAACGCGCCGCCGAGGATCAATCCGAAATGCAGGACAAGAGGAACGGTCAGGCCGAAACCGCAGTGAGCACGAGAAGCATTGACCCTGTTTCCGTCAGACCGCTGAGCTTGGATGGGCATGGATCACCTCCTGTCCAGAGCGGCCCCGGGGAGACGGCCGCAGAAGGCGCCCTTTGGCGGGGGCAGCAGGGTCTATTGTGGGCAGGCTTTGCTCTCGGCCACAAGCTTTCCGTGCAATTTGGGAAAATTCTCGTAAATCTCAACCTGAGGTTTCTGAAACCCTGTCCTTCGACTGCTGAGAGCCTTGCGCCCGAGAGTCCTGATTGAGGTAATGCCGGATCAAGGCAATGGCTTCGGGGGAATCCCACTCCGCCGGGCCGGTCAGGCCGGCAACCACGCCCCCGTTGCGGTCGATGACGAAGGTGGCCGGCAGGCCGCGCACCGCAAAGCCCCGGGCCAGGGCGCCCTTGGGGTCCAGGAAAACCGGCAGGTCGTGGAGACCGAGGCGGTCCAGAAAGGGCTCGACCTTGGCGACCCCGCCGCGGTCCTCCGAGACGGCCATGACCAGAAAGCCCTCATTCTTCAGGACCTGGTGCAGGCGCTCAAGCCCCGGCATCTCCCGCACACAGGGCGCGCACCAGGTCGCCCAGAAGTTCACCAGCACCACCTCGCCCCTGAATTCGCTGATGTCGACAGTCAGGCCGTCCAGGGTTTCAACGGCCACGCTCGGCGCTGGCACCGGCGGGTCCGAAAAGGTAAAGTTCTCCGTGAAGGGGCCCTTCAGGGCCGGCGGCGCCTCGCTTTCAGCTCTGACCAGCTCCGGATAGACGACAAAGGCCAGGGCGAGAACGGCGAGCACCACGGCTGCGAGGGCCCTTCGCATGAACCGGCCGGCTTTGGGCTTGAAGCCCCTGAGGCCACGGGCCAGCATGCCGGCGAAGGAAACTCCGTTGTTGGTACTGACCATTTACAAAGGCCTCCCGAAGGCAGATGACCGCTGACACTCAAAACCTGACCATCGCAAGCGATGGCCCCGAAGACGGCGCCGCGGAACAGGCCGGCGCCAACACCATGTGGGGCGGCCGCTTCGCGGCGGGCCCGGCGGAGGTGATGGAGCAGATCAATGCCTCCATCTCCTTCGACCAGCGCCTCTACGCCCAGGACATCGCCGGCTCCAAGGCGCACTGCGCCATGCTGGTCGAACAGGCGATCATCTCGAAAGAAGATGGGGCTTCGATCCTTTCGGGTCTAGACACGATCCTGTCAGAAATCGAAAACGGCAGCTTCACTTTCAAGGCGAGCCTGGAAGACATCCACATGAATGTCGAGGCCCGGCTGCGGGAGCTGATCGGCGAGGCCGCCGGGCGTCTGCATACCGGGCGCTCACGCAACGACCAGGTGGCGCTCGACGTGCGCCTCTGGACCCGCGATGCCATCGACGGGCTGGAGGCCGGCCTGCGCGCCCTGCAGGCCGCCCTGATCGCCCAGGCCGAGGCCGAGGCCGAGACCATCATGCCCGGCTACACCCACCTGCAGACCGCCCAGCCGGTGACCCTGGGCCATCACCTGATGGCCTATGTCGAAATGCTGGGCCGCGACCGCAGCCGGCTCGCCGATTGCCGCGCCCGTCTGAACGAATCGCCGCTGGGCGCCGCCGCCCTGGCCGGCACCTCCTTTCCCATCGACCGTCAGGCGACGGCGGCAGCGCTGGGCTTCGAGCGGCCCATGGCCAACTCCATGGACGCCGTGGCGGACCGCGACTATGTGCTGGAATTCCTCGCCGCCGGGGCCATCCTGACGGTGCATCTCTCGCGCTTTGCCGAGGAACTGGTGCTCTGGTGCTCTCCCGGCTTTCAGTTCGTGCAGCTTTCCGATGCCTTCAGCACCGGTTCCTCCATCATGCCGCAGAAGCGCAACCCCGATGCGGCCGAACTGATCCGCGGCAAGGCCGGGCGTGTGGTCGGTGCGCTGAACAGTCTGCTGGTGGTCATGAAGGGCCTGCCGCTGACCTATGGCAAAGACATGCAGGAAGACAAGGAACCGCTGTTCGACGCCGCCGACACCCTGCAGCTCTGCGTCACCGCCATGACCGGCATGGTCCAGGATATGACCGCCCGTCGCGACACCCTGCGGGCCGCAACCGATCAGGGCTTCATCACCGCCACCGATCTGGCGGACTGGCTGGTGCGCCGCCTCGGCCTGCCGTTCCGCCAGGCCCATCACGTCACCGGCAGCATCGTGCGCCTGGCCGAGGAGCGCGGCTGCGCCCTCGCCGAGCTGCCGCTGACGGCGATGCAGGGTGTGGAAGCCGGCATCACCGAGGAAATCTTCGACGTGCTCAGCGTCGACAAGGCCGTTGCCAGCCGCGCCAGCTACGGCGGCACCGCACCGGCCCAGGTCCGCAAGGCAATCGCCGCAGCAAAGGAACGTTTTCTATGACCGCAACCCAAGGCAAACGCAGTTTCGTTCTGCTGGCGGTCATGACCGCCGTGATCGTCGGCCTCGGCGCCTGCGGCAAAAAGGGATCGCCCAAACCGCCGAAGGGCGAGGAAAGCGCCTACACCTATCCGCAGGCCTATCCGGCGCCGGGCACCGTCGGCCCGCCGCCGGAGGGCGAGGATCCGCAGGCGACCCGGGGACCGGCTTCCCTGTTCCATGATCCGCGCACCAAGACCACGACGTATTGAGACGCGCCGCCTCTCTGACGCCGGGCCAGAACCCGGCCTTTAAGAGGGCAGGCTGCCGAGAAGGACCTGAGAGTCATGAGCAGTAACTACTTTCCCTATCGCGACGGACAGCTGCATGTATCGCAGGTGCCGGTCGCGCGCCTGGCGAAGGAGGTCGGCACCCCGTTTTACTGCTACTCCGCCGATGCGCTGGAGAACAGCTACCGAAGCTTTGCGGCGGCCCTCTCCGGCCTGCCGGCGACCATCTGCTACGCCCTGAAGGCCAATTCCAATCAGGCGGTGATCAAGACCTTCGCCGATCTGGGCGCCGGGGCGGACGTGGTCTCCGAGGGCGAGCTGCGCCGCGCCCTCGCCGCCGGCGTGCCGGCAGAGCGGATCGTCTTCGCCGGGGTCGGCAAAACCGGACAGGAAATGATCGCCGGCCTGGATGCCGGCATCATGCAGTTCAATGTCGAATCCCTGGCAGAACTGGAATTGCTTTCACAGGTTGCCCAGCAGCGCGGCACCACCGCACCGGTCGCCGTGCGGGTGAACCCCAACGTCGATGCCGGCACGCTGGACCAGATCACCACCGGGCGCGCCGACAGTAAGTTCGGTATCGACGCGACCGAGGCCCGCGACTTCCTGACCGGGACAGGAAGCCTGCCCGGCATCCGCTTCGAGGGCCTGGCGGTTCATATCGGCTCCCAGTTGACCGATATCGCGCCCTATCGCACCACCTTCGAGCGCCTTATCGCCCTCTATCACGAACTGCGCGAGGCCGGGCTGCCGCTGCGCCGCCTCGATCTGGGCGGCGGCATCGGCATCAGCTACAAGCACCACCTGCAGGAGCAGGTCGAGGAGGCGGAGCAGCGGGTACGCGACTACGCCCAGGTGGTGCACGGACTGGCCGACGGCCTGGACGCGGAACTGGTTTTCGAGCCCGGGCGGCTGCTGGTCGGCAATGCCGGCCTGCTGGTCACCCGCGTGCTTTACGTGAAAGACAACCGCGATCGGCGCTTCGTCATCGTCGACGCGGCCATGAACGACCTGCTGCGGCCCTCGCTCTACGATGCCTGGCACGAGATACTGCCGGTTTCCGCCGCTGCGGCGAACGCGGAACTGCGGCCGGTCGACGTGGTCGGCCCGGTTTGCGAGTCCACCGACACCTTCGCCAAGCAGCGTCCCCTGCCGCCGCTGAAGAAGGACGACCTTCTGGTCTTCAGCTCCGCCGGCGCCTACAGCTTCGTCATGGCCTCGACCTACAACTCGCGGCCGCTGGCGCCCGAGGTCCTGGTGCGCGGCGACCGCAGCGCCATCGTGCGCGCCCGGATGGAATACGACGCCATGATCGGCCAGGATCGCCTGCCGGACTGGCAGAACGAAAGGGCGGACGGCGATAATCTGCAGAAAACTGCGCTTGGGGCGGCCTGACCCATCCCGGGGCGGCGGCGCTGTCTCACAGGTGTTTGATGGTAAAGGCGGCAAAACACCCTAGATAACGCTGTACAGCCGCCGCCGGGTGATCGACGCTAGAGCAGATCCTTAGTAGGGGAGACGGAGGGACAGGAGGACGCATGACCTCGGAACGGCCGCACAGCCCTGCTTCTGAACACGACCGGCTTCGGCGGGAAAAAGCCTCCGGCGACCGCGCCCTGCGGCGATTTGGCTTGCTTCTGGCCCTGGCCCGCGGCGCCCTCGCCTGGGAAACCATCTGGCCGGCGGTCTGGCCGGTCTTCGGTGTTCTCGGCGTCTTCCTCGCTCTCGCGCTTTTCGGCGTTCTGCCGGCGCTGCCCGCCTGGCTGCATGCCGTCATCTTGATCGCCTTTCTCGGGGGCCTGGGCTACGGAATCTGGCATGCGGTGAGGGCGATCTCCCTGCCGGATCCGCAGGCCGGAAAACGGCGGCTTGAGCAGGACAGCGAGCTGTCTCATCGTCCCTTGACCGCCCTCGACGACCGCATGATGACCGGTCAGCAAGACCCCCAGTCCAGAGCGCTATGGCGGGCGCATCAGCACCGCACCATCCGCGGTCTCGGCCGCCTGAAAGTCCGTGCGCCGCGGCCGGGCCTGGCGCGGCTCGACCCCTGGGCCCTGCGCGGCCTCGTCCTGCTGCTGCTGATCGTCGCCTTCGCCAGTTCCGACGGCAACGTCACCGGGCGGCTGGCCAGCGCCGTGGCGCCGGAGTTCAGCGGCAAGACCGCTCTGCCGCCAAGCCTGGATGCCTGGATCAATCCGCCGACCTATACCGGCCAGGCGCCGCTCTATCTCGATGCCAACGCCGCCCCGGGGCAGGAAGCCGGCCAGAGGCTGCGGGTGCCCAGCGGCTCCGTCCTTCTGGCGCAGGTCCAGGGCGGCGGCAGCGACGTGCCGAACCTCAAAGTCGGCGAGGCGCTTGAGCCCTTCGAGCCCTTTGCCCAGGACGCCTACCGCCTGGAGCGTCCGTTGACCGAGGGCGACAGCCTCGGCATCCGGCAGGGCGGCCGCAGTCTGGCCGACTGGGCGATGGAGATCGTTCCCGACACGCCGCCGCAGATCGTCTTCGAATCGGCGCCGGGGCGCACCGAACGCTCGGCCCTGCTGATCTCTTATCAGGCCGAGGACGACTACGGCGTGGTCCGGGCCAAGGCGATCATCAAGCGCATCGACCAACCGGACGAGACTCCCTTGGAAATCGATCTCGTCGTCCCCGGCGCCGCACCCAAGGTCAGCAATGCGCGCACCTACCGCGACCTGACGCCGCATCCCTGGGCCGGCCTGGCGGTGGAGGTTCAACTGGTGGCCCGGGACCACCCCGGCCAGGAGGGGCGCAGCGAGGTTCTGCGCACCGTTCTGCCGGAACGCATTTTCAATCATCCCGTCGCCCGGGCGCTGGTCGAACTGCGCAAGCAGTTGACCATCAATCCGAAAGGCCGCCTGCCGGTCGTGCAGGCCCTGAACGGTCTTTATGATCGGCCGGAGCACTTTTTCCACGACATCGTCGTCGCCCTGTCGATCCGCTCAGCCGAGCGCCGCCTGATCTACGATTCCAGCGACAAAGCCGTCACCGAGGTTCAGCAACTGCTTTGGGACACGGCGCTGCGCATCGAAGAGGGCGAATTGGCCATTGCCGAACGGGAACTCCGCGATGCGCAGCAGGCGTTGATCGAGGCGCTGGAGCGCGGCGCCGACGATGCGGAGATTGAGCGGCTGATGGACGAGCTGCAGTCGGCCCTCAACAACTTCCTGGACGAGTTGGCCGAACAGATGCGCGAGCAGATGGCCCGCGGCGAGACCCAGGAGGGCACACCGCCGCCGGGCTCGCAGATGCTGGAGCGTCAGGATCTGCAGAACATGATCGACCGCGCCCGCGAACTGGCGCAGTCCGGCGCCCGTGATGCCGCAAGGGAGCTGCTCTCCCAACTGCGCGACATGCTGGAGAACCTGACGGCGAACCCCTATGCCGGGCAGATGAACCAGGACATGCAGGACGCATCGCGCATGATGGAGAACCTGGAAAACATGATGCGCGAGCAGCAGGAGCTGCTGGACCGCAGTTTCGAGCGGTCGCAACGCGGACAGCAGCAAAACCAGCAGGGACAGCAAGGGCAACAGAATCAGCAGGGACAACAGGGCGAAGGCCGCAGCCAGCAGCAAGGCCGGAGCGACAACATGTCGGATGCCCGGCGCCAGGAGGAATTACGCCGCAGCCTGGGCGAGTTGATGCGCCAGCTCGGCGATGCCATGGGCGACATCCCGCGCCCGCTGGGCCGCGCGGAGCGGGAGATGCGCGACGCCCGTGACGCGCTGTCAGGCGAACAGCCGGGACAGGCCGTACCGCCCCAGACCCGTTCCCTCGACCAGTTGCAGCAGGGCATGCAGGCCACCATGGACCGCTTCATGGAAATGTTCGCCAATCAGCCCGGCGAAACCGGCGAAGGCAGCGCGCCGGGGCGCTTTGGCCAGTCGAATCCCGATCCCTTGGGACGCGAAGGCGGCGGACCGAGCAACGTCAACGACGGGGTCGATATTCCCGATCAGATGGAGCTTCAGCGCAGCCGCGAGATCGTCGACGAGTTGCGGCGCCGGCGCGGCGACCGCGACCGTCCGGCCCAGGAACTGGACTACATCGACCGGCTGCTCAAACAGTTCTAGATTCTGTATTGGATTCTTGGGCAAGGCGGGCGGCGCCCTGCCCTGGTGGCCTTTCGGCCCACGGCAGTTCCCTGGGCGGGCCCGGGGCCTGTCAGTGGCAGGTCATGGGCTCGACCGTAAGCGCCGCTTCGGCAGCCTCGCAGATTTCCAGCAGGGTGAAGGGCTTGGTGATGACCTCGCAAATCAGCTCTTCGAGGTTGTGCGCACGCTGGCGTTCGGCGGAGTAGCCGGTCATCAAGAGCACCGGCAGGCTGGGATGATCCTTCGCCACCTTCAGCGCCAGGCCGATGCCATCCAGGCTCGGCATGACAATGTCGGTAATCAGCAGATCGAACTCCGATCCGCCGAGCGCCTCCAGCGCTTGCACGCCGTCCTCGACCGAGGTCACCTTGTGGCCGCGGTGGGCCAGGGCCCGGCTCACGAAACTCTGTACTGCGGTATCGTCTTCGGCGACCAGGATATGCGCCATCTCGTCACCCTCTCCTGCCTGTCGTTTGGCGGCCCGGATCCCGATCTTTCCTGGACGTCTCAAGCCTCTTCGGCTTCTCCGACTCCATGGGCGACCCAGTCCGACCCTCTTGGCCAAACTGCCACCGCGTGGTTAAGCAAGGCTTAATGAGAAAAAGGGAACGACTGCTGAAAGAGAGCTTATTCTTCGTCTTTCACGAAGTTGATTGTGAGGTTCTGACCTTCATCCGGCGGGTTAATCGTCTCAGTGACGAAATCCACCTCGGCACCGGCGTCCAGTTCGGCCTTCGGCGCCTCGAAAATCCACTCCAGCAGGACGGTTCCTTCGCTGTCGGTCAGGCGCGCCTTCAGTTTCGGAACCGGTTGCTTGCGGCGGGTGATGTTGGTGACGGTGCCCTCAAGCAGGATGACCCGGTCGCCTTCGCGAACCACCGATCGCGGATCGTTGACACGCAGTTCCAGTTTCGGTCCGGGCAGTGTGACGGGGATCCCGAGCGCCGCGTAAACCACCTCGGTCTGCGGGAAACGGGCGACGATGTCATCCCTGGCAAACCAGCTCGCAGCGACGACAGCCAGCAGGAAAAACAGCAGGGCCAGCCAACCGAACATGCCGCCGCCGCCGCGTTTCTTGTTCTTCGCTGCTGCCGCCTGACGCCGGGCGGCAAGCCGTGGCGGAACAGGCTTGGCTTGCTCCTCCGCTGCCTCCGGCTGCTCTGGCGGGGCCGGGGCCTCGTCTTCCGGCATCTGATGCCAGCAGTTCCCGCACTTGCCGCAGCGCACGATTCGCCCGTCGTAGCCGAGCTGTTCACGCTCGACTTCGAACCGGCTTTCGCAAGCAGGACAGGTAACAATCATTCGGGCTGACCGCCCCCCAAGCAGCAGATGGTCCGATAACCTTATATGGTCGGGGTATAATCAAAGCAAGGCATGAGCAGAAACCTTTACGGGGCTGAGGTGCCTATGTCATTTTCGATTTCCGCTTCCGCAAAAGGGATTTTCCAGCTTGGTTCGCTTCGAGGACGTCGTGCTGCGCTATGGCCAGGGTCCGGAGATCCTGAAGCACGTCTCGCTGCAGTTCGACCCGGGATCCTATCACTTTCTCGTCGGGGCCAGCGGTGCGGGCAAATCCTCGCTGCTGCGCATGATGTATTTGGCGCAGCACCCCACGGCCGGCCGGGTCGCACTCTTCGGGCGTAACGTCGCCGGCCTGACGCGCCAGGAAACAGCGGTACTGCGGCGGCGAATCGGAGTCGTTTTTCAGGATTTCCGCCTGCTGGAACACCTGACCGCGCGGGAAAACGTGGCCCTGCCGCTGCAGATCAGCGGCGAGGCCGGCGCGCGCAGCGACAAGGATGTCGAGGAACTGCTCACCTGGGTCGGCCTGGCCGACCATATGGATGCTCTGCCGCCGACGCTATCGGGCGGACAGCAGCAGCGCGTCGCCATCGCCCGCGCCGTGATCGGCCGGCCCAGCCTGTTGCTGGCCGACGAGCCGACCGGCAACCTGGACGACCGCATGGCCGTACGCTTGCTCTACCTGTTCGAGGAACTGAACAAGATCGGCACGACCGTGGTGATCGCAACCCACAACGAATCGCTGGTGCAGCGTTTCCGACATCCCATTACGCGTCTGAGCGGCGGCGAAATCGCGGCGCCGGGCGGCAGCGCCGCTGCCGAGGCCCCGGCGTGAGCCGGCGGCGCAAGCGTCAGGCGGTCCCTCTGGACCGCGATGCCTCGGGCCGCTATCTGCCGCTGTTGGTGGCGATCATGGTCTACCTGGCCGCCCTGGCGCTGGCCGGCGCCATGGCGGCCAACAAGCTCGCCGCGCGCTGGGACAGCGGCCTGGCGGGCTCGCTGACCGTGCAATTGCCGGCTGCGCCCCCCGGAGCGGAGTCGGAAGCCGCGGGACAACAGGACCCGGCGCTGCAGGCGGTGGTCGATCTCCTGGAACAAACCCCGGGGGTCGTCACCACGGAGGTCCTGCAGAGCGGGGAAATCTCGGCCCTTCTGGAACCCTGGCTGGGCGAAGCGCTGCTGATCGACGACCTGCCCCTGCCGCGGCTGATCGCCGTCACCATCGACCCGGACCAACCGCCGGATCTGACCGTCTTGCGCCGGGCCGTCCTTGCCGCCGCCCCGGGCAGCATCGTCGACGACCATCAGCGCTGGCTCGCCCATCTCCTGGACCTTGCCTGGGCGGTGGAGATCATGGCCATCGTGGTGGTCGCCATGGTGCTCTTGGCGGCCGCGATCATGGTTGCTTTCGTCACCCGCATGGGCCTGGCCGCCCACGATCAGGCAATCGAGTTGCTGCATCTGATCGGGGCGCAGGATTCCTATGTCGCCAAACAGTTTCAGAGCCACGCCCTCAGCCTGGGCCTGCGCGGCGGCCTGATCGGTCTGGCCTGCGCCCTGCCGACCCTTTATCTGGGCCGCAGCCTGCTGGAGCGGATCGAATCCGGGTTGCTGCCGGAGTTGGCCCTGAGGCCCCATGAATGGTCGCTGCTGATCCTGCTGCCGGTCGCCTCCGCCCTGGTCACCATGTTCACGGCGCGGGTCACGGTGCTCCGCACCCTGGCCAGAATGCCTTAGCGCATGCGGCCGCGCTCGTTGAAAACAGACCGTGCAAGCCTGAGGCGGCGCAATCTGCGCCGCTTGCGCGGCTTTGCCGTGCTGCTGCTGCTCTGCGGCCTGGCCTGGGCCGCCGGCCTGCTGTGGTTTGCCAATCAGGTACCGACCCAGGTGGCGGACAGCGACAGCCGCACCGACGCCATCGTCGTGCTGACCGGCGGCAGCAGCCGCCTGGACACCGCCCTGGATCTGCTGACCAATGAAAAGGCGGACAAGCTCTTCGTCTCCGGGGTCTACCGGGGCGTCGATGTCCGCCAGTTGCTGGCCTTGTTCGAGCAGGCCCCCGAGGAGCTGTCCTGCTGCGTCTTTCTGGGTTACGAAGCCGACAACACCCGCGGCAATGCGCTGGAAACCGCAGACTGGATCGCGGATCAGAACGTCCGCTCCCTCCGCCTCGTCACCGCGACCTACCACATGCCGCGCTCGTTGCTGGAGTTCCACCGGCGCATGCCGGAGGTCACCATCGTGCCCCATCCGGTCTTTCCCGAACCCTTCAAGCGGGAGGACTGGTGGCTTTGGCCCGGCAGCAGTTCGCTGCTGGTGACGGAATACAGCAAGTATCTGGTCGCCGTCGTTCACGGCTGGCTGGACGACCTCTTCGCGAAGATGCCATGGCTTTGATCCGATCCCTCCTCTTCAACATCTTCTTCTACGGCTGGACCACCCTGATCCTGCTGTTCGGCCTGCCGCTGATGCTGGGGCCGCGCAGCTGGCTTTACCATCTGGGCCGCTTCTGGGTGCGCGGGATCATGGCCGCGCTCGGCCTTTTCTGCGGCCTGCGCTACGAAATCCGCGGGCTCGAACATCTGCCCCAGGGCGCCTTTCTGGTCGCCGCCAAGCACCAGTCCGCCTGGGACACGCTGATTTTCTCCCTGCTGCTCTGGGATCACAGCTTCGTCCTGAAGCAGGAATTGACCTGGATACCGGTTTTCGGGCTTTACCTGATCCGCGCCGGGCTGGTGCCGGTGGACCGCAAGGGCGGCAGCAAGGCGCTGCGCAAGATGGTCGCCAGGGCCAAGGAAGCCGTCGCCGAGGGCCGACCCATCGTGATCTTCCCCGAGGGCACCCGGGTCGCCCCGGGCCAGCACCGGCCCTATCAGCCCGGGGTCGCCGCCCTCTACAGCCAGCTCGGCGTCAGCGTGGTGCCGGTCGCCCTGAACTCCGGCCTGTTCTGGGGCCGCCGCCGTTTCGCCAAGCAACCGGGCACCATCATTCTAGAGTTTCTGCCGCCAATCGAGCCCGGGTTGAATCGAAAGGTCTTTCTGCAGCGGCTGGAATCGGCAATCGAGGAAAGAAGTCGGACACTTGCACAATCAAAAGGGCAATAATCTTCAACATCACAACTGAAAAGGTTCCCTCATTGATCTGATTAGCATGTGTGCAAAACTGTGGACAGCTGAAGTCCCTGAGACGAATACGGAAAACAATACTCTTGCCAAGATCGCGGCGGGCCGCGAATCGGACATCGCCGTCCCGGCCCTCCGTTGCTTGACCCACCCCGCGGCGGGACCTATCGTCGAAGGAGCAATTCCGCCGAAAATCGCACAAACGCAGGATCTTAGGATCCCAAAAAGGTTTGGCCATGTCTGAATTCTCGGCCTTGTCGCAAGAAATCTGGGACATGAAATACCGGCTCAAGTCGGCGTCGGGCGAGCCTGTGGACAAAACCATCGCCGACAGCTGGCGGCGCATCGCCGGTGCTTTAGCGGCCGCTGAAGGAAAACATTCAACCAAAAAGCCTGTCGAAACCGAATTCTATGACGCTCTGCGCGATTTTCGGTTTTTGCCGGCCGGGCGCATCCAGGCCGGCGCCGGCAGCGAGCGCAATGTCACCCTTTTCAACTGCTTCGTTATGGGCCGCATCCCAGACGACATGGCCGGCATCTTCGAACACCTGAAGGAAGCCGCCCTGACGATGCAGCAGGGCGGCGGCATCGGCTACGACTTTTCCACCTTGCGGCCCAAAGGGGCGCCGGTCCACGGCATCGGCGCCGATGCCTCCGGCCCGCTGTCCTTCATGGACGTCTGGGACGCCATGTGCCGGACCATCATGAGCGCCGGCTCGCGCCGCGGCGCCATGATGGCCACCCTGGCCTGCGACCACCCGGACATCGAAGCCTTCATCGAAGCCAAGCAGGAGCCCGGGCGGCTTTCGATGTTCAATCTCTCGGTGCTGGTGAGCGATGCCTTCATGCAGGCGGTTCGCGAAGACCAGCCCTGGCCCCTGAGCTTCGAGGGTACGGTCTACAAGGTGGTTCAGGCCCGCGCCCTCTGGGACGGCATCATGCGCGCCACCCACGCCGCCGCCGAGCCGGGCGTGATCTTCATCGACCGCATCAACCAGCGCAACAACCTGCATTACTGCGAGACCATCAGCGCCACCAACCCCTGCGGCGAACAGCCCCTGCCGCCCTATGGCGCCTGCCTGCTGGGCTCGATCAATCTTGCGGCCCTGGTGGTCCGGCCCTTCGAGGACGATGCCGCCCTGGACATCGACGCGCTGGAGGCCCTGGTGCCGACGGCGGTGCGCATGCTCGACAACGCCATCGACGTCTCCCGTTTCCCGCTGGAGGCGCAACGCCAGGAGGCCCGGGCCAAGCGGCGTATCGGTCTGGGCATTACCGGCCTTGCCGATGCGCTGATCTGCTGCGGCCTGCGCTATGGCTCCGCGGAGGCGGTGCGCACCACGGAGCGCTGGATGGCGGCCTTCCGCCGGGCCGCCTATCTTGCCTCCGTCAGACTGGCGGAGGAGAAAGGCCCCTTCCCGCTCTTCGACCGCGAGGCCTATCTGGCCGGCGAGACGATCCGCGAGCTGGACGCGGAGATCCGCGAAGGCATCGCCCGCCACGGCATCCGCAATGCCCTGGTGACCTCCGTCGCGCCGACCGGCACCATCTCGCTGCTGGCCGGCAACATCTCCTCCGGCCTGGAGCCGGTGTTCAGCTTCAACTATGTCCGGCGCATCCTGCAGCCCGACGGCAGCCGCCGCGAAGAAGAGGTGAGCGACTACGCTTACCGTCTGTTCCGGCGATTGAAGGGAGAGGACGCGCCCTTGACCGCCGCCTTCGTCGATGCGCAAACCCTGGAGCCCGGCGCCCATGTGGTGATGCAGGCCGCAGTACAGCGCTATATCGACAGCTCGGTCTCCAAGACCATCAATCTGCCCGTCGATATCTCCTTCGAGGCCTTCAAGGATGTCTACAGCCAGGCCTATGACCTCGGCTGCAAGGGCTGCACCACCTATCGGCCGAACGACATCACCGGCGCGGTACTGACAGTGACGCCGGACAGCGGCGCGGCACCGACGGCAACCCTCTCCGCTCCGCCAGCACCGACGAACGGTGATGCCCCGGAAGAGGCCCCGGACGGCGCCGTCGTCTACATGACCGACCCCCTGGCAAGGCCGGAGGTGCTGCCCGGCTGCACCTACAAGCTGCGCTGGCCGGACAGCGATCATGCGATCTACATCACCCTGAACGACATCCTGCAGGAGGGAACCGCCAAAGAACCGCGGCGGCGACCCTTCGAGATTTTCATCAACTCCAAGAACATGGAGCACTACGCCTGGACCCTGGCGTTGACCCGGATGATCTCAGCGGTCTTCCGACGCGGCGGCGATGTCTCCTTTGTCGTCGAGGAACTGAAGGCGGTTTTCGATCCGCGCGGCGGCGCCTGGATGGAGGGGCGCTACGTGCCCTCGCTGCTGGCCGCCATCGGCGGAGTGATCGAAGAGCATATGATCGAGATCGGTTTTCTGCAGCCCGAAGGCGTCGCCAAGAACAGCACGCAGAAGGCGGTGGTCAACCTCGGCAACCCCGCCGGCGACACCCGCTTCGCCCAATGCCCGAAGTGCGGCAGCGCCAGTCTGATCCGTCAGGAAGGCTGCGACCTCTGCACCGCCTGCGGCTACTCCAAGTGCGGGTGAACGACAAATTTCCATCGGGCGAATAGCAGCGTCCAAACCAAACTCTACGCGCGGGACTGGACCCGCTCCCAAAAGGCAAGGCTTCCGCAACGCCTTCCGGTCAGGGACATCCGCAATTCTAGTATCAGGGAGAACACAAGATGCAGGAGCTAAAAGGCAAGACCGCCATCATTACCGGGGCCAGCCGCGGAATCGGCGCCGCCGCCGCCGAGGAACTGGCACGGCTGGGAGTCTCGGTCGTCCTGGCCGCGCGCAGCCTGGGCGAGATCGAGGCGCTGGCCGCAAAGATCGGCGCGGCCGGCGGCAAGGCGAGTGCCCTTGCCTGTGATGTCAGCCGCTACGATGAGGTCGCCGCCGCCGTCGCACACTGCCAGACCACCTTCGGCGGGCTGGATATCCTGGTGAACAACGCCGGGGTCATCGACCCCATTGCGCGGCTGGCGGAGTCCGACCCGGCAGCCTGGGACCTGGCGGTCGACATCAACCTGAAGGGCGTCTACCACGGCCTGCGCGCGGCCCTTCCGGTCATGGAAGCCCAGGGCAGCGGTGTCATCGTCAACATCAGCTCCGGCGCCGCCACCGGCGCCCTGGAAGGCTGGAGCCATTACTGCTCGACGAAAGCCGCCGTGCTGTCGCTGACCCGCTGCGCCGACAAGGAGTACGGCGACAAGGGCATCCGCGTGGTGGGTCTCAGCCCGGGCACCGTTGCAACGGACATGCAGGTGTCCATCAAGGCCTCGGGCATCAACCCGGTCAGTCAGCTCGACCCCTCGGTCCATATTCCCGCCGACTGGCCCGCCAAGGCCATCGCCTGGCTGTGCACGGCAGAGGCCGCCGAGTTTGCCGGCACCGACTTCTCCCTCAAGACCGAGGAAGGGCGCCGCCGGGTCGGTCTGGCGTGAGATCCGTCAGGCGGCGGCCGGCCGGGCAGTTCCCTGGAGGAGCAGCCTGCGCCGGAGGAGGTGATCCAGCGACAGCGCCCCCGCCCCTTTCACCGCCAGCGTAACCAGCAGGAAAACCCACAAGGCCCGCTGGTCGAGAATGGCGGCGTTCGGCAAGCGGTCGAACCAGGCGCCGATGGTTGCCGCATCGACGCCGTGAAAGGCGATATCGACATAGCTCTGCACCAGGATGAAACCGATCATGCCCAGCGCGGCGAGGCGGGTGAACAGTCCAAAAATGATGAGCAGCGGCAGCACGAACTCCGCATAGGTGCCGGCAAAGACGATGATGTCGTAGGGAAAGAACGGCACCTGGGAGGCGTCATAGCCGTAGGCCTCGACGACCGAAGGCAGGATCTGGAAGTAAGCGTTGTCGCCGATGCTGAAGAAGCCGGTAAAGCCGTCGCCGACCTTCAGGCTGGCGGAGTGGAGATAGTACACCGCCAGGACAGCAGCGAAAGCGAGGCGGGCAAGGAACCCAAGGAACCAGCCGTCGAGTTTTGTCTCAATCGTGCCGGTAATCCGGCTGTAGAGGTCTATCAATCGGGTCATTGTCTTCAGCCTATTCTTGCTTGGGTTCAGGACTGCCGGGAATAACGGCGGTCACGGCGCCGACCTCGAACATGCCTTGCAGATGGACTGCAAGATCAAAAGCCGGATCGTTCGACGCCGCCTGTTCCGCCGCCTCCGCCAGAGACGCGCCGGACAGAAGCGCGCCGATGAAGTCAAAGCCGCCGCCCGGCAGCACACGCGTGTCCACAGACAGCGCCGGACGGGTCACCAGGGCGTCCTGGTTGCAGTTCATATCCACCGCCGCCGCGGGATCGCTGCCGCTGCTGACGGCCCAGAGCGACACGACCGGCCAGCGCGAGCGCAGCAATTGCAGGGACGGGTGCAGACCGAACTGCAGATCGCCCAGGTTCTCCGGCGGCAGGGCCGACAGACAGTCGATTGCCAGCGGCTCGGCATCGGCGGCATGGAAGGCATTGAGCCTTGCCCATTCCAGACGCGCGACGTCGCCCAGGTAAGGCACGTTCGCCGCCGGCGCAAAGCCGTCGAGGAAATCGCCGAAGCCGCGCCCATAGAGCAAGAGCACCGGCGACCGGGGCGGCTCCCGGTCGATGTAGGCCCGCGCCGCCGCCTTGAAGAACGCTTCGCCGACCAGACGCAGAACCGCCGGGAAGGTGGCTTCCAAGGCCTCGATCAGACTGACCATCCGGTTGTTGCGGTAGACGTCGAAGCGGCGGTCCTGTCCGGCAACCGGCGGCGTCACCACCGCATCGGGGACCGGCAAAGCGGCATTGCAGAGCGCCGCCGCGAAGTCGTTCTGGGTGTCAGCGTGCTGCGGCATGACGGGTCTGCTGCATAGAGGCTGCGGGTTGCGGCGCTGCGCCTGCCTCGGCCGCGATAACGGTTTCCGCCCTGCGGGCCTCGTTATAGAGAACCTCCCAGGCCGGCAGGCTGTTGTCCCACTCGATAAGGCTGGGCTTGGTCCCGCCACGCGCCAAAGTCCGGGCATAGAGTGCCCAGACCCTGTCGTCCACGGCACGGTCATGAGCATCGATGAGCAGGGTCGTGCCGCCGGCTTCTTCCTCGCTGGCATGACCACCCAAATGAATCTCGCCGACATGCTCCAGGGGAAAGGCATCGATATAGGCTTCAGCCGAGACGCCCTGGTTGTTGGTTGAGACAAGCACGTTGTTCACATCGAGCAGCAGGCCGCAACCGCTGCGCTTCACCACGGCCCGGAGAAACTCGATCTCATCCATGGTGCTGTTCTCAAAGGCGACATAGGTGGAGGGATTCTCCAACAGCACCTGGCGGCACAACACCTCCTGCATCCGCTCCAGATGGTCGCTGACCCGCGTCACCGTCTCTTCGGTATAGGGCAGCGGCAGCAGGTCGTTCAGATAGACCTCGTCATGGCTCGACCAGGCGAGATGCTCGCTGACCAGCCCCGGCTCATAACGCTCGGCAAGGTCGTTAAGACGGGCGAGGTGTGCTTCGTCGAGCGGCGCGGCGCCGCCGATGGAAAGCCCTACGCCGTGCAGCGACAGCGGGTAGTCGCGGCGGATCTTCATCAGATAATGATGCGGCGGGCCGCCCGCCCCCATGTAGTTTTCGGCATGCACCTCAAACCACCCGACATCCGGCCTGCTGCCCAGGATCGCCTCGTAGTGCTCGGCCTTCAGGCCAAGCCCGGCACGGTTCGGTATGGCGGTACTTTCTGTCATGATGCTGAGCGCCCGATCAGAGGGACGAAAGGCCGGTCCGGTTCCTGCTCTGCGAAACCGGACCGGCCTTTCAATCAATCTGTATCCAGGCCTGCCAAGCCTTAAGCCGGCAGGTCGCGGTCGAGGGCTTCCAGCGACCCGGTGCGGTCGCCCGGCAGTTCGAAGTCGGCATTTGCCTCTTCAACGCCGTACTTCACGCAATCGCCGGCCGGGACCAAGGTCCAGGCATTGCCCTGATAATCAATCGTCGAGGTGCCGGCACAGGTGGTGCCGGGACCGGCGGCGCAGTCATTCTGCCCGGCCAGTGAGATGCCGTAGCACTTTTCCTTCGCCTGCGCGGCGGCCGGGGTTACATGCGCCGTCGCCGACACGGCGAGGGCCACGGCCCCGGCAATCATCGCTGCGGAAGCGATCTTCGTTTTTTCAGCCATTCTCTTTCATCTCCTCTGCTTTGCTTGTGTAACTGTTTTCCCGGAACAAAGCCGGGAAGATCGGTGGCGAGAAATCTCGTGCTATCCCTCGATGGGCGCCGTCACGCTGTAGGTACCCTTGTTGTCGTCGATGGACTTCCAGCTTCGCGAAGATGCCGGGGTTGCTTCTTTGCTGGACCAGTTTTCATCGGCTTTCGTCAGGTTGCCGGGGATATCGCTCTCCCAGAACCCCACCACGTTCGGCGTGATGTTCAGATAGAGCTTGCCGTCGACGATACGCCAAAGATTGGGGTTGGCGGGAACTTTTCCGCCCTGGGCCAGGCCATAGGCGCAGTGCCCGTCATAGGCCGGCGCATACTTGGCGGGATCGGCCACGAACTTGTCACGGTTGGCCTCGGTGGAAAACGCCCAGGTGGCGCCGTTGTATTCCGCCGTGATGAAAGCCTTGCCCGGAATCGCTTCCGGCTGGCGGGTACCGACAGCGTTCTGCTTTAGGTCAAAGTAAGCCACCGCGTCATAACCGCTAATGGCGAAACCGGACTCATCGACATACTGCTCGCCGGCCTGGGCCGCACCAGTTGCCAGCATCGAAAAAGCCGATGCCAGAAGAAGTTTGCGCATCATGGGGAGGACCTCGCATCTCCAGGTTGGAAAAAGCAGGCGGGTGCCTGACTAGATAGTGATATTTGCCCCCTGGGCCGGTGATCAAATCACGAGCCGTCACTAAAATGTGACGTCGCCGGAAACGGTGGGATCGAGCCGACCGAAACTCCGGCGAACGGCGGAATTCCTAGGCCCGCCGGCAGATCGGCGGCGATTCAGATTGTCGAAACACCCGGCCTATACTATCAGGGGAAAGGCCATGCGATCAGGCCGCGCCGCCAGAGAATCACCCAATGACAGAATCAACCCTTACGATTCGCCGCCCAGAGGAGGCCGACTGGCCCCGCATGCTGGAAGTGCTGGAAACCGCCAATTTCCATCGCATCGGCGGTCCGGAAATGCCGGCGTTTCCTCTCAGCGATTGCTTTGTTGCCGAGCTGGACGGCCTGATCGTCGGCGTCGGCGGCTATCGGATACTGGACGAGACCACGGCCAAGACGACGCTGCTGGCCGTCGATTCCAACTACCGCGGGCACAACGTCGGCGCCGCTCTGCAACGCACCCGCCAGGACTACCTGCGCAACCAGGGCATCAAGGAGCTTTACACCAACGCCGACGACGAGCGGGTGGTGGAGTGGTACCTCAGGCTCTTCGGGTATCAGCGCACCGGCAAACGCATTCCCAAGGTCGCCCCTTTCGGGCGCAGCGACAAGAACGAGTGGATCAATCTGATGGTGAAGCTGTAGGGCGCTGCCGTCAGCCGCTCCGGCGCCGGGTATCGCTCAAGAGCCGCTCCAGGCCGCGGTCGCGCAGGCCGAGAGCCTGAAGATGATGCACGGTGTTTTCCAGGTATTCGATGCAGAGGCCTCGGCTGCCCTTGCCCTGCAGGATCAATTCGACGATCCGGTCGTGGTTCAGCCCGCCTGCGTATTGCCGGTGTTCACGGTCGACGACGAAGGTGATGGCCGAGACGGCGCCCTGGTCGGTCTTGGCTTCGCGCCAGGAAGGCAGATAGACACCGGTAATCATCTCCCGCGCATAGAGGTAGTCCAGCACCTCCTCGCCCTCGCCCCAGGGAACCCGGAACGCCAGACCGCGGCAGGAGCCGCCGCGGTCGAGGCCGAGGACGAGGCCGGGACGCCGCGCGGTGCCGCGGTAGCGATGTGAAAAGACGCAGAAGCTGCGATGCAGCCCGTTGACCCTGGCAAGGCGGACCTCCACGTGGGGGAAACCCGGATGCCACATCAGGGAGCCGTAACCGAAGACCCAGAAGTCCTGTTTCGGAGGCAGGGCCAGACGCCTGGCAGCCAGTTCTTCTGCAGTAAGATCGCCCGGCCCCTCAAGGTCCGGCCACTCGCTCTCCGTCACATCCGATCCCAGTCATGCTATGCAGCAGCGCTATACCAACAAATCCGGGGCCCGCCCTCAAGCCGGAACACAAAGACGACTCCGATTTGGGGCTGCGGGCGCAGGCAGCAGCTTCTATCATGCCTTTGCATTCCCAACGACCGGGAGTAACGAGCCTCCATGCGCCGCCGAAAGCGCCTTTCCATAGCCCTCGCCGCGACGCTCTGCCTGCTCTTCATGGGGCTGACGGGATATTGGTTCTGGGCTTCCGAGGCCCTGGCCGAGGGTATCGAGCGCTGGCGCGGCCAGCAGATCGAGCGCGGCTACGCCATTGCCTACGACGGCCCGCAGATGTCCGGCTTCCCCTTCGCGCTGACCGTGACCTTCGATCAGCCGAAGGTAACCAGCCCTCAGGACCTGACCTGGGAAGGTCCGACCATTTCGGGGAAGGCCAAACTCTGGGACCCCTTCACCATCGATCTGCAGTTTCCGGCAATCACCGCCTGCGCCTGGCTGAAGGCGGCGAGCGCAAGGAAGCCGAAATCGTCGCGGCGGAGGCCCAGGGACGGGTCGTGCTGGCCTTTGACGGCCAGGTCGACCGCGCCATGGTCGACCTCGGCGCCCTGCGTATGGAAGGACCCGGTCTCGATCCCGTCTCCGCCGAGCGCCTGACGGCGCGCCTCGGGCCGCTGCAGGAAGCCAATGGCGACGATCCGGAAACCCTGGAGCTGGTCGGCGAAGCGCTCGCGCTGCAACTGCCGGCGGGCCATGGCGGCCCCTTGGGCAACTCGCTTGCCAGACTGTCCTTCGATTCAACCGTGATCGGCGGCATTCCGCGCGGCAAGCCGGCGGTCGCCCTGCCGCTGTGGCGCGACGCCGGCGGGCTCTGGCGCTTCCGCCGCCTGGCGGCAAACTGGGGGCCGCTGGACCTGCAGGCGACGGGGCGCCTGGCTCTGGACAGGGTGCTGCGCCCGGCAGGCCAGTTCGACACCCGCTTGAAAGGCGCCGAGGCGATCATCGACAGACTGATCGAAAGCGGTGACATAAAGCCGGAGGCCGCCTTTGCCGCGCGGCTGGCGGTGGCCGCCCTGGGCCGCCGCGATGCGACCTCCGATGCGACGGTGCTGGAAGCGCCGATTACTCTGCGGGATGGTCTGCTTTATCTTGGACCGGTCCCGCTGTTCCCGATCGCTCCGGTTCTCTAGGATCGAAGGAGCCGGCCTGATGGGCGTCGACGACGCCGGCACGGATTTCCCGGGTGCGGCGGAAGAGCCCCTCCAGGGTTTCCCCCTCGCCCCAGCGGATCGCCCGCTGCAGGGCCGTCAGGTCTTCGGAGAAGCGCTGCAGCATCTCCAGCACCGACTCGCGATTGTGCAGGAAGACATCGCGCCACATGACCGGATCGGACCCGGCGATGCGGGTGAAGTCGCGAAAGCCGCCGGCGGAGAACTTCACCACCTCGGCCCTTTCGCTTTCCTCCAGATCGGTCGCCGTGCCGACGATGGTGTAGGCGATCAGGTGCGGCAGGTGGGAGGTGATGGCCAGCACCTTGTCGTGGTGCGCAGCGTCCATGATCTCGATGGTCGAGCCGAGGCCCTGCCAGAAAGCGACGAGTTTCTCCGTCGCTGCTTCGGGCGTGCCCGGCGGCGGGGTGAGAATGCACCAGCGCTGTTCGAAGAGATCGGCAAAGCCGGCTTCCGGCCCGGAATTCTCCGTACCGGCAATGGGATGCCCGGGCACGAAGTGAACGCCGCCCGGCAGAAAGGGGCCGATGTCGCGGATCACCGCCTGCTTCACCGAGCCGACGTCGGTGACGATGGCCCCGGGGGCAAGCTGCCCGGTAATGGCCTCGGCAACCGCGGCATTGGCGCCGACGGGCACGCAGAAGATCACCAGGTCCGCGCCATCCACGGCATCGCCGGGTTCGGCGTGCAGGGAATCGGCAAACCCCAGCTCGGCGATTACGCGGCGGGTTTCCTCGCGCCGCGAATAGGCAGAGACGTGCTCGGCCAGGCCCCGCGCGCGGATCGCCCAGGCCAGCGACGACCCGATCAGTCCCGCGCCCAGCAAAGCGACACGCTGAAACAGCGGCGCGCCGCCGGAGGCTGCGGGCAGATTCATCCGAGCACCGCCTGCAGCGCCTCGGCCGTCGCCCGCATCTCGTCTTCCGTGCCGATGGTCACCCTGAGACAGTTGGCGAGACCATAGGCCCCCACTCCGCGCACCAGGATGCCCCGGGCTTTCAAATCGGCCAGCACGCCCTCGGCTTCGGCCTGCCCGCCGGGAAAGCGCAGCAGAATGAAGTTGCCGGCGGAAGGCAGCGGTTCGACGCCGGCTTTCGCCGCAACCTCCGAGAACCAGCTGCGCCACTTGGCGTTATGGGCGACCGACTGGGCCACGTGGTCCTTGTCGGCAATGGCGGCGAGGCCTGCGGCCTGTGCCGCCTGGCTGACGTTGAAGGGGCCGCGCACCCGGTTCAGCACATCGACGACCGCGGCCGGGGCATAGGCCCAACCGAGTCGCAGCGCCGCCAGCCCGTAGATCTTGGAGAAAGTGCGCAGCATGACGACGTTCCCGGCCTCTTCCACCAAAGCCGCCGGGCGCGGATAGTCCGCCGCCGTCACGTATTCGGCATAGGCCGCATCGATCACCAGCAGCACCGAGGAAGGCAGTCCGGCATGCAGACGCCTGAGTGCTGCTTCAGAGATATAGCTGCCCGTCGGATTGTTCGGGTTGGCCAAAAACAGCAGCCGCGTCTTGTCGGTCACCCGGGACAGCAGGCCGTCGACATCGGCGGTCAAAGCCACCTCGGGGGCGCTCACCGCCGTCGCACCGGCGGTCCTGGCCGAGATGCCGTACATCAGGAATCCGTGCTCGCTGTAAAGCACCTCGTCCCCGGGCCCGGCATAGGCCCGGACCAGCAGGGCAATCAGTTCGTCGGAGCCGGCGCCGCAAACGATGCGCTCCGCATCCAGGCCCTCAGCCTCGGCCAGGGCCCGGCGCAGCGCCAGCGCGCCGCCGTCGGGATAGCGGTGCAGATTGCCTTTTTCCGCCTCATAGGCGGCAATGGCCTTGGCGCTGGGGCCCAGGGGATTTTCGTTGGAAGCCAGCCGGATGACCCGGTTGGCTCCTTCGGCCTTGGACTCGCCGCCGACATAGGGGGCGACGTCGAGAATACCCGGGCGCGGCTGGGGTTTCAGGGGGGAAGGCTGGCTCATGACGCGCCAGCGTTGGCCGCATCGCCGTCGCCGCCGCCTTCGGATCCGGCGCTCAGGATGGGATTGTTGGCCAGCTCCTCCGCCAACAGGGGCACGGCAAAGCTGCCCACGGCCCAGGCATGGCTGACCGGCTCGGTTTCCGTCACCAGGGCGGCGACCCGGCTGTCGTCGCTGGCCAGGAATCCCTCGACCTCGACCAGATGCAGGGTGCGGTCCGGCGCGTCGACCCAGGCCTGGGTGTTGCGCACCTCGAAGCCCGCATCGGACAGCAGGACCTTCAGCGCGCCGCGCGATACCGCCTGATCCAGTTCGACGATCAGGTACCCGCGGTCGTCGCCGCTTTCCTCGGGCTCGGCCAGGGAGACAACCACCGCCTCCGGGCCGATCCGCCGGCCGCCGTCCAGAGGAGCAAAGGGCAAGCGGGCGATGATCTTCGGCGAGGCCTTGCCGCTGCGGGCCAGCTTGGGCCACCAGGGCGTGCCCCGGTCCGATTCCGGCAGCGGCAGAATGCCGATGTTGGCCTTGCCGTCGCTGACCGCCCTCAAGACCCCCATCTCCGAGCCGAAGCCGGTGATCGGTGTGAGGGAGCCGAAGTGGTCGCGGGCCAGCAGAGACAGATCGCTGCCGTCCTCCGGGGCGAAGGCGGCAGCGGCGAAGGGTCCCTGCAGGCGGGTGAAGACGGAGATGACCTCGCGCCAGATGCGGCAGACGATGGGCTTCGGAAAGGCCCCCTCGTGGCGCCCGACCAGCCGGCGCAGCACCCGCGCCTCGCGGCCCGGCCGCATGATCACCGCATTGCTGCCCTTGGCCAGGGCAATCTGGCGGGCAAGCTCGGTGCGGCGCATGAGCGAGTCGTGGATTGAATCGTCGATCTCGTCGATCTTGCGACGCAAATCGTCCAAAGAAGGCGGTTTTTCCGACATAAGGGCCCGATACCTGCAGCCAAGGCGGAGCTACTGATAGTCGCTGGATCGGCTAAAATCAAAGAAAACCTTACAGGTTTCCGCTCCGTAGCCTTACCGGAGAAAGGTTGACAGGGGCCGCCCCGGCTCCCTAGCTATGGGGTCCCGAAACCGGCGGGGTAACATCGGACCCTTGGGTGTGTCCGCCCGGCGGCCCGGAAGGCCCGCCGCAGCGGGACCTTTAGAGAACACGGATTGGCAGAGAAAACGGATTGGATGGGCCTTGAGCGACCGAGGGGACATCGCGGAGCCTGTGAGGCCGGTTGACGCACCGCAAGCGGGGCTGACGGCCGACTTCGGCCACGACACCCCCTTTATGCTGGATTGCGGGGTCGAACTGGGGCCTTTCACCCTCGCCTACCAGACCTACGGGCGGCTGAATGCCGACAAGTCCAACGCCATTCTGGTCTGCCACGCCCTGACCGGCGACCAGTTCGCCGCCGGCACCCATCCGGTTACCGGCAAGCCGGGCTGGTGGAGCCTGATGGTCGGCCCGGGCCTGGCGCTCGATACCAACCGCTATTTCGTCATCTGCACCAACGTGCTGGGCGGCTGCATGGGCACCACGGGGCCGAAATCCATCAACCCGACCAGCGGCGAACCCTGGGCGCTCGATCTGCCGGTCATCACCCTCGCCGATATGGTGCGGGCGCAAAAGCTGCTGATCGATCATCTGGGCATCGACAAGCTGTTCTGCGTGACCGGCGGCTCCATGGGCGGCATGCAGGTGCTGGAGTGGGCGGCCAAGTTCCCGGAAAAGGTTTTCGCCGCCATCCCGATCGCCACCGCAGCGCGCCACACGGCACAGAACATCGCCTTTCACGAGGTCGGCCGCCAGGCCATCATGGCCGATCTGGATTGGTGCGGCGGGCGCTACCTCGCCGAGGGCCGCAACCCGGACCGCGGCCTGGCGGTGGCGCGCATGACCGCGCACATCACCTATCTCTCCGAACCGGCGCTGCACCGCAAATTCGGCCGCCGCCTGCAGGACCGCAAGAGCCTCACCTTCGGCTTCGACGCCGATTTTCAGGTCGAAAGCTACCTGCGCCACCAGGGGGCCAGCTTCGTCCAGCGCTTCGACGCCAACTCCTACCTCTACATCACCCGGGCGATGGACTACTTCGACCTGGCCGAGGAACACGGCGGCAAACTGGCCAATGCCTTCCACGATACGCCGGTGCGCTTCTGCGTCATCTCCTTCTCCAGCGACTGGCTGTTTCCCACGGCGGAGAACCGCGACATCGTCCACGCCCTGAATGCCGTCGCCGCCGACGTCAGCTTCGTCGAGATCGAAAGCGACGCCGGCCACGACGCCTTTCTGCTGGACGAGCCGGAGTTCCGCGATACCCTCTGCGGCTTCCTCAACGGCTGCGCCGAACACCGCGGACTGGACTTCTCGTGAGCCCGCTCGACAACCCCGCCGTCCGCAACGCGCCTCCGCTGCGCAGCGACCTGGCGCTGATCGCCGGCATGGTGGAACCCGGCGCGCGGGTGCTCGATATCGGCTGCAGCGACGGTGCCCTGCTGGACCATCTGGCCCGCGAACGTCAGGTCGTGGGGCGCGGCATGGAACTCTCCCAGCGCAACGTGAACGCCTGCGTCGCCCGCGGTCTCTCGGTCATCCAAGGCGACGCCGACACGGATCTGGTGGAATACCCCAGCGATGCCTTCGACTATGCGATCCTGAGCCTGACTCTTCAGGCGACCCGCGATCCGCGCAAGGTGCTGGAGCAGATGGTCCGCATCGGCCGCCATGCCATCGTTTCCTTCCCCAACTTCGGGCACTGGCGGGTCCGCGCCCATCTGCTGTTCCGCGGCCGCATGCCAGTGACCGAGTCCCTGCCGGAGCCCTGGTACGAGACCCCCAACATCCACTTCTGCACCATCAGCGACTTCACCGACCTCTGCCGCACCTGCGGCATGGAGATCGAGGAAACCCTGGTGATGGGCGGCGACCGCCTGCGCAGCGGTCTCGGCGCCGGACGCCGCGCCAACCTGTTCGGCGAAAAGGCGATCTTCCGCCTGAAGCAGAACTAGCAGCGCACTGCGGGCAATGTCCGATCCCAAGGCGGATAGCGACAGGCTCTATCAGGACCCGGCCCTGGCGCAGTTCTACGATCTGGAAAACGGCTGGGCGGCAGACTTCTCGTTTTGTCAGGCCTTGGCAAAGGACGCCCGCTCGGTTCTCGATCTCGGCTGCGGTACGGGAGAACTGGCTCTTGCTCTGGCCGAAGACAGAACCGCCGAAGACAGAACCGCCGAAGACAGAACCGCCGAAGACAGAACCATCGTCGGGGTCGAGCCCGCCGCGGCTATGCTCGATGTCGCCCGCGGTCAGCCGGGCGGCAGTAAGGTCACCTGGCATCTCTCGGATGCCCAGAGCCTCCGCCTCGACCGGCGTTTCGACCTGATCGTTCTCACCGGCCATGCCTTTCAGGTTTTCCTGACCGAGGCAGATCAACGCGCGGTGTTGAACACCATCGCCCTGCATCTGAATCCGGAAGGCCGCTTCATCTTCGACACGCGCAACCCGGCCGCCGAGGCCTGGCGGGACTGGACCCCGGAACGCTCACGCCGACGGTTGCAGCATCCACGGCTCGGTGCGGTGGAGGCCTGGAACGACGCGGCGCACGACGCCGCCAGCGGCATCGTCACCTATCAGACGCACTACCGCGTAATGGCCAGCGGCGAGACCCTCTCCGCCGAGTCACGGATCCGCTTTACGCCGCGCGAGATGCTGGCGCCGCTGCTGGCCGAGGCCGGCCTGACGGTGGACGAGTGGTTCGGCGACTGGGAAGGCGGCTCCTCAAGGCCGAGCGCCCCAGAGATCATTCCTCTGGGGCGCCTCGTGACACCGTAACGCTTCGGAACTGCGGTCGTCAGCCGGCCGGCGCGGCGCAGATCTTGGTGGTGGAGTTGTTGGCGTTGCTGGTCTCCGGCACGACGTTGGTCGGATCGATCACGATTGAGAACTGGCATCCACCGGCCCCATAACATCCCGCGGGAATGTCGACCTCGACCGGCATAGTCCCATCCCACATTGGACTGACCAGGGGTACGGAGGTGCTGCCGCCGCCCGTAAACTTCACGCGAACACTGCTTGCCCCCCAGCCGCCTGCCGGGGCGGTCGTGCCCTGGGTCGCGAACTGAACCTTGAAGGCGATGGTATCCGCCGGGCCGAAAGCGCCCTTGCGCTTGCAGAAACCGCTGTTCGGCAGACCCGAGTTGACGTTGCCCGGAAGCCCGGCATGCAGGATAAAGTCCGGCAAAGCCACCGGGTCCTTAGCTTTCAGGCCACCGGGCCCGCTGGGCTTCACCGGACCGCCGGACGGCCGGGCTGGTTTTTTCTGCAGTTGCGGATCCATCCGC
Organism: Pelagibius sp.; assembly: GCF_965249265.1. Taxonomy (NCBI): domain Bacteria; kingdom Pseudomonadati; phylum Pseudomonadota; class Alphaproteobacteria; order Rhodospirillales; family Rhodovibrionaceae; genus Pelagibius; species Pelagibius sp. The sequence goes on along the minus strand of NZ_OZ252224.1, from coordinate 205,283 downwards.
TTCATTTCGATCTGCTTCTGCCGGGTTTGGCCGACGGCATCATCGACAGAGGCGGTCGCAAGCAGCGCCACGGCAGCGAACGCCGAAAGCGCGACCTTGGATGTCTGGTACATGATTGCTCTCCTGATCTGGCGGCGGTCCCACAAGACCGATTGTTGTGTCATTCTTTAGTCGTCAGCTCTTAGAGAAGGGTTCAAAATTTTTCCGCCCGCTGCCTCCTTTTCCTGAGCGCAAGGGGGCAGGGCGAACGCGACCCACGCCGGAACTTGAAGGGGATTGACGGGTGCACCAGGACCGAAAACTGCCGATCCTTTATCGCCTCCACCCCATATGGCTGCTGGCCGGCTATATCGGCGTCGCCCTGGCGCCCCTGGCTTTTGCCTACGCCCAGGGCCTGGAGCCGCGGCGGTTCCGGGATGAACTTTCCTCGGCGCTCGCCATGGTGGCCTTCGCCATGCTGCTGATGGAATTCGTGCTCTCCGGCCGGTTCCGGGCGGTATCGGGCCGAATCGGAATCGATCTGACCATGCGCTTCCATCAGTTGATCGCGCGCTCCCTTGCTGTCTTTTTGCTCATCCACCCCTTTCTCTATGCAACGCCCCTCAAACACGCCTTACCTTGGGACCCAAGCGGCCAGTACACGTTGGGTCTCGATGCGGCTTCGGTCACCACCGGAGTCATCGCCTGGATATTGCTGGGCCTGTTGATCCTCTTCGCGATAGGCCGCGACAAACTGCCGTACCGATACGAAGTCTGGCGCCTCTCGCATGGTCTTGGGGCTGCCGCCATCGCCATTGCCGGCGCACATCATGCCATCCACGCCGGGCGCTACAGCGGGCATCCGACGCTGGAAGCCTTTTGGCTGGTCATGGTCGGCATCGCCCTGGTGACGCTGCTTGTGGTCTACCTGGTGACGCCGCTTCAACAACTGCGCCATCCCTATCGGGTCGCTTCGGTGGAGAAAGCCGCCCTCAAAACCTGGACTCTCGTGATTGAGCCGCTGCGCGGTCAGGCCGTCGACTTCCAGGCCGGACAGTTCGTCTGGTTGACCTTGGACCGCCCGTCCTTCGCGATCACCGAGCACCCCTTTTCGATCAGTTCCTGCCCGGCCGAGCGGCCAAGACTGGGCTTCACGATCAAGGAGGCCGGCGATTTCACCGATACCATCGGCGCTCTGCGGCCGGGCGCCCGCGCCTATGTCGACGGACCGTACGGCAATCTAACCCTTTCCGGCAGGACAGCGGACGGGCTGATCCTTATTGCCGGCGGTGTCGGCATCGCGCCCATCATGAGCATTCTGCGCCAACTGGATGCCGAGCGGGACGCGCGGCCGGTGAAACTGATCTACGGCAACCGTCTGGCCGAGCAGATCCTCTATCGCGCCGAGCTTGACGGCCTGGCAGAGCGCCTGCGACTTGAGGTCCATCTGGTCCTCTCGGAACTGCCTGGCTTGTGGGAGGGGCCAAAAGGCCAACTGGACGAAGCAGTCCTGGCGCAACTGCTCGACACCGAAGAGACCGCCGGCTGGCTCCATATCGTCTGCGGCCCGGCAGCGATGATCGACAGCGTCGAAGAAACACTCGAGAAGCTTGGCGTGCCAATGCGCCAAACCATCTCTGAAAAGTTCAGCTACGATTGAACAGGATCTCCTATGCGCAATCGACTTCTCTTGTGGGCTTTCTGGGGCGTCAGCCTCGCTGTCTTGGCGGCATCGCTTGCCTTCGCCCTGCGCTAGAGCGGATCAAGTGGGTGTGGAACCAACAGCGGATCACTTCATCCCCGCCAAGGCGTCCCAGTATTCCGGGTGCAGTTCCGGCCTTGCGTGGTAGGGCACCATCGAACAGTAGTGGGCGTGTCCGCTTTCGCCCCCGGCGCCCACACGCGGCAAAAGGGCGGCGAAAACCAGCGTCGATTCACCGCCCTGAAAACCCCAACCCGTCAGGCTGCCGTGGTCGTTGAAGTAACTGATGCGGACGATGTCCTCATGGACGCCCTTGTAGGCGCGCAGCACTTCGAACTCGACAACCCGGTCCCGGTCGTCCTGCGCCCCGTCGTACCCGGCTTTCACTCTGCCATAGAATATCATGCCGGCATGGTCGACATGCTCGGCCGGGGTCGGCTGCCAGCACTTCGTCGCGCCGGCCTTGCCGGGTATCAGGAGAACACAAAGAGGGACCACCAGCAGCGACGCGCCGCGCCGTATCATCGGCAACAAAGCGTCCATGCGCCAAGGGCCCCTCACATCGATCAGCTCGGCGTCTTCTCGCGCTGCACCCGTCCCGCCGCCTGGGGCAACTGCACGACGACCGGACGGCCGAGGCGGCGCGGAGCACGCTGCATGGTGCCGGCGTAGAGCTGCTTGCCGGATTCGATCATCACGACACCGGCAAAGGTTGGGAAGAAACGGGCACCCATGCGTTCGAAAGCCGGCGCCGAGCGCAACAGCGTGTGGGAGCGGGTCGGCGGCACATAGAGAGCCCGTTCGGTGCGCGCCGGAATGAACATGTTGTCGCGCAGCACCCGAGAGAGCTGCGCCGCCGTGTAGGGATGGCCCCAGCCCAGCGGCGTACGGTCGGAGCGCGCCCAGATTCCCCGCCGGTTCGGCACCACCACCAGCAGACGCCCGTCGCCGGTCAGGACCCGCCAGATCTCCCGCAGCAGGCCGCGCAGGGACTCGCTGTTTTCCAGCCCGTGCACCAGCATCACCCGGTCGATGGAATAGTCGGGCAGCGGCAGCTCGGTCTCCTCGACCAGGGAAACGACGCCCGGCCCCTCCGGCGGCCAATGGAGGACCCCCTGGGAGGCCGGCATGAAAGCGAGCGTCCGTTCGGCCTCGCCCTTGAACTGGCGTAGATAGGGGGTGGCAAAGCCCAGGCCGAGAAGCGACTGGCCGGTCAGGTCCGGCCAGACGGAACGCACCGCGCGGCGCACCATATGGCGCGCCACCTGGCCCCGGCGGGTCTCGTAAAACTCTCGCAAATCAACGACATCATGCCACATGACGGCGGCAAGCTAGCATAAAGCCGCGCCGCTTGCGACCACCCGGTCTGCTATGGTTAACCAAGACAGCAACAGGCGAATCTGCGAAAGGCCCCGCCCATGAACGCTGCCGACATCATTCGTCAGCTCGATCTGCAGCCGCACCCCGAGGGCGGCCATTACCGCGAAACCTATCGCGACCCCGCACCAGAGGGCGGCCGCGCCGCCTCGACCGCGATCTATTATCTGCTGGCGGCCGGCGAACACTCGCACTGGCACCGGGTCGACGCGGCAGAGGTCTGGCATTGGTATGCCGGGTCGCCGCTGGTGCTCACCCTTTCGGCCAATGGGCACGATGCCGAGGCCCAGGTGCTGGGAACCGATCTCGGTGCCCGCCAGCGCCCGCAGATCGTCGTACCGGCCAAGGTCTGGCAGACGGCCGAATCGCTCGGTGCCTGGACGCTGGTCGGCTGCACCGTCGCGCCGGGTTTCGACTTCGAGGGATTCGAGATGGCCCCGCCGGACTGGCGGCCCCTGCCCCGGAACAACGGTTAGAGCGTTTTCGACTTCCGTCGAAGCGGTTCCAGCCCGCTCACCCTCCCGGCGCCGTCAAGATGTGAAAGAGTCTAGGCTCCGGTCAGGTCTTGCGCAGAAAATCTTTCGAGGCCAGCACCGCACCGGCGACGATCAGCAGACAGGCGACGGCCACGACCTTGGTCGCCTCCGCCTGACCGAAGGCGATCAGCACCAGCGTCGACAGCAAGGGCGCCCCATAGGACAGCGCGCCGAGCACCTGGATGTTGCCGTGCTTGGTGCCATAATCCCAAACGAAGAAGGCGGCGCCGACCGGCCCCAGGCCGAGGCCAAGGATCGCCAGCCACTGAAGGCCCTGCGGCACCACGGTGGTTTCCAGGAACAGGTGGCAGAGCGATCCCAGCAGGGCGACGGCGCCGCAGAAACCACCCACCACTTCGGTGGGCACGGCGCCGAAGCGCCTGTTCAAGACGGAGTAGCTCGACCAGGTCAGGGCGCAGGCGACAGCGGCCAGATAGCCCAGCGCGAATTCGCCGCGAAAGGCGACCTGCCCCCCCTTGGTCACCAGCAGGGCCGCCCCGGCCAGCCCCAGCAGCGCGCCGCTGAGATGAAACCAGCGCAGCCGTTCCCCCGGTAGCAAAGCCGAGAACACGACGATCAGCAACGGCCAAAGATAGGCGATGAGGCTGGCCTCCACCGCCGGCGCGTTGCCGAGGGCCACGAAGTAAAAGAAGTGATAGCCGAAGAGACCGCAGACCCCCAGCAGCCAGACCGCCGGACGCTGACGCCAGGCCGCGAAACCACCGCCCCCGCGCAGCGCGATGATGACGAGACTGACCGCAAAAGCCACGGCGAAGGTCATGGCCAGCAATTGAAAGGGCGGGATGCCCGCAGCGCCCGTCGTGAAAAGGGCCAGCAGCGACCAGAGCAGCACCGCGATGCCACCGACCAGGGTGGCGCGCAGGCGGCGGCCCTTGTCTGGAGCGGGATTAGGGAGTGAACCAATCATGACAGGGCTGATAGCGGCCTGGGCTGGCGCTGGCAAGCTGCCACAGGATTCAACGGTGTTTCAAAAAACAACTCAGGAGCAGAAACGATGAGCAAACGTACAGCCGCCTGCGCCTGCGGGCAGCTTCGCATCACCTGCGAAGGCGCCCCGCTGAAAGTCGCAGTCTGCCACTGTCTGGATTGCCAGCGGCGAACGGGCAGTGCTTTCGGCATCTCCGCCTTCTTCGCGCGCGGCGCAGTGAACCCCGAAGGGCGCGACATCACCTTTCGGCGCACGGCAGAAAGCGGCCACGTGATCACCTTCCACTTCTGTCCCGACTGCGGCAGCACCGTATTCTGGGAACCCGAAGTCTGGCCGGATGCTATCGCGGTTGCCGTCGGCGCCTTCGCCGACCCCTTCTTTCCAAGGCCCGAAAAGGCTGTTTGGGAGAACCGCGCCCACCCCTGGGTAAAGATATCGTTCTAACCGCCGGCAACTTGCCGTTTGGCCGCCGCCAATCCAATGATACGCCGAGTTTCATCCCAAAGCCCGTAATCCGAAAGATCCGCCGGATCAGCCCAGATCACATCAGCCGCATCTTGACCGGCGCGAGCTTCGCCGCTTCGCCACTCCGCCATCAGGTCAACGAGGGTGTAGTGGTACTGGACCGCTCCCCCGGCATCGCGGGTGATCGAGTCCACCACGTCGACCAAGCCGCCGACGACGATCTCCAGACCCGCTTCCTCGCGCACTTCGCGGGCGGCGGCTTCCTCGATGCGCTCGCCGAGGCGCTGGCGGCCGCCGGGCAGCGACCACTGGCCCTCCCGCGGCGGCTTGCCGCGGCGGACCAACAGAACCCGATCCTCTTTGAAAACCACCACGCCGACACCGATCAGCGGCCGATTGGGATAGTCGTTCACGGCCATTCTCTCGCGTCTCTTGAAGCGGGCGTCTCTTCCTGCGGTTCCAGGAATCCACTGTAGGCGACCAGCAGGCCAACCAGCGGCAGCATGATCGCAACATCAAAAGTGAAGCGCCCGGCATCCTCGCCTTCGTGGCCGCGGATACGCGGCCAGAACAGCCTCGGCAGCGGCAGCCCCAGCAGCCTTACGCCAAGAAGCTCAAGATCCAAACCGTGGGGCATCACACGGGGCCGGACGATGAAGCGGCCGGGACCGAAGGTCTCATAGATCAGACCGGGGCGCCCGGCCAGACCGCCCTGCCGGGTCTTCAGGCGGTGGCCGGCGAAGTCGCGCTCCCATAGCTCCGCCTCACCCTCTGCAATGAAGCAGACCCGAACCGGCAGAGACTCGCCGCTTGGCGGCAGGGCGAAGAGGCGGGCAATCACCCGGCTGACGACCCCACTGCCGCGGCTGACCCGGCAAAGGCCGTTGGCGCAAAGCTGCCCGGAGTGATCATGCAGGCGCTTGACCGCGCCGGGCAGCCGCTCGAAGTCGTCACCCAATACGCGGCGGTAGAGCGGCAGGGCGCTTTCAGCCGTGGTCATGCCAGAAAACGCCCGCGCTGTTCCGGAGTCGGCACCATGCAGACCTCATAGCGCCCGAAGAGGCGGTAGCGGCTGCGCGCCACCCGGTCGTAGAGCCAGTCGCGCAGGCCGCGCGGCAGGATGCGGATGATGCCGAGCCAGCGCCAGGGCGCCCTCAGATAGCGGGCGATCCGCACCGCGGCATCGGACTTGCGGTAGACCCTGCCCTCTTCGATCACCACCACGGAATCCCAGTCCTCTGTTTCCTGACCATGATCGGCCAGAACCTTTTGGCCGGCGTCGGATTGAATGGCGGCGAAATGAAAAACCGCTGCACGCTCGTGCTTCATCACGAAACGCATGGAGCCGTTGCAAAGCACACAGACTCCATCGAAGAGAATCAGTTTGGACGGCAGAGCGTTTTGCGTAAGCGGGGCTTCATCATCCAACCCCGCCAATGCCCGTCTCCGCCCCGCCCTCGAACCGGGCCGGTCAGGCCATGTACTGGCCGCCGTTGGCGCTGAGCGTCGCGCCGGTGATGAACCCGGACTCCTCAGCCGCCAGGAAGACCACGCAGCGCGCAATCTCTTCCGGTTCGCCGAGGCGGCCGGCGGGGATCAGCGGCAGGATCTTGGTATTGAGGATCTCTTCGGGTACGGCGCGCACCATCTCGGTGCCGATGTAGCCCGGCGCGACTGCGTTCACGGTGATGCCTTTGAAGGCATTCTCCTGGGCCACCGCTTTGGTGAAGCCGAAAACGCCGGCCTTGGCGGCGGAGTAGTTGGCCTGACCGAGCTGGCCCTTCTGCCCGTTGATGGAGGAGATCGAAATGATCCGCCCGTAGCCGCGGCTGCGCATGCCTTCGATGACATTGCGGGTCATGTTGAAGAGGGAATCGAGATTGGTGGACATCACGGCCCGCCAGTTCTCCAGGCTCATGCGGTGCAGGGTGCCGTCACGGGTGATACCGGCGTTGTTCACCAGCACATCGACCGGCCCGAGATCGCTTTCGACCTGGGCGATGCCGGCCTTGCAGGCCTCGAAGTCGCCGACGTCCCACTTGTAGACGGCGATGCCGTTGGCATCCTTGAACTTGTTGGCCGCCTCGTCGTTGCCGCCATAGCTCGCCGCCACCGTGTAACCAGCCTCTTTCAAGCCAATGGAAATCGCCGCACCAATGCCACGGGTCCCCCCCGTCACCAAAGCCACACGCGCCATCACCGAACCTCCCCGTTTACAGTTCCCTGCGGCCGTTCAGGCCGTCGCACCGACCGTCGCCCGGACCTTCGCTTGAGCCCCGTAACCTGCGGTCGTCCCCATCAAACCACGGATCGCCGGGAGCGCCAACCGCTGCGCAGCCTGAAGCCGTGGAAATTCCGGGAGATCGGACGGCGTCTGCCGTGACTCCCAACTGTCACCCTCGGGCTTGTTCCGAGGGTCCATTGCACCGAGACCAAGAGCGTCGCGGCAAAGGGTCAACATTTGCCGAAACATGGATCCTCGGAACAAGTCCGAGGATGACGGTGCTGCGTAGCTGCCCGCCGGCAAGTAAAGGCAACGAAAAACCGGCCCGCGCGCGATGGCGGGCCGGTTCCGTACTGGTCAGGCGCTACGGCGCGGTCAGTCCCGTTCGAGGCACATGGCGATGCCCATGCCGCCGCCGATGCAAAGCGTGGCGAGGCCCTTCTTCGCATCGCGCTTGGCCATCTCGTGCAGCAGAGTCACCAGCACACGGGCGCCGGAGGCACCGATCGGGTGGCCGAGGGCGATGGCGCCGCCGTTCACGTTCACCTTGTCGGTATCCCAGCCCATGTCCTTGTTCACGGCCAGGGCCTGGGCGGCAAAAGCCTCGTTGGCTTCGACCAGATCGAGATCGCCGGCCGACCAGCCGGCTTTCTCCAGCGCCTTGCGGCTGGAGGGGATCGGGCCGGTGCCCATGATCGCCGGATCGACGCCGCAGGTCGCCCAGGAAACGATGCGCGCCAGCGGCGCCACGCCACGGGCGGAAGCATCCTCCGCCGACATCAGCACCACAGCGGCGGCGCCGTCGTTGATGCCGCTGGCATTGCCGGCGGTCACGGAGCCTTCCTTATCGAAGGCCGGACGCAGACCCGAAAGCGATTCCGCCGTGACACCGTGGCGCGGATACTCGTCGGCCTCGACGATGGTCTCGCCTTTGCGGGTCTTGATGGTGACCGGCACGATTTCCTCGTTGAAGCGGCCGGCCTTCTGTGCGGCTTCGGCCTTGTTCTGCGAGGCGGCGGCGAAAGCGTCCTGTTCTTCGCGGGTGATCTGCCACTGCTTGGCGACATTCTCCGCCGTGTTACCCATGTGGTAGCCGTTGAAGGCATCCCAGAGACCGTCCTTGATCATCGAGTCGATCATCTTGAGGTCACCCATCTTCTGGCCGTTGCGCAGGTGGGCGACATGGGGTGCCTGGCTCATGCTTTCCTGACCGCCGGCCACGACGATGCGGGAATCGCCGGTCTGGATCGCCTGCGAGCCGATGGCCACGGCCCGCAGACCGGAACCGCAGAGCTGATTGATCTGATAAGCCGTCTTTTCGACCGGAATACCGGCTTCGACGGCGGCCTGGCGGGCCGGGTTCTGGCCGGCGCCGGCGGTCAGGATCTGGCCGAGAACGGCTTCGTCGACCTCTTCAGCCTCGACCTTGGCCCGCTTCATGGCTTCTTTGACGGCAACCGCCCCGAGGGTGGAGGCCGCGACGGAAGACAGGCCGCCACTGAAGCTGCCGACGGGGGTGCGGGCGGCACCGGCGATTACGACTTCGGTCATGTTCGGAATTCTCCCTTTTTTGGGCGGCGCCTGTCTCCGGTGGCCGAAGCTGCGATCCGCAAACCGGGCTCCCGCTGCCGTCGCGGTGCCCTCCTTGGTTAACCTCTCCCTTGATATAAGGACAGACGAGCGCCCGGTGCAAGCCGCGCGCAGGAATGGTCACGCTTTGTCGGCGCGATTGCCGGCCGCTTGCGCGTTGATCCAACCCAGCATCGGTTCCCAGACGGTGCCGCGCGCCTGACCGCTGACCACCATGCCGATATGGCCGACGCTGGGGCTGGCGGTCTCCACGTTCGGCAGGGCCTCGGCCAGGGCAAGCGCCGAGGCCGGGGGCACGATGCGATCCTGCGCCGGGATCACGCAAAGCGACGGCAGGGTGACCTTGCCCGGATCGACAGGCGTTCCGGCCAGCAGCCATTGGCCCTTGGCTGCCGCGTTGTCGCCATACCAACGGCCCAGGCATTCCCGGGCCACCGGGGCCGCCAGCGGCACCCCGTCGTTCAGCCAGTCCTCCAGCGCCACGAAGTTGTCGGCCTTGCTGCTCGCGGGATCGAGCTTCGCAAAAGCGAGGAACTTTCGCACCACCAGATGCGGATCGAGGCTGGCGAAAAGCGCCTGCAGCAGGTCGACGGGCATCTCGCCCATCACCTCCAGCAGCGGCGCGGCCAGCGGCAGGGTCGAAGCGGCGAGCCGGCTGTGCGGAGCGTTTTCGGCATGGAAGTCCCAGGGCGTCGCCAGCAGCACCAGACCTTGGAGGTCAGCCTGACGCCGCGCCGCCAGCCCCAAGGCCAGCAGACCGCCCATGCAGTAGCCCATGGCCAGGGGCGGGGGGCGGTGTTCCTGCAGCACGAAATCCAGCGCCCGCTCAAGCCGGCCGACGATGTAGTCGGTCAGGGTGAAGGCACGTTCCGCCGCTGCCGGGCGACCCCAGTCGACCAGCAGCGGGCGCAGCCCCTGGTCCGCCAGCCAGCGCAGGAAAGAGCGTTCGGCCGTCAGGTCCAGGACGTAGGCCCGGTTGATGAGCGAAGGCACCACCAGCAGCGGCACGGCGTCTTCCGCAACGCCGGCCAGGGCGCCGTAGTCGAGAACGCGGGTCGATCCTTCGGACCAGATCACCGGCGGCTCGACAAGATTCCGCCGGTAAGGATGCCGGCGATAGGCCTCTATCCCCTGAAGCAGAACGCCCATGCGGCGCGCAACTTCTTTTTCGACTGCGGCCGCAAAGTCTTCCGCAGCAGAGGACGCCGGCTCAGCGTCAGTCCCTGGCTTTTGCGGCTTTTGCGGCTTTTGCGGCTTTTGCCCGAGGTTTTGATTTAGGCTTTGCCGCAGATTTTCCGCGCGCTCGGCCAGATCCCCCTTCCAGGGCAGCGATCCGTTGTTCCAGAGCGGCAAGGCGTTGCGTGAGGATGTCCAGGTCAGACCCGCCGCCATCAGATGCAGAGGCAGAGGACGCGGCCCCAGGCGGCCCGGCACCGTTGCTCCGCCCGCCTGATTTGTTGGGCCTCTGCCCCTGCGATGACCCTGACCTGTCGACATCTGTTTCCCGTCCTTCAGCAGAGCCCTGCACTCCCGAGCCGCGATCCGGCTGCGCCGCGGCCATCATGCTCGCCATGGCGGCCGGCCAGGCCGACCAGGCGGCCGGCAGGCCCGCCGCCGTCACCCCGAGCGAGGCCATGACCCGCTGCATTGCCTCGGCAAAGTCGGGATCTGCCGCCAGCGCGGTCATCTGGTCCTGCCACAGGTCCACATAACGCCGCGCCAGCTCGTCAAGTTCGTCGGACTGGCTCATCTCCCGCCAGTATAGCCCCCGCCATGGGCGCCTGACCAGACGGCCCCCGGCGGCGGCCTGCCCCCCAGGACCGGCATCCGGCGCCGGGAGACGGACGTTGACAGGCCGTGATGCGGCGCAGCAATATCCATTAGCCGATGCGGAAGGGCAGGCATAAGGTGGAGGGGCTTCACGAAATCCTCGACGGAGCGACCACAGGCTGCAATTCGGCGAACAAACAGGAACGCCCACCCCCAAAAGCAACAAAAACAGGGGCATAGTGGCGGAAAGGCAAGGGAACTTGGCTGGCACCAGCAAAGACGCGAAGAAACAGGGTGGGTCCGACGGCCCCATCACAATCAAGAAATACGCAAACCGCCGCCTCTACAACACGGCCACCAGCAGCTACGTGACCCTGGACCATCTCTGTACGATGGTTCAGGAAGACGTCGACTTCGTCGTCTATGACGCCAAAAGCGGGGAAGACATCACCCGGGCGGTGCTCACCCAGATCATCGTCGAGGAAGAATCCAAAGGCCAGAACCTGCTGCCGATCAACTTCCTCAGGCAGTTGATCTCCTTCTACGGCGATTCGATGCAGTGGATGGTGCCGCGCTACCTGGAACACATGATGGAGGGCTTCTCCCAGAACCAGGACCGCATGCGGCAGTCCATGCAGGAAACCTTCGGCAACATGTTCCCCTTCGGCAATCTGGAGGAAGTCGGCAAACAGAACATGGCGCTCTTTGAAAGCGCCATGCGCATGTTCTCGCCCTTTCCCCCTGAGCCGGGCGACGAAGCCAACAAGCCCGGGACCACCAAGACGGGCGCCGCCAAAACCGGGACCCCCGGCGCCGAGGGCAGCGGCAAGGCAGAGGGAGAAGCAGGCAGCGAGCCTGCATCCTCCTCAGAGTCTCTGGAAGTGTTGAAGGCGCAGATCGATCAGCTGCAAAAGCAGATCAATACTCTGACCAAAGACGACAAGTAGGGACCAAAGACGACAAGTAAGCGCCGGCTGAGAGCGGATCTGCTCTAGTCGCCGGCGGCGGATTTCATCGGCGGCCGCGCGCCCTGGCCAAAGCCCAGCAGGTGATCGTCGACGTCGGGCCGGCCGAAATAGTATCCCTGCAGCAGATCGACACCCTCTGTCGCCAGGTAGTCGGCGTCTTCCTTGGTTTCGACACACTCGGCGACCGTGGCGACGTTGAGGCTGCCGGCCAGGGCAAGCAGGTTGCGGATAAAGATCTGGTTCTGTTTGTCGCCGGCGATGTCGCGGATGAAAGAACCGTCGATCTTCACCACGTCCACGGTCAGAGCGCGCAGATGATGGAAGGTGGTGAAGCCGGCGCCGAAGTCGTCCAGTGCCACTTCACAGCCGAGCGCGCGCAGGGAGAACACGAAGCGCGAGGTTTCCTCGATATCCATCAGCGCGGTCGTCTCGGTGATTTCGACGATCAGCCGCGATGCCAGGTCGCGGCGGCCCTTCAGGCGGGCCACCAGCCCCCGCTGCCAGGAGCGTTCCGTCGCCGTCAGGCCTGAGATATTGATGGCAAGACTGACATCCGGGAACTGCTCCAGAGCGCCGATCGCCAGATCGCGAACCCGATTGTCGATCGACCGCATGAGGCCGAGCTGCTCGATCGCCGGAATGAACTTCGCTGCCGGGATCAGCGTGCCTTCTCTGTCGTACATCCGCGCCAGGCACTCGAAGTACCGGATGTCGTGACTGCGCGCATCGACCACCGGCTGATAGGCCAGCACAATGCGGTTGTCCTTCAGCGCCTGCTGCACCTCTTCACCGATGTCCATGGAGGCGCGGTAATCCTGGCGCTGGGCCTCGGTCAGGGTGAAAAACCGCAGGCAGTCGCGGCCGGCGGTCTTGGCGTGGTGCAGGGCGCTCTCTGCCTTGGTCATCGAGTCGACGGCGGTCTTGCTCTGGCTGGAGAAGGCAACGGCGCCGATCGAAACCGTCACATGGATCTTTTCCTTGCCGACGACGATCGGCTGTTCGCGCATCGACTGAATAATGCGTTCGGCGGCAACCCGCGCCTTTTCCTCGCTGCAAACCGACAGCAGAGCGCCGAAGCAGTCGCCGTTCGGACGGCCGATCACATCGGCGGCGCGCAGCCAGTGATCGAGCCGCTGGCCGATTTCGACCAGGATGGCATCGCCGACCTCATAGCCGTAACCGGTGTTGATGCGGTCCAGGTGATCAATGCCGATGACCATATAGACGCCGGGCTGGCCAAAGCGCTGCGACTGGGTGAGCGCGTGCTCAAGGGCTTCGCGCAGGCGCAGCTTGTTGTAATGCCCCGTCAGGTCATCGAAATTGGCCAGATACTGAAGCTGCTCTTCCTGCTTCTTGCGCTGGGTCACCAGACGGATGACGCCGGTCATGCGAACCGGCGTGCCGGCCGGTGAAAGCTCCACCTTTCCGCGGTCGTGCAGCCAGTGGAACTCGCCGTTCCCGGCACGGATGCGATACTCGCAGTCGAAAGTCGCGGATCCGGCAAAGTGATCCGACAGCATCCTGCGCCGACGGGGCAGGTCTTCCGGACTGATGCGCAGTTGCAGATCTTCGCCGCTTTTCGGAACCGACTGTCCGCCGGCTTCGAAAAGCGGCGCCACACCGCCGACAAAGGTGAGTTGATCGGTCGCCAGATCCCAATCGTAAGCGACATCGCCGGAAGCCCCGACCGCCCTGTTCAGGCGCTCCAGTTCCAAGAGACAGTCGTCCTTTGCAATCGCATCGATCACGCCGCCGCTCTCCTACCTGAAGCTGATCCCCCACAGAATTTGCGGGTAAGGACCCCCGGCTGATTAAGGCACCCTCTGGCGCCAGATAATCCTCGAATTTGGCAGCCACCCCTTAAAGAAAGGTGAAGCACTTCTTCAAAGCTCTTGTAATAATTTCATTAACTACAGAAAATACAGAACTAATCAAATCGCATTAACAATAACACTTAGTCTTACGGCTAATTTTATTGGTTAATTTATAAACCATATTAGATTCAATGCTTGATAAATTTTTCATAAGGTGCATCTATTGTATAAGACCGTGAAACCCTGCGATTGGACCCAGAACCCGTGACCGGTGTTCAAAAATTGCCGCTTCTGCCCGCGCCCGGCACCAAGCCGATGGCGTCGTCGGATGCTGCAAGCCCGGCGGCGGCGACCAAGCAGGGTGTCGAGGCGGTCGCCAAGACCCCGCCCCTGCGGGCCAGGGACGATCAGGGCAACCTGCAGCGCCGCTGGGAAGATCAGGAAGCGGCAGCCGCCGAACGGCGGCCCGGCCGGGTAGCACGGGAAGATGCCGCCCGGGATCATGCTGCTCAGGGCCCGGCCAAGGGAAGGCAGGTCAGCTTTTCGCGCCTGTCCTCCATGCCCTTCATGGTCCAGGTTCTCGGCCAGCAGGCGCTGGCCTCAAAAGGCCTGCAACCGGCACCCCAGAGCACCTCGCTATCACAGCATCGCGACGGCGCCCTGATGGGCAGCGAGATTTACCGCAAAGCCGGCGGCGAGCCGGAACTGCTGCCGGAAGACGCGACCTTCGTGCGCTTCGCGGTCTAGGGTCGAGACTCAATTGAGCCACCAAGTGATAGATGCGGCCAGACAGATGGCGGCGAGGAAGATATCGGCGCGCTTGTCGTAGCGGGTTGCTATCCTTCTGAAATCCTTGAGCCGACAGAACATCCGCTCCACGCGGTTGCGGTCTCGGTAGGCGACTTTGTCGTACGATTGAGGATGCTTGCGGGTTGGGTTTGGAGGGATGACCGGCTGGCAGCCTCGTTCGATCAACCAGTCCCGCAGCTTTGCGGCGTCATAGGCGCGATCGGCCAGGAGCCGTTTAGGGGTTGGTATGCGCTCGAGAAGCATGGCCGCGCCGACCAGATCATGGGTCTGTCCGGGCGTGATCGAGAGGGCAATAGGGCGCCCCAGTGCATCGGTTATGGCATGAATTTTAGTCGTCCGTCCGCCGCGCGATCGACCGATTGCGTGCTCGAAGTCCCCCCTTTTGCCCCCGCCGCCGAGCGGTGCGCCTTGATGTGGGTGGAATCGACCGCTGTGGTCGATACGACAACACTTTTACCCGTCAGGGCGTAGAAAATATCCTCCCAAACCCCTTGCTTGCTCCAGCGATTGAAGCGGTTGTAGATCGTCGTGTAGGGGCCGTATTCCGACGGACAGTCGCGCCAGCGCGCTCCGACCTTGAGCATATGGACGATACCGGAAATCACCCGACGGTCATCCACCCGATGAGCCCCGCGCCGACCGCGCGGCAGATAAGGCTCGATCCGAGCCCATTCCTCGTCCGAAAGCCAGTAAAGCCGTGCCATCCAATCCTCCCTGCCTTGGGAAACCTGGATCAAAGAATCACAACTGCAGACGTAGGGGAATCCCTAATTGAGTACCGACCCTAGAGCGCTTTACACCCCTCAACCCCTACAGCCGTTTCACGGCTTTCGCACTGCGCTCGCCGACGTCGGCGCCCAGGGCTTCTTCGGTCTGACGGCCCTTACCCTGGCGTTCCTCGCGCGGCATCATGTCAAAGAATTCGCGATAGCACTTCGAGAAGTGCGAAGCCGAAACGAACCCGCAGGCCAGGGCGACGTTCAGGATCGACATCGTGGTCTGCTGCAATAGGGCGCGGGCCCGATGCAGGCGGAGTTCGAGGTAGTAGCGGGTCGGCGAGCGCCCCAGGTACTTGCGGAACAGGCGTTCAAGCTGGCGGGTGGAGAGGCCGGCCTGACTGGCCAGTTCCGATCGCGCCATCGGCTCTTCCAGATTGGCCTCCATCATCTCGATGACCTGCAGCAGCTTGGGATGGTTGATGCCGAGGCGCCATTGCAGGCTCATGCGTTGATGGTCGTGGGTCTCGCGAATGCGCTCGTGGATGAATTGTTCGGCAACCTGCGTCGCCAGATCGCGGCCGTGCTGTTCCCCGATCAGGCTCAGCATCATATCCAGAGAGGCAGTACCGCCGGAGGAGGTCAGACGCGATCCGTCGATCTCAAACAGCTCCCCGGTGACGTCGAGGTCGGGAAAGTCTTCGCGAAAGGAATCCAGGTTCTCCCAGTGAACGGTGCAGCGATGGCCGCTCAACAGCCCGGCCCTGGCCAGAAGATAGCTGCCTGTCGAAAGCGCCCCGACGCGGCAGCCGCTGCGGTCAAGCCGGCGCAAGGCGCCGATGAGATGCGCATCGGTGAAACGCTGGGCGTTCATCCCGGCAACCACGATGAAGTAATCCGGGCGGCCGCAGGCCTCGAGAGAGTCGTCCGCCAGGATGCCGGTGCCGCCCGAAGACAATGCCGGCGCGCCGTCGGTCGTGACCAGGCGCCAGTCATAGAGCCGCCGGCCGGCAATTCGGTTGGCAACACGCAAAGGCTCGATCGCCGAGCTGAAACAGAGCATGGCGAAGTCCGGCAGCAGTAGAAATGCAAAGCTCTGCTGCGCCTCTTGTTCTCCTTGCTGTTCCACGCCGTGAAGCCGGCCGCTTTTCCCATCGCCTTGCATGGCGTCCTGCTTCCTCCCCCTTCGATTCCTCGCTGTAGTGTCTCCCATCATCTCCCTAACATCGCCCGGCGTCGAAAAGATAGTCATCCTGTTCCGCAGAGGCGGGCCGTGGCGCCCTTCCGCCGCCGGCCAACCGGATCGAAAAAACCCCACAGCAGGAATAGAAGTCACGCGGATCCGTCATACCTCCGCGGGAAGACAAGTCCTGACGAACCGGGCCCTTATCCCCGATCCGCCCGACCGGACGCGTCTCTTATTTGCCCCTGGCATGAAGGGGGATAAGACGGCAATAGATTCAGCCTGAGCGGGAGGTTAGGCACCCAGACAGACAGTCGCCGGCCCCGGAATCAGCATCAGAACCCATTTGGTTCTGGTAAAATACCAGTGAAGGGGGTTGCGGCTCCGGCTCGCTGCCTTAAGTTGATTTGATAGGGATTGATCAGCCTCTTGATTGATCCATGAAACCCTGGAGGGTCGCGAAGCCTCCTGGGAAAGGGTGCGAGGAAATGGATAGGCTGCTGAAATAACAGCCGTTTATCCTGCCGGTGGTCGATGCTCTCAGTTTGACCGTAGCCATCGTCCAAAAATCGCAGAAATCCGGCGTGTTCGCGTTTCGCGAAAAACCTCTTGCCATATTTACCCGATGAAGTGATTATATTTTCTGGTCATATTGATTAGATTCTTACTTGTGGTTGAGAAAGAATCGTAACTGGAATGGTGGAACCTAGTGGAAACTGTATCTGCTAATATTCAGAGCGTTGAAAAGTTCGTTGGTCAGCGCATTCGCGAACGCCGCACCATGCTGGGTCTGACCCAGCAGCAGCTTGCGGAGATGATCGGCGTTACTTATCAGCAGGCCCACAAATACGAACGTGGCATCAACAGGGTGTCAGCCGGTCGTTTGTTTGAAATCGCCAAGGTTCTCGGCGTCGACATCGGGTTTTTCTACGAAGGCCTGAACAGCGACGACGGCCGTTTGAACGAGCGTCAGAGAATGTGTCTCGATCTGGCCCGGAACTTTACGCGCATTTCAAACGACCGCCATCAGGAAGCTGTCAGCCAGCTTTGCCGCGTTCTGGCGGACGGCCGCACGCACTAGAGCCGCCCGTCGGGCAGAAGCTCCGGCTGTCGTATCGTATAGACCAGCGGCAGCCCGGAGACTTCTTGCGGCCTGAATGCCGGTCCGAAAAGGCCGTCAGATCAGCGTCAGATAGAAACTTCTGCCCGACGACGCGCTGTTGAGCGTTCAGCGCATTTCCGGGTACCTTGGGCTTCCAAAAAGCTGCGCTGTGCATGGCGCCGAGCCGTTCACCTAACACTTTTTCCCTAAGACTGTCCCACTCTTGGCTTCAATTCTTCCCCAGCAACAACTTGTGCTCGAACTGCTGCGCATGTCCGGCGACATCGCCGTCACCGAGCAGCCTGTCGAGACGATCCTCTGGCGCACTCTGAACGAATGCGAGGCCAAGGGCTGGCTGACCGTGACGCAGGTGAGCAGCGGGGTTCACTCGGTCATGCTGACAGCGCTCGGCCGCCGCACCATTGCGGCCGTCTCAGAGCAGTAGAGGCAACCGACCAAGACGGACCGAGGGGCTGCAGCGCTTCATAAATCGGTCACCGGACCGTCATCGGACAATCACCCTCAGCCACTAACCTCCGGCCTTCCTCAGCCTTGGATGCCCCCCAGACTTCGGTTCCGATCGATTCCGGGGCATACTATGCGTGCTTTTCTCCCCCAGTCTTCCGGAGGCTCTTCCGATGCCGTTGCTTCGTCTCGCCGTTGCCGCCCTGGCAATCACAACCCTCGCCGCCGTTTCTCCCGCCGGACCGGCCTCTGCCGCTTCCGGCAAGCTGGTGATCTATACCTCCCAGCTCGAGAAAGACGCCCAGCAGACCGTCGATGCGTTCAAGGCGAAGCATCCCGATGTCGAGGTCGAATGGACCCGCAACGGCACCAGCAAGCTGATGAACATCCTGCGCGCCGAAATCGCCGCCGGCCAGATCAAGCCCGACGTGCTGCTGATCGCCGATGTCATCAACATGGGACAGTTGAAGAAAGAAGGCCGGTTGATGGCCTATGAGGACGCGGCAGTGGGTGCCTATGACAAGGCGCTCTACGATGCCGACATGACCTATTTCGGCAGCAAGCTGATCACCACCGGGATCATCTACAACACCGCCGCTCCGATGCAGCCCTCGTCCTGGAAGGACCTGCTGGCCGCCGACGCAAAAGGGCTGGTTGCCATGCCGAGCCCGCTCTATTCCGGCGCCGCGCTGAACCACATGCACAGCCTGGTGAACGCGCCCGATCTCGGCTGGGGTTATTACGAAGGTCTGGCCGGCAACGGCATCACGCCCAAGGGCGGCAACGGCGGCACCTTCAAGGCGGTCGCCAGCGGTGAGAAGCTCTATGGCATCGTCATCGACTTCCTGGCGATCCGCAACAAGCTCGAAGGCTCGCCGGTGGAGTTCGTCTTCCCTGAGGAGGGCGTCAGCGCGGTAACCGAACCGGTGGCGATCCTCGCCACGTCGAAGAACGTGCCGGCGTCACAGGCCTTCGTCGATTTCGTCCTCTCCGAAGAAGGCCAGAAGCTGGCGGCGGCCCAGGGCTTCCTGCCCGCCCATCCGGCCGTCGCGCCGCCGCCGGGCTTTCCCAAACAAGCCGACATCAAGCTGATGAGCTTCGATGCCGATCAGGCGATCAGCGGCGACAAGGCGGCCCGCATGAAGTTCACCGAGCTCTTCGGCGAGTAAGTGACGGAGTCCGCCGCCGGCGCCCTGACCGACAGAAAGGGCCCGGACCGGAACGAAGCGGCCTCTTCCCAATTTTGGCGCGGGACGGGCGAACAGGCTCTGTTCGCCTTTCTCGTTCTCTTCGTCGCCCTGGTCGCCGTCCTGCCGCTGGCGCGCCTGCTGTGGGAAGCGCTGGCACCCGGCGGCCAGCCGTCGCTGGCCACCGCAGAGGAAGTCCTGACCCGTCGCTCCACCTGGCGGGCAACCCTGCACAGCCTGGAAGTCTCCCTCGGCGGCACCGTGATCAGCCTGCTGCTCGGCAGTTTCTTCGCCTTCATCGTCGCCCTTACCGACATCCGTGCCAAGGCCGCCCTGGTCTTTTGCTTCATGCTGCCGATGATGATCCCACCCCAGGTTACAGCCCTCTCATGGATACAGGTCTTCGGCCCCAGTGGCAGCCTCTTGAACCTGCTAGGCCTGGCGCCGCCCCTGGGTACACCCCATCCGCTCTATTCGCGCGAAGGAATCATCCTGCTGCTCGGCATCCAGCACGCACCGCTGGTGTTCCTCGCCCTGCGCGCCGGGCTGCGCGCTTTACCCAAGGAAATGGTCGAGGCCGCGCGAGCCAGTGGCGCCTCCGGCGTCCAGGTCTTCCAAACCATCCTGCTGCCGCTGATGGTGCCCTCGCTGGTGGCGGGCACGGCCCTGGCCTTCGTCTCCGCCATCGGCAATTTCGGCATCCCGGCGATGCTGGGCATTCCCGCGCGCTATACGGTTCTGCCGACCCTGATCTATCAGCGCCTCTCCGACTTCGGCCCGGACATCATCAGCCAGGTCGCCGTGCTCTCGGTGCTGGTCAGCGTGATAGCCGCCGGCGGTTTCGCCCTGCAGGCCTGGCTGCTGAAGCGCCGCGACTACCGCACCATCGGCGCCCCCTCCCAGGCCTTGAGCTATCACCTCGGCAAGCGCCGCGGCTGGGTCGAGGCGTTCTGCTGGCTGGTGATCCTGTTCATCCTGGTGCTGCCGCTGGCGGCCTTGTCGGCAGCTTCCCTGGTGAAGGCCTACGGCCTCTCCCTCTCGGCCGAGAGTTTCACCCTGCAGCACTACACCGACGCCATCTTCCGCCATGACGCGACCGCCCGCGGCTTCTTCAACAGCCTGGCGCTGGCAAGCGGCACCGCTGTTCTGCTCATCGCGCTCGCCGTCCCCCTCGCCTACTTCGTGGTCTGGCGCCGCACCGCCCTGCTGCGCGTCCTGAACGCCCTGGCCGAGCTGCCCTACGCCCTGCCCGGCGCGGTGCTGGCCATCGCCGCCATCCTGGTTTTCCTGAAACCGCTGCCGCTGCTCGGCTTTTCGATCTACGGCACGCTCTGGATTATCTTCGCGGCCTATCTGGCGCGCTTCCTGACCTTGGGTTTGCGTCCCGTCATCAGCGGCTTCTATCAGCTCGACCGCAGTCTGGAAGAGGCCGCGCAGATGGCCGGCGCCGGTTTCTTCCGCCGTCTTCTCACCATCATCCTGCCGCTCACCGCACCGGTCGCCGCGGCCGGCGGGCTGCTGGTCTTCCTCACCGCCTTCAACGAGATCCAGGTTTCGGCCCTGCTGACCTCGTCGGGCGCGGAGACCATCGGCGTCATCATCTTTTTCCTCGACGAGAGCGGCTCGTCCTCCATGGCCTCCGCCGTCGCAGTGATGGTGGTTGCCGTGGTGATGGCCTTGATGCTGCTGGCCAGCGGCCTGTCGAAACGGCTGCCGCGCGGTGTGCTGCCCTGGGAAGCTTAGTTGTTTCTCAACTTGCGTCGAGCGGCGGTTCCAGCCGAAAACCAAAACAATCAAGCCGCCGGGATAACCCAGCCGTCCTGCAATGTCAGGCGCACCGCCTCGCCCTTGGCCGGCGCACGCTTGTCGAGCAGGGTGAGCTGCAGCCGGGCCTCGGGGTCCGCTTCCGGGGCAATGTCGACGGCAGTAACGCCGCCTTTATAGGTCAGGCGAACGGCGCGGCCCGGAATGCTGCCCTCCGGCGCCAGGGAAAGATCTTCCGGCCGCAGGCAGACCCGAACGGCGCCGGGTTGCTGTCCGGGCGCACAACGCAGGACGAAGTCGCGGCCCAGCACCGTCGCTGCACAGCGCCCGTCGCGCAGCAGCGAGGAGACACGGCCGGGAACGATGGCGCCCTGGCCGATGAAACCGGCGACCATGTCGTTCTCCGGCTTGCGGTAGAGATCGCGGGGCTGTGCCACCTGGGCGAGACGCCCGCCATCCATCACCGCGATGCGGTCGGCCAGGGTCATGGCCTCGGCCTGATCGTGGGTGATGTAGACCATGGTCGCACCGGTCTTGGCATGGAATTCGGCGAACTCGTCCTCCATGGCGGCGCGCAGATGGACGTCCAGATTGGCCAGCGGTTCGTCCAGCAGCACGATGCGCGGCTCCATCACCATGCAGCGCGCCAGGGCCACGCGCTGGCGCTGCCCGCCGGAAAGCTCCGCCGGACGCCGTTCCTCCAGGCCGGTCAGGCCGACGGTCTGGAGCGCGGCGGCCACCCGCCGGTCATAGTCGCTGCCCCGGACCTTCTGCACCCGCAGGGGATAGCCGACATTGCCGGCGACGGTCATATGAGGCCAGAGGGCGTAGGACTGAAAAACGATGCCGATACGGCGGTCTTCGGTCGGCAGATGCCGTTCGGGCGCGGAGGCCAGGAGATCGCCCAGATGGATGGTTCCCTGATCGAGGCGCTCGAAGCCGGCAATGAGCCGCAGCAGCGTGGTCTTGCCGCAGCCCGAAGGCCCCAGCACGGCCAGGAACTCGCCGTCGGCCACGGACAGATCGACCGCCTCCACCGCGCAGGTCTCGCCGAAGCGCTTCGAAACCGATGTAAGGGTCAATCCAACCATATTCGAACCCAGATTCTTTCGAGCCGTTGGCTTAGACCGCCGCCCCGGCCCGGTCAAATGACGCTTCGGTTAAGCAGCCCGGCCTCAGCCGAACAGACAGAAGAGGGCCCAGCAGTGATCGGTGAAGCGGGTGAAAACGAAGTAGAGCACGGCATCGAACAACAGACTGACGGCCAGCACCGGCAGCACGACGTAAAGCAGGAAGTAATAGAGCGCCCAGCGCGTGAAACGCCGCTTGGGAATCCGGTATCCCCGGATCGCCGCCACGGTCTCCGGCCGGGATGCCGCGTTGTCGGCCGACTGGGTCGCCTTCTGGGTCATAGGGCGCCAGACTAAAGATTGCCGGGCCCGGTGAAAACCGGGACTATGCGGCCATGGTCGCCGCCATCCAACCCGACCCGGAATCCAAAGCCGGGGTCTCCTGGGAGCCCTGCCCCCGCGAGACCTGGGAAGCCCTCACCCTTCAGGCCGGGCAGAGCAGCCTGGAACAGGCCTGGGCCTATGGCACGGCGATCGAGAGCGCACACGGCCTGCGGGCCGAGCGCGGCCTGATCAGCCAGGGTGGCGAGCCGCTGGCGCTGGCGCAGGCCTTTTGCCGGGACCGTCTCTTCACCCGCATCGCCCGGGTGCTGCGCGGCCCCGTCTGGCTGATCGACCCGCTTGAAGACCCCCGCGCGCATCAGGTTTGCGAAGCGATCGCGCGGCAGTTCCGTCGCCGCCGCTTCGGCGACTTTCTTTTCTGGCTGCCGGAACTGCCGGAGAGCCCGAAGAGTACCGCCATGCTGCGCGCCCAGGGGCTGCGCCCGGTGGTGACGGGCTACAGCTCGATCTGGCTCGACCTGCGACCGCCGCCGGAGGCGCTGCGGGCCGGGCTGCATGGCAAGTGGCGCAACGCCCTGCAGCAGGCGGAGAAAGCGGGCTTCGAAATCGAGGCGGTCACCCATCCGCGCCGCCTCAACCAATCGCTGCTGCTCTACGACCGCTTCCGCCGAAAGAAACGTTTCGTCGGGCCCAACGGCGACTTCATCGCCGCCCTGGCGCGCGACGACCGCGCGGCGGTGGTTGCCCTCACCGCACGCCAGAACGACGACCTGGTCGCCGGGGTGATCCTGATCCGCCACGGCAAGGCGGCCACCTACCTCGCCTCCTGGACCAGCGATGCCGGGCGCGTCGGCCAGGCCCACAACCTGCTGCTCTGGCACGGCATCACAATGCTGAAGGCGGGCGGTATCGACTGGCTCGACCTCGGCGGGGTAAACACCGAAAGCCAGCCCGGCATCGCCCGCTTCAAACTCGGCCTCGGCGGCGACGTCTTCACCCTGGCGGGAACCTATCTCTAGAACGCCGTAGCAACGAGTTCTCAAGTCAAGCCACGAAAATCTCTAGGCGATCTTGGTCATTTCATTGAGAACGAATTTGGATACCGCGCCCTCGGTGGCCTTCCCATAGGCGGCGAGATGCGGCGCCTCCATGTGCTGCCGCCAGAGTTCGCGGGTTTCCCAGTTTTCAAAGAACACAAAGTAGCCGGGCGCCGCGTTGTCCTCGTGAAGGTCGTACTGCAGGCAGCCCTCTTCGGCGCGCGTGGTGTCGATGAGCTTTTTCAGCTCTTCGCGAACGAGAACTTCCTTGCCGGGGGCAGCCGTAATATGCGCGACAATCGTCAAGGCCATGAGCCGCTATCCTTTTGCTTGAGTTTGCATCGGCCTAGCCATCGCGCATAGGCATCACCGGCGCAAGTCCGCATTTGGGAGCAAATCCCGGCTAGGTTTTCCGGGCGACAATGTACCGGCCGCGTGAATAGGAGGGATAGCTGCCGGTTTCGATGATCTCGAAGCCTTGGGCAGTGATACCGTCCTCAAGCTCCGAGACCTTCAGGCTGTTCACGAAGGGCGCAAAGCCGATCCTTTGCATCAGGAAGATCAGCACCCGCCAGAGGCGGCTTTCCTCCGCCAGGCAGACAGTCTTGGAAATGAACAGACCGCCGGGCTTCAAAAGGCCGTGCAAATGGCCGAGGGCCTTCGGCATATCTTCCAGAAGATGAAGAAGATTGTAGGCCATAACGACATCGAAGGGCTCTTGCGCCCCGATGTCGTCAAAGGGGGTTGCCTGCTCAAAGGTGACGTTGGTGATCCCCTGCTCCTGCGCCTTGCGCCGGCCGATGGCGATCATGTTCGATGAAAAGTCCGTCGCGGTGATGTGTTTCACCAAGCCGGCCAGCAACAAGGCGGTCGAGCCGGTGCCGCAGCCGACCTCCAGCACCCTGTCCTCGGCCGAGAGGTACGACTTGGTCCGCGCCAGGGCCTCGTGGTAGGCGGGGAGATTCTTGATCGGCGACTGCGCGTAGTCTTCCGCCCTCGTGTCCCAAAACTTCTCGCTGCTTTGCATGTTTTTTCCTAAACCATCCAGCCGATCATTTTCCGGCTCCTTTCGATGTTGTCTACTCATGCAAATAAAAAAGATAAATTGCGGAAATTTGTCGATCTGATATACAAATTTGCATGAATTGGCAGGCTGTCTCCTTCGATTGGAATCAGGCCCGGGCCTTCCTCGCCACGGCAGAGGAGGGCTCGCTTTCCGCTGCCGCCCGGGCTCTCGGCCTGACCCAGCCCACGCTGGGCCGTCAGGTCGCGGCACTGGAGGAAAACCTCGGCGTCGTCCTTTTCGAACGCCTCGGCCGCTCCCTGTCTCTCACCGAGCCAGGCCTGGAGCTGCTCGACCACGTGCGCGCCATGGGCGATGCTGCCGGGCAGCTTTCCCTTGCCGCCTCCGGCCAGTCCCAGACGATCGAGGGGCAGGTCTGCATCACGGCCAGCGATCTGGCATCGGCTTTGCGGCTGCCACCCATCCTCGAACGCTTGCGCAAAGTCGCCCCCGGCATCGAAGTCGAGGTGGTTGCCTCCAATGCCGTGCGTGACCTGCGGCGGCGCGAGGCCGATATCGCCATACGCCATGTGCGCCCGGAGCAACCGGACCTGATCGCAAAGCTCGTGCAGGAAACCTCGGCACGGTTCTATGCTTCGGCCGCCTACATCGAAAAGCACGGCCGGCCCGCTTCGGCACGCGCGCTTTCGGAAGCCGACTTCATCGGCTTCGAAGATCCCGAACGCATGCTGCCGGTTTTGAACGCGCTCGGCCTCTCTCTGACCAGGCGCAATTTCAAGATCGTCTCGGCGAACGGCGTCGTGGTCTGGGAGATGGTGAAGCAGGGGCTCGGCATCGGCGTGATGACCAGGGAGATCGCGGCGCTGACACCCGGCATCGAATGCGTGGTGCCGGAGCTCGATCCCATTCCGGTCCCGGTCTGGCTGGTCACCCATCGCGAGCTGCACACCAGCCGCCGCATCCGCCTGGTCTTCGACTTTCTGGCGGAAGCCCTTCAGGAAGAAATATCCGATAAGCCCTAAAGACAGCCGCGGTCGAGGGCCGCTTCACGGCTGTCGTGGAAGCGCAGCAGGATGCGCCGGGGCATCGTGCGGCGGAGGTTGCGGCGGACCTCGCGCTCCGGCGTCAGCGGGTCGATGCCGGCCTGGGGATCGCGGCTGAAAACCGCCGTGGTGGAGAAGTCGAGAAACTTGGCGTGCAGCGTCGTCGTCGGAAAGCGCCAGATCATCTCATAGTCCAGCGGTACGCCGCCGCGTTTGGCCCGGGCACAGACGAGGCTTGGCTCGCCGTAGGTGGCCTCCAGGGTTTCGACCAGACTCTCGAAAACCGCCGGCGTGGCACCGACCCGGCGGCGCTCCAAAAGAACCTGACGCAGGCGGTGCGTCTGCGCATCCATCTGCAGGTAACCGGTGAAGACGAGGTCGCCGATCTCAACGGCAGGCAATCCCAGTTCCGCATAGGCGTTGCCGTAGAGCCAGCGCCCCGGCAGCGGCGCCACGGCATCACCCAGCGCAGCCGTCAGCTCCGACGCGGTCATGCCCCAGCGCGCCGCTTCCCAGCCGGGCAGATCGGCCGGCGCGGCAGATGCCTTTTCCAAGACCGGGAAAACGCCCAGCAAGGCCAGCAGGCCGCCGAGAAGCTTTTGCCGCAGTGTTTTTGATCTGCCCATGAACAACGATATGGGCGCGGCCGCTGCCGTCGCGCTACAAAAAAAGCGGCGGCTCCGAAAAGGAACCGCCGCAAGTGGCAAGTTGGGCGCCGCCCGGCTGAAAAGCGACAGGCAGGCGGGCCGGTGATCAGACGGGAAACGCGCGGTCAGATCGCATTCTTGCCCATCTGTTCGGCGATATAGTCGGCCTGGCGCAAGGCGAGGGCGACGATGGTCAGGGTCGGGTTTTCCGACGCGCCGGTGGTGAACTGGCTGCCGTCGGAAACGAAGAGGTTGGCGATGTCGTGGGTCTGGCCCCACTTGTTCACAACGCCGTCGCGCGCCTTTTCGCTCATCCGGTTGGTGCCGAGATTGTGGGTCGAGGGATAGGGCGGCGTCGGGAAGGTCCGCACCGCGCCCACCGCGTCATAGACCGCCGCACCCTGCTGATAGGCGTGGTCGCGCATGGCGATGTCGTTGGGATGATCGTCGAAGTGGACATCGGGGATCGGCAGACCATGCTGATCCTTCATCGAGGCATGCAGGGTGATGCGGTTCGATTCCTGCGGCATGTCCTCGCCAACCAGCCACATGCCGGCCATGTGATCGTACATGTCCATGGCCGAGGTGAAGCTGCGCCCCCAGCCGCCGGGATTGAGGAAAGCGGCCATGAAGGGCAGGCCGAGCGAGAGGGTTTCCATCTCATAGCCACCGACGAAACCGCGCGAGGGATCGTTGATCGACTCATCGGTGATGATCCCCGCCATGGTGGTGCCGCGGTACATGTGCACCGGCCGGTCGAAGGTGGCATAGACGCTGCCGGTCATGTGACGCATGTAGTTGCGCCCGACCTGACCGGATGAATTGGCGAGACCGTCCGGGAACATCGACGAGGCCGAGTTCAAAAGCAGCCGCGGCGACTCGATGGAGTTGCCGGCAACCGCGACGGCCCGCGCCTTCTGGCGATGCTGCTTGCCCTCCGCATCGGCATAGATGACGCCGGTCACCTTGCCCGAGGCGTCGTGTTCGATCTGCAGCACCTGGGCTTTGGGCCGCACCTCCAGTTTGCCCGTTTCCTCGCCCTTGGGAATTTCGGCGTAGAGGGTCGACCACTTGGCGCCGGTCTTGCAGCCCTGGAAACAGAAGCCGATCTGCTGGCAGGCACCGCGGCCGTCCCGGTCCGCAGAGTTGATGGCCATGCGCCCGGTGTGACAGTTCTTGTAGCCCAACTTGTCGGCACCGGCCTTCATGACCTTGAAGTTGTTGTTGCCCGGCAGGCCGTCGATGCCGTTGGTCCGAGTGACACCCATGCGGTCCTCGGCCTGGGCGTAATAGGGTTCCATCTCCTGCAGGGTGATCGGCCAGTCCAGCAGGTTCGCGCCGGCAACGTTGCCGTAAGTGCTCTGCGCCTTGAACTCATGTTCCTGGAAGCGCAGGGAAGCGCCGGCCCAGTGCACCGTCGAGCCGCCGACCGCCTTGACGATCCAGGCCGGCAGGCCGGGAAAGTCCTTGGCCACGCGCCAGTCGCCGGAGGTGGTGCGCGCGTCGAGCCAGGAGATCTTGCCGAACATCCCCCACTCGTCGTTTTCGAAATCGTCGATCTCGTGGCGCCCCCCGGCTTCCAGGATCACGGTGCGAATGCCCTTCAGGGCCAACTGCGTGCCGAGGGTTCCGCCGCCGGCGCCGGAGCCGATGACGACAACGACGCTGTCGTCGTTCATGTCGAATGATTGTGCCATGTCTCGTCTCCCTCCCTCAGGCTTCCAGCCAGTCGATGTCATCGAAACCGCGGCTGATATAGCCGCCCTGCTCCGCCGAAGCGCCCTCATAGCCGAACTTCGCCCAGACCTCCGGCTGGTTGTAGAGTCCGGTCACCAGGCCGCCGCGGATCTTCTGGAAGAAGTGGCTGTCCTCCATCGACTTGAGGATCGCCACGCGATCCTCCTCCCAGGCGACGGAGAGATAACCGCCGCCGTGGCGTGCGCTTGCCGTCGCATCGACAAAGTCGACACCGGCCTCCAGCATGGCCTTCAGGTCGGCATCGTCGCCCGCCGAGGCGTCATAGCCGATCATCGCCTGCGCGTAGTATTTGTCGGCCAGGTGATCGTGCGGATAGATGTCCCGCGCCATCTGCACCAGGGTCGCCATACTGCCGGGCCGCAGATGTTTCACCTCCATAGCCCAGGCCCCGCCGGCACCCATCACGATGCCGCCGTTGACCACGGCGATAATCCCGGCGGTGCCGGCCCCGGCGGTTTTCAAAAACCCCCGCCGGGTGACTTTTGTCCGCTTGTCCAAGGTCCTCATGGCTTTCCTCCTCAATCCTCTTTTTTGGCCTTTTCTTGGTCTTTTCTCTTTCGTTGTGCTGTGGGTTTTCGCGTCAGCGATAGCGGCCGTGCTGCTGCAGCACTTCGATCTTGTAGCCGTCAGGGTCCTGCACGAAGAAGAAGGCGGCCATCAAGGCGCCGTCGCGATGAAACTCCTTCATCGGCTGGGGGCTGAGACCCAGTTCCTCGAAGCGCGCGTGTTCGGCTTTCAGGTCGTCGACGGCGACGGCCAGATGCCCGTATCCCGAGCCATGGGTGTAGGGCTCTTCCTGGCTTTTGTTCACGGTCAGTTCGACCTCGAAATCGTTTTCCGGATTGCGCAGATAGATCAGCGTGAAGTCGTCGAAATCGAAGCGGTCGGCCACACCCAGACCGAAGGCTTTCTCGTAGAACGCTGTAGAGCTTTTTTCGTCCATCACGCGGATCATGGTGTGGATGACTTTGGCCACGGCATACCTCTCCGTTCAGTTGTTCCGGTCAGATTTGAGAAAGAGTTCCTTGCCGACTTGCTCGGCGCCGGCGGCCACGCCACCGACGGACGGCAAAGGTGACGGCAACGGCGCAAGCCGGCAGGCGAAGTCCCGGCGACTCTCCCAGATCTTTTTTTTGCCGTTCGCGACGGCTTTCTTTTTCGGAGCAAGTTTAGCGCCGCTCGGCGCGGGGGTGGTGTTATGCCGCTACTACAGCGCCACCGCCCAACCGTGGGCGCGCCGAAACACTTGCGCGTTTCAGGGTTTCACGGCACCAGTCCGTGTCGACGCAGGCCGAAAACGCTCTAAACCGCGACCGGCTCCTCAACCGCGAGCTTCACCGGCGGGCGCAGCGAGGGCGGGAAGCGATCATCGGTCAGGAAAACGAGGCAGGCACAGCGCAGCAGCGAGGCGAAGTTGCTGATCTCGCCCTGCAGTTCCAGAACCTCTTCATAGAGTTCGGACACGAACTGCGGCACCGACATCTCCTGCGACGCCGCCATGGTTTCGAGGATGTCCCAAAACCGGGCCTCAAGGCGCACCGAGGTGCTGTGGCCATTGATCCGAATGGAGCGGGTGACGAAACGATAGGTTGCGGGATCCTGCCCGGCAAAAACCTGGCACATGGGTCTGACCTCCCCAGGACAAGGTGGAGTTCATTGGGACCTGTCGTCCCGGCGCTCGATGACCTGCGCCCTCCACTGTTTGAACTTTTGTATTTTTTCGTTGCGAGAAGTATGCGGAACGACAGCCCCCCCTGTCCAGCATGGCGTTGACAGGAGCCGGGGCGGTGATGGCATGCTTTCGCTATCGCAAAGAAAGTTGGTTCTCATGAGGGGCCGCAAAGATGCCGAAGTCAGGCAAAGCAGAGCAGAATCTGGCCGTTATCCCTGAGGAAACGCGCGCCGCCTTTCGGCGTGACGGCGTGGTCTGCCTGCGCCAGGCCTTTGATCCGCAGTGGCTCGACCTGCTGGGCAGCGGAATCGCGGAAAACCTGGAGCGGCCCAGTCCGAAGCAGGAGATTCGCCACGGCGACGGCGGCAGCGGCCCCCGCTACATCGAGGACTTCTGGGTCTGGTCCGAGTTTCCCGCTTTTGAAACTTTCGTGCGGCAATCGCCGGCTGCGGCCCTGGCCGCGCAACTGCTGGACGCCCGGCGCATCAATCTGGTGATGGACAACTGGTTTCTGCGCGAGGCCGGCGCCACGGCCCGGCCGCCGTGGCATCACGACATCTCCTACTTCGACTTTGAGGGCAGCATGTGCGTTCTCTGGCTGCCGCTGGATGCCACCGCCAAAGAGGACAGCATCGCCTTCGTGCGGGGATCGCATCTGTGGAATCGCCTGTTCATGCGAACTTTCTTTGCCGATCACCGCGCCGCCGCGGCACCCGGCGTGATCAACGGCCTGCGCTACGAGATGCCGCCGGACATCGATGCCGCGCCGGACGATTACGATCTCGTCTCCTTCGACACCAGTCCGGGGGATTGCGTGTTTTTCGACATGCGTTGCCTGCACGGCGCCCTCGGCGCCAGCACGCCGAAAGCCACCGTACGCCGCTATACGCTGCGCATGGCCAAGGAAGACGGTCACATCCGCTACCGCGGCGACTGGGCGAAGCAGGAGCGGGCGATCATGGAGGCCGCCGGCCACCACGAAGGCGACGCCCTGGTCGGCGATTTCTTTCCGACACTGTGGGAAAACCCACAAGCCGGATAATCGGCGTTGTTTGAAACCGAAAATCCCTCCCCACGTATCTGTTCAGGTAAGCGGGAATTGCGACCCGCCCATCCATCAGCCGCATTCCGATCTGGAGCAGAACAGTGGAAGACTTTTCCCTGCAGGCCGAGTGTTTGGAACGCGCCGCCTTGTCAGACCTTCACGCCGCCGCGCCCGAGGACCTGCGTCACCGTCTGGGACTGGAACTGAAGACCATCGGCACCGCCCTGGCCTCGGTCTCCGCCAAGGACCCCAGTATTGTCGTCAACCGCACCATCGGCCTGGGTATCGAGGCCGCCGACGAGCCCGCCACCATCGAACAGGTGCGCGACGTCTACGAGAACGCCGGGGTCCGGCGCTTCTTTTTTCACCTGCACCCTGACGCGCAGCCGGCGAGCCTGGGCGATGTCATGGACCAAAGCGGTCTGGTCCAGGCGCGCGGCTGGATCAAGTTCCGGCGCGGGGCCGAGCCGGCGCCAAAGGCAAGCAGCGATCTGGAGGTCAGAAGGATCGGACCCGAACATGCCGAGGACTTCGGCCGCATCGCCGGCACCAATTTCGGCCTCAGCGAAGAAGGCTGCGCCTGGCTCGCCGGATTGGTTCACCGCCCACGCTGGCAGCTCTACATGACCTTCGACGGCCAGACGCCGGCCGGCACCGGCGCGCTTTTCATTGACCAGGGCATGGCCTGGCTCGACTGGGGCGCGACCGACCCGCAGTACCGCCAGCGCGGCGGACAGTCGGCCCTGCTCAGCCGCCGCATCGCGGAAGCGCTGGCGGCAGGTTGCCGGACAATGGTGACCGCCACGGGTGAAGAGGTAGAGGGCGACCCCCAGCATTCCTTCAAGAACATTCTGAAGGCCGGATTCCAGCCGGTCTATCTGCGCCGCAACTTCGCCCCGCCGACCCAGGCCTGAGTTCCCGCCGGCCGAACGCGGCACAACCACTAGGCCGTTCGCGAAAGCCTTCGCGAGCGGCCTTTTGCCGTGGCCAATCAGTAGCGTGAATCTGCAGGCGAGTTTTTCCCCGACATTCAACCGGATGACAGTTCATACCACCCGTGGTAACTTTCGATTAAGTACAAGAACAAAAACGCCATAAAATTTCACGGTGATGAAAAAGCACCGAAACGGGGCGTTACCGAAACAGGGAGTCGTGGGGATGCCCATCAAGAACATCGTTCTCATCATTTCAGTCGGCCTCAGCGCCATCATCGGCATCTGGAGCGTGGTCTCTCCGGACGACGTGACCGGCGCTGCGGTGGCGCTGACCTCCGGTGCGCTGGCGTATCTCGACTGGCTGTTCATGCTGACCTGCACGATGTTCGTCTTCCTCGTGGTCTTTCTGGCGGTGAGCCGCTACGGCGAGATCAAGCTCGGCCGGGACGAAGAGGAGCCGGAGTTTTCCACCGCTTCCTGGATCGCCATGCTGTTTGCCGGCGGTATGGGTTCGGGCCTGCTGTTCTGGGGCGTGGCCGAGCCCATGTACCACTTCTATTCGCCGCCGGGCATGGAGGGCCAGACTGCCGAGGCTGCCCGCATGGCCTTCGTCATCACCAATCTGCACTGGGGATTCCACGCCTGGGCGATCTACGGCGTCTGCGCCCTGGTGATCGCCTATTTCGTGTTTCGCAAGAACGCCCCCTCGATGGTCTCGACGCCCATCGAATACGCCCTGCGCCCCCTGCTCGGCGACAAACTGACCCATGGCGTCTCCGTCGCCTCCGATGTCCTGGCCGTCATGGCCGTGGTCTTCGGCCTCGCCGGTTCGCTCGGGATGGGGACGCTGCTGGTGCGCTCCGGTCTGGCGGAAGTCTTCGGGACAGATCCCGGCTCCCTGACCATCGCCATCGGCATTCTGGTGGTGATGACCGTCTGTTTTCTGCTCTCCGCCTGCACCGGCGTCGACAAGGGCATCAAAATCCTCTCCAACGTCAACATGGTCATCGCCATCGTCATCATGCTGGTGGTGCTCTTTGCCGGACCGACGACCTTTATCCTCGATGCCTTCGTGAATTCCATCGGCGACTACCTGAGCCAATTCGTTCTTCTCTCATTCAGGATTTTCTCCTATGACGATTCCCTGCGCGGCTGGACCCACGGCTGGACCCTGACCTACCTCATCTGGTGGATCGCCTGGGGCCCCTTCGTCGGCATCTTCATTGCCCGCATCAGCCGCGGCCGCACCATCCGCGAGTTCTGCATCGGCGTCGTGGTGATCCCGACGGTCTTCTCGATGCTGTGGTTCGCCGTCTTCGGCGGTGCGTCGATGTACATCGAGATGAACGGCGGCGGCGGCCTGGCCGAGGTGGTCTTCGAAGACGTCACCAAGGCGCTCTTCACCTTCTTCAGCTACCTGCCGGGCACCGGCATCCTGAACATCCTGGCGATCATCCTGATCTTCATCTTCCTGGTGACCAGCGCCGATTCCGGCACCTTCGTGGTCTCGATGATGACCACCAACGGCAACCTCAATCCGGACACCAAGACCAAGTTGCTGTGGGGCATCATCATGTCCGCCATCACCTTCGGCGTTCTGGTTTCGGGCAGTGTCACCGTGGCCAAGGCGATGGCCATCACCGGGGCGATTCCCTTCACCTTCATCGTGTTCTTCCAACTCGTCGGGTTCTTCCGCGCGTTGCGGGAGGACGAGTCTCCGGAGATTCGCGATCTCCGCCTGGCCCGCAGGATGGCGCGGGCCCAGGCCGCCGATCAGTCAGCAGGCCAGGCCGGCGGCAGCCGGACGCCGGCAGAGTAGAGGGGGAGAAGAAGCATGACGATATCCAGAAAAGCCGCCACCCTTGTGTTGCTGCTTTGCGGTTCCCTGATGCTTTCGGCCTGCGGTGAGGAGGAGGCGAAGGTCGTGCGCGTCGCGTCCAAAAACTTCACCGAGAACATGCTGTTGGCCGAAATGATGGCGCGCATGGCAGAAGAAGACGGCCTGACGGTACAGCGTGCCATTCCCTACGGCTCCTCTGCGGAGACTTTCGAGGCCCTGAAGCAGGACAAGATCGACCTCTACCCGGAATACAACGGCACCGGCCTGGTCTATCTGGGCCAGCCGCCGATGACCGACGGCGATGCTGCCCTGGCGCGGGTGCGCGAGCTTTACGGTGCGCTGGAGCTGGATTGGCGCGAGCGGCTCGGCTTTTCCAGCGACTACGTTCTGGTGGTGCGCCCTGAAGTCTCTCAGGGACAGAACATCACCAAGATCAGCGATCTCGCACGCCTGGACAGCGTCGACATCGCCGCGGACGACACCTTCGTGGAACGGCCCCTCGACGGCCTCAATCCCCTGGTGCGCCGCTACGGCCTGAAGCCCGGGCAGGTTCTGGCCTTCGATCTCGACGACAGTGGCAAAGACAAGATCGCCCAGGCCGTGCTCGACGGGACAGCCATCGTCGGCGAGCTGTTCCGCACCGACCAGCAGATCGCCAGTTTCGATCTGGTGGTGCTGGAAGACGACCTTTCCTTCTTTCCGGTCTACGAGCCCTCGCCTCTGGTCCGCCGCGAGGCGCTGGCCCGCTTCCCCGATCTGGCCCCCGCCCTGGCCAAGCTGCAGAACAAGGTCACCGCCGATGCCATGCGGGAAATGATCACCGATGTCGAACTGGAGGGACGCAGCGTCGGCGCGGTGGTGCTGGACTACATGGTGGCGGCGGGCCTGCTCGAAGCCACGTCGGAAACCGGCGGCGCCTCCGGGGCCGAACCGCTGATCGTCGCCATGGGGGAACTGGATTCCTTGGCCGGACCCGCCGGCAAGGCGGTGCGCGCGGCGCGCAGCGTTTTTCCAAAACGATCAGTCGCCGTTGAACGGGCCGCCAACCCGCTTGATCTGGTGACCAGCGGCGCGGCCCGCCTAGCGGTGGCCGGGGTCGATTCCTTCTACGAGGTCGAAGGCGACGGCGCGGTTCTCGCGAGCCAGGCCGAGGCCCTCGGCGTCGTCGGCTTCCAGGTGGCCCATATCGTCACCCGCAGCAGCGGTCCCGCCAGCTTGCCCGAGGTGACGAAACTGGGTGTCGGCGAGGCCGGTTCCTCCTCCGACCGGGTGGCCCGCATGGCGCTTGCCGGGCTCGGTCTCGACGGGGTCGCGGTGGTCTCCGGCGAAGCCGGCGAACTGGGCATCCAGTTCGAAGCCATGGCCAAGGGCCTGGTGGACGCCGTCTTCATCATGGCCCCGCTGGGCGATACAACGGTTCTGGAACTGCTTGAAGGCGGCGACTACCGGTTGCTGGCGATCGAGGGCTGGAACGACGGCTCCGCGCCGCTGCGTTTCTCCTTCCTGCGCCAGGCCCAGATCCCCGCCGGCAGCTATGCCGGCCAGGATGGCGCCGTCGAGTCGCTCGGTGTCCAGATGGTGCTGGCCGGTCCTTCGGGCGGACGCGAGGCCTTCGGCGCACAAGGACCGGGCACGACGGGTACCGCCGCCACCCAGCCGATCCCCGACGCCACCATCCTGGAACTGTCCAAGGCCCTGGGTACCGCCGAAGCCGTCGATCCGGCGGCCCCGGTAGCGGCCGCGCTGCGGCCGGCGCTCGACGAGGGACCGCAGCCCCTGATCGCCGATCCCTTGACGTCGCTGGTCAACATCGTGGCGATCCTGTTCCTCGTCTGGATGGTCTACCTGCTGGTCGCCAAACAGCCGCGCCGCCCCGACCAGCCCAGCGATATGCACATCATTCCGGCCAAGTCGGCCGGCGAAACAGATCAGCAGCCGGGCCAGTAGCCGAGAAGGAAACAATAATGTCCAAAAAGATTCTGGTTCCCATCGATCTGGAACATCAATCGTCCTGGCTGAAGGCCCTGCCCAACGGGGTCAACCAGGCCCGCATCCTGGACGGCGAGGTCTGGCTGATGACGGTGGTCCCGCATATTCCCTCCGGCATTGACTGGCGTTATGCCATTCGCGGCGAAGAGCATGGCTCGATCGACTACGATGTGAAGGACTTCGTCAAACAGGCCGAAGAACGGATGCGGGAACTGGCCAAGGAGCACATTCCCGAAGACTACTTCGGCGGCATCATCGCCGCCCACGGCACGATCTATGAGAAGATCGTCGAAGCTGCCGAAGAGATCGGCGCCGAGCTCATCGTGATGGCGGCGCACCGTCCTTCACTGAAAGACTATCTGCTCGGCCCCAACACGGCGCGGGTGGCCCGCCATGCCGCCTGCTCGGTGCAGATCGTCAGGGACTGAAGCCTGCCACTCAACCCAGAGCGTCCCGGATACCGTAGAGACCGTAGGCGCCGGCCAGATAGAGCCGGCGCAGAAACGGCAGGGGAAAGCGCGGCAAGGGCGCCCGCAGAACGGCGGGCAGGTCCGCTGCGCCCTGGCGTCCGGCAACCAGGGCCGCCAGGGCCCGTCCGGCATAGGCGGTAAAGGAAACGCCGTTGCCGTGATAGGCCAAGGCAGCGTAGAGCCCCTTCTCCTCCAGCGCGCCGACGAAGGGCACCAGCGGCTTGGACAGACAGACCAGTCCGCGCCAGGAAAACTCGGTTTCAACGTCCCGCCAAGCCGGAAAGTGATGCTCGAAATCGCGGCGCAGGCGCCGCCTTCCCCGCTCGCCCGCCGCCGGCGAACCGGAGACGCCGCCCCGCCCGCCGAAAAGAAACCGTCCGTCAGGCAGCAGGCGAAAGTAGTGCAGCAGGTGGCGGCTGTCGGCACACATGGTGGTGTCGGTCCAGCCCTGGGCGGCCTGCTCATTGTGACTCAAAGGCCGGGTGACGATGATGTCCGAAATGACCGGCAGCAACCGCCCGGCAAGATCGGGCAAGCGCGCTTCCTCGCTGTAGCCGTTGGTCGCGATAATCACCTTGCGGGCCGTCATGCGGCCCTGCGGTGTGGTCAGACTGAAACCGCCGCCCTGGCGCTGCAGTGCCAGGACCGCCGAGTTGCCGTAGACCCGCACCCCGGCGTCGATGGCCGCCCGCGCCAATCCCCGCAGGTACTTCAGTGGGTGCAGCCCGACGCCGGGCGGCACCAGCAGGCCGCCGTGAAAGTCCGCCGCCGCGAGGCCGCGTTCAGCCAAGGCCGCAGGCTCCAGCAGCGGGCAGTCGAGACCAAAGAGGTCGCGAAACTGGGCCTGCTCGGCGCGCAGTTCGGCAAGCCGGCCCGGCTTGTGGGCCAGCAGGATCTCACCCTCCCCGGTCAGGTCGGCATCGATCCCGCGCGCTTTGCAGAAGGACCTGACGAGATCCACGGCCTCGACCTGGATCTGGAAAAAGCGGCGTGTCTCCTCCAGACCGTAGCGCTTCGCCATGGCGGCATAGTCGAGCTTCGCGCCGCCGAGGCAACAGAAACCGCCGTTACGCCCGGAAGCCCCCCAGCCGGGTGTTCCGGCTTCCAGCACCGCTACATCGGCGCCTTCTTCTTCCGCCAGGGTCAGGGCGACGGTGAGCCCGGTGAAACCGGCGCCGATGACCGCGATGTCGCAAGCAGCGTCTTCCGTCAAAGGCGGTGTCGCCCGGCCGAGAGGCCGCGCCGAGGCCTCCCAATAGCTGCCGACCGCCGCATCGCGGTCATAGAGGGCATCGTGGTAGAGACGGGTCATGCGCTTGTTTGGTCTCCGCTTTTGCCTGCGCAAGATAGACCAGAACCCGCTCTAGGAAGAAAGCCTTTGCCGGAGTATCCTTATCCATCCGTGAGCGGCGGAGCAGTCAGGAGAAAGAGCGGACCATGGGATTCTTCAGCAAACTTTTCGGCGGTGGCGGCGAGAATGATGCCCCCTCGGCAGAAGCGGTCGAATACAACGGCTTTCAGATTCAGCCGGCGGCACGCCGCCAGGGCGGCCAATGGCTGACCGCCGGATTCATCCGCAAGGAGATCGGCGGCGAAATGAAGGAGCACAGTTTCCTGCGCGCCGACACCCATGGATCGCAAAAAGACGCCGACGACTTCGCCCTGATGAAGGGGCGTCAGATCATCGACGAACAGGGTGAGCGGATCTTCAAGGATTGAGACAACACAAGATGGATCTCGATAGCTTTCGCAACAGCCTGACTACGGACAGGCCGCCGGCGGAGTTGAGCCCCGCTCTGACCGCGCTGTGGCAGGCCGCCAAGGACGACTGGGACACCGCACACCAAACAGCCCAAAGCGACTCTTCCGCCGAAGGGGCCTGGGTGCACGCCTATCTGCATCGCGTCGAAGGCGACGAGAGCAACGCGGGCTACTGGTACCGCCGCGCCGGCAAACCCCATGCGCGGAACAGCCTGGACGAGGAATGGGCCGAGATCGTCAGCGCCCTGCTCTAGCGGGCTGCTGGAAAGCCGAGCTTTCAGCGCAAACATGCTTCGAGACGGCGCCCACCAAAATGGAGGGCGCCTCCTCAGCATGAGGTCGTATCTCTGAAGTCAAAACCAACCTTATCCTGAGGAAGCCCCGC
Organism: Pelagibius sp.; assembly: GCF_965249265.1. Taxonomy (NCBI): domain Bacteria; kingdom Pseudomonadati; phylum Pseudomonadota; class Alphaproteobacteria; order Rhodospirillales; family Rhodovibrionaceae; genus Pelagibius; species Pelagibius sp. Next base: position 167,664 of record NZ_OZ252224.1, on the reverse strand, counting down.
CAGGGGCTGTCTCGAAGGATGCCAAAGGCTTCATCGTCTCTTTCTTGGCAGCTTACCTAAGCGTTCTCTGCCACCGTCGACCGTAGATGTTGCTCCAGGTATTCGCCCAGGGCTTCCGCGGCGGCATTCTTTTTCTTGCTGCTGCGGTGCAGCCGGACAACGACATCGCCCAGCCGCGGCAGACCGGCGCCGGCATCCAGGACCGGCACCTCCGGACCGATGGTTCCGGCGGCAAAGGCCGAGATCCCCAAGCCCGCCTTGACGGCAGACTGCAGGCTTGCCGAACAGGAACTGGTATAGACCAGACGGTAGTCGAGACCCTTGTCGGCTAGGTCCTGCAGGATGGCGTCCCGATAGAAGCAGCCCTGCGGATAGATCACCAGAGGCAGGGGCTCGTCCCGGCGCGCCAACAGCTTCTCGCGCCCGACCCAGACGATCGGCTCCCGCCACAAGACACCGCTCTGGCGTGGCTCCCGGCGGATCTGGCGCATCAACACCAGATCGAGTTGTTCAGAGCGCAACTGGTTTGCGAGATCGACGGCAAGGCCCGCCACGACCTCTATCTCGAAGCTCGGATGCTGCTTCATGAAGCGGTTGAGGATCGGCGGCAGTTGCTTCACGGCAAAGCTTTCCTGAGTGCCCAGGCGCACCTTGCCGGAACCCGCCGGCAGACGCAGCGCCGCCAGGGCATCGCTTTCGATTTTCAGCAGGTCACGGGCATAGTTCAGCAGCACATCGCCCTCCGGCGTCACCGAGACACCCTGCTTCGAGCGCATCAGCAATCGGACCTTGGTGAGCAGTTCCAGCTTCGAAATCTGACCGCTGATCGTCGACTGGGAACGGCCGATCAGATGCCCGGCATTTGTGAGACTTCCGGTATCGACGGCGGCCACGAAAGTCCTCAGCAATTCAAGGTCTAACTGGGGTCGGGGATAGTGCCCGGTAGCGGATACATCCATCGGAAACCTCCATAGCAGGTATCAGAAATCCGAATGTGACATCAGGTTGTGGATAAGACAATCATATTGCCCAGGCGTCGTCCAAGGCGCCGTCAGGAAGGCAGGAACAATGGAAGAGCGGATCCAGGATGGGGGGCCGCTTGAACTGGGCGGTTTCTACGCCAGTTCAGAACTGCTGGAGCGATTCAGCAACCAAGTACAGTCATTGATCGGGGCCGCTGATCGGGCAGCGGCGAACGGAAATCCGGAAGGCCAGTTTGCGGCCTTGCTGGCGCTTGAGTCCGTGCTGCTGAGTGATCTCCTGAATGAACAGGAGGCGTCGGACTTCGTCAGCAGGCCGGAGATGCAATCGGCCATCAAGACCAGCCAGCGGATCTTCGCAGCCTTCGAGTCGCGGCTGGAGGATGCCTTTGTCGCCGACATCGCCCGCGTCAAGGTGCCACAGCGCTATCTGAGCGACTGCGACTCCGTCACCCGCAACTACCTGGCCCGCTACCGCGGCCTCGCCGCCGCAGAGGTGGCCCTGGCCAGGGTGGGACCGGCGGACCGGGTGGCCTTTGTCGGCGCCGGTGCGCTGCCGATCACGGCGCTGGAGTACATCCGCACCACAGGCTGTCATGTCGACGGCATCGAGATCCTGGGCGAGCGGGCCGCAGCAGCCGAGGCGGTCATCGAGCGCCTGGGCTTCGCCGACCGGCTGACCATGATCAATGCCGACGGCAGCACCATCGACTTCTCGACATACTCCGTGATCCTGGTCGGCGTGCTGGCGGAACCCAAGGCGGCGATCTTCGCAAGGCTCGCCGCCACCGCCGCGCCGGAGGCCCGGGTGATCTGCCGCACCACAGAGGGGTTGCGCCAACTGATCTACCGGCCCACGGCAGCGGCAGCCCTGTTGCCCTATCAGGCTCAAGCCATCAACAGAGCCAACGGGTTCCAGACCCTCTCCACCCTGCGCCTGGTTCAAATAGCCCTGAAACCCGGAGCGGCCGCCTGATGGATATCCATTTCGGCCTGCTCAGCGTTGCCGGGGTTTGGGCCCTCGCCGCGATGTCGCCGGGCCCGAACTTTCTGATTTCGGCACAGGCCACCCTCTTGCTCGGCCGCCGCAAAGGCTTTGCGACGGTCCTGGGCATCGTTTGCGGAACGGTGATCTGGGGACTGGCCGGGTATTTCGGGCTCTCCGCCGTGATGGCAGCCGCACCCGCCGCCTTTGTCCTGCTCAGCATCGGCGGCGGCGCCTATCTGATCTACCTCGGCCTGCGGCTTATCTACGGGTCGCTCGGCTCCTCGGGCATGGGCGCATCCCTGCACGAGGACATTCCGAGCGAGACATCGGCCTGGCGGCGCGGTCTCTTCACCAATCTCTCCAATCCCAAGACGGTTGCCTTCGTCGGCAGCCTCTTCGTCGCAACACTGCCCGCGCCGACCCCCCTCTGGGTCGGCCTCGCCGCCGTGGCCATCATGGGCGTCACTTCCTTCACCTGGTACTCGCTGGTGGTCGCAACCCTGTCGTGGCCGCAGATCCAGCAAGCCTATAGCAAGGCCCAGCATTGGATCGATGCCACTGCCGGCCTCGTCTTTATCGTCTTGGGAATTCGCCTGGCCGTCGCCGATCTGGCAGCCGGCGCCTAGAACCTTTTCAAATCATCTGAAACCGCCTGACCAAAGGCCTTGGAAGTAGAACCGCTTCATCGCCCTTCCTAATTGCGAACAGTAATCGATCGCTTGTCACAATTGTCCAAGCCAAGGAGGTAGAACCGTGTCAGACGTCATAGACCGAAGCACCACAGAGCGAAGTCCCGCAGATCGAAGGCCGGGCAGCTTGCCGGACCTGGATCTGGCAAGCGTCGAGATCCCCGCGCAGACGTTCTTTCAGATTGCGCCGCCGACACAGCTCGCGGAAACGCTGCGGCTCAGACTTACCGAACAGTGCTATCTGCCCAAAGCCAGTGATCCTCTAAAAGACTGGATTGCAAGGGTCGCCTGCCCGGCCTTTCAGAACTATCGCCGCCGCCGCCCCCTGGCGGCAGAACGCCTCGAGCGCTTCTGCACCATCGGCACCGGGGCCGGGCTCGACGCCCTGGTTGCCGCCGAGATTCTGCGGCCGGGATTGATCGCCGTCACCGACCTGCACCGCGACGTCGTCGACCAAGCCATGAGCAACATCCTCGCCAACCTCGAGACGCCGGAACGCCTGATCCTGCGCAGCGGCGTCGGCGATCTTTTGGCACCGTTTCAAAACAGCCAGCTCCGTTTCGATCTGATTTACGAGAACCTGCCGAACATTCCCCTGCCCGACGGTGTCTCGCTCGATGACGGTCAGGCCAGTTCCAGCTTCATCGCCGCCCGCGGTGAAAGCGTTCCAGCCCTGGCGCAAAGCTATCTCATGGATCTGCATTACGCCTTTTTGCTCCAGGCCCATCGTTTCCTCAATCCCGATGGCGCAGTGCTCTGTTCGATCGGCGGCAGGCTGCCGCTGCAGGCCATGCTTCAGACCTTCGCCGCCGCCGGCTACGACGCCGAGATCATTCTCTATAGCTGGAAAATCCAGAGCGAACCGGATGAGGTAATCACCGGTTACGCGGAAGCGCAGCAGGCGGGCCACGGTCCCTTCCATTTCTATCTGGCCGAGGACCTCGCGGCCTTCTTTGCCAAACAGCCGGAGATCACCGGCAATGCTGGGGCCGAGGTGCTGGAGAAACAGCTTCGCCCGAAGCAGATCGATGCCGCAACGGCCCTGACGCTGCATCGCCAGGGCAAGACCATCGGTCATACAGTCGCCGTTATCGAAGGACGGCCGAAGAAAGCCGCTTAACTGGTGCTCGTTTCGGGCCGGTGCCGCGGATGTCCGATCCGCGGCACCGCCGCCAGCAGTTTTTGCGTGTAGGGGTGGCGGGGTTCGCCGAACACCTGTTCGACCGGCCCTTCTTCGACGATCTCGCCCAGACGCATCACGGCCACCCGGTCGGCGACATGACGCACCACCGCCAGGTCGTGGGAAATGAAGAGATAGCCCAAACCGAGCCGCTCGCGCAGGTCCATGAAGAGGTTCAATACCTGAGCCTGAACAGAGACATCCAAGGCGGAGACCGGCTCGTCGGCGACGATCAAGGCCGGATGGGTGATCAGCGCCCGGGCGATGGCGATGCGCTGGCGCTGGCCGCCGGAAAACTCGTGAGGAAACTTCTCGGCATCACGCGCCTTCAGGCCGACCGATTCCAGCACCTCGGCAATGCGCGCCCGGCGCGCCGCAGCATCGACGCTGCTCTCCAGCGCGTCCAGCGGCTCGGCCACGATCCAACCGACCTTGCGGCGCGGATCGAGCGAGCCGTAAGGATCCTGGAACACCATCTGGGCATGGCGGCGCAGGCTGCGCAGTGCCTTGGGCGACAGCGAAAAAACATCCTGCTCCATCAGTTCGACCCGCCCGGCAGCGGGACGTTCCAGGGCCAGGACAGCACGGGCCAAGCTTGATTTGCCGCTGCCGGATTCGCCGACCACGGCGAGGCTCTCACCACGGGCAATCTGCAGGTTGACACCATCCAGCGCGCGGTGGCGCGGCGCCGGGGCGAGGAGGCGTTGGCGCGGCAGAGGATAGTCCAGAACCAGACCCTCGACGCGCAGCAAAGTCTCCACCCCCTTCGGATTGCCGGTCACGACGGAGTCTCTCCTTCATGAGGATGAAGACAGGCGACGGCATGGCCCGGCACCAGCAGTCTTTCGCCCGGCGGGCACGGCAGGCAGACATCGGCAGCACGCGGACAGCGCCCGGCAAAGACGCAGCCTTCAGGACGGTCATGGGCATCGGGCACCTGACCGGGAATGGTCGCCAGGCGCCGCCCCGCCGGCAGAATGTCTTCCAGAGCACCGGGGGAAGCCGCGAGCAGACCACGGGTGTAGGGATGGGCCATGCGGGCGAAGACCTCCGCCGTCGCCCCGCGCTCGGCCACCGTGCCGGCATACATGACCAGCATGGCCGCCGTGTTCTGCCAGACCACCGCCAGATCGTGGGTGATCAGCATCAGCGCCATCTTCGAACCCGCCGTCACTTCGGCAATGAGGGCCAGGATCTCCGCCTGGCTGGTTACGTCCAGAGCCGTCGTCGGTTCATCGGCAATCAGCAGCGCCGGATCGCAGGCCAAGGCCATGGCGATCACCACCCGCTGGCGCTGCCCGCCGGAGAGCTGGTGCGGATAGAGATCGGGGGAGAAACGCGGTTGCGGCAGGCCGACCCGGTCGAGCAGCTTCAGCGCCCGCGCTTCGGCCTCACCCCGCCCGAGGCCGAAGTGCCAGCGCAGGCCCTCGACCACCTGAAAGCCGATGGTCTTCACAGGGTTCAGCGCCGTCATCGGCTCCTGAAAGACCATGGCGATACGCCGCCCGCGCAGGGCACAGAGCGCCCGTTCATCCAGGGTCAGCAGATCCTGGCCCTCGAAGTCGATGCGACCGCGGCAGCGCGCCGCCGCCGGCAACAGGCCCATCACCGCAAGGGCGGTCATCGACTTGCCGCAGCCGGACTCGCCGACGATGCCCAGGCTCTCCCCCGGCGCGAGATCGAAACTCACCCGGTCCAACACCGTCGCCGGGCCCTCCGGCGTATCGAGGGTGACGGTCAGGTCCTGCAGGCTGAGAAGGCTCATGACATCCCCCTCAGCGCAGTCGCCGCAGACGCGGGTCGAGCAGATCGCGCAGGCCGTCACCCAGCAGATTCAGACCCAAGACCGTCACCATGATGGCGAGGCCCGGGAAGATCGCCAGCTGCGGGGCCAGGAACATCAGGGTCTGAGCCTCGTTCAGCATCTTGCCCCAGCTTGGGTCCGGCGGCTGGGTGCCGAGGCCAAGGTAGCTCAGGCCCGCCTCCGCCAGGATCGCCAGAGCAAACTGGATGGTCATCTGCACGATCAACAGGCTGGCGATATTGGGCAGGATATGATCGAGGGTGATCCGCGTGCGCCCCCGCCCGGCAACCCGCGCCGCCAACACGAAGTCGCGCTGCCACAGAGACAGCGCCGCACCACGCGTGAGGCGGGCGAAAACCGGAATGTTGAAGATGCCGATGGCGATGATGGAGTTGACGGCACCGGGGCCCAGCAGCGCCGTGATCATCACTGCCGACAGCAGGGCGGGAAAGGCGAAGGTGAAGTCGTTGAAGCGCATCACCACCTCCTCCACCCAGCCGCGCCGGGCGGCGGCAAGCGCGCCCAGCGGCACGCCGATGCCGGCGCCGATGCCAACGGCCACCAGGGAAACGGCGATAGAGTTGCGCGCACCCGCCATGATGCGCGACAGCACATCGCGGCCGAACTGATCGGTACCCAGCCAGTGCGCTGCCGAAGGCGGCTGCAGCTTCGCCGGGATGTCTATGGCGTTAACCGGATAGGGCGTCCAGAAAAGCGAAACGGCCGCAAGGGCGACGAGCAGCAAGGTCACCAGCAAACCGATCATCAGGTTCGCCTGGCCGCGCCCGCGCTGCCAGAATTCCCGCAGGGAGACCACCCGCGTCTCAGAGGACATGGCCACCTCCGCGCAGACGCGGGTCGAGAACCGCATAGAGCAGATCGACCAGGAAGTTCACCACCACCACGCTGGCGGCCAGCAGGATCACCAGATCCTTCACCACGATAAGGTCGCGCTGGGCAATGGCCTGGAAGATGAGGCGCCCCAGACCCGGCAGGTAGAAAACATTCTCGATGATGATGGTGCCGGCCAGCAGGAAGGAGAACTGCAACCCCATGATGGTGACCACGGGAATGAGGGCGTTGCGCACCGCATGACGCCAAAGCGCCGCCCGGCGGCTGAGGCCCTTGGCGCGGGCGGTGCGCACATAGTCCTCGCCCAGGGTTTCCAGCACCGAGGATCGGGTGACCCGCGCGAGGATCGCCGCCTGCGGCAGGGCCAGCGCCACCGCCGGCAGCAGCAGCGTCTTCAAGGCCGGCCAGAAACCGGCATCCCAACCGGCAAAACCACCGGCGGGCAGGATCTGCCAGTGCACCGCGAAGAGCAGGATGAGAAGGATGGCAAACCAGAAGTTCGGGATCGCGATACCCAACTGGGTGAATCCCATGACGCCGACATCCGCCGCCTTGTTGCGCCGCGCCGCCGCCAGGACGCCGAGCGGAATGGCCAGCACCGTGGACAGCACGATGGCCATCAGCGCCAGAGGCAGGCTGAGACCGATACGCTCGGCCACCAGTTCCCAAACCGTCACGCCGTAGGTATAGCTCCGCCCAAGGTCGCCGGTGACGAGCCCGCCAAGCCAAAGCAAGTAGCGCTCCCAAGCCGGCCGGTCGAGCCCCATCTCCGCCCGCAACGCCGCCAGTGTGTCGGCGCGGGCGTTGACCCCCAGAATGATCGAAGCCGGATCGCCGGGCAGCACCTCCATCACCAGGAAGACCAGCAGGCTGGCTACCAGAAGCGTGATGAGAAGCGTGCCGAGACGCTGCAGGAGAAAGAGCGCCATGGCCTAGCCCGCAAACCCGGCGAATGGGTTCTGCGGCACTGGACTACTGTTGCGCGTGCTTCGAGACGCCCGCTGGGGCGGGCTCCTCAGCATGAGGGTCATTCTTCGTGCCATGCGCGGACTCCCTCATCCTGAGGAGCGCGGCCGGGCATCAGCTCGGACGCGCGTCTCGAAGGACGCAGGGTAGTGCTGCAACACAGCCGGCCGCCGCGCCTTTGTCTATGCCGTCAATTCCAATAGACCGCGGTCAGGTCGTTGGCCTGTACCGGGCTGTTCTCCCAGAGACCGACGACGTCCTTGTTCCAGACGCCGTGCTTGGCGAGCTGAAACAGGAAGACGTTCACGGAATCGGCGGACAGCTTCTTCTGTGCATCGGCGAGCAGACCATAACGCGCCTCCTCGTCGACGGTGGCGTTCAGCTTGGCCATCAGCCCCTTGAAGTCGGCATCCTGGTAATTGAAGTAGTAGGTGTCGCGCGCGTAGATGCCGATATCCATCGGTTCGGTGTGGGAGACGATGGTGAGGTCGTAGTCGGTGCCCTTGAAGACCTGTTCCAGCCAGCCGGCCCATTCGACCTGGCTGATCTCGGTCTCCACACCAACCTCCGCAAGCTGGGCGGCGATGATCTCACCGCCGCGGCGGGCATAGCTCGGCGGCGGCAGTTTCAGGCTGAGCTTCAGGCCGGACTCGTAACCGGCCTCGGCCAGCAGAGCTTTGGCCTTTTCCGGGTCGTAGGCATAGCTGGCCGTCAGGTCGACGTAGGCCGGATGGTGCGGGGCGAAGTGGGTGCCGATCGGCGTGCCGTAGCCGAACATGGCGCCGTCGATCACCGCCTGACGGTCAACGGCATGGGCCAGCGCGCGGCGCACGCGAACATCGCTCAGGGGACCGCGGGTGTTGTTGATGGCCAGGATGGTCTCACCCTCGGTGCTACCGATCACCACCTTGAAACGCGGATCGGCTTCGAACTGCGCCATGGCCTCGGGGGCCGGAAAGTTCGCGAAGGCATCGACGTCGCCGGCCAGCATCGCCGCGGTTGCGGCGGCGGGATCGGGAATGATCTTGATCGTCGCCTTGGCCAGCCTGGCCGGCGTCCCCCAGTAGTTTTCATTGCGGACCAGTTCGACCCGGTCGCCCTTTACCCAGCGCCCGAAAGTGAAGGGACCGGTTCCGACCGGATTGCTCTTGTTCTCCGCCGCCGTCTCCGGCGCCACCATCACCGCATCGCCCCAGCCGAGATTGAACAGCAGGTTCCCTGCCGGCTGCTTCAGGGCGATGACGACGGTGCCCGCATCCGGCGTCTCGACAGCGGCGATGGAATCGAAAAGCGCTTTCTGCGCGTTGACACTGTCCTCGGCCATGGCGCGGTCGAGAGAGAATTTCACATCGGCAGAGTCGAAGCTGCTGCCGTCATGGAAGGTGACACCCGAGCGCAACGTGAAAGTGTAAGTCAGGCCGTCGTCGGAGACCGTCCAGCTTTCCGCCAGAGCAGGTTTCACCGCGCCGCTGCTGTCGATACGGGTCAGGCCCTCAAAGATGTTGGCGTAGACCACCTCGTCGATGGCCGCTGCAGCCCCGGCGGTGGGGTCAAGATGCGGCGGCTCCAGAACCATACCGAGGGTGAGGCTGTCCTTGGCCGCCAAAGCGGGGGTGATCAGGGCGGGCGTTGCGAGGCCGAAGGCCAGTCCCGCCGCCAAAGCGACGCTGGCCAGGGGGGACGCGACAAGCTTCTTCATGGTTCTGCTCTGCCTCCAATTGACGGCGGTTACGCTGGAAATCGTTCCGCTGCGGTTCTTTTCGCCGGCCCCGAGAGGCCGGGAGAGGGAGTTTAGCCAGCCCGGGCGCCGTCCAAAAGCGCCAAAGTGGCCGAGGCCATGACCTTGGCTGAAGCAATCATATCGTCGATACCGACGTACTCATCCGGTTGATGGGCGAGATCCAGGATACCCGGTCCGTAGGCGATGCAGTCCTCCAGATGGCCGACCCGCACGATATGCTTCTGGTCGTAGGTCCCGGGCGAGACCACCTGTTCGGCGGGTTTCCCCAGCACCTCCTGGATTGCCGCGGAAACCGCCCGCACCACCGGCGCATCGGCATCGGTCATGGTCGGTTGAAAGGCCAGCACCTCGCGCAGGGCATAGTCGAAACCTTCCCGGTCGTGCTTCAGGCTTTCGAGGATCGAGACGATCTCATTCTTCACCTGCGCCGGATCTTCCTCGATCAGGTAGCGCCGGTCGAGCACCATGCGGCAGGAATCGGGCACCATGGGCGCGGGCAGACCCTCGAAGTCCTCGCTGAGGCCGCCATGGATGGCGTTGATGTTGAGGGTCGACTGTTTCGCGCCCTCCGGCACCACCGGCATGGTGGTGCGTTTGGCCGCCAGCGCCGGAAAAAGCTCGCTTTCCAGACGCTGCAGGAAAGCGCCCATATGGCGCACGGCGCAATCGCCCAGGAAGGGCATGGAGCCATGGGCGATGCGTCCGGCGGTTTCGACCTCCGCCCACCAGACACCGCGGTGACCGATGCAGACCCGGTCGACATTCAGGGGTTCGGGGATAATCACATGATCAACCCGGGGCCGGGAGAAGAAACCCTTCTGCGCCAGATAGCCGACCCCGCCGTAGCCGCCGGACTCCTCATCCACCGTGCCGGAAATTTCAAGAGCACCGGCAAAACCCTCCGCCTCTTCCAACAAGGCCTCGACGGCAATCACCGAAGCGGCGATGCCGCCCTTCATATCGCAGGCGCCGCGGCCATAGACCTTGCCGTCGCGCACCTGGGGATCGAAAGGATCGACCGTCCAGCCCAGCCCCGCCGCCACCACGTCGATGTGGCCGTTGAAATGAATACAGGGCCCGGGCCGCCCGCCTTCGATGCGCGCCACCACATTGGTGCGCGGATATTTATCCGAGTCGCCGACCACGCCCTCGGCGCGGTGATAGGAAACCTCGAAACCGCGTTTGCGCAGCCGTTCCCCCAGGAACTCGGCACAGGGCCCGTAGGCCTCGCCCGGCGGATTCACGGTGGGAAAGCGGATGAGGTCGCAAGTCAGTGCGACCAGATCGTCCTGTTTGTCTTCGATGCGTCGGAAGAGGCTGTCTTGCATAGCCCCAACAGATAGCCATAGAGCGGCAAGGCGATGCAAGCGGCAGCGCCCTATAGCGTCAAATCCGTGGCGTCAAAAAGGTATTCGATCCCAAGGGATTGCAATCCAACAGGATTGACACAATCCGGCCTTTCGGCGGCAGCGAACGATCCCCACCTATCAGCTTGGAGAGAGCGCCGACCACCCGGATGAACAAACCCCAGGAGCCGCGCCATGCCGATTTCCACCGACCTTCTGCAAGCCAAACAGACGATCAGCACGAGACTGCTGCGCGCGGGCCTGCGCGGCGGCGCCGTCGCGGCAAGACGCTGCCTGCGCATTTCCACGGCGATGGCCCGTGCCGGCGGCAATGTGCATGCGGTCGGCATCGGCAAGAAGATCACCGGCGGCGTCGCAACCAAAGAGACCTGCGTCAGGATCTATGTGGTGCAGAAACTGCCCGCCGCCATGCTGTCGGAGCGCGACCGCCTGCCCGATCGCATCGACGGCGTTGCGACCGACGTGATCGAGTCCGCCCCGGCCTTCGCCCTGGGCCAGACCGTCACCCAGAAAGCGCCGCCAAAAGCCACCAAGAGAGCAGCCCGCAAGAACATCGGCACGGCGCAGGAAGCCTGCAGCGACAACCGCCAGGCCGCGCAGCGCCCGGTCGTGGCCGGTATCAGCATCGCCCATGAAGACGTCACGGCCGGCACCCTCGCTTGCTTCTGCCGCTCGACCCTGGCCGATGCCGACCCGGATCAGGTCCTCGCCCTCAGCAACAACCATGTCCTTGCCGATACCAACAGGGCGCAGCTCGGCGACGACCTCTACCAGCCCGGCCCCGCCGACGGCGGCACGCCTGTCGACCGCATCGCAACCCTGCTGCGCTTTCAGGAAATCATCGCCGACGGGCAGACGCCGAACCGGGTGGATGCCGCCGTCGGCCTGCTGCTGCCGGAGATCGAGAGCCGGCCCGAGATCTGCACCATCGGCGCCCTGGAAGGCATGGAGCGCGGCGTGGAAGGCATGGCGGTGCGCAAGCACGGCCGTACCACCGGCTATACGGAGGGGGTGATCACCGACGAGGCCTATGACGCGCTGGTTGGTATGGACCCGGCCGACCCTTCTGCCGTTGCCCTGTTCGACGACCAATTGCGCATCGAGGTGACGCCGCCCTTCGCCGCCATCGGTCTCGGCGGCGACAGCGGCTCGCTTATCGTGAGCCTGGCAGCCCCGCGGGCTGTAGGGCTGTTCTTCGCCGGACCCGAGAGTGGGGTTTACGGCATCGCCAACCAGATGAATGATGTCATGGACGCCCTCGACATCGAACCGATCTAGGAACCCGCGGATGAGCGACAGCCTGGAAGAGACCAAGGAACGCCTGAAGGGCCGGTTTCTCGGGCGCGCCGGCGTTCACGGTCTGGGTATCCGCCGCGCCGAAAACGCGATCTGCGTCTATGCCGATTTGGAGGAGACGCCGGAGTTTCAGGCGCTGCTGGCCGAAATCGAAAAGGAAAGCGGCAGCTTCCGCATTCTGGTGATCAGGGAGAGCCACCCAAAGGTCAATCGGTAAAACCGTCGTTTCATACCAGAAGATGTAACCACTTCCTTGCGCACCTGTTGTCTCGCGTACAACGATTGCTTATTGAGCAATACAATAAAGACCAGAGGTGACAGCCCTTCACCAAATCACCTTAAAATGGGGAGCTTGGATCGATCCCGCTTGTTTTATCAAGTAGATCATTAAGGTGACCTTGAGCGCTATCGAGCCCCTCCGCGACCTCTCCTGAGATCTTCTTTTCGACAGCTCTCTTTCCAAGATCAACAATCCACTCTGTTAACTTTGCAATCCGACCTTTGTCCACATAAGGGGCTTCCAACTCCGCAATAGTCGCCCTAAGAATTGCCAGCAACTGCTCCTTTTGAATTGGAGTCAGAACACCTTCAACAGAGGCAATCGAATTGTCTTTTCGAACAATCTCAAACAGCAAACTCAACGCATCAATAGTGCTCTGAACTGCATGCTCAATAGCTTTGTCACGAACGAAGACCCAAGCAGCTTGCTGTTCGATTGTCTCTGAGACCTCAGCCTTCACTTCCTCGATCAAATCGTCACGAATTTCGTCGTACGCATCAAACTCGAATCCGCTCTTTATATCGTCAACTAAGTCTTCCTTAATTTCATCTTTGACGTGATCTGGAATACTGTCGGGGGACTCGAAGAATTCATTCACTGCTGTTACGCGCTCTTCGTCTGAAGACGCTCTAGATATTTTGTACGCTAGCTCACGCGCCCGAGCAGTGTCTGCTGAACTTGCCATTTTCCCTAACCACGCTAGCAATCAAGAAGAGATCATCACCAACAAACAGTCATTTAAAGATTCTCAGTGGCAACGAGTTACGACCGCAAAGCTCAAACTCTTAAGCTGCGATTTATTAGACAGTCCATGAACAGGCTTGGTTCGCTTCAACGAAGTTGACTACCACCTTGAGGCGATCACATTCAATATTTATAATCGTTTCTACACATGATTACAAACTGCTGAGGGGACACTGTAATTATGAATGAACCGCGGCTTTGATGAGCCAAAGATGGAGCGTACATGCAGTATCCGTGATCAGATCAATGAGTATTTTGACGCTTCAAATGCGTTGGGCGCACATTTTGGGCGCTCGGAGAACGCCGATGCATATGCAGCGCACTACACATCAAAGTACTTAGTTCAAGATACAGGGGAAGCTATTTGGTCACACATGCGACGTGGCTTCTCGACTGACCCAATGCTAGCGTACATTGAGTTTTGGGGAGTATTGCAAGCCTGTGTAATCCACCAAGATGCGATCTTGGAACTCAATCTCTCTATAACCGGAAGGCGGGCAGATACCTCGTCTCTCAAGTCTTGGAAGGAACTCCGAAACCTAAGAAACCAGTGTGCGGGACACCCTGCAAATCGATCGCATGGTGTCTCGGGAGTACAACGAGCGTTTCTTGGGCGGATGTTTGGAAGCTACGATAGGATTCAATTTGAAGTCTGGGATTCGAGCACACAAAGCACGAGTTTTCCTAGAATCAATCTCCGTCAGATGATTGACGAGTATGATGTCGAGGCTAGTCAAATACTCCAAGATGCTCTTGATTTTATGAAATCAAAGTGGAAGAAGATTAAAGAATCTCCAACTATGGGCTAGCGGTCGCAGCACGCTATTTGGCCTCGTGAACAAGCTTTTCACTTCGCTTGCGGTGGAGCCAGATGAGGCAGCGGCGTTTCACGTACCACAGGGCTCCCCAGGGCAGAACCCAGCGCAGCCAGCGCCGGAGACCGAAAAGCGGCGGACGCGCCGGCGTCAAATCCATCAGGCGCAGGCCCGATACCGCCGAAAGCGTTTCGCTGGCCGGCTGCGTGCGAATCACGAAGCGTTTGCCCCGTTGCCGCAGGCGCAGCCTGCAACGGCCGTCTTCCGCCGCGGGGTCGTAGCAGGCCAGGGTCGTCCAGCCGTCTTCCGCCGCCTCCAGGCGATAGACCACCAGCACCTGCACGGCCGCCGGTGTTGTCGCGGGGTCGCGCAGAACCTCGATCACGCCAGGCTGGCGCCGGGCCAAAGACTCTCTGAGCGTTGCGAGAGTCTTCGCCGTCTCGCCATGCAGCCAGGCATCCCCGCCCGGCACCGGCAGCTTCAGGTCGAGGGATACCTCGACAGAATCAAAAAGGTCGCTGTCGAGCAGTTGTTGTTTCAACTGGTGGCGCAGTTGTGCTTCCGATATCCATTGCTCCGCGACCCGGCCGGAAATAGCGCAGCAGGCTAGGGCGGGCTCCGCATTGGTCCGCAGGCAATCGGTGAGGCGGGTCATCAGGAAGGGCTGCAGCCTGGACCAGCGGGCGCGGTTCACCGGGTTGGTCTCGCCGCCGGGCTCCGGAGGCCGCGGTGTGACCCTTGCCCGATAATGATCGACGGCAGCGATAGCCAGCGCGGTCCGAAAAAGCCTCTCCGTCGCGCCCGCCGTGTCGGCAAGCTGTCGCACCAGATCCCGCGCGCCGAAGGTATCGGCTTCACAGCCGTAGGTCTTTTTCAGTTGGCCGCAGGTCGGCTCCACCGCCTCGCGCAACAGGCCGGCGGCGGCGGTTTCCTCCTCCGGGGTCATCTGCCAGACCGGCCAGGGGCCGGGGTCGTCAAGCCAGGGCCGGAACCAGCTTTCGTAGCGCGGCATTCTCAGTACCCGTTTCCCAACGGCGTCAAATCCTCAGCGCCGCGGCCGGCGGCGCGGCTTCGGGGCAGGCGGGGTCGCAACAGGCGGGTTCGTATCAGGTGCTTGGGCCGAGGCCGCCGCCTTCCGCGCCGGGGCGGTTTCCTCGTACCAGTTGCCGAGCGCATCCATGGCATCGCGGGAGGCTTCGCGCTGCGCCGTCAGTTCCAGACCGCAACCCGCGCAGAGGATCGCCCGGCCAGTCAGCACCGATTCGATCGGCAAGGCCAGCGGCAGGCTGCAGGAGGGGCAGGGAATCATGCCGGGCTGGGTCGCTGTCATGGTCTAACCGTCGCGCGCCTCTTCTTCGCCTTCCGGCAACACGTCCTGGCTGCTGGACTCCGATGCCAGGGCCAGAAGCTGCGCCAGACCGCCCGGCATGTCGGCCTGTTCGATACGCAGCTTCATCTTCACCAACATGTCGACAGAGCGCCGGCCGTTGGAGCCCTGCTCCCGGGCGAAGGTGGCGCGCAGCGTCGCCGGCGGTTCGCCCGTCGGTCCCCCCAAAACCCCCAGGTCTTTCGTGGCCATCAACTGATTGACCTCGGCTTGGCGCTGCGGCAACGCCTCGGTCTGAACGATCTTTACGGTGTAGTCGAGTTCCGCATCCTTGATCTGCAAGGCCGGGATCGGAAGCATGGAGAGCAGCGGGATCTGCACTTCGACATCGTCCTCGCGGCCATCGGCATGGCGTTGACGCCGCTTGAAGCGCGCCATCTGCAGTTCGCCCAGATCCCCCATACCGTCGCCGTTGCCGGTGAAACCGACGGAACGGATAAAGCGGGCCGTCGCCATGGCCGACTGCGCCTCGGCATCGACCAGGGCATGGATCGGCGCGCCGATCAACTGCGCCAGGGAAAGCACGGAAGCCTGCGGGTCCGGCAGGTCGCGCGGTGTCGGCGCGGTCGTGGTTCCGTCGCCGCCATTGCCGTCACCCCCGTTGCCCCCCGCAATCCCATTCTCGGCAACCGCATTTTCGGCAACCCCATCTTCGGATGAGTCATCCGACATCGCCGCGCCTCCTTCTCTCTCTGTCTATTCCGAGGTGAGGACATGGCGCGTGGTGCGCTCGCCCACCTTGACCTCGGTCCAGATCATGTTGCGGACCACCGCCTTCACCTTCACGCTGGAGATCGCCGCCTCGCTCAGCTGCGACAGCTGACTGCCTTCAACCAGGATTTCCAGGCGGGTGTCACTGTTGCCGTGCCAGATCGTCTTGATCGGCTTGGCCATCGATTCCATGGCCTTCTTGATCGCCGCGTCGGAAACGATGGGCTGGATCAGGTCGCGCAGTGCGCGCTTCATCTCGCTCTCCGCCTCTTCGCTCTGGCTATAGATCTCCTTGGCGTATTGCTCCATGGCCCAGCGGAAGGGCCGTTCCAGCTCGGCCAGCGCCAAAGCCGCATCGAAGTTGCCCGCGTCATCGATCATGTGGGTGTAGGACTCGATGAAATAGCGCAGCACCTTCTGGCGCATGTCGATGCGCAGGGCCGTGGAATTGAATCCCTTGGTCAGGTACTTCCACCAGGTCTCGCGAAAATCGTCTTCGGCTTCGTTGCGTGCCCTGGCGATATCGAGGAAGGTAGCGACCAGCCGTTCGACGGAGCGCTCGAAGAGCACGGCAGCATTGGCCTCCTGGCTCTCGTTGTTCACCTCGCTTTCCGGTGCGCCGGCGATGGAGAACTTGAGGTCGATCTCGACCTCCTCCACATCGGCGCGCGGCACCGGAAACTTACGCAGCAGGTAGTCGTTTTCATAATAGCGCGCGATCGAGCGCGAGTAGAGATCGGCGCTGAAACGCGCTTTCGCCAGATCCCGCAGGATCGCCCCGACGATCTGTTGAAGATCGGCCATCCGTCTTTACTCTGCCTCCCCCTTGGCACTCATCGCCCTTCACCGGGCGACCTTAACTCTGCAGACCTATAATCCAGCCTTTCACGCCGGCTGACGTCGTCCGACCAGCCAATCCATGATGCCGCGCCAGACACGGGTCTGAACCTGCCGAAAGCGGGCGAGAGCGCCGGGACGGCTGGGCAGCACCACGGCTTGCTGCGGTCCCAGCCCGATCAGTTTCCCGCTTTGCCGCCGCCACCCCCGGCACCACCACCGCCGCTGCCCGGTTGTTCGGTAACCGCCGGCGGCGCCTGGATGGTATCGGCCAGGATGTTCAGCATCTTCGAGAGTCCGGCCGGCAGTTCGTCCTGCACCGCATGGACGTGTACGTCGATGGTGGTTTCGACCGAGTACTTGGATTTCTTGGTCGATTCGGAATCCTTCTTGGAGGAGACCGAGGCTTCCAGGTTCGCCTTGAAGAAGAGGTAGCGCGCACTGGCGCTGACCTTTGCGTTCTTCGCGGTTGACTGCGCCGTCTTGTCTTCGCTTTCGTTGCTCGAAGAGATGTTGGCCTTGAAATCGATGGTCATCTCGTCGATGCGGATGAAGGGGATCGGCACGATGGTCAGCAGAGGCACGGTGATCTCCGTCTCCTGATCACCTTTCTTGGCCGTGAAGGTGACGTTCTGCACCGAGCCGTCGTCGTTGAAACCGATGGCCTTGATGAATTTCACCGAGGACACAGCCGCCTTGGCCTGCGCCTCGATGGCGGCATCCAAGGGACCGCCGATCAGCGACCCGAAGGGTAGGGCCTGAAGTTCACCTGCTACTGCTGCCATGCTTTCCCCCTGTTTTAGATCTGCGATCCTTCTCCGCGGCGGCGCTGCTCCCCTACCTGAGCAAATCCGGCGATCGGATAATCGAAATCGCTATGTTATACAAAACCTATCGGATTGGCTTTACTGAGGCAATTTATTAGCACCGCCAACAATTCGCCCCAATATAGCGCCCCTCACAAGCCGCTCCGTGACAAAAAAGAGTCAGAAAACCCCTTTTTATCTGCGGGTTAACCATGATTTACAATGGGCGGGACTGTCTGCGCGACCCGGCAGCCGGTCTAGCGGACCGCCGTGTCAGCCGTTGAGGAGACAGCGGCCTTGCGCGGCAGCAACCATCCGAGCGGGCGAAACCAGCGGGGCGTAGCCTTGCAATAGTCGCGATAGGCGCGGCCATGCGCCGCCAGAAGGTGGACCTCCTCCAGACGGACCTGAAGCTGCAGCACCGTCACACCGGCCAGAAGACAGATAGCGGTGAACCCGCTCGGGAAAGCCAGGAAGAGCCCAAGCTGCGCCATGTGAATGGCCAGAAACATCGGGTTCCGGGTCCAGGCAAAGGGCCCGCTTGTGATCAGCGGCGGGACGTCACCAAGCGACGGCAGGCCGGAACGCCAGACAGCCCCCATGACGAAGTGCAGGGCGATCACAAGCGAAAAGCCGACAGCCAATAGGGACAGTCCGGTGAAAACCACCGCCGGGGTCATCAGAAAGCCGATGGCCAGAAGATAACCGTCCAGCGCCGGCCAGAAAGCCCGGGCCAGCATGGTCAGCGTAATGAGGCTGCGAAAAAGGACGAAGGTCTTGGCAAGCCACCAATGAAGACTGCCCCTGCCGCCATGGGAGACCGCTGAGTACCCCAGACGGCGCCGACGGATCGTCAGTCTGACGATATAGAAGAGCGCCACCCCTGGAAAAAACAACGCCAGGATCCAGCGCGCCAGATCGAGCGCTTGCTGCTCGGCCATTCTGTTACACCCAATTCATTTTTCCGGCCGCCAAGCTCGGAAACCTGAACGAGATATATTAGAGATCTATTAATTAACAATCTATAGTTTTAATTGAAACGATTATCTCCTCTCCTCTAGCTTTTGACTCTGCTCATCCCCGGATCGACCAACGGCGCCAGATGCAGCCGGCAGGGCGACCGTTCGCCGGCCACATCCAGGGTGTAGTTTCCGGCCTCCAGAAAAGCGCGGTCGATCGGCGTCTCGGCGCGGACGTAGCCGTAGCCGACGGGCTTGCCGAGGGAATGACCGAACCCGCCGCTGGAGAGCCAGCCGACCCGCTCGTTATCGCGGTAAATCGTCTCGCGCCCCAGAAGCACGATGTCCGGGTCTTCCAGGGTGAAACCGGCGAAGCGCTTCTTTACGCCGCTGTCCTCCTGGGCCTCCAGCGCGGCGCGGCCTTTGAAGTCGACCCCCTTGCCCAGTTTCACGGCCCAGCCGAGGCCTGCCTCCAAGGGCGTATGGTCCGGGCCGATGTCGCTGCCCCAGGCGCGGTAGCCCTTTTCCAGTCTGAGGGATTCGATGGCGCGGTAGCCGGCATCGGCAATGCCCGCGCCGGCCCCTGCCGCCATCAGCGCCTCATAGACGGCGATCATCGATTCCGTGGGAACGTGCAGCTCCCATCCCAACTCCCCGACGTAGGTGAGCCTCAGGGCCTGAACCGTCGCCCCGGCAAGCGGCAGCGCCTGCGCCGTCGCAAAGGGAAAAGCCGCATTGGAGACATCCGCAGCGGTGACGGCCTGCAACACCTCCCTTGCGCGTGGTCCCATCAGCGACAGCACGCCGTAGGCCGAGGTCATGTCGACCAGTTCGGCACGCAGACCCGCCGGAGTGTTGCGCCGGATCCAGTCGAAGTCGTGGGTCGCAAAGCCGGTGCCGGTTACGATGTAATAACGGTCGGCGGCCAGCCGCGTGACCGTGAGGTCACACTCGATCCCGCCGCGGTCGTTCAGCATCTGCGTGTAGATCACCGTCCCGACCGGCCGGGCGATGTCGTTGGCGCAGATCCAGGTCAGCGCCGCCTCGGCATCCGGGCCCTGCAACAGGAACTTGGCGAAGGAGCTTTGATCGAAGACCGTGACCGCCTCGCGCGCCGCCCGGTGTTCGCGGGCAACGGCATCGAACCAGTTCTGCCGGCCGAAGCTGTAGACGTCTTCGGGAGCTTCCCCCGCCGCGAGGTCGGCGAACCAGTTCGGGCGCTCCCAGCCCAGCTTCTCACCGAAGCAGGCGCCCCGGTCTTTCAGAACCCGGTAGAGCGGCGAGCGGCGGCAGGGGCGGCCGGAGACATGCTCTTCGTGGGGCCAGGCCATGGTGTAGTGCTTGCCGTAGGCTTCCATGGTGCGGCGGCGCACCCAGTCGGGATCGGCATGCGGACGCCCGAAACGCCTGATGTCGACGGGCCAGAGATCGAAGGGCTGTTCGCCCTCGGCGACCCACTCGGCCAAAGCCATCCCGGCGCCGCCGCCGGAGGCGATGCCGAAGGCGTTGAAACCGGCCCCGACGTAGAAGTTCGACAGTTCCGGCGCCTCGCCGAGAATGAAGTTGCCGTCGGGCGTGAAGGACTCCGGCCCGTTGATCAGTTGCTTCACACCGGCGGTCTCCAGCGCCGGCACCCGGCCCAGGGCCAGTTCCATCAGCTGCTCGAAATGATCGAAGTTCGAATCCAGCAGGCTGTAGTGAAAGTCCGCCGGAATGCCATCCAGCGCCCAGGGCAGCGGGTTGGGCTCGTAGCCGCCCATAACGAGGCCGCCGACCTCCTCCTTATAATAGGTCAGACGGTCGGGATCGCGCAGGGTCGGCAGATCGCGGGCCACGCCCTCGATGGCTTCGGTCACCATGTACTGATGCTGGACGGAGACCAGCGGCACCGTCACCCCGACCGAGGCGGCGAGGACGCGGGACCACTGGCCGGCGCAGCAGACAACCTTCTCGCAGGCAATGATGCCCTCGGGCGTTTCGACGCCCCGCAGCCCGCCGTGATCGTCCAGCAGAATGCGGGTGACGGGCGTATCCTCCAGCAAGGTGACGCCCGCCTGTCTGGCGCCCTTGGCCAGAGCCAGGGTGATGTCGGAGGGGTTAGCCTGCCCGTCGCTGGGCAGGAAAGCCGCCCCGACCACGTCGTCCACCGCCATCAGCGGCCAGAGATCCTGCGCCTCCTTCGGCGTCAGCAGGTCCATCTCCAGGCCGAAGGACTGCGCCGTGGTGGCCTGGCGCTTCACCTCGACCCAGCGCTCGGGATTGCAGGCAAGCCGCAGGCCGCCGTTGCGCTTCCAGCCCGTTGCCTGTCCGGTCTCCGCCTCCAGGCGGTCGTAGAGTTCCACCGAGTAGCCGAGCAGCTGGGTGATGTTGGCCGAGCTGCGCAGTTGTCCCACCAGCCCGGCGGCGTGAAAAGTCGTGCCGGAGGTCAGCTTCTTGCGTTCCAGCAGCAGGCAGTCGGGAATGCCCAGCCGGCCCAGATGATAGGCGGTGGAACAGCCGATGATGCCGCCGCCGATGATGACGACCTTGGCGGAGGCGGGTTGTGCGCTCATCAGGATCCCTGAAGGTTCAGAAAGGCGTCGTGGGCGGCATCGAAGCGCGCCCGGTTCTCGGCGGTATAAGCGGCATAGTCGAAATCCAGCGTCGAGTGAATTTCCGACACCATCGACCACATCGTCTCGCGCAGAAGCGAGGCGCACTTCATGGCGGAGAAACGTCGGTACAAAGCCTCGTCGGCCTCTCTGCCGAAATAACCCCTCAAAAGATGGCGCTCCAGAGTCTCGTCGAGCCCACAGTTGGTCGCCAGGTTGGCCAGGTCGAAAAGCGGCGACCCGAAGCCGGCGTAGTCCCAATCGATCAGCCAGAGCCGCTTGCCGTCGTCCAGAATGTTGCCGGGCAGCAGATCGTTGTGGCCGAAGACCAGGGTGATGTCACCGACAGCCGCTTCCAGTTCCGCGGCAACGGCCAGCAGGGCCGGAAGATCGCCGTGGTGGCGGCTGCCGCCCTCCTCCAGGCTGCGTCCGTAGTCGCGCAGCACATGAAAGGGCCAGAAGGTGAGCGCCGGGCCGCGAAAGGCGGCAGCGACATCGCGGTGAACCTTTTTCAGCAAAGGCAGGAAGCGATCGATCATGGCGGGCGAGCGCAGGTCCGCCTCGCCCAGGGTGCGCCCCTCGACAAAGCGCACCACCAGAACGCCGCGCTCGGCATAGACGACCTCCGGCGAAACGCCCGCTTCCGCCGCCGCGCGGCTCGCCGCGGCCTCGTTGAAGCGCATGACGTGATGCACCGGGATGTCATCGCCCAGGCGCACCACGTAGCCATCCCCGGACGGCTCCGTTACACGAAAATTTACATTGGTGATGCCGCCCTCAAGCGGCTGCGGGTCGACCAGGCCGGACCAAAGCGGCAGCCCGCGCACCCGCGCCTTCAAGGCCTCCAGTTCCGCCCCGGCAATTGTCACCCTGCCCTGCTCCCGCGATCGACCACGCCGCCAAGTCTGCCCCGCCGGTGAAGCGACCGCAACCGGGAGGTCCCGGGGCTTAGAGCGTTTTCGACTTATGTCGAAGCGGTTCCGGCCCGCTCCCCCTCCCGGCCACCCATAGGATAATCGCATTGGGTGGCCGGGAGGGGGAGCGGGCCGGTGCCGTCAAAATATGAAAGACTCTACCGCCCCAGGACCAGATCGCGGAACAGGCCGTTGGCTTCCTGCCTCAGGTCTGCAGAGGGTGCTGTTGCTTCCGGCAGAACCTGTTCGGCCCGGGCAATCTCCTCCTCGATCAGCGCATCGAGCAGCACCAGGCGCGGGCCATCGCCCAGTTCATGGGTCATGGCCTTGCGGGTGACCATTTCATCCAGGAAGGTCGATAGCCCGGACGGCAGGTCAAGCCCAGCCCGCAACTCGGCCAGGTTCATCGGCAAGGCGCGGTCGGGATTGCTGCGCAACCACATGAGCGCCAGGGCCGGCCGCAAAGCATAGAAGTACTTCTTCAGCTTCACCTTCTCCTGCCCGTCGATGAAACGCCGGTACTGGTTGCGGCAGAGCTGCAGATAGTGATGGCCGCAGGGGCGCTGGTGCGCCGTCTTCTCGGCCAGGTCGAGCAGCTTCACCATGGCTTCGCCGTCTGCGCGGTAGACGATAGGCGAACGCAGCCACTCCAGCAGCACCGGATTGGGCCTGATCAGCAGGTTGAGCGCCTTGCGCAGCTCCCAGCCGTTGATGTCCATCTCATCCTCGATGGGCAACTCGATCACATCGCGTTGGGTGTCCACCGAGAGATACCACTCCGCCGGATGGGCATAGACAAAGCGGACATCATAGTCGCTGTCCGGCGAGGCGAAACCCCAGGCACGGCTGCCGGACTCAACGGCAAAGAGCAGGCGCACGTCGTGTTCGCGCTCGATCGCGTCCAGCCGTTCGGCGATCAGGGCCCGCGGTTCGCGGGCGACACAGGCAAGGGCCGTCATAACTTCTTTCCCCTCTTTCAAACCTTCCTGCTACCAACACAATTCTGTTCCAGAGACCGGCGGCGGGTAGAGAACCGCCGGCCCCGTTCCGGGCCGACGCCTCGCCGCCGATCCGGGTATCACCCTTTCACGCAGACCACCTGCTTCAGGGTGTGTTCCACCGCCACCAGGTCGCGCTGGGCGGCCATGGCGGCGACGTGGGAGTGGATGAACGGCAGCCGTGCGATGTTCTCAAGCTGACGCCGCGCGGCCTCCTCCACCGGGACACCTTTGACCCAGGCCTTCACCGGGGCCCGCCCGGTCTGGAACTCTTCATGACCCGACATTGTTCTGCTCCTAATTCTCTCTTCTTTGCGGAGCGGCTTTCCGAGCCGCCGTCAGCGCAAAGAAAAACCCTCCCGTGGCTGCTGCCGCGGGAGGGTCTTTGTTCTCTAGACCGGTGTTGCTGCTCTCACAGCCTCTCCGGACGGCCCTCCCCCATGCGGCACAGAATGACGACGCGATCGCCGTAGGCCATCCAGGCCGGGGCGCTCTGCGCAGCAAACTGTTGTGTAGTGTGGACCGGTTTCATCGTTTTCTGTTTCGTCGTTGCTCGAAATGTCTCTGTAACGGCGTGATTCGGGCCGCGAATTCCGACGCCGTTTATGATCGTTCGCGGCGCAGAAGTCAAGGAAAGCACACCGGGGTCGTTCCAAACTCACACTCATCGTTATGGTCCGCCGGGCGGTCGAGGGCCGTCAAAGCCTGTTTGAACAGCGTTCACGGAACATGCTAACGAAGGGCGACGACATTGATGGAAGCAGGAGCAGACGTGGGACGCAGGTCCGATCATTCGCGCGAAGAACTGACAGAGTTGGCGGTGGATGCGGCGCGGGCGATCATGATCGAAGAAGGCGTCGCCCAGGTCTCGGCCCGCGCGATCGCCAAGCGCATCGGCTACTCACCCGGCACGCTCTACAACCTCTTCGACAACATCGATGCCATCGTCTATCAGGTGAACGCCGCGACGCTGCGCGACCTGGCCATGACAGCCATGACGGCGCTGGAGCGGCAGCCGGAACCGCTGGAACGCGCCATAGCCCTGGGCCGGACCTACGTCGATTTCGCCGAGACGCACCCGCAGCTCTGGCTGGCGGTCTTCGATTTCCGGCCGTCCGGCGGCGGCACCCCGGCCGGTTTCGAGCAGGCCGTCGCTCTGCTCTTTGCCACCGTCGACGACTGTCTCGCGCCCTTCTTTTCCGCAGATCAGAGCGACCTGCGCGCCGCCGCCGGCCGCGTCCTGTGGTCCGGCGTGCATGGAATCTCGCTGCTGAACGTCACCGGCCGCCTGGGCCAGCCCGAGGGTTCCAGCGCCGCCGACATGGCGGAGTTGCTGATCCGGAACTTCCTGAAGGGCCTGGCGGCTTAACCCGCCTCTGCGCCGGCGCGCTATGACTGACCCTGGGGCGCATAGGTCAACGCCCGCAGATAGTCGGTGAGCTGCCGGCGGTCCGCAAAGCTGGAGAGGGCGGCATAATCGATCGGCTCAGCGATCTGTACCGGGACCTCGCTGTCGATCTTGTTCACCACCTCACGGAACAGCAGCGACAGACGCAGGGTCATGGAAATCAGGCTGGCCCACTGGAACAGACGGCTGTTCTGGCCCTCAAAAAACAACGGCACCACCGTGGCCCTGCTTTCCTGAATCAAACGGCCGACAAAGGGCTTCCATTCCGGATCGACAGCGACACCGTTCGGCGTCTTGGCGGTGGACACGGTCCCGCCCGGGAAAATCGCGATGCATTTGCCGGCGGCAAGGTCGCCAAGAGCCTGCCGCCGGGTGTTGATGTTGGTTTTCAGCGCGGTGCGCGTATCGGAAAAATCAATGGGCAAGAGGTAGGGGTGCAGCTCCGGCAAACGATAGAGAACGGAGTTCACCAGGATGCGGAAGTCGCGCCGGACGCGGGAGACGAGATAACCCAGAACGATCCCGTCAACGACACCAAAGGGATGGTTGGCCACGACCACCAGCGGCCCCTCGCGCGGAATGCGGGCAAGGTCGCGATCATCGACGCCGACGTCGAGCGCCAGCCTGTCTACCGCTTCGGTAAAAAAGTTCTCCGCCGCCGGCCCCCGGCAGTAGTCGGCATAGAGACGCCAGAGCCGCGGCTTGCCGGTCACCTGCTCGATCGCATGGATCAATGCGCGACGCCACGGCGCATCCTCGGGCGAGGCGTAGGTGAAGTGAGATGCTGAAGCCAGGAAGGTCATGATGCTAACCGGCCCCTCTTACACCGGTTTCATGACAGCGGGGTGGCAGGCCCATGGCATTTCCTTGACCTGCTGGGGAATCGCCCTATGGTTGCCAGCTCCGCGGCAGATTTCCTGGTCATAAGTTCCGGAAAAACGTACAGGCCGCGTGAGAATTTAGGGAAGCCGGACGGAATTCTCCCTGCAGTTTATTTTCATCGCTGTCAGCACAGATTTTGTAAACAAACTGCTGATAGGCTGTTGTTTTCACAAGCTCAATCGGCTTCGATAGTGAAGCTGCAAGTAGAGCGACGAATAGATTGAAAAGCGTTTCCATGGGTCAGAGAGACAAGCCGCATTTCAAGTCCTGCGATGCGTTAACGCCCCTTAATCTTCTGCATACTCCGATATGGATTTTTGATATCCATCACCACCGCATGTGGTGGGCCAACAAGCGGGCCGTGGCGTTCTGGCAGGCGGATTCTTTGATCACCCTGCTGGCTCGGGACTACAGCTCCGACAGCGAGACGGTGCGCCAACGCCTGGCCCAGGTGGTGGAGAAAACACCGCCCGGTGAGGTCGCGCTGGAGGCCTGGACCCTCTACCCCGACAGCAACCCGGTCACGGTTTTGCTTGCGCTTACGCCGATCGCCATTGAAGACGGTCATGACGCGCTCCTGATCGAGAGTTCCGGTCCTCTGGAGGTGCAGGGAAACGAGGAAGCGCTGCGGCTTCTGGAGGCGACACGCTACACCTCGCTGATGGTCAGCATCTTCTCCTCGGAAGGACAGCTGTTGTCGCGCAATCCGGCCGCCGTAGAGGCTTTCGGTTCGAAATCCGCGGGCGAGGAGCACCGCGACCTCAACCGGCACTTCGAAGACCCGAAGCTGGCTGCCAAGCTGCGCGCAACGGTGCTGTCGGGTGCCGCCTTTCACAAGGACCTGCCGGTCCCGACGATTGCGGGGCGGCGCTGGCACCAGGTGCATTGCCAACGCGGCCGCGACCCACGAAGCGGCGAGTGGGTCATCGTCATGACGGAAACCGACATCACCGACCGGGTCGAGGCGGAGGCGCGCCTGGCAACCCTGAACATCGAACTGGAAAAACGTGTCCGCGAACGCACGGTGGATCTGGAGCGCATCTCTTCGGAGGCGGTTGCCGCCCGCGATCAGGCCGAACAGGCCAATCGCACGAAGTCCGAGTTTCTGGCCAATATGAGCCATGAACTGCGCACACCGCTGAACGCCATCCTGGGCTTCTCCGAGACCATCCATATGGGCGTTTTCGGACCGATCAACAGCCGCTATCAGGACTACGTAAACGACATCAACCACTCGGCGCGTCATCTGCTGAGCCTGATCGACGGCCTGCTCGACCTGGCGAAAATCGAGTCAGGCAAACTGATCCTGCAGGAGAGCGAAATCGACGTGCTGCAGCTCCTGCAATCGGCAGCGCAGATGATCAGCGCGACGAGCCACGGCCGCTCCAAGGAAATCCTGGTGGACTGCGAGCAGGAGTCGCTGCTCCTGATCGCCGATCCGCGCCTGCTGAAGCAAGTGCTGCTCAACCTCTTGACCAACGCTGCCAAGTTCAGCCCGGAACAGGGGGTCATCGCGATCTCCTTCCGGGAGGCCGGCGGCGACCTCGAAATTCACATCAGCGATCAGGGCAGAGGAATAGCCGCGGGCAAACTGGACCTCGTCTTCCATCCCTACGAACAGTCCGCCACCGAGGCCGGTGTGCGGGAGGGAACCGGCCTGGGGCTGCCCATCGCCCGCTCATTTGTGGAGATGCACGGCGGCTCGCTGCACCTGGAGAGTGAAGAGGGCAACGGCACCACCGCTGTGCTGCGCCTGCCCGGCGAAAGGGTTC
Source organism: Pelagibius sp. (assembly GCF_965249265.1). NCBI lineage: Bacteria > Pseudomonadati > Pseudomonadota > Alphaproteobacteria > Rhodospirillales > Rhodovibrionaceae > Pelagibius > Pelagibius sp. The sequence continues at coordinate 140,697 of NZ_OZ252224.1, read as the reverse complement.
TGAAAAGCAGCCAACACTCTTCGCCGGCTGCCTGACTCCCCTTCATCCGCTTCCCGAATTCATCTTCCCCCTACGCCGGTCACAAAAAAGACTCAGGCGACGAATCGCCATACCTCTATTTTGATCAAAGGCTTATCGCGAACTCGTCTTGAGCGGGTCCAGCAGCGCAAACGGTCGGGGGGACATCCATTGCGTGCAGGAAAATCCATTGCCGCCTGTGCCGTAACGGCTTTGGCCATGGTGTTCTCGGTTCAACAGGGCGAGCATGGTCCGCTCGTCGTCTACAAGCTGGAAGTCCCGAAGAAGGCCGGCCCCGCTGCGGCGCGGCCTGTTGCACCTGTCGTCATTCCGGCAGACCGGCCCGTCGCGGTCGCGCCCCCGGCGCAGCGCCTCAGTCCCCTGAAGCCGACGGTCCTCGGCACTGTGGTCATGCCTGCCGCCCGGCAACCGGCAATCCCACAGCCCACAATGCCGGTGGCCTTGCCGTCGTCCCTGCCCCTGCTGCTGCCCGAGACGGCTGCAAACGGTTCCGCCCCTTCGCAGCCTGTCTTCCGCACGACAGCCGGCACGGCAATTACGGGCGAACACATGATCAATGAGGGAACAGGCGAGACCCTGACCCTGGACGAGGTCACCGAAGCGGTCGAGTGGCGCCGCGATACGGTCGAACGCCTGAACACCACAACCGGCGCCTTCGGCTTCTGACCGCCCCCGGGACGATAGTTATCCCAACATCAGCGTGAAGTACGCAGGCACGGCGATGTAGCTGGCGAAGGCCAGCAGCAGAACCCCGCGTACCGCCGGGGTGCGAAAGCGGCGCCAAAGCAAGGCGATCAGAAGGGCCGCCAGGCCGACCTCGGCCAGGGCGACCAGGTTTCCGTAGTGTGCGACATCCCAGTACGAGAGGGGCGATCGAAAACGCCAATCGCTGAAGGGCCAGAAATGCGGATGTGCATCGTCGTGGTGGAACGGTAAATCAAAGGCGAGATGCAGAAGCGCCGCCGCGGAAAAAGCCACCGCGACCTGACTGCGAGCCAACAGGCCGCAAACGAGGAGCGCCAGATAGAGCGGCAGAGAGTTGCCGATGGCGACCAGGGTCTGCCAGGGTTCCTGCCAGTAAACCTCTCCCCACAGGGCCTGCTCGGAAATGCCCTGGTAGAGCCGGGCCCAGACGAAGAGCACGAAAATCGCCGAGTCAGCCAGCAAGGCGCCGATCAGGATGGCCGCATTGCGGTGACGGTCGGCGGCATCTTCCGCCGGCCGGGCCAGAACCGCGGCACCGATCAGGAGGTGAGTGGGCGTGTTCACGGAAGGCAGAGTCTTGGAGGCGGCTGCCGAAGTCCAGCCCGGACTGAGGCGGGAACGATGCGCTACGACACCCTTTGGCGGTGCTGCAGGTCCTGGATCAGGACCGGCAGGTCACGCATGTCATCGAAAACAGCCAGGGGATCGAGGGCCGCCAGCTTCCCGTGATGCGCCTCGGTCCGGGCATGACTGCCGCCGGTAAAGCCGAACACAGCCATGCCCGCCTCCAGAGCGGCGGTGATACCGGCGGGGCTGTCCTCGATCACGATACAGTTCGACGGCGCCACCGACATCCGCTCCGCGGCATGCAGGAAAAGGTCCGGCGCCGGCTTGCCGCGCGTCACCATGGAAGCGCTGAAAAGGTTGCCTTTGAAATAGGGCGCCAGACCGGTGACCTCGAGGGAGAGGGCGATCCGCTCAAGCTGACTGGAAGAAGCGACGCAGAGCGGCTGCGAAAACCCTGCCAGGGCTTCGGCAATGCCGGGGATCGGCTGCAGTTCCCGGCGGATGGCGCGATAGAGGTGACGGCGCATGCGCTCAAGCACGGCCGCATCCAGATCGATGCCATAGTCCCGGCGCAGCTGATCGCAGACCGTGGCCAGCGACTTGCCGAGAAAGGCCTCGTAACCCTCGGCAACATCGATCTCCGCCCCGGCTTCGGCGATGGTCTGCAGCAGGACGCGCATGGAAAGCGGCTCGCTGTCCACCAGCACGCCGTCGCAGTCGAAAATGATCAGTCCAAGCGGCGCCACACCAACCCCCAAAGGTTGGATACAGGATAACCGCCCCTCACCAGCAGGTATAGCCACCGTCGGCAAGCACCACAGACCCGGTCACCAGACTGGCGGCGTCGGAAGCAAGAAAATGCACCACCGAAGCGATCTCGTCAGGCTGGCCGACCCGCGCCATCGGCGTCATCTCCAGCCAGGTCCGGTACATGTCCGGGCTTTCATTCATGCCGAAGGCCGTGAGGGGCGTTTCGATATAGGTCGGCGCGACGGCGTTTACCCGCACGCCCTTGGCGCCCCACTCTGCCGCCAGCGACTTGGTCAGGTGGTGGGCTGCGGCCTTGGAGGCATTGTAGAAAGACTGCGGCTGCGGCTTGTTCACAATGAAGCCGGACATCGAACCGATATTGACGATGGAGCCGCTGCCCTGCTTCAGCATCTGCCGGCCAAAGGCGCGGCAGCACCAGAACAGCCCGTCGAGATTGACGTCCATGTGAAAGCGCCAGTGTTCGTCGCTGGTGTCTTCGGCCTTCACGTCGCTCTTGGCGACACCGGCATTGTTCACCAGGATATCGACGCGACCATGCTTGGCGATAACCTCCGCCGCTACGCGGTCGACATCCTCGGATTTTGTTACATCCAAGGGCACCGACTCCACCGTGAGCCCGAGTTTCGCCAGTTCGGCGGCGCAGGCATCGGCACGTTCGGGTTGCAGTTCGGCAATCACCACCTTTGCGCCGGCTTCCGCCAGAGCACGGGCGCAGGCGGCGCCGATCCCCTGGCCGCCACCGGTGACCACGGCAACCCTTCCATCCAGTTTCAGCTTTTCGAGATACATGACACCAGGCCCTTCAACTCATCCAGTTGCCGCCGTCGACGTTGAGCGTCTGTGCGGTGATATACCTCGCCCCCTCAGAAGCGAGGAACACTGCGGGCTCAGCGACATCGTCAGGAGCACCCATATAGCCAAGCGGCACGGCCTCGCCCACCTCACGCCTTTTCTGCCCAACCGCCTTGTTCTCATACTTGGCAAAAAGCGCGTCCACATGGGCCCACATCGGCGTGTCGATGACGCCCGGGGCAATGGCGTTGACGCGGATCTTGTCCTTGGCCAGTTCCAGCGCCAGGGACTGGGTTATCGAGATCACCGCCGCCTTGGTCGAGCAGTAGAGGGTGATATTGGGCTCGCCGCGACGGCCTGCCTGCGAGGAGAGATTGATGATGGCGCCGCCGCCGCGCTTCTTCATGCCCGGAACCACAGCCTGTATGGCGAAGATCGTGCCCGCGACATTCACGTCGTACTGACGGCGATAGTCATCAACAGTCACTTCCTCAATCGGGGCCATGTTGAAGATGCCGGCATTGTTCACCAGGACATCGACACCGCCCCATTTCTCCTCCACCGCGGCGACACCCTCGGCAATCGCATCCAGGTCTGTGACGTCCATCGCCACTGCCATCGCGTTCTCGCCCAGCGCCGACGCTGTCTCCTGCGCGTCTTCGATCAGACGGTCGGCAACGGCGACTTTCGCGCCCTCGGCTGCATAGGCGCGACAAATGGCATCTCCGATTCCACGCGCGCCGCCTGTGACGAGCGCAACCTTTCCCTGCAAACGGCTCATGCGATTCGCAGTCCCTCCGCGTCGAACCTGTGGATCTGATCTTCGCGAGGCTTCATATGGATCCTGTCGCCATGACTGAAGCTGACCTCGCCGCTGGCGCGGACGGTTATGGGGTCGGCCAGGCCGGTTTCGTGGATGTGGAAAAACGTATCGGAGCCCAAGTGCTCGGCGACGCCGACGACGCCGGTCCAGGGGCCTTCGCTGTCGGAAACCTCGATATGCTCAGGCCGGATACCGATGCTGTGCGCACCATATTTCTGGGCCTCGGCACCCTCGATGAAATTCATTTTGGGCGAGCCGATGAAACCCGCGACGAACTTGTTGCGCGGTGTCATGTAAAGCTCAAGCGGGCTGCCCACCTGTTCGATCACGCCGGACTGCAGCACGACAATCTTGTCGGCCATGGTCATCGCCTCGACCTGATCGTGGGTCACGTAGATCATCGTGGTATCGAGGCGCTTGTGCAGTTCGGAAATCTCCAGCCGCATACCCACGCGCAGCGCGGCGTCGAGGTTCGAGAGCGGCTCATCGAACAGGAAAGCGGCCGGTTCACGCACGATGGCGCGGCCGATGGCGACCCGCTGGCGCTGGCCGCCGGAGAGTTGCCCGGGGCGGCGGTCGATATAGTCGGCCAGGTTCAGCACGCTGGCGGCATTGTTCACGCGCTTGTCGATCTCGGCCTGATCCATCTTGGCCATTTTAAGCGGGAAGGCGATGTTCTTGCGCACCGACATATGCGGGTAGAGCGCATAGGACTGAAACACCATCGCCAGCCCGCGCTTGGCCGGGGGCACAGCCGTGGCGTCGCTGCCGTCGATCTGGATCATCCCGCTGGTTACATCCTCCAGCCCGGCAATCAGCCGGAGCAGCGTGGATTTGCCGCAGCCCGAGGGCCCGACGAAGACCACGAACTCGCCGTCGTTGATTTCCAGGTCCAGCGGCGGAATGACATTCACGTCGCCGAAGGTCTTGGTTACCTGGTTGAGCGTAATCTGTCCCATCTCCGTCTTCCCTATTTCACCGCGCCGAAGGTCAGGCCGCGGACGAGTTGTTTCTGGCTGAACCAGCCAAGGATGAGAATCGGCGCGATCGCCATGGTCGAGGCCGCGCTGAGCTTGGCGAAAAACAGGCCCTCGGGGCTGGAATAGCTGGCGATGAACGCGGTCAGCGGTGCGGCCTTGGCGGCGGTCAGGTTGAGGGTCCAGAACGCCTCGTTCCAGGCGAGGATGAAGTTCAACAGAACGGTCGAGGCGATGCCGGGCAAGGCCATCGGCGTCAGGACGTAGAGGATCTCTTCACGCAGGCCGGCACCGTCCATCCGTGAGGCCTCAAGGATCTCAACGGGGATTTCCTTGAAGTAGGTGTAGAGCATCCAGACGATGATCGGCAGGTTGATCAACATCAGGACGAGAGTCAGGCCCAGCTGCGTGTCGAGAAGCCGAAACTGGATGAACAGCAGGTAGATCGGGTAGAGCACCCCCACCGCCGGCAGCATCTTGGTCGAGAGCATCCAAAGCAGGATGTCCTTGGTGCGGCGCGAGGGCACAAAGGCCATGGACCAGGCGGCGGGCACGGCGATGATGATGCCCAGAAGGGTCGAGCCGCCCGCCAGGATGACCGAGTTCCAGAGGAAGCGCATGTAGTCCGAGCGCTCCTGTACGATCGAGTAGTTTTCCAGCGTCCAGTCGAAGAACAGGAAGATCGGCGGGTCGCTGATCGCCTGGGCCTCGGTCTTGAAGCTGGTCAGGATCGTCCAGAGGATCGGGAAAAAGATCAGAAGGCCGATCGCCCAGGCGGCGGCCGTGTTGATCGTCTTGCGTTGCGTCGTGACAGCGCGGGCCATTATCCGTTCCTCCTCACCTGTCCAGGTTCTTGCCGACGATGCGCATCAGGAAGAGCGCGACGATGTTGGCAAGGATGATGGCATAGACGCCGCCGGCGGAACCAAGGCCCACGTTCTGACTTTCCAGCACACGCTGGAAGATCAGGTAGCTGAGCGTCTTGGTGCCGAACGCGCCGCCGGTGGTGACAAAGATCTCCGCGAAGATCGCCAGGAGAAAGATCGTCTGAATCAGGACCACGATGGTGATCGCGCGACTCAGATGCGGCAGCACGATGAACCAAAACCGCTTCAGGACCGGGGCGCCGTCCATCTCGGCCGCCTCCAGTTGTTCGCTGTCGAGTGACTGAATCGCCGTCAAGAGGATCAGGGTGGCGAAGGGCAGCCATTGCCAACTGACGATCATGATCAGTGAGGGCATCGACGCCTGGCTAAGCCATTCCACGGGCGCAGCGCCAAAGAACTTCCAAAGATGTGCCAGAAGGCCGTTCACCGGATCCATGAACATGTTCTTCCAGACCAGCGCCGACACCGTGGGCATCACAAAGAAGGGCGCGATGACGAAGATGCGAACCATGCCCTGGCCCCACATCGGTTGGTCCAGCAGGATCGCCAACAGCACGCCCAGGACTACGGTAATGGCCAGGACACCGCCGACGATAACCAGGGTCGTCTGCACGCTGGGCCAGAAAGCGCTGGAGGTCACGAAGCGGGTGTAGTTGGCGAAGCCGACCCAATCCAGGCCACCGGCCATCGAGTCGCCGCGCATCGGCAGATACTTCTTGAAGGAGAAGAAAAGCGTCATCGTCAGCGGCACGAGCATCCAGCCCAGAAGCAGGATCACTGCCGGTGCCAACATAAAGCGGGCTGCGGAGCGGGAATGCTGGGTGGCCATTGGACAGACCTCCTCTGTCAACGCCCGAAGCCTCGGAGACTCGGGGGTTGTGATCTCAAGAGGTGGAGGACCGGAGGGCGGGCGCAGCCGCCCCCCGGCCGGGAGGAAGCTCTAGTAGCCTGCCGCTTCCATAGCGTCGGTGGTCAGGGCCTGCGCCTTGGCAAGCGCCTCGTCCACAGTTTGCTGGCCGGCATAGACAGCCGAGAACTCCTGGCTCACCTCAGTGGCGATACCGGCGAACTCCGGAATGGCGACAAACTGGATACCGACATAAGGCACCGGCTTGACGGTCGGGTTCGTCGGGTCGGCCGCCTTGATGGAATCGAGCGTCTTCTGCGCGAAAGGCACCTTCTGATACTCGGGGTTCTCGTAGAGCGAGGTGCGGGCACCCGGCGGCACGTTGGCCCAGCCTTCGTTCGCGGCAACCAGTTCGATGTACTCTTTCGAGGTCGCCCACTCGATGAACTGCTTGGCGGCGTCAGCCTTTTGGGTTCCGGCGGGAATAGCCAGCGCCCAGGCCCAGAGCCAGTTGGAACGCTTGCCGAGGCCGGTGTCCGGCGCCAGGGCAAAGCCAACCTTGTCTGCGACGGTTGAGTCGTTGGGGTTGGTCACGAAGGATGCCGCAACGGTCGCGTCGATCCACATGCCGCACTTGCCCTGCTGGAACAGCGACAGGTTCTCGTTGAAGCCGTTGGTGGCGTAGCCCGGAGGGCCCGCATCGGCCATCAGGTTCACGAAGAAGTTGAGGGCATTGGCCCATTCGGGCTGATCGAACTGGGCCTTCCAGTTTTCATCGAACCAGCGCGCGCCGAAGGAGTTGGCGGTAACCGTGATGAAGGCGCCGCCTTCACCCCAACCGGCCTTGCCGCGCAGGCAGATGCCGTTGATTTCTTTCTCGCGATCGGTCATCGCGCGGGCCAGCTCGGCAATCTGGTCCCAGGTCGGGGCGTCGGGCATGGTCATGCCGGCCGCTTCGACGAGGTCGGTGCGGTACATCACCATCGAGCTTTCACCATAGAACGGCGCAGCGAAGAGCGTGCCGTCGTGGCTCAACCCGTCCCGCATCGCGGGCAGGATGTCGTCAACATCGTATTCCGCGCTCAGATCGTCGAGCGGAATCAGCCAGCCGTTCGAACCCCAGATCGGGGTTTCGTACATGCCGATGGTCATGAGGTCGAAAGCGCCGCCCTTGGTGGAGATGTCGGTGGTCACGCGCTGACGCAGAACGTTTTCTTCCAGTGTGACCCACTCGACCTCATGGCCGGTCTTGGCGGTGAAGTCGTCGGTATACCCCTGCATGCGGATCATGTCGCCGTTGTTGACCGTGGCGATCGTCAACGTCTCCGCCGAGGCAAGCGCGGTGGATGCAAGCAGAACACCTGCGGTAAGCGCCAATCGTGTGAGGACCATCTTTAGCCTTCCTCCCTAGGTTTATGAGCATATGCTCTGTTATTGAGCATATGATCGACCTTATACGCACGAGAGTCAAGGGGGCTTGCGCGGAGACCGTGCAAAGCCGCCCGGCGGTGGCTGCTTGCTTCCCATGGTAAGTGAATTGGTTTAGAAGCTTTTCAGTGCCTTAAAGAGCTTTGCCCGAAGGCGTGATCGTCAGCGGGCTTTCTCTGTCGCACTGCACAATTGCCCGGCGACACCCGTTGCCTGTCCATAACCCCGGCTGCAGAGGCCCGATGCGCGGATCTTCGCCTTCCCCTTCAGACAGACCCAGCGACAAACGGCGCGACGATGCGGCGCGGGCGGCCTGGCTCTACTTCATCGGGGGGCGGACCCAGGACGAAATCGCGACCCAGCTCGACCTCTCACGCCAGGCGGTGCAGCGGCTCGTCGCCCTGGCGGTCAGCGAGAAATTGATCAAGTTCCGGCTCGATCATCCCATCGCTTCCTGCACCGAACTGGCCGCCGGCCTGACCGAGCGCTATGGGCTTGAGTTCTGCGACGTCACCCCAGCGATCCTGATGCACCGGATTCGGCCGGCGGCATCGCCGTCGCCGCTGCGGTGCGCCTGCAGCGCCTGCTCGCAGCGAAAGCGCCCATGGTCATCTGTGTCGGCACCGGGCGAACGCTGCGGGCGGCGGTGGAGGAACTGGACAGTCTCGACCGGCCGCAGCACAAGGTGGTCTCGCTGGTCGGCGCCATGTCCGCCGGCGGCCAGGCCAGCCCCTACGACGTGGTCATGCGCCTGGCCGACAAGGTTGGCGCCCAACGCTATCCCATGCCCGCGCCGGTGCTGACGGAAACGGTGGCCGATCGCGAGGCACTGCAGGGCCAACGCGCCTTTGCGGTGCTGCGCGAACTGCGCGACCAAGCGCGCGCCAGCTTCGTCGGAATCAGCGAGATCGGCTGGCAGGCACCGCTCCACCGCGATGGCTTCATGACCGACAACGACATCTCAGCCCTGATCGAGGCGGAGGCCGTCGGCGAAATCACCGGCTGGTCGTTCGATGCCGAGGGGCGCCCGCTGGAGAGTCCGGTCAACGAAAGGGTCGCCAGCCTGCCGCTGGAATCCCCGCCGGAGCGGCTGACCGTCATTGTCGGCGGCGGGCCGCAGAAAGTACCGGCGCTGAAGGCGGCCTTGAAGGGCCGCCTCGCCTCCGCCCTCATCACCGACGAGGCGACGGCCGAAGCCCTGCTTTAGAGTCTTTCATGTTTAGTCGGCGCCTGCCCACTCCCCCTCCCGGCCACCCAATGCGATTATCCTGGTGGGTGGCCGGGAGCGGGAGCGGGCCGGAACCGATCGGACATAAGTCGAAAACGATTTAGACTCTCAGGGCCGCGTCGGGTTGGGCACAGTCCGGGCGATCAGGGCCTGCAGTTTCGGGGCGAGACCCGCTGCCGCGGCGGCGCAGACGTTGCCGCGCAGCAGGCCGCCGTCGGCGAGGAAGTCGTTGGTCCAGCCGCCCGATTCCCGCACCAGCAGCAGGCCGGCCAGGCAGTCCCAGGAATTGATGTGCGGCTCGAAGTAGCCGATCAGGCGGCCCACTGACACATAGGCCAGCATCAAGGCGCCCGATCCGTTGCGCAGAAACATGCCGCCGTCATCCACCAGGCCTTGAATAAGAGGGACAATCTCGCCGGAGGTCGAGCGCTGGGAGAACCCAATACCAAAGGCGCCGTCTGCAAAAGCGGTCGCCGAGAGGTCCGGCTGGCGCTCCCCATTCAGGTAAGTGCCCCCGCCGCGCCGGGCGGCATAAAGCTCGTCGACGTTGGGGTCGTAGATCGCCCCGAGTTCAATGGCACCCTCGTGCACCAGGGCGATGGAAACGCACCAGCTCGGCATGCCGTTGAGAAAGCAGGCGGTGCCGTCGATCGGATCGACGACCCAGATGGATCGCCCGTCTTCAAGCGACTCGCTGGCGCCGCTCTCCTCGCCCAGGAAGGCGTCTTCGGGAAAGCGCTCGGCCAGGCGCTTGCGGATCAGGTCCTCGACGGCCCGGTCGGCGATGGACACCACATCCTGCAAACCCTTGCTCTCGACCGCCAGCGCGCTGCGCCGCTTGTAGTAGTCATAGGCCAGAAGCCCCGCTTCGCGCGCCAGTTCCTGGGCGAAGGCATAACGAGTATCCATTTAAGTCGTGGCCTTTTCTCTTGCGGGTTTGCCTCCGCCGATCTCAAAGAGAGGCTGTCGAAACGGGCCGCCGATGCAGCGGAGGCATCTTGTCCGAAGTCAGCAGGTTACGACAAGCTCGGCTTCGCGGCTGTTGGCGTAGACGTAGCGGCCGTTGGGCAGGTCGTTCTCTTCCAGTTTGGCGGCGACTTCCGGTGCGCTCAGATTGTGATTCAGCCAGCGCTGCCGCAGGCGGACGGCGCGGGTTTCCTCATCGCTTTCGATCATGACCGTCAGATCGAAAAGCGGCGCCAGGCCGTCCCAGGGCGCTTCCTTCAGGAGCAAATAGTTTCCCTCCACCAGGATCAGCCGCACCGAGGGTTCAATCAGCACCGCACCAGCCCGGGCAATTTCCAGGCCACGGTCGAAGCGCGGCACGGCGACAGCCGGCTCCGCATTGGCCCGCAGCCGTTGCAGCATGGCAATCAGGCCGCCGACATCGAAGGTATGGGGCGCCCCTTTGCGGGCGCGCCAGCCGCGCGCCTCCAGCACCGCATCGTCGTAGTGAAACCCGTCCATGGGCAGAACGGCACAGATACCCGGCATAGCATCGTTCAGACTGCGCTCGGCCGTCTCGGCCAGGGTCGACTTGCCTGATGCGGGCGCGCCGGCCAGCGCGACGATCTGGCGCGAGCCCTCGGCGGCAGCTTGCGCCAAGGAATGTAGGCGAGCGATGAAAGACGCCGTGTCGAGCCTCTGAACCTCCGGTCCCATCAAATCAAGCCGTACTGCTTCGCCATATTGCTGAGGAAGGGCAGGCCTTCCAGCATCACCTGGTCCGCACTGTCGGCGACCGGACGCCAGACCGAGAGCGCCGAGGCAATCTGCGGCGGCAGGTTGATGAAACTTTCCAGCGCCAGACCGCCATCGAAGCCGATGGCCGCGAGGGTTCCGTAAATCTCGTTCCAGTCGCAGGTTCCGCTGCCGGGCACGCCGCGATGGCTTTCCGACATATGCATGTAGCGCAGGTGTTCGCGCGCGGCCAGGATGCCGTTGGCAACGCCGTGTTCCTCGATATTGGTGTGATAGGTGTCGAGGTGGATGAACATGTTGTCGGCGCCCACCTTGTCGATCATCTCCGCCGCCTGCCGCCCGGTGTTGATGATATGATTCTCATAGCGATTCACCGGCTCGATACCCAGATCGATGCCCTTGGACTTGGCGTACTTGGCAGCGCCTGCCAGTGCCCGCGCGACGTTGTCGATCTCGTCCTGGGTCGGCGGCACACCGGTGCGCTCCCCGATACCGCCATAGGTCACGCCGGAGAGAGCAAGACCGCCGATCTCCACCGTCTTGTCGATGGCAAGGGAGAGGAATTCAACGGCCTTTTCCGGATCCCGCGAGGCATAGCATTCCGCCGGCAGGCCGAGCGAGCAGACCGCCTTCATCTCCGCCTCCTCCAGCAGGCCGCGGGTATGGGCGGTATCCACCGAGGGCGGATCGAGCAGCGCGATCTCGATGAAGTCGACGCCGTAACGCTGCGCCTCGGCCACGGAAATCTCAGCCCCCTCGCGGGTCCAGTTCATCGCCCAGAGGCTGGTGTGCACACCCAAACCCTTCATGTCCCGTTCCTCCTCATTTCAATCCATCTTTTCCAAGCAAAGCGCAGCACCATGACGGCAATGAGGAAGAGCCCCCAGACCGCGGTGCTGAGATGTTGATTCGCCCCCAGAAGATTGAGCCCCGAGGACAGCAGCTGCAGAATTACCAGCGCCAGCAGCACGGAGGTTACACGCCCGAAACCGCCGAAGGGATCGACGCCGCCCAGGAAACAGGCGAGCACGGTGATCAGCAGATAAGCCTCGCCGTGGCCGACACGCACCGAGTTGAAGCGCGCCATCATAACGATGCCCGCCACCGCGCACATGATGCCCGAGAGGGTGTAGATCAGGGTCAGGGCCCGTTTGGTGTTCACCCCGGAATAGCGTGTCGCCTCGATGTTGGAGCCGACCATGTAGGTGAAGAAGCCCAGGCGGCTGCGGCCGAGCAGGATCTGCCAGAGCAGCACGCAAACCAGGAAAACGATCAGCGGCGCCGGCACACCCAGGACACTGCCGTGACCGATGGCGGCGACGAAGTCGGGAAAGCCGGAGATGTCGCCGCCGCGGGTGAGATATTCGCCGAGTCCGCGCAGGAAGATCATCATCGCCAGGCTGACCAGGATCGGATGGGCACGGGAATAGGCGACCACCGCACCCATCACAAAGCCTGAGGCCCCGCCGACCGCCAAAGCCAGGACAGAACCGAGGAAGAAAGCACCGAAGCCGGCTTCCGGTCCGCCGTTGGCCTGCAGCACCCAGGCCAGGGTCAGGGCTGAGATGTTGGCGGTGTAGGTGACCGCCAGGTTCAGACCGCCGGAGAGGATCGGCAGCAGCATCGCCAGGGTCAGGAGTCCCAGTTCCGGCAGTTGCACGGCGACGGAGCCGAAGTTGGCGGCGGTAAGGAAACGATCGCTGAGCAGCGAGAAGACTACGACGACCAGCAGCAGGAACAGGCCCAGCCCGATGACCTCTGTGCCCAACCGTGCCTTTAGAAAGGGCCTTGCCTTCAGGAAGGATTGCAAAGGGCCCATCACACGCGCCGCCGGACCAGGGTTTCAAGAGAGATGTTGGAAAGCGTGATCGCCACCAGGATGATCGCGCCGACCACCATCTTGAAGGCATAGGGCGAGACCCCCAGCAGGTTCAGGCCGTTCTCCGTGATGGCGATCAACAGGACCCCGAGCACGCAGCCCAGTACCGTCCCGCGCCCGCCACCGAGCCGCGCGCCACCCAGGACCACCGCGGCCAGCACGTCGAGCTCGCGGCCGAAAAGGGCGTTGGGCACAACCTCCTGCGCATAGTTCACCTGCATCAGCCCGGCAATCCCCAGCATCAGGCCGAGCCAGCCGAAGGCGATGTATTGCATGGCCGCCTCGTTGATGCCGACACGCCGAGCCGCTTCCGGATTGTCGCCATAGGCATAGAGCTGACGTCCAGTCGAACTGTGCCCGATCAAGAGCCAGGTCAGAAACACGCAGATGGACATGACCAGCACCGGCAAGGTCAGTTCCGCCCAGGCGCCGCCGGCGGTTTCATGTTCCCAAAGAATGATGCGGTCGCTCCACCAGTCCGGCAGGTTGTAGATCGACACACCCCGGGTGAAGAACATCAAGAGGCCGAAGAACGCATTGAAGGTGGCAATGGTCACGACGATGGAGATGATGCGGAAGTGATGGATCAACGCCGCATTCACCGCCCCCAGGGCAATGCCGCAGAGGCCGGCGACGATGAAGCCCAGCGCCCAGTTGCCGCCGCCGAGAGACATCAGGGCCAGGGCTGTCACGTACTGCACCACCGAGGCGGCCACGGCGAAGGAGATGTCGATCCCGCCGGCGATCAACACGACCACCAGGCCCATGGCGAAGATCAGGTTCACGGCGGAGGTGTTCAGCAGGTCGGTGAAGTTCACCAAGCTGAAGAACTGCTCCGTCGCCAGCGAGAGAAACAGGCAGAGGACCAGCGTCACCAGGATCAGCCAGGTTTCCGTTGCATTGGCGCGGACGAGATTACGCATAGACAGCAAGCTCCAGCGCCGCGAGGCTGGTCTCCCGCGGATCGAATTCCTCGACGATCCGCCCACCCGCCATGTGCAGGACCCGGTCAGCATTGAAGTGCACCTCCGGCGCCTCGTCGGAAATCAGCAGGATCGCCAAACCCTGCTCCGCGAGCCGGCGGATAATCGCGAAGATTCCCGCCCGGGCCCCGACGTCGACACCGACGGTCGGGGCATCCAGAATCAGCAGGCGCGGTTCCGTGGCCAACCACTTCGCCAGCACGATGCGTTGCTGATTGCCGCCGGAAAGGGTCGAGACCGGATCCTCCGGTTTGCCGATCTTTACCGCCAGATCGCGGATCCAACCGTCAACCAGCGCCGTCTTGCGGCGCGGCGAAATGAGCCCGAGCGACAGCAGGCGGTCGAGCACCGGCAAAGCCAGGTTGTCGGCAATCGACTGCGGCTGGATCAGGCCCAGCGACAGGCGGTCCTCGGAAACATAGGCGATGCCGGCACGAATCGCGTCCTTGTTCGAGCGAAAGGAAACCGGCTTGCCGTGGAGACGAATCTCGCCGCGCCCGGGCCGGTTCATCCCGAAAAGCGTGTGGCCAAGTTCGGTGCGTCCGGCACCGATCAGCCCGGTGATGCCGACGGTCTCGCCGGCACGGATGGTCAGGTCGATATCCTGGTACTCGCCGCTCCGGGTCAGGCCCCGGAGTTCCAGAACCGCCGGCGCCGTTCCGCGATCCCGCGCCGAGACGGCACTGTCGAAGGTCTGCCCCGTCATCAGTTCGGTCAGCCGCGACTGGGTCATACCTTCGGCCGGAAAGACGCCGACAAGGCCGCCGTCGCGCAGCACCGTCACCGCCTCGGCAATCTCCAGAACCTCAGCCAGGCGATGGCTGACGAAAACCACGGCAACGCCGCTGGCCGAAAGGTTGCGCACGATCTGCAGCAGATGGTCGGTCTCGTTCCGGGTCAGGGAGGCGGTAGGCTCGTCCATGAAAATCAGTTTGGTCTCGCCCACCAGGGCGCGGGCGATGGCGACGATCTGGCGCTTGGCGATGGGCAGGGATCGCAGCGGCGCGCTCAGATCAAGCGTGACGCCGAGCCGATCCAGAGCCCGCTCTGCGGTCTCGCGCAGTTGCCTTTGGGAGGCAAGGCGCGGGCGGGCGCCCAAAAGCGCCTCGAAAGCGATATTCTCGGCCACCGTCATTTCCGGGAAGAGGGCCAGGTCCTGCCAGATCACGGCGACGCCGAGCCGCCGCGCCAGCCCCGGCGTGGGCGCCGCGACGGGTCGTCCTGCAATGTCGATTTCCGCACCGGCATCGGCGCTGTAGACGCCGGTCGCAATCTTGATCAGCGTGGACTTGCCTGAGCCGTTCTCACCGGCAAGGCAATGTACCTCACCCGCCCGCACCGCAAAGGACACGTCGCGCAGCGCCCGGACGCCGCCGAAGGTCTTGCTGACTGCGCGCATCGCCAGCACTGCCGCTGGCGCAGCCTGCTCCGCCATAGCCCTTGAACCTCTCAAGAAAAGCCGGCCCGCCGCAAAAAAATCGGGGCGGCACCATCAGGTACCGCCCCGCAGGTCACAGCAGTCAGAGACCCATTGCAGCCAGTTCGTCAACCGTGTCCTTGTTGATGGTCACCAACTGGTCGACGATGATGTTGGTCGATCCCGCTTGCGGGTTGACCGTACCCAGCCCCTCGATTTCCATGCCCGGTTTGATGTCTTCACCCTTGATCAGAAGATCGGCCATGGTGACGAAGACGCGCCCGGCTTCCATGGGATTCCACATGAAGCCGCCGGAAATCGCGTCGGACTTGATGAGCTTCTGCCCCTGGCCGGGGGAGAAGGGGCCGAGCACATGAATGTCGCCGACCTTGCGGCGTTCTTCGATGGCACGGCCGGCGCCGATCGGACCCTGGCTGCCGAAGGCGAGGAAACCCTTCAGGTCCGGATTGGCGGAAATGAGATCGAGCGCCGTCTTGCGGCTGTCGTCTGCGGACTCGGCGACACCGTGGCGCTCGCCGATCAGCTTCATGTCCGGATACTTCGCCGCCAGATGGGCGATGGCGGCATCGGCCCAGGCGTTGTGCAGCGGCACGGTGAGGGAGCCGACGAAAACCGCATACTCACCCTGGCCGCCCATCTTCTCGGCCAGGAGGTCCGCATGAGCCTCGCCGAAACCGTTGGCCGAGGCCAACTCGAAGTTCCAGTCGACGTTTTTCTGATCGGGGCTTTCATGGGTGACGACCTTGATGCCCTGGGCGCGCGCCTTGGCGAGCACCGGCTCCAAAACCTCGGCATCGTTGGGCACCACGCCGATGGCATCCACGCCCTGGGCGATGAGATCTTCGATGGCGCGCACCTGAAGCGCGGGGTCGGCGCTGGTCGGACCAATCATGAAGGCATCGATCCCCAGTTCCTCGCCACGCTGCTTGATGCCCACTTCCATGGCGTTGAACCAGGGGATACCGCCGATTTTGACGACGACACCCATCTTCGGCGGGTCCGCCGCCACGGCGCCACCGGCAAATCCGGCCATGGCGAGCGCAAAGGTCGCCGCCCTGATGAATTTCGCGAACATCCTATCCTCCCTATGTTTTTCCGGCCCTGTCTTGGGCCCTGTCTTTCCTACCGGTGACCGTCTGTGCCCCCGCTCTCCGGGCAGGTTGCTTTGCACAATCGATAGTGCAAGGTTATTGGACTGGCGTTTTGAGTCAAGAGCGTTCATAGAGCAGGTTTGGGCCGAACGTGGCCAAATCAGGCAAAACCAGGACAGCAAACCTTGGATACGGTGAAAAAGACGACGATCTACGACCTGGCGCAGTTGACCGGCGCCTCACCGTCGACGGTCAGCGCTGCGCTGAACGGCACCTGGCGCCAGCGCCGGATCAAGGAAAGCACGGTCCGGCAGATTCAGAGCATCGCCGCGCAGCAGGGCTACCGGACCAATCTGCAGGCCCGCGGCCTGCGCCAGTCGCGCTCCGGCCTCGCCGGCCTCATCATGCCGATGTACGACAACCGCTTCTTCGCCTCCCTCGCCCAGTCTTTCGAGGTGGAGGCACGGCGCCGCGGACTCTGTCCGATCACCGTCAGCACCCACCGCGACCCGGAAGAAGAGCAACGCACGGCGGAGACCTTGATTTCCTATGCCGTCGACTCCCTCTTCGTCGCCGGCGCCACCGACCCGGACGCCATCAGCCGTCTCTGCCGCGACGCCGGCCTGCGCCATGTGAATGTCGATCTGCCCGGCAGCCTCGCGCCCTCGGTGATCTCCGACAACCATGCCGGCGCGGTGGCTCTGACCGAGGCGATGTTCGACGCAAGGCCCAAAGGCCAGGACCATGCGGACGAGCGGTTGAAAGGCCGGATCTATTTCCTTGGCGGGCGGGAGAAGGACTTCGCCACCAGCGAACGCATCGCCGGTTTCCGCGAAGTGGTGACACGGCGCAGCGGTCACTGTGCCGAGGAACAAATCGTCGCCACCGGGTACAATCCGGAAACCGTCGCCCGCCAGGCGCAGGTGCTGTTTCAGAATCCGGAGACGGCGCCCCGTGCGCTGCTGGTGAACTCCACCATCGCCTTTGAAGGCGGTCTCAGCTTTCTCGGCTCTCTGCCGCCCGAGACAGTCGAGAGCCTGGTGGTCGGCTGCTACGACTACGACCCCTTTGTCCGCTATCTGCGGTTCCCGGTGGTCATGGTGCGCCAGGACGTCGAGGGACTGATCCGCGAGGCTTTCCAGCTTCTGACCAGTGAGCCGCTGATCGCCGATTCAGCCGCACCAAAGATCATCAAAGTGAACCCGGCCCTGGTCACACCGGCCTGAAGCCGTCTACTCGGCATTATCTCTACTGTCTGGATCTCTGCTGCCCAGATCTCTACTACCGGGTTTTCCCGTCTCCGCCAGATCGTCGATCACCGTTCCCTGCCACAGACGCACGCCGGTGCGATAGGCAGCGCGGCCGATCATGTGGGCGGCGACCGGAGCGGTCAGCAGCAGGAACACGATGGCGGCGATGGCGCGGGCGATAGTGCCGACATCGCCGAAGTGAACCGCCACCGCGACCAGAATGAGACCACAGCCGAGAGTGCCGGCTTTGGTCGAGGCATGCATGCGGATCAGGACATCCGGAAGGCGCAGAACGCCGAGCGCCGCCGCGAGGGCGAAGAGCCCGCCGGCAAGCACGAAGAAGGCGGTGACGATCTCGGTCACGGCGCGCCCCCGTCACTGCTCGGATCACCATCGTCCTGGGAAAGGCTGCGCGCCCTGCGGCGCTCGGCAAAGCGGGCAAAAGCGATGGTGGCAAGAAAGGCGACCAGGGCCAGAGCGATGGCAACATCGAGGAAAGCTTCCTGCCCGGAGCCAATGGCAAAGAGCGCACAGAAGGCAACCGCCAGAACGGTGATGAGATCGAGCGCCACCACACGATCCGGCAGGCTCGGCCCGCGGGCCAGCCGCACAAAGGCAAGCACCATGGCCGCCATAATCAGGATAAAGCTGATGTCCACCGCCAGGCCGAGAATCGAACCGTCTTCAGGGATCATTCCAAAGCCTCCAGAACGCTGCGTTCGATGCCGGACTTAAGCGCCTTGCGCAGCACCTCGGCATCGTCGACGAACATGGCATGGACATAGAGCGTCTTGCGGTCCGGCGAGAGATCCAGACTGAGGGAGCCCGGGGTCAGGGAGATCAGATTTGCGACCAGCAGGATCTCCAGATCCTTTTCGGCATCCAGCGGCAGCGCGATGATCCCAGGGCGGCTGAGATGGGTCGGCGTGATCACGTCCCAGACCACCTGCAGGCTGGAAACCACCAGTTCGTAGATGAACAGCACAATCAGGCGCAGCACGCGCCAGACCCGGACGAAGTAGGCGTTGCGTCCGAAGAGGGGACTGGCGATCCAGAGCGCGACATAACCGATGCCGTAGCCGATCAGGAGATTGGCCAGGGTAAAACTGCCGACCAGGGCCGCCCAGCTCACGGCCAGAAAGACGTTCAGCGCGAAGACGTTCACGGCAGTCTCCCGATCACGGTTTCAACCCCGAGGACCGCCTCGACGTAAGCCGTCGGGTTAAGCAACTGTCCAGCCGATCGCTCGGCAAAGTCGACGAAAGGCTGCGGAAACAGGCCGATGACAACCGTCAGCCCGGCCAGGGCAAAGACCGGCAGCAACAGCATGCGCCGCTCCGAGCGCGCAAGATTCGTCAGGGCCGGCGTGGTGCCGTCGGGATGGGGTTTCCAGAAAGCCTCGGCCCAGATCTTGGTCATCGAAAAGATCGTCAGCAGGCCGACGACCAGCGCGGCGGCCGCAACGATGTAAGCCTCGACCTCCAGGCTCGCTTTCACCAGTACGTACTTCGCCCAGAAGCCGGAGAGCGGCGGGAAGCCGGCGAGCGAAAAGGCCGGTATCAGGAACAGCACGGCGAGCAGCGGGCTCGACTTGTAGAGGCCGCCGATGGCGGAAAGTTCGAAGGAGCCGGTGAGGCGGCGGGCGACGCCGCTGACGAGAAAGAGGTTCGCTTTCACGATGATGTGGTGGACGAGATAGAAGACCGCCCCGACCAGGGCCAGCGGTGTATAGAGCGCCAAGCCCAGAACCATGTAGCCGATCTGGCTGACGATGTGAAATGAGAGGATCTTGCGGAAGTCGCTCTGCGCGGCGGCCCCCAACACCCCCGTGACCATGGTCAGCACCGCCACCACCAGCAGCAGGCCGTGGGTGTAGTCGGTGTCGTTTGTGAACACCAGCGTGAACATGCGAATCAGCGCATAGACACCGACCTTGGTCAGCAGGCCGGCAAAGACCGCGGAGACCGCCACCGGCGGCGTGTGGTAGGAGGCCGGCAGCCAGAAGAACAGCGGGAAGACCGCCGCCTTCACTCCGAAGGCGACCATGAAAAGGATGGCGACCACGGTCAGCAGGCTCTGATTCTCGACCTCGCGCACGGCAAAGAAGAGGTCGGCCATGTTCAGCGTGCCGGTCATGCCGTAGAGCAGGCCGATGCCGGTGAGGAACATGACGGTGGAGACCAGGTTGAGGGTGACGTACTTGATGCCGCCGTCGATCTGCGCCTTGTCGCCGCCGAGGACCAAAAGGCCGAAAGAGGCGATCAGCATCACCTCGAACCAAACATAGAGATTGAAGATGTCGCCGGTGAGGAAGGCACCGCAGACACCGGCGAGCAGAACCTGGAACAGGGCGTGATAGCCCAGGGCTTCTCGCCGGGCATCGATGTCGGCCAGGGCATAGACAGCGACGGCAAGACCGGTGATGGCGGTGATGACCACCATCACGGCGGACAGGAGATCGGCGACCAGGGTGATGCCGAAGGGCGCCGGCCAGGTGCCCATCTGCGCGGCGACCACGCCTTCGTCGAGGACCGCCGCCATCAGCGCGGCGGAAGCGGCCAGCAACAGCAGACAGCCGACAACGCTCAGCCGGCGGCCGAGGGCGCCGCGGTCGCGCAGCAGGAAAGCCAGAACCGCCGTTGCGAAGGGCAGGACGATCGGCAGGGCCAGCAGCCAGCTCACGACGCCTCCCCTTCGGTTTTCGCCTGTGCTTTTTGGCCGCCCGATTCAGGCGCGGGCTCCGCATGGCGCATGGCATCGCTGTCCAGGGTGCCGAGGGCGAGATAGCCGCGATAAACCAGCACCAGGGCAAAAGCAAAGAGCCCGAAGCCGATGACGATCGCCGTCAGCACCAGGGCCTGCGGCAGGGCATTGGCCACCACGCCGACGGGCTCTGTCATGCCCTTGGGCACCAGCGGCGGCATCGCCGCGGTCAGGCGCCCGGAAACGAAGATCGTCAGGTTTGCTGCGTTGCTGAGGAGAACCAGGCCGAAGAGGAATCTGAGGACGTTGCGGGCCAACATCAGATAGACGCTGGCGGCCACCATCAGGCCGATGAGCAAGGCCAGAACCGATTCCATGATCAGACCTCCTCTTCCAAAGCCAGGACCAGCGTCAGAACGGAACCGACGACCACGAGATACACCCCGATGTCGAACAGCAGGACGGTACTGATCGGCAGGCCCTTGTCCCCCTCGCTGGCGCCGAGGAACAACCACTGACCGGTGAAAAAGGGGTCGCCGTCCAGCGCCGCCAGAACACCCGCCAGCAAGGCGATGCCAAGGCCGGTCATGGCGATGGTCCCGGGATCGACCCGCAAGGCCTTGCGCGCTGCGGTGGGTCCCTGGGCAATGGTGTAGAGCACGAAACCGACCCCCGCGAGCAGCCCGCCGATAAAGCCGCCGCCGGGTTCGTTGTGCCCGCGCAGCAGCATGTAGACTGAGAAGACCAGCATCAAGGCGACCAGCAACCGGGTCGCCACGCCGAGGATCAGGGAATTCATGACCGCTCCTCCGGCTGCGGACGGGACCGCTTGGTGCCGCGGATCAGGGCGTAGGCGCCCAGCGCGGCCACCACCACCACCGCGACTTCACCGAAGGTGTCGAGCGCGCGGAAGTCGACCAGGATCACGTTCACGATGTTGCGGCCGAAGGCCTCGGGAACGCTGGTGTCCTCGAAGTAGCCCGTAATGCGCCGGTCCATCGGTCCGGAGACGACGGAGAGCAGGATGGCGGAGACGACACCACCGACGCCAAGCGCCAGCACCGCATCCAGGCGTCGGAACCGCGGCCCCGTCTCCTGCTGCAGACTCGGCAGGCGCAGCATCACCACGGCCACCAGAACCACCACAAGGGTCTCCACCAGGAGCTGGGTGATCGCGACGTCCGGCGCCCCGAACATGACGAAGAGCATGGCCACCCCGACGCCCACCACGCCGAGGGCGCAGATTGCCGCCAGGCGTGACGTGACCACCGCCGTCATTAAGGCCCCGGCACCAATCAGCACAACGACGGCCCAGTGCTTCAACAAAGGCTGCGACCAATCGAAAGACAGGCGAAGCGCATCGGTGACAACGAAGGTCGCGGCGAGGACCAGGGCCATGCTGGCGAAGGTGACGAAGAGATAGCGCCTGAGAACACCGCCCTGCAGCAGCCGCGTCTGGACCGCGGCCAAGGACTTCAGCCCCTCCAGAATGGCATCCCAGGAACGGTCGCCTGTGGTCGGCAGGCGCGCCTCGACCCAGGAGAGCATGCCCCGAAGCCGCAGGTGAAAGAAGTAGAACGTCACGCCCAGGGCAAAGGTAAGCAGGCTGAGCATCAGCGGCACGTTGATGCCGTGCCAGAGCGCCAGTTTCACTTCTTCCGGACGCCCAAGGATCGCCGTGACCGCAGGCTGCACGAGGCTGTCGGCGATCAGCCCGGGCATCAGGCCGAAGGTCAGCCCCAGGGCCGCGAGGGTCACCGGGCCGATCCACATGCGCAAGGGTGCTTCCCTGGGGGCTTTCGGCGTCTCGAGCCGCCGGCCGTAGAAGGGGCGCAACGCGACGATACCGGCGACGGCGACCATCAGGGCATTGGCCAGCACAGCGGCGGAGGCGACGAACAGCGGTTCCGAAGCGATGGCGAGTGCGCCCTCATACTTCAGTTCCTTGCCGATGAAGCCGAGGAAGGGCGGGAACCCGGCCATCGACAGGGCCGCCGCCGCCGCAGCGGCAGCGGTTATCGGCATCGCTTTGGCAAGGCCGCCCAGTTTCTCCGCCTCACGGGTACCGGTGCGATAGTCGATGATCCCGATCACCATGAACAGGGACGCTTTATAGAACGAGTGAACGACCAGGAACGTAAGCGCCGCGGCGACGGCAACGGTCGCTTCGGCGCCCAGGAACATGGTGAGCGTGCCCAGCGCCATCACCGTCGTATAGGCCAGCGACAGTTTCAGATCGGTTTGCCGCAGCGCGATCACCGAAGCCGTCACCGCCGTCACAGCGCCGAAGATGGTCAAGGTCCAGATCCAGACCTCGGTCCCGCTCAGCGCCGGATGCATCCTGGCGAGCAGATAGATACCCGCCTTCACCATGGTCGCCGAGTGGAGGTAGGCGCTGACCGGTGTCGGCGCCGCCATAGCGTTGGGCAGCCAGAAGTGGAAGGGCACCTGGGCCGACTTGGTGAAGGCCCCCAGCAGAATGAGGATAAGAATCGGCAGATAGAGCGTATGGGCGCGGATCGCATCGCCCTGGGTCAGGATCTCCGACAATTCGAAGCTGCCGGCCGCGAAGCCCAAGAGGATGAGACCGGCCAGCAAGGCGAGCCCGCCCGCACCGGTCAACAACAGCGCCTGCAGTGCCGACCGCCGTGCCTTGGCGCCGGCATGGTCGAAACCGATCAGCAGATAGGAAGCGACGGTAGTGAGTTCCCAGAACACGAACAAGGTGATCAGGTTGTCGGCCAGCACCAACCCCAGCATCGCTACCATGAAGAACAGCAGATAGAAGACGAAGCGGCCGAAGTGCGCATGACCGGCGAGATAGACGCTGGAGTAAAGAGCGATGAAGGCCCCGATACCGCTGATCAGCAGGGCAAAGGTCAGGCTCAGGCCATCCAGAAGGAACGAAAGCCTGATGTCGAGGCTGGGCACCCAGTCGTAAGCCACCCGCAGCACCTCACCAGCGGAGATCGCCGGCAGGTAAAACAGAAAAGCGATGGTCAGCGCCGCCGGCGGCAGAACCGAAAGCCAGCCCAGAACGCCGGAAGAAGCCGGTGGCTTCCCGCCAGGAGCGGATTCCCGCCGATCCGGGTGCAGGTTGGGGCTGTTCATACCGGTTACGGCTTCTCGCGGAACTTAACGGGTGACGGGAAAGGTGAAGGGGAATAAGGCGTGGTAACCAGCGCTGCGGGACGGCTGGACCATAACTGATCTCAAGCGTCTCGGCCTAACGGAAATCCGGCGCTCCGCCAAGGCGGCGCTCAGGCCGGTCTTTTCGCACCGAGCCCAGGCCAAGCACCGAATCTGGTCCTTTGCACTGTCCGAAGAAGCGCCGAATCACGTCTGTCCCCTCCCTGCTGAAGATCACGCAGATCTACGCGACTGATCCTCGATATTGGGAGCATTACGCTCTGTCCCAATCGCCGAATCAACCGTTTTTGATAGTTTTCATCTATCAGGGAGTTTTGGGTTTGGCGTCAGCCGTTCCCGGCCTGCCTGCGCTCCAGTTTCTCGACGACGGTTTCGGGATCCGCATCCAGTTGCACCGGTGTCTTGAAGCCCGGCGGTTTTACCGCCAGAACCGAGCACTCAACCTGGTTCAGGATCGACTCCGCCGTGTTGCCGACAAAGAAGCCGCGGATCCCGGTGCGCCCCACCGTTCCCATCACGATCAGATCGACGTTGTTGCTTTTGGCAAACGCCGGGATCACATCGCGCGCCTCGCCTTTCAACAGGTGAACCTGGCGCTCGCGGCCGCCGGTTTCCGGGCCGTCGGTTTCCGGGCCGTCAATTTCAGGGCCGTCAATTTCAGGATAGTCGAACAGCAGGCTCTTCAGCTTTTGGTGACTCTGCCTTCTCTTCTCCTCGATCATCTTTTCGATGGTCTCTTTGGAAACCCGGGTGAATGCGCTGTGACGCAGCGCGTTCTCGCCGTCCAAATGCCAGACGTTTACGACATGCAACTCACTGCCCTCAGCCGCTGAGAGGGAGGTCGCGAGATCCATCACAAGGGAGTCGAGCGCGGAGCGCTGCTCATCCATGGGGTCCGGATCGACAGCCGCCAAGACCCGCGCATACTTGGGTTGGCTACCCTGTTTCATCATCCAGACCGGACAGGGGCACTTGCGCAGTATGTGCAGATCGTCACCGGCAAAGAACAGACCCTTGCCGCCGCTCTCCTCCGTCACGCCCTTCATCACCAGATCATGACCGTGACGCAGCACCCTGCGGACAATCTCGATGAAGGGAATGCCCTGCAGCACCACCTCGCTGGTTTCGATACCCTCGGATTTTATCGGTCCGCCGATCTGCGCGAGGCGGGCTTTGTGGAACGCCAGAACCTCCTGCTCTATGTCGTATCCGGAACCACTGGGACCAGAATCACTGGAACCGGACTCACCGGCGGCGGAATCCCCGGGAAGAGCGCCATAGAGGCTGGCAAGTTCGCCCGGCGTCGCCTCGATGACGTCCACAAGGGTGATACGGGCCGCATTGGTCTTGGCAAGCCAGATCGCCCTTCCGATCAACGACTCATGCAGGCTCTCCTCGTCACAAACCAGCAGGATGTTCTTGAATCTCTGCATCCCGGCAGTCCTCCCATCCCATGCAGAAAGGCCGCTCTTCGCAGAGCGGTCGCAGCAGCCAATTCAGTGGGCCTGGATCAAAAATGACCTTGAAAAGCCGTTAGGGCCAATCGAAGTTAAAGAGCGCTTCGATAGTTATTTCCTTTCGAAAACCTAGCCTTCAAGGAAAGGGACCACCGCGTGCCGACCCTCCAACAGCTTCGCTATCTCGTCGCCGTCGGCGAGACCCTGCATTTCCGCCGCGCCGCGGAGATGACGCACGTGACCCAGCCCACCTTGAGCGGACAACTGCGGGAGCTGGAGGAAAAACTCGGCGTTCAGCTTGTCGAGCGCAGCCGCGCGAAGGTCATCCTGACCCCCATCGGGCAGGAGGTCGTCACCCGGGCCCGGGCGGTGCTGCGCGACGTGCAGGATATCATCGAACTGGCCAAACAAGGGCAGAGCCTGCTCGGCGGCACCATCCGGGTCGGCGTGCTCCATACCCTGGGTCCTTACCTGCTGCCCCACATTCTGCCGGAACTGCACCGCAGCTTCCCGGCCCTGAAACTCTATGTCCGTGAGGCGATGCCCCAGGCGCTGCTGTCGGGCATCGACGAAGGCAACCTGGATCTGCTGTTCTTTCCCTTGCCGGTCAAAGGGGCCGACCTGCAGACCGCGCGGCTGTTCCGTGAACCGCTCAGCGTGGTGGTGCCGAGTGATCATCGCCTGGCCTCGAAGGAAAAGATCGATCGCGACGACCTGAAGGATGAAACGGTTCTCACCCTCGAACGCGGCTATCGCCTGCATGATCAGGTGCACGAAATCTGCGAGCAGTACGGCGCCCATATGTCGCTGGACTACGAAGGCACCAGCCTCGACACACTTCGCCTGATGGTCGGCATGGGCATGGGGCTGTCGCTTCTTCCGGCCCTCTACATCCGTTCCGAAGTTCAGCAGGACGACCAGGTCGTGGCCCGCCCTCTGCGCAGCCGCGCACCCTATCGCATGATCGGCATGATCTGGCGCCGAAAGTCCGCGCGCCAGCATGAATTCGTCGCCCTCGCGGAAATGGTGCGCGGCATCCTCAAGACCCGCCTGCCCGAAATCACCGTCATGCAATAGCGCGCCGAGATCGGCGTCGCGGGCAGGAAAGTTTTTCAAGTCTTGTCTCTGCGTTTGGGACACTGCCGAAAACGATTGCGCATTTCTATCAAAGCGTTGCCCCGGAAAGACCGGGCATCAGAGGCCGAAAGCGCTTATTCGTAGGCGTTGGAAGAGCACTGTCTCGCACCGGCATCTCCAAGTCTGTATTGCTTCATTGCAGCGAGAACGAGATGGAGAATCGTTTTGGCCAAGCCGGCAACCGAGAGCGGTGAAGGCGGTCAAAAAAGGAGCAACCTCCGGTCTAACCTATGACAGTGCTTTGCTGTGACTCCGAAACTTTCCAAGCGTTGTCCCAACGGACTGCATCGTTATCCCGCCGCAGAATCCAGAGCCAATAACGACAGGCCGCTAATATAGGCAAAGCCGATCACGGCGCTTGTTGTATTTACCCTCCCCTGGCGACACATGTCTCGCGAACAACCGCGGCGGCTGATGACATCGGCGGGGGAGAGAACAGCATGGCCTATGAGCCGCAAGCGCCTTACGCAATACGACAGTTTGAATTCGACGTTCTGATTCCGATCGAACTCTTCGGCGTCGACGTGTCTTTCACGACCTCGGCGCAGGCGATGCTGACCACCACCATCCTGGTCAGCTTCATTCTGATCTTCGGCATGCGCAAGGGCGCAATGGTGCCTGGCCGGCTGCAGTCCTTTGTGGAGACGGTTTATACCTTCGTCGCACGCACCGTGGTGAAGACCGCGGGGCAGGAAGCGCGCGACGCCATCCCTTTCGTCTTCACGCTCTTCATCTTCATTCTGTTCGGCAGCCTCCTGGGCCTGACGCCGGTGAAATTCACCCTGACCAGCCATCTGATCGTGACGCTGGCCCTGGCCCTGCTGGTGTTCGCCTACGTCAACACCCTGGCGCTGCGCAAAAGCGGCCTCGGCTTCTTCCAGATCTTTTTACCCGCCGGCACGCCGCTTTACCTGGCGCCGCTTCTGGTCGTTATCGAGTTCATCTCCTACCTGTTCCGGCCCATCACCCTGGGGGTGCGGATCTTCGCCAACATTCTGGCCGGTCACATCATGATCAAGCTCTTCGCCGACTTCTGCGTGATGCTGATCGACGCGCTTGGAGTAACCGGGTACGGCGTTTCCATCCTCCCGATCGTCATGATGGTCGTCCTCTATGGCTTTGAGGTCATGATCTTCCTGGTCCAGGCCTACATCTTCATGCTGATCACCTCGCTCTACATCCGTGACGCCTTACACGGTCACTGACAAACCCATCCCTGCATCTCTTCTGTAACAAAAGGAAAACATGACATGACTGATGATGGCATCAGACTCCTGGCGGCGGCCATCGCGCTGATCCCGCTGCTCGGTGTCGCCCTGGCTCTCGGCAAGATCTTCTCCGACTGGATTTCTTCCGTCGCCCGCAATCCGGGCGCCGGCGAAGTGGTCCAGCCGGTGGGGCTGCTCGGCTTCGCCCTCACCGAAGCGATCGCGCTCTTCGCGTTGATCGTCGCCTTCATCATTCTCTTCGTCGGATGATCCGGCAACCCGATGGATAAGCCTCACCCGGTCACCGCCCGCGCCGCCCAAACAGCCCTGGCGCGGGCGGCCGGTCAGGGGCCGGTGTTCAGGCCATCTCCCCAAAAAGAGGAAGCACCAGAACCAGCCCGGAGGCGATGACCGGCCGGGCTGTCGAACACGTGAAAGGCCGGCAATTGCGCAGGTGCCGTGATTAGCGGTAAAACTGCCGCATGGTGGCCTATACCTATGACTTCTCGCTGGTTGTGGCTGCGGTCTTCGTCTCTTTCATGGCGGCCTTCACCGGGCTGGCCCTGACCAAGGGGATATCGCAGCTTCCGATCAATGCGCGCAAGACTCTGGTTGTCATGTCCGCCTTCGTGCTGGGCGGCGGCATCTGGTCCATGCATTTCGTGGCGATGCTCGCCATGGACTTTCCGATCGCTATTTTTTACGACACCCTTCTCACCCTGGGATCGGCCCTGATCGCCATTCTGCTGGTCGGCCTGGCCCTGCTGCTGATGCACTTCAGGACCCGCAGCCCCGGCAACATGGTGGCGGCCGGCATCCTGCTGGGCAGCGGCATCATCGCCATGCACTTCCTGGGGATCAACGGCATGCGGGGCTGCCTGCCGGTCTTCGAACTGCCGGGCAAGATAATCGCCATCATCCTGGCCGCTGTGATGGGCGTGGCGGCTGTCTGGGTGGCTTACGGCAAGCGCACCAAACAGAACATCGTGGCGGGCACCCTCGTCTTCGGCCTCTCGGTGGTGGTGGTCCACTTCTCCGCCATGTACTGGACCGGGTTCCTGCCGCAGCCGGCGCCCGAAGCCATGACCGCCTCTCTGGAGAACAGCACCCTGGCCATCATCGTGACCCTGGCGGCCTTCGTGATCTGCGGCACCTTCCTGTTGTCGGCGGTAACCTTCATCGCCCCCGGCGCCGGTGCGGCCGAAACGCCGCAGCCCGGCGGCGAGCCGGACCCGCTGCCGGAGACGGCGGATGCTGCAGCGCAACCAACCGCAGCGGCGGCGCCATCAAACGGGGCGGCACCGATCCGCTACGACCCGGTCGAAGTGCGCATTCCCTACGAGCGCCACAAGAAAACCTACTTCATCTCCAGCGACGCCATCGCCGCCGTGCGCGCCGAAGGACGCTATACCTATCTCTATGCCGAGAACGAGAAGCTGTTCTGTCCCTGGTCGATCTCCGAGGCGGAAAAGCGGCTGCCCGCAAGCCAGTTTCACCGCACCCACCGCAGCTATCTGGTGAACATCCTGCATGTCACCAGCTTTGAAAGGCGCAAGGACAAAGCGGCCTGCCTTTTCGAGGCTTTTGCCCATCTGCCGGCGGTTCCGGTCAGCCGCACACGCATCGATCCCTTGCGAGAGGCCTTGGGCCTCTAGAGCCAATTCGCCGCCGCAGTTCGTTCCCCATATGCGCAGTTCGTGACAGACAGCGCCCTTCTAGTGCGAAACGGCCTGCCGCCCACTCCGGCCCTGGTCTTTACTTGTGTGAAGAAATTCGACCGCACGTCAAAGGTGCGGCAGAGAACCATCAGGATCGGGAGGTTAGGAATGATACCAGGTGCTTTCGAGTACCATCGGCCGGAGTCCGTCGGCGCCGCCGTGAAGCTGTTGGCAGAACTCGGCGAGGAATCCCGCGTCATCGCCGGCGGCCACAGCCTGATACCCATGATGAAGCTGCGCATGGCCGACCTGAGCCATCTCATCGATCTGCAGAAGATCGACGATTTGAAGGGTATACGCATCGAGGGCGGCCGCATCACCATCGGCGCCATGACGACCCAGCACGAGCTGATCACAAATGCTGCACTGCAAGATGCCGCGCCCATTCTGCGCGAGGCGGCGCTGCAGATCGCCGATCCCCAGGTCCGCTATGTCGGCACCCTCGGCGGCAACGTGGCGAACGGCGACCCCGGCAACGACATGCCCGGCCTGATGCAGTGCCTGGATGCCAGCTTCACCCTGGTCGGCCCCGAT
This sequence comes from Pelagibius sp., assembly GCF_965249265.1. Lineage (NCBI taxonomy): Bacteria > Pseudomonadati > Pseudomonadota > Alphaproteobacteria > Rhodospirillales > Rhodovibrionaceae > Pelagibius > Pelagibius sp. The sequence goes on along the minus strand of NZ_OZ252224.1, from coordinate 111,384 downwards.
GGCGAGCGCCAGGTCGCCGCGCGGGACTTTTATGAAGCCGCTTATTTCACAGCGCGCGCCGACGAGGAGATCCTGACCGCTGTTTCCTTCGACGCGCCGCAAGGCGGCTACGCCTACGAAAAACAGAAGCGTAAGATCGGCGATTATGCGACCGCAGCGGCGGCGGTGCTGATCGCCAGGAACGGCGATCGCTGCACCGCGGCCTCCATCGCCATGACCAATCTGGCCGACACGCCGACCTACAGCGCCGAAGCCGGCGCCGCGCTGGTCGGCAGCGGTCTCGACGATGAGGCGGTCAAGGCAGCGGTGACCGCGGCCCTCAACGCCATCGAGCCGGCGGAAGACAACCGCGGACCGGTGGAGTTCAAAATGCATGTTGCCGGCGTCATCCTGCGCCGCGCCATCGACCGCGCCTGGTCGCGCGCCTGAGTTTGGGAGGACCCCCATGGCAAAAACACATCTGAAAATGACCGTAAACGGCCAGGCTGTTGAAACGCTGGCCGAACCGCGCGAACTGCTGATCCATGTGCTGCGCGAGAAGCTGGGTATCAAAGGCCCGCACATCGGGTGCGAGACCTCTCACTGCGGCGCCTGCACCGTCGATATGGACGGCAAGTCGGTAAAGGCCTGCACCGTCTTCGCCGCCCAGGCCGACGGCGCCGATGTCACCACCATCGAAGGGCTCGGCGGCCCGGACAACCTGCATGTGCTGCAGGAGATGTTCCGCGAGCACCACGGCCTGCAGTGCGGTTACTGCACCCCGGGCATGATCACCCGCGCCCACCGCCTGTTGCAGGAGAATCCGAACCCGAGCGAAGAGGAGGTGCGCTTCGGCATGGCCGGCAACCTCTGCCGCTGCACCGGCTATCAGAATATCGTCAAAGCGATCCTGGCGGCCGCCGCCGAGATGGCCGCGGCCAAGGAGGCAGCTCAATGAACGAAATGACGCCCCCGAAGCACGAACGCTCCGCCGCCCTCAAAGGTCTGGGCACCGCCCGCAAGCGCGTCGAGGACGTGCGCTTCACCCAGGGCAAGGGCAACTACGTCGACGACATCCAACAGCCGGGCATGCTGTTCGGGGATTTCGTCCGCTCCCCCTATGCCCACGCGCGCGTGAAGTCGATCAATGCCGAGGCGGCGCTCGCCCTGCCCGGCGTCGTCGCCGTTCTCACCGCCAAGGACCTGGAGCCGCTCAGCCTGCACTGGATGCCGACCCTGGCCGGCGACAAGCAGATGGTGCTGGCCGACGGCAAGGTGCTGTTCCAAGGCCAGGAGGTCGCCTTCGTCATCGCCGAGGACCGCTACATCGCCGCCGACGCAGTGGAGCTGGTCGAAGTCGACTACGAGGAACTGCCGGTGCTGGTCGATCCCATGAAGGCCGAGCTGCCCGATGCGCCTGTTCTGCGCGAAGACATCGCCGATACTTTGGAAGGCGCCCACGGGCCGCGCCGCCATCCCAACCATATCTTCACCTGGGAACAGGGCGACAAGGCGGCGACCGAGGCAGTCATTGCCGAGGCGCCGGTGGTGGCCGAGGAGATGGTCTATTACCACCGCACCCACCCCTGCCCGCTGGAGACCTGCGGCTGTGTCGCCTCCATGGACAAGGTGAACGGCAAGCTGACGGTCTGGGGCACCTTTCAGGCGCCGCACGTGGTGCGCACCGTGGCCTCGCTGCTGTCGGGCATCGCCGAGCACAACATCCGCATCATCTCGCCGGACATCGGCGGCGGCTTCGGCAACAAGGTCGGCGTCTATCCCGGTTACGTCTGTTCCATCGTCGCTTCCATCGTCACCGGCAAGCCGGTGAAGTGGATCGAGGACCGCATGGAAAACCTCATGTCCACCGCCTTTGCGCGGGACTACTGGATGAAGGGCAAGATTGCCGCGACAGCGGACGGCAAGATCACCGGCCTGTGGTGCCACACCACGGCGGACCACGGCGCCTTCGACGCCTGTGCCGATCCGACCAAGTTTCCGGCCGGCTTCATGAACATCTGCACCGGATCCTACGATATCCCGACCGCCTATCTGGCCGTCGACGGCATCTATACCAACAAAGCGCCGGGCGGCGTTGCCTACCGCTGTTCCTTCCGGGTGACGGAAGCCGCCTACTTCATCGAGCGGATGATCGAGGTTCTGGCCATCAAGCTGGGCATGGACGCCGCCGAGCTGCGCGCCAAGAACTTCATCAGGAAAGATCAGTTCCCCTATAACTCCGCACTCGGCTGGGAATACGATTCGGGCGATTATCACACCGCCTGGGACAAGGCCCTGAAGGCCGTCGACTACGCGGGGCTGCGCAGAGAACAGGCCGAACGGCTGGAGGCCTTCAAGCGCGGCGAAACCCGCAAGCTGATGGGCATCGGCCTCACCCACTTCACCGAGATCGTCGGCGCCGGGCCGGTGAAGAACTGCGACATCCTGGGCATGGGCATGTTCGATTCCTGCGAGATCCGCATTCACCCGACCGGCTCGGCCATCGCCCGCCTCGGCACCATCTCGCAGGGCCAGGGCCATGCCACCACCTTCGCCCAGATCCTGGCGAGCGAGACCGGCATTCCCGCCGACGATATCACCATCGAGGAAGGCGACACCGACACTGCACCCTACGGCCTCGGTACCTACGGCTCGCGCTCAACGCCGGTGGCCGGTGCGGCGACGGCGCTTGCCGGACGGAAGATCCGCGCCAAGGCACAGATGATCGCCGCCTATCTGCTGGAGGTGCACGACAATGACATCGAATGGGATGTCGATCGTTTCGTGGTCAAGGGCGCGCCCGAGCGCTTCAAGACCATGAAGGAAATCGCCTACGCCGCCTACAACCAGGCGATCCCGGGCGTCGAACCGGGCCTTGAGGCGGTCAGCTACTACGACCCGCCCAACATGACCTATCCCTTCGGCGCCTATATCTGCGTGCTGGATATCGACGTGGATACGGGCGAGGCCGAGGTGCGAAAGTTCTACGCGCTGGACGACTGCGGCACGCGGATCAACCCGATGATCATCGAGGGCCAGGTGCACGGTGGCCTGACCGAAGCGCTCGCCATCGCCATGGGGCAGGAAATCGCCTACGACGAAATCGGCAACGTCAAGACCGGCACCCTGATGGACTTCTTCCTGCCGACAGCCTGGGAGACGCCGAACTACACCACCGACTACACCGAGACCCCGAGCCCGCACCACCCGATCGGGGCGAAGGGTGTGGGCGAGAGCCCCAACGTCGGCGGCGTTCCCTGCTTCTCCAATGCGGTGAACGATGCCTTCCGGGCCTTCGGTTTGACCCACACGCAGATGCCCCATGATCACTGGCGGATCTGGAAGACCGCCCATGATCTTGGGCTGCATGCATAAGCGGGAAGCGGGCGCGGGATCGTCTTTCCCGCGCCCCTTTCAACAACGATGACCTGGACCGATCTGAAATCCGATCTCGCAGCGACGGGCTACGTCGCCTCCGACGATCTCGCCATGGCGCTGCACCTTTCTCTGGAGTTGGGTCGCCCACTGTTGCTGGAGGGCGCCGCCGGCGTCGGCAAGACGCAGGTCGCCAAGACGCTGGCCGAACTGAAGGATACCCGCCTCATCCGGCTGCAATGCTATGAGGGCCTGGACGCGGCGGCGGCGATCTATGAGTGGAACTATCAACGCCAACTGCTGTCGATCCGGGCCGCGGCCAACGAAGACGCGTCCTCGGAAGAGATCGAGGAGCGGATTTTCTCCGACAAGTTCCTGCTGCGCCGTCCGCTGCTCGAAGCCATCCAGCAGGAGACGGCGCCGGTTCTGCTGATCGACGAGATCGACCGGGCGGACGAGGAGTTCGAGGCCTATCTGCTGGAAGTGCTCTCCGACTTCCAGATTTCCATACCAGAGCTGCGCACCATCGAAGCGACGACGCGGCCCCATGTGGTGCTGACGGCGAACGGCGCACGCGATCTCTCCGACGCGCTGCGGCGGCGCTGTATCTACTCCTTCGTCGACTATCCCGACCGCACGGCGGAACTGGCCATCCTCAACAAGCGCAACCCAGGCATCGAGGCGCGGCTGGCCGGACAGATCGTCGGCTTTGTGCAGGCCCTGCGCAAAGAGGACCTGGAGAAGAAGCCCGGCGTTGCCGAGACCCTCGATTGGGCGGCCGCCCTCAGCGGCCTGGGGATCAACGATCTGGCCGAAGACCCGGTGGCGCTCCAAGCCTCCCTGGTCTGTCTGTTGAAAACCCAGGCCGACCGCGCCGCCATCCCGGCCGAGGTCGCCCAGCGTCTCGCCGGAAAGGCCGCGTGATGCCGGCGACCCGCTTTCCCGCCCGCGCTGGCGGCACGGCGGAGCGGATGGCCGACTTCATGGCCCATCTGCGGGCCAACGGGTTGCCGGTCGGACCGCCGGAAACGGAAATCGCGCTGAAAGCCTTCACCAGCATCAGGGCCTGGGACACGACCGAGGCCCGGCTGGCGCTAAAGGCCATCTGCGCCGGCGATGCCGACCGCTTTGCCCGCTTCAACGACCTCTTTGACGCCTATTGGCTGAACGGCGGCCGGAAGCGGCAAGGCTTCGCGACCCGGGAAGAACGCCGGACAAAGCATCGGGTGCCGACCTTTGGCCCCGGTGTCGACCGTACGGCCCGCAGTGGTGAAAGAGGGACGCTCGATCAGCCCGACAGCGGCGATGACTCCGATGGCGCCGAGCAATCCGGCGAGGGCAGACTGGTCGCCTCGCGCCTGCGCAACATCGAAAAGGTCGACCTGCGCGAACTGATGATGCCGGAAGACCTGAAACGCGCCGAGCGGGTTGCCGAGCGTTTCGGCAGAAACATCCGCGACCGCCGCTCGCGCCGCCGCAAGGCGGCCCGGCGCGGGGCGCAACTGGATCTGCGGCGCATCGCAAGGACAAGCGTCAGCGCCGGCGGCGAACCGATCCGCCTGCTGAAGCGGCAGCGCCCCGACCGTCCGGTACACCTGGTGGCGCTGCTCGACGTTTCCGGTTCCATGACCGTCTATGCGCGGGTCTTCCTTGCTTTCCTGAAAGGCCTGATGAGCGCCGACCAGCGCACCGATGCCTACCTCTTCCACACCCGCCTGGTGCCGATCAGCGATGCCCTGCGCGACAACGACAGCCTGCGCGCGGTGAACCGCCTTTCCCTGCTTGCCGATGGTTTCGGCGGCGGCACCCGGATCGGCGCCAACCTCACGCAGTTCAACGCCCAGTATGCGGCGCAGCGGGTGAACGGGCGCAGCGTGGTCGTGATTCTCTCCGACGGCTACGACAGCGACCCGCCCGATGTCATCGCTGCCGCTCTGCAGCGGCTGAAAAAGCGCGGCTGCCGCATCGTCTGGCTGAACCCCCTGAAGGGCTGGAAGGATTACGAACCGGTCGCGGCAGGCATGGCGGCGGCCCTGCCGCACATCGATCTCTTCGCCCCGGCCAGCACGCTGGATGATCTTGCCGCCCTCGAACCCCAGCTTCAGCGGCTGTGAGGAGGCAACGATGACCCCCGCCGCCGACATCCTCGACCTGGTTTCCGACCTCAAGGCGACGGGCGAGGCTTTTGCCCTGGCGACGGTGGTGCGTACCGTCTCGATGACGGCCGCCAAGGCCGGCGCCAAAGCGGTGATCCGGCCCGACGGCACCATTTCCGATGGCTGGATCGGCGGCGGTTGCGCCAAGTCAGCCGTCCTGAAAGCGGCCCGCGAAGCCATCGCCGACGGCAAACCAAGACTGGTGTCCCTGCAGCCCGCCGACCTGCTGCAGGAACAGGGGCTCGCCCCCGGTGAAGAAAACGAAGGCGTGCGCTTTGCCTCCAACATGTGCCCCAGCCAGGGCAGCATGGACATCTTTGTCGAACCGATGCTGCCGAAGCCGGAGCTGATTGTCTGCGGCGCGAGCCCGGTGGCCGTGGCCCTGACGGTATTGGGCCGTCAGTTCGGCTACCGCGTCGTGGTTTGTGCGCCCAAAACCGGGCGGGAGACCTTCGGGGAGATCGACGCCTTCGTTGACGGCTTTGACGTCGACGGCGGGGACCGCCGCCAGCGCTTCATCGTCGTCGCCACCCAGGGCAGCGGCGATCTCGCGGCTCTGCGCGCCATGATCAGGCTGGAGGCCGACCATATCGCCTTCGTCGGCAGCCGCAGGAAGATGGCCAGCCTGCGCGCGAAGCTCGGTGGCGAGGATGTGGCGCCGGGCCGGCTCGACCGCGTGAAAGCGCCGGCAGGCCTCGACCTGGGCGCGATCACCCCGCAGGAGATCGCCCTCTCGATCATCGCCGAGGTGATTCAGGCGCATCGCCAATCGCAGCAGGCCGTCACCGAACAAACCGCCTGAGAAAGCTCAGGCCGGCAGGATCAGTCCGGGTCCAGCATCTGGAGAAAGCTCGCGAGACAGACCGCCGAAGCCTGGGCATCCTCGGCGGTGATCGCTTCATCGGGATGATGACTGAGGCCGTCTCGGCACCTTGTGAACAGCATGGCCACCGGGCAGAGGTCGGCCATGGCCGAAGCATCGTGGGTGGCGCCGGACATCAAGCGGTGCGGACGGAAACCGCTCTGCACCAAGGATCTTGCCAAGGCGCCTCTGAGCCAGGGGTCGCAGGGCACGGCCTTCTGCGCATAGGTCTTTGTCAGATTGCAGTCCAACCCGCGCCTTGCACTGACGGCCTCGACTTTCTCTGAGATCGCGGCGGCGGCGTCTTCACGGGTGGAATCCTCCGAGGCACGCAGTTCGACGGAGAACGTCGCCTTGCCGGGAATGGCGTTGGGAACGTTCGGCAGCACGGAGACGGAGGCGACGATCCCGACCAGGCCCTCGGTTTCGCGGCAATGGGATTCGACCGCCAAAGCGATCTCCGCAGCCCCGGCAAAGGCATCCCGGCGCAGGTCCATCGGCGTCGTGCCGGCGTGGGCCGCCTGGCCGGTCAGTTCCACCGTCCAGCGCTCGATACCGCAGATCGCCGTGACGATACCGACAGGCAGACCGAGCGATTCGAGGACGGGTCCCTGCTCAATGTGCATCTCCAGGTATCCGAGAAGATCGTCCGGATCCCGCCTGGCGGCCGCAATGCCCGCCGGGTCGCCACCGAAGTCGGCCAAGGCCGCGGCGAGAATCTCACCGTCTTTGTCGGTCTTCTGCAGGTTGGCGCTGTCGAAGGTGCCGGCCAGAACACGCGGCCCCATTAAAGCTGTGGGAAAACGGACGCCCTCCTCATCGGCGAAAGCCAGAACCTCGACCGCGTAAGGCAAGCTGCGCTCGCGCAGCATCTCAAGCACCAGGATCGGCAGCGCGATGCCGAAGATACCGTCGTATTTTCCGCCCTGGCGGATGGTGTCCTGGTGAGAGCCGATCAGCAGTGTCTTGGCACCCGGTGGGCCCGGTCGGCGTCCGATCAGGGTTCCTGCGGCATCGATGCGCACCTCCAGGCCGGCCTGCCGCATCCATGTTGCGATCATTTCGTTGGCGCAGCGATGCTCTGCGGTGAAGGGACGCCGCGTTACGCCCGGCCCGCCTTCGGAAAACTGCGCAATCTCTTCCAGGCGCTGCATCAGGTTCAGCCCGGTATCGGCGGGCAGGGCAGGAAGTGTCAACATCGGTGGGGGTCCTCCAGAGTCGGAACGACGTTGGTCCAAGAGGTATAGGGTTCGGTGGTCGCAAGGTCATAGATCGTGTTCAGGCGCGCCAAGGGGTCCTGGTCATAATCGACGCGCAGGTCCAGCGGCGCCCGCTTCGGGTGCACGATCTTTACGGCCGCCGAGAGCGTGCCGCGGGAATCGCTCCCGGCCGCCATTCCGGCAGCGAGGGTATCCAGAAGCCGCCGGCCGAAATCGGCATTCTCATCGACGCTGCCCCGAAACGCGGCGTCCATCTCGCCGAGCACCGTTTCGCTGGTCAGCCAGTTGCCGGCGATCACATAGCCGCGGCCTTCGATCTGGCCCTTATGGTCGGTGTTTGCGGAGCCGGTCCAGGCGGCGACGCCGCCGGAGCAATCCAGAACCGAGAGCTGGCGGTAGTCGCGGCCGCTGTCGGCGGCGGTAAGCCGGTCCACCGTGTCACGCGCCGAGGCGCCTTTTCCCAGATGGACCAAAGCGTCGTCGCCCCAGAGCGGGCTGACGCTGAAGCCCTGGGTCGCCACGGCCCCCGCCTTGGCCGAAGCCCGCAAGACCCAGGCGCCGACCGCAAGGTTCCCTGTCGCGGCGGCGCAGCCTATGGCGCCGCTTTTCTCGTCCCTTGCTAGAATAGAGAAGGTCACTTTCCCGGATCCCCTGGTTGGTAATGCCAGTCTTTCCACCGACTTGCTGAATTTATCATGATAAACTTGTATCTGCAAATTTATTATGATAAATAGAGTCTATCAAATAAGAATATCCAGGAGGCGAACATGGGGTATCTGTACAAATCCGGGCTCGGGTTCAGCCTGGCCGCCGTAGCGTTCGCAGCGCAGGCGGCCATGGCCCAGACGCCTCCCGGCGTTCTGGTCGTCGGACAGATCGCGGAGCCGAAGTCCCTCGACCCGGCTGCGGTCACGGCGGTCAACGACTTCCGCATTCTGATGAACGTCTACGACGGGCTGGTCCGCTATAAGGACGGCACGCTGGAGGTCGAACCGGCCCTGGCGGAGAGTTGGACGATCAGCGAAGACGGAACGGAATACACCTTCGACCTGCGCGGCGACGTCAGCTTCCATGACGGCACCCCCTTCAACGCCGAAGCGGTCGAGTTCAACTTCGACCGGATGCTCGACGAGACCCATCCCTTCCACGACACCGGGCCCTTCCCGCTGTCGTTCTTCTTCTCGGCCGTGGAAGACGTCGAGACCGTCGATGGTGATACCGTCAAGTTCAAGCTGAACGCGCCTTACGCCCCCTTCCTGTCGAACCTGGCTTATCCGACCGGCCTCATTGTTTCGCCGGAAGCCGTGAAATCCAGCGGCAAGGAATTCGGGCGCAATCCGGTCGGCACCGGCCCCTTCAAGTTCGCCGAGTGGGAGTCCAACGCCAAGGTCGTGGTCACCCGCAACGAGGCTTACTGGGACGGCGCGCCCGCGCTTGAGGCCGTGGTCTTCCGGCCCATCACCGACGCCAACACCCGCGTCGCCGAGATGCTCTCGGGCGGCATCGACGTTATGGTCGAGATCCCGCCGGACTCCGTCGCCTCTTTCGACGGCAACGGCTTTACGCTGCTGGAGCAGGCAGGCCCGCACCTCTGGTTCCTGATCCTGAACGCGAAAGAAGGCCCCTTCGCCGACAAGCGGGTCCGCCAGGCGATCAACTACGCCATCGACAAGAAGACTCTCGTCGAAAACATCCTGCAGGGAACCGCAGAGGTTGCCTCCGGCCCGACCCCACCGGCCTTCTCCTGGGCCTACAACGAAGCGCTCCAGCCCTATCCTTATGACCCGGCAAAGGCCATGGCGCTGCTCAAGGAAGCGGGACACGAGGGTGCCGAGTTGGTGTTCTACGTCACCGAAGGCGGCTCCGGCATGCTGGACCCGGTGCCCATGGGCACCGCCATCCAGGCCGACCTCGCGAAGATCGGGCTTTCAGTGAAGATCGAAACCTATGAATGGAACACCTTCCTCGGCAAGGTGAACCCGGGTCTCGAAGGCAAGGCGGACATGGCGCAGATGGCCTGGATGACCAACGACCCGGATACCCTGCCCTACCTGGCCTTGCGGACAGGGGCCTGGCCGGATGCGGGTGGGTTCAACTCGGGCTACTACTCCAATCCCGAGGTGGACAAACTTCTGGAAGCGGCGCGCAGCGCCACTGACCAGACCGAAAGGGCGACGCTTTACCGGCAGATGCAGGAAATCGTCTATGAAGATGCACCCTGGGCCTTCATCGCCAACTGGAAGCAGAACGCCGCGACCGCCGAACAGGTCTCCGGCTTCAAGCTTCAGCCTTCCTTCTTCCTCCTGCTAAAGGATGTTACGAAGGGTTAGGACGCGGACCAAACGGCAGCCGGGAGAGACCTTCCTCCCGGCTGCCGCCGCAGCCTCCTCCTGCGGGGAGTGACCCATGCACCTCTATGTCCTGAAACGCCTGCTGGCGATCGTCCCGATCCTGATCGGCCTGACCATCATCGTCTTCGCCATCATGGCGCTGATTCCCGGCGACCCCGCCACCGCGATCCTCGGCTCCTACGCCACGCCGGAAAATGTCGAGAAACTGAACCGCAGTCTCGGCCTGGATAAGTCTGTTTTCGAGCAGTACTTCATCTGGCTCGGCAACCTGCTCCAGGGCGATCTGGGGCGCTCCTACAGCCTGAACAGGCCGGTTCTCGACGAGGTGCTGGAGCGCTTTTCCGCCACCCTGATCCTGGCGGGCGCCGCCCTGCTGCTCTGCACTGTCTGGGGCCTGCTGATCGGCATCTGGACCGCCGCCCGGCAGTACGGCTGGACCGATAAGATCCTGACCTTCGTCGTCCTCATCGGCATCTCCGTGCCATCCTTCTGGCTCGGCCTGCTCCTGATCCTGCTGTTCTCGGTTCAATGGCGGGTGCTGCCGGCAAGCGGCATGTTTGCGATCTACGGCGGCGGCGATCTGCCGGACCTGCTGCGCCATCTGATCCTGCCCGCCGTCACCCTCTCGGTCGTCGCCACCGGCGTGATCGCCCGCCTGACCCGCTCGGCCATGCTGGAAGTGCTGCGTCAGGATTTCGTGCGCACCGCCCGCGCCAAGGGCGTCCCCGAATCAAGTGTCCTCTACCGCCATGCCTTCAAGGCGGCCCTGGTATCGGTCATCCCGGTGATCGGCATTCAGGCCGGCTTCGTGCTCGGCGGCGCCGTCTATATCGAGACCGTATTCCAGTGGCCGGGTGTCGGCCGCATGCTGGTCCAGGCGATCTCTACAAGGGATATTCTGCTGGTGCAGGGCGGCGTGGTCGTCGTCGCGGGCAGTTATGTGCTGTTCAATCTTCTGGCCGATCTCGCGCAGAGCTGGCTCGACCCGCGGGTCAAAACGTGAGCGAAGGCGCATGACCACCCTCAAGCTCATCGCGCGGAACCATCTTGCCGCCTTTGGCGGGATCGTCCTGCTGCTGGTCGTTCTCCTGGCCCTGCTGGTCCCCTTCCTGCCCATCGCCGACCCGGATCTGACCGACCCGGCCAACCGGCTGAAGCGGCCCTTCTCCGAGGGCGCGCCGCTCGGCACCGATCACCTGGGCCGCGATCTCCTTGCCCGGCTTCTCTGGGGCACCCAGCTCAGTCTCGTGGTCGGCGCAGCCGCGGCCGTCATTGCCGCCGTCATCGGATCGGCCATCGGGATCGTTGCCGGATACTTCGGCGGGCGCACAGACAGCCTGATCATGCGCGGCATCGATATGCTGATGGCCTTCCCCTACATCCTGCTGGCGCTTGCCATTGTCGCGGTCCTGGGCCCGGGCCTGCTGAACGCGCTCTACGCCGTCGCCATCGTCAACATCCCCTTCTTCGCACGCAACATCCGCGGCGTAACCGTCAGCCTCGCGCACCGCGAATACGTCGATGCAGCGCGCCTGTCGGGCATGAATGACTGGCAGATCATCAGGTCGGAGATTCTGCCGAACGTTCTGCCGGTCATCGTCATTGCCATGTCGACAACCATCGGCTGGATGATCCTGGAGACCGCGGGCCTCTCTTTCCTGGGCCTGGGCTCGCAGCCGCCGCAAGCCGACCTCGGCTCGATGCTGGGCGAAGGCCGCAAACTGCTGATCACCGCGCCACACGCCTCCATCGTGCCCGGCGTCATGATCTTCATCATCGTCATGAGCGTGAACCTGCTGGGCGATGGCATCCGCGACGCCCTCGACCCGCGACTGCGCTCCGGCGCACTCTCACGGCCCGCGGCGGCAACGCGCGTCGAGCGCGCCGAGACCCCGGCGAAGACGGAAGATGCGGAAGCTCTGTTGAAGGTCGACGGCCTGCGCACCGAATTCAGGCTCGGCAACCGGGCTTACCGCGCCGTCGGCGGGGTCGACTTCGCGGTGCGCGCCGGCGAGTGCCTGGGCATCATCGGCGAGTCCGGTTCGGGCAAGTCGGTAACCGCGCTGTCGCTGTTGGGCCTCGTCGCCTCGCCGCCGGGGATGATTACCGGCGGTGCGGTGCGCATCGACGGCGCCGATACCCTTTCCATGAACGGCGAAGCCCTGCGGCGGTTGCGCGGCGGGAAGGTCGCCTACGTGTTCCAGGACCCCCTGGCGACGCTGCATCCGCTTTACCGGATCGGCGACCAGATGGTGGAGGCCATCCGCTGCCACCGCCCGATGCCGAAACAGGCGGCCTGGGATCATGCCGTCTCGCTGCTGGAACAGGTGCGCATCCCCAATGCCGCCTTTCGCGCCAAGGCCTATCCGCACGAACTGTCCGGGGGCATGCGCCAGCGCGTCGGCATCGCCCTTGCCCTGGTGAACGATCCGGAACTGCTCATTCTGGATGAGCCCACGACGGCGCTGGACGTCACGGTCCAGGCACAGGTGCTCGCCCTGCTCGACGACCTGCGCTGCGAAAGAAATCTGGCCATGGTTTTCATCACCCATGACTTCGGCGTCGTCTCCCAGCTCTGCGACCGGGTCGCGGTGATGTATGCCGGGCGGATCGTCGAAACCGGGCCGACCGAGGCGGTCCTGGAGAACCCCAGTCATCCTTACACCAAGCGCCTGATTGCCTGCGTGCCGGAACTCGGCGGCGGCCGCCGGGCCTTGTCCGCCATTCCCGGCCTGCCCCCGCCGGTGGACGACCTTCCCGCCGGCTGCGCCTTTGCACCGCGTTGCGACAAGGCGAGCGAGCAATGCCGGAAGGGCGATATCCCCCTTGAGGGCAGCGAGGCGCGGGCGGTCAGATGCCTGCAGCCCGAGGGCGCGGCGGCATGACCCCGGCACTGGAAGTCCGCAACCTTCGCAAGACCTTCGGCGGCGGCCGCAGCCTGACCGGCAAACCGCTGCCTGCGGTTCATGCCGTCCGCGATGTCAGTCTCTCGGTTCAAAAAGGCGAGACGCTGGGCATCGTCGGGGAGTCCGGCTGCGGCAAGTCGACCCTCGCCCGTATGCTGGTGGGGCTGCTGAAACAGACCGAGGGGGAGATCGCCATCGAAGGCAAGAACCTCTCGGATCAGATGGGCGACCCGGCAGCCTTCGGGCGCCTCATCCAATACGTCTTTCAGGACCCGATATCGTCGCTCAACCCGCGCAAGACGATCCGTGAGATTCTGGAAGCGCCGCTGATCCATCTTCTCGGCATGGACGAGAGCGGCCGCAAGGCGCGGATCGCCGAGCTGTTCGAGGCGGTAAACCTGCGCCGCGAGTTCCTCAGCCGCTATCCCCACGAGTTTTCCGGCGGCCAGGCCCAGCGGATCGGCATTGCCCGCGCCTTGGCGGCGGCCCCGAGGATCCTGGTGCTCGACGAGCCGGTATCCGCCCTCGACGTCTCGGTCCAGGCCCAGGTGCTGAACCTGCTGGCCGACCTGCGCCAAGCCATGGATCTCACCTACCTCTTCATCAGCCACGACCTCGCCGTGGTCGAGGCGGTAAGCGACAGTGTCGCCGTGCTCTACTTCGGCCGGGTGGTGGAAGTCGGCCGTGCAGAAGCGATCTTCACCGCACCCCGCCCGGACCTGCTGGCCCGCAGCGCCCCCATCGTCGGGCGTGACCTGGGCCGCACGGAGTCCCAGGCCGTGGAACTGCCCGACCCGCTGAGGCCGCCGCCCGGCTGTGCCTTTGCGGCGCGCTGTCCGAAAGTGACAGCGCTATGTCGTGACAAAGTCCCGGCAATGGAGGCATTCTCGGAGCATCATGAAGCAGCCTGTCATCATCCCAACTAAAGCCCCAACCGAGTCCGAACCTGATTCTCCCAACGGCAAGAGCGCCGGGCCGGGAGCCGGGCCTGGAGCAGCGGCAGCCGCCGGTGCGAGCAAGGGCCGCAACCGCCCGCTGGCCGTCGCCGAAACCATCAAGGACTGGATCATCGCCCAGAGCCTGGAGCCCGGCGACAGGCTGCCCCAGGAACATCAGCTGATCGAACGGCTGGAGGTCAGCAAGGGCACCGCCCGCGAGGCGCTGAAGGTGATGGAAACGCAGGGGCTGATCCGCACCCGCACCGGGCCCGGCGGCGGCGCCTTCATCACCGAGGTCAGCGCCGATCACGCCTCGGCCCTGCTGGCCAATCACTTCTTCTTCAAAGACGTTTCGATCGCCCATATCTACGAACTGCGTATCGCTCTGGAACCGCAGCTCGTCCAGGAACTGGCGCCACGGGTGACCAACGACCAGATTGCCGAACTGCGCGGGGTCATGAGCGCCTATACCAAGCCCCCGACCTCCATCGAGGAAGAGCGGCTGCAGCGGGTCGCCGAACTTGAATTTCACGCGGTGCTGTCCCGCTACTCCCGGAACCCGGTGCTGGGTTTCTTCTGCGGCTTTCTGGTGCGGCTGCTGAAGGATCTCGCGGTCTGCAAACGCATCTACGACGAGCCCAACCCGGAACTGCGCGAGCGTGGCGTTTCCTATCAGGAACAGCTCATCGAAGCCTTCGAAACCCGCGACGCCGAGTCCGCCAGAGCCATCATGGAAGTCCACATGCGCGCCGCCCAGCGCATGATGCTGCAGCGCGAGGCCGAGATCGCGAAAGGCTTTCTCGACACGGACAGCTAGTGCACTGCGGGCAGGATCATCGCAGCGCCACTTTGACGTCAAAGTCCGGGTAATCACGAATTCACAAAGCAAGCAGTGGTGCAGCCAGGTCGAGAGCAGTCCGTCTCGACAGTGTTGAGCCTGACGTTAGACAATAGAACACCCTCAGCCTTTGAAGGCGTTTTCCCAATGTCGTGCGAGGAAGCCGGAAGCGTCGAGAAGTTTCCCGTCGCCGCCCGTGGCGGCATCACCTGAGCGGCGTCAGAGCCGTTTCGCCCTATCCAGCGGCTTTCAGCGCCACGGCAAGAACATGGGCCTGCCGGCGCAACTCGGCCAAGGATATCCGCCTCTGGTTCACGACCATGCGCCAGTAGAGCGGCGATGGAAGCAGATCCAGGGCGAGCGCGCGGTCGAGGTTGACGGGAAGTTCGTCGCGGGCGATCGCCCGATCGAGCAAGACCTCGGCCCGGCCGCGACGCGCCATCGCGATCGTCTCGAGCAACGGCGCCAACTCGTCCGACCGGGCCCGCTCGGCCAAAAGGTCCGGCAGGATGCGTCGCACCGTGGGGTGACGGAAGACGGCTCGGAGCGAACACAGAAAGGCGGCGATATCTGCTTCAAGGCTGCCCTCATCGGGGACGGGCGTCACGGCCAATGCGATGTCTTTTATCGCCTCGTTGGCAAAGTCGCGCTTAGACGGCCAGCGGCGGTAGATCGCCGCTTTGCCTGCCCCTGCTTTCTTGGCGACACGTTCGAGGCTAAGCGCAGCATAGCCCCGCTCGGCCCATTCGTCGAAGAAGGCGCGATAGAGGGCTTGCGTCAGTTCAGGTCTTTGCAGCGCTGCGCCGGACAGTCGTCGTGGCTCTTGATCGGCGGTCTTGTGTTCCATCCGCATCCTGCTTTTCGTACGTCGGCACGTTAGCGTTCCATCCACACCAGAGAAACCCGAAATGGCTGGCAGGGCCAAATTCGAAAGTTTTATCAAAGTGCCGTTGCGGATTTTTTTCGTCGGAACGATTGCGTTCCGACGAAGGCTCCCTATCTTCCGCTTCAGAGCACCATGAAGATAAGGAGCGTTCCGATGCCTGACACCGATCCATTGCCTGCGCTGACGACATTGCTGCAAAACAGCCTGAGTGACCTTCTCGACCCGGCGGACAGCTTCCCGGATATGTGCGCCGAGGATGTCGTTTTCGAAGCACCCTATGCGCCGGCTGGGTCCAATTGCCTGAAGGGCCGCGCCGCCGTTGCCAACTACCTGCCTGTGGTTCGTGAACATTACGACATTCAGGAGCTGGCTGAGACCGCCCTCTACCGAACCACCGATCCGGAGGTCGTGATCCTCGAATTCGAGGCGCGGAACAGCACCGGCCGGAAAACCGGCCTGCCGTATGATCAGAGATACATCAACGTCATCCGGATCCGGAACGGCAAGATCGTCGACTACCGTGACTACTGGAACCCCGTCGTGGCCCTGTCGGCTGTGGGCGGTGCCGATGGCATGCCTGACGTCGTAAAGGGCAGTGCGGCCTGACCTGCAGAACCCAACGCCCGTGGCCGCGGTTTAACAAGACAGCGTGGGTTCGAAACCCACTCGGTCGGCTGTCGCATCTGTTTGGGGTATGGCGGAGGGAGAGGGATTCGAACCCTCGGTACGCTTGCGCGCACAACGGTTTTCGAGACCGCCCCGTTCAACCACTCCGGCATCCCTCCGCAAGGGCGCGGCGGCCTTGCACCGCAAGCAGCGGGGCCGCCGCGAACGGCGCGCCTTTACTAGCCCAGGGGCCGGGGGCCCTGCAAGCCCGGGCCGAAGGTCGGGGGCGATTTTAAGCAATACGCTTGTCGGGCGCCCGGTTCCCAGGGGTCAGGACTCCCGGACGGGGCCAGACGGGCAGCGGGTTTAGTGAACCGCCCCGGGTTTCCCTCCGACTCCCTCCCATTGCTATAGTTCTCTTCCAAAAAACCAGCCAAGGGCGGCCATGACCCAGCCTGCAAGCGATACCCTGCCCATCATCCCGCTGCGCGAAGCAGGGGACATCGCCGGGGTGATAGCGACCGAGCGCGGGCGCCTGGACGCCCTGATCAAGGCGGCCGAGCGCAGCTATCCGGAGGCGGCAATTGCGCTGGGCGACCGGATTTCCCGGCGCTGGCTGGAGAAAGCGGACAACCCTTATCTGGACGAGATCGAGACCGTGGCCCAGGCCCTGGGCCGCCCCGGTGCCTTTTTCCTGAACCTCAGCTATGAGTGGTCCTGCACCTGCAGCGTCGGGCCGGCGCCCGGCGGCGGCAGCCGCCTGACCCGGGTGCTGGACTGGCCCTTCGACGGCCTCGGCGCCCAGATCCTGGCCCTGCGCCAGCTTGGGCCCGCAGGGGACTGGATCAACCTGACCTGGCCGGGCTTCACCGGCTCCATTCAGGGCCTAGCGCCCGGGCGCTTTGCCGCCGCCTTCAACCAGGCGCCCCTGCGCCGGCGCAGCCCCTCCAAGATCATCGACTGGAGCCTCGACCGGCTCGGCCTCTGGCGCAGCCGGTCCCTGCCGCCGGGCCATCTGCTGCGCCGGGTCTTCGAAGAAGCCCGCGATTTCGCCGAAGCCCGCAAACTGCTGAGCGAAGAGCCCATCGCCATGCCGGCGATCTTCTCCCTGGCCGGGCCCGGCGCGGAGGATCAGACGGTGATCGAGCGGCTGGAAGACCACGCCGAGATCCACGACGGCCCGCAGGTGGCGGCCAACCACTGGCTTGGGCCCATGCCCCGCGCCCGCCCGCGCGGCACCGACTCCGAAGGCCGCGCCCGGCTGATGCGCGAGCAAGCCGCCACCGCCGGGCCGGACCTGAGCTGGCTGAAGCCACCGGTGCTGAACGAGACCACCCGCCTGGCGGTCTATGCCGAAGCCGGCAACGGCGGCCGGCTCGTCGCCCAGGGCTTCGAGGCCAGCGGTCCGGCCACTGCGGTAACCGACCTGATGAGCTCGATACACGCGTGAGTGCTGGAAAACTCTTTCTTGTTGCCGCCGTCTTTATTGCAGTCCTTGTTCTGGGACGGCAGGGCTGGCTCGAATGGCAGTTGAGGCAGCCGGGGTTCCATGACCGCGATTGTTGGTTTGAAAGCACAATCGTCGGCGAGGCGCGCTGCGGGATCATGGTCGTGACCGAGAATCGAGATGACCCGGAGTCCCGCTACATTCGCCTACCGGTCATTGTCTTCGCCGCCGGAAAACACGTACCGGAGCGGGAGCCGATTCTCTATCTCACCGGCGGACCTGGCGGCGCTGCGCAAATCGGCGAGGCGGAGGACATAGAAGGCTGGTGGTCGCTGCGACGATCTTTTCCCCAGGGTCATCCCCTCGTGATCATGGGACAACGCGGCACGGGCCTTAATGAACCGGACTTCGACTGCCCCGAGCTGCGCGGTATCGAGACGAAACAGGGCCCTCAATCGCCTGCGGAACCAACCGCAAACATCAGGGCTTTATCCATCAAGGCCGCGGTTGACTGTAGTGAGCGCCTTATCGATGACGGGATCGATCTCACCGCTTACAACAGCCGTCAGAGCGCCGCCGATATCGCCGAATTGCGACTGGCCTTGGACATTGAGGCATGGACGCTGTATGGCGTCTCCTACGGATCTCGCCTCGCCCTCAGCACCCTGCGTTATCATCCCGAAGGAATCCGCAGCGTTATCCTCGATTCGGTGTTCCCTCCGGAAGCCAGCTGGAACGTCGATGCGGCGGCCAACGTGCGTGGAGCGCTGCAAAGAGTGTTCGCTGACTGCGCCGCGGACGAAGGTTGCGTACGCCAGAACGGTGATCTGGAGGCGGCCTACCTCCTTGCCATAGAGCAACTGACGACAAAGCCTCCTTCCTTTACCATGCTGGAACTGTTCGGCGCAGACGACCGGGTATTCACTGTCGGCGACAGAAAAATCAGCTACTCGCCCCGGCAGATCGCCGAAGACAAGAACTCGGTCATCACGATCGACGCGGAACTGTTCAATAACCTGCTGCTCGATGCCCTCTTGACCAAAGAAACGCGGGCGTTGATCCCGGTGCTCCTCCGTGAAACAGCGGAAGGTCGCCAGATCGTGCTGAGGACACGCCTGCGCGATTCGATACTCGTCTCCTCAAGGAGTAACATTGCCAAAGCCGTCTACCTGTCGCATGTCTGCCACGACGAAGTACCTTTCGAGGATCCGGCGGCAATTGCTGCAGCTGTCAAAGCCGCCGGGCCGTTGGGTCACTTCATCACCGAAGGCCAAACCAGTTTCCTCTGCGAGGTTTGGCCAGCCGGAAACGCGGGCCCGCAAGAGAACACGCCGGTGAAGAGCGCAGTGCCGGCCCTGTTGCTTGCGGGCCGCTATGATCCCCTGACTCCGCCGGCTCTGGCCCGGGCCGCAGCCGTTCATCTCTCAAACGGCTACGCCTTTGAACATACGGAGTTGAGCCATCATGTACTCTACGATGACGACTGCGCCGAAAGGTTGGTAGCGGAATTCCTGGCAGACCCGAACCGACGACCGGAGGGCCTCTGCTGGGCATGGGAACTGGTAACACCGGAAAAGGACTAGGGGCCTTGGCGCTTAGCGGCTATAGGGTGCCGGGCGTGTCTCGCGCAGAGGGCCTTGAGGCCGGCGGTCCGGTTACCACGGTGACGGAGATCCCGCTTTGAGGTGGGCGATCCTCGGGCTGGCGGCGGGAGTGTTGGCCACCGCCGGCGCCCTCTATCTCTATCAGGATCAGCGGCTGCCCGCTGCGCCGGGCTTTCACGAGCGTGATTGCTGGTTCAGCACCCGCAACATCGGCGCGGCGCGCTGCGGCTACATGGTGGTGCCGGAGAACCGGCAAAGGGCGGAAAGCCGGACCATCCGCCTGCCGGTGGTGATCCTGAAGGCGGCGCAGGGCGACGTCCGCCGCGAACCCATCCTTTATCTCGACGGCGGCCCGGGCGGCCGCGCCTATCTGGACGATCAGGTCGAAATCGACAGCTGGATCGAAATGCGCAAGGTCTTCCCGCCGGGGCACGACCTTATCCTCCTGGGCCAGCGCGGCACCGGCCGCAGCGCGGCGGACTTCGACTGCCCGGAGTTGAAAACCGCGGCCCTCAGCCTCGGCGCCCATGCGCCCACAGCGGAACCGCCGGACGTCCGCGCGCTGTCGATCCGGGCCGCGGCGGCCTGCAGCCGAAGGCTGCTCGCGGAGGGCGTCGACCTCACGGCCTACAACAGCCGTGAAAGCGCCGCCGACATCGCCGAACTGCGCCAGGCGCTCGGCATCGAGAGCTGGACGCTCTACGGCATTTCCTATGGCACCCGCATCGCCCTCAGCGTGCTCCGCTATCGGCCGGAGGGGGTCCGTGCGGTTATTCTGGATTCGGTGGTCGCGCCTCAATCGGCCGAAGGGCTGAAGGTGGCCGACTTTTACCGCGACGCCCTGAACTGGGTATTGAAAGACTGCCCGCCCGACACGGACTGCGCCGGAAGTTACCGGGACCAGAGGAATCTCTACAACCAGGCGCGCGCGCAGATGGCGGAACGGCCCCTTATTTTCGAGCTCGCGGACTTCCTGGATGCTGAGGAACTGGCCGCTTACGATGGTGACGAGACCGACGGCCACGTTGTAACCCTGGACCACCGGTTCTTCGACCTGTTGCTGCTCGACGCCGTTATGGACCCGGAGGCTGCGCTTCTGGTGCCTGCGCTGCTCCATGACATCACGACGCGGCGTTATGTGATCCTGAAGGCGCGGCTGCGCGAGACGCTGCGCCTCTCCACGGATTATGACAGCAGCATTTCCTGGGCCGTCTACCTCTCCCATGTCTGCCACGATGAGGCTCCCTTCCAGAGCCCCGAGGCCATTGCCGAGGCCGCCGGGGAGGCAGGCGACCTCGGCTACATGATCGAAGACCACTGGCCCAACTATCTCTGCAGCCACTGGCCCGCCGGCGCCGCCGACGCGGTCGAAAACACCCCGGTGGTCAGCGCCGTCCCCGCCCTTCTGCTGGCCGGCCGCTTCGATCCCCTGACCCCGCCGGTTCTGGCGCAGCAGGCGGCGGAGACCCTGGCGAACGGCCATGTTTTCACCTTTGCCGAGCTTGGCCACGGGGTGCTGGTCCAAAGCCCCTGCGCCTGGCGGTTGACGGCGCAATTCCTGGAACACCTGAAACGGCCCTCCGCAGGACGCTGCAGTCGCGGCGTGCTGGTGAACCCGGGCTCGCCCTGAACGCCCTACGGAAAAGGCCCGAAAGACAGCCGAAAGACACTGGGAAAAGCCCCAAAAAGGGCGTTGACAGGCGGGGCGGCGGGGCTATAGTGCGCGCCCAATAACCGCGGATCTTCGGACCGCGGTGCTCTATGTTGACGCCCCCGGAAAATGGCGGAATCCCGCGTTCCAAGGGGCAGTCGAGCCGAAGATCAGCGAGCCAGCAAAATGTTTGCAGTGATTAAGACGGGCGGCAAGCAGTACAAAGTCGCCAAAGACGATGTGATCGTCATCGAAAAACTCGAAGGCGAGGCCGGTGAGGTCCTGTCTTTCGATTCCGTGCTTATGGTCGGCGAGGGCGCCGAGACCAAGGCCGGCGCGCCTTTCGTCGAAGGGGCCAGCGTCGCAGCCGAGGTCGTTGAGCAGACCCGCGGCGATAAGGTGCTGATCTTCAAGAAGAAGCGGCGCAAGAACCATCGGCGGACCAACGGCCACCGCCAGGACCTGACGGTGGTGAAGATCACCGACATCCTGACCGACGGCAAGAAGGCGGCTGCCAAGGCCAAAAAGGCCGCGCCGAAGAAGGAAGCGCCCAAGGACGATGCCGAGGCGGCCCCCGCCGCAGCAGACTCCGATGGTGCCAAAACCGAGAAAAAGGCGCCGGCCAAGAAAGCCACCGCTAAAAAGGCGGCAGCCAAGAAGGCCCCGGCTAAGAAGGCTGCGGCCAAGAAGGCACCGGCGAAAAAGGCTGCGGCCAAGAAGAAGGACGACTAAGCCATGGCTCATAAAAAAGCAGGCGGCAGTTCACGCAACGGTCGCGATTCCGCAGGCCGCCGTCTCGGCGTGAAGAAGTTCGGCGGTGAGACGGTTCTGGCCGGCAACATCCTGGTGCGCCAGCGCGGCACCAAGTTCCATCCGGGCCGCAATGTCGGCATCGGCAAGGACCACACGATTTTCGCCAAGATTGATGGCGCGGTCTCCTTTCAGACCAAGACCGGTGGACGGACTTATGTGTCGGTCGAGGCTGCAGAACAGCCGTCCCCGAGTGCTGCTGAATAACGCCGGTGGGTGCCCACCGGGGCGCCCATCTGGAACAGCCGATTAAAGAGGAGGGAGATGGGTCGCCATCTCCCTTCTTTCTTTTTGGCCTCTCCAAACCTCCGGGGCCGCGTCAGGGACTTTTGAAGCCATGACTTGGCGGATCGAACGAAAGCGTATCGAGACGAAGCGGCTGGTGCTGCGGCCCTTTGAAGAAGCCGATGCCGCCGTTGTCCAGACCGATGTCGCGAACTGGGATATCGCCCGTATGACCACACGCATCCCCCATCCCTACCCGGCCGGGGCGGCAGCGGAATGGATCGCCAGCCATGGCGTGGCCGAAGAGCGGCATGGCGAAGCGATCTTCTGCATTGCCCTTGAAGGCGGATCCGTCGGCGCGATCAGCCTGCGCCGCAACAATCCGGACGCACAGGGCCCGGACACGGCGGAGATCGGCTATTGGCTGACGCCCGGGGTCTGGGGCCAAGGTCTGGCGACCGAATCCGCGAGCGCCCTGGTGGCGCAGGCCTTCGCGCATCCGCAACTCAGCGGACTGACATCCGGATACTTCAGCGACAATCCGGCCTCCGGCCGGGTCCTGGCCAAATGCGGCTTTCAACCGGTCGAAGACGAAAAAACCTGGAGCGAGGCGCGGCAGGACTTCGTAGTCTCCAAGCGCCTGGTTCTGCCCCGGGCGGTCTGGCGGGCAGAGATGGAAGAGGCGTCATGAAGTTCCTCGACGAGGCCAAGATCTTTTTGAAAAGCGGTGACGGCGGTAACGGCTGCATGTCCATGCGGCGCGAGAAGTACGTCGAGTTCGGCGGGCCCGACGGCGGCGACGGCGGGCGCGGCGGCGATATCGTCTTCGAGGCGGTCAACAGCCTTAACACGCTGATCGACTTTCGCTACCGCCAGCACTTCAAGGCCCCCCGCGGTGAAGGCGGCAAGGGCAAGAACATGACCGGCGCCGCCGGCAAACCCCTGGTCATCAAGGTCCCGGTCGGCACCCAGGTGCTGGACGAGGACAAGGAGACGGTGCTGCTCGACCTGACCGAAGAAGGCCAGCGCGTCGTCTATCTGACCGGCGGCGACGGCGGCTTCGGCAATGCCCGTTTCAAGTCCTCCACCAACCAGGCGCCGCGCCGCGCCGATCCGGGCTGGCCGGGCCAGGAACTCTGGGTCTGGCTGCGCCTGAAGCTGATCGCCGATGCCGGGCTGGTGGGCCTGCCGAATGCCGGCAAGTCGACCTTCCTATCCGTGGTCTCCCGCGCCAAACCCAAGATCGCCGACTATCCCTTTACCACCCTGCACCCCAACCTGGGCGTGGTGACCGTCGGCGAGGCGGACTTTGTCGTCGCCGACATCCCCGGCCTGATCGAGGGTGCCCACGAGGGCGCCGGGCTCGGCGACCGTTTCCTCGGTCACGTCGAACGCTGCGGCGTGCTGCTGCACCTGATCGACGGGACGCAGGAGGACGTCGTCGGCGCCTATCGGACCATCCGGACAGAGCTGACCGCCTATGGCGGCGCGCTGGCCGATAAGGTGGAGGTGGTCGGACTCAACAAGATCGACGCCCTGACCCCGGAAGAACGCGCCGAGAAGCAGGCCGCCCTGCAAGCCGCATCGGGGGCGGAAGTGCTGCTGCTCTCCGGCGCCAGCCGGGAGGGCGTGGATGAAGTCCTGGCCCGTCTGCTCCAACACATCGAAGCGGCCCGCGCCGCCGAGGCCGGTGAGGAGATCACCGCTGCGGGATATCAGCCGTGAGTACCGACTCTGCAGAAGCGCCCCTGGCGGCCGGGCATCATGACCTGCGCCGGGCCCGGCGGCTGGTCGTGAAGATCGGCTCGGCCCTGCTGGTCGACGAGGCAAGCGGCGCGGTCCGCCGCGACTGGCTGGATGCGCTCAGCGACGATGTCGCGGCCCTGTCCACCGCGGGCTGCGAGGTGGTGCTGGTTTCCTCCGGCGCTATCGCCGTGGGCCGGCGCCACCTGGGGCTGACCCAGAACGCCTTGAAGCTGGAGGAAAAGCAGGCCGCCGCGGCCACCGGCCAGATCCGCCTCGCCCATGCCTATCAGGAATCCCTGGCGCGCCACGACATCACCGTCGCCCAGATCCTGCTGACCCTGGACGATACGGAGGAACGGCGGCGCCACCTGAACGCGCGCTCAACCCTCAACACCCTGCTGAAGCTGCGCACCCTGCCGGTGATCAACGAGAACGACACCGTGGCGACCAGCGAAATCCGGGTCGGCGACAACGACCGTCTCGCCGCCCGGGTGGCGGCCATGCTGGGGGCCGACACCCTGGTGCTGCTCTCCGATATCGACGGGCTTTACAGCGCCGATCCGCGCAGCAACCCCCAGGCGGACTTCATTCCCGAGGTGGCGGAAGTCACCCCGGCGATCGAGGCCATGGCCGGAGCCGCGCCCAGCGACTATTCCAGCGGCGGCATGGTGACCAAACTGATGGCGGCCAAGGTGGCGACCGGCGCAGGCTGCCGCATGGTGATTACCGACGGACGGCGCCTCAATCCGCTGGCCGCTGTGATGGAGGGTGCCCGCTGCACCTGGTTCCTGGCCTCGGTCGAACCGCGCACGGCGCGCAAGCGCTGGATCGCCGGCAGCCTGAAACCCAGCGGCAAGCTGCTGCTCGACGACGGCGCACTCAAGGCGCTGGGCGACGGAAAGTCGCTGCTGCCTGCGGGTGTCACCGCCGTAGAGGGCAGCTTTCAGCGCGGCGACGCGGTACAGGTCTGCGATGGGACGGGGCGGGAGATCGCCCGCGGCCTGGCCGCTTATTCCGCCGCCGACGCGCGCCGTATCATCGGCCACAAGAGCCGTGAAATCGAAGCCATTCTCGGCTACCGTGGCCGGGAAGAGCTGGTCCACCGCGACGACCTCGTGGTGTCATAAAGCCGGATTTGGGAGAACGAGAAGATGTCCGCCGAGGCAGCCCCCCTACAACACAATGGGCAGCAGGATTCTTTGCAGGACCAGATGGCCGCTCTGGGCCGCAACGCCCGCGCGGCCGCGGCCGAACTGGCGCAGGCGAGGCCGGAAGCCAAGCAGCAGGCCCTTTTGGCCGCCGCCAAGGCGATCCGCGACAGCCACGCGGTTATTGAAGGGGCCAATGCCCGGGATATGGCCGCCGGCCGCGACAAGGGCATGACCGCCGCCCTGCTGGACCGCCTGGAGCTGACGCCGGAGCGCATCGAGGCCATGGCCCGGGGCCTGGAGGACATCGCCTCTTTCCCCGATCCGGTGGGCCGGGTGCTGGCCGAATGGGACCGGCCCAACGGCCTGAAGATCGCCCGGGTTTCCGTGCCTCTCGGCGTCATCGGCATCATCTACGAAAGCCGCCCCAATGTGACCGCCGATGCCGGCGCGCTCTGCCTGAAGTCCGGCAATGCCGCCATCCTGCGCGGCGGTTCTGAGAGCTTTCATTCCTCCGGCGCCATCCTCGACTGCCTGCAAAAGGGGCTGGCCGAAGCCGGGCTGCCGCAAGCGGCTATCCAGCGCATTCCCACCACCGACCGGGCGGCCGTCGGCATGCTGCTGACCATGAGCGATACGGTGGATGTCATCGTGCCCCGCGGCGGGCGCGGCCTGATCGAGCGGGTGCAGCGGGAAAGCCGGGTGCCGGTCTTCTCCCACCTCGACGGCATGGTACATACCTATGTGCACGCTTCCGCCGATCCCGCCATGGCCCGCGATTTGGTGGTAAACGCCAAGATGCGTCGCGTCGGCATCTGCGGCGCCACCGAGACGCTGCTGGTCGATGCCGCCCTGGCCGACAGCCAGCTACCGGCCCTGCTTTCGGCCCTGCAAGCGGCCGGCTGCGCCATCCGCGGCGATGAAACGGCCCAGGCCGCCGTTGAAGGCGTGGCGCCCGCCACGGCGGAGGACTGGGACACCGAATATCTGGCGCCGGTCATCGCGGTGAAGGTGGTCGCGGGCCCGGACGAGGCCATCGATCACGTAAACCGGCACGGGTCCCATCACACCGAGGCCATCATCGCCGAGGACGCCGCGGCTGCCGAACGCTTCCTCAACGAGGTCGATGCCGGAATTGTGATGCACAACGCCTCGACCCAGTTCGCCGACGGCGGCGAGTTCGGCATGGGCGCGGAGATCGGCATCTCGACCGGCAAGATGCACGCCCGCGGCCCGGTCGGCGCCGAACAGCTGACCAGCTACAAATACAAGGTTGTTGGCAGCGGCCAGGTCAGGCCCTGATCGCCCGGAAAAGGGGCGGTGCAAACGCCTTTATCAGCAAAGGCATTGTTCGTTGACATACAATTCTGCGGCTATGTAGCTTGCAGAGTCAGATTGGGCGCGATATAGCCGCCCTAGCTGCGTTACGAATAGGCGCACAAGCCGCAAAGGCAGCCACAACAAGAACAGGGAACAGGACAGCAAGAGACCATGGCGGGGTTGGTTTGAGCTAAAGATCATCGGACAAAAGCAGGCGCTGGACCGTCCTTGGTCCGCCTGGCGAAGCGATTCCCCGGCGGACTTTGGCTAGCGGATTTTGGTTAACGTCACCGACTTGGGTGGCCAAGCCTGATTACCGAAGAAACCGTAGCCCGGTTCTAGAACCGATGTCCGGGGCTCCTGCCTGATGAGAGACTTTCAGCCAATCCGCCTCAAAAGCGGCAATACCGTCCTGGACCTTCCGTCCGGTTGCTGACAGCATGACGCAAAACCAACAGTTGTAGTAGCAGGGAGAACAAGAATGAAATCCAGAACAGCTTTGCTGGCGGCAGTCCTGCTGGCCAGCACCAGTAGCTTCGCAATGGCCGACACCCTTCGCTGGACGCGGGCGGGTGACAGCCTTACCCTTGACCCCCATGCACAGAACGAGGGGCCAACCTCGGCGCTTGCCCACCAGATCATGGAGCCTCTGGTGATCCGTGACATGACCGGCAAGATCGTCCCGGCCCTGGCCACTGAATGGGCGCCCAGCGAGGAGGACCCCAACGTCTGGGTGTTCAAGCTGCGCGAAGGCGTCACCTTCCACGATGGGGCCGAGTTCGACAGCGAGGACGCGGTCTTCTCTTTCAATCGCGCCATGACCCCGGACAGCGACTTCAAGGAACTGCTGGCCTCGGTGAAAGAGGTCCGGGCGAACGGAAAGTACAGCTTCGAGATCGTCACCGACGGTCCCAATCCGATCATGCCGTCGAACCTGACCAACCTCTTCATCATCGACAAGGGTTGGGCCGAGGCGAACAACGCCGTCAAGGTTCAGGACTACGAAGGTGGCGAGGACACCTTTGCCGCCCGCAACGCCAACGGTACCGGCCCCTACAAGCTGGTCAGCCGCGAGCCGGATGCCAAGACCGTCCTCGCCATGAACGAGAACTACTGGGGCAAGGACGAATTCCCGATGGAGGTGACGGAGATCGTCTACACCCCCATCCAGAATGCGGCGACCCGCGTCGCGGCCCTGTTGTCCGGCGAGGTCGACTTTATCCAAGACGTTCCCGTGCAGGACCTGCAGCGCGTCGGCTCCACCGACGGCCTGAAGGTCATCACGGCACCGCAGAACCGGGTTATCTTCTTCGGTATGAACCAGGGTGACGCCGACCTGACGGCCGACAATGTCGACGGCAAGAACCCCTTCGCTGACAAGCGGGTGCGGCAAGCCATGAACATGGCCATCAACCGCGATGCCATCAAACAGGTGGTCATGCGCGGTCAGTCAATCCCCGCCGGTGTCGCCATGCCGCCCTTCGTGAACGGCTGGACGGAAGACCTCGACAGCCTGCCGGCCAACGACGTTGCCAAAGCCAAGGCGCTGATGGCCGACGCGGGTTACGCCGCCGGGTTCTCGATCCAGCTCGATTGCCCGAACGACCGCTACATCAACGATGAAGCGATCTGCCAGGCTGCGGTTGGCATGCTGGCCCAGATCGGTGTCGATGTGCGCCTCGATGCCAAGCCCAAAGCACAGCACTTCCCCTTGATCAACAACCTAGAGACCGACTTCTACATGCTCGGCTGGGGCGTGCCGACCTACGATTCGGAGTACATCTTCAACTTCCTGGCCCATACCAAGGGCGAGAAGTACGGTTCCTGGAACGGTACGCGTTTCTCCAACCCCGAACTCGATCAGCAAATTCAGCGGCTGGCTTCGGAGACCAATCTGGAAGAACGCAACCTGATGATCGCCAATATCTGGTCGGTTGTGCAGGACGAGGTGCTCTACATCCCGATCCACCATCAGGTGCTGAACTGGGGCATGTCAGCCAAAGTCGACACCATTGTCGACCCGGAGGACACGGCCAAGTTCAAGTACTTCAAGTTCAACTAGCGGAAACAGCGCGGGAAGCTCTCGGATTCAGTTCCGGGGCTTCCCGCCACCGACCCGGCCGGGCTGTTTTTTACGCCGGACTTTCCAGACCATAGCCGCCAACTGACTCCATGCTCGCCTTCACCATTCGCCGGTTTTTCCAGTCCTTCGTCGTCCTGCTGGTCGTCGGTCTGGTCGCCTTTTCCATGTTCCGCTTCGTGGGCGATCCCATAGACAACATGCTGGGACAGGAGCGCACCGGCGCCGACATCGAACGGCTGCGCAGCAATCTGGGGCTCGACCAGCCTTTCCCGATACAGTACCTGCGTTTTCTTGAAGGGGCGGTTCAGGGCAACTTCGGCGTCAGCTATCGCCAGGGCCGGCCGGTCGCCGACATCATCGCCGAGCGTCTGCCTGCGACCCTGGAGCTGGCCGCCGTCTCCGCCGTGCTGGCGATTGTCTTTGGGCTGATCCTCGGCGTCTTTACGGCGATCAGGAAGGACGGTTGGGCCGCAAACACCATCATGACCTTGTCGCTGGTCGGCGTATCGCTGCCCACATTCCTGATCGGAATTCTGCTGATTTATCTCTTTGCGGTCGAACTGAACGTGCTGCCCAGCTTCGGGCGCGGCGATGTCGTGGACCTGGGCTGGTGGCGCACCGGGTTTCTGACGGAATCGGGCCTAAAGGCCCTGATCCTGCCGTCGATTACCCTGGGCCTCTATCAGATGACCCTGATCATGCGGCTGGTGCGCTCGGAGATGCTGGAGGTTTTGCGCCAGGACTATATCCGGTTTGCACGGGCGCGGGGCCTGCGTGAAAAGTCCGTTCTCTTCCGCCACGCCCTCAAAAACACGCTGGTACCCGTCATCACCGTGACCGGCCTGCAACTCGGCTCCATCATCGCCTTTGCGATCATCACCGAAACGGTTTTCCAATGGCCAGGGGTCGGGCTGCTGTTCATCAACGCCATCCAGTTCGTCGATATTCCGGTCATGGCCGCCTATCTGATGCTGATATCGGTGATGTTTGTCGGCATAAACCTGATCGTCGACATGCTTTACTTCGTCATCGATCCCCGCCTGCGCGGTGACAACACGAAAGCAACGGCATAATGGAGAGCCAGCTTTCCCGGGCCTGGCAGTCCGATTTCATGTGGTCCTTTCGGCGCTCGCCCACGGCTGTCGTATCTTTCTTCGTCGTCCTGGTGCTGGTGCTGGGGGCTGTCTTTGCGCCGCTCGTTGCACCCCATAACCCCTTCGATCCCTCCTCGCTCAACCTGATGAACGGCTTCTCGAAGCCGATGCAGCCCAACGCCTTCACCGGCGACGCCTTCTGGCTGGGCACAGACGATCAGGGGCGCGACGTCTTCTCGACCATTCTCTACGGCATGCGGATATCGCTTTTCGTCGGCTTCTGCGCTGTCCTTTTTGCCATGGTGCTGGGTGTCACACTGGGACTGATCGCCGGCTATTCCGGCGGCACGGTAGGCACCGTGATCATGCGCATCGCCGACGTGCAGCTCACGTTTCCGGCCATCCTGGTGGCCATGCTGATCTTCGGTATCGCGAAGGGCTTCACCCCCGTACATCTGCGCGACCAGATGGCGATCTGGGTGCTGATCTTCGCCATCGGACTTTCGGACTGGGTGCAGTTCGCCCGTGTCGTACGGGGCGCCACCCTGGTGGAGAGAAAAAAGGACTATGTCCAGGCCGCCAGTCTCAATGGCCGCAAAGCGGTGGGCATTATGCTGCGACACATCCTGCCCAACGTCTTGGGCCCGGTTCTGGTGATCGCCACCATCAGCCTCGCCCTCGCTATCATCGCTGAGGCCACACTCTCCTTCCTGGGTGTCGGGGCACCGCCGACCCAGCCGTCCCTCGGCACCCTGATCCGTATCGGCCAGGGCTTCCTCTTCTCCGGCGAGTGGTGGATTCTGTTCTTCCCGGCCGTCACCCTTCTGGTGCTTGCCCTGTCGGTTAACCTGCTGGGCGACTGGCTGCGCGACGTCTTGAACCCGAGGCTGCGGTGATGGCGGAGGCCGTCCTATCCATTCGCGAGCTGGTGGTCGAAATACCGACCCGCCATGCCGTGCTGCGGCCCGTTGACAGGGTCAGCTTCGACATCGCCCCCGGCGAGATCCTGGGCGTGGTCGGGGAAAGCGGCGCCGGCAAGTCGATGACCGGCAACGCCGTGATCGGCCTGCTCGACCGGCCGGCCCATATCGCCAGCGGAGAGATCCTGCTGAACGGTACGCGCATCGACAATCTGACCAAGGATCGTCTGCGACGCGTGCGCGGGAAACAGATCGGCATGGTCTTCCAGGACCCCCTCACATCACTCAATCCGCTTTTGCCCATCGGTGAGCAGATTGCGGAGACCATTCTGGAACACTTGCCGGTCAGCCGGGCCGAGGCCGAAAGCCGCGCCGTCGCCGCGTTGGAGGAAGTCGGCATCCCGGCCGCCGCCGCACGCATCGGCAGCTACCCGCACGAATTCTCCGGCGGCATGCGCCAACGTGTCGTCATCGCCCTGGCGCTCTGCGCCGAACCCGCATTGGTGATTGCCGACGAGCCGACAACCGCCCTCGACGTTTCGGTGCAGGCCCAGATCATCGCTCTGCTGAAGCAGCTCTGCCGGGAACGCGGCACCGCGGTCATGCTGGTCACCCACGACATGGGGGTCATCGCCGAGGCCGTCGACCGCGTCGCGGTCATGTATGCCGGCCGGCTGGCTGAAATCGGCGCCGTAAGAGACGTTCTGACGCGCCCGGCCCATCCCTATACAACCGGCCTCATGGCTTCTACGCCGCTCGCCTCCAAGGGCCTGAAACGGCTCAACCAGATTCCCGGCGCCATGCCGCCCCTGTCTCGGCTGCCGGAGGGCTGCGCCTTTCATCCGCGCTGTCCCCAGGCGGCGGAGCGCTGCCGCAAGGAGCCGGGCCCGACTCTTGCTGCCGGGGGCGGCCGGGCGGCCTGCTGGTTTGCTAGAGAGCCCGTAGCATGAGAGCGCTGGTTTCGGTCATGCACCTGACACGGATTTTCGACGTTTCCAAACCCTGGCTGAATCGCCTGCTCGAGGGAAAACCGAAAGCCTTCCTGCAGGCCGTCTCCGATGTCAGCTTCGACATCGAAGAGCGCAGCGTCTATGCGTTGGTTGGCGAGAGCGGCTCGGGCAAGTCGACCATCGGCAAGATGATCGTTCACCTCCTGCCGCCCTCAAGCGGGGCCATAGAGATCGAGGGGATCGACCTCGCCCGCAACAGCGACCGCCAGCGTGTCGAGAAAATCCGCACCGACATCCAGATGGTGTTCCAGGATCCCTATGCCAGCCTGAATCCGCGCTGGCGGGTGCGTGACATCATAGCCGAGCCGGTCACCGCGCGCGGCGGTAAAGCAGACGGCCTGGCCGAACGGCTCTTGGAGCAGGTTGGTCTCTCCGCCGCCGATGCCGGCAAGTATCCGCACGAGTTTTCGGGCGGTCAGCGGCAGCGTATATGCATCGCCCGGGCGCTCGCATCGGAACCCAAGTTGATCGTCTGCGATGAACCCACTTCAGCCCTTGACGTCTCGGTGCAGGCACAGGTGTTGAACCTGATGAGCGACCTGAAGGAGGAATTCGGCCTTACCTATCTGTTCATCAGCCACGACCTGACCGTCGTCGAACACATGGCGGACCGCATCGGCGTGCTCTACCTCGGCCGGCTGGTCGAGGAGGCGCCGCGCGACGTGCTGTTTTCGGACCCAAAGCATCCCTATACGCAGATGCTTTTTGCGGCGGCGCCGAAGCTTGACGGCTTCGGGCGCGAGGTGGAGCCTCCTAAGGGCGAGATCCCCGACCCTATCAATCCGCCGTCGGGCTGCGCCTACCATCCGCGCTGCCCGAGAGCCGTTGCCCGTTGTACACTGGAGCGCCCGGAGATGCGGACCCTGGGCGACAGCCGTGTCGCCTGTCACTTGGCCGAATAGAGCAGTCAGCCAAAGACGGCAGGCTTTGCGGTTCTGATTGAAAGGACCGCCAACGCCCCGCAAACTGCCTGGCGACAACCAAGCCACAATCCGCATGATCCCGCGCAGCTCGTCTAAGCCATACACTCCGTTGACCCCCGCCGGCCTGGGCGCCGCCCTGGCGGGCCGCGTCCCGGCGCCGGGCAGCCGTGTCGGCCTGCTCGGCGGCTCCTTTAATCCGGCCCATGACGGCCACCTGGAGATCAGCCGGGAAGCCCTGCGGCGCCTCGATCTCGACTCTGTCTGGTGGCTGGTTTCACCGCAGAATCCCTTGAAATCGACGGTCGGCATGGCCCCGCTGGACGAACGCCTGGCGACCGCCCGGGCCGCCGCCGAGGACCCACGGATCCTGCCCACCGGACTGGAAACGGCCCTGGGCACCGCCTACACCGCCGACACCCTGCTGGCGCTGACCCGCCTGCTGCCCAAGGTCCGCTTCGTCTGGCTCATGGGCGCAGATAACTTGATTCAAGTTCATAATTGGCAGAATTGGCAGCAAATCTTTAATACCGTAGCCGTTGCGGTTTTCGACCGCCCCTCCTATTCTTTCAGGGCGTTGTCTGGAAGAGCAGCGCTTTCCTTCGCCCGGTACCGCCTCAACGAGGCTTCGGCGAGGCGCTTGGCGGAGGAGCGGCCGCCGGCGTGGGTGTTCATTCGTTGCCGCTTGAATCCCCAGTCAGCGACCGATATCCGGGCAACATCGGACGGCTAAGGCCATGGCCGGCTGCAGGCAGTAGCGGGAAAGGTCTGATAGCCAGCGTACCAACAGACAGGAGGCCTAAAGTCATACTGCAAGACACCGGGGCCATTGCGGCCGACAAGCAGGACGCGCTCGCACAGAGCCGGCGCCTGCTGAACTTGGTTCAGTCCTCTCTCGAGGACGACAAGGCCGACGACATCGTCGTCATCGAACTCGCCGACAAATCCAGCATCGCAGACTTCATGGTTATCGCCAGCGGCCGCTCCCAGCGGCAGCTCAGCGCGATGGCCCAGCATCTGCGTGAGAAGCTGAAAGCCGCGGGCGTGCACGGCATCGCCGCCGAGGGGCTGGAACGTTGCGACTGGGTTCTGATCGACAGCGGCGATGTGATCGTCCACCTCTTCCGCCCGGAAGTCAGGGAGTTCTACAATCTGGAAAAGATGTGGGGCGTAAACCTGCAGGCAGTCGAAGAGGATGCGGAGACCCCTGCCGGCTCAGCCTGACCGGACAGCGGGAACGATAAACCTCGCGGGAGCATACTCCCGGCGATATCCGGCCCCGGACGGTCGGCCTGAAAGGGCTCCCGGTCCCCCGGTCGGTGGAATTGGTTGCGGAAAATGCGCATTACCCTGGCAGCCATCGGCAAGGCCAAACCCGGCGCTGCTAGAGACCTCTACGACCACTACGCGGGCCGTCTGCGCAGCCACCTCACCCTCAAAGAGGTCGAGGAGCGCCGCGCCCTGAAAGCCCAGGCCCTCAAGGAACAGGAAGGAAAGCTGCTGTTGGCCGCCGTGCCGCGCGGCGCCCGGATCATCGCCCTGGACGAGGGCGGCAAAGATCTCAGCAGCCGCGACTTCGCCGCCCTGCTTGGGCGCTGGCGCGATGAAGGTATCCAGGAAACGGCTTTTCTGATCGGCGGCGCCGAGGGCCTGTCGCAGGCGGCGCGGCAGGCCGCCGATGTGACCCTCTGTCTGGGCCGCTTGACCTGGCCGCATATGCTGGTCCGCGGCCTTTTGGCCGAGCAGCTGTTCCGCGCCGAGAGTATTCTCGCCGGGCACCCTTACCACCGGGGCTGATCATTGGGATTGACCGGTAAACACTTAATTTGCCGCAAGCATGCTATAACCGCCGCGACGCAGCCGATGAACAAAGGCAAACCGGAATGACAGAGACGCAAGCCGCAGATGCTCCCGCCAGTGACAAGGCTTCGGGCCCACGGCCCGTCATCCTCTGCATCCTCGACGGCTGGGGCCACCGTACGAGCTGCGAGAACAATGCAATCTGCGAAGGGCCGACACCGAACCTGGACCGCATGCTGAAGGAACTGCCCAACGCCCTGATCGACGCCTCCGAAGGCGAGGTCGGGCTGCCGGAGGGCCAGATGGGCAACTCCGAGGTCGGTCACATGAACCTCGGCGCCGGCCGGGTGGTGATGCAGGACCTGCCGCGCATCGACGCCGCCATCGCCGATGGTTCCTTCAGAGACATGCAGGCTCTGCAGGACGCCATCGCCGCGTTGAAGCAATCCGGCGGCACCGCCCATGTGATGGGTCTGATGTCGCCCGGCGGCGTGCATTCCCACCAGGACCAGATCGCCGCCCTGGCCGAGGTGCTGGCGGGCGCCGGTATTCCGGTGGCGGTCCATGCCTTCCTCGACGGCCGCGACACCCCGCCGCGCAGCGCCATCGACTTCCTCAAGGACTTCCAGGTCAAGGCCCCCAACGCCGGGATCGCCACGGTCTCCGGGCGCTACTATGCAATGGACCGCGACAAGCGCTGGACAAGGGTCGAAAAAGCCTATGCCGCGCTGATGAACGGCAAAGGCGAACAGGCCGGTGACGCCGTGAGCGCGGTCGAACAGAGCTACGCAGCCGACACCAACGACGAATTCGTACTGCCGACCGTCATTGCCGACTATCCGGGCATGGCCGACGGCGACGGCCTCTTCATAGCCAACTTCCGCGCCGACCGCGCCCGCGAAATCCTGACCGTGCTGCTCGACCCGGCCTTCGACGGCTTCGATGCCGGCAAGCCGCGGGATTTTGCCGCCCGCGTCGGCATGGTCTCCTACTCGACCGACCTCGACCCCTTCCTCGCCACGCTGTTCCCGCCGGAGGACCTGGCCGGAACGCTGGGCGAGATCGTGGCGGCGCACGGCAGGCGGCAGCTTCGCATCGCCGAGACAGAGAAGTACGCCCACGTCACTTTCTTCTTCAACGGCGGCCGCGAGGATGTCTTCGACGGCGAAGAACGCATCCTGGTTCCTTCGCCCGATGTCGCCACCTACGACCTGCAGCCGGAGATGTCGGCGCCGGAAGTAACGGACAAGCTGGTGGAAGCCATCGATTCCGGCCGCTTCGATCTCGTGGTGGTGAACTACGCCAACGGCGACATGGTCGGCCACACCGGCGATCTCGTCGCCGCCATGAAGGCGGTGGCCTGCGTCGATACCTGCGTCGGCCGTCTGGCGGAAGCGGCGGAGAAGGCCGGCGGCTGCATTCTGCTGACCGCGGACCACGGCAACGCCGAACAGATGACCGACGAAAGCACCGGCCAGGCCCATACCGCCCACACCATGAACAAGGTGCCGCTGCTGCTGATCAACGGCCCCGAAAAGGTGACGGGCCTCAGCGGCGGGCGCTTGGCCGACATCGCGCCGACCATCCTGGATCTGATGAATCTGCCGCGCCCCGCGGCAATGACCGGAACCAGCCTGTTGCAAACCAAGTCCTCGCTCGGCGAGGCGGCTGCGGAATAGTCTTGCGGCCTCCCATCCCTTCGGCGGCCCGCCGACGCCAGCCGTTCCGGTTTGCCGGTTTCTGCCTGCTGGCCCTGGCTGTCATGCCCGTGGCGGGCGCGCAGGCGCAGCAAAACCAGGACGACCTTCAGGCGCTTGAGCGCTCCCTGGAAGCCGACCGGGCGCGGGCGGAAACCTTGAGAAACGCCGCCCAAGCACTGACAGCGGAGGTCGAAGCCCTGCGCGAAAGAGCCATCACCGCCGCGGCCCGGACCCAAAGCCTGGAAACCGAGATCGGCGAGGCGGAACGCAGCCTCGCCGCCCTGGACCGCGAAGAAGCCGAAAAGACCGACCGGCTCGCGAAACGGCGCAGCCAGCTTGCCCAGACCCTGGGGGCCTTGCAGCGCTTGGCGCTGCAGCCGCCGGAGGCAGCCCTGGGCCGGGCCGAACAGCCGATCGATTCCGCCCGGGCGGCAATGTTGCTGAAGGTTGCCGTGCCGGCCCTGGAGGAACGGGCGGACGCACTGCGCGCGGAGCTCGGCGACCTGGCGATCCTGCGGGCCCGCATCGCCATCAAGCGGGACGACCTAGGGGCTGCACGCGGCGCCCTGAAATCGGAGCGCGACCGCCTCTCCGCCCTGCTTACCCGCAAGGCTTCGCTGCAGGAAAGCACCGAGGGCGAACGCCAGGAAACCGAAGAGCGCATCGCGCGGATGGCCCGTGAGGCCGGTGATCTCAGAGAATTGATGGAGCGCCTGGAGGCCGAAGCCGCCGAGCAGCGGCGCCAGGAAGAAGCACGCCGGCTGGCCGAAGAAAAGCGCCAGGCGGAAGCAAGGGCCGCCGCCGAGCGCGAGGCGGCCGAGGAAGAACGCCTGGCCGAGGCCGCGCGGCTGGCGGCCGAAGAGGCCAAGGCCGCCGAAAAAGCCCAGCAAACCGCCCGTCTCGCGCCACCGAGCAACCTCCGGGCCTTCCCGGAAACCCCGGCGAGCCTGAACATGCCGATGCGCGGAGAGATCGTGCGGCTTTATGGTCAAGCGGGCTCAACCGCCGGTGAAACCGCGAAGGGAATCACTATTCGCGGGCGCCCCGGGGCGCAGATTGTGGCCCCCTTTGACGGCAGAATTGCCTATTCCGGCCCCTTTCGGGGCTATGGGCAAATCTTGATCATCGACCATGGCGAGCGATATCATACGATACTTGCCGGTCTCGATCAGATCGATGCCGTGGTCGGACAATGGGTTCTGGCCGGTGAACCAGTCGCTCGGATGAGCGATCTCGCCGGCGGCAGTGCGGAGCTCTACCTGGAACTTCGCCGCACAGGACAGGCAATCAACCCCCTGCCCTGGCTGGCGACCAATGATGACAAGGTGCGAGGTTAATGCGCAAACTCCAGATCCCGGTCCTTTTGGCCGCTTTTCTTATCATTCTTCCCACGATGTCTTCCGCCCAGGAGGATCGTTCGGAAACCTATCGCCAACTGAAGCTGTTCAGCGATGTCTTCGAAAGAGTCCGCGCCGACTACGTCGAAGAGGTGACCGACGAGCAACTCATCGAGTTCGCCATTCAGGGCATGCTCTCCACCCTCGATCCGCATTCCAGTTATCTGAACGCCGATTCCTTCGGGGACATGCGCGTACAGACCAAGGGTGAGTTCGGCGGCCTCGGCATCGAGGTGACCATGGAGAACGGCTTCGTGAAGGTGGTCTCGCCGATCGACGACACCCCGGCGGCCCGCGCCGGTGTCGAGCCGGGCGACTTCATCACCCACCTGGACGGCGAAGCCATCCTGGGCCTCAGCCTGAATGAAGCGGTCGACAAGATGCGCGGACCGGTGAACACCGATCTACGGCTGACCATCCGGCGCGAGGGCTCCGAGCCCTTCGACCTGACGATCACCCGCGACATCATCAAGATCCGCTCGGTGCGCAACCGGGTTGAGGATAACGTCGGCTATATCCGCATCACGACCTTCAACCAGCAGACCACGCCGGGCCTGAAGAAAGCCATCGAGGACATCAAGGCCGAGCTGGGCAGCGAGCTGAAGGGCTTCGTCATCGACCTGCGCAACAATCCGGGCGGCCTGCTTGACCAGGCCATCGACGTCTCAGACGCCTTCATAAGCCAGGGGGAGATCGTCTCGACCCGTGGCCGGGTGGTCGACGATTCCCAGCGCTTCAACGCCAAGGACGGTGATCTGGCCGAGGGCCTGCCCATCGTGGTTCTGATCAACGGTGGTTCGGCCTCGGCTTCGGAGATTGTCGCCGGCGCCCTGCAGGACCATCGCCGCGCCATCATCATGGGAACCCGCTCCTTCGGCAAAGGCTCGGTGCAAACCATCATTCCGCTTGGCCTCAACGGCGCCATGCGTCTGACGACGGCGCGCTACTTCACGCCCTCCGGCCGTTCGATCCAGGCCCTCGGCATCGACCCCGATATCGTGGTCGAGGCGGCGACCATCGAACAGCAGGAGACCACCGGGCCCGGCCGGCGCGAAGCCGACCTGCGCGGCGCCCTGGACAATCCCAACGGCGAAAACGGCCTGGATAGCGAAGACGCGACCGACGGTGAAGTGGAGGCCCACGCGCTGTCGGAAGCCGCCGAACAGGACTATCAACTGGCCCGTGCCGTCGACCTGCTGCGCGGTCTGGCCCTTTACAACCGGCGTGTCGTAAACTAGCGAAAGGAAACGAACGCTGATTCGGCGCCGGGGGGGCGCCGGAAAGCGGGCCGTGACGGGAGCCCGGTATCGAGATATGACGAGTCGTCTCTGGACAACTCGCTGGCAACAGCACCGCGCGTACCCCGGGTACGCGCGGTCTGTCGTATAGAGGCAGCCCGACTTGCGCCAGTTCCTTAAAAACAACCGTCTGCTCATCGCCGCCTGGATCATCGCCCTCGCTGCTCTGGGTGGCGGCCTGGGTTATCTTTTGCTGACTCCGGTGCCGCCACCCGCGGTGGTCGATACGGTTACGCTGGCGGTACCGGCCCCACCGCCCCCACCACCGGCACCTGAAGCCGAAACCCTGCCGGAAGCCACCGCAGCGCTGCCCCCCGAAGAAGGGGCCGACCCGGCGGCAACACCCGAGGCCGCCGATGGAGCAGAAGCGCCGGAAGGCGCCGCGGCTGAAGAGACACTGCCCCCGGAACCATCGCCGGCTGAAACCGCGCCGGACACCGCCGCAACGCCCCCGGCGCCGGAAAGCGAAACCATCGCCATCCCGCAGCCAAAGCCCGAACCGCCAGTTCAGGAAGAGACAGCCCCGGAACAAACCGCCCCGGAACAAGCTGCCCAGCAACAAACCGCTGCAACGGCGCCCGATGAACCTGGGCCCAATGAACCCGCGCCCAACGAATCCGTTCTGGACGCGGAGCCGGTGCCGGAAAATGCGGCACCAACGGTGGAGGATCAACAAGCGGTCAACGTCCCGCTGGTCCCGCCGTCGCCGGAGGAACTGCCCTACTGGCAGCGTTACCGTCAACCTTTCAACGATGCCGACGAGCGGCCGCGGGTCGCCGTGGTGCTGAGCGGCCTTGGCCTGTCGGACTCCGCCACCCAGGCGGCCATCGACAACCTGCCCGCCGCCATCACCCTGTCCTTCAGCCCCTACGCCCGCGGGCTGGAACGTTGGATTGCGCTTGCCCGCGCACGCGGTCATGAGGTCATGCTGGACCTGCCGATGGAGCCGACGAGCTTTCCCAACGACGACCCCGGGCCCCAGGCCTTGCTGACGTCCCTTTCCGCCGAAGACAATCTCGACCGCCTCGACTGGGTACTCAGCCGCGGCAGCGCCTATGTCGGTGTCGCCGGCAGCATGGGCTCGCGCTTCACGGCCTCGCTGCAGCAGATGGAACCGGTGCTGAAGGAGCTGAAGTCGCGCGGACTCATCTTTCTCGACAACCGCACCACGGATCGATCGGTAGTGCCGGCTATCGCCCTGGAGATCGGCCTGCGTTCGGCCTTCAACAACCGGGCGATCGACGAGCGTCAGGCCAGCCGTGTCGCCATTGACGCCAGACTGGCGCAGATCGAACGCATTGCGCTTTCAGAGGGCTTCGCCGTCGCCATGGCCCAACCCTATCCCGTGACCCTGGACCGCCTCGCCGAGTGGTCGACGGAACTGAC
Source organism: Pelagibius sp. (assembly GCF_965249265.1). Taxonomy (NCBI): domain Bacteria; kingdom Pseudomonadati; phylum Pseudomonadota; class Alphaproteobacteria; order Rhodospirillales; family Rhodovibrionaceae; genus Pelagibius; species Pelagibius sp. Next base: position 71,708 of record NZ_OZ252224.1, on the reverse strand, counting down.
CGCACGCGGCATCGTCATCGCGCCGATTTCCGCCTTGATCGACCGTCAGGAGCAACCTTGATGCTCACCGCGGAGCAAATCGCCAAACTGCCCTACCGCCCCTGCGTCGGGGTGGTTCTGCTGAACGCGGAGCGGCGTGTGTTCATCGCCAAGCGCATCGACGCCAGCAAAGACAATCCCCACGCCTGGCAGATGCCCCAGGGCGGCATCGACAAAGGCGAGGACCCGCAACAAGCCGCCCTGCGCGAACTGCACGAAGAGATCGGCACCGACAAGGTGGAGGTGATTGCGGAAAGCGCGGACTGGCTGCGCTACGACTTCCCCCCAGAGCTGGTCGAGAAGGTGCGCCGCGGGCGCTATCGCGGACAGGAGCAGAAGTGGTTCGTCATGCGCTTTCTCGGGTCGGACAGCGACATCGACCTGGAAACCGAACACCCGGAATTCAGTGACTGGCGCTGGGAGGATCTGGAAAAACTGCCGGCGCTCACCATCGCGTTCAAACGCGATCTCTACACGGAAATCGTGCGGGAATTCCGACACCTCGTGGCCTGAGACGCCCCCTGAACGAGCAAGGGGCAGCTTTATCAGGCGGCGGCGGGTGTCCAACGGCTGCGCAGCCGCATGAAGCCGAAAAGCAGGCGCGACAGCGGCCCCGTGATGGGGTTCTGCGGGCTGAGGCCAGCGGCCTTGAAGGTCATCGAGACGGCGCGCTGCACATGGCTCAGCCGATAGCAGGCATAGGCCCGCTTCATGTAGGCCTGGCCGTGTTTCTTTCGGTCGTAGGGCTGCTCGTTCTCGTTGGCGGCATAAAACGCATAGGCGAGTTCGTCGTCCTCGCTCTCGCCGATACGGCCGAGCGCCACCGCGAGACGGCGCCACTTGCCGATCCGCTCGTGTTCGAGATAACGCTTCAGGTGGGTATAGAAGAGTTTGTAGTGGCGCAGTTCGTCGGCGGCGATGTTGCGGCAGATCGCCTTCAGCACCGGTTCATCGGTCAGACTGGCGATCGAGGCGTAATAAGACGAGGTGCCGACCTCGACGATGCAGCGGGCCACCAGCTCACCGGAGCGCGAGCCGCGCACCGACTCCGGCGCGTCGACGGGAATCTGATAGCCGTCCCGGAAACGCTGGATGCTGGCGTCGAAGTCAAACGCCTGGTCCGCCATGGCAGCCCATCTGGCCAGGGCCTCGCCATGCTGAACCTCTTCCTGGGCCCAGATCTTGGCGGCAGCCTGAAAGGCGGTATCGTCGGGAAAGACATTACACAGGTAATCGGCGTAGATACCGCCGTTGTATTCCACCAGGCTGGCGGCCTTGATGATCTTGACCAGTTCCGGATCAACCCTCGTGCGGTCAAACTGCTGCCAGGGAATATCGTCGAGAGTCCAGTGACTTGCCGCCATCGAAAACGCCTGTTCCCAGTTCCTAAACCAGTCGACTCTGTAACGGATTTGTGAAGCTTTGAAAACGGCGGCAATCTACCACAGGGTTGCGGACAATCAACCGTATCGATCCTGTGGTTGTTCCACGCGGGTAGTCCTCCGGCCCACAGGCCGTCCGCCGCCCGTCTGTTCAGGGGCGGACGTAACATGAGGCTGGAGAAAAAGAGGTCAGCCCGCCGCTTTCAGCATGGCCTCGGAAACGGCAATCTGCCGTTCCGCCGCCGCCTTTTCCAAGTCGGTCTTGGCATCGAGCAGGTCGTCGCGGGCGTCGCTCAAACGCTGCTCCGTGGCGGCCCGGTCGATATCACCGACCGCAACAGCCTCTTCCGCCAACACCGTGCAGCGCGCCGGCGTCACCTCGGCAAAACCGCCAGCGACAAAAATCGAGTCGGTAACCGTGCTGCCCTCATGAACCTGGATCACGCCGGGGCGCAGGGTCGAGATCATCGGCGAATGCCGGGTGAGGACACCAAAGTCGCCTTCTTCGCCCGGCACCACCACCATCTCGACGTCCTGAGACAGCAGCAGGCGCTCCGGAGAGACCAGTTCAAAAGCGATCTTGCCTTCGGCCATGGTTTTGCCGCCCGTTCTCTATCCGATTTTCTCTATCTGATTCCAGCCCAGCGCCTTAGGCGGCTTCCGCCGCCAGCTTGCGCGCCTTCTCGACCGCCTGCTCGATCGGGCCGACCATGTAGAAGGCCGCCTCGGGCAGGTGATCGTACTCGCCGTCGCAGATGCCCTTGAAACCGCGCACGGTATCCTCGATGGAAACCTGCACGCCGGGGCTGCCGGTGAAGACCTGGGCGACGTCGAAAGGCTGCGACATGAAACGCTGGATCTTGCGCGCCCGGGCCACCGTCAGTTTGTCTTCTTCCGACAGCTCGTCCATGCCCAGGATGGCGATGATGTCCTGCAGCGCCTTGTAGCTCTGCAGAATGCGCTGCACCTCACGGGCGACGGCATAGTGTTCCTCGCCGACCACCTGGGGATCGAGGATCCGGCTGGTAGAGTCGAGCGGATCGACCGCGGGATAGATGCCCAGCTCGGCAATCTGGCGCGACAGCACCGTCGTCGCATCCAAGTGGGCGAAGGAGGTCGCCGGCGCCGGATCGGTCAAGTCGTCCGCAGGCACGTAAATGGCCTGGACCGAGGTGATCGAGCCCTTCTTGGTGGTCGTGATGCGCTCCTGCAGGGTGCCCATGTCCGTCGCCAGGGTCGGCTGATAGCCCACCGCCGAGGGAATGCGGCCCAAGAGCGCCGACACCTCGGAGCCCGCCTGGGTGAAGCGGAAGATGTTGTCGACGAAGAACAGCACGTCCTGGCCTTCCTCGTCGCGGAAGTATTCGGCCTGGGACAGACCGGTCAGGGCGACACGGGCACGCGCGCCCGGCGGCTCGTTCATCTGGCCGAAGACCAGGGCCACCTTGGAGTCGCCCTCCAGGTCGATAACCCCGGACTCCATCATCTCATGATAGAGGTCGTTGCCTTCGCGGGTCCGCTCGCCGACACCGGCAAACACCGAATAGCCGCCGTGGGTCTTCGCGACGTTGTTGATCAGCTCCTGGATCAGCACCGTCTTGCCGACGCCGGCGCCGCCGAACAGGCCGATCTTACCGCCGCGCGAATAGGGCGCGAGAAGGTCCACGACCTTAATGCCGGTGACCAGCATTTCGGCCTCGGTCGACTGCTCGGCGAACTCGGGCGCTTCGCGGTGGATCGGCGCCGTGCCGGCCGCATTGACCGGCCCGCGCTCGTCGATCGGCTCACCGATGACGTTGATGATGCGGCCCAGCATCTCCGGGCCCACCGGAACCGAAATCGGCTTACCGGTATCGGTCACCTCCTGGCCGCGGACCAGACCCTCCGAAGCATCCATGGCGATGGTGCGCACCACGTTGTCACCCATGTGCTGCGCGACCTCGAGCACCAGACGCTTGTTGTCGTTGGTGGTCTCCAACGCGTTGAGGATCGGCGGCAGGTCGCCGGTGAACTGCACGTCCACCACCGGGCCCATCACCTGGGTAACTTTGCCAACGAGATTTGCTGCCATCTTCTTGCTCCTTGGTGCCCGCTGCGCCCCAGCGGGCGCGGCCCTAATGCAACGGCGGGCGGTCCGCCGCTACATTGCTTCCTTAGCGGAAATAATTTCGATCAGTTCGCCGGTGATCGCGGCCTGACGCGTACGGTTGTAGATCAGCGTCAGGTTATTGATCATATCGCCGGCGTTGCGTGTTGCATTGTCCATCGCGGTCATCCGCGCGCCATGTTCACTTGCCGCGTTCTCCAGCAGACCCTTGAAGATCTGAATGGAGAGGTTGGTCGGCAGAAGCGCCGTCAGGATCTCTTCCTCGCCCGGCTCGTATTCATAAGTCGCGCCGTTCAGACCCTCATCGGGGTTGTCGTCGGCCTTGTCGGCCTCTTCGTCGCCGTTATCGCTTTCGGCTATGGCGAAGGGGATCAGTTGCTGCGGCGTCACAATCTGCGAGATCGCCGAACGGAACTCGGCATAGATCAGCGTGCAGACGTCGAACTCACCGGCCTCGAACATCGCCACGATACGCTCACCGATGGAGGATGCCTTGTCGAAGGAAAGCTTCGGCTTGGCGACATCCTCGATGGTGTCGACGATCATGCCGCTGAAGTCGCGGCGCAGCTGGTCGCGGCCCTTCCGCCCGATGCAGAAAAACTTTACCGTCTTGCCGTCGTCCAGCAGTTTGCGGGCCAGACGCCGGGCCTCGCGGACGATCGAGGTGTTGAAGCCGCCGCAGAGGCCGCGGTCGGCAGTCGCCACCAGGATCAGATGGGTTTCGTCGGAACCCGAGCCGGCCAGCAGTTTCGGCGCCCCGGCCTGACCGGCCGCAGCCGCCGCCAGGGAGCCCAGCATCCGGTCCATACGCTGCGCGTAGGGGCGCGAAGCCTCTGCCTGCTCCTGGGCGCGGCGCAGCTTGGCCGCCGCCACCATCTTCATGGCAGAGGTGATCTTTCGCGTCGATTTGACGCTGTCGATCCGCACTTTAAGGTCTTTGAGATTCGGCATCAGCCGGGCCCCGCTCCGCCTTTTCTAGTAGATCCGTAACCCTCTGCGGTCAGGCCGCAAAGGTCTTGGCGAAGGAATCGAGGAAGCCTTTCAGCTTCTCGTCCGTCGCATCGGAGATCGCCTGATCGTTGCGGATCGCGGCCAGGATGTCGGCACCGTCGGCGCGCAGCTTGGCGAGAAGCTGCGATTCGAAGGCCGTGACCTTGTTGACCGGCACATCGTCGACATAACCGCGCACGCCGGCGAAGATCACTGCCACCTGCTCTTCGACCGCCAGCGGCGAATACTGACTCTGCTTCAACAGCTCGGTCAGGCGCGAACCACGGGCCAGCAGGCGCTGGGTCGCCGCATCGAGGTCGGAGGCGAACTGCGAGAAGGCCTCCATCTCACGATACTGGGCCAACTCCAGCTTGATGGTGCCGGCAACCTGCTTCATCGCCTTGATCTGCGCGGCGGAGCCGACACGGCTGACCGAGAGGCCGACGTTCAGCGCCGGTCGAATGCCCTTATAGAACAGGCCGGTTTCCAGGAAGATCTGGCCGTCGGTGATCGAGATCACGTTGGTCGGGATATAGGCCGAAACGTCACCGGCCTGGGTCTCGATGACCGGCAGCGCCGTCAGGCTGCCGTTGCCGGCATCGTCGCCCATCTTCGCCGCGCGCTCCAGCAGGCGGGAGTGAAGATAGAAGACGTCACCGGGATAGGCTTCGCGGCCCGGCGGGCGGCGCAGCAGCAGCGACATCTGACGGTAGGCCACGGCCTGCTTGGAGAGATCGTCGTAGATGATCACGGCGTGGGAGCCGTTGTCGCGGAAGTACTCGCCCATGGCGCAGCCCGTGTAAGGCGCCAGGAACTGCAGCGGTGCGGGCTCGGAGGCGGAGGCGGCCACGACGATCGAGTATTCCAGCGCGCCCTGGTCTTCCAGGATCTTCACGAACTTGGCGACAGAAGAGCGCTTCTGGCCGACGGCGACATAGATGCAGTAGAGCTTCTTGGACTCGTCGTCGCCCTGGTTGATCGGCTTCTGGTTGATGATGGTGTCGAGCGCGATGGCGGTCTTGCCGGTCTGGCGGTCGCCGATGATCAGCTCACGCTGGCCGCGGCCGATGGGGATCAGCGCGTCGATGGCCTTCAGGCCCGTCTGCATGGGCTCATGCACCGACTTGCGGGGAATGATGCCCGGCGCTTTCACGTCCACACGGGCGCGCTGCGCACCCTCGATGGGGCCCTTGCCGTCGATCGGATTGCCCAGCGCGTCGACCACGCGGCCCAGCAGGCCGCGGCCCACGGGCACGTCAACGATCTCGCCGGTCCGCTTGACCGTGTCGCCTTCCTTAATGCCCCGGTCTTCGCCGAAGATCACGACACCGACGTTGTCGACTTCCAGGTTCAGCGCCATGCCCTTGATGCCGCCGGGGAATTCGACCATCTCGCCGGCCTGCACATTGTCCAGGCCATGGACACGGGCAACGCCGTCGCCCACGGAGAGAACCTGCCCGACCTCGGCGACGTCGGCCTCGTTGCCGAAGTTTTCAATCTGGTCTTTCAGAATGGCGGAAATTTCCGCGGCGCGGATGTCCATCATCCGACCCCTTTCATGGCGAGTTGTAGTCGTTGCAATTTGCTGCGCAGGGAGGAGTCGATCATCCGGCTGCCGACCTTGACGATCAGACCGCCGATCAACGCCGGATCGACCTTCAGATCCAACTGGACCTTGCTGCCGACCGATGAGCGCAGTGCGTCTAGGAGAGCGGCCTGCTGGCCGTCGGAAAGATTACGGGCCGAGGTGACCTCCGCCGTGATTTCGCCGCGGCGCTCCGCCAGCTCGGCGAGATAAGCCTCGATCATCGCCGGCAGCGCGAAAAGGCGGTTGTTCTGGGCCACCACCAGCACAAAGCGGTGGGTCAACTGGCCGAGGCCGGCCTTGTCCATGATCGCCGCGACAGCCTTGCTCTGCTGCGCCTTGGAATAGATCGCGCTGCTGAACAGCCGGCGCAGGTCCGCGCTCTCGGCAATCAGCGTCCGCAACTGTTTCAAATCCCCGGCGACCTCGTCGAGCGCATTGCGCTCGTCGGCCAGATCGAGCAACGCGGAGGCATAGCGCCCTGCCAGGTCGCTCAAGCTCGTGTTATCACCAGCCAAGCCCGATTTCCTCGAAAGTCCTTGTTAGCCCTGCCCGCACGGCTGACCCATTATCGGGGAATGAGAGAGAACTTGCGTCCCGGCACCCCTGAGCCTTGCACACGGCGGTGAACCCGCCGACGAGCGCGGGTTTGGTATCATAGGTGAAAGGGTGTTGCAAGGAGCCTAGACCTGCTTTGGGAAAGCGTTGCGGAACCAAGATTTATGCGCCTTACGACGGGCTTCAAGCCAAGCCTGCACAGGCGGTCCCAACCGATCAAAGCCGCGCCCAAAACCTATCAGGCCGGCGGTGCCGGACTAGAGAAAACTATAAGGGTCTATATCCACCTGGAGGCGCAGGTTCGACGGCAGCTTCAGGCCGGCCAGCCAGTCGCCCAGGGCCGCCTGAAGCCGGAAACCGCGCGGCGCCTTGACCAGGAAACGGCGGCGATGGCGCCCGCGCAGCACCGCCAGGGGGGCCGGGGCAGGCCCCAGGACCGTCAATCCCTGCGCCCGGGGCGCCCGCCGCGCCAGCGCCGCGGCCAGGGCATCCACCTGATGGACATCGGGTCCCGACAGGATCAGGGCCGCCAGACGGCCGAAAGGCGGCAAACCGGCCTCTTCACGGGCCTGCGCCTCAGCGGCCAGAAAGGCGTCGCGCTCGCCGCCGGCCAGGGCCTGCATCACCGGGTGTTCCGGCTCCCCGGTCTGCAAGAGCACGCGACCCGGGCGTTCCGCCCGTCCGGCGCGGCCGGCGACCTGATGCAGCAACTGATAGGTCCGCTCCGCCGCCCGCAGGTCGCCGCCATAGAGCCCGAGATCGGCATCGACCACCCCGACCAGGGTCAGATGCGGAAAATGATGTCCCTTGGCGACGATCTGGGTGCCGATCAGCAGGTCGATCTCCCGCGCCTGAACCGCGCGCAGGAATTCTGCCGCCGCATCCGGTCCGGTCAGGGTGTCGCTGGTCATCAGGCCAAGGCGCGCCTCGGGAAACAAGGCCCGGGCCTCCTCCGCCAGGCGTTCGACCCCCGGTCCGCAGGCCGCCAGGCTGCCCTCGGCACCGCAATCCGGGCAGGTCTTCGGCAGGCGGCTGGCGAAACCGCAGTGGTGACACTGCAGCCGCCCGGCCAGGCGGTGTTCGACCAGCCAGGCGGTACAGTTCGGGCACTGCAGGCGATGACCGCAGGCCCGGCAGAGGGTGAGCGGCGCATAACCGCGGCGATTGAGAAACAGCAGCACCTGTTCTTGCGCCGCCAGGGTCTCGGCGATCGCGGCCCGCAGCCTGCCGGAAAGCCAGGCCTGCCCCCCCTGTTGTCCGGCGCCAGATGCTCCGGGGCCAGGTGCTCCGGCGACAGGTGCTCCGGCAACAGGTGCTCCGGGGGCCGGCAGGCGCGGCGGTTTGTCCTCCCGCAGGTCGATCAGATCGATCCGGGGCAAGAGCGCGCCACCGTGCCGCTCCGGCAGGGAGAGACAGCGATAGCGTCCGCTCTGGACATTGTTGAGGGTCTCGATCGAGGGCGTGGCCGAGGCCAGCACCACCGGAAGCTTGCCGAGCTGGCCGCGCACCACGGCCATATCCCGGGCGTGATAGGGCACCCCGTCCTCCTGCTTGAAGGCGGCCTCGTGTTCCTCGTCGACCACGATCAGGCCGAGATCGGGAAAAGGCAGGAACAGCGCCGAGCGGGCGCCGACCACAACCGGGGCGCGGCCAAGAGCGACGGCCCGCCAGGTCGCCCGGCGCTGGGCCGAGGTGAGATCGGAATGCCACAGCGCCGGCGCGACTCCGAAACGCGATTCGAAACGCTCCAGCCACTGCGCCGAGAGCGCGATCTCCGGCAGCAGCACCAGGGCCTGACGGCCCTCGGCCAGCGCCGCGGCAATCGCCTCGAAATAGGCCTCGGTCTTGCCGGAACCGGTGACGCCGTCGAGCAGCGTCACCGAGAAATCCCGCGTCGCCACGGCCCTGCGCAGAGCCGCCGCGGCTTCGGCCTGTTGATCGGAGAGTTGCGGACCGGCCAGCGCCAGATCCGGCGTCTCGAAAGCGGGCTCGCGCTGCAGGCTGACGGCCTCGACCAGTCCGGCCTCGACCAAGCCCTTCACCACCGAAGACCCCACCGCCGCTTCGGCGGCGGTTTCAGCCAAGGCGCGGGCCGGCCCCTCGGCCAGCAGCGCCAGCACCCGCCGGCGCGCCGGGGTCATGCGGAAGCCATCGGGCACCGGCAGGCCGCTGTGCCGGTAAAGCACAAGAGGCCGCGGCGGTTGCAGGGCCGAGGGCGCGCTCAGCGCCATGCGCAGCACGGCGCCCGGCGCGGCCATGGTGTAGTCGGCGACCCAGCCGAGGAAGCGGCGCGCAACCGCCGTCAGGGGCGGCACCGGCAGGACATCGAGAACCGGCCGCAGACGCGCCAGCGGCAGAGGCGACTCGGCCTTCTCCGATTCGCGTCGATCCGATTCGTCCTCGGCGTGGCCGGCGTCGGACAGCATCTCCCAGATCACTGCCGTCACTTCGCGTTTGCCCAGCGGCACGGTGACGACACTGCCGGGTTCGACCGCCAGTTCCGGCGGAATCAGATAGTCGTAGGCACCGGAAAGAGGCAGAGGCAGCAGGACCGCCGCCCGCCTTGGCTTATCAGCAAAGACAGGTGTTTCTTCCTCGAAAGGCAGGGTGGCAGTGCTGGCAAGGCGCTTGGGCATGGGCTACACTCTAGCCGAGGGCCGAGGGAAGGGCCATCGCCCGTCCGGTGCAAAGCTTGGCACGGAAGGGCGGCGCGTAAAGCGGCCGGTGTTGGACGGTCGAAACGCGGCAAGCAAAAGGATGACACTGCAGGCATGAAGTTCTTCATCGATACCGCCGACGTGGCGGAAATTCGCGATCTGGCGGCGACCGGCCTGGTGGACGGCATCACCACGAACCCCTCCCTGATCGCCAAGAGCGGCCGGGACTTCTTCGAGGTGCTGCGCGAGATCTGCGATGTGGTGCCGGGACCGGTGAGCGCCGAGGTGACGGCGGTCGACTTCGACGGCATGGTGACCGAAGGCCGCAAGCTGGCGGCCCTGGCCCCCAACATCGTGGTCAAAGCGCCCTTGACGGTCGATGGCCTGAAGGCCTGCAAGACGCTCAGCGACGAGGGGACAAAGGTCAACGTCACCCTTTGCTTTTCGGCGGCGCAGGCGATCCTGGCGGCCAAGGCGGGCGCGACCTACATATCGCCCTTCGTCGGCCGGCTGGACGACACCGGGATCGACGGCCTGGAATTGATCGCCGATATTGTCGAGATCTACGAAGCCTACGACGACTTCACCACCGAGGTGCTGGTCGCTTCGATCCGCAACACCGGCCACATCATCGAGTCGGCAAAGATAGGCGCTCATGTGGCGACGATCCCGCCGGGTGTGCTGCGATCGATGTATAAACACCCCCTCACCGACAAGGGGCTGGAAGCCTTTCTGGCGGACTGGGCCAAGACCGGCCAATCCATCCTGAGCAACGACGACAGCGCTGAGCGCCGCAGTGCCTGAGAGCGAGACCAAGGGTAAGGAAGGCGCCGCAAAGTCCGGCGTCAAAAAGACCACATCGCAAAAGCCCGGTAAGGGAAAGGCTGGCAAGGGAAAGGGCGAGGCACTCGCGCAGCCGATTTCCGGCGATCAGGTCTCGGCCTATCTGCGCCGCCATCCCGAATTCCTCGCCGACAATCCGGAACTGCTCGACGCCCAGCAACCGCCCTCACGGGTGCGCGAAAAAGGCGTCGTCGATCTGCAGCAGTTCCAGGTTCAGCGGCTGCGCGACGAGGTCGGCAGCCTGACCTCCCTGCGCGATGAACTGATTTCCGCCGGGCGCAGCAACCTCTCGACCCAAAGCCGGGTTCATCAGGCGGTGCTGGTGATCCTCAATGCCCGCAGCTTCGAAGAATTCGTCGAAATCATCACCACCGACATGGCGGCGATCCTGGATCTGGACGTGGTGACGATCGGCGTCGAAAAGGCCGAGCAGGGCGCCACCTGGCAGCCGACGGCCGGTGTCTATTGCCTGGAAACCGGCAGTATCGACGCCTTGCTGGGACCGGGCGGCACGATGCTGCTGCGCGAGAACGTGACCGGCGACCCGACGGTCTTCGACGGCGGCGCCGGGCTGGTGCAGTCCGATGCCCTGATCCGTCTCAACATCAGCGATTCGACGCCCCCGGCCCTGCTGGCCCTGGGCTCGCGCCAGCCCGATGCCTTTCACGACGGCCAGGGCACCGAACTGCTGGTCTTCCTCTCCCAGGTGCTGGAGGTAACCTTCCGCGCATGGCTCAACCTGCCGCCAAAAACCTGAGCGCCCCCGACGCCGGGAACACTGACGCCGGGAACGCCGACGTCCTGATCCCCGCCGCCGCCGACTTGCGTCAGGCCATCGCGGACTGGCGGACCTGGTTGCGGGATGAAAAGCGCGGCTCACCCCACACCCTGCTGGCCTATCAGCACGACCTTCAGCAGTTTCTGACCTTCCTCAGCGCGCACCAGGGCAAGGCCGCCAGCCTGAGCGATCTCTCGACGCTCGCCGCCGCCGACTTTCGGGCCTGGCTGGCGGCGCGGGCGCGCGACGGGCTGGAACGCAGCTCCACCGCCCGGGCGCTTTCCAGCCTGCGCGGCTTCTTCCGCTGGCTGACAAAAAACGGTCTGGCCGAGAACGCGGCGCTTACCACTTTGCGCACGCCCAAGGTCGCCCGGTCGGTGCCCAAAGCCCTGACGGCGGCGGAGGCGGGCGAGGTTGTCGATGCCGTCGCCGAACTGAGCGACGGCGACTGGTCCGGCAAGCGCGACTGCGCGGTATTGCTGCTGCTCTACGGCTGCGGGCTGCGCATCGGCGAAGCCCTGGCCCTGACCCGGGGCGAGGCGCCGAAGCCGGGCCAGGAAGCCCTGCTGGTGACCGGCAAAGGCAACAAGCAACGCATGGTGCCGCTGCTGCCGGTGGTGACGGCAGCCATCGCCGACTATCTCACCGCCTGCCCTTACCGGGGCGATGCCAAGGCGCCGCTTTTTCTCGGACAGCGCGGCGGCCCCTTGGGCGCGCGGCGGGTCCAGGAAAAGATGCGCGCCCTGCGCGGCTTGCTGGGCCTGCCGGAGAGCGCCACCCCCCATGCCCTGCGCCATTCCTTCGCCACCCATCTGCTCGCCGGCGGCGGCGATCTGCGGGCGATTCAGGAACTGTTGGGCCATGCCTCCCTATCCACCACCCAGCGTTACACCGAGGTCGATGTGGCCGGGCTGCTGGAGGTTTACGACCGCGCCCACCCCCGCGCCCGAACCCGACGGTAGCGCAGGCGCCCCAGCGCCGGTTCGAAACCCAGTTCTTCGAAACCGGCCTTTTCCAGCACCCTGCGGGAGGCGGCATTGTCGGCCTTGGCAAAGGCGTTCAGTTCCGGAAGCGCCAGAACACGATCCGCGTAGTCCACTGAGAAGCCTGCAAACTCTGTTGCGTAACCCCGGCCCCAGACCCGCGGATGGAAGGCGTAGCCGAGTTCCACGCCCCAGCCGGGATCGAAAGGGTCCTCGTAGATGCCACCCCAGCCAACGATGCCGCCGCCCTGCCTGGCCAGCACGGTCCAGGGCGCAGTGCCGTCGCGGCGGCGGCGGCGTTCGTGCACGGCAATCCGGCGGCGGCATTGACGCAGGGAGCCGTCGAGATGGGTGTGCTGCATGGCCAGCGGATCGCCCAGGAACTCAAAAAGCGTCGGCACATCCCGCAGCGTTGGGGGCCGCAGCAGCAGCCGTTCGGTTTGGAGGGGCTCCATCGCTCAGGCCCCGGCGCGGCGTGCCAGCAGCGCCAGGATCAGCGGTCCGGTAAAGACGCCGAGGCCCAGCAGCGCGAAGGCAAAGCCCCAGGCCTGTCCCTGCTGGACGCCGCCGCCAAGATCCAACACCACCCCGAAGGCCAGGGGCGACAGAAAACCGGCACCGAAGCCCAGCAGCGCATGAAGCGCCATGGTCGCGCCGCGCCGTTCCGGCATCGCCGCGATCACCGCCCCGGCTGTCAGCGCCCCTGAGTCGGCCATGATCAGGCAGCCATAGACAACAAGGATCGCCATCAGCAGCCAAAGCGGCGCCCCGGCGATGAAACCGAGCACCAGGGCGATGCTGCCGGAGCCGAGCATGAAGAGGGAGATCACCCGCCGCCGGCCGAAAGCGCTCGCCACCTCGTTGCCGAGGATCGACGCCGGCAGGCCGAGCAGCAGCACAAGGGTTGCCACCTGGGTCGGCGACCAGCCGCCCGCCGCCAGGGCCGGCTGCTGAGCGAAGACGAAAACCAGAAAGGCGACCAGCCAGGTGCGAAAACCGAAGAGTTCCCAGATGTGGGCGGCGTAACCGAGGGTGTAGGCCAGGGCGGTGCGGTTGCGCAGCACCGGGCGGAAATCAAACACCGCCCCCGGCGGCGGCGCAGCGCCGGCCCTGCGCGGCAGAGGGCGGACGAAAACGGCCACAAGAAGCAGCGAGACCAGCGACCCCGCCGCCCCGACGACAAAGGCCGCGGACCAGCCGGCAAGGGCCGCCGTTTCACCCGCCGCGAATACCGACAAAGAGGCGCCGATACCGAAGTGCGCGGTATAGATGGCGACCGAGCGGGCCCGCCCTTCTTCCGGCAGGCGGTCGGAGAGCAGCTTGAGCCCGACCATATAGGTGCCCGCGAGGCTGATGCCGCCGAAGAAGCGAAACGCCATGGCGCTCCAGAGGCCTTCGGCAAAGAAGGCGAAGCCCAGGGCCGAGACAACGCCGAGCAGGCAGGAAAGCAGGTAGATGCTGCGGGCGTCCTCGCGGTCGGTCAGGGTGACCAGAACGGGAACCGCCGCCGTATAGCCGGCATAGTAGACGCCGCTGACCCAGCCGGCCTCGGTGTTGTTGAGACCCCAGAGCGGCTGCAGCACGGGAATCAGGGCCGGGAAGGCGGCATTGCTCAGCATGCCCAGAACCTGGGTAAGGCAAAGCAAGGCTACCAGCCGCCAACCCCGGAGCTCCTGTTCCCGTACCATAACGGCTCTTCCCTGCGGCGCGCCGGCCAAACGAACGACAGGGAAGGTAGCCGCTTTTCAGAGCCCGTGTAAAAGAAGACTTGCCGCTTTGGACAGCGGACGGGGTTATTTGATGACGCTATCCAGAACTTCGGTTTGATTGCGGGCAGCCAGAATCATCAGGACAGCGTCAACCAACCACCACAAGCCGACCAGGCCAAGGATCGGGCCACCGATGAAGAAAATGAAGGTTGCCCAGCCGGCAATGAACAAAACCGCCATGATGATGCCGGTAACCATCTTGCCGAGATACATGCGGTGAGCGCCCAGGCAGCCGATAAAAAACCAGAGCAGAAAGGCGATAAGGATCGACTTGTCATCGAACGAGAATTTCATCGCCGAGCGCGCGTTGTCCGCTGTGACAGCGTTCTTTGCATCATCAATCTCTTTTTTGGCATCAATCATTTCTTTCTCCCAATATCCTAGGGTTGCATGGTGAAACAAAGCGGCTGAAACACGCGCTCTGACCAACAGACAATTCAAACTGAATCGGCTCTTAGTCGCGGTCACCCTGCAGATAGTTCAAGCAATCGGGCCCGGACGGGCAGATAGGCGCCAAAACCGCAAAAATCCCAGCGCCTTGCTGACAAAATGATCGGCATCAGAGGGCGGCCCGGCTATAGTCGGGCTCATGACCCCCGCACTTGTTATCTTCGACTGCGACGGCGTGCTCGTCGACAGCGAGACCATTGCCAATCGAATCATGGCAGAGACCATCACCGCCACCGGCATCCCCATTACCCTTGAGGATTGCCGCGCCCGCTTTGTCGGCGGCACCCTTCAGCGTGTCGTCGATACGGTGGAGGAATGGCTCGGCAAACCGCTGCCGGCGAGCTGGAAGACCGACTTCGAGACCCGGCGCAACGCCGCCTTCCGGGAGGGCCTGCAGGCAATCTCCGGCGTCGCCGCCGCCATCGAAAAGATCCAGCAGAACGGCACGCCGATCTGCGTGGCCTCCTCCGGCAGTCTCGACAAGATGGAGCTGACCCTCGGGCTGACGGACCTGCGCCGCTACTTCGGCGACAGTATCTTTTCCGCCAGCATGGTGGCCCGCGGCAAGCCGCACCCTGACATCTTCCTCTATGCTGCCGAGCAGATGGGCCAGATGCCACAGAACTGCGCTGTCGTCGAAGACAGCCTTCTGGGCACAACGGCCGGCATGGCGGCGGGCATGCGCGTGCTCGCCTATGCCGCCGAGACCGACGAAGATGCCCTCGTCGCCGCCGGCGGCCAGACCTTCACCGACATGGCGCAACTGCCGGGCCTGCTGGGCATCGATGAAAGGCTGGCCGAACCCGCCGGTTAATTGTCCGCAGACTAAAAAGCCGCCGGCCAGGACGTGGCTGCCAGCAGAACAGGCACCATGGAGGCCACAAGCAAAAACGCCATGGCGAAATTGAAGACCCGCAGTTTAAGAGGGTCGCCGAGCAGGCGGCGAAGGGCCATGCCCGATATCGCCCAAAGGCTGATGCTCGGCAGGTTCACCGCCCCGAACACGGCGATCAGCAGCGCCAAGGCGGCGACGGCATTGCCGCCGGAAGGCTCTGCTGCGGTATAGGAAACCGTCACGATCAGCGCCACCGCCCAGGCTTTCGGGTTGACCCACTGCAGGAACGCGGCCTGCAGAAAAGATACCGGCCGGCTTGCCGAAGTCGACGGCTCTCCCTCCGGTGCCGCGCTTCCGGCCACCTTCCAGGCCAGCCAAAGCACATAGCCGGCAGCAACGATCTTCAGGACGGAGTAAACGGCGGGATGGTCCCGCAGGACCTGTCCCAAACCCAGGCCGACCACCAGGATCATACTGAGGAACCCAAGGTTGATGCCCAGGGCCAGGGGCAGGGATCGGCGGAATCCAAAGTTCGCACCGGACGCCAGAAGCAGGAAATTGCTCGGCCCGGGGGTCACCGAGGTGGCAAAGGCAAAGCCGATCAGCGCGAAAAAAAGGTCAGGGGTCATCAGGCGCTCCGTGATTGAGGAGCCGGGAGCTTGACCCTTATAACCCTCTCTGTATTTGATGTTCTGTCGCGTTTTCTTATTCAAACGTCCAGAAATCCGGATCTATGGATCATCAAGACGTCCTAAGTGATGTATTTTCCACCCTCCAGCTGCGCGGCGGGCTCTACTTCCGCGCCGATCTCGCCGGCGCCTTTGCAGTGACGGTACCGGCGGAGCCTGCCTGCGTGCGTCTCCATTTCCTGCGCCGGGGAAGCTGCTGGGTGGGCGACGAAGCGGAAGCAACCGCCCTGCAACTCCACGAGGGCGACCTGGCGCTGCTGCCCAATGGCACCGCACACGTTCTCGCCGACAGGCCGGGCCGCGACCCGCAGCCGCTTGCGGCAGTGATGGACGGGGTGCCGCTGGATGACAGCGGAACCCTGCGCTACGGCACCGGTGAGGGGCGCGCCGAGTTGCTCTGCGGCTTCTGCCGGCTCGACGCAGCGATCGACCATCCACTGCTGGCCTGCCTGCCGGGCATGATCGTCCTGCGGGCCCAGGATCTGGGCGCGCAACCCTGGACCCTGGCCGCCCTGCGCCTGCTGGCCCTGGAGACCGAACTGGCGGAGCAGGGTATGCAGGGAATCCTTGGCCGCCTGCTGGAAATTCTTCTCATCCAGACGCTGCGGCAGAATCAGCCCGGCAATGAAGAGGGGGTGCCTGACTACATGACGGCGCTGGCGGATCGGCACCTGGCCGCGGCGCTGCGCGCCATCCACAACCAACCGCAGCGGTCCTGGACCGTCACTGGTCTTGCGAAAGTCGCCGGCATGTCGCGGGCCCGCTTTGCCGAGCGATTCAACAGCCAGGTTGGCCAGGCACCCATCGCCTATCTGACAACCTGGCGCTTGATGAAGGCGCGCCAGCTTCTGCGCAACAGCGATCTGGCCACAGCCGAGATCGCCGCGCGCTGCGGCTATGCCTCTCTGCCGTCGTTCACGCGGCGCTACAAGGCCGCCTTCGGCATTGGCCCCGGCGCGTTCCGCCGCAGCGCGCGGCAGTCCTAAAACACCGCGCCCAGAACAAGCGGCGCGATCGACAGCACCAGCAACACCGCCGCGACGACGTTGAGGATCCGCAACTTCTTCGGGTCTGGGAACAGGCGGTGCAGCACCTGACCCAGCAGGGCGTAGAGCCCGATGCTCGGCAGGTTTATCACAGCGAAGATCGCCGCCAGCATCAGGACCAGGGAAACGAAGCCCGCGTCCGAGGACACGGCCGAGGTGAAGGAAACCATGCTGGCGAAAGCGACGAACCAGCTCGCAGGATTGATTACCTGAAAGGCCAGGGCCTGCGGAAAAGACAACAGCCTTTGCCCTGCCGATGTCTTCTGGGCCGGCATCTCCTGGGCCGGTCTCTCCTGGGCCGGTCTCTCCTGGGCCGGTCTCTCGTCAGCCGGCGGCGGGCGACGCGCAATCTTCCAGGCAAGCCAAAGGGCCCAAAGCGCGAAAACCACCTTGGAGACCATAAAGAGTGCCGGCGGCGCGCTCATGAACGGCTCAAAGGCCAGACCGGCCACCAGAATCATGAGCACGTAGCCAAGGCTGATGCCGAGAAGCAAGGGCAGCGACTGCCGGAGGCCGAAAGTGGCGCCGGAAGCCAGCAAGATGAAGCTGCTGGGGCCGGGCGACAGGGAAGCCTTGAAGGCAAAAACGGCAAAGGCGAGGAAGAGGTCAAGGGTCATGGGGCACACCAGAAGACAAGGACACGTCAACTTGAACGCTGAGGCCCACCCCTAAGCTGGTCCCTTGTAACCGATTTCCCTCGGTCCGTGTCGAAAGTCAGCGCTTCAGCCCAAGCGCGTCCGACCAGCCACCCGGCAGACCGGAAGCCCGACAGTCTTGCCTGGGAACATGCTCTAGATGTGAATAGCGCGGCCGTCGACGGCCAGGGCGGCTTCCTTCACCGCCTCGCCCATGCCCGGATGGGAGTGACAGGTGCGGGCGATGTCCTCGGCCGAGCCGCCGAATTCCATCACCGTCACCGCCTCGGCGAGAATATCGCCGGCCAGCGGCCCCAGGATGTGGACACCCAGCACCTTGTCGGTGCGCTTGTCCGCCAGCACCTTCACCACGCCGTCCGTATCGCCCACGGCCTGGGCGCGGCTGTTGGCGGTAAAGGGGAACTTGCCGACCCGGTAGTCGACCCCTTCCTCCTTCAACTGCTCCTCGGTCTTGCCGACGCCGGCGACCTCCGGCCAGGTGTAGACCACGCCGGGGACCATGTTGTAGTCGACATGGCTGGACTGGCCGGCCATGCGCTCCACCGCGACGACGCCGTCTTCTTCGGCCTTGTGGGCCAGCATCGGGCCCGGCACGCAGTCGCCGATGGCATAGATACCCGGCACCGAGGTCTGATAGTGCCCGTCGACCTGGATGAAGCCGCGGTTGTCCATAGCGACCCCCAGTTCCTTCAGGCCCAGGCCTTCGGTGAAGGGCCGCCGGCCGATGGCGACCAGCACAACAGCGGCCTCCATTTCCTCGGCATCGCCGCCCTTGGCGGGTTCGAGGGTCAACTTGACACCGGACTTGCCGTTCGCCGCGCCGGTCACCTTGGTGCCCAGCTTGAACTTCAGACCCTGCTTGGTGAGCACGCGCTGGGTCTGCTTGGCGATTTCCGCGTCCATGCCCGGCAGAATGCGGTCGAGGAATTCAACCACGGTCACCTTGGCGCCGAGCCGCGACCAGACGGAGCCCATTTCCAGCCCGATCACCCCGGCGCCGATCACCACCAGATGCTCCGGCACCTTGTCGAGCGACAGCGCGCCGGTCGAGGTGACGACCTGTTTCTCGTCGGTTTCGACGCCCGGCAAAGGCGTCGATTCGGACCCCGTGGCGATGAGGATCGACTTGGTCTGCAGCACCTTTTCGCCACCATCGGCCAGGGCGACCTTCACCGAACCGGCAGCGGGGATGGAGCCCCAGCCCTTGATGTAGTCGACCTTGTTTTTCTTGAACAGAAACTCGATACCGCCGGTCAGGTTCTTCACCACCTTGTCCTTGCGGCCCATCATCGCCGGCAGGTCGAGCGCCACGCCATCGACCTTGATGCCGTGCTCGGCGAAATGCTTGGTCGCATCGGCGAATTTTTCGGAAGATTGCAGCAGCGCCTTGGAGGGAATGCAGCCGATGTTCAGGCAGGTGCCGCCGAGGCTGCCGCGCCCCTCCACACAGGCCGTCGTCATGCCCAACTGCGCGGCGCGGATCGCCGCCACGTAGCCGCCGGGCCCACCACCGATAACCACCAGATCGTACTGCTTGTCGCTCATGGTCTTTCACTTCCCTCGGCGTGACGTAAACAAGGTATCAATTCCCGCCACCTTGCCGCATCGCGCCGGGGCGGACAAGCGCACAGCGGGTAAGGCAGCCGCGCCGTAAAGGCATGATCCATTTCCGAATACCCTAATCAGCGCGGCAACTCGCCGCGGGCCGGAAGATCGGCTAACCTGGGAATTCCTGTTCAACCAAACCCGCACCCTGGGAAGTATGTATGGACGCCCTCCGCGACAAGGAAAGCCTGCGCCGTTCCTGCGACCGTTTCCTCTCCCATGACCCGCCGCTCAGTCCCAGCCGGGCTTTGGCCGACTTGGCGGCCTTCCTGCCGGAAGAGACCGAAGCCGATTTCTATGGGTCGGGCCAACTGATCGAGGATTTCGAGGCGCGCATCGCCGAGATTCTGGGCAAGCCCGCCGCCGTCTTCGGACCCAGCGGCAAGATGCTGCAGAACGCCGCCCTGCGGGTCTGGGCCGACCGGCAAGGCTGCCCGACCATCGCCCTGCATCGACAGAGCCACATTTTCGCCGAGGAAGCGGAAGCCTATCAAAGCGTCTTCGGCCTGCAGGCAGCGGCCATGGGAGAACCGGATCGCCTGGCGGTGCCGGCCGATCTGGACGCTATTGTCGAACCCCTTGGGGCCGTCGCCCTGGAACTGCCCCTGCGGCGCTTCGGCTGCCGCCTGCATCCCTGGTCCGATATCGAAGGCTTCGCCGCCATGGCCAGGGACAAGGGTGTCGCCCTTCACGCCGATGCGGCAAGAATCTGGGAGAGTCAGCCTTTTTACGGCCGCAGCCCGGCGGAGATCGCCGCCCCCTTCGATTCGCTTTACGTGTCTTTCTACAAAGGACTCGGCGGGCTCGCCGGCGGCGCCCTGGCCGGCCCCGAAGACGTGGTGGCTGAGGTAAGGCTCTGGCGGCAGCGCTGCGGCGGACAGTTGATCCACCTTTTTCCCTATGTTGCTGCAGCCATGAAAGGCCTGGAAAAACGCCTGCCGCGCATGACAGCCTATCACGAGAAAGCCAAAGCCATCGCTCGCGGGCTGTCAGTCCTGCCCGGGGTATGGGTGACACCAGATCCGCCCCAGGCCAACGCCCTTCTGGTCAGCCTGGAGACCGGCGGCGCCGACCTGATGGAAGCGGCTCTGGACGTTGCGGAGGAAAGCGGCCTCTGGCTGTTCAACGCCACGCTGATATCGCCCTATGACGGCAGAGGGCTCTTCGAGATCACCGTGCGCGAAGGCGCCATGGCGTTGAGCGATGCGGAGATCGTCGAGGGTGTCGTTGCCCTGCAGCGGGCGCTCGCCCGAAGGAACGCAGCCGAAAAGGTCGCATGATGACTCAGCCGGTCGGGCGCCGGGAGCAATAGAGTTGGGCGCAGTGGATTTCAGCCTCTTTTTGCTGACAGCGGCAGTTCTGGCCCTGGCGCCGGGTCCCTCGACGCTGCTGGTCCTGTCTCACGCCCTCAGCGGCGATCGCCGCCGACCCTTGAGCCTTATGGCGGGCGCTCTGCTCGGCAACTTGTTGCTTATTGTAGTCACGGTTCTCGGACTCTCGGCTGTACTCCTCGCCTCCCAAACCGGCTTCATGCTTCTGCGCTGGATCGGCGCAGCCTATCTGATCTGGCTTGGAATCGCCTATTGGCGAGGCCTCGGAACCACTGCCCCCGCTGTTGGAAACCAGGCGCAGTCGATACAGGCTTTGCGCCATCGCGCGCTCGTATCGCAAGCCTTTCTGACATCGGTTACCAACCCGAAGGGTCTGCTTTTTTACTTCGCCTTTCTGCCGCAGTTTGCACCCGCCGGCGGCAGCGGTACTTTCCTTCTACTGGGCGGCAGCTATCTGACACTCTTCATGGCCGCTTTGGCACTCTATGCCCTGGCCGGCCACAGGCTTGCTGCTTTGGTCGTCAACCCGAAGATACAGCTCTGGAAGAATCGCCTCACCGGCGGCCTGCTGATAGGGGCCGGGTTACTTCTCTTGCGTCCCGAACGGAACTGAGATCAGGGACATAACGGCAAAGCGGCCGCCGGTTAACCCGGCGGGTCCTCGTCGTCCCCGGGCGCCAGGTCGGCCAAGGTCTCGCCTTCCGCAGCAGGGTCTGACGGGCTTTCCTTGCCGGCCGGCAGCGTAAGATTGAAACCGGCGCCGCGCGCCGGATCGAGGGGTGCCAGCGTGGCGATCAAACCGCGCCGCTTCAGGTCCAGCAGATGCCGCCCAAGGGTGCCGAACAGGGTTTCCCCGCTGTCGGGCGTCGCCGGATCGATCCGGATGAGGACCGAGCGCCCGACATCCCGAAACCGCTGACGTTCCACCATGCGGTCGACCGAGCCGACGGCGTGGGCCAGGTCCAGGCCCGTCAGGTCGAGCTCGTAGTCGGCCTCGCCATGGCGGTCCAGAAGGCGCTTGAGACGCCGGTCTGCAAAGCCGGAAAGCCCTTCGTTGTCGTCACCATTGCTCATGCCCCGGCATTACATCCCGATCAGCAAGCGCTGCGGGTCTTCAATGGCTTCCTTGACCCGCACCAGGAAGGTGACCGCCTCGCGCCCGTCGATGATGCGGTGGTCGTAAGACAGCGCCAGGTACATCATCGGGCGGATCTCCACCTTGCCGTCGACCGCCATCGGCCGCTGCTGGATCTTGTGCAGGCCGAGAATCGCCGACTGCGGCATGTTGAGGATCGGTGTCGACATCATCGACCCGAAGACCCCGCCGTTGGTGATGGTGAAGGTGCCGCCGGTCATCTCGTCCATGCCCAGCTTGCCGTCGCGGCCCTTGGCCGCCAGTTCGCCGAGAGACTTCTCGATCTCAGCAAAACCCAGCTTGTCGCAGTCCCGCATCACCGGAACCATCAGGCCGTTGGGCGTCGAAACCGCCATGCCGATGTCGTAGAACTTGTTGTAGACGATCTCATCGCCTTCGATGCGCGCGTTCACCGCCGGCAGTTCCTGCAGGGCGGCCACGCAGGCCTTGGTGAAGAAAGATGAAAAGCCGAGCTTCACGCCGTGCTTCTTTTCAAAGCTGTCCTTGTACTGCGCGCGCAAGGCCATGACCGCCGACATGTCCGCCTCGTTGAAGGTGGTCAGCATGGCCGCGGTGTTCTGGGCTTCCTTCAGGCGCCGGGCGATGGTCTGGCGCAGCTTGGGCATGCGCACCCGCTCCTCGCGCGGCCCGGCCGCCGCGGGGGCCTGCGCGGGCGCCGCTGCCGGAGTTGCAGCCGGCGCCGAGACCGGACCCGGAATGGCCTGGGTCTTGCCCTCCAGGAAGTCGATCACGTCTTCCTTGGTCAGGCGGCCGTCCTTGCCGCTGGCCGGGATCACCGCCGGGTCGAGCTTGTTTTCTTCGACCAGCTTGCGGACCGCCGGGCCCAGAGCGCCGCCGGCGGAGTCCGCCAAGAAGGCTTCGAGGTCGGCCTTGGTGATCTTGCCGCCGCTGCGCGTCACCGCGGCGGGGTCCAGGCTGATGCCGCCGCCGGACGGTTCAGACGCCACCGGTGCCGCCGGCGCTTCCGCCGCAGCGGGCGCTGACGCAGTTGCCTGGGGCGCGGGCGCCGCAGTTGCGGGGGCAGCCGCACCGGCATCGCCCCCGGCACCGGCAGCGAAAACGCCCAGCAGGGCACCGACTTCGACGGTCGCGCCTTCTTCGGCGGCGATCGACTGCAGCGCACCGGCAGAGGGCGCATTGACCTCAAGGGTCACCTTGTCGGTTTCAAGTTCGACCAGGGGCTCGTCCGCTGCCACGGCCTCACCGGCCTTCTTCAGCCATTGCGCCACCGTCGCCTCGGTGACCGATTCGCCCAGCACAGGGACGACGAGGTCCATGGCCTTGCCGTTGCCCGACGGCGCCGCAGCCGGTGCGGGCTCAGGCGCGGCGGGTTCGGGACTCGCCTTCTCGGCCGCCGCCGGCGGCGGTGCAGCGGCAACGCCTTCCCCCTCGCCGATGCGGCCCAGAAGCGCGCCGACTTCGACGTTGTCGCCTTCACCGGCAACCACCTCGGACAGCACCCCGGCTGCCGTTGCGTTGACCTCCAGGGTCACCTTGTCGGTTTCAAGCTCGACCAGCGGCTCGTCCACGGCAACGGCTTCGCCGGGCTTCTTCAGCCACTGGGCCACCGTTGCTTCGCTGACCGATTCGCCCAGGGTGGGCACTACGATATCTGTCGGCATATCCGTCTCACTCATCCTCTGGCACGAAGCCGAAGTCCGCCGGTGCTATTCCGCGGCCTGGCCTTTGCTTTTCTTTTCCCGTTCCGCCATCGCGGCCTTGCGCGACTGGATACGTCCCACGGCCTTCTTGCCGAGGGTCAGGGCGTCGTCGATCAAAGCCGCCTGCTCATTGACATGGCGCTTGTGCGACCCGGTGGCCGGCGAGGCCGCCGACTGCCGCCCGGCATAGCGCGGCCGGGGCGCCTTGAAACCGATCTCTTCGGCCACCTCTTCGATGAAGGTGGAAACGAAAGCCCAGGGGCCCATGTTGCGCGGCTCTTCCTGGCACCAGACCAGATCACAGTGCTTGTAAGGCTCCAGTTCCTGCATCAGGCCGTCGGCGGGGAAGGGGTAGAGCTGCTCCAGGCGCAGGAAATGAACATCCTTGATGCCGCGTTTCTCCCGCTCTTCCAGAAGGTCGTAGTAGACCTTGCCGGAGCAGATCACCACCTGCTTGGCATCCTTTTTCTCGCTCGGCAGATCGTCATCGTAGAGCACACGGTGGAAGCAGCTCTCCGGCCCGAAATCGTCGAGCTTGGAAACGCAACGCTTGTGGCGCAGCAACGACTTCGGGGTGAAGACGATCAGCGGCTTGCGGAACTCGCGGTGAAGCTGGCGCCGCAGCACGTGGAAATAGTTGGCCGGCGTCGTGCAGTTCACGACCTGCAGGTTGTCTTCCCCGCAGAGCTGCAGGAAGCGTTCGATCCGGGCCGAGGAGTGCTCCGGCCCCTGGCCCTCATAGCCGTGCGGCAGCAGCATCACCACGCCGGACATGCGCAGCCACTTGGATTCGCCCGAGGCGATGAACTGATCGATGATGATCTGCGCGCCGTTCACGAAGTCGCCGAACTGTGCCTCCCACATCACCAGGGCCCGCGGCTCAGCCAGGGAGAAACCGTACTCGAAGCCGAGCACCGCCAGTTCGCTCAGCGGCGAATCGACGATTTCCAGGCGTGCCTGCTCCTCACGGATGTGGCTGAGCGGCTTGTAGGTCGCCTCGGTTTCCTGATCGATGAAAGCGGCATGACGTTGGGAGAAGGTCCCACGGTTGCTGTCCTGGCCCGAGAGGCGCACCGGATGACCTTCGATCAACAACGTCCCGAATGCCATCGCCTCGGCGGTCGCCCAGTCGATTCCCTCGCCGCTTTCGACCATCTTGCGCTTGGCGTCGAGCTGGCGGGCGATCTTGCGGTTGAGCTTGAAGTCGACCGGCACTTTGGTCAGGGCCAAAGCGACCTCTTTCAGAGTCTCCATCCCAACGGCCGTCTTGCCGCGCCGCGGATCGTAGCCGCGCGCCGCGTCCAGACCGGACCAGGCTCCTTCCAGCCAGTCCGCCTTGTTGGGCTTGTAGCTCTTGGCCGCCTGGAAATCCTGCTCCAGTCGGTCGGTCCACTGCTGGACCAGGCCGTCGACTTCCTCCTGGGTAAAGGTGCTCTGCGACACCAATTTCTCGCCGTAGACCTGGCGGGTGGTCGCATGCTTGGCGATCGCCTTGTACATCAGCGGCTGGGTGAAGGCGGGCTCATCGCCTTCGTTATGGCCGTGGCGGCGATAGCAGAACATGTCGATGATGACGTCCTTGTTGAACGTCTGGCGGAACTCCGTCGCGATGCGCGCGACATGGGTCACCGCCTCCGGATCGTCGCCGTTCACATGGAAGATCGGCGCCTGGATGATCTTGGCCACGTCCGAGCAGTAGGGCCCGGAGCGCGAGTTCACCGGATTGGTGGTGAAACCGATCTGGTTGTTGACGATGAAGTGGATGGTGCCGCCGATGCGGTAGCCCTTCAGCTCGGAGAGATCCAGGGTTTCCGGCACCAGACCCTGCCCGGCGAAGGCCGCATCGCCGTGCATCAGCAGCGCCATGACCTCGGTCCGGTCCTTGTACTTGCCCTGCTCCTGCTTGGCGCGGACCTTGCCGACCACCACCGGATTGACCGCTTCCAGGTGCGAGGGGTTGGCGGTCAGGGAAAGGTGGATGACGTTGCCGTCGAACTCCCGGTCCGAGGAGGTGCCGAGGTGATACTTCACATCGCCCGAACCGCCGACGTCTTCTGGATGGGCGGCACCGCCCTCGAACTCCGAGAAGATCGCCGAAAAGGGCTTGCCCATGAAGTTCGCCAGCACGTTCAGGCGCCCGCGGTGGGGCATGCCGATGACGACCTCTTTGAGGCCGAGCTGGCCGCCGCGCTTCAGGATCTGCTCCAACGCCGGGATCATGGATTCGCCGCCGTCGAGGCCGAAGCGCTTGGTACCGGTGTATTTCTTGTTGAGGAACTGCTCGAAAGTCTCCGCCGCGGTCAGGCGCTCCAGAATCGCGCGCTTGCCGTTCACAGTGAAGTCGGGCTGGTTGCGGATCGATTCGATGCGCTCCTGGATCCAGGCCTTCTGCGCCGGATCCTGGATGTGCATGAATTCGACGCCGATGGTCCCGCAATAGGTCGCCCGCACCACCTCGACAATCTTGCGCAGGCTGGCGGTTTCCAGGCCCAGCACGTTGTCGATGAAGATCGGCCGGTCCATGTCCTCTTCGGTGAAGCCGTAGCTCTTGGGGTCGAGTTCGGGATGCGGCTCCCGCGCCTTCAGGCCGAGGGGGTCGAGTTCGGCCTCCAGATGGCCGCGTACCCGGTAGGCCCGGATCAGCATCAGGGCGCGGATCGAATCCAGGGTGGCGGCGCGCACACCGGCATCGCCGACGTCCACCGATCCGGCAGCGGCCGTCACCGCCGCTGCGGCCGGCCCGGTGCCATTGGCGGCGGCGCCGTTCAGCTTTTCGATGACCGCTTTCGCCTCTGGGTCGAGGTCGCCGAAGAAGGCCTGCCATTGCGGATCGACAGACCCTGGCGATTCATTGAACCGGCGGTAGAGATCCGCGAGGACAGCAGCTTGAGACGGGGAATGGATGGTCATGTCTCTCCCGGCCCGGCCGGGGCGAAACCAAGCCAGGCCGCCTTCCTTTCTGTGCCGCTAGCCCGCCATGGCCTGCAGCATTGTCGAACCCAGACTGGCCGGCGAATCCGCGACCAGAAAACCAGCCGATTTCAGTGCTTCGATCTTGTCGTCCGCACCGCCTTTACCACCGGCAATGATCGCACCGGCATGGCCCATGCGGCGGCCCGGCGGCGCTGTCACTCCGGCGATGAAACCACAGATAGGTTTCTTTATCTTTGACGCCTTGAAAAAATCTGCGGCGTCTTCCTCGGCGCTGCCGCCGATCTCGCCGATCATGATAATCCCCTCGGTCTTGGGGTCCTCCAGGAACAGCTCCAGGCAGTCGATGAAGTTGGTGCCGTTCACCGGGTCGCCGCCAATGCCGATGCAGGTCGTCTGCCCCAGGCCCGCCGCGGTGGTCTGGGCCACGGCCTCGTAGGTCAGGGTGCCGGAGCGCGAGACCACGCCGATCTTGCCGGCGGCATGGATATGGCCCGGCATGATGCCGATCTTGCACTCTTCCGGGGTGATGATACCCGGGCAGTTGGGGCCGATCAGGCGCGATTTGGAGTCGGCTAAAACGCGTTTGACGCGCACCATGTCCAGAACCGGGATGCCTTCGGTGATGCAGACGATCAGATCGACCTCGGCATCGATCGCCTCCAGGATCGCATCCGCCGCGAAGGGCGGCGGGACATAAATCACCGAAGCCGTGGCGCCGGTCTTCTCGACCGCTTCGGCCACCGTATTGAAGATCGGCAGGTCGAGATGGCTGCCACCGCCCTTACCGGGCGTGACGCCGCCGACCATCTTGGTGCCGTAGGCCAGCGCCTGTTCGGAATGGAAAGTCCCCTGGGCGCCGGTGAAGCCCTGACAGATGACCTTGGTGTTGCTGTCGACCAGGACCGCCATTTTATGCTGCCTCCTTCACGGCCTTCACCACCTTCTCGGCGGCATCGGCCAGATTGTCCGCCGAGACGATCGGCAGACCGGAGTCGGCCAGGATCTTCTTACCCAGTTCCACGTTGGTGCCCTCCAGGCGCACGACAAGGGGAACACGCAGTTCCACCTCGCGGGCCGCGGCCACCACCCCCTCGGCGATGACGTCGCAGCGCATGATGCCGCCGAAGATGTTCACCAGGATGCCTTCGACGTTCTTGTCGGAGAGAATGATCTTGAAGGCCGCGGTTACCCGCTCTTTGGTGGCGCCGCCGCCGACGTCGAGAAAGTTCGCCGGTTCGCTGCCGTAGAGCTTGATGATGTCCATGGTCGCCATGGCGAGCCCGGCGCCGTTCACCATGCAGCCGACCTGGCCGTCGAGCTTGATGTAATTCAGCTCGTGGCGCGCCGCCTCCAACTCCATGGCGTCTTCTTCGTCTTCGTCGCGCATGTCGGCCACGTCCTTGTGGCGGAACAGGGCGTTGTCGTCGAAGTTCATCTTGGCATCCAGCGCCATCACCTCGCCGCCGCCGGTCACCACCAGGGGGTTGATCTCGACGATGGAGGCATCGAGCGCCAAGAAGGCCTTGTACATGGCCCCGATAAACTTCACCGCGGCATTGACCTGCTTGCCCTCAAGGCCCAGACCGAAGGCAATCTGGCGCCCGTGGTAGGGCATGTAGCCCTCGGCCGGATCGATGGCCAGCTTCAGGATCTTCTCCGGGGTGGCGGCGGCGACCTCTTCGATTTCCATGCCGCCCTCGGTGGAGGCCATAATGGTGATACGGCTGGTGGCCCGGTCGATCAGCATGCCGAGGTAAAGCTCCCGCGCGATGTCGCAGCCGTCTTCGATGTAGAGGCGCTTGACCTCTTTGCCCGCCGCGCCGGACTGCTTGGTCACCAGGATGTGCCCCAGCATCTTGCGGGCGTTTTCCTTGACCTCGTCCAGCGACTTGCAAACCCGCACGCCACCCTGGCCCTCGGGGTCGTCCTTGAAGCGTCCGGCGCCGCGGCCACCGGCATGGATCTGCGATTTCACGACATAGACGGGACCGCCCAGTTCGCGGGCCGCGTTTTCCGCCTCTTCCGGCGTATAGGCGACTCCGCCCCTGGGAACCGCAACGCCGAACTTCGCCAAGAGTGCCTTGGCCTGATACTCATGAATATTCATGGACCTGCCGCTTCAGTGTGGATTGAGGAGATCAGACAGCTGGAGCCGGCTTGCCGTGCTTTGATTTCTAGCATCGTTGTCGTCCCAGCCGCCGTGCCTGCCCGCACCCCGACGCCCCCCGTCGAAGTCACCGAGACACGGCCTTTCGTGCCGCTTTCCGTGCTACCTTAACACCCCGGCGGAGCAGCGCAACCGGCAGAAATCCGCCGAAGGCACCGCTTTCGCGACCGCCGCCGAGGGTGGTTTCAACAGCGCGCCGCGGCAAGAACACGCCCGAGAACACGCCCATGAACACTCTGGGGCTCAGGCCCTGGCCTTCTTGGCCGCACCCTTTTTCGCCGCAGTCTTCTTAGCCGGGGCTTTCTTCGCGCCCGCCTTCATCATGCCCTTGCAGACATCGACCAGCCCGCTCACCGCCTTGACCGACTTGTTCAGCATGGACTGCTCGGACTTGCTGAGGCTGAGCTCGACGATGCGCTCCACGCCCTTGGCGCCGATGACGCAGGGAACCCCTACATAGAGGCCCTTGATGCCATACTGGCCGGAGAGATAGGCGGCACAGGGCAGCACCCGCTTCTTGTCCTTCAGATAGGACTCGGCCATGGAGATCGCCGAAGAGGCCGGCGCGTAGAAGGCCGAGCCGGTCTTCAGCAGGCCGACGATCTCGGCGCCGCCGTCGCGGGTGCGCTGGACGATCTTGTCGAGGCGCTCCTTGGTCAGCCAGCCCATCTTGATGAGATCGGGCAGCGGGATGCCGGCGACGGTGGAGTAGCGCACCATGGGCACCATGGTGTCGCCGTGGCCGCCGAGTACGAAAGCGGAGACATCTTCAACCGAGACGCTCATTTCCTCAGCAAGAAAGTAACGGAAGCGCGCCGAATCGAGCACGCCAGCCATGCCGACCACCTGATGGGCGGGCAGGCCGCTGGCCTGCTGCAGCACCCAGACCATGGCATCCAGCGGATTGGTGATGCAGATCACGAAAGCCTTGGGGCAGTTCTTCCTGATGCCCTCGCCCACCGCCGTCATGACCTTGGTGTTGATGTCCAGCAGGTCGTCGCGGCTCATGCCCGGCTTGCGGGCGACCCCGGCGGTGACGATGACCACATCGGCGCCCTTGAGGGCCGAGTACTTGCTGGAGCCGACGAATTTGGCGTCGAAGCCTTCGACCGGGGAGGACTCGACCAGATCGAGCGCCTTGCCCTGGGGAACACCGTCGATGATGTCGAAGAGGACGACATCGCCCAGTTCCTTCAAGCCGGCGAGTAGGGCGAGGGTGCCGCCGATGTTGCCGGCACCGACAAGCGCGATCTTGTTGCGAGCCATGATGTGATTCCTCGATCGATGTGAGCTGCCCGGATTGGGTGTCCTGCCGGCCGCTTGTATCGCTCTTTGGATGCGCAGCGGCAGGTGCCGGTTACCTAGCGCGATTTGCAGGCCGGGGCAAGGCGCAGGGCGTGCCGTAGCGACGCGAACACAGGCTCTTGATCATCGCTGCGCAAACGCGATCACGTCATATGCGCAGCGCTGACGTAGTCAGCCGAGCGCATCTCCTGAAGACGGCTGACGGTGCGCTGGAATTCGACGGCGCCGTCGCCGCTCGGATAGAGTCTTTCGGGCGGCGCTTCGGCGGCGACGACCAGCTTCACCCGATGCTCGTAGAGGGCGTCGATCAAGGTCATGAAGCGGCGTGCCTCGTTGCGGTTCTCCGCCGAGAGCAGCGGCACGCCGGAGAGCACCAGGGTATGATAGAGCCCGGCGATGGCCAGGTAGTCGCCTGGCCCCAGCGGCTGCTCGCAGAGGTCGGCAAAGGAAAACCGCGCCACGCCGCGGGCCGCCAGAGGCACCGGAATTTCCCGCCCCTTGTAGAATACGGAATCGGGCGCCGCCGTCGCCCCTTCGGTCAGTTCGGCGAAGGCCTTGTCGAGCGCAGCCTCCGCCTTGGCCCCGAGCGGCGCGTGATAGGTGGCGATGTCCTTCAGGCGCTGCTGGCGGTAGTCGATGCCGCCGTCCAGTTCCAGCACGTCGAGACGCTGCTTCACCACCTCGATGAAAGGCAGAAAGCGTTCGCGCTGCAGCCCGCCTTCGTAAAGACGGTCCGGCGGCCAGTTGGAGGTGGCGACCACCACCACGCCGTGCTCGAAGAGAGTCTCGAACAGGCGGCCGAGAATCATCGCATCGGCAATATTGACGACATGAAACTCGTCGAAGCAGAGCAGCCAAGCCTCGTCCGCCAGATCGCTGGCAATGACCGGCAGGGGGTCGGCCTTGTCGGCATTGGCGTCATCCTGGCGCCAGACATGGAGGCGCTCTTGCACCTCCTGCATGAAGGCGTGGAAGTGAACGCGGCGCTTCTTCTCCAGCGGGGCCCCGTCGAAGAACAGGTCCATCAGCATCGATTTGCCGGTGCCGACCCCGCCGAAGATGTAGAGACCCAAAGGCGGCTCGACACGGCGGCGGGCAAGACCGAGTCGCGCCTTCCAGCCCCCCATGCCGCCAGCCGGTTCGTAACCACGCAGGGCGTTGTGCAGGGACTGCAGCTTCTCCGCCGCCAACTGCTGACCGGGGTCATGGCGCAGATGCCCTTCGCGGCGCCGGGCGCGATAGACCGCCAGTGGCCCCGCCGGAGGCGGCGCCTGATCGTCCGGATCGTTTTCCGCTTTGTTACTCATGCAGCCGTTAATTACGGCAAAGCCGGCAAGGGGGAAAGGGGCAGCCGCCGGAAGCGGGAGCGGGCCGGCTCGATCACGTCCTGAACAGAAACTAGAACCAATAGCTCACGGACAGCAGGATCTCATGAGAGGTGTAGTTGTCGGCATCGATGCTGTCGCCGCCCGAGAAACTGCCGGCATCGACATCGCCCAGATTGATGAATCGATAGGCGAGCTGCGCGGAAACGTCGTCCAGAAACAACCAGTCGACCCCGGCCATGGCACCCCAGGCGAGATTGTCCTTGTCGGTATCGTCCGACTCGTGGGCGGCAGTCCCGAGGGTGACCCGGTCGTTCGCGGCAGAGTTGCGCGCCCAGCCGACGCTGCCGCCAACGAAAGGCGTAAAGTCTGACTCGTTGCGCCATTCGAGGAAGATGCTCAACAGAACCGAGGTGGTCGAAACATTGGATTCGTAGTCGATGACCGGTGCGCCCTGATCGCGGACATCCATGTCGAAGCGGAAGCGATAGCTGCCTTCGATCTCAGTGCGCAGGGGTAAATCCTGCCAACGGTAACCGACGATACCGCCGACACCGGCGACTTTGTCGTCGTCGTTCTCGACAGTCTCCGCTCCACCGAAACCGCTGCTGTTCACCTCGTCCACCTGAGCGGCGGACCCGATCCCGCGGATCCCGACATAGAATCCGCTTGAGCCGTCCTGCGCCAAAGCCGGCGCAGCCACGGCGACCATGACGCTGATCGCCAGCGCCGTCACGTGCCGTTTCATCGTAAGACAATGCCCCCCAAGTCCCCCGACTAACGCCTAACGTTTGTGCGCCTATAATCTGAAGCTGTCCAGGGAAATGGGGTTCGGTCAAACACCCTGGTTGCTCTACCTGCCGCCAGCAACCCTTAAGATTGCGCCGGTGGTATAAGAGGCGGCATCGGAGAGCAGCCAGATCACCGCCTCGGCGATCTCCTCGGGCTCCGCCGCGCGGCCGATGGGCATGGTCGGGGCGATCTTCTCCAGACGGTCCGGCATGCCGGCGGCCGCATGGATTTCCGTGTTCACGAATCCCGGTGCCACCGCGTTCACGCGTATGCCCTCGGCGGCGTTTTCCCTGGCGAGGCCGATCGTGAGGCTGTCGATGGCGCCCTTGGAGGCGGCATACCAGACATATTCGCCCGGGCTGCCCAGAGTCGCCGCGCCGGAGGAGATGTTGACGATGGCCCCGCCCCGGCCGCCGTGGCACCGGGCCATGCGCCGGATGGCGGCCCGTGCGCACCAGATGCTGCCCAGCACGTTCAGTTCCATCACCTGGCGGATCGTCTCCGCCGGGGCGCCTTCGATCCGGTTCACCAGGCCGGAGAAGCCGGCATTGTTGACCAGCCCGGCCAGCGGCGGCAGTTCGGCGTCGAGGGTCTTGAAGAGCGCCTCGACCTGCGCCTCCTGGGCCACGTCCGCCTTCACCGCCAGGGCCCGACCGCCGGCTTTTTCTATATCGCCGACCAGTTGTTCGGCAGCGGCCGCCGAAGCCAGGTAGTTCACGCAGACCGCATAGCCGCGTTCCGCCGCCATCCGCGCCACGGCGGCGCCGATGCCGCGGCTGGCGCCGGTGACCAACAGGGTTCCGGACATCACAGCACCTCCTTGTTGCTACGAAGTGGACCAGATTACGAAGTGGGTGCGGCTTGCCCCGGCCTGGGGCGCTGACGCGTCAGTACCAGGATATTGCCGGTCAGCACAAGCGCCACCCCGGCCAGGGCCTCGGTGGTCCAGCGATAGTCCTCGAAGACGGTCGAAATGGCCAGCGCCACGATCGGAAAGAGGACCGTCGCGTAGGCGGCGCGGTCGGCACCGATGCGGCCCAACAGGGTCAGATAGGCGCCGAAGGCCAGAACCGAGCCGAAGATCGCGAGATAGAGCAGCGAAGCGACATAGGGAAAGCCGGTGTCGAAGGTCAGCGGCGCCCCGACGACAGCGGCCAGGGCAAACATGATCAAGGCGCCATAGGCCATGCCCCAGGCATTGCAGGCGAGAATCGGCAGACCCTCGGCCTGTGCCCGCACCGAGGTCATGTTGCCGAGGGAAAAGCAGAGGGTGCCCAGCAGCGACAGCAGCAGCCCGGCGACACCGGCGTCGCCAAGATCGAAGGCCCGCACCTCCGGCCAGAACAGCGCCGCCACCCCGGCGATCCCCAGCGCCGCACCCAGCAGGGTACGCGGCGTCGAACGGCGTCCGAGCAACAGCCGTCCGTTGATGATGTTCATCACCGAGGCGGTGGAGAACACCACCGCCAGCAGGCCGGAGGTAAGGTGATTGGCCGCCAGATAAAAGAAGTAGAAGTTGAAACAGAACATGCAGGCGCCCATGGCCATCAGCAGCACATGGGTGCGCAAGGCAAAGCGCAGACGCTGCCGCGCCACCAGCGCCCAGACGAAGACCACCGCCGCCGCCAAAGCGAAGCGATAGGCCACCGAAAGCTCCGGCGCGACCCCCTCGACCTGATACTTGATGGCGATCCAGGTGGTGCCCCAGATCAGGACCGTCAGCCCATAGAGAGAGGCGTTGAACATGACAAGACAGGGCCTTCGCGGAAGCCGGCGGAGAGTGTGCGCGGAAAGGGAAAGAAGAACGGCTTCAAGCCTAGCCCGCGGCTGAAGCGGGCCACAAGACCTGCATTGTCAGCCGACAATCGGCGAGGGCCCTTAGCGCGCTATTCCAGTGCCACGTCGACGAAGCTGCGCACCAGGCGCAGGTCGCGCTTGTAGGGCGGCGTGACCAGGCAGTGGCGATAGGTCTCCGGCATCTCCCGGATCGGCAGGGCGACCAGATTGTTGGACGGAAAGAGGCTGTCCTCCAGAACGATGCCCACCCCGACGCCGTGCAGGACGGCCTCCTTCACCACCGGAAAGGTCGAGGTCTTGATCACCCGCGAGAGTTGGAGGCCCGCCGCCTTGACCTTGGCGTCGACGATGCGCTGGGTGAAAGAGCCGTCTTCCGGCATCACCACGATTTCCTCGTTCAGATCCGCCAGAGAGACGGCTTTACGTCCGGCCAGGGCATAGTCGCGGCGCACATGCAGCTTGTAGGGCGTCTGGCTCATCTCATGCAGCGAGACACCCTCGACGACTTCCGGCTCGGTGATAATGGCAATGTCCATGTCCCGCTCATGCAGCTTCTGCATGGCGATGGTCCAGCTGTAGAGACTGAAGTCGATCTGCACCTGCGGATGGAGCTGCGTATACTTCGCAATCACCGGCAGCGCCGGGCGCGGCGCATTGGCGATGATCCGCAGATGCCCGGCGGAGAGCGCGCCGTAGCTCGCCACCTTTTCATCGATGATCTGCTCCAGCGTGCGGAGCCGGTCTGAAACCTGAAAGAGTTCCTCAGCCGCCGGCGTCAGTTCCAGGCCATCGCGCCGCCGCACAAAAAGCAGGGTGCCCATAAGGCGTTCCAGCTTGGCGACGTGCTGGGTGATCGACGATTGGGTGACACCGAGGACGGCAGCCGCCTTGGAGAAGCTGCGCTCTCTGGCGGCGGCGGTGAAAGCGGCAATTTGATAGGGGCTGGGCTTCATCGGGGCCGGCCTGTTCCGCCTCGGCAAACGCAATTCTGAAGATGTATTAATTTGACTAATACAATGTCACA
This sequence comes from Pelagibius sp., assembly GCF_965249265.1. Lineage (NCBI taxonomy): Bacteria > Pseudomonadati > Pseudomonadota > Alphaproteobacteria > Rhodospirillales > Rhodovibrionaceae > Pelagibius > Pelagibius sp. The sequence continues at coordinate 37,244 of NZ_OZ252224.1, read as the reverse complement.
TCAAGTTCAATCTACTTTGCTAAGAGTCGCCGCAACAGGGGCCGGGGTTTGGATGCGGGGACAGTCTGTTGGCGACGATCAGTCTTGCTGGAGTTCGAAAATCGTTTGGCGAAACGGAGGTCCTGAAGGGCATCGACCTCACCATTCCGGGCGGTGAGTTTCTCACCCTGGTCGGCCCCTCGGGCTGCGGCAAGTCGACCCTGCTGCGGATCATCGCCGGGTTGGAAGCCCAGAGCGGCGGGGACGTCGGCATCGGCGGAGAGATCGTCAACCGAACCCGCGCCGCCGACCGCAATCTGGCCATGGTGTTCCAGTCCTATGCGCTCTATCCCCATCTGACGGTGGCGGAAAACATGATGGTGCCGCTGCGCCTGCGCGACCTGCGCTTTGACCAGCGCCTGCCGGTCCTGGGGCCGCTGCTGGCGCGCCGGCAACACCTGGCGCTGCGCGGCCAAGTCGCAGAAACGGCGAAGGTCCTGCGCATCGAGGCCCTGCTCGACCGCAAGCCGGGGCAGCTTTCCGGCGGCCAGCGCCAGCGCGCCGCCCTGGGCCGGGCCATGGTGCGCAAGCCCGTCGCCTTCCTGATGGACGAACCGCTGTCCAATCTCGACGCGGCGCTGCGCGTCCACATGCGCGCCGAACTTGCCGAACTGCACCGCGCCCTCGCCACCACCTTCATCTACGTCACCCACGACCAGGCGGAGGCACTGACCATGTCGGACCGCATGGCGGTGATGATGGGCGGTGAAATCCTGCAGCTCGACTCGCCGCAGGTGGTTTACGACGACCCGGCGGATCTGCGGGTCGCGGAGTTCGTGGGCTCGCCGAAGATCAACACCCTGCCCGCCACGGTGGACGCCCAGGGCCGTGTCACCTGTCTCGGCGCTGTCCTGGCGAAAGTTCTGCCGGGCGGCAACCCCGAGGTCACCATCGGCCCCGAGATCACCATCGGCTTACGGGCCGAACATCTCTCCGTCGTCGCCTCGGCGCGGGAGGGCGCTTTCTCCGGCAGCGTGACCTATCGCGAGAACCTGGGCGCGGACGTCTATCTGCACCTCGACCTCGGCGGCCACCGCCTGGTGGTCCGCACCCCGGGCGAGACGGCAACCAACATTTCCCTCGGCGACCTTGTTCATGCCGCCCCAGCGCCGGGCAAGGCCATGACCTTCGCCAAAGACGGCAGGCGGCTGCGTTTTCCGGACGAAGCGCCGGGTCGTCGCGCAGCACCTATCGCGGCCACACAGCCGCCAGCGCCTCAGCACGAAACCGCCGTCGCCTCCTGATGGCGCGCTCCAACGCCCATATCTGGTTCGTCGCGCCGGCGATCCTCCTGATGCTGGTGATCCTCGTCGCCCCGATCCTGGTCGCCGCCTTTCTGTCGTTCACCGATTACAGCCTCGGCAACGACGGCACCGAGTGGGTGGGATGGCGCAACTACGAACGCATCGTCACCCGCTCCTCCTTCGAAAAGATGTTCGTCGCGACCTTCACCTATGTCGCGGTGGTGGTGCCCCTGGCCGTCGGGCTGGGGCTGGGCGCGGCGCTCCTGATCAACTCCCTGAAGCGCTTCGGAGACTTCTACAAAACGGTCTACTTCCTGCCTGTCATGGCCGCCCTGCTCGCCATGGCCATCGTCTGGGAGTTCGCGCTGCATCCGACGATCGGCCTGGTCAACCAGACCCTGGCCCTGAGCTGCGGCACCTGGCTGGAGGCCTTCGGCTTCTTCGCCCAGGGTTGCGCGCGCAACTTCCCGCTCTGGCTCGGCGATAAAGACTACGCGATCTGGTCGGTTGCCTTCATCGGGGTCTGGCAGGGTTTCGGCTTCAACATGGTGCTGTATCTCGCCGGACTGACCTCGGTCCCGCGCGAGCTGTATCACGCCGCCGCCATGGACGGCGCGGGCTCGGGCTGGGAACGCTTCCGCCTCGTCACCTGGCCGATGCTGGGGCCGACCACCGTTTTCGTCGTGACCATCACCTGCATCCGCAGCTTTCAGGTCTTCGACACCATCGAAGCCTTCTACCCCCAGGGCGGCGGTCCCTCCAAGTCGGTCTACGTGATGATGTTCGCCATCTACGAAAAAGGCATCCAGCAGAACCTCATCGGGCTCGGCTCCGCGGTAACCGTCATCTTCCTGGCCTTCGTGCTGTTCCTGACCCTCATCCAGCGCTGGCTGGTCGAACGCCGGGTGCACTACGCATGAGCCGCTTTTCCACCACCGAAACCTGGAAGCACGCCATCCTGATTCTCGGCGCGGTCATCGTCATCCTGCCGTTCTACGTGATGCTGTCCTATTCGCTGAAATCGCCCGGCGAGATCGAGCGCAATGTCGGCGGCTTCTTCGGCAGCCAGGCGGAGATGATCGACGAGCGCTGCGTGATCCGCGGCGCCCCGGACCGCGCCGCCATCGCCGCCGCCGCGCCTCGCTTTCCCGGCAAGAGCACGGCGGAGATCCAGGTGAGTCTGATGACCGAGTTGCAGGAGGCCTGCGCCGTGCGCCCGGCGGTCTTCAATTACACCATGGCCTTTTCCGAGGCGCCGCTGCTGCGCTACCTGCTGAACGGGGTCATCGTCACCGCCTCGATCTTTTTCATCCAGGTCGTCATCGCCCTGCCCTGTGCCTACGCCCTGGCCAAGCTGCGCTGGCGCGGCCGCGACCTGGTGTTCACCATGGTCCTGTTCTGCCTGCTGATTCCGGTTCATGCCGTCGCCCTGCCGCTCTACATCATGCTGGCCAAGGTCGGGCTGACCAACACCTACGCCGCCCTCATCATCCCCTGGACGATTTCAGTCTTCGGCATCTTTCTGATGCGCCAGTTCTTCCTGACCGTGCCGGACGATCTGATCGACGCCGCACGCATGGACGGCATGAACGAGTTCTCGATCATCTGGCGGGTGATGCTGCCGACGGCGGTACCGGCCTTGCTGGCTTTCGCCATCTTCTCCGTCGTCGCCCATTGGAACGACTACTTCTGGCCGCGCATCGTGGTGACCGGCAACCGCGAACTCTTCACACCGCCGCTGGGCCTGCGCGAGTTCAAGGGCGATGCCGACGGCAGTTTCTTCGGCCCGATGATGGCGACGGCGACCGTTATCGTGACGCCGCTGATCATCGCCTTCCTGATGGCCCAGCGCCGCTTCATCGAAGGGATCACGCTGACGGGTATGAAATAAGGAAGCCGGAAACGGAAAAAGAACTGGGGGTGCAGACGGACCGCACCCCCGCTGGAAGTTCCCGGCGAACCGGGATCGATCGGGCGGCCGAGGGGAACGAAGTGGCAGCCTCACCCCATACCGCCTCTCTGAACTTAGGAGGAATAACGCATGAAAGCTTTTCTGACCACCGCAATGGTCTTCGGTCTGATGACCGCGCCGGCCATGGCAGAAGAAAAAATCGTCGTCGAATTCGGCTATCCCTACAGTCACCTCTTCGATGTGACCTACGAAAAGATCCTGCCGAAGTTCTATGCCGAGAACCCCGGCATCGAGATCAAGTTCCGCGCCACTTATGAATCCTACGAAGACGGTACCAACACCATCCTGCGCGAGGCGGTGGCCGGCACCCTGCCCGACGTCACCATGCAGGGCCTGAACCGCCAGGCGATCCTGGTCGAGAAAGGCATCGCCCGTTCTCTGGAGCCCTTCATCGCCAAGGAAGCCGACTTCGAGAAAGACGGTTATCACAAGGCGATGCTGGATCTCGGCACCTTCGACAACGGTGTCTACGGACTGCCGTTTTCCGTCTCCCTGCCGGTCGGCTACTACAACATGGATGTGCTGCGCGCCGGCGGTATCGACAAGCTGCCGGAGACCTGGGAGGAGGTCATCAACGCCTGCCGCACCATGCAGGCCAAGGGCGTGAAGAACCCGGTCTTCTGGGGCTGGAACATCACCGGCAATTGGTTCCTGCAGGCCCTGATGTGGACCCAGGAAAAGCCGACGGTCGAGGGCACCAAGGTCTCTCTGGACAGCCCGGAGGCCCTCAACTCGCTGAACACCATGAAAAGCATCTTCCGCGGCTGTGACATGCAGAACCTGGAATGGAAGGCGGCACTCTCGTCGTTCTCCGCCGGTGAGATCGGCATGATGTTCTGGTCGACCTCGGCGCTCGGCGCCGTGGAGCGCTCCCAGGGCGACTTCGAGCTGAAGACCGGCCCCTTCCCCGGCATCAACGGCACGCCCAAGGGCCTGCCCGCCGGTGGCAACTCGGCAATGCTGGTCTCGACCTCCGAAGACCCGGCGGAGCTGGACGCGGCCTGGAAGTGGCTGAAGTTCATCACCTCCGGCGAGGGTGCTGCAGACGTCGCCCGCACCACCGGTTACATGCCGCCGAACAAGGCCGCCAACGAAATCATCCTGGCGGACTTCTACCAGCAGAACCCCAACAAGAAGACCGCCGTCAACCAGTTGCCGCTGCTGCGCGAGTGGCAGGCCTATCCCGGCGACAATGGCCTCGCCATCACCCAGGTGATCTATGACGGCATCGAGGGCATCGTCGTCGGCGATCATGAAGACATGACCGAACTGCAGAGCGAACTCTCCGAAGAAGTCGGTGATCTGTTGAACTGAGGCAGATCCCTTCTTCGCCAAACCCCATGGCGGGGACGGCTTGCGGTTATGGCCCGCAGCCGTCCCCGTCCTCGGAGATCACGATGAAACTCATCCAGTTGACAGACATCCACCTGACGACGCCGGGCCAGACCATCGGCGGACGCGATTCCAACGCCAACTTCGACCGCGCCCTGGCGCATGCCCTGGACCATCACCCCGATGCCGAAGCGGTGATCATCACCGGCGACCTCTCCGACTGGGGTGAGAAAGCCGATTACGAGCACCTGAGCCAGCGCATCGCCGCGCTGCCGCTGCCGGTCTACCTCTGCATCGGCAACCACGACGACCGTCCGGCCTTTCTTTCGGTCTTTCCCGAACTGGCCGACGAGGACGGGCATGTCCAGCGCGTCGTGCCGCTCAGCGCGGGAGACGCCTTTCTGATCGACACCTGGGGACCGGACAGTCATGCCGGCCACTATGACGCGCAGCGCCTTGCCTGGCTCGACAAACGCCTGGCAGCCGCGACACGTCCCGTCTATCTCTTCATGCACCACAACCCCGCGCCGACGCATATCGCCCCGATGGACCGGATCATGCTGCTGGATGCCGACGCCTTCGGTGACGTTGTCGCCGCCCACCGCGACAAGGTCGCCCACATCTTTCACGGCCACTGTCATCTGCCGCTCGCCGGATCCTTTCGCGGCATCCCGACAAGCTCACCGCGCGGCACCAACCATGCGGGTTGGGCGAATTTCGCGGAAAGCAAATTGCTCAGCGCCTCCGACCTTCCGGAATCCTACGCCGTCATCTTTGCCGACGAGGGCTCGGTCACGGTGCAGATGGTCGAGTTCGGTTACACCGGGGACGTGCGTGTCGAGGGCTCGCCCGACTACGCTGACTGGGACCGTCAGACCATGGCGCGCTAACGACTTACCGACTTGGCAGCCGCCGCCGACTTCGCCACCATGAGAAGCATGGAAAACGGCGAAGAGACGCGGCCATGGGCTTGATCCTCTACGAACGGCTTTGCGGCGACGACCGGCGCCCCAGCCCCTATTGCTGGCGCGCGCGCTTGGCGCTGGCCCACAAGGGCCTGAAACCGGAGTACCGCCCGGTGAAGTTTACCGAGCGCGACCGCGTCGCCTTCAGCGGCCAGGCGAAGGTGCCTGTGCTGGCCGACAGCGACCGGGTGGTAAGCGACTCCTGGGACATCGCCTGCTATCTGGAAGACACCTACCCCGACGCGCCTTCCCTCTTCGACGGCGCGGGCGGACGCGCTTTGGCGCGTTTTATCAGTCATTGGACAGACAACAGCCTGCAGAAAGCGCTCTCGCCGATCCTGGCACCCTACATGCTGGCCGCCGTTCATCCGGATGACCGCGACTACTATCGCCAAACACGGGAAGCCCGTTACGGCGAGAGCCTGCAGCATCTGGCGGCGCGACGGGCGCTTTATCTGGAAGCACTCCACCCGGTGCTGGAGCCGCTGCGCCAGCACCTGGCCGAGTCTTCCTTTATCTGCGGGGAACGGCCGGCCTACGCCGACTATCTGGCTTTTGCGGAATTCCAATGGGCGCGGTCGGTCTGCGACCAGGACATCCTGGCGCCGGAAGATTCCACTCTGCGGGCCTGGCGCCACTGCATGCTGGACCTCTTCGACGGCCTCGCCCGATCCGTCCCCGCTTTCGACAGCGCGGCCTGATATCGGGCGAGGCTTGCCAGGCCGTTGTTCGTTTTCCTTTAGACGGCAGAGTCCCCTAAACAGCCGGGTCCCCTAAACGGCAAGGTTCCCTAAACAGCCGGATCCTGGGCGACCTGGACCGGCACGTCGCGCCAGCCGTCGCCGGAGGAGACCATGCAGGTCGGGCCGCCGGGTACGGTGACCAGAATGGTCCAGGAACCGGCGGGGCTCGCCAGAATCTCGATCAGCGAACCGGTCGAGGTCACGCCCATGTTGACCGGCGCTTCCTTGTAGTTTTTCGACAGGCTCTTCAGCAGCGCCTCGCGGGGGGCGCACTGCGGCCCCTGGGCTTCGGCGTTGCCGGAAAATGCGGTGGTCGCCGCAACGACCAAGGGGATCGCCAGGGGGGCTGCCAACGCAAGCGCAAGGACCGACGCGTTCAGGCGCTTTCGCGGGCTCCTTTCAGATGCAGTCGTCTTGCTCATGGCTTTCGCCTCCTTCGAATTTCTTCGACTGTCTTGTCTGTCGAAACGACTCTGTTCTTCGTTCATACAAGACTAACGTCGAAGCGGCCGGGATATTCCCGATCAAGAACCCATTGTGACTTTGCTGTTGTGGAAAAGCGGTGGGTTTTACCACAGGCTCCGGACTCTTTCGGGCGAGCCGGGCGGCCGTTGCAGCGCAAAGGCCTTACGCCTTTCAGGTGCCGCTAAACCCTTTTCTGCCGCGATTTTCCCCGCTCTCAGGGCAATCGACACAGCCTTTCAACCGGCGAAACCGCGGCGGGCCCTCAGTCTTTACCGGGCCTTTTGAGAAAAGAACTCTCAAGTATAAATCTGGGGTTGGGAGTAATGATTCGCAAGGGAAAGTCACGCAGGCTTGAAAACATCGTGACGCGGGGATTTAAACCTATTGCTGTTTTTGTTTTCGACTACGTCGAAGCGGCGCCGGCCCGCTCCCCCCTCCCGGCCACCCACTAGGATAATCTCATTGGGTGGCCGGGAGGGGGGAGCGGGCTGGAACCGAAGAAATCAAAAACACCTACTCCGCGGCGCTGGCTTTCCCGGCGGCGAAGTGCTGCTCCATCTCCCGCCGGCAGGCGACCGATGGATCGGCTGCATCGAAGGCGACGTCATCCCAGGAAAGCGCCGCTCCTTCGGCAACCGGACGCACCAGCTTGATGCCCTGGGCAAGACCGAGGGGCAGGCAGCCACCGCGCAAACTGTCCGCCGCCGGCATCAGCTTGCCCCAGACCGTGTAGCCGCCTTCACCGTCCAAGACCTCGCCGGGTTGGAGGTCGCGTTTGGCCGTGGCCACGACATCGCCGCTCCAACTGCGCGCCGCGCCGGTTGCCTGTCCCAGCACCCCGGCATAGGCAACCGAGATACCGAGTTCCAGGCCGATCAGGTGATAGGGCTTGTACATCGCCGCGTAACGCCCGCTGGGATCGGTCGCCAGGCCGTACTCGCCGAAGCAGCGCCGCGCATAGTCGCTCGGCGCTTCGAAGACGACATAAACACCCCAGCGCAGATCCCGCTCGATCGCACTGCCGTCGCGCGCCAGGGAGGAGATCACCTCGACCTGGCCCTTGTGATGCAGGCTGCCGCCCTCGGCGGCCGGACGCAGAACCGTTGCCAGGTTTTCCGCATCGACCGGCGGAAACGCGAGGCCGCTCGGCGCCGGTGTCAGCCCGGTCGCATTGGCCACCGCCGCCATCTCGATGGCCGACTTGGTACCGTCCATGAAGGAGTTGAACATCTGCGGGTTCATGCCGCCCTTGGCCGCGTCCTCCGGCGTGATACCGTAGTGATTCCAGACATCGTCGGGCGTCAGCTTGTGATAGGAAGGCAGGTACTTGGTGCCCTTGCCCGCCGCGACCACGGGGAAACCGCAGGCACGGGCCCAATCGACCATCTCGCAGATCAGCGCCGGCTGATCGCCGTAGGCCAGGCTGTAGACAAGCCCGGCCTTCTCAGCCTCCGCCGCCAGCAAGGGACCGGCCAGGGCATCGGCCTCGACGTTGACCATCACGATATGCTTGCCGTGGGCGCAGGCCAGGCGCGCATGGCGAATGCCGGCGGCGGGATGGCCGGTGGCATCGATGACCACGGCGATGTCCTCCGCCCCGAACAGCGCCCCTGCATCTTCGGTGATCCAGGTGCTGCCCAGTGCCATGGCGGTGTCGATATCGGGCGCAGCGTAGCGTTCTTCCGGCCAACCGGCCTTGGCGAGAGAGGCGCGCGCGCTCAGGCGCCAGATCGGCGATGGCCACCACGTGGAAACCGGGGGTGAGTGCGGCTTGCGCCAGAAACATGGTGCCGAACTTACCGGCGCCGATAAGGCCGATGCGGACGGGCTTTCCTTCCGCCGCGCGGCGGCCCAACAGAGCATGCAGATTCATGGGCCGGTTACTCCGCTGCCTGTTGGGCGACCAGTTCGGCCAGACAGTCGTCGGCGAGCGGTTCGATCGGCGTGAAGTCGCGATGCGCCACCCAGTCCGGCCTTTTGAACTGGCGGATGTGATTGTCGACGTGACAGAGCGAGAGGTAGACGATGGTCCGCCCCCAGGGGCTGATGTTCGGCGGGCTGGCGTGCACCAGGTTGCAGTGGAACATCAGCACCGAGCCGGCGGGCCCGGTGGGCGCGACGATGCCGCCGGCTTCCGCCAGCCGGGTGACCGTTTCGCGGTCCAACGTCCAGAGCGGATAGGAGGTCGTCTCCAGATCATGACCGGTCTCGTAGACGCCCTCTCTGTGGCTGCGCGGAATAAACATCAGCGGGCCGTTCACCGGCGTCACCTCGTCGACGAAGACGGCGATGTTCATCGCCCGCGCTTCGGGCATGGCGTCGTCGCGTGCCCAGGTGCCGTAGTCCTGATGCCACTGCCAAACGTCGCCGTCGAAAGCCGCCTTGGCATTCACCTTGTACTGATGCAGATAGACCGGGCCGTCGAGCAACTGCGTCACCGGTTCGACCAACCGCGGATGCAGGCCGAGACGCCGGAAGGGCTCGCTGTAGGCCTGGGCGGCAAAGGCGGTTCGCGGCGCGCCGCTGTCTTCGCGCCAGACCTCCTCGCGCTCCAAGGCGAAGACGCGCGATGCCTCGCCGCGCAGCAGCGCCGCTTCGTCTTCCGAGAATGCCCGCGGCAGGAAGAGATACCCTTCGCGGTCGAATTCCGTGCGCTGTTCTTCGGTCAAAAGCATCTGCGGCCTCCCTCGTTTCAGCCTCGCCTCTTCTTCGTTGCAGGGCGATTGGTTCTTCAGGGACGCAGTATCCCTCAAAGCCGCAGTCCTGGCAAAAAAAGCGCGCCTATTCTCCGGCGCTTTGCCGGCCAGCTTGGTCTGGGAAAGAGACCGGCCGGACAAAGGCCGCCGCAGCAATCAAACCCAGAACGGCAAGGGGAAGGCAGGCGAGGAAGACGGTCGTGGCAACCGTATCGAAGAACGCGGTTGCACCCGTGCTGCCGATGCCCGCGGCATTGGCGACGATGCCCGCGTAGGCCGCCCCCAGGGCATAGCCGAGCCGCTGCACCGTGGGGATCGCGCCGGAAACCCGCTGGGCCTCACCGTCGGGCGCAAGCCCCGTCGCGCGGCGCAGGATGAAGGTCCAGGCCATGCCGAAGCCGCAGCCCTGCAGCGCCGCAAAACAGGCGATCAACCAGATCGGTCCAGCGGCCACGCTGTAGGCGAAGCCCAGGATGCTGGCCGTGACCAGCAGCATGCCGGTCAGGATCATCTGCGGATCGCGGCGCTCCGGCGTGCCCGCCAGCAGGGCGGCGGTCCCCGCCCAGGCCACCGCTTCGACCGCCAGCACATAACCGGCCACCAGAACGGAAACGCCGTGCAGCCGGGTCATCAGCAGCGGCCCGTAGATGCTCATGGCAATGGTCGCGGCGGTGAAGCAGAGGATCATGGTCAGCGCCGCGCCCAGCGGATTGCGCAAAGAGATTGGCTTCAGCGGCAGCAAACGATTGCCAGCTCTGCGGGCATCGAGCCTGAGAAAAACGATCAGGCAGACGGCACCGGCCAGAACGAAGGCCGGGGTGCGCAGCGCCGAAATCTCGATGCCCGCATAGGCAATGGACACCACACCGGCTGAGAGCCACAGAAGACGGACAATAGGAAAGCGCTCCGCTGCCGTCTCCTCGGGCTTGAGCCTGGCCTGCTCCGACCGTGTCACCATCCAAAGGGCGAGGAACACCGCCTGCACGGCGAAGAACCAGAAACCGAGACGCCAGGACGCCAGTTCGACGAAAAGCCCGCCGATCAGCGGCCCCAGAAAGGCCGAGACCGCCCAGATCGTCGAGACCACGCCCATGGCGCGGGCGATCAGCCGCCGGGGAAACAGCAGGCCGACCGAAACGAAGGAAAGCGCCATCAGCCCACCACCGCCGAAGCCCTGGAACAAGCGTCCGGCGAGCAGCACCCACATTTCCGGCGCCAGGGCCGAGGCGGCGCAGCCGGCGGCGAAGAGAACCGCTGCCGCCGCCATCGGCAATCGAAGGCCGTAGCGCAGGGCGAGCAGACCGCTGGCCGCCCCGGCAACGATGGAGCCGATCTCATAGAGCGCCACGGTCCAGGGCATCAGGTTGATGCCGCCGATCTCCGCGACGATGGCCGGCATCATGGTGGAAACCAGCAGGGCATCGGCGGCATGCAGCCAGACGCCAAGGCAGACCACGGCAAGGGAGGCTCCGTGCTCGCGGTTCAGAATGTCGCGCCACTGCGCCGAATCGCTGCCGTTCACCGTCAAAGAAGGTCTTCTCTTTCGCCGGGCGCCTTCGTTTGCACCAGAATGATTGTCGCGGCGCGGCCGGAGGGCTATCTAAATGCCAATGCTATCACAACCAATTCCGGAGCCCGGTCATGAACGAAGAAACCTTCAACATGGAACTGCGCAAGTTTCTGAAGAAAGTGGGCGTCACCTCGCAGCGCGAGATCGAGACCGCCGTGCGCGGCGCCATCGACGGCGGCAAGCTGACCGGTTCCGAAACCCTGAAAGCCAAGGTCGTTCTTTCCGTGGAAGGTCTTGACCTGAATCAGGAGATCACCGGCGACATCTCGCTCGGTTGATCCCGGTCGGATTTGTTACGATCCGGGAAACGCCGGCGGCAGAGACAAGCCCTTTTCCTGCATCACCGCGCCGGCGCGGTCGGGATAGTCGGTGCTGATGCCGTCGACTCCGAGATCGATGAGGGAGGCCATGTCGTCCGGATCGTTCACCGTCCAGACGACGACGCGCAGGCCCAGGCGTTGCGCCTCCCGCAAGTCCTGCTCCTTCAGATCGCGGAAATAGGGCGACCAGACGGCGCCGCCCGCCGCCTTCACCGCCGCCGGGGGCGTCACCTCGGCCCAGTTGATCGCAAGACCGCCGATCCAGGGTGAGGGCTCGCGCGCACCGCGCCCGAGGTTGTCGAGCCAGGATTGCTCTGCCGTCAGGTAAACGGTCTCGATCTCCGGCGCCTGTTCCTGCACCAGCAGCAAGGTACGCCAGTCGAAGGACTGCACCGCCGCCCGTTCGGCGACCCCGGCGTTGCGGATCACCGCGATGAGGGCCGGGACAAATGCTGCCGGTTCCGCCGAGTCCGCCGGCGAGAGCGGCGAGATCTTGGTCTCGATGTTGTAGCGGACCGTTCCGCCGCTGAGACTCTCCGCCCGCGCGATGACCGCGGCCAGACTGGGAATCGCAACGCCGTCCAACCCGGCCTGTTCGGGATACCGCCGGGCGGTACGGCTGCCGGGTTTAGCGCGGCCGACGTCATAGACTTCAAGATCCGCAAAAGTCAGATCGATCAGCGGCGCGGCCGCCGCCTCCGTCAGCCAGCTACCGGCGCTGTCACGGGTGCGTTCAGTCGAGAGACGACGGTCGTGATGCACCACCACCACGCCGTCGGCGGTCATCACCGTATCCAGTTCCAGGGTGGTGACCCCGAGGGCCAGCGCCGTCTCGAAAGCCGGCAGGGTGTTTTCTGGCATCAGGCCGCGGGCGCCGCGGTGGCCCTGTAGATCAAGGGGCGCCTGGGTCGAACGGTCGACGGCAACCGGCGTCTCACCGGGCGCGATGATCCCCAGCAGCGCGAAAACGATCAGGACGGCTGTCGCCATCAACCAGAAGCGCGAAGCGCGCGACAGCCCGCCCTTATCCTTGCCGCTTGTCTGGGTTTCCTTGTTCATGGTCGGCGGAAGCCTTGGTTTCCAAGTTGTTCACGGCCGCGCGCATCCAGGCGCCGGTCTGCCGCGCCAGAGGGTCCGTTGCGGCCTCCAGCACCGCCGTCGCGGCGGCAAGCTGCGCGGGCTTCTTATTCTGGCTCAACTTGGCTTTGGCCTCCAGACGCGTGACCGGAATCTCAAAAGCCACCACGCCGCGCATCATCGCCTGCATAAACCCCTCTTCGAGACCGGCGGTGGGCCAGGGCTGCGCCTCTTCCGCCTCATGGAGTGCAACCATGCCATCGAGCATATCGCGCAGTTCGGCAGCATCGTCGATGATCCGCGGCACGCCATAAGCGTGCACGGCGACATAGTTCCAGGTCGGCACGGTCGGCGGTCCGCCGCCGTACCAGGTGGGCGAGATGTAGCTGTGCGGCCCCTGAAAGATCACCAGCGCCTCGAACCCTTCTTCAGCCAGCTTGGCGAAGTCGCGCCACTGCGGGTTGGCGCGCGCCAAATGGGCCCGCAAGGTGCCTTGCGGCCCCGCCGCTGTGGCAGCCGGGTCGTAAAGAAACGGCAGGTGGCTGGCCTCAGGCGCACCCGCCGCAGCGGTCACGAGAAGGCCGAAGTTGTTGGCCTCTATCACCGCCGCGATCTGCTGGCGGTCGTCGAGGCGAAAAGCCTTGGGAACGAACATGGGACGGGTCCGGTCTGACTGCGTGGCGGCGGCGCAGACTAAGCAGCCATCCGGATCTGCAAAAGAGCCACTAGGGACCGAATATGCCGGACCACTTTGGCGTTGAACGCGGCTTTAGCGCACCACCAGACGGTAGGCGACCAGGGCGGCCAGGGCGTAGACGAAGTTCAAGGCCAGCACCGTGGTCCAGGCGGTCATGGCGCCGAGACCGAGCTTGGCCAGCAGCGAGGGCGCGATGGTGAGAAAGGCCAGCGCCACCAGCGCGCCGGCGGGACCGCGCAGCAGGCGGTAGATCAGGGGGATGACAAGAGCAAGCGCGATGCCGATGAAGTAGCGGTTGGGCACCACCGCCAGCCGCTCGAAGAGATCGGGCCGCAGGAACAGACCGGCCGCCGCCGCATTGGCAAGGGTTCCGGCGACACCGGCCGCCACAACGCCCAGAATGATCCTGATCAGCATCCCTTAGAGATAGGACGCCCTGCCCCCTGCCGCCAGGGGATTTGGTCTGGCGCTAAACCCGCTCAGCCCTTGCGCTCGATCATCAGCTTCTTGATCTCGGCGATGGCTTTGGCCGGGTTCAGGCCCTTGGGGCAGGTCTTGGTGCAGTTCATGATGGTGTGGCAGCGGTAGAGCCGGAAGGGATCTTCCAGCTGGTCGAGGCGCTCGCCGGTCGCCTCGTCGCGGCTGTCGGCGATCCAGCGGTAGGCCTGCAAAAGAATGGCGGGGCCGAGGTAGCGGTCGCCGTTCCACCAGTAGCTGGGGCAGGAGGTCGAGCAGGAGAAGCAGAGAATGCACTCCCAGAGGCCGTCCAGCTTGGCGCGCTCTTCCGGACTTTGGGCGCGCTCGCGCTCCGGCGCCGGGGTCTCGGTCTTCAGCCAGGGCTCGATGGAGGCGTACTGCGCGTAGACCTGGGTGAGGTCGGGCACCAGGTCCTTCACCACCGGCATATGCGGCAGCGGATAGACCTTCACGTCGCCGCCGATTTCGCTGAGGTACTTGGTGCAGGCCAGGGTGTTGGTGCCGTCGATGTTCATGGCGCAGGAACCGCAGACCCCCTCGCGGCAGGAACGCCGGAAGGTCAGGGTCGGGTCGATCTCGTTCTTGATCTTGATCAGCGCGTCGAGAACCATCGGCCCGCAGCTGTCCAGGTCCACCTCGAAGGTGTCGACCTTCGGGTTTTCGCCGTCGTCGGGATTCCAGCGATAGACCTTGAAGGTCTTGGTCTTGCCGGCGTCCGCCGACTTCGGCCAGGACTTGCCGGTGCCGATCTTGGAATTGGCGGGAAGTGCGAACTCAGCCATCGAATTCTTTCTCTAAAACCAGAGCCAATAGTCCGGGAACTTTCGCTGCATGCTTACCGGGCGCTTAGTAGACGCGCGCCTTGGGCGGGAAGGTCTGAACCTCGTTGGTCAGGGTGTTGAGGCTGACCGGGCGGTCGCCAAAGCGCACCTTGCCGTCCTCGCCGCACCAGGCCAGCGTGTGTTTCATCCAGTTCACGTCGTCGCGGTCCGGGAAATCCTCGCGGGCGTGGGCCCCGCGGCTTTCCTGGCGGTTGGCGGCGGACTCCATGGTGATCTTGGCCTGGAACATCAGGTTGTCGAGTTCCAGGGTTTCGACCAGATCGGAATTCCAGATCATCGAGCGGTCGGTGACCGCTACGTCGCCGCGCTTCTGCCAGGCGGTGTCGAGCTTGCCGACACCCTCGTTCAGCGACTCACCGGTGCGGAACACGGCGGCATGGCCCTGCATGGCGCGCTGCATTTCCAGGCGCAGTTCCACGGTCGGGATATCGCCCTTGGCGTGGCGCGCCTTGTCGAGGCGGTCCAGGGCGTTGTCGCCGGCATCCTCGGGCAGCGGCCGCTGGCTGTCGCCCGGGGTCAGGATCTCGGCGCAGCGCTTAGCCGCCGAACGGCCGAAGACCACGAGGTCGAGCAGGGAGTTGGAACCCAGGCGGTTGGCGCCGTGCACCGAGACGCAGGCCGCCTCGCCGATGGCCATCAGGCCGGGCACCACGGTGTTGGGGTCGCCGTTCTTCTCGGTCACCGCCTCACCGCTGAACAGCGCCGGGATGCCGCCCATGTTGTAGTGGCAGGTCGGCAGCACCGGAATCGGTTCCTTGGTTACGTCGACGCCGGCGAAAATGCGCGCCGATTCCGAGATGCCCGGCAGCCGCTCGTGCAACAGCGCCG
Organism: Pelagibius sp.; assembly: GCF_965249265.1. NCBI lineage: Bacteria > Pseudomonadati > Pseudomonadota > Alphaproteobacteria > Rhodospirillales > Rhodovibrionaceae > Pelagibius > Pelagibius sp. The sequence goes on along the minus strand of NZ_OZ252224.1, from coordinate 21,977 downwards.
GGTCCAGGTGTTCCAAGTGCAGATGAATGTGGTCGTCGCCGGCCCCGACGCCGCGGCCGTCGCGGATCTCCATGGTCATGGCGCGGCTCACCACGTCGCGGCTCGCCAGGTCCTTGGCCGAAGGCGCATAGCGTTCCATGAAACGCTCGCCCTCGGAATTGGTGAGATAGCCGCCCTCGCCGCGCGCACCCTCGGTAATCAGGCAGCCGGCTCCGTAGATGCCGGTGGGGTGGAACTGCACGAACTCCATGTCCTGCAGCGGCAGGCCGGCGCGCGCCACCATGGCGTTGCCGTCGCCGGTCTGGGTATGGGCGCCGGTGCAGGAGAAATAGACCCGGCCGTAACCGCCGGTGGCGATGATCACCATCTGCGCCTTGAAGCGGTGGATGGTGCCGTCGTCCAGGTTCCAGGCCATCAGGCCGCGGCAGGAGCCGTCTTCCATGATCAGGTCGAGGGCGAAGTATTCGATGAAGAACTCGGCGTGCTGGCGCAGGCTCTGCTGATAGAGCGTGTGCAGCATGGCATGGCCGGTGCGGTCCGCCGCCGCGCAGGTGCGCTGGGCGATGCCCTCGCCGTAATGGGTGGTCATGCCGCCGAAGGGGCGCTGATAGATCTTGCCGTCCTCGGTGCGGCTGAAGGGCATGCCGTAGTGTTCCAGTTCCAGGATCGCCGGCGCGGCTTCGCGCACCATGTATTCGATGGCGTCCTGATCGCCCAGCCAGTCCGAGCCCTTTACGGTGTCGTACATGTGCCAGCGCCAGTCATCCTCGCCCATGTTGCCGAGGGAGGCGGAGACCCCGCCCTGGGCCGCGACGGTATGGCTGCGGGTCGGAAAGACCTTGGTGACGCAGGCAGTTTTCAAGCCGGCTTCGGCGAGACCCAGGGTCGCCCGCAGGCCGGCGCCGCCAGCGCCGACCACGACGACGTCATAGGTATGATCGACTACCTCGTAGGACTTGGTCATGCGCGGCCCTCAGTTCGTTCTGCTTTAGGTCTTGGGTTACTCGGTACCAACGTCAAAAGCCGGCCTCAAGCGCGCTCGAAGAGCAGCAGCAGGACCGACAGAATTCCGGTGAGGGCTAGAACGACCGACGCACCTTTGACCAACAGCAGCCCGGCGATCTTCAACCCCTCATGATGAACGTAGTCCTCGATCACCACCTGGACACCCAGATAGGCGTGATAGAATGTCGCAGCGATCAGCAGGATCAGCAGCCCGGCAACGACGGGCGAACCGGCCCAGGCGGCAACCGCCGCATGGTCGGCGCCGCTCAGCGACACCAGGGCGACGCAGAACCAAAGCGTCAGCGGAATCAGCGCCAGGGCGCTCAGCCTCTGGGCCCACCAGTGGCCGGTGCCGTCTTTGGCGGAACCCAGTCCGCGTACTTTTCCGAGGGGGGAACGCAGGCTCATCTCAGGCCCCTCCCATCGACATGTAGCCGAGAACCCAGCTCAGAACCGTCAGCACGACGCTGGCCGCGACCACCGCCCAGCCGCTGCGCTCCGCGGTTTGCATCTCGAAGCCGAGACCCGCGTCCCAGAACAGGTGCCGGATGCCGTTGCTGAGGTGATAGAACAGCGCGAAAGTCCAGCCGAACAGCAGCAGGCGCCCGAAGATCGAGCCGACCAGTTCCTGCGCCGTCGCAAAGGCCGTCGGCCCGCTCGCCGCCGCCGCCAGCCAGTAGATCAGCAGCAGCGTGCCCACCGCCAGCGCGATACCGGTGATGCGGTGCAGGATCGACAGCATTGTGGTGATCTGCGGCCGGTAGACCTGTAGGTGGGGGGAAAGGGGCCTGTTGGAACTGCTCATATGCGGCTGCCTTTGGGCTCTGCGTCGGTTTGAGTGCCTGTGTTGATGCGACTGAACTTAAGCATCATCTTGTAAGAGGAGTGCCCGCGCAAAGAATTCATGGCGCAGACCGCAGTCATAGAGCGTAAGTCTGAACAATACCTCTAGACGGAGGTGATTTAGACCGCAGCGCAACACAAGTCAACGCAGGCACCCTTCAAGCGGCTCACGAGGGCCGGAAACACGCCAATATATCATAATCTTAAAAGTCCTTTGGCGAGAGCAGGGCGGTCTTTTCGAAATCCCGGGAATCGACATGATGATGCATCGCAACGACGCCCGGTTACAACCAGGCGGATCCAGAGCCGGCGACAGGCGATTCGCAGCCGGCGGCGGCTTTCGTTTCCGGGTCTTGTTAACCCTTGTGGACAGAGCTGTGGGCAAGATGTGAAGGAATTGTGCAGCACCGGCGAAACTATGCACAAGATTTTGAGGCATTGCAGAAATTTCGTGTTGTCGCTCAAGATGATTCGGGCGAGCATCTTCTTGCACGCGAAAGCGCCAGATGGCGGTGAAAGCGGCCCTTCCGGGGGGTTTCGGCCTCTCGGGACGCAACCTGAAGCAGTAGGGATCTCACGGTCCCGGCGGTGGAGGGAAGCGGCGGTCTCGGAGAACTTCGGTTCCCGTGATTTCGGTGACGGCAGGCCTTCGGGTCAGACGACACAGGGGTCACGGTCTTCGGATCAGAGAGCGCCGGTACCAAGAACTCTCTCGGGAGTTGGCGGTGCCGGGACGTGGAGCCAAAGTCTGGGGGCGGGTGGTTTCTTCGGAGACAACTTGCCCGGCGCCGGTGGTCGGGTTGCCCTGCAGTTCTTGACCGCTGGTTTGGAGGGTGTCGGTCAGACTCTGTACCGTCATCTTCCGGCGACGGCCGCTCCCCTTCCCCGTGTCGGGGGGCTGGCCAGTCCGGGACGGCGGAGCCTTTCACGAGGTTCTGCACGGTTCCCAGGCAGCGGAGACTTCGCTTGCGGAGACTCTGCAGCCAAAGAAGCGGCTTCTTCGGAAGCGGTTTCTCGGGAATCGGGATCAGGAGGCGTGCCCTGCGCCGCCGCCTGACGGGTGACAGTTCTTCGGAGCGGTTGCCTGGGCCCGGTCGGAACTGCCTGCAGCGCAGCGAACTTCGGTTCGCGGCAAAGCGAGCGGATCAGAGGTCGGAAGAAGACTGCAAAGTCGGGAAGGTGCCATCCGGGTGAGTTCGCTCCCCTCGGGGAGGGTTTTGATCTCGCTGCGCTCTATCGGTCACGCCAGGCCCGGTATCTGCGCGCAGATTTGAACAAAGAACTCACTGGCCGCTGCGATCGCGCTGAGCTGGATCCAGCTCTCGAGGCGTCGGGTGTTGCCCTTTCTTCCGGGGCACAGCGCAGAAGAGGTTTCCTCCTCTGCACCCGGCGCCTCATTCATTACACGAGCGATTCGCCGCTTTCAACCAAATTTTGTGCTCTCTCGACAATAAAACACAATACTTGGCGCTATCCCCAAGATGTAGTCGCTTTTATGCGCGTGGCATCAGGACACTGTAGTCGAGGTCCAGGACCACCGCGGGATGATACCGTCCGCCCCCATCGCTGCCCTCCGTCCCTTTGAACGGAAAGTCACCGCAGGCGTGGTCCTTGGCGGCGACCGTGCGCAGGCGCAATACGGCAAGATCACTGCGTCCCGGCAGCGCCGTCTTCTCCAGCACCTCCGACCAGGCATAGATCGTATCGCCGGCGAAACTGGGGGCGGCGTGGGTGCCGGCGTTGATCGCCGCCAGCTTCACCGCCGCGCCGAGGCCGTTGAAGCTGAGCGCACGGGCCAGGGAGATCACATGGCCGCCGTAGACGATGCGGCGCCCGAAACGCCCCTTGCCCTCGGCGTGCTGATTGAAATGGACCCTTGCGGTGTTCTGATAGAGCCGCGTGGCAAGTTGATGCTCGGCCTCTTCGATGGTCATGGCATCGCCGTGGTCGATCTTCTCGCCGACCTGATAGTCGTCCCAGCGGTGGGGACTGCCGGCGGCAACCGGATCAAAGGCCGAAAAGTCGAGGCCGTCGGGAATCGTCAGCTCTTCGGCAGCCACCGCGCCCGGCAGGTCCGGCACAACCGGCTCCGGCGCCGCCGATGCCGGATCCTTCTTGCGCACCATCACCCAGCGGATGTAGTCGGCGACCAGGGCGCCCTCCTGGTTCACGCCCCGGGTCCGCACATAGACGACGCCGGTCTTACCGTTGGAGTTCTCCTTGACGCCGATCACCTCGCTCTCGGCGCTCAGCGTGTCGCCGGGATAGACCGGGACGCCGAAACGCCCGGCGGCATAGCCGAGGTTGGCGACTGCATTGAGAGAGACATCCGGCACCGTCTTGCCGAAGACCACATGAAAGACCAGCAAGTCGTCCAGCGGCGCCCGGGGCAGCCCCGATTGCCGGGCAAAGACATCGGACGACTGCAGCGCGAAACGCGATCCGTAGAGCGCCGTATAGAGTGCCTGATCGCCGGCGGTCAGGCTGCGCGGTGTCGCGTGGCGCAACACCTGGCCGGGCTGGAAGTCCTCGAAGAAGTTGCCGGTATCCGCCTTGCTCATCGGCCCAGGTCTCCTTTAGATCGGCCCCTCTAGACCGGACTCGCTCTAGGCGGCTTTTTCCATTTCGGAGATCGCATCGGCCAAGGCGACCAGCCGTTCGGCCGCTTCGACATGCAGGTTCTCCACCAGCTTGCCGTCGACGACGACAACGCCCTGGCCGGCCGCCGCCGCCTCGGCATGGGCGGCAATGATCTTGTGCGACCAGGCGACCTCTTCCTCCGACGGGGCGAAGACCTCGTTGGCCTTGGCGACGGTCTTGGGATGGATCAGGGTCTTGCCGTCGAAGCCGAGTTCCTTGCCTTGGACGCAGTGGGCGGCAAAGCCTTCGTCGTCGGAAAGATCGAGGTGCACGCCGTCGACGATGGCGATGCCGTAGGCCCGCGCCGCCAGGATGCAGAGGCTGAGGCTGGTCAGTACCGGCAGGCGTTCCGGCGTATGGGCGGCCTGCAGGTCCTTCACCAGATCGGAGGTTCCCATCACCAGGCAGGTGATGCGCGGAGAAGCGGCGGCCACTTCCAGGGCGTTCAGCATACCGAGCGGGGTTTCCATCATGCACATGATGCTCATGTCGTCGGGCGCGCCCGCGGCGGTCATGCGCGCTTCGAGATCGCGCACCATGGCGGCGGTCTCGACCTTGGGCAGCAGGATCGCATCGGCGCCGGAGGTCGCCATGGCCTTCACATCGTCGTCGCCCCAGGGGCCGTCGAAACCGTTCACCCGGACGATCAGTTCCCTTGCGCCGTAGCCGCCGGCGGCTATCGCCTCGACGATCTGCCGGCGCGCGACTTCCTTGGCATCCGGCGCAACGGCGTCTTCCAGATCCAGGATTAGCGCATCGGCGGGCAGGCTGCGCCCTTTCTCCAGGGCGCGGGCGTTGGAGCCGGGCATATAGAGGACCGAGCGGCGGGGCCGGGCGGCAGTCGACATAGATCATCTCTCCCTTGGAAAGGCGGCCCCTTGGAAAGGCGGCCCCTAGAAAAGGTGTCATGGGATGGAACGCGGCGCGACTATAATGCAAGCGCGCCCTGTGGCAAGCTGCGCCCCCATGAACGTGATTTCTGTTCAATCCCACGTGGCCTACGGCCATGTCGGCAATGCCGCGGCGGTCTTTCTGCTGCAGCGGCTGGGGCTTGAGGTCTGGCCCGTCCATACCGTCCAGTTCTCCAACCACACCGGTTATCCGGATTGGCAGGGCGAGGTCTTCAGCGCCGACCATGTCGCCCGGCTGATCGACGGTCTGGCGGCGCGCGGGGCCCTGGCGCGCTGCGACGCGCTGCTGACCGGCTACATCGGCGATCCTGCTTTGGGCGCGGTAATCCTGGACGCGGCCGAGCGCATCCGCACCGCCAATCCCGAAGCGATCTGGCTCTGCGATCCGGTGATGGGCGATCGCGGCAAGGGACTGTTCGTGCGCGAGGGCGTGCCCGCCTTCCTGCGCGAGCGGGCGCTGCCGTCGGCCGACATCCTGACCCCCAACCTCTTCGAGCTGGAGATCCTGAGCGGCCGCAGTCTGAACAGCGAGGCAGAGACCCTCGCCGCCGCGCAGGCTCTGCTGAAGCAGGGACCGAAAGCCGTTCTTGTCACCTCCCTCGAACAAGCTGGGGAACAAGCGGGGCAACAAGCCGTAGGCGATGCCGCATCGGTTGCCATGCTGGCTGTCTCGGCGGAGGGCTGCTGGCGCGTCACCTGCCCGCGCCTGCCCATCGACCCGCCGCCCAACGGCGCCGGCGATGCGGTGGCTGCCCTGTTTCTGGGTTTCTATCTGAAAAGCCGGGAGCTGCCGGATGCGCTCGCCGCCGCAGCCGCGTCGATCTTCGAGGTCCTGCAGACCACTCTGGACAGCGGCGAAGCCGAACTGCAGATCGTCGCCGCCCAGGACCGGCTTCTCGATCCCCGAACCCAGTTCTCTGCAGCAGAAGTCTCCTGAGAAAAATTCCCCAAGCGCCGCGGCCTTCCCTTTTGCCGCCGTTTTGGCTATCACTGCGCCGTCAGCAACCCAAGGGCAGCAACCACTTTGCCATCGTAACCGCCGGTCTCACCAGTTCCACCAATCAAAACGGTAGCGCCACACGCGTTGCCGAACCGATGAATGTGAGTTCCTCTTGGTGGCGGTTCGAGACCGGTATGGCACGGCTGGATCTCGGCCGGTTTCTCCGCCCGCCCTGCGCCTGACCTCCTTCGCATCGTAAACCGTCGCCACACCGTGGCCTCTTGGCCCCTTCTTGCCGTCGTCTTGACGAACTTCCCAATGGGAAGAGCAAGCCGGCATGTCCGATGTCTTACGCGTCCTTTGGACGATCGTTCCGCAAACCGCCCCGCAACCCTGGCTGCCCTGCAGCCGCTGCCACAACAGCCGAGCCTTTCGAAGCAGTGACAAGTTCAGGATCAACGCCAACGGCAAACGCCTCGATGCCTGGCTGATCTACAACTGCACGGCCTGCGGCAACACCTGGAACCGGCCCCTGCTGGAGCGCAGAACCGTGAACGGCATCAGCCCCGAATTCCTGGCCCAACTGCAGGCAAACGACCCGGAAACCGCCCGGCGCCTGGCTTTCGACCTTGGCGACCTGCGGACCAAAGCTCAGAAGGTCGAGACTTTCCCCCAAGCGCTCGTGCAAAAGACGCTGATGTCCGGCAGCGCGCAAACGGCGGGGCGGCTGGAGATCGGTTTTGTCATTCCGGTTGCGGTAAGCCTGCGGCTTGACCGGCTGCTTGCTGCGGAACTCGGCCTTTCCCGCAGCCGGCTTCAACACCTGCAGGACCAGGGCCGCCTGACCCTTTCTCCACCGCGGAAGGGAAAGCTGCGAAATCCGCCTGTAGACGGAATGCGGATGCTCATCGATCTTTCGCAGATGTCCGTAGCCGCGGCCATCGCAGCGGCGGGAGCTCACGGCTGAGGCGCAGCCGCCTCCGTCTCGGACAGCACCCAATCCAGGAAGGCCCGCACCCGCGGATCGGCAAGGCGCTCGCTGAGATAGACGAGGTAATAGCCCTTGCCGGTCAGGACGCTGAGTTCGAAGGGCTGGACCAGAAGGCCGGCGGCGACTTCCGCGTCGACATAGCCGGAATACCCGAGAACGATGCCCTGCCCGGCGACCGCCGCGGCCATCGCCATGGAATAGTCGCGGAACTGCAGCGTGCCTCTGGGCTCGAAATCGTCGATACCGGCGGCCTCGAGCCACGGCGCCCAGTCGTGATAGCTCTCGCGAATGATTACCTGGGATTCCAGCGCCTCAAGAGGCGACATCCCGGCGATACGCTCGCGAACCGCCGGCGCGCAGACCGGCGAGACCGAGAACTTCAGGAACGGCACGACCTCCTCTCCGGCCCAGCCCCCTTTGCCATAGCGCAGGGCGACGTCGGCCTCGCCCGCCTGCAGATCGACGACCTCGTAGGTGCTGAGCAGGGCGGTGTCTATGTCGGGATGCCGCTCTCTAAAGCGATGGAAGCGCGGCATCAACCAGCGCAGCCCCACCTCGGAGGTGAGGCTGATGGTAAGCGGCCGCGAGAGATCGGGCGCCAGCAGATCCGCGGTCGCGCGGCCCAGTTCGGCAAAGGCGCCCGCCACGCCTTCCCGGTACCGGCTTCCGGCCGCCGTCAGAGAAAGTCCTCGCGGTGAGCGCTGAAGCAGCGGCACACCCAGCTCCTTCTCCAGTCCCCGAATGCGGTGACTGACGGCACTGCCGGTGATGCCGAGAAACTCGGCGGCGGCGGCGAGGTTTCCCAATCGGGCCACGGCCTCGAAAGCCTGCAAACCTCTGAGCGAAGGAAGTCGTCGCACAGTTCTTCCTATCTTGAGAAAACCTCAATAGCCATTGCAGCCTTCGCGTTTGAAAGGCCAGTCATACCAGACGATCTTTAGCAGATGATTAGAGATTTTCTCAATAAATTCGGCCGCAGCGGCAAACGGTTTTCACCCCGGCGGCCGGGCGGCTGCGAGGCGGCCCTGCCCCTAAATCTCACGAGATTCCTGGTGAGCGGCCCAGCCAGCGGCACCGACCCGGTGCTCTGGACACTGTTGCTGAACAAAACCCCAAAGCGCCGCTAAAGCGGCGTTGTTCGGGTCAGTCCGCCGCCATCTCCACTTCCCGGCGGCGGCCCAGCCGCGCCATCCAGTCGGCAACCTCCGGATCGTGCTTGATTCGATGCCCGTAGTGCCGGCGCAGCGCCGCCGTCAGCCTGCCCTCTCGTCCCAACAGGTCGTCGGCATAACCGATCATGATGGAATTGGGCCAGGCCTGCGGGCGGATCTCTCTCAGCCTTGCAAAGAGCCGGTCCTCGGTTTCGCCCGGATGAACCTGGGCCAGGAGCGTCAGCATGGCTGCGGTCGAGCGCGACACGCCCATGTGACAGTGAACCAGAAGATGTCCGTCGCTGCGGGCTTCCCGCGACGCCGCCAATTCCTCGCCGAACTGCAGAACCTCGGCGACATGCTCCGGCCCGGGCATGACTTTGCCGTTGAGCGGCTCGATGATGTCGTGAAAGTTCAGCGTGGTCCGATGATGACTGTCGTAGTTCTGGAAAGCCTCCAGCGCCGGTGAACCTGGATCGATCAAAGACAGCACATGGGTGACACCCAGTGTGCCGTGGTTCGGCAGTTCATCGATGCCGCAGACGGTCAAAACGGAAATCGAAATGGGTTTCACTCAACAGATTCCTTGTCGGACACAAAAGACTCGATGTCGCATCGACCGGGAATCGATCACGCCCGGCGACTGGCACTCGCCAGCAGGCCGGCGGCGGCCAGCAGCAGGCCGCCGGTGATGCGGTTCACCAGAGCCGCGCGGTCGCGCAGCAAGGGGGCGAAGATCTTGCCCGAGAGCACGTAGGCAAAGGCCGCCAGACACTCGGTCGCCAGAAAGGTCGCCCCCATCACGGCGAACTGGGGCAGTGCCGCCTCGCCGGGCACGAGGAACTGCGGAAAGACCGCGGTGAAAACCAGGATCGCCTTGGGATTGCCGACAGCCACCAGGAACTCGCGGCGCGCCAAAGCCGCAACCGACAACCCGCGCCCAGCCCCGGCGGCCGGCACGGCAGACGCCGCCGCAGGCGCCATCAGCGCCCGCAGGCCGAGGTAGACGAGATAGGCAACGCCCGCCCACTTGATGATCTGGAAAGCCAGTTCAGAGGCCGCCAACACCGCACCCAGGCCCGCCGCAGCGATGACGATCATCACCAGGAAAGCGGCAAGGCGGCCGCCGACCGCCGCCAGCGAGGGCGCCGCCCCGAAGCGCAGCCCGTTGGTCAGGGCCAGCAGGTTATTGGCACCAGGCGAGAGACAGATCAGAACCGCCGCCGCCAGAAAAACGAACCAGGTGTCAAAGGTCATGAACTGCTCCTCGGAGCGGATGCCGGGCGGCGGCGGCGGAAACCGCCCGGCAGTCTTCGTTCCTACAGGTAATCGCGGGCCAGGGTCTCGCCGATCTGCACGGCGTTCAAGGCCGCGCCCTTGCGCAGGTTGTCGGACACCACCCAGAGCGACAGCCCGTTGTCGACCGTCGGGTCGCTGCGGATACGGCTGACGTAGACCTGGTCTTCGCCGGCGCACTCCGCCGGGGTGACGTAGCCCTCGTTGGCCCGGTGATCGACCACGGTGACGCCGTCCTGGGCGTTCAGCACCTCCCGCGCTTCCTCTTCGGAAATCGGGTTCTCGAACTCGAGATTGATCGCCTCGGCATGGCCGATGAAAACCGGCACGCGCACGCAGGTCGCCGTCAGCTTGATGGCCGGATCCAGGATCTTCTTGGTCTCCACCATCATCTTCCATTCTTCCTTGGTGAAGCCGTCATCCATGAAGCTGTCGATGTGGGGAATGACGTTGAAGGCGATCTGCTTTGTGAACTGCTCCGGCTTCACCGGCTCATTCACATAGATGCCGCGGGTCTGGTTGAACAGCTCGTCCATGGCGTCCTTGCCGGAGCCGCTGGTCGACTGATAGGTCGCCACGACGGCCCGCTTGATCCGCGCCTTTTCGTGCAGCGGCTTCAGGGCCACCACCATCTGGATGGTCGAGCAGTTCGGATTGGCGACGATGTTGCGCTTGGCATAACCGGCCAGCGCCTCGGCATTCACCTCCGGCACCACCAGCGGTACATCCGGGTCCATGCGGAAGTGCGAAGTGTTGTCGATCACCACCGCACCCTTCTTCGCCGCCCGGGGCGAAAACTCGGCGGAAATCTTGGCGCCGGGCGAGGAGAACACGATATCGGTGCCCTTGAAGTCGAAGGCCGCCAGGTTCTGGACCTTTACCTCATCGTCCTCGCCGAAGGAGACCTTGCTGCCGACCGAACGCTCGGAGGCCAGCGCCGCCACGTCGTCGATCGGAAACGCGCGTTCGGACAGCGTCTTCATCATCTCGCGGCCCACGGCGCCCGTCGCGCCGACCACTGCTACTCTGTATCCCATAACCTTTTACCTATCTGCCTTTCACTTCGACTGCTCCGCGGCTTTCGACAACCGCGAAAGGGTAGGCTCTCCAGGGAGCCCGTGTTAAATCAGAGTTCCGGCGGGACAACAAGCGAGCCCCGCAAACCTTCTGGACGGCGCATTGGAACGGTCCAAAACCTATCAGGCCTTCTGGCCCCGCTATCTGGGCGAACACCGCGCCGCGGCGACCCGCGGCCTGCATTACCTGGGGACGGCCCTGGGCCTTTTCCTGCTGGCCGGCGGTATCGCCTCCGGCCTCTGGTGGCTGTTCCCGGCGGCGCTGGTCTGCGGCTACGCCTTTGCCTGGCTGGCCCACGCCCTTGTCGAGCGCAACCGGCCGGCGACCTTCACCCATCCGCTGTGGTCTTTCGTCAGCGACTTCCGCATGTTCTTCGCCTGGCTCGGCGGCAGCCTGAGCGGCGAGCTGCGGCAGCACCTGCCCCACAATGGCTGAGCGGTTACGCTGCCTGTCTTGATGAAGTCCCGAAAAGGCGCCCCTTAAACCGAAAGGCCGCCCAGAGGGACGGCCTTTGGTTTCGTCCATGGGTCTGGCGCCTAATTCTTGGCAGTCTCCGGGGTGGTGGTCTTGATCACCGGGGTCGACTGCTGGGCGTCCGCCGTGACGACGGGTTTCGTGCTCTGTACCGTATGGGAATAGCCGCAGCCGGCCGCAAAGGCGGAGCCCGCGAACCCGGCGACGCCTGCCGCAACCATCAGGGCGGTAAGGGTCTTCTGCATCAAATCATCTCCCATTGGAGCTAAGACACGGCACCATAGACCCTGGTCCGCAAGGGGTCAATTGAAGGAATTGTGACCCCACAGTCGCCGGAGACGCCCGCGAGCAAGAAAAGGCAGACCTGTCATCTCGCCGGGAAAATCGGGAAAATGGCGCTGTCATGCTTCGAGACGGCGTTTCACGCCTCCTCAGCATGAGGCCAACCTAGGTGAAGCCCTCATCCTGAGGAAGCCCCGCAAGGAGCTGTCTCGAAGGATGGCCCAAGCCCCCTCGACCTCAGGTCAACAACCCCTTCAGAACGTGATCTTGCCCTGCAGGGCGATGATGTCGATCGAGGCTTCATACGTCCCTTCCAGGCTACCCCGAAGGGCATTATTGGGATCGTCGAAGCCCAGGTCGATATCGGCATCTGGCAGGAAGATGTGGGTATAGCCCAGAGACAGCGACAACCAGTCATAGGGGTCGTAGGAGATGCCGCCGGAGATCCAATAACGGTCCTCGTCGGGGATCCGCGGGGTGCGGGTATCGTCGGGCACCGGCGACTGGTCGAAGGCCACCCCCAGCTTGAAGGTCCAGTCGTCGAAGGGCTTGTAGGTTCCGCCCAGGGCGAAGAACCAGCTGTTCTCCCAACTTTCCAGGGTCACGCTGTCAGCCTGGGCCGGGTTGTCGAATTCGATGCGCAGTTCCTGGAAGCGGCTCCAGTGGGTCCACTGGACCTCCGCCATGATCGCCAGCTCGTCGTTGATATCCTGATGCAGGCCGATGCTCACCTGTTCCGGCAGGGTCACGCTGGTTTGGGCTCCGCCGTCGACGAACTGGCCCGTCAGCGCCGAAACCGTGTTGCCGACACCACTGCCGAGATCGAAGGCGGCGTCGCCCTTGGCGGTGTGGGCGATCTGGGAGCGGTAGCCGAGGCCGATGCGGGTCCCCTCCACCGGCGTTATCGTCAAGCCAAGGGTGAAGCCGAAACCCAAGTCGTCCGCACGCAGCTTGGCGCGGCCGTCCTCCTGTCCCGCCATGCCACCCAGGCCGGACCCGATGGTGCCGAAGTCGACGGCATTGGTCAGCTTGGCATCGAGGTACTGTGCGACGAAGCCGACGCCGACAGCCAGATAGTCGTTTATCCGGAAGGCTGCGGTCGGCGAGATGTTGATGGTGGTCAGCCGCGAGTCCAGCGCGTGGTAGCGGCCCACCCAACCCTCCGGATTGGTGGTGACAAGCCCGAAGGGCGAGGTCACCGCCAGCCCCAGGCGCACGTTCTCGGCCGGCGAGATCATGGCGTAGGTGGCCGGCACCAGGGCGTCTTTGCCGATGTCGTCGAGACCGGTGAAACCGGCGGCGTTGCCGATGGCCCCGCCTGCCTGAAAACTGCCGCTGCCGTCCTTGAACTCGGATTGCGGAATAATAAGGCTGCCGACCGTGACGAGCTGGTTTCCTTCATGAAAGGCCATCAAGGAAGGGTTGAAGAACATCGTCGAGATGTCTTCGATCCCAGTGGACGCGCTGGCGAAAGAATGGCCCTGGGAAGAACCGCTCTGTTCTTTGATGGCAAAGCCCGCCGCCCAGGCTGTCGCTGGGCCAAGCGCTGCAGCCGCAAACCCAATGGAGAGGAAGAGTCGATGGATCCTCGACCGCGAAATGGCCACTGGAACGCCCCCCAGTTTGATTATTATGGTTGTAATCAAACTATAACGGCCGCCCGAAAGAGGTAGAACAAGCGAACCACCTGCGCCCCAAAAAAAGCACAGCGGGAAGCGCGCCGCCGAGGCGGTGCTAAAAAGACCGGAGGATGAAGCTTCTCGGCTTTAGGCGGCGCGCTGGTCCAATGCAGCCAGCAGGGCCGCGCCCATCTGCTCGGTAGAGATCACCGGCGCGCCCGGAGCGGCGATGTCGCCGGTGCGGTTGCCGGCGGCCAGCACGTCCTGCACCGCCTGTTCGATGAGGTCGGCATCCTCGCCCAGATCAAAGGAGTAGCGCAGCATCATGGCGAAGCTCAGCAGAGTGGCCAGGGGATTGGCCTTGCCCTGGCCCGAGATATCCGGGGCCGAGCCATGCACCGGCTCGTAGAGCGCGGCGCGGCGGCCGTTTTCGTCGACATCGCCGAGCGACGCCGAGGGCAGCATGCCGAGAGACCCCGTCAGCATGGCCGCGGCATCGGACAGCAGATCGCCAAAAAGATTATCGGTGACGATGACGTCGAACTGCTTGGGCGCGCGCACCAGCTGCATCGCACAGTTGTCGGCGTACATGTGACTGAGCTCCACGTCGGCAAAGTCCGAGGCATGCAGCTTGGTGACTTCTTCGCGCCAGAGAACGCCTGATTCCATGACGTTTGCCTTTTCTACCGAACAAAGCCGGTTCTGGCGTTTTCTGGCGAGGTCGAAGGCGACCCGGGCGACACGGCGGATTTCCGGCGTGGTGTAGACCTGGGTGTTCACGCCCCGGCGGCTGCCGTCGGCCAGGGTTTCGATGCCCCGCGGCTGGCCGAAGTAAACGCCGCCGGTCAGCTCCCGCACGATCATGATGTCCAGGCCGGAGATCACTTCCGGTTTCAGAGAGGACGCCTCCACCAGCGCATCGAAGCAGAGCGCGGGCCTGAGGTTGGCAAACAGCGCCATGTCCTTGCGCAGGCGCAGCAGGCCGCGCTCGGGCTTGCACTCAAAAGGCAGATTGTCCCAATTCGGTCCGCCTACGGCGCCCAGCAACACCGCATCGGCATTCATCGCCTTTTCAACCGTGGCATCGCTGACCGGCGCGCCTTCGCCGTCGATGGCGGCGCCGCCGACCAAGCCTTCGTCGACGTCAAAGCCGACGGCGCGGCGCTTGTCCATCCAATCGATGACCCGGCGCACCTCACCCATCACCTCCGGGCCGATGCCGTCACCCGGCAGGATCAATAGTTTCTTGTTGGACGCCACGCTGCGCCTCCTCCCCGATCAAACACTATTTGAAGTCTTAGGGCCGCTTGAGCGGCCCCGGTCCGGAACCGCCGATCTATAACCAGGGCTGGCTGATCTTGCGGTTTTCCTCAAAAGCCGTAATGGCTTCGGCTTTTTCCAGGGTCAGCCCGATATCGTCGAGACCGTTCAACAGGCAGTGCTTGCGAAAGGCATCGATCTCGAAACGGATCTTGCCGCCGTCCGGGCCCGTAATCTCCTGCTTCTCCAGGTCGACCGAGACCACGGCATTGGCGCCGCGCTGGGCGTCGTCCATCAGCAGGTCAACCTGCTCCTGCGGCAGGGCGATGGGCAGAATGCCGTTCTTGAAGCAGTTGTTGTAGAAGATGTCGGCGAAGCTGGGGGCGATGACGCAGCGGATGCCGGCGTCCAGCAGCGCCCAGGGCGCGTGCTCGCGGCTCGATCCGCAACCGAAGTTCTCGCCCGTGACCAGGATGCTGGCGCTCTGATAGGCCGGCTGGTCGAGAACGAAACCCTCCTTGGGCTGGCCCGCCTCGTCGAAACGCATCTCGTAGAAAAGGCCCTTGGCAAGGCCGGTGCGCTGCACGGTCTTCAGGAACTGCTTGGGGATGATCATGTCGGTGTCGACATTCACCAGCGGCAGGGGGGCGGCCACCCCGGTCAGGGTCGTGAACTTATCCATTGCTTTGCAGACCTCCTAGAGCGCGCTGCAGTCTTGTTCCAGGCTTTGAGGCCGGATCATAGGAGGTCAGGCGGAAAGGGAAAAGCCCGGTCTGTTCAAGGCAGACCTGCGAGAAACCGGCGGCTTCAGGCGCCCCAGCGGCGGACCCGGCCGGTATCGAGGTGAATGAAGCCGGACTTCGTATAAAGCCCGACACCGCCGCCCTTCAGCGCCAGGGCCGCCTGATGCAGCGCCTTCAGGTCCCGTTCCGGCAGGCGCACGTCGACGGCCATGCCGCGCATGTGCAGGGAGCGCTTGGCGACACCCTTGCTCTTGGCGGCAAGGCCGGCATTGGTCTTGGGCGAACGGTAGCCGGAAATCAGCTCGAAAGGCGCATCGCTGTCCATCTTGCGGCGTAGGGCATAGAGCAGATCGAGCAGCCCGCGGTCCATTTCCCAAACCTCACCACTGCGCCAGTCGCGCAGTACATGGTTCAGTTGCTGCAGGCCGTCGGCCTCGACAACACCGTTGCGCAGGTAGGTCGCCGTGACCTCCTCGCCGGTATGCAGGGAGCGGAAGCTGAGGCTTCGGATATTGTCGGACTCTGCCGCGGCAAGGCCCGGAATCAGCGAGGCGGAGGTGAAAGCCGCAGCCCCGGCAAGGGCCCCGGAAAGGAAAGAGCGCCGCGAGGCGGCGCCGGCAAGAAACCTGTTGTCCATACCGCCTGGGTCCTCTCTCGAACGGGTCTGGCGAGCGGGTCCGGTGTTCCGCTTCGGACATTGCGCCCACAATGACGAAGGGAGTGTTAACGATTTACACGCTTCGCCGAGCCGAGGCAACGCAGCGGCTGGATTTCTGAAGACCGGCAGGCACGCCACCCCCTATGGACGCGCGTGGCAGCCGTCTATTCCCGGATTGCCCCGTCTCTGGCGCCTTTCAAGGCAAGCATCGCAAACCGACACCGCCATCACCCTCACCCCGGCCCTCTCCCCTTGTGGGCTATGGGATTCACACATTTTCGATGTTTGTTGCGAGTGCGAATCCGGTGAGTTGTGCTGCGAGGGTTTGCCAACCGGTTTTCATGGTCTTTGGTCCGGGCGGTTTGTAGTAGCAGTTCCATCCGCCGAGGCGGGCGCAGACCCAGGCGAGGAACGCGAGGCTGTCGGCTGGATGCGGATTTTTCTGGCGCTCGGTGTTGCCTTCGAGCGTCTTGGAGATCGCCTGGAGTGCGGGCAGAAAGCCGGCGTCGAGGGCGTCCGTCGCCGGTCGGCGCGAGCCGTCGCGGGCATCGACCAGTTGCATGATGCGGGCCGCGGCGCCGAGCGCCATGGCGGCGAACTTCATCAGCCGCCCGGCATCGTGCATCTGGGTTTCGTCGAAGCGCAGGCCGTCGCTCTTGCAGGTTCGGAACAGCTGCTCGATGCGCCAGCGCAGGCGGTAGAGCTGAACCGCACGCTGCGGCGCGATGTCCGCCGACGACAGCAGACGCCAGTGCAGCGCCGCCTTGCCCGCCGGCGGATCGGAAACCCGGATGCAGCCGTGGCTGAAGGTGCGCTCGTCCTTGCCGAAGAGCGCTTTCGCCGGTGTGTCGTGAAGATAGATGTTGAAGCGGTTCGGGAACATGAACTTCACCCGGCCCAGGGCGTTGCCGTCGCCGGAGCCCTGGCGCAGCTTGTAGGGGAAGTTGTTGCGGTTCACCGCCGCCCAGTCGACGATCAGCGGATCGACCACCCGGGCGCCGCTGCTCCAGTCGCTGAACAGGGTGAAGTTGTGCTCCGCCAGATAGCTGGCGTTCTGCTTGATCTTGGGCAGCAGTTCCTTGCGCGCGATATTGACGAAGATATGGCGCTGGCCGAGATCATCGGGCATCCAGCGCCGGCGCTCCAGGTTCAGCACCATCTGCTCGATGCGGGTTTCGATGGGCACGTTGAGGGCCGCCAGGGTCTTCCTGCCGACCGCGCCGTCCTGGGTCAGGCCGTGGCGGTACTGCATCCACTTCACACCCTCGACCAGTTTGTCGTCGTAGAAGTATGGATCGCCGCCGCTTTCACTCAGATCCTGGTCCGGCTTCAGGTCGCCCCAGAGACGCAGGCGTTCGCGCAGCAGGCCGACCCGCGGATCGGTCATGCCCGGCTTCAGGGTCGGCCCCTGGGGCAGCGGCTGCCAGCCGCCCTGGGTCGCCAGCGCGCGGTATTCGGCCAACGCGACCTTCTGGCGGTCGTAACGCACGGTGTCGGGCCGGTAGCTCTCCACAAAAGCCCGCAGGTCTTCCGCTTCGGCAGCGGCGGCCAGCACCGCCTCCTTGCGCACCTCCTCCCGGAACACGAAAAGCGCCGGGTCGGCAATATGCGGCGTGGTGCGGCCCTGGCCGAGATCGGCGGCATAGCGCACCAGCCCCTGGGTCAGACGCACCTCAAGCTCAGCCAGTGACCCCGGTTCCCTCGCCTCCAGCAGGGCAACGATCTGCTCGGCCCCATAGTCGCGCGGATCCAAAGCGTCGAGATCGGCTGCCAGCAGCAGATCGGTCAGTTGCCGGGCGCGCGGCGAGGCCCCGGCCTCGTCCACCCAGACCGGCTGCAGACCGCGCGCCTGGTAAAAGCGCTCCAGAACCGTCAGCGACTCGATTTCGTCATCGGTGGCCGCGGTTCCGACGCCGGCGCGCAACTGGGCGCCGAGCGCGTCTTCCAGCGCCGCCGCAGCGGCGGGCAGCGGCGCCAGGGCGAGGCTCGCCCAAAGCAGGCAAACCGACAGGCAGCTTGCACGGATCGTGATTCCGCAGACGATCATATCCCCGGTTTTCATTCCTGGGTCCCCTCTTCCTCTCGCCCCGCGGCCGGCCCTTGTTGTTCTCAGCCGGGTTGTTCTCAACCGGGGGCGCTCTGCTCTCTCAAGATCCATAGGATCACAGCAGGCGGCGGGTTTCCAGCCCACCCGATGCAACCACCGGGCCCGGAAGGGCTGCAAAAAAGGGGTGCCCTCACCCGAAGGCCTCTCCAGCCGCCTCTCGCCCTCACTCTCGACCCCCCTCTCGACGGGGCCGGGCAAAACCTCTATGCCGGACGCATGCGGATTCTTATCCTGACCCTGGGGTCGCGCGGCGACGTGCAGCCTTATGTGGCGCTGGGCGCCGCGCTGCGGGCCCGCGGCCACAACGTGATCGTGAGTACGGGGCAGGGCTTCGAGGCGATGATCGAGGCCCAAGGCCTGACCGCCGCGCCGCTTTCCGACAACGTGCGGGAAATGATCCAGACGCCGGAGATCCAAGCGGCGCTGCGGACCTTCTCCGGCAAGATCCGGGCCTGGCGCGCCTCCAAGGGCCTGTTCCGCCGCCAGCTCGACGAGATGTGGGCCGTCGCGCAGGAGGTACGGCCCGATATCATTCTCTACCATCACCCCAAGGGGCTGGCGGCTCAGCATATCGCCGAGGCGTTGCAGATCATCGCCGTACCGACGGCCCTGATCCCCGCTTATATCCCCACCGGCGCCTTCCCCAGCCCGGGCCTGCCGTTCGGCGACCTCGGGCGCTTCGGCAACCGGATGAGTCACAAGGCGGTCGTCGGCCTGATGCATCGCCTGCTGTCAGGGCAGGTCGGCCGCTGGCGCAGCGAACGGCTTGGCCTCGCGGAGAAGGGACCGCGAGACCTTTTCGGCGGCTACCACCCGGCGGGAAAGGCCGTGCCCCGGCTGCACGGCTTCAGCCGCCACCTGGTGCCCGCGGCGGAAGACTGGGGCAGCCGGGAGAAGGTTACGGGATACTGGTTCTCAGAGCCCGCCACCGGCTGGCAGCCGCCGCCGGCGCTATCGCGCTTTCTCGAAGCCGGACCGCCGCCGGTCTATGTCGGCTTCGGCAGCATGCCGGGAAAGGACGCGGGGCCGTTGACCCAAAACGTGATCGACGCGCTGCGGGCGGTCGGAAAGCGCGGGGTCTTGGCGACCGGCTGGGGCGGCCTGACGGATTCAAGCAGCAATGAGCACGTTTGTTTTTTGGAATCCGCGCCGCACGACTGGCTGTTTCCACGCTGTGCGGCGGTGGTTCATCACGGCGGCGCCGGCACCACCCACGAGGGCCTGCGCTGGGGGCGCCCCTCGGTCATCTGTCCGGTGTTCGGCGATCAGCCCTTCTGGGGCCAGCGGGTGGCGGCAACCGGTGCCGGCCCGCCGCCTCTGCCGCAGAAGCGCCTGACGGCAGCGACCCTGTCCGAGGCGCTGAAAGCCACCGAAGCGCCGGAGATGCGCAGGCGCGCCGCCGAAACCGGCGAAGCCCTGCGCGCGGAACCCGGTGCCGCGGGCGCGGCAGCAGAAGTCGATGCGATGATCGAAAGCTGGGCCGACTAAAAGCTGGGCTGCCTAAAGCTCCCGCACGTCGGCGAGGCGGCCTGCGATGGCCGCCGCCGCGGCCATGCCCGGGCTCATCAGGTGGGTGCGCCCGCCGCGGCCCTGGCGGCCCTCGAAGTTGCGGTTGGAGGTGGAGGCGCAGCGCTCGCCCGGCTGCAGGCGGTCGGCGTTCATCGCCAGACACATGGAGCAGCCCGGCTCCCGCCAATCAAAGCCCGCCTCGGTGAAGATGCGGTCGAGCCCCTCTTCCTCGGCCTGGTTCTTCACCAGACCCGATCCCGGCACGATCATCGCGTGGACGCCCTCGGCGACCTTGCGGCCCTCGGCGACCTTGGCGGCCTCGCGCAGATCCTCGATGCGACCGTTGGTGCAGGAGCCGATGAAGACCTTGTCGATGGCGACTTCGCTGAGCGGCGTGCCCGCCTTCAGGCCCATGTAATCCAGCGAGCGTTCCATCGCCTGGCGCTTGGCGTCGTCGCGGGCCTCTTCCGGGCTCGGCACCCGGCCGGTGATCGGCGCGACGTCTTCCGGGCTGGTGCCCCAGGTGATCTGCGGATCGATGTCGCCGGTCGCGAGCGTCACCTCCTTGTCGTAGCGCGCGCCCTCGTCGGAGGGCAGGCTGCGCCAGTAGGCGACGGCCTGTTCCCAGGCCCCGGCCTTGGGCGCCATGGGGCGGCCCATGACATAGTCGTAGGTCTTCTCGTCCGGCGCGATCAGCCCGGCGCGGGCGCCGCCCTCGATGGACATGTTGCAGACCGTCATGCGGCCTTCCATGGAGAGGTCGCGGATCGCCTGGCCGGCGTATTCGATGACATGGCCGGTGCCGCCGGCGGTGCCGATCTTGCCGATGATGGCGAGGATCAGGTCCTTGGCGGTAATGCCCACCGGCAGCGCCCCGTCGACGGCGATGCGCATGTTCTTCGCCGGCTGCTGGATCAGGGTCTGGGTCGCCAGAACGTGTTCGACCTCGGAGGTGCCGATACCGAAAGCCAGCGCCCCGAAGGCGCCGTGGGTCGCGGTGTGGCTGTCGCCGCAGACGATGGTCATACCGGGCTGGGTGAAGCCCTGTTCCGGTCCGATGATGTGGACGATGCCCTGGCGGACATCGTTCATCTGAAAGATCGGCACGCCGAAGTCGGCGCAGTTCTTCTCCAGGGTTTCGACCTGGATGCGGCTTTCCTCTTCCTCGATCCCCTTGGAGCGGTCGGTGGTCGGCACGTTGTGATCCGGCACCGCCAGCGTCGCCTCGGGATGGCGCACCTTGCGCCCGGCCATGCGCAGGCCTTCGAAGGCCTGTGGCGAGGTCACCTCGTGCACCAGATGACGGTCGATATAGATGAGGCAGGTGCCGTCGTCCTGACGGTTCACCAGATGGCTGTCCCAGATCTTGTCAAACAGGGTGCGCGGTGCGGACATCGTGTGATCGTTCCTTGAAGAGGCCTTGTTCTTCAACGCCCCCTCTTCTCGTCCCGGCCCTGGGACGAAGGGGCCTGAAATAGAAAAGGGCCCGCCGGCGCTTCCGAGAAGCGGCCTGACGGGCCCTCTTGATGCCTGGACGGCAGAGAGACCCTCGGCTGCTAGCCTTCGGCCTTCTCGGCTTTCTTGGACTTGCTGCGCTCGGCCTTGGCCTTGGCAGCTTCCTGCTTGGCCGCGGCTTCCAGCTTGCCGCTGTGACCGGTGGTCTGCTCGCGGATGCGCGCGGCCTTACCGGTGCGGCCCCTGAGGTAATAGAGCTTGGCGCGGCGGACGTCGCCGCGGCGCACCACCTCGATCGACTCGATGCGCGGGCTGTAGAGCGGGAAGACACGCTCGACGCCTTCGCCGTAGGACAGCTTGCGCACGGTGAAGGCCGAGTTGATCCCGCGGTTACGCCGCGCAATGCAGACGCCCTCGAAGGCCTGAACGCGCTCGCGGCTGCCTTCACGGACCTTCACATTGACCCGCAGGGTGTCGCCCGGGGCGAAAGCCGGCGGCTCTTTATCGGCGGTCAGCTTGCCGATCTGTTCTTGATCGATCTGTTCGATGACGTTCATGGCTCTCAATCCTCAAACCAACGCGGGTGACCGGCCAACAAGCAGGCCAGGCCCTAATTCTTCGTGTAGCGCGCCCAAAGATCCGGGCGGCGCCGCTTCGTAATCTCTTCCGCCTGCGCCTTGCGCCAGAGGCGGATTTTCTCGTGGTGGCCGGAGGTCAGGACTTCCGGCACCTTGCGCCCCTGCCACTCGGCCGGCCGCGTAAAGAGGGGATATTCCAGCAACCCCTCAAACTCGTTCTCGCCGAACGATTCCTCGCCCGGGCTGTCCTCGTTGCCCATCACCTCGGGCAGCAGACGGACGATCGCATCCATCAACACCAGGGCCGCGGTCTCGCCGCCGGAGAGGACATAGTCACCCAGCGAGACCTCGAGGACGTCATGGGCCTCCAGGACCCTTTCGTCGACCCCCTCGTAGCGGCCGCAGAGCAGGGTCACACCCGGCCCCGCCGCCAATTCC